>NZ_JACHCE010000023.1 GCF_014200605.1 Pedobacter cryoconitis | reverse complement strand
GCTTCTGCTCAAACGTCCAAGAAGAATCGTATAAACCGATAACAAAACGGTATATAATGTTGCGCCATGCTGTTCACCTAAATAGCGAAGCGAGGCTGTAGCCTGTTCATCCAGTTCAAAACTATAACTATCTCCACGGTGGTTACGATGATCCGGACGTAAATAATCGCAAGGCAAGTCCAGTACATCGGGAAGATCCTGATACTCGGATAACCAGAAAGATCTTTGTTTTTCCATCCGATCCTGTTCAGCAGTACTTTGCTGCCATTCTGCATAGTCTTTATACTGCAAACCCGGAGCAGGTAAATCTTCTCCGGCATATAAAGCCATAAAATCACGAATCAAAATCCCGTGAGAAACACCATCAGTAATGATGTGATGCATATCCACCATCAAAAGCGAGTCTCCTCCAGGCACATGAACCAGCCCCACGCGCAGTAAAGGACCTTGTCCCAGGTCAAAAGGCCGGATAAAACTTTCCATCACCCCCGCTACTTCTTCCCGCTGCGCCTGATAATTTTTTATTGAAAAATTTGAACCATCACCAATTACCTGGAATGGCTCATCTCCGATCATCACTATCGTACTCCTGAGTACCTCATGTCGCCTGATTAAAGCCTGGAAAGCACCAGCCAGACGCTCCTGATCCAGTTCTCCACTGAGCCAGGCCGCACGCGGCATATTGTAAGCCAGTGAATTCCGGTCAAATTCATACAGAAAATACATCCGCTTTTGGGCAGAAGAAAGCACATAATAGGGCTTATCCGCTGCTAAAAGGATACCAGTATAAACCGAACCAGGTACCAATTCACCAATATAAACTGATAAACTCCGGATATCCTGATGGCTGAATATTGCTTTTAAGGATACCTCTGCACCTAACTCCTTCCAAATCCGGTTAGCCAGACTCATTGCTCTCAGCGAATGTCCTCCCAAATCAAAGAAACTCCTGTTCACACTGATCTTATCCTGATCTATTTTCAGAATCTCAGACCAGATCCCAACAAGTGTATGCTC
>NZ_JACHCE010000022.1 GCF_014200605.1 Pedobacter cryoconitis | reverse complement strand
CAGGAAGCAGGAGGTATTTCCAAATTTGACTTGTCTTTATTTGCTTCAGAGCATTCCGGATGTTTGTATTTGAGTTTGGTTTATTCTACTGCGCTGTTTAGCGAATCTTCGGTCAGTCGTTTTGGAGATTATTTTCAGCAGATGATCAAGGCTGTGGTTGCAGATCCTGGTATTCAGCTTTGTAAGCTTGACCTGCTGTCCTCAGCTGAACGTTCTCGTTTACTGGAATTGGGAAAAGGTGCTTCCGCTAGTTATACTACTGAAAGAACTGTGGTAGATCTGTTCTGCGAACAGGCATTGAACTATCCGGATGCCACGGCTATCGTTTTTGAAGATCATGTGTTAACTTACAGAGAACTCGATCAGTTGTCAAACCAGTTAGCATCCCGTTTGCAATCTTCTCATCAGATAGCAGCCGGTGATACAGTAGGTATTTGCCTTGGACGCAGCGGGCTGATGCTGGTGGGTATCCTTGGGATATTGAAAGCAGGCGGGGTTTATGTCCCATTTGATATAGATTATCCGCAGGAGCGTAAAAGTTATATCTGTGCTGATGCTGGTATTTGTTTACTGCTTACTGTAACTGATCATGTTTTTGATGTAGTAGATTATTATAGCGGGGCAATTCTGGCACTTGATGTTGAACTTGACCTGACAGCTGATCGTGATAGTTATTCAAGACCAGTTGTTGCTATTCATGGAGAGAGCCTTGCTTATATCAGTTATACTTCAGGAAGTACAGGTAATCCTAAAGGGGTGATGGTACCTCATCAGGCAATTCTTCGTTTGCTGAGTCTTTCAGATATTGTACTGGATAAGAATACGGTTACTCTTCAGTTGTCTTCTATATCTTTTGATGCCGCAACGTTTGAGATCTGGGCTGCACTTTTAAGTGGAGGTAAGGTGGTTATCGGTGGAGACGGTGCTATTGATATCAGCAGGTTAAACAGTCTGATTGAAAAAGAGGGTGTGAATACCTTATGGCTGACCTCCGGACTTTTGGATCAGTGGGCAGAGAGTGATTTGTCAGGATTACCTTTACGTTATCTTTTATCTGGTGGTGATGTTGTTCGGGCTTCTTCAGTAGTTAAGGTTTACCGTCAGTTAGCAGCAGTTCGTATTTATAATGGATATGGACCAACAGAGAATACCACTTTTACGTGTTGTTACC
>NZ_JACHCE010000021.1 GCF_014200605.1 Pedobacter cryoconitis | reverse complement strand
TGTAACCCTCCCTTTTTTCGAACCGGTTTAGGAGGCGAGAATTCAAATTTATATATTATTTTTCATCTCTCAGCATGGAGTCAGCTCCGTAGGGGCTGACTCCATGCTGAGGCTCCATTGTGCTCTATATTGCAAAGGCGTTTTACCATCCAAGGCTTCATGTGGTCTCTTAGAATTATAATCTTTTAGCCATTCTTCTGCTAGTATTTGTACCTGCATTATATCCTCAAATAAATATGCATCGAGAATGCTTTCTCTGAAGCTTCTGTTAAAACGTTCTATGTACCCATTTTGCATTGGCCTACCTGGTTGAGTATATCGGATTTCAATATCATTCCCTTTACACCATGTAGTAAATTCCTTACTTATAAATTCGGGACCGTTGTCAGTCCGGATGCTTTTTGGCTTTCCTTGCTCTCGAATTATCCGGTCTAATAGTCCTGTTACCCGCATTGCAGGCATTGAATAGGCAACTTCAATAGCAATGGCTTCCCGGTTATAATCATCTATCATATTCAACGTCCTGAATTTTCTACCATTAGTCAGTACATCACTCATAAAGTCGATGGACCACATCTCCAATGGAGCTGAGGGTCGCTGCAGTGGATTTTTCACACGCTCCGGTAAACGTTTACGTCCTTTCCTTCTACGATTCAGTCCCAGAAGTAAATAGACGCGTCTTACTCGCTTATAATTCCATTGATATCCCTGCGTCCGAATTCTTCCATAATATAAATCTTGGCCTTCGGTTGGATAAATCCCAGCTAATTCCTGAAGTTTTGTAATCGTTTCCGAATCATCCTTCCTAGATTTATAATAATACATGGATTTAGGTAGCGAAGCTACACGACAAGCCCTGCTAATGCTAATCTGATGATGTTCCACCACATAGGCAACCATGTTCTTACGCTGGCAGGGCTTTAAAACTTTTTTGAAAGAACGTCTTTCAGAATCTTATTATCCAGGGCCAGTTCAGCATACATATGCTTAAGCCTGCGGTTTTCTTCCTCTAACTCCTTCAAACGGCGGAGTTCCTGATTATCCATTCCAGAATACTTTTTCTTCCAGTTATAGAATGTGGCTTGGTGTATATCCAAATCACGGCAGATATCTGCCACCTTCTTACCGGACTCCTGTTCCTTGATTGCTGCCACGATCTGGCTTTCACTGATTACTGACTTTTTCATCTTCCTGTTTTAAAGTTACGAATTTTCGCCTTTTATACAGTCCGATTTTCTGGGAGGGTTACAA
>NZ_JACHCE010000020.1 GCF_014200605.1 Pedobacter cryoconitis | reverse complement strand
AAGCCAAACAATATCCCACTATTAATTGTATGCTTAACCTAACTGCATGGTTTACAACCATAAAAACTTTAAACCAATTCAACAAAGAAAGAATAAACACGTTTTTTGACCTGGAAATCAATAAAAAATAAGGATTGCTTATGATAGTAAACCTATCAATTCTTCCTGTTTTCAGTAATTAGTCTGGTTTTTTTCAAAATAAAATTAAAAAACACCTGCATAAGTATCAAAATGTCCGATATGAGTAAACAGAGATCAGAAAACAGCTGATATAACTTAAATTATTATATCCTGAAAGGAATAAGAAAGCTTTATCAATTATACGGGAACAAAAAGATTTATTGCAGGGGTATCATACCGAATGATACCTATTCCGATAAGGTTTTGAGCAGATCTTTAGCAGGAACAGATTTAGCATTCCCATCCTGGTCACCTATAACAAGGCTCTCATCCTTCAGGGCAGCTTCTTCAGCCAGTTTCTTCAAAGCCTTTTTAAGTCCTGTCATTACCTTATCGGTAAACGTGCCACTTTGAGGTAAAGAATCAGGTACTTTCATGATTTTGCTGTTTAATGATAGTATCCCAAAGTTCGCTATTAAAAATTGTTTTTCCAAAGCCATCAAATTTCGCAATCACCTCCGGCTCCAGGTCTGTATTGTTTACGATTGTCCATTCATCGCATAAGACCATATAGAGATTACATAAATTATAAATTCCCCTATAATATCTTCGCTCTATGACATCCGCAGGAATATAATGTCCTCCAACACTCACGCGCTTATTTACGCGTTCTACAGTCAGCTTTGGAGAACTTAACCAAAAAAACAATAAACTAACCCGATACCCCCTTAATTGAGCTTGTTTGACCAGGGCAACATAACCTCGGCTGGATAGCGTAGTTTCAAAAGCAAAGTCGACCTGCGCAGTAATTAATTCACGAATGCGTTTCAGCATAATCCTGCCTGATTCAAAGGCTACACTTTCAGGATTAAAAGGAGATAAGCCACGGGCTATATTATCTGCATTGACAAACTCCATACAGTTTAGAAATTCTGGCAGGATTATATTGCAGGCAGTTGTCTTACCAGCACCATTGCAACCCGATATGATATAAAGATTAGGCAAAAGAACCTGCCTTCCCGTAAAAAGATTGAATAGCCAGGACAAAAACTACTACAGACAATCTTTCCTGTATACCATCCCGAAAATAAAGGGTTGATTGCTTCATCAAATTAAAGATAAAAATTATCATTCTCCTTCCCAAGACTTATTAGCCTTTTATAAAAGCTTTGAATACAATAGCTATGTGCCAGTAGCATGACACCCCAATTGATGAGAACAAGAATTCATATTCAGGAGATGAGCCAATCAGTTGCAGGAATAATAATTGTAACCAGGCATTTCTATTATTAAAGATTAAAATAACCTGGATTATTTAGGATGACCCGGCTGGATCTGGAATTGTCGATCTGTGAATAAGGTAATGTCCCGGAGAACCAAAGTTGTAAACCTATTTCTGAAACAAAGGTTCTACACCGTGGATATATTTCAATGTATGAACCACGGGATCTGCTAAGATTAAGCACAGGCAATGGGGGCACTAGAATCAGATAAACAGCCCTCCATTTAAAAAACCCCTATAA
>NZ_JACHCE010000019.1 GCF_014200605.1 Pedobacter cryoconitis | reverse complement strand
AGCTTTTTATTTTTTATTTTTAGAAGTTTTTTATCCCTTCCTAAAATGCTCAAACACAATCCTACTTTACAGCCTTTCAATCCTCAGCACTCATCCTTTTCACTGTTTCCCTTCCTCCGAAGCGGGATGCAAATGTAGGAAAATTTAACCACAAGCCAAACAATATCCCACTATTACTTGTATGCTTAACCTAACTACATGATTTACAACAAGAAATAATCCAGGTTAATTCAGACAGCGAAAGAATAAGTAACAGCACACCTCCATTTAGCCAGGTAAAACCGGGAACTGAGCTATACAAATCGCAGCTTAAACACACCGCATACCCTGCAAATCATACCTCAAACGATTCAAAACACAAATTAATCCCTCCTAAATATATCCTGATAACATGCAAATCATACCTCAAACAATTCAAAACGCAAATTAATAAGTCTAAAATATATCCCGATACATTCAAAACACATCATAAGCTATTCAAAATATATCCTAAATCAGATAGGATATATGTGATCCAGAGAACATGATCTATAGTTTAATCAAAAAACCAGGTTTTAATCTTATCATAAAAAGATCAATGAATCCTATTTCGATTAGTTAAATCCTGTTATTCCAATTAATAAGAACATGTGACTCAAATACACAAAACAGAAGAAAAAATAAATTGAAATAAGATATTGATGGCTTAAGCCTAATAAAAAATCCAATCACAATTCAACATCAAAAAATATGTCTTGTATTAATAGCTTATTGATAAATACATCTGATGCTAAGGGATCATATCTTTCTATAATTTGGTAATAATAGCATCCCAAATTCCCTGATTATAAATTGTACAACCAAAAGAATCATATTTTGCAATCACTTCAGGTATCAGGTCCATATTGTCAATAACCGTCCACTCATCACATATCGGTATATAGAGGTTATGCAAATTATAAATTCCTCTATAATATCTGCGTTCTATAACATCTGCAGGAATATGATGCCCCCCTTTACTGACCCTGCTAGCTACACGTTTCACAGCAAGATCAGCAGAGCCAAGCCAAAAATACAACAGACTGACCCGGTACCCTGCCAACTGAGCTAGTTTAACAAGGGAAACATAACTTCTGCTAGCCAAAGTAGTTTCAAAAGCAAAATCAACCTTGGCACCCATTAATTCATCGATACGCTTCAGCATAATCCTTCCCGATTCAAAGGCCACGCTTTCAGGATTAGAAGGAGATAAATCAGCAGCAATGTTATCTGCATTGATAAATTCCATACAATTCAGGATTTCTGGCAGGATCGTATAACTGGCAGTTGTCTTACCTGCACCATTACAGCCTGATATGATATAGAGATTAGGCAAGAAACCCAGCCTTTCCAAAAAGAGATTGAGTAGCTAATACCAGAATTACAGAGAATGTATCTTGTATATCATTCCATAAATAAAGGATCAGCTGCTTCATTAATTAAAGATAGAAATTATCATACTCCTCCCAAAGACTTATTACTCTTTTATAAAGCCATGGAATATTATTCTTAGGAGAAAAAGAAATGACATATTAAGGAAGGATTCCTTGAATTCTATTCAAAATCAGGAGAACATGTTTAAGCTTTTCAGCTATAACTCTTCGGTCAATTGAGCAAAGTATAAAAGAATCTATATACTTAAGAGAAGCAGATAATTATAATATGAGATAGTTTACTCCGATTTGAATTAAGAATATAGCCAAGGTTCATTCTGTTTTAGTTATATCCTAAACTATGGTCGAAACTCAGGAATGAATTATGCAGATTCGAATAATAGAAGGCAATTTAATTCAGATCAAAAAGGTTTGTCATTTATCTGATAAAAAGAGATTATCATTTAAGATCAGGTCAGAATAAGAATATATCTGTTTCTTAAACAACTCTTATAAATCATGCCCCCCTTACAGCTAAGAAATTTATGATCCAGGGTGATAAGTAAGGCTTTTACCAGATATAATCAATGTATGAACCACGGGATCTGCTAAGATTAAGCACAGGCAATGGGGCACTAAAAATCAGATAAACGGCCCTTCATTTAAAAAACCTCTATAAACTATGGAGGATATTGTCATAGGGTCAATAAAAAACCCCTATAAACAAGAAAAGCCTGTAGTTTCCTACAGGCTTTCTTTAAGATTTGGCACCGACCTACTCTCCCACGTGTTACCGCAGTAC
>NZ_JACHCE010000018.1 GCF_014200605.1 Pedobacter cryoconitis | reverse complement strand
CTTATTATACAGCAGCAGAAGCTATAGCGGATTTAAAACAGCGTCTTCAGGATATACTTCCTGATTATATGCTGCCTTCTTATTATGTTCATTTACCAGCATTCCCGCTCACAGCAAATGGGAAAATAGATCGCCGGGCACTTCCTGAAGTTGTGTTGGATAAAGCAGATAATTATCAGGCTCCATCGAGCCCATTGGAACATACGCTTGTTGGGATCTGGTCTGAGATTCTGAAAATAGATCAGGATAAGATCAGTGTGAACAGAAGTTTCTTTGATGTTGGAGGTCATTCGCTGAAAGCGATGATCATGGTTAACCGTATTTGGAAAAAGACAGGGATAGAAGTGTCTTTAAAAGCAGTTTTCAGCCATCAGGATATCCGGAGTTTATCAGTTTATATTGGTGAATTGGTACCTGGCTCGGTTTATTCCGCTATTCCTTTAACCGTAAAGAAAACCCATTATGTACTGTCTTCTGCCCAAAAGCGGATGTATTTTCTGTATGAATTTGACCGTGATTCACTGGCTTACAATATGCCACAGGCTTCCTGGCTTAGTGGAGAACTGGATCAGGAGCGTCTGGCTGGTGCTTTTCAGGCTTTAATCAGGCGACATGAGGTACTCAGAACTACGATAGTGATGATCGGAGATGAACCATTCCAGGTAATTGGTGATGGTTCAAATTTTTCAATTACGGATTACCAGGCGCGGCGGGAAGAAGTAGCGGGGGTGATGGAGAGTTTTATCCGGCCTTTTGACCTGGGAAAAGGTCCTTTACTGCGTGTGGGGCTGGTTCATGTGCCAGGTGGAGACTCGCTTCTGATGGTGGATATGCATCATATCATTACTGATGGTGTTTCTCAGGGAATTCTAATTCGTGATTTTATGGCTTTATATGCCGGAGAAGATTTACCTGCTCCGGGTTTGCAGTATAAAGACTATGCCGAATGGCAACAGAGTGTTATCGCTCAGGATCGTATAGCAGAACAAAGGTCTTTCTGGTTATCCGAGTATCAGGATCTTCCTGAAGTACTGGATTTACCTTTGGACTATGCGCGTCCGGATCATCGTAACCACCGTGGAGATAATTATAGTTTTGAACTGGATGAACAGGCTACAACCTCGCTTCGCTATTTAGGTGAACAGCATGGCGCAACATTATATACCGTTTTGTTATCGGTTTATACGATTCTTCTTGGACGTTTGAGCAGAAGCGAGGATGTGGTAGTCGGTACACCAATCGCCGGTCGTCGTCATGCAGATCTTGATGGGATGATCGGGATGTTTGTCAATACGCTTGCCTTGCGTAATTATCCTTTAGGGGAGCTGAGTTTCGAAGATTTTCTGGCCGGGGTGAGTTCACGAACGCTATCTTGTTTTGACCATCAGGATTTTCAGTATGAGGATCTGGTAGATGAACTGAATCTTCCCCGTAATCTGGGGCGTAGTCCATTGATCGAGGTCATGTTTTCTTATGAAAATTTTGAGCGCGAAGAATTGGTCATTCCGGGTTTAACGTTGAATTCTTATCAGCAGGAAGGGGAGATGAGTTCAAAATTTGATCTGTCCCTTGCTGCGGGTGAAGATTCGGGTAAACTATACCTGAGTTTGAGTTACTCCGCAGAATTGTTTAAAGAGACGACGATCAGTCGTTTCGCAGCTTATTTTAAACATATTGTCGGGCAGGTTTTAGCTGCTCCGGATATCAGGTTAAGTGAAATTGGTTTACTTGTTCCAGCTGAGCGTTCGCGTTTACTGGAACTGGGGACAGGTGCAATACCTGCTTATTCTGCTAACCAGACAATTGTTCAGTTGTTTGAAGCACAGGTTTTGCAAAGCCCGGATGCAGTAGCTCTGGTTTTTGAGGATCAGGCATTGAGCTACCAGGAACTTGATGAGCAGTCAGATCAGTTAAGTTTGTTTTTAGCAGGTCGGGGAGTTGTTAGCGGAACAGTGATCGGACTGCTGCTTGAACGTTCACCTGATATGATCATCGGGATTTTAGGTATTCTAAAAGCGGGTGGTACTTATGTGCCGATTGACAGCGTTTTACCACAGGAGCGTATTCTTTATATGTTAACAGACAGTGGTTCAGGGTTTCTGTTAACTTCCTCAGCTTATGCTGAACTTTATCAGGACCATATTTCAGTGCTGGATATTGATGAAGTTAAAACAGAGGACAGTTTAAAAGGGATTCAGCTTCTGGTGAGTGAACCCGAGGACCTGGTTTATATCATTTATACTTCAGGAAGTAGCGGAAAACCTAAAGGAGTGATGGTGAACAATGTTTCCCTGGTTAATTATATACAAAGTCAGCTGAACTTATTTAAAATAGACAATACTGACCGTATCCTTCAGTTCTCGACAATCAGTTTTGATGCTTCAGTTGAGCAGATCTGGCTGGCCTTGTTAAGCGGAGCAGGTTTGGTTTTGATCGGAAAGGAAGTGCTTACAGATCAGGCACTGTTGAATTCTTATTTGCATGACCACCAGGTTACTCACCTGCATACTACGCCTTCGTTTTTAGAAAGTATCAGTCTGTCAGAACCTAATAACCTGCGTCGTATTATAGCCGCAGGGGAGGTTTGCAGAGCAGAACTGGCTAACCGTTACCTGGAGAAATATGATTTTTACAATAAATATGGTCCTACAGAATGCACTATAAGTTGTCTTATTTATCGGGCAACGCAGATGATAAGCTCTGGTTCGGGAGTTCCTGTTGGCCGTCCGGTAACTGGAACCAGTGTTTATATTCTGGATCAGTATCAGGGATTAAGTCCTGAGGGAGTAGCCGGAGAGCTTTATGTATCAGGTTTAGGGCTGGCAAGCGGTTATGTGAATAATATAGCTTTAACAGCAGAGAAGTTTGTAGAGAATCCTTTTGAACCGGGTAGTCTGATGTACCGTACGGGTGATTTAGTTCGCTGGACGGAAGACGGAAATATTGACTACCTGGGCCGTATTGATGACCAGGTGAAGATCCGTGGTTACCGGATCGAGCCCGGAGAGATTGAAGTGGTGATCAGCGGACTGGAAGAAATCAATCAGGCTTTGGTGCTGGTTAAAGAGCAGGGAGATGATAAATACCTGGTGGCTTATTATACAGCAGCAGAAGCTGTAGCGGATTTAAAACAACGTCTTCAGGATTTACTTCCTGATTATATGTTACCTTCTTATTATGTTCATTTACCAGCATTCCCACTCACAGCAAACGGTAAAATAGATCGCCGGGCACTTCCTGAGATTGTATTGAATACAGAAGATAGTTATCAGGGGCCATCCAATCTGATAGAAACGAAACTACTAAGTATCTGGTCTGAAATCCTGAAAATAGATGAGGATAAAATCAGTGTAAACAGGAGCTTCTTTGATCTGGGTGGTCATTCGCTGAAAGCAATGAGTCTGGTCAACCGGATCCGTAAAGAGCTAGGGACAGAAGTATCTTTAAAAGTAATTTTCAGCCATCAGGATATCCGGAGTTTATCAGCTTATATCCTTGAAATGGCATTCGGATCAGATTATAACGTTATTCCTTTGGTTGCAGAGAAAACACATTACGTACTTTCTTCTGCTCAAAAGCGGTTATATTTTCTGTATGAATTTGACCGTGATTCACTGGCTTATAATATGCCGCAGGCCGCCTGGCTTAGCGGAGAACTGGATCGGGAACGTCTGGCTGGTGCTTTCCAGGCTTTAATCAGGCGACATGAGGTCTTCAGAACTACAATAGTGATGATTGAAGATGAACCATTCCAGGTAGTTGGTGATGGTGAAGGATTCTCCATCACGGATTACCAGGCGCAGCGGGAAGATGTCACAGCTGTGGTGGAAAGTTTTATCCGGCCTTTTGACCTGGGACAAGGTCCTATACTGCGCGTAGGGCTGGTTCATGTGCCTGGAGGAGAATCGCTTTTGATGGTGGATATGCATCATATCATTACTGATGGTGTTTCTCATGGGATTTTGATCCGTGATTTTATGGCTTTATATGCCGGAGAAGATTTACCTGCTCCAGGTTTACAATATAAAGATTATGCAGAATGGCAGCAGAGTGCTATAGAGCAGGACCGGATGGCAAAACAAAGATCTTTCTGGCTATCAGAATACCAGGATCTTCCCGAAGCGCTTGATCTTCCTTTAGACTATGCGCGTCCTAAACAGGCTGAGCATCAGAGTGGAAGTTACAGTTTTGAGCTGGATGAGCAGACCACACGTTCAATCAGCCGTTTGGGTGAAGAACAGGGTGCAACGCTGTTTATGGTTTTACTCTCAGTTTATACCATTTTGCTGAGCCGGTTGGGTAACCGGGAGGATGTAGTGGTGGGTATACCAACCGCCGGTCGTCGCCATGCGGATCTGGAAGGAGTTATCGGTGTTTTTATCAATATGCTCGCACTGCGTAATTATCCTGTAGGGGATTTGAGTTTCAAGGATTTCCTTGCTGAGGTGAGCTCACGTACATTATCTTGTTTTGACCACCAGGATTTTCAGTATGAGGATCTGGTGGATGAATTGAAACTTCCACGTAACACTGGCCGTAATCCACTTTTTGAGGCTACGTTTTCTTATCAGAACTATGAGTCAGAATCTCTGTCAATTCCAGGATTAGCTTTATCACCTTATGAACAGGAAGCAGGAGGTATTTCCAAATTTGACTTGTCTTTATTTGCTTCAGAGCATTCCGGATGTTTGTATTTGAGTTTGGTTTATTCTACTGCGCT
>NZ_JACHCE010000017.1 GCF_014200605.1 Pedobacter cryoconitis | reverse complement strand
TTCTTCAGTAGTTAAGGTTTACCGTCAGTTAGCAGCAGTTCGTATTTATAATGGATATGGACCAACAGAGAATACCACTTTTACGTGTTGTTACCCGATTCCCCGTGATATTCAGGAAGATGAACATATTCCTATCGGTCGTCCGATTACAGGGACGAATGTTTATGTGCTGAACAGCAGTGGTTCTTTAAGTCCTGCTGGTGTAGCCGGTGAGCTTTGTACCTCAGGTTTGGGGCTGGCGCACGGTTATGTAAATAATACAGCTTTAACAGCTGAAAAGTTTGTAAAGAATCCTTTTGAACCGGATAGTTTGATGTACCGTAGCGGTGATCTGGTTCGCTGGTCTGCGGATGGGAATTTATTGTTTCTGGGTCGTATAGATAACCAGGTAAAGATTCGTGGTTATCGGATTGAGCCTGGAGAGATTGAGGTGGTGATTAGCGGACTGGAAGAAATCAATCAGGCTTTGGTACTTGTTAAAGAGCAGGGAGGTGATAAATACCTGGTGGCTTATTATACAGCAGCAGAAGCTATAGCAGACTTAAGACAACGTCTTAAAGGTTTGCTTCCGGACTATATGTTACCTTATTATTATGTTCATTTACCGGCATTTCCGCTCACAGCAAATGGGAAAGTAGATCGCCGGGCACTTCCCGATGCTATTCTGGATATAGAAGATAACTATGAGGCTCCATCGGGTGCATTGGAGCATACACTTGTTGGGATCTGGTCTGAGATTCTGAAAATAGATCAGGATAAGATCAGTGTGAACAGGAGTTTCTTTGATTTGGGAGGACATTCACTAAAGGCTCTGGGGCTGGTGAATAAAATACACAAAACATTTTCTGTTGAATTTCCCATATCAGATGTATTTAGTAGTCCGACCATAAAATTAATGGCAAAAATTATAGAAGTGCAGCAGTGGATTGATGAAGGGGTTGATGAGAGTTCAGAAACTATTAAAATAATTATCTAAGATGAAAGACTTAATCCATAAACTAAGGCAAAACAATATCGCGATTGATGTTATAGATAGTGAACTTCAATTGAGTATTCCTAAAGGTCTTTTTTTAGATGAAATAATTGCAGAAGTAAGGGCCAATAAACAAGAATTGATACATTTTATTGAGCAGGCAAAAGGGAGTAAAAAGACCAAAACTATTAATGTTGCATTAGAAAAACCTTACTATGTATTATCCTCTGCCCAGAAGCGGTTATATTTTCTTTATGAATTTGACCGGAACTCACTGGCTTACAATATGCCACAGGCTTCCTGGCTTAGTGGGGAATTGGATCGGAAGCGTCTGGAAGGTGCTTTCCAGGCTTTAATCAGACGGCATGAGATTCTCAGGACTACAATAGTGATGATTGGAGATGAACCATTTCAGGTAATTGGTGATGGTGCAGGATTTTCGATAACAGATTATCAGGCACAGCAACAGGACGTAGCGGCGGCAGTAGATAGTTTTGTCCGGCCTTTTGACCTGGAGAAAGGTCCTTTACTGCGTGTTGGACTAGTTCATGTACCTGGAGCAGAATCCCTTTTGATGTTGGACATGCATCATATCATTACCGATGGAGTTTCTCATGGGATTCTGATTCGTGATTTTATGGCTTTATATGCCGGCAAGGATTTACCTGCTCCTGGTTTACAGTATAAGGATTATGCAGAATGGCAGCAGAGTGCTATAGAGCAGGATCGTATAGCTAAACAGAAGTCTTTCTGGCTTTCGGAGTATCAGGATCTTCCGGAGGTACTGGATTTACCTTTTGATTATCAGCGTCCTGATCATCGGAACCATCGTGGAGATAGTTATGGTATCGAACTGGATGAACAAACTACAGCATCGCTTCGCCATTTAGGTGAACAGCATGGCGCAACTTTATATGCAGTTTTGTTATCGGTTTATAACATTCTTCTGGGACGTTTGGGCAGACGGGAGGATGTGGTGATCGGGACACCAATCGCCGGTCGTCGTCATGCTGATCTTGATGAGATGATTGGGATGTTTGTCAATACGCTTGCCTTGCGTAACTATCCTTTAGGGGAGCTAAGTTTTCAGGATTTTCTTGCAGAAGTGAGCTCGCATACCTTGTTATGTTTTGATAATCAGGATTTCCAATATGAGGATCTGGTAGATGAACTGAATCTTCCCCGTGATCTGGGACGTAGCCCATTGATCGAGGCGATGTTTTCTTATGAAAATTTTGAACAGGAAGAATTGGTGATCCCAGGTTTAGCACTCAATCATTATCAGCAGGAAGGAGATGGGAGTTCAAAATTTGATATTTCTCTTTCTGCAAGTGAGGATTCAGGTAAATTATATCTTAGCTTGAATTATTCAACAGAACTATTCCGCGAGACTACGATTAGTCGTTTCGCAAGCTACCTTAAAAATATCATTGAACAGATTCTGAAAGATCCTGGCATCAGGCTAAGTGAAATCAGGTTACCCGGTGAAAAGGAACGTGCGCGTTTACTGGAATTGGGAACAGGTGCTTCAGCTCACACTGATCAGACGGTTATTCAGCTTTTTAGAGAACAGGTTTTGAAAAATCCTTATGCTGCAGCTATCGTTTTTCAGGAGCAAGTAATGACCTACCAGGAATTGGATAGCTTGTCAAATCAACTGAGTCATTATCTGATCACCAAGTGTTTTCTGCAAAGAGGAGAATTTGCAGGTGTTAAATTGGAAAGGGGTAGCTGGCTGATTATTGCACAATTAGCAATTTTAAAGTCTGGAGCTGCCTATGTATCAATAGATCCGAACTATCCTGAAGCCAGAATAGATTTTATAGTGCGTGATAGTCAGTGCAGGTTTACTATTGATACAGTTTTTATTGCTGATTTTGATACTGTTCGGGATTCCTATCCGAAGATTTCTGAACCGGTGAAAGTGCAGGGAACTGATCTTGCATATGTCATTTATACTTCAGGTTCAACTGGATTACCTAAAGGAGTTATGGTCGCACATCAAAGTCTGACTAATCTTTGTTTGTGGCACCAGGAGTATTATAGTGTTTCTGAGACTAGCAGGGGTACTTTATATTCAAGTGTTGGTTTTGATGCATCTGTATGGGAAATATATCCTTATTTAATAGGCGGAAGTAGTCTTTATCCTATTTTAACAGATGAAATTCGTTATGATATTAATACTCTTCAAAATTTCTTTTTGGAGAATCAGATTACGCATTCTTATTTACCGAGCATCATTTGTCAGGATCTGGTTAAAAACAATATAGTTCTTGCTAATACCCTGATCTTAACTGGGGGTGATGTCCTGAGGATGAATGAAGGAAGTCAGTTAAAAATATATAATAACTATGGACCAACAGAAAATACCGTAGTCACTACAGTTGCAGATCTAAGTGCATATAAAGGTGGGTTGATTTCTATAGGTCGTCCGATTAGGGGTAGTCGTGTATATATATTGGATCAATATCAGAAATTAAGCCCGGAAGGTGTTGCCGGAGAGTTATGTATCTCTGGAATTGGTCTTGCACGTGGTTATGTGAATAATGCGGTTTTAACAGCAGAGAAGTTTGTACAGAATCCTTTTGAACCAGATAGTCTGATGTACCGTACCGGTGATTTAGTCCGCTGGACGGGAGATGGAAATATTGAATTTCTGGGTCGTATTGATGACCAGGTGAAGATCCGTGGTTACCGGATTGAGCTTGGAGAGATTGAGGCAGTGATCAGTGAACTGGAAGATGTAGATCAGGCCCTGGTGCTCGTTAAGGAAAAAGGAGGGGATAAACAGCTGGTGGCTTACTATACGGCAGCAGCGTCTATACCTTTAGTAGATTTAAGGCAACGTCTTCAAGGCTTACTACCCGATTATATGCTGCCTTCTTATTATGTTCATTTATCAGCATTCCCGCTAACCGCAAACGGGAAAGTGGATCGCCGGGCACTTCCTGAAATTGTGTTAGATATAGAGAACAATTATCAGGTACCATCTAGTGAAACAGAGCATATACTTGTTCGTATCTGGTCTGAGATCCTGAAAATAGATGAGGATAAGATCAGTGTAAACAGGAGCTTCTTTGATCTGGGTGGTCATTCGCTGAAAGCAATGAGTCTGGTCAACCGGATCCGTAAAGAACTGGGTACAGAAGTACCTTTAAAAGCAATATTCAGCCATCAGGATATCCGGAGTTTAGCCGTTTATATTTTTGAAGTTGCACCTGCTTCGGTTTATACTACTATTCCTTTGGCTGCAGAGAAAGCCCATTATGTCTTATCTTCTGCTCAAAAGCGGTTATATTTTCTGTATGAATTTGACCGTGATTCACTGGCTTATAATATGCCGCAGACTGTCTGGCTTAGTGGAGAACTGGATCGCGAACGTCTGGCTGGTGCTTTCCAGGCTTTAATCAGGCGACATGAGGTCTTCAGAACTACAATAGTGATGATTGAAGATGAACCATTCCAGGTAGTTGGTGATGGTGAAGGATTCTCCATCACGGATTACCAGGCGCAGCAGGAAGAGGTAGCAGGAGTAATGGAAAGTTTTATCCGGCCTTTTGATCTGGGACAAGGTCCTTTACTGCGTGTGGGACTGGTTCATGTGCCAGGAGGAGCTACACTTTTAATGGTGGATATGCATCATATCATTTCTGATGGGGCTTCTCAGGGAATTTTGATCCGTGATTTTATGGCTTTATATGCCGGAGAAGATTTACCGGCTCCAGGTTTACAATATAAAGATTATGCAGAATGGCAGCAAAGTGCTATAGAGCAGGACCGGATGGCAAAACAAAGATCTTTCTGGCTATCAGAATACCAGGATCTTCCCGAAGCGCTTGATCTTCCTTTAGACTA
>NZ_JACHCE010000016.1:1843-5389 GCF_014200605.1 Pedobacter cryoconitis | reverse complement strand
CGACCTACTCTCCCACGTGTTACCGCAGTACCATCGGCTCTGGTGGGCTTAACTTCTCTGTTCGGAATGGGAAGAGGTGGACACCACCGATATAGGCACCTAAATGTCTTTATCAATTAATGCTCATAATGAATTTTATTTCATCATTTCGCTTTGATCAGTATTTATATTGTTTATCGCTCTTAACCTTCGGCCTCTGAGCTACAAACGATGACATATTATTGAAAGAAGTTAGTTATGAAGAACAAACAACAGTTTATTGCTCTTGAAAGCTTCGGATGATTAGTATTACTCGACTATGCTGTCACCAGCTTTACATCTGTAACCTATCAACGTAGTAGTCTGCTACGGTCCTATATGGAATTCTCATCTCGTGGCTAGTTTCGCACTTAGATGCTTTCAGCGCTTATCTATTCCCAACGTAGCTACTCTGCAATGCCCCTGGCGGAACAACAGATTCACTAGAGGTTAGTCCAACCCGGTCCTCTCGTACTAAGGTCAGCCCCACTCAAAATTCCTACGCCCACAACAGATAGGGACCGAACTGTCTCGCGACGTTCTGAACCCAGCTCGCGTGCCACTTTAATCGGCGAACAGCCGAACCCTTGGGACCTTCTCCAGCCCCAGGATGTGACGAGCCGACATCGAGGTGCCAAACCTCCCCGTCGATATGAGCTCTTGGGGGAGATCAGCCTGTTATCCCCAGCGTACCTTTTATCCTTTGAGCGATGGCCCTTCCATGCAGAACCACCGGATCACTATATCCGTCTTTCGACCCTGCTCGGCTTGTCTGCCTCACAGTCAAGCAAGCTTATGCTATTGCACTCCTCATACGGTTACCAAGCGTATTGAGCTTACCTTTGAAAGCCTCCGTTACCTTTTTGGAGGCGACCACCCCAGTCAAACTACCCATCAAACAATGTCCCCCCATACAGGGGTTAGACACCGAATACAAAAAGGGTGGTATTTCAACGTTGACTCCACAACACCTAGCGATGCCACTTCATAGTCTCCCACCTATCCTACACATCCTGTATCCAATGTCAATGTTAAATTGTAGTGAAGGTGCATGGGGTCTTTCCGTCCCGTTGCGGGTACCCGGCGTCTTCACCGGGACCACAATTTCACCGAGCTCATGGCTGAGACAGCGCCCAGATCGTTACACCATTCGTGCAGGTCGGAACTTACCCGACAAGGAATTTCGCTACCTTAGGACCGTTATAGTTACGGCCGCCGTTTACTGGGGCTTCGATTCAATGCTTCTCCTTGCGAATGACATCCCCTCTTAACCTTCCAGCACCGGGCAGGTGTCAGGCCTTATACTTCATCTTTCGATTTTGCAAAGCCATGTGTTTTTGTTAAACAGTCGCCTGGGCCTTTTCACTGCGGCTGACATTGCTGTCAGCGCCCCTTCTCCCGAAGTTACAGGGCCATTTTGCCGAGTTCCTTAGCCATGATTCACTCGAGCACCTTAGAATTCTCTTCCCGGATACCTGTGTCGGTTTGCGGTACGGGTTTTTATAACCTGAAGCTTAGCGGTTTTTCTTGGAAGTCTGATTACCTGCGCTATCCACTTACCCGAAGGCTTGCGGTACTATCGACCTTTAGCTAGAGTGGCGGATTTGCCTACCTCTCCAATACCTACAGTCTTTAACGATCTATTCCGTCAGATCGCGGCAGTGTCACTACTCCGTCCCCACATCGCAGTTATAAAAAGTACTGGAATATTAACCAGTTGTCCATCGAATTTCCCCTTCGGGTTCTCCTTAGGCCCCGACTAACCCTGATCCGATTAGCGTTGATCAGGAAACCTTATCCTTTCGGTGGGCAGGTTTCTCGCCTGCCTTATCGTTACTTATGCCTACATTTGCTTTTCCAGAAGCTCCACCACAACTTACGTCATAACTTCGCTGCCGCTGGAATGCTCCCCTACCGTAATATCTAAATATTACCCATAGCTTCGGTGTACTACTTTATGCCCGTTTATTATCCATGCACGATCGCTCGACTAGTGAGCTGTTACGCACTCTTTAAATGAATGGCTGCTTCCAAGCCAACATCCTAGCTGTCTAGGCAATCGCACCTCGTTAGTTCAACTTAGTAGTAACTTGGGGACCTTAGCTGATGGTCTGGGTTCTTTCCCTCTCGGCCCGTGACCTTAGCACCCCGGGCCTCACTGCAGTGTATATTTATTAGCATTCGGAGTTTGTCTGGATTTGGTAGGATTTGACTCCCCCGCACCCAATCAGTAGCTCTACCTCTAATAAACTTAACCACCACGCTGTTCCTAAAAACATTTCGGGGAGTACGAGCTATTTCCCAGTTTGATTAGCCTTTCACCCCTACCCACAGATCATCCGGAAACTTTTCAACGTTTATCGGTTCGGTCCTCCAGTACGTGTTACCGCACCTTCAACCTGTCCATGGGTAGATCACAAGGTTTCGCGTCTACCTCCCCTGACTATACGCCCTATTCAGACTCGCTTTCGCTTCGGCTGCGTGTCTTAAACACTTAACCTTGCCAGAGAAGAGTAACTCGTAGGCTCATTATGCAAAAGGCACGCCGTCACGCCACCTGGACGCTCCGACCGCTTGTAAGTACACAGTTTCAGGTTCTATTTCACTCCCCTGTTCGGGGTTCTTTTCACCTTTCCCTCACGGTACTGGTTCACTATCGGTCTCTCAGGAGTATTTAGCCTTACCGGATGGTGCCGGCAGATTCCCACAAGGCGTCTCCGACCTCGCGGTACTCAGGATACTACTAGACTAATGTTACTTACGTGTACGCGGCTCTCACGCTATTTTGCCAGGCTTCCCATCCTGTTCCACTTCATTTCATTAATGCCATATTGTAGTCCTACAACCCCAGCTATGCCGTAACATAACTGGTTTGGGCTCTTTCCCGTTCGCTCGCCACTACTTAGGAAATCATTATTATTTTCTCTTCCTCTGCTTACTTAGATGTTTCAGTTCGGCAGGTTTGCGCATCGTAATGCGACTAGTCTTCAACTAGCCAGGTTTCCCCATTCGGAAATCTCCGGATTAATTCATATTTGCTAATCCCCGGAGCTTATCGCAGCTTATCACGTCCTTCATCGCCTCTGAGAGCCAAGGCATCCCCTGTGTACTCTTTCTTACTTTCTTCTCTCCATAGCCTTTTGCGCCTATGGAAATGCTTTTTTTGATTGTTATTAACCCTACAGTTCCAGTCCTATACAAGTATAGTAGTGGTTCCTTCAAGCTAACAACGTCTCTATTGTTGTTTGCTCTTCTTTATTAACTTCTTCCAATATGTCAAAGAACTTTATTGTCCCAGGTTTTCAGTATTACTACTTCTTACCCTATTTCCTATACCTTTTATCTTAAGTATGGGCCAATCGTGGAGAATAACGGAGTCGAACCGTTGACCTCCTGCGTGCAAGGCAGGCGCTCTAGCCAGCTGAGCTAATCCCCCTTAGAATATATAATGTAGTCCCGAGCAGATTTGAACTGCTGACCCCTACATTATCAGTGTAGTGCTCTAACCAACTGAGCTACGGGACTATA
>NZ_JACHCE010000016.1:0-1748 GCF_014200605.1 Pedobacter cryoconitis | reverse complement strand
ATAACTAACAAACGTTAGTATATCATTTACGCAGCGAGTTATCTATCTTGCTCCAGAAAGGAGGTATTCCAGCCGCACCTTCCGGTACGGCTACCTTGTTACGACTTAGCCCCAGTTATCGGTTTTACCCTAGGACGCTCCTTGCGGTTACATACTTTAGGTACCCCCAACTTCCATGGCTTGACGGGCGGTGTGTACAAGGCCCGGGAACGTATTCACCGTATCATTGCTGATATACGATTACTAGCGAATCCAACTTCAAGAGGTCGAGTTGCAGACCTCTATCCGAACTGTGAATGGCTTTTGGAGATTTGCTTGCTGTTACCAGCTTGCTGCCCTCTGTACCATCCATTGTAGCACGTGTGTAGCCCCGGACGTAAGGGCCATGATGACTTGACGTCGTCCCCTCCTTCCTCTCTGTTTGCACAGGCAGTCTGTTTAGAGTCCCCACCTTAACGTGCTGGCAACTAAACATAGGGGTTGCGCTCGTTGCGGGACTTAACCCAACACCTCACGGCACGAGCTGACGACAGCCATGCAGCACCTAGTTTCGTGTCCTTGCGGACTCATCTATCTCTAAATGATTCACTAACTTTCAAGCCCGGGTAAGGTTCCTCGCGTATCATCGAATTAAACCACATGCTCCTCCGCTTGTGCGGGCCCCCGTCAATTCCTTTGAGTTTCAATCTTGCGACCGTACTCCCCAGGTGGAATACTTAACGCTTTCGCTTAGCCGCTAACTGTGTATCGCTAACAGCGAGTATTCATCGTTTAGGGCGTGGACTACCAGGGTATCTAATCCTGTTTGATCCCCACGCTTTCGTGCCTCAGCGTCAATAAAATCATAGTAAGCTGCCTTCGCAATCGGTGTTCTGTGACATATCTATGCATTTCACCGCTACTTGTCACATTCCGCCTACCTCTAATTCATTCAAGCTCTTCAGTATCAAGGGCACTGCGATGGTTGAGCCACCGTCTTTCACCCCTGACTTAAAAAGCCGCCTACGCACCCTTTAAACCCAATAAATCCGGATAACGCTTGGATCCTCCGTATTACCGCGGCTGCTGGCACGGAGTTAGCCGATCCTTATTCCTTCGGTACATTCAGCTACTTACACGTAAGTAGGTTTATTCCCGAATAAAAGCAGTTTACGACCCAGAGGGCTGTCTTCCTGCACGCGGCATGGCTGGTTCAGAGTTGCCTCCATTGACCAATATTCCTTACTGCTGCCTCCCGTAGGAGTCTGGTCCGTGTCTCAGTACCAGTGTGGGGGGTCATCCTCTCAGATCCCCTAGACATCGTGGTCTTGGTGGGCCGTTACCCCGCCAACTAACTAATGTCACGCATGCCCATCTTAATCCTATAAATATTTGATCATTGTACAATGCTGTACTGTGATTTTATGCGGTGTTAATCCGAATTTCTTCGGGCTATCCCCCTGATTAAGGTAGGTTGCATACGCGTTACGCACCCGTGCGCCACTTTCCTCCTTAGCAAGCTAAAGAGTATCGTTCGACTTGCATGTATTAGGCCTGCCGCTAGCGTTCATCCTGAGCCAGGATCAAACTCTCCATTGTAAAATGTTGTTGTTTGAACACTGACCATTCTTAACTTGTATTAATAATAGTCTTATTCTTATTTGTCTGTCAGAATAGACTTAAAAAACTCGCGCGGTTCATGTACTTTGAACTTGTACGTGTTTACCTCGCTACGTTTGTAAATGACATCTCTTTAATGAACTTCTCGG
>NZ_JACHCE010000015.1 GCF_014200605.1 Pedobacter cryoconitis | reverse complement strand
TTATTGGTCGCAACCAATGTAAATACTACGTTACTACCTGCAGCAGGGGTTGGGTTATCTACTGTTTTAGCCAGACTTAAGTTTGTTGTTGCAGTCGGAACAGTAGTTACTGTAGAAGTATTATTGCCTGCAACAGGATCACTCTCTCCGCCTGTAATCGTTGCTGTATTGGCATATAGTCCGGTAGCATTAACTGAAGCCGTAATAGTCATGCTTTGATTTGTACCGGTTGCCAATGTACCAATAGTCCATAAACCGGTTCCAGGTGCATATGTTGTGCCAGCAGGTGGAGTTGAACTCAGGTAGGTATATCCAGAAGGCAGTAAATCAGTAACAGTAACATTAGTGCCATCACTTGGTCCCTTATTAGTGGCCAGAAGCGTAAATGTTACATTGCTGCCTACAGCTGGAGTAGAATTATTAACAGTTTTTATAATTTCAAAATCTGCTTGTTTTCCAACAGATGTCGAAGCTGTACTGGTATTATTTGCCAGGTTGAAATCGACTACAGTGCCAGAAGATGTAACTGTTGCTGTATTATTAATTGTCGCTGCACCTGGCGAAGAACTTACAGTTCCATTGATGTTAATCAATATATAATTTGCTAAACCAGCTGCAATATTTCCTGTGATAGCAATATTTCCAGATCCCGATAAAGGAGGGATCACGGTGGCAGCACCGACAGTTGTTGCCGTCCAGGTTGCACCCTGTATATCTGCAGGAATTATATCATTAATTGTTAGGCCATTTACATCAACCGGACCTGCGTTACTTACTTTGATTGTATAAGCAATAGGTGAACCCGCTGTAGCTGTTTGCGGACCACTTTTTTCAATGATCAAATCTGTAGACTGGTTAACAGCTGTAGTTACAGAACTTGTAGGTGCAGCTGTTGGTGATGTTACTGTCACTGTATTTGTGAATGATGGTAATGCAGCTGCATTAATAGTTCCCTGAATTACAAGGGTTAAAGTCCCTGGGACAGGAATACTTCCAACTATATTAATAACCGGACTCGTTCCTGTATTTGGTCCAAGGAATGTTGCACCCCCGGCGCCTGTGATAGTCCAGCTGTTTACAGTTACAGAAGAAGGGACATTATCTGTAATCGTTGCGGTAGGTATATTTCCTGCACCACCATTTGAAACCACAATCGTATAAGTGATTGGGTCTCCGATATTGACAGTAGTAGGGCCATTTTTAGATACCCGGACATCTGCCGAATTTTGGACCTGTGTAAGAATTGAACTGGTATTCGAAGTTAAATCAGGATCAGTAACCGGACTTCCTGCAGGGAAATTTGCAGTGGCAGTATTCGTAAACTGAGCACCATCCAGCGTAGCAGGATCAACAGTCCCGCTAACCACAATATTGATTACTCCTGTGCCTGCCGGAATATCTCCTGTTATATTAATATTTCCAGTTCCGCTTGCAGCACTTACAGTAGCCAGATTCTGAACAGTTGCTGTCCAGGTTGGTGTTAATATCTGGGCAGGAATAACATCCTGAATAATTACGCCTGGTGCATCACTAGGCCCGTCATTTACAATACGTATGGTATAAGAGATAGCCTGGCCAGCCCCTATATTAGCAGGACCTGATTTGGTAATACGAACATTTGCCAGTCTGGAAATTGTTGAGGTAACTGTACTTGTTGCCGGTACTGGATTATTAACTCCGGGTTCGGGAGTGGCAGTGGCTGTATTTACAAGTGTAGTTCCAGTATAACCAGAGCTAAGTACACCATTGATGACTACCTGAACTGAAGCAGTTCCAGCAGGGATCTTAGCCAGGATATTTACATTTCCAGTTCCTGTAGCAGGACTGTTAAGCACTGCCCCATTTTGTGTAGTGGCCGTCCAGCTTACTGCATTTATTCCAGCAGGGAGATTGTCAATAATATTTACATTATTCACATCCGAAGGTCCTGTATTAGTTACATTCAGCGTATAACTTACATTACCTCCCGCAGCTAATGTTGCAGGTCCTGATTTTTGAATTTTCACATTAGCATCCTTAGTGATCGTGGTTACAACTGTATTAGAGTTAACCAAAGGACTTCCAGGTGTATTTACACTCGCTGTATTAGAAACAGTTGTTGCTACAGTTGACGAAGGAATAGTTCCGGTAATATTAATCCGGATCTGGTTACCACCGCCGGCAGGTATATTACCAGTCACAGCAACATTGTTGTTCGTGCCAGTTGCACCAGTTATCACAGTGGCAGAACCTATTCCTGTTGCGGTCCAGCTCACATTTGTTAAAGTCGCAGATACATTATCAACGATAGACTGAAGCAATGCGTCTGCTATACCGTTATTACTTACGGTAACCACATAATTAACTGTGCTACCGGCGCTTGCTGTTGCAGGTCCTGTTTTTGAAATCTGAAGACTCACTGGGGTTGTAGTAGCCGTTGAGGTATTATTACCAGGTAAAGGATCATTCTGTCCACCAGTAATGGTTGCTGTATTGGCATAATTACCTGTTGGATTTACAGTAGCTGTAATTGTCAGGGTAGCATTTCCGCCATTAATCAAATTACCAATATTCCATATCCCTGTTCCGCTATTATAAGTACCGATTGATGGAGCAGCAGATACAAAAGTGTATCCTGAAGGAACCAGGTCATTTACGGTAACACCTGTTGCATTGCTTGGTCCTGCATTTGATGCAAGTAAAGTGAAGATGACCTGATTGCCAGCATATGGTACAGGATTATCTACAGTTTTTACAATACTCAGGTTTGTCGTTGCAACTGGTACCGGTGTTACAGTTGAAATATCATTTCCGGGAACACCGTCAACCTCAAGACCAGTAATTACCGCCGTATTGGCATAAGGTCCGGTTGGATTCACCGTTGCTGTAATAGTCATGGTAGAAGAAGCTCCACTAGTCAGTGTACCGATTGTCCATAAACCAGTTAGTGGTATATAAGTTGTTCCTGCTGGTGCGGTAGAACTTACATAAGTATAACCAGCCGGAAGTAAATCAGTAACCACAGTGGCATTACTGGTACTTGGACCATTGTTAGTTGCAACAATAGTAAAGACTATATTGCTTCCTACTGCCGGATTCGGATTATTTACCGTTTTGACAACAGATCTGTCTGCCGAAGGTACTGGTACTGGTAAAATTGTAGCGCTGTTATTGCCCGGAACCGGATCATTTTCAGTTCCTGTGATAGTAGCCGTATTGGCATAAGGGCCTGTAGCATTTACTTTAGCTGTAATGGTCAGTACAGCATTAGCACCACCTGCTAAATTACCTATATTCCAGATACCACTTCCAGGTATATAAGTTGTCCCTGCTGGTGGAGTAGAACTTACATAAGTATAACCAGCTGGCAGTAAATCTGTAACTGTAATTCCAGTACCTGCGCTTGGGCCATTATTGTTAGCTGTTAATGTGAAAACTACATTGCTTCCTACTACCGGGGTTAGATTATTGACTGTTTTTACAATCGACCTGTCGGTAGTGGCAACTGGTACCGGGGTATTGGTTGAAGTATTATTACCGCCAGAAGGATCATTCTCATTTCCTGTAATCGTAGCAGTATTGGTATAAGGTCCGGTTGCATTTACTGTTGCGGTAATAGCGAGGGTCGAACTCAATCCATTCGCTAAAGTACCAATAGTCCATAAGCCGGTTGCAGGCGCATAAGTTGTACCCAGAGCAGGGAGAGAACTTACATAAGTATAACCTGCCGGAAGTAAATCGGTAACGGTAATACCGGTACCTGTACTAGGACCATTGTTGGTAGCTACTAGTGTGAAGATAACATTAGTACCCACAGCTGGATTTGGATTGTCAACTGTTTTTACAATAGATCTGTCGGTGGTGGCAACTGGAACAGGAGTTATTGTAGAGATATTGTTCCCAGGGATACCATCAATTTCAAGACCTGTAATCACAGCCGTATTCGCATATGGCCCGGTTGCATTTACCGTTGCGGTAATGGTCATGGTAGAAGAAGCGCCATTTGCTAAAGCACCTATTGTCCATGTACCGGTTAGCGGTATATAAGTTGTTCCTGCTGGTGGGGCAGAACTTACATAAGTATAACCCAATGGAAGTAAATCGGTGACCACAGTGGCATTACTGGTACTCGGGCCATTATTAGTAGCAACGAGTGTGAAGACTACGTTACTTCCTACTGCCGGAGCCGGATTATCGATCGTTTTTACAACAGATCTGTCAGTGGTAGGAACTGGTACTGGTGCAACCGAGGCGCTATTATTGATAGTTATCGGGTCTGTTTCAGTTCCTGTGATGGTAGCCGTATTAATATAAGGACCAGTTGAATTAACTGTAGCAGTAATAGTTAAAGTAGAACTTGTTCCAATGCCCAAATTACCAATAGTCCATAATCCGGTAACAGGAGCATAGGTTGTGCCTGCTGGCGGAGTAGAACTTACATAGGTATAACCTGCAGGAAGCAAATCAGTAACTGTGATTCCAGTACCATCACTTGGACCATTATTGGTTGCAATAAGCGTAAATACTACATTGCTACCTACTACAGGAATCAGGTTACTGATCGTTTTTACGATTGATCTGTCTGTGATTGGTAATGGAACAGGTGTGACTGAAGAGGTGTTATTTCCAGGTACGGGGTCAATTTCAAGACCTGTAATTACTGCCGTATTCGTATAAGGGCCTACTGGATTTACCGTTGCAGTAATGGTCATCGTAGAAGAAGCGCCACTTGCCAGTGCACCGATTGTCCATGTACCGGTTAATGGTACATAGGTTGTGCCGGCAGGAGGGGTAGAACTCACATAGGTATAACCTATTGGAAGCAAATCAGTCACTACAGTTGCATTACTTGTACTCGGACCATTATTCGTTGCCACCAATGTAAATACTACATTGCTGCCTACTGCCGGAGCCAGATTATTGACTGTTTTTACAATTGATTTATCCGATGACGGAACTGGTATAGGTACAATCGCCGAGGTATTATTTGCAACGATTGGATCAGTTTCATTTCCAGTAATGGTGGCTGTATTGGCATAAGGTCCGGTTGCATTTACTTTAGCAGTAATAGTCAGGGTAGAGGTTGCCCCATTTGCTAAATTACCAATAGTCCATATACCACTTCCGGAAGCATAAGTGGTACCTGCCGGAACAGTAGAACTTACATAGGTATATCCTGCCGGAAGCAAGTCTGTAACTGTAATTCCAGTGCCCGGACTTAATCCATTGTTTGCTGCAACGAGCGTAAATACAACATTGCTTCCCACTACAGGAGTTAGGTTATCGACAGTTTTTACGATTGCTCTGTCTGTAATTGCTACTGGTACCGGCGCACTGGTTGAAGTGTTATTACCAGCAGCAGGATCATTTTCATTTCCGGTAATGGTAGCTGTATTGGCATAAGGACCAGTAGGATTGACGGTAGCAGTAATGGCTAATGTAGAACTTAATCCATTCGCCAAAGTACCGATAGTCCATAGTCCAGTACCAGGAACATAGGTGGTGCCCAGGGCAGGAAGTGAACTTACATAAGTATAACCTGCGGGAAGTAAATCAGTAACAGTAATGCCGGTACCGGTACTCGGACCATTGTTCGTCGCAACCAATGTAAATACTACATTGCTGCCAACTGGCGGATTCGCGATATCGATAGTCTTTACGATCGATCTGTCACTGGTTGCAACTGGCACCGGTGTTATTGAAGAAGTATTATTTCCAGGTACAGGATCAATTTCAAGACCTGTAATTACTGCTGTATTTATATAAGGACCTACCGGATTTACTGTCGCGGTAATTGTCATGGTAGAAGAAGCTCCGTTTGCTAAAGGCCCTATAGTCCATGTTCCGGTTAAAGGGATATACGATGTTCCTGCCGCAGGGGTAGAACTCACATAGGTATAACCTAACGGAAGTAAATCAGTAACTACGGTTGCATTACTGGTACTTGGACCATTGTTCGTGGCTACCAGTGTAAAGACAACATTGCTGCCCACTGCCGGAGTCAGATTATCTACTGTTTTTACAATTGACTTGTCTGAAGCCGGAACTGGTACTGGCAGAATTGTAGAGGTATTATTAATCGTAACCGGATCAGTTTCATTTCCAGTAATGGTTGCTGTATTGGCATAAGGCCCGGTCGCATTTACTTTAGCGGTAATGGTCATGGTAGAGGTTGCCCCATTTGCTAAAGCCCCTATAGTCCATAATCCGGTAGCGGGAACATAAGTTGTACCTGCTGGTGGCGTAGAACTTACATAGG
>NZ_JACHCE010000014.1 GCF_014200605.1 Pedobacter cryoconitis | reverse complement strand
TGGTACTGCGGTAACACGTGGGAGAGTAGGTCGGTGCCAAATCTTAAAGAAAGCCTGTAGGAAACTACAGGCTTTTCTTGTTTATAGGGGTTTTTAATAGCAAGTTTATTCTTAATGATCTGTAGCTGGATGTTTAAACAGAGTCTTATATTTGTCTGGTATACTATTTACTATTTGCATTACATAACTTATCAGACTTGCTCAAGAATCCACTTATTAAGCTAATAGATTTCTTTTACCCACCCTTTTCAAGATTTATTCCTGTAAAGACATTCAGGTATGGCGTGACGGGTGGAAGTAATGCATTGCTGAATCTTATTATATTCTATCTGAGCTATAATTATGTTTTAATAGGGCAGGATCTAAGAATTGGGAGTTTAACGATTACCTCTTATATCGCTGCCGATCTGATGGCACTTTCAGTAAGTTTTCCAGTAGGTTTTTTATTAAATAAATACCTGGTTTTTCAGCGGGAAGGCCGGGGCGTTCAGCAGCTCATCCTATACGGATTTGTAACGGGAAGTTCACTCCTGATGAATTATGGTTTACTGCATTTACTGGTGGGATATTTCGGCTTGTGGGCAACGCCTTCACAAGCTTTTATAATTGTTCTGATGTCCGCATTCAGCTATTTCTTCCAATCTTATGTTACTTTCAGGGAGAGAGCCTGAACCGGACATTTAGGCTTGAATCAAAAGGGAAAATAAAACCTGATTTTTATCCTGCAGGGATATTCTTTGTGAACTGTGATATGGTTCCTGAAGGATAACCTTGTTGATTAATCCAGCTCATAAACTCATCCATCCTTTTGATCATATCCCGGCCACTGTTTTTACTAACATAACCAGGGAAACCAAAACGTTCTTTATCTGTCAGATCTGTAAATTCCCAGGGATGGAAATAAATATTAAGATAGTTGTCTTTCTGATAGGTTCTTTTTGCAAGGTGTTTATAGAACCATAGCGGTAGATTATGAAATGATAACCAAAAAAGAGGAAAACGGGAAATTGGACTTACAGATGCAGGTATTTGTAAAACCTGGCTCTGATAAAAGTATGTTCTGGAGATATGACGGTTATTGTACCTTCCTGGTAACCAGGTTGGGTTTATAGAGCTGTTATAAAGATATCCTGCTTTTTGTATTTCCTGCTCGTCTACGGGCATCATCCTTGCCATTCTGTAACCTGTTACTTTTACACCAGAAAGCTCTTCTAAAGCCAAACGGGATTCCAGTAAATGTTCTTTTTTAAAGTCAGAGTGATACACACCATGTGAGGCTAATTCGTGACCTTCATGAAGTATACGTTTGATCAGTGCATCTGCATTTTTAGCAAAAGTAACTGTACTGAAAAAAGTAGCTTTAAGCTGATGTTTTAGTAATAAATCCAGTATGATCTTAGTGCCTTTAGTTGAAATGCTGATCTGTTCTTCGAAAGTGATAGTTTTCTCATATTCGAAAGGCATATCAAACTCTTCAATATCAAAACTGAGTAATACCATATCTTATGTAGGTTGAACTAAATTTGTTGATTTAATAATGTAATTAGGGCGGTTTTTAGACTGCATAAACATCTTTCCGATATAGATTCCTATAATACCCATAATAATAAGCTGTAGCCCGCCAAAAAAGACAATAGTCATAATGGTTGATGCCCATCCATCTACTTCTATACCGCTATATACTGCATAAAAAACATAAGGAACATAGAGAATGGATAACATCGAAAATGAGAATCCAAGGTAGACGGCTGTATAAAGTGGCTTTATACTAAAGGATGTGACACCCTGTAAAGCAAAACCCATCATCTTTCTTACATTATATTTACTTGATCCAGAATAGCGCTTGCTAGGGGTATAATCAATAGCAATCTGCTGATACCCCATCCATTGGATCAGTCCTCTGATAAAAGGCTCATTTTCTTCGAAGTTTTTAAATACATCGATTACTTTTTTATCCATCAGCCTGAAATCGGCTGTTCCGTCTTCGATTTTAATGCTGGATAAAACATTAAGTAATTTATAAAAAAGTACGGAAGACTTTCTTTTACCAAAAGGCAAGCTTTTATCCTCTAGTCTTCTGGTATAAACTACTTCATTACCTTCTTCCCATTTTTCCAGCATTTGAGTAATCAATTCTGGCGGATGCTGAAGATCAGCATCCAGAGATATCACGCAATCCCCGTTAGCTTTATCCAATCCGGCTTTTAAGGCTAACTGATGCCCGAAATTCCTGGAAAACTCTATATAGAATAAATTAGGCTTTACTGTTGCCATTGTTTTAAGAATAGCCAGAGTCTTATCCTTACTGCCATCATCAACGAGGATAAACTCTACATCGTATGGTGTTTTGCTGAAAACGTTTTCTAACCTGTCAATGATGACGGTTAAATTCTCTGCTTCATTGAAGGCAGGAATCACAACTGAAACCAGTTTCTTCATTAGTTGGAGATTGTTTTGAAATCAAATCGTTTAAACATCATTTGATAAGTAATAAATAGCCATATCAGCACACACGGAAGAGCTTTTAAAGAGTACCTCATAATATATTGTTCCCGGATATACCGTGGATAGAAGTCTGAAGGAGCCAGGGTGGTAAGCAGGATAGCAAATACAAAAAGAGCGATTACTATAGGTTGAATAGGTTTTTCCTGCAGTACAAACCAGATAGCAACACCTGTAAATGCGAGAATATAGGTCGGGGATTCAGATGAATTGCTGAATATTACCGTAAATATTAAAGTAGAGGCCAGATACATGAGCCTGAAGTCCTGTGATTTATATTGCTTAATTCTCAGGTATGGCAGACCAAAAAGAATGATCCCTGTAACCAGGAAAGGCAGGTTTGGGATATCAGCATTGCCACTAATCCGTCTGAATATTCCCATAACAGAGATATCCTGCCACGAAACCAGCGTCGCATTTTCAAGTTGTTTAGCACTTAATGAAAGATACCATTCTTTATATTGGGAGATAATATATTCTTGCCCATAGAAGAGCATCGGCAGTGCAAAAAATAGCAGGGCCCAAAAGATACAATAGGCAATGAATTTTGGTTTTTCTTTCACAAAAAAGAAGAAAGCGAGACCAACAATACCATATAATTTGATAAATGTACCCAGCAGAATCAGACATGCGGCCCAGAAATTCTGTTTTTTATCAATTAAAGTATAGCTTAAAACGATGATAGCTGTGATAGACGGGTTAATCTGGCAGGCAAATAAGGCTGTAAGCAACTCATGGGCAATAATCCAGTAAACTGCGTTAACCTTCGCTTCTTTGAGCGGTAAACTCCTGATGGCAAAGTATAGAAATAAACTATTTGCCAGTTCCCAGAAGAACATGCCTATAAATTCGGGCAGCATTGCAAATGGGGCAATAATCAAAGCGAATAAAGGCCCATAATGATTCATATCCCCATATTCAGGATACCTGGCAAATAAAGACAGGTGATCATTCGCATGAAAATACGTGTAAATGAAAATCAGATAATTATTATGTGATGCACCAGTATGATATTGCCTGTATGTGGTAATTGCTGGTAATAAGATAAAAAAACTGAGGATGAATAACCGGTTATTAAAAAGTTTAGTTAAACCGGTAGTTAAACTAAGTTTCATTTGTGCTGTAAGTGGCATTAATTCTATCTTATTAAGAGATTTGCAATGGTAAAGTTACAAAAGTAATTTTGTAAAAATAGAGCGCAAAATGATGCTTTAAAACACATCTGAATAATATTGCCTATTTTAGACATATCCGATATTTTTCAGCTACTTCATTGTCCTCAATATGTACACTTTACTTCGTGAAAATATAGAAAAGCATATTCATCTTACAGATGAAGAATTTGCGCAATTTTCTGCTCCGTTCTATTTACAGCACGCAGAAAAGAAGCAGATGCTGTTACGTGAAGGCGAGGTTTGTAAGTTTGAAGGCTTCGTGAATAAGGGCTGTCTGAGAGTCTATTATCTGGATGAATCGGGCTTTGAAAAGGTTCTGTATTTTGCAGTAGAAGGTTGGTGGATTACAGATATTGATAGCTTTACGAATCAGACCGCTTCCATATTAAATATTGAAGCATTGGAAGACAGCGAAATCCTGATGATCACTTATCCGTATAAAAATATATTGTACGAAACATTGCCCAAAGTTGAAAAACTATTTAGGGTGATGACGCAAAAAACACATGCTGCCTTGCAGCGCAGGATGATTTCTTCGTTAAGCAATACAGCTGATAAGCGATATCTGGAATTTATTACTAAGTATCCGCAACTTGAACAAAGGCTTTCTCAGCAGCAGATGGCAGCCTATCTGGGGATTTCCCATGAATTTCTAAGTAAAATCAGGAAAAAGATTTCCAGATTAAGATAACCTGTCTTTTTTGAACTAGTTCAACTTTCCCGATCAGGGGAAGGTCTAATTTTGTATTGAACTAGTAAAGCTTAATTAGACAAAGAAATAATAAATGAAATTGATTTATGTAATGGACCCGCTATGCGGCTGGTGTTACGGTAATAGTAACCACACGCTGGCTCTTTTTGAAGCCTATAAAAATATACTTGACTTTGTAATTGTACCCGGTGGGATGTGGGCAGGGCCAAATGTAAGAATGCAATCCCCTCAAATGGCTGGTTATTTTGAAAAACATGATCAAAGAATAGCACAGCTTACCGGCACTGAGTTTGGGGATGCGTATTTTAAATTTATCCGCCAGCAGGAAGTGAAACTGGATAGTGAAATACCATCAAGGGCTATTGTCACAGTACAAAAATTCTGGAATGCTCTGAATGTACCTTTCATGGTGGCTTTACAGCAGGCAAGATACAGAGCAGGTAAAGATCTGAATATGGAAAATACATACCTGGAAATCTGTACCCTGCTTGGAATTGACGGCGCTGAGTTCCTGGTTCATTTCAATAGTGAAAATATGAAAGTAATTACTCAATCTGCTTTTTCTACAGCGATGGAGTATGCATCTTCTTATCCTACTTTGCTGTTTGAAGAGCAGGATCAGCTGACTTTATTAGAACAGGGATACTCTTCTTTAGCAGAAATTACTAAGAACATCGATCTTCTGATCGGAGAAATAAATGCAATACGTATTCAATAATTATTTTAATTCTGCCGGATTCATCTGACAAAAAACAATAAATCTATGAAAGTAAATCTCATTATTACAGCATTGCTACTGATGTCCATCGTTTCGAAAACAGAGGCACAAAGTATTAGAAAAATAGAAACTAATCCATTAAAATTAACCGTTTACAATGCACCTGAAACTAGTTTAGGAGTTGCCTCTGTAATTGTTAGTGGTAAAACAGATGCCATTCTTGTAGATGCACAATTTACTTTGCCAGATGCAGAGCAGGTTGTTGCTGAATTAAAAAAGACAGGTAAAAATCTGAAAGCTGTGTATATTAGTCATGGTGATCCTGACTTTTATTTTGGCCTGGAGGTTATCAAAAAATATTATCCGGAGGTAACTGTATTTGCTACTGCACAGACAGTGGATCATATCAAAGCAACCGCACAGGGGAAACTTGATGTCTGGGGGCCGCAGTTGAAAAGTGCAGCACCAAAAAATATTGTTTTACCACAAATACTGAAAGGTAACAGCCTGGAGCTGGAAGGACAGAAATTGGAGATATTAAGCACTGAAGCTTCACCTGAAAGATCATTTGTGTGGATACCATCAATCAAAGCAGTTATTGGCGGTATTAATGTATTTGGTGATAATTTTCATGTATGGCTTGCTGATGATGCTACTACAGAAAAAAGGACGGAATGGATTGCTGTTCTTAATCAAATCAATTTTTTAAAACCCGAAGTAGTTATTCCGGCACATGCGGCTGCAGATGCATCTTTGAATCTTGCATCTGTTCATTATACTAAAGAATATCTTGAAGTTTACGAACAGGAATTAAAGAAAGAGAAGACTTCTGCAGGTTTAATTGCGGCATTAAAGAAGCATTATCCTAATGCCAGGTTTTTAATGGCCCTTGAATTAAGCGCAAAAGTGAATACTGGTGAAATGCAATGGCATTAAAATAAAAAAAAGGCAAAAGACTGATCGTCTTTTGCCTTTTTTTTATTTTCCATTACTATTTCCGTTTTGCTCAAAGAAATAGATGATCAGCATAACAGCTTTTTGAGCTGTGGTATTTTTAGGTGTATGGGGTAAACGTCCGTCAAAAAGCATAGAATCGCCGTCTGAAAGACTGTAAGTCTGATCCTCAAAAATATAATCTACTTTCCCGGATAAGATATATTTGTATTCATAAGCCTCGGTAACGACCATTGGCCTGGTTGCATTTGGCTCAAGTTCAAGCAAGACAATATCAACTGTAGAGTTTTTAAAGGTCTTTGTGAAAATACGCTGATACAAAAATCCAAGGGCCTGTTCTTTTTCAAAAGATTGATATTCTTCTTTTCGTTTAATAATCACAGGGCTAAGCTGGCTATTTGCAGAGATATCTTTGAAAAACTGATTCAAATCTACATCCAGGGCGCTGATTATATCTATAAGTACCATTAGAGAAGGTACAGTACGATTATTTTCAATTTGTGAAATTAAACCTTTGCTTACACCTGCCAGATCGGCGAGTTCCTGTACCGTTGTATTTCTGTCTCTTCTTATTTCTTTTATTCTGTTACTTATCTTAAGTATAATATTCTCTTCCATAAAACCGCAATTGTCCAAACTTAAGAAATTCAACAGAGTTTATCAGTTAAAACTATGTTAAATTGTTCTAAGAAACGGACCTTATGATTTTATGAATTGATAATAGTGATAACTTCTGAGAGATTATCAATAATATGTGTTGGATGATAAGGCTCCAGCTCATGTCTTTGGAAGGCTCCTGTAGTTATTCCAATGACATATTTACAACCTGCATTTATTCCCTCATTGATATCAACTTCTGTATCCCCAATCTTAACTACTTCATCAGCAGGCAGTATATTTAATTTGGCTTTCATCAGATCTATCATATCCGGATAAGGACGTCCATTTTTTACGTCGTCGCTCGCTACCATAATATCAATTTTATCTTCCCAGCCAAGACGACTGATAATCAGTTCTGCTATGTTCCTGGAGAATCCTGTGTCCAGACCAATTTTAATATCCATGCTTCTCAACTGACTAAAAGTGTTTTCTGCGTTTGGCAATGGTTTAATAGCTGTAGAGTGCTTATAAAAGTCAATCATTATATCTACAAAATCAGTATGTATCTTATGGATAATGTCTTCATCGATTTTCTTTACATTTGTTTCGTATTTATCCAGCATCATCTTGATTGCAAGTGGTTTCTCATATCCCATCATCGGATTTACGTCTTCCAATGCTACGGTATATCCATGTTGTTTCATTGCTTGCTGAAATGATATGGCTACATAATTTTCATCGCTTACGGTTGTACCCGCCATATCAAACACTACTAGTTTTATTGACATTACTTATAATTTTGTTTGTTTACAATTATAGAACTTTGTTTAATATTGGTAAACATTTGCAATGTTATATTATTGTTAAATTTTTATCATTTACTGTTAAATGCTTCAATAACCGGTTTTCCTCTCCAGCTTTGAGGCTCTTTCAATCCTAATAACCATGCAATTGTAGCTGCAGTATCGTAAGTAATAATTACGTTTTTGATTTCGTGCCCTCTTGATACTCCGGCACCGTTTGCAATCCAGGGAATCTGAACTTCATCCAATGATTTACCACCATGACCTTTGCCCGTGCCGCCATGATCTGCTGAAACAATAATTACTGTTTCATTAGCTATGCCTGCTTTTTTTACTGCATTAATGATTATCCCTATGCGTTTATCCACGTTTTCCAATTCTTTATAATAAGCAGGGGTGCGGTGGCCAATATTGTGTCCGGTTCCATCGGGTTCTGAAAAATGTATAAAAGTCAATAAAGGTTTTTCCCTGATAATTATTGACGCTGCAGTATCCGCGCAAAAATTATCATTATCACCATTTGGCCCCGGAACTACAAAAGTGATTGCATCTTTTTCAATTAATGGGCCGATACCCTGCCAGCTATAAATTACAGCTGTTTTTGCTTTGGGTTTTTGTTCTTTAATTAAGGTGAAGATTCCTGGGAACAATCCGTACCGGGATTTTATAGCGGAAGGGATTTCAGGAACAGCACTGTTCCATTCTGTATAACCATGTTCGGTAGGCCCTGCACCCATTAACATAGAAGCCCAGTTTACCGCGCTGGATGATGGCAATACGCAACGTGCCTTTAGTGACCAGGAGCCTGTATTAATTAATTGTTTCAGGTTGGGCATTTTTGCATCCGGAATAGCGTAAGCGCCAAACCCATCACAGCCAATCAGAATAATGTGTTTGACATGGTTAGGTTGTGCCTTAAGTTGAAATCCCGTAAAAAGGATAGTCAGGGCTAATATTAATTTTTTCATGGCTATTTGTTTTTTTGTAAGTGTAGTAAAACTAAACTTAGTTTACAAATTATTGATATTAACTTTTGTTAAGTATATGTAAATAATGGATTGTTTATTTATCTAGCACCATAATTGCTTGTTTATAATTTTCACAATTACATAATAAACTAGAAAACTATGAAACAAACATTACCGCTGCCATTATGGACAATTGTAACGCCTGTTTTAGCCTGGCTGGCTTATTTTGGAATTTCTTTTGATCTTGGGGTACTTTATACTTTTTTTCTTGCAGCTGTACTAATTGGTGGAGTACTGGCCGCTGTACATCATGCAGAAGTTGTTGCACACCGGGTAGGTGAGCCTTTTGGTACTTTATTACTTGCACTCGCTATTACTATTATAGAGGTCGCGCTGATTGTTTCTCTGATGCTGACCGGAGGGCCTGATGTCGCATCGCTTGCCAGAGATACTGTGCTTGCTGCTGTGATGATTATTTTAACAGGAATTGTTGGGCTAAGTCTGCTTGTGGGAGGTGCTAAATTTAAAGAACAGGTATTTAGTTTACCAGGGGTAAGTGCGGCACTGGTTACACTTACAGCGATTATGGTACTTACTTTAATTCTTCCAAATTATACCACAAGTAAACCTGGCCCGGAATATACCCAGGTACAATTGATTTTTGTGGCTGTAATTTGCCTGGTATTATATGGTTCGTTTGTTATGGTTCAGGCAGTCAGACACCGTGACTATTTTTTGCCTCCTGAAGCCGATGGAAATGAGGATGTACATGCTGAGCCGCCAACAGGAAAAGTGGCTTTGATGAGTGCATTTCTATTGGTTTTATGTTTAGGTATTGTGGTATTACTGGCTAAAGCTTTAGCTCCGGATATAGAGAATACCGTGATCAATTTGGGTGCCCCAAAATCTTTAGTTGGTGTAATTATTGCAGCTGTCGTATTATTACCTGAAGGATTGGCTGCTTATCGTGCTGCTAAAAAGAACCGTTTACAAACCAGTCTTAACCTGGCTTTGGGATCTGCACTGGCAAGTATAGGATTGACGATACCTGCTGTAGCTATTGTAGCTATTGTAACTGGTATGAGTATTACTTTGGGAATTGATATGAAAGCAACCGTATTGTTGCTATTGGCACAGTTTACGATTATGCTTTCACTGGCTACCGGCCGTACCAATATATTACAGGGCATAGTACTGCTGGTCATCTTTGCAGTGTACCTTTTTACTATTATCGCCCCGTAATAGTGAATTAACTATATGCAGGTTTCTTTAGGGAACCTGCTTTTACAATTTTTTCTATACTATCATGATCTATTCTATATCGTGATCATAAATGGCATATTCTTTATTGCCGGGTTCATGTAGCAGGTAAAATTGCTTACAACAGTCCTCTGAATTTATCAAATCGCAGGTTAAAGAAACTATATCTTTTCCTGAATATTTCTGTTTTAAGAGTATATAAATACTTTAATAAGACTTTAAAGAAATATAAGTATTAATTTGTTAAATTTTATTCTAATAATAATTGTTATTTAATATTATGTTATTATATTTAAATAATTATATCTAATGATTGTTTAGTAAGTGGAATGTAAATGAAATCAGAAAGAAAATTGCGCACTCAAATCTCCTCAAAATCTCCTGCTTTTTATTTGGCATATCAGTTCAGGTCCCATATTCAAAGGGGAATCAGGATCATATTGCTATAAAATTCCCTGAATAAAAACTTCTGGCCTTATACTGATATAACTTTTTGAAGTTAATGGCATCTGTTAATAAAAATAATTATCTAAAATCAATATTTAACTATGAGAAAACAAACAAAAATGGCCTATTTGATCTTAGCTTTTGTAGCTATAGTGAGTGGTTGCAAGAAGAATGAAATTTCTAAATCCGGGTCGGATGTATCTGTAAAAAGCAGTGTAAATTCGGCAGGGGATGGAAAATGGGATGTATTAGGCTATGGATTAGATGTTACCCGCGACTTACTTGACATTTCGAGTGTATCTGATGTCTCAATCTTTGACATGAAAAGAATTGAAACTGACCTGCTCAGCAAAATTGATGTAAATACTACAACAGAAGGTACAGAAAAATATTACGGTGGATATTCAGCCCTGGATTACCTGAAGGATATCACAACAAAAAAATCATTGGGAATTAGTGGGAATTTTGGTTTTGGTGGCACTGACGCTGAGCAGGCAGCCGGTGGCAAAAATATCTTTACAGGAAGTTTGAGTAAAAATAGTTCTGACCAGAACATAAAAACTTTTTCCAGTAAATATTCATACGCAACATACGAGGTATCCCAAAGGGTAAAAAGAATAAGATTCAATGGTGATGTTAGCATGGAATCATTGATGCAATATTTAACGCCAGAGTTTGTAAATAATGTGGCCACTAAGAGTGCAGATGATTTAGTGAAAAGATATGGTACCCATGTCATGCTGGATATTAGTATTGGGGGGCGCTTAAGGTTTAATTATAGCGGTTATATAGAAAACGCAAGTGACTCTAACAAAAAAACTAAATCCGTAAAAGCAGGATTAGGATTTAGTGTGCTGAAATTGATTGGCGTTAATATCAATTCGGATATGAGTAAAGAAGAAGTTACTAAAATTACGACCGAGACGCGTAATAGAGAATATACCGGTAAATTTTATGGAGGGACAAACTCGGGAAGAAGTGTATCCATTGATAAAGATGGAAATACGACTGAAAACATAAATATTGCAAGCTGGCAACAGAGTATTAACGACAGAAATGCCGCGTTACTTGATGTAGGGAAAGCTGTTTTTCTTTATGATTTTATTGCCGATCCGGTTAAAAAAGAACAAGTTAAGGCAGCAGTTGAAAAACATATCAAAGATAGTCAGCCTAAAGAATTAGGTGAAGTGCCTGTTTATGCTTATCGTAACTCATCAAATGGAGACCGCTACTTTACACCTGACGACAAACCCTTTATTGGAAATGATGTTAATTTTAGAAAAGAAGGGATTTCCTTTTACGCATTTTCGAAACCAACGGAAGGAGCTGTTCCTGTAAATGCTTACCGTAATTCAAGAAATGGCGATCGGTACTTTACCCCGGATGACAAACCTTTTATTGGAAATGATGTTAATTTTAGAAAAGAGGGAATAGCTTTTTACGCGTTTGCGGCGCCAGCTGAAGGAACTGTTCCTGTTTTTGCTTATCGTAATTCAAGAAATGGTGACCGGTATTTTACCCCTAACGATCAACCTTTTATTGGAAATGATGTTAATTTTAGAAAAGAAGGAATAGCTTTTCATGCATATGCAAATTAGAAACGTATCAAAATTGCCTGGCAGAATATAAACCAGGCTCCCCAGGCCAGAGAATAATTTTTCTCCGGCCTTTTTTTATCTCAGGTGTGAAACACACAATGAGAATTATTTCCAGAATCCATTAGATTTCGCCCACGTTTGGAAAAGCTTTGGCCATGCCGAAACGGGTGAATCTTTTTTACCCATACCCCAGCCATGGCCACCGGTTTGAAAAATATGTTTTTCAACCGGTACACCTGCTTTTTCTAAAGCTGCGCTCATTAAATAAGTATTGTCTATTGGAGAAATAGGGTCGTCAATGGCCTGGGTAATAAAAGTTGTGGGTGTATTACTTGTAACCTGAACTTCTACTGAGTATTCTTCTTCTTTTGGGCGGCCAGGATCTGCTCCCAGAATGCTCTTTTTGGAATGTGTCTTATTGAAAGGAGGAAGCATGGTGATGACAGGATAAATGAGCCCTTCAAAATCTGGTCTCGCTGATAAAGCATCTGTAGCATCCTGGTGTTTGTAGAATTTTTTATCTGGCTGACTTGCAGTCATTCCAGCCAGATGTCCGCCTGCCGAGAAGCCCAGTATGCCAATTTTAGCAGGGTCTATTCCATATTGTGCAGCTAAACTTCTGATTATTCTCATTGCCCGCTGTGCATCCTGAAAAGGTACATTGGTTGTTCTCCAGCCTTCCTGCGGTAATCGGTAAACAAGTTCAAAGGCAGTGATACCATGAGATTGAAGCCAGTCTGCTGCCGGTGTACTTTCTTTTCCTAATTCAATATGGGCATAGCCGCCACCACTGATAACTAATATGGCTGTCCCATTTGGTCTGACTGGTTTATGGACAATCAGCCTGGGATTTGATACATTCGTTACCGAACCGGAAGCTGATACTTTTTCTTCTCCCTGCGGGCCTGGCCCATCAGGAATACGGTTGCCCCAAAGAGCGATTTGTTGTAAGTCTGGCCGCGTCTGAGCAGATACAGTAATTCCTGCAATTAGAAATCCCGCAATTAATATTATTTTCCTCATTTAAATAGGTACTAAATGGTGTCTATTTTTGCAAATTCTGGCGTGAAGGCAAGCAGATCGGTAAATAATAACCTGTTGTCTTTTACCTGGTAATCCCAATTGATGAATTGCAGGTAATATCCTTTGTTATCGGCTGGTGATTGCTGTTTATAAAGAAGCTGTTTGTAATTCTTATGATCCAGCCAATCAAAGATTTCGGTAAAGGTCTTACCTTCATCCTTCCTGAGCAATTGTGCCAGTTCTTTAACCATGGGAATAGTTTCTGCTGTTAATAAAAAACTTAATCCGTAACGGGTTTCAAATTTCGGGAGAACATACCGGTCAAAATCGGTTATATATTTTGGATTTAACTGGAGTTGTTCTTCAATGTTTTTCAGTTCGTCTTTTGTTAAATTCTTTAAATAATACCCCGAGCAATAGTCTGCACCAAGCTGCTTCTTGAATTTTGAGTTAAAAAGACGTTTTAATTTAACGAGGGGTTCTTCCTGTAAGGTCCCAATCTGACTTTTGGTAATTGCACCTGTTTCCCAATCTCCCATAACAAAAGAATGATATTCTTCATATTCAATAGGGATGAACTCTTCTATTCTGTGAAATCCCTTTCCATATGATTTTACCCACTGGCCGATTTTGAAGTCTTTGTAAGTTTGCATTTTACTAAAATAAACTATCTGCCGGTATTTCTGAATGACTTCTTTCAAATTTAAGCAGCCACTTTTTCTTTTCTACTCCAGCGGCATATCCAATCATTTTGCCATCACTGCCTATTACACGATGACAGGGGACGATAATGGCCAGGCGGTTCCGGCCATTGGTTGTTGCAATTGCACGGATCGCTTTTGGATTATTCATTTTATCGGCCTGTTGTTTATAGGAACAGGTCTGCCCATATGGAATTTCCTGCAATGTCTTCCAGACGGCCTGTGAAAATTCATTTCCTGGTATATGTAAAGGAACTGAGAATACTTTTCGCCTGCCTTCAAAATATTCTGTCAGTTCATTTGCTAATTGATCTAAATGGGGGTTATTTCCGGGTAGCATAACTGCATTGAGCAGTTTTTGCAAATCAAGGATTTCTTTTTCCAATTTAATCCGGTTAATAAATTCCAGGATACAAACACCCTGAGATGTAGCCCCAGCCAGCATGGGGCCCAGCGGGGTGGAGATCTCGATCGTATCGATTATGTTCTCTCCGTTTGATAGCTCTTGTTGTGTTTTCATCAGCTGAATTTCAGATTCAAAAATACGAAATGAATAGATAAAACAGGAACCCGTTTCTAATTGCAAACAAACCAGCGATCTGCAGCCTTTTTGAGTTCGCTGTAATCCGGATGCTGGTCAGATGCCCAGGCGATAACCCCATCAGGACGTATTAAGAGGGCGCTTATACCCAATCGAATTTTTGGATTGCCTGAAATATACCTGATCTGGCCGCTATATTGATCTGCTAAAGCCTGAAGTGAAGCATCCTTTTCAAAATCAAGTAATATGCCCTGGCCATTGTGCATTAAGCTGCTAATTGTTACACCATCTCCGAACTCAAAGTTGGGAATGCTGTGACCTGTTACAGGGTGGCCTGTACCAAAATCATATTTTGTTAAAACACCCCATACTGTTGCTGCAAAATAGGTGGCACCATCGCGGGTGTTCATCAGGTCACGGACAATTGCATAAAGCGCACGCGAGTCCGGATCTGGTTTCATGATGGCAACCTGAGCGCGTGACCAATCCAGCACCTTTGAACCAATGGGGTGCCTTTCGGTGAAATAAGTGTCCAGTAAACCTTCCGGGGCCTTACCCTGGATAGTTGCTGCGAGTTTCCAGCCAAGGTTCATGGCATCACCTAATCCAAGGTTAAGCCCCTGGCCACCCAATGGTGCATGAATGTGCGCGGCATCACCGGCTAAAAGTATCCGCCCTTTGCGGTAGCTGGTCGCTTGTCTTGACCGGTCGGTCCAGGTGGTGGCCATATGTAAGGCGGTGATCGTAACATCAGTGTTCGAGATGCGGCGTAAAACCTCCTGCACATGTTCAGGCGTGATTGGGTTTTTTGAATTATGAAATGCGCCGTGATCAAACTCTTGTATAGCCAGATAACCCGGCTGAGATTGAAGGTACATGCCTGTTGGTGTCACGTTCCGGCCCGGGCTGAGTTTTTCCGGGTCTGCAAAGTCAACCTTAGCAGTATAGCCGGTAAATTCCGGCTCTGTACCAGCAAACTCAAATCCGCTCAGTTTGCGGACAATACTGCGGCTTCCATCACATCCTATAAGCCATTTACCCTGAAAAGACTGGTCACCTGACTCAACTGTGACCTCATCTAAGGTTTGATGAAAGCCGGTGATGGCAATGCCACGCCTGATAACTACACCCAGGTCATTTGCACGGCCGGTAAGTATAGATTCAAGTTCTTCCATTTCGGACACTAAAACAGGCGCTGTTGAGCTTGGCAGACGATATTTCCACTGTGAGGTGTCAATATTATCTTCATGAAATGGAATGCCGGCAAAGTGTCCTGCCTGACGGCCAGCTCCCTGTGCTGCTGTTGCGTGTGGTTTTTTAACGCGTTTATGGAGTTCCAGTTTTTCTAGCAGGCCACGACGGTCAAGTGCTTCAATAGTAGGCGCAGACAGTCCCCGTATCCCAAAAGGCATTTGTTTCAGGGGCGAGTGTGGGTTTTCTGTTTTTTCGAGTATCAGTACTGAACATTTGGCCAGCGCCAGTTCACAGGCGAGGAATAGTCCCACAGGCCCAGCACCGGAAATGATTACGTCGTAAATAGAATTATCTGATATGGATTTATTATTTTCAGTTGTTGTTTTCATATAGAATGATTGAAATACAAAATTCTGAAATAGTCCCTTGTCAGACTTGTATAAAGACGACAAAATCTTTGTTGATGGCCTGTTTCTCTTTCTTCGCTTTTCGCGCAAATGCTGCTGGTGTAGTACCGCTGTAACGCTTAAACTCTCTGCTGAGATGGGATTGATCTGTATAGCCCAGTTCATGGGCAAGGCCGGCAAGGTTTGAATCCGGATAAGTCCATAATTGGTTTCGTACTTGCTCAAAGCGCATGACAGCAGACACGTCTTTTACCGTATGACCAGAAGATTGCTTGAATTTTCTTTCTAATGTACGCACTGTAGTATGAGCTGCCTCTGCTATCTGGCTTACCGGAACAGTGCCTTTAGCTTTCCGCATAGCAACCCCCGCTTTGAACAGCATATTGTTTTCTATAGCAATCTGTGACTGTGTATTTAAAAAATACTGTGTTACCTGAGCAATCGCTTCATCTATTTTACCCGCATGGACTAACTTTTTCAATATGGATTGAAGATGGGCGATAGGATGTTCAAGTATGGACACTTCTTCTTTACCGGATGGTAATCCGAGCAAATCGAATACAGTCCAGGGGAAACATCTGATCGCAATGATTTCTAAACGGTTTTTTGTGCTTAGCAGAACAGGCTGATTAAGCAGGCCCATAATAAAAGGGGATGGCAATGGTTGCAAGGTCCCGTCGTAAGTAATGCTGGATACGCTTCCGAAATGAAAAATAATTTCAGCGTAACCGTCTGGCAGTATCTCAAAACTTGATGACAGCTCTCCTGAATCTCTTTTGTTGTACCAAAAACACTTTATGGTATCTTTTAACTCTTCAGGAGACTCAAATTCTTGATGATGCATTTTTAAAGATAGTATATGAAGACAGGAACCTGTGTCTGATTGAAATTTTTAATTCAATATGGCTAAATATACAGAAATTAGTAAATTTTCAGAAAGCCGGGAGGTAAATCAAGCCATTTGCCCCTTATAACTTGCTTTTAATGAGCAAATCGGCCTATAGGTATAGTCGTGTATTGAGTAAGTTACTGTATTTCATCTAATTAACATATTGTTAACATGAATTTAATCTGGGGCATATACGGTAAATCTACTTTTGGCAGAGACGTGGGCTTGAAGAATAATCATAATGGATAAATACTTATTTCAAGAATTTTATCAACAGCATAAGAAAAGTGTTTTTGCTATCGTAAATCTGCGGCTTCCTGATCTGGAAGATGCAAAAGATGTAGTGCAGGAGATCTTTCTGGAGCTATGGCTTAAAAGAGATACGTTAGCAGATATCCGTGATATTCAACCTTATTTATATGTCGTTGCCCGAAACCAGGTCATATCTGCCTTCAGAAGAAAAAATATCCAGTTAAAAAATGAAGGCCTTTTATTGGAAGGTTTAAATACACTTGATTATTCTGCGGAGGAAAATACGATGGCAAGAGAACTGCACCAGCAAATTAATGTTATTGTAGAAAAGCTTCCTGAAACTACGCGCCAGTGCTACCAGCTCAGTAAACATGAAGGAAAGAAGAACAGGGAGATTGCAGATATGCTGAATATTTCGGAGAAAACTGTCCGCAATAATATTTCTGAAGCACTCAAACGCTTAAGGCTGACTTTAAAAGAGAGCCATCCTGAGATCTTTGCGTTGTTCCTGTTTTTTATCAAATAATACAATTGCCGGATCGCAAGGCAGCAAAATCCCGTTGTCCCGGGCCTTATTCGGGCTGATCAAAAACCTAATGTAAAGTTAACAATTCCTTAAAGGACATTCTGTGCCTGAACGCGAGCTATAATAAAGCACAGTTTTGGACGAAAGGATCAGAGTATTATTTAAGAGGTACCAGGAAGGTACAGTTACAGCCGAAGAACGCAATTTGGTAGAAACCTGGTTTGAGCACCATGATGGGCAGCAGGGTAAGAAGCTGAGTCGTGATGAAGAAATATCAGTTTTTGAAGATCTGGATTCAAGAATAAATACTTTTCTGGCAGAAGAGGTCCCCGTACGTAAAATGAATTTCCGCTGGTTACAGATTGCTGCAGTATTTTTTACGCTGCTGGTTTCAGGCTTTCTAATGAGAAACAGGTTTACAAAGAAGATTATACAGCCGGAAACTTTTACTGAGATTAGTTCACTCAGAGGAGTGAAAAAAGAAATCACACTGAAGGACGGAACTACTGTCTTCTTAAATTCAGGTTCCAGTATTTTTATTTCTTCCAGGTTTGGGGAGAACAAAAGAGAGGTGAAGTTAACAGGAGAAGCCTTTTTCCAGGTGCATCATGATGCCACTAAACCATTTGTTATCCATTCGGGGAAATTGCAGACTACTGTCCTGGGAACTTCTTTCGATATCAGGGCTTATCCCGAAGATGAGCAGATGAAGATCAGTGTGGCTACCGGAAGAGTGAAGGTAGAAGGCAAAGGAACATCTTCAAAACCGGCATTATATGCCAAAGCTTTAACACATAACCAGGCACTGGTTTACAATAGGGTGAAAGACAGTCACCTGGTGACCACTGTAAATTCGGACTCTGTCAGTTCGTGGCGTACCAATCATTTGATTTTTGAAAATGCTTCTTATGAGGAGATTGCCCGTTCTCTGGGCCGCTGGTATAACCTGGATGTTACGCTAACAGCACATCATGATTTAAAGCGATATACACTTAGTTTTTATAATGAACGGGCAGATAAAGTCCTTAATGTTTTATCAAACTTAACCGGTATGACTTATACTATGAATGGAAGGATAGTGATTATTAACCCTAAGAAATCTTAAGAAAAATGTAAAAGAGAAAGCAGTTTAACAATGGGGACTGTGCAACCAGACCCCCATTGATGTTTTGCCTGAAAGGCACAAAAATTCAATAATCGTTCAAATTATTTATTTAACTCAAAAATGCAAAAATTTTATCTTATCCCATCCTTAAAATCCACTAAATCAGGTGTGAAATCCGGAATGGTGAAATTAATGCTGGCAATTACGTTTTTTATCCAGCTTAGTCTTCCTGCGGTAGCAGCCGAAGCACAGACTATTAATAACACTAATATTTCATTTACTGCAAATAATGTCACTTTGAGAGAGGTGTTTAAGATTATTGAGCGTAAATCTAATTTTCTGATCGGTTATGATAATGTGATTGACACTAAGAAGAAAGTTTCTTTAACTGTAGACGCTAAATCGGTTTATTTTATATTAAAACAACTCCTGAAGGAATATAAAGGCAGTATTACCCAGGTGGATAATAACCACGTACTAATCAAGGTACAGAAGCAGGAAGAAGTAGCCGCTGTAGTTCCTGTAAAGCCAGTTGTATCAACTGTACAGGTTGAGGTAAGAGGTGTAGTAACGGATATGAATGGCCTGCCTTTGCCTGGTGTAACTGTTGTGGACCTGTCTTCAGGTAAAAAAGCAGGTACAGATGTGGAAGGAAGGTATGCGATCAGTGTAGCTTCAGGGTCAAAGCTGAGTTTCAACTATATCGGTTATGATAAACAGGAAGTGCTGATCACTAATCAGACTGTTGTCAATATAAAACTGAAAGAATCAAGCAATTCATTGCAGGAAGTTGTGGCTATTGGTTATCAGAAAATACGTAAATCTGATGTTACAGGCGCAATCGGTAGTGTGAAAGCTGCAGAATTAAACTTATCAGCACCAACTTTAGGTCAGGCATTGGTAGGTAAAATAGCCGGTGTGCAGGTTTCACAAACAAGCGGCGCCCCATATGCCGGTACAAAAATCCGTGTTCGTGGTATTGGTTCATTGAATGCAAGTTCAGATCCTTTATATGTGATTGATGGATATCCTGCAGGAAATAATGTTTTCGTTAACCCTGAGGATATCGAAACGATCGACATTTTGAAAGATGCGGCATCGGCAGCGATCTACGGATCAAGGGCTTCGGGCGGTGTAGTGATGATCACGACTAAAAAAGGTAAAGATGGTAAGGGCAGATTTGAATATGATGTCCAGGCTGGTATTACCCAATTAGGTAAAAAGATAAAATTATTAAATGCAGATCAGTTTGAAGACCTGGTGATCAACGCACGTAATAACTCTTACAAAGATCTTTGGGTGAATAAAGGTAATGTCTGGAACGATGCCATGTACTCTGATGATAATAATACCAGGATTGCCAAGGTAAGTAACGGATCTTCTGTGAGTATTCCTGAGGATATCTACAACTTTGCTACCCAGCAAAAGATCGCGCCTAAATACAATACAGACTGGCAGGATGAATTATATAAAAATGCATTCTTTCAGCGTCATAATCTTGCCTTCTCTGGAGGTAACAGTGATATCAGGTATTTTATGAGTGGCGGTTACCAGGATCAGGATGGTATTGTAGATAATACTTCAATGAAAACACTGAACTTCCGGTCTAATATTGAAGCAAATGTTAGTAAAAGATTAAAAGTAGGTGCTAATATATCTTATACACAAACTTCGAGTAAAGAAGTAGCAGAAGGACGTTTCAGTCCAATGATGGCTGCATTACTTTATATTCCTTATTTGCCTGCAAGAGATGCAAATGGTGCCCCGATAAAATATGGAATGGCCGGACTGGCTAACCAGTTTGGTTTCCAGGGAATAGAAAATCCATTGGCTTCGGTTGAAGAAACCAAAAGTAACAGGTTAGGTTACAGAAGTACGATCAATGCAAATGCAACTTATCAGATCCTTGACGGACTTTCTTTCAAAGCTAACCTGGGTACGCAGGCCTATAATGAAAAATATGATTATTATCTGCCTACCAGTTTAAGTAACGGAGGTGGAAATCCACCTTATTCTCCATCTGCTATTGCAGCGGCGAATGCAATTGCCCAAACGCTGACACAAGTAGATAAACTGGCAGAATTTACCTTAAACTACGATAAGAAAATTGGTAAACACAACTTTAATTTGCTGGGTGGTTATTCTGCGCAGCAAACGAATACAGATCTGATCAGGCTGAATGCTAAAGGCTTTACAAGTGATGCGATAGGGGAAATTACAGATAAAGGGGCAGATCCGAGTTTATTTACGCTCGATCCTTTAACGGGTAAATCTGTCAATACGCTTTTGTCTTATTTCGGTCGTTTGAGTTACAATTATGATGGAAGGTATTTTCTTACAGGATCACTTCGTACGGATGGTTCATCAAGATTCGGGCCTTTAAATAAATGGGGAACATTCCCTTCCGTATCTGCTGGATGGAGCCTGTCACAAGAGAATTGGTACCATGACTTTTTGGGTGAGCAGTCAACTGTTAAAATGAGAGCCAGCTGGGGTTTGAGCGGAAACAATAATATTGGTAATTATAATGCCATACAAACTGTAAATTCTCCTACCGGAGCAGTATTTGGAGCAGGTGCTATTTCTTCTGCTGTTTTAACTGGAAATGTTAAAGATCAGAATCTTGGCTGGGAATCTACTTCACAATATAACGTGGGTACTGATGTGACGATTTTTAAAAACCGTTTGTCATTTATTGTGAACTATTACCTGAGCCGTTCTTATAATTTATTGTTCAACCAGCCAATTTCGGCAGTATCAGGTGCTACATCGATCCTGACGAATCTAAAAGACAGCAAGGTTCAAAATAAAGGGTTCGACTTCCAGTTAGATGGCCGGGTTATTCAGAATAAGGATTTTACTTTAGGTCTGAGTGGAAATATCTCGCTAAACAGAAATAAGGTTCTTGACCTTGGTGGTGCAAGTACAATCATTACTGCCGGAGCAGAACGTTCTTATAAAACCCACATTACAGAAAAGGGACAACCGGTAGGTATGTTTTACGGCCTTAAAGCATTGGGAAGAATAACAGCTGAGAATATAGGCAAAGTTGCGCCTTCGGCTTCTTCTTCTAACCCTGCTAAAATAGGTGACCTTTATTTTGAAGATGTGAACCATGATGGCGTGATTGACGATAATGATAAAACTGTTATCGGTAGCCCTTATGCTAAATTTACCTATGGGTTTGCAATAACTGCTACTTATAAATCTTTTGACTTCCGTGCTTCATTCAATGGTTCTTATGGAAATAAAGTGCTGGACGGACAGGATTATTACCTGTATAATTTCGAAGGTTCGGGTAATCAGTATGTGCAGGTTGCAGACAGATATGTATCTCCTGATCAGCCGGGAAGTGGTTTAAACTATCGTGCTTCACGTGCAGGAACACAAAGTAACAGCACGCGTTTGTCTTCATTCTATCTGCAGGATGGATCTTATCTGAGAATGACCAATGCGACTATAGGTTATAATATCCCTAAGCTATTGAGTAAACGTCTGAAAGTTGAAAATATCAGGGTTTTTGCAAGTGTGGATAATGCATTCACCTTAACAAAATACAAAGGGTATAACCCGGATGTAGATTATAACATTAATGCAAATGGTGCAAACTTAGCTCCGGGTGTGGATTATGGAAATTATCCGATAGCCAGAGCATATAATCTGGGTATCAAATTAACATTCTAAGAATAATTAATATAAAAATATAGCAATGAAAAGATATACGGTCATATTTTTCCTGGGTCTTGTAACACTAACTTCTTGTAAAAAGAGCTTCCTGGAACAGAATAATCCAAATGCGACAGCAGTAACTGATTTCTTTAAGTCTGAAAATAGTGTTTTACTGGCAGTAAATGGTGCTTATACTTCCTTAAGAAGTGGTAATAATATTGGCGAAAACAGTGGTTTATTTACTGATGAGCGCTCTGATGATACAGGTACGAATGATTCACAATCAAATTCAGGGGAACCTTTCCAGTTTGGTAATTTTAGTATTTTACCAAGTAATACTTATTTAAAGGCACACTGGTCAAGTTTGTATGCAACGATAGCTCAGTGTAACAGTATTACAACGAATATTGATAAAGTAACTTTCGCCAATAATGATACTAAAGTACAGTATCTGGCAGAGACTAAATTTATCAGGGCGTTAATGTATTTCCATTTAGTGAGAAAGTGGGGTGATGTACCTTTGGTGACTAAAACTTTAACGACCACTGCCGAAATTACGGCAAATACTTACCGTCAGCCACAAGCAAATGTATATGCACAGATTGTAGCTGATCTGAAAGATGCACTGGCCAGTAATTTGCCTCCTTTACAGACAGGCGCTAATGCTGGGCGGGTATCTAAAGCAGCAATCAATGGATTATTGGGACAGGTATATTTAACTATGGCTTCTACATTGGATAACAATAAATCAGATAACCTGACCAATGCGAATACTTACCTGACTGCTGCTTATGCAATGCGCCCATTTGCAAACCTGAAGGATATTCCCTATGCTGATGTATTTGATGTGGTTAAAAAAACAAATAATCCTGAGACGATTCTGTCAATCGTAAATAAGCAGGGTGATATTACTTACAGTTCAAATATTGCTGCCAGTAACCAACCTATCGGAGAAACGATCAACTCGCTTAAAGACGGTCAGGGTGTTGGAGGAAATGTTACACCAGATTTAATCAATGATTATGAAGCGAATGATCCAAGGAAAACTTTTTCTGTAAAATATGCTGCAAATACACAGGTACAGGATTGGTTTATTACTAAATATCGTGATGCGAGTGATGGAGCCGGTAAAAATGGTTATGGAGGAAATGATACGCCACTGATGCGTTTTGCAGACATCATCCTGATGCTTGCTGAAGTGAATATGGATCAGGGTAATACTGGAGTTGCGATTCAATATCTTGATATGGTACGTGCAAGGGCAGGTATGCCATTATATGCTGATGCGATTAAGGATGCAAATTATTCGGCTAAATATCCTACACTGAAACTGGCGATCTTACATGAGCGCAGAGTGGAGCTTGCTTTTGAGCATCAGCGCTGGTTTGATCTGATCAGGTTCTTTACTACTCCTGAACTGGTTGCTTTCTTCAAAGCAAAATCACAAGCTACTTTTGGAAATGCAAAACTGGCTAACTTCAATACTAAGGATAGGTTTTTCCCGATTCCTTTTGATGAGTATAAACTTGATCCTCAGAAAATGTATCAGAACCCGGGATACTAATCCGGGTTAAGTTTTAAAAACCAATCCTCTGTTTAGACTGTCAATTGCTTAAAGACTGTCAGATGGAGGGTTGGTTTTATTTTTTTATCCTAACTCTAATTTTATAGGTAATGAAGTACTTTTTTATGCTGCTGCTTTTTCCGTTTGGTTTAAGCGCTCAAACTGCTGCGGTGAAAGACCCTGCAGCATTGGTCAATACATTTTTAGGTTCATCGGGAGATCACGGACAAATGTCTCCTGCGGCCAGTTACCCGTTTAGTATGTTAAGTATCGGGCCGCAAACCTATCCTAAATTACATGCCGGATATGAATATAACGCAAAGAAATTCCTTGGTTTTACGCATAACCGCTTTGAAGGGGTAGGCTGTGAAGGAAGCGGCGGGAATATTTTGATTAAACCTTATTTGGGCGCTCAGCCTTCGGCTTCTACGTTAATTAAGGCTTCCGAATCTGCTGCGCCAGGTACTTATGCGGTCGCTTTTTCTAATGGGATTAAAGCAGCCTTTGCGGTTGTGGAAAAGCAGGGTTTGGAACATTATGATTTTCCGGCTGGAGCAAAAGGGTTTTATTTCGATCTGAGCCATACACTGGCCAACCGTTTTGTTAGTGAGAAACATGAAATTAATGGACAAAGTATCAGTGGATATGTAGAGGCGAAGACGACCTGTAATGCAGGAACGTATAAGATATATTATTTTATTGCTGTTGATAAACCTGTAAAATGGACAGACAGTGCAAATCATAAATTGACCGCTGTACTGAATGCAGCTGAAAGCAGTGCAGAGATCAGGGTCTCTTTTTCTTCTGTAGATGTGGCACATGCAAAGGGAGGATTAAATAACTTCTCATTTGCCAGGATGAAATCTTTAGCATCTCAAGGCTGGAATGAGGTGCTGGGGCGTATCCAGGTTGAAGGAGATCAGCAAAGGACTAAACTTTTCTATTCTTTATTATACCGTACAATGCAGTCGCCCTATATGATCTCTGAGCAGGATGGTAGTTATCGTGCAACGGATGGCAGTTTACAGCATTCCAGAGAAAAGATATATAATGGCTGGGCGATTTGGGATAATTACCGGACACAGCTGCCTTTATTGTCTATTGTATTGCCGGAAAAATATAGTGGAATGGTTAATTCTATAGCTAACCTTTATACTTATGGTAAAAAGGACTATGCAACTCAGCATGAACCTTCTAATACGGTGAGAACTGAACATGCTATAGTTGTACTGCTGGATGCTTACCGTAAAGGATATCAGGTTGATTTTGCAACGATCTGCGATTCACTGGTTAAAGATGTGGACCGTCTGGATTACAGCCAACCTGATAAAGCACTGGAATCAAGTTATGATGCATGGGCACTTTCACAGATCCTGAAAGTGCTGAAAAAAGATGAACTAAGTAAAAAATATCTGCAGAAAGCCGCTGAATATAAGACGCACTGGAAGAAAGATTTTGAAGATTTGACTAAAAACGATGTGGACCGTGTATCTGCAAGAGGATTATATCAGGGGACTATTCTGCAATACCGCTGGTTTGCTCCCTTTGACCTGAAAGGGTTGATTGAATTGATGGGCGGAGATGCTGCTTATATCAGGCAGCTGGATCATTTCTTTGATAATGATCAGTATAACCATGCAAATGAACCAGACATCCAGGCCCCTTTTATGTACAATGCTTCTTCTAAACCCTGGAAATCGCAGGCTTTGGTAAATCATCTGGCAGTAGATACTGTTATTCAGTATTATTTTAACGATAACAGCAGGGGGATCGATCCTTTTATTGACAGGATTTATAAAAACCAGCCTGATGCGTATATCCGTACTATGGATGATGATGCCGGAGCAATGTCTGCCTGGTATGTATTTGCAGCCTGTGGGTTTTCTCCAGCCTGTGTGGGGTCCCCTGTTTACTATTTGAATGTTCCTTTATTTAAAACGGTTTCTTTTAAATGGCCCGGAGGAAAAGTTCTTAACATATATGTGGATAACTATGTGGAAAACCGAAAATATGTGGAAAAGGTAACGCTGAACGGCAAAATACTGGACCGGAACTGGATTACGCATGACGAAATCATGAAGGGTGGAAAATTGGTGATTACTGCAGCCGATCAGCCTTCTGAATCGTTTGGCTTGAAGAACAGGTGGGTGTCAGATTTGAATAAATAACTATTATTTGTGAGAACCCGTTTTCGAACGGGTTCTCACAGTTCCTCAGCACTAAATATATGGAAATATGTTTATTCTGCTTGTTTCTCAGTTATTATACTATATTTGAAATAGGGGTTTTTTGGTGCGAATGCACAGAAAAAGCTTGATAAGAAACGTTAGGACATAAAAAAACCTCTAGAGTATTTCATCTAAAGGTTTGATTATCAAGTAGCGGGGAGCAGGATCGAACTGCCGACCTCAGGGTTATGAATCCTGCGCTCTAACCATCTGAGCTACCCCGCCATGGGCGTCTTATTTTTAAAGAGTTGCAAATATAGAATAAAATACTTTTCTTTAGGAAAAAAAATAAAAATAATTTACAAATAACAAGATATAAGCGATTTAAGATGTCAGAAAAGAAAAAATTTACCCTAGAATATGAGTTGAAATCGTCTCCGCGTATTTTGTTTAGTTTTATAAGTGAGCCGAACGGCCTGTCTCAATGGTTTGCTGATGATGTAGTTTTTCGTGATCAGGTATATACTTTTACCTGGGATGATGAAGTCCAAAAAGCGAAAATGTTAAGTTTTAAAGAAAATAAGATGGTTAAGTTCAAATGGATTGATGACGAACCACACTGTTATTTTGAAATGGAAATTGTACAGGATGAATTGACAAATGATGTAGCCCTGTCTATTACTGATTTTGCAACAGAAGAAACACTTAAAGAAAGAACACAGATTTGGGATAACCAGATTACTTACCTGCATAGCGTAATCGGAGCATAGTATTGTAATTGGTGCATAGTATTTCAGTTGCATTGCCTACATTTGTACATTGAAAAAGATCCATATACTGCTTCTTAAAGCATTCATAAGACCATTTATCGTCACATTTTTTATTGTGATGTTTATTTTGCTGATGTTTTTCCTGTTCAAATACGTTGACGATCTCATAGGAAAAGGATTTGAATGGTATACAATCGTAGAGCTGATGTTTTATGCTTCTGCCGCGAATGTATCCATGGCTTTGCCACTGGCAATATTACTGTCTTCTATTATGACCTTCGGGACATTAGGGGAGAACTATGAGCTTGTCGCCATAAAATCGGCAGGTATATCCCTTCAAAAGGCTATGCGCCCGTTATTGGTGCTAATTATAGGTATAGCTTTTTCTTCTTTTCTGTTTTCTGAATATATGCTTCCGAAAGCCAATCTTAAATTTGGCTCTCTCTTGTGGGATGTAAGAAATAAAAAATTGTCTTTTCTGATTAAGGAAGGTGTATTTAATAATAGTATCCCCGGATATTCAATCCGTGTGGATGAAAAGGGAAAAGACGGCACCAATTTGAAAGGTATCATGATTTACGATCATACCGGGAATAATGGGGTCGCAAAGATTATTGTAGCTAAAGATGGTACGATGAATACCACAAAAGATAAGCAATACCTGATCTTAAAGCTAAATAATGGTGTCAGGTATGAAGAGTCCAGCGGACAGAATTCTGGTTATGATCCCAGACAGCATCTAACCCGGATGCGTTTTGTGCAAACTGAGCAGAAGTTTGATCTTTCCAGTTTTAAAATGAACAGGACTGATGAAAATAGTTTCAGGTCAAATAACCAAATGCTCAATCTTGAAGGACTGAACCATAAAAGAGACTCTTTAACAAAAGAGCTGGATAGTGTAAACCGCTATGCAAGATCTACGGTAAGCAGTTATTATAAACAGAACAATTATACTAAAGGATATACAAAGCGTAAAGTTACTCCTGTTAAAATTGACGCGGCTATTCTGAATAACATTCCGGAGGACAAAAGAGCCAATACTGTTCAGGCTGCCCTGGATCAGGCTAACTCTATTAAACAAACTGTCGAAGGCAGAATACCTGATCATGAAGACCGGGTTACAAACCTGATCAGGATCAGAATAGAATATCAGCGAAAGTTTACACTTGCATTTTCCTGTCTGATGCTGTTTTTTATAGGTGCGCCACTGGGGGCAATTATCAGAAAGGGCGGACTTGGTTTGCCAGTTGTTATGGCTATCGTTTTCTTCTTGTTTTATCACATCATTTCTACAGTAGCAGAGAAGTCTGCTAATCAGGGAAATATCCACCCTGTAGTGGGGATCTGGATGGCAATTATAGTCTTGTCACCTGTTGGGGCATTTTTAACTTATAAGGCTACAGTCGATTCTGCACTCTTTGATATTACTTATTATAAGTCGCTGATCACAAATCTGTTTAAGAAGAAAAAAGAACCTAAAATCAAGGATTTATAAATTCAGCTTCCATTAAACACAACTTACTTAACGATGATATTTTAAATATATATTATCCGTGGAAGGTTGTAACTTTGTTTATGATCTTAAACTGGATTTAATGATATGTCCTTTGTTTAAGTGGTTTGACAAAAAATGGAAATTAAACTGAACGCAATAGAAGATGCTGTTGCAGATATAAAAGCCGGTAAAGTTGTTATTGTTGTAGACGATGAAGATCGTGAAAATGAGGGTGACTTCCTTACTGCTGCTGCCAATGCAACACCCGAAGTAATCAATTTTATGGCCACTCACGGAAGGGGCCTTATTTGTGCGGCAATTACCGAAGAAAGATGTGATGAATTGAACCTGGAGCTGATGGTAGGTAAAAATACTGCGGCTTATGAGACTAACTTTACAGTTTCTGTAGATCTGATAGGTCATGGCTGTACCACTGGTATTTCTGCATCAGACCGTTCTAAAACTATACTGGCATTAATCAATCCGGATACTAATCCCGATGAACTGGGCAGACCAGGACATATATTCCCTTTACGTGCCAAAGATGGCGGTGTGCTTAGACGTGCCGGACATACAGAAGCTGCTGTGGATTTAGCCAGACTGGCTGGAATGGAACCTGCAGGTGTGCTTGTAGAGATCATGAAAGAAGATGGAGAAATGGCAAGGCTGCCGGATCTGATGAAGATAGCAGCACAGCACCAGCTTAAAATAATTTCAATTAAAGATCTGATTGCTTATCGTCTGAAAAATGATAGCCTGATTAAAGAGGAGGTTACAATTAACCTGCCAACAGAATGGGGTGATTTCAAAATGACTGCTTATACACAGCTGGAGAATAATGCAACACACCTTGCTTTAAGTAAGGGGGAGTGGACTGCTGATGAAGCTATCCTGGTCAGAGTGCATAGTTCTTGTGTTACAGGTGATATTTTTGGTTCCTGCCGTTGTGATTGCGGGCCTCAGCTTCATAAAGCCTTGCAGATGATCGAGAAAGAAGGTAAAGGGATTGTTGTATATATGAATCAGGAAGGCCGTGGTATTGGTCTTGTAAATAAACTATTATCGTATAATCTCCAGGATGCCGGTTTTGATACTGTTGAAGCAAATATTAAGTTAGGCTTTAAAGGTGATGAACGTGATTATGGTGTTGGTGCACAGATTTTAAGGGCGCAGGGTGTTCGTAAAATGCGTCTGATGTCTAATAACCCAACTAAAAGAGCAGGATTAATTGGCTATGGTTTAGAAGTTGTAGAAAATATCCCGATTGAGATTTTAAGCAACTCCCATAACGAAACTTACCTGAAAACTAAAAGGGATAAGATGGGCCATACTATAATGAAGGGCTAGGAGGAGTTACATTTTGTAGTAACCTCTTTTGTTCTTCAGTGACCGCATCTTTATTAACAGACTGTTTTGTGCTTTTATGAGGATGCGGGTCTTCCAGTTTTTTCTTTTGGTTTTTGCGGTACTTTCCGGTCACCTTTTGAACAAACTCTCTGAAATTATCAAATTGCTGTGAATAGATCAGTCCGAATGAAGTTACATTCATGTTCTGATTTATTCCGGTATTTACAAAAATACTTTGCTGTGTAGGTGGCTTATTAGCCAGCTTACCAGTCAGTGTACCATCTTTTCGGATGAGTGCCAGAATCTCAACCTCACTACCCACGCTGTTTCTTGAAAAACCTATAGGAGAAAGATCACTCGTACTTCTGTTGTCGATGACACCTGCATTGACGATCACCCGGTTGTTGAAGAATTTGAATGAGGCACTGGCTTCACTCAGAGAGCGGATATTGATATCTACGAAATCAAGGTTAAGTGACGAAAGAACGTTGTTGAACTGGTTGAAAAGAAGCTCTGTTGCTGTACTGGCAACACCAGATGTTACTTGTTTACCTAAATCTTCTTTACCAGTGCCAGGCGCAAAACTTCTTCTGATGATTAAACTGAATGCCTGGAGGTTCAGATTGTTCGGATCACTGAAATAGGCTTGCAGCTCTTCTTTGATAGATGGATTTGAAGGGAAGAAAAGATCCAGTTTGATGTCTGGCTGCAATAACAATCCACTGAGCCCCATTTCTACTTCCACAGGGACCCTTAAATTAGCATTACTGCTAAAATCTCTGTTCGCTGCACCATAGAGATCAGAAAGACCTGCTCTTAGCTCATAGACAGCCTTAAGCTGTATTTGGGCCTGTGTTGGGTTACCTGTCCACCTGACTGTCCCGCCTTGTCTGATATTGAATTTTTTATTGATAATTTCTTGTGCTGTAAAATCAAAGCTGCCTGATTCAATAATGTAATCTCCGGACATTTCGAAATCTCCAAGACTATTGATCTCCAGATTAAGGTCTGCATTACCTTTTCCACTTAGATTACCCAGATTAGTAAACAGGTTGGTTGTACTCTGAGGGTCTACCTGCAGTTTAAAGCTCATGGTTATACCATCAAAATTTATTGCTTTTTTGACGTTTGTAGCTGTATCCTTATTGAGGAAGGTGATGAAATCTTTATTTGATACAGTTTCAGAACTGTTTAAAGGAAGATTAAAGACCGTTCCTTTTTCTGTTTTTGCATCTATCCCAATAAAAAGCTTATTTGTTGGCCCGCGGAAAATGAAAGTACCGGTAGCAAAGGCCTGACCGAAGTAAAGCTCATTATCTTTTATGGTGGTATTTAAAGCCATAAAATCTTTGGCTTTAATGTTAACATCAAGGGTTGGGGTGTTAATGTTGTTTAGATCTACGGTACCATGTGCTGTTGCAATATTACCACCAGAATCTTTTAAATCAAGGTCATCAACATTGATCACACTGTTTTCTACTGTTACTTTGTGCGTGATGGTATAGGCTGTCTTTAAATAATTAACTGTAAGCTGTGCTTTATCGAGCGTGATACTCCCATCTATTTTTGGGGCGTTAAAAGCTCCTTTTATGGTGAGATCGGTAGAAATAAGCCCTTTAAGATTAGATACCAGATCACTTACAAACGGAGATAGTACGGTAAGCTCACTCTCATCCATTTTAACCGTAAGGTCTATGTTTTTCTCTTTAAGATTGAGATTTCCGTTTACATTAAGGGTCTCTTTTCCATCTCTGTTGATGCGCGTAAATATATTAGCAAGATTAGATTCCTGGCTATAAGAAGAGGTATCTGTCAGTGAGCCGATATAAGTGTCGTTGAAATTTAGGGAGTCAATTTTAACATCGTCATTTATCCTGACTGATTTAAGCAATCCATAAAGTTTAGTCTTCCCATTGACATTACCGGATAATTGTACCCCTACAGTTTTTAGGAATGGATTTAAAGTTTTTAGACTGAAAGCTTTAAAGCCAACTTTTAAGGCGTCTTTTGAATTTTCGGATAAAATACCATCAACAGTTAACAGCTGATTGCCGTTTCGCAGATCGAAATTACTGATTTCTGTTTTACCTTCTTTAAAACTGATCTTTACTTTATCCTGTATAGCCCAGTCTTCACTGTTGATTTTAAGTAAGGATGGCAGGATACTGATCCGCGTGCTGTCTTTACCAAATTCAACCAGACCGTTTAAATCCAGCTGATTGGCATCATCTGCATTCGATAATTTTACGTTAAGTGCAAGACTGTCATTACGCAGGACGTTTGAAATATTGACGTTTTTGATATATAAACTATCATTCAGATCTACGCGGTCTGATGTAATAATAGCCTGCAGCTGATTACTTGTCGTATTTTCATCTATGATGATGTTATTGGCTATAACACCTTTATATTTTAGTTTTTTGATATAACCGTTCAGGATGGCAATTTTCTTTTCAGAATCAAAATCCCCATATAATTCGGCTGTGTCATCTATTTCCAGGCCTGGGGCAATTAATTCGGCAACAGGCTCGAAACGTTTAATTTTAAGCCGGAATTTGAATATCTGGTTTCTGAAATTGACGATATCGGCTTTAAGAGATGGAATATAGGTTTTGGCCAGCGATTTATAGTAGGATGGAAGTGTATTCAGGTCATACTGCCCCTGGATACTCGCTTCAAGTACATCAGAGTTGACTTTTAACGTCCTGTCAGCTCCAATGCCTTTGGCTTGCAGCTGTATGGAGTCAATATTATATATTCCTTTGACATTATTAAGCCTGATCTTCTCAATAAGGAGGTCTCCCTGAATGTTGTTGAGGTTGGTTCCAGAAAAATTGGTGCTAAAGTTTGCATCAACCATCAGCGAATCCTTAAACAGGTGCAGGTTACGGAGTTTTGCTTTTCTGATAGAAGCCTTAAAGTCAAATACTGGCAGCCTGGGATTTAAGTTTACCCCTCCGTCAAACGCAAGCTGTATGTTTTTATCATTGATACTTAGCTTACCATCAAAATATTTTTTGTCAAAAGTACCATCAATTTTGACATTGGAATAGCGGTAGTCATTGAAGTCTATATATTGAATATCACCATTGATTTGTTCTGTCAGGCTATTGAGCTCCGTTCCTTTACCTTTTACATACACGGAGGCAGTTATTCTGCCCAGGCTGTTTTCATCAATGAGGTTACCTAAATTAAAGTCATATGTTTTGACATTACCAGAATAAGAGGGTACACCCTTTTTACTGATTTTCATATTTACATCTGAAACAATTCTTCCCAGTTTAGTCTTAAATTCACCAAAGGCAATAAAGTCATTTTGGAAACCGGTGAAATTTCCATTGAAATAGATATCCCCAAATTTCTGGACGATAACAGGGATTACCTTTTTCCGGTTTCCGGTAATATTAGTTACGAGCTCATCTAAATCCTTTTTATTGGTAGAGGCCATGTCAACCTTCATTTCCATAAAAGTTTCATCCAGATAAGGTAAACCTTTGAGGTTGAAATCACCTTTGATATAGGTCGCTTTACCAGCTTTTACAGAAAGCTTTTTCGCTTTCAGGTTATTAACAAGACCGGTAATCTGCCCGTCAATGTCAATATTCAGGTTCATTTTTGAAACCTCTGATGCAAAATAGGCTACATCTTTCGATTCCAGGTGACTGTTTTTAAAATGAGCTTTCATTCTTACTTTATTGACATAGTCATTAAAGTCGTCATAGTCATGGAACCTCATTTCGAAGTAGTCTGTCAAATGACTTTTATTGGTAATAAGGGTTAGTTTTTTAAGTTCAATACGATTGGTATCTACCGTGGTAAATGCACTTAGGTTTTTAAGATAAAAACCGCTTTTTTCTTTGAAAGTCAGATTTTTTATATCGGCCTGTAACAGGTGATCAGAAGTATTCAGCTTTTCAAAAATACCATTCAGACCAGTTAGTTCTACATCTTCGAAATTAACCCCGTTGATCACGGTATCAACATTCAGGTTTTTGTATTTTAACTGAATATTATTCAGGATTACACGGTTAAAAGTGATCTTATATGGATTTTTCTTCTTAACAACCGGTGTTGTTGTTCCCGAATGAAAATAGTCAATGATAAAATCAAGATTTGTTCCTTTATTTTTTCCTTTATATTTTTTTAGAAAGAAGGCACCGTTGTTTAACTGTACAGTATTGATGTCAATAATCCGTTTGTCAAAGGACAAAAGGTTAAGGTCTACAATAAATTTAGGGGTGCTTAACAGCGTATCTTTTTGCTGATCAAGTACCAAAAGGTCCTCAATGACTACAGATTTAAACGGTTTAACGTAAATACTGTGTAAAGATATGGTCGTATTTAATTCGCTGGAAAGATAAGCTGCTGCTTTTTTTGCCACAAATGTCTGCACAGGCCGGAACTGAAGCGAAAATAAGATGATCGCGAGTAGCAGCAGAATCGATGCAATAAACCAAAGAAGTATTTTTAATAGTTTTTTGATAGTTTTGTAGCTTAATAATAATCAACGTGTCAGTAATACTTGCTATCGAATCCTCTTGTGATGAAACTTCTGTTGCTATTTGTAATAACGGCAAAATTACTGCCAATGTTATTGCAAACCAAACTATTCATCAAAATTATGGTGGTGTAATTCCTGAATTAGCTTCAAGGGTCCATCAGCAAAATATTGTACCAGTTATTCAACAAGCATTAATCGATGCTAAAGTTAGTAAAAAGGATATAAATGCAATAGCTTTTACCAGGGGGCCCGGATTATTGGGATCTTTACTGGTAGGGGTGTCATTTGCTAAATCATTTGCACTGGCTTTAGATTTACCGCTAATCGCTGTGAACCATATGCATGCGCATATTCTCGCACATTTTATTGAAGATCCTAAACCTTCGTTCCCGTTTTTATGTTTAACGGTTTCTGGCGGACATACGCAGATAGTCCTGGTTAAAGACTTCTTTGATATGGAGATTATAGGTGAATCATTGGATGATGCGGCTGGTGAAGCATTTGATAAAACAGCTAAGATTTTAAATCTCCCTTATCCGGGTGGGCCCCTGATTGATTTGCATGCTGCAAAAGGGAATCCGCTGGCTTATAAGTTTCCTGAACCTCAGATCAAAGATTTGAATTATAGTTTTAGTGGCCTGAAGACCGCTATCTTGTATTTTATCAGGGCGCAGGAGAAATTGAATCCAGAATTTATTCAGGAGAATTTAAACGATATCTGTGCTTCGGTACAGCATAGCATTGTTCATATCTTGTTAAATAAGTTGAAAAAAGCTGCAAAACAATATAATATTAAGGATATTGCCATTGCTGGCGGGGTTTCTGCAAATACAGGACTACGTAAAGCTTTGGAGGAAAAATCTGTAGAGCTCGGCTGGAATGTTTTTGTTCCTGCTTTTGAATATTGTACAGATAATGCGGCAATGATCGCAATAGCCGCCCATTATAAGTTTATAAATAAGGAGTTCGTTGGTCAGGATATTGCACCTGCATCGAGAATGGAGTTTTAAATACTAATAATTTGTTATGAATTCAATGAGTTTTTTGTTTTTCGGCATGATGCTGATCCCTTTTATTTTGTTGTTGATCTGGATGATTAAACAAGATAAAAATAAGAATTATATCGGCCTTGTCGTTTTGGTTGCTGCTATATTTATTGCTGCTTATGTAGCGGTTAACGTGGATATGAAGTTTATGAATCCTTAAGTTAGTGCTTAGCTATAAGGTATGTAACCCGGATTGTTGTTTTATTTTTATCAGATGAAAGATTCAAAGGAGATACTGGAGATTGTAGTAAGTGAAGAAGTACTTCTGGTTGCTATTAAGGAAAGTGATCTGGAGAGACTAGACCATTTACTTCATGAAGATTTACTGTTTACAAACCCAATGGGACAAACGCTTACTAAGCAAATGGATCTGGAAGGATATCGTTCTGGAGAGATGAAAGTTAGCCATATCGGATCGCAAGATCAGCAGATCAATATTATTGGAGACGTTGCAGTAGTTGCTGTTACGATAGCGTTGGAAGGAACTTTTGGAAAACATGACCTTGATGGTAAATATCGTTATACCAGGGTCTGGAAAAATATTAGCGGCACTAGCAGCTGGCAGGTTATTGCAGGAAGCTGTGTGCTGATCTGATAGCGGTCAGGATAAATTACTGAAGGCCTTATCATAAAAAAAGCGATATGTCCAGACAGACATATCGCTTTTTTTTATACAGCTATTCTTGATTACAATAACTCTTCTAATTTCTCACCAGTTACTTCTTCTCTGATTTTTTTCTCGATTTCATCAGCTAATTCTGGATTGTCTAATAGCAATTGCTTAACAGCATCTCTACCTTGTCCCAGTTTAGTTTCACCGTAAGAGAACCATGAACCTGCTTTTTTAACAATGTTGAAATCTACACCTAAATCGATGATCTCACCAACTTTAGAGATTCCCTGACCGAACATGATATCAAACTCAGCAATTCGGAATGGAGGAGCAACTTTGTTTTTGACGATTTTTACTTTTACCCTGTTACCAGAAACTTCATCGGCATCTTTGATCTGAGAAGTTCTGCGGATATCAAGACGTACAGACGCGTAGAACTTTAAAGCATTACCACCTGTAGTTGTTTCCGGGTTACCGAACATCACACCAATTTTTTCACGTAACTGGTTGATGAAAATACAGCAGCATCCTGTTTTAGCGATTGTTCCTGTTAATTTTCTTAAAGCCTGTGACATTAAACGTGCCTGAAGACCCATTTTAGAATCACCCATTTCACCTTCAATCTCTGCTTTTGGTACTAAAGCTGCAACAGAGTCAATAACGATTACGTCAATAGCTCCCGATCTGATCAGGTTGTCAGCAATCTCTAATGCCTGCTCACCATTATCTGGTTGTGCAATTAAAAGATTGTCTACATCTACACCTAATTTTTTTGCATAAAACTTATCGAAAGCATGTTCTGCATCAATAAATGCAGCTACACCACCTTTTTTCTGTGCTTCTGCAATAATGTGTGTTGCTAAAGTAGTTTTACCTGAAGATTCCGGCCCGTAAATTTCAATTACACGTCCTTTTGGGACACCACCAATACCTAAAGCGATATCTAATGTGATGGATCCGGTTGAGATTGACTCAATAGTTTCAGTCGGAGTTTCACCTAATTTCATCACGGCACCTTTACCGTAAGATTTTTCTAACTTATCTAATGTAAGTTGTAATGCTTTTAATTTATCTGGGTTTGGGATCATCTTATTTAATTAGGCCGTAAATATAAAATATTTAAAACTATATGTGGTAATTGTTGTGCTAATTTATTTAGCAATATTAAGTAATATTTTTCAATTAATAATAAAATATCTAAAAATATTGAATTTAGTGTTCGGCTTGGCTAATAGCTTTAGCTGGTTTGTTCAATTTTTCATAGTATCTGCAAATAGATGTGATTTCACAGATATTGCATTTTGGAGAACGGGCAACACATACATATCTTCCATGAAGGATCAGCCAGTGGTGCGCCACATGGATAGTTTCCTCTGGCAGATATTTAACCAGGTCTTTTTCTACAGCCAGTGGTGTTTTGCCATTGGTCAGCCCAATACGGTTAGCTACACGGAAAACATGGGTGTCCACTGCCATCGCCGGTGCATTATAAATGACTGAGGCTATAACATTGGCAGTTTTGCGCCCTACTCCTGGCATTTTCTGTAATTGATCAATATCTGACGGCACAACATTGTTAAATTCATTTAACAGGATGTTTGCCATGCCTACAAGGTGTTTAGCTTTGTTGTTAGGGTAACTTACACTTCTGATATAATCAAAAACAATATCCGGAGTAACCCCGGCCAGTGCTTTTGCATTTGGAAAACGCTGGAACAAAGCAGGGGTAATCTGATTGATTCTTTTATCTGTGCATTGTGCTGATAAAATCACGGCTACCAATAGTTGAAAAGGATTATTGTAATGAAGTTCTGTTTCAGCGTCAGGCTGTTTAGCAGAAAAATAGGCTACAAATTGTTTATATCTTTCTTTTTTGAGCATAATGGGACAAAGATAAAACAAAAAAAGCTGCCCTGAAGGCAGCTTAGTTTTTTAAATCAATTACAGGGACTTGGAGTAAGCCAGGATTTTGGAAATAGTTTCCTCATCAGGGTTCTTATTCAACAGGTCCATCTGTGATTTAATGCTTTCGTAAAACATTAAATCAAGGTCGTTGAAAAACTCACTACTTATATTTTCAGCATGCTGATTTAAGTAGTGGGAATTTGAAATAGGAGTAGAGGTTGTTATCATAAGCATTAAACTGTTTTTGTTTTCTAATTTAACGAAACAATTCAACATTTATTTTCATCTGAACATATTGTTTTTCCTTTTTCCTATTTTTCTTGTACTCAAGCGCATTATGAGTGCAAAAATATATTTCAGATTTTGATTAAAGCTCTTATTAGGTTACTTCCTTTACCTTCATCATTTTACGAAGATTGCTTAACGCATATCTCATCCGGCCCAAAGCGGTATTGATACTGACATCGGTAAGATCTGCTATCTCTTTAAAACTCAGATCCGCATAATGACGCATAATAAGTACTTCTTTCTGCTCATCGGGAAGTAACTGGATTAATACCCTCAGATCGGCGTGGGTTTGCTCTCTTAGTAATTTATCTTCTGCATTTTCTTCATGGATTTGCAGCATATTAAGAACATCAGTAGTTCCGTCTGCACTGGTAATTACCGGAGCACGTTTTTCACGTCTGAAGTAATCGATAACTAAATTGTGGGCAATACGCATTACCCATGGCAAAAATTTACCCTCTTCATTGTACCTTCCTGAACGGAGTGTATTGATGACTTTGATGAAAGCGTCCTGAAAAATATCTTCTGCTAAATACTGGTCTTTGACTAATAAATATATGGAAGTGTATATCTTGGATTTGTATCTGTTTAAAAGTTCTTCGAGAACTGATTCATTTCCTTTCAGGTATAACTTCACTAATTCCTGATCACTATATGATTGTAACTTCATAGGATTATCTAAACTAAATTCCCTTGCTTGGTTGTGCTAAAAAAGATTGAGTAGATGTTTTTGCTATAGTGGTTCTCCTATGATTTTTTAAGATATTGATTTAATTGGTTGGCTTACAAGTTCAAAAGAAGCATTTTTTTATCAGATTACAAGAATAAAAGTAGTAAAAAAAATTAAATTAGTTTAAAGAGCCGTATTTTTGCATCCTCCCTACAAACTAATTTTGTGTTTTTTGGGTTATATTAGCAAATCCTATAAGGAAGTAAATGAGTAAGGAAACGGAGAAAGATCCACATAAAAACATTATTATCAAAGGCGCCAGGGTGCATAACCTCAAGAATATTGATGTTGCAATACCTAAAAATAAACTGGTAGTCATCACTGGAATGTCGGGTTCAGGGAAATCTTCCCTTGCTTTTGACACGCTGTATGCGGAGGGCCAAAGAAGGTACGTAGAAAGTCTCTCTTCTTATGCCCGACAGTTTATGGGCCGGATGAATAAGCCTGATGTTGACTATATTAAAGGTATTGCCCCTGCAATTGCAATTGAACAAAAGGTAATCACATCCAATCCAAGATCTACAGTAGGAACTTCAACTGAGATTTATGATTACCTGAAATTACTCTTTTCGAGAATTGGTAAAACCATTTCTCCTGAATCCGGGGCGATTGTTAAAAAAGACACGGTAAGTACGGTTGTCGATTTTGTATCCGGATTGGGTGAAGAAAGTGTGGCAACGATTTTTTGCCCGCTGCATCCGCATAACAACAGGTCAATTAAAGAAGAACTTGCTGTATTACTGCAAAAAGGATTTCTGCGGGTTTATATCGGAGATACGGTTCATAAAATTGAAAATGTTCTGGAAGATGAACAGTTTAAGGATACTGAATTAAAAGATTCCCAGACCATTAAGATCCTGATTGACCGTATTGTTTTCCATGAAGATGATGAAACAATGAGCAGGCTCGCTGATTCTGTTCAGACTGCATTTTTTGAAGGAAAGGGTGATTGTTATGTAGAACATGAGGGTAAAATCACTCATTTCTGTGATCGCTTTGAACTGGATGGAATTCGCTTTGAAGAGCCAACACCTAATTTTTTCAGTTTTAACAATCCCTATGGTGCGTGTAAACGCTGTGAGGGTTATGGAAATGTAATCGGTATTGATGAAGATCTGGTCATTCCTGATAAAAGTAAAAGTCTTTACGATAATGCTATCGCTCCATGGCGCGGCGAGAAAATGCGTGAATGGTTGAATAAGCTGATCAAGAATGCCTCGAAATTTGATTTTCCAATTCACAGGCCTTTTAATGAGCTGACAGAAAAGGAACAGAAATTAATCTGGACTGGAAATAAGTATTTTGAAGGTTTGGATGCCTTTTTTGAAGAATTGGAACAGCAGACTTTTAAAATTCAGTACAGGGTAATGCTGTCGCGTTACCGCGGGAAAACGATTTGTCCGGATTGTAAGGGTTCAAGATTACGTAAAGATGCTTCTTATGTAAAGATTGGCGGGAAATCTATCATAGATGTGGTATTAATGCCGCTGTCTGTTATTCAGGATTTCTTTGATCATCTGGAGCTTTCTGAAACTGATGAAAAGATTTCTAAACGTTTACTGGCAGAAGTTACAAGCCGCGTGCTTTATCTGAATAATGTTGGTTTGGGGTACCTGACTCTGAACAGATTATCTAATACACTTTCTGGTGGTGAATCGCAGCGGATTAATTTAGCAACTTCGTTGGGTAGTAGTTTGGTGGGGTCGATTTATGTATTGGATGAGCCTAGTATTGGTTTACACCCAAGGGATACCAATAAACTGATTGAGGTATTGCAGTCTTTACGTAATGTTGGGAACACGGTTATTGTGGTTGAACATGAGGAGGAGATGATGCGTGCTGCGGACCATATTATTGATATTGGCCCCGAAGCTGGTACTTTAGGAGGGAACCTTGTGTTTACAGGTACCTATAAAGAAATTATTAAGGATAGTAAGAGTCTGACAGGGAGATATTTGTCAGGTCAGGAAAATATAGTGATTCCTGCAACACGCAGAAAATGGGCTGACCATATTCTGATCAAAGGTGCCCGGGAGAATAACCTTAAAAATATTGAGGTGAAATTCCCATTAGGTGTCTTTACCGTTGTAAGTGGTGTCTCGGGATCAGGGAAAACAAGTCTGATCAAAAAGATTCTTTATCCTGCACTGCAAAAAGCAATTGGTAACTATGCAGGAGAACAAACAGGATTATATGATGGCATATTTGGCAATTATGAACTGATTAGCCAGGTTGAAATGGTGGATCAGAATCCTATTGGCCGCTCTTCAAGGTCAAATCCGGTTACTTATGTGAAAGCATGGGATGATGTGCGTGCCTTGTTTTCAGCTCTGCCTGCTGCTAAAGCGGCGGGATTAAAACCTGCAGCATTTTCTTTTAATGTGGAAGGCGGACGCTGTGATGTTTGTCAGGGTGAAGGTGAAGTGAAAATAGAGATGCAGTTCATGGCTGATATTTATCTGCCTTGTGAAGCTTGTGGAGGACGCAGGTTTAAACAGCAGATTCTTGATATCACTTATCAGGATAAAAATGTTGCTGATATACTGGATCTGACCATTGATGAAGCAGTATCATTCTTTAAGAATGAGCCTAAGATTTTAAATAAATTGCAGCCGCTTGTTGATGTTGGATTAGGTTACGTTCATTTAGGCCAGTCTTCTAATACGCTGTCAGGTGGTGAAGCACAAAGAATTAAGCTGGCATCTTTTCTGATTAAAGGAAATAGTGCAAGTAAAACAATGTTCATTTTTGATGAACCAACTACTGGCTTGCACTTCCATGATATTAAGAAATTGCTGATTGCTTTGAATACGCTTATTGAACAGGGAAATACAATCCTGGTTATTGAGCACAATATGGATATGATTAAATCTGCGGACTGGGTGATTGATATTGGTCCGGAAGGTGGTGATAAAGGTGGAAATGTTGTTTTCGAAGGAACACCTGAAGATCTTGTTCATGCTAAAAATTCTTATACAGCGAAATATTTACTACCTCATTTGAAGCCTTCTCTGGCTGATAGTTAGGTTGTTATATAATGGGTGTCCGATCAAATACTGATCGGACACCCATTTTGATAAATACTACAGATCAATTAAATCTTTATATTAGCGCATGCTTTTTCTAACCCTATTCCTTGGAGTACTTCTTAATTCAATAGGTTATATCCCACCTGGAAACATTAACCTTACGGTAGTACAAATCACTATTACCAGGGGAATAAAACAAGCTTTATATTTTATTCTTGCATTTTCCTGTATTGAAGTGCTGTTCACATTCGGTGTAATGAGATTTGTTCAGTGGCTTTCTAGCGAGATTAAAGTAGGTAATTATATCGATGTGGCGATGATTGTCATGTTCACTGTTCTTGGGGTGATTACCTGGAGATCGAGGAAAGAAATGCCGAAAGCTGATTATTCGAAGAAGGATAGTATCAGATATGGAATGTTACTTGGAGTACTTAATCCTATGCAGATCCCATATTGGTTATTTGTCGGGACCTACCTGATTTCACATGAGTGGATTGATATTGGCTATCTTTCCCTGACTATTTTTAGTATTGGATCGGGAATTGGCGCAGGGGTAGCTTTGTACGGCTTTGCCAGATTTGCACAGTATATACAGACAAAGTTTGCATTGAGCAGTTATGTCGTCAATAGGGCCATCGCTCTTCTTTTCTTCGCACTTTCAGCTTATCATGTGATCAAACTGAGCCTCGTCTATCTGAAGTAACCGTTTTATTTTTTCAGGAACTCTACGTTCCAGATCTTTTCAGCTTTACGCCCGATCAGCCAGAAGGAGGCCGCCAGAACACTAAAGAAGAGGGCTTTGTGCCAGCTATCCCAAAAATATTCGAAGTAACGGGTGTAGAGGTTGATGAATAAGAAAGTTATCCCGAATTCCCTGGCGATATCATCCCTGTATTTCAGGCCGGCGAAGATACTTGCTACGCAGGCAACTGCCGAAATAATAGCCCAGTAGAAAAGACTTATTTGTTTGATACCATACCATTTATCCAGCGTCCCGAAATTACCAAATACGGAGATTAACCACAGGGATATGAAAAGATATATCATCCCGCAGATATAAGTGGTATCGTAGAATTGTTTGAAGATTTTTACGTTTTTCAGGGATAATGAGATTGCTGTTAAGGCAAGTCCAAAAGCGACGAACCGTAAAGGGTAATTCATCCCCAGAAAATAAAGATTATCGCGGGACATATAGCCGGTCTCTGTTCCGAACCATGCACCAAGGGAAATTAATACGAAAATCCAGATGAGACGTGATTTAAAGAGATAAGCTAATATACCGTAGACGAATACTGAAAACAGGATGAGCAGAGAGATATTCCCGTCTCCTTTGTCAAAGGCTTTACCAAGATAGGCAATGGCATTAGCGGTTAGCATAACGGCAGTAAAGATAATTGCATCGTTACTGAAGACCTGCATAGGCATTGTCTTTTTTCGCGTAAAGCTTATCTTATAAAGCACCCCGGCGGCTATAGCTGAGATTAAACTTATAATACTGTTAGGAGTATCATATAGATTTTTTAAGTAGTTGAGAAATTTATTGTCGATGAGTAAGGCCCCAAGAGAGATTACCCCACAGGCCATCGCTACCCAGAAGGAATATTGGGCAAGCCTGCGCCAGTCAAAAGATTTAGCCTCGTAGCTTGCCTTTAATTTATCAACATCGGTTGGGGTAAGCAGATTTTCTTCCTTCCAATGGTCAAGCATTTCATCTAAAAAGTCACTCTTTTCCTGGTCTATCTTCATTTTTTAGCTAGTTGAGCCTGAACTTTGTTTTTTTGCAGAGTTCAGGCTTAACGAAGCTAATGGTTTAATTGAATAAACAAAAAATTAATTTAGACTTTCTTTAACAGATCGGGTATCTTTTTATTATTACCTACTATCCAGACGATATCTTCATTCTCAAACATGAGGTCAGAATCGGGATTGAGAATACGTACACCATTGCGTTCAATACCTACCACTAAACCCTGTGTCTTTTCGCGGATTCCAGATTCCCGGATGGTCTGGGCAAAGACTGGTGAAGAGGTACTGATTACAATCTTTTGAAGGGTCATATCTTTTTTAGGGAATGCACTTTCCTGATTTTCGTTGGTTGTGCCCTTAAATAGTTCGCCAACTGCTGCCAGCTGGTCGTCGGTACCAATCAGCATGACTTTATCATTTGGATATAGCCTTTCGTCACGTCCGGGAGTAGGAATCATCATATTGCCTCTCTCGATCAGGGCAATATTTACACCATACTTTTCTCTGATGGCCAGTTCTATCAGCGACTTCCCTACCATTGAGGATTCAGGAGCAATAGTTAATTCTGTTAAGTGGGTGTCCCAGGGCAGGATTTCGGGCTGTTTATTTTGTTCCTCTCTTGCATTGAGATTGTAAAGAAAACGGTGTTCTAAACGGTCATAGAAAGCCTGAAGTTTTCTGGAGAAGATGATCATTCCGGTGATGATCAATGCGAGTGCAATGACCATAGCAATCCAGGTATTATAGAACTGAAAGATCAGGAAACATACGGCAAATAAAGCAAGCGCGACTCTTAATACCTCGAGGGCAATTAGCGGGCCACGGGTATATTTTTTATTCAGCCATAAATGAGAATGGGCCTTCCGCTCAATCCTCCGGATAGCTAATGCCCATAAAAAGGGAGCCATCACGATCAGCGAAATAATCAGACTAATGATGATTCCTTTATTTCCGTTAATCAGGTTTTTGGTGATAAAGGGATGCAGGTATCTTGAGCCCAGAAAGATAATGGCAATCAGGATTACGGAATGGATAATCGTATTGAAAGTATATGATTTTAATAGGGTCTTCCAATCACTCATTGTTGTAATTCCTGCTGTACTGGAACTGTATCTGTTAATGGCAGCTACCCAGCTTTTTGGAAGCCTGCGCTCCAGAAAAAGATAAAAAGGTTCCGATGCTTTAATCAGGTAAGGGGTAGTAAAAGTGGTGATCGCAGAAACTGCTACTGCAATGGGGTAAAGGAAATCACTGGTTACTTTCAGGGTCAGGCCAAGGGTTGCTATAATGAAAGAGAATTCTCCGATCTGCGCTAAACTCATTCCGGTTTGTACAGATGTTTTAAGGGGCTGACCGGATACCAGGGCACCTAAGCCTGAACTCAGAAATTTACCCAGCACTGTAGCTATTGTAATGACCAGGATCGGCACTGCATAATCAATGAGGATGCCTGGATCAATCAACATCCCTACAGATACAAAGAATATGGCTGCAAAAAGATCTTTTACTGATTTAGTGAGGTGCTCAATTTTTTCTGCCTGCGTAGTTTCAGCCAGGATAGAACCCATAATAAAGGCACCTAATGCGGGAGAGAACCCAACTTTGACTGCTAGTAATACCATCAACAGACATAAGGCAATTGAAACGATAAGCATAGTCTCATCGTTCATTAATTTCTTTGTGGCTTTAAGAAATGACGGAACCAGGAAGATACCACCTATAAACCATAGAATAAGGAAGAAGAGCAGTTTCAGAATCGAGAAAACCATCTCTGTCCCGGCAAATTGCTGGCTCACGGCCAGGGTAGAAAGTAAGACTAAAAGTAAAATGGCAACAAGATCTTCGACGATCAGGACACCGAAAACCAGACCTGCAAACTTTTTGTGTTTAACACCAAGCTCTTCGAAGGCCCTGATAATGATTGTTGTAGAGGAAACGGACAAAATCCCACCTAGGAAAATACTGTCCATGGTTTTCCATCCCATTGCTTTTCCGGCGACAAAACCAATGAGAAGCATACAAATGACTTCTACGATCGCGGTTATGGAAGCTGAACCGCCAACTTTAACCAGTTTTTTGAAACTGAATTCCAGTCCAAGACTGAACAGTAAAAAGATGACTCCAATCTCAGCCCAGATATGGATGCTTTCATTATCGGTTACGGTAGGTATGAATTGAATATGGGGTCCAACCAGTAAACCGGCCAGAATATAGCCTAGTACTAATGGTTGTTTAATTTTTTTGAAAAGCAGTGTTGTTATTCCAGCTGCTGCGAGTATTAAGCCTAAATCAGTTATTAATACGGGTAGGTGTAACATACATGGTATTTAATTGTAAAAAAAACGGGTTATTGATTATGCTGTTAAGGCTTTACCAGAAAACGTGATTTGGATACAAGAAATCGTATATGAAGTTATAATGGAGATGTGTTTGTGCATTGTATACTTTGACCGTTGTATTTCTGACTGATTTGCTTTCAGGCAGACGGAACAATTGTAAACAGACGATAGATTGTTTGTTTAATCCATGTTGTATCAGTGTCGGGTGCTCTAAATCATCCTCGTTTAAGTTGGATACATCTTCGTGCTGTGTTTTACTGAACTGATGATGAAGGGAAATAGACTTTATTTCTAAAGCCTGATTATGGGTAGCCCGAATACGCCCAGGCTTTAAGGCAAAGCATGAATTCGTTATGAAAAAGATTGTGATAATCATTAGAAAACGCCTCATTATTGTAAATATACAAAAAAAGAGGCGTTTTCTTTAGTGATATGGAGTTTTTTATGATAAATAAAAGCCTGTTCAGCTCAACAAAGATGAATGCGCTGATCTGAAAAAGGTGTACCTGATTAACGGTGACTTTCGAAATAAGCTAAGGTATCTTCTTTATCTTTTTGTAATTGTAATTTAAGAGCTTCCAAACCAGTGAATTTTACATCATGTCTCAGGAATTCCATAAAGTTCATTTTGATGTATTGCCCATATATTTCCTGATCAAAATCAAAGATATTGACTTCTATATTTCTGGTCATTCCATTAATGGTTGGGCGCTGACCAATATAGGCCATGCCTTTATAGGTCTCATTTCCCATATCTACAGTTACCGCATAAATTCCGTCCGAAGGGATGATTTTATAAGGCTGTTCTATAAATATGTTTGCTGTTGGAAAACCGATGGTACGCCCTATCTTATCACCTTTAATTACGGGACCATAAAGGGAGAAATTATAACCAAGATATTTTGCAGCCAGACCAACCTGTCCTTCCAGTAGGGATTTCCTGATTTTAGTAGAACTTACAGCAACATCATTGATATCCTGTTCTTTGATCTCTTCTATTTCATAACCATATGGACCAGAAAAGGCAACCAGATCTGTCATGCCTCCCGAACGATCTTTCCCGAAACGGTGATCGTAACCGACAATTAACTGTTTAATTCCGATCGTATCTACGAGAATGTTCTTGATATATTCAGCAGGGCTAAGGTTAGAGAAGTCACGGGTAAATGGAGTAATAATTAAGTGATCAACTCCTAAACCTGCTAATATCCCAGCCTTTTCTTCAATGGTATTGATCATTTTCAAGTCCTGGTTTTCAGGATCGATAATCAACCTTGGATGAGGGAAAAAAGTAAGGATTACACTTTCACCGCCCTTAGCTTTGGCCAGTTCACAAAGTCTTTTAATGATTTTTTGATGTCCGAAATGTACGCCGTCAAATGTACCTATGGTTGCAACCGCATTATTCAACCTTTTAAATTCAGAAAGGTGGTTATATATTTTCATTGGAATATCTTTAAATTAATGCAGGGCATGTCTTTTTACTACTCCACCCTTAATGTCAGAAATTTGCTGCTGCACAATAAAAGCATCCGGATCTATCTGACGGATTTCATTTTGCAGTTTACCCATTTCAAGTTTTGTAACTACTGTATATAAAATATCAATTTCTTTCTTCTCTCCGTATCCGCCTTCACCTTTGTAAATGGTTACACCTCTTTTCATATCGTTGATCAGGAATGATTTGATGTCTTCTTTCTTCTCGGATATAATCGTTACTCCGATGTACTGCTCCAGTCCGTTGACTACGAAGTCAATAGTTTTCGAAGCTGATAAATAGGTAAGGATAGCATACATAGCGGTTTCAATATCCAGAAAGATCGCTGCGATTCCAAAAATTATGATGTTCAGAATAAGAATAATATTCCCAACGGTTAACATACTGTTTTTACTGATATACAGGGCCAGTACTTCTGTACCGTCAATCACACATCCGCCCCGCATAGCCAGACCAATACCGCCACCTAAAAACAGACCCCCAAAAAAGGCGATCAGTAATTTATCATGGGTAATTGGCTGAAAAGGCAGAATGATCAGGAAAATAGCTAATACAATAATAGCCAAAGCTGTCTTTATGGCGAAAGCTTTACCTATTTGTGAATAACCAAGAATCACAAAAGGAATATTAATCAGCAGGATCAGATAGGAGAGTTTGAATCCTGTCAATGTACTGATCAATAATGATATACCAGTTACACCACCATCGATAAACTCACTTGGCATCAGGAAGCTTTTAAGACCGAAACAGGCAGAAACAATGCCAAATCCAATCAGGATAAAATCTTTTAGATGACGTAAATAGGAGTTTTTCAGATGACTGTGCATAATATATGTTAGCTGTTTGTAGCGGATTGTTCTGCCGCTGCGGCTTCTCTTTTGTTTTTAAGGTATTCAACCAGATCAGTAACTTCAAAAGCATCTTCCAATGAAAAATTACCACTTCTGGTGCGTGTCAGCTTAGCTAAGTATGCACCGTTTTCAAGGTGTTTTCCGAAATCAGAAACTAAAGATCTGATATAGGTGCCTTTGCTGCAGACTATTCTAAAATCAACCTCAGGTAAAGCAATGCGGGTAATTTCAAAAACAGGTACAGATACAAAACGAAGTCTTAATTCTTGTTCTTCTCCTCTGCGGGCTTTGACATATAAACGTTCTCCGTTTACTTTTACCGCAGAGTGTGCAGGTGGGTACTGTTGTATATCGCCAGTGAATGGCACAGTAGCAGCATAAATAGCTTCTTCTGTTAAATTTGTAAGCGGATATTCCTGATCTACAACAGTCTCCATATCAAATGATGGAGTTGTTGCGCCCAGAATCATGGTTCCGGTATATTCTTTATCTTCTGCCTGAAAGGTATCAATCTGTTTAGTCAGTTTTCCTGTACATAAAATCAGCAGACCTGTGGCCAGCGGGTCCAATGTACCTGCATGGCCTACTTTTAACTTCAGTGGTTTTAATGAATTCCTTATCTTTCCTACTACATCAAAACTTGTCCATTTATAGGGTTTATTGATGAGTAATAACTCTCCTTCGGCAAAATTGAAGGTTCTTTCCAGTAACTTTTGTGCGCTCAAAATGGTAATCTAAATTAAGCTGCAATTTACACATTAAATTATTTGCAGGTTATGCCCGCTATATATTAATACAATGATGATCAATCCAGCAATGATACGATACCATCCAAACACTTTAAACCCATGTTTGTTCAGGTAACCGATAAAACTTTTAATAGCGAGTAAGGCTACAATAAATGCGATAACATTAGCAATGACAAGAAGCTGAATCTGATCGTGGCTAATTGTATTTCCTTCTTTGTAAAAATCGAATAACTTTTTTCCTGTTGCTGCAAACATTGTAGGAACAGCTAAAAAGAAAGAGAATTCAGCAGCTGCTTTTCTGCTTAATTTCAATGACATACCGCCAACTATACTTGCGCCTGATCTGGATGTACCCGGAATCATGGCCAGACATTGAAAAAAACCAATTTTTAATGCAGTAAGATAACTGATCTCTTCTTCTTCATGAATAGTCGGTTTGTTAAACCATTTATCAACAAAAAGAAGGATCACCCCGCCAACAACTAAAGAAACAGCAACTGTCAGCGGACTTTCCAGCATCTGATCAATCTTTTTACTCAGCAGTAACCCGAAAATTGCTGCAGGAATAAAAGCAACCAGTAGTTTAATATAGAAACCAATTGTTTTGAAAAAACGCTTGAAATATAAGACGACTACTGAAAGTATGGCGCCAAGCTGAATAGCAATAGTGAATAATTTAACAAAAGGATCGGATGCTATTCCCATAAAGGAAGAAGCAAGGATCATATGACCGGTAGAAGAAACTGGCAAAAACTCAGTCAGTCCCTCTATAACAGCGAGAATAATGGCATCTATAAGAGTCATCTGAAGCTTACTTTTTCAGGATTGCGTAAATACCAAATCCAAATCCAAAAAGGACAACCATCGGGGCTAAAAGAGTTTTTCTTAAATCATAGATGTCTGTTGTACCCATCATTAACAGGAATCCAACTACAACTATAGCAACGCTGATTAGCAGCAACTGATAATTTTTTTTGGTGAAAACCATTTCATTGTTATTGTCTTGCGTTGCAGGACTAGTTTTTTTCTCAATCATTTGCTATTATCTGTAAAGGTCGTAAATTTTTAAACGTAAATATTTGCTTACTGCAAAAGTGGTGCTCAGCGCGGTCAGGAAAATTCCCATACCTACTAAACCTAGCAGAACGATACCAAATTCGGTATAATTTCTAAGAATAATGATTTCAGGTATTTCTTTTTGTGCGTAATACAACAGACCCAATAAAATAAGAATTGCAATGAAAGAAGCAATCAGGCCATGAAGCATTGCCCAGAAGATAAAGGGTTTGCGGATGAAGTTTTTCGTTGCACCTACTAATTGCATACTCTTGATCAGGAAACGCTGAGAATAAATTGCCAGTCTGATTGTATTATTGATCAGTGCAATAGAGATTACCAGTAGTATAGCTGCAAATCCCAATACAATTAAACCAATTGTATTGATGTTTTTGTTCACCATATCAATTAATGAACTCTGATAAATTACTTCTTTAACTACAGGGTTCTTACTAATATTTGCTTTCAGTGCATCAATGCTTTTATTGTTTGCATAGTCTGCCTTCAGGTAAACATCTACTGTAGACAACAGCGGGTTATAACCCAGAAAATTCACAAAATCCTCTCCTAAGTCGTTGGTCAGGTTTTTTGCAGCCAGCTCCTTATTCACATATTGTGTCTGTTTAACAGCTGGATTTGCATTCAGTTCTTTTTGAAACTGTAAAACGTCGGCTTCTTTTGCACCTTCGTCAACTATAATGTTTAATACAATATTCTCTTTTACATAGTTAGAAAGGTTCTTAGCATGTACCAGTATAAGTCCTAATACGCCAAGCATCAACAAAACCAGGGTTATACTAAATATAGTAGAGATATAAATGGTTTTCGTCTTCTTAGAAGCATCACTAACTTCAAATTCTTCCATATTTTATGTGTTGGGTGTATTTTATGTTCTGCGAAAATAAAAAAATATATGCAAAAATATACCTTTTAAACGGGTAAAATATCTTGTTTGGTATGAATATCGTTTATATCGCTAAAGTTCTTTTGATAAGGCTTCTAAAACCTCCTTAATTTCTTTATTTTCGCGGTATATAAAGGATTTTTGTAATGGATTACCAATTTAAAGAAATAGAACAGAAGTGGCAGGGGTTTTGGGCAGCACACCAAACGTTTAAAGCAGAGGCAACATCAGCTAAACCAAAATTTTATGTGCTTGATATGTTTCCTTACCCATCGGGTGCAGGTTTACATGTTGGCCACCCACTGGGTTATATTGCCTCCGATATATTTTCAAGATACAAAAGATTAAAAGGTTACAATGTTTTACATCCGATGGGATATGATTCATTTGGATTACCAGCAGAGCAGTATGCCATACAAACAGGTCAGCATCCGGCTTTAACTACTGAAGCAAATATCAGTACTTACCGTCGTCAGTTAGATCAGATTGGTTTTTCATTTGACTGGAGCCGTGAAGTACGTACCAGTGAACCTGAATATTACAAATGGACACAATGGGTTTTCATGCAATTATTCAATTCATGGTATAACCTGGAAACAGACCGTGCAGAAGATATCAGTACTTTAATTGAAAAATTCAATGCTTCGGGCAGTGCTGATGTAAAAGCAGCAAGTGATGAGGATGTGAAAAACTTCATGCCAGGCGACTGGGCAGCCATGACCGCAGAAGAAAAACAGGAAGAACTGTTGAAATACCGTTTAACATTTTTGAAAGAGAGTACTGTAAACTGGTGCGCTGCATTAGGTACAGTATTAGCTAATGATGAAGTGAAAGATGGTTTCTCTGAGCGTGGCGGCCATCCTGTGGAACAGAAAAAAATGATGCAGTGGAGCATGCGTATTTCTGCTTATGCGGAACGTTTGTTACAAGGCTTAAATACGATTGACTGGCCGGAACCGGTTAAAGAAATGCAACGTAACTGGATTGGTAAAAGCGTAGGTGCAAGTGTGCGCTTCAAAATCGAAACCGATGCGGATATCAATACAGATTATATCGGGGTATTTACCACACGTGTGGATACAATATTTGGTGTTTCTTATGTGGTATTAGCTCCGGAACACGAACTGGTAGCTGCATTGACGACACCAGAACAGTTGAGTGACATTAAAAACTATATAGAACAAACTAAGAAGAAATCTGAATTAGACCGCATGGCGGATACAAAGACAGTTTCGGGTGCTTTTACTGGTACTTATGTGGTTAATCCTGTAAGTGGTGAGCGTATCCAATTGTGGATTGCTGATTATGTACTTGCCGGTTATGGTACAGGTGCGGTAATGGGAGTGCCAAGTGGTGACCAGCGTGACTGGTTATTTGCAAAGCATTTTAATTTGCCGGTTGTTCAGATTCTTGATGCGCAAAAAGATATTGATGTACAGGCTGACAGTACTAAAGAAGGCCATTATATCAATTCTGGTTTTATCAATGGTATGACTTATACGGAAGCGATAACTACTTTGAATAAGTGGCTGGAGGATCAGGGAGTAGGAAAAGCTAAAGTGAATTTCCGTATGCGTGATGCTATTTTTGGTCGTCAGCGTTATTGGGGAGAGCCTATTCCTGTATACTTTAAAGATGGTTTACCTTATCTGATTAAGGAAGAGGAGTTGCCTTTATTATTACCTGAGGTAGATAAGTATTTACCAACAGAAACAGGTGAACCGCCATTGGGCAGGGCTGAGAGCTGGACTTATGAAAACCAATATACTTATGAACTGAGTACAATGCCGGGATGGGCAGGTTCAAGCTGGTACTGGTACCGTTATATGGATGCTCATAATGATACTGAATTTGCTGGTAAAGAAGCAATTGAATACTGGAAGGATGTAGATTTATATATCGGCGGCGCTGAACATGCTACGGGGCACTTACTTTACAGTCGTTTCTGGAATAAGTTTTTAAAAGATCTTGGTTATGTAAATGAGGAAGAGCCTTTCAAAAAACTAATTAACCAGGGGATGATTCAGGGCAGAAGTAATTTTGTTTACCGCGTTGCTGACGAGTCTGGCAGAGGTACAAATACATATGTTTCTCATGGATTGAAAAATGACTACAAAACTTCGGCATTACATGTGGATGTAAATATTGTAGAAAATGAAATCCTGAACCTTGAAAAATTCAGGTTGTTCAGACCTGAATTTGCTGAAGCTGAATTTATCCTGGAAAATGGTAAGTATATCTGTGGCGTAGAGGTGGAGAAAATGTCTAAATCTTATTTTAATGTCGTTAATCCTGATGTGCTGATTGCTAATTACGGTGCTGATACATTGAGAATGTACGAAATGTTCTTAGGACCACTTGAACAAAGTAAGCCATGGAACACGAATGGGATTGAAGGGGTATTCAAATTTCTTCGTAAATTCTGGCGTTTATTCCACAATGATTCTTGGGAATTCACTTTGTCAGATGCTGAACCTACAAAAGCAGAATTAAAAGCATTGCATAAGATTATTAAAAAGGTACAGGATGATATTGAACGTTTCTCTTTCAATACTTCGGTATCCAGCTTTATGATTGCAGTGAATGAATTAACAGATCTTAAATGTAATAAACGCAGTATCCTGCAGGATCTGGTTGTTGTTCTTTCGCCTTATGCTCCGCATATCACAGAAGAGCTCTGGGCATTGTTGGGTAACAGGGATAGTTTAGCTTATGCTGCGTATCCTGAATTTAACCCGGCTCATTTAGTGGAAGATGAATTCAGTTATCCTGTTTCTGTAAACGGTAAAACAAGATTAAACTTAAATCTGAGTTTGGCTCTCGAGGCTAAAGAGATTGAAGATATTGTATTGGCTGATGAACAGGTGCAAAAATATCTTGAGGGTAAAACACCTAAAAAGGTAATTATAGTTAAAGGCCGTATTGTAAATATTGTGATTTAATAAAGTCATATCAATTTACGGCATATAAAAAGGTCATTGAGGGTTTTAACCTTAATGACCTTTTTTTTTACCTGTTTTTATAGTTCAATCGAATAATTCCATACTATAGTTATGGTAATTAAATTTTCATTATCCGGAGGCTTTTTTTAATCTATTTGAAAATAGAGAAGGCGGGGTTAAATTCAAAGCTGAATCCGAAAAATAATGGATGTTGATTTGCCGGCAGATTCCTGTCATTCACCGGCCATAATCGCCTAAAGGGCAAAAACAATTTTAAATAGCCTGTAACAAACTTAGATTTGTGCTGACTAATCAACAATAAAGAATCACACAATTAAAAATTATGAAAAGACTATTACTATTATTTGCCTTCCTGGGATTGATGCAGCAGGTTAGTGCGCAATTCAATCTGGGTGGGGGAGCGCAAAAAGTAACAATAACGGGTAGAATAAGTGCAGTAATTATAGACTCGGCTACAAAACAACCTGTTGATTATGCAACGGTTTCATTAATCAGGGTAAAAGACAGTAAATCGGTTAACGGTGGCGTTACTGATGCTAAAGGAAAAGTTTCATTACAAAATGTAGCTCCTGAACAGTATAAATTACTGATCGGGTTTATGGGATATAAAAGTAAAACTGTACTGGTTAAAACAAGCCAGGAAAAACCTGATGCCAACTTAGGGACTATTTACTTAACTGGCACGGAGAGTAATCTGAAAGAAGTTGCTATTGTTGGTAAAACTCCAATGATAGAAACTAAAATTGATAAACTGGTTTACAATGCAGAACAGGATGTGACTACTGCTGGTGGTAATGCGAGCGATGTGATGCGTAAAGTGCCAATGGTTTCTGTGGATATAGATGGAAATCCTTCTTTGCGTGGAAGTTCTGCTGTAAGGGTTTTGATTAATGGAAAACCATCCGGAACAATGTCAAATAGTGTTGCTGATGCCTTAAAAATGATCCCTGCGGAGGAGATTAAAAGTGTTGAAGTTATTACCAGTCCTTCTGCAAAATATGATGCAGAGGGTGCAGGTGGAATTATTAATATCATTACTAAGAAAAAAACTGCTCAGGGTATAAATGGAAATGCGGCGCTATCTGTTGGTACACGCCAGAATAATGGGAATTTTAGCTTGAATGCTAAAAAAGGACGCCTGGGAATAAGCTCGAACTTTGGTGTTCAGTATGCTATTCCACAAGATACGAGAGTTGTTTTAGAGAATGATGTCTATAGCAAGCAATCCAGTATTTTTCAGGATGGTTTTACCAGGGCGAAAAGATACGGCTATAATGGTAGTGTAGGATTGGATTATGATATCAATGGCTATAACAGTCTTTCTACAAATATCAAGTACAATGATTTTACGAATGGTTCAAAAGGGAATTCTAATGTAACCAGCAGTATAATGGATAGTATATTGAGAACTGCTAATTATATACGTGCCTCAGATAATAATAACAGTCTGAATAATATAGACTGGAGTGCTGATTACAGAAGAACGACCAAGAAAGAAGGTGAGGAATTTACGGTTTCAGGACAAGCTAGTTTCGGTAGAAATACAGCACTGTTTAATACAAGATTAATTAATCCTGACGGATCTTTGTTAGCTCCTGATGTGATTGGTGATAATACAGGTAAAAACAATGAATATACTTTACAAACCGATTATGTATACCCGTTTAGTAAAACTATGACTCTTGAAACAGGTGTTAAAGGTATTTTGCGTAAGATAAAAAGTAAATATGAAAGTAGTGAGCAGGATTTTGATTATAAACAGGATGTAGGTGCTGCTTATGGTGTCCTGAGTTTTAAATTAGCTAAAACGCTTGATGTAAAGGGAGGGTTAAGAGCTGAATATACTGACATTAGCGGTGTTTCCGGATCTTCACTGAATTTTAATAATAACTATTTTAACTTATTCCCAAGTGCCATTATTTCAAAAACACTGAAAGGTAACTCGACATTAAAATTAAGTTATAACAGAAGGATGCAAAGACCAAGTTTATCTTATCTGAATCCTTTCTTGAATAGGAATGACCCGGAAAATCAGCAACAGGGTAACCCGAATTTAAGTCCTGAGATTAGTGATATTGTGGAACTTGGTTATTCAACATTTATCAAAGGGTCTGTTATTAATGCATCTGTATTTTACCGTACTACTCAGGATGTTATCGAGAGTCTGTTTCTTCCTGAACAAAAGCTGACTACCTATTTTAACGTGGGTAAAAATAAATCATATGGTGCTAATGTGTTCGCTACTTATAATCCATTGCCAAAATGGACTTTGATGGGGAACTTTAGTTTAAATACTTATGATTTAAGAAATTCTCAGACGAATCAGACTACGGGTGTATTTGTGAATTATACAGTATTTGCGAGATCTGCCATTTCTTTCAAAGGTGGATGGAATACAGAACTTTTTGGCGTGTATAATGCATCGAGAAGAACTTTTCAGGGTACTTCTGGACCAATGGCTTTTTATGGCGGTGCATTTAAGAAAGATATCATGAAAAAGAAAGCCACAGTTGGTATTAACGTGTTAAACGTGTTTTCAAGAGACCTGCATATTCATAATGAGAATAAGGGAGATGATTTCCGTCAGAATATGAATATCTATTATCCTTTAAGATCTTTTGGAGTTAACTTTAGTTATAAGTTTGGTAAAGTTACTTTTACTGGTCCGAAGAAGAAAAAGGGAATTAATAATGATGATTTGAAACAGGATGAAGGTGCTGGTGGATTAGGCGGAGGTGCTGGAGGAAGTCCGAAACAATAGTCTAAACTATTTTTAATAAGAAAACCACGTTATTGTTTTCTGATCAGATTCCTTTGCCGGAATTAATGGGATCAGAAAATAATAACGTGGTTTTCTTATAATTGCTCTATTTCGTTAATTGATAATTGAGCGGCCTTTTTCAATGCCTTTGATTTCACCTCTGCAGAAAAGAATATCCCGCTCTTCTTTGAAAAATGTTGTTATTGAACCCAGAGCTTCTTTAAATTGTGTTTCTAAACTGCGTAACTGAACTAGTATTCTAAGCTGATTGAGACAACGGTTTTCAGCTAAATCACTCCCTGAATTGGATTTTACTTCCTGTAATTTTTTTTTATTACTGAAGCAGGATTTTCTTTTTCAATTTAGCTAAAATAGCCAGTTATTTCTTTTTAACTCTTTTCAGGATCATTACGCTTAATGGATTAATCGGATAACCGCTGATGTTATTTTGCAGCATGGTAACAGACTGATCATATAAAATGGGTACAATAGAAGCATTTTCAATCACCATATTATCCATTTTCTGGTACAATAAGTAACGTTTTTTGGCGTCGTTTTCATAATAACTCTGCTCAAACAACCGATCAAATTCTTTGTTGAAATAGCCGGTATAATTAGGCCCGTAGGGTACACGGTTTTTCGAATAGAACACAGAAAGATAGTTTTCTGCATCCGGATAATCTGCAATCCACGAACCCCTGAAAAAATTAACTTCGTTTTTGGACATTAGCTCCCGCAGGCTGGAACTTGGGGTGACATCTACTTTTACTTTCATACCCAGCGAATTAAGTTCTCCCTGTATGAATTCAATCAGATCTTTATAAGTAGTGGATGTGCTTAAGGTTAACTCAGGCATTCCTTTACCATGGGGATAACCGGCTTCTGCAAGTAATTTTGCTGCCTTTACAGGGTCATAATGATAACCTTTTACTTTAACGCTATCGAATCCAGGCATTCCTTTGGGCACAAAACCAGAGGTGGCTGGTGTTCCTGTGCTGTTTCGCAAATACTTGATTAATTTTGGTTTATCTATTCCGTAATTAATTGCCTGACGGACTTTTTTGAATCTCAGCGGAGAGTTTCTAACGATGGACTTTGAAGTGTCTACCAATATTCCAACATACTCTGTACAAAGGTATGCACCTTTAATTAACTGGAACTTTCCTTTGTATTTGCTTGTCATATGACCGCTCTTGGTTAAAATATCATCACGATAACTTCCATCAACGCTGTAAAAAAAATCTAAATCTTTTTTAATGAAAGACATGAAGGCACTTTGTTTATCGGTGATAAAAGAAACTTTAACGGCATCCAGGTAGGGAAGACGGCTGCCATTTTCTTTCTCCCAGTAATTTTCGTTTTTCAGCAAAACAAGTATTTCTTCTTCCTTCCAGTATTTAAAACGGAACGGACCAGTACCTATAGGGTGGCTTCTAAAGTCTTTTCCATAATAATCGGCTACTTCATGCGGTACAACTACACAGTATTGTGTGGTCAAAAGATTGAGAAACGCAGGGAAAGGTTTGATTAAATGAATGATTAAGGTTGTGTCATTGAGTGCTTCGAAGCTATGACTGTCTTTTATTTTATCGCTGAAAATCCAGCCTCCTGAAGACGCAACTTTGGGGTCAGAAAGGCGGTTAAAGCTATAGGCGAAGTCTGCGGCAACAACTTTTCTGCCTTTTCCATTAGGGAAAAGAGGATCGTTATGAAAAAATACATCATTTCTCAGGTGAAAAGTATAACGTTGTCCGTCAGCAGAGACTTCCCATGATTTGGCAATAGCAGGAATAGTATTTAGCTGGCTGTCTGCCTGAACCAACCCGTTAAAAAGCTGATTCATCATCCATATTGCAGGCTGGTTACGGGCAAAAGCCGGGTCTAATGAGGTAAGACTCTGGTCAAAATTCAGGTTAAAGACTTTTTTACTCGCGTCTTCTGATGCAAAATGACAGCCACAGACAGCAATAACACATAAAATGTAAAAAATATTTTTTATAATTCGGGGCATCAGGTCAGGAATATTACTTTTGCACAAAGTAATAAATTAATCGATATGTCTTTTTTAAATGCACTGATAAATAATGTTGAGGATGAAACGCTGCGTGAAGATTTGCAGGAGCGTGTGGATATTATTCTGCATAAGATTAAATTTATGGAGAAAGTGCCTGTAATATGTCTGGATACAAACAATACACCTAACCATATTTTTAATGTGTTAATGGAGACCGTTGGCGGCGAGGTCCTTGAAATTGTACAACAGGCAAAGGTACTGATCTATCATCAGACCAACGTGGGGATTGGTCAGATGATGGGACTTGTTCCTGCGCTCTTAGAAAAGGAATGGCCTGCAGTAGCTTACAACAGAGTTTACCTGATGGAAGACACTTCTGCCTTTTTAAGTGATCCTGTATCCTTTGTTGAGGCTATGGAAGACATGGCAGAAATGCTTTATCCCGGTTATTTTATTTTCGGTAATGAAGGTAAAAACTGGACAGCCTTTGCTGTTTAATAAGCAATGAACTTATCTATCTGCTGCCCGGTAAATTTTAAAGTATCTTCTTTATAAAAATTTCCATGCTCATCCAGCTCTGTTTTAATAGCCGGAATGTGCAGGCGCAGAGGGAGTACATGCAGGTGCAGATAGCTGCAAACGCCACCAAAATGATCAATACCCCTGATATTCCCATATTTACCTGAGGAGATACCTACAAGGCAGGCTTTTTTATCATAAAAGCTGTCAGGGAAGTCGCAGGCGTCTATTAAGGTCTTCAAAACACCTGGAAAACTTCCATTGTATTCTGGAATAATAAAGACGAATTTTTCAGTTGCAGTAATTTGTTCCTGTATTTTTCTAAACTCAGGAGATCTTTTTCCGTATAAATCGGAGATAATTAACTGCTCTGGAAGATCTGTCAGGCTCAGTATATTAGCCTCTTGTCCCTTTTTAACTAGCGTGTCCTGATAATATTTTGCGACTTTCAGCGTATTGCTTCCAGGTCTGTTTGTTCCGGAAATGATCGTAATCATGTAAAAATTGTTGATAAGATGTTTAAAACACTCTATTGTTTAACACTAATATTGTCATTTAGTTTGTATCTTAGCTAATTGTTAAAAAGCCCCTAAATGTAGGTAAAAATAGCGTTTTTTACATAAAGGATCTAATTCACAAATTCTCAGGAAATAATTGGTAATTATTAAAAAGATAAATGAGTAAAATTATTGCATTGGCAAATCAGAAAGGTGGAGTCGGTAAAACAACTTCATCTATAAATTTAGCCGCCAGCCTGGCCGTATTAGAATATAAAACTTTATTAGTAGACGCAGACCCTCAGGCTAACTCTACTTCTGGAATTGGGTTTGATCCAAGAAGCATCAAAAATAGTATCTATGAGTGCATCATTAATGATGTAGAACCTTCAGAGGCTATTCAAAAGACAGAGACACCTAATCTGGATTTATTACCAGCACATATTGATCTGGTTGGAGCAGAAATTGAGATGATCAATCTGACTAACAGGGAGTATAAGATGAAAGCTGTTCTGGAGAAGATTAAAGACCAGTATGATTTTATTATCATTGATTGTTCACCTTCATTAGGTTTGATTACAATTAATGCGCTAACTGCTGCCGATTCTGTTATTATTCCTGTGCAATGTGAATATTTCGCGCTGGAAGGATTGGGGAAATTGTTAAATACTATAAAAATTGTACAAAACAGGTTAAACCCTGAACTGGAAATTGAAGGCATTCTGCTGACCATGTATGATGTACGTTTACGTTTGTCTAATCAGGTAGTTGAAGAAGTAAGAACTCATTTTCAGGAACTTGTATTTGATACAATCATACAGCGGAATACCCGTTTAAGTGAAGCACCTAGTTATGGGATTTCGGTCATCATGCATGATGCAAATTGTAAGGGAGCAATAAATTATCTGAACCTTGCCCGTGAGATTGTCCGTAAAAACGGATTAGTCAAAGAAAACCAGGGTTTGACTTCTGCAACTATTTAAATATAAAGAATGACATCGTTTCAGCGAAAAACAGGTTTAGGTAGAGGATTAAGTGCACTTTTGGATGATTCAGAGTCTGCTCATCCGCAAAAAAATGCGATTAACCCGGTCAGTGAGACTGAACAGAAAGCGCAATCGAACAGTATAGGTAATATCAAAATCAGTGATATCACAACTAACCCTTATCAGCCGCGTTCTGAGTTTGATCAGGTTGCCCTAAATGAACTGGCCGATTCCATCAGGGTACAGGGGTTAATCCAGCCTATTACTGTGAGGAAAGCTGAAGGCGGAAATTACCAGTTAATTTCCGGAGAAAGACGTCTGAGAGCATCTAAACTAGCAGGATTAACAGAAATTCCAGCTTATGTGCGGGAAGCCAATGACCAGCAGATGCTGGAAATGGCCCTGATTGAAAATATTCAGCGTGAAAATTTAAATGCAATTGAGGTTGCATTGAGCTTTCAGCGTATGCTTGAAGAATGTAATCTTAAACAAGAACAATTGGGTGAGCGTGTAGGTAAAAACAGGTCAACTGTTACCAACTATCTCCGTTTACTTAAATTGCCTCCTGCGATACAAATCTCAATTCGTGATCAAAAAATCTCTATGGGACATGCCCGTGCGTTGATTAGTGTAGAAGAGACGGATAAACAGTTGTTTATTCATCAGGAAATAATTGACAAAGGGTTATCTGTACGTAAAGTTGAAGAATTAGTCAGAAGCATTAATAGTCTTCAGATGAAACCTAAAAGTGCGAGACAGCCATTAGGCGTGTCTTTTGAATATCAGAAACTGCAAAAAGATCTGGCTTCGAGATTTGCTACTAAAGTGAAACTTAAAGTTGGTGAAAATGGTAAGGGTGCAATTGAAATTCCCTTCGTTTCTGATGATGACCTGAGCAGAATATTAGAATTATTAGATTGGTAATGTCCAAAAAACTACTGTTATCGGTTTTGTTTTGCTGCACTGTGCTTGCAGTTAGCGGACAGGAGAAATTTACTGTTAAAGGTGATAGTCTTAAACGTACCCCTGTGAAAGCAGATACGGGTTATGTAAATCATGGCCGTATTGCAGGTAGAAAAGCTTTGTTCAGGTCTGCATTGATCCCGGGATGGGGACAGTATGGAAATGGACTGACTGTTTACCGCGGAATAAAAATAGCTGCGATCTATACTGGAGGGACTTTGCTGGTTATGTCTTATATTCAGAATACCAGTAAATATCATGAGTACCTTAAAGAATTGCAATATAGAGCGCAACATGGAAATAATCCTACTCCGGGAAACTATCTTGCTAATGTCAGTACTGACGGTTTAACAACAGCTAAAGAAGTTTACAGAAGAAACAGAGAGGTCGTTATTTTTTCTATTGCCGGTTTATATATCGTGAATATTGTTGAAGCCTATGTTGATGCCAGACTTTCATATTTTGATATCGGCGATAACCTGGCTATCAGAATTTCGCCTACTGTAATCGGTTCTCAAACCATGTATGGATATAATGCTTTTAATCCGGGTATAAAGGTTGCCTTTAGATTCTAGATTTCGATATGATTTACCAACCATCTTTTTAAAAACAAAAATAAATGAATATAGCTTTAATCGGTTACGGTAAAATGGGTCAGATTATTGAACGTTTTGCTATCGAAAGAGGACATGAAGTTGTTCTGAAAATTGGCATTGATAATTTGGCCGACCTGACTGTTTCTAACTTAAGAAAAGCAGATGTAGCGATAGATTTCAGTACACCTGATGCCGCTATTAACAATATATATACTTGCTTTGATGCAAATGTACCACTTGTTGTAGGTACAACTGGCTGGTATGGACAATTACAGGAAATCAAAGATGAATGTCTGCGCCGTAACAATACCTTGTTATATGGGTCTAATTTCAGTATTGGGGTAAATTTGTTTTTCCATATTAATGAAGTACTGGCAAAAGTGATGAATAATTATCCTGTATATGATGTACAGGTAGAAGAAATCCACCATACACAGAAACTGGATTCACCTAGTGGTACTGCAATGACAATTGCAGAAGGTATTATTGAAAATCTGGACCGTAAATCTGAATGGGTAAATGAACTGGACGGTAACCCGGCTATTGATGTACTTAAACAGGAGCAGGTATTGATTGCTTCACAGCGAATTGAAAATATCCCTGGTACACATACTGTAATTTACAGTTCAGAAGTAGATGAAATAGAATTGAAACATACGGCTCATAGTCGTGCCGGTTTTGCATTAGGTGCGGTTGTAGCTGCTGAATGGTTGCAAAATAAGCAGGGATTCTATAATATATCAGATATATTTAATTTAAAATAACAAAACATATGAATTGGAAGTTCTGGCAAAAAAATAATGATACTGCGCCAAAAAAGAAAAAGACTAAAAGCAGAGAGTGGTTTGATGCCGTTCTTTTTGCTGTAATTGCTGCAACTGTTATCCGCGTATTTTTTATTGAGGCTTATACAATTCCTACAGGATCTATGGAGAAGTCGCTGTTAATAGGTGATTTTTTATTTGTGAGTAAAGTGAATTATGGGGCAAGGATACCAATGACTCCGGTAGCTTTCCCTTTTGCACATCATACAATGCCGGTTACCGGGACAAAAGCTTACTACGATGGTATACAATGGAAATATCGCAGATTACCTGGAATGCAGGATATCAAAAGAAATGATGTTGTCGTTTTTAACTTCCCTGATGGAGATACTGTAGCGCTGGAAGCTCAGGATAGAGATTACTATGATATGGTACGTTCTGTTGGCAGACAGGCTATTCAAAGTCAGTATACAATTGTCAGCAGACCCGTAGATAAAAGAGAAAACTATATTAAGCGTTGTATCGGAATCAGTGGTGATATATTAAGTATGTCAAACGGTCTTGTTACAATTAATGGTAAAGCTGAACCGATGAAAAATACGGGACAGATTGATTACCTGGTAAAATTTAAAACCAGTGATGTAAATTTCCAGTTATTTGAGGAAATGGGTTTTGTTATAGACAGGGATATCAGTGCTGTATCTCAGGATAGCTATAATTTTGTGGGTACACCGGTAATGATGGATAAAGTAAAGAAACTTGATTTTGTTGCTTCTGTAGTTACCCGTACTGCTGCACCTGGTGCTGCGGAACCTAATGTTTTTCCACAGGACCCTAACAGAAAGTGGAATGCTGATAACTGGGGCCCGATACAGGTGCCTAAAAAAGGATGGACTGTGAAGCTTGATAGTGTTTCTATGCCTTTGTATCAACGCGCTATTTCTATTTATGAAGGTAATAAGGTGGAAAAGGTTGCTGGTGGATGGTTGATTAATGGTGTGAAAACCGATAGTTATACTTTTAAAATGGATTATTACTGGATGATGGGTGATAACAGACATAATTCACTGGATTCAAGATATTGGGGATTTGTTCCTGAAGATCATATTGTCGGAAAAGCTTTGTTTATCTGGATGAGTTATGATACTAACGGTTCTTTCTTTAGTAAGATTAGGTGGGGACGTTTGTTTAACGGTATTCATTAGGCCTGTTTCTTCATAGACTGAACGGGAAATAAAAAAATGTGCTGTGTTCTGGCTGGATTAATTGCCTGAAGGGGCAAAAGAACGCCAGCTCATCGCATTAGCACATTTTTTTATTTTCTATCCTCCTGTAGTATGATTTATACAGACCTGATTCATTGCTATTGGCAGGTGGCCTGGGTGGTGTTTTTAGTTATGCTGTTTTAGAGTATCTGGCAGTAATTTTGTTCTGGTTTAAGAGATGAATTTTATTAGATGATGTAATCTGATGATTTCTTTATTATCTTATGCTGTTAGATGAGATTATTGGCTTACATAGGGGGATTATTAGTACTGGTGCTTACTTTTGTACCATGTGCTGATAACGCTGTCTTTTTTACTGCTTTAAGTGAAGATTCGGGGATAGAACAGATTGCTTCTCCTGATACAGCAGATAATGATCATTATAGTCTTTTTTGTAACGGTTCCTGCCATGCTATGGCTTCTATAATTCAAGAGGCTCTGGTTATTAATATTCCGTTTAGTTATTGTACCCGCATGCTCCCGATGCATGTGTCTGTGGCTTTTAAGTCCATTGATTTGCCGTTTTGGCAACCTCCAGAGTTATTTTCTTAAATATTCTCATTTTTAATTCTGATTTCCTTTCGGGGGAGTTTTTGCTTGATGATTTTTTATTATCCGGTTTAGTGATGAAGGTGGATTGTAGTCTCTGGTGTGTATATAAATAGCATATGAAGTTTTTAAGTTTTATTGTCATGGTATACTTACCAGTGATTGTGTTTGCTCAGCAAGATGTGCTGAATAAGGATTCAAATAATATGAATAGTGGGGTATCTGCGGTGAAAATGCGTGGATTGAATCCTCCTAAAATTCAATCATTTATTGTACCTGGTGTTTTAATCGGCTATGGTTTGGTTTCCCTTGGGGATAATGGGATCAGGAGATTGGATTTTAATATACAGAGAGAACTGCAAAGGAAGCATCCTGATTTTTCTGTACGTATAGATGATTATCTCCAGTTTGCTCCTGTAGGGGCTTTTTATGCGTTGAATCTGGCGGGTGTGAAAAGTAAGCATAGTGTGGTTGATGGAACAGCCCTTTTTGTTCTATCCAGAGCCTTTGTGTTTATTACCGTCTCCTCAGGTAAATCAGGGATTGGACGGGAACGGCCGGACTTTGCAGATCGGAAGTCTTTCCCTTCAGGCCATGCCGCCAATACCTTTGCGGCTGCAGAATTTCTAAATCAGGAATATAGGGATGTATCTCCGTGGATTGGATATGCAGGTTATACCGTAGCTACAATTACGGGTGTACTAAGAATGTATAATAATAAACACTGGTTAAGTGACGTAGTTGCTGGGGCAGGGGTGGGGATTGCTTCTACAAAGCTGGCTTATCTGATCTATCCGAATCTCAAAAAGCTAATTATGGGCAAACAGGTCATTAAATATTCTCTGGTACCTATGTATCAGCAAAAGGCAGCAGGACTCTCTTTCAACGGAACGTTTTAGAAGTATCCGGGGCATCATTGATGAATAATGTAATGCGATTAACATAACATAGGGCGTCTCCCAAGTGGCGTAGGATTTGCAGGGGAGAAACTTATTTTAAAAAATACATGCTAATGTGAAGGCATAGCATAGCCGTTGCCCCGAAGGGCAAAAGGAAATGCAGCCTGAACATAGCATGTGTTTTTTAAAATCTTTAGATCCGGGGAATCCGGAGTTTATCGGCAAGTTCGTTTAGATCATTAACAACTGGTTCTACCAATGGGATACCTGATACTTTTCTTTCCTGTTCAAATGCATATTCCGGTTCGCCTGGTATAATTACTTTTTTATCAGGATCAACAGTTTTAGCACTTTGGAAACGCTCGATCCAATTATCCAGGTGATCTTTGAAATCTTTTGCCGGACGAAATCCATCAATGCGCATAGCACCAAGAAAGTGACCTAAGCCTTCGCCAACCGGATTTGCTGATGGTTCAAGGAAAGCAACAAATGGAGGTACCCAGGGGCCGTAATTGGCTCCTGAGAGTACTGCTGTTAATATATCAACAGTTGCACTCAACCCATAACCTTTATGACTGCCATGATCTTTATCACTACCCAAAGGAAGCAATGAACCTCCATTTTTTAATGCATTAGGATCAGTTGTCCCATTACCATCTTTATCCTGTGCCCAGCCATCCGGAATAGGCTGGTTTGCCCTTTGAGCAATTTCCAGTTTACCATTTGCAGCTGCCGCAGTGGCCATATCCACAACTACAGGAGGATATTTTCCTGCCGGAAATGCATAACACATTGGATTGGTTCCCAGTAACCGCTCATTGGCATAAGTAGGGGCGACTAAAGGGCTGGCATTAGTCATGCTAATTCCAATCATGTCTTTTTCTACAGCCATCAGGGCATGATAACCTGCAATACCGAAATGATTGGAGTTTTTTACCGCAACCCAGCCGCTGCCATAAGTTTCAGCTTTTTCTATCGCTATCTTCATTGCAAAGGGAGCGACTACCAGGCCAAGGCCAGCATCACCATCTATTGTTGCAGTTGTTGGAGTTTCATGTACGATCCTGATATTTGGTGTGGCATTAATCCTTTCTTTTTCCCAAAGACGTATATAGCCGCTCAGACGGGCTACACCATGTGAATCTATTCCTCTAAGATCAGAACGTATTAATACATCTGTCGCCAGATCTGCATCGGAAGGAGAACAGCCCATTTTCAAAAAAACACTTTTGGTGAAATTGCGTAAACGTGTTTCCGTAAAAGTATGAAAGATCATTTGAATGAGTTAAGCGTATAGAACCGTGAATTTATAATCGAGAGGTTTGAATGCAGCTAAGAGGTTTTCAATAAAATCATCACCATAAAGAATATACATAGGCGCAATATTAAGTACACGTTCCTGTAACACTCCGGATGGAAATAGTTTATTCTTCAGGGTATCTATTTGCTGCAGAGAAGTTGTATGTTTACGTTTTTCTGCTCTTAAAAGTTTCTTCTCAAGGTTAGTAACTAATTTCAGGGCTTTTGTTTTTGCAGCTTCCGCTGACATCGAAAGTGTTTTGTCTATTTTGTAAGAGTTTAATTTGATCTGGTCAAAAACGGCTCTTATTGCACGTTGCTCATCATCAAGACAAAGTGAATCACCAACATGTGCTTTGATCCATTGATTTTTTAATTGCTCATCAGTATTAAATAAAGTGATTGGGCTGATGTCAAGGATCTGCATTTTGCGGGCACTTCTATCGTCAATGACTAATGCTGAATTTCTCAGGATCAGAATAGGATAAGGAATATTGTAGAAGTCAAAATTAGCTTTTAACTGCAACCAGTAAGTTACTTCGGCCCCGCCACCTATATAGGCCAGGTTAGGCAAAATTAGTTCCTGGTACACCGGACGCATTACCACATTAGGGCTAAAACGCTCAGGATGATTATCGATTTCTTGTTTTAAAGTGTCTTTTGTAAAACTTATCTGTGTATTCAGTACTTTATATTCGCCGTTTTCTTCTACAATACGTTCACGGAGCTGATCATCCATATAAAAGAAATTAATTTCTCTTGGATTTACCTGTGGTTTATACCCTTTTTGCTCTAAACCGGCACTGCTTGAATTAATTTGAACAAAGCTGTTTTGTTCTACAATATCACGATATACAATAGGGGCAAACTGAGCTTTCAATGCTATATCGTCGGCATCAATACAGATCAGACCTTTTTTACCGAATAAGGTATCCACAAGCTCACGTGTGGCAGCAGAAAGGGTTTTGTTAGAAGTATATGCTTTTTCTACGATTTGTGAAAATTCAGTACCATTGTCACTGATACCCAGATAACCTTTATATCCAATAAGGGCATCAGTAATATCCTTAGTGGTTAATCTGCCTGTAGCACCCGCTGCTTTCTTATTCCATGTCAGCATTTTATCTTCTACTTTTACATGATTGATCTCTTCAAAATCATGATCTTCAGTAGCCATCCAATAGACTGGTACAAAGTTGAAATCCGGGAATTGCTGCTTGAGATCTGCCGCAAGCTTAATAGCTGTAACGATCTTATAGATAAAATACAGAGGGCCTGTAAATATATTTAGCTGATGACCTGTCGTTATGGTAAACGTACGGTCATCAGCTAATAAGTTGATATTTTCCTGAACTAATACAGAGGGACGCAGGTGTTTGTACTGCTCATGCAGACTGCTAACTAATAAGCTGCGGTCACCAGAATACTTCCGGTCGCCGATTGCTTTTTTAAAACCCTCTAAAGTAGGGGAGTACTTATAAAAAGACTCCAGGTTATCTTTTCCATCTATGTAATCCAATACAATGGATGAAAAAGCGTGTGTTTGCTGATAAGAGATGTACTTGGCCTGCATTGCTACGAAATTAAGTTAATAAACCATAATTCAGCAAAACGCAATATTATTTTACAATCTGTCCATATAGATCAAAATCTTCAGCACGGTCAATCGCTACATTTACGAAACTTCCATTTGCAGCATAACCTGTGTTTGCATCGATTAAGACCTCATTATCCACCTCAGGAGAGTCAAATTCAGTACGTCCAATAAAGAAATCACCTTCTTTGCGGTCAACCAGAACTTTATAGGTCTGGCCTACCTTATCCTGGTTGATTTCATAAGAGATTCCCTGCTGTACTTCCATGATTGCATCAACACGTTCTTGTTTTACTTCATCAGGTACATCATCTACCAGATTATGTGCATGGGTTTTTTCTTCATGTGAATAAGTGAAACAACCCAATCTGTCGAAGCGGGTATCTTCTACCCAACGCAGCATCTCTTCAAAGTCTTTTTCAGTTTCTCCTGGATAACCACATATAAGTGTAGTACGCATAGCAATTCCCGGAACCTTGTCTCTGATTTGATTAACGATGTCAATAGTCTTCTGCTTCGTGATTCCACGACGCATTGATTTCAACATGTTATCTGTGATGTGCTGTAAAGGCATATCCAGGTATTTACAAATATTCTCTCTTTCGTTCATCGCGTCCAGAATTTCCATTGGGAATCCTGAAGGATAAGCATATTGAAGCCTGATCCATTCAATACCATTGATATCAGAAAGGCGTCTTAACAGTTCATCCAGATTACGTTTTCCGTATATATCCAAACCATAATAAGTTAAGTCCTGAGCAATAAGAATCAGTTCTTTAGTACCGTTTGCGGCTAATATTTTAGCCTCTTTTACTAAGGCTTCCATTTCTGTAGATACGTGTTTTCCACGCATCAGAGGAATAGCGCAAAAAGAGCATGGGCGGTTACAGCCTTCTGCAATTTTAAAATAAGCAAAATGCGAAGGAGTAGTTAATAACCGCTCTCCAATCAGTTCATGCTTGTAATTTGCACCTAATGAATGTAATATGTTTTGTAAGTCGTTAGTGCCAAAAAAGGCGTCAACGTTTTTAATCTCTGATTCAAGTTCTGGCTTATAACGCTCCGAAAGACATCCCGTTACAATGACCTTACTGATTTTGCCTTCATCTTTTAATTGGCTGTACTGAAGAATAGTATCAATAGATTCCTGTTTTGCATTGTCGATAAAGCCGCAGGTATTGATTACAATAATGTCATCCTTATTGATTTCATTAGCTTCATGAACCACATTCAAGCTATTCCCTCTCAATTGGCCCATCAAAACCTCAGAATCGTAAATATTCTTGGAACAACCCAGTGTAATTACATTGATTTTTGGTTTTTTAACAGGGATAATTTTAGAAGTCGTTTTTGTGTTCATCTTGTATGTATATATATGCTTTAAACGGATTGCTTATTTAAACAATCCGTCAACAAAAGCTTTTTTATCAAATAATTGAAGGTCATTAACACCTTCACCAACCCCGATATATTTAACCGGAATTTTAAACTGGTCAGAGATACCAATCACAACACCGCCTTTAGCTGTGCCATCAAGTTTAGTAATTGCCAGTGCATTTACATCTGTTGCTTCTGTAAATTGTTTACACTGCTCAAATGCATTTTGTCCGGTTGATCCGTCCAGTACCAGTAAAATCTCATGTGGTGCATTAGGAATTACCTTTTCCATCACCTTTTTGATTTTACCAAGCTCGTTCATCAAACCGATTTTATTATGCAACCTTCCGGCGGTATCAATAATCACTACATCTTCACCGTTAGCGACAGCAGATTGTATGGTGTCAAACGCTACCGAAGCAGGGTCAGAACCCATTGCCTGGGCTACCACTCTGACATCAATACGCTCACCCCATAATTTAATCTGTTCAACAGCTGCGGCCCTGAAAGTATCAGCTGCACCCAATACCACTTTAAGCCCTTCGGCTTTAAGTTTATGTGCAAGCTTGCCAATGGTCGTAGTTTTACCCACACCATTCACACCAACTACCATGATTACATAGGGTTTATGATCACCATATTCGAAATTGCGGAAATCATTGCTGTTATTTTCAGCAAGTAAAAGCTGGATTTCATCACGGAGGATCAGATTCAATTCTGAAGTGGACAAATATTTATCTTTCGCCACTCTGTCCTGAATCCTTTCAATGATTTTCAGTGTAGTCGTTACACCGACATCAGAAGTAACCAGTACTTCCTCCAGATTATCCAGAACATCATCATCGACTGTTGATTTTCCGGCAACAGCCTTAGTGATTTTGTTAAGAAATCCGTTTTTAGTTTTCTCTAAACCTTTGTTTAATACTTCCTGAGCTTCAGGAGCAGTTTCCTTTTTCTTGAAAAAATCGAATAGTCCCATAGAAATGTAGATGAAAACAAAAAAAGCCCTCCCATAAATATAGGGACGGCTTTAATATCATTAAATATTAAAATTACTTGCCTTGTCCAGCAATAGCATCTTTAACGTGATCGTTATGAACGATAACTTCTTTGAAAGAATAAGCACCAGATTTTGGTGATTTAGTCATCGTAATAACTTTTGAATATTCTTTACCTTTACCCGTTTTAAGGGTTGCAACTACCTTTTTTGCCATGATCTAAATAGATTGGAAATGTATTACTTAATTTCTTTATGTACAGTTACTTTCTTCAATACCGGATTGAATTTTTTCAATTCTAATCTCTCAGTAGTATTTTTACGGTTTTTTGTAGAGATATATCTAGACATACCAGGCATGCCGCTAGTTTTATGCTCTGTACATTCTAGAATAACTTGTACTCTGTTACCTTTTTTTGCCATTTTATTAATAATTTAGTTGATTCACATCAACAATGTTTTTACAAAAATCCTTTTTTTACGAAACGGTTAATAGCTTCAGTAATACCAATTTTATTGATGGTTTTGATAGCTGAAGTAGAAACTTTCAGTGTTATCCAACGGTCTTCATCAGGAATATAAAATTTCTGAAGTTGTAAGTTGGGATAAAACTTACGTTTAGTTTTAACGTTTGAGTGAGAAACATTAAAACCACTCATAGCCTTTTTTCCGGTTAAATCACAAACTCTAGACATGCCTTTAATATATATTGTTAAATTGTTCTTCGCTTAATTTTTTAAGAGTGTGCAAATATCATGAAAATATTTGTAACGATCAAGAGTCCATGTGATTATTTTTCAAATTTTATAGATTCTTTGCTACTGCTCTTCGGGCAAAGATACATAAATACACCGTAAATACGAATCTTAAACGATTCATTGCGGTATTAAGCTGTATTCTAACAGACTGAAACAATTATTTTGCTATAATAATCTTTTAACTACCTTTCAAATAATTTATATTAGCTTAAAATTATCACCAAATATATTATGCAAATTAAATCTTTAGCCGAGTACGAGAAGACCTACAAGTTCAGTGTCGAGCAACCAGAAGAATTCTGGGCTGGAATAGCAGATAAATTTCTATGGAAAAAGAAATGGGATAAAGTATTATCCTGGAATTTTACTGATCCGCAGATTAAGTGGTTTGAGGGTGCAAAGTTAAATATTACCGAAAACTGCCTTGACCGTCACCTGGAAAAAAATGGTGATAAACCTGCAATTATCTGGGAATCGAATGATCCTGAAAAACCAAGTGTGACACTGACCTATAAAATTCTCCACGAACAGGTGTGCCGGTTTGCTAATGTGTTAAAGAAAAATGGTGTAAAAAAAGGCGATCGTATTTGTATTTACATGCCAATGGTGCCGGAGCTTGCAGTTGCAGTACTTGCCTGTGCACGTATAGGTGCAGTACACTCTGTTATATTCGGAGGTTTCTCTGCTAAATCAATAGCAGACAGAATTAATGATTCATCTTGTAAACTGGTTATTACCGCTGACGGATCTTTCCGTGGAAACAAACAAATTCAACTTAAAGAAGTCATCGATGATGCACTGATTGGTTGTCCTACCGTAGAGAAAGTGATTGTACTTACCCATACACGTACACCTGTTTCTATGTTAAAAGGCCGTGATCTGTGGTTTGAAGATGAGATTAAACTGGTAGATACAATTTGTCCTGCAGAGGAAATGGATGCAGAAGACATGCTGTTTATCTTATATACTTCTGGTTCTACCGGAAAACCAAAAGGTGTGGTACATACTGTGGGTGGTTATATGGTTTATGCAGGCTATACTTTTTCCAATGCATTCAACTACCAGCCAGACGAAGTATTTTTCTGTACGGCCGATATAGGCTGGATTACCGGACACTCCTATATAGTTTACGGCCCGCTCTCGCAAGGGGCAACGACTTTGATATTTGAAGGAATTCCTACATATCCTACACCATCAAGATTATGGGAAGTAGTAGAAAAACATAAGGTTAATATCCTTTATACCGCTCCAACTGCTATCCGTTCACTGATGAGTTTCGGTAAAGAGCCTTTAGAAGGAATAGATATGAGCAGTCTGCGTGTTTTAGGGTCTGTAGGTGAGCCTATCAATGAAGAAGCATGGCATTGGTTTGATGAAGAAGTAGGCCATAAAAATTGCCCTATTGTAGATACCTGGTGGCAAACGGAAACTGGCGGGTTAATGATTTCACCAATTGCTTTTGTGACCCCATTAAAGCCGGCTTGTGCAACTTTACCTTTACCAGGAGTTCAGCCTTTACTTGTGGATGAAAACGGGAAAGAGATTGAAGGAAATGGGGTAAACGGTAATCTTTGTATTAAATTCCCATGGCCAGGTATGCTGCGTACTACCTATGGTGATCACGAAAGATGTAAACAAACCTATTTCTCTACTTATCCTAATCTTTATTTTACGGGTGACGGATGTATGCGCGATGAAGATGGTTATTATAAAATCACAGGCAGAGTCGATGATGTAATCAATGTTTCAGGACATAGAATTGGCACAGCCGAAGTAGAAAATGCGATCAATATGCATGCAGGTGTGGTAGAAAGTGCTGTTGTAGGTTATCCGCATGAAGTAAAAGGACAGGGGATATATGCTTTCGTTATTTATCCAAAACTGCATGATGAGCCAGAACTGACTAAGAAGGATATTCTGCAAACTGTAACCCGTGTAATAGGTGCAATTGCAAAACCTGATAAGATCTTATTTGTAACCGGCCTGCCTAAAACACGTTCCGGAAAAATCATGCGCAGAATACTCCGTAAGATTGCTGAAGGGGAAATTTCAAATCTTGGAGATACCAGTACATTGTTAGACCCGGGAATTGTAGAAGAGATTATAGGTTCTGCTCAAAAGCTATAAGCTGATTGAATATAAAATAGTAATATGTGTAAGTTTGAATGACTTACACATATTATTGATAACCGGTTAGACATCAATTTTTCATTGCCACAACAGTCACCCCATTCGGGGTCTGATGACCCAAAATATATAATCAGATTTTCTGTTTATTAACAGAGCTGACTGGAATAAATTGGCTTTAAGACCATATATCTGCAAACAATTTTAAAATCCTGCTGTTCCTTATCGAGACAATCATTAATTTAAAACAAATACTATGGACAGTTTAGAATTAAAAGGAAAATGGAACGAGTTAAAAGGTAAAGTTAAGCAGGCATATGCAGATCTTACAGAAGATGACTTAAAACATGAAGAAGGTAAAGACGATGAGCTTTACGGAAAATTGCAGCAAAAGACTGGTAAAACCCGTGATGAAGTAATCACCTGGTTGAAATCGTTATAGTCCGATACATAAAAAAGGAGATGCTTTAAAGCATCTCCTTTCACATTAAATCACTCAGGTTAATTTAGTAACCAAAAATCTGCTCTAAAGTAAGCGTATTCAGTTTACCGAATTTTTCCATATCCTCGGTTTTTACTTTCTTATCAGAGGCTACTATACAATAATTATAAGGCTTGTTCGCTACATTGTTTGCGTGAAAAGCTTTAATATCATTAAAAGTTAAGGGCTGTAATCCTTTATATTCATCAATTCTTGAATCATGGTCAAGGCCTAATCTCTTATCTGCATAATAGCTGTTGATAATCGCTTTTTTAGTGATCCTTGAAGTTTCTAATGAGTTTAAAGTATTAGATTTTGAAGACTGAAAGTTCTTCTCAGATTCAGGTAAAACATTCAGCAGCTCATTCATTGCACCAACTGCATCATTCATTTTATCTGCCTGGCTGCCAACGTAAGCCATCATTGAATTATCTTTTTCTTTTTTATCAGGCGTAGAATAGAACGCATAAGTCGAATAAGCCAATGCTTTTGACTCTCTGATAGTCTGGAATACGATCGAGCCCATTCCGCCACCAAAATAACTGTTAAACAGGTTTACTTTAGCTACCTGCGCAGGGTCATATGTACCACTGTTTCTTATCCAGCGAATTTCAGATTGTACCATATCATAATTCGCAAAATAAACCAGATTTTCTTTATTATCAGTGTAAGTGAATTTAAGAGCAGGAGTTATTTCTGTGAATGATTTAGGTAAAACATGTATTTTTTCAATGTTTTTAGCAAAGGCATCAACAGTTTCCGGTCCATAATAATTGATTGAATGTTTGAAATCATTGATATGATGCAAAATATCCAGCAGCTGTGCAGAAGTTATCTGTTGTAATTCTTCGTTAGATAATACATAGTTGGTTGGGTTTTTAGGACCGTATTGCGCATAGCTCATCAATCCGGTAAGGATCGAGGCTTTATTTAGTTTTGCATTTTCCCTCGATTTAAGGATACTGCTTTTCATCTCTTTTAAAGCTTCTTCATTCGCTTTGCAATTTGCAAATACATGTTCCACTAAATTAACAGCTTGTTCAAAGTTTTCCTGTAGACCACTGATTTCAATAGTCATTACATCACTTTTAACAGATACTGAATAATTACAGGCAATATTATAGAACTGCTTGCTGATCTCTTCGGCTGAATATTTATCTGTACTTAAAAAAGTAAGGTACTTTGCTGCATAAGGCAATAATTTATTATTCCATGCACCCATTTCAAAACGATAGGTCAGACTGAAAATACTATTTTCTTTATTTTGAACAGTTACCACATCAGCAATACCAGCTTTACCAAAATTCAGATCTTTCTGATAATCCAGGAATTTTGCTTCAATAGGTTTTGAAGGAGTAGCTAATAAATTCTTAGTAAATGCAGAAGTTTCATTTGTATTGGTTTTAACCGGAGTAATTAGCGGTTTATCTACCTTCTGAATGTTTTTATCTTCTCCCTTATGTTTTAAAATAACAACATAATTGTCCTTAAAGAATTTATTTGCAAAATCAACTACTTCTTTCTTGCTGATTTTGGCCATATCATCAGGATTGCTCAATGACTTATCCCATTTTGTTGCACGGTTTAAGATAAACTCATTGGTAGCAGCTTCGACACGAAAGCCATTTTTATCAAAAGATTCCAGTAAATTCAATTTGTTGTTAGCGACAGTAGCTTTGATCAGGCTTTCATCGAAATCACCTTTCTTAAGTAAAGCAACCTGATCCAGTAATAATTTTTGTGCCTGATCCAAAGATTGACCTTGTTTAGGCTGTGCTGTCAGCATGAAAGTACCATAATCTTTCATTTGCTCATAATTTGCACGTGCACTTAATACTTTTTGTTGTTTATTTAAATTAATATCCATTAAACCAGCTTTACCATTGGTAAGAATGCTTGAAATCAGGTCAAGCATCATGCTCTCTTTTGTGCTTTCAGCAAATCCTCTGTAACCGATTTTCACCGACTCGGCACTTGGGCCATTAATATTTGCAGATTGAATTTTAGTTAATGGTTTTTCGGCTGCAGGATTATATAGTTCAAAAGGTTTGGCTTTCATAAAAGAGAAAGACTGATCAACCTTCTTAATCATTTCATCGGCCTTAAAGTCACCTGATAAAACGACAGCCATATTGTTAGGCACATAATACTTATTGTAATACTTGCGTATTTCTACCAGTGATGGATTTTTCAGATGTTCAATTGTTCCAATAGTAGTTTGCTGTCCATAATTGTGTGTCGGATACAGCAGGTCGTTCATTTTCTCTTCAACTTTCCAGGCGTCATTGTCAAGACCACGGTTTTTTTCTTCATAAACTGCTTCCAGTTCGGTGTGGAAAATACGGAATACCGGGTTGCGGAAGCGTTCAGACTGTAAGGCAAGAAATTTGTCTGTTGCATTAGATGGGAAATCTTCATTGTAAACAGTTTCTTCATACCAGGTATGTGCATTGGTAGATTGTCCGCCAATAGACTTCATCATTTTATCATACTCATTGGCGATAGAATAATTAGACGCTTCGTTAGAAGTTTTATCTATCTGGGCATAGATTTCTTTTCGTTTAGCGGGATCTGTTGTCGCATGATATTTCTCGTAAAGTGCTTCTATTTTATCTAATAATGGTTTCTCTTTAGCATAGTCCAGTGTTCCAAAACGATCTGTTCCTTTAAATAGAAGATGTTCCAGATAATGTGCAAGACCAGTAGAAGTGCGTGGATCAGTATTACTGCCAGCTCTTACCGCCATACGGAATTCAATACTTGGCTCTTTAGTGTTTTCTGAAAGAATTACAGTAAGTCCATTTTTAAGCGTATAAAACCGGGACTTTGTCGGGTCATTGGTGACATACTTATAGGTATATCCACCAGAAGAAGCAGTTTTCCATTGATATCCTACCTGCGCCATTAAAGACGATCCAGCGAGGATAAAGCAGGATACCAGAAATATATTTTTTTTCATGTTTAATAAGTTATGTTCAAATATACTATTTGAATTATGAGAAACTAGTTATATATATCCTATAATCTTGTACTTTTACTCCCATGAAGAAAGAGCAATCCAGACCCAATATTTTAGTAGTAAATGATGATGGTGTTACAGCACCTGGTATCAGGAATCTGATTGAAGCAGTTAAAGAATTTGGTAATGTTGTAGTTGTGGCACCAGATGGTCCGCAATCCGGTATGGGACATGCAATTACCATAGGAAAGCCGCTGCGTTTTGACAGGGTATATCTATATGAAGGCGTTGAGATGTATAAATGTTCAGGTACACCAGTAGACTGTGTGAAGCTGGCAGTAAATAGAATATTTAAAGGTAAAAAACCAGATCTGTGTGTTTCAGGTATCAATCATGGTTTAAACAATTCTATCAACGTGATTTATTCAGGAACAATGTCTGCTGCAGTAGAAGGTGCAATTGAAGGTATTCCTTCCATTGGTTTCTCTTTAGATGATTTCTCTGAAGAAGCTGATTTCAGTCACTGCCATAAATTTGTTAAAACGATTGTACGCCAGGTACTGGATCATGGTTTACCGCAGGCTACATTATTGAATGTCAATTTCCCAAAAGGAGCAGAGCTGAAAGGGATTAAAATCTGCAGACAGGCAAATGCGAAATGGGCAGAGGAATTTGACGAACGTAAAGATCCATACGGCCGTCCATATTACTGGTTATCGGGTGTGTTTCAGAATAATGACAAAGGAGAAGATACCGATGTTTGGGCATTGGAAAACGGTTTTGTTTCTGTTGTACCGGTTCAGTTTGACTTAACTGCGCATCATGCTATTCCAATATTAAACTCATGGACATTTAATGATTAAGAATATTAAAAACGATGTGTGGGTGGGTTTTGGAATCGGTGTATTTCTTCCGGGAGTACTGATTTCTATGGTGTGGTTTGTAATGCATCAGATCGCTTATCTGGCAAAAGCCGATTTATTATTGATTGGCTGTATTGCAGTAAACGCTTTGCTGCTGAAATACTTTTTTAAGGTTAACAAAGAAAATACAGGAAGAGGTATACTCGGTGCAACATTCATCTGGGGCATGCTCTTCTTTTTTTATAAACTATCACAATCATGAGATATTATCTTGTAGCAGGTGAAGCTTCCGGAGATCTCCATGGAGCCAATTTAATGAAGGCACTAAAGGCTCAGGACCCGCATGCTGAATTCAGATATTTTGGTGGCGATAAAATGAGAGCTGAAGGCGGAATGCTGGCGAAGCATTATGCTGACATGGCTTTCATGGGATTCACAGAAGTGTTGCTTAACCTGCGCACGATACTCCGGAATTTAAAAACCTGTAAAGATGATATTCAGGCTTATGCGCCTGATGTGCTGATCCTGATTGATTTTCCAGGCTTTAATTTAAAGATTGCCGGCTTTGGTAAGGAAAGTGGAATTAAAGTATGTTATTATATTTCCCCTAAAGTTTGGGCATGGAATCAGAAGCGCGTAATAAAGATTAAGAAAGTAGTCGATCGAATGTTTTGTATCCTCCCTTTTGAAGTTGGTTTCTATAAGGAGTGGGGGATGAAAGTAGATTATGTTGGGAATCCTTTACTGGATGAAAAAGCATCTTTCGTTCCTGATCCTGCTTTCTGTGATCAACAGGGGTTAAGCAGTGCTCATCAAATTATAGCCTTGCTTCCAGGCAGCCGTAAACAAGAAATAGAACGGCTTTTACCGGCAATGCTGAGTGTGACTGAACAATTTCCTGATCAGCAATTTGTTATAGCAGCAGCCCCGGGGTTTCCGGTAGTATATTATCAGCAGTTTATTGGTGCGAAAAATGTAAAACTTGTTTTCGGGAAAACATATGATCTGTTAAATGTAGCTACAGCCGCAATTGTTGCTTCAGGTACTGCAACTCTGGAAACAGCTCTTTTCCATGTTCCGCAAGTAGTGGTTTATAAGGGAGGTGCAATTTCTATTGCGATTGCAAGAATGCTGGTGAAGATCAGATTTATATCTCTTGTCAATCTGATTATGGACAAAGAGGTTGTTGTAGAGCTGATTCAGCAGGATTGTAATACCCTAAATATTACAGATAATCTTTCAAGGCTTATTGAAGGCCCATGGAGAGAAGTTATGTTAGAAAATTATGCTGATTTATCAGTAGTAATGGGAGAGCCGGGGGCTTCGGCCAGAACGGCGTCACTAATTTCAGACTATTTAAAAAGTCAGTCTTAATTTAGCTGAATGTCTGCCTTATTTGATTAGGGCAGACATCCAGCTTATATTTTAGGCCGTTTTTTTAACCAGCAGGTTGTTGATCCTTTTAACCACATCATCCAGGTCAAATGGCTTACTGATATAATCATCAGCACAAGCCTGCGTGCTCATTTGTTTACTTCTTGGATTTGCAGACATCACAATTACAGGGATATGTTTAGTGAACATATCATTCTTAAGATCATCGCAAATTTCAATTCCATTCCCGTCAGGTAACATTACATCGATAATAAACAGATCAGGCAAAGAATCCCTTAGTTTGCTTTTCAGTTCACTAACAGACGAAGAAAGCTGTAATTCATAACCCTCATCCTTTAATAAATATTCAATGATATACCTGATATCACTGTCGTCTTCGAGTACGTGTATCCTTTTGATCATAATTAATTATGTTTGGCTAATTATTTGTTCAGAGTTATTATCAAATAGTGTTCCATAATAGGTCTAAATAAGGATGTCGGGTTAAATATTACATAATGATGTGTAAGATTTTTTTGTTAAAATAAAAAAGGCAAGCCAGCGATACTGACTTGCCTTTTCTGTAAAATGTTTTAATTATACAGCATCAATAGCTTCGCGTAATGCTTTTGCTGCTGCTGCAGGATCTTCAGCGCCATAAATAGCAGCACCAGCTACTGCAACAGTTGCACCTGCTTTAATTACAGCAGTAATATTGTTAATATTTACACCACCGGCTATTGAAACAGGTACACCAGCACGTGCAGCTTCGTCAATTAAAACCTGGATTGAATATCCTTCAGTCCACTGCTCATCTAAACCAGCGTGTAATTCTACAAATTCAGCGCCTAATTTAGTAACTTCCTGAGCGCGTTTAACACGGTCAGCAACACCGATTGTATCTACAACTACACCTTTACCATGTGCTTTAGCTGCTTTAATTGCACCTGCAATCGTTGCATCACCCGCAGCACCTAAAACAGTTACTAAATCAGCACCAGCTTTAAAAGCGATATCAGCTTCTAATTCGCCGGCATCCATAGTTTTTAAATCAGCAAACACTAATTTATCAGGATGTGCCTGTTTCATTGCAGTTACTACTGCAATACCTTCGTTCTTAATTAGTGGGGTACCCAATTCAATGATATCAATATAAGGAGCAATTTTAGCAGCCAGTGCTAAAGCTTCTTTCGTAGTTAATAAATCTATTGCGACTTGTAATTTTGCCATTTGTTTGTTTTTATAATGAGTAATTATTTAAATCAATTATTTATTGAATGCCGTCATACTGTGTTATTCCAGATTGGCGTGTCTTTTCCATAGCTCTTGGGCAGCAGTACCATCCACTGCCCACATTGTCTGAAAAATAGCATCAGTGAGTAATAACAAGGCCTGTTCAAATAAACTGCCTGCATATTGTTCAGAAATGGTTTTCCCATGATCTTGTTTTTGAGCAGCCGGAATAACTAGTGTTAGTGCCGCTAATCTGGCTAGTGCAGAATCTGTAGTGGTAGAAAAAGCAATAACTTCTGCGCCAGAGGACACCGCTTTTTCTGCTGCTTTCACAATCGTACTGGTTGTCCCGGAACCAGAACCGGCAATCAGGAGATCCCCTTTTCTAATAGCTGGCGTGGTTGTTTCTCCGGCAACGAATACAGTGAACCCAAAATGCATTAAACGCATGGCTGCAGCTTTCAAAGCTAAACCAGTACGTCCGGCGCCTATAATGAATAAACGGTCTGCCTGGTGTAAATAAGGAATAACAGCTGCAAGCTGAATGAAATCAATCTGCTCTGCTAATTTTTGATTTTCTTCTAAAATCAATTTTAGGTTTGTCTTTAAACTGTTGGCCTGCTGATTTATGTTTGCGCTGTTCATCTCTCTTTTTGTCTGCGCCAAAGGTAGCCGGGAGAAGAAGGCGCTACGTTATACTATATGCGCATAGTATGGGACTATTTGGAAACGCAGGGTCTTCACAGCTTTATTCATAACATATATTAATATCTTTGGCAATTATACCTGAACCGGAGGAAATCAGGGTTTAACAGCAAAGGACAATCAGCAGATGGAAGAAAATACGAGCGTTGGATTAGAAAAATCATTGATTTATATCAGGAACCTTGAAAATTGTCCGCCCAGTTATCTGAATGATCCGGGCAGAAAGGACTTCTTCGAAATTGTCTGGCTGCAAAATGAGTTGCCCTTACATGCGGTTAAAGAAGATGTAAATCCGGGTAGAGGAGACTGGATTTATCTTATTCCGCCGTATCGTGTACATCAATTAAATAAAGCTGGTAAAAATGGTATTCTGTTATCTTTTAAAAGAGATTTTCTGGATGAAGAAGATAAAGAATTCTATCTCGACATCTTTAAGATTTTTAATATACAGGGCGAGTTTTCCTGCCTTCCTTTAAACCAGGAAAATGCCATTGAACTCAATAAGATTTATCAGTTACTGGATGAAGAATATAAAGAAAAGGGGAGTAGTTTTCTGATTTTAAAAGCATTATTAAAAGTCTTCTTATTAAAGCTGATCCGTATCAAGGAACATGTCTTTACTACTCAGGATGTAAATCAGAAAAGGGTATACGAGTTTATGATTTTGCTGGAAGAAAATTATCAGCTGGAAAGAAATGCTGATTTTTATGCAGGGGAATTGGGGCTGAGTGCCAAGCGCCTTAACCAGATCTTAAAAGATAAACTCGATAAAACAGCCATGCAGCTTATCCATGACAGGATTATTCTGGAAGCTAAAAGACAAATCATACACAGTGAGAATACCCTCAAAGAAATCGCTTATAACCTGAGTTTTACAGACCGGTCTTATTTCAGCAGATTTTTCAAAAAGCAAACAGGTGTTGCTCCTGAAGACTTTCAGAAACAGGCTAAAAGCCATATCGAATCCAGGTTTAATACCCTGATCGAATAGAACAAAGAACCTGATAAATATTTGTTAGCTTTATTTTCTAAACTCAGACTTTATGAAAAGAATGGCCTTTGCCCTCCTGTTTGTCAGTACAATTGTAGCTTGTAAACAAGAAGACAAAAAGAACAATAAGAATGCGCAATTTGGAAAACTCTGCGATCAGTATTATGAAGATTACTTAAAATTAAATCCTGTTTCTGCTACCTATGCAGGAGACGACAGGTATAATAGTGAGCTTCCAAATGATGGTTCTGTGGCCTATTTGAATACCGCTAAAAATTTCTACAAACAGTACCTGGACAGCCTGGGCAAATATAAACGGGAACAGCTGGGGGCCAATGATAAATTATCTTTTGACGTATTAAAAGATAATTTAGAAACAGGCCTTGAAGGATTAAAATATCATTTCGAATATCTGCCTTTTAATCAAATGACCGCGCTGCCTTTAACTATCGGTCAGTTAGGATCTGGTACAGGCGCACAGCCTTTCAAAACAGTTAAAGACTATGAAGACTGGTTAAAACGTGTCAATGCTTTCTCTGTCTGGGCTGATACGGCTATTGGGAATTTCAAAAAAGGGATTGCGGCAGGTATTGTTTTACCTAAAGCGCTGGTTGTGAAAATGTACCCGCAAATGCTGAGTATGGTCGTTACTGATCCGGCTAAGAGTTTGTTTTATAGTCCTGTTGAGCAGATGCCGAAAGGGTTTTCTGCTGCTGATCAAAAAAGACTGACTGAAGCTTACCGCAATACCATTCTGACAGTTATTGTCCCAACTTATAAAAAACTCGGGGAATTTCTGAAAAACGAATACCTGCCAAAAGCAAGGGCTACCTCTGGCTTCTCTTCTTTACCAGAGGGTACAGCGATGTATACTTACCTGGTAAAACAACAAACCACTACGACCAAAACACCAGAAGAAATATATCAGACAGGTTTAAAAGAAGTAGCAAGAATTCATTCTTTAATGGATAGTATTAAAAATACAACGGGGTTCAAAGGTGATTTGAAAGCATTCTTCGAATACATGAAAACTGATCCTAAGTTTATGCCTTATAAAACACCTGCCGAAATCCTTGCTGCATTTGACAATATTCATAAACGCATGGAACCAAACCTGAAAAAGATGTTCACCGTTGTGCCGAAAACACCATTTGAAATTCGTCAGACAGAAGCTTTCCGTGCAGAATCTGCAAGCGCAGAATATAACCAGGGATCTGCAGATGGCAAACGTCCGGGGGTTTTCTACGTACCTATTCTGGATGCTACAAAATTCAATACAACTTCGGGTATGGAATCATTATTCCTTCATGAAGCAATTCCAGGTCATCATTACCAGATTTCTTTGACCCAGGAAAATACTGAACTTCCTGAGTTCCGTCGTTTTGGGGCGCATAATGCCTATGTAGAAGGCTGGGCTTTATATTGTGAATCTTTAGGTAAAGAATTGGGCCTATATACAGATCCTTACCAGTATATGGGGGCATTGGGTGATGAAATGCACCGTGCTATCCGTCTTGTGGTAGATGTAGCTATACACACCAAAAATATGAGCAGAGCGCAGGCCATCAAATATATGATGGACAATGAAGCCATTAATGAACAAGGTGCAACAGCAGAAATTGAACGTTATATGGGGATGCCTGCACAAGCTTTAGGTTATAAGATCGGGGCGATGAAAATCCAGGAATTACGCAGCAGGTATGAAAAACAGCTGGGCACTAAATTTAATCTGGCAGAATTCCATCATCAGGTACTTAAAGACGGGTCATTACCACTTAATGTATTTGAAGCAAAAATGAACGACTGGGCAAAAACAGTGAAATAATCTTAATCTGTGATCAGGATTATATCCTGATCACAGACGAAGGGTGCCCGGTGCCAAGCTGATAGCCATGCGTAACCGGGTAGGATTTTTCAATTTCCGGCCCTATCAAAGAAGCAGAAATCAGGTCGTCAGGATTGGAGCGGAAAAGTACCGACCATTTTCCTGATGACCTGTTTTTGTATATTTCCAATATGCCTTTTTTATGTACTATCCTGAAAAGGTTAGGTGATAATCGTTTTACCTGTAAATTCTCGCCGTGAACTGAAATCTTATAATAAATCATAAAGGCATTTTTTGGTTTAAGCTAATTGATTTTCAATGCGCTTTAATAAATCGTCTAAATCAAATGGTTTACTGATAAAATCATCTGCAAAAGCCTCTTTACTACTTTCTTCGGCAGTAGCATGTGCAGAAATAATAATTACGGGAATATGTCTTGTGTCCAGGCTTTGTTTAAGTTTCCGGCATAACTGTATACCATTCCCATCCGGAAGTTTTACATCCATTAAGATCAGGTCAGGTAAAGTATTGAAAAGATTTATTTTGAATTCTCTGGCATTGGAAGCCACAGTAACATCAAATTCTGATTGTTGCAGGATATATTCTATAACATCGCGTATAGCTTCATCGTCCTCTATAATCTGAATCAGTTTTGACATGAGTAAGTATAAGATCTGTTGATTAACTATTAAACGGAAATCTTATACAACTTGTTGTATATAAGTGGAGAATTATTAAAATAATCAGTTTACGTTAAATGATTATTTTAAGTCCCCGGCAAAAACGGGGACTTAAAACGGTTTTATTGTTTAACAACTTTGAATTCTGTTCTTCTGTTTAGCTGATGCATCGCATCACTGCATTTTACACCATTTGCACAGCGGTTAAGTAAATGTGTTTCACCATAACCACGGCCTGTAACCCTTACCTTATCGATACCTCTTGAAATTATGTAGTCAACGGCAGCATTTGCCCTTTTCTGAGATAACCACTGATTATATTCATCTCTTCCTCTGCTGTCTGTATAAGAACTCAGTTCAATCGATATCGTCGCATTGGTTTTTAGCGTAGAAATGAGTTTATCCAGTTCTATTGCTGCATCAGGGCGAATAGCAGATTGGGCAAAATCATAATAAATATTCTCTATCCTGATGGGTTTGTTTAGTACCAGTGGCTCTAAGAACAAATCTTTGCGCAAGGTTTGAGAACTGTTTAAGTTCATTGTTGTGATGGAAGCCGCATCCGAACTGTAATTTGCTTTTTCACTTTTCAGGTTATAAGCTGATGCCTGATCAAGGTTGAATCTGAAAGTACCCTGATTAGCCGTTATTGCAGTTAAAGTGCCGCCACCTTGTTTATTCAGTGTAACTGTTACCCCATCAACCGGCAGATTAGTTTTACGGTCATATACTGTACCTTCCAGGTTAAAGTAAAGAATCATTTTGGCCGTAAAGCTGTAGATGTCATCGTTCCCAATCCCGCCAGGACGGTTGGAAGCCATAAAGCCTGTTCCTTTAAGATTTATGTTCAAAGCAAAATCGTCCTGTGGCGAATTAACAGGGTAGCCCATATTTACCGGTGTTCCCAAACCAGCTGCAGTTTGTCTGGCCTTATAAATATCCAGGCCACCCATTCCAATCAGGCCGTCACTGCTGAAATAGAAATTACCATCCGCAGCAGAAAAAGGATTTCTTTCATTTCCATTGGTGTTGACAGCTGTGATATTTACAGCATCTGCCCAGCTGCCATCTGCATTTTTAGCTGCACTGTAAATATCAGTTCCCCCTTTGCCACCAGGCATATCGGAAACAAAGTATAACGTATTTCCATCAGCAGAAATAGAAGGGTCACCAACAGACCACTCATTCACCTTATTGTATCTAAAAGGAACAGGTTTTCCCCAGGTTCCATTTGCATCTTTGGTACTGCTATAGATTTCAAGGTTTATAGTTGAAGGCTCACCTTTTTTGCGGATAATCTTTTTCGGGATCCTGGTTAAAGTGAAATATAGGGTATTTCCATCTGCAGTAAAACACGGCGCACCTATATGATAATTGGTTTCTGCGTTCAGGGCAAAGATATGGAGACTGTCATTCGCTGCTGCTTTTTGGTACAAACGGAAATATTCATTTCCTGTCCATCCATAATGGTTTGGATCAGGCAGTTTTGTTGTGCCGTCAAATTTTAAAAAGGGACGTGATTTGGAATTTTTCGTATCTGCTGGCAGGTCGCGGTCAGAAGTAAAAACAGTTCCATTCGGATCAGGTACTGCACCCCAGTCCGAACCTGTACTATTCAGACTTTTTTCATTTAAAAGTGTAACCGGTACAGGGTTTTTAATCCAGTATTGCGCAGAATCGCAGGATGCAAACCAGATTTGCTGCTGTGCTGCACTGACCTCAGGTTTCAGGCTTACATACTTTTGATAAGCAGTCTTAGCCTGCTCATATTTAGCATTACTCTGTAAAGCTTTTGCATAATACAAAGTGTTTTCAGGAGTGCTTTTGGGCATGGCCGAAGCAATAGCATACCAGTTTTCTGCCTGTGGATAATTGTCCACCAGACGATAAACTCCGGCCAGACGTTCAGCTGCATGCAGACTGGCTTTTTTATGATAAGCCTTTTGATATAGATCTATGGCTTTATTGTAATTAAATAATTCAAACTGGGTATCGGCCTCTTTGAGGACGTATTGTGCTTTTACCTTTACCGTAAATGTGAAAAGGAATAGGACTGTGAATATACCTGATTGGATTTTTTTCATGCTGTGATGGAATAGCTTTAGAATCTGTTTTTAATTAATTACCGTCTTTTAGAAATATCTTGGAGATTTCATCCTTGTATTTTTTGTATTGAAGTAATAACCAATTGATATTTCATGTGTCCCACTGCTATAACCCTGCAATGGGCCTATTGATATATCATACGCATAACCAATACGCAGGGTCTTAGTTGGAAATACCTCGATTGCCGCCACTGCAGAATTTCTGTTGCTCAGGTCTCTTTGCAGATAATCTTTATTATACAATTTCACACCTGTCCGGTAAGCACCACCTACCCATATCCTGTCCATGAAAAGAACAAAAGCATTAATATCCAGACTGGTTGGGCCGCCACGGTCATCCTTCAGCAAAAAAGATGGTTTCAGTAAAATATCCTGTCCTAATGGAATCAAGGTACCTGCTGTTAAATAAAAATGAGGTTTAGGCTGCGGTATAAATGCATAACGGTCTACGTTAATATATTGGGAAATCAGGTTGTCGGCAGAGAAACCGGCAAAAAAACGGTCATCAGAATAATATACACCCACTCTGGCATCCGGCAGCACTGTATTTTGTGATCCGGTTGGCTGATCCGGTTCCTGATCATTAGGGTGTAACAGGGATCCGTCAATCCCTAATTGTACCATACCAATACCCACCCCGAAGGCAAGCCTTGAAGTACCGCTTTCGTTCATCTTAAGGCGGTAGGCATAATTGGCATAAGCAGCCAGGTTGCTTTGAGCACCCAGTTTATCTGCTGAGACCTGTAAAGCCAAACCGACATTACCATCATTTGCATTCGCATCTACGGCTAGTGAAAATGTAGTCGGGGCGCCCTTAATGCCCGTCCATTGGCTGCGGTAGAAACTGTGTAAGTTCAGCTGTTCTTTGTATCCCGCATATGCCGGATTGATATAAATGCCGTTGAACATATACTGGCTAAACTGTGCATCCTGCTGAGCTTTCAGGACTTTGGCGGGAAGGAGCAGGCTAAAGACCAGGACTAATAATAACAAGCTTCTTTTCATACGGGTATAATTAATTCTATTCTTCAATCTGATTGTATTTTTCCGGTTTGTATTTTTATTAACCTCAGGCGGATAATGCCTGCCTGAGGTTTTATACGCTTACTTTTTGAAAGTGCGGATTAAAGTGATGTATCCTTTAAATACCTGCCAGTCTGCATTGCCACCTTTAGGTTTCACGCGGAGCAGATAATAATAAGTACCCTCATTTAAGCCTTCGCCGCTCCAGGTATTCTGGTAGTTTTTCTGTCTGAAGACTTCATTGCCCCAACGGTTGACAATGCTTAATTCATTGTCCCCATACTGGTTTAATCCACGGATCTCAAACACATCATTTGTACCATCACCATTTGGCGTGAACAAGTTTGGAATATTGACCTCGAAGAAATTAAGTGTGATAGATACTGAGGCTACATTAGTGATATAACCATATATATCTTTCACCTGGTAAGTGAAATTATCGGGGCCTGAATAGCCTGGATCTGGCGTATAAGATACTGTACCATCACTGTTCACCACTACTTTGCCATGTAATGGCCGGGTAATGATCACCACTGAGCCTTTATCAAAGCTTGAGTTTCCAGGATTATCATTCGCCAGGATATCGATAACTATAACTGCGTTCGCCTTACCTTCTGCTTTATCATCAATCGCTACAGGCGATTTAGGTACGACTATAACTGTAGACGTATTATTTGTTCCGTTTGTTCCGGATGTAGCAGTTACCTCTCCTCCGGCAGGGGTTTTGGCTCTGGCAGTCGCTGTGTTAGTTACCTGGCCTGCATCTTTATCTGCCTGCGTTAAAGTATAAACGGCAGTTGCAGTCACGCTTGCTCCAGGTATTAGGCCGCTGCCGACATCGACAGTCCTGTTGCTGATACCCAGTTTCACATCACTGAAAGTAACAGGGGTTAAGGTTACATTTCCGGTGTTTGTAAAGGTAAAGGTATAGGTAATCTGGTTTCCGCTGAACGTACCTGTTTTAACAAATATCAATCCGCCAGACGTAGTTAAAGGAGTGACTGTAGGTGTGTCATTTGTTGCATCTGTACCTGAAATATCCGTAGCAGTTGCTCCTGCAGGGGTAGTACCGGTTACCATTGCACTATTGGTCACGTTTCCAGTATTTTTATCTGCCTGGGTTAAGGTATAAACCTGGGTCACGTTTACAGCAGCTCCCGGTGCAAGTCCGGCACCAACAGGTACTGCAAGATTACTGATACCTAATTTTGTATCACTCAATACTACTTTGGTATAAGTTACATTACCTGTATTCTGAATCACAAAAGTATAAGTGATACTATTGCCATCGGTACTGATTATACCAGTTTTAACTAAAGTAACAGCCGGTTTTGAACCAATCACAATTACTGTTGCATCATCTGGTTCAGGAGTATTCGGATCATCAGATTTTGGTTTGTCAACCGGGTTACCTGATGGATCTGTACCTGTTGCACCCGCCTGATTACTGTAAGTGCCAGCGTCTGATTCTGACTGAACCAACGTATGTTTGGCAGTTACTGTTGCACTGGCACCAGGGGCGATAGAAGGAATAGTTGCCGGAATAATACTTCCTGCATCAGCTCCCGGATCTCTCACTACCACATTACTCAAAGTAACGTTACCAGTATTTGTTGCTACAATCGTATAGGTGATTACATCACCAGCCTTAGTGCCTGTATTGTTTGCTACTTTAGTCAGCGTCATTGAGGTATTTCCCGGAGTTAGCGTAATGATGAAAGTCTGCGGGGCAGACTGATCTGTACCGCCATTAGCCGTACCACCATCATCGTGGAGAATAACCGTGACAGTTGCAGTTCCTGTTGCTCCAAAAGCAGGAGTAAAGGTTAAGGTCCCATCAGGGGCAATGGCAGGTTGTGCCGTAAATAATGCATTGTTCGTATTTGTCAAGATGAAGTTCAGTTTTTGAGCTGCTTCATCTGCCGGTCCTGCACTGATACTTGTTGCCCATCCAGAAATAGTTTGTGCGCCTGAATATTGTAACAATACCTGATCAGCACCTTTCACAAACGATGGTGCATCATTGACAGGTATCACAGTTAAGGTTAATGTGCTGATTGCAGAACCACCTTTTCCATCAATTACAGTATAAGTAATTACTGGTACAGGTCCGTTATAATCCGGTGCTGGTATAAAAATATAACTGCCGTCCGTATTGATCGTGATTGTACCAGTTCCGGCAATAACCACCGGGTTACCTGTTGTCTGATTTCCGGTCGTGCCAGCAATTGTAAATGTACTTACACTTAATGCATCATTGTCTACATCTGTCGCATTGACCAGTAGTCCGTTTGCTGCGGTTACTGTGAGTGTCTGATCTTCCGGTAAAGTATTCACATGTGGGCTGGCAACCGGATCACTGTTTACTGTATTGATACCAGCCGAAGCAGTATTGTTAGTCAGTAAAGGATCTGTTTCAGTTCCTGATACCACAGCTGTTGTCAGGTAAGGGCCGCCAGCTACCAGGTTAGCCCGGATGGTTAAAGTAGTCACCCCGCCATTTGTCAGATTACCAATAGTCCATAATCCTGAAGCCGGGTCATAAGTACCTGTGGTTGCAGATTGACTGATTAGCGTATAACCGGCAGGCAGCAGATCAGTTACCTGAACCCCGGATGCATTACTTGGGCCATTATTCGTCACCTGAACGGTAAAAGTAACCGGCTGACCAACTTTTTGTAAGGCCAGGTTCACCGTATTGGTAACCGCCAGGTCAGTCACCACATCTACAGTAGTACTTACCGGAGGTGTCGTTTGTGGTGTTGTACCTGGTTCTATAGGAGTAGCAGTTGCTGTGTTCTGCAAACTGGCAGTTGCCGTTGCAGGCAGGAAGCCAGTCACGCGGACCGTTACCGTATTGGTACTGCCCGCCGGAATATTAGCCGTTACACTAAGATTGTTTGAACTTCCTGTTGCACCAGTTATGATACTGGATGTTCCTCCGGCAGTTGCTGTCCATTTCACATTTGTCAGTGCTGCCGGCACTGCATCAGTAATGACTGTTCCCAGTGCATCACTGATGCCTGTGTTGACCGCAGTGATGATATACTCTACATCGGTTCCTGCAGTTGCATTCGCAGGGCCCGATTTGGTGATTTCAATAACCGGAATCCTGCTTACCGCAGTACTTACTGTAGAAGTCTGAGGTATAACCCCAGGTTCGGCAGGAGTGGCCGTAGCAGTATTTACCAGAGGTGATATGTTATTATTAGAAGGGACATTGCCATTTACGCTGATGGTAATTGTATTTCCAATACCCGCAGGCACATTGGCCACTAAGCTGATATTGCTGGTTGTACCTGTAGCAGGACCTGTAATTGTAGCGGTTCCGGCAGCGGTTGCTGTCCAGTTAACACCTGTAATTGCAGCGGGAACAATATCTGAAATAGCCAGGTTAAGTGCGTCTCCGGTACCTTCATTGTTAACCATAATTAAATAATTGATAGCTGCACCTGCGGCTAATGTCGCAGGTCCTGTTTTAACTATTTTAATCACTGGGTTTCGGGTAATGGCAGTCACAACCGGAGTTGAGGTTATCGGATTAAGCGGATCTTCAACCGCTGTTACAGTCGCGGTATTGGTTATTGAACCACTAAATGAAGGAGCTACAGTTCCATTAATCGTGATAATCAAAGCATCACCTGTACCAGTTGTTAAATTGGCATTGGTTGCAATGGTATTTGAAGTCCCTGAACCTGCTCCGGTAATCACCGTGTTTCCCGTTTGGGTAACCGTCCAGGTTACATTGGTAATATCAGCCTGAACAAGATCTGAAATTGCGGCATTAAGCGCTGTACTTGGGCCGCTGTTGGTTACCCGGATCTGATAGGTGATCCCCTGGCCTGCCTGTAAAGTGGCAGGGCCGCTTTTGGTAACCGACAGGTTAACAACTGGTTTCACTACAGTTGTAACTGTTGAAGTCACCGGGTTAGTACCCGGTTCGGCTGGAGTTGCCGTTGCAGTGTTTGTCAGACTACTGTTTAAGGCCGGATCAATATCACCAGTAATGGTGACACTAATTGTACCCCCCACAGGGACATTGACATTTGCAGCGACCTGGTTGCCCGTACCTGTAGCACCAGAATTAATTACACCACCACTACTGGCAATTGTTGTCCATTGTACATTTTGGATCGCTGATGAAACCACATCTGTTATTGCTGTATTCACCGCATCAGAAGGTCCTGAATTAGTCAGCGTCAGCGTATAAGTTATCTGTTCTCCACTGGCTGCATTTGCAGGTCCTGATTTGACAAGTACCAGTCCCGGAGTTCTGGTTAATGTTGTCGTAACGGTATTAGAAGATACGGCTGGATTACCAGGCTCTGTTACTGTTGCAGAGTTCACAATACCGGCTGTTGCTGAAGAAGGGATATTGCCCGTCACAGTAATTAATACCCTGGCATCCCCTGATCCTGGAATCGCAGCAACCACGTTGAGCGTATTACCGGTTCCGGTAGCACCCGAGGTAATTGCAGCTCCATTTGTAGTCGCTGCAGTCCATTGTACATTCTGCAATATAGCTGGGATCACATCTGTGATGGCTGCTGCTGCCGCATTACTGGGCCCTGAATTGGTTACTTCAATTGTATAAGTTATTGGCAGACCCGGACTTGTTGTAGCCGGTCCTGATTTGCGGATATTCAATGCGGTAACTTTGCTGACAACAGTGCTTACTGTAGGTGAGCTTACCGCCGGATTTACACCTGTTGCTGCCTGGGCAGTATTTGTAAATGTACCGGTGAAAGCAGGATCTACTGTTCCTGTAATATCAATCGTAATGATATTACCTGCACCTTGCGGGATATTTGCAGTAACGGCAGGATTAATCATCGTTCCCGTAGTAGGAACGGAGGTAATCGCAGCAGTTCCTGAGCTGGTTGCTATCCAGGTATAATTGAGTAATTGAGGAGGTATTGCATCAGTGATATTAACTGCCAGTGCATCACTTGGACCGTTATTGCTAACCTGAACCACATAATGTATCTGTTCACCTGCAACAGCGGTCTGAGGTCCGCTTTTCGATACCTGTAAAGTAGGGTTGTTAGTTATAATTGTACTCGCTGTCGATGTATTATTTGCCAGATTATAATCCAGTAAACCTGCTGGAAGAACGATGCTGGCTGTGTTATTGATCGTAACAGGCAGTGTACCTGCAGGAACTTTTCCATTAACTGTAATCAGGATATAATTGCTGTCGTCACCGGCAGGAATAGTCCCGGCTGTTGCTATCGTATTGCCTGTGCCAGAAGTTCCTGAGGTGATCGTCGCAGTTCCGGCAACAGTTGCAGTCCAGTCGCTAACTACTACCTGTGCTGGAACAATATCATTAATTGTTATCCCATTCGCATCTACTGTTCCATTGTTAAATGCCTTTATAGTATAAGAGATGTTTTCACCTGCAGCTATAGTTTGAGGACCTTGTTTCTCCACTCGTAAATCAGTAGACTGATTTACAGAAGTCACAACAGAACTTGAACGGACATTACCAGAAGTAACAGTTACTGTATTGGTAAAGCTTGCGCCAGCAGTTGTTTTTACAAAACCATTAATGGTAATTTCAATAGCATTACTAGTTCCTGCCTCAATGTCTACAGCAGAAAGATTAATGTTATTGCCTGTACCTGTTACTGTAGCCGCTCCATTTATCTTCGCATTATACAATGCTGTCGCTGTCCAGTCTGTAACCTGTACATCTGCAGGGATAGGATCGGCAATGGTTGCGCCTGTTATATTACCCGGTCCTGAATTCGTGACCACAATTTTATAAGTAATCGGGTCTCCGATATTTGCGGTAGCCGGCCCTGATTTAGAAACTCTGAAATCTGGTGAATTGGTAATTGTTGTGGGTACTGTAGCCGTATTATTTCCAGGTTCAGGATCTGGGACCGCACTGTTTGCGGTAGCGGTATTTGGCATCAGAGTATTGTCAACTGAAGCCGGATCTACTGTTCCGGATACCGTCACGATTACTGTTCCGGTAACTGGAATGTCAGCAAGCAGACTTACATTTCCATTCCCATTTGGAACAGATACGGTGGCTCCGCCAGAAGCTGTAGCAGTCCAGACCGGATTGAGAATGCTGGCATTCACACCTGCTGGCAGGTTATCTATAATCGAAGTTGCTGTGGCTGTACTTGGCCCGGCATTAGTAATGCGGAGTTCATATTGTATGGGTTCACCAGCACCAACATTTGCCGGTCCTGATTTTACGATCCTTACATTTGCCGAAGCCGATGTAGTAGTCGTTACCGTACTTGTGCCAGGTGTTCCTGTAACCCCTGCAGGCGGTGTGACCGTTGCTGTATTTGTAACAGCAGTATTCGCGTTGAAAAGTGGGTCAAGATTACCAGTTACAGTGATTTCAAGGGCATCCAGACCATTCGCTTTTAAATTTGCCAGCAGATCTATATTTCCGCCGCCGTTTAACAGGTTTGCTCCGGCAGTACCAGAAGTAGCTACTGTCCATAAAGGGTTTTGAATCGCCGCAGGGATAATATCCTGTACTCTTGCACCTATAACATCACTTGGACCCGCATTATTGACCCTGATCGTATAGGTAACCGGTTTACCGGCTACTGCAGTAGCTGATCCGGATTTAAGAATGAGCAGCTCAGCATTTTTGGTAACCCCGGTAGTTACAATGCTTGAAGTAACCGGGTTATTGCCTGGCTCAGCAGGGGTTACTGTTGCTGTATTTGTGATTGCAGTACCTGTAAAAGCAGAATTAAGCTTACCGGTGATCATCACATTGATATGGTTTGCTGCACCTGCCGGGATATTACCAGTTACGTTAACGGCATTGCCAGTACCAGATGGAGCTGTAACTGTTGCGGCGCCTGTAGTGGTTGCAGACCACGTAACACCTGTTAAGTTTGCAGTAACCTGATCAGTAATTATAGCCGCTACTGCATCACTTGGGCCATTATTGGCGATGGTTAAATTATAAACTACCTGTCCGCCTGCATTTACAGTTGCCGGCCCGGTTTTACTAATAGTCAGGGCATTTTTATGCTGAATTGTTGTATTGACCGTATTGGAAGAAACCGGAGGGATACCAGGTTCGGACGGAGTCGCAGTAGCTGTATTAGCAAGTACCGCATTTGCCTGTGCTGAACTTAATTTTCCGGAAACGGTGATTTGAATATGATTTGCATTGCCCACATTCAGATTTCCTGTTACACTTACATTATTCCCTGTTCCGGCTGCGGTAACTACCGTAGATGTTCCTGCAGGCAAAGCAGACCAGGTTACATTGGTTAGTTGCGCTGGTACTACATCAGTAATCACTAATGCAGTTGCATTAGAAGGTCCGTTGTTTACTGCATTAATTACATAAGTAACCGTTTCACCGGCATTTGCTGTTGCCGGTCCCGTTTTAGTGATGGAAATAGCAGGCGTTTTAGTAATTGTTGTGATAACTGGTCCCGCTGTTTGAGGCACAGTTCCGGTTTCGGCCGGGGTAACCGTTGCGCTATTACTGATATTTGCAGTAGCTGCAGGGTTTACTGTCCCTGATATGGTAATCCGGATTTCATCGGTGCTGTTTCCGCCGATATTACCAGTTACACTTAAAGCCGATCCTGTTCCGCTAGCACCAGCTGTTATTACAGCAGCTCCATTCACTGAAGTTACCCAGGATGGGTTTAGGATACTGGCAGGAATCTGGTCAGTAATTACTGACCCGGTCGCATTGGCCTGACTGATATTTTTTACAGAGATGGTATAAGTGATAGCCTGACCTGCACTTAATGCTGCCGGCCCATTTTTTTGTATAGCTAATACTGGTATGCGTGTTACAGTTGTTGTGGCAGTAGCCGAGGCAGCAGCAGTTCCCGGTTCGGCCGGAGTAACTGTTGCTGTATTGGTCAGTGAGCCGCTAAAACCGGCAGCTACTTTGCCCGTCACTACGATAGTAATATGATTTGCACTACCTGCAGCGACATTTCCATTCAGGTTAATCGTATTTCCTGTTCCGGTTAAGGCGCCAATGATTAATGCGTTACCAGTTTTAGTCGCTGTCCAGCTGACATTAGTCAGTGTTGCTGGTACGATGTCGCTAATAGCCAGGTTTAACGCGTCAGAAGCACTATTGTTGGTAATATCGATCGTATAAGTAATTGTTTCTCCTGCATTGATAGATGAAGGGCCATTTTTAGTGATCGATAGTACTGGTGTTCTGCTCGCAACCGTATTAACTGTAGAAGTTGGTGAAGGGCTGTTTGGCTCAGTCGCAGTTACCGAAGCGGTATTGGATATTGAACCATTGAAAGACGGATCAGCTTTACCAGTAATAGTGAATATTACTTTATTGCCTGCACCAGCCGGTATGCTGGTAATCGCGTCTAATGTATTTCCTGTTCCGGTAGCGCCAGAAGAAATTGTAGCTGTCCCCCGGGTTACTGAAGTCCATGCTGTGGCAATGACGTTTGCAGGGATAGCATCCTGCACATGTGCATTTATGGCATCACTTGGGCCTGTATTACCAACCTCAACGGTATAGGTAATACTACTGCCTGCATTGACTGCTGGAGTAACACTTTTAACAATTGTTAAGCCCGATTTTGAACTTAGCACCGTATTGACAGGTGTCGAAGTTACAGGAGTTGTTCCTGTTTCTGAGGGGGTAGCGGTCGCGGTATTTATGATGGTGCCCGATGCATTGGAAGCTATCGTTCCTGAAACTACAATTTGTACGGTACTGTTGGCGCCAAAATTAGCATTTACACTAACCGCATTACCAGTTCCGGCAGCGCCGCTATTAATTAATGCAGTACCGCCGGTTACATTAGCAGTCCAGCTTACCCCGGTAATTGCAGCAGGAACAGCGTCAGCAATCAATGTATTTAAACTATTTGACGGGCCTGTATTTTTAACATTGATCGTATAAACAACCGTATTCCCTGCTGTAGCAGTAGCAGGGCCGCTCTTGGTTACGGTAAATACTGGTAGTTTTTTAACTGTAGTAACGGCCTGTGCATTGACAGGTGTACTGCCTGGTTCGGCAGGAGTAGCTGTAGCATTGTTGGTTATGGTTTCCGTAAAAGCAGGATCTATCGTACCTTTTACAATAATGACGGCTTTATTAGAAGTCCCTGCTGGAATATTAGCGGTAACATTTACAGTATTTCCCGTTCCTGTGGCGCCGGTAGTCACTGTTGCAGCACCCGTCAGTTGTGTTGACCAGCTTACATTACTTAGCGAAGCAGGAACAGGATCTGAAATTTGTGTGCCCGTAGCATTACTCGGTCCGTTATTTGAAATTTCTACCTGATAGGTGATCTGATTACCAGCTGTAGCTGCCGAAGGGCCTGTTTTGGTGATCACAACGCCCGAAGTACTGGTCACATTCGCATTCACAGTAGAATTGCTTCCTGTTCCTGTTGGTTCAGCAGGTGTAACAGTCGCTGTATTGCTTACATTGCCTGTTGCTCCCGGATCTACTGTACCAGTAATGGTCACTGTTATGGTATTGGCTGCACCTGCCGGGATATTTGCCGTAATGTTCAGGTTATTTCCAGTCCCGGTTGCGCCTGCAGTTATCGCTGCAGTACCGGCTACTGTAGTTTTCCAGCTTACATTTGTTAAGGCTGCGGGTACGATATCCGTAATATTTGCACCAACAGCATTACTGCTGCCGGTATTGGAGATATTCAGGGTATAAGTTGCTGTATTTCCAGCGGTTAAACCTGCAGCTCCCAGTTTTGTAATGGTTAATACAGGTTTGCTGGTTACATTAGTTGTGACCGTTGAAGTGTTATTTCCTGGTGTTGGATCTGTAATTCCCGGAGGGCTGGTTACAGTTACCGTATTGCTGAGTGCTGCGGTTATTGTTGGCGCAATGGTCCCTCTGATAGTTAAAGTTGTCGATTGCCCATTTGCCAGCGTTAAACCTGTCCAGTTCCCGTTTGAACTGGTATAAGTTCCGGCAGCAGGCGTATAGCTTGTTGCTGTAAAACCAGCAGGCAGATTATCTGTAACGTTGACTACATCGGCAGCTGCCAAAGTACTGGAACCATTATTGGTTAAAGTAATGGTATAAGTTAAAGCTTCACCAGCGATACCAGTACCGGGAGTTGATATTTTATTAATACCAAAATCTATAATGCGGTTAATCGGGGTAACGTCTGTTGCTGTGTTTGGTGTCGGATCAGTTGTTCCGGCAGGTGGGGTAACAGTTACAGTATTTGTTATCGACCCGCTTGCGGTTGGTGAAAGATCACCCGTAATAGTTAAAGTAGCTGATTGGTTAAGTGCTAAAGTTAAGCCTGTCCAGTTCCCGTTTGAACTGGTATAGGCACCGGCCGAAGGGGTAAAGCTTGTCGCTGTAAATCCTGCTGGCAGGTTATCGTTTATGGTGACTATATCAGAAGCCAGCAAAGAACCCGGGCCTGTATTGGTTAAAGTGATGACATAGGTTAAAGGTCTTCCGGCGATGGCAGGTTTTGGTGAGCCAACCTTAGTCACATTCAGGTCAATCACGCGGCTGACCGGGGTGGTGATCGTGGATGTATTATTACCAGGTGTCGGGTCAGTGACACCTGTGGGTACAGTCACTGTAACTGTGTTACTTAGTGAACCTGTTGCATTTGCAGCCACTGTTCCTGTGATTAGGAGCGTTGTCGTTTGTCCGCTTGCGAGTGTTAAGCCTGTCCAGTTCCCATTGGCACTGGTATAAGTGCCTGAAGCAGGAGTATAAGCTGTGGCGGTAAATCCGGCAGGCAAATTATCGATGACTTTAATCACATCAGCAGCAATCAGCGAACCTGGTCCATTATTCGTTAAGGTAATAGTGTAAGTTAATGTATTGCCTGTTACTGCCGGGTTTGGCGAAGCAGTTTTACTCACGCCCAAATCAATCACCCTGGTTACTGCTGTAACATCAGTTGCAGTATTATTACCCGGTGCTGGATCAGTTATTCCGGTTGGAGGTGTAACTGTCGCAGTATTTGTCAGGTTTCCTGCCGGAGCCCCTGCTGCTATGGTTCCGGCAATTACTAAGTTTGTACTTTGTCCGTTAGCTAAAGTTAAACCTGTCCAGTTGCCGGTTGAACTGGTATATGTTCCGGTAGCCGGTGTATAGCTTGTGGCTGTAAATCCGGCAGGTAAGTTATCAGTGACGTTAACAATGTCACTGGCTAGTAAACTGCTTCCTCCGTTGTTTTTTAAGGTTAACGTATAAGTTAAAGCTTGTCCGGCTACTGCTGGCTTAGGGCTTGCAGTTTTAGTGAGGCTAAAATCTATTTGTCTGGTTACCGTGGTTGGTGTGGTTGCCGTGTTATTACCAGGGATCGGGTCTGTAGTACCTGTTGGCGGTGTTAAGGTAACTGTATTGGTTAATGTACCTGATGCCGATGGTGAGCTCGTTCCTGCTATAACCAAAGTGGTAGACTGGCCACTGGCCAGAGCTAAGCCAGTCCAGTTCCCATTGCTGCTGGTATAAGTCCCGTTGGCAGGGGTATAGCTTGTGGCTGTAAATCCGGCCGGCAGATTATCCGTTACATTCACTATATCAGTAGTGAGTAAGCCAGTCGGGCCGTTATTGGTCAGGGTAATTGTATAGGTGATTGGCTGACCTGCAATTACAGTCGTTGGATTTGAAGTCTTAGTGACGCCAAGATCTAATACCCTGTTTAATGGAGTGGAGATTGTTGAAGTATTATTCCCCGGCACAGGATCGGTTATACCTGGAGGGGTTGCCACTACAGCAGTATTACTTAAAGGGCCTGTAGCGGTAGGACTAACTGTTCCTGCAATTGCTAAAGTAGTGGACTGGCCACTGGCCAGGGTTAACCCGGTCCAGGTTCCATCGGCACTGTTATAGGTTCCGGTTGCAGCAGTATAAGTTGATGCTGTGAAACCTGCCGGCAGATTATCCGTTACATTAATAGGATCTGTAGCCAGTATCGGACTTGGGCCATTGTTAGTTAAGGTGATGGTATAGGTTAAAGGCTGACCTGCAATAGCTGTTGCAGGGGTAGCTGTTTTGACAACAGCCAGGTCATATGGTGCAATTGGTGTGGTCGTAGCTGTGGCTGTATTGTTACTTGTATTTGCATCGAATTCAGTAGCAGAGACTGTCGCTGTATTTGCGTAAGGGCCTGCGCCGAGTACTTTTGCATTGATGGTAAAAGTGGCTGTTCCGCCTGCGGCAAGATTACCAATAGTCCAGACTCCCGTTGTAGAATTATAGGTTCCAACTCCGGGTGTACTTGGTAAATAAGTATATCCGGCAGGTAATAAATCGTTGACCGTAGCTCCGGTTGAAGGAAATGTTCCGTTATTTTTTACAGTCAGGGTAAAGGCAACGTTGCTGTTTACTCTTGGTGCAGCGACATTTACCGTTTTAGTTATTGATAAATCATTTTGGAGTATAACTGTCCTGACAGTAGAAGTGTCATTCGTCTTATCCGGGTCATTGACGCCGTTTGTTCCTGTGTTAAAAATACCAGTATTTGTGAGGACCCCACCTGGTGGATAGGAGGCTACTCTACCAGTAACCACAAAAGTTCCGGTAGCAGCGGGTGCTAAATTAACTGTCGCACTTGATATCGAAGTAGAAGTAAAACCGGTTGCTGTACTGGCGCTGCCATTAGGCAGAAACTGTACATTTGTAACCTGAAAACCTGCCGGAAGATTATCTTGAAAACTCAAACCATTTAACAATGAATTGGTCTGATTGGTTACGTTCATGGTATAGGTTAACGGATCTCCGATATTTGCAGTTAATTTATCTACGCTTTTAATTATACGTACCCCACCCGGAGTTGTGACGATTAAGTTTCTGATTTCGTGATTATTATATCCGCCACCTGTCGATGAGGCGAAACCAATTTTTAAGAATGCTGGTACTGGAGTAGTAGTGGTCAGCGTATTTTGGAATAACTGAACAAAAGCCCCTGTAGGGCTTGTTTTCCATCGTACCACTACTGAATAAGTATTAGCAGCGCCTGTTGGTGTAATTTCTATCTGAACCCTTCTGTAAAATTGGGCATCTGTAGGCCTTGTTGCAGTAAGAGTCCCATAGCCAATTGCACCTACGCTGGCTCCGGCACGGTAAAGGTTTGATGTAGCAAAAGCAGCTGTTGTCGGCCCCCTTAATACAACCGAATTTGGAGTTTGACCAGGCCCTCCCTGGTTTGAAGAAAAATTACCAAATTCATCCAGGCCGACACCAATATAACCTCCGCTCAAGCCATTTCCTGCTGCGGTTGCAGTATAACCCAGGGATCCTCCGTTGGGGCCTAATTTAAAAGGTGATGTTGCGGCATCAAACAGGAAAACGCCAATTCCATCCGCACCCCCAAATGTTGGATTATCCGGGCGCCATGTTTTATATTCAAAATCGGCTAAAACCCCTAGGGTAGAGGGGAATGATTGGTTAATATAAGCAAAACCAGACTTGGTTAATGCGGCAGGTGTTAGTCTGAGCCATCCCTGATTGACAGGATCTACACCTCCGGATGTAAGTATAGCGTCCGGGCCAATAGTTATGCCAGCTGCAGAACTCCCTTGAAAGGTTTCGGTAATTGTAAACTGGGCACTAGCCCCGATACTCGTCATCAGAAATAACAAAATAAATCCGATCTTTTTGAATTGAAGGTGAAAATCAGATTTTTCCTGAGTATATTTTTGCTCTTTTTCAAAAAAATCTCTGCGATTTAAGCTGTCTGTTAATGATAATTGCTCAACACAAGTAGTAACTTTGCTGATTTTGAAAAAAAAGAAAGAGAGTAGTCGGATGTAGATTAGTTTCATGCTTTACAGATTTTGACATGTAGTAGGTTTGGTTAACCAATAAGAAACTGATAGCTCAGAGATATTGGCCTAATACTTTGGTAAATGATATTAACAGAGAAATGATTTCAGGAGATTACCCCAGAAATCGTATCAGATTAATGCATGTATCCTTTGTATGGATTTTCGGGAAAGAGAAGGGGGGAATTTGAATGTAGATTTTTTTCATACTCAAAGAGCTTTAGGTAAGTTACTTGTGATGATAACTTATATGCTGTGAAGCATATATTTAATTCTTGCCTTTTTTAGATAGTAGAAGATGCGCTAATAGAAACTCATTTTTGAGTTCTATTTTTTGTAGTTTATATAGGTTAGATAACAGTATTGTAATTTTTCCCTTTTAGGAAATACACTTATTTGTGTACTTAAATTCGTACAAAATAGTATAGTATTTATTGAGTGATCAAGAAGTGTGCCGTTACATGGTTGAAATGCAACTGTTTATGTAGTTTTTTTTGTGATTCTCGGGAAGATGACTTCAAAATTTATTGGTTCAGAACTATTTTTGTCAATTTACTCTGAGATTATATTTGTCGTATAAAGATTGTTTATCTGTATTTTTTGACCCTTGTTTCTACATTTAGTTAAGTGTTGAGAATTGGGTTTTTAGCTGTTTAAATGTTTTAAACAATGTATTATTCCAAATAGGAGTGTTTTGTCCGGTAATTTTTAATCTCCGGAAATCGACGTTAGATTTTTGATTTTATGATATTCATAGAGAAATAAATTGTCAATAATAATCATTTCTATTTCGTCAGTATAAATGATAAAAATAAATTTATTTATTTTTAAATGTTGCTTTCATAAGAGATGATTTTTGTTTGATTTTTAATTCATGCGTCCTTTTTAGAAATGTGATTTGTATTCAGTTTAATACAGTTTATAACAAGGAATGAAATTGCGTTTTATGGTTAAAATTCAGATAGGGGTTGCCGGAGATGAGCAGAGATTTTATAAGCAATACAGGATTATTAATTGAGATTTTGTTAGGCTTATTTGATCTCAATTTCGGGAGAGGAAGGGGCAGTCCGTGAAGCGGAATTTTAATAGAGGGCAGATAATTGTGAGTGTGGTTTTTTAATATAAAAAAAAGCCTTTCAGGATTAGCTGAAAGGCTTTTTGAAAAGAGTGGGAAGAGGTTTATTTGATAAGTTTTGATACCAGGTCTTTCAGTTCGTTTATCTGTTGTTGCCGGGCTTTATTCTGTTTGTCAGTTTCTTGTTTCTGCTGGATAAGATACAACGTCAGTTCTTCCACTTTTTTCAATAGCAACTTGTTAATTTCACCTACATTAATACCATTTAATGCAACTTCTTTTTCTGTTGGCATTTCTGGTAAATGATAATGTTTATCGACGTATAATTTTACCTCGTTTAGAGGGAGTAAATTATATTCTGGTTTAAATACATAGTCTGGCCATCCTCCACTCACATTCAGGTCAATCCGGACTTCTTTTGAATGGATAGTGCCATTAACGGTTAATTTTGAATCAGGGGATGTTGTTCCTATACCTACATTACCTCCCTGAAAGGCTAAAACTGAAATGGGTGAGCCATTATGTAACTGAGTAAACCTGTAATCAATGCCATGTTCACCATTGTAATTTGATAATGTTAAATTATAGCCTGCAGTAGAGGGGTCCCATTCCTGCATCGGAACATCTTTGAGCGCAACAGGCGACTTTAATATATGCAGAGGAGCAATAGGTTCTGTTGTGCCTATCCCTACATTTCCAGCCTGGAATGTTAACACGGGTATAGCGATGTCATTGTGACGTTGCGTAAACCTATAGTCAATTCCATGAGGACCATTGTAATTTGATAATGTTAAATTATAACCTGCAGTAGAGGGGTCCCATTCCTGCATCGGAACATCTTTGAGCGCAACTGGCGACTTTAATATATGCAGAGGAGCAATAGGTTCTGTTGTGCCTATCCCTACATTTCCAGCCTGAAATGTTAAAACTGGTATAGCGATATTATTATGCAGCTGTGTAAATCTATAATCAATTCCATGTATGCCGCTATAATTGGATAATGTTAAATTATATCCTTCGGTTGCGGGATCCCATTCCTGCATGGGGGCATCCTTTAACGTAGTTGGAGATCTAAGCACATGAAGCGCAGAGGTTGGATTAGCTGTACCAATACCCACATTGCCTCCTTGAAATGTTAACACAGGAATAGGTAAATTATTATGTAATTGAGTAAATCTATAATCAATCCCATGTGTACTATTGAAAGTTGATAAAGTTAAGTTATATCCTGCTACAGCAGGATCCCACCTTTGTATTGGAATTGCTGAAGTACTTGATGCGGATCAAAGGATATGGAACAGAACCACTGGGTTTGATGTACCTACACCTGCACTTCCTGTTGGAAGTAGTCTGTTGTTTTGTGCATAGGAAGTATAACCCGTTAATGCTATAACGAGTGTTAAGTAAATTTTATTCATGTTATCTGGAATTTTTAATAGCTCAAAGGTAAACTTAAATTGCTTTATAAATATATTTTATGTTATTTTGTGAAATAATTATTGCGTCATAAAATAGTTGGTGAGTTTTTTTTATGAATTCTGAATTATGGGGTCAAGTCATAAACTTGTGGAGCAGGCTCTTTTTAAGCATAAATTTTGACATGCTAAACAGAAAGTCTTTGCTATCAGGGATGCTCTTATGCCTCTGGAAGTTGTGCTGAAAGCTTTCAATTTGCATGGGAATGACTCAGCCGAAACAAAGCCGGGCTGTCAGTAAATAAATTCAAAATAGCTAAATAATCAATCTATATCGGCCGGGTACTGCCCGGGTACTGTCCGGGTACTCGTTAGGGTAAGAGCAGTGTTAAAGTAACGTAAGAGCATGGCAAGTCCAAGTAAAAACAACTAGTTGAAATGACATAGAGTTACTATGCTTAAAGGCTGTTTAAAGCCTGGTGTTACCCCGACCACCACTCAGGCACAACCAAATCATAACCGGATGAAGATTAATGAAATTATAATTTTCCCTTTGACTAACCCATGGACAATTGCGGACAATTGCAGACAGCTGCGGACAATTACGGACATTTTTTACGCATCAGGATAATCTTTAATGCTAATAGCTTACATTGGTGGAAAGGCATTTATTATGGAAAGTTTAACGGGTAAATTTTCAAAGGGAATCCTGGGCGATTTCATTTTTAAAGCAGCAGTTTGGAGTACGGGTTGTTTCAAAAATTCTGTACCGGGCACAATGAAACAGTCAATGGAAACCGAAAAAAACATTAGAGAACTTTCTTAAAAGTAGAAAATATGGAAAAATCAGGATATTTTCTCCTCCTAAGAATTCCGCTGAAGCGGTGACCGATCTCTGATCAAAGTAATCAGGAGTGTTTAATAATGATAAATTGAACTATAAAATCAGGGAGTAATTAGCTTATTAAAGAATCGTAACCATCTGCTTTGAACTAAGAAAATATCAAACTTGAAATTTAATCCCTAATCCACAAGTTTATGACTTGATCCGAATTAAGGTGCTACCTGTTATTGTAACCCTCCCAGAAAATCGGACTGTATAAAAGGCGAAAATTCGTAACTTTAAAACAGGAAGATGAAAAAGTCAGTAATCAGTGAAAGCCAGA
>NZ_JACHCE010000013.1 GCF_014200605.1 Pedobacter cryoconitis | reverse complement strand
GAGCCGATGGTACTGCGGTAACACGTGGGAGAGTAGGTCGGTGCCAAATCTTAAAGAAAGCCTGTAGGAAACTACAGGCTTTTCTTGTTTATAGGCTTTTTTAAATGAAGGGCTACATCACCGTGGTTCATCCCGTCTAAATTCATAACCTTTTTAACAGCAAGTTTATTCTTAATGATCTTTAACAGGAGATCAAAGGGATAAACCTATTGCAAGCTACTGATGTTATTTAGATCCTCTTTTTTAACTTCAGAAGATAAACACGTTTATCAGAACCTCTTAATACTTCAATTAGAATTTGCTTACCATCATTTTCTTTCAGTAATTCGGTAAGATCGTTGAGTGTATAGCGCTGTACTGTATTGAAATTTACAGCAATAATCTCGTCATCCGGCTGTAAACCTGTTTCTTCTCCTGGAGATCCCGATTCAATTCTTCCGATATAAAACCTATCCCTAATCCCTTGTATGACATAGATTTCAAGTCCAGACATATCATGTTCAAATTTTGGAGGAGTATTATTTGTCCTTTTGAGGTATAATGCTTCGTGCGGATAATCGAAGGTTACGAGAAAACGTCTTAATATATCTGAGCCAAGACTGCCATTCCGTGGTTTTCCTTCAATGGTTGAACGCTCAACATTGTAGTCAGGAAAACCAGTTAATACTTCGTTAAAAGTATATGATCCAAGTTTAAGTGCAGCTATTCTTCCCATTGACCCATTGATTATACCATTAATTCCGACGCCAAGATTTGCAGGTATAATTTTTTTAGGGAGCGGGAAAGTCTTATCATACAGTGTTTCCAGCATTAAGGGATGACTGGAACCATTATCTATGAGTAGTTCAACATCTATTTTCCCCTCGGCTTCAGTTTCAATTTGTGTAGTGAGATAAGGTTTGCCACTGGTAATTTGTATGGGGATCTTGGTCCCTTTGAATGCTATGTTTGCTTCAGGACTATAGAAGGTAAGCCTGTTTGCACCATAATTTATTTTTACAATAAAGCTATTGAAAAAATAATAACCAAGTATTCCATGTATTTTAATACCCAGATAACTGGACAGATCGAAAATGTCATTTTTGAAAATTGCAGTTGGTATATTTTTAATCATTGCTTTGCCAACTTTAGCGGTAATATTCCTGGTTAATACGGCTTCTATATTATCACCAAAACCATATCCCTGGACTTTTACAATCTGGGAATTTTTAATGTCTAATTGTGAGAGGAAAGTTGTATCCGTGATAATCATTTGTGCCACACCAGTATCCAGCAGAAAATTATAAGGGCCTTTACCATTGATATAAACTGGTATAACGATCAGGTTTTTTACCATCGTAAAGCCAATAGTCTGCTTTTGACGGCCGCCGCTAAACTCAAATATCTGTGCATATAAATTAGAAGAGAAACAGGAGGATAATGTAATTAACAGGGCAATAAATGAGATTCTTAATCTGGTCAGGTGCTTGGAGAGGCGTTGGATCATCATAATTCTGGTTATAAATTTCAAAGGAAACATCATTTCAAAATTATAGGACAGATATGCCCCCAATGATTGCAGGAGAATGCCAGGTCTGAGTGCGAGAATATGTTAAGTTAGAAATTCTTTATATTAAATGTACAAAAAATAATTGTTAAGCTAACGCGTAATTTCTGTAATATATAGGTGATATATGAGATTTTTAGTTATCTTTGAGCCATCAATAAGACATTAAACGTTGGATACAATTGTGTCGGAAACGTTCAAAATATTTAGGTGCCTATATCGGTGGTGTCCACCTCTTCCCATTCCGAACAGAGAAGTTAAGCCCACCAGAGCCGATGGTACTGCGGTAACACGTGGGAGAGTAGGTCGGTGCCAAATCTTAAAGAAAGCCTGTAGGGAAAACTACAGGCTTTTCTTGTTTTAGATTCCCTCTCTTTTAACAAAATCCTGAATTTTTAAATATTATAGCCATTTAAACTCTTTAAACCATTGTCGTTCATCAATCTATAAGATAGATGTAAAACAATTAAATATCATAGATTAAGCCCAAAGAATATAGCTAGTTTTGTGCCGTCAACTGAATATAAAAATGAAATTAGCAATTAATGGTTTTGGTAGGATAGGCCGTATATTTTTACGTGCGGCACTAGAGAAAGGTATCAATGTGGTAGCAATAAATGATCTTGGTGATCTGAAAGCTTTAGCACATCTTTTTAAATATGATACCGTTCACCGTGGTTTTAAGGGAGAGGTAACATTTGATGAAGAAGCGTTGATTGTTAACGGTAAAAGGATCAGGGTTTATAAAGAAGCACAACCTGAGAATTTACCCTGGGAAGCTTTAGCTATAGATCTTGTACTGGAATCTACAGGGAAGTTTACGACCAGGGCAGGTGCTGGGAAACATCTTCTGGCAGGTGCAAAACAAGTGTTAATTTCAGCTCCTGCAGATAAAGATATTCCCATGTTTGTATTAGGTGTTAATGACGCTGAGCTTGATTTAAGCGCAGATATTATCTCTAACGCTTCCTGTACAACAAATAATGTAGCTCCGATGGTAAAGATCCTCGATGATAAATGGGGAATTCTGGATGGCTATATCACAACGGTGCATTCTATGACAGGAGATCAGAACCTGCATGATGCTCCGCATAAAGACTTAAGAAGAGCAAGAGCGGCTTCTGCATCAATTATTCCTACAAGTACAGGTGCAGCAAAAGCTATAACCAATATTTTTCCTCATCTGGAAGGAAAATTGGGTGGAGCAGGAATCCGTGTTCCGGTATTAAACGGATCATTGACAGATTTTACCTGCATCCTTAAATCAAAGGCAACGATAGAAGAAATTAATAAAGCCTTTAAATCTGCTGCTGAAAATGAAATGAATACAGTATTGGAATATACAGAAGACCCGATTGTTTCGGTTGATATCTTAGATAACTCACATTCCTGTATTTTTGATGCACAGCTCACCTCGATAGTTGGTGACCTGGTTAAAGTGGTAGGCTGGTATGACAATGAATCCGGCTATTCTGCAAGATTAGTAGATTTGGTACTGAAAATTTCTTCACGTTATGATTAGAAGAATCTCAAAAGAGGATACATTACCATTAAGAAGCCAGGTATTACGGGCTAACAGACCACTCGAAGATTGCGTTTTCGCTACTGACGACATAGAAGGAGGTTTTCATCTGGGCTGTTTTGAAAACGGAGAACTGATTTCTATCTGTACATTTATTCCCGAAAATTATAAAGAAAAAGGAGAAGGGGGATACAGACTGCGCGCTATGGCTACCAATCCGGCCTTTGCAGGTCAGGGTTTTGGGGCTAAACTAATTAATTTTGCACTCAATGAGCTGAGATTGGTTCATGCTTCTTATATTTGGTGTAATGCAAGGACTGTTGCCGTGGGTTTTTATAACAGACTTGGTTTTGAAGTCATTTCTGAGGAATTTGAAGTTCCCGGAATCGGCCCGCATTATGATATGTTTAGCCAAATAGCCGATAAATAAATATTTATAACAAGAAAGGTTGTTATTCATCCTCTTTGATGAGGATAATAGCGCCATTTAACACCTAAAAAAAATTAATTACAAGATGAAAACAATTGACCAATGTGATTTCAAGGATAAGAAAGCTTTAGTTCGGGTAGATTTTAATGTGCCTTTAGACAAAGATTTTAATATCACAGATGACAAAAGAATGCGTGCTGCATTGCCAACGATCACTAAAATTTTGAATGATGGTGGATCTGTGATTTTAATGTCACACTTAGGCCGTCCAAAAGGAGGTCCTGAAAATCAATTTTCGCTGAAACATATTTTAGGTGATTTATCAAGAATGCTTGATCTTGAAGTTAAATTTGCTGATGACTGTATTGGAGAATCTGCTGTAAATCAAGCGAAAAATCTTGTTCCCGGACAAGTTTTATTGTTGGAAAATCTTCGTTTTTACAAAGAAGAAGAAAAAGGAGATAAAGATTTTGCTGCTAAACTGGCGAAATTAGGAGATGTATACGTAAACGACGCTTTCGGTACAGCTCACCGTGCACATGCTTCTACCTCAATTATTGCTGAGTTTTTTCCTACGGAGAAATATTTCGGTTACCTGATGGCAGAAGAGCTGAAAAATGCAGAGAAAATTAACCACAATGCTGAAAAACCTTTCACTGCGATTATGGGTGGTGCAAAAGTATCAGACAAAATTCTTTTAATTGAAAGTTTGCTTGAAAAAGTAGATAACCTGATTATTGGTGGTGGTATGGCTTATACTTTCAGCAAAGCACAAGGCGGTGAAATTGGTACTTCCTTATTGGAAGCAGACCGTATGGAGCTTTGTCTTGAATTATTGGAAAAAGCTAAAGCAAAAGGTGTAAACATCATTTTACCTTTAGATACTGTTATTGCTGATAAATTTGACAATAACGCAGAAAAGAAAAGTGTTGATGCTGGTCATATCCCGGCAGACTGGATGGGACTGGATATTGGCCCTAAGTCAGTTGAGCTTTTTTCTGAAGTGATTAAAAAATCAAAAACCTTATTATGGAATGGTCCTATGGGCGTTTTTGAAATGGCTAATTTTGAGCAGGGCACACGTGCCGTTGCTGAAGCTGTAGTAGCTGCAACGAAAGAAAATGGCGCATTTTCTTTAATTGGCGGAGGTGACTCTGCTGCTGCAATTGCTAAATTTAACCTGGAAGATGAAGTGAGTTATGTCTCTACAGGTGGTGGTGCTTTACTGGAATACATGGAAGGTAAAGAACTGCCTGGTGTTAAGGCAATTAACGGATAAGGTTAAAGTCAATAAAATTTCCACAGGATAATCATCCTTTTAGAAGGCCGCTTTTTAAAGCGGCCTTTTTGCATGTATGGTGGTAGAATGTGGGGGATAATTTATGTTGATAACTTTTTTGTGGTAGATTGTGGTAAAAAGTGGTAGAAGTGTCTATTTTTACACTACATAAAATGTGTAGATACTAAAATGGTTCAACTACTTGGAGAATTTGATTGTAAATTGGATACGAAAGGCCGCATGATGGTCCCTTCGAATCTGAAAAAACAATTGCCAAACGTTGAGCAAGAGGGACTTGTGATAAACAGAGGTTTTGAAAAGCACCTGGTCATCTACCCAAAAAAAGTGTGGGAAGGAATAGTGGAAGAGCTGAGTAAACTGAACCAGTACGAGAAGAAAACGAGAGAATTTATTCGGTTTTTTACTCGTGGTGCGACAGAATTGACGCTGGATGCTTCGGGTAGAGTCAATCTTCCGAAGTCATTATTGGAATTTGCAGGTATAGACGGAGAGGTAATCCTGTCTTGTCAGTTTGATAAAATAGAGCTTTGGTCTAAAACTGCATACGATAATTTACTGGATAGTGAGCCGGAAGATTTTGCGAATCTGGCTGAAGAAGTGATGGGAAATAAAAACAGGGGGGAAGATGGAAAATAATTATCATGTACCAGTACTTTTGAAAGAATGTATTGATGGTTTGAATATCAAGCCAGACGGCGTGTATGTAGATGTTACTTTTGGCGGAGGCGGACATTCGAGAGAAATTTTGTCTAAACTGGGAAAAGACGGTGTGCTTATCGCTTTTGATCAGGACCCTGATGCCCAAAGAAATAAGATTAATGATCCTCGTTTTTTATTCGTTGATCAGAATTTCGCATTCCTGAAAAATAACCTTCGTTTATTGGGTTACAAACAGGTAGATGGTATTCTGGCTGATCTTGGTGTTTCTTCACATCAGTTTAATGAGCCTGAAAGAGGCTTTTCAACAAGATTTGAATCTTCTCTGGATATGCGTATGGACAAACAGGGCAAGCTTACTGCTGCCGATGTTTTAAATACTTATACGGAGGATAAACTTCATAAAATATTCGGGATCTACGGTGAGGTTAAAAATGCGAAGTCATTGGCCAGAGCTGTGGTTACTTTTCGTGCAGGACAGCCTATTGTAACGCTGGCTGACTTTAAAACTGCTGCAGGTGCCCATATCCCTAAAGGGAAAGAAAATAAATACATGGCACAGGTATTCCAGGCTTTACGTATCGAGGTTAATGCGGAGATCGAAGTGCTGGAAAGCTTTTTATTACAAACTGCCGAGGTTTTAAGTCCGGGTGGCAGACTGGTTGTGATGTCTTACCACTCGCTGGAAGACAGACCTGTAAAGAATTTTATTGCCAAAGGTAAAATCAGAGGAGAGGCTGATAAAGACTTTTTTGGGAATGAAGAAAAACCTTATAAAGCAATTACGCGTAAAGCGGTGATTGCAGAGGAGGACGAGCTGGAAAGAAACAGCAGATCCAGAAGTGCAAAATTGAGAATTGGAGAAAGGATCTAAAGATATGAATAACCAGTTCAGAGCAGATGAGGTAGAGGACGAAGAGGAATTACCAGAAGAACCGGTAATTCGCTTAAAAAAGCCAAAAAAAGAAAAGAAAGAGCATGAAAATGCTAAGGTTTTCTTTAAAAAGCTTTTTGTGGACGGAGTAGTGACTAAAGAAACTGCTACCGCTATGTTGCCTTTCCTGATCTTCTTGTCGCTGTTAACGATGCTTTACATCGCAAACAGCCATATGGCGGTTAAGAATATAAGAGATATAGATAAACTGAATAAAGAAGTAAAAGAACTGAGCTGGGAATATAAATCGCTTAAAGCTGATTTAATGTTCAAAAGCAAGTTAACGGAAGTAGCAAAAAAAGTAGATACGTTAGGCATTAAGGAGCTAACAGAGCCTCCTAAAAAAATTATCATAAGTAATGATGAACATTAGAGCTAACATACTATTACGTGTTTATCTGTCCTTCGGACTGATTGTACTGCTTGCCGTGGCAGTATTAGTCAGATTATGCGATGTACAATTTGTAGAGGGGCATAAATGGCGTGCCATGGCCGATAGTCTCTCTACAAAGTATATCAATATAGATGCTGCACGTGGTAATATTTACTCTAATGATGGAAGCCTGTTAGCTACATCTATACCGGAATATGAACTTCGGATGGATTTGTATGCTGGGGGAATAAGTGAGAACAAAGTTTTTTATGCTAAGGTGGATTCTCTGGCTATGAAACTTTCGCAGTTTTTTATGGACAAGACGCCAAAAGAATATTCACGTATCCTGCGTACTGCAAGAGCAGACAGCGTGAGATATTTATTGATTAAGCGTAAAGTGAATTACCAGGATTTAAAAACGATCAGAACTTTTCCATTATATAATATTGGGAAGTATAGCGGTGGTTTAATGGCTATTCAGCAGAATAAAAGGATTTTACCTTTTAAATCTCTGGCACAGCGGACAATCGGGTATAAGAATGAAAACGTTTCGAACGGAGTAGGGCTGGAAGGTGCTTACGGTAATTATATTAATGGGGAGAGCGGTAAAAGGTTAGTACAAAGAATTGCCGGTGGTGTATGGATGCCAGTCAATGACGAAGCCGAAATCGCACCTAAAGAAGGTTCTGATATTATTTCTACAATCGATATCAATATGCAGGACCTTGCGCAAAGTGCGCTTGAAAAACAACTGATCAAAAGTGATGCTGATCATGGGACTGTGATCTTGATGGAGGTTGCTACAGGTGAAGTCAGAGCGGTGGCAAATTTTACCAGGGAGAGTGAAGGTGTTTATAAGGAGATGTTCAATTACGCAATTGGTGGAAGCCAGGATCCGGGATCTACTTTTAAGCTGGCCTCTTATATGGCTTTGCTGGAAGATAAAAAGATAGATACGAATACTACGGTAGATACGGGTAATGGAGTTTTCAGGGTTTATAACCATAATATTAAAGATTCACATGGAGGTGTGGGTGTTGTAACTGCTAAGAAGGCATTTGAAGTTTCGTCAAATACAGCTGTTGCCAAATTTGTTTATGGTGCTTATAAAGATAATCCGAAAGAGTTTACGGATCATTTGTACAAGATCCATATGAACGAAAAACTGGGGCTGCAGATTCCCGGAGAGACAAAGCCGGTGATTAAGAACCCGTCTTACAGGTCCTGGAGTGGTTTAAGTTTGGCGCAGATGGCTTATGGTTATGAAATGCAGATTACCCCACTGCAGATTTTGACGTTTTATAATGCCATTGCAAATGATGGAAAATATATATCGCCAATTTTTGTAAAAGAAATCAGAAGACTGGGCAATCCGATTGAACAGTTTCATGCCAGGGTGATCAGTGAGAAAGTTTGCTCTGAAAGTACAGTGAAAAAATTACAGGCTATGCTTGAAGGTGTAGTTACAGAAGGTACAGGTAAGCTGATGGGCTCTCCTTTTTACCGGGTAGCTGGTAAAACAGGTACAGCACAGGTGGCTGATGGGAATAAAGGATATAAGGCTAAGAGAAGTTACCAGGCCTCATTTTGCGGATACTTTCCGGCAGATAAACCGAAGTATTCGATTATGGTTTCTATTAACGGGCCTAAAAATGGATACTATGGCGGAACGGTAGCGGGCCCGGTATTTAAAGAAATAGCAGATCGTATTTATGCGAGCGATATGCAGATGTTTAACAATGTGACTGACCATTTGGTTGGAAACACAAAAAGTCCGGAAGCGAAAGCAGGACAGAGTAAAGCAGTAAAAAGTGTTTACAATGCCCTGGGGATTAAAGCCCTTTATGCAGCGAAATCTGACTATTTCAATAGTGTAGATACCAGCAACGGGGTTGTTTATGAAGAATATAATGCTGTGAAAGGTACAATGCCTAATGTAAGCGGGATGGGATTGAAAGATGCCCTTTACCTTTTAGGGAATGCCGGTTTAAAAACACAGATTAAGGGAAGTGGGAAAGTAATAAGCCAGTCGGTGCCTTCGGGAATGAAGATTGGAAGAGGATTATTGGTACAATTAGAATTGAAATAAGATGCAGTTGCAGGATGTTTTATATGGAGTAGCGATTAAAAACCTGGTTGGAAGAACCAACAGGGTAATTAGTGCGCTTACGTTTGACTCACGTGAGGTACAGCAGGATGCTGTATTTTTTGCAGTAAAGGGAACTTTATCAGACGGACATACTTTTATCAGCCAGACTATTGCTGCAGGGGCAACGGTTATTATTTGTGAAGAGATACCAGCAGAGGTTAACCCTGCTGTGACTTATATTATTGTAGAAAATACTTCGGTGGCACTGGGAATTATGGCTTCCAATTTTTATGGAAATCCTTCTTCTTCTTTGAAACTGGTTGGAATTACCGGAACAAATGGTAAAACTACAATTGCTACGATTTTATTTAAATTATTCAGAAGCCTTGGTTTCCATACCGGGTTAATTTCTACGGTACAGAATCAGGTGAATGATCAGATTATTGCAGCTACGCATACCACACCAAATCCATTAGCTTTAAATCAGCTTTTAAAACAAATGGTTGAGCTGGGCTGCACTTACTGTTTTATGGAAGTGAGTTCTCATGCGATGGTTCAGCACAGAATAGAAGGAGTGACATTTGCAGGCGGTGTTTTCTCTAACATTACGCATGATCACCTTGATTTTCACAAAACATTTGATAACTATATTAAAGCGAAGAAATCCTTTTTTGATATACTCCCAAAAGGTGCTTTTGCTTTAACCAATGCCGATGATAAAAATGGTATGGTGATGCTTCAGAATACGAAGGCTTCTAAAAAGACTTATGCCCTGAAACAACTGGCCGATTATAAGGCAAATATCATTGAAAACAGGTTCAGTGGTTTAAATCTTGAAATAGATCATACTGATGTATTCTTTAAACTGGTAGGTTCATTCAACGCTTATAATCTTGCTGCAGTTTATGGTACAGCCATGTTATTGGGTCAGGATAAGTTAAACGTATTAACTATTCTGAGCAATCTTACCGGTGCGGAAGGCCGGTTTGAAGAGGTACCCAATTCAAAACAGATTATAGGTCTGGTGGATTATGCACATACACCTGATGCAGTTCAGAATGTATTAACTACGATCCACGATATCAGGAAAGGTACAGAGCAGGTAATCACTGTGATTGGTTGTGGAGGTGACAGAGATAAAACTAAACGCCCGGTAATGGCTCAGGTGGCCTGTGACTGGAGCGATAAAGTAATTCTGACCTCTGATAATCCAAGAACAGAAGATCCGCATCAGATTCTGGCAGACATGGAAGCTGGTGTATCGCCAACAAATCAAAGAAAAACATTAACTATTGCTGACCGCAGGGAAGCAATAAAAACGGCTTGTCATTTGGCCAGACCAGGAGATATTATCCTGATTGCAGGTAAAGGGCATGAAAAATACCAGGAGATTAATGGAGTAAGATATCATTTTGATGATAAAGAAGTGTTAATGGAACAATTAAACTTAATCAGCTAATGTTATATTATCTATTTGAATATTTAAACGCACATTACGAATTTCCAGGATTAAGGTTATTCCAATATATTACGTTCCGTACTTCACTGGCTATCATCATTTCTTTGATAATTACAACTGTATATGGAAGAAGGATTATCAATTATCTGCATAAAATGCAAGTTGGTGAAACCGTAAGGAATCTGGGGCTGGAAGGACAAATGCAGAAACAAGGTACACCAACTATGGGTGGAATTATGATTCTGATGGGTATTCTGATCCCGACATTATTACTGGCTAACCTGACCAATGTTTATGTGCTGCTGATGATCGTAACCACAGTATGGATGGGGGCAGTTGGTTTTGTAGACGATTATATTAAAGTATTTAAAAAGAATAAAGAAGGACTTGCAGGCAGGTTTAAAATTGTCGGACAAGTAGGTTTAGCATTAATCATTGGCTGGACCATGTACTTTAACCCGAATATCGTGGTGAGACAAACTGTGGATGAAACAGGAGTGAGTAAGAATACGGCGCCTATGGTATTGAGACAAAAAGGGGAGAAGTTTTATTATACACAGGATGTAAAATCAACGATTACTAATATTCCTTTTTATAAAAATAACGAGTTTGATTATGCGAAGGTCCTTAAATTTTTGGGCCCCGGATATGAAAAATATGCGGTTTTTGTGTTTATCCTCTTCGTAATTATCATTATTACTGCGGTATCTAACGGAGCGAATCTGACGGATGGAATTGATGGCCTGGCAACAGGGACTTCTGCAATTATAGGGATTACACTTGGTTTACTGGCCTATGTGTCCGGTAATACGGTTATCGCAGATTACCTGAATATATTATACATCCCCAATTCAGGTGAGCTGATGATTTTTGCAGGTGCTTTTGTAGGTGCTTGTGTCGGCTTTTTATGGTACAATTCTTATCCTGCACAGGTTTTTATGGGAGACACCGGAAGTCTGGCTATCGGGGGTATCATCGCTGCATTGGCAATTATGATCAGAAAAGAATTGCTGATCCCGATCTTATGCGGTGTATTCCTGATCGAAGTGACATCTGTGATGCTGCAGGTCTCTTATTTTAAATACACTAAGAAGCGTTTTGGAGAAGGCAAAAGGATATTCCTGATGTCCCCTCTGCATCACCATTATCAGAAAAAAGGATACCATGAAGCAAAAATTGTTACCCGTTTCTGGATTGTAGGAATATTATTAGCCATCATCACCATAATCACTTTAAAACTGAGATAATGGAAAAGCAAAGGATCGTCATACTTGGAGCTGGTGAAAGCGGTATAGGTGCAGCAATACTGGCACAGAAGCAGGGCTTTGATGTTTTTGTTTCGGATTTCGGAGCAATTGCAGACCGCTATAAAGAAACCCTGGTAGCGCTGAATATTCCATTTGAAGAACGCCAGCATACTGTTTCTGCTATTGTAAATGCAGCTGAGGTTATTAAGAGCCCTGGAATTGCAGATTCAGTGGCAATTGTTAAAGAACTGAAAAAGAAAAATATTCCGGTGATTTCGGAAATTGAATTTGCTAAAAGATATACTACTGCAAAAACTATTTGTATTACCGGTTCAAACGGTAAGACAACGACGACGATGCTGACTTATCATATCCTTAAAAAAGCAGGCTTAAATGTTGGTCTGGCAGGAAATATAGGGAACAGCTTTGCTGCTCAGGTAGCTACGGAGAATTTTGACTGGTATGTACTGGAAATATCAAGCTTTATGCTGGACGATATGCATGAATTCAGAGCTGATATCGCTGTACTTTTAAACATTACGCCTGACCATCTGGACAGGTACGATTACAAAATGACAAATTACGCAGCTTCAAAAATGCGTATAGTACAGAATCAGAGACCTGAAGATCATTTTATCTTTTGTGCCGATGACGATGAAACCCTGAAAGCTTTAAAAAGCGCAAAGGTGAATTCACAGAAATGTCCATTTTCTATCCGTAAAAAGGTAGAAGGCGGAGCTTATCTGGAAGGCAACAATATTCATATCAATATAAATCCAAAAGACCAATTAACCATGTCAATATCAGAGTTAGCTTTACAAGGCAAGCATAATATCTACAACTCTATGGCTTCGGGCATAGTCGCTAAAGTACTGGAGATCCGCAATACAACGATCAGAGAAAGTATGGGAGATATTAAAAATATTGAACACCGGTTAGAGCATGTCGCTAAGATTTCGGGTGTGGATTATATCAATGATTCAAAAGCGACGAATGTGAATTCTACCTGGTACGCATTGGAAAGTGTAAACACTGATGTAATCCTGATTATGGGTGGAGTTGATAAAGGAAATGATTATAGTATGCTGAAAGACCTGGTTAAGCAAAAAGTGAAAGCTATTGTTTGTCTTGGGAAAAATAACAAACGTATTCATGAAGCTTTTGAAGATGATGTGGATATTATTGTCAATACGTTTTCTGCAAATGAAGCTGTACAGGTAGCTTATCACCTGGCGACAAAAGGAAATACAGTACTGTTGTCACCGGCTTGTGCAAGTTTTGATTTGTTTAAAAACTACGAAGATCGTGGAAATCAGTTTAAAATGGCTGTAAAAGAATTATAAATAATGGGTACGGTACAAGCGCTTTTAGAGAAAACCAAAGGGGACCGCTGGATATGGCTTATCATTATCCTGTTGTCTTTGATTTCTATTTTTGCGGTTTATAGTGCAACGGGAACACTAGCCTATAAACAAGGCAAAACGGTAGAAAAAATACTGCTCACCAAACACTTGATTTTTGTGGTGATGGGGATTGGTATGATCTATATTGCGCATTTAGTGGATTATAAATATTATGCAGGGATTTCAAAAATCCTGATGATTATTACGATCCCGCTCTTGTTCTATACGCTTGTTTTTGGAGCGAGTTTAAATGATGCTTCGAGGTGGGTTAAGATCCCTATTATCGGTTTGACCTTTCAAACTTCCGATTTAGCTAAACTAGCCCTGATTACCTTTCTGGCAAGGATGCTGACTAAGAAGCAGGAAAATATTAAAGACGTAAAGACTTCATTTATCCCGATCATGGGCTCTGTATGTGTGGTCTTCGTTTTAATTGCATTAGCGAATTTGTCAACAGCACTGATGCTGTTTGGTGTAAGTATATTATTGCTGATTATAGGCAGGATCAGTATCAAACAAATTATGATTGTTTGTGCAGGTGGTTTTGTCTTACTGATGTTCGTGTTTTTTCTGGGGCCAAGGCGTGAGACTTACAAGTCACGTATCAACTCTTATATGCATCCTGAAAAACAGCATTCGGATAAAACCTTCCAGGCAGATCAGGCAAAAATTGCATTGGCATCGGGAGGGATCTTTGGAAAAGGACCGGGAAACAGTACGCAGCGTAACTTCCTGCCTCACCCATATTCGGATTTTATCTTTGCGATTATCGTAGAGGAATACGGACTGGTCGGAGCGTTGATTATTATCGTGCTGTATCTGGTATTGCTGTACCGCTGTGTCAGGATTGTCACGCAGAGCCCAAAAGCTTTTGGGGCACTGCTCGCTGCCGGTTTAAGTTTTAGCTTAACGATACAGGCTTTTGCGAACATGGCAGTGGCCGTAGGTTTAGGACCAGTAACAGGGGTTCCGTTACCGCTGGTAAGTATGGGTGGTACTTCGATGATCTTCACGAGTATCGCTTTTGGAATTATCCTGAGCGTAAGCAGGGATGTAGAAGAGAATGGTAAAAAAGGATTGAGTGAAGATCCTGTTAAATCAGAAAGTAAGATGAATAAAGTGATTGTTGGTGAATTACCGGCAATGACATAAAATATATAAAATGAGACCAACAAGAATAATCATTTCAGGAGGTGGTACTGGCGGACATATTTTTCCGGCCATTGCTATAGCTAATGCGCTAAAACGCATTGAGCCTGATTGTGAAATATTATTTGTAGGTGCGCTTGGCAGAATGGAAATGGAAAAGGTTCCTGCTGCCGGTTACAAAATTGTAGGATTAAATATCAGTGGCATACAAAGAGGGTCAATACTTAAAAATCTGAGCCTGCCTTTTAAACTGATTGAAAGTATGCAGAAAGCGTTAAAGCTGATTTCAACTTTCAAACCGGATGTAGCTGTTGGTGTTGGTGGTTACGCTTCGGGGCCGGTTTTATTTGCCGCTTCCTGGAAAAACATCCCATACCTGATACAAGAGCAGAATTCATATGCAGGTATGACCAATAAAAGACTTGGAAAAAAAGCTGCTAAAATTTGTGTGGCATTTGATGAAATGGACAAGTTTTTTCCGGCTGACCGGGTACTGAAAACTGGTAACCCTGTGCGTAAAGAGGTTATAGATATTTACAATAAGCGTTTCCATGGTTCGGAATTGCTGAAACTTGACCCGCTAAAGAAAACTGTTTTAGTGACAGGAGGAAGTCTAGGTGCCGGGACATTAAATAAAAGTATTGAAAAACATCTGCAGGATTTTATCGATCAGGATGTACAGTTAATCTGGCAAACCGGTAAATATTATTATGCAGGAATTATAGGGCGTATAGGGGCTGATTTTCATCCGAACATACGTGTACTGGAATTTTTAAATCAGATGGATCTGGCTTATGCAGCTGCCGATGTAATTATATCAAGGGCAGGTGCAGGAACAATCGCTGAACTCTGTTTAATTAAAAAACCGGTAATCCTGGTGCCTTCGCCTAATGTGGCCGAAGATCATCAGACCAAAAATGCAATGGCATTGGTGAAAAGGAATGCAGCATTATTAATCAATGACCGGGCTGCAGAAGATACATTGGTTGCACAGGCACTGGAGTTATTGAATGATGAAGCGCGCTGTGAAACTTTATCAGTAAACATTGGTGAAATGGCCTTGCCACGGGCAGATGAACTGATTGCAAAAGAGGTGTTGAAATTAGTAGTTAAGAAAGATATATAAATGGAACTGGATTTAATCAAACGCGTTTATTTTATTGGTGCCGGTGGTATCGGGATGAGTGCGCTTGCACGTTATTTCAAAAAACGTGGCTGCCTGGTAGGTGGATATGATAAAACCAGCACTGTTCTGACCCGGACACTGGAAGAGGAAGGGATTCTGATTTCTTATGCTGATGAACTAAGTTCATTACCTGATGAATTCAGGGTGACAGCTAAGGAGACACTGATTGTTTATACTCCTGCTGTTCCTGCTGATGCTGTATTACTGAATTATTTCAGAACTGAGGGTTTCAATTTGCAGAAACGTTCACAGGTTTTAGGAATCATCAGTAAAGGCCAGTTTTGTATTGCCGTTGCAGGTACGCATGGTAAAACAACTACGTCATCTATAGTGGCACATATCCTGACTGATACCGGTTATGGATGTACTGCATTTTTAGGCGGGATTACAACGAATTATCAGAGCAATTTTCTGCTTGGTGATAATAATGTAGTGGTGGTGGAAGCTGATGAATATGACCGTTCTTTTTTAACGCTGCATCCGGATATTGCGGTGATTACTTCCATGGACGCAGATCACCTGGATATTTACGGGGATGCTGAGCAGTTGCATGAATCATTTCATTTGTTCGCTGAACAGTTGAAAACGGATGGGGTTTTATTCTTTAAGCAGGGTTTACCGCTTCAAAAGGGAATTACTTATGGTGCAGGTACGGATTCTATCGTTCAGGCTTTAAATATCAGGGTAGAAGAAGGAAATTTCGTTTTCGATTATAAAGATGAAAAGGTAAGTATTCAGGATATTCCATTGATGCTGCCTGGAAAACATAATGTAGAGAATGCTACTGTTGCTATGGCAACGGCTCTTCAGCTGGGTATAGATCCGGTAAAGGTAAAGGCAGCTATTGCAAGTTTTAAAGGAGTAAAAAGAAGATTCGAATACATTGTAAGGGAAGATAAGCATGTCTATATTGATGATTATGCACATCACCCTGAAGAACTGCGTGCTTGTTTTGATGCAGTAAGACAATTATATCCGGATAAAAAGATGACTGTTATTTTTCAGCCGCATTTGTTTAGCCGTACCCGTGACTTTGCAGCTGATTTTGCAAAGGTTTTAAGTACGGTGGATGAGTTACTGCTGCTGGATATCTATCCTGCAAGGGAACTGCCTATGGAGGGGATAAATGCAGCGTTTTTAAGCGCAAAATTAACGCTCGAAAATAGCAGGGTAATCCAAAAAGAAGAAGTGCTGACGTATATAAAGGAAAGCCAGCCAGAGTTGTTAGTGACTGTGGGTGCTGGTGATATAGATACTTTGATTCAACCGTTAAAAAATATTTTGACTCATGTTTAAAAGGATCGATTGGAAGTTTGTGTTTAAATGTTTTGCCTGGATAGTTTGTCTTGGCGGAATAGTTACACTCATGAGCTTTGTATCGGTAAAAAAGAATACAGTCACGGTTACTAATATTAAAATTCTTATTCCCGGAGCAGATAATTTTATCGAAAGGGAAGAAATTGATGCGATATTAAAACAGAATGAAGGCAAGCTGATCGGGCGTAAACTAGAGCAAATCAACCTGCATGCGATTGAAGAAAAAATTAAGTCAAATCCATATATCGCATTAGCTACAGTTTATGCAGATATGGAGGGTGTGATTCATATAGAAATTAGTCAGAGACAACCTTTATTAAGAATTATCAGCTCTAGCGGACAAGATTTTTATATTGATAAAAATGGACTGAAAATGCCTGTGTCTCCGAACTTTACGGCAAATGTTGTGGTAGCGAACGGACATATTTTAGAGCACTTTAGTGGAAAGGTTGATACTTTGATTACTAAAATGGCCTCAGATTTGTATAAAACGGCATTATTTTTGAAAAAAGACACGTTGTGGGACTCACAAATTGAACAGATATTTGTTAATGATAAAGATGATATAGAATTGATACCAAGGGTAGGTAACCAGCGTATCATTTTAGGTAATGCGGATTCTCTCCAGACGAAAATGACCAACCTGCTGACCTTTTACAAAGAGGCCATGCCAAAGGTGGGCTGGGATACTTACAAAACCATCAACATAAAATATACCAATCAGGTTGTTTGTGAAAAGAACAATCCTGATCCGTTATTGGCTTTGACGGGTAAGGCTAAACCTGCAAAACCAACAATTGCATCGGCAAAGAAAGTGATGGATTCTTTGGTCAAAGCAGAAATTGCAGCTGAATTAAGGAATAATCCTGAAACAGCTGATTTTGTTGTACCTGCAGTGAAAAAGAGTGTGCCGGCGGTTGCTAAAGCTGTACATAAACCAGTGAAGGTTATTCCTAAACCGGTAAAAACTGCGCAGAAATCAGCTGTTGTGACACATAAAACAGCTACTGTAACAAATAAACCAGTAAATGTGACACATAAACCGGTTAATGGGGAAACAAAAACAGTAAAAGATAAAGTAAAAGCAAAATCAAATAAAACAGTGGTTAAACCAGCAGCCCCCTGATAACGGGCCCGAAGGAAAATCACAAAAGATAAATTAAGATACCAGAAAAGCAAAAATTAGATAATTCGACAAATAGATATAGTTATGGGCAAAGAAAAAACCACCGTTCAGTCTCCAATTGTAGTGGGATTGGACATCGGTACCACAAAAATCTGTGTGATAGTTGGTCGCAGAACACAGCATGGCAAGATTGAGGTTTTGGGTATTGGGAAAGCAGAGTCTGCGGGCGTAACCCGTGGTGTGGTTTCCAACATACAAAAAACTGTACAGGGTATTTCACAGGCCGTTGAATTGGCGAGCGGTCAGTCCAATGTGGAAGTACGTGTAGTAAACGTTGGTATTGCTGGTCAGCATATCAAGAGTTTACAGCACCGTGGAATCCTGACAAGAAGAGAACTGAATAATGAGATCAGTAAAAAAGATCTGGATAAGTTAATTGATGATATGTTCAAACTGGTTATGCCCCCGGGAGAAGAGATCATCCATGTACTGCCACAAGAATTTACTGTCGATAATGAACCAGGTGTAAAAGATCCGATCGGTATGGCGGGTGTTCGTTTAGAAGCGAATTTCCATATCATTTCAGGTCAGGTAACAGCTGTTAAAAATATCATGAGATGTGTGACCAATGCAGGTCTGCAAACTCAGGAGTTAATTTTAGAACCGCTTGCTTCTTCTGAATCTGTTTTAAGTGATGAAGAAAAAGAAGCAGGCATTGCTTTGGTGGATATAGGTGGTGGTACTACTGATATTGCGATTTTCCATGAAGGTATTATTCGTCATACTGCGGTTATCCCTTTTGGTGGAAATAGTGTGACTGAAGATATTCGTGAAGGATGTTCAGTGATGAGAAATCAGGCTGAATTGTTGAAAACACGTTTTGGTTCTGCTTTAGCTGAAGAGAATAAAGAAAATGAAATCATTTGTGTACCAGGTCTGCGTGGCAGGGAACCAAAAGAAATTTCGGTAAAAAATCTTGCTTATGTAATCCAGGCCCGTATGGAAGAAATCATTGAGCATGTTTATTACGAAATTAAATCTTCTGGTTATGAGAAAAAACTAATCGGTGGTGTTGTTATTACTGGTGGTGGAGCGTTATTAAAGCACCTTTCTCAATTGGTAGAATATGTAACAGGACTTGATTGTCGTGTAGGTTATCCGAATGAACATTTGTCGAAATATGAGGATATGCCTAAGACGATCTATGATGACTTGAAAAGCCCAATGTACGCGACCAGCGTAGGCTTGCTGATTAAAGGAATTCAAAAGGCCGAAGAGTTAATTGAAGAATTGAAACAGCCAGGTATTTATGTCGAAAGACCAGCTGTTGTGAAGGATAAAGTTAAGCGTCCGGGCGGTGGATTATTTGATAAATTATTAGCGAAAACTAAGGATTTTATCAAAGACGACATGAACGTCAGTGACGAGGATTATATAAAACCGTAATATTTATCCACAATGAACGATTTTTCCACATTCCAAACACTTGTGGAAAACGTGTGTTGAAAAAGTGTTAATATTACAATGAGAGATGAACAGGTAAAACCAATTTTTAAGTAACTGATTCATAAATATATGTATTTTGAAATGTTAAAAGATAAGTCATCAATCATCAAGGTAATTGGTGTTGGTGGCGGTGGTGGTAATGCGGTTAACCATATGTACCGTCAAGGAATTGCAGGTGTAGATTTTATAATCTGTAACACTGATGCCCAGGCATTGGAGTTCAGCCCTATACCTAATAAAGTACAACTTGGTGCAAGTTTAACCGAGGGAATGGGTGCAGGCTCGATTCCGGAAGTGGGGAAAAATTCGGCTATTGAAAATATAGACGATATCAAAAGCATGTTAGGCAGTACTACAAAAATGCTGTTTATTACTGCAGGTATGGGAGGTGGTACAGGAACAGGTGCTAGTCCAATCATTGCTCAGGCAGCGAAAGAACTTGACATTTTAACTGTGGCTATTATTACCACGCCTTTCTCTTTCGAAGGTAAAAGACGTAAAATGCAGGCAGAAGATGGTCTGGACGAACTGAAGAAATACGTAGATTCTTATCTTGTGATTTCAAATGATCGTTTACGTGAAATATTTGGTAACCTGACTTTAGGTTCCGCTTTCGCACAGGCAGATGATATTTTGACAACTGCGGCAAAAGGTATTGCCGAAATCATAACGGTTCCTGGTTATATCAACGTGGATTTTAAAGATGTGCGTACAGTAATGAAAGACAGCGGTGTTTCTATCATGGGTAGTTTTGCCTGTGAGGGGGAAAACCGTGCTTTACTTGCTGTTGAAGGTGCATTAGCTTCTCCGCTGTTGAAAGACAACGAGATTGAAGGTGCAAGATATATCCTGCTGAACATCAGTTCTGGTTTAAAAGAGGTTACAATGGATGAGGTAGCTATTATCACGGATTATATTCAGGATAAAGCTGGTTTAACCGCAGATCTGATCTGGGGTAACTGTATTGATGAGAACCTTGGAGAGAAACTTTCTGTAACGATCATTGCTACAGGATTCCAGACTACAGAACAACGTGCCCACGATAAAAAGAACGTAAAGAAAATTTCTTTATTAACTCCTGAAGAGGCCCCTTTAGTAAAACCATTAGAACCTGTTAACTCTTTTATTGAGCCAAAGGCTGGTGCTTATATGAATGAGCCGGTGATGAAACTGAAAGATGATCTGAAACAATCTGATCTTTTCGGCGACATGTACAGTGGTAATAAAAACAGAAGAGATGATTCTGACAATGGTATCATCAGACATACACTGGTAGAAGAAGAATCTGCACCTGCCGAAAATAAACAGGAAGCAGGGATAGACTTTGAATTGAAAACATCAGAAACTGATTTCGTTTTTGAAACACCTAAGTCAAATTATAACGAGCCGGCTGCACAAAGACAGGAAGAAATTGCTGTTCCGGGTCTGGATGATGATAAGAGCGACGAATCTATTGAAGATCAGCTTAAAAAATCTAAGGAGCGCATTATGAGGCTTAAAGATCTGAGCATGAAATTGCGTACAACCAATGGACTGCAGGAACTTGAAAATGAACCGGCTTATAAACGTAAACAAACGCAGTTACAACAGGTGCAGCATTCATCAGAATCGCAGGTATCAAGGTTCACATTGAGCAATGATGAAGAGGGAAGTACTGAAATCAGACCTAACAATTCATTCCTTCACGATAACGTTGATTAATCTTCAAATATAAAAATTAACAAAAAAGCCTTAACAATCTCTTGTTAGGGCTTTTTTGGCATAATAATCGTATGCCATTCAGCAAGATGGACCGTTTTAGTCCAATCTTGTATTTGAGCCGTAGAAAGCTTAAATTTGCATAAAATAATAAGACAACTTAAATACAGATACATTGGATATTTTTGAAAAGATAGCAAAACATATGGGCCCGCTTGGGCAGCACCAGAAATGGTCACATGGATATTTTTCCTTCCCAAAACTAGAAGGACCCATTGCACCACATATGAATTTTCGGGGTAAAGAACATTTGGTTTGGAGTTTAAATAATTATCTTGGATTAGCGAATCACCCGGAAGTAAGAGAAGCTGATTCAAAAGGAGCTGCAGATTTTGGAATGGCTTACCCTATGGGGGCCAGAATGATGTCTGGAAATTCTAAATACCATGAGCAATTAGAACAGGAACTGGCAGAATTTGTAGGTAAGCCCGATGCATTCCTGCTTAACTATGGTTACCAGGGAATGTTATCTATCATTGATTGTCTTGTAGATAGAAATGATGTGATCGTTTACGATGGAGAGTGCCATGCTTGTATTATTGATGGTTTGCGTCTTCATTTAGGGAAACGTTTTGTTTATAAGCATAACGATATAGAAAGTGCCCGTAAACAACTGGAACGTGCTACTAAATTGGTGGAAGGTTCTGGCGGTGGTATACTTGTGATTACAGAAGGTGTTTTTGGAATGTCAGGTGCACAGGGTAAATTAAAGGAAATCATTGACCTGAAAGCAGATTTCAATTTCCGTTTGTTAATTGACGATGCACATGGGTTTGGTACGATGGGTAAAACCGGTGCCGGAACACATGAAGAGCAGGATTGTATTGAAGGGGTAGATATTTATTTCGGAACATTCGCAAAATCAATGGCTGGAATTGGTGCTTTTGTGGCTTCTACAGAAGAGATCACTAATTTCCTGCGCTATAATATGCGTTCTCAGACTTTTGCTAAAGCATTGCCAATGCCAATGGTAATGGGCTTGCTTAAACGGCTTGATTTGTTGAAAAACAATCCTGAATTAAGAGAAAGACTTTGGGATATCGCGACTACACTGCAAAAAGGATTAAGAGCACGTGGATTTGATTTGGGTATTACTGATACGATGGTTACCCCGGTTTTCTTAAAGGGTGAATTATTACAGGCTACGGCACTGACTATGGACCTGCGTGAGAACTATGGTATCTTCTGTTCGATTGTAGTCTATCCTGTTATTCCTAAAGGCTTAATTTCATTGAGACTGATACCAACAGCTATGCATACCTTAGAAGATGTAGAGCGTACACTGGAAGCTTTCAGCGAAGTGTCGGACAAACTGAAAAGCGGCTATTATAATGACAATAAATTCAGTCCTGAATAGACTGATCTCCATAAATAAAAAACGCCCTTTGCTTTATGTAAAGGGCGTTTTTTATTTGGCTTATTTTGTATTTATCTGTTTTTCAGTGATATATCTTAATTTTATTGACAAATTTGTGAATAACCATGCTTTTTGTGGATAAAAACACGGTTTTAGTGTTTTTAATTGTAATGGTAATTTTTCATTTATTAGAATAAACCACCTACATTAGTAATTGAGTATTAATCAAACCTAATAATAAACCAAAAGGTAATTAGAAAATGAAAAAATTTGAGGAGTTAAAAAAGCTTGTTACCACATTAGAAGCTGATGCAGACAAGTTTTACAACAAAGCCAACAGTGCAGCCGGAACTCGTGTCCGTAAAGGAATGCAGGATCTTAAAAACATAGCTCAGGCTATCCGTTTAGAGATTCAGGAAACCAAAAACAAAGAGGCTTAAACCAATTTCTTGTTTTGAATTTTATAGCGCCCCGGTAATACCGGGGCGTTTTTTGTATAGCTTTAAATGCTATTTAGATACTGATCTGTTTGATTTGCGTACTGATCAGTTGTGCAAGGCGTCCTGATGCTGGTACTAATGGTAAACGAACCTGGTCACCACAAACATTGAAATATTTCAATGCAGCTTTAATTCCTGCCGGATTGCCTTCTTCAAAGACTAAGCGGGTGAATTCAACCATTTTCAAATGCATTGCCTGAGCAGCTTTAAAATCACCTTTAAGACATAATCTGATCATTTCTGAGAACGATAGGGGAATTGCATTTCCAACTACAGAAATTACACCAACAGCGCCTAAGGCAATCATTGGCAATGCAACAGGATCATCACCAGAGATCAGCATGAAGTCAGCTGGTTTGTCTCTCATAATCTGGTTGAACTGATCAAAATTACCTGAAGCTTCTTTTGTTCCGATAATGTTTTTGCAGTCTGTTGCTAAACGGCAGGTTGTTTCTGCGCTCACATTACTTGCTGTACGGCCCGGAACGTTATAAAGCAATACAGCTAAGTCTGTTGCTTCACTGATGGCTTTATAGTGCTGATAGATTCCTTCTTGTGTAGGTTTATTGTAATATGGGCTTGCTGAAAGTATGGCGTCATAACCTAAGCTGCCGTCAAAATCTTTGATTTCCTGAACAACTTCGGCTGTATTGTTACCACCTATACCAGCGATAAGTGGCAATCTGCCATTATTTATTTCTGCTGTAAATGCCCAGATCTTCTTCTTTTCGTCCTTATTGAGTGTTGCTGTTTCACCTGTAGTACCTAATGATACCAGGTATTCTACCTTTCCATCGATCTGGTAGTTGATCAGTTTTTTTAAACCGTCGAAATCTACTGATCCGTCTGCATTAAATGGCGTAACAAGGGCTACACCTGTTCCATGAAATTTGTTCATTTTTTTAATCTTTATTCAACATCTCTAATAAGTCGTTCTCCGAAATCAGGGGAACGTTCAGTTTTTGGGCTTTCTCTAATTTTGATGGGCCCATATTATCACCTGCAAGCAGATAATTCAATTTAGCGGAAATACTGCTTAATATCTTCCCGCCATTACTTTCAATCATATCTTTCAGCTCTTCTCTGCTGTATTGTTCAAAAACTCCCGAAATTACGAATGTTTTTCCAGTTAATCTGTCACTATCCAGTGTAATCACTGTATGGATAGCTTCAAATTGTAAACCATAGGATTTCAGTAAGTTAATTTGCTCAATATGTGCTTCTTTGCTGAAATATTCGATAATACTTTCTGCAATACGTCCTCCAATTTCATCTATTGCCGTTAGTTCTTCGTGTGTAGCAGCAATTAAACGGTCAATATGACCGGTCCCAACAGCCAGCTTTCTGGCTACAGTTTCTCCTACATATCTGATTCCCAAACCAAAAAGTACTTTTTCAAAAGGCATTTGTTTCGATAGTTCGATACCCTTTAGCATATTCTCTATAGAACGCTCTCCAAACCTTTCTATGTTCTTAAGCTGGTCTGCCCTGTCTTTTAAAGTATATAAATCACTGATATGGCCTAATAAGCCTTTCTGATAAAAAGATTCTATGGTTTCATCACCCAGTCCATCAATATTCATTGCTTTTCTGGAGATAAAATGCTGTATTTTACCAACGATCTGAGGCCGGCAGCCTTCATCATTCAGACAATAAAATGCCACTTCGCCTTCTTTACGGACTAATTCAGTACCACATTCAGGACAGTTGGAAGGATAAATCACCCTTTGTGCACCTTCTTTTCTTTTCTCCAGATTTACTTCAATAATCTTAGGGATGATTTCACCGCCTTTTTCTACAAAAACACTGTCTCCAACATGGAGGTCCAGTCTTTCAATCTCATTGGCATTATGCAGGGTAGCACGCTTAACTGTAGTCCCGGCAAGCAATACAGGTTTTAAATTGGCCACGGGAGTAACTGCGCCAGTACGTCCAACCTGGTAACTTACACTTTCGAGAATGGTTTCTACTTCCTGTGCTTTGTATTTATAGGAAATTGCCCAGCGTGGAGACTTGGCAGTAAAGCCCAATTCCTGCTGCTGCGTGAAACTGTTTACTTTAATTACGATCCCGTCGATATCGTAGCTGAGTTTAAACCGTTCATTTTCCCAGTAATGGATAAATTCCAGAACCTGGTCAATATTACTGCTTAGCCTGGTATGTTCAGAAACATGGAAACCCCATTTATTAAGGGCCTGCAGACTTTCATAGTGAGTTTTGAAATGCTCTTTTTCGGTGTGAAGCGAATAAAAGAAAGCATCCAGTGGCCTTTTTGCTACTTCTTTAGGGTCCTGCATTTTTATAGTACCGGAAGCAAAGTTTCGTGGATTTGCATAAGGTACTTCTCCGAGTTCTTCTCTTTCTTTGTTCAGTCTTTCAAAAGCAGCACTATGCATTAATATTTCTCCCCTGATTTCAAATAATGCAGGTGTATCTGCCTTTTTTAAATGATGGGGAATATTACTGATTGTTTTTACATTGGCAGTGACGTCATCGCCTTTAGTCCCGTCACCACGGGTAACGGCCCTAAGCAACTGGTTATCCTGGTAAGTCAGGCTAATAGAAAGTCCGTCGAACTTTAATTCGCAAACATATTCGAAATTATCACCAATTGATTTTTTGATCCGTTCATCAAAGTCGCGCAGATCCTGTTCGTTATAGGTGTTGCCCAGGGATAGCATAGGCCATCTGTGCTTTACAGTAACGAAGTTTTTAGTGATATCACCGCCAACTTTTAAGGTAGGCGAATCAGGATCGGCAAATTCCGGATGTTCTTTTTCCAGTTGTCCAAGTTCTTCCAGTTTCTTGTCAAACTCATAATCGGCAATGGTAGGCATTGCCAGTACATAATAATTATAACTGTGTTGGTTAAGTTCATTAACCAAGGCGTCCATAGTGTCTTTTATAGTGGATTGCGACATAAGGCGAAGGTACTAAATAGGCTGATTTGCTGGTTTGATTTTGATGTTTTTTTTTCGCTAAAAGGACTGTTTATCCAATTCTTCTTCTATCTGCTTAAATATGCTCAGGTAACCCTGCTTATTCAGCTGCTGTTTGAATTCTCCGAGCTGCAGTGTGAGCTTATCTAATTGTGAATTTGTAAATGGATTAAGCCATAAACGCATACATATACGGTTTAAGGCATAAGTAATATTTTCAATTTTCTCATAGCTGAACAAGTATTCGTTAGCGATGAATTTACTCAGGAAATCATCAAATCTTCCCTGATCAGGTAAACCTGCATATTTTAAAAATCCAGTCAGGGATTCAGTATGGGCACTTTTTAGCTGTTTGTAAAAATGAGCTGTATCTACCTTATTTTGAGTTAAGAGTAAATGATCTAATAGCAGCTCCAGCCCGATATGAGCTAAAAAGAAAGGTTTTACCGGCCCGGTTTGTAAAGCAGGCAAAATTAATTGTTTAAGCAGGGCGGTTTGTTCTTTAAAGAATGCTGAGGAATGAAATATCCGGTCTACTTCAAGATGTCTTTTCCATCCGCTTAAAAGCGCTGCATAATCGGGTACATCCCTAAAAAGGTATTCATCTTTTTGCGGGTTGAGGTTCCAGTCTTTATCTGCATTTTTAATCAGGTCTGGCAAAACAACTCCCATCACCATGTAATCATTGGGGTTTTGCCGTTCGAAATAAAAATGCGAAAGAAAGTTCATTGCTTTAAAAATAGAGTTTTTTTAACGGGGCATTCTGATAAATGGCCAAAATAGCCTATAATAATTAAAACCTGACAAGAATCTGTCCAAGATGATCTTTTATTCAAATCTAAATTTAAACAAACGGTTTCTTATCTTTGGCGAAATTATAAAGCGATGACCAATTTTGTTGATGAATTAAGATGGAGAGGCATGTTACACGATATCATGCCCAATGCAGAAGATAAATTAAATGAAGGCATGTGCTCAGGGTATATAGGTTTTGATCCTACAGCAGACTCTTTACATGTTGGTCACCTGACACAGATAATGACGTTAATTCACTTTCAGCGTGCCGGGCACAAGCCTTATGCACTTGTTGGTGGTGCTACTGGTATGGTTGGTGATCCGTCCGGAAAATCTGAGGAAAGAAATTTACTGACTGAAGAAGCACTGGCTCATAACCTGGATGGTATCAAAAAACAGTTGAATCAATTTTTAGATTTCAGTGCGGAAGGTAATGGTGCTGTAATGGTAAATAATGCAGATTGGTTTAAAGGCTTCAGTTTCCTGAACTTTATCAGAGATGTAGGAAAACATATCACTGTGAACTATATGATGGCCAAAGACAGCGTTAAAAAACGTCTGGAAGGTGATACCGGGATGTCTTTTACGGAGTTCAGTTACCAATTGATCCAGGGATATGATTTTTATTATTTATGGAAAAATATGAACTGTACCATTCAAATGGGTGGTTCTGATCAATGGGGAAATATTGTAACCGGAACAGAATTTATCAGAAGAAAAGACAGAGGCACTGCCTATGGGTTAACTACGCAGCTGATTAAAAAAACAGACGGTACTAAATTCGGAAAAACTGAAAGCGGTGCAATCTGGTTAGATCCTGAAAAAACTTCTCCTTATAAATATTACCAGTTCTGGCTGAATGCTACGGATTCGGATGCCAGAGCATGGATACGCATTTTTACTTTACTTACGCAACCGGAATTAGAGAAACTGGAAGCAGAACATGATGCAGCACCACATTTAAGGATTCTACAGAAAGCTCTTGCTACTGATATTACCGTAAGAACACACTCTGAGGCTGCGCTGGAAACTGCATTGAAGACTTCGGAATTCTTATTTGGTAATGGTTCTTTATCATTCCTGGAGAGTTTGAGCCCGGCTCATATCCTGGAGATATTTGAAGGTGTGCCTCAGTTTACAATCAACCGTGAAGAATTGAACGCTGGAATTGATGTAGCGACTTTATTAGCCGAAAAAACTAATGTGTTCCCTTCAAAAGGTGAAGTGAAGAAAACAATACAAGGTGGCGGACTGAGTATTAATAAAGAAAAAGTTGCAGAGGTTACTGCCAGTTATACTGCCAGCAACCTGATTAATGATCAATATATAATCGTTCAGAAAGGTAAAAAGAACTACTTCCTGCTAATCGCAGCGTAGTTTACTGAACCAATAGGTTACAGCCTCTGATGTCTGCATTGTCAAAACGGCCCAGTACTTCAAAGGAACCGCCAGGCAGTAAACGGCCCAGATCCTGAGTAGCGATAAACGAACAGGAGTTGATATTTGCCAGATCAATGATATTTATTCCTCCTGTCTGATTAGAATTGAGAAGTGTTAGGGGATCATTTGTATCCCTTAACACAATCTTCATCCAGTTAGGGCAATCAAAAACACCATTTCCTGAAGAGTAAGCCTGGGATAGCAACTCGGTCATTCCGTATTCACTATGAATAGCATCCACACCAAATCCGCTGGTTAGTATTTCATGTAATTCTTCGCGGACCATTTCTTTTCTTTTTCCTTTCATACCGCCTGTTTCCATTACGGTTAATTCAGGAAAGTTTACCTGGTAAAGTTCCAGAAAATCAAGTAAAGCATAGGTTACACCGATTAAAATGGTTTTCTGACCAGCCGCTTTTAAAGTATTTAATTTATTGAAAAGCTCTTCATGGTTATGCAGAAAATAGCCGCTGTCAGGATGTTTACTCTGATTAAGTAAGGCATCAATCATATAAATCAGCGAAGAACCGTCTCTTTCAAGATAGGAGGGCAGTAAAGCAAGCAGACAAGTATCTTCTATCTTACCATAAAACTGTTCAAAGGCTTTATTGAAGCTGTCTTCGTAAACCTTGAGGTCAGTGACAAAATGTTTGCTTTGAATTTGGCCTGTGGTACCTGAGCTACTGAAAATGATCTCTTCCTTTTCAGTATTGCTAACCACAGTGTGGCTTTTGAAAAAGCTGATTGGCAGGTAAGGTATATCAGCAACGCGGGTTATCTGATCTGCCTTAATATTCAGGTTGGTTATAAACTGGTGATAAGGAACACAAAATTCTGCCTGATATTTAAAGATAGCCAGTGCGGCTTCATTAAATTGTTCATCATCGCGGATAGAAAATATTTGAGGAATTAAAGTTTTCACGTTGCAAAAATACACAAACAGATCATTAGATGAATTTTTAACGGCTCCTTAATTTTATGGGTTTGTTTTTTTTATCAATACAGCTTTTCTGAACTGATAACCACAATAACCGCTTACTGCTGCTACAAATCCACCTAAGAGTACAGAAACTACCAGGATCAACCACCAGGCATGCAGACCGAACATTTCGGCAACACGGGAACTCAGCAGATTGTGGTTAGGGAGGCTCTTGTACAGGGCCACACCTGTCCATAATAAGAGAATAGCAAAAAATGGTTGCCATAAGGATAGTTTTGCAGTTTTACCAATTAATCCGCAGGTAACGAATGAAATGATGACAATGATCCACCAGGGCAAAATCATTTGTAATAGAAAAGAAGCGATAAGTATAACGAGAAAGACCATGTGCTATTTTTTAGAAATTTTTAAATGAGAAAGAACTTTTCCTTGTTTGTCATCCACAGAATTCATGAGGTAAAGGTCATATAATTTGCCGTCTGCCCAGGTGGTCAGCATGTCGTCATAGAAGAAGCTTCCTGGATTACCAGATTGTCCGCCAGGATATACACCGTGGCCTTTAGGTGTTTTGCCTAATTCAACGACCATTCTCCAGGAAGGTCCATTGCTTTCACTCAAAGCATTGATCGTACTTTTCGCTCCACCGATCATTAAGACTTCAGAGCCCATGCCAGGTATTTTTGCAAGATGCGGGATATTGGTTTTTTTGACGTTTGCCCACTGCCAGTTCTTGCCAATAGGTCCGTATTTCCGCTCCAGACTATCACAAGCATATTTAAAAGCTTCGTTAACCAGATCATTCAGGGTTTCTTTTTGTGGTGTATTCACATTATCGAACCATTTTGAGTTAGGATCTTTTAAAATGAGTTCTGTTGTACGGTCTTTTGAGGGGTAACGCATAGGTACAGAGGCGAAGGTAAAATCATCTGCCCAGATATCATCAAACAAGCGGGTTGTCCATAAATCAAAGATACTTCCGGCCACAGCTTTAGCAGTGTAGAATTTATTCCATTTTGCAGTTATGCTTAATGCTTCTTTTTGCGTTGCATTTAATTTTGAGGCGTCTATTTTTGATAATAAAGCAGGGAGCAGGTTTTGAGCAAGAATACTGTAACTATCGCTCTGCATAATCCTGATACTGTCGACAGTAGCCTTATTCATAACTTTTAGCATGTCATTAATTCGCTTGCCTCTTTCGTATGGGCTAAATTCCCAATTGATATAGTATGGATAGGAGGGATCAGTAGAGGATTGGTTTGCAGAACTGACAAAATTTCTGGGAGGATTTTTAACTGTAGGATTTTGCGCATTGGGTATCCATCCCTGCCAGTCGTTTGCAGGATCAGATCCGTCGAGAATAAATTTACCCTGGTCTTTCCATTTCAATGGGAATTTTCCATTAGCGGTAATGGCAATATCATTAGCCGATGAAGCAAAGATGAAGTTCTGAGCAGGGGAGTCAAAGTATCTTAATGCTTTTCTATAATCGTTATAGTTTTTACCCCGGTTCAACTCATAGAAAGTCATAATTTCATTTGATTTATCATGAGCTATCCAGCGCATTGCATTTCCTGTAGGAACATAGTCGGCCATTTTGAATTTATCGGGCTTCTTTGTATAAACTACCGGGCCGTGATGAGTGTAGAAAACGGTATCTATCTCGCTTTTTGCATTCCTGATTTTGATGGTTTCCAATCTCATGGTGGTGTTTTTCCACTGATTGTTGTATTTGTATTGTCTGTGGGAATCATCTTTAAAGGTGATCTGAAAAAAATCAAGTACATCTGCTGCAACATTGGTTACTCCCCATGCAATGTCTTTGTTGTAGCCAATAATGATGCCCGGAGCGCCGGGAAGGGATACGCCATAAGTATTTAATCCTGGTGCGTGTAACTGAACCTGGTACCAGATAGAAGGCAAGGTTAAATTCAAATGCGGATCATTGGCCAGAATCGGATAACCTGAAGCTGTTTTTGCACCGGATAAAGCCCAGTTATTACTGCCTATACCTTCTTCTACCGGTTTGGTTTTTATTTGAGTTGTAGCCGTTTCAGCTGGGTTGACAGGTGCTTTAGGAATAGATAATGGCTTAAAATCCCATTTTGTTCCTACAGGGATAATCGGATCTTCACGGAAAGGGTAATCTGGAAATAAATCGGAAGTTACCGCTGTACCGTATTTCTTCATAATATTACTCATGTAAAACTCATCAGAACGAATGGCTAGTACGGCTGCCATTTGTTTAAGCATTAAAGCACATTTAACAGGTGTCCAGTCTTCTGGGGTAAAATCCAGTATTTTATATTCCAGAGGAAGCTGTGCACTGGAAAGAGAATGTATATAATCATTAATACCAGCTGTATAAGCCTCAATCATTGCTTTTGATTTGGGGTTTTCCATCATTCCTTTTAATGAATTCTCTGCTCCGTAGACCATACCCATACGACGCTGATATCTGTCCAGTTCGATTGCTTTTGAGCCTACCACTTCCGATAATCTGCCGGCTGCATAACGGGTTTGAAAATCCATTTGCCATAAACGGTTCATTGCTGTGATATAACCTTGTGTATAATAAACATCATGATCATTTTTTGCGAAAATATGAGGGATCATTCGGTCATCGAAAACTACATCTACAGATTCTTTAGTCCTTTTTAGTTGCAATGTGCTTTGTTTTGAGATACTCATTTTCTCGGCATTTTGCCAAAAACCGGTAAAAGGATTAAGGAATTTCAAAAGAGGCGGAAGACTGCCAAATTTGGTATTTAAGACAAAAGCTAACAGTACTGGTATAATGACGCAAATGAATGCTTTGAATTTGTTCCTCATATGAATTGAATTGCCGATTAAAGAATTTTATATAATGGTATTCTATGGCAATTTAATATAAAACTGGATTGATTGCTAATGTTCGAAAAATTTATGTGTTTCATATGTAGATGTAATTTGGTTTGTTAAAGAAAAAGCTAAATAGATTCAGCAAAGCGTATGTTAAGTCGGGAACCTTTAAAAGGTTGTTCGAATTATATATGAAAAACTTTGTGTTTTGGCATAATAATTAACACTTTAGCTATAGTAACAAGACAATTTACATAGACAAACAGATTACGGAAACCTTTTTATGGAAGAATTCGAAGAACAAGGAAACGAAATAAAGGATAACGACAATATTAAGGAAATTGTTGAAACAACTATTCAGCATTTGAACAATCCGGTACTTGCCTTAAAACCGATAGTTAAGAAATATCTGACTCATGTTCAGGAAGTGCGTAAAGAAGGGAACAAGTTTTTCTTCTCGGATGGTGAAGCCTGCGTGGAAGTCAGGGTAGTCAGTAATGAGATTATCCGCGTCAGACTGGCCCCGCACAGTGTTTTTCTGGAAGAGTTTTCTTATGCTGTTCCGGTAGTGGATCAGAAAGTGAGTACTTTCAGTATGGATGAAGAAGAAGATTATTATGCAATTTCTACCAATACAATTACTTGTAAGATCAGAAAGGCAGATTTTCATATTTCTTTTATAGAGAATCTTACACAAATGGTGATGAGCGAGGATGCTTCTCCAATGCACTGGGAAGAAAATGCAGATTTTGGTGGCTACTATGTTTTTGCAACCAAGAAATGTTTTCCTGAAGAGAACTTTTTCGGTCTTGGGGATAAATCCGGAAATATGAACCTGCGCGGCCGTCATTTTCAGAACTGGAATACTGATGCTTATTCTTTTGGCTGGGATCAGGACCCGCTATACAGAACTATCCCTTTTTATACAGGTGTGCACCAGAAAGCTGCTTACGGTATTTTCTTTGACAATACCTTCCGCTCTTATTTTGATTTTGGAAAAGAAGATAACGATAAGACCAGTTTCTGGTCTGATGGTGGTGAATTGCAATATTATTATATTCACGGCCCTCATATGATGGACGTGGTTAAACGTTATCAAAGTTTGACCGGAACCCATCCTATGCCACCAAAATGGGCTTTGGGTTATCATCAATGCCGCTGGAGCTATTATCCGGAGACTAAGGTAAAAGCAGTAGCAGAAGGGTTCCGTTCAAGGGATATCCCTTGTGATGCGATCTATTTTGATATCGATTATATGGATGGCTATCGCTGTTTCACCTGGAACAAAAAGCATTTTCCTGATCCGAGAAAGATGATCAAGGAGCTGGCAGATGACGGTTTCAAGACGGTGGTGATGATCGATCCGGGAATTAAAGTCGATGACAATTACTGGGTGTTTAAGGAAGGAAAAGAAAATAATTATTTCTGCAGAAGGAGTGATGATTACTTTATGGAAGGTCACGTATGGCCCGGCAGATGTCAGTTCCCTGATTTCACGAACCCAACAGTAAGAGAATGGTGGGGTGGTTTGTATAAAGAACTGGTAGATATGGGGGTTGCCGGAGTTTGGAATGATATGAATGAACCGGCGGTTTTCGGGGCAGGAACATTTCCAAATGATGTCCGCCATAATTATGACGGACACAGAGGATCGCACCGTAAAGCACATAATGTTTATGGAATGCAAATGGTGCGTTCAACTTATGACGGACTGAAAAAATTGATGCGCAATAAACGTCCTTTTACCATTACACGTGCCGGATATGCCGGAATGCAGCGTTATGGTTGTGTATGGACGGGGGATAATGTGGCGAGCTGGGAGCATTTGAAAATTGGAAATATACAATGTCAGCGGATGTCTGTATCAGGAGTTCCTTTTTGCGGGACTGATATCGGTGGCTTTAGCGGGGAACCTGATGGGGAGTTATTTACCAGATGGATTCAGTTAGGTACATTTTCTCCTTTTATGCGTGCACACTCTGCGGGGGATACTGCCGAAAGAGAGCCCTGGAGTTTCGGAGAGCCTTATACTGCAATCAACCGTAAGTTTATTGAACTGAGATACCGCTTAATGCCTTATCTGTATTCCGTTTTCTGGGAACATCACCGTTATGGTTTTCCTATTTTAAGACCTCTGGTTATGCTGGAGCAGGAAAATGTGAGCAACCATTTCAGACAGGATGAATTTGCCTTCGGCGATAAAATCCTGGTTTGCCCGATCTTAGAGCAAGGTGCTGTTTCAAGAACAGTTTATTTACCAAAGGGACAATGGTATAATTTCTGGACACATAGTTTGCTTGCCGGTGAAAATGAACATTTAATAGACGCACCATTAGAAGATATGCCTATCTTCATCAAAGCGGGAGCTGTTATTCCGGAGTATCCGGTGATGCAGTACGTTGGAGAGAAAAATGTTGATGAAGTATTATTGAATATTTATTATGCTGATTATGAAGTGAATTCGTTTTTCTTTGAAGATCATGGAGATACTTTTGCTTATGAGCAGGATATTTATTCGGAGAAGAAGTTTACTGTTAAAGGGAATGATCGCCGTCTGCTGATCCAGCAAAAACTGGAAGGTTTGTATACGCCGAATTACGAAACCTATAATTATAACTTAATCGGGATACCTTTTGGCGTGGTCAAAGTGATTGTAGATGGAGTGGAAATTAAAGGTTTCCATACGGATGAGAGAAACTGCTTACGTTTTAAGACCCATAAAAACTTCGCTGTAATACAAATTCAAGGAGAGTGAGATTTTAAAAACATATAATCCTTTATACTAATGGCTAAAGCGAATCAGGGAAATCCTGTGAAAGAAATTATTACCGTATCTGCTGATGCACCTGTCTGGATTTTTAGTTTACTGACAGATTTTGATATCGCCTTGTTTATTTCGGGCAAACATTTTCGTTTATATGAGAAGATGGGCGCACATCTTTTGAAAATGAACGATACTGAGGGTACTTATTTCTCTGTATGGGCTCCAAATGCGCAGGATGTCTATGTAACGGGAGATTTCAATGGATGGCATACAAATTCGCACAGATTATATAAAAGACTTGATGCTTCGGGAATCTGGGAAGGTTTTATCCCGGAATTGGGCAAGGGGACAGTTTATAAATATTTTATCAAAGGGTTTGATGGCAAGAATTATGAAAAAGGTGACCCTTTTGCCACAAGATGGGAGCATCCGCCGCAAACAGCTTCTGTAGTTTGGGATACTGCTTATAAATGGAAAGATAAAGCATGGTTGAAAAAGCGTCCTGTATTAAATGCACTGGATCAGCCAATGTCTGTTTATGAAGTCCATTTAGGTTCGTGGCAGCGTGACCCTTCAGAACCGGAACGTATATTAACTTATAAGGAAATAGCCAATAGCCTGGTGCCTTATGTAGTGGAAATGGGCTTTACCCATGTCGAGCTGATGCCGATTATGGAATATCCTTATTATCCATCCTGGGGTTATCAGATTACCGGATATTTTGCGGCTAGTTCCAGACATGGTACACCACAGGAACTGATGTACCTGATTGAAGAGTTTCATAAAAATGATATTGCGGTAATTCTGGACTGGGTCCCTTCACATTTTCCTGGTGATGCACATGGGTTGTTCCATTTTGACGGGACGCACTTGTATGAACATGCGGATATGCGTAAAGGGTTTCATCCCGACTGGAAATCATATATCTTCAATTATGACCGGAATGAAGTGAGGTCTTTTCTGATCAGCAACGCAATGTACTGGCTGGATCAGTTCCATGCGGATGGTTTACGTGTAGATGCGGTGGCTTCTATGCTGTATTTTGATTTTTCAAGAAAGTCGGGAGATGCAGCGACGAATGAATTTGGCGGCTCGGAAAATCTGGGGGCCATCCAGTTTCTTAAAGATCTGAATGACTCTATATACACTAATTTTAAAGGGGTACAAACTATAGCGGAAGAAAGCAGTACTTACCCGGGGGTGACCCATCCGGTAAGTGAAGGAGGTTTAGGTTTTGGTATGAAATGGATGATGGGCTGGATGAATGATACACTTAAGTATTTTAAGACTGACCCTATTGACAGAAAATATAACCATCATCAGCTTACCTTCAGTATTACTTATGCTTTTTCTGAAAAGTTTATGCTTCCTTTTTCACACGATGAGGTGGTGCATGGTAAATCATCTATGATTTATAAAATGCCAGGTGATGAATGGCGAAAACATGCTAACCTGCGTCTTTTATATGCTTACATGTTTACTCAGCCAGGAACTAAGCTTCTTTTTATGGGGAACGAATTTGCGCAGAACGGAGAATGGAACTTTACCAGATCTCTGGATTGGGACTTACTGCGTTATAAATCTCATTCAGGAATGCAGACCTATGTGAAGGCACTAAATAAGCTGTACCGTACAGAACCTGGTTTATATGATTTTAATTTCTCTGCGGAGGGTTTTGAATGGATCAGTGCAGATGACAGTAATCATTCTATTTATGTATACACCCGTAAAGGGCATAAAGCAAAAGATACGCTGATTGTGATCTTGAACATGACACCTGTTTACAGACAGGATTATAGAATAGGCCTGCCATTTAAAGCTTCGTGGAAAGAAATATTTAATAGTGATGAAACGGAGTTTTTTGGAAGTGGTAAACTGAATACAAGTGTTTTTGAGCCTGAAACTGTCAAAGCAAATGGCAGGGACTATTCTATTCTGATCAATATTGCACCTCTTGGTGCAATGGTACTTAAAACAGTAGAATAGAGATGGACATCTGGATAGAGACGGAAAGGTTAATACTCAGAGAATATATAGCCTCAGACTGGAAAATGATTCACGGGTATGCGCAGCAGGAAGGAATCCTGATTTATGAGAATTGGGGACCGAATAGTGAAACTGATACTAAAGAATTTATTGCTAATGTACTGGAACTTAATCAAGCCAGCCCAAGGACCAGTTTTGAATTAGCTATTGTATTAAAAGAAGAAGCCCTGCTGATTGGGGGCTGTGGTTTTAGATTTGATACCAAACAAGCGCATAAAGGAAATCTGGGTTATATTATTAACCCGTTATACTGGAGAAATGGATATGCTGCAGAAGCTACAAATGCTTTAATCAGGTATGCTGCGGAAGAATTAGCCGTGAAAACTATTGAGGCTACCTGCGATGTTTTAAATCTGGCTTCTCAGGCAGTTTTAAAACGCTGTGGTTTTTTCAGAATCAGGTTAATTAAAAAGCACTTTGAGATGAAGGGAAGAATGAGGGATACTTTTGTTTACGAGAGAAATACCTGAAATTAAAGATCATGGAATGATTTAAAAATGGATGCTCCTTTTTGGAAGCATCCATTTTTTGTTCAGCTCTTATTTTATCTTTCTCCACCAAAGCATAAAACCGGTAATTGATAATAAACCGGGTAATAAACCTATCAGAACATATAATATCTTCACAGGAATACCACCGAAATTACCGGTATGTAAAGGAAAGAAACTTGTTTCTGTTTTTGCCCACAGACTTTTTTCGCTAAACTTTTTGGTAGCTGTCAGCTGTCCGTTTCCGGCGTCGAAAGAAACGGAATTTCCACCCTGAAATAATGGATGCTGATCCTTTAATGTTCCGCTTACCTTGAAATCGCTGCCTGGCTGTGTGGGCATATAAACGCTTAATGGAATTAAGTCCGGCATCTTTTCAAAGGCTTTCTGTAAAAGTCCTTCCAATGGCTGTTTCGCTAAAACATTTGCCGGGCAGGGAGATGTTTGCTTTTGCCAGTAAGCCGGATCAAAAGCAAACATGTTCATCCAGAAGCCTGTGAAAAATATAACCAGGTTAAAAGCCAGGGCCCATACGCCAACCACACGATGTAAGCCAGAGGCAATGGTACTCTGGTTTTTCCATTTAATCCCAACCCTGAAGGTCAATACTTTCCAGATATATTTCCGGTAAATGATCAGACCGGTTATGATCGAAATTAACATGGTAATGGCAAATACGGTTGCCATCAAAAGCCCGGGGAGCCCTAATTGAAAACTCCAGTGAAACTGGATTAGCCAATGCATAAAACCAGTATTGAAATCTTTCAGATTTCCTTCTCTTAATACCTTTCCGGTATAAGGGTTCATACTGACCATGCCCAGATCGTAGGTGCTGATTTTACCGTCATTCTGATACAGTCTGAATTCATAGGCCCGGTCTGGAGCTGCGGCAGGATTGAGCCAGGCTATCCCTTTGATTTTTGGATGGCTGCGGGCGATTTTAAGATAGAAACTATCCAATGGTAAAGGTTTACCTGTAGGTTTTACCGTTAGCAGTTCTGCATGCACGCTTTCATCTATTTCTTTTAAAAAGACCAGACCAGATCCGCTTATACCCAGTAAGAGTAGAAATATACCTGTTATTAAGCCCAGCCAGCTATGTATTGAAAAAACCAGCACACGTGTTAAATTTATCTTCTTCATTGAATCAGGTAACTTATGCCTAATCTGTAATTCAGCGGATCACCCAAACCACCTGTTACCGTGCTGGAACGGCTGCCGGTGAAATAACGTTTGTCTGTTAAGTTATAGGCATTGAGCTGTATATTGTATTTTCCCCTGCGGTAGTTAATTGCGGCATCAAGAACGGTATAAGACGGGAATACAAAACTCTGATTTGTAATCTGACCTACCTGATCACTTACGTATCTGACTCCTGCAGCCAGACCAGCTCCCTTTACTATCCATTTTGTAACATTATATTTCAACCATAAATTGGCGATATGTTTTGGGGCATTACTAAAGCGGTCACCTTTTTTACCAAAGGTACTGGTACTGAGAATCACGTGATCGTTATAAGCGTAACCGGCTATGATATTAAAATTTTGTATCGTACCGGTAGCTGAAAATTCGATACCATTGCTTCTTGTTCCTTTAAGCGCTTCCTGGCGATGAGAATTTTCTTCTGTTGGTGCTGAAGCCAGAATATTCGCATACCTGATCTGGTAAAGAGAAACACTGGTAGAAAGGGTATTGTTAAAGAAATCTCCTTTATAACCAATTTCATATTGTGTGGCTCTGCGGGTAGGAAAAGGACCTCCTGATAAAACATTGTTGGAGGTTTGCGGATTAAAAGATTTTAAAAAGCTGGCGTAGAGAGAAATATGATCAGCAGGTAAATAAACCAGTCCGGCACGGGGAATAAACCCGGAAGCCTGCAGTTCATCGCCCTGTTTATTGTCTCTGGCAGAAAGTGGCGTTTCTTTAGCATTGTACGAATCATAACGAAGGGATAGTAAAGTTTTAATTTTTTCACCCAGGCTAATCTGATCCTGGACATATACACCAATAAGATTAGTAATTCTTTTATTATCATCAGATTCCTGTGCTTTAACAGAGGCTGCGGGCGGATCGTTACTATAATCTGGATTAAAGATCGAAATGCGTGTGGCAGGCTTATACTGATAATCATTTTTAGTCCATCCATAACGGTTATAATCAACACCGGTAATGATATGATGTTTTAAGGAGCCAGTATGGGTCTGATAAGCTAAATAAGCTGTGGTCTGTAAGCTGAAACGGCTGGTTTCCCAATCCTGATAACCACGGCTGATAGAGTCATTTCTTATTTTACCTACGGGGATGTGATCTGTATAATCCAGTTTACTATGGACTGCACGGTGTACAGCTGTGAGTTTCAGCCGATCATTAAATTGATGATTAAAAGTAAGGGTTGCAGATGCATTGTCTGTTTTTCCATAATCGGCCGGGCTTTGTACAGTCAGGTTATTTGGATAATAGTTGAAATCAAATGTTCCATCAGGGTTGGTACGGATATAAGTACCGTTATCATATTGCTGATTGGTTTTTTGATGCGCGTAATTGATTTCTAAATTCAAATCAGTTTTATGCGAAAAAAGATAAGTTAGGGAAGGTGCGATAAAAATGTTCTCTTTATCCTGATAATCTCTGAAGCTTTTTGATTTATCATAACCAATGACCGCACGGTAAAGCAATTTTTTGTTTTTAGACAAAGGCCCGGTTAGATCGGCTGAGAAACGTTTGAAATTCCAGCTGCCGATAGCAGCATCAAATTCATATCTTTCTTTTTCCAGTGGCTTTTTAGTTACAAAATTGATAACTCCTCCCGGTGAACCTTCACTAAACAATGCACCTGAGGGACCACGCAGTAATTCTACATTTTCAATGTTGTAGAGTAATGGTTGCTGGCTCCACAGGTATAAATTGCCGCGAATTCCATTATATAAGAGAAAACTTGCATCTGTAGGTGAATAAGCAGTAAAACCACGGATGCTGAAAGAACCACTTCCGTTATTGGCTTTCATCCCGGTAAATGAATTTGAAATTTCATTTAATGTAAATGCCTGACGGTCTTTGATGACCTGATTAGAAACTACCTGTACAGATTGTGGGGTGGTTAATAATGGAATATCCATTCTTGTCGAAGTACCGGATCGTTTTACCTTATAATGGTTTTTAGTACCGCTTATCGCAATTTCGTTGAGTTCCTGTCTGCTTTTTGAAAGTTGAAAACTGAGCTTTAGCTTTTTTCCTGTTTCAATAACCAGGTTTTGTCTTTTAGCAGTATAACCGACATTGGAAACTATCAATACATATGTTCCCGCAGGGACATTTTTAAAGTTGAAATTTCCATTGAGATCAGTAGTGGTTTTAAGTGCTGTATTTTGAAGGACGATATTGGCATTTGGAATGGGTTCGTTATCAAAAGAAACAATATTACCATGTAAAGAACCAGAAGAAGTCTGGGCAGAGAGCCTGAATATAGAGATAAATAGAAATATAATAAGGAAAACCTTGATTTTCATTTGTTTGTGATTTGTTTTTACTTGTGATGAAGCTATCAGATTTTTTCATCCCACTTTGTGGTTTGAAAAATCATGATGGTTTCATGTTTTTATAAATTTCTCTTTGACATCAGTTTATACTGATGCCGGATCATACGTATATAATTCGGATATATAACCGGCCGGAAGCCGATTATTTGCGCTGCATTTCAGGTAACGCATAGACGCCCATAAATTATTTTGCTATCAATAAAAATCAAAACAATAGCAGATCAGTCCGGCGGGCCGGATGGAAACAAAAAGGGTAGTCAATAAGAAATTAAGCGAAAACCTGCTGTGGCGGTTTAAAAATATCGTTATGAAAAGAAGAAGGTTTGAAATGGAGATAGAATCGGTTGAAACTATCTTTTTGAGCAGCTAAAAGAGAACCTGTAACTTTAAGTTTGTTCAGTTTACAGAAAAATAATACGTTCGTATTTTCCTGATTTTGATTTCTTTGTCTTTGTTCGTTTTCTTCAGCTTGTTTTAGTTTTTTAACTAAAATACATCTGCCGTTGCAATGCATTTCCGGTCTGTTTTTGTTCTCACAGAGTACAGATGAAATATAACGTTCATTCATTTTAAAAGAAACCGTTACCCACAATTTATTAAAGGATTGTGAAACAATGATTAAGAGTAATAAAATGCAGACCGATCTTCTCAAATTATTGCGTTGAATGAGGCGCAAATGTAAGTTTTTTTTGTCACACAGAAGATACAGGCTGGAAAATAGCTCTTTTAAATAGATTTAAGCTATTGTGCTTTTCGGGTGTAATGTTGTCCGTTTCAGGTCTAAAACACTTTACAGCGGTTGAATAACTCTGCATTTTCGTGCAAAAAAACGGTAAATGAAAGTCCCGCTATTGTTATTCTCCCTGATGCAGTTTACTATTGCTGCTTCTGCTCAGGATTCTCTTCTAAAAAGCAAACCAGTTCAGGAAAGTTATCCGGTTCTTAAATTAGTCACTATCCAAAAGGAATATTATGGTGATTCAGATTATAAGATATTATCTAAAGGGGATGAGCATAAAGGGGAGGGGGAATTTTCTGGTGAACGATTGAAGATTTCTGCTGCATTCCCTGTGTATACGAAAAACAAAATTGTATTGTCCGCCGGTGCAACTTATACCAGAACATCATTTTCTTATTATAGTAAAGAGACCCCGGATGCGCTTTACAATAAAGGTGAAACAGTCAAAAATGATTTTGATGCTTTATTTTCTGCAGGTTATCAAAGTAAATTATTTAATAAACCTGTTTTTTACAATGCTACTGTGATGATGGGAAGTACTAATTTTTTTAATATTAAAAAGTTAAGCGGAAGTCTTTCTTCTTCTTTGATTTTGAAACAGAATGCATCCACACTTTCTGTTATCGGGCTTTATGTGAATCTGGACAGGTCTGTTATTTTACCTTTTTTCCCGATGTACTCTTACTGGCATAAATTTTCTGATAGCTTCTGGGAGGTAGATCTTGTGCTTCCACAAAGATTAATTGCAAGAAGGTCGGATGTATTAGGAGGCTGGCTGAGCACGGGGGTGGAGCTGACTAATAATTCTTTTTTTTTAAAACAGGATGCCGACGGACAGAACAGGGCGGGTAATTATGAATGGATTTCTAATGAAATAAACAGTTATATTGGCTATGAGCATATGGTGGGTAAAAGTTTTCTGCTGGGTATTAAAGGAGGGTACAGGAACACACTCACTACCCGTCTGATCAAAGTAAATGATAACTTTGATGATTATAAATCAAAGACTAAAATAGGTTCCACATTTTTTAATATGAATGTATCGTATGTGATACCGAATAGTAAACTGGCAAAACCTAAGAAAAGATAAATGAAAGATCCATTTTCGATACTGACCATATTTGCGACGATGAAAACCAAACTTCCTACGCAAAGTTTATTAAAAGTAAGCTGTTGTTTTTCTCTGGCAATCAGCGTGTTTTTATTCAGTTCTGCTTTTATGGAAGGTGAGACTATTGAGGGGGCAATATGCAGATCAGTTATGTTCTTCTTTCTGATGATGTTTATCAGCATAGGGAATACCTGTTTACTTGTTATTTTGAAGGAAACAAATCGGATCGGAGTACGTGATTGTACAGTGGGCTTTTATATTTCCAGTTTTATTATGAGTACACTGGTCATGTGGATTATGTACGCTTTTCAGAGTTATCTGATTCAGCAGGGGATCTCAGCAAGGACACTGGGTATCAAAGTTAAGGGAGATATTATTTATCTTTATACTGCAGTGCAGGGGCTATTTGTGAATAGTGTATTGTTACTGCTGCAAAACTTTATTATTGTTCAGGATGCAAATAATAAGGCACAATTAGAAAATTCACGGTTAAATGCGGCGAGTTCTGAGGCCGCTTATCAATTATTACAGCAACAGATTCATCCTCATTTTCTGTTTAATGCACTTAATATCCTTAAATCATTAATCAAAAAGAGTCCTGTGAGCGCAGAAGATTATCTGCTGCGGTTATCGGATTTTTTAAGGGTTTCAGTATCCGAAAATAAAAGGGGGCTTGCAACGCTCAAGGATGAAGTAAAATTAGGAATAGACTATCTGGAGATGCAAAAGGTTAGATTTGGTGAAGCATTGCAGTTTTCTTTTGATACAGAAAAATCGGAAGGATTTTTACCTGTTTTCTCTTTGCAGCCCCTGCTTGAAAATGCGATTAAACATAATGAGCTTACGGACGCAGATCCGCTTATTATAGAAATCAAACAGATAGGAAACTGGATCAGTGTAATTAATAATATTAAGCTCAGATCTGTAGCAGAATATTCAACAGGAAGTGGATTAGCTAACCTTGCCGAAAGATATAAGCTGTTATCGGGTGATGAGATTGAAATCAGAGATAATGGACAAACCTTTTCAGTGAGTTTAAAAATTTTGGAAAATGAAGATCGTAATTATAGAAGATGAAAAGTTAACGGCCGAGGATCTTGCGGATGTGATTTTGAAATTGCAGCCTGATGCACAATTGGTTGCTTTTCTAAGGTCTGTAAAAGAAGCTGTCGCATATTTTGAGACTACAGCTGCACCTGATTTAATCTTTAGTGATATTCAGTTAGGGGATGGGGTGAGCTTTGATATTTTTAAAACTATCAATGTCGCTGCACCTATCATTTTCTGTACAGCTTATGATGAATATGCAATGAATGCTTTCAAGACAAATGGTATTGACTATATCCTGAAACCATTTACGGAAGCATCTATTGTACAGGCCCTGAATAAATACCATTCGCTATGCAGAGGTTTTTCTCCTGAAAAGATCTCATATGATGCAATTTTTGATCTTTTTGTTAGTAAAATACCACAAAAAACATCTTCTATCCTGGTGACTTATAAGGACAAAATCATACCAGTTAAAACAGATCATATTGCTTTGTTCTATATTGCAAATGAAGAGACCAGCCTGTTGACTTTTGATCATAAAACTTATGTTTTGAATAAGAACCTGGAAGAACTGGAAAAACTATCGGGAGATGATTTTTTCAGGGTAAACCGTCAATATCTTGTTAACCGGAAAGCCGTAAAAGATGCTGCTCATTTTTTCTCCCGTAAGCTGGTAATCAATCTTTCTGTTTCATTCAAAGAACCTATAACTATCAGTAAAGAAAAGACCCCTCAGTTCCTGGAATGGCTGGCCAGAAAATAACCTGACTTGTGATTCAGGTTTACCGGTCTTTTCTGACTGTTCACCGTCTATTTTGTGCGGTTCGGCTTGAAATCTCTTTAAATGATTAACCTTATATGTCATCTTTATATTAGAAATTTCTATGCCGCAATGGGAAGTCTGTTGTTTGTACGCTGATATTTTTATAAATCTTGAACTATTATAAATGATGAACGTAATTATTTTTAAAACATCAGTCCAGGACAAGAATGATCTGGATTGTTTAAGGCCAGAATTAAATGCTTTCCTGGGAGAAAAGAACTGGACTTTTGATTTAGAAGATATAGATAAGATCCTCAGAGTAGTGAGTCCGGTTGTATGTACTATTGCAGTGGAACAGCTACTGCTTGAACATGGATTTTTATGTATAGAAATGCCATATTCATTAGATGAATTTAAAGTTTAAAAGCTTATTTGACCTGAAATATATAGAAACAAGAAAGGGATGAACCATTCGGATCATCCCTATTCTAACCAAATATAAACCTGTATGAACGGGTTTTATTTTAAGTTTCCGTAGTATTCTACGAATTTAGCTAATGCAGAAGAGTAGCCCCATTCGTTATCATACCATGAAACTACTTTTACGAAGTTGTCATTCAATGCGATACCTGCGTTCGCATCAAAGATAGAAGCGTGGTCATCACCGATAAAGTCAGAAGAAACAACTTCATCTTCAGTATAACCTAAAACACCTTTTAATTCACCTTCAGAAGCTGCTTTCATCGCATCTTTAATCTGTTGGTAAGTAGCAGGTCTTTCTAAACGTACTGTTAAATCTACTACTGATACATCAGCAACCGGTACACGGAAAGCCATACCAGTTAATTTACCTTTAAGTTCAGGAATAACTTTAGTTACTGCTTTAGCAGCACCTGTAGCAGAAGGGATGATGTTAGAGAAACCACCACGTCCACCTCTCCAGTCTTTCGCAGAAGGACCATCAACAGTTTTCTGTGTTGCTGTAACAGCGTGTACAGTACTCATTAAGCCTTCAGCAATACCCCAGTTGTCATTTAATACCTTTGCAATTGGTGCAAGGCAGTTAGTAGTACATGAAGCATTAGAAACAACAGTTTGATCTGCTGTTAACTGGTGATGGTTAACACCCATTACGTAAGTAGGGATTGAATCATCTTTAGCCGGAGCAGAAAGAACAACTCTTTTTGCACCTGCAGTAATGTGCTTTTCTGCATCAGCCTGAGTTAAGAATAACCCTGTAGACTCAATAACAGTTTCAACACCTACTTCATTCCATTTTAAGTTAGCAGGATCTCTCTCAGCAGTAATACGGATAGTTTTTCCGTTAACCACTAAATGTCCGTCAACTACTTCAATAGTTCCGTCAAAACGACCATGTGTAGAATCGTATTTCAACATATAAGCCATGTAATCTGGCTCTACAAGATCATTTATTGCAACTACATTTAAACCTCTCTTTAAAGCAGCTCTAAAAACCAGTCTGCCGATACGGCCAAAACCGTTTATTCCAATCTTTGTCATTATTATTAATTTGAATAGTAATTAAGTAAATTATATATTGGTTCTTTGGTAATCGTTGTGATTTCAAAACCGTTTTTCTTTGCTATTGCCCGCAAACGATCCTGAAAGTTCCCTGCTACTATTCCTACAAAATGGACTTCCTCACCAGGATGAAGTTTAATGGTAGGCAACAGGTAAGTCTCTATATAACGCTGAAAAGCATTATCTATTAACTGTTGTATATATTCATGTTCTCTGTTTTCTATAAAGAAATCCAGAAAAGAACTCAGAAACTGCTGAGCCATAGTTTTTTTGTAGACTTTATCCAGTATTTCTGATCTGTTCAGATCATACTTTTTACTGAATTTTTTCATCAGGTCTGCTGGCATCTTTTCCTGAAGGTAATATTTCAGGACCATTTTACCCAGATAGGTAGCTGATCCTTCATCACTCAGGATAAAGCCCAGACCAAAGTTATTCGGTTCAGGTTTACATCCATCAAAATAAGCACAGTTTGCACCACTGCCAAGGATGCCTACGATACCAGTTTTATTGAAACATGCAGCTATAGCAGCACCATACAAATCATCCTGAACAGTAATTTTACTGTGTTTAAAGAACATTCCTAAAGAAGCGACCAATTCATTTCTGCGTTCTGTAGAAGTTGCTCCGGCAGCAAAAACATGGATCTTTTTAATCTGTTCTGCATTGTTAATCAGAATAGATTTTTTATTCAGTTGCTGTAATAATGATTTCTGATCTACAAAAAACGGATTTATACCGGGCATACTACATTCGGCAATCGTTTTGCCGTCTTTAGCTATTTTCCACAGTGCCGTTTTTGAACCGCTATATACTACCGCTATCATGTTAAATGGATAAAACTTTGGTCATTTCTAAAAGATCACTTTCTAGTTTAAAACTATGTTCCGTGAGTGCTTCATCCAAACTGGTTAACCTGATCTCGTTACCTCTTAATCCAACCATTTGCTGAGTGCTGCCTTTCAACAGTTCATTCACGGCTGCATAACCCAGACGGCTTCCTAAGATCCTGTCAAAACTGCTCGGACTTCCACCACGTTGCAAGTGCCCTAATATAGTGACCTTTGTGTCATAATGATCGAACTTTTCTTTAACATGTTTAGCAATGTCATACGCACCACCTTGTTTATGTCCTTCGGACACAATTACGATGCTGGAAGATTTTTTTGTGGCTGCGCCTGTTTCCAGTTGTTTAATCAGTTCATCCATACTTGTTGCTTTTTCTGGCAACAATACAGCTTCTGCTCCGCAGGCAATTGCACTTCTTAAGGCAATACATCCGGAATCACGACCCATTACTTCAACAAAAAATAAGCGGTCATGCGAATCTGCAGTATCCCTGATCTTATCAATGGCTTCAATAACTGTGTTAATCGCAGTATCGTAACCTAATGTAAAATCAGAACCGTATAAATCATTGTCAATGGTGCCAGGAATGGCAATCACATTAATCTGGTGTCTTTGCGCAAAACGACGGGCTCCGGTAAAGGTACCATCTCCGCCGATAACAACCAGCGCATCTATCTGATGCAACTTGAGGTTTTCGTACGCGAGGTCCATACCTTCGTCTGTTTTAAACTCTAAACAACGTGCAGTTTTTAGTACTGTTCCGCCTAAATGGATAATATTGCTTACTGAGCGGGCATCCATAGGAATAATATTATTAGTTATTAATCCCTGATAACCTTGCAAAACTCCAAACATATTTATACCATTGTAAATGCCGGTACGTACAACTGCTCTAATGCATGCGTTCATCCCGGGAGCGTCACCCCCAGATGTCAATACAGCGATATTTTTGATATTTGGTTTCATGTGTTTATATATACGAATATACCGTGTAGATATTACACTAAGTAATTTATTTTGATTTATTTTATGTAAATCGCAAACAAGTATATTAATTTGCTTTAGTTTTTAAAAATTTAATGTTTTGAAAGAAGTCTTACCACAACTTAATTCCACCTTCTCAATAGATTGTGTTTTGTTCGGATTTGATGAAGGAGAATTAAAAGTTCTACTGATTGAAAGGAATGAAGAACCTTTTAAAGATTGGTGGGCCCTTCCTGGATATCTTGTTAATGAGAACGAAAGTCTGGACCAGTCAGCAGCGCGTATTTTACACGAACTTACTGGTATAGAGAACGTTTACATGGAGCAGTTCTATACTTTTGGTGATATAGGCCGTCACCCTCAGGGGCGGATCATTTCTGTAGCTTATTATGCAATGTTGCGTTTGGGAGGAGATAAAGCCCTGAAACCAATCAGCAATTATGCCAAGCAGGCACACTGGATTAATGTAAAGGAGTTACCTCCTCTGGCATTTGACCATCAGAAAATTTTTGATCAGGGACTGGAAAAAATAAAAAGAAGAATCAAACATCAGCCTATAGCTTTTGAATTACTGCCCGAAAAATTCACATTAACGCAATTGCAAAATGTATATGAAGTTATTTTGGGTAAAAAATTGGATAAGCGAAATTTCAGAAAAAAGATGTTAAGCTTTAACGTTTTAAAAGATCTGAATGAAAAACAGAAAGGCGTCTCTTTCCGGGCAGCTACACTGTATCGTTTTGATAAAAGAAAATATGGAAAGTTATTTGGAAAAGAAATCTCTTTTTAAATAGCAGAGATAAATCAAATCGTGTTGAAATAAAAAAATCCCGGTTAATGTGTAACCGGGATTTTTTTATTTCATTTATTTTTATCTTAAACTTCTTGCTGGCTGCATGTGGTAATCCACAAGATCGTCTATAGGAGAACGGATAATTTTGCCTACACCCATTTCGTATCTGTCTGCAACAATACTTAAAATATCTCTGAAGCTATAACCTACAGAACCTACACAGTTTAAACTATATTCTTTATAGTTCGGGTAGTGAATAACCAGGTTCTCAAAAAATGCAGTGAAAGCATATTCAACTGTCGAGAATGCATAATCCTCATAGTTATCTTTGAAATCGTACAGGAATTTACTGAATCCTGCACAGAAACGGTTTGGAAGTGGTTTGTTGTAAATATGATCGAAAATATCTTCGTTCGTCAATGCGAAATTATCATAAAAACTTTCTCTCAAACCTTTTGGCATATAACCTTTCATGTAATCGCCAAGAATACGTTTACCGATATAACATCCGCTACCTTCATCTCCAAGGAAATAACCTAAAGAGTCAATGTTTAAAGAAATATCACTTCCATCATAAAGACATGAATTAGTTCCGGTACCTAAAATTGCTGCAAAACCAGGTTCGTCACCCAATAATGCTCTGCAAGAAGCTAATAAATCATGTCCAATAAAGATAATTGCATTTGGGAAAACCTGTCCCATAGCATCTGCTACAATTTTTTTATTCGCGTCAGTTGAACAGCCTGCGCCATAATAATATACTTCTGTTAGCTTATCTGCCTCTAAATGATCTGGTAAAGATTTTTTTAAAGATTCAACAATATAATCTGTACGGGAAAAATACGGATTGTAACCTTCAGTATTAAAATGAATTTTTCTACCGGCTTCATTAATTAAACACCAATTGGTTTTGGTTGAACCACCATCTGCAATAACTATCATCTTAATTTGTTTTTTTTGGGGTAAAAGTAAATATTCCTGACAACTTGTTTTTTTCCATTTTCGGTCTTTTTTAATGGTCTGTTTATGGTGTTTTGCCCGTTCAGTTTTTATTTAGCTGATATAGGCGTTTATCCTTGTATTTATTTTTTAGTTTTCTTATTATTCCCTGTATTTACCTGCTTTTATCTTGCTCAATTTAAACATCTTCTTCTTGCGATTCTTTGTAAGTCTCAAATATTCAGGCAATAAGCCTTTGTGAATAAGATATTGTTAAATTAACACTAAGATAAAATTACACTAGTTATTTTAAATTCCAAATTTTAATATTTTATCACAGTTTATAAATGTCACAATATTCTTTTAAAATACCCAATCATTCAATTTTAAAACACTCATAAAGAGCAATTAAAGAATTTTATGTGGTATTTCATGAGTGCACGAATAAAAATACTTTGATGTAAGCTGTATTTGTGATAATTTCACCATTAGAAGCCTAATTGGTTCCCTGATTATTCCATGCAAAAAAAAATAGATTTTAGAAGTGATACTGTGACTATGCCCACAGCGGGTATGATGGCTGCTATGATGACAGCAAAAGTTGGTGATGATGTATACGGAGAAGATGAAACGGTTGCTGCTCTGGAGAGAAAATTATCAGAACTCTTTAATATGGAAGCTGGATTATTCTGTCCTTCCGGAACCATGACCAATCAGATTGCGATTAAATGTTTTACTCAGCCTATGGATGAGGTGATTTGTGATCAGACTGCACATGTTTACCGTTATGAAGGTGGCGGAATTGCTTTTCATTCATCGGCTTCTGTCAGACTTTTGAACGGACCAAGGGGAATTATAACCCCCGAAATGATCAGGCCTGAAATTAATGAAGACAATATTCATTACCCAAATTCCAGTTTAGTTGTATTAGAAAATACAGTGAACAAGGGGGGAGGAGCTTGTTATACGCTGGAACAGATTGCACCTATAGCTGCATTATGTAAAAGCAAAGGTTTGAAACTCCATCTGGATGGAGCCAGAATTTTTAATGCACTGGTGGAAACAGGAGATCGGGCAGCAGATTACGGGCAATATTTTGACGGTATTTCAATTTGTCTTTCCAAAGGACTGGGAGCACCTGTAGGTTCTGTATTATTGGGATCTAAGGAAACTATTCATCGGGCACAGAAGATCCGTAAGGCTTTTGGCGGAGGGATGCGTCAGTCGGGTTTTCTGGCCGCTGCTGGTATTTATGCTTTGGATAACCATGTAAACAGGCTTGCTGATGACCATCAGCATGCAAAACTTCTTGCTGATGCTTTGGAAAAGGCCAGCTTTGTCGCTTCTGTAATGCCTGTAGAAACGAATATTGTTCTTTTTAAAGTTGCATCGGGATATACTACTTCAAGTATATTGAACAGTTTAAAAGAAAATGGGATTTTATGTGTGACTATGGGTGCTGATACCTTGAGATTTGTGACACATCTGAATACAGATGCTGATCAGATTGCGCAGGCTATTCAAATTATTGAACAACTAAAACCTTTAAAGACTCTTTAAACACCAGGTACGGCAATTTCAGAATATGACATTACTGGCATTCAAACTATTTTGAACTTTGGTAAGTTTGTGAGGAAAGAAAAGGCTTTAAAGCCAGACAAAATATTAGAATTTATGTTTACAGGCATTATTGAAACACTGGGTACAGTTAAAGAAATCAGAGAAGAAGGAACAAACCTTCATTTTACAATTGAATCTGCGCTTAGTAATGAGTTGAAAATTGATCAGAGTGTATCTCACAATGGCGTATGTTTAACTGTTGTTGCATTGGATGATACCACACATACGGTTACAGCTATTCAGGAGACTTTGGAGAAAAGTAACATGCAGCATTTAACTAAGGGAATGAAAGTTAACCTGGAGCGTTGTATGCAGATGAATGGCCGTCTTGACGGACACATTGTCCAGGGACATGTAGATCAGACGGGCTTATGTATCTTAAGAGAGGAATTGGACGGGAGCTGGGAGTATCGTTTTAAATATGACAGCAGTAAAGGGAATGTAACTGTCGAGAAAGGTTCGGTTTGTATCAATGGAATCAGCCTTACGGTTGTTAATTCTGCTGAGGATGAGTTTTCAGTATTTATTATTCCATATACTTTTGAACATACAAATTTGCAGGAAGTCAATGTAGGGAATATCGTGAATCTTGAATTTGATATTATCGGTAAATATGTGGCCCGCTTACTAAATAAATAATTATTTAGTAATGGTTATCATTCTTTGTTTAGTGTAATCCAATACTTCTTTGTACTTTTTGGTATCAGGCTTGCTGTTTAAAAACTTTTGATAGTATTTGACAGCAGCTTTTTTATTTTTCAGTTTAAAGTCATTCAGTAAAGCAAGATTATAATATACTTCTCCTTTATTCTCATAATTAAGGCTTTTCTGATAGCTCTGATTTGCCATTTTTAGTTGTTTAGTTTTTTCATAAATTTCTCCAAGAATTTTATAATAGCTGGACATATAAGGGGAGAGGCTTTCTCTGATAGATTTATTTAGGTATTCGGCTGCAAGGTCATAGTTTTTAAGTTCACGGTAACATAGTGCAGTATAATATAAAGTAGATTCATTTTGCTGTTGCATATTTTCTATAGTTTTAAAGAATTTTAATGATTGAGCATATTGTTTCTGGATAAAATAAGCTTTGCCCATATTGTTCAGAACATAACCTGAACTATCGCCATTGGCGATCAGCATTTCACCTGTGAGTATTGCCTCATCCATTTTTTTTAAAGTAATAGAGACAGGAAGTTTTGCTTTTAAAAGCATCAGATTAGCAGTGTCAACCGCCAAAGCAGGTTGCAATACTATATAGGCTGAGTCATTTTTTTTTTGGAGACTATAGCTATTGGCAAGATCAAATGCAATATCGGCATCCGTCGGGTGCAGAAGATTTGCCTTCTTTAGATAACACTGTTTCTCAGGACTGATTGGATCTTGCACAAGAGCAGCCAGCTGTTTGTACACATTAAAATTCAAACTGTCTATCTTAATGATCTCCTTGTAATAGAATTTTGCCTTATTATCATTACCTCTGCGGCGTTGAAGACTCGCCAGATTAAATAGTAGTGGAAGGCTCGCAGGTTGTATGCTATAAAGCTTAAGATAACCTTTTTCGGCTGCAGGTAAATTTCCGGACATCATATTTGTATAAGCAAGTTGTGCAAGCGCTTTAGGATCATTTGTGTTTTCACTATAAATAGATTGTAAATATGCAGCAGCTTCGCTGAATCGCTGATTTTGATATAAATCCAATAATTTTTCTTTATCTGGAATAAGCTCGGACTGGGCTGATGCAGTAAATGTAAAACAGCATATAATTATTGAAAAAATTAGTTGATTCATTAGGATAAGAGTTATATAACTAATTTATTAGTTATATAACTCTTATCCTAATTTCTACCAGTTTTATTTTGAAAAATATATTCCATTCAGACAGGAGCTAAAATCTATGGCAAGGTAATTGGTTGATAGTGATTGTAAATATTTACAGAAGAATATAAAAATACAATCATATGGATACTTTAAAGAAGTTTGAATTAATGGAGAAAATTGTAAGAGAATTAGAAGACTTACAACATTCACAACAGGCAATTATTCAAAAGATAGGAAAAATTGAAGTAGATAATATTGAGCTGAGTGATAAAAAACTAGATAAAGATTTACCAGATATGCATCAGCGCGTAGCTGATAATTTAGATACTATTGTAGAGATACTGGCTTACTTTGCAGATAAGACTCAAAATTTCGGAAATAAGAATAACGTTGATGCACTTAAGGAAAAGCAAATTATCAATGATGCGACCAAATAAGGGATAAGTAATATTATAAAAGGGGCTGTTCTGAAAAGAGCAGCCCCTTTTATATATAACAGATAAATCTGAAATTTTATAAGGTCCTTCTGGGGATCTGTAATTTAAAAGTAGTCCCTTTGCCCAGTTCACTTTCAATATTTATACTGCCTTCATTTCTGGCCATGAAATCCCAGCATACCATTAAACCTATTCCTGTACCTTTTTCATTTTGTGTGCCTCTGCTGGAAAAATTCTCCCCGTTAAAAATCTTTTGAATATTCTCTGATGCGATACCAACACCATTATCCTGAATACTTAAATCTATATAATCTATATTAAAAGGAGATGCCGAAATCGTGATTATGCAGTTTTCGTGACAGAATTTAATTGCATTAATAATAAGGTTTCTGATTACAATCTGCATCATCAGTAAATCGGCATAAACAACCAGGTCACTGGCTAAATGCTGAATAATAGAGATGTTTTTTACTGATGCGGCTTTTAGATGATAGTTTACTTCCGAATTAATTAAAGTTTTCAAATCAAAAAGCTCCTTATTGATCCCATAACCTTTAAGCTGACTTCTGGACCAATGCAATATATTCTCTAACAGATCAGTTGTATATGAAATATCTTTGGTCAGGGTAGGGGAAAGGTATTTGAATTCTTCAGCACTTATGGTATCATCAGATGTCATTTTCAATACTTCGGCAAGGTTTAGCAGCGGGCCTCTCAGATCATGGGCCATAATAGAAAATATCCGGTCCTTTAACTGATTTAATTTTTGAAGCTCTTCTGCCTGACGCTGGGATTTTAGTGCCTCCTGTCTGACATTTGTTAAATCCTGCAGTTTAATGATTGTTGCATTACGGTTTAGCTTGTTTTCATTTAAAAAACAAATGTCAGCTTCCAGGTCGAATACTCCATTTGCAGTATGTACAAGCAATTCAACTTTTCCTGACTCCTGCTGATTGAGCAGATCGAGTAATTCGGGCTGATACTGCAATAATTCATTGATATCTTTGCCAATGATTTTATTGGAATGATAAACACTGATGTATTTTTTAAAGGCGGAATTATAGTCTATGACACGGTTTCGGTGATCCAATACAATAAATCCGTCCCCCATTAATTCCAGAACTTTTTCTCTTGCAACAGGCAGAACATTCAGAAATTTAAATCTGTAAATAGCAATAAAGATCAGGAAGGTAGAAAATTGAAAGGCAAATGGGGTGACATCAAGGTTGGGAATTGGTCTTAACCCCACCAGGTAAGATAGATTTGCCAGCCAGGGAATTAGTGCTGCAGCCAGAATAACCTGGTTCTGTTTTTTATATACCCGATCAGAGTTCCTGAACTTTTTGATCAGGAAGTAGTTTCCTATCAGCAGCAAGCTATAGAAATACCCAACAAAAAAATAAAAAGCTATCCCGGGAACGATTTTGAGCATTGGAAAACTTCCGCTATAATCTACACTAAGCATTTTATAATGCAGATGATGTAAATGATTAGTCCACACTAAAACCAGTGAAAAAACAGGTACTGCTGTAATCAAAAGCTGATTACCAATTTTATTTAACCATTTTTCTTTGCCGGCCAGATCAATGCAAAACAAAAACCAATAAAATGGAACTGCTACAATCCCTAAATACTCGATGTTAATCAGGAATTTCATTTGCTCCATAGTTTTGCTTGCCAGTTCAAAACCATAGGCGAGTGACCAGATGGAGTTGGATAACATTAAATATCCTACCCAGCGCACTGTTCCCTTCTCATTACTTATAATATAGCCTGAAAGCAGGAGTGTAATAATGCCAGAAATTATCAGGCTTAATGCATAGAAGTTAAAATCAAAATCCATTAGAATACTGACTGTTGCATTGGGTTTGAAGGCATGAACAAATCTATGAAATAAGGCCCGATTAATTTAAATTGAGGTAATTTAGTTTGCAAAAAAAATAATACTAATTTTACTGCATATAAAAACAGTATTGTTCGTTATTATCAATAAATAAACCAATAAAAACTTATGAAAAAATTAATCCTATTCTCATTATTTGTCTGCTTTAGTGCAGTTGCCTTCGGCCAGGTATTGCCATCTTTTCAGTTTGGTGTTAAAGGAGGAGCCAATCTTTCTAAATTAAGCAGTCATGGTACATTTAGCAGCGATAACTCAGCTGGTTATTATGCAGGTCTTTGGGCAAGAATCGGAGCAGCAGGTATACATTTTCAACCAGAGCTTTATTTGTCGGGAAAAAATACGACAATGACAAGTAACGAAGCTGGTAGTGTTGGTCAGGAAAATAAAGTTAAATTTACAAGTCTTGATGTACCTTTATTAATTGGTACTAAAATCGGCGCTGCTGGTGTTGGAGTACGTTTAAATACAGGACCTGTAATTTCATTTATCCTGGATGATAAACAATCTTTTGGCGATGCAGCCAGCAGTGCGTTTAAAGGTAATTTCAAAAATCAAGCAGTTGCATGGCAGTTTGGTGCAGGTTTAGATTTAGGTAAATTAGGTGTAGACTTAAGATATGAAGCTGGTATTACAAAATTAGGAAAAGATAACTATGATGGTCAGAGATTGAATTTATTCACTTTAGGACTTGCGCTTAGACTATTCTAAAATTCTTAATTAAAAATAATTTAAAGGGGTGATCCATATGGGTTTACCCCTTTATTTTTGGCTTTAAATTTGCTCTGCTAAACTTCCCAAACCTTAAACCCTGTAGCCATGAGTATCAAAGAGTTATTAATGAACGGAACAAGCTTTTTATTGCTAATGAAAGAGTATGCTATCGATATCGCCGATATTAAAATAAAGGACGAAGAGGTATTAGCTGTACAGTTTTTGCAACACCCCGAAGTCAGTAAAGAAAGTATTTGTATTGAAGGCAAAAATAAAGATGGGATAATTAATTTTTTTGGTACCCTTCATTATAACCTACTGAACAAATTAGCTGTATTTGAAATGCAGGGTTTTGAGCGTATTGCTATGCAGGAGCTAACTTAAGAGGGTTTCAGAATCTCTTTTATTTCGTAATTAAACGCGCCTTTAATAGGGCGTATAGGAGTTTCTTTGGCATCACTCAATACTTTTACAAAACAAGCTCCGAAATAAAATATAAAAGAAGAATAAAATACAAAAAGCATAATCAATACGATTGATCCGGATGCGCCATAGATGTTGCCTATGTTGCTCATAGGTAGTGCAATACGTAGAATGTATTTCCCCAGTGTAAAGAGTATTCCCGTTAGCAGACCACCCCTGATAGAAGATTTCCATGTTGGTCTTCCGCTGGTCAGAAATCTGAATAAAACACTGAACCAGGTAGTTACAATTGCAATAAATAAAAGCTGATTCAGGATAATTAAAAATACACGTCCAAACGTAGGAGCAGCTGTACTCAAATAAACATTTATAAAAGCCTGAAAACTATCAGTAAGCAGTCCTACAAAAAATAGTAAACCTGCTAATAAAATAATGACCATAGACCGGGCTCTTATTTTTAATTTAAATAGAAAACTGGTGTGATCTTTCATTCCGATAGACCAGATCTGATCCATAGAATTCTTAATCACGGCAAAAAGTGTAGTTGCTACAAAGAGGAAGAATATGAAGCTAAGTAAGGTCGCATACCATTGATGGTCCATTCCCCTGATATTTCTTAAGGTCTGCCTGATTTGTTGTGTGCTGCTGTCATCCAGAAGTGTACCAAGGCGCTCAAAGATTCTGTTTACTAAAGTTTTCCTGTCTATAAAGAAACCAAATAATCTGATTAGAATCAATAATATTGGTGGTAAAGCAAAATTGGCGAAAAAGGCAGTTGCTCCAGCCAGTCTTAGCGGGTCATTCTTTTGGAATAGTTTAAACGCTTTCCGGAAATGTATAGTAAAAATATGAACTCTCTGGATAGTATAATTAAACATGCCTCTCTAATTGCCGGTGAAGCCCGAAAGTACTTAATTTTTCTGAATGAAGGGGTAGAGAAGTGATTTTTACCAGGGAAATACCGTGGAAGACCCAAAGGCCATTCCACGAGTAATACCTGGTTTTTGTAAACAATTTAGCTAAACACACCACATAATTAACTAAACAACACACCATATAGTGATTACACTATATAAGTAACTTATATAAGACGACTGGAATTGAATAAACCCCTACGCGCTAATAAAGTTTTTGAAAAAAAGAAATGTGCTTATGTGATGGCATAGTATTTCTTACCCCCTCAGACAAGACGATACTGCCAAAACACAGCAGCACATTTCTTTTTTAATTTCTTATAGATTTCCTCTTAGTTCCTGTTCACGTTCTAAAGATTCAAACAATGCTTTGAAATTTCCTGCGCCAAAAGACTGTGCACCTTTTCGCTGGATAATCTCAAAAAATAAAGTTGGACGATCCTGAACGGGTTTAGTGAAAATCTGAAGTAAATAACCTTCTTCATCATAATCTACTAAAATACCTAATTCTTGTAATGGAGCAATATCTTCGTCGATTTTTCCGACACGTTCTAATAAAGTTTCATAATAAGCTTTAGGAGGTGCACTTAAAAATTCTACACCACGTGCTTTCATTTCTCTTACCGTTTTGATAATATCGTGTGTAGCTACAGCAATATGCTGAACACCCTCGCCATCATAAAACTCTAAATATTCTTCAATCTGTGATTTCTTTTTACCTTCAGCAGGCTCATTGATTGGAAATTTGACGTAACCATTTTTGTTGCTCATCACTTTACTCATTAAAGCAGAGTATTCAGTGTTGATCTGTTTATCATCAAAAGAAAGGATATTTTTAAAGCCCATAACATCTTCATACCACTTCACAGCTTCATTCATTCTGTTCCAGCCAACGTTTCCAACGCAGTGGTCAATATATAAAAGACCTGTGCTTCCTGGTTTATAACCACCTTCTACCGCGACATAACCAGGCATAAATGCACCTTTATAGTTTTTGCGTTCTACAAATAAATGAACAGTTTCACCATAAGTATAGATACCGGCTGTGCGAACTTCTCCAAACTCATCTGTTAGGGTTTTAGGCTCCTGATAGGAAATTGCACCACGTTTAATTGTTTCTTCATATGATTTATAAGCATCATCAACCCATAAAGCAAGGATTTTGACACCGTCACCATGTTTTCTGATATGCTCTGTAATTACACCTTCAGAATTCATTGGAGTCGTTAATACTAACCTGATTTTCCCTTGTTGCAATACATAGGAAGCTCTGTCTCTCAATCCTGTTTCAGGTCCTGCATACGCCACAGTTTCAAAGCCAAAGGCCGTTTTGTAAAAGTGTGCAGATTGTTTGGCGTTGCCTACATATAACTCAAGATGGTCTGTGCCATTAAGCGGCAGGAAATCACGCACTTCTGTGTCTTTTTCTACAACTAGTGTTTGCATGTTCTTATTTTTTATTTAATTAAAAATTATTTAGGTGTATTTTTTGTTATTCAATGTTGATCTGCCAGCTTTTATGATAATTTTCATCTTCAATAGCCAATGCATCTTCCGTAAGCATTAAAGGGCGGAAAGGATCGATCATTACAGCCAGTTCTTCTGTGCTTTCTTTACCAATTGATTTTTCTACCGTACCAGGGTGTGGCCCATGAGGAATTCCTCCGGGATGTAGTGTAATCTGGCCTTTAACAACACTTTTTCTGCTCATAAAATCACCGTCCACATAATACAGAACTTCATCGCTGTCTACATTGCTATGGTTATAGGGTGCAGGAATAGATAATGGGTGGTAATCAAATTTGCGGGGTACAAAAGAACAGATTACGAAATTGTGCCCCTCAAAGGTTTGATGTACGGGTGGCGGTTGATGAAGACGACCGGTAATTGGTTCGAAATCATGGATAGAGAATGCCCATGGATAATGAAATCCGTCCCAGCCTACAAAATCAAAAGGGTGTGTACCATAGGTATATGGGTACATTAATCCTTGTTTTTTGATCAGTACCTTGAAATCACCAAATTCATCGATAGTTTCCAGGTCGGCAGGTCTTCTGATATCGCGTTCACAATAAGGGGAATGTTCCATCAGCTGGCCATATTCATTTCTGTAACGTTTTGGCGACCGGATAGGGCTAAAGCTTTCAACAATAAATAAACGGTTTTTCTCATCATCAAATTCCAGTTGATAAATCGTACCGCGGGGCACTACCAGATAATCACCATAAGCGAAACGAATCTTTCCAAAACCTGTTTTTAAAGTACCCGAACCCTGGTGGATGAAAATAACTTCATCGGCCTGACTGTTTTTATAGAAATAGTCAGTCATAGATTTCCTGGGGGCGGCGAGAGATATATGTAAGTCGCTGTTAACCAGTACAGGTTTTCTGCTTTTTAGATAATCATCCTCAGGAGCGATATTGAAACCAATCAGGGAAGTATGTTTCAGATGTTTCTCCCTGGCAATTTTTGGCTCTACAGAGTAAGGTTCTCCAAGCGATTTAACAATAGTTGGAGGATGACAGTGATAGACAAGCGAATACAAGCTTGAAAATCCTTCAGTGGATACCAGTTCCTCTGCATAAAGTTCACCGTCTGGTTTTCTAAAAACAGTGTGTCTTTTAGGTGGAATGGTTCCTAAGGTATGATAAATAGGCATATCTATAGGTTCTAAATGGTTAAAATGTAGGATGGATAGAAAACGTGAGAACGTTTAATATACGAGGGCTTTAGAAAAAAGCTTAAATGGAATATTGTGCAAAAATGATCTTAGAGAGCATAGCATACCTGAACCCGGCCAGTACTTGGCTGGCAATACGATCCTGATATTTTAATTTGCGCTTTGTCATTGTTGCGAAGGCTAAATTAAGAATTATATTGTTAGGTATCAAATTTCTGCCATATATTCTATTGTCATTTATTTTGCTGGCTTTTATTCATTGTGCCCTAAATTCTCTAGCTTTGACCAGCTATATGATACATTGTGCTACCAAACATAAAACTATATGAAATTAGTATCCTACAAAACAGAAGACAGAGAACACCTTGGTGTTTTCATCAGTGGACATATCTATAATTTGAATTCATGCGATAAGCAGATACCAAATGATATGAACGGGTTTTTAAAAGATTCAGAAGTACTGATGGAGCGGGCATTGGCAATCGATGCTAAAATTAAGTCTGGAGAGATTGAGCCTAAAGAAGAAGCGTTTTATGAAGTTGTAGCCCCGGTACCGCACCCAAGTTCATGCAGAGACGGTTATGCTTTTCGTCAGCACGTTGCTGCAGCACGCAGAAACCGTAAGGCAGACATGATCCCTGAATTTGATCAGTATCCTATTTTCTATTTTACTAACCATAATGCTATCCAGGGCCCTGGAGAAATCGAGTGTATGCCTGACCATTTCCAGAAACTGGATTTTGAACTGGAAGTAGCAGTGGTAATTGGTAAAAAAGGAAGAAATATCAAAGCTGAAGAGGCTGATGCTTATATCGCAGGTTATATGATTATGAATGATATGAGTGCCAGAACATTGCAAATGGAAGAAATGCTGTTAAACCTGGGCCCTGCAAAAGGAAAAGATTTTTCTACAGTTATTGGACCATGGTTAGTGACCCCTGATGAACTGGAAGAATACAAAACAGCTCCTAAAGCTGGTCATATTGGAAATAGCTATAACCTGGAAATGACCTGTACTGTAAATGGGAAACAGGTTTCTGCAGGCAATACAGCAGATATGGACTGGACATTTGCAGAAATTATTGAACGTTGTGCTTATGGTGTGGATATTTTGCCAGGAGATGTAATCGGTTCAGGTACAGTAGGAACAGGATGTTTCCTGGAACTTAATGGTACTGGTTTATTGAATGATCCTGATTTTAAGCCACAATGGTTACAGGATGGTGATGTTGTGGAAATGGAAATTACGGGGCTTGGCCGTTTAAGCAATACAATCCGTAAAGTTGATACTGATTTCTCTATTTTAGCCCTTAAAAAATAATGCTGACAGTTAAAACTTCAGATTTGAGTCCGGCGCAACTGCAAAACTATTTGCAATATGCAGTTGCGCCAAGACCTATATGTTTTGCAACAACTATTGATAAAGAAGGCAACATCAATTTAAGCCCTTTCAGTTTTTTCAATATGTTCAGTACCAATCCGCCTCTTTGCATTTTCTCTCCGGCCAGAAGAGTACGTGATAATACAACTAAACACACCCTGGAGAATATTCTGGAGGTCAAAGAATGTGTAATTAATATTGTGAACTATCCAATGGTGCAGCAGACAAGTCTGGCCAGTACTGAATATGCTAAAGGAATAAATGAGTTTGAAAAAGCTGGTTTTACGATGCTTCCTTCACAATTGGTAAAACCACCACGGGTGGCAGAGGCACCAGTTCAGATGGAATGTATAGTGACCGAAGTAATCCACCTTGGAGATAACCCCGGCGCTGGAAACCTGATTCTTGCAGAGATAAAACTGATCCATATCAAAGAAGAAATTCTGGATGAAGAGGGGAAAATTGATCAGGCAAAAATAGATCTTGTTGCCCGTTTAGGTGGTGACTGGTATTGCCGGGTAACGGCTGATAATTTATTTAAGGTGGCAAAACCATTAACTACTCTTGGAATAGGCATTGATGCGCTGCCGCATGGTGTTAGAAATTCATATGTTTTAAGCGGTAATGATCTTGGAATGCTTGGAAATGTAGAGCAGGTCCCTGCTGAAGAGGAAATTGACTTAATCAGAAGTCATGCTGCTGTAAAAGAAGTTTTGGATGCTACGATTGGCGATGGCGTAAATCGTCAGCGTGAATTACATGAGCTGGCGAAAGAAATGCTGGGCAGGGGTGAAGTGCTTGATGCATTAAAAGTTGTATTGCTGGAAACTTAGATAATAAAATCTGGATATTAAAGAATACTTACAGCCCGCATTAACCGGCTTTTGTAATAAGGATTAAGTGTAGTAACTGTTACCCCATGTGCTTTTCCGGAAGTGGAGTGGATAAATTTAATTGTATCCCCTTCAATATCTGCAATAATGCCTACATGGCCAACGACACGTCTGCGGGGGTTGGTCCCTGTGAAAATAAGCACATCACCAACCTTTGCATTTTCCAGTTTAACAGGCGTACCCGCCTGATTAAATTCTGTAGAAGAGCGCGGTACATTAACTCCAAAGTTATGGAATACATAACTTACAAAACCAGAACAGTCGAAACCTATTGCAGGATTACTTGAAGCATATCTGTAAGGGATACCAATAAGTGTTTTAGCAAAACCTATCAATTGATCAGATGTTTTATTAGTAACTATCTTTTTAAGAAGTTCCTGATATTTAACAGGGACGGTCTGCGACTTGCCGGAAGCGGCAAAAAGAACTACGAAGCAGAATAATAATAAGCTTTTCTTCATATATCGTCTGCTAAGTTATTAAAATATTTTACAAAGCAATAAAAAAAGGCCTGCTACATTTCTGGCATTGGGACCCTCACAGCGCGAACATGCGCCAGAAATATAGCAGGCTGTTTTTTTATACTCTTAAAAATTTCTAGGGAGTAGTGACCGCTACAGGAATTATCTTGCCATTGAAAAACTTATGACCGGTCTTTGCAAAGTCCGCCACATATTTCCCCATTTCAAAAGCCATTACCGGAGATTGATATCCTGGAAATGCCTGCTCAAGCATTTCTGTTTGTGCCGAACCCAACGCAAGGCAATTTACTTTAATCCCGCTATCAGCTAATTCAAAAGCCAGACATTCGGTAAGTGTATGTAATGCTCCTTTACTGGAAGAATAAGCCGCAAGTCCGGGAAATTTAACGCTTCCCTGGAAACCGCCCATACTGCCAATATTTACAATATGGCTTCCGCTATGCATCAGCGGTAACAAGTTCTGAATCATATTGAAATGTCCCGTCACATTACTCTGAAACATTTCATTCAAATCGTTCGCAGAAGTCTCTAAAAATGGTTTATTGATTAAGGAACCTGCATTATTGATCAAAATATCGACAGTGCCCAGTCTTTCTTTTAAGAAAGGCACCAATGCAGCATAATCATCATTCACGATATCAAATTCAACTGGTAGCAAAGTACATTCCGGGTTGATTCCTCTCGCAATTTCTAATAATTTTCTAAGCTTATCGGCAGACCTGGCGATACATACTACCTTATTTTCAGTCTGTAAAGTAAATTCTAAAGCAGCCTCAAAGCCTATTCCGCTGCTGGCACCTGTTAATACAATATTCATGTTAATCTTCTTCTGTAATTAATTGTGTGACAGGGTTCTCAATCACATGCATTCCGTCATGGATCAGTTTCTTGTGCTGAGGTTCAACTAAAGCTTTTGCTTCCAGATAAGCCCTGATTTCCTGCTCAAGCCCGGGGTTAGTTCCCTTATAACGCACTATTTCCAATATTTCAAGCGCACAAAGCCAGTCGTGTGAATAGGACGTTTTCAAAGTTTTAAATAAAGCAGGTAATTCGTTTTCGTCACTTCCTTCCGCTCTGATTTTTCTTACGGTGCTGTAAATATGATGAAGCTGGGTTGTAGACTCATCATAAACAATCTTTTCAGTTTGCTTATCGCTGATATAAGTAATTTCCTCATAAGCTTCTTTATCTGCAGCGCCATTAAATACAGAGACAATACTGCTGCCTACGGCCATGTCATAAGTACCCCATTCTGGTTGAAAAAGAATATTTCCATTACTTTCTTTAACTGTACAATCTTCAAAAGCAATCAGGATCACATGATCCCCATGTTTGTAAACTGCCTTTACAGTACCGCTTACCTGAATCCCACTTTCAAAAATCAGTTCGGTAGTATTACCTTCTATGATACCAAAGGTATAAAGTTCCTCACTGCTAAAATTTTCCAATGCAGTACTGGTATTTTTTAGTTTACCTACCGGTGATGAAAAGCCGTCCTTATGATAAAGTTTACCATGTCCGTCCAATTGCCTGTCAGCAAAAGAAAGTGCGGAAGGCCCTGTAGTTTTGATAAAGGTAAGTTCACCAGAATCATTCTGGCCCATATCACTGAACACACCTGTTACCTGTAAACCAGAACTATACACTGCGGTTGCCGGATTTTTAGAGTCCATAGCTTTGCGGATACTTTCTGTTCCACCTTTTCTAAACGACATGGTATCTGCAAACTGTTCCAATACATCAATCAGATTTTGAAAGGTCTCAGTTACAAAAAGCTGTGGTTGTGTTTTAGTAATATCGTACGAATAGTTAATTGTATCTATCGTGTAAGGGATCTTTTTTACATTTTTACTCATGCAGCTTGAGCTTTCTCCAATAGAAGAAAGGAGCCCTGCACCATAGATTTTAGGATCATCAAGGCTGCCGATTAAACCGTATTCTACGGTCCACCAGTGTAATCTGCTGAGTAAGGCCATTTCGGAAGGTTCACCCATATTTGCTGAAATTTCCTTTAACTGTTCTTCAGCTTTAGTGATTTCAAATTCAGGAATATCAACTGCTTCCTTTAAAATAGATAAAGCACGTATGGCTTCATATAATTCAAAATCTTTGGCCGAAAACATGGCTTTAGCACCAATAGATCCGATATAACTCAGGTAACTATTGTAATCGGCATCTGCAATAATAGGCGCATGGCCAGCCGACTCATGGATAATATCCGGAGCTGGTGTATATTCAATATGATTAATCTGGCGTATATCGGCAGCAATTACCAGTACATGATAGGCCTGGTATTCCATGAATGCTGCAGGAGGGATAAATCCATCTACGGTAACCGCACCCCAGCCCAGTTTACCCAGATTGTCATTCATGGTTTGTAAATCCGGGATATATTCAATACTTAAACCCGCACGCTGTAAACCTTTGATATAAGGATAATAAGCAACATCTTTTAGATAACTGTAATTCTGACGCATTACATAACGCCAAACCGCCTGATCAACTGGTGTATATTTAGCGTAGTTCTGATCTACAATAAACTGCCTGAGATGCTTAGGGAGCTGAGCTACCCTGGGGTTGTTAAAGTCATTAAAATCGCTCATTGCCTTTGATATTTGTGTTTGTCTAAAGATAAGGGTGGGGCTACGATTTATCAAGAAAACCGTAATGCTTTTACTTCTAAATGATTTATTTTTTTACCTTGAAAGAAAAATGCTTCTGGCTAAAATAGCTGAAGATCGCAAGAATAGCTGTACAGATAATTTTAGCTATGGTTGGATACAGATGAAAGGTTTCTACTAATAATTTCAGCATGGCAAAATTGAGCAGAATATTAGTAGCTACAACAGTACCATAACGGAATAACTGAACCCTTCCTTTTAATTGTGATTGTGTAAATACGAGGTATTTATTCAGGGCAAAGCCAATGATAAATGTAATAACAGACTCAATAATCAGCGCAGCAACGGGAGCTGTGATCATTCCCGGAGGAAAGGGCAGGTCAACATGTTGCTGATGAAGAATATAGTTATAGACGATATAATAGACTATAATCCCTGTTGCGGCCGTTGTACCACCAGAAATAATATATCTGAAAGTATGGGGAGACACCCAACGTGAAAAAGGGGGGTAAAAAAAGTCTATAAATCTGAGTACGGCTTTACGCATGGGGTATTAGAAATCAATAAAGGGGGCAAGTTAGGAATTGATATCCGATATCGAAAATAACTGCTCAATTTAACGGGTAGCAGGAGCAGAGATAAAATCTATGACTGCACAATATTTATATCCGGGATGCGTGCTGATATTTACTCCAACAAGGCTTAAATTATAACTGGTACCCAAAATTGTTTTCCGGTGTCCGAGATCAGGCACATTTTTGTCCAGTAACAGCATGCATACATTGGCCAGTCCTTTAGAGAAGCCAAAAGCCAGGTTTTCTGATACAGCTCTTCCAGGATAGTATTTCCATACCCGGTCTGATACAGACCTTCCGTCACTTGAATTATGGCCGGCAAGGTTATGTTTTTTCATGTCTTTAGCATGTTGCTGAGAGATCCAGGTCAATGTTTCGTCCGGGCTGAATAAAGTCAGGCCTTTTATGCCTTTAAGATCTTGTTCAAGACCTCTGTAATATTTGTCTTTGCGATTTACCTTCAGTTCATTATAATTACTGTACTGTTGCATGTCTATGTTATAGGCATTTACGAAATCCTGAAAATAGGTGTTGAAGAATTTCTTTCCATCCGTACGTGCCAGATTCATATAGAATACAATTTTCTTTTCCTCTTCATTCAGGTAGCTCGTGTTTTTAGCGGTATTTGCATTTTCGAGTTCTTCGGATGTCCAGTTTTGAGCAGACGACTGTGCTTTTGTAGTGTTGATACTGAAAAAGAAGAGAAAGAATGCTATAGGGATGAATTTCATGTTTTGTTAACGTAAATGGAGCAGATTTAATACATCTGCTGTTAACAATAATGAGACCATCATTTTATAAGTTAAAAAAAACAGGCTGCATCATATATCATGATGCAGCCTGTTTTTAATTCTGTAATTATTATTCTGTTAAGATTGTCTCAACAGATTTTTCCAGCTTACTTTATTTGCAATTAGTTCTTCCAGGTCTTTGATATCAATTCTTTGTTGTTCCATGCTGTCACGGTGACGGATGGTTACAGTATCATCTTCTAAAGTCTGGTGATCAATAGTGATACAGAAAGGAGTACCAATCGCATCTTGTCTGCGGTAACGTTTTCCTATTGAATCTTTTTCTTCATAAACGACATTATAATCCAGTTTCAGATTATCCATGATCGTTTTTGCTTTCTCAGGTAAACCATCTTTTTTAGTTAATGGTAAAATAGCTGCTTTGATTGGAGCAAGGCAAGGGTGTAAATGAAGCACAATACGGCTATCAGTTTTTTCCCCTTCGCTCAGGTCCTGTTCTTCAAAAGCACCAATCATGGTCAATAAGAACATACGATCTAAACCAATAGAAGTTTCAATTACATAGGGGATATAGTTACCATATGGTTTACCTTCTTCATTCAGATCATTGTCGAAATATTGCATTTTCTTACCAGAGAATTCCTGGTGCTGTGTTAAATCGAAATCTGTACGGCTATGAATACCTTCAACTTCTTTGAAACCGAATGGGAATTCAAATTCAATATCAGTAGCTGCATTTGCATAGTGTGCAAGTTTAGCATGGTCATGATATTTATATTTTGCAGGATCTGTACCTAAAGCAGTGTGCCATTTAAGACGCGCTTCTTTCCAGTATTCAAACCACTTCATTTCTTCACCCGGACGTACAAAGAATTGCATTTCCATTTGTTCAAATTCACGCATACGCATGATAAACTGACGGGCAATTACCTCATTTCTGAAAGCTTTACCGATTTGTGCAATACCAAAAGGAATTTTCATTCTTCCTGATTTCTGAACATTCAGAAAGTTTACAAAAATACCCTGTGCAGTTTCGGGGCGTAAATAAACTTCTTCAGCACCTTCGGCCATTGCACCAAACTGTGTACTGAACATCAGATTAAACTGACGTACATCAGTCCAGTTTTTTGTTCCGCTTACGGGGCAGGCAATTTCATGTTCTTCAATAAGTACTTTTAGTTGTGGCAGGTTTTCAGCTTTAAGCGCATCATCCATATCAGCCTGTAACTTCGCTGCTTTATCTGTTTTGCCGTCTTTTTCATAACGGGCAATTTTATCTTCTAATAACTGGTCAGCACGGTAACGTTTGTTCGAATCTTTGTTATCGATCATCGGATCACTAAACCCGTCAACGTGACCACTGGCTTTCCATACTTTCGGATGCATAAAAATTGCAGAATCGATGCCTACAATGTTTTCATGCATCTGAACCATAGATTTCCACCAGTAAGTTTTGATGTTATTCTTTAGTTCAGCACCTAACTGACCATAATCATAAACGGCACTTAAGCCATCATAAATTTCGCTGCTTTGAAATACGAAACCATATTCCTTGGCGTGGGAGATCACATTTTTAAATTGTTCGTCGTTATTTGTTTTGGCCATAATACTGCAAATATAGAATTTGGAGGGTAATTTTAGCGTATATTAAATACGAATTATTACTTTTGAATTGATAGTTATCAGCTATCAATAACATTTAAAATTAGCCCATTGAGTATAAAGGTAGAAGGACTGTCAAAAATATATGGTCATCAAAAAGCAGTAGACAGTATCAGTTTCGAGGCCATGCCGGGTAAAATCCTTGGTTTCCTGGGACCAAATGGTGCTGGTAAATCTACCACCATGCGCATGCTGACGGGTTATTTACGTCCAACTTCCGGAAAATCAAGTTTAGGGGGATATGATACGCATCTTCAAAGTCTTGAAATGCGACGTATTTTGGGGTATTTACCAGAAAATACGCCATTATATACAGATATGTATGTCCGTGAATTTCTGGCTTTCGTTGCCAGTACTTATCAGTTATCTCAGCCGGAAATTAAAGTGAGGGAGGTTATTGAAAGAGTAGGGCTGGGTGAGGAGCAGCATAAAAAGATTGCTATGTTAAGTAAAGGATATAAACAACGTGTAGGATTAGCACAGGCTATTATCCATGATCCGCAGATTTTAATACTCGACGAGCCAACTACAGGTTTAGACCCCAATCAATTGTCAGATATCCGTGAACTGATTAAAAATCTGGGCAGTAATAAAACTGTAGTCCTTTCCACACATATTATGCAGGAGGTCGAAGCACTTTGTGATCAGGTTATAATTATCAATAAAGGAAAAATTGTAGCAGATTCATCATTGATTGATCTTAAAAAACAACATAAAACTGACTCTTTAGAAGATTTGTTCAGGATGTTAACTAATTGATAATTAGATCTTTGTGTAACTTATTTGGGTTTGGCAGACTTTTTGATTAAGCTATAGTGGATTATATCCATTAACTTAAATTAGAAATCATGAAAAGATTATTTTTACTAACAGCCATAGCAGGAATTTTTGCATTCTCAAACGTTTCAGCTCAGAAAAAAGACCCTGCTATGTCAGGACAGAAATTAGGTATAGGTGTTGATTTTGCTTTGCCTACAGGTGGTACAAATGATCTGTATAAATTAGGATTTGGTGGTTCATTGCAGTTTCAAACTCCAATTGCCCAGAGTCTGAATTTTACGGGTAGTGCGGGATATTTGAATTTCACAGGTAAAGAGCTTGTTGGAAACCTTAAATATCCTAAATATAACGCTATTCCCTTGAAAGCAGGATTAAGGTATTTCCTTGCAGAGAATTTTTACGTAGGCGGTGAATTGGGTGCTGCAATCGGAACTAGTGATGGCTCAAGAACTTCATTTATATATTCTCCAGGACTTGGTGTTGAATTCCCGGTTGCTGATAAATCAACTATCGAATTAGGTGCACGTTATGAAGGATGGTCAGGTGATAGAAAAGATAATTCACTAATTGTGCCGGTTAAAAGTTTTATTGGTTTGAGACTTGCATTTAACTTCGGTATATAAATTTAATACCTTAATTAGTAACATTAACATTCAAAAGCGTCTTAAATTAAAATTTAAGACGCTTTTTTGTGCAATAACTATTGACTGTTGAATTTAATATTTTATGAATAATCATGACGTATTTGGAAAACAGATTAAATTTAGATAATTTATAATTAATTTTATATTATTTTTAATTGCTTTTCAGGTGTTTTTTATTTAGCATTGCAATTATTTTAATATCTAAAAAGTTAATTATGAAAAAATTATTACTCTTAACGGCTATCGCCGGTGTTTTTGCATTCTCAAATGTATCTGCTCAAAATGTTAAAGGTCCAAAATTAGGTGTAGGAGCTGATTTTGCTATTCCAATGGGTAGCTTAAGCGATGGTTACAAGTTTGGTTTTGGCGGATCTCTATTATTCCAGACTCCAATTGCACCAAAATTAAATTTTACAGCTTCAGCTGGTTACTTAAATTTTGTAGGTAAAAATGATGTGCAATATATTTCATTCAATTCAAATGGAATTGTTATACAAACTGGGAAAAATCCTAACGCAGGAGCAGTTCCGGTAAAAGTTGGTGTGAGATATTTTATTGCTGATAAATTTTATGCAGGCGGTGAAGTAGGTGCTGCTTTCTTAACTGGTGATGGAGCTGCAACTGCTTTTGCATATTCACCAAATATTGGTTTTGAATTGCCACTTGCCAACAAAAATGCAATTGATTTAGGTGTAAAGTATGAAGGATGGTCAAAAGATTCCTCTATAGGATTTTTTGGTTTGAGAGTTGCCTATAATTTCGGATTATAAGCTCATGGTGTAATAAACTGCATCTAAAAAGAAAATGCCTTAAATTATATTTTAAGGCATTTTCTTTTTTGGGACTTATCAGAATGTCATTTTTCATATTTCCAGTTTCTGGATTTTCCTTCAATTATCCATTCTATTGCAGTGTCCATCCTTTTATTTCTGGTAGCCTCGGTTTTCGCGTCCTTAAACCATTCCAGGTAATCTTTCTTTTTGGCATAGCTGAACTTTTCAAAATTAATTCCGGCAGCAGGAACCGTAACCAATCTTTCTACAAAATCATCCGGAACTTGTAAGTCTGTTCGGGGTGCCGTTGTCTTTTTGGGTAATTTAACCCCTTCTTTATTTAGGATTACAGCATTTTGTATATAAGTGATCAAAACATCGTCACCAGGTAAATCTTCCACAGATTCCAATTTACCCAGATGACCCATCGCATGTTGCTTATCTTCTCCCACCAGGTGATGCAGATCAGGGAGCAGCGCCCCTTTCCAAAAACCAAAAGCACAATGGTTTTTAAAAGCAGCCATATGACATACAGGGCCTTTATAATCGAAATGAGGACAACCCCATTTTATCTTTTCTATGATTTCGGGGCATGCTTCATGGACCAGCATCCTGAGATGGTTTAATATTGGCTGTGCATAAACAGCGGCGTTATCAATATAAAGATCTATACGGTTATCTAATTTGCCCATAATATTATCCTTTAATAAATTTGGCTGTGTAATTCATACTAATTTAAGTAAAACCTGTTTAATCTCTTATACTTTTCCGTTCTCCTGATATTTACTAACTTCGGCATCATTATATTTTTTCATGTACGCAGTATTTAAACGCGAATTATTCAGTTTATTAAATTCATTAATGGCATACATCACGATTGGTGTATTCCTGCTGGTCTCCGGTTTACTTCTCTGGTTCTTTCCGGATACGTCTATTCTTGAGTATGGCTATGCTGAGCTGAATGGCTTTTTTAGTCTTACCCCATTTCTATTTATGTTCTTAATTCCTGCTATTACCATGCGTTCGTTCGCAGAAGAGCGCAGAGAAGGGACTTATATTTTGCTGGCCAGCAGGCCACTCACTGACTGGCAGATTATTCTTGCTAAATATTTTGCCTGTCTTACTCTGGTTTTCTTTGCGCTGGTCCCTACCTTATTATATTATTATTCTATCATACAGCTAGGTCTGCCTAAGGGTAATATTGACGGGGGAGCGGTTGCAGGCTCTTATGCTGGTTTGTTATTGTTAGGTGCAGCTTTTACTGCTATCGGTATTTTCGCTTCGTCCATTACAAAAAATCAAGTCATTGCTTTTGCAGTAGCCGTCTTATTCTCCTTTATTGTTTATAGCGGTTTTGATTCACTCGGGAAAATTTTCACATCCACCATATTTGAAGATGTGTTTGCCTGGTTAAGCATCAATGAACATTTTCAGTCCATGAGCAGGGGAGTACTTGATACACGTGATCTGATTTATTTTATCACCTTTATTTTATTATTCCTGGGAATAACCCGTATAGTGATAGGAGGGAGAAAATGGTAAATCAGAAAATGAAGATCTTTCTTTTTGCTATACTGCTGATTATCATGAATATCGCAGCCAGTTATTTTTATACCCGTTTTGATTTTACGAAAGATAAAAGATTCACGCTCCATCCAAAATCTAAAGCAGTTTTAGCTAAAGCCCATCAGCAGATTACAATTACAGTGTTTTTAGAAGGTGAACTTCCGGCGGCTTTCAAGCGTTTACAGAGGGCTGCGACAGATTTACTAAATGACTACAAAGCTAACTCTTCGGTGAAAATAAAAGTTGTCTTTACTGATCCTATCAGTGGACTGGCACAGCAGGAGCAGGATACAGTTTTAAATAATTTGTACAGAATAGGTATCGAGCCAACTAATCTGAATATTAAAAACGACGCAGGATTTACGCAAAAAACGATCTTCCCAATGGCTATTGTACAAGCCGGAGAGAGACAGATTGCAGTTAAGCTGCTTCAAAATCTGGATGCAGGGGGAAATTATGAAGACAACATTAATAATTCTATTCAGAATCTTGAATACGTCTTTACTTCTGCAATTAAAAAGGTAAGTACAGGAGAGAATCCACGTATAGGCTTTACAGAGGGTAATGGAGAACCTTCGGACTTGTTTTTGAGTGACGCGATGAAATCATTGTCCGATAGTTATGAAGTTGGGCGTGTAGATTTAAACCAGATCAGCAAACAAGGATTGGATAAGCTCAAAATTCTTTTCATTGCTAAACCTCAGCATGAGTTTTCGGAAGCTGTAAAGTATAAGATTAACTATTTTGTGATGAATGGTGGCAGAGTGGTCTGGAGTATTGACCAGGTGAGTGCCAGTCTTGATAGTTTACAGGGTAAAGGGGAGCAGCTGGCTTTTAATAACAAGCTGAATCTGGACGATATGCTGTTTATGTATGGTGCAAGGGTAAATTATAACCTGGTGGCAGATTTAAATTGTGCAGAAATTCCAGTGGCGATGAATGGTGGTTCACAGCGGGATATTCAAATGGCCCCATGGATTTACTATCCTGTGCTGATTCCGGATGCCTCAAACAATATGGTGAGGAATATTGATGGCGTGAAAACGGAGTTCTTAAGTACTGTAGACACTATTGGGGTAAAAGGCGTACGCAAAACTACCATTCTTCGTACTTCTCCATATCATCTCGTTTACAATACGCCAAAGCTTTTATCTTTAGGAATTGTTGCCGAAGCGCCAGATCAGAAATTATACTCAAATACCCCGCAAAATGCTGCTGTATTACTTGAAGGGGTATTCCCTTCAGTATTTGCAAACCGTGCAGTTCCGGCAGGTATTACTGAAAACTATAGTGTTACAGGACAAAGTAAAAAGACTAAAATGATCGTTATTGGTGATGGCGACATTTTTCTTAACCAGGTAAGCAGTCGTGATGGCTCTGTTTTTCCGCTTGGTTTTGACAGATATACCCAGAGAAATTTTGGAAATAAAGCTTTTCTGCTAAATGTTGCAGATTATTTATCAAGCGACGATAATTTGATTGAATTAAGGAATAAAGAGGTTAAGGTCAGGCTTCTGGATAAACAGCTTTTAAGACAATCAAAAACTAAATGGCAGTTTATTAACCTTATATTGCCATTATTACTGTTAATATCGTTCGCAATTTTTCAACATTATTACCGCAAGTATAAGTATGCAAGGTAATTTTTATATTTTTGAGAACTGACATAATCATATTATGAGATTTATTGTATCCACATCAACGCTATTAAAACATTTACAAACGGTTAATGGTGCTTCAAGCAGCAGTACTGTTTTGCCGATACTGGAAAATTTCCTTTTCGAGATTAAAGACGGAAGTTTAACGATTTCCGCTACAGATTTGCAGACAAGCATGACTACTTCTTTACCTGTTGAATCAAAAGAAGGTGGAAAAGTTGCTGTACCTTCAAGAATCCTATTAGATACTTTGAAAACACTTCCTGATCAGCCTATTTCTTTCAATATTGATGATGCTACATTTTCAATCGAAATTAGCGCTGGTGATGGAAAGTATAAACTGAGTGGCGAAAACGGAGATGACTTCCCTAAAATCCCGGTAGTAGAAAATGCTTCGTCGGTAAACCTTCCGGCTTCAGTTTTAACAGAGGCAATTACTAAAACTATTTTTGCTGTAAGCAGCGACGAACTTCGTCCGGCAATGACAGGTGTTTTTTGCCAGTTATCTGATCAGTTTATCACATTTGTAGCTACTGATGCTCACAAATTGGTAAGATACAGACGTATGGATAGCAAAGCAGATAAAACAGCTTCATTCATCCTGCCAAAAAAAGCATTGACTTTATTAAAAGCAGCGTTACCTTCAACAGATATTAATGTATCAGTTGATTATAATGCAACCAGTGCATTCTTCAAATTTGAGAACATTAACCTGGTATGCCGTTTAATCGATGAGCGCTATCCTGATTATGAAGCAGTAATTCCTGCTAATAATCCTAATAAATTAATTATTGACAGGGCTTTATTCCTGAACACTTTGCGCCGTGTGGTTATTTTTGCTAATAAAACAACGCACCAGGTAAGATTAAAAATCAACGGAAGTGAATTAAATATCTCTTCTGAAGATCTTGACTTTGCAAATGAGGCGCATGAGCGTTTAAGCTGTCAATATGAAGGTGAAGACCTGGAGATTGGTTTTAATGCACGTTTCCTGATTGAAATGTTAAGTAACCTTTCTGGTGAAGAAGTGACTTTAGAACTTTCTACACCTAACCGTGCTGGTTTACTGATCCCTCAGACCAATGACGAAAACGAAGATGTCCTGATGCTGGTTATGCCGGTTATGCTGAACAACTATAATTAATTTTATATATAAATATACCTGAACGTCATTATACGCGAAAATAAACACGCTATAATGACGTTTGCTATGTAACAATATGGACATCATCAATCAGCTGATACAGTTTATTCTGCACACAGATGTAGAATTGGTTAAGCTGGTAAGTAATTACCAGACCTGGACCTATCTTATTTTATTCATCATTATTTTTGCTGAAACCGGATTCGTGGTCACTCCTTTTTTACCAGGAGATTCTATGCTATTCGCAGTAGGGGCACTGATTGCTAAAGGAAATACTGGTCTGGATATCTGGATTATGTTTTTGCTTTTATCAATTGCAGCTATATTAGGTAATAGCTTAAATTATCGTTTAGGAAGCTTCTTTGGTGTAAAGGTTTTTAAAGAAGGTAACAAAATCTTAAAACTTGAATATTATAATAAATCCCATATGTTTTTTGAAAAACATGGTGGTAAGGCGATTATTTTCAGTCGTTTCCTGCCAATTTTCAGAACTATTGCTCCTTTTGTTGCTGGTGTCGCTAAGATGCCATTTGGCAGATTTACTTATTACAATATCATAGGAGGATTAGGATGGATTGCAAGTTTACTATTTGCTGGATTCCTGCTTGGGCAGATCCCGGTAGTAAGAGATAACTTCTCTATTGTAATTATATTTATTGCGGTAGTAACCTTTGCTCCGGTTATTTTTGCAGCGGTAAAATCGAGATTCAAATCTAAAGAAATCATAGAGAACTAGTTTTCTCTGCCAATAATCTTTCCGGAGCTGAACTTCTTGTTCAGCTCTGTTATTTCTTTCTTTTCTGCCATATCCGGCAATACTTTAATCATCTTTTCGAGTTCTGGTTGTCCTGCATCAATCCAGGCTGAATACCAGAAAGACCCGGTAGCCAGGACAGAGGCACACATTTGTTGTTCTACCATTTTATTCATCCTGTTGTGATAAGCAAGCGCGTATGCTAAAGCGTACTGTCTGATGACCTGCTTATTTCTTTTTGAATAACTGTATTTTCGATAGGCCGGAAAGTTTCGGTTTAAATTGGATTCTATAATTAAAACACTATCAACAAGCTGATGGGTATAACTGATAATCTTCCAGGCCGCTTTTAACGGATCATCCACATAAACAGCCTTCCCTACCAGAAAACTATATTTTTCTGAAAATAATTCTGGCAACCGGCTTTCCCAGAAGGCATGGATACCATGTTGATTACTGAGTTGACCGTTATGGTTTTCAGTGGTATGCAAAGGAACATGCGCGTCTGCAAGATAATGGCCCAGGGAAGCAGAATGAATAAGGATTTTCAAAGAATCCTTTGTTTTAAAAGCATTGACCAATTGGTAATAAGTGCGTTGAATCTGCCAGGGTAATATGCCGTTTTTGGCCAGTTTCTGAGACCCGTATTTTTTTACAGCATCATTCCATTTTCTGGGGATACTGTCAATTTCTACTTCATAAACTTCTACATCCAGATAATGTCTTGGCGCCTCTGAAGTATCTGCATAACGCCTTTTATCTGCATCTGTAGCATGATCTGCCAGATATAATATATTGGACTTATAAAACCTGCTCATCCCTGAGGGAAGGATAAATACAGCGAGCCGGTTAATGCGGATATGGGCAAAAAATCCCCAGGAACTGATTAGTAAGGTAACCGACAAAAAAAATACGAAAATGAAAGGTCTTTTCATTTTCGTAAAATTAATTCTAATCCCCGATACCCTGGTAATTTATCTGTTCTGGTTTAGTCTATTGCTTTCCCCTTCATGGCTTTAGAAACCGCCATGTCCATTAACCGTTCTGCGAAAGGACGGGTAAATTCATTCAGTTCATCTGCTTTTTTAAGAATAATATCTTTATTTCCTTCTGATAAAGCAGCTCTCAAAGCAGTGATATGTATTTTCGTGTTTTCTAACTCTTCTGAGGTTAATATAAAGCTGTTTTTCTCTATAAACCGCTCTGCAGTATATACCAGTTGTTCTCCTTCGCCACGTGCTTCAATCAGCATTCTTTGTGCTACATCACTTTCTGCATGCGTAATGCTGTCAATCAGCATTTTTTCTACCGTATCGTCTGTAAGACCATAGCTAGGTGTAATATCTATTTCCTGTTTCACACCCGAACGTAATTCAATGGCCTGAACGGTTAATATACCATCTGCATTCAGGATGAAATTGATATCCACTTTTGGCATACCTGCTGGCATAGATGGAATACCTTTTAAATCAAACTCTGCCAGTTTCCTGTTCTCCTGAACCAGATCGCGTTCTCCCTGGTAAACAGAAATCTTCATATTCACCTGACCATCGATAGAAGTGGTATACTGTCGCCCTGCTTTGGTCGGTACCTTTGCATTTCTGGCAATGATTACGTCCATTAATCCACCCATGGTTTCAATTCCAAGAGAAAGTGGGGTAACATCCAGTAAAAGTATATCAGAGCGGTTACCCGCCAGGATATCTGCCTGTATTGCTGCCCCTAAAGCTACCACCTCATCAGGGTTAATCCGGTCATGCGGCTGACGGCCAAAGAAAGCTGCCACCTGTGCTTTTACATAAGGTGTACGGGTAGATCCGCCTACCATAACTACTTCATCAATATCGGTAACAGCTAGTTTAGCATCTTTTAATGCCTGTTTGCAGGAGTTCAGTGTTTCCGTAACTTTTGCTTCGATTAACTGTTCAAAAGTATGTCTGTCAAGCGTATACCAGATCTCTCCTGATTTTTCATTAAACAGGTTCTGCGTACTTAATGCTTTTTTAGCTTCTTCGGCTTTTAAACGGAGTTGTTGCATCAGACCTGAATCCAGGGCAGTAGCATCCAGTTTATTTTTATCAATCCAGTAATGAACAATTGCACGGTCAAAATCATCTCCGCCCAGGAAAGTATTTCCATTGGTAGAAAGTACCTCAAATATTCCATTCTGAATCGCAAGGATAGAGACATCAAATGTCCCGCCACCTAAATCATATACTGCAATCGTTTTTTGTTCTGTCGGGTCAAGACCTATTCCATAAGCCAGACTTGCAGCAGTAGGTTCATTGACAATTCTTAATACATCTAATCCTGCCAGACGGCCTGCATCCCTTGTTGCCTGGCGCTGGCTGTCATTAAAATATGCAGGCACGGTAATCACAGCACGGTTGACCGGTGTTTTTAAGGCATGTTCTGCTCTGGCTTTAAGTTCTTTTAAGATCTCTGCTGATAATTCAATAGGCGTATAAAATTTATCACCAGCCTGTATTTTAACGAGTGAATCATTGCCTTCATCTATCAGTTTATAGGAAAATGTATCCTGATGGCCTGCAATATCTTTATAAGATCTTCCCAATAAACGTTTAACCGAAAATATAGTATTGGCAGGGTCGGTAATCAGGAATTCTCTGGCTTCATTACCTACCAAGGTATCTCCTGCAGCATTGAAATGGACGATAGAAGGGACTAATAACCCTTTCCCGGTATCATTTATAACTTTAGGGTTTTTGTCAGGATCAATAAAAGCAACCAGACTATTGGTTGTCCCTAAATCAATACCTACAATGATCTCTTCTTTTTGTAAAGAACCTGTCGCCAGGTTGATGGATATCTTTGCCATAATTACGGCAAATTTAGAATGTTTTGTCCTTATTTAATGTATTAAGGGTGTAATGTTTTACCCAAATCCTTTTTATGCAGATTATACACCCATAAAACGATGTCCTGATAGCTGTCAGTTCCTTTACGCTGGTTATTGATTTTGAGGAATTTATCAAATGCCACACCCAGATATCCTGACATTTCAGAATTGTACTTTTTCCAGAATTCCTGCTCCCGGGCGAAATCAGTCAGCGTATCTTCGTTTATTTTTTTAAAAAGTATAGCATAGTCTTCAGGAGACTTAATCCGGATTTCTAAAAGAACGTTTCTCAGAATGTTATAGTAGCCTGAATATTGAAAATTGAGATCAGAACTGCCTGTGCTGACAAGATAACCTACAAGATTGGCCTCATCTTCACGGGCAACACCCAGTTCATGAGAAATTTCATGACAGGTGATAAAAGGTAAATCTATTGCCGGGATAAGCATATTGACATTGGCTTCGCCTGATGGAGGGGCATAATATCCTTCTATACCCATTTTAGTGATAGTTTCACCAAGGATCACCGATTTTACTGCGGGAATTCTGTAAGTAAATAAGGAATTGGTTTTAGCCAGTTTATCGTAAGCAGCTTTAGATTTGTTTTCCAGCTCTTTAATATTAAATGCTCTTTGACTGCCTGTCTGCTTTGTTTTTTGTTTAGTAGTGTTTACCCGGCTAATCAAAAAGTCACCTAACAAGACAAGATCTTTTGTGGAATATTTTTGATTGCTGAGGCCTAACTGACTGGAAATAGAAGGTCTGGAATAATTCAGGCCCCAGAGCAGTTTAAATATAATATATAAGATCAGTGTAAAATTGATCAGCTGTAAAGGGAAAAAGAGCTGGAGCTGTTGTCCTGGTTTCCTGTTCTTTATCTTTTTAAAGGCTTTAAAAACAGACCGCAGACAATATAAAATAAGTAGAAGATAAAGGAAATCGCCCACCGCAAAAGGAAACGGTGAGCTGATTAGACGTTGTACGACCGAAGTGAACTGATAAAGACCACCGGAATATATGAGTTCTGTGAGTTTGCTATTCAATCCTAAAAGAAAGATCAATAAGGCAATACAGCTTAATATAATTAAACGGTGGATTTTGGACTTGATCGCAGGGGTCATTTGTAAATTATCTGTTAAAAGCTAGTCTTTTTCCAGTTTCATTGGTCATAAATTTTCCTTTATGATAAGCAAGATTTCCAGAAATAAATGTGTGTGTAATATCTGCTTTGAAAGTTTGTCCTTCAAAAGGAGACCATCCGCATTTATATAAGATATTAGCCTTGGTTACTTTAACAGGGTCATTTAATGCTACCAACACTAAATCTGCCCAATAACCTTCTCTGATAAATCCTCTTCTGTCAATCTGGAAACAGGTAGCTACGTTATGTGCAGTTTTTTCTACTATCTTTTCCAGTGATATTTTTCCCTGGTGATACATTTCCAAAAGTGCTGAAAGCGCATGTTGTACCAAAGGGCCTCCTGCAGGGGCTTTCAAATAGGATTGTGCTTTTTCATCTATCGTATGAGGGGCGTGATCTGTAGCAATTACATCAATATGGCCATCCAGTACACCTTTTAAAATTGCCTCTCTGTCCGCTGCAGTCTTAACAGCCGGGTTCCATTTAATCAGGTTCCCTTTCTCTGCATAATCCTGATCGCTGAACCAAAGATGGTGTACGCAGGCTTCGGCAGTGATCCTTTTATCTTTCAGCGGGGTCACAGCATCGAATAAAGCGATTTCTTTTGCTGTAGAAATATGAAGAATATGTAACCGGGTATTGTGTTTTTTTGCAAGTGAAACAGCCAGTGAAGAGGAGATGTAACAAGCCTCAGCATTGCGGATCAGCGGGTGCATGTCTATCGTAATATCTTCTCCGTATTTTTCTTTGAAGGCAGCCATATTAGTTCTGATGGTCAGTTCATCTTCACAGTGAGTGGCAACCAATATTGGCGCTTCTCTGAAAATATTATCTAATACCTGTTCATTATCAACCAGCATATTTCCTGTCGAAGAACCCATAAATACTTTGATCCCGCAAACCTGGGCCGGATCAGTTTTCAGGACTTCTTCAATATTATCATTGGAAGCACCCATGAAAAACGAGTAATTGGCCAGTGAAAGCTCTGAAGCAATCCTGTATTTATCGGCTAATAAGTCTTGTGTTAAAGTATTGGGAACGGTATTTGGCATTTCCATAAAGGAAGTAATCCCGCCGGCAACAGCAGCCATGCTCTCTGTGAATATGTCTGCTTTGTGGGTTAAACCAGGCTCTCTGAAATGGACCTGGTCATCAATCATACCGGGTAACAGGTGTAACCCTTCTGCATTGATTTCCTGATCTGCAGGTCTGTTTATTTCCGGACTGATTTCTTCAATTAATCCGTCTTTGATAAATACGTCAGCAACATAGATTTTTCCTTCGTTAACTAAGGTTGCAGCTTTTATAAGGATGGTGTTCATATTGCCAAATCTAAGAATTTTGGAGCAATATTTTTTAGCCTGATTGTGATTAAGAAAGTTAAAGGCAATGTTAAATATACGATTATTTTTAGACTAGTTATGGTCTTAACTGATTTAAAACCAATTAATATGACTAATTTTGGAAATGACTATTAAACACGTATTAACCAAGACACAGGAAAGCTTTATAAAAAAACATAAAATCCCAGCGGATTTGTTGTTTGACGCACAAGGAGAGGGGATGACAGAAGAGCTGAAGGAGCGTATGTCTGAGACCAACACAGTCTTCGCATACAACACTGTAGGTTGTACTAAAGATGATAATCATAATTTCAAAACTATCGGCGGTTATTGTCCACAATGTGAAACAGGAAAAATTGCACCTTTATTAAGAGAGCATGAAGCTGGTTTCATTTATATTGCGGGTTCAAGAAAAGGAACCTTGATTAAAGTGGGTTCTACAAGTAATATCATTGACCGGATCAAAAGTTTAAATATGCCTAAAACCAGGTATGCGGGTTTTGATGACTGGGTACTTTTATTTGATGCAAGAACGACTACCCAAGGCAGAAGCGAGCGTAAGATTCAACAGAGACTAAGCGAAAATAAAGTTAATTACCTCGTTGAAAAAAGCGGAAAAGCAACTGATTCCGGTGAATTGTACAGATGTTCTTATAACAAAGCTAAAGATGCAATTACGGCTTTGGAAACTGAAGAATCTTTCGAGTTTACACAAGTACACGAAAAAAGAGATTTAATTCCTGATTATCAATTCAAAAATTTAAAAGCAAGAGTACAGGTTGCTGCTGTTGAAGCTTAATCTTATATCATTACTTTATTTTTTACAATTGCCTTTAGCAGGCTGGTACATTTTTTAATGTGGTATTTCATTCCACGGATCTGAAAAATGTAATTACCGGTCCTGTTAATTATATTATATTTGCAAAATGCCAAAACCATTCGAAGAGTTTAACCTTAACAGACAGATTTTAAATGCTGTTGCTGATGCAGGGTTTACGGTTGCTACTCCAATACAAGAAAAAGCAATCGCACCGGTTTTATCGGGACAGGATATTTTTGGTATCGCTGAGACGGGAACAGGAAAAACGGCAGCTTATGTGTTGCCTATATTAATGCAGCTTAAATATGCTCAGGGCGATGCGCCAAGGGCTTTGATACTTGCGCCAACACGTGAGTTGGCCATGCAGATTGCTGAGCATGTTAAGATATTCTCAAAATATACAGATTTACGTTCGGTAGTTGTATTCGGAGGAATTGGTCCGAAAACACAGATAGAACAGATCAAAGCTGGTGTAGATATTATTATAGCTACTCCCGGCCGCTTCCTTGATATTTATCTTGCAGGACATATCAATACACAATACCTGAAATTCCTGGTATTGGATGAAGCAGATAAAATGATGGATATGGGCTTTATTGGCTCTATTCACAGAATTCTTGAAGTTGTACCGCGCAAAAGACAAAATTTGCTTTTCTCGGCGACCATGAGTGACCTGGTGCATAAAATTGCTGGTGATTTCCTTAAAAATCCAACTATTATTGAAGTTGGACAACAAGCAACCCCGGCACAGACTGTTACGCAGGGATTATATGAGGTGCCAAATTTCAAAACCAAAATCAACCTTTTACAGCATTTACTGAAAAATGAAATAGACTTTAAACGTCTGATCATCTTTTGTAAGACTAAAACTGTGGCCGATAATATATTCAGTTTTATCGAGCGCAGATATGGTGCTGCAGAAGTAAGGGTTATCCATGCCAATAAAGGACAGAATACGAGAATTAATTCAATCAATAGTTTTAAAGAAGGACATATCCGTGTACTGGTAGCGACTGATGTTGCTTCACGCGGTATTGATGTTGCTGAGGTTAGTCATGTGATTAACTTTGATGTTCCTATTATTATTGAGGATTATGTTCATCGTATAGGCCGTACCGGAAGAGCTTATGCGAAGGGGGACGCACTTACTTTTTGTACTGAAGCTGAAAAGTATTATATCAAAAAGATTGAGAAACTGATGCGTCAGACTATTCCTGTAATGGAATTGCCTAAAGAGGTTTTCGTAGAGGAAACTCCATACGAAGAACGTCAGTATATTGCAAGAGAGATTGATAATCAAAAAAGGAAAGATGACCCTGATTTTAAAGGGGCTTTTCATGAGAAAAAACATGCTGCTGCAATTGCTGCGGCCGCTGCAGCTTCTGCAAAGAAAAAGATGGATAAGACTCCGGCCTGGAAGAAAAGGAAATTCAAAAAAACTTAATCTTGAAATTAACTCCATTAAATATTGTTAGTTCGGGCTGCCTGGTATTTGCCTTGCTGCTATTTTTTAGCCCGGATAAGCAGATTCCTGTACAAAAAGGGATAAACGGGTTATTAATCGGTCTTTGTATTTTAACTGCAATTATTGCTTTCATTTCAGATCTGATTTTCCGGAAGTTTATACCTTTGCTAGGCAAATTATGGATAGTGGAATGCGCTCTGATCATATTTACTGTAGTTTTAATGGTTATTTTGAAGGTTACTTTGGGATAGTCTTTATTACTGGATAACAGATGGGTTTGCTTGAAAAATTTGGAAACAAAAAAAATAAGAAAAACAAGAATTACATTGTAATGAAAACAGCAGAAATTAAAATAACAGTTGAACTTGATGATAATAATGTTCCTGAGAACTTAATGTGGGAATCTACGGATGCAAAAACTCAGGAAAAAGTTCCTGTAAAATCTATGATGCTGGCTTTGTGGGATCATAATTATAAGAATACAATGCGTATCGATCTTTGGACTAAAGATATGCCTGTTGATGAGATGAAAAGATTCTTTTATGAAACCTTGCAGACAATGGGGGATAGTTTTTTAAAGGCAACTGGCGAGACGCTGATTATTGAAGATTTGAGGGATTATTGTGCGCATTTTGCTGATAAAATGGGGATAGATCCTGGGAAGTAAGTCTTCAAATAAAAAAAATAAGGGGAGAGATTTCTGGCTGCGTTCACCGAATTGTGAACGATGCCAGAAATCTCTCCCCTTATTTTTTTTACGATATCCTTACGTGTAAGGATTGGGGAGTGTGTTGGGGATGTGGAGATATGCAGTTCGACCTGATTTATTTGATAATTTTTTTGTTAAAAGGTGGTGGTAACATCTATTGGTGTGTTTTTAAAGTTAAATTGTTTGTGTTTATATTAATTTTAGTAGTTTTATTGCTAAGGATTTAAGAATATGGAACAGTTACAAGAACAGTTAGCCAGTTTAGAAAGAGTTATTCAGGTATTAGTTGGCAGTGTGGAGAATTTAAACATTGGGATTGCCAAAATTAATGAACGCCTGGATAGGATTGAAGCAAGGCTTGACAAGGTCGAAGATCGGCTTGACAGAGTTGAAGAGAGAATTAATCAGATACAGGCCAGACTTAATAGTTTAGAAAAAAGGATTGGTAGATTTGATGAACGATTTGACGAAGCGGATGTCAGGTTTGAGATGATCCAGTTTAACTTTGAGAATGTCGATAAAAAGCTTGATTTTGTAATTCAGGAGATAGTCAAAATCGATGGGGTAACCAGGTATGTAGACATAGACAAGAACTTAAAAGCAATAAAGTCTTAGGATCGATTTCTTGTATAAAGGATGAATTCTCTAACTGAGTTATTCATCCTTTACAGATTTATCGTGGCCTCAGGGAAGTATTTGTGTATTTTTTTAGGCTAATTCAGTAAATAGATGATACTTTTGCCTCTGTTTATTTAAAATACTCTTTTTTTATGAAGATTCAAGGTGTAATTGGTGCCTTATTGATGGCTGTGGGAGGGATGTGCCCTTTAGTACATGTACCTATTATTGGAAACTGGAACTATTTCGGAATTGATCAGTCTTTAGGGACTATCTTTTATGTGATAGTTGTCTTGGCTTTTTTAGGTGCATTTCTAAATAAAACTACCTTATTACGTGTTTGTGGATGGGCCGCTATTGGTTTGGTTATTCTGACACTGGCTGCTGTATGGTTTAAATCGCATGATTATTTTAGTTTCATACATTTCAAGAAACTGATCAACCTGGCTTCTGGTATGGTGAAATATAAATGGGGCTGGTTTGTGATTTTAGCTGGAGTATTACCTTTGATTACAGTGAGAAGACCAGTTGTTGTTCAGCATGTACCAATAGCTCCGGTCAGGGAAGTTTAATTGGGCAAAATTCAGTTAGTGATCTACAGTCCGAGCCAGCTCTTTTATCATAGAAGTACAATATAATCAATATTTGAAGGCGAAATAAGTCTCTGGCAGTGAAAAAATGATCCATAAAATTATCTTTGTGCAGAAATGCAGTTAATAAAGGAAGTTAAATATTTGATTGGAAAAGAGATGCTGCTGGAATGGCGCTCAAAATATGCATTAAATGGTGTTGTGCTATATGTCGTATCAACAGTATTTGTCTGCTTCCTCTCCTTTGTATCCCTGAAAGGGGTAACCTGGAATGCTTTATTCTGGATTATTATGCTGTTTGCGTCCATTAATGCAGTATCAAAGAGTTTTCTCCAGGAGAGTAAAGGGAGGCAATTGTATATTTATACTATAGCAAGCCCACTGGCACTGATTATATCCAAAACTATCTACAATATCTTTTTGATGTTGCTGCTTACCCTGATTGCTTTAGGGTTTTATACATTGGTATTTGATTATGTACCGGAAGATATGGGACTGTATCTGGTTGCTACAATATTGGGCAGCCTGAGCTTTTCGACCATATTTACGATGATATCAGCTATAGCATCAAAAGCAGGTAACGGAGGTATGCTGATGGCTATTTTAAGCTTTCCAGTGATTATTCCTGTAATTACAGTATTGATCAAACTGAGTAAAAATGCGATTGACGGACTGGACAGAAGTGTAAGTCTGGATGAAATAGGCATTCTTTTAATTATTAATGTATTAGTTGCTGTTTTTACCCTGATGTTATTTCCATATCTGTGGCGTGACTAGGGAATTGTGTGAACAGTTTGAGGTGATTTATAAAAATTAACCAAAATATATAAAGCTTTGTTACCTTTGAATTCGCAAAATTAAGCTTAGTGTACCGAATTGTTATTTGTTTAATGAGCGATCTTAAATTTGAAATAAATGTATAAATCCTGGTGGAAAATCTTGGGAGCAGTATTGGTAGTATATTCTACAGTATTTGGCTTCTTGTCTTCAGTCCCTGCTTTACCAATATTGCATCAAAGCATTAGAAATCTATATTTCCATGTACCTATGTGGTTCAGTATGATTGTGCTTTTTAGTGTTTCAGTATATCATAGTATAAAATACTTGAGCAATAATAACGAAGAACATGATATGAAAGCTGTTCAAAGTGTTAATGCTGGTGTTTTATTTGGTGTTCTTGGAATAATTACGGGTGCTATCTGGGCCAAATTTACCTGGGGGCAAGCCTGGAGTTTTGATGTGAAACAAAACTTTGCAGCTATTGCACTTTTATTGTACTTCGCTTACCTGGTACTCAGAAATGCAATTGATGAGGAGCAAAAGAGAGCCAAAATTGCAGCGATATATAATATTTTCGCCTTTCCAATGATGGTTGTGCTGCTTTTTGTATTACCAAGATTATCAGATTCACTGCATCCTGGTAATGGCGGTAATCCCGGGTTTAATGCCTATGATCTGGACAGTCACATGAGAATGGTCTTTTATCCTGCTTGTTTAGGCTGGATACTAATTGGCTATTGGATATATACTTTACTTTTCAGAGTATCTTCTCTGGAGAAAAACAAAACAGCTTAATTCTATAATCAGATGCAATCTGCAGCGGTTTATTACTCAGTTAAAGAAATAAAACATGCAAGCTTCATCACCATTAATAAATAATTAGATTCTAATGAAAAAACTTATTACAACAGTCCTGATGTTAATGGTTACCATGCAGCTTTTTGCTCAGGATCAGACTTCTGCAATAACTGATACACTTGCAGGATCAGAAAAAATCTATGTGGTTGCCGTTTGTGCAGCAGTTATTTTACTTGGACTTATCTTTTTCCTGTTCTCAATTGACGGAAGATTAAAAAAACTAGAAAAAAAATCTTAAGGTAAAAAATTATTTTAAAGCCTTTAACACAGGTTTTTGGGTGATTTTATGAGAAGTGTTTCACTTACACTAAGCAATTATTAATTTGTATTAATCGTTTTTTTTAGTGCAATTTTGCAGATATAAGAATAAGAACATAATTCAAATTCATAAAAATCAAATAATGGCTACTACAGCAAACGAGACAAATTTTTTTACAGATGTCTGTAAAAACTTTGATAACGCAGCCCAATTCACCGGTCACCCAGAGGGTTTACTATCCCAAATTAAAGCTTGTAACAGTGTTTATCGTTTCCAGTTTCCAATCCGCAGAGGAAATGGCTTCGAGGTAATTGACGCATGGCGTGTTGAACACTCTCATCACATGAGTCCTACAAAAGGAGGGATCCGTTACAGTGAAATGGTTAATGAAGATGAGGTAATGGCATTGGCGGCATTAATGACTTATAAATGTGCAATCGTGAATGTTCCTTTTGGTGGTGCAAAAGGTGGTATTAAAATCACACCAAAAAACTATACAACAGGTGAATTGGAAAATATCACCCGTCGTTATACTACAGAGTTAATTAAAAAGAATTTTATCGGTCCTGGTATTGATGTTCCTGCTCCTGATTATGGATCTGGTGAACGTGAAATGAGCTGGATCGCTGATACATATATGACAATGAATCCAGGTCAGCTGGATGCTTTAGGTTGTGTTACTGGTAAGCCAATTGCTTTACACGGTATCCGCGGACGTAAAGAAGCTACTGGCCGTGGTGTCGCTTACGCAGTAAGAGAATGTGTAAGAGTAACTGAAGATATGCAGAAACTTGGCCTTAAGGCTGGTTTGGATGACAAAAGAGTTATCGTTCAGGGATTAGGAAACGTAGGGTACCACTCTGCAAAATTCCTTACCGAATTTGGTGCCACTATTGTTGGTCTTTGCGAATATGAAGGTGCTATTTACAATGAGAACGGACTTAATGTTGATGAGGTGTTCGCACACCGTAAATTAACTGGTTCAATCTTAGGTTTCCCTGGAGCTAAAGAATTTAAAAATTCTATGGAAGGTTTAGAGCAACCATGTGATATCCTTGTTCCGGCAGCCTTAGAAAATCAAATCACTGCAGAAAACATCAGAAACATTAAAGCGAAAATTATCGCTGAAGGTGCAAACGGACCATGTACTCCTGAAGCTGAAGAAATCTTCACTGAAATGGGTGGTATTATCATTCCTGATATGTACTGTAATGCAGGTGGTGTAACTGTTTCTTACTTTGAGTGGTTGAAGAACCTTTCTCACGTAGCTTTTGGCCGTATGGAAAAACGTTATGCAGAAAACTCAAATGCTAATTTAATCAATACACTGGAAAGTTTAACAGGTCAGAGTATCCCTGCTGAGCACCGTTTAATGATCGTTAAAGGTGCTTCTGAATTAGAATTAGTAAATTCAGGATTAGAAGATACAATGATTCACTCTTACCATGAAATCAGAGAGACTCTTTTAACTAAACCTGGTATTCAGACTTTAAGAACGGCTGCTTTTGTTGGCTCAATCGACAAAATTGCTGTTTCTTACATGAACTTAGGTATCTGGCCATAAGCCTCATCTCCATAAATATTTAATCCGCAACGTTTAAAAACGCTGCGGATTTTTTTTGTCTGATTCCTTAAATACTCAGTGAAAATTGTCGCTATCCAATAAAACAAACAGTTGTCATGCAATCAATATGACATTTAACTTGAAAACCCTGCTGCAGTAATTTCGTATATTCATATGGAGGAATGATTCTTATAATCATCTCAAATATGAAAACAGTCATATATTTATTAATAGCCGGTTTATTATTCACTTCCTGCTCAGGAAGACAACAAAAAATATCCAGTAATAATGGTTTTGCCGTTCTGCCTCACCCTGATGCGAATGAAGCTGTCGCAACCTTTGCAGGAGGGTGTTTCTGGGCTATGCAGGAAAGTATGATCCAGTTGAAAGGTGTAAATACAGTAATCAGTGGTTATGCTGGTGGAAGCACTGTAAATCCTACCTACGAAGATGTTCTCACTAAAAATACAGGCCATGCTGAATCTGTGCAGGTTTATTATAACCCGGCTGTAATTTCTTATGAACAGCTTGTACATGCTTTTTTCTTTGCCCATGATCCTACTCAACTGAACAGACAAGGGCCTGATGTAGGTAATGATTACCGTTCGATTGCTTTCTATCGCAGTCCTGCAGAATTGAAGACAATTACAAAAGTTATGTCAGAGATGGAAGCTGCTAAATACTATCCCAGTAGTTTTGTTACAGAGATGGAACCTTTTCAGGTCTTTTATCCTGCCGAAAGTTCACATCAGGATTATTATGAGCGGAATTTATGGGATCCTTACATCAGAAGTGTTTCCAGACCAAAAGTCATGCATGTAAGAAAAGAATTGCCTCAACTGATTAAAAATGAATATCTTAAATAGATTGTTTCTCTTTGTGCCGGATCTTGTATCTGGCATAATGTCGTTTATTTGTCAGGCAACTATCAATATTTTGTCATCTAAAGTAATAGCCGGTGTCTAACGGATATTAGGTACTTATATTTTTTATCTTTGTGTACTCTTTTAATTGGTTAGGGAGGGAGTTTCGTGTAAGCAAGCTATATCCTGTTTAAACTGGCGGAGCCGGTTTATATTTAACCATGAAAAGGCAGTGCAGACATTATTAATTTATAATGTACATCTGCAAACATCAATTTTGACAAAAAACGATATATTCTCATGAAGAAAAGTGCAATTATTGGCTTAATTACAATAGCTATCTGTGTTTGTTTCCTGGTCAGCTTAAATGCTGACACCAGCAACTATTCGACTTTTACAGAAGCGGCTAAAGACTCCAGAGAGTTTCACGTAATGGGACATTGGGCAAAAGAAAAGGGAACTTATTATGATGCTTTAAAAGATGCCAATCATTTTTCCTTTTATATGAAGGATGAAAAAGGAGATGTTAAAAAAGTTATTTACAGTGGAACCAAACCACAGGACTTTGAGCGTTCTGAAAAATTGGTACTGATCGGTAAAATGAACAGTGACACATTTTACGCTTCCAAGATTTTAATGAAATGCCCCTCTAAATATAATAACGACCTAGTAGAGATAAAGCAGGACGGACAGGTTAAACGATACAAATAATTTTAATGGACATACAATTCACAGGAGAAACCCTCCTCCCCGGCAAAGTTGGGCAGTTTTTTATTGTTTTAGCGTTTGCCGCTGCATTACTTTCAACGATTTCTTATTTCTTTGCAACGCGCAATAAAGACCTTGCTGATAAATCCTGGCAACGGTTAGGAAGAATAGCATTTCTGGCTAATCTGTTTAGTGTAATTGGGATTGGGGTAACACTGTTTTATCTGATCCTGAATCATTATAACGAATACTATTACGTTTATTCGCACTCTTCAAAAACACTTCCTGTATATTATATTGTTTCTGCATTCTGGGAAGGACAGGAAGGCAGCTTCTGGCTTTGGGCATTCTGGCAGGCACTTTTGGGTACTATCCTGATGTGGAAAGCAAAAACCTGGGAAAATGGTGTCATGACAGTTGTGGCTTTCTCACAAGTGTTTCTAACTTCTATGTTATTAGGTGTACAGGTATTTGGTGAGCGTATAGGAAGTTCTCCTTTTATCCTTTTAAGAGATGCTGTAAATCTGAAAGATATGGCTCCGGTAGTATTTGCCGACGCTGAAAACTATAAAAACTATCTGAAATTCATTACTGATGGAAGAGGGTTGAACCCACTTTTACAGAATTACTGGATGGTTATTCACCCGCCAACCTTGTTCCTTGGTTTTGCGAGTATGATTGTTCCTTTTGCTTATGTTGTTACCGGTTTATGGCAAAAAAGATATAAAGAATGGGTAAAACCTGCTATGCCATGGGCTTTATTTGCTGTCATGGTTTTAGGAACAGGTATTATTATGGGTTCTTTCTGGGCTTATGAAGCACTGAACTTCGGTGGGTTCTGGGCATGGGACCCGGTTGAAAATGCTTCGCTGATTCCATGGTTAACCTTAATTGGTGCTGTCCATGTTATGATTGCTTTCAAAAATACCGGCCATGCTTTCTTTACTTCTATTGCCCTTGTTTTAGTTAGTTTTATCTTAGTATTATATGCCTCTTTCTTAACCAGAAGTGGTATTCTTGGAGAAACCTCTGTACACTCATTTACAGATTTGGGAATGTTTGGCCATCTGATTCTTTACAATGTAGTTTTCCTTGTTATTCCGGTTGTATTAATCATTTTACGCTGGAAGGAATTACCTATTACCAATAAAGACGAAGAAACTTATTCAAGAGAATTCTGGATGTTCATTGGTGCACTTGTCGTAACTGTAGCCTGTATCCAGGTTATCTTCTCGACATCTGTTCCGGTATTCAATAAAGCTTTTGGAACTAATTTTGCCCCGCCTATCGATGCAATCAAATATTACAATCAATGGCAGGCTCCTTTTGCTATCCTGATTACAATGATTTCGGGTTTCTCTCAGTTCTTGAAATATAAACGTACTGATACCCGTAAATTTTATAGCAGCCTGGTTGCCACGTTAATCATCTCAGTTGTAGTTACTGCAGGTTTTGTTTACATCACCAATGTATATAATAACCTGATCTATATTTTACTTTCTTTCAGTTGTATGTTTGCTATTCTTTCCAATGCACGTATCCTTACACAAGGGTTTAGTGGTAAAGGAAAATTAGTTGGAGCTGCAGTTGCACATATTGGATTTGCCTTGTTATTAGTAGGAGCACTGGTTGCTGCTGCAACGAGCAAGCCGGTTTCTATCAATGCGACAAACTTTATTCCTGTAAAGGATTTCGAGAAAGTTGAAAAACCAGGTGAAAACATGGTACTGTACAAAAATGAGCCTAAGAAAATGGGCCGTTTTACAGTTACTTATACCAATGATACCACGATAGCACCCAATACTTATTATACGCTGAACTTTAAAGTGATTGATGAGAAAACAGGTAAGCTTAAAGAAGACTTTAACCTGAACCCACGTGTTCAGATCAATGAGAAAATGGGGCTGATTGCATCTCCGGATACGAAGCATTACCTTACTTATGATGTGTATACCCATATCACCAGTGCTCCTGATAAAAAGGATGCACATGCTGATAGTGATGCACAAAGTGATGAACAGAATTATAAAAAACCAAGAATAGTAACTGTAAGCACAGGAGATACCTTACATACCAGCAGTGGTGTGATTACAGTAAAAGATCTTAACTTCAAGCCAACAGCTAAAAGCCTTGCTTTAGCAGAGGGAGATATTGCAGTAGGATTGCCTTTAGAAATCGACCTGAATGGGAAGGTCTATAAAACTGAACCTATATTCTTAGTCAAAGGGCATAATACATTTGATTTTGCCCGTAATATCCCTGAGTTAGGTTTAAGAGTTAGATTTACCAAAATACTTCCTGATCAGAAGAAAGTAGAACTGCAGGTTTTCGAAAAACCTCAGCAGTCTAAAGACTGGGTTGTATTTAAATCTATAGAATTCCCTTATATCAATTTATATTGGGTAGGTCTGATTGTGATGGTTATTGGATTTATGATTTCCATCATCAGAAGACAAAAAGAGATTAAATCAGTTTAAGGATCTATCTGAAATGAACATTGTTTGCATAGGTTCGGGAAATGTGGCAACACATTTTGCCATTGCTTTAAAAGCGATAGGTGCAGACATTGTTCAGGTCTGGAGCCATGATAATAAAAATGCAGAGATTCTTGCAGCATTAACAAAAGCAACACCAATCAGCAATTGGGACGATCTGGATCGTTCTGCTGATTGTTACCTGATTGCGGTAAAGGATGATGCGATAGCTTCGGTTGCAGCACATTTAACTGAGGTAAAGGGTGTAGTTGTGCATACTTCAGGGGCAACCCCGATGAGTGTGCTTGCTAACGTGAAAAATGGCTATGGAGTTATATACCCTTTGCAGACTTTCTCCAAATCGAAAGCGGTAGATATGACCCTTGTACCCTTATGTATTGAGGCAGATCAGGAAAATACTTTAGAGAAGATCAGGGTCATTGCGCAGTTATTAAGCCCAAATGTTTCTATAGTTAGTTCGGCGCAACGTGTTATTTTGCACCTTGCTGCCGTGATAGCCTGTAATTTCAGCAATCATTTGTATCAGCTGAGCAGCGAATTACTGGAGCAGCACAATCTTAAGTTCGATTTATTAAAACCTTTAATTCTGGAAACTGCAGAAAAAGTGCAATCTACAAAACCAGCTGAAGCACAGACAGGCCCTGCTAGTAGAAACGACCAGAAAACTATAGAAAAACATCTTGATTTGCTGAAAGGAACGCCTGGATTGCAAAACATCTATGAAACTTTAAGTAATAGCATTAAAAAAACGCATCTATAACAGAATTGCGGTTTTTGCTTCTTATTTTTGAGAACAATTATGAATATTTATCAATTAACAGTCAATTTCGAAGAAAAAGGTAAATCACAGATTCAATTACCAATTGCAGGCGGAGAATCTGTTCTGGAAGTTTGCCTCGACAATGGAATAGACTTACAACATAACTGCGGCGGTGTTTGCGGTTGCAGTACCTGTCATGTATATGTGACTAAGGGAATGGACAACATTCAGGAAATATCTGACAAAGAAGAAGACTTTATTGACAGGGCAGTAAGCCCTAAGATCTCTTCCCGGTTAGGTTGCCAGTGTGTAGTGATTAACGGAAATATAGAAGTTACTATTCCTGACCAGTCAGAATTTTTAGGCCATTAATAAATAAAAAATAAACAAAGAAAAACATGCAGGATAAGTTTGCTTTACCTATTCACTGGCAAGATCACGAAGATATTGCTCAGGAATTATATGAAAAATTTGGTGATGATTTTAACGAATCTAAAATCTACCGTATCAGGTTTACTGAATTGGTTGACTGGGTTCTTTCATTACCTAATTTCAAAGGTACAAGAGAAGAAAGCAATGAAGGTCATCTGGAGCAGATCCAGTCTGCCTGGGTTTATGAATGGAGAGATAACCAGGATTAAATGTTACTGCAAAAACTCAAAGGAATTACGACATTTATTTTTGATGTCGATGGCGTTTTAACTAATGGAGATGTCATTGCTACGGATTCCGGAGAGTTGATGCGTACTTTCAATATTAAAGACGGCTATGCTTTACAGCTGGCCGTTAAAAAAGGATACCATGTCTGTATTATTTCCGGAGGCCGTGGTCAGGCTATGGAAAAACGCTTTGAAGGTTTAGGTATACCTGATGTCTTTTTGGGTGTTTCTGATAAAGTTGACGTATTCAATGATTACCTGGAAATCTATAATATCAAAGCGAAGCAGGTCTTATACATGGGGGATGATATTCCCGATCTGAATGTGATGAAGCTGGTTGGTATTCCAACCTGTCCGGCAGATGCCTGTTCTGATATCAAAGCAATCAGCGCGTATATTTCACCTTTTAATGGTGGTAAAACAGCAGCGAGGGATGTAATAGAAAAAGTCCTTAGAATACAGGGGAAATGGTTTGATGCCAACCCATCAGCGGCCGACTCCAGTAAATAAATTACACAATTTTATACTTCAAATTTACACAGGCTTTTAAACCTTTCTTTAATTCTGAACTCTATCTTTAAAAATAAAGAATAGATATGAAGAAATTATTGATGATTTGCGGAATGTTATTCGGTGTAATAACTTTTGCACATGCACAAGGTGGCAATCGTGGTGGTACGCCAGAAGAAAGAGCAACAAAAGCTACAGCTCAGCTTACTGAAAAGTTAACGCTAACCGCTGACCAGCAAACAAAAGTTCATGATATCCTTTTAGATCAGAACACTCAGATGAACAAGGCACGTGAAGAAGCGGGCGATGATAGAAAAGCAATGCGTACAAAAATGATGGCGCTGATGCAGGGAAACAATGAGAAAATCAAAGCAGTATTGACTGAAGATCAGAAAAAAGCTTATGAGACTTTTCTGGAAGAAAGAAGAAATGCAATGAAAAACAGAGGCGGTGGACAAGGAGATAACAAACCAGCCGATAACTAAACAGATTTTATAGATAAGCAATCAGTCATCTGAATAGCTAAATATCAAATAATAGAAGCGGCTTTGGGCCGCTTTTATTATTTTAGCGCAAAAAATAAATATGTACAAGCAAACAACTCCGCTTATTCTGGCTTCTAAATCACCCCGCAGACAAGAACTGATGCAATTGATGGGGCTCGACTTTAAAGTATTACTGAAAGATGTAGACGAGAGTTATCCTGAACATCTTTCACCAGAAGCAATCGCCTGTTATATCTCAGAAAAAAAAGCAATGGCATTTGTCGAAGAAAGATTGTCAAACCTGGTCATCACAGCGGATACGATAGTCGCTTATAATGGCGAAATATTAGGTAAACCAACAGATGCTGACCATGCAAAGGTGATGCTTGAAAAATTATCAGGAACCAGTCACCAGGTATATACAGGGGTAAGCCTGGCTTATAAAGACAAGTTTAAAACCTTTTTTGACCGTACAGAGGTGCGTTTCAGGGTATTGACTACAGAAGAAATCGAGCACTATATCAATAAATATAATCCACTGGATAAAGCAGGATCTTATGGTATCCAGGATTGGCTTGGATTTATAGCTGTAGAGAAAATTGAAGGTTCTTATACCAATGTAATGGGCTTACCTACCGAAAAACTTTATTTAGAGCTATCAAATTTCTGATCTTCCCAAACCTGGTATAATACCCCCATTTTTAAATCATAAGTCGATAAACTGATTGCTTTTAAACCTGTTTCGCTAATTACATAATTAGTTAGCAGCGCAGCAACCACAATCATATCCACCCGGAGTGAAATCAGATTAGGCATTGCAGCCCTTTCAGCGTGTGTAGAAGCAATCAGTTGTTCAGAAAGATCATGGTAACCGGCTATATCAAGGCTAGCTGAACTCAGCGTTTTTAAATCAGCATCCTTCAGTAACATGGCGGCAAAAGTTTCAAAAGCACCTGCAGAGCCTATCAAAACCTGAGGCAAATATTTTTGGCAGGCTGTTTTCAGATCCGCAAGTTCTTCATCCAGATGATTTCTTATTGCAGACTGATCTGCTGAACTGATAGGATCAGTATGAAAATAAGCCTGTAATAATCTTGCGGCTCCAATATTATAACTTTTCTTCCATAAAGGACCGTCAGGATTGCAGATAATAAATTCTGTACTGCCACCACCAATGTCCATAATCAGTGATTGTTGTTGAATCACACCTGTAGCTTTCACCCCGTTAAAGATAAAAGCAGCTTCATCATGACCGCTGATTACTTCAATAGCTATTCCGGCTATTCTCAGGGCCGCTATAACAAAGTCCTTTCCATTTGCAGCACTTCTTATGGCAGAAGTTGCGATTGCCCTGACTATTTTTACCTGATGTGTATCTATTTCTTTTTTAAAGCCTTTCAGCGCCTGTATACCACGCTCAAAAGCTTCGGGAGTAATAATATTCTCATTAATGCGTCCCTGTCCTAATTGTACCGGTAAATTCGTTTTATAAATTACCTCAACGCCAGCAGGACTAAGGTCTGCTATAATCAAGTGAAAAGTATTTGTCCCTAAGTCAATAACTGCTGCTCTCATCTATTCGTCCTGCTAATATTGTCAAAAGGATCTTTAACCAATTTTAGTTAAAGATCCTTTTATAATTTTTTAATTCTTATACGTAAACCACTTGAGCATCTCTTTCAGGCTGGTCTTTTTGCCATACATCAATATACCCACTCTGTATATTCTTGAAGCTACCCATACTGTTCCGATAAAGCCCACTACCAGTAGAACCATAGATAAAGCTAATTGCCAGTCGGGCACACCATAAGGCAATCTGACCATCATAGCGATAGGGGAGGTAAAAGGAATCATCGATAACCAGAAGGCAATATTACCATAAGGATCATTCGTAACTACACTTAATGACAATACATAACCAAGTGTCAGCGGCATCATCACGGGCATTATAAATTGCTGTGTTTCTGTTTCACTGTCCACTGCCGAACCTATTGCTGCATAAAGTGCACTATAGAATAAATAGCCCCCGATAAAGAAAAAGATGAAAACCAGTAAAATCTTAGTCAAATCAAGATTGGCCATACTTTTTTGTACATAAGCAATAGGGCCACCATCTGTAACCTGCTTTTCTATCGCACTGCCTGTTTTTGCTTGTGCAGTATTTGCCTGTACAGCAGAAACAGCAGTTTGCTGTAAGTCTTTCTTATCTACAAAAGCTTTGACAGCTACAGTAGAAATTGATGCTGACAGTAAAATCCAAAGTATAAATTGTGTGAGTCCTACCAGGGCAATGCCAATGATTTTCCCCATCATCAGTTGAAATGGTTTTACCGAAGAAATCATCACCTCAATAATTCTGCTTGTTTTCTCCTCAATCACACCACGCATCACCTGAATACCATAAATTAAAATAAACATGAACATCAGGATACCGGCTGCCGAACCAATAATTGTGGTAGCCCCTGCACTGGAATCTTCTTCCTCTCCCGAATCATTTATTTTCTTGTTATCAATATTGACCGAAGATTTCAGTTTATCAAGATCTTCCTGTGCAATTCCGCTTGCTTTAAGTTTCTGAATCCGGATTGCATTTTCTACATCATCTACCACTTTGCTATTCATGGATAAGCCTGCCTGCTTGGTGCCTAAAAGCTGTATACCAGCCGGAGCATCCAGACTAAAATCCGGAAGATAAAGAATATAATCAAAACCATCTTTTCCAAGACTGGATTTCATTTCTGCCAGTGATTTATTGACATAAACATAAGAAGTATTCTTTGTAGAAGCCAGTTGTTCAGTCAGCGTTTTATTTTCACTGACCACCGCAATCTTATTATTTGTAGAGGAAGCACCCTGTATAGAAAAATAAATAAGCAGACCGTAAAAACCTGCAACAATTATTGGTGTCAGCAAGGTCATGACGATGAATGATTTTTTTCTGACCCGGCTTAGGTATTCTCTTTGTATAATGAGTAAAATCTTGTGCATAACGTTAATTTTTTTGTTTAACCTGATCAATAAAAATATCATTCATGGTTGGTATGACCTCATCCAGACGGTGAATATTCACTACAGGCAGTAATACAGATAACAACTCATTAGCAGTCTTTCCTTCCATTAACTGCACCTTCAATGTAGTTTTACCTTTATGCACATCTTTTTGCAGCACATCGAATATACCGGCTCCTGAAACAGGATTATATTCACCATCATATTCTACCCAGTAAGTATTGTTTCTGTATTTCTCTTTGATTTCAGCTACAGAACCATCAAGTATTTTTTTAGAATGATGGATCAGTGCAATACTATCACATAATTCTTCTACAGATTCCATGCGGTGTGTAGAGAAGATAAAGGTTGCACCCTGTTTATTCAGTTCCAGGATTTCATTTTTTATAATATCTGCATTTACAGGATCAAAACCAGAAAAAGGTTCATCCAGGATAATCAATTCCGGTTCATGTAAAACAGTAGCTACAAACTGTACTTTTTGCTGCATACCCTTACTTAAATCCTCCACTTTTTTATTCCACCAACTTCCCATTTCCAGTTTTTCAAACCAGTACCTGACTCTTTTTGTAGCTTCGGCCGAACTCATGCCTTTCAGTTTGGCCAGGTACATTACCTGTTCCCCAATCTCCATTTTCTTGTACAGGCCGCGTTCTTCCGGAAGATATCCGATTTGCGAAATATGGGAAGCATTTAAACGCTGTCCATTAAAAATGACCTCACCGCTGTCTGGTGCAGTAATTTGTGTGATAATTCTGATAAGAGATGTTTTACCTGCGCCATTGGGGCCCAGCAAGCCGAAGATCTTGCCTTGTTCTACACTCAGACTCACGTCGTCCAGAGCAAGATGCGTAGCATATTGTTTAACAATATTATTTACGTTAAGCATTTGTTCTTTAATTTAGTTTTTAGTTGGTCATTAGACCAGATTATGGCAAAATGTTACAGTTTCAAATCTTTCAATGCAATCAATTGTTTTGCATTGGTCAGTGCCGATTCGCCCCAGGTATTGTTGAAATATACAAATACTTGTTTAGTTCCGGGCATAATAGACTTAGCGAATGTAATTATTTCCTGCTCAGTGTAAAGAGATTTATAGAGAATAGGTTTGCCATGAAAACGGTAGTAAACGGGATTGTTAAACTGAATAGTCCCGTCTGGCAGGGCCGAAGGATAACTCAGACCGCTAAAAGTCAGCTGGTTATTTTTAAATTCGGTCATCACCGTATTATTCCACCAGCTGATATGCCTAAATTCAATGACATTGTTCAATGCCGGATCCAGGTTGTTGAGCAGCAGAGAAAGTCTTTCTTCTGTATAGCTGAAAGAAGGAGGGAGCTGAAACAAAACACAGCCCAGTTTGTCGCGGAGCCCCTTCTTAATCATTTGATAGAAATCAGAAATTAAACCGGCTGAATCGTGGAATTTATTATAATGTGTAATGGTACGGGGCGCTTTAATAGTAAAAAGAAAATCAGCAGGGCTTTGGTCATACCAGGTATTAAAGCTTTTTAAAGAAGGCTGTTTGTAAAAAGAAGAATTGATCTCTATCGTATTAAAATGCTGGCAGTAATAACCAAACCAATCTTTTTGAGGTAAGCCTGCAGGATAAAAAATATCCTTCCACTCTTTATAATAATAGCCTGAGCAGCCAATTCTCCAGTCTATAACCTGATTTCCGTTCATATGCTGTTTTCAAATTAAACAACAGCCCGGGAGCAAAGTTTTGACATAAAAAAACAGGCTGCATCTTTGGGATACAGCCTGTCTTCTCTTTTTATTTATTTTACTCGAAGTATTCTTTCATTTTTTCAAAGAAACTCTTGTCATTTTTACCTGGCTGAGGTTTGAAATTTGGAGATTCACGTAGTTTCTCCAGCATATTCCGTTCTTCACTGCTCAGGGCCTTTGGAGTCCAGATATTCACATGGATAATCTGATCACCACGGTGATAAGAATTCACTTCAGGAATACCTTTGCCTTTCAGGCGTAATAATTTTCCGCTTTGTGTACCCGGTTCGATTTTGATTTTGGCTTTACCATCAATTGTTGGTACTTCGGCACTATAACCTAAAGCAGCATCAATGATACTTAAGTGCAAATCATAAACGATATTGTTCCCTTCACGTTTCAATGTTTCATGAGGGATTTCTTCAATCAGAATGATCAGATCACCAGGGATACCACCATTAGGCGCTGCATTACCTTTTCCGCTCATGCTTAATTGCATACCATCACTTACACCTGCAGGAATATTGATCGTAATCGTTTCTTCACCACGTACAGTTCCTTCACCATGACATGACGTACATTTAGAAGTGATCTGTGAACCTGCGCCGTTACAGGTAGGGCAGGTAGAGGTAGTCTGCATCTGGCCTAAAATGGTATTGGTTACTCTGCGCACAGAGCCACTGCCACCACAAGTTTTACAAGTGCTGATAGAAGATTTGTCCTTAGCTCCGGAACCATCACAGGTTTTACAAACGATTTGTTTATTAACCTTTATTTTTTTCTCTGCGCCATGCGCGATTTCTTCAAGGGTAAGTTTGACTTTAATACGAAGATTAGAACCCTTAGCTACCCGTCTGCCGCTGCTGCGTTGCTGCTGTCCGCCAAAAAAGCTATCGAAAGGACTGCCGCCGCCGCCGCCATTACCAAAGATATCACCAAACTGGCTGAAAATATCTTCCATGTTCATGCCGCCGCCGCCATAACCGCCACCGCCGCCCGAAGCTCCTCCAACGCCTGCATGACCATAATGATCATAGCGTTGTTTTTTCTCCGGGTTACTTAAAATCTCGTAAGCTTCAGCAGCTTCCTTAAATTTATCCTCAGCAGTATGGTCATCAGGGTTTTTGTCCGGATGGAATTTAATCGCCAGCTTTCTGTAAGCTTTCTTGATTTCTTCCGGAGAAGAACTTTTGCTTACACCAAGGATATCGTAATAATCTCTCTTACTCATAATTAACTACCTACAACTACTTTTGCAAAGCGTATAACTTTGTCATTTAAAGTGTATCCTTTTTCTAATTCATCTATAACTTTTCCTTTCAACTCTTCAGTTGGTGCAGGAACTTTAGTGATTGCTTCATGGTGGTCTGTATCAAAAGCTAAATTGATACTTTCCATTTCTTTTAAGCCTTTCTGGCTCAGAATGCTTTTCAGTTTGGTATGTACCAATTGGATACCTTCACGGATTGCACTGATATCAGTAGCATTTTCAGTCGCTTTATTTGCGCGGTCAAAATCATCCAGAACAGGAAGCATAGAAACAATTACATCCTTACCAGCAGTCTGTAAAAGCTCAACACGCTCTTTTTGTGTACGTCTCTTGAAATTATCAAACTCGGCAAAAAGACGAAGATATTTGTCATTTAATGCTGCGTTATCAAGTTTCAATTGCTCTTCAGCAGAGATTTCCACAACAGGTTCTGTGATAGTATCCGCATTCGCGTCATCTGTAAGCTCTGTGTTCAACTGCTCTTCAGCAGTATTTTCCGTAATAGGATTTTCTGTATCGTTTGTTTTCTTCTTGCTAAACATGCTATAGTAGAATTTTATGATGCAAACTCAAAAGGTTTGCCAATGAAATATATCAGCCATGCTGTCAGTTTTGTTTGAACAAGACTGTACAGAATGGCTGAAAAGGAATTATTTTGTCAGGAATGGTCAGTCTGTTTGAGACAGAACTTAGTTTATCGTTGCATCATCATGCACAATACCTGCTTCACATTTGATAATGCGGGAAGGCAGGGTACGTATAATATGATAATCATGCGTAGCCATTAGTACGGCTGTACCGCTCTGGCTGATTTGTTTCAGCAGCAAAACGATTTCTTCAGAAGTTTCAGGATCTAAATTTCCTGTAGGCTCATCAGCAAGGATAATATCCGGGTTATTTAATAAAGAGCGGGCAATTACTACACGCTGTTGTTCACCACCAGAAAGCTCATGCGGCATTTTTCTGATTTTTGAACGTAAACCAACTTTTTCCAATACATCCTTAATCCGTTCTTCGATTAGTTTTTTATCTTTCCAGCCTGTAGCTTTCAAGACGAAATCAAGGTTCTTTTCAATAGTGCGGTCTGTCAGTAACTGAAAATCCTGGAATACGATCCCTAATTTTCTGCGCAGATAAGGAACATCCCTTTCGGCTAATTTTTTAAGGTCGAAACCTGCAATCTCTCCCTCACCATTACCAATATGAAGTTCACCATAGATGATTTTCAATAAACTGCTTTTTCCAGATCCGGTTTGTCCGATCAGAAATACAAATTCACCTTTGTCTATGTTAAGATTAACATTAGAGAGTACAAGGTGTTTTTGTTGAAATACATCTACGTTCTTTAAATTTATAACTGCGTTTCCTGCCATGTCTTAAATATCTAATTTTGCAATCTGACCAAATGGTAAATCTTTTACCATATCCATAATATAAGGCAGCTTATCGCCCAAACCTAATTTATCCAGTGATTTATCAGGCCTGTCTACCCTGAAATAAGCCAGCAAAGTGAATTTATCATCCCTCAGCTGGACATAATCCGGAATCTTGGCTATGCCTTTTACTTTGATTACATACATTTTGTTCAAAAATAGTGTTTCAGAATGATAAAATAAGGGCCCGTTTAAATTTGTAGCTGGAAATAACTATAAATTTAAACGGGCTCCGGGGCTGCTTAGTATCTACAACTGATTCAGAAAGCTGATTGTATTCACATTATCGGCATAATCCCATAAAGCTGGATGCTGACTCTGACCAAATGTCACCGACTCTGCATCCAGCTGGATAGCTGTATGAGTAACCACACACTGGATACTATCCTGCATGCCTTTTAGTTTTACTGTCAGTTCATCGGGTGTTTTATATTTCTCAAAGAATAAAACAGCAAGAGGGGAGCAAAGTCCTTCATCTTCTTTTAATAATAAAAAGCCGTTATCAAAATGCTGAACCGTGTTTACCAGGTAAATAGATTTATTATAATCGTAATTATTATTGAATTTGAAGTGATTGATAATATCCTGAAACCCTTCTAAAGGTTCAAAGAAGTTTTTGATGTCATAATCTTCCGGTATATATATTTTGGAAACATTTCTGCAGCCCAGACCGAAATAATCAAAAATATCATGACCAAGCAATTTGATATCATCTATACTTTCATTACCATCTAATACGGCAATACTATTCCTGTTTTTTCTGATGATATTAGGTACTTTACCAAAATAGTAATCAAAATATCTGGATGTATTGTTGCTTCCTGTAGCAATGATAGCATCAAAATCTTTCAATCTTTCTGCATAAATGATCCTGTCGGCTAAAAGCGGTTCAAAAAGAACCAGTTGTTTAAGCAATGCTGGCAATAACTGGTTATCAGAAGAAGAAAGTTTGATCACTGCTATATTTCCCGTAGCCAGAACAGATATAATATCGTGGAAACCTACCAGCGGAATATTTCCAGCAAGGATTAATCCCACTTTTTTAGGGTTTTGGCTAACAGTAATTTGTTCAAACCATTTTTCCAGGGCATTCTGATTAAGCATTTCCTGCAGGGAAGATAAAGATCTTTTTACCTCAGTTACAGTGAACCATGCATTATGATTAGGTGCTGAATCAATAGTGTTATTAAATTCATCACCGGGCTGATTTAAGAAATCACTTAGTTTATGGAATGCAATAATTAACTTTTCAGCGGTTAGGATTGGCATGCTTTGATTAATTTTAAAGTATAAATGTTATATTTGCAAGGCAAAGGTAACTTTAGCAAATAGATTTATACGAAGACATGGCTATTAAAATAACAGACGAATGTATTAATTGCGGAGCATGTGAGCCTGAATGCCCAAATAATGCAATTTATGACGCAGGTACAGCCTGGAGATTTTCTGATGGAACCAATTTAAATGGTATCATCGATTTTGGTGATCAGGAAGTAGATGCTGGTGCGTCTCAGGAAGCAGTTTCCGATGAGGTATATTATATCGTTTCCGATAAATGTACAGAATGTAAAGGGTTTCATGATGAACCTCAGTGTGCGGCAGTGTGCCCGGTAGATTGTTGCGTGGATGATGAAGATATCCGTGAAACTGAAGAAGAATTATTAAAGAAAAAAGCCTGGTTACATCAGGAAAACTAGTTCTTTAAACTTATATATAACAGAAAAGGACGCATTTGCGTCCTTTTCTGTTATATTATACATCTGCCTTATTTGGAATGATCAATACCGGGCAAGCCGATTTTCTGGCTACATGCTCCGCGACACTTCCCATTAAAAAGTGATAAAGACCGGTTCTGCCGTAAGTGCCGATCACAATCAGATCTGATCCCCATTCATCCGATTGCTGAATGATACCATGTGCTGCGGTATCTACCACACTCAGATAAGTAGTTTTTATTCCATTACCGTAAGTGTTCTCCATTTCTTTTAGTAACTGGTGGCTATGCTCTTCGCTGTTATCATAACTTTCCAGAAAAACCGGGGCTAATGTCAGGTCCTGATTCATAGTTGCCGGCATAGGTTCAATGATATTGACCAGGGCTACCTCTGCGCCAAAATTCTTAGCTAGCTCATAGCCCGTTTTTGCTGCTTTTTCTGAGCATGTGCTATTGTCTACTGCGATTAATATCTTCTTGAGGTTCATAATTTTTTCTGCGTTAATGAATGCAATACCTCTATAACAATTTTATGAATCAAATGTTTATCCTGTGCTTTTATAAAATACTATGTTTACTTTTATAGCAGTTTAAGCTATTAAGGCTAATTTTATCCCATTATGGAACAAACATTTGCAGTTTGCAGGGTCTCGGTAGCACCGGTAAGGGCATCACAGACTGATAAAGCAGAAATTACGACCCAATTATTGTTTGGAGATCAGGTAGAAGTTTTAGAAAAAGCAGAACCCTGGTGGAAAATCCGTAATGCTTATGATGATTATGAAGGATGGATAGACTTTAAACAGCTCATAGAAATTACTGAGCCGGAGTTCCACCTGAGCCGGAATCAGCAGACATTAGTACCATTAGGAACCCTTAATAAAGTCATTGCAGCAGACGGAAGTATCTATTATTTAGCTGCTTCAAGTAATCTGCCTGCTTATAAAGATGGTGTCTGTGAATTAGGGAAAGAAAAATTTCAGGTTTCATTTGAACCTCATCAAACAAAAGCACAGGTTAGTGGAACCGATCTTGCAGCATCAGCCTTGTTTTTTCAGAATGCACCTTATTTATGGGGCGGACGTACGTTATTTGGCATTGATTGTTCAGGATATGTACAGACAGTTTTTAAACTTGCAGGCATCAGGATAAAAAGAGATGCCTCACAGCAGGCAGAACAAGGTATAACAGTTAATTTTCTACCCGAAGCACAAACCGGAGATCTTGCCTTTTTTGACAATGCAGACGGTAAAATTATTCATGTAGGTATAATGCTGAATGCGAATCAGATTATTCATGCCTCAGGAAAAGTAAGGATTGACCCGATTGATGATGAAGGGATTTATAATCCTGAACTCGGACGATATAGCCACAAGCTCAGGATTATTAAAAGATTTATAGATCCCATTCCCACACGATAACGAGTTTATCATCACCGGTGGTTAATAAATATTTGCCATCTTCACTCCATATCACTTTATTGATGGAATGCGTATGACCATGCGTATTTTTTTCAATACTCAGGATCTTATAGAGCTTCAAATCGTCGCTTCCCCATAATTTGATACTTTTATCCTGGCTGATGGTCGCAAAATAAGGTAGGGAAGGATGGAATGCAATCCCATAAATACTGAATAAATGAGCAGGAATAGTATGCTGCAACTGATAATCTGGCAATGACCAGAAATTTAGCTGAGCGTCCCTTCCGCCAGAGATCAGGTACTTCCCATCCGGGGCATACTGAACCGAAGTAACCGGCAAAGTATGCTGTTTCAATATATGTAACAGGCTATAGTCTGTCAGGTCATAAATCCGTATTGCTCCATCTTTACAGCCAAAAGCAGTGTTTAGACCATCAGGACTGACAGCAATAGCCCTTACCGTATCTGCAGAAACCCTGATCCGGTAAAGTAAAGACAGATCAGTTAATGACCATACCCCAACCGTACCATCTTCACTCGCTGTTAAAAACTCTTGTTTTGCCGGGATAGTAACAATATCAAATACCGGTTTCTCATGTGCCTGGAAATTAGCAGTGACCTCTTGCTTACTGAGGTCATATATACTCAATTCACCACTTCTCTGACCTGCAAAAAGCAGGTTTTCATATTGATGCAGGCTATAAACAGAAGTTTTTACAGGCATCAGCACCTTTGAAAATGACATCTTTTCCAATGACCACTCCACTACACCTTTATCATTTCCACCAGTAAAAAAAAATCCTGCTTTTGCAGCGTTCGCCAAAGCATAAACAGGGTTTTGATGACCACTAAGAGATCTTAAATGTTTCAGCATAAATCAATATTAGCGATGTCTGCTTTCCAGGTTTACACCTATATCAGAAAGCGTTTTGCCCTTTTCTCTTAATAAAACCAATAAGTGAAAGATTAAATCAGAGCTTTCATTGACAAAATCAACATCAGTTTCATTCAATGCAGCAATCACCGTTTCAACCCCTTCTTCTCCAACTTTCTGCGCTATTTTATTCAATCCTTTTTTGCGCAGTTTATTGACATAAGATTCTTCCGTAGGATTGTCATATCTGTCATGGATAATTTTCTCCAGTTCAAAGATGAAATTCTGATTAAAGTTCGTTTTGAAACAGCTTCTGCTTCCTGTATGACAGGTTGGTCCTACCGGAGTAACCTTAATTAATATTGTGTCTTTATCGCAATCAATATGTGTTTCTTTGACATATAAAAAGTTACCGCTTTCTTCTCCTTTAGTCCATAAACGGCTTTTAGAGCGGGAATAAAAAGTCACTTTCCCTTCCTGCTGTGTCTTAGTCCAGGCTTCCTGGTTCATATAACCCAGCATTAACACTTCCAATGTCTGTATATCCTGAATAATTACAGGAACCAGTCCATCGGTTTTCTCAAAATCTATATTCATAACCTTACTGGTATGTTGTGTTTTTTTAATTCTTTTTTCAGGTGAGGGATAGGGATTTCACCGAAATGAAATACCGATGCCGCCAATGCAGCGTCAACACCTGTTGTGGTAAAAACTTCTGTGAAATGTTCAATCTTGCCGGCACCACCAGAGGCGATTACGGGGATATTAATCATTTTACTGATACTATCAAGCAGTTGACAATCGAAACCCTGTTTGGTACCATCATGATCCATTGAAGTTAGGAGTATTTCTCCCGCCCCCGATTCTTCTGCCTGTTTAATCCAGTGTTCGGTTTCAAGTGCTGTAATTAGCCGGCCGCCATTCAAATGCACCATATTTCTACCCTCAACCAGCTTCGTATCTACAGCAACCACCACAAATTGTACCCCGAATACCTTAGCCAGATCTGCAATTAACTGCGGATTTTTAACTGCTGCAGAATTGATACTGATCTTGTCAGCTCCTGCATTCAGTAAAGCCTCTGCATCAGCAATGCTGGTAATTCCTCCACCAATAGTAAAAGGGATATTGAGCTGTCTGGCTACTGATTTCACCATTTCGATCATTGTCTTACGACGTTCGTTGGTCGCAGTAATATCCAGAAATACAAGCTCATCGGCACCTTGCTGTGCATATTGCCAGGCCAGTTCAACAGGATCACCGGCATCTTTGAGATCTACAAAATTAACGCCCTTAACTGTCCTTCCGTCTTTGACGTCCAGACATGGAATTATACGTTTGCTTAACATCGGTTATAAAGATGTCATCGCTTTAAGGTTCCATTCTTTGATCTCTTCAATAGTAATACGGTTCTCATAGATTGCCTTTCCTACAACGCAGGATCTGATTTCCAGTTTTGCCAGCTCTTCGATATCTTCCATTGAACTGATTCCACCAGAGGCGATCAATTTGATAAAAGGAGAATGTTCCAGTAGTTTTTTATATAAATCTACAGCCGCACCACCTAGTTTACCATCTTTGTTAATATCCGTACATAAGAATCTGAAAAATCCCAGTTGAAGACATTTATCAACATAATCCATTAATTTGATAGGTGAGCTTTCCATCCATCCTGAATATTTAATTACTTCATCAAGTACGTCAATAGCAATCACAATACGGTTTGCGTAATCATATTTCTTACCTACTTCTTTACTTAAATCGGCCAGGAAATCTGGATTGGTAATGGCTTGTGTACCTACAATAACTCTGTGTATACCTGCATCAAGCAGATTAGTCACCTGTGCAATAGTGCGGATACCACCGCCGTACTGCACACGCATATCTGTTTTTTTGATAATATCAAAAAGCTCATTCTGGTTGCTAAAATCTCCTTTAGCACCATTTAAATCAATGATATGTATAAATTCGGTACCATTAGACTTATAAGTTTCAATCATTTCAGCAATTGAGACATCATATACTGTCTTCTGATTGTAGTCGCCTTCTCTCAGGCGGACCACTTTACCATCTAAAATATCTATAGCGGGGATAATGTACATCTTGTTAGTTTAATTTTGAAAAATTCAATAATAGTTGTTCACCTGCGGCACCAGATTTTTCAGGGTGAAACTGTACCCCGTAAAAGTTATCTTTCTGTATAGCTGCAGCATACTGCAGGCCATAGTTCGCAGTCGCTATCTCAAAAATAGCGTTATATTCAATAAAGTACGAATGCACAAAGTAAAATTGTGTCTGATTTTCAACACCTTCGAATAGTAAATTGTTTTTGATTTCAATGTTATTCCATCCCATATGAGGGATTTTAATACCAAGTTCTTTATCAAATAGTTTTGTTTCGAGCGGAATAATATTCATCAGTTCTGCATCACCTTCCTGAGAATGTGAAGTGAGCAACTGCATGCCAACACAAATTCCCAAAACTGGTTTCTTTAATTGTCTGATAGACTCTACCAGTCCGGTTTGGTTTAATTTCTCCATAGCTGCACCTGCATGTCCTACACCAGGGATAATGATATGTGTATACTGCTCAAAATCCTGTTCCGTGTTGATCATTCCATAACTTAGCCCTAACCTTGATAAAGCCGAGGTCAGAGAGAAGATATTTCCTGCACCGTAATTAACTATTCCTATCATTTTATAGTAAGCCTTTTGTACTTGGTAAAACTAACTTTTCTGCATCTCTTTTGATCGCCATTTTAATTGCTTTTGCAAAGGCCTTAAAAATAGATTCAATTTTATGATGCTCATTGTCTCCCTCAGCTTTAATATTGAGGTTACACTTTGCGGCATCACTAAACGATTTGAAGAAATGATAAAACATCTCTGTAGGTACATCACCTACTTTTTCACGTTTAAATTCTGCATCCCATACAATCCAGTTCCTGCCTCCAAAATCAATAGCCACCTGTGCCAGGCAATCATCCATTGGTAAACAAAAACCATAACGTTCTAAGCCCAGTTTGTTGCCTATAGCTTTTGCAAAAGCCTCGCCAAGTGCAATTCCGGTATCTTCAACTGTATGGTGTTCATCAATATGTAAATCGCCTTTGGCGATGATATTTAAATCTACGCCGCCATGACGGGCAATCTGATCTAACATATGGTTAAAGAAGTTCAGGCCGGTTTCTATTTTAGCTTTTCCTGTTCCGTCAAGGTTAAGCTCAATCTCAATATCAGTTTCGTTAGTTTTTCTGATATGGTGAAATTGTCTGCTTCCTGCACTTAGAAAAGTGTAAATATCTACCCAGTTTTGAGTTTGCAGGGCGATAACCGAGGTCAGTGTTTCTGCTTTATCCAGCATTTCTGCCGATCCCAGTGTATCATTATTCCTTAACCATATTGCTTTTGCACCCAGATTTTTAGCCAGTACCACATCATTAAGACGGTCCCCGATCACAAAAGAACCTGCCAGATCATAGTCGCCAGTCAGAAAATGCTGTAATAAACCAGTATTTGGCTTACGGGTAGGAGCATTCTCATGGGCAAAAGTTTTATCAATAATGACTTCCGAAAAAACTACGCCTTCACCTGCAAAAGTATCCAGCACAAGATTGTGTATAGGCCAGAAATTAACTTCCGGATGTGAGTCCGTACCCAAACCATCCTGGTTAGTTACCATCACCAGTTCAAAATCCAGTTCTGAGGCTATTTTAGCCATATAATATAAAGATCTTGGGTAGAATTTCAGTTTGGCAAATGAATCTACCTGTTCATCTTCTGGTTCTGTAATCAGTGTACCATCGCGGTCTATGAAAAGTATGTTCTTCATGTCTAGTTAGTTAACGATTTTAAAGCAGTTAATAGTATTTCGTTTTCTGCTGGAGTTCCAACAGTAATTCTCAGGCAGCCTTCACATAAGGTCACTTTTGCACGGTTGCGGACAATGATTCCACGGTCAACCAGGGCGTCATAAGTGGCATTTGCATCATCTACCTGTGCCAGAATAAAATTCGCATCAGAAGGATAAACCTTTTTGACCATAGCTAATTCCAGTAATGATTTACTTAAAAGTTCTCTTTCTGCCACGGTAGTTTTAATCCACTCATTGACCTGTCCAATATTTTGGAGCGCTGCCAATGCCAGGTCCTGTGTAGACTGACTGATATTATAAGGTGCTTTTACCTTATTCAGAATGTCAATAATGATGCTGGAAGCGAAAGCCATACCCAATCTTAAACCTGCAAGTCCCCAGGCTTTCGAGAAAGTCTGTAAAACAACCAGTTGTGGGTATTCAGTTAATTCCTGGATGAAAGTACGTTGTTTAGCAAAATTAATATAGGCTTCATCAATGATAACCAATCCGTTGAAATTGGCTAATACAGTCTCAATATCTGTACGGACAATAGAATTCCCGGTTGGGTTATTTGGTGAGCAGATAAAAATCAGCTTTGTATTTTCATCGATTGCTTCTGCTATACCTTCCAGGTCTAACTGGAAATTTGGCAATAAATTCACTTTGCGGATTTCTACATCATTGATATTTGCGGAAACCTCATACATGCCATAAGTAGGCGGTAATATAATAACGTTGTCCTTTCCCGGATTACAGAAAGCGCGGAATAAAAGATCTATGGCTTCGTCGCTGCCATTTCCTAAAAAAGTATTTTCAATAGGTACGCCTTTTATTTTGCTGATTGCATCTTTGAGATCCAGTTGCAGAGGATCAGGATAACGGTTAAAGTTTTCCGGTAAAGGAGAACCATAGCTATTTTCATTTGCATCTAAAAACACGCTCGCCTGACCTTTATACTCATCTCTGGCGGTAGAGTAGGGGCGAAGGGTTTTGATGTTTTCGCGTTGTAGGTTTTTAATATCCATCTGATGATTTTAAACGAATGGTGATTGCATTTTTGTGTGCCTGCAGCCCTTCTGCGGCTGCAAGAACTTCAACTGTGGGGCCTATAGCTGCCAAACCCTGAGGGCTGATATGCTGAAAGGTGATTTTCTTGATAAAAGAATCAATAGAAACGCCAGAATAAGCTTTGGCAAAACCACTGGTTGGTAAAGTATGGTTTGTACCTGAGGCATAATCGCCGGCACTTTCAGGAGTCAGGTTACCTAGAAAAACAGAACCTGCATTGATAATCTCAGGGATTAGTTCCTGATAATTATCTGTAGCCAAAATTAAGTGTTCCGGTGCATAGGTATTACTGAAAGCCATGGCCTGCGTTTTGCTTTCAACTAATATTGCATAAGAATTAGCGATAGCCTGAGCTGCAATAGCTGCCCTTGGCAGGTCATTTAGCTGAGATTCAATTTGTTTGATAGTCTCATTAATGAGCGTTTCGGATGTGGAGACTAAAATGGCCTGGCTATCTGTTCCGTGTTCTGCCTGTGCTAAAAGATCAGAGGCAACAAAAGCAGGATTAGCGGTTTCATCTGCAATAACCAATACTTCAGATGGACCGGCAGGCATATCAATAGCCGTCATACCTGAGGCCAGGACCTGTTGTTTAGCCTGGGTCACATAACGGTTTCCAGGTCCAAAAATCTTATAGACTTTCGGTACGCTTGCTGTACCAAAGGCCATCGCTGCGATGGCCTGGGCACCACCTGCCAGAAAGATCTTTTCAATACCCAGAAGCTGGGCACAGTAAGCTAAAAAACAATTGGTTTTTCCGTCTTTTTGAGGAGGTGAACAAACCACAATTTCTTTACATCCTGCCAGGATTGCCGGTATGCCAAGCATCAGAAAAGTACTGGGTAAAACAGCGGTTCCACCAGGAATATATAAACCCACACGTTCTATTGCCCTGGACTCACGCCAGCAGGAAACTCCTGGCATGGTTTCTACCTTAGCTTCCTTAATCAGCTGTGCTGCATGGAATTTTTTGATATTCGCATAAGCGGTATCAATCGAGGTCCGGGCATCATCAGGTATGGTCGAGGCAATCTTTGCGATTTCCTCTTTGGTGATAAAAAGCTGATCCAGATTTACTTTGTCAAAAGCTAAAGCATAATCTTTCAGTGCCTGATCTCCTGATGTTTTTACCTGTCCGATAATATCTTTTACACTTTCCGCAATGCTCGTATCATCAGCCAGTTGTCTTAAACAGAGTTCTTCGATACGCTGTTCAGATAAATCAGTATACTTATAGAGTTTCAATGTTTTATATTTTTATGCTAACCAGTGGTTAACTGTAAAAAAAATAAGTGATTATAAGGAGAGCCTATGAAATGATTTTTTCAATCGGCATGACCACAATTCCTTCTGCACCAGCAGCTTTCAGGCTGTTGATCTTTTCCCAGAAGTCCTGTTCTGCAATAACCGAGTGGACAGCTACCCAATCTTCTTCAAAAAGAGGTACGATCGTAGGGCTTTTAACACCTGGAAGTAAACTCACTACTTTTTCAAGATTTGATTTGGCAACATTCAGTACGACATATTTTGTCTCCTTAGCACGCAGTACTGAGCGGATTCTCTGGAGTAACTCTATCACATCTTCGTTCAATTCCATGCCTTTGCTGGCAATCAGAACAGCCTCAGATTTCATCACTTCACCAAATGGTTTCAGACCGTTGCTTTTTAAAGTCCCTCCTGTAGATACAATATCACAGATAGCATCACTTAAGCCCAGACCAGGCCCGATTTCTACAGACCCTGAAATCGTACGTACTACTGCATTTACCTTATTATCATCCAGATATTTTTGCAGGATTACCGGGTAAGAAGTAGCGATTGCTTTACCTTCCAGCCCGCTGACATCTGTAATATCACTTTCGTTTGGAACAGCAATTTTAAGGGTGCATTTTCCGAAACCTAATTTTTGAAGATAGGTAACATCAGCATTCACTTCTGTAATTACATTCTCGCCAACAATACCCAGATCGGCAATACCGTCCTGAACATATTCGGGAATGTCATCATCTCTCAGAAATAAGATTTCCAAAGGAAAATTAGTAACAGTTGATATTAATGAGCTTTTGTAGTTTTCGAATGATAAACCACAATTTTTAAGAATCTCTACGGATTTTTCGTTTAGCCTTCCAGATTTCTGGATAGCAATTTTAAGTGTTTTCAATTGATTGAAATTATTGAATGAAACAGGAAAATAATTCGGAAACAAGTCTTGAAGTACAAAACATTAAATATCTATCGCCATAACTGGCGATGGTACAAATGCGAATGATGGTTCAAAATATTGTTCATAATTTATGTCTCTATTCAATAATGCGTTGCACATTGACTTTCACAAATATATAGATAGAATTGACAAATCAAAAATATATGGCATTTTATTTGATTAGCATGGTCGTACAGCAGATTAAGATGCTGAATTTAATTAAATACCGCTCATTTTGAAAAAAGTACTTATACTAATTTTACCTGTTTGCCTCTTTTTATCGTCCTGTAACTGGTTTAAAACTACACCGGAGGTCGGTCTGATCTTATCAGAACATTTTAAGAACAAACTTTATAAAGAATTCGATACCGCTGCCTATAATGTAGTTTTTAACCGTCACCTTGATTCCTTACAGTCTAAATTAAGTAACCCTAAAGTAATTGGTAATTTTTATACAAATAATGACCGAAAAAATTTACTGGTTACCCGCTTTTACATAAACGGGGAATTAGATACCCTGAAAAGTTATCTTGAAAATAGCAAAGTACATGGATTTAATCCTGAAATATTCCACTATAAAGGTCTTGCACAATCTTTAACGGCTCTTTCAGCTAATAAATTTAAAAATATCAGTGAAGTTTATCCTGTTTTGGCCGATCTGGAACTTCAGGCGGCTTCGTCACTGCTAAAATATGACACATTTGTTGGTTATGGCAGTGTAATTCCTAAAAAAGTACTCAATAGATACTATGTAACTACCAGCAGGCCAGACAGCGCAGCGATGAATTCAGTACTGGAGACAAAAAGTCTGTCTAAATTATTAAAAGACATTCAGCCTGTTACGGAAAACTATAAAGTATTGCAGCAGACCTTAGCTGAACTGGAAAAAGATCCTTCCCGTAATGCTGTAGCCATTAAAGCTATCCAGGTTAATATGGAAAGATCAAGATGGAAAATCCCGGGTTTAAGTTCAGAATATGTTGAAGTTAATATCCCTGATTTTTCTTTGACCTGGTTTAAACAGCAGGACACAGTGACACATATGAAAGTTTGTGTAGGCGCAAGACGTGAAAAGGCTTATGATGAGAAAATGAAAGTTTATGCTAAAACTCATTCGCCGGATGATAAACCTAAAAATCATCAGACCCCAATTCTGTTAAGTAAATTCAGCGCTATCGAAGTTAACCCTGTCTGGAATATTCCGGTTAGTATTGCTAAGAATGAGATTTATTATCAGGCCAGCAGAGACCCTTATTATTTATCAAATAATAATATGAGAGTTTATTATAAAGGTAAACTGGTGAATGATACGGATACTATACAGTGGGGGAAATATTCAAGAGAGAAATTACCTTTCCAGTTTAAGCAGGGTTCGGGCTCTGGAAATGCATTAGGCAAGTTCAAATTTATGTTTGATAACGGGGCCAGTATTTATCTGCATGATACCAATAATAAATCGGCATTTAGCCTGGCCAGCCGTGCAATAAGCCACGGATGTGTAAGGGTAGAAAGACCTTTAGAGTTTGCAGAGAAAATGGTCAGCAGTAATTCTGAATATGATCAGTTGAGAATGGAAGTCAACCTGCCACCTGTGGATACAACCAAAATGGGGATTTTCAGGAAAAAACTGGCAAAAAAAGCAGATACTTTGAATGTGTTCCAGCTGAAACCAAAATGGTTTGGTGCGAGGAAAAATATCTCTGTATTTATCAATTATAAAACTGCATGGGCTCAAAACGGAAAAATTGAATACCGTAATGATGTCTATGGGCTGGATGACGATCTGTATGCAGCGATGAAAAAATATCTGTAAGCATTTATTGGGGATCTTTGGCCATTTTACGTTATGTACTGGTATAGTACTTAGCAAAACCTAGCTAAAAACACCCCTTTGTCTGATTCTGATTATCCCTGGTTTTAATTACGAAATTTCTGTTTTTTGCAGAATGATATAATAAAATTTATACCTTTGGTTTTTAATGAATTTCCTCTACCCAGGTTTTCTTTTTTCTCTGCTGGCGGTAGCCATTCCTATCCTTATTCATTTATTTAATTTCCGAAAATTTAAGAAGATATATTTTAGCAATGTCGCTTTCTTAAAGGCAGTTACAGTACAGCATTCTTCAAGAGAAAAACTACGTAATTTGTTGATTCTTGCCTGCCGGATATTAGCTGTAATCTTTCTGGTTCTTGCTTTTGCACGTCCCTACTGGTCTTCGGGAACGGCCGTTTTGGAAAACGGAAGTCTTGTTCAGATTTATATTGATAATTCTTATAGTATGGAAGCAGTCAATAAGGAGGGGTCTTTATTGGATGAAGCCAAACGTAAAGCAAAGGAAATAGCTAAACAATTTCAGCTCAATGATAAATTTGAGCTATTGACTAACGATTTTGAAGGGCGGCATCAGCGCCTGGCTAATTTAGAGGAATTAACTAATTTGATTGATGAAGTTAAAATTTCTCCTGCAGAACGCAATTTACAGCAGGTAATTAACCGGCTCAATAACACAGCTGCGGGGAAAAGAAATCAGTACAACTATATTCTCTCTGATTTTCAACAGCAATTTGCCGGAAAATCGGTTATTCAAACTAATTCAAAGCATACCATTAACCTGGTGAGGTTAAATGCAAACACGATACCTAATGTTGCAGTAGATTCTGTCTGGTCTTTATCTCCTGCGCATAAACCGGGTGATCAGGAGAAATTTGTAGTACAGTTACGTAACTACTCGGCCAATGCCAGTTCAGGAATTCCAGTAAAATTGACGATTAATAATCAGCAAAGAGCATTGGCAACGTTAAATATCCCGGCAGGTAAATCGGTCAGGGATACTTTAAGCTTTAGCGGATTATCGGCTGGCTGGCAAAAAGCAAAAATCAGTATTAAAGATTTTCCGGTCACTTTTGATGATGAACTGACTTTTACTTTTAAAGTGAGTAGTGAATTGAAAATTTTACAGCTTACCGGAGAAAGCTCCGGGAAATATATCAATGCACTTTTTGGAGCGGACCCTTATTTCAAACTCAGCAGTATGCCAGAACCGGCAATTACCTATGCCGATTTTCACCAGTATAATCTGATTGTACTTTCTGGTCTGAAAACACCTTCAAGCGGTCTGGCCCAGGAATTGAAAACGTATATGAAAAACGGAGGTACAGTTGTGATCTTTCCTGATCTGGACGTTAATCCAGTTATTTATTCGTCCTTTATACAGGCTTTGGGAATTCCTCAGCAAATCACCTTAAGTAAGGATACGGTAAACGTGAGTACAATTGCATTGAAGAATAAAGTTTTTAATGATGTTTTCGAAGAGATTCCGGCCAAACTGGATCTGCCCAGAGTAAACCGCCATTTTATATACACGGGAATTGCTAAAAGTGGGAGAGAGGATTTAATGGGATTACCGCTTAACCAGCCTTTCTTTAGTAAATACCGCTTAGCAGCAGGGCAATTATATTTAAGTGCGGCTTCGTTAAATGTCAAAGATAGTAACCTGCCTCAGCACCCCGTTTTTGTTCCTTTGCTTTATAAAATTGCTTTAACCAGCATACAGGAACAGCCTTTATACTATACAATTGGTCAAAGTAATTATTTATCTGCTGCTCCGGTCAGAATGAACCCAAACCAGTCGCTGCGGTTAGTTTCTGGTAAACAGGAAGTTATTCCCGAAGTCAGACAGGTTCCCGGGCAGACCTTATTGTATATCGCGGATCAGATTAAAGCACCCGGGATTTTTGAATTATATAAAGCAGACTCCTTGTTAAGCACCTATGCATTTAATCAGGGACTTGCAGAATCAGACCTGCATTATGCTGATGACAAAGCTCTTGAACATATTTTCGGGGCTAATAAAGTAAATATGACAAAAGCCGGGGGCGATTTGTCAATTAAAGCTGTGGAAAATAACCACACAGAGTTATGGAAACTTTGCCTAGTTTTGTGTGCTGTTTTTTTAGCCGTTGAAGCCCTATTGATTCGATTTTTTAACAAATTAAAAACATAAAAAGACATGAACCTTCTCCTCACAGGCGTAACCATTACCGATCCGAATAGTCAGCATAACCAGAAAATCTGTGATGTTCGTGTGGTACAGGGAAAAATCGCTGAGATTGAGCCTACTTTAAAACCATTGGAAAATGAAACATTAATCAATGGTAAAGGAGCTTTTCTTGCACCAGGGTTTTTTGACCTGAACTGTTCTATTGGAGATCCGGGCTTTGAGACCAAAGAAGATATAAAAACAGCTACTGCTGCTGCACAGGCAGGAGGTTTTACTGGTCTTGCTGTTTTACCGCATACTAAACCTGTAGTACATTCCAAAGCAGAAGTAGAATATATAATCAATAAATCAAAAAATAACCTGGTAGATGTTTATCCGCTTGGTGCAATCAGTCATGACCTGGAAGGTAAAGAAATGGCAGAGCTTTTTGATATGCAGCAGGCAGGAGCAATTGCTTTTACTGACGGGACCAGACCGATCACAGATGATGGGTTTATGAGCCGTGCATTGCAATATTGCAAAGGCATTGATGGTTTATTGATGGTACATCCTGAAAATAAGGCAATCGCTGGTAAATCTCAGGTGAATGAAAGTAAAACAAGCGTACTGCTTGGCATGAAGGGAGTGCCTGCACTGGCCGAAGAAATGCATATCTCAAGAGATATCTTTCTGGCTGCTTATCATCAGGCGCCTGTACATATCACCAATATTTCTACAGCAGGTGCTGTTGCGCTGATTAAAAAAGCGAAAAAAGACGGTGTGCAGATCTCTTGTGATGTTGCTGCTCACCATCTGGTCTTCACAGAAGAACTGCTGAATGATTTCGACAGCAATTATAAAATTAAACCGCCGCTGCGTGGAAAATCAGATATTAAAGCCTTACTGGCAGGATTAAAGGACGGTACGATAGATGCTATTTCTTCACAACACCGTCCGCATGAACCTGAATTTAAGAATGTGGAATTTGAGATTGCAGCCTATGGGATTATTGCTTTACAGACCGTATTGCCTTTACTGGTCAAAGCCGGACTGGATGCTGCGCAGATTGTTGAAAAACTTTCCATTAATCCGCGTAAATTACTTAAACTGTCAGTACCTGTTATTGCAGCCGGCGAAGAGGCTAATTTTGTACTTTTCGGTCTGACAGAGAAATGGGAATACAATAGCACTACTAATTTTTCGAAGTCGAGAAACACCCCCTTATTAAATCAAACCCTTACAGGGAAAGTTCAACTCGTTTACAATAACAATCAATTTCAAGTATATGGATAGTAAAGTACAGAGTGCTCTTGTAGCCTCATTAGATAAATTTGCAGCACTTTCAGGTAATGATTCTTTAAAATTACAACAGGATTTGCTGGATGTTTTTAACAAAGACCTGGGCTTTTTAGAAAAGGTAGAAGAATTTGATGGTGTATTTGATGAATACCCGGCTTTTGATGAGCTGAGAGAGGTTTATTTCGATTTATTGATGATTAACTTCTTTGCAAGTGATATCAAGAAACTGGAAGAAGATTACCTGGATACAGATGAGTGGGCAGATATCGAAGAAGATACGATTGATCGTGGAACAGAATTATTAAACCTGTTGTTATACATCAATGAGTGCCATGATGAGCAGATCAAACCAGAACTGGGTGATTTCTTAAGAGAATTCTTATTAGTAGAAGAAGATGAATTCCAGGATGAATTCCATATCTACGAAGATCTGATCAGCAATCAGCAGTTAGCAGATAGCAGTATTGAAGATATCATCAGCCATAAAGCAATGATCGAGCTTGGAGAAGAAATGGAAGAATTATTTGTTCCGTTTATGAGTTTCTTCAATCAGCCAAAAGCAAATGAACAGGCATTTAAAGATTTGGAAGAGTTCAGCGCTAATAAAGAATTTGATACTTCGGTATATGCTTTAATTGCTGTTTTTAACGAAAAAAACTAACCAGGGTTTTATGGAACAACAATTAAGACAACTAGAAATTAAACCGAATAAAGTTGCTTTCCAGGCAGCTATCGCATTTTCATTATATACATTGGCACTGGTTTTTATCTTTAAGCTGCTGAATATTGATACGCAGGATGAGCATATTAGTGTTCCAACCAGGATTATCAGTATGATCTGTTCTTATGTCCCTTTTATTCTGGCCATTTTATATGCCCAGACAAGACATAAAACTGAACTTGGTGGTTATATCACTTTTGGCAGGGCTTTTTCGGCTGGCTTTAAGGTTGCGGCCTATTCAGGTTTATTTATTGCTGTATTATTTGTTCTGTATTATAAAGTACTTGATCCTACAGCTCTGGACCATGCTGTTGATATGGCTGTTGAAAAGGCCGGAGATAATGAGAAAGCAGCTAAGGGAGCAGCAATGATGAAACCTTATTTAGCAATATTTATAGGTTTTGGTGCAGCCATGACTTATACTATTTTCGGATTGGTCCTTAGCCTTATCGGGGCTGCAATACTGAAAAAAGAGAACCCTGCTGTCTAGTCTGTTTAAATCTTAAACGGGCTTTTTAAGCTGGTCAAATAACAAGATAAATTTTAAACGTGCAGGTTTTATCATTTTAATTGATAAAATTTGCACGTTATTTTTAATACACATTATACCTGCATGGATATTTCTGTTGTCATTCCCTTATTTAACGAAGACGAATCATTGCCCGAACTGACCACCTGGATTGCCAGGGTGATGGACGCCAATAATTTTTCTTATGAGATCCTTTTTGTTGATGATGGTAGTACAGATACGTCATGGCAAGTAATTGAGGAATTGAAAAAGACTTATCCTGCTGTAAAAGCGATTAAGTTCAGACGTAACTACGGAAAATCTGCTGCGCTGAATGTAGCTTTTGAAGCTTCTCAGGGTGATGTAATTATCACGATGGATGCTGATTTACAGGATAGCCCGGATGAAATTCCAGAGTTATACCGCAGAATCAGGGAAGAGAAATTTGATCTCATCTCCGGATGGAAAAAGAAACGTTACGACCCGATCACCAAAACCATTCCTACTAAATTATTCAATGCTGCGACACGTAAGATGTCCGGGATACAGTTGAATGATTTCAATTGTGGTTTAAAAGCATATCGCTCTGATGTAGTGAAAACTATAGAGGTTTATGGCGAAATGCACCGTTATATCCCGGTAATTGCTAAATGGGCGGGATTTAAAAAAATCGGAGAGCAGGTTGTAGAACACCGGGCACGTAAATACGGGGTGACTAAATTTGGTTTCAGTCGTTTTATCAATGGCTTCCTGGACTTATTGTCTATATTCTTTGTTGGGAAATTTGGTAAAAGACCAATGCACTTCTTTGGTTCATTGGGTGTACTGAGTTTTATGATCGGAACCATCATGGCACTGTGGATTATCGGGGAGAAATTATACCATATCTCCATGAATCTGCCAATCAGAAGAGAGGTTACTGAACAGCCAGGATTTTATATTGCATTAGTGGCTATTATTGTAGGCTCACAACTTTTCCTTACCGGATTTGTGGCTGAACTGGTTACCAGAAATGCAACTGAACGCAATAAATATCTGATAGAAAAAGAAATTCTTTAATCATGTTTTTCTCGATCATCATTCCTTTATATAACAGGCCGCAGGAGATTGACGAACTGCTGGCCACACTTTGTCTGCAAACTTATACGCAATTTGAAGTTGTTGTGATTGAAGACGGATCTTCATTAACAGCAAAGGAAATTGTAAACAGGTATGCAGATAAACTGGATATTAAATATTTCTTCAAACCAAACGAAGGGCAGGGCTTTGCCAGAAATTATGGTTTTGAAAGAGCAAAAGGTGATTACTTTATCATTTTTGATTCTGATTGTCTGATTCCGCACGATTACCTGGAAACTGTTAAAGATTATTTATATGACCATGATCTTGATGCCTATGGCGGCCCGGATGCAGCTCATGATAGTTTTACCCCGGTACAGAAAGCGATCAGTTATGGGATGACTTCAGTTTTTACCACTGGCGGGATCAGGGGAAATAAAAAACATGTTGGTCAGTTTCATCCGCGCAGTTTCAATATGGGGGTTTCCAGAAAGGTCTGGGAAAAAGTCGGTGGTTTTAAATTAACCAGGCTGGGAGAGGATATTGAATATAGTATCCGGATTCATCAGAGTGGATTTAAGATCGGATTGATTCCCGGCGCTAAGGTTTTTCATAAACGAAGAACAAGTATGTTCCAGTTTTATAAGCAAATTCACTTTTTTGGCCGTGCCCGAATTAATATCTATAAGCATTTTCCTTCTGAGCTGAAATTGGTGCATTTTTTTCCGGCTGTATTCACTTTAGGTATCATATCTGTTTTATTATTGAACATAATTTATCCGCCTCTGGCATATTTGGGGAATATTTTTCTTCTGGTATACTTTATGCTGATATTTTTTCATTCGCTGGTGCTTAATAAATCGTTGAAAGTTGCATTTTTGAGTATTATTTCCTCATTCATACAATTGACAGCTTACGGATTAGGATTTATACAAGATTTTTTCAAAAGAATAGTACTTAAAAAACAATGATAAACTTTTTAAAGGAGAGCACATTTATAGTGAATGTAGTTATCCGCAAAGCCTGGGAAGTAACAAAGAGGAATTATTTTTCCATTGCTACTTTATGTTTTCTGATGTTCATTACTTCTAATGCATCCAGTTTAATGGCATTCTTTCTGAAAGATGTCAATAAAGGGTTAAGCATATTAATGGCCTTCTTTTTTGCTTTATTGTATTTTACAATCAATCTGTCTTTGTTGAAATACATATTTCATCTGCTCGATAATGAGGAGAAAGATGTAAGTATTGTCAGCACATTGCCTACCCGTCAGCAAATCATCCGGTTTATTATGGGGATGTTTTACTTTATGCTGGTTATTATCGGTGTTTATGCAGTGGTTATTCTGGTCGCTTTTCCATTTATCTATACAGGGATTAAGTTGGCTGTGATTACCAATATTGCGGTATCGGTAGGTATTGTAGCTATATTTATTACCTGGGTACGTATTTCATTTTTTCCTTTCTTTATCATTGATAAGAATCAGCCGCCATTTGGCTCTTTAAAATTCAGTCTGGCCATTACTAAAGGAAATTTCACCAAAATAGTCATGTTATTACTTGTTTTAGGTGGATTTCATGTATTGTATTTATTTTTGAATTACCTGCAATGGCCGGTAATTGCTTTTTTTGTAAACATATTGAGCTCATTTATTATTGTTCCTTTATCCAGTGTAGCTTTAACCATCGCTTATAGAATGATGATGGGCGCTTACAGAGGTGATGAGAATGATATTATTCATAACATAGTCTAACACAGTTTATGGGATTAAAAGCGGCATTAAGTAAACCGTTTGCGGCCTTTATTGTAAAAGGGGTAAATAAATGGAAAAAAGATGCGGTAACTGCACAAAAGGAGACGCTCCTGCAGTTAATCGATTCGGCAAAGAATACTGCTTTCGGTAAAGACCATCAATTTTCATCTGTAAAAAATTACGAAGATTTCAAGAAACAGGTTCCGATAAGGGATTATGAGCAGTTGAGGCCTTATATTGACAGGGTTGTAGCTGGAGAGAAAGATGTGATGTGGAAGGGGAAACCCGCTTACTTTGCAAAAACTTCCGGTACGACTTCCGGGGCAAAATACATTCCTATTTCTAAAGAGTCAATGCCAGAGCATCTTAAAGCTGCACGCAATGCATTGCTGACTTATATACATGAAACCGGAAATGCTGACTTTGTAAATGGTAAAATGATATTTTTACAGGGAAGTCCTGTAATGACTGAAAAAAACGGAATTAAAGTAGGCCGTTTGTCTGGCATTGTTGCCAATCTTGTCCCTGCTTATTTACAAAAAAACAGATTGCCATCTTATCAGACCAACTGCATTGAAGACTGGGAAGAAAAGGTAGATGCTATTGTCAGCGAAACTTATCATCAGGATATGACACTGATATCAGGGATTCCACCCTGGGTACAGATGTATTTTGATAGGCTGATAGAAAAATCGGGTGGTAAACAGATTAAAGAAATCTTTAAGAACTTTCAGCTTTTTGTTTATGGAGGGGTAAATTATGAACCTTACCGTGCAAAAATTGAAAATAGTATAGGCAGAAAGATTGATTCCATAGAGACTTATCCGGCTTCTGAAGGATTTATCGCCTATCAGGATAGTCAGCAGGATAAAAGTCTGCTGCTGCTGGCTAAAGCGGGTATGTTTTATGAATTTATCCCTGCCGATGAATACTATAATGATAACCCTGCACGTTTGAGTCTGGAAGAAGTTGAACTGGATAAAAACTATGCTTTGATATTAAATACCAATGCTGGATTGTGGGGTTATAGTATTGGTGATACGGTTAAATTTGTCTCTAAGAATCCTTATAAGATTTACGTGACCGGCCGGATTAAACATTTTATTTCAGCTTTTGGTGAACATGTAATCGGAGAAGAGGTTGAACAGGCTCTTTTATCAGTTGCCAATGAACAGGGGGTAGGAATTACAGAATTTACTGTAGCCCCCCAGGTGAATCCTGATGCCGGAGAATTACCTTACCATGAATGGTTTATAGAATTTTCTAAGGCTCCTGAAGATCTTCATGCCTTTAGTAAAAAAGTAGATAAGGCATTACAACAAAAAAATATTTACTACTTTGACCTCATTGAAGGCAAAATTCTGCAGCCACTGGTTATTCGGACCTTACAAAAAGACGCATTTGTAACTTATATGCGTTCTGAAGGTAAGCTGGGGGGGCAGAATAAAGTTCCCCGTCTGTCTAACGATAGAAAGATTGCAGACAGCCTGATTAATTTGATGAATACAATTTGAAAAATATAGCAATACTGGGGTCCACAGGATCTGTTGGTACCCAGGCACTGGATGTCATCCGTGCGAATCCTGAATTATATAAGGTAAGTGCGCTGACAGCAAATGCAAATGCAGACCTGCTTATTCAGCAGGCCCTTGAATTTAAACCTGAACTGGTTGTAATTGGCGATGATAGCGGGTATGCTCAGGTGAAAAACGTACTTTCAGCTCAAGGGATAAATGTGCTTTGCGGGGAAGACGCGCTTTGTGAAGCAGCTTCTTTACCTGCTGCAGATTTCGTGCTGACTGCAATTATGGGGTCCGTAGGTTTAAGACCTACAATTGCTGCAATAAAAGCGAAAAAAAATATTGGGTTAGCCAATAAAGAGACACTTGTGGTTGCAGGTGAACTGATCACGCAACTGGCTATAGAAAATGGGGTAACCATTATCCCGGTAGATTCTGAACACTCTGCTATCTTTCAATGCCTGGTTGGTGAAGACCTGGATACTATTGAAAAAATATATATCACAGCTTCTGGCGGGCCTTTCAGAGGCAAAGACCGCAGTTTTGTAGAAAAGGTTAAGAAAGAACAAGCTTTAAAGCATCCTAACTGGGTGATGGGCTCAAAAATCACAATTGATTCTGCTACCCTGATGAACAAGGGGCTGGAAGTAATTGAGGCCAAATGGTTGTTTAATCTGGATATCAGTCAGATCGATGTGATTGTACATCCTCAGTCTGTGATTCATTCTATCGTACAATTTAATGATGGATCAATGAAAGCACAAATGGGGGTACCGGATATGAAACTGCCTATTCACTATTCTATGGCTTATCCAAAGAGAATAGAAAGTAAATTTCCACGTTTTAATTTCATGGATTATCCTGAGTTAACGTTTTATAAACCTGATATGGATACTTTCCGTAACCTTGGTCTGGCCTATACAGCACTTAAAAGAGGCGGAAATATGCCTTGTATTATCAATGCAGCCAATGAAGTGGTTGTAGATGCATTCCTGAATGACCGCATCGGATTTCTCGAAATGAGCGATGTAATTGAGCAGTGTATGTCTGATCTGACCTTTATTCAGGAGCCCAGCCTGAACAATTATTTAGAAACTGACCAGCATACGCGTATATTTGCCCGTCAGTTAGTAACAAAAAAACATTTAGCGATCTAATATTCAAAAGTAAAACACGATATAAAATATGAACGGATTAATTATGGTTGCCCAGTTGTTACTGGGATTATCAATATTAGTAATCTTGCACGAATTAGGACATTTTCTTGCGGCGCGTGCCTTCGGTATTAAAGTTGAGAAATTCTATCTGTTTTTTGACGCATGGGGTGTGAAATTATTCAGCATCAAACGTGGTGGCGTAGAGTATGGAATTGGATGGCTGCCTTTGGGTGGTTATGTGAAAATTGCCGGAATGATAGATGAATCTATGGATAAAGAGCAGATGGCGTTGCCTCCTCAGCCATGGGAATTCAGATCTAAACCAGCATGGCAGCGCTTAATCGTTATGCTTGCAGGTATTATTGTAAACATTGTGGTTGGTATTTTCATTTTCTGGATGTTAACCTTCAAATTCGGCGAAACCTTTATTCCAAACAGTTCTGTAAAGAATGGGATTAATCCTGGAAGTATAGGAATGGGAATCGGATTGAAACAAGGTGACCACATTATTGCGGTAAATGGTAAAAAAGTTATCCGTTTTGATGAACTGACCAGTTCAAAAGTATTATTGGACAATACAAACCTGACTGTTGTCCGTGATGGTAAAACTCTGGATATCAAAGTTCCCGATAATCTTTTAAATAAGGTTGCAGATCTTGGTCTGGAAGAATTTATCAGCCGTACCCCATTATTGAGCCCGGTTATTGATACTGTTCTGGCTGGCCGTTCTGCTGCTAAAGCAGGTATGCAAAAAGGTGACCGGATTATAGCTGTTAACAACATACCTGTGAAGTTTGATGCGGATATGCGCAGAGAATTGAAAAAGGAGAAGAGCAAAAAAGTAGTTGTTGAAGCTTTACGTGGAACAGAGAAAATGAATTTCGAAGTGAATACGGATAGCGTAGGAACAATTGGTATAGCTTTTAATCCAAATCAGATTAAGTTTGAAACAGTTAATTATGGTTTCTTTGAAGCATTGCCAATTGGTGTAAATCAGGCATGGATTACATTTACAGATAATGGAAAAGGGATATGGAAAGTATTAACTGGTAAGATTAAAGCGAATAAAGCTTTTGCCGGCCCGGTTGCATTAGCACAAAAGGTTTATGGCGGGGTTTGGATCTGGTCACATTTCTGGGCTTCTACAGCTTTAATTTCTATTGCGCTTGCGTTTATGAACTTATTGCCAATTCCTGCATTAGATGGTGGACATGTGGTCTTTCTGATTGTTGAAATGATCAAAGGAAAACCTGTAAGTGATAAATTCCTGGAAGGCGCACAAATGGTTGGTTTTGTAATCCTGCTGAGTTTAATGGTATTTGTGCTCGGTAACGATATTTTCAAAGCCTTTATCCAGTAGCGGCCATGAACTATTTTGAGTTTTATAACCTTCCGGTATCATTTAATCCGGATGCCGGACTGGTCAAACAGCAATTTTATGCGCTGAGTAAAAAGTTTCATCCTGATTTTTATATCAATCATTCTACTGAAAAGCAGGATGAGGTACTGGAATTATCTACACTCAATAATAAAGCTTACCAGGTACTGAGCGATCCGCAGAAGCGTCTTCATTATATTCTTGAATTAAAAGGGATACTGACAGAGGGGGAGAATTATTCTCTGCCCCAGGATTTCCTGATGGAAATGATGGATGTAAATGAGGCTTTGATGGAATTACAGTTTGAGCCGGATGCGGTTAAGCTGGAAAATATCAAAAAAGAAGTAGAAAAAATTGCTTCAGCTATGCAGCTGGAACTGGATCGTTTGTTCATTGCCTTTGATGCGCAGAATAAAGACGCTGAGGCTACGATACTGTCTGCTGTAAAGGATTTGTATTATAGAAAGAAATATTTGAACAGGATCAATGATAGCTTGCTTAAGCTGGAATAGGGGATAGGTGTCCCTTCAATGTAAAAAATAAAGATAACCGGGCATTGCTGTCCCGGTTTTTCTATTTTTGGGGAAATCTGAATTTATGAGCACTTTATCCCTTTTTAGAAAAGTAGCAGTTGCTGAAGGTATTTCTTACATCGCACTGATTTTTGTTGCTATGCCATTGAAGTATTTTGCGAACATGCCTTTAGCTGTGAAATATACAGGATGGGCGCATGGCGTGCTGTTTATGTTTTATGTAGTTATGGTCATCATGTGCTTTATGGAATATAAATGGAAATTTGGAAAGACGATTCTGGTGTTTTTAGCTTCATTATTGCCTTTTGCACCTTTTTATGTAGATAAAAAGTTAAAGGAAGAGCCTGTAGGTCAGGTTAAAGCATAAAGGCAGGGATTATTTTGAAAATAAGTCTTGGATATATTGGCTTGAATATATAGATTTGCATCCCGCTGAATAAGCAATGCCCAGTTGGCGGAATTGGTAGACGCGCTGGTCTCAAACACCTGTGGGAAACCGTGCCGGTTCGACTCCGGCACTGGGTACACCCCCTTTTTACGCAAGTAAAAAGGGGTTTTTTGTTTAAAAACCCTCTCTATTTGTTAGGAACGAAGATATTTATGGTTCGATCTCCTGTTAGGATAAGCGAATCACCCCAGCCGTACAAAGGTCGAACCAATGTGGCAAAAGTATGTTCTTGTTCCGGATTTAAGCGGTAACGAATAAGTAACAACGTAATTTCAAATTCTGGAATAGAGCTAACTACTTATTTGCGAATTAAATAGGCCATAAGCATTGAATGGAGTGGAAGGCTTAGAATCTGCTCCAATTATCCAAACCGAAAAAGGGCGGACAAATGTTCGAAATTACACTCTTAATGCACTTTTTAATGCATGACTGTTGTTGATGATTTATTGCTAATAGGTTGTATTGTTTTTTATTTGTGTGAAATTTTACTCATCCCAGAGTGGATAATCAATATAACCATTTTTCCCGCCCCCATACATTGTTGCCCTGTCAGGCTCAATCAGCGGGGCATTTTTCTCGAACCGTTTGGGCAGGTCGGGGTTTGCGATGTATAGCTTGCCAAAAGAAATAAGCTTTGCAATGCCTTTTTCAAGTTCTGCTTCGGCAGAAGCCTTGTCATACCCTGCATTAGCAATAACTGTCTGGCGGATCTTCCTGCCAAAGAATTCGATCTCGTCGTCAGTGGCATAATGTTCAGGCGAAGGAAAATTGGTACTTCGCCTCATGAGTTCCACATAGGCAAAGTTCATTTCGTTCAGTTTTTCGATCAGGTAGGTATAGGTAGCCGCAGGGTCATCCAGTATCATATCACCATAGGAATGGAAGGGAGCTATTTTAATACCCACCTTTTCACTTCCCACTGCACTGATCAATTCCTGCATCACCTCCAATACAAAGCGGGCTTTGTTCGGGATACAGCCGCCGTAACCATCCGTCCTTTGGTTGGCACTTTCGGCTAAGAACTGGTTGGGCAGATAGCCATTGCAAGCGTGAAGAGTAACCCCGTCAAACCCGGCCGCTACGGCATTTTTTGCGGCCTGGCCATAGTCCTTTATGGTCTGCTTGATCTCCAGGATCGTCATTTCCTGAGGTATCTCAAAATCCTTCCTGCCCTGAGAAGTAAAATGCTGCATTCCACGGATGGGCAAGGGTGATGGCGCACAAGGGAGTCTGCCTTTCCTGTCTATAGAATGCCCCATGCGACCGGTGTGCCAAAGCTGGGCTATAATAACACCGCCTTTATCATGTACCGCTGTTGTGACCTTCTTCCAGGCTTCTATTTGCTGATCCGTGAAAATACCCGGAGTTAATGGACTGCCGGTAGCCTCTTCACTGATCCTGATAGCTTCGCTGAACAGCAAACCTGCGCCTGACCTTTGGGCATAGTATGTTATGGTCATATCACCCACTAATCCATTTATGTCTGTACGGCCCCTGGTCATCGCTGCCATGGCTATTCTATTTTTTAGGTTGATATTGCCTAACTGTGTTTTTTCTAAAAGTTTCATACCGTTTTTTTTAATAGTTATTGTTGGTCAAAGACTTGCAGCTAAATCTCATTTGCCAACACTTCTACGCTGGTTAGACTTGTTGCTGATGCACATCATCAACGGAAGACATCTTTGTAAAAATTACACTTCTTTTCGTCGGGCCATACGTTGAGCAATGATGCTGGCAGCAATCAATTGCAAGGCATGGTAAAGCATGAGTGGCAGCAATAGGATACCGGTAATAGTACTGTGCTGAAAAAGTACTTTTGACATAACGGTGCCATGTACTAATGACTTTTTGGACCCGCAGAATAAGACAGTAATACGGTCTTCATCTGAAAAACCAAGCAGGCGGCTGAGTAGTCCGACACAAAAGAATACGGCAAAAAACAACGCCATCATCCCTGCAGCGAGTCCGGCAAGTTCAAGGGCGGTGAAGCCTTCAAAAAGATGTTCGGAAAATGACTTACAAAACGACGTGTAAATAATCGTTAGAATAACTGTCTGATCGAAATATTTGAGCTGTTTCTTGTATTTTTCGGCAATGGCGCCGAAACGTGAATTGAGGCTTATGCCAATGATGACAGGCAGCAAGACTTGCAGAATCAACTTTAAGCCGATTTGAGTGACATCAAAATCACCTGTTGCAGAAGCTATAAACAGCCCAACCCAGAGCGGCGTAACCACTACTCCGATCAAACTGGAAATACTCGCATTGAAAATGGCTGCGGGAATGTTTCCCTTGGCGATGGAAACCATGACCACCGAAGAAGATACTGTAGACGGTAAAGCTGCCAGAAAAAATACACCCAGCCAAAGTATCTCCAAGCCGTTATTGACAAACAATGGGCGGAATGCCAAAACAATGAGCGGAAAAAATAAAAAGGTTGTCAACTGGGCGACAATGTGCATTTTCCAGTTGGAAAGTCCGGCTTTTAGTTTCTCAACACTCAGTCGAATGCCATAAAACAAGAAAATCAAGGAAACTCCAGCATTGGCAATCTCCTCCAGCGAAACAGGTTCTTTGACCATGCCTGGCTTTGGCAAAAAATAAGCCATCAGAATCATGGTGGCTATCATTAACAGGAAACCGTCGAAACCTGCTTTTTTAAGTACTTCTAATAATTTCTTCAATGTGTTTTAAATATTATTCCTCCGTAGAGTCAGGGTTACAAAAATATCTTACGCAGATAAACATGGATTCTCTGGATTCATTAGTCTGTCCGCAGAGTCTGTTAAATTCTACGGACAGCAGGTTTCAAACAAGGAAACCATATTCTAATTAATACTAAATCCCAAGTTCTTTGCGTATAATTTCTGCTCCTGCGCTTAAAGCACTTAACTTGCCTCTGGCTACGTTTCGAGATAGCGGGGCCATACCGCAGTTTGTAGAAGGGTAAAGATTTTCTGCATCTACAAACTCAAGAGCTTTACGCAGGGTATTAGCTACTTCTTCTGGTGTTTCAATAGTGTTGGTTGCCACATCAATGGCACCTACCATTACTTTTTTACCGCGAACAAGTTCCATTAAATTTAAAGGCACATTGGAGTTGTGGCATTCTAAAGACACCACATCAATTTTAGATTTTTGAATTTTCGGAAAAATTTCTTCATATTGTCGCCACTCTGAACCTAATGTCTTTTTCCAATCAGTATTTGCCTGTATTCCATAACCATAGCAAATATGAACCGCAGTTTGACAGTGTAAACCTTCAATGGCTCTTTCTAATGCTGCCATTCCCCAATCGTTTACTTCATCAAAGAACACATTAAATGCAGGTTCATCAAACTGGATAATATCTACCCCTGCGTCCTGAAGTTCCCTTGCTTCTTCATTGAGTGCTTTCGCAAATTCCCACGCCAATTTTTCCCGGCTTTTATAATGGTCGTCGTACAAGGTATCTACCATTGTCAGCGGGCCTGGCAATGCCCATTTTATAGGCTTGGTAGTCTGTTTACGTAAAAATTTGGCATCTTCAACAAAAACTGCTTTTTGACGTGCAACCTCACCTACAACCACTGGGACACTCGCGTCATAACGGTTACGGATTCTTACTGTTTTACGATTTTCAAAATCTACACCGCTTAAATGCTCGATAAAAGTCGTTACAAAATGCTGGCGTGTCTGCTCGCCGTCACAAATGATATCCAGATCTGCCAATTGTTGTTCCTGCAGAGAAATGCGTAAAGCATCTTGTTTCCCTTCAAGTAGCTGATCGCCATCTAATTTCCATGGTGACCAAAGTTTTTCGGGTGGTGCAAGCCAGGCAGGTTTGGGTAAACTTCCAACAATAGAGGTGGGTAATAATAATTTCTTCATCATAGTATAATTTTAATGCGTTGTAATCAATTAAAGGGTAAAATTAGCAGACCATTGTTCCAGAAGCCTTTCGTAAGGCTTAATGAAATGCTCTTCTGCATATTTACCCTGTTCAACAGCCAGCCGGCTGCGCTCTTCGCGGTCATAAACCACGCGGGTCAGTGAATAATCTTCGTGTTTAAGACTAGGTTGATAGATTTTCCCGGCTACTGAATTTGCATTGTAGATTTCAGGGCGATAAATCTTCTGGAAAGTCTCCATCGTGCTGATTGAGCTGATCAGCCCAAGATCAGTATAATCAGCCAGCAGATCTCCGGAATGATAAAAAGCCATCGGTGCCACACTGTTCTGAGGCATGAAAAAACGGACTTTTAAGCCCATTTTAGAGAAATATTCATCAGTGAGAGAATACTGATCCTGCAGATACTCAAAACCCAGAACCGGATGCTGATACTCAGTGCGGGTATAAGTTTTGTTGCTTGATACACTTAGACAAATGATTGGTGACTTCTTAAAGTACTCTTTATAAGTGGGTGAATTCACAAAACACTTATAAAGTTTTCCATGCAAATCACCAAAATTTTCAGGAACACAAAAACTGGATTTATTTTTATTGTAATCGATCAATAAAACACTGAAATCGTAATCACGCACATAAGAAGAAAAATTATTTCCGGCAATACCTTCGATATGCCGGCCAGTCTTACGATCAAAAATATTCGTTTTTAAAACTTCAATCATCGGCAGATCGTTAATACCATTCTTATCATCAATACTCATCGTTACGGTCATGATTTCAAGTTCTACAAGGTAACGGTCAGCTTTTGGATTATCCACATGAGCCAATGCATTGAATCGATTGTTAACCATATTTAAGGCCCTGCGTAAGTTTTGCTGGCGATTATCTCCTCTGGCCAGGTTTGCAAAATTGGTTGTTAAACGCGTTTGATTTGAGGGGTGATAGTTTTCATCTAAACAAGTGCTCTTTAGCGTGAACGCGAAATCCTGCTTGATTGTATTCTGGATATTTTCCATATATTTCTTTTCGTTTATTATCGGATCTTCTGATATGATCACTTTGGTTTTATAATTATCAGTTAAACAGTGCCTTATACGCTGATCTTTTCACGCGCTTCTTTAGCCGCAGGTCCAACTCATTGTTGGTCTTGTGACAGCACAGGCGAATATCTTTGCGGGATAACGCCTAAAAATAAACTGGTATCCAGCACCTGGTCATAAAAGCTTAAATCGTCGCAAGGGATTAGGTCGATACCGGCGTCAAGCTGGGTTTGCCAGTTCTCTTCGCGGATCTTGCGGGCCGTTTCGTTCAGTTCATCCTGACCGATCTTGCCTGCCCAATAATTCTCGCTGGCTTTTTTCAATTGTCTTTGGCTACCAATGCGCGGGTAACCCAGATTTTGCGTTAGCATGTTGTTAACTTTTTAAATGGTTAATGATCATTAAAAAGTTCTTAATTATTCCGGATACGACAGGTAAAGAAACGGTCTGAGGGAAAGATATATACACGAAGGGGTGCGGTCAACCATTGAGGGTTTGCACCTTTAAGCTATACAATCTGACCAATGACCTCTTTACGCGGAAGCATCGTCAATTCGGTAAAGGCAGGTATCCTGACTTGTAACGGTTTTATCAGCCTTCCCGTTTGCCACAGTGACCATCTTGATAAAACCTTTGTTGTGTTACTTACAGTTGCGCGACAGCTCGTGATTTGCACACGATTCCCTATTAATTCACCGCTAAGTAAAACCTTTCCGATTGTTGAAATCTACAAAGAACCACGAGTTTAGAACTCTGGTCAAAGTTATATAAACAGCCATTAACGCTGTATAAATGATTTTTTTTCGGCTAAAATTACTTTAAATTGCTATTTTGTTGGATTTTTATGCGGTTAAGTTATACTTTTGTGTCCTGTAAAAGTGATTTATGCTATGGAAAAACTGGATGAGATCGATTTGAAACTGTTAAAGATACTGGGCAATGACTCCAGTCATACCATCAAGGAGTTGGCCGGGCAAGTGAACTTAACGCCATCGCCGGTGGTGCAGCGTGTAAAGCGATTGGAAACCAGTGGTTATATAAAAAAATACATTGCCCTGCTTGACCCGGAAAAGTTCAACCAGGGTTTTATTGTGTTCTGTAATATCCGACTCAAACAGCATGACCGGAAAGTGGGCCACAGCTTTGTAGAGGATATTCTGAAGATCGATGAGGTGGTTGAATGTTACAATATCTCCGGAGATTATGATTTCTTTTTAAAAGTGTTTGCCCGGGACATGAAGCACTATCAGGATTTTGTGTTCAATAAACTGGGTTCGGTGGAGAGCATCGGCAGCGCGCATAGTACCTTCGTGATGGCCGAGATCAAGAACACGCACAATATCAGTTTTTAATAACGGCGGAAGTTTGGGTTTACGAATCTAGTCCGGTAAGGGGTAAAAACCCTCTTTACTCTATTGTAAAGAGGGTTTTTGTTTTTTGGTGATTTTTCAAAGCCCCTCAATTGTCAGGAAATGACATTTTTGGTTCGATCTCCGTTAAAGGTAAGGGTTACTAACCGGAATCGAACACATCGATTCCGATTTTTTATTGCCTCTTTTGCTCATTAAATGATCTTCAAAATGTGTTCAAAGTATTACCGGATCAAGTCATCAACTTGTGGAGCAGACTCTTTTTAAGCATAAATTCTGACACGCTAAACAGAAAGTCTTTGCTATCAGGGATGCTCTGATGGCTCTGGAAGTTGCGCTGAAAGCTTTCAATTTGCATGGGAATGACTCAAGCCGAAACAAGGCCGTGTTGTTAGTAAATAACTTCAAAATAGCTAAATAATCAATCTATACCGGCCGGGTACTGCCTGAGTACTGTCCGGGTACTCGTTAGGGTAAGAGCAGTGTTAAAGTAACGTA
>NZ_JACHCE010000012.1:4282-145060 GCF_014200605.1 Pedobacter cryoconitis | reverse complement strand
GAGCCGATGGTACTGCGGTAACACGTGGGAGAGTAGGTCGGTGCCAAATCTTAAAGAAAGCCTGTAGGAAACTACAGGCTTTTCTTGTTTATAGGTTTTTCAACTGTAGTAAAGCTTTTTTAAACAATATTATCGCTAAAATTTACAACAATTCTCCTCTTTCGTACGTTGTATGAACAGATGCATTAAATTCTTTAATAATTTGCTCCTCTAGCCCAACATTTTTTTAGCTTAATCTGCTATTAAATAGCGTCAGAAAGGCATTATGAAATAATTTTGGTTATCTTTGGTGTTAAACTAAAACACACATATAATGAGTTTTTTTGCTGAAAAAAGACGGGAAGTAATGCTTCACATTGAGCAGTATATGCTCGATATGATGGGTACTTACCTGAAACCGATTGATACAAATTGGCAGCCAACTGATTTTTTGCCTGTTTCTACCAGTGATACTTTTATTCAAGATATAAAATCCCTTCGCGAAACTGCAAATGACCTTTCATATGATCTTGTTGCCGTGTTAATTGGCGACACTATTACAGAAGAAGCACTGCCTACTTATGAATCATGGTTATCTATGGTTGATGGTATTACAAGAGACGAGCAGGGTGGCTGGATGAAATGGGTTCGACACTGGACTGCCGAAGAAAACAGACACGGTGATTTATTAAACAGATATCTTTATTTATCAGGACGTGTTGATATGCGCCAGATGGAAATCTCTACGCAATATTTAATTGCTGACGGTTTCGATATAGGTACTGGTCATGATCCATACCGTAACTTTATTTACACCAGTTTCCAGGAACTGGCAACCAATGTATCCCACAGAAGGGTAGCATCTTTAGCTAAAAGAGACGGAGATACTTTACTTTCTAAGATTTGTGGTGTAATTGCCTCTGATGAAGCAAGACATGCAAAAGCTTATAAAGATTTTATGTCTAAAATATTTGAAGTAGATCCTAATGAAGCTATGATCGCCTTTGAAGATATGATGCGTAAAAAGATCGTGATGCCTGCTCACTTCCTGAGAGAAATGGGAATGAAAATGGGACAGACTTTCGGTCACTTTACAGATGCTGCACAACGCTTAGGTGTTTATACTGCAGTTGATTATGTAGAGATTATGCAGCAGCTTATTGTAGAGTGGAAAATTGAAAGTATGCAGGATCTGAATGAAGCCGGTGAAAAGGCCCGTGATTATATCATGGCTCTGCCAAGCCGTTTATTACGTGTTGCAGAAAGAATGAAAGCCCCTACTATGGACTATAAATTCAGCTGGATACACGCTTAGTACAATAAAACAATTCCGATACTAACCAGAGAAGAATATCTTATTATAAAAAAGGCCCGGATAATTTATCCGGGCCTTTCTGTTTAGCGCTAGCTTTGTTTACCCATATTTCTGTCAGTCTACATATTCCTTCTGTATTGTCCGCCTACTTCATATAGAGCATTGGAAATCTGTCCGAGTGAACAGATCTTACAAGCTTCCATTAAAGCTTCAAAAGTATTACCTCCAGTAATGGCTACTTTTTGCAGATCTTTCAATACTTGTGCAGTATGGTCAGCATTTCTTTTCTGGAATGTATTCAGGGCTTCAATCTGGAATTGTTTTTCTTCTTCTGTAGCACGGATAATTTCTCCGGGAACAACTGTTGGAGATCCATTTTTATTTAAGAATGTGTTTACACCCACAATCGGATATTCGCCATTATGTTTCAGGGTTTCATAATATAAACTTTCTTCCTGGATCTTACCACGCTGATACATGGTTTCCATAGCACCTAATACTCCGCCACGGTCATTGATACGTTTAAATTCGGCCAGTACAGCTTCCTCTACCAGATCAGTTAAATCTTCAATGATAAATGCACCCTGTAAAGGGTTCTCATTTTTCGCCAGGCCTAATTCTCTGTTGATGATCAGCTGAATAGCCATTGCTCTTCGTACAGAGTCTTCTGTTGGCGTGGTAATAGCCTCATCATAAGCATTGGTATGCAGCGAATTACAGTTGTCATAAATCGCATATAAAGCCTGCAGGGTAGTTCTGATATCATTGAAATCAATTTCCTGTGCATGTAATGATCTTCCTGAAGTCTGAATATGATATTTAAGCTTCTGTGAACGATCATTCCCTTTATACTTGTTCTTGATCGCCTTTGCCCAGATACGTCTGGCTACGCGGCCTATTACAGCATATTCAGGATCTATTCCGTTAGAGAAGAAGAACGAAAGGTTAGGCGCAAAGTCGTCTATATGCATTCCCCTGCTCAGGTAGTATTCTACAAAAGTAAATCCATTGCTTAAGGTAAAGGCCAGCTGTGAGATCGGATTCGCACCCGCCTCGGCAATGTGATATCCTGAGATAGAAACAGAGTAGAAATTTCTTACTTTCTCGTCAATGAAATACTTTTGAATATCACCCATCATTCTCAATGCAAATTCTGTAGAGAAGATGCAGGTATTTTGCGCCTGATCTTCTTTTAGGATATCCGCTTGTACTGTACCACGAACAGTACTGATAGCATAGGCACGAATCCCGGCATATACGTCCGCTGGTAAAACCTGGTCGCCGGTAACACCTAATAGCAATAAGCCAAGCCCATTGTTCCCTTCTGGTAAAGCTCCGCTGTAAGCAGGTCTTTTAATCTTTTTTTCTTTATAGATCTGGTCAATCTTCTCTTTGACTTCTTCTGTAAGGTCATTCTCAATGATATATTTCTCACATTGCTGATCAATGGCCACATTCATAAAGAAACCTAAAAGCATAGGGGCGGGGCCGTTGATGGTCATAGAAACCGAGGTCGATGACGCACACAGATCGAAACCTGAGTATAGTTTCTTTGCATCATCCAATGTTGCAATACTCACACCCGAATTTCCTATTTTACCATAAATATCCGGTCTGATATGCGGGTCTTCCCCATAAAGTGTTACAGAGTCAAATGCAGTGGAAAGACGGTGTGCGGGCTGTCCAAGGGAAACATAATGAAAACGCTTATTTGTTCTTTCTGGTCCGCCTTCTCCGGCAAACATTCTTGTCGGATCTTCTCCATCACGTTTCAAAGGAAATACACCTGCTGCATAAGGGAATTCACCAGGCACATTCTCTGTGAGTAACCAGCGCAGAATATCTCCCCAGTCTTTATACCTTGGCAAAGAAACTTTAGGGATTTTAAGCTGTGATAAAGATTCATAGAATAAAGGTTGTTTAATTTCCTTATCCCTGACTTTATAGACAAAGTATTCTTCTTTATATTTCTGAACAGTTTCTGGCCATTCTCTCAGTAACCTGCGGCACTGACCATCTAATTGTTCTTCTAAGTGATTATAGATATCTCTCAGAGACGTTTTTAAAGGTTCTGTATCTTTTCCTTTTTTTGCAGACTTTTCATGTTCACAGAGTTCCAGTACCCCGCTAAGCTGATACAGCTTTCTGGCGATACCGCTTTGCAGGTCTACCCATTCATTATAAGCCTGACTGGATTCTGCAATTTCTGCTAGATATCTTGACCTGTCTGGTGGAATAATATAGATCTTTTCTGACTGACCGGCAGTCATCGGCATTCTTGCTTTGAAGTCTGTTCCTGTCTTCTCTTTGATCTTTGACATCAACGCTGTAAACAGGTTATTCATCCCCGGATCATTGAACTGAGAAGCCATCGTACCAAATACGGGAATAGTATCGTCTTTAGCATCAAACAGGTTATGATTTCTTTTATACTGTTTACGGACATCGCGCAAAGCATCTAAAGCGCCGCGTTTATCAAATTTATTAATCGATACCAGATCGGCGAAATCGAGCATGTCAATTTTCTCCAGTTGGGTGGCAGCACCAAATTCTGGCGTCATCACATATAAAGAAACATCACAATGTTCTGTAATTTCTGTATCGGACTGACCAATACCTGAGGTCTCTACAATAATCAGATCATAGCCGGCTGCTTTACAGATATCAATGCTCTCCCTTACATTTACAGACAAGGCCAGGTTCGCTTGTCTTGTAGCCAGCGAACGCATGTAAATTCTTGGGTTATTGATAGCATTCATCCGGATCCGGTCACCAAGCAATGCACCGCCTGTTTTTCTTTTAGAAGGGTCAACGGAGATAATTGCCAGTGTTTTGTCTTTGACTTCCATCAGAAAGCGCCTTACCAGTTCATCTACCAATGATGATTTACCTGATCCGCCTGTACCGGTAATACCCAGAACAGGGGCCTGACTTTTACTGGTCAGTACTTTCAGTTCATTGACAAAGGCCTGGGCACCTGCAGGATCATTTTCAGCAACAGTGATCGCAGAGGCTATGCTTCTTACTTCCTTGCGTGGAATCATTTCCAGCTCGTTGGTAATCGATTTAGTGGTGATAAAGTCTGTTTGCTCCAGCATATTATTAATCATACCCTGTAAGCCCATTTTGCGGCCATCATCGGGAGAGTAAATCCGGGTAATACCGTAAGCCTGGAGTTCCGCAATTTCGGTCGGTAAAATTACACCGCCACCACCTGCAAATATTTTGATTTTTGTAGCTCCTCTTTCCTGAAGCAGATCGTACATATATTTGAAATATTCGATGTGTCCACCCTGATAGGAGGTCATCGCAATACCCTGGACATCTTCCTGAATTGCACAGTTCACAACTTCATCTACAGATCTGTTATGTCCAAGGTGGATAACTTCTGCTCCTGAAGATTGCAGGATACGGCGCATAATATTTATAGTTGCATCATGGCCATCAAACAGGGCTGCTGCAGTTACAAAACGAATCTTATTTTTGGGGACGTAGCTCTTAATTGGTTCCATTCGTGAAATTATATTTGGTTGGTAAATGTAATAAAAACTAAATAGTAAGTTTGAATATTGAATTCAAAATATAATATAGAATTTATTAATGACCGCTTTAAAATATATAAGGCATAAAAAAAGACAAACCCTGGCTGAATATCACTGCCTTTTTTCAAAAGCAGCATAGCGGAGAGAGTTTGTCTTTATTCGTGTTTTTTTTATTGATGCGTAAGCTCTGTAATAGGTTCCCCTACACAGCCGCTTGGCATCTGAATATGAAGCATTGCAGCTATAGTAGGTGCAATATCTGTCATATGGTATGTTTTATTCGTCTTACCAGGCTTCACATTCCAGCCCATAAAAACTAGTGGTATATGCGCATCATAAGGGTTCCATGCACCATGTGTTGTACCTGTTTTTCCACCGTCAAACCAGTTAGGCTGTAAAATGAAATAGATATCTCCGCTGCGACGTGCATTGTATCCGTTCGTAATCATTTGTTTTTGTACAGCAGTTAAGGTGCTTTCAGAAATACGTTCCAGATCTACAGCATCAGCAAATCCTTCTAAGGTTTTTAAATATGTTATAGCAGCAGATTTGATAGCTTTAAAGTCAATCTGTTTGAAATCTTCATTATCATGGTTAAATATGATCTGATTGTTCATGGCTAACAATACAGGTTTCTTAACCTTGAATTTGCTTTCCAGAAAAGTATTCAGACTGTTAACAATTTCTTTGTCATCTACTACACCACCTGGCAGCTTGTTTTCTTTCATAAAACCAGGAACATGTGCTGCACCGTGATCTGCTGAAAGGAATAAAAGATAATTTCCTTTACCTACTGTTTTATCCAGGTAATTGAAGAAATCTTCTAAGTCTTTGTCCAGACGCAGATAAGTATCTTCTGCTTCGATAGAATTTGGTCCGTATTGATGACCAATATAATCAGTTGATGAACAACTTACTGCAAGAAAGTCTGTGATATTATCTTTACCTAAATCTTCTGCTTTGATGGCAGCTTTTGCAAGATCAAGTGTAATTGTATTTCCATAGGGAGTACTTCTGATCATATCGTAGTTTTTGCCTGTATAAAGTTTTAAAGGATGCGGAAAAGATGGCGTTTGTTCACCTCTGGTTTTACCTTCGTAATCTTTATTGTCGGCAGTGCTTTGTACATAGCTTTCAATTGGATAAAGTGTATTCCAGTTCTGCTCATAATACTTATTAGCCATTTTCAGCTTGTTATAGTCCTGTACCCAGGATGGCAGCTGGTTCATGTAATAAGTACTGGTAATCCAGTCTCCGGTTTGTCCATCGTACCAGTAAGCGCCATTAGGGGTATGACCTGCAGGAAGAATCGATCCGCGGTCTTTTAAAGAGATACCAATTACTTTACCTCTGAAATTTGTAGCCAGACGAAGCTCATCAGTAATTGTTGTGGCCAATAGATTTTTAGGAGACATCATACCTGCCCTGGTTGTAGAACCTACAGAAACTACAGCAGTATCTTCTGTACAGTAAACACCTCTTTTTAATTGTGGATCGTACCAGTCATTCCCAACAATACCAGTCACCGCAGGTACAGAACCTGTATAAATACTGGAGTGGCCAACAGCCGTATAAGTAGGTGTGTAAGGGATCAAAGTGTTTTCTGCCGAGAAACCATCGTTAATCAGGCGTTTGAAACCTCCGTTTGAATACCTGTCATAATAACGATAAAGATAATCCCAGCGCATTTGATCGACTACCAGGCCAATAACCAGTTTCGGACGGTCAATAGTCGCGGGATAAGCTCCCGTGCCTGTACTTTTTGCCTTTTTTTGTGCTAAAGTCACTCCGCACAGACAACAAAGTGCGGTGAATAACAAGTAAGTTTTTTTCATCAGTTGGTTTTTCAGTAATAAAGCTTGTTTGAACTTTTTTAAGTTCAAACAAGCTTTATCAGTATCAATTACATTATTTAGTTTGAAGCTTTAAAGGGCTTCTGCTACCACGAATGTGCTGCCGCCAACAAAGATTAGATCATCGGCCTCAGCATTTTCTCTGGCTGCATTCAAAGCTAAGGTTACCGTTTCGAAAACGGGACCTTGTAACATAAATTTTGCCGCCTTTGCCGCCAGTTCATCAGCTGGCATTGCTCTTTCCAGCTCAGGTTGGCAGAAGTAGTACTTTGCATGGATTGGTAAAAGTTCCAGTACACTTGTAATGTCTTTATCGCTCAGCATACCAATTACCACATGTAAATTGTGGTGTGGTGTAGCATTGATATTTTCAAGCACCTCCTGGATACCAGCTATATTATGACCTGTATCACAAATAATCAACGGGTTTTCACCAATAGTCTGCCATCTGCCCTGTAAGCCAGTAATCTGTACTGTATTGGCAAGTCCGCTGTAAACTGCTTCATCAGAGATATTAAATCCATTCTGATTCAGTGTGAGTACAGATTGGATAACTGTAAGTACATTTTTTAGCTGATAGAAACCAGTAAGGTCCAGTTTAAGATCTTTGAATAAACAGGTGTCATTTTGATAGACCGAAGTACGCAGTTCCATACCTTCACGGACAGTATCTCTGACATGAAGTTCGTCACTGGCAAAAGTTAACTTACTGGCTGTTTCTGCCGCCTCATCTATAAATATTTGTGCTACTTCTTCTTGTCTTTCGCCAATTACGGCCGGGATTCCGGGTTTGATAATTCCTGCTTTCTGACTAGCTATCTCCTGCAGGGTATTGCCCAGCAGGTTCATATGGTCATAGCTGATATTGGTAATTACGGATAGTTCCGGATGAATGATGTTTGTTGAATCTTTTCTGCCTCCAAGGCCTACTTCAATAACAGCAACATCAACATTTTCGGCTGCAAAATAGGCGAATGCCATTGCAACGGTTACTTCAAAAAATGAAGGACTGATAGATTCGATCAGCTCTTTTTCCTGTGCGGTATAATCAACAACGTATTGCTGAGTAATCATTTCGCCATTTACCCTAAGCCTTTCTCTGAAATCTTTGAGATGGGGGGAGGTGTACAAGCCGGTTTTATAACCCGCTTTTTGTAAAATAGCTGCCAGCATATGGGAGGTAGAACCTTTTCCATTTGTACCGCCGACATGAATGGTTTTAAATTTGTCTTGAGGGTTTCCAAGGTTTTCACACATTGCGATGGTGTTGTGTAAATCCTTCTTCATTGCAGCTGCGCCGATACGGGTAAACATCGGAAGTCTGCTGTACAGGTAATCCAGGGTTTCTGAATAAGTCATGGTATGATTTTATTGTGCAAGTTTTTAAAGAAACCTAATTACTTCACTTTAAAATTGAAAACTACAACACCAACCTGCAAGTCAGGAGCATTATCAGATTGATTCAAACGGGCACCCATTACGGCAGTTTTACATTTAGCCCAAAGATCTAAATCCTGCAAGGTTGTCCCTCTCACACCAGGGGTGGCATCAACGACTATTCCTTGTTTATTAATGCTGATACGAACTGCTATTTTACCGGTTTTCTGTCCGTTATCCTGAGGGGTAACCAGATTGGTGAAACGTCTTAAAGCAATAGGTGTACCACCAAAACCAGAACCACCTTCACCATAGTTATTCGCTAACGGATCTCCGTTAACTGAACCTTGATTTCCAGGAGTTGTTCCAGTTCCATCGCCCTGTCCTGTACCTTTGTTTGCTTTACCTTTATACAGTGCATTTTGGTTTACTGTTGGTTTAGCGGGTTTATCCACAACTTTAGTAGTTGCAGCAGGGGTAGAGGGCTTATTTGTTTTTTTAGTACTGATACTGACTGCTTCTTCATTGTCCTGGGTAGCGATTTCCTTATCTGTACTTTCTACAGATTTTACAGGAGTAACTTCTTTTTCAGGAACTACTTTATCAGGAAGCTGTTTATTTGCATTGGGATCTGCAGAAGGTTCTTCGATACTGGTATAATCAGTTCCCATACCTTCTACAGAAGTACCATAATTAACTACCATCCCGCCCATACCTGCTTCTTCAACAGGTTTGAAAGTCCCGATAGCAATAAAAAAGCTTAATATCAATAAACCAGCCATGATCGCGGTGGATATTGCTACGGCTTTAGGATAATTATTTTCTTCTTTATGGTAAGTCATTATTTTTTTGGTTCTACAGCTAATACAACTTTCAGTTTTAACTGATTGGCTACATCAAACACGGCCATAGTATTTTCAATGGATACTCCTCTGGCTACATATAATACAATAGTCAGATCGGGAGAGGCCTTTTGGTAAGCTTCAATACTTGCTTTCATCTTATCCAGGGTAACAGGCTGTTTCTCTACAAAATAAGTCAGGTTATCATTGATAGAGACAGTAACGGTTTTTTGAGCTGCAGACTGTTGTCCGGAGTCTGAACGCGGAAGAAGTAGTTTGACTACCTGCGGATTTACTGCTGCCGAAGCCAGCAGGAAGAACAGCATCAGGAAAAACATGATGTCATTCAGCGCAGAAGTATGTACCTCGACTGTTCCTTTATTTCTTTTGCGTAGATTCATTATTTACCTGGTTCCTCTAATAGATCAATAAACTCTAAGGCATCTGTTTCCATTCTCAGGATGATTCTTTCTACCATCGCATTCAGGATATGGTATAAAACATAAGCAATAATACCTACGATCAGACCCGTTGCTGAGGTAATCATTTTAGTGTACAGACCACCTGAGATAGTTCCGATTTCAATTGCACCTTTAACAGATACATCATGGAAAATTGTAATTACCCCTACAATTGTTCCTACGAAACCAAGCATCGGTGCTATACCAGCTATAATACCTAAAACACTGATGTTTTTCTCCAGTTTAGAAACTTCCAGTTTACCTACATTTTCAATTGCTGCTTCAATATCCTTAATTGGGCGGCCAATACGTTTCAGGCCTTTTTCCAGCATACGTCCCAATGGGGAATTTGTATTTCTGCATAAAGCAATCGCATTTTCCAATCTGCCTTCATGGATGTATTGTTTAATCTGAAGCATCAGATTAGATTCAGTTTTAGAAGATTTTCTGATAGTCAGATAACGTTCAACGAAGATTACCAAACCAGCAAAAGCAAGGAAAGCCAGTGGAAGCATTACCCATCCACCTTTCATTAGTAAATCAAAGAAGTGCAGTTCTTGAGGTGCAGCAGTTACAGCTTGTTTTGCAACATTGGCGGTATCTGTTAATTGGTGTACTGTATCTGTAGCAACCTGTAGCAAAGTGATCATATTTATTGTTTGTTTTTATAAATGTACATTTTCGGTATCTTCAGTTTCTTTGTTAACCTTTCCAGCTCTAGCTTAGCTGTTTCATTATCCTTTAACGTTGCAATACTGATTTTTAGTTTCCTTCCCGACATATTTGTTACGACTTTAGCAGTTATGCCGCTCTTTTTCATTTGTTCAATGAACTTGTCTGCTTCTTTCTGATCGTGCATAGAGGCAGCCATAACTTCATAAACTACGGTACCTGTATCTGGGGTTTTGACTACGGCTTGTTGAGCGACTGAGTCTTTTTTAACCGGTTTTACTACTGCTGTAGCCGGAGTTGCCGGCACTGTTTTTTGAGTGGTATCAGCAGTAGCAGTTGAATCTGGTTTATATCTTTCCTGTATAGGGCGTTTAACAGGCTGTTCAGTTTTTGGTGTATTCAATGGGTTGTTTGCTATAATGCCATCAAACCATTCTGGTTTGACGATGTAAGCAACAATCATCATAATCACTAAAATCAGCAGGCCTAAAATAATTTTCAGATATAAAGGAGTTGTTTTGGCAACCGGTTCTTCTTCTTCCTCTGGTGTGTAAAGCTCTTCGTTTTTATTGTAAAACGGAGCAGGCTCAATAGTTTTTGTGTTCTCTTTTATATTCCAGATGACTTCTTCCTGGTCAGTAACTACATTTTTTGGAGCAGGAGATTTTGAGCGGTAGAAATTCAATGCTTCGATTTCTGCACGAAGTTGTTTTTCATCTTTACGCGGTGCAACCGGGCTGTCAGGGACAATGTTTTCATGGTGAGGAACAACTGTTTCTATGACAGGTTCTTCAACAGGAGGGGCCACTGGTTCATTAGAAGGAGTAATTACTGATTCTGCGACTGGAGAAACCACAGGCTCTTCTATAGGTTCAGCAGGAGTTATTTCTTCCGGATTTTCTATATGTTCTTCAACAACAGGAATTCCTAATGGTAATACTTCTTCTTCCTGATTAACTACTGGTTCTTCAGCAGTTACAGGCTCTTCTGAAGGTTCAACATATTCTTCAATCGGAGCAGTTTCAGGAGAAGTTACTGCAACAGATATTTCAGCAGCAGGTGTCTCATAAGGGATGACCTCATCAATATGACTATGTGCAATCTCTTCAACAGGCGGGGTTTCCGGCATGATTTCTTCTGCCGACGGTTCCTGCTCTGCTTTAACAACGGGTAAACCAAAAAAATCGAAACCGTAACTCAGTTTCTCTGATGGTTCAAAGTGAAGCCCGTCATCGTCTTTGTATAATTTCCCCAGGTCGCCAAATTCTGCTTCCTGGTGATCATTTAATTGCTGCAGAATGCCATTGCTGAATTCATCAATAAAGTAGTTGGCAGTATCGGTAGATACATTCCTTTTTTTACTGATAAATTCAGCTAATATAATCTCTTCATTTACTTCCTGCGTAAAAGAAATTGTATAACTTGGAGGTACAAACGAATGCGTTTCCGCATCATACCTTCCCGGTAATTTCTTTTTATAAATAGTTCCCAATCCGGAAACTCCTATAGTTTTGCGGGTTTGAATAAGTTCTGAGAGATAAGACAAGATATCCATTCTGGTAAAAATAAATTTTAATTCCGTATCAACCAATTATTATTGTAATTGCTTAGCTGAATTTTGGACAAGGACTCTTAGAACGAATAAGTGACTCCACCAAATACGTTAACACCAATTGCCTGATAATACAGGTATCTGCTGTATTTTTTGTTCAGCAGGTTATTAGCGTTAGCGAATGCAGAGAATCTGTTATTGATTTTATAAGTCGCACCAATTCCCAGATCTACAAAACCTTTTACATTGACTACCTGCTCAATAGCAGTGTTTGGGATAAGGTATGGTGATGCAGGAGCCTGAGTATAGATTTTTGCATTCGAAGCATCCTGGATAACTACAGCAGCATTAAAACCTATTTTATCAGTCACGTTGTATAACAGGTTTGAACTTATACGTAACTGAGGTTTAAACCAGCTTTGAGTTTCTGATGCTGGCTTGTAATCTTCTACGTTGATTTTACCTGTCCATTTTAACTGATCACTTACCTGTACTGAGATTTCACCTTCTAAGCCTAAAAGCTTCATATTCCCAAAGTCGTAGATCACATCAAATTTACTGAAATCATCATAGTTGTTCACGAACAATGGCATGTCAGTAATTTCTTTACGGTATACTCTTGCCTTGTACCCAAAACCAGGGCCGCCAGTACCTTTAATACCTGCACTGAAACTTAATTTTTCAATAGAGTTTTTAATGGAAATATTGCTATTCAGGAATGGGTTCTCATCACTCAGTTCTTTCAGCGAGTTTCTGTTCACATCTCCTTTGATCTCTCCAAAGATTTGCAGGTAATCAGGAATAATGGTGAAGTCTGCAGTTACAGCAGGAAAGATTCTTGATTTGGAAACTGTACCAAATTCCTGAACAAAGTTAATGCCCGCTGTAATTTTTATACCACTAGCCTGTAAACGGATATATGGGTTTAAACGAAGCAGGTTATTGGATACATTCGTTAATACATCTTTTGTATTGCCAAATTCACCGGATGCTGCTAAACCGAAATTGAAGCTGCTGATTCTTTTATTTAAATAACCATTAATCACTACAGAGTTTTCTCTGGCAGAAAACTGGTCTCCCCAGATATAACCATTCACTTTGGCTGCATAACTTAATGCATCTGCATCTTCACTGTGTTTATTCACTACTTCTGCTTCTCCTTCAATAAAGTTAAAAGACTGTTTCGCAGGATTAGGGTTTCTATCTGGTTTAGTTTCGTCATAACCATAGAAATAAAGACCCTTTCTTTCATAATTGATACGACCGCTGAATATTGCTTTCTCGCCAATGCTGCGACCGAAAACACTTAATTGCTGCTGGTTGAATTTCTGTCCGTTTAATTTTCCGGACTGACTAAAGTGTTTGAAGAAACCACCTGCCTGTAAATCTTCAGAACGGCCCATATTGATATAAGCTTCACCAAGAACTGTACTTGCAGAACCAAATCCGCCTTTTACATAATTGTTGATGATTTCTGATTGTCTTTCTGCGGCTACTTCCTGTGCATAAAGTTTGTCAATGTCAGAGTTCAGTTCCAGTTTTCTATCTGTAAGACTATAATTGAAACGTGCTTTATAAGTTTTTACATCATTCAGGTCAGGACTTCTTCTCAGTTTAACTGCTTCTGCTAAAACCGGCTTATAAGGTCTTACTACTTCAATTTCTTCTGTGACTTGTTTATCCTCAGGATTTTTATCGGCAACTTTTTTCTCAACAGGTTTCTTCTCTGCTGTTTTCTTTTCAGCAGCTTTTTTTTCTGTAGCTTTCTTCTCTGTAGCCTTTTTCTCGGTCGTTTTTTTATCCTGAGCCTGAATGGTCAGTGTACCCGCGGTTAATAAGAAAACAGTAGTATATATTAATTTGTTAAATCTCATGGTTCTTTGTCTTATTTAATTTTTTCTAATTTCTCTTTGGCAGTAGCGACAATTTCATCTTTACCGTCATAGTTATCAATAATACTTAAGAGCGTACTTTTCGCCTGCAATTTGTCTTTTAATGCGACATAATTATCTGCCAGCAGGATAAACGCCTTAGCTACCCAGTAATCGTAAGAAGGCATGTTATTGACTAAATCAAAACAAGTTTTCTGAGATGTTTTATAGTCATGTTTTTTGTATTGAATTTCTGCCAGTGTATATTTAGCTTCGGCAGCTGCCAGTGTTTTTGTTTTACCAACCACATTAGTGAAAGATTTCACAGCCATTGTTGTATCTGCTTTTAACAGATAAGCTTTACCTGCGTAAAGGTCTGCACTGTTTACTTCTTCTTCAGAAGCTTTATCAGATTCTTTAGTCAGTAATACATATTTAAGCATATCATCAGGCATGTTTAAAGCAGTATAGGCTTGCAAGAGGTTATTGATTGCAAATGAATAATGTGCTTTATAATCTGCTGTGGTTTCCAGTCTTTTCAGATACACAATTGCTTCATTGTATTTTTTCTGTGCCAGGAACATTTTAGAGATACTCACCAGTGAACGTTCTGTATAATCACTTGTCCAGTCATTCAGAATAAATTCATAATCAGGAATAGCTTCATCAGGACGGTTCAGTTTAACCAGTGATTCTGCTCTGATAAATTTAGCTTCTTTCGCATGGATAGCTTTTGGATATTTATCAAAGTAAGCATTTACACTTTCAACTGTTCCCTGAGCATCACCTTTCAGGTAAGTGTTTTTAGCAGCCTGGAAAACTATGTTATCCTGTTCTGCTACGGTATAGTTACCTATAGGGGTAGTGTTTGCATAAGCAATAAAGCCATTGGCATCACCACGGTCTACATAAATATTTTTGATAGATTCTAAAGCTTGTTTGGCTTCTTCAGTACTTGCATAATCACCAATTACTTTTTTGAAGGTTGCCAGTGCTTCTTCATCTTTATCCTGGTTGTATTGTACAAGACCAATAGTGACTAACGCTCTTGGTACATAACTGCTGTTTGGATATTTAGCGATTAAGGCTGTCAGGTCAGTTCTTGATTTGTCCAGATCACCTTTATTGAAATAAGTATAGGCAATTTCAAAACCTGCATCATCCGCGTAGTTTGAAGCAGGGAATTGCTGTAACAGGCTGCCCATAGTGGCAATTTTAGTATCGTCCTGTCCCTGTAACCCCTGGATCATTCCTCTTTGGAACAAAGCATAATCTTCGCCTGTTGATCTGTCTGCGATAATTCTGTTATAATAAGTCAACGCATTTCCATAGCTCTTACTTACAAAATATGAATCTGCTAAACGCATGGTTGCATCAACTACCGTATTTTTGTCTTTATCATTTCCACTCAGGAAACGCTCGAAATAAGTAGCTGCTTTTGCATATTTTTCATCCTCGAAAGCTGAATAAGCTAAGGCATAATTTGCAAAGTTATATACCTTGGTTTTTTCTGCATCAGGCATCGCAAGGAATTTCTCGAATGTTCTGACTGCTTCTCCGTATTTACGCAGTTCATACATAGCTTCTGCCATCCAGTAAGTGCTTAAGGCATGAATTTCTGAATCACTTGGAAGTGCATTGGAACGCTGGAACATAGAGAGTGCATTCGGGAAAGCACGCTCGTTATAAAATTCCAGACCTCTGAAATATAATACTTTTTGATAAGCCTCTTTAGCCTCTGGTGATTTATTAGGGATCGGATCTAAAATATCAATAGCTGCCTGGTAGTTTTTGCTAGTCAGCAAAATTTCACCCAATAATGTTTTGGCCTCATTTATTTTACGTGAGGTTGGGAATTGTTTTAAGAAGCTCTGTGTAGATTCTAAAGCCTGCTGATTAAAGTCAAGTTCATAACTTAATCTGGCATAATTGATCCAGGCATCTTCCTGGGTTACTTTGTCAAATTCAAGACGGGATGCTCTGAAAAATGCACTTCTTGCTTTTGATTTATCACCCAATTTAATAAAAGCACGTCCCAGGGTATGCATTCCGCTTTGCAGATATACATCATCAGCAGTTAATTGCTCCAATATACCTACCGATTCTCTGTACATGCCTAATTCAAACAATGAATAACCGTACTGATAAATGAAAAGGTTGTTTTTGGTTTTAGTGGTACCGCTTTTTGTATAGAAATCACTGAAATACAGTGCTGCATTTTTATAATCTGATTTAGCAAAATAAGAAGCTGCAATTAAGCTCAGCATTTCTGCTTCAAATTGTTGCTTCGTATCTTTTAAAACAGGAATAGCATAATTGATTACATCATCATAACGCTCATCCAGGTAATACATGGAAGTGATATAATAAGGATAGCTGGCTTCATAAGTTTTAGAACCTTTCAGTTTTTCAAAATTACTCAGTGCTGTTTTATATTCTTTATTCAGGTAATTGATATAAGCGAAATAATAAGTTGCACTTTCCTGAAACGGACCGTCAACTTTTTTTACTGCTTCGAATAAAGGCTCTGCTTTTTCTATGTTTTTTAGTTCAAAATAAGAATAACCCTGTTTGAACTGATATTCTGTTCTTTGTTTTTGAGAAAGGGTAGAAGGATCAGTTTTTTCAAACCATTCTAATGCTTTCTGATAATTTTTTTGTGCGAAATACGATTTACCAACATGGAAGTAGGCAAGTTTTGTATTTGGGTTTAAAGGGTAGTCTTTAATGAAGGTTTGAAATAAACTTTCTGCATCACGATTGCCTAATTCCAGTGCACATACAGCTGCATAAAATTTAGCATTCTCTTTTAACAGAGAAAGTTCTGCGTTACTTTCCTGAGCAGTTCCGGGTTTCTGTCTTAACTGTTCAACCAATCTGAATTGTTGAGCTGCAGCGACATACTTTTCATTTTGAAGTAATTCAAGGCCGGTCTGATAGTTTTTATTGAGGTTTACTAACGCACTTACCTGCGCATAACCTGCGGTAAGGTTACCAGCTAATAAAAGCGGAATAAAAAAGTATTTTTTCTTCATTGGTGTTTAATTTCTTTAAGCGGTTATGAAATTAACATGAACCCTTTGTATTGCTGTTTTAAGGGCAATAGGTACCTGATAATTGCAATGATTTCAAATATGGTTGCTGCTAATATAATTATTGTAAAGGGTCTTATTAACATAAGAAGTTAACAAGTGTTGATAACACTGTTTAACGTTAATTTAGCCGGAATGGTATAAGATCAAAGGGAATGATTCTAATCTTTCTGAGATGCAAGCAAATAAAGTACAGCCATTCTGACAGCCACACCGTTCTCTACCTGATCTAAAATGATTGATTGTTTACTGTCGGCAACATCGCTGGTAATCTCAACTCCTCTGTTAATCGGACCAGGGTGCATGACAATAATTTCTTTGTCCAGGTTGTCCAGGATCTGTTTGTTCAGACCGTACATCATCGCATACTCTCTTAAAGAAGGGAAGTATTTGATGTCCTGTCTTTCCAGCTGGATACGCAGCATGTTGGCTACGTCACACCAGTTTAAGGCTTTGATCAGGTCATGTTCTACTTTTACCCCCAGGGCACCGATATGTTTTGGAATCAGCGTTGTCGGACCACAAACCATAACTTCAGCACCTAGTTTTTGAAGACAAAGTATGTTAGAGATTGCAACTCTGGAATGCAGGATGTCTCCGACGATAACCACTTTTTTGCCTCTTACGTCTCCTAGTTTTTCACGGATCGAGTAAGCATCAAGTAAGGCCTGAGTTGGATGCTCATGCGCACCGTCTCCGGCGTTGACAATCTGTGCGTTGATATGTTTACTCAGAAATACACCAGCACCTGCGTATGGATGTCTCATTACAACCATATCCACTTTCATGGCCAGGATGTTATTGACTGTGTCAATCAGTGTTTCTCCTTTACTTACTGAAGAGGAAGATGCAGCGAAGTTAATCACATCTGCTGAAAGTCTTTTCTCTGCCAGTTCAAATGAAAGTTTGGTACGGGTAGAGTTTTCGAAGAAGATATTTGCGATCGTAATATCTCGAAGGGAAGGGACTTTTTTAATGGTCCTGTTAATGACACCTTTGAAATTATCTGCAGTCTCAAAAATCAATTCAATATCATTCAGGGTAATATCTTTAATGCCTAAAAGATGTCGTGTTGATAGTTTTTCTGCTGCCATTTCTTATTTATTTCGGTCTGATATTAAAATTACTTTGTCTTCTCCTTCTGTTTCTTTCCAGCTTACTTTTACCAATTGGGAATCTAAGCTATCTACCTGCTGCCCGATATAATCAGGTTCAATAGGTACATGTCTTGAGAACCTTCTGTCGATTAAAACCAGAAGTTCTACTTTGGCTGGCCTGCCAAAAGCAAGCAATGCATCCAATGCAGCCCTGATGGTACGCCCTGTCCAGAGTACATCATCGATTAGAACGACATTGCATCCTTCAATGATAAAGTCTATAGTATTGCTGTTTGCTGAGACAATTCCATCTTTCCTTCTGAAGTCATCTCTGAAGAAAGTGATGTCAAGATTACCTTTTCTGATCGTCTTGTTTTTTAGAATGTCTGAAAGTTCTTGTTTGATTCTGTCTGCGAAGTAACTGCCGCGGGGCTGTATACCAATGAGTACGGTATTAGAAAAATCGTTGTGATTCTCAATTAATTGATGACAAAGTCTCTTAATTGTGATTTGGAATTTTTTACCGTCTAGCAGGGTTCTCTTTTGCATTGACAAATTGATTAGGCAAATATAAAAAATCGGATTGAATTATGTGTCCGCAATTTTAATTAATTTCAATGAGGTTCTGCGTTTTAATTGTAAAATAAAGCTAATTGCCTGATTTATATAAAGATTTAGCTTGATTATTTTTGTGAAAAGGGTTAAGATTTAAAGTATTGTTTCGGGATATCTGTTGTTATATACTAATTTTGCAATTATTAACATGGCTTTCCGTTATTAGTAAAATAAAAGACAAATAGCCTGAATCAATAATTGACTAAATTTCACCATGCAGCATTCTATTCTATTTTTTGACGGTGTTTGTAATTTATGTACGGGCTCTGTTAAATTTGTTATTCAAAGAGATCAGAAAGACCAGTTCCGGTTCGCTGCGCTGCAAAGTGATGTTGCCCAGCAGTATCTCGGGCCTTTTGGGTTATCGTTAAGTGAACTGAGCAGTATCATTTTGTTTGAGAACGGAAAAGTTTACCAGCGTTCTACTGCCGCATTAAGAATTACCAGACATTTGAGTGGTGCATGGCCGTTGTTGTATGGTCTGATGATTATTCCTGCCTTTATCAGAGACTTTGTCTATAATCAGATTGCTAAGCGGAGATATGCAATCTGGGGGAGAGAGGAGAGTTGTATGGTGCCTACTGCTGAACTTAAAGCTAAGTTTCTTTAACCTGTGACCAGGGAATAATCAAGACACGAATTTCATGACATAAAAAAAGAGGGTGCCTTTTGGACACCCTCTTTTTAATATATAAGCCTGAAGATTATTTAGCTTTGTTTTTGCTTTCTTCGCCTTCCATTTGCTCTTTCAATTGTGCAAGAACACCTAGATCACCAAGAGTTGATTTCTCAACTGAATCTTTAACTTTTTTAACTGCATTGCTTGAAGCTTTGGCATCTTTTTTCTTAGTAGCTCTTTCTTCAGCAGCAACTTCAGCTTTAGCCTCTTCCCAGATACGGGCGTGAGAAACAACGATACGTTTAGCATCTTTGTTGAACTCAATGATTTTGAAATCATTAGTTTCTTCAGCTTTGATAGTAGTACCATCTTCTTTAGCCATGTGTTTAGTTGGAACGAATCCTTCTACACCATATGGTAAAGCAATAACAGCACCTTTATCAGTTACTTTAACAACAGTTCCCTGGTGAATTGAATCTAACGTGAAGATAGTTTCAAAAGTATCCCAAGGGTTTTCTTCTAATTGTTTATGACCTAAGCTTAATTTACGGCTATCAACGTCTAATTCTAAAACAACTACGTCTAATGTATCACCAACTTTAGTGAATTCGTTAGGGTGGTTAACTTTTTTAGACCATGAAAGATCAGAGATATGGATTAATCCATCAATACCTTCTTCAATTTCCACAAATACACCGAAGTTAGTCATGTTTTTAACTACAGCAGTATGTTTGCTTCCGATAGGATATCTTTCAGCAACATTTTGCCATGGATCTTGAGTTAATTGCTTAATACCTAAGCTCATTTTGCGTTCGTCTCTGTCTAAAGTTAATACTTCAGCTTCGATTTCATCGCTAACTTTCAAGAATTCCTGTGGACTGCGTAAGTTTTGTGACCAGGACATTTCTGAAACGTGAATTAAACCTTCAACGCCAGGAATGATTTCTAAGAATGCACCGTAATCAGCTACAGTAACGATTTTACCTTTAACTTTAGATCCAACTACAAGGTTAGTATCTAAACTTTCCCAAGGGTGTGGAGTTAATTGTTTTAAGCCTAATGCGATACGTTTTTTCTCGTCATCAAAGTCAAGAACAACAACATTGATTTTTTCATCCAAGCTCAATACTTCTTTTGGATGCTCTATGCGGCCCCAAGAAATATCAGTAATGTGAAGTAAACCGTCAACACCACCTAAATCGATGAATACACCGAAGTCAGTAATGTTTTTAACAGTACCTTCTAATACCTGACCTTTTTCAAGTTTAGATACGATCTCAACTTTTTGACTTTCTAAATCGTCTTCGATTAAGATTTTGTGCGATACGACAACGTTTTTAAATTCGTGGTTGATTTTCACAACTTTGAATTCCATTGTTTTACCTACATAAACATCGTAATCACGGATCGGTTTGATGTCGATCTGAGAACCAGGTAAGAAAGCTTCAACACCCATGATGTCAACGATAAGACCACCTTTAGTACGGCTTTTAACAAATCCGTTGATGATTCTGTCATTGTCAAGGGCTTCGTTGATAGATTCCCAAGATCTCTGAGTTTTTGCTCTTTTACGAGATAAAATCAATTGACCATTTGCGTCTTCCGGAGCTTCAACAAATACATCAACTGTGTCACCGATTTTCAAATCAGGTGTATCACGGAATTCAGAAGTTGATACTAAACCGTCAGATTTAAATCCTACGTTTAATACAACGTCTTTATTGTTGATTGATACAACAATACCGCTGATAATTTCACCCTGGTTGATTTGATTGAAAGTATCGGTATACATGTCTTCAAACTTTTTACGGTCTTCGTCAGAGTATTTTCCGAAAGCTTTATCGTCTGCATCCCAGTCAAAGTCCTGATCTGGTGTTGCTAGTGATGATTTGATCTGTTCGATCGACAATGAATCTGCTTCAGATTCAATGGTTTCTTTTTCAGTCAGACGAGCGTCTGTACCTTGTAATTCGGCTTTTTTAGCCTCTAATTCTTTTTCTGCTACTTGTTTTTTTGCCATTAATCATTTAATCTCCTTTTCCCTTTAGGGATTGCAAAGATAGAAATTAATATTTTTAATGAAAGAATTTTTTAATAAATGTTGTTGATTTTGAACAGTTTGCCTTAGTTAATATGTATTTTGAATGACAATCGGGTGTTAATTCCCCATATTCTTCTTTTAGGCCAGCTGTGGAATGAAAGGAGTGACTTTGTTTAAGGCAAATTCAAGCTGTTCTGCAGGCGTAATTTCTGTATTGTCCAGAATGATAGCATCTTCTGCACGCACAAGCGGACTTTCTTTTCTTGTAGTATCTGCATAATCGCGGTGTGCAAGATTCTCAAAAACTTCTTCCAGTGTAGTCGTTGTATCGCCTTTGCTCTGTAATTCTTTGAATCTTCTTTCTGCCCTGACCTTAGGGTCTGCTGTCATAAACAGTTTGACCTGTGCATCAGCAAATACAGTGGTACCAATATCACGACCGTCCATCACGATGTTTTTGGACTTACCCATGCGCTGCTGCTGTTTGACCATTTCTTTACGTACCTGCTTTAAAGCAGATATTTCGCTTACATTTTCAGAAACAGGCATTTGTCTGATTTCTTCTGAAACTTCTTCACCATTCAGGGTGATATGTGATTCGTAATCTCTGGAGTGAAAATTGAGTTCAATGTGTTTGAGGGCATCGGCTACGGCTGTCTCATCAGCTACATTGGTATGGTTACGTATAAAGTATAAAGTAACCGCCCTGTACATTGCACCGCTATCTATATAGATAAAACCCAATGTTTTTGCCAGTGCTTTTGCCAGCGTGCTTTTACCGCATGAAGAATAACCATCAATGGCTACAACCACATTTTTTCTCATATAGTTGCAAATATACGGTTTTGAGGGTTTTTTAAAATAGTTTTAGAGAAAAAGAATTATTATTGCGGCTATGTATAAAGATAGAAAAGAACTCGTTAAATCGCTTTCCTTTAAAACTTCCAGAAGCGGAGGGAAAGGGGGGCAGAATGTCAACAAAGTCTCCAGTAAAGTGGAGGTGATCCTCCATGTAGCATCTGCTGAATTTTTTACTGCTGAAGAAAAAGCATTACTGGCAGAACGTCTGGCAAACCGTATAGATTCGGAGGGTAATCTTCATGTGGTTTCGCAAGAAGACCGGAGTCAGCTGGTTAATAAGGAACAAAGTATTATTAAACTGATGGCTTTATTAAGGACTGGTCTTCATGTGGAGAAAAAAAGGAAACCGACACATACACCTAAAAGTGTGATCCTGAAAAGGAAAAGCGACAAAAAATCAATTGCTGTAAAAAAGGAAAACAGGAAAAAGCCAGGCATGGATGCCTGGTTAAATTGATCTTGTCTAGTTAAATCTGTAGGACACGGTAATAGATCCCCACTGATGTGCCCTTGCTGTACTTTTAATTTCTTTCGTTTTAAATATCACGCCAAAGTCGGCAGTAAAACGATCCACACTGTAATCCAGTCCTAATTGCTGCGCAAATACGATAGGTTTCTGACTGAAAGTTACCGGACTGTTATTGTTAAACATACTTCCTTCAATCGTTGCATCATAAGCCACAAAATTTAACTGAGGTTTAGCATAGAAAAATATTTCTCTTTTGACCAGTGATTTGGTTTTGGCATGATTGCCGATCACTGCATGGGTATAAGCTGAATTGAATAATTGGTTCAGGTTACCTGTTCTGAAAAGTAAGCCTGCGCCTGCACCACTAAAGGTCGTTCCAAGATTTGCATATCCTTCGAAAGATAATTCAACGGCATTGCCAGCCGTACGTGTCAGTAATTTAGTGTACTGGGCAGAAAGGTTAAGTGTCAGTTCGTTTTTGATCTGGTAATCCCATCCGCTAATGTCATAAAAACCAAAAGTTTTATGCAGTAGTTTCTGGCCTGCCTCACCTAAAGAGTTTTTTCCTGTAGTTCCTATTTGTGCGCTTGCACTGATGATACTTTCATCACTATAAAACCAGTTCATTGTACCGCCAACATATAAGTATCCTGCAAAAGGACGATCCTGTGTAGCCGGATCAGGGGCAAACCCTGAATAAGGGTTGAACATCATTTGTCCAGCAGTGATTTCATAGGTTTTTTTTTCCAGGCCGGCCTTTAGATTTTGCTGATCTGTAGCATGACGGAAGTAGAGAAATAACCCATTCGTATAATAGCGGTCAGAACCCTGAGCCAGATACGAATCATTATCACTTTTAAAACCAACCTCATTTTTAAAAGATTGTGAATAAGCAAAAGAAGAGAAGAATAATAGAAAGAAAAGGATTGAATATCCGGTGTATTTCATGTGAATTATAAAAAAAAAGCCCCGGTTATTCCGGAGCTTTAAATATATGAGTTAAAATTTATCTGCGCAATTAGATTATCACTGCTGGTTTGACTTTGATAGTCAGATCCTGAGGATCTTTAACCTGATCTTTCATCAATGCCAGTTCAATAACTTCTTTCATCTCAGTTACATAATGGAAATTAAGATCTTTGATATAACTTTCTTTGATTTCCAGGATATCCTTACGGTTGGATTTACATAAGATGATATCTTTAATGTTAGCTCTTTTGGCAGCAAGGATCTTTTCTTTGATTCCGCCAACTGGTAAAACTTTACCACGAAGGGTGATTTCACCTGTCATGGCTAAATTCGATTTTACTTTACGTTGCGTGAAAGCTGAAGTCAGTGCAGTCAGCATGGTAATACCTGCCGATGGACCATCCTTAGGTGTTGCACCTGCGGGCACGTGAACATGGATGTCCCAAAGATCAAACAGCTGGTTGTCAATGCCAAATAAGGAAGCATGTGCCCTGAGATAAGCGAGTGCGATGACAGCAGATTCTTTCATCACATCACCAAGGTTACCTGTCAGGGTTAATTTTCCTTTACCAGGGCTCAGGCTTGCTTCTATAAACAGGATATCACCACCTACTTGTGTCCAGGCCAGTCCGGTTACCACACCAGCTACCTCATTGCCTTCATATAAGTCTTTGTCATAAATAGGTGCACCTAAAATACGCTCTACATCTTCAAGACTCAATGCTGGTTCATAGGTCTCTTCCATAGCAATTTTAGTTGCTACGCCACGAACCAGTGAACCTATTTTTTTCTCTAAACCACGAACACCGGATTCACGGGTATAGTCTTCAATTACTTTTTCAATCAGGCTTGATTTTAAGACAATATCTTTTGTCTGAATACCGTGCTGTTCTTTTTGTTTTGGTAAAAGATACTTTTTAGCGATCTCTATTTTTTCTTCAATGGTATAACCATTTACTTCAATGATTTCCATCCTGTCCAGCAAAGCTGGCTGAATACTGCTCAGTGAATTGGCTGTCGCAATAAATAGTACGTTAGACAGATCATAATCAGTTTCTACATAATGATCATTGAAAGCACTGTTTTGTTCAGGGTCCAATACTTCAAGTAATGCCGAAGAAGGGTCGCCTCTGAAATCAGAACCTACTTTGTCAATCTCATCCAATACAAATACCGGGTTAGCGGCACCTGCTTTTTTGATAGACTGAATGATACGTCCGGGCATTGCACCTATATATGTCTTTCTGTGTCCGCGGATTTCTGCTTCATCTCTGATACCACCTAATGCCATACGGACATATTTACGGTTCAGTGCTTTGGCTATTGATTTTCCCAATGAAGTTTTACCAACTCCCGGAGGGCCTACCAAACAGATGATAGGAGCTTTCATATCGCGTTTCAACTTCAATACCGCTAAATACTCAATGATACGCTGTTTCACTTTCTCTAGTCCGAAGTGATCTTTATCCAGTACCCTTTGCGCACGTTTCAGGTCAAAGTTATCTTTAGTGAAATCGTTCCATGGTAAATCAAGTAACAATTCAAGATAATTGATCTGTACAGAATAATCGGGTGCGGCAGGGTTCATTCTTCCCAGCTTTTCCAGTTCTTTACCAAAATGATCCTTTACCTGTACTGACCATTTTTTCTTTTTAGCACGGACTTCTAGCGCTTCGTATTCAAGATCGGAAGAGTTTCCTCCCAGTTCTTCCTGAATGGTTTTAAGCTGCTGATTTAAAAAGTAGTCTCTTTGCTGTTTATCCAGGTCAACACGGACTTTAGATTGTATCTGGTTTTTTAATTCCAGCATCTGCAGTTCCAGTGTCAGTAATTCCATAACCATTAAGGCTCTTTCTCTCAGATTGTCCATCTCAAGCATTTTTTGCTTGTCTTTGACATCTGCATTCATATTGGAAGAGATGAAATTGATCAGGAAAGAAGTGCTTTCAATATTTTTGAGAGCCATTGCTGCCTCACTCGGGATATTAGGGGATAGCTGGATAATTTGTGAAGACATTTCTCTGATAGAGGCTACCAGGGCTTTGAATTCTTTATCTTTTTTATGCTTGGCCTCATTAAATTTACTGATCGTAACTTTAATATAAGGTTCGGATTGTACCTCTTCAATTAATCGGAAGCGTTGTTTCCCCTGGATGATTACAGTCGTATTACCGTCAGGCATCTGCAGCATTTTGATAATATGTGCTACAGTACCAACTTTATTTAACTGCTCAAATGTTGGATCTTCGATAGATACATCGAGCTGGGAAACCACACCAATAATTTTGTCACCTTTATAGGCTTCTTTTATCAGTTTTATGGACTTGTCTCTTCCAACGGTAATTGGGATGACAACTCCAGGAAATAAAACCGTATTTCTCAAGGGAAGTATGGCTAATATTTCAGGGGTTTCTTCGTTATTCATCTCATCTTCATCCTGTTGGGACATCAAAGGGAAAAATTCCGTATCTTCATTTATGATGGGTAGTGCATTGCCAAAATCAAACTGATCTTTTATACTCATTAATAGGCCTTTCTAGAATAAAAAAACGACAATGTGACAGTCTGCCGCTTATAAAAATAATAATTATATATTGATGGGTATAATTTCAACTCCTGTGCCAAACATTCATAATTGCTTTTTATCTGTTAAAAAGTCAGAATATGCGAAATTAATTGATAGTAATATCATAATTTGGTTTTTTATACGTTTACCTTTTAATATCAATAAATGATGCGTAAATTATGGGTACTTATATCTATCATTTCATATCTTTATTCTTTATTAAATAAAATTTGATGAACTACATTAAAAAAGCGCTTATACTATTCTTGGTTGTTTCTGCCAATGTCAGCTTTGCTCAAAGCGGAAGTTATGATAAATTAGGAATGCAGGCAATGATGAAGGGCGACTATAAAGGAGCAGTAGCTCAATTAGAGAAGGCCGATGCTAAAACCCCGAATAATCCGAGTGTATTGAAGATGCTGGGATATTCTTATTTTCAATGTGGTAATTTTGAGAGTTCTATTGAGACTTACAGCAGATTGATTACTGTTAAACCATCTGATTATTCTGCTTATTATTATAGAGGTAAAGCAAGACAAAATGTGGCCAATGACCCTAAGGAATCTTTAAATCAAATGCGCGATACTTTCTATCAGTCGGCGATTAAAGATTTTACTAAAGCCATTGAGATCAATGGGGAGGAAGATACTCAGTTATTGCAAAACAGGGGGCTGGCTTATAAAGACTATGCTATTTATAAATCTTATAAGATTAAAAAACGTGTAGATAAAGATGCTTGTATTGTATTATTTAACAATTCGGTGTCAGACTTTCAAAAGGTCTTAACTGTTCAGCCTTTACGTAAGGATATCATTTCACTGATAGACTATGTTAAAGCACAGATTGCAAGCCTGAAATAAATGAATTAAACCAGATTGATCAGTGATCAGTCGGGAATAAAAAAAGCCGGAAACATGTGTTTCCGGCTTTTTTTATTGTTTATGTTTTTACTTGAACCTTCCTGTGATCGTATAGCTTTTTCCTTTCAGTAACCTGATGTTCTGTATCTTTTTAACTTCATACAGACTATCAGGAAAATAAGAGAGTGTATCGTTAGAAGTGTACAATGAATTGGTATTGCTGATCAATAACTTAATCCCGTAGATTTTACCGTTTTTATAACTGATGTTTAAATACTTTACCGGTACTTTTTCATTGTCAGAAAGGTAAGTTTCTGAGTCTTTTGTTTTTTCTGATTTAAACAATCCCTGCCAGGCAGATTTGTTAATGTCAGCATCAGAAAAAGAAGAGAGCTCTTTTGGCCAGTCAGCAATCTTTAACTTTTTACGTTCTTTAGCGTTGTTGACAATAACCGTTTTATCTATCTCAGGATTTAATGCAGTAAGACGTTTAGCCTCTTTTGCGATATAATCTTTCAGATCAAAATAGGTTAATGAAACATGCTGTTTTTTGGGCGCTGCAGGATTACAGGCCGCAAAAAACAAAATGCTTAAAGAAAAGAATGACAGTTTCTTCATTATACCAGGTAATTTCCAGTCATGATCTCAGGTTTCTCAATTCCCATTAACTTCAGAATTGTTGGTGCAATATCACCCAGTTTACCGTCAGCGATAGCCGTGTAATCAGTTCCTACTAAAATACAAGGAACCAGATTGGTTGTATGTGCTGTGTTTACTGAACCGTCATTGTTGACCATAAATTCTGAGTTTCCATGATCTGCCAGAATGATAAAAGCGTACCCATTTTCAAGACCTTTGGTCACTACAGCTTCAGCACAGCGATCTGCTGTTTCTACTGCTTTAACAACGGCATCAAAAACACCTGTATGTCCAACCATGTCCGGATTAGCGAAGTTCAGGCAGATGAAATCTGCCCAGCCTGTTTCCAGCTCTTGTGTAATGGCATCTGTAATTCCCTGCGCACTCATCTCTGGTTTAAGGTCATAAGTAGCTACTTTTGGAGAAGGGATCATTAATCTTTTCTCGTTTTCAAAAGCCAGCTCCCTGCCACCTGAAAAGAAGAAGGTTACGTGTGGATATTTTTCTGTTTCTGCAATACGGATCTGATTTTTATGATTCTTCTCTAAGATTTCTCCTAAAGTTTCTGTCAGGTCATCTTTAGTGAAAACAACTTTTACATTTTCAAAGTTTTCATCATAAGTAGTCATCGTTACATAATATAACGGTAATTTATGCATCTCAAAATCAGGATAGTCATGTTGTGTCAGTACCGCTGTGATTTCACGGCCCCTGTCTGTTCTGTAGTTGAAACAGATCACAACGTCATCAGGCTGAATAGTTGCCAATGGCAGATTATTCTCACCTGTAACTACGATCGGTTTAATAAACTCATCCGTAATGCCATCTGCATAAGATTGCTCAATCGCTTTTAACGGATCTTGTGTAGGCGCACCAACGCCTTTAGTTAACAAATCGTAAGCCTGTTTAACGCGTTCCCAGCGTGAATCTCTGTCCATCGCATAGTAACGGCCAATTAAACTGGCTATCTGACCTGTAGAAGTTTTCAGGTGATCATCCAGTTCTTTAATGAAACCCAGTCCTGAATTTGGATCTGTATCCCTGCCATCTAAGAAAGCATGTACAAAAACATCTTTCAGCCCCTGTTCATTTGCGGCATCACATAAGCCTTTCAGGTGATTGATATGCGCATGTACACCACCATCAGATACTAATCCGATAAAATGAACTGCTTTATTGTTTTTCTTTGCATAATCAAATGCATCGACTAAGGTCTTGTTGGTTTGAATGGAACCATCGCTGATTGCTTTATTGATTCTTCCCAGTTCCTGGTAAACGACTCTTCCTGCACCAAGGTTCATATGTCCAACCTCCGAATTGCCCATCTGGCCGGCTGGTAAACCTACTGCCTCACCAGATGCTTCCAGCTTTGAATTAGGATAGTTTTTTAATAAAGAATCAAAGAAAGGTGTATTTGCTGCATATGCAGCGTCCGAATTGTCCTGTTTTCCGTAACCCCATCCATCAAGAATGAGGAGCATCACTTTTTTATTATTCATTTAAATTGAATTGATATTTCGCCGATAAATAATGTAAGGGCATCCTGTTTCTTTCAGATTATATCCTGATTTGAAGCCGGGGCCAAACAAATATAACTCTTATTGATTTTGGATAAGAAATCTAAATGTAATTTATACACACTTTGGATATTTGTATGGCCTGGAGTACAATCTTTCCGGGTTTGGCGTTCCGGATAAATACAGGCTACAGATTTGTGCTTTTGAGGGTAAATAGCTTTTCTAACAAGAATGTGACAGCTATTTCTTTTTAGCAGGAGTGCCTGTATCAGGTTTAGGATCAGAGTTTAAATTATTCCCCTACAGGTGAAAGTCTGATTATTTAAAATTATAATCTTTAAGCGCTTAATGGCATAATTTGTGTGCGTAATATTTGTTATCTTTAGAATATGATTAGACCCTTACTTTCGGTACTGATTTTTTTTACCCAGCTATTTAATCCTGGGTTATTTCAAGGGGATATTGTTGATTCATTATCAACTTTATTTAAGGCTGGGAATTCAAAAGAAATCAGTAAAAATTTTTCCCCATCTGTAGAATTAACGATCAATGAGGAAGAAGACGTATATACCAAAGCGCAGGCTGAACAGATAGTCAGAGAATTTTTCACTAAAAATGCCCCTGTTAATTCAACAGTGGTGCACCTCATTAATACCAATCCAAATTATCGCTTCGGAATCCTTTCCCTGAGTACAAAAAACGGAAAATTCAGGGTAGCTATTACACTCAAAAAAACAGCTAACACCTTTTTTATCACTGAATTACGGATTGAACCGGATAAATAGTAATGCAAATTTAGGTAAAAATGCTATTTTTGATCTAAAATACATGTTTTGGATAAGAAATTAATAGACCTATTTATAAAAAATGCTATCGCCGAAGATCTTGGTGATGGTGATCATACCTCTATGTCTACCATCCCTGCCGGAACCCAGGGGAGAGCAAAGCTCTTGGTTAAAGAGGATGGTATACTTGCCGGAGTAGAACTTGCTCTTGAAATTTTCAGCCAGGTAGATTCAGCGTTACAGACCGAAGTCTTTTTGAAAGATGGGGATGAAGTTAAATACGGTGATATCGCTTTTACAGTTAGTGGCAGCTCTCACTCTATTTTGCTGGCCGAAAGACTAGTGTTAAATTGTATGCAGAGAATGAGTGGTATTGCAACCAAAACTCATCACGTTACGCAATTGCTTGCGTCCTACCCAACTAAAATACTGGATACCAGGAAAACTACACCTGGAATGAGATACCTTGAAAAATGGGCGGTCAGAATAGGTGGTGGGGTAAATCACCGGATTGGATTGTATGATATGATCCTGATCAAAGATAATCACGTTGATTATGCTGGTGGAATTGCTAATGCAATTATCGCAGCTAATCAGTATCTTGCAGATAATGGTAAAAATCTTGAAATAGAGATTGAAGTAAGAAACCTGGAAGAATTGAACCAGGTACTGGAAAAAGGAATGGTAAATAGGATTATGCTGGATAATTTCAGCTTTGCTGACCTTAGACAGGCTGTGAAACTGATTGATCATCGGTTTACTACGGAAGCATCTGGTGGGATTACCGAAGAAAGTATAGCTGAATATGCAGCCTGCGGAGTTGATTATATCTCTATGGGCGCATTGACCCACTCAGTTAAGAGTTTAGACCTGAGTTTAAAAGCCTATTAAGGTATGATATCTATCTATTCTATTTCTGCAGTCATTCTGGCTTATCTCTGCGGGTCTATCCCGACAGCGGTTTGGATTGGACAGGCATTTTATGGTATTGACGTAAGAGAATACGGCAGTGGAAATGCAGGTGCGACAAATACTTTCCGTGTATTGGGAAAAAAAGCTGGTATGGCTGTAATGACCATTGATATTGCTAAAGGGTACACTGCTACAAAACTTGCCTATTTTATAGGGCTGTCTGTAACCGGACCCCATAATTCTTCTCAGTTTGTTAATTATGAGCTTGCATTGGGCGTAACTGCTGTTATGGGCCATTTGTTCCCTATCTTCGCCGGTTTTAGGGGCGGTAAAGGGGTTGCTACGCTTTTTGGAATGATTTTGGCAGTTAACTTCCCGGCAGCTATGCTTTGTGTTCTTGTTTTTGTGGCGGTGCTTCTGGTTACAAAATATGTATCTCTGAGTTCTATATGTGCAGGATTTACTTTTCCATTAGGGATTGTTTTTATACTGCATTCTACCATTAAGTCTGAAGTGCTGTATGGGATGTGTGTGTGTATCTTAATTCTGGTGACACACCAGAAAAATCTGGAGCGCTTACTTAAAGGCAAAGAATCTAAAGTTTATCTGTTTAAGAAGAAAACAACTATTAACTAAAAACCGATGAAGAAATTAACGTTGCTGGGTATTGCTGCTGTAGTATCTATGGCTTATGCGTGCTCTACAGTTCCCCTGTCAGGGAGAAACAGAATAAGTTTTGTAAATGAAAGTGAAATGCAGACTGCCGCTGCACAAAGTTATACTACACTTTTAAAAGACCCGAATACTAAGATCTTAAATAATGCTGATGCACAGCGGGTCAAAAGAATAGGGGAGAAGATTGCGGCTGCAGTGACAAAATATATGAATGCGAATGGTTATGCTGCACAGATTCAGGGCTTTCGCTGGGAATTTAATCTGATTGACAGTAAAGAAGTCAATGCCTGGTGTATGCCGGGTGGTAAAGTAGCTGTTTATTCAGGTATTCTTCCTGTAACCAGGGATGATGCAGGACTGGCAACGGTAATGGGACATGAAATTGCCCATGCTATAGCACAGCATTCATCAGAACGTGCTTCTAAAGCCGCATTGGCACAAGGTGTGGGAGGTTTATTAGGTGCTGCGACCGGCAGTCAGTCTGAGGCTACACAAGCGGCAATCAGTAAGATTTATGGTGTTGGTGCACAAGGGTTTTATTTGCTGCCTAATTCAAGGACGCAGGAACTGGAAGCTGATCATTTAGGATTGATCTTCATGTCTATGGCTGGTTATGATCCTGCGAATGCAGTTAATTTCTGGCAGAGAATGGCTGCAGTTAGCCAGTCTTCACAGAAACCACCTGAGTTTTTAAGTACTCACCCCGCTGATGCGACAAGGATTGCTCAGATTCAGAGAGATCTGCCAGAAGCGAAAAGATATTTTAATTCTCCTTCGGGAAAACCAATCAGATAGTAAGTTTAATCAGATTGCAGCAACTATTGAGGGATATTATTTGTCAGAAAAAAACTGCTTTATGAATTGTGATTGATTATCATATAAAAGGGTCGTTAATGCGACCCTTTTAGCGTTTTAATTATTGCTGAAGCTTTCAGCATACACTCTTCATATTCCGCTTCTGCAGAAGAAGCGAAAGTAATTGCCCCGCCGACCTGAAAAGACAGGTAATTCTTTTGCTCATTATAGAGAATGCTGCGGATAACTACATTAAAATCAAAATCTCCTTCTGGATCAAAATAGCCAAAAGTGCCAGAGTACATTCCCCTTCTGCTGCATTCGGTTTCTTCTATTAATTCCATAGCCCTTAGTTTGGGTGCTCCGGTCATAGATCCCATTGGAAATGTGCGCTGTATAGCTTCAACAGGATGCAGTGCGGGATCCAGCTCACAGCTTATGGTAGAAATCATCTGGTGTACCTGTGGAAAACTGTAGATGCCAAAAAGTTCATCAACCTGAACTGTTCCGGGGACGGCACTTTTTGTCAGATCATTCCGGACCAGGTCAACAATCATTACATTTTCGGCTTGTTCTTTCAGGTCATTTTTTAAAGCTATTTTGATCAGCTCGTCTTCTGTCTGGTCCTTACTTCGTTTAGCAGTTCCTTTGATAGGCTGGGAAATTAATCTGCTCCCGCGTTTACACATAAAGCGTTCAGGACTTGCAGAAAGGATATAATTGCTGTCAAGTTTAAAGAATCCTGAAAATGGGGTAGGGGATAGCTCATTCAGGTTCAGGTATACCTCATAAGGGTTTATGGAAGCATTTTCTGCAAAAAATTCCTGACAGAAGTTAACTTCATAAATGTCTCCCCTTGCGATATGTGCCCTTAATTCATTGACCTTATCTAAATAAGTTTCTTTATTCATTTTAGGTTTCATCTCTAGCGGGGCCGGAGATGAAAATGCGGACTTCCGGATTTTATGGATGGTGTCTAATAGATCGGGCGTACCTGCCAGAATTTCAATATTGCCATTTTTAACGGCAATGAGATATTGCGGGACAAAGAAAAACAGGTCTGGAAAATCAAGCTTATTTTCATGAGCAGAAGTCAGGTCCTCTATTTCATTTTTAAGATCGTAACTCAGTAAACCGAACAACCAGCCCGGATGTTTTAGAGAAAATGTCTGTAGTGCTTTAAAAGCATCGCCTGTGGCCGCATTGAGCTGATGTTTAGCTCCGGCAGCAAGCAGGAAATCATATCTGGAATAAGGATCGGTATATTCATTTGAATCAAAACAACAGCAGACTTCAAACTGATTTGCCCATTGTAAAGCTTTTTGTTTAAATGAAATTAGTTCCTGAGGATTCATTGTTTGAAAATTGTAGTATTAGGCTATTTTAATCCTTAAATAAAAAAAGGCGGCTCTTAAGGCCGCCTTTTTTATATCTATTGATTGCTTAAGGAAGAATCAATGTTTGTACTCTATCAGGACCAACAGAAAGGTATCTTACTGGTACTTCTAATTCTTTCTCTAAGAAAGCGATATAAGAGGCAAGCTGAGCAGGGATCTGATCAACTTCCGTGATTTTAGTAATGTCAGTTTTCCAGCCTTCAATTGCTTTAACAACTGGTGTAGGCTTGATAGAAATGATATCGTACGGCATGTAGTCAATCGTTTCACCATTGTGCTCATAATGTGTACAAGCATAGATTGTATCAAATCCGCTCAATACATCAGCTTTAGTCATGACCATTTCAGTAACACCATTCAGCATAATTGCATATTTAAGGGCAGGAAGGTCAATCCATCCGCAACGGCGTGGTCTGCCTGTAGTCGCACCAAATTCGTGGCCTACCTGGCGCAGGTTTTCTCCAACTTCATCTTCCAGTTCTGTAGGGAAAGGTCCGCTTCCTACACGGGTGCAGTAAGCTTTGAAAATTCCGATCACACTTCCGATTTTGTTTGGTGCAATACCTAAACCAGTACAAGCACCGGCAGTAGTGGTGTTTGAAGAAGTTACGAAAGGATAAGAACCGAAATCAATGTCCAGTAATGTTCCTTGTGCACCTTCAGCAAGAACTTTTTTGCCTTCTTTAAGATAACCGTTTACAAAGTGCTCACTGTCAACATGAGGGATGTTTTTGATAAATTCAATCGCCTCAAAGAAAGCAGCTTCTTTTTCAGTCAGGTCATACTCAAAATTATAATGAGAAAGTAATTCCTTGTGTTTAGTAACCAGTTTGTTGTAACGCTCTTTGAAATCTGGTAAAGTAGTATCTCCAACACGTAAACCATTACGTCCGGTTTTATCCATATAAGTCGGGCCGATACCTTTTAGTGTCGAACCGATTTTATCTTTACCCATTTTCTGCTCATTGGCAGCGTCTAAAAGCTGGTGAGTAGGAAGAATCAGATGTGCTTTACGCGCAATCACCAGTTTGCCATTAGCAATAGGATCGTGACCCGCAGTTTTCAGGTTATCTAATTCTCTTTTTAAAATGATGGGATCGACTACCACACCATTACCAATCAAATTCATGGTGTCTTTGTTGAAAATACCAGATGGAATAGTATTTAAAACAAACTTTTTGCCATCAAACTCTAAGGTGTGGCCGGCATTCGGTCCGCCTTGAAAACGAGCTATCAAATCATACTGCGGACATAATACGTCAACAATTTTTCCTTTGCCCTCATCGCCCCATTGCAGGCCAAGAAGCACGTCTACTTGCGTCATTATTTTTATTTAAGAAAAGATTATAATTGTGTTTTTTAACTTGCGTGTTTGATATCCTCTTTTTGTTTGATAGATGCTTTTGCTGAACAATCGAAGCAACTGCCATATAAGTTTAGAGAATGATGTTTGATTTCGAATTTCAACAAATCACCAACCATGCTCTGAATCTGATGGATCCTCGGATCGCAGAATTCAACAACTTTACCGCAATCAATGCAAATCACATGATCATGCTGGTGGTAACCGTAAGACTTTTCGAATTGGGCCATGTTTTTCCCAAACTGATGTTTAGTAACCAGATCACAAGAAACAAGTAACTCCAGTGTATTGTACACGGTAGCCCTGCTTACTCTGTATTTCTGATTTTTCATATGGATGTAGAGGGTCTCTACATCGAAATGATCATCTCTGGAATAGATTTCTTCTAAGATGGCAAAACGCTCCGGCGTTTTTCTCAGACTTTTATTTTCGAGATAAGCTTCGAATATTTTTCTAACCAACTCGCTGTTATGGTTTGTAGACATAGTTTTAAAACTCCTCTCAAAGGTATCATTTTTTATATAGAACCCCATGAAACTGTTTAAAATTTATCTGTTTATTGCTTGGTTTTGACTCACAAGCTGTTAAAACAGATAAACTTATACAGTTTTTTAAATTTAGTTAATTTTAAGCATCAAAACGTGTGACCCCTGTTACACCTTTTACTTCTAAAAGATTTTTGATCAGATTGTCAAGATGCTCCTTATCATTTACAAAGATCATAATTGAACCATCAAATATACCATTATCTGTATCTACGGTAATAGAACGCATATTCACTTTAAAATCACCGGAGATTACTTTAGTAATATTGTTAATCAGGCCTACATCGTCAATACCTATAATATGTAATCCGGTAAGGAAAGTAAGTTCCTGCTGTTTGTTCCATTTGGCTTTCACAACCCTGTAGCCATAGTTGGCCATCAGCTGTGCGGCATTCGGACAATTGGTACGGTGTATTTTGATGCCTTCGCTCACCGTTACAAAACCAAATACGTCATCACCGGGAATCGGGTTACAGCAGGCTGCAAGTGTATAGTCAATTTTCTGAAGATCTTCACCAATCAATAAAATATCAGATTCAGGACCTTTGACTTTATTTAACAGGGCTTCTATCTGCTGCCCGTCATTCCGCTGCTCGGTACCTCTGTTTTCAATTTCTTTTTCGCTGGCCAGGTATTCCTTTAAGTCTTTCAATTCGATCTTCCCGGTCGCTACAGCTATGAAAAGTTCTTGTGTGGAAGCCAGTTTAAAGAAATAACTTAATTTATTCAGATTGTCAGTATTGTAAGTGATCTTTAAAGATTTCAGCTTGCGTTCCAGTGTTTCTTTTCCACCCTCTGCAATCTTTCTTTTCTCTTCTTTTAGTGAAGACTTGATTTTCGATTTGGCTTTTGCCGTTACAACAATATTCAGCCAGTCTTCTTTTGGTATTTGTTTACCGGAAGTGATAATCTCTACCTGATCTCCATTTTGCAGTTTATAGGAAAGTGGTACTAATTTGTGGTTCACTTTAGCGCCTATACATTTTGCGCCTACATCGGTATGGATCTCAAATGCAAAATCTAATGCGGTTGCACCCAATGGAAGTTGTATTAATGCCCCTTTTGGTGTGAAAATGAAGATTTCGTCCGAAAACAGGTTCATTTTGAAATCATCCAGGAAGTCAAGTGCATTAGCTTCCGGATTGTTCAGCATCTCCCTGACTTTCATAATCCACTGATCCAGACCATTGTCATTGCTTGATTCTTTGTATTTCCAGTGTGCAGCAAAACCTTTCTCTGCAATCTCATTCATTCTTTGTGTACGGATCTGAACTTCTACCCACTGGCCTTTAGGGCCCATTACTGTAGTGTGCAAAGACTCATAACCATTTCCTTTAGGGGAAGAGACCCAGTCGCGTAAACGATCCGGATTTGGACGGTATAAATCTGTAACTATGGAATAGGCTTTCCAGCAATCTGCTTTTTCATTTTCAGGGGAACTGTCCAGTATAATACGGATTGCAAAAAGATCATATACTTCTTCAAAAGGAATATTTTTCTTTTTCATCTTGTTCCATATCGAATGGATAGATTTAGGGCGGCCATATATACTGGCTACAAAACCCTGTTCAGCTAATATCTCATTGATAGGATCAACAAAATGCTTCACAAACAGGTTGCGCTCTGCTTTTTTCTCATTCAGTTTGGTTGCGATAAATTTATAGGTATCCGGTTCCAGATACTTCATGGAAAGGTCTTCCAGTTCAGACTTTATAGCGTATAAACCCAGTCTGTGTGCTAAAGGAGCGTACAGATAAATAGTCTCGGATGCGATCTTTAACTGCTTGTGCCTTGGCATAAAATCCATGGTACGCATGTTATGAAGACGATCTGCCAGTTTAATTAAAATCACCCTTACATCATCTGCCAGGGTAAGCAGCATTTTCCTGAAGTTCTCGGCTTGTAAAGAGCTGTTATAATCAAATACACCTGCTATTTTAGTAAGACCGTCAATGATTTTGGCAGTTTTCTTTCCAAATTCTCTTTCAATATCTTCGAGTGTGATCTCCGTATCTTCTACTACATCATGGAGTAATGCACATACAATAGATGTTGTGCCGAGCCCGATTTCCTCAGCAGCGATTTGAGCCACAGCAATAGGGTGATAAATATAAGGTTCACCAGATTTTCTGCGCATATCTTTGTGACTTTCAAGGGCCATATCGAATGCTTTTCTGATTTCTTTCTTATCTCCTTTTTGTAATGTTGGCTTACAGGCACGCAAGAGTGCACGGTATCTCTTCAGGATTTCTTGCTTTTCTGCTTCTAAATCAATCACTAAGGTATTCTTCATTTGTATTATTTTCGTAATAATTATTGCTTGTTAATCGTTTAAGAATATATTAGATTTAGTTATAAACCTAATGTATTAAATTTGCTTTAACTTCGTGGGAGTATAAATTTATGAAATTTTGCAGTGTATTTATTCTGTTATTTGTCATTATTGCCGTAGGTGAACTAAAGGCGCAGGATAATTCTGTGCCTGTAAGGTTTCCTGTGAGAGGCAAAAATGATACCATCAGAGTAGCCTCAACTAACGAAGATGGTGAAATGATCCCGTGGATACCTCTTAATGAGGTGGTTATCTACGGTGCCAGGATTTTTAAAACCCCTGCAGACCGTGCAGCATTCAACAGACTCCGTTACAATGTACTAAAAGTTATGCCTTATGCCCTTTTTGCAAAAAGAAGATATGAGCAGCTGGAGCGTGACCTGGCTGTAACCACAGATCGCAAAGAGCATAAAAAACTGGTCAAGGCCTGTGATGCTGAAATCAAGAAAATGTTTAATACAGAGATTAAGGAACTGACTATTACCCAGGGACAGATTCTTACTAAACTCATTGACAGAGAAGTAGGGCGTACCACTTACGAAATTGTTAAAGAAACACAAGGAGGTGTCAAAGCCTTTATCTATCAGTCCGTTGCGAGAGTAGTAGGACATAATTTAAAAAGTACTTATAACGCTGAAGAAGAAAGAGATATCGAATCTATTATTCAGAATTCAGGATTTTATCGTCAATAAACATGGAAGAAAACCCTCAGAGTATTTACCAGTTCAATGCAAAATTAATCAATGGAAAAGATCAAAAATTAGCTGATTATAAAGGTAAAGTACTCCTGATCGTAAATATTGCTTCAGCTTGTGGTTTCGCCCCCCAGTTAAAAGAACTGCAAGAGCTCAGGGATTCATTAAACAACGAAGAGTTTGAAGTTCTTGGATTTCCGTCCAATGATTTTGGCGGGCAGGAGCCTCTGGTAGGAAGTGCCATTTACGAGTTCTGTGAAGTGAATTATGGGGTTAAATTTCCTGTATTTGAGAAAATAATGGTTCGTGGTTCACAAGCTAATCCGATTTATAAATTCTTAAGCAATAAAGACCTAAACGGTCATATCAAATCCACTCCAAGGTGGAATTTTCATAAATATCTGATCAATAAAGATGGCGAAGTAGTAGACTACTTTTTTCCTTTCACCAAACCTTTGTCCTCAAAGGTCAGAAAGAAAATTCAGCGCCTGTTATAAAGCTCTGAGCGCAGGCTTAGCAATCATAAAACAAAACAATGAAATTAGACATATTAGTATTAGCTGTACATCCGGATGATGCCGAATTAGGATGTTCAGGAACAATTTTAAGACATATAGCCCAGGGAAAAAAAGTTGGGATAATTGATTTTACGAGAGGGGAATTAGGATCAAGGGGGACGGCTGAAACGCGTGATGGAGAAGCAGCAGATTCAGCAAAAATATTAGGTCTGCATGCCCGTGAAAACTTAAGGTTCAAAGACGGGTTTTTCAAAAATGATGAAGAGCACCAATTAGAAGTTATCAGAATGATCCGTAAGTATCAGCCTGAGATTGTATTTGGTAATGCGGTACATGACCGTCATCCTGATCATGGAAGGGCTGCTTCTTTAGCGAGTGATTCTTGTTTCTTGTCGGGGCTGCCAAAAGTTAAGACCATGGAGAATGGTATAGCTCAGGAAGCATGGAGACCACGTTTATTCTTACAGTATATTCAGGATACGTACATTAAACCTGATATTATTGTTGATATCACTCCTTATATAGAAACTAAAATTCTTTCTATCAAGGCTTTTAAAACACAGTTCCATAGTCCTGAGCTCAACAAAAATCCAGAACTGGATGGACCGGTGACTTATATTTCTTCACCAGAATTTTTTGAAAGTGTAATTGCTCGTGCCAGAGAAATGGGTAAACCTATTGGGGCGACCTATGCAGAAGGCTTCACTTCCAAAAAACTTTTGGGTGTGGATAATCTTTTCGATCTGCGTTAGGGAACAAAATCGGCCATTTGCTGTTCTATAGATAAAACAGTTTCAATTATGGCAGGTATATTCTCTAAAATAAAAAATGCTTATACACTTTTCCAAAGTGTGGACCTCGAAAAACTGGATGCACTATCTAAAAAGGTAGATCTTAAAAAGATAGTGGATTCAGTTGCGGGTCTGGATGAAACGCAGCTTTCAGGTTTAATGAAAATGCTGGGAACCCCTCACAAAAAGAAGGAGCTTCCGCCTATTAATGGTGATTTTTATCATTTGGGTGATACCGCATTAAATGAAGAAGACCGTGCGCTCCAGCTAAAAGTACGTGCATTTTTAGAGAAGGAGGTTAAACCTCTGGTCAATGAATACTGGCTGAAAGCTGAATTCCCTTTTGAACTGATCCCTAAAATTGCAGCACTGAATATTTGCGGACTGACTTATCAGGGCTACGGTTGTCCTGGTAAATCAAATGTGATGGAGGGTATGCTGGCCATGGAAATGGCGAGGATTGACACTTCAATGTCAACCTTTTTCGGTGTACAGAGTGGTTTAGCTATGGGCTCAATTTATCTGTTAGGTTCAGAGGCTCAGAAACAGGAATGGCTGCCAGCTATGCAGCAGATGAAAATCATCGGTGCTTTTGGTTTAACCGAACCTGAAGTTGGCTCTGCGGCTGCGGGAGGATTAACTACCACAGCTAAAAGGCAGGGAAGTAAATGGATTCTGAACGGTCAGAAAAAATGGATAGGAAATTCTACTTTCTCGGATGTGACCATTATATGGGCCAGAGATGTGGATGATAATCAGGTAAAAGGCTTCCTGATCAGAAAAGGAAACAAAGGTTTTGCTGTAGAAAAAATGCACGACAAAATGGCTCTGCGAATTGTGCAGAACGGGTTAATCACGCTGACCAATTGTGAGGTAGATGAGGAAGATCGTTTACAAAATGCAAATTCCTTTAAAGATACGGCCAAAGTCCTGAGAATGACCAGGGCAGGTGTAGCCTGGCAGGCTGTGGGATGTGCACGCGGGGCTTATGAAAGTGCACTGGCCTATACCAGGACCCGTAAGCAATTTGGTAAACCTATAGCTTCTTTCCAGCTTATTCAAAACCACCTGGTAGAAATGCTGTCTAATCTGACGGCTATGCAAACCTTATGTTTCCGTTTATCCCAATTGCAGGATCAGGGACTGCTGACAGATGAACATGCTTCATTGGCTAAAGTATTTTGTTCGTTGCGGACCCGTGATGTGGTGAGCAGGGCAAGAGAGGTTATGGGTGGAAATGGGATTCTGCTTGAATATGATGTTGCCCGTTTTGTGGCCGATGCAGAAGCTATTTATTCTTATGAGGGAACTAAAGAAATTAACTCTTTAATTGTGGGGCGTGCAATAACTGGATTTTCGGCTTTTGTTTAAACAAATATCATTTGAATTTAAAGAGGTTGGGTTGGTGAATACGTTATAGAAAAATAATCCGTTATATTTTGGTTACATGGGGCAGCGTCCGATATTTTCCTTGTAATTTTGAATTATCGGAAGGTATGGTACAGGAAGCAATTTCGTCTGAATAAACATGCCGGTATATAATAACTAACACCTAAAAAATAAAATAAATGAAAAGATTAGTGCTGTCACTATTAATGACTACCCCTGCGTGTTTGTTCGCTCAGGCCGGGGATTTTACATTGAATGGAAAAATCGGAACATTGGATGCTCCGGCAAAAGTATATCTTACTTACAGATCGGGCGATGGTGCCGTTTTGGATTCTGCGGTAGTTAATAAGGGCGTATTTACATTTAAGGGAAAAGTTGAAGGCCCTTCTATGGCGAGAATTATTGTTGACCATAAGGGTGAAGGCTTAAGAAAGCTGGGCAGATCAGCAGATAATGCGATTGTGTACCTGGAGCCATCAACAATTAATATATCTGCGAAAGACTCTTTAAACACACTGGTAGTTAGTGGTTCAAAATTAAATGATGAGAATGCAAATTACATGAAATATGTAGCTGGCCCTCTTGCCAAGTTAATGGCGATCAATAAAGAATACGGGGATGCTCCTGAAGCAAAACAAAAAGATGAGGCTTTCAATAAAGCATTGAAAGAAAGATATGAGAAGGCAGAATTGGAGATGAATATCCTTCAATCGGCTTTCATCAAAGAAAACCCTGATTCTTACTTCAGTCTTTTAGCTTTACGTGAGTTGGCGGGAGAGAGCATCAATGTTGCTGAAATAGAGCCTGTTTACAAAGGTCTTTCAGAAAGAGTGCGTACTACACAGGCGGGCATTGATTTTGCGAAAGCTATAGATGCTGTACGTGGTACATCGGTAGGGGTAATGGCTCCGGATTTTACACAAAACGATGTAAACGGCAAACCTGTAAAATTATCAAGTTTCCGTGGTAAGTATGTCCTGATAGATTTCTGGGCTTCGTGGTGTGGACCATGCAGAGCTGAAAACCCTAATGTGGTTGCTGCTTACAATAAATTCAAGGACAAAAAATTCACTATTATTGGTGTATCCTTAGATCAGGAAGGCAAAAAAGATGCATGGTTGGCTGCTATCAAAAAAGATGGTTTAGTCTGGACGCAGGTTTCTGACCTGAAGTTCTGGAATAACGAGGTTGCTGTACTTTATGGCGTAAGAGGAATTCCTCAAAACTTCTTAGTTGATCCTGCTGGTAAAATCGTAGCGACTAACCTGAGAGGTGAGGAGTTGCATGCTAAACTTGCGCAACTCTTAAAATAATCATCATCTTAAGCTGATGTCCTGAGGGCGTATCTTATAAAATAAAGGCAATACTGTATACTGTGATTGTTCCATTAAGGAGCAGTTTTACTCCTACAGCATTGCCTTTTTTGTATAGCTCTGATTGTGAAGATCATAGTCATAGTAATTGCCATTGCTTCTATTATTCCTGGTGATGCTAAATTGTTACCTCTGATAAATAGAGTTAACACTATTTTTAGATACAGCTAACACTGGCCGGGTAGTTTTGGCGAAAATGTTAAGTTAATCCCATTGTTAGGAAAACCTAATATAAGAAGTTCGGCTGATAGGCTCATTGAGCATGGTTTAACAAATATTAAAAAAATCGTGGCAGTAATCAATATATCTGTCAAGATTAATACCTTCAAAAAAAACTATGAAATTCTCCTTCCTTCTGTTCTGCAGTTGTTTAATTGCTATCCATGTATCGGCTCAAAACCAGCATCCTGACAGTCAGTATATTCTTCAAAGCACTCACAATGCGGTTCAATATAAAAACTACTACCTGCTCACTTTATTTCAGAAAGATCCTGCTGTAAGAGCTCTCCTTCAGAGGGACCCTATCTTAACTGAACTGCTGAATAACAAAAAAGCAAAAACAGAAGATGCTATAAAGAATTGTACTAATAGCTCCTCCTGTTTAACTACAGCTATCCAGTTTGGCCCTGAGGAGGTATCGGCTGTCAGTAAGCGTCTGGAGTCCCTTTTTACATCAGGAGGTGGTAGCAATGCATTACACTCTCTGGTCAGCAATCAGCTTATCCCTTCTGGCTGTTATAATCTCTATGCAAATCTGAAACCTGTAGAAACCTTAACCAAGGCCTGGGAACAAGATGCCAATGCGATCAATCATGTCATCAATGTATATGTAAACGGCCAAAAACCTAATTACCCGGCAATAGACTCTATCAGTTTTGATGTGAAAGATAAAAACTACCCTGAGTTAGTGCGTACCAATGCCCGATTGAGCCTTGACAAAGAAAACGCCCTATTCTTTGAACCTTCGATGCAATTTGCCCTTGTTGCCCTGGAAATCAACGAACGTAATGACGCTGCTGATTACGAGCCAATGGCCAGTACCGTAAACAAAGCAGCAATCTTATCCATAAAGAGCACAAACTTCAAATCCTACCCATACAGCTTAATCCTTGTCCCTGGAGAAGGCCCTGAGGAACATGATACTGAACTCAGTCCGGGGGGAATGCTTAGATGTCGTCTGGCAGCAGAACAATATAAAAACAAGGTTGCTCCCTACATCATGGTTTCGGGTGGTAGAGTACACCCTTACAAAACAAAATACAGCGAAGCCAACGAGATGAAGCTCTTCTTAATGCGTACTTTACAAATCCCTGAAAGTGCTATATTGATGGAGCCACATGCCAGGCACACAACCACAAACCTGCGTAATGCTTCAAGGCTCATGTTCCGGTATCATATGCCAATGGATAAACCAGCCCTTGTCGTTACTGTAAAATCTCAAAGCATGTACATCAGTGACACAATGCCTCAGCGCTGCATCAAAGAACTTGGCTATGAGCCCTACCGTGTTGGAAAACGTTTATCAGATAATAACCTGGAGTTTTATCCAAACGTTATGTCATTACAGATAGATTTCGATGAACCAATGGACCCATAGGTTCATTGGTTCATCGAAATCCCTTTTGCACCAGTCCTTCTAAGTCGTCTTTAGTCGTCTATCTATCTATCTATCTATCTATCCGCCCAATCTGCTCCATCTATTTGTCTCCTCCCCAAACACGCGGATTCACTAAACATTCCATTGAAATCAAGTCAGGGATTTTCCGGGGAAGAAGGAATCCTATGGAAAATAAAAAAGGCCAGTTAGTTTTCTGAACATTTTTCAGCGCTTTTCGCGGTGAAAGCCGTTCAGAAAACTAACTGGCCTTTTTTATTTCTATTTTCCCTGCAAAAACCCGGGAACTTATTTAAATGGCTGTTTGGTGATACTCGTGTGACCAATGGCTGTTTTTTCGTACAACCCTACACACCCCTTATCAAACTTCCCATCAAAATTAACACTTCCTGCGCCTAACTCTGTCGGTACTTCTGTCCCTTCCATAAAAAAATAAACCTTCGTATTTCCACCTTTATGGTGTGGTTTATAATTTCCATAAGTTTCCATTTCCGACCAGATCGTATCCTTTACGGTAACAGCAAACACATATTGAACCGGTCCTGTATTATTCTCATTTCTGTAATGAGCAACCTCCTTGAAACCGGCTTTAAGATCGCCGGTTCCGGGTTGAAAAAACGTACCCTTAAGCATCCAGATGACCAAAACAAAAACCAGTACACCCAGGAAAATATTAATCTTTCTATTTCGCATTATATATTATAAATCAGCCAGCACTTTATTCATTACATCCAGTCCCTGATCGATATGACTTCTCTCCATGATCAGGGCGGGGCGGAAGCGGATTGTTTGTGGTCCGCAACCCAGGAACATCACATTATATTCCAAACCTTTTTTAATAAATGCATTCCGCATTTCTCCATTGGGTAAATCAAAGGCACAGAGTAAACCTTTACCGCGTACATTACTTACTTTATCAAACTTCTTAGCCAGTCCTTCCAGGTTCTCTTTCAGATAGGCACCAACCCGGGCAGCATGATCACATAACTTATCCTCGTCAATAATCTGCAGGATCTTTGTCGATCTGACCATATCAACAAGGTTACCGCCCCAGGTAGAGTTAATTCTTGAGGGAACACGGAAAACATTGTTCTCCACTTCATCAACCTTGTTGCCTACTAATATTCCGCATACCTGCATTTTTTTACCAAAAGCAATAATATCGGGGCGGGCATTCTCACCATAATGCTGATGGCACCAGAATTTACCAGTCAGGCCAACACCAGTCTGTACTTCATCGTAAATCAGGAAAGCATCATTCTCATCAGCAATGCTGCGGAGCTGAATTAAAAACTCTTCACGTAAATGATTGTCACCACCCTCAGATTGTATCGGTTCAATAATGATTGCACAAATATCATCTTTATAATCGGCAAATGCCTGTTTAACCTGAGCTATAGATAACTCTTCAGTGCTGATAGCTGTAGCCAGATTGTCATTTTCCAGTGGGAATTTCACCGTTGGGACAGAAACCCTTGGCCAGTCAAATTTGGCGAACCATTTAGTCTTATCGGGTAATGTATTGGTTAAGCTCAAAGTATAACCTGTTCTGCCGTGAAAGGCTTTTTCGAAATGCAATACTTTAAACCCTTTTTCCTCTTGATATCCTTTGGCAAAGTTCTTCTGAACCTTCCAGTCCATTGCAACTTTAATTGCATTTTCGACAGCTAACCCACCACCGGCTATAAAAAAAGCATGGGGGAGATAAGAAGGGATACCGATTGCACCAAAAGTTTTTACAAATTCAGCATATTGCTGCGTATAAACGTCAGAATTTGAAGGGTTAGCCAGTGCAGCCTGCAAAAGACTTTGTGTAAAGGCAGCATCATTAACCATTTTCGGATGATTATATCCAAGGGGAACAGATGCAAAACAAGTAAAGAAATCCAGTAGCGTTCGCTTATACTTTGAGTCGTAAATGTATGTTCCCTGACTTTGTCCCATGTCATAGGTCAAATCAAGTCCATCAGCTAAAACATGCTGACTTAAAATCTCATTAACCTGCTCTGGGGCTACAGTAAGTTGATACATAATTCTTGTATTTTGGTTTATCCAAATTTAACAAAATGCCCCTGAATAACAAGTTTAAGGCCTGTTTTGACTAAAAAACCAAAAACAAGGTTTAAACTGTTTAAAGTATGATTTTATCAGAAATAATAATTTATAGCCACAAATGTTAATGATTTTCGTGACACGATTCAGACGAAGAAAGTAAATTTCGGGCCGAAACGGTATCATTTATTCTTAACCAGATCATTATAAATTGCAATACGGTGTGTGCGTATGCTATAGGGAACCTTTTCTTTACTGTTGCTCATCTGAAAACCAATATCATGAGATTCTTTGATCGGCATGTGACAGTCGATACAGTTCTTTGCCAGTATAGCTTTGTTTTTCTCTTTCAATGTTTCATGTTTCACCTCCTGATGGCAGCTAATACATTTAACAGAATAAATTGCCGCATTAAGTTTATTGTTCTCATGTACATCATGGCATGTAATACATTCTGCCTTACCAATTTTATAACACTTACTAGCCTCAAGCAGTTGTTTTTGTTTACCGTGTACATCCGGATCTTCTCCTCTATAAGCGCTATATTGAGGAAGTGTTGTTAAGGTATCCCCAGGTTTAAAACCAAAAGTAGAATTCACCGTCCGGATAGCTGTTCCTGAATGGCATACCCCACAAACGTCTACTCTTCGTGTTAAGGCCAGCTTTTTATAACTCACCATAAAATTAGCCGTTTTCACCGTAGGATTTTGCTGATGAAAGTTTACGTGCTGAGCTGCGGGACCATGGCAACGTTCGCAATCTATACCAGCAATAATAGAGTTTTTAACATATTCTTCTGTTATCGAAAAATTAGGACCCTGTACCAGTTTTTTATCTGCAAAGGAGCTATGGCACTCTAAACAACGGGAAACAATTGGTCTGCCAAAATAAATCTGGTTGTCGGGGAAACCCGGGCTATTTACCCATTGATGTCCTTTGGTCAGGTAGTTCAACGGCATTTGCATCAGTTGTTTACCATACCAGAATGCGAAAGTATAGGCACTGTTTCCTGCGCCAAAAATCATATCTGTATGCTCTGTTTTTTTATCGGCCCCATTGATCAGGGCAGATTGATACAGGCCATCGGCACGGTTTTTTACCTGTACTTTAGTTTGCTCATTAAAAACAAACTCGCCATCAGGTATGTGCAGACTATCGGCAGAGCCAGGTTCAGTCAGCATTTTTGAAGCCTTAAAATGAGAATTGTGGACCGCAGATTCTGTAAGGTCTTTATGACAGCTTACACAAGAAGCACTCCCTGCATAGGCTGGTCCCCTGCTATCGTTACTTTTACTTTTTACTTGTGTACATTGCACAATTGCAAACACGAAAATTGCCAGAATACAAAAAATTAAGAGGAAGCGTCTCCGGCCCATACATTAGCTTTGGTTAGAATATTAGATATTGCTAACTAAAATAATAAAAAATCCACCGCAACGACAAGAAAATATAATTAGCCTTTTTTTAAATTTTCTTTTATAGAACCAGTTTATCTTTCATGCCCATAATTCCGAGTAATCCGCCGGTATGTAAAGCCACAATTTTCTCGTCTTTACCGAAATAATTTTTAAGTGCTAAATCATCAATTGCAAAGAACATTTTTGCTGTATAAACCGGGTCTGTCAGCAGCCCGTGCTGAGCTGTGAAAGTCCTGATGAAATCCAGTAAATCTGGTTTTGTCTTTGCATAACCACCAAAATGATAGTCTGTATGTAAAATCAGCCGTTCATCAGCTGTAGAGACATAACTGCTCATCTCTTCTCTGATAAATTCACCACCTTTCAAAACGGGGATTACATGGAGCCTGGTTTTTAGACCCGCTTTTTGAATCCCCTGCAATAAACCGGCTGCCGTTGTACCTGTTCCTGCTGCACAAAACAGATGAGCTGTATCCTGCGGGATTTCAGTAATAATTTCTGCACAACCCAAAGCTGCTTCTGCAGAAGCTCCGCCCTCATCAATAAAATAGGTGTCCTGATGTGCTGCGGAATAGTCAGTATAACAGGCAACTTTATCTTTATAAGTTTCTCTATCTGTGAAAATCAACTCCATGCCATATAAAGCGCAAAGTACCAGCATTTCATTGTTTACTTTTTCTCCTCTGACAAAGGCCGTAGCTTTTAATCCGGATCTGGCAGCTGCCGATGCTGTAGCAACAAGGTGGTTAGAATAAGCTCCGCCAAAAGTAACCAGGTGTTTTTTCTTTTTTGCGGTAGCATCCTGTAAAATATATTTCAGTTTACGCCATTTATTTCCCGAAATATAGGGATCAATTAAATCATCCCTTTTGACCCAAAGCTGGGTTAAAGCATCATGTTTTAATTGTTGTAAAGGACTGTGCAGATCTGTAAACATCTGGCAAATATAAAGCTTTTGCTTAGCTGTCCTGATACAAGCGGAGCCAAGGTGGGGGATATTTCGGGATATATTCAGTCAAAAAAAAGTTATAAAACGACTTATCGTGTAAATTAATATAGATTCTGCGCGTTGCAGACCTAATTTCTTTCAGAAATGTAATAGTTAAAGATTAGTTTTGTAAAATGGAATTAGTATAGGGTCAATTCTTTTAATTTGACAGACCGTGTATTTATCCATAAAATTTGACAAAATAAATAATGGAAAACAATAACAACGGACTGGAATTAGAAGAGCAGGATTTATACGAACATTTTAATATTGTTGTAGATAAAGGGCAGTCCTTATTGCGGGTAGATAAATTTTTGATGCACCGTATGGAGAATGCTTCAAGAAATCGCATACAGAATGCGATTGAAGCAGGAAATGTACTGGTGAATAAAGCAACAGTAAAAGCTAGTTATAAGGTTAAACCAGCAGATGAGATTTCTATTGTATTTCCTCATCCGCCAAGAGATACAGAAGTTTATCCTGAAGATATTCCATTAGATATTGTCTATGAAGATGATGACCTGCTTATTGTGAATAAGGCAGCAGGAATGGTTGTGCATCCGGGATTTAATAATTATACAGGGACGCTAGTCAATGCACTGGCTTTCCACTTTGAACAATTGCCGCAATTACCCGGTAATGAAGGGAGACCTGGACTGGTACACCGTATTGATAAAGATACTTCAGGTTTATTGCTGATCAGTAAGAACGAAATCACCATGACTAAACTGGCCAAGCAGTTTTTTGACCATAGTATCACCAGGAAATATATTGCATTAGCCTGGGGAGATATCAAAGAAAACGGAACAGTTTCAGGATATATCGGCCGAAGCGCCAAAAACAGAATTGTCATGGACGTTTATGATGATGAAGAAAAAGGAAAGTGGTCAGTTACGCATTATACCGTTTTAGAACGTTTAGGATATGTAACTTTAATCAGCTGTCAGCTTGAAACAGGGCGGACGCACCAGATCCGTGCACATATGCAGCATATCGGTCATCCTTTATTTAACGATGCGAATTATGGCGGAGATAAGATCCTGAAAGGAACAACGTTTACAAAGTATAAACAATATGTTGCCAACTGTTTTGAAATGTTACCAAGACAGGCTTTGCATGCGCAGACATTAGGTTTTATACACCCGACGACAAAAGAATACATGGAATTTGAAGCACCATTGCCTCCTGATTTCGATTCTGTACTTAACAAATGGAGAAACTACATCGTACAGCAATAAGAATTTAATGCAACAAGAATATATTTTACATAACGATCAGTACATTGCGGCAGACCAAGCCATTCTGACAGCCAAAAACAGGGCCTTCAGGTATGGTGACGGCCTGTTTGAATCTATGCGGATGTCTGGAGGCAAACTGAAATTTGCTGAATTGCATGCTGATCGTTTACAGGCGGGAATGAATGCGTTGAAGATGGACGGCGGGATTTTGTTTGATGATTATTTCCTGAAACAGAAAACCGCAGAGCTGAGTAAGCGGAATAAACTGAAAGATAATGTACGTTTCCGTCTTTCTGTTTACCGGGAGGGTGAGGGATTATATACACCAGACAGTAATAAATCGGGCTATATACTCGAAGCCGGACAAATGGCTCCGGGTGGTTATGAACTGAATAAAAAGGGATTGATTATCAATGTATATGATGAAATCACTAAACCGGTCAACAAACTTTCTACTTATAAGACCAGTAACTCATTGCTTTATGTGATGGCTGGTTTATATAAACAACAGAACCGGCTGGATGAAGCTTTTATTTTAAATCAGCATGGTTTTCTTTGTGAAAGCATCAGCTCGAATGTATTTGTTGTTTATGACAAGCAAATTTATACCCCAGCGCTATCAGAAGGATGTGTAGCCGGGGTAATGCGTAATGTGGTGATGAAAGTGGCCAAAACTAACCAGATCCCTGTTATAGAAGCACAAATCAACCCTGAGGTTTTAAATGAAGCCGATGAAGTTTTTATCACCAATGCGACATCTGGTATCCGCTGGGTGATGGGTTATGGCAGAAAACGATATTTTAATGAAGTGACCAAGTCACTAAGTTCTTTACTCAATGCGTTATAGCTGATCAGCTATAAACGCATTCCTCTTAAAAATTCATCAACCAGCATTCTTTTTTTACCTTCATACTGTACGTCCAGTAAAGAGATAAAACCATCCTGAGCTGCAAATTTCAAAAATGTTTTACCGTCAGTTACAAATGTGCCTGGACTTACTGAAGGTGTTGTTTCCTCGTATGCTGCTTTGAATATTTTTATCGTCTTATCATTAAGCACCGAAAAGGCCGTAGGATAAGGACTAAGCCCTCTGATCAGGTTATAAACTGTTTTTACTGGATTGTTCCAGTCTACTTTACAGAATTCCTTGAAGATTTTAGGCGCATGTTTAAGTTCTGCAGAAAATATCTGAGGTTGTTCTGTATAATTATTACCAGCTTCAATTGCTTTGACCGTTTTAACCAGTAAACCAGCTCCGGTCTGCATGAGGCTATCGTGCAGGTCACCTGCCGAATCGTCTTCAGTGATAGCTACCTTTTCAGCGAAAATAACGTTTCCTGTATCAATTTCATGGGTTAAGAAGAAAGTGGTTACTCCGCTTTCTGTTTCTCCGTTGATGATCGCATGATTGATTGGGGCAGCACCACGGTATTGTGGTAAAAGTGAACCATGTAAATTGATTGTGCCTTTGGCAGGCATATTCCATACAATTTCGGGAAGCATACGGAAAGCAACCACGACATGGAGGTCTGCATTTAAAGCTTTTAATTCTGCTATGAATTCAGGATCTTTTAATTTGAGTGGCTGTAATACTTTTAAACCTTTTTCTACAGCATATTTTTTGACAGCACTTTCCTGTAACTTCTGACCTCTTCCTGCTGGTTTATCTGCTGCGGTTACGACTCCGGCAATTTCAAATCCTGCTTCAACTAAAGCATTTAAAGAAGCAACGGCAAAATCTGGCGTTCCCATGAAAACTATTTTCATATATGTGTGTTTGGTTTATTCGTGATAATTATTGTTACTGAATTCTGTGATGGTTTATGCATCCTGTCTTTCTCTGGCAAAGTTAACGCATATTTTGTTTAATCTATATGATACAAACTCCCGAAGAAATAAAAGAAATTGGTTTAGTCTATGTGACTGACAGTATGCCTGGTTTTTACAGAAAAGGAAGACCCGGGAATTTTTATTATGAAGATAAAAATGGTAACCGGATAGCAGATGAGGTGCAGCTGGAAAGGATAAAGGGGCTCGTTTTACCACCGGCATGGACTGAAGTATGGATTGCAGCCAGAAAAAATGCTTATCTGCAGGCAACAGGTCTGGATGTGGCAAAACGCAAACAGTACCGTTATCATACCAAATGGACATCCAGGAGATCAGATCTTAAATATTACAGGCTACTGGAATTTGGAAAGGTTTTACCGCAGGCCAGAAAGCGGTTAGCGAAAGATTTGAAAAGGCCAGCTTATGATGAACAGAAAGTTTTGGCTATTTGTGTGCAGCTGATGCAAAAAACACTGATTCGTGTGGGGAATGCGGCTTATGCAGAACTTTATGGCAGTTATGGTTTATCTACTTTAAGAAATAAACATGCTAAAATAGATGGGAATATACTCAAGCTGAAATTTGTAGGCAAAAAAGGAGTAAAGCAGGAGGTTGCCCTGAATGATAAAAACCTGGCGAAAATGGTGAAAAGGTGTATGGAGATTCCGGGGCAGGATTTATTTCAATACTATACGGAGGGTACAGCGCATAAAGGAATAGATTCGGGAATGATCAACAATTATATCCGGGAGATTACCGGAAGTGATTTTACTGCTAAAGATTTCCGTACCTGGGGCGGTACGCTCGAAGCACTGAGACAACTGGCAATTTGTGCCGGAAACGTAGAAGAGGAGCGGCCCAAGAAAAAGATTATTACCGAAGTTTTGAAATGTGTGGCCAGTAAGCTGGGAAATACCCCTGCAGTATGTAAAAGCTCTTATGTTTATCCCTTATTACTTGAAGCCTTTGAAAATGACCAGCTGGCAAAATATCTGAAGAAAATACATATTAATGATTCTGTATCCATTCAGTCTATAGAAAATGATGAAAAAATACTGATGCAGTTCCTGAAAGCGGCACAGAAAAAATAATTTCTTTGTTTATTCAAGCCTGATGCCCAGATCTCTATAACTCTTAAGGTTTTCATGATTTGGATCAGTATCAGTAATGATAATATCAAGATCACTTGTACTGGTGATATAGTAAGGTTCTGTGGTATCCAGTTTTTCAAAGGTAGCAATGGCGATAACTTGTTTAGCAGTTTCGACCATAGCCTTTTTGATCTGGCAATCTTCATAACTTATTCCTGTAACTCCCGAAATCAGATCGATACTGCAAATTCCAAGAAAACAAATGTCAGGACGAATCCCCCTGATCGTTTGTATTACTTCAAATCCTGTAGTAGAAAAAGAAGATTTATTTAAACGGCCGCCTAAAAAGATAACTTCTACAAAGGGATGGTCTTCCAGAATAGTAGCCACAGGGAAACTATTGGTTACTACTGTAATTTGCAGGTCTCTTGGTAAATGTGTGGCAATAGCCAGTACAGATGTGCCTGAGTCAAATAAAACTACCTGCCCGTTTTTGATGAGTTTAACTGCCTTTTGAGCAATAATTTCTTTATGAGAGACATCATAGTGTTCTCTTTCTCTGAAATGCTGAGGAATAGGCGAGCGGGAAATGGCACCGCCACGTACAGCTTTCAGTAATCCCTGATCTGATAACTCTTTAATATCACGTCTTACGGTATCTTCAGAAACCTCTAATAACGTACTCAAATCTCCTAAAAGAACTTTTCGTTCCTTACGGATATGTTCAATAATCAGTTGTAATCTTTCGGCCTTAATCATCTTGGTTGCAAAGATACAAATAAAACTTATTGTGTTATTGCAATATGTTGCAATATATTGCTATATTTGTTGCAATAATTTACGAAATATGAATAGAAAGAAAATAGCCATTGATATGGATGGCGTGATGGCCGATATAGAAGAGCAGTTTATGGATTGGTATGAAAAAGAACATGGCATCCGGGTTCCAAGAGAGGAAAGATTAGGCGTGCTGGAGCCAGAAGGATTTCCGGATAAAACTGCTATCAAAAGATATGTGTATACCCCGGGATTTTTCAGGACTATACCTGTAATGCCGGGTGCAATTGAGGCCGTGAAAGCTTTAATGGAAGACTATGAGGTTTTCGTGGTCTCAGCAGCTACAGAATTTCCACAATGTTTATCAGAGAAAATGGAATGGTTAAATGAGTATTTTCCATTTATCAAATGGACAAATATCGTTTTGTGCGGAGATAAAAGTATTATCGATACTGATTATCTGATTGATGACCATTGCAAAAACCTGGATTTCTGCAAAGGGAAACCTGTAATGTTTAATGCATCTCATAATGTAAACCAATTACATCACACCCGTGTGATGAACTGGAATGATGTATTGGATTTATTTGAAAAAGAGAAAGAGCCGGTTGTATAAAGCTTTATACACCTTTTTCGGGTGCTTTTTTTATGGGTTCAACGGGCTGCTCTTCCCGTTCTCTCTTTTTTGCAGGATCTTTAAAATGAGGCTCGTCTTTGGTGTAATCTTTATCTTCTGGTTTTTTTACGGCCTTGTTTCCTTCATCGACCTCAGGAATCAGTTCCTGAAAGTTGCTGCTTGGTTTTTCATTCTTTTTTTTAGGGTCGTTGTTCATAAAGATCAATTTAAGGTTAAGGATACAGCAAGTATTTCTTGCGCATCTTTTTATACTGACTTAATCCTGGTTCCCAGCTTGCCCTGATTTCTTTTTCAGATTTACCAGCAATAATTTGCTCTTTCAAACTATAAACACCCGCAAGCTTATCAAAATTATTCATCTGCTTGCTTAGTTTGAAATTGAAAAAATCAGCTTTATCGGGGTAAGCATTATACAATTCAATAAGCCACTTTATGTTTAACGTTTTATCCTTCCTAAGGTTTGAAATATTATAATTTCTTAGGTCCAGTCCATAACAAGCCTGGTCCTGGTGCAAAGGGGTTTCGGCCATTCCTTTGATGCTTTTAGGGATGAAAGAGAAGCTGTATTTCCCTTTCAGGGCAGGTGCACCAAGTACCGTAAAAGGAAACTGTGTTCCACGGCCCTGGCTTAGATAAGTCCCCTCAAAGAGGCATAATGTAGGATAAAGCAGGATAGATTGCTGTGTATTTAAATTTGGAGAAGGTTTTACAGGTAAATCGTAGGCCATATCATGCGTATAATTGGCCAATGGGATGATAGTGATTTTACATTGTACTTTATTTTTCAGCCAGCCTTCACCATTCAGCATTCCGGCATATTCACCAACAGTAAGTCCGTGCACAATCGGAATTGGCTGTAGCCCTATGCCTGATACCAATTTCGGATCAAGAATTGGCCCGTCTATATAAAATCCATTCGGATTTGGTCTGTCCAGAATAATTAACTCTTTATTGTTTTCGGCACAGGCCTGCATGACATATTGTAAGGTGTTGATATAAGTATAGAAACGGACACCGACATCCTGAATATCAAAAACCATAATGTCTACATCAGCTAAATCTGCTGTACTGGGGATCTGATGTTTACCGTATAGGGAAATTGCTTTAATGCCGGTTTTCTGGTCTATATCATCAGCTACTTTAATCCCTGCACTCGCATTACCTCTAAATCCATGTTCCGGGCCAAATATCCTGACAATATTGATATCTCTTTTTAAAAGGCTATCTACAGAGGTGGTATTTTCTATCACTGAAGTAGGGTTGACTACCATTCCTACACGTTTTCCCTGCAGCAGCGGCAGATATTTTTCAGTCTGTGCGGCTCCGGTCAGGATTTCCCGGGCAATAGTTTTTTGCAGAGAAGGTTTCAAGCCCGAACTATCACTTTCTGTTGTTTTTGAATTTGCACAGGCCTGTATACTGAGCATAGCAAGACAAACCGGGAGTATTAGTGTGGAAGATAGTTTCATATTGACCTTTTTTTACTTATTATGGTTGAATTTAAAATCAAATAACCATTTTTGCTAAGCGTCTGTTTAAGCAGGCTCTAAGTTACAAGTTTATCTAAAATTTTGAATACAGAATACTTTATAGCCAGGCGCATTGCCATTAAATCAGAACGTACATTCTCTAAGCTAATTGTCCGCATTGCTATTGCGGGAGTTATGCTGAGTCTTGCGGTTATGATGCTTTCGATTGCCATCATTAAAGGTTTTAAAACAGAGATTCAGGAAAAGGTAAGGGGATTTGTAGGCGATGTAAGAATTTTTAAACTTGATTTAAATAATTCATTTGAACTTACTCCCTTTGTTGCCAGCCCCAAAACACTATCAGATCTAAAAAACAATAAGGATATAGCTTATTTTCAGCCTTATGCTACTAAACCTGCCATTATTTCGGCAAATGACGAGGTAGAAGGCATTAATTTTAAAGGAATAGACGGCAACTATAATTGGGATTATATCAGTAAACATTTGGTTAGCGGCAGAATTATCAATTTTGCAGACAGTGCCAAAGCCACCAAAGAGATTTTAATTTCTTCTTTTACAGCCAATAGACTGAAACTTAAAACCGGGGATAATTTTATCATGTACTTTGTACAGAATCCACCACGTAAACGTCCTTTTAAAATTGTAGGGATCTATGATATCGGAGTAGAAGAGATTGATAAAAGTTTTGTGCTGGGAGATATTAATATTATCAGGCGTTTAAATAACTGGCAGCCAAATGAGATTGGCGGTATAGAAATCAAGCTTAAGAACTTTGGCCGTCTGCAGACCGCATCCGATAAGATTTATGCTTCTATGGAGATTAATCTTAAATCAGAATCTGTAAAAGAGTACTTCCCAAACATTTTCACCTGGTTATCTTTACTGGACGTCAATACCCGGGTATTGCTGATTCTGATGATGATTGTTGGCGTAATCAATATGATTACCGCATTGCTGATTATGATCCTGGAAAGGACGAATATGATCGGAATGCTAAAGGCTTTTGGAATGACAGATTTCAGTATAATGAAAATCTTTTTATATAACGCCTTATACCTGGTTGGAATAGGATTGATACTGGGAAATATTCTTGGATTAGGGTTGGGGTTCTTACAACAGTATACCCATATTTTTAAACTTAATCAGAGTTCTTATTATTTAGCTTATGTACCTGTAGAATTACACCTTACTGATGTCCTGCTGCTTAATATCGCGACCATTTTGATCTGTTTCACAGTATTGATCTTACCATCGTTGCTGGTCAGCAGGGTATCTCCACTGAAAGCGATACGGTTTAAATAGAAATAATTTACAGTCCATAAAAATAGGGGTGCCTTCCTGGAAGGCACCCCTATTTTTATGGACTGTAAATTATAAAGATAACCTGCTTTTATTTGGCATTCTTCACATATTTATCTAACCAGGAATCCATTTCCCATAAGGTATGTAAGATGTTTTCTTTACCGCGGTAGCCATGTGCTTCATAAGGTAAGAATACAAATCTGGTTGTGCCGCCAAAACCTTTGATTGCATTAAATAAACGCTCGCTGTTCATTGGAAAAGTACCCTGATTATCATCAGAATCTCCATGAATTAATAAAAGAGGCGTTTTAATTTTATCGGCATAACTGAATGGGCTCATTTCATAATATAATTGTGGAACTTCCCAGTAAGTACGGTCTTCGTTCTGAAAACCGAAAGGAGTCAGCGTTCTGTTATAAGCACCACTGCGGGCAATACCAGCCTTAAATAAATTAGTATGTGCCAATAGATTTGCTGTCATAAAAGCGCCGTAACTATGTCCGCCTACAGCCATTCTGTTTCTGTCGCCAACACCCAGCTCTGCTAGTTTATTGATCGCTGCTTCTGCATTTAATTTCAGCTGATCTATGAAAGTATCATTAGGTTTTTTTCCGTCTTTAGCTACAATCGGCATTTCTGCATTGTCAAGTACGGCATAGCCTTGTGTTACCCAATAAATAGGAGAACCCCAGCTGATCATGGTAAAGCGGTCTTTTGAACCTCTGATTTGTGCTGCATCAGCTGCAGAGTTAAATTCGCGTGGATAAGCCCAGATCAGGGTAGGCAATGGGCCATCTTTTGCCTTATCATAGCCTTTTGGAAGATACAGGTCGCCTGTAAGGTCTATACCATCGGCACGTTTGTAAGCTATTTTTTCTTTGGAAACACCCACCATTTCCGGATATGGATTAGTGAAGTCAGTTATCTGGCGGTCGGCCATTCTGAGTACCAGGTTTTTAATAAAGTAGTTTGGTACTTCTTTTTGTGATTCCTTTCTGGATAATAATACCAGTTTTTTTGCATCAAGAACATCAGCAATATACTCATATGTCCCTTCTGAACAGCGCCAGATGATTTCATTTTTCTTTGTAGTCAAATCAAATTTGGCTAAAAAAGGAAGATCTCCTTTTGGTGAGGAACCTGTTATATTGTTCATTAACAATTTAGTTCCGTTATCTGTGGTCAGTATGACCTGACGGCCAAAGGTGTTTTTCTCCGTAACAGCCTCACCAGGGTTATTGTATTTGTCGTTCTGACTTAACTCATACAAAGTCTCCATTGTTCCTGCAGAAGGATTGTAACGGCTTACTTTGATTGTCTGTTTACTGCGTTGTCCTTCTTCAACCAGGGCAAGTGTAGAATTTCCCCAGTTTACGCTACGGTAACGGTTTTGTGTTTTAAACAATTCTTTGGCTTCACCAAAGAACGGAGCATTTAATGCATATACTGCATCATGGAAAGGAACTTGTTTTTTGATCAGACCGCTGTCCAATGGCTGGGCCCAGGTGATTGTTGCTGCCTCATCATTTCTCCAGTCATAATCGCGGGGAACATTCTGAGTGTTGTCATATCCCGATGGTTTACCCTCTGTAGATGGAAGGTTTGCTAAAACTTTAATCGATTTACCGGACAGCTCTGTAATTTTTACTGTAGCAGGGAATCCCTCAAAAGGAACCAGGTAAGAGAATGGTTTATTGATGGTTTCCTGCAGCAGATATTTTTTATCCGGAGAAACTTTAATCGAAGTATAAATTGCTGGCTGGCCGATGAGTGTCTGCACTCCATTTTTATACTGTACAAGTTGTGAAGTGGCAAGAAATTCAAATAATTGCTCATCAAAAGGGGATTTAATTAAATCCTGATAGGTAGGGTTTGGTGCAGCCTTACCCAGACTTTGCTGTACAGTAGGCCCCTTTGGCATTAAAGGCTTTACTGGAATTGAAGCGGCTGGTTTTGTTGCAACCCGATATAAAAGAGTCATATCATCTACCCAGGTGATCCCATTTCCAAGTACCACGTTGAGTGCCTGCTTATTCACCTTAACTGCTTTTAAAGTGGTAATGTCGATGATATATAAGTCAACACCTTTGGGTGTGGTTTGCGTAAAAGATATTTTGTTCTGAGCAGGGTTCCATGTTGGATGAGCAGCAAACAATGGAGTTGGAAGACCCGTAATTAATGCTGTTTTCCCTGTTTTAATATTTTTTAGGGTGAAATTGTTAATGAATGTCTGTCTGCTCGGAGAGAAATTATTCGGGTTGATTCTTAATCCTGCAATGCGGAATTCTGGCATAGCCAGTTCTTCAACAGAAGGGTAAGAGTTTTTAGTGCTGAGTAACATCCACTCTGCTTTACCATCTATACTGACCACAGGCGTTGGTTTGGCCATTAACAGATCAGCTATCGCCTTTGGAGGCTGCTGGTAATTGACCGCGTCCTGCGCAAATACGCTCAGTGATGTAGTGAATAAAAATAAGGTTAGTATTGTCTTCTTCATGTGAAAGGGAATTTATTGATCTGGTAAAACTACAAAATCCTGATACCCGATAGCCTTTAATCGTATCAAAATGTTGATACAATGGTAATTTAAGCTGGTTTTTTGATGGTTTCGTACAGATCATACCGGATATTGTGCTTATTTCCGTAAATTTGGCGGAATATCAATTTTAACTGAAATACTGTGTCGTTAGATAAATTAAAACTAAGTAAGCCCCTGATTACAGCAATGACTGATGCGGGGTACTTAACCCCTAAAGAAATCCAGGCGAAAACTATGTCTAGAATTCTGGGAGGGCAGGATATACTTGCTGTAGGTCCTGAGGGATCAGGTAAAACAACAGCCTATATTCTGGGCGTTTTAATGCGTTTGAAGTATACCAAAGATGATGCTCCAAAAGTATTAATTCTGGTAGCTGATAAAGACCGTGCAATTGCGGTAATTGACCAGTTTATCTCTTTGAGTAAAAATAGAGATCTTAATATTGTAGGCCTTTATGGTACAGGTGGGGTCGAAGCTGAAGTCAATGAACTGGTTTTAGGTATAGATATCGTGGTCGCTACGCCTACCAGGGCAAGGGCCATTTATTTGAAATTAGGTTTGAACTTAAGTAAGTTACAAACTTTTATCGTGGATGATGCTGCGCTGATTGTACAGCAGGGAATGCAATTGCCTGTTTGCGAATTAGCAAGAAGTGCGGGTAAATGCCAGCATTTGGTATTCACCGAGGTTATTCATGAAAAATTAACCAAAATGACGGACCAGTTCCTGAATTTCCCTACAGTAATTGAAGTAGAGGATTTTGGTGATACAAAAACTGAAACGGTAACACAGGTACTGTATCAGGTTCCAAACTATAAGACTAAAATCAATTTGTTACGCCATTTACTGCGTGATGATGAAGTATTCGATAAAGTAGTTGTATTTGTAAATTCAAGACTGACTGCTCAGAAACTGGCAATAAGTCTTGCAAGCCCTAAGGAAATGGAATTCTCTATGTTCAGGCCTCTTCATTTTGATGAGAATGGTTTTGATGATTTTGAAGATTTCAAACAAACTCCTGAAGCAAGGGTATTAGTCGTAGCTAATCAGGGTGAAGGACCATTGAATTTAGATGGCATTCCTTTTATTTTCCATTTTGATGTACCGGAAGAAAAAGAAACGTTCCTGAGCCGTATCATTAAAAATAAAGAAAATCCAGAAGAGGTTGTTGCCATTACTTTTGCTACTGATATGGAACTTGTTCAGGTTAAAAAGATCGAACAATCAATTGGTCAGAAATTAGAGCTGATGGATTTGCCTGAAGAACTTCTGGTAGAGAAAACGCTAAGAACAAAAGGTCTGGATAAAAACCGTATTGTAAAAGTGAAGAGTGAGGAGCCGGCCGGAGGTGGTGCTTACCATGAAAAGAAAGAGAGTAATTCAAAAAATTACAATTATGGGATTGGCCAGAAGGCTAAAATGACCATGAAAAAGAAACACTCTTAAAACATAAAAAAGCCTGTTTATTTTAAATAAACAGGCTTTTTTATGTTATCTTATTTTCCGGATTAGAGTTTCTTGGCCTCATTCCAGTAGATATCCATTTCGGCTAAAGTCATATCCTGCAATGCTTTTCCGGTCTCTTTTGCTTTACTTTCAATATACTGGAAACGTTTGATGAATTTTCTGTTTGTTTTTTCCAATGCGTTTTCCGGGTTAATTCCGATAAAACGGGCATAGTTAACCAGAGAAAAAATCAGGTCTCCAAACTCAGATTCTGCTTTTTCCAGATCTATAGCTTCGTTGTCAAAAACATTGTATTCGTTTTTAAATTCCTGAAGTTCTTCTTCTACTTTTTCCCAAACCTGAGTCTTGTCTTCCCAGTCAAAACCAATACCTCTTGCTTTTTCCTGAATCCTGCTTGCTTTTACCAATGCAGGAAGGGAAGCCGGAACACCACCTAAAACAGATTTGTTGCCTTCTTTAAGTTTGATTTGTTCCCAGTTACGTTTTACATCATGTTCATCCTGCACTTCTACGTCACCATAGATATGCGGATGACGGTTAATCAATTTATCACAAACGCTGTTAAGCACATCAACTATGGTAAAATCGTTCGTTTCGGAGGCAATTTTAGCGTAGAAAACAAGATGCATCATGACATCACCGAGTTCTTTCTTCACCTCAGTCAGATCTCCATCCAAAATGGCATCAGAAAGCTCATAGGTTTCTTCTATCGTCAGGTGACGTAAAGTTTCCATCGTTTGCTTTTTGTCCCATGGACACTCAGTTCTAAGGGTATCAAGTACGGTTAACAGCCTTTGAAAGGCAGATGAAGGATCGGCTGCGGTTAAAGGAGGGATATTGTTTGGCATGGGGTTTTGTTTGAAATATAATTGCTAAAATACCAAACCCATCCTATTTAAAAGAATGGGTTTGAAAAACTCTGTGAATTTATAGCTTATTATTCAGGCTCTTCAAGCTTGATTTTTTTAGTGATCCGGTATACTTTACGTTTGCGTTCGGGCTTTTCCTGTTCACCAAGTAAAAGTCCCCATGGCTTTAATTCATCAATACGATCAAATATGATTTTGAGCATGGCCAGATAGGGAATACATAAAAACATTCCTGAAATCCCCCATAACATCTCTCCGACAACAATTCCGATAAAGGCAAACAGTGCATTGATCTTTACCTTTGAACCAACAACAAGCGGCATCAGGATATTACCATCTAATGTGTGAATAGCAACATAAGCTATAATCACAAACAATACTTTGGTTGCCCCTGCTGTTGCAAAAGTAATCAGCACACTGATCAGCAGAGAAGAAAAGATCCCGACATATGGGACCAGATTGAAAATACCAGTAATCAGACCAAGCAACACAGCATATTTTACTCCTAATAGCGATAAAACTACCATAGTTAACGTCGTAACTATCAGCATTTGAAGAAATAACCCTAAAATATAACGCTTGATTATGTACTGAATTTGCTCCACTATTTGTTTAACCTTGTCAGCATGTTCTTCTTTAAAAACGGTAATCAGGAAAGTAAAAAGAATGCGTCGATAGTTTAAGATAAAGAAGGTAAACAATAAAAGAAAGGCAAGAAATAAAAGTGTAGATGATAGGGTCATCAGCGTAGCACCCAATACGGTTGCACTTGAAGCTAAGGCACTGGTTGCACTATCTTTTAGATAATCAATTTGTTTATGTGCATTTACATTGAAGGTATGGGAGACCCATACTTGTAGTGATTCAAAGGAATGTACCGCCTGTTGCTTCAATAAAGGCCAGTCTTGTCCCAGATCGCTCAACTGACTGGCTAGAAAAAACATGATACTTGAAATCACAGCGATCATCAGGATAACTGAGACAATAGAAGCTAAGCCTCTTTTAAACTTCCATTTATTTTCCAGGAAATTTGCCAGTGGTAATAACAACAGCGCTAATAGAAATGATGCGAGTAAAGGAGCAAGCAAACTATGGCCTAAAATTGCAAGATACCCAAGGCAGATAATTGAAAACAAGACCAAAGCGAGTTTGGCATAAAAAGGAGGGGAGATGTTTTTCATTGTAGGTGAATTTAATCATAAAGTCTTGCTAAAAACAAATGCCCTGCCAAAATAATTAGCAGGGCACGGTATATATGATGTTCCTTAAGCTTTATTGCCAGGCACTGGCTTCGTCCAGAATAGAAATATCTTCGATACCAAGTTTTAAGGACGCTGCCCTTGTCAGGTCTTTCAATTGATTTAAGCTGGTTACACTTGCAATAGGAGAGGTCACTGAAGGCCTTGCAATAAGCCAGGCTATGGCAACACTCGCAACAGAAGCATTGTATTGCTCTGAAACTTCGTCCAGCGCTTTTAGAATTTTGAAGCCCCTTGGATTTAAATAGTTTTTTACGGCACTGCCCCGCTGGCTTTTACCGAGATCAGCTTCTGAACGGTACTTTCCTGTAAGAAAACCGCTGGCTAAAGAATAATAATTAATAACGCCAATGTGATTGTCAAGACAAATGTGTTCCATTTCTTTTTCGAAACCTTCTCTTTGGTATAAATTATATTCCGGCTGAAAAGTCTGGTATTTTGGTAAACTGAGACGTTCACTGGTTTCAAGCGATTCTTTAAATCTTTCCGGGCTGAAATTTGAAGCTCCAATCCAGCGTACTTTTCCTGCCCTGATCAATTGATCGTAAGCTTCCAGTGTTTCCTGTACCGGAGTCTCCGGATCATCATAATGAGATTGATAAAGATCGATATAATCTGTTTTTAACCTCAGCAGAGAAGCGTCAACTTCTTCCAGTATATATTTTTTTGAAAGACACTTTTTCCCGTCTAAAGCCATATTGCTACCCACTTTAGTGGCTAGTATAATCTGGTTGCGATTATTACGTGCCTTCATCCAGTTACCAATAATAGTTTCAGATTCACCACCTTTATTTTCTGGTACCCATCTTGAATATACATCCGCAGTATCAATAAAGTTAAAGCCTGCAGCTACGAAACCATCAAGAACTTCAAAAGATTTCTTCTCATCTAACGTCCATCCAAAAACATTCCCGCCAAAAGTTACTGGCGAAACCAGTAAATCTGTATTACCTAATTTTCTTTTTTCCATCTGTAAATAATTTGTTTTTCAGCTTAATAAACTGGTAGATTTTTATTTTGCCCTAAAAACAAATTTAATTGGCAGAAGTTCAAGTTTAGTCCGGAATTTGTAAATTAAACCTCCGCTTGTTCTGCCGGAACTTTAATTGCACGCAGCATTTCTCTTTTACCAGGGGCACCTGGAAGTTTTTCAACCTTCATTCCACAGCTTTTGAGTGCACGTTTTAATTTTCCTGTGATTGCATAGGTAACAAATATCCCATTGGGCTTTATAAAAGAGCAAACATGGCAGATAATCTCATCAGACCACATTTCTGGCTGATGCTGTACAGAGAACGCATCAAAATATACCAGATCAAACAGCTTTTCAGCTTTAAAAGCGTCCAGTGTAGTATGTGCTATAGTCAATTCCTGGTTCTCATTTATCGAAGTAGCTGAGCTTAGTGCAGCAGCATAGACATTTATCAGGCTATCCCAGATTGGAGCAGGTACGTATTGGTTATATTGGGTAGAGATTAATTCTTCCTGAGTTAATGGGTAGGCCTCAATTCCAGTATAATTCAGGGAAAGCCCCTGTTCGTCAGCGTAGGCTGAGGTTAAAAGAAAATTTAAACCTGTACCAAAGCCAATTTCGAGGATAGAGATAGTCTGTCCGGGGAAATTTAGTTCAGCTAATTTTAGTCCGGCATCAATAAATACATGTTTGCTTTCCTGTAATGCACCATGTTTGGAGTGGTAATGTTCACCAATGGTTTCATTATATAATGTGTTAGAGCCGTCTGCGGTTTGGGTGATGATATTCATTTCTACAAAATTACCACATAAATTCTAAACAAGCTTTGTAGATTAGCACCAATTTTTAAGTTAAAACACATTTTATGATCAAAAAAATCTACCTGATTATTATTGTTTCAATATTTTCAAGTACTATAACATTCGCACAAGGCAGCCTGGATATCCATTTCAATGGTATGGGGTTTATGGATAACAGAGAATATAAAGATTATGTTTCCCGGTCCAACACTTATTCGGGTACAAGGCTGGCACTCGATCTGGGATTAAACCTGGACAGTAACAACCATTTTATTGTTGGGGTAAATACATTACATGAATTTGGTTCCAGAAAATTTATGAAAGCAGATCCGGTTGCTTATTATAACTATACCAATAAGAACTGGAATTTTAATATTGGTGCATTTTCCCGCGAAGGGTTGCTTAGTGATTATCCGCGCGCTTTATTAAATGATACTTTACGTTATTACCGTCCTAATATCCAGGGGATGTTGCTGAATTATAAAAACGAGCATTTTACAGAAACCCTATGGATTGACTGGCTGAGTAAGCAATCGCCAACAGACCGTGAGCAATTTTTAGTTGGATTCTCTGGTAAATATCGTCCGGTTACTACTGGGCCTTTCTATGTAACTCATTATTTTCAGTTAATGCACAATGCCTATACCTCGAATGAACAGGCTGGTGACCATATAGAAGATAATGGAGGTATACAGGTGAAACTGGGACTGGACTTTAGTCATAAGACTATTTTAGATTCACTGACTATTGAAGCGGGTGCCCTGGTTTCTATAGAGAGAATCAGAGACGTCACCGATTTGAATACGCCAAAAGGGTTTGTAGCCAGTGCTTATCTTGGTTACAAACGCTTTGCTTTATATGAGGAATTTTATAAAGGTCAGGGTTCTCATATCAATTACGGAGATGGTTTCTATCAAAATAAGACCTACAACAGGGTTGACTTAATTTATACCCCTATCATATTTAAAAATATCAAAGGATCATTTGTTTTTAGTTTGCATAATACTCCATCAAGAACCAGTAGTCAGCAGGCATTCAGGCTGACCTATGATCTGGGCAGGAAAGTTTTGACCAGATTTAAATCTTAAGAATTTGAAATATAAAAAAAGCGCCGTTGTGGAAATTAATCCGCAGCGGTGCTTTTTGTTGGAAAATGATTACCAGAGTCTGATTCTGTCTTCTGGTTTTTTGTATAATTTATCGCCAGGTTTCACATCAAATGCTTTATACCAGGCATCCATATTTACCGGGGCACCAATAGTCCTGAATTCTCCAGGAGAATGCGGATCAGTTTTAATCAATTGTGCAGCATTATCAGGTAAAATATTACCTCTCCATACCTGCGCCCATGAAAGGAAGAAACGCTGATCTGGTGTGAACCCATCGATTTTCTCTTCTGATTGACCTTGTTTAGTCATTTTGAAAGCAGTATAAGCAGCATTTAAACCACCTAAGTCGCCGATATTTTCACCCATGGTCAGTTTACCGATCACGTGAATCGTATCCAATACAGTATAAGCATCAAATTGTTCGCCCAATGCTTTTGTTTTGGCTTCAAATTTAGTACGGTCCTGATCTGTCCACCAGTTTCGCAGATTACCATCTTTATCGTACTGGCTTCCGCTATCATCAAAACCATGAGACATCTCATGACCAATTACAGCACCGATACCACCATAGTTAATGGCATCATCAGCATCAGCAGCAAAGAAAGGGAACTGTAAAATTCCGGCAGGGAATACAATTTCATTCATTGTAGGGCTGTAATAAGCATTTACAGTTGGCGGGGTCATTCCAAATCTTGTACGATCTACTGGTTTACCTAACTGGCTGACCATTTCCTTATATCCCCATGCACCTACATTTCTAAGATTCTGGAAATAAGTTTTGCGGTCAATATTTAATCCGTCATAAGTTCTCCATTTATCAGGATAACCGATTTTAGGAACAAAAGCATTTAATTTAGCTAAAGCTTTTTCTTTAGTGACATCACTCATCCATTCCAATCCTTTGATTCTGATCTCGAATGCAGTACGCAGATTTTTAATCATCTCTGTCATTCTGGCTTTAGCTTCAGGTTTGAAATATTTAGCTACATATAGCTGTCCTAATAATTCACCAATTGAGCCATCAGTTTTGGAAGACATAGTCTGCCATCTTGGTGTCTGTACCTTTTGTCCTGTCTGTGCCTGGTTAAAAGCAAAATTTGCTTTGACAAAAGGAGAACTTAGATTAGGTGCAGAATTTTTAAGGATATTCCATTCCAGGTAAGTTTTCCAGTCTGCTACAGAAACAGAGGACAGCATTTCATTCAGGCTGACAAAGAATTTAGGTGCGCCTACTAATACAGTATCCTGCCACTGAACCAATAATTTTGGTAAAGTAGCGGCCCAGTTAATATTTGGCGTAGTTTTATTGAAATCGGCAACTGTGAATTTATTATACGTTTTATAAGGATCACGCATTTCAAGACGTGACATTTGCGCTTCAGCAAGCTTTTTCTCTATAGAAAGTACAGTATTTGCTTTTTGTTTCGCCTCAGTAGCAGAGCTGCCAGTCAGCGTGAACAAAGTAGTCATATAGTTCAGATAAGCTTCGCGGATTTTTAATGTCCTGCTATCATCCTTTAAATAATAATCACGGTCAGGTAAAGTTGTTCCGCCCTGGCCAAGCTGTGCCACATATTTATTTACATTCTTTCTATCCTGGCCAACATAAAAGCTATACATAGCAGATCCGATACCAGAAGTGCGCATTGCGATAGTTTCATCCAGAATACCCTGAATATCTTTAATCTTATTAATTCTTGACAGATCAGCTTTAATAGGAGTATAACTTAGTTTTTCTATCGTAACACTGTCCATAGCGGCAGCGTAAAAATCGCCAACACGTCTTGTTGGTGAACCTGCAGGAGCAGAGCGATCAGCAGCAGCGGCTTCAACTACACTTTTTACTGCATTAATATTAAAATCTCTTAATTCATTGAAACTTCCCCAGCGTGTTTCCTTTGCAGGAACCGGATTATTTTTAATCCAGTTTCCGCTGGCATATTCGTAAAAATTATCTCCGGGTTTTACAGTAAGATCCATATTTGCAGGATCTATAAATTTCTTAGGTGCATTTTGTGCGTAGGAAGAATAGCTTGCTGCTACTATTCCTAAAATGGCAAAATAGCTTTTCAGGTGTTTTGTATTCATCTTTTATTTTTAATAAGATCTACCGCCTAAACGAATCAGGATAATTTGTAATCAACAGAAATGATACAGGAGGGCAGATTGGGCTCAAATTAGCAAATACGATTTATAAATGCTTATTCTATTAAAAATATTACTGAATAGAAGAGGGGATACAATTACTTGTTGAACCAGTAATATAGCTTGGTTAATCCCAGCTTTTTGATAATTAACCCTGGAAGAAGGAATACCTTGATAGTTTTCATCTATTTATCTATTTATTGTTTTCTGTCAGATCGAACCTGATGAACTAATACTGTATTAACATATTTTAACACTTATTATTGTGCAGGAGTGAAAAATTAGATTATGGAGAAAATATTCCAAATTGGGTAAAATTCATCCCTGTATACCAGAATTGCTATATTTGGCCATCAAATTTAAAAAAATGAAGAAACTGGTTTTATCCCTCTTGTTGCTTTCTGGCGCTGGAATTGTAAACGGTCAGCAGAAAAACCTGAGTATGCTCGATGCGATGTCTAATGTACGTACTACGCTTGCACCGGCAAAATTGGAGAATCTTCAATTCCTTTATGGAACAGAAGAGTATCTATACACCAAAAAAGTCAATAACGAAACTGTGTGGTTTAAAGGGAGTGCAGCTGATCAGGAAGGTAAGCCTTTTTTGACTTTAAGTCAGCTCAATCAAAAACTAAGTACAGCGAACCAGAAGGCTCAAAAAATAATGCCGGCAATTCGTTTTAACCAGGAAAAAAACTGGATTATTACTGCAAACGGTTCAACTTTAGCCTTTAATCCCGTGAGTAATACTTTTACTGTCATTACTGAAAGTCAGCTGGCTGGCAAAGATAAAGCAGAAAGAAGTGTAGCCGGATATACAGCTTATCTTGAAAATTACAATTTGTTTGTAAGCGATGGTAAGACTGCCAAACAGGTAACCAATGACGGAACAGGTAATATTGTTTATGCTTCTTCGGTACACAGAGATGAGTTTGGTATTAAAAAAGGGACTTATTGGAGTAATGATGGGAAGCAGCTGGCTTTTTACCGTATGGATCAAAGTATGGTAGCTGATTATCCTATTATTGACTGGACGAGCCGTCCGGCGAAAAATGTGAACATTAAATACCCTATGGCAGGCGATAAAATCCATGAGGTAACTGTTGGAGTCTATAATACACAGAATCAGGCAGTAGTTTACCTTAAAACGGGAGTGCCTGCGGATCAATATCTGACAAATATCGCCTGGAGTCCGGATGATAAATTTGTTTATATTGCTGTTTTAAACCGTGGACAGAACCATATGGAGCTTAAACAGTTTAATGCACAGACTGGTAATTATATCAAAACACTTTTTGAAGAAAGAGATGATAAATATGTAGAACCATTGGTCCCTGTATTATTCCTGAAAAATGATCCAAAGCAGTTTATATGGCAGAGTAACCGTGATGGCTGGAATCATTTATACCTATATAATGCACAGGGGAAACTGATTAAACAATTGACCAAAGGAAAATGGGAAGTGCTGGAAGTAAAAGGCTTTGATGCATCAGGTGATAATTTATTTTATGAATCAACAGAAGAATCGCCAATTACAAAAAACTTATATGTAGTCAATATCAAATCTGGTAAATCAAAAAGAATTACATCTGGTTTCGCTGTACATAAAACCGAAATAAGTACTTCGGGAAATACAGTTCTTGATTATTTCAGCTCTACTAAAAATCCTGGTACTGTTGACCTTATTGAGGTTAAAAAAGGCCTGAAAAAACAATTATTTCAGGCAGAAGACCCGCTGAAAGATTATAAACTTGGAGAGTCTTCTATTTTTACGATCAAAGGAAAAGCCGGAGATGCGATCTACTGTAATCTTTTTAAACCTGTTAACCTGGACAGCACTAAAAAACACCCTGTTATAGTTTACTGGTATGGAGGTTCACATGCACAGCTAATCCGTGATCAATGGAATGGCGGTGCTGGTAATTATTGGTTCCAGTATCTGGCTGAACAGGGTTTTGTGGTCATGGTGATTGATACCAGGGGTAGTGATAACCGTGGAAAAGCATTTGAGCAGTCTATGTTCAGAAGGGTTGGGGATGTACAAATGGAAGATATGATGTCGGCTGTAACTTACCTGAAAGGCCTGCCTTACACAGATGCTGAAAACATGGGCTTATTTGGATGGAGTTTTGGTGGTTTTAACACCGTAGATTTTATGCTTAACCATCCTGATGTATTCAAGGCTGCGGTTGCTGGTGGAGCAGTTACTAACTGGAATTTCTATGAGGCTATGTATACAGAGCGTTATATGGATACCCCACAGGAAAACCCTGAGGGTTATGCGGCAACAAATCTGACCAATCAGATCCAGAAACTGAAAGGCAAATTATTGCTTATTCATGGTTTACAGGACAACGTGGTTCTGCAACAGCATACCGTGGAGCTGGTTAAGAAAGCTGTCGATGATAATATACAGGTAGATTATATGATTTATCCTGGTCACGAACACAATGTAATTGGTAAAGACAGAACCCATCTTTATCAGAAAGTAACAGATTATTTTATGCAAAACCTTAAATAGCAGCATGGTAAGATTGAAATTTTTTACGGAAAGATTAAAACTCAGATTAGTTGAAATGGCTGATCTTGAAGCGATTCATGTATTGCATCATTTGGCAGAAACAGACCAGTATAATACGCTGGGTATTCCTAAAGATCTGGAAGAGACTAATATCATTGTAGACGGATGGATTAATGATCATCAGAAAAAGACAATAAAGAACTACACTTTCGCTGTCGAATTTGAAAAAGGAGGTTTTATCGGATTGGTATCTCTTAAATTATCTTCTTCTAAATTCAACAGTGCAGAGATCTGGTATAAAATTAATGTGAACTTCTGGAATCAGGGTTATGCCACAGAGGCTATCAAAGCTGTCATCAGGTTTGGATTTGACCGTTTGAAATTACACCGTATCGAGGCAGGTTGTGCAGTAGAGAACCTGGCTTCTATCCGTGTACTGGAAAAAGCCGGTATGACGCAGGAAGGCAGAAAGCGGCAGATTTTACCTTTAGTTACCGGATGGATGGACAGTTTTGAATACGCCATTCTGGAGGAAGAATGGAAACCTTAAATATTTTCCTCCAAAAACCTTATTTTTGCATTTTAATCAGCACCCAATAAATGAGCATTTCTACTAAATACGATCCCGCCGAAACCGAAGACAAGTGGTACAGCTACTGGCTGTCAAAAAAGTTCTTTCATTCTGAACCAGATGAACGTGAGCCATATACAATTGTAATTCCTCCACCAAATGTCACTGGTGTATTACATATGGGCCATATGCTTAACAATACGATTCAGGATGTCATGATTCGCCGTGCACGTATGCAAGGTAAAAATGCATGCTGGGTTCCTGGGACTGACCATGCTTCTATTGCTACAGAAGCTAAGGTAGTTGCTATGCTGAAAGAAAGAGGCATCAGTAAAAAAGATCTGACAAGAGAAGAATTCATGACCTATGCATGGGAGTGGAAAGAGAAATACGGAGGTATCATCCTTGATCAGCTGAAAAAACTGGGCGCAAGCTGCGACTGGGACAGGACACGTTTCACGATGGAAGATGACCTTTCAGAATCAGTAATAGACTGCTTTATAGATCTTTATAAAAAAGGAAGAATCTATCGTGGAGTGCGCATGGTTAACTGGGACCCTGCAGGTAAAACTGCAGTTTCGGACGAAGAAGTAATTCGTAAAGAAGTCAATCAGAAATTATATTATATTAAATATTCTATTGCTCCTGCTACAGGTGCCGATACAGAATTTTTAACTATTGCAACGACCCGTCCTGAAACCATTATGGCTGATGCGGCGATTTGTATTAATCCAAATGATGAGCGTTATACACATCTGAAAGGGAAAAAAGTATTTGTTCCTTTAATCAACCGTGAAATTCCGATCATTGAAGACGAATATGTAACCATGGATTTCGGTACAGGTTGTTTAAAAGTTACGCCTGCGCATGATCTGAATGATTATGAGCTGGGTGTAAAACATAAACTCCCTGTGATTGACATCTTAAATGATGACGGTACTTTAAATGAGCTTGCTGTAATTCTGGTAGGTGAAGACCGTTTTATTGCCCGTAAAAAAATAGCTGTTTTACTGGACGAGGCTGGTCATCTGGAAAAAGTAGAAGACTACAAATCACAGGTAGGATTCTCTGAGCGTACTGATGCGGCAATTGAGCCTAAGCTTTCCTTACAATGGTTCTGTAAAATGGACGAAATGGCTAAACCTGCTTTAGCTGATGTCTTGAATGGTGATGTGAAACTTATTCCTGAGAAATTTGTGAATACCTACCGTCACTGGATGGAAAATGTAAGAGACTGGAATATCAGTCGTCAATTATGGTGGGGACAGCGTATTCCGGCCTGGTTTGATGATAAAGGAGACTGGGTAGTTGCAAAAACCAAAGAAGATGCTTTAAATGAATTTTTAAAGCTTAAAGATATTGATGGTAAATTCTCTCAAGAAGAAGCTAATGGATTTAAACATCAGCTGGCAGCTTTTATCAGACAGGATGATGACGTACTGGATACCTGGTTCTCGTCATGGTTATGGCCAATATCAGTATTCAATGGCTTAAAAGACCCTGGAAATAAAGACATCAATTATTATTACCCTACAAATGACCTGGTAACAGCTCCTGAAATTTTATTCTTCTGGGTGGCCCGTATGATTATGGCAGGCCATGAATTTATGGGTAAAAAGCCATTCACTAATGTATACCTGACTGGTATCGTACGTGATAAATTAGGCCGTAAAATGTCTAAATCATTAGGTAACTCTCCTGATCCAATCGGTTTGATTGAGAAATATGGTGCTGACGGTGTAAGGGTAGGTATGTTGCTATGTTCACCTGCCGGTAACGATTTGATGTTTGATGAGAGCTACTGTGAGCAGGGAAGAAACTTTGCCAATAAAATCTGGAATGCTTTCCGTCTGGTAAAAGGCTGGGAAGTTGATGAGACTTTATCAAATCCTAATGAGCAGGCTATTTTATGGTTTGAAAACCGTTTCAATGAGGCATTAGCTGAAATTGAAGATAACTATAACCAGTACCGTCTATCAGAAGCTTTAATGACTACTTATAAATTGGTATGGGATGATTTCTGTGCCTGGTATCTGGAAATGGTAAAACCTGTTTACCAGCATCCAATAGATCCTGTCTCGTTGAAAGCGACGATTGGTTTCTTTGAAAAAATCCTGAGTTTATTACATCCATTTATGCCATTCATTACAGAAGAATTATGGCATGATGAAATATTCGGAACAAAAGGGGAAATGGACTGTATTATTGTAGCTCCTTATCCGGTAGTCGGAACTGCTGATTCATCCTTATTGAAGGATGTTGAAGTGGTTAAAGGAATTGTTGCTGAAGTACGTAATATCCGTAACACTAAACAGATTTCTCCCAAAGAAGGATTGCCTTTAAGTATCAGAGTTAATTCTGCTTTAGCTTATGATAAATGGCTTACAATTATTTCTAAACTTGCCAATATCACTGAAGTTGACTTTGTGAATGATAAAGTAGCCGGTGCCTCTGCATTTATGGTAGGAAATGATGAATTCTTTGTACAGCTGAACGAAACAATAGATGTAGAAGCAGAGCGCGAAAGATTGAATGGGGAACTTGTTTATTTGCAGGGGTTCTTGAAATCTGTAGATGCGAAACTAAATAACGAAAGGTTTGTGCAGAATGCTAAACCAGAGATTATCCAGAATGAACGCAATAAAAAAGCAGATGCAGAAGCGAAGATGACGATTATCCAGGAGTCTCTTCTCAGTTTGTAAAAAAAGAGGAAGGGGCGGTTTACATGCTGACGTTGCGAAGAGCAACTGATGCATGTAAACCGCCCCTTCCTCTTTTTTAAGCTTTCCTGTTTTCGAAATCTGACCTGGGATAATGATCATCCAGAGCTTATATGATCTGGCTTTTCTTTTGGATCATTATTAGATCATCAATTAGGTTTTAGCATCCAGCTTGTGGGTTGGGGCAGGGAGCAGATTGGATGTGTTTATCAGATGTTTAGATATCTAGTTATCTATATATGTTTATTTCTTGTTTTATAAAGCACAGTTAATTAGTATTTTATGGTTTTATTTTAGTTTTGCATATTGATATCTATATTATAATGATATCAATATGCAAATATATATTTATATTTCTTTTGCTGATTGTTGTGTACCCCGTTTGATATAAGAAATGTATTTATTCATTTACATCCAGATATATTTATTGATTTGTATATAGATATATTTATATCGAAGATTCAAAATATTTCACTACTGATGGACCTGTATTTAATAGTGATTATTTATATATAGACATCTGGTTTGATTATGTAGATATATCTAGGCATATTTAAATATAGACATATTGGTGCTTATGTATATTTACATTTGTCTGTTATGTAATAATCGTTAAGACATTATAGACACGGTTATTAACTCTCGAATATATTTACATATAGATATCAGTATATATAAATGTGTTGTTTTTGTGTTAAGATGTCCAGATGTATAAGTATCAGTGTGGCTGAGTTTCTGATATATGATAATATCTATATGTCAGGATATCTATGTGTAAAAAATATCTATGTATAAGAATATCTATATATCTTATGACAAATACAATAAATAACAGCTGGGAGACCGTTCAATTATTTGCAATCGGATTCTGATTATCACATACAATCATGCTGATTAAAACGCAGAACTTTTGGAAAAAATAATTGCAATTTCTAATGTGAGTTTTAGCGTATGGTTTTCAGGCTGTAGGTTCTGATCCATAAAATTTTGGGAATATTTGTTCGGATAGAGTAGGTATTGAGCTATGTGTTTTAGAATGTAATTTTCCTGCTGTAGGTTTTAGTGTATGAATTTTTGGGAATATGTGTTCGCATATAGTGGGTATTTAGCTATGTGTTTTAGAATATGGTTAAACAACTATAATTTCTCCAGCAATGGGATTTTAACTATAATTTTTTCAGCCTGCATTTTTCCAGCTGTGGGTTTTTACAATTATACATTATTCAAATAAACATCTTCTAATAGACATCTGCAAAGGTTTCGCGGATGAGCAAATCTTGGTATTGAAGGTTTTTTCTGGGGGTATACCTTTGGGGTTATAAAAAAAATGCCAAGCTTGAAGACATCCAAGACCACTTCAGGTCTTGGCCAGTCTAAAGCTTGCAGCATTTTTTATAACAACCTATACTCTGGCAATTCTTCAACAAACAAGAATTGTGAAGTAGCGTGGTTGATAACCGCGTAACAATGTTTCAACCCATTCGTCACCACCAGCCATTTCGCCTTATGTACCGAATTATATCTTGCTGCCTGATCAAATACCCCTTGAGAAATCTTAATCGCCGGAGCTTTACATTCTATGACCATAACTCTTTCTCCAAGCGTATTAAAAATAACGATATCAGTCCGTTTCTGTAACTGATTTAAATTCAGTCCGCCTTCAATCTGTATCAAAGATCTTGGGAACTTCTTAACTTTGATAAGATAATGTATAAAATGTTGTCTTACCCACTCTTCCGGGGTTAAAACCAGATGTTTCTTACGTATTTCATCAAAAATAAAGTACTGCTCTTCCTTCTCTGTTATTCTGAAAGGGTGGTGCGGTAAATTTAATGCTGTAGGAGTAAATGCCATTTGTGCAAAAATAACCTTTAATAATTAGTAATTAGCCGTTACATTTGGATAATTATGACTGCTGCTGATATTATCAAAGACCTCAAAGCTAAAAAATTTAAGCCTGTTTATCTTTTACATGGTGAAGAGCCATACTATATCGATCAGATTATTCATTATATGGAAGACCATATATTGAATGATATGGAGAAAGGATTCAATCAGACTGTCCTGTATGGTAAGGATACTGACATGGCTACTATCTTAAATGCGGCAAAGCGTTATCCGATGATGTCAGATTATCAATTGATAGTTGTAAAAGAAGCGCAGGATCTCAGGTGGTCTAAGGAAACAGAAGGCAGTAGTAAAGAAGCGGAGTTTATTCAGAATTATTTTGAAAAACCACTGGATAGTACAATTCTGGTGCTTGGCTATAAATATGCAAATTTTGATAAACGTAAAAAGATATTTAAATCCATTACTAAAAGCGGTGTTGTTTTTCAATCTGATCCGGTAAGAGACTATAAATTAGCACAGTGGATAGAAGAGCTGGTGAAAGATATGGGCGCTAAGATTGCACCACAGGCTTCGGCCTTAATGGCAGAGTATCTGGGTGCTGATTTATCGAAAATATCAAATGAGCTCGAAAAATTATTATTAAATATCAGTAAGGATACTATTATTGACACCGACCTGGTACAGCGCAACATTGGTATCAGTAAAGAGTATAATGTTTTCGAATTGCAAAAAGCACTGGCCTCCAGAAATGTGCTGAAATGTAATCAGATTATTAATTATTTCGCCGATAATCCTAAAGCCAATCCTATGGTGATGGTCATGGCAAATCTGAATAGCTATTTCTCCAAGATATTGAAATATCATTATTTGCAGAATAAAGGTGATGCAGCCAAAGAATTAGGTGTGAACCCATACTTTGTAAAAGACTATGAAACTGCTGCCAGAAATTATAACCTGAATAAAACATTTGACATCATCAGCTTACTCCGGGAATATGATTTGAAAAGTAAAGGAGTTGACAGTACCGGGAATATAACAGATGGCGAACTGCTGAAAGAACTTTTATTTAAGATGATTCATTAATCATTATGTTATGTTTCAATAAGCTTGTGTAATGATGAAATAATTAATTCATGACCTTGCTGATACTTATACATGAAAATTATTAACAAATTGTAAGAGAGTAACAAATTGATGTTGTGTTTGTCTTGTATTCAAATGTAAATCAGTTTGTTATGAAACTTAATGTTGTCTCTGTTTCTCAGAAAAGTAATTATCTGTTTTGTTTCTCATTTGTAGTTTGCCTATTGCTTTTTATGGCTGTTGCAAAATCCTCAGCTCAGCAGTCGATCAAAAGGATCGATGGAACTAAAATCAGTTCCGACTCCCTTACTAAATATCTTCCTGAACTGATGCGTAAAGGTAAAGTTGCCGGATTAGGAATGACTATTTTCAATCAGAATCATATCGTCTATAAAGAAACTTTTGGATATAGTCGTGCGGATCAGAAAAAAGCATTGAAGTCAACTACGAATATTTACTGAGCTTCTTTAAGTAAATCTGTTTTTGCTGTTCTGGTGATGAAACTAGTTGAGCAGGGTAAATTAGATCTGGATAAACCCTTGCAGCAATATCTTCCAAAGCCAATTTATGAATACAAACATCAGAAAAGGTGGCACGATGACTTTAGCAGCCTTAAAGGTGATACATTGTATACAAAAATTACTGCAAGAATGTGTCTCGATCATACCACAGGTTTTGCCAACTGGAGATGGGATATGGCTGATCAGAAATTAAGAGTATTGCAGATACCGCTTATACATTCCTTCCTTCTTTTGAACAGGATTATAGTTTGGGACACGATGAAAAGGGCGGGATTTACGAGAAAGATAAAGATAATGAAGCACGATCGGCAAGTACACTCGAAACTTCTTTAGATGATTTATCTCTTTTTTTTCAAGGTGTAATGCAAAAGAAAATTATCAACAGCAAATACACTAATGAGGTGTTCAGCCCGCAGATCCGTATTCGTTCTGTAGAGCAAATGGGGCCTCTGTCAACCCGGGACACCATTGCAAATGATGCAATTCAATTAAGTTGTGGACTAGGTTTTGGACTTTTAAAATCACCATATGGCTGGGGGGCTTTTAAAGAAGGCCATGGTGATGGGTTTCGGCATTATGTTATAATTTTCCAAAATCCGGAACTGGTATACTCATCATGACTAACAGTGACAATGGTGAAAGTATCTTTAAGGAGTTACTGGAACTGGCCATTGCAGATAAATATACGCCCTGAAAATGGCAGCGGTATTTTCCATATAAAGATTAAGCCGCTGTATCAGGATTTCTTTACCCTTTTGATTTTGTGTTATTTATTTAACCACATATCCTTTCTCTTTTATTAGTTTTGGATCGGAATATACAAGCTCAGAAAGACTGGTCATTTTAGCAGATCATATTTTCTTCCTGCAAGCTTTATTAAAGCAGATACATCATGAATTATTTCTTAGTCAAATCAGAACCTTTTAAATATAGCTGGGAACAGTTTAATAAAGACGGGCGTACCTTTTGGGATGGCGTACGTAATTATCAGGCACGTAACAACCTCAAACTGATGAAAGAAGGAGATCTTGTCCTTTTTTATCACAGTAATGAAGGGAAACATATCGTAGGAATCGCTAAAGTGGTCAGAGAATTTTATCAGGATCCAACTACTGATGACACCAACTGGGTTGTTGTTGATCTTGCTCCGGTCGAAACCTTAAAACATCCGGTTACTCTGGAACAGATTAAAGCAGAGGAAAGCCTGAAAGATATTTCACTGGTCAGACAGGGACGTCTGTCAGTAATGGAACTCAAAGTTACCGAATTTGACAAAATACTGGAAATGGGTAGCTAAGCAGGTTGTCCCGCTCCAATCATCTTTTTACTGGCGAGCAAACCTATACTCATTACCAGACTTGAACCTAATACGACAAGGAACAAAAAAGAAGTACCAATCTCGGGTAACCTCAATGAGGGAGGCAAATTATAATATAACAAAATACTGATCAGTCCGCGGGGAGCAATGACGCTCTCCGTACCACTGTTCTCTTTTCTGAATAACTTCAGATAAATGATCCTGATCAGGTATATAGTCATCAGAATGAATACCCCATTCATGATCGTGATCCCATTGTTCAGCTCGTAGATATTCATTGTAAAACCAAAAATTACAAAGAAAAAAGTACGGATGATAAAAGCTGTTTCGGCAGATAACTGATGCAGCTGTTCAAGATCTTTCGACAGGTTTTTATAGATAAACATACTCCTGAAATAGTAATGTTCAATTGCATCGGCATTGTTCAGGAACAGTCCGAATGACAATACCAGCACTAATGATGATAAATGGTAAGACTGTCCTACCGCATAAACCAGGATCAGAATAGAGATGATCAGGAAGAATTTGATATGATGAGATATTTTTCCCATCAGGTATAGCAATAAAATACAGGAGATAATTGACAGGACTATAATCAGCAGGGTGCTTAATCCAAGACCTGTAAAAGAGGAAATGGAAATATGGGGATTGGAGACTGCAAAATTGAATAAAATAATTCCCAGTATATCAGAGAAAGACGACTCATAGATTATAAATTCTTTACTCTGACCCGTTAAGGCAGCTGCCGAGGGGATTGCGATTGCAGAACTTATTACACTGAAAGGGATTGCATTCGTAAAACAGCGATAAAAATCCTGGTCCGTAATCTGATGGATAATCATCGTGATGACAGAGACTGTGGCAGCCAGAATAAAAAAAGCAGAAAGAAAAGCTCCCCGGATCAGTTTATTCTTTTCCCGTTCATATTTTAATTCCAGGGCACCCTCAAAGACAATTAAAATCAGTCCGACCGTACCTAAAGTTGGCAGCACCTTTAGAAAATCAAAAGTCTGGAAATGCAGTTGGTCAACTAATACATGTAAACCAATTCCCAGTAAGAGAAGCAGTAAAACGGAAGGTAATTTTGTTTTGCTTGCTACTAAATCAAAGAGGTAAGAAAATATGACCAGTCCGCTCAGAATAATCAGTGTAGTGTACGTGGTCATATCATTCGTTTAAAATATTGAACATGGTTTAAATTTATTAAATAAATTTAAACTGCTTAATTACTCGTTGAAGAATAAAGCTTTCAGCTCAATAGCATCGTTAGCTTTCATTTTACCAGCTAAGATTAAACGCAATTGTCTTCTTCTTAATGCACCGGCATATAATTCAATCTCATCTTCTGTTTCAGGTAACAGCTCAGGGACAGGAATTGTTCTGCCACTTTGGTCTACCGCTACAAAAGTGTAGTAAGCTTCATTGGATTTAACACGGGTTCCTGAAGGGATATTTTCGGCCCATACATCCATCCGGACTTCTACAGAAGTATGAAAAGCACGGGTTACTTTAGCTTCAATCGTAATCACATCACCCAGTTTAATAGGTTGTTTGAACGATACATTGTCAACTGAAGCAGTCACTACAATCCGGTTACAGTGTTTTTGTGCAGAAATGGCAGCGGCGATATCCATCCAGTGCAGTAACCTGCCACCCATTAAATTGTTTAGTGTATTGGTATCATTGGGTAGTACTAATTCATTCATGATAGTGAACGAATTTTTAGGATTTTTAACTATTGTGCTCATATTGCTACAAAAGTAAACAAAATGTGAGACTTCATGTTATTGTATTGTTCCCATCCAATTAAGAGTAACAATAAATCATCCTTTAATTTAAAAGCTCCCAGGCGCATTATATGAATATGAGCAATCAAACTTTAATACAATATTTCCACTGGTACTACAACGAAGAAGAAAAACTATGGCAAAAAGTTGCACGTGAGGCTCCGGTTTTGAAAGATATGGGGATTACTGGCGTTTGGCTGCCTCCATCCTACAAATCTACAGAAGGAGAAGACGCGGTAGGTTATGATTGTTACGATCTGTTTGACCTGGGTGAATTTGACCAGAAAAATAGTATTCCTACCAGGTATGGTCATAAAGATGAATATTTACAGGCTATCCAGGCCTTGCATGAACAGCAGATTATGGTGCTGGCAGATGTCGTGTTTAACCATAAAGCAGGCGCTGATGAACTGGAAAAAGTTCCTGTACGCAGGGTAGCCACAGACAACAGAGAAGAATATATTTCTGATGTTTTTGAGATAGAAGCATGGACCAGATTTACTTTTCCGGGCAGAAAGGGCAAGTATTCCGAATTTATCTGGGATAAAAGTTGTTTCAGTGGAATTGACTGGGCAGAAGATTTGCAGGAAACAGCTATATTTTCTATACAAAATGAATATGGGGAAGGCTGGGAAGATGTACCGTCCAATGAATTAGGGAACTATGATTACCTGATGTTCAATGATATTGAATTTAGAAATTCAGCGGTACGTGAAGAGTTGAAAAGATGGGGAGAATGGTATTATGAGACTTGTGGTGTGGATGGATTCAGATTAGATGCGGTTAAGCATATCTCTACAGAATTTCTGAATGAATGGCTTGATCACATGAAAGCAAAATTTAACAAAGAATTCTTTATTATTGCTGAAAACTGGGTAGTAGATGATGTAGTACATCTGAGAAATTATATTGATATTACTGAAGGCAGGATGCAGCTTTTTGATTCCATGTTACATCTTAATTTCTATGATGCCAGTATTGCTGGTGATGGCTATGACCTGAGTAAAATATTTGAGAATACACTCGTAGAATCTCATCCGCAATTGTCTATTACCTTTTTAGACAACCATGATTCACAACCTTTACAGGATCTTCAGGCTTATGTAGAATTTTGGTTCCGCCCACTTGCCTATGGAATGATTCTTTTAAGAGAGCAGGGAATACCCTGTATATTTTATCCGGATTTATACGGCGCAGAATATGTTGATAAAGATGATGAGGGTAACGATGCAGCAGTAGAACTGATCGGTATAGAAAGTCTTCCTTTATTAGCTAAGATCCGCAGAGATCTTGCCTATGGTTTTCAGCGCGATTATCTGGATCATCCAAATTGTATAGGCTGGACCAGAGAGGGGATATCTGAAATGGAAAAATCTGGTATTGCCGTGGTCTTAAGTAATGGAGAGCAGGGGGCTAAAAACATGGAAATAGGTATAGGACACGCCGGTAAAGTGTTTATTGATGCCATGGGTTACAGGCAGGAAGAAATTACTATAGATGAAAACGGCTGGGCAGAATTCTTTTGTGAGGCCGGCAGTATTTCAGTCTGGGTAGCAAAAGATAATTAAGCCTGGCGGTTAATACGGCTGCGTATTATTTCTGTATATTATTAAACAGACTGTAGCCAATTAATTCATCCCATCTGCTGCCAGGTCTGCGATAATAAACAAAGGCCTGGTAGTTGTTTTCTGTTTCAAAGAAAGAACCTTCTAACACAGTATGATCTATATTGCCGGTCGTATTATCTTTCCACACATATTGATAGTCATACAAACCCTGTTTCAGATAAATGCTGGCATAATACTTCTTTTTAGAAGCTACATAACTTAATTTGTTTTCTTCGGTAAGTGTATAATTATTGAATCTGCCTACCACATAGATATCACCATTAGAGCCTGGAGCAACTGCATTCAGCGCGAATTGAATACGGCCATAGTCGCTATCTGTGTCATTATCTATATTGTCCTGATTACGGATAAAGAATGCGCCATCTTCATCAATCTGCTGCGTATATTTTAAAGCAGTGCCATTCTGGTCTGTAAATAAAACAGCGTTATTAGTACTGTCCGTAAATATATCCTGCACATGTTCGCCTTTATACCTTAAGCTTCGGAAATCAAATTTTCTGAATTCATTGCTGCCCTTAAAATCATTACTGGCCAGATCATTATAAATCAACGAACCTGGTTTCACATAGGTAGGTTTAGTATTCAGTTTTGCAGTAAGGGGATTCCCATTCTGCATTAATACCATTTTAATATCCTGATATGGATTTTGTATCGGGTTTTTATGCAGAACCGTCACGTTTACTTTCTGATTGCTAAACCTTAAGGAAACCTCATTGCTTGGAACTACCTCAGTCTGAATATTTACCTGCTGGTCTGTAATATAGAAGCGCTGCGAGATTACGGGTCTGTCCATCTCACCATTCTCATAAACTTTTAACAGATAATTACCCGAGAGCTTAGGTTTAAGCTGGTCGTTAGGAAAAGTAAGAGAATAGTGGGTAAACTTTTGAAGTGTTTTGGAAGAATAGGCATAATCAATAATCCTGTCCTCATTCATGCCATCCAGATAGTCTAGCGCAGATAAATTGGATGATTTCCAATCGTATGTGCAATGTTCTACTGTATACCAGTAGTTTTTACTTCCGCCTCTGAGATCATCGAAAGAGAAGCTGAGCTTTTCAGAAGTCCCGAGGGCAATTACCGGGATAGATTGCTCTTTTTGTGTATTGTAAAGCTGGACAGTTTTGATTTCTGTATTATAAACTTTGTTATCGTACGTGAATTTCTGCTGTGCCTGCGAAGTTTGCAGACTAAACAAACATAAAAAGAGCAATATTCCGGATTTGATCATATGATTATTCTAATTCCATAATTTCAGCTGCAAGATTTTCCCATTTACTTTGTGCGTTATCCAGTAATTGTTTTGCAGCAATATATTTTTTATTTGCTTCAGCAAGTTTGGCCTGATCGCTGTATACCACTTCATCAGCAAGTTCAGTTTCAATTGCCTTTACATTTTTTTCTAATTCTACAGTTTCCAGTTCTATCTTTTGCAACTGGTCATTCAGCTTTTTCAATTGCTGCTGACTGTTTACAGTGACAGGTTTTGCTTCCACTTTAGGTTTAACTTCCTTTTCTGCTTTTACAGGGATGTCTTTTGCCGGCGGAATAATTCTTTTACTGTTCCATACTTCATACTCTGCATAAGTACCAGGGTATTGTTTGATTTGCTCTTCTTCTATAAACCAGATTTTATTGGCTACATTATCTAAGAAGTACCTGTCATGGGATACAGCAATGAATGTTCCTTCAAACTGTTTCAACGCCTGGATCAGAATATTTACCGATTGTATGTCCAGGTGATTGGTTGGCTCATCCAGGATCAGGAAGTTGGAGTCTGTTGTTAAGGACTTAGCCAAAGCAACTCTTGATTTTTCACCACCTGAAAGGACTTTAATCTTCTTAAATACATCATCGCCTGTAAACAGGAAACAACCCAGGATAGAACGAAGTTCCGTATCTGTATGTTTAGGGGCAAAAGCCTGTAATTCTTCAAGAATTGTATTCCCAAGGTGTAAAGATTCCAGCTGATGCTGTGCAAAGAAAGTGGTCGTTACATTATGTCCGGTTTCACAAGATCCCTGAAATGCTTCAACTCCGGCAACCATTCTTAATAAAGTAGATTTACCTTTACCATTGGCACCGATTAAAGCGATTTTATCTCCTTTTTCAATAACAGCTTCTGCATTTTCCAGAATGTCAATATTAGGATATCTCTTAGTCGCATTCTCAATCCTGATCACGTGACGGCCAGAAGGTTTAGTGAATTTAAAGCTGAAGTTTACCGTTGGATTATCATCATCAACATCTTCTACACGCTCCATTTTATCCAGGGCTTTCATACGGGACTGAGCCATTTTGGCTTTACTCGCTTTAGCTTTGAAACGCTCAATCAGTTTTTCTTCCTGTTTGATTTTAGCCTGCTGATTCTTAAATTCTCCTTTTTGGATCTCTCCGCGAAGAGATTTCTCCTCCAGATAGTAAGTATAATTACCAGCATAGGTAGTTAATTTTCCTTTGCGGGATTCAACAGTACGGTTTACAATCTTATCCAGGAAATATCTATCGTGAGATACAATTACAATCGCACCCTCAAATCCTGCAAGATAAGTCTCTAACCATTTGATGGAAGGTAAATCCATGTGGTTGGTCGGCTCATCCAGCAAAAGAATATCAGGAGTCTGTAACAGGATTTTCGCCAGCATGACACGCATTCTCCATCCCCCCGAGAAAGTATTCAGTGGACGATGCTGATCGGCCGTGCTGAATCCTAAACCTGCAAGGATTTCATTTGCTTTATATTCTATGTTATAACCATCCAATGCTTCAAATTCCTGTTGCTTGTCGCTCAGTCTGTTTAATACATCTTCAGAATAATCTGTTTCTATTTTTTTTAGAAGTTCTTCTATCTCATCATGGATCTGGTTTTGGCGCTCAAAAGCCTCCATTGCAACATGAAGAATGGTATGGTGAGATTCATACGAAAGTAAATCCTGGTTCAAATAGCCTATTTTTAAATCTTTAGACATTGAAATTGACCCGGATGAGGGTGCGTATTCTCCTACAATTATTTTTAAAAGGGTAGATTTTCCAGTTCCATTGGCACCAATAAGGCCAATTCTTTCTCCCGGTTTGATATGCCAGTTCGCCTCGTCGTATAAAGCCCGGGAACCTATAAGGAATGTTAAGTCGTTTATCGAAATCATGTTGGTGCAAAAGTACAATTTTTAGGCGCATATTGTTTGAACACAGTACATATAGCAGCCGATTTCTACGTTTTTATTACAAGTTCCTGCTATTTTTGTCCTAAAAGATGGATACAGCAATTGTAATCCTATTAAATCGTTCCTATCTTCGCCCTATGTATCGTTTAATTAAGCCTTTATTTTTTAAGTTTGACCCAGAAAAAGTTCATTATTTCGTAGTCCAGAGACTGAAATGGTTCCACGAACATTTTCCGCTGGGCAAAACTATCATCCGGAGCAGTTTTGATATTCATATCAAAGGTCTGGAACGTGAAGTTTTTGGTATCAAATTCAGAAACCCTGTAGGTCTGGCCGCCGGCTTTGATAAAAACGGAGAATATATAGAAGCACTTAGTGATCTTGGATTTGGTTTTATTGAAGTAGGGACGGTTACACCTCTGCCTCAGCCAGGTAATGATCAGCCAAGGATGTTCAGGCTTGCTGACGACGAAGCGATTATTAACAGGATGGGCTTCAATAATAAAGGAGTAGATACGCTTGCAGAACGTCTCAGGGTCCTGAAATTAAAAGATAAAAGTATTGTTATTGGTGGGAATATCGGGAAAAATAAGAATACACCAAATGAAGATGCTGTTTCGGATTATGTCAAATGTTTCGACCGCTTATTTGATGTAGTGGATTATTTTGTAGTCAATGTAAGTTCACCTAATACACCAGGGCTGAGAGCTTTGCAGGAAAAGGAACCTTTGACCTTATTATTAAAGACTTTACAGGAACGTAATCATAAAAATGGGATATCAAGACCAATCTTATTAAAGATTGCACCAGATCTGACCAATGAGCAGCTGGATGATATTGTAGAGATTGTGATGGAGGCTGGTATTGCTGGAGTAATTGCGACCAATACGACTATTGACAGGTCAGGTTTGACTACAGGGGCAGCTATAACAAATGAAGCAGGCGGATTAAGTGGTAAACCACTGACTGTACGTTCGACTGAAGTGATCAGATATTTATCTCAGAAATCAAACAAAGCATTTCCGATTATCGGAGTGGGAGGGATTCATTCTCCACAGGATGCTAAAGATAAAATTGAAGCTGGTGCTTCACTGGTACAATTGTATACCGGTTTTATTTACGAAGGACCAGGTATTGTGAAAAGAATTTGTAAAGCATTGGTTTAACAACCAAGGATCAAGTCATAAACTTGTGGATTAGGTATTAAATTCCAAGTTTTGGGTTTGATATTTTTTGAGTTCAAAGCAGATGGTTACGATTCTTTAATAAGCTAATTACTTCCTGATATTATAGTTCAATTTACCATGATTAAACGCCCTGGTTACATTGATAAGAGATCGGCCAACGCTTCAGCGGAATTCTTAGGGGGAGGAAAGATCCTGATTTTTCCATATTTTCTGCTTTTACGAAAGTTCCCTGATCCCTTTTTCGGTTTCCATTGATTGTTTCATTATGCCCGGTACAGAATTTTTGAAACATCTTGTACTCCAAACTGCTGCTTTAAAAATGAAACCGCCCAGGATTCCCTTTGAAAATTTACCCGTTAAACTTCCCATAATAAATGCCTTTCCACCAATGTAAGCTATTCGAGTTAAAGATTATCCTGGTGAGTAAAAAATGTCCGTAATTGTCCGTAATTGTCCGCAGCTGTCTGCAATTGTCCGCAATTGTCCATGGGTTAGTCAAAGGGAAAATTATAATTTCATTAATCTTCATCCGGTTATGATTTGGTTGTGCCTGAGTGGTGGTCGGTGTAATACCAGGTTGTAAACAGCCTTTAAGCATAGGAACTCTATGTCATTTCAACTAGTTGTTTTTACCTGGACTTGCCATGCTCTTACGTTACTTTAACACTGCTCTTACCCTAACGAGTACCCGGACAGTACCCGGGCAGTACCCGGCCGATATAGATTGATTATTTAGCTATTTTGAATCTATTTACTAACAGCCCGGCCTTGTTTCGGCTTGAGTCATTCACATGCAAATTGAAAGCTTTCAGAGCCATAAGAGCATCCGTGACATCAAAGACTTTCTGTTTAGCGTGTCAAAATTTATGCTTAAAAAGAGCCTGCTCCGCAAGTTTATGACTTAATCCACAACCAATGCTTGTTAAAAAATAGAGCCTGTAGGAAAAACATCAGGCATAAAAAAAACCTTTCTGATTTCAGAAAGGTTTTTTTTATGCTTTTAACTTTAGAACCTATGCTCTTAAAGCTGCAGAAAGTTGATCTAGTAAAAGATTGTTTTTAGCTAACTGATCTTTTTTAGGTTGTTGTGAACGACTACCTAATTCAATGTTTGTAGCTAGTTTCAAAGTTTTAACCTCTAAGCGTGAAGTTGTTTTATTCTTTCTGTCTTTTCTTTTTAGTCTTGTAACTGCCATGGTCTTAACCTTTAGTTTTTTTATTTAATATAAATCTGAGGTCGAGAGCGGATTCGAACCGCTGTACGAGGTTTTGCAGACCTCTGCCTAGCCACTCGGCCACTCGACCTGTTTTGAAATCAGGTTGCAAAAATAGCAAATAATAGTTAATCCGCAATTTATTTCTGAAAATTTCTACTAATATCTGCACAAAAGATTGCTGCGGACACCGCAACGTTCAATGACTCAGCCTCTCCAACCCTTGGAATGGTTACCGGATTATTTATCAGATTAATGACTTCGGGGCTTACACCCTGCCCTTCGTTACCTAAAATCACCAGACCTTCAGTACCCCATTTTGTTTTGTAAAGACTATTTCCGTCTAACATTGCACCAAAAACCGGAAGCTTAATATCTTTTAACCATAAAGGCAGGTCCTGATAACTTACATTCACCCGGCATAGAGAACCCATAGTTGCCTGTACTGTTTTCGGATTATAAACTTCGACCGTATGCAGTGAACAAATTACATTTTTAAATCCAAACCAGTCTGCTGTTCTGATAATTGTGCCCAGGTTTCCCGGGTCCTGTATACCATCAAGTACAAGGGAGAAATTATTATTCAGTGCTTTTTTATCAAAAGCAGTAGTCTCTGGTATATTTATCAGTGCCAGAATACCTTGTGGTGCCTGTAAAGTACTAATCTTCTCTAATTCGGCATTGTTTACTTCAAATAACTTTATATTTGAAGGTAATTTAGGTAGTAAAGATTGGTATTGGGCCAGAAAATATATACTATGAATCTGATATGCGGAAGGAATAAATTCTACGATTGATTTTATTCCTTCAATAATAAATAGCCCATGCTCTTTACGGTACTTTTTTTGATGTAACGATTTAATAAAACTTATCTGAGACTTTGAAAGCATATTCTATTTATAAAGGGAAATTCCTTTTTCCCGCAATATTACTATTTATTATTCTTTTTGCTGCTGCCTGTTCCTCTACAAAATTTATTGAAGAGAACCAGTCAATTGTGAAAGTAGTTGAAATAGATAGTATTCCATCCAAATATAAGGAAGAAGCGATGAATTATATTCAGAAAGATATTCGCCCTTCATCACGCCTGGGTATCAATGTAGGTTTATACAATATATTTTATACCCTGTTTAAAACAAAATCTGTAGGTAAAAAAGCACCGGTGCTGGACAGTACGCTGGTAGAGATTTCAAGAGGTCAGATTGAGAAATACCTGATGAGCAAAGGTTATTTTATGGCAAAAGTAAGAGCTGAGATCAAAGTGAAAAACCAGCGGGCACAGGTGGATTTTATAGCGACCACAGGACCTTCATTTTCTATAGGAAAATTAAGTTATACAATTCCTGATCCGGCTGTAAGAAAACTTTACATGGAGCAGAAATCTTTTGCAAGCCATCTGCACGAAGGGGTGAGATATGATGATGATTCTCTTTCTCTGGAAAGAGAGCAAATTTATCAAATGATGAAAGAGCATGGTTATTATGACTTTTCCAGGCCTTACGTAAGATTTGAAGTAGATTCCTCGCTCAATAAGAGTCAGGCCAACGTTGGGCTTCTTATTGATACTCCTGAAACCGGAAAACATATTCAATACATGATTGGAGAAACTAATGTCATTGTCGCGCCCTCAACCGAAGGTTTTACAGATTCTATAACTTTAAACCCACGTATCTACAGAGGATTGCGTTTTACAGACCTGTCTAAACGTTTTAGAAGAAATCCGATTGTCAGATATGATTTTCTGAAACAGGGAGAGGTTTATGATATTACTAAAGAGAGTTTGACCTATAACCGGCTGTACGAGCTTAATGTCTTTAAAAATGTGAAAATTGAATACATTAAGCCTAAGGATAGCTCGAATATATTGAACCCTTTAATTCAATTGACCCCTCAGAAACGGATGAGTAACCGGGTAGAGGGCGAGATCCCTTTTAACGCTGGTACTATCGGGTTTACTGTAGGTAACACTTTTACGAATAACAATATTTTCAAGGGTGCAGAACGTTTTGAATTTCAGATCAAAGGAGGGCTTCAGTCCAGAATTGGGCAGGGGGGGAGTTTGTTTAACGATATTTATCAGCGTGATTTCTCTGTCAGTGCCAACCTGGCGGTGCCAAGACTGATGGTTCCATTTAATATCCCGCTAATGGGGAAAAATGGGATGCCGTCTACTACATTCTCCTCAAGTTATATTTATTCATTGCAGAAAGATTTTTTTGTGCGCAGGGTTTTACTGAACTCGATTACTTATGACTGGGTAGAAACTAAATCAAAATTGCATTCATTTACCCCACTAAATTTTGAGTACAGATTCGGTGGATTACTTTTAGATCTCAATACACCGGGAGGATTGGATATTTATAATAAGAACATCTATAATCTCCAGCTGCTGACCAGAAAAGATCTTACAGTAGGTATGAAGTATGCTTATACCCTGAATGCAAATAAATTATTGCTGGATAAAAGTTTTATTTATTTCCGTGGGAATATAGATATCGCAGGAAATATGCTGTATGGGATATCCAGAATTATTGATAGGAAGCATGATCCTGCCAATGGTGATTATGCTAATATCCTGGGTTTGCCTTTTAATCAGTATGTACGTCCTGAAGTTGATATCCGCTGGTATAAAAATTTAGGGGTTGATAAGCAATTTATTGCAAGGATTAATGCTGGTGTTGGTTATGCTTATGGTAACTCTGTAGCGATCCCATTTGAAAAATTGTTTTTTGCAGGTGGTGCCAGTGGAGTTCGGGCATGGCAGGCCAGGACCCTTGGTCCTGGAAATTATAACAGGGGGAATACATTGACTTCAGAAGACCAGAGAAAGTTGTCTTATGGCCTTGATCAGTTGGGGCAGATGCATATTGAGGCTAATCTGGAATACCGTTATAAATTAATTGATAAGTTTTTTGGTGCAAAGCTTAAAGGGGCCGTCTTTTTGGATGCAGGAAACGTCTGGAATATTGCGCCAGGTAACCCGAATCCAGAAACCTATTTTAAATTCAAGAACCTGGCAAACCAGATTGGAGTTGGTACTGGAATGGGCCTTAGGTATGATTTACAGTATTTTGTATTCAGATTTGATGTTGGTCTTAAATTGAGAGATCCTCAGTTTGCACCCGCAGACCAGTGGGTTATTACAAAGCTGTTTAGTGGGAGAAGTGAGTTTCAGAACGCATATAATATTGCAAACAGCCCTGATACTTACCGTTTCTTCCAGTATAATTTTGGTATAGGTCTGCCGTTCTAATAACTATAGCTTCCTGAGCAGGTAATCAAATAATAAAGGGATGTGTCGGTAAGATACATCCCTTTATTATTTGATTGATACTATGTCTGTTAGTTTAAAATACTTTTTTCAGGGTATCAAATATGGTCTCGAAGAAAGTTGATAAATTAAGTCCGCTGCTATGGTTGAAATAAATGAAAACCAGTAAGATGATCACTGCATAGATGATAAGTTTTCTGAAAGCAAAAGCAATGAAGACCAGCAATAATGGAAAAAGTATCATCCACATGCTATTGATTGTAAAGGGGTTCAGGCTTCCTTCTTTTTTATAAACATAAAGCAGTTTGCTATGTGTACCCTTATCGTTCTGGTGTTTTACATAAACAAAAGCAGATTTATCAATTTGCAGTGGCAGGATAGCTACCCCATCATTAAACTTCAGTGTTTGCGTAAAACCACTAACGGTGAAAGTGTAAAGTCCGTTGATTTTTTCCAATGGCTGATCCAGTGAATCGGCAGCAATGATGGCTAACTTACTGTTCTTTAACAGGCTTTCTTTAACAATGAAATTGTTAATGTCAGATTTTTGCGCATAGCCTGTACTGGAAATAAGTAGAAATAGTAAGCAGTAATATATTGTTTTCATTTAATTTATTTATTGTTTTTTTTTGTCAAATGGAGCCTTTGATCATTAAACTAATTATTGCTCTGGGGGTTTAATAATTGTTTTAGTCAGGTAGGTTTCATGCTGTTTTTAAGTGTTTATCCATAGGCAGGTGCAGGATGCTATTTACTCAATGGAGCGTTTATTATAAATCAGATACCCCAAATGTAGTAAAACGCCGTTTCTTTTTATCGGATCGTCATATAAATTATAGCTTAGGCTGACAGGGCCAACCGGTGTATTATAAACCAGGCCTGCTGTTCCTGCATAATGTATATGATTAAAAGTGCAGGCATTATCAATATTCTGAAATCCGTTCTGAGCAAATTCCTGATAAGGCATAAACAGGAATGCTTCTACTCTGAGATCCAGGTTTTTGCGGATTTGATAGACGTTTTTTAAGCCTCCTGCAAGGTAAGTTCTTGCTCTGAATTTTTCCAGGAAGAGAGATCTGCTATCTTGCAGCGGATAAAAAGCAGGTGCTGCAAGCAGGGTAGAATAATAATTTGAAAACAGCGGCTGATTTGAAATAACGCCCTCCACCAGATATCCGAGTGTGTATTTACCCTGATGAAAGAAATAATTTTCATCGCTCAATTTGATATTAAACCATTCTCTGTCTTTTTTATTTGCCTCAATATCAGTTGAAGCTCCGCTATTTCTGGAAATATTACCCGGGGTATAGAGTTCTCTTCCATTGAAATAATTAAGGCTGAGCAGGAAATTCCTTCCGCGGTTAGCATATTGTTTACGGTTAAATGTATTCTGTTCAAATGTTAAAGCAGTTCTGGATCCGTTAAAGACCGTTTTATCTAAAATATCGCCGATATTAAATGTGTTGGTCGGGCTATAGTGGTCATTGTTATTGATAAAAGAAGTGCTTAAAGTGATTCTTGTGTTGCGGTTAAGCGGAATCCCCCCTTTGAGTTCAATCTTCCGGTCTGACTGTTCAATATAAGTAGGATGTGGGTTCTCAATAAAAATCTGGCTGGTATTATAAAAATTAAAGTGATTGTAAGTCATCTCTCCGCTTAAAAAGAAGGGAAGTTTTGAAGGGTAATCTATGCGGCCATTCAGTTGAACGGATTCATAAAAACGACCTGAATAGAAGTTCGTGCCAAAAGTATAGGCCTTTCTGTCAAGATAGTTGTACTGCATTCCCAGAAATACATTACTGATCGGTCTGCTGGAGATATTTCCACCAAAATCAAGTTTAAAACTTCTTTTAGGTTTAGCTATAATTCCGAAAATATAACTATCAGTAGCAGGGTTGTAGCTTATCTTTGGATAAATGGTTTCGAAGGTTTCATCAGCGACAAGCTTGTAATAACCCTGTCTGATGTCGGCTAAATCAAAAGTCGGTTTATCACTTTTAAATAAGCGTTCGATATAACGTTTCTGCTGGTTGTTTACCCCGGTTACAGTAACATCACTAAAAACCAGCTGAGGTTTTTTATTGTTAAAGGTATTTCTTTTCAGTACGATTTCCTCAGTACTGATTCTGCGTTGTACAGATTTCAGGATTTTGGGCATATCGGCCATTGTCGCATCATATCCCTGTTTAATCAGCTCGGCAACCGGGCTGAAATTGCTGGAGCTGAAATCCTGCAGATCAGGTTGGATATAGATACCATTTTTTCCGATCAGTGTAGAGTCTGATTTGGATAAAAACATAAATAGCATCAGTCTGTTAACCAGCTTTTCATCCCCGTTTTTAGGATATTCTTTGAAATTTTTAGAAGATACATTTGCGCCGATTATATAATCGGGTTTAAACTCTTTCTGCATGACATCGGCAGGGAAATTATTATATAATCCACCATCAAATACATATTTATTATCCAGTTTGATTGGTCTGTAAATTAGTGGAACAGTCATGGTTGCTCTTACGGCTTCGGCCAGACTACCGCTTTTTACAGTGATACTGGTCTGTGAAAAGACATCAGAAACCATACAGCGGTAGGGTACAAAAAGATTATCGAAATTATCTTTTGATATGGCTGATGCCTGTGATAAGAGCTCGATTAATGCAAAGTTTAAAGGGATGTCGTTGACCAGGTTAGATCTGAAACTGACTCTCAGAGAGGTGTCAACAGAAAGCTTAGCAGTAATGAGGGAGGCATTAATACTGCCTTTCTGGAAAAAGAAACTATAATCACTTTTAAAACGGCCGCTTACCCAATCCTGGAAATCTGTAGTCAGCGCAATCTTTTCAATCTGTGCCGGAGAGTATCCGGCAGCATAAAGCGCACCTACAATCCCACCCATAGAAGTACCTGTGATGTAATCAATGGGAATATGATTTTCTTCCAGCGCTTTCAGCGTACCGATATGCGCCAGCCCTTTCGCTCCCCCTCCACTGAGAACCAATCCAACCTTCTGTGCATTTACCTGAAATGCGCAAAAACATAGTAAACCGAGCATTACGTTTTTTAAAGAGATCACTTTCCTAAATTACAGGTTTTCTTTTAGAAGCTGTTTACATTTAGATAGTAAAATATTTTTGAGAGAAACAAGTCCTCATTTATTTCTGATAGCTTTCCTGTAAACAATAAATGATAACTTGTTGCTATCGGCATCTGATTCTGCTGGAAAAACTGGTTATAACTTATTTTTAAGCGAAACAAGTCATCATTTATTTCTGATAGCTTTCTTATCAGAAATAAATTTGACGAAGTTGCAGCTAAAAAGAAGTATAACCTTTAGTTGAGAAGGTAAATATTATAGGTGAGTATAGTCGCAAAACTAACCCATAAAAAATAAGGTATAAATAGTAATCCTGCAGTTTTGTCAATTCTATAGAAAACGATGCCATTCACGATAATTGCTGCCAGCAGCGCTATGATTTCTATCAGAGAAGCGCCAATCAGGTGGTGGTAAAAGAATAAATAAGACCAGCATAAATTCAGGATAAGCTGAATAAAATAAATGGCTATGGTTCTTGGAAAATGTGCAATTTGTGCTCTTTTGGACCAGATCAGGTAAGAAGAAATCCCGATAATAATAAACAGTGAAGACCATACCGGGGGGAATAACCAGTTTGGTGGGTTGAAAGAAGGCTTTTCAATAAAGGGGTACCATTTCTTAATGGATATCTGGGTAATCAGGCCGCCTGCTACACCAAAGCCAAGCGGAATCAGGATATTGATCAGTAATGCGACAAAATTAAAGGGCTTTCTGGCAACAGTCATGTATATTATTTATTTTCTTTCCGATCAAAAATCATGCCCGCCAGATTTGACTGTTTTGCGAAAAAAGCTAAATTGCAATCAAAAAAATAACATGTCAGATTATAAACCAGTTGCAAATTCTCAGGTTACTTTAACAGAGTTGATGATTCCGTCTTATTCAAATTTTGGCGGTAAGATACACGGAGGTATTATTCTGGGCCTGATGGATAAAGTCGCTTATGTATGTGCTGCAAAACATGCTGATGGATATTGTATTACAGCATCTATTGATGTAGTTGATTTTCTGGCACCTGTCGAAGTAGGAGAGATTGTTTCGCTGATGGCATCTGTAAATTATGTAGGAAAGACATCTATGATTATTGGCATCAGGGTGATTTCAGAGAACCTGAAAACTCATGTCATCAAACATACCAATACAAGTTATTTTACCATGGTTGCTATCGGAGAAGATAATAAGCCCAAAGAAGTTCCTGCATTGATTTTAAAAAGCCGGGATGATATCAGGCGTTTCTTTCAGGCAATGAATAGAAAAGAACTTAAAAACACCTATAAAAAAGATGAAGCTATGCTGAAACAAACGGCATATGAACACCATAGTTTTATGGATGCATTAAGCAGAGAGCGCTGTAAAATTGAATTTGAATAATTAACCGGGTATTGGTCTAACCTTTTTCTTTAACAATAGTTACGCTGATACCCTTGTTTTCCATGAGTTTAACCAAAGCCGGAGAAATTCCGTCATCAGTAATCACATGCTGGATCTGATCAAGAGAACAGATCTTTCCCAGTCCTCTTTTTCCCATTTTAGAGCTGTCAGCCAGGACAACGGTAATCTGTGCGGCATTGATCATTTTCTGATTCAGGCGGGCTTCCATCAGGCTTGTCGTAGTTAACCCGGTTTCAATATCTATTCCATCTACCCCCAGAAATAGCATGCTGCAGGAAACATCCGTTAAAATCTGTTCCGCATAAGGCCCCATTACTGAAGATGAATTTTGTCTCAGCTGGCCGCCAAGCTGTAAAACCTCTACATGCAGGTGATGTGATAACTCCAGGGCAACATTTAAGGCGGAGGTAATTACTGTTAGATGTTTTTCGGGGTGTATGGCTCTTGCCAGTGCGAGCATAGAAGTTCCGGAAGCAATAATTATAGAGTCGTTATGGCCAATCATTTCAGCGGCAGCTTTAGCAATCAGTCTTTTTTTATCCGCATGTATCTGTTCCTTTTCAGCAACGGGTTTGTCATTGGTATAAGGATTTGTTTTAGAGCCGCCACCATGTGTACGGAAGAGTAATTTCTTGTCTTCCAGTAGTTTCAGGTCTTTTCGGATAGTCACATCAGAAACTTTCATTTGTGCGCTGAGCTCCTGAACGTTAACAGATCCGGTTTCCTGAAGTTTTTTTAAAATTAACTGATGTCTTTCGGTTATACTCTTCATTCCGGTTAGGTTGATTATGTTGCTGATAGCCAAAAATAAACAAAAACCCTAAGTTTTGTTTAAAGAGCGGCCCTAAATATTTTACTCGGTGTTTCGTTTTGTTTCGATTTCGGGTTATTGTTTTATTCTTTATGTTCATAAACGTTCTTTATATGGCTTTTTTAGTAGTTTTTAGAATAAACGAAGGTTCTTATTGATTTTTATTTGTTTTGAAATGTTTTATTTTATAGATTTGATATACAAAGCGAAACAAATCGTTACAAAATATAAGGAGGCCCAAAAGATGAACACAAGCAGAAAAGAATTGATACAAAATATTGTTGATCCGGAAAAGGTTTGGGATGTCATTGTAGTTGGTGGTGGTGCAACAGGTTTAGGCGCTGCGCTTGATGCGGCCAGCCGTGGTTATCAGACTTTATTATTGGAACAGGCAGATTTTGCAAAAGGGACCTCCAGCCGAAGTACTAAATTAGTGCATGGCGGTGTTCGTTATTTAGCGCAGGGCGATATAGGACTGGTAAGGGAAGCTTTATATGAACGCGGTTTGCTTTTGAAAAATGCAGCTCACTTAGTGAAAAATGAGTCGTTCATTATTCCTAACTACGAATGGTGGGGGGGTGCATTTTACACTATTGGATTAACACTTTATGATCTTTTAGCCGGAAGACTCGGTTTTGGCCGTGCAAAACATATTTCTAAAAAAGATGTAATCAGTAAACTTTCCACTATACAGCCTAAAAACCTATATGGCGGGGTAGTATACCATGACGGACAATTTGATGATGCACGTCTTGCAGTAAACCTGGCACAAACGAGTTTGGAGCAGGGAGCTACGATCCTGAATTATATTCGTGTAACAAGCTTAATTAAAGATACTGCCGGTAAGGTAGCAGGTGTAATCGCAACTGATGTAGAATCAGGAATCAGCTATAACCTGAAAAGTAAAACTGTCATCAATGCGACCGGGGTTTTTGTAGACGATCTTTTACAAATGGATAAACCAGGTAAAAAACCATTGGTCAGATCAAGTCAGGGGGTACACCTGGTTATTGAGCGTACTTTTATGCCGGGCGAAGATGCAATTATGATTCCTAAAACTGATGACGGCAGGGTCTTATTTGTAGTGCCATGGCATGATAAATTAGTGGTAGGGACCACAGACACTCCACTCGATAAGCATAGTCTGGAGCCCGTAGCCTTAGAAGAGGAAATAGAATTTATCCTGCGTACAGCAACAAAATATCTGATTAAAGCACCAACTCGTAAAGATGTACTTAGTGTATTTGCAGGTTTACGCCCTTTGGCAGCGCCGGAAGATGGTTCTTCTAAAACAAAAGAAATTTCAAGAAGCCATAAGCTGATCGTTACCGCATCTGGTTTAATTACTATCACAGGTGGTAAATGGACTACGTACCGCAGAATGGGGGAGGATACCATTGACAAAGCAATTGAGGTTGGTCAACTAACTTCCCGTCCTACCCAAACAAAAGAACTCGCTATCCACGGCAGTAAAGCAGATGTTGACCGCAACGATCATTTATATGTTTACGGAAGTGATGAGGCGGCGGTATTGGCTTTAGGAACAGAAAACCCGGAATGGAAAGGAAAACTTCATAGCCGTTTACCTTATATCAAAGCTGAAGTCATCTGGGGTGTGAGACATGAAATGGCCCGTACCGTAGAAGATATTTTGGCCAGAAGAGTAAGGGCATTATTTTTAGATGCACGTGCTGCTATTGATATGGCACCTGCTGTTGCCAGGTTAATAGCCACAGAACTACATTATGATGAAGCCTGGGAAAATGAACAGGTCAAGGCTTTCAGAAAGCTGGCCCAGTCTTATTTACTAGTACCATATACCCCCGAATAGAAATTATTCAGGATCAATTAAACCAATATAAATCAATAAGTTATGGAAGATTACATTTTGGCTCTGGATCAGGGCACAACGAGCTCTCGTGCGATTATTTTTGATCATAAAGGACAGATAAAATCTACTGCACAGAAGGAATTTACCCAGATTTTCCCGCAATCAGGATGGGTAGAGCATGACCCTAATGAGATCTGGTCAACCCAGGCCAGTGTAGCAGCAGAAGCAACTGTTAAAATGGGAATTAACGGGTCTAATATCAAAGCAATCGGTATTACTAACCAGCGTGAAACGACCATTGTCTGGGATAGAGAAACCGGTGAGCCCGTTTATAATGCAATTGTCTGGCAGGACAGGCGCACTGCTGAATTCTGTGATCAACTTAAAAAAGATGGTAAAACTGATTTAGTGCGTTCTAAAACGGGATTGGTAATTGACTCTTATTTTTCAGGTACTAAAATAAAATGGATCCTTGATAACGTAGAGGGGGCCCGTGACAGAGCAAATAAAGGAGAGCTGGCTTTTGGAACTGTAGATAGCTGGCTGGTCTGGAAGTTTACCAGAGGCCATGTACACGTTACTGACATCACTAATGCAAGCCGTACCATGCTTTTCAATATCCGTACCCAGCAATGGGATGATGAATTACTTGAACTTCTGGATATCCCTAAAAGTATGCTTCCCGAAGTTAAACAATCAAGTGAAATATACGGAGAGACTACCACGACTATTTTTGCCTCTAAAATTCCTATCGCAGGTATTGCAGGAGATCAGCATGCTGCACTTTTCGGACAGATGTGTATTGAGAAAGCCATGGTGAAAAATACTTATGGAACCGGTTGTTTTATGCTGATGAATATTGGCGATGAATTTATCGAATCAAAAAATAACTTATTAACTACTGTAGCCTGGAAAATTAACGGTAAAATACAATATGCGTTTGAAGGCAGTATTTTTATCGGTGGTGCAGTTGTGCAATGGCTTCGTGATGGTCTGGGGGTGATTAAAAAATCATCGGAAGTTGAAAAACTTGCTGCGAGTGTAAAAGATACGCAGGGTGTTTACTTTGTGCCTGCTTTTGCCGGTCTTGGTGCGCCTTACTGGAAACCTGATGCCAGAGGCACGATAGTAGGGTTGAGCAGAGGAACAACTTCTGCACATATTGCTCTTGCAGCACTTGAATCTATTGCTTACCAGACAATGGATGTTTTAAAAGCAATGGAGGCCGATGCAGGAATGGAAATTAAAGAATTAAGAGTTGATGGCGGTGCAACAGCGAATGATTTACTGATGCAATTTCAGTCAAACTTGTTGAATTGTAAAGTTATACGTCCAAACGTAGTAGAAACTACTGCTTTGGGGGCTGCTTATTTAGCAGGACTGGCTGTAGGTTTCTGGGATAGTGTAGAAGAGATTCAGCAATTATGGAAGTCAGAAAAAGAATTTGTTCCTACTGGAGATCAGGCTGTGATTAAAAAGGGAATTAAAGATTGGAAGAGAGCTATCCATGCGACACAGAGCTGGAATGATGACCTTTCTGAAACTGATTCAAACTAATTATTCATCCTTAATTTTACTGTAATGACTCCATTCATAGCAGAACTTATAGGTACCATGTTACTTATACTTTTAGGCGATGGCGTAGTAGCCAACGTTGTGTTAAACGATACCAAAGGAAATAATGGCGGCTGGATGGTAATTACCACAGCCTGGGGATTAGCTGTTTTTGTAGGGGTTACAGTTGCCGGCCCTTATAGCGGGGCACATTTAAACCCTGCAGTGACTATCGCTCTTGCCATCGCAGGAAAGTTTGCCTGGGCCAGTGTGGTACCTTATATAGTGGCGCAACTAATCGGGGCCGGTATGGGTGCATTTCTGGTCTGGGTCATGTATAAAGATCATTTTAACCGTAATAACGATCCGGGAGCTATGCTCGCCTGTTTTTGCACAGGCCCTGCGATCCGTAACTATACTTCTAATATAATGAGTGAAATTATAGGTGCATTTGTGCTGGTTTTTACTATTTTCTATATTACAGGTGCTGAAATTACCCCGACAAAAATACCTGTGGGTTTAGGTTCTGTTGGTGCTGTTCCTGTTGCTTTTCTGGTCTGGGTAATTGGTCTTTCATTAGGTGGTACTACGGGGTATGCGATTAATCCAGCACGTGATTTAGCACCAAGGATTGTACATGCCTTAGTCCCGATTAAAGGAAAAGGCGGGAGTGACTGGTCTTATGCATGGATTCCTATAATTGGTCCGATTGCCGGAGCAGCAATAGCAGCTCTCATTTATATGCAGCTTCATTAAATTATCAGCTAAACAAAAATCAGAATTACTTAAACAGATTTTTTATGAAAACTATTTATAAAGGTAGCCTTGGGGCTATACTAGGGCTATGCCTTTGCCTGTCTGCGGCGGCACAGGATGCTGCGGCCATAAAAATTGATACTATAGCAGTGAAAAAGTATAAACCTTTTGATGTTAACCTGCAGGTACGTAATTTATATCTGTGGCGTGGATTTAAAGTCTCGACCAGCCCTATAACGGATGTTGATATGCATTATACAACCAGGGACGGAAGTTTTTCGGCAGGTTTCTGGGGCGGAGCAGGACTTAACGGAGAATATAAAGAATTTGATTACTATGTAAGTTATGTCAAAGCCGGATTTAACTTTTCAGTTTGGGATATCAATAATTTTACTGATTTCCCAAATGCTAAGCTGTTTGATTATAATAAGGCTACTACCTCTCATTTTATTGATGTAACTGCCGGATATCAGTTCGGAGACGCCTTCCCGATCAGTATTAACTGGAGTACTATAGTACAAGGGCGTGATACACATGTAACCAGCAATGGTGAGCTGGCCAATAATTACTCTAATTATGTAGTGCTTGATTACAGGGTATGGAAAGAGGGGACTACGAGTGTGCATCTTTTTGCTGGAGGTGGTTTTGCTTTTGGCAGGGATCAGAATTTTTACGGCTCTAAACCTAATATTGTAAATTCGGGGGTAACACTAAATAAAGACCTGGTAGTTTTTAATCATCATATGCCTATAGCGGCAACCGCAATGTTTAGTCCTGAACACAACTCCGGGGCACTTCAGTTAATCATCAATGCATTTTAGAAATAAAGGCCGGCTTTGATTTAAAGATCCTCAAAATAAAAAAAAACCAGCCGGCAGGCTGGTTTTTTTTTGTAATGCGATATAGGGTACATTACTGTTGTGTGTGTTTCATAGGTAGATGATTCACAATTCAATAATAAGCTTATCATATGATTAATCATTTCATTATTACACCAACGCCCGTTTTCCTTACGTGAATGGGGCATAAATTTCATATTTTCTCAAATAAATCGATATTTCATCTTTCCAAGTGGTAACATTCGTGGTATTTGTTACCTAAAATATTTGGTCAGTTCAATTTGAAATGTTTAGAACTATGTTTTTAGTTTTCTGAGTCCCCTCATGTTATTCTAATCTTCTAAAATCTCACACCTGTTTTTTGCTGGATTTTATTTTTTCCATGCCATAAGATAAAGATCAAGTCAAAGGGACAGTTTCGTATTGAATAAAGGTTGAAAATAACAAAAATCTGAATACTATCTGGGAATAGTAACTGTCATTTTTCCTTCTTTGGAGTCCAAAAAATAATTGGTGCGTTTGTCTAATTTCTGGCCTTTATATTTGATGGTAATTTCGCAATTGCAAAACATAGTATAGGCAATATCAATCTTATCGCCGGGCAGCACATCTTCGGTTTGATAATCTTCAGTACGTTTATCCCGGATGCTTAATATGTTTCTTCCCGTCCGGAGATTGAAAACATCGACAACATAAGGGTTTCTGAATTGATAAGGATCATTATTACTAATTTCTACTTTTAATCTATTGGAGTTTAAATCTTCTTTTTTGCAGCCTGCAAGAGAAAGCAGCAGGATTGCGGAAATTATGATTGGGTTTTTCATAGGATGAACAATTGTGTTTTGATATGTCTTTATTCTGTTATGCTTTGAATGAAGACGTTATTCCTGGTCATACCCCTATTTCTGTATAAAAAAAGCCCCTTAACAGTATTGTTAAGGGGCTTTTTTGTGTTCCTGAAGGGATTCGAACCCCCATCGTTGGTACCGGAAACCAAAATTCTATCCATTGAACTACAGGAACATTTTGGCGAATATAGGCATTCAATTGCTTATTCCATATTTTCAGATGAAGAAATTATGTCTCTTTCATCTGTTTTGATATGGAATTTGTCTATTAATCTTCCTTTTGCTGAAATCCTTAAACCAGTTAAACCATAACCATAAACTGCTCCGGTATCAATGTTCCAGGAATCAGAAGTATTATTATAGACAGGTTTTACATCTTTTAATGGCGTATGTCCATGAATCTGGAGTTTACCCATATTCTTTAAATTCTGCCTGTTCCAAAGTACCCCATGCTCATTGTTTTCGTTTTCAGGATCTTCTGTAGCTGATATACCTGCATGAGTAACCAGGATGGTTTCATTTTCAAAAATAAGCGGCATAGATTTAAACCACTTTATAATATCCTTTAAATCTGATTTGTTTAAATCAAAATCCCTCAGCGTTTTCTGGCCGCCCTGTTTCATCCAGTTTTTATTGTGCCCAATCTCAAAATGTGTGATGATTTCAGCTTCATGATTCCCTTTTAAAAAAATGGAATTGGGATATTCATTAGAAATTTTCATGCATTCTTCTACAACTAAGGCACTGTAATTTCCTCTGTCAATAAGATCTCCGACAGAAATTAAGTATTCTTTATCTCTGTCCCAGTGTTTGAGCATTTCAGTGAATGTAAAAAAACATCCGTGTATATCACCAATAATCAAATGATCCATTTTTTATGATTTCTTCAAAAATACTGATTTTTAATAGGCTGCGATTGATGTTTAAGCTCCTTTTTTCCCTTCCAGGCTTTGCAGCAGCTGACTATACAAATCATCTGTAGCCTGTTCCACTGGTTTCAATTTCCTGACAGTCGCCCTTTTGCCTTTGGCTTTTGCTTTGATGATTTTTAACAGCTCTTTACTATATTCGTCTTTAAAGCCTTTAATATCAAATTCAGAGGTATATTGCTCAATTAGTGCAAGGCCAACTTCAAGCTCCTTTTTAGTGATTGTTTCGGTCGAAGGAATTTTAAGTTCTTCGCCAGAGCGTATTTCTTCTGCGAATCTTATTTTGGTGATCACCAGGATATCATTCAAAGGATGAATAACGCATAAGTTCTCTGTATTTCTTAAAACAAATCTTGCTACACCAGCTTTTTTCGATTTGACCAGGGCTTTCAGTAATAAGGCATATGCTTTTTTACCTTGTTTCTCAGGCTGGGCAAAATAAGAGGTTTCATAATAAATCGGATTGATTTCATTGATATCCACAAAGTTCTCTAAGGCTATCATCTTTGTTTTCTCTGGTGCAGCATCTTCAAAGTCCTGATCATCCAGTATTACGTATCTGTCATTTAATAAAAATCCCTTTACAATTTTATCAAATGGCACTTCTTTTCTGGTTTGCTCATTGATACGCTGAAATTTAATTCTTGAATGATCTTTACTATCCAGCATGTCCAGGTCGAGGTGACTGTTCTGTACAGCAGAAAAAAGTTTAACCGGGATATTTACTAATCCAAAACCAATAGCACCGTTCCAAAGAGATCTCATCATAAATGTTTTATGTCTGATTTAACAATAAATTGTTTCTTTTGTTTAAGACCTGAATTAAACAGGCGCTGAAAACTTTGAGTCTTTCCCGTTGTTATGCTTTGAATCTGATCCTATTATAAATGTTTGATAATGAGTTTAACAGCGTATAAAAAGAAACGGTCTTTTAATCAGACCCCAGAACCCAAAGGTGGAAAAGGAAATGGAAAAGAACTGCGGTTTGTGGTCCAGAAGCATGATGCATCGCATTTACATTATGATTTCAGGCTCGAAATGGGAGGTGTACTTAAAAGCTGGACAATTCCTAAAGGCCCATCTATTGATCCTGATGTTAAACGTCTGGCAATGATGGTTGAAGATCATCCTTACGATTATAAAGATTTTGAAGGGATTATTCCCAGGGGAGAATATGGGGGAGGGACAGTAATGATCTGGGATGAAGGTACTTATGAAGCGGATGAACCAATAGAAGGAGGTGTTGAAAGCCAGGATAGAAACCTTAGGCATCAGCTTTATAGCGGTAAAATCAGTTTTACCTTACATGGCAAAAAACTGAAAGGCTCATTTGCACTGGTGAAAACTCATGGAATGGGAGAAAATAGCTGGCTGTTGATCAAGCATAAAGATAAATATGCTAAAGGTGATGATATTCTGTTAAAAGATAAATCTGTAGTCTCAAAAAAAACTATTGCACAGATAAGCAGAAAACCTGAGCGTGTTTATGGACAAAAAACAATCAAACCTAAGCCCGTGAGTACGCCTGAGCTAAATAAGATTAAAACAAAAAAGACTCCCTTTTATACACATGTAAGACCTATGCTGAGTAAACTGGTCAGTAAGGCTTTTGATGAACCAGAATGGTTATATGAGATCAAATGGGATGGTTATCGTGCGGTTGCTTTCATGAACAAGGGGGAAGTGGAACTTAAATCAAGGAATGATAAATCTTTTAATGATAAATTTTATCCGGTATTTGAAGAGCTTAGGGATTGGAATGTTAATGCGATCGTAGATGGGGAAATTGTTGTTGCTGATCAAAAAGGAAAAACAAGTTTTGGTGCGCTGCAAAACTGGAAAAGTCAGGAAGAAGGAGAGCTGGTTTATTACGTATTTGATCTTTTATGGTATGACGGATATGATGTGACCGGGCTGCCACTGGTTCAAAGAAAGCATATACTTTCACGGCTTATTCCTGAAAATTCATTGATAAGGTTCAGTAAGGATTTTGAAACTTCTGGAGTAGAATTTCTGGAAGCGGCCAAAAAAGCAAATTTAGAGGGTATTGTGGCTAAACATAAGGATAGCTTGTATTATCCTGGTGAGCGTAGCGGTGAATGGCTTAAAATTAAAGCAAGGAGGAGGCAGGAAGTAGTGATAGGAGGATATACAAATAATGCAGGCAGTGACAAGCCATTCAGCTCGCTTCTGGTTGGTGTATTTGAGAATGGAAAATTCATTTACACCGGAAAGATCGGAACTGGTTTTAATATTCAAAGACAAAATGAATTGTTGGAACAGTTTCAGCCCCTGATTATAGCTGAAACACCATTTACTGATCAGCCTGATGTAAATAAACCGGCGCCTTTCAGAGCTGCTTTAGCAAAAACAAAAGCAACCTGGCTAAAACCCAAACTCATTTGTGAGGTGGATTTTACAGAAATGACTACTGATGGATTAATGCGGCATCCATCCTTTGCGGGCATGCGTGAAGATAAAGACCCTGAAGAAGTCATCTTAGAAAAACCGACAGCATTATATGAAATTTTAGACAAAAAAGTACAGCAAAATAATTCTGCTATGGCACAGAAAAAAGAAGCAAATAAAACTTTACTTCATACGGATGAGGAAGTTCAGGAGAAAAAAGTAAATGGCCGCCTGCTTAAGTTTACAAATCTGAACAAAGTATTCTGGCCTGCTGAGCAAATCAACAAACGTGATCTGATCAATTATTATGCGCAGATGGCTCCCTTTATACTACCTTATATGAAAGACCGGCCACTTTCATTAAACCGTTATCCTAATGGGATAAGTGGTCAGAGTTTTTATCAGAAAGATGTGACTGGAAAGGTTCCTGACTGGGCTAAAACTTATCTTTATCATGCAGAAGGCGATGAGTCTGATAAACATTTTATGTTAGGCGGGAATGAAGCGACTTTACTATATACAGCTGCTTTGGGTTGTATTGAAGTTCATCCCTGGAGCAGTACGGTCAGAAAGCCTGATTATCCGACCTGGTGTATTATAGATCTTGATCCTGATAAAAATTCCTTTGATCAGGTCATCGAAGCAGCACAAATGACTAAAGCTATATTGGATGATATGGGGGTGCCCTGTTACTGCAAGACAAGTGGCTCTACCGGATTACATGTTTATATTCCATTAGGAAATAAATATACTTATGAACAGAGTAAAGAATTTGCAAAAATAATAGTGACACTGGTCAACCGGGAGATACCTGAGTATACCAGTCTTGAACGTACTATTGCTAACCGCGAAGGTAAAATGTATCTTGATTTTTTACAAAACAGGCCTCAGGCTACTATTGCAGCACCTTATTCTTTACGACCAAAACCGGGTGCCACAGTCTCTATGCCATTATACTGGGAAGAAGTGAAAAAAGGATTGAAGATGAAAGACTTTACGATTTTCAATGCCCCGGCAAGAGTAAATGAGAAAGGAGATATTTTTAAACCCGTACTGGAAAAGGGAATTGATCTGATAAAGATCCTAAAGAATAAAAAAATAAACAGTAAAGATGTTTGATACAATTAAACATCTTTACTGTATTCAAAAATATTTAGTGCTGTTTCCCTAAATTCCCTGTGATTGATAGAATTTCAAAGGTATACGTAAGCTGTGTTTTGTTTTTTTCATAACATTGCAATGCGTCCCATAAGCTCTTGAATTTTATGGGATTGAGGTTGTTCTTTACATCTCTGCAAAAAGCAACTACGCCATGATCTTTCCATTCATTATTACTTGTAGAAAGCTCTACGAAGGGATAAGCTTCTCCTTTTGATAATAAAGATATTTTAAAACTATCAAGAATATCCTTCAGCAGACGGAAAGAAGATTCGCTGTCTCTATATAAATCGGGATAGAGCCCATCTTCGTGGATATTTTCAATGTTTTGCTCCAGTGTTATTACCTGCTTTAAAAAAGCTACTCTGATCTGATCTGCCGATTCATCGGGGGCAGATAGTTCATCTTGAAGGATCTTTACCATTTGGAGAGATTGTGCCATTGACTTTCTTGAGTCCTCCGTGTTTTTTTTGAGAAAAAGCTTATGTGCAGATTGAAAGTTCTCGATCGCTTCCAGGCTCTTTACCAATACCGACGGAGCATTGTAGTGATTTTTAGTCGAAGGTTTCATAAATGATCTATAGCTTACAGCTTCACTTGAATTTTCGTAAAGAAAATGCGCATGTTACCACTTACGTAAAAATAGTAATTTTGTTTAATGCATATCTTATTTTTTAAATTAAATTTTATCTCTTTAATCTGCCTATTTTCATCTTTATCCGCTTGGTCAGAAAATTATACATAATCATTTCGTGCATACGCTGATCATCATGAAAAAGCCTGTTTGTATGCATATGAAATAAATCGGACAACACACTATTCTTCTCTGTATCCTGACAGGCATTTAAGCTATTTAAAAAAGAACGTTCTGTCATCAGCGCTTTTTTTTGCTGTAATTTATTTAATGACAGGGTAAGGTGATCAAAATTGAAGTCCTTATAATTTTGATTAATCTTTTTAGACCCCTCAGATTGTATGTTAAATTCTGCAGAAAAAGCGATATGCATACGTTCTGCAAACCGCAGTTGCTGGTCCAATGTATATCCGGCATTATTCATTACATTTTCAATTAAAGTAATCGATAAGAGATAAAGGTCATTGATTTCGAATGGTTTGGTAATCAGTGTGATAATATAATCGCTGTCAGTCCGAAAACAAGTCTCTACGATGTTCATCCGTTCCAGTCCATAACGTTCTGTCTCCTGTCTGTAGATTTTAAGCTGTAAATCTGCTACGATACCAGAGGTGATATATGGCGCTATCAGACCAGAAAGACTAGCTGTAAGCTCATGACTGTCTTTGACTTCATTAAGCTTGAACCTCAAACGTATGTGATCTGCAGGAATATTGTAGCGGATAAAGAACCATTTTTTTATCTTTTTTTTAAAAAGAGAGATAAAGTTCCTGTTGATAAGAAGAAGGATAGCATTGGACTTGGAAGGATGGCAGTAGATCTCAAAGTACAGCCATTCTTCGCCGGGTAAAAACAGATTGGAAAAATAGTGTTCATTATTCCATAAACCCCTGAATGGATAGGGTGCATAAAGTTGTTCTTTATGTTCCAGGTTCACAATAAATTCGGACAAATAAGGCTCATTATTTTCATCAATTACCTGTGATTGGCCAGGAATAAAAGCTTCTTCAATGTATATTTCTTGTTTATTCCGGCAGAAGAGCATAAAATAATGCAGGTCTTCTTCTATTTCAGGATTAAAAATCAATGTCTGATCACCTTCACCGCATCTAAACGGTTTTTGTAAATTAATAAGGTGCAGCCAGTTGTATAATTCTGTTAAAGATGCCGGGTTTGATTCCTGACAGAGGGATTTGGGAACCAGCCATTTTTCGGCGGATAGAATTACATTTTTATATTGTATTCGTGGATAATGTAAAAGGCCGGGAAATATGGATGAAAGACTGAGCCCCAAGCTCGTGTGCATACCCTGGTGCTGTAAATCAGATAAGAATCTATAAACGGCCAGATCAGAACGGGTATAATTATAGGCAGAAGCTAATTTCGGAATCAGCCTTTTACCGTATTTGACGGAGTGAAGTACTAGTTCTTCTCCTCTTACACTAACCATGATATCATCAAGAGCCAAAATATGTTTACTTTCGGGCCAGCTTAATATAGGCAGTTCATAATCATAGATCGCTTTTCTGCGGTTAATGTTATCAGCATGTTTCTCTATCTGATAACCAATATCAAAAAATAAAATATCAGGATTAGCTTCCTGCTCGATTTCAACAAACCTATGGCCAATTTGAGTCACTTCTTCACTTGCTAAAGAAAATCTTCCTAAAAGTGAGTTTGCTGTACAGCCGCCAAGGTTTCTTATAATCAGGTGTTCTTCTGTGGATTGTAGTAATATACTGAGGGTATTGGGAACCTGAGGCTGCGGTACGGTTCCCGGGTCTTTAAAATCATGCAGCTGTACAATTTTCTGCTGGATCATCTGGTTTAAGATGAACTGATGCAGTGCAGTATAGGGAATATGGTGAGTTTGTTCGGATGTTCTGGTTTTTTTTAGCTCATTAATTAGCTGTCCCTCATCTTTGTCTACGGTCATTGACCGGTAACCGATGCCTATTTCAGGATCCATAGCAATTTGCAGCGGAACTTCTTTGTGCTCAAATTTTTTGATGAATTGATGTCTGAAATCATCAAGAGAAGGGTTTTTTTTGACCATAGTATGCTTCGATAGAAATTCGGTCAGCTCTGTGAGTACCTGTAGCCTTCTTTCGGATAGTTGTCCTTTGATCCTTTTTCTTTCCGCAATGATATAATCATTTTTCTTATCGGTTTGTGCGTAACCGATGCGTCCATAATAGTCGGGCCCAATAATATTAGGCTGAAAATTCGTGATCAGCAATTGAAAGGTAACCAGCTGTTCAAGGAAATAATTTGTCATAGCCGGACTCAGACTATGTTCATTGCGCAGAAATTTCTGTATTTCTTCAACAGTTCGTTTAGTGCGGCAATAATTTAGGGTGGACTGTGTCGTTTCTTCGGCCCCAATAGCTGATAATTCAAAAGATCCGTTTTCTGTACTCAGATAGCGTAATTCACCGCCTCCTGCATAAGCTGTGGTATTGGTGGTTAAAAAACCCGCATGACGGATAAGCCATTTAGATTCGAAATTGAAATTTTCTTTCTCCTGCCAATTGATAAAACGGTGAACAAGATGTGTTTTTGACAGAGTAACAGGTTCTGTTTTGTTGTCTTTGCTGACAGGGACCACTGAAAATGCGGCAAAATTTCCATAAGGCGTTGCTCTGAACTTCGCTCTATTAAAATACTTCCAGATGGTAAATCTGATTTTTGGCTCTAAAGATTGCAGGTCTTCATATGCGTAATCTTTAATCATTTCAAAGAATGAGGGAGAAGATTCATGGATGTAATCTTTGAGTTCATTCCACACCGCGCACAGGTCTTTTTGATGAGAAAATACAGGTGTACGCGTAATACTGGTAGGAGAGATCGCTAACTTCATAAAATAATGTTTAAATATTTATATAAATAATCAAACAATAAGATACTTGTTTACGTCTGAAAGTTTAATAACCTTTCAGGTTTATTACCAGAGCTATTTCGAATAATCTGCCTGTTAAACCATGGCTGAATTTATAATTATTTTTATAGAACTGTTCTAGTCTGGAGCTAATATTAGCCAATCCTTTTTTACCGCTTTCTACACTCATATCATAGTTAGGCAAATTGCTGGTACGGATAATTAAGAGTTCATCTGTTGATTCAACCCGGATTTCTGCCGGATAATCTTTGTCCAGAAGATTACCATGTTTAAAGATATTTTCTACCAGTGTGAGTAAAATGATTGGGATAATAGTTGCCTGATCATTGGCCAGACTGATTATATAATTAATGTGTAAAGTATGATTAAACCTTAACTGATTCAATTTGATAATATTTTCAACTTGCTCCAGTTCTTTGGAGACAAGGATAGTCTGGCTATTATTTTCTAGTGCAAAGCCCATAATACCAGATAATCTCATAATAGCTTCGTTAGCTTCCTCTGGTTTTTTCTTAGCTGCATATTTAATAAAACTAAGGGTATTGAATAATAAATGAGGATTGATTTGTGCACGAAGAAAGTCCTGTTCTGCACGTAAAACCTCATTTTTTAGCTGTTCATTTTCTATGGTCTGGGTTAATTCTTTTCGCTTTTTATCATTATAACTGAATAACAGGTAATAGGCTGAGGCATACAGAATAAAATAAATGCCTCTCCACACTGAACCTGCAATAACTCTTGTTGTCAGAAATTTTTTATAAAATAACTCATTTTCTAATGAAGACAGACCATAGCTGATTGTGATAGATATTAAAAAATAAACAAGCAGCTCTGCAAGGAAAAATAGGGGTAAACGCCAGAAATCATTCCGGGTATTTGTAGTCCCACGTTTGAGTAAGATCAGGGAATGAAAGTAAAAAAGACAAATATTAAGCGTGTAATAGAGAACATAAAAGAAAAATGGCTGGTAATCTAAAGCCATCAGCTTTAAAATACTTACTTCATAAATGATAAATATACACCAGCATATCAGGTGGATCTGAACAGACTTTTTCGGCTTTAACCAGTCTTTATATAATAATTTACCCATGTAATATAATAAAGGTGTGCAGCTTTTCTTTTGGGGATAACATTGGCTATAACTAATAATTATAGCCATGAGTTTAATTAAAAAAAAATTAACACTAACAAAAAAAACGTTGTTTTTATATCAGAAAAAATCGAGTGGTCCTCCTACAGTTGTTAGTGGCGATCCGACGATGACCACAGGCGGTTCATCTAACTGGCCTTAATATCTTAAGGTATCAGCTTTATGATTTCAAAGTGTGTTTCTTTAAAAAGTCGAGAAACACACTTTTATATTTATCACCGATCTGATAACTTTCTCCATTAGCCAGTCTGGCAATATTTCCATCCACGCGATCCAAATAGTTTAAAGAGATAATAATCGATTTGTTTATCCTGAAAAAGATATCCAAAACTCTTAGTTTATCTTCCATTGCCTTAAGACCTATGTAAGTTATTTCATGACCTGTAGTTGTATGGATCATAATATAATTCAGCATGGCTTCTATATAAACAATGTCACTATACTTTATCTTAATGTAACTGCTTTTCTGCCCGCCTTTAATAAATAAAAATTGCTGCTCATCCTTTTGCAGTTTAATAATGTCATGATATTTCAGTGTCAGGTCCTCTACTTTTTGTGTGAATGAGAGATAACTTACAGGCTTAAGCAGATAACCGTCGGCCTTAGCCTGAAAAGCTTCGGGAGCAAAACTCCTGTGTGCAGTCACATAGACTAAGAAGTGGCAATAATTATTTAATATCTGAGCAGCTTCTATTCCATTCAGAACTGCCATACTAATATCCGAAAAGATAATGTCTATATGTTCTGCTTCCTGCAGATAAGCAATAGCCTGTCTTGCATCCGGAAAAGTTTCTACCAGGTCCAGATGAGGTACCAGCGCAATCAGCTCACTTAATTCATCAATAGCATGAGGTTCGTCATCAATAACAATACAACTCATTATCATAGGCCATCTTTTTTTTAGAAGTTATTTAAGCAGGATAAATATACGAGCATTAATACAATGATTGCTTTTTTTGGTGAAATTATACCCTTTTATATAAAAATATAATGGGTTAATATAATATTTTCCCCTTCATTACTGCTGAAGTATATCTTGTAGTTAAAGCCGGAGATCAGCTGCAGGAGTTTAATTGCAGCATAATTTCGATCTCTGTATGATTTGACAACCTAACTGGTACATATATAATGATCATTTCATTTCTATTGAAAAGCAATTATATACCGATGAAAAACAGTATATGAACTGCATGAGTCTGCTTATAGCAACGCTCATGCATGCTTCATTACTATTGAAAAACAATACCTGGTGATGAAAAATAAGGAAAATACAAAAAGAAAGTTACTAGATGCAGTTGGAGTAATCCTTAAAAAAGACGGTTTCGGTGGCTTAGGTGTGAATAAAGTAGCCAAACTGTCTGGTGTATCAAAGATTCTGATCTATCGCTATTTTGGTGATTTTAACCAAATGGTCCGGGTGTACGTTATTGAAAATAATTTCTGGACAAATAACCTTGCTGAGCCTTCTGTATCTGATGGTAATACACCTTCGATTCAGGAATTGATCAGAACGCTTTTAAAAGAGCGGTTTAATTCTTTCTATAATCATTGTGAAATGGAGGCAATGGTGTTGAATGATACTTCTGATTATAATATTGTTATTAAAAAAAAGTCCGGTAAAAACCGTTTGCATAACCGAAAAACACATCCTGTAAAAGAGCCAGGCTTCAATAATTGTATCACTTATTTTGATGTCGTTTCCACATTGCTTGTTGCAGGTACTAACCATCTTATTCTCGCAGGCGCGAGTGAAAAGAAGATAGATCTGTTCAATTCTATAGAAAAAATAATAGAATGGACATTCGGTGATAGTCTAAAGGATAAGGATTACAATTAATTGTTTTTACGTAATGCGTTTTTAAAAATAAAACATCACTTTTGCAGTCTTGGTAAAGCAAAAGAAACATGTAAATAATAAAAGCGCTATTTATGGAAGAAAAGGTTGTTGAAGAAGTTGTTGAACTAATTGAGCGTGATGAGGATGGACAGTTAAGAGAATATTTAGATGCGCTTAATATCTCTGACGTCGAACATCTTATAGACGAGCTTCCTCAATATGCGGTTAAATTCATAGATACACTGTCTATCAAAAGGGCAGTTAACGTCTTTAGAATCCTGGATTTTCCTACCCAGGAGAAAATTATAAAAAAACTTCCCGGAGAAAAGCTTGCACAGCTGATTAACTTACTGCCTCCGGATGACAGGACTTCCTTGTTTTCTGAACTGAAAGGTGATGCTGTAAAGAAACTGATTATCTTATTACCTGCTAAGGACAGAGTTGAAGCGCTATCGCTTTTAGGTTATAAAGAAGATAGTGTCGGCCGTTTAATGACACCGGATTATATTGCTGTTAAAACAGACTGGACAGTTAAAAGGGTCTTAGAACATATCCGGAAATATGGCAAGGATTCAGAAACCATTGATGTTGTTTATGTCATAGACGAAAATGGGATCTTATTGGATGATATAAGGATCAGGGAAATTTTACTTGCCAATCCTGAAGTCCCTGTTGGCGAGCTGACTGATAACAGGTCGATTGCACTCAATGCAAATGATCCGCAGGAAGAAGCAATTAATGTTTTCAGAATGAATAACAGGGTAGCTTTACCGGTAACAGATGATAATCATGTATTACTTGGTATTGTAACTGTGGATGATATTTTGTGGATTGCAAATGAGGAGTACACAGAGGATATGCATAAAATAGGGGGTACCCAGGCTCTGGATGAACCTTATCTGGACATGCCTATTTTTGGTCTTTTCAAAAGAAGGATTGGCTGGCTGGTTGTCCTTTTCCTTGGTGAAATGTTAACAGCAACGGCTATGGCACATTTTGAAGCAGATATCGCTAAAGCGGTTGTGCTGGCTATGTTTGTTCCGTTAATTATATCCAGTGGAGGTAATAGTGGTTCTCAGGCATCAACGCTAATTATTCAGGCAATGGCATTGGGAGAGATTACCATAGGCGACTGGTGGCGTGTCATGCGCAGAGAGATCATTTCCGGATTGATGCTTGGCCTTGTTTTAGGTTCAATTGGTTTCCTGAGGATTTTTGTATGGACATTATTTTCTAATTTATATGGCCCGCATTGGGCATTAATCGGTGTCACTGTAGGGGTAGCATTAGTTGGTGTGGTACTTTGGGGGTCGCTTGCGGGTTCTATGTTACCTTTGTTATTAAAAAAATTAGGAGCTGACCCTGCAACTTCATCTGCTCCTTTTGTAGCTACATTAGTTGACGTTACAGGATTGATTATTTACTTCTCAGTAGCGGTAATGTTCCTTACAGGGGTGTTATTATAAAAGATTTGATGAGAAATTAAGATATTTCTTCCAACATAAAAAGGGCAGATAACTGAGGATTATCTGCCCTTTTTATGTTTAATATTAACAGCTTCTTCTTTTATCACCTGAATGGCTACAGGTTATAATTCTTCTACTTGGCTTAATTGTAAATCCATAATTTCAGCTATCTGCTGAACTGATAATCCGTTATCTTTCATTTTGAGAACAGCTACACGGATTCCTTGTCTAAGACCCTGTTCAATGCCTTGTCTAACGCCTTGTTCAATACCTTGTTCAATACCTTGTTCAATACCTTGTTCAATACCTTGTCTAACGCCCTGTTCAATTCCCTGTTCAATCCCTTTCTTAATACCTTGCTCAAGCCCCTCCTCAATCCCCAGTTCAATACCTGTCTCCTTTCCTAATTTCATCCCCTTTTCCCTGGCCTCATTAATAGCGTAATCCAATACATTCTTATTGTCCCATCTATGTTTTGCATTATTATCCCACAACATTTTTTCCTCCTTTGTTAAATTAGTGAACTGAGCAATGTTAAATAGTTTTTCAAATATAGGTTTACGCAGGTAAGCTGGTATTTTGTCCATACTACTCATGTTTTTGAGTACAAATAGCCACTTATCAAGTCCCGTTTCCAATTGATCTGATGTCTTTACAAACTTATGTAATTCAATGTAAATATAGCCGAGCTTATCGTAGAATATTTTTCCTGTATCCCTGTCACAGAGACAAATATCGTGTAGAAATTGATCTTCCTGAAAATCTCCGGCCACAGAATCTTCCAATAAAGCGATCAGAAAAACTTCGGTCAGATCATACCTCCATACACTTCTTCTACCTTTTGGAGCCTGATCACTAATCAAACGGCTAGTGTAAAATAAAGCACGCTGTTTAAAGTTTTGCTGCTTACCACGTTGTATTTCAATAATAAAATGCTCATTATGAGCTCCTGTACACAGTAAATCAAAAATAACACCTCCTTCGTTTATCAGATCACCCGGATATTCATTTTTATTGTAAACCAAATCAATGATGTGTTTTCTACCTCTAAACACCTCATTCAGAAAATCAATCAGTAAATCTTTATTAGGGTCGCTTCCGAAGATCTTCTTAAAAGCAAAATCAATCAGAGGATCTATATATTTTGTAGGTTGCTGCATGTAAATAAGTTTGAATAGAAATATTTATATTTCTATTCAGCAACTTAATCCCCTTTGCTATAATATAGGTAATAAATAAATATTTAGTTACTCAGTTTTTATACAAAGAGAAAGTAAAATATTGATCGTGATGATTTTAAATCACTGCTGGCTTTAAAAACCAGGATAATATAGCTACGAGAACCGTAGCATATTATGTTTAAAAGCGGTCTGCCCTCAGGCAAACCGCAATATGTTATTATTTATACGTTGAAACGGAAATGCATAATATCACCATCTTCAACGATGTAAGTCTTACCTTCAACGCCAAGTTTTCCAGCGTCCTTACAAGCATTTTCTGAACCTAAAGTAATGAAGTCATTATATTTAATTACCTCAGCACGGATAAATCCTTTTTCAAAATCTGTGTGGATTACACCAGCAGCCTGAGGCGCAGTGAAACCTTTAGTAATTGTCCATGCTCTTACTTCCTGTACACCTGAAGTGAAATATGTATATAAATTCAGTAAACGGTAAGCTGCAAGAATTAGTTTATTTACACCTGATTCAGTTAATCCCAGATCAGATAAAAATTCCTGGCGTTCTTCGTAGTTTTCCAATTCAGCAATTTCAGATTCAATTTTAGCAGAGATAATCAATACTTCTGCATTTTCACCTTTAACATTTTCCTTGACCAGGTCAACGTAAGCATTTCCGTTAATTACAGAGTTTTCATCTACATTACAAACGTACATTACTGGTTTCTGTGTTAACAAACCCAGATCCTGAATAAAGTCAAAATCTTCTGCGCTTAATGCTGCCGAACGCACAGATTGTCCGCTTTCTAAGTGGGGTTTGATCACACTTAGAATTTCAAAAGTTTTTTTGGCGTCTTTATCTGTTTTTGCCAGCTTCTCTACTTTCTGAATACGTTTTTCAACAGTATCCAAATCCTTAAGCTGCAATTCAGTATCGATAATTTCTTTATCACGGATAGGATCTACTGAACCATCCACATGGATTACATTTCCATCGTCAAAACAACGAAGAACATGGATGATTGCGTTAGTTGCCCGGATGTTTCCTAAAAACTGGTTTCCCAATCCTTCACCTTTGGATGCACCTTTTACCAAACCTGCGATGTCAACAATCTCAATTGTATTTGGAACTACGCGATTTGGTTTTACCAGCTCTGCAAGCTTGGTTAAGCGATCATCAGGAACCGTGATTATACCTACATTAGGTTCGATTGTACAGAAAGGAAAATTAGCAGCCTGAGCTTTTGCGTTTGATAAACAGTTAAATAAGGTAGATTTCCCAACATTTGGTAAACCAACTATCCCACATTGTAATGCCATGAATGATTTTTTTCTTGATTTGGCGCAAAGGTATCAATTTTTTTAAATCCATCCTGCAATAAACTTGCGGCACGTCCAAATATTCTTTATGTTTAAAAAATTAAAATACATTTTTTAATAGCATAAAAGATCATGGACAACTTTGAAGAAATAAAACCGGAATTGCAGGAGGATGCGGAGGTAGATGCATTATGGATTACAGAAGATATACGCAGTTATATCTATGATGCGGCAAAATGGACCAGATTTCTATCAATAGTAGGCTTCGTATTGACAGCTATGTTTGTCATGTCGGCTTTTAGTGTAGGTGCTATGTTATCTACTTTAGGGACAACAATGCCAGGTAACCCGATGCTTAAATTGGGATCTACTGTTTGGACGGTAATTTATTTATTGTTTGCACTGCTACAGTTTTATCCCAGCCTTTTACTTTATAAATTCTCTAAATCTGCTACTCAGGCTGTTTTATTTGCTGATCAGCCAAGTTTAGGTGAAGCTATGGGTAAGCTAAAGTCATTCTTTAAATTCTGGGGGATACTGACTATTGTGATTATCGCCTTATATATATTGATGATAGTTGTATTTGTCGCTTCAGGAGGACAGGCAGCCGCATAGTTATTTGAAAAAATTACCTGTATATCAGCTATACAGGTAATTCTATCTGATGTTTAAAAGTTTTGATTTCCTTAGTCAGTAAATGCTCAAAATAAGGATTTAATAATCTTGCAACTCCAATTCCTACTCCTCCTGCAGGTGGATGATAAGAAATGACGATCTTCAGGATTGTACCCAGCCCGTCCGGTGTCTGCTCAAACTCGATCTTTCCAACATGACGCAACACAGAATCTGTCGTTGATCTCCAGCCAATCAGCCGTCCGGGTTCATCCTTTACAATTTCGGCCTTCCAGCCTACTGGAATTAAGTTCCCTAATACTTTGCTTTTCCAGAGTGACAAATGCTCATCGAGCATTTTCACATCCAACAGGTAATTTAAGCTTCCTGGAAGATTACTCAGATTACGCCAGTAATTGTAGACTTCATTTGGCAGTCTGTCAATTATAAATTCACCACGCACATTAATCGCCTGCGGCTTTCTTGCATCTATACCGAGCTGTTCATAAAATAGACAATGACCCGTAAACCCTCTGTAAGTCAGGTATGCACCGTAGAGAAACTTCGGTTTAAATGGATTTCTTAGTCCTTTGCTTAATAAAATCGCTCCGGCAAACACCGAAACGAAACGCTCTGTCAAACCGACATTTGAATACTGCTGTTTTTCAATAGAAAACCTGCCCGAACGTAATTTCAGATGTGTCTTATGCGTTTCCATAATTATGATTTATTTTCAATTGCATGGGCAATCAGGTCGATATCATTCTGATCAAGTTTACCCCACAGTTGTTCCCATGTACCATTCTCTTCTTTTCGGATCTGAGTAAGCTGCTCACCCTCTGATTTACATATAAAATATTCCACACCATCACTTGTTTCATCCGGTTGTACCTGAATTGTTTTATTTGTGCCATGAAGCTCAACTGTAATTTCAAATCCTGGATTGTGTAATTCTAAATCTGCCATATCCTTGTTCTTTTTCTAATTAGGTAACAGTTCAGAAGCGTGACTGTTTCATAAAAGCGATTTAAATTTAAAAAGGGGTATCCGCTTTCGCGGTACCCCTTTAAAGTGTTTGCACAAATTAAGCTTCAAAAATCTGCCAATTCTTTTGCTTAATGCAAACACAACCCTAACCAACTGAAAAAAATTCTTTATGGTTTAATGATGTGCAATCCCTGCGGTATCCCTGGTTTCGGTCAGGTGTCTGGCTTTTTTATGGTATGCCCAGTAAAATACAATCGGGTACACAAACAAACTAAATAATGTATTTGTAATTAAACCGCCAATAACTACAATCGCGAGAGGTTTTGATGCCTCTGATCCAATACCTGTCGATAATGCTGCCGGCATAAGACCGATAGCAGCCATCATAGCTGTCATAATTACCGGACGCAGCCTGGTGGCAATACCGTCTTTCAGTGCATCTGGAAATGTCCAGGTAGGGTGGTACTTCAGCTCTGCTATATTTGACTTGAACTTGGTTAGCAGGATCACTCCATTCTGTACACAAATACCAAAAAGGGCTATAAAACCAATACCTGCTGAGATATTAAAGTTGACACCAGAAGCAAGTAAGGCTAAAACACCTCCAACCATTGCAAAAGGAACATTGTTTAATACCAGCAATGAATCTTTGATATTACCAAACAGCACAAACAGGATAAAGAAGATTAGTAATAAACTGATTGGCACAGCCTGAGATAACCTTGCTGTTGCACGCTGTTGATTCTCAAAATCTCCTGCCCATTGTAGTTTATAGGCCTTAGGTAATTTGATTGCTGCATTTACCTTAGCCTGTGCTTCTGCAATGGTACTTCCCATATCCCTGCCGCGGATAGAAAATTTGATTGCCCCATATCTTTCGTGTTTATCACGATAAATAATGCTTGGGCCGGTTACTTTTTTAATGGTAGAGATTTCGCTTAAAGGAACTTTTGCTCCGGAAAGACTTTCTATTCTCAGATTACCGATAGATTCTTCACTCTGTCTGAATGAATCCGGATATCTGATCCGGAGGTCAAATTTACGTTCACCTTCATAGATCTGCGTTGCTGCCTTTCCACCGATTGCCATTTCAATAACAGCATTCGCGTCTTCTGTTCTGACGCCATATAATGCCATTTTGGTCTGGTCAAGATTGATTTGTAATTCAGGCTGGCCCAGATTTCTTAAAATACCCAAATCTTCAATTCCTTTGACTGTTTTAAGGATATTTTCAATCTTTTCTTCTTGTTTTTCAATGAAATGGAAATCATTTCCAAACATCTTTACAACAATTGATCCTTTTACACCTGAGACTGCCTCTTCTACGTTATCTGAGATTGGCTGAGAAAAGTTAAGACTGATACCAGGATATCCTTTTAATCTGTCCTGCATACGTTCAATTAGCTGTTCTTTGGTCTCATGACGTTTCCATTCATCCTTAGGATATATATCTACCAGGAATTCCATATTGTAGAATCCCGTAGCATCTGTCCCATCATTAGGTCTTCCTGTTTGAGATACGACTTGTTTGACCTCATCAAAATGAAGGAAGATTTTACGGATCTCATTAGAAAGTTTTTTAGTTTCATCTAAAGAGATACTTAAAGGGGCACTTGCCCTTACATAAATCGAGCCCTCATCAAGAGAAGGTAAGAATTCTGTACCCAGGAATTTGAAACTGAACAAACCTAAAACAAGGATGATCAATGATATTCCAAATACTAGTTTTCTGGCTCTGAAACAAGCATTATAGAACCTGATTGTTCCATTGGTAATAGCTCTGAGGAAGAAGTTATGTTTCTCTTTAACATCTTTATTCAGCAGGACACTTGCCAGTGCCGGTACCAGGGTAAAAGTGAGTATTAATGCACCTAATAAAGCAAAACTTAAGGTCCATGCCAGTGGAGAGAACATTTTTCCTTCTACTTTCTCAAAGGTGAAAATAGGCAGCAGACCTGTGATAATAATCAGTTTAGCGAAAAAGATTCCTTTACCGTTCTCCAGACAAGCTCTTTTAATGATTCCTAATTTACTCAGGCCATTAAATTTCTGCATACCTGTAGCTTTTGCACGGTGATCAAGGGCAACAAATATTCCCTCGACCATCACGACGGCCCCGTCTATGATAATACCAAAGTCAATCGCCCCCATCGATAATAAGTTGGCAGACATCCCCTTTAATTTCAGACAGATGAAAGCGAATAGTAAGGCAAGAGGAATAATAATGGATACAATGAGCGTTGTTCGCCAATCGGCCATAAATAAAAACACAATAACGGTAACGAAGATAATCCCCTCCATCATATTGTGCATTACCGTATGAATAGCAAAGTTAACCAGGTTCTCTCTGTCATAGAAAGTGTTGATTTTTACATCTCCCGGAAGGATATTATCATTGATGTCTTTAATTTTCTCTTTTAAGCGGGTAAGTACTTCGCTTGGGTTTTCTCCTTTACGCATCACTACGATCCCCTCAACGACATCGGGATCATTGTCTCTGCCAACCTGACCTAATCTTGGTAAAGCGCTCTCTGTAACGTCCGCAATAGTTTTAACATAGACAGGTGTTCCGTTGACATTATCAACAATAACATTATTGATTTCATCGATGTTGTTTAAAACGCCGATCCCGCGCACCACATAGGCCTGACCGCCCTGGTTGATCACATCTCCGCCTACGTTAATGTTACTTTTGGATACTGCATCAAAAAGTTCTGAAGCAGTTACTCCATATTGTATGGATTTCTGAGGATCTACAGTAATCTGGTAAGTTTTTACTTCTCCGCCAAAACTTACAACATCGGCAATGCCGGGCACAGCAAGTAATTCTCTTTGTACCACCCAGTCCTGCAGTGTTTTTAATTCTCTGACTGATTTTTTGTCACTTTTTAAGGTATAACGGAAAATCTCACCTGTAGGTCCGTAAGGAGGTTCAACTTCAGGATTTACACCTGCCGGAATATCTGCTTCTGCAATGTGATTGTTAACCTGAACTCTTGCAAAGGCATAGTCTACATCATCTTCAAAAGTGATTTTTACGATTGATAAACCGAATAGCGAAGAAGAACGGATACTTGTTCTTTTTTCGGTCGGGTTCATGGCTATTTCCAGTGGTCTGGTTACAAACTTCTCCACTTCTTCGGCACTACGGCCCGGCCATTGTGTAATGATCGTAACATTCGTATTGGTTACGTCCGGGAAGGCCTCTATGGTTGTGTGCTTAAAGCTCAGGTAACCAGCCAGGATCATAACCAGGGTAGCAAAGAAAATGAAGATCTTATTTTTTAAGGAAAAACCTATGATCGTCTTAATGAATTTATTCATTATAGTGGATTTTTAATCTGGTGTAAGAATTTAGTCTTTCAGGCTTTCGAAAAGGAAAACCTGTTTGGAGGCAACAATACGGTCGCCTGGTTCCAGTCCCTTACTGATATAGGCCTTATCTCCCGATTTTCTTCCTATTTCTATTTCTTGTATCCTTACTTTTTTTACTTTATCAAGTACCAGCACATAGTTTTTATTGGCATCAAAAATGATATTGTTAGCATTGATAGAAGGCAGATTGATATCAGATCTTGAAGCAATTTGTACGGTTGCCATCATACCTGGTTTTAACAGATAACCCGGATTAGGAATGCTTACTCTTGCATGCATTACTTTGCTGTCTGCATCCAGTATATTGTAAATCTTATCAATCTTACCGGTGAAAACTTTACCCGGATAAGAGAGAATAGATATTTTTACCTGATCACCCTGTTTTACACTTGCGATATCAGATTCGTAAATATTAATCATCCCCCATACGGTCGATAAATCAGCAACTGTGAAAAGGCTCTGACTATTGTCTGGTCTGAGCTGCATATTGTTATTTACATTTTTCTCAATTACAAAACCTGAGATAGGTGATTTTAAAGTGTAAGTCCCATTTGTACTGCCACCGTTTAAGTTTAGCACAGCTCTGCTGCGTTTTTCTTCGGCTTGCTTAACCAGGTAATTGTTTTTGGCTTCTTCTACATCTCTGGCAGATGATAATCCGCTTTTATAAAGGTCTTCGGCAAGTTTCATGCTTCTTGCCGCATTTCTCAGTTCTGCAGAAGAGCTAATGGCTTCTTTATCAAATCCGGCCATCTCTGCACTTCCCATAGTGGCTAAAACTTGTCCTTTGGATACACGGTCACCTAATTTTACAGGTACAGACCGTACATTTCCACTCACCATAGGGAATATTCTGGCTGTAGTTTCATCGTTGGGAGCTATCTTGGCAGAGAAGCTTAAGTCCGTTTCACTATTTGGATTTCTGACCGTGTCGATCAGCAATTTGCTGATCAGAGAATCTGTAACAACGAATTGCTCATCTTTAGGTGGTTCTTTCACGTGTTCTGTACAGCTTTGTAATAATACGAAAGCGGTAAATACGCCAATGGTAAGCCTGCTGAGTTGTTTGATTTGGGTTTGCATGTGTGTATTATTTGAAAATTGTAGTACCAGTTACATAGTTGATTTCTTCTTTGGCATTCATTCGCTGATATTTCAGGTCATTCATTTGCAGGGTGCTTTCTTTGTAGGAATCATAGAAATCCATAAATTCTACCAGGCTCAGATTTCTGCTTTTGAAATTCTTGATCACTTCAGCGATTAATTTATCAAAGTCACTGCTAAAATTCTTATCGAAACCTTTGTACAAACTCTCTGTTCTTAATGCTGATTTATAGCTGTTAAATACTTCGTTCTGTAAGGTAGATTCTTGCTGGTTCAACAGATTTTTACCTGCATCAATAGCAATTTTTGCTTTTTTAATCTCTCCCTGGTTTCTGTTGAACAGCGGTAAAGGGATGTGCATGCCTAAACCTGTATATTTATTCGGATAACTTCCCTGTAAATCGTAGGTTAAAGAGAATTGTACATCCGGTACAGCATTGGCCTTTTGTACACTTAATGCTTTTTCCGCATAGGTAATGCCAGTTTGGGTCAGTTTTAAATCTGCACGGTTAGTACGTGCCGAATCCAGCAGGCTGGTATAAACGGTTTGATCTAATTGATAAGATTGTTCTTCGGCAGGGTCCATAACCAGTGCAAGATTAGCATCTGCTTTAATATTGGTCATCAGTTTAAGGTCAGTTTCCATATCCTCAATGCTATTTTCCAGATTGGTATACTCTGTTTGAAGACCATATACCAGTGATTTGATCCTGATAATATCTTTCATAGCCATATTCCCCATTTTCAACTGCTGCTCTGAGCCTGTTAATAATTTTTGCAGGGAGTTGATCTGCTGCTGATATAGTTTAGCAGATTGCTGTGCGTAATAAGTTTTATAGAAGTTAGAACGCAGGCTAAATCTTAAAGTGCGTATCAGGTCAAAATATTGGTATTCGGCTAATTTTACGCCTGTTTTTGCCAGTTGAATATTCTTGTTTCTTTTTCCTGCAAGTTTAACCAGTTGCGAAAGAGATGCCTGATACTCTCCGTCTGTACTATTGGTCTGGAAAAACTTTTTAGTCAAATGGTTATACAACTGTGTTTCTACATTCAATTCCGGATTATCAAATAGTTTTGCCGTAATGATTTCTGCTCTGGCCTGATCGGTCTGGTAATTTTGAGCAATTAGCTGATAGTTGTTTTTTATGAAAAGTTTTTCTGCCTCAGGCAAGGTGAGTTTTAATGTGTCAGTAGTTTGTGCTGCCACATTTTCGGGTTTGCCTGGCAGGGCAAAAACGAAGATTAACAGGGAAAATTTCAGAAAATTAGATGTCATTTGCTTGGTGTTTTAAACAAATCTAATTTGGCGAAATTAAAGGAATATTAAAGGGGTATTAAAAACTGATTAAAATGAATGAAATTCTATGCGGAATGTAGTGCCAGAGGCCTTTGATGACGTTACTGTGATTTTTCCGTTAAAGAGAGTAATGATTTTATTGGCCATATATAAACCCATTCCATTTCCTGCATGTTCTATTTTATGAGAGGAGCTGTAAAAGGGTTTAAAAATCTCTTTTAATTTATCTTCTGCTATGCCGACACCTTTATCACTGATAGTTAGGATTATCCCTTCAGAAACAATCTCCAGTATACAGTTAACTGGTTGGTTATCTGAAAATTTAAATGCGTTTCCTATGATATTGTCGAGTGCGATTTGTAATAATGTAGGATTGGCACTAATGATAAGGGGGGTGTCATCGGTCATTGGAAGATTTTTCATTTCCACCAATAATTGATTGGGCCCTTTCCGTTGGTTCCATTCTTCCTGCAATTGCCAGATCAGCTCGTCAATACGAATTTGTCTGGACAGCGAGGAGCTGTATTCCAGATCTGCCTGTGCAAGATTAAACAATGCATTAATGATGTTTTCTAATTTTTCTGCATCTTCCAGTACCGAATGAAGTGCTTTTTCATAATCGTCCCGCTGACGGATTTTAGAAAGTGCAATTTCTGCTCCGATAATCATTCTGGTGACTGGTGTACGCAATTCGTGGGAGGCATTCGCGACAAATGTTTTCTGTAAGATGAATGAGTGTTCCAGATGCTCCATCAGATTATTGAAATTCTGTGCAAGCAAAGTGATTTCATCTTTATTTGTGCCTTCTTCTACCCGAAAATGGAGGTTATTCGATTTAATTAATTTTACCTGATTGATAAATACATCCAAAGGGGATAATATTCTTTTGGCGATCCATCTGCCAGAAAGCAGCAAGCCAAGAAAGATAACGATAAATACACCGGTCATGACTTTGAGCAAGGTTTGTACCCTGATCGCCGTGCTCTGGTCTATTGCAGATGCCAGGATGACAAAATCGCCCTGATTATCTTTGTAAAAGATACCAACAACTTGTCTTTCTCCTTCTTTGAAACGGATTTTACCCATTTCTCTTACTTTATCAATAGTCTGACTGCTCCAGAATTGCTGATCATCACCAATAAAAGCGGCGCTGTTGCGGTCATTATAAATCCGGATTACTTCTCCATTCAGTCTTTCCAGATATTCTGTCCTTACCTGATTTAAAGCTTCGTTTGAGATCTCATCTGCTTTAAGATATAACTTGGCCGTTACCATAGTACGGTCAGTGAGGCGGTCAAAAAACTCTGATTCCATCACCTTTTTGAAGGTAAAATAGGTTACAGATAATACACATAACAGTGTAATTGTGCTGATCAGGGTAAAATATAGCGCAAGGCGGTCTTTGATCTTCATCGCCTTGTTTACTTCATAATATAGCCCATACCTATTTTTGTATGGATAATCTTTTTGTCAAATCCTTTTTCAATCTTATTCCGTAAAAAGTTTACGTAAACATCGATCACGTTGGTCCCTGTATCAAAACTGATATCCCATGCATTTTCTGCAATATATTGTCTGGATAAAAGGCGATTAGGATTTTTAAGAAATAATTCCAGTAAAGTGAATTCTTTTGCGGTAAGAGTAATATCCTTACCTGCCCGCTGAACAGTTTTTGAATAGGTATCCATCAGGATATCTTCAAAACTCAGGGTATGTTTGAGTTGACTCTGAACTGTTTGCTGTCTTCTCAGCATGGCCTCGATCCGGGCTAAGAGCTCTTTGAAGTGAAAGGGTTTGATCAGATAGTCGTCGGCTCCTGAATTTAAACCTAATACTTTATCATCAATGGAACCTAATGCGGTGAGCATCAGTATGGGAACTTCTTTATTGGTTTGCCGGATCTGACGGCATACTTCAATACCATTCATCCCAGGCATCATTACATCCAGAATCAGCAGGTCGAATTTCTCTTCCTGAAAGGTATATAGCGCCATTATCCCATCAGGAATGGTGGTGACGCTATAACTATGTTCTTCCAGTCCGGTTTTTACCAGGCTGGCTATTTTTACATCATCTTCTGCTAATCCGATATTAAACATTTGTTGCTCAGGGTTGGTTGAGCTACAAAGGTAACTATCTAAATCCAAACTCATTCATTCCCTTTTTGTCCGTCCTTGAACTCTTTTACACCTTGTCCAAGTCCTTTCATCAATTCAGGAATTTTTTTACCTCCAAAAAGAAGTAATACAACGACCAGGATGACAAGTATTTCTGGTGTGCCCAATGCGGCTAAAATTGGTTGTTGAAGCATGATATTTTTGATTAATTTTTAATTTAAGCCTGCTTAGGCTTTATAAATAAGACCTAAACAGGCTAGGGTGTGTTTGTTGGTGTAAAAGTAAAATGAGTTAATTAAAGTCTAATTAAAAGCAGATTAAAATGTGGTTAAAATATTGTAAGTTAATGATATTATGATATTTCGAAGATAAATTAACACCAAATGAATGATGTGGGGTAAATTATATTAATGACAATAACAGACTCTTTGCTGCAAAATATATGCATTATTTGCCTAAGGAAGAAGAACTGATTGCAGAGGTTGAGCGTGAGAAAATAAAATTAAGTCTTTTCAAGGGGCAGGAGAAAGCTGATTAATACCGTTAAAACGGTAATTCCTTGCGATGTGTTTTAATTAAACATGCTCTTAATCAAAGCTTAATCTTTCTTTTGCATATTAAATTGTACCTTTGCAAAATTGTTTGCCATTATTACAGGTTGACCCTGAAATTCAGCTTGTTAAATGTAGACAATAATTGCATTAAATATATTTATGAAGAAGATTGTCGATTACAGAAAATTGTTAGGTGTTCAGAAAGATGCCGAGCTGAAAGAGCTTAAAACCATTTACAGAAATTTAATGAAGGAATATCATCCAGATAAATTTCAAGAAAGTGATGAAGCTAAATTAGCTGCTGAAATAAAAAGTAAAGAAATTATTGAAGCTTATCATTTCTTGGTTAGTATTGCTCCTGAGACGCTTGCTGGCTCAATTGAAGAATATACAAGTACAATCACTTCATGTGGTATTGCTGATTATAGCTGGGCTGGCCTGGTACTTACAGTTCATTTCCTTGATGGAAGCGGATATGAGTATTTTGAGGTTCCAAAAGCAATTTATGTGAAATTGGTCAATGCAGATTCTCCAGGAAGATTTGCACGTCGTCATATCTTCAATTCTTTTCCTTACAGAAACATAGTAAAACTAGAAACAGCTTAATCGGGTTTCTGATTTAGCGGATAGATTTACCTTTTCCTGTTTCAGCAGGATATTTTTATATCGGTCAGTATGTTTTTTATAGCCTCCTATAATTTCATCCTGACCGATCATTGTTTAAAGCAATTTCCTGCAACAATATAAACGCATAATTGTTAGTATAAAAGACGTTATTTGATCCTGTCAAAGAATTTCAATACGTATATTATTATTATGCAACATCTGATTGACGCTGATCATCACAATATCCTTCCATCTCATGGTGAGGCATTGTTATTCCCTGATTTCTTTAGCCCGCAGGAAAGTAACCTTTATTTCGACTATTTTAAGAGTGATGTTTCCTGGATACAGGAGCCTGATTTTGGGTTGGATAAAAAAAGGATGCAGCAACGTTTAACTGCTTTTTTCGGAGAGCAGGATCTGGAATACAGTGCTGCTGGTTTAACTATAAAAGCTAAAAGCTGGACATCTCCACTATTAAATATTAAAGAGAAACTGGAAGCTAAATTTGAAGCTTCATTTAATGTTTGTCTGTTGAATTATTACCGTGACGGAAAGGATTACATGAACTGGCACAGAGATAATGAACATGCAATAGGAGCATATCCTGTTATTGTTTCTGTGAGTTTTGGTTCAACCAGGATTTTTCAGTTCAGAGATTACAAAGAAAAAATACCTGTTGTTTCTTTGGAACTTGATCATGGAAGTGTGTTATTAATGAAAATGCAAACTCAGGAGCACTGGGAACACAGAGTTCCGAAAACTACCGCTCTGGTAGGGCCAAGGATTAATTTAACTTTCAAACTGATCCTGAAAAAGGAATAGCTATTGAGCTCCGGTATGTTAGGTTATATGATGCGGATTGTTGCAGATAAGTCAAAATTGTATTCGTTTTCTGAATGATATAGTAATAGGCTTATATTTGCTAACAGTGTTAACTTATTGGTGTAAATGGGAATATTAGAACGTAAAATGCGTCACAAAGAGGAGATCCGTACAGGAATCCTTGGGGCTGCATGGCATATGGTTGTAACAGATGGCTGGCAGTCTTTATCCATCCGGAAAATTGCTGATGCTATAGAGTATAGTATTCCTGTAATTTACAATCACTTTGAAAATAAAGAGGCTATACTACTTGAATTTTCGAAAGAAGGGTATCAAAAATTGGCCGTCTCATTGGATAATGCAAGAAAAACAGTTACTTCACCTACTCAGCAGCTTGAAGTTATGGCTGTTGCTTACTGGGATTTTGCTTTTGAAAATAAAGAATATTATCAATTGATGTTCGGTTTGGGAATTCCTGCCTGCGAAATGATTAATCAAATCACTGAGATCAAAGAAATGACAGGTATTCTGCTTTCTACAATAAAAGATGCCCTGATACAGGCGAAAAATGAAGAAGCCGATTATTTTTTAAAATACCATGGCTACTGGTCAATTCTGCATGGTCTTGTTTCTATACAAATGATAGAGAACAGCGGTAAAACAGATACTTTTAAAAAGATGATTCTTAAGGACGCCATCAGTGGCTTTTGTAAATCTCTGGCTTTATAAAAAGCACGGGCTTTGTTCAGCATTTTAAGAAAAATATTTAATTTCTTACATTTACTCTGAACTTTAAAAATTACATAGCCCGATGAACAGATTATTTAATACGAATTACAACCATAGCGGCCTTGATTTTGTACTGCTGATTTTACGGATTGGTATTGCAGGATTGATGCTTTCTCATGGAATAGGTAAACTTGAAATGCTGCTTGCTGGTGGTGAAATAAAGTTTATGGATCCTATTGGTCTTGGAGATACTGCAACCTTAGCTTTAGCGGTTTTTGCAGAGGTAGTTTGTTCCGTGTTAGTTCTTCTGGGGCTTGCCTTGCGTTTAGCCGTTATACCTTTAATCGTAACTATGCTTGTGGCAATTTTCATCGCCCATGGCAATGACGGTTTGAAAGAAAAGGAACTGGCAATCCATTATTTGCTAACTTATATCGTACTGATTTTTGCCGGTGGCGGAAGATTTAGTATTGATAGTATCATCAGCCGTAAGTCTGCAAGAGCAAGAAGAAGTTATTAAGAGCAGGCAATAATTCCATATTAAACCGTTATTAGGAAAGAATACTAAAGATATACATATGAAGAAGATACTATTGGTTTGCCTGACGGTGATTACAGTGATGGGATGTGGCGTGAATAAACAAGCGCAGCAAATCAAAGCACTTGAGAATTGTAAATATAAAATTGTTTCAGCTGAGAATCTTTCAGTAGCAGGGGCAGATGTAAAAAAAATAATCAGTGGTCAGGATCTTAACCTGGCGAGCTTACCAGCTTTAGCATTTGGTTTATTAAGAAGAGATGTTCCATTCCGTGCAAGATTGAATATGGAAATTTCTAACCCATCGGGAATCCTTGCTGCAATCAACCAGTTTGAATATAAAATATTGATTAATAAGCAAGAACTTGCCAATGGTTTTGTTAATCAACAGGTAATTATCCCGGCAGGTCAGTCTGTTGTTGTACCGGTAGATCTTAATGTGAACGTTTATCAGTTTATTTCAAACGAGAAAGTAATGTCAGAGATTTCAGATTTTCTGCGTGGAGGTGCTAATGGTGGTGCTGAAAGAAAAGGGCTGGTAACACTTAAAATCAGACCAAGTATTATGGTAGGAGGCGTTCTTGTTAAATATCCTGGATTCATTAGCATTGATAAAGAGGTAAGCAGCAAAATTTTGTTGTAAACAGTATTGTTACCAATATTTAACAATAAATAAGCTGGTACCGAGGGTTATTTTAATTATTTTCGACAATTGATCTAACCACCATGAAGTATCGTTTATCTTTTCTTTGTTTATTGTCCTTTGTCCCGTTTTTTAGTCAGGCCCAGCAGGCAGAATTAAACGCTGCGGAAATCAGACAGGGATTAGCCGGTTTGAATGTTACTGGCAGTGTATTATATATTGCTGCACATCCTGACGATGAAAATACACGTTTGTTAGCCTACCTTGCTAAAGAGAGAAAGGTACGAACGGGGTATTTATCATTGACCAGGGGAGATGGCGGACAGAATTTAATTGGTACAGAGCAAGGAGAATTACTAGGATTGATCCGCACACAGGAACTTTTAGCTGCCAGGCGGATGGATGGTGCAGAACAATTTTTTACCCGTGCAAATGACTTTGGCTTCTCTAAAAATTCGGCTGAGAGTTTTAAAATATGGAATAAAGAACAGATCCTTTCCGATGTGGTATGGGTTATCCGTAAATTTCAGCCAGATGTAATTATCACCCGCTTTCCAGAAGATGCACGTGCAGGACATGGTCATCATGCCGCTTCTGCAATTCTTGCCAGAGAAGCTTTTACTGCCGCGGCAGACCCTAAACGTTTTCCTGAACAGCTTAAATATGTGAAAATCTGGCAGGCTAAAAGGATCGTATGGAATACCTTTAATTTTGGGTCTACCAATACGACTGCCGATGATCAGCTCAAAGTAGATGTAGGTGTCTTTAATCCGTTATTGGGTAAGAGTTATGGGGAAATTGCAGCAGAAAGCCGCTCAAATCATAAAAGTCAGGGATTTGGATCTCCAAAACAACGTGGTGCTGCAATAGAATTCTTTAGCCCTGTTGGCGGGCAAGCTGCAAAAACAGACCTTTTTGACGGTATCAATCTGAACCTTGACAGAAATCCAGCAACAGAGAGGGCGCAGTTGATGCTCAATGAAATCAATGCCGGTTATGATCCTTCGGATCCTTCAAAATCTATCAATGCTTTATTGCAATTAAAAGAAGAAGTCAAAAATCTATCTTTTAAACATCAGCAGCTGGATGAACTGATTCTTGCCTGTGCAGGTATATGGATAGAAACTACTGTAGCTGAACCTTCTTATGCAATCAATGATTCTATTCCTGTTACGGTGAATGCGATATCCAGGGTAAGAAAATATTTTCCTGTAAGGATCTCTCTGGAAGAGCTCAGTTCGGGATATACCCAGGAACTGATACCTGACCATATGGTTTCTCAAAACCTGAAAATTTCTGCGCGTCAGCTTGGTCTTACACAACCTTACTGGCTGGAGAAAAAACATCCGATTGGAAGTTATATTATTGATTCGTTAGCGAATTTGGGATTACCTGAAGCTCCGGCTCCTCGTGCAGGTGTATTCAGAGTGATTTTTGGTAACCAGTATATTGATGTTACCCGCCCATTGGTGTATAAACATACCGATCCTGTAAAAGGAGAGTTATATCAGCCTTTGGTTGTTGCACCTCCGGTTACAGCTACAATGACGGAACATTCTTTTGTTTTCACAAACAATTCCCCTAAAACAATTACTGTACAGCTGAAAAGCTTTAAAGCAGGGGCTAAAGGAATTCTTCAACCGTCGGTTCCTGCCGGATGGAAGGTTTCACCTGAAAAGATTGATTTTAATCTCCTGAATAAAGTAGAAGAACAAAATATGGAGTTTGTAGTTACTCCTGCTGGCCAGGTTAATGAAGGACAGTTTTCTTTATCCTTAAAAGTTGATGGGGAGACTTACCAAAAAGGTTTGAAAGTAATTGGTTATGATCATATACCTGTACAGACTTTATTCCCACTGGCAGAGGCACGTGTTGAAAGAGTTGATTTAAAATTTGCAGGTAAAAAAATAGGTTATATCGCAGGCGCCGGAGACTTAATTCCTGAGTCATTAACACAGATAGGCTACCAGGTTACCAGGTTAAGTGAAAAGCAGGTCATCAACGGAGATCTGTCTGGTTATGACGCGATTATTACTGGTGTCCGTTTATATAATATCAATGAACAAATAGGGTTGATGCAGCCTAAATTAATGAATTATGTTAAAAATGGAGGAGTTTTGCTTGTCCAGTACAATGTCAATTCACCTTTGAAAATTACGGATATCGGACCTTATCCTTTCCAGCTTACCCGTGACAGGGTAACTGAAGAAGATGCAAAGGTTAATTTCCTGGCTCCAAGTCACCCTTCATTAAACTTCCCGAATAAAATTACAGCAAAGGATTTTGACGGATGGATTCAGGAGCGTGGTTTGTATTTTGCGACAGGCATTGATTCACACTATACGCCTGTTTTACAGATGAATGATACGGGTGAAAGTGCGAGCAATGGTTCATTGTTAGTTGCTGATTATGGAAAAGGTAAGTTTGTATATACTTCTCTGGCCTTTTTCAGAGAGCTGCCTGCTGGTGTGCCTGGCGCATACAGATTATTTGTAAATCTGATTTCAAAAAGTACATCACAATAATGGAGTCCGGAAAACGAAATACAGAATTGCCGCCTTTTGTAAAGAGCTGGAAACAATTCTACCTGTTACTGGCAGGCTGGCTGGTATTTCTCATCCTTTGTTTTTACCTATTTACCCGATATTTTGAATGAGTTATATTGACTGGGCTGTTTTATGCTGCACACTGATTACAATTGTCGCTTATGGCGTCTATAAAAGCAGGGGTGCAAAAGACATTAATGGATATTTACTTGGAAACAGATCTTTACCATGGTATAGTGTTTGTCTATCTGTAATGGCTACTCAGGCCAGTGCGATTACCTTTTTATCTGCACCAGGTCTTGCTTATTCTTCAGGAATGAGTTTCGTACAGTTCTATTTCGGTTTGCCACTGGCGATGATTGTATTGTGCGTGACCTTTGTCCCTATTTTCCACCGGTTAAAAGTATATACGGCTTATGAGTACCTGGAACAGCGCTTTGATTTGAAAACAAGGGCATTGACAGCTTTTCTTTTTTTAATACAAAGAGGTTTGTCTACTGGGATTACAATTTATGCGCCTTCTATCATTCTTTCAACTATTCTGGATATTAACCCCACTTTTACCACACTTTTAATTGGTAGTATTGTCGTTGCTTATACTGTTTATGGTGGTACTAAAGCTGTTTCTTATACGCAGATGTTGCAAATGAGTATTATTTTTTGCGGATTATTTGCTGCGGGTATTATGGTCGTTCATTTGCTTCCTGGAGATATAGGGTTCAGCAAAGCTATTAGTATTGCCGGAAAAATGGGACGTACAAATGCGATTGACTTTAAGTTTGACTGGAATAATCCGTATACAGTCTGGAGCGGTTTAATTGGTGGTTTTTTTCTCCAGTTATCTTATTTTGGAACAGATCAGAGTCAGGTGGGCAGATACCTGACAGGTGCATCTGTTAGTCAGAGCCGTTTGGGTTTACTGATGAATGGACTGGTGAAAATCCCAATGCAGTTTATGATTCTTTTAATTGGGGTATTGGTTTTTACTTTTTATCAGTACAATAAACCGCCTGTATTCTTTAATAGTTTTGAATTGAATAAGCTGGAAAAGAGTAAATATAATCCTGAGCTTAACCGTTTGAAAAAGAATTATGAAAAAGCATTTGAAGAGAAACAGGCCGAGGTTAATAAATTAAACACAGCTTTAGAACAAGACAATAAATCTGTGATTGATCAGCAGAGAATTGCATTAAAGAAAGCAGATGAGCAAACAAAGGTTGTACGTAAACAGGTGACTGACCTAATGCTGGTCAATGATCCCGGTGCTGATGTCAATGATAATAATTATATATTTCTAAGCTTCGTAACTAAGTATTTGCCTAAAGGCCTGATAGGGTTATTAATTGCAATTATCTTTTTGGCTTCTATGGGATCTACTGCAAGTGCTTTAAATTCTCTGGCTTCGACCAGTGTGATTGACATTTATAAAAGATTAATTAATAAGAATGCAACAGAAGAAAACTATTTGAACGCGTCAAGATGGTCAACAGTAATCTGGGGCATAGTATGTATTGCAATGGCATTGTATGCGAGTAAAATAGGAAATCTGATCGAGGCTGTTAATATTCTGGGTTCTTATATTTACGGTACTATCCTGGGGGTATTTTTAGTAGCTTTTTATCTAAAACATGTGAATGGAAGAGCGGTATTTTATGCGGCTATTCTGACTGAGGTCATAGTCTGTATTTTAGGTTTTCAAAAAGTAGTAGCTTATTTATGGCTTAATGTAATCGGATGTTTACTGGTTGTATTGTTTTCATTGTTATTTGAGCAGGTACTCAAGAAGAAAGGGGCTGTGTCTTCTTAACTAAGCGGAAGTTCTACATAGAATGTCGATCCTTGAGTGGGTTCACTTTCTACCCAGATATGCCCTCCGTGATTCTCTATAATTTGTTTTGAAATAGCAAGTCCAAGTCCAAAAGGTTCTTCTCCAGCAGTACCTGATCTTTTTGCTTGTCCAAACATATCAAAGATCTTATGTTGAATAGCTTCAGGCACGCCAATACCATGATCCACTATAGCTATAAGCACAGAATTCTTTCGTTCTTCCATCTTTACTGTAATTGTGGCGAGTTCCGGGCTAAACTTAATCGCATTACCGAGGAGATTGCTCATCACCCTCCACATTTTTTCTGTGTTCAGGGAAATCGTTACATGTAATGCATACAGCATAATTTGCTGATTTTTTTCTTTTGCCTTGTGACTAAGCAGGTTTACACAATAATTTAGCAGGACATATAAGTCGACTGGTTCTTTTTGCAGTTTCTCTGCTTCGCTGTTTGCTTTTAGTAAATCATTGACCAGAAAAAGTGAGTTTTGTCCGGATGTTTTTATCATACCCAGCATTTCCAGGTCATCTTCAGACCGGTTATCTTCTTCAAGCATTAAATTGGCCACAGCGGTAATATTTCCAATTGGATTACGAAGGTCATGCGCGACAATCATCATCATCCTTACATTTTCCTCCTGACTTTGTTCCAGTGAATCCAGGGTTCGCTGCATATTTATATTCTGCTCACTGATCTGTTTGTTTAGCTTCCTGGATCGTTTTAAATTATCCCAGATAAAGAAAAGGATAATTATGATCATCAGCATACAGATGATTGCAGCAGATAGATAAGCGGTTTTTAACTGATTGTCTTTTCGCAGTAATGTCATCCGGTACTTTTGTGCCGTATCTCTGAATGCCTGATCTATGTCTACATTCTTCAGTTCTTTATCGACCTCGTAGATTGAATCACGCTCTTTATCATAATGCTGCAGATAGGGGTAGGCTATAAGCTTTTCCTTTCTTTTATTATGGTACTCATATTTGAGTTTAAACCACTTTAATCTCATATTGATATTCACCTGGTTTAAACCCGGCTTACTGGACAGATAGGTATGTAGTTCATTTAAAAGACGATCTGCTTCTTTGAAATCTGAATGATTAATATATAGTGCCGCTAGTTTTAATTTGGCCGTTTGTGCATCCCGGATATCATATCCGGGATGGTCATTAATTGATATACTTTGTGTCAGATAATTTACCGCTTGTCCATAATTATTTTTCTTCGCATAAATACCTCCCAGGTTCCCATATATAATACCATTTGCAGAAGATATAAAGGATTGCCTATGGGGGAAGAGACCTTTCCTGACCGCTATAAAATCAAGTGCTTTTTTGTAGTATATAATCGCACTGTCGGGTTGTCTGGATTTCTCAAAACACATTGCAATAGTATTAAGATAGGTTTGGGGAAAGATAAACAGATAGTCAAAGCCTGTAGTTGGTTTACAATCCTTATTCTCTTTTATTGCTTCTTTAAAGAATGGAATTGCTGTTTGATATTGTTCCTGACTAAATCTGACCAGTCCTAACTTATTGCTGAAAATGGATAGTGAACAGTTATCCAGATTTTTCTTTACAAAAGACTTTCCATCATCATATACCTTGAAAGCTTCAGTGTACCTTTTTTCTGCCATTAAAACTTCGCCCCTAAAAAAGAGGTTGTTGGCGTATTCATTTTTATAAATAGTTTCTTTGTTTTTTAAGAGTTGAAAGATACTGTCTGTATATAATTCGGCTTTATAGGTATCGATATCATCATGCAGATAGATATTAATCAGATTCTCATATTTCCTGTAAATATCATTAACACCAGGATTTGGAAAAATGCTATATGCTGAGTCCAAAAAAGATATTGCTTTTTTATAGTGGCCATTCCCGGTTAAAGTTGTTGTCTGATTGATGACGGTATCAAAGTGAGCCTGATGATTTGGGGGTTCTTCTATAGCCTGATGGCATGACATTAAAATTAAACTATAGATCAGCAACAAGAATATGAGCATATTTTGAGATGCTCCTCTATGATAATTATTAGATTGGCAGGGCATGAGATAGATAAATAGTTAATTTGCATTATAAAATGTTAAGAACAATATACAATTTTGATATGGTTCTTAACTCATGGTATTTATGTAATACATTAATCATTCCATTTGATCATATTCTTGAACCGGCTCTTTCAAGAATTAAGCTAATTCAATTATTGGATCTTTTTATATTAAAAAAGCCAGAGTGAATAACCTGGCTTTTATTTATGCTATGTTTTAGCAGACCGGAGATAGAATTGAACTAGATGCTTACGATTACAATTTCAGTTCTTCTGTTCACCTGATGTTCTTTTTCTGTACAGTTAATTCCATTTTTGCAGTCGTTTAACAGGTGAATTTTACCGTATCCCTTTGTCTTAAACCGTTGTGCAGAGACTCCTTTGCTAAGCAGGTAGGTTAAAGCAGTTTTTGCTCTTTTTTGAGAGAGCGCTATATTATAAGCAACTTTTCCTCTGGAATCGGTATAAGAAGAAAGGCGAATAGACATTTGAGGATATTTATGCATTAATCCTGCTAAACTATCTAATATAAGGCTGGCATCCGGTCTGATTTTAGATTGATCAAAATCATAATGAATAATGAATTTTTCTCCTTTTTTTGGTTTTTTTACCACCACTACGGGTATAACCGGTGAGATAACCGGAGGAGCAACTGGTTTTTCCGGAACAACCGGAAGTATAACTTGTTTATTGTAGGTGTAAATATCATCATCACCTGCACCACCTGGCCTGTTAGATGCAAAATAACCTGAGGTCTGATCTTTCATTACTAAATAGAAATCATCACCCTGAGAGTTTAGAGGAGTTCTCTGGTTTAAGGCAACTGACCATTGATCTTTTTGCCCCTGGCTACTGAAAATATCAAAACCACCCATGCCTGCATGCCCTTTACTGGAGAAATACAGAACATCTGCTGCTATAGTTGGAAATTCTTCATCTTCTGTTGTATTAATAACTGGTCCGCAGTTTTTAGGAGTTCCCCAGCTTCCATCACTTGCCTTTTCGCTATACCAGATATCTGTTTTCCCAATCCCACCTGGCATATCACTTGCGAAATATAAAATATTCCCGTCTTTACTCAGCGCAGCATGACCGACAGAGAAATTGGATGCACCATTAAAGGCAAAAGGCACAGGTGTTTGCCATTGTCCGTCTTTGAATCTGCTACTATATAATTCCAGACGTCTTGAACCATAAAAGTTGCGGACCTTATCTTTTTTATGTGGAATAGGATAAGTATTGGTGATTGTGAAATAAGCTGTTTGTTGATCCTCACTGAATACTACAGGGCCGGCATGGTACTTGAAATCATTAATTGTTTTGGAAAACTGTTTGATCGCTGACTGTTCACCAGCAGTATAAGTATATAGTTTTTGAAAACTTCTGCCTGTGCGGTTATAAATGTTTTTATTGGGCTTATCTTTTTTATCAAACAGGGTGTAACGTAAAGAATCAGAAGTGAAAATTATAGTATTATCTCTGCCTGGAACTGCTCCCCATTCCGAAGAAGGAGTATTGACAGCCTTGAGGTTGCTGATATGATCTGACGTAGGTTTGCTTAACCAAACTGCTGCGGAATCGCTACCTGCAACTCTTGCGGTTACATCTATTATCCCTTTTTGTTTATAAAGTGAATAGATTTCTTTTGCTTTAGTATAGTTTCCTGTGCTTTTCAGCATATCTCCATAATTCAGATAGGAGATGGGATTTGCATCACTTCGTGTGATAATCAATTTATATAATTCTGCAGATTTCTGATAATTATTTATTCCGAGATAACTCGACGCCAGTTTTTCCAGTAAAACAGTTTTTACATTTTTCCTTTTAACCAGTCTTTCATAAAAAGGGATAGCCAGTTTGTATTCATACCGGTCGTAATGTTCATCGGCTATTTTCAGGATCGGTTTCTGGTCCTGAGCATTTACAGTTAAACTGGAGATGATCACAATTAATGATAATCCGCTATAATATCTTATAATTCTATACATGTATTCTGAATTAAATTGATCCTTTTGATTAGAAATAACGAGGACTGCTTATCCTTTCTCCTCTTCTCTTGTTGAATAATAAATATCCAATAGATATTTCATGTGTTCCACTTTGATAATTGGCGAGTTTACTGGTTGTAAAGTCGTAAGCATAACCTAATCGTAATCTGTCTGTTGCCATAAGTTCTATCATCACACTCATGGCATCTGCATTCTCTAAATTGCTCTGCAAGTTACTTTTGGTCCATAATTTAACTCCTGTGCGATAAGAACCACCCAGCCAGAGGCGTTCACCAAATAAGAAGAAAGCGTTGAAGTCAATATTGGTAGGACCTTTGAAATCATCTTTCAGCATGATTGAAGGTTTCAGCTTGATATCCGTCGATAGATTGAGCATGGTGCCGGCAGTAAAATAATAATGACGGGTTTTCTTAATAGAAAGATTGCCATAGTTATTACTTCCTATAAAGATATTATCATACATATTATTTGGAAACAGGTCCAGCACAGATATCCCGGCATAAAATGTTGGGTTATAATAGAAAACACCAAAATTTGCATTAGGCTTTAAGGTACTTACTTTACCGGTCGGAATATTCGGGTCATTCTGATCAATAGGTGCAAATTTATTTCCATCAATAGAATACTGATTGATGCCAATACCTAAACCTAAGGATAGTCTGCTATCGTCGGCAGCATTTAATCTTATCCTATAAGCATAAGAACCATAGAAAGATAAGGATTGCTGGGGGCCCAATTTATCCCATAATACCTGGGCACCTAATCCTACAGTTTTACTGCCGGATAAATTTGCAACACCATCAATGGATGCTGTCCCGGTTTCCGGGGCTCCGGGAAAACTGACCCATTGTTTTCTGTAAGTCGTATTCAGAAACATGTCTTCCTTGTAACCCGCATAGGCAGGGTTAACACTTAAACCATTAAATATATACTGACTAAACTGTATATCCTGTTGCGCAGTGGCTACCAGGCTGGAAGTTGTAAAGAACAACAGTAAAAACAGTTTCGATCTCATTAATCTAACCTTTCTCATAATATAAGTCTTTTATAAGAGTCCCGGGGGGATTACCGGGACTCGATCTATTGTTCTGTTATTTTAATAATTCAATCCAACCTTTATAGCTTTTGGTGCTCTGGCCTGTTTTAATTTGAAGTACATAATAATAAGTACCTCCGCTTAAGCCATCACCCGTCCAGCTATTGTCATAATTAGTAGCGCTGTAAACCTGGTTACCCCATCTGTTATAAATAAAGAGTACAGATCCTGGATAATGTTCAATTCCGACGATAACAAACCTGTCATTTTTACCATCACCATCTGGTGTAATTACGTTTGGAATGATAATGTCAGGCAGAACTGAATTGATTGGATCGGTTGTACAATTAGGACAGATCGAAGAATTAGGGTTATTCGTTCTGCTACTTACGGCTACTGTATTCGTTAAACTACCTGTGAAATTAACTGGTGTCTGAACGGTGACTTCGTAAACTGCTGTCAATCCGTTTGGTATAACAGCTATGGTTTCATTGAGGTCTGTTGTTCCACCAATATTAGGGTAGGTCAAACCGGTTACAGGTATAGCAGACCATTTTGTAATCGTAGTTCCCACAGGAGCTTTATCCCTGATATTAACGTCCAGTGCATCATTTGGCCCGCTGTTGGTCACTTTAATGGTGTAAACTACTGCATCTCCTGCGATGAAGTTTTTCTGAGCAGGATCTTTCAGTGTTTTTACAACAGTCAGTGCTGCTTGAGGGCTTGAGCTGATTGGCGCAGTTGTACAGGTAGTACAAGGGCCTGGGGTAGGGTCAGGAGTTGTACTGGTTGCTGTTACCGAGTTGCTCAGAGTACCTGTGAAGGTTGTTGGTGTCTGAACGGTTACTTCATAGGTAGCAGTTTTTCCGTTACCTAAAGTAATCAGTGTTTCGTTCAGGTTGCCAGTACCCGAAGCATTCGGATAAGTTACCCCTGCAGAAGTTATCGCAGTCCAGCTGCTAATGGTTGTTCCTGTAGGAGCAGTATCAGCGATATTAACTGCTGCTGCATCA
>NZ_JACHCE010000012.1:0-4189 GCF_014200605.1 Pedobacter cryoconitis | reverse complement strand
CAAAACTGGTTTGTGCAGGGTCTTTCAGTGTTTTCACAGTATTCAGGTGAGCCATACCATTTGCAGGTAAACCTGGAGTTGTACAGGTAGTACAAGGGCCTGGTGTTGGGTCAGGAGTTGTACTGGTTGCTGTTACCGAGTTGCTCAGAGTACCTGTGAAGGTTGTTGGTGTCTGAACGGTTACTTCATAAGTAGCGGTTAAACCGTTACCTAAAGTAGTCAGTGTTTCGTTCAGGTTGCCGGTGCCCGCAGCATTCGGATAAGTTACCCCTGCAGAAGTTATCGCAGTCCAGCTGCTGATGGTTGTTCCTGTAGGAGCAGTATCAGCGATATTAACTGCTGCTGCATCACTTGGCCCGTTGTTGGTCACATTAATTCTGTAGACTACTGCCTGACCTGGAACAAAACTGGTTTGTGCAGGGTCTTTCAGTGTTTTCACAGTATTCAGGTGAGCTCTTGCGCCCGGTGTTGTTGTCGCAGTCGAGGTATTGTTACCTGGTGCCGGATCATTCTCGTTACCTGCAATATTTGCCGTATTGGCATAAGGACCAGCTGCATTTACTGAAGCGGTAATGGTTAAGGTAGAGGTTGCTCCATTGGTTAATGTACCTATAGTCCATAAACCAGTTGCAGGGACATAAGTTGTACCAGCAGGTGGAGTTGAACTCACATAGGTATAACCAGCAGGAAGCAGATCAGTTACGACAATTCCCGTACCATCACTTGGCCCATTATTGGTGGCAAACAGTGTGAACACTACGTTGCTGCCTACAGCAGGTGTAGCATTATTAACTGTTTTAACCAGGTCTAAGTTTGTGGTTGCGGTTGGTGTTGTTGTCGCGGTCGAGGTATTGTTCCCCGGAGTCGGATCATTCTCATTACCAGTGATGGTAGCTGTATTGGAATAAGGACCAGCCGCATTTACTGTTGCCGTAATGGTCAGGGTAGAGACCGCACCATTGGTCAATGTACCTATGGTCCATAAACCAGTTGCAGGAACATAAGTTGTACCAGCAGGTGGAGTTGAACTCACATAGGTATAACCAGCAGGAAGCAGATCAGTTACGACAATTCCCGTACCATCACTTGGACCGTTATTGGTGGCAACCAGTGTGAATACTACGTTGCTACCTACTACTGGATTTGCATTATCCACTGTTTTAACCAGGTCTAAGTTGGTTGTTGCAGTTGGAACCGGAGTTACCGTCGAGATATTATTACCCGGAGCCGGATCATTTTCGTTACCAGTGATCGTTGCTGTATTAGCATAAGGCCCAGTTGCATTTACTGAAGCGGTCATGGTCAGGGTAGAAGTTGCTCCGTTAGCTAAGGTACCTATAGTCCATAAACCAGTTCCCGGTGCATAAGTTGTACCAGCAGGAGGCGTTGAACCTACATAGGTATAACCAGCAGGCAGCAGATCTGTTACGACAATTCCAGTACCATCACTTGGACCGTTATTGGTGGCAACCAAAGTAAACACTACGTTGCTGCCTATAGCAGGTGTAGCATTGTTCACTGTTTTGACCAGGTCTAAGTTGGTTGTAGCAGTTGGTGTTGTAGTCGCTGTAGAAGTATTGTTACCCGGATCAGGATCATTCTCGTTACCAGTGATCGTTGCCGTATTGGCATAAGGGCCAGCCGCATTTACTGTTGCCGTAATGGTCAGGGTAGAGGCGGCTCCATTAGTTAATGTACCTATAGTCCATAGACCAGTTGCAGGGACATAAGTTGTACCAGCCGGAGGTGTTGAACTCACATAGGTATAACCAGCCGGAAGCAGATCCGTCACAGAAATTCTGGTGCCGTCACTTGGACCGTTATTGGTGGCAACCAGAGTAAACACCACATTGCTGCCTGCAGCAGGCGTAGCATTATTGACTGTTTTAACCAGATTTAAGTTGGTTGTTGCAGTTGGAACCGGAATCACGGTCGAGGTGTTGTTACCCGGAGTTGGGTCATTCTCATTACCAGTGATCGTTGCCGTATTGGCATAAGGGCCAGTCGCATTTACCGAAGCCGTAATGGTCAGGGTAGAGGTTGCACCATTAGTTAATGTACCTATAGTCCATAGACCAGTTGCAGGGACATAAGTTGTACCAGCAGGTGGAGTTGAACTTACGTAGGTATAACCAGCCGGAAGCAGATCCGTCACAGAAATTCCGGTACCGTCACTTGGACCATTATTGGTGGCAACCAGAGTAAACACTACGTTGCTACCTGCGGCAGGTGTAGCATTATTAACTGTTTTAACCAGGTCTAAGTTGGTTGTTGCAGTTGGCGAAGGGGTTACCGTCGAGGTATTGTTACCCGGAGTAGGGTCATTCTCGTTACCAGTGATCGTTGCAGTATTGGCATAAGGGCCAGCCGCATTTACCAAGGCGGTAATGGTCAGGGTAGAGGTAGCTCCATTGGTCAATGTGCCTATAGTCCATAAGCCACTGGCAGGAACATAAGTTGTACCAGCAGGTGGAGTTGAATTCACGTAGGTATAACCAGCCGGAAGCAGATCGGTTACGACAATTCCGGTACCATTACTTGGACCGTTATTAGTGGCAACCAGTGTAAATACTACATTGCTGCCTACAGCAGGATTTGCATTGTCTACTGTTTTAACCAGGTCTAAGTTGGTCGTCGCGGTTGGCGAAGGGGTTACCGTCGAGGTATTGTTACCCGGAGCCGGATCGTTTTCGTTACCTGTGATGGTAGCTGTATTGGAATAAGGACCAGCTGCATTTACCGAAGCTGTAATAGTTAGGGTAGAGGCTGCTCCATTAGTTAATGTACCTATAGTCCATAGACCAGTTGCAGGGACATAAGTTGTACCAGCCGGAGGTGTTGAACTCACATAGGTATAACCAGCCGGAAGCAGATCGGTCACAGAAATTCCGGTACCATCACTTGGACCATTATTAGTCGCAATCAGAGTAAACACTACGTTGCTACCTACAGCAGGTGTAGCATTATTGACTGTTTTAACCAGGTCTAAGTTGGTTGTTGCAGTTGGAACCGGAGTTGCTGTCGAGGTATTATTACCCGGAGCCGGATCATTCTCATTACCAGTTATTGTTGCTGTATTGGCATAAGGACCAGTTGCATTTACTGTTGCTGTAATGGTCAGGGTAGAGGCTGCTCCATTGGTCAGTGTACCTATAGTCCATAAACCAGTTCCCGGTGCATAAGTTGTACCAGCAGGTGGAGTTGAACTCACGTAGGTATAACCAGCCGGAAGCAGATCGGTCACAGAAATGCCGGTACCATCACTTGGGCCGTTATTTGTGGCAACCAGAGTAAACACTACATTATTTCCTACAGCAGGTGTAGCATTATTGACTGTTTTAACCAGGTCTAAATTGGTTGTTGCAGTTGGTGTTGTAGTTGCGCTAGAGGTATTATTACCCGGAGCCGGATCATTCTCATTACCTGTAATAGTTGCTGTATTGGTATAAAGACCAGTCGCATTTACCGAAGCTGTAATGGTTAGAGTGGAAGTTGCACCATTAGTTAATGTACCTATAGTCCATAGACCACTGGCAGGGACATAAGTTGTACCAGCCGGAGGTGTTGAACTCACGTAGGTATAACCAGCCGGAAGCAGATCGGTTACGACAATTCCGGTACCATCACTTGGACCATTATTAGTAGCAACAAGAGTAAACACTACATTATTTCCTACAGCAGGGGTAGGATTATCCACTGTTTTAGCAAGGCTTAAGTTTGTTGCAGCAGTAGGAACAGTAGTTACCGTTGAGGTATTGTTACCTGGAGCCGGATCATTCTCATTACCTGCAATGGTCGCTGTATTGGCATAAGGACCAGTTGCATTTACCGAAGCAGTAATGGTCAGGGTAGAGGCTGCTCCATTGGTTAATATACCTATAGTCCATAGGCCAGTTGCAGGGACATAAGTTGTACCAGCAGGCGGAGTTGAACTCACGTAGGTATAACCAGCCGGAAGCAGATCGGTCACGGAAATTCCAGTGCCATTACTTGGACCATTATTGGTGGCAACCAGAGTAAACACTACATTACTGCCTACAGCAGGGGTCGGGTTATCCACTGTTTTAACCAGGTCTAAGTTGGTTGTTGCTGTCGGAACCGGAGTTGCTGTTGAGGTATTGTTACCCGGAGCCGGATCGTTTTCGTTACCAGTGATCGTTGCAGTATTGGCATAAGGGCCAGTTGCATT
>NZ_JACHCE010000011.1 GCF_014200605.1 Pedobacter cryoconitis | reverse complement strand
TTTTAACGCAAAAAACCTCAATTTTCATTGAGGTTTTCGTGATCCCGCTGGGATTCGCACCTAGTGCAAAAATCAACGTTTAGACAGTATGTGGATGGTTTTGAAATTCGACTCCCCGAATAACGCACCTTTTTTTTAATATATTTTAGCTGCAAATGCTATGTCTAAAGTTAACTAATTCTTAAATAATGTCAAAATTATTTAAGAATTAGTTCTAACATCTGGAATATACAAAACGCTAAATTCCAAATCCAATTTTAGTTGACAATTGTTGCTTTGAATCTTTTGGTAATAAGTCAATAAGGCCAAAATTTATTTCTTTTAGCCTGTCCCAATTTTGACTTTCTATGGCAAATTTTCCGGCGTCAATAAGACTTTTCGACTGAACTTGGTTATTCATTTTAGGTTGGTCGTTTCTTAACCAATTGAATATGCCTGTCAAAAATTCAGGAGTTCTCCAGTTAATCTTATGAACTATACTTGATAATTCATCGGATTTTTCTTGAATTTTAATAGGGCTGTTTGTTGCAAAGAAGGCTTGTTCCTGACCTACGATATCATTGAAGGTTTTTCTTTCATGATCGTTTCCAGATTCGTCCAAAAGCTTTTCACATTCATCCTTTGTCTCAAAATAATGATCTTTTACCTTTTTTATCCTTTTGTGTTTTGTTGCTGAATCAATCTCTTGGGCAATTTTTCTTTTCTTGTCTTCTAATTGATAACGTTTATCAGTTACATCATCTATTGTTAAACTTTCAGTAGCATCGGATACATTATCCAATTCCAATTTCAACTTATTTAATGTACCTGCCGTTTCGTAATCTTCACTTTCAGAGGCCTGGTCGATCTCTTCATCAAGTTTTTCAGATAAATCAATTACTTGTTCTTTCAATAAATCAATTGGCGTATGTCTTTCTTTTGGATTGAATGTCTCTTTAAATTCCTGATCAGCCATATTCAAATATGCTGAAACTGTGAGGTCTTGAGACTCAGAAAGCGTTACCGTTATTTCAATATCTGAACCTTTTGAAACATCCCTCTTTAATTGTTTTCCAATTATTGTAATATATCCAAGGCTTTTGTTTGCCTCTGGTAATGACATGTGCGAACCTTGTAAAACATTTATGCGGATAACTTCATCATCACTGCCTTTCAAAATAGTCTTATTTAGGGGGAAGGGTAATGTCCTTTTAGTTGGAAGTACAGTATTTCTTTGAAATACCAGAAGTAATCTTGTTAATCCAGGATTGTCATAGTCATCAACTTCTATACAGATGTCTTCTGGCAAAGGTTGTCCACTAATTCCAAAACCACTATTAATCCCAATCGCTTCCATATCGGTCTCAATAACATTATTTTGAGAATCATAAACTGTAAGTGTGAAAAAATTATAGGAGTTATCAACTAAAGGTAAATCTTCATTTATTCGAGTTGAAAGTTTTTTAAGACCAGAGTCAAAACCGCCATCTTGTCTAACTATTTTATAGAATAATTCATCAGTGTTGCCAGTAATCCTTGCAGCAAACAATTCATCTTTTTCTTTTGAGGCCTTATTATATGATGCTTTAATCGAGATTGCAGATTGTTTTTTAGGTTTATCCTCTTTGGATACTTCCCTTTGTTTGGTAGCGGCGTAGTATGCTGCCCCAACTGCTACAGCAGTAGTCGGATCAATTTCACAATTTGCAGGAACTTGTAAAATTTCCTCAACTCGCTGCCTAACATATGGAATATAGGTTGAGCCACCTACCATTAGTATATATTGTAAGTCAATTGATCTTAGAGAATGTCTTGTCAAAATCTCTTTTATCATCTCAATTGTGCCATCAACTGAAGCTCTAATCATTTCGTTAAACTCCGATCGAGTAATTGTAATTTCCAAATCGACTTCATTTCCTTGGTCGTCTTCAAAGCCATCGATCACGACCTCCGCAGCTGATTTTGCGGATAATAAAATTTTAGCTTCTTCGGCTCTTCGAAGTAAAATGTAATATTTTGCATTGTGTTTACCCGATGCACTTTTCAAATCGTCTTCTAAATTATTAAATGTATACTTTTCATTCAATTTTGGAATTAGAAACTTTTCGACAAGCATAGTATCGAAGTCAGCGCCACCAAGAAAATTATCTCCTTCATGATCTACGACTTTCATTTCGCCATCTTTAATTTTGATAAGGGCAACATCAAATGTTCCACCACCCAAGTCATAAACAAGCCACTGTCCATCGGACATTTCAGAAGACTTTTTCATATTAGCGTAGGCTAAACTGGCAGCAATTGGTTCCTGCAATAAAACTACTTGTTTAAATCCTGCCTGATATCCAGCTTCCTTAGTAGCGTTTGATTGTATTAAATCAAATGATGCCGGAATAGTTAAAACAACAGATTCTATTGATTCGCCAGTATTTACAAATGTTTTCAACTCTTTTAAAACTTGGGCAGATAGTTCTACAGGAGTCCTGGATTCATTTATCGCTTTTATCTTAAAGCTTTCAGTTGTCCCCATTTTCCTCTTAAAGACACCAACAACACTTTTAGGATCTTTTTCCAGAAATTCTTTAGCTTTACTACCAACAGTTATTTTATCTTTTTTATATGAGACAACCGAGGGTAATGTACTTCTACCATAGTCTTGTGGGTTTGTAAATACTATTACCTCTCCCTTTACAAATTTTGCAATAGCAGAATTTGTAGTTCCTAGGTCAATGCCAAAATTTATTGTGCTATCCATTTTTAAATTTTAAAATTTCGTTTTATTTAGATTCTGCAACTACTACACCTTTTCTCACAATAAGATTAACACCACCTTTGCGATAACGAATAATAGGTTTAATTACTTCTGTAACTACAAGATTTTCTGCTGAGTTCCCTGCTATGCTTGCTTCAAGGTCTGTTCTTGTATCACTATATGCTTCACCTATAGGATTATGATAAATTAATCCGCCATCTACCTCTAAGTTCTCAAAGGTTTCTTTTAGACGAGATATATTCCTTCCAATAGAATTTGATTCCGTTAAACCTTCAACTTTCTTTTCAATTTCAAAAACTTGGTCTAATATATCCAGATAGATCTTAGGTACTTTTACACTTTCATTCATAGCTTGTTTATTTATGCAGTTGGTTTTGAGAATCCCCATCCCGCTTTTACGCGGTCAAATAGTAGTGGATGACTTTTGAGTGTCGATTCCGATATGTCTTTTATTCCATTTTGCTTGATTTGCTCACTCGCAATTGATTTACCTGCAAACCATCCTACAACTAATCCAATAATCCCACCCCATATATAGTGTTCATCTTTAAAAGCTCCGGCTATTGCCCCTATAACCATGCAGCAGAACATAATCAAAATATATTTATTATGTCCTTTTGAATGGATTTCCTTACAACTTTTACATCTAGGAATGGTCACTTCAGATATAGAAAATTCAACTTTTCTTGGTAAATAAGTACGATAAGTTTCTTTATAAATTGTTTTTATAAAACGACTAGGTTCATATGGTGGATTTTTGTCGCAAAAATAACAAATGAGAATGCCTTTATACTTCTTATCTAATTCTATAAGTTCAGCTTTATCTTCTTCGAATTTAGTCTTTGCACTATCAGGGAGTTTGATTTGTAAAGCGTGGTTAATTAAATTCAACGATGCCTTTATGTCACTTTGTTTATTCCAACAAGCTATCGAAAGGCTTCCTATTGCATATCCGAGTTGAAGTCTTATTTCATTTGCAAACGTTGGCAAATCATTTAATTCAGGAACGCTAAAAAGATTAACAACTTTAGTGTTCGCAATCCCTGCATCCAGTTCCTTACTTTCAACTAAAGGAATAAATTGCTGAATTTCTAATAACATAACAGCCCATTTCTTTAATGTTGGTGCATTTAATTCCTGCTCGACTTGTTCTTTATGTCTGAGCTTAATAATGCTATAGTTCTTTTCAAAAGTGGGCTTACTGAGACTTTCAGTGTTTAAACTTAGGGTAAGTTCCAATAATTGCATAGCGGTTTTTGCTGAATCTAATTCCTCCCAAACTGCTATGGATAAAAAATTTAAAGTATCAGCTATCTTATTAATCTGACTTTGAAAGTAGGATGGTAATAAATTTAGTATGTTTGTTGGAAAAACAGTTTCAACAGTTAAAATGACTGATTCAATATTCTTATTGGTATAAGTTGATTCTGCATTCTTAATTAATCTGGTTATTTTTTGTATTTCAACTATTCTACTTTCAATTTCAGTACTTAAGCTTTTAAATGCACCATTTAAATTAATTGAATTAATGAGTGGCTGGGTTCTCAGAATTGTGTTTAAAAAAACTTCGTCCCTATTCCTAAAAGCTTTTACAAGGCTTCGGTCAAATCTTGCTGAAAAATAAGGGTTAATGAAATTTATAAATTCATCAAGCATGAAAATGCCTTCCTGCTTAAAGTTTTGAAAAATGTTCTCATTCCCATTTACCAAAAAATCATTTAACTTTTTATTGACTGATAAATAGCAGTAAAATTCCATTATCTCCTTACTTTCTAATTCGTCAATTGCCTTTTCACAGTCTGTTTTTGTTATTTGGAGCCCCAAATATTCAAGGATACCATCATCTGATAAATCAATATCTGCAAAAAGTTTTCGTTTGGCCTTTTTTATTTGGCTAACATCAAGCGTACTAGCCTCAATATTTTGTAAACCTAAAATTTCAATTGGATTTATGAACATTACTTTTTTCTTTCTGTAGTTATATAGAGTTGCCAAGTATAGGTATGATTACCTTGCATGTTTTCTGTACCTATGTTTGGAATTACACCTGGTACTGAGGCACGATAATTACAAGAGCCATGAGGCATTGAGATCGTTCTTTTCATTTGTGAATTAAAGGAATAGATTGACTGAAACTTGTCAAACAGCTAAAAATGAACAAAATAATAAGCGTTAATTTTTTCATTTATAATGTTTAATTGGTGCAATTTAAGATATTGTTAAACTTTTTAAAGTTAATTTAATTTTACAATTTTATACCTTATTTCATTTATTACGTTCAAATGTATTAGTATGTATTCTGTTTTTTTTACGGGAAACCGGAATACTCATTATGTTTAAAAAGACTTGCACAATTGATTTCCTAAATTATGTCGATCAGAAGAACTAAAACCCGAAGCCATGGCCAACAAATATTTCAAACCACACGAACCTTTTGATCTCAACCCACATCGTTATGATATCGGAATTTTTACCGGGCTAAAGACCGGCTTCGAGGACAACCTTTTCATTAAAAAACTATTTACTCTGCCCGATCTGGAATATGGTGCATATTACCATTATCACCTAATCTACTTTTTAGGAAAGGAGCCACAGGGCGAACAGGAATTTTTCACGTTTGTGTGGCAGATCGTGCTAAGACGTATCAACTTTATTGACCATAAAAACCCTTTTAATTCAAGTCATGCGCTGGATATGGAGATATTGGAAAAGTTGCTGCACTTTCAAAAGTATCTTCGTTCCATTGATCGGTGGCATACCCAAAAGACCTTGCCCGAAATTATTGCTGATCAGCATGCGGAAATCAGGAAGCAGCAATCAGAGATTGCCAGGTTAAAAGAAGAACTAAAAAAAGCGACCGTACTGGAAAAGGATGGCTATATCAATATCAGGGCAGGTCGGTCACATACCTTATATGATATTATGCACCAGCTACAGGAAATCAAATTACCTGACGGTTTTGAACTATTGTATCCAGCGGATCAGATCATCTGGCGAAGGATGATCTGCAAGTTCTTCCGGGAGGATCATGAAGAGATCAATTTTTACACAATACATCGCTATTTCCCGACCGATAAGAAAAACCTTGGCAACAAATACAAAGAGATTGCCGATAAGGACAAGCTTTTCAAGATCAATCCCGCAAAAAAGCGTAGTTGAATGTAGCGAATTACCATTGTATAAGTTTACTTTGTCTTATTTAATAGTAACTTATCTTTCAGTTATTTGAAAGTAACATCAACTTATCAAATCCCCCTTTAATTTAACCACAAGAAATCCCGTGGTTAATAATCATGAGTTCCATAGCATTTCTTTGAGCCAAATTCAAAGGCTATGGAAATTATCAACGAACAAGCCCTTAGCAAGTGCATCCGTGATGCGGTAAGGGCAGAACTTCAACAACATTTCAGAACGGGCGGCAATCAACTGCCACAGGAAGAACAGCTATTGTCCAAACAGGAACTAGCTGCCGAACTTGGCGTTTCTCTTGTCACCCTAACAGACTGGATGAAAAAAGGGTTGCCCTTTTTGCGGCTACATAAACGAGTGTTTTTCGAGCGTAGCAAAGTACTGGAAATTATGCGACGGCAAACTGCTGACAGTACATAAGCAATAGGCTATATATCTTTAAATAGTCATATAGCTAATAGGCTGTATATCTGAATAGTTATATAGCTATTTAATAGGGAAATATCAGATACCTACCACTCATAAGGAAGCATATGCAATCATCAAATAAAGGAGAATAAGATGCAAGTAGAAATCATCACCAAGGACGATTTAAGGCAGTTTAAGACTGAGCTGCTGAATGAGATTAAAACCATTGTCAAACCACAAGAAAAGGCCAAAGAATGGCTTAAAAGCGCAGAAGTACGCAAGATGCTGAATATTTCACCGGGTACATTACAAAACCTGCGCATTAACGGAACATTACGTTACACAAAGATCGGCGGGATGATGTATTATAAATTAGAAGACATCACCAAACTATTAGAGGGAGGTCAGCCATGACAGAAACAGGTATCCAAAGTAAGGCAGCTGATTATGGTAAATGGGTCAGGCGTATGGGGTCGGATGGCAGAATGCTTGCCACCCATATCAGCCTATTTACCGCACTATTTGTCTGCTGGCAGCAAAGCGGTTTTAAAAATCCATTTGCTGTCACTCGCAAAAAGCTGATGGCTTTTTCCAGGATTGCATCTATAGCGACCTATCACAAGTGCATTCGTGAACTGGATGAATTTGGATACATCCGTTACCAGCCTTCCTACCATCCACTAAAGGGAAGTCTGGTCTGGTGGCCGCTCCGACCAGAGCGACTACCAGACCAATGAAAAGGTGCCGGGGAACCCGGCGTAGTTTTTTACTCGGACGCTCCTTTCAGGAGCTATCCGGGTAATGGAAACCGCAGGAAGTAAGGCGAAGCTTTCAGCACGCCAAACTTATGCGGTTTGTAGGAAGCAAGTTTGTGTTTTTGTTACACAAAAACTCCCCCAAGCCTGCGGCAAGGGGACAACTTGCTTCAAGCTCCCGATGGTCGCATGAAGGTGCAAAGCGCAGAATTAAGAGCCGATAAGTCATTTTAATACGTGAGAAACTATGACCAGTACATTATCAAAAAGCGGTCTGAAAGATCAGATCAATCAGACAGGTGACCGCCCCAAACATAAGGGCGGCGCACCGCAAAAAAGGATCAAACGAGCCAGCGGCATCCGTGTCCGGCTGACCACTACAGAGCGTTTCCTGATTGAATCCAAAGCTCGGCAGGCGGGCATGCGGGTCAGCGACTGGATCAGGGCGGCTGCCCTGAAAGCAAAGGTTGTAGCCAGAATAACAGCCGAGGACAGTCGTGTCCTGCACCTACTGGCAGGCATGGCCAATAACCTGAACCAGCTGACCAAGCGTGCGCATACCAATGGGATTATGAGTATTGCGATTAGTTGCGGCCTCCTGTTAACAGAAATCGATCAGACCCTTAAATATCTGAACAGCGATGATGGGAAAGATACCTAAATCCGGCAAGAGCTTTAAAGGCTGTGTAGAATACTGCATGTTGAAAGAAGGTGCAGTTGTACTGGATGCGGATGGCCTGCGCACAGGTGAGGTAGCACACACGATTGCCGACTTTAACATGCAGCGGAAAATGCGCCCAGGATTAGGACAAGCGGTAGGCCATATTGCACTAAACTGGAGCCCTGAGGACAGTCCAAAACTTACCGATGAACTGATGGTGAGCATTGCCAAGGAGTACCTGAAAAAGATGAAGATTACCGATACGCAGGTGCTAATGGTCAGGCATCACGATACCAATCACGATCACTTGCACATTGTTTACAACCGGGTAGACAATGAGGGCAAAACGATAAGTGATGCTAACCAGCGGTGGAACAATGTAAAAGTAAGCAAGGCGCTTACCTTAAAGTGCGGTTTCCATATGGCAAAGGGCAAAGATAGGGTAAACCGTCAGCGGCTTAAAGGAGCGGATAAGGTAAAGTATCAGATTCACGATCAGATCAAAGCAATACTACCGACAGTTAAAAGCATGGACGAGCTGCAAAAGCAACTGGCTAAACAGGGTATCAGTATGCTGTATAAATATAAAAATGGAACTGCGGAAGTGCAGGGGATCAGTTTTAGTAAAGGCGAATACCAATTTAAAGGATCGGAGATCGACCGCAGTATGAGCTATGGAAAAATAAGTAAAACAATAACTGACCGTGTGCAGGAGCAGCAAGAGCAGCAGCAAAAAGAAAGAAAGGTACATCCTAAGAATCTAGCCGACCAGCTTAGGGAAGTAATACAGCAGTCCGAACATGAAACCCATTATTTAAATCAGGAACCGCAAACGCAATACTTGCAGCACGAGCCGCAGACCAAATATTTGGACACACTAAATCCCGGAATTGACATATCAGATGACGTTGATGATGAGGCTATTTACGGCCGTAAAAGGCAACGTAAGGGACAAGCCCGCACCAATACAAGGTAAGAGAACTAATGATTTTTAAACTCAACATTTAAAGAGAGAAACTTAATATGAGCAATCAACAAACACCTGAAAAAACAGTTATAGACGAAGTGGTAGAAAGCCTGATCAAAAAGACGGAACTGCTGGAAAAGGAACTTTCTACTATGAAAGAAGCACTTTTGGCAAAGGAAGAGCAAACCCAAGCCTTACTAATTGACTTTGAAAAAAAAATTAGCAACATGGTCATTCAAGCTCCTGCACCGGATTTGTCCGAAGTCAATGCTACACTAAAGAATGGTTTAGCCATTATGAACCAGAGTATGGAAAAATGGCCGAAGCCGCTCAAAAAAGAATATCGCTTTTTGTTTTTTTCCGAGCAGCTTAGGAGTGTGGAATACGTTAGGGCCGTATTGACCAGAATAATCCTGGGATCTATCGGTTTGGTCTTTTTGATTTTTGCTTATCTGCTAATGGATAAGCACATCCAATAATTTTTTGATCTAAATTTAACTGCATGTCAATAAGAAAGAGCTGTATTATAACTCGTTTTAGCCTCGAACCCGCCTAATAAAATTTCATAATAGTGCCCATCTTAACCAAAAGCGGCAATTTTCGATTTGAAAATTGCCGCTTTTGGTTGGTTACCTAACGTTACTAATGGGCTCTCAAAATTTAATTTTGTTCTTTAATACTGATTTTGATTAATGGGGTGGCTTCATTTGTCGAAGCAGCAGTTAATATTATTGCCAATACTTTCAGGATATGCTTCAATTTCCTATTCATTATGCAGTATTTAAATTTAGAATACTACACAATGATTCGTATTCTAAAGAATGATGAGTTAACTTGCTCCCTATGAACTCATCCAAAGTAAATATGAAAAAATCTTTTTTCTCTTTAGCCGCAATCATGATCTTATTTGGTACTGCCTGCCAAAATAACCAACAGAATCATGAAAATAATGCTAACCCAAAACAGGGGGATTCAACAACAGTAAAAAACGGATCAGCTCTAGCCGAAAGAATAATCGGAAAATGGGTTCAGCCGATTCCCGGACAAGAACCTAGCAAACAGGGTATTCAGTTAAATTCTGATGGATCAGCAAGTTCGATCAATATACACACATTAATTTATGAAAAATGGAAATTAAAAGGCGACACATTGTTGTTGTCGAATCACACAGAGGGTGTTAAAACAACTGGTTCGTATGTTGATACTACATTAATTAAAGACCTAACTGATTCAACACTTGTTCTAACAATGAAAGGTGCTTCTGACACGAAATACACCCGTGAAAAGTAATTCGGTATCCGAATAAATCAAAGAATAGAGTAGGAAGATAGCCAAATAATGGCTATCTTCCTCTCATCACCGTACATACCGTTCGGTATACAGCGGTTTGTTAGAATAACTTCGTTTGGTGCGTTGTTTTCCAATAATAGTAGTTGGCAAACACATTGTCATTCAGACACCAGATTTGTCCGAAGTCAATGCTTCACTAAAGAACGGTTTAGCAAGCATGAACTAGAATATGGAAAAATGGTCAAAGCCGATTAAAAATGAGTATCGCTTTTTATTCTTCTCTGAACAGCTTAGGAGTGTGGAATACGTTAGAGCTTGTATTGATCAGAATAATCTTGTGTTTACTGGCTTTGGTTTTTATGACCTTTGTTTATCTGCTAATGGATAAGCACATCTGATATTTTTTTGATCTAACTTTAATTGCAGTAAATAAGAAGCCTCTGTTTGTTACAGAGGCTTTTGTATGTCAATTGAGAAACAAGACAATGTTAATCATCCTATTTAGAATCGGTGTCTATTTTTGAATAGACATAAGTATTCTTTTTAAATTTATGCTCACCTATCTGTATTCTATCGTGTTCTCTTTTTAATGCGTTTGATATAGAAGTCCCTAAATAAACCCAACCGTATTGTTCAAAGAATAATTTAATCTCATTGACCTCTTTAGGCAGATTAATGAAGTCACTTTTTAATAATTTGTATTTAATTGCATAAGTAATATTCGGCTTTTTACCTAAAAGAAGTAATAAAGGTTTGTTGTTCTTATGATTAGAAATTAGTGTTTCTCTGAAATTTATGGGTATCTGAATTTCTTTTTTTAAAGTGTCACTTATTTTTATGTTAAAAAATGAAAAGATTCTGTCTAACATATCCAGGTTATTCCCTCCAGTTCCAGCCTCGATATTCGCAATGCTTCTTCTTGATATGTCAACTAAGTGCGAAAAATCAAGTTGTGAAAGTCCAGATGCCTCCCTTAATGACTTAATGTTTTTACCAATTATTTTTCTGTCAAATTGTGCCATAAGAACAAATTGACATACATATATCATTTACTATTGTGCAATGTATTGTTTTTATAGAATTGATTTTGCATATTTGTTATAAAGGTAAATACTTATTATTAAGAGTCTTGTAGTTGCATTCTGACGCCGCTAACGCAAGACAGCAGAAAATTCCCACGTCTACGTGTAGAAGCACTATATTTGTGCTTTGAAATAGATGTGGGGGCTGCTGTAATTCCATGTTAGTGTAAGGCGTCAGAAACTTTAAGCAACCATGGTAGGCAGTCCCCACATTTATTATGTGCCGCTTACCTCAAGACTCATTTTAACAGTTTATTAACTAAAATGAGAATATATGGAAATGCACATTCTTTCATCAGCCGATGAGCAGGCAAATCATTTCAATGAATTTGTCAAATCACTCGCTCAAAAATTTCAGCCCCTTCAAGTTTTCTGCTTTGCTAAAAAATGTATCCTGAATGAAACCGATGGCTGTTTTATAAATCGGCATATCAGCCACCATTGCCAGTATTGTTTGCTGGTGGTAACCGAAACCTCGACCCGGATAGACCATGAAGTCCAGAATTTTGCAAACACCCATTTCAAAAGTGGAGTGGTTACAATACTCTGCCATGGTCAAGAATCAATCTCAGAGGCTATCAAAGCCAACAACAGGTTTTTTATGACCGTATATACTATCGGACAGCTTTTATACAGTCACGACGGTATGACCCAATTCAACTTTTCCCAGAGGTTTATTCCAACACAATCAGCAAAAAAAGCTAAAAAACATTTCGCACAGCGTATGCCATTGGCTAATGGTTTCTTGCGGGGAGCAGCGGAATGTTTGACCAATCAAGATTTCAACATCACTACCTTCATGCTCCATCAAGTTATTGAGCAGTCTTGCATTGTACTGATTAAGGTACATATGGCCTATCGTTCCGAGATTCATAATTTAAACCGCCTTTTGAATCTCTGTAAGTGTTTCTCCGATAAACCCTATCAAATGCTATTATCGGGTAGCTCAGAGGATGAAAGGCTATTTGATATTTTGATCAAAAGCTATTCCGAGGCTCGTTATGGTGACCATTTTTCTGTGGATGAAAGTGACGCACAACAATTATATGATAAGGTAACTTCTTTTGTCGCTCTGACCAATACCATGTGTAAAGAGAAAATTCAGAAGCTGGAAAACGAGGCCGTATTGTATAGAAATATTCCACAGGAAAGTGAGGTTATTCATGGATAAGCTGAATATAGAAGTTCCGTTTTACGGTAAACAATTCTTTATGCTGCCCTTTAAAAAGGGAACGAGAATCTTGTTACGCAAAACAGTTGATCGCTGTGCGAATTACGACTCATTAAAGCTACCACAACGTGAAAATCAGGTTCGTATAGTTTCTTATAAGGGCGGTATCTTATTGCTGGCGGTAACCGTGCCCAAAGAAAAAGAGCAAAGGGTAGCAATCAAGGTCACAGAAGGGTTTCTTCTGGTCAGTTGTAGTTCACATCAGGGTGAAAAATATCTCAGTTATTATGCCAGCCTATCGCTGAATTACCTGCTGTGCAACGGTGATTCGGCAGATTTCAAAGAATTTTATTAAAATCCGCCTGTGATGAAAATTAAGAAAATTAAAAAACAATTGGACTATCAGCCTGCTAGGTTGACAGCCTCACAAATGGAAAACCCTTTAAGATTGATGTCTTATTTTTTTGCAGACTTCCCCATCCATGAGACAAGAGACAATTTATGGGAACTATACAAAGGCTGGATTTATCATTCCGCAACATATACAGATGAAGACCTAACAAAAAATATGATGTGCTTTTACACCCAGTTCCTGGAAATGATCAATGCCTGTTATGTCTATTCTGAAATGACAAAACCTAAAATATGATTTATGAAACGAATTAACGATCAACAAATCATAGTCCCTTTAGAATTTAATGTGGCCTGCGCGATATATAAAATTGAGATAGCAGAAGTGTTACAGGTTTTCGTTGACCATGTAACCCTGTATGATACTATGAGTGATTTTTACAACGAAGGGTTTTCAGAGGCCACCAGAACCATTGGTTCTTATGTAAGGGAAAAAAGGAAACGGCCTGTGCAAAGCAAAGCCATGAGGAATTGCAGAACATTACTCATATCCTGTCTATCAAACATTAAAGTATTGGCCACAAAAAAGGCAGGCTTGACTAGTGTTAAAAGAAAGAAAACTCGCCCCCTTGTAAACATGATTTTTGAGGCAATGGAACGGGTATATACCATTTCAGACACCTTATACCTTGATGAATATTCCGCTATCAAATTGAGCAAAGATTTTTGCGTACTCTGTGAAGCTCATAATTGCTATCCAAAGGAATTTCTGGAATATTTTATGGGGAGAATTTCAGTAGCTGATGCGCATGCCCACAAAGGACTGAAGCTTATCTATGATAATTATACTTTCTCTTTTTTCTCGAATATTGCAGATGGTTTTGGGAGAGATACTACGGAAATATTCGACCTAACTGATACTGAACTTGATTTTTATGAAAGAATGGAAGAGCTGCATCTTGAACTCTATATCATTCGTGACCTACGGGAACGGGCAAATATTTTAAGAGGTCTTTACTTATTACACTATCAGGCTATCACCCAAAACTAAATATACCATTATGGAAACAGCAATTAACATTACCCTACCGGAAGATTTTTACACACTTTGCAGTATATATCAAATCAAACCGGAGGTTTTTGTACAGAGCTTTATTGATCAGGTTTCTTTTCCTTCCTTTTACAGTAACCCTATCGGGAGTAACCGTTGGGCGACTTTCTGTTTTCTCAATTTCTTGGATGTAGAGGAATCTAAATATGAGGTGGATGAAGATTTGGAGAGTCAGTATCTTAATTTATTTAACGATGCAATCAGGTACAACCTTGATATTAACCCAGAGGATATGATTAAATCTGTAAAAAGTGGAAGGGAGATTATGAGGCGATGGCTAAAAGCTGTGCTGGCAGAACGTACAAAGTATATTACCGATAATTTATAGCCATACTTATAATTTTTGGTGAGTACTCAAAATAAACCATCTGCTAAATCCCCCCGCACGGTGCGGCCTGCGGAATCCCTACGCTCAAAGGCCGTAGCTATTCCCGCTTTTGGCATTTACGGAGTAGTAGTCGTTGATTTTTATTGCTTCTCAGTTTGGGCGGTGCGAACCCGAATGCTAACCCTTGCAGGACGAAAACACGCCCAAAGACTGTTCTTTAGGCGTGTTCGCTATTGGCGATTAGATTGCTTTGTGGTACTGTTCTGGCGATAAGTTCAAATTTGGCAATGTCGCTGTTATTTTTGCTTCCATTTCTTTTATATCCACTTCAAGGCTCGTTGCAAACATTGCTCTTAGCGGAGCCATGTCTTTACCTACTTTTTCATCGAGCATTTTGGCGTAAAGCTGTGTTGTACGAATATTGGTATGTCCCATCATCTTGGAAACGCTTTCAATCGGCACTCCGTTCAGCAGGGTTACAGTTGTGGCAAAGGTGCGCTTTGCAATCCGGTTGCCCAATGTTTGGGCAACGTCTGAAAGGACAGCAATTTCTGTCAGGTATTCGTTCATCTTCTGATTGCTGGGAATTGGGAACGCCCTATCATGGTTGATACAAAATGGGTAATCTTTGTACCTGTCCAGAATCTCCCTGGCAACTGGCAACAGAGGAACTGCTACCCTTGTACCTGTCTTTTTTCTATAGCTGAATAGCCATCTTTCACCGTCAATCCCGGCACGTATCTCGGATAGTCTAAGCTTTTGGACATCAACATAAGATAGCCCCGTATAACAACTGAACAGGAAAAAGTCCCTTACCTGTGACAGTCTTGCGGTAGTAAAAACTTTATCAGCAATCCTTTGCAGTTCCTCTTTGGTCAGGTAAGTCCGTATAACGCCTTTTGATTTCAGCTTGTAGCCAAAGAAGGGGTCGCTACTGATCCACTTATTTTTCATGCAGATACGTACAATTTTTCCAAGATTTTTAAGGTGCTTACTTGCCGTGTTCGTTCCGTTGTCCTTGGAGGTATGTAGGTAGAAATCAAAGTCATCTATAAACTCATGGTTTATATGTCTGATGTTAAGGTCACTTTTCTGATATTTAAATAAGAGGTAATCTTTGACATGTCTTTCTAGTATCTCAAATCTTTTTAGCGTTCCTTCGGCATAATCTTCCTTTTCCACCAATTCCTCCATTTTTTTGTTGTGGATTTTAATGGCCTCAAGTATAGTGTGTGTGTTTTCTTCTTTGCCTAAGTATTTGCATTTAACACTATCAGCAGTTATTTTGGTTCCATCTGCACTAAGCAGGGTATGCGCTGCATAAACCTCTGCTTTCATGTTTTCCAGATAAGCATTCAGGGTTTTAACATCTTCCTTTGTGCCGTTGACTTTCCCGGCTTTTGCATTCCATCGTTCCGGCTCGCAATTCCTGCTTGTAGACATTTCCGCACGAACCCCATCCACTGTAATTCTTAAAAAGATAAAATAAACAGCACCTTTTGTGTAGTTTTTTGGCTTCTTCAAAAAGAAAAGCACGCTAAAATTAGTTTTCATAATGATAACATTAAGGTTAAACAAAAATAGCTTTGCAGTTCTATGTATACAAGATATTCAGATTATGAACTGGTTGAATATCAGACGATTAATACAAATTAGGGGAGTTTGATGAAATAAAGAACAACGCGCCTAATGACGCTCATTTTATATGCGATTTATTGCATATTTTGATATATCCCGTAAAAGCAAAAACCCTGCAAATATTTGATTTGCAGGGTTTTAGTTCTTTTTGATACTGTTGTTTGTGATCCCGCTGGGATTCGAACCCAGGACCACTACATTAAAAGTGTAATGCTCTACCAGCTGAGCTACGGAATCAATTCCTTTTTTGAAGGACTGCAAAGGTAGAAATTAAATATTAGGATACAAATCCAGATCAAAATAAAATGCCTTTAAACATCCAACAGACTGTTTTCCAACCTGATTAATTTTCTGACTTCTCGAAATCAGTTGCCATCAAACAAAAACAGGGCAGGATAATATTACCCTGCCCTGTTCAAATCAATTCATCAAACCTTATTTTGCAGGTTTGCTGCCCATATAAAATGTCAGTTTTCCTCCGTCAGTAATATCAGCATGTTTAATTGTATGTGTTGTAATCGCTTTACCATTCAATAAAACTTTTTGTACATACACATTTTTATCGCTCTGGTTAACTGCATCAACAGTAAACGTCTTACCATTCTCTAATTTTAATACTGCAGACTTTACAGCCGGGCTACCTAATGAATATTCATCAGAACCAGGTGCTACCGGGTAAAAACCTAAAGAAGAGAACATATACCAGGCACTCATCTGTCCGCAATCATCATTTCCACCTAAACCATCTGGTGCATTCTTATATTGCATTTTTAAAATCATTCTGACCCTTGATTGAGTTTTCCAGGGTTGATCTGCCCAGTTATACAAATAAGCCACATGATGTGCAGGCTCATTGCCATGAACATATCCACCTACAATTCCTTCCCTGGTAATATCTTCTGTTTCGGCAAAAAACTCATCTGGCAAATGCATAGTAAATAAAGTATCTAACCTGTTTGCAAATTTCTGCTTCCCTCCCATACGTTCAATCAGCAGTTTAGGATTTTGAGGAACAAAAAAACTATAGTTCCATGAATTTCCTTCAATAAAACCCTGATCATGCGTACTCATGACATCAAATTTTTTCTGGAAAGTACCATCAGCCATTTTAGCACGCATAAATCCTGTTGAAGTATCAAAATTATTCTCCCAGTTTCCGGAACGCTTCATGTATTCCTGGTAAATATCCTGCTTATTCAGTTTTTTAGCCAGTTGAGCAATACACCAGTCATCATAAGCATACTCTAAGGTATTTGAAATAGAAACACCGCTTTTTTCGGCAGGAATAAATCCTTTGTCGATATAATCTCCTATCCCTTCATAATCCCTGTGATTAGAAGTTGTTATACAAGCCGCTAAAGCAGCCTCAGGATCGCCATTGTAAACACCTTTAATAATTGCGTCAGTTACTACCGAAACACTGTGATAGCCACTCATACACCAGTTATCATTTGCATAATGTGACCATACTGGCAGCATCTTCAATGAACTCTGGTCATAATGCGCAAGCATTGACTTAACCATATCATTATTTCTTGAAGGCTGAATCAGGTTAAAGAAAGGATGCAAAGCACGATAAGTATCCCATAAAGAGAAAGTCGTGTAATTGGTGAAACCTTTCGCTTCATGAACTCCCTGATCTAATCCTTTATACTGACCATTTACATCTGTATAAATCGTTGGATTGATAAACGCATGATACATTGCGGTATAAAAATTCACTTTATCATCTTCAGAAGTATTCACAGTAATCTTGTTCAGCTCTTTATTCCATTCTGCTTTTGCCTGAGCTTTAACCTGCTCAAAATCCCATCCTGGTATCTCAGCACGCATGTTTTCTAAAGCATTTTCCTGACTTACCGGAGAAAGCGCAAATTTAATTTTCACTTTTTCCTGATCTTCAGTTTTAAAGTCAAAATACATTCTTATCTGTTTACCAGCAATTTCAGGAAAGTTTTTTGTCTGGTCAAATTTGCCCCAGAACCCTCTGTAAGCTTGTTTACGGTCATAGTTTTTCTGTCCGTATTTTACAAAAGGTTTAGAAAATGACATCGCAAAATAAACTGTTCTTGTTCTTGCCCAGCCATTAGTCTGGCGATAACCAGTTACCAATGAATCATTCACTACACGTATATAAGTCCATACGTTTTTGTCATCATAGTTATAAATTCCAGACATCAGATCAAGAATAATATGTGACTGATCTGATTTAGGGAAAGTATACTGATGCATTCCTACCCTTTTCGAAGCTGTTAATTCAGCAAGAATCTGATCATCGTCTAATTTAACTTTGTAATAACCAGCTTCTGCGACTTCGTTCTTATGCGAAAATGCTGAACGATAGCCGCTTTTCGGATCAGAAGCCACACCTGGGTTTAATTGTAATTTCCCTTGCGTCGGCATAATCAGAAAGTCACCCAGGTCTGAATGCCCTGTGCCACTGAAATGCGTATGGCTAAAACCAACAATTGTTTTGTCTTCGTAACGGTAACCTGCACAATACTTATAAACGTCGCCGTTATATTTGCCGTTAAGCTCATAAGAAAGCGTATCGGTTTCCGGACTTAACTGCACGGCGCCAAAAGGCACTACTGCACCGGGATAAGTGTGCCCCATTTTTTGCGTTCCGATAATTGGTTTTACGTATTTAGCAAGATCTTGCTGCGCATTGGCGAAGAAAGGAATAAATAAAACACTGTAAAATAGAAATTTCTTCATTAATTGGTCTGTTTTGGTTTGTTTTTTCAAAGTCCTAATATATTACATATATTTCATAAAGTGCTGTAACGTATATGCTATATCGTTTAATCTTAATTTTCATTTGTCTTTTTACAAGGATCTGACCTCTTAAAAAATAAATCTTTAACTAAAATCAGTTATTTTTGTCTCATATTAAAATACAATGAGTAAAAGGGGTAGAATTCTGGTAGCCATGAGTGGCGGTGTAGATAGTTCGGTAGCAGCAGTAATGTTACACGAACAAGGGTATGAAGTAATTGGCTTAACAATGAAGACCTGGGACTATGCAACATCCGGAAGTAATAGTAAAGAAACCGGTTGCTGCAGTCTTGACAGCATCAATGATGCCCGTACATTAGCAGTAAATTATGGATTTCCACATTATATATTAGACATCAGAGAAGAATTTGGTGACTATGTAATTGATAATTTTGTTGACGAATATCTTGCAGGACGTACGCCTAACCCATGTGTACTGTGCAATACCCACATCAAGTGGGAAGCATTGCTGAAACGTGCAAATAAACTGGACTGTGAATTTATCGCTACCGGTCATTATGCAAATGTCAGACAACATGAGAACGGCAGACATGTAATTTCTAAAGGACTGGACGAGAATAAAGATCAGTCTTATGTTTTATGGGGTGTTTCTCAGGAAAACCTTGCCCGTACACAATTTCCATTGGGATCTTTCGCGAAAGCTGATATCAGACAAATGGCATTGGACATGGGACAGGAAGAACTGGCAAAAAAGAGTGAGAGTTACGAGATCTGTTTTGTTCCTGAAAATGATTACCGTTCTTTCCTGAAACATAAAGTTGAAGATCTGGAAGACCGTGTTGCAGGTGGAAATTTCATCACCAGTGATGGAATGATTGTCGGACAGCATAAAGGTTATCCTTTTTATACTATCGGGCAGCGTAAAGGTTTAGGTATCGCTTTTGGCGAGCCTATGTTTGTAACCCAGATCCTTCCTGAAAGCAATACAGTAATGCTTGGAAGAGCTGAAGAGCTGGAAAGACGTGAAGCAATGGTACGTAACATTAACCTGATCAAATATGAGAATATATTGGAACCAATGGATAATGTGATTACCAAAATACGTTATAAAGATGCAGGTATGTTAAGTACCATCGTTCAGGAGAAAGACAGAATGCGCGTGGTATTTGATCACAACGTTTCTGCAATTGCTCCTGGTCAATCTGCTGTTTTCTATGAAGGAAACGACCTTTTAGGAGGCGGTTTCCTTGTCTAAATAATTTTAGCTATCCAGCTGATCTGAAATCATATAGGGTGAAGAAGTGAGTAGCTTCTTTCCTCTGTATGATTCAAAATAATAATCAATACGGCCTAAGTTTATCCCTGCGAAACCGACCTGGTTAATTGTGGTTATTCTGCCTGCCTTATTTTTAACGTCCTGCGGTTTAGCCATAAATGTATGGGTATGCCCACCGATGATTAAATCGATATGCTCATTATTCTGTGCCAGTGTCTGATCGGAGACTTTGTTATCTGAATATTTATATCCCAGGTGAGACAGACATATAATTAGATCACATTTATGCTCATTTTTCAATAAGCCTGCAACTTCATTTGCTTTTAAAACAGGATCCTGATAAATCGTATTTCCGTAGTTCTTCTCTCCTACCAGTCCTTTGAGTTCAATACCAATTCCAAAAACACCTATTTTCAAACCTCCTTTATTGAAGATCTTAAACGGTTTTGTGGATTGATGCATAATAGTATCTGAGAAATCGTAATTGCTGACCAGAATCGGAAAGTTAGCATGCGGAAGCTGTTTATAGAATCCTTCCACCCCATTATCAAAATCATGGTTCCCCATAGTTGCTGCGTCATAACCCATATCGCTCATAAGCTTTATTTCAAGCTCTCCGCCATATAAATTAAAGTAAGGTGTACCCTGAAAAATATCTCCTGCATCCAGCAATAAAACATTGGGCTGTTCAGCTCTGATCTTTTTAATCAGGGCCGATCTGCGGGCTACGCCACCAAGCCCCTGATTACGGGAACCATCCATAGGAAAAGGTTCAATCCGGCTATGCACATCGTTGGTATGTAAAATAGTCAGCTGTTTCATTCCTCCATTTGCAATAGCATCTAAAGAATGTATACTTAAAGCAGTTGCTGCTGCTGCAATACCCCCGGTTTTTATGAATTTTCTACGATTTATCATTGGTCATCCTCCCGTCTAATTTTGAACTGATCTTTTTTCCTTTTTCCTTACTCTCTTTGATATACTTAATTAATGCATCACGAATTTTAAGCCCTAATACCTTACTTGATATTGGGTCTTTAAAACTACTGATGCCGTCACCGCCACCTGCTATATAATCAGAAGTCAGAACATGATAGTTTTTTGTACGGTCAAATGATTGACCGCTGATCATCACATCAGCAGGTTTGCCTGCTATAATTTTCATGGTTAACCCACTAACCGGCTGTCCGCCTGTACGTGCGATATAATTCAGTAAAGACTCAACTTCTATCCCTTTGATTTCAAAAACAATCAATTCATTCTCAAATGGCATCAACTCAAAAACATTGGATAAGGTGATAGCGCCTAAAGGCAAATCGTTACGTAATCCGCCATTTGTACTCGGCATAGTGAAATCAATTTGCGGATCTGTTTTCCTGGCTTCGAACAGGGCAGCATCAGAAAAAAAGTTCCCTAATGAAGATTCTCCTCCAACGATTTTTTTAGTCAGCTCGTTTTCTGAATAACCCAAAACCTCATTCATTTGTGAATCAAGTTTCAATTTATAAGGCTGATAAGTGCGGATAATCGAACTGTCTGCTGCTACATCTTTCGTCACTGCATATTCTGCACGATTTGATTTAACGAGTTGATAATTGCTGCTGCATGAGCTTAAAAAAATGGAACCCAGAATAAAACTAACCGTCCTGAGTTGTACTGAATTTTGCATAGTTGTAATTAAGTTGCAAATGTAAATCAAATGCACAGCATTCAGCGGTAAAAAAAAGAGAAATCCCGGTTAAAAGATTTCTCTGAATGCTGTATAAATAGCCTTTAGGGGCTTTGTATAGCAATTGTTACAAGTTTTTAGTCAGCTCAGCGCTTAACGGGGTAACCTGAGAACGGAAACGGTGAACCAGCTCTCCTTTTTCATTAATCAGGAATTTCTCGAAATTCCATTTGATATCTCCTGTAAAATCAGAATTACTTGCTGAAGTCAGGTATTTGAAAATCGGATTAATGTCATTTCCTTTTACACTCACTTTTTCACTTAATAAAAAGGTAACGCCAAAATTCTTTTTACAGAAATCCTGTATCTCTGAATTGGTAGCCAGTTCCTGTCCGCCAAAATTACCTGCAGGAAAACCAATAAGGACTACATCCTTACCATATTTCTGATGTAATTTTTCCAGGTCTTCGTATTGAGGGGTATATCCGCATTTAGAAGCTGTGTTCACAATCAGAATCTTTTTACCCTTGAACTTCGAAAGCTTAACCTCTTTACCATCAATTGTTTTAAAGGTAAAATCGTAAATACTTTGCGGTGGTGTAAATAACAAACTGAATAAAATAAGTAGGGTGTTCATAGTTTTAAATTTTATGTTACAACGAATATAGGTACAAATTTTTTACACGTATATAATAGGAAGGTAAACTTAATCGATTCCTATCTGTAATACGCTGTATTTAAGCTTCTGGATTTAAGAAATGAGCAATATTTTCAACACCCGAATTATTCTTTTTGATATTTATTCTTGGTAGAATTTTGATTTTAGGCTTATTTATAGTTTTATTTGCAGAAAAACCTTCTAGATGGCCAAAAATTTATTAATAGTTGAATCACCTGCGAAAGCAAAAACAATAGAAGGGTATTTGGGTAAAGATTTCCTTGTTAAATCAAGTTACGGACACATCCGTGACCTCGTTAAAGGAGATATGGGAATAGATACAGAGAATGACTTCGCCCAAACCTATGAAGTACCCGCCGATAAAAAGCAGGTGGTAGCTGAACTTAAGAAATTAGCAAAGGAAGCCGAGATGGTATGGCTCGCCTCCGATGAGGACCGTGAAGGGGAAGCAATTTCCTGGCACTTATACGAAACGCTGGGACTGAAAGAAAACAAGACTAAACGTATTGTTTTTCACGAGATCACCAAGCCTGCGATTTTAAAAGCGATTGAATCTCCAAGAACAATTGATTATAACCTGGTTAATGCACAACAGGCAAGACGGGTGTTAGATCGCCTGGTAGGTTTCGAACTTTCTCCTGTATTATGGAAAAAAGTGAAACCTTCATTATCTGCCGGCCGTGTACAATCAGTAGCTGTACGTCTTATTGTAGACAGAGAACGTGAAGTAAATAAGTTTAATGCTGCCGCTGCCTATAAAATTACAGCGAGATTCAGCACAGGAAAAGCAAGGGAATTTGTGAAAGCAGAATTACCTCAGCGATTTGAACAGGAAGCAGATGCAGAGAAATTTGTACGCGACTGTATCAATGCCGGTTTTAAAATCAGCAGCCTGGAAACAAAACCTGCCAAACGTAATCCTGCGGCCCCTTTTACAACTTCGACTTTACAACAGGAAGCATCCAGGAAACTGGGATTCCCGGTATCACGTACCATGCAGGTTGCACAGCGTTTATATGAAAGTGGAAAGATCACTTACATGAGAACAGATTCTGTAAACTTATCTGAAACAGCTTTAACAGCTGCAGCAAATGAGATCAATTCTGCTTACGGACAAAAATATCATCACCCAAGAACGTATAAAACTAAATCGGCGGGTGCTCAGGAAGCGCATGAGGCCATCCGTCCTACTTACTTTGATCAGCATACCGTAACAGGAGATAGTTCTGAGCAACGTCTGTATGAGCTTATCTGGAAACGTGCTATCGCTTCTCAGATGAGCGAGGCTTTGTTTGAAAAAACTACAGCACAAATTGCAGTTAGTACACGCAGCGAAAATCTGGTAGCTGAAGGTGAAGTCATGAAATTTGATGGTTTCCTTAAAGTCTACCTGGAATCGAGTGATGATGATGACGTGGAAGAAAAAGACAATGAAAATATTCTTCCTCCATTAGCTAATGGCCAGGAACTGTCTCTAAACGTAATGAACGCAACAGAGCGTTTCTCCCGTCCACCGGCAAGATATACCGAGGCAAGCCTGGTTAAAAAACTGGAAGAGCTTGGCATTGGCCGCCCTTCAACTTATGCACCTACTATTTCAACAATCCAGAATCGTGGTTATGTAGTGAAAGAAGATCGTGATGGACGCAGCCGTTCTTTTGGTTCAATTGTGCTTGAAAACGGTCAGGTAACTAAAGATATTAAAACGGAAATAACCGGTGCAGAGAAAGCTAAATTGTTCCCTACTGATATCGGTGAAGTCGTAAATGATTTCCTGGTAGAGCATTTTAAAGGTATTGTCGATTTTAATTTCACTGCTAAAGTAGAAAAGGAATTTGATGAGATTGCCCAGGGATTACAGAACTGGACAAAAATGCTGCACGCTTTTTATACTCCTTTCCATAAAGAAGTTGAAGTTACCACTGAAACTGCTGACAGAGCGAATGGAGAACGCTTATTGGGTGTTGACCCGGTAAGTGGTAAAAATGTTTACGCTAAGGTTGGTAAATTTGGCCCTCTGGTACAAATCGGTCAGAACGATGACGAAGAAAAGCCAAAGTATGCTAGTCTGATGAAGTCTCAATCAGTTGCAACGGTTACACTTGAAGATGCTTTAGAGCAATTCAGATTACCTTTCCAGCTTGAAAATTATAAAGATAAAGAAGTTGCTGTTGGTGTTGGCCGTTTCGGACCTTATGTGAAATGGGGAGAGACTTATATCTCTATTCCTAAAAACGAAGATCCGCTAACCGTTGATCAGAGCCGCGCGATAGTTATCATTGAAGAAAAGATCACAGCCGATGCTCCCGTAGCTCACTATGAAGGCTTGCCTGTAACTAAAGGGACCGGACGTTTCGGACCGTTTATTAAATGGAATGACCTTTTTATCAATGTACCTAAAGCTTATAACTTTGATGCATTATCTGATAGTGATATCGCTGAACTGATTTCTAAAAAGGTAGAGAAAGAAGCCAACAGATTTATTCAGCAATGGACTGCAGATAAAATAGCAATCGAAAATGGCAGATGGGGACCTTTCATCCGTTTTGGAAAAGATATGCTTAAACTGGGTAAAAACCCTGCTACCTCAGAAAAATACACACCAGAAGACCTTGCTGTACTTTCTTTGGAAGAGGTTAAAAAACTAATTGTTGAACAGGTACCAAATGCTTTTGAGCCAAAGGCGACGAAGAAAAAGGCGGCTGGTACTAAAGCTGCCGGAACTAAAAGTGCAGCAGCTAAAGCTCCTGCAAAGAAAAAAGCCCCAGTAAAAAAGAAATAAAATATGAAGAAAGACCTGCCGGAAAATATAGTAGAAGACCTTGCGATGGCAGTCGTGCTGATCAGTGAAACACCAGAAGTTAAAAACTGGACAGTTTATCTGATCAATTTGAAAAATGTGCAAATTGACAATGTGCTGATCAGCTCTAAAGGATATGGTGAAAAGGATGGCAGATTAGTGAAAACTTCCATATTACGCCATTTTTTAGGCGATATTCCTGCTAACTCTTTTAAAGGAGTTGAGGCTATAGACACAGAGGTTTTTGGATTGACCAATGAATATTGGCTGAGTTATTACATTGACGGTACGATATATGATAAAAAATTCATCTTTCTGCCAGAAAGTATAGTGGACGATAATCTGATAAGAATCCCGCTGATTAATAAACCAGGCGTAATGATTAAATAGATTTCCAGTTCAATAATTTTTCGTATTTTCCCTCACATCACTTTGTCATGGAAATATGAATACTGAACAAAACGTCTTCTTCAAAAATAAAAAATCAATATTAATTGGTTCAATTGCAGCTATTCTGATAGGAATAGCTGCTTTTTTTATTTTCAAAAAACATAAGCTATCCGGAAATCAACAGGCTTATGCTAAATATATTGAGGGATATACTTCTGGTACCATCTCTAAAAAGAGCTTTATCAGGGTCCAGCTTGCCAGTCAGGTGAAAACGATGGGCGAAATTGGCAAACCTGATGAACGGAGTTTATTCAGCTTCTCCCCTGCTGTGAAAGGAAAAACTTTTTGGATTGATGCCCAAACGGTAGAGTTCAGACCTGAGGAGAAACTAGAATCCGGAAAAACCTATACAGCTACTTTTAATCTGGGTAAAGTAACCGAAACAGAGAAAGATCTGGAAGATTTTGATTTTGAATTCAGGGTCATTAATCCCGGACTGGTCTTAAATCAGCATGGATTAATTTCCCAAAATAATACCTCTTTAGCTTATATGAAGCTGACTGGTGAAATCAGTACAGCCGACGAAGAAGATCCTAAATTATTGGAAAAGTGTCTGGAGCTGGATTTTAATCAGCATCTAAAAATTAAATGGCAGCATAACCCTCAGAAAAACACTTCTACTTTCCTGATTGATAGTATCAGGAAAACATCAAATGAAGAGAAACTTAATCTTAAGTGGTCTGGTGATCCTATAGATGCCAAAAATAAAGGGGAAGAGAAATTAATTGTACCTGCTAATGGTGTATTTAAAGTACTGGCTACAAAAGCAGTACAGAATCTGGAAGATTATGCATTGGTACAGTTTTCCGAACCTGTAGGCATAGGACAGGATTTAACAGGTTTGATTACACTGGGTAACGGTTCTGATTTAAGGTATACCATCGACGGTAGTCAGGTCAAAATTTACACGCCCGAACCGCTGCTTGGAAATTATACCTTAACGGTAAACAAAGGTGTTGTCAACAGCAATGAACGCACATTGACCGCAAGTACGACAGCAAATATTGTATTTGAGAATAAGTTGCCCACGGTGACCATTGCAGGAAGTGGTACAATACTTCCAAATTCAGGAAAACTGGTCCTGCCTTTTGAAGCCGTTAACCTGAAAGCTGTCGATGTCACGATTATTAAAGTATATGAAAATAATATCCCACAATTTTTCCAGAACAATAACTATAAGGAAGCAAATGAATTAAGACGGGTTGGTAAACCTCTGCTACAGAAAAAAATCCGTCTGGATGAAGACAAAACACTCAATCTTCATAAGAAAAACAGGTTTGTACTTGATTTAGATAAGATCATTAAAGCTGAACCCGGTGCGATGTACAGGGTTACATTCAGTTTCCGCCAGGCTTATAATATACTGGATTGTGCACAGGGTGTTAAAGAAAAATCAGAAACTGAGGATAGCGAAGATGGATATTATGGAGAAAAGATAGATGAAGATGATGATTTCTGGCAGACCTATAATAACTATTATGGAGCAGGTTATAACTGGAGCGATAAAGATAACCCCTGTACCCCATCCTATTATACAAGTGATAAATTTGCCAGCAGAAATCTTTTGGTTTCCAATATCGGGCTCATTGCCAAAAGAGGAAATGATAATAGTATGCTGGTCGTTGCTACTGACCTGCTTACTACTAAAGGTTTGAGTGGTGTTACACTGGAATTATTAGATTATCAGCGCCAGGTTATTCATACCGTAAAAACTGACGGCGATGGTATGGCTTCTTTCGACTTGAAAAGAAAACCTTTTCTGCTTGTTGCCAAAAATGGAGACGAACGGGGATATCTTAAACTTGATGATGGAAATTCTCTGCCCCTGAGCCGTTTTGACGTGAGTGGTGATGTAGTTCAAAATGGTTTGAAAGGATTGATTTATGGAGAACGCGGTGTTTGGAGACCGGGAGATTCACTCTTCTTATCTTTTATACTGGAAGATAAACTCAAAAAACTCCCTGCTGCTTATCCGGTTACCTTTGAACTATATAATCCACAGGGACAACTGGTTAAGAAAACCATCAGCGGTGCTGCTTTAAATGGATTTTATGCCTTCAAAACAGCCACAGAAAGTACTGCACCGACAGGAAACTGGACGGCTAAGGTAAAAGCTGGTGGAGCCCTGTTTCAAAAAACAATCAAAATTGAAACCGTTATGCCTAACAGGCTGAAGATTGGTTTTGATATTGGCAGCCGCAAATATTTGGGTACAGGTGCAACAGCTACTGCCACCCTTTCTGCAAACTGGCTATTTGGTGCAGTTGGGAAAAACCTGAAAGCCAAAGTGGATGTAAACCTTAATACAATGAAAACGACATTCCCTGGTTTTGATGGTTACAATTTTGATAATCCGACTGTAAATTTCGTCTCACAGGTCAAGACCATATTTGAAGGCAGGTTAAATGAAAGCGGAATGGCAGCTGTGAATACAAATCTGAATGATAATGCGACTGCACCAGGTGTGTTAAAAGCTAATTTTACGACCAAAGTATTTGAGGCCGGAGGAAATTTCAGTATTGATAATTTTTCTATCCCCTACCATGTATTTACCAATTACTATGGTATCAAGGCACCAGAAGGAGAAAAACTAAGTGGAATGCTGATGACCGGTAAAGATCATAACTTCTCTATCGTGAACGTAAACCGGGATGGTAAACTACTGAGCGGTTCTAAAACCGTTCAGGTAGAATTGTATAAAGTACAATGGCGCTGGTGGTGGGAACAGGATACACAAAATTCTTTCGCCAATTTCACGCAGAATGAATATAATAAGTTAATTCAGAAAGAAAATGTGGTTTTGCAAAATGGTAAGGGCAACTGGACCTTACGCATCAATGAACCTGAATGGGGACGTTACCTTGTGCTGGTCCGTGATTTAAATGGTGGCCATGTAACGGGAAAATCTGTTTATGCAGACTGGCCGGGATGGGCACAGCGCGAACAATCTTCCAATCCTACAGAAGCTTCTATGCTTTCCTTCACAGCTAATAAAACTAAATTCAATGTAGGCGAAGAGGTCGTGTTAACTATACCAACCGGTGAAAATGGAAGAGCTTTAATTTCTATTGAGAATGGCAGCCGGGTATTAAAAACCTATTGGACAGATACTAAAAAGGGACAGACTCAGTTTAAATTCAAAGCAGAGAAAAACATGGCCCCTAACGTATTTGCCAATGTGACTTTATTACAGCCGCATGCGCAAACAGTGAATGATCTTCCGATAAGGATGTATGGCGCGATTCCTTTAATTATTGAAGATCCTGAAACGATATTAAAGCCTGTGATTAAAATGGCTGACAAAATTAAGCCGGAGACAGAAAACACAATTACTGTTTCTGAGCAGAATGGAAAAGCAATGACTTATACAATTGCGCTTGTAGATGAAGGATTATTAGATTTAACGCGATTTAAAACACCCGATCCACATGCAGTATTCTACGCACGTGAAGGTCTTGGTGTAAAAACATGGGATCTTTTTGACTATGTATTAGGCGCATGGGGTGGGAATCTGGAACGTATCTTAAGTATTGGGGGTGATGGCAGTGTAAACCGTAATCTGAATCCGGCTAAGGCAAACAGGTTTACCGCTGTGGTGAAATACATGGGACCTTTTGCTTTGGGAAAAGGTGGCAGTCAAACACACAAATTTAAATTACCACAATATATTGGTGCTGTACGGGCAATGGTTATTGCCGGACAAGACGGGGCTTATGGTGCTGCTGAAAAATCTGTTCAGGTGAAAAAACCATTAATGGTCCTGGCTACTCTGCCAAGAGTAATCGGACCGGGAGAGAGTTTCATTTTACCAGTCACTGTATTTGCAACAGAGAAAAACCTTAAAAATGTTGCTGTACAACTGCAAACACAGAATTTGCAGGTCTCAGGACTTAAAACCAGACAACTGACTTATGCACAACCGGGCGAACAAATGGCTTATTTTGAAGTCACGGTACCACAGATGACAGGAATTGCTAAAGTAAAAATTGTAGCACAAAGCGGTGCTGAAAAAGCAGTGTATGACCTTGAAGTTGATATCAGAAATCCGAATCCTTACGTGACGAATGTAATTTCTGCAATTATTCAGCCTGGACAAAGCTGGACAACAAATTATCTGCCCTTAGGTATAGCAGGAAGTAATTCTGGCAGTGTAGAATTATCCGCTATCCCTCCTGTTAATCTTAAAAAAAGATTGGGTTATTTAATGCAGTACCCTCATGGCTGTGTAGAGCAAACCACTTCTGCTGTTTTTCCGCAATTGTTCCTGAATAAATTAAGCCCGCTGACTGAACAGCAGAAAGCTCAGACAGACAGAAATATCAAAGCTGGAATTAACCGGTTACGCTCTTTCCAAACCCCTGAAGGTGGATTGGCTTACTGGCCTGGTGAGCCTGCGGCTGATGAATGGGGAACAAATTATGCAGGTCATTTCCTGGTAGAAGCTCAAAACAGCGGCTATAATATTCCGGTAGGCATGCTGGATGAGGTATTACGTTATCTTAAAGGTAAAGCGGGCAGCTGGGTTCCTAACAGCAATAATTTTTATGGTGGTGATCTTTCACAAGCTTACCGTCTGTATGTTTTAGCGCTTGCCCGTAAACCGGAAATGGCAGCAATGAACAGATTACGTGCATTTGAATATTTATCAGTTAGTGCTAAATGGCGGCTTGCAGCGGCTTATCAGCTTGCAGGACAAGCATCTGCCGCAAATGCACTGATTAAAGGCCTGGATGTCACCATTAAACCTTATACCCAGCTGGGGGGCACTTATGGTTCTGACAGCCGTGATGAAGCCATGATCCTGGAGACTTTAACATTGATGGGACAAAAAGGAAAAGCAGCACAGGTTCTACAAACACTGGCAGCAAAATTGGGTACAGATTCATGGTACAGTACACAAACTACTGCTTATAGCTTATTGGCTGTGGCTAAATTCTGCGGACAGAATTCTGCTTCTGCTAAATTAAATTATACTTATCAGCTGGACGGCAAAAAAGGAGCATTCAATGGCAATCAGTATTTAAGCAGTTTACCTATTAATTTCAAGGGGAAAACAGCAATATTAACCAATCATGGACAGACTGTACTTTTCGCCAGGTTAATACTGGATGGACAACCAGCTGCTGGTCAGAATAACTTTAAACCTAATAATCCTGATATACTGGATATGTCTGTAAGCTATAAATTACTGAATGGAAAACCAATAGATCCTTCTGTGTTAAAACAAGGTTTAGATTTCTATGCGGAAGTGGTCTTGAAAAACCCCGGTAAAATGGGCTTGTATGAACAGATGGCGCTTACACAAATATTCCCCTCTGGCTGGGAAATTATCAATACCAGAGTAAATGATAATGAAAGTATCATTGCTTCATCTCCTTATACTTACAGAGATGTGAGAGATGATCGTGTATTTACCTATTTTAATTTGAGGGAGAATGAAACTGTAACTTATAAAGTATTGCTGAATGCTTCTTATATTGGTAAATATTATCTTTCAGCAATTCAATGCGAGGCCATGTACAACAATACAATTAGTGCGACCCAAGATGGGAAATGGGTGCAGGTGATTAAATAAAAAGATGAGCATAAAAATAAAGCCGGTATCAAAACTACTGATTGGTGATGGTGCAGTACTTCTGTTATTGTGTTGGTTTTTATTCGTTTTACCTGACAGGCTATTTGTTTCTCCCACTTCTTATGTGGTAGAAGCTGCAAATGGTGAACTCTTGAATGCAGCCATTGCCGCAGATGGGCAATGGCGTTTTCCTGCTGCTGAGACTGTCCCTGACAAATTTGCAAAATGTATCATTGCATTTGAGGATAAACGCTTTTATAAACATCCGGGTGTAGATATTTTAGCGATGGCCAGAGCTATTCGGCAAAACTTTCGTGCCAAAGGAATAGTGAGTGGCGGCAGTACACTGACTATGCAAACTATCAGGCTGAGCCGCAGACAAGACCGTACGATAGCTCAAAAGCTATTCGAAATAGTTTTGGCCCTGCGTTTAGAAATTAGATGCTCAAAAAAGGAAATACTTAAGTTATATGCTGCCAATGCCCCTTTTGGAAGTAATGTGGTCGGTTTAGAAGCCGCTTCCTGGAGATATTTTGGCCGTAATCCGCAATCCTTGTCATGGGGAGAAATGGCTACACTGGCCGTTTTACCTAACAGTCCGGGGCTAGTACATCCGGGCCGTAATATTACCCGCCTGATTACTAAAAGGAATAATCTGCTGGATCAGCTCGCTAAATTAAAAATCATAGATCAGGCTACTGCTAATTTGTCAAAATTGGAGCCCGTACCAGGCAAACCAAGACCATTGCCTCAAAATGCCCCTCACCTGCTTAACAGGTTTAAGAAAGAACGGGCAGGTTTAAAAATTGCTTCAACAAGGATAAGATCTACTTTAGATGAAACATTACAGTTAAAAATCAATGCCTTATTAAAAAGGTACAATAACCGGTACAGGGCTAATGATATCGATAATATTGCGGCATTAGTATTGAATGTCAGAAACGGGACTGTAATGGCTTATGCTGGTAATATTTATCAGCCTGAAAATGCCGGACTGGAAAGTCACGTGGACATGATTAAAGCTCCCCGAAGTCCGGGAAGTACATTGAAGCCCTTGTTATATGCAAGTATGCTGACCGATGGTTTAATCCTTCCTAAAACCTTAATTCCGGATATCCCAACTCAAATAGGTAATTATTCACCACAAAATTATGACCTGGGTTATGATGGTGCAATAGCCGCTGATCGTGCTTTAAGCCGCTCACTCAATATACCAGCGGTCCGTTTATTGCAAATTTATAAGTATCCGAGGTTTTATGATCAATTAAAAAAACTAGGCTTTTCTACACTAAATCAACCGGCCGGTCATTATGGTTTATCACTGATTCTGGGTGGCAGCGAAGTTACGATGTGGGATCTTGCTAAAACTTATATGGGAATGGCCAGGTCACTGAATCAATATAATGATTATAAAGGTTATTATAATCCGCATGCCTATGATGCACCCCTTTATGTACAAAACAGGCCGTCAGAAAAGCTGGATGAGAATGATCTTCAGCGCAACGCACTTTTGGATAATGGCTCCATATGGAGCACATTCAATGCCATGGAAGAAGTTATGCGCCCCGGTGATGAAGGATTATGGGAACAGTTCTCTTCTGCACAGCGGGTAGCCTGGAAAACAGGGACAAGTTTTGGTTTCAGAGATGGATGGGCAATTGGCCTCACCCCAGACTATGTGGTTTGTGTTTGGGTAGGCAATGCAGATGGAGAAGGCAGACCCGGATTAACGGGTATTGATGTTGCCGCACCTGTATTATTTGATATTTTCAGACAACTGCCAACAGGAAAATGGTTCGAAACGCCAAAAACTAAGCTAAAGAAAGTTCTTGTCTGTCGTGAAAGTGGTTATAAAGCTGGTGAATATTGTCCGGATCGTGCGCTTGAGCTGGTTCCTTTTGCCGGAGAAAAAACGGCTGTTTGTCCTTATCATAAGATTATACACCTTGATCAGAGTTCCAGTTTCAGAGTCACGGATCAATGCGTAAGCCCTGCCGACATGGTTCACCAATCGTGGTTCATACTCCCTCCGGCAATGGAATACTATTATAAAGTAAAACATAGCGACTACAAAATTCTTCCTCCTTTTAAGCAAGGGTGTGCGGATGCAGGTAATAATTATGTGATGGACATGATCTATCCTAAAAACAATGCGTCTATTTATATTCCTTTAGAATTTGACGGCAAAAGAGGGAAGGTAGTTTTTACAGCGACCCACAAAAACCCTGCTGCCCGGATTTACTGGCATATAGATGATGAATATGTAGCGACAACTTCACATACGCATCAGCTGAGCCTGAGCCCGGCACCAGGTAAACATACCCTAACCCTGGTAGATGATAAAGGAGAAAGATTTGTACAGCAATTTATCATACTGGACAGGGAGAAACATTAATCAGCAGTTAACGGCCTAATGAGTTTACGTTCAGCACCCCCCATTACAATCAGGTACTGGGCAATCATATAAACTGCACTGATTAATAAATCGGAAGCTCTGAAAGAATTGATGAAGTAAGCATGCGCTAAAATTGCATCAGCCCCAATAAAAAACAGGACACCTGCAAGGATCAGCCTGAAGCTAAGTTGGTTGACACGCTGATTTCTGAAAGCCGCCATCATGATAAGCAGGGCAACAATAAAAATACAGGCTAATACAGGTAACCTTAGTGTACCTAAATGCGGCCTGAGATAGAAATAAAAAGCAGTAAAAGTTATGGCACTACTGAATATAGCAATCCTTGCCCCTTTTTTGTCCAGTTCCTGAGCAGAGCGAAAGTCAAGGTAGAAAGCACCAATATAAAACAGGTGACAAACCAGGAACGCGATAAGTCCATAAGAAAAATAAGAAGGATCATAGCCCCTCAGCAGAAACAATGTACTGCCGGTAAGGGCGAAAACCAAACCTGTAAATAACCTTTGATGGAAACGACCGCTTAATCTTGTGGTTAAGCAGAAAAACACGAGTAATGCCAGCGTAATGCATGGGATCAAACCGTAGTTTAAAAGCGAATATTGCTTGTATCCGGAGACCAGCACCATTATAAATAGCAGTGCATAAGCCAGGTTAAATAGCAGGTATTTTCTTATCATACGCATATATCCAGCATAATTTATTAATCATCTGAAATAAGAACCAGGGATTATGGTACAAAAACCTGGTTCTCTATGTGATGATAGAAAAATCGATCCAATAGAAAAAAGCTAATTAATAGCTTCTTTCTCTGTTGTTGTTGTTGCGTTTGAAACCACCGCCACCACCACCAGCACCGCCAGTATTAGGTTTTTCTTGTGCTTCAGCAACTTTGATACGGTTACCATTGTAATCGCCACCGTTCATTCTCTTGATCGCTTCTTTAGCCTCTTCGTCTACTGGCATCTCTACGAAACCAAAACCACGACTCTGACCAGTTTCACGATCTTTGATAATTCTAAGTGATTTTACCTGACCGAAATCACCAAATACGGCTGTTAATTCATCTTCCCCTACTTCTAACGGAAGGCCTGTAATAAATATCTTCATTAATGTCTAAAAATTTCCTCAAAGGTACAAAAACCATACCTTTTATTTGCAATCAGATTGTAAGTAATCGATAAAATATTTATTTAATTGTATAAAAACCGTAAACAGTCGTTATAAGACTCAGCCAGGAAGCTCAATTACACGCTCCATACAAAAGTCCCTGTCATCATAGTTCCATTCCAGCAAGAGTTTCCAAATGCCCTTAGGAACATCATTTACAGGCACATGGAGCAATCCATGTACATCACTTCGTACAAATTTAATGTCATGTTTGAGTGCTGGATCTGATACGCAGCTAAAAAAAACTTTGGCAGCTACCGGATGATCAAAAGAAAAAGTCACCGTTTTCATAACTATACAACAATAACTGATTATCAATGTTTTAAAAAAAATGGCAGATAGCCTCCTATCCCCTGCCAGCCAGTTTAATCAATTTATGTGCAAGGTCTTTGCCCAGATAATTATCAATGATACCATGCACAACATACAATATTGGGGTCATCAAAATTGCAACCAAAAACTTATAAGTATAGTTAACCAGTCCTATGGCAGCCACCATCTGCCAGCTCCAGTGGTATTGCGGGTTTAAATAAAAAGCAATAAAAATGACTACAAAACTGTCTATCAATTGGGATACCAGTGTAGAGCCGGTTGACCGGAGCCACAAAGCACGCTCACCTGTAATCTTCTTGATCTTGTGAAAAATAATTACATCTGCAAACTGACCAATTAAAAAAGCGACAATGGAACCGACTATAATCCACATCCCCTGTCCAAAAATACCTGCAAAGGCGTTATCCATATTCAGGTTCTGCCCGTTAATTTTTTGATTCACCCAGAAATCGGACGAACTCAGGTTCATAGCACCCCATACAATGAAAAAAGCATAACCAATAAGTATAGCTGTTAATATAGAAAGGAACCTGACTTGTTTCATTCCAAAGTATTCATTGATAATATCAGTCATAATAAAAATCAATGGCCAGGTCAGCACACCGGCCGACATATGAAAAGATAAATTCGGAACTCCTAACAGATTAATATTAAAATGCCGGATTCCCAATGTCGCCTCTACACTAAATATCTTAACACCAATAAATTCTGAAAGAATAGAATTAGCTACAAAAAAACTCCCCAGTACAAGCAGTAATCTGCTCTCTTTTGTTTTAAAAGTCATACGTATCGCAAATTATTAAATATAGATGAATTTTAAACAGGCTCTTAATTTATTTTATAATTTTGCCTTACATGATAGCTACATACTCGAAACTTCCGGGAATATCCAACACTATTTTTTCAGTGATGTCCCAGTTAGCGGCTGAACACAACGCCATTAACCTTTCTCAGGGATTCCCTGATTATGATTGTGATCCTAAATTAATTGAATTGGTTGCTGACGCCATGAGAAACGGACATAATCAATACGCCCCAATGACAGGTGTTCAATCTTTAAGAGAACTGGTTGCCGATAAAGTAAATGTTCAATACGGATCAAATTATCATCCCGACACAGAAGTGACCATTACAGCAGGCGGTACTCAGGCTATATTTACAGCTTTAACAGCTTGTATTCAGGCTGGCGACGAGGTTATTATCTTTGAACCTGCCTATGACTGTTATGCACCAACTATTAAAATGCTGGGCGGACTGGTTAAGTCTTATGAAATGGCCCCTCCTGAGTATAGTATCGACTGGGAAATGGTAAAAAAACTATTTACAGCCAGTACAAAGATGATTATTCTGAACAGTCCGCATAATCCAACAGGTACAGTCTTAACAGACAAAGACATTAAAGCACTGATTAAACTGACAAAGGGCACGGATGTACTGATTCTGAGTGACGAGGTTTATGAACACCTCATCTATGACGGGATCAAACACAATTCAATGGCTTCTTATCCTGAATTACGCGAACGTACCTTTATAGTTGCTTCTTTTGGCAAACTACTGCATACAACCGGATGGAAAGCAGGCTATTGCATTGCCCCTGAACCATTGATGAAGGAATTCAGAAAAATTCATCAGTTTAATGTATTCAGTGTCAACACGCCCATGCAGGCTGGTATTGCAAATTATTTGAAAGATCCTTCGGCTTACCTGGGTTTATCATCTTTTTTCCAGGAAAAACGCGATTTTTTCCGTTCATTGCTCAGTCAAACCAAGTTTAAATTGCTACCTTGTAAAGGTTCCTACTTTCAATGCGTGAGCTATGACCATTTTAGTGAAGAGGAAGATACTGTTTTAGCGAAGCGGTTAATTACAGATATTGGTGTGGCATCTATCCCTGTTTCCGCATTTTATATCAGGAACACAGATCACCGGATACTGCGTTTTTGTTTTGCTAAAAGGCAAGATACACTGGAAAAATCCGTTGAAAGACTAATGAAACTATAATTTCACATGCCTATTACCTTATCAATATATGGAGAACCCAAACTATCTCAATATTAATAATCTAAAAATAACAATTTTTCAAGCTTATTTATTTTGGGAAAATGTAGACAAGAATCTGCAGAATATATCTCTGCGTTTGTCTTCAGGCGTAAAGGAAAAAACAGATCTCATTGTATTACCGGAAATGTTCAATACTGGTTTTAGTATGCATGCTGCTGAACTGGCAGAAGAAATGGATGGAAAAACAATGACCTGGATGGCAGCTTCTGCCGCTAAATATGATTGCGTAATCACAGGAAGTCTGATTATTAAAGAAAATGGCGTTTATTATAACAGAATGATCTGGATGCTGCCAACCGGCGATTATCAGCATTATGATAAGAGACATCTTTTCGGAATGGGTGAAGAAGATCAGACCTATACTGCCGGACAGGATAAAGTGGTGGTAGAATTGAAAGGCTGGAAAATCAGACTTGCTATTTGTTATGACTTAAGGTTCCCGGTCTGGTTAAGAAATAATGATGCTGCATATGATCTGTTACTGGTTATTGCAAGCTGGCCTGACAAACGTATTCCGCACTGGAAAGCACTGATCCCGGCAAGGGCAATTGAAAACCAAAGTTATGTCGTTGCTGTTAACCGCGTTGGCCACGATGGTAACGAAGTTTATCACAGTGGTCATTCTATGTGTATCGATGCTTTTGGAAATACTGTTTACTATAAACCTGAAGACGAAGATCTTTATACTTTTAGTGTCAATCACGAAGATCTGGTAAAAATCCGTGGTGGATTTCCCTTTTTGAAGGACGCAGATGAATTTAAACTCATCAATTAATATAAAAAATATTTAAATCCGGCTTAGTCCGGATTTTTCTGTTTAAAGACCTTTTAAGAATAATTAATTTAATGTAATCTTGTGTCTGAATCACCTAAACCGTTTTTATGTTCGACCGTAGAAAATTCATTAAATGTTCCGCTTTATCCGCTTCTTTGCTGGCGATTGACAAAAGCGGAATGGCTAACATCCTCCCTTCTTCCGGCACTGCTGCTGCTGGTAAACCTATAGTAATCTCGACATGGGATTTTGGGATTGCAGCTAACCATGCAGCCTGGGAAGTATTATCAACAGGCGGACGCTCACTTGATGCTGTAGAAAAAGGTGTTCAGGTTCCCGAAGCAGATCCTAAAAATCAAAGTGTAGGTTATGGCGGCCTGCCAGACAGAGATGGAAAAGTTACCCTGGACGCTTGTATCATGGACGATTTGGGCAATTGCGGTTCAGTAGCTGCTCTTGAACATATTATGCACCCTATTTCAGTTGCCAGATTAGTCATGGAAAAAACTCCGCATGTGATGCTTGCAGGTGACGGAGCGTTGCAATTTGCCTTAGAGAATGGATTTAAGAAAATAAATCTGCTTACACCTGAAAGTGAGAAAGCCTGGAAAGAATGGCTTAAAACTGCGAAGTATGAGCCTATAATGAATATTGAGAATAAATTATACGACAAAGCATCCCCAACCAGGTTACCTGGAAATCAATATAACCATGATACCATCGGTATGCTTGCGCTTGATGCCAATGGCAATTTATCAGGCGCATGTACAACCAGTGGAATGGCTTTTAAATTACATGGCCGCGTGGGTGACAGTCCGATTATTGGCGCAGGTTTATATGTAGACAATGAAGTTGGCGGAGCAACTTCAACCGGTGTCGGAGAAGAGGTTATCCGTAATGTAGGCAGTTTCCTGGTCGTAGAATTAATGCGCCAGGGTTATCCGCCCGAAGAGGCTTGTAAAGAAGCTGTGATGCGTATCATCAAAAAGAAACCTGCAAAAGCTAAAGAAATCCAGGTGGGCTTTTTAGCTTTGAATAAAAAAGGGCAATACGGTGCTTATGCTATTCAAAAGGGGTTCAGCTATGCGGTTTGTAATACAGAAAATAAAGATCTTTTAATCCCTGGAAAGAGTTATTATTAAAATTTACAGCTATGATTGAAATGGAAGTTTGCGCCAACTCTGTAAGCTCTGCACTGGAGGCACAAAAAGGGGGCGCAAAAAGGGTAGAATTATGTGCAAGCCTGACTGAAGGCGGCACTACACCCAGTTATGCAGAGATTAAACTGGCTAAGCAATTACTCCATATAGAGGTCTACCCTATTATCAGACCGCGTGGCGGGGATTTCCTGTATTCTGAACTGGAATTTGAACTGATGAAAGAAGATATCAAAATCTGTAAAGAATTACAATGTGAGGGCATAGTAACCGGCATCCTTACCGCAGATGGTAAAGTTGATAAAGACCGCTGTGCTGAACTGGTTGAACTGGCAAAACCAATGAAAGCTGCTTTTCACCGGGCATTTGATATGACAGTAAACATGGAAGAAGCGATGGAAGATCTGATTTCATTAGGATTTATACGTATTCTTACATCCGGGGGCAAAGCAACTGCCCTTGATGGCGCAGAGCAACTGGCCAAACTTATCAGAAAAGCCGATCAAAGGATTGCTATTATGCCGGGTGCCTGCGTCAATACCTCAAATATTCAGCAACTTATCAGCAAAACAGGTGCAAAAGAATTTCATGGCTCAGCGAGAAAAAACCATAGCAGTAAAATGCTGTTCAGGAACACTGAATTAAGCATGGGCAATGACGCTGATGAATACAGTTCTTCCCTTACTGATGCAGAACTGGTCAAAAAATTACTCGAACTGGCAAACAGTGCGAAATAATCAAGCTAATATTCTATATTTGCGGCACTGATGAAGCACATACGTAATTTTTGCATAATTGCACACATTGACCACGGTAAAAGTACTTTGGCCGACCGTTTACTAGAATACACGAATACAATCACCCAGAGAGAGTCACAAGCTCAATTGCTGGATGACATGGATCTGGAACGTGAACGCGGTATTACCATTAAAAGTCATGCGATCCAGATGGATTATATCCAGGATGGACAGCCTTATATATTAAACTTAATTGACACTCCCGGACACGTAGATTTCTCTTATGAAGTTTCCCGCTCAATTGCTGCCTGCGAAGGTGCTTTATTGATCGTAGACGCTTCACAGGGAATACAGGCCCAAACTATTTCTAATCTTTATTTAGCACTGGAGCATGATCTGGAGATCATCCCTATTCTGAATAAGATGGATTTACCTGGTGCAATGCCCGAGGAAGTAAAAGATCAGATTATCGAACTGATAGGCTGTAAGAGAGAAGAAATCATCCCTGCTTCAGGAAAGACAGGACAAGGTGTTCATGATATCCTTCGTGCAATTGTTGAGCGTGTTCCTGCACCTAAAGGAAACCCTGATGGTGAATTGCAGGCTTTGATTTTTGACTCTGTTTTTGATTCATTCCGTGGTATCGTTGCTTATTTCAAAGTATTAAACGGAGAAATACGTAAAAAAGATAAAGTAAAGTTTGTAGCTACCGGCAAGGAATATATTGCGGAAGAAGTTGGTACTTTAAAATTAAAACAATCTCCTAAAGATGTCATCAAAACTGGTGACGTAGGTTATATCATTTCTGGTATTAAAGAAGCCAGAGAAGTAAAGGTTGGAGATACAATTACGCATAAAGACCGTCCGAGTTTAGAGCCTATCAAAGGATTTGAAGAGGTTAAACCAATGGTATTTGCCGGTATTTATCCGGTGGACACAGATGAGTTTGAAGACTTAAGGGAAGCTATGCACAAATTGCAGCTGAATGATGCTTCCATTGTTTTTGAACCGGAATCTTCTGCGGCATTAGGCTTTGGTTTCCGTTGCGGTTTCCTGGGCATGTTACACATGGAGATCATCCAGGAGCGTTTAGAGCGTGAATTTGACATGACAGTAATTACTACTGTTCCCAACGTGTCTTATCAGGCGATGACCACTAAAGGTGAATTGATCATTGTAAATAATCCATCTGATCTTCCTGATCCAAGTAAAATGGAGTATGTGGAAGAACCTTATATCAAAGCAAATATAATTACCAAATCTGAGTTTGTGGGCCCGGTAATGTCTCTTTGTATTCAGAAAAGAGGAATTATCGTTAATCAGTCTTACCTGACATCAGACCGTGTGGAGCTTGTTTTTGAGATCCCAATGGGTGAGATTGTATTTGATTTTTACGATCGTCTGAAAACGATTTCAAAAGGATATGCTTCTTTTGATTATCATCAGATTGGTTACCGTAAATCGGACCTGGTGAGATTGGATATCCTGTTAAATGCAGAACCTGTTGATGCTTTATCTTCACTGATTCACCGTAGTAACTCCTATGATTTTGGAAAGAGAATCTGTGAGAAATTAAGAGAGTTAATTCCCCGTCAGCAATTCGAGATTATTATTCAGGCTTCTATTGGTGCTAAAATTATCGCCAGAGAAACGGTAAAAGCTTTACGTAAAGATGTAACCGCCAAATGTTATGGTGGTGATATTTCCCGTAAACGTAAACTGTTGGAAAAACAGAAAAAAGGTAAAAAACGTATGCGCCAGGTAGGTAATGTGGAAATTCCACAAACTGCTTTTATGGCCGTATTGAAATTAGATTAATCGTTTAACACAAAAATATAACGTTTGATATGCAATTACTGGACGGAAAATTCGCATCAGAAAAGATCAAATTAGAAATAGCAGCGGAAGCAGCAGAATTTTTAGCACAAAGCGGACGTAAACCTCATTTACTGGCTATATTAGTTGGTAACGATGGCGGAAGCGAAACCTATGTGGCCAGCAAGATGAAAAACTGCGAGAAAGTAGGATTTCAGTCTTCTCTGATCAGATATGATGTAGATGTTACTGAAGAAGAGTTACTTCAAAAGATTCACGAAATTAATAGTGATGCAGGCGTAGATGGACTTATTGTTCAGTTGCCTCTTCCAAAACACATAGATCCGGAGAAAGTTACCGAAGCAATAGATCACCGTAAAGATGTAGACGGATTCCATCCGGTAAATCTGGGACGTATGATGCGTAATCTGCCTTGCTTTATTCCAGCTACACCTTATGGTATTTTATTATTGCTAAAGGCTTATGGAATTGATACTGCTGGTAAACACTGCGTAGTTGTTGGCCGTAGTAATATCGTTGGCAGCCCAATGAGTATCCTGATGGCACGTAATGCTAATCCCGGTAATTGTACGGTTACCTTAACGCACAGTAAAACTACAAACCTGAAAGAGATTGCCTTACAGGCAGACATTATAGTTGCCGCTATCGGTAAGAAGAATTTTGTAACAGCTGACATGGTTAAACCCGGAGCCATCATTATTGACGTGGGTATTAACAGAGAAACTTCTGAAACAACTAAATCAGGATACAAATTGTATGGTGATGTTGACTTCGAAAATGTAGCCCCTTTATCTTCGTGGATTACACCTGTTCCGGGTGGAGTTGGTTTAATGACTATTGTTGGTTTATTGAAAAACACATTAGCTTCAGCTAAGAAAGAGATATATTCTTAAGCAGTAAATTCCGGTTAACTGTTATTGAAACCTGTAAATTAATGATTTACAGGTTTTTTTTATTTTGTGCCGGCAGCTTATTTTTCACCAAAAAAACGGCTAAACAAACCTTGTTTAAATCCGGCATATAAACCGTCAGGTTCTTCCTTTACAGGGTACAAATTTATATAATCCCCCTGCCCTTCTATTCCTCTTCCGGTTATCAGGTCATATTCATACCGATGGATTGGACAGATTAATTTTCCATGTTCACACCAGCCACCACTAAGAATACCACCCGCATGGGGACAAGAATTTTGCACCAGATGAATTTGTTCCTGATGCCTGAGCAGACACAATTTTTTACCAGCCACACTAATCTGCCGGATGAAATCCCCCTCAGGAATTTCCACATCAATTTTATACCAGCGTAAATCAGCCATTGCTGCTATACTTATTCATAGATTAGTCATTTAAATGCCGTCAATATACATATATTCCTATTTTCCACCCATATTTATTTAACTTTGCCAATTGATATATGGCACATAATATTCCAGCAGACGGCACATTGCTTCCATTAATGGAAGAATTTTACACTATTCAGGGTGAAGGTTTTAACACAGGCAAAGCTGCCTATTTTATTCGTCTTGGAGGTTGCGATGTAGGTTGTCACTGGTGTGATGTGAAGGAAAGCTGGGATGCAGAACTTCACCCCTTAACTTCTGCAGACGATATTGCTGAAAAAGCTGATACATTTCCTGGTAAAGCTGTAGTCATTACTGGTGGAGAGCCATTGATCTATAATATGGATTACCTGACAAAAAAACTACAGGAAAAGAACATTCTTACTTTCATAGAAACTTCAGGCGCTTATCCATTATCGGGCAGCTGGGACTGGATTTGTTTATCTCCTAAAAAATTCAAAGCCCCACGTCCTGATATTACTCCTTTCGCAAATGAATTAAAGGTTATTGTCTTTAATAAAAGTGATTTCGAGTGGGCAGAGAAATATGCAGAAACAGTATCTCCTTCCTGTAAACTTTATCTGCAGCCAGAATGGTCTAAATCAAAAGAGATTACCCCTATGATTATAGATTATGTAATGGCTAATCCAAAATGGGAAATTTCTTTACAGACTCATAAATACCTGAATATTCCTTAGGGATTTATTCAGGCTCTTACTCTTTTACGGGGCTGATTCATTATCTGTCAGATTTTTTTTGCTAAGTTTATCCTGTAGCATGTTTTTGTATGCGCTGATATTCTTAAAATATGATGAGGAAGATTATACTGTTAGTTTTTTTTCTGTTATTCACAGGCCAGAGCCTAAGTTATGCACAAGAATCGGCTGTAAAAAAAGCACAGCAGAATTTCGAGTATGCACAGAAATTATTATTAGGTAAGGATTATGACGGAGCAGCCAAATTATTGGAAGATGCCGTTGCCGCTGACCCTTCTTTTCAATTTGCTTTTATTCAGTTAGCGGATATTTATAAGCTAAAAAGATCTTTTGACAAAGCTAAATTCAATTATCAGAAGGCAATTGAGATTCGGGCCGTTCCTTTAGCTGCCAGGGTCTATTATTCTTTAGGCGAAGCAGAACTCAACAGTGGAGAATATGCAAATGCTGGAAAACACTTTGCTTTATTTAAAGGAACCTATAAAGGAAAAGATCAGGAGATGGTCCTGAAAGCTGACAAATATATCAGGGACTGTAATTTCGCAGTGGTTGCTGTAAAAGCACCCGAGAAATATGATCCTGTTAATTTAGGTGCTGCAATAAATACCAAAGACAGAGAATATCTGCCAACACTAACTGCAGATGGGTCAACACTTATTTTCAGCCGTACGGTAAATGGAAATGAGGATTTCTATATTTCCCGTAAAGTAAATAAAGAATGGAAAAACGCAGTTCCCTTAAGTGATCAGATTAATACAAAATTCAATGAAGGTGCACAATCCATTTCTCCGGATGGAATGTACCTTTTCTTTACAGGATGCAATCGTCCCGATGGATTTGGAAGCTGTGATCTTTATGTAAGCCATAAAAACGGGAATAACTGGGATACTCCTTTTAACCTGGGTTCGACAGTTAATTCCTCCTCCTGGGATTCACAGCCAGCGATCAGTCCGGATGGAAATACCTTATATTTTGTAAGCAACCGTCCTGGCGGGATCGGTGGTTACGATATTTGGAAAACTACTTTAAATAGCGAAGGAGAATGGAGTAAACCGCAAAATCTGGGACCGGGTATTAATACTATTTATGATGAGAATACCCCTTTTGTACACCCTGATGGTAAAACATTGTATTTTTCTTCCAATGGATGGCCTGGTATGGGAAGCATGGATATTTTCTATAGCCGTGCAGAAACGGATGGCAAATGGGGCAAACCAATCAACATAGGTTACCCTATTAATACTTTCAATGAAGAAAGCGGGCTGATGGTAAGTCCTGATGGGAATGAAGGATATTTTTCTTCGGTGCTCCAGGGGGGCTTTGGTGATATGGATATATACAAATTTAAATTGCCGGAAGCTGCAAAACCATTGCCCATCACTTATGTCAAAGGTATTGTCAGGGATAAAGAAACACGGGGGTTTCTGGAAGCAAAAGTACAGGTAGTGAACCTGAAAACAAAAGAGACTAAGTTCAACGACTTTACTTCTAAAGACAATGGAGAATTTCTGGCCGTAATGCCTCTGGGCAGTACTTATGCCTTTAATGCAATAGCCGATGGTTATTTATTCTATTCAGCTAATTTTGAGCTGAATCAAACCAAAACCGGTCAGCCGTATGTACTTGATATTTACCTTGAAAAGCTGAAAGCTGGTGCTAACATGATTTTGAGAAATATATTTTTTGACACCAATAAATTTGATCTTCTTCCTCCTTCAATTACCGAATTAACTAATCTTTTACAATTATTACAGGCTAATACTTCTGTAAGTATCGAAATTCAGGGACATACTGATAATGAAGGGAATGCTGAGGCCAATCAGAAATTATCTTTACAGCGTTCAAAATCTGTATATGATTATTTGGTAATGAATAAAGTAAATCCTGATCGTTTAACTTTTAAAGGATTCGGGGCTACAAAACCAATCGCATCAAATGATACTGCTGCCAGCCGTCAGCAAAACCGGAGAACCTCATTTATTATTACCAGGATATAAAAAATCCCGGTCTGATTAACAGACCGGGATTTATATAAAGATTTAATGTATAAAATAATTATACCACTGCTTTTCTAATCTTAATCAACTTCACTAATAACTGTTCTAACAGATCCAGGTGAAGCATATTAGCCCCATCAGATTTGGCATGTGCCGGATCAGGGTGGGTTTCAATAAATAAACCATCTGCTCCAACAGCAATCGCTGCTTTCGCAATAGTTTCAATTAACTGAGGTTTACCTCCTGTTACACCAGAACTTTGATTTGGCTGCTGTAAAGAGTGCGTTACATCCATCACAACAGGTACACCAAAAGATTGCATTTCGGGTAAGCCCCTATAATCAACTATCAGATCCTGATAACCAAAGGTATTCCCCCTATCTGTTAATATAACCCTTTTATTACCTGCTTCATAAACCTTCTCCACTGCAAATTTCATAGAACCTGCAGAAAGAAACTGTCCTTTTTTCACGTTAACTACTTTTCCTGTTTTTGCAGCAGCAATCAGCAAATCAGTTTGTCTGCATAAAAAAGCAGGGATCTGCAATACGTCTACATAAGCAGCTGCCATTGCGGCCTCAGCGCTTTCGTGGATATCAGTTACTGTTGGAACTCCAAAAGTCTTCCCAACCTTTTCTAAAATCTTTAAGGCCTTCTCATCACCAATACCAGTAAAAGAATCACCTTTAGAACGATTTGCTTTTCGGTAAGACCCTTTAAAAATAAAAGGGATTTCTAACTGATCGGTAAGTGTGACTATCTTTTCTGCAATTCTCATTGCAATATCTTCTCCTTCAATTGCACAGGGACCGGCCATTAAAAAGAAATTGCCGGAAGTAGTATGTTTTAATTTATCTAATTCAAAATTGACCATGCTTATGCTTAATTTCCAAGTTCTGACATGAACTTGATTCTCATTAATTGTATCTCTTCACGCGTATAATCCGTTTCTCCTAAATCCTTCAAAGCTTCATCAATCGAATCATTCTCTGCAGCACGGAAGTAATCAAATACTTCATCCTGACGATCATCATCCAGTATCTCATCTACAAAATAGTTCAGATTCAGCTTGGTCCCTGAATTAACAATTGCTTCAATCTCTTTCAGGATCTCACTATAGGTGATTCCTTTAGACTTTGCAATATCCTCCAGTCCAATCTGTCTGTCTACATTTTGTATAATAGAAACCTTTAACTGTGATTTATTAGCCTGCGTTTTAATAATCAGATCTATAGGCCGCTCAATATCATTATCTGTCACATATTTCCTGATCAGTTCAATAAAAGGCGTACCAAATTTCATTGCCTTACCATTTCCAACACCCGAAATTTGTTTCAGCTCATCCATAGCAATAGGATAATGCGTACACATTTCTTCTAAGGAAGGGTCCTGAAAAACTACAAAGGGAGGAACACTTTTCTGTTTTGCAATCTTTTTTCTCAGATCTTTCAGCAACAGCAATAATTGTGTATCCAGTGTCCCGCTACCATGTTTTACATCATCTTCATCATCATCTGCAGAACTTTCGATAGGCACATTCAGAATGAATTTAAGACTGTAAGGGTTTTTGATAAAATCATTGCCCGAATTAGTCAGCCTTAACAAACCATAGTTATCAATATCTTTAGATAAAAAGTTATTAAGTACTGCTTGTCTGATTAAAGATTTCCAAAGATTTTCACCTTCTGCTTTTCCCAATCCAAACTCTGGCAGTTTACTATGTTCATAAGCGATAGTTTGTGCAGTTTCCATACCCAATAAAACGCAAAGGATATGTGCATCATCAAACTTCTCTCCTATATTTTTAATCAGGTTTAATGCAACTCCAAGTGGCTCCTCTGCTTCAAAATACGTTTTAGGCTTTTTACAGTTGTCGCACATGCAGTTACATCCGGTCTCATTGAAGTTTTCACCAAAATAATGCAGGATCTGCTTTCTGCGGCATACGCCCGACTCAGCATAATCAATAACTTCCTTAAGGATCTGCGTACCAATTTCACGTTCAGCCACCGGCTTATCTTTCATAAATTTGGCCAGCTTATCTACATCTTTCTGCGCATAAAAAGCAATACAAACCCCTTCCCCTCCATCACGTCCGGCTCTTCCAGTCTCCTGATAGTAACCTTCCATACTTTTAGGAATATCATGGTGTATTACAAAACGAACATCTGGTTTATCAATCCCCATTCCAAAGGCTATGGTAGCCACAATTACCTCAACATCTTCCATCAGGAATTTATCTTGTGTATCTGCTCTGACTTTAGGTTCTAAACCGGCATGGTAAGGCAAAGCCTTAATACCATTCAGATTTAATGCTTCAGCTACTTCCTCCACCTTTTTCCTGCTCAGACAATAAATAATACCGGATTTACCAGTATTGTATTTAATGTACCTGATCATTTCTTTGATCACATCCCGCTTAGGACGTATCTCATAAAATAAATTGGGTCTGTTAAACGAAGACTTGAACAAGGTAGCATCAGCCATCTGCAAGTTCTTAATAATATCCTGCTGTACTTTTGGTGTTGCCGTTGCTGTTAAAGCAATAATTGGGATATCTGGTCCCAGGCCGCTGATCACCTGGCGTATCCTCCGGTACTCCGGACGAAAATCATGTCCCCATTCTGAAATACAATGAGCTTCATCAACCGCAACAAAAGAGATAGTAATAAGCTTCAGAAATTCGATATTATCCGCTTTGGATAATGATTCTGGTGCTACGTATAATAATTTAGTCTGACCACTTAACAAATCACTTTTTACCTGGGCAATTTCCGATTTATTTAAAGAAGAATTCAGGAAATGTGCAATACTATCACTTCCACCAAAAGCTCTCAATTGATCCACCTGATTTTTCATCAGCGCAATCAGCGGTGATATCACGATCGCAGTACCTTCTGACATTAAAGCCGGCAATTGATAACAGATAGATTTCCCTCCACCCGTTGGCATAATTACAAAGGTATTTTTTCGCTCAAGAACATTGGTAATAATTGATTCCTGATCCCCCTTAAAATTGTCGAAACCAAAAAAGGTTTGTAAGTTGTCAAACAACGACTTTTTCACATCCATTTTGTGTATAAAATATTCAGTGCTATTTTTGATTCAAAATAACATAATTTTGCACCAATTAAAGCATCAATATACTAAATAATTCTCTTTGAAAAGTAAAAAATCTATTATCACAGCGGGGATCAACACTTTACAAGCGGAAGCGCAGGCTATACTGGGGCTCGTAAATTACATAAATGACGATTTTGCAACGATTGTGGAGCGAATTATCGACGGAAACGGCCGTGTAATTGTGACAGGAATCGGCAAAAGCGCCATTATTGCGCAGAAAATTGTCGCTACTTTCAATTCTACGGGTACCCCGTCAAGTTATATGCATGCTTCAGATGCGGTGCACGGAGACCTTGGAATGATACAGAAAACTGACATCGTAATCTGTATTTCCAAGAGTGGAAATACCCCCGAAATCAAGGTGCTTGCCCCATTGTTAAAACAATGCGGAGCCCTGCTCATAGCTATGGTCGGACAACTGGAATCTGAACTGGCAAGACAAGCTGATCTGATCCTGAATACTACCGTAGAAAAAGAAGCTTGTCCAAATAATCTGGCCCCCACTACAAGTACGACTGCACAGCTTGCCATGGGTGATGCACTCGCAGTAAGCCTGTTGTTAGCAAGAGAATTCAGTGCTACTGATTTTGCCCGTTTTCATCCTGGCGGATCTTTAGGAAAAAAGTTGTACCTTAAAGTTTCTGATCTGGCAGAGCGGAATGCTAAACCAAGTATCCTGGCTGATGCTGCTGTAAAAGATGTGATAATTGCAATTAGTAAAAACCGTTTGGGTGCAGTAGTTGTTCTTGATGATAACCAAATAATAGGTATCATTACAGACGGAGATATCAGAAGAATGCTGGAAAAATATTCAGATCTTGCGGATCTGACAGCAAAAGACATTATGAACAGCAACCCTAAAATGATTGATAAAGATACTTTAGCAGTAACAGCATTCGAACTGATCAGACAATCCAATATTACACAATTATTAGTCACCGATGCCAATGGTTATTTTGGTATCGTACATTTGCATGACCTTCTTCACGAAGGTTTATTATAGTTTAATCCTAATATGAACAAAGATAATTACGCCTTAATCATGGCCGGTGGCGTTGGCAGTCGTTTTTGGCCGGTAAGCCGAGTTGAACATCCTAAACAGTTTATCGACTTTTTTGGCGTCGGAAAAACACTCATTCAAAGCACATATGACCGTTTTTTAAAGATATGTCCGCCAGAGAACATATTTATTGTAACCAATGAAATCTATATAGACCTGGTTAAGTCACAATTACCTGACATTCAAGAAAATCAGATTCTTGCAGAACCTATTATGCGTAATACAGCTCCCTGTATCGCCTATGGCTCTATGAAAATTACTGAGATCAATCCTAATGCGACTATCGTTGTTGCTCCATCAGATCACACGATATCCAACCTGGATGCCTTTATAATTGCTATAGAGAAATCTTTAGATGCTGCAAGAGAAAATAATTGCCTGATTACCCTTGGAATCAAACCGAGTCGCCCTGATACAGGTTATGGCTATATACAGTATGTAGAAACTTCCCTGCCTACAGATCCGCAATTCAACAAAGTAAAACTTTTCACAGAGAAGCCGAATCTGGAGCTGGCAAAATCATTTATACAAAGCGGAGATTTCTTATGGAATGCAGGAATCTTTATCTGGTCTGCTAAAGCTATCAATGATGCGTTCAGCAAGCACCTGCCAGATATGTATGATATATTCCATCTTGGAGCATCTTTGTACAATACAGCAGACGAGAAAGCTTTTATTGGCAACGCGTATTTACAGTGTACCAATATTTCTATTGACTTTGCAATTATGGAAAAAGCTGATAATGTTTATGTACTGCCAACCGATTTTGGATGGTCAGATCTTGGAACATGGGCTTCTATCTATGATATGGCCGAAAAAGACTATGTAGGTAATGCAGTTATCCCTTCAGAGCAGGTCATGATGTTTAATTCATCAAACTGTATGGTCAATGTACCTGATGACAAACTGGTTATCCTTCAGGGTTTACATGATTATATTGTAGTGGAATCAAACAATACACTGTTGATTTGTCCCAGATCTGAAGAACAGAGCGTGAAACAAATCGTAGCAGATGTAAAGTCTAATTTTGGGCAGAAATTTATATAGAACCTGTTAAAACAGGTTCTTAATTATTACCGCGCTGTCTGATTGCTTCATACAGGATAACACCAGTAGAAACCGAAACATTTAGTGAACCGATCTCTCCAAACATAGGGATCTTCGCTAAATGGTTTGCCATACGCATAATATCGTTTGAGATACCTTCATCTTCCGCTCCCATGACAATAGCAGTAGGTGCAGTATAATCTGGTGCATAGATCAAATCATTGGTCTTTTCAGTACAGGCTACTATTTGTAAACCACATTCCTGAAGAAAGAGCGCTGTTTTATGTAAATTCTGCTGACGGCACACCGGAATAGTAAATAATGCCCCTGCAGATGTCTTAATTGCATCAGCATTGATCTGAGCAGAGTTTTTAGCAGGAACAACAATTGCATGCACACCAGTACAGGCAGCAGTCCTGGCGATTGCCCCCATATTTCTGACATCTGTTATTCCATCCAGAATAAGAATCAGAGGAACTTCTCCTTTTTCATAGATTAAAGGAATGATATCTTCAATCTTCTGAAAAGTAATTGCAGAAATTACAGCAACCACACCCTGGTGATTTTTCTGAGTCATTCTATTCAATTTTTCTACAGGGACGTTATGTACAGGAATATCAGTATCTCTGAGCAACCCTTTAAGTTCAGGAATGATTTCTCCGGTAAGGCCGCGCTGCATATATATGCTTTCTATATCTTTTCCGGCTTTAATTGCTTCAATTACAGCACGTATACCAAATACAAATTCATTATTTTCTTTAGGTCTTGGTGACCTTCTAAAGTTTTCCATTTATTTTATTTTACCTGCAAAAATAGTTGAAATAATGAGAATTGAGGAATCGTTTTTTTCAGACTGATACACAGGACCTTATCAACAAGACTTTGTTAGTAAATAACAAATTTTTTCTCTCAGACACAAAATTCTATAATCATGTACTGTTAGAATGTTCATAAAGAAATCTTTAGAGGAGTAAATTTTTCTCTATTTTTGGGGCTATGAATACGGATAACGGAACACAAGGTCAGGACAGGCAGAACTTTACCTCTTCCAGAAAAAACAGAGTCGGTGCCCCAGTCAGCAATATGGGCAAAATACCACCGCAAGCTATAGATTTAGAAGAAGCAGTGCTTGGTGCGCTGATGCTTGAAAAAGATGCGCTTTCGACCGTTATTGATATTCTGAAACCAGAAGTCTTTTATGCAGAGGCTCACAAAAAGATATTTGAAGCCATAGCTATTCTGTTTCAGAAATCTAAACCAGTAGATATTTTAACCGTCACCTCCGAACTCAGGACACTGGGCACACTTGAAATGGTGGGTGGTGCGTATTATATTACTAATCTGACTAACCGTGTTGCCTCGGCAGCAAATATTGAATATCATGCCCGTATAATTTCACAGAAATATATACAGCGCGAATTAATCAGAATATCATCTGATATTATTCAAAATGCCTACGAAGATACAACTGATATATTCGACCTGCTTGATCATGCAGAGAAAGGTCTTTTTGATATTGCCCAGAACAACCTGCGCAGAGATACCCAGAAAATGGATGAGATTATTAAGCAATCTCTTGCTACACTGGAAGAACTCAGAACAAAATCAGATGGATTAACAGGTGTTCCTTCAGGCTTTACAGCTTTAGACCGGATTACCGGCGGATGGCAGCCATCAGATTTAGTAATTATTGCAGCACGTCCGGCAATGGGAAAAACAGCCTTCGTACTTACCTGTGCAAGAAATGCTTCGGTTGAATTTAAGCGCCCTGTAGTTGTATTCTCTCTGGAGATGTCCTCAGTACAGTTAGTGAATCGTTTAATATCCGGAGAAACTGAGATCGAACAGGAGAAAATCCGTAAAGGGAACCTGGCAGAATGGGAATGGCAGCAGCTTCACAGCAAAATAGGCACACTGACAGAAGCGCCTCTTTTGATTGATGATACCCCTGCCCTGAATATCTTTGAGTTCAGAGCAAAATGCAGAAGATTAAAATCGCAATACGATATACAGATGATCATCATCGATTATTTACAATTGATGCATGGTAAAGGAGAAGGACAAAGTGGCGGTGGTAACCGTGAGCAGGAAATTGGTAGTATTTCCAGGGCACTGAAATCAGTAGCTAAAGAATTAAACGTTCCGGTCCTTGCACTTTCACAGTTAAGCCGTGCCGTGGAGACCAGACCAGGAGTAAATGGTAAACGTCCATTGCTATCCGATTTGAGGGAATCCGGATCTATTGAGCAGGATGCGGATATGGTACTTTTCCTTTACCGCCCGGAATACTATGGAATCACAGAAGATGAAAGCGGAAGATCACAGGCAGGTGTTGGTGAGGTTATTATCGCAAAACACAGAAATGGTGAAACGGGTATTGTACCGTTAAGATTTATCGGTAAGTATGTGAAGTTCACTGACCTTGAAGAGGACTTTATGCCACCTAACTCTTTCTCTATGGATAGTCCGGGTGCAGGTATGGCACCTTCAGCAGATTTTGACAGACCAGCAGGTAATGTAATCATTAAACCATCCCGTATGGATGATTTTGATGACGACGCCCCATTTTAGAATTAAACAATTTATATTACCGGGCTACATAAAGTAGCCCAGTAATATTCCTGCAAGAACGATCAGCGGAGGGCTGATTCTTGTAAAGTTCAGGATCAGAAAGGTAACAACGATCAGCGCTATCGACATCATATCAAAACCAACCGGTTTAACCAGCAATACAAATGCAGCGATAATAAATCCTACACTAACTGCATTAATTCCTGATAAAGAATGCTTTATTCTTGTAATTTTCTTTAAATCTTCCCAGAAAGGGACAATAAACAGCACTAAAATGAGGCCCGGAAGATTAATTCCCAATACACCGACTACTCCTCCCAGAACCTGTCCATAAGTTCCATACCCAAAGTTTTTCATGCTTAAGGCCCCAAGATAACTTGTAAAAGAAAATGTAGGTCCGGGTAAAGCCTGCTGCAGTGCAAAACCAGACAGAAATTCTGAAGAGCCCAGATAATGCTTCATTTGCACAAACTCAGTGAACATCAATGGAACAAGTACCTGTCCGCCACCAAAAATAAAGATCCCGTTACGGTAAAAATTTTCAAAAAGCCTGATTGGCAAACTAAATGGAGAAGTTCTGTTAATGATAGCCCCCAAAGCAGCTAAAAACAAAAGTACGCCGAAAAAATAAGCCAGCTTTTTAGGATTTATATTTGCAAAAAGCTTAACTCTGATTTCACTTTCTTCGCGCGGAGTTTCCAAAGCTGAAGAAATCATCCCTCCAACAAGGATTGCTAATGGAAAAACATAAGCATTTCTTAATACTAATGTCAAAATTACTGCTGAGATAGCTAAAAAAACAGCCGTTTGCGTGACCAGTACTTTTCTTGAAAGTGTATATGCTCCAAAAGCAACAATACCCAGCGCTATAGGCTGAATATATTTCAGGACCAGAACAAATTGCACTTTATGATCAAGCTGGGCAAAACTGAGTGCAGCAAAAGTCATGATTGCTGCCGAAGGAATAATCCAGATCAGAAAAGTAATCAATGCGAGTTTAAGCCCTCCTACCTTATGTGCTATCCCCACCAGTGTTTGTGTAGATGCCGGCCCTGGCAGAATTTGGGCCAATGCATTCAGTTCCAGTAAATCTTCTTCTGAGATATAATGGGTCTGCTTAACAAAATACTTTAACAGAAGTGATATATGTGCCTGAGCACCACCGAATGCCGTGAAAGTAAAAAGAAAAACATCTTTAATAAATAATAGTTGCCGTTTTTCCATTCTCCAGCCTAATCGTCTTCGTAATCCAGACCGGCCGCCATATTATAAGCACCCTGCAACTCAGAAAAAGCATGGCGATCGCCTTTTTCTGTGGCTCTTTTCATTCCCAGCTGATAGATCTCAACAGCCCGTTCAGTTTGTTCCTGTTTTTGATATAGTTTTCCTAAATGATAATAAGTCCCTACATAAGAAGGATGATCTTCTACTAATTTGTGATAATAATAAAAGGCCTGTTCAGTATCATTTAATGAGTTATACTCTGTTGCCAGCGCATATAAGATAAATGGATCATTGGGTTCTGTTGCCAAAAAAGATAATAACTTGGTTAATCGGGTACTTTGCATTTTAAATCCCTGCTTTTTTAATTAGATTTGCAAAAAGACATTTTTTTGAAACCATTATATTTTAAGAAGACAAAAACACAATACATTATATAAAGGCTTCATCAAATTAAAAAACAACTTATTCATATGAAAATATTAGTTTGTATCAGTAACGTGCCCGACACAACCACAAAAATAACTTTTACTAATGATAATACCCAATTCAATACTGCGGGAGTCACCTATATAGTGAACCCATATGATGAAATTGCATTATCAAGAGCAATTGAACTTTGTGCTGGCGGAAAAGGAACAGTAACGGTGGTTAATGTTGGAGAAAGCAGTACAGAGCCTACAATCAGAAAGGCACTGGCAATTGGAGCAGATGATGCTGTCAGAATTGACGCAGCTCCTCGTGATGCTTATTTTACAGCATTTCAAATAGCTGAATACGCTAAGACTGGTGAATTTGATATGATCCTTACCGGACGTGAATCAATTGATTACAACGGTGCGCAGGTAGCTGCAATGGTAGGTGAGTTTTTAGAGATCCCATCTATCTCAATTATTAAAAAATTAGACTACGATGGTACTATTGCAACTCTTGAAAGAGAAATTGAAGGTGGTAAAGAAGTAGTTACCGTTACAGGAAAATTTGTAGCCAGCTGTGCTGAAGGTGTTGCTGTACCAACAATTCCTACTATGAGAGGTATTATGTCAGCAAGATCTAAACCTCTTGTTGCTGTAGCTGCCCAGCCAATTGAAGAAGTAATTAAAGTAGTCCAGTTTGAAACTCCTCCAGCCCGTGGAACCGTTAAGTTGATCCCGGCCGAAGAAGCTGCAAGCCTGATCAGTCTGCTGCATACCGAAGCGAAAGTAATCTAAGGTCTGTTTTAAAAAATTAATTATAAAAATCTAAGCGAAAAAATATGTCAGTTTTAGTATATGTAGAACAAGTCGACGGTAAGTTTAAGAAATCCGTATTTGAAGCGGTTTCTTATGCAAAAGCCATTGCAGATAAAACAGGGACTAACCTTACCGCAGTATCTATTGGTAATGTTGCAGATAGTGAATTACAGGAACTAGGAAAATATGGTGCTGCCAAAGTATTAAATGTTGCCAGCGCAGAATTAAAGAATTTTGTAAACCAGGCATATGCTGCTGTAATCGCAGAAGCTGCAGCAAAAGAAGGTGCTGATGTAATAGTACTTTCAAACTCTTTCAGTGGAAAAGGTCTTGCACCACGTGTGGCGGTTAAATTAAAAGCAGGTTTAGTTGATGGTGCTGTAGAACTTCCACAATTGGATGGCGGTAAATTTTTGGTTAAAAAAGGAGCGTTTTCAGGAAAAGCATTTGCCATTACTGAACTGACTTCTGCAACCAAAGTAATTGCGTTGAACCCTAATGCTTTTGGCGTAAAAGAATCAGCAGTTACAGCTACTATCGAATCATTTTCTCCTGCCGTTCAGTCTGCTGACCTGGCGGCTATTGTAAAAGAAATCGTTAGAGCTACAGATAAAGTTTCCTTACCAGATGCTGAATTAGTTGTTTCAGCAGGAAGAGGCCTTAAAGGTCCTGAAAACTGGGGAATGATAGAAGAACTGGCTAATTTATTAGGCGCAGCAACAGCTTGCTCTAAGCCAGTTTCGGATGCAGACTGGAGACCACATTCAGAACACGTTGGTCAGACAGGTATTGCAATCAGCCCTAACTTATATATTGCAATAGGTATATCAGGAGCTATTCAGCACTTAGCTGGAGTAAGTTCTTCTAAAGTAATTGTAGTCATCAATAAAGATCCGGAAGCTCCATTCTTTAAAGTTGCTGATTACGGAATCGTTGGAGATGCCTTTGAGGTTGTTCCTAAATTAATTGAAGCTCTAAAAGCACACCAGGCTTAATATTAATATTTGGCGGAGATGAAAGTTTCCGCCAGATATTCATAAATATGAAAAAAGTAAAACTAGATATTGTTGGCTTATCCTATAGCCAAACCCAATCCGGAGCCTACGCACTGGTACTTGGAGAAGTAAACGGCAGAAGACGTTTGCCTATCATCATAGGTGCATTCGAAGCTCAGGCTATTGCAATAGAGATTGAAAAAATGACCCCAAGCAGGCCATTGACTCATGATCTGTTCAAAACATTTGCGCAGACCTATAAAATTGAAATTAAAGAAATTCTAATCTACAACCTCGTAGACGGTGTTTTCTTCGCAAAACTGATCTGTACAGACGGTGAAAGAACTGAAGAAATCGACGCAAGAACATCAGACGCAATTGCACTGGCCGTTCGTTTCAACTCCTCAATTTACACTTACGAATTTATTTTATCCTCTGCGGGTATTGTTATCGAAGGTAACGATTTTGTTTTTCTCGAAAACATGGACAACCTGAATAAGGAACATGGCCAGGACGATATTGACACTTCAATTCCCGGAACTGGTTTTGGAAGCCTTAGTATTGAGGAACTTAATCAGAAACTGCAGGAAGCTATTGCAGAAGAGGCCTATGAGAAAGCGGCCCGTATCAGAGATGAACTAAACAAAAGAAATTCATCACAATAGTTATTATTTGCAAGTTTATACACATCTTTATTTTTTCTACCCAATTTTTTTTATTTGAATATTTTTTATGGAGCGTTTTCACGGAGTAATTGGCGTCATTTTTATACTGGGCCTTGCTTATCTTTGTTCTAACAACAAGAAGAAGATTAATTTCAGACTAGTAGCAAGTGGGCTTACGCTCCAGATAGTTATAGCCGTTCTCGTTTTAAGAGTTGCCCCCGTACAACACTTCTTTGAGTTCCTTGGGAAAGGAATGCAAAAAATTGAGCAATTTGCTAAAATAGGCGTTAATTTTGTCTATGGTGGTGTTGCAGTAATTGGTTTTGATGGTCAAACACATGCCTATGCCGCCCCTGAAAGTTTTATTTTTGCTTTTAATGTAACCGCAACAATCATCCTGGTATGTGTACTTGTGGCTGTATTTTATCATTTTGGTATTATGCAGCGGATTGTTTCTGTCATTGCAAAAGGCATGAACTTTATTATGCGTGTGAGTGGTGCTGAAGCGTTAAGTAACGTTGCCAGCGCATTTGTCGGCCAGGTTGAGGCGCAGGTAATGATCAAACCTTATCTTAAAGGGATGACCAAAAGTGAACTGCTTGCTTCCATGAGTGGAAGTTTAGCTTGTATCGCTGGTGGTATCCTGATCGTTTATGCCAATATGGGTGCGCAGGCAGGTATGAACCTTGCACCAAAATTGATTATGGCCAGTTTGATGGCAGCTCCCGGGGCATTGATCATTTCCAAGATAGTTTTTCCTGAAACAGAAGTTTCACAAACTATGGGTAAAGTAAAACTTGAAGTGAAAAGTGAATATACGAACCTGATTGATGCCATTTCACATGGTGCAGGAGAAGGTTTTAAGATCGCTATGAATGTAATTGCCATGTTAATCGGGTTTATAGCCTTAATCGCTTTAGTTGATTATACACTGGTTCATATTGGTCATCTTTTTAATCCGGACTTTAATTTATCCCTAGACTGGATTTTTGGCAGGTTGTTTTATCCATTTGCATGGTCAATGGGTATTCCTGACGTTGATGTAAGTAATGCAGCTACCCTTCTTGGTCAGAAACTGACCGTGAATGAGTTTTTAGCTTTTAAAAACCTGACCACTAAAGCAGTTCCGATTGTGACTGAAAAAGGTGTATTAGTTATTAGTATTGCTATTTGTGGTTTTGCTAACTTCAGCAGTGTCGGAATGCAAATTGGCGGTATTGGCGAGCTGGCACCAGAACGTCGCGCAGATCTTGCTAAACTAGGCTTAAAAGCATTAATGTGCGGAACATTAGCTTCTTATCTTTCGGCTTCTATCGCAGGTATATTAATGTAAAATATTCTAATATATGTCTGGAACTTATCGTCACGAAAAAAAATTGCCTGAATTGTAGTTACACTGTTGAAAAAATTATTGTACGCAATGCGGGCAACCTAACCTGGAATTAAAAGAGCCCTTCTGGGGCTTTATTTCACATAGTATAGGCATTATTTTCATTTCGATTCTAAGTTCTTTCACACGCTTATCCCCTTGTTAACTAAACCGGGGCAACTTACACTGGACTATCTCGCTGGTAAAAGAGCGAGATATATCCATCCTTTCAGTCTCTATATTTTTGTCTCCATAGTTTATTTTCTGATTGCTCCCCATGCACTTGATTATAGGCATCATCAAAAAAACACAGCTGCTGAAAAAGTAGTTACACTAAAAGACAGCACATTGTGTTAGTATGACAATTACAGTGTTTTTTTTGTATTATATCACGTTTGCCTTGTCTGAATGGGCCATCAGTGGAGTTATTAAATATTTCATAGCTTAAACCCGGTTTCAAATTTATTGTTTAGGATTTTCACCTGATAACCTGTAATTTGCCAACCTTGCGAATTATAATATTATATCAGTTAAAATTTCAACAGAAAAATGAAAACAACAGAATTTGCTATAATCGGATTGGGCGGCGTTGGTGGTTATTTCGGGTTTAAACTTGCCCGGAAATACGCTGCAGACAGTCCAGTTAATATTACTTTTATTGCCCGTGAAAAGACTTACGAAATTGTCAAAGAAAAAGGCCTCACACTACTTTCTGCAGAAAACGGGGATCCCGTTGCCAAACCTCATCAAATTTTTAAAGAAGTAGCCGGGCTGGGCCATATTGATGTATTTGTAATCTGCGTCAAAGAATATGATCTTGAAAATATCTGCAATCAATTAAAAGATAAAATCAAAAGTGACACCGTTATCCTGCCATTAATGAATGGCGTGGATATTTATGAAAGAATACGCAAAATAATCCCTAATGGAATCGTCTTGCCTTCATGTGTTTACGTAGCTTCTCATATTAAAGAAAAAGGTGTTGTTGAGCATAAAGGAAATCCTGGAAAAATAATCGTTGGAAAAGATCCGGAAAACAAACAATTTGACCCGCAGACCATAGTTTCGCTGTTTAAGGATGCATTAATTGATATCGAATATAAGGACGATTCTTTTCCTGCTATCTGGTCCAAATACTTCTTTATAGCGAGTTTTGGATTGGTTTCAGCGAGATATAACAAGTCTATAGGGCAGGTAAATGAAGAACCCGGATTACATGAAAGAGCTTTAAAAATCATGCAGGAAATACAGGCCATCGCTCTTAAAAAAGAGATTAGCCTTCCTGAAAATATCATTGAATTAACCTTTCAAAAAGCAGCATCTTTTCCTTTTCAAACGCCAACATCATTACAACTGGATGTTCAGGCACGAAAAGAGAACACAGAACTGGAGTTATTTGCCGGGGCAATAGTAGCTTACGGAAATGCTTTAAATATCAATGTTCCGGAAACCACCGCTATTTATGATGAAATCAGGGAAGGTATTCTTATTTAACTTTTACTTTTGAAATAATTAAGGCCAAATAAAGTAAGTGAACATCCTATCAGCCCTGACAATACTGGAGATGAAAAACCTTTGGTTAATAAAAGCCAGGCATCACCAAGAATAAGAATGATCAATAAGACTGATATTATTTTTACGCCGTACTTTTTAAAGAAATCTGCCATAATTGTTTTTGATTTTGTAATATATATATTTCCTCACCTGAAATTACAAGGAAAGGGTTTCCTAAGGAGATCTTTTCCTTTTAAGCCAGCATCTCCTGTAGCATATCAAATAAAGTCAGGTTCTTAGCACAACCAAAATAGTTATAGTCCAGAATCAGATAGATGGTACGCTTTTTTAAATTATTATTAGTCACAATACGCAAAGGCTGACATAATAAACCCAGATTTTTGACAAAATTACGCTGATAGCTTTCATCAAACCCGACATAAGCTTCTTGTATATCCGCTAATGAGATAATCAGTTCTTCGTCCCCCTGGATATTTATTCCCTCGTTTGTTAAAAATAAAGTTCCCGTATGGTTATGTACCGGAGGGACACCTCCAAACTGCGCGGCAATATTGTTAATTCCCGTTTTTGATTCCAGTTCATAATCATAACTCCATAATACCCTTGCTTCTAATAAATTCATTTGTCGAAATTGAGATGTTTTTTAGAAATGCAAAACTAGCATTTTATTGATTAATAAAACCTACCTTCACCAACATGCCGGCGATTTGCCGTATATTTTCCCTCCCCCCTCCTTGCAAAACATATTTAATACGCTAATCGACAGTTTTATAGACAATAAAGTTGGTATAACAGAAAACTTTTTAAGCGTAGCTTTAGCCGCCCAGCTCAAAGAAAACCTCTATAAACTATACGATGATAAATTACTACTCTCCGCAGGTACGGGGAATGAGACTCTTGTCTCTCATAATAAATCTGTAAGAAGTGATATGATCTACTGGCTGGACAGAGCACATAACAATATCCATGAAAATAGCTTCTTTGATCTGATGGATAGCTTTATAAGTTATCTGAATAGTACTTGTTATACTGGTATAACCGGTTATGAATTTCATTATACCTTGTATGAAGAAGGAAGCTTTTACAAAAAGCACCTGGATCAGTTCAAAAATAATGATAGCAGACAGTATTCAATGATCATTTATCTGAATGCAGACTGGCAGGAAACCGATGGCGGGGAACTTTGTATCCATCATGCTGATCATTTGCAAAACATATCGCCCGATAATGGAAAAAGTGTCTTCTTTAAAAGCAGTGAGCTGGTACATGAGGTTTTGGTTACCAACAAGCCCAGATTAAGTATTACTGGCTGGCTAAAGATCAATTAAATTCAAAATCAATAATTATTCAGCCTGTCTTTTTGTGTAGCATGATCCTTAAAAAATGTTAAAATCCATAGATACTGTTGGTTAAACACGTATAAAACGTTTAAATTCGGGCTATCTAATCTTTTTTAATGAAATTCATTTTTAATCTCTGCCTGCTATTCGCCATTTGTTCCGGGGCAAACGCTCAGGATTTCACTTATAATCAGGGAGGAACAGCCGCTAAAAACTATTATCAGGAGATCCCCTATCAAACTATTAACGGTAAAATGTTCATTCAGGCAGAGCTGAATGGTAAAAAACATAAGTTCTTATTTGATACCGGGGCACCAGTAGCTATCAGTCCGGAACTCGCAACAGAATTGAAAGCTCATTTCCTTGATGAAGATACGCTTTCGGATGTTAATGGGGTTACCGATACCATGGGGGTTGTACAAATACCAAAAATTAAAATAGGCAGCATCCAATTTAATCATATTCCTGCAATTACCTTTTTTCCGGATTTCTACAAATGCTGGAATATAAAGGGAGTAATTGGAAGTAATATTCTTCGCAATTCTATCGTCAGTATTGACGAGTTAAGGCATGTCATCATCCTGACTGACCAATTAGAGAAATTGAAATTAAATGATAGCTATAGTTCAGAGCTTGTCACCAATACAAGTTATCAGAGTAATCCGATTATCAAAGTACTATTAAAAGATAATATTACTTTAAATCTGGGATTTGATACCGGTGATAATGAGTTTTTAAGAATCTCTGAGGATATAATTAGTCAGCTGCCCGATTCCGGTATTTACCAGGTTCTGGCAAAAGGTTATGGAGCGAATACTATTGGTGGTTTAGGATTACAACAAAGCGCAGAAAAATATCTGTTAAGGTTTTCAGAAATGAAAATTGGCAACAGTCTGTTCAGCAATGTCATTGTTGAAACTAACAAAAGCGGAACTTCAGCTATAGGCTCAAAAATACTTAAGTACGGTATTGTTACGCTCGACTTCATTCATAGTAGATTTTATTTTAACAGTACAAAAAAGAATAATGAAGTTAAAGAAAGACAATGGCCATTTGTACCCACTGTAATCAATGACAGACTTGCTATAGGTGTGGTCTGGGACAAATATAAAAATGAAGTTAAACCTGGAGAACAGATTATAGCTATAGACGGCACAGACTACTCTAAAGTAACCTTATGTGACATGCTGAATCGTCCACATATACTTGCCGGTAAAGAAAGTGCGGATATTACCGTAAAAGATGAACAGGGTAATTTACAAAAGATACAGATCAGCAAGGTCGATTATTAAATGCATTCCCTGTTTACCTCAGGAATGTCTTCGCAAATCTTCATTTCAGGCATAAAAAAACCCTCTTTAGAAATCTAAAGAGGGTTTTGAATATAACCGGACTAAAACTTAAGGTATTTTTTAATCCGGAAATATAAATATTATCGTTTTTCTATTTCAACAAAAGCTCTGTTGGTATGTCCAACATAGATTTGACGCGGACGGCCAATTGGCTCTTTATTTTCGTGCATTTCTTTCCACTGCGCAATCCATCCTGGTAAACGGCCAAGTGCAAATAATACTGTAAACATATCAGTAGGGAAACCTAAAGCTCTGTAGATAATACCTGAGTAGAAATCAACGTTAGGGTATAATTTACGCTCTACAAAATAAGAATCACTTAAAGCAGCTTCTTCCAGTTTTTTAGCGATCTCAAGAACAGGGTCATTGATACCTAATTTCTCAAGGATATCATCACATGCTTTTTTGATAATTTTAGCACGTGGATCAAAGTTCTTATATACTCTGTGTCCAAATCCCATCATACGGAAAGGATCATTCTTATCTTTTGCTTTATTGATCCATTTTTCAGTGTCACCACCGTCTTCTTTGATCAGTTCCAGCATCTCAATAACAGCCTGGTTAGCACCACCATGAAGCGGGCCCCATAAAGCATCAATACCTGCAGAAACTGATGCATATAAATTACAATCAGAAGAACCTACCATTCTTACTGTAGATGCAGAGCAGTTTTGCTCATGGTCAGCATGTAAGATTAATAAAGTATTCATCGCTTTCACTACTACCGGGTCAATTTCAACCTCTTCTGTACGCTGACCAAAAGTCATGTTCAGATAGTTACTTACATAATCATATTTATTTTTAGGATAGATCAGTGGGTGACCTAATGATTTTTTATAAATAAATGATACAATTGTAGGGAATTTAGCCAGCAATTTGATCATCGTCTGATCCATTGTTTCAGCCGAAGAATTAGCTTTTAGTGACTCAGGATAAAATGTTGACAATGAGCAAACCAATGAGGCTAACTGAGCCATTGGATGCGATTTTGAAGGATAACCATCAAGGAACTTTTTCATATCCTCATGGATCAGCGTATGCTTAGTGATCTGAGACTGAAAATCTTCAAGAGCCTTAGTAGTTGGTAAATCGCCATAGATCAAAAGAAAGGCAACCTCCAGAAAAGTAGATTTCTCTGCCAATTCTTCGATTGAATATCCTCTGTATTTTAAGATTCCTTTTTCACCATCTAAAAAGGTAATTGCACTTTTCGTAGATCCAGTGTTTTTGTAGCCTAAATCCAGCGTAATGTGACCCGTTAAATCCCTTAATTTTGAAATATCAATTGATTTTTCACCCTCGGTTCCAGTTACAATGGGAAATTCGTATACTTTACCATCGATCTTAATTTCTGCAATATCTGACATATATCTTCTAATTTATAAATAACAAATTTAACTATTCTAATTAAATAGCTTACAAACAATGATAACAAAGCTGTTAAATAATTGTTAACCGCAGGTCATCATTAAGTAAGAATTAAGCTTATTTTTTTGCGTTAATCACTTCCAGTACCGCACCGCAAGTGAGCATTTCTTTCCCATAGTAAGGATTACTGATTTTCTTTTCTGAGGACAACCAATCTCCCCCATCACCATTATTAGCCATTGGGCAGTGCTGTACATAAATCACTCCCTGCTTAATATCAGCATGTTTAAAGAGTGCAATCACATCAGAGCTTAATGCAGTAAATTCTTTACGCTGCACTTTAAGGTCTTCGGTACCTGCAATTTTTTCAGCTATCAATGCTGTGTTTTCGCAACCCTCAAAAGCTTTAAGTGAAACAGCCAGATCTGAGGCAGTCTGGTGAGCCGCTGCCGCATTTCCGGCAACGAGTGAGTTTTTTAGACTGATATAGCTTTTATAAATGTTCTCCGTTTTAGGATCGGCAAGCTTAACATCATTCACCTCAGCTGCCTGACCAGCAGCCGCTGTGGTATCCGTTACAGCAGTTTCTTTTTTTACAGAGCCTGTACAGGCCATGAGAGTTGACAAAACTGCTATTCCAATGTATTTCTTCATCAATTTCGTTTTTTGCTCAAAATACTATTTTAATTTTAAATACTTAAAAAACCACAAGATAAATGAACTGCTTTTTTAAAATATTGCAATTAGTTGAGATGCGGATAGGTATTGAAATCAAAAAACAATTTAAGTTATGATCTTAGTTTCCCCCTGCAGCACAGGAGCATAAATCTAAGCAAGTGAAAACATATCTTCATTTTATATCAGAATGGCTTTAATAATTAAAAAAGGTATTTATAGACAAACGTAACCTTACGTTTGTTGTGGATTGTCAGTTTTTTATATTTATAGTTCACTAATCTAAAGTTTATGACAATAGAATCTTTAAAAATATTCAACATGGTCACTAATAAATTGGAGCAGGCTCCAAATAAAGGAAATGTTTCTAATTGGAAAATTAATGTTGATGGAAATATATCTAAAAATCCTTTGCCAAATGGAAATTATCTACAAACCATTAATGTTAAGATAATAAGATCTAAGGATGATTTGCAATTGACTATGGATATTAGCACAGAGTATCATATCAATATAAATGGAAAAATTACAGATACATTGAATGATGAGAATTTTATTCAATATTCAGAATTAATGCTTGTTTCTATTAGCCATGCTCAAGCTATTTTTTGGAAAAGCTGCCAAGATATTGAAATAAACGTAGGATTTTTTCCACCACAACGCGCTGAAAAGTATTTTCATGACCTAAAAAACGGTTATTACGCTCTTTGGAATTAGTCCAGACTGATTTTTCATCATCTTTATAGGTATAAGTATGATGTTTAATAGCTTTTTTTTTCATAATGAATTAAGTTTATTGGTTTTATAAAAAGTGTTACTTTTGCAAAGAGTGCAAATGGATGCATTCTTTAAGTTTTTGCAAATAACCTCTGAGAGAGGATTGATATAATACTGTACTGGCTTTTATTGCTGCTCGAATTACGACCTTAAGCACCACGCAATATAAACGACTAAGTACGTCCGTCATGGGCGTGGCTGTGTCTTTATGCGTGGAGGGCGTCGTAACCCTGAGTAGCTTAAGGAATAACACATTACACGCCCTAATTTTTTACTCTAATTACGACAATAATGAAAAAACTAACATTTATCCTATTATTGGGACTTCTCTCAATAAAAACACATGCACAGGAATTTTCTGGAATATCGAACATCCTCCGTAAAACATCTGATGAAATAATTTCTATGGAAAATGACGGTGTAAATGATCCGATCCTAAATACTCAGCTAAGGGATGTGGGTTTAGAAGATGGAGGATTTAATCTTCATTATACACATTTCATTGATCATGGTAAATATGAATCCAGCGATATTTATGGGTTTGATGCTAAGAAAAAATGTATTTATATGACCACCATTCTGGACATATCAAAAAAACATGAACAAATTGGATATCTATTGAAAAATGGGTTTTATAAAAAACAGCCTTTTAAGTTCTATCATAAAACTTTGAACCTAATGGTTTTAGTTAACTTTGATGATAAATTTGTATCATTCACATATCAGAGAAAACCAATAGGCGGGGCTTTTTAAACTATTTTTTAGGCTTTTTTAAAACAAATTTAATAGCAGAATCTAGTTTTTTATTCCCGCTTGTTATTTCTTTTGATTCAGAGGCTACTATTCTTTTTGTAGTCTCTGGGTTATTTAAATGCTTTAGGTTATCTGTTGAAACTATTTTTATATTAGTTTTGGCCTCAATATTTTTAATAGTTTCACTTGCTATTTTACCAGCTTCTAGTACGGCATTTTTATTGCCTTTTAATCCTTTTGCATTAGTTTTCTCGGATATTTCTCTAGCTGTTGCCTCTCCTAACATAGTAATCACTAACTCCATTGGATTCATGTTGTCGCGCAAACTGTCATTCTTGGTAATATTCTTATGATAACGATACTGAGTTGTATCCATCCCAAAAGTGGCTGATGTAAGTTCATTAGTTAATATTCCATATTCTGAACCATCAACACCCGAATTTTGCCATTGCTTAGTGAGTTCATTTCTAGTTCCGATACCACTTACTCTAGTTTCAACCCATTCTTTAGTATGCCCTTTAGCAGTATAATAACCTTTAGCTCTATCAATAGCTTTTTGAGGCTGTTCTATTTCTTCAATTCGTTCTTTACCTAACTTCGCAAGCCAACGTTTGAAAGGTTCGGCTTTTTTTGAGGCTACAGATTGTATAATTCTAAATATAGCTTCATTATCAGCACATTCATATTTATAAGTCTTCCCATCATTAGCAGTAAATTTCAGTTGTCTACAAATTGTAGATAACTCGATGCTATCATTATTAAGCGTCCTCTTTTTTAATGCGCTCCAATATTTTGAAGGTTGCGTGCTATCAGTTAAAAAAGCTATAACGTCTTGTACAACGAAATACCATTTATCCTCGTCTTCGTTCCACTTTGCGCGGATGTTAGTGTCTTCAAATAGTTTTATTTCACTCATGCTATTAAGTCCTTATATTTTAACCTACATTTCATATTACTGATGACCATGTTTATCTGGTCTTGAACGCCTAAATTACGATAGTTGTATCGAAAAGTAAATTCATTAAAGTATTTTTCCAAATGTTTTCTGCTTGTTTTATGGTAAATACCTATGATTGAGCGCTTACAGTGACTCCAAAAACCTTCAATAGAATTTGAGCTATATCCAGCTTCGTTTTGATATTGTCCTTTACCATGGTCAACTACCTGGTGATCATACATTGCATTTAAGCCTCTGTAAGCGTACCATTCATCAGATACTAATATCGATCCTTCTTTAACGTATTGTTTGATTATAGGCTGTAAAGATTCGGCTTTAGTGTCTTTTATAACCTTACATATTACCCTAGATTCTTTGGTAATTACCTTTTCAATAACTGTTTTAGTAGGATCATTTTTATGCGGGCGTTCTATCATTTGATATTCCTGTTCTTGGAGCATTCCCATGACTGGTGTTTTATCCTTAAAACTACGGCCTTGCGATTGCTTAACTTTCTTATCAGCATGACGATTTTTGTTCTTTCCACCCACAAAGGTTTCATCCAAAGATATTTTTCCTTCTAACTCTACTTCTTCTTCATTTCCCAATGCTGTCCTTATACGCTGTAATACAAACCATGCTGTTTTCTGACAGGTATCAATATCTTTAGCAAGCTGTACAGAGCTGACACCTTTTTTATGAAGTACCAAGTAAATAGCCATGATCCACTTTATAGTTGACAACTTACTAGCTTCCATAAATGTATTAGTTTTAGCGGTGTATATTCGCTTACAGCAAGTGCATTTATATCTTATGCCATCTCTGAATACATATGCTTTATCACCTTCACAATCATCATAAGGACATTCTACAATACCTTCCCATCTTTGATAGGCTAGATACTGATGGCATGATTGTTCTGTTGGAAATACCTTTATCAAATCTAATAGGGATCTGAATTTTACATCTCTAGGCATCGGAATAATATTTTGAGTGTATTGTAAATATACTGAGAAAACAAGAATTTATAAAAGGTTAGCTTTGTCTATAAATGCCTTAAAAAATTGTTATCAAATGGTAAAACGCGTACCAGCTTCATAATGCTACAGTAATTAAACATTTTTTTCAATCTATAGGGGTTTTCCGGTTATCCGCGTCTTAAACCCGATATGATTACACCCACTTTTAAAAATTTACGTCCCCCTTCCCTTGTATTATTTTTTCTGCTGATCAACATTAAATACAGCTTGATCATAGCACAAACAAGTTCAAAAACCATTTCGGTACAAAAGAGTAATTTCAAAACCTTAAACGGAAGAGTAACTGATCAGATTACCGGCGAAACACTAATCGGTGTAAGCATTCATATTAAAAGTATAAAGACAGGCACAACGACCAATAACTACGGCTATTTCAGTATTACTATTCCTGCTGACACTGCAACTTTCCATATCGCCTATATGGGTTATCAAAGTATAGACACTTTAATCAATTTGTCCCTGAAAAGTACCGTATCCTTTCAATTAAAACCGCTTCAAAACGAATTGAATACAGTTGTGATCAAAGGGACAAATATTCAACCTATTCAAAACAGCCCGCAGATGGGAAAAATCAATCTTCCTATCAGTCAGATTCAGGCACTCCCTAAGTTTTTTGGAGAACCTGATTTATTTAAAGCCTTACAGACACTACCTGGTGTACAACAAGGCAGCGAAGGTACAAGTGCTATGCTGGTCAGGGGCGGTTCTCCGGATCAGAATCTTATTTTACTGGATGGGGCACCTCTTTATAACCCATCCCATTTACTGGGAATATTTTCAGCATTTAATACTTATGCAATTAAAAATGTTGACCTCTATAAAGGAGCATTTCCGGCCCGCTATGGAGGCCGTTTATCATCAGTCGTAGATATTGCGATGAATGACGGTAATATGAATAAGGTGCAGGGACAGTTTACGTTTGGTTTGCTTGCTTCGCAACTAACGATTGAAGGTCCCATAAAAAAAAATAAAACTTCTTTTATCATTTCAGGACGCAGAACTTATCATGATTTATATATAGAGCCCATATTAAAGAGTACTAATCCTGATTTTGAAAAATTTCAACTCTATTTTTATGACCTGAATGCCAAAATCCATCATAAATTCTCTGATCAGGATCATTTGTATTTAAGTTTTTATAATGGTCAGGATAAACTTAGAACCAAAGTAAAACAAGGAAGTATAAATGACGGCCCCACTGCGCTTGGCGATTTTGGTTTGGGATGGAGTAATACGACTGGTGCTGCTCGTTGGAACCATATTTTCTCCAGTAAATTATTTGCAAATACGACACTGACTACTTCTCAGTATAAATTCAATACGACGATGACTTCGTCGATTTTTGGTTCAAAAATAAATGTGAATTCAGACGATATTCTGAACATTAACTCAGGAATTACTGACTATACAGCAAAAATTGACTTCGACTATCTACCACTTCCAGAGCACAGTATAAAAATGGGAGGCTCTTACACCTTGCATACTTTCACTCCCGGAACAAGTCTTTCTAAACAAACATTTAATGGTGAGATTTTGAAAGATGAAAATAAAGGTTCCAAAATCAAAGGAAAAGAGGTGGATTTATATGCCGAAGATGACTGGACAATCACCGACAAATTAAAAGCAAATATAGGTCTTCATGCAAGCGGATTTAATGTACAAGGTAAGCTTTACACCTCTTTACAACCCAGAATCAGTGCACGCTACCTCTTGCCAGGAGACTGGGCATTGAAAGCATCTTATGCTAAAATGACACAATATATGCACCTGTTAGCCAGCAATTCAATTTCCTTACCCACAGACCTATGGGTTCCTGCAACCAACAAAGTACTCCCGCAGCAATCCAGTCAGTTTGCATTAGGTATTTCCCGTAATATTTTCAGGGACCAGTTTGAATTTTCAGCCGAAGGTTATTATAAAACAATGAATAACATCATTGAATACAAAGACGGTGCCGACTATGTAGTGACCAGCCAGGATAACGATTGGGAGAACAAAATCACCACGGGCAAAGGAAAAGCTTATGGCCTTGAATTATTCCTTCAGAAGAAAACCGGTCGTTTAACGGGCTGGGCAAGTTATGCACTTGCCTGGACAAACCGCAAACTACCGGAAATAAATAATGGACAGACCTTCCCTTACAAATACGACCGGAGAAATACGCTTAACCTTGTTGGTGTTTATAAATTAAAACCAGGCATTGAGCTTTCTGCAACTTTTGTTTACCAAAGTGCATCCCCATTCACAATGGCTACTACACAATTTGAAGGTATCAGCCCTGAGCAGGATAAACAGCATGATCGTACTGATAAAAAACTTGATTATATAGAATCCAGAAATAATATTCGCATACAACCTACACATAGATTAGATGTTGGTATCAGCTTTATCAAACTTAAAGAAAGTGGCAAAGTACGTACCTGGAATATCAGTATTTATAACGTCTATAACAGACAGAACCTATTCTATTTCAACATTAAAGATTATAAAGGGAATACAGTAAACCTAACCGGGAATAGTCTGCTGCCAATTATGCCCAGTGTGTCTTACAGTCTTAAATTTTAATATCAAAACCATGAAAACACTTAGTTTTTTACCCGTTTTAACTATTTTCTTATTCACTTCTTGTGAGAAAAAATTGAGTATTGATCTACCCGCAGACGCTGACAGACCTGTTCTCAATGTGCTGATGAACGAAAACAATCCTTTGAAAGTACGCTTCTCCTTATCTGGCAGATTAGCAGCAGGACAATCATTTAAAGAAATTGATCATGCTGAAACAAAACTATACGAAAATGATGTTTTTAAAGAATCACTAACAACAACAACTATAGACGGCAAAATCTATTATATAAGTAAAGCTATAGCGCTGAAAGATAAAAAATATAAAGTAACAGCAGCTCTTCCAGGTTTTAAACTGGTTGAAGGCAGCGATATCATTCCTGATATATCCACTATTGAAATTAACAATCAATCTGTGATCGAATCTAATAGCGATAGTTACAAACTCAAATTCAATTTTCTGCTGAAAAATAACAGTAAAGACAAACAATATTACCGCTTCAGAATTCTGTATGAAGAAAATGCACCAGGAAATAAGGTGTCGAAAACACCATTCTATATCCGCCCGGTAAATACGACCGATATTTTTGGAAGCGGTAATTCGGAAAAAAAGGCATGGTTTGCAGAAAGAGCCCAATCAGCAGGTGAAACTATATTCTATTCCTTTACAGCTGATCAAAATTATGGTTCAAAAAAAATGTACATAGAGGTTTCTTTACTTACAGAAACCAGTTATAAATATTTGAAGAGTGTATCAAAAGCAGATGACACTGAAAATAGCCCTTTTTCGGAAAAAGTAATTATCCATAGCAATGTACAAAACGGATTAGGGATTGTTGGAGGTTTATCTTATAAAGAATTTCCAATACCAACTAAATAATATTAGCCCTCTGCATAGATCAGGGATTCTTTTCTATTTTTGTGGCAAGGAAAAAAGAAAATGAAAATTATCATTTTTGGCGCATCAGGTTCTGGTACGACAACTTTAGCACATCATTTTTCAATCATATCAGGTTTCCATCATCTGGACTCGGATGATTATTACTGGCTTAAGAGCGAAAGACATTTCGAATTCAAGCGTGATCCTCAGGAGCGCAATACTTTGTTTATTAAGAATTTTGAGCTGCATGATAACGTAGTCGTATCCGGTCCTGTTTTTAACTGGAATGAGCGATTTTTCAATTTCTTCGATCTAGTTGTTTTTTTATGGATTCCGCCTGCTATCAGAATAAAACGATTGATTGAAAGAGAGAAAGAGCGATATGGGGACCTGCTGGAAACAGATGAATACCAAAAGAAGAAGTATAAGGATTTTATAAAATGGTCATCCGGTTATGATCAGCCAGGTTTTCCTGGCAGGAGTTTTGAACTGCATACCCGCTGGATGAATAAATTACAAACACCTATAATTCGTATTGAAGGTGATACTACAATTAAATACAGGATAGAATTGATAGTTAAAAAGATTAATGCATTATCTTATATCAGAAAAAAAACTTTGAATTCATAGGTTACGCTTTTTTTAAATAAAGAACACTAATAAAATACAAACAGATTAACCCTAATATAAAGCCACCTAATACATCGGTAAACCAATGGGCTCCTAAATATATCCTTGAAAACGGTATCGTTAAAATAAGAAATGAAGAAAATGTTGCTATAGTTAATCTTACAGCAGTGTTTATCTGTTTAAGCCTCCACATCAAAGTCAATAAAAACCCAAAGAATATAACATAAAAGAGTGTATGTCCACTTGGAAAACTTTGTTGTCTTGCAACTTCCACAATTCTGACCAGGTCTGAGGTAGGTCTTGGCCTGTTCACAATAATTTTTATTACAGAACTGATTATACCAGAGGTGAACGTTAGCAGAACAAACATTGCCTCTGTTCGAAATTTAAACAGGTAAAAAATGGCTGCAACAAAAAGCCCAATAAAGAACGGTACAGGAAAAGCACCAAACCAGCTTATAAATGTCATTATCTTATCCAATTCCGGACTCTGAGCAGACTGAACGATTGCTGAAATTTTCAGATCAATAGCTGATGGCGGGAAAAAGGTAACAATGAAAGTTAAAAATATAAATCCCAAAGACAGAATGATTAATAGCCAGATGAGAACTCTTTTTTTACTTGATGTGAGGGTATTTTCCAATTTATATATGATTTAAAAGGAAACTAAAGTACAAATTCTTATCCCAAATTGATTATCCAATAAAAGCATCGCAACATTTTGAGATTAAATGAAAATATATAATATTTTATCAAATTAATTTAAGTTAGTAATCTATAAGAAATATTATCACTATATTGTTAGTGCAACGCGTCTCTATATTTACCAGGACCGTACATCAACCTATGGAAAAAGAAAGATTATTTAACCTTTTCAATCAGTACTATCCCCTATCTGATGCGCTTAAAGAGTATATGAGCAGGGTATTGAAAAAAGAAAATGCCGTTAAAGGCCAGCACTTAATCAGAGCAGGACAAATACCTGCTGAGTGCTGGTTTATTATCAAAGGTTCAGCAAGGGCTTATATCGATACACCAGACCGGAAAACAACTATCTGGTATTGGCATCCGGATGAAATGATGTACGTTCATTCCGGTTTTTGCAGTAAAACTGTAACTAGTGAAAATATTGAGTTACTGGAAGATTCTACCTTATTTAGTTTATCCTATAATGCAATCCCTAAACTGATCAGGTTGTTCCCTGCATTTTATAAAATTGAGTTTGCATTAAAAGAACTACATCAGCAAGAATTGCTTGAACAAAATATAGATTTAAAAAAATTAAATGCAGAAGAACGTTTTGTTAAACTTTTCGGACGTTTTCCTGCTTTAATGAATACAAGTTTCCAGAAAGACATTGCTTCATATCTGGGGATGTCACCAGATACATTAAGCCGTTTACGTGGTAAAAAGTAAATTTTTAAACTAACAACCTGACCTGAATCAGCAAAATTGACCACGTTCATTTTCTGATTTAAGTCGGGTCATTTATCAGGTATCTTTAATCAAAGAAAGATATCATGAAAAAGCCACTAATTGTAGAGATAATCTGTGGAGGCCTGTCTTTACTTTTTGCCTATACAGCATTTAGTAAACTGGCTGATTTTGAAGATTTCAAAAAGCAGTTAAAAATGCAGGTATTTCCTCAAGCTATTGTGGAAGCATTGTTATATCTCATCCCTGGGATAGAACTATCAGTAGTTATTTTAATGATGATAAAGGGTTCCCGTTTAATTGGGTTAGGGTTGTCTGTATTACTTATGGCCTTGTTTACAGGGTACATCGCTTTAGTCTTATCAAACTATTATGATCATATCCCTTGCTCTTGCGGTGGTGTCCTGAAAAACCTGGGATGGCAGACACATTTATGGTTTAATACGTTTTTCCTGATTCTTTCTATGGTTGGTTTAATGTTTCAATATCAAATTCTAAGGGGAGGTAAGATGAAGAAATGAAATCAAAGAATGGGTATGCATGGAATAGTTTCAGCATACCTGGTGAAAAGAAAGAATTATAAACATTAAAAAAAGAAATTATGAAAAATTTAAAGTTCAATTTACCTGCGATAGCTATGCTGTTAGGGTTAAGCATCGTTTTTACTCAAAGTGCTTTTAAAATAGATAAGAAACTGTTGAATGTGTATGGATACAATTATACAACAGGGCAATGGATTCCAGAGAATCCAAACTATACATGTAAATATAAACCTGATCTGGTTTGTAAATTTGGGTTTAAAAGTATACCACAGCCCGGTGAGACTCCATTCAATACATCAGCTCTGAAAATGGCTGATAAAGGAAACTATGTTCCAATCATAGCTAAATAACAATTTCATCTAATTAGTGCTGGTATATGAATACCAGCACTAATTTCTATCTTGGGTTTTGAATTAAACCATTCGCCACCTCTGTGTCTGGAATTGGAAGCACGTATCGTAAATCATTCGGTTTCAATACATATAATTTACCATTCACATTTCTTCGTAATTCTGTTGCATAAATTGGATCTTTGTTTAACCGTTTTAAATCATCCCATCTTAATCCTCTGGCAAGTAATTCCTTTTTACGCTCATCTAATATAAGATGCAGTGCCTCTGCACTATCTGAAGCTATTTTTGCAACATAAGTATTAGTTCTCCATCTTGTTATAAGTAATTTATTTAATAAGGCCATTGCTTCTTCAATTCTGTTTTGCCTTGCCAGGCATTCGGCACCAATTAAATACATTTCATCTACAGCTAGTCCTGCAAAAAGTTTATTATCATTTTTTCCAGTATAAGTTCCTCTAAAAGTCACACTTTCGATTCCGGATTGTTTTCTGAAAAACAATAGTTTCCTTAAATCATTTACTTCATACCTTTCATACAAAATCGGATCGATAATAATATCAGCATTAAAAGTTGGAAAGTCATAACTAATTATTCCAGAGAAAAAAAGTATTTCCAAATTTCCGGTTGGAAAAGCAGATGGAAAAGGACGGCCTGTACCTTCAGAGCTTATCGTGTTGTAATCAATTAAATTACTTTGAAGTCTAAGACAAGAGTCTGCATATTTACCAGCATTCGTGTAATCTTCCATACTTAAAAATACTCTTGCTAATAATGCAAAAGCAGCTTTTTTATCCGGACGTGTCTTAATCTCTTCATTTAGCAACAATAATTTATTTGCTGAGGTTATATCATTAATTATCTGATTGTATGATTCCTGAAGATTCGCTCTTACCGAAGATACATTAACAGCTGATTTTAACCGAAGTGGTATACCCGGAAGCTGATCAGCAGAGCGTTTATCATATTGTGCTGCAAATAGTTTAACCAGGTTATAAAAGGCAAAACCACGATAAAAAAAAGCTATCCCTTTAAGTCTGCTCCACTCCTTTTTATCTTTTGCAGATGGATTGATTTTCTCAAGTGTTTCCAATGCTATATTAGCATAAAAAACCTGCTGATAGGGAATAGACCAATCACCCACATTGATCACCCCGGGATAAATATCCTTTTCCCATAAATAACTATTACGTTCATAAGCCTCCAGGGTTGACAACGTAGTTTGATCTGTAATATATTCATCAGCACTCATCACATCAAGACCAGTAGAAATGTTAAAAACCTGGCTGCTATTATCAAGCAGTTGCTTTACATCCTGCAAAGTTTCAGGTACGAGCAAAGCTTTATCAGGCTTTTCATCCAGAAAACCTTTTTTACAAGCCATCAAATTGACTATAAACAATATCAAAAAGAGGCTTTTATATAGTTTGTTTTTCATATTTGTACAGTTAAAAATCAATTTTCAAACCCAGAGCAATAGTTCGCGGCGATGGCATATATTGATAATCAGGATCAATATTCTTGTGATTAGCCGTCCAGATCAGGCCGATATTATTTGCATAGACAAAGATCTGGGCATGAGTAAATGGTAGGCTTTTGATGCTCTCTTTTGAAAAGTCATAACTGATTCTTACGTCTTGCAAACGGAAATGATCTCCTTTTTCAACCAATACCTCAGCATAAGTATAAAAGTTACTCTGATTAAAATTTCCGATTGCCGGTAATGAAGGAATCTGTGTAAATTTTTCATCCCCAGGCTTTTGCCAGCGCTTACTAAAATCACCATGTCCCCCCATTCCCTGAAGAATATTACTATAATTAACAGAATTACGCCTAAAATAGTAACCTAACCTAAAGCTCACATTAGCAGAAACAGAGAAGTTTTTATACGAAACTGTATTCCTGATTGCTCCATAATAAGCTGGTCTTGCAGGACCATTATAAATGATATTTTCCAGTTTGGCATTTTGAACGATCTTATCATAATCATTACTGACATTTCCATCAAGATATCCTTGTGCATCTCCGGTATTACCATTTAAACCAGCCCATTTATAGCTGTAGATAGCATATAAGGGTTGACCAACTAATGGATAACTGCCACTAACGCCACCCATCAGATAATTATTTACCCCTTCTTTAATTTCATATTTACTTACCAGTTCCTTATTGTAATTAAAAATAACATTTGTATCCCACCGGATTGCCCTGTCAATATTCCTGTTATTGATTGTTACTTCCACACCATTGGATCTTATGCTTGCCGTATTACTTCTAAAAACGGTTATACCAGTTGAGCTTGGGAAAGGCGCATTACCTATCAGATCCAAACCATATTTACGATACAAATCAATAGTCCCGGAGAAGGAGTTTCCTTTACCACCAAAATCTAATCCCATATTAATAATCTTTACTCTTTCCCATCTGAGTTCCGGATTAGGAGGGTTTATAATATTGGCATAAGGCAAACCAGTATAAGTGCCACTACCACTTTCAAACTTAGCAGTTGTATAACCAGAAACACTTTTATCAATGTTTCCATTATATCCATAGCTAAATCTCAATTTCAGATAAGGAAGCCAGCTCAGCTTATAAAACTTTTCCCGGTCAATATTCCATGCTAATCCCGCAGAATATAAGGGCACGCTTTTCTGATTGGTTTTTACCCCAAAAAGATTACTTTGGTCTATTCTGCTACTGGCAGTTAGTGCGTATTTTTCCCTCCAGGTATACGCGGCATTGACATAAAAGGACAAAAAGCGATCAGTTAAATCATTGCCGGTTTCATTGTTAGGGATCTGGGAGAAATTATATTCGTCATAAGACTGGGGAAATAGCGTGACATAATCTACTGGTTTACTTATTGTATGTGTATGATCATAGCCATATAAACGATATGAATTATTTTTGCTGTTCATATCGTTAATTTCATACCCACCTAATACAGTTAACTGATGTTCACCACCCCAGTCTTTATTAAAATTTAACTGTGTCCTTAAATTTTGATGATTCGTTTCTGAATAGCTTTTATCCAGAATATCACCCATAGGAACATTCCTGATCAAACTTCCATCCGGGTTAATAGCCGTAAAACTATTAATCAAATTACGGGTATAATAACTCTCAGCTAACTGCAGCGCATTATACTGGCTATTAATTACTGCGTATTGATATAAAATCTCTGCTTTTAAAGTAGGTAACAATTTGTAATTTACACCAAAATTAAACCTGTAATTATTAGTTTTATTTTCTCTTCGGATCAGGTTGATCTCATCCAATGGATTAAAGTTCCAGTTCAACAATCCCTTTTGTAATGATGAAGCTAAAAACGACTCTCTGTAATTACTGGTTATATGGAGCGGATTACCTTGTCCATCGGCTAATTTTGCATAAGGATAGAGTGAAGAATTATTGAACCTGAGATCGGCTTCGCCATTATTGTTATTCTCAGTTTTGCTATTGGTGAAATAAATCCCTGTTGTTACTTCCATCCTATCTTTCAATACCTTAAACGTATGATTTGCATTTAAGGTGATCCTTTTATACCCATTACCTATCAGACTATTTTTATTTTCATCATATCCTGCTGATAAATTAAAACGCTGATTATCTTCACCACCCGTAATATTAAGCGCATATTGCTGATTAAAACTGTTCCGGAATAAGTAATGGCTAACATCTCTCCTTAGGTCCTCATTTTTCAAAGCATTAATTTGCCTGTCAACTTCTTTCCCCTCTATTTTTCCATCTCTTTTTGCAATCAGTAATTCGACTACAGGTGATAGTGGTGCATTTGTAAATGAATTTTCCGAATTTTTATAAAATCCCTGATCAAACAGTTTCTGCTCCATTTCTATATATTCTGCAGAAGACATTTTAGATTCATAGAAAAGATCAGGTCTTTTCCCAGTTACGACATTTGCATTAAAAGATATTTTGAGTCGTTGCTTATACATCCCTTGTTTTGTATTGATTACAATAACGCCATTTCCAGCTCTCGCTCCCCATATAGAAGCTGCTGCTGCATCTTTTAAAATAGTTATATTGTCTACATCATTTGGGTTAATATCATTGATATCACCATCATAAGGAAAGTTATCTATAACAATTAATGGTTTAGTATTTGCAAAAAGCGTGCTCTGACCGCGAATACTAAAGCTTCCCTCCTTTTGTGCAGTAGGTGTGTTTTTATTAAAGATCAAACCAGGAACCACGTCTGCTAATCTGCTGACGACATCCGTACCTGCACTTCTTTCAAATAATTTGTTATTGATCACTGAAAAAGATCCTGTAGTTCGTTCTTTCGCTATCTTCTGATAACCAGTACTCACAATAACGTTTTTCAGCTGATTCTCTTCTCTTTCCAAACTCACTACCAGATTATCAGCATATGGGAACTGTATAGCGATTTTTTTTGACCGATATCCTACATAACTAAAATAGAAATCATGTGTCCCAACTGGAATAGGAATACTAAATTCACCCTTATCATCAGTAACAAAAACCTGGTTATCCTGATCTATCTTTATGATCGTACCTACCAAAACTGAATGGTCTTCTCCAGATAACACTTTACCTTTTAAAGGCTGCTGAGCCATACCTGCGAAAGCAAATATTTGTAAACTCAGCAAAATGCAGATATACCTTACCACTGTTTAATTAACTAGCTTTTTACCTTCTTTCTTATCTGATCCAGGCTTACCTTTAGTATCACTGATCACCAGCATTTCGATCTTTCTCTCTACTTCTTTAAACTCTAGTCCGTATTCTCTGAGTGCTGCATTAACATCATCCATATTTCCTAAACTACTTTTAATCAACAGGTCAACCTTATCTTTGTATTGGGTTTCATCTATGATCGGCATTGGATAACTTTGCTGATAGAAAGATTGCATTTGATCAACAAAAGCACTTATCGGAACATTAACAAGCTTCATTCCTGCCGGGTTGAAGTCTATAGCTGGTTTAGCTAAAGGATCTTTTGTTTTAATTTTATCAACCCGATTAGTCCGGGTCAATGCCATACATTTTACCTTTAGTAATTCTACTTTTGCTGTATACTGAGGAAAAATCCGCTTTAAATCTTCTTTCATCAACTGAAAGAGTTGATCAGACATATAATTGGGAACAAATAATTCATAACTGAATACGTTCCCTTTTTTCATCCATTCCAATGCAGGTGCACCTTCCATACCACAAATCAGTTTGTCAAGTTCTCTGACCTCAAACCTGACTCTGTTGTTATTGGAGAATTTCATAGTTCCGTCCCCATAGGCATCTTTATAAAACCACGGAATACTACTATTGAATATCACTAGCTGCTTCCCTTTTTCACTAGTAATAACACCAGAAGATCCACCTCCTCCAAGATTTTCACTAAAGCCAGCAAATATGGAATGATAGATCAGATTCTGCCCATCACCACCATTGTTGTTAATTAAAAGAGGTTTTTCACGGTCATAGGGTGCTTTACTCACCATATCAACTTTTACAGCAAGTTTCTTCATAGTTTTACCACTTAAGCTTGCTGTAATATTAGCTTCATTTATTTCTTCATCACTGGTTATCGCCTGGACTATCCCGTCTGGTCCTATCCATACATAATGGGGCAACTGCTGATGAGGAAACAAAAGATTAAGATCATGATCTTCAATAACTGATGGGATCGTAAATCCAGCTTTCTGCTTTTCGGTAAAGCGTGTCAGGAAAGGTATTATCTCTTTCTCAGCCTGATAAGTAACAGATAGAAACTGTAGCTTTCCATCAAATTTACGTTGCATCAAATCCATTTTTGGTAACATAGCTATACATGGAGAACACCAGGTTGCCCAGAAGTCCAGGATCAGCAGCTTTCCTTCGAAATCTGAAATTTTAGCTGTTTTTGCTTTATAGTTGTGTATATTTTTGAGCATCACATCAGGAATCTTCTGTCCTATTTGCAGCCCGTTTCCCTTTGGGTCAGCAACTTTATTTTGTTGTGCGTAGCTATTAAAAATCAGGCATAGCATAGCCATTACGATATTTATCGTTATTTTTTTCATTATGATTTCGTTAATTAAGGTTTATAGTTGGTTGATAACCCTATCCCCGGTTCAGGATAGAGAAACTTAACAGTTCAATTCAATGGCTATTAAGCCATTTATAAACCATCAATCAGGAGGTTCAATAATTTTGACATTTTTTACATTCATTTGAAGGATTTATTTAAAGTTTACCAGAATTTTAAGAAAGCAAGCCCATCAGGCTTATTTGAATAAATAAACGAGTCAATATTAAACCCATAATAACCATATGGATTTACTGTAACAGATGTTTAAATTAATTATGCGTATCCATGACACTCATTTATATTTGAATAATACAAAAGAGTCTTTCATCCGGATTAACCCGATTAGGGGCTCAACAGCAGATGCATTAATTACCAGGCCAGCAAAAACACAGCCTGAAATGCAATTTAGTGGAATATAATAGGTGTATGATCTATCATCTCTCCTGGTATTTTAAACCAGGTATATAAATGAGACCCTTGACACCAATACCTCAAAAATAAAGTATTTCAAAATATTTATCATTATGTCTTTCTATATCATTAGAATTTCTACTTAAGTAAAATCATATAGTAAATATACGACTATAAAATTAGGATACAAATTATTTGAATAATTTTTAGGACTATTTATTTATTCCATTTGAGAATGGATGATAAAAACACATCTGATTACAACAGCGCAATCAGGGCACGTTTGCTCAGAATCATGCAAATAGCCGGTTTAGAAAGAACTGGCCTGGCTGAGTTCACTAAAATTTCAGACAGCCACCTGTATGCGCTGCTTAATGGAACCAGAAATATTACAGGAGAAACCGCCGATAAAATTGGCGCGGGGTTTAAACTACAAGGCGCCCAAATTCTGAATCTCAACTTTGAGATCCCCGCACAGCTCAGAAAATCTGCTGCACTGCTTGAATTTTACGAACTCTATGCAGATAATCCAGAATATTTTATTGAAACTAAAGCCGCAATGAAAAATTCTTATTATTTAGATCGTATGATAAACACCACACTATTTGAGAAACCAGTATACGTCTGGCAGGTAAAAGAAGCTTGCAAAGAAGACAATCAGCATATAAGCAGTAAACAGATTTCTCAAAAACTGACTTACCTGGCGGATCAGAAAAAACTCATAGTTACCAGACAAAAAATGAAGAAAAAGAATGGTGAAGAAGGTAAAAGAGAAGTTCTTGTTTATCGCAGGCCGGGTAACGATGAAACTAAACCTGCAGCCTCATAAAAATTAAAAAACAAGGGCAAAGCATGCAATACTTTGCCCCATGAATCAACTATTTATTAACCTATAACCGGTGCTTTCGCGACCAGGTCTTCTTTTAAATCTGCCACAAAGTGATCGATTTGTTCCTTACTTACACCAGGCATACAAATTACATGGCTATTGCCGTCTTCGGTAGCAATCTGCCATTTTTGTCTCAGTGCAATTGAAGGTGCAGGAAATACAACTGTTAGCGCAGATGGATTAGTCCATGCCTTAACACCAATAGCATTCATACTTTTAACCGTGTAGGCTGCTATTTCCAAACATTCAAGCGCACGCTGTTTCAGTCCTTCTTTACCTAATTTCTTAATTGCATACCACATAAAAACAGGGCTGTGACCATTACGGCTTCCCGTGATCGTTGTATCTACAGTACCGATATAGGGAATAGCCTTTCCTATTCTGTCTTTATAATTCTTTTTGACCAGCACCAATCCGCAAGGAATAGGTGAACCAATAAATTTATGCCCGCTGATAGCCATACTATCAGTACCATTATCAAAATCAAATCCTGGTTTAAGATCAAGCAAAGCACTGTATGTGCCTGCTAAAGCGGCATCACAGTGGATATAATGATTTTTAATAGCCTGTCTTCTCAAAATCTGCTGGATCTGCTGTAAATCATCCTTAGCTTCCATCATCGTAGTACCGATATTTGCAAGAATAATTACAGGCTGATCGCGGTGCATCTGCACCATTGCATTCAGATCCTCATAATCCATTTCACCATTTTGCTGCGTTCTGATAACAATACTACGCAGATTAAGTAATTGAATATTCTTTTGCACACTATAATGTGTCGCTTCCGAGTAGTAAACAATACCATTAGGATATAATTCTCTTGCAACATATAAACCATATAAGTTACCTTCAGAACCACCATTAGTTACGTAGCCCCACCAGTTCTTTGCCGGTGCATTGAATAATTCAGCAAAGAATTCCAACACTTCCAATTCCAGAGAACGGGAGTTCAGATCATAAGTAGACTCTACCCATGGATCCCCTACATTATTCAATGGCAATTTAAGCAGCGGATATAACTCAGAATAATCGAAATCCTGTGCAATAGGATATCCAATAAAATATTTTGAGCGTTCCTCAGCCATTTTCATATAAGTACTCAGGCGATCGTTATCCTGGGTGTTCAATTGTGTTTTCATTTGGTGGTCTATATATATGGTATTTAATTCTTCAAAATTAGATACATACCATAATATTTTCTTTGATTAAATCAAATTCGGGAAAAACAACTGTTTAAGAACAATTATACAGTAAAAAACCTCATATTTGCCTCTTACTGAATCCAATTTCAGTAAAATACAATGACTGACAAATTAGATAAGCTTGATACCCGCATATTAAATATTCTCCAAAAAGATTCTTCGTTAAGTACAAAAGACATCGCTCAACAAATTGGACTGAGTGTTTCTCCCACTCATGAACGTATTAAAAGGCTCAAAACTGAAGGATATATCGAAAAGTACGTAGCCTTGGTTAACCGGGAAAAACTGGGTAAACACTTACTCGTACTCTGTACTGTGACCTTAAAAGAGCAGTCTATAGAAACGTTAAAAAATTTTGAAGAGGCCGTTATCCGTTTTAAAGAAGTACTGGAAGTATTATGTATCGCTGGTGGACAGGATTACTTACTAAAGATCGTAGTAGATGATGTTGATGACTACCATACTTTTGTGGTTACCCACCTTTCCTCTTTGTCTAATATCTCTACGTTAAGCAGCAGTTTCGTTTTAAAGGAGATCAAACGGGAAACTGCATTCTATTTTAATCCCTAAAGATCAGGCAATAACAAATTATTATACAAAGTTATTTGGATAATAACAAGACTTATCGTAATATTGCAATATAATTATGGGACTTACAAAAACAGAGATATTCACAGACGAGCAAAATCAATTGTCGCAATTGTTAAAAGCAATGGCACATCCGGCTCGTATTGCAATCCTGCAGAGGATATTGAAATCAAATACTTGCATTTGTGGTGACTTAGTTGAAGAACTGGGTTTAGCACAGGCGACAATTTCTCAGCATTTGAAAGAGCTTAAAAATGCAGGCATCATACAAGGGACAATTGAAGGTGTTAGCGTATGCTATTGCATCAATCCAATAGTATGGAAACAATTAGAATTACAACTAGGAGCTTTTCTTGGATCTTATAAAGGCGAAGCAAACTGTTGCTAACCTTTTTTTACCCGAATCAATCGTTAAATTGCAATATTATGAACACAACAGAATTAACTAACTGGCAAGACTTTAAAACAACATTACAGCAAAATCCTGAGCTGATCTTACAATTTCAGTATGCAGCAGATAAAAAGGTAGATGCATCTTATCACATCACTGAAATCAAACAGGCACCTATTGTATCTGTTGATTGTGGTGGCGTAATGAATTCATGGACAGAAATTATTATACAATTATGGGAACCTGAAATTCAGGAAAGTGAAAGAGCGATGCAGGTCAGTAAAGCACTATCCATTGTTAATCTGGTTGAGAAATCTTTACCTCTTAACCCTTTGGGCGTAGTCAAAATAGAATTTGGCAATTCAGCTTATGATACCAGACAAATGTATCCGGGTAATATTACCATAGAAGGTGAAAACCTGATTGTTCATCTCAACCCCGATTTCACACAATGTAAAGCCATTGGAAGAGGTGGAAGCTGTGGTACAACCGCTTCGGGAGAAGAATGCTGTACACCCGAAACTAAAAACGAATCAGTAGCTGAAAAACCAAAATTTCAATTATTCAACCTGGCTGATGAGGGTCAGTCCTGCACACCTGATTCTGGATGCTGCTAAAAAAAACAATATGAAAAAAATATTAGTATTATGTACGGGCAACAGCTGCGGCAGTCAATTAGCTGAAGGATTTTTAAGATATTTTGCTGGTGATCAGGCAGAAATCTATAGTGCCGGGATTGAAACTCATGGTGTAAATCCAAAAGCAATTCAAATAATGAATGAAATTGGAATAGACATTTCCTCACACACATCAAATCATATCAATGAATATACCAGCATTGATTTTGATTACTTAATCACAGTTTGTGACCATGCAAAAGAGAGTTGTCCTTATTTTCCTACCCAGGCTATAAAATTCCATTATAATTTTCCTGATCCAGCAAAAGCTACAGGAACTGACGAAGAAATCATGAACGAATTCAGAAAAGTACGCGAGCTGATCAAAGACTACTCTTTAACATTTGTCACAGAAAACCTTCATCCATAGAAATTGCAATACCATGAGTGCTAACCATTGTACCCCCGTCAGTGACAGAAAGAAACTGAGTTTCTTAGACCGCTATTTAACTTTATGGATCTTTCTTGCAATGGCTGCAGGGATTGGAACCGGGTATTTTATTCCCTCATCCTCTGGTTTTATCAACTCGTTTTCCAGCGGTACAACAAATGTTCCTTTAGCCATTGGCCTCATTCTGATGATGTATCCCCCACTAGCGAAAGTTAAATATGAGAAAATGGGGGAAGTATTTAAAGACACCAGAGTCTTAAGCATCTCCCTCATTTTAAACTGGGTAATTGGCCCCTTTTTAATGTTCTTTTTAGCTATCACTTTTTTAAGAGACTACCCAGAGTATATGATTGGGCTGATCTTAATTGGTCTGGCGCGGTGTATTGCTATGGTCGTAGTCTGGAATGAACTTGCAGATGGGAACAGAGAATATGCTGCAGGTCTGATTGCTTTAAACAGCATCTTTCAAGTTTTATTATATAGCGTTTTTGCCTATATATTTATTACAGTATTACCTCCATATTTTGGGCTTAAAGGTTTAGAGGTAAATATAACTATCGCAAAAATTGCAGAAAGCGTCGCCATTTATCTCGGAATTCCATTTGCATCAGGCATAATCAGCAGATATACACTAATTTGGCTTAAAGGTGAAGAATGGTTTCAGAAAAAGTTCATTCCTTTAATCTCACCCATTACGCTGATCGCCTTATTATTTACTATCGTAATTATGTTTAGTCTTAAGGGGAGTTTAATTGTGCAGATCCCATTTGACGTTATACGCATTGCGATACCATTAGTGATCTATTTCTCCCTAATGTTTACGCTTAGTTTTTTTGCCGGTAAATATTTTGGTGCTGATTACTCCAGAAGCACTGCCATAGCCTTTACCGCTACAGGTAATAATTTTGAGTTAGCTATTGCCGTTGCCATTGGTGTTTTCGGTATCAACTCAGGTCAGGCCTTTACCGGAGTAATTGGTCCTTTAGTAGAAGTACCAGCACTTATTGCACTGGTTAACCTTGCTTTTTGGTTCAGAAAGAAATACTATAGTCAGGCTATAATTAAAACTCCCTGAACCAAATAAAAGGTCAATTACTAAACTTCTTCCTCTAATACAGGAGCATCAGCAATTTTTTCAGTGATAGATTCCGGTAGATATGGTCTTCCACCAGATGCCGGAATACATGTCCCTGTAAAAGTTGCTTTTGTCATGACTTTACCATTCAGCATAATTGCCTGTTTGAAATGTAAGCGTGGCAAACCAGCCTTATCCTTATACAGGACACAGGTCACAGAAAAATTGTCACCCTTTTTAAGAGACCTTAAAAAACTGATTTTATAACCTGACAGAACCATGAATATCCCTTTTTCTGCCTCTTCTTTAAAATCAAATCCCAGGACTTCTCTTATATAGTCATGTCTGCAGTATTCCATGTAAAACGGATAATATAAACCGTCCATTATTTCCTGAACATCTATATGTTCATCTTTTACCGTGTAGTTTTTAGTATATTCCATTGATGTGTGTTGTCTATTTTATTTTTAAGAATTTGCTTTGATGAAGATTGTTTCTGATGGGAATTTCCTGGCAAGTTCTTCACTAATTCCAAAATTTCCCCTGATTAAAGCTGCAGGATTTGAGGCCAGCCACTCACTTAAATCAATAGCCTGATAATGTCCGCTATTAAATCCGATCAATACCCGGCAAACAGTTGTACCTGTATTTTTAATATAATGTCCGGCTCCCATAGGTACATAACCTACATCTCCGGTTTCAAACTGCTCAGTAACAGCAGTGCCTTCAGCCAGGAAAACACTCATTTCTGCCGTTCCGGAAATATAATACTGCCATTCATCAGCATTAGGATGCCAGTGCATTTCTCTCAAAGCCCCCGGCTGCAATTCAATAATTGATCCTGAAATGGTCGTACTGATTGGAAATTCAACAGAAGTGACCAGCTTTTGTGTTCCGCCTCCTGGTATCCTTCTGGGCTGTTGTGCTTCCAGCGGATATCTGTGTTTACTCAATAATTCAGAATAGGGACGCAATGCAGAAGTAAAGGATGAATCGTCAGGAACTTCCCCCAACGAGAAATACACCTCCTTTTTAGGTAACAGATCCACTTCAGCCAAAGAAATCCCCAGATTTTGTGCTACGATATCTTTAGGCATACTGGCAATAAAGTCGGTTACACTGAACGTATGGTCTTCAGAAAAATCACCATTATCAAAAATCAGGATAAAATGGCACTCTCCCGGACCAATTCCCTGAATAGAGTGTCCATAACCTTTAGGAAAATACCAGGTATCGCCGGGACCAAATGTATCGGTATATAATGTTCCATCCGGATGTATAATTGTAGTACGGCAATTTCCTGTCAATACATAGGCCCATTCAGCAGCATTAGCATGCCAGTGTAATTCACGCATACCGCCAGGTTCCAGACGCATAGAAACACCTGCTATGCCTTTTGAAACTGGAAAATCATGCACTGAAGCACCGCGGGTAATCCCTCCCGGCCCTAATCTGGGTTCTTTTTTTTCCAGCTGATATTTAAAACTTAATGTCTCTTTTTCCATAGGGGTCCGTATTTAGGTAATCATATAATAGCGTCGGAATTTAGTGATTTTTAGCAAAAGAACACCACTCATCCTATACATACTACCACTCGTCGGCTTTACCATTGTATCCGCCCGATTACAGGCCATATTCGTCCTATAATTAAAGACAAACGCTATGCAACCTATTAAATTAACACTCTTCTTCCTTTTCTTTTTCATGTTTGCGAAAGCACAAACCAAAATATCAGGTGTGCTTAAAACTATCAAAGGTACACCTGTTGCCAATGCCAATATTAGTTTAAAAAATAGTTATGACGGCACTTCTACAGATAGCACCGGAAGATTCGCCTTTATAACTAACGAAACAGGTGCAGGACTATTACAATATTCTGCACTTAATTTTGAGAAAGATTCTGTGCAGATTAATATGGGAAGTGGAAACATAACGATCAACCTGACGATTAAAGAAGCACTAAATCAACTTCAAACTGTAAGTATCAGCGCAGGTTCCTTTATCGCCGGTGACGGAAAAAAGGGAGCGATATTAAGTTCACTGGATATTGCCACCATTGCGGGCTCCCGTGCAGACATATTCGCCGCAATGCAAACTTTACCAGGTGCACAGACTTCTTTTTCCGAAAGCGGGCTTTTTGTAAGGGGTGGTACAGCTGCTGAAACAAAGACCTATTTTGATGGAATGCTTGTTAAGAGCCCTTTTAATGCCACTGTTCCCGATCAGGCATCCAGAGGCCGTTTATCACCATTTTTATTTAAGGGGACCTCTTTTTCTGCTGGTGGATATTCTGCACAATACGGCCAGGCCCTATCCTCAGCATTGGTTTTAGAAAGTACCGACCTGCCAGAAAAAACCACAACAGGCATATCAATATTATCAGTTGGCGCAGGTGTTGATCAAAATATAAGATTCAAAAACAGCTCAATCACTGCTGGCGGTTATTACTATAACCTTTCGCCTGCCTATAGTCTTATCAAACAGCAGCACGATTATACAAAACCACCTGAAATGCTTGGCGGTAATTTCCAGTATAAATTAAAAACCTCCGAAACAGGAATGTTTAAAGTCTATGCCTCTTACAGCCGTACACAATTAGCCTTATACAGTGCTAATATTGACACACCCGCTGTCCCAAAATATTTCAGTAACCATAACCTTAATATCTATATCAATTCTACTTACAAAGAATACTTTGGCAACAGATGGAAACTGGAAACAGGATTTGCTTATAACAAAGACCGCGACGCAGGTTTGATGACAGTTAACGATTACAGCCGTACAGATCATCTGACCGAAGGTAAAGCTACACTGACTAAATCATTCGGACAATTATCAAACTTCAAATTTGGTGCAGAGACATTCAATACCGGCAGACTGGAAAGCCTGAACGGCCTGTCAAGAAAGTATAATGACCAGATAAGTTCTGGATTTGCTGAAACTGATTTGTTCTTAACCAACAAGATTGTTGTACGCTTAGGCATGAGGGCTGAATACTCCTCTTACCTGCAAAAATACAACCTGGCTCCAAGAACATCTCTTGGCTTAAAAACAAGTGTACATTCACAACTTTCTTTCGCTTATGGGCGCTTTTATCAGAACCCTGAAGATGAATACCTTATTATCAAACCCTTAGGATTTGAGCATGCCGATCACTATATCCTTAAGTACGAGATCAACACAACAGACCGTAATTTTAGAATTGAAGGGTACTATAAAGACTATAACCGCCTGACTAAAATAAGTAACGGTGATCCAACTAATACTGGCAGCGGTTATGCACAAGGCTTCGAGCTATTCTGGAGAGATAAAAAGAGCATCAAAAATGCAGATTACTGGTTATCCTACTCCTTCTTAGATACCAAAAGAGATTTCAGAGACTTTCCAATGATGGCCACCCCTACTTTCGCCGCTAAACATACAGTTTCTGTAGTCTACAAACACTTCATTGAATCGCTGCATACTCAATTTGGCGGAACCTATTCATTCGCTTCCGGCAGACCATACGTTAATCCAAATAACCCGGTTTACCTGGCCGATAAAACTCAAACCTATAACAGCCTGAGCTTAAACGTCAGCTACCTGACTCATGTCCTGAAGCAGTTCTCAGTGCTTTACCTGAACATAAACAATGTACCCGGATTTAACCAGGTCTATGGTTATCAATATAGCGCAAACGGGTTAAACAGACAACCGATCGTGCCGGCAGCAAAAAGAGATTTCCTGATAGGAATAATGATCACTATCGGCGATGACACCTTTGTACGCTAAAAATATAAATCTGAATATCATATATATAAAAACAAATCAACATGAAAAATTTAACAAAATCAATTACATTAATCCTTGTTTTAATTAGCTTAAACAGCTTTGCTCAAAATGTTAACCCGAAATTCTCGCAGGCCATAAAAACAGGTCTCGATATGGTTGCGGCAGCTAAAGGAGGCGAAGACTATTTAAAAGCAGAAAACTATTTTGAACGTATAGCAGCAGTAGAGACCAAAGAATGGATACCTTCTTATTACTCAGCTTACTGTAACCTCTACGCCGGGTATAATACTGCCAGTAAAGAGCTGAAAGATCAGTACTGGGACAAAGCACTGCAGGAAATTGATAAAGCTAATGCCCTGTCAGCAAATAACAGTGAAATCTATGCCCTTAAAGGTGCCCTTGAATTTATGAAAATGAGCGTAGACCCAAGATCAAGAATGTATTTTATGGGTAATTCTGCTGAATCCCTGGAAAAGGCAATAGCACTGAATCCTGAAAACCCACGTATTTACTTAATCAAAGGACAGGATACCTTTTACACACCTGAGGCTTTTGGTGGCGGAAAAGAAAAAGCTAAACCAATTTTAGAATCTGCAGTAGCAAAATTTGCTATATTTAAGCCCGTAAATACTATAGAACCTAACTGGGGAGCAGAATCTGCAAAAGCATTATTAGCACAATGTAAATAATATGAATAAGTTAGATAATTGCGAAACAGACCAGTACCAGGAAAAAGGCCTGAATAATTTCAGCAAAATCAGCTGGTTGAGATTAAATCTTTTCAACCTTGCTGCAGGGCCTTGCATAGGTTTAACGCTTTGTCTTTTAATGAGTGCATTCAAAGGTCAATGGATTGGAACAAAAGGCCTTATATACCAGATGTTATTCAGTACAGTGATTGCCTTTTGTATAGTCAATACCATTTTCATTTCTCAAAAGGTATTAAAGCTAACCAAAGGAAGCGGATGGTTGTTTCTGATCGTATATTATCTATCCAGTATCATAGGCATGTTAATCGCCATAGAAATGATATACCTGATCAAAGCATTGCTTTTTAATCAGGAATATCATTTCTTACACCTTGAAGATGCCCGTTTCAGTCTTGTTGTTGTTGTCATTGTTTGTACAGTTATTCATGTCTATACTTCGCAAAAAAGAATAATGAATGCGAAGTTAAGAGAGAAAAACATCAATATGCTGCAGTTAAGCCAGATGAAAACACAGGCTGAACTGGCTACGCTGCAATCAAAAATCAACCCTCATTTTCTGTATAACTCGTTAAATGCAATTGCCAGTTTAATCCACGAAGACCCTGACAAAGCAGAACGCATGACTATTCAGCTTTCAAAATTATTCAGGTATAGTATCAATCAAAATCAGGAGAGCCTGGTTACAGTACAAGAAGAGATGGAAATTGTGAGTACTTACCTGGATATAGAAAGAGTAAGATTTGGTGACCGGATTGATTTTGTAATTGCAGTTGACAATGAATTATCTGCCGATAAAATCCCCAGGTTTCTCATTCAGCCATTGGTAGAAAATGCATTAAAACATGGTTTAAAAAATGTAGCAGATCATGGCCTGTTACGCATCGAAATACAAAAAGCGGCTAAGATTACAATCTCTATTATAGATAATGGAATTCCATTTCCAGATGAACTGGAAACCGGCTATGGTTTGCAAAGTACTTATGAGAAACTACAATTACTTTACAACGATGACTACGAAGTTCAAATTCTTAACCAACCTATTAAACAAATAAAAATCATCATTCCTTTTACACATGGATAAGCAGTGGAATACCATCATTATAGACGACGAAGAGCTGGCAAGAAAACGCCTCAAACGGTTGCTTGCCGTCTATGATTGCATCAATATTATTGGAGAAGCTGCCAATGGTGCTGAAGGGTTAGCGCAAATAGAAAAACTTAATCCCGATTTAGTATTTCTTGATATAGAAATGCCAGTCTTAAATGGCTTTGAAATGTTAAGTCATCTGTCAAAGCCACCAAAAGTAATTTTCACAACTGCTTATGATCAATATGCGGTCAAAGCTTTTGAAGAAGAATCAATCGATTACCTGCTAAAACCAATAGAAGACCAGAGACTTGCAAAAGCTATTAAAAGATTACAAACGCAGCGTCAGGAACCAGATTATGCAATACCACTGGATTTATTGATGCGCCAGCTTAAAATAAAAAAAGAAATCAAAACACTGACGGTTAAAATAGGTGATAGAATTCTTTTAATCAAAATTCAGGATCTGGTCTATATTGATGCAGAAGAAAAATATGTATTCCTGAATACTACAGACGGAAAAAGAAGCCTGACAGATTTCACTATAACGTCCCTTGCCGAAAAACTACCCGATCAGTTTGTAAGAATCAATAGAAGTACAATTATTAATTCAGATTTAATCAAGGAAATAAAAAGAGGTTTTAACGGCGCATTCTTTTTTATCATGAATGATCCTGAAAATACCAAACTCAATTCGAGCAGAAGTTTCGGACCTGCATTAAAAGATATATTTGATATTTAAGAAAATATATCTTTTAATTAAACAGATTTTCTGATTTCATTTTTATCTTAGCCAGGATTATAAATTCCGGGTTAATTATGACTGAAGACTACATTGTAGAGATTAAAGGTAATGAAGCGTTGCTTGATAAATTTATTGATTCTATTCTGCAGGACACCTGTAAAGCTGATAAAGAGTATCCTCACCCCTATATCCTTCCAAGTGGAGAAAAATTTCTGAATAATAGTGTTGTCGAGTATTTTATCAATAAAAAACCCTTTATAGCAGAGAAAGCCATTCAATTTTGCGAAAAACTAAGAAAGCTTGATGAATCAGGTATTGCCGGATATAATTACACTTTAGAACTTTGGATTGAAGAGCATGTAGAGAAAGTATATTTTAATAAAGAAACAACCTGGGAAGATACATTAACGCTGAAACCTGAAATCGATATTTCAGCCGTAAATCAGGAATACTTAACTTTTATGTGTTACGTAGCCATAACCCTGATTAAATACGGAGCCAGTTTTGAAGTTGTTGTTGCGAATGAATACTTTGATATGGTTAAAAAATTAGGTTCAAATGAAGTAGATGAATTAAAAAAACACGGCTCTAAGAAATTACCTAAAACACTGACCGAATATAAAGATCAAAACATAAGCTGCATTGCCAACGATGTCTTCGCAACCATCAAAATCAAAGTAAAAGAAGAAAATGAAGAAAGTTACCGGGCAATCCTTGAATTCATTTGTAAGCTTCTGGAAAGTGACTTCCCTAAAAGTTACAGCATTGAATTTTCAAGTAAAATAAAGAATACCTTACCAATTAAAGGACTGCCAAAGCCAGGTGTTCACTATCTGTTTGCTAATGCAGTTCAATATCCGGCCCTTCATGCCTTAATGGTAGAATATAGCAACCTTGCTTTAAAAAAATGGGAATGGTATAACAATATGCAGGATGAAAATTGTGCGGTACCTTCTACTTTTGCAGTCTTTGCTTTAGGTTTAGAAGATCCTGTATATTTTGATCTGGTTATAAAATACATGCAAACAGTTGATGAAGAACATCAATCTATACAGGAGAAATTTACACCAGCCTTTGTAGAGAAATCCGGAATCAATAAACAATCCTTCCCTGTCTTTATCAGCTGTATCCTGTCCATGCAGGAACATAAATCATTCAAAATCTTTGCGGAGCAGTTCAGCACTATTGAAAACCTGGAACTCCTGCTGGCTTGCAAAAGGAATTTCATCAACTATATCAGTGAAGAAACAAAATCAGAATGGAGCGAAGAAGATTTAAAAGAAATGCCTGATTATATCTGGAAATATGTTTTATATAGTATCTGGGGCCCTGAAGAAAAATATCCGGCACTTATAAAAAAATCAAAAGCAGATCTAAAACCTTTATATCAGGAAATACTGGTTATCAATTAAAAATTTCAATCTGATATTTATCCTCAAACGCTTAAAGGGGCAAAATAAACCAGAAAGTGCTGCCTACTCCAACCTCACTATCTGCACCGATTTTGCCCTCATGTTTTGAAATTATTTCAGAGCTGATATAAAGCCCCAAACCTAATCCGGGTTTTTTAGAATCTTCTGCTCTGTAATAGCGATCAAATAAATAAGGTATTTTTTCTGCAGAAATACCGGGCCCCTTATCCGTCACAGAAACTTTAACTGTTTCTGCTATCTTTTCAAGATGAATTAGAATTTCTTTGGACTCAGGAGCATATTTAATGGCATTTGTCAGCATATTTACTAAAACCTGGTCAATACGTTCCTGATCGGCATTGACCAATAAACCCTTTTCACCTGTAATCACAGTGCGATGATGGTCATCGCCAAAGATATGCTGGCAGCAGCTTTCTACGAGATTAAACAGATTAAAGGATTTCTTTTTAAGAAGAATCCCACCTTCAGCGAGCTGATCCGGATCTAACAAATTATCTATCAAACCACTAACCTTATCAACACTTCTACCCGCCAAACCAATTAAACTTTGCATCTTTTCAGAAGAATTATGTTTCATCCGGTCTAACAGCTGCATTGAAGCTTTAAGGGAGGCTACCGGTGTCTTTAACTCGTGACTTGCAATACTGATAAAATCATCCTTTTGCTGCTGCAATATTTTCAGGTCATTGATATCCGTAGCAGTACCAATCCAAAGCAGCACATGTTCATCATCATCTTTAATTGGCTGCATTCTAATCAAATACCATTTATAATCTCCATTTTCATCTTTTAAACGAGCCTCATAATATCCGCTGTTTTCACTCTCCAGAATACCTTTAAATCTTTCTGAATGGTTTTTAAGATCCTCTGGATGTATCATATCCTGCAAACCTATAGCCTGATTCCCCTCCATATCAATTCCAGTATACCTAAACCACTGTTCATTATAAAAATTGATCTCACCTTCAACTGTATTCGTCCAGGCTATTTGAGGGATAGCATTTAAAAGCAAACGAAAACGCTGTTCATTTTCTTCCACTTCAAGTCTGACCAGTACCATATCAGTAACTTCATAGACAAACAAAAGTATTCCATCTATCTGTCCCTGGGAATCAAACCGAGCCTGATATATAAAATTAAAATAACGCTCTTCTGCATTTCCGGTCTCCTCATTCGCAAGCGGGATCAACATTTCACTTCCCTGGAAGGTCTCGCCTGTAGCATAAACTTCCTGCAATATATCCCACATCAATTGCCCCTTGATTTCAGGTAAAGCAGCAACAAACGTTTTCCCAATCAGGCTGCGTCCAGGAAATAACTCCTGGAATGACGGATTAACTAATTCAAACACAAATTCAGGACCATCCAGCACGCAGATACCAGCTGGAGCCTGCATTAAAAAACTCTTAAGTCTGTCTTTCTGATTCTCAATTTCCGTTTTTCTATGAGGGCTGCCTTCACTATGATGGCTGACTTTTTCTTCCAGTTCCTGACTTAACCTGTTCAACTCCTCCTGTGTCTGAACTAACTCATCACTAATTGTATCTAATTCTTCAGCAGCATTCTCCAGTTGTTCATTACCTGCTTCAATCTGCTCATTTGTAGCAGCAAGTTCTTCACCAAGCTGTGTTTTAGTAACAGGCAAAATTTCTATATGATTGTCATTCGCTATACTGTGCCATATCGAAAGCAGGTAATCCACTTCATTAGCTAAATTCAAAACTGGTATAATCTCTACACGCCAGCCATTCTGATCAGAATTATCTGCTACAGCATCGCCCAATGTAAACTTAAAATAAGGAAGTAGAATCACCTCTTTGTTTAATCTTGATAACTTAAGGGTATCAATAAATAAAGCCAGGTCTTTTGCATCAGATAAAGCAGAAAATACTTCACTGATTTTACCTCCTGTCATATCCCTGTCAAGGGTATTGCTTATTATTTTATGCTGCTTATTATGCGCAATTATGATAAGTTCTGAATCATCCGCATTAACCACAAGCATTGGAAGTGTGGCATAATTAAATACAGATTGAAAAAGTTGTTCACTTGAAGGGGTCATCAAAAAAGGTAGTATTAAATAACACTGCAAAGATAAGGTTAAATTCTATTCATTTTTAACTGACGATTTTGCATGACGCTTTCATTATTTGTATTCAATAAAAATTTGTAGTTTCAAAAAAGAAATTATGGACAAATTCGACATTATAGTTATTGGTAAAGGCTTAGTTGGATCAGCAGCCGCTAAATACCTGTCATTTAAAAATAAAAAAATTGCAATTATTGGTCCGCAAGAACCTCTTGACTACAATAAATCCATTGTTTTTGCCAGTCATTATGATCAGGCACGTGTTCAGCGCCTGATCGGAAAAGATAGCGTATGGACAAGGCTCAACCTCGAATCTGTTAATCAATACCAAACAATACAAGAGCAAAGCGGTATACATTTCCATGATCCTACAGGTTGTTTATATGTAAACCCAACGGGTGAAGATAGTTATCTTTACCAGGCTGCATCACTGGCCAGTGATTTTAAACTGACCTTTAAACCCTATCCAACAGGTTCAGCGATCGTTAATGATTTCAGTGCTTATCATTTTCCTGAAAGTTCAAAAGGCTTACTGGAACAATCTCCCGCCGGACTGATTAACCCGCGCCTTTTACTAAAAGCACAATTAGCTGTATTTGACCAGCATCAGGGAATAAACATTAACGATACCATTCTAGACATTACACACCATAATCATGGATATACTGTTACCTCCCACGATGGTAATATTTATCATGCCTCTGAAATTTTGCTGGCAGCAGGATCATTTGTTAATTTTTTCAATCTATCTGCTCAAAAATTAGATTTAAAGTTAAAAAATGAAATTATCTTATTAGCAAGATTAAACCCTGAACAAACCAAAGAACTCGCAAAACTTCCTTCCTTGTTATATGAAATTGATAACGGCACAACGGAAGGCATTTATCTGATTAAGCCAGTTCAATACCCTGATGGCAACTACTATATAAAAATGGGCTGTAATATGCCCGAGGATATCTATTTTGACAATATTGAACAAGTTCAGCAATGGTTTAGAAATGGCAATAGCGATCAGTTTATCAATAGATTAAAACAAGAACTTTTAAAGATATTACCAAATATCGAACCTTTAGCATACCTGACCAAACGCTGCATCATCAATCGCTCTATTCATGGAAGACCATATATTGGTGAAACACATCAGCCAGGATTATATGTTGCAAGCGGTTGTAACGGATATTCAGCGATGTGCTCTGATGCAATCGGCAGAGTCGCTTCCCATTTGCTACTCAACAAAAAACTTCCTGAAAACTATGCAGTAAAAGATTTTGAAATCTTTTACCAATAACTCCGGCGACAGCTAACAGCCACCTCTGCTCCCGTCCCCGCCCCCTATGGTTACAATAACAAATCAAAGAGTATTTCATAGAAACAATAAAGACTACTATTTTGGTAGTTTAAATATAATATGTATACCTTTGCATGCCCTTAACCCTTTTAAAACATACAAGCGCTAATTCCTCAAAAATTCAATATGTTATTCAAGAAACCAATAAAACTACTGATAGAAGAACAAAAAAACAATGGTGAAAATGGCCTTACCCGTACATTAGGACCTTATAACTTAATTGCACTGGGTATTGGTGCAATCGTTGGGGCTGGTATATTTTCATTAACAGGTATTGTCGCTTCTGAAAATGCTGGTCCTGCTGTAATTCTTTCATTTATTCTTGCGGGCGTTGCCTGTGCCTTTTGTGCCCTTTGTTATGCAGAATATGCTTCTATGATACCTGTAGCTGGTTCAGCTTATACTTATACCTATGCTACTCTGGGCGAATTTATGGCCTGGATTATTGGATGGGACTTAGTTCTTGAATATGCACTCGCCTCTGCAACAGTTGCCGTAAGCTGGTCCAGTTATGCAACCAAATTACTAGCTCAATTACATATTAATCTGCCTGCAGAATTGACAGGGTCGCCTTTTGACGTTATCAAACTGGCCGATGGAACTGTTTTAAAAGGAGGGATTATTAATCTTCCAGCCACATTTATTGTAGTAATCCTCTCTCTTGTATTAGTCAAAGGAACCAAAGAATCAGCAACCATTAATAATTTACTGGTTATTTTAAAAATAGGTGTCATTCTACTCTTTATCGCCCTTGGCTGGTCCTTTATCAATACAGCCAATTACAGTCCTTTTATACCCGAAAACACGGGAGAATTCGGACATTTCGGCTGGTCAGGTATTATCAGAGGTGCAGCAGTTGTATTTTTTGGATTTATCGGTTTCGATGCTGTTTCCACAGCTGCTCAGGAGGCCAAAAACCCTCAAAAGGATATGCCCATTGGTATTATCGGCTCTCTATTAGTTGCAACCGTACTTTATGTAGCGTTCTCTTACGTGATGACTGGTTTAGCACCATATACTGCATTTAAAGGTGATGCAAGTCCTGCGGCTACTGCATTTGCTGTCACAGGATATCATTTTCTGAATAGTGCGCTCATTATCGCAATTCTTGCAGGATATACCTCTGTCATACTGGTTATGCTATTAGGACAATCCCGTGTTTTCTACAGTATGTCAAAAGATGGACTATTACCTGAGTTTTTCAGCAATATTCATCCCCGCTTTAAGACGCCATGGAAAAGTAATTTATTCTTCCTTGTTTTTGTAGGGCTCCTTGCGGGTTTAGTTCCGATTTCAGATCTGGGCCATATGGTCAGTATAGGAACCTTATTTGCTTTTTCTCTGGTTGCATTGGGAGTGATTATCTTAAGACGGACAAATCCTGAAATCCCTAGATCATTCAGAGTCCCATTTGTGCCTTTGGTCCCAATTCTGGGAATCGCAGTATGTGTTTGTCTGATGGTAGGCTTGCCCATTGAAAGCTGGGAACGTCTTTTCATCTGGATGGCTATTGGAGTAGTTTTTTACTTCCTTTACGGCAAAAAGAATAGTAAACTGAGAAAATTACACAAAGAAAATCCTGACAAATAACTTTAAAATCAGGTTAAACAGGTGCTAAGCACCTGTTTAACCCTCAAAAATATTGATAACTGAAATTGACTACTTGTGTCTTAATCTTTTTCGAATCACTTAAAACTGTTTTTCCATCATCCGAGAGAATTTGTGTTTTAACAGAGAGACTTACTGGCCTGCCATCCTTCATTTTAAAGATATAGCGACGCCTGATCCCATCTATTATTTTGTCCAAAATTAAATTCCCTTTAGGATCTGCAAACTGTTCTTCAATCAATTCGGTGAGTTTAGAATCATAGTAAGTTTTATATTTCAGCGTAATTGGCAACCCCCATTTTGTTGAACTCACAGCGGTAAGTAATTGCTCAGATTCTTCATTTACAGATGGACTATTCAGCATATCCAGAATATCCCCATTAGGATTGTTGGCTTGCAGTACAAGTTCTGCACTACCATTTTTTTGCTTGCTTAGTTCATTTTCACTTAAAATCAATTCCTTTCTGAATGGAACTGGTTCATAAAGTAAATAAGACTTTGTCTTAAAATAGAAATCCCCGGCCATTGTATAGCGGTCCATCTTATGATTCCATTTATTGACGACGAAAACAGTATCTCCCGAATAGCTAAACTCCTGAAATTGAGCAGCATTATCTTTAAATAGATATGGTGCATCATCTTTGTATTCAATAAAAACAGTCCCCAGGGCATTCAGCATTTTAACAACCTGCCCCTTATCGTTGAAATCTAAGATAAGATTTCTATAGTTATGACTATCACTCATTAACTTCATCTCTTTAACACCCTTAAGATCAAACAGCTGCAAAGGAAGATCATGCTCTTTAAAATTCAAATCCACAGCAAGATACATAGCTAGTTTTGCCGCTTCGGGCGATGGCTTAAAAGTGCTTTTATAACGTGCAATTGCGATAGAGTCCTGTTCATTTTTAATCATATAGCCAGAACGGGATTTGACTTTTCTTTGTTGAGCAACAAGTTCTGTTAACTGATACATTTTATCACTTTTTACAACCTTATCCCCCGCTTTACCTCCCCAGTATATAAATCCCTTATAATCATCAGGTAATGTCAGCATATTGATAACCTCAGCAGCATGATTGATTACTTTGATATAAGTATGCCTGAAAAGATATTTGTAATTAAATTTCTCTTTGGGGAAGTGCAGATGAAGTTCATCCCACTCTCTTTGCGCATAAGATAACGCAGATAATTCGAACTTATAATCAATAGAGCCGTCCAAATCACTTTCTTTCAATTGCTGCACATGACGAAACTCATCATCGCTTAAAATTGCCGGTATATTATAGAATATGAATATTGGTTTACCGGGTTTTAGTATTAACGTATCGCAGCTTCTGCATGCCCATTTATTGATAGGATTACTACTTTGTTTTTTGATCTGTGCTTTTATACCACAGGTAATAAACAGCATAATCAGCGTCAAAGCAAGTCCAGAAAGAGTTGAATACTTCTTCATAGACAACAAAATAATAATTTTATTGCAATCTCAGTGAATACTAACATCCGCCATAACCAAAAGAAATAATTACACCCTCTTTTGTTTCTTTAAGTGTAACCATTGATGAACCGCCTTCCTGATTATAAAAAAATTCAAGGTCTGTGTTCTGTTCTTGCTTATCGCCATTATTGTACCACCAGGTAAACTGGTCGTACAAACTATTTGTGATCGCTCTTTTTTTAATAGTTTCAACATTATCGGCCATGAAATTATTAAACGAGGTTAATTTTAGTAATAACAATATGGCTTCATGTTTTTTTAGCCCTTTCAAATAGTACGTATATTTTTCACCGCCTGGCCCATCTTTTTCAAAATAGCTGATGGATACCAGCAGGTAGTTACCATTCTTGTAACGGTAAGTCTTCTCGTAATTAATTTCATCCGCACTTGCTTTTGGTAATTCTTTTTTATGTACTGATACAGGACGGCCAAATAATGCTGACATATAATCAGCACTCAGATCTCCAAACTCATTACTCTTGACTTTATGCACTTGTAAATCGGCCAGGTGGGACAAGAAAAGTTCAGGAACATATCCTGTCTTACCCTGAAAATTCACCTTTACCCAATTTCCTTTCATCGTATAAAAAGTTCCGCCATAACCATATACATCTCCTCTTTCAGGAATTCCTTTACTGCCATAATAACTCAGCACGACATTGAAAGCAGGCAGGCCTTTAATCTCATTAACCTTTTGCACGGTCTCTCCCTTAGGAATACTGATCAGAACTTTACTGCTTGCAGAGGGGCTTGCATATAAAGAAAGGGCGTTTCCTTTCCAGTTATAGAATGATTTTATCTGTGCCTTTGCAGCATAAGCTATAAACAGAAAAAATAGGATTAACAAATTTCTCATGAGTAACAAAGTTAGCATAAAAACAGCTTATCATGCTAAAAAGAACGGTTTATTCACCTTTCGTCTTGTTAGCTGGGCAAAAAAAGATATCTTTAAAGCATATTTTTTTATAATGATTAAAGAAGATTTTAAGCCTTTCATACCTGCAGAAAGTAATGTAGCAGAATTTACAATTAAGTCCATTTTACTGGGATGTATAGCCGGGATCATATTTGGTGCCGCCACTGTTTATCTCGCATTAAAAGCAGGATTAACCGTCTCAGCATCAATACCTATTGCCGTACTGGCTATTACGCTGGGCAAAAAGTTTTTTAAAACAACCATCCTGGAGAATAATATTATTCAGACTACCGGATCGGCTGGTGAATCAATTGCTGCCGGAGTCGTATTTACACTTCCGGGCTTTTTATTCCTAAGTACTGATATTGGTGGACAAAGCTCAGGAGAAGCATTTTTCAACTACATGACCATTCTTATCCTGGCAATTCTTGGAGGGGTTTTAGGAACCATGATGATGATTCCTCTGCGCAGATCATTGATTGTTAAAGAACATGACACCCTTCCTTATCCCGAAGGCACAGCCTGTGCATCAGTCCTAAAAGCTGGTGAAAGAGGTGGATCATTTGCCAGAACAGCCTTTTGGGGCTTAGGTTTCGCGATGATTTATGCCTTAATGCAGAAAGTGTTCCACGTAATTTCAGAAGCTCCGACCTGGGTAACTACAAAGGCTAACAAATTTCTGCCTTCTGCACAGGTTAGCGGAGAGATCACACCTGAATATATGGGGGTTGGTTATATTATCGGTCCAAAAATTGCCGGGGTATTAGTTGCGGGTGGTGTACTGGCCTGGCTAGGGCTTATCCCCTTATTAGCGACACTGATTGATCCTTCACTGGCCGCTCATCAGCTAGTGAAACTAGGATTACTTGCTGATATCACCAAAGCTGGCGGTTCTGTAGGCTGGGACCCAATCACAAAAACTTTCTCAGATTATCCACTGGCAATTTATCAGGCTTACGTGAAACAAATCGGAGCTGGAGCCGTTGCAGCCGGAGGGTTTATTACTTTATTAAAAACTATACCAACGATTATATCTTCATTTAAAGACAGCCTTGGCTCTATAAAAGAAGGCAAAACAGTAGCAGATACCAAAAGAACAGACCGTGATCTTTCCCTTAAAGTTGTTGGTGTTGGTAGTTTGGCACTGATTATACTGGTTGCTGTTTTACCACAAATTCCAAGCAATGGGATTTTGAGTAATTTACTGATTGGAGTACTTGTAGTCATGTTTGGTGCATTCTTTGTTACAGTATCAAGCCGTATTGTAGGTCTGATTGGATCAAGTAACAATCCCATTTCAGGAATGACCATTGCAACAATTATGGGAACCTGTCTTGTTTTCATTGCTGTGGGCTGGACAGGAAAAGTGTATGAACCTATGGCATTGGTTGTGGGTGGTATGATTTGTATTGCAGCAGCTAATGCAGGTGCAACTTCCCAGGATCTAAAAACAGGTTATATTATTGGAGCAACACCAAGATATCAGCAAATTGCTTTATTCATAGGTGTTATTGTTTCCTCTATCGTAATTGGTCTTACGGTTCGTATTTTGGATACGCCTACTCCCGAAATGCTTGCTCAGGGAATTAAACATGCGATTGGTACTGAACTATATTCTGCACCACAAGCTACTTTAATGGCTACTTTAATCAAGGGTATGCTTTCTTTTAACCTGGACTGGCAATATGTATTAGTCGGTGTATTTATTGCTATTACCATAGAGTTATGTGGTATCAATGCATTATCATTTGCTGTAGGTGCTTATTTACCTTTATCTACTACCCTTCCAATTTTTGTTGGTGGTGCGATTAAAGGAATTGTGGACTGGAAAGAAAGGAAAAAAGTAAAAACCCCAGAGGAAGAAGAATTAGGTCCTGGAAACCTCTTTGCAACAGGATTGGTTGCGGGTGGTGCACTGGCAGGAGTTGTCGTCGCTATTCTGATGGTTATTCCTTCTGTAAGAAGTAATTTGAGTAAAGTTGATGTTCAGCCTTTATTTACCCGCTGGTTTGGAGCTGGTGGTTATGAATTGCTAGGTGTTTTAATCTTCCTTTTCATGGGATTTGTTTTATATAACATCTCAAAAAAGAAAAATGAAGCAGAAGACATCATAAAATAGATGAGGTTAAAGGAGGTTTTTCATTGTTAAAACCTCCTTTATCACCTTAATTTAACAGTTTTTTAACCTTAAATGCAATTAATCAGGCTTAGAATCAGGCTACTATAGGATAAGCACAATATTTATTTGCACTATACGTATGCTAGCCCTATATTTGCATCACTTTAAACGGAAACGCTTAGAGTATTGTTCTGAAAAGAATAATGATTCCGTAGCTCAGCTGGTAGAGCATTACACTTTTAATGTAGTGGTCCTGGGTTCGAATCCCAGCGGGATCACAAAGAATAGTATAAAAACTACGTAAAAGCTTGCAAATCACATGATTGCAAGCTTTTTTGTTTACTGGAAAACCCAAAAACACACATTAAATCACATATAAAATTGAGTGATTCGGTGAGTAATTTCAGGGAGTACAAAACTCACCGAATTGAATACAATCTTCTGATTTACAGAAAGTTCAATCATTGAACGACTTGATTCGCTTAGACTGCAAGGCTAACTTTGTTAACCTTAAATCTTTATTATGAAAACGAGTTTCAGTCTGCTTTTCTACCTGAAAAAGCCAAAGAATTACATTAAAGGTGCTGTTCCTGTTTATTTAAGAATCACCGTTGACGGAAAACGCGCAGAACTTGCGACCAGCAGGGATTGCGAACCTGAATTGTAGAACACCAAGGCGGGACACATGACAGGCACTAAGGAAGATACCAAAACCTTTAATACTTATCTGGACAAGATGAAAGCCAGGGTTACTAACTCCCACACCCTACTTTGCGGGCAAGATGCAGAAATTACCTCCGAGGCGATTAAAAGCAAGTACATGGGTAAAGCAGAAAAAATGCATACTATATGCAAGGCTATCAAAATCCACAACAAAAACATGGAGGAATTGGTCGAAAAGGAAGATTATGCAAATGTTACGCCAAAAAGATTTGAGATACTGGAAAGACATGTCAAAGATTACCTGTCTTATAAATACCAGAAAAGTGACCTTAACATCAGGCATATAGACCATGAGTTTATAGATGGCTTTGATTTCTATCTTCATACCTCCAAGGACAATGGAGCGAATACGGCAAGTAAGCACCTTAAAAATCTCGGGAAAATTGTTCTCATCTGCATGAAAAATAAATGGATCAGTAGCGATCCTTTCTTTGGCTACAAGTTAAAATAAAAACTCGTCCAACGGGAATACCTTACAAAAGATGAACTACAAAGGATTGCTGATAAAAGTTTTACTACTGCTAGATTATCACAGGTACGGGATTTTTTCCTGTTCAGTTGTTATACGGGACTATCTTATGCGGACGTACAAAAGCTAAAATTATCAGATATTCGTGTAGGGAATGACGGTGAAAGGTGGTTATTCAGTTATAGAAAAAAGACAGGTACAAGAGTGGCCGTTCCTCTGTTACCACTTGCCGGAGATATTCTGGACAGGTATAAAGATCATCCATTATGTATTAATCATAACAAAGCTTTACCCGTTTCCACAAATCAGAAAATGAACGAGTACCTGGCAGAAATTGATGTCCTTTCAGACGTTGTCAAAACACTAGGCAACCGGATTGCAAAGCGCACCTTTGCCACAACTGTAACTGCTTTCAGAGTTTCTTTTCACCTCTGGTAAATCAGATCCTTCAATTTCATAGATCACATTTCGTAAATCATCTGGTGCTATCATCTTAATAATCTGGTAGATAAATTTACGGACAATAGGATATAGAATTGGAGACATTAGTCCCAATGTTCTATTCACCGAATTTCAAATAAACGTGATAGATTTTAATTTTAAAATTTCAGACCAACATAGTATGTCATTTAAAAGCAATGTTAACCCATTTCTTAATATCTCGAAACCTATATTTTCATTATAAAACAATTTAGTAATACGCACTTTCAAGAATGAGACAAATGACTTCGCTCAGGAAAGCTCAATTTTATATATTTGATATACAATTACTTAGTTCGTTTTCAAAAAAAAACACAAGAATGAAACTCTTGAATTAAATAAGGATAAGGAATTGACAAGCATGAATAAATAATGCATAACCCAATTTAAATTATCATGAAAAAGAAACAAATAAATTCGGAAAAGGCTAAAACACATTTAATTTTATTTGGGTCTATTACTGATCCCGGAGGTGGAGGCGGTGGCGGAGATCCTGGTGGTGGCGGTGGTGGAAATCCAGGCGGTGGCGGTGGCACCCAAAATTGCATTGACGAAATGGAAGCTGCACTTGCAGGTCAAGTAGTTAATATTTCTGTATCGATATAGATTCAGCTAACAGGTATATAACATATACGTGGACAGCTTATAGAGGCTTGTTCAATTCTTATCAATTTAACAGCGTAGATGCAGGTTATCAGCAATTGGTAAGTGGGGTTTGGCAATTTACATCTATCGCGCATCAAAACGTATATTTAACAGGATCAACTGGTGGTTTTACAGTAGCTTATACTGATATATTACCTCCAAATGGCGTTGTTGTTGGTCCACATTTAGCAACGATGACATTAAATTTTAAAATAAGGGGAACTACTTATTGTTTTGGTTTACCTATTGAAGGAGATATTACTCTTAACGGAATTGCAAGCAAATCATTCACCGTATAATTGATTAAAAATGAAGTTCTTTCTTAAAATAGCCTTAATAGTCCCTTTTGTCTTTGTTTATATAGGTTTTAATAGCTTTACATTGAATGATGATTTAAAAGACTTTAAGGCTATTCACATTACAAGTACCTGGGAAGTCCCACAAAAAACTGGGGAACATATGACATTTACACGCTCTCCTGATCTTATTTATTCAAATAATTACACAATATCAAGAGAGCCTTACGAGGTTACTAATACTTATGTAAAAATAAACAATTCAGGACAAGAAGTTCCTGATCCAATGAGGCCAGCAACACTTGAAATTCGTTATCGATATTGCATTTCTAAAAAGGGTCAAAAAAATGGCATTTGTTATAATTCGATCTCTGATTCGACAGGTAAAATCTATCCATTAGATTCATTAATCAAAGACTTTTTGCATTTCCCATCTCTTTTTTACTATGGAAGGGGTAAAGGAAAAGATTCTATTAAAGTCATAAAAGATTATAAAAATGGTTATCTGACTGAAATAATTACAAACAGAAAGATGTCAGAGAGAGATCCTGATTCCTCCTATTTTTACTTTAGAAAAAAACCTCTTGATTATTCCTTTCTGATCAAAGATAAGCGGTCAGATAATATGTATCTCTATAAAGCCCTCATAATTTTCAATCATATTCCAAAGGCTGATCTTATCAATAATGTTAGCGAAAAAAAAACAAAATTTAAGCATTCGTTCGAACTTAAAGAAGTCGATGTACCAGATAAAGAAAACCTGAAAATTCTTATTGAAAAATTCAAAAGATCATCCGAAGGTAAATGATACTATGACTGCTTTTAAAACTCCTGCAAAATAATATTTATTAGAATAGAATAATTACTAGTTGCAAAGGAAACATTTATGCTGGGATTTTATATAGTAAATAAAATCCCAGCATAAATTTCATCTTAGAAATCTAAAGGCAGGTTGGTAGAATACTTTTTTTCTATAGTAACATCTAATACAATTGATTAGGATCATCACTCCATTTATCACATAAAATACAGGTATAATCATAATTATTTCCACTCTCCCATTACTATGTTCACTAAGATTTGGAAGTGGGATTGACACGTTTAACATCACACTAATTAAAACAAGTGCATATAACAAGAATACTACTAAACACCACGTAATTTGAAAATTTACAAGACGTTTTCCGGTTTCGTTAATATTTCTAATCTTGTCTTTCTTTAACATCCAGATAGCAAGCGGAACGATAATTCCTAACAAAGGAAATACAATAAAACACAATGCTGATATATTTAGAAACACTAAAAATTCCTTGTCATCCTGTTCAGCCCAGTCTATCAATTCATCTGGGGCAACGTTTAGCGCATTTGCTATTCTTTTCAATGTATCACCCCTTGGTTCAGTTTCACCAGCTTCGATTCTCTGGACGGTTCTTAGGTTAATATTAGCAGTCTCAGCCAATTGCTCCTGACTAAAACCTTTACGGCTACGCAAATCCTTAATTTTTTGAGCCATTTCTGTATTTTTCATAACTGTAACTATTTGGTAATATAAAGATATGCTAAGGCCCCATTTTTCTTTACGACTTGTTTACGGCATAATTACGGCATAGCTGTCTGATCCTATTTAGAAGGACAAAATCAACTAAATCACTTCCTTAAAATACAATTTTAACTTTAATCTTTTGGCTCCTTTATTAGGCTTGGTTATTTATTGATAAACCGATAAGTATCTCTTAACTGATCTACAAAATACCGGAAATAGGCTTCATAATGTACTTTGAGAAACAACATCCTGAAATGTGTACCGGAGAAAAATTCTAAAACCACGCAATCCCTTGTGGAATTTAACAGGTAAGATGTTTGTTAATCGCATGCTGACCTCACAAAAAAAGAGGTAATCTGGATAAAACACACCAAAATGACCCCTCTTCACCATTCTAAAATGCTCCCCTCTGCCAGAGCAAAGTGTTCCCCTGAAAAGAGCCTTAAAGTGCTGCATTGAATGTTTCTCCGGACGCGGTTTTTGTTTAGATTTTCGTTGAACAAAAACTTACGATTACCATGTCCAATAAACCGATTATCTATTATTTTTTAAAGCTACTGCAGAACTTAAATGATAAGTTGCAGTATTTCTTTAACTGTATTTTGCCATTTCACTATTGTATTCTTGAAAAAGAGCGTTTAAGGAAGACATCCAATGTATGAAATCTTATATTTTAAATTTTAATATCACTCACCAATATCATGTTATTAATGAGATTACGTTTCTAATGAGTGGATTATCCTCATTTTTTCTCCAATAAAGATAAAGAGGAATGGTAAAAGGAATTTCTATAAATTTCACGCCAACGACAGAAGAGAACGAAACACTTATTGGAACTATGGAGATACCAATACCTGTAGCCACCAATGACACTACCGTTGATGCAAAATCTGATTCAATAACTATTGAAGGATTGATCTGGTAGTGATCAAAAATATTTTGAATTAATGCGGGGTAGCTATATCCCGGTTGTAAAGCAGGTAAAATAAATCTTTGCTTGTTGAGTATATCTGGTTTTAAATCACTATTTGACTTAATATCATGCATGTCAGATACGACAAAGGCAAAACTCTCCATTTCTATTAGTTTGGAGTCTAACATTTCACTAGAGTGTTTATATCTGCTAAATGCCATGTCTACTTTAAACTTGACTAAGAACTCTACTTCCTGGTCGTATCGCAATTGGATAAGTTCAGTTTTCACTAATGGATACTGCCCAGCTATTTTACTTAGAAATTGAGGTAATAACCTATGATCCATCGACCCAGGATGTGTGATGCTGACTGTGCCGAGAGAACCTTGCTCAATTTTTTTTGCATAGGCGATTGTAGCATCAAATTGCTCCATAATGGGTTCCCAATGATCTTTCAAGAATTTCCCTGCATCAGTCAATTCTACACTACGTTTGGTTCGTTTGAAAAGCTGAACGTTTAGCTCTTGCTCCAGTCCTTGAATATGTCTGCTGAGGGAGGACTGGGTAATATTTAACTGGTAAGAAGTTCTCCAATAATGGAGTTCTTTGGACAGCGCTAAGAAATATGATATCTGGTTTGATGTCATGACACTAATGTTTAAAGTGCATTAATAAATATAAAGTTAGCATTTCCAGGCATCAAACTCGAATGTACCTTTGTAGTATTATAATTGATATCAGATGAAAATTTATAGTTTTAAAAACGATTACAGCGTTGGTGCCCATCCCAATATACTCAAAGCACTTTGTGAGAGTAATGATACACTGCAACAAGGATATGGCGATGATGAATATTCGCTTTATGCGGCTAAGCTTATCCGTGAAAAACTTGGAGCAAGCGATGCCGGAATTTATTTGGTTTCAGGGGGAACACAAGCTAATTTAACTGTTATATCGTCAATACTTAAGCCCTACCAATCGGTTATTTCAGCTGCATCCGGACACATTAACCATCATGAAACAGGTGCAATTGAGGCTACAGGCCATCGAATTGAAGCTCTGTCAACTCTTGATGGCAAATTGTCACCAATGTTGATTCAATCATATCTCACGTCTGTTATGGAGATACATATGCGCATGCCGAAATTGGTATATATCTCCAATTCAACTGAAATTGGTACTCATTACACAAAGCTAGAACTGGTTGCCCTTTGGGAATTCTGTCAAGAAAATAACTTATATCTTTTCCTTGATGGTGCCCGTCTGGCATCTGGATTAAATGCCGGAGATATCAAATTCTCCGATCTTGCAAAGTACACAGATGTGTTTTACATAGGAGGAACAAAAAATGGAGCTTTACTTGGGGAAGCAATCGTAATTAATAATCCTCTATTAAGAGAAGACTTTGGCTATAACTTGAAGATGCGGGGCGCATTGCTTGCAAAAGGCAGGCTATTAGGTATTCAGTTTATCGAACTATTTAAGAATGACTTATACTTCGAGATTGGAGCACACCTTAACCGTACCGCTGCAGAACTTTCCGAAGGAATTAAAAAGCTAGGTTACGAACTATCCATAGACTCCAAGACAAACCAAATATTTCCTGTATTCCCTAATTCAGTTATTGCAGAGCTGGAGCAAAAATATGATTTCTACGTATGGGAACATCTTGTTGGCGAAAAGGCAGTAGTACGCCTGGTTACAAATTGGGCAATATCGAACCAGATAGTCCAGCAATTTATTGCAGATTTAGCGCAGTGTCATTCTCAACAAATTAACTAATCACAAATTTTAAAAGGATGCATTTTACAGATGGCAATATGAAAACGAAAATACTCTATTTTGACGCGCCAAAATTAACGCAAAACAACTCAATAATTGTTTTTACCGGAACAGATGAAAGAGGGTTTTATTTGATACCGAATGAGTCGTGTTTCTTCCCTGGTGGAGGAGGCCAAGAAACGGATAAAGGTGAGTTAGTTATTAATGGCGAGTTTTTTAATATAACAAACGCCAAGTTTATTGATAAGCAGCTTAGAATATATGTAGATCAAACATCGACACCCCTCTACCCGGGATTGTCAGCAGACATCATTATCGATCCTGTTAAAAGGTCGCTGAATTCCCTTTTACATTCCGCAGGTCATTTGCTTTCATCTGTAGTATATGAGGAATTGAGACTAGACCTTCAACCTATTAAAGGATTCCACTTCGAAGCCGGAAGCCATGTTGAGTTTATTTCCAAATCAGGAATAAACCAAGTTGACCTTAATGAAATCAACTACCGACTTCAACAAAATGTTGCAGCAAAGCATCCATTCACGTCAAAGATCGTTTCTTCGAAGTCGAAGGAATATGAAGACGCTTTTAGTATTACCGGGTTCTCACCTGAGGAAGATGACGCTGTACGGCTTGTAACAATTGGTGGTTTTCTCTCCTATGCTTGTGGAGGAACTCATGTTGAGCATACAGGGTGTCTGGAAGGGTTAAAAGTTAACGGATACAAGCAAAAAAAAGGAAATCTAAAAATAAAATATGGGTTTGAAAAGGCTGTAGAAGGTATTAAAAGCAATACTAGTCATAATTGTAGTTAGGTATAGAGACACCACAATTTATAGTTGATAAGACTTCTTGATATGAAAATGAAGAAAGAAAAAGAAATTAAGGAAAGTGGAGATTTAGCAATAGTGCCATTTGAACCTAAATATAGTGGGCCGTTCAGAGCATTGAATGCTGAGTGGATCAGCACATACTTCAAGATGGAAGATAAGGACTATCAATCATTTGATACCTTTAAAACTATATCAAAATGAATGAATTACATGTGCCCGGCAAATCACTAAAAAGTTTTGTATTAACGAAGGAGTTCAATAGTTCGAAGAATTTGCAAGTTCCTGCTTAAACTTTCGATATATCGGTGTTGGTTATGGTGAACCAGGCGTAGATAAGTCGTTTGCTGTATACTATAGGAATTATATTGATTAATAATAATTGACAAATGATTGTAAAATCAGTAATACACATTATTTCTGACCCTCTTTACTTTTAAAGTCCGTGATGGTCTTTCCATCATAACGATACACTCCGAAAAAAGATCCATATAAAATACTTCCATCATTAGCTTCTAAAATCCCACAAAGCATTCCTTTACCTCCTTCATATTTTGACTTTATTTCGGTTAGAGTGGGCTTTTTATTGTACAAGGATTTTTGATCATAACGGGAAAGTGCCCAATCCCCATTGGGTTTTACTGCACCAGTAGTCCAGATGTTTCCTTTTTTATCTTCGATTATAGCAGAAGCACCCCGATGCGTTACCTTAGTAAAGGTACTGCCGTCATAGCGCCAAAGACCATCTGAAACGAACAACGTATCGCCTTTTTTATCTTCGATTATCGACCCGCCGAACCAAATATTTCCTTTTCTATCTTCGATTAAACCTCTAACCTTGTTAAAGGCTTTACCGTCTTTATTTTTAAAAACAGTAAATGTTTTTCCATCATAAAAGCAAGCCTCGCCACTTGTGCCAAACCAGAATTTCCCGGTTTTATCTTCCATGATAGTAGTAATATCATTATTGGGCAGTCCGTCTTTCGTTGTAAAATTTCGAAAAAATTTCCCATCGTAACGACTTGCTCCACCTCCGGTGCCGAACCAAATATTACCTGTTTTATCTTCATAAATTTGAAAAGCTTGATTACTGGCAAGTCCCTCCCTAGTTGTAAAATGTTTAAAGGATTTTCCATTGTAATAATAAACTCCTGAATCAGTAGACGCGAACCAAAGGTTTCCTCGTCGATCTTCCAGAACATCCCAGAATCTGCGTGAACCAACTTTACTTGTAAGATTAGTAAAAGATTTTCCATCATATCGAAAAACACCACCAAATGATGCAGCAATCAAAATGGTGCCATTTCTGCCTTTTTTTATGTTACGAACCATTGTGTTAGGCCCGTAGGAAGTGACTGTGTCTTTGGTTTCGGGCTTAATATTAACTTTGGGTACGTTTGTTTGGTTATGTCCACAGGAAGTGTGAAAAATAGACATCAGGAACAAAGCATATAGGTGTATGTATTTCATAATTTATTTAATATGGGTAATAGCTGCACAGTTCCAATAGCTGTCAATGCAGCTACCTTCTTTCATTTTTTAGTAAACACTAAGACATTTTTATTTGTCGAAGTATATCAATTTGATTCAGCGAAATTACTTTGATATCTTTCGCCTTGAGAGATTTGGATTGTAAATAAAAATGTAAACTTTGTAAATAAAAACCTGACACTATGTTTGATAGCCGAAATCTCCTGTCCGGGAAAGGCAAGTACCTCTTTGGATTCATACTGCTTTTATCTATTTCTGCAATCTACGCAGCTTTCAGTATGAATGATAGCGACGACTTCGCTACCGCAAGAAGGGAAGTTTTACTCCGGAGGATCGGGCATGAACTACTTTTACAGTCGGGCGACAGTACATCAAGGGTGCTTCCGGTAAAAAAGATCGTTAAAAATGAGTACCAGATCAGTTTTGAGAATGAGCTTACTTTTCAAGCGGATTTCCTGGTAAATACTACCCGGCGTCTATTGGCCAAAGACCCGCTCGCAGGTGATTATGTTGTTAATGTTCTTAACAGTGGCAAACCCGGTATAGCCTATGGATATGCTATATCCAAAAATAAAAAAGATGATATTGTAGCTTGTATAGGAAGAAAGCAGCCCAGAGCACGTTACATGATCACCATTAAATTTAAACCGCCTAGCATAAATACAGTAAAGAATGAATTTCTGCTAGGCGGTTTGCCCTTTTTAGCATTTGTTGGTTTTATTTTTTTGAGATCTGTTAAGCCGAGTCGGGTCTTACGTGATGGTCAGAATACTGGTATAGTCACTTTGGGATCAATGTTGTTCGATGCAAAGAATCGTAAGCTCATGATAAATGGAAAGATGATAGAGCTGACCAGAACTGAAACCCGTGTATTGCATATTTTCGCATCTTCTCCTAACGAGACCATAGAGCGAAGCCGGTTACAAAAAGAGATATGGGAAGATGAAGGTGTTATAGTAGGTCGCAGTTTGGATATGTTCATATCCAAACTTAGAAAGAAACTGGAATGTGATCCGAACATCAAAATTGTTGTAATACGCGGTAAAGGATATAAGCTTGAAATTAGCGCTTAAGAAGAATCTTCCCGCTCCGAACTGATCTTATTAGCATTCAAATCCGGCATTTGTAAAACTCTATCCTGAACAACTAATGTGGTATAATTAAAGAACTACCCTAACCGGAGATCGAATCAAAAATGACGTTTTACAAGGGATTAAGCCACATTAAAGATCCACTAAAAACTACAACCCAAAACCAGAGTCGTCCATTCGGGACATCTAAATAATAAATCTGACTTGCGTTTTTTAGGATAAATGGTATATTTACTATATAGCATTTGTAGCTAAAATATATTAAAAAAAAAGGTGCGTTATTCGGGGAGTCGAATTTCAAAAGCCATCCAGATATTGTTTAATTGCTGATTTTTACAAAGGTGCAAATGCCAGCGGTATCACCAGATTCTATATCAAAACGTACAAACCCCTGCAAACTATAGTTTGCAGGGGTTTGCTTTTCCGGGGGTGTAAAAACTTGCACCAATTCTCCTATAAAAAGTGAGCGGTTCTAGGTATTGTTTCACCCTTAATCATTAAATAATGAAAACGAACTTCAGCCTGCTTTTTTATCTGAAAAATCATATTAAAAAACCGGATATTTAATAAAATAGCCGGCTCTTAACCAGTTCTTTATATGATTAATTGAATTATATCCCTCTTTCTGTGTCTTTAGTAACCTCAGGAATGAAAACCAGGTAGTCGTAACCTTTTATAATTCTTTCCAGCTTCAAATTCTCTACTTTAAGCTTGTTTTTAGAGATTGCTTGTTTCAAAGGTCTCAAATCATAGGCATACCAGTTGCCATCATTTACGACGGTTAAGAAAGATTTATATTGAACTAAATCAGTCAGTTTTTCACCTTTTTGCTTTCCGATGAGCATAATGTGTAATGACTTCCGGTAATTTGCCTCTTCAATATTGGAAACCAGGTTGCCGATATCGAATACTTCCATTAAACTCTCTCCTTTAGGCATGTGATTAGCACCAAATTTGAAAAGATTCTTCTTGTCTTTCCATTCAGGGAGTTTTCCAAAAACCAGATTTTTCATGTATTGAACTCTTAAACGATGAATTTGATTTAAATATAGTTCCCTGCTTAATTTTAGTGCTTCAAGCTGCTCTTTCTCATTGGCTGATAAATTCAGAGCGCTCAATGCGTTCATTTTTGCCAGACAATCGTCAGAGAACAAATAGAAGGTGGTGTTATTTTTTGTGTCATAAGCAGCGGAATTAGCGATCATCTGCTTATAAATTTCTTTTGCTTTAGCATTTTTGGATTGCTTACTCAATTCCGAAAGCAGTAACCGATCTGAAAATATATTAATTTGATCAGCTCCATATAATGTGATATTCTGCTGAACTATGTTTTTGAATAGATCAAACTCAGCTTCACCTTGTAAAAAAGATAAAGCTGAACCTGATTCATTACGGAATTTGTCTAGTTCAGCAGGAGATAAGGATTTAATTTTTGTTGATATTGTGTTGATTGTATATGGATCAATTTCCAGAATATAGTTGTCGAACTTAATATTATTGATAATCGCGTTTGTGAAGTAAGGGACTTCATTGGTGGAATGCAGCTCACCCAATAACACAGAATTGCTTTTGCTGATTTCATCCTGTAAAGTTGTCCAGCCTTTACCTTCGAAAGTATTATTATTGTTTTTTTTAAAGGTGGAATAGTTTTTTTGAATTAAACTATCCATTAAAGTGGTTTGTGCGTAACTGAAATTGGCAATAAACAGGATTAGAATTAGTAGTTTGGTTTTCTTCATTTCTTTTTTTCAGAAAGATATAATTTATTTATCATTAATTTTCCAGAAAATACCATTCTTTTGCCGCCAACTCCACAAGTTCCTTATCATTAAAAGGAACCCTAAATTCAGGAATCGAAACACCAAAACGCCCATCTACCAGAGCAAAGTGATCCCTTGAAAAGAACTAAAAGTATTGTATTGACGATTTCTCCGCAACAGGATTTTTTTAGGTTTTCGAAGAACAAAATTTATAGAGCTACACCGCAGCGTTGGTCAACATGCAAGAAGCTAAAACTTGCCCACTATCTACTTTCGGATAATAAACAAAAACCAGTTGAGGTATAGAGAGGTAGGCTTTGAAAACCTGTCACATTTTTCTTATGCTTTCAGGAAACAGTCCGGTTATGCACCCACAGAAACTCCCTACCCCTTCTGCCGAAAACTCATCGGACTTAATTCCCTCATACTTTTAAAAAAGTGAGACAAATGACTTTCATCAGTAAAGCCAAACTCATCCGCTATATGTTTCATACTCAGTGAAGGGTCCTTCAACCGCTTTTCAATCAGCTTTATGCGGTATTCATTTATATATGCGCGGTAACTGATCCCAAATTTATTCCTGAAATAGTCACTAAAATAAGTAACAGCAACATTAAAATGAGGGGCGATCTGCTTAATTCTAATCAGATACGGATCATAAATATGCTGGTGAATATATGAAATAAGCTCTTCCTTATCCGGCTGACCGTCATCAATACGGATACTCAGCTTTGCTGCTGCTTCCCTGATCAGTCCGAATATGGATAGTATCTGATAATAAATCAGTGGTGAAGAAGCCACATCTTTCCTACAATTATAAGCTACAATATTTTCTACAATCTTCCGGAGAATAGAAACACAGGGTTCGTCCATTTTCAGCTTCACCTCTTTCAGCAGCTTATGACTCATAATGGCCTCTGGTGTAGATAATATCAATGCATCAGGCCTATTCATCTTATGTCCGGCAAAGTAACTGTCTGTAAATTTAATGAAAGTAAAATGCGTACTTTTTCTGATTTCAAAATGATGATGGTCCTCAGGGCTCAGAATAAACAAATCTCCTGTAGTATAAGGAATTTTATTATTATTCAACAGGTGGATGCCCGAACCTTTACGAATGTAAACAAGTTCGTAATAAGTATGGCTATGTGCCGGCAGATGGAATACTTTCTCTTCAAAATCGTGAATCACTAACTGATCAAACTGTGTTCTCTTCATAAGACATTCAAAAATAGGAGAAATCTACAACAAAACACCAGATTTATACAAAGCAAACAAAATACGTTTACCGAATTTTGTATTCAGCAGAGATAACAAGACTCATCAAAAACAAAGCACCGCCGCTATAGGTTTATAAATAAATAACCACTTGAAATAATCGTATCAGTATATGAAAAATATTATCACAACAGGAGCTTTACTACTCAGTATAACACTGCTCATGCCCTCCTTCAAAAGTGTAGATTTACCCGGTAATACCGGCACCTTATTGAAAGATGTCACCCTGATTGATGGAAATGGCGGCAAGCCACAAGAACATATGGATATCCTGATACAAGGTGACAGCATTGCCGCCATAGGCAGCAAATTAAAAACCGGAGGGCTCCATGTCATTGATCTTAAAGGAAAAACCATTATGCCGGCACTCATTAGTGCACATATGCATATTGGTACACTAAAGGGAACAAACACTAAAGCAGCAAACTATACACGCGATAATATCCTGGCCCAGCTAAAAAAGTATCAGGACTATGGGGTAAACAATATCATGATCATGGGTACAGACCGGCCAATGCTATTTGAAAGTGGTCTTCGTGATTCGTCGGCCAACAGCTTATTGCCTGGCGCGCGGATACATTCTGCCGGTTATGGCTTTGGTGTCCCTAAAGGCGCCCCACCTGTAGAATTTGGAATGGACAATGTATATCGTCCTGCCTCCGCATCACAGGTTCCAGCCGAAATGGACAGCCTTTTAAAAGTAAAACCAGAAATGGTAAAAATGTGGGTAGATGATTTTGGCGGTAAATTCACCAGGATGAAGCCTGAAATCTATCAGCGGATCATCACCGAAGCACATCAGCGAAATCTGCGCGTAGCAGCACATGCCTATTACCTCAGTGACGCACGTAAACTCGTTAAAGATGGCCTGGATATCATTGGGCATAGCATCAGAGACAGCGTAATTACTGATGCCCTGGTACAAGAGATGAAAGCAAAAAATGTAGTTTATATCCCTACCCTGTCATTGGATGAATTTGCTTATATCTATGCACGTAAACCAGAATGGCTCAACGATCCTTTTTTTAAGACTTCACTAGAACCTGGTGTATATGAAATGATCACTTCAGAGAAATACCAGCGCGACCTGAAAAATTCACCAGACTATGCTAAAAACGTAAAAGCTTTTGAAACAGCACTTAAGAATCTTAAAAAGCTCAATGATGCTGGTATACTAATCGCGATGGGCACCGATAGCGGTGCTACCCCGGTAAGAGCACAGGGTTTTAGCGAACATCTGGAACTGGAACTAATGGTGCAGGCTGGATTAACGCCATTACAAGCCATTACCATAGGCACCAGAAATGCCGCTCAAGTATTAAAGATAGATCAGAAATTCGGTACCATAGCAAAAGGGAAAACAGCAGACTTGCTGATTATGGATGCCAACCCAGCTACAAACATTAAAAACACCCGTAAAATTTTCGCAGTATACAAAGCAGGAAAAGAGGTGAGTAAAGGACCATTAAAAAAATAAGATATGCTTGATCTCATCAGACTAGACCATCTGCTGATTATCATCCCGCCAGGATCAAAAAAAGCAGCAAGAAAGTTTTATGCCGAAATACTGCTTCTAAAGGAAGTTCCTGGCGGGCATCCCCGTGGAGCAATATGGTTTGAAATGGCAGACATACAAATACATCTCAGAGAAGAAGAAGGTCATAAAACTACCTCAGACCGGCATCCGGCTTTTGTTGTAGCTAAACTGGAAGCAGCCATAAACTTTCTGAAACAGCGGGCGATTCAGGTCAGCTACTCCAGTGAAATTAATGGCCGCGAACGCTGTTTCTTCCGCGATCCATGGGGTAACAGATATGAACTTATTGAATATAAAGAAAAATAAATATGATGAAATATCTTATCCGGACATCTTTTTTGCTCTTAAACCTATTTACTGCAAGCAGGCTAATAGCTCAGCAGCAGCAGCCCGAAATAATCGCAAGTATAACCCCTCCTGCACCCGATATGTCTGGTATTGCTGTCACTTCGGACAATAGAGTGTTCCTTGGTTTTCCGCGTCATGCCGACAATCACCAATCTTTTGCGCTGGCAGAATTAGTTGATGGGAAACCGATCCCCTTTCCTGCCGCCAGCTATGTCTACCCATCATCCAAAGCCTATAAAGACTGGCTGGTATCGCCACATGGATTATATATGGATAAAAATGATGTATTATGGATTTTGGATGATGGCAAGCGTGACGGAATAAAGGAAATACCCGAAGGTGCTGCTAAAGTAGTCGCACTGGACAGCAGGACAAAAAAAATTATCCATACCCTGGTGATCCCTAAACCAGTACTTTCTGATGATGCCCATTACAATGACCTGCGGGTAGACCTATCACATGGAAAACAAGGTACGGTATACATTGCAAATTCAGGCTTTGGGGAGCGTTACTCCCTGCTGATCATCGATGTGGCTACCCGTAAAACAAGGGAAGTTTTGCTCAACCATTACAGCACCTCACCCGAACCTGGCTTTATGGGCTTTCTGGAAGGCAAACCACTCATCTACGATTTTAAAGCCCAAACCTTTCCTTCTGGTGGTATTGATGGCCTGGCACTGAGCCCTGATAGTAAAACCTTATACTGGACAGCAATTACCGGTCGCCGGATGTACAGTCTGCCCACTGCAACCTTGAGCAATCCTGCTGTCAGCGAAAAGCAATTGAGCGATTCAGTGAAATACGAGGGCGAACATCCTGCCTGTGATGGATTGACGGAAGATGAAAAAGGGAACATCTATTTTGGTGCATTTGAGCAGCAATCGCTTGTGCAGCGAACAACTGACGGCAAATATCATTTACTTGCACACGACAAAGATAATTTCGTGTGGCCCGACGGTCTGGCTTACCGCAACGGTTACCTATACGTAACTTTGGGACAGTGGAACCGACTCCCCAGCTATAATGGAGGCAAAGATTTACGCAAACCACCCTATCTGGTAGAGCGTATCAAAGTAAATACCAATTAACAGATTATATATATTAAAAAAAATAAAAATGGAATACAGACAATTAGGCGCATCGGGATTACATGTACCTGTACTAAGTTTTGGGACAGCCACATTTGGTGGTGGTAATGATTTTTTCAAAGCCTGGGGAAGTACAGAAGCCGAAGAAGCAAAGAGATTAATCGATATCTGCCTGGAAGCAGGTGTAAACTTCTTTGATACTGCAGATATTTATTCAGATGGACTGGCCGAAGAAGTCCTTGGAAAAGCTATTGCTGGTAAACAAAGAGATAAACTCATCCTTTCTACCAAGTCAACCTTTACTTTTGGCGAAGGGCCTAACAACCAGGGTTCATCCCGTTTTCACATCTTAAAACAGATTGAAGGCAGTTTGAAACGCCTGGGCACTGATTATATCGATGTGTACCATATGCATGGTTTTGATGGTAATACTCCAGTAGAAGAAACACTGAGAACGCTTGATGATCTGGTACAGAGTGGTAAAGTCCGCTATATTGCAGCCTCTAATTTTTCCGGATGGCATTTAATGAAGTCGCTGGGAGCTTCAGAGAAAAACAGCTGGAACCGCTATGTAGCCCATCAGGTATATTACTCACTGGCCAACCGTGAATATGAATGGGAACTGATGCCGCTTGGTCTTGATCAAAATGTGGGCGCTATTGTCTGGTCTCCCCTTTCTGCTGGCCGTTTAGGTGGTAAATATGGCCGTAATAAACCTATTCCTAAAGAAGGACGGGTAGCACAGGGAGGCAGTCCGGTTCCGGAGATGGTAGTCAAAGAAGATGTATTTTACAATACCATTGATGCATTGGAAGAGGTAGCCGAAGAAACAAACAAAACGGTAGCACAAGTAGCCCTGAACTGGTTATTGCAACGCCCAACCGTATCCAGCATTATTATTGGTGCACGCAATGAAGAGCAGTTGAAACAAAATCTGGAGGCTATTGGATGGAATTTAAACGCAGACCAGGTAAAGAAACTGGACGAAGCCAGCACCGTACCGCCAACCTACCCTTACTGGCACCAATGGCAGAATAAGTCCCTGAATCCTACACCGGATTTCTATACTAACTTATAAATCCGACCTTAAATTATTAGGACTTACCAGCATCTTCAATCATTGTTGTTATCCAAAATTTAACCAGTTGTGAATCACAACTGGTTATCTATTCTCCTGTAAGCATTATAAATTATTCCAGCTGTCTTTCCGGCCAATAATAAACGCCTCTGCATAGGCCACGTTTATGATGATCAATTTCATTTTTTTCTTCTAAATGAAATAGCAATAATAAAAATGAAAAACTACCTTTGCTTTATCTTTAAAAAATGACATATAATTTTAAAATATATCGTTAAAAAGCCAATTTTAAAAACAATAATATACGCACAGATTCAAACTAAATGAAAAAAGAAATTTTAGTCATAGTACTTATTGCCTTATTTGTTTCCTGCAAGAAAAAATCTGACGAAATCACAAATCCAGATAAGAAAGAAAAATTATCATCAACTATTGAACTGGTAGTTAAGGGAGCAAAACAAGAAGATTTACCTCTATATCAATCGTCTGAAACCTATAATTTTTTAGGATTCGGATATGATATTACAGATAAATTTAATGATGAACTTTCCGTAAGGGCAAGTGTAGTAAATATCCCAGCTTATGCTGCCAGCGAGCCTCATGAAATTAACTTAATGAAAGGTACAGAAAGTTCATGGACAACTATTCAAGCTCAAAATGCAGTAGATCTATCAGAAAATTTTTCCAATTCATTTAAAGAAACCAGGGGTTTAAGACTTTTTGGAAACACCGCAGAAAAGTCATTTCCTGAATCAGTAGCCACTGATAAAAAGTATGTTTACGGATACTATTCCAATTACTCTGTTTGGAAAAGATGCAGGTTTTATTATGACCAATCTGTAAATAGCTTTCTAACAGCTGATTTTAAAAGAGATATTACTTTATTGAGTGCTCAAGAGCTTATACATAAATATGGGACACATGTGCTGAGCGGAATAGAAATAGGTTCAAAATTTGATGTCGTTTATCAGGCAGAGGCCCCTGAGAGAAATAGAGGGGATATTATTATGGAGGGATTACGTTATGCATTAAAAGAAACTTTTGGCTTAATGAGTGGCCATTTAGATGACGTGAACTTAGAGAACTTAAATGCAAATTCTTCAGCAAAGATCTATTATAGCTCTATTGGTGGTGATATTAGCAAATTGAAAACTGAAACTATAAATAATAAGCTAAAGTTGAATATTACCAACTGGCGTTCTTCTACAACAGAAGATAAGGCCAGATTTATTGGTATTGATACTAATGGTTTATTACCTCTTTATACTTTTATTGATAATAGCACAAAAAAAGCGGAAGTAAAATCTTATCTCGAACAGTATTTTGCCAATAAATCGGTCAAGCTGATAAATTAAATTTACCAGCTTGACCTGTCTATTTAAAACTGCATCAAAATCTCATCCAGAAGGTTTTGTCTCATCTTTGAGTTTTTTTGGTCCAGAAGTATAATGACACCCCAGTTTTTAACCCTATTGTAAAAAATAATCGAAGACTGTCCCATCGAATCTCCTGATTTTAAATAAATTGTATTTTTATCATCCGTTATGATATTTGTCCCTAATCCCATTTCTCTATTTTCATTTTTATAGAATGTTTTTTCCGTGAGCATAGCAGCTTTACCTATTAAACTTTCTTTATTTAAAACCGCTTTTAAAAACTTAACCATATCAGCAGCACTGGATTTGACTAATCCGGCAGGTTCCGTAACATTCCATTTAATAAACTCCTGAATACCACCATCAGGATTATGACCAGTTGTTCTGTTTTTTACGTTAAAATCTTTTGTCAATGTATGAGTCATCTGCAGAGGCTTAATAATTCTTTCTCTAATAATTTCACCATAGTTCTTGCCATATATGTTTTCTAATATTTGTCCAAGTAAAGTATACCCCATCGTAGAATAACGATATTTACCATAATCTTTTAACTCACTGCAATTATTGATTATAGTAACCAATGTTTTTTCAGTTACACCAGTTAAAGGCTGTTGCGGATTTAGTGCGATTAACTTTACAAAATCTATATCAGGCAAACCAGACTGATGAGAAGCGAGGTCTGAAATTTTTATTTTGTTTTTAAGATTTCCCTGCAATACGTACCCCTCTGGAAGAAAGTTATCGATATAATCATCTATTTTTATTTTATGCTCAATAACCGCTTGTGCAATCATATTTGAAGTTAAAATCTTAGTAATAGATGCAATTTCGAATAGGGAATTTTTATCAATTCTAACCTCACTTTCTGGATTCAACTTGCCATAGGCGGTATAGTACACTTCATTATTATTGATCAAACCAAGGCTGATACCTACCTCAGGATGTTTTTGATAATTATCCCTGATGATGGAATCAATCTTTTGGGTGATATTCTGCCCAAAAGAAAAGTTGCTTACTAATAATAATGCTGCTAAAAGTTTGAATGAAGTTTTCATTGTATCGTTTTTTATGTTAGAAATTATTTCGATACAAATATGTGATAGCAATCAAACCTGTGCGACCGGGTAAAAGTATTCGTACGCATTTATTTCAAAAAATACGTACGGGTAATTAAAAATGCAAGTACGAATAATTACAAATAATTGTTTTACAGATTTTTACGATAAGAAGTTGGTGTATTACCAGTCTGTTTTTTAAAAGCTGTATTAAAAGAAGATTTAGAATTAAAACCTACCTCGTATAGAATTTCTAAAACAGTTACCTTACTTTTTGTCACATCTTTTAAAATATCCATTGCACGCTCTATACGATAGGTATTCACAAAATCATAAAAATGCTGTTCTAATTTATGATTAATTAAAATTGAAAGGTCCCGAACGGGGATTTCAATAGCATCAGAGATATCCTGAATGGTTAAAGAAGGATTAAGAAATGGTTTTTCTTCGGTCATATACTTCTTTAATTTCAATAACTCTTCACTATATACTTTTTCAGTTACAGCCAACTGCTCATTATTTTTCTCTTCGGAGATGATATGCTGTACGAGCTTTAATTTTGAATCGATATTTCTAAATAGGCCTGGATTATTTAATGCTTTATATAAATACCAAAAAATAATGATCAGTTCAAATATGAAAAGTCCAATTTTCAACCATTCAGAAACATTAGGATATTCACTAAATTTAAAAATGTTTTTTAGCAGCGCAATAAAATAAAAGGCTGATAATGCCAGCGCAAACTGAAATAACCAGTTAAGTGATTCAACAATTGCTCCTGCATAATTTTCAAGATATATCTTTTTCGCTTTTCTTAAAGTCATAAAAACGGCAATAAGATATAATACTATTTGAACATGTATCAAAACATGATTGAACTGTATTTCCAGCATACTCCCACCCTTCTCAATAAAACTAATTTCAGAAGCCAGGTTCACCATATAAAAGCGGGGCAACAAAACAAGGTTTGCTATAAAAAAAGGAACAATATGAATTAAATGCCTTGGTCTTAACTTAAAATCAGCATAGCAGACGGATAAGACATATAAATAAAAAGATGGAAGTTGTAATAAAAAAATTGAGCTAATAAAAACCCTTGCATTTAAAGGGATTTCGAGCAAATAGCCCAGGTTTGCACTTATATCAATTGCAGTTAAAATTAGAAAAAAAGCAAAAAGACGATTACTTAATTTATGTTCCGTTTTGACCGTAACCAAAAAAAATGATAGAAATAATGAAATGAACATTGTAATTACAGCAATTGTACCTAATAAATTAACCTTATCCATTAATTATTTTCCATAGTTTGTTTACAGTTTCACGATATTCCATCTTTATCCATTCAATAGTGTGGCTAATTTAGCTAATTTTAAAGCATACTTTTACAAGTATTCCATCAATTTATTAACCGGTATTTAGAATTTTATCTGTATTAATGGACAATAATGATACAAAAAGAATTTCAAGGCTAACTGGAATTTTAATACAATTACAATCAAAGAGGCTTTTAACATCAACAACACTTGCTCAAAAATTTGGCGTAAGTATCCGGACAATTTATAGAGATATAAAGGCTTTGGAACAAGCTGGCGTCCCAATAATTGCTGAAGACGGGAAAGGATACTCACTGATGGAAGGTTATAGAATCCCACCGGTTATGTTTACTGAAAATGAGGCCAATGCGCTGATTACCCTGGAGCAAATCGTACTAAAGAACAGCGATAGTTCTCTTATCGAGGCCTATACCGATGCAATCAGTAAAATAAAAGCAGTGTTATTGTATAAAGCGCAGGATAAAGTTGAATTGTTAGCGAATAGGATTGCGATCAGTCCTGTGATACAAAACAAACGTACAAGCAGTTCTTTAACAGTCATTCAAAATGCACTAACAGCTTTTAAAGTTTTAAATATTACATATCAGTCAGAAAAAAATCAGCAAACAGAGCGAAGAATTGAGCCCTTTGCACTGTATTACACTTTACAGGAGAGCTGGGCACTGATCGCCTATTGCCAGTTAAGAAAAGATTATAGAATGTTCCGTCTGGACAGGATAGAAAAGATTGAAACACTGGAACTACATTTTAAACCTCACGATATAACACTTGCTTCCTATTTAAAGGATAAAATGGAGAAATTTCAAAACCCCTGACACACTGCTGTCACGAAGCCACTTTACTTTTGTAATACATCATTTCAACAATTAAATGAATTATTATGAATCTAACATCATTAAGAATTATTACCACTGACATCGAACGTTTAGTTCAATTTTTCGAAACAGTCACTGGCCTGACTGCGCAGTGGTACACAGAAGAATTTGCAGAGATCTTAACCAACAAGGGTACGCTTGCTTTAGGAAGTACCCGGACAATGAGTTTGTTTGGGGAAGGACTTGTACAACCAGGCACCAATAAAAATGTGATTATAGAATTCCGCGTTGATAATGTCGATGAAGTCTACAAGCGCATTAAGAATTCTGTTAGCGACATTGTGCAACAACCCACAACAATGCCCTGGGGGAACCGTTCCTTATTGTTTCGCGATCCGGACGGGAATTTAATTAACTTCTTCACCCCTGTCACACCCGAAGCAATCAAAAAATTCAGTTAAAAAAACTGAACCAATTACAAATCATTGTTAAATCATCTTCTAATTCTTCCTGATATGCTGTAATAAATTAATATCATTAAATTTGCCGGCCAAATGAATAAACGGTAGCAAAAGAATTTGAATATTATAAACAATTATTAAAACCATAAATGGAAGAAAACGATTTTGTATCCATCTGGCTGGAAGAAAGTGGAAACCCGGCTATAGAAGAATTAAACAAGCTGAACCTGGATGTTGCCGATAAAACTGCAAATATATTAGCCGATAAAGGTCTTTCTGAAAATGACCTTTCTGTCTCCCTGGACATCAATCCGGATGAAATCAAAAGATGGCTGACCGGAAGGCATACTTTCAGTATGAAGACAATAAACGAGATCAATGGTATACTGGCAGATTATTCCACAGGAACAATAAATAAAAGCTAATTTTAGCAAAGGTATAAATACCGGTAAAGTCATCATAATCAAAACTATAAAGCTCCTGTAATATATATTAGCAGGAGCTTTATACCCTAAAGCACCAACTCATTTTTCCTGAATACTGAAGGGCTCACCCCTTTATATTTCTTAAATATTCTGTTTAAATGGCTCTCGTCCGAAAACTTCATCTCACTCACAATCTCATTGATCCTCATATCACTGCTTAAAAGCCGCGTTTCAATTATTTTGATCTTATATTTCAAGATATACTCCTGCAAAGTTTCACCCGCATGCTTTTTAAAAAACTTACCAAAATAATTAGGTGATATATTAAAATGACTACAGATCACAGTAACTTTCAACCGGTCCGGAAAATAGATATTATCCTGTATATATTGAAAAACTCCCAAAAGCTTCTGATCAGTAACCGGAGAAAGGTCTTCAGGTAAACTACCGGCAATAGATCTCGCAACCAAAATAATCAAACTATTCATCAGCTGCTGAATCAACTCTTTACTATAGAGATTACTGCATCGCTGTTCTTCTACTATACTTGCCGCCAGCGATCTCACTAATACCTTATCAATCTCATCTTTTAAAATGCATCCTGGTAAATGCGTAGCATGGTGCAGTATAAATTTCAGTTTTTTTACCCATTGCACACGCTCTCTGTCATTTACACCAACAGGATCAGACTTGAGATAAATATCATTGAAGCAAATAAACAGCACCTTAGTGGTTGTAAGTACCTGGAACGAGTTAAGATCGTCGGGAGTGATCAGCAGTAAATGGCCTGCAGCATAATTAAATGTATTCTTATTGATATACTGTATCCCTGTTCCCTCAACTATATAGACCAATTCGAAGAAATTCTGGCTATATCCTGAATTTGAACACTCATTGATCTCTTTATAAAGGATCTCAAATGGGTAATATAGATTTTGTTTCACGCCCAAATTTACTCTTTTTATGGCAAAATAATACAGATGTACACCTACTATATCAGCATAAATTTGCTATCACAAAAAAAAATAGCATGAACTTACAAGAATATAGCAGCTTTGATGGCATAGGCCTGGCTGAGCTGATCAGAAAAAAAGAATTAACAAAATCTGAAGTTGCAGCCTGTGCAATAAAAGCAATTCAAACTATCGATACTAAATTAAATGCGGTAGTTGAATATTATGAAGAACGGGCAGTTATCTCTAATACACTTTCGTCGAATGGCCAGCCTTATGATGGCGTTCCAATGTTATTAAAAGATCTGGGGGCCCATGAAGCAAATAAAAATGCAGAAATGGGGAGCAGAATGGCCCGGGGCTTAAAATTTGGCCATGATAGTGAATTGGTAAAACGTTATAAAAAGGCAGGCCTTAATATTTTAGGCCGCACTGCTACTCCAGAATTTGGTGGTTCAACCCTGACAGAATCTCTCGCCTGTGGCATTACCCGCAACCCCTGGAACCTCAATTTATCTCCCGGAGGTTCTTCAGGAGGGTCTGCTGTTGCAGTTGCAGCAGGAATAGTTCCCATAGCGCACGCTACAGATCTGGCAGGTTCGATCCGGATCCCCTCAGGATTCACTGGCCTTGTTGGTCTCAAACCCAGCAGAAACCTTAATCCTGTAGGTCCTGATGCGGGTCAGCTTTTCCTTGGTCTGGCCACTGAGCATGTTTTAACAAGAACTGTCAGAGATTCCGCAGCAGTCCTGGATGCAACAGCCGGACCTGCAGCAGGTGAATTCTATTATACACCTAAAAACACGAAATCCTACCTGTCGGCCATGTTAGAAAGACCAGCATCACTCAAAATCGCTGTAAATACTGATCCATGGATCAGTACATTTGTAAATGCCGAAGTCCTTCAGGCAACTACCCTGGCAGCAAAACTTTGTGAAGCTCTTGGTCATCGGGTAGATTCGAACCGTTTTGATCTTGATGAAGAACAGGTCCTGAATTGTATGGAGACCATCTGGGCTTGCTATACAACATATGGTATCAATAACTTAGCTGCGATAACAGGAAGAGAAATTTCAACAAAAACACTTGAACAGAGCAGCCTTAACGGCTATCATGCCGGAATAAATTACACTTCACAGCACCTTATCGCAGCCGTAGAATATTCCAATACCGTATCCCGCACAGTTGGTGATTTCTTTGAAAACTATGATGTAATGATCACACCTACAAATGCGATTCAGGCCCCTTTGGCAGACCAGAATATTCAGGACCTTAACTGGCATAACTGGGTGCTGGAAGCTTGTAAAGTTGCTCCTTTTGGCCAGGTATTCAACATTTCAGGTGCCCCGGCAATCACGCTGCCTTTGGGATGGAGCAGCAAAGGAATGCCTATTGGTATCACATTTTCAACAAAAATCGGAAATGAAGCTATGTTGTTTAATCTGGCAGCCCAGTTAGAACTTGCTCAGCCCTGGAAAGACCGTAAACCAAAAAATCACATCTTTTACTCTTAATCACAGAGAACAAAAAAGGCTTGCAAATTAAATGATTGCAAGCCTTTTTTAACCTGATCAGCCTTTAAATCCAATCAGGTCAGAAATCAGTTAGTCTAATAATTTATCTCAGAATCTGATCCTTAATAAAATTGAAGCTCTGAGTAATAGAACCAATCATATCAGGTTTATAATTCGTTTCATGCTCCACAAAAAAGTATTTCATTCCAGAAAGCTTCGCATGTTTGAAAATATCCTTATAATCGATTGTTCCCGAACCAATTTCCGCATTCAACTTCGGATCTGATTTATCCATGTCTTTAATATGCCACATCACAAACCTTCCAGGATTAGCTTTAAAAAGATCGTATGGCTTAAGACCAGAGCGGATAACCCAATAAATATCCATTTCAAAATCAACCAGTTTTTTATCCGTCTGCTTTAACAAAATATCCATTCCTGTTTCATCGCCATATTTGATAAACTCAAAATCATGGTTGTGGTAAGCCAGTTTCAGCCCGGCATTTTTACAGAGTTGACCTGCATAGTTGAGTCTTTTCGCCAAAGTCCTGTAATCCGCGGCACTAGTCCTGGTCTCTGGTTGTAGCCAGGGAATCGTCACATATTTTAGTCCCAGAATTTTAGCGGCAACGATTGCAGCCTTAAGTTCAGCCTGATCACCTGTTTTCAAATAGGGAAACATATTAAAATGACCGCTGATTGGTTTTAAATGGTTCTCTTCAAGGATTTTTTTGAGTTCCACCGGTTTCAGGCCCCAAAACTGGTCCTTGATGTTAAAACCATAAAGCTCCACCTGTGTGTAACCCGCCAGTGAAACTTTTTGCAATGTTCCCTTTACGTCTTTGGGCATCAGTTCACGAAGAGAATAAAGCTGTAAACCAACGTCTTTTCTTTTTTGGGCATTCGCAGTTAGTATCCCCGTGAAGCACAGGACAGCAACAAGCAGCATTCCCGATAAATTTTTCTGTAATTTTAACATATAGATATTTTATTTAATAGGTGATATTCTTATTGCACATTGAAAATAGGTAATTATTTCTTTACCGACAGGATATATTTGACCATTAGAACTGCATCGCTTTTTTTCATTGAAGGATGCGCTGACATCGGCATTGTTCCCCAGACACCAGTCCCTCCATTGATAATCTTATCTGCCAATGCGTTTACATTCTTCTCAGTAGGTTTATATTTTTGGGCGATGCTGAGATAGGAAGGCCCGATAATCTTATTCACCTTGTTATGGCAGCCCATACAATCAGACTTACTGATCAGCCGCTCACCTGCACTTACCTTATCTGAAGCACTTGTAGAGATAGCAATGGATTCGCTGTTTTCTCGTCTGGCCCCATCTGCATTTGAAAAGGAGGCCATTAGTATGACTAATACCCCCATTGTTAAAATTGTTCTTTTCATTGTTTATGTGTGTGTGTCGTTTTATAGCATTTACAAATTATTCTTTTTCATTTCACTGACCGCGTAATCGCAGGCCCTGGCGGTAAGTGCCATAAATGTTAACGAAGGATTTTGGCAGGCAATTGAAGGCATACATGAACCATCGGTGACAAATACATTGCTCACTTCATGCATCTGGTTCCATTTGTTCAGTACAGAGGTCTCAGGATCTTTACCCATTCTTGCTGTTCCCATTTCATGGATCGCCATACCCGGATAACATTCAGAGTCAAAAGTTCTCACGTTTTTCATTCCTGATGCCTCCAGCATCTCCGCTGCATCATTCATCATATCCACACGCATTTTCTTCTCATTCTCCTTGTATTCACAGTCTATTGACAACACAGGCTGTCCCCATTTATCTTTTTTAGAATGATCAATGCTGACCTTATTCTCATAGTAAGGCAACATCTCTCCAAAACCACCCAGACCGATTGTCCATTTGCCGGGTTTGGTCATCTTTTCCTTAAATCCTGCCCCAAAAGAGAGTTCTGCAACATCACTTTGCCAGTTCTCGCGGCTGGCCCCACCCTGATAACCAAAACCACGCAGGTAATCTCTTTTGTCATTACCAATGTTCTGGTACCGGGGAATATAAATTCCATTTGCCCTGCGTCCATAGGTGTATTTATCTTCAAAGCCAGGTGCATCCCCCGATGCTCCGCACCTGAAATGATGGTCCATCAGATTATGGCCAAGCTGACCGCTGCCATTTCCAAGACCATTGGGATGCGCTTCAGAAGTCGAGTTAAGCAAGATAAAAGTTGAACCAAGAGTGGAAGCATTAACAAAGACAATCCTTGCATAAAATTCCATGGTTTGTTGTGTCTGTGTATCGATCACCATCACTCCCTTAGCCTTTTTGGTATCCTTATCATAGATAATATGATTGACGATCGAATAAGGCCTCAAAGTCAGTTTATTGGTCGCAACCGCAGCGGGCAGGGTTGCTGACTGCGTACTAAAGTATGCACCAAAAGGGCAACCACGGCTACAAAGATCACGATACTGACAATTGCCCCTGCCCTTGTGCGGAACGGTCAGATTGGCCACGCGGCCTATCATCATAATCCTTTCCCTGTTATACTTCTCCTCAATTCTCTTCTTCACCGTTTTTTCCACGATGTTCAGGTCCATTGGAGGCAAAAAGCTTCCATCAGGACAAAGTGGCCAGTTTTCCTTTGACCCACTGATACCTGCAAATTTTTCAGCATAATCATACCATGGAGCCAGGTCATCATATCGGATTGGCCAATCAGCCCCATGTCCATCTCTGGCATTATCCTCAAAATTCGTCTGACCAAACCGGTAACTCTGCCTGCCCCACATCAGAGATTTCCCGCCAACATGAAAGCCCCTGTACCAGTCAAATCTCTTTTCTTCTGTATAAGGACATTCAAGATCATTTACCCACCATTTTGAATTTGCTTCCTGAAAAGGATAGTCCCTTTTCTGAACAGGATGAGTTCTTTTTTGCTCCTCGGTCAACCGGCCTGCATGTTTAAACTCCCAGGGGTTCTTCATCGCGGTGTCGTAATCCTTTATATGCTCTATATTTTCTCCGCGTTCCAGCATGAGCACGCGGAGCCCCTTTTCAGTTAATTCTTTCGCAGCCCATCCGCCGCTAATCCCTGAGCCAACAACAATTGCATCGTAGGTATTTTCAGCCTTTAGATTAGTGTTTATATTCATGGTGTGTTTTATTGTTTATAATTGAATTAAGTTGCCCAGGATTTCTGACCAGGTTTCAATACGGCAGAACCGTCATACCTTCCGGGTATCTGTACATATGCCCTTGCCTGTGTACAACCGATCTCTGAGGAGAAATATCCAAGCAGCGTCAGGTCACGTCCAAGGATAAAAAAGGTTGTCAGCGGACTTGAATCTTCAGTTCTGTTGGTTCTTTCGGCAATCACTATCTGCCTGATGTCCCCTGCATAGCGGTTTTTCTCTGCAATGGTCATTACACTAAAATCCTTTTTATAATCATGCAGTGCTTTTTTCCTGAACTCCAATAAGCCCTGATAAAAAGCCAGCCTCTGCTTTTCCGGATAGCAGTCTGCTATCATCATTGGAATAAATTTACCCAGCCCTGCCAGCTTTGCACCTGCAGAGCCTTTTGTGGCAGGGATAACGACATCTGCGAAATCCGCCAGTAATTTCCTGTCCTCAGGTGAAAAACTGATCCGCTCACCCAATTCTGGTAGAACAGTAAAACTCTCGAACAAAACACCCATCGTGGTTGCAGACAGCGCTCCTCCTAACAGGAGCGCGACGTTCTTCAATGCCTCTCTTCTTTTCATTTTATTTATGTATTAATACTATTGCAGGATCATGCTTTTGCTCAAAAAATTAAACACTGGATTTCCTGAATGCATAGGTTATTGCAACACTTAAAAGTAATATCCCGGTGAAAGTCAGCGCAGCAGTCAGAGAGAAGTGGTAGGCAATAAATCCCAGAAGTGCCGGTCCTGCCAGCTGACCTGCGTAGCCCATTGTACTTATTGCAGGAATCGCAGCCGAAGCCGGTATACCTTTAAGCCTGCCACCTTCACTAAAGAAAACAGGTACTATGTTTGCAGCTCCTACCCCTAAGAGTACAAAACCCAGAAGGGTCACTGAAATCCATGGGGTTGCCACAGCAATAAAAAGTCCCAGAGCAGCAATAAGGCCACCGCCAACCACTACCGTTTTTCCGCTAAAGCGTTCCACTATACGATCTCCCAAAAGACGCATGGCTGCCATTGCAATTGAAAAAGTTGCATACCCAACTCCTGCAAACTCTGCATCTATTCCTCTGCTCTCCTTTAAGAAAAGGGCACTCCAATCCAGCATAGCTCCTTCGGACAGAAATACGGCAAAACATGCCGCACCCAGGAAAATTACTCTTGGACTGAGCCAGCCCGATCTGGTTTTTATTTTATTTTCCTGCTGTGTATCATTTTCCGGTTCAACACCTTCCTGCTGTTTGGAGAACAGCGACTGGTATTTCCATAACAGGATAACTATAAGCAGGGTTGAAATTGAAATCGCAGCGGCTAAAGGATTGAGTCCTGCCCTCATCAATAATCCCAGTCCCAGGGAACCACATAAACCACCTACACTAAAAAGACCATGAAGTGAGGACAATATAGGACGTCCATATTGATTCTGAACATGAATACCATGAGAATTCATTGCTACATCAATGACACCTATCCCCCCACCAAAAACAAAAAGTGCTGCTCCCATCATCCAGGGATTTGGCATCAATAACAATATAGGGAGGAAAATAGCAGCGATCAGTCCCGAAATCAGTATCACGATTCTTGTACCATAAAGTTTAGAGAGGTATCCGCTCAGCGGCATCATTGAAATTGCCCCTGCCCCAAAAAGCAGCAGCAGCAGCCCAAGGTTACCATCATTCAAGTGTAGTCTTTCTTTTGCAAAGGGTACCATAGGCGCCCAGCTTGATAGCGCAAAACCGCAAACCAGGAATATATATTGGGTTGCTTTTTTTGCGCTGATTGTTATCTGGTTATTTTCCACCTTGCAAATAAATGCAAACATTTGCAAATTTGCAAATAATAGCAAGACATAAAACCTGGAAATTTGCTATCTTGTATCAATTCAATTCAATAGTATCTGAAATTTTACGCGCTCTTGCTTTAAACTCTGCAATAGAGCGCAGGATTTTTTGCTGCTTGCGTAAGTCTCCTGATTACACGATTAGATGATACCGGGATTTTATGCAATGAAAGTTTTATGCAATGAAAGAATTATATTTGCAATGAAATGATAAGAGAAAAACGGTTCGAGCATATAATCTCCAGTCTGAAGAATACAGATATGGTCACCTATAGTGTGATGTCTGCAGATCTTTCAGTTTCTGAGGACACTATCCGCAGGGATATTGACTATCTGCATGATAATGGTCTTTTATCAAAAGTCAGAGGTGGGGCAATTTCACGTAACAAGAATCCCCTTTCCTTTCAGGACCGTACTAATTTTCAATCTACGGAAAAGGAAGTGATCGCCATGAAGGCCCAGTCTTTACTTAAGCCCGGAATGACAGTATTCATGGACGGTGGAACAACAGTTTGTGCAATTGCAGAATGTTTACCTACCAACACCTCATTGCGGGTAATAACAAATAATATAGCTTTGATTCCTTTGCTGGGCCAGTTCCGCGACATAGAAGTCATTGTACTTGGCGGGAACTATGACAGAGATACGCAAACAAATACAGGTGCCAGAACCTGTGATGAGGCCGCTCAATTCGTAGTCGATCTTTATCTTATGGGCACTTGTGCAATCTCAAAAGATTTTGGCATCACTGCATCAATGAGAGAAGATGGTGCTGTGAAGAAGGCAATGCTGAAAGGTTCCAAAAAGGTAGTTGTACTCAGCAATAGCAGAAAAATAGGCACTAACGAACCTTTTGTAGTCTGCGGTCTGCAGAATACTCATGTGCTGATCACTGAACTTCCCAGTAATGACCCTAAACTTGACGAACTGCGTTTTAAGAACCTTAAGATCATCTAGCCCAAGGCCGGGTACATTATGAATGTACCTCAGCCTTTGCTAATTTCCTTATTTTGATATTTTTAAATGAGATCCCTTTATTCCAATCCTGCAAGGCAATACGTCCTTTCAGATGTTTCCCGAATTCTGGAAAATTCTTAAAATTAGTATTCGCAACTGCCTCTTTCCAGTGAATTGAATTCAGGTTTTCTTTAGCAGTTACTATCCCATTGAGTATAAATTCAATCTTCCCATCCTGTTGTCTGATCACCGAATGGTTCCATTCATTTAAAGGTTTAAGTTCTGCCGGATTCAACTGGGGAGAGAAATTATAGAGACAACCAGAACGCTTCATTTCTTTCTCATAATCATGATGCCCCTTTTCCAGCAGTTGATATTCCGGACCTGAAGCCCAGGCAGTAGGGATATCCGCCCGTTCAACTACATTGATAAATACTCCGCTATTCCCCTCTTTAGATATCTTCCAGTCAAAACTAAACTCATAATTTTCAAAATCCTGATCAGTTACCAGATCTCCATGTGTGGCATCAGTACCAGGAAGACAGATTAATTCTCCGTTCTGGGCCACCCAGGCCGAAGAAATATTACCCTGATTGTAGAGGTGCCAGCCATTTAAGGTTTTACCATCGAATAGCAATTGATATCCCTGCGCTTTCTCCTCACTGGAGAGTTCGTTATCCTTAGGCTTCGGGGAACTGCATGAGGAGATGACTGCAGCGGTTAGTCCTGCAACAACGATTAATCCTGTAACTTTCTTCATAAAAAATAGTATATAATAAAACAAAATCTATTTTGCAATATAATGCAAATTTGTATTTTTTTGCAAATAATTATATAAAATTATCGCGTATACTACTATTAAAGACGATGATGGAAACTGGATAGGAATAACTTAGGCGTTGTCCTATTAAGAAAGCATGCGTGGTATCCACCATGAGCATGCTTTCAATGTTAACTAACTAAATTGGCTTTCGCCTTTACAGAGTTTAACCAAAACACTGTAAATCCTTATATATCTTACAGTTATTCGTCTAACACAGTATTAATAATGATCATAAATTTCTCAGTTCATAATCCAGTCTTTCTATAAAGACAACTTTTATAGCAAAATGTTGCATAAAAATTAATTTAAATTGATAGACGAAACCAGAAAACCTGATTTAATTGAACTGGCAAAACCAGAAAATTAAGAGAAACAAATAATTGTAATTCTTAAATGATAATATGTAATTTAGAAAATAGCATTTGCAGATAAAAGTGAGTGAGGAAAAAAATAAAATTAATATCAGAATTGTATATAACCATTAGCACTATAAACCAACAAAACTCAAACGATGAGTAACTATTCATTAACAGCTCTCCTTTCAATCCCTGATGAAGCAGGTTTTTTATTTCCCGGCAGACATTTCGAATACATCTCTGGCGGCCCGCTTTACGAGGTCATGATTAATAAACTCGAAACAATTCCTCAGATTGCTAAAATCATTGTGAACACCGATTCTGGTAGGATTAAAAAAAATTACGCCCATTCAAACAAAGTAAAAGTTATTAATGTCTACACGGCAGAACCTTACGAAACTGAATTAGAGCTTACCTCCGATAAGTTAACTTCAGCCCTGCTTGAGCACGTAGAAGGTGAGCATTTCCTGCAACTCGGCCCAATTTTCCCCTTTCTCAAACGACAGACAATCGAAAGTGTGATCGAAAACTACAATAAATATGTAATCAATCCAGAAGACCGCAGGCACGATTCAGTTTTTACCATCAAAACGCTTAATCGCAGATATTACGACAGCGACAAAGATATTATACGTGAAGACCGTCCAAACACCTTTATAGAAGATGGTATATTACATGTGTTTAACCGTAAGACCTTCCTGGAAGGTGGCAACCGTAAAGTCGGTAAAAGCCCTTTTTCCTATCCTATTGATGATATTGAGAACCTGGCTATAGATTCAGAAGATAATTATCAGCTCGCTATTCTTGTAGATGCGAACCGCCGTCGCTTTCCACGTATTTTCAATAGCTAAATTAGCCATTCATTGCATCTCTAAATGCTTTAGGGCTAATACCTTTTTGTGATTTAAAGAATTTATTCAGGTGGCTCTCATCTGTAAAACCAAGCTCATTGGCTATCTCAGTAATACGCAGATCACTGAAACGCAGTCTCGCCTCTACCAGCCTGATTCTAAGGTTGGCGATATACTGCTGCAGTGTTTCATTGGTATGTTTCTTAAAATACTTACCAAAATAATGACCTGAGATAGCAAATTGGTTGCTTAAACTTTCCGCCCTCAGTTTTTCAGGATTATAAATATTGGCCTGAATATAATTCAAAAGCTCAAGCGCCTTTTCTTCTGTACCTTCTTTAACCGCAGCAGGCATGTATTTCGCAATATTACGGGCAACGATTACAATGAGCGTATCCACCAGTTTAACGATCAATTCCTTATTATACAGATCACGGTTTACATATTCTATCATCATTGCTTCAATCAATGAGCGTACCAATGGCTTATCAGAAAAGTTATTGAGAATACAGCCCGGCTGATGACTCGCATTATTCAGAATATATTCCAGCCTTTTCACATCATCCGTATGAAAATCCTTTGAACGGATATACACATTGCCAAACCGCAGAAAAAAGAACTCAGTAGTAGTCTCAATCTCAAAAGAATGACAGTCTTCGGGGGTAATCAGAAACATGTGATCTGCATGATAGCTGAACTTATTATTATTAATGCACTGTTTACCTGTACCGGATAAAACATAGACAAGCTCAAAGAATAAATGTCTGTACTCTACTTTAGGGCATTCATCTAATTTTTTATAAACAACCTCAAAAGGTTCGTACAGGATTTCTCTGTTCATAACTGCTGATTAATTAAGATACAAATATAAACTATAACCAAAGCTCAATTCCAAATTAGCCTAAATATACTGTTGTATAGCAAATTTATACTGATATAAATCAGGAAATCAGTTCATATTTGCCCTATCGAAACAATTAACAAAAAATATTATAAGAACAATAACAAGATGATTAAATTAAAACTAATGTTTTTTATGGCCGTATTCTTAACCGCAAACACCATATCAGCACAAGAACTAAAACAGAATCAGCACACAAAATCTGTTGATCAGGAAAATAATACACAGCCAGAGCCCGAAGAAGTAGCAGCAATGGATGTACGTCCAGGAGATGTTGCAGTATCTGCCGAAGGAAGAGTATTTGCAACAATTCATCCATTGGGCAGCCAGAAAATACAATTGGTAGAAATCATCAGCGGAAAAGCTATTCCTTATCCGGATGCCAGTTATCAGAAAAACAATAAAAAAGCCAGTGACGCTACATTTGATGCCATGCTGGGGTTGATTTTTGATAAAAACAATAAACTGTGGGTAATTGATATGGGTTTAGAACTCGGAAAGACGAGATTATGGGCATTTGATATCAGCACAAACAAAGTGATAGAGAAAATAGAATTACAGGCATCTGTGGCCCCTAAAGGTACCTTTGCACAGGATGTAGCTATAGATGAAAAAAATGGATGGGCCTACCTCGCTGACATTGCCAATCCAGGGATTATTGCCTTAAACCTGAAAACTAAAAAAGCGACAAGATTTAGTGGTCACCCCTCTTTACAGGCAGAAGATAAAGACATGATCATCAATGGAAAAGTTGTTCTTTTTGGCGGAAAGCCAGCCCGTGTAGCTATCGACCCAATTACCCTTTCTGCTGACAGGGAAACCCTGTTTTTTGGTGCAATGAACAGTAGTTCCTGGTATAAAGTACCTGCAAAACTTTTCAGGAAACAAAAAGATAACTATACCATAGGTCATTCGATTACCAGAGTTGGAGAAAAGCCTTTTAGTGATGGTGCACTAACAGATGCAGATGGCAATCACTACTTTACGAACCTGCAGGAGCACGCCATTACTAAATTGGATGTTAACGGAAAACTGAGCAACATTATAAAAAATGAACAGAAGTTGTTGTGGCCTGACAATGTATACCTGGCTCAGGATGGATGGTTATATATTTCTACCAATCAATTGAATAGTACTACAGGATTTACCGGGAAACCCGATGATGGAACACCACCTTTCTACATCTACAGATGTAAATTATAATTATCAGCATTATCAGCCCCCATTGCCATAGAATTTTACAAAAAGTTATATATATTGAGCCTATATTAAAATTTGAACTGATGAAAACTATTAAAATATTCTCCTTTTTAGCATTTATGTTTACTGTGCCTTTCAGTTCCTTTTCTCTGGATAAAACCGGACAGGTTTATCTCATGCGTGCTACAGGTTATACAGGAGCTGTAATCAATTACAGACTATATATTGATAACCAATTGGCGTGTAAGTTAAAAAAAAATCCTTTTCTATACAAGATATCAGTGCCGGCGAACATACCGTTAGCGTAGCAAGCTGAGGAATATCAAACGGAAAACAATCAGTACCGCTAAAGATAACTGTAGTTGAAGGTAAAGTCAACTATATCAGCGTGGTGAGTACACAAAGCGGTTATTTGAATAAAATAACTTGTCAGGAAATCACTAAAAACTCAGCTGATCCTCTTTTAACGAAAGCAACTCAAAATAAAAACTGTTTACCGGATAAATAGAGTTTAACAAATCAAAAATAGCCATAAATCAAAATCCCCAGCTTCCGGCTCTCTTTAAATATCTCACACTGATCTTTCTTTCTGTCTCTGTAATATTATCCCAGAGACAGAATAGAAGACACTATTTCAGCCAAAGAAAATCTCAATATAGGATTTAAGATTTCAAAATACGGCCATTCGTCTTCTTCTGGTAATTTATCCCTTCCTCTAAGCTTATGTTTTCTGGTATCATCATATAATCCTCAGCATAATTCAAGCATGGAATGTATGATCTGTTTATCGGACTTATCTTCTTTAGCCCTGTAGTATATTGTTAAGGCAACCAACTTTCTGTGACATCATCCATAAGATTAATTCAAAATCATCATTATAAAGCAACCGACATATAAATCAGCGGGTCATTAAGGCAATAACTATCGAATATTTAACTAAAAGAGTCGAAAAATAAATAATAAGAAATGAACAAAAGTCACAACGACCTTCAAAAGCAAATAAAGTCGACTATCCGAAACACAATTAACTGAATGAAATGAATATAGCGCAATAAGAAACAAAATATACCTTTGATAAAACAAAAATATACACAATAAAGACATAAAATACAGTATAAATAAACAGTAATTCAAACTACTGAATTCAATTTCGGTCATTCTTATTTTAAAATCTAAAACAAAAATTATGTGTACAGGAATTCAAATTAAAACAACAGGTGGCGACCCCATTTATGCGCGCACTATGGAGTTTTCAAGCCCTCTTAATTCAGCAGTTCTGGTTATCCCAGCGGGACATTTATTTAAAGCTATTGATATTGATGGTAACCCAACAGCAGTGACGCAAGGGAAAACACAGAGAGGAATCACAATAACGACAGGGGTCACAGCATTGGCCTGGGTATCCAAATATGCAATAACAGGAATTAACGGAATGGCCCGGGAAGTTATTGCAGACGGAATAAATTCCGAAGGATTAGCTGTTGGCTCATTTTACCATAATGGCTATGCAGAATATATGAAAATTGCACCAGCTGACCTTAAATTTTCTTTGAGTTCTGTAGACGTACCTGCCTGGTTACTTTCTAACTATACAACCGTAGCAGAAGTTAAAATATACATCAAAAATCTAAAAATTAATACGGGAGCACCTAATGTTAATGGTAAGCAGGGAATTACCTATCCCCTGCATTATAATATCCATGATGCACAAGGCAATGCGCTTGTAATTGAATGTATAAAAGGTGAATTAAAAATTTATGATAACCCAAAGGGAGTATTGACCAATAATCCTACTTTTGACTGGCATCAAACCAATCTTCGCAATTATGTCAATCTTTCACCTGTAGACAAATCTGTTGATACCACCGATATAGCAACATCGACAAAAAAAGATACAATAACCGCTTTAGGACTTGGAAGTGGTCTTCTTGGGTTACCAGGCGACTTCACACCGCCTTCCCGCTTTATCCGTGCTATTGCATTCACCCAAAGCGTATTTCCTTTTGAGAAACCATTAGACGCTGTTACACAGGCTTTCCATATATTGAGTTCTTTTGACATACCCAAGGGTGTTTCAAGATCAGGTATAGATGAAAAAGGTGAACCAATTTGTGACACAACTTTATGGACCAGTGCAGCCGATCTGAAAAACAAAATATACTATTTCCATAGCCGTAATAACAGGACTGTCCGCATGGTAGACCTCGGAAAATGGACTTTTACTCCACAATCAAAAATTACATCATACGATATAATTGATAAACAAGAAGTAGTGCAAATTAACTCAAAAAGCGCCCTTGCGCCACTAAATTAATCTTAACGTCGATCAGAGTAAGCGTTCAGAGTAATTACAAAAGAATAAATTAGTTCGGTTCACACAATCCCGGAATCAAGAACAGCCCCACAGAAATGTGAGGCTGTTCTTCCGTAATTTGCAAGTGCTATTAACGAAAAAAAAATGGCTATTTTTCATAGACATGAAATACTTTCGATATAATTACCCATTCTCCATTGATTTTCAGCAATGAGTGATAATCAATACCATCCTTGCCCGCCGCATTTTTTTCATATTCTACACGGCCTGTAGCTGTGGTTGCTGTTTTATGCAAAACATCGATCTGAGTTTTCAGCTCAGGTGCCGGGCCGTGCTTTGCCACGGAATCATACAGATTTGTAATATTTCCCTCAATAAGGTACTCTTCCCAATGCCCGTACATAATCGCGTCCGGATGAAAAATTTTCTGCAGCTCCTCTACGTTTCCTGTTCTCAGACCTTCTGCATAACGCTCAAGTACTGAATTAACTTCTTTGTAATCTTCAATGGTACTGATATTCCCGTTTAACAATGTCATAACCGATTTTTTTAAATTAATTATTTTATCCTGCAAAAATAAAGTGTCCAATCATCAGACATTTTTCTAAAACGTCCGGATAATTTTTCTTTTTAGTCCAATTTTAAAAAGCAGGGCAGAATGCAGAAAGGCACATTAAAAAAATCAAATCTGGTAAAACGTAGGTGCCTGTCCGTAATAATTTTTAAAGATCCTTGAAAAATGCGAAACGTTTTCAAATCCCAGTGAAAAACAGATATCCGATACTGAGAGTTGGGTCCTCTCCAGCATTTCTTTTGCTTTCTCAAGACGTTTCTCCCTTATCCAGGTGGCTGGAGGTATATTATAGACTGCCTGAAAATCCCTTTTAAAACTCGAAAGGCTTCTTCCAGACAGATAGGCCAGCTCTTTAAGTGAAATTGGTGAAGCATAATGTTGTTCCACAATATGACGGATTTCAGTACGTAGCGGTTGATAAATTTGTAAGATCTGCTGAAACATAGCAGGGTTGCCTATTGCCATATGATACAACATTTCCATCATTTTCAGACGAAGCTGACCTGGGTAGACTCCAGAACTGTCATGGAAATAGGGTTTGAGAGATTCCAGAAATGTAATCAGGCATTCGGTCATAGGATACACCCCGGATTCAGCTACCTCTTCGGTTTCTTTTGGGGTTATTTTTTCTACAGAGGCAAGGAAAGACTTGATCAGCACATCTTTTATACTAAAAATTACCCCGTGATAAATAGCGTTCAGATCAGGGCTCCCCTTCTTTTCATAATGAACAGCCGTTGCCTTCTTCAAAAGGATCATTTCATTTTTCCCAATTTGGCAGGTCTGTTTTCCATAAGTAAGTGTAACACTTCCTTCTAAGATAAAAAACAATACATGTTCTTCAAGATACATGGTCCCCTGTTCTTCCACATGGTGAATGCACTGTTCAATTACTGTACACTCATCAAGGACCAAACTATTTTGTGAAGTTTCACCATTGACAAGCTGGGCAGGCACTTTTATTATCTTTTTCATTATATACAAATCAATACTGAACGCGTCATATTCAAGAATACCAAATATACAATTACAACAGCATCGCCCCGATTTTTACGCTAAAAAAACAGCACGATCCTGCTGAAAAACAACGCAAAAACGGATAATTATACCTCAAAAAAACAGGCTGAAGAACCTTCACGTAAGTCACTGTATACCAACATATTAAGCGCAACTTGTCCAGGCATCATTCAGAGATGCTCCAGAGGTGCTTCAAACCTTGTCCGGTTTTTATCGGATAAACACTGAATTGAAAGTGAATTACTTTTTGAAAAAAAACTAATTACTCCAGTGTTTAACTAGCCCTGTAATAGTGATTCCATCTAAACCAAACAGGATTAATGTCATTTCACAGGAAATCAACGTATTAACAAAGATCAGAAGAAAAACCGGAAACGTGGTGATCTGCTAGTAATAAAGCATGTGTTTGTTCAAGACCAAAAAAGTGTTATAAAAAGCCTTGAATTATCGCTCAACAGGCTCAGATTACTAAAATCCTCAGGGTAGAAATCAGCCGGCTTATTTAAAAGCAAGAGGATCAGGCTGATTTTTCCGCATCCGGAAATTCACAAATGCTTCTCTCGTGTTCAGCAAAAAATAGAGATTATTGCGGAACAAAAAGCTGAGTTCCCTGCCTGGGGTTTGTCCGAAAGAATGCCCTGGCCAGATCAGCACCTGAGGCGGAAGATATTTCTTTATAAATTGTACAGAATCAAATAAAGAATTTACCAGCAGATCATCACTAAGCCCTACACCTTCAATAAAGATAGTATCGCCTGTAAAACAATGATCACCAATCTGATAACAGGTACTACCCTGAGTATGACCGGGAGTTAATAAAGCTTTAACAGTAAAATTGCCAATGATCAGTTCTTCTAAATGCTGCACAGCAATCAGATGCAGACAATTGAAGTTATAAGCACTGATCTCAATTGCAGACATATATACAGGGGCAGCATATTCTTCTGCAAAAACAGCAGCCAGATCTGTATGATCACGATGTGAATGCGTTAAAAGAACCCCTTTCAACGAAATCAGATTATCTTTCAGAAAATTATTAATCAACTCATAATCCCAGGCAGGATCTACCAGAATACCCGAATTACCTTCATAAATAAGATAACACTGATTTTTTATCAGTCTGTTAGATACCCGAAAAAGTTTGACTTCCATGTTTCCTGTTTTTATCCGGCAATAACCTTTAGCGCTTTCGGTTATAAATTATATCCCGCAAAATCAGCGCCGGTTTATAAAGGGTTCATGTCAATATATAAACAAGAACCCTCAATTCAAAAAAATTAAAGGAGTTTACCTCCTCTTTTCTCAAACACGTCTAATAAAACTGCATGCACTTCTACCCTTTCCAGTTGTTGTACTAGTTTTTTACTGATATCTTCATCAGCTACTATACGAAGAATTTTATCAGTGTCATCAAGATCCTGGCTCCATTCGATAATACTGCTAAAACCAGTAATCGCCTTTTTAATACTATCCAGATCAAATGGCGTCCTGATAACTGTTGAAATAATGAGTATAAACTGAGACATATTTTTAATTCTATCTACCAATATTTTAAACCAGTTAATTTTGCAATTGTAAGCTGTGCAACACATAACTGATATTTGTATTGTAAATTGGTTAACTCTGCTTTTTGTACATTGGTACTTGCATTAGTCAATTCCAGGTAAGTCCCAATTCCATTTCTATAACGGCTATGCGCAAGTTTTTGTGCTTCTTTAGCCTCTGTTACCTGTCTTCCGGAATTGACCAGACTGGAAGTATTACTTGTAATATCAATCATAGCCTGCTGAATATCATTCCGGTAAGCATTGCTCAGGCTTTCTTCCGAAAATTTAGTTTGCAAAAGCTGGCTTTGTGATAACCTTATCTGTTTTTTAGCTCTTCCACCCTGGTAGATTGGAATATTCAGGGTTACACCTGCAGCATAATTATACCGGAATTTATCAAGATCAGGCGTAAAACCATTTTTATAACCAGTACCACCGCTCATAACCAGTGAAGGTTTACCACCAGTCTGGCTGACTTTAAGTTCTGCTTCAGCCTGCTGAACCCTATCCTTAATCAATCTGAATTCCGGATGATTATTTTGTGCTTCGGCCAGCGCTTCATTCAGATCATATTTATTCTCTACCGGGAAAACAAAATTTGAAGAACCGGTCTTAATTCTTGTTCCTGTAGCATACTCCATTAAAGCATATTGCTTATTCAGACTATTTTGCAGGTCTATCTTACGGTTTCTTTCCTGATCAATAGTGGATTGAATGGAGAGTACATCGTATTTAAGGGCGTCTCCATTTTTAAATTTTATTTCGGTATCTTTCCTATTGTCTTCCAGAAAGCTGATCACGCTATCCTGTATTGCGATTGCTTCTTTAAGATAAGCGATCTGATAATAAATACCACCCACCTGAAATGCCATCTGGTTCTGATTAAATTCCAGGTTGTCTTTAGCATATTGCAAACCTGCTTTAGCACGGTCTACGCCTGCTTTAACTACACCAAAATCCCAAATTGTATAGCTTGCATCTAGAGAGGTATTGTAATTACTTTTAGGCATAATATTGAAATTAATAACCTTATCCCCGGCAGGAATACTGATCTCAGAGACTGGATTCGTGTATCTGTAGCTGCCAGTTGCCTGTACAGAAGGCAGACCTGCAGATCTGGCCAGAGTGATACGTTGTTGTTCGACATCTACAGCCTGTCCCAGTTCTTTGAACTGAGGGAAATAGGTAAATGACTGAGCAATTAATGTTTTAAGAGTTCCCTCGTTTTCCTGCGCATGCAAAGCAAAAAACAGAGAAACCAGGGTTATAGTAAGGAATAACTTTTTCATATTTTTATGATTAATAACAATTGACAGCGTTCATATTAATGTGCTGCAGCAGCGACTTTTGCCCTTGTTTCAGCATCCATCGTTTCATTTTTTAACAGGAGCATAAATGGGATTGTACAGACAAAGAAAATAGCGATCAGCAGAAAACCATCTAAATAGGCCTGCATTTGTGCCTGATTAGATAAACTGTGATCCAATACCCCATTTGCAGCCTGTCTGGCTATTGAAGGATTCATTCCTTTAGCAATCATCCCTTGTGTTATCCCATAGAGACGCTCGTTTAAAAGCGGGTTATTTTCCTGAAGATTAGAAACCAGGTCCATCCGGTGCGTTGCAAAACGGTTAGTAGCGTAAGTATTCATAATTGCAATCCCAAATGCCCCTCCTAGCTGCCGGAACATATTATTGAGAGAGATACCATAAGGCATATCTTCTGTTTTTAAGCCTACTACAGCCTGGGTTAACAAAGGGACAGTTAAACAGCCTGTACCTACCCCGCGACAGATCTGGGTGATGATAAACCACCATTTATCAGCGTCCGGGGCAGCTTGTGAAGAAGTATATCCATGTAAAATAAACAGGGCAAAACCCAGAGAGACAAAGTAAATTGGCTTTATTCCTTTCCCTAAGCCTGCCCCAATAAATGGCATCGCAAATATGGTAACCAGTGCACCCGGAATCATTGATAAACCAGATTCTGTGGGCGTATACCCCATAACTCTCTGAACCATTACCGGAAACAGATAAACAGAGCCAAATAGACCAAAACCGCATACAAAAGTCAGGATATTACTTCCAATCAGGTTTCTGCTTTTCATAACCCTCAGATTGATTGCAGGGTTTTTAGTAGTCAGTTCCCACCAGATAAACAGGCCAAGTCCTAATATAGCAGCAGCAGTCAGGTAACGGATGGTCTCATCCTCAAACCAATCATCAGACTGCCCTTTTTCCAGAATATACTGGAGTGCACCTATACCTATAGTTAATGATAAAATACCGATATAGTCAATTGGAATAGATTTTCGGTCAATATTATATTCATCAGCTTTTTTGTCCACAAATTTCCAGGTTAGCAAAGCCGCAACTATTCCGATAGGAATATTGATATCAAATATCAATGCCCAATGATAGTTATCTACGATATATCCACCAAGAATGGGACCTATCGTTGGTCCGATTACTATACCCATCCCAAAAATACCACCAGCAATTCCTTTTTCTTCAGGTTTGAACTGATCAAACAAGATCCCCTGCGAAACCGCAAGCAGTGCACCGCCACCTACTCCCTGTACAAACCTCCAGAACACAAGCATCCATAAAGAACCTGCATTGCCACACATATAAGAGGCCAGTGTAAACAGGATAATTGAAGCGAGGTAATAGTTCTTCCTTCCAAAATAGCGGCTCAGAAATCCTGTTAACGGAATAACAATTACGTTTGCAATGGCATAAGCCGTCACTACCCACGATGCATCTTCAAGTGTTGCCCCCAGCGTCCCGCTAATATTGGTTAGTGCAACATTGACAATCGAGGTATCAATCAGCTCCATGACGGCCGCGGTAATACAGGTAATTACAATGAGTATTTTTATAAATTTATTTCTTTCGCCTTCCATTTTAAAATTTGGTAACATTGAAATTATCCATGGTTATTTTACCTTTACAGCGATGTCTGCACTCAAACCAGCTTTCAGCATTCCCTGAAGTGCTTCTGCTTTATTGATTTGAATAATAACGGGAACACGCTGTGTAACCTTCACAAAGTTTCCGGTAGAATTATCTGGTGGCAGCAAAGAAAATTTTGCTCCTGTAGCATCACTGAAACCTGATATAGTACCCGTAATTTTCTGATCAGGATAGCCATCTATCACAATATCTGCCGGCTGCCCGACTTTCATATGTTCAATCTGGGTTTCTTTGAAATTGGCTACGATCCAGTAATTATCATTGCTCACCAGGTTAAATAGTTGCTGCCCGCCCTGCACATATTGTCCGCTTTTAAGATTGGTTTTTCCTAGTTTACCAGTAGAAGGTGCTATAATCTTTGTATAGCTTAAATTCAGTTTAGCTTTTTCGAGTGCAATTTCACGGGCAGCAATATTTGCTTTTGCACGCTGGATCATTGCATTTGCATTTCCTCTCTGCGTACCTGCCTGCTTCAGCTTACTTTTACTGGAAGCCAGCATCTGAACAGCAGTCTGATAAGAAGACTGACTTCTTTCGAATTGTCTTTGTGTAATTGAGCCTTCTTTAAATAAGGTTTCATCGCGGGCCAAATCACGTTTTGCCTGTCTGAGCGTTACTTCTTCTACACTGATCCCTGCAGCCGCAACATCCTGATCAGAGCCAATGGTTGGAATTTGAGATTCAGCACTGCTCAGATCTGCTTTTGCTGAAGACAGATCTGCTTCAGCCTGTCTGACTGCTAAAATATACTCGCTGTCATCGATCACCACCAGGGTATCCCCTTTTTTTACCTGCTGATAATCCAATAGTCTAAAATCATTGATATAACCAGATACTCTGCTCAGTACGGGGACAGCATTTGATTCAAGCTGTGCATTGTTTGTACTTTCATAAGTCAATGAATGGGAAATTTTGTTAAAAGCGAAATAACCAATACAAATGGCCAGAGCGCCAATAATTAGTGGTTTTACAACTTTTTTAACGGAGGATTGAGTTTGTTCTTCTGGTTCCATAATATATATTTAACGCGACAAAAGTAAACTAAGTTGACTAATGTAGTCAACTTAGTTTACTTATTTTATTAACAATAATGTCAATATTAGATTGAAATGACACGATTGTTAAGTATTGAATAAATAATATTTATACTAAATTTGCATTATGGAATATGCTTTCGATCAGGATAGGTTAATTTTTAAACAACTCTATATTTTAAAACATCATACCGATAAACTTGCTGCTGATCAACTGGCTAACCTGGTGCACAGTGATTTCAACATAACCTTTATGCCATATTTTATGAATATTGGTCATCAGGGTATATCCAACCATAATCTGGTCAATAAGATTATGGTAACCAAACAGGGAGTGAGTAAAACAGTTAAGGAATTGGAAAGATTAGGTCTTGCTTATACCCGGAAAAGCGAGACAGATGCCCGGTCAATTATGATCTTTTTGACTGAAGATGGAAAGAAATTGCATGACACCATTTGTAAAATGGCAGATGAAGTGACCTCTGATTATATTAAATTGGTTGGCGCCAAAAAATATGAACAGTTCATTGATACATTTATCAAGATTTCGAAATGGCATGAAAGCCAGGAGAAATTACAATAAACCGGTATAAAAAAGCGGGTAATATATTTGGGGCTCACCTCATATTATTGTCCCCGCTTTTCATAAATTATCCTCTGCCTCTGCGGCCACCTCCGCCTCCCTGCATTCCTACACCCATTCTCATTTCATGCCCGCGTTCGTCAAACCGATGGCCTCCGGGTGCACTCATACTATGTATGGCCGGTTTGGGATTGGTATGATGGAACTGTCCTTTTTCGTTGCCCATATTCACTTCATGAGCTGTCTGTTCTTTACTTGCGGAAATATGATTTTGTACACCTCTCATTTCATCCCGGCCAGGACGGTAATTTATCCCGCCTCTACCATTAAAACTAGCTCTGTTTCTATTATTTATATTAATGTTCACTTTGTTAACATAGGTATTATGGATGTTTTTACCTACACGCCATACTGAGGTATTATACATGAAATGCCCGCCTTCCCAACGGCCACCATAGAAACCACTGCCGAAATAGCCAAAGCCGTAGTTAATTCCACCGTAATAGCCTACCTGTGCGCCCCAGTAGCCAGGATGCCAGCCATAAAAACTATCATAAAAGCCCCAGTAACCAGGAGTCCATAATAAACTAACTCCCGGAGGAAGTATCCAGACACCTGGTACCCAATAATAATCATCTGTTGCCCATGACCAATAACCTGGAGTCCAGATATATCCATCTCCCGGACATTCAGGCTGAACATAATCGGGTAATGGCGGAGGTGCCTGCTGAGTTTTAATCGTAACAGATGCCTGATCATCTGTATAATTCCCGTTGTCCTGACCAAAAGCAGAACTTATGGAAAATAAGCAGATAAAGGATAAAATCATCAACAAACTTGCAGTAATTGCATTCTTTAGAAATAATTTCCTAAGAAAGCCGGGTTGGTTCTTTTTCATGATTTTTTTAAGATTTTAATGATTAAGATTTTAAAATATATGTAGCATATAGTCATATCCGGCAAAGATTAAACCTGAAAAATGAATGAAATCTGATGTTTTAGGCTCTTGTTTCTAGCCTGGCGCTGAATGAATATTCTAATGATTTAAGATGTTCCCCCCGGAATATAACACCATAACAATTTAAGGGATAATAAAGTTTTTATACGGATAAAAACAGAAGGTTAAAAAGGCATCCATAGTTCATTCCAGCCTGAAGTATGTATTTAAAGATTAACAGAGATTTGCTGTCAGAAAAATTGATGATAGATATGAACGATAAACCAGCATTCTTAACGATACAACCTAAAGTCCTCTATTTTGGTACACCAGTAGCACTCCTCACCTCCATTGATCAGGATGGAAAGCCAAACATAGGCCCGATCTCTTCTGTATGGGCATTGGGTTATAACTTAATCCTGGGACTGGGCTGCGATGGAAAAACTTATCAGAATATACTGGAGAATAAAGAATGTGTTGTCAATTTACCTTCACCTGATCTTTATAAAAACATAGAAAAGATTGCTGGTTTAACAGGGATGAACCCTGTACCAGAGAATAAAAAAGACAAATATCTTTATGAAGAAGATAAATTTTCAGCAGGAAATTTTCAATCCATGCCCGCCGAAATCGTTACCCCGCCTGCCATAGCGAATTGTCCGCTGCAGTTAGAATGTGTGTTGCAAAATCATTATATCGTAGAATCTGCTGGAGATTCCACCCCTTTAATTGCTAGTCTGCATCTCAGGGTAGTCAATGTCAGGGTGCATGAAAATCTGGTCATCAACCAGAATTATATAGATCCCGCAGCATGGTCACCGCTTATTTATAATTTCAGACATTATTATGCACTGGGCGAAAAAATGGGTAAAAATTTCAGAGCAGAGGTATAGTAGTAGCCGGTATAAGACAGGTTTTATACCGGCAATTTTTAATACAGGTAAAACTTTATACAGGCAAGGCCGATAAGTGGTGACCGTCCCTGAATGCAGCGAAATCTGCTAATGTATATTCAGGGCATGCACCTTCCTGTGAGGTAATAAAAGCACCTAATGAAACTGCCTGAGTCATAATCTGAGCAGCAGTAACACCATTTTCTAATCTTTTTGATAAGAACCCGGCTAAAAAAGAATCTCCGCTGCCTACCGTATCTTTAACTTCAACAGGTACTGTAGGATACAAATAGAAATCATCATCATGGGCATAAAGCGCCCCTTTACTCCCTTTAGAAACAATGATTTCATGCAGCTCAAATGTATCCTGCAAATACTTTACGCTATCTTTTTCAGTGCTATAGGTTTTGCCCAGAAAGTCCAGCATCATACGCAATTCAGCTTTGTTAAATTTGGCCAATTGTGTTTTATGCAATAAATCTTTAATAACCCGGACATCATAATGAGGTGGCCTTAAATTAATATCAAAGACATTATAAGCACTTGCTTCAATTAATTCAAAGAGTGTATTTTTCGATTTTTCGTTGCGTGTAACCAGGCTTCCAAAAACAAGAGCATCAGTGGTTGTCAGTAATTGCTGATCTGCCGGGATAACTTCAATAAAATCCCAGGCAACATTTTGTACGATCTCATAATGTGCATCATTATTTTCGTCCATTGTAGCGACAACAGTACTGGTGGGATGTAATTTGCTCACCTGGATACCAGCAGTGGAAATATTCCAGCTTTTAATTTTATTCAGTAATTCATCACCAAGTTCATCATCACCAACACTGCTGATCATGTGCACATCGATACCCATTTTGAAAAGGTGATAAGCAACGTTAAATGGTGCTCCTCCTGCCCTTCTTGCTCCTGTTGGAAAAATATCCCACAAGACTTCACCAAAACAGGCCGCTTTAATTTTCTTTTCTTCCACTGTATTTTTATTAAATGTTCTTTAAATTACTGGCCGATTTCATATTTAATGGAGAAGATCTTTCTCTCTGATACGCGATCCATACAAAGCATAGAACAACATAAACAGCTCACATATTACGGTAAGCCACCAGGTCCATCTCCAGGAGCCAAAAACATCTGCCAGCCCTCCCTGAAGAAGCGTAAATACTGCACCACCAAATACAGCAGAGATAAACACACCCGAAGCTTTTGACGTGTATTTATTCAAACCTTTGATGGATAACGAAAAAATACAGCTCCACATCGTGGAATGTAAAAGTCCGATAGCAACCAGAAACCACAGATTTTGTGTAACCATAGCTAAAATAGCCAATATTGTGGCCAGTATAGTTGTGGTAGCCAATTGCGTTTTTGCAGAAATTTTACTGAAGAAACTGGAAACCGCTCTTCCGATCAGAAATCCTCCCCAATACAAGGTCGATAATAAAGCATGTATTCCCAAATCTACGCCGCCAATAATAATGTCTGTCCGGCCAAAGAAACTCATCGGGTGTCCTGCATCGGCCAATTCAAAAGCATGCATATTGATATTCGCCCCGATAGCGACCTCTGTACCTACATAAAAGAAAATGGCCAGTACCCCTAAGGTAAAATGTCTGAAAGACCAGATACTTCTTTCTAATTTTTCTCCGGCAGCAGCCCTGGTATTGGCTATATCCGGCAAATGAAGTTTCCTGGTGACTAGCGTAACTAAAGCCACACAGGCAATCAGTGCTATAAGCGGCAGCATAAGCTGTTTGATTTCAATATCCGCGATTGAAATCCCGCTGAACATCACTACAGTGACAAAAAATGGCGCTGAAGTAGTCCCTATAGAATTAATAGCCGTAGTTATATTGAGCCTTTGTACAGGCTGGGTACCGGGTAATTCGTAAGAAGCCACATAAGGGTTGACCACCACCTGGATAATAGCGGCAGAGGTACCCATTAAATAAGAGCCCAGGATAAAAATAACAAAACCATAAGGCAAAACAACCTGACCAAAATGCATAGCTAAATGTGGATACTGATCACCAAACCACGAAGAGCACAAATACATCAGCAGTCCTGAGATCATAAATAAAAGGCCACGTATAATGGTGCTTTTATAGCCGGCAGCATTTACCCATTTACTGGCCAGAGTCCCGTTCAGTAAATAACCCAGGAAAAAGAAAAAGGAGATCAGCGTAGTAAATGTATTTTTCAGGTTTCCGGCTTCAGCCAGAAAAGTGAATTTTAATGGTGCTTGTAACTGCTCATTTACTGTCGTCAAAAAACCTACGATGAAGTAGATAAACGTAACAATAGCAAATGGCAATACACCATTGCGAAGTTTTGTTCCCATGATTTTATAGAATAAAATTCAAATTAGCCTGATGACCTTAAGCCACAATAGTTTGCAGTACAGATTTAACACCTTTATCTTTGATCTCCCTGACCAGCTGCAGGTATAGTTCTACAAAATAGGCAGCAGTTTTCAGATCAGTGCTTTTAAAGGCGGATAAATCTAAAAAGTCAACCGGCGCATCGCTGGCAATACATTTTTTGTCAGCTGCTGTTAACCAGGGTTCAGCTATCTGATAAGATTGTTCCTCATCATCTTTTTGATATTTAAGATAATGTCTGTAAGCTGCCAGCAGAAATGCTACCCGGATAGGGTCCTGCCCTTTTGCAAGCATCTTAATTAAGTTAGGCATAATATACACCGGGAATTTCGAAACCCCATCAAAACATAACCTGCTCACCTGATCGCTGACGCTATGGTTAGCAAAACGCGCTATCAATGTCTGTTTATATTCTTCCAGATTTGTGTTTTCAGGAGCAGGTACATGAGGCGTAATATCAATGTTCATGAAATCACGCACGTATTTAACGATATCCTCATCCTGCATGGCCTGATCCACTTTACGGTACCCTTTAAGGAAAGACGGATAGGATAATAAAGTATGGGAAGCATTCAAAAGACTCAGCTTCATATTCTCAAATGCAGTGACGTCAGCTGTAAATTCTACGCCCACTCTTTCCCATGCTGGACGGCCGGCAATGAAATTGTCTTCGATTACCCATTGAATAAAGTCTTCGCAATAAACGGGAGCCGCATCAGCGATTCCACTTTTTTTGTTCAGCCTCTGCACATCTTCCGGGCTTGTTGAAGGTGTAATCCGGTCTACCATACTATTAGGGAAGGTGACATGGTCATTAACCCAGACAGCCAGTTCTTTATCCTGAGCCTTTATAAATGCAGTAAAGGCATTCTTCGCAGTATTTCCATTATGCTCCAGGTTATCACAAGAAAGGATAGTAATGCTGCCGCTACCGGCAGCTCTGCGCTGACGAAGCCCCTGGGCAATAAAACCAAAAACAGTTTGAGGATGACCGGGATTTTCCAGATCGTGTTTGATCTTTTCATCTTCCAGAATAAAATTTTTAGTTGCTTTATCCAGGTTATAACCTCCTTCTGTTATGGTTAGGGTGATAATTTTAATTGCGCTATCTGCAATTTTAGCCAGTACTGCCCCAGGCTCTTCTACCGCCCAGAGCAATTCATGTATAGCACCTATCTGATAAATTTGATCCTGACCATCTCTTCCACATACGGTTAAGCTATAATCAAGATTTTGTGCTCTTAAATTTCTGACTATATTTTCGTCGGATGGCAATAAACAGACACCGCAAATACCCCATTCGCTCTGGTCATCATTCTGTAGTAATTGATCTGTGTAAAATGCCTGGTGTGCGCGGTGAAAATTGCCTACACCTATATGTAAAATACCTGACTGGATATTCTTACGCTCGTAACGATAGTTCTCTGCATTCATAAAAATTATATTGGTTTGCCAAACTTATGCCATGAAGGCTATGGTTGTAGCATCTATACTAAGAAATTATTCATGGGAACGTTACCAAAATTCGGGGAACGTTCCCATATGGGTTTGTTTTTCTTAGTTTTGATAAAATCCAAATCAAAGAGTTCATGAAGCGTATCACCATTAAAGACCTGGCCAAGTATTTATTGTTATCTACCTCGACCATATCAAGGGCATTGGTGAACGATAAAAATATACATCCTGACACTAAAAAGAAGGTACTTGAAGCGGCCGGAAAACTCGGATATAAACCCAACCCTACAGCTTTAAACCTGAAATACGGTCAATCGAAAAATATAGGTTTAGTAGTTCCGGAAATGATCACTCCTTTTGCTTCAAAAGTACTGCGTGGCATCCAGAATATTTTATACCCGCTGGGATACCGGGTTATCATCACAGAATCGGACGAGAACCCGCTGATAGAAAGAAAAAACCTGCAGCTCCTGGAAGAATTTAATGTGGATGGTATCCTAATTAATCTATCTCACGAAACCCATAATGAAGATTTATACCAGCAGATTATGGACCGCGGAATTCCTCTGGTATTTTTTGACAGAATCCCTGGTAAATCACTGGATGCCTCCAGAGTAGTGGTAAATGATCATATCAAGGCCTCTTTAATGATAGAACATTTAATTGATACCGGCAGAAAAAGGATTGCCCATATTATGGGGCCTTCAAGCATCCGTAATTCGGCGGAAAGAGCGGCGGGTTATCAAAGGATATTGACCAAACATGGTCTTTTTGATCCGGAATTGATGATCCAACCCGAAGGCATTACTTTTGAAGACGGAAGAAATGCTGCCATACAATTGTTAAACAAAAAAATAGGGTTCGACAGCATTTTTGCCTTCACTGATACGCTGGCCATTGGCGCCATGAACTATCTGCTTGAACAAAATATCAAAATACCTGATGAGGTAGCCATTGCAGGTTTCTCTGGAACTGAACTAGCCACGATAGTACATCCTCAGTTAACCAGTGTCGCACAACCTTTAGTACAAATGGGAGAAGCCGCTGCCGGATTAATTTTAGAAAAGATCAAAGACAGTGAGGCTTTAAGCAGAACAATTGTGCTGGATGCAGAATTAATCTACAGGGCTTCTACCCGGTAATATAAAATCAGAACAATCTTTTTATTTGCAATCCAGACATCTCCACTGTACTATACCTGAGCCCGAGCCAAAACGCTGCATGGTATATTTTTCAATATCAATCAGAAAAGATTGCCCGTTTTCATGTGCATTGATTGTGCAGCAGCCATTACAATCCGAATCAGAACACTGATCATAAACTTTGACATCAATTTCATTATTCCCTTGTTTTAAACGTAATGTCTTTAATTTATAAGTTCCGGCATCTTTAGAATGTATAGCGACGATATTATTTGCCTTTACCCAGCTTTCTAATTGTGTATTCTCTAAGAAAGCGAATTTACCCGGATATTCACATCCATTGAAATTGCGGCATTCTTCACTGCCAGGCTGGGAGTAAGATTCATAATTAGTCAGATTAGCCGTATTCCATTGATCCCCTGTGTTATCTTTCACAGGATTATTTACTGATTCTGGCGTACCAGTGTCTTTGTCTTTACAGGAATTTAGTGTAAAGAGCAGGATAAAAATGAGTAATAATTGTTTCGGCCAACTAAGGGAAACTTGTTTAAGATGCTTCATAGCTTTCGCTTTTACATTGTTTTTGAAATTGTTAATTCTATAGCCTGATCTAAGCAAATGACTAAATGATTCAGGTTGTTAAAACATTTTAGCAAAGATAAATCAAACATATTTAATGTAACGAACCTGATACAAACAAAGTATGTTAACACAGAAAAATTCTTTGTGATCAGCCTGGATGCAATTGCTTTGATGCGGGAAGTGCCATAGACCATAGAGATAATTACTACTTGTTCTTTTTACTCCGGATAGCGGATTTGTTTTTCTTCTTTTTCCCGAACCAGATGATCAAACCTGTGATTGGAAGAGAGGCACAAAACAAAGTAGTCAGACAGGTCAGAATTTTAGTCGGTAAACCATAAATCCCGCCGGTATGAAAGGCATAATTTGAATCCTGCCATTTTATTGCAGTACTTTTTTGCTCCTGGAGAACCTGCTTAATCAACCTGCCAGTATGATAAACATATTGATCACTCTCATCCCAGCCTGTATGATCATTAAATTTCAGATAAAAAAAGAGCTTATCTGTATTTTTCTCGTCCCCTTCTTCGGGGAAAGCAATCACCATTGATGACCAGCTTTTTCTTTTACTCCATACATTTTCAAAAGCTGCATCCAGCGGGTTAAAAACAGATGACTTTACCGGATGTGGTATAAATTCCTGTTGAATCGCACTCATGGTCTTATAATTTTCACCAAAAAGCCTGTAGAAACCAGCGGCCCACCAGTCAAAACTCCACAATAAGCCTGTTACTGCAAGAAATAAGATCAGAATATAACTGTAAAAACCACCAACATTATGAATATCATAGTTTCTGCGTCTCCAACGCACATTTCTTTTAAAAATGAAACGCTGTTTTAAAGCTGCCTTATTTTTAGGGAACCACAGGACTAATCCGGTAAACAAAGAAAAGATGATCGCCAATGTAGAAATGGCTATAAACCAATGCCCTCCATAATTATAATGAAGCAGCATCCTGCGGTGAATGGCCTCACAGATTTTAATCCAGTCATACCTTAAATCAATTTCTCCCTGAATTTTCCCGGTGTATGGATTGACATAAACTTCTTTATTTACTTCTGATTCTGAGAAATAAGTAAATCCCGGGTGTTTACTTTCTTCATAAATCCCGAAAGCATAACCCCTGGTTTTATCGCTGTTTACCTCAATATGTGTAATGACTTCTTTATTTTTTAAAGTTGCCCTTACTTTTTCTTTGAGTACAGAAATAGGCAGCGTACTCGTTTTAATTTCGGTTGCAAAAATCGCCCGATGGTACCACCAGTCTTTCAACTCTGTATTAAATGCAAAAATAGAAGCAGGAAGTAAGTTAATGACCAGCACCAGCCCGGTAATAAAACCGAGCCAGAGATGGATTTTTTGAATAAACTTCTTAAACATTAAACTTTAGAATCTAAACGAAGTACTTAGAATTAGCTGTCTTAATGGTTGCGGATTTTCATAAGACCAGTATTTTTGATTTGCGAGGTTATTACAGGCCAAACCAAATCTCCATTTTTGCTGTTCATAGAATGCAGTTGCATTCAGGAGCGTATACGAAGGGATAATTACCGTATTATCTGTATTATGGAAACTTTTATCTACATAGTTACCGCCAAAACCTAATCCGAAGTTAGTTAATGCTGTACCCGGCTGAAACTTATAGCCCAACCAGAAATTGGCAACGTTTTTTGGATTGGCAATCACTTCTTTTCCAATTCCTGATGCGGACTGTATATAATGATTTTCATTAAATGCATAACCTACAATCATATTCAAACCTGGGATAGGGTTTGCGACAAAACTAAGGTCAAATCCTTTACTCTTTTGCTTCCCATCCTGAAAAGTATATTGACTTGCATCCATACGGACAGCATCACGGACATTGATGTTGTAATAACTCAAAGTCGCTGTATACTTATTGTCTTTGGTATTAATTTTCACCCCACTCTCCCATTGGATACCATATTCTGGCTTTAATGCCAAAGTAGTTCCATCTGGCTGTGATACAGGTGCCATATTGGTGAAACCACTCATATAATTTGCAAATAGAGATACCTGATCTTTAACAGGCTGATAAATCAGACCCAATTTTGGAGTGAAAGAAGTCTGGCTGTAATTCTCCGTTCCCCCATCGCTGGTTTTTCTCTGATACCTGTCTGCACGCAAACTCAGCAGCACCATTAAACGGTCTGTCAGGTTCACCAGATCAGAAACATAAGTCGCATATCTGTTAACCTGGTAAGTATATCCATAAGCAAGCCCAAGAACTTTATCTGCCTGAGCCCTGGTGACATGAAGAATTGGTTCCTTGATGGAGATATAGTCAATAGTAGCCCTTGCAGTATACCTGCTTTGTATTTCGCGGGTATAATCAACGCCCCAGATGAAACGGTTCCGGATCGAACCAATTTTAAAATCACCTTTCAGATTGTGCTGGATATTCGTGTTTGTTGTATTAAAAGGTCCAAAAACCCGGATTGCACGCTTTATACTATCAGCACTGATAAACACAGACTCATTCTGATAACTTTTTTCTAATCTCTCATTATTCACAGAAAGGTTAGTATAAGATGCCCATTCTTTAGACAGCTGGTACCTGGCCTCAAAATAAGTACGGAAAGTATTGGCGATGGCATTAAAATCATCGGCAAAAAGTGTCTGCTTATAATCCAGAGGGATCTGGTTAACATTCTTTAATTTCAGAACATCGAAATTAAGGGAACCCGGCCTGGTTACATCTTCTCTTGTAGCTTCAATATCCATAGCAAGTGTAAGCCTATCGTTTACGCGATAAGTTAAACTCGGATCAATTGCAAAAGTATTGTTATGCCCTGTTTCCAGAAAACTTTCCTGTTTATTAATTGCCGCATTTACCCTTAATAAGGCTGTTTTATCTTCATTAAGCGGTGTATTGACATCAGCAGTAATTCTGCTCAGTCCCCAGCTTCCAACAGAATAAGACAATTCTGCGGCAGCTGTTTCAAACGGCTTTTTAGTGACCAGGTTTATGGCGCCGCCATAAGAAGAAACAGCATTACCAAACAATGTGGCAGATGGACCTTTAAGGACTTCTATGCGTTCAATATTTATAGGATCGACAGAAGTTCTTCCTGCTGCAACATACTGAATCCCATTTCTGGCGCCTAAAACGGCTATAAACCCCCTTAATGTAATCTGGGTCTCTCCTCTTGCACTGGTAGATGGCACAGCTCCCGGAATATTAGACAAAGCCTGTAATACATTTACACTCAATTGTTCTTTCATTAACCTGTTGCTTACCGTATTATATACCTGGGCATTCTCCAGATTTTTCAATGGCAGCTTGGCTACATAGTCACTTTTTTTTTCAGCAAATTTGTTTGCCCTATTCCCATTAACAGCAACTTCCTGCAAGTCTGTAGCACTGGAAGAAACCATAAAATCAACGGATATATATTCATCCGCCTTCACGATTGCTTTTCGGCTTTGCGCAGAACGGCCGATATGGCTTACACTGATTGTAACCTCGCCAGCTGGTATATTTTTAAACTCAAATTCACCGTCTTCGTTAGTTTCCGTGCTTTTTAAACCTTTAAGTCTTACAGTGACAAAAGCAACAGGCTCTTTGTCTGTAGTTTTTACGGTTCCCCTGATATTTCCTTTAGCCTGATGTTTTACTGCAATATCATCGCCACTGGCACTAAATTTCAGACCAGATTTCAGAGATAATTGTTCAAGGATATCTTTAACAGGTGCAGAAGATGGGTTTATTGTAATTGTTTTTTCAAGCTCTTTATCGATATTACTGTAAATAAAATTCAGGCCTGCCTTTTCTGACAACTGATCAAATACGTCTCTTAATTTAAGTGTTTTTGGACTGATTGAGATGACAGTTTCTGGATGGGTCTGCGCCCTTACGGTATTGAACGTGGTAAAAAATGTAATAATTGAGATAGTTAAGCACGACAATAGTGCTGAACTTATTTTTAAATTCATAATTTCGTTTTTGATCATTAATTGTGAGATATTGATGAGAAAATTTGCTACCGGCGTGTTAGCGCACGTTCGGTAGTTTTTCAGGATACCAGGTGTATGGGACTGCCTTTATTATTCATTTGGTGTGTGGTTATTTTTGTGTGTTGTTATTTCGCTTTATAAATTGTGATTGTATTCTGCTCTTGTTTAAACTTCAATTCAGAACTGTTTTCTATTAATTTCAAGATCCTTGACAAGGGCTGACGTTTAAACTTACCCGTTAAAGGGACAGTCAGATCAGGGGTACCTTCTACCTTGAAAGTGACGCCATAGTAAGCTTCCAGTTTTTGTATAACCTCCATAACCGGCGACTGCTTAAACCACAATATCCCTGCTGTCCAGCTTGTGGTATAACTTGTATCTGCTGCTTCAATTTTCCGGGTTTTATTCAGTATTTTATCATAAGTCAGCTTCTGGCCGGGGATCAGTATCTTTTCTACCTGATCTTTACTTTTAAAACTAATACTGCCTTGAGTAAGGGTAACAGCAAGATGCTTCGATCCACTTACATTGGATACGTTAAACCGGGTACCCAAAACTTTTACTTCTGTACCGGAGCTGTGAACTATAAACGGTTGTTCCGGATTGTGTTTTACTTTAAAAAAGGCTTCACCGGAGATTAATGTAACTTCTCTGGTATGACCAGGGAAATTACGGGGATACTGAAATGAACTTCCACCTGCTAATTGTACCTGGGTACCGTCATTCAAAACCAGGCTGATCATTTTTCCTTTGGGTACTTCGTATGTTTCCCGGGCCAGGGGAAGCTGTGCTGTGACTGGGCTGCGTTTGAAAAGAAATGCTCCGGCAGCAACCAACAAGATGGCTGCTACCATACCAAACAGGCTCCGTTTGAGTTTATAACCGGTTTGTTTTTGTGTGGCATTTTCTCTTATTTCTGCCCATATAGCATGCTTAAGGACAGGGTCTTCACTTTGATTCGTAAAGACAGAAAGATCATCTTCTTTTTCTAACCATTCTTCAACTAATCTCCGTTCTTCACTGGTGCATTTACCTTCGGCATAACGTTTAAATACATCGGGATGTATATTGCTCATACCTATAACTACCTTAACCTGGCAGCTACCCTACGCTAAATCAATAAAATATTTAATTTATCCAAGCAGTGCTGTTCTTAAACTTCGGAGTGCACGGGTCATATGTTTCTCTACCGTTTTCACAGATATACCCAGCTGATCTGCAATTTGCAGGTAACTTTTTGTCTGCTGACGGCTTAACAGAAATATGGTCCTGGCTGGCTCTGGTAAAGTTTCAATCTGGAGATTGATCTTCCTGGAAAGTTCATTACAGGTATAAACAGATTCCGGATTATAACGCAAGGTTTCAATTGAATTCTGATTACCGGTATGTTCATTGGCTTCTACAGTATCCTTCTTGTTTCTGAGATAGTTCAATACCTGATATTTTGCGGATTTACTCAGGTACTGCTCTGCACTTTTTTTATCCTGAAAAGTAGTTTTCTTCTCCCAGATAGACATAAATATATTTTGAGTCAGGTCTTTAGCCACAGCTTCTTCGGCACAATACCGCAGACAAAGATTATATACCCCATGCCAATGACTGTTAAAGAGCTCATTAAAAGCATCATCCACGTCTATGTCCTGGCTGTACTGTAATCTCATTTATGCTTTAGGGTAAATCCGGCGGTAAATATAGACCAATTTAGAATCAGTACAAATAAAAGATCTTAAATTAATCTAAATTTAGCATCCTTAAGGGCTGCTTTTAATTAGCCCTATTATTTTCAGCTTGCCCGGTCACCTTATTGCTGTAACCGGACTGACTTGATTTTCCAAAATTATAAGTTGCACTTAATCTGAAATAGTTATTGTTATTGGTCCTGTCAAAGTAGATATCAGTTTGTCCCACGTTATAATTTCCAGTGGTATTTGTCCGGCGAAAGATATCATTTGCAGTAAACCTTCCCTTGATAACATTATTGAAGAAATTCTTCTCCAGCCCCAATGTCACAGCAGATCTGCTCTTATTATAATATAATCCATAATATCTATCTCCCAGATACCAGGCCAGAACCTGAACTTTGAACAGATTACTGATGTTGAAAGTATTATTTGAATACAAGTATAATTGCGGTCTTGGTTTAACAACGACAAAAGAAAACTGATGATCTATCGACTTGCTATAACTTAAGCTAACTGTATTCATCGTGGTCCACCATTTGATATTAAAAGAGGCAGCAATAGAAGTGAAAAAGGTATGGTCTTTATCCAGATTTATTGTTTTCAGCACATAACTATTTGGCCCGTTTCCTCTTAATGCAGCCCCACTGATTGGATTTAAAGTGTAATTATAGCCAATTTTCAGGTCAAACATTTTATAATTAGTACCCAGCTCAAATGAATGAACTTTTTCCGGAACCAGGTTTGGGTTCCCTTCAATCGTAGTGAAAGGATCCTGGTAAATCACAAAAGGATTAAGAGACTGGTACCTTGGCCTTGTTATTTTAGAAACATACGAAGCACTCAGTTTAAACTGATCAGAAATAGCTGTATTGATTACCAGGTTCGGAAAAATATTGAAATAGCCGGCCTCAACGACCTGCCCGTCGCCAACCGTAGTATTTAACTGATAATTAGTCCACTCTCCCCTTACCCCAATCCCAAATTTTGTCCGGTTACTGAGCGCAGCACTGTAATTCATATAGGCAGCTGGTATCAGTTCTTTGTACTTAAAATTACTGGATAAATCAGTGTCCAGCTCGAAATCCTTCGTATTTTCAGCAACTAAAAAATTTGTACCTGAGGTGGTGTAAGCTGTACTGAATTTAGCACCAGCCTCCAGCTTACCACCAGAACCCGATATTTTTGTATAATCAAACTGTGTACTGAATATAGAGATCTGATGCCGCACATCATTCTTCAGAAATCTCAGGCCATTTGTATCATCGATAACACTAGTCTCCCCTATAAAATCATTAACATTTGTATTGAAATGCGAATATTGACTTCCTGCAAAGATTGCCGACCCCAGCGTATCCAGTTTTTTATTGTAATTTAAGATAACAGACTGGTTAAGCCTGATTTCATCTTTATCAATATTACTGGTATAAAAGCTATTGTTCTGCCTGGTCTCAATCCTATTTTGACTATTCTGACTTCCACCTAAATCTTCAAAGTTTCCACTATAGGCCAAAGAGATATCACTCTGCGGATTGATATTATACTGAACTCCCAGACCAAAATTGGAGAAGTTATTGTATTTACGTTTCCAGTCTGTGGTTAGCTCAGACTTCAAATAGTCGCTTTCAGCAGGCCTGGTTCTGGTGGTATATAAGACTTCTCTGTTTCTCCCTAAAAGTAAACCGTAATTACCGACTATTGAAAATGGTCCCATAGCATAATTCAGATCTACTAAAGTATTTGAATTGCTACCGGCAAATTCAGAAGTCGTAAACTGTTCACTGGCTGAACCAAAAAGTCCGTCATTGCTATTAACTTTTGTAATCACATTAATTACAGCTTTTCCTTCTGCATCATACTTAGAAGATGGATTGGAGATAATCTCAATCTTAGAAATTTGCGAAACAGGGATCGAAGCCATTCTTTCATTAGTAATCAGTTTACCATTCAGGTAAATGATAGCATCTCCTTTTCCAAATACCGAAATCCGGCCTTCCGTTACAATCACATTCGGCGACCTCGTTAATATTTCATTGACCGAGCTGCTGCCTGCAAGAATCGTATTGGCGACATTGACTTCCAGATTTCCATTGCTATTATACTTCATTAACTGAGGCCCGCTTCTGATCTGAACCTCGTTTAACTGGTTTTTATTTTCGTTAATGATAAGATCACCAATATCAATGACCCCCTGTCCATTATATTTCACCCTAACTGTAGTATCCGCAAATAATAAGGAAGTTAATTTCAGTAAGACCTCTTTATTATGGATACCGGAGATTTCAAAAACACCATTTGCAAAACTTAAACCCCCGATAAAAGTTGAATCTGCTGCGGACAGTACTCTGATATTGCCCATCAGGGTTTCCTGATTGGTATTGATTACTCTGCCAGAAATGGTATTGATATTTTGAGCTTGTGTTTTTGCGGATGAAGAAAGAATAAGAAGAATGAGCAGGGCGAAAATATACCTCATAAATTTTGCGGATTAAATTTGGATTCTTTACAAAAGTCCAAAGGAAATCCGGCATGCAGGTGTTGAAAACAGGAATCAGGAGTACGAATTTATAAATCAGTACTCCATAACTAACTTAAGATTTCAGGATATTCTGCTGATAATTCAATGGTGTAGTGCTTTTTAGCTTTTTAAAAGCAGCAAAAAAAGTGGATTTAGAATTAAAGCCTACCTCATAGCCTATAGACTCCAGAGTAAGGCGATTATCGGACGATATAATTTTGCAAGCTTCATTCACCCTGAATTCATTGACATAGGTAGTGAAGTTTTTACCTACGCTATCATTTAAAAACTGGGATAACTGATGACTGGAAATGTGAACCCCTTTAGATAAATCACTTAGCTTCAGGTCAGGGTTTTTGTAAAATTCTTTCTCAGTCATTATTTTGTCCAGCTTTCTCAATAAGATTCCGGCATCTTCTTCATTTACTTTTTTGACCTGGTTCTTGCTTTGGGTTACCAAAAACAAGTCGTCAGTTTTCTTTCTGTGTAAAAGAACAGAAATAGTCAGATAGAGAATAAAGGAGAAGACAATTGAACCATTGAGATAAGAGGTAAAAGGTGCATTGATCAAAGCAAGAAAATAAAAGACAAAGATGATGAGATTGCTGATATAGATCATTGAAAGCCAGATCTCGCGAGCACTCATCTGCTCATTTTTGACGAAGATTTTTGTCCATATCCCTCTGCCTGTAAAACCAGCTGCACCTACATAAAAAAGCCATTGGAGATAAATGACCCACACAAAATACCCATTCCATAACTTTGGATAATTTTGATAAGAAAACGTGGACCCCGTAGCGGCTATGATGATAAACAATATGATCAAATTCCATAACCACGTTTTTTTGATAACATTTATCCCTTCAATTGCTGATTTCAAGAAATAATAAAGAAAGGGGCCGATAAAAAAGCAGGCCGAAAGCCCGATTTGCAGATATATCTTAGGCAGGTCAGCATGAAAATACAGCAAGACAGACTTACCAATGCGCACACTTAAAGCAAGTAGTAAAGCACCCAGAAAATAATTGGAGAGATACTTTTTACTGGTAAAAAAGAGAAAGTATACGCTTAAAATAAACCCGTTGAAAGTTCCCAAAGCACTAAAGAAAAATAAGAGTTCTTTATCAGCGTTCATAAATATTTATTTTATAATCCATCACTTTTAACCACAACATCAAATAAAATTGCTTTGCTAAATTAAATAAAACTTAACAGGCAAAACGTATTAAATGGGATCATTTTTTATTCTGCTTCTGACAAGAAATTTTGTAACATAAATTAACATGAGCGATCTTATTAGCGATTTAACACCCTCAAAAAATATGAAGACCAAATATTTACGCGCTGCCATTTTATTCTTTGGAACATTTGCACCTGCTTTAACTCAGGCTCAGCAAACTCAACAGCCTGATAGTATTGATTTATTCCTCAGGCAAAGAATGCAGGCACAGCATATTCCCGCTTTACAGCTGGCTGTAATCCGCCAGGGGAAGATTGTAAAACTGAACAGTTACGGTACAGCTAATCTTGAAAATTCGATCCCGGCAACTGATCAGAGTATTTTCTCCATCAATTCAATTACCAAGGCTTTTACCGGAGTAGCCATTATGCAACTGGCTGAAGAAGGAAAGCTTAAAATCAATGATCCGATCTCTCTTTATATAGATAGCCTGCCTGTATCATGGCAAAAAATCACATTGAAGCAGGTATTAACCCATACCTCAGGCCTACCGGATATATTGGACCCCAATGAGCAGATCTTAGAAAATGCTAACGAAAACCTGGCCTGGAAAAAGGTACGGACCTTACCCCTGGAATTCAAAACAGGAGATCAGTTCAGTTACAATCAAACCGGCTATGTCATTCTCGGAAAGATCATTACTAAACTAAGCGGAGTACATTTTACTAAATTTATTGAGGATAGACAGTTTAAAGTAGCTGATATGCCATTAACCAGGTTTGGAGATTCATTTGACGTAATTCAGCATTCGGCGGGTGCCTATACAATGGTAAAATTTGTTGGCGGCAAACCAGTAAGAGGCAATAGTCCTGGTACTGCCTATATCCAGTTTCCAGTCTTTTTCAGAACAGCTGCCGGAATTTTGTCTACTGCAAAAGATATGGCAAACTGGATCATCGCCCTGAAAGATGGCCAATTATTAAAACAAAAAGCCAGTCTGGAAACCTTATGGGGCCCTGCTATCTTAAATAATGGAAAAATAGGCGGGTTCAACCAGCTTACCAACGGTTATGCACTGGGATGGCCAACAGTTTCCAGAGCAGAACATCCTGCTGTCGGACCGGTTGGTGGTGGTAGATCTGCACTATTTGTATACCGGAAGGATGACCTTTCGATTGTTGTCCTTACGAATCTGATGGGCGCTAACCCGGATCGGTTTATTGATGAAATAGCAGCCTATTATATCCCTGAAATGCATCAATCAAATGGTTTTGGCCTGGCTCCTGCTATCCGGAAATTAAGAGCTGAATTATTGAAGCAGGGTTTTGATCAGTCAGCAGCTATAGCCGCCAGACTGAAAAAGAAAGACCCATCTTTTAATCTGAATGAAGATGACCTTAATGGATGGGCTTATCAACTGCTTAGTGAAAAAGAAATAGCTAAAGCCCTTTCAATTTTCAGATTGAATGTAAAGCTTTATCCTGAAAGTGCAAATGCCTATGATAGTCTTGGAGAAATACTTGAAATTACCGGGAATGATCAAGAAGCGCTTTTGAACTATAAAAAATCTTTATCCCTGAATCCTGAGAATAAAAATGCAGTACAGCATATCAAAGCTCTTTCGGGCAGTTAAACCTGTTTTTGTAAACCCTGGCTATCTTATACCGGATCTTTTGGATTAAGGCTTTTTACGATCCAGGGTAAAGTGAGCCCCTGCCCGATCAGCGTAAACAAAACGACAACTATGGCAATAAATATAATTGCATTTCGCTGCGGGAAGGGACTTCCATCACCCAGGGTCATTGGTAAACCTATTGCTATGGCAAGCGATACGATACCGCGCATTCCAGACCAGCTGATGATCAGACTGGTATTAAAATCTAGTAATGCATGTTCAGTGATTCGTCCCTTTTTCTTACGGAAAACATTTTGCAGATTGACTTGTTGTAAAAATACCCTGGCCATGCGCAGTAACAAAGCCGCAATAGTAATGATAAATGCATAACCCACATAGGCTGGTATAAGTTCGTTATCAATATTTCTGATAATGTAAGGGAACTCCAGTCCTATCAAAATAAAGATCAGTCCATTGAGCAGAAAAATGATAATATCCCAGATAGTTCTGGATTCTGTTTTTAATTTTTCAGGAAATACTTTATTACTGAACCGCGAAATTCCAAGCCCAAGAACAACAACTGCTATCACCCCCGAAACATGCAATTCTTCTGCAACCAGATAGGTGACAAAAGGCATCAGCAGCATGAAACTGATGGTAACAATGGCATTATCCTTAACAAATCTGAGGATATAAGCTAAAATCCGGCCCATGATCAAACCGATTACAAAACCTCCAGCCATTAATAGCGCAAATTCCAGTGAAGCCTTCCATAAAACAAAAACTGAACCTGTCACAGCGGCAACTGCAAATCTGTAAGCAACAAGTGCCGAAGCGTCATTAACCAGGCTTTCTCCTTCCAATATCGTATTGGTTTTATGTGACAACCCCAAACCTTTAGTAATACTCATTGCTGCTACTGCATCAGTAGCGGAAAGGATTGCCCCAAGAACAAACGAAAGAGGCCAGCTCATACCAGGGATTAAGTAATGTGCGATTACTGCTATTCCCGTGGCTGTTAAAAAAACAAGCGAGATCGCTAAAGCTGAGATCGTATTGATATTTGTTTTAAACTCCTGAAAGGAGATGTTAAAAGCCGCATCGTATAATAATGGCGGAAGAAAAATCAGAAAAACAACATTAGGATTTAATTCAATATCAGGCAGTCCCGGAATAAAACCAACTGCTATACCTGCAATGATTAATAATATTGGATAAGGTAACCGGATTTTATCAGCAATTGCTGATAAACCGATCATCACTGCAAGAATAAATATGACAATGCTGTAATTTTCCATTATTTATGCAATTAAAGCATTGTCCTATTTATTAGCTAATTTTTTTAAAATGAAGTTTCATTCAATAAAGGGCTTTTACTTGCGTTAACCTGGTAAGTGGTGATTTTATTTGCTTCATCGACCTCAACAATCCGGTACCCGCGATAACTTGTCCCCCAGTTACCGCCAATATGTGAGTCAAAGAAATGTGGTAATTTATTGGTGTAAAATACAGCATCCAGGTTATGGTCATGTCCATGAAAAACAGCCTTCACATTTGGATAACTATGTAATAAACTAACCGTTTCCGGACTGTCTACAAAAGAATTTTCCGGAACCCAGAGATGCGGCGGAATATGTAAAATAACAAAAACAGTCTTCAGATCTTTGAATTTCTCAAGTTCCCGCTTCATAAAATCAGCATTGGGCGCAATATAGGTTCCTTTGGTATTGGAAGTATTGGCCAATATGAAACCAATTCCATTATTTTCAAAAGAGAAGTTGTCTTCGTAACCAAATACGGATTTCCAGGTAGCAGTATCTGCATGGTCATGGTTTCCCGGAATAGCATAAAAAGGAACTTTTAGACGGTCATAATAATTATTTTTCACCTCTTTTAACAGTTCTGGCCTGTCATGTACCAGATCACCATTAATAATTACAAAATTCAACGGGCTCACATGATGTGCTTCATTAAGCCATTGGATTATATTTTCATGGTCCTTTTTAAAAGGAGTATCCGGCTGACCATAATGGCCGTCGGAGGCAATAGCGAAACGCAGTTTTAGTTTACCTGCAGAATTACTCAGCACATGCTGTTCAACCGGGTCTAATGCAGAAACTACCCCTGGAATACCTGCCAGTGCAATACTAGCTAAGCCGCTTTTAATAAATAATCTTCTTGATGACATATTACAATTGTTTGATCCCTTTCTTATGCTCTATTATAGATTGATAAAAATATCGATCCTCTGTTAATTTAACTATCCTTTTATATGAAGTTCAATCTTTCTTCAAGTGAAAAAAATTGAATACATTAATTTTTTGATTCATTAATTCACCTATATTCACAGAAATTTCAATAAAAACCCATGAAGAAAACATTATTATTAAATCTATTAATTATTTATGGAGTCAGCTCCTCATTTGCGCAGAATCAAAATGTCAAAGACTTATATTTTGATTATACACAAACCAGAATGGATGATTCAAAAAATCCGGCAACAACAGAAACAGCCTTATCACTGTTAAACCGTTCCTCAGAATTAAACGAAAAGCAAATTGCAAATATCAGTTTTCATCTTGGAAGAATATATGAAGCAGCTGGTTCTCCAGAAAAGGCTATTCCACTTTATGAAAATGTTATCAGATTAGTTCCTGGTTATTATGTCACCTATCGTGCATTAGGCTATATCAATTTAAAAAAATGCAATGTTTTAGGCCAGAAGGTTGCTGAATCGGCAAAGCTTAAAGATGCGGTCCTGAATAATGAAAGCTATAAAGCGTATAAAATTCAGGTATTAAAAACAATTGCTTTGTTTGAAAAGTCAGAAGCCTGTGAAGCAGATGAAAGAACTCATGATATACTGGCTACGCTTTATAAAAGCATTAAGGATACGACTTCTCTGGCAAGCCTTCCTGCAAGACTAAATGTACTCGGTAAAGATTGCATTTCCCTTCTTGAAGATGAATAGCTCATTATAAGACAATTAACAAAAGTCGAACGCCTTAAAAAAAAGTCGGACTGTTTTTTTGAAAAGAAAATAGTCCGACTTTTTTTGTCGGTCGTGCAACCGCCCTTTCTAAGGCAGATTTGTATTCATAAAGCAAAAGCATATGAAAACAATCATCTTATACGCCTTATTAAGTTTACCATTATGGGCAAGTTCTCAAATACAATTCAAAGGAAATGTAACAGGTAATCACGAACCTGTAATCTGGGCAAATGTAATTTTAACAAACCCAGAAGGCAAAGTAGCTGCAGGAACATTAACCAGAGAGGATGGTTCTTTTGAAATGAAAGTCAATAGCGGTTCTTATCATATAAAGATCAGTTACCTCGGATTTACTGCATGGGAGAAAAACATCTCTATAGAAAAAGACACAGATTTAGGCAGCATTGAACTACAAAAAAACAAAGATCTTAATGAGGTCAGAATTGTAGCTCAAAAAAAAACAATTGAGTATAAAACAGACCGCCTTATTTTCAATGTTGCAAATAGTATTTCCGCATCAGGTGGTTATGCGCTGAATGCCATCAGTGCAACACCGGGCGTAATCGTTCAAAATAATACAATCAGCATATTAGGTAAAGGTGCATCCCGTGTCATGGTAGACGGCCGTATGATTGAACTAACTGGTGATGAACTGATGAACTATCTCAATTCAATTGCAGCAAGTGACATTGCAAGTATTGAGGTCATGAATAACCCTGCTGCAAAATATGAAGCCTCTGGAAACGGCGGACTGCTCAATATTATCTTAAAAAAAGGAGTCCGGGATTCCTGGAAGAACTCAACCGCACTTTCTTATGATCAGAGTACCTATAGCTTTTTCACCTTAAGAGATAACTTTCTGTACAATAAAAACAATTTAAAGTTCTCCTTGAATGCAGGTGGTAAAATAGGATCTGTTCAAGAGACAGAGGGTTTAAACACTTATTATCCGAACGGATTATGGGCATTGAACCGGGTAGGAAAACAAAAACAGGATAACTTATCCGGAGGGTTCATTCTGGACTATGACATTTCAAACCGGATCACAGCCGGAATACAATATAGCGGAAGTCAAAACAGTCCTGATTCCAAAGATCTGACGGTCATAAAAATCAGAAATACAGGTAACCAGATAGATTCTCTACTCATGAATGATGGGTCCAATAATTTGAGTAATGCCAGCCAAACTTATCATGCGCACGTAATCACGAAGCTGGATACATCAGGAAAAAAAATATCCGTTGATCTTGACTACTTCACCTATAATTCAAAAATTGACAACAACTTCGTCACTAAATCTTTTTTACCTGACATGACGTTTTTAAATATCAGTCAGTCAGCAAGAAACATTGCTGCACAGGATATCAATAATTACAGTATCAAAGTTGATATGGAAAACCCCTTAAAATTCCTGAACCTCTCCTATGGTACTAAATTAAGCTTTATAAATAGTAAAGCAGACATCAGCTATTACAATACCAGTACTGGTGATGCCATTTTAGATGCTTCCCGTTCCAGCACATTCGAATACAAGGAGAACAATCAGGCCATCTATATCAATGGAAATAAAAACATAAACAGCAAATTAAGTTTACAACTAGGTTTGAGACTGGAAAATATACAGACCAGCGGATATTCAGGTACTTTAAATCAAAAGACTTTAAATAGCTATCTCAAGTTATTTCCTACAGTTTATCTCTTCTATAAAGAAAATGTAAACCATAACTTCTTATTGAATTACGGAAGAAGAGTTAACAGACCAGTTTTCAGAGACTTAAACCCTTTCCGTTCTTATATAAATAGTAAAAGCTATTCAGAAGGAAACCCATTTTTACAACCTTCATATCATGATAATTTTGATTTCATTTATATATATAAAGGAAATCTGAGAACTAACTTATTCTTTAATATCACCTCTGATGGTTTTGGTATTATATTCAACTCTGATCCACGGACAAATACACAGGTCATCAGCAGAAAGAACTATTTCAAAGAATACTATTATGGTTTAGGAGAAAGCTATACAATAAATATACTGAGTTGGTGGCAAAGTCAAAACATGGCTTATCTGCTGGGCTCAAAAAGCATATTTAATACGATGGTGAATGCAATTCCAAAAAATAGTGCTCAATTGTATTTAACAAGTAATAACACCTTTTCGTTAAGCTCTTCAACAAAATTGCAGGCAGATTATGCTTATAGTTCTTCCGTTAAAAGAGGGTTATATGAAACCGGACAGCTATCAGGATTGAACATAGGAATCAAACAAGCACTGCTTAAAGATAAATTACAGCTATCATTGCTGGTGAATGATGTATTTAACAATGCTTATCTAAAAGATTATACATCTGTGGTCAATGCGGTCAGACAAGTTTATAGCCAGAATAATAGCAGCAGATTTTTCAGGTTCTCTTTGACTTATAGCTTTGGAAATGATCAGATCAGTATCAAACAAAGGAGCCCTGGAAATGAAGAAGAAAGAAAAAGAACCAATTAAATCAAACAGGCCGGTCATTGATGAATGACCGGCCCGTTTTAAAGGTCTTTTATATCCTATTCTTTGTATTTAATCGCCTCCGATTTAAAAAATGGAGTGGAATCTTTACCGCCGGTAAAGTCTACGCCAAGAATAATAACACCATCAGCACCAATTTTTTTTGCTTTATTAATGATCCCTTGCTTTGCGTCATTCTCATTAGCACTTGCCTGACTAGAAATATGTCCAATTACTCTGTAATCTTTCTTCACATCTTTGGCAGCATAAAAAACATCCACATTTTCAGTGGGGGTGAATGTATCTCCAATATAAGAAGTAGGTAAAGCGCAAGAACTAAATATAGCTGCGGTAATGACCATCAGGAGAAAGTTGTTTTTGAATACCTTCATGAAATACGATTTAAACATAAATAAAGATATGCTTTAAAGAACAAAATACAAGTTAAAACGATATCAGGTATCATTAAATTTACTTCCCGCCTTTGCTTCTTGCCAATGCCTCTAAATAATAATAATCAGCATAAATAATAGGTACATCAATTTCAGATTTGGCAGGTTTATGTCCTGTACTATGAACTAATATAAAGCCTTCGTTAGCTCCTGCTTTACTTGTATATTTTTCAGTCAGATTATTCAGGATCTGATCTGCTGTTTTTCTATAGTTTTTAGCCTGCTTACTATACCCGCTCAATTCATACAATCCAGAAGCTATAATTGCTGCTGCTGAGGCATCTTTTTCTGTATTTGGAATCAATGGGTCATTAAAATCCCAGTAAGGTACTTTATCGGCCGGAAGCGCTGGATTAGTCAATATAAATTTAGCAATGTCTTCTGCCTGTTTTAGATATACTTTGTTTTTTGTTTCGCGGTAACACATCGTATAACCATATAATGCCCATGCTTGTCCGCGTGCCCAGGAAGAGGAATCATTTAATCCCTGAGCAGTTCCCTTCCATTGCACGGCACCTGTTTTTGGATTATAATCAACTACATGGTAAGAGCTGTGGTCTTTACGGAAATGATTTTTAAGCGTCGTATTGGCATGGCTGACAGCAATTTTATAAAACGAAGAATCACCAGTTAGTTTTGTTGCTTCAAAAAGTAACTCCAGGTTCATCATATTGTCAATAATCACAGGAAATTCCCATTTATCAGCATTATGGTCCCATGAACGGATTACCCCTGCTACAGGATTAAATCTTTTGGAAAGACTTTTTGCGGCTTGTATAATCACACTTCTGTAACTGGTATCACCAGTTAGACGATAACCATTTCCATAACTGCAGTAAATCATGAATCCTAAATCATGTGTACCGGTATTGTATTGCTGAGGCGCCAGTTTATGCGTAAATTCTTTAGCTGGAGCCAGCCATTTCGGATCTTTCGTCAAATCATATAAATACCATAACATACCGGAGAAAAAACCACTGGTCCAGTCCCGCCCAACTACTAATTTCAGCTGACCATTTTCCAATGTGCGCGGTGCAATTAATTTAGCATCCCCTGCTGTTGCAGCTTCTGACTTTTCAAGTAAGAGGTCTACCTGCTTTTCTGCAGGGACAAGTGCTTTCGCAACATCCACGTTTTGTGCTTTTACCGCGGCAGTTAAACTCAGTAATACGGCCAGTGTTAAGTTTATTTTCAGTTTCATATGTTGTATATTATTAATGCTCGGTTTTATAAATTATTTTAAGGTGAACAGGCTGTTTTCAGAGCCAGTCTACATCCAGATGAGTGGATGCCGGATAGGCAGGTTTCTGATGACTTCTACAACCTGCGGATTATGGTCCAGCTTTTCCCAGGTGCTATACCATGATTTTTCCTGATAAGCATTTGCGCCAAATAGCAGGAAAGGCTGTGCAACAGGCCAGTTGTCCCAATACATCACATCGGGTTTCAGGCTCCATTTACTTTTATCTGCAATGAAAGGGTACAAATAAGAAATCCCAAGTTTTATAGATTTACCATCTGCTGTTTTAAAATCCCACAAATTATCCGCTGGAGTAGATAAAATCTGGCATAATATGGTCATTGCATCCAGATTGAATATAGCATATCCATAAGGCTTTGTACGTGCCATTTCTAAAGGGAAACTTCCGTCAGCGCCCATTTGGTTAGGCAATAAAACTGTTTTATACCTTACCCGCATAGCATCCAGCAGTGCCTGATCATTGCATAATTTGGCAAAAGAAGCGACCTGAATGGCCCAGCAGGTAGCATGATTATTTTTAACCTCTTTCTCCTGAATACCAGGTTTACTGGTATTTAACCAGTTATTATAACTCACAAACCATGCTTTGATGTCAGCAGCGATCTGAGGATCAAAAGCAACGGCTTTTTCCATCACGATCATACCTTGTGCAACTTCCATCAAATGGATCGTATCAATAATACCATAATTGCGTCCTGTGAATTTCCCTTTAACTGCCTGTGCAAAATTGAGATTCGGGTTCATCAGGGTTTCAGGATTAACAAACCAGGCTTTTAAATGAATAACAGCTTGTTTAACATATTTTTCATCTCCCGTTAATTTGTAGGCAGAAGCCAAAGCGCCGATTACTTTACTTAAACGGATCATTGCTTTACGGTGTTCTACAAAATTATCAGGATTGGTTAATCCATCTCTGTTAATATATGGACCATCCGGGTTTTGAGGGTCAGGCCAGAAATAATCGGCCTCAGAAAAGAAGTCATGTTTGCCTCCCGCACTTCGCGGTGATGAAGCAGCAGTTATGGTAACCGGCTTTTGTGTCATTGCCCAGGCTGCTTCTGCCAGAATTTGTTTCCGCAGCAAAATTGCAGCAGCTTTACCGGCACTTTCCCTTTCCGGCAATTGACAGGATCTTGTTAATGTATGCTGATGATAGTCCGCGGCCTGTTCATGGGCAGCGTGGCTTTCAGCAGTCATTGCTGCTGGACTTATAGAAATGGCAGCGGCCGATAAGACAGAGAATATTACGTTCATAACTCAATAATTAAATCAACGGTTTTAAATATTTAACGCTTAAAGATTAGTAAAAGCAACTGGTAAACCTTCAGACTGTACAGCAACTACACTTTTCCCTTTATTCAATTTCACACTGATCATTGCACGGCCATTATAGACCTGTACCTTTCTTGAACCCGAAGAAGTCCCTAAATCATCTATCAGTTTACCATCTCCTGCTAATGAAAAGTTAACCCAGTTCGTAGCATCCAGACATTGCACATTTTTATCATCATATAATTTGACTTCTACAGTGGCGATATCATCCTGCTGACTGATCTTTGTTAAAGTTAGCTTTACAGGTTTAGTCCATTTTTCAGTCTGATAAGTGAATTTAATTTCATCCTTCACCGTTACCTTTCCCTTTTTAGCGATTACTGAAACCACATTCTCTCCCTGAACAAAAGGAAGGTTCCAGCGTAATCCCGCAGCAGGAAAGTCCTGGCTATTTCTTTTTTTAACACCAAAACTTTTACCATTCAGAAAAAGCTCAGCTTCGGTACAGTTTGCATAAACCTTAACCATTTTCTCTTCTCCCTGCTCTCCCCACCTAACCGGCCAGCTATGCCCGTAAATATGTACCATAGGCTGCGTTGTCCAATAAGACTGAAAAACATAATAAGCTTCTTTTTTGGTCAGATCTCTTTCTACAACACCTTTTTGGTTCATATAAGGGATTGGATTATCCGGCCTTACAGGTGTAGAAAAATCTTTAAATGGCCAATAGGCTGTTCCGCTTAACCAGGGCATAGTCTCCTGTTCTTTCAAGTGCCAGTCTACCAGGTTAACCAAATAAGATTCACTCCAGTCACCATCTTTAGAAATTCTGGCTGCACCACCAAATAAAGAGGCATCACCGGCACGTTCATCAGCACCCATTCCAGTTTTGATTTTACTCAGCACTTTATCCGGATTTTCTGAATGACGCATCGCATGGCTGTCCCCTCCCCATTCCACATGAATGAAACGTTTCACCTTTTTAAACTCTTCTTCGCTTACACCTTTATAATCAGTATAATTACCACGATACCAGCCTGCCCATATAGAGGGTGAATACACATCTACAATGTCACTGCAAAAGTCACATCGCCTAATGGCAGTTGAACGTGAAATATCAAGCTGATGGGACAGCTCGTTGAGTTCTTTCATGAATGCCCTGATTTTTTGTTTATCAAATTCAGGGAAATCACCCGGCCAGTCATTTTCATTGCCTAATCCCCAAATAATCACTGAGGCATGGTTATAATGCTGTTCGATCATGTTGGTCAGCATTCTGCGGGCCTGTTCTTTGTAAACATCCCCACCCAGACCACCACGGCACCATGGAATTTCTTCCCAAACCATAATCCCCAGACTATCGCAAAGATTAAGGACAATACGGGACTGCTGATAATGTGCCAGACGGATAAAATTAACCCCCATATCTTTCATCATGACCATTTCTTTACGGATTTCATTTTCTGTCATTGCTGCTGCTACACCCGCATGATCTTCGTGACGGTGTGTGCCTTTCAACAGTAAACGTTTTCCGTTAAGCATGAAAGGCCCTTTTTCTACAAACTCAAAGTTTCGGAAACCGATTTTCTCTGTGCCTTTCGCTATGCCCGCAGACGATTGAATTTCGTATTGCAGTGTGTACAATAACGGCTGATCTGCAGACCATAATACAGGTTTTTTCACCTGTAGATCCCATAACTCAGTATCATTGGATAAGTTGTTTACTTTCTTTTCAATTTTAGCAACTACCTTACCTGCCGGATCGACTAGTTTCAAGAATAGCGTCCCGCTGCTTATTTTGTCAGGATTATAGAATCTTGCTTTAACACCTAACTGCCCTGTCTTCCCTGCGGCATCTACTGCTGCTTTGGCAAAAATTTTATCAACTGATAGTGCAGGTGTATAAACCAGGTTCAGGTAACGGTAAATACCACCGTAAACGTTAAAATCAGAAAGATCTGAAGGAATTAATTCCAGATCCCTTGAATTATCGGTACGGATAGATACCGGCACTTTGCCTTTAAATTGTTTCTTGTAAACTTCTGTTTTTTTGAAAGCATTTACCGCATCCGTAATATCTACAGACCATTCATCATAACCACCAACATGTGAGCCGACTTTTGTCGTATACACATAAACTTCGGTTTTCTGTCCTGCGCCTTCAAAATGCAATAAAGTACGGCCATTTTGATAAGGATTAACAACATCCAGAGTGGTACGGTACCAGGATGGTCCCTGGTAATAGTTGACATCAGGGTCAACCGCATCTGTGGCATTTACACAATGTGGTAAATTTACAGCTTCCCAAAGTGGTACACTTTCAGGATTTCCCTTCCCCACAGGACGGACAGCTTCCCAGATACCGCCTAAATCCTGTTTTAAAAATTCCCAGTTATGGTTTAACCGTTTAGATTCCTGTGCCTCTGCCGGAGTTAATCCAAGCAGAGATCCAAGAACAACAAACACACAAAAATATTTAATCATCATTAATAAATTTTTCTAAGCTGTAAAGCGTTTAATACGGGTACCCCTGCTATTGGTCTGAAATCTAAAATGATCCCCTTTCCACCTTGCACGGTAACGCGCGTTTTTTTCTTTACTGCAGTTGTATATCCATAATCAGCAGCAAGGTTGAGGTTTTCCAAAAAGGTCTCCCCGTTAATGTCTACACTAAAAATCCGCTGTTTAACCTCTTCTTTCTGATGGTTATTATCTAAATTATAAGCCAGGGCTTCTTTGGTTGCCCCGCCAATCAATTCTGCAAAATGAAACGTCAGTTCATATTCACCATCGGGCACATCAAACCTGAATTGTTTGATACTTACCTGCTGGGTTTGATAAACCGGATCATGATCAGTTTCCAGGATATTCTTATCACTTCCATAAGACATCCGGTTATTCGTACCTTTAAAAGCTTCACCTCCTATATATCCCCAGCTACCTTTTTTATAAGGCTGATCCGGCATCCAGATCTGATGTTCTGTTTCGTCTGTATAAAAGCGTTTTGAACCCAGCAAAATATTCATCTCCTTTACAGGAATGTTCTCATCGGTAAAATTGAATGGCTGTAAGGTAAAATCTACATCAAGCTCATCGCTGTTTTGTCCTGCTGTAACCTTTAACTTATTCAACCCGTTGCCGAAAGGGACATTCCAGGTGCAGACATGATCTACTGCATCTTTCAGCCCTAAACTTTTTCCATTTAAAAATAGTTCTGCTGTTTTCAGATTGGTCGTCACCTGCAGGGGCTGGGTAGAGAATAAGCTTGCGGAATCGGCAATTCCTGTTCTGTTTTTCCAGGCTGCTGACGCTATTTTCAGAAATGGTCTGTTCAGCAAATAAGCCTGGTAAAGAAAATAAATATCTTTTGGCTCCCGGCCTAAAGTCAGCAAACCTTTATTGTTAACATGAGGCATAGTCTCTTCACGGGTTTCGGAATTAAAATCTGCTAAATTCCAGACCATAGCCCCGCTTACAAAAGGTTTTTTGAGAATATCATTCAAATAAATCTGGTTGAATTTTACGGCATACTCCTGACTCTTATCAAACCTGACTGGCGCAAACGAATGGATACGCGGATCTGCATCGGCACCATATTCAGTAACCAGCATTGGTTTATCTGCTAATTCTTTGTGATGATGATCTAAGAATTTACCAAAATCATCAATATTACCTGAATACCAGCCAGAATATAGGTTCCAGCCAACAATCATAGGGATTTTAGTCAGACCTATTTTATGATAACTATCAAAAGCACCATGATTTGCTATCATTGTATATCTCGAAGGATCTTCTTTCCGCGTCAGGCTATCCAGCGTTTGTGCAAGCTGAACGATATGTTTAAAGTAAGTAGCTTGTCTGTTTTTATCGTCTGTAAACTTAGGCCGCAGCAAAATCTCATTCATATAGGCCCAGATCACCACACTCGGATGGTTAAAACTTTGTCTGATCATCTCGACCTGCATGTTTTTGCAGTTCTCCGTAAAAGCAGCAGATTCTGTAATTGTATTGATCACCGGGATTTCTACAGAGGCCAGAATACCTAAACGGTCACAAGCTTCCAGAATTTGAGGGTCCTGAGGATAATGGGCAACTCTTAGAAAATTACCGCCCATTTTTTTCAGTAATTCTACATCTCTTAGCTGTAAAGCATCAGGAACAGCATTTCCCATATCTTTATAATCCTGATGACGGCTTGCCCCCATCAGTTTTAACGATTTCCCATTTAAGAAAAATCCCTTTTCTGCGTCAAATTTAAACCAGCGAAAACCCAGTGGATTTGAAACCTGATCTAAAACATTTTTAGATTTAACAGCTATAATTTTGGAAATCACCTTATATAAATACGGATCTTCCGGAGACCAGAGATGAGGTTTCTGTACACTTTTAAAGTCCTGTGAAATAACAACAGACTGTTTAGCAGGGATGGTCAGGATATTTGATTGTGTGGCAATTACCTTTCCGTCAGCGTCTATCAGCTCAGTTTGTACCTGTATTTTAGAGGCTGCAGCTGAAGAATTTTCAAGTAAGCTTTTCACCTTAACACTTGCAGTTTCATTTGATACTTCAGGTGTAGTCACATATACGCCCGAAGTATTGCCATGATCATTTTCAGAGAAATGAACAGGGTCTGTAACCAGCAGGTTCACATTTCTGTAAATACCTCCAAAAAAAGTAAAATCTGCTGTTAAAGGAGCAATGTCTTCATTAAACCGGTTCGTTACTTTCACCTGTACCTCATCATCCTGATAATTCAGGAAACGGCTAACCGGAATAGTGAACCTGGTATATCCACCGATGTGGCTTCCTGCAAGTTTTCCGTTGACATAAATTTCGGCTTCCTGGTTTACCCCATTAAAGACAAGGAAAACTTCTTTGTCTTTAACAGGTCCATTAAACTTAAGCTTTCTTTTATACCAGCCGGTGCCCCTGTAATAACCAGGTTCATCGTCCATGATATCCTGAACATTCCACGTATGCGGAATGCTCAGGTTTTGCCAGTTCAGATTCGGGGAAGGGGCCTGACCTATAGACTGGTCTTTGCTAAACTTCCATTGATCATTTAAACTGATCAGTTTTGTCGTTTTGTTTTGAGCGTAGCTACTGGATACGCATGTGAACATGCATGGTATCAATAGGGAGATAAGGTGTCGGCAATTATATTTCAAAATTCAGGGATTAGTTTATTTATTTTATTTCAAGAAAGCGGATATAGGATTGTGAAAAGGTCCCAACAGTATATTTATCATTCGCATTTTTCACCAGGTCTATTTCTATTTTTCTTGTTCCGGCAACCGGACTATTCAGGACCTTAATATAGATAGTATCTACCGTTTTTTTTGCCTGTGGAAAATTCAGCGAATATATAGCATTCGCTGCCGTTATCGTATTTCCATTTTTATCAACGATATTAAAATCCTGTCCTGCAACTGCAGGATTTGTGATTCCTGTAGTCACTAAAGTATAAAAGGCTGCCGCATCAAAGTCCCGTACAAAAGCAGAGTTAAACTGAACCGGAAACTTCACCAATTTAGTTTGAGTACGCAATACAGACTCAGTACCTGTATTATTCCAGGGCAGAAAGCCTGCATAATAATAATTATCAAATTCCGGCAGGCCTTTTTTACCGTTATCCTCATCCTTTTTACAGGCTGTGAAAATAGCGGCAGTCAATGCAAAAGCGGATAGATATATAATTGCTTTATTCATATTTTTAAGATTATTAAGAAGGATTTTGTATCAAACCTTCAGTCTTTTTATTAATTCCAGCCTGTTTTTTTATCAATTCCAACCCGGGTTTTGTACGACACTATTTCCACTTAAGGAGATCTCCTGTAAGGGTACAGGGTATAAATAATCTCTTCCCGGGTCAAAAGTTCTTTTAGAAGCATCTTCAACTACCAGAATCTTATCTGCATTCAGGTTTAAAGAAGCAGCAGGGGTCCCTACCCATTCAGCAGCATTGTATTTAGCGCCCAGCAAAGCTTTTGGCAATACCGTTTCGGCAATTTTCCAGCGTAGCAAATCATTGTAACGGAAACCTTCTAAACACAGTTCTACTGTTCTTTCCCTTCTGATTTCTTCCCGCATGCTCAGGTTATTCGCTGTTACAAATGCGTTAGTTAATTTAACTGTTAAACCAGCTCTTGTTCTTAAAGCATTGACTGTTAAGTTCAGGTCTGCATCGTTAATTGCACCGTCCAGTTCATATTTCGCCTCTGCATAGATCAATAAAACTTCGGCATAACGGATTAATGGTTTATGGACAGTTGCATTGTTATTGGTTACCCAGTCTACTGTATTAAACCCTTTTTTCGCTGCAAAAGCAGATCTTGTACCTAATGACGTTCCCGGAACCCAGGCTCTTTGATAAGACTGTTCCCCACTTCTGTAAACTAAAGTTGTAATTCGCGGGTCACGGTTATCCAGAATTGTATTGTAATTAATTTCATCTTTCTCATTTACAAAAAATGCCGATTTTGTTCCCGATGGTGTATTATCAGTATTGTAAGCAGGCAAACCATCTTTGTATAAAAAGATACGGATCAGATTACGGGTAGGCGCAATCCTTCCGTTTTCAAGATCTCTTGACGTATTATGTGTTAAACCCAATGCTGCTGTCAATCCATAAAGTTTGACAAAAACATTCTCCGTATTGCCTGCACCTTCTCCGTCATGGGTAAACATGCCCTGGTAATTTGCAAATAGACCGTGCCCCTGCCCCATTACCGCTGTTGCTGCCTGTATGGCAATCTGCAGATCCTGCTGATAATTTGGTGTATTAAAAAACTTACCTCTTGTTCCTTCATTTAAAGCAACTCTTGCTTTTAAAGCCCATGCTGCACTCTTAGTCACTCTGCCGTATTGGGCAGCAGGCAGCGCTGCTCTTGTGGGTAACCAAAGTGCTGCATAGTCAAGATCATCGTAAATTGACTGTACAACTTTTGTCCTTTCAGTACGCGGCATATTTAATTCTGGCGATTCAATGGTCAGTGTTTTTAACAGCAACGGTACATCTCCATATTTCTGTACTAAAGCTGCATAGGCGTATGCCCTGAAAAAACGGGCTTCAGCAAAATATCTGTTTTTAACGGCATCGGGCACCTGTGCTTTCCCAGCTTTTTCAAGAATGTTATTCGCTGTAAAAATCTGTCTGTATGGAACTGTCCAGTCGTCACTATTACCTGTCACCCCGCGGTTACCATTACTCACTATATTTAAGCCGGACTGATTCACATTATCATCTCCGCGGTTATCAATTGAATAACCGATCAGTTGTTCATACATCCTGTTGGCAGCATTGATTAAATCATTTTCTGTATTCCAAAATTTATCATCTGTAAAAGATGTTTCTGGCAATCTGTCCAGCTTTTTACAACTGATATTGATCGCTGTAACTATCAGAATACAGATCAGTAGTAGGTTATATTTTTTCATCTTACGTTTTATTTAAGGATAAACCATTATAAAGTGATATTCACTCCGAATGACACTGAGCGGTAGAAAGGATAAGTTGACGCGCTTACATCATTCTTATCACCTCCGGCCTCCGGATCAAATACACTAAGTACCTTAGTACTTTCAAACAGGTCCTGACAAGAGAAATACACTTTAAGATTCTGAATATATTTCCTGTTCACTTTGAAGGTATAACCCAGCTGAACATTTTTCAGACGGATATAACTTCCATTCTGAACCCATTTATCTGAAGGCCTGAAATTATGGGCGCTGGTTTGATACATGCGTGGGAAAAAGGCATCAGGATTATCCGGTGTCCAGTGGTCCTGATGTATAGTCCATGGCATATTTGAAGTCCCCAGAATTGGTGACAGCGTATTTTCTTCAATTAAGAAAGAACGTTTCAGAACTCCCTGGAAAAACACAGAGAAATCAAATCCTTTCCAGGTTGCACCCAGGTCTATTCCAAAAGTATATCTTGGGTTCGTATTACCCAGATACACTAAATCCCCTGGTTTTTCTGGTGTACCCCCGCCCGCATCAATCACCCCGCTGCCGTCTAAGTCTTTATATTTGACATCGCCTGGTCCCGGACTTGCAAAAAATGGGTATTTCACTTTAGCTTTATAAGCATCGGCCTCTGCCTGAGTCTGGAAATAGCCATCAGTTTTATATCCCCAGATACTATTTAAAGGATATCCTTGCAGCAGGCCTATTCTGCCTCCAGAACCGATAGAGTTTTTACCATCGTATTTGGTTAGTTTATTCTGATTATCAGCAATGCTTAAACCGATATGGTAATCACCATTTTTGAATATATCTCTCCATTTAATTTCAAGCTCTGAACCCCAGCTTTTCAATTCCCCAACATTACTGCTTGGAATCCCTACGCCAATAATACTTGGCAGGTTTAAGGTGGCAAGCATATTTTTATTATACTTTTGATAGTATTCAGCTGTAATGGTTAACCTGTTTTTAAACAGGCTGGCATCAATACCAATATTACTTGATTCAACAGTTTCCCATGTTTTATTTTTGGAAGCTAAATCTTTCTGAAATAAATACTGTGCTTTTGTTCCATTGAAAACCAGGTTTGGCTGATCGGTAACGGTTAATCCACTGGTGATTAGTGTAATGTAGTCATACAACCCTAAAACAGAACCGTTTCCTTGCTGTCCCCACGATCCGCGTATTTTTAAATTGTCTACGAAACGCACATTATTTTTAAAGAATGGCTCTTCACTGATACGCCATCCCCCAGAAAATGCAGGGAATATCTGATAACGGTTATCCGGAGCTAAACGGGAACTACCGTCACGTCTTAATACGGCTTCAAATAAGTATTTGCCATCATAATTATAGTTCAACCTGCCAAAAAGAGAACCAATAGCCCATGTTTCTATTTTATCACTATTTGTTTTATTTGCAGGATCACCGAAATTCAGACTGAAGAAATCATTGCTCACCATATTGGTTGCACTTGCCGAAGCTTCATCTTTCCGGTATTGTTCAAATGACGCACCACCCAGTAATTTAAAGTTGTGTTTATCAGCAAGCTGCAAGTCGTAAGTAAACTGACCAGTCAGGTTATCCTGATAGCCTTTATTCTTTGTCAGATCAAGCTGATTAGGCGTATTCATTGAATTTCTTATCGTATTAGTACTTCTACCATACCAGATCAGTGTTCTTTTTTCTGATCTCATGTTATACATATCCTGATTTCTGGAAGCTGAAAAATCAAAGGCCAGCCCTTTAACCAGATTTTTAATATTCAGGCTTAGTTTTCCGGTATAGCTTTCGTAACTGCTTGTTTTGACCCCTGCATTTTTCTCGATGTCAATAGGGTTTAACTGCAAGTCACCATTATATTGCTGACCGGTTACATCTTCGGCTGGCGTAAAAACAGGTTGTCTGGTGCGGACACGGTATAACAAATCAATGATATTACCTGTATCATAAGAGTTTTCATGAATTGTTGAATTTACATAACCCGCTATCAGGCCTATACTCAGATATTTATTGACCTGAGAATTTACGGATAAACGCAGGTTTTGTCTTGAATTATCATCAGGTCCATAACGCAATACTCCATCACGTTTATAGTAAGATCCGGATAATAAATAATTCAGTTCCTGTTTTCCGCCACCCACTGACAGCGCATAGTTTTGTGAAGGGTTCACCTTGCTCATTCCTTCTTTAATCCAGTCGGTATTGGCATAATAATCCCAGCGGTCTGCGGTAAGACTTGGTCTGTAGCTAAAGTTTGGGTTTTTAAGCCACTCGACCTGCTCATCGGTAAATTCTCTTGCCCCTGTGGCGTTAAACCTGGCTTCGTCAATAAGCGCCTGTTCATCCCACGAGTTTAAACGTTTTGGTTGTCTGGCAGTAATATTTAAACTAAAGTTATTGCTGAAATTAATTCTTGTTTTACCACTTGTAGATTTTTTGGTGGTTACCAAAACTACGCCTCCAGCTGCCCTTGCGCCATAAATAGAGGCTGCAGCTGCATCCTTTAGCACAGAGATATTTTCAATATCATCAGGGTTCACAAGTGCAAGGTCCATTTCTACTCCGTCTACCAATACCAGCGCTTTAGTATCATTGGCAGATGAGAAACCACGTATACGTAAGCCGTAGTTTTCTGCACCGGGCTTACCGCTGTTTCTGGTAATGGTTACGCCGGGCGAAATTCCCTGAAGTGCAGCAATTGCATTGGGAACAGGCCTGTTGGTGAGCACATCTCCGCTGATTTGTGCGACAGAACCTGTAAGGTTCACCTTTTTTTGTGTACCATAACCAACAACCACAACTTCATTTAACCCCTGAGCATCTTCGTCCAGTGTTACATTTATCGTCGGTTTTCCGTTGATTGAAAATTCTTTAGGAAGGAAGCCCACAAAACTGAAGACAATAATACTTTTGTTATCAGTTGAAGAAATACTGTATTGGCCATTAGAATTAGTGAATGTACCTGTTTTGGTGTCTTTGATTTTAACACTCACCCCTGGCAAGGGTAATCCCTTAATGTCTCTCACTGTACCTGTTATTTTCTGTTGTGCCAAAGCAGAAAAGGAAAGGGAACAGCACAACGAAATACATAATAAATAGTTGTAAAGTTTATCCATAATTTTTAAATATTTGGTTGATTTGCTTGTTTAATCCAATTTTGGAATCGGAAATACCATTAACTTATAGCTTAACTTATACAGGGAGCACCCGATTAATTTGCAAATTAGAAGGGGGTGCATAGGGATGTTTGCATCTCTGAGAGAGTTTTAGTGAATTCATCATGATATATTTGGTTTAGTTTGATTAGGAATTGAAATTAAACAACAGCAGTCTAAATGGATTAAGCTAAATCTTCAAAAACGGCCTAAAGGGCGGTTTTCTATCATTTCAAGCGTTTGAAATAATTTGAAATTCAGAGACAATAAGTGCTGAACTGATCCGCTATAAAATCGATTAATGGTTAATGATTGCCCATTAACCTTGCAAAACCTATTATTTTCAAATGAATATTTGATTGTAATGTTATTTATTTATTTTAACAGGCATGTAACTTAACATGGGCTACACTATCTAAAACCTATAAATCAACCTATGACTTTAGAAATTAAAAATCTTACCAAGAAATACAACAAACATAAAACAGGGCTTTCAGACTATTCTATCACCCTTGAAAAAGGAATTTTAGGCCTGTTAGGACCAAATGGAGCAGGCAAATCAACACTGATGAAAATTATTGCGACCATCAGCCAGCCAACAGAAGGCACTTTGTTTTTTGATGGTGTCGATATTGTGAGCAGTCCTGACCATATCCGCAAAGTGCTGGGTTACCTGCCACAGGATTTTGGTGTCTACCCTAACCTGAATGCTTATGAATTTCTGAATTATATCGCTGCGATGAAGGGGATTGGCGGTAAAGGGTTGAACCAGCGTATAGATATGCTTCTTGAAGGTGTAAACCTGACTGCAGATGCAAAAAGACCTATTGGAACTTATTCTGGTGGGATGAGACAACGTATTGGCATCGCCCAGGCTTTGCTGAATGACCCGAAAGTATTAATATTTGACGAGCCTACTGTTGGGCTTGATCCCGAAGAACGTGTGCGGTTTCGTCAGCTGATTACAGATCTTGCCGATGATTGTATTATTATACTTTCATCACATATTGTATCGGACATTGAAACTATAGCAGATGAAGTGGCAGTGATGCAAAGCGGCAGGCTGATCACCAAAGGCAGCCAGCAGGATATCATGAAATACGCGGAAGGTCAAGTCTTTGAGGTACTTTTACCTGCTGCTGATTTAGCTTCGTTTAAAAGCAGATACAGTGTAATTGATACCGGCAGACAGCAGGATCAGGTCCGCGTACGTTATATTAGCCGTGGCAATGACGTTGTGCCTGGCTCTGTGGCTGCAAAGGCAAGTTTAGAGGATTCTTATTTATTTTTAACTCAAAACAAAGCCTAGCCTGTGAAATACTTCTACAATATTATCAAGGCAGACTATCTGCAACGCACACGTAGTTATTCCTTTCTTATTACCCTGGTAGTTACCGTTTATATTGCTTATTTATTTGTGCCGCTTCATACTGCGAAATATACCACACTGGATGTTCCAGGTTTCAAAGGGGCTTATAATTCGGCATGGGCCGGCTATATATCGGGGATAATGACCACCGTCATGCTTTCTATGTATGGTTTTCTTCTGGTCAATAATAGTATAAAAAAAGATATAGAAACTGAGGTCGGTCTAATCATTGCATCCACTCCTATTTCTAATTTCAGTTACCTGTTCAGCAAGCAATTAAGTAATTTCCTGGTGCTTTTAACAATTACTGGCTGTACTTTCCTTGTCAGCATAATTATGTTTTTTGTACGTGGTACTGATTATCCTTTTGTCTTTTCAGCTTTTCTTTATCCATACCTGATTTTTGCTGTTCCGGCTATGTCTTTAGTCGCTTCAATGGCTGTAGTTGCAGAAGTATTCTTAGACAGAAAGAGTATTTTACAGTTTATTGTGTACTTTTTTATATTTGGTTTTACAATGGCTTCTATCAAAATTCAGGGAGCAGACAGCCTGATCACATTGCTTGACCCATTTGGTTTAAAGGTCATCACCAATAGTATCACGAACGCAATTAACTCGCAATTTCACACCCATATCAATGACACTTCTTTTGGATTTATCTTTAGAGGTAAGCAAGATTTTCAAGTGTTTGTTTTTGAAGGGGTTAACTGGCAACTTCCCTTCTTGCTCAGCCGTATAGTATGGATAGGTATCAGTTTAGCACTTGTTTATTTTTCTTCTTTCTTTTTCCACCGGTTCGACTTTAAACAAAGTGTGTCAAAGAAAAACAATAAGCCAGTCCAATTAACAGCCGATTTAGTTAGTGATGAAAAGGAGATGATTTCACCTGTAGGAATCAGCAGGGCATTATTGCCCCCTTTAGTTTTTGATTACAGCATTTTTCCATTTGTAAAAACCGAATTGCTGCTGATGATCAGGAAAGGGAACCAATTGTTATGGCTGGTTAACGCTGGTTTATGGATAGCTATGTTTTTCGTTTCTTTACCTATCGCCCATAGTTATCTGCTTCCTGTGTTGTTATTTCTACAGGTGATCCGCTGGTCAGACCTAACTACAAAAGAGAAAACAAACAGGCTTCATTATTTTAGCTATGCCGCATACAGGCCATTGTTTAGGATATTACCGGCCCAGATTCTATCCGGGATTATAGTGGCAATGGTAATGGCACTACCAGTAATTGTACGTTATGCTATCATTTCAGATCTATTTGCAGTGGTAAATATTATCAATGGATCAGTTCTTATCATTTTACTAGCGGTATGCCTTGGAATTATAACAGAAGGAAAGAAATTGTATGAAATCATTTTCTTTATGCTGACTTATTCTGCTGTAAACAAGCTACCAATAACTGATTATCTGGGCGGTGCCCCACATGATAACCATTTGGTTTATATCAGCGTGCTGCCTGGCTTAAATATAATTTTAGTCTTAGTGAGCTTTATCGTTAGAAATTACCAGTCAAGGCATATATAATTGCCCTGACCGGGGGTTTATCCGGCGTCCGGGACTGTACGTTTCCGGTCGCCTGATGTTCATCAATGAACAGTTAATTTAGTTTAAACCTCCGGAAGCATTGATTTAAAGCTATATATTACGTAATTTAATCTGGCATACCATTAGCTAATCGGGAATAGATTAACAGCTAACCGCAAACAAATGTTCAAGTTAAATTTAAAGATCGCATGGCGAAACCTTTGGAAAAACAAAGGTTATACTTTCATCAATATTTTTGGTCTTTCTGTTGCAATGGGAAGTTGCATCCTTATCTTTATTTTTATCCGTTATCAGTTAAGTTTCGATCAGGGTTATAAAAATCAGGACAGGATTTACAGGTTTACTACCGATTGGAAATACACCAGTTTTGAGGACTATTCTCAGGGTGTACCCATTCCTTTCGCAGCAGCCGCAAGAAATGAACTACCAGGTTTAGAGAAGATTGCAACGATAGTTAGAAGTAATGTTGTTCTTCAAATTAAAAATAAGAACGGCACGGACAGGATAAAAACTCAGGAGCGGATTTATTACGCAGAAAATGATTTCTTTGATATATTCAATATTGGCTGGCTTGCCGGAACATCTGCAACTGCTTTATCTGAGCCTAACACCGTCGCTTTATCCGAAACGATGGCAAAGAACTTTTTTGGCACTGCCGAAAACGCAGTTGGAAAAGTTATTCTTCTTGAAAACAGCGTTAACCTGAAAGTTACGGGCGTATATAATGATATGGCTGCAAATAGCAGTTTACCTGTAAAAATCATCGTTAGCTATCAGAATTTTGGTGCCAGAAACAATAAGAACTGGAATGCTGTAGGATCACAGATTGAATGTTATACTTTATTAAAAAATGGGGTGACAGCTACTGATTTGCAAGAACCCCTAAGATTATTTAATAAGAAATATTATTGGGATAGAAAGATTGAAGGTAAACAAACTAATTCCCTTCAGGCTTTAAAGGATATTCACTTTAGTGAGCGTTATGGCAATTTTGCTGACCTGTATATCACTAAAAAGGAGATTTATGGACTAGCTGTAATTGGCGTATTTTTAATGATTACTGCCTGTATCAATTTCATTAACCTAACTACTGCGCAATCTATTAACCGCGCTAAGGAAGTTGGTGTACGCAAGGTGATGGGCAGCAAACGCAAACAGTTAATTGTTCAGTTCTTAACAGAAACCTTTACAGTTACCCTGATTGCACTCATAGTTGCCTGTATTTTAGCAGAATTGGCACTGCCACAGCTAGAAGCGCTTTTTAAGGCCAAAATCTCCTTCAGCTCTTTTCAGGACCCGGTTATTTTCGTTTTCCTGATTGCCCTTGTTCTTTTAGTCAGCTTATTGGCCGGCTTCTATCCTGCACTTATTATTTCAGGCTTTAGCCCTGCTTTAGCTATAAAGAATAAAATCACCGTAAACTCTGGAAATATGAGCTTAAGGAAGATTTTAATAGTGATACAATTTTCCATAACTATTATATTGATCATTGGAACAGTTGTTATTCTGCAGCAAATGGATTATGTCCGCAAAAAACCATTGGGATTTAATACGCAGACCATTGCGATGCTGAATGTACCAGCAGATAGTTTAAATCAGACCAGGTACAATACTTTTAAAGAACGTGCATTGCAGATAGAGGGTGTTCAATTTTTAAGTTATTGTCAGCGGCCTCCCCTTTCGGGAGATGTAAGTTCAACTAATTTCACTTTTAATGGACATAAAAATTTAGATTTCGAACTGAGAATATCTATGGCAGATGCAGATTATTTTAAAGTTTTTAACTTGAAACTAATTGCCGGAAAAATATTTTTAAAGAGTGATACGAATAGCGGATATGTTGTGAATGAGACTTTCCTTAAGAAAATAAATATAACCAATCCTCAGGACGCTATCGGTAAAATACTATTACAAAATGGACAAAAAGTCCCGGTAGTTGGTGTAGTTAAAGATTTTAATGATAAATCACTTAAAGAAAGTATATCTCCACTTGCAATCTTTCAACAGAAAAATGCTTATTATAAAATAGCAGTCAAAATGGACAGGAATCAGCTGATGCCTGCTATGCGTAAGATAGAAACGCTATGGAACAGTACTTTCCCTAATGGTATTTATACTGCAGAGTTTGTCAATGAGGAGATCAACAGATATTATGAGAGTGAGCTGATCATTGGTATATTATTCCGTGTGTTTGCAGGAATTATCATTTTCATTTCATTTGTAGGTTTATTTGGCCTGATTTCTTTTGTAGCCACACAACGCACCAAAGAAGTAGCGATCAGAAAAGTACTGGGCGCTTCTACCCTTGAACTGGTAAAAATGCTCAACAGTTCATTTTTACTCCTGGTTTTTATAGCGAATCTTGTCGCATGGCCTTTAGCTTATTTACTGGCTTCAAAATGGTTATCTGGTTTTGCGTACCGTATCAATTTAAGTGTATGGCCTTTTGTACTCGCCTTTCTGGTTTCTATGCTGATTACTTTGATCACAGTAAGTATCCGGTCTTATAAGGCTGCTGTGGCTAATACAATTGATGCACTTAAATATGAGTAATGTTATTTTATTAAATAATAAACAAGTCTTATAATACCAATTGGTATATTTACAGATAAAGACAAGGTTTATGAAAAATGACACTACACATATCAGACAAGGTCTGATTGATCAGCTTGGAAAAACAGTAACAAATTCTCCATCAGCATTTATGTTATGGCTCGCCCCTATAGTGAGGGAAATTGACAATGGAAGTATGACTTTTGAGTACTGTGTCAGACCTGAAATGACTAATCCTATCGGGACCTTACATGGTGGTGTCACTGCTGCGATCATGGATGATATGATAGGCGCTACTATTATCAGCCTGGGCAGGGAGAATTTTTATACGACAGTGAATAATGTAATAGATTATTTCTCTACAGCGAAGTCAGGTGATATTATTACCGGGAAAACAAAAGTGATTAAGGCCGGCCGGCAAATTATTAATGTACAGTTTGAGTTATGGAACCTGGAGAAAGACCGGCTGCTGGCAAGGGGTTATTCCAATGCTTTGAAAACAGATCATAAAATAAATGGAGCATAATTATAAAATGATAGAAATCTGTTTGTAAATTGATTTACTAAATCTTTTACTATGCAAAGAGCCCTCTCCTGCTTCGTTCTACCACTTCTTTTTCCATTGCTTTTACAGGCGCAAACCAGTTCGCAAACCAGTTCGCTGAGCAGCGCAGTAAGACAAAGAATTGACCACGTCATGGATTCTTGCATTCAGAAGAATTTCAGCGGGGTTGTATTGGTCGCGAAAAAAGGGAAAGTTGAATATTTGAAATATACCGGGCTTGCAAACAGGCACTATGATATCAAGTTTTCAGAGCAGACAAAGTTCAAGATATTTTCTGTGACTAAAACTTTTACTGCTGTTTTAATTATGCAGTTATATGAGCAGGGAAAGATTAACCTGGATTCTACGATATCAGCTTACTATCCGGAGTATAAGGGCGAAGCGGCAAAAAAAGCTACGATCAGAAATCTGCTGACTTATAGCAGCGGCAGAGATACCAAAGATATGAGAGATGTTTTTGAGGCTTATAGTAATGATATATGGACCGTAGATGAGTTTATCGATAAATTTTGTTCAGGGAAGCTGATTGATACTCCTGGAACGAAGTTCAATTATAGCAATGGAGATTATATTATTTTAGGTAAGATCATTGAGAATATCTATAAAAAACCGTTTGAAGAGGTACTGAGAGAAAAGATCCTGATCCCTCTTCATATGCAGCATACAGATTATTTGCACCATAATGATATTATCAAGGATATTGATGAAGGTTATGATTATGTCAAGCCAAATACCGCAAAGTTAATTATGCCTACTAATCATTATATAGATAATCATTTTTCTGCCGGAGCTATGTATTCGACCCCGCAGGATTTATTGATTTTTGATCAGGCTATTTTTAAACATACAATACTTAAAAAGGAAACTGTTGACCTGATGCTTACTTCTTACCCAAAACTGGGAGATGTTGCTATAGGTTTTTGGGTATATCCTAGGAAGTTTGGTAAAGTGAACACTTTATTTGCAGAAAGACAGGGCGCAGGTTATGGACATAATGCAAATTGGGTACATCTTATAGATAAAGATCTAACTTTTATATTATTATCAAATACAAACACTGTGGAACTGAATAAAATGAGGCTGGATGTTATTTCTGCTTATTTAGGGGAGTGATATTTGGTTTTTTATTGGGCATTTTGGTTTGGTAAGAGGAGAAATTGGTAGAAATAAGACAAATCAGTCAATGGTTGGGATTCAAATCTATTAAATGATGAAAATTATTATAACTAACATTCAACACTTTAGGGGTTAAAAATAAGATAATGCGCTTTATTATGATTTAAAACGCATTATTTCAATTTAAAATGATACTTTTGCATCACTGAAAACGGAAACGCTTACAGTATTATTCTGAAAAGAATAATGATTCCGTAGCTCAGCTGGTAGAGCATTACACTTTTAATGTAGTGGTCCTGGGTTCGAATCCCAGCGGGATCACAGAAGATAGTATCAAAACTACGTAAAAGCTTGCAAATCAAATGATTGCAAGCTTTTTTATTTTACCGGAAACACCAAAATATGCAATAAATCGCATAAAAAAAGTGAGTGATTCGGCGAGTAGTTTTACAGAGTGGCATACTCACTGGAAATTACGTAAGTTATTGAATTACAGAAAGTTCAGTCATTGAACGACTTGATACGATTAGACTGCAAGGCTAACTTTGTTAACTTTAAATCAGTCGATTATGAAAACTAATTTCAGTCTGCTCTTCTACCTGAAGAAACCAAAAAACTATGTTAAAGGTGCTGTTCCTGTTTATCTAAGGATTACCGTTGACGGAAAACCTGTGGAAATGTCCGCTAGTAGAAAATGTGAACCGGAATTGTGGAACACCAAAGCGGGTCACATGATCGGCACAAAAGAAGATGCCAAAACCTTAAATTCCTATCTCGACAAAATGAAAGCGGGCGTTACTGCTGCCCATACTGCCTTATGCGTAGAAGACGCAAATATATCTGCTGAAGGCGTTAAATGCAAATATCTGGGCAAGGCAGAAAAAATGCACACCATTATGGAGGCTATTAAAATCCATAATACAAACATGGCCGCACTTGTAGAAAAGGAAGATTATGCGGAAGGCACTTTGAGACGGTTTAAGGTGCTTGAAAAGCACGTTAAAGAATATATTTTATTCAAATATCAAACAGGTGACCTCAACGTCCGAAATATAGACCATGAGTTTATTGATGGTTTCGATTTCTACCTGCATACCTCAAAGGATAATGATACCAATACCGCCAGTAAGCACCTTAAGAATCTGGGAAAAATCGTCCGTATATGTCTTAGAAACAAATGGATCATCACTGATCCCTTCTTTGGTTATAAGCTGAAATCAAAACTCGTACAAAGAGAATACCTCACTGCGGATGAACTCCAAAATATTGCGGGCAAAAAATACAGTACCGCAAGACTTACGCAAGTTCGGGACTTCTTCCTGTTTAGCTGTTATACAGGGCTGTCCTATGCCGATGTGCAAAAACTCAAACAAACCGACATACGCATAGGGATTGACGGGGAAAAGTGGCTGTTTAGCTACCGTAAAAAAACTGGTACGCCTGTAGCCGTCCCACTTATCCCAATAGCCGCTGATATTCTGGAAAGATATAAAGATCACCCTTTCTGTGTCAACCAAAACAGGGCGCTGCCTGTTTCCAGCAATCAAAAAATGAACGAGTATCTGGTGGAGATTGCCGCACTATCGGGTATCGTCAAGACACTCGGCAACCGGATTGCCAAGCGTACTTTTGCTACTACAGTTACCCTTTTGAATGGTGTACCTATTGAAAGCGTATCAAAAATGATGGGACATACCAATATACGCACGACCCAACTTTATGCAAAAATGCTTGATGAAAAGGTAAGCACAGACATGGCGCCTTTAAGACAAATTTTCGCATCAATTTAACGCCTTCCGGTCGGCAGCTTGTGCCGACCGTTTTTAACACTAAATAAAAGAATGGAAACAAAGATCAAAATTTCTGATGAACTGGTTATGAACCAGATTTACATGATAAGAGGACATAAAGTGATGCTGGATTTCGATCTGGCGGAGTTATACGGAGTGGAAACCAAACAGCTAAAGCGGCAGGTAAAAAGGAATGCGGAGCGTTTTCCCGAAGATTTCATGTTTGAGTTGAATACGGAGGAACAGAAAATCTTAAGGAGCCAATTTGGCACCTTAAGACATGGGGCGCACTCAAAATATAATATTATGGCCTTTACCGAACAGGGCGTAGCAATGCTTTCCAGTGTGCTAAACAGTACAAGGGCTATTGAGGTAAATATCCAGATCATCCGCATTTTTACCAGAATGCGCCATATGCTTTCCGACAATACAGAGATCAGGCTGGACATTGAAAAGATTAAAGGGAAACTGGATAACCAAGACAAAAACATGGAAATCGTTTTCCGCTACTTAGACGAACTGCTTGAGAAACAGGAACGGCCAGCGCAAAAACGGACACGAATTGGGTTCAAGCCCGATGAATTGCACTAATCGCATTTATCTCTTTATATCGAAAGGATTGCTACCGAAGTTTCGGGCTAATTTGATGCCTTGCTAAAACGTCGTGGATAGGTCGGCATAAACTAAATGTCAAACCTATATTTTATTGAATTTAACTAACAAAATACTTTAATGTGCACTGTATCAGTACGTGTAATGAAAAAAGTGAGATCATTATAATCGCCCTTTTGTAATACTCTTGAGCCATCATCATATTGTCTGCCTTAGAGTTAATCGTTGATTGATTTAATTTTTTGTTCTTAACCAGGCAGTTTACCAAGTGCTTCTGAAAATTAACCTTTGACCCCTTAAAGTTGATTTCCTTTAAGCCAAGAACGAAGTAATTTCCTCTCTCAAGTGCTTTGACAGCAAACCAAACAGTACGAACAGCGTAAATGGATAGCACAAATGATATAAAGACTGAGACCATTATATGAAATCCAAATGTTGAATTAGAAATAACCATAGAGTTTGCGGCCACTACTATCGATGTAGCTACACTGATGGTGCTTATAAATAATGCCGCCTTAGATTCAATTCCTTTACGACGATCTTCTTCTGCATCATTGATTTTATTGGTCAAAACTAGGAACTGATCTATGTTTTCCTCATCAATTTGTAGTTTAAAAGGAGTTGGTTCTTTAGCGCTCGGGGATGGTTTTTCTATTTCAAGTAACGGCCAAAAGAATTCCCTAATATCATTAAGCCGCGTTTTTAATGAGTAGTTTGGTGATTTCATCAGATATTTTAAAATTAAGTTGCCTTTCAATCCATGCCCATTGTCCATTAGGATTGATCTCAAGGAATATGTAGTTGTTTTTCTGATCCAGTATAAAATCTATCGCAGCAAAATTCAAGTTTAATTTTTTTGCTAATTGAAAGCACTTTACGGTTATTTCTTTGGGAAGTTCATGGACAGAATGCCTTAATGGATGCCTAGCCTTACGCCAATCAACTATTGAATCCTCTTCTTCCTGAGAATGAATCATGGCACAAAACAATTTGTTGCCGATTAGAGTAACCCTTAAATCAGCATTTTTTGGAATATGGTTCTGTAGATATACGGGACAGCTTAAGATTCTATCGATGTTATCGTCGTCCAGATGAACCTTACTAGTGAATATTACTCCTTCTTCAGTTCCTCCACTCACCAATCCTGATTTAATCGGCTTGATTATGCATGAACAGTTATTTTCCGAAAAAAAAGACATCGCGCTACTTGGCTGGTTTGATAAAATAGTGTTTGGAATGATGAAACCAATCTCGTTGGCTAGCATAAGTTGATATAACTTATTTTCTGCTGCTCTTATCGCATCCACTGTATTTACCCAAAAGGCGTTGTCTAAGATTCTATACACGGCTTCGAGGGTAAAAGAAAGTTCAGATTTGACAAAGTTTTTTTCTCCAATTGTTACAGCTCCTGCATGAACGAAAATTTCAGGTCGTCTGAAATAAACCGATTTGATTTGAAGAAGATCAATTATTATATCTCGTGCATAGTCATAAATCAAATATTCATTATTTATGACATCCAATGAAAGCCGAATAGTATTGCCTATCTCGTCAGTATTTAATCGATAGAAGGGAACTCCTAGCTCCGATAAATTTTGAACGATGAAATCACTGGTAATGTCTCCCTTATTGGTAAGTACCAAAATGTTCATCATCTCTCTCTTGAGTTTTTAAAGTCTTTGTCTCCATTTCCAAAAGGTTAAACCCTTCATCATCTCGTTCAGTCTTTGTAAATGTCTTGGTTGATAATTCTAATCGAAAATTATCATCATCCTGTTCTTGGTTTACTTTAGTTTTAGTTTCAAGTTCAATGTCACTATTTCTAGTCTGAATAAATGGCTTACTAACACCATCTACGGTAATCATATTTAATGAAGCTATAGGATCATATTTGTAAGATGCTGTTCCTCCGCCATCAATACGGGAAACCCTGTAGTCAAGGATTAATGGTCTCATATAGTTAAGGTTGGTTAATGTAAATTTATATATAATAATTTTACCAACCTATAGCGGTTGACACCGCTGCCGACTTTGTAAAATACAAGGCTGCACTTTATATTAATATTTAGTGTGAATCTCCTTTTTGAATATATTCCGTTGGCGTTAATTGTTAATGGATATTAATGTTATTTTTAAGTTTTTCATTTTGGGATGATTTTGCATAACTTTATTATCAAATTTATCAAATGGCAGAAGATTTACTTGATGAAAATGGAAGGATTGCTAAAATTGCAAACAACAAGTTTAATACAGAGAAATTAAACCTACATCCGGTAGATAAGATAATTGATAAATTGAATTGGTATCGATCTTTATTCGGGAAGGTTCATGATTTGACGGAAGTAGAATATCAGCAACTGAAGAAGAATGTAGCAACTTTTTTCAATTTAAAATCAGTTGTTAAGGCTGTCACTCTTCCAAGACATTTGGTAAGAATATCTCACAATACAAATATTTTTGCTGGAAAAGGTGTTCCGGTGAGCTATTTTACATCAATTGAAGATTTGCTAGCTCCGCCAACGCATTTAGTAAAAGTGAATCGTTGTAACGTTGAAAATGAACAAGTTCTTTATTGCTCAATGGATGAAGGATCTGCATATTGGGAAACAAAGCCTAAGTATGGAGATATTATTACCCTAACTCGATTTGTTTTAAAGCCTGAGGCAAATTGCGTTTGTTCTGTGATTGTTCCAGAACCCTTTTCTGCTGATAATTTTTCAAACCCGTTACGATTAGTCTATTCCTTAATCAGAGAATTTTTCGTAGAAGTTTTTACTTTAAAGGTTGATAGAAGCCGGCCAAGAGACTATCTTTTTAGTGCAATAATCAGTTCGGAACAGTTGTTTTATCCTATTCCTTCGGAAGATAATATTGGTGCTATAATATATCCGTCTGTTCAAAGAAGCGGATTTGGTGACAATATTGCAATACGAAATGATATATTTCTGGAGAAATATAATTTTGTTGCTGCTGAAACAAGATTTATTCTAGAAGAGTATTCAAATCCTGATCCAAAATCGAATGATCCCACTACAGATCAAGTTATGGCTTCATTCTATTCATACTCTTATAATCCAAAAACACGCACTATATCTTATTCGCCTAAGGCTGATGAAATCTTTGGACTTTTCAAGTCATTTCAGAATCCAAATAATCCACAGACCCGTATTGATAACGCCCCCGATATTCCGAAAAACCTTGCGTTTAACATGAGTGATCCAGGATTCGTAATTCCACAGTATTTGAACGAGTTTCGTCATAAAGGTGCGGAAAATAATGAAAAGAGCGAAGAAGACAATACAGTTATTGGAACAATAAATGTCTGATAAATTTTAAAACTACCTTATTTGGATTACCAAATTAATAGTTCTAACGAAGTCCGACAATGGTAAATCCAAACGAAATTAATTCTGATGAATGAAACCTCGTTGTATTAAACGTTTACTATTTTAATCTTCAATTATTTGCTCTAGTAGCCTACAAAAGCGCTCAAAAGTGTAAAATAGTCGTTTTGGAAGGTAGTTTTCCATTACTGTCTTCTCCGTATATGCCAAAAGCGGGAACAGCGACAGCCCAATGCGGTGGCCGTTCCGCAGGCCGCAAATGCGGGACGGCCAATTTGCAGGCATTATTCAAGTAAATCCTATTTATGGTTTTTGATTGATAATATCGCTATTTATTTAATTCAATTTTTTTGGTAAATACATAACATAGGTTCAGCAGTTCCACCAATTGATTATAAAAAAATAACATATCTGTTAGTTCCTCGCCTTCAGGAGATTCAGCAGCGAAATGAATCCATCCCTCGTATAGCTCCCAAAGCTTAGTTCGGCTTTCGTGAATCGGATGGTTCACGAAAAAATAAGTAATTGACGGCACAGGATTATCAAGATCCTCATCGGAGATATCGACAGGTTGATAATTTAAAGCCTTTAAAATTTCTTCCATAACCTTTTCATTTATTAATAAACCTATATCCCATCCTTAGTTGATCTACAAAATCTTTAAAATCACCGTCATAGTGTTTCTTTAGTACTAAGAGCTGAAATTGGCTTTGCTGAAAATAAGTAAGCAGTTCGCTATCTACAACAGAGTTCAATAGCACATATTTTCTCGGGCTGTAGCTCAGCATAGCAAAGAAAGCGGTATTGAAGTAATATTGTAGCGGATGTATTTTTCCTAGAAGCATTAATCGAAGCTCCAGTTTATAATAATCGCCCTTATCTTTCCATAGAAAGCAGATTTCTGGTGTTTCATTATTAAATTCGCATGGCGTCATATACGATCTTATCGGTTTGCTCTTTACATTACGCATTCCATACGTATAACTGTAGTGTGTATACAGCCTTCCTGAAAGTAAAGGGAGCGCCTTTTGCCATAGCTCAAAAAGCTGATTGAAATTATATTGGTTCTGTTTCCGTTTTTCAGCTAGACTATGAGCGTCTTCTTTATATTCCGGGTTAGCAACTAAGGCTATTTTTTTCATGTCGAAGCAAATCTCAACGAGGCTTTGCTGTTCGTCCGTAAGATCAATTTCCGAAAGGTGCATTTCATTAAGTACGTATGTTTTAAAGCTCCTAACTCCCGTTTTGCCTTTGTTCAATATACCTATACAAGGAATTAGAAAAGGGTAATGGTTAGTTCGGTATCTTTCATTGTTAGTGTCTGCCAAGCAGAAACTCAATACGATGTGGGTCTCACTCGGTGGCTGTTCCTGAATTGAGGGAACTGCTTTTCGTAGCTCAATTATATTTGCAGATATATTAGGAAGTTGTTTTCCAGGTTTATATAAGCCTTTATACCTCACTTTTGATGATACATGTAAACTGTCCTTTGACTTATGGATCATCAGATACTTAGATTCCCCTGTTTCCTGATCAAAGAATCCCGGCCAATAATAGTCCTCGAAATCGTATTCAGTATGATAGTACATCAGTTGGTTAAGCGAAAAATAAGCGTATCGGCTCAAATAGTTTTCATGGGTATCAACGCTGCAGCTCACCAATAGTTTGGATGTGGTGACTTTGATATAAACTAGTTCTTCAGGCTCTTTATCCAGAATTACACCTATTACAAGCAGTTCATTGCTGAAAGATATTTTTCTGATTTTAATGGGGAAATAACCCCTTTTCGGTTTTCTGATCTCTGAATATTGGTTCAGTGTATTTTCTGTAAGTATTCTTGTATTTGGCGTAAAAGGCAAATGAAAGAAGTTCATTGATGGAATAGTTTTATCCGCCATAAACCACCTCGCTTTCTTTTTTTAATCGTATGTAAGATTCCGCCACAGTTGCAAGGGAATTTATCTTGTCGCCGCACATAATCTCGGTAAGCTTCAAAAAGGTTGAAACACGGGTGAAAATTTGCTCTGCATCGGCTTGTTCAACCTTAAAGTCATCCTTGTAACGTGCAGCGGAATAACTTTTTACCATGATATCAAAGAGCCGTTTGTCCTCTTCACTGCCCGATAAGAATAGCCTTGATGGTGCCGAAGAAAAACTATCGCACATCCGAAGCTGTCTATATAGGTTGTGTATATCAGAGCGGTAAGCCAAGTGAACCCTTATCAAAACAATACAGCATTGTTCTACTACCTGATGCGCCATAAATGCACTTAGATTGTGATGTTGGTTCGTCAGGCATTCTTTTGCACTTTTTAAAAAACCTGTTGCCAATGGAAAGCGGTGGTTATAATGTTTTTGGGCTTTTACCGCTCCCTGGGTGGGTATAAAATTTATGCTATGAGTGCGCTGCACCATACCATCTCGACTATAAAGAATGTGGCCATCGTTGTAAACGGTGATGAAGAACCTATTATTTGCCTTTATTGCCGCTGCAATGGTTTCTTGCCCATGAGCCAATATGGTGACCTTGCCGAAGGGATAATGATTATTGGCAAAGTCTTGTACGTCATGTTCAATTCTGGTAACGATTTCGGTCACCATCAATAAAAAATAATGATAGTCTTCTCTACTGTGGTTCTCTATAAAACAACCGTCATTGACTTTAAAATCAATGTTTTTACCAAAGCTATAGAGTTGCTCGGGCTTGAATTTTTGAACCAGCTCCTTAATAAAGGCTGAAAAGTTTTCTTTCTGGAACTGACCAGATTGCGAGAATTGTGTTTCCATAATCGTGACATTTTTGATTTCTGAGATCAAAAATGAGGCACAGTAATACCGTAACCTACCACTAAAGCTGGTATCTTACTACAATACATTGGTTCATTACTATCTTAGGAATTTATTATATTTGCTTTATGGAAACGCCTACAAAATCTAACAAAGTGCACATCGGCAGAAAGATCAGCCGTATTAGGGAAATACGTGGTATCAAACAGGATTATCTTGCTATTGAACTTGGCGTAAGCCAGCAGACGATTTCTAAGATAGAGCAAAGCGAAGAGGTAGAAGATGCAACACTGGAAAAAATCGCTAAAGTTTTAGGAGTGTCACCAGAGGGAATAAAAAACTTTAATGAAGAATCCCTAATCAACAATATCAATTCTTCTTACGACAATAGTACATTCAATGTTAATAATCATTGTACATTTAACCCTCTTGATAAATTGATGGAAGTTGTTGAGGAAAACAAAAGTCTTTATGAGCGGTTGCTCGCTAGTGAGCGTGAAAAAAATGAGCTTTTAAAAAATAAGTAATTCATCTACTACGCTGAGTTGTTAATACGTAAATTGTAATTTAATTTTTGTTCGCTACCTCTTAGCTAGCTGTTTTTCGTGCTTTAAATTATCAAAAACTCATCATCAAAACTAGAATTTTGATTAGATTTATGGAATGAGTTTATGAGAATCGCACATAAGATATATGTTTTAAGAGGTCACATACAGAACTTTATAATAGATTTTCAGCCCCAGAGGATTGCCAAATAACTAGGGAATATTGATAGTACCTAATATCTTAGACTGCTTGAAACTGGTATGATTCAAGAGAGTGCCATGAATTGATTGTTGCTAAAAAGTCAAATGAATAATTAGTGATGCAGGACTAACGCCCCGCACCATTCTATAAATTATCTTTTAAGTTTTGGAAATACGAGATTACAGCACTTTCTGCTTTATTAGGAGAAATATTGTCTTTGAATAAATTGGTTCTTAAATTACTGTAGAGATTTATAGCATTTTCAACAGATTGCAAAAGTGATTCCTTGTTATTGGCGCATAACGTCCCCTGTAGAGATTCAAAATCCAAAGGATCTAATGATGTTTCAACCTTGCGTACACCCCTAGGTAAATTATTGTTCTTAATATGTAATAACGGCCCAAAAACTACCATGCGTAAAAAACCCATAAAATCAAGCGCTTCAAAATACTCACCTCTGCCTATCTTTAATAAACCATAGTGAATCCAAGTCCAAAATCTATCCTCAATCCATTGAAAGTCCGGTCTTGGAAATTCAGGATTGGTATTATCAATTACACTCTTCAATTGGTTATCGCGGTCTAATAATATGACTGGATTTTCAATCCGATCATGAAATTCATTTAGCGTGACAAATTTTATATCTACATGTAGAAGCGGATCATCGTACAAACAAATTAAAAGCCGCTTTTCTCCAACATGTTCCCCCGTAAATGCTGAAAGCAAACTTCCAAAGCGTTCGGCATAGGCAAGCATCTTTGATTTGTCAGCATTTAAATTCTCTCTGGTGACTACTACCAGATCGAGGTCCGACCACTTGTCAATTTCGTCGGTAAGCCATGAACCAGCACCCGCCAGTCCAATAATTGTCTGATCGTCTCTCAAGACATCGACTACATTTTTTGCAAATTCCTTCTGCATTACGAATTTATTTAATCTGCTAAGATAAGAGATGTTACATTAAATGGATGTGATTTTTAGATTATGTCTATATGAAATAATACGATTTGCAGAGTGATTGATTGGAGTTTTCAGATCCATTACCAACAGTCGAAATATTCAGCGCCTTTGTCAATATGAAATTATTTCTCAAAAAACGGTGAGATACTGGTAATTTATCGTAGTTATTTTCTAGGTCTTGGGATCTGTTAATACCAAAATTATATTTGATTTCATCGTTGTATGCCTTGACTTTGATCTATACCTTTCTTTTTTTTCTTACGTCTAGGAGGTTCAAATGCATTGTTTTGGGGTGCTATGTAAACAGGCTCCATCAGTAGATTTAGCAGGCCAGCGCCTATCTTTCCAGTTGTAGAAATCATTTCACCGACACTTTCAAACACTCCTTCAGCAACGCTTTTCCCCAAATCGTTAATAATGGTCTGGTCAGCCTTTAGGTTATGGGTGTTTTCCAATAAATTCATCTGTTTTTTCTGTGCAACCGCCCCATTTTGCATCGTGTTGGCATAGGCAAGGGTATCTTTCAGTCCCCTGTCAAAATCAAACAAAGCATCAAACACGCTTTCTCCCGATTGTTTAAAGGCAGTACGATTAAATTCCCCAAGCTTAGCGGAATGCTCCTTATTCTTTCCCTTAGATGTATTTTGCGGACTAAGCTTAATCCTGTTCGTAATGTCCTTACGGCTGACGATGATCTGAATATGATCCTGTCTTCCTTCTTTGCGCTCGCCCTTTTGCCGTGTTCCATCCTTTACTTCCTTGTCTGTATGTTTGTAATAACGGTAGTTTTCGTGCTTTCCATACCAGAGCAAATCTTTATGAGTGTTAATGCCTGGTCTTTTGAAGTTTTTGGCATACTCATCCATTACCTTTATCGCAAACTCCTTTAGTTTTTCCTTTGTACCTTCCTTGCCGTATTTCTCGTAAAGGAATGCCAGTTCTTTTTGGCTCGGACTGATGTTGATTAGAAAAAATTTACTGTCGCTGCGTCCAAGTTTGGCAATGTTGCCGTCTATCTTCATCCTGACTTCCTGCCTGCCGATTTCGTTGCCAGTACCGTTAAACCAATTTTCCAGTTCCAGACCTTTGCCTTTTTCAATCTGCATCTGGTTCTCTTTTTCAAGATAATTGACCAGCGCACCGCTGCTACCCTTGTTGTCTCCAGTTTCTGATGTGGTGATGTTGATGAACATAAGCTATAGATTTTCCAGTGATTGCCTGACATGGGCTTGCAGTTCCTCTTTTTTAATGTTGGCCGTAGTCCAGCCTAGCGATTCCCTTTGTGTGATGTAATATTCAAGTATCTTGCTAAAGCGTAATTTCAGCAACGCTTTGTCTTCCAGATGGGTCTGTGTTCTGGCAATACCACGTTGTAATGCTGTCATACCCTCTGCAAGCTTTTTCGTATTTTCAAGATCCTGCGCCATATACTTGCCAATATCCTTAATGTACAGTGTGTGTTGTTTTGCTATGGTGACCAGTCTACCCGAATCGCTGAAGATAGGCAACAGGAAGTCTTTTTCCTGCGTTTTAAAAAAGCCAATAATTCGGTTGTTTCCGTTGACCAGCTCTTTTTTCAGCAGTTCGTCATTCAGGTCTAAGGGGTCTTTCTTGCTCCGGTAGAAATACTCTACCATTTGTATGACGGTCGTTTTTTTTGTCCTGCCCAGCTTGAGGGCAATCTTTTCCAGTTTTATATCGGTGGCTACAGGGTAGCGCACCGATTTTGTATTGATATCCTCCATATCCTGAATGTTTAAGGATGGTTTGGTATTTCGATAATAAATCTTACTTGAGTACCTCTTTGCGGGTGCCATGAAGGATTGTATTCTATGTAGCCAAATTCTACAAGGTCTTTGATGTTCTTATGGTAGGTGGCGATAGATCTGATACGGGAGAACCGCATCAGCTTTGGCCTGCTGACCTGAAAGGTTTTTTCGGGTGCATCGCTATCGCTGTAGTAGAACAATGCCATCAGCAGGCTGATGTGGCTCGCATAAAATCGGCTTTCCATTGCCACCCGTTCAAAATATCCACTCAGGGCATGGTGTTGTATATTAAGATAGTTCTTCATGTTATTCTCCTTTCAATATTTTTTCTATTTGTAACTTGTTGTAATACATTGTACCCCCAATTTTGCGGTATGGTAATGCTCCATTGATGCGCAGGTTCTGTAAAGTACCTGGCGATATGTTCAGCATTTTTCGCACCTGTGCGCTCCTTAGCCATTCGCCGTTTTGCTGGCTTTCCGTCCCTTGACCGATGATGCCTTTCATTTCCTGCAACAGTTCTGTTTTGAACTGGCGGAGGTCTTCCATTGTGATGATGTCCATTTTCATAAATTGCGCTCCTCTCTGATGTTTTAATTTGCTGATTAGCCGGCTAATCATATAGCTAATTAGCTTGCTAACTGCTTATCTGCTTAGTTAGCTAATTGGTATACCTGAAAGTATACCGTTTATGGTTCCTAAATGGCTTGCAAAGCCCCAAAGTAGCTCTGGAAGCTACTTTAAACCCCTGTAGCGATAGCGTAAGGGCAAGCAAGTAGGGCTCTGCCCAACTTCCGCTTGCTCAGCCCCGAAAAGGGGACTGACTGCCTGAACCACCTTTCTACCGCTAATGACCGCACCCCTGAAAGCGCTACAAGTCTTCGGACTGTCCCGAATTAACATGATGCGCCAGTGGTTTTTGTTACACATAAAACCGTTTTTACATTGATATATCTGCATGTTGTTATATGCATTCATATCTACTTAGCAATAGGGATATATAGCTATGTTGGTGGTGGTATGATGCCGTCCGTGGCTGAATGGATGGTTCCCTGCCGGATTTCTTCAGTGGTTTTCTTTCTGCCCGATCTTACCCAATCTGATAGTTCCACCATGGAGAAATAAAGTCTTTTGCCCCGCTTGTTCACGGGGATTTCCTTCCGGCTCACTTTGGTGTAAAGCGTGGGTACAGACAGGTTGAGAAATTCGGCAGCCTGCCCAATAGTCAATAAATCTTCTCGGGGACGTTGGGGATTTTGCGACTTGTTTTCCAGCAGCAGATCTTTAATGCGGTCTACCTTTTCGTGCAGTGTACTAATGGCCTGCGGTAGTTCTTCAAATGTGTACTTCATAAGCGGTATCTTTTGTTTTGATACCGCAATATTAGTGGCTTGTTTTGTAGGGTTACAATACGTTAAACCGCATCCTTACCGTTTCCCTACTAATATTTACTGTTTTTTTTGTTTCGGACTGTTGGAACCAGAAAAGGAACTTTATCTTTCATCCTTACCTCTAAAATTGGTGATTTGCAAATCTTGGTATCGGAAGATATAATCGCACTTAGCCAGCCTTCCGAGTATTCGTTTACTTTATCTCCATTGCTATATAAGAAGTGTTTTAGAATCCATTTTTCGAGTTCCGCTTTATTGCAGCCAACAATCAGGTTTGCTTCATAAAGCTGCTTAAAAGCATCAGCAAGCTTATTACTGTTTCCGTTGAAGATCATCTGGCTTGCAGGTTGTTCGTCCGATTTTATCAGTGCGGCAAGTTGGTTGAAATGTTCCTCTGAAAAATAAGTCCTTAGGATTTGCAAAAAGTCATCTATATACTGATGATTGAATTTTGGCCGACCCGCATCGGGATTATATGGGATTTTTGGGGATTGCTCAGGCGTGGCATCCTCAACTTGTTGCGGGCTCTTCTGTTTGGCCATCCATTCCTCGAAGGTTTCACGGGGATTTAGAATTTCATCTACTTCGCTTATCAGTTCACTTAAGAACTTGTCCCTGATTTTCAAAGTATCGTGCAGACTTTCTACAAACTCATCACCTATATAAATATCCTTGTAGTCTGATTGCAGGTTGTTAACGATAAACAAATAATCGAGTTGAATCGAAAATATGAAGTTGCTGGGATATTCGGCTCTAAGCTCACCGTAATGTTGGTGGAAATTTGTCCATATTAGTTTAAACCTTTCCTTTAATTTTTTGAGCTGTTCAAATTCTCTTTTTAAGCTGACTTCGTTAAGGGATAGCAGGTCAATTAAAGCCATATCTTTTAATACCCTGATTTCACTCTTATAAGTGAACGAATCATAGTAATGTGTTTCGTGTGCAAGGCTGTAAGCCTGTTTCTCCTTGTCTTCATTTATCGGACTTTTCAATTCAGACTTGGTGATGATGCGAAGGTTGAAAGTCTGTAGACGGGTTAAAAAAATGGCTAGATTGCGCATAAATTGATCGTGTTTAGTGCTAATTTTTAAATATATTGATAATTTAAACCATTATGTAAACTTAATATTATAAGAAATTAAGCGATATTTACGACAAACGAATCAGGTTAGTTCTTTTATTAGCAAAACAACCACCATGTAAGTCTGAATTTTAAGTTGCAATGTCGTATATGTCGGAGAAACTTGGTTCTTCGTCACTTTTGGTAAAAAAACTAAAAGATAAAGTCCTTAAAGTTATATCCCTATCTACAAATATTTACTTTTACTACTGAAATCATTTATAAAAGTCTGTGTTAACCCTTCACCAAAAATGAAAAAGAACCAACTTTATTGAACTACACAGTAAAATAGCTCCCGAGTCTAATAGGATATTATATTAGTTTCTTGTGCATAAAGTTTTTTGGGGAAAGACTGAAAATCAAGTATTTTTGGGTTTAACCAAATCACAAATTAACGATGCAACTCAATTTTTTCCCGATATCATTTGATTTTGAAAAATTTCAGATTTCAAAAACTACCTATTCTGACGAAGCGTTACAAGAACTTAGAAGAAACCATAATCGAACGCATTCCTTTTTCCGCAACGGGGATGATATTTATATCTCTAACTCCGGAGACGACAGCACTATAGACATAGGAGAAAATGTAACAAGAGATGTGTTTACCGACCATACAATTACGTCCTCATTAATTAAACACATTTTTTTCAGGACTTTTAAACAGCGGTTCGTATCCTTTACGCCAGTTGACTTTTATCCATTCAGGTTTTTCTCTAGCAAAAACACCGATGATTTAATCCACGACCTACTACCGGAGAATCTGCAAGGGAAAATTGCATACAAAAAACTCATCGAAGTTCAGTTGAGGCTTGCCACTATAAATGGGCAAAAACAATTCGGTTTCGTAATCAACATAAAAAGGAACTGGATTTTTAACAAAAGCTGTGCAGACTTATTAGCGGAAGGATATGACTTGACAGGTATAGAAGTATTGCATTGTGAAATCATGCCAGGGATGGATAACATCCTTGCTCCTAGTGAAGAATTTATTGGAACGCTCTCTGAAATCCATGGCGAGTCAGCAAAAGTTAAAACTAATGAAGGTGAGGTACTTTTTCCGCTAAATGAACTGTTTATAAGAAAAACAAAATTTAACATTGCCAACTACCTAGATTTTGCCACCAGCCCCGAAGACTCTTTGCGTGTCCTGAATGCAATCGAAAGTAAACGAAGTGAGATATACAACACAAAAAATTTGTATGCAGAAATTAATAGCACTGCCAAACATTTGTTTACAGGCCGATTAGATGGTGCAAAGATTCTTTTTGAGAATAGCGATGGTTTCTGTTTTACGGTACAAGAAGTGCCCATAACGATCAGCAACACTTTTGCTTTAAAAACTCCGACTTTTATTTTTGATCCGGCAGGTACAAAGACAAATAGTACAAGTCCAGACATGGGCTTGACCAACTTTGGCCCATACGACAGCATTAGTTTTGATACCAAGTCACCAACAGTTTTATGTATTTGCCATAGAGAAAACAGAGGATATTTTACTGATTTCTTAGCCAGTCTCAAGGATGGCATTAGTACTTCCAACTTTTTTAAGAAAGGCCTGCTTAAAAAATATGAACTTACAGAACTCAATTACAATATCAATCAGCTAAGTACTTTCGATCTTGAAGAATACTTAAGAATTATAAGAGAGTGGGATGAAGCTAAACCCGATTTAGCCATCATTGAAATTCCGATAGAGTTTAAACGCCTTGCCGACAGTGACAATCCTTATTTTAAATTGAAAGCCAAACTGCTCTCACTGGAAATCCCGGTGCAGTATGTACTTACACATAACGTAAAAACTTATAACGAATATATTCTAAACTCAATTGCCTTACAGATCTATGCAAAATTGGGTGGTACGCCTTGGGTACTACCTTCTCAAAAATCAGTTGATCGGGAAATCATCATTGGTATTGGCCATAGTTGGATGAGAAAAAACCAGTTCAAAGGCGCAGAGCAATCCAAAGTAGTCGGAATCACTACTTTTCTTTCCAGTGATGGCCAATATCTTTTGGGCGACAAAGTAAAGGATGTTCCGTTCGAAAAATATTTTGATGAACTATTGTCAAGCCTTAGCTATTCTTTCAACCGTTTAGAAAAAGAACAAGGTTGGTCTGAGGGCGACACTGTTCGCTTGATCTTTCATATATTTAAACCAATAAAGAACACTGAGTTTGACGTCATCAGTCAATTCATCAAAAACAACACCAAGTACAAAATAAAATTCGCCTTCGTGACGATAAGCAAATCCCACCCACATCTGCTATTCGAACCAAGCCAGCCGGGCCTTTCCGGTAAAGGGGCGTACATTCCAAATAGGGCTAGCAACTTCTTTTTAGATTCTGAAACCTGTGTGGTTCAAATGTTCGGTCCAAAAGAACTTAAAACAGCTAGACAAGGAATGAGTACACCGGTTCAAATTAAGATTAGAACACCGCAAGGCAACTATAACAATAATGAGTTGGACGACCTGCTTTACTATGATTTGGCCTATATCGTTCAACAAATATTTTCCTTTACCTACCTTTCATGGCGGAATTTCTTGCCCGGTGAACAGCCGGCGACAATGCTTTATTCCAACTTGATATCCAAGCTATTGAGTAAGATGCGAAATGTTACTGGATGGGATGCGGATCATTTGAATTACAGTCTAAAACGAAAAAAATGGTTTCTTTAGAAAATCGCTCACTCTACCTACAATCCATAGCTGGGAATAGTGTTTTAACTGCGTTTAGCAACCTATTGTCTCATCAGCAGATTCATTCTCCCCAAGATCTAAATGAAATTGACAAAATATATTATGGGATTATTGAAGCAATTTCAACAGATTCAGTTAATGTCTTTGATATCCATTACCAGGCAATCAGTAGGCGTACACCTACAAGAGATTCAATTTCTCCTTTTGTCCACAATGATTATTTGATCTTTTCGATTATAGTTGGTGTTATCAAATTCAGCTATGACAAAAACTGGATTGAAAAAATTATTGATATCAGAACGAGGAATAACACAACTATAACATTTGAAAACATTATCAAAGAAAACTACTACAGCAAAAGTAATATTGCCGCAGTGATTATATCATTTTTAAACCTGACTAAAAAAACAGCTGTTTCAAAGCCGTTACAAGACGAGGCTTACATGGAAATAACCAAGGAATCAGCAATTTTTGAACAGGGAAATGATTTTATTGCACTATGTTTTATCAACGCATACAATTCAATTATTCTATCCAGAGAAATAGTAGATACTGATCACTATGATGCATTATTAGAGTTTGAAACGAAATTTGCCAAACGAACCAATATTATTGCAGGAATACTTTATAATCTATTACTCTTGTTTTTGATTTACGGAATCTATAAAACATTAAATCTTTTCCCACAAATCAAACAGAGTTTTTCAGACGCAATCGGAATCATCGGGTTAATCGGACTAACCATTTCCAATTTTATCACGGGTATCAAACCTGCTTTTGAAAAGATAATTCAAAAAATACTGGGTTATTCTTCTACAGACAAACCATGATCGAACTATTAGAAAAAGGAATAGCGCTAGCTAACCACTACGGGATTTCAGTATTGTTGATCCTCAGCACTATATTCTTGGTGCGCATTATTCTTGCCGCTCAAGGGAAATGGTCTGAGCGAGAAAAATATTATTTTGAAATATTAAAAAATCTTGGAAACTGGAGAGATTCGTTAAGCGATAGAAAGGACTATTTTCAGCAACCCGGTTCTGTGTATGATGAAACATATCCCCAGAGTACATACTACAAAAAAGAAGGAGAAAAGGCCGCAGACGCACTAAGTGCAGTCCGAGAACAGATGAGCGTTGCCAGGGTTTTTCTATCAAAAAAATCCATTGCTATTTTAGAGGAATTGATCAACGAGCATTGGTACATTAGCGAACACGGTGCAATGAATGCCGCAGATTATTTAGATTCTACACATGATATTGTAGATAAAGCGTATCGTTCAATACTTACAGACGCATCTAAAGATTTAAAACGTAGCCGGTATTTAAACATTGTAAAACAGGTATTATCAAAGGATTAGTCCCCTAATCCTTATCTTGTCAAACGCCTTATGCCCGTTAGGGCCACCCGAGAATTTCAGGCACCAGTATATCAAAATCTTATCTATGAGCTACAATCTTAAGGAGAAGTCAAAACCTGCACTTACTAAGAAAAATTGCTTCATGGTACAATCCGTCAGACCTTCTGTAATGACAGTTGTGGAAACAGCTTTAATCGCCAAAAACGGGCTGCGAAAAAATTGGGATCATGAAAATATTCCCGAAATATTTCGATTTGTATAACACAACTTGAACGACTAAATTATATAGCCCTCCAAAAGAAAAGGACACTTACTCTTGGAGAAAAGATAATTTAGGAATACTTAAAGCAGGATTTAATCCCGAATTCTTCACCAGTATTTTTGTTGATGGTAATTCAATTTGGTACTATGTGTTCGATTATGGTTTTATTGTCGGTGATCGTCAACTTCAGGCAAAAGATGTTTTCCAAAGGCATTTCGATTTAATAAAAGATCAGAACGGCTATCTTAATCTATTGCCGAAAATAGATCAGTTTTCAAATTTCATTAGTTTCTACAATGAGTTTACGATGAACACGGTAAAATTCATTTTTGGATATGATGATTTTGAGTTTTTCGAAATGTTTTAACATTGGCAAAAGTATTGGAAGTACTATTACTTCCTAAAAAAACAGTAAGCTATTTTCATGATCTCAACAATACTTTTCTGACAAAATCGCATACAGAGCGACTTATTGCTTTCTATTGTGATTTTTTGAAAATGTAGTTCAAAATTAAGAATGTTGTTACTCGGGTATAGGTATCTTTGCAAAATATCGAATTATTATGATAGGAAAATATACACAACAAGAACTTAAACCAGACTGGACGCATGAAGAGGCCGAGCATCTTCGTTTACAGAATATCCTCACCGACCTTTTGCAAAGAACTGCGGATGTTGAGATACTTTCCGAAATTGAGAAGGATTTTATTTGCTCATTCCTGAAAACCGCACAAGGTGATCTTCCACCATTTGATGTAGCCACAGTATGCGCCCATTACAATTTTAAATTCACATATCTTATCTATTTCCGCGATCTGACTGGAGGTTCGGCATATTACAGACCATTTGGAACCGAGATTCGGCAAATCGGTATTGATGAAGCTACTTCAAGTCTATTACATCTAAAAAACGAAGCAAGCAATTGGGAGCAAAAACTTGCAGACAAGAGCACAAAGGATAAACTGGTGTTAGAAATTATCCGTGAATACGAGTATGAAATAGATCAGGTACAAAAGGGTAGCAGCGAATACCAGTCTAATTTTCAATTCGGCGGACGTAGGATTTATGATGCCAAAAAGATGTCCACAGTACTTCAGAACAAGTTTATTTATTTATCCGCAAAAGAGGTTTTTGAAACTTTTAATGTCGCCGATTTAACGTTTACTCTAAATGGGAAACAGATTGTTATAAACGAATTTAGTATTGTTCACATAACCAACCGACACTTTGCTGAGATGGTAAAAGCCCATCCAACAACAAAATCATTTCATAATGAAAGTTTTCATCCCAAATTGTTAAACAAGCAACTACGAGCGATTTTCACACAAATTGAAAATCTTGGTGGCATAAAAAAATTGACCAGCTTACGAGAAATTTATTTTAAGTACCAGAACGAAGTATATAAAGTATACACAACTGACAGACCCAATAACAAAGGGGAGATTTTTCTTTCAACTTTTTTCATTTTGGAAGACCAAAATCAGCTGCAAAAACTGACCAAAGATTACGATCTTATAAATGTATCTGCTGATCTTGACTTCTATCAGCCGAAATAAGTTTTTTAAACCTGTGCTCCGAAATACTTTCGGAGCACAGATATGAGCAACTATTTTCATTTCACTCAAAGTCTGCTTCCACTTCTTCAATCTGAGGATTATAAATGTCAAAATACAGACGTTCCACCTGAAGATCCCGGTTGTTCCGGAGGTATTTTTCTATGATTTTTCTTAAGGCCAGTGGTTTTGCAAATTCCTTCAAATAGAATTTTGTTGGATACAGACCCAGCCAGGTTATTTTAAACTTGCTGTAATCAAATTCACCAAGGTTAAGTAGCCAATCGTAGTAGTCCCCAAAGCCTTCCATTTTTTTTTCAGTAATTTCTCTTGGTTGTAGCCCAAATTTGAAACATAGGTTAAAAAACATATCAAACAATGGATATTCATTATCCTGAGGACCGTAAAATGTATTTCTAAAGGAATACTTAGTGGGATCTGGGTATGTGGCTTCTATGAATTTATCTAAGAATTCTGATCCCTGGAAAGGTAACGTATTGGTGATTACCGCGTAGTAATAGTGATAAGAATCAAATTTAGTACGAAGCTGTGCCGTAATGCTTTTCTCTATTTCTTTTTTAAGAGAGTTATCAGCTACCGGATGAAAAAAAGCCAGAGTATTAAAGTAACGCAAATCATCTCTATCTTCTCCAAATGCGTATTTGAACAGTTGTTTTCGTTGTGGGGCGGGAAGGCTGATGGTTAGTTTCCTAGTTTTCAATTCTGCGGTAAAAATTCCCAGCCGTTTTTCAAGGTACATGTCTTTAAATTGTAGGAAAAATATGATGAGTTCTGTCAACAGAACTGTTGAAAGCTGACTGCGTTTACTACTAAAAAAGCTGTTGACCTGGATATAAGCATCTGGGTTTGGTAAATCCGCCTTGGCATAGCAGTCCATGATTTCCCTACTGATTGTTTCTGCTCGGCTATCCTTCATCTCAATCATCGCTGCAAGACATAAACAATTGGCAAAGATTTCCGGGTAACGATTGCGCCAATACGAACCTTCGTTTGGTGAATAAGCTTTATATGCGTCATTAACCAAGTGATGATGTATTAACAAATTACTAATCATGCCAAAGAACTTTCCATCATTTTCTCTATAGGGAATTGATTTAAAAAGGTATTTGTTAAAATAACGCCAAGTAATTTTATGCTCCCCATCGAAGATCAGGCGCTGGATATGGTAGTCATTAAAGGCAGAAATCACGTAACTATTGGTCTCTCGAAGTGCTAGAGCAATAAATATGCCCTCAGTGAATTCATCCATCTGAAGGCTGAATTCACCAAAACGATCATAAACGATCCGATTTCCACCAATGAAGGAACTCAGTTGGGCAAACCCATTGAGCAATTGGTCATAGGTATGGGTGTTGAAACTCCCTCCTCTGACAAAACTCTGGTATTCACTTCTCAGTTTTGACATTGCAGTCTGGACTTCATAGGCACTGTCAGAGTAAAAGCGGACCTCTTTAATGTAATTGAAGAGCTTGCGGTGATGGCTTCTGTTTCAGGCGGAATAGACAGCCCTATCCATATTAATATCCATTAATGTTTTTCCGTACTCAATCGTTTCGTAATCGTAATAATTGTTTTTGATTAGCCTTCCTAGTCTGATCAAGTTAAACTGAGTGATCAGGAACAAGGTCTTTTTGTTTTCCTTTATTGCCTGACTACCAATGTTCTGAAAGGATTCAGCAGCACTTAGATAGTTGCCCAGCTCATAATGCATATAAGCAGTCTTCATCCGATCATCCAGAGATTTGTCTTTTGGCTCCTGCAGTTTTTTAATGGTCTCCGGGATGTCCAGCCTGTTATGGCAACAGGCTACGCAATTACAGTTACCATGCGTAAAGTAACGAGTCGAAACTTCTTTCCTTGACTTTTGAGATATGATTGCATAAATGTGATTTTGGCTAAGTTTTGCCAGTATTGCTATCGCTTTTTTTTCATAATCATCAACATCCTGAATATAGGAAGAATCGATGAAGTTGATCGTTCCATCAGGTTGCACTTTAAACGTGTCAAGCATCGCCACAAGGTCATCATTTTCAGTATAGAGCTTGAACTGCTGATAGAAAGATGTTTGAGCCTCTGAAACCTTGAATGGGTGGTATTGGCTCAGCAGATGCATTGGAAGGTATTGCACTTCCTCAAACAGGTATTCCAACAAGGTAAACAATTGCTCCAAAAGCGGTTTGCTCTGGTCTACCTGAAAGTCGGTACCAGCAGTCAGTGCATTTTCATTTTCTTCGGAGACTCTAAAAAACTGCAATGTCTTTGACTCTTCCGCATCCCTGATAAAAGCTAGAAAACTGTTCGGTTCAAGAATATTTTTGGGATCAATAAAGATCTGTATGGATTCCTTTTTTTTGGCTATTGATTCATTGAGACGTTCCTCCAGAGAATCATCCAGTTGAATGGCATGCCAATACACGGTTTTTGTTGAATTGTCACAAAGGATAAACAGTAACGCCCAAGGCATTTCCTGCTGATAATAGCGGATATGCCGGTTATCAATCTGAAAAGAAATAAGCCCCTTGTTGGTGGTGGTTTTCAGTGGCTTTACAGGCTCATCAGTTGCTTTGACCTGCAATTTGAACATATCCAGTGTATTCTCGTTTGGCTTACCGATGAGTTCAATTTGAAAATCCACTCCACGATCTTTTTGGTGTTCCTCGGAAGTTTTATTAATCTTTAGGTCTTGATATTTTGCTCTGATACTTTCTAGCACAGTGTCGAGTAATATGTTGCCAGATTCCTGTATTTCTTCTGTAGTTCTGGAAGTGCTTTTTTGTTTGCCTTTTGCCATTTTGTTTGAGCGTTGCTGATTAACAAATTTAATCATTTATCGAGTTGGATGTGCATAACCATTAACAATGAAATCAATCATGGATAGCCATGAGGCTGGTTTTAAAACGATACAATTCCTGGGATGGAAATTTAAAAAGCTAGAAAAAATCAAGAATAACGTTGATTTGGGCGCGTTTCCATATGCGAACCCCTTTCAAATACTATCATCTTGAATTCTTACCTTTATATAAATCAAACGCAATTACAATGACCGGAGAAAAATTAGAAAGGCTTAAAAAAGTATTAGCAAAGATAGAGAGCCATAGTAAAGATGAAAGATACTTCAACGAATTAGAGGATTTGAGGGAAGAAGAATACCGATTAGAAGGTGGTAAGACCGCTGTATATGTAATGGGAAATTACAGGCATAATTTAGAGCAGACCGGATGGAAACAGGCTGAAGGATATAAGAACGTAAAGCGGAGAAGACCAGTAAAAGGAGCACCTTCCGAGTATTCGGACTATATCCGCAATTTTAAGCACGATGTGCAAGACGAATTATTTCGTGTTGAGACATTCCTAAATAGTCAGAAATAAATTGCCTATATCTCCCTATCAATAAAATGAACGATAAATTATTTGAAACACTAACAAGAAGCCCCGAGAGTAGCATACTTGATTTTAAAGAGAGATGCTTTGATTTTGCCGGAAACAAGGAACATGAAGATGCTAAGCTTGTAAAAGATATTCTCAGTTTCTCCAATACGATAAGAGAAGAATCTGCTTATATAATCTTCGGCATAGCTGAAAACCAGGGAAAAATTGAACTAACAGGTATTACTGGTTTTCCGGATGATGCCATTTTACAACAAAAGGTCAAAGATAAAATCTTCCCTCGTCCCAAATTCAAATCATATTCTTATGTTTATCAAGGTCTTACTTTTGGTGTTATCGAAATCCCTGTTCATGCCCATACTGAGCCTCTGTCATCTCCCATAAAGATGAAGGGTATAGAAATTGGCAAAGTCTATTTGAGACAAGGCTCTTCTAGTTCGGATGCCACCGGCAGAGAAGTAATTGAAATTTCAAAATGGTTTGAATCATTACAAATAAAGCTCTCGAGTAATAACATACTAGCCAGTCAACTAGCTGATGCCATTGTGGTGCTTTCCGATAGAAATCAAGCACTTTCAATTGGTCTTTCTTTATGTATTGGTCTGGCTATTAAATTAAATAACCCTGATTTTGAACGTTTCTGCTACTTGGAATTAACTGGATATACCGAAGACTTTGATCAGTATGGTAGTTTTGCTGATCATCGTATAATGGATGTTGTTGCAACCCCATTATCTATTCGGCTAAACCCCAATTTTTCCTTAAGTGGTGACGCTCTATTAAAGCACATGCTTACTAAGGAACATTTTTCGGAAGAAAGGTTTTTCTTCAACAAGTCAATTAATGAGGTGGAAGGAGCAATATCCTTTTTGAGAGAGAAAAACGACAAAGCACTTGCAGCATATGAAATAGATGATAAATTAATGTATCCTGAGAGCGATAGAATAAATGGAAAAGTTACGTTGTATATGGGATTGAGCATGTTTAATAATATGTATGAAAGAATTCGAAAGATTGCTTTAAAAAATCTACTAGATATGCAACGTTCTCAATTTTAGTTCTATAGAAATTCTTAAGAAACCACACGAGTATTTATTTCAAATCAATTTCAACTAAGATAAACTTAAGGGAGTCGGTATAAAACTCCCTGTTTTTCAAAATCCAATCTATTGATTATTGCATCTAAAAACAGGTGCCTATGATCAAAATCAATCCCGAAAAAAGAAACATTACGCCAGAAAAAGCAGTACGAATACTCAAAAGATACGACCAAAAAATGAGTCTCGCAGAAGCCAGGTTAATGTTGGATTTCATGTATAATTTTGCTATATTATCACTAAATCAAGTACTTAAGGATGATCGAATGAAATAATTATGAAAAAACAACAATTTGGCTTGCTTCGCGTCCGGGACCCAGTGCCTGAGTCGAACCGCCTAATAATTAGTAATCCAAATTACTTTTAATTGTTAAAGAGAATGATTATATTTACACTATAGCAATTGCAGCTAAAACGTATTAAAAAAATAGTGAGTAATTCAATGAGTAGAATTACAAAACAGCCCCAAATACTATTTAAGCGTTGATTTTTGCACTAGGTGCAAATCCCAGCGGGATCACAAGATTCAGTATCAAAACGTACAAACCCCTGCAAACGATAGTTTGTAGGGGTTTTTGCTTTTACGGGGGTGTCAAAATTTGCACTAACTCGCTATATTGGCAATTGCTGGGTGGCGGGATGGTTGAGGTCGAAGGGATCAAAGGATGCTATAGGATTATTATTGATCGCTATCCTTAAAACCTTTCGGTTCACGCCTTCTAAAAAACGATGAAAAACCAGAGCCAGGTGTTTCCGAATCTTGTCTATTATTGTTGTTATCTCAGATTTTTCAGTTCTGTCGACAGTATCCCAGCAAACCAGTGTTCCATTCTCCATGCCCTGAAGTTCATCCAGTAAATGTAAATCTGAAATATCATCTGGTATTTTAAGCAACCACTTATCTGCATTGGCAATATAATCCAGATCCCACTGTCTGCTGGATAAAATGTTATTGTGCTTAGGATACTACCGTCAGCTTTCGGCACTGTGAAAAAGAAGCGGTTTTCAGTCCCAAGCCAAACCTACCCAAATCATTTTTCTCCCTGAAATCTTTCGGGTTTGTTGCAGCATGGCGCATGACTTCTTTGAGTTTGGTTTCTGCCATTCCCTGTCCATTATCCAGCATTGCAAATCTGATTTGTTGTGGTTGTGGTGCGAGATAAATCTGGATTTGGCTTGCCCCAGCAGTGATGCTGTTGTCGATAAGATCGGCAACTTCAAAAGAATATCTGATATCACGGATTGATTCAATGAAGTTTCCCACATTGGGATCAACTAATTCTGTTTTGAATATGAGAGCGGAGGTTAATGTTTTTTGCTAATCTAAGATTTTTTTCTACTGTCGGAATTTTTTTGTCAGATGTTTTCAGTAAGAATTTGATTATTCTCAACGTTGTTTTCCAGGCAGTCTTGTAAGTACTAAACTGGATTCATATAGTTTAGCTATGGTAATATAAACCTCAGACCAATTCTTTGCTTTCCACATCAGGTAATTTGTCACTACTCTGCAAATTAATAACCGCTTTTAGTTCAGCAAGTGAGAGCACATATCCCTTTTTTCTATGAACCATTCTGTGGCAGTTGGAACAAAGCGGGATCAGATCTGTTCTTGGATCTGTTATCACTTGCGCTAAGTTACCACAAAGCAATTGTAAGTGATGAATTTCAATGAAACCTTCACCAAGATCACCATAAACTTTTTTAAAATTGAACTCACAGCCAAAACAGGTTGTGCCATGGAGAATAAGGGCTTGACTTCGTAAGCGGCCATCTCTTTCTGAGCGAAGAGATATAACTACTTTTTTTCCGCCTTCGGTCCTTGACTGTTCAACCTCCTGTAAGTCAGGCTGATTTTGAGTTAAACCAAATTTCTGAATCGTTTCCCTGAACTCAATATATCTTCTAAATGCATTTGTTTTTCGTTTTCTTTGAATGACTTCTTCTTTTTGGATTTGAGGAATGCTATATAAATTATCAAACAGATGTTTTAATTCCTTCACGTCATGAATGTTGTAAAGGGAATCAATTTCGGAAATGAGGTGGTTGTTCAGATCAGCGGTAATTAATGTAATCGAGTCTACATAGGTTTTGATCGTTGAGGATTTGTAGTTTTTGCCATTAGAACGCTCTGTGTTAGTCAGATAATGAAGAAATTGGCTTTTATCAGTCATGGATTTGAGATGCTAGGTAACTAGATTTTATTTAAGCGTAATATAGTGTTAATAGAAATGGGATAAAAAACCGTTTAGTTAATTGCACCAGAAAATGAACAAATCTATAAATATGACTCCTTTACCCGTAATTCTGACATCCATTCAATTAATGATTTGATGGCTTAAAGAAGAACATTATTGAGTCATTGAAAAAACACAAAGCCTTTATTCTTAATCGTTTATCGATAAATCTGTTAAATAAAATAAGTGAGCGATGCCCAGCAGAAGAAATTCTCGTGTACTATTACTTGATTTTCGATTCTGTTTAACGATTCCTGAGGAATGCCTGTATCAGCAAGATATTTAACGACGGCCTCATGTCCGCTAAGATATAAATGCATGGCTTCTTTATAGACGCATTGGTAAGGAAGTTTTTTTGCAAGCAATGAAGAAATCAATGAGCCATAAATCAAGCCTGATATGTCCCGGATTGGCCATTCATGTCCAAAAAGGGATTGATTAGGGTTGACGAGTTTAGGGCCAATACCAAGCGCGTCAGGGTGATTTCCCATATTGACGGTTGCGGTGTCGCATCCGGCAAGTAAGAGTAAGCGCCGCATTCCAGTGTCGTCCTTGTATATAAGTTCATCGGCTGAAATCTTAATATCTGATCCAAGACTTAAAAATGATTTATGGGCTTCAAAGTGCCTGAATTCTCCGTGCGAGATTACATATATCAGATCATAAGCGCTTGAGTGATAATTATGAAGAAAGTCTTTTTTAGTATTCTCTTCGAAGTGGTGATGGGTAACTTCTATACCTGCGGATGTAAAATAATGTTTCATCGCATCAGCCTCATATCTGGCGAGTTGGTTGTCACCTTCCCAGAAATAAACTGATTTGATTTCACGTTGAGGATAGGGCACCCTGAAACTATGTACGATTGGTAAGGCAATGCCGGTTTCTTTACAAATCAGTGCCTGCAGGGGCCACTGGGCATTATCCAAAATATGAATGCCACCCAGCGCTTCTAAATCCGGCAACTCAAATATCCTTTGAACCGTAAAATGTGACCGTAGCGCCTGGTAGTGTATTATTGCGGCATGTTCATCCGGTTCACCAAAGCGCCTATGCTCCTCAAGTTCGAAATCGAGCACATCATGAAGTTGGTGATTGGTGCGCAGGAAATCGTTTTGTGTCGCGACAAGTTCCTTGATACTTCCCTGATTGCTAATCGGGGCAAAAATAGTATGACCAGCACTGGAGAAAATAACAGAATCCTCAACGCTGCTGATGATATATAGAATATTTAAACGAATTAGCTCCTCTGCGCTGATTCCAAAGTAGGCACCAATTAGTGCTGTTGCCTGCTTTGTCTGTCCTGATTTTATGAGATTAACGAGCGTTCTTTCTAGAACGCTAAATATCCTTGAGGTATGGTATTCATCGAGGTCTCCTTGTTTTTTTCGTTCTTTAGCAACTTTTTTAACAACCTCAGTTAATTCGGATAGATGGGCTTTGAGTAGCTCCAGGTCCCGGCTGTATCTCGATGATACCAACTGGAGATTTTCGGTAGCGGTCAGCTCTTTCGCAAAGGCGGGTATTAAAGCTTGGTACCATTCATTTCGCGTTCTTCCACCCATAGATTTATCAGCGATTGCAAAATGAAGAAAAATAGCTTTTTTTATCTTTCTATCTGAACATGCCGTTACGTTTTCACTTAGAATATCGGATAGCTTTTCCAGCGCTTGGTTAAAGTGAAACTTGTAAAGCCATGGTGCAATAAACAGCAATGAATATAGTTTTTCAGTATCTTTATGATATGCACATAGTTTAAGATAATGCTCAAGGTATTCTTCCATAAACCATTTGGCCATTTCTTTGTGTCCTCCGGTATGATTAGAATAGTAAAAAAGACACCGTACCCAAGTAGGCAATAAATCCAAAAATCTGTTTTTGATATACTTTTGGTCTGTACTTAAACATATGCTTATAAAATCAAGGCAAAAATTACATTTGCCCTCGGCTGCAATCTCTTCAGATGCAGAGCGACATAACCAATTAAAACAATAGGGAAATATTTTTTTTCCTGTCAAAAACCTCAGCATGCCTGTACAAACATAGAATTTAAGGTAATCAAAAAACAGAATTTCTTGTTCAGCTTGAGTTTGCCCCTTTAATGAATTTACTTCTGTTAGGATCAGTAATGCCTTTTTTTGTGCAAGGTCAATTGAAGTTTGATTATCGGCAATTTCAAAATCAAAAAGAGCGCAACAGAGATCAGCTGCATTCTCGTTGTAGTTAAATGTTTCATCCCATATGAGTCTATCCTTATGCTGAGTTGATTCAAAGAGCAATGGAAATTTTTCTTTAATTTTCATTAGTTGCAAATTAGAAGCGAATCTGATTTAATAACCAGCACGCATAGATGTATATGCTAAAATACTATATTTTCAAATATAACCTTGGGATTGTCGTTGTTGTCCTTCTTCCTATTGGTTTTTTATACATTTCAGGTATTTACAGCATACCTTAGCCAATGCTCAACTTGTTACAAACACTCTTAGTCAGAGAATAAAATTTTCTCATTTAGCTCCATTAGTTGCACAAAAGGCTATTAAGCTAATCTGATCAATTAAATCAAAGCCAGACCTAGAACACACAAATAAACAGAAGCTTATAAATAAATGTATAGCGCGTGGGGTTGCCGCTTCTAAACTGTAGTAATTGCAACTAAAAAATACAGACAAAAAGGTGCGTTATTCGGGGAGTCGAATAGTAAAAGCCACCAGATATTGTAAAAACGCTGATTTTAGCACTAGGTGTAAATCCCAGCGGGATCACGAAAACCTCAATGAAAATTGAGGTTTTTTGCGTTAAAG
>NZ_JACHCE010000010.1 GCF_014200605.1 Pedobacter cryoconitis | reverse complement strand
TTGAATACAGAAGATAGTTATCAGGGGCCATCCAATCTGATAGAAACGAAACTACTAAGTATCTGGTCTGAAATCCTGAAAATAGATGAGGATAAGATCAGTGTAAACAGAAGCTTCTTTGATCTGGGTGGACATTCGCTGAAAGCAATGAGTCTGGTCAACCGGATCCGTAAAGAGCTAGGGACAGAAGTATCTTTAAAAGCAGTTTTCAGCCATCAGGATATCCGGAGTTTATCAGTTTATATTAATGAAATAGCACCCGGAGCGGTTTACACTGCTATTCCTTTGGCAACTGAGAAAGCTCATTATGTTTTATCTTCTGCTCAAAAGCGGTTATATTTTCTGTATGAATTTGACCGTGATTCACTGGCTTACAATATGCCACAGGCCGCCTGGCTTAGCGGAGAACTGGATCGGGAACGTCTGGCTGGTGCTTTTCATGCTTTAATCAGGCGACATGAGGTACTCAGAACTACGATAGTGATGATCGGAGATGAACCATTCCAGGTAATTGGTGATGGTTCAAATTTTTCAATTACGGATTACCAGGCGCGGCGGGAAGAAGTAGCGGGGGTGATGGAAAGTTTTATCCGGCCTTTTGACCTGGGACAAGGTCCTTTACTCCGCGTAGGGCTGGTTCATGTGCCTGGAGGAGAATCGCTTTTGATGGTGGATATGCATCATATCATTACTGATGGTGTTTCTCATGGGATTTTGATCCGTGATTTTATGGCTTTATATGCCGGAGAAGATTTACCTGCTCCGGGTTTGCAGTATAAAGACTATGCAGAATGGCAGCAGAGTGATGCTGAACAGGATCTTATAGCAGAACAAAAGTCTTTCTGGCTTTCGGAGTATCAGGATCTTCCTGAAGTACTGGATTTACCTTTGGACTATGCGCGTCCGGATCATCGTAACCACCGTGGAGATAGTTATAGTTTTGAACTGGATGAACAGGCTACAACCTCGCTTCGCTATTTAGGTGAACAGCATGGCGCAACATTATATACCGTTTTGTTATCGGTTTATACGATCCTTCTTGGACGTTTGAGCAGAAGCGAGGATGTGGTGGTCGGTACACCGATCGCCGGTCGTCGTCATGCAGATCTTGATGGGATGATCGGGATGTTTGTCAATACGCTTGCCTTGCGTAATTATCCTGTAGGGGAGTTGAGTTTCGAGGGATTTCTGGCCGGGGTAAGCTCACGAACGTTGTCATGTTTTGACTATCAGGATTTTCAATACGAGGATCTGGTCGATGAACTGAAATTAACTCGTGATCTGGGACGTAGTCCATTGATTGAGGTCATGTTTTCTTATGAAAACTTTGAGCGCGAAGAATTAGTCATTCCGGGTTTGACATTAAATCCTTATCAGCAGAAAGGAGATGGAAGTTCGAAATTTGATCTGTCCCTTGCTGCCATTGAAGATTCGGGTAAGCTATACCTGAGCTTTGGTTACTCCGCAGAATTGTTTAAAGAGACGACGATCAGTCGTTTCGCAACTTATTTTAAACATATTGTCGGGCAGGTTTTAACTGCTCCGGATATCAGGTTAAGTGAAATTGGTTTGCTTGTTCCAGCTGAGCGTTCGCGTTTACTGGAACTGGGGACAGGTGCAATACCTGCTTATTCTGCTAACCAGACAATTGTTCAGTTGTTTGAAGCACAGGTTTTGCAAAGCCCGGATGCAGTAGCTCTGGTTTTTGAGGATCAGGTATTGAGCTACCAGGAACTTGATGAGCAGTCAGATCAGTTAAGTTTGTTTTTAGCAGGTCGGGGAGTTGTTAGCGGAACAGTGATCGGACTGCTGCTTGAACGTTCATTTGATATGATTATCGGGATTTTAGGTATTCTAAAAGCGGGTGGTATTTATGTGCCGATTGACAGCGTTTTACCACAGGAGCGTATTCTTTATATGTTAACGGACAGTGGTTCAGGGTTTCTGTTAACTTCCTCAGCTTATGCTGAACTTTATCAGGACCATATTTCAGTGCTGGATATTGATGAAGTTAAAACAGAGGACAGTTTAAAAGGGATTCAGCTTCTGGTGAGTGAACCCGAGGACCTGGTTTATATCATTTATACTTCAGGAAGTAGCGGAAAACCTAAAGGAGTGATGGTGAACAATGTTTCCCTGGTTAATTATATACAAAGTCAGCTGAACTTATTTAAAATAGACAATACTGACCGTATCCTTCAGTTCTCGACAATCAGTTTTGATGCTTCGGTTGAGCAGATCTGGCTGGCCTTGTTAAGCGGAGCAGGTTTGGTTTTGATCGGAAAGGAAGTGCTTACAGATCAGGCACTGTTCAATTCTTATTTGCATAACCACCAGGTCACGCACCTGCATGCTACGCCTTCGTTTTTGGAAAGTATCAGTCTGTCAGAGCCTAATAACCTGCGTCGTATTATAGCCGGAGGGGAGGTTTGCAGAGCAGAACTGGCTAACCGTTACCTGGATAAATATGATTTTTACAATGAATATGGTCCCACAGAATGTACCATAAGTTGTCTTGTTTATCAGGCCGCGCAGATGATAAGTTCTGGTTCGGGAGTTCCTGTTGGCCGTCCGATAACTGGGACCAAAGTTTATATTCTGGATCAGTATCAGGGATTAAGTCCTGAGGGAGTAGCCGGAGAGCTTTATGTATCAGGTTTAGGGCTGGCAAGCGGTTATGTGAATAATATAGCTTTAACAGCAGAGAAGTTTGTAGAGAATCCTTTTGAACCGGGTAGTCTGATGTACCGTACGGGTGATTTAGTTCGCTGGACGGAAGACGGAAATATTGACTACCTGGGCCGTATTGATGACCAGGTGAAGATCCGTGGTTACCGTATTGAGCCCGGAGAGATTGAAGTAGTGATCAGCGGACTGGAAGAAATCAATCAGGCTTTGGTACTTGTTAAAGAGCAGGGAGATGATAAATACCTGGTGGCTTATTATACAGCAGCAGAAGCTATAGCGGATTTAAAACAGCGTCTTCAGGATATACTTCCTGATTATATGCTGCCTTCTTATTATGTTCATTTAACAGCATTCCCACTCACAGTAAACGGTAAAATAGATCGCCGGGCACTTCCTGAGATTGTATTGAATACAGAAGATAGTTATCAGGGGCCATCCAATCTGATAGAAACGAAACTACTAAGTATCTGGTCTGAGATTCTGAAAATAGATGAGGATAAGATCAGTGTAAACAGAAGTTTCTTTGATTTGGGTGGTCATTCGCTGAAAGCAATTCAACTGATTTCGCAGGTAAATCATAAAATAAAAAAAGGAATTGGACTTGTGGATCTTTTTAAATTTCCAACAATCCATTCTCTTGCCAGAGTCATTACACTTAAGGAAAACAGTAATGTCTTCAACGATGAAAACCTGATTCTGCTTCAGGGGAATAAAAGTGTTAGTGAGAATTTGTTCTTCATTCATGAAGTAAGTGGAGGTATTCAAGGTTATGTTGTATTAGCTGGGTTGCTTGAAAAGTATAATTGCTGGGGATTAAGAAGCGATCTGTTAAGTTCTTTTGCTCCTCAGCATGCTGATATCAAAAACATAGCATCCGAATATATTAAGAGATTAAAGCTTGTTCAAAAAACAGGGCCATATAAAATTGTTGGCTGGAGTTTAGGCGGTACAATAGCCCTTGAAATGTTGCAGCAATTGGAAATTGCAGGTGAAAGAGATAATATAATAATTATGATTGATTCACCATTACCAATACACAAGACTAGTATTCCTGTTGATTCTGGATTTGGTTTAAATGAAGAAAAAGATCTTATTGGAGGAGTTGATCAAAAAGTGATCAGTCAGCTGGCAGATTTAAAAACAATAGAAGAATGCTGGGAATTAGCTGCCGAATATTTTGAAAAGGAGATAAGCCATGAACATATTGTGAATCTGTTGCCAAAGGATATGGTTAACCTTATTTCTGTTCCTGATGATTCAACCGGGTTAAATGGCACAATTAAATCTATAAATGCGATCAGATCATTAAGATATGCACTAAAGAACTACAGTTACAAAAATGATGAAAAGGTTCAGGGGCAGTTGATTTATATGAAAGCAGAGACCTCAGATATGGATGTAGCGCAAATTGGAGGTAGTTTGTGTGAAAAAATAACAATTATTGATTTACAGGGTAATCACTATGATCTTCTTAAAGAACCTTTTGTTGCAAGAGTTGCAGAACATATAATTGAAATAATACATTAATTTATGGCTACAAGAATTTTTTACGATATGACCAAAACTAAATGGAGTTATGAAAGATCTTAGTCCAAAAACTCAGGTGTTTTTAGTGCATTTTGCAGGTGGGAATGTTTATTCATTTCAATTTATGAAAGAACATTTCAGAGGATACGATTTTATTCCTATTGAGCTTCCAGGTAGAGGTAACAGAATCAACGAACATATTTTAAATGACTTTATTGATGCTGCTAAAGATCTCTATCTGCAAATTTTAGCTAAGTTAAATTCTTCCAGTTTCTTACTATATGGTCATAGTATGGGCGCTTTATTAGTTTTGAGAATTGCACATCTACTAGAATTGGATGGACATTTTCCGGAAGCAATTGTTGTATCTGGAAATGCTGGCCCTGGAGTTTTTAGTTCAAAATCCAGACACCTGCTCCCTGATGATGAATTTAAGAATGAATTGAAGAGACTGGGGGGTATGCCAAATGAAGTTTTAGACAATAAAGAGTTATATCAGTTCGTAGAGCCAATTATCCGGGCAGATTTTGAAGTCGTTGAAACTTGCCATCTGATGAAAAAACTGAATCCGATAAGTATTCCTATCTATGCACTGATGGGGGATTCTGAATCAAAAGTGGACAAGATTGAGAATTGGAGAGCATACACATTGTCGACATTTAAATACCAGGTCCTTCAAGGGGATCATTTCTTTATTTATAAACATCCTTTAGCGCTCAGTAATGTGATTAAGAAAGCTATAAGGGACAATTAGCTACAATATTTTAATTGAAAAAAGCCATCAAAACATAATTTTGATGGCTTTTTTTTTATTCTTTGATTAGGTAATGATCTTGCAATTGTTTCAGTTTTCTGGTTGACGGTGGGGCACTATAAGTAATCAGGTGTACCACGATTTGTCCAGTGATTACTTAGAATCGTCTATTACTGTATTACTGAAAACAATGTACATTCCGGCCTCCTAATAAGATAACAAATGAGAACAAAACTGCCAATCCCGATGTACAATCTGCAGGAAAGATCAAAACAGAATTTTGAGATTATAAGACTTGTTGATAATCAGAATTTTGCGGGTAAGATTGAAGCGCACCGGGATAACAATTACATGTTTATTTTTCAGGAACAGGGGCTAAGTAAAATGGTGGTTGATTTTCAGGAAATAACCATTACCGGGGCGGCTGTTTTTTGTATTCTTCCAGGTCAGATACACTATGGGATTTCATTACAAAAGGCGGATATGTGGGCAATGGCAATAGGGGCAGACTGGATTAAAGATGCTTTTCGCACAGCAGTTACGGAGTTCGCTATACGGAATGCACAGGTTTCTATTCAAGAATCACAAGCAGTTTTACTAAGAGATAGCTTAATCTTATTACAGCAGATAGAACAGCAGTCGAATGCCGGTATTCAGTGTCAGACCTTACCTTCAATGCTTGATGTCTGTTTAAGTTTATTCGTGTCCTGCTGCCAGTATGATGAAAACATCCTTCCACAGGCAAACCTGCGTCCGGTTATCATCACAAGGCAGTTCAGGAATTTGCTTGTAGCCAGTTTCAGGAAAATAAAGAGCCCTGCCGAATATGCAGCGGCATTAAATATCTCTGCTGCCTATCTCAATGAAGTGGTGAAAGGTACGACCGGGCGCCCTGTGAGCTACTGGATACATCAGGAAATTATACTGGAAGCGAAAAGAATGCTTTTTTATACAGATAGTACAGTTAAAGAAATCGCAGAAAACCTGGGATATGCTGATGCCACTTATTTCATTCGTCTTTTCGGAAAGATTGCAGGCCTTGCCCCATTGAAATTCCGTCATAAATACCACAAATAGTCCAGACATTCCTCCTGTTCCTTCATTGTTCTTCCCTGGACAATGCCATTACTTTGTGAAATAAAAAGAACAAAATAATGGAAGAAAATGCACCAAAAAAGAATAATAAAAAATTGGTAATTGGTGGCCTGATTGCTGTTGTACTTCTAATTTTTGCGATTAGTTCATATATCAGCGGACTGGCCTATGAAACTACAGACAATGCCCAGCTGGATGGTGATCTTTTACCTGTTAAAGCAGGAATTACCGGTTATGTTACCGAAATCCGTTTCAAGGATAACCAGGAAGTTAAAAAAGGAGATACCCTGATTGTATTTAACACTGTAGAACTAAATGCAGAGCTTAGCCAGATCAGGGCAGAATTAGAGAATGCCAGATTGAATGCAGATGTATCGGGCAATATGGCCGAAGCTAGCATTCAAAATGCAAATGCTGCTTTTTTCGAATCTACCTCTAACGAACAGGGAATTCAATCTGCAAAAGCAACCTACGATAAGTCTGTACAGGATTTTAACCGGGCCAGACAATTACTGGAAATTAAAGCCATTACCCAAAATGGTTATGAGCAGTCGCAAACGCAAATGGATGTAGCCAGAGCTGCTTATCTTAAAGCGAAAGCTATGCAGCTATCTTCATCAAGTTCATCTTCAGGATTAAAGACACGTGCTGTGGCAGAACGAAAACAGGTTTCTGTTGCAGGGAATATTATCCTTAAAAAACAGGCAGAACTGACCGCTGCTTTAGAACGGTTGCGCCATGCCTGTATTATAGCACCTTTTGATGGAATTGTTACCAAAAGAAATGTACAGACAGGACAGTTTATCATTGCCGGACAATCCCTTTGCGCGCTTATCAATCATAAAAACCTTTGGGTTACAGCCAACTTCAAGGAAACTCAGATAGAGAAAATCAAAACAGGACAAAAAGTACAGGTCACTGTAGATGCCTATGAAGGTAAGAAACTGACCGGTACAATTGATTCTTATGGAGGAGCTACAGGATCGCGTTTTGCACTTATACCTCCGGACAATTCCACTGGGAATTTTATTAAAATCGCCCAGCGTTTTCCGGTGAAAATCAAACTTGATCCGCAAACTGAGTATAGTCAATTATATCCCGGGCTAAGTGTATTGGTCAAAGTAAAGGTAAATTGATATGGCAGATGAAACTCAATATCCTACCGGAGCCGCCAAGTGGATCCTGGTACTGACCTGTCTTTCGTGCGCAGTAATGGAGCTGATTGATTCTACGATTGTAAATGTTTCCTTAAGAGAAATCAGCGGAAATATTGGTGCAGGCGTGACCGAAATCGGCTGGGTTTCTACAGCCTATGGTATAGGGAATGTGATTATCATTCCGCTGTCCGGAATGCTGGCTAATTTAATTGGCAGAAAACGTTATTTTACAGGTTCTGTATTCGTTTTCACTTTAGCATCCCTGTTATGCGGTTTCTCTTCAGGACTCTGGGGATTAGTGATCTGGCGCTTTATTCAGGGGCTTGCCGGGGGCGGATTGTTGTCAACAGCAATGTCAATTGTACTCGGTGCTTTTCCTCCTGAACAAGCTAAAAGCGGCTTTTTGGTTTTTGCATTGGGAATAATGTTAGGCCCGATTTTCGGTCCTGTACTTGGAGGATATATTACCGATACCTTATCCTGGCACTGGATCTTTTTTGTCAATGTGCCACTGGGTATAATTGGAGGACTGCTTTCCTGGAAGTACATCACTGATCTGGAAGGGGCTGTAAAACCACCAAAAATCGACTGGGCTGGTATTGCCTTTATCGCTATGGCCCTGGGATCTTTACAGTATGTACTGGAAGAAGGATCTATTCATGACTGGTTTGACAGTATTGAAATCCGGATTTTCTTTGCCATTTCAATTTTTTCTTTCATTGCATTTATATGGAGAGAACTGACAACGGATTATCCTGCGGTTGATTTGAAACTTTATAAAAATTTTAACCTGGTATTGGGCAATCTCATCGGTTTGATGTATGGTATTATGGCCAATGGGACTTTGTTTATTTTTCCGCTGCTGGCACAGGTTTCTTTAGGATGGACAGCCACTCAAACAGGCGAATTTCTTATTTCAGGAGGTATTGCGAGTGCAATTGGAATGATTCTGGTAAAAAAGCTGTTCCCAGGGACAAATGTCAAAATCCTGATGATTACTGGGTTGATACTTGTGATTATTTCTCTCCTTCCTATGGGATTTGTTTCGCCGGACTCTACAGGGGATCAGTTTTTCTGGCCTTTTATTCTACGCAATATTGGTGTGGCCTTCATCGCACCAAATATGATAGGCATCGCAGTTGGTACGCTCAGAGGGAAAGATCTGGCGCAGGCTACAGGCCTTTCGACAATGACCAGGCAATTGGGCGGGGCAATTGGTGTTGCTATTATCAGTATTTATACGACTAAAAGTGACGCATTTGTCCGTCATCACCTGGCAGGCAGTATCACAGAATTTAGTATAGCCACACAAGAAAGGATAAGTCTGTTTACTCAAACCTTTAAAGGCATAGGTTATGCAGATGATCAGGCAACTCAGGCAGCATATAAGATGCTGGAGATGATTCTTATCAAGCAGCAAACACTGATTAGTTACAATCATGGTTTCTTAAGCTTCGCCTGTTTATTCATTCTCTGTATACCTGTAATCCTTCTGATTAAAACACCTGAAAACAAGCAGGAACCACCTGTAGATGCACATTAATTCAATCACAATTCAACATGAAACCAATCCTTATTCTATTTATATTCATCACAATTGCCTGTCACGTGCAGGCTGCTACAGACACGCTGAGTCTATCGCGTAATGAGGCCATAAAAATTGGTTTACAAAACCGTTTTGATGTTAAAGCAAATGCATATGATGTCAAAATCGCAGATTCAAAGATAATTCAGGCCAAGAATAACTGGTTTCCTGAGATCAATGGCACGGCAAACTTGAAATACAGTCCGCAGCTTCAAAATTCAGTGATACCGGGTGGTGTCTTGCCTGGTTTTGATCAAAGTCAGCTGATTCCGCTTACAGTCAAAAGCGAGAGTGTTTTCGGGTTGAACCTGAGTCAGCCGGTCTTTAATATTGGTTTGATCAATGAAATTAAGTTTAGTCAAATAAATCTCGCCATTCAAAAGGAAAAAAACAGGGCTGAGGAAATTAACATTAGTCTGCAGATTAGCCAGGCTTATCTGAATGTACAGTTAAGAGATTTGCAAAAAAGGGTTGCAGCTGATATAGCCACGCGTAATGCTGAGTATGCAATGATCGCCGAAGGAATGTATAAACATGGGTCTCTGATAGAGAACTATTATTTAAGGGCTATACTTGACCGTGATAATGCAAAGCAGATTCAAAAACAGACAGAACAGGATTATGAACTGAGCCTGATGGAACTATATTATCAGCTCAATATCCCCCGCGGAACGAATGTGCACATCAGCGATTCACTGGACGGGGCAGAAGCTGATATGAACAGTTTTCAGGACCTGTCAGGTGAAAGGACAGAACTCTGCCAGTTAAAACTCAGACAGCAGGAAGATCAGCTGGCCCTTAAAAACGTGAATCAAAGTGTAATGCCTTCGGTTTATCTGGGCGCAAATTATTCACAGCAATTCCTGTCCAATCGATTTAATTATGGGGATGGGAGATGGTGGAGCCCTTTCAGCTATGTGACGTTAAATGTGAATGTACCCCTGTCTGCACATTTGAAAATAAAGGGTAAAAAACGGGAATTTAAAGAAAGGATCGTCCAGAATGAATTGCTCCTGGAACAGAAAAAATCAGATATTAATTATGAAATCCAGCAGGCCCGTACTTCATTCAGTAATGCAGTCCTGAACATGAGGAGTACAAAAAGTAGCTATGAGCTTTCCAGGACTATTTTCCATAATCAGCAAAAGCAATACAAGCTTGGTGCATTTGCATACAGTGAGCTGATAGATACGGAAAAGACATTGAGTGTGACAGAGCGAAATTATATTCAGAGTGCTTATGAACTCATGCTTGCCCGGATTAAACTGCAGAAAGCAACAAATAATTTTTAATTTAAAACAGCGGGTTTTATGCCTTATATACCTAAATGGATTGCTGATTCGATGGAGAATCTGCTATCTTCAAAATTTCTTAATGCTATAGTGAAGTCTGAGGTTTATCTAAGTCCTGAGATAAAGAATATAGTTTTTACTGCCAATCTGGAAGGGATCGATTTCTATCCGGGTGCTGCTGTCAATTTTCGTGTCAGCCCGAATGATTTTCGTCATTATACCATTTCGGCCTTTGACAGGGAAGCCGGAACATTTGAAATTATTTTTCATATCCACGGTAATGGACCAGGAAGTGATTTGGTGGAACAACTGAAAGCAGGAGACCACATCAAAATAACCGTTCCGGGAGGCCGTAAATTATATAACAGGGAGAAAGAGCATCATTTCTTTTTTGGAGATGAAACCAGCCTTAGTTTTTACGCTGCTTTGATGCGTGAAACCGGTGAAAACGGCCAGTCGTGTACCGGGGTATTAGAATTACTGGAACAAAATATGAAGGTTCCCCCGGTTCTGGGTTTCGATGTGGTAACCGTATTAAAAACATCCGGAAATCCCGGATGGCAGGCAATTGCTTATCTGCAAACACTGATGGAGCAGGGTACAATTTTGCACTCTGCTTTTTATCTGACAGGTAATGTCGCTTCAATACAGGGATTTAGAAAGGCCTTGAAACATTTAGGGGTAAGTTCAAAAAATATTATGTTTCAGGGGTATTGGGCCGAAGGAAGGATTGGGTTGTAAAGAGGTTGATTAATCAACCTCTTTATTTATAGTGTAAAATTGAGTTAATGGCTATGTCCTTCCCCTTGTACCGGGTGCAGTTCAAATTTCAGATCAAGGTCGTTTGCTCCGGAGAATTTACTGGCAAAATCTTTATTGTTCCAGTCCTGAGCAGTAATACTAACTTTAACACCAGGATTTAAATGGCGTAATATATAACGGAAAGTAAAACTATCACTCGCTTTATCAACTGTTACGTAGCCGGTAACACCAACATTTATTTTCTTATTATCTTTGTCTCTGTCAGCATAAACATAAGTAAGGACACCGGTTGGGGCACCCAGAATAAATGCCTGATGTATCTCATGTTTATTTAAGAACTCCTGCTGCATTTCGCGATTGGCAAAGTCAAATGATTTTAAAACTAATTGATATGTTTTTCCTTCAGTAAGATGAAGATGCGCGCCAACAGGAGCAAGGCCTTTACTGTCAAAAGCTATAGTGACTGGTTTTGCTGCAGCGATAGGGTTGTAGTGATAATGATCTCCATGAGCTTCCCGTTCTACTTCTAAAAAGGTAAGTTCTGCTTTCCCTACCTCTTCTCCGGGAACTTCTGGAATAGGGCTGTCTTTTTTACAGGCGTTAAAAAATAAGGTTGTAGAAATTAGCAGGACAGCGAATGAATAATGACGTAGTTTGTTCATGATTATTTGTTTTTATGTGTTAGAAATTAAAATTTGTAAGCAAGTCGGAGTGTTAAGTTTCTACCCATTTCATGGGTATAGTATCTATAGCGGTTCATATAGTCTTTATAAAGCGTGTTGAATAAATTATCTGCGCTCATATTGATACTCATGGACTGTTGCCCCAGTTTTATAGAAGTGCCTGCTGTCATGGTAAAAAGATGATAGGCCCCGGGAGGGGGAGCATAATCGCTTTCGGCTTCGAAACGGGTTTGCCGTCTGATAAAACTGTGTTTAAATTGCAGGTAAGAACCTTTTAAATCAAGATTCCAGTTTATAGCCTGACTGATTCTGTCTGCCGGAATATAGGGAAGGTAATTTTTAGCTTTTATATCTTTTGCCCTGATCAGTGAAGCATTAAGCTGATAAGAAAAAGCAGGCAGAAACTGATAGCTTCCCGTGAAATCTATACCCGCAAAAGTTGCGTTGGTCTGCGTATACCTGAATATGGGATAAGTCCCGCTAATGGTTTGTTTAAAGCTGCGATCTGGTCTTGAATAGATATAGTTGCTGATGTACTGCAGGTATACATCCAGATTAAATTTCAGAAGGTTTCCTGAGTGTTTCAGGGAAGTTATCCATTTATAACCTTTTTCATTCTGCATGGCCGGGTTTCCTACTTCGAATAAACCAGCGCCATGATGCAGACCATTGCTATATAATTCATTTGCTGTAGGTGCCCGCCATGCCAAACCAATATTAGAGGCTAAATGCCATCTGGTATTAAATTTCCAGAGGATACCAGCAGATCCGGTTACGTTATTAAAGCTGTTATTGCCACCATAATATTGTTCTGTATTTTCATTCTGCTGCTCCTGGGCGGTAGTCTGGCTATACCTGAAACCAGCGGCGTCAAAGTATTTGTAATCGTATCTTAAGCCTGCTTCCAGTTCATATTTTTCTTTGATCCAGTGCTGAATAATAAATAGACCAGCAGTATAACTGTCAAAGTTTGGAATAAAAGTATTTGCCAGCGTACCAGGTATATTATTATTGACTTGCATCATGCTATTGATACCATAACTTCTTTTAGCACCATGAGCAAGAGGTACATCAAGTTTGAGATCCAGGGTATGCGTACTTAAAACCAGATCAGTAATAGGGATTGCTTCCCGGTCCCCTCTTCTGATGTCATATTCTTTTCTTTGGTTTTTTTGAAAAGCATAAGTGATGTCTAATTTGTGATGATTATCTAAATCATAATGACCTGTTAATTTGAGCAGCTGATGGGATATTTTTTGGCGGGGTGCAGTAATGTTATAACTGAAATTATAACTCTCCAATGGCCTTCCTGCTTCAATTCTGGCATTAATATCTTCTATGGTGCCAATATGGGCACTATATAGAATGCCTAATTCTGTACTGAACCGGCTATAATAAGCTTCATAATTTGATTTACCTGTCTGATAACCGGCCGCAGCGGAGAAGTTAAGCTCTCTTACGCCAGTGTTGCCCAGATAATAATCAGCTGTTTTGATATTTCCGCTCTTTTTGGCAGACCCCTGCAGGCGCCAGCCAAACCCTTTAATTGCCTTTAAGCCTCCGGTAAGCATAGCAGCAGTAGTCACTGCTCTTCCATTAGATGCGCCAATCAAATTCACATTTCCTGAAATAGCCGCAGTTTGCGGTAGGGCAGGGGGCTCTGTGATTACGATACCCCCAATTGCTTCGGCACCATATTTTACAGATTCGGCACCTTTGATGACGTGGATTTGCTGCGCGATGAAGGGGTCAATTTCAGGAGCATGTTCAGCTCCCCACTGCTGTCCTTCTAATCTGATACCATTATTTAAGATCAGTATTCTGTTGCTGTGGAGCCCGTGTATAATAGGTTTTGATATGGTAGATCCGCTTTTTAGCATGTTTACTCCCGAAATGTCAGCTAATGTTTCTGCCAGTGTACCACCTCTTGTTTTTTCTAACTGCTTTTCGGTTAGGGTAGTAGCTATACTTGTTCTGGGGGTAGCAGCCTGTTTGCTCTTTATTTCTACTTCCTGTAGCTTATTGACTATTGGATTAAGCGAAATAAGTATTGAGGTGTCTTTGGTGATTAGTATTTTTTGCTGATGCAAGTGATATCCAACAGCAGAATATTTAACTAAAACCGGTGTTTTTGCCTCTTGCCGGGAAAAGGTGAATTTATATAATCCTGCTCCATCAGAGTTTCCTTTTAAGTCTGATGGAAATAGGTTTATCGTTACACCTGTTATTGGCAAATGAGTATTCTCATCTGTAACATTAAGTGTAATGTGATAGGCGTCATTTTGTGCAAATGAGCTGTTGGCGCACAGCAAAAGTATCAGGGTGATTATTGGAAATAACCTTTTAAGCATAGCAAATAATAAGATAAATGAAAAGATACCTGCCGCTATTTTTTAATAACAGAGGTTAGTATGCAAGCTGATTAATACATATTTTGATATGTATAGACAGCAAGCGCATGGAATTATTTAACTGAAAGGCGAAGGCGGACCTTTATTTGTCCAGCTGATACCAGGAAGAAGTACCAGTTTTTGAAAATCACGATTACTGAGCAGTAAACTGGATTTTGTAAAGTATAATAAGGAGACGGATGATATAGACAACAGGGATGCTGGCTGATGATGTGAAAGTTGGTGGCAGAATTTACAGTTGATGTGATGCTTTTCAAAGCTGGATTTTTTGTTTGCCCCAAAAGTGTTTTTAAACACTGTCACAGTTACAGTTTCTGAGCTGCTTTCATGGTTATGAAAAACTTCGAGCACTGGTATAATGGTGAAAATAAATACCATCAAAGTGATGATAATTTTATTCAGTACAAGAAAAGAGGTATGGATACCTTTATTTTTCATGCAACAAAGATGCATTAATGTATTTGATTTTAGAAATTCTAATTGATATTTATCCGGTAATAACTGCATTTTGTATGTATGTTGCTGTAGTCAGGGATTATATGTGATGTCCTGTCTGTTGTTAGACAAGAGATGTCTACAAAGAATAACCGGATTTATCAGCACGATGATTGCTTTCGTATTTTGTACTCCTAAAAATCAAAATAAAATGACAACAGAAAATAACACATTAATTTTCCCTTTGGGAAATCCAGGGTCCGGTGAATGGTTCAATGGTGAAGTACATGTTCAGGGTTTAGTTTCTCCCGAACAAATGGAAGGACTATATAATGTAGGTCAGGTAACTTTCAGTCCGGGTGGCAGAACACATTGGCATACTCATCCGATAGGTCAGGTATTGCTGGTTATTGAAGGTAAGGGCTGGTATCAGGAAAGAGGGAAACCAGCGCAGGTACTTATTAAAGGGAGTACGGTAGCGATTCCAAAAGATGTAGAACATTGGCACGGAGCTTCTGCTGATAGTCAAATGGTCCATATTGCTATTTCAAATATGAAAGATGGGAATAATGTAGTATGGATGACTCCTGTTAGTGATCAGGAGTACGCGGAAACGGGGCTGGAATAGGCTGAGGCACAATGGCTGTAGTTTTTGACAGAGAAATGGCAGCTTCAAATGTCCGGAGTAGGCGGTTCATGTTGTCTTATACTCTTGTGACTTATCTTTTGTTGATTTTTGTTTGAATTATATGAATATACCTTTTTTAAAGGTTAGTGTGTTTTGTTTTTAAAAGTAAATATTTTTCATTTATTGGGTTTTTGAATGTATATTGGTAATTGTAAATGCTTTTTTGTTAACTAATTATCTAATATTAATCATAAAATCAAAAAAAAATGAAGACACTATCTATGTTTAGCCTCTTAATTATTTCAGCATTTTTAGCAAATGCTAAACCGGTGGAAATTAAAGATCCGCCGAAAGAAAGAAAAAATGAAGTTTTAACTGCGCCAATGAAGCTTAGTAAAGCGGCTTATATCTATGTTGCAAGACCAATACAAACTGAAATTGGACCGAGTGGTATATCATGTCCCTTTTCAATTGTTAAAAACGAGACTACTGGTGAAACAGTTACAGCTAGCTATAGTGGCTCAGCCATATTAAATGTAAGTGCAGGTGATGTTGTAACTGCTCTTTTCGATTTTTCGGGTCAAAGCTCTAAAAAGTTTACTGGTGCTGTAACTATTTCTGTATCAGAATTTAATAGCGGTTATAAAACTATTTGGGTTCGCTAGATATTCTTGTCTTTACTGAAAAGCTTGTTTATTTAAGATAAACAGGCTTTTTTATGCTGCTTATCGAAGATAAGCAGCATTTATGTTTCGCGAATGAAGAGGGATTCTAATAAAACAGCAGAAGAGTACCGCACCTTTCCAACCCCCCTCTCAACTTCGAAGACTCATCCTGTCACGTCCATCTATTTGCCAATAATCTTTTTCCGGTGATCTAAACCCCATTCTGACAATGCTATAACGACTTTTTCTAGTGTGCGGCCGTAGTCAGTAAGTTCATATTCAACGCCTATGGGTTGTATGTCTAATACAGTTCTTTTGATCAGCTGGTTGATTTCCAGATCTTTTAATTCACGACTTAACATTTTACCTGAAATCCCATTTACTTCACGCAGCAGATCCGTAAATCTCATTTTACTGAAAAAAAGCGAAGTAATAATAGTAATCTTCCAGCGTCCATTCAAAATATCCAGGGCGTCATGTACGGCAGGTATTTGTTTTCTGCATGTTTCTACCGTTTTTAGATCTTTTTCATCCATAATATGTTAGTTAGTATACTTTTTGTCACTGTTACTTTTGGTAACAATGTGACAAAAGTATATAAAATGTCTTTACTTTTGTCCTGTTAAATTAATTTTTTTTAAAAAATGGTCTTACTAGAAGCACTAAACTGGCGATATGCCACAAAAAAAATGAATGGACAAGTTGTTCCACAAGATAAACTGGATTATATTTTAGAGGCAGCCAGACTTGCACCATCTTCATCAGGTCTGCAACCCTTTCGCATTTTCGTAATTTCCAATAAAGAGTTACAAGAAAGAATGATACCTATTTCTGAAAACCAAAGCCAGATTGCTGATGCCTCACATTTATTAGTCTTTGCAGCCTGGGATGGTTATAGCCTGGAAAGAATAGAAGAAGTGTTTAATCAAACGATGGCCGAAAGAGGTTTGCCTGCAGATACCATGGATGGTTATAAACAGCGCCTCTGGAGTAAGTATGAACCACTTGGACAGGAATGACATGCAAATCATGCTGCAAAGCAGGCTTATATTTCATTCGGTCTGGCAATTGGCGCAGCAGCAGAACAAAGAGTTGACGCTACCCCAATTGAGGGCTTTTTGCCACCTGAGTTAGATGAATTATTAGGCCTGGACAAAATGGGTTTGAAAAGTACAGTTATATTGGCATTAGGATATAGAGATGAAGCGAATGACTGGTTAGTGGGGATGAAAAAGGTTAGAACTTCAAAAGAAGACTTTATAACGGAAATCGTTTAGCAGGTTGTAGGTGGGGTGATTTTTCTGAGGTTTATCCGATATAGATGAGGATTAGCTCGCTGCGCTCGCTGATCCCTTGAGGGGGGGCTTTCAACTTAACTGCGCTCGCTTCGCTCGTACGCATTTTTTGTTTACAGACCAGTCTTGCACCTGCGGCGCAGAACTGGTCTGTAAACAAAAAATGCTACTTGTCTTTCAGACAAGCAGCATTTAAGTTGAGCGGGGGAGAGGGGATTCTAATAGAACACCTTGAGGGGATTTTTGGTGTTTTGAGGCAGATTTTGGGTGTATAATCATCTAATTATAATTAAACATCAAATACAATTTCATCTGAGTTTGCAACTTAAGAGCTATATGATAAATTACCCACTTTAGCCAATTTCTGTTCCCCTTTTTTCCTTGCATTTTCTGAGGTAAAAAGATCTTGTAAGTAACAGCTTTTGTTAATTGAGATTGTGTTGAAATGCTATAAGTAATGAACAATGCCAATAATTTCACTGTTATTTTCAGCAATTATAGCATGTACCGGAATATTTTCATCGAAGAAACGTGACAAGATACTCTCAGTGATTACCGGGTCAAGTGATGTTGGTTCAGCTCTTCTATAAAACCGATTGTATTCATTCCAAAGGAGTAACCATTGTTATTTGTATTGACCAGATATTAAATGTCATCTTATTAATAGATATTAGATTGTGATTAGTTATGTTTTTCTGTGAAAACAGTTTTAAACTTCTTTAATAAGAAATTAACGTTATTCATCTAGTAAACGATGAAAACTTAGTTTTTAAGGATATTGTTGATCATAAATCAAAAATTACGGACAAAGAGGTGGGTTAGTTAAAAACATCCTTAGAATAGCTATATGTTGAATATCCTTAATCTTTCATATAGATCACTATCTTTGTAATCTATAATTAAAATTGATGAAGGACAAAATAAAAGTAGTGGCATTTGATGCTGATGATACATTGTGGGTTAATGAACCTTATTTTCAGGAAATTGAACATAAATTTTGTGCTTTATTGGAAGATTATCTTCCACATCATGATGTATCGCAAGAACTTTTCAAAACCGAAATGAAGAACCTTCATTTATATGGATATGGAGTTAAAGGGTTTATACTATGCATGATCGAAACTATTTGTCAAGTATCTAACAACACTGCTAATTTAGATTTAGTTGGTAAAACAATTCAACTTGGACAAGAATTACTTCAAAAGCCAATAGTGTTATTAGATGGTGTCGTTGAGGTATTAGAAAAGTTAAAAGGTAAATATACTTTAGTCGTAGCAACAAAAGGAGATTTATTAGATCAAGAAAGGAAGTTGAAAAATTCTAATTTGTTGGATTATTTTCATCATATAGAAATAATGAGTGACAAGAAAATAGAAGATTATCAAAAATTATTAAAACATCTGAATTGTGCTCCAGAAAATTTCTTAATGTTAGGTAATTCTATTAAATCTGACATTCTTCCGGTTCTAGAGCTTGGAGGCTACGCTGCTCATATTCCATATCATACTACTTGGGCACATGAAGAACAAGTACAAAGCATTGAGAATTCTGGATTTCTGCAAATGAAGACAATAGCAGAAATCTTTATGCATATATAATTATATTATGAAAGTACTAGTAACTGGTAGCTGTGGACATTTAGGTGAGGCAATTATTCGCCTTTTAATTGATAGAAATATTGAATATTCTGGACTGGATCTTAAGTCCTCAAAATATACTACACATGTAGGTTCCTTAACTGATCGTCATTTTGTTAAAGATTGTGTCAAAGGTGTTAAAGCGATAATTCATACTGCACTTTACATAAGCCGCATATTGCAACAAATAGTAAAACTGATTTTATTGAAACAAATTTATTAGGAACATTAAATTTGTTAGAAGAAGCGTCCTTAAATGATATTCAATCATTCATTTATAGTAGTACCACCAGTACTTTTGGTGATATGTTAAAGCCAAAAAGTGGAGATCCTGCTATTTGGATTACAGAGAAAACTCCTTCAATTCCTAAAAATATTTATGGTGTAACAAAGTTAGCTGCGGAAGATCTCTGTAATTTATTTTATCGAAATAATAATTTACCATGCATAGTTTTGAAAATAGCCAGATTTTTTCAGGAAGAGGATGACGATATTGGAGTAAGCTCATCATATGATGATTTAAATAGTAAAGCAAATGAACTTCTTTACCGTAGAGTTGATATAGAAGATGCTGCTATGGCCCATATTCTTGCTATGGTTAAAGCTCCAAGTTTAGGCTTTAATAAATATGTAATAAGTGCAACTTCGCCTTTCAGCAAAGATGATCTTTCGGAACTTAATATTGATGCTCCATCTGTAGTTTTAAAGAAATATCCTAATTATAAAGATATATATGAAAAAAAAGGGTGGAAGATGTTTCCGAAAATTGATAGAGTTTATGTTAATTCTGAAGCTATAAAAGATCTTGATTGGAATCCAAAATATAATTTTCAATATGTTTTGGATTGCTTGAAACAAAATAAAGATTACCGAAGTCAATTGTCAATAGATGTGGGCGTTAAAGCATATTAACACTATCTATCAGTTAGAGTATACAACTGTTGTTAAAATATCTATGGATTTCATCAAAAATGATTTTTGTTCACTTATGAGGGGTTTTAGATCGGGATGGAAGGTGCAATTGGCGGTGTTTTATTTAGGAGCATGAACAATTTAATGATAATATCAGTGCTCCAAATGATTCAAAAGGTAATTTATCTCGAATTGCTAAGGACAGACTTGATTGTGCTTCTGGTTTTATAATGCAAATCAAGATCTCAGATTAGTATGTACTGGTGGTTTTGGGGAGCATTTAAATACAACCCGTAAACCATACCATATTTATGAAAAGAAATACCTTGTTGACAGGGATATTCCGGGCTCAAATATTGTATAGACAGATTATCAATTATCCCAATGTTATATTCGTACCAGCATCTTCATCTTTATCCGAAGCAGAATTTAGCCATTTAGTTGAAAACGAAGCCAATGCCGTAAAAAAAGTATTTGCCCACAATTCTTAATGACTCTGTAAACAACTTATTTTGAAATTCCTATTACTGATGTAAATTCAATTAATATCGATTAAATCAAGTTTAAAAATCGAGCAATACTGGAATAGTGATCTAATTCTTTTTCGAAATCACCAATATCCCTTTCTTGATTTAACAGAGGGACAATGAGCCGGAAAGCAATAGCTCTAGCAACTAACGGGCGCAAGACATCCGTATTATACGATAATAAGTTTAAACTATTTAATGGCTGATCATGCCAGGCAATACTATCAACTATTAAAAGTGTTTCAGAATACTCCACAGGAAAAAAACCTGGTGTTAGATCTATCAATAGTGTTTGTTTATCACTAAAAAGCATGTTTCCTGCAAGATCGCAATGTACAAATTGCGTACTTAGACTTGGGACGCTTAACTTATTTAGCAAACTTTCAATGATTTCTGTTGCTTTAGACGGAATATCTGAAGGTATTGGGATTTTTTTGAATGCAATTCGTTGGGCTTTTTTCCAAGAATTATCCCAAAGTTCAAAATCCAATGGTCTATTAATATACTTTATTGCTTGATGGAATTTTCTACTAATTTCTAGTTTTTCCTTTAATCTATTTGGAACAAAAGAACCATCAAAATAATTTGTGGCTCCATATCCATTTTCGATAAATTTACCGGTTTTAGACCTAATTGGTTTAGCAACATTAATCCCTTCAAAATCAATGTCTTCGAGTGCAGAGCCCATCCAATTATATTCCTCTGGATTATTTATAGGTTTTAAGACGATATGTCCAACCTTCACAGAGGTATTTTGACCACCTGAAAGAAATTGTACATTTTCATCAGAATTTCCCCCGAATAGATCGGCTATTGCTTTCATTTTGTTTGGATTATAATTTGTAAAAATACAAAAGCAAATATATTGCTCTTGTAATAAATGTAATCTTAAATGGTTGTATTCTGCTACTTTGGTACACTAATCAATGATATATAGTTTGACGCTTTGATCGTAACATTCGCTGTTTCTTTCAGGGGGAAGAGGGCTTCAAACACTTAATGACCCAATAATTTCTAAGATCGAAGAAACCCTCGTTTTGCTCGTAATAGAGAGTTTTATAAGCCCAGTAACGGATTGAGTCTTTATGATAGTTTCTGACTCTTAATCTTTTTATGTTACAGACTTTGGCAACATCAATAAAAATGATAATGCTTTTGAATAGTCTAAATCCTGATATTCCAATCCTAGGGCTCTTATGTTGCTATAGTAAGTTTCATGCTGAGTATAATAGTATTTCTCAGATTGTACAAACCAGGCTTTAGCACCTAGTTTCTGAGCAAGGAACCATTTTTCAAGCAGACGGGCACTGCGCCCGTTCCCATCATTCCAAGGATGTATTTTTACAAATACGAGATGAATCATGCTGGCAAAAAAGAAAGTCTCTGATATAGTTAGTTCAGTATTCAATAATATCTCCAGATCAGTGTACAATTTATCCATTTCAGACGTCACTTCAAAAGGAGTAGCTGCTACATACTCAATACGACCGTCTTTTGTGGTGACAAACATATTTTGATTTCTAAACTTTCCCAGCCAGTTTGTAGATACGATATGTCTGGCTAAAAGGGAATGCATCTCTGCAAAAGTCTCTTTATCTGGTCTGGTTTCTGAAGCGAATTGGTAAGCAAGGTACAGATCGTCTATCTTGCGGGTATAATCAGGTTGAAATTCAATGTGAAAACGCTTGTGTTTGATGTAAGAATCTAATTCTATAGCTTCCCCTTCAATTTTACTGGAATACACCGATGCTACTGAAGTATAAAAACTAAATTCCTCTGTAGAAAGAGGGGCGTCTTCCAATTGATTAAATGCTGTAAATAAAGCTTCCTCATTAACAGTTGTCTTGTACTGTTCAAGCAAGTCTTTTGGGATGATTTGTAAATCCATTTCCAGCATTTTTTTCCTCTTGTTAAATAAAGATAAACAAAAAAGCCTGCTCATCTTAAGATTGCAGGCTTCTTGTTCATTTCAGCGGAGGAAGAGGGATTCGAACCCTCGGTACCGTTGCCAGTACGACAGTTTAGCAAACTGTTCCTTTCGGCCACTCAGGCATCCCTCCGTTTAAATTTGTTACCCGTTTTCCGGGGTTGCAAATATAGTAATAGTATCATTAAAACAAAAAAAAATTAAACATTTTGTAGGTAATCTATACGCACATGATAGATGCTCATAAGCATTGTCTTGAATATCAGCTTTATAGTTTCTATATCTTTTAACGTTAAATCGCAATTATCTAATTGATTTTGTTCCAGCTTGTAGTTAATGATGCGTTCAACCAGGTCATTTATGTTTTGCGCATTAGGATTTTTGATACTTCTTGAGGCTGCTTCGACCGAATCGGCAAGCATTAATACCCCTGTTTCCTTAGAAAAAGGGATAGGACCAGGGTAACGGAAGATATTTTCATCTACAAATTTCTCTGGAGAATTCTTCAGGAAGGACTGATAGAAATAATCTACACGTGTATTTCCATGATGTGTTCTGATAAAGTCAATCACACTTTCCGGTAACTGATGTCTCCGGGTAATCTCAATACCTTTATGGACGTGCTTAATGATGATCTGTGCACTTTGCTCATAAGGCAGTTTATCGTGCGGGCTTAAGGTCGTATTCTGGTTCTCAATAAAGTACTGAGGGTTTTCAATTTTACCAATGTCATGGTACAAAGCACCGGCCCTTACGAGCAGCGAATTTCCACCGATTTTAAAGATTGCAGCCTCAGCTAAATTAGCGACCTGTAAGGAATGCTGGAAAGTTCCCGGAGCTTTAAACGCCAGTTCTCTTAATAGCTTGTTATTCGTGTTGGTGAGCTCAATCAGAGCGACATCAGAAGTTATTCCAAATACACGCTCAAAAGCATAGATCAGCGGGTAAGCCAGTAATGATAAAAGAACACTGATAATAAAAGGTACAAAGTTGATCCATTCAATATCTTTAAATGAACCATCCCTTAATAACGCAATCCCTACGAAACAGATAAAATAAGCTGTTAAGATAAATAATGCAGATAATAACAATTGTTCTCTTTTGATCAGGTTTCTGATACTATAGATCGCAACCATACCTGCAGTAACCTGATAGAATACAAATTCAAAGCTATTTGGGACAAAGAAGCCTGCTATCAGAATAACAAGTAAATGGAGGTACAATGCCAGCCGGGTATCAAAAAGTATCCTGATGATAATAGGAACAATACAGAAAGGGATATAGTAAAGACTTGGCATATTGAGTTTAATAGACCAGGTCAAAGCCAGTAGCAGCATGGTAATAATTAACAGCAGTAATGATAACTGTCTGTTATCGCTGAAAATATCTTTTCTGAACATAGAAAGAAATACCATCAGCAGGGTCAGAATAAATCCTACCAGTAAGATCTGGCCAAGATATACCAGTTTACTGTCCCCGATAGTCTTGGTCTGTGCTTCATAAGTCTCTTTGAAAGATTGAAGTTTCTGGAAAACCTCATCGTCAATCACATTATTTTTTGCGATGATCAATTCTCCTTTCTGAACCATCCCACGGGTAGTCGAAAGACTATTGATCGTATTGTTCTGCACAATTGCAGTCAGTTTTTCATCAAATACAATATTGGGCTGTAAATGATCTTCCACCAGATTCATCACGACCTCTTTTTCCTTTACTTTAATAGAGGTAAAGGTGGTATTGAAATAATCCAGCGCAGTTTGTACCGTAAATACATCCTGTGTACTGATCGTTTTTGTGATGTTGTTATTTAAAAGGGAGATGTCATAATATTTCCGGCCCTTTTGATGTTTAGGGTTTAAGGCTATAATCCCTTTCTCGTAAATACTTTTTAATAATTTGAGTGAAGCAATTTTATTCGGGTTTTTCTCTTCTTCTGGAAAAGCATTTCCGCGCCATTTAACATCAAACTCATTCATATAAGCCTCTTCTACAGTAGCGTATAACTCTGTATTGTAACGGTAAATAGGAAGGACATTCTCCAATGCGTCTTGCTTATCGGTATTTACCTGCGGATTAGTCTTCAGGATTGCAAAGCTGAATGGTGAAACAAGATCTTTGTTCAGCCAAACTTTACCCTTTTGAAATTCATACCTGAAACGCGGTTGTTTAGGTAAAAAGAAGGTAATGATAAGTACAGTGAGTACCATCATAATATATTTAATATTTGATGAATACTTTCTGTAAAGGATTTTATGTGAATTCTTTTTGATTTTAGCCAAAACGGTGCGGATTTTTATTGTACAAAAATAAGATTTTTTAATGAATATGACCGTGTTACCAATTATTACAGGATCAGTCTTGATTACATATGTCTTATTATAACTATTTTTGACGAAATTTTGTAACTATGCAGCAAAGCGTTCTGATTATTGATGATGAAAAAAAGATATGCAGTCTTTTGGCGAGAATTATAGAACTGGAAGGATTTACTGTATTTCAGGCCAATACGGGCAAAGAAGGTCTTAAAGTATTGGCAGCGCAAGAAGTTCATGTAGTTATCAGCGATGTTAAATTGCCGGATATCAATGGGGTAGAGCTAGTTAAACAAATCAAAGAAATCAAACCCTATGCGGAAGTGATCAATCTGACTGCTTTCGGAACTATTCAGGATGGGGTAAAGGCCATGCGAAATGGCGCATTTGATTATATCACTAAAGGAGATGATAATGATAAAATCATCCCGTTAGTTTATAAAGCTATGGATAAAGCAAAACTGCAATACCGGGTATTTGAGCTGGAATCCAAAATACAGAAACAATATGATTTCACCGCTATACTGGGACAATCCAAACCTATTTTAGCAGCGATAGATCTTGCCCGCAAAGTGGCGCCAACAGATACTACCGTTTTATTATTAGGAGAAACAGGAACTGGTAAAGAAGTTTTTGCTCAGGCTATTCACTTTGAAAGCCAGCGGAAAGTAAAGCCATTTGTTGCTTTAAATTGCAGTGGGTTTAATCCTGATTTGCTTGAAAGTGAGCTGTTCGGTTATAAGCAGGGTGCTTTCACCGGCGCTCAGAAAGATAAAAAGGGCTTATTACAGGAAGCTAATGAAGGGACCTTATTCCTGGATGAAATTGGTGAAATGAACCTGGATTTACAGGCCAAGTTATTACGTGTGCTTGAAAATCAGACTTTTATTAAAGTAGGGGATACTCAAACCACCAAAGTAAATGTCCGTATTATAGCCGCAACAAACAGAGATTTAAAAACAGAAGCAGAAGAAGGCCGGTTCAGACTGGACTTGTTCTACAGATTGTCAGTTTTCTCTATAGAACTCCCTTCTTTAAATGAAAGAAAAGGTGATGTACTGTTAATTGCCAAACATTATCTGAAACAATTTGCTGCTAAAGTGAACAAACCTGATTTTACAATGGATGAGCAATTTAGTGCAAATCTGCAGAACCATGTTTGGAAAGGAAATATAAGAGAACTGAAAAATGTGATAGAAAGAGTAGTTATTTTATCTGATGGTCAGATTCTTAACGCCAGTTTACTTCCTTACGAATTTCACCATGAAGCAGTAGAAGGAGATGGGATGAAAATGGAAACTGTCGAAAAAATGCATATCATTAAGGTGTTAAAATATACTGGTAATAATAAAACCGAAACTTCACGTTTACTCGGTATAGGGCTGACAACTCTTTATCGTAAACTGGAAGAATATCATATTTCCTAAAAAAACAGCATGATACTTGAACAAGCTATATTAAATGTTTTGCCAGATCAGACTGCACAGTTTGAACTTGCTTTTGAACAGGCACAGCAGATTATATCCAGAATGCCGGGATATATTGATCATGAACTTCAGCGCTGTATCGAAAATCGGGAACAATATCTTTTGCTGGTGAAATGGGAAACACTCGAAGACCATACTGTTGGGTTCAGGACATCGGCAGAATACCTGAAGTGGAAAGAACTGCTTCATCATTTTTATAATCCATTCCCTAAAGTTGAACACTATACCAGAATCTTTTAAATACTAACTATGGAAAATTCTCAGGAAAAGCATGCTTATCCGATCGGACGTTTTGTGCCGGCAGCTACTTATACACCGCAGTCACTGGCCTCGTGGATAGGTGCGATCAGATCTGTTCCACTGCTGCTGGACTATTGCATTGAAAACCTGGATGAAGCACAGTTAAATGTACCTTATCGGGAAGGTGGCTGGAATACGATACAGGTGATCCACCATATCGCTGATAGCCATATGAATGCCTATATCAGACTGAAACTAGCCTTGACAGAAGACCGGCCAGCTATTACACCTTATGAAGAGCAGTTATGGGCAGAATTACCTGATGTGACTGATGTACCTTTAAATGTTTCGATTACACTTATTCATGCCTTACACCGCCGCTGGACTTCTATGTTAATGCAAATGACAGATCAGGACTGGAACAGGGAATACTATCATCCTGTTTCTAAAACTTATGTCCCTTTATGGCAAATGACTAACATCTACAGCTGGCATGGAAAACACCATGCCGAACAGATTTTATCATTGCGTAAGCGAAAAGGCTGGTAAAAAACTGCGGACTTGAAATCGGCAAGAGTTCAAATCCGCAGTATAATTCTAAATCTGCGGATAGATCAGCAGCTTAGTTTGTGATTCAAAAAGATGTTCCAGTTTACGCTGCGTAAAAGTAAGAGAAAGCAGATAAGTAGTTTCTTGTTTCCGATCTAAAACTACAATCATAAAGTCATCAGGCATCATCTTTTGCTTTAATATTCTCCAGTCTTTCCAGATTTCAGTTGCATCAAATTTAAAGGTAATATTAGCTTTAATTGCTTTTAAAGCATGTTCAATATGAATCTTCGTCGCGTCATCACAATAGCAATTCACAGATAAGCTGAGTTCAGTGCTGAGTTTGCAAACTTTAGCCAGCCATACCTTCATGTTTTTCTCCATCAGATACGCCGGTGGACAAATTAGTTGTATCCCTGTATGCACTGTGATTGGTTTATTGAGATACAGAATAAATAAGTTAGCTGGTGATTTCTCAATCAGTGCAGCAGATTTGTCCCCTAAAAATTTATCAATCACTGTCGACTTCCTTGGCCAGCCGGTAATAATAATATTCGATGACTTTTCTTTTGCAATACGCAGAACGCCACTCGATACGTTGTGATCTAATGTAGCAATCACTTTGACCAGTGTATCATTACCAGAAGCATATTTAACAGAATCATTTAATTTTTTACGGGCGATCAGCAGATTTGCCTGTGCATTATCACTATCGGGCACTACAGAAAGCAGGTTAATTGGTCTTTCTGAAGCTTTATCCTTGAACAATACGGCAAGATCAAGCATGGTCTCCATATTATTGAAATCCGCAATAGGAATTAAAATGTTTTCCTGGTCCTGTACAGGTTCGGGACCGGAAATCTCTTCCTCAGAAACAATATCCCTGCTGGCTTTTTCGGTCGCAAAAGAAGCAAATACACAGGTAATCAGGATCAGTATAATTGTTCCGTTAAGAATGTTATCATCGATTATTTTGGCCTTGTAACCTACTAATATAATAGCCAGTGTGGCTGCGGCATGTGCACTGCTCAATCCGAAAATAAGTAAACGCTGATTTTTAGTGTATTTAAAAATCCACTGTGTGAGTGTCGCAGAAAAGTATTTACCAGCAATTGCCACTAAAGTTAATGCTCCGGCAACTACCAATGCTTCAGGCCCTCTGAACAATACGCGCAGATCGACCAGCATCCCTACACTGATCAGAAAAAAGGGAATAAACAAAGCATTTCCCACAAACTCGATCCTGTTCATCAGAATAGAAGAATGCGGAATTAACCTGTTTAAGGCCAGTCCTGCCACAAAGGCCCCGATAATAGGCTCGATACCGGCCAGCTGTGCTAAGAAAGCAGAGAAAAACACAACCGATAAAACGAAAATATAATGAGAAGTTTTCTCACTTTCCAGTTTAGTGAAAAACCATTTGGCGATTTTTGGGATCACAATAAATACCGTTGCTGTAAAGATTGTGAGCGAGATGGCCAGCTGTATCCAGAAAGAACTGTTCAGCTCGCCTTCTACAGAGCCCATAATGACTGCCAGAATAATCAATACTGCAGTGTCAGTCAGGATTGTACCCCCAACAGTTACTGCTACTGCTTCATTTTTAGCGATTCCAAATTTATTGACAATAGGGTAGGCTACTAAAGTATGTGTAGCGAACATGCTTGCTGTCAGAATTGACGTTAGCAGAGAATAATGCAGCAGATAATAACAGACCGGGAAACCAATGAGAATGGGTACTGCAAAGGTTAGAAAGCCAAAGATAAAACTCTTATGTTTCTTCTTTTTAAACTCTGCCAGATCAAGCTCAATACCAGCAATAAACATGATATAGAGTAAACCTATAGTGGCAAAAAGCTCTATTGCCGAATTTTTTTTAAGGATATTAAAGCCATTCGGGCCGATAAGTATCCCTGCAATGATAAACCCTACAATGCCGGGTATTTTTATCTTCCCCAGTAAAATAGGGGCAATCAGGATGATAAATAGTAATAATGAAAATATCAGTACCGGATTAGTAAAAGGCAGCTGAAATTGCTTCGTGATCTGATCGAAAATATTTGTATGCATATATTCATTATGAATTTATTTTACCAATTTGTTAACTACCTTATTTAAGGTCAATCCCTGTACGACAATTGAAAATATAACGATGATATAACTTGCAGAAACAATCAGTGGTTTATAAGGTGAATCAGGTAAAGATAAAGCAAGTGCAACGGAAATACCACCTCTTAATCCGGCCCAGATCAGAATTCCTAATCTGTTATAATCTGTTTTCAGCGATCTTTTCATCAGGATAGTCGGCGCAGCAATACTCAACCCTCTTGCAATCAGTACAAAAATAACCGAAAGTAAGCTGATCAGCCAGTAGTTTTTAAAGAAAGGTATAATTACAATCTGCAACCCAATCATCACAAAAAGAATTGTATTCAGCAGATCGTCGATCAATCCCCAAACCTTATCGAGTATATCCTTCAAATGTGCTGTATTTGAATTTTCACCAATCTTCATGTTACTCAGCATTAACCCTGCGGTCACAGCAGCTAATGGAATAGAGACATGAAGTAACCCGCCAACAACAGAAATTCCCATGACCATAGCTAAGGTGATCATCAATATCGTTTGCAGCTCATCCACTTTCTTAACCAGACGGGTGCAGAAATAACCTGATGCTACACCGAGTAAAATACCTCCGAATACTTCCTGTGCAAACAAAAGTGAAGAATGTGACCAGGAAAATGCCATACCTGTATTTTCTGTTAGCTCCCTTAAGGTTACAAATAAAAGGATACCCACACCGTCATTAAAAAGCGATTCACCACCAATGATAGTTTCCAGTGAAGGTGGTATTTTTGATTTCTTTAAAATTGATAATACAGCCACAGGATCAGTAGGAGAGATCAGTGCACCAAAAAGAAAACAATACATCAATGGGATTTCTATATGAAGAAAAGATGCGGCCCAGTAAAAAAGAAAACCAAATATGGTCGTACAGCCTATAACACCTACTGTACTCAAAATCAGTACAGGCCTTTTTTGTGCTTTAAGTTTTTCATAATCAAAATGTAATGCACTGGCAAAAAGTAAAAATGCCAGCATGACATCCAGCAGGGTTTTAGTAAAATCTATACTTGAAGTAAGCTCAGCAATAAAATTATAAACTGAAGGAAAGGTCTTTCCGGTAATCATAATAACTACCGAAAGACTGATTGCAATAACCATGATACCTATAGTACCGGGTAATTTAACGTAACGGTGATTCAGATAAGAAATGAGCGCGCTGATGGTTACCAAAATGGTAATCGTAGTAAAAGTATCCATTAATTTAATTGGGGTTTATTCTCTATTTATTATTTTTCAAACAACAAAATAGGTTAAATTGTTCAGTTTTGATGGCTTAAGCGGAAAGGTTTTTTAATTCATGAATCGAAATCATTGCCTGTTAATCTTAAAAACAGGAACAAACAATTGATAACGAGGCCCTGGTAAACATTAGTGGAAATCTGTTGCAAGATTGAAAAAAACAATTAATTTAGTCATTTCACAAGCTCGCCTAAAAAAATGATCCTTTTGTTGAGCCGGGACACATTATAAAGATAAATAAGATGCAATATTCAAAACTTGGAAAATCTGATCTTGAAATCAGCAAAATTGGATTCGGCTGTATGTCTTTATCAGGCAACACCAAAGAGAATGAACTGATCATTGAAAAAGCGGTTGAACTTGGGATTAATTACTTTGATACAGCAGATCTTTATGAGCATGGGGAGAATGAAGTTAAAATAGGTAACCTGTTAAAATTAAAACGGGATCAGGTTATTATTGCGACTAAAGTTGGAAACCAGCACAGAGCTGACGGAAATGGCTGGGACTGGAATCCAAAAAAGGAATATATTTTGTCAGCAGTCGAAGGAAGCCTGAAAAGACTGCAAACCGATTATATTGATCTTTATCAGTTGCATGGCGGAACTATGGAAGACCCGATTGATGAAACTATTGAAGCCTTTGAGATTTTAAAACAACAAGGGAAAATCAGACATTATGGTATTTCATCTATCCGGCCAAATGTGATCCGTGAATATGTTCAGCGATCCGGAATTGTGAGTGTAATGATGCAGTATAGCCTGCTGGACAGAAGACCGGAAGAAGAATCTCTGGAATTGCTCCAAAAAAATGGTATTGGTGTATTAGGACGTGGTAGTATTGCCCAGGGACTATTAGTTGATAAACCGGCAGCTTCTTATTTGAACTGGTCGGCCGGAGAAGTTGCCCATGCTGCAGAAATTGTACATTCCATAACCGGCAGAAACAGTTCTTCTGCGCAGACAGCTATACGTTTCGTTTTACAAAACCAGGCTTTAAACAGTGCTGTTATGGGAATAAGAACTCAGGCACAATTAGAAGATATTGCTGCGGCAGTTAATTTCCCTAAGCTTACTGTACAGGAAATGGATTTACTATTAAGAGTATCACCAGCAAACTATTATTTAGCGCACAGATAACAGCTCAGAACGGCAGGTTTAATATCAGGGGCTCCATTTAACAAAAAAGACAATAAATGAAATTATCATTCGGAACAGAAGTCAATCATCAGCCTAATTATTTTCTGGAGAAAATATGGAAAGGTCTACTGCTAGGTCCAGGAGACCTGGACGGAAGTTATCAGGATTTCCAGCGTCGTCATCTCGAGAAATTTGGCAAATGCTGGGATGGTGATAACTTTGGCGAATTTCTGGAAGCCAAAATCCATACTATCCGCAGAGATTTGGATAATGAATGGAGAGCAGGAATGGAAATTCAACTGGTTATTAATCTGAATTCCATTGACGAATTTCAATTTGCACCTATATTGAGGTGTCAGTCAGTGCAAAGGATACAGATTGACTATTCTAATTTAATTAATGATGATGGGCCAGCTGTTTTTATAAACTATGAACTGATTGACAAAGAAACATTAGTGCGTCTGGCCATCAATGATGGTTTTGCAACTGTAGAAGACTTTTTTCTTTATTTCAATGAAGAATTTACAGGGAATCTGATTCACTGGACGCCTTTAAAATACTGATCGTAAACAGAAACGGGCAGCCAGCTTAACGATAACCCATAGCCTGGAGATTAAACAATTCGGCATAACGGCCGTTTTTATCCAGTAATTGCTGATGGCTTCCTATTTCTACGAGTTCGCCTTTTTCCAGTACAAGGATCCTGTCAGCCATTCTTACCGTAGAAAAACGATGGGAAATCAAGACTGCCGATTTTCCATGGGTAAGTTCCGAAAAACGCTGAAATACCTCGTATTCAGCCCTGGCATCCAGTGCTGCGGTGGGTTCATCCAGAATTAGTAATTGCGAATCCTTCATATAGGCTCTTGCCAAAGCTACTTTTTGCCATTCTCCGCCAGAAAGTTCCACACCTTCCGAAAACCGCTTACCCAGCATCTGGTCATAATGTCCCGGTAATTTGGCGGCAAGCTGATCAGCCAGACTCTGATGCGCAGCAGATTTTATCAAAGGATCATTTTCTTTCTCTTTGATATTTCCAACCGCTATATTTTGAGAAAAGCTCATCTGATACCGGATATAATCCTGAAAGATAATCCCCAGGTTCATCCTTAAATCAGCGAGGTCATATGCTTTCAAATCTATTCCATCCAGTAAAATTCGCCCTTCTGTAGGATCATATAACCGGGCCAGCAGTTTAACCAGGGTAGTTTTTCCTGCCCCGTTTTCACCAACTAAAGCCAGTTTTTCACCAGCAAATAAAGTAAAACTCAAATGTCTGTTGGCCCAGCGCTCAGAATTCAGGTAACGGAAGCCGACATCTTCGAAAGTAAAACCGGTTTGAATAGGTCTTGGGAAAGGAATAGGTTTTGCAGCTGTGGTAATCTTTGGATTAATCTCAAAAAACTCAAAGAAGTCACGCAGGTAAATAGCTCCCTGAGATACGGCAGTAAAACGGGTCAGGATGCCTTCCAGTAAAGCTCTCAGCTGGCGGAAAGAGCCTGCTAAAAAAGTCAGTTCACCAATAGTGACTTTCCCTGAAACTGCATCCAGGATAATCACGATATAAGCACCATAATATCCCGCTGTGCCTAATAAAGCAAAAAAAGTTCCCCATGCCGAGCGTTGTATAGCCAGCTTTTTGTTCGCAAGATAAAACCTGTCTGATAAAACTGAAAAGCGATCGATGACAAAACCTGAAAGATTAAATATCTTGATTTCTTTAGCAGTTTCGTCACTGGCACCTAAAAAACGAAGATAATCCAGTTCCCTTCTTTCGGGGGTTTGCCCTCTTGTTAAAGCATAACTCTGGTCATTGAAATAAGATTCTCCCAGAAAAGAGGGGAGGATAGCTACAAACAAAAGCAGGATCAGCCAGGGATTAAATACAATCAGTCCTGCTGCCAGAAAACCCATTGTAATCAGATCCTGTAGCTGGCTCATCACTTGTGAAAGCAAAATAGTCCTTCCTACAGTTTGCTGACGTGCACGCTCCAGTTTATCATAAAAGATAGAATCTTCAAATTGATCCAGGTCTAAGGTGGCTGCATGAGCCATAATCTGTATCGAAGTATGTTTAGAAAAAAGATCCCCAAGCAGACTATCAATTAATGAAATCGCCCGGCTTAATAAATCTGAGCTTACTGCAAGTGCAAATTCCAGAGCAATCAGTTCCCAGAGATAGGTTAGATCATGGTTCTGAGGTGTTTTGCTAAACAGGATAACCTGATCAATAATCAGTTTACCAACATATAGCATGGCCAGTGGAGTTGCAGAACGTGCTATTCGCAATAACAAGTTAGAAATTGTCATGCGGGGGCTCGTCTGCCAGACCATTTTAAAGAAAGCCGGCAGGTTTCCCAGTGCAGCTAATCTTTCTTTTATAGTTAAACTTTCTTTTTTAGAATTTTGCAGAGAAGATTTATTGAACAGCCTGTTTGTCGCCATGCTTACAAAAATACGTAAACTCTTCGAACAGTGCTGCGTCTTCACCAGGTTTCAATCCCTCATGCGGAATTGCATAGTATTTTCCGTTAATCTGATGTCCTTCTTCGGTCTTTTCTATCTCCAGATTTAAAAAGCCATGCTGCATGGTACAGGCATTTTCTAAAGTAACTGTGTCGAAAAGCTCACTTTTATCCGTATACATCACCTCATCACTTTCTGCCAGCCAATGCAGTTCATCAAAACCACCTGCACCACAAACGATAAATGGAACTGTTTTTCCATTCGCATAGGTTTTATTGAAACGCTGATAATTATGGACATGTCCGCTTAATACAAGATCGGGGGTTACTCCGGCTGTTTCAAAACATGCTGCCATGAAATTAATCATTGGTAAACTTGAACTATGATTGAAATCTGCCGAGTAGGGGGCATGATGCACACAAACAATAATTGCTTTATCACTGTGTTCGGTTGCAGCTTGTTTCAGTTCTTCAATAAACCAGGCTTTTTGCTCTTCAGTAATCACTCCGAATTTGGGAACATTGCTATGCAGGCCTATGATATTAGCCAATGGAGTTTGTAAGGTCCAGTAGACATGAGGCTGCATTCCGCTCATACGATTTAGTTTCGAGCCGAAAGGAACAGGTCTTGGAGCCTTTCCACAAAATACACTTGTAAAGGGTGCAAGGCTTGAATAAGGGATTTTAGCGTTTGAATTGACATCACTGTCATGGTTGCCGGCAATGGCATAAACAGGGGAAGGATAATCTTTATAAGGTATGAAAAACTGACGTTCATACTGATCGGCCTCACCAAAATGATAAACGATATCACCTACATGATAAAGAAACATTGGCCGGTCTGCCGGGTTTTTAGCCTGATAATACTGTTTGCCCATTTCTTCTGCAATGAGCTTTTGAAAAGATGGAGATTTTAAACCTCCGGTATCACCAGCAACCTGAAAAACCATTTTATGCGGATCAGGCAAAGACATTTCTGGTTTTAAATGGTATGGATATTCTCCAAAGGGTTCTGGCAGCGGCTGGAATTTATAGTTGTCGTCTGGTTGGTTTAATTTGAATAATGGTGTTTTCTTATTTTCTGATGACATGCTTATCTATGCGTTTTTAATCAGGATAGCCTCAAGCACATTGGCTGCATCATCGCATTTATCGGTGGCCATCTCCAGGGTCTGGAGAATCTCTTTTTGCTTGATGAGCTCAATCGCATCTGTTTCTGAGATAAACAAACGGGCAATGGCAGTATTACAAAGAAAATCTGCCTGGCTCTCTCCTTTATTAATTCTTAAACAAACATCAGCAATAATTTTGGTATTCTTGAAATTACGGAGCTCTGTTATCGCTAATTCCAGATCTTTGGACATTTCTGTGATTAACTTAGCAAGATGTACAATTTCCTGACTGAAAACAGTGATCTTATACAATTCGATATTCAGGGAAGTCGCATAGATATAGTCTGCAACATCATCCAGCGCACTTACTAAAGCATGGATATCTTCTCTGTCAAAAGGAGTAATAAAATTCTTGCTCAGTTCCAGGAAGATTGAATGCGTAATATCATCTCCGGCTTGTTCCAGTCTTTCTGTTTCCCTGAAATGAGCTATTCTTTTCTCAGCATCTTCAGTAGTTACGGTCTGTAACAGGCTTTGCGATATTTTAACCAGATTTTTAGCATCCTGCTCAAACAGCGGCTGGAACTTTTTATCTTTTGGACTGAAGAAATTAAATACAGAATTCATGGGAATGGGGTTTCTGTAAAAATAAACAGGCAATGTTAAGTCTTCGTCAACTCTGTATGAGATTAGATATCAGGCAATCAGTTTCTGCAGATCAGCTTCGGGTATGAGCGTAGGATCTTTAAATTGTTTATTTAATAATCCCCGCCGAACCTTAATCGTTCGGGTAGTGGTCACGATTATCGCGCCCGATTTGTTGTAACTGTGGGAAATGTAAGAACCAACATTTGGGTCAAACAGTTCGATTCTAAAAAGTAATTCGTGGAAAATGAAAATTGGTAGCGGCACGGGGTAAAGGTAAATTAACAGTTTGGTAATATGTAATTATCATTCTGTTAATGATGTTTTTAAGTTAACATAGATTTAATATTGGAAAGGGAGATTTTTAATATTGAACTCTAAATTTATAGAAGAATTTTGTTCAGGGGCACTGTAGATTATCTTTAAGAATATTGTAAGATGTTTAAACAGATTGGATTAAATATTATTTTTTTAGAATTATACTACCCTTCAATGTAGAACAATCCCTACATTTGCGCCACTCAAATAAAAAAAATGGCAAATCATAAAGACGTCAATAAGCTAACCGCGGCAGGTTTACTCATTAGCTTAGGGATTATTTACGGGGATATCGGTACTTCTCCGCTCTATGTTTTTAAAGCAATTATTGGCGATAGACTCATTACAGCAGACCTGATACTTGGTGGTGTATCTTGTATCTTCTGGACATTAACACTTCAAACTACTATAAAATACGTAATCATAACGCTTCAGGCGGACAATAAAGGTGAGGGTGGTATTTTCTCTTTATACTCATTGGTTAAACGTAAAGCAAAATGGCTCATTATTCCGGCAATGATTGGTGGTGCAGCTCTTTTAGCAGATGGGATTATGACCCCGGCGGTGACCGTTTCTTCAGCAATTGAAGGATTAGGGATTATTTATAAAGATCTGCCAACCGTGCCGATCGTCATTTTAATAATTACCTTCCTGTTCGGTATTCAGCAATTCGGAACTTCATTTATTGGTAAAGCATTTGGTCCCATTATGTGGCTTTGGTTTACTATGATCGCTGTTTTAGGTGCTGTTTATGTGATGCAGTTTCCAGAAATACTGAAAGCTGTTAATCCTTATTATGCTTATCATATCCTGACCACTAATCCAGAAGCATTTCTGATTATTGGTGCAGTGTTCTTATGTACAACAGGAGCAGAGGCATTATATTCTGATCTTGGCCACTGCGGACGTTCCAATATCCGTGTGAGTTGGGTATATGTTAAAATCTGTCTGATTTTAAGTTATATGGGACAGGGTGTATGGTTATGGCAGTTACAGGGAAAACATTTAGGAGAGGTTAACCCATTCTTCCATATTATGCCAGACTGGTTCTTAATCTATGGTATCCTGATTGCAACTGTAGCAGCTGCTGTAGCAAGTCAGGCATTGATTTCAGGATCATTTACGCTGATTTCAGAAGCAGTCAGGTTAAACTTATGGCCTAAAGTTAAAATCAATTACCCAAGTAATTCAAAAGGACAATTATATGTGCCTTCTATGAACTGGGTCTTGTTTATTGGTTGTATCCTGGTAGTATTAATCTTCCAGAAATCAGAACATATGGAAGCTGCATACGGTTTATCAATTACCGTAGCTATGTTGATGACAACCATTTTAGTCTCAATTTTCCTGATGCGCAAAAAGGTTCCAATGTACCTGATTGTGATATTTTTAACTATTTACGGTGTGATCGAATTGACTTTCCTTGCAGGTAATGCAGTGAAAATACTACATGGCGGCTGGTTTACACTGATCCTGGGTATGTCGCTTTTCTCTATTATGTGGGCATGGTCAAACGGCCGCAGAATCAGAAACCGCTATATGCGTTTTGTGGATATAGAGAAATACTTCCCGATTATCAGTAACATCAGTGAAGATGAAACTATTCCTAAATATGCTTCACAGCTGGTTTATCTGACCAGTGCCAATTTCAATTTTGAAATTGAATCTTCGATCATGTATTCGATCATTCAGAAACATCCAAAAAGAGCTGATGTCTATTGGTTATTGCACGTAGATGTAACTGACGAGCCTTTTACCATGGAATATAAAGTAGAGCAGTTAGTAGACAAAAAACTGATCAGAATAGATTTCCGTCTGGGATTCCGTGTCGAACAACGTGTAAACGTGCTGTTTAGAAAGGTAGTGGAAGAGATGGTTAAAAACGGAGAAATTGATATTACCAGTAAATATGCCTCTTTAAAAGAGCATAATATCGCTGGGGATTTCAGATTTGTTGTGATTGAAAAAGTACTTTCGAACTCTAACAGTCTTCGTTTTATTGAAAGATTTACTATGGCTTATTATAGTATTCTTAAAACATTCAGTGTACCTGAAGAAAGAGGGTTTGGTCTTGACTTAAGCTTTGTAGCAGTAGAAAAGGTCCCTCTGATCGTAGATATACCTACTGATTTTTATTTAAAAAGGCTGGATTAATCCTTCTTGCCAAAATCTGACGGCCTGATATTAGTAAGCTGAAAAAATGCTTTACTAAAGGCCGCCAGACTATTATATCCTGTTAAGTAGGCGATTTCAGTAGTTGTCTTATCGCCAAACATAATCAATTCTATCGCTCTTACTGTTCTTAGTAATTTAAGATATTGCAGAAAGGATATGCTCATGGTAGATTGAAATAAGCGTGATAAAGTACGTTCACCCATTCCGAAACGGCTGGCCAGGTTTTCCAGTGTTAGTGGCTGGGCAAAATTCTGAGAGAGGTACAGCACGATAGGCCTTAACCTCGGATTTGAAGTTGTTGGTAATGCAATCGGGAATGATTTGGTGCTTAAGCGCGGCAATATATCCTTGATCGCCGACAGAAAACGATAACCTGAATCTTTTTTCTCCACCGTACCCGTCCAGTTTTCTGAAAAAACAAGCATCTCAAATAACAGACTGTTTAGCGGATAAATTCCCAGTTTTTGATAAAAAGGATCTAAATGATCATCTTCATTATAAAAGTATAAGCTATGGGTAACCGTAGCTGCATTTCTGACATTCAGATAATGGCCCAGGCCACCAGGAATCCATACATAGTGTCTCGCTGGTATGATATAAGTCTTATTTTCAATATGAATATAAGCAATACCACCCTCTACATAAGTCAGCTGACCTTTGGTATGGGAGTGTTTAGGCAGACTGCGCTCTAATTTTTCATGGACTATATATATGCTTTTAGGCTTAAAATCAATGTTTTTAAGATAGGCTGCTGTGTCTAATGATTGCATTGGCTGGAATGGACAAATATTTGGTAATATAGGTAAAATTACAGGTATTTCATAGCTGTAATTTTGTATCATTCTTAAAGACATGTACTACAATAATAAAAAACTCGTTTTATTTTCCTGCGCTTTTTTCCTGTTCAACAGCGTAAATGCACAGCAGAACACCAAAATTTCCATGTCCCTCAACCAGATCTGGGAAAAAGTAACCGCAAATAACAGAACCATTCAAATGCAGGATCTTAGTGTAAAAAGAACTGTTGAAGGTATAAAGGACGCTAAAGCGGAGCGTCTTCCCGAAATCTCTGCCGAAGGCGAATATGCAAAAGTCAGTAATATGCCAATCTATGACAACGGACTTTTTCATACACCATCTCAGTTTGAAGTGGTACATACTTCTTATTCATTTGGAGGCAATGCGTACTTCAACTTGTATAACGGTAATAAAACCAATATTAAAATAGCAGAAGAAAAGAAAGAAAATGAGATTGCGATAGAACACCGGAATCTGACAACTGCTGAGATTAAATTAAGGGCTACGGCATATTTTCTGGATCTTCAGAGAAGTAATATTTTCAAAGCATTGTTATTGAAAGATATCAGTGATCAGGAAAAACAACTGGAAGAAATCAGACAATTGCTTAAAAATGGTGTTGTGCTTAAGAGTGATGTGCTCAGGGTGACTTTAAAATTATCCAGACAGAAAATGGCACTCGTTCAGTTGAACAATGATTTGACTATTGCCAATCAGAAATTGAATATTCTGACCGGGCTGCCGGATGAAACAGTTATTGAGCCTGTGGCTGATACAGCAGCAGATTTGCCGGTATTAAAGCCTTATGCTACTTATTTATCTGATGCAATGGCACATTCATTTGCCTATAAAATCTCAGAGAAAGAGACTGAATTGCGCAAGCTGGAACTGAAAAATGTAAAAGCGAATGTGTCATTTAAACTGGGGCTGTTTGCAACTTATTCTTATTCGTACCCACAGATATTTATTTATCCCTATTCGATATCCTTATATGGCCTGGGGATGGCGGGTGTTAAAGCCAGTTTCCCGATTTCGGCCCTTTACCACAATACCCATAAAGCAAGGGCAGCCGGGCTAAAATATCAGCAGCAGGAAGTAGAGCATTCCGATACCGAAGATAAAATCAGACAAGAAGTGAATGAAGCCTATCTCAGATACCAGGAATCACTGACCCGTATTGATGTGGCCAAAGAAAATATTAGCCAGGCTACAGAGAATTTAAGGATTGTAAATAACACTTATTTCAATCAGCTGGCACTGGTGACCGATTTGCTTGATGCAGATACACAGTTACTTCAAACTCGTTTCGACTATGCTGCAGCCAGAATCGCGGCACAATTACAATTTTATCAATTACAAAAGGCAATAGGTAACCTCTAGCATGAAAACAAAGAATAATTACACGAATACTGATCAGCTGATCACTAAAATAACGGCCTGGATAGCTGGAATCATTGCTATAGGGTTGGCCGTCTGGGGAATTGTATTCCTTGTTGAGCTTTATACTTATGAAGATACAAACGATGCACAGATAGAAGAATACATTAACCCGGTTACTTCGCGCGTAGGCGGTTTTATCAGAGAGATCAAATACGAAGAAAACCAGGAAGTGAAAAAAGGCGATACCCTGCTGATTATTGACAACAGTGAGTATCAATTGCAGCAGGAAGAAGCTGAAGCAGCACTTTCTAATGCACAAGCACAGATTAATGTGCTGGAAAGCAATGTGCTGACTACTGGTAAAGTTTCTCAGGCCAGTCAGTCTCAAATTGCTTCTGCAAAAGCAAAATTGATTAAACAGCAGCAGGATTATGACAGATATTCCAAATTATTTAAAGTAGAATCCGCTACACAGCAGCAATTGGAAAATAGCAAAGCCGCATTGGATGTCGCCAGTTCAGAATATCAGGCAGCACAGGAAAACTATCAGGCCTCATTATCAAAAGTAAATGATATCAGGGCGCAAAAAGGAGTTTATGAAGCCGAAATTAAACGTCGTAAAGCTTTGCTGAACAGAGGTAAACTCGATGTAAGTTATACGGTAATCCGTGCACCATATAATGGGAAGATGGGCAGAAGAACCATACAGCAGGGGCAGCAGATTCAAACCGGACAAACCTTAGCTTATATCGTAGATGAGGAAGCTGGTAAATGGGTGATTGCTAATTTCAAAGAAACACAGATCGCCAAAATGAAAATCAATGGCGCAGCAGAAATCACAGCCGATGCTTTTCCTGGAAAAACATTTAAAGGAGCAATTATATCTTTATCTCCGGCCACAGGCGCAAGATTTTCTTTACTCCCTCCGGATAACTCTACAGGTAACTTTGTTAAAATTGTTCAGCGTATACCTGTTAAGATTAAATTGACAGAAAGTAAAGAAATAGTAGATCAGCTGCGTGCGGGAATGAATGTAAATGTCAAAGTAAAAAAAGACTAATGAGTTTAGCTTTGCCTGTATTTAAATCGTGGGTGCCTGTCTGGTTAATCAGGACAACTATATTTCTGGTCATTTTTCCGGGCCTGTTATTGTTTGGATTATCAACGGCCAGCGGACCCGGAGCTGCCGGATATTATGGGATTGAGCCAGCGGACGTTCAATATTCTATGGTAATTTTTTATGCCGCTGTAGCGGGATTTTTTGCGCTGGAAAGAAGGTTTTTTATCTTCATTGCAACCAGAGAATACTTTATACTGAGTATCATTATTCAAATGGCCACCGCCTATGTTTGTTTTCATACGCAAAACCTGTATATCTTATTGTTCTTCAGGTTTTTGCAGGGGATGTCTAATTGTATGTCTACCAGTATTTGTATTACACTCATTTTTGGAAGTCTGCAAAGCGAAAGAGCCAGAGAAATTGGTTATTCTATATTTTATGGTTTGCTGCTTTGCATTACGCCAATCTCCACGATCATTACTTCGCCTATATTGGACGCATTTGATTATAATGTTTTATACAAATTTATCATCTTCGCTTATATCCCAGGTGGTATCCTGCTTTTGCTGATCATGAATAATGTCAGACTCAATAAGAAAATGCCGCTTTATCAGCTGGACTTTTATAGTTTTATCATATATTCTTCATTACTCTGTTTAATGGGTTATACACTGGTATACGGACAACAATATTACTGGCTAAATGATCAGAGAATTGTCCGGAGTTTATCTGGCTCAGTAGTTCTGATTGCTTTGCATATTTTTCGCCAGCTTCATTTGAAACGTCCATATCTAAATCTGGATGTCTTTAAACACAGGAATTTTAACGTAGGAATGCTGATGATCTTCGTGCTTTATCTGATCCGCGGGGCTTTAGGAATTGTTTCTATCTATTTTGCGAATATATTAGGAATGGACCCCATACATATAGGGTATATTATGGCCGCGAATATTGCTGGTATCGTACTCAGCGTGCTGATCTCATCCCGTCTGATTGTTATGAAAAGGCCGATACGCCTGGTTTGGCTGTATGGTTTTTTATTACTGTTGATTTTCCATGTCTGGATGTGGTTTCTTTTCACTACACAGGCCGATGCTTCAACTTATGTGATCCCTTTAATTATACAGGGAATGGGAGCAGGCATGCTGATGACACCTATTATTGTTTATGCGATCTCTTCTGTGCCCGAGTATTTAGGAAGTTCGGCATCTGCTACCGGTGTATTTTTTCGGTTTACCGGATTTTGTACCAGTATCGCATTAATCAACTATTTTCAGCTTCAGCAAAAAAGCAATCATATCAACCGTTTTCAGGAACAACTGAGCGGACTAAACACAGTGGTGTCAGAACGTTTAAACCAGTACGCAGGTGCATTGACCAATAAAGGTATGGTACCCGATCAGGCAGCTAAAGCTGCAAGAGGTTTACTGAACAGAACTGTAGACAGTCAGGCGCAGTTGAGGGCAATGATGGATTATTATTTGCTGATCAGTATCGTGCTGATTGCAGTCCTGCTGATTATCGCATTATTTCCTAAGCTGAACAGAACAAAAATTGATTTGAAATCTAATCAGCCAGCACCGGCTTCTTACTAGAACAACTTTATTCTGATCTCCCGGTTGCAGGGAGATCAGGTACGGATAATCTTCTCTTTTTCCTCTTCATCATCAGCTCTCTGGCCTCCGCCAAGGTCTGTTTTATTGTTTTTACCATACAATGAATCATCGTTTTTTGTCATTGTATTGTCAGAATGATTGTTTTTAGCGTCTTTTAGCTGATCTTTTAATCCTTCTGCCTGATTTAAATTTTCAATAGCGGGAAGCTCTGATCCTTCCCTGTGTTCGGTCGTACTATTATACCGTGGAAGGGTTTGTTTTTGTGGATTATTTACGTTAAAGTCTTCTGAATCAGTTACTTTACGTTTTTCTTCTTTGTTGTCCTTTTTCATATCGCTGTGGCTTGGTGAGTTACAGTATCTTCAACAATACCTTATGGAAATGGTTTTAAATAAAGATATGGACATATTAAAACCCAATTATCGTTCGTTAATGATTTGGAAGAAAACAAACAATTATTAACTTTAAGCCCAGAAATCAAATTTAATTAACAAAATATCATGGAAAAATTCGCAAAATTAAAAGAGTTAATCGCCGGAGTTGAGGCAGATGCAGACAAGTTTTATAATTCAGGTAACGGTGCTGCCGGTACTAGAGTTCGTAAAGCAATGCAAGATTTAAAAACACTTGCTCAGGAGATCCGTACTGAAGTAACTGAAAAGAAAAACAGCGACAAATAATTATATATAGTCTTTGCGCAAGCAGACTTTATAAAAGAAGCCGGGTCATGATTAATGATCCGGCTTCTTCTTTGAATGGGATTTTGTAGAAAGCTTTCCTTATTTTTTTAGCGCCAGTACATTATCTTCTCCCGGATTAAATTCATTCTCAGTTTTAGCAATTACAATTGTGGCTACCCCGTTTCCGATAATATTTGTAATAGCACGGGCTTCACTCATAAACTTATCTACACCCAGAAGGAAAGCCAGCCCCTCTACAGGGATTTTATGAATAGCAGTAAGGGTAGAGGCCAATACAATGAACCCGCTGCCAGTTACACCCGCAGCCCCTTTAGAAGTAAGCATCAGAATGCCTATAATACTCAGCATCTCTGGAAATGATAAATGAACATTATACAATTGCGCTAAAAAGATAATGGCCATTGATAAATAAATGGAGGTGCCATCCAGATTGAAAGAGTAACCGGTAGGGATAACCAGGCCGACAACTGATTTACTACATCCCAGCTGTTCCAGTTTTCTCATGATAGATGGCAGTGCCGATTCGGATGAAGATGTTCCTAAAACAAGCAATAATTCCTCTTTAATATATTTAAGAAAGCTAAGAATGCTTAAATTGAAATAGCGCATAATGGAACCCAGAATAAGAAAGATGAACAAAGCCATAGTCAGATAAATGGTACCCATTAATTTGGCTAAAGGAATCAGAGTTTGTAAGCCGAATTTGCCAATTGTATAAGCCATACCTCCAAAAGCACCCAGAGGAGCGAGGTACATCACATATCTCAGACTACCAAAAACAATTTTTGAAGCCTTACCTAATACACCAATAACAGCCTGTCTTTTAGCATAAAAATTAAGTGCAATCCCCACAATAATAGCTACAGCCAATACCTGCAGTGTCAGATTGGACATGAAAAATTTGCCCCAGTCAAAACCAGCCCCGGATTCAGCAGCCTTTGTATATTTTGAAGGGTCCTGGATATTGAGCCCTGTACGGTCGATATGTCCCGGCCTGATCACATAGGCTACAAGTATGCCTATAGCTAAAGCAAATGTGGTGACTACTTCGAAATATAAAAGTGATTTAACACCAATACGTCCTACCTTTTTCAGGTCACCCATGCCGCTGATCCCTAGTACTATAGTCAGGAAAATAATAGGCGCTATAAAAAGTTTGATGATATCCACAAAGGTTTTACCAATAATTTCCATTTTAACGGCTAATGCCGGATTCAGGGTGCCCAGCAGGACACCTGCTATAATTGCAATTAAAACCCAGAAAGTAAGATTGGTAAATAACGTTCTACTCAAACTTTTGGGCTGTGTTTTAATGGCTGTGTTTAAAGTGTTTTCCATGTTGATGGTTTAAAAATAATATTGCAGACCGGTATAATAATTCATTCCGTTGAATCCGAATTGATTAGCTGTCCTGCTATAAGGGATCTGGCCTCCAAAGGACAGATTGGTATTCATTGCATTGATCTCTTTGATCTCATCAGGATAAATGTTAAATAGGTTATTACAGCCAGCGGTTATCGTGAACTTCCTGCTCATCCGGCAGGAGAATTGAAGGTCAGTAATGACTTTACCACCAAAAGACTGATCAAAGGCCGGATTGTTTTCCCAGGTTGCTACTTTTCCAAAATAGGTATTCCTGAGCAGAAAATTAAAAGCGCGTAGCTGATATGCAAATGATAATATCATTTTACTGGCAGGCTGGGCCTTTTCAATGATACCAATATCAAGACGGGGCAGCAGGCTTGAACCAGGAATATTTCTTCCATCTGAAAGCGGCAGGCTGATCACTCTCATTTTAACCCTGGTCTGATTAAAAGCAGCTGTTCCATTAATAGTCAGCGATTGTTGCTGATCAAAAATTGCTGCATAATTAGCTGTGAGTTCAATCCCATGGGTATAAGTATCTAAGGCATTAATGAAAAACTGTATATCAGTCACGGCCGCATGCGTAAGGATTGGTTTTAATACGGTGATAGAGCTATCTAATCTTCCGGAAACGACAATCCGGTTATGAATAGGGATATAATAGAAGTCGGCAGAGAAAGAAAGTGAAGAGTTAATGCTTCCGGCTATCCCGGTACTCAGGTTAAATGAAGTTTCAGGCCTGAGTTTGGGGACTCCTAACTGCTGTAAAATGGGGTTGTCATTGCGAAAATGCTGTACCAGGTAAACATCAGATTGCCCGTTCTTCTGAAAGAACTGGAACTGCTGCTGCTGATAATATACTTGCTGCAGCGAAGGGGCCCTGAAATTCCTGCTGAGTGAACCTCTGATAGAAAACTTTTCATCTAACTTATGCCGGATGGCTATTTTGCCAGAAAGATTACCACCGAAATCACTATAGCGTTCATATCTTGCAGCAACAGATAATAATGTTTTTGCTGACAGCTCCAGATTAGCTTCTGCATAAACCCCAATATTTGCCCGGTATTTATTCAACTGCTCTTCGGGCTTAAAACCGGGTCTTCCATTGGTCCCGGGCAGCTTTAATAGGTTTGCAGGCGTACCATCAGGATTGGCATTTAGATAAGAAGCTTTCTCCCCGCCTATAATCTGATAATTTTCGAGACGGGATTCTGCACCTGCAGCAAAGGTTATACCCTGTGTTATTTTTTTTGAAAAGTCGACATTCAGAATCCCTTGCTGAAGTATTGTACCTCCTGTTTTAAAGTTTAAAGGAGATAACTCACCCATAGAGGCATTGACTGTATTGACTGCATCACTATTTAATTTATTATATCCATAAACTGCGCTGAAATCCATATTCCAGTTGTTGGTACTCATTTTTTTGAAACCAGCAGCCAAAGATTTGTTTGTTAAAACTGCTGGAAATTCGGGAAGATAACCATTGGGAAAAAGAACTGATGATGCAGAATAAATATTCGGAAAACGGTAAAAGCCGAATGTTACAGCTTTTCTCTGTGAAAAGCCACCAAATGAATAAAATTTCCATTCCTTATTTAAAGGAGTTTCCATGTTGAGCCACAAGGCTATATTTTTAAATTCTGCATCACCATATTGACTCTGGTTGCGCTTAAAGCCTTTGTCATTCACTAATAAATCGTCCCTGCGTTTATTTTCATTCAGCTTATCTGCAGGTGTAGGGAAGGTAATGCTGCTTAATTTTGAGGTGTCGCTAACGGTATTATAAACCAGTCCTTTATATGCCCTTGCACGGTTGGTAGCTTGTTGGTATTGATAATTAAGTGTGAAATTTATAAATCCTTTACCTGAACTAAGTGGTAAACCATAACTTAAATTATTTTGAGTATAAAATCCGTCTCCTTTTAAAGTCTGGCCTGCTTGTGTGGTATAAAAACCCCTGGTTTCTTTCTTTAAGACGATATTAATAATACCAGCAATTGCGTCAGAACCATATTGCGCAGCAGCTCCGTCCCGCAGTATTTCGATTCTTTCAATCAATGCTGCGGGAATCGCACTCAGATCAGTTCCGGCAGTCCCTTTACCAATGGTATTGTTCAGATTTAATGCAGAGATGTTATGCCTCCTTTTGCCATTGATTAAAATCAGAAGCTGATCGGGGCCCATACCGCGCAGCGTAGATTGTTCTGCATAGGAAGCCACATTATTGATCCCGTATTTTGAAGAATTAAAAGAAGCAGAAGTATAATGAAGCATTTGCGCTAAATCTGGCTGACCTGTTTGCAGCAGGATATGCTGGTTGAAAATGTCTACCGGTAACGCTGTTTGAAGCTTTGTGCGCGGCATTTTGGTATGCGAACCGAGAACAGCAACCTCATTCAGGTTCATGGTGACAGGCTTCACCTCTTGCTGATCAATAGCTGCATTGATAATATACTGGCTATCAGAAATCTTTTTAAATGATAGATTTAACTGGGATAACAGGTTTTTTAATATCAAGTCCAGGTTATGGCTGTCCGAACGTGTATAACCTGATAATTTTACACTATTTATCAACGCCGCATCATAGACAAAGCTGACTTTAAATTTATTGGAAAGAAAATCCAGTTCGCTGGTCAGTGTTTGATCCTGGAATGTGACTTTATGCTGTCCGCAGGCACCATTACTAAAAGTATTAAAGATAACAAGCAGGATAATTCCTGTCAGGTATAAATTAACTCCCGATATAAACTTTCTTGCCATTCTCTTTTACTGTAGTATTCAGTAAGGCCGCCAAAGTCTGAATTAAAACAGCTTCATTTTTGAGTTCCAGTGTCCCTGAAATTTCTTTTGCAGTGATTGATTTGTTTTTGATTAAATACGCTCTGCCATAGTATGCGGATAACTTATCACATATTTCGGATAAGGCTGCATCCTTAAAAATATATCTGCCCTCAACCCACGAAGTAAGCTGTTCTAAATGATCAGTTTTTTTGCGGTAAGCAGTTTCTCCTTTTTTACAAACAGCATATTCCCCTGGAAATAGGGTAAGGGACTGATGCTGGAATTGTAAAGCAACTTTTCCACTCACTAAAGCGACAAGTGTGCGATCAGTACGGCTATCTACATTAAATACAGTCCCCAAAACATTCACATCAGTAAGATTTGCATGTACCGTAAATGCCACTGGCGATTGATTTTCTGTTTCAATATGTTTGATTTTAAAGTGGGCTTCACCGGTTAACCAAACCTCCCTGTTCTGTTTATCCCATTTTTCGGGATATTTCACCGAGCTATTCGCATTCAGGATTACTGTTGAACTATCAGGTAATAACAGCGTTTTTGTTTGCCCATAGGGTGAAGAAAAAGTAAGTAAAGTGACTTCAGCCGGCTTATTTTTCATATAAAATAATAACCCGGCACCAATAGCCAGTCCTGTAAACACTGCTGCTATTTTGAAGAATGAGAATCTTTTTTCTGCAATAGCAGGATAGTCAGTTCTTTGATTTGAAATTGTATGGTCTATTCTATTTTTAAAACTTTCATAAAGCTCTTTCTTCAAAGGATCTTTCCCCAGAGAAAGCAACCCAATGATTTCTTTAGCCTCATTGGCTTTTTCCTGGCAGGATGGGTTATCCTGAATCCATTTTTCCCAGAATAAAACAGCTTCCGGATCAGAGGCCTTCACATAATTAGTGAAGCCCTCATCGTTTACAAAATCAGCTGTTGTATATTCCTGGTACGACATTTTTATCAGTTATAATTTATAAGAGGTTTTTGTCTTTCTGTTTATTACCCTGCCCATTAATTTAATAAGGTTAAAATAGATTATTTATTTCGTTTTAGCGTTTATTTGGCCTCATCTATCAATAATATCTATATTAAGTTGTTTGTACTAAATGTGTTGAGATGAAAAAATATTATAAATTTATCTTTAAATTAAAATTATTGGATATATTTATTTAATAACCGATAATAAATTAATCACAGGACATTTGAATTTAGTATTAATAATGATTTCTAAACTGATTTATTTTGTTAAAACGTTTTAATGTAGTTTAAATGATGATTTAATATCAGATCACAAAACCTATAATCAAATATAATATGCTATGATGAAATAAACACAATCTTAAACCTATAAATCTAAACCTATGAAAATTAAAACAATGATCTTTAGTTTGCTCACATTAAGTACGGGAATTGCCTGTACTAAACAGGATGCTGCAAATAAAGATGGACTTTCTAAAAACAATTCTTTAATGCAGATGAATGAGGTATTGGCCGATGCGCCTAATACCTGGCAGGAGCACTGGTTTGAACATAACCAATTGCTTAACCGCGTATTTAGTGATACCAGCGTGGCTGTTTATTATGATAATGACGTGGACAGAACTATAACCTGGCCTAATACTTTTCTTGCCCAGGTCTGGAACTATACTAAAAAGACCTATGGGGCTTTTGGTAATGAGTCGCGTCTTTATGTGATTTTGCATACCGCGAAATATAGCGGAGGCCATCCAAGTACTTATATGGATGGCAGTCATGATTACAGAAATGTAATTGATTGTGGTTCTGCAAGTACGCAGGCCTGGAAATCTGGTACTGGTAACGATCTGGACCTGACTACACATGAGGTTGGTCACATTGTAGAAGGTGCATCTAAAGGGGTTCATGGCTCCCCGGCATTTGATATCTGGCATGATAGTAAATGGATGGAAATATATATTTATGACGTTTATCTTGGGCTGGGAAGAACTGCAGATGCGCAGCGCTGGTATAACCTGGTATCGGCAGGTTCGGATAGTTATCCACGTGCGCAAACACATTGGTTTAAAGACTGGTGGTATCCGCTTTATAACCAGTATGGAAAAACAGCCGTATTAAATAAGTATTTTACCTTATTAGCTGCAAATTTCCCAAAACATGTAGTCTCAAACGGGGCTGGTAATATCAGTGAATATAGCAGAAAATTGAATTTCGGAGAGTTTGTACATTTTTGGAGCGGTGCGGCCGGAGCTGATTTAAAACAACTGGCACTTACAGCTTTTGGAAACAAAGATGAGCAGGGAAATGACTGGACTGTACAATTACAGCAGGCCAAATCAACTTTTCCAAATGTCGTATATCCCGGAAGCAGTACTGGTCAAACCGGATTAACGGTAAGTGCTGATAATGTGGGAGGTCCTAATGCGGCAGAAGGGTCTTTAAAGCTTGTAGATAATGATGTAAATACCAAGTTTTTTACAGCGAATTACTCCACAGGATTCTGGGCACAGTTAACTTATCCTTCGGCGGTCATCTTAAAAGGATATTCACTGACATCAGGAAATGATGCAGCAGACCGTGATCCTAAGAGCTGGAAATTATCAGGATCTAATGACGGGAATACTTATACGCAGCTGGATATCCGCTCAGGAGAAACATTTAGTGGAAGAATACAGACTAAGAATTATACTTTTAGTAATACTACTGCCTATAAATATTACAGGCTTTTTATTACTGCTAACAATGGAAGCCCTGATTTACAAATCAGTGAATGGGGGGTAAGCCTTAATTGATAAAGATATAGCGTACTGGTTTACAGTACGCTATACTTATGGTTTTGGACGATGTGTCTTCATATAGTTATCTACAGAAAATGGGCCTGAGCCTACTACCCAAAACAGAACAAGCAGGAGCAGGACAATAATTGAAAGCCATAATTCTGAATTCAAAAAAGAGAAACCTTTAGAGATATTTACAAAGAAAATAGCGCCTAAAAGAATAGGGATCTGGATAACTGCAGCAAAGCGTGTCACTAGTCCGATAAGGATCAGCAAGCCACCAACCAGGTGCGCAAAAGCCACGGTATGCAGTACCACAACGGCCATTAATCCTGAAAATCCAAGTGTGTTGTGCTGTATGATCCATTCCTGCTGGGCTCCGGTATCACTGACAAATGCAATACCTTTACTTAAAATCAATAAACCGAGTCCAATCCGGACTACGTCGAGCGATTTGGTGTGATGAATATCACCCCAATGCTCTATTTTTTGAACCATGTTCATATAACCTCCTTTTTAAGATAGATTTGGTTATATTAAGTTAAGAATAAAATATGTTTAAAGTGCAAATAATTGTGTGTTAATTGTTTGCACTTTAAAATCTACTCTGAAATCAATTCATGGTTAATCAAAGCACCGGCTGCAGTACCTGCAGCAACAGAACTTGCAACCGATCTCATAGCTTCTGTACAATCTCCGGCAGCATAGACTCCCTGTACACTGGTCTTTTTGAAATTATCTACCACAATTAACCCTTTCGGATCTATTTCACAGCCTATCTTCTCTGGAATAGGGCAGTGCTGGGTAAATGGTGGCCTGGTATATAAAGCATCTGTTTTTTGCTGTGTTCCATCTATAAAGCTGATACTTTCTATATGACCGTCTGTATGTATGATACCTGCTATTTGTTTTTCTACAATAGTCACATTTAATGCCCTGATCTGCTGCTGCTGATCTGCATCAAACTTAATTTCTCCATTCGTGAAAACGGTCAGATCTTTAGTCCAGTTGGAGATCAATTTGCTGAAATTCAGTGTTGTATCGTCGTTAGACAAAATCCCGGTAGACTGCCCTTTGTATTCATAACCATGACAATACGGACAATGAATAACCGAAATTCCCCAGCAGGATGCAATACCTGGAATATCTGGAAGCAGATCTTTTAATCCGGTAGCAAAAAGTATTTTTTTTGTACTGAGTTGTATTCCTGTGGCAGTCAGAACTGTGAAATTATGGTTTTCACCAGTTACCTGTACAACTTTGTCATTCAGAAAACTAACGGTTGGATAAGCCAATACCTGGTCTTTAGCTGTTTTTGCAATTTGTGAAGGGCTAAAACCGTCCTGTGTGATAAAATTATGAGATTGTGGTGTTTGCTGATTACAAGGAGCCCCGCTATCAATAATCAGTGTTTTTCTGATTGCCCTGCCTAAAGACATAGCTGCCGATAGTCCGCTGTAGCTACCACCGATTATAATCACTTCAAATTCTTGTTTTTCCATTTTTTATAGCTTATTAATTCCAATCCCTTTACTAAAAGAGAACCATGCAAAACTTTTAATATCATTTCTGGCTACAGATCCTGTTGTGGAGGAAAGTATGGTTGTATTGATTATTCCACTTAAAAACAATGTTATCCAGGGCGTAGTTAGTGTCGGACTGATAATCCCCTGTTTTTGCAGTTCCAGGATAATTGATGTGGTCTTATTGAAAGTATGATCATAATCAGCACAATCTTTATCACTTTTCTCATGTACATGATCTTGTCCATGATGGAGTTTCTGCAAAAATGAGTACTTTGATCCGCAGTCTATACTTGCATATAAAATGCGTTCTAACTGGACCAGTGGATCTGCAGAGCTATTAATAGCATTCGTGATATTAGTTTTGCAATTTTCCTGCATTTCCTGCTGGCAGGCTTTGAGTAAATCAGTCCTGTCTGTGAAATATCTGTGAAGTGTTCTCCTGGTAACTTCAGCCCGCTCAGCTACTTTCTCAAGTGAGCTTGAATAGTCATCATTAAAGATTTCTATTGCGTTATCAATAATTTTTTGTTTAGTATTTTTCATCATAGGTAACGCAATAATATGAATAATTTCTCAAATCTGAGACATTAACTGTGCCTATTTATGATTTACTTTTATAAGTTGCTTATTATTAATATTTTAACTTTTTGTTTATTGGAATTTTTTATGGTTTTTGAAGGGAGCAGGTAAAAATATGATACATTGTAATTTCATTACAAAACAAGCAGTACCCAGCTTGTGTACATGATAACAGGAAGCTTTTTTAAGAAATATATTAAGGCAGGTAATCGAGTATTTTTTCCAGCAATTCGCTCTCTTTATAAGGTTTGACCAAATAATCATTTAAACCGGAAGAGATGTAATTTTGATGAGATTCGGGAGAGATCTGACCGGTTATTGCAATAATCGGGGTCCTGCATTTGTTTTCATCCTGGTGGGCACGGATTTTTTGGGTGAGTTCCAGGCCATTCATACCGGGCATTTCAATATCAGTTAATACCATATCATAATGATGTGCGTCAAATGCCTTTAAAGCATCTTCACCATTGGTCGCGGTATCAAAACTAATATTCAGTTTATTAAATATCATTTTGATAACCAGCAGGTTCATATTTGCATCATCTACAACCAGCAAATGAATGTTTTTAAAACGGTCTGCTTGTGAAATCAGGCCTTCGTTATCTGCCTGTTCATCCTGTGTCTGTTCAGCAAGGGGATAAGGAAGTTCTAGATAAAACGTAGATCCTTTGCCCAGAGTACTGTTCACGGTAATTTTTCCATGATGAAGATCTACTAATTTTTTACAAATTGGCAAACCCAGTCCTGAGCCCTTTTGCCAGTCCATGCGTTTGTTGTTAATAACCTGCGAAAATTCATCAAAAATAAGAGGTAATTCTTTCTCAGAAATTCCAATTCCAGTATCACTTACTTCTATAAGCAATAAGATGTGACCAGTCTCTGTATGCTTTGTCGTTACTTTGACAAGTACTTCTCCTTTATCAGTAAACTTAATTGCGTTGGCAATCAGGTTGACCATGATTTGTTTTAGGCGGTAAGGGTCTCCTGTGATTGATAAATCGGGTGCATCTTTTTGATTTAATATCAGCTTTAATCCCTTTTGATTTGCCAGTACTGCAGTAGCAGCAACTATCTCATGTAAAATACTTTTATAAAGGAACGGTGTCTTTGAAAGAGATAATTTTCCGGTTTCCAAACGTGAAAAGTCAAGAATTTCATTGACCGCAGATAATAACATAGAAGAGGAAGTTTCCAGTAAATTTGCCATCGCTCCCTGTTCAGGGTTTAATGGAGTAGTTTTCAGTTGCTCTGTTGCCCCCAGAATTGCATTCAGGGGAGTGCGCATTTCATGGCTAATACTGGTGAAAAATCTGGATTTGACAATAACCTGCTCTGAAGCTAATTTATTTGCCTGAACAATTCTATTGTAGGCACGGTAAAGGGTAATTAATAACGAAATGATGACTAGAATAGAGAATACATTAATCAGAAAATTGATTTTTCCAGACGTACCTATCACTTCTAAAGAGTGGTTCGTTTTGTCTCTTAATATCATTTTCCTGGTTTGCTGCAGCGCATATTCCCGGTCACTGAACTCACGGAACATCAGCTTGATGTTTTCCAGAATCTGCTCATTTAATTTTAAAATTGACCTTTCATTTTCAGTCAGGAGTTTATGGTTCCCTCTTTGTTTCTCGAAAAGATTTTGATAAAACTTCTCGATATCATCGATCTGTTTTTTGGTGTAAACGTTGTCATTTTGAGAAGTTTCAACGATAACGGTTTCTACTTTACTCGTTTTGGCTGTATCCTTCTTATTTTCTTTATTCAGAATAGCGCTTTTTAAACGTTGAAAGAACTTTGTTTTTTTAACCTCCGGAGCAGGGGCAACGACTTCGGTTTTTGTGATTTTTTTAATCACAGGTCTTGGCGAAGGTTTAAATAAACTAGCCGGGGCTGAGGTTTTAGAAGTATCTACCAATAAATTAACAGACATCAGTGAGTCTGTCATTTTTTTAATTTTGGCATAAAGCAGAATCTGTTTATTTCTTTTGCTGATATCATTTGAGATATCTGTTGAAACATTATTCAGGTCTTCTTTAGAGAAGCTCTCCAATAAAAATGAGACATGTTTTATTCCCTGGCTATATTTGATAAAATATTTTTTTTCCCATAAAGAAGTATACATCCTGAAATTATTTTCAGCTTCCTGCAGTCCCATATTAATGGTATCCAGTTTATGGAGCTGTTCATTGTTTGCATCCCTTTGCAGACTGGTAGCCTGAAGTACTTTTTGTTCAGTATATTGGGTGAAAGATGTCCTTACCAGCAGCACAATAAAGAAGGCAATAATTACCAGAATGGCTATAAAGGATACTTGCTTATTCTTCATGTCGTTTTTTTTCAGTCGTATTTTTCAGGTTCTTATGCTTAAGCAGGTTTGCAGGTTAATAGTATTGCGGAAAGAGCATATTAAGGATGTAAATGTAGGAGAAAATTTTGTTAGATAAATATATTGTCTGGAAGCATCATAATTTCGATAGCAGAGAATTTCATTTATTGCAGTTTTATTAAGACCTTGGCGGCTTATGTCAGACTTTCGTTTAGAGGTTTTTTATACTGTTGCCAGGCGGCTTAGCTTTACTAAAGCTGCGGCTGCTTTATTTATTACTCAACCTGCGGTAACCAAGCATATTTATGAGCTGGAACAGCAGTATGATAATAAATTGTTTGAGCGTAAAGGTAACAAGATACAGTTAACCCCTGCCGGAGAGGTATTGCTGAGTCATACAGAATCTTTATTTGATATTTATCGGAATATAGATTTTGATATGAATGCGCTCGTTCATAAAAAAGAAGGGATTTTGTATCTTGGAGCCAGTACCACAGTCTCTCATTATGTAATTGCACCAATACTTGCCGGGTTCAGGAATAAATTCAAGGCTATAGAAATCAATCTGATCAATGGCAATACAGAGCAAATTGAAAAAGCCTTACTGGAGAAGCAAATACAGCTTGGCATTATAGAAGGAAGATCTAAACATCAGGAAATTAGTTATACAGAGTTTATCAGAGATGAAATTGTCCTGGTTTGTGGTCAGGATCATCCGCTGGCCAGAAAAACCGAACTGACAAAAGAATTGCTGCTGGAAAATTCTTTTGTCATGCGGGAACAGGGATCTGGAACACTTGAAGTAATCGATTATGCTTTAAAGGAAATAGGCATGAGTGTGTCTGATCTTAAAGTAGAAATCCAGCTTGGAAGTACTGAAAGTATCAAATCATATTTAATGCATTCCCGTTCTCTGGCTTTTATTTCTATCCACGCTTTAACAAATGAATTGCAGCGTGGAACTTTAAGAGTAATTGATGTAGCCGGCTTAAATATAGAACGCAATTTCTATTTCATTCATCTTCAGGGTAAACCCGATGGTTTATCGGATGTTTTTCTGCGTTATGCGCAGTTAACCCATAACCTGAAGTAATGGCAGATTAATTTTATCGATTTGACCTGTCTGGCCATTTGGGAGATCTTTGTATCACAAAACACAAAGATTATGCAAATGAGCCTGTTAACCCGTCAAATTATATTTATCCTTGCTGCATTGTGCTGCCTGTTTCCTCTGATGTCCCCGCCATTAGCTTTATTGCTTGGGCTGGTTATCGCCCAGTTCATGGAACATCCTTTTCTTCATCTGAATCATCAGGCTACTAACTGGCTTTTAAAATTAGCAGTAATAGGTCTGGGTTTTGGAATGAATCTTTCTTTCGCATTACAGGCTGGTAAAGAAGGTTTTCTATTTACAGTAGCTTCTATTTTTGGGGTACTTACACTGGGTTTTATCCTGGGTAAATTATTCAAAACTGAACGTAAAACCTCTTTTCTGATCTCTTCTGGTACCGCGATCTGCGGTGGAAGTGCGATTGCTGCTTTATCTCCGGTGATGAAGGCTGGAGAAAAAGAGATTTCAGCAGCACTGGGAATCGTCTTTATCCTGAATTCTGCTGCTTTATTTATATTTCCTGGTATTGGCCATGCATTTAACCTATCGCAAACTCAGTTTGGGATCTGGTGTGCAATTGCAATACATGATACAAGTTCTGTGGTTGGAGCGGCAAGCAAATATGGGGAACAGGCATTACAAATTGCAACTACAGTTAAACTTGCGCGTGCCTTATGGATCATTCCTGTAGCTTTTGGTACCGCCTTATTTTTTAAAACTGATCAGAAAAAAATTAAAGTGCCTTATTTTATAGGATTGTTTGTTCTGGCTATGTTAGCTAATACCTATCTGCCAGCGATGAGGCATTTTGCCCCTTACGTGGTTAGTCTGGCTAAAACGGGATTGACTTTGACGTTGTTTCTGATTGGAAGTGGATTATCACTTCAGGTTATTAAATCAGTAGGAGTGAAGCCTTTTCTGCAGGGAGTTATTCTGTGGGTTACCATCTCTTGCGTTTCTTTATGGGCAATTATATTACTGGCTTAAAAGAACATGGAAAAATAGCAGGTGAAATTTTGCGCAAACGTTTGATTATATCTTTTAAGCCCTGATTAGCAGCTGTTTTGTTATCAATAGATTGACTTTGAATAGTTTTTAGCTGGAATCCGGAAGATTTGTAATTAATAAAACCTGTTAATTGCTCAAATTATAATATAAACAGACTGCTGCTCTGTAAAAGAGAAGAAAATACATCTTCATATTTAATAATCCTCTGCTTTAAGATCAAACGTTTGCGTATCATTTATAAGGTATATTTTTTATAGATATCTATAGATTACGGTTATGTAAAGCATTGTACTATAATATAATACCCTAACCTAACCAAAACATATCCTATGAAAAGAAATCTATTATTATTAATCCCGTTACTGATCAGCTTCATGGCTTGTAAGAAAGCGGCAGACGCAGTAGGGGGCGGCACCGCCTCAACAAATCCTGTTACAACTGTTGACGGATATAGCAGTGACCATATCCATAACCTTAATCTGGTTTATTTTATCCCCAGTGATCTGGATACCTTACCAGGCTATCAGAAGCGTTTAAGTGACCTGATGCTTTGGGGACAGAAATATTATAAAGATGAAATGGCCCGTAATGGTTATGCAGATAAAACCTTTGGCTTATTTACAAGCCCAACAAAAGGCGTGAAAATTACGGTGATCAGAGGCACTAAGCCAAAAAGCAGCTATCCTTATTCTGGTGGTAATGGAGCTGTTGCGCAAGAGATCAATGCTTATTTTACTGCGCACCCTGCAGAAAATACAAGTGCACATACCCTGGTCATTATTCCTCGTTATGAATTTAAAGCAGATGGAACACCAAGCGGAGGTCCGTTTTATGGAACAGGGAAATGGTGTTATGCCCTTGATTATGAAGGAATGGATATTAAAAACCTGGGTAAGACCGATGCTGATGGTAAACGCTTTAGTGTTTGGTTTGGTGGAATGATGCATGAATTGGGACATGGTTTGAATTTACCGCATAACTGTCAGAAAGTTTCTGAAAATGAGACGCTTGGAATGGCATTGATGTGGGCCGGTAATGGTACATTAGGAATTTCTAAAACGTTTTTAACAGCTACAGATGCGGCTATCTTAAATGTGAATCAGATTTTTAATAAAGATGATAAACCTCGTTATGGAACAGTTAAAGCATCAATTAGTAAAATCCATGCTAATTATAACGCAAGTAAAGCAGCTATAATTGTATCTGGTAAATTTACTTCAGACACTAAAGTTAACAGTGTGGTTTATTACAATGATCCCAATGTAAATAATGAAGGTATAGGTGTTAACCATGATTATAATGCAACTACCTGGGAGTCTAAAGCGATAGGTACAGACAGTTTTTATGTAGAGATGCCAATTGCTGAACTTAAATACAAAGATGGTAATCCATACGAATTGAAAGTAAAGTTGGTGCACGATAATGGCAATGTGACCGAAACGATTTATAACTATGAGTTTGTAAACGGCATCCCGGTGTTGAAATTCAGCAGCAGAGACGAATTGAGTAAAACAGGCTGGAATGTCATTAATGTAAGCTCACAGGAAACCTCTGATGAAGATGGTAAATCTGCCAATCTGATCGATGGAGTAATCAATACTTACTGGCATTCACAATATTCGGGTACCACAGCGACTTATCCGCATTCTTTTACTGTAGATATGGCTGCTGCTAAACAGGTAACTGGTATCAGTATTACACAGAGAAATGGTTTACAAAGGGCTGTGAAAGACCTTGAAATTTTATATAGTACTGACGGAACAAATTTTGTTTCGGCAGGATCTTTTGTACTGGCTAATGTTAATGGGGCACAATACATTAATTTGCCATCCCCGCAGACGATACGTTATTATAAAATAATAGCGAAGTCTTCTTATGATGGACAGCCATTTGCAGCCTTGTCGGAGGTTGGTGCGTATTAGTGTTTGTAATATAAACTTCTGACATAAGACCTTGGTCTGCCTAGCAGCAGATTAAGGTCTTTTTTTTTGTCAATAGTTAAAGCGCATTTTATTTGAAAACCAGCAGCTATAAAAAATAAAGCTCCTGAAACCAGAATTCCAGGAGCTTGCGGCTGTCTTTAATTTCAGGAGTTATAAATTTAACTAGTAAATTCCTTTTTTATGTTTACCAAGCGTAGCTGTCTGTGCTGGTGAAATTCCAAAATGATCCTGAACAAGCTGAGCAGGGTTTGAAGTCAGCCAGTCATTCAATGATATTTCCTGGTATTCACCTGCATTGAAAAGAATGATCAGTTTAAGTGTTTCAGTACCAGTGTTTTCAATGTAATGGCCGTAACCTTGTTTAATGAACGAAACCATTCCTTTTTTGTAAGCCATTGTCTTTACACGTCCATGAGAACCGAAAATGCTTATATTTCCTTTACCACTCATTACATACTGCCATTCATCCGCATTAGGGTGCCAGTGTAATTCGCGGATTGCGCCAGGCTCAATGTCCATACGTAAGGCAGTTAAAGTAGTTTGAATAGGGAACTCTTTAGCTGATACTTTGATCGTAGAACCACCTGCAAATTTCTGATAAATACCGTCTTTCTCCATACGGAATTTATGTGCAGAATTGCTCGTTGGAATATTAGGATCTATGTTTTGAGGTTTTGGTGCTGTAGCTATTTTTCCTGTACCAATATAAAGTTCTTTGTGCGGGAACGCGGCAAATGTACTTGCTGGTAAGCCAGAGTTGCGTGCAAGTATTTCCGGAGAGATATGACTGATCCAGTCTGTTGAACTAAAAGTGCCGAATTCAGAAAAATGACCGTTGTCAAAACCCAGCAGGAATAAACATGATTTATCACCTAAACATTGCAGACAATGTCCGTGACCTTTTGGGAAATACCAGATATCACCTTTTTCAAAGTCATCTGTTGAAGTGGTTCCATCAGGCGAAACAACTGTAGTACGCACCTGACCTTCTAAGATGTATGCCCATTCTGCTGCAATGGAGTGCCAGTGTAATTCACGGAAACTACCTGGGTTTAAGCGCATGATTACAGCTGCGATACTTTGCGACACTGGAAATTCTTCGACAGTTGCTTCTTTGGCATTACCACCAGAGCCGACCCAGCCAGTACTTCCATTCTCAATATCATATACAAAATCTTCCAATTCTGCCTGCGGACCTTCCGGACCTTTTGTTGCTGGTATTTTTTCTGCTGCTGCGGCCTTTTTAGGGATTAATAAATCTAGGCTTGTTGCTGCTGTTACCAGGCCAAGGGTTGATAACGATGCTGCGGAAATGAATCCGCGTCTTGTAGTTGCCATATCTTTTTAGATTAATATATCACAAATATATAATGCAAATATGATATTTAAAAATAAAACATCATATGTTTAATTTAACATCATATGTTTATTGTGGCGATTGATTTGCTATATCTGATTGTTTTTATGATGAAATTTGATGCTGATGGGGTTAGGCGTGTTAAAATGTCTTGTTATATTTATGATGTCTGACTGAAACATCGTATGTTTGTAACGAAGAAAATATACTGAGCAGAAATGAAACTCTACGAAAAGGTAATTGGCCTGATAAAGGAAGATATTTCTCAGGGAAAATATAAAGCAGGTGAAAAGATACCTTCCGAACCTGAACTGATGAAATTATATGATGTAGGCCGTTCAAGTATCAGAGAGGCTATCAAGACGCTTGCTATTTCGGGGATTTTAAAAGTACAGCAAGGTTCCGGAACATTTGTTAACCAGAGCTTCCAGGAGGTAAGTATTGAGCAGCGTTTAAGACGTGCTGATTTTGATGATGTGAATGCGGTAAGGGGATTACTGGAGAAGGAAATTGTGAAACTGGCTACACAAAATCGTACAGAAGAACAGTTAGGGGAGATGGAGCGGTGTTTAGAAAACCGTAAACTAGCTATTCAGGATGAAAATGCCCTGCTTTGTGCGGATGCCGATATTGCTTTCCACACAGCGATTGCCCTGGCTTGTTCCAATCCTGTATTGTCTGATTTATATTATAGCTTTACTTTGATTATGCGTAATTTCTTTCAGGCGCGCGAGAAACAGGGGATTAGTCGTTTTGCGATGAATCATCATCTGCATGAACAGCTATTTAAAGCGATTAAAAGTAAAAAGACAAATCAGTCACAATCAGTTCTTCAAAAAATTCTGGACAATAACTATTAAAGAATCAGGCCCGCCATAAAATTAGCAGGCCTGAAAATTGGTGGTTTTATTATTTTGTTCCTGAACTGATTATGCTTTCTTTTAGCTGGTTACTGTAGCAATTTTTGATTTTAAAGGGATGTTGCCAGAGTTAAGGCCAGGAGTCTGACCATGCAGGTCAAACACCAGTTTAACCTTTGGCCCAAAAAACAAACAATGGGTAGAGCCTCCAAAATGGAACATGCCCAATTGATCCCCTTTTTTAACATGCTGACCTTCATAAACTGTAATCTGGCAGGAAGAAACTTCGGCCATTCCAACAGGCATCATACACATCAGTCCGATTGCAGGATTATCTGCTTCAATAAATATAAGCGCCCTGGTGGCTAATTCAGTGATATAACCCTGTGAATCATTCGGGCCGGATGGATCATAACCTTCGGATAGGGCTTCCGCATAATAAGTCCCGTCCTGCACATAGGCTTTGACGATTTTACCACTAACAGGGCTATGCCAGCGATGATAACTCAACGCATTCAGAAAAGCCTGATAGACCGTTCCACCAATAAAATTATCCAGTAAAGGATCATTAGCCATCATGTGTTCCAGTGAATAGGGTTGTGCTTTGATCCAGAACCTGTCATGTCTTTTTACATTTTTTTCAATCCTGTAGGGTGCAGACTCGCAAGCGTTTGCAATGACTGCATCGTTATCAGGATCTGCAAGCGGACGCTGACCAGCTCTGAATTCTCTGGTGAAAAAATCATCCCATGATTTAAATCCATGATGAGGCAGCGCAGGGTCACATTTAAATTGCTTGTCGAAATCGGGCATCGCCTTCATGGCATCTGTACCAAACCAGCCTGTTTTCGGATCTTTATTTAATACATATTTTGAGTCTTCGGAGGATAGAAAGATGGCCCATTCAGTCAATATCCTTTTGAACTGCCAGTTGACTTTTTCATTTAAGAAAGCTGCATATCCGGCAGTAGTTCCCATGGACCAGTCCAGAATTGCGTTGATTGGAAAGCCAACTAAGCCGGTCTCATTAAACTCGGGGGCTTTAGTCATGATTCTATTAATAAGCCGCAACATCAAATGATAATTTCTTACCTGCGGCTGACCAGCTGGATTCTTGTTAAAAGGTGGTTTACGCGGAACTTCCTCAAACATCAGGTGGAACCACATGAAAATTTCAGGATCATCCTCTATTAATTCTTTGAGTTCTTCAATTACAGGAAGTAAAGGGCTTTTGTCTTTTTCTACTTCAGCGATAAGTTCGTCCAACCAATTTTCCAGGATATCCTGGTCTGATGGCAGCCATGCACCAACGCGGAAGGGAAGTGATTTTTCGTTAGTTGTTGTTTTCATATCTACTTGTTTTGCCTCATGAAATTAGGCAAAACCCAGAGATTAGTATAGCTTATTGATATTCATTTTTGTTCATTTTTATTCTTGTTGTTTCCTGTATATCAGTTTGTTGTGTGCTTTTTGTTCAGTCGGTTGAAAATGCGTTTAATTGCAGGCTAATCTGCGTCAAAAAGGTAACCGCTATAGGCAAGACCTTTCGCCACACTGGTAAAATTGTCCCCCGAATTTACAGGGATATGTGGGAATTTGTTTTTGAACAGCTCTTGTACACCGCCAACCAGTGAGCTTCCACCAGTAAGGAATAAACTATCAATCTCTTCTGCCTTTATATTGTTTTTTAACATAAAATCATCCAGATAAACACTGATTTTTTTGATGTCTTTTTCAATTACTGCAGCATATTGCTCTTTAGAAACCTCTTCGTCAATTTCTATTTCCATATTCGAATAACTGAACTGAGAAACCGGCTGATCGGATAAAGTAATTTTAGTTTTTTCTATAGAACGAAATACAGAGTAACCCAGATTGTTTTCAATCAGGGTGATCAGGTTCTTAAAATTCCGGTCCTTTTTAGAGTAATGGTAATAATCCTGTAAATCTTTCTGTATTCTCAGGCCATTGAAGAAGTTCATCTTATCCCAGGTACAAATATTTGCAAACAGAGACATCGGCACAGTCAGGACTTTTCCTGGTGTAGCTTCATAGCGTGTGTTTTTTCCAAAATAAGGGGTTCCTTTATCCCACATAAATGCAGAATCAAAGCTATCTCCACCAATATAGATACCACCCGAAGCGATCATATCATTTCTTCTGTCCTTGTTGCCGGAATGATCAGGATCAAGTATCAGATAGGTGAAATCTGTTGTTCCACCACCTAAATCGGCTACAAGTACTTTTTCTTTCTTTTTAATTGTTTTTTCGTAGGCAAATGCAGCACCTATAGGTTCAAATTGAAAACGTACTTCAGTAAATCCTGCATTTTCTGCTGCCTTACTTAGCCTGGTTTGTGCAAGGGTATCTTTTGCGGCACTATCATCATCAAAAAATACGGGTCTTCCGATCACTGCTTTCTGGCAATCGTATCCAATAATCTGATCAGCTTTAGTTTTCAGATCTTTAAGAATCAGGGCAACCAGGTCAGAGGCATTGTATCTTTTGTTATGTATCCTGGTCTCTATAAAACTGCTTCTTGATAAGATTTGTTTAATAGATTTGATAAAACGACCTTTCATACCATCGCTCAGGTAGGCGTCAATTGCATTTTCGCCAACCACATAATTTAGTGGCTGGGTAGTACTTTGTTCTTGCTGAAAATACAGAAGGGAGGGAACTGTAATGGTACTTATGATCTCATTTTTTTCTTCGTCATAAATTGATAGTGCAGAATTGGTTGTTCCAAAATCAATTCCATATAGAAACTTACTCATCGTAAAAGGGAAATATTGTTTTATACTGTTTTTTTTGTGGGCAATTCTCCGTTCAATCATTCAAAAAATGAGTTGAGGAAGATTTTACAAACGTATTAAGATTGATATTCTTGTTGATATACGCTGTTATAGCGGGTGCAAAGGTAAATTTTTAGAATAATATCTGAAGTTAAATTTGTGCAATTATCTACATTTGTTCGTTGTCACCTGATACAGAATGGATATAATCAAAAAGATAAACGATATAGCAATAGAATTTTTTGATGATAATAATTCGAGGTTCGCAGCTAAAATGGCAACCAGTGAGGCGAATATCAGGAATTACAGAAGTAAAATCATTCCCAAGGTAGATTTTATAGTCAGGTTATGCAATGAGCTTGAGATAAGTTTTGAATGGATGTTTAATAACGCGGGTCCAATGAAGGTTATTCATGGCAGTACGCTGTTATCTGCTTCCGGTGAGCTGCGTGAGGTCTCAGCAGCTGGCAATTTGCCAGTAAATAAGACTGAACAAGGTGTACCGCTGTATGATTTAAAAGCAGCAACAAGTCTGATCAGGTTGTTTGAAGGACATGAAAGTATAATTGATTATATCACTATCCCGAATCTTCCGCGGGTTGACGGAGCATTGTATGTTACCGGAGATAGTATGTATCCGCTGTTAAAAAGCGGGGATATCGTCATCTACAAAAAGGTAAATAATATCGAAGAGGGAATTTTTTATGGGGAGATGTATTTACTGGCGATAGATATTGACGGAGACGAGGCGACTGTGATAAAATATATTCAGCAATCAGAAAAAGGGGAGCAGTATATCAAACTAACTAGTCAGCATGACCATCATTCGGCCAAAGATATCCATCTTAAACATGTTAAGGCAATTGCTATTGTTAAAGCGAGTATCCGGATCAATAGTATGCAATAATTTACAGTCAGCAAAGCAGCTGATTTATAAAAATGGCGGAGATGATAAATCTTCTCCTTAGCCATTCGTATGATTACAATGTCAAATACCTTTCTGAAAATTATTGTTTATTAACAAAGATACCTCTGAAGGCAGACCAGCACGCATTCTTAATGTCAATAGGAAGTGCGTCTTTTACATAAAACTGAATACCGTTTTCATCGTAGAAATAACGAAAGTAATTTCCAAGTCTATCCGGTTTTTCGCCAGTATGAATATTTTCACGATTAACCAGCCAGCGGGAGTAAGTTACTTCTACGCCATCCAATGCATCCTCAAGATCTTTAATCTTACCGGAGTTTTTGTCGCTATTAATCATATCACTATAGTCTTTCATATCAAATATTCATTTAATTGGCAAAGATACGGATTATAAAGTGCTTAGAAGACTATTGACCGGAATGGTCGTTTAATCCTGTTTAAATAGCCTATATATCCGGATTGTATGGAGGTTTTATCTTGGCATGAATTTTTCTTTACCTTTCTGCTGTATTCCTGCTAAATCAACAGATCATGATGCTTAATCAAAAAAGAAAACTCAAAAGGACAGTCTCATTAGTCAGGATACTTGTGAAGTATGGATTTGAGGAATTATTGATCAGAAGTAATATTAAAAGTTTATTGCCTTCAGACTATAATGATGATGGAGCAGCGCAGGAGCAATTATCTCTAAGCGTTTATGAGCGGATCAGGATGGCGCTCGAAGAACTTGGGCCGACCTATGTTAAATTTGGACAGGCATTTAGCAGCAGGGAAGATTTGCTGCCTAAAGAAATGATTATTGAGCTGCAGAAATTGCAGGATAAAGTAGAGGTAGAGGCGCTGGATGTAAAAGAGCGGATTGAAACAGAATTAGGTATAGATCCTGATGATTACTTTGAAAGTGTCGACCCGGAGCCCTTTGCATCAGCTTCGATATCGCAGGTTTATAAAGCCAGATTGAAAGATGGCGCATTAGTGGTTTTAAAAATAAAACGAACCGGAATCCGGGAGGTCGTAGCTTCAGATATGCTGATTATGAAGGATGTAGCTAAACTTTTAACCAGTTATAGTGACTTGTTTCGTAAGATAAATCTCAATGAGGTATTGGCGGCTTTTGAAAAATCTATTTTTCAGGAACTGTCCTTTCTCAATGAACTGGCTAATATGGAGAAGTTTGCCAGGAACTTTAAAGGGGTAAAATCTATTCATCTCATCAAAGCCTACCCGGAATTAAGTAATGACAATATACTGTGTATGGAGTTTGCTGACGGAGTTAAGATCACTGATCAAGAAGCTATTGTTTCTTTTGGGCTGGATCCTTCAGCAATTGCATCCAGTGGTTTAGATCTTTACCTGGTGCAGGTTCTTGAGCATGGTTTCTTTCATGCAGATCCGCATCCGGGAAACCTATTGGTACTTAAAAATGGTAAAATTGCTTTTATTGATTTTGGCTCTATGGGCAGCATGGTTGCCGGAGAAAAAGAATTGCTGGAAGACTTTATCTCTCATTTTATAGAGCAGGATGCCCGAAGGCTGATTGCAATTATCAAAAAGATGGCTATACGTTTCAATATCAGTGATGAGAAGAGGCTGGAAAAAGACATTCATCTTTTTTTTAATTTGCTGAACAGTACCTCGCTGCAGGAGATTGATGTCAAAGAGATATTAAGCAGATTTTCGGCTATTCTGAATGAGAATGAAATATTGATGCCCGATCATCTTTATCTGCTGGTACGTGGAATTGTATTAATTGAAGGTATTGGAAGGGCACTCATCCCGGACCTGAATATTATTGAAAGTTTAAAGCCTTATATAGTCAAAATTGCAATTCGTAAACTTAGTCCTGAGAATCTGAAAATTAGTGGGATGAAGTTATTAAGAACAGTAACAGAGGCTTTGAAAACTATGCCTGACGATGTACATTCGGTGATTAGTAAACTCAACGGTGGAGAGTTGAAGATTATACAGGAAATAGAGGGCTTATCATTAATTAAAAAACTGATAAGCCGTTTAATGAACCGGCTGGTGGTTGCTGTGCTGATGTCCGGATTGTTTATTGGGTCGGCTATACTGGTTATGGCAGATAAAGCTCCCCGGTTTAATGGAATACCTGTACTTGCGCTGTTTGGTTTCCTGATTAGTATGGTATTGGGTATTGTGTTGTTCATCTCGTGGATGACTAAGGACAAATAAATCCCATGCACCTGAGTTAAAGAGAAGGAGCCTTTCCATACTGTTTTTTAAAGGCGGTAGAAAAATGCGAATAATCTTTAAACCCTACATCCAGATATACAGCTGTTGACCGCATTTTCTTTTCTTTGATCAGATAATATGCATCTTCTAATCGTTTTTGCAATAACCATTTATTAGGTGTTATATGATAGATCTTTTCAAAGTCCCTTTTGAATGTAGATAAACTTCTTCCGGTAAGGTAGGCGAAATGACTAAGGTCACCATTGTATTGGTAATGCTCGTTCATATAAGCTTCAAGATCTATTTTACCAGGTTCGTTAAAATTAAAAAGAATATCCTTTAACTGAGGATTGGCTTCCAGAAAGATAAGCACTGCTTCTTTGATTTTAGCTTTTAAAAGCGCACTGTTTATTTTTGTGCCGTTTGCTAAGTAAGGTAAAAGAGAATCGAAATAATTATGAAATATCTTACTCGGATTTAGTGGGAAGACGTTTTCGAAAGTATAACTGGCTATTTTATTCAACTGATACTGATCTTTCATTTCAAGCAATGTATCCTGATCAATGCAGATGGATATTGACCGGTATTCGCCTCCTAAAGGCGGTTGCTTTGTAAATTTACTAAGACGGTTTTTTACAGCAAAGCGAAAATCGCCTGTCTTGTATAAATAAGATCTACCACCAAAATAAACTTCAGAAGTACCTGAAATGATATAATCGAACACATGTTGTTTAATAAAAATTTCTCCTTCAATAATGCGTTTTGAAGTAGCTGAATAAACAATCTGCGGAATATTTGGATCTGTAATATTTGACATCTTAAAAAATAAGCAGCACTAATATAATCGGAATTAATGCTGCTTTTAAATTTTTATAAAGCTTTTTATTGGAAGGTTATTGCGCTAAAAAAAGATGAGCCATTTCTTTAATTGAGGCTTCTGCGCCAATTTCTAAACGTCGTTCATGCATACTTACCGAATCCGGGCCAGCAGTATAATGTACCTGATCTTTACCATCGGTTGACGCTTCATATGCTAATTCGGCTATCTGTTCAACGGATGAACCGCTCGTATCTGGATCCATCATGCTAAATACCACCTCAAGGTACTTATCCATTAAGGGTTCATAGGCTTCATGATGTGTCATCAGGATATTTGATGCAAATTCACTTCTTATATAACCAGGTGCTATTGCTTTGATGCCGATACCAAAAGTTGCCAGTTCATAGCTCATTCCTTCTGTCCATCCTTCCATACCCCATTTTGCTGCATGGTATAAGCTGTCAAAAGGAAAGGTCACTAAGCCGGCAATTGAGGTGATATTTATAAATAAACCACTTCTTTTCTCTCTGAAATGGGAAATAAATGCCTTTGTAACCCTGATGGCACCAAGTAAATTTGTGTCAATCTGGTTAAGCAATTGTTCATCGCTTACGCTTTCCAACGGACCTATAGCTCCATAAGCGGCGTTGTTGATCACTACATCTATATCTCCTAAAGCAATAGCAGCAGCCACAGTGCTGTTTACCTGTGCAGGATTGGTAATATCCAGAGGTAAAACTGTAACCCTTTCTAAAAGATCAAAGTCTTTTATTTTATCCGGGTTACGCATAGTGGCTATTACACTCCAGCCTTTGCTGTGAAATAATTGAACCATTGCTTTTCCAAGACCGCTGGAGGTGCCGGTAATAAATATTGTCTTCATAATTTTTCTATTTTATTCATTACAAAGAAAGTAGAAGCAACAGTCTGCAGCATTGCTGTGAAGGTCAATCTGCATTGTTTTAAAGTTCAAATAATTTAAAAGTTCAAATCATGAGCTGTCAGAATTGTAAAAGCTATTGTCGCTCTTTAACGGAAATCGGGTAGGCTTTTGAACGGTCTTCGAGCATTTGATCTGCTACTGAAATGCCATTTGGTACATGGTTAGGAATGAAAAATAGTTTTTTATCCTCAGCACTGGTATTATCAGCTACCTTTTCTATTGTTATCGTCCCCAAAAGTATCTTTTTCCTGGAATCCGGCCATGCTATAGATGGATCTTCAATTTGATCACCAGCTTCAGCTATTTGAGCATATAATTTAAATTTAACCGGATGCAAGGCTACTCTTTTTTTGATCTCGGCACTTAAATAATCAGGACCTGAAGCTAAGAGCTGCTCTTTTGAAAGAAACTGTTCTCCAGCCTCTGGGATGAACTGATAACGGACATAGTGAGATTGTCCTTTCTTATTGGTGAACTTGAAAGTATTTACACCATAATAGGAGAGTGTCCCGTAACTTACAGAAGCAGGTTTTTGTGTTGTAAGAAAGGTTTTTGCTATAGGATGTGTGCCCAGAAATCGTTCCAGGTTAGTTGGTTTTGGTGCATCGGCGCCGCTGGATGCTATAGCCAGTAATAAAGTCCTGAATTCATCGGTGGTGGCCACCGGGAAGCCATTAAAACTATGAGCAACAATATCAGTCGTAGAGCCGTCAGGCAAATAGAATTTTACGGCGAGACCTCTGGGATTGGATGCCGCTACGGTATCCGGAATATTCGGAATGCCTGTGAAGTCAGAAAAGCGCAACGTTACCGGCACAGTTTTTTGCTGCAAATGAGGGGCACTGCTGAGTTGATATGCTTCTGGAGCAGGAGTGAATTTTGCCGTTAAAATAATTCCTTTTGCATGAACGGCGCGGGCGGACGGATGTTTACCAAATACGGTATGTAATGCATCTACCATTTGAGCCGGTTGCGATACTGTAGTGTTACTTTGAGCGTGTGCGTTGACAGATAATAAGGCGGTTAATGTGATACACAGCAATAAGGATTTCTTTTTGCTGTATTGGGTTGTTGCAATGTTTGTCATATGATGTTTTTTGAGTAAACGGTTTATTATTTTACTCAAAGGTATTATTGGGCTATTTTATAATTGGTGACAAAAGTCACTGGCATACTTTCTCCTGGTATCCGGACTTCTTTAATCAATAAAAGCTTTAAAAAAAGAACCGCCTCCTGTTTTTATTCAAGAGGCGGTTCTTCTTCTTTTTATTGAAGCAGTTCTTCTTCGATTATATTTAATTTTGTAAAAACCGGATCACTGCTTTACCGTCTGCGTCCTTTAAGCTGATCCCTAAAAGTTTAGCTACCGTTGGAGCCACATCTTCCAGTCCGATTGAATCCAGGACAACTCCGTTTTTAACCCCTGCTCCGGCAATAATAAAACCGGTTTGTATTTCGGGGATATCGGGGAAAAAACCATGAGCGCCTCCTTTTTTAGGACTAACTACTGCTCCTGAAGCAGCATCCTGAATATAAACTCCTTTTGAAGCAGCTAAAGCAAACATGGCATGTGGATCTGCTCCGATTTTATCCAGCTCCTCCCGTTCTACTATTCTGAACATTTGCTGATACTCCTGAGGTAATCCGGCCAGTTTTTTACGGACTTTAGCCAGTGTATTCAGATCTTTAGGATCTCTCAGGTGAAAAAAAGCAGCCCCGCCTGCGGATTGAAATTTTGCTATAGGCTCAACTGCACCGACCTGGCTATCAATCCCGATTTCTGTCAGCCAGACGTTGGGAGAAAGTCCTTTATTGATATCTAAAAAGCCGTGATCACCTGTAATGATAAGCGTTGTGCTCTGTTCCAGTCCTGCTTTTTTTATCGCATCTATCAGATTCATAACCGCATGATCTGCAGCAGCAATTGCTTTTCTTACACCAGGTCCGGAGCGCCCTTCTTTATGTTCTGCCCCGTCAACTCCAGCAATGTGAATGGTTAAAAGACTGGGTTTATATTTACAGAAAATATAGGCTGCCATCCTGCTGTTGTTTTCATCCATTGCTAAAGAACTCAGGTTAAGATCTTCCATGCCAACATCTCCAATGGCGTATTTTTCCATTTCTTCCAGTAAACCTTTTGGTGTTGCAAATTCTGATATAGCACTTTTACGGTCGGCCATATTGGTTGCAGACCATATTTCGGGTAAATTATAATCAATTTCAGCGCCAACAGATATTGGCCAGGAGATAGAGGCAGATTTCATTCCTCCTTTTTTTACCGCCTGCCATAAAGTTTCAGCTTTGATTTTTTTACTATCCGTTGTCCATTCATATTTTCGCTGTTCATTGGGCATGGTGTTATATGTGATACCGTGGCTGGCCGGGAAAGTTCCTGTGATCAGGGTAGTATGCGAAGGATAGGTTACACTTGGGAATATGCAGCGGACACCCTTTGCATAAGATCCATCTGTCATTAACTGTTGCAGATTGGGTGCAGGCCAGCTTTTATCGAGATAAAAATCAGGGCGGAAGCCATCGATACTCACTAAAATAACATGTTTAGTGGTTTGCGCATTAACGTTAACAATTGTGGCTAACATTAAGCCTGTATATACTTTTAAAATATTGTATTTCATCAGTTGGATTAATTAATAAACGGGAAAATTTCTTTGGCTGTTTTGTTGGCTACCATGACCTTATTCATGTCGTATTTCATGGTTACCACACCGGTTGCAGTATTATTTGTAAAATCGTCCATTTCCCTGTTTTTTGGAATAAAAGCTGGAATTTGTGCAACCAGATCGGCGGGTTTTACATTTGGATTGTTCAGCTGTTCGGTTTGTGATACAGGAAATTTAATGCCCAGATCGGTCATCCTTCTTCCTTCGGAAATAAAGATTTCCTGTCTCATTCTATAAACCAGGTATAAAAGGGCATCCTGTGTGGTTGCCGAATTGATATCATCGGCGGTAACCATAGTGCCCGAAACGGTAGAAATATTGATGTTGGCAATTTTTCTGTTTAACACATAACCGCTTCGTTCGATATCATTTTTATCGAACTGAACTTTCACTGCTGTTAAAGGATAATCAGTCCTGTTGCCACCGTTGCGGGTTTCTTTCACATCGCTCAAAGATACTACCGGGCGTTTGGCAATGACATCAGTCAAAAGGTTTTTTAAGGTAGTTTGTGCACCTGTCAGGTCATTTCCGGAAACCTGGACTTCTGCGACAATCAGGTAGGCTTCTTCTGATTTGATATAGCTCACTGGTTTTTGATCCAGTGCAATCGTTGTGGTGTTATAATATTTGGGATCCAGGAAATCAAGGCGTGGGAGTGGTGCAAACTCATTAGTTGTTGAGGAGAAAATATAGGTCTGGAAATCATTTGGGGCACCATTTTGACCATCAAAGGCCTGTTGTTTTAATAATAATGGATTAGCCATTGCTGCGGTGGCAAATATTCTGGCCTGCACAGCATCGCCCATATCGTAATATACCCTTGCTTTTAGCAAAGTATAGGCTAGTTTTTCGCCTGCATCTGTTTGCAGGGCCAGTGCCTGATCGAGCGCGGTAATAGCCAGTGCATAATGTTGAGCAGGACTTAATACAACACCTTTTGCTGCTCCCGGAAGGCCGGTGAATAATTCTCCGCTAAGCAGGTGTGAATAGGCATTGATGAAGTACATTTCTGCTTTTTGTACTGCGGTAGTAGTTTTATCTGCATTGATAACTGTTGTCAGTCCATATTCTGAGGATTCACGTAATCTTTGGATAGCAGACTGGATATTATTGACATCCAGATCGAAGTTATCAATCTGAGGAATGTCAAATACCTTGTTACTTAAAGTTCTATTGTTATAGTAGTTATCTGATACGAGTTCAGTATTGACAATTACCTGGTTCATTGTCAGCGCCATTTGTCTCTTCAGTCCTGCTAACCAGGTTGTGGATACGTTTGTGGTGTTCAGATAAACTTCATCTGTAATATTTGGATTGTCTTTTTTGCAACTTAAAAAGCTGATGGATATTGCTGTAGCAATAAATATGTTTTTGATATATGTCTTCATTTTCTGATCGTTAAAAATTTGCTCTGAGTGTAGTTACAAATTGCCTTGGTGCTGAATAAGTAGAGTAAGAAATACCTCCGGTTGTTGCGCCATTCTGCCCTTGTGAACTTCCGCTTATCGTGGCCTCAGGATCGAAGCTTGATGCAGAAAAGTTTAACGGATTGACTACAGAAAAGCCTATATTGATGCTTTTTGCTATACCTTTGGCAGGCTTAAGATTATAATTGACACCAATGGTTCTTACTTTGATGAAATCTGTTTTCTCTACGAACATATTGGTGAAATCAAGCCATCTGGTTCTCCCGCTTTTATCAATTTCTGCCTGTGGAATCCCTTCGGTTGAAGCCCCGTAATTGAACCTGAACTGTCTGTCGAATGATACTGCATAAGCACCTTTCTGGTAATCGGCATTGGCAAAGAAGTTGAATGACTTATATTGGAAGTTGATCCCCATGCTGCCAAAGAGATCAGGCACCGTTGTGCCCAGATTTTGCTGTGCAGTTGTACTCACTAAAAGTCCTTTATCATCGAATACACCGTAATTACCTCTGATAAAACCAATCGGGTAACCTTCCTGTACCACAGTTTGAACCGTTCTGGCACTAAAACCGTTAATATTAAATGGAGCGGCACCCCCAGAGCTTAATACTTTGTTATAGAGTGTGTTTACTGATAAATTAAACTTCAGACTGGTACTTCCGGTCTTGATTGGTGTAAGAATCGTATTGAATTCCAGCCCGCGGTTAAGGATTCTGCCTGTATTTTGCAATTGGCTGGTTTGTCCTGTTGAAGGTGCCGGCGGAACTACAAAAAGAGCATCCCTGGTAATGGAATGATAAAAACCTGCTGAAATGATCACCTGGTCATTTAGAAAACCAAGGTCAATTCCTGCCTCGATTGTACTTGTTTTCTCAGGTTTCAGATCAGGGTTACCAGGTTGTCCGAAAGAAGCGGCCTGAGCACCATTGAAACCAACAAATGATATAGTACGTTCGTTGGCAAATGGGGTAGGGAAGTTTCCGGCAATACCATAGTTACCACGGATTTTAGCGGAAGAAACTACATTAGCAATGGCTTTGAAATAAGGTTCAGCACTCGGAATATAAGATATCCCGATTTTAGGATAATACTGTATGCCAATATTCTTTCCAAAAGCAGAGTTTCCATCTCCGCGCAGACCAAGGTCCAGAAACAGCTTGTTTTTATATCCGGCGTTCTCCTGAAGGTATATTCCATAACTCGTTACCGCAGAATAATATTCATCACTCGTACGGGATGCTGCAATGCTGATGGTTTGTGCACCATCTCTGATGTTGGAACCTAAGTATTCTATTTGGTGATCCTCATTTCTAAAGAACTGCCCGCCAGCAGTGGTAATAAAGGAGAAGTCTCCTGCTTTTGCCTCGTATTGTCCGTTGAATTCGAAAGTCAGGCCAAGGTAGTTCCTATCGAAGTTATCAATGCTTCCCTGATCGGTTATAGAGGTATTAGTGGTATGGGAAAGATATTTATTGGTGGTAATGATTTGTTGGCGCTGTGCCCTGTAATCAACACCTCCGGTCGCTTTGAAAGTAAGGTTTTTAAGTGGCTGATATTTGAATACCTGGGAAGTCTGAAACCTGTTGATGGAAATACCATTGTCCTGTAGCGCCTCTGCCTGGTCAACGTATGCTTTAATAGCCGCGTATTCGTCGGGTGTCATGGCATCCAGGTCATTTTTAAACTTGGGGCCGGTGATAGCCGATGCGCCACTTTCGGCAAACCATAAGCCGGTATAGCCACCCTGATTTCCGTTACGACTGCGTTTGTACTTGTTGCTGACATAACTAAATGAACTCTCATAGGTAACATTATTGCCCAATGTAGCTCTCAAGCCTGTTCTGAGGTCGATTCTTCTGTTGCTGTTCTGATCGTAGATTTGTGTACCCGTACTGTTTTGATAACCTCCTGAAAAGCTGTAACCAAATTTTCCATTACCACCGTTTAAGGCCAGGTTGTATTTCTGGTAAAATCCGTTTTGAAAAAGCAGATCTTTAGTTCGTTTAAAGTGCAGGTAATCAGCGGTAGGAGTTTCTACACCCAATTGTGTTTCGAGTGTGATATCCGTTTTATCGGCACCGCCTTTTTTTGTAATAATCTGAATCACACCATTGGCTGCATCCGAACCATATAGGGTAGTAGCTGCCCCACCATTCACAAACTCAATTTTTTCAATATTATCCATCGGGATATCTGAAATTGAACTTATTGCGGCACCTGTTGCACTCCCTCCACCCAGGGTAGCTTTGGTATTAAGGTTGTCCATTCGTACCCCATCAACATAAATAATAGGGGTAGAACTGATAAAGGCTGAGTTTACTCCCCTTGACCGGATAATAGAGGTTGCTCCGGCCTGTCCGCCGGTTAACCTGATCTGTGCATTTGGCAATTTGGATTGCAGCAGCTGATCTATTCTGGAAGCCGGGATATCCCTGATATCTTTTTCAGAAATACTCACTACATTAGAGGATAGTCTTCTTTTACTCACGTCAATTCCCTGGCCGGTTACCACAACCTCATCCAAACCTAAAAGGTCTTCTTCCAGTTGAACATTGATAGTCAGGTTTGCAGTGTTTCTTAAGATATTGAATTCTCTGGCTTTAAAACCTATTGATCTCACCTCAATGATTACATCCTCTTTATCGGTTGGAATTGATAACCTGTAGCTACCTTTACTATCAGTTTGGGTCACAGTTGTACTTCCTTTCACTTTGATACTTACACCAGGAAGAGTTTCGCCTGTGCGCTTATCGGTAACTGTACCAGAGACTACCATTGGAGGAAATACTTTCCGTGTATTGATCAGAATATACTTATCACTGATCTGACGAATCTCTACGCTGGAGTTTTTCATCAGTTGTTTCAATATTTGAGCTACTGATTGTTGTTTGGCATCTATATTAAATACTTTGCCGGTATTGATAGTATTGTTCTCATAGCCAATAACAAAAGATGATTTTGTCTCGATCAGATCGAGAACCTTTCTTAAAGGGAGATCCTTTGCGGAAAGGTCTATCTTCATATCATTCATAGATTGCCCGGCGGTTGGACCTGCGTAGAGCAAAGCATTTGAAAGGAAAAGCAGGACGATTGTTAGCTTCATTTTTAGGGTAAAAAGTGACCATGTCGGGTGTTTGGAACCCGGGTAATATTTTTGCATCTTTGATTAAATTTTTAATGTTTGAATGAGCATTTGAAATAATGAGCATTGCTGCAATGCTCATGAAGAGCCGAAAATGTTAGCGCATTTTTGGCTTTTTTATGTTTGATTCTTTTACATAATCTTTATTTAATGGTGATTTGATTGGTTTGATAAGTAAATTTTCTTTTGGTCAGTATGGATAAGATTTCCATGACCCTGTTTGCTGGTTCTTTATTAAATTTTATCGTGTAGCGTTGTCCCTGATCCAGCCTGGTATTGAACACAACTTTTAAATGATAATATTTTTCAAGCTGTCTGGCAATTTCACTTATTGTGGCATTGTCTATATAGAGTTTATTGTCCTTCCAGGATGAAATAAGTCCGGTATCCTCAGTTTTGAGTTCTGTTTTTCCTGTGGTTTTATAGAAACTTAGTGTTGCACCCCTTGTCATTCCGCTGGCTATAATTTCCTCAACTCCGGCAATTTTTTTAGATACCCTGACTTTACCCGTCAATACTGCTATTTTTATCTTATCCATATCTGAATAAGCGTTGATATTGAATGAGGTTCCAACAACCTGGGTTCTCAAAACACCTGATTGGATAATAAATGGCCGGCTTTTGTCTTTAGCTACTTCAAAAAAAGCTTCACCGTGAAGTATAACCTTGCGCTGGGTTTCTCCAAAATCTTTTGAGATAACCAATTCGCTTGCTACGTTCAGCAATACTTTTGAGCCGTCGGGCAACAGGAGTTTCTTTTGTGTGCCTGCACCAGAAAAGAAGACAATTTCTTTTTTTGAAGCCTGTTTTAGTTGATGGAGATAGGAGTAGCCCAAAATGCCGGTACTCAGCATGAATACTACAGTAGCAGCATATTTAAAATAAGTTGTGTTGAGCCAGTGTCTTTTTTTGTGATGTATCTGATTGGCTAAATAAAGTTTAATATTGCTGCCCAGTTCAGCTTTTGAATTGGGGTCATTCAGTAATGGGGCTTCTTCATTGATAGAACCGATGGTATGATACCAGGAGTCTATTGCCTTGCTTACCTGAGCATTTGTTTCGTTTTTAAGATATTTCTTTAGGGTAGCTTTTAGCTCCTGCTGTTTGTTATAGTCTGACATCGTTACTATAGATATAACAGCTGGAGGGAGAGGGTACTTTAAGCGAATGTTACCAATACATCAATTATTTGTGGTAAAGGAAAGCGGCGAGTGCTAAAATAAAGCTGATCGTAGGATCAGAATCATGTTTGCCAAGTCTGAACCTTATTTGATTGAGTGCAGAAGTGATATTGTTCTTGACGGTTTGTTCCGATATAGAAAGTTTTAGTGCAATTTCTCTGATTGTTAATTGCTGTTCTCTGCTTAGCCGGTATGGCACCTGGAGCCGTTCAGGAAGGTTACTTATTTCTGAGTCTACTAGTTGCTGAAGTTCTTTAAGCAGCAGCGGATCATCTGTTTTTGTTCCTGATGGCGAATTAAGCGCAGCATATAAGGCGTTTTCATTGGTGATCGTAATTCCTGGTCTGGAAAAGTAGTTAATTATGGCATATTTTGCTGCCATGAATAAATAAGGTGCTATACTATCTCTTTCATCAGTAACAATTTTAGCCCTGTTTTTCCATAGACCAAGGAAAATGTCCTGAACGATATCTTTTGCCTCGTCAGAGTTTTTGATCTTTTGCCAGATGTGGCGGTATAAATCTTCCCAATACCTATCTACCAGCGCGGTGTACGCAATATGGTTATCGGTTTTAACCGACTCAATCAAACTGCTATCAGAGGACGGATTCATAAATTGCAACAAAACTACAAGCGCACTATAAACTCCATATTAAATTTAAATTAATACCCGATATTAGTTTCTATGAAATTACATCGTTTAGAATTTAAGGATGAATATAATCTTTCATTCCTTGAGCCGGGAGATGTGCATACAGAAAACAGCCCGGGAATGCGATGATTGAAAATATGACTAAAACACCTGGTCAGTTCGGAAACGACTTTGCTTTTATGGGAGGTAATTCAGATTGAAGTTAGATGAGATTAAGATTTTAATCGGATAATCGGTGATATATAATCTTTAAAACAAAAAAAGGCAACGTCTGGAGCAACGTCGCCTTTAATTAAGAGATAAATCTCTTGTACACCCAATAGGATTAATATTGAACCAATTTGTTGAGAAATTAGCAAAATTGCAAGAATACGGTTGTAAAATTTCGAAATGATTAACAATAAATAAATTACCAGGTTTATTTCAAATAGAAATACATTGGCAAATCAATCACACGATCTATGTCAATCATACCTGATAATTATCATCAGACACTTACGGAATTAAAGAAAAGGATAAGTCAAGCTCAATATAAAAGCTTATTAGCGGTCAATCAAGAATTGATTCTATTATATCTTGATATTGGAAAGATATTATCAGGAAAGCTCAAATCTGGTTGGGGGGACAGTATTGTAGATAATTTAGCAAGTGATATTCAAGCTGAATATTTTGGCTTAAAAGGTTTTTCATCTCGTAATCTAAGAAGGATGAGACTTGTATATGAATATACTAAAGGAGATACATTTTGGACACAGCTTGTGTCCAAAATGCCATGGGGACACACTAATTTAATCTTTGCTAAAATAAAAGATAAACAGCAGAGAATATTTTATTTACAGATGTGCATAGAAAGAGGATGGAGCAGGAGCATTTTGGAAGAAGAAATTAAGTTCGATAGTTATAGTAAACAAGAGAACTTTCAAAATAACTTTCCTAAGACGTTAAATGAACTTCATTTAAGTTTACATCGTTTAGAATTCAGAGATGAATATAATCTTTCATTCCTGGAACTGGAAGATACACATACAGAAAAGCAACTTGAAAATGCGATGATTGAAAATATCACAAAAACACTTGGACAGTTCGGAAACAACTTTGCTTTTATGGGAAGACAATTCAGATTAGAATTAGACGAGAAGGAATATTTTATAGATCTGCTGTTCTATCACCGTAAGCTTAAATTAATGGTAGCGCTTGAGTTGAAAACTACTGAATTTAAACCCGAGCATAGTCAACAGCTTAATTGGTACCTTCATTTATTGGATAAAACTGTAAGATATCCGGAAGATAATCCAAGCATTGGTATTTTATTATGCAAGAGTAAAAGTAAGCTGACTGTTGAATACGCGCTTGAGTTAATAAGTAAACCAATGGGAGTGGCTACTTATAAGTATAGGCAGTTGCCGAAAGACATAGCCAGGTATTTGCCAACGGAAGAAGATTTTAATCGGATAATCGGTGATATATAATCTTTAAAACAAAAAAAGGCAACGTCTGGAGCAACGTCGCCTTTAATTAAGAGATAAATCTCTTGTACACCCAATAGGATTCGAACCTATGACCTACGGTTTAGAAAACCGTTGCTCTATCCAGCTGAGCTATGGATGCATTTCCCCTTGTTAGGGACGACAAAGGTAAGATTAAAGTACTTTAAACGCAAATCTATTTTAAAATAATTCTAGAAATGCATAGATTTTAAGATGTCAATTCTTTGCTGAGGATGAGATTCTGCATAAGAAAGAACCATATTTAAAATATAATCATTTGATGTATAAGGAACTATGCACGACTTTAAATTTTCTATATCCGTGATATCGCTATGAAAAGAAATATAGCCCATGCCATGAAATTTACCTTCTTCAACCCATAAACAGCTCTTTTCTTCCTCATTTCTGCCAGAATCTATCAGAGCAAAGGAGGGAAGTGCAGATTTTAAATGTAGAATTGCTTCATTTACCCGGCTATTATAAGCAACAGGGTCTTCTAAACCAAAACATGCACCATGACAATTTCCTGTATCATGCGCAGTACAGGCTGACCTGTTCTTCTGAATGAAACATAGTTTTTCGCATAAGGTATGTTCAGTAATCATTCCTCTTAACATACTTTGTCCGGATAACAGACTATTGAAAGTATACAAAGCATTACTGTTCTTTTTATACTTATCAATACCCAGGCGGATATAACCTTTCTGATCTTCGAAATCATATAAAGCATATTTCTGTTCAAAACGCTTTAAAGCCCTGTTCTTTTCTGGCCAGTGTTTCTGAATTTCTGAAGCTTCCAGAATAAGCGCCATCAGTTCAGTACCACAGATTGTGAAATCAACGGCATAAATTTCTTTAAGAAAGTCCTGTCTTTGCTGATTAATCTTGTTTCCTGAAAAGTGAGAGCATACCCGCTTTTTGATATTAACGGCCTTACCCACATAAATAATTTTTCCCTTCTGGTCTTTAAAATAATAAACTCCCGGCTGATCAGGTAAAGCATCAATATTATCTTTTGATAAATTAGGGGGCAAAACCTGTTCTTTAGAAGTTTTAAGCAGAGAAAGCGGAATAGCTCCGCCCGCATCTTTTTCCAGCAAAAGCCGAAGCAATAATGCTGTTGCTGCGGCATCGCCACCAGCACGGTGACGATCATTCAGAGGAATACCCAGCGAAGCACAGAGCTTGCCCAAACTATAAGATGGAAGGCCAGGAATGATCTTCCTGCTCATTCTTACCGTACACAGCTTTTTTGACTGTAATACAAATCCTGACTGCGCAAGCTGGTGCCTGACAAAAGAGAAATCGAAATTGACATTATGGGCTACAAATATCTTATCATTTAACAGCTCATAAATCCGGGGTGCAACCTCTTCAAACAGCGGGGCACTACTAACCATTTCATCACTGATCCCGGTTAGCGTTTGTATATAAACCGGTATATCCTGCTGTGGATTAATCAATGTTTCAAATCGATCTATGACGTTTGAACCATCATGGATAAGAATAGAAATTTCTGTAATCCCGTTACCAGAGGCGAAACCACCGGTAGTTTCAATATCTACGACTGCGTATTTTAACATTTATGAATTGATAGGCGAATACAAATGTGCTAATAATTTTAGTAATATAAGTGATTATTAAAATTATTATCTGATTTGTAGATGATTACCTATACCGTAGTTGTTTCTATCTGTATAGGATTACTTAGTATTTTGTGAATCGGGCACTTATCTGCGATTTGCATCAGCCTGGTCAATTCTTCTGCTGATAAATCTCCGCTAAATTCAATTTTACGGGTAATCTTCGTTGCCGGTGACATCTCTTCTTCATTAACTATAGCCAAATGAATTTTAATGCCCTCCAGCGGCATTTCCTTCCTGTCTGCATACATTCTGATCGTAATCGCAGTACAGCTCCCTAAACTGGCTAAAAGTAATGCTCCGGGATTCATCCCTTCATCTGTTCCGCCAACATCAGCAGGTTCATCCGCATAAATGAAATGTCCGCCTGCATAAACTTTAGTCAGGTAATGTGAACGGTCCAGTTCTGTAACTGCGGTGATTTGTTTCTTATCCATAAGGTCGCTTTATTTGTTAAATTTAAAATTAGAAAAATTCATTCATGGAACAATCAGAAACACACGAACGATTGCTTTTTTTACAATCTTTTACAGGAAAAGAACTATCGGGATCGCCATCCAATTATATGAACTGGTTAAAGCCAACAGTTGTCCATGCAGAAAAGGGAGCATTGACTTTTAGTTATTTGATAAGAAATGAAATGACAAATCCCAATGGAATATTACATGGAGGGGTAACTGCAGGAATTATAGATGATCTGATTGGCGCCACGGTCTATTCACTGGGCTTAAATGATGCATTCACTACAGTTAATAATTCGATAGATTATTTTTCTCCTGCCAAAGAAGGAGATTTGATCATTGCTAAAACTTCAATTATCAAACAAGGCCGAAAAATTATCAATTTACAGTGTGAGGTATTTCTGCCTAAAAAAAACAGATTAATTGCAAGAGGGTACTCTAACATGCTTAATGTTAGCTAGGATTTAACAGAAAAATGTTGTCAATTTAAAATTGGTTAAACATTTGATAACCATATTTGTTATGATTGATGAACTAACCGGATATGACTATGTTAAGTAATTATCTCAATTTCGAATTTGATGTACAGGGTAAACCTGTCAATGGTTTTTGTATGAGAATTCAGGATGATTTTCATGAAACATATGCAGTGATCATGGATGGTTATCATTCATTTTGTATCTGGCTTGATCAGCCATCCTCTACCTGGAAGTCTTCAAAATATACCAACGTAGAACCAGGTGTACTGGAAAAAATCATCAGTCATTTAAACATACATAAATTAGCTTAATCCATATAAATATATAAAAAAAGCTCCTTTTGATATACAAAAGGAGCTTTTTTTATATTTAATAAACCGGGAGATGACTACAAATCCTGGGCTAATGGAAAAATAAATAAGCGACAAATACTGCGGCAATTATTCCTGCTAAATCCGCCAGTAGTCCGAAAGGAATAGCATAACGCGTACGTTTAATCCCCACAGAACCAAAATAAAGGGCTACAATATAGAAAGTCGTATCTGCTGAGCCATTAAAAACACAGGACAGGCGGCCTACAAATGAATCAGGGCCGAAAGTTTTCATGGTATCTACCATCATTGCTTTTGCACCGCTGCCACTAAGCGGTTTGATCATCGCCGTTGGCAGGGCAGGGGTAAAATCAGTATTGATGCCCAGGTGTACGAAACACCAGGTAAAACCATCAACTATATAACCCAGTACACCAGAATTTCTTAAAACACCAATAGCAACCAGCATGCCTACCAGATAAGGGATGATGGTAATACAGGTTGTAAAACCATTTTTTGCGCCTTCAATAAAAGCATCATATACATTTACTTTTTTGCGCATGGCACCCAAAATAAAAGCAATGATAATAAAGAAGAGGATAAAGTTTGAGGCTACTCTTGAAACTACCTCTATCTGCTCTTTACTAAGGAAATTGGTGAAATAGTAAATCATTCCAACCAGAAAAAGGGTAATTCCACCTAACCAGGAAATAACTACTGAATTAAACAGATTGATTTTTTGTTTAATTGCCACGGCTATTAATCCAACTACAGTAGCCACATAAGTAGCAATCATGCAGGGGATAAATATATCGGAAGGATCTGCAGCGCCCAGAATTGCTCTTTGTGCCATAATACTTAAAGGAATAAGTGTAAGGCCTGAGGTATGCAATACCAAAAACATAATCTGTGCATTGCTCGCGGTATCCTTATCCGGATTGATTTCCTGTAAACTTTGCATAGCCTTTAAGCCAAAAGGAGTGGCTGCATTATCCAGACCAAGCAGGTTAGCCGAGAAATTCATGACCATATGCCCTGTAGCAGGATGATTTTTAGGAACTTCAGGGAAAATACGGCTAAAAAAAGGGCCGATAATACGGGACAGAAAATTAATTGCTCCTGCTTTTTCTCCAATATTCATAATACCCAGCCATAAGGTCATAATACCAACCAGTGGTAATGCAATATCCATTACACCCACTTTAGCAGATTCAAATGTACCGTCTACAATCAGTTTGAATATTTCAGTATCACCGAAAAAGATTAACCTGATCAGTGCAACAACGAATGCGATGATAAAAAACGCAATCCATAGATAATTTAATGCCATATTTTAGTTTGAAGCTATGAAAGTAAAAAAAAGGATCTGCATTCATTAGAATACAGATCCTTTTTTATAATCAAAACGAATAATGTGAGCTTATGGCTTCTCGTCAGTCAGCTCAAAACCCCATGTTTTACCTTTTTCTGTAGCAGGTATTCCACCAGTCATCCAAACCGGTGCCTTTGCGCCTTTCAGGTAATAATCAAAAAACTGCTGTTCACGGATCTGTATATCTTTTTTATTCTGACGAAGAACCAGGTTATGCGCTTCATTGTTATAATTTAATAACCATGAAGGTTTACCTAATCTTTTCAAAGCAGTAAACATTTCAATTCCCTGGTACCATGGTACGGCCCCATCAGCATCATTAGACATGATTACTATAGGTGTGGTTACTTTAGGTAAGGAGAAAAGAGGCGAGTTCTCTATATATAACTCTGGTTTTTCCCATAAGGTTGCACCAATTCTGCTTTGTTGTTTCTCATACTGGAATTGTCTGTTCATTCCGGTTTCCCAGCGGATACCACCATAAGCAGAAGTCATGTTTACTACAGGTGCCCCAGCCCAGGCAGCAGCATACATATTTGTAGCTGTAATCAGGTGTGCAACCTGGTAACCGCCCCAGCTTTGACCCTGGATACCAATTTTTGTACCATCTACCCAGCTATTTTTCTTTAACGATTCTACACCCGAGTTGATATATTCTTCAGCTGATTTACCAGGATGTCCGGTTTCATAACTAATATCAGGTGCAAACACCAGGTAACCATTACTTACAAAGAATGAAATATTTAATCTCGATGGAGTAGGGGCTGGTGGTTGATAATTGTAAAGGCCGTCAGTTAGTTTTTCATAGAAATAAGCAATCATTGGATATTTCTTGGCCGGGTCAAAATTCTCCGGTTTGTATAAAATACCTTCTGCTTTATGTCCTTTTGGCGTAGTCCATTTAACTAATTCTGCTGTACCCCAGTTATAGTTCTGCTGCTGCAGATTCGTATTGCTTAGTTTTGTTTCTGTTTTCAAATCAGCAGATACATATACATTAGGGGAGGCTGTGTAACTTGCTTTATCATAAATAAAACGTTCAGCTCCTTTTGCTTTAGCCAGTGAGGAGTATTTGAATTTGGCCATCACAGCTATTTCAGGGCTCTTATTATCACCAGCCTTTGTTTTGTAAAAACCTTTCTCTTTGGTTAGGTGGTTATAAGCATTCAACCATAGGTCATCTCTTTTACTGATGAATTGTGCAGTTGTATCTAAGTTCTCATAACGGAAAGTAATACTATTCTGTCTGCCAAATCCATTGGTCATGTTTTTAGGTGCAGATTTACCATCTGGTGTAAAGCTCCAGATGTCATATTTATCATAGATTAAAACCTGTTTATCTTCTTCAGTCCATCCGGCAAAGCCATAAACTTTAGGGTCATCAGGTAAGTCGTTGTCTTCATCAGCAAATTTTACCATAGCACTGGTATTTAGTGCTGTGATCTTTCCGGTAGCTACTGTATAGGCAGACCAGATTCCTGTTTTATTATTATAAAACAATACATAATTTCCACCCGGAGAAACAGAAGCTTTACCATCTAAAGCAGAGATGATCTTCTTCTTATTACCTGTTTTAGTATCAACCAGGTAATAGTCAGCGATTTTGGAGCCAGTCCATTGTGCTTGTGCACGATTTCCGAAGTCTGTAGAAGCTAACACGAAATTTGCATCGCCTTCTCTGGCAATACTGGCTTCAGAAAGTTTAATATCTGTTAACGGAACGATTTTAGGATCGCTGCTAAAAATATCAATTACCGCCAAATAACTTCTTTTACTTTCTTTGTCTGCATTTTTCAACTGAATAGGTTGTAAATAATCATCTTTATATCCCCATATATCCAGTTTAGCATGCTCAAAATCAACCAGTGTAGTATCTTTTTCCTTTTTTACAGGAGCAATGCCAAAGAATAACTTATTTCCATCTTTACTAAAAGTAAGTTTTCCATCTCCGCTAACTGCCCATTTAGCTGGCATACCATCAATTTCATAATCGACCAATGCCTGTGCAGTATCCAGGGTCAGGGTATTAAAGTAGATGCTGTAATCTTTGATTTCTTTTTTTTCAGGAGAGGTTTCTCCTAAAAATGCAACCTGTTCACTAGCCTCATCAAAGATGAAACCTTTAAAGTTACCTTTAGCACTAACTAATGTTTTGACTGTTCCTTTTTCGGTATTCAGTAAAAATACACCAGGCTTTGCTGTTTTATCTGTCTTAGAACCCAGGCAATCAAAAACCAGTTGTTTTCCATTTTTGCTGAATTCATATTCAGAAACGTATTTAAAAGTTCTTTCTGTTCCAGTTAGCAGATTTCTCAATACCAGGTCTGACCCGACTTTTTTAGCATCTTTTTTAGTCGTTTCTTTCGCAAAGAAATCATTTGCTCCATCTTCCTTTTCTTCAGCGGCAGATTTGGCTTTTTTAGCTGTATCTAAAAGTGGTTCCTTCTGATAAGCTAAAAAGTTTCCTGCATTTTCAGGTATTTTGAATGATTTAATTCTTGGGACTTTAACAATTGCAGCAGAAGTAAGATTGACAAAGCCTAAAGAGTCTTTAGTCATTTCCTCTGGTTTTTTCTTTTTAATTTTTTCCTGACGTGTAGTCGTAAATAATGGTTTAATCAGAAAAGCAGCGAATTTTGAATCTGCGCTGAATTTAGGTTTCTCACCTCTTGGTACATTAATTTTAGCAAGCCCGGTTAAGCTGCTTATATATAAATTTGCATCACCTTCTTGTTTAAGTATGGAATAGGCGGCCCATTGTCCGTTGTCTGATAACTGTTTAATACCGATACTTTCCCAGGAATCATAAACCGAATGATCGAGCGGTTTTTTCTGAGCGAAAGTAGCGGTCGCAAAGCATAAAAAAATAAGAGTAAGGGTTTTCTGCATAATGTGTGTTTGAATTTAAATCAGCCTTAAAATTTGTAATTTTTCACCAATATATGCCATTTGTATATTAAATTTTACATTTTTCACAAACAATCATCGTTTGCTAAAAGGTATTAAAACATAAAAGGCAGCCTTTCTTATTGAATGGCTGCCTTTTGCATTATCGAATGAATGATTATTTATTCTTTTTTTCCTGTGTTTTAACTTGTTGTTGCTGACGCATATAATCGTCTAAACGAGTCTGGAACTTAGATTTTTTCTTTTGCTCTTCAGGTTTCTTTTTGTTTTCCTTAAGGATATTGTGAATTTTCTCGTCGTTAACCATTGATTTAATCAGGAACTGCTGACCAAAAGTTAACATGTTCGCAAGGAAATAATAATAGTTCAGACCAGCAGGGTAGCTGTTCAGTACACCTAAAAATACAACTGGCATAATATAACCGATGTATTTCATTTGTCCTGTAGCGCCAGATACCTGGTTATTGAAATAAGTATAGATCAATGTAGAGATCGTCATCAATACACACATTAAACTTAAGTGATCACCAATAAATGGAATTGTAAATCCAAATTTAATGAAGTCATCATAGGTTGAAAGGTCATGCATCCATAAGAAACTCTGTCCTCTTAATTCGAATAAATTCGGGAAGAAGAAGAAGAAAGCCATTACGATAGGCAATTGAAGCAACATAGGTAAACAACCGCCCAGTGGATTTACGCCAACCTGTTTGTATAATTTAAGATATTCCTGTTGTAATAAAGTAGCATTGTCTTCACCTACTTTGGCTTTTATCTCATCCATTTCTGGTTTCAATATTCTCATTTTAGCCATAGAGATATAAGACTTGTAAGTCAATGGTGACAATACAACTTTTAAGGCGATAGTTAAGACCAGAATGATCAGACCATAATTCCAGCCAAAACCTTCAAGGAAGTTAAATACCGGCAATACAACAAACCTGTTGATGTATTTCAATGGCCAGTAACCCATTTCTACCAGTTTCTCAATTTCTTGTCCCTGAGCTTTTAATACTTTGAACTGATTGGTTCCGAAATAGAACTTCATTTTATAGTTCTGCGCATCAAGCTGGTTGAAAGGAAGACTTACTTTTGCATTATAACCCTTTACCTGGCCTGGTGTAGTCAGTATTCTTACACCAAGATTAACCTTGGCAAAAGGATCAGCAGGAATCAGGACAGCTGAGAAAAAGTGCTGCTTAAAAGCAATCCACTCAATTTTAGCTTTAGATAAGTTTTCTGTTTCATCTTTAGCAATACTCAGGTGATCTGGATTTTTTTCTACATACTTATAGTAAGGTGCAGAATATTGCTGTTCGTTTTTCAGCGATTTTTCCTGTTGAAGTAATACCGTTTCCCAATCCAGTGAGATGCTATCTCTCTGAATAACCTGGTTCATCCCTTTTAAGTTGATGTTAAAACCAACATTATGAGATTTAGGCTGCAAATCGTAAACAAACTCAATGTATTTATCCGCACTGTAATTAGCACGCATCACCATTGAATTGTTAGTTTGTGTTGCCGTAAAATAAAGGTCATTTGTTTTTACCAGTTTACCGCCAACGTTTAAGGTTAAGCCGAATGTGTTTTCGTCACCATCAAACAATACTACCGGTTTATCAAGGTAAGTTTTTTCACCTTTAACTTCTACAGCCTTAATTTTACCACCTTTATTAGTGAAAGTTAATTTTAAAGCTTCATTTTCTAATACAGTTGTAGTAGCTGTACCAGAAATATTTGTGCCGAAAGGACCTTTCAGCGCTGCTGAGTCTAGTTTTGGAGCCTCTGCGTTTTCAGCAAGAGCAGCCGGAGCGTGTTTAACACCAGCTTTACTAGCGGAATCAAGAGAAATCCGCTCCCGTTCTTTCTTCATTTCAGCCTCACTAGGCTTGAAGAAATAGAAAGAACCCGCCAAAACGATCATGATCAGGAACAATCCTGTGAATGTATTTTTATCCATTATTGTTATTTAAACGCGTATTAGTTTGTTTTTTTCTTCGCATACTCCATCGCAGCGGCGACAAATTTAACAAAAAGTGGGTGAGGATTAGCAACAGTTGACTTTAATTCCGGATGAAATTGTCCACCAACAAAAAACGGATGGTTTTTAAGCTCTACAATTTCCACTAAATGACTGTCAGGATTAGTACCTGAAGCGATCATACCAGCTTCTTCATATTGATTTAAATAAGCACTGTTAAACTCATAACGATGTCTGTGACGCTCATTAATATGTTGTTTACCATAAGCAGCAAAAGCTTTAGTTCCTTTTTTAAGATCACAAGGATAAGAACCCAGACGCATAGTACCACCTTTAGTCGTAACTGTTTTCTGATCTTCCATCATATTAATAACAGGATCTACAGTTAATTCATCAATTTCTGTTGTATTTGCTGTTTTTAAGCCCAGTACATTACGGCCAAACTCAATAACCGCACACTGCATACCTAAACAAATACCAAAGAAAGGAACATTATTTTCACGAACGTAACGAATCGCATCAATTTTTCCTTCAATACCACGGCTACCAAATCCAGGTGCAACTAAAACAGCATCAAGATGACCTAATTTTTCCTTCGTATTTTCGGCGTTAACCTCTTCAGAATGAATATATTCTACTCTTACTTTACATTCATTTTTAGCACCTGCATGAATGAAAGCTTCAATAATTGATTTATAAGCATCCGGTAATTCAACATATTTACCTACCAGACCAATTCTAACCTCGGAAGTTGGGTTTTTAAGTCTTCCTAAAAAGTCTTTCCAGCTTTCCATATCCGGCTCATTTTTCTGTGCCAGTTTAAGTTTGCTCAATACTGTTTTATCCAGTTGCTCCTTCATCATTAACAAGGGAACAGAATAGATTGATGAAGCATCAATAGATTCGATTACTGCATTTACATTTACATTACAGAACAGGGCAATCTTTTTACGGATATCCATGTTAATGTGCTGCTCTGTACGGCATACCAGAATATCTGGCTGAATACCATATTCCAGTAAGGCTTTAACAGAGTGTTGTGTTGGTTTGGTTTTAAGCTCACCAGCTGCTGCAAGGTAAGGGATTAGTGTTAAATGGATCACAATAGCGTTATTGGCACCGGCTTCCCATTTAAACTGTCTTACTGCCTCAATGAAAGGAAGGGACTCAATGTCTCCTACAGTTCCGCCAAGCTCAGTAATTACAATATCGTAATCTCCTGTTTCACCAAGGATACGCATATTACGTTTAATCTCATCAGTAATATGAGGAACAACCTGAACTGTTTTTCCAAGATATTCACCCTGACGTTCTTTGTTGATTACATTCTGATAAATACGGCCTGTAGTGATGTTATTGGCTTGTGAAGTCGGAACATTTAGAAAACGTTCATAATGACCTAAGTCCAAATCAGTTTCTGCACCATCTTCTGTTACGTAGCATTCGCCATGCTCATATGGGTTTAATGTTCCCGGATCAATATTGATATACGGATCGAATTTCTGAATGGTTACACGGTAACCTCTTGCTTGTAAAAGTTTGGCCAATGAAGCGGAGATGATGCCCTTACCTAAAGAGGAAGTAACACCGCCCGTAACAAAAATATACTTAGTCATGTTTGTGAGTTTGTGAAATAAAAGCCGCTTTTAAGGGCGTTTTTATTGTTTTTGTACGGGATACAAAGCTACGGAAATATTGTGGAACTGGAAAACTAATTATGAATCAAATCTTATTATCTGGAATCAGAGGGAGTATTATACAAAAAAAAGACCAGGTAAATTACCTGGCCTTTCTCAATGTTATATTTGGTTAGAATATGCTTGGTTGAATAAATGTTAAAACGCTATGCCATAACACTAAGGTAAATCTAATATTAATTTTACAATTTAGTATATACATTGTCTAATAAAATCACTTTTAATTGTAAGTTGCTGATATTCAGGTATATTAATTGTTGTTTTATTCTGGTTATAACTGTTTTTGTAAGAAAATCGCAATATTATGTTATTTTAACGTAAATAGGTAAGCATGGCCCATTAATTATAAAATGCTTATCCAATACACTAACATTGCTGCGCTATTTACAGCATTCGTAATAGTTTTTCACCTTTTTATCCTGTTCAGACCAGGCAATATATACCTTGCTTTCTTTGCCTAAACGATACTTGAAACCATTCAGGCCAGTCCTTTTTAATTCTTCAAAAAAGTTTTTATCCGGTGTATTATTGTCAGGTTTTTCTGATTCGGTAACGGCGGGTTCAATAAAATTTTCCTCATCAAAAAAAAGAGAAAGTTCCTCTCTCATAAACTGCAACTGTTCTTTCTTTTTTGCCAAATCAATACTTTCTTTATAATTGTCAAGCAATGCTGTAGCTTTCAGTGTTTTGGTGTAAATCTGATGACCACCCTTAGGGGTAATGGTAAAAACAAGCTCCATGTTTTTTGGCTCATCTCCTTTAAGCACAATTTTGAAAGTGTCTAATTTTGTGGTATCACTAAAAGAACGCAGGGCTATTTTAGTGTTGGATGCAGGATCATGCAGTCCGGCAGGCTCAGAAGGGCTACAGGCTGTTAAAAAAAAAGGCAGAATCAAAAAGTAAATATAAATGCTTTTCATGCAGAGGTATTTTATCCCTAAGATAGGGAATTAATTGCCCTTAATCCTAATGATCTTATCCAGATCTTCGGGTGTGTCAACGGCAATTGTCTCTAAATCAGTTACCTTGGTTTGTATTTTATAGCCGTTTTCTAACCATCTCAGTTGTTCCAGGCTTTCTGCAACCTCCAGTGAAGAAGGTTTAAGCTTCGTGATTTTTAACAGGGTTTCCGTTGTGTAACCATAAATTCCGATATGCTTATAGAACTGAAAGGTTTTTAGCCAGTCTTGCGGAGCTGCGGTCCTGATAAAAGGGATAGTTTGTCTGCTAAAATAAATGGCCTCCTGATTAGAATTAAGAACAACTTTAGGGATATTCTGGTTGAACAGTTCCTCTTCAGAAGATATTTTTTTGACCAGGGTCGCTAATTCTACCTTTGGATTTTGAAAACAAGAACTCAGCAAATCGATTTGTACAGGGTCAATATAAGGTTCATCTCCCTGAATGTTGATGATTACATCAAAGCCCCTGAAATTCTCAGCTACTTCTGCACAACGATCAGTGCCACTTTGATGATCTGGTCTGGTCTTTGCATATTCACCGCCAAAACGCTTTATTTCGGCAATAATTCTATCGTCATCAGTAGCTATAACAACTTTATCAAGGCTTGCAGAACTGCAAGCCTGTTCATAAACACGCTGAATCATACTTTTACCGTTGATATCAATCAGCGGTTTGCCCGGAAATCGTGTAGATGCATACCGGGCAGGAATAATTCCAAGTTTAGCCATTTTAAAAAAGTCCGTGTATTTCTGCTTCTATAGCTTGTATTACCGTTCCCAGATCTTCCGGGTTATTTGTGAAATCTAATTTATCCTTGTCCAGAATTAATAGCTTACCCAAAGAGTAATTTTTAATCCAGGCCTCGTACTTCTCGTTCAGTTTTGACAAATAATCTAAACGGATACTTGCTTCATAGTCACGTCCCCTGCGTTGAATATTGTTAACCAGTGTAGGTACAGATGCACGCAGATAGACCAATACATCAGGTGGTTTAATGAAAGAAGTGATGTTTTCAAAAATATCTCTGTAATTCTGATGATCTCTTGTGGTCATCAAACCCATTTCATGCAGGTTTTCTGCGAAAATATGTGCATCCTCATAAATGGTCCGGTCTTGTATAACATCCCGTTTATTGGTCTGGATATCTACGATTTGCTGAAAACGGTTGTTCAGAAAGTAAATCTGTAAATTGAAACTCCAGCGTTTCATATCACTATAGAAATCTTCCAGATACGGGTTGTTATCTACTTCTTCGTACAAAGCTTCCCAACCATAATTCTTAGCCAACAGGCTTGTTAAAGTAGTTTTACCGGCGCCTATATTGCCAACTATTGCTATATGCATATGATTTTTATGATGAGCTTAAATTAAGCTAAATTTATTAACAAATATTAAAATGGTTTGAAACCTATCAGTTCCCTAACGTCTTTTATTGTCTTTCTTGCACTCTCTCTTGCCTTCTCTGCACCAAGATTAGCGACCTTACGTAAATATTCAGTGTCTTTTGAGATCTCTTCAATACGTTCGCGGATTGGGGAATTGAAAATAATCATGTCTTCGGCAAGTTGTTTCTTGAAATCACCATAACGAATCTGGCATTTGTTGTAAAGTTCGTCAAAATGCGCAATGGTATCTTCGGTTGAAACAATCTTCATCAGGTCGAACAGATTTTGAATAGCCTCTGGTTTAGGCTGGTTCTCTTCTGTCGGGCCACCATCAGAAACTGCTTTTAATACCTTTTTGCGAATAATTTCAGGAGAGTCAGCCAGGTAAATACAGTTGGCATCACCTTCTGATTTTCCCATTTTTCCTTTTCCATCCAAACCAGGAACTTTAACCAGGTTTGCAGAATAACTGAAAGCAAAAGGTTCAGGGAAATAGGCTGAATCATATAAACGGTTAAAGCGGTTTCCAAAAGTACGCGTCATTTCCAGATGCTGCTCCTGATCTTTACCTACAGGGACTTTCAGTGCTTTATGGATCAGAATATCTGCAGCCATCAATGCAGGGTAAGTTAATAGGCCTGCATTCACATTATCTGGCTGAGAACGGACTTTATCTTTGAAAGAAGTACTTCTTTCCAGTTCACCCATATAAGCATTCATATTCAGGTACAGGTATAACTCAGTTACTTCCGGTACATCAGACTGGATATAAATTGTTGCGACCTCAGGATCAATTCCGCAGGCCAGATATTCTACCAATACATTTTTAACGTAACCATGCAGGTCCCCCGGAGTAGGGTGGGTAGTTAATGAATGTAAATCAGCGATGAAGAAGAAACAATTATATTCATGCTGCATTTTAATAAAGTTGGCTACTGCGCCAAAATAATTGCCAAGATGTAATTTTCCTGTTGGACGTATACCACTTACTACTATTTCTTTCATTTTGCTGGATTTGTTTTGCTGAAACCTGTAATGTTAAATATAAATTGGCTGACATAAATCCTGCCGGCAGAGGTTTCTGAAGGTCGAAATTAATAAAAAACCCTTATCCGAAGGTTTAATAATTAATTTTAATGTTTGAACAGACTGTATATGACCTATATAATATTGAGATCTGGTTAACAGCGATCTGCATGCACACTGAAGCTATGTTACGTCTGCTTTTCCCTCTAAACAGGTAGTTCACTATTAAAAAACCTTTGTATCAGAGGTGTATTCGTGTTCAGGCCACTGTTATCTTATCAGATATTGCTGACAAAATAGTATTTTTGAGCTAAGAAAAATATCCTTTAAAAGATGAACATAGATAAAGCGACGATTTATAAGGTAGCAGACCTGGCAAGGATTGAGATTGCAGAACAAGAAGTAAGTACTTTACAAGCTGATATGAATAAGATCCTCACTTTTATGGAGAAATTGAATGAGCTGGATACAGCAAATGTAAAACCACTTGTTTACATGAATCCAGAAGTGAATGTATGGAGAGAAGATGTGGTAAAGCAGGATATTGCTGTGAGTGAAGGATTGAAAAATGCTGCCTTGCATAACGAAGAGTTTTTTCTTGTTCCGAAAATACTCGATAAGTAATTTCGTTTGTAACAACAGGAGTCTTAATAGGTCTAACCTCAGAAGCTACTAAAAGCTTGTCATTGTTAAAATATAGGCGCAAATGGAAAAACCATTAATTGTTATCAAAGAAATAGGTCGTAAATATGTGATAGGAACTGAGGTTATCCATGCCCTGAAATCAGTTTCACTAAATATTAATAAAGGTGAATTTGTGGCCTTAATGGGGCCTTCAGGTTCAGGGAAATCAACTTTGATGAATATTCTGGGTTGTCTGGATACACCTAGTAAAGGAGATTATATCCTCAATGGAATTGATGTAAGCCATATGACTGATGATGCGCTTGCAGAAGTCAGAAATCAGGAAATCGGATTTGTATTCCAGACTTTTAACCTGCTGCCACGGTCTACTTCGCTGGATAATGTTGCTTTACCGCTGATCTATGCAGGTGTAACCAAAAAAGAGCGGGACAGACGTGCTTCTTTAGCATTAGAAAACGTTGGCCTGGGAAATAGGGTTACACACAAGCCTAACGAGCTTTCGGGTGGTCAGCGTCAGCGTGTAGCTGTAGCAAGAGCATTAATCAATGATCCTTCTATTATCCTGGCCGATGAACCTACGGGTAACCTGGATACTAAAACTTCCATTGAGATCATGGGGCTGCTGGAAGAAATTCACAGCAAGGGAAATACAATCATTTTAGTAACGCACGAAGAAGATATTGCTTTACACGCACACCGGATCGTGAGAATGCGTGACGGACTGATCGAAAATGATTATTTAAATACAGATATTAAAACTGTTTCTCCGCGTTTATCTAAGCTAATGGAGGCTGGAGACGATTTTGAGAAAATGGGACATAATTAATGAAAATATATACCAAAACTGGTGACAAGGGGCAGACCTCATTAATCGGGGGGACACGTGTCCCAAAATTTCATCTGCGTATAGAATGTTATGGTACGGTAGATGAACTGAATTCCTATATCGGCCTGATCCAGTGTCAGGACATTGATCCGCATGCACAGCAAGTACTAAAGGAAGTACAGGATCGTTTATTCACCATAGGCGCATCTCTTGCAGCAGATCCGGAAAAATCTAAAATGAAGATTCCTGACCTGAACCTTGCGGACATTAGTTTACTGGAGCAGGAGATGGATAAGATGAATGAAATTTTACCAGAACTTAAACATTTTGTGTTGCCAGGTGGTGATACTGTCGTTTCTTATTGTCATATTGCGAGATGTATTTGCAGGAGAGCAGAAAGGCTGACCGTAAATTTAGCTGTCGGCAGCTTTGTTGATGATAAGGTTACGATATACCTGAACAGATTAAGTGATTACCTGTTTGTATTGGCAAGGAAGCTTGGTTTTGATAAAAAAACGGATGAAAGTATCTGGTTACCAAGGTTATAAAATGGTGGAAAAAAAATTTGTTTTCATCAGTATTTTTAATATACTTTTGCAAAATAAATAAGAACAATAAAATAGTATAGAATATGTATTGGACATTAGAATTAGCATCGCATTTGGAAGACGCTCCATGGCCTGCAACAAAAGACGAACTTATTGATTACGGAATCAGATCGGGTGCACCAGTAGAGGTGATAGAAAACCTGCAAGCATTAGAAGATGACGGTGAACCGTATGAAACTATTGAAGAAATTTGGCCGGATTACCCGACTAAAGATGACTTCTTCTTTAACGAAGACGAATATTAGAAGCTATTTAAAATTTAAAAGCATTCTTGAATACGCATAATAGAAAGCCCCGGTGACGGGGCTTTCATTTTTTTGGAACGATGATTGTTTATGAAATGTCAGGAGTTATATAAAATTCAAATCATTTAATTAACAAATCAAAAAAAAATACTATTATGGGAAATTTACTTTATTTAGTTGCAGTCGTGTTAATCATTTTATGGGTAATTGGCTTTTTCTTTCATGGCTTCGGCGATGTAGGAGGTCTGATTCACGTATTATTGGTGATTGCAGTAATTGCAATTATCCTAAAAATAATTAATAGAGCAGCTTAAGAAAACCGCATAGCGAATATGATAGATAGAGGCTTCTGAGAAATCAGAAGCCTTTCTTTTTGAGCAGAAATGAAGCCATTTCCAGGTCCTGCTGGTAAGTTATTTTGATATTACTCCGGTCTCCGGGAAGCAGGTGGATAGAGAATCCTGCTCGCTCTACAACAGAAGCATCGTCTGTAAATTCATTCCTATAGGGCTGAAGGTAAGCCTTTCTGAGCTGTTCGACCTGAAAAGTCTGAGGAGTCTGGATCAGGTAAAGTTCATCTCTGCTTAAAGCCTCAGAGTCCTGTCCGTCACGTTTTATTCTAACAGAATCAACAGGCTGTATTGCAGCGATTGCATTCCCTTTTTCTTCGGCCATCTGATAAGACTGCAGGATAAGTTCTGCATTGACCAGCGGGCGTACAGCATCATGTATGGCCACAATAGCTTTGCCTTTAATATTTTTTAAACCATTACGTACCGAATCAAAACGTTCCTGACCACCTTTAATCACCTGATGCGGGATTTTGAAATCATGTTTGATACATAGTTCCTCCCAAAACAGATGCTGATGAATATTCAGGACTAAAATGATTTCTGGATTTAGGACACATTGATTAAAAGCTTCCAGCGTATGCATCAGAATAGGCTTGCCATCGAGCTCTAAAAACTGCTTGGCTACTGCTAAATTCATTCTGTTACCTTTACCGCCTGCAACAATTATAGCGTAATACTTCATCTCTTTTTCTTATAAGGGGTCAATGCTATGTCTTAAATTTATACATTTTATTAGCTTTCAGGACAAAAAAAATAGGAGAATCAAAAGATCCTCCTATTTTAATACAGTATTTTTTTGCAATTAGATGATCAGCATAGCATCACCGTAGCTATAGAAACGATATTTCTCTTTCAATGCAACTTCATAAGCATGTCTTACATAGTCATAACCTCCAAATGCACTAACCATCATCAATAGTGTAGATTCCGGGGTGTGGAAATTCGTGATCATTGAATTTGCAATGCTGAAATCATATGGAGGGAAAATAAACTTACTAGTCCAGTCATTTGCTGGTTTTAGTAATTTTCCTGAAGAAACAGCAGATTCAATTGCACGCATAGAAGTCGTACCTACAGCACAGATACGTCTTTTTTCATTTAATGCTTTGTTAACGATATTAGCTTGTGATTCTTCAATAATGAACTGCTCTGAATCCATCTTGTGTTTAGTTAAATCTTCAACCTCAACAGATCTGAAAGTACCTAATCCTACGTGAAGGGTTACTTCTGCAAAATTAATTCCTTTCAATTCAAGACGTTTCATTAACTCACGGCTAAAGTGCATACCAGCAGTAGGAGCGGCAACAGCACCTTCGTGTTTAGCGAAAATAGTCTGGTAACGTTCTTTATCCTGAGCAGTAGCTTTACGTTTGATATATTTTGGAAGTGGAGTTTCTCCAAGGATTTCAATGTTTTTTCTGAATTCTTCGTCAGTACCGTCAAATAAGAAACGGATAGTACGGCCACGTGAGGTTGTATTGTCAACAACTTCCGCTACCAATAAATCATCATCACCAAAATAAAGTTTATTACCTACACGGATTTTACGTGCCGGATCTACTAAAACATCCCATAAACGTAATTCTTTATTTAGTTCACGTAGTAAAAACACTTCAATTGTAGCACCTGTTTTCTCTTTATTACCGTATAAACGTGCAGGAAAAACTTTGGTGTTATTCAATATCATTACATCCTGATCATCAAAATATTCCAAAATATCTTTAAAGATTTTATGTTCAATTTTACCTGTATCCTTATGCAAAACCATTAAACGGGCTTCGTCCCTATGTTCTGAAGGATTATTTGCAACTAATGATTCAGGTAGGTTAAACTTAAATTGAGATAACTTCATGTTTTTATAAAATAATTAAGGCCGCAAATTTACGAAATTTAATGCTTATTAATGTATAAATATTTTTTCTGATAAATTTATGTTAATTTTTCACGGGCAGTATGCTCCGGATAAACGATCTCGTAAAGATATTTTAATAATAAACTCATTTATACTGTAACGTTTTCACCCTTTTTTAATCTAAAGTGTAATTATGATGATATTCAGACTTATAGGTGAAAGTTTCAGGTTTGCTGCCGATGCACTCCGTCAGAATAAACTCCGTACGACGCTCTCTTTATTAGGGATCACGATCGGTATATTCACAATCATTGCTGTTTTTTCGGGTGTAGACACATTGAGAAATAAACTACAGGAAAGTGTTGATAAACTGGGGTCTAACACGCTTTTTGTGCAGAAATGGCCCTGGGGTTTTGGCGGTGATTATCCTTGGTGGAAATATATTAACAGACCTGATCCGAGTTTGAGGGATTACCAGGCCTTAAAAGAGCGCATGGAAAATGTGGATGGAATTTCTTTTGAGGCATCTGCCAATAACAGGACAATCAAATACAGAAGCAGTTCTGTGAACGGAGTCACTTTAAATGCGGGTACTCAGGATTATGATAAAACCTGGACACTGGATTTTCAGGAAGGAAGATATTTTACTGAAAGTGAAGGTAAAGCTGGTGCTCCGGTTGCTATTATCGGCGCATTGGTTGCCGAAGGTTTGTTTAACGGCGAATCTGCTATTGGTAAACAAATTAAAGTAATGGGGCGCAGGGTGACAATCGTGGGTGTATTTAAGAAAGAGGGGGAAGATATGATTGGTATGTCACAGGATAAAAATGTACTGATCCCTTTAAATTTAGCCAGAGGCTTATTCGATGTTCAAAATGGCAATTACGGTCCTCAGATTACCGTAAGAGGGAAGGCTAGTATTCCTTTAGCAGAAGTTGAAAGTGAGCTTGAAGGGGCTATGCGTGCAATACACCGGACTAAGCCTGGTGCCGAAGAGGATTTTGCCTTGAATAAAACGACTATGATTTCCAATCAGCTGGACCTGATGTTTAAAATGGTCCGGATAGCGGGCTGGGTAATCGGAGGTTTTTCTATTCTAGTGGGAGGATTTGGTATCGCTAACATCATGTTCGTATCTGTTAAAGAGCGGACTAACATTATAGGAATACAAAAATCACTGGGTGCAAAGAATTATTTTATCTTATTGCAGTTCATGTTTGAAGCGATTGCACTTTGTGTTATGGGAGGATTGCTGGGGTTGCTCCTGGTCTATAGTCTGACCTTAGTCTTTACCTATGTAGTGAAAGTAGAAGTCTTTTTATATATGAAAAATGTAGTTATGGGAATTGGTATCTCCGTGATTATAGGAATGATATCAGGCTTCTGGCCAGCATACTCAGCGTCAAGACTGGATCCGGTAGAGGCCATCAGGTCTTAAGCTTAAAAAAAGCAGGCGGCATTATTTATCTAAGCCGCCTTGTCTTTGCTGTCTGTAATAAATCAGTACTGCCAGCACAAAACCTGTAAATACCACGGTCATACTAAATGGGAAGATGTACAGCATCCCAAAATGGCTGGCAACTCCGCCTACCAGCGGACCGGTGAGTCCAAGAGAAAGATCTATGAATAATCCATAACCTCCTAAGGCAGCACCTTTATTAGATGCAGGTACACGTCTGACGGCTTCTACACCAAGGGCCGGGAAAATCAGGGAAAAACCCAGTCCGGCTATACCAGCACCTGCAAGTGCAAGATGAGGGTTGGTAGCCAGTGCAAGGATCAATAAACCTATAGATTCCAATGCCAGACAGGCTATAGCTGTTTTCATCCCGCCATATATTTCTATGGAACGGCCAAAAATAAGCCGTCCTGTTATAAATAGCAGACTAAAAACAGATAAACATAAAACTGCTCCGCTCCAGTTTAAGGAGGCATAGTAAAGGGTTATGAATGTAGAAATCGTACCAAATCCGAGTCCTCCAAGAGCCAGGCAAATTCCATAAGGGGAAACTGTTTTAAGCACCTGAAGAAAGGGTTGTCTTGGTTCTTTATGATCTCCTCTTAAAGCTTTCTGACTTCTGGCATAAAAGAACCCCATAATTCCAACTACAATAATCAGCAGCCCAATGCTTCCTATGCCATAAGCATTGTGAAGAATCACTCCTAATGGCGCCCCTACTGCAAGGGCCCCATAGCTGGCAATACCATTAAAGGAAATTGCTTTGCCGGTATGCTGATCTCCAACGGCAAATATAGCCCAGTTGATCGGGCTGGCACCAATCAGGCCTTCTCCGAAACCAGTCATGAAACGGGTGAGTACAAGAACTCCAAGGCTTAGTGCCGGGGTATCTTTGAGATAATAAGCTACAAAAAGTAAAATACCGCTTAAGGCAAATCCGCTCATGCCAAGCAATACTGCTGGTTTTGGTCCTTTTTTATCAACAATGCTTCCGGCGTAGCCGCGAAATAAAAAGGTAGTTACATATTGTAAACTGATCACTATACCGGCAATCATTGGACTATAGCCCAGTTGCTGATGGATGAAAACGGGTAATACCGCCAATGATAAACCTATAGTAAAGTAGCCGAGAAAAGTAAATGTGACGAATTTTGTTATTGTTAAACGAATGCTTGCTGAAGTAGCATCCGGAATTGTATTTGCTTGCATAACCTTGATATGTACTTAGGCTGATTAGCTGAATTTAAATCAGCCCTTAAGATGAAAGCACAAAGTTAAAGAGATTTCAAAAGCCTGTGGTATTTAAGGGGATATAAATTGGATAATTACTTTGAGATGAAATTAAGAAAACGGCTATAAAGCTGATCGTATTAATTGAACATAAAAAAAAGGTATGCTAATCGATTAGCATACCTTTCTGTTTTATAAAGTTTATTTGTGATTAGCTCAATTTAGAAAGTGCTTCGCTGATTCTTGAAACAGCTTTTACCAATTGCTCCTCTGCAGCTGCATAAGAGATACGGATACAGTCTTCGTTACCAAAAGCCTCACCTGTAACAGTGGATACATGTGCCTCGTTTAACAGATACAGACATAACTCTTCTGCATTGCTGATCACCTGGCCGTTTACACTTTTTCCGAAATATTCTTTCACTTCGGGGAAGAAATAGAAAGCTCCGTCAGGAAGGTTCACCTTAATGCCCGGAACTTCTTTAAGTAGACCGTATACTAAATCTCTGCGTTTTCTGAATTCATTTTTCATCGCAACTACACTGTCAAGACTGCTTTGATAAGCAGCAAGGGCTGCACGTTGTGAGATAGATGAAGTACCTGAAGTGATCTGGCCCTGTAATTTATCACAAGCATTTGCAATTGCAGTGTTCGAAGCCATATAACCAACTCTCCAGCCTGTCATTGCATAAGCTTTTGAGAAACCATTGATAATGATCACACGGTCTTTGATCGCGTCAAAAGAAGCAATAGATGCGTGTTTATCTACGAAATTAATATGTTCGTAAATTTCATCAGAGATGATATAAATATTTGGATATCTTTCAAAAACAGCAGCAAGGCTGGCTAATTCTTCATGGCTGTAAACTGATCCCGTTGGGTTACAAGGAGAGGAGAACATGAAAACCTTAGTTTTAGGTGTAATTGCAGCTTCAAGCTGATCAGCAGTGATTTTGAAATCATTTTCTACTGTAGCATTAATGAATACTGTTTCACCTTCAGCCAGTTTAATCATTTCTGAGTAGGAAACCCAGTATGGAGTAGGTACAATAACCTCTTCTCCTGGATTAACCAGGCATAGTATAGCATTTGCCAATGATTGTTTTGCACCAGTTGATACTACAATCTGATCAAAAGTATAAGTTAGTCCATTTTCATTCTTCAGCTTTTCAACAATCGCCTTACGCAGTTCAGGGTAACCAGATACAGGAGTATAATAAGAATAGTTCTCATCAATAGCCTTCTTTGCGGCCTCCTTAACATGTTCTGGTGTAAAAAAGTCCGGCTCTCCGAAGCTTAAATTTATTACATCAATTCCTTTAGCGGTGAGTTCTCTCCCCAGCTTTGCCATTTTAATGGTCTGTGATTCTGATAGATTGTTGATTCTTTTCGATAAAAATGTCATGATTCGCTTATAAGAAAGCAAATATAAAAACCTGGAGCAATTTGCGGCTATAAAAATGAAATTTTAACTCATAATTTGTACAAAATACTTTATATACCTGCTTATACGTTTGTGTTTAATACCAGACATCTTCAGAATATGGCTTGTAAAGCGTATTTTTGAGGGCTAAACCATTTCCTTTGCAACCCAAAAAGAAAGCAATACTCGTTTCACTCTGCATCAGCGTTATACTGATGCTGGCCAAATTCGGTGCATACTTTATCACACATTCCAATGCAATTTTAACTGATGCCGCCGAAAGTATTGTAAACGTACTGGCCAGTAGTTTTGCTTTTTACAGTATTTATCTCACTACTTTACCTAAAGATGAAAATCATCCTTACGGACATGGAAAAGTAGAGTTTTTCTCTGCCTTTGTAGAAGGGGTACTCATTGCGGTTGCCGGGCTGATTATCATTTTCAAATCCAGTTATGATTTGATTGTTCCAAGAGAAATTCATCAGTTACTGGATGGTGCTATCATTATAGGAATTACCGGTTTGATTAATATGTTTGTTGGCTATTATCTGATCAATACAGGTAAAAAACATCGCTCGCTTACGCTGGAGGCTGACGGTAAGCATTTACTGACAGATGCGGTTACAAGTGCGGGGCTGGTTTTGGGAATTCTGCTGATTCAGGTCACCAGGATTTACTGGCTGGATAGCGTGATTTCTATTCTACTTGGATGTTATATTGTATATAGCGGTTATAAACTGACCAGAAAATCGGTGGGGGGGCTGATGGATGAGAGTAATGTAGAGCTGGTTGAAAAGATAGTAGGGATTTTACAGCACAACAGACATGATTCGTGGATAGACGTACATAATCTCAGGGCGCAGCAGTATGGCTCAGATCTTCATATTGATTGCCACCTTACGCTTCCTTATTATTATGATCTTAACCGGGTACACACTGAAATTTCATCAATTGATCATTTAATTAATGGCAATGCAGAAAGAAATACAGAGTTATTTATACATGCAGATCCTTGTTTACCGGAATGCTGTAATTATTGTAAACTAAAGGATTGTCCGGTAAGACAAGAAGCATTTGTTGCAGAAATTGGTTGGAATATTGAAAATGCGACTAAAAATAAAAAGCATTTTAGTCAATAGGACAAGATTATCATCAGCTGTTTATCCTGAAAATTGCCTAAAAATCTTCTTTAATCCTGGTTTTTGAATTGATGTCAAAAGAATTTATTAGTTCGCTGTTAATGAATTTTGCCGCCTTGATGTCATGACCCCTGGTACTTATTTTAGAACGTTTATCTTTGGCCATAAAGGATTCAATGGACAGATCGAATTTATATTTGACCGTATCAGTACGATCATAATAATCTTTAACAACCATGTTAAATACAGTAACTCTATATTTACCGTCTTTAATCTGGATCAATACATCTGCATTTAAGGGATGAAAAAGGAACTCTGCTATTCCATAATTGTTGTTTTGTGACTTCCTGAAATTAATAAAATAGGAGGAAAGTCTTCCTTTTAACTGGTAAGCTGTTTGATTGGTTGCATCAGCTAGTTGAAAACTCTTTATACCTGGTAGAAACAATTTTAGTTTGCTGGCCAGATCGTCCTTATTCAGTGCTGTCGAATATACCTTTTGAAAAATCAGGTCATTATCTTTTAAAATAATAGAGGTTTCCGGTACACTATCCTGGATTCCACCTGGCGGAATAACAGTTATACTATCAGTCTGTGCAGCCAATGCCAAAGGAAATAAGAGAAGAAGTAATACTATTTTTCTCATGAATATGTAATTTATATGATCTAATGTAGTCATTTAGCGATAATGAAATTAATAATATTTATTTTTTTATTAATCTAAAGATTATGTTTCCTGACTGTTTGGGATAAGCCTTTCTGAGCTAACTTAAAAATGTTTTTATCATAGCAGGAGTGATATGTTTGTTTATATTTGTCGCCTTATTGAGTTTATTTTAGATAAGCTCTTCATTTAGCAGCATAAAAAACATTTCAAATCCATGAGTTATTTCAATGTAAGAGTTTACGGTTTATTAATCAATGCAGATAATCAGATATTGGTTAGTGACGAACAATCAGGAGGAAGAAGCTTCAGCAAATTTCCTGGTGGTGGATTAGAATATGGTGAAGGCCTTATTGATGCACTTAAACGTGAATTCATGGAAGAGTGTAACGCTGAAATAGAAGTGTTAAGTCATTTCTATACCACTGACTTCTACGAGAAATCCTCTTTCAATGATAGCCAGATCATCAGTATTTATTACCTGGTTAGAGAAGTGGCCCCATTGGAATTGAATTTCAAAACTAAGGCCTTTGATTTTGATCCGGAAACTTTACAGTCTTTTCGCTGGATTCATCTTCACGATCTTGCTGAAAGTGATGTAACTTTTAAAACTGATCAAACGGTTGTAAATATGTTGCTGTCATTAATCGCACAGTCTGCGGAGCAGGAAGATATTACTTTCGAAGATTAACCTGAATTATTGTTTTGATCTCAATGATAATCCTTTATAAGGAATTATTTCTTTAGGTTACACCAGAACTACTTTTTCTGGTGTAATCGCATAAAACAAATCCTCTTTTGCTGCATTGATTTTACTTAAGCCCGTAAAAGCGCTGAATGCCGGTAAAATAGCACATGTTTTTCCGAAATAAAAACATGGCAGTCTGATCAGCTGACGCGCTTTCCCGTAAATAGTTACGCCAGGATGAATGTGTCCGGTAATATTATAATAATCATCTGTAACTGCTGGCTGATCATGGATAAACCTGAAAGGTTTGCACAAAAATTCTTTGGGATAGATTTCTATCGCTAAATCTGAATAATCCTTAGCTTTCAGGGTATCATGGTTTCCTTTAATCAGCAGAATTTTAAGCTCAGGATACTGTAACCTCCATTGACGAAAAAGTTCCGCTTCGCTGTTCATCTGATGATGAAACATATCACCTGTGATCAATAAACTATCAGGATTAAATTCCAGAATCAGGGTAGTCAGTGTATTCAGGTCTGCTGTATTTACATGAACAGGAATCTGAATGCCAGCTTTCCTGAAATATGCACCTTTACCTAAATGCAGGTCGCTGATGATCAGCATCTTTTGGGCTTCCCAATAAATCGCTCTGTGTTTACTTAATATTAAATCTTCGCCTTTACAATTGATGGTCATTCTTTTTTCTGCGTTGTGTCTGTTTTTTATCCGCTTCGGCAGTCATTTTTGCTATTCTTGCCCCGAGTTCTTCTGTACTCATATTCTCTCTTAAACTATCTACTTTAATAGGAAAACACAAAGGAGTATAACTTTCAGCTTTAACAATTATTACTTTACTTGCCTGAATCCTGTGCAAAGCTGCGGCCAGTCTCGGTTCTTCAATTTGCTGATAAAATGCTTCATCATATGCCTGGCGCAATAATAAGTTATGTTTATCATAATCACTAAAAACGTTAAAAAATAGAGAAGAAGAGGATTGAAGGTGTTTATTGGCTACATATTTTCCAGGGTAACCCTGGAACACAAGACCCGAAATACAAGCAATATCCCTGAATTTACGTCTTGCCATCTCCGTAGCATTGATACTGGCTACAATATCTTCTCCTAAATTGACAGGACTGAACAACAATTTAACATTTTCTTCATCCAGTGGAATTGGCTGCTCACTGAGCAGTTCAAAACCATAATCATTCATGGCAATAGAAAAACTGATCGGTTTTACTCTGCCTAAACGATAAGCAATTAATGCGGCCATAATCTCATGAACCTGACGGCCTTCAAAAGGATAAGCGAAAAAATGATAACCGTCCCTGGTTTTAATCAATTCTATCAAAAACTCATCATCCTTAGGTACATGAGAAACTTTAGCTTGTCTTTCAAATAAAGGAAGGATGATATCGAGTTCTTCATCCTCATGTGTCTGATCAAGCGTCTGATTATACTTCTTGCGCAAAATTGCACCCAGATTAGCAGTTAAAGATATTCTGCCGCCAAGCCAGCTTGGTGTAATTGCACTTTTGAGTTTGCTTCTGCGAACCAGTACAGTCATCTCTTTAACCATCACAAATTCCAGCACCCTGCCGGCCAGCGTGAAACTGCTGCCGGGTTTCATCCTTGAAATAAATGACTCTTCGAGCATACCGATATATCCGCCAGTCAGGTATTTAACTTTTAACATTGCATCACTCACAATTGTTCCTATATGTAAACGGTGGCGCATAGCAAGCTGTCTGCTTTTTACTTTCCAGAGCCCATCTTCTTTTTCTACTTTACTAAATTCGGTATAAGCAGTTAAACTGTCTCCGCCTGTGGTAATAAACTGCATCATCCAGCTCCACTCCGGGGGTTCCAGTTCTCTGAAAGCAAAAGTGCTTTTTACTTCATCGTATAATTTCTTATCGTCAAAGCCATCTCCAACAGCAAGGGTAACCATATATTGAATTAGGGTGTCAAATGCCATAACTACGGGTTCGCGGCTCTCTATATTCTGAGTTCTTGCAGCCTCTTTAATTGCAGCAGCTTCTACCAGTTCCAGTGCATGGGTAGGTAAGAAATATATCTTTGAAGTTTCAAAAGGAGAGTGCCCGCTGCGGCCTGCACGTTGTAAAAACCGGGCGACACCCTTAGGTGAGCCAATCTGAACCACTGTATCTACAGGTTTAAAATCAACACCAAGGTCAAGAGAAGAAGTACTGATTACTGCCTTTAATATTCCTGTGTGGATAGCTTCTTCAATCCAGTTGCGCAGTTCATAATCTATTGAGCCATGATGAATAGCGATCTGTCCGGCCAGGTTTTCATCGAGTTTAAGCAGATTCTGATACCAGAGTTCAGCCTGGCCCCTGGTATTGCAGAAAATCAAAGTGGTTTTACTTTTTTCAATAACGGGCAATAATTTATAGGCAAGCTTATGGCCCAGATGACCTGCCCAGGGTAACATATCAATATGATCAGGAAGGATTGATTTAATCTCTATCTTTTTCTCTACATCTGCGGTGACAGTAATTTTTAAGACCTCTTCATAGGGAACCAATACATCCAGGGCCTGCTCCATATTTCCTATGGTTGCCGATATGCCCCATATTCTCAAAAGTCTTTCCGGGTGTTTTTCTTTGATTAAACCTTTGATTCTGGAAATAGCCAGTTCTGCCATAACCCCGCGTTTACTACCCAGTAATTCATGCCATTCATCTGCAACAATGCATTGTAAATCATCAAAATAAGCTAAACTATTTTTCTGGGCCAGTAACAAATGCATGCTTTCGGGCGTGATAATCAAAACCTCGGGCATTTGCTTTTTCTGCTTCAGCTTTTCATTTTGTGGTGTATCACCATTGCGCACGCCTATTTGCCAGTCCATTTCCAGTTCTGTACAAACTTCACGCATCGCCCTGGCTAAATCCTTAGCCAAAGAACGCAAAGGAGTAATCCATATTAGTTTTAATCCTGAAGTCTTTCTTCCTTTTTTTGAAGTGGTTTTAATGGCCTTTCGATTATTGAGTTCATCAATCACTACAGCCAGAAATAAAGAAAATGTCTTTCCAAATCCTGTAGGGGCATTGACCAGTCCGCTATAGCCTTCGGCATAGTATTCCCAGGCATCCTTCTGGAATTTAAAAGGCTTTTTCTTTTTAGCTTTTAACCATTTGATTACCTGTTTGTAACCTTTGCTTTTTTCGAGTATCATCAAATTCCCTCTATCCGGTTAATATCACAATGTGGAGGCCAGTAACTGTCTCAGATCATCCAGCGTATTAATTTCTGCTGCAATTTTATCTTTTCGCCAGCGCGCGATACGTGGGAAACGCAAAGCCAGCCCAGCTTTATGCCGCTTGCTTTCTGCAATGCCCTCAAATGCAATTTCAAATACCAGTTCTGGTTTTACGGTTCTTACCGGGCCAAATTTTTCAATAGCATTTTTCCTCACAAAGCTATCTACCTCTTTAATTTCTTTATCAGTTAATCCGGAGTAAGCTTTAGCTATAGTTATCAATTGCTCTCCATCTCTAACAGCAAAGGTATAATCCGTAAAATGGTTAGCCCGCCGTCCGCTTCCTTTCTGGGCATAAATCATCACAGTATCAACCGTATAAGGATTAATTTTCCATTTCCACCAGTCGCCGCGCTTACGGCCGCTATGGTAAAGAGAGCTCAGTTTCTTTAACATAATACCCTCACTGTTATTCTCTCTGGAACCTTTTCTGATTTCAGCGAGTTCTTCCCAGCTCTGAAAACTAAGCACAGGAGAAAGTATGGCTATGTCTTTAGTGGTCAATGCTGACATCAGCTCAACCAGTATTTTTCTACGCTGAGAAAGCGGTTCTGTTCTGATATCTTTTCCTCCGGCTTCGAGTATATCATAACAGAAAAAGCCTATAGGTGCATCTTTTAACTGTGATTTATGTATAGTTTTTCTGTTTAGCCTTTGCTGAAGGATACTGAATGCCTGCACATTTCCTTCTTTGACAGAGAGGATTTCTCCATCTATCACCGTTCCGTCTGGCAATTCATCCTTAAGAAAATGTAATTCAGGAAACTGACCGGTAACCAGTTCTTCACCTCTTGACCAGATAAATAATTCTCCGTTTCTTTTCACCAGCTGACCACGAATGCCGTCCCATTTCCATTCTGCCTGCCATGCGGTAGTTTCGCCAAGACTTTCAGGTTCAGTTTCCAATGCATAGGCAAGACAAAAAGGGTAGGGCCATGAACTATCAGTATTGACATGTACACCTGCTATCAATTCTTTGTAGGTAATCTCTCCCGGAGCCCATTTACCCATAATACTGTGCATGATTTTATTACTGTCAGTATCACTTTGTTTAGCGATCGCATTGACCAGCATTTTATTGGATACCCCGATTCTGAAATTCCCGGAAATCAGTTTATTAAAAATGAAACGTTCCTGTGTATCCAGGCTATTCCATGCCTGCAGGATAAATTCTTTTTTTACATCATCATCCTGCCCGTTCAGTAAAGCAAGATCTGTAATCCATTCATGTAATTTGCGGTCTCTGGTCTGTTGGGCAGGCGGAAGTACCAGCGCAATGGTTTCACTTAAATCGCCGACACTATGGTAAGACTCTGCAAATAACCAGGCAGGAATAGCACTCAGTTCTATGGCCCATTCTTTAATTAAAGCTGTTGTAACAGGTCTGCGTGGTCTTTTACCGGTGAACATGGCAATGACATAAGGTTTGTCCTTTTCGTCTGCCATGTTGAAATAGTTAACCAGGGCCGCGATTTTGTCGTTGGTTTTATTGCTGGTCTCCAGCTCCTGTATCAGTTGAGTGAACCTTTTCAAATTATGCTTCTTTTAAAATTTCTTCTTCCTCTTCTTCATTGCCGTAACGTGTAGTTACTTCTTCTGCGGCTATTCCGGTTTCATTCAGATACCTGGAAAAGGTTGAAACGAATCCGTGCGTAATAAATACTTTTTCCGCTTCTGTGGCTTTGATGGCCGATAACAAACCTGGCCAGTCTGCATGGTCGCTTAGTGCAAATCCGGCATCGGCCGATTTCCATCTGCGGCCTGCCCTGACCTGCATCCAACCGGAACAGATTCCTGTGGAAGCGCTCATTAAGCTTTTCATCCATTTTCCATCTGCAAGAGCAGGAGGGACAATGACAATGCCTTTTTGTAAATCTTCTTTTTTTATATCCGGCGTAATCCGGATCGTTTGAGGTAAATCAACTCCAGCCCTGATAAATCCTTCATTTAAATTGGCGATAGACTGATGTACATAGATATTTTTATCGCCAGCAAGATTTTTAATTAACCGCTGTGCCTTTCCTAAACTATAGGCTATTAACACGCTTGTTTTTAAATGATCATGATTGTCAGAAATCCAGTTTCTTATCTTTCCAAATACTTCTTCCTGTGGCAGCCATTTATAGATAGGAAGGCCAAAAGTGCTCTCGGAAACAAAACTGTGGCATTTTACTGGCTCAAAGGGCGTACTGATCCCATCATATTCAACTTTATAGTCGCCTGAAATGACACATATTTCTCCTTTATATTCCAATCTGACCTGTGCAGAACCAATCACATGTCCGGCAGGGAAAAGGCTCAGTTTAACACCATTGATAGTAATTTCTTTGTTGTAAGGTAAGGTCTGGACCGGTAAATCTGCCCCTAACCTTTGCAGTAAAACAGGTTTAGTTAATTCATGGCATAAATATGCTTTATTACCAAATTTCACATGGTCTGCATGTCCATGGGTTGTTACAGCCAGATCTACGGGCTGCCAGGGGTCGACATAAAAACCTCCCTGTTTACAAAATATACCTTTATTAGTGAATGAAATCAGTGCCATTGGGTGTTACAACAAATAGCTATCGGTAAAGTTTTAAGAGAAGGTCCCTGCAGTTTTATTATCGGATAAGCTAAAACATATCATCTGGTTTTGGGGTTTTTATTAAAAAAGAATAGTAGAAAACATGAAGAAACTGGAAAACAAAATTGCACTCGTCACCGGATCAGATTCTGGAATAGGGCGTGCAATTGCTATCGAATTCGCTAAAAATGGGGCAAATGTGATTGTCTGTTACCATAGCAATGAAGAAAGAGGGCAGCAGGCGCTGGAAGCTGTACAGGAGCATGGCGGGAAAGCAATTTTAATTCAACTGAATGTGAGTGAGGAGCAGGAAGTGGAAGAGAAAATGGAAGCTATTATTCAGGAATTTGGCGGAATCGATATTCTGGTCAATAATTCTGGTGTGAACGGTTCTGGTATTCCAATTGATGAAATGACTACTGAGGTATTTGATAAAACGATCAAAACGAATCTTTACGGAACTTTCTTTTGCAGCAGGAAGTTTATTCAACATCGTAAATCACTCAGCAAACCAGGAAAAATTATCAATATATCTTCTGTTCACGAAGAGATCAATGCGCCTGGTAATGGTGATTATAATGCTTCGAAAGCCGGAATAAGAAGTCTGATGCGGACAATTGCGCTCGAAGTAGGCAAGTTTGGGATTAATGTAAATGATATAGCTCCGGGTATGATTCTGACTGCCATGAATCAAAAAGCAGTAGATGATCCGCAGGTCAGAGAAAAAGCAGAACAGCATATTCCGCTTGGCAGGGCAGGCAGACCGGAAGAAATTGCTTACCTGGCTTTATTTCTGGCTTCTGATGAGGCAAATTATGTCACTGGTAGTACTTATGTAATGGATGGTGGCCTGATGATCAATATTGGCCAGGGAGCGTAATTTATTCTTTAATCAAAAGGCCCTTAGCTGTTTAAACAGCTAAGGGCCTTTTGTATTTATATTGACAATACCTATTTGCCTCCTGCAGGGCAGTTTTCTTTAAGAAACTTAGTATAAATCTTAGAAAGATGTGCATTGGTGCCTTCACCTTCACTAATACCATGCGTACGGTTAGGATAAGACATTAATTGAAATACTTTTTGATTCTTGATCAGTTCATTAATCAGCATTTCTGCATTTTGATAATGTACGTTATCATCACCTGTACCATGAATGTATAATAAATTGCCTTGCAGGTTTTTGGCATAAGTAACCGGTGAACCTTTGATATAAGCTTCTTTAGTTTTTAAAGGAGAGCCCATATAACGTTCCTGATAGATATTATCATAAGTAAGCTGATTACCTACAGCTGCAATAGCGATACCTGTTTTATAGATTTCAGGATACTGGAACATCAGGTTAAGTGTAGATGAGCCACCACCGCTCCATCCCCATACTGCAACTCTGTCCTTATCTATAAATGACCACTTCAAAATCTCTTTAGCCGCCATTGCCTGGTCACGAATATTCAGGGTACCGATGTTTTTATAAATTGATTTACGGAATTCACGTCCTTTTGGTGCCGGTGTACCGCGATTTTCTATAGAGATATATACATAACCATCTTTGGGCATATCGCCTCCGTATAAGAAATTATGAGAAACACCATAAGTATCTGTTACCGTTTGTGCCCCAGGCTCACCATAAACATAAAATACTACCGGATATTTTTTTGTCTGATCAAAGTTATCCGGTTTTTTCATCCAGCCATCCAGCTCAAAACCATCTTCAGTTTTTATTTTGAAGAATTCAGTTTTGTTTTTCGGCAGGCGAATTCTTGCCAGCTGATTAGTTAAACTGCCTTCCATGGTGAATGGGTTACCAGTGTCTAATTTCATCCATTCACTTAGCGGCGAAACATTGGCATTCTCATAAGTATGAAAAGCAAAAATGCCGTTGGGAGAAATATCATAGCTATGTGTACCCGGGAAAATTGATGGGGTCACAGCTTCTAATTTTCCTTTTCCGTCCAGTTTTGTTTTATACAGATATTTCTGAGTTGCATTGGTTGGTGATGCCATGAAATAAAACGTATTGTTTTTCTCATCTACCAGACTGCTTTTGATAACATCATAGTCTCCTTTAGTAATCAGGGTCTGTTTTTTACCATCCTTACTGATTCTGTAAAAGTGGCGCCATCCGTCTTTTTCACTTGGCCAGATAAATTCCTTTCCATTGTTGATCCACTGCCATTCAGGTGCTGCATCAATCCATGCTTTATCCGTTTCTGTATAAATATTATTGACCGATCCGGATTGTGTATCCGCTACAAATACACGACTGGTATTCTGTTCTCTGTTGAGCTGTTGTAAAATAATATCTTTGGTATTGGGTACCCAGTCCATTCTTGGAATGTAGTTCTGTATCTCATCACCAGGAATTTTTACCCAGTCAGTTTGTGCAGTATTTACATTGACAATACCAATTCTGCACGAAGAAGGGTTTTCTCCAACAATAGGGTACTCAACCGGCACAGTAAAAGGATAAATTGAATCTGTATTGTTAATCATCAGAAAGTTCTTGATTTTACTTGCATCTAACTGCCAATACGCGATAGAAGCACCGTCAGGGCTCCATTTGAAACCATCTCTGCAATCAAATTCTTCTTCATAAGCCCAGTCAAAAGTACCATTGATTAATTTATCAGTACCATCTGTTGTCAGGGCCTTACCCGTTCCGCTGTTCACGTCTTCAACATATAGATTATGTCCGCTTACATAGGCAACTTTACTTGCATCAGGTGATAGTTTAGCAAACATTAGTGAAGAAGCCGGTTTATCTTTCCCGATTTGGGTTAGCTTATTGGCTGTTAGGTCTGCCAGCCAGTAATCACCTCTGGTTTCATAACGCCATACTCTTTTGCTGTTGGTATAGATTAAAGCTTTGGTGCCATCAGCAGAAAGAACAAAATCTTTGATCTGTAAAGGCTGATATTGTCCGGCAGGTGTAAGTAATGTGCTGCTGATTAATAATTTGGTTTCGTTTTTTGGTAGGGTGACTATTTCGATCCCTCTGTATGAATTCTGATAGTAACCGTTACCATCTTTTGTCCAGTTAACCCCCTCTTTTTTATACTGGGCAATTGCTCCGGGTACAAAAAAACAGGTGATAAATAAGACAGTAGTTAACTTTAGAATAATGAATTTCCGCTTCATCTGATTTGAATAATTTAATTTTTCCGGCGTTTAAGCTGTTGCAGGATTTTCTTGGTTTATCCCATTTATATAAAGGTTTTCGGATCTTTCCTGCAATTCAAATGTAGTATATAAAAAACAAAAAGAGGATATCCAAAATTCTGGATACCCTCTTTTTTGCTGTTTAAATAATTTTTATTGACCGCCCATTGCTCTTAAAGCATCCATAGTGGTCACTTCGTATTCGGATGGTACATCCAGTGATAATGGGCCAACTTTATCTTCAGCTAAAGCTTTGATTGTTAAAACTGCTTTTACACCATTTTGTACACGGGTGAATTTAATAGGAGTTCCTTTTACTGTTTTGAACTCTTCACCGATAATTCCTTCTGGTAATTGAATTTCAGTTGTTGCCCAAAGTTCAAAAGGAGTGCCTTTATCATCTTTGTAAGTATATTTCTCTGTATTGTAGTTACCAATCTTTAATTTCTCACCTGTTGCTTTGAAATCACTTAATACAGGAGTTTTACCCATAGTTTGTTCCGTCTCTTCTTTGGTGGTTTTTACTGCATATTGTTTTTGAATAGGAGGTATGTCAACCAATACCAAACCATTTTTTTGAACACCATCAGAAATTATTGTGATTTTTGCAGGGCCTTGCTGCATCTCAATTTTTAAAATATTTCCGTTGAATTTGAATTTAGTCTCCGCCGGAAGTTGTGACGCCATAGATTTTTGTTCAGGAGTCAGTTCGTAAGTGATACCATAAGTAAGTGTACCTTCGTTTACCTTTTTCTGTGCGTGTGCAATCACTGCAGTACTGATTAATATGACAGCCAGTACACTTGTTTTAATTGATTTTAACATATTCTTCTTTTTGATTTTTACCATTTAATTTTTTCCTTGCTGATAAAAGAAGCGATCCCTTTTTTAAAGTCTTCGCTTTCTCTAACCCGCGCATTAATTTGTACCGCTAAGTTCAAACTCTTTTCCAATTCCGGGTTAGTAGTCTGACCAATCAGTTGTTTAGTTACCATTAAGGAGTTTCCCGATGCCTCTTCGCAAAGCTTCTGCGCAAAATCCCGTACCTTTTGATCAATATCTTCCTTATTTGTTACATAAGTAATCAAATTATAAGCCAGTGCTTGTTCGGCTGAGAATAAATCACCTGTCAATAATATCTTTTTTGCTATGGTTTCACTTGTTTTTCGCATTAAAAAGCAGGAAACTATGGCCGGAACAAAGCCGAGTTTTACTTCTGTATAACCAAAACTAGCTTCAGGAACAGCAAAAGTAATGTCACAAACCGTAGCCAGTCCGCATCCACCAGCTATTGCATGGCCTTCAACTTGTGCGATGACTACTTTGGGCAGATAATAGATTGTGGTGAAAAGAGTTTTCAGGTTATTGCTGTCCCGGACGTTTTCTTCGTGTGTGTTATTTTGTAATTGTTGCAGGTAGGCAAGGTCAGCGCCTGCACTAAAAGTGCTTCCAATGGCCTTTAAAATGATCACTTTCACTTCTTCATCATCAGATGCCTGCAGTAATGCCGCTGTCAGTGCGCTTACCAGTTCCGGATTAAAGGCATTACGTTTGTCGGGCCGGTTTAATGAAATTGTAGCGATACGTTCATTAACTGTATATAATACCAGTGGTGATGTCATGAATTTTGTATGTATATTGATTATTTTATGTAAATCAAATATCTCTTATTTTTTCCTGAAACCATATATACAATCAGTTTAATTTATCTGTTAATATAAAAAAAGGCACCTTAACAGAGTTAAAAGGTGCCTTTTCTTTTTAATTTTCGGTTCTTATTTGAACATCTTATTTAATGCCTGTTCAATCTTGGCTACATCTGCTTCAATAGTTTTTGTCACCGCTGGGGTTACTGCACTATTTACCTGAGCTCCAATATGAATTTTATCAGACACATTCTTAATGGTCAGGTCAAACTTATTGTCCCCAAATTTAAATTGAGCAGTTAACTCCTCTATGTTTTTTTCTGTTGCTTTTACAAATTCATAGCTATCACTTAGTTCATCAAATGCAGCTCTTGCAGCCTGGAATATAAAATCCATTTCAATGCTCAGATCATTGACAACTATAGCAGCAGCTTTTAATGATTTTTTCAAACCTGCATCAGATTTAGCTGTGTCTTCTATATCCTGTAAAGTTTCTAACAGATCTTCGCTAAACAATATTTCTTTTTTATCAGTAAAGAAGATGGTATCGATATTTTCAGTGCTATCAAATAAATGCGTTATATGAATTGAATCATTCCCATCTTTTATAATTGAAACGCTTTCAGATTGCACTTCAACTTTAGAATCTGCTATGGCATTCTTAATTACGCTTACAATATGTTTCAGGACTGGAGATTGTTTAATTTCACTCATTGTTTTATAAAATTTTTTGCAAAGATAAATAAACAGCGGATACATGCTAAATAAATAAATTTACGTGTTTCATTCAGGAGAATTCAGCTCTATAATCCCCTCAGGCTGAATAACAAAATTTCTATTGCGCGCAGCTGTCCATATGCTGTTAAATCCGATATCCTGTCTCAGTTCCTCTATTTTTACCCGGGCTGATTTGTGTATCCATATCGCATCAAATAGTGGCTTATTCCCAATTCTTTGGTAGTTAAAAGCTGAATCAACCAGGAGTACAGTAAAGTTTCTGAACCGTAACTGATGTTCTTTGATAACAAGGTCTCCTGTATGGATACTTTCATTCCATTTCAAACAGGTAATCTTCCTGATCTTTAATTCATCCAGAGCAGGTTGTATATGGAACTTGAAAGCTTTATCGGCCGGTTTCAAATCAGTGACCAGTACTGCCTTTGACGAACTGATAAATGCTGCACCGTAATTTCTTTTTAAAGTGAAAAGAATGATTTTTTGTTGCTTTGCTGCCTTGATTTTATCGTAGATAAGGAGAACTTGAAAACCACAAAACAAGCCTAAAGAAACAGCGAATAAATGTTTGTTTTTTTGTGAGAAAGCAGCAAAGAGAAAAAATAGAAACAGGCAAAGCAAAATGAGCTCGGTTTTGGAATACCAGATCGGATGAATACTGGAGTAGGGGAGGCCCGCAATCTTTTCCAGGCCACGGTTCATAAAAATAATTAACCATTCAAATAGCGGTGAGATCCAATATAAGCGAAACATTAAGAGTATAATGCCTGTATACATTAAAAGTATAACTGGAATTGTAATGAATAAGTTGCTGAGAATAAAATAAACAGGAAACTGATGGAAATAATAACAGCTAAGGGGATAAGTGAAAATCTGCGCTGCCACAGAAACCGTGATCAGGCTCCAGAGTTTTTTCAACCAGTATGCCTTGAATGTGATTAGTTTTTCCAGCTTTGGCTGTAAATAAATTAGTCCCAGAATAGCCATATAAGAAAGCTGAAAACCTACATCCCACACTAAGAATGGATTACATAATAAAAGACAGAAAGCAGAGAAATACAGAATATGATAACTGTCTGCATTCCTGTGAACAGATTTTGCAAGGATAAACATGGATAACATGACTGCAGAGCGTAAAACAGAGGCAGAATATCCCGTCAGCAAAGTGTAGAACCAAATTAGTATAAGCAGGATAGCGACTTTAGTCCACCTTAAGATTAATTTTCTGTCCATCCATCCCAACAGCCAGTTGAGTACCATATAAATAATTCCGACATGCATGCCCGAAACTGAAAGTGCATGGATTGTTCCCGTTTTGGAATAAGCAGCAAGCGTTTCTGCATTCAGATCTGACCGGTAACCAAGGATCAGTGTAGCCGCCACAGCGAATGCATTATCATCTTTGATTAGTTTTCTGTATATACTGACCTGCCGTTTTCTAAGGTCTAGTGCAAACCTGACTAATGCTAATCCTTTATCTTCTTTTGAAGAGATAAGTTCATGTGCCTGGAGAAATACCTGGTGGTTTATATTTTGTAAAGCAAGCCAAGATTTGAAATCAAATTCTGCAGGGTTATGGGGAGGCTCAACTGCTTTATAATTTGCGGGTATGAAGTAAACTTCGCCATAGTGGATTTTAACCGGGTGATGTAAACCGGAGGGGAGGGAGACTAATATATTACCGGTTACTTCACGTTTCTGATCAGCCGTGTAAGCGGTATGAACTCTGGCTGTAAATCTTAAAATTGATCCTTGCTGCTGCGGTTCCCCGGCTACAGAGATGCGAAGAAAATCTGCCTGGTTACATGAAAAGTTGTTGAAATTTGTTGTCTGATTTGCATTGACATACCAGAATGACCCCAGAAATAAAAACGAAATATTTACTAAAATAGCGATAGACCATTTGTAATTATAAACTTTAAGTGGTTTGTATAAAACACTGATTATTAATAATAAAAAAATAAGAAAAAAAGTGAAAAATTGAACTAGCAAATTTAATTTGGTGTTCTCTGTCTCGCGCAAAACCCATATTCCTATAGAAAATGGGAGTAGAATTTTACCGAAAAAAGAGTGGCCCTGATGCATAGCCGTTTAGAATTGATAGCGTATTTGAAACTTGATATCAGACTTTTTACTTCCGCTTATTTCCTCAGGTCCTGAACCTGTATTTGTCTTTGCCGGATAGTAATAAATAGCATACCTGCACCAGATACGCAGTTGCTTAGCTAAGCGGTAACTCAGGTTTAAAAATGTCCTGATCCCTTCATCACTATAAACTCCCGATCCGGCCCCATGCAAGACATCATCCTCATAGGCATAGATCCTGCTATTGTAAGAAAAGGTATTGAAATAGGCTATTCTGAGATTACCTGAAAGCCTGGAGGACATTGGTTGATAGTCTGCATCCTGGTAAATCATGTACCCATATTCCGTATCAATTAACCCTTTTTTATAACTGGTGATCTCCAGTCTGTTTTGCAGCGTTATTTTTCTGCCGGCTTTCCAGTGTACTTCCATTCTGTAATTGTCTTTTCTGATCTGAACTATTTGGTTTACAGGCAGACCAGAACCTTCATTCTGCTCACTGTGTTTGATTTTCCATCCCAGCAGGACTTTAAATGTCTTGTTTGGTTTGAAATTGAGGTGTCCCGTCAGTTCGTATCCTGAAGAAGATCCGTCAATTCTATATTTCGCCCATGGAAACCAGAATAGATCTCCATAAACAGATACTATCCATTTACGGGTAATACTGAAATGCAGGCCACCATAAATCCCTTTCTCATTTGCTGCTGTGGTTCCTTCTCCCATTGCCTTATGGTAAAAACTTACATGTTCTTTGCCGTAGTTCCGTAAAAGAATGATGGTCGAAATGCGTGGAGAAAGGCTTGCCATAGCTCCATTCAGCAGAGCGATACCACCAGGTATGCTTTGGGCTATTTCTCCAAAAAAATAAATATTCTTAAATGTATAATTATAATGAAATCCAAGATTGGTTAGCTCTTTACCACTAAACCCATACTGTTTATAACGCTGGGTGCCTGTCGTAAATTCATGTTGATAGCTGGAATGATAAGCTGTTATGCCCAGGTCTAAACTGTTTTGATTATAGGTTGCAGCCAGGCCATACAGCAATAATCCCAGACTCCCTTTATGGTCAATTTCAGTAGCAGTCCGATGTAAACCGCTGGTGTTTATGGCCGAAAGGGTATAGCTGCCGGTGCTTGTTTTAGTCAGGCTGGCGTCTAAGTTTCTAAAGGATATAAAGGAAGTTAAGTCTATGTTTTTTAACAAACTATATGTAGCCGATACGCCCCTGAAAAAGGAGTATTCATTTGCAGAAGTATAAGGTTTTAACCCGCTGTCCTTTTTTGCTATCCCTGCCACATCATCTCCTTTTCCAAAAGATGAACCAGTCCATAAGCTCAAACCCTGACCAAATTGCAGACTATAGTCTCCTGCAATTATTTGCTTAAACCTGCCGGTTTTATAAAAAGCAAGACTGCCCGATAAAAAGTCAAATCCAGTTTTACCTGCTCCGCTGAAAAAGCTTTCGCCTGCATCTTTTTTTGCCAGTACAGCAAACCCAATCCGATCATTCAGCTCATATTTGTATTTAAGCAGGATCTTTGCTGGACTGCCCATGTATTTATTTCCCGGAACCGGTTTGTACCCTTTTTGCTTTTCCAGCACCTGCCCGTATCTCAGTGTTAGCGTATGGCTGCCTGTATGGATTTTTCCAAAATTCAAATCCATATTTTCCTTCACCGTAATCAAAGGGATTAACCTGGTAATGGTTAGGAGATCAAAACCATCAATGGATTGAAGTTCTAATACATCTTTTAGTTTTCCATTAACCCGGATATGGATGAAAAGATTACTGATTTGCAGAGCGGAAAGAAAAAACAGTTCTTTCAGCTGTTCTGGACTTGTATGGTTGAGATCTATCGGGTGTTTCAGATAAAAGGAAAGCCGCTCAGTGAATTCAGACAGATCCTCTTCTTCTGTAAAAGATGCTGCCAGCGGAGAAATAATTTCCCTGATATTTATCTGTTCCTGTGCAAAGGCAGCAGGGAATGGATAAAAGAGGAGAAAAAGAAGTAGTATACTGTATCCCGGTAAACAAATTCTGATGTTTTGGAATCCGGGACACTGAACGAAGGGGAGAGTTAGCTTTGGCACCATGATGCCAAAGTAATATTGATTTAGTTAATTCTGTTAATTTATTAATTAAATTTCTTCGTTTAATTTTAACAAGAAGTCTTTCAGTTTTTCCAGTGATGCAATGATCTTCTGGTTTTCTTTGACATCAGCACTATTGTTTTTTAAATGGTCTTTAGCACCTTTTAATGTGAAACCTTTATCATCTACCAGGTGGAAAATAATCTTTAAATTTTCAATGTCTTCAGGAGTGAAAAGACGGTTACCTTTCTTGTTTTTCTTAGGCTGGAGAACGTCAAATTCCTTCTCGTAAAAGCGGATCTGTGAAGCGTTTACATTGAACATTTCAGTCACCTCACCCATCGTGTAATACATTTTATTAATTTCCCGTTCCTTGTAAGGCATACTTCTTTGTTGATATTTAGTGGTTTATAGCTTTTATGTAAAGCATTCAAATGTAAAGGGATTTTAGTAGAATACCGCAATAAAATTTTAATTTTGTTGGATAATTTCTACTAAGAATGACAGCAAAAGAAATCAGACAAGCATATTTAGCATTTTTTGAATCGAAACAACACCATATCGTTTCATCTGCCCCAATCGTTGTAAAGAATGATCCGACACTGATGTTTACCAATGCAGGTATGAATCAGTTTAAAGACATTTTTTTAGGAGAGGCACCAGCCAGGTACCCAAGAGTAACAGATACACAACGTTGTTTAAGGGTTTCAGGTAAACATAACGACCTGGAAGAAGTGGGGATTGATACTTATCACCATACTATGTTCGAAATGCTGGGCAACTGGAGTTTTGGTGATTACTTCAAAAAAGAGGCTATTGCGTGGAGCTGGGAGTTACTAACAGAAGTTTATGGTATTCCTAAAGATAAGTTATACGTTTCCATTTTTGAAGGAGATGAAAAAGAAGGTCTCCCAAGAGATACAGAAGCCTTCGAATTATGGAAGCAATATGTTCCTGAAGAAAGAATAGTTCTAGGAAATAAAAAAGATAATTTCTGGGAAATGGGGGATATGGGACCATGTGGCCCATGCTCTGAAATCCATGTGGATTGCCGTCCTGATGAAGAACGTGCAGCGATAAGCGGAAAAGAACTGGTCAATGCTGATCATCCACAGGTAATTGAAATCTGGAACAATGTATTTATGCAGTTCAACAGATTGAAAGATGGTTCCCTGCAACCTTTACCTGCACAGCATGTGGATACAGGAATGGGCTTTGAGCGTTTAGTCCGTGTTTTACAGAACAAGGCTTCAAACTATGATACTGATGTATTCCAGCCGCTCATCCAGTTTATTGCAAATAAAGCTGGTATAGTTTACGGAACTAACGAAAAAACAGATATCGCCATGCGTGTTATGGCCGATCATATCCGTGCAATTTCTTTTGTAATTGCCGATGGACAATTACCAGCAAACAATAAAGCGGGTTACGTAATCCGTAGAATTCTGAGAAGGGCAGTGCGTTATGCCTATACTTTCCTTGATTTGAAAGAGCCTTTCTTAAATCAGCTGGTGCCTGTTCTTGCCGAACAGTTCAAAGGTGTTTTTGAAGAATTGGTTTTACAGCAGGATTTTGTTCAGAAGGTGGTATTGGAAGAAGAAGTTTCTTTCTTAAGAACACTGGCTACAGGTATTCAGCGTTTTGAAAACTATACCGCTAAACAGGCTGAATTCCTGATGTCCGAAAATGCAATTGATCTGGAGAAATCTTTTGAGGATGCCTGGGTTTACAGTATACTGAAAGACCAGATGGTGATCTCTGGTGATTTCGCTTTTGAATTACAGGATACCTATGGATTTCCAATTGACCTGACCGAGTTGATGGCAAGGGAAAAAAGATGGACTGTAGATATGGATGAATATCATAAAAGCCTGCAAAAACAAAAAGCCAGGTCAAGAGCTGCAACTGCAATTGATACAGGCGACTGGATAACTGTACATGATGATCCTGAAACCGAATTTGTAGGTTATGACTTCCTGGAAATTGAAACTAAAATATTAAAATACAGACAAGTTACTGCAAAAGGGAAAGAGCAATATCAGATTGTATTGCAAAAAACTCCATTTTATGGGGAAAGCGGTGGTCAGGTAGGAGATACAGGCAGATTAGAAGATCATAGCAGAATGTTCTCTATTGAGATTACGGATACCAAAAAAGAGAATGGTGTGATTGTACATTTCGCAGATACATTACCAGAAGACATAGATGGTCAGTTCTGGGCTGTTGTGGACGAAGATAAGCGCGTACAAACGAATAATAACCACTCGGCAACACATTTACTCCATGCAGCATTAAAAAGCGTTTTGGGTGATCATGTAAACCAAAAAGGCTCTTTAGTAAATTCAGACTATCTGCGTTTCGATTTTTCTCACTTCGCTAAAATCACAGATGCTGAATTAGCAGAGATTGAGCATATCGTGAATAAAAGAGTAAGAGATAACATCTCGCTGAAAGAGCAGAGACTGGTGCCTTATGAGGAAGCTTTGTCGAGCGGGGTGACTGCTTTATTTGGTGAAAAGTACGGTGACTTTGTACGTATCATTACTTTCGATGATAATTATTCAAAAGAATTATGTGGTGGTACACATGTACAGGCTACTGGTCAGATTGGCTATTTCAAAATCATTTCTGAAAGTGCTGTAGCTGCTGGTGTAAGACGTATTGAGGCAATTACTGCAGATCGTGCAGAAGAATATGTAGTTAATCAGGATAAAGAAATCAGTGAATTAAGAGCCTTGCTTAAAGGAAATAAAGATTTAACCGGTGCGGTGACCGCTTTGATGGAAGAAAATGCTAAGCTCAAAAAAGAAGCGGAAAAAGCTGTGATAGAGCGTTCCGGAAATCTTAAACATGAAATCGTTCATCATATGAAAACGATTAATGGCATCAATATGATTGCAGTGCATGTAGACTTGCCAAATGCTGATGCAGTGAAGAATCTTGCTTTCTCTATTAAGGATATCGTTGATAACCTGTACCTGGTTTTCACGACCCTGATTGATGACAAACCTGGAATCAGTGTGATGTTATCTGATAACCTGGTTGCAGACAAGAAACTGAATGCTTCAAATATTGTCAGAGAACTGGCTAAGGATATTCAGGGTGGCGGAGGCGGACAGCCTTTCTACGCTACTGCAGGAGGAAAGAATAAAGAAGGATTATCAAAAGTGCTGGAGAAAGCGGCAACGTTAATTCAGTAATTAAATAATTCATTCCATATAAAAATGGGCTGTCTCAGAAGAGATAGCCCATTTTTATATCAAATGTGCTGGTAATAATCTCTACGTGCGTGGCCCTGATAGATAGCGTTGGATAAACTACAACAAGTCCTTGTTCGTCAACCGTCAGTATGGCCCCATAAACATTGTCAATTAAAAGCCGCTTTGGGTTTTAAAAACATTCTTCCATTTGCATCCCTGTGCCAGTCATAATGAGTTTCCGGCCATTTTTTTTTCTTGTCCGGCAATGGACTTTGATATTGATCCGAAGGAATACTATCTGTTTCAAATTTACCACTTGGATAATGGAATTGATAGATATAGTCAAAACGGTCAGTGGAGCTGCCCTTTGCATTAAAAACTGCAGTTTTTCCATCAGGTGACAGTGTTGTAAAGTCTGCCTGCATTCTTTCTTTCGGGTCTGGTCTGGGGATCAGGTATGCCTTTCCTATCCGCTGATTAAAAATATAATCGTTGTTTACCAACAGCAGATTACCGCCTATTTTAGAAATACCCATGTAGATATTTTCATCTCCCGAAGAGATCTGTTCTTGAACCGGACGCTCAATTCTGTAAACATTTAAGCCGTTTGGTTGCTCACAAAATACAAAAACACGGCTGCTGATATGGGAAGGGCCCGGCATATCTGCAAGGAATGCGGTTTTTTGTGGATTCAGATAATAGATCGTATAAAAATTATATAAAGGTGTTTCATCTGACTGATAATCCTCAACCAGATTTTTCAGATTAGGATTAAAGTGGATCGTTGTATCTCTGTAATTGATAATATTCCAGGACATGTGCCCTTTACGCCCAAATATACCACCTATCAATTCTTCCTTTTTACTGGTTAATGTTAGTCTTTTAAAGAGCTGCACCGTACTTTTTGCGGCTGTATTCAGTGCTGTCTTTTCCGTAAATAATTCTGCCTGATAAACTTTATCTTTCGGATGACTACAGGAAATTAAGCTGATTAGTAACAGACTTAATTTCCAAGTGTTTTTTATTCCCTGTAATCTTCTCATTTCAGGGATGAAGATAATTAAATTAAAGCTTCATTTTCTGAATTCTGACTGCGTTTAAAATCGCGAGTAAAGCAACACCCACATCTGCGATTACAGCTTCCCATAAAGTTGCTACTCCACCTGCTCCCAGGATCAGCACAATTACTTTCACGCCCATGGCCAATGCGATATTCTGCCAAACAATGTTTTTAGTCAATCTTCCGATTTTAATTGCTGTAACTATTTTGGAAGGCATATCGTTTTGAATCACGATATCGGCTGTTTCAATAGTTGCATCGCTTCCCAATCCGCCCATAGCAATCCCCGCATCGGCCAACGCCACAACAGGTGCATCATTAATTCCATCTCCAACAAAAGCGATATGTTTGCCCTGCTGTTTCAGTTCTTCTACTTTTTCTACTTTGTTTTCTGGTAAGAGATCACCAAAAGCACGGTCTATTCCTAATAATCTGCCTATTTTGTTAACCACAGCCTGTTTGTCGCCACTCAGCATCACCGTCTGGATTTTCATTTCATGCATTTCCTTTACGGCCTGTATCGCATCTTCTTTCAATTCATCGGCAATCGTAATAAATCCTGCATAAACGCCGTCTATCGCAACAACAACGACAGTATCTTCCTCTTTAGCTACTTCCTCAGCATATGTAATGTTAAACTGATCCAGTAACCTTATATTTCCAGCCAATACCTGTTTGCCGTCAATCAGGCCTTTAAGACCTTTTCCCGGCACTTCTTCTACTTCACCAATCTTTGTGTTCTGCAAAACATCACCTGCATGTAAAGTCACAGCAGTAGCAATAGGGTGAGTAGACTTACTTTCAATAGCAGCAGTTAAACGCAATAATTCTTTTTCATCGCCATTTACAGTAACTACGCGCTGTACTTTGAAAACGCCTTTAGTTAATGTTCCGGTTTTATCCATCACTACGGTATTAATCGTAGTCATCACATCCAGGAAGTTTGAGCCTTTGAACAGAATCCCGTTTTTAGAAGCCAGGCCTATCCCGCCAAAATACCCTAATGGAATGGAAACAACTAAAGCACAAGGGCAGCTAATCACTAAGAAAACAAGTCCGCGGTATAACCACTCTGCGAAAACATAGTTCGTTACAAAAAGATAGGGCAGGGCTACAACCAGTACCGCTAAAGCGAATACAATAGGAGTGTAGACTTTTGCAAATCTGGAAATGAACAACTGGGTTTTAGACTTTCTTGCTGTTGCATCCTGCACCATTTCAAGAATCCTGTTTAGCTTACTATCTTTAAATAGCGAAACTACTTTAACCTCAATTACCGTGTTCAGGTTAATCATGCCGGCCAATACACGATCACCTTTTGCTTTGGAATCTGGTTTACTTTCTCCAGTCATCGCAGAGGTGTTGAAGGTCCCTTTGTCAGAAACCAGTTCACCATCCAGTGCTACTTTTTCTCCGGCTTTAACCTGAATAAGTTCACCAATTTCAACATCTGCAGGTTTAACAGTAGTGATTTTTCCATCCCTGATTACATCTACTGTATCCGGACGGATATCTAATAATGCTTTAATACTACGTTTTGCGTTAGAAACAGCTACATCCTGGAACCATTCTCCGATAGAATAAAATACCATGACTGCTACCCCTTCACTATAGGAACCAATCGAGAATGCGCCAATTGTTGCCACACTCATCAGGAAAAATTCATTAAAGAAATCAAGACGCATTGCTTTTCTGAAAGCTAGTTTTAATACATTATAACCAGCTAATAAGTAGGCTGCACCAAAAATCAGCAGAGAGATCAGGTTAGCTGGTACAATTTTGAAACCATACTCCAGTGTTAACATGACTGCTAATATGACTAAAGAAGCCAGCAGAGGAATCTGGCCTCTCCAGCCAGAATTTTCCCCGTCACCATGGTCATGGTCATGGTCGTGGTCGTGGTCATGGTCCCCATGATTATGGCCTTTTGTCTCATGACTATGACCTTCATGACTATGTGTATGTGGTTTTGAATTATTCTCTTTTTGCGCTGCGGCAGGTTTTCTGTCTGCAATTGTAGTTGTATCGCAGCAGGTATCTATATTTTTTGAGGCCATAATGATAGTATCTTATTCAAAAGAGAGGTATTAAGCTAAGCTTTTTCTCTTTAAGAACAAAGGTACTTTAAACAACAGCGCAATAGCATTGCAAAAATCAGATGCACTTATTGCATATACCTTTTACAATGAGATTTACCTCTTCAGTTTTAAAACCATCTGGTAAAGAAATCTGTGGAATATGGTGTTTAGGCAGGCAGGAGGTCTCCCGGCAGGTGTTACAGAAAAAATGAACGTGCAGATCGTGATGATGTCCGGCTTCGCAATCATTTTCGCAAAGCGCGTATTTAGTTGCACCAGAGCCATCATCAATGCTGTGAACCAGTCCTTTTTCTTCAAATTTCTTTAAAGCACGGTATAAAGTAATCCGGTCCGAAGGGTCTAATCCTTTTTCTAAATCCGTCAGACTGATAGCAGAAGACTGCTTTAACAGAAAATCCAGTACCAATAAGCGCATGGCTGTAGGATTAATATTTTTCTGCGTCAGGATTACTTCTATGTTCTCAGTCATGGTCAAAAGAATTATTGCATTGCTTTAAATAGCGTATAAAAAAAGTATCACAACCCAAAGGTCGTGATACTTTAAAAAAAATAGGTAATTTATTAGTAATATCTGTTAATTGCGGCCTCCGCGACCTCTTCCGTGATCGCCGCCTCTGTCACCGCCGTGGTTTCTGTCTCCATGGTCACCTCTGCCGCCTCTGTCATTTCCTCTTCCCCGGTTGTTTCCATTATTTCCGTTTCCCCAATGGTTACCATTATTTCCATGGCCCCAGCCATTGCCTCTTCCTCTGTCATAATTGCGCTCGGAACGGTAATTATTTCTAACCACTACTCTTGATGGCCTGCTGTAATAATTATTACTTACATATTGTGTTCTGTAATAATTGTGTCTTGTCCATGGATTAGCATAGTTATTGATCACTACTTTTCTGCCTCCATATAAATCATAACCCCGGTATCTCGAAGGTAGAGATCTGGCATGAATCCACCTGTTTCCACTCAGATAAACAAATTGTCTGGTCGGTACATAGTAATAACTATCTACATCGGGCAGGTAATAGTAATCTACATGATTGTAACCTCTGGGCCCCCATTGAGGTTGTGAGCCGATATTAATACTTAAACTCACCTGGGCTTTCGCCACTGGAGCCACCGCCAGGGATGCAATCCCGATAGCAGCAATTAAAAGTAATTTTTTCATAACGTTTCAATTTTGTGTGTGTATGTAAATTGTCAAAGTTTGTGCCATGATTATAATTGCGTCCTAAACCCATGGTCATAAACTTATTTGGTTATATTTGTGAGACAGTAATTCACGATGTTTTTTAATTTATTGCCCTTAAATGAGTACGAAAACTGCTATTTCTCCCACAGCATTTGAATTGGTATCAGGCTTAGAGATTCACGTTCAGTTAAATACAAAATCGAAAATATTTTCTTCAGATAGCGCAGCATTTGGTGCAAAGCCTAATGCACATATCTCTCCTGTTTCATTGGCTTTGCCTGGTGCATTACCGAAAATGAATAAAGAAGTAGTAGGAAAAGCTATCAGAATGGGCCTGGCCTTAAACTGTACGATTAATCAGCATAACTACTTTGACAGGAAAAACTATTTCTATGCCGATCTTCCTAAAGGTTATCAGATCACTCAGGACAACAAGCCGGTTTGCCAGAACGGATATATCGACCTGGTCTTAAGTGACGGTACTGAAAAGAGGATAGGGATCAACAGGATCCATATGGAAGAAGATGCAGGTAAAAGTTTGCATGATCAGGATGATCACTTTTCTTTTGTAGATCTGAACAGGGCAGGAGTGCCTCTGATTGAAATTGTAACAGAACCTGATATCCGCTCTGCAGAAGAGGCTTCAGTATTGCTTACCGAATTAAGAAAGCTGGTGAGGCACCTGGATGTGGGTGATGGGAATATGGAAGAAGGTAGTTTCCGTTGCGATGCTAATATTTCTATCCGTGAAAACGGGACTACAGAATTTGGTACGCGCTGTGAAGTGAAAAATCTGAATTCCATCCGTAACGTCCGCAGGGCAATGGAATTTGAATTTAACCGTCAGATCGGAGTGATCACTAACGGTGGGACAATCGTTCAGAGCACTTTAACTTTTGATGCAGATCATGGAACAACAGCCCCTATGCGGACTAAAGAAATGGCTAACGATTACCGTTATTTCCCGGATCCGGATTTACCGCCTTTATATATCTCTGATGAATGGCTGGCTGCATTAAAAGCAGCAATGCCGGCATTGCCCCGTGAAATCACTGCAAAACTGATGGCAGACTTTGGTCTGAATAACTCGGAAGCTTTGATTTTTACAGAGGATAAAGAGCTGCTGGACTATTTGAATGCAGCTTTAGCTTTAGTAAAAAGCCCTAAAAATCTGATTAACTGGTTAACCGGTCCAATCAGGGCATTATTGAATGAACAGAATTTAACAATTACTACCTTTAAGGTTAGCCCTGCACAACTTGCTGCGGTTGTCAATCTGGTAGAAGAAAAGAAAATCACCCAGCAAATTGCTTTGCAACAGTTGTTACCGGCTATTCAATCCAGCCCTGAAGCTGATGCTGCGGCGCTTGCCGGGGCAATGAATCTGCTGATTGTGGAGAATGCTGATGAGCTGTCGGGTTTTGTTGATCAGGTCATGGAAAAATTCAAACCACAGGTTGCAGCCTATAAAACCGGGAAAAAAGGAGTTTTAGGTTTATTTGTTGGCGAAGTGATGAAGCTGGCAAAAGGGAAAGCAGATCCCGCAAAAATTAATGAACTGTTATTGGAAAAATTAAAATAAGGAATAATCTATATATTATATCATATGAACAAACTAGCCACCCTTTTAATCGTATGTGTTGCATTTGTCGCTTGTAATGACAAAAGTAAATTTGAGATCAGCGGGAAATTTGAACATGCTAAACCACAGTCAAAGGTTTATTTATACGGAATTAACAAAGCAAGTGAGACGCCCCTGGATTCGACGGTATTATCAGACAAAGGAGAATTTAAGTTTAGCAGAAGTACACCTGAAGTGGATTTTTTCAGAATAAAGATCGATAACAGTGAATACATGCTGATTGCTAAAAATGGCGATGTCATTAAATTAGATGCAGACCTTGCAGATAAAGGACTTGCTTATAAAATATCAGGAGCAGCAGAGGCCGACAAACTGGAAGAGCTGAACAAAAATAAAAATGAGTATGTAGCGAAAATTGCAGCTCTACAGGCACAGTTTGAACAAAATGTAGCCAACCAGCCAAATAACAGAGATGCTATAGCCAACCAGATGAGACCGGCATTGATCAAAGAAAATGAATCACTGGTTAATTATATCCTGAAATTTGCAATGGATAATACAAATTCTCTTGCCGGATTCTACGCTATAAATTCTCTGAACCCAAGTGATTACGAGAAAGAAATGATTGCTTACTCAGAAAAAATCAAAAGTAATTTCAATAAAAACGAAGCAGTGACTGACTTCCTGGTTAGAATGGCTAAACTGAGATCTGTTCAGATTGGTCAGATTGCACCAGATTTTACAATGAATACCATTGATGGAAAAACTGTTAAATTATCAGACTTAAGAGGTAAATATGTTTTGCTTGATTTCTGGGCTTCATGGTGTCAGCCCTGCAGACAGGAAAACCCAAACGTAGTGAAGGTTTTTAATAAGTATAAAGATAGAAAATTCACCATCTTAGGTGTATCGCTGGATAAAGATCCTGTAGCATGGAAGCAAGCAGTAATTGCCGACGGATTAACCTGGACACATGCCAGTGAACTAAAAGATTTTGAAAGCCCTACCGTAAGAATGTACCAGGTAGAAGCTATTCCAAGCTCATTTATATTAGACCCGGCAGGTAAAATCATTGCTAAAAACCTTAGAGCAGAAGAACTTGACGCTTTTTTAGGTAAGACTTTACGTTAACCCTAATTCAATGTTAAACTAAGGGGTGTCATTAACAATTTGTTAACTTACCTTTAACCTAGTTATACAAATGATTACTTAATTTCGTAACAAATATTTAAAGACATGAGCGCCGTAAAACAAAAGATACTGATAGTTGATGATGAACCTGATATCTTAGAGTTAGTTGAATATAACCTTAAAAAAGAGGGTTATCAGGTTTACCTGGCAAGCAACGGGCAGGATGGTATAGCAGTTGCAAAAAAAGTGCATCCTGATCTGATCATCCTGGATATCATGATGCCTAAGATGGATGGAATTGAAGCCTGCCGTCTGATGCGTGCTATTCCTGAGTTTAAAAATACATTCATGGTATTTCTAACTGCAAGAAGTGAAGAGTATTCTGAAATTGCTGGTTTTAATGTAGGTGCAGATGATTATATCGCTAAACCAATTAAGCCACGTGCCCTGGTTAGCCGTATCAATGCAATTCTGAGAAGAAACGTAAGTAATGATGAGATTTCTGAAAACAAAGTTGAAATTGGCGATTTAGTAATCGACAGAGAAGCTTACCTTGTTTATCAGAGCGGACAGAAAGTAGTGCTGGCAAAGAAAGAATTTGAATTGCTTTATCTGCTTGCTTCTAAACCTGGAAAAGTATATACCAGAGAGTCTATTCTTAAAAATATCTGGGAAGATTCTGTAGTGGTAACTAACCGGACTATAGATGTGCATATCCGTAAATTGAGAGAGAAACTGGGAGAAACTTATGTGGCAACTGTAAAAGGAGTAGGCTATAAATTCGAACTTTCTTAATCATTTACATTCTTATTTCAAATGGTAAGAGATGAAATTGTACTTTTGTACTGTTTTATAAATCCATACCATTGAAATATCCTTCATTTAAAGACCTCATTCTATTCGAAGACGATAACCATATCGTTGTAAATAAGCCGCCATTTGTTGCCTCATTAGACGAACGTGGCGGCTCCGGCGAAGTCAATATACTTCGCCTTGCAAAACAGTATTCAGCTGATGCTCAGGTTTGTCACCGTTTGGACAAAGAGACTTCAGGTGCAATCATCATTGCTAAAAATCCAGAAGCCTACCGCTCAGTTTCTATGCAGTTTGAAAAACGTAAAGTTAAAAAAACGTATCATGCTGTTGTAGACGGACTGTTTACATTCAATGAGCTTTTTATTGACCTGCCTATCTTAAACGATGGAAACAGAAGTGTAACCATCGACCGTAAGGAAGGAAAACGTGCAGAAACGATTTTTAATTCTATTAAATTTTACAGACACTATACTTTAGTAGAATGTAAACCGATTACAGGACGTATGCACCAGATCAGGATTCACCTGGCTACCCAGCGTGCTGCAATTTGTGGTGATACCCTTTATAAAGGTAAACCTGTATTTCTTTCCAGTATCAAAAAAGGATACAGAATTGCGAAAGATGATGAAGAGCTGCCTATTATGAAGCGTTTTGCCCTTCATGCCAAACATGTTATCTTTAAAGGACTGGATGGTGAAGATATCGAAATTGATGCGCCATATCCTAAGGACTTTGCAACACTGATTAAATTGTTAGATAAATTCGATTGCTAAAATTATAAGAAATGTATGTAAGACTGGTCAACTATCTTGACGCTGTAAATCAATACCGCAGGACAAAAATCTCCAACAGAAATTTCCTCGTTATAGCGGCCATGATAGTTGGCGTTTTAGCCGGACTCGCTGCGGCGCTCCTGAAAACGATTACCCATCATATTGAAGACTTTCTGCAGGATGGTTTTCACTGGCAGTACAAGTATTATTTGTTCCTTGTATTTCCTTTTATTGGTATCCTGCTTTCTGTGATGTATGTCAGGCGTTTTATCCGGAAAGGAAAATTTGAAACCGGATTAACCCCTTTGCTATATACAATCTCCAGGAAATCAAGCAGGGTAGAACCGCATAATATCTATTCACAGATTATCACTGCTGCATTAACTGTAGGCTTTGGAGGTTCAACCGGGCTGGAAGCACCAATTGTTACCAGTGGTGGAGGAATAGGTTCTGTTGTGGGGCGCTTTTTAGGCCTGTCTTACCGCGAAACGACTATGCTGCTGGCATGTGGTGCAGCTGCAGGTATTGCAGGTGCATTCAACAGCCCTATTGCGGGAATAGTTTTCGCTATTGAAATTCTTTTACCTGAGTTTACCATTCCTGCATTTATACCCTTATTGCTTTCTTCGGCTACAGCTGCAGTAGTAGCCAGGTTCTTTTACAATGAGCAATTGTTCTTTCTGGTTACTGAAGGCTGGAAATTCAATTCGCTGATCTGGTATGTTGTACTGGCTTTTCTGATTGGTTTATTCTCGATGTACTTTACCAAAGCCAATTACTTTATTAAAGGCATGTTCTATAAAATCAAACACCCTTATAAAAAAGTAGTGGTTGGTGGTATAGTGCTGGGGGCAATGGTTTTTCTTTTCCCTACGCTGTATGGAGAGGGCTATGTGACTATCAAAAATCTTTTAGGCGGAAACTATACTGCGGTAATTACAAACAGTATCTTTTCATCCTATAGTAATATACCTACTGTTGTTATTTTATTCACTGCAATTACTGTATTTGCAAAATCGGCAGCCACACTGGTTACCCTTGGGGCAGGTGGTAACGGAGGGATTTTCGCACCCAGTTTAATCATGGGCGGGCTGATTGGTTTCCTTCTTGCTTTCACCATTAATACTTTAGGGATTGCCCATGTGAATGTTTCTAATTTTATTGTTGCAGGAATGGCAGCTTCATTAAGTGCCATCATGCATGCACCGCTGACCGGGATATTCCTGATTGCTGAAATTACCGGAGGATACGTACTGATGGTACCTTTAATGATTACATCGGCTATTTCTTACCTGATCAACAGAAGCACAAATAAATATTCGATCTACACTAAACCTCTTGCTGAAAGCGGTGAATTGATGTCTCATGAGGACAAAGACACGACGGTATTGCATATGATGAAGCTGAAATACCTGGTAGAGAAAGATTATCTTACCTTGAATGAAGAAGAAACCATTGCAGAAAAATTATCGGAGATCCTGCAGTCTAAAAGGAACATATTCCCTGTAATTGCAGAGGACAATACTTTTAAAGGGCTTATTTATGTGGAGGATGTATTGAAAAAAGCTATCAATAACCCTGCTAATCCTGATCTCACTGTACACGATCTGATGCAGACAGCACCATCTATCGTATATATTAACGACTCGCTTAAAATAGTGCTGAAAAAAATGGAAAAAGAAAATGCCTGGTTATTACCTGTTCTGAATGAGCAGGAAGAATATATCGGCTTTGTTTCTAAAACAGCAGTATTCAATAAATATCGTGCTTTACTTAGCCGTCAGGCTGATTATATGGAATAAATTCTATGCAGCTCCTGTCTTTTCGGGAGCTGCCTTACCTTTTGTTCTGCTTGCTGTACTCATTTTAATGTTGTTTTAATTTATAGCAGCTTCATTCTCAGAACGATTCAATTTTCAATAATATTATTGCTAATAATTTGATAATCAACATTAAAATTCTTTAATGTGGGTTAAAATTACCTTTGTTCAGGTTATCTTTGAGCACGCGCAATAGGCGCTGATCAAAATACAAAGAAGATGAACATTTTAATGATTGAAGACGAACCAAAGGTTGCTGCTTTTATTAAAAAAGGGCTGGAAGAGCAGTTGAATACGGTGACTGTTGCTTATGATGGAAATATGGGCTGTAAAATGGCTCTTGAAAACGATTATGAGCTGATTATCCTGGATGTGATACTTCCATATATCAACGGAATGGAAGTTTGTAAACAAATCAGGCAGTTAAAAAAAGAAGTTCCTATTTTAATGCTTTCTGCATTGAATACGGTAAGTGATAAAGTACAGGGATTAGAAAATGGGGCAGATGATTATCTGACCAAGCCTTTTCATTTTGCAGAATTGCTGGCCCGCATCAAAGCTTTAGGCAGACGCCGTGACCAGGTGCTTCCGGGAACTGTTTTCAGGATTCATGACCTGGAAATGGATTGTTATAAAAAGACAGTAACCCGTGGTGGGAAAAATATCATTCTGTCAGCTAAGGAATTCACGCTGCTTGAAGTCCTGATGGCAAATAAAGAACGGGTACTTTCAAGAGTATATATTGCTGAGGCAGTGTGGGGCATATCTTTCAACAGAGGTACCAACCTGATTGATGTTTATATTAACTATTTGCGTACTAAGATTGATAAAGGTTTTGATATGCCATTGATACATACTGTGATTGGAATGGGGTATGTAATAAAAGGATAATTTGGGTAGATTTCTATGAAGGTTAAAAACAGATTGTCGCTGCAGTTTACTTTTATGTTCGCCATTTTACTCTTGGTGGTTTTAACAGGTATTTATTTGTTTGTAGAGCATAACCGTTTAAAGTCTTTTCTGAATAAGCTCGATGAAAGGGCTGTCATTGTGGCCCAGTTCTATCTTGCAGAGGATAACCTTTCTAAAGATATATTCAAACAGGTAGCCAAGAAGTTTCCCCAGTCGCTTACGCACGAATCAATCAGGATTTATGATGATCACTTCAATTCCAAATTCACAAGAGATGATTCTGTTGGCTGGAAGCATGATTTTTTAGCACAGATCGTTAAAAAGAAATCTATTCATGCCCGTCAGGGAGAAACCCAGATTACAGGAATATATTATCCGGACAATTCTGGTAATTTTATCGTAGTCGTTTCTGCAATTGATGAGCGTGGATTACATGATATGGAACAGCTGAGACTGATTATGTCCATGTTTTTCATCAGTTCACTTTTTATTACCTTTTTTATAGGGCGTATTTTTGCCAGTATTTCTATACAGCCAATCGTTTCTATCACAGGAAACCTTAAAAGAATAAGGGCTTCCAGTTTACATCACAGGCTACCTGTGAATACGGTTAAAACCGATGAGACAGATAAACTTTCATCCACTATTAATCAATTATTAGAACATCTCGAACAATCGTTTGAAAGCCAGAAGTCTTTTGTTGCCAATGCTTCGCATGAGTTAAGGACTCCCATAACCTCCATTTTGGGCGAAGCCGAAATTACATTAATGAAAGACCGGAGCCCTGAAGAGTATAAACATGCCCTTGAAGAAATTGTAGGTAGTGTAGAAAGATTAAATTACATTATTAACAGCTTGATGGAGCTGATGCAGACCAATTTAGATAATAAGGATTTTCAAAGCATCAGAATCGATGAACTGATTTGGGAAATAGCTGATGAACTGGCATTTAAAACAAATACTGATAATATTAAAATCAGTTATGATTTACCAGCAGATCTGTCAAAGAGTACTTTGCAGGGCAACAGACAGTTATTGTTTATTGCGATTAGTAATATTCTGAAAAATGCGATAAAATTCTCAGAAGGACAGGAGGTTTTATGTAAAGTAAGTTATCATAACCGCCATATGGTGATTACCATACGTGATCGCGGTATAGGTATTGATGAGAACGATCTTAAAAAGATATTTCAACCTTTTTACCGCTCTGCCAATGCATTGAATTTTTCGGGATATGGCATAGGCCTTTCTTTAACGAATAATATTATTCGGCAGCATAATGGTACGATCGAGGTAAAGTCCGTGCTGGGACAGGGCACTGTTTTCTCTCTTTCTTTCCCTTTAGGATAGTAAAATATACACATTAAAGATTTCTAATGTCTTTCTAATGGCCGTGTAACCTCATATTAAGTACTCCCTAATACCTGTAATATAGCTTTGTTGTTAAAATAATAAAGCTATGCAATCTAAATTTTTGCTACCCGCATTTCTAGTGTCTCTATGTTTATTTGCAAATATAGATTCCTCTTATGGAAGGGATGATGGACATGACATTCCGCGTGATACTTTAAGTATAACGATAAAACAGGCTGAAGATCTTTTTATCAAAAACAACCTGAGCCTTATTGCCAGTAAATATAATATTGATAATGCGAAAGCACAGGTCATTACGGCCCGGTTATTTGATAACCCGCAAATTGGATTTGAAAATGGATTATATAATCCTGATTCTAAAAAGTTTCTGGACATCAGTAAAGACGGTGGTCAGCAATCTGCTAACATATCCCAGCTTTTCCAGACAGCAGGGAAGCGGAATAAAAATATACAATTAGCTAAACTAGGTGTTCAGCAGGCAGAATATCAGTTCTTCGATTTACTGCGTACACTGAAATATACCTTAAGAACAGATTTTTATAAGATCTATTTTCAGGAACAGTCAGCTAAAGTATATGCTAAGGAGATTAATTCCCTGTCTAAAACATTAATCGGTTTCCAGCAGCAATACGCTAAAGAGAATATCGCATTAAAGGAAGTACTTCGTATCCAGTCTCAGTTATATACGCTGCAATCAGAATTAAATGATTTGAAAGACGGAATTGACGATGTGCAAAGTGAATTTAAGTTATTGATCCGTACCGACGCTAAAAAATATATTGTGCCCCAGTTAGAATTTAACCTGGATGGTAAAGATGCATTGCAGCAGGTAACTTACAAAAACCTTCTTGATTCGGCCTATAATAATCGTTACGACTTAAAGGTAGCACATTCAGCAATTGAATATAGTAATGTGAATTTAAGATTGCAGAAAGCAATGGTGGTGCCGGATATCACCATGTCTGTTACTTATGATAAACAGGGTAGTTATATTAAACATTATACCGGATTAGGAATTAGTATTCCTTTGCCGCTGTTTAACCGTAACCAGGGAAATATCAGACAGGCAAAAATTGCTATAGATGAAAATAAGCTGGCCCTGACACAACAGGAAGAACAGATACAGAGTGATCTTGACAATAGTTATCAAAGTGCAGACAGGCTGGAAAAATTGTACAATAGTTTTGATCCTAAGTTTAAGACAGATTTTAATCATTTAATTGAAGAAGTCTTCAGGAACTATCAAAAGCACAATATCAGTTTGCTTGAATTCCTGGATTTTTATGACTCCTATAAAACCAATACGATCCAGCTCAATAATCTTCAGCTAAACAGGATCAGTTCACTGGAACAATTAAACTATATCACTGGTACTCAATTTTTCAATCAATAATAATATTCCTATGTACAAATATAAATTATTAACTATTGCAGCTGCTTTGGGTACTTCTGCATTACTATTTCCAGGCTGCACACGTCAGGCTGATGAAAAACCGCTGGATACTAAATTCAAAGTGACAGATACGCTGTTAAACAGTCTGTTGATAGACACGGTGAAAGAGGCCGGCTCCCTATCAGAAATTACTTTAACAGGTTCTATTGCACCTGATGAAAATAAAATGGCTAAGATTTATCCGATGGTAAGCGGCGTCACTGAAGATGTCCATATTTTACTGGGCGATATTGTTTCTAAAGGTCAGACACTGGCTACGATGAGAAGTATGGAAGTTGCCGGTTTCTCGAAAGATATGATCAGTTCGGATGCCGATTTGCGCAACACTAAAAGAATACTGCAATCCACTCAGGATATGTATAAAAGCGGACTGGCTTCAGGTAAAGATCTGGAACAGGCAAAGTCAGATTATGAAAAAGCACTGGCAGAGCATAACAGGGCAAGTTCGGTGATGTCTATTAACCATAGCACTAACCGTGGTTATGTCATTAAAGCGCCAATCAGCGGGTATATTGTAGAAAAGAACATTACAAACAATATGCAGATACGTGCTGACAATAGTCAGAGTCTGTTTACCATTGCAGATTTATCCTCGGTCTATATATTGGTTAATATTTATGAGTCTGACATTACGAGCGTGAAAACAGGTTATCCGGTTAAAATTACCACACTGGCTTATCCGGGCAAAGTTTTTACAGGTCATATAGATAAGGTTTACAATATGATTGATCCGGATATGAAAGTGATGCGGGCCAGGGTTAAAATCGAAAACCCTGGTAATTTATTAAAACCACAGATGTTTGCCAATGTCGTTGTGAGTGCAAAATCTGATCAGGATCTACCAGTTATCAATACACGCGCTATTGTTTTGGATAATGACCGCAATTATGTAATTGTCAGAGATGGAAAAGCGAAAGTACATATACAGCCGATTACCATCAGCAAACGTTTCGAGGACCGTGCTTATATCAGTGCAGGCTTAAAACCAGGTGATCAGATTATCGCGTCCAGACAATTGTTTCTGTACGAATCTCTGAAAAAATAATTGACCTTTTATCCCTTCGTATAAATTCAACGCAATGAATAAAGTAATTAAAACAGTACTTGCATTTGCTCTAAAGAATAAGTTCTTCATTTTCTTTATGACATTTTTACTGCTGATTGGTGGGTATTTCAGCTTTAAAAGCATCGCTATAGATGCATTTCCGGATGTAACCAATACATCTGTTACCATTATTACCCAATGGCCCGGCAGAAGTGCAGAAGAGGTCGAGAAATTTGTTACCCGGCCACTGGAGATTGCTATGAACCCAACCGAGAAAAAAACGACCATACGTTCTTCTTCTCTTTTTGGTCTTTCGGTTGTTAAAGTAACTTTCGAAGATGATGTGGATTATTCTTTTGCACGTTTGCAGATCAATAACCATATTGGTGATGCCGATTTACCTGATGGTGCCAAACCTGATGTTTCACCGCCTTACGGACCTACAGGTGAGATTTTCAGGTATACGTTAAGCAGCAATAAAAAATCGGTACGTGAACTTAAAACCTTAGAAGAATGGGTAGTTGAACGTGAAATACGTTCTGTACCCGGAGTAGCTGATGTCAACAGCTTTGGTGGGGCTACTAAAGCTTACCAGATTACTATTGATCCTGAAAAGGCTGTACAATATGGTGTATCGGCCCTGCAGGTTTATGATGCGGTATCTAAAAGTAATATTAACGTAGGGGGTGATGTCATCGAGCAAAGCGGACAGGCCTATGTAGTACGTGGTATTGGTTTGCTTAACAATATCAGTGAGATCAAAAACATTATCGTTGATAATGTCAAGGGAACTCCGATCTATGTGAAAAACATTGCGGAAGTTACAGAATCAAGACTTCCGGCTTTAGGACAGGTTGGCCGTGACGGAGACCCGGATGTGGTCGAAGGAATTGTAGTGATGCGTAAAGGGGAAAATACAAGTGACGTTATTAAAAACCTGAAGGTTAAAATCAATGAATTAAATAGTACTATTTTACCGGATGGGGTGAAAATAGATACCTTTTATGACCGTGAAGACCTGGTAGATTTTGCTACGCATACCGTGCTGCACAATATGGCAGAAGGAATTGTATTTGTAACTGTTATTGTCTTCTTATTTATGGCAGACTGGCGAACTACAATCATTGTGGCTGTAGTGATCCCATTAGCCCTGCTCTTTGCTTTTATCTGTTTGAAGTTAAAAGGAATGTCAGCGAATTTACTCTCGATGGGGGCGATTGACTTTGGTATTATCATAGATGGGGCGGTCGTGATGATGGAAGGGATTTTTGTCGTCCTTGACCATCGGGCTAAAAAAGAGGGCATGGAGAAATTCAATAAGCTGAGTAAGCTTGGAATGATCAAAGAAGCTTGTCTGATTAATGGTAAAGGGATATTTTTTGCCAAACTGATTATTATTGTTGGTTTGTTACCGATTTTCAGTTTTGAAAAAGTAGAAGGGAAAATGTTTTCTCCGCTGGCATGGACACTGGGTTTTGCTTTATTAGGCGCTTTGATTTTAACCTTTACACTGGTTCCGGTAATGGCGAGTGTATTGTTAAGAAAGAATGTACGTGAAAAACACAACTTTTTCGTAGAGTGGATTACCCGCAATTCTATGAAGCTTTTCAACTTTTGTTTTAAAGGGCGTAAAATAGCTTTCCCAATTGCTATCATTATATTGGCCATCAGCTTTTTCTGTTTTAGATTTTTAGGAACAGAATTTTTACCACAACTTAACGAAGGGTCTATTTATGTACGTGCAACCGGCCCTTTAAGTACTTCGCTGGGTGAATCTGTGAAACTGGCTAATGATATGCGTAAAACCTTCAGAAGTTTTCCTGAGGTTAAACAGGTGATTTCTCAGACAGGCCGCCCGGATGATGGAACGGATGCAACAGGTTTTTATAATATAGAATTCCATGTGGACCTGTATCCGCAGGACCAGTGGAAGAAGAAAGAAAGTAAAGCGCATTTAATTGAACGGATGCAGCAAAAACTAGCTTTCTATCCGGGTATTGACCTTAACTTTTCTCAGCCTATATCTGATAATGTGGAAGAAGCCGTGTCAGGGGTTAAAGGATCTATTGTTATCAAGCTATTTGGTGACGACTTTAAATTTATAGAAGGCAAAGAAGAAAAGATCTTCCAGATTATGAAAGGCGTAAAAGGGGTAGAAGATCTTGGTATTATGCGTAATCTGGGACAGCCAGAATTACAGATTAATCTGAACCAGGAGAAAATGGCACTTTACGGAGTAACTACTGCAGATGCGAATGCGGTAATTGAAACTGCTATTGGTGGAAAGGCTGCTACTCAAATTTATGAGGGCGAGCGTAAGTTTGACCTTAGAATCAGATATCCTGAGAGTTTCAGAAATAATGCAGTAGCCATAGGCGATTTGCGTGTACCAACTATATCAGGTAACAAAGTTCCGCTTCGTGAAATTGCAGAAATCAAAAAACTGGTTGGACCAAGTATGATTTACCGCGATAAACATAAAAGATATGGCGCAATTAAGTTCTCTGTGCGTGGTCGTGATATGGGTAGTACAATCAAAGAGGCGCAAGACAAAGTGAATGCGCAGGTTAAACTTCCTAAAGGCTATACAATGGAATGGGCCGGGGATTTTGAGAATCAGCAGCGTGCCACTACGCGTTTAACTCAGGTTGTACCTATCAGTATCCTGCTTATTTTCTTCATCCTGTTTATCTTGTTCGGTACGATCAAAGATTCATTGCTTGTTTTAAATAACGTACCATTTGCTATCGTGGGTGGGATATTTGCCTTATTGCTAACGGGTATTAACTTTAGTATTTCTTCTGGAATCGGATTTATAGCTTTATTTGGTATCTGTGTGCAGAATGGAGTAATCCTGATTACCAAGTTCAAATCAAATATCAAAGAAATGCGTCATAATCATCCTGAATGGACATTTATTGATGCCTTGAGGATCGGTGTAGAATCTCGTATCCGTCCTGTAGTGATGACGGCTATGATGGCGGCCATTGGATTATTGCCAGCGGCAATGTCAACTGGTATTGGTTCAGAAACCTCTAAACCACTGGCTACAGTAGTGATCGGGGGATTAATCTCTGATACCATATTTAACCTGTTTATATTCCCGATTGTATTTTATTGGGCTTACCGTAAAAAGGTAGAAAAACAAGACAGACCTTATGTAATTGCTGAATAGTTAATTACAGGATACGTCCTTTCATAGGACGTGTTACAAGCGTATTGTGCTTTATGTTGAAAGGGTGTTGGAAGGGTAAGGTACCCTTCCAACACCCTTTCAACATAAAGCACTTATAGATCCCGGATAGTTCTTGTCTATCTGTTGCCGGATAAATATTTTAATCGCTAGCTTTGCGGTGAAAATGAATAACAATAAGTCTTTTAATATACCACCAATACCCGCCGTTCTTTTATCTATTGTCAGTGTGCAGTGCGGAGCTGCAATTGCAAAAGGTTTGTTTCCTGTTTTAGGTGCGCAAAGCACAGCTTTAATCCGGATAGGATTGTCGGCAATAATTCTGATGGCTGTTAACCGGACAAATTTAAAAAAGCTAACTCCTGCACAATGGAAGGCTGTTATTCCTTATGGAGTAAGCCTGGGGCTGATGAACCTGATTTTTTATATGGCCATTGAAAGGATACCTCTGGGTTTAGGGGTTACACTTGAATTTGTAGGGCCTCTAATCGTTGCCATATTTGGATCTAAGCGTATCACAGATTATTTATGGATTTTGCTGGCGGGGATAGGAATTGCATTGATTGCGCCCTGGACTGATAAAGGGATTGATTTAGTCGGTGTTTTACTGGCCTTGACTGCAGGAGGGTTCTGGGCAGGTTATATTGTGATGGGTGGAAAAATCTCTAAGATTATGAATGGGGGTGATGCTGTTACCGTAGGGATGCTGTTTGCTGCATTGGTGGTTGCACCATTTGGGATCAGTAGTGGAGGATTAACCCATTTAACACCTATGATGCTTCTGTTCGGGCTGGCACTGGCACTTTTATCCAGCGCTATTCCTTTTACACTTGAGATAAATGCATTAAGGCAAATGCCTGCACGTACCTTTAGTATCTTAATGAGTCTGGAACCTGCTATTGCAGCTTTAAATGGCCTGGTACTTTTACATGAAGTACTCACTTTTTCTCAGTGGCTGGCAGTTGGCTGTGTAATTATTGCCAGTGCGGGGGCTACCTTAACCACTAAAAAAGCTGTTGTACAAGAAAATGTATAAAACAAAACAGTCGGATCCGGTGAATATTTTTTATAAGTTAATTATTATTCATTTTTTCTGCTGATCTATCCGGGTTTTAGTGATGGCTGATAGCTTTCCGGGCCTGGATTTCTATGTTTTTTAATTATATAAAGGCTGATGACGAATTATCTTAATAAATTGTTTCTTTAAGGAAAACAAAATATTCTATTAAGGTAAGATGATGTTTGTGAATGAATTGAAGGCCGATTTGTAAGAAATAAATATGGCTAATGTTTTTTCTGGAGAAACAGTTCCTGTTTCTTTTTTAACTCGGTGTTATAGGCCTTATTTACATATTCATCGTTGATATGTCTGTTTGCCTTATAATAATGTTTGAGGATTTTATCTCTGCTTAACAGGGAAAGGTTTGCCATAGAAATAGGTTTATACTGATCATTGTCAGCTTTCTCCCTGTGAAAGACCATTGTGGGTAAACCTGTAAAGTAAATTACCCACTGATCATGTTCCAATGCGCCATACATTAAATAAGCATAATCCAGTTCTGCTTTTTTATTCTTATCCTGAATCAGGAGCAGCAGATAACATCTGTCCTTTTTACTATTAAAAAAGACAGCATCATCTAATTTCCAATTGCACTTTTTAAGGATATGCACACCCTCAAGATCTTCATTAATCCATTTTTTAAGCGCTTTATGCGTATCGGATTGTACTACATTATAAGTCTCATTTTTCTTAAAAACATCCAATTGTGCATTAAATAGTGCTCTTATGCGGTCTGCATTTATGCAAGCTGCAAACCCTGTAATTGAAATAAATATGAGCGTATACTTTATATATTTATTCATCGTCGGTTTTCTTAATCAAATACCTTTTAATACTTTATCAAGATACTGATTTTGAAGACCTGTTTAAAATTTTTTTAAGCTAACGGATATAACAGCAGAAGACATACCAGTGGGTATTGAAGCTCTAATTCATGTGGTGGTTAAGAAAGTATTCCGGACTTCTTTCTGATGGGGAGCGGCGGCTGGCTCATGGAGGGATTTAAAAGGTTTTTAGTTCTCTAAAGGGTACAATTCTTTGGCAATTAATTTCAAAGCATGTAAAGAATTGATCTCAGTGATGATGAATAGCAGTAATGACATTTTAATGGGATCTGTTGGTTTCTGAAAACCAGGAATTTTAAAATGAGGTAACTGACTATCATTGATTACGCCATGATAATGCTCGTAAATTCCAATACTATTCAGATTTAAAGTAGTTAGTAATTTAAGAATTCTATAGTTATTGGTCTCATCATCCCGTCCCTGGAGATATACCAGTAATTCTTTTTGAACCCTATGGACATAAGTATATATAGCAAAAGATATCTCCTCATTTGGCTGTTGATCTTCAAATCTCAAAACAGTAATCAGGTGAGTAACAATGGTAGAGTTTATACCTCTCTCTAACAATACTTTTTCTATAAAAATATGATTTTGATCTTCTTGATACTGATGCTGCTCAATAAAACTGCGTGGAACTTTTCCGTCTGTCTTAAAAAAAATCTTTAGCTGTGTCTGCATAAATTGAAGTATGCTGACTAAGGCGTTATAAAGTCGTTGTACAGATAATTCCCCTTCATCATCAACATCTTCCTGTTCATGATCATCATTGCCGTATTTCTTTAAGAAGGCATAGACCTGATCTGCCATATCCACAAGCGCATGCTGATGCTGATGAAAGTATTTGGTGAACAATACAGCATCTTTCTGCAAACTGACGTCTTTAAATTTCTGACAGATACGTCCTGCTTCGATAGCCATATTTTCAATAGGGTAACGCTGCTCAATCATCCAGGTTTCAAATCCATCACTTTCATGTAAGGCATCAACCATCGACTTGAATTCCTGCAGTTCATATTTCATTGTATTTCCAGCATTTATTAAAAAAAATGTTTTTAGTTTCCTTTAGTGTTCTTTTTGTTTTTACTTACGGGATTTTCATAAGCCCATTCAATAATATGACGAATAGTTTTCGTAATTTCCTGCCTTCCTGAAGGGTCATTAATGTCTATCCCGCAAATGGTACCGCCATTAAGTTTAGCTTGTAATACCAGGTAGTAAATGCCGGATACGAGTAAAGCACTTACTGCTCTGAAGTTCACCTCAGAGTCTTTGAAATGAGGATCAGTGTGCTTGAGTAAACTTGCACCTATATTTCCCCTGATATTGCAAATACTGGCCATCATGGAGCTTTTAGAAGTCAATTCTTCTAAAATCAATTTTTGCATAGCCTCCTCATCGTAGAAAAAAGTAAACTGGCGTTCTAATATGGCCGATATGATTTCTTTAGCTTTATCCGGGGTTTCAATATTGTTGAATTCCTGTAGTTTATCAGCCAGACCAAGCCAGTAATCTTTTTCCAGGATATAGGTTTCTATCAGAATATTTCCATCTCCAAAATAGCGGTAAATAAGTTTTTTATCCACGCCTGCTTTATTTGCGATTTTGTTAACTCCTAATCCTGAATAGCCTTTTTCAATAATAATTTCGCCCACGGCCTGAAGAAGTTTTCTTTTGGTCTGTTCCTTATTTCTGTGTTTAACATTGTCTTTACTTTCCATAGCCCGGTAGATGTATAATCCAGTCTTAATTTTTGATAAACTTCAGCGTGGAGCTAAGGTGTATCAAGACAAGAATTGCCCGTTGTAAATTAGCTATAGGTAGAATAATTTTCATAGGAAGGGGTTAATGATGTTTCCTAAAAGGCAATATAAGAGATATTTTATTTAAAAGTGGTGACTTAGCTTTTTTTTTAATTTTCGTACATTTTATTTGCTCATTTAATGCTGCAGGAAATTTATTCTTGCCTGGGGTCTAAAAATCAGTGATGAATAAAAAGAAGATTAATGGTCAGGTTTATCGGATAAAATTATTGAGAAAATTGTACACTAAATGCTAATTATTCGTTATCATAATCTTATGAAAGGATTTTTTACAATAAAAAAGATGATTTGCGGTGTTTTTTTACTGACTTTTTCAGTGAATGGCTTTGCACAAAAAAATGATTTGAGGAAAAGGCTTCAGACCATTGTAAGTGCACATGCTGCAACAATAGGGTTTTCATTAATAGATTTGCAAACCGGAGATACACTGACTGTAAATGGTAATAAACATTTGCCCATGCAAAGTGTGTATAAATTCCACCTTGCTCTGGCAATTTTAAACCAGGTTGATAAAGGTAAGTTTCAGTTAGATCAAAAGATCCTGGTTAAAAAGAGTGATCTGTTACCTAATACCTGGAGTCCTTTAAGAGATAAGTATCCAGAGGGGCAGGTTGAAATTCCTTTGGCTGAAATTCTAAGCTATACAGTTTCCCAGAGTGATAACAATGGATGCGATATCCTGTTCAGACTGATGGGCGGGCCGGCAAAGGTTAACCAGTATATTCATAGTCTGGGTATAAAACAGGTGGCTATTACTGCTACAGAAGATCAGATGCATCAGAATGAACAGGTGCAATTTACAAACTGGACTACAGCAGAAGCCGCTACGCAATTATTGAAATTGTTCTACAGTAAAAAGATACTTTCTGAAACATCACACCAGTTTCTATGGAAAGTGATGACCGAAACATCTACAGGCACAGGTAAAATTAAGGGCCTGTTACCTGCTGGTACGATAGCAGCGCATAAAACAGGGAATTCTGGGATGAATAAATCAGGTTTAACAGCTGCTACAAATGATATAGGTATTGTGACATTGCCAGATGGGAAACATTTTGCAGTTAGTGTATTTGTTTCGATGACTAAAGAAGATGAAAAGACAACCGATGCAATTATTGCAGAGTTGACTAAGGCAAGCTGGGATTACCTGGTTGCAGAAAAACAGTAAAAATTTGGTATAGCTGCTGTTAAAAAAATACGGCAGGTTGTATACAAGGATTGTGGCACGTAATAATCCCGTGATCAATTTGACAGGTTGGGTAAAATAATTAGCTTTAATGATTTAGCTACCCAATCTGTTTAATTCAAACAGGTGACCTTAACCACAACCAAATAAACTATGAAAAAACCTAACCAGTTTTTAACCGCTGTTCTCCTGTTCATTTTTATCCCCGTATTTTCGTGGGGACAAAGTAAATCCCCGCAAAATGGAAAAGACCTGGCCAGGTTACAACAAGATTTTGTTGACCTGCGTTTTGGTATGTTTATCCATTATAATATTCCAACTTATACAGATGAGGACTGGCCTGATCCTGATGCTTCACCAGCGATCTTTAATCCTAAGAAACTGGATTGTGAGCAATGGGCAAAGGCGGCAAAATCTGCAAATATGACTTATGGTTGTTTAACCACTAAACATCATAGTGGCTTTGCAATCTGGGATACCAAAACTACAGACTATAACGTCATGAATAGTCCGCTGAAAAGAGATGTAGTTAAAGAATATGTCAATGCTTTCAGAAAAAACGGACTAAAAGTGATGTTGTATTATTCTATTCTGGATACGCATCATAAATTAAGACCAAACCTGATTACGCCCGGACATATAAAAATGATCAAGGCACAACTGACCGAATTATTAACTAATTACGGAGAAATAAATGCCTTGATTATTGACGGATGGGATGCCCCCTGGTCAAGAATATCTTATGATGATGTTCCATTTGAAGAAATTTATACTTTGATAAAATCCATTCAGCCAAATTGTTTGGTCATGGATTTGAATGCAGCTAAATATCCTGCAGAAGCACTTTATTATACGGATATCAAATCATATGAACAAGGTGCAGGTCAGCATATTTCAAAAGAAACTAATCAATTGCCAGCTCTTTCTTGCCTTCCACTACAGAAAAACTGGTTCTGGAAGACCTCTTTTCCAACTACAGCGGTAAAAGATCCGCTTAAAATGGTAAACGAGAACATCATTCCATTCAATAGTGCTTATTGCAATTTTATTCTGAATGTTGCCCCTAACCGTGATGGGTTAATTGATGATAATGCATTGGCCGCATTAAAGGAAATAGGAAAGGCATGGAAAAATGAAGGTGCTACTCAGAAATTGCCACCGGCAGATGCACCCATAATTTCTCCTAATCTGGCTAAGAACCAACCTTCGGATGGCAGTTGGAGCGATGATATGAATATTATGGATTTTGCAAATGATGATAACTTTGCCACTACCTGGAGAGTTAATCCAAGAGTTGAAAAACCCTGGTATGAAATTGAATTCAGAAGAGAGAAAGCTTTTAATACGATTGTAATTGCCGATAAATCTCCGGTAACCATCAAAAAATATAAACTGGAGTATCGATTGGATGGTGTATGGAAGACAATTTTCTCTGGAGAAAATGAGCATAAAATTAAAATTCACCGTTTTGATACTGTCTATGGTGATAAAGTAAGAATTCAGATAGAGAATACGGGTTCAACTGTTGAAATCGCCGAATTAGGTGTGTTTAATGAGAGAAGATGAGCCTCTGGGCAATAGCAGACAATGTTGCCTCAAATGAAAAAGATCATGCCGTTTTAAGCTTTGTTAATGCTAAATTAGTTTCTGTATATGGAAAGGACATTCAGAGCAATACGCGAATTGATAGCAGAACAGAAATTTGAAGAACTAAGAAATCTTCAAATCATAAAGCCGGAGTTTTTCAATTGGGCAACCGATATTTTTGAGGGGATTCATGTGAAAGAAACACCTGATGCAAATGCATTATTATGGACGGACGGAAATACCGTTCATAATTTTACGTTTCTTCAAATCAGCAGGCAAACAAATCAGCTGCTGAATTTTCTCAGAAATAAAGGGGTTCAGCAAAATAGTGTGATCCTGACGCAAATGTCTTTGCAGCCATTAAACTGGTTTAGTTTACTGGCTACAATTAAAGGAGGCTTCAGAATGATACCTGCGGCCAATATTCTGGGTGTTCCGGATATGGTCTACCGGTTTAAAAAACTAATGCCGGAAGTAGTTATTGCCGATGCAGATAATGCTTTTAAGATCGAAGAAGCAGAGCGCCTTTGCGGGAAAAATATTGCAGTTAAAATCATTGCTGAAGGAAAAAGAGAAGGCTGGTATACACCTGAAGATATTAAAAAGGAAGATGACAGGGCGGCTGGTGCAGTTACAAGGGCAGATGATTCCCTGTTTCTGTTTTTTACTTCCGGAACTACTGGTCTGCCTAAAATAGCGGTACATACGCATTTGAGTTACCCTTTTGGTCATCTGACCACAAGTTCATGGATAGGATTAAGACAAGAAGATATTCATTATAACATCTCACAGCCGGGCTGGGCAAAATTTGCATGGAGCAGTTTTTTTGCTCCATGGAATGTCGGCGCTTCAATCTTTGCATTTCATCAAACAGGACGCTTTAATGCTAAAGAAACACTGATACTGATAGAAAAGCATAAAATCAGTACTTTTTGTGCCCCGCCTACTGTTTTGCGTATGCTGATTCAGGAAGATCTGAAATCTTATCAATTTAATTTAAGGGAATGTGTTGCAGCCGGAGAACCTTTAAACCCTGAGGTGATTGAAACCTGGAAAAAGGGTACCGGTATATTGATACGTGATGGTTTTGGACAGACAGAAAGCACTTGTCTGGTAGCGAACCTGGCCGGTGATGAGGTTAAACTTGGCTCCATGGGTAAACCGACTTTTCTGTATGATGTGATTATTGCTGATCAGAATGGGATAGAGCAGCCCATAGCAGAAGAAGGTAATATCTGTGTCAGAATGGATACGGGTAAACCTAATGGTATTTTCCGGGATTATTTTGAAGATCCTGAAAAGAAGAAAGAGGTCTTTAAGCATGGATTGTATTATACAGGCGATAAAGCTTATCAGGATGAAGATGGATATATCTGGTTTGTAGGACGCGATGATGATGTCATCAAATCTTCTGATTATCGTATTGGCCCTTTTGAAGTAGAAAGTGTCTTGCTGGAGCATGGGGCAGTACTGGAATCTGCCGTAATCGGTAGTCCTCATCTGCTCAAAGGTTTAGAAGTCAAAGCATTTGTAGTCTTGAATGTGGCTTATCATCCAGATGAAGTTCTGGCTGATCAACTGTTTTGCTATTGCCGGGATAAGCTTTCTCCTTATAAAATGCCGCGCATTATTGAATTTGTGACTGAGTTGCCGAAAACTATCAGTGGAAAGATCAGAAGAGTAGAATTAAGAGGACTGGAGGCTGACCGTAAAGCAAAAGGGATGCTCATGGAGCATGAACATTTTTATAGCAGGAAATTCTGATCAAAAGAACAAAATCGATACTTTTACACCGTGAAATTCTTTGTGCTTCTTTTGACTGTCATTGTCCTGACACTTACTGTAATGCCATGCTGCGTGGTAGAGGCAAGAGATACATATACGCATAAAGCACAGAAGGATAATCACCAATGTCCCGAAAAAGACAATGATTGTTGTAAAGATTGTTCGCCATTCTATGTTTGCGGACGGTGTACCGGGTTTACTGTCACAAAATTCAAATTATTTATAAGTGCGGCAGTCACCATCAGACCTATTGTGCAAAATGGAATTTATCTATCTGCCGAATTGCCGCAGATACTCATTCCTATCTGGCAGCCACCTCAATTAAGTTAATCCTATTTTTTCAACCTCAACAGGTTGGTATTTATTGTGATAACTTAATTCCATTACGTCATGAAGAAAATTTCTGTGGTTTTGGCTATGCTGTTTTTTACAGTTGCTGCTTATGCCCAAAATAGTTATAAGGCGATCATTAAAGACGCAAAAACAAATCAGGTCCTTGCAGGTGCAACTTTGAAAATTCTGGGTACTGATAAGATTTCAGTATCAGATAGCACCGGGCTTTTTACATTAAAAAATATATCTGCCGGTAAACAGCTTTTACAATTCAGTTATGCTGGTTTTGAGCACAGAACTGATACTGTAAATTTTCCTTTGATTCAAACCACTCCAGCAGTGATCCTGCTGGAAACGGCAAAGAAAGAACTTGAAGAAGTCTTTATCTCAGCTACCAGGGGTACAAGGACAATTTCCAATATTCCTACACGCGTAGAAGTCATTACAGGAGAAGAGCTGGATGAAAAGGGAAATATGAAACCTTGGAGATATTCGTATGATGCTTGCAGAAAGTACAGGGATACAAACTCAGCAAACATCTGCCATCAGTGGAAACTCCAGTATCCGGATACAGGGGCTTGACGGGAAATATACACAAGTAATCCGTGATGGATTTCCTTTGTATTCTGGCTTTTCGGGAGGATTGGGTTTACTTCAGATTGCCCCTCTGGATCTTCAGCAGGTAGAAGTGATTAAGGGGTCTTCGTCTACTTTATATGGAGGGGGTGCCATCGCAGGACTTGTAAACCTGGTTTCTAAAAAGCCAGCGGCAGAGCGTCAGCTTAATTTTCTGGTCAACGGAACTTCGGCTCTTGGGCTTGATCTCAGTAGTTTTTATGCAGAGAAGTTTAAGAAAATAGGGACTACTATTTATGCTGCCTACAATAAAGGAACGGCATATGATCCTGCTGGTACAGGGTTGACAGCGATCCCAAAGTTTAACCGTTTTACCCTGAATCCTAAAATATTTATTTATTTCAGTGACGCGACAACGCTTTCGGCCGGATTAAATTTAACCATTGAAAAACGGATCGGGGGAGATCTGGAATATATTAAAGGAAATGGCGATGCCTCACATTCTTATTTCGAAGAAAATAAGACAGGCAGGTACAGTACTCAGGTAGAGCTTGATCATCAATTCAATGCTAAAGAAAAAATCATATTCCGCAATTCAATAAGCTATTATAACCGGAGTATCAGGTTACCGGATTATTTGTTTTCCGGAGCTCAGTTATCTACTTATAGTGAAGTAAATTACACCTATAAGGGAGATAAAGGAGAGTTAGTGAGTGGCATCAATGTGTTGACTGACTCTTTTAATGAAAATAGAAATAGTAATTTCCCACTAAGAAGTTACGACTATACAACTATTGGCGCTTTTGTTCAGCATACCTGGAATACCTCGGATAAAATTAAAATTGAATCAGGACTTCGCGGTGATTATCAGAATGATTATGGCTTTTTCTTCTTGCCTAAGATTTCTGCACTCTTGAAAATTAATGATCATTTTTCAACCCGTTTAGGGGGAGGGCTTGGTTATAAGGCTCCTGGTATCTTTACTGAAGATGCAGAACGTATCCAATTCCGTAATGTGCTTCCTATAGATGTGAAAAATACCACAGCAGAACGTTCTTATGGAGTTAATTATGATATTAATTATCATACCACATTATTTGATGATAAGCTGGGTTTCAGTATCAATCAAATGTTCTTTTATACCCGTATCAATAATCCTATCCTGCTTACTCCTTTAGCCAATGGGGATCTTGCTTATGTACAACCGAAAGGGAATCTGGATACCAGGGGAATAGAAACTAATTTGAAATTGACTTATGAGGACTTCAAATTATTTATTGGTTATACACTCGCAGATGTTAATCAGCATATGGGGGCGGGCAGTCTGAGTTATCCGCTGGTTTCAAAACATCGTCTTAATAATGTTCTGATGTATGAAATCGAAGACCAATGGAAAATCGGTGCGGAAGCTTATTACTACAGTAAGCAAAGATTAAATGACGGGACAACAGGGAGGAGCTATTGGACAGCTGGCCTGATGGCAGAAAAATTATGGAAACGTTTTTCAGTATTTGTCAATTTTGAAAACCTGACTGATGTCAGGCAAACCAGGTTTGGCCCTATTTATTCAGGTAGCATCACTAATCCTGTTTTTAAAGATATATATGCACCTATTGATGGTTTTGTTGTAAATGGAGGGTTTAAAGTAAAGTTCTAACTAAAATATGCTGGCTAAATTATAAAAAAAGCGCAATTTTAAATCAATCAGGGATCAGTAATTTATCCCTGATTGATTCATAATAAGAATAGGCACTTTTTATCTTTGAATTTTTTGAATCATTCATGGTCAGTACATAAGTCCCTTTAAAATATTTATGAATCTCCTGAATCTTTAATTTGTTGATAATAAATCCCCTGTGGATACGAACAAATTGAGCAGGAAGGCGATCCTGAAGATAGGTAAGTGAATATTCAATCAGTTTTTCATCATCTCTGGTATGTATATAAACATACTTATCTTTTGCTTCCAGAAAACAGATGTCGGCAACCTGAACCAGGCTGATCTTATTCCCGGACTTTACGGGAATAGTACTGATTGCATTTTCCGGCTGATTGTCCTTGACTAAACTTTTGATCTTCAGCAGCAGATCACTATCATCTTTTTTATAGTCAATTACTCTTTTTATAGTTAAAGCCAGGCGCTCATTTTCTATGGGTTTGAGCAGGTAATCCAGTGAGTTCTTTTCAAAAGCCCTGATCGCATATTCTTCATAAGCAGTCACAAAAACAACTAATGGTATATATGTTAGGTGACTGAGTACTTCAAAGCCATTGAATTCCGGCATTTGAATGTCTAAAAAGACAAGGTCGGGTTTTTGAGTATTAATCAACTCAACGGCTGTTTTTCCATCTTTAGCTTCGCCAATAATTTTTATACACTGATGGGCCGATAACGCTGCTTTTAAACGGTGTATTGCTACGTCTTCATCATCAACCAGCAGGGTTTTAATTTCTTTTTGGTATAGTAAGGCGGACATATTTTTCGGGGGTATTATTAAACTCTAATTCAAAATCTGTTGAATAAAGTAACTGTAATTTGTTCATCACCATTTGCAAGCCCATTCCTGTACCTGGTTTATCTGAAAAATCCGAACCTGAATCGGCAATCTTTATGGATATGTTTTTATCATTTAAGGTGATCTTTATAGCAATAAAGCCATTTGCTGCACTGGTTTCTATACCATGTTTTACTGCATTTTCGACAAGAGGCTGCAAAACAAATGATGCGATCTGTAAATTTAAAGTTCCCGGATCTGCTTGTATAGTATAGGTCATTCGTTGATCATAACGTATATGCTGCATGTGGAGATAAGTTGTAATGATTTCAATTTCATCGGCTACCCTATGGAAATCTGCACTATTTTTATTTAAGGTGAACCTGAAGAATTTTGATAAAAGAATAATCATTTCTTCAGCTTTATGCGGATCTTTTGAGATCAGGCCAGCAATGGTATTATGTACATTGTACAAAAAATGCGGGTTTATTTTTGCTCTTAAAAGCTCTAACTGGAAAAGGGTTTGCTGCTGCTCTAATTGTAAAAGGCGGTATTGCTGACTTGATATTCTGGATTGAAGCATGTTTTTCCATTCTTCGCTAACATAAATGGGAATACCTGTGATCAGTACAATCAAACCATTTAGCATATAAATACTGCCTCCATTGAACCATTTATATTTTTGGTCAGACTGCAAAACTGAGCTGATCAAAAGAGTAAATTCAGAACCTGCTAAAGCTGCTATAATCAGAAAACCAATGATGATAACTACTTTCAAACCAGGTAATGCAGTGATATTTGTGAAATAATGTCTGTAATTTATAGCCAGCATCATTAATGAGCCAATACTTACACAGGAAAGCACAGAAATAAGTATTCGTACTGGTCTGTGATCATAGTAAAAATACAGATAGCTGCCAAAAGCTAATCCAATAAGAAAACTGATCAGTAAGGTTTTTATAATTTGGTGCATGTTAATCTACCTGGCGTAATATAGCAGTTCTTTTTGAAGCGTGCTGTTTAATTGTCATTCTCATGAAGATAGTGAAGATCAGCGTTATACCAATTACAGAGGGAAGGAATTGACTGTAAGGTTTATACTGAGGAAGAACTGTTCCGCTAAAAGCTGATGATATGGCTGCTAAAGCACTGATCATTTTATAAGTATGCTCATACGTTACAGCTTTTTTAAGCAGGCTGACAGGTAGAAATGCTCTGGAAAGATCATATATAGTGATCAGTAATAATGCCCCTATAGTGGAATAAATAATAACAGCAGGCCAGTATAATCCTAAAGTAATGATGAAATACAGATAATATAAAGCTGATAAAATCACTATGATTGGGATTACATAGTCAATGAGACGAGGTTTTTTACCTGCTAATCTGATGGTACGGATGCCGCTAAAACAATTATAGCCGCTAAGTAAAGTAATCACCAGCAAAAAGTTATTGCGCTTAAAAACGAATACACCTATTAAGCCAGTCAGGATAACCAGGACAATCATCCACATAAAATACTTGCCAAACCGGATATGCTTTTGACTTCCTTTATAAAATAGTGCAGCAGCTATACCGGCTATTAATGCTAGTGTCCCTGCAATTACATGGATAGTGATATTGATATGATGAATGATTTCCATAGTCAGATTTTGATTATATAATGATCAAATGAACGGACATCATGATAAATTAAAAATGGAAATCTGATGAATGCAGATATTTTCGGCTGAAATGGATTTTATGCTGCCCAGATCTAAAAAGATAGTTTAATTCAGGAATAAATTTCTGTAAATGCTTTGAGTAATTTGTCTTGCGTACGGTTTTTTCTGTAAATAAGAACGGTAGTAGAAGTTCCCAGCTCTTTACCTATAGCAAATGTTTTTAATTTTCTATTTTGATAATACTGTGCTATTAAGTCGGCAGGTAAGATCGTTATAGCCAGATCGGCCTCTACAAAATTGATTATTCCTTCCAGAGAATTGACTACAATATTTTTATAATTAACGATGCCTTTAAAACTAAGCCATGATTCTAATCTTGCCCGGTAATTACAACCCTGGTCAAATACAACAATTTTCACATTTTTATCATGTACTGCATCATTGATCTTAGCGTATTTGTTGGAGGTCACTATAACCAGCTGCTCTTCTTTGATCGTTTGCTGTGCTAGATCGGGTATAAAAACAGGAGCCATTACAAAAGCCGCATCCAGCTTATAATTAATTACATCATGGATTAAATTTGCAGACATATCTGCCCTGAATTCCAGTTCAATTTCCGGATAGGTTTCATTAAACTGATTAATCATATCAGGAGCTTTCAAGGCCAGTGTAGTCTCAATACAGCCAATCTTAAGATGACCAATGAGTTGTTTGCTTTGAGATAATTCCCGTTTTGCTTCCTCTATCAGATGCCCTACCTGCTTAAAATAATGCATTAATGTCTCTCCTGCAGCAGTCAGTTCAACTTTCCTTGACGTTCTGGTAAAAAGTGATACGGCAAATTCATCTTCCAGGCTTTTGATTCTGGCAGTTACATTAGACTGAACTGTAAACATAGCCCCGGCCGCTTTAGTGAAACTGCCATGTGCTGCTACAGCTTCGAATATTTTAAAGTCATTGGTGTTCATAAAATCATTTATTATGATTAATGATATCTCTATTAATCGTTATTAAAGATTAAATGTATGCATTACTTTTGATTTATTATTCAAATAGCTGTGAATCTGTAAGAGCTCGTGCAGATTTGTAACTAAATAAAATAAATGATCAATGAAAAGAAGCTATTTACACCTGATACTGACAGCATTGATTTTTTTGTCCGTCAGTCAGCTTTCAGGTCAGTCATTCAACCGGATTAATTCAACAAAAACAATTATGGAAACTAAAGATGTTCACTATCGTTATATTAAAGCAAATGGATTAAACATATTTTACCGGGAGGCCGGACCAAAAGATGCTCCGGTAGTTTTGCTGCTGCATGGTTATCCCACATCATCTTTTATGTTTAGGAATCTTATTCCCGTTTTAAGTGAGAAATATCATGTCATCGCACCAGATCTGCCAGGTTTTGGATATTCGGATGCGCCACCTCAGGATCAGTTTGAGTATACTTTTGATAACCTGACCAAAACCATGCAGTCTTTTATTGATGAGCTGGCTTTAAAACGTTTTGCAGTTTATGTTTTTGACTATGGCGCACCTGTTGGATTCAGATTAATGCTGGCTAATCCCGAAAAAATAACGGGCATCATTTCTCAAAATGGTAATGCTTATGAGCAGGGACTAAGTACCGGTTGGAATCCTATTCAAAAATACTGGCAGGATCCATCTGCTGAAAACCGCGATGCGCTGAAAGATTTTGTAGCTTTGAAGACTACTCAGTTCCAGTACTTTGAAGGTGTGAGTGATCCATCTTTAATCGCTCCTGAAACTTATACGCTGGACCAGCATTTTCTTGATCGTCCCGGAAATGTGGACATACAACTGGATTTATTAAAAGATTACAGGACAAACGTTGCACTTTATCCCGGTTTTCAGTCATATTTCAGGAAATACAAACCTCAGTTACTAGCCGTATGGGGTAGTGAAGACCCTTATTTTCTACCTGCAGGTGCAGAAGGTTATAAAAAAGATAACCCAAATGCAAAAGTGAAGTTTTATAAAACAGGGCATTTCGCATTGGAAACTCATGTGAAAGAAATCGGTACTGATATATTGGCTTTTTTAGCAAAGTTGCCTGAATAAGTCAGTTTTCATACTTTGTGAAATTTTCATGCTTTATAAAAAAACAAGGTGTACTGGTTTTAAGCATCAGGACACCTTGTTTATAATATTAAGGGTTCTCAGCAGTTTTTGTCTCTGCCAGTGAAGCCTCGTCCGGTGCTTTTTCTAAATCTCTGTCCAGTTCATACAACACATCGCCACTTGCATTTTTTCCACCGGCTATTTTAATTTTATCTAATAAGTTCATTGCTAATGTTTCTTCCTCAGTTTGTTCTTTGACAAACCATTGCAGGAAATGCCAGGTCGCCCAGTCGCCTTCGTCAAAACTTATTTTTACCAGTTTATAGATGGCATTTGTATTATCAATTTCTGATTGAAATACTTTTTCAAAACAATCCTGTATATCAGTTGGGTCCTGGGGTGGGGCAGGAATTGCCTCAACTTTTACTTTTGCGCCGCGTTTTAAAATATATTCCAGAAACTTCATCATGTGATTGCGTTCTTCACTGGCATGCCTGAAAAGGAAATTTGCAATTCCACCATAGCCCTCACTATCGGCCCATGCGCCGTAAGAAAGATATATCTGTGCTGCTGCGGCTTCTTTTGTCATTTGTGAGTTTAATCCATCACTCATTGTTTTTGAAAGGCGATTCGTATTCATAATTGTATTTTTACATTAATTATAAAATCTGTTATTAAATAGCAGGTGAGAACTGATCATGCTTAAAAAGAGTTTTTTCCAGTTTATGTTTCAACAACATAATTTGCTGTTAATGGTTTGATCTGTTTTTTAATCAGATTTAGATCAGTTCTTTAAGATTGATACGATTAGGTATTAAAAATAATACCTTTGAGTCCGCTCTAAAATAGTGGTCCGGCTAAAAATGAATACTAAGGTTAAACAACCCAGAGAACTTAATATTGAATTGTTGAGAATAGTCTTAATGGTTATGATTGTTTGCCATCACTTTTTAATGCGCGGCAGAGGGCTTCATTTATTGTATACCTCAGAAAGTACACATATCAATAATGATGCATTGCAAGGTCTTTTTATTGATAGTTTTCTGATCATGACAGTGAACTGCTTTATATTCATCTCAGGCTATTATGGGATAAAATTCAGGATAAAAACGATACTCAGCCTGTTAATACAGGCGATTACCTACAGTATCGGAATTGATATCATCTTTAATTTCTTTACGGGTGATACCTTATCTTTTGATTCAATCCTGAATGGGTTGCTGTCAGTTCCCAATGGACAATGGTGGTTTATTACTGCTTATTTCTTTCTATATCTGCTCAGTCCTTTTTTAAATCTGGCTAAGAAATATTTATCAAAATTCCAGTTTTTATACATTTTAGGTGTATTCACAATGATCAATTTTATCATTGGTTTTACCTTAGATCCTACACCTCTGGGGGTGCTGAATGGATATTCATTATTCAGCTTTATTTGTATTTATTTTTATGGACAGGCATTTAGTACCTACCTGAATTTTGAGAAAGGAAAGTTATTCTATTTGGGTCTGTATGTGATTTGCTCACTTTTGATCTTTGGAATGTTTTTTATGGGTTTGAAATATATAGGAGTTGGGATAGCATGGAGAGCATTTTCCTATAATAACCCTGTTGTTTTGATTTCGGCTGTTTCTTTCTTCTTTTTCTTTAAGAACCTTAAAATAAATTACAAAGTAATCTCCTTTTTCTCCTCTTCCGTATTAGCGATCTATCTAATACATGAGCATCCAAGATCTGCCGATTTTTTGACGGATAATTTAAATGCGGCTGCGGTTAATTATAAAATAGGCAGTGTATATATTACTTTATTTTTAATTGCTGTGTTATTGTTCTTAGGTGGTACACTGATAGAAAAAGTAAGGACAGCGGTTACTGAACCATTTTTGAACTATCTGATCAGGAAATCTGGCTGGGACAGGCTGGATGAAAAGATTATCTGATACTCCCGCCAAACAGGAAGATTTGACGGGAGGGCCAGACTGATCAGGCAAACCATCAGAAACCAGTCGAAGTGATCATTTCCTTAAGATTTTCAAGATCCCCTTTTACGGCATCCATTTTTGCATAAGCCAGATCATAAGCATCCTGACCTAAAAATAAATGTAAGGGTGGATTTTCTTCTGTTGCAACTTTAATAATTGCAGCCGCTGCTTTTTCAGGGTCACCTGCCTGGTTACCATCAATAAGATTCTGATGCTGATTTTGTACTTCACGAACTTCCTGGTACGCTTCAATCTGATTTTTAGGGACATTTAAAGAACCCGTAGAAAGAAAATTAGTACGGAAATATCCTGGTGAAACAATCGTAGCGTGGATACCAAAAGGTTTAGCTTCTGCTGCCAATGCTTCTGTAAAACCCTGTACTGCAAATTTTGTAGCGCAGTAAATTCCAAATCCAGGAAAATAGCCTGTAAAACCGCCGATAGAAGAGATATTGAATACGTGTCCGGACTGCTGTGCACGTAAATGTGGCATTACCTTACGGATTACATTTAAAGAGCCAAATACATTGATGTCAAAATTTCCTCTTGCTTCTTCATCGCTGAGTTCTTCCAGGCTGCCTGCAAGACCGTAACCTGCATTGTTAACCACAATATCAATACGGCCAAACTGACTGATTGCAGCTGTTACAGCCTGTCCAACGCTTTCTTCAGAACGAAGGTCAACGCTAAGTGGTAAGTAATTTTCAGATGGTTTTGCACCTGCGCCTTCGTTTAGTTCTTCTATGCTTCTGGAGGTAGCGGCCACCTGATGTCCCTGGTCCAGTAATTGTTTAATTAAGGTAAGTCCTAAACCTTTGGAGGCCCCGGTTACGAACCATACTTTCTGATTTTCCATAATATGTTTTTTTTGTACCACAAATGTATCCCGGATAGCAGGGCAGGTGTTTGCATAATTCAACCCATTAATTGCGAAATTCAAACCACTGAGATTTTATGTTACCATAAATGCCTATATTCAATTCGATTTATGCTACCCACAGAACAGGATAAGAAATATTGGGAACAGATGCGGCTTGGAGATAAGGACGCATTATTTGGGCTGTATAATAATCTGTATTTCCATCTGATCCGCTTTGGATTGAAGATTAACCCTGATGATGAGCTGGTCAAAGATTGCGTTAATCAGGTATTTTTGAACCTATGGGATAAAAGAGCAAGACTTAATCCGGTCGAAAATGTAAAGTCTTATCTGATGACTTCTTTAAGAAGGTGTATGCTGGACCAACTTGCTTATATTGACCGTACCAATGTTGCGGTAAATAAAATGGGTAATGGCGAGGTAATGAATGAGCTTTCTTACGAAGAGATCATGATTGGCTTACAGCAGGATGAAGAAATAAAGAATAAATTGCGGGTTGCAATCGCCCAGCTTACCCCAAGACAGTTTGAATTGATTCAGCTCAAATTCTTTGAGGGATTAAGTTATGAGCAGATTGCAGAACGAACCTCCCAAACCGTAAAAACTGCCTATAATACGGTTTATGATGCCATAAAAATGCTCCGGAAAATCCTTAAATAACCTCTCCGATAAAAAAAATCAGATTCTCTTAGGAAAAGTAAGAGATTTCTCTGTCTATAAGGTAAAAGAAGGATATGCAATTGCCGGAGAACGATTTTTTGATTGAAGAACTGATTTGTAATGACTCTTTTCAGCAGTATTGTCTTGGAACAAGTCTGGAAAATCATGTTTTTTGGGAAAATTGGATAAATAATTTGCCCGAAAGGGCTGTTGATATAGAAAATGCTAAAAAAATAGTCAATATCCTGACTGTTAAACAAGGCAGTAGGCTGCAGCAGGTCAAAGACCTGAAAAATGCATTTAAACAGAAAGAGGTTTTAAATCTTTTATTGAGTTCAGGTAACCACGAAAAAACTTTATATCAAAAAAGTAACAATTTTTATAAATATATGAGTCTTACAGCGGCTGCTGTTATTATTCTGGTATCTCTTTACTTTATTCAGCAGGCTTATTTACCTTCAAAAGATAACCTGTCTGTAAATACTTTAGCTGAAACACTTTTTTCTTCTGGTTCTGCCAGCAGAAAAACTGTAGTATTAACAGATGGTACTGTAATTACTTTAAATAAAAACAGCGAAATCAGGCTGTCCAGAAATTTTACTCCTGTTCAAAGAGAGATCTGGCTTAAAGGAGAAGCATTTTTTGAAGTCAAACATGATGCTGCACATCCTTTCACGGTACATACTTCGATGAATGATATTAAAGTATTGGGAACAAGCTTTAATGTAAAAGCTTATCCTCAATCAGCTATTATAGAAACTTCTTTAATTCGTGGCCGTGTACAGGTAGCCTCAAAAAAATACCCTGGATATACCGTTATACTGAAACCTGATCAGAAACTTTCCTATCGTAATATCCCTGCGGATAAAAATACAGCGCTTGAAAAGATATTCCTGGTCTCCTCAATGGATCATCAGCAAGAAAACCATCCATATGAAGAAATACAATGGGTGCGCAACCGGATGGTAATAGACAATGAACCCCTGGCTGAAATTGCCGGAAAGCTACAAAACTGGTATGGTATTGAAGTTTATATTGCCGATCAGGAAGTCAAAGATTATCGCTATTCCGGAACCTTTGAAAACGAGAGTATTGTTAAAATGCTCGAAGCATTACAAATCGCCTATCCATTTAAATTTAAAGCCGCACAAAACAGGATTACTATCAGTAAATAAAATCCAAACCACCAATAAATTTTTCTCCAAACCTTAAACTAACCAATATGATGAAAATTTTACTATTAGAGAAATCTGGTAAGTATTTGATTAGTAGCAGAATGCTGCTGCTGACAAAACTCACTGGCTTAATTTTACTGATCATGTGTATGCAGGTTTCTGCTTCTGGTTTTGCACAGCAGAAAATCAGCATTAGTGCAGACCATATGAGCATCAGAAGCTTGCTTAAAACTATTGAAAAGCAGACCGACTACCGTTTTGTTTATAGTGATCAGACTTTATCGAAAGATGAAAAAACTTCATTAAACCTGCATGAAGTTTCACTGGACGAAGCGATGAAGTCTATTTTAAAGGAAACCAGGCTCACCTACATACTCAAAGAGAGTAATCTTGTGGTTATTTATCCGGGCACAAAAGTGCAGAATGACGTGGTTATTTCAGGTCGTGTGACCGATGAAGCGGGGTTACCGTTGCCGGGTGTATCTGTTAAATTAAGCGGAACATCAATAGCTACGACTACAGATGGACAAGGCAGTTATGCGATCCGTGTACCTGATGCGGCTTCTGTACTTGAATTTTCTTATGTAGGCTTCATTAAACAAGCTATTCAGGCCAGTGGGAATACGATCAATGTGGTCTTGAAAAGTGATAATAGGAATTTGCAGGAGCTGGTAGTAACTGGCTATACAAATTATAAACGTACACAATCAGCAAGTGCTGCAACTTTAGTTACAGCAGATAAAATCAATGATGTTGCAGGTTTAACCTTTGATCAGATTTTACAGGGCCGGGTTGCAGGGATGAGTGTGATTTCAAGTTCTGGTCAGCCGGGACAAAGTGCTGCGGTTGTTATTCGTGGGGTTGGGAGTGTAAATGGCTCTTCTGCACCTCTGTACATTATGGATGGAACGCCGATTGAGGCTAGTTTTTTTCAAACGATCAATTCGGCAGATATTGAAAATGTAACCGTACTAAAAGATGCTTCTGCAAAAGCACTTTATGGATCAAGAGGTTCGAACGGGGTAATTGTCATTACCACTAAAAAGGGAAAAGTGGGTAAAATACAGGTGCAATACACTTCTCAATATGGTTTTTCAAAACTGACAGACCCTAAATTTACGATGATGAATACCGCGCAGCGTTTGTCGTTTGAAGAAGGTGTTGGATTGGATTTTGGAAGGGATCTTGGACCAGGATGGGCCTATTCACCAAAAAATCCGGATTATATTTCCGGCACAGCAAGTTTCAGACAAAGAGCAGATCATATTTTAGATAGTATCAGAAATATCAATATTGACTGGAGAAAAGAGTTTTATCAGCAAAGTAAATTCCAGGAACAACAGGTGAGCTTGAGCGGTGGAAATGAGAATGTGCGTTTCTATAACTCCCTGAACTATTATAAACAGGATGGGATTGCTAAACGTACTGGCTTAGAAAGATATGCTTTGAAAAGTAATCTTGATTTTAAAGCTGATAAATTCTCCGGAAACGTAAACCTGAATATTGGTTATTCTAACCAGAGCTTCACCGAAGGGGAAGGAAGCAGCAGGGGAGGAACTGCGATGTCGGCAGTTTACTACGCGCTTCCTTATGAAAATCCTTATGCTCCTGATGGTACTTTAATTCATCCGGGCAACCAGGACCAGTATTTTATAGCAGATCAGCGGGAAGGAAGTCAGGCACTGGAGCGTTTATTAAACTCATCAAGTAAAACGGATCAGCTGAAATCTATCATCGGCATTGCTTTGGCTTATCAAATTATACCTGAACTGAAAATTACAACCAGAGCTGGTATAGATTACAGGAACTCTACAGATCAGGCCTATATCAATCCTGACTCTTATTACGGATCTATCAGTAACTCGAATACTTTGGGTGGAAAAGGAAGATTTGATGAAGGCACACGTAGAAATTTTAATATCATTTCTACTTCCGGGTTGACTTATGCTAAAACATTTAATCAGAAACATGATTTTGAGGCTTCTGCTTTTTATGAATATGTCTATAATAATTACAATGCTTTTGGTTTTACTGGATTTGGTTTGGATGGTCGTTTGCCGGAAACCCCTGCGGGAATTACAAATAGTATCGATTATCTGCCTAATGTAGGTGGTTCAAAAACCAGCAGTGCACTGGCTTCGCTGATGAGTGTGGCCAGATATACTTATGATAGTAAATATACGTTAACCGGAAGTTACCGCTATGATGGCTCTACAAAGGTAGCCCCGCAAAATAAATGGCATGGCTTTTACTCTGTAGGGGCGAACTGGAATGCTAAAAATGAAGACTTTTTGAAAAGCAGTACGCTGATTTCAGATCTGAGTTTCAGAGTAAGTTACGGTACCTCTGCCAGTCCTTTTGGCTCGGGAGACTTCTTGTATCTGCCAACTTATGGTGCAAATGCAAGTTATGGAGGTAAACCTGGAATTATTCCGCTTTCGGCCGGTAATCCAAATTTTGACTGGGAATATGTCAATGAATTCAATACAGGTTTTGAGCTGACGTTATTTCAAAGCCGCAGATTACGTCTGTCTGCTGATTATTATTATAAGGTAACTAATAACATGTTCATTGATCAGCCGCCCTCTGCTACAGCTGGTTTTCCTTTACTGAGTTTAAGTACCGGAAAAATGAGAAACAGAGGGGTAGAATTTGATCTGAGCGGAGATATTTTAAAAACCAGGGATTTTACCTGGACTGTTGGTGTGAATGCAGGTTACAATAAAAATGTAGTACTCCATGTAACTGATGTGGCTGATTCTTATCCTGATGGCGATACACGGATCTTAAAAGTCGGCTTGCCTTATGGATCTTACTATGCGCCGCAATGGGCAGGTGTAAATCCGCAGACTGGTGAAGCACAATATTATAATCCTGATGGGAGTATTACCACAACTTATAATTCAAATACACAGAGCGTAGCTAAATCAGGAAGTTTGTACCCTTCATTTACAGGTGGTTTTAATACCAGTTTAAGCTGGAAAGGGATTACTGCCAGTGCTTTGTTTTCTTTTGTATCGGGTGTTTCCCGTTGGAATAATGAAGATTTTTATAATGAAAATCAGCGTTATGCAACCAGTAATCAATCGATCAGAATGTTAGATGACCGCTGGATGAAACCTGGTGATGTGAAAACGTTACAACGGTTTGATATCCCAAGAAATTTTACTTCTAAAGATATCCAGGACGCTTCGTTCCTGAGATTAAGAAATGTAAATATCAGTTATACCTTACCTAAAGCCCTGATTGAAAAAATAAAAGTGGTCAGCAACTTAAAGATTTTTGTACAGGGTCAGAATCTGGTGACCTGGACAAAATGGCGTGGACTGGATCCTGAAAATAATGGTGTTTCAGGTCTTTTCCAATACCCCAATGCAAGAACCTATACCGCTGGAATTAGTATTAACTTCTAAACTTAAGACGATGACTAAGAATATAAAATATACGTGGATACTTTCGCTGCTAATTCTCTTTTCTTCCTGTAGCAAGCTGGATTTAAAGCCTACTGATACCATAGATGCGGAGAAAGCCTACCGGAATATGAATGATATTAATTTAGGGTTGACCGGGGTGTATGCCCAACTGGATTATGCACTTGTAGGCATAAATGCGATCATATCTGATGAAGTTATGCTGCCTGCAGAAAATACAGTGAGTAATACAGATGCGCACAGGTGGCTTTATACAGCTGATAACGGATCTGTTACGGCTCCTTATTATTCGTATTATGTAGCCATTGACAGGACAAACAGGGTTTTGGCAGGATTGGATAAGATTACTGTAGCGGCAGCTGATGTAGCGACCAGGGATCGTTACCGTGGTGAACTTCTGGCTTTAAGAGCATTTTGTCATTTCGAATTGCTGAGGATGTATGGTTCAGCTTATCAGAGTGGTGCTTTAGGGGTCCCTTATATGAAAGCTTCTGTGATTAGTTATCCTGCAAGAGACCGTTTTGAAGTTGTGGCGGCTGATGCTAAGGCAGATCTTTTAGCTGCTAAAGCATTGATCCCTTCATCTTTTGATGATAAAACCAGGGTGACAAAAATTGCTGTATCGGCCATGCAGGCAAGATTGGCATTATATGAGAAAAACTGGACAGAAGCAATCACTTATGCTTCGGAAGTGATCAGTTCAATGCCATTGGCAACTGCTGATCAATTTCCTGATATCTGGACGGATGCTAATGATCAGGAGGTAATCTGGAAACTGAAAAGAGTAGGGGATGATGAAAAGATTGGTGATCTGTTTTACCGTCAGGCTTCAAAAATAGTTTTATATGCACCTTCTTTCAAATTGATTAATTCCTTTGATCAGGTGAATGATATACGTTATAAAGCTTACATTAAATTTGATAATACAAGAGGAGAAAAAAAATCGGCTTATCTGGTTAATAAATATCCGGGCACGGCATTAGCTCCCGGGCTGGCTGATATTAAAATGTTCCGGACAGGTGAAATGTATCTGATCAAAGCGGAAGCCGAAGCTGAAAGCACAGGTGATGCTGCGGGAGATTTAAATGCTTTACGTGCGGCCAGGATTAAGGATTATGTTCCGGTAGTTTTTGCAGGTAAGGATGATTTAATTAATGCTGTTTATACAGAACGCTTTAAGGAATTAGCTTTTGAAGGTCATCGTTTCTTTGATTTGAAACGTAGAAATCTGCCTGTACAAAGATTACCTGAAGATGCGATAAATACCTCTGGTGCAATCAGGTTATTACCAACCCAGGCTCAATATTCGCTTCCTATACCGGCACTGGAGATCTCTGTAAACAAAAACACGGTTCAAAATCCTAATTATTAATATTGTCGTTATCTTTCTTAAAGATAATTTAAAACCAAATTTCAACTCAAATAAAACGAACCAAAATGATGAATAAGAACCTAAAAACAATAGCCGTATTTCTTTTATGTTTTGCAGCGAATATAACTTATGGACAACAAAAATATGTAATGGTAATTCATGGAGGGGCAGGAACGATTACCAGGAAAAATATGAGCGCTGAAAAAGAAGCTGCTTATGTTGCTGCACTAACCAAAGCGTTACAAACCGGATATGACGTTTTGAAAGCAGGAAAGACAAGTTTAGATGCTGTTGAGGCTACTATACATGTGATGGAAGATTCTCCATTATTTAATGCAGGCAAGGGGGCAGTGTTTACTCATGCTGGAAAAAATGAAATGGACGCTGCTATTATGGATGGTAAAACACTGATGGCTGGTGCTGTTGCAGGCGTAACTACGATTAAAAACCCTATTTCTGCTGCAAGAGCAGTAATGGAAAAATCTGAACATGTAATGATGGTAGGCCCGGGAGCAGAGTTATTTGCTAAACAGGCTGGTGTTGAGATTGTCAATCCTAAATATTTCTATACTAAAGAACGCTGGGATGGCTTACAGCAGGCTATTAAAGAGGATTCAACAAAAGCTGTTCTGGATCACGGAAATAAAAAATCAATGAAACTGGGTACTATAAATCATGATTATAAATTCGGTACTGTCGGTGCTGTCGCTTTGGATAAATCAGGGAATCTTGCTGCTGGTACTTCTACTGGCGGAATGACGAATAAGAAATATGGCCGTGTTGGTGATTCACCAATTATTGGAGCGGGTACTTATGCAAATAATCTGACCGCTGGTATTTCTTGTACCGGCTGGGGCGAGTTTTATATCCGTAATGTAGTGGCCCATGACATTTCGGCTATGATGGAATATAAAAATTTGTCAGTTACCGACGCAGCTCAGGCGGTACTGGATAAAGTCGGAAAAATGGGTGGTGACGGTGGTCTGATTGCTATGGATGCAAAAGGTAATGTAACCATGCCATTTAATACTGAAGGAATGTACAGAGGAACGGTTACAGCAGATGGTAAAATTGAAGTGTTAATCTATAAATAGCAGGCTTTATGTTTAATAGAATTTGTTTGCGCATGCAATGCATGTTGCTTTTTGTTGTATTATTTACGATTAATCAGGGTTTTTGTCAAAATAAGGCTAAGCCTGCTTTAGCTAAAGGCAGTCTGTTCATTATTGGTGGTGGTGATCGCTCTCCTGAATTAATCAGTGCACTGATAAAAACGGCTAAGCTGAGTAAGAACGATTACATTATCGTATTGCCAATGGCGACTGCTGAGCCTGAAGCTTCTTTTGAGGCTATTAAAACTCAGTTATCGGCCGCGGCCAAAAATAATATTTACAACTTTAATTTTGTAGGAGAGCAGGTACATCATCAGCCATGGCTGGATTCTCTGGCAGGTGCCAGACTTGTTTTTATTACCGGCGGTGATCAAACCCGTTTTATGAAAGCGGTATTGAATACGCCTGTTTATGATGCGATACATAAGGCTTATAATAATGGGGCAACTATTGCCGGTACAAGTGCCGGAGCTGCTGTAATGAGCAAACATATGATTACCGGAAATCAATTACTGGATACGAATTATAGAGAGACTTTCAACAAATTAAGAGCTGAGAACATTGAATTTGAAAGCGGGATGGGTTTACTGGATTCTGTGATTATTGATCAGCATTTTATCAAACGCAGCCGTTATAACAGGCTTCTTTCTGCACTTACAGCTTATCCTAAATTCGATTGTATCGGTATCGATGAAGGAACAGCTATCATTGTGCAGGATAAAAATATTACTGTTGTTGGAGTGAGCCAGGTGCTTAGGGTTGCAGACCCTGAAAACGTACGCCTGCGGGAAAATCATTTGATTACTTTTGATAATTTGAGGTTCAGCTTATATGCAGCGGGTGATAAATTCAGTTTGAAATAGGATGTTTTTAGAAGCTGTAATGTTTTAACATTTTGATAATATTCAAATAATAACTATAATGGGGATATTGGCAATTGGTTAAAGAAATTATAAAATGAAAGTTTTTGCTGAAACAGACAGGCTGATTTTAAGAGAGATCCTATTGTCAGATAAAGATGGGATGTATGAGCTGGATAATGATCCTTTAGTACATAAATATTTAGGAAATCAGCCTGTCAGCAGTATAACGCAGACTGAAGAAGCTATCGCTTTTATCAGAAAACAATATATTGATAATGGTACAGGCAGGCTTGCAGTAATTAAAAAAGATACAGCTGAGTTTATTGGCTGGGCTGGCTTAAAGTTAGTCAGGGGCTCTTATAATAACCATACCAATTACTATGAAGTTGGTTATCGGTTTATACAGCGATTTTGGGGAAAAGGATATGCTACTGAAGCTGCACAGGCTTCACTGGATTATGGTTTTGATGGACTTAAGCTCCATGAAATTTATGCAATGGCAGATACCGGAAATACAGCTTCGAAAATTGTCCTGGAGAAAATAGGATTACGTTATATAGAGAAATTTGACCTGGATGGCGATGAACATGACTGGTTCAAAATTACCAGAGAAGAATGGGAGAATAGAAAATTATGATCACATCAATAGCTACAGCAGCACATTATAAATGGGGAGCTGATTGTGATGGCTGGCATTTACTCCAATCGGATCAGTTAAGTGTAATTCAGGAATTGATGCCCGGGGGTACGGATGAGGCATTACATTATCATTCAAAGGCGCAACAGGTATTTTATATTTTAGAAGGTATAGCGACATTTAAACTTCAGAATGATACTTATACTTTGATAAAAGGTGAGAGTATTACTGTAGCACCAGGCGCAATACATCAGTTATTGAATTTGAGTGATAGTCCACTTAGTTTCCTGGTCATATCAGCTCCAAAAGCACATGGAGACAGGATAAATATAGAAGAGTAATAATTTAAGAATTAATTTTTTTGTAATACAATGAATCAGACTGAATTTCAGGAAGTACAGTTAATCGGTTTATCTCTGAAGGAGAAAACAACAAATGAAAATAATCAGGCCATTACAGATTGTGGTAATTTGTGGCAGGAGTTTATGAAAGAGGGGGTCGCTGCCAGAATACCTGGTAAATTAAATGAGGAGTTACTGGCTGCTTATCATGACTATGACGATGATTATACACAACCTTATGCATTTTTTATTGGTTGTAAAGTAAGTCCGGGGACTGTAGTTCCCGAAGGATTGAACAGTTTAGTCATTCCGGCCGGAAAATATCAAAAAATAACAGCTAAAGGTAAATTCCCGGATTGTGTGGCTAATGCATGGAGAGAGATCTGGAAAACAGATCTTCCAAGGGCATATACGGTAGACTTTGAAGTTTATGATGAACGGTCAGCAGACTGGAATAACAGTGAAGTTGACATATTTCTTTCTGTAAAATAGCGTGGATTAAGTTAAATTTTGTTAAATATGTATTAACAAATGGCTTTTTAGCATAAATCGGTATAGCAAACATTATATTTGTAACAGATTTGTTTCGGAACATGATTTTTTGTTTTGAAATCTAAAAGGTTTTTTTTGAAATGTATAACCATTTGACGCTCATCATAATAAATTATTCATGCACCTGTAAATCATAATTATCTTTTCACAGACATTTTATTGCAGCCCAGAGATTCTTATAAATCCTTTTTTTTAATGTATTGACATGATGTAAATAGTTTTTACATTGTGTTTTATCTATAGGAATTGGAATAAATGGAGACCGGAATAGGGGGATTGATAGATATAAACGTCTATTGATAAATATTCAGAATAAGTGTAACATCATAATATCCCGGTTTTAAAATTTTTATCACGCTATGCAGGTTAAAGAATTCATTTTCTTTTTATTTCAATCTTCTGCCAAAAGGCGTAATCTGCGTAATGCATTTCTTGTCCTGACTCTGAATGTTTTATGTTTTAGTGTGGTGAATGCACAGCAGTCAGTTGTCGTAACTGGTAAGATCACCGATGCGCAAACAGGTGAGGCTATTCCCTATGCCACTATTTTTGTGAAACTAAAAAATGGTACTGTAAGAGGTACGGCTTCAGATTTTGATGGATTGTATCATTTAGCTATTCCCCATGATATTGCTAATGACTCGATATATACGGCTTATGTCAGTTACTTACCTGGTAGAAAATTACTGCCTAAAGCACCTAAGACCATAGTTGATTTTCAGCTGGCGGTAAACGGACGTATCTTAAACGGGGTTACAATTACCCCTAAAACCTATGTGAACCCGGCCTGGGAGATCATGGAAAAGCTGGTTAAAAATAAACCTTTAAATGATCAGAAGTATCTGAAAAGTTATCAATATCAAAGCTATAACCGTATAGAGATATCTGTAACCAATATCAGTGAAAAGATGAAAAAGAATAAGGTAATCAAGCAGGTTTTACCTTTAATGGAAAATCTGCAAAAGATTGCTGGTGAGGAAGGGACTCCGATTTTGCCCATATTTATGTCTGAGACCGTTTCTGATTATAAGTATATGACCAGCCCTGAGCGGAAAACTGAGCATGTACTCCGCACTAAAGTCAGCGGGGTAGGAATAGAGGATGAAACTTTGATTTCTCAATTGGTTGGTTCTACATTTTTACAATATAATTTCTATAATAACTTCCTGAAACTTGCAAATAAGGATTTTATATCGCCAACCAGCGATAACTGGAAGACACATTATAATTATGAACTGGTTGACTCTTATGATAAAATAAATGGCAGAGAGTGCTATAAAATTGAGTTTAAACCTAAAAGATCTCATGACCTGGCTTTTAATGGGGTGATGTGGATTACACGTGACAGCTATGCTTTATATCAGATAGACTGTAAGGTCTCACAGGATGCAAACCTGAATTTTTTAAATAAAATAAGGATCCAGCAGGCTATGGTTCAGGCACCTGGTACTACAGCCTGGTTACCGGCACAAACGCGTATTGTAGTTAATGTCGGCACTACCCAGAAAAAGCTATCAGGTTTTATCGCTAAGTTCTATCTGTCTAATAAGAACCTGGAAGTCAATAAAGATTATCCTGCCAATGACTTTAAAGAAAGTCTGGTAATGAGCAGTGATGTCAATAAGAAAGACGATCAGTATTGGATGAAAAACCGGGGGGACTCACTGACTGCTGCGGATAAGGCAGTTTATAAAATGATAGACACGGTTAAAAACCTGCCTTTGGTTAAAACTTATGCTGATATAGCAGGAATGCTGATTAATGGGTATTACAAGGTTGGAAAGATAAGTTTAGGGCCATATCCCTATACTTATAGTTATAATGATCTGGAAGGAAATGTACTCAGGATCGGAGCGACTACAAATCCGGCTTTTAGTGATAAACTGATCCTTAGCGGCTTTTTGAGTTATGGTTTCCGGGATGAAAGGTTTAAGTACAATGCTGCTGTCGATTATATCTTTTCACGTAAACCATGGGTACAGGCCGGTGTTTCTTATCAGCACGATATCGGGCAGACAGGTTATCAGTTCGAAAATTTCATCAATAGAGCTAATAATGTATTTTTCGCCGCGATCAGGAACGGCAAGGTAATCAGAAGAGGCCCTTTTACCCAAAATATATCTCAGGCCTATATTCAGACTGATATTACACCTACTATAAGGGGCAAGCTGACTTTATCGCATCGTACTTTTGATCCTTTATTTAATTTCCACTACCATGATCAGGCAGATCAGCGGACTTATAACCGTTATGAAGTTTCTGAAATAGGAACGGAGCTGCAATGGACGCCAGGCCGGCGTCTGCTTGAATCATCTAAAATCAATAAAAGATTAATTATTGGTAACGGGAATAGTAACCCTATCCTGACTTTTAGATATTATAGAGGGGTTAAGGCTGTTTATGGTGATTTCAATTATAATAAATTCTACTTTAACATTAGCCAGCGGCCACGTATGGGGATTTTTGGTATAGGTGATTATTCGCTTACTGCCGGATATATTCCAAGTGCATTACCTTACCCGCTTTTAGAAAATCACAGGTACAGTTTCAATACCATGCGTTTTATGGAATTTACGAGTGACAGATTTGTTTCACTAAACTATACGCAGCATATGGAAGGTTTGATTACAAATAGCATTCCACTCTTAAAAGCCTTAAACGTACGTACGGTAGCTGTTTTAAATGTATTGCAAGGTAGTCTTTCGGATAAAAACAATGAGGCTTTTGTAAGAGGAAGATCACCTCTGAACCGGAGTTTAAACAATGTTCCTTACGTAGAGGTTGGTTATGGGGTGGAGAATATCTTTAAAATTATACGTATTGATTTTCTGCATCGTTTAACACAAAGAGAGCATTTAAATGAACCTGGGGCCGAACCGTCAAATTTTGCAATCAGAACAACTTTACAGTTCAGATTGTAAATTATTGATTTTACCCCAATCTGAAAGAGATTGGATCACCTGATCAAGCGATTTGCCCAATGGCGATAATTCATAATGATATAACTTGCTTTTTAGTGCAGATGCTTTTTTGATAATAAGCCCGCTTTTTTCCAGTTCTTTCAGTTGCAGGGCTAATACACGTTCGGTGATAGCCGGAAGCTGCGTTTTTAATTCTGAAAACCTTTGATTGCCTTCGCGTAATTTGACTAATAAAGTAAGTTTCCAGCGGCCGCTGATCATTGCTAATGTATAAGCCGCATCACATAAACCGTGTAATGTTTGTGCGTTGATATAATTAGTTGAAGTGGTTTTTATCATTTGATTATGGAGCTTGTGTTTAGCTTACAATTTTGTAAGTTCAGTGTTTTGCAGGCCTCCAGCTGTAAATTTGCCAATAAATTTTTAAATTATGGTAACAGCTAAAAACGATATCGGGATCTCCGGTTTACATCATATTGCAATCAGAGCGGAAAATTTTGATCAGACTGTGGGGTTTTACACCCAGGTACTTGGATATACAATTGGCCATACCTGGTCATTACCTGAATTCAATCTTAAACAGGCAGCTATGTTAAAATCTCCGGATGGCTTGAGCTATATTGAAATATATGATCGTGAAGCTGATATTCCGGCACAGGGAAGGAAAAAACTGGTGCAGGAAGAGTTTGTTCAAACCGCCTTACTACATATTTGTCTGACTGTAAAAGATTCAAAAATAGCTTATGAAATGGCCATTGCAAATGGGGCAATACCCTGTCACGAGCCTATGATACTTCATCTGGGGAATCCAGCAATTATAGTTCGTAACTCGTTAGTTTATAGTCCTAATGGAGAAGTGATAGAGTTTTTGGAACAGGCAGATTTCTAATAACTATAGAAGAATTTGTAAAATTGACGGGAGTAAATTTTATTCACTCCCGCTAATTTTAGCTTAAGTATTGCAATACCTCATCAATGTTCTTATCTGGTGGGAAAACCGGGTAAAAATGCTTAACGACTATACCGTTGTCAAAGATTAAGGTAATGCGTTTCAAAAAATTAAGCTTACCTAAAATATGAAGAGGTAGATTCAACGCTTTTGTAAAATCCAGATTTTCATCACTTAGCAATTCAAAAGGCAGATGTAAACGTTCTTTTGATTCTAACTGATCTGCTGTTGACTGTGTGCTTATTCCATAAACCTGAGTATTTAATTGTTTAAGCTCCTGATAATGATCACGGAAAGAACAGGCCTGTGGTGTACAACCCCTGGCTCCCGGAATAGCATCCCAGCCTTCTGGAAGCGGAACATGTTCTGGTCCTGTCATCGGATAACAATAAAGCACCAGGCGGCCTTTTATAGCAGAAAGTGATACCCATTCTCCATGGGTACCTTTCAGGCAAATATCAGGAATAGCTAATCCCGGTAAATGATCACAAGCCCCATCATCGGCAGGGACAGGCAAACCTGCGGGTAAAATTTCTAAATTATCCATCAGAACTAATTAACCGGGATTTCAAATAAGCTGAAAGAGCCATGTTTGTAATGTGCAGGTAAGCTGCTCACATCATCCAGATGTGTAACACCCAGGTAGTTAAAGCCACAGCTGATATAGTAATTGTTTAATTTATCATTACCGCTTCCGGTATCTATTCTGATAAAAGAACGTTGATTGTCTTTTGCAAACTGTGTAGCCCAGGCAACGATATGTTTGACATAAGAATTTCCTCTTAAATCTGGGTTAGTTGCTATTCTGTGGATATAAATTGCAGGGTCCTGATCTTTTTCTTTCCATATTGCAGGATCGTTATGTGCAATACAAAAAGTACAGGCTAATTCTCCGTTTACAGTTATTTTATAATGTCTGTCTTCCTGAATTTCTTTTTCAATAAGAGATCTTTCAAATCCCTGCCAAAACAACTTGCCTACCTTTTTCATATGTGTAGTTGCCTGGTCATAAAGATTGAAGATTGCGTCGATGTCTTTTGGAGTGCTATTTGTAATTTCCATGCGTAAATTTTTTATTGGGATATAATTGTTTTTTTTTTCGTGGTGTTTAAGTTTTCAACTGTTCTCAAGAGCACTGCGTAGTTTAATGGTGATGAAGGCAAAGTTAAGCTAAATACAATTGCAAAAGCAGATGCAGTTTTGATATATTTGACCATAGCAGTTGTATCTTATGGAAAATAAACCGACACAGAATTATCATTTGTATCAAAAGATAGCAAAGGGGCTGGAACAACAGATTAAAAATAATGTTCTGGCGATAGGGGATAAATTGCCTTCTCTGCGGGAGTTTTGTAAGATTTATGGAACAAGCCAAACTACAGCGATCAAGGTATATTATGAACTGGAAAGTAAGGGCCTTATTGAAACAAGGCCGAAGTCAGGATACTTTATCAGCGGTTCATTGAAAAGAATTCCGGCTTTGCCAAAAACAAGTCAGCCCGATCCGGAAAGTGGAAATATAATTATCGAAGAGTTACTGGAGAAAATCTATCATAATCCTGCTCCGGTTAATATCACGTTGGCGCACGCAGTTGTAGCTGATGAATTACTGCCAATTGCTAAGTTGAATAAGGGACTCATCCTGGCGATGCGGGAATTGAAAGGGAGTGGTACGACCTATGGAGAAATCCAGGGAAATGAGAAATTAAGAAAGCAGGTGGCAAGGCACGCATTGAATATGCCTGATTTAAGCCATGAGGATATTATAACGACAGCAGGTTGTATTAATGCAATTGCTTATGCCATGATGGCCCTTGGGAAACCTGGAGACACTATTGCGGTAGAAAGCCCGGTGTACTTTGGTGTTTTGCAATTAGCCAGAAGTTTAGGTCTGAGAGTCCTGGAATTACCTACACATCCACAAACAGGAATAGAAATAGACGCTTTAAAAAAAGCACTGGAGGCTAACAAAATTAATTTATGTCTGCTGGTCAGTAACTTTAGTAATCCTTTAGGTAGTCTGATGCCTGATGAACATAAAAAAGAGGTAGTCAGATTGATTCAAAAACACAATATACCTTTAATTGAAGATGATATCTATGGAGATATTTATTTCGGTGCTAACCGGCCAGGTACCTGTAAGGGCTTTGATGAGAGTGGATTAGTGCTCTGGTGCAGCTCTATTTCTAAGACGCTGGCGCCTGGTTATCGTGTAGGCTGGTTAGCGCCTGGAAAGTTTAAATCGGAGATTTTGAGACTGAAACTCTTTCATTCTATAGCTTCAACCAGTATTACTCAGGAAGTTATTGCTAATTTTTTGGAAACTGGTCGTTATGAACATCACCTAAGGAAACTCAGGAATACGCTGCATACGAACAGTTTGCAATATATCCGGGCTATTCATGACTATTTTCCGGAAGGGACAAAAGTGAGCCGGCCACAGGGGGGGATGGTTTTATGGGTCGAATTTGATAAAAAGATTGATACAGTTAAATTATATGAGCTTGCTATTAAAAAGGGGGTGAGTATAGCACCAGGGAGGCTTTTTACGCTGCAGGATCAGTTTTCTAATTGTATGCGTTTAAATTATGGGACTCCGTGGAATGATAAATTAGAGAAAGGATTAAAAAATCTTGCGGATATAGCGATTCAGCTTCACATTTAAGTATATTGCAAATGACATTTTTATGACATCTAAAACATTTTAGTTTACGTTTATATATTGCTTATATAAACCAGACCTGAGCTATAACCTGATGAAATTTTTTAAAGTTTATTTTCTATTGGGCAAAGCCCATTCGCCTGAACACATACATCTCAGTAATTTCAACGTAGAACGCAATTGCACAGCTATGGGAGAACTCAAATGGTTAATCGTATTTGCTGAAAACGAGAATATGGCTATTGAATTAGCCGTAAAGGGTTATGAAACTGCAGGGATATCCAGATTTAAGTTTTCACAGGATTTCCTGAGAACTTATCTCAGAGATTTTGTAGCCTGAAAAAATAGGGTCCAGCCTTATAAAGATTGAACCATATTTTATTTTCTTATTCCAGTTCAAAAATAGCTTGAATTTCTACAGATGAATTCATAGGTAAGGAAGAAGCACCTACTGTAGCCCTGGTGTGCATTCCTTTTTCGCCAAATAATTCCACTAAAAGATTAGAAGCTTCATTCATTAAAATAGCATGTTTAGTATAACCTGCTGCGGTATAAAAATAACCAGTTAACTGTACTGCTTGTTTTACATGATCTAAATCTCCTCCTGCTGCTTCTTTTAAAACCGCAAGAACATTTAATAAAGTTTGACGGGTTGCCAGTTTAGCCTCTTCTTCTTTAACTTCTTTTCCGATCATACCCGGATGATCTACTTTACCATTGTTTAATGCAATCTGATTGATAAAAACCTGTTTACCGGAAATGCGGTAAGGTTTGTAATTGCCTACCGGAGCTGGTGCCTGGGGTAAAATGAGGTTCATTTCTTTTAATTTATGGGCTATCATACCCGGTTTTTGTTCTTCTTTAGCCGTTAAGGTTGTCTGTTCAATAGAAGAACCGGCAATCTTTTGATGAGTCAGGCCTGTTGTTGTCAGCTGATAACCTTTAGCAGCCCTGGCTAAAGCATAACCTTGCAGTCTGGCTATATGTAATTCCCCTTTGGAAGGTCTTTCGCTATGCGGGATACCAGCCAGAGAAGAAGCTCCAAATGCAGTATTTCCCTGAGGGATAGTTTTATCTATTTCATTGGTACCCATAATTCCTGTGGGCACGATCATCATTCCATGGATAGCTAATGTATTCCAGAATGATAATATCGCAGCTTCTCTGCCAGCGCCGCTGCCTGCAGACATAAACACGGTAGCAGGTTTTCCTTCCAGCTTACGGGATATCCATATACCCACTGACTGATCCAGAAAGTAACGCATATCGGCGCTCATATTACCAAAATGAACAGCAGATCCAAAAGCTATAGCATCATAATCAGGTAATTCATTCATATTTGCATAAGGTATGGAGGCGAAAGCCTGTTGAGCCTCATTTTCCAGCGGTTTAATTCTTGGTACTTGTTTTAAGATGGCTCTGGCTCCAGGAAATTCTTCAATTCCGGCTGCCATTTCTTTAGCCATTTTATAGGTCCCACCATTTACTGTATTAAATAGTACCAGTACTTTTACGGTTGAATGTTGATCTCCCATCTTGTTTTGTGCTTTTAAAAATGAAGCGCTAAACAAACATAACAGAATAAGAAAGCTTGTTTTTATACGCATTAAACTGATTGAATTCATTGTTGTATTTATTTTGTGAATTGTTGATTACAAAGGTATTCAAAGCCTGATGTCTTTAAATGTCTATATTTGCCAATAGCATGTTATAATACGACAAATGGAGAGATCAAGGTTCTGCCACTTAACGGTTGACAGTGTACAAAAAGAGGCCTATGTATGGCACGAAGCTGACTGGAAGTTTTCTGATGAATGGCACTCTCATCATATGGGACAATTGATTTTTGTAGAAAAGGGAGTGCAGTATTTGCATACTCCGGACAGAACCTATTTATTACCTACCCATCATTGCGCATGGATACCACCGGGGCTTTTACATAAAACCTCTGCACCGGTAAGCCCGGTATATTTGCGTTGCATCTTTTTAAGTAAAACAGCGGATAGCCAGTTTTTCAAAGAACTGAATATCTTTCATACCCCGATGGTTTTAAGAGAAATGATACTGTTTACGGAGCAGTGGTCAAGACTGGAAGAGGAAGATGCACTCGAATTTGATTTTCTGAAAGCATTAATTGGTATACTTCCTTTAACATTTGATACTTCTTTACCACTGGTGCTGCCTGTTCCTCAGAATCCAAGAATTGCACGTATGATTGATTATTTGACAGAAAATGTAGCTAATGATATTAAAATACCCGATGTTGCCGCTAATTTTAATCTTTCTGCCCGTACAATGGAAAGATTATTTAAACAGGATATAGGAATAACTGTTGCTGGTTACATCAAATTATATAAAATCATTAAAGCTGTTGAATTACTTTCTATTTCTGGTGAAAATGTTAAAAGCGTAGCTATAAAGGTAGGATATGATAGTGTCTCCACTTTTAGCAATACGTTTTTCAATGTATTGGGGGTGAGACCACAGGAGATGATTGTAGCATAAAAATAACGCCGGTTCCCAAAGTGTAGGCAAGCATAGCTATCCAGCTAAAGCTATTCCCTAAAATCAGCGGGGCTATTTTTGAATTATCCATTCTTAAATGATGGATAAGATTGAAATATTGAGAAGCCTCGATAAGATAAGAAAATAACATTAAAGAAGCTCATGACCAGACAGTAGAGAAAGATGACGATCAGAAAGTCACCTGCATAGGGACGAATAATCTGATCATGTGCATATCGTGCTATCAGGATTTCAATGCTCAATAATAAGAGCGTAAACCCGAAATAGTATTTGTTAAAACGAAACATATTAAAAAGATTGAAGTTAAAGGAGACCTGTAAAACAGGCCTCCTTATTTTGAAAATTAGCTTTATTGGTTATCAGGTTCTGAATTTATTTCTGCCGGTGCTGATACGGATGAATCTTCTGGTTCTGCCAAAGGATTTCTATTCCAGTCTATTTTTGCAGATAGGAACATCAGGGCAGCTACTATAATAAATAGGCCAACGCTTCCGAATAATAAAGCCAGATCTTGTAATTGAATGATCACGAAGATAAATCCATAGAAAACAGTCAGGATACCTACAAATATCATCGCTGGTTTTTTGTTCTTCAATAAGGCTGCTATGAATGAACCAATCAGGGTTACTGTAGCGATGGAGGCAATCAGATAAGCAATATTAAAACCAACACGCTCACTAAATGAAAGTAATAGGGTATAGTAAATTATCATTGCTGCACCTATTAATACATATTGTAAAAGATGTACTTTTCTTTTGTTCAGTAATTCTGTAAAAAACAGAGAAATAAAAGTCAGCATGATAATCAGAATGGAATATTTGCCTGAACGCATAGTTTTTTGATACTGGTCTACAGGGAGTATAAACTGAACTCCAAAAGAGCCGTCTTTCGGAGCAGGTACAATAGACGTATCTATATCCGTTTGCCGGGATTCCTTTTTCTCATTTGAAGGACCAAATGTCAGTATTGCATTTTCTTCCATCCACTGCTGAGAAAAAGGTCTGTTGAAATACGGCATTTTCCAGGTTGCACTAAACGCTTTATCTGCTATACTGCGCTGTTCAGGAAGATAACGTCCGGTAAATTTCGGATTACCCCAGCTTCCTTCAATTTTTACCGTGGTGCTTTTTCCGATATGCAGGAAATTAAGCTCATTGCTGCCTCTTAAATCAAGATCAAAACTGAAATCTAATGCGGTATTTTTATTTATGCTCAGGTCAGGCTGGATAATCAGGTTATTGGTGAATAAGGAAAGCGTAGTGAAATCAGGTTCGACTGCATAATCTTTATTTGCCAGTTTGATGACCGGGTTGTTTTTCAGTCCTTTTAAGTCACTTAATCCGATATCAACTTTAGCTTTGTCCCATTGTACCATATCAGGATTAATACCTGACTTTTTTAATTCAAGGGGACTGAATCTACCATTAACTTTAATTTTGGAATTATAAACAACGGCATCAAATATCCCGCGGTGAAGTAATTGCGGTTCCACTTTACCGGCTATGTTTAAAGTTTCAGGCATAATATAAATATTAGTCAAAACTTCCTTTGTCGTTACTTTTCCTGCGCTGTCTTTATGGTTAACTGTAGTTTTATAGGGAATCACTAAAATCGGGCCTTCCACTAATTGACTGCCGGACCATTTATCGGATATTTCATTGTTAACTTCCTGCTGTCTTTCCTGGCGCTCCACGATCAGATTCTGGATCAGGCCCGAAGGGATGAGCAGGAGCAGGGTTAAGATACCTATCAGACATAATTTGACTATGACCGATTCCGAGAACCAGGTTCTGAATCCATTTTGCTGTGTTTTTTGCTGATTGTTCATAATGGTTGATTGAAAGTACTTTGAAATTCAAAGTATGGGTATAAAAAAAATATTATCTCTTTTGTTGTTTAATTAAATTTTCAAGTGCCTCAAGGTGCTTTTTAAACGCAAGAATTCCTTTTGCTGAAGCTGCATACTGGGTATTAGGTTTACGGCCAATAAAGCTTTTATTGACGGTAATATATTCCTCTTTTTCCAATGCTTTTAAGTGGGAGGCAAGATTCCCGTCTGTTGCATTCAGCAACTCTTTTAAAGCATTAAAATCATAATAATCATTGGCCGCCAGTACGCTCATGATTTGCAGGCGCAACCGGTTTTCAAAGGCTTTATCAAAAGATTCTAAAGAGATTTTCACTGATTATATTTAAAATGCATGATTGAACCATAAAGGATGTGCAGGATGCTGAAGCCTATTGTCCAGAAAACAATTCCATATCCTGGAAATAGTGCAGCCATTAATCCCAAAGCAATTTCACAGAAGCCAAGCCATTTTACATCCGACAGCGTATAATGACTTGCCGCTATCAGCGCAAGACCATAGAAAATCAAACAGGCAGAAGCTATAATTCCATAATCACCGCGTATCAGAAGGATTAAGATGAATAGCCCTCCAGTGGTTAATGGAATAGTCATATTAACTAAAAGACGCCTGCTTACAGGGTTCCAGAATTTCTCTCCTTTTTTACGGGCCTGGCGGATGGTTAACCAGATACCAGTAACTAAAGAAAAAACCAGAACAAGTGCAGCGATGAAAGCTAACTGCCACAAAACCTCTGGCTGACTGATATAACTACTTCTGTATTGCAGGCCACCGTGTTGATTGTAAACTATTTTATAACCAGCAATGGCGCCAATAAGTGCATATATTCCAGCCATGATTCCTGATAAACCACTGAGTGAAATAAACTTGCTGGAGCGTTCCATCAGGTTACGGATAGAACTGAGCTCTGAATAAATATCTTCTTCTTGCATTTTTAAAAGAACTTTGAGTTACAAGTAAAACATAAAGATTTAATTCTGCAAGATTTATTTTATTTTAAAAATAAGAGTTCAAAAGCAGGCTCAGGGGCTTAATTATCGGGAATATAGATAGTTTTAAATTAAGTCTATGGAATTAGTAGATTAATGTTTATGTTTGTCGCATATTTAATTATCACGTTGAAATGACGTTACAATCAATCCCTAATTTATCGAGCATGAAACCCGTTTTTTACCCTCCTCTTAACGCAGCAATCCGTTGTTGTTTCTCCTAAATTCTTTTGCCCTTTTTTAGGGGCTGATCTCCTTCTTTTTTAAGCATTTATTAAAGTACCGGCATTTTGTGCCGGAGGAATCTCTATGTCAAAAATTATCAAACACACTCTTGAACATGAATCTGAAATTTACTAAATTTTTATTATTTGCCGTATTATTGCTATTTGTGCCACGGCTATTATTTGCACAGAACCTCACCATTTCCGGACAGGTTAAATCGATCAGTGATGGTCTGGGAATTCCGGGCGTTTCTGTCTCTCTGAAAGGGGGGAAGGGTATGACAACAACCGATGGTAATGGAAACTATACGGTAAGCGTTCCGCCTTCTTCTGTTTTAATCTTCCGGGCAATTGGTTATTTGAATCTGCAGGCTGAAGCCGTAAAAAGCGGTCCGTTAAATATCCTGTTAACGGAAAATATTTCTGCACTGGACGAAGTAGTCGTTTCCGGACTGGCTTCCAGTATTAAACGGTCTAATCTGGCTAATGCAGTAACCACGATCCAGGCTAAAGAGCTGACTGGTACTACGACACCACAGACACTGGATAAGGCTTTATATGGTAAAATACCCGGTGCAAATATCCGTGCAAACAGTGGGGCACCTGGTGGCGGTATTTCCATACAGTTAAGAGGGATAAGTTCTTTGCAGGGCGCTTCTCAGCCCTTATATATTATTGATGGGGTATATCTGAACAACAGTACTTTAAGGACAGGCAGAAGCACCCTTACAGGTGCAAGTCAGGGCGAAGATGATGGCGCGAACAGAATTGCAGATATTAATCCTGATGATGTAGAGAGTATAGAAGTACTGAAAGGTTCTTCGGCTTCTGCGATTTATGGAACAAGAGCGAATGCAGGTGTAATCATTATTACGACTAAAAAAGGTAAAGCTGGTAAAACAAGAGTTAGTCTGAGCCAGGATGTTGGTTTTTCTAAAATCCAGCGTTTTGTCGGGAGTGCATCCTGGGATGAAGATAAGATCAAATCCTACTTTCCTGTTTCTGCACAGCCAGCGGAATTGAAACGTTATAGAGATGCAGTAGCAAATAACGGAATTACTGATTATGAAAAACTGATTTATGGGGAAACACCTATTCTGTTTAATAGTAATCTGAGCATATCAGGTGGAAATGATAAAACGAAATTCTATATTTCAGGGAATGCTGCAAAGGAGAATGGGATTATCAGGTATACTGGATTTGATAAGAAATCAATCCGTTTAAATCTGGATCATAATTTTAATGACTGGGTAAATCTCTCTCTTACCTCCAATTATCTGAATTCAAATAGTGACCGTGGTTTTACTGGAAATGAAAACCAATCGGGAACCAGTTTAGGTTATATCATCGGCTATATGCCAAATTATTTTAATCCAGTACCTGTCAATGGGGTTTATCCTGATAATCCTTATTCAGAAAATCAGAACCCTCTGGAATTGAGAGATAAAGCAATTAATAATTCTAAAATCAACAGGTTTATTCAATCTGCAAATCTGAACGTTTATTTATTGAAGAAAAAGGATGCTAACTTAAAACTGGCTTTGCAAGGTGGGGTAGATTACCTGGGAAGCCGTACAAGACAATATTTTCCTGATAATTTACAGTCTCAGAAAAGTTTACCTAATCCCGGGGATATTATATTGGGTAATGAAACTGATATCAATGCCAATGTTCAGGCCTTTTTAATCTACGGACAGCAGGTAAACAAAGTACATTTTAATACCCAGGTAGGTGCGGTGTTTTTACAAACACAGGCCAATTCAGTATTAAACAGGGGCAGGGGTTTAATTGCAGGACAACAGAATCTCTCACAGGCGGCAGTGCAATCGCTGCTTCAGCAAAGAGACCAGACCGTAAAAGATTTTGGTACAGTTGCACAGGAAGAAATTAATTATGATGATAAAGTGATTACCACTTTAGGAATTCGTTTTGATAAGTCTACCCTGAATGGAAATGCCAATAAGTTTTATGCTTTCCCTAAAGCTTCAGTAGCGGTTAACCTGACTAAATTTGATTTCTGGAAAGTTCCTGTAATAAGTCAGCTGAAGTTGCGTGCTGCTTATGGTCAGACAGGTGGTGTTCCTGCTTTTGGCGATGTTTATTCTTCACTTACCCCTGTGGTTATTGGTGGTCAGGTAGGCTCTGTAGTTTCTCCTTCGGCAGGAAATCCGGATATTAAGCCAGAACGTGCCGGTGAACTTGAATTAGGCGCTGACATAGGTTTCCTGAATGACCGCATTGTACTGGAAGGCACTTATTATAATAAAAAAGTAACGGATCTGATTCAGACGCTTACCCTTGCAGGTTCGGGCGGGATAACCACTAAAAAGGTAAATGCTGCGGATTTAGTAAACCACGGTGTAGAATTTGCATTAAGTGGTACGCCTGTTTCAAGTAAAAACTTTACCTGGACAAGCCGCCTTCTTTTCTGGAAAAATACAAGTAAGATCACAAAACTTGATGTACCATCTTATACTACTGGTGTTTATGGCGTAAGTTATGGTACTTATCTGATTAAAGAAGGATATTCTCCTACAACAATCGTTGGAACCCCGCAAAAAGCTAATGGGGATTATACTGTTTATGGTAATTCTCAGGCCGATTTTCAAACTTCATGGTCCAATACATTCTCATTCCTGAATGGATTTACTTTCTCTTCGCTGATAGATTGGAAAAAGGGTGGGGATATTATGAATATTACCTTATACAATACAGATAACGGAGGGACTTCTGCAGACTGGAATGGAGATTATAACCATAATGGTATTCCTAACGGAAAAGACAGACAGGGAACCGGAGCAGGTGTATATGTTCAGGATGCAGGTTATATCCGTTTGAGAGAAGTTGCATTAAGTTATACTTTACCGCAGGCATTTACACAAAGGGTGTTTAAAAAGGCGATACAAAACATACGTGTTGGAGCTTCAGCGAGTAATCTGTTTCTGATCACTAAATATAAAGGATATGATCCTGAGGTTTCAAGTTTTGGGACGAATGCAATTAATACAGGTACTGATCTGTTTAATTATCCTTCGTCAAAAAGATTCCTGTTTAATTTAAGAGTAGAATTTTAAAAAATATCCCAATGAAAAATCAATCTATTATTACCTATATAACGTTTGCAGTTGTTTTATTAGCCACTTCCTGCAAACTGGATAATATTCCGGATCCAAATAATCCTTCCATAGCCAGTGTAACCAACAATGCAAATGCTGCACAGTTACAGAATCTTGTTTCTGGTCTGGAATCCAGAAGTAAAGACTATGTAGCTACTGCCCAAAATGCTTTTGGTACGTTTGGCAGGGACGTATGGTATTTTAATTCTAATGATTCCCGGAATATCCAATTCTGGCTTGGACTGGGGGGCAGAAAACCAGATGCAGATTTCTATGGTGTTGCCAATATTTATTTAAGTCCTTATCAGGCAATTAAACAGGCCAATGTTCTAATCAGTGCGGTTAATAATACCTCTGTAATTACTGCAGAACAGAAATTAGCTTATAGTGGATTTGCTAAGACTATACAAGGTTATCAGTACCTGATCCCTGCTAATTCGCAATATAAAAACGGGATCAGGATTGATGTTTCCAATGAGTCGAAACCAGGTCCTTTTGTAACTTATGAAGAAGCGCTGAAGGCTATTCAGGCTGTTTTGAAAGATGGTTATACCGATTTAACAAAAGCCGGTACGACCTTACCTTTTAAGCTGACTTCGGGTTATGCCCCTTTTAGTTCACCTGCAGGACTGGCTAAAGTTAACCGGGCACTGGCGGCAAGAACTGCTATTTATCAGAAAGACTGGCAGGGTGCATTAGACGCATTAAGCCTTTCATTTTTCAGTATAACAGGAGACCTGGATCTTGGTCCTGCACATGTTTATGGAGCACCGCCAGAAGCATTTAACCCGTTTTTCTATGTGCTGAATTCAAATGTGAGTAATTTACCGGTAGTACATCCTTCTTTTGTGAAAGATGCTTTGCCAGGTGATTCGCGGATAACAAAAAAGATCTTTGTCCGTAACACCCCTTTAATTAATACAGTAGGTACTATTCCTTTATCCAGTTTATATCAGGATAAACGCTGGGCAACTAATACTTCGGCTGTTCCATTCATCAGGAATGAAGAACTGGTACTGATTTATGCGGAGGCTTCGGCGCAGTTAGGTCATTTTGACGATGCGGTAACAGCGATTAACAGGATCAGAACCGCTGCTAACCTTACTGTTTATACCGGAGAGAAGAACCTGAATGCCCTGATTACTGAAATTCTGTTTCAGAGAAGATATTCTCTGTGGTTTGAACCAGCCGGGCACAGATGGTTTGACCTGAGAAGATATGACCGTTTAAGTGAAATTGATGTTACATTAGATGCTGGAGCCGTATTTACGCAGTTGGAAAGGCCTTCAAGTGAAGTAAACTGGGATAAGTTTAATAAATAAACTTAATTGGTATCTTAAAAAGATTTAAATAAAATATTATGCTTCGAAACATAAGAATACGTTTGTTGCTAAACGGCCTGCTGTTGTTATCCGGATTTTCCGGATACACACAGGGGGTGACTAATAATCCTGATTCTGTTTATATCAGAACGAATTATACTAAAATTGAACGGTTGATTCCCATGCGTGATGGGGTCAGGTTATTTACTTCTATTTATATTCCTAAAGATAAAGCCGAAAAGTATCCCTTTATCATTAACCGTACCCCATATTCTGTAGCTCCTTATGGAGCTGAAAAATACAGAACAAATCTTGGTCCTTCGTCACTTTTTATCAGAGAAGGGTACATTTTCGTTTATCAGGATGTTAGGGGGAAATGGATGTCGGAAGGAAATTTCGTAGATACCAGACCTTTTAATCCACAGAAGAAAGGAAAGAATCAGATTGATGAGAGCAGTGATACTTATGATACTATTGACTGGCTGATTAAAAATATCCCGGGTAATAATGGGAAAGCAGGGGCATGGGGGATTTCATATCCTGGTTTTTACGCTACAGCCAGTATCTTAAGTAATCACCCTGCCTTAAAAGCAGTATCCCCGCAAGCACCTGTGACAGACTGGTATGTTGGTGATGATATTACCCACAATGGAGCCTTCTTTTTGGGAAATTTTATGTTTTTCTCCACTTTTGGGCAAATCAGGCCGCAGCCAACAATTAAAGCTCCCGAAAGGCTCAATTTAGGTACAGAAGATGGATATCAGTTTTTTCTAAAGGAAGGTACATTTACCAATCTGAATGATAAGTATTATAAGAATCAGATTCCGGTGTGGCATGAATTTATGAAACATGGTAATTATGATCAATTCTGGCAAAGCCGTACACCTTTACCACATTTAAAAGGAGTGAAACCAGCTGTTTTAACGGTTGGGGGTTGGTTTGATGCCGAAGATTTATATGGCCCGCTGAAGACTTTTGAAGCTATTAATAAACAAAATTCCAATCCTGATAATATATTGGTGATGGGCCCCTGGGCACATGGAGGATGGGCGAGATCAAGTGGCTCTTCTTTAGGAAATGTAGATTTTGGTTCAGAAACAAGTGTGTATTACCGGGAGAAAATTGAGTTTCCATTTTTCAATGAACATCTTAAAGGAAAAGTTACTGCAGGGTTGCCAAGAGTCATTGTCTTTGAAACAGGGACTAATCAATGGAAAAATTATAAAGTATGGCCACCGGCCGAAGCAAAAGATGTTGATCTTTATTTAAGTCCTGGTCATACTTTGTCCTTAAACCCTGCAGCGGGGTCCGGAGCTTATGATGAATATGTAAGTGATCCGGAAAAGCCTGTACCATTTACTTCCGAAATCAGAATTAGCCCGGGACGTGAATACATGATCGAGGATCAGCGTTTTGCAGCTTTCAGACCCGATGTGATGGTTTATTCTTCTCCTGTTCTGGATAAAGACGTCACTATTGCCGGACATATCTTAGCCGATCTATTTGTTTCTGTAACGGGTACAGATGCCGATTTTGTAGTTAAATTAATTGATGTTTATCCTGATAGCACCATGAACAGAAAAAATACACCTGCTCACATTAAGCTGAGTGGATTTCAGCAATTGGTCCGTGGAGATGTGATCAGGGCTAAGTACCGCAATAGTCTTTCTAAACCTGAACCTTTGGTTCCCGGACAGGTTACCGAAGTGAAATTTGAATTGCAGGATGCCAACCATACCTTTTTAAAAGGTCATCGGATCATGGTGCAGGTACAAAGTTCATGGTTTCCTTTAGTGGATCGTAACCCGAACCAGTTTATGGATATTTATCAGGCTAAACCAGCTGATTATTTAAAAGCAACGCACCGGATTTATACAGCTGGTGAAAAACAATCGCATCTTACACTAAAGGTTGTAGAGTAGGCTGATAGTTGGTTGGTATAAAAAAGAGCATGGCTAAAAAGGATTATTATATCCTTTTTAGCCATGCTCTTTTAACAATTGAAATATTATTTGCTTGGCGAAAATACCCAAAGGTCATCGAAATAGCTCGAGTTTTTACCTGTAGTCACATATCCTTTGCCGTCTACCCCGAAGCCGATTGCCGATTCCCTTGAAACACCCTGGAAGTCCTGATGTTGTTCCCAAAGATCTATTGTCGGATCGTAAGCCCATGTTGTTCCGGTTACACCGCTTGAAATTCCTCCTGTAATATATGCCTTATTGCCAATTGTAAATGCCGATGCAGATCTGCGTCTAAGGTCATACTGGTATTTTTTATTGCTTTCTATTTTATCATCCCGATAAATCTCATTCTTTTTTACCCAGGCATCACTTTGCGTATTATAGCTCCATAAATCGGATAGGTTAGCTCCGTTATTAGTTCCACTGCCGATATAAGAAAGATCTCCGATGGTGAAAGTAAAAGCATAAGCTCTTTTAGTACCTGGTAAACTAGTCACCTGTGTCCAGCTATCTGAAACAGGGTTGTAGCTATAGAAATCTTTAAGATCTCCATTGATTGAGGTACCTGAACCCACAAAACCTTTAGCACTACCAGAAAAGGCAACTGCCCCATATCTCGGATCACCAGGGAAATCAGCAATCTTTTTCCATTGTTTAGTTTCCGGGGTAAATTGATAGAAATCTTTCAGGGCATCTGTACCGTTCGATCCAGTACCTACATAACCTTTTCCATTCACACTAAAAGCTACAGCATAGTTTCTGGCTTCGCCCGGGAAATCTGCATTCGCAATTCTATACCAGTTTGTTAATTTTGGATCATACATCCAGAGGTCGTTTAATCTTTTCTCTCCGTTAAATCCTCCGGTTATATAAATTTTTCCATCTATGATGAAGCTTGCAGCAGCACTACGCGGAGGACCTTCAAAATCAGACCCTCTTACCCATTCTGTTGGATCGTCATTTTTGTCTTTTTTACAGCTTCCTAATAATATGATGACGATAATAAAGGAGGCGGATAATAATTTTTTAATCATTTTTTTAGAATTTAATATTTAGTGTATGTAATTATAAGCTTGATAGAAGGTTTTGTCTCATTGGTATACAATTGAGCTCTGCTCACAGAATTCAGTAACTGTTCTGTTGGTATACTTAAGAATAAGGAAGTGTTTTTATAAGTTCCTTTTTTTAGTTCTGTAGCGTATTGAGTAAGTATAAATCTGTATTTACCTGTTGATCCTATGTCGTTACCTGGCTCAAAATCGGCTGTTTGATTTCCTTCTTTATAATTGTTCGGCAGAATGCTCTTGGGTACATTTGCAGAGTTTGCAATAAATAAGATCATTTTTGGAGGCGCATTAAAAACTGAATAGTAAGTCGGTTTGGTCTCAATAAGCAGCTCAATCTTGTTTACTACTTTTTTTGATTCATTAAGAAAATTGACCAGCGTAGGAAATTGAAGTTTAGTAACTAAACCTGTTCCTCCCTGAATAAATAACATTTGTCCGGTAAGTGCAGCACTCACTTCTTTGTTGGTATTGCTTAGTGTTTTAAGTTTGGTCTGACTTCTGTCCGTATCAAAATGATTAAATTGATAATCGACAGATTTTGCTGAAAAGACTACCTGATCTTTTTTGGTGAACCCTTCTGAATTGACATAGTTATAATTGACATTCATCTTCACTGCATCAGCTTTAAACCCGTTAATGCTATTACCTGTTTTTGTCTTGAGGACTATACCTTTAAAGTATTTAATAAATTCGGCCTCACTGATAAAACGGCTGTCTTTTTTATTCATAAGATCTAAAAACTCTCTTCCCAGTGCTTCATTCAAAGGAATGATAATGCTGTCCCCACTCAAAGGCTTCACTTGTAATGCTAAATTGCCTATCGGAACCATTTCATGTTTAAATGTAGTTGTACTATATAATGCCTCTGCTTTTACATATAGCGGAATTTGTTCACCTTCAGTAGGACCAGGGACTTTACGTAAAATCATTTCCTCTGTGAGGCGTTGAACGGTATAGTTTTGCTGAACGCTTGTATCTCCTGAAGTTGATTTATTATATTTTAATACGAGGTTGAACGAGTCAAATGTTGCTCCTTTTGGAATAGTAGGTACACCTGCAGCAGGGGGTACAATTCTGAAATAAGAAGATGCTTTTAATATTCCAAAATCCTTATCATCTATTTGTCCCACTAATATTCCCCCGGTATTTGTGGTCGGTAAAGAATCCAGCAGATAAGTCGAAGCTTTAACCTGAACAGTATCAACAGTCTCTATATGGATTTCATCATTACCTCCCGGACTGAACGTCTTACCCTTTTTACAGGAGGCAAAAAGAATGGCCATGAAGCAAAATGCGAGGCAGGTTAACCTGTAAATAGTAGAAGTGTGTTTCATTTTTAACTAAAATTATTTGGTCAAATATGAGCTTGAATAGTGTTAATGAAGGTTACAATATGTTAAAAAGAGTTAAGTGATGTGGTTCCTTAAGATGAGCAAATTACATTTGCTGCCATGATCGGAGATAAAGGAATATGACAAACCGCATAAAATATATCTTAGGTTTAATGACCATCTGTATCCTGGGGGTTATACTTACACAAGGCCTCTGGTTATATAAAGATTATAAATACTATAGTGGCCAGCCTCTGTTTTCATCAGACTTTGATCTGTTCCTTCCTATGGATAGTGTGGGGGTGCCTGCGAATGCAAAATCTATAATTGCCTATTCGACAACTGCCATCAGAACAATGCCTGATCAGAATTATACGCCAGTAAAAGCCGGGAAATCAATAACAGCTGGCAGAACCATGCCGGGCAGAACCATGCCGGGTAGAACCATACCAGTCAGAACTATGCCGGCTGAGGTTGTTCAGAAATTGCCTGTTGGTACATTAACACCAAGACTATCAGCTATGGTAGCTTATCCGGCAACCATAGCAGTTGAAACTGTACCTGCCAAACTGATTGAAAAAGGCAGAATAATGAATGTAACTTCCAGAATTGCAGAAACAGATTTACCTCCTGTGGATCTTAAATTTAATAAGACGACCGGAAACTATAAAATTACAGAAAGTGGTGCTGCCCAGGTTTATCAGGCAATTCCATATAAAGCACCTGTTCTACATGTGTTGCAGAAAATGAAATGGCAGTTCGGGGCTTCAATTTTACTGATCTTGTTTACGACTTCCTGTTTTATCTATATGCTGGTGACCATTTTTATGCAGAGGAAATTATCCGTTGTTAAAAATGATATGATCAATAATATGACCCATGAGTTGAAAACCCCACTTTCAACTGTTTCAGTAGCTATTGAAGCCATGCGTAACTATGAAGTTCTGGAAGATAAAGATAAAACCAATTTATATCTGAATGTCTCCAAAAATGAGCTGGATCATCTTTCCCGTTTGATAGAAATGATATTAGAGTTATCAGTCTTTGAACATCATAAGATGGTCTTATTCAGAGAACTGATTGATGTTAATCTTTTGATCAAAGATATAGTTAAAAAATATGCACTGGTAGAAGAACCTGCTGATATACAGATGTACCTGGATGATGTTCCTGAACTATTGGCTGACCATGTTCATCTTGGAAATGCGATAAGAAATCTGATAGATAACGCTATAAAATATACATTGGTAAAACCTAAAATATTAATCAGAAGCAGGCTAACAAAAAAGGGTTGGGTTTTGACGGTAAGTGATAATGGTATAGGTATTCCTGAGATTTACCAAAAAGATGTATTTGATCAGTTTTTCAGGGTTCCTGATAAGCGGCTGGTAAGGGTCAAAGGATTTGGTCTGGGGCTCGCTTACGTTAAACAAGTCATTGATCAGCATAATGGCACAATTACGTTGTTCAGTAATGAAAAGAGCGGCAGTATTTTTACAATTCTAATTCCTGTTAAATTATAAATTATGACTGATATATTATTTGTTGAAGATGAAATGGATCTGGCCCAAATCGTATCTGATTGTCTGGAATTTAAAGGATATTCTGTAAACCATTATACCAATGGGGCAGATGCATTTCAGCATTTTACAAATGTCAAACCGGATATCGTAGTTTTAGATGTCATGGTCCCGGAATTAGATGGTTTTGATCTGGCCCAAAAAATCAGGGAAACAGATCATCAGACTCCAATTATCTTTGTTACAGCAAGAGTTCAGACCGCCGATGTGATCAAAGGCTTTGGAATAGGAGCTAATGATTATATGAAGAAACCATATAGTATCGAAGAATTGATTGTTCGTATGGAAGCACAGCTAAAACGATTAGACAAAATCATTCCTACCAAATATGTTATAGGAAATTATTTTTTTGATGCTATATATAATACATTGGCTTTAAATGGGAAAGAGAAAAAAATCTCCTATAGAGAGTCAGAGCTTTTAAGGATGCTGCTGGAGCACCAGAATCAAATCGTAAAAAGATCAGATATCCTGTCGGAATTATGGGAATACGAAAGTTTCTTTACAGGAAGAAGCCTGGACGTTTTTATATCCAGGCTCAGGTCTTATCTTAAATCAGATCCTAAAATTGAGATCTTAAATATCAGAGGGGTAGGGTATATGCTGATTATTCATTAAGCCACACCACTTTTTGTTCTGATTGATGCGGAAGACTGATAATATCACCATACAGCTCAGGTCTTCTGGCCTGCAGGTAACGATATCCTCCTGCCTGTGTTAGTTTTTCGGGGGTCAGAATAGCTGTTACATAGCTGTCACCTAAAGTTTTGCATTCACTTAATATATCTCCAAAAGGATCAATAATCATTGAGCATCCATTTTTTAACTGATCATCATCCATTCCTATTGGATTAGAAAATATCGTATAAATGGCATTATCATAAGACCTTGCAGGTAACCATTTCATCAGCCAGTCACGGCCTTTCATTCCTTCAAATTCCAGGCGCAGAGAAGTAGGATCATTTTCTCTGTTTTCCCAAAGCGCTGTGGCTACAAATCCTGCTCCCGGTCTTGTAGAAGGCGTACACATAGTCACATGGGGCATAAAAATGATATCGGCGCCAAGCAGTTTTGTTGCCCTTACATTTTCAATGATATTATTATCATAACAGATCAGAATACCACATTTCCACCCATAAAGCTCAAAAACACAATAATTATCACCTGGTATAAGGAAAGGATTGATAAAAGGGTGTAATTTCCTGAATTTAGCGACCAGTCCGTCTTTATCTACACATACATATGCTTTAAACAGGTTATCGTCCTGATCCTTTTCAAAAAGACCAGCGAGAATTACAATATTATATCGGGCAGCAATAGCCTTAAGTTCTAAAATACTTTCTCCTGTGGGAATAAATTCTGCTAAATGAAGCATTTGTTCCTGAGAGAGATTTCTGGCAAAGGTATATCCTGTGATTGAACACTCGTGAAAAGCAATTACCTGTGTACCATCTGCCGCTGCCTTAGCTGCCAGCTCAGCTATGACTGAAAGATTATATTTCTTATCACCACTTTTATGTTCAAATTGTGCTGTAGCTATTTTGAGTTTTTCCATCTTTATTATTTTTTATAACAAAGGTATGGAAGGCGTATTTTTAAAAAATGTACAAATCCGACAGCTTCTTCATGACTTAGAATCCCAGGAAATTAATAGCCAATGGGTTTGATAAACTGCTGTATTGACCTGGAGTGAGCCCTGTGTATTTCTTAAATTCCCTGATCAGATGCGGTTGATCATAATAACCGGCTTCATAACCAAGACAGGTCAGATTGGTTTGATCAGCTCTGTCTCTCAGTTGTTTCAGAAATACATGCAGTTTGATAATATTACTGAATCTTTTAGGGCTGATCCCGATGGTTTCCATAAAATTACGCTCGAGTTTTCTTTCATGAAGGCCTGTAAACTCCAAAAGGCTTTTAATAGGGATTAATCCCTTATGCTGTGTGATATAATTAATAGAAGCAGTAATCAGGGGCTGTGCAGCTGGATTTTTCGTTGCAATTATCTTTCTGAAAAAATCTTCTGCTAAGGAAATTCTATCTTGTATATTCCCGCTTTCAAACAGTTTATCCTGAAGCTCAGTTCCCTTTGAGCCAAATAGGTCCTGCGTTTTAATATTTGTATCGTTGAGTTCTTTTGACGGAATTGACAAGATGTGATTCAAACCATGCGGATGAAAAACAATGATCATTAACGAGGTTTCTCCCTTGCAATACAGATCTTTAAAGGAATTTAGTTGTCCGTATATAAAAGAATCCGGCAGATAAACAGGAGTATTCGGCCCGCTAAATTGGGCAATCAGCTGATTTTTAAAAGAAAATACCATTCCTGTATTTCCATCAGAAAATAAACGCAATTTCTTTACCTCTTTATTCTTCGTATTTAAAAAGAGGTAATGCTTAATATATGCTGATAAATCTATAGCTGGTAATACCTGCATGGCTAATTATAAGTTATTTTTTGGCATTCAATATACCTAATGCTTTGTAAACACTATTGTGTAAAATGGTCAGATGATTTTCTGCCGGCATAGGATTAAAAATTACCTCCAGGTTTTTATCTGCTGATTTTTTCAGGACTTCAGCAAGATTCTTTGCATCATCTTCCATCACCTTACCTTCTGTACCTACTGAAACATATACTTTGATATTTTTATCTGATAAGGATTTCAATAACTGAGGTGCAGCAGTAAGCAAAGATTGATTATCCCACCATAAACTTGGACTGATAATGATATAGTTATTAAAAAGAGATGGCTTTTTCAGTAATACTTCAGTAGCGAATAAACCTCCCAATGACTGTCCAATAATTGTTTTGGTATCATTCGTTCTGTAATTCTGAGCTATATAAGGCTGTAAATCCTTCTCTATAAAAGCCATGAATTTTTCTGATTTTCCAGTAGTGGGGAAGTCTTTAAGATCCTGGGCAATCGTTGTAGGGAAGGTGAAATCTCTTTTCCTGTCAATATTTGCGATACCAATCACAATTGATTTAGGCATTGCTTCTATCATTGCTGAGAATTGAACCAGACCGAATATATGTACGAAATCTTCATTTGCTGATCCGTCTAAAAGATAAATAACCGGATAAGTTGCCTTTAAATCTTTATCATAACCTTCTGGTAAATAGATATTGAGGATGCGCTTTTCTGCTAACTGCGGAGATTGTATTTGTTCAGTTGTACCGAGTTCAAAAGGGTGAGCAGAGGTTCGGATAACTGTTGATTTATATTGTGCCTGACTTGCTGAAATGTTGACAAACAGGCTAAATGATAATAATAAGATTGATGAAAATTTCATCCGATAAAGCTATCAATTTAATTATTATTTAAAAAAGGGAGAAGGTTGTCAATACGATAATATTTAAATTTTGTGACTTGTATTGACAGCCTTCTCTTTATCTGTTTAACCAGGCAGACCTTTGCCTGCAGGTATAATATGTATCTCGCGCTGCGGATATGGAATGCCAATATTATTTTGATCCAAAGCTTCTTTAATGAGTTGAAAATTACGGTGGTAGGCTGGCCAGAAACTGGCATTGGCAGACCATGATCTGATAGTCAGGTTTACTGCGTTATCGCCCAAAGAAGCTACCAGAACTACTGGTGCTGGATCTTTAAAAATCAGCGGGTCATTCGTTAATACTCCCAGAATAACTTTTCTGGCGGTATCAATATTCGCATTGTAAGAAATCCCGATACTATATTCCAGCATCCTGTTTTCATTATCTGAAACGTTATTGATTACCGCATTTGCCAAAGGTCCGTTTGGTGCATACAAAGTCGTTCCGTTTTTTGCTTTGAGTGTTGTATACAGAATGTCGATTTTAAGCACTGTACCTTCTACATTATTGCTGGATGAAATATAGTGACCAACTTTAAATGGTTTGAATAACAGGATCAGTACTCCACCTGCAAAATTGGAAAGACTTCCCTGCAGTGCTAAACCTACTGCAAGACCTGCGGCACCTAAAATAGCCACGAAAGAGGTTGTCTCAATACCAAGAGTCGATGCAACTGTAACCAGTAGAAGGATATAAAGTATAACTTTTAGAATACTGATTAAAAAATTAGATAGCGAGATATCAATTTTTCCTTTATTAAGATGATTGTTTAAAAAACGGATCAGGAATTTGATTAACCAAAAACCTATTAGCAATGTAGCCAATGCAAGTAAAAGAGTGGGGATTCTGCTGATAAAGGAGTCCAGAAGAAGTGATAAGTTAAGTTCTAATTTATTCATAAGAAGATGTTTTTAAAGGCAAAACGCCTTTTTGGCAGATGTCTGTACATTTAGCATTTATGATGCCATTATTTAATTATTATATAATAATAAAAACCATATTATACTTCGGATGTTTCTTCTCATTCTTTAGTTAATTCTTATATATCAGCGTTAAAAAGGCATATATAGCCGTAAAAAGAATAGTTTTTATACTTGTGGCACGATATATATGGCCTAATAAACTGAAAAACATTTTATATTAAAATCAAGCCTATGAAAGCAATTGCAGTAAAAGCATTTAAAGATGTCCCCGAACTGATAGAAATTTTAAAACCCGAAATAAAACCAGGTCATATTCTGATTAAACTCAAAACAGCGGGACTTAATCCGATGGACTGGCGTATAGCTGATGGAATGCTTGATGGGAAGATGCCTCATATATTTCCATTGATATTAGGTGCAGATGGTGCTGGAGTAGTTGAAGAGATAGGAGAAGATGTCAGTCGTTTTAAAACAGGAGATAAAGTATATGGCCAGATGATGCATGCCCCGGTAGGAGAAGGCACTTATGCAGAATATATAGTTGTACCTGAAAAGGTTATTATTGCTAAAATGCCTCCCGGTTTATCTTTTGAACAGGCTGCTGCTTCACCTGTAGCTGGTATGACTGCTTTTCAGCTGGTCAAAGAACTTGGCCTGAGTAAAGAGAAAACACTCTTAATTGTTGGGGCAACTGGTGGAGTAGGCACATTTACAACTATTTTTGCTGCTTTAAATGGGATTAAAGTACTGGCAACAGCAAGAGGCGAGGCTGCAAAAAGCAGTATTAAAAAAGCGGGTGCTTCAGAGACATTTGATTATTCAACAGGCGATCTTGTACAGCAAATCAAAACTGCTTATCCAGAAGGAGTAGATGCTTTGATAGATCTGGCAAGTAATCCCGAAGCATTTGATCAGCTTAGCTCTGTTGTAAAAGCAGGGGGGATAGCTTTGACAACTATAGGGGCTGCTGATGCAGGAAAACTGGAAGCTAAAAATATCCGTGGTGGTAATTTTGAAGTAAAAGGCAGTGTTGCCCTGCTTGAAGGCGTAAGTGCGATGATGGAAGCCGGGAATATCGAAATTCCAGTTCAAAAGATTTCTTTAAGTGAGGCTCCTGATGCCATCGCAAAAAGTAAGACAGGTACGGCTTTAGGGAAAACGGTGATAGTTATTTAAAAATATTAAATGATGAATTGCGGATGTTCTGATCAGGAATGTCCGCTTTTATCATACTGTAATGGCTTATCGTTCTGCAAATTCATTCTCACTTTTTGCAATCACCAGTGTACAGGCTGCATTTCCAATTGTATTGGTAATTGACCTTGCTTCGTTCAGAAACCTTTCTACGGCAACAATAAAGAGTAATCCTTCGGAAGGTATTTCGGGTAGAATATAAATAGCAGAACTTAAGGCCACAAATCCTGCACCTGGTACACCCGAAGCACCTTTAGAAACAAGCATCAGAATCAGGATGATTTTGAAATAAGTATACATATCAGCCTCTATATTGTATAATTGTATCAAAAACATAGTACAAAGACCAAGATAAATAGAAGTCCCGATCAGGTTAAAAGAATAACCTATTGACAATACAAAACCAGTTACTGGTTTACTGCATCCATAGTGTTCAAGCCGGGCAATCAACAATGGAATAACTGTCCTCGAAGAGGAAGTTCCAAAGACAATCAGTATCTCCTCTTTGATCAGGACCAGCAATTGCCATATACTGAATTTATAATAGCGTAAAAGCAAACCCAGAAATGCAAAAACAAAAATGATAACCAGCAGATACATCACAGCAACGAGTTTACTCATCGGCAGAATAGAATGCAGGCCGAAACTGGCAATGGTATAGGCCATGCCACTAAATACAGCCAATGGGGTAAGGCTGAAGAATAAAGTGATTACCCGGAAAATCAGATCTCTTATCTTTTCGAGTTTGAATATATACTTATCTTTTTGAGGCAGAAAATGAAGCAGCAATCCTATAGTCATGGCTGATGTTAAAATCCACAATACATTTTGGGCAGGCAGATAGTTATGCCATCCTGAAGATGTTGTATGATAAGGTAACTGAAAATGAGTTTTGATGATTTCCTGTATATTCCCTTTGTCGATTGTGCCTGGTTTAAGCAAAGCTGCCATAGCTAAACCAAAGATGATAGCGATTGTGGTCAGTACTTCAAAAAGGATAACTGATTTCAGGGCAATTCGTCCCAGTTTTCTTAAACTGGCTATCGCTGCGATACCAGTGGTAATAGAAAGAAAAATAACCGGAGCAGCGAACCACTCTGTGATTTTTATAAAATAAGTGCCTATAAAGCGTTGTTTTACCGCGAAGCCAGGGAAATAAATTCCTGTTGCTACACCGGCAATTAGAGCTATGAGCACCTGGAAAGCCAGGTTGGAAAATATTTTCCGCAAACTATCAGGCATTTAAAAATAGTATCATCTTTCCAGGTTTATCATCAAATCTAATGAAATTATCATTGTATAATATCTTAGAAAGAGATCACGCCAAACAGAAATGCTCCAGCTAACATAACCAGGCAGGTAATACTTGCCCATTTCAGTGTGAAATGCATATGATCAGCAAAACTTACTCCGGCAAGACCAACTAATAAATAAGTGGAAGGCACCAGCGGGCTGAGTAAATGTACCGGGCCCCCAAAAAGGGCTGCTCTGCCTACTTCTGCAATTGGTACATTTAAATGCTGTGCTGTTTGTCCTACTAATGGTAATATTCCGAAATAATAAGCATCGTTACTCATAAAGAAAGTAAGCGGAGGAGTAGCCAATCCAGTAATCAGCGGTAAATGAGTACCCCATTGCGCAGGAATGGCGCCAATCATAGTCATCGCCATGGCATCCATCATCTTTGTCCCCGATAAGATCCCTGTGAAAATCCCTGCTGCAAAAATCATAGCTGATACGGATAATGCATTGTCAGCATGCTTACGTATTCTGTCGTGCTGCTCTTCCAGACGTGGGTAATTGATAATGATTGCAATGGCGAAAGCGATCATAAACATGACTGTCAGAGGCAGCACATTCAGAACCATAGCTATCAGCAGGGCTGCGGTAAGTAAAAAGTTAAATATTAATAGTTTAGGACGTTTCAGGCTCTGATCCCCTGATTCCCCAAATTTTAAATGATTTTCATTTGCAGCTGCAAATTCTGCGGCATTGATATCAATTCCTGCAAGTTGCATTCTTCTTCTTTCCTGCATCCCGAAAATTCTGGCCATAAATATAACCCAGCATGCACCCAGAACGAGTGAAGGCAATACTGGAATAAATAGTTCTGCAGAGCTTAAATGTAAAGAGGTCATTGCTCTTGCGGTAGGCCCACCCCAGGGTAATACATTCATGACTCCGCCAGCACACATAATAATAGCTGTTAGTTTAAGCGCAGGGATACCCAGCTTTTTATAAAGTGGCAGCATTGCCGAAACAACTATAAGATAGGTGGTTGCCCCATCCCCATCTAAAGAGACCATTAATGTAAGAATAGCTGTGCCGATTGTGACTTTCAAAGGGTCACCTTTAACCAGCTTAAGTATTTTGGAAACCAGCGGATCAAAAAGGCCTACATCGATCATAATACTGAAATACATAATCCCGAAAATCAGCATAACCCCGGTTGGGGCGATTTTCTTGATTCCATCCATCATCATCTCACCGAGTTCGTTTCCGAAACCACCGATCAGGCCAAAAATGATAGGAACTATAATCAGAGCTGTTAATGCATACATTTTCTTGCTCATGATCAGGAGCATAAAGGTAATGATCATCAGAAATCCTAAAAAAGCTAACATATAATAAAGTTGTTTTGGGTTCTTAATTCTTGTTTTTTCTCGTGAAATCGAAGTTTTTACGTAACGACAGGACGGCGAAATTGAAAATCCCTCCTGATTCAAACTGGCTCATCCAATAGAACTCTGCTTCGAATGTTTTAGTGATTTTGTATCCCGCCCCGCCCCATAAGCGAAAACTATCAAAAGCTGTTTCTTTGTCTAGATTCATCCTGATCTCGTTTTTCCCGATTAAAGTCCATCTGCCAGTTTCTAAATCACCCAGTTTGTAATTTGCTGTGAGTAAATGTCTTGCCCGCAGGATAAAACGATCGGAGAAGAGAAAGCGTTCTTCGAAACGATATCGCTGTGACAGGTCCAGACGATCGCTCAGTTTATGACCAATGGTTACCTGTTGAAATACACGGTGCTCCAGGATAGTTTTTTTTTCTGTTCCTGTTTCATCGTAAGGTGAGATTTCAAGATACATATAACCGCCCCCAAATTGAACAGGAGCGTTTTTTAGTTTATAATCTGCATAAGTGTTAACCAGGAAAAGTCTGCTGTCACTAATGTCAACATCGTAACTTCTATATTGAACAAGTGAAGTGACTGTCCATTGCGGAGCTACTTTTGCTCTGGCCAGGAACATATAGAACTGATTGAATTTTCCGGGCTGGGCAATGGCAATGGAATAGCCTGACAGGTTGATTATCAATGCTATTAATGTACTTAATAGTATTTGTTTCATGGTTTAATTTGGTTAGAATTAATACGCATTGTTATCAGGTATCAGGTTGAAAATACCTTGGTGCGGATTCTAATATGCTGGTATAAGTTTTAGATAGGAAATAAACTCAGCGAACAACAAGAAAATCAGGTGAACGACTGGGGTTTTTAAAAAACAACAAGCTATGTTCTGGCTGCATTTCCTTTTGCCCTTCGGGGCAACGGCCATGCTATGCCATCACATAGCTTGTTGTTTTTTAAAAATTCTAAAGGTGTAACCTGATTTGGAACTTGTTGAAAGGATGGTTTATTGGTTGGGGGATTTGTTGGGATGACGATAGACTGGTGAATTGGTTTAGGAGAAACCGTTGGATTGCTCTGAAGATTGGTTTAGGATAAACCGGTGAAGATTGTTTTGGAGATTCGCTGAGAAGAAACCGTTGGATTGCTCTGAAGATTGGTTTAGGATAAACCGGTGAAGATTGTTTTGGAGATTTGCTGAGAAGAAACCGTTGGATTGCTTTGAGGATTGGTTTAGGATAAACCGGTGAAGATTGTTTTGGAGATTCGCTGAGAGGAAACTGTTGCTTGCTTTGAGGATTGATTCAGGTAAAACTATTGGCGGTTGCTTTTAAACCCTGAATGGTTTTTAATGATAACTTTGGATTAATGATAATGCTGATAAATATTATTTTCTTAGTGCTGATTTTAAGGTTGTCTTTTGAAAAAAGGATAATTGAATCGGTTTTAAAGAAGGATTGGCCTGTGTTACTTTTGGTGCAGCATGTCTTGTTCTGGGTGATATTTTCTTTTGTGAATGTATATTTTTATATATCATTTGTAGGATTACCCTCTAGTATATATTGTATTTTAATTGCACTGATATGTAATGCGTTTATCTATTATATCAGTTTTAATAAACTGGTACCGGAGTTTTATATCACCAAAAATTATGCACAGTATATACTTTATACGATACTCATATTTGTGATTTTTAGTCTGACAAGAATCCTGATTGAACCTGAAATAACCACTGGTCCGCATGGGGGGATTGAACAGGGGCTTTTGTTTATTTTTATTTATACCTCACATGGGATTTGTATACTGGTGTCGGGGCTGCTGGGGATATCAAAGCATAAATTTATTATTGAGAATGATTTGATCTTGCTGGAAAGTATCAAAAAGGAGACGGATATGAACCTGCTGAAATCTAAGGTAAACCCTCATTTTTTATTGAATACACTGAATAATATTTATGCAATTGGAGATAATATCAATGAACTGCAATCACAGTCTGTTTTGAATCTGAGCCAGTTACTGCAGTATACCATTTATGAAACAGACCATAAAAGAATAAGTATTTCTAAAGAACTGCAAATGATTAAGGCATTAACAGGTTTGTATCAGTTAAAACATGGGAATGCACTGAATATTCAATTTGATTTTATTGAAGAAGATTGGATGGATGAGGTAGAAATACCCCCGGCGGTTTTTCTGACTTTATATGAAAATGCATTGAAACACTCAGCAATTGGAAATGATCCTGAAGCCTGGATTCAAGTAAATATTATGCTGGAAGGAGATAAAATGCGTTTTATCGTCCAGAACAGTATCTCTGGATCTGATGAGATTAATGTACATTATGAATACAAAGGGATAGGATTGACGCTGATCAGACAGCTGATGAATATTGAAATTGGAACTGATAATTATTCATTGCAAACTGATGCGCAAGGAAAGGTTTATCAGGCAGAACTTAGCTTAAAATTATGACCAGATTAAAAACTGTTTGCGTAGATGATGAACTTCCTTCTCTTAAATTAATGAAGGAATATTGTGAACTGGTGCCCGGTATAGAGCTTGTCAAAACTTTTTCCAACTCAAAGGAAGCTATTGTATTTCTGGAAAAGACAAAAGTCGATTTGTTATTACTGGATATACGCATGCCAGGGTTTACAGGACTGGAATTATTACGGCAAATTAATTATAAGCCCCTCTGTATTTTTATTACGGCCGATCTTAATTCTGCAGTCCAGGCCTATGAACTGGATGTGATAGACTATCTGATTAAGCCGGTTCCTTTTACCCGTTTCGAAAAGTCAGTTAATAAAGCGCTGGAATATAAACGGTTTACTGCTTTTAATGATGCAGATGAACAAATTATTATGTTTAAGTCTGATTATATGATCCAGCGGATGCGCCTGGCTGATATACTTTGGATAGAGGGATTTGGAGAGTATATTAAATTAGTGGGAAGGTTTAAGAATTTTACCTTGTTGCAGAGAATGAGTGAATTCGCTGAACAATATGCTTATCTGGGTTTTATCAGAATACATAAATCTTATCTCGTACTTGCCCAGGATATAGAATCCTATTCATCCAGTACAGTAAAACTGAAATCCGGACAAGAATTACCTATCGGCAGGGTGTACAAACAAAATGTACAACTAAGAGGATAATTAATCAGCTTGTGTCATTATTTGATGTTTTATGAATATATAATGAACAAAAAGGCTCCCTTTTTTGTATTTATATTTGTTGCAACACTAAATAATTGAAAAACGATGAAAGCAGTAAAATCCTATGCGGCGCAAAGCGCAGATAAACCTCTTGCTCCTTATCAGTTAGACCGTCGTGAGCCAGGTGCTGATGACGTAGAGATCAAGATCTTATATTGTGGTGTATGCCACTCAGATATTCATACCGCCAGAAACGAATGGGCAGGAACGATGTACCCTGTGGTGCCGGGACACGAAATAGTCGGTAAAGTAACGCGTGTCGGAGAGGGGGTGAGCCGCTTTAAAGTAGGTGATACTGTGGGTGTAGGATGTTTTGTAGACTCTTGCGGCCATTGCAGAAACTGCGAAGAGGATAATGAACAATATTGTGAAAATGGACATTCACAAACCTATAACTCCCTGTTACAGGATAAAAAAACAATTACCTATGGTGGTTACTCCAGCCATATCGTAGTTACACAGAAATTTGTATTGAACGTTTCTGATAAATTGCCTCTTGAAAAAGTAGCTCCTTTATTATGTGCCGGTATCACTACTTATTCTCCGCTGAAACACTGGAATGTTAAAAAAGGAGATAAACTTGCAGTAGTTGGTTTAGGTGGCCTGGGGCATATGGCAGTGAAAATTGCGGCTTCTATGGGCGCAGAAGTAACTGTATTAAGCCGTTCTAAAAGCAAAGAGAAAGATGCTCAGGAATTAGGGGCCCATCACTTCGAGATCACTACTGAAAAAGAAACTATGAAAAAGCTGGCTAACAGTTTTGATTATATCATTGATACGGTTTCTGCAGAACATGATTACAATGAATACCTTGCTTTACTACGTACAAACGGAGTAATGGTCTTGTTAGGTGTACCGCCAAAACCATCAGATGTACATGCTTTTCAATTGATTGGCGGCCGTCGCAGCCTGGTAGGCTCATTGGTTGGTGGAATAAAAGAAACTCAGGAAATGCTGGATTACTGTGCTGAACATAATATCACTTCTGATGTTGAAATGATCAATATCGATCAGATTAATGAAGCTTATGAACGTACCCTTGCCGGTGATGTTCATTACCGTTTCGTGATTGATATGGCATCATTAAATTAAAAGCAGGCTATCCGGATAACCGTTAAATTAAGAATCATCAGATTTAACGTTCATTAAATAAAAATCTTAGATGGAACAATAAAAATAAAAAGGCACTTTTACAGTGCCTTTTTTGTTATCATTCTGATAGTTAAAGTCTATAAATATAATAGACTATTGATGATTATTATTACTTTTGCGGCGAACATGATTGTATTAAAAAATATAACTAAACAATTTCATCAGAAAAACAGAGAGATTACAGCTTTGTCGGACGTCTCCTTAACCGTTCCCAAAGGTAAAATCTATGGGGTAATAGGAGCATCAGGTGCAGGAAAAAGCACGCTGATCCGCTGTGTGAATTTGTTGGAAAGGCCTACCTCCGGAGAAGTTATAGTTGACGGGCTTAACCTGATTAATTTATCTCCGGCTTTATTAGCTAAAGAAAGAAGACAGATAGGAATGATCTTTCAGCATTTCAATCTCTTATCATCCAGAACGGTTTCTGAGAACATCGCTTTCCCTTTAGAACTGGACGGTATTCCTAAAGAACAAATACAGCAAAGAGTTACAGAACTGCTTGCGCTTGTAGGATTGGAAGATAAAGGAAAAGATTATCCTGCTAATTTGTCGGGCGGACAAAAACAGCGTGTTGCAATTGCAAGGACACTTGCCAGCAACCCCAAAGTGCTTTTATGCGATGAAGCTACAAGTGCTTTAGACCCGGCAACTACAAAATCTATCCTTACCTTATTAAAGGATATCAATAAAAGATTAGACATTACGATCTTACTGATCACCCACGAAATGGATGTCGTAAAAAGTATATGTGATGAAGTCGCTGTCATCAGCGCCGGAAAACTCATAGAGCAAGGTACTGTCAGTGAGATATTTGCACATCCCAAAGCAGATCTTACCCGTGAGTTTATCGCTTCTTCTTTAAAAATCAATATTCCGGAAACTTATCTGGAAAGATTAAGTGATACGCTTTCAGCTGATAAAAAACCTTTATTAAAACTTGAATTCACCGGGCAGTCTGTTGATGATCCGGTACTCTCGGAAGTGAGCAGATTGTTTAATCTGAATAACAATATTATTTACGCACAAATTGAATATGCCGGAGGTGTTAAATTCGGGGCCATGGTGATCGAAGTTTCCGGAACACAGGAAGACAGCCTGAAAGCAATAGCATATTATGAAGATAAACAGATTAAAGTGGAGGTATTAGGTTATGTCTGAGTCGATGATTTTAATGATGTTCAAAGGAACATGGGAGACTATAGTCATGACTTTTGTATCCGGCTTTTTTGGTTTTGTCATTGGCCTGCCTACCGGGGTCATGCTTTATCTGACGCGTAAAGGCCAGGTACTGGAAAACAGAACGCTGAATAATGTCGTATCGGTTTTGGTGAATGTTTTTCGCTCCATCCCATTTATCATCCTTATTGTCTGGATGATCCCTTTTACACGTATGCTGGTGGGTACATCAATTGGTATTGAAGCCGCTCTGGTTCCTTTAAGTATTGGTGCAGCACCTTTCATTGCGAGAATGGTAGAAAACAGCCTGATAGAAGTTCCGGGCGGACTGGTTGAAGCAGCGAGGGCAATGGGGGCAACTCCTTTTCAAATCGTTTATAAAGTATTACTTCCGGAAGCTTTACCTTCGCTAATCAATACAGCATCTATCACTTTAATTACCCTTGTCGGTTATTCGGCTATGGGTGGCGCTGTTGGTGCTGGTGGATTAGGACAAATCGGTTACCAATATGGCTATGTAGGTTATGATGTACTGGTCATGAATACTGTACTAATTATACTGGTAGCCCTGGTATTCTCTATACAATTCACAGGTGATCTGATTGCTAAACGTGTTGATCACAGAAAATAATAAAAAATAAAAATACGAATGAAAACAAAAATTCAATTCATTGCAGCTGTTGCTGTTATTGCCTCAGTTACTTTGTTTAGCTGCAGCAGAGGAACTAAAACGAGTGACCCTAACCATATCAAAGTAGGTGTAGAATCAGGACCGGAATATGCCGTTGCACAGGCTGCACAAAAAGTTGCAAAAGAGAAATTTGGTTTAGAGGTAGAATTGGTACAATTCAACGATTTCGTTATGCCTAATGAGGCACTTAGTCAGGGCGATTTAGATGTAAACGTATTTCAGAACAAACCATATCTGGATGTACAGACTAAACAACGTGGTTATAAGTTTGCTATCCAGGGTAACACTTTTGTTTTCCCATTAGCAGGTTATTCAAAAAAAATCAAGAAAATAGAAGAATTAAAGGAAGGAAATACGATTATCATTCCTAATGACCCTACTAACGGTGGCCGTGCCTTATTACTGCTTCAAAAATCAGGGTTATTGAAATTAAAAGATGGTGTTGGCTTATTGCCTACAGTAAATGATATTATTGAAAACCCTAAAAAGATAAAAATCCTTGAACTGGAAGCACCCCAGTTACCAAGAGCTTTGGATGATCAGAATGTAACTATCGCTGTAATCAACAATACTTTTGCTACCTCAGTAGGGTTAATTGCAGACCGTGACGGACTTATTGTAGAAGATAAGAAATCACCTTATGTAAATATCATTGTATCCAGAGAAGATAACAAGGATGAAGAGAAAATCAAGAAATTTGTAAAAGCATTTCAATCTGATGAAGTAGCTGCAGCTGCTGCCCAAATATTTAAAGGCGGTGCTGTTAAAGGCTGGTAGCCAGAGCAGGTTAAACACAAATCATCAAAGAAGGGCGGCAATTCTTAAAATTGCCGCCCTTCTTTTTGCTAATTCATTTTCACCTTTCCCGGAGAAATACCAAATTTCTTACTAAATGCAGTACTAAAATGCTGTACAGAAGAATAGCTCAGGTTTTCTGAGATTACCTTAATTGGGATACCCGAAAGCAATTGTTCTTTGGCCTCAATCAGTTTGATATCACTTAAATAACCAAACACAGTTGTATCAAATAATTCTTTAAAACCATTCTTTAATTTAAACTCATTGATCCCAGCTATCTTAGCCAGTTCGGACAAGGAGGGAGGGGTATGCATATTTTTATTCAGATATTCCCTGGCATGATGAATACAGTCTGTCTCGTAAGCTGTTTTCAAGACAGATTTAACGCTTTTTTTTGCATGTTGTTCAAATGACTGTGCTTGTAAACTCAACAATTCCATGCATTTAGCCTGCAGAAATATCATTTTCAAACCTCCTGAAAAGTTGCAGCTCATAATCTCACGGATGCATTGCTGCATCGCAAAAGTCATTTTTAAATTGCAATCTGAAAGATCAGAAAAATGATTCTTTTGTATGTTTTCGCAAAATGCGGATAATACATTTCCTGTATCTTTTACCAGTTCAAGGAAATAGGCTATTCTGAAGTGAATTTCAAAAAACTGGTAAGGTTCATTTGGTTTATAATTACCGGTACCATCAAATTCAGGACTATAAATCAGGTTATGCTGCATGGCCTTAAATTGGTGGATATGTCCGTTAATATGGTTCTCCATCAATCCACCGCCAGCGAGGGAAAAATGTAATTCTACAAAATCAGGTTCATCTGTGGAGCGAAACCGGAGCCTTTGGCTTTTAAGCCGCATATCTCCAAATACGATAAAGATATTTGGTAAAGCCATTTGCACAATTTCGGCATCAAAAGAAGGAAAACTGTACTTCTCCCTGCGTTCAGTCACCAATGGCAATAGCTGATCAGCATAAACAGGAAGCCCGCCAATTTCTGTCCATTTACCCTGTGCATCACATAAAGCCATTCCCATAATTAATCCTTTTGATATAAAAAGCTATCCTTTTGATGTAAATGTTCTTCTCTGAACAAGAAGCACCTTTGTACAAAGCTAAGATTATTTAGAAATATTATAAATAATCTTTTTCATCATGCTTTAGTTAAATGGATATGAGTACAAAGAAACCAAAAAATGGCATTAGCAGGCTTCTGCAAATTGCCGGCAAAGAAAAACGACTATTAATCTTATCAGCAATATTAGCTATTATACATGTATTACTGACCGTTATTCCTTATGTTTTGATCTATGATGTGATTAAAGCAATGCTGGCTCCACCAGTTGATACTGCTTTGATAGTTAGTTATATCTATAAGGCGGTATTTGCTATGATTGCAGCCTACGGTCTGCTCTATGTTTCTGGTGTAGCCTCACATATTGCTGCATTTAATATTCTCTATGAACTGCGTAAACAAATGGCCGAAAAACTTGGTCGTTTACCCATAGGTTTCATTAATCAAACCAACTCAGGCGCACTGAAAAAAATAATGGCAGATGACGTAGAGCGGGTAGAAAATTTTATCGCGCACAGCATTCCTGATTTTGTAAAAGGAATTGCCTTGCCGGTAGTTACCCTGACTTACCTTTTTACGGTCAACTGGATGCTGGCTTTAAGCAGCTGTCTGCCTATTATTTTGCTTGCTGTATTTATGCCGATACTATTCAGTAAAAGCCGGAACAGTGTATTAAATGATTATCATCATGCTCTGGAAAGTATGAATTCTGGTATTGTAGAATTTGTAAGAGCGATGCCGGTTATTAAAATTTTCGGGCATACGGCCGATAGTTTTGCCAGTTATAGCGGTTCGGTTTATCGGTTCAGAGACATGGTTATTGAATATATCCGTACCTCATCACCAGGTTATGGCGTATTTATTAGTTTTATCAGTAATGCCTCTCTGCCAGTTCTTGCACTGGGTTTCTATTTATATTTTAATGCAGGATTAAGCCCTGCTGTATTTTTCCTTTTCCTGATTCTGGGCGCTGGTTATATCCGTCCCTTATTTGCATTGAGCAGTATCAGTACGCAGATCTCTTTAATCAATCATGGGGTAAAGCGACTGGACTCGATCTTATTCAGCCAGGAGCAGGAAACTACAGGAGAACAGGAGCTGACAAGCGATTTTAGTATTGACTTTGAGGCTGTTTCTTTCAGCTATGATGATCAGGTCCTGGTGTTAAATGGAGTTGATTTCTCGGTTCCACAGGGCAGCATCACTGCTTTGGTTGGCCCCTCAGGATCAGGGAAATCTACTGCTGCCCAGCTTGTTTCCCGTTTCTGGGATGTTAAATACGGACGCATCCTGATCGGTAAACAAGATATCAGGGAACTCAAACCCGAAGAACTGATGAAACATGTTTCTTTCGTCTTTCAGGATAGCTTTATGTTTCAGCAGACCATTTTTGAAAACATCCGCATGGGTATGGACAGAACTGAAAAAGAGATTATTGAGGCCGCAAAGGCTGCACAATGCCATCGTTTTATTAAGCAGCTGCCTAATGGTTATCAGACCCTTTGGGGAGCCAATGGGATTCACCTGAGCGGGGGAGAACAACAGCGTATTCAGCTGGCAAGGGCAATTCTAAAAGATGCACCTATTCTTATTCTGGATGAAGCTACTGCTTTCAGTGATCCTGAAAATGAATATTTGATTCAGCAGGCTTTCAATAAACTGATCAGTAATAAAACTGTAATTGTGATTGCCCATCGTTTAAGTACAATTACCAGTTGTGATCAAATAGTCGTTATGGATCAGGGGCGTGTGACCGGCATCGGTCTGCATGAAGAATTATTGCATGATTGTACACTTTATCAAAAGATGTGGAATGCGCATACCAGGGCTAAAGAATTTTCCCTTTCAGCAGGTACTGCTGAACATCAGGCCACGAAAATCCAGAATACTCACCTTTAATATCCAGAATAATAGTCTTATTGAAATGATAAAGAATCTCTTCTTCACCTTTAAAACATCGCCCAAACTGGTGCGTAAAAGCATCCTTCTTGAATTGCTTCACGGCGCTTTTATTGCCGTTCCTACAGGATTTCTCCTGTTAATTATCAATGAATTATTTAGCGGAAATCCGGTACAGTCAAAACTGTGGACCTATGTCTGGGTGATGATTGTCCTGCTTATCGTTCAGTTATTTGTAGCTGTTAAAACTATTGTAAGCAGTAATATGATGACCTATGAACTTTCTACTCATCTGAGGATCAGTCTGGGAAATCATTTGCAACGCTTATCTATGGGGACTTTCAAACAGCGTGATCCGGGAGATCTGGCTTCGGTTGTCTTGCAGGACGTAGCGAATTTTGAACTGATCTTTGGGCATACCATCGGTAATATGGCTTCAGCTATATTTGCAACAGTAATTATTTCCGGATTTTTATTGATCACAGACTGGCGTTTGGCACTGCTGTTATTAGCAGCACTGCCACTTTGCTGGCTGATGATTAAAATAGCCAATTACCTGATTGGCAAACAAGGTGAAAAGCATGTCAGGGCAAGAAACAATATAGGCGCCCGTTTCCTGGAATATGTACAGGGAATCCGTCATATTAAATCTTTTGGGATGACAGGCAGAAGATTCGAAAGTCTGGACAAGGCCCTCAATGATTTTCGTAAGGCCAGTATCCGTACCGAAGTTATTCCAGGCCCCCTGGTCATTACCGCTGGTCTGATCCTTGAATTATTTTTCCTGCTGATGATCGGTATAGCGGTTACATTTTTTGTGCAAAGGAGTTTAACAGCTACTGCATTTATTACCTTTTTAATTATTGGATACCGCCTTTATGAACCTATAAAAGTTATTCTCGTTGATTATGTCGTGCTTCGTTATATGAATATCAGCCTGAGCAGAGTAGTTGAAGTCCTTCAGATTAAAGAACAAACAGCTGGTGAAAAACTTAAACCCAAAGGAATTGATATCGTGTTTGAGCAGGTAAGCTTTGCTTATCAATACAATAAAAACGTATTAAATAATATCTCATTTCGTGTGCCTGAAAACAGCCTGATGGCATTGGTGGGGCCATCAGGTTCAGGTAAAACAACGATTACTGCATTAATTGCACGGTTCTGGGATGTACAGAAAGGAAATGTGAAAATTGGAGGGGTCAATGTAAAAGACATGGAACCTGCAGAAGTTTACAGTCTGATCAGTGAAGTATTTCAGGAAGTATATCTCTTTGATGATACCATTTTTAATAATATACTTTTTGGCAGGCCCGGTGCGACAGAAGAAGAAGTGATTCAGGCAGCTGATCTGGCGCAGGTACTTGATTTTGCCTGGGAATTGCCTAACGGATTGCATTCAAAAGCAGGAGAGGGGGGCAGTCACCTTTCAGGAGGGCAAAAACAACGGATCAGTATTGCCAGGGCATTGCTTAAAAACGCACCTATTGTTCTGCTGGATGAGGCTACGGCGTCATTAGATCCTGAAAATGAGATTCATATTCAGGAAGCTATTCAGGAACTGGTGAAGAATAAAACAGTAATTGTAGTGGCGCATAAATTAGCGACAATCAAAAATGCAGATCAGATCCTTGTACTTAAAGACGGTAATGTGCAGGAACAGGGGACACACCAGAGCCTGCTTGGGTTTAATAGTGGCCTGTACCGTCATCTATGGGATATTCAGCAGCAACTGGGTGGGTGGAAAATTAAAAGCTAAACAGGTTTTATAACCTGTTTACTTATTTTTTATTGTTTAATAATCTGTGTTTAAGACGGCTCAGTGCTTCCTGTGAAATTCCTAAATAATTGGCAACCAATCGATTTGAAAGGCGCTGCATAATGGTTGGATGTTCAGTAAGGAGTGATTGATATCTTTCCGTCGCATCCATCGTAATAAAACTCATCAGCCTTTTGGTATTGGTTACATACGCAGCCTCGAGGTAACTTCTGTAAAACTTCTCCCATTCAGGGATCTGATCCAGCAGGGTATAAAAATCTTCTCTGCTGATATATAAAACTTCTGTTTTTTCCAGGGCCTGAATGTTTTCCTGTGAAGGCTGCTGGCTGATAAACCCGGTTAAACCAGTAGCGAAATTGTTCTCAAAAGCCAGGTAACGGGTAGCTTCGGCACCATCGGCTTGCAGAAAGTAAATCCGCAGACAGCCTTTTTTTACAAAATACATTCTTTTAGAGGTCTCCCCTTCAGCAAGTAAAATCTCCTCTTTGCATACTTGCAGTTCTTTGAAACAGGAAAGAACAGTATCCAGATTAGTCTGACTAATGGTTATTCTATTTAAAATACAATTGGACAAGGCTTGTTTGCACATCGTTATGAATTAGATATACCTCCAAAAGTCGCAAATTAATCCTATTTAAGTCGAATTCTCCATCTTCTTTAAAGTGGTTAGTTTAAAACAGCTTGTTCCTGAGGCTGTAATTCTTCCAGATGTTTACGGTACTGAGCGATGTCTTCAATTGAAACTACAGTGAATGCATGGCAAATAGCAAATTCACTAATTTCCCTCAGGCGGGACATGGTGCCGTCTTCATTAGTTAATTCGCAGAGTACAGCAGCAGGGCTCATTCCGGCAAGCTGCATCAAATCGACACTGCCTTCGGTATGTCCGCGTCTGCCAAATACACCTGCTTTGTTAGCGATTAGAGGAAATACATGCCCGGGTCTTGACAGATCTTCTGGTAGTGCACCCGGTTTGCAGGCAGTTTGAATCGTATGTAACCTGTCTGCTGCGGATACCCCTGTGGTTACGCCGCTGGCAGCTTCAATGGACACTGTAAATGCAGTCTGATAGCGGCTTGTATTGTGATTTACCATTGGATTTAATGCTAATGAACCGGCTTTCTCAGGAGTCAGGCATAAACAGACTATTCCACTGCAGGAGCGGATCATGAGTGCCATATCTTTAACAGATATCTTTTCTGCTGAAAAAATCAGGTCGCCTTCATTTTCCCGGTTTTCATCGTCAACCAGTAAAATTCCTTTGCCTGCTTGCAGATAACTGATTGCCTTGTTCACTCTTTCTTTATGATCTTTACCAAAATAGGTTAAATAACTATTCATAACTGTAATTTATTTTGGAGCAAAAATCAGATCTGCTTACCTTCAAAACATTGATCTGGATCAAAAAATGAAAGCTTATTGTTTAGAACAATGAATAGTGCTATGATTGCCGCTTATCATGCATCGTATACTAAATATTTACTATCTTCCTTTGTATTACATCCTGATGCATAACCCTGGTTTGAAGATGATTGCCAAAGAATAATCCGATATTAAATGAGAATAGTTACACTTGAAGAACATATTTCCTTCCCGGAAATGGCAGAAAAGATACCTAAAGAGGCTTTAGGTAGTTTTGGTCAATCAGCAGTCATGCAGCGTATAGCTCCAAAACTGGCAGACATTACTCAGGACCGTTTGAACTCAATGGATGATAATGGGATCACAATGCAGGTATTATCTGTGGATAGTTCGGGTGCTAATCTGTTAAGTCCGCAGGCAGGCCCGGCTTTTGCCAGTGCATATAATGACCTTATCGCAGAAAGGATTACAGGTTTTGAAGATCGGTTCACAGCTTTTGCACATTTGCCAATGACTGCCCCGCTTGCAGCAGCCGATGAATTAGAAAGGGCAGTAACTGAACATCATTTTCGCGGTGCTATGATCCGGGGACTGACACAAGACCAATTTTTAGATCAGCCACAATTTGCACCAATATTTGAACGGGCTGAGCGGCTGGATGTCCCGATTTACCTCCATCCCGGGTTGCCCCCAAAAGGAATAGTTGATATTTATTATAGTGGATTACCCAATTATTCTGGCATGGCAGAAGCGCTGGCATGTTATGGCTGGGGATGGCATTCGGAAACTGCGCTGCATGTTTTACGTCTGCTCTTTTCAGGTGTTTTTGATAAGTACCCCAAACTAAACTTAATTATTGGCCATATGGGAGAAATGCTGCCCATGATGATGGCTAGGTCAGAAAAAGCCTTTAAACCGGGAAATGGTGGGGCTAACCAGCGTTCACTCCCTGATACTTTTCATCAGCAGGTCCATATTACCACCAGTGGTTTCTTTACACAGCCGCCATTAAAAATAGCTTTAGATACTTTTGGCGTAGATAATATCATGTTTTCTATCGATTATCCGTTTAGTACAAACGAAATGGGAATTGAATTTTTAAATGCAATTGAACTTCCTGATGAGCAAATCGAAAAAATTGCGCATGGCAATGCAGATAAATTATTGAAATTAAGGGTGTAAAACTTATTTATCTTCGGGTAGCTCATTTCTGAATTTGGCCATCTCTTAAATAGTGAACACAAACGTTTGCGGAATAAATCTTTAGCTTTCTTCTTTTAGCTATGCCTGATTATCTATATATTAGGTATAAATCAGAACAGGGTATGAACGGTGTCTGATAGTTGTGATTTATTGATAAATTAATATTCAATTAATTACGGCATGTTACTTTTGCGGTCTGAAATTAACCTCTTTAAGCCACCTGATTTATGCCTGAAACGTTTGAAAGTGACTTTTTTTCTCTTCTTGACTTAGATAAGAATAAAGCATTCGAAAAACTATTTGATCAATTCTGGCAGCCCCTTTACAGAAAGGCCTATAGTAAAGTTCAATCAGAAGATGTGGCAAAAGATCTTGTTCAGGAAGTTTTTATCGCCTTTTGGGATAATCTGGGTTCCTTAAATGAAGGTTTTAATATTCCTGCCTATTTACATGGCATTTTGAGGAACAAGATCCTTAAGATTTTTGAAAAAGACGCAGTACGCTTAAAGCATGCCCTGCAAATTTGTCCCGTTGATTCTGCTTTTGATTTTTGTTCCCATGAACTGCTTTTGGAAAAAGAGCTGAAATCAATTATTGAAGATGAGGTAAATCGTATGCCTTCGAGAATGAAAGAAATTTATGTCCTGAAAAAGGATGATAATTTTTCTGTTAAGCAAATTGCCGATGAATTAGGTCTTTCGGAGCAGACTATTAAAAATCAATTACAAAATGCCTATAACCGCTTAAGGTTGAAATTAAAGGAGTACAATCCTGATTTGGCAAGCTTTTCCATTATTCTAATTAAATTTCTATTTTTTTTTAAATCCATATAGTACTTTCTTCTTTCTGAACGGATAGATAAGAAACGAACAGATTTTGGATACCGAACAATTCAGGGCACTCCTTGCCAGATACAATAATAATACAGCAACCGATCAGGAAAGAGCATGGGTAGAGCAGTGGTATGAAAAGCTCTATGGAGCTGATCTTATATCAGAAGAAACCAATCTTAAAGATCAGCTGTACAGCAGGGTGAAAGAACAGATCAGTATTGATCAGCCAGCTCCTGTTCAGGTTTCTAAGTTCAGAAAACTATATCCCTGGATTGCTGCAGCTGCAATTCTCTGTGTATTATTTAATATTGGTTTACTATATTTTAATAAGGCAACAGGTTCAAATACACCTCAGCCTGCAGAAATGGTCCATGCTGCAGCAAACCATACGATTGCTCCGGGTTCCAACAAAGCGATATTAACTTTAGCGGACGGCAGTAAGATCAGTTTATCTGACGCAGGTAAAGGAAAGCTTGCAGAGCAGGCAGGTGTTGTGGTAACCAAAGCAGCAAATGGCGGGTTAATCTATAAAATTACCGGCGATAGCCATACTGCCGCAAAATACAATACAATCTCTACGCCACGCGGCGGACAATATCAGCTGCTGCTGGCCGATGGTACAAAAATCTGGCTCAATGCCAATTCTTCTTTAACTTTTCCTACTGCATTTCCTGGGGACAGCCGCCGGGTATCTCTTCAGGGAGAAGCTTATTTTGAAGTAGCAAAAGATAAGTCAAAAGCTTTTTTTGTGAAAACCGGGCAAACCGAGATCAGGGTTTTAGGTACACATTTCAATATCATGGCTTATGAAGATGAAAATTATCAGCATACTACCTTGCTCGAAGGTTCAGTAGAAATAAGCAAAGGAATAGAGAAATCACTATTAAGACCTGGGCAGCAGGCCAGAACAGCAGCTTCTTCCAGTCTGATCCGGATTCGGGATATAGAAAACCCGGAAAGCGTAATTGCCTGGAAAAACGGTTATTTCCAATTTGAGAAATCAGATCTCCATTCACTGATGCGTCAAATTTCAAGATGGTATGCAACAGATGTGTTGTACCAGGGTGAAATTCCAAGAAAAGAATATTCTGGTAAGATCCCAAGAACCGTTAACGTGAAAACACTGATTGAAATGCTTTCTTATTCTGGCATCCACTGCCGTGTCGAAAACAATAAAATTATTGTAAGTGAGCGCTAAAAAAATTGTCTCTCAAATAATTATAAACCTTTAAAGCCATGTCTATGTAACAGTACTAACTCAGCCTTCTGTTAAAACGGTTAACCAATAAAAAAGCGGGATTGTTCGAACCAACCCCGCTATAGTATATGGGTTAAAACTCCTTAAGGACAAAGTCCTGGATCCGGAATAAAAATTATCTAAGCAATAATGTTTTAAAAACCCAATGCAATTTATGAATTTTCGTGCATTCTTTACGACTGTACCACGAATACAGTTTAAATCTTCTCAATTTTTATTAGTGATGAAACTATTTGTAATCCTGTTATTCGCAGGGCTGATGCAGGTTCACGCCAGTGTATACAGCCAGAAAATAACAATCAGACAAAAAAATGTTTCCATAGAAACAGTGTTAAAAGCGATAGAAAAACAAAGTGATTATCTGTTCTTGTATGATAATCTGGAACTTCAGGGGACAGCTAAGATTTCTATCGATATTAATCAGGGTTCTATTGAACAGGTTCTGGATTTATGTCTTAAAAATCAACCTTTAATCTATAAGGTTTTTGAAAAAAACATTGTCCTCAAAAAGAAGATTCCAGTTGTCGGAAATATAGCCTCAGAGCCAGTAAAAGGTACAGTTCTGGATGCTGGTGGTCTGCCGGTTATTGGGGCAAGTGTTTTGATCAAAGGCACAAAAACAGGGGTGGTAACTGACCGTAATGGTGATTTCAGTTTGAATGCCCCACAGGGAGCAACGCTGGTTATTTCTTTTATTGGTTATAGCGCACAGGAGATTACCGTGGGAACCGAAAAAAAGTATATCATTTCACTTAAGGCCGAAGAAAACAAACTGACAGAAGTAGTTGTAACTGCTTTAGGGATCAAACGTTCAGAAAAATCTCTGGGTTATGCGGTACAAAAGGTCTCTGGTAAAGAACTTCAAACAGTCAAAGGGGTAGATGTAGGAACTTCTTTAACGGGTAGGGTAGCAGGTTTAGTGGTGAAAAATTCTACTGAATTTAACGGTAAACCGATCCTGGAACTGAGAGGTGAACCCGCTATTTTAGTGGTTGACGGGGTTGATTACGATAATCTTACACTTAGAGATATCCCTACTGATGATATCGAGAGTATAGATATTCTGAAAGGCCCGACTGCATCTGCTTTATACGGGGCAAGGGCCAAAGGAGGCGTTTATCTGATCACCACTAAAAAAGGGGCAGCAGGAAAGGGATTCTCTGTGGATGTGAACAGCAATACCATGTTTCAATTAGGTTATTTAGCTATCCCTAAGGTTCAAAGTTCTTATGCACGTGGTGATAATGGAAACTTAAATAACGATTATGTTTGGGGACCAAAGCTGGATATTGGTAAAACAGGAAGAGACTGGAACCCGGTAACTAAACAATTTGAAGATAATATGCCCCTGCGTTCTGTAGGGAAAGATAACCTAAAGAATTTTACCAGTACAGGTATCATTGCCAACAATAATATTACCATTGCACAAACCGGTGAAAACGGAAGTTTTAAAATTGGTTTGAACCATGTTTATAATAAAGGCCAGTTTCCTAACCAGACACTGAACATGATTAACCTGACCTCTGGTGGCGAAATCAGGATTAATGACAAATTTAAAATAGAAAGTCATTTTGGTTTAAGCCGCCGTACAGCTCCGCAGGTTTGGGGGGGCGGTTATCAGAACCAGGGATATTTGTATCAGCTTGTCATGTGGACGGGTACTGAATATGATATCAGAGATTATAAAGATTACTGGAAAGTACCCAATCAGACACAAAACTGGATGTACACCAACTGGTATGACAATCCTTACCTGATTGCGAATGAAAAACTGGATGCCATTCAGGAAAATACGGTGAATGCCAGTGTGACTGCGAATTACAAAATCACGCCAGATCTGAATTTAATGCTTCGCCTGGGTTATGACAATTACAGTAACCGGGAAACCATGCGTAATCCGACAGCTAATATTTACTCTACCCGCGGGGGATGGGATGCTAAAGGGATGTATAGTATCAATAATACCAAAGGATATAGTACAAGTAATGACCTGATCTTATCTTATAATAAAAGAGTGAACAAATTCTCTTTTGAAACACTGGCAGGAGGTAACTTTTTCCATAAAGAAGATGAGGGTTTATATGCTGTCACTAAAAATGGGTTAATCTCACCAACTTATTTTTCTTTGAACGGCTCTATAGAACCGCCAAGGGTAACCCCATCTTTTTCACCTAAAGAATCCAGCAGTTTATATGCAAGAGCTGCGGTAGGATGGAATGATGCTGTGTTTTTAGACTTTACCGGCCGTAACGACTGGATTTCTACGCAGCCAAAAGCTACAGGTTCTTATTTATATCCTTCGGTAGGTTCAAGTGTGGTTATCTCACAACTAACCAAATTACCCGAAGTGATTGATCTGTTTAAAGTAAGAGGATCTTTTGCGGTATTTAAAACACCAGCGGGAATTTTTGAGACTAACACGGTTTACAAAACAAATAGTGCTGCATGGGGTAATTTAAACTCTGCAAGTTATCCTTATAAACTGGCAGGTGCCAGTGATATTCTGCCAAGTTCACAGCGTACCTGGGAAATCGGGGCAGCTGGTTACCTGTTTAAAAAACGTTTGCATTTTGATGTCGCGTATTTTAACAAGTATTACTATAACCAGCAGACCAATGCAAAACTTGCAGCAACTACCGGTTTTGCAACTACCCTGGTTAATACCAAAGAAACTTATACACGCCGCGGACTAGAGATTACCGTTGACGGATCTGTTTTAAAGAGCAGGAATTTTGAATGGTATTCTATGGTGAACTGGTCTAATCAGCACAGGTATTATGATCAGCTTGACCCTATTTATTCTAAGGATAACCAATGGGTGCAAAAAGGGCAGCGTTTAGATACTTATACAGATAATTACTGGCTGACAGATCCTTCAGGGAATGTAATCCATAACAATGGAATTCCCGTGAACAGTGATTATGTTAAGAAATATGGATATAGTGAACCCGATTTCAGTTTTGGCTTTATCAATAACTTCAGCTATAAAAACTGGATGCTGGGTATAAATATAGATGGCAGGATTGGTGGTCTGATGTACAATTATATTTATGACAAAATGTGGGATTCTGGTACCAATCCGGAGTCTGATAACCAGTACCGCTACGATCAGGTAGTGAATGGCCTGAACAATTATGTAGGTAAAGGGGTAAAAGTGGTTTCCGGAGTAGCTACTTACGATAAGTATGGAAACATTACCAGTGATACCCGCAAGTACGCACCAAATGATGTACAGGTCGGTTATCAGGATTATGCCCAAAATTTCAGGGGCGGTGATAAGGGTGTGCAAAGTGCGTCTTTTATTAAACTGAGAGAAGTTTCTTTAGGCTACAAAGTCCCTGCATCTTTTACTGGTAAACTAGGTGTTAAATCGGCCTCTTTATCCCTTACCGGGCAAAATTTGTTTATGTGGACCAAATTCAAATATTCTGACCCGGATATCAGTAAAGAAGATTTGAATTCTCCTTCGATGCGTATGGTTGGGTTTAATCTTAGAGTTGGATTTTAATTGGCATTTTTTTTAAAGAAAGATATTATGAAGATTTTAAAATATATTTTAGTGTTATCCGGTTTAGCAGTTGTGATAGGTGGTTGTCAGAAGTATGAAGAGATTAACACTAATCCGAATGCGACAACGCAAGTGAACTCGTCGATGCTGGCGACAACGTTGATTTTGAATATTACCCGAAATTCAATCAGCACACAGAAAAGTTTTATGCAGCCATTTTTACTGGGCAAATATCTGACCTGGGGCGAGGGGCAGGAGGGGTTTCAATACAACAAATTAGGCAGAGCAGATTTTGATTCCGTTAAGGTTTTAAGAAATATTCCGCCAATGATTAAATATGCAACCACAGATGGTTTAAAAAAGTCTTATGAAGGATTAGGCCATTTTATCAGCGCATACCAGTTTTTTATCAGTACGATGCAAGTTGGTGATATGCCATATTCTGAGGCAAACAGAGGGGAGTCTGATCGGATTTTACAGCCAAAATATGATACGCAAAAAGCAGTTTTCTTAGGGATATTGAAAGAGTTGGATCAGGCAAATGAACTGTTGGCAGCTGGTGAAAACTTTGGCGGTGATCCGATATACGGTGGAAAGGCCGACAACTGGCGCAGACTGGCCAATAGTTTTGAATTGCATGTACTGCTGAATTTGTATAAAAAGACAGGGGATGCAGATCTAAAAGTGATTGAACGTTTCAAAGATATTGTAGCTAACCGTCCGCTGCTGCGTGATTATAAAGATAATTTTGCTTTAGCTTATACTTCAATGGCTGGACAGAATTATCCCTGGTCTGATGTGCCTGCGGGATCAGGAAATTCATTTGTAAAGTCAAATTACACGATGTTAACAAACGTGCTTATCGATCCTTTGAAGACATTAAATGATAAAAGGTTATTTTATTTTGCCAAGCCTTCACCAGTGAAAATTACTGCTGGTGCAGATCAGTCAGATTACAATGCCTATGTAGGCGTAGAGCCTTCAAATGCTTTTACCACCTTACAAACAACAAGGGGAAGTAAAGATTATTCTGATTTAAATAACAGATATGTTCAGTTGGTAAATGCTGAACCTGTAAGTGTTTTCAGCTATTGGGATTTGCAGTTTGTTTTAGCAGAAGCTACTGTGAGAGGCTGGATAGGAGGAACCTCTGCTCAGACTTATTATGCCGCAGGAATTACCGGTTCTATGAAATTTATTGCTTCTAATACACCTGATCTGGCAGAATATCATCATAACATGAAAATGGATGATGCTTATATTGGTGCATACCCAGCTTCGGCGAGCGTTGCTTTAAGTGGTTCAAATGAGCAACAAATTGCACAGATTATTACGCAAAAGTATCTGGCTAACTTTTTACAGGGCAGTAAATTTATCTCCTGGTTTGAAAACAGAAGGACCGGATATCCGGTCTTCAAGCTGAATGCTTCTACAAGTTTGAATATTCCGTCTTCTAATTTTCCTGTGCGGTGGTTTTATCCATCAGCAGAACTCGACTATAATTCTGCAAATGTAAATGCAGCGATTTCCAGTCAGTATAATGGGAGCGATGATAATAACCAGCTCATGTGGATATTGAAATAATTGATTGTAAAGGCTGCCTTAAGGGCAGCCTTTTTTGTTTAAGGGTCCACCTGTTTACCAGGAAAAGATGGACTCATATACTGGTCAACTACAATTAAACTAATTGATTTAGCCTGATATATTCCTGGTTTTTCCTTACAAAAACAGGTTGTCCCCGGTTCATCTTATTTTACAAAATGCCTGTGCTGTCCTGCAATGATTTTTTAAATAAACATTGGAACTAAAATTGTAGTAATTTTACCACACACAGAGTTGAATTAGCTTAAATGAGTAAAGTATTTACGATTACTGAAGGCCTGGAAAATATGGGCGCATTGCGTACCGGTGGTCAGGGTTCAGTTTACAAGGGAAGACGTTTTGGTCCTATTATCACGGCGGTGAAATTATTGCCAACACCAGTCCATACAGAAAGCAAGGAAGATAAAAATTTCAGGAGTTTTCAGAATGAAGTGGAGAAATTGAAAAAGGTAAATGAAGAGCCTAATCCTAATATAGTTAAAATCTTAAATTCGGGGATTACCGAAAGCGGGTCTTTTCCATTTATAGAAATGGAATATATCGAAGGGCCTGATCTGGAAGAATTGCTGAAAGAGCCGCATGATAAAATATTTACGGTAAAAGAAGTGATTAAAGTAGCAGACCATTTGGCCAATGCTTTAGCGCACTGTCATAAAGTAACTGTAAAACATGGTGATATTAAGAGCAATAATGTAAAACTTAATATGCATACGGGTAATTATGTTTTACTGGATTTTGGTTTGTCGGCGATGTCTGATGAACAGCGAAGAACCAGTATCCGCCATGCCGGAGCTATTGAATTTATGGCACCAGAGCAAAGTGAGGGGCAAATGCTTTTTGAAACTGATATTTACAGTTATGGGGTAATCCTGTATGAATTGCTTGCAGGACAAGTTCCCTTTCCTTTATTGGATAATGGGCAGAAATCACGCAATGATGTTTTAGTCGGTCATTTAGAACTGCCTGTTCCTGATCTGCTGGCCCTGCGGAAAGCGAATATGCCTGAAAGCTGGTCACCAGAAAAAGCTGCGCACGAAATGCAGGTTCCCGGATGGCTGATCGCTCTGATCAGTAAATGTCTGGAAAAAGCACCTGCTTCGAGATATAGCAATGGAATGGAGCTGCAATATGCAATTGTACATAGCAGTATAGCTGATTCAGCAAGTGCAGCAACCGATGTTACGGGTCTTTCTTTAATGCAAAAAGAGAATGACAGATTGCAAAACCTGCTCTTGCATTATCAGGAGACGCAGGATGGAATACCTGTAAGGGATGCGGGAGTAATTGTGATCTCTAAACCTGTATTTTATGTTTTATCGGCAGGGGTAGTTTTTATGATTGCCTTATTGAGTTATTTTCTGTTATTTAAAGAGCCGGTTAAACCTGTGAAAAAAGAACAGCCTGCGAAACAGAACCCTGCTCAGGGTACAACAAACCAGGATGAGGAAGATAAAGGGTATAGCTGGGATAAAAACCGTGATTCATTCAACGATAGCGGTACGACACAAACGCAGCCGGTACAGCTTAAACCTGTTCCACAGCCCGCTCAGGATACCACAACAATGAATTTAGATACTACGCTTCATTTTTAGCGTACGTTTTAAAATTAAACAGACTCTTAACAGATAAAAAGGGATAAAATGGCAGAGAAGTCAACTTTCTGGAAAAAAACAGGTCTGCAGGACTGGTTTCTTCCAACAGAGAAAAGTAAAGCGAAAAAAGCGGTCAAAGGGTTAACTCCCGATGAAGTTTATAAATATATACTGGATAAATTCAAAGAATCTATTGGTCAGCTGTCTTTCGCGAACCGTATAGTTTTTTATCATGAATTTATTATTTGTTTCAATGAAGAGGACTATAAGGAGTTTCTGGAACATAAACAAGGCTTATTTGGGATCATTGTTCATGAATCTGTCAATCAGTTTTATGAGATCTTAAAAGAATACCGGAAAATGGGAAAAACTGTTGAGCCCTCAAGTTCTAAATGGGTTTTCAGACTGGCTTCTCATCCGGATTATGAACGTGGTGATAAAGGCTTTATCGGGAAATTACTTCCTGGAAGTACCAAAAAGGAAGAAAATTTAAGAGTGACCTTTATTCCTAGACAAACCGGGATTGCAGAAACGCTTGACGTGAACCAGGATATTTTAAATGGCTTTACTTATTATAGCGAAGGCTATTATGAGCTGCCTTATGCGATGGATCTTGAAAATGTGCAACTCGTGAAAGGGAAATCTGATAAAGTCCTTGCGCGTTTAGAAACCATTATGCCGGATCAGAATTTCAGAGGTAAAAAAGTGGAGTATCTGATGACCACCCGGGAAATTGTAGTTTCGGGTAAGGATGAAACCAGAAAAGAGCCTTATATTTTTACTATCCCTTCTGATTGGGTCAATACACCTCATTTGAGTATCCGGTATAATGAACCTGAAGGTAAATTTTATCTGGCTTCTTTTGGTGAAAAAACAATGGTAAATGAAGTAGAGGTATATCGGAGTGCTGTCAATGCACCGGACTGGGTTGAACTTCCTTTCAATTCAAAAATATTGCTAAACGGTATTATTGGTGTTAACATTTTTAAACCTTAATCCTGTATGGGTAATTATTTATCAATAGGGCTATTGGCCATAGGAATTTTGTTGCTGGTATGGCATTTTACGGATATTAAAAAATCACAGAGATAATGGCTGACCGTTTATTTGGAATTACTCATGCCGGCAGGGTAAGAGAGAATAATGAAGATGAATTCATTACGCAGGAAGTGATGCATAATAAATTTATGATTGCAGGGGTGATTGATGGTGTTGGCGGATATGCTGGCGGAGAAATTGCAGCTGCATTGACTAAAGGTGTTATTTTAAAAGAACTGGAAACGATTGAACCCGATTTAATCAGTCAGCTGAACCGGGTTTTTTATCTGGCCAATGAACAGATTATTGAGCATAAACAAGGTGATCTGGAATTGATGGATATGGCTTGTGTGGCTACATTGGCTGTAATTGACAGACAGAATAACCTGCTGCATTATGTGCATGTAGGAGATACCAGGTTATATTTGTTCCGTGATCATTCATTGATTAAGATTTCGCATGATCAGTCTTTTGTAGGTTTTTTGGAAGATTCTGGCAGGTTAACTGAAGAAGCAGCTATGCAGCATCCTAAAAGGAATCAGATCAACCAGGCTTTGGGTTTGGCAAGCCGTAAGGGAATGACTGATGCTTATTTTGAAACCGGATCATCACCTTTCTTACCTGGTGACCTGATCCTGATCTGCAGTGATGGGCTGACCGATATGATTGACGCTGCTTTAATAACTGCAGTGTTAAATGGCCCGGAAACCCTTGCTGTAAAAGCACAGCGTTTAATAGAGGAGGCAAATCTTGCCGGTGGTAAGGATAATGTGACTGTTGTACTGGCTAAAAATGATAAAATACCGGCGGTATATGAAATTCCGGCAGCAGGCAAACCTGTGTCTAAAACTCAATCTGCAGAAAAACCTTCATTAGCAGAGCCTTTAAGGGAGACGGTTAAATCTGTACCTGAGCAAAGTATTGTCAAACAAAAGAGTTCTAATGGTTTGATTTTTTTACTGTCAGTTTTATGCTTGTTGTTTTTAGGAACCACAGTATGGTTGTTTTTCTATCATACTGCCGAAGGGACAAAGCTTGATCAGCCTGGAACAGTTTTGATAACCCCGATAAAATCCGCATTAAATCCACAGGAAAGAATGATCAGTGATACACTGCTGAAGCTCAAAGGAGATACTTTATTGCTTTCAGATACAGTATTTAAGGTGCCGGTTCGTCTGAGCCAGCCGCTGAACATTGACCGGGATACTTTAATTCTGAAAACCAAAGGCAATATTGTTTTTCAAAGTGATTCGGCTTACAAAGGACCTGCACTGATCCTTTCTCCAAAATGCAGGTATGTAAAGATAGATCAGCTGGTGCTGGAGAATTTTGAAACAGGAATATTATCTTATAACAATGTGCTGGATATAAAGAATATCCGCTTTAATAAAGTGAATTATCCTCTACAGGTACGGTTTGTTTTTCAGGATCAGTTTTATGTGAATGGCAGAATATCTAAAAAAGGCTTTGCGGCAGATTCACTGGCTAAGAAATAATTATGGATAAAGGAAATACGGAACATCGGGGAAGAGGGCAGGAGCGCTTGTTTTTAGGGCTGATTGCTATTTTACTGGTGACTTTGTTCGTCAGGCTATTTGGAGTACTCCAGGGCAGGATAAAGGATGTAGATCAGCGGCTGAAAGCTGGGACAACAGTCAATTTAAATGCACCTGAACCTGCTAAAGCAGTGAAGGCTTTACTGACCAGAGGTTATTATCTGGAAGATCCGCTGGATATTGAGATCATCAGTAACGCTATTGCTGCGCAAGAATCAAAAGGCCTGTCTTTTACGAATATCGGTGATCTGAATAAAAGAAAATTCAATGTGGTGGCCGATGAGGCTTATAACAATGGGGGCGCTGGTTTCAAAAAGAGGGTAGCGGTATCCAGGTCATTATTAGGTTTTACCGGAGATGATGAGGCCCGTTTCACACAGGAAAAAAATAATGCCCCGTCTATGCCAGCTGTTAAAAGCATGGCGATGGGCAACGGCGTGATTAAAGGTAAGGTAGAACATAAAGGAGAAGCCGTTGCCGGGGTTTTGGTGAGGCTGTCTACTGTGCTTCCTGCTGACAGTATTGATGCCAGGTCGTTTTCGGCTTATGCCCGGACGGATGCATCAGGGCAGTATTCATTTAATGAGTTGCCGGAAGGGAAAGCTTATGAAGTAATTCCTTTAAAACCAGGTGCTGAATTTGGACAGGTTAAAGGAGTACAGGAATTAAATGGTTCCAAACAACTGAATTTTAATGAAGCACCTCATGTGATCAGGTTAATTGCTTCCCGCGAATTTAATATGCTGAAAAATGACGGTGCTTTAGTTGTACGTACGCCTGAGCAGTTTAAGTTTTGGTATTTTGTAGTTACAGGAGGTTTTTTGCTGGCATTTGTCATTATTCATTTACTGCTGTCGTTTAAATTCCCGGAGGCGGATCAATTGATTTTACCTTTGTTAATGCTGCTGACAGGATTGTCTTTTCTGACTTTACTGAGTTTGCAGGACCCGGTAAGGGATAGGTTCCTTGCTGTTGACTCTCTCTGGTTTTTATATATCGGAGTTGCTGGTTTTTGTGTGCTGTTGTTTTTGCAGCTGAAACGCTTTACAGCTGATTCTGCTTTTTATCGTTTATTCTTTTTTAAAGACCGTTCTGCGGCTAATGGATGGCCATGGATTGCAGGGGCTATTTTACTGCTGGCAGGTACACTTTTATTTGGAGCAGGCCCGGAAGGCAGCGGGGTTAAAGTGAATCTACTGGGTGTACAGCCCAGTGAAGTGGTCAAATATATCGTCGTGCTGTTTCTGGCAGGTTTCTTTGCGCAGAATGAACAATTTATAGCGACCTATTCGAGCTGGAAAAAGCGCTGGTCATTTTTCTCTTTTGCACTGGCAGCAATCCTGTTCACGTTATTTTTGTTTTTACTGTTAGGGGACCTTGGCCCGGCAATCGTAATCTGTTTTACTTTTATTCTGCTTTTCTCTTTCTCCAGAGGAGATTTTATGGAGATGGCAGCTTTTGTTTTACTGTATGTACTGGTTGCCTGGTTTGTAGATAATGTATGGTTTGATGCTTTAGTTACTTTTGCTGTTTTAGGGCTATACCATGTTCTAAAACGTAAGTCAATGAGCGAATCGGCGGTGATGGCACTGATTGTGATCACAGCCTTTTTAACGATTGATAAAATCCCTTATCTGGATAAAATTGTTCCGGGGCCGGTAGCCAGACTGTCTGACAGGAAAGCGATTTGGCAGGATGCCTGGAATAATGAAGTTTATGGTGGTGATCAGGTTGCCAACGGCCTTTGGGGAATTGCAACTGGTGGAATCAGCGGACAGGGAACCGGAAAAGGGTTCGCTAAAACTATTCCTGAAGCCCATACGGATATGATTCTTCCGGCTATCGGAGAAGAGTTTGGCTGGACAGGTATTACCTGTATTTTCATCTTGTTTTTAATCTATCTGCACCGTTCAATAATTATTGGCCGGCGTACCGGTACGCCATTCCTCTTTTATATTTGCTCAGGTATTGGGATCTGTACTTTTATTCAGTTTCTGCTAATTGCCGGCGGCTCTATTGGTGCGTTGCCTTTATCGGGTGTATCACTTCCTTTTGAAAGTTATGGTGGTTCTTCGCTGGTGATAAATTTCGTGGCAGCAGGGTTTTTATTATCAGTTTCCTCAGTAAGAGGGACAGCTGTACAGATGAAATATCTGACCTCGCAACAGGATAAAAACCTGGTTCCGGCATTAATTGCAGCTTGTGCGGCTATATTGCTGTTGGTGATTAATGTATCCCGCTATAGCTTCAATACACCTGCATGGGTGGTTAAACCTGCTTTGGTAGCAGATAAAAGCGGGAGCAGGATGTTCAGCTATAATCCCCGGATAGGGATATTAATGAAAAAATTAGAAGCAGGAACTATATATGACCGCTCGGGGCTGATTTTAGCAACCAGTAACCCAGAACTGGTGAAGAAACAAATGGAGCAATTGCGTGAAGCAGGGGCTGCCGGTTATCAGCTGGATTCTGCCATGCACAAAAGGGTAACCCGTTATTATCCTTTTGAAGAACAAATGTTCTTTTGGACCGGAGATGCGAATACTGGCGTGTTTAATGGGGGTATTAACGGTTATTTTGCAGAATATGAGCATGCCGCTGAATTAAGGGGTTTTAAAATGCCGCTGACCAGTTATACGATGATGGCTTCCCGTTATAAGGAAGACCGTTTTTTGCCCAGAGGACCAAAGGAAATGACTGTGCTTAAAAAGGATTATTCTGCTTTGACATCACTGTTGATATCCGGACTGGACAGTACAGAAATCCAGACTTTTAAAAAGCGTAACCGTGAAGTCAGGTTAAGTGTAGATGCCAGTTTACAAACACATTTGCAGGCTGGTTTAGCACATGATCCTAAATTAAGTAAAAACAGGGTTTCTGTGGTTGTGATGTCTTCTAAAACAGGTGATGTCCTGGCTTCGGCTGCTTTTCCTTTACCTCCTGTAAAAAATTGGGAACAACTCACCATGAGCCTTTCAGATCAGAATAAACTGGATTCATGGACAACTACTGCCGATCCGGGTTTTGCCATTGCCACACAGCCGGGATCTACTGCTAAACTATTGACAGCTATGGCTGGTTTTAATAAACTGGGAATGGCAGCTGCGAAACAGACTTATCTGGTTAAAGCAAATGAGCGGATCCGTACCCGTGGTGCGGAACCTGATGAAACAGGTCTGATTGATATGGAACAGGCAATTGTGAAATCGAATAATGTCTATTTTATTAAATTGGCTAATCAACAGCACTTACAGGAACAAATGGGTGATCTTTATTTGAAAACCGGAATGTTCCTGCATGGGGTTGGAGGATATTATTATGGCCGGAAAACAGTTAATGAAGAGCAGGAACAGCGCTGGTTTGACTTATGGCGGAAAACTGAATTCAGGTCTGCCTATAACCCGAATAACATTTACAGGAACCGGGCAACTGGTATTTCCGGAATGGCCTGGGGACAGGGTGAGTTAATTTCTACGCCTGCTGCAATGGCCAGGTTGGGTTCTGCAATTGCTAATGACGGGGTTTTAGTCCCTAACCGTTATGTGTTAAAACTGGCTGATTCTACGATAAAGGAAAAGCAAGGGGTTGTGCTGGCTAAAGATCCTGCTGCTGCGGCTTTGTTAAAACAGTATATGATTGAACAGAGCGCACGTAAAGCTGGTGTATTTGGTATTGCAGTTGCTGGTAAAACCGGTACGCCCGAAAGGATTATTAAAAAGAAAAAGGTAAACGATGGCTGGTATGTATTTTTTGCGCCTGATGCAAAGGGACCTGGTTATACCGTAGTTTGTATCCGGATAGAATCGGCCAGAGGATCTTCGGAAGCGGTAAGGGTTGCTGGTGAAACGGTCATTCCATTGCTGGTACAAAAAGGATATATGAAAAGCATAAACTAAAAATAGAAGGATGTTTGATTTTTTTAAAAAGAATAAAACGGATAATCCGTTAGATGCTAAAAGTTTAAGAGATTTGATTTTGCAGCTGATTAAAGAGGAGCTGCAGAAATTAGATGGTGGGGAAGGATCACATTTAAAAGCTTTACAGCTTTATGTGAATGCTGGTGCAGAAGAATTGTTTATGTACGAAACAGCTTTGTATAGTGCCGAACCAGAACAGTTTAAGGATGAAGTACAACGCATTGCTGATAATTTTGCCCTGGATCTACCTGCCGACTGGAAACTGGAAGTGCAATATGTAAGTGAATTGCCTGCCGGGGCTATCCGGAATAACGAAGTTAAACTAGGATTGATTTTAAAAAATTCTGATGTAAAAAGTGGTGCCCAAACGGGATCATCAAGGGTTTGTTTAAAAGTGATTGCTGGTCATGCGGAACAGGAACAATATATCATTAAACCGGGTACTGGCCGTGTAAATATAGGCAGGGATAGCAGTGTGCAGGGAAAAGATGGGAGTTACCGTGTCAATACGATTGCATTTTTAGGGGACGCACAGGAAAGTAATAAATATATCAGCAGACAGCATGCACATCTGGAATGGGACAAAGAACAGCTTTGTTTTAAGTTATATGCTGATGAAGGTGGCGTGCCTCCGGGAAATAAAACTAAAGTTAAGGTCGCACAGGATGAAAGTACGCACAAATTGAATTCGACACAAATAGGTTATACTTTGAGAGCAGGCGATCAGATTATTCTGGCAGATGTTGCTGTGCTTGAATTTACGATTGATGGATAGCAGGCTTGCTTAAGCTTTTGATGAATCTGTTAAAGTTTTTTTAAGACATTATCGACAGAAAATTGCAGATTTAACATATCCTGCATACATTTTTTATTTAGTTTAGCGAATATATCCAAAAACCGTTAAAATTAAATGAAGATAAAAGTACTTTACCTGATACCCTTATTGATTTTACTGAATATTTGTAAGATAAATGCACAAACGAAACATACGATCAGCGGATATGTCAAAGACGCCCAGACAGGGGAACAGTTAATTGGAACGACAATCAGGGTGGAGGGGCCTGCAAATGTATCTGCAACTTCTAATGAGTATGGCTTTTTCTCTCTGACTACACAAGACGGCAGTTATAAGCTGTTGATTGGTTCAGTTGGTTATATTATTGATACCAGAACAATAGACCTGAACAAAAATATCCACCTAAAAATTGCTTTGGTTTCACAGGATAATAACCTTTCGGAGGTTGTCATTTCTGGCGCAGCTAAAGATGAACATGTGAGTTCTGCAAAAATGGGGGTCGAAAAGCTCAGTATGAAAGAGATTGACAGGGTTCCTGTTCTTTTTGGAGAAAGAGATCTGATTAAGGTGGTACAGCTTTTACCGGGTGTAAAATCTGCAGGTGAAGGAAATAGCGGCTTCTTTGTAAGAGGTGGCGCAGCCGATCAGAACCTGATTCTGCTGGATGAGGCTATTGTTTATAATCCTTCCCACTTGCTGGGTTTCTTTTCTACATTTAATTCTGATGCGATTAAGGATGTTACCCTGTATAAAGGGAATACGCCTGCAAATTATGGCGGCAGATTGTCTTCTGTAATGGATGTGAAAATGAATGATGGAAATAATCAGAAATTCAGCGTCAATGGCGGAATCGGAATTATTGCTTCAAGACTAACTATTGAAGGGCCTATCGTTAAAAACAAGGGTTCGTTTTTAATCAGCGCAAGAAGAACTTATGTAGATGCTTTCCTTAAAGCAAGCAGTGATACGGTTATTAAAAAAAGTGCGCTGTACTTTTATGATTTAAACCTGAAAGCTAATTATCAGTTTGGAGAAAATGATAAGGTATATCTGTCGGGTTATCTTGGACAGGATAAACTTGGTCTGGGTGGCTTATTTGGTCTGGACTGGGGAAATAAAACTGGTACGCTAAGATGGAACCACCAGTTCAGCCCTAAATTATTTTCTAATACTTCGTTAATCTATAGTGATTACCGCTATAATATTGATCTGACTAATTCCAGTACTTTTAATGGTAAAATAACTTCTCAGATCAAGGACTGGAACCTGAAAGAGGAATTCAGTTTTTATCCGAATACAAAAAACACCTGGAAATTTGGTTTGAATTCTGTTTACCATACGATAAAACCGGGTCAGTATAGTGGTGATTTTACACTGAACAGCCAGCCTTTTACGCATAGCTGGGAAAATGCAGCGTATGTAAGTAATGAGTGGAAGGCTTCTGACCGTTTGAAAGTGGAGTACGGAGTACGCCTGAGTGCTTTTTCTGTGTTAGGCGGGGATAATAATTTTTATAACCTGAATGCAGCCGGAGCAATTGTAGATACACTTCATTATGCAAAGGGGAAAATTGTAAAGACTTATTTTAATGTGGAACCGAGATTTTCTGCAGCTTATCAGCTGAATGAGGTTTCTTCTTTGAAGGCTGCTTATTCAAGAAATACGCAACCGCTGCATCAGCTGTCTAATTCTGCAACGAGCAGCCCAACGGATAAATGGGTAGCAACAAATAATATTATTAAACCGGAAACTGCAGATCAGGTTTCTTTTGGTTATTTCCGTAATCTGAAGGATAATGCTTATGAGTTTAGTGCGGAAACGTATTATAAAGTGATGAACAACCAGGTAGATTATAGGGATGGAGCTAATATCAGGAGTAATGATCCTATTGAACCGCAGCTTTTATTTGGTAAAGGGAGAGCTTATGGACTTGAATTGTTGTTACGCAAAAAAACAGGTCGTCTGACCGGATGGATTGGTTATACTTTGTCCCGTTCAGAAAAAATGATTGACGGGATTAATGATGGGGACTGGTATGCCGCAAGACAGGACCGCACGCATGATGTTTCTATTGTGGGGATGTATGAAGTCAATAAAAAATGGTCACTGTCTGCAACCTTTGTTTATTATACGGGTAATGCAGTGTCTTTCCCAAGTGGAAAGTATTATACGGATAACCAGGTGGTGTTTTTATATACGAAGCGTAATGCTTATAGAATGCCGGCTTATCACAGGCTGGACCTGAGTGCTACATGTAAGCTGAAAGAGCGTAAAAACTTCTCTTCTGAACTGGCATTTGGCCTTTATAATGCTTATGGACGTGAGAATGCCTATGCGATAACTTTCCGTGATAATCCTGATGACCGCTCCCGTACGCAGGCTGTACAAACTTCTTTGTTCAGATTTGTTCCTTCAATTTCTTACAACTTTAAATTTTAAAATGATGAAGCGCATTATAGGTGTTTTTTACTTGGTGATATTCGCTGCAATGTTCAGTGCCTGCGAAAAGGTGATTGATGTGAAGCTGGATGGATCGGCTATACAAATTGTTATCGAAGGGCAGATTACTGCCAATGCAGGACCTTATCAGGTCCGTATTTCTGAAACGAAGGATTTTGAGGGGGATAATAATTTTGTGGGGCGTAATGATGGGGTAGTCGAAATTAAAGACCTGACTTCGGGTGTTGCCGAAACGTTGACGAGTAAGAATGGTGGTGTTTATGAAACGGGTGCAATGCGCGGGATGAGTGGGCATACTTATCAGATGACTGTTAAACTGAGTGGTAAAACTTATATCGCAACTTCAACTATTCCTTTGGAAGCGATTAAGGTGGATAAGCTTTATGCGAAACGCTTTGAGCTGGACGCAGACAAGATATATATGGTTCCTGTATATACTGACCCGGTAGGGAAAGGGAATTATTACAGGTTAAGGCAGTGGGTAAATAATGTCCAGATAAAGGGTTCTTTTGTACGTAATGATGATGCAACTGATGGCAGAACTTATGATAATCAGCTTTATTATGATACTGATGCTAAAGTTGGGAATCCAAGAATCAACAATGGTGATCTGATGACGGTCGAATTGCAGTGTATCGATAAGGGCACTTATGATTATTTCAGAACTTTAAATGCAACAATTGATCAGAATACGGATACGCCTTCAAACCCGCTGAGCAATATTTCTGGTGGTGCTTTAGGGGTTTTTAATGCTTGTCAGTCGACTAATATAACGGCTATAGCTAAATTTTAATTGTAATTTTGCGGCGCAGATAGCAATGTCTGCTTTATTAAAGCGTAAAAAAATGGATAAGTCTGAAGTTGAACAGGTATTAATCACAGTGAAGTCGGGAACGGAAGAAGCACTGAATATAAAAATTTATAAGAATGGAATCCTTGCCCGCAGAGGTTGTGGTGGTTTACCAGGAGTAAAGATTTCTGGAATGAGCTTTACCGGGGATTCTACGTATTTTGATAAGCTGATGAATAGTGTATCTCAGCAGGTACTGGATGAAAATATTAACCATGAGGAGAAGATTATTACGGGTTCTCTGGAATATCTGGTAGCTTTTTATGGGGTAAGCAGCAATGGTGATCAGGGCGAAAGAGCGGAATGGACGAAGTCTACAGGATTAAGGTTTTTTATGGATGAAGGCACTAGTTTCAGACATAATTTGCTGGGTTTTGTCGATGGTCTGGCTATTGAAGCAATGAAATTGACGGATTCATGGTATTTTGATATTATGATGATCGGGCTGGAGAAAATGAGGTCAACTTCATTGCCTGAACAGACGCTGGCTACAGCTCCGAAAACTGATGAAGCACTGAAACAGGATTTTCAAAGTTATTTTGAACAGGTAAGTAAGAAGGATTTGGCAGGCTTTGCGAAGGGAAAGGTTTATTTGAATGAAGAAGGTGCAGGGCATGAATTGGAGTTTTCGGGCGACGAAAAGTCAATCACCTACAAGTTCACTGCTTCTTAGTGTAAAGGGAAATAAAAAACCGCCACTACATTTCGGCCGACGTTCATTTGAAGGAATGAACAATGTCCGAAATGTAGTGGCGGTTTTTTTATTTCTCTAAACTGGCGAAATGGTGGAGATTGCTGGATTGCCTTAGGATTGTTTACTTGTTAGTTGCTTGTTGGATTGCTAATTTGTTAGTTGCCCCAGGATTGCTGGTTTGTTGGTCACACTTTGAGTTGCCCTTTGGATTTTCAGTGGTTTAACTGAATAGTTCAATCAGATCGCTTTTTGAAAGCGACTTGAGCAGGGAAGTATCGGTTTTTATGATATCGTTTACAAGCTCCTTCTTTGTTTCCTGAAGTTTCATGATTTTTTCTTCGATAGTGTCCGGACAGATTAAACGGATAGCTACCACGTTTTTTTTCTGGCCGATACGGTAACAACGGTCGATGGCCTGGTTTTCAACAGCCGGGTTCCACCAGGGATCTACGAGATATACGTAATCGGCCTCGGTGAGGTTCAGGCCGGTTCCGCCCGCTTTCAGACTGATGAGGAAAACACGGATGTTCTCGTTTTGGCGGAAGCTTTCCACACGCTTTTCCCGGTTGGTTGTTTTACCACTAAGGTACTCGAAGGGGATAGCTTTTTGTTCAAGCTCCTTTTTGATGAGGTCGAGCATAGAGACGAACTGTGAGAATACCAGGATTTTGTGCTGGGGCGAATGACTGTCTATTTCTTCCATCAGGGTCGTGATCTTAGAAGAAGTGGCTCCGTGGAGCAGGTTGTCTTTGAGCAGGGCAGGCGAATTACAGATCTGTCTGAGTTGGGTAAGGCCCTTCAGGATGTGTAAGATGCGTTTTTCTTCGAGGTCTTCTTTTCCAGATAGCAGAAATTTCTTGTATTCGTTTTTGCAGGCATCGTAAGCAGTTTTTTGAGCTGTACCCATCTCGCAATAAATGACCATCTCGGTTTTGTCCGGAAGCTCCGCTGCTACTTCTTTTTTTGTTCTGCGCAGGATGAATGGACTTACCTTCTTTTTAAGGGCAAGGGCAGCTCTTGAATCCTTGAATTTATCTATAGGGGAAGAGTAGTGGTCTCTGAAATATTGCTTGCTGCCAAGCAGTCCAGGGCAGGCAAAAGAGAGTTGCCCGTACAAATCAAAGGTGTTGTTCTCAATTGGGGTTCCTGTCAGGACGATTTTATTCCGGGACTGTAAAAGACGAACCGCACTATAGCGTAGAGAGTCTGGGTTTTTTATAGTTTGTGACTCATCCAGGAAAATATAATTAAAGTGGTATTTCTTTAGCCAGCTGATATCGTAGAGCAATGTGCCGTATGAAGTTAGAATGATTTCGTAATTGCTGAAATCTTCATGATCCTTGATCCGGTCTGCGCCATATATGGTATGGATATTCAGGTCGGGCGCGAATTTGGCTATTTCTGCCTGCCAGTTAAAGATCAGGGTAGTAGGAACGACAATCAGATTGGTGTTTTGATGCCCCTTCTCCCGCTGGGAAAGAATGAAGGCAATAATTTGTATGGTTTTTCCAAGACCCATATCGTCAGCAAGACAGCCTCCGAAGTTAAATTCATCAAGGAAATTTAACCAGTTCAGGCCTTCCTTCTGGTAATCTCTAAGGGTTCCGTTCAGGGCTTCCGGGACTTCTACTTTTTCAATGTTTTTGAAGTCTGCTATCTTGGCCTTATAAGCCGATAATTCCATTTTTACGGCTGCCGAAAGAATTTCTTCTTCATACAGCTCTGTGATCTCTGTGAAGTTTACTTTCGGGGTACGAATGGATTCATCTACGACTTCTCCGGCATTGAAGAATTTTGTCAGACGCTCAATCCACTCCTGCGGAAGAATACCCATGGTGCCATCACCAAGTTTAACAAATTTACTTTTGTTTCTGATCGATCTGTGAAGGTGCTTGAGTTGTACTTTTTGATTTCCAAAAGTAACTTCAAATGCAGTGTCAAACCAGTTAAGACCACTGTTTACAGCTATGGATATTTTTGCTTTATTAGGGTTTATAGGATTGCCTTTTAATTGATTGAAACCTAGTATGGTGATGTCCTGCTGCTGCCATTCTTCAAAGGCAGCTAAAAACCAGCCTTCATCCAGAAAACGCTTTTTATGAAGGTAAAAGGATTCTTTGTCAAGCTGCTCTTCAAAATGAGGATGCTGACGCGTCACCGATGATATAAACTGAAGCTCTTGGTGCTCATCACGGGTTACTGTAAATATATTGCCTGCATGATCCGCAGCATGTATTTGCTTTCTGGACAATACAGGGACTTCCACATTTCCATATTTCATCACTGGCGTGATTAATACATAGTTTTCAGAGTCTGATAGATAAATAATCTTCTCTCCCGACTGATCAAAATGGGCTTCTTTTAATTGTTCCGGTGTAGCTGGTTTGAGGTAAGAGTAATTGATATGAATTTTAGTCTCCAGTTTGGAAAGGATGTCTTCTTTAAATTCTGAAAATTTAGATTCATGAATTACGAGATGATTGTTATGCTGCCTGAAAAAATCAACTATTTTGATGAAATCAGGGCTGTCAATAAGATATAAGGTTCCATTGTAGAAAATGAAATAACTGAATTTTATATTCAGAACCTTTAAATCATAGGCCTTGCCCTCTAAAATAAGCTCACCCGAAACCGTATAAAATCCATTGGTCAGGTTAACCGCCAGACGGATATCTATATGAAGATTACTGATCTTAACAGGAACAATCGAACTGACAGTCAGATTAGGAGAGACTTCGGGATCATGATAAAATACATCAAGATTCATTGGGTTCTTGACCAATGCCTTTAACCCGTTAATATCAGCCTCTGCCTGGTTGGTATCGTAATTCTGCTGGAATTTAGAAATTGCTGTATAGAATTTTAACTCTTCTGGATTTTCGGTGGCCCATATATAGTCAATTGCATTTAATTGCTTTAATGGATTCCTGATCTTCCCGGTAGCAGTAGTTGTGCAGGCTAATAATAAGTCGGCCTGAAAATGTGAGTAGTAACGGTGCTGCTTTAAAACGAGTATTTTTTTTTCTTCTTCTTTTACATGCCGCGTTAAAAAACTGAGGTCAGCTTTAGGTAAAAGAAGTGCTTTTAGCATATCGTTTTTCTCTTTTGTAATGGGCAAGAGGTCCTTGATGACAGGAATGATCTCAAAATTCTTTTTTCCATATTCAATGGTGAACAAATCATCCGGACTCTCATTTTCCAGACCATAAGCTGCCGCGAATTGTCTTATTTTTTCGTGTCTTAACCTGCTGTCAAAAAATATACGGAGCTCTGGACGTTCTATGATATTAAACAGGACCTGCATCTGATGTTCACATAACCTGTTCTTTATTACAGGACAGCGACAGGACAAAATGAGATCGTTTTGATGAAGACGTACATCTACCTGTGGGAACTTTATAGGAAGACCCTGGTTCCCAAAAGAGGAATATCCTATGGAAATATGCTGTGGCGACAAATCAAAATAGCCCGGTGCCGTAATATCTGCCGGACCAGAACTATGTTTTAATATAAAAACTGTATTGAAAAGTTCTGGTTTGAAATCACTGATTATATAGGTCTCAGGGCTGTTTCTGACTGTCTCAGATAGGTTTTTGATGTCGGCCATAGTGTTGATTGCAAAGATAGTTCTTTAAGCCGAATGCCTGAAGAACAGAAAAGAATAAAAATATTTAAAATAAATTCTACTATTTCAGTAGACATTATTATATTTGCTCTCAGTAACAACGTTAGAAAAGGAAATACAAGGAAGAAAAACAATGGTTACTTAGTTTTTCTTCGCTAAAATAGTCATGTGGCCGAGTGGTTAGGTGTGGGTCTGCAAAACCTTTAACGGCGGTTCGAATCCGCCCATGACGTCAAAGTAATGTTGAATCATTACACCCGATACTTGATTTTGGTTAGATCTAAGTTTTGTTTTGTTGATACTCCAGGTTGGATGGCCTGGAGTATCTTAGTTTAGGGGGATTGATAAACCCTATGTCTATTTTCCTGAAAAGATTGAAAATATGGTGTAAAAGCTGTTTTTGCTGAATATTCAAAATGAAAATTACTCATAAGTCAGTGTTGGTGTAAGTAAACAAGCTGTTGGCGTAAAAATATTTAAAGATCAAATGCTCTTGCGTAACTTTATCGGTAAGCTCGGTTTAATCAAGTTGATAATTCATATTTGTATTAAGCTTAGCCCTCAAATTGGTGTGTTTGATATACTAAAGGGGAATCTCGATTCCCCTTTAGTTATTTATAAGGATTCCCTTTATTCTTTTCGCTTTATTCTTTAAATCCAATTGTAATGGATCAAGTCATAAATTTGTGGATTAGGGATTAAATTCCAAGTTTTGGGTTTGATATTTTTTGAGTTCAAAGCAGATGGTTACGATTCTTTAATAAGCTAATTACTTCCTG
>NZ_JACHCE010000009.1 GCF_014200605.1 Pedobacter cryoconitis | reverse complement strand
AAATAATAAGGTAAAACAAAATAGCTACAATACCTTAATCAACTATAATCAGCGAAAGACATCCAGGCAGGCAGACCCCGGATAACACACAATCACCCCCCAAACAGTGGCACAGACAATGTTCAACGAATGTACAACCAATGTTAAACCTATACACTCCCTATCCTTGATACGGATTTCAATCGGAGTTGAAACGCCTTGACCCGTATCAACCCAGATTCAACCATAGCTTTAATATAGTATAAGGATTCCTGCAACATTGCCTGAAATAGCCGTTAACCACTAGTCAACACGCTTTCTCCATGTCAACGCTATTCATACCTATATACTATACAGAAAAACACAGAGCGCGCCTCCCCCCATTCAGAAGATTCCCATCTGGATTAACTCACTATACAATAACACTTTATGCTAAAATCAGGCTATATCTTTAGATAACTGGACATCTTTGCCTTCCATAGTCTGTTTATTGATCATCACAACTGCATCATCAAGTTCTTTGGATGACACGGCAAGAAAATCAATGAACTCTAAAATATCTTCACCATTTTCAGAATCTTTGATTAAGCTGATCAGTGCAAGTATATTACTTAACGGTCTTCTTACCTGATGAGAATTCAACCAGGCAATTTCTTTAAGCTGCTCATTTTGATTGAGCAATTGCTGTTCATATTTTTTCTGTTTATCAATATCCTGCATTGCCCCTATCATCCGGATAGGTTCACCATCCGAATCAAAGATTGCGAAACCCCGGTCTCTGATATATTTAAAAGAGCCATCAGCACATCTGTAGCGGTACTCTGCAAAGAAGTATTTCTGTTTATCAGTAAATATTTTTTGGAAGGAAGCCATAACCAGCAACCGGTCATCCGGATGAATCTTTTGCATTGCTGCAGAAATATCAGGACTTGATTCTTTAGTATAACCGTAAGTTTCATTATAACCCTGCATCCACTTAACACGATCGTTGACTACGTCATAATCCCAAATTACATCATTGGTCGCATGGTTAACAGTTTCATATAAATGAATTAAATCATTGATCTTCTTTTCATCTTTGATAGATTTATCTATATCTACGACCATGACCAGATAAGCTTCGTTTTTAATTAAAGGTATCCGGTGAAAAGTTGTCTTTACATAAAAACGTTCTCCGTTTTTTTTCTGATGTAACCAGACAACAGATTCGGGATCCTGCTCACCATAGAGATACATAAAGTTCTTAATCCGTTCGTGCTCTTCTTCGGGTCTGATATCAAAAGATGTCATTTGCAAAAATTCCTGTTCACTATAGCCATATAATTTAGTCATAGCCTTATTTACAGAAAGGATTTTAAAATTTTCTTTTGCCATAACATAAATGGCAAGCGGACTTGTATGAAACAGCTTTTGATAATTTAAAGCTGTAGTTTCCTGATCCCGTTGATAAAATCGGATAGAGAAAAAGATAATAATTGATCCGATGACCATAAAAGTCAAATCCAGAAAAATATGAAAGTTCATCAGACTGTTATGGTTCTTCTCTATAGAAGTCCAGTCAATCAATCCGTGTCCCAGCAGCAATAAAGTAATTCCAAGTAATAGATAAAAAGCTATGATTTTTAACAATGGCAGGCTCTTCATCCGGTTAAAATTTGTGTTCTATAGGCATCTCGATTATCTAAAATAACAATCAATTATCAAATAATCACGCTTTTAATAAATAATTTTATCATTATGATCAGAAAACGCAAGTAACAATATCTTATTATCATGCTCTAACAACCGATGGACAACACTATATTAAGTCTAAAAAAACTGGTTAAAAAATATGGCAGCCATACCGTTTTTGAATTTGAACACTGGGAAATAAACCAGGGAATTTACCTGATCAAAGGAGGCAATGGAGCAGGAAAAACGACTTTATTTAAGATAATATCTGGACAAACACCATTTATTGGCGACGCAGTTATTAATAACATCAGTTTAAATCAGCAACCGCAGCAATACCGTTCTTTACTCAGCTATGCAGAAGCAGAACCCCAATATCCCCCGTTTCTTACTGGCAACGAAGTTTTAGATTTTCATCTTCACATCCGGAAAACAGAAAGAAAAACTTCCAATGAACTCATAGAAGGATTTAAAATGGGAGATTATATGAATAACAAAATAGAAAGCTACTCCAGTGGGATGCTAAAAAAGTTATCATTGATCTGCGCATTTACAGGTGCTGTAAAATTATATATCCTGGACGAGCTAATGATAACTATTGATCAGGCTGCGATCGAGGTACTTTATACATTGATAAAAAATCATCTGCGGGAAGGGAAAATATTTTTGATTTCTTCTCATCAGGAATTAGATTATGCTAAAGTTCCAATGAACGGCATCTTTGAAATTGAGAACAGACAGTTGAAATTATGTTAAAATTATGGATTAAAACCTTTGGCAGAGAGTTTTTCGCACAACATGCCGGGTTATTCCTTTGTTTCTTTTACCTTGTTTTCGGGGCAGTTCCACCCGGCCAGCTCAAAGAATATATACAGGCGCTGAGTATGACTATCAATTTAAGTCCTTTAGTTATGGGAGGATTTATGCTGATCATACTCCTTATTGAGCTGAAATCTTTCTTTTTTGTCCGGAAACTTATCCATACACCAACTTATAATTTCGTAAAAACCAGTTCAGCAGCTCCAAAACATATTCAATTGCAAAATTGGTTTCTCTTATACTTGTCTTTACATAGTCCCATAATTCTATTCAGCTTATATGTTATCATTACTGGCCTGTATGAGCAATTTATAATCTCTGCCGCAGCATTAAGCGGATTTATTATTATAACCTGCAGCACTCTTTCCATTTTCACCTTCAAAGCTGTCAATTACACCTTCAAACCGACTAAAAGGCTAATAAAATTACCAGAAATTCCTTTTAAAAAACCTTATTGGACATGGCCACTTTATTATATACTAAAAGAACAAACGCTAGCTTTAATCACCTGCAAAATCTTATCATTTTTACTTTTTAAAGGGATCATATGGATGTTCGCTGATCATGACAATGATATAAGAATTTATTTATTGAGTTTGATGGCGGCAACAATTTCACATTGCATCTTAATTTCAATAGCACTCAGATTTGAGAGAAGTTATAGCAATTTCACCAATAGCCTGCCATTAAATTATGGGTACAGATTATTCAGTCTGTTGAGTTTTATATTTACCCTGCTGATACCTGAACTATTCTTTTATAGCCGTCTTTCAGGATTTACTATCATCAATACATTATGGGGAGTACTACTGTCTTCAGGTATTTTATTAACCCTGAGAATGCTGCTTTATTTCGTGGATGACGATGCAGAGCGCTATCTTAAATATATATTCATCCTGCTGATCAGTTTTACGATGCTCATTATAGCCGGACTTTATATACCAATCATCCTGCTGATGCTTGCCTGGGGAATAACTTATCATCGCTATTTATATAAAAAGAATAGAATCTAATCTTTTTATATAAAAACATCAATACTGGCCGGTAGATAATAAAACCAGTGTACAAGCTTCAACAGGTTCGATATGATTTGCTTTTAACAGGGCCTCCAGCTCATCATTCTCCGTTCCGGGATTAAAGATCACACGTTTTGGTTTAGTTTGAAGTATATAATCAAAATATTCTTCCTGTAAATGCGGGCCAACATATAAAGTGATCGTATCAATATCAGTATGAATCCGGGTTGGCTTCTCAATTGGTACACCCGCAACCTCACCACTCTTGATACCCACATTCACAATTGAATGACCTTTTTCTGTTAGCATTTTCGCTGCCAGATAAGCATATCTTGCAGGATTAGGGCTGGCACCTATGATGAGTGTATTTTTCATTTGACCTGTTAATTTTGCTGGGTTATCCTCAATAAATATCCAGCGGTTCCTTAGTACTGTCGTTAAAAACAGCAATAATACCGAATTGTTTAACTGAATTTCAGGATAGCATTTGCACAGTTAATCCCATCTATCGCTGCTGAAACAATTCCGCCAGCATAACCTGCACCTTCTGCACATGGATACAAACCGGTTACCTCAGGATGCTGAAAGGTTTCGCGGTCTCTTGGTATCCTTACGGGTGATGAACTTCTGCTTTCAATACCAACCAATATAGCCTCATTTGTATAATAACCTCTCATCTTTTTACCAAAAAGCGGCAGGGCATTTTTTAAACTTGAAGCAATAAAATCAGGAAGCATTTCTTTCAACATTACACTTTTTGTACCTGGTAAATAAGAGTTTTTCGGTAAATCGGCTGACAGCCTGTCTTCTACGAAATCTATCATCCGCTGTGCCGGAGCAACCAGATTCCCACCCCCCATAGCAAAAGCTTTTTCCTCTATTGCCGATTGAAAATTCATCATACGCAATGGGTCATCACCAGGGACATCATCCAGGGTAACCTGAACTACCGTACCCGAATTGGCAAAAGGATTATTCCGCTTAGACGGAGACCAGCCATTGACAACAATTTCATTTTCATAAGTTGCACAGGGTGCGATAATCCCACCCGGACACATACAAAATGAAAATACGCCTCTGCTGCCTACCTGTTCTACCAGGCTGTAATAAGCCGGTGGTAAAAATTCACTTCTAACCGGACAATGATATTGCGCTTCATCGATAATAGCCTGCGGATGTTCTATCCTCACCCCCATTGCAAAAGGTTTAGCCTCAACCAGAATACCTTTCTGATGTAATAAAGTATAAATATCACGCGCCGAATGTCCTGTTGCCAGAATTACGGCATCGGCCGATAAGGTATAGAGGTCATTGACAACTACCCCTTTAATCTTACCCGATTCTACGATAAAATCGGTTACTTTCTGATCGAAATTAACTTCACCACCTGCTTTTAATATCGTTTCTCTAATTGCGGTGATGATATGTGGAAGCTTATTAGTACCGATATGCGGTCTTGCGTCAACCAGAATATCTTCTGTTGCGCCATGCTGAACAAAAATCTGCAGTACTTTATTGATATCACCACGTTTATTAGAACGGGTATATAGTTTTCCGTCCGAATAGGTTCCAGCGCCGCCTTCACCGTAACAATAGTTTGATTCTGTATTGACGATACCTTCTTTATTGATTAGTGCCAGATCACGTCTGCGTTGTTTGACGTCTTTTCCACGTTCAAGTACAATGGGTTTCATCCCGTTTTCGATACACTGTAAAGCTGCAAAAAGGCCAGCAGGACCTGCACCGACAATAATGACCTCCTTTTTCTCAGATACATCCTGATAATCGAGTGTAAATGTATCTTCTGGTTTTGGTTCATCAATGAACGCTTTGACCTGTAACCTGAAAATAACTTTACGGGAACGTGCGTCTATAGATCTTTTAAGGATTTTATAGCCTTTGATACGGGATCTGTCTAAAGAAAAGACAGCAGAAAGTTTTTTAAAGATTTGTTCTTCTTGTCCTGCTTCTTCGGGGGCGATGGTTATTTCTATCTCTTTTTGCATATAGGATGTCAGGTTTTTATCCTGAACGGGCGCAAAGATACGGAAAACCCAATAATTTATGCTGCTGCTTAATTAAAAGCCTGATCCCTGACAAAAGAGGAGATCAGGATTGAAAAAAAACATTTTTACATACAAGTTGTCAGGTTTTTCTCCTTAAATGTAACAAAGGTACGGAAATTGAGTTCTAATGTGTAAATTAACACGTATAAACCAAAACATGATAAAAATGAAAAAAGCAATATTAGGAGTTATCGCTGCCTTGTTCATCACCACTACGTTTAGCAGCTGTGGATATAATACAATGGTTAAATTGGATGAGGATGTAAAAACTAAATGGAACCAGGTAGAAACTCAGTACCAGAGACGTTCTGATTTAATTCCTAATTTAGTAAGTACAGTAAAAGGTGCTGCTAAATTTGAGCAGGGTACTTTGACTGCTGTAATTGAAGCACGTGCGCAGGCAAGCCAGATCAAAGTTAGTGCAGATGATTTATCTCCTGAAAAACTAGAGAAATTCCAGGCTGCCCAGGGTCAGATCGGACAGGCTTTAGGTAAATTAATGGTATTGACTGAAAACTATCCTGAATTGAAAGCAACACAACAATTCAGTGATCTTTCGGTACAATTAGAAGGTACAGAAAATAGAATTGCTGTAGCACGTAAAGATTTCAATGACGCGGTACAATCTTATAATGTTAAAGTCAGATCATTCCCTAACAACCTGACAGCAGGTATGTTTGGTTTCAAACAAAGAGCTGGATTTAAAGCTGATGCGGGTGCGCAAAATACACCTAAAGTAGAATTTTAATTCACGTTTATAATATTTAAGGGTATTGAGTGTTTTACTTATAAGACATTCATTACCCTTATCTGTTTAATTCTTATCATTATGCCATTTCTGACAGAACAAGAACAAGACCTGATTACCAATGCTATCGGTGAAGCTGAAAAGCTTACATCAGGCGAAATTAGAATTGCCGTAGAAAAACACTGCAAAGGTGAAGCTTTTGAAAGAGCAACTGCCTATTTTTCTAAACTGGGTATGGATAAAACGTCACATCAAAACGGCGTTCTGATCTATCTTGCCCATGTCGATCATAAATTTGCTATTATTGGTGACAGAGGTATTCATAAATTAGTACCTGAAGATTTCTGGGAAACTACACAAGTTGCCATGCAGGCACATTTTGCAGGTGGAAACATCGCAAATGGCCTGATTGCCGGTATTGGACTGGTTGGTGAAAAATTAGCAGTATACTTCCCTTATCAAAACGGTGATATCAATGAATTGCCTAATGATATTATTTTCATGGATCAACAGCAATCAAATTAGATAAGCCCGAATGAAGAAAATATTAATAGCCTTATTCCTTACCGTACTTTATACAAGTGCTTTTGCACAGGAATATCCTGCAAAGCCAAATACACTTGTCAATGATTATACAGGTACGCTTTCTGAGGCTCAGAAACAACAGCTTGAAAATAAACTTGTAGCGTTCGATGATTCTACCTCTACTCAGATTGCCATTGCAATTGTGAAAAGTGTAGGGGAATATGATATTAATGAATATGCGCTGGGCCTGGGCAGAAACTGGGGTGTAGGCGGTAAGAAAAGCAGCAATGGTGTGATGATCGTTGTTGCTTTAGGGGACAGAAAAATCGCTATGCAGACCGGATACGGTGTTGAAGGTGTGTTACCCGACATTATTACCAAGAGAATTATTGACAATGAGATTAAACCTGAGTTCAAAGCTGGTAATTATTATGCCGGTCTGGATGCAGGTACAACAGCTATTATCAAATATACCAAAGGAGAATATAAGAATGATAATCCAAAAGCCGCTTCTAAACAAGGCGGGGGTGCGAGTGCATTTATACTCGTAATCATTATTGTAATTATAATTATTGTCATCCGCAAAGGTGGCGGTGGTGGTAATGGCGGCCAGGTAATTGGTGGACGTGGTGTTGGTGAAGCCTTATTCTGGGGCGCGTTGTTAGGCAGCGGCAGAAGTTCTGGCGGTGGCTGGGGCGGAGGTGGCGGCAGCAGCGGCGGAGGTGGATTTGGCGGCTTCGGCGGTGGTAGTTTTGGTGGTGGCGGTAGCAGCGGAAGCTGGTAAAAGCGGTTAATCATATATGTATAAAAGAGATTTAATCACTGCGGAGATTCAAAAACTTTCGCAGGCAATAGCAAGAATCCTGGGTTTGAAACAGGAAGGTAAACTGGAAGAAGCTGATAACGGCTTAAATGAAATGCTGGAAGCTGATTTTGGAATTCTTTTTTCAGACCTGGTGTCTTGTGATCCTACTGATTTCATGGCTTTTCTGACGGAAAAAAACTTTCCGGCAGAAAAGCTGGAAATACTTTCACAGGTGCTTTACATCAAATTCGGCATTATAGAACAGCCTGCAGAGCGGAAGTCTGTGGCAGAGAAGCTGCAGCTTACCTATGAGACATTAGAAGTTAAACATCATGTAGTCAACATGAACAATCTCAGCCGTCAGAAGACAGTAAAAGACTATCTGAATCAAAACGGCTAACAAACAAAACAATGGAAATTTTAAAATGGGAAAAGCTTTCCTCCAGATATCTGGTCAGGGAAAGATGGGCAACTTTGCGGGTAGATACCTGCAAATTACAGAATGGTACAGTAAAGGACGATTATTTTGTGTTGGAGTATCCCGATTGGGCGAATGCAGTTGCTTTAACTAAAGACAATAAACTGGTGCTGGTGCGTCAGTACCGTCATGCAGCAGATATTATTTCACTGGAAATACCTGGTGGTGTTATTGAACCTGGAGAGGATCCGCAAGAGGGTGTAAAAAGAGAATTACTGGAAGAAACAGGATATTCTTTTGAAACCTGTGAGCTGATCGCTACACTTTATCCTAACCCGGCTACTTCTGACAACAGGACATTTACTTATTTACTAACTGGCGGTATTCAAACACAGGAACAGGATCTGGATGAACATGAGATATTAAATGTGGAAGAATATACGATCGCAGAAGTGAAACAGCTGCTGGCTGAAAATAAAATTGAACAGTCATTGCATGCAGCAGCTTTGTTCTACGGGCTGATGAAACTGGAAGCTATTCAATAATTACATTCAGGTTAACCCATTTTGAGTTTCTTCTGAATATCGTGTACATAACCTTTAAACTTCTTATCCGTATCAATCAGATCTTCTACGGTTTGACAGGCATAGATTACTGTAGAGTGATCTCTGCCTCCAAAAAAGGCACCTATAGTTTTCAGTGAAGACTTGGTATGGCTTTTAGAAAGATACATGGAAATTTGTCTTGCCTGTACGATTTCTCTTTTACGGGTGGGCGATTTTACCATATCTACAGGGACTTCAAAGTATTCACATACTAATTTCTGTATGTATTCCATGGAGATCTCTTTAGTGGTATTTTTGATAAAGTTCTTCAGCATTTGTTTTGCCAGAGAAAGATCAATATCCTTTTTATTTAAGGTAGACTGTGCAAGCAAAGAAACCATTGCCCCTTCCAGCTCTCTTACATTATTATCAATATTATTAGCTACGTATTCTACTACTTCCTGAGGCAGCTCGATACCGTCTGCATACATTTTCTTTCTCAGGATAGCTATCCGCGTTTCCAGATCAGGAATCTGCAGATCTGCTGAAAGCCCCCATTTAAACCTGCTCAGTAATCTTTCTTCTACTCCGGCCAGGTCTTTAGGCGCTTTATCTGAGGTCAGGATTACTTGTTTACCTGACTGGTGCAAATGATTAAAAATATGGAAGAAAATATCCTGTGTTTTCTCTTTACCAGCGAAGTTATGTACATCATCCATGATAATCACATCCATTGCCTGGTAGAAATTCACAAAATCATTAATCGTATTATTTTTCAGGGAATCTACAAATTGCTGGCAGAATTTCTCACAAGACACGTAAATAACCAGTTTATCTGGCATAGTCCTTTTAATTTCATTGCCTATAGCCTGACCCAAATGCGTTTTGCCTAAACCCACCCCCCCATAAATCATTAAGGGATTAAAAGAAGTCCCTCCTGGTTTTGCTGCAACGGCATAACCGGCAGAACGCGCAAGGCGATTGCAATCACCTTCAATATAGTTTTCAAAAGTATAATTTGAATTTAACTGGGGGTCTACATTCAGTTTTTTCAGCCCCGGAATGATGAAAGGATTCTTGATATCCTTATTGATAGAAACCGGTATAGGCATAGATTGTAATTTGGCTTCTGCACCATTGCCATTAGAAGGCATATTTGTCGTATAGGGAGAGCCACTATTGGAAGACTTATCTACAACGATATTATATTCCAGGCGGCCTTCATCTCCAAGCTGCTTTTTAACAGTCTTGCGCAGTAAACCAACATAGTGTTCTTCTAACCATTCATAGAAAAATAAACTAGGTACCTGTATCGTTAAAACTTTGCCTTCCAGTTTAAGGGCAGAAATCGGTTCGAACCAAGTCTTAAAACTTTGAGTCGGGATATTGTCCTTAATAATTTGAAGACAGTTTTTCCATACTTCGGTACAAGTTCTTTCCATAGTGCCCTAATATTTAAATGATTTTCCTCAACGAAAACAGTCGCAAAAAACTGCTGATTCTGGAGATCGAAGATTCAAAAAATTATCAACAAAAAAAACTAAAATTTCATTTATTTAGTAAGTACTTAATCAGCAGAGTTATAGCATAGTTAACCTAAATTTTTTATGTGGATAACTATTTTTTAACACTAAGTTTATTCCTTACCCAAAACAATCGTAATACGGCTGAAACCACTATTTAAGCGATATAGGCTGCATGAGCAATTGCTTCATGAATATACCTATTTTTCCATCATAATTCAGATCCTGATGAATAGAGAAAGAAAAAACATCTGCGGCAATTTAAAATAGCTGATGAATATCTTTTTGAATCAGTTCCAGGGTAAGTTCGTATGGGTTATCGGCAATGCCAGCCATATGTTCAAGCACCTTTCTGCTCAGCTCTACGCCACTGGCATCAGCGGGTAATCCGGCCACAGCATTGTTTAACATTGCAATCGTATCTTCTTTTAATTTACGGATGACATTCCAGCTTACCGTACTGATATACAACTGCTGGGTTACATTATGCTGATATTCAGATCTGATTTCATTTAAAATGACAGCTTGCAGCTCTTTTGCAGAGATTCCATGCTGATGTAACCTGACGAAAAGATTAACAGGATTCAATCTTTCTACAAAAACGATCATTCTTTCTTGTGCCTGTAAGCGAAGCGGGAGCAGGTGGACCCGTTCATCTTTTCTTGTTTCGTGAGATTTAAAGCTGAAATATTTCTGGATATCATTCCTGAGCAGGTACCAGGCAAAAAGCACGGTAATAATTCCTCCAGAGGCAAAAGTGGCCACTTGTGTCAAAAAATAGGGTAAGTTCATCTGGTTCTATTTGTCTTCAGCAAAAATGTATTTTTATTTCTATAAATATTGAATTTTATTCAGCAATCTATTTAGACAGGGTCTTAATTATTTACCTCAAATTGACTATCCTGCAATTTTTATGTTATACAAATAAACCGTTTGTTCTTATCTTTGTTCAGACAATCCGGATATTGGACCGTATTAACCCTATTTTACTAGATGTTTATAGTCAGCTATAAGATCTTCTTTAATAATTGTAAGGCGTTTAAGTTCCATAAGGATATATTTGTTATTCCAAATTAGAAATATCATGAATACAGTAGATACAGCGTTTGCACCAGTTTCTTTTACTGAAACTGCTTTAAAAGAACTTTTGAAATTAAAAGATCAGCAGGAAATTGCTGACGATTTCGGTTTGCGTGTTGGTGTTGAGGGTGGTGGATGTTCAGGTATGAGCTATCTGCTGGGCTTTGACCAGAAAAAAGATGGCGATCAGGAGTTTATCATTAATGGAATGAAGATTTTCATGAATAAAGCGCACCAGATGTATTTATTAGGCATGCAGGTAGACTGGCAGGATGGATTAAATTCAAGAGGTTTTACTTTCAGTAATCCGAATGCAGAAAGTACCTGTGGCTGTGGAACTAGTTTTTCAGTATAATTAAAACATTTTCTGTAACATTTTAAAAGTCCCGTTGTCCTAACAGCGGGACTTTTTATTTTTAGCCCATCTAAATCAGATCAGAAAAAATGACCTATACAGAAAACATAAGGCTAGCCCTGCAATCTATACAAAGTAACCGCTTGCGTACGATGCTTACAGCATTGATTATTGCGATTGGATTATCAGCACTGGTAGGAATTCTGACAACTTTGGATGCGGTAAAAACAAGCATGACAGATGCATTCTCCAGTATGGGGGCCAATGCTTTCACCATTAGAAATAAAGGTACAGGAATCCGTTTTGGCGGCCCTGGCCAGGCAGCAAAATCTTCTAAAGCTATCCGTTATGAGGATGCCATTACCTTAAAGAAACAATTGAATATACCTGCGGTGACAACGGTGAGTGTAATTGCTTCTGGTGCAGCGACCGCCAAATATGGTCAGAATAAAACAAATCCCAACATCAATATCAGGGGTATTGACGAAAATGGCCTTAAATCTCAGGGGGCAGATATTGCTTCCGGACGTAACCTCACCCCTGCCGAAGCGGAACTGGGTCCTAATATTTGTATATTGGGTAGTGAGATTGCGACCACATTATTCAAAAAGGAATCTCCTATAGATAAATTTATTACTGCTGGCGGAAGCCGTTTAAAGGTGATTGGTGTATTGGCCCCTAAGGGCTCGAGTATGGGCTTTAGTTCAGACAGAGCTATATTCATTCCGCTGTACAAAGCTAAGATCATCAACGCACAGCCCAATCCCTCTTATACGATTAGTATCATGGTGAATAAGCCTGAGCAAATGGAAAATGTGATTGGTGAGGCAACTGCCGAATTCAGGAATGTGCGAAGAATTAAGGTTAAAGAGGCTAATGATTTTGAGATCACTAAAAGTGATGCTATTGCTCAGACTTTGTTTAAAGATCTTGCTATGATTGCCGTAGGTGGTATAGCGATTGGTGTGATTACACTAATTGGTGCATCTATTGGCCTGATGAATATTATGCTGGTATCGGTTACGGAACGTACCCGCGAAATCGGGATCAGAAAAGCGATTGGCGCGAATCCGTCGGTAATCAGAAAACAGTTTTTAATTGAGGCCGTCATTATATGTTTGATGGGAGGTGCAATGGGCATTTTATTTGGGGTATTATTAGGAAACGTGATTTCATTAATGATGGGCGGCTCATTTATTATTCCATGGCTGTTTATTCTGGGAGGGTTTGCACTGTGTGTTATGGTTGGGGTCGCGTCAGGATATTATCCAGCTAAAAAGGCGTCGAAACTGGATCCTGTAGAAGCCCTGCGTTACGAGTAAAGGTTCAATCTGGCAACCATTCTTGTATGGTGCATAGCCGGTATGGGGGCCTGGTAAGAATGATATATAGATTATTTATAATCTCCATCCTTAAAATAAAAAACTTTTTTCGTCGTTTTCGCTGTCTTTTCAAATTTGGCTGCTACTGGAATAATCGTCTTTGCTATAAAATATCCAAGATTCTAATTTAATACCTTATCTGCTATTGATTTTCATTCTCTTAGCTAATCTGAGTACCGTGGTGCATAAGAGACTGGAGCTGACCAATCTCTTTAAGGTAATTGCTAAACCCGTCGAATGCTCCAATACGTGAAGTACAAATAATTTCGTAAACACCTGTTGCAGAACGTAAAGTGTATATGGAATACATGCAGATTGGAATTTTTTTGTTATTGTTGAATCTACGGTCCGGACCTCCATTCCTATTGACATATTTCCAGGTATAATCCACAATTCTCGCATCACTGGCTACACTATCATCTTCTATAAATCTGGTTAAACTATTTTCTATATCCAGGTTTTTATAAAATACGGCTGCAAATTTATTCCCTCTTCTAACCAACAAACGCTCTGGGAGAAAAAACAGATGTGTGTTCCTTAACTTGATATAGGGGATTTGCACATTGGTCTTAAAATGTCTGATGGGTATCTGATGAGCAGAAACTCCGCTAATCGAGATTCTGTTAATGAGTTTTCCTGCACCAGCGTTTCGTTTCCAGTCCTGATTTTGCTGAGAATGAAGATATTGCCATTTTCTTTTGGATGAGTTAAAATCTGCAAAGTTGGTCATAAATGCCTTATAAATGTTTGACATCTGATCATCCATTTCATAGTTGAGTTCCATTGCAAATCGTTTTTTATCCTGCCTGGCCAGAAAAAAAAGGAATGGCGAAAAAGCCAGAAAGCCGACGAGGAGCGTCCATTTATAATAGGGATTAGTGGAATACATTTCAGTTCTGGTGAGCCTTACATCGCGAACAATATCAGTCCTGGTTAGCTTTTTGGAAACGTAGCCAATCGAATCATGGAACTGGATCTTAAGCCATTTTTTATCAGATTCATCCAGCAGCGTAAATTCCTCGCCATTCTTGGATGTTCTAAGAACACGGGAATCTGAATCAGGGTGGGTGCGAATATTGGAACCGACATAAGAATCGATAATGGCGATCTTTCTTTCCCCACCTGGTTCTATGATAATTTCCCGGTTGCTTAGAGAATAAATAGATAGTAAAACGAAGAAAGTAATCATGGGCATAATGCCCAGCCAGGTGAAAAGGGAGAATTTTGCGGCTTTTTCACTTAGTTCATCGATGAAGACCTTGGAGTCTACGTCAGTTAATTGATCAATTGACGCAGAAGTTATGGTGTGAGTAGCTGTACTGACTGTTGGCAATACTTGTTGATGCTCATTCTGAATACTACCTATCTTTTGCCTGTAGTAGATTCCATTTGCCCCCATGGTTACATAAGTACCTCTTGGGCCTGAATTGATTCTTGCACCCCCGAAACCTGCTGAATAACTTATGCCGCTACCTGAAAAATTGACCCTCACGGCCCCAAACCTTATTGACTTTTTGAATAGTAGTCCCATTTGATATTTTTTATGGGCTAACTTCGAAAATTATTGGTTGAATAAAATACGGTTTCCCGTAAATGTTTTGGTTGTGAAATTTAATGGATTACAATGAACATACATTCCAATCTATAAGACGTTTCTGCTAAATTGGCCATCCATTTCAAATCTATTAGAAAAAGCAAAAGGTTGATAAAAATTATTTATGGGGTTCGAACCCATAAAATTAACCTGATTACCCCTTATTATATCCTATAAATGTTATACACCACATACAAATAATACCTGTATGCGCCATACAAGCCCCCCCCCACCAAATGGACCCAGAAGGGAACCTCAAAGCTTTATCGTCCCGGTAAAACAAGCGCTGGTGAAGGGGAAACCTTTGAGCATAAAAAAAGCTGCTGTTGAATTCTGGCATCAGGGCCCTCGCAGAGGGAACGTCAGCCAGAATTCAACAGCAGCTTTTTTTATTGCCTTATTTCCGCAGAACTACCTGTTATACTGAGTTTGATAGTACTTCTGATAGTTACCTGAAGTAACATTCTCTAACCACTCGTTGTTCTCCAAATACCACTCTACCGTCTTCTCTAACCCTTCTTCAAACTGTAAGCTTGGTACCCAGTTCAATTTCTCCTGTAATTTTGTAGAATCTATTGCATAACGTAAATCATGTCCTGCGCGGTCGGTTACAAAAGTGATCAGTTTAGCAGATTCACCTTCTTCACGTCCTAATTTTTTATCCATGATTTTACACAGTAAATGGATCAGGTCAATGTTTTTCCATTCGTTATGGCCACCAATGTTATAAGTTTCACCGGTTTTAGCTTCATGGAAAATTACATCGATTGCACGCGCATGATCTTCTACCCATAACCAGTCACGGATATTCTCTCCTTTACCATATACTGGTACCGGAAGGCTATTCTTGATATTATTGATAGCTAATGGGATCAATTTCTCAGGGAAATGATGAGACCCGTAGTTATTGGAACAGTTTGAAATCACGATATCGATACCATAAGTATCATGGTAAGCTCTTACGAAATGATCTGAACTTGCCTTAGAAGCTGAATAAGGGCTATGTGGATCATAACCTGTAGTTTCTGTAAACATTCCTGTATCACCTAAAGCACCATAAACCTCATCTGTGGATACATGATAAAAACGTTTGGTCTGATAGTCACCTTTCCAATATTCTCTTGCAGCATTAAGCAGGTTCACTGTGCCAATTACATTCGTCATCACAAATGCTGTAGGATCTGTAATAGATCTGTCCACATGAGATTCTGCTGCAAGATGGATTACGGCATCAAAGTTTTCCTGCCTGAACAATGAATTGATTTCTTCTGCGTCAGTAATATCAGCCTTTACAAATTTATAGTTTGGGTTGGCCTCTATATCTGTTAGGTTGGCAAGATTACCCGCATAAGTTAATTTATCCAGGTTTACAATCTGATAATCAGGATATTTATTAACGAATCTTCTCACTACATGAGAACCTATGAATCCTGCACCTCCTGTTATTAAAATCTTCTTCATTATTTTTATATTATTCTTTGATAGGTATGTTATACTTCTTTTGGCAGCCCCAATTCTGATGCCGCCTTCGTCAAGTCGTGTTTTTCCAGTTTTTTCAGGACTATATTAAACTCTTCTTTCTGATCATACTGCAAATCTTCGTGCAGCTTCTGGTATTTTTTATATAAAGCCAGTGTTGTTCTCAAAAAATAAGTTTTCAGCCGGTCATTAAACTTAGCCAAAGGCGATAAGACACTTTCATTATAACCGGCAGGTATATTTTTCAGCAGGTACAATCTAAGCTCTGCTTCTGTATTCAGATCTTTAGTCACTTTATAGTGATGGTTAACCCTGCCATTCAGCTTTCTGAAAATGAGCAATGCGTCTTTAGATGTTGCTTTTCTCATCCCATCCAGCATTTCTACTGACTCGTCAATCTCCTGTTTGAGTAACTGATGCCTTTCTTCCAGGTCAGACTCATCTTCCAGTAACTTAAAATGGAGATGCTCTGTCAATACTTTATCTTTTGCGATCAGACGAAGCAATAACTTATCCTTTTCTTTCTCAGGGATTGCTGTTATTGCTGCTTTAAGGTCTTTATGATCTTTTAATAACATTTAAAAGGGATTATCTTTGATATAGTTTTCCCAGGCCCATGCCGAAGACATCATTTCATCAATACCAAGTTCTGCTTTCCAGCCCAGCTGATCTGCTGATTTGGTCACATCTCCCCATACCTGCTCAATATCACCTTCTCTTCTCGCACCTATGGTATAATTTAACTGAGTACCTGTAGACTTCTCAAAAGCACCGATAATTTCCAGTACTGAACTGCCTTTACCTGTTCCTAAATTAAATACTTCATAATTACGCTCCGCTTTTCCGCTTTCCATACGCTTAATTGCAGCAACATGGGCTTTAGCAAGATCTACCACATGAATATAATCTCTGATAGCACTTCCATCCGGTGTATTGTAATCATTTCCATAAACAGTAATCGGGCCACGTTTACCAATGGCTGATTGTGTAATAAAAGGAATCAGATTTTGAGGTACACCAATTGGCAGCTCACCAATAAGGGCTGTTTCATGAGCGCCTACCGGATTAAAATAGCGCAGGGAAGTCACTTTTAATGATGGCGTAACGGCACAGGTTTCAGTCAGAATTTCTTCTGCTATCTGCTTGGTATTTCCATAAGGTGATTCTGCTTTTTTAACAGGCGCATCTTCTGTTACCGGTAATTTATCCGGCTGACCGTAAACGGTACATGAAGATGAAAATACCAGGTCTATTTTACTATCAAAAGCGTTAATCAGATTGATTAATGAATAAAAGTTATTCCTATAATACTTAAGTGGCTGTTGTACAGACTCTCCTACTGCTTTATAGGCAGCAAAATGTATAACCCCGGTAATTTCAGGGTGGTGTGCAACAAATTCGTTTACTTTCGCCTCATCACAAAGATCAAGCTCAACAAACTCCGGCTGCTGACCGAGAATAGTTTCCAGTTGTTTAAGGATTCTTCTGTTGGAATTGGAAAAATTATCCACCAGAATTATTTCGTAACCAGCATTAATCAATTCAACTGCAGTATGAGACCCAATGAACCCTGTTCCTCCTGTAACTAATATTTTTGCCATTTTTAATTATCGGTTATAAGTTGTGAAATCTTTATGTTCTTTATTGATAAGTGCTTCTGCCGGCAGGCTTTTGAAATATTCGTAAGTAATTTTCAAACCTTCCGCACGGTTTATTTTAGGCTCCCAGTTTAATAAAGCCCTTGCTTTAGTAATATCCGGTCTGCGTTGTTTAGGATCATCTACAGGCAGATCTTTGTAAATAACCTTTTGCGTAGTACCGGTAAGTTTGATGATCTCCTCTGCAAATTGACCGATTGTGATTTCATCAGGATTTCCAATGTTCACCGGCTGCGCATAATCACTTAGCAGTAATCTGTAAATCCCTTCTACAAGGTCATCTACATAACAGAAAGAACGGGTTTGTGAACCATCACCGAAAACGGTTAAGTCTTCCCCTCTTAAGGCCTGTCCGATAAAAGCTGGTAATACACGTCCGTCATTCAGACGCATTCTTGGACCATAAGTATTGAAAATACGTACAATACGTGTTTCTAGTCCGTGAAAAGTATGGTAAGCCATAGTCATCGCTTCCTGAAAACGCTTTGCCTCATCATATACACCTCTCGGGCCTACAGGATTTACATTTCCCCAATATTCTTCTGGCTGAGGATTAACGCTTGGATCACCATATACTTCTGAAGTAGAAGCAATAATCATCCTTGCCTTTTTATTTTTCGCCAGCCCTAAAAGATTATGTGTTCCTAATGAGCCTACTTTTAAAGTCTGTATCGGAATTTTTAAATAGTCTATCGGACTTGCTGGTGAAGCAAAATGAAGGATATAATCCAGTTTACCCGGCACATATACAAATTTAGAAACATCATGGTGAGAAAACTCAAAGTTCTCTAATGCAAAAAGATGCTCTATATTTTGCAGATCGCCTGTAATCAGGTTATCCATTGCAATGACATGATAGTCTTCTTTAATAAACCTGTCGCATAAATGCGATCCTAAGAATCCGGCTGCACCGGTAATCAATACTCTTTTACGCTCCATTAATCTACCAGTTTACGGCCAATACTATTATAATAATATCCCAAATCAATCATCTTCTGTAAATCGTATAGGTTACGACCATCGAAAATAACTTTGTTGGCTAATTTCTCTTCCATCCTTTCGAAATCCGGGTTACGGAAAACTGACCATTCTGTAGCAATCAATAAAGCATCCGCACCTTCAAGTGCATCATACTGATTAGCAGCATAAGTTACCTTATCTCCGATTAATGCTTTTACATTTTCCATTCCCTCAGGATCAAAAACAGTAACTGTAGCTCCTTGTTTAACCAGGTCATCAATAATATATAAAGCCGGCGCTTCACGGATATCATCAGTTTCAGGTTTAAAAGCCAGTCCCCACAAAGCAAAATGCTTGCCTTTCAGGTTGTTTTTGTAATAAACAGACAGCTTATTTACCAATACTGTTTTCTGTTTCTCATTGATCTCCATGACGGCTTTAAGAATCTGGAAATCATATTTATTTTCTTCGGCCGATTTTGCCAGTGCCTGAACGTCTTTAGGGAAGCATGAACCTCCGTAACCTATACCTGGAAAAAGAAAGCGTTTTCCAATTCTGTCATCAGAACCGATTCCTTTACGTACTGAATCCACGTCAGCGCCAACAAGCTCACAAAGATTAGCAACTTCGTTCATAAAGGTAATCTTGGTCGCTAAAAATGAATTTGCAGCATATTTGGTCAGCTCAGAAGATTTCTCGTCCATAAAAAGGATAGGATTTCCCTGACGTACATATGGTCCGTATAATTCGGCCATTAATTTCTGCGCCCGGTCACTTCTGGTACCTATTACCACACGGTCAGGTTTCATAAAGTCTTCTACAGCCACACCTTCACGCAAAAACTCAGGGTTAGAAACCACATCAACCTGAATATTTGTATGCGCTGCAAATACGGCCTGTACTTTATCGGCCGTGCCAACCGGAACCGTCGATTTATTAACAATTACCTTGTACTCTGTTACCAGTTTGGCAATGTCTTCGGCTGCACCCAGAATATAAGATAAATCAGCTGCACCATCTCCTCCCGGAGGCGTCGGCAAAGCCATAAAAATGATCTGCGCAGAGGCTACCGCCGCTGCCAAATCAGTAGTAAAGGTTAATCTTTTTTGTTCAATGTTTCTAAGAAATAACACATCTAACCCTGGTTCATAAATGGGTATTTCACCATTTTGCATTTTCAGGACCTTTGCTTCATTGATGTCAACACAAATTACAGTATTACCTGTTTCAGCAAGACAAGTCCCTGTTACAAGTCCAACGTACCCTGTTCCGATTACGGCAATTTTCATATATATATTTTAAAATATTTTTAACTCTTTTAAATTAATAGTATCCTTTAAATTCAACTGATCAAATTTCAAACAGGCCATCAGATACATCCTGCTAAAGCCTAACGACTTAACATATAATCAGAAAATTTTAAATTTTAATCAAGTATCTTCGGCTAAGATAATAAATAAACGACAAAATGCTTTTGCTTTATAATTTTGGTATTGCGCTTTACAGGATGATTATATACATCGCTTCATTCTTTAACCTGAAGGCTGAATTATTCTTGAATGGCAGGAAAAACATCTTTAATGTTATCGAAAAACAAATAGATACTAAGCAAAAACATGTTTGGTTCCATTTTGCTTCTCTGGGTGAATTTGAACAGGGAAGGACCGTTTTAGAAGAACTCAAAAAAAACTATCCGCAGAAAAAGATTGTAGTTACTTTCTTTTCTCCTTCAGGTTATGAGATCCGCAAAAATTACGCAATAGCTGACGGCGTTTTTTATCTGCCGCTGGATACCGAAAGCAATGCAAAAAAACTGATAGATCTTATTCAGCCGGAAATAGCCATTTTCACTAAATATGAATTCTGGTATCATTATTTTCAATTGCTGCAGGAAAGGAAAATACCATTACTGATCATCTCCGGAATTTTCAGGCCCGGTCAGCTCTTTTTTAAATGGTATGGTGGTTTTTATCGCAGCATGCTCAATTGTGTAACTCATTTCTTTGTACAGAATACAGAGAGTGTTGAACTGCTTCAAGGATTAAATTTCAAGAATGTAAGCCTGAGTGGTGATACTCGTTTTGACAGGGTGGCTGAAAATGTATTGACCGTTAAGCACTTGCCGCTTATTGAAGAATTTTGCGGAAAAGCCCCTGTTTTTATTGCAGGAAGCACATGGCCGCAGGACGAACAGCTGGTTACCGCTTTGATAGCAGCTTATCCGCAGTGGAAATTTATCATTGCACCGCATGAAATTGGCCCGGCTCATATAGATCAACTCCTTAAGCTGGTTCCCGGAGCGTTACGCTATACGCAATTGAATACAAAAAGCCCTCAGCCTGATAGCCAGGTCATGGTAATTGATAATATTGGTTTACTTTCTTCTATTTATCAATATGGACGCGTAGTTTATATTGGCGGTGGCTTTGGCGTAAGTATACATAATACACTCGAAGCAGCAGCTTTTGGTTTACCAGTAATATTCGGGCCTAAATATGATAAGTTTCAGGAAGCAAAAGATTTGCTGAGTTTAAATGCGGCAATTACGATCAGCTCAATGGCCGAACTTTCTGCAGCTTTTAAGAAACTGCAGAAAGATACGAATGCCGGGCCTGCCGCTAAGAAATATGTGCAGGATAAAACAGGGGCTACCAAACAGGTCCTAACCTACCTGGAGCAATATATTTAAGAGATAAAAATCAGGGCAGATTAATTCTGGTGCTGATCTTTAACCATTTTTACTAAGGTAGCGATCCACTGCGGGTGATCATTTAAACTGGAAACCAGTTGTACTTCTTCACCTCCCAGTGCTTTGAATTCTTCACCGTATTCAACAGTTACTTCATAAAGTGTTTCCAGACAATCTGCAACGAAAGCCGGGCAGAACACTAAAAGTCTCTTTTTACCTTTGGCAGCTAATTCTTTAAGCACATCGGTAGTATATGGTTGTACCCACGGCTCTTTTCCTAACCTGGACTGGAAACATACAGAATAACGGGTTGCCGGGATATTCAGTTCTGCTGCGATCAGCCTTGCTGTATCATGGCATTGTGCAGAGTAACAAAATTTGTTGACATCTGTTAAGGTAGCACAGCAATCAGCTGATTGAAGACAGTGCTGACCAGAATGATCACATTTCTTTAACTGGCGCTCTGGTAATCCGTGAAAGCTGAATAAGATCTGATCGTAGGTTTCTGGCTGATACTTTTTCGCATTGTCCGCAAACGTACTGATCATCATTTTGTTATCATGAAAAGAGTTGACGAATGATACCGGCGGAATGGTTTGCCATTTGCCAACAATCTCCATCACCTTCTGGATAACAGATCCTGTACTTGCAGATGCATACTGAGGAAATAACGGGATAACCTGGATGCTTTCTACCAGAGCAGCTTTCATTCTGTCTAATGCCGACTCAATAGAAGGGTTCTGATAACGCATAGCCAGTTCTACATGATATTCAGCTCCTAATTGTTCCTGAACCAGCGCAACCTGTATTTTACTATAATATAAAAGAGGTGAACCATTTTCATCCCAGATTTCTTTGTATAGTTTAGCAGTTTTTGGGCTACGGAAAGGCACAATAACACCTTTTACTAATAACGTTCTGCTCAATGTGCTGATATCGATAACACGCTCATCCATCAAAAACTGATCAAGATATCTGCGTACATCTTTTACTTCCGGACTGTCCGGAGTTCCCAAATTCACTAATAATACACCCTTTTTTCCCATAGTTGATATAAAGAATCAGCCCAAATATAAATCAGGGCTGGTTTCTGTGACAAATATACATTAATGCTTAATGTGCCTTAAAACGGCTTTTGAATAATTACTTTTTAATGATGAACAGCACTTTGATTAAAAAGACTCCAGTTTTGCCTTCACCTTTTCCATTAACCACATAGGTGTAGAAGTGGCTCCGCAAATACCGACTTTATCATTTTGACTAAACCACGAAAGATCCAGTTCTTCTATATTGGAGATGAAGTAAGAATGATCGTTATACTTTTTACATACATCATAAAGTACTTTTCCATTTGATGATTTTTTACCTGATACAAAAATGATCCTGTCATAATTAACTACAAAGTTCTCCAGATCTTCGTACCGGTTAGAAACTTGTCTGCAGATCGTATCATTAGCCTTCACTTCATATCCACGGCTTAGTAACTGCTCTTTGATATGATAGAATTTATCAGTGCTTTTAGTGGTCTGGCTGTAAAGCGTAAATTTACCTGGCAAATCTACATGGTCAAGCTCCGCTAAATCCTGAAAAACGATAGCATTACCATCTGTTTGTCCCTGTAAACCGATTACCTCTGCATGACCGTGTTTTCCAAAGATTAAGATTTGCTCTTTATCATCATAAGAGTTCTTAATCCTGTTCTGTAATTTCAACACCACAGGGCAGGAAGCATCAATTAAAATCAGGTTGTTTTCCAGTGCCAGCTGATAAGTGGAAGGCGCTTCTCCATGAGCCCTGATCAGTACCTTTTCATTGTGCAGATTGTGCAATTGTTCATGGTCAATAATCCGCAGGCCTTTATCGGTCAGGCGTTTTACTTCTTCGTCATTGTGGACAATGTCGCCAAGACAATACAAATATTCTTCTTCTGCTAAAATATCCTCAGCCATTTCTATAGCATATACTACCCCGAAACAGAATCCTGAGGCTTTATCTATCGTTACAGCTAAATCGTATTTCATTTATTTATTGTTTTTTCAGATGAACCCCAGCAATAACCTTACTAAAGCATTGATAGTACAAAATTACGTAAAAAGTTGTCATATCAATAACACTTATTTTTTATGCGGCTGACCGCTATTCAGGATTCTTGAAAAAATGGCCTGAATTAAAGAGATCACCAGGAAGATCATTTGTATAGGGTGGAGTAACACATTCCACAGTGGATTTTGTCCTGATAGAAAAGAAATCATGACCCGGCTTAAAAAAATCAGTCCAGCCGGAAGGATCAATAACCTGTAATCATAATCGACCATAAGAAACAATGGCCCTCCTACTACCAGGATAAGATAAAGTAAAGCAACAAAAATATTGTTACCGAAATTCCTCAATAAACGCTGACCTGTTTTTTTGATTAAATCGGGTTGGTAGTCTGAAATATAACTATAAATCAAATGATTACCCAACAGGGTTTCAGCCCTGAAATGTTCTTGTTTAACCGCTTTAACGATCTCCAGTGCTTCGGGCATTTCCCCTTTCTGTCTGCGGTGCCATTCATATTTTTTATAGACCGAAGCATCGAAAAACATGCATTGATTGGTACCCGCAGAAAATGCAGGACTGGAAAACAGGCGCACCAGTCTTAATGGAATTAAATTCAGTAATACAAAATTATGCAGCGGAAGCAGACAATAATTCAATAAACCGGTAATAGACTGGGTAGGGATAATATTAAGAAGGGTCAGGTTAAAAACTTTCGTTCTGTAGATTAAACTATTAATCAGTCCATTTTCAATAATAGTATGTGTGCCCAGAAATAGAAAGTAAGCACCTGTTGCCTCATCTTCGGCAAAACCAGTTCTTTCTTTTCTCAGTCTGAAACGCTTGTCTTCAGCACAAAAACTCACCAGTTCTGCCAGTTGCTCTGCATCTTTATGCCGCTGAATGATAACTTCTATATCTTTATAGTCCTGCTCTTTAATTGCATATAATAATTCAATCAGGCCATTTACATCGGGCGCAGCCTCAATCAGTATCGATACCCGATCATTGAAACGCCTGCCATAAACACTCAGCTTTGGATTAGACAGAAAATTAAATACGGATACAGAGAAACGAAGGACAAGAAAAATAAGGATGATATATATTAAAGTGATTACAAGCATACTAGCTTAAATAAACACCATCCTCCTGTCCTTCGACATCTAAAACTACATCTACATGTTCTTTTAAAACAGTAGCCATCTGCAAACCTACAAAATCTGTTGCTACCGGATATATTTTATGGCTTCTGTCTACCAGCACCACGGTACGGATCTTTTTATGTGGCGTATTTAAGAAAACTCCAAAGCCATAAGCCAGGGTTTTACCACTGTTTAAGACATCATCAACCAGGATAATTACTTTATTTTTTACTTTAGCAGGCTCCAGATCTGTTGTTGCTTTCAGACAGCTATTCTCTTTTTCCAGATCAATTCTAAGCATCGTAACTGTAAGATCTGAGATCTCCATTAAAACAGATTTCAGTCTTAATGCAAGTTTATACCCTCTGTCCCAGATACCTGCAAGTACAATTTCCTTCTCATTTAAATTATCTTCCAGTATCTGATAAGCCATACGGTTGATTTTTTGCTGGATCTGTTTTTTATCCAGAATAAGTAATTGTGAATCTGCCATCTAAATTATGATTGTTTTAAGGGATAAAAAGAAGGATTTATTAGCTCAACCAAATATCAGAAAAATAATTTCAAAATATTGCAACGTTTATGGTCTCTGTGCGTCTAATTTGTATAAACCAATAAAACCATTCATATGAAGTCTAATTTTTTACTCAAACCAACTCTGCTTTTACTGATCACAGCCACGTTCAGTACCCTGACTTTAAAAGCACAGGAGACTAAAAACATAACATTAAACAATGTATCAGGAGTAAGCGTGCATGCTGGCATTGATCTGTTTATCACGCAGGGAAATTCGGAATCTGCTAAAATCATTGCAAATAGTGATGTGATCAATGAGGTGGTTGTTGAAAATTCAGCAGGCAATGTAAATGTGACCTGGAAAAACAATCAAGGCACAAATAACTGGAAAAATAAAAGTGCAAAAGTATACATTACTTATAAAAAGCTTAATAGCATAGCTGCAAGCAGCGGAAGTAGTTTAAAGACTGAAAACACTTTAAAAACAGATGCATTGGATGTGAAAGTTTCTTCGGGTGCGAATCTGACTGCAAGCATCGCTTGTAAAGATGTGCAGGTAAAAACCAGCAGTGGTGCAAATGCTACACTAAGTGGAACAGCAACCAATCTGGATGTAAAATCAAGTTCAGGAGCTAACTTAAAAGCTTTTGATTTAACGACTGATTATGCAAATGCAACTGCAAGTTCAGGAGCAGATATTAAAATTAATGTAGCAAAGGGGTTAGAAACAACTTCGAGCAGTGGTGGCAGCATCCGTTATAAAGGAGGTGCAAGCTTAAAAAACAACTCTTCAAGAAGTGGGAGTGTCAATAAAGCCGATTAATAAATCAATTGAGTTTTTGTTTAAACCCCTGACTTTATTGCCATTAGTCAGGGGTTTTATATTTTTACAGCTTGCTATTTAATTCTATAGGGATAGAAAATGAAATTGGCCCCTTCGGGAACAATAACAAATACACACATAAAATCTTCTGGTTTTTTGTAATTTTTCAGGAAAAGTTCTTTAAGCTCAGGCTTGATAATCCCCTTTTCGATAAACTCTTCTACCATCGAAGCCTGAATAGTCCAGTTGGTATTCAATTCTTCTTTATTTAAGATCATTTCCCCTATTGATACCGTGTGCTGGTGTGCAACAAATATCGGATTCAGGGATACACCTTCGGCAATAATCTCTAAGGCAATTTCTCTGATAGAATCAGCATAGAGTTCCAGGTCTTTTTCCAGACTTACCAGCGGACTGACCTTTTTTTCGCTTTTCCCCTCTTCAGGCTGCTGAGGTAATAACTCTTCTATATCCATCTCTATATTCTTATTTGATCAAGTTTAATAAAACAACATTTTCTACGTGTTGTGTATGCGGGAACATGTCAACTGGCCTGATACGGCTCACTTCATATTTCTCTTTCAGTAAAGCCAGATCCCTTGCTTGTGTGGCTGCGTTACAGCTTACATAAACAATTTTCTCTGCTTCCATTTCTAATAAACGCTCTACCACATCTGTATGCATTCCTGCACGTGGCGGATCGGTAATTACGACATCTGGTTTACCATGTGCGGCAATAAAATCTGTAGTCAGGATATCTTTCATATCACCGGCATAAAAAACAGTATTCTCTATGCCGTTAAGCTCAGAATTGAATTTAGCGTCTTCTATCGCCGTTGGTACATATTCTACCCCTATAACTTGTTTTACACTGCCTGCAATAAAGTTTGCAATTGTTCCGGCACCTGTATAAAGGTCATAAACCAGTTCATCACCTTTAAAACCAGCAAACTCTTTAGTTATTTTATATAACTCATGTGCCTGTAAAGAATTGGTCTGATAAAATGATTTCGCCCCGATCTTAAATTTAAGACCGTTCATTTCTTCAAATATATAGTCCCTGCCTGCGTAAGTAATTACTTCCTGGTCAAAAATAGTATCGTTCTTTTTCTGATTCAGGATGTAAAGCAATGAGGTTATTTCAGGGAAATTACTTTTCAGATGCTCCATTAAACCATCTACCTGCTCCTGTTCTGCATAAGCGAAAACAACAACAACCATCACCTCTCCTGTCGAAGAAGTACGGATAATTAAATTTCTAAGGCTACCCTCATGGTTACGCAGATCGTAAAAACTTAAACCGTTTTTAAGTGCATAACCCCTAACTTCATTTCTTAAAGTATTGGAAGGTTCTGCCTGCAGGTAACAGTGCTGGATGTCCAGGATTTTATCGAAACGCAGTGGAACATGGAAGCCCAGGGCATTCATCTCCAGATCGTCACGATCGGTCATGTCCTGAGAGTTTAACCAGCGTTTGTTGGAGAAAGTATATTCCAGCTTGTTACGGTAATATTTATTTTCAGCGGAACCCAGAATCGGCTCCATAGATGAGGTATCCACTTTTGCAAGACGCTGTAATGCAGCCTCAACATTCTTTTGTTTAAAGTGCAATTGGGCATCATATTGCATGTGTTGCCATTTACAGCCACCACAAGTACCAAAATGTTCACAAAAAGGATCTGTTCTTAAATCTGAAGCCGTGTGCAGTGTTTCAATAACTGCTTCTGCAAAATTCTTTTTCTTTTTTACAATTTTGACATCAACGATATCGCCTGGTACGGCTTTATCCACAAACACTACTAATTCATCGGCTTTGGCTACTCCTTTGCCTTCTTCAGCAATATCAATAATACTTAAATTGGGCAGGATTGTAACCGTTCCAGCTTTTCTATTTCTACTCATTCTGCTGCAAAGCTAAAACTTGTATTTAACAGTTCCTATTTTTTTTAGCTTACGAAGCTAAGATGACGCTGTTTATATGGATAATTTAGGCATAGCGATTTCCTATGGAAGCATAAATACAACCATCCTATAAGAAATTACTGTTCAGCTTTTAATCCCGAAAACCTTTAGGATTAATCCAAAAAGGCCGTCTTCAAGATTAAAGCTGACATCGAACTTCTCATCTACCAATATCGAAATCTCTAAAACCTCTTTGCTCATTGTAAATGATGTTACAAAGTAAATATAGAGGTTTATATACCGAAAACCAAATTGGTATATACACTTGATATTAACAAATTATCAACAGATTCTTTAGTAATCCAGAAATGGTTTAAAGGGCTGCTTTGACTAAAAAAGGCAGCATTTCTTTTTGGAAACTCACAAAGTTCTTACGAACATCGGAGTCACTCACCGAGGTGAAGGCGAAAGAAAAGACAATACTCTTACTTGCTTTTAATAAAAAGGCTAATCCCTCTCTTCTGGAAGGGTTATTTTTAAAATGGTCCAAACCAAGATAAGCAGAAAGTAAAAGTGACTCCAGCTGGTCTGAAAGATGTTTAAGGAATTCTTGTGAATTGGCATTTTCCCGGACAAAATCCCATCCGATAAATTCGTTGCAAACGGTATAGGTGAGTCTGCAGGTCTTCATCACCAATGCCTTCAAATGTTCTTCCTCATCCACAAACTGAGCTTTGTTTTTTAATATTTCATGCAGATTCAGGTCAAGATAATCCATCAGAATGGCATCTAACACCTGTTCTTTGCTTTCAAAATACTTATAAATGGTTGCTTTAGCTATTCTGGCCTTTTTTGCAATTTCATTTACGCTGGTCTTATGATAACCGTACTTTCTGAATAATTCTTTGGCAGCTCTAATGATGCTCTCTTTAATTTTTTCTGGTTCCATCAATTAGTTACTCGGTAATTATTTCCTGAAATGGTTATACTATATGTCCTCAATGCTACTTTAGCAGGCGCTTTTGTGGGTGTGCCATCCAATAATGAATATTTCGCGCCTGAGCATGGGTCAACCACAGTGTAAGCATTTTCCAGTGTTACAGCACATTTCTTTTCCGGATTTACGGTACTGCAGCGGTCAAATGCTTTATACGCATAACCACCACCACCCGCATCAATGTTATAGGCAATAATTATACCCGCAACACCATATCCATCTATAAAAATTGCACCGTTCGCTTTCAGATCTGATAATTGTGCCGGAGTAAAAAACCCGCTCAGATTTATGCCTACATTAGGCACCTGGTTCGTCTCTTTTCCGCAAGCAGAAAATAAGAAAAGTACTAAAAGAAAACCTGCAATTTTACCCATATGATTAAATAAAAAGATTAAATCAGAGACGTTTTAAACTGTTTCAGGAAACGCTGATCGTTCTCTGAGAATAAACGTAAGTCTTTGATCTCAAATTTTAAGTTTGCAATTCGTTCGATACCCATACCAAATGCAAAACCACTATATTTTTTACTGTCGATACCGCAATTCTCCAATACATTCGGATCTACCATACCACAACCTAATATTTCAACCCATCCGCTGTATTTACACAACTGACAGCCTGCACCTTTACAAATAGTACATGAAATGTCCATTTCTGCAGAAGGTTCTGTAAAAGGGAAGTATGAAGGACGGAAACGCACTTTTGTACCTTCACCATATAGTTCCTGTACAAAATAGAATAAGGTTTGTTTCAGATCTGCGAATGATACATTCTCATCCACATATAAACCCTCTACCTGGTGGAAGAAGCAATGCGCTCTTGCTGAGATTGCTTCGTTACGATATACACGTCCCGGCATTAAAGCTCTGAAAGGCGGTTTACCAGCTTCCATCATTCTTACCTGCACAGATGAAGTATGTGTTCTTAATGCGATATCCCCATTTTCTCCACCTTTTTTAATGAAAAATGTATCCTGCATATCTCTTGCAGGGTGTTCTTCAGGAAAATTCAAGGCAGAAAAGTTATGCCAGTCATCTTCTATTTCAGGGCCCTCAGCTACAACAAATCCCAGTTTACTAAAAATATCGACAATTTCCCTTCTTACTAAAGCCAGCGGATGACGCGCACCAACTTCAAAACCAACACCCGGAAGTGTTAAGTCTAAACCAGCATCTTTTCTGGTCAGTTCTACTGTATCTGATTCTTTAAGTGTCTGATACTTCGCTTCAGCAAGTTGTTTAAACTCGTTCAGGACTTTTCCAAGCGTTCTCTTTTCTTCGGGAGATACTGCTTTAAATTCATCAAAAATATCTTTTATAATCCCCTTTGTTCCAAGGAATTTTATTCTGAACTGTTCTAATTCGTCTGCATTTTCTGTAGAAAATGCATTTATTTCTGTAGTATATTCTGTGATTTTAGCTTGCAACATGATGCCAAATATACAGCTATTTCATTAATATCTTAATAACCGGCAAATCGCAAAATATTTTTGACCTTAAAACCAGAAGCCGCCATTCATTTAATAGAATGGCGGCTTCTGGTTTATTTTTGTGTAAAAGGTTATGAAATTACTTTCAGCTCCTTACCTACTTTAATGAAAGCAGCAATCGCTTTATCAATATGATGTTGTTCATGACCTGCAGAAAGCTGTACACGGATACGTGCTTTACCCTGAGGAACAACAGGATAGTAGAATCCAATCACATAAATACCTTCATCCAGCATTTTCGCAGCAAATTCCTGTGCAAGTTTCGCATCATATAACATCACCGGTACAATTGGGTGAATGCCTTCTTTGATATCAAATCCTGCTTCCGTCATTTTCTGGCGGAAATAAAGTGTGTTATGCTCTAATTTATCTCTTAAGGCTGTACTTTCATTTAATAGTTCAAGCACGGCAACAGAAGCGCCCGCAATTGCCGGAGCAAGTGTATTTGAAAACAAATATGGTCTTGAACGCTGACGCAGCATGTCAATAATTTCTTTTTTACCTGCAGTAAATCCTCCTGAAGCACCACCCAGTGCCTTACCTAAAGTACCCGTGATAATATCGATTCTGTCAATTACTCCGCAATGTTCGTGAGTCCCTCTTCCTGTTTTTCCCATAAAACCAGAGCAGTGAGATTCATCAATCATAACCAGTGCTTCATACTTATCTGCCAGGTCACATATTTTATCCAGCTGTGCGATAGTTCCATCCATTGAGAAAGCACCATCAGTAACGATGATTCTGTGACGGCATCCAGCGGCTGCTTTTAACTGCTCTTCCAGATCTGCCATATCACTATGTTTATAACGGAAACGTTTTGCTTTACACAAACGCACACCGTCAATAATTGAAGCATGATTCAGTTCATCAGAAATAATAGCATCCTGATCATTAAATAAAGGCTCGAATACGCCACCATTTGCATCAAAAGCTGCTGCATATAGAATAGTATCTTCAGTGCCCAGAAATTCAGAAAGTTTTTGCTCCAGTTCTTTATGTATATCCTGAGTTCCGCAAATAAAGCGCACAGAAGACATTCCATAACCATATTTATCTATCGCATCTTTAGCAGCAGCAGTTACCCTTGGATCTGAAGATAACCCAAGGTAGTTATTGGCGCAAAAATTCACCACTTCCTGACCCGTACTTACTTTGATATCAGCTCCCTGAGGAGTGATAATTACTCTTTCCCGTTTGTATAATCCGTCTTTTTCTATTTGTTCTAATTCCTGTTTAAGAACAGGTTGCAGTGTTTTATACATATATGCTAGTTATTTAATGCAACCAAAGTTATAAAAATATCAACTTAGTAGCCGTTTTAAATTTATTCTGTTCTTACTTACCAGGACTTGAAACCAGAGCTATGCAGACCTTAATTTCCAGGCGAATTAAGAACAATGAATAAATAATAATTCTAACAACATACTTTAAAAGAATTTTATGTCGTATATTGCAATAAATTATAAAATAAAGATAATCAACAGGAAACACATAATTAATAGGTATTAGCAATTAATTTTCCCAATTAGACATATGACTGATAATCAAAGAAAAAATTTCGGACCAAGGTTAAAAGAAATCAGGTTAGCAAAGAAAATGACGCTTCAGGAATTCTATAGCCCGATAGCAAAACACGTAAACAACTTTTCTCCAATAGAAAACGGCTCGAGAATGATTGGTAAAAGGCTCTCGGAAGATGTGGTCAGACATTACCATATTAATGAAACCTGGCTGGCTACAGGTGTAGGAAAAATATTCTCAGTGGATGACGCACTTAAAGAAGCCGTAAAAAATAACTCAGAAATCCAGCAGGGGGTTCCATTTATTAATGTTAACCCATCAGATTATTCATCAGGTGAGGTTAATTTTTTAAAGGAGAAAGCGGAGTACTATGTAAATTTCAGGCCTTTTAATGACTGCGACGCTTATTTACCGGTATATGGAGACAGCATGTACCCGAAGTACTCAAGCGGAGAAATTATTGCAATCAGAGAGGTGATCAATAAAGATATCATCCAATGGGGAGAAGCCTATCTGGTAATGGCAGACGAAAGTGCAAATAACATTACTACTGTAAAATTACTTTTTCAACATACAACACCAGAGAAAATTGTACTTCGTGCTGCAAATCCTGATTATAAAGGAGATACTATTCTGGATAAAATTGCCATCAGGCGATTATTTATTCTGAAAGGGAAAATTACAAGAAATCAGCTTTAGTCATCTAAATATGATGATTTGATGTGATTTAAATTACAGCTATAGCTTAATCCTTTTTATAGGATTATCGTACCTTTGTATATAAATTATTAATTAACGATAAACAGCTACTATGTCAATCACATCAGCAGAAGAATTATTAGGAATGCAACGTGTAAGCGAAGCTGTTGCAAATACGCTTAAGCAAATGCGTGAATTTGCTAAACCCGGTATATCAACTAAAGAACTGGATGATTTTGGAGGAAAGATCCTGGCGGATTACGGGGCCAAATCTGCACCAAAACTGACCTATGGTTTTCCAGGATGGACTTGTATCAGCATTAATAACGAAGCTGCACATGGAATTCCTACGGCAGAAAAGATACTTGCCAATGGTGATCTGGTTAATATTGATGTATCTGCAGAACTTGATGGTTTTTGGGCCGACAACGGAGGTTCTTTCGTATTAGGAGAAGATATCAATAATCATCAGCCCCTGGTTGATGCTTCAAGAGAAATCTTATATAAGGCAATCAGTAAGATAAGAGGTGGATTTAAAATCGCTGATATTGGCAAACTTATAGAGACCGAAGCCAGAAAACAAGGTTTTACTGTGATCCGCAATTTAGCTGGTCATGGTGTAGGAAGAAGTCTGCACGAAGCTCCGGATTGTATCCTGAATTGTTACGATAAATATAATACGCAAAGGTTTAAGAAAAATTCAACGGTTGCGATAGAGACTTTTATTTCCACTACATCAAGTATGGCAGTTGAACAGGCAGACGGCTGGACACTGAAAGGAAATAAAGGTGGTTTTGTAGCACAGCATGAGCATACTATTTTGGTTACAGATGGGGTTCCTCAGATTCTGACTGTGGCTAATGGGATTTAATCAGGTTATTATTTTTTTTAATAGGAAGGGGTGTTTTTATCAAAAGACATCCCTTTTTCATTAAAAACAAGAAAGGGATGTTCCATCCAGACACATCCCTTTTCTAACCAAATATAAACCTGTATGAACGGGTTTTCCTTTTATGTATCTGATACAGATACGCATATAACCTATAATATAAAAATTGAGCCAGTTTTAAGGAATGTCTATTTTCCAATTAATGAAGATAGAAAATTGATTAACTGACCTGATTAGGAACGTATTCGTACAATTTAACGTTCAAAACGACCTGTTTACTACTCAAATATCACAAAAACATTCAATTATAGCCGAATAATTAACAATTTTTAACAAAAATCTGTCATAAACCACAATTACCAATACAAATCGAACAGTAAACGGATATATGAAACAATTATTGTGATATTTTTCATAAAAATACTTGAACAGTTTAGTCCAGTATATACCCTTTTGCAGCTAAAGGAGCAGGAACTTCACGGTCAGACATCTCCAGTAAAGTAGTTTCAATCATTGCACATAAGGTATTTAGCGCAAGATCATTTGGCTCCTCCCCAAAAGGATCTTCCAATTCATCGGCCACTGCTTCAAGCGCAACAAAAGTATAAGCTATAAATACAACAATAACCGGCATCATCCAGCCTAAACTATCCACAAAGCCAAATGGCAATAAAAAGCAATAGATATAAACAGTCCGGTGCAGCAAAACTTTATAAGTATAAGGAATAGGTGTACTCGCAATCCTTTCACATCCTCCAACTATGTTTGACATTTCATTTAAATTCTGATCAAAGCTGGTTGCAAGAATAGAATCAAGCTCACCATTCAACCTTCTTCTTCTCACCCATGCCCCCATTTCTGTAAGCAGCATAGCAGGCTTATAAATTGCAGGTTTTAATTTATCAGCTAATGATGTTCCCGAAATCCTGGCTATATCAGCCGTAGCATCTGTATGGCGTAACTGATGTTTCAGCGCATAAGTAAATGAAATCAGTAAATTGACAAATTCATTCACCCCTTTGTTATCCTTCTCGGCCGTAACCGTCTGAGCCTGTCTTGTCAGGGATCTCGTGGTATTCAATAAAGATCCCCAGATTTTCCGGCCTTCCCAGAACCGGTCATAACTTACATTATTTCTAAAGCCAAAAAATATTGCCAGTGCAATACCGAAAAGCGTAAATGGGCCCGGATTTAACTGTATTTTATAATTAAAAACTGAACCACGACAATAAACTATAACCACAGAAATTAGTAGTAAAAGCATCAAACGAAAAAGAATCTGAGGTAAAACAGATCCTCTCCAGATAAAAAGCATTCTCAGCCAGTTTTCTTTTTTCCTGATTATCATAATTTCATTTATTTGCTATCTGTAGCAATAAGGTAATTCGGGTCTTCTAAAATATTAACATCAATTACAGCTTCAGCATCATATAACAGACTTCTGCAATCCGCACTCAAATGTTTCAGATGCAACACCTTTTTAGCCTCAAGATAACGGTTAGTTAGTTTATTAATTGCATCAATTGCAGACATATCAGCAATTCTGCTTTCTTTAAAATCTATAATTACCTGTTCAGGGTCCGAAGAAATGTCAAACCTCTCATTAAAAGTAGTGACAGAGCCAAAAAACAAGGGGCCAAATAACTCATAATGCATTACCCCTGCTGTATCCAGATACTTATTGACACGTATACGTTTAGAACTGTCCCAGGCAAAAAAGAGCGCAGATAAGATCACTCCAATCAAAACTGCCAGGGCCAGGTTATGTAACCAGACTGTGATTGCGGCAACCAGTATACCCACAAAAATATCCTGTTTAGGCATCTTGTTAATAATGCGGAAGCTCATCCATTCAAAAGTACCTATCGCAACCATAATCATCACCCCTACCAGCGCAGCCATAGGCACTCTCTCAATAACCGGCGCACCCCATATAATAATCAGGAGAATTGTCAGGGCAGCAATGATCCCAGACAACCGGGCCCTTGCACCTGCAGAAAGATTCACTAACGTTTGTGCAATCATTGGGCATCCACCCATTCCAAAAAAGAACCCATTCAAAATATTGGCTCCTCCCTGTGCAATACACTCTCTGCTGCTGTTTCCTTTCGTCTCTGTAATTTCATCCACAAGATTGAGCGTTAGTAACCCTTCTGTTAAACCAACACCCGCCATAATCAGTGCAAATGGAAAAATCACAGTTAATGTATCCAGATTCAGTGGAACCCGGGGAATATGAAAAGGAGGAAAACCACCACTTACGGCAGCGATGTTCCTTACAATTTTAGTATCTATCCCTGAAACTAATACCAGAATAAATACAACAATTATAGCCACCAGCGAAGAAGGAACAGCTTTGGTCAACTTAGGCAGTAAAATAACAATTGCAATAGTCAGTGCTACCAGGCCCAGCATGATCCAGAGCGGATTACCTGAAAGCCATACCGCATGTCCATTAACCACAGTTTTAAACTGTTCAAGCTGTGACATGAAAATAATTATGGCCAGGCCGTTAACAAAACCAAACATGACCGGTTGAGGAACCAGCCTGATAAATTTACCCAGCTTAAAAACGCCAACCAATATCTGCAATATCCCTGCTAAAGCAACAGCCGCAAAAACATAATCTATACCATGCGATTTCATCAGCGCAATCAATACAATTACTGTAGCTCCTGCCCCTCCTGATACCATACCTGGCCTGCCACCAAAAACAGCTGTAAACAGTCCCATGATAAAAGCAGCGTACAAGCCAACTAAAGGAGGAAAACCGCCCAAAATAGCAAAAGACAGAGATTCTGGGATCATGGTCATTGCAACCGTTAATCCTGCGAGAATTTCTGCCTTATAGTTAATCTTCTGAGAAAAGTTGAAAAGATTTAAATAGAGCTTCATTGGTGTCAAAGCTAATCAATAAAATCAAAATGGATAAACCCTAACTATTTGTAAACGGCTTCATTAGCCTGTTTATCCCATCAACCCAATATTACCTCAGAAAACAACAAGCAGAAAAACAATAAAACCTGCTCAAACAATATTCCTAAGACAAAGCCCATTTTAACAAAAGAGAATTTAAGTTTTCCTATTCACAAATACTATTTAACTAATTCGCTCGTTCCAGAGATTTTTATTTGTTATTTATAATAATTATAAATACGTTTACTTCATTAATTTTAATCAATCTAAATAATAATAAACAATCTTAATAAAAGACGCCTAACTATCAAAAGCTTATAGAACAACGATTTATTAAACAAAATTCACCCTACATCTATTACACATGAAAACGACAAACAAAAGAGCCGACTTAACTGAATTGCGTAAGCAGGCGGAACAAGTTAACTTCAAATCACTGATCAATTGCTGCTGCCGGGAGTTTAACAACTGGGGCCGTTATGAAGGTATCCCAAAATATGATGCTGCCCTGGCTGAATACATGCAGTCAACAGGTTACACCTCTTTTTTAAGATTTGATTTTACCAGTGCAGGCATAGAAGTGTTTGTACCACTGGCTTATTTCTCAGACAGCGGAGTCCACTCTTTCTTTTTTCCTGTCGTGGAACGTAATTGTGAAACTGATGTGATTAACGTAATAGATCCAAAAAGATTTCTTGAATTAATAGCCGGATTTGCTAAAAACAGCTATCCGGATGTTGATCCTGAAATTACCCAGGGCCGTTTAGAAAATAGCATCAGCAACTTAAGAGGCTATTTATTTGATTTTCAGGAAAACGACCAGACAGCCAATCAACCTGAATTATCTTTTATCGAAGCCGAACAATCACTGATTCTGGGTCATAGTGTACATCCCCTGCCAAAAAGCAGAGAAGGTTTTACTGAAACAGAACTGGCACAGTATTCTCCCGAAACCAGAGGTCAGTTTCAGTTACATTATTTCCTGATCCACCCCGAGTATGTGACCGAGAAAAGTTCAGAAAAAGAACTAACAACCGTACAGTTAAAAAGGGAGTTACTCATTCATGGAGATGATCAAATCAAAGACAGTCTTAACCAATATCCGGATTGGACTGTGGTCCCCGTACATCCCTGGGAAGCCGATCACCTGTTAAACCTGGCAGAAGTTAAAGAAATGCAATCAGAAGGTTTTTTACATAGCCTGGGGAAATCAGGCCCACTATTTACTGCCACCTCATCTGTACGTACGGTATACAATGCAGAAAGCGAATGGATGTATAAATTCTCGCTGCATGTCAAGATTACGAACTCTTTCCGTGTCAATTATCCACATGAATTGCATCGTGGTTATGATGCCAGTGTCTTGTTAAAAACCCCATGGGGTGAGGGAATAAAAAAAGATTATCCTGAAATCAATTTCATTACCGATCCGGCCTTCATTATCGTCAGCTATAAAGGGCAGGTCATTGACGGCTTCAGCACAAGTATCCGTCAAAATCCTTTCAGGGCAGCAGCAGCCAAAAAGAATGTTGGTTTAGTTGCTTCTTTAACCCAGGATGGCATATTAGGGCAAACACCAAGAATGCTCAACCTGATTGAAGAAGCTGCAAGACGCAAAAACAAACCCAAAGAAGAAGTTGCGCCTGACTGGTTCAGCCAATATCTGAAAATCACCATTAAACCACTGGTAGGTATTTTCAATAAATATGGATTAGGCGGAGAATATCATCAGCAGAATATGCTCGTTGAGTTTGACGAAGACCTTTTCCCTTCAAGACTCCATTTCAGAGACAACCAGGGCTACTTTTTCCGTCAGGGAAAGGTCGAAGAACTTTATACTTTCATCCCTGATTACGGAATAGACAGCAGATCTTTCATTGCAGAGCCAAGATTAATTAATTTCCATAGTTACTATTTACTGGTCAACCACCTTTTAGGTATCGTAAGTGCTTTAGGCAGCAATAAGCTCGCTGACGAACAAACCCTGATCAGTTTAATTTATGATGCCTACCAGGCAGAAGCGGAAACTGACACTACTGGTCTGGTTGCCCATTTACTTCATAGTACCAAACTGACTATCAAGTGTAATTTACTGACCAATCTGAATAATATGGACGAAGCCAGTGCGCCAAGAACGCATCCGGCTATTTATAAAGAATTCCCCAATCCATTAAATAAAAAGGTTTTCTCCAGAGAACTGATCAAACCAAAAGGAAAAGACGTCGTGTTTAGCCGTTATTTTCCTAAAGAAGATGTTGAAATTACGATCCGTCCTTTAGACCCTGACCGTGATCTGGAGATGCTGCATGAATGGTTTCACCGTGAACATGCACTTAAGATCTGGAAAATGAACTGGCCAATCCGTGAGCTGGAAAGCTTTTACCGTACCTTACTTGCCGGCGATGTGGTGAACAGCTATATCGGTGAGGCTAATGGGGTACCCACCTTTAACTTTGAAGTCTACTGGGCCTGCCGCGATTTACTGGGTGGTTATTATGATGCACTGATAACAGATTATGGTACACATCAGTTTATTGCCCCGGTTGATCCAAAGCTGAAATATGCTTCCCCTTCTACCCAGTCTATCCTTGACTATGTCTTTGCCGAACCCAAAGTTGGAAAAATGGTAGGTGAAGGATCGGTAGATTCCATGGCTTCCATTATGAACAAAGCGCATGTAGGCTTTAAGATTGAAAAGGTGATTGAACTACCTGACAAGAAAGCAAATCTGAATTTTTGTTACCGGGAATGGTATTGGGCTAAATTCCCAGCAGCCAAAGATTTTAGAAACGAGCTGGCCTCAGCGCTGAGTACCGGAAAGGTATAAGCAGCCTGCTGAAATATCTATCCTTTAAATAAAGGATAGGTCTGTTTGATTCAAAAAATTAATCTGTAACCAATACCAAAAACCATTTTAAAATGACAACGACAAATTTAACAGGGAGCGTAGAACCCCTGAATATTACCATATGGGAGAAAGTCAACCAGAATCTGTTTGCCAAAACATTAGCAGAACTAATGCATGAGCAGGTCGCTCTCCCGCTCATAACCAGCAAAACTGAAGAAGGCCTCATACATTTCAGGTTAAATACAGACCATGAAAACATTTATTATACATTCTCAGCTTATCCACGGATGCTGGATTACTGGCACATCTTAAAACCTTCCATTAAAAAACATCAAAATGGAAAGGAGAAACCAGCTACAGATGTTTCTGCTTTCTTTATTGAACAGCAGCAAAGTTTTGGTTTGAATTCATTTACCCTGGCCCATTATATAGAAGAAATTCTGCACACTTTATACGCAGATGCTTTTATTCAGGCCAAAGGCCGAATTCCGGCAGCGAAACTTGCCGATGCAGATTACCAGACTATCGAACATCAAATGGATGGACACCCCTGGATTATCGTCAACAAAGGCAGACTTGACTTTAACCATACCGACTATCTGGAATATGCACCGGAAGCCAATAAAACCGTCCAGCTGATCTGGATTGCTGTTCATCAAAGCCGTGCTGCTTTCAAAGCAGTAGATGAAATTAATGAACAGGAGTTTTTTGAAGCTGAATTAGGAAAAGAAAAATTAAACAAATTCAAAGAGATCCTTTCGGCTAAGGGCGTAATTGCCTCAGATTATTCCTTTATACCAATCCACGAATGGCAGTGGAATAATAAACTGCTTATCTTGTTTGCAGCAGATATTGCCGGCCAATTGCTCATCCCTTTAGAATCCGGTGATGATATATACTCCCCGCAACAAAGTATCCGTACTTTTTTTAATCTGAGCCATCCTGATAAACATTACGTCAAAACTGCTATCTCGATCTTAAATACAGGTACAGTAAGAGGATTACCACCTAAACAACTGGCCATTGCACCGCGTTTAACCGCATGGCTTAAAAGTATATTATCAAATGATCAATATCTCCAGGATCTTGGCCTGATTCTATTAGGTGAAGTGGCCTCTATTGGTTATCTGCATCCTAATTACACCCAAATCACAGATCCGCCATTTCAGTATAATGAATATCTGGGCGCATTGTGGCGTGAGAGTCCGGGAAAATTCCTGAAATCAGGAGAAAAGCTAATGACTATGGCTTCCTTACTATACATAGATGATCAGGAAAAAAGCTTTGTATCAGAGCTGATCACAAAATCAGGTTTGACCACTGAACAATGGTTAATGAGTTATCTGAATGCTTATCTCAAACCACTTCTCCATATTTACTATCAGCATGCCGTTTGTGTTAATCCGCATGGCGAAAATGTCATCCTTGTACTGGAAAACTATGTTCCTGTCCGTATAGTCCTGAAAGATTTTGCAGGGGATATCTTACTCAATGAAGAAGCTCAGGAAAAATTGCCAAAAGACTTTTCAGAGAATATGATCTTATCTTCCAATCCTGAAAACGTTCCACTGGTAATTCTTATAGGCGTTTTTGAAGCTTTCTTCAGGTATTTAAGTGACATCCTGGAAACTACTGCCGGTTATCAGGAACAGTCTTTCTGGACCTGTGTATATGATGTTGTACAAACCTACCAGGACGAACATCAGGAGCTGAATGCAAAATTCGAAAGATATAACCTATTTACCCCTCATTTTAAGCGTCTGAACATCAATAGTCAGCGCCTGTTTAACGGGTATAAAGAAACAACAGGTTTTGCAAGATCATTTAAAAGCGGCGCATTAATCAATCCGCTTACCCAGTTCAAAACTGCTGAAACTGCAATTTTAAAAGAAAATTAATGAAGACACTTATCTTGCAGACCAGGTCAATTCTACAATTGCTCTGGCAGGCGGTACAGGGCACAGAGAAGAAATTCACCACTGGCGGCATCAACAGGGCAATTGTATTGCTCTCTGTACCGATGGTACTGGAGCTGACTATGGAATCTCTTTTTGTTTTCGTCAATATCTTTTTTGTCAGTAAGCTTGGTGCCGATGCGATTCTCATTGTCGGGATTACCCAATCCATAACCGCAGTTGCCTATTCGGTAGCTATGGGCCTGAGTATCGCTGCATCAACTATCATAGCCAGACGTATTGGTGAAGCTAAATTTGAAAGCGCAGGTTCTACCGCTATGCAGGCCATTTATGTAGGCGTAAGTATAGGCGGGATCATCGCTACGGGTTTATGTGTTTTCTCTCAGGAAGTCCTGCATGCCGTTGGTGCTCCTGAAAAACTGATTATACATGGGCATTTATTTTCTCAGCTCATGTTAGGCAGTGTCTTTTTACTGATACTCAGGATGCTGTTAAACGGGATTTTCCGTGGAGCGGGCGATGCTGCAATGGCCATGCGCAATTTATGGGTTTCTAACCTCATCAATATTATCCTGTGCCCTATCCTGATTTTTGGCTGGGGTTTTATTCCTGCTTTAGGCTTGACCGGAGTTGCTTTAGCCACAGTCATTGCCAGGGTCATCGGCGTAATTTATCAGTTCTGGTATCTGATCTGGGGCAAAACAATTATTGTCATCAAAAGAGCCCAATTGGTTTTTGTACCAGACATTGTAAAAAGTATGCTGAGATTAGGTTTTGCAGGCACCTTTCAATACCTGATCCCCTCTTCCAGCTGGTTGATTATGACCAAAATCATTACACATTTTGGAGCTGATGCTTTTGCCGGCTATATTATTGCACAGCGGGTGGCTTCGGTCGCAACGATGCCCGCCTGGGGTATAGGAAATGCTGCCGGTGTACTTACCGGACAGAATATGGGGGCTAAACAACCTGAACGTGCAGAACAGACCGTATGGAGGGCAGGTCTATTTAACATGTGTTTTTTAAGCCTGGTCGCCATATTCTGGTTGTTTTTTGCCAAAGATGTCATCGGCATATTTACCAGTGTACCCGGAATACTTCAAAGCGGGGTCATGTATATCCAATACCTGTCCATTGCTTATATCCTGCTGGGCTATACCATGGTCATTTCCAGGGCGCTCAATGCAGCCGGTAATGTCAAACAGCTCACCTTACTCTATGTGCTGATGTTCTATATCACCCAGCTCCCTTTAGCCTGGCTTCTTGGAATTCAGATGAACTGGGGGACAAAAGGGGTTTTCATTGCTATCCTAACTTCAGAACTCGTTCTGGCAATCGCCTGTATCCTTATTTTCAGGAAAGGCGATTGGAAAAAAACAAAAGTTTAAAACAGATGACCATCTGGTCTTAACCATTATACCTAAAATAAAACAAGATGAACATGTCACCAAAATTACAAGAGATCTTATCCACTGCTTTGGCGCTCCCTACAGACCAGATTACCGATGATTTAGCCTATCAGAGTGTTCCGGAGTGGGATTCCATGTCACATATGATTCTTATTGCAGAACTGGAATCCAATTATTCAATCACAATTGAAACAGAAGATTTACTGGAAATGACTGATGTCAATAACGTCATTACAGGATTAAAAAAATACGGCGTCGAAGCTTAATCAATAAAATAAACTTATGAGACTTTATGATTTAATACGAAGCAATAAAAACCTGGTTTATATTGATGCCTTAACGGATACATCCTACGGGGTGAATGAGTTTCATCAATCTTTAGCTATAGACCATAAGAAAGCCGTCGTTTTCTTATACACAGATAATATGATTGGCTCGGTAGAAGTATTTTTAAACTTCTTACAGAGCGATTTCACGGTAACACTATTAAGTCCGCAACTGGATATCCAGTTTAAGCTTGAACTGGAGCAGCTTTACCTGCCCTACTATATCTATGATCCTACAAGAACAGCAATTGACGGGTTTGAGCAATATGCAGCATCAGCGAGAATTCAATTGTTTAAAAATCTGTCAGAGCCAGACTATCCGGTAAATGAAGAAATTAAACTCCTGCTCAGCACTTCGGGCACTACCGGCTCTCCAAAATTTGTGAAGCTGTCTGAAGAGAATTTAGTACAGAATGCTTACTCCATCTTAGAATTTCTTCCCATCAGTGAAACAGATGTAACCCCGCTTAATGTACCGGTCATCTTTGTCTATGGCTTATCTATTTTTACCAGTAACAGCATTGCAGGCGGAAAAATAATCTGCACCAACAGAGATATTTTACAGAAAGCTTTCTGGGAAGACTTTGAGCAATATCAATGTACCTCTATTGGAGGTGTCCCTTATGTTTATGAGATGCTTAACCGTATAGGCTTCTTCAAAAAAGAATATCCGTCCTTAAAATATATGACCCAGACCGGAGGGATTCTTAACCATACCCTGGTCCAGGTCCTGGCAGAGCACTGTAAAAAACATACCACAAAGTTTTTCGTGATGTACGGACAAACAGAAGCTGCCGGACGTATGGCTTATCTGCCGCATGAAGACCTGTTTACGAAGAACACTTCTATTGGAATACCTATTAAAAATGGAAGTTTTGAGATCGATCCTGAAAGTAACGAGCTCATTTACCTTGGCCCCAATATTTTTGGCGGTTATGCCAAAAGACTTGAAGATTTGGATTCATTTACGCATAGTGATCGTTTACAAACAGGCGATGTAGGTAAAAAGGACGAAGAAGGTTACTATTATATTATCGGCAGGATCAAAAGGATCGTGAAATTATTTGGGACCCGGATGAACCTCGATGAAATAGAACTGATCCTTAAAAATGCAATGGGCGGAGAAACCTTTGTCTGTATGGGAATTGAAGATAAATCTGTCATGGTCCTTCATTTAAATGAAGAATTAACGGCCAATCAGGTAAAGTCAGTTCTTAAAGAAAAACTAAATCTTCATCCCAGTATGGTAAAAGTAAAGTTTGTAGAATCTGTCCCGTTGACGCCAAATGGTAAAATAGATTATAGTACCGCAATTCAGCTGATAGATTAATTTTACCGGAACTTATCAGCAGGACCTGCCATTTAAAAATGGCAGGTCCTACTTAATGACTTTAGTAGACTGATTATGTGTGTTTACGCTTGGTGCTTTTTTCTTAGTAACCTTATAAGTGCCCATGATTAACATTGAAGCAGCTAGAACTGTGAAAAGGAAATAAAATGATCTCTTATCCATACATTATAAATTTAAATTGAAGATGTACAAAAGCTGTGCCTATAAAAAGCGTTCGCAGAAGAAATTCTATCTTGGTATTGAGGTAGAGAATTAGAAGAGCAAACTATAAGACGCTGATTGTTAATCCTAATTTAAACATAATTAAGAATAATAACAAATAATTCAACAAAATTCTGAAAATTTATTTTTCCAAAGGAGAGGTCTGATCGGCATCAATAGCCTGCCAAATCATATCCTTTAACTCAACAAGCCCTTTTTGTGCAACTGAAGAAATAAATACAGATGGAACGTTTGCAGGCAGATCTTTTTTAATTTCTGCTACAAGCTCATCATCCAGCATATCTGATTTAGTGATCGCCAGTAAATGAGGTTTTTGCATCAATTCCGGATTATAATCCAGCAACTCAGACTTAAGGATCTCATATTCTTCTGTAATCGTTCTGTTGGTATCCGCAGGAACCATGAATAAAAGTACAGAATTACGTTCTATATGACGTAAGAAACGGTATCCTAAACCTTTTCCTTTTGATGCGCCCTCAATAATACCAGGAATATCAGCCATTACGAATGACCGGTTAGAGCGGTAAGATACAATTCCTAAATTAGGGACAAGGGTTGTAAAAGGATAATCAGCGATCTCTGGTTTAGCAGCAGAGACTACAGAAAGTAAAGTAGATTTTCCTGCATTCGGGAAACCAACCAGACCAACATCGGCCAGAACTTTTAATTCAAGAACTACCCATTGCTCTGTACCCGACTCTCCAGGTTGTGCAAAACGTGGTGTTTGCAGTGTAGAAGTTTTGAAATGCCAGTTTCCAAGACCTCCCCTTCCTCCTGCAGTCAGGATTTCAGTTTGTCCGTCTTCAGTAATTTCAAAAAGATCTTCCCCGGTTTCAGCATCTTTAGCTATAGTTCCCAGTGGAACATCCAGGTATTCATCTTTACCAGATTTACCAGTACTGGTTGAACTTGAACCAGGCCCGCCATCTGTGGCAAGAATATGTTTCCGGTATTTTAAATGTAAAAGGGTCCAGAACTGGGCATTCCCTCTTAGAATAATATGTCCGCCTCTTCCACCATCTCCACCATCAGGACCACCAGTTGAGGTCATTTTATCACGATGTAAATGTGAAGAACCTGACCCTCCCTTTCCTGAACGGCAGCATATCTTAACGTAATCTACAAAATTCGAACCCTGTGACATAACCTTTTATTTTTTCTTACCAATAAAAATAGCGGGAAGAACTTACATTCGTCCCGCTATTCAGTATATTTTTTAATTAATATTTATCCAGCACCGCACATAACTCAGCAAAGATATCATCGATCTGACCGATGCCGTTAACTTTGCTTAATTTATTTTGTGCTTCGTAATAAGGCAAAACATGAATTGTTTTGCTGAAATACTCATCAATGCGTTTTTGTAATTTGTCTGCCTGATCATCAACCCTGTTAGTTAGTTTCTGACGTTCAGCAATCCTTTTAGTCAATTCATCCTGATCAACGTCCAATGCAATTACCACTGCGATAGAACTTCCTTTACTTTCCAGGAATTCATCCAATGCTGCTGCCTGGGCAACTGTTCTTGGAAAACCGTCAAAGATAAATCCTTTAGCATCAGGATTTTTATCTACTTCTTCTTCCAGCATAGCAATCGTAATCGCATCCGGCACAAGCTGTCCGTCCGCTATAAGCGCACTTACCTGTTTGCCCAGAGGACTTTGGTTACTGATATGTGCTCTGAAAAGATCACCAGTAGAAATATGTATTAACTGATAACGATCAATCAATTTTTGTGATTGGGTGCCTTTACCTGCACCCGGTGGGCCAAAGAGAACAAAATTTAGCATTTGGGTTGTCTTTAAAAATTTAAAAGCCTTCTCCGCAATGGGTTTAAGGCTTTTCCAGTAGATTATATTTAGCTTCTAAAAAGAGAGATTTAACCACCGAAAACAATTTATTTAATTTTTGCCGATTTAAATCGGCATTAGCCAAAAAGACGAGCATTTTGTTCCAATTGACCATTTTTCTTTAGAGGAATTTAATGCTGCTGAACAGAAAAATTAATCTCTTAATTGCAAACAACTTTAAATCTTTTCCAAGGCTGCAAATATATAATTATTAATTTACTATGTTCACTTTTTTTCAAAATACTCCTGCAGACAGCGCTGATGCTGATGTAAATATTACAGCGCATTTCTTCGATTTATTAAGCCTCCTTTTTGTCAGCAATTAATCCCCGGAAATATCCCCGTAAAATATTTTTCTAGCTCCTTACCAGGGACTTAAATTTCAACCTAAGGGGCTTCCATCATTTTTTTAATCAGCATCATCACCAGTGCAGCTATACCAAAGCCAAACATAATCCAGGGTGTACTGTGTATCCCATATGTTGCAATAGAAAGACCACCTATCGCCGTCCCTATTGAAATACCCAGATTACCAAAAGAGATAGAGATACTGTTCGCAAATTCGGGTGCTTCGGGTGCCGTTTCTATCATATATGCCTGTGAGGTCAGAAAACATGGCGTTTGTAAAAATCCCCATACCGCTATTAATAAAACTGTCCGGGCAGACATCGGTCCTGAGAAATAAAGTGGAACAGATACCGCGATTAATCCGATCAGAAATACAGCCGTTATTCTGGTAATATTTCTGGAAAGTAGTTTGCCTGCAATAAAATTCCCCAAAACCCCGGTCAGCCCAAACAATAACAGCATCAGACTGATCGTTTTTTCGTCCATCCCATTCACCTTTGATAAATAGCCGGCGAAATAACTATAAGTACTGAATATGGAACCGATCATAAAAAAAGCAAACAATGAACTGGCAATAAAAGCCGGCTTTTTCAGGATACTGATTTGCGAGCGATATGATTTCCTTTCTCCGCCCGGCATAGACGGAAGAAGAAATATAATAGAAAGCAATACGATAAGACTAATGACTGCCTGTACCATAAAAGAAGATTGCCAGTGATTAAATACCCCTGCTATATAGGCTGCAAATGGTACCGTAGTGATGGTAGCGATCGATATCCCACCAATCACAATAGCCATCATTTTATGCGCATCCTTCTGATCTGCAGTGCTGGTCGCCGCAGCCACAGCCGTAGAAACCAGTACAGGATGAAGAAATGCAGGTAAAACCCTGACAGTCATCAGCAACCAGAATGGAGGTGCCATTGACGAAACAATTCCGGTAATCAGAAAGATAACCATCGTTAAAGCCATGAGGTGCTTTCGGTTAAACCCGGATGCAAACATGGTCATCAATGGGCCGGCCAGTGCAACCACCATCGCATAAGCACTTAAAAGCAGACCTGCTTTATCTATACTGATCTGATAATATTCGGCCAGCTGAGGCAGGATTCCGATAACACCAAATTCTGTAGTAATCATACCAATCAGACTAAGACAGCCGATATAAGCTATTTTATTCTTCATCAACTAATCTTTTAAACATGGAATGTTTATTCCTAAAAATAATTTTCAACTCTTAATCGCATCCCAGGCAGCCTGGATATAGTTATTAATCGTTTCCTCCTTCAGTCTGATATAATTACTATGATGTAATTTGACCAGGGAAACTAATGAACCGCTAGTAAAACCTATCCATTCTTTAATATCCCCTTCTTTCATAATTTGCTGCGCCTGACCATCTAAATACACCTGATCCAGGTCTTTAAGATATAAACTACCGTTATGTTTAGCTACCGGATCAATTGACGGAGAATAATAAAATTGCTCCAGGAACATAAAATCCAGCGGCTCAGCAAGGAAATAACTGATCATTTTTTTCCATAAATAAATAAACCGCTGCTTCACAGAAAGACTGCTGTCATATCCATAGGCAATGATAGCCGACTCTTTTGTTTTCAGGTGAAAATACAATTCACTGACCAGCGATTCTTTATTAGGAAAGTAGTTATATATAGCGCCCATACCCGTATCAGCAGCTTTTGCAATCTCAGACATTGGTGTAGACTCAATACCTTTTTGTACAATTAACTTCAATGTCGCGTTCAGGATTTGCTCTTTTTTATTCATGAGGATAGATTATCTAAAGGCAAACCTAATAAAATGGAATGAATATTCCATACATCACCTGAAATATAAAATAATGCCCGATATCCAACAGAACGTTCGATATCGGGCATTTTCAATTCGACAATAAAAGACAAAACACTGATTACCAACAAAATAAGAATGGCATTCAGCTTGTAAAGCACTATCCAAAATAAATTAAATGGATACAATCATTACCGAAGAAGTAAATGCTGGCAAAAGAAAGAAAAGACTGCTGGTCAGTATAATTTGTCTGGTCGTATTAGCTGCCGGAATCTGGCTGATACGTGCTTACTTTAAACCCGCACTGACTAAAGCTGAATTTACTACTGCAATTGCTGAAAAAGGAAATATTGAAAACACGATTAATGCAACCGGCGAAATATTACCAGAATTCGAAGAAGCTTTAACCAGCCCAATCAATGCTTCGATCAGAAATGTGGCGATGGATGCAGGAAATAAAATTACTGCCGGACAGTCTATTCTTACCCTGGATAAATCTGCAGCACAAACAGACTTCGATAAATTGAAATTTCTGATAGAATCAAAAGAGAATGAAATCGAAAAGTTAAAACTCGATCTGGAAAAAAGCTTTTATGATATAAAATCTAATAATAATATTAAACAACTCCGTATCAGCAATCTGACTGATGCCGTTTCCAATACCAAAAAACTATATAAAGCCGGTGGAGGTACAAAAGAAAATATCGAACAGGCAGAACTAAACCTAAAAGTTGCCGAACTGGAAAAACAGCAGCTTGAAAACGAGATTAAAAGTAAACAGCGAACCATGAAAATCGAGATCAGGGAAGCTGAAATTGCCTTAGCGATTCAAAAAAATGATCAGGCAGCTTTAAAACGAAAACTCGATCTCGCAAATGTTATCGCCACACGCAGCGGCGTAATCACCTGGGTAAATAAAAATATCGGGGCAAGTATCAAAGAGGGAGAAGTCCTGGCCAAAATAGCAGATCTGGGCAGTTTTAAAGTAGCTGGCAGCATGTCCGACAATCTTCTTGGTCAATTGCATAACCATATGCCCGCTATTATCCGCTTTAACGAAACCCAGCTCAGAGGACAGGTGATCAATATATCTCCCGCTGTAAATAATGGAATTGTTTCTTTCGAAGTACAGCTCGAACAAAGAAATAACAAGCAGTTAAGGCCTAATATGAAGGTTGATTTATTTCTGGTTACCGCAGTCCGGAATGGGGTTACAAGAGTAGTCAACGGCCCTGCATTTAAAGGTTCAGACCTGCAGGATATTTTCGTAGTCAGCCAGGGGAAAGCGCAGCGCAGAACCGTTAAAACCGGGCTCAGCAATTTCGACTATATCGAGATTATCAGTGGACTCAAACCAGGCGAAGTCATCATCACATCTGATATGACCGCTTATAAAAACGCATCAGAAATTTCGATTGTCAATTAATCATAAGCCCCCCTGATCACATGAAATTTATTTTACTCTTTTTATTTTTAAGCTGTACAGCAAGAGCGATGGGAAATGATAGTCAGGATACGATCAAACTTACCCTTCCCCAGGCAATTGAAATGGCCAAAGCAAATTCGATCGCGGCAAAACAGGCTATTACGGTTAAAGAAACCAAGTATTGGGAGTTCAGGACTTTTAAATCCAATTACCAGCCGCAATTAGCCTTAAGCGGTATTTTGCCTGGTTATAATAAGACCTATTCCCAGGTTTTGCAACCCAATGGTACGATCGTATTTCAACCCATTCACAATGACAATTCCTCACTGACCCTGAATTTCAGTCAGACGATTACTTCAACAGGAGCTACCATTTATGGCACAACCCAATTACAACGTTTTGATGATTTTGACAGGAATAATGTACTCTACAATAGTATCCCTTATGGAATAGGTTTTACACAACCCTTATTTCAATTCAATAACCTGAAATGGGATAAAAAGATAGAACCACTAAAATTCAACGAAAGTAAGCAGGCCTATATTGAAGCACAGGAACAAATTGCTGTCACTGTTAATGGTTACTTTTTTGACCTGTTACTTGCACAGGTAAATTTAAATATTGCCAATACCAATCTGGATAATACCCACAAAATACTTAAAGTAGCCAATACTAAATTTGAACTGGGAAAGATAGCCCGCAACGAGATTCTTCAATTACAGCTCGAAGAGCTGAATGCCAGGAAATCTGCTGGTACCGCAAAGCGCGATATGGAAATAGCCACCTTGAACCTGCGTAGTTATATCGGGATGGAAGGAGATGTCAGGATCACGCTTGCCATCCCTGCGGTAGCAAGCCAGATGAATGTAGCGACAAACAAAGTACTGGCAGAAGCATTTGAAAACAGGTCGGACGCTATTGCCTTTGGAAGAAGACTGGCGGAAGCAAAAAGAGACGTGGCTAAAGCTAAAGGACAAAATGGGCTCAACGCGACACTGAATGCGAATCTTGGTTTTTCAAATACTGCAGGGAATATCCCGGATGTTTACCGTTCTCCCAAAAGCCAGCAGTCTGTACAATTACAATTAACAGTCCCTGTGCTGGACTGGGGCCGTTCCCGGTCCCGTACTAAAACTGCACAGGCAAGCGAGCAATTTACAGCTTATGCAGTAGAGCAGGACAAACAGACCTTTAAACAGCAGATCGTCACCCAGGTCACGCTTTTCAATATGATGAAAGAACAAATGGTACTTACGGCAAATGCAGAGCAGATTGCCTCAGAAAAGTATCAGATTGCCAGAGAACGATACGTTTTGGGCGATCTGAGCATTACCGAACTCAGCATTGCTTTTCAGGAAAACGACAGGGCAAAAAGGGATTATGTAGGTTCTTTAAGAGATTTCTGGGGAGCTTATTATCAACTGAGATACCTGTCATTATATGATTTCGAAAAGAACAAAAAAATAACCTATAACTAAATCTTAATTATTAACTATACAATATGATACGTTTACAAAACATTGAAAAAGTGTACCGCACTGATACCGTTGAGACCCTTGCAGTTAAAGGGGTAAACCTCGATATAGCCAAAGGTGAATTCTTATCTATCATGGGACCATCCGGCTGTGGTAAAAGTACGCTGTTAAATATCATGGGCTTATTGGACGATCCTTCCAAAGGGAGCATCACCATCAATAATCAGGATACAAAGAACCTGTCTGATCAGCAATTAGCAAAATTCAGGAATCAGCATATCGGTTTTATCTTTCAGAGCTATCACCTGATCAATGACCTTCAGGTGCTTGATAATGTAGCCCTTCCTTTGTTGTACCGGAGTTCAACAGAGAAAGAGCGCAGGATTCTGGCAGCCGTAGCCCTGGAAAAAGTAGGCCTCAGCAACAGGTTAAAACATTTCCCGACACAGCTCTCAGGGGGCCAGCGTCAGCGGGTAGCTATTGCGCGTGCAATAGTTGGCTCCCCGCAGATTATCCTGGCCGATGAGCCAACCGGAAACCTGGACAGTGCAATGGGCAATGAAATTATGGAGATCCTGATCAACCTGAATAAACACCGGGACACCACCATTGTCATGGTTACGCACGATGAAAATATGGCTCAGAAAACACATCGTCTGATCCGTTTATTTGATGGTTCACAAGTTCTTTAATTCAGGGATTATGCTTAAAAATTACTTCAAAATAGCCATCGCAGTATTAAAGAGAAGAAAATTCTTCACATTTATCAGTTTATTCGGCATTAGCTTTACGCTCACCATTCTGATGGTGACCACCGCATTTCTGGATAAAATATTCAGTCCAAATTATCCTGACCTTAAAAGAAACCGGTCTTTGTATGTCACTACAGTCTTGTTAAAAAATTCAAAAGAAGGCTGGATGAACAGAAGTCCAGCTTCCTTTTATTTACTGGACAAATATATTTCAACACTGAAGGTCCCTGCAAAAATTGCGATATCTTCTTTCTCAGCTGCCACCAATACTTATGTCAATAATAAAAAGATAATCATCGAATTTAAATATACCAATGCTGATTTCTGGGATATCCTGGATTATCAGTTTCTGGAAGGCAAACCTTTTAATAAAAAACAAATTGATCAGGCAGCACATGTTGCAGTGATTTCAGAAGACACGAAGAAAGCATATTTCGGCGACGCTGCTACTGTAATCGGGAAAAGCATAGAGGCAGACAATGTCAATTACAAAGTGATCGGGGTAGTTAAAAATGTGCCCAGGACTATGACCAATATTTATGGGGATATGTACCTGCCCTATACCGTATCAAAAGCCAATTATAAAGAACCAGGACTGATGGGGGATTACAATGCGATCCTGCTGGCCGGATCGGACGCAGATGTACCGAAAATGAAGCAGGAATTTAATCAGATGATTGCTAAAGTTCCGATTAACAATAAGGAATTCGATCAGTTTTACTGTTCTGCGGACGGTTATTTCGAAGGTATTGCAAGAGAAATTGCAGGCCGGGATGACGGCAGTTCGGGAGTTGTCAAATTAATCTCCATCCTGAGTCTGCTGGCTTTCCTGTTTTTATTATTACCAACCATTAACCTGGTCAATATCAATATGACCAGGATTATGGAAAGATCTTCAGAAATCGGTGTAAGAAAAGCATTTGGTGCTTCATCCAGAACATTGGTCTATCAGTTTATTGTAGAAAATATCATATTAACTTTTATTGGCGGTGCAATCGGTATTATCCTATCAGTTATAGTCATCTATTATCTCAATACACTGAATCTTGTCCCTAATCTGAACCTGTCTTTAAATTTAGCAGTACTGGGTTATACTTTGATAGCCTGCCTGTTTTTCGGATTACTCTCCGGGGTGTATCCCGCATGGCGGATGTCCAGATTGAATGTAGTAACAGCCCTGAAGGCTAATTAATTTAACATTTTCATTTTAAAAGAAATCATTATGCTAAAGCATTTATTTATATTGATCTGGAATAAAAGGAAACAGAATTTTCTATTTCTTTCCGAACTTTTAGTATCCTTCCTTGTCATCTTTGCGGTCTTTTCCTTTCTGGTCTATTATTTTCAGAATTATAAAAAACCTTTGGGTTTTGAATACGAAAAGGTATGGTCAATTCATTTCACCAATTCCGTAAAAATCAAAAACATGGATTCCCTGTCCATGTATTATGACAATCTCCGCAAAACATTAAAATCTTTACCACAGATTGAAAAGGTTAGTTTTTCTGGTGCTAATATCCCCTACTCCAATAATAACTCCACAACAGGCCTGACAAATAATGGAAAGAAATATAACCGCATCAATAATTACCGGGTAGAAAATGAATACAAGGATTTATGGAAAATGAAATTAGTGGAAGGGAGATGGTACAATGAACAGGACATAACCAGTACATACATTCCAATGGTCATTAATGAAAGTCTAAAAGAAGAAATGTTCGGAAAAGGACCTGCTACCGGAAAATTGATCGGCAGCCTGGAAGATAAGATCAAATGGAAAGTAATTGGTGTAACCGCAGATATGAAAGCCAATGGGGATTTCTATCCTGCCGGACCCGCAATATATGCCAAAGTAGATACCTCAGCATACCGCTGGATGCGTAACGCACTGATTAAAGTAAGTCCCGGCGCTGATGCCGCATTTGAAAGCCGTTTATATAAACTATTATCCGGCACACTCAAAAATTCCAATATAGAAATTACGCATCTGACTGATATGCGCAAATCAAAAAATGAAGCAACTATAATTCCAATGATTATTTTTATGATTATCGCAGGTTTTCTGATGATCAACGTTGCTTTGGGTTTATTTGGAGTATTGTGGTATAATATCAATAAAAGAAGAAGCGAAATTGGTTTGCGCAGGGCCATTGGCGCAGGTGGAAAATCAGTCTCTTATCAACTGGTTTATGAATCATTGATACTCGCTACCATGTCTTTAACCGCAGGCTGCTTTTTTGCCATACAATTTCCTTTATTAAATGTCTTCGATATACCTGCAAGCGTGTATCTGACCGCAATTTTATTAGCTATGATTTTCATTTATATGCTTGTATTTTTGTGTTCACTGTATCCAGGTAAACAAGCCGCTGCAATTCATCCGGCTATTGCGCTGCATGAAGAATAATTAAATTACTAATTCATTATATGATCCTGATTATTGATGATGACATAGCGGTAAGGACATCCTTATCGCTGCTATTACATCGTATTAACCACGAAGTTAGCACAGCAGATAGTTCTGCTGAGGCTAAAAGAATGCTCCATGCTCATCATCCGGACCTGATTATCCTGGACCTGAATTTCTCTATTGATACTTCCGGTAAAGAAGGAATGAGCCTGCTCAGCTATATCAGAGAGGTAAACCCAACTGTTCCGGTAATTCTGATTACAGGCTGGGCGAGTATCGAACTGGCTGTTCAGGGCATGAAACTTGGCGCAAATGATTTTATCAATAAACCGTGGAACAATGAACATGTTTTACAGTCTGTTCAAACACTACTGGAACTAACGATTAAAAAGCCCGGACACCGCAGCCGCAAACAACTGAACAAACAATATAATTTCAAACAAATTATTGGTGAGGATGCAAATATGCTGTCAATCCTTGAAACCATCGGAAGGGTTGCTGCTACGGACGCTTCTATCCTGATTATGGGCGAAAGTGGTACCGGTAAAGAATTAATTGCCGAAGCTATCCATGAAAACAGTTTACGAAACAGTAAGCCCTTTGTCAAGGTCAATCTGGGTGGTATTTCTTCTTCCTTATTTGAAAGTGAAATGTTTGGTCATATCCGCGGTGCTTTTACAGATGCAAGATATGATCGTACCGGCCGTTTTGAAATGGCCAGTAAAGGAACTGTTTTTCTGGATGAAATCGGAGATCTGGAGGCTGGCAGTCAGGTCAAACTATTGCGTGTGCTGCAAGACAGAACCTACGAAGTTTTAGGAAGCAGCCGTACTAAGACTATTGATATCAGAGTAGTTTGTGCAACAAATAAGAATTTGAATGAAATGGTAAATTCAGGACACTTCAGAGAAGATTTACTCTACCGGATTAACCTGATCACTGTACATTTGCCAGCATTAAGAGAGCGTCCCGGCGATATTCCCTTATTGGTGAACTTCTTTATTAATAATCTGAAAGAGATTTATAACCGTCCTTTACTATCAGTGGCTCCTGCTGCAATGAAGTGGCTACAGCAATTACCACTTCCGGGTAATATCAGACAACTGAAAAACCTGGTTGAACGCTCTATCCTGGTGAGTACTAAAAATGAACTTGGCATTGAAGATTTCAGGTCACAGTTAGATCTGTCTTCTGCCAGAAAAGAGAATTTTCAACTGCCTGATGTAGGAACTGTAACGCTCGAACAAATGGAAGTTGAAATGGTCAAAAGAGCAATGAGTTTTCATAAAAATAAAATCACCAGTGCAGCTGCATCTTTAGGGATTACACGAAATTCACTATACCGCAGACTGGATAAATATCAAATTCCATTTAATGAGACTGAAGATTAAGTTTATCCTATTTGTTGTCATCTTACATCTGATCTGCCTGGTGCTGACTTATTTTATTTTCGAAAAAAATAAAATCGTCTTTATGCTTGCTGAGGTATTGATTATGATATCCATTTTTATTTCTCTGAATTTATACCGGCAGCTTGTACAGCCCCTTACTTATTTAAAAGAAGGAATCAACGCAATCAGGGACAAGGATTTTAATGTTAAATTCTTATCTACCGGCAAAAAGGAAACAGATGAGCTGATAGCCGTCTATAATCAAATGATGGATGAGTTAAGAAGCGAAAGGGTCAGACAGGAAGAACAGCATTTTTTCCTGGAAAAACTAATCCAGACCTCTCCTACCGGCATCATTATACTGGATTATGAGCATCAGATTAAACAGATTAATCCAAAAGCCGGTGCCGTGTTATCAGCAAATCCAGGTTTATTTATCAATGAGCTGCAGCTGTTACAGGCTGGTGAGTCAAAAATAATCAGAATCGGGGGTTTAAACACCTATAAGGTCCAGAAGTCCCATTTTATAGATAGAGGTTTTGCCCGGTTTTTCCTCTTAATAGAAGAAGTTACCGCCGAAATTTTTGATGCAGAAAAGAATGTATATGATAAAGTGATCCGGATGATGGCCCATGAAGTGAACAATACGATTGGACCTGTCAATTCAATTATGAATATGGCACTGGAGACCAAAGATTTATGGCAACTGGAAAATAAAGCTCCTTTAAAAAACGCCTTGCAGGTAGCCATAGAGCGGAATCAGAACCTGAATATTTTCATGCGGAATTTTGCAGATCTGGTTAAACTCTCAGCCGTGAATAAAAAGCAGATTGACCTGGTCCCTTTAGTTCATGCCGTGGCTTCATTTATGCAGGTTAAAGCAGCCGAAAAAGAGGTGACATTTGCCTATAATTTCCCTAAAGATCCTTTTTATATTTCAGCCGATGTGCAGCAAATAGAACAAGTACTGATTAACCTGATTAAGAATGCAATGGAGGCCATCGATAAAAACGGTCTTATCAAATTTACATTGGATAAAACTGAACAGAAAATGATCATATCTGACAATGGAGCAGGAATTTCTGCCGGGATGAATGAACAGCTTTTCAGTCCTTTTTTCAGTACCAAGAAAGATGGACAAGGCATTGGTCTGACTATGGTCAGAGAAATATTATTAAATCATGGCTTTGAATTTTCTTTAAAAACTGTACAGCCCGGTCAAACTGACTTCATGATTCTTTTCAGGAATAATAAGTTTTAACTTTGCCGGATGAAACAAAAAGCAGTTGATCCTAAAACAAGAATACTGGAAACAGCAACCAGGCTTTTCTATACTCAGGGATATCATGCTACAGGTATCAATCAGATCATTCAGGAAGCCGGGGTTGCACGTGCAAGCTTATATACACACTATCAATCCAAAGAAGAGCTGTGCATAGCTTTTCTGAACTTTCGCCATGTGTACTGGTTTAAATGTTTCAGGGAATTTATTGGCGCTGTAACTGATCCTGAACAGCAATTAATGACAGCATTTGATTTTCTGATCAGTATGAACGACAAAGAAGATTTCAGAGGCTGCGCTTTTATGAATATACTTTCTGAAATCAGCCCTGCCGACACAACGCTTTATACGATCATACAACACCACAAGCAGAATCTGCGTGATACCCTTGCCAGCATTCTGCCCCATCATACTCAGCTTCTAAAAGATCATATCTATCTGCTATTTGAATCCGCTATGCTGGAAAGCCATCTTTACAGGAATCAATGGCCTGTACTGCAAGCTAAAAAAATGTTAAAAACCCTTCTTTAACAGCTACTCCAAAAACAACAAAACACAACACAAACATTTAATTAACAAATGTTTACATAAAAATTAAAATAAAACAGACCGATCAGTCTGTTTTATCTCTTCCGGTACGTAAATTTGTGTGGTCTAACGTGGAATATTATTCATCAATATACCTGATCAAAGATGAATAACCCTTTTAAAATAGACAGAACTTTTTATATGGAAAAGAAATTCCCATTACCCCCATTTAACCTGGAAACCGCATTACAAAAAGTACAACAGGGTGAAGATGCCTGGAACAGCCAGGACCCTCAAAGAGTATCGCAGGTTTATACGCTGGATACAGAATGGCGTAATCGTGACCAATTTATAAACGGCCGCGAAGAGGTAGTTTTATTTCTCACTGAAAAGTGGAAAAAAGAACAAGGTTATAAATTAAAGAAAGAGTTGTGGGCATTTACTGACAACAGAATTGCAGTCAGGTTCGAGTATGAATTTCACGATGAATCCGGACAATGGTTCCGTGCTTACGGCAATGAAAACTGGGAGTTTAATGCAGATGGCCTGATGCAAAAACGATTCGCTTCTATCAACAATATATCAATTGATAGTAAGGACAGAAAATTCCTGTAAAATCTACCGGATTATACCCTGATCAGCAAGTGAAGAGGTACAGATGAGCCCTATTCAAGCTATCCTTTAAAAAGGCCTTAAAAGGCTATTGGAGCGCAATTAGAACGGGGTTGAAAGGACTGGAGGCCTTGCAAGGTCCTTCCAAAGTCCTTCCAACGTCCTTTCAAGGCCTTTCCAATGGGGGTTTCAACCCCTATTCTACTAGCTTTCATCAGGTCATCCGCATATTTTATAGTTCATTAAAAGATAATGGTAACCCGGTAAAAAAAAATCCGTTTTATCCGGGAATAAGATCCGGTACTGAGGTATTATCATATCTGAGTGCAGATGCCGTTATTATTTAATAAAACCTGTACATATCAATATAAATTATTATATTCATTACTGTTTACAATCAAAAATAGCGTAATCATATAAAACATAAGATTCAGATAAACATGAACCTGATAGGATTAAAATAATTATTAAGCACAAAAGCTAATCATATTCTGATCTCAAAGGCTCCAATTGACAAAACATAAATAAATGAATAGATGAAACCAATATTAACTATATCGGGGATCACATATCTGATCATTTTATTAACCACATCTATATCTTCTGCACAAGTGGTAGCTGATGCTAATGTATCGGCAAATATTGTCACACAAGTTAGTATTTCAAGGATAGTTGACATGACCTTTGGAGAGATCAAAGGAACAACTATAGCGGGTACAGTAGTTTTAACACCTGCCGAAACAAGAATAGCCACAGGTGGTGTACAACTTGTCCCTGGGAAAGCAGAAACTGCAACTTTTACAATAGACGGACAAGGCTCCTATACCTATTCAGTTACCCTTCCTTCTTACACAATGGCCACTGCAGCTGGCAATACCCATATTATTGTCGACAACTTCAAGAGCCTCCCTGCCGAAACCGGCAGTCTGTCTGATCCGCTCACACTTAATGTTGGCGCTACCTTAAATGTGGCACCAGACCAGCCTACAGGCCATTATACTTCGGCCACTCCCTTCGATGTGATCATTAATTATAACTAAATATAATATTCATTATTCATGCACTGAATAATGAACAAAATGAACGGGACGAAAAAAAACCCTATACTGATATAATTCGGTATATTCATTTACCATATACAGAAGAAAAACATATTCTTAAGACAACCTAAACTAAACCGTTATGAAAAACTTCCTATCTTCAATCGGAATTACTTTTGTCCTGGTATCCTTAGCCATCTCCTCCTCTTTTGCGCAGGCAACAGCTACGGCCAATGCATCTGCCACTATTGTAACCCCTATCAGTATTACAAAAACTGTAGATATGAATTTTGGTAACGTTGCAGTAAATGCCACTGCGGGAACAGTTGTATTAACGCCGGCTGGTACCAGAACTTCGACAGGTGGTGTGACGCTTCCAGCCACAGCAGGAACAGTGACCGCTGCTTCATTTACTGTAAACGGTCAGGGCGCCTATACCTATGCAATTACATTGCCTTCAACTGCACTGACTATATCAAGCGGAGCTAATAACATGACCGTAACAACTTTTACCAGTACACCGTCTGCAACGGGTACTTTAACGGCAGGCACACAAACTCTTAATGTAGGTGCAACTTTAAATGTCGGTGGCAGCCAGGTAGCAGGTACCTATACTTCTGCTACTCCTTTCAGTGTAACTGTTAACTATAATTAATCCAGCAATTTGATATACAGAATGAGCAAAAAACAATTACCAGTTCAGAATTTCATTGTTGTTTTTTCGTTGCTATTAACTTATGCCTGCTGGTCTCCGATTCTTGCAAATGCACAGGGGAATTTACTGATTATGCCAAGAAGGGTAGTTTTTGAAGGCCCCAAAAGGACTCAGGAACTGAATCTGGCCAATACAGGGAAAGATACAGCCAGATATGTGGTATCTGTAGTAGAGTACAGAATGAAGGAAGATGGTAATTTTGAGGCCATTACTGAACCTGATCCTGGTCAGAATTTTGCAGATAAAAACTTCCGCTTCTTTCCGCGTAATGTAGTCCTTGCCCCTAACGAAGCGCAGGTTATTAAACTACAATTAACCAATACCAGTCAGCTAACTCCGGGAGAATACAGATCTCATTTATATTTTAGGGCAGTGCCTAATGAAAAACCGCTTGGTGAGAAAGATACGGTGAAAAATAATACTTCAATCACCGTAAAATTAACTGCGGTTTTTGGGATAGCTATTCCGATTATCATTAGAAATGGAGAATCTACTACTGCAACCAGTTTATCTGACCTGTCCCTTCAAACTGAAGACGGTAATAAACCCCTGCTAAAAATGACGCTGAACCGAACTGGAAATATGTCAGTTTATGGTGATATTAAAGTAACGTATATTGACCCAAATGGCAAGACTACCCCTGTTGGTGTGGTCAATGGTGTTTCTGTTTATACCCCTAATGCCTTGCGCAGGTTCCAGCTTAACCTCGATGCTGTTCCGGCTATAAATTACCGTACTGGCAAACTGCATATTGTTTATGCTGCACAGGCAGATGCCAAACCGGAAAAATTCGCAGAAGCTGATCTGGTGCTTAAATAATCATAAGAGTGAGTAGCTAATTTACTCCCGAAAGTTGGATATAAAATACGATACGTATGAGAAAACTGTTTTTTTTAATTGTATTAATTTTTCTTTCCGGCAAGGTTTTTTCACAAACTGTAGTTGTCACTGATGATGCCACGTATACTACAGGAAATGCCTCTTCTGTTCTGGATGTAAAATCTGTACTAAAAGGTTTTTTAGCTCCCAGAATGACTCAGGCTCAACGCACAGCCATTACAACTCCGGCAGACGGGCTGCTTGTTTATCAGACTGACGGAACCAAAGGATTTTACTTTTATAACGGCACTGCCGCAGCCTGGACATTATTTGCATCCGGCAGCGGAACAGGATGGTCAACCACAGGTAACAGCGGTACCAGTGCAATCACTAATTTTCTGGGGACAACAGATAACGTCAATCTAAAACTCCGTACCAATAATATTCAGCGTGTTTTAGTCGATAGTATAGGAAGTGTTGGCATAGGTTTATCCCCAATATTTACAGCCAGCCCTGCAAGAGAAAGACTGCTTGTTGACGGGGGGGCTACGGCAGCTAATCCGACCACTTCATACAATATCATAGCGGGTAAGGGTTATATAGATAATTATTTGCAGCTGAATATTCAAAATATGTCCCCCACAGCAAATGCAAGTTCCGATTTAGTAGCCAGTAACGATGCCGCCACCCAAACCACTAATTTTGTGAACGTAGGGATCAATTCAAGCGGGAACACCGCTACAGGTATTATTGCTGGTGCAAGTAACGCTTATATATACAGTACTGGTAATGACTTTGCCATCGGAAACGGAACCGCCGCAAAAAACCTGTTGCTCTTTACCGGAGGCACAGCCGCTACCAATGAACGCATGCGTATCAATGGAACCGGGAACGTGGGTATAGGCAAAACGCCTTTGTATAAATTCGATGTCAAAGGCAGGGCAAGCTTTGACAGTACTGTTGTTGCCCCTAATTATTCTTCTACTTTACAGACCCTGTCTTCAGGAACAATTACCTGGGACCAGACCAAAGGGGCTACCGCAGCTGTAACCTTAACAGGCAACAGTACCTTAACTATCATCAATGCAACAGCCGGCATGTATGGCCTGATCAAAGTCAAACAGGATGCCACAGGCTCAAGGACACTGACTTTACCTGCCGGATCTAAAGTGATCAATGCTGGCGCAGGTGTGGTTACACTGACCACCACAGCAAATGCCGTAGATGTGCTCTCCTATTTTTATGATGGGACAAATTATTTCTGGACCATAGGATATAATTATAACTGACGCTCAAAGAATGAATTATGCTGAAGACTGTTTACCTCATACTCGCCCTTTCTTACTGGATGCCGGTTTTGGCTCAAAGTGAGCAGAAGCAGTTCTGGGCACTGAATGGGTCTCCGGCCGCATTGATATGGGACAATACGCTGAGCAATAATCAAATAGATAATGGCAGCGGGAACTGGGATAACAGTACCCGGAACTGGACTTTCAATAACGGGATCAGCAATTTATTATGGCGACCATCTGCTACAGCTATTTTTGGCGGAAGCCCCGGTGTTGCCGCAGCCGGTACAGTTACGGTTTCTGGTACTCAGATTGCCCAATCTTTATTGTTTAATCCGGTTGCCAGTGGAAATTTCACCCTTTCAGGAGGGACTATTACTAACAATTCGGGCAATATCATCGCCAACACAAGTGCCACTATTAATAGTGTTCTGGCAGGGACAAACGGCTTAACACTAACAGGCACAGGTACAGTAACTTTAGGTGGCACCAATACTTATACCGGCACTACAACTGTAAGTTCTGGTACTTTGTTATTAGCGAATGGAACCAGTACCCCCTATACACCAACACTAAGTACCCCGGTTGTCATTTCTCCGGGGGCAACCCTTTCCGCTAATATCGCTACGCTTGGTATTAATATATCGGGCAATATCTCTGGCGGGGGCACGCTTAACATCAGTGGTGCAGGTACCCAGACTTTAAGGCTTTTTGGAAACAACAGTGGTTTTACCGGTAATTTTTCAGAACCCTCGGTCTCCAGAGGCATAATGTGGTCAGATAATCAGGGTGCGGGTAATGCTGCAAATACCGGAAGTGCCGCCGCGAGCTGGGATCTGAGCGGGTTATTCGGGTTTATCGAAACTACGGCTGCCGCAACCCCTATAGTCCAGTTAGGTGCATTATCGGGCTCCAATTCTGCTACCTCCATAGGTGGTTTTAGCGGATCGGGTACCAAAACTTTTCAGATCGGGGCATTGAATACCAATACGACTTATGCAGGCTCTGTTCAGAACAATCCGCAAACAAGTGGTACCCCTGTAATTGCTTTAACCAAAGTAGGAACTGGTACATTGACATTGACCGGAACTGCCAATACCTATACAGGACTGACTACAGTTAATGCCGGGACGCTTGCTTTTCCCAATGCACTGCCTTCAAGCACGACCTGGAATATTGCGGTGAATGCGACCACTGCACCAACTTCTGCAAGTTCAGGGACAATGGTTATACCGGCCTCACTGACGCTTTTAGGCAGAACTATAAATATCATATTGACCGGTGCAAGCACTGGTTTTACCTGGAACGCAGTAACCTGGTCAGGCTTAATGATTGCTGCGCCTGCCCTGCAAATTAACGGAACAGCAGTAATCAGCGGGATAGCAAGCGGGGGAACAACCGTGACTGTAAATTTAGGAAGTGGTGTAACGGTCAAAAGATAAAGAACAGGAGAAGAACCATGAGAGCTAAGATCTATTTAACGGCCAGTATCCTATTTTTACTCCTTACCCCTTTTTCCATATCCGGACAAGGGATTATCATTTCATCAGGTGCCTATGTCATTGCAAACAATGGCAACTTAATGACCTATCAGAATTTCACAAATAACGGTTCTTTTACACAAAACGGAGGTGCAGTAACCTTTGCGGGCACCACGCAAACACTTAACGGCACAACCAATACGACATTTAACCAGCTGAATATAAATAGCGGAAGTACAACAACAGTAAACAGTAGTCAGCAGATTGGAGGCGTACTGCTAAGCAATGGTTCATTAAATGCCAATGGCAACCTTACTCTATTGTCAACAGCCACTCAAACTGCCCTGATAGACGGTAGCGGGATCGGGGTGGTGACAGGTAACTTAACTATGCAGCGTTATCTTGCAGCTGGTTTTGGCTATAAATACTTCAGTTCGCCATTTACCGCTGCCACAGTGAATGCTTTTGCAAGTACCGTAGATTTAAATGCAGCTTTTCCAAATTTCTATACTTATATAGAAAGCAAGGCGAGTTCCGGCTGGACAAATTATTCTACCACAACTAATCTACTTAATCCTTTGAAAGGATATGCCGCTGATTTTGGGGCATTGACTGCGCAAAAATTAGTGACTATAACCGGGGTGGTCAGCAACGGGACACTTTCTTCTACGCTGTTTAATACCAATCAGCCCTATACTTTAGGCTTTAACCTGGTGGGCAATCCCTATCCCTCTCCAATAGACTGGAATGCAAGTACCGGCTGGACAAAAACAAATATTGATAATGCGATCTATTTTTTTGATTCTGGCACCACCAGTCAATATACCGGTACTTATAGCAGTTATATCAACAATGTATCCAGCGATGGTATTGCTAACAATATTATTGCCTCTATGCAGGGTTTCTTTGTCCATGTCAGTAATGGGACTTTCCCGGTTACAGCAACGCTCGCACTCAGCAATCCGGTGAGGGTAAATAATTTATCACCCGTGTTTCATAAGACTTCTGCGATCAGTGATCCTTCTGCGCTGAAACCACGAACCTTATTAAGATTAAGTGCTGGTTATGCCGGCAGTCCGGATTCATCCGATCCTATTGTAGTTTATACGGAAGAAATTGCCACTACAGGATTTGATTCTAAGCTGGATGCGATTAAACTGATGAATACCAATGATCAGGTCCCTAATTTATATGGCATTGCCAGCGATGCCACTAAACTGGCTATTTATGCTTTACCCTCAATTGATACCAATACTGTGATTCCACTAGTCTTAAGCACTGATAAAAGTGGATTAATTGATTTTAATATGCGGAATATAGAGAATCTGCCTGCCGGATTACAGGTCTATTTAAGTGATGCAAAAACAGGCAGCAACCAGATTCTCACCGAAAACAGGACATTTAGTTTACAGCTGCCTTCTGGAGACTATGCAGGCCGTTTTTCTATGCGGTTTAAACCCCTTAAAACGGCTATTAATCCAAATTCCAGTAAAGATATTTTCAATGTATCAGGTTCTAATGGCAAACTCACAGTTTATATAGATCTGGAAACAGAACAAAACGGAGATCTGATACTCGTCAATTTATTAGGTCAGGTATTGTTCCGGCAAAAACTGAATGGGAATGGGACTTATGAAATTAATACCAGTGTAAACACTGGAATATATATAGTCAGCTTTGTTTCTTCGAGCAGTATTCACTCCAAAAAAATATTCCTAAACTAATGGATCAGCCTAACAAAATATCGTTTACAAGACAGCTCCTGATGACGGGTATGGTGTTATTGCTTTTTTGTAATCTCTATAGTTATGCTCAGGAAAAACCTCCGAGACCTATATTAATTTTTGTCAATCCCGCGCAGGGATTAAGTTTTGGGGCATTTACACAGGGGGGCTCCGGAGGTTCGGTCATTATTTTTCCAAACGGTTCCAGATCGGTTACCGGAAGTGTTATACAGGTCAATCTCGGATTTTCTTATTCACCTGCAATTTTCCAGGTAGATGCAGAACCAGGTACCCTTGTAACCATTAGCAATGGCCCGGATGTGACTTTAACCGGTAGTAATGGAGGTTCAATGACGATGCATATCGGTCCGTCCAGCCTGGGTTCTCCTTTTATTGCAACTGCTGTATCGCCAAGCCGTACACAGCTGACTATAGGCGGAACGCTAACAGTAGGTACCCCGCCTGCCAATCCACCGGGCAATTACAGCGGTACTTTTTCAGTCACTTTTATTCAACAGTAAATCATAATCTCATTCCTTAAATAACAATCTCATTCTTCGCCTGTGCTTCATACAAAACCTGAACTTTATTATTTTCTGATCGGCCTGAGAAGAATAACTGTTGCTGCATTCCTGCTACAGTTATTTTTGCCATTGCATAGCATGGCGCAATCACAGCCCGATTTTGAAGAGGTTCCGGTATACCTGAGCATCCCGCAGGTCGGCAATATAGAAATCCCCTCTCTGATCCGTGATCAAACTGTTTATCTGCCTGTGAGTGATCTTTTTGATTTTCTTAAAGTAGTAAATTCTCCTTCAGCAGGCCGGGATTCAATCAGCGGTTTTTTCATCAATCAGCCTGATACTTACCTGATTGATAAAACTAATAATCTAATCAGGTATAAGGATAAAGTTTATCCGGTTAAACCCGAAGACCTGATTAAAACAAATACCAGTTTATATCTGAATGCTGATTATATGGGTAAGATTTTCGGTCTGTATTGTATTTTTAGTTTTAGGAATCTATCGGTTATTGTCAGCACCTCGCTCGAATTACCTGTGATGCGTGAAATGCGACAGGCGGAAATGCGTAACAACCTGAGCCAGCTCAAAGGTGAAATCAAAGTTGATACGACTATTAAAAGAACATATCCCTTATTTCATTTTGGCACGGCCGATTGGTCTGTGATTAATACACAGGAAAAACAGGCCACTTCGGATACCAGGGTTGTTCTTGGACTGGGCGGTGTTATTTTAGGTGGAGAAACCAATGTCTCTATCAATTACCATAGTACGCAGCCACTGCAGGAGCGTGATCAGTACTATTTATGGCGACTGGCAAATAATGACAGCCACTTATTCAAACAGGTGATGGCTGGTAAAATTTTCGGACAGTCAACAGCTTCTATTTTTGCGCCGATTGTCGGTGCACAGGTAACCAATGCGCCAACTACCTACAGGCGTTCGTTTGGCACTTATACTTTAAGCAATACCACACAGCCAAACTGGATAGTTGAGCTCTATGTGAACAATACGTTAGTCAGTTATGTCCGGGCTGATGCGTCTGGTTATTATACTTTTGAAGTCCCGCTGGTTTATGGAAGTTCGCTTGTGAAATTAAAGTTTTATGGTCCTTTGGGCGAAGAACGGACCAGCGAACAGAATATCAGCATTCCTTTTAACTTCTTACCTAAAAACGAATTTGAATATACAGCCAGTGCAGGTATTGTTGAGGATGGTATCCAATCTAAATATTCCCGTTTCAGCGCTAATTACGGGCTGACCAAAACGGTAACCATCGGCGGTGGAACGGAATATCTTTCTTCGGTTACTTCTGGTCCAACTATGCCTTTTATCAATTCATCCGCCAGATTATTCAATAATCTTTTGCTTTCAGGAGAATATACATACGGGGTACGCACTAAAGGGATATTGAGTTATAGATTACCATCAGGAATACAATTAGAGCTCAATGATACCTGGTACAAGCGAGGACAAACAGCTATCAATAATACTTATCTGGAAGAAAGGAAAGCAATTGTGTCGGCTCCGTTCAGGGGAAAGAATTTCTCTGCCTATACGCGGATTACGGTCGATCAGATTACCCTGCCTACTACCAGGTATACGACTACAGAATGGCTTGTTTCAGGTGTGATCTGGAACCTGAATGCCAATATCAATAACTACGCGCTTTTTACAGAGCAGGCTTCGCCTTATATCTATACCAATCTTTCTGTAACGGCCATGATTTTAAAAAATCTGCGTTATACACAGCAGGTTCAATATGAATATGGTTCAGGCAGATTTATTGGTCACAAGGAAGAAGTGGAACGCAGGTTATTTAAGAATGGTTTTTTAAACCTTTCTTACGAAAGAAATATCGCCAGTAATATTGAAAACATAGAGTTCGGAATCCGCTATGATTTTTCAATGGCACAAACCGGGGCATCTGTACGTAAGACCAATAATTCTTATAGGTTTCTACAATATGCAAGCGGCAGTCTGATTTATGACCAGCCTACTAAATATCTTGGCTTAACGAATCATACCAGTGTAGGAAAAGGCGGGATCACTGTTGTTCCTTATCTGGACCTGAATTACAATGGACAGAGAGATCCGGGTGAGCCGGCAGCCGAAGGACTCAGACTACGCAGTTATGGCGGCCGTATTGAGCAGAATAAGCGGGATACGACGATCCGGATAATGGATCTGGAACCTTACGTGAATTATATCCTGGAACTTGACCCTACTAGTTTTGAGAATATATCGTGGCAATTGAAGAAACATAATTTCAGCATAGCGATTGATCCGAACAAGATCAAAATTGTAGAGGTTCCTGTTACTGTAGTTGCCGAAGCTTCCGGAAAAGTAAGTATCAAAAGTAATGGTGAGGTTAAAGGCCAGGGCCGTATTATAGTTAATTTCTATCGGAAAAATGAGGATAAATCCATTGCCCGTACGGTGACCGAAGGTGATGGTTATTTTAGTTATATGGGTTTGATCCCGGGTGATTATACGATCCGGATAGATACTGCACAATTATTGAAGTTAAATTTGAAATCTATTCCTGAGGTTTTAGATTTCAATGTTAAAAAGAGCAGGGATGGCGCTGTGGTTGATGGGTTGGATTTTATATTGACTGATGGCCAGGTAAAGGATGCGGGGACAAAAGAGAAATCAGCGGACTCTTTGAGTAGAGAAAAGGTTTTGGATAAAATTGGTGTTCAGGGGGAATTTCAAAAAGGTAAGAATGAGAACCAGAGTGGAAGGTCCGGTAAACAAGTAGAAAAACCTGAGAAAAAAGTGACCCAATCAGAATTTGATATTACTTTACAGGTGGCCCATCTTTCTTACCATAAAGCGAAGGCTGCCCAGAATTATTTAGTATCTGAATTTAATTTCACTGTGGTGATCAAACCCGCAGGCCATTCAAATTATAACGTGATTATAACCGGAGTGGACGATATAGAAACTGCAAAAAATATAGTCCGTAAAATAAAACACAGGGGATTTCCTGATGCATTTATTTTTGCCAGAAGAAGACCACCATTAGCAGAGCCACAAAAAACTGATTAAAAGCCTTTTATATATCAAAAACAATTTCGTAACTTAATACTACCCATTTTTTTTATTCTTTCGTTATCTCCGTACGACACAATTTATTGTATTTAAAATAACCAATCATGAAAAATCTATTAACCTCCGCTGGTATTACTTTTGGTTTATTATGCCTGATTATACCGTCATCTTTTGCTCAGGCTACCGCCACAGCCAATGCATCTGCAACTATTATTACACCTATCAGTATCACAAATACAGTGGATATGAACTTTGGTAATGTAGCAGTAAATGCGTCTGCCGGAACAGTTGTATTAACTCCTGCAGGTACCAGAACTTCTACAGGCGGTGTTACGCTCCCTGCTACAGCAGGTACAGTGACTGCTGCTTCATTTACGGTAAATGGACAGGGTGCTTATACTTATGCGATTACATTGCCATCAACAGCGCTTACCATTGCAAGTGGCGCAAATAACATGACAGTGAGCGCTTTTACCAGTACGCCCTCTGCAACCGGGACATTAACTGCGGGTACACAAACGCTGAATGTTGGGGCAACGCTGAATGTTGGCGGCAGCCAGGTCGCAGGGACTTATACTTCGGCTACTCCTTTTAGTGTGACTGTTAATTATAATTAATAAGGTATTCAGGATATTTTAAAATCAAAAAGGGGTTATCGGTTTAAAAAACCGATAACCCCTTTTTCGTTCTGCAGGGATTAAAATCCCTACTCTTTTACAGGTTAAACAAGTTTTACCTATTTACATTTATAAACCCATTTATCAAGATTTCTGTTTTTAAGGATAGCCGAATACTTCAGACTCTGCGCAGCAGGACATACACTATTTGTAAATGTACTCTGCGATGTTGAATCTGTATATTCAACTGCAAATACAGGTTTATTCTGCGTGATATAAGGTTTCACATCATTCTGCCAGCCTTGCTGAAATGCATCTTCAGTTAATACCCAGTCAAATTTCTTACTGTATTCTGCTGACAGCTCCGGCACATTTTTCTGACCAATTCCCAACCCTTTATCGTGAGCAAGTTTAATCAGCAGATCACAAAATAGTTTAGTGTCATTGATACTAATATCAAAACCAGTTTCAGCATTAAAACCATCCAGATTATCCGGTTCTATAGCATCAAAACCTTTATTCACAATCCTGCTGATCCGCGAATTAAGCCAGGGTTTCAGTTTTTCCAGTTGTCTGATATCAAGCCAGCGTTCCTTTGGCCACTCCGGATATACTTTACCAATAACTTCCTTCGGGAGCAGGTTCGCATCCGGTCTGTCATTTTCAATTGTTCCTGCAGAAACATAAGCAATCACTTTTTTCCCCTGCGCATGTAATGCCGCTACCTGCTCTGCTGTAGTGGTAAATGCATCGACATCTACAACTTCTGCGGTAAAAGTATCGCCGCTTTTCAGATCATCCAGATCCCAGTCAAAAGTTACACCGGGTTTAGGTTGCCACCAGGATACTTTACTTGCATCAGGCTCAGCATTGTTGGGAACATTGTCACCGTTATTTCTGCTTTCTTTTTGACAAGCTGCCAAGGCAAACAGCATCATCGATACTAAAATTGTGTTTTTCATAACTTGTTTTTTAAGGTTAGATTTTTAGAACCGGATTAAAAGCCACTATTATCCAGTGCAAATGTATTTTTAGCGTCTTTCCACCTGCCCCTGGTAAAATCGGGGAATTGCTGTGGCATATTACCTTCCTGGAGGGACTTTTCTGAAAGCGGTGTAATCACACTCATGGTTAAGGAATCATAGATATCTATTGGGGTCTGTTTCCTTTGTTTCACGGATTCTACAAAAGCATTAAATACAAACCAGTCCATACCACCATGCCCTGCCCCATCTGCCTGATGTTCATATTTTTTCCATAAGGGATGATCATATTTGTCGAGCCAGACTTTCGCCTTATCCCATTCATCATAGGTTTTAGATTTACCTTCGATATAGATTGAATCTGCAACATCCATCCATAGCCCCTGCGTTCCCTGCACCCTGAATCCCAGCGAATAAGGTCTGGGTAAATGGGTATCATGACTTAAGGTTACTGTTTCTCCATTTGCACAGTTCAGCATGGTGGTCACCAGGTCACCATTTTTAAAGTTTACCCCAAGATTTTTATTTCCGGGGGCAACTTTCTCAATATACTGATGCAATCCCCTGGATTTCGAAGCAAAGGAAACCAGGTTTGTAAACTGATTACCTCTGTTGATATTGATATAATTCATAATCGGGCCTGCACCATGCGTTGGATAAATATCCCCGTTCCGATCTGCATTCCACTGGGTACGCCACTGCGCTTCACCAACTGTATTAGGGCCAAATTCGCCGCCCTTTCCTTCAAAAGATCTTCCATCATTAAACAGCACACCTCTGAGGTCATGCTGGTAACCTCCTTCTAAATGTACCAGCTCTCCGAAAACATTATTCCGGACCATATTCAATACCGCAAGTACATCACGGCGGTAACACACATTTTCGAGGGTCATATAAGGAACTTTGGTTTCTTCGTAAACCTTTAGGATATCCCAGTGATCTGCTACTGTAATCCCTGCAATGACCTCGCAGCCTACATATTTCCCTGCCCTCATAGCATCAATTGCCTGCTCTTTATGAAATTCCCAGGGTGTGGCAATGATTACCGCGTCCAGGTCTTTTCGTTCCAGCAGTTTTTTATAAGCATCAAGCCCTCCGGTATATTCGGCCGGAAGTTTTTTACCCGCTTTAACAAACTGCGCACGGCAATATTTTAAGGAACTTTCCTGAGTATCGCAAATTGCTGTTATTTCAACGTCCGAACGCAGCAGGCCCTCACTGATATGGTTCCGGCCTCTTAAACCTACGCCTATATAACCCAGTCTGATTTTGTCTTTGGCATTTGCAAATAATAAGCCCGACGGCATTAAAGTAAGCCCCGCCAATCCGACTAACCCATTGGCACAAAAATGTCTTCTATCCATGATTTCAACTCTTAATTAACTGATGTTTTTCTGCCTCTTTATATATTGTTTTTTCCATTTCCTGTGCATGGCTGAGCAGCTCCTTCAGCAATTGAAGCTGTGCCCTGGTGCGCTGAAGATTATGCCGGGCAGATTCGATTTTATAATAAGTATCCCCGTTCAGGTAATCCGTCAGGAATCTTACAGCCTGCATATAAGGCAATAAAAGAACACCTTTGATCAGAGACCTCAATTCCCACTCATCCAGAAATTGTCCGGCCTCTTCCATATATCCTTTGGTATAGGCATTAAATAATGGGAGGTTTAATCTGATATCCGACAATTCTTTTTCATCCTCAGCTCCTGTATTGATGATGGTACGGATAGCATCTCCAAAATCATAAGCGATGTAATCGGCCATAACCGTATCCAGATCAATTATGCACTGCGCTTTCCCTTTTAAATTCAACAATACATTATTAAACTTGGTATCGTTATGGGTCACGCGTATAGGCAAAGTAAGGCGCTGTTCATCCTCCTGAAAAAACAACATCGCCTGAATATTATCCTGTATGGTTTTTATTTCTGGCCAGGCCTCCTGCACACGGTGATAAGAATCTGTATGTATCGCCTGTGCCAATTGTCCCAGCCTCTTTTCGATATCATGAAAATCAGGGATTACCTCATACATGAGATCAGGAGAAAGGTCACAAAGCATGGCCTGGAACTTTCCAAAAGCTTTTCCACCTTCATAAGCCTGTTTCTCTGTTTCAACCACATCATAAGTTTTGGTATGTTTTAAGAAATGACACATCCGCCAGTATTCACCATGACTATCCTGATAAAAATAAGGTCCGGATTTAGTGGCAACCATAGTCATGACCTCTTTTTCAGGATCACCTTTACCTGACATCACCATCTTCTTTTTAAGATGGGCAATAACCCTGCATATGTTTTCTGTCATCCGCGGAATATCTTTAAACACATGCTGGTTAATTTTTTGAAGCAGATAATCATGTTCGTCACCGGCCAGGTTTTTTAGCCGGTAGGTATCATTAATATGTCCCGTTCCATAAGGTTTAAGAGAAGAAATATCAACATGACATTTAAACTGGGACGTGATTTCAAATAAGTTCTTTATTCTTTTCAAAATACATTTTTAAGATTAACGGATGATTTTAATAGGCTGATTCGTCCGCTCCAATATCTACACGGCCATTTCTAACCCTTGCTTCTTTATCTATGTCAAATTCACCAGGTTGTGCCACAAATGAAGGCAGCCCGGCATTTACACATAAAGAAGTATTGCTTAAATGAAGGTTTGGACTGGGTAAAGTGGCAGAAACAAAAGCAGGTGCCGTATATATTGAATTGGTGTCTAAACCAGTTCCAGCCTTAAAAGCGGCAAACGAACCATAGGTAGTCCCATTAAGTCCTGCCCAGTCAAAAGTAACCGTGGCCGCGGAACCAGAAGCAGAGAAATAGTTGTTATAGTCAAATACCAGGTTGGTTGAACTAAAAGTAGAAGAAGCTACAATCACGATATTACTTGCAGACTGAATTATATTGTTTTTAACGGTCAGATGATCGGTATTTTGAAGATGGATTTCTCCTCCCCACCCGGTTTTTGAGTAGTTTTTGAATAAGGTATTGTTGGTAATGGTCGAATTAATGACTTTACTGGTTGAGGCATTCGCCCCCATGATAATGCCCGCTTCAACGTTGTTATAGATAAAATTGCTCCTGATATTAATCCCGTCTGTACTGCTGTTACTATTTTCACAGCCCACACTGATCCCTGTTGAATTTTCATAGCTGGTGTTTCCTTCTATGTTGATCCATTTTGCACCATCAACATAAATACCCGCAGAGGTAGCCACCGGCGAAACACAGTGATAAACTTTATTGTATTTAACATTGCCATTGCGTGCAAAGTTTACATTTGCAGGGGCCCCTGTCCAGGCATAATTACCGGTCATGTCTATCCCGATATTGGTGATGTCATGTACCGTATTATTTTCAATCAGGAAGTTTTCTACATTACCAGCTATAGTGAGCCCTTCGCTGTATCCTGTATTACAGTTATAAATTTCATTGCTTCCAATATAGATCTGGTTATAGGAATTTGCCGTTGAACCGATGATCACGAATGGATTCGCATTGTCTTTTGGTTCAGGCCTGCTACCTGCATTGGTGGTCCATCCGATATTATATATTTTACAATCTGTAAATTGTACATCCGTACCTGAGCCTGACATATAGATGCCGGAAGCGAAACTCCGGATATTGTTGGCAATACGGACAGACTGAATTCGGATATGGCTTTTACTGGCAATAGCAATCATGGCATTTTGTGCGTCATTGGTTGCATTTGTACCGTCTATGATCACCACACCACTGTTGTAATTAGTCAGGGTAATAGGTTCAGCAGCCGAAGCACCTGAATTGGGCCAGACAAGCCGCTCATTATAGGTTCCGCCAGCTACAAAAATTGTACTGCCCGCACCATTTGTCGTTTTATTTAAGGCAGCCTGAATAGTTTTTAAGGCCGCAGCGGCCGATGTACCTGAATTGGTATCGTTTCCACTGCTACCATTGACATAATAACTGGTTAAAGCAAGCAGCATGGCCTTATCTTTTGACGTTGCTGATTGACCAGGCTCTCCATTATTTACTTTGGAACAGCCAAAAAGAAGTCCTGCAAGGAGGACAAAAATGATTACTTGTTTCATATCGGTATATAGGTTAGAGTTTAAAAAATATTTTGTTTTTATACAGCCAGTAACAAAGCGCACATTCTGCAAACCAGACGGCTAATGCAGATAGTAGTCCCGTAAAATTGACAGGCAGATTGAAAAGTAAGTGCAGCAGGTCTCCGGTGAAAATTCCGACTACACCATTTAGCCATTCATGCCCTACAGTTTCGAAAAAGACATAAATAAAAATGGCATTCATCCCTACGACGGTGAAAATCCAGGCATATTTTATGTTTTGTCTGATATCTACCAGCCAGTAGATCACGGCCAGCATCAGCAATACCCAGCCTCCTGAGGCAAAAACAAAGGAACTTGTACTGATTCTTTTAATAATTGGCGTAATGCCGGTTATATCTAATCCAAACCCGATTAAAAGACCAGCAAAACCGGCAAAAACCAGTATTTTGATTTTCTGAGCTGTACTTTGTTTTGAGATCAGCAACCTGCCGGCTAATACTCCCCAAATGGTATGCGCTGCGGTAGGTATGGCATTGATTGCCACCCAGCCATCTTTGTTGATTTTACCCATGAGCAGAGTATCTGCATAGGCACCAAAATTATGGTATGCTGTAAAAGGGCTATCAAAACCTGAGACATGTATGCAGCGGTATAAGATTTCGGTTAGTATTAGCAATGCGATAGAAAACAGGAGCTGAAATACCGGGCTTTTGTTAATGATGAGATAGGCCGCAATACTGGTAAAAGCCAGTTGGGTCAATACGTTCCAGAGTTCAAAAACAGGTTTTCCCGCGTAAACACAGTGCAGACCTATACCAAAAAGGAACAGCTTCAAACTCCTGATTAAAATGTGTTTAAAATTGCTGCTCCAGGTAATTCCTTTTTCTAACTTTCGGCTATAAGAAATATACAATGCGGCACCCGCCATGAACATAAATGCCGGCTGCACAAGGTCCCAGAAACGAAGCCCATGCCATGGGTGATGAAAAAGCTGGTTGATGATAAATGAATCGGTATCAAATTTCTTTAAGGACTCAAAAACCAGGCAGCTTTCTGCACAAAGCAGGATCATGATCATTCCCCGCATCACGTCTAAAGACATAAGTCTCCCCGCTACAGCGCTATTATCTGTAATTTTCATTAGTATACATGATTTAAATGATAATTATTAAACTTACTCTGACATATCCAGAAGAAAACCGGGTTGCCCTTCATCGGGTGCATAACCCAGTGATGCAGACCAGTCACTTTTGGTTGCAATAATGCCTAATCTGGCCCCTGTCCCGGTAAGCCCTTTTAACTTACCACGGGCCAGCTGCATTTCAAACTTCAAAAGCCCGGCTTCTTCTACAACTGTTCCGATCTGATAAGCTTCTGTGATAGACTGCTGCTGGAAGGAAAAACTGGTTTGGGAACCATTATGATAAAACACGTCCATGTTTGCAGTGAGCATTGGCCCTTCCATCAGAATGTCATAACCACCGCCAGAGAAACCGCCGAGAAAACCTGTAGCACTGCTGTTATCTGCGTCTATATAAAAATCAAAGATGTCACCATTGGTCTTTTTAGAAGCCATCTCTACATAGATGTAGATATAATTTCCGTCATAATCGTATTTGACCTTCCTGAAAATCCCCCCTTTAATACCAGAAGTAATCACGTTTGTAGTCACCGTGTTCCAGTCATCCAGGGTATTGTCATTTAGTTTAACGGGACTGCCTTTTGCAATCCTGATCACTGTCGAAGCCTCAGCAGACTGCCCGTTAACCGTTGCATAAAGGGTAGGTACATACTTGCCTTTTCCGGGATAGATATGTACCGGGTTCGCGTCAGTTGAAGTTTGCCCGTCTCCAAAATCCCATCTGTAACTGGATATTCCGGCTGTAACCGGTGTAAATTTCACCTGGTTCCCATTTACATCAATGGTATAGGATAAATCTGTTAATTTTTCACTTTTATCTTTTTTACATGCACTGCATACTGCCCCAATCAGGAACAGTATAAAGCTTAAAGTCTTTATATTTTTCATCTATTATTTTTTTCAGATGGAACCTTTGATTTTTATGGATTCTGGATAGCGTTTGGATTACTCAGGATCTCATCTACCGGAATAAAATAAATGATTCTTGGATTTGTATAATCTGTCACCAGGTTTGGATAACCGGAAGGGGTCCTGGAGAGATCAATATCTGTTTCCTTTAATCCTTGTATATGATAACCCCAATAGGTTTTATCCATTTTCTTTTTGTTCCTGTACACATCATATGAACGGTATCCTTCAAAAGCCATCTCTATTCTTTTTTCATCCAGTACGACATCCAGTATGGTTGAACCGGAAGGAAGGATTTGATTATAAAGCGACCCTTCCAGACCACGGTTAGCACGGATCTGATCCACATCATTCAGTGCCCCGATGGTATTACCGGTTTTGGCTTCGGCCTCTGCCCTGTTTAAATACATTTCACTTAATCTGAAAAGTATAGGTGAACTGAGATTGGGCGAACCGTCCTGAAAAGAGAATTTGCTGATATAATAGACTTCTATCCCATTCTTTTTCTGCACAGCTCCCGATTCATCTTTGAGTGGCTTGATATAGGACCACCTGATATCTTCAGGATGTTTGGACATCAGGCTTCGCAGGGATGAAGAGACATATTCTTCTCCCCAGCCAGAATTACCATCAGAAAAAACCATTGAAGCTATAGATCCAAACTTACCATAATCGTCTACAGCAGTGAATGCAATACACAGGATAGTTTCGTTACTGGTTTTTGCATTGGCAAACAAAGCAGGGTAACTCGCTTTGGTTTCCAGCTTAAACCGATTCGAAGCAATCACTTTGCTGGAATAATCAATGGCTTTTGGATAATCTTCTTTATAAAGGTTAACTCTGGATAAAAGTGCCCATGCTGCTTCTCTTGAAGCATACTGATTCCCTCTGGAAAGACTCATCAGTGAAGCACTTTGCTCTGCATCGGCAATAACCGAATTATAAACTTCTGTAACTGAAGACCTTGCTTTCTTTGCTTCATCTGTTACCGATGTCCGAAGGATAATGCCAGCAGAATTAGGGTCAACCGAATAAGGTTTTGCAAATAAACGTGCCAGGTTAAAATGGCAATACGCCCTCAAAAAATAACATTCCCCAAGTAATTGCTGTGTTTTCACATCTTTTTTACCAGATTTCTCTACCGCATCAATAATGGTATTTACACCTGTGATGATCTTATAGGATACATACCAGAAATAACGGGTATTGCTTTGTCCTGGTGAGTGTAAAAGATTGAAACTATAAAATAAGGGGTCTTCAGTAATTTGTCCGCAAACAATATCATCACTTGCAAAATCAGACAGCTGGTAAAACTGCCGCAGATACATATTGTTCTGATCGACAATACCGTTAAAAGTAATATGGTCTTTGAATAAGGCATATGCTCCATTCAATGCATTGGTTAAGCCCTCTTCTGTGGTAACCAGATCTGTTGTATTAATTGCATCGCTTGGTGAAATCTCCTGGTTTTTACAACTGCTCACTGCAATTAAAAATAGAATAAATAGAATTTTCTTCATCTCCTTAAAAATTAAAATTGACAGTGAACAAGTATTGTCTGTTATTGGGATATTTAAAATCAGATACACCAGGGGTAGAATTTCCGGGGGTAATGGTAGTTTGAGGGTCCTGACCTAAGAAATTAGAAAAAGTGGCTACATTATCTGCTGTTACGCCCACTGTAATCCGCTCCATATTTAATCTTTTTGCAAAAGCCTGAGGTAAATCATAATTCAAAGCAATATTCCTGATGGTCAGATAACTGCCGTTTTTTAAGTAACGGGTAGACGTTTCTGTAGAGTTTGCCGAATTCTGAGGACTTGGTTCTGTTGCGTCTGTATCTCCAGGGAAACTCCATACTTTCGAGCCTGAAGGCGTCTGTATTTGATTGTAGTAAGGTTCATGGCCGTCGTTCATCATGAAACGCAGATTATTACTGAATACTTTGTTCCCGTAATTGAAATAGGTACTGATCCTGAGGCTGAGATTTTTATATTTAAAACTATTGTTGAAACCACCCTGATATTTTGGAAGTGCACTGCCTGCTTTCTGCGTGGTCGCTTCTGAATAATTCATAGTCCGCTCACTTCCTGTTACTTTTCCATTTGCATCAGTGATGAGCTTTTCCCAGACAGGTGCCCCGGTCTGGCTGTCTACACCCAGCCATTTAGGCATATAGAATTCATACAGGTTTCCTCCGTTACTGTAGATCTGTGAGATGTTCCAGGAACCTGTTTTCACAATATCCGAAGGCAATCCATATAATTTATTGTCATTGAAATTGATGGTAAAATCTGTTGCCCATTCAAAATCTTTGGTTTTGATGTTGATGGAGTTTATACCCAATTCTATACCTCTGTTGACTACATTCCCGGAATTCTCCCATCTGGTTTCAAAACCAACAGAAAGAGGCTGGGAAACCTGTAACAAGAGGTTTTTGGTATTGTTCCGGTAAGCATCTATGGTCAGGTTGACTCTTTTAAACAAACCAATATCGATCCCTGCGTTGAGCTGGTGTTTACTTTCCCAGGTTAACAGCGGATTGGCCAGCTGAAAAGGGACAGCCCCGATTAAACCGTTATATTGTGTGGTCAGTGAATACAAACCAAGGTATCTCGAGGAACCAATATCCTGGGTACCAGTAACTCCATAACTCAATCTTAATTTTAAATTGTCAATTACGGCATGGTCTTTCATAAAATCTTCATTACTGATCAGCCAGCTTCCTGATAGTGCAGGGAAAGAGGCATAACGGTTGGCTTTTGGGAAAGCTGAAGAGCCGTCTACACGAAACGAAGCGGTTAGAAAATAACGGCTTTTATAATTATAGTTGACCTGAGAGATTAAAGACTGAAGATATTTTTTATCATTTGACCCGGTGACCAGCTGACCGTTTGATACTACATTTAATACCTTCAAACCTCCTGGCAATCCTTTTCCTGAACCACCTGACAGTTCAGTTTGTGCACCTTCGAAGGCTACACCTGCAAAACCACTGATTGTATGGTCCGATAGTTTGAAGTTAAATTTCAAAAGGTTATTTGAAATACCTCCATAGTTAAAAGTGTTGAGTTCGCTCAGAAAACCTTTCCCATGATAGGTACCAGCAGTTAGCGGTGAATAGTAATTGGCAACTTTGCTGAATGCTGCGGAGCCCCGGTTGGTACTGGAAAAGGTCAGCCAGTCTGTGATATGATAATTGACAGCAAAATCATAGTTGACATCAAAACCTTTCATCGGATGGTCTGAATTTTCTACAGAATGGATAGGGTTTATTTTATCCCTTGACCACCATTTAAAGGTAGAATTCCCGTCAACATATACTGGAGACCCATTTTGATCATAGGGATTATCCCAGGGTAGATTTAAGAAAGCGTAGTAAACATCATTGTAATCATAACTGTGCCCATTTTGAGCACTGATATTGATGTTATTGGTAATACTTAGCTTTTTTGAAAAGTTATAGGTTGAATTTGCCCTCAGATTTATTCTCTGGAAATCTGTGTTCAGGAAAGTCCCCTTTTCCCGGTAATAGGAAGCTCCGATATAATAACTGTTTTTCTCTGTCCTGCCGCTTGCAGAAAGATAAACGCTGTTGATGGGAGCTGGTTTAAAAGATTCACCTGACCAGTCATAATCCTGGTTTCTTAAACTTAACGGTCGTTCCTGATAGAATTTAAGCAGATCAATTTTGTAAGAGTTGTCTGTAGCACCAACAATATAATCTCTGTAAAATTCCTTTTGATGGTCATAGAGTTCATTGCTGTTCATCAGCTTCATTTTCCCAAAATCAGGGGTTTTGAACCCGGAGGACACTTTAACCTCAAAATTGATTTTGTCGGTTTTAGCACTCTTGGTAGTCACAATAATTACTCCTGCATTTGCCTGCGAACCATATAAAGCAGTCGCACCGGCATCCTTCAGGACAGTTATACTTTCTACGTCATTGGGATCATAGTTTCCGCCAATAATCCCGTCTACAACGACCAGGGGGCTTTGACTGGCATTTACAGAAGAAACGCCTCTGAGCCTGATTTCAGGAGCTGAACCCGGCGCACCAGAACTGTTGATCACCTGCAGGCCGGCTACCTTCCCCTGTAGCATGGAACCGATATTATTGGAAGTTACATCCTTTAATTTTTCTGCAGAAACAACGGATACCGCACTGGTAAGTTCACTTTGTTTCTTCGTGTCATAACCTACTACAATCACATTATTGAGCTGGCTGACATCTTCAATCAGTGTAATATTTAACAGCTGGCCCGGCACCACTTTAATCTCTTTACTCAGGTAGCCAATAAATGAAACATTGAGTACTGCCTGTTCATTTACGCCTTTTAACAGGAAATTCCCGTCTGTGTCTGTACTTACTACCTTTTTTTGTCCTTTTACACTGACTGATGCACCGGGTAAAGGACGTCCGTCTTTGTCTATGACTTTTCCTTTGACATCAATGTCTTTAATGGTCATGGTTTCTGGCTGAACCTGAATATCGGGCTTAACCTTGATCAGAATTGTTTTCCGGTCGATTTTATAGGTTAGGTTCTGCCCTTTCAATAAGGTTTCCATCACCTGGTCAATTGCTGCATTCCTGAAGTCTGCATTGATCTTCAACTGACCATTTACATTCTGATCGGAATATAAGACTCTGAACCCTGCCTGCTTTTTGATTTCTGAAAAAACCTGCTGCAGTGTGGTATTCTGTTTGGTATAACTGATACGCTGCGCAAAACCTGCCGCGCTTACTTGGACTAAGCAGGTGGTAATGATGGCAATAATCAGGTTAATTCTCATTACTAATTTTCTTTTATTCTTTGTTAAGGCTTGCTGAATAACAAATTTCAGGACAAATAAAAGCTTGGGGTATAGCCATAAGCGTAGCATACCTAGGTTAAAAGCATTTAATTTCATACTTTCGTAAGGTTGGGTTAATACATGAACGGATCTCAATTTTGTTTTTTGGGTTAACTCAGATCTTTGCCATGGAAGTGCTGATACACTTTCATGGCTTTCTCTTAAAAACCGGGCGTATTAACTTGCTTTACCTTTGATTTTTTTCATTTTGTTTTGGTTTTATAGTTGATAGGTTGGTTATTTACCGGATTGGTCAGATCCTCTTTATTATTCTCTTTTATTATTTGGTCAGTACGCTGATTCGTCTTCCCTCAATAGAAAAGCGCACATTACTGGTTTCTTCTAACATTTTTAAAACAGCTGATATATTCTCAGATCTGGAAACAGAGCCTGTAAAGGTTGGCATCTTTAATGGGGCATAGGTATATACAATGTCTACGTCGTACCAGCGGGAAACTTTTTTCAGAATGCTGGCCAACGGCTCGTTAGTAAATGCAAATTCTCCGTTCTTCCAGTCAATGGCATCATTCACATTCACTTCTGAGACATTGAACTTCTCGCCTCTCAGCTCTGCTTGTTCACCTGGTTTTAGAATAACTTGCTTATTCAATTTTACAGAGCCTTCTAATAAAGTAGTTTTAATAGTATGTTCATCAGGATAGGCATCCACATCAAAGTGAGTTCCCAAAACCTGGATTTCCTGTTTTCCGCTTTTCACAATAAAGGGATGCTTTTTATCTTTGGCAACTTCGAAATAAGCTTCTCCGCTTAACTCAACTTTACGCTCTTTTAAAGAAGCGAAAGAGGCGGGGTATTTTAAGGAAGAGGCCGAATTGATCCAGACTCTGGTACCATCAGGTAAGTTCAACTGATATTGTCCGCCACGGGGTGTTTCAATGCTATTGTATTGTGTACTTGCTTTGCTCCCCTGATCTACAGCGGTATAAACTAATTGTCCGTCTGCAGTTTTGGTAATCTTTACCCCTGCTTCTTGCAGCATGGTCCCATTAGTCAGGTTTGTGAGTACCAGTTTTTTTCCATTAGCCAGTGTCAGGTAAGCTTTATTACTCCCGGCTGGAATATCATTTGCATAGGCCTTAAACGGAGTAGATTTAGGTAAGGACTCTGGCTGGTTAAGATACAGGCCAATACCAACAATCACGGCTATGGATGCTGCGGCGGCCAGATATACGCCGGATGTCTGATACCGTTTAAGCCAATGTTGTTTTTTATGCTGTTGCAATGACAACCACATCTGGTCACTTGCTTCGTTCAGTTCTTTTTCAGAAAGTCCGGCTTCGTCATACTGATGGAGCTGATGCAACCAGAGTTTGGCCATAGCTTCTTCCTCCGGACTGTAATTACCCGAACTGATCTTATCCAATACTTCTTTTACATCTTTTTTCATTGGAGAATGCTTGTCTTTATATGGCCATGAGTTATCCTGTTAAGCTCATTAAAGACAAAGACGATTGACCAGCATGGATTAGGTACATCAGTTAAAAACAATTATCTAAACAACTGATATACAGAATAATAATTTCTGTTTATATTTTCAGAATCCACAAAAGATATGCGACTAAACCGAGCTTTATCCGGAGATGTTTCATGGCTCTCTTGAGTTGTGTGGATACGGTATGTTCGGAGATGTCCAGTTGCTGAGCAATTTCTTTGGTACTTAAAAAGTGTTTCCTCTTTAAGATATAGATCTCTCTCATTTTTGGGGGCATTGCAGCAATTTCACGTTCTATTAAAGCCATAATATCCTTTTCACGGATCAGATAATCAGTTTCTGTAGATTTTACTTCGATATAATGTTCACCGCTTTCGGCATATTTTTTAATAATGCCCTGATGTTTGAAGATATCAAAGATTTTATGAAGTACTGCTTTATAAAGATAGGCGGATAAGCCTACTGTGAAATGGATCTCTTTGCGATGATTTAATAACCAGGTAAAGACATCCTGAACTACATCTTTAGCTTCTTCTTTGTTTCTCAGCTTTTTATAAGCGTATAAGTATAACAGTTTATCGTAACGCAGATAAATTTCCCTAAACGCAGCATCATTATCCTCTTTTAATAAGAGGATCAATTCGCCGTCAGTTAAGGTATTATAGTTGGCCATAAAGAATACAAGTTATTCAATTTATTAAGAAAAGCGTAATTAACTCAATATATTGATTTAGCCTGAAGCTTATGGATGACAGCTATACATTTTGTTTCAATTCGTATTCAACCCGCCCCTCTGTAAGCGGGACTGGTCATTATCACGATAGCAATTCCAGATACCAGCATAAACAACTGAATTAAAGCTTTATACGTGATTAAAAAAAATATAAAACAGACTGAACTACCGATTGTTTGAGCATCATAAATTATTTAACAAAACGTCAGATTATGAAAAAGCTAATGATGATTTTAGTGTTATGTGGATTCTGCCTGGCAGGATTTGCAAATACTGTTCAGCAACAGGACACTTCCTTAACCAGACAGGATACTACAAAGAGACACACGAAGAAAATGTCTCCTGCCAGGAAAAATCCGAAAAATAAGGACTGGTCTAAGCGGGATACAATGAAAAAGAATAACAGCAGAATGGATACGATTGCAAAGCCTCCGCAACCGTAATTCAAAAATGATCAGCCTGAAGAGGACTGATGAAACAAGAAGCCAGACTATCTTTGGCTTCTTGTTATTTAATTATCTAATCCCTGTTACCACTTTTAGCCTGCCTGATCGCCTGATTATCCTGGAGATTAAGACGATATACAAAAGTTAAACGATAACGTGCTGCATTTGGAATATTTGTTTGTTCCATTACATAATCACTTCCGGTTGTGGTTGTCTGATACTTACGCAGGTTGAATACATTGGTAATATCAAGTAATAGTGTTGCCTTATCTTTCAGCAAATTCTTACCTGCCCCAAAATCAATGTAATGAATTGCCGCTGTGTGGCTCTGTGCATTACTTTGCGCACCAGTAAAGTTATAGCGGCACTGTAAACTTAATTTATTTTTAAATTTTACCTGCGTACTTAAACGGCTGGTAAATACATTACCAGAATACTTGAAATTATGGTCTTTGTACCAACCGCTTTGCTTGAAACCATAAGCATTAAATTCAGTATTCAGCTGTAACCATTGTAATGGATTATATAAAACAGACAGCTCTATCCCACGTCTTATCTCCCCCTCAATGTTTACTGGGGTAGTGATAAAAATACCGTTCTGGTCCCTGAAAATATAGTCTTGAATAGTTCCTTTATTATTTTGATAATATAGGGATGGATTAAGTGTAAAATTACTCCAGTGCTTCAAAAAACCCAGTTCAAAAACATTCGCATAAGAAGGGTTCAATTCCGGGTTACCAATAAACCTGGCATTAAAATCTGTGAGTTCGTTAAAAGGATATAAAAGATTTAGTGAAGGCCGGTTAATCCGCTTACTGTAGCTTCCCTGTATAGCCCCACCTTTAGCTAATTGATAAGTCAGGCTAAGTGCTGGAAATAAACGAACATAATTTTTGTTATTATTATAAATTCCGGCCCTGTCTTCTATCCTGACCCTGGTTAATTCCGTTCTTAAGCCTAACTGGTAAGCTAGTTTACCTATTTTGCTGCCCAATTGGGTATAAACGCCACCTATAAGCTCATTGTAGTTAAGCTGATTATTGATATAATCAATGATATCCCAATCTTCTCCCGCCTGTTGTTCTGCCCTGAACTCACTGGTCACTCTTCGGTTTTCTGTTTTCAACCCAAATTCAAGTGTAGTATTACTATCCAGCGGCTGGGTGAAATCTGTTTGCGCCATAAAATCTTTACTTGTTCCAATAGAACTGGTTCGGATAGCAGGTAAAGTTTCTATTGCCGGTAACAGTTTCTTCGTCCCCAGATTCCAGTCTTTATCACTGTTCCAGAAATCATACTGTATATCAATAGTATGTTTTTTACCCGGCCGGCTGAACTTATGGGTGTAATTGAATTCCAGCTGATTATAACTCCTTCTTTCCCAAGACCCTCCATTACGGAGCAGACTGCTGTCAGCTTTACTGCCATGATTTTTGTAATTATAATTTAAGGCTGTTTGATCATGATCATGAGTAGAGTTCTTAAGAAAAGCTACAGTAACAGTCTGCTGGTCGCTGATCTGATAGTCTGCCCCAAAGTATAATAGTTTAGCATCGTCGTGCCGGTTTTCATCCTGCTTCTGGTTCATTAAAGTAGTGGTCCCGTTATTGGAAACAGATTGATTAGTTGTGTATAATCCTGCATAATCGGACAGCCTGATTCCAAAAGTTGAAAATACATTCAGTTTATCAGATTTATAATTCAGACTTGGTGTAATCCGGGTCTCATTTGGGATACCACCGACCAATCTGAGCTGGCCATTAAATCCACCTTTTTTATTTTTCTTTAAAATGATATTAATAATTCCTGATGAACCGGAAGCATCATATCTGGATGAAGGATTTGTGATCACTTCCACACGTTCTATCTGATCAGCAGGAATTTGTTCTAATGCATTTCCCTGGGTAAGCCCCGAGCGGCGACCGTTAATTAATACCAGTACATTGCTGCTTCCCCGCAAACTAACGCTTCCCGATGGACCTATACTAACTGCAGGCACCCCGTTTAAGAGTTCTACTGCCGACCCAGTTTGCGATAAGATATCTTTTCCTGTTTCGAATACTTTTTTATCCAGCTTTAAGCTGATCGATGGCTGATCGCTGGTTATGGCAATTTCTTTAAGCAGTTTTGAATCAGCATTCAAAAATATCGTTCCTGTATTGATATGATTTGCAGCAGCAGCTATCAGCAAAGGTTTGGTTATGTTTTGATATCCTATCATAGTAATTTCAATAGTTATATTACCTGATGGAATATCATCCAGCTTAAATGCCCCCTTTTCGTCAGTGATCCCCGCAGCAATCAGTTTCAATGACTGATCTTTTATACTTACTGTAGCATAAATAACCGGCATTTTAGATGACTGTTCCTGCACAATACCAGAGATTGTTTTTTTCTTCGGATCAGAAGAATTTAATTGCTGCGCTAAAATACCAGTACAGTAGAATACAGCTATAAAAATGATTAGAAGTCGTTTCATAACACAAGATTAATTCGCAGAAATAATAAACAAGGGGAAAAACATGTCAACAGCTCTATCTCCTTTTGAAATGCATTTTTTTGACTTATCTTAATCTTAACTTTATCCCATGCAGCGCCTCTTGATTGTCTTTACCGTTTTGTTATTTCTTTCTTCCTGTAAGTCACCTGTGGTTTATGAAAAGCAGCCCACCGTTTATCAGACAGGTGACAATAAAAGATGGGCAGAAAAAAACTTTAATACGACCAGCTGGCTGACTGAAAGAGGAAACACAGCTCAGGGGATTTTCTGGTCACGGTCACCAGTGAAACTGATAAAAAATCCTGTTAGTCAATTAGGATTACATTTGGAATCTTTTGGTGCTTTCGAAGTTTATTGGGATGGGATATTTATTGGCCGGAATGGTCAGATCACACAAAAGGATAAACCTGAAATAGCCGGGTATAGTACAGGTTACTTTCAAATACCAGATTCTTTAGCACATCCAGGCCTGCATATTTTAGCGCTGCGCACGTCACAATCCTATTTCAACGGAGTAAAACGTCCTATCGGAATAGAATTAAATCAATTTGCGGATCTGTTAAAAAATCCGCTGATTATCACTTCATTTATGAACCTGATGGCAGGGGCTTTCCTGATTGCATCGGTCTACTATTTTTTCCTGTATCTCAATAGCCGGCGCAAAGAGCATAGCATCCTGATCTTTGCAATTATTTGCTCACTCTTTTTTTCTTTACTGATTACAGAATATATCAAATTCTATATAGCTATCCCCTATACCCGTTTTTTTGTGCGGCTTGAAATTATTGGCTGGTTAACTTTTGCAATCGCTATGCTGGTCCCCCTGTATTTTTGTATACAGTTTCATTTCAGTAAGAAAAAGATATTATTGATCACTTTATTCATTATTTTGATTACAATATATATTGTCAATTATGATCATTTTGATCTGACTGCCTTATGGTACAGCCGTGTAATGTGGTTCGCAGCTGTGGTCATTGTACTGAATGCCATTATTCAAAAAGAAAAAGGCGGGCTCATTGTACTTACGGGTTTACTGGCCAGTGCAATAGTTAATGACTTTCTGTTTTACGATTTTGGCTTATTCATCAGCTTTACCCTGATCATTTTATGTATGTTATATTTGCATGCTTTAAGGGCCAGGGTGATAGAAGATGAATTTCAATCTTCGCTGCTCCTTTCTTCCAGGTTACAACTAGAACTGATTAAAAAGAATATACAGCCTCACTTTATTAGGAATACACTGACCTCATTAATAGACTGGGTAGAAGAATCTCCAAAACAGGGCGCTGAATTCATCCAGGCACTGGCGGGTGAATTTGATATTATGAATTCTATATCTGAAGCTGTATTAATTCCAATAAGACAAGAAATAGAGCTTTGTAAAACCCACCTTACCGTGATGCAGTTCCGTAAAGAAATCCGCTATGAATGGCAGGAATCAGGAATCGATGAAACAGAATATATCCCTCCTGCGCTGATACATACGATTCTTGAAAATGGGATAACCCATAGCATTCCTATTGCCGAAGGTCTCATTACTTTCAAACTGACTTATTTATGCACGGCTACTTACAAGCAATATACTTTTGAAACCAATGCACTGAACCGGCAGGCATCAGAAAAAAGAGAGGGAGGTAATGGTTTCCGCTACATACAGGCCCGTCTAACAGAAAGTTATAGTGACCGCTGGAAGTTCATTTCAGAAGCAATTCCAGGGGGCTGGCTAACCACGATACAGATTGATAACAAATGATGAAGATACTGATTATTGAAGATGAGGCAAGGATAGCCAAAAGAATAGAACGGATGACACGTAATTTCTTTGAACAGAATATATCGGCTATTACAATTTGTGATTCCCTGCAAAAGGGTTTGACCTATATAGAGAAGAATACGATTGATATTTTGTTATTAGATCTGAATTTAAATGGCGAAAATGGATTTGAGATATTAAAGTCAATGGTAGCCGGATCATTTCATACCATCATTGTTTCTGCCTATACAGATAAAGCAATCGATGCTTTTACTTATGGAGTGCTTGATTTTGTCCCCAAACCTTTTGATCAGACCAGATTGTCGATGGCTCTCAGAAGAGTTACCAGTGTTGAAAAAACAACGGCCGGTACGATGAAATATCTGGCAGTAAAAAAAGCTGGCCATACCCGGATGATAGCTGTTAAAGATGTACTGTATGTTAAAGGGGCAGGAATTTATAGTGAACTGTATTTACAGAACGGTCAACAGGAATTACATGACAAATCAATGGAGATGCTGGAACAACTGCTGCCCGGGTCATTTGAACGTATCCACAAATCTTATCTGATTTCATTAGATCAGGCAGAAAAAATCATTATACGTCCGGGAAGCAGTTATAGTCTTTTACTTAAGAATGGAGAAACATTACCGATTGGCAGGTCAAGGTACAAAGAGTTAAAACGAAAAATGATTTGAGGTTAAAACTGTCAGAAAACAAAAAAGCCTTAGATTTCTCTAAGGCTTTCAGTGCACTTGTAGGGATTCGAACCCCAAACCTTCTCATCCGTAGTGAGATGCTCTATCCAATTGAGCTACAAATGCATTTCCCAATTCTGTATCGCTTTGGGATTGCAAAAGTAGTATTTCTATTTGAAATTCAAAACTTTTTTCAAATAAATATTCAAATAAATATAGCGCTCTACTGTTACTACCCTTCTACAACTTTCTTAATTGCATCGAAATCAGGAAGATCACCCGCCGATTCTAAAACTTCAGCATAAATAATTTTTCCTTCTTCATCGATCACAAATGCAGCTCTTTTTGAGACACCCTTTAAATTATACACGAATTCTTCATAAATTGACTGGTAAGCCGTAGACGTTTCTTTATTAAAATCTGATAATAAAGGGAACTGATAGAATTGTTCTTCTTTAAATTTAGCCAGTGTAAAAGGTGAATCCACAGAAATACCTAATACCTCTGCATTCATTCCCTGGTAAAAACCAAAGCTATCTCTCATGGTACAAAGCTGAGTTGTGCAAGTACCTGTAAAAGCCATTGGGAAAAATTGTAATACTAATTTCTTTCCTTTGAAATCTGCTAATGATGTTTCTTTTAAATCTGAGCTGAATAATTTAAAATCCGGAGCCTGATCGCCTATTTTTAATCCCATTTTATATATGTGTTTGTTAGTATTTGTTTTTTAATCTCTTTCTTTCAATTGCTGATCAACTAAAGCAAGTCCCTGCTCAAAGCTACGTGGGGCATAACCTAGTTCGGCTATAGTCTTATCTAATATAAAACCAGTCTTTACAGGACGTTTCGCTGCCTGATTAAGAGATGCTGCACTTATTTCAGTAATCAACCCTTTATCCAGATGCCAGAAATCTGCAACCCGGAATACAAGCTCAGAGATACTCATCATGTCTTTTCCTGATACATTGAAAACACCATGCGCATCTTTCTCTATAACTGCAAGACATGCGTCTGCCAGGTCTTCTGCAAGCGTCGGCATCCGCCACTGATCATTGACAACATTGATAGGCGTCCCTTTCTCTAAAGCCTCCTTAGCCCACAATACGATATTACTTCTGCTCTGGTCACTGATGATACCATATACAATAATAGTACGCAATATAGCCCATTTACACTGAGAACCTTTAATGATTTCCTCAGCTTCAAATTTAGTCTCCCCGTAATAACTCAAAGGATTTGGGATACCCATCTCATCATAAGGGCCATTCGCACCGTCAAAAATAAAATCTGTAGATAAATGAATCAGCTGAATGTTGTATTCTTCACAAATTGCAACTAATGTTTTTACGGCTTCGACATTAAGCGCATAAGCAAGCTCTTTTTCTGTCTCACATTTATCCACATTTGTTAACGCAGCAGTATGTATGATCGCATCGGGTTTGTACTGGCCCAATACTTCTCTGACATTAACAGGATCAAGGATATCCATTTCTGCATATTCATAGCCCTGTGTACCCTTAAAGCGATTTTCGCCTTTAGATGTTGCTACCAGATTGAACGGTTTTCCAGCTAATATCGCTGAAGTAATTTTCTGTCCGAGAAGCCCGTTGCTGCCTGTAACTAATACTGTTTTCATGCCTACTAAATTATTGATAAAAAAACTGTGGAAAAACTTTTTATTTATATACAAAAATTATATCGAAAAACCTTAGCTTTGCAAACCGAATTGAAGCCTTTAAAAGGGCCTTTAACAATTTGATATTTATAATTTTACCAAAAACAATATATGCCTAACATTGGAAAAATAGCGCAGATTATAGGACCGGTAGTAGACGTGAGTTTTGCTGACGATGCTCATTTACCTCAAATTTTCTCTGCATTAGAGATTGAAAAAGAAAACGGACAGAAGATCGTTTTAGAAGTTCAACAACATCTTGGTGAAGACCGTGTACGTGCAATTGCAATGGACTCGACTGATGGTTTAGTACGTGGAATGGCCGCAGTAGATACTGGCTCCCCTATTAAAATGCCTATTGGTGATCAAATCAAGGGTCGTTTATTCAATGTTGTAGGTGAAGCTATCGACGGAATTAACACAGTTGATAAAACTGGTGGTAAATCTATTCACAACGCGCCTCCCCGTTTCGACGAACTGTCAACAGAATCAGAAGTACTTTATACAGGTATCAAAGTAATCGATTTATTAGAGCCTTACGTTAAAGGTGGTAAAATCGGATTATTTGGTGGTGCAGGTGTAGGTAAAACTGTATTAATTATGGAATTGGTAAACAACATTGCTAAGGCATATGCTGGTTTATCTGTATTCGCAGGTGTTGGTGAGCGTACTCGTGAAGGTAATGACCTTTTACGTGAGTTCATTGAGTCTGGTGTAATTAACTACGGTGATGAATTCCTTCATTCAATGGAAAAAGGTGGATGGGACTTAAGCAAAGTTGATACTGAGAAATTAAAAGAATCTAAAGCAACATTGGTATTCGGTCAGATGAACGAGCCTCCTGGAGCACGTGCGCGTGTAGCTTTATCAGGATTAACTGTAGCTGAATACTTCCGTGATGGTGATGGTGAAGGCGCTGGAAAAGATATCCTTTTCTTCGTTGATAACATCTTCCGTTTCACTCAGGCTGGTTCTGAAGTATCTGCTCTTTTAGGCCGTATGCCTTCTGCGGTAGGTTACCAACCAACTCTGGCAACAGAAATGGGATTAATGCAGGAGCGTATTACTTCAACTAAACGTGGATCTATTACTTCTGTACAGGCTGTTTATGTACCTGCAGATGATTTAACTGACCCGGCTCCGGCTACAACGTTTGCCCACTTAGATGCAACAACTGTATTATCACGTAAAATTTCTGAGCTGGGTATCTATCCTGCTGTGGATCCATTGGATTCTACATCACGTATCCTTTCTCCAGCTATTTTAGGAGATGAGCACTATAACACTGCACAACGTGTGAAAGAAATTTTACAACGTTACAAAGAGTTACAGGATATCATCGCGATCTTAGGTATGGACGAGTTATCTGAAGAAGATAAATTAATTGTTCACCGTGCACGTCGTGTTCAACGTTTCTTGTCACAACCTTTCCACGTAGCTGAGCAATTTACAGGCTTAAAAGGTGTATTGGTTGACATTAAAGAAACCATCAAAGCATTCAACATGATTATGGATGGTGAAGTTGATGAATATCCTGAGGCTGCATTTAACTTAGTTGGTGGCATCGATGATGCAATTGAAAAAGGAAAGAAACTATTAGCTGAAGCAAACGCTTAATTAAGGCGTATACACTCAACATATGACATTAGAAATATTAACACCAGATAAAAAAGTCTTCGAAGGCGAAGTTACAGCAGTTACTGTACCAGGTACTATGGGATCTTTTCAAATTTTGAGAGACCATGCTCCTATTATTTCAACTTTAGAAGATGGACCAGTAATTATTAAAAGCAAAACTGATGAACAAACCTTTATAATTAAAGGTGGCGTTGTGGAAGTTTTAAAAAACAAGATTATTGTTTTAGCTGAGGGTGTAGCTTAATATTTAATCATAAATTATAGAAAGAGAGTGTCCTTTTGGAACACTCTCTTTTTTTATGCGCTTATTCATACTTTAATGCATCTGCCGGGTTTGCTTTCGCAACTTTTAAAGTCTGCAGGCTCACAGATAGGATAGCAATTAATACCGATAAGCTGAATGCTGTTAAAAAAGGCCAGCAACTGATTTCTATCTTATAATCATATTTCTGCAGCCATCTGACTGCTAAGATATAGGCTACAGGAATCGAGATCAAATTGGAAATAATCACCAGTTTAATAAAATCCTTATTTAAAAGAATCAGTATATTTTTCATATCCGCTCCCAGCACTTTACGGATACTGATTTCTTTACTTCGCTGCTCTGCCATATATAATGCCAGGCCAAGTAAACCAAGGCAGGAGATGAAAATAGCGAAACTACCAAATACATTGGATAGTGTGCTTAAAACTTTTTCATCATGAAGTTTTCCTGCCATCTGCTGGTTAACAAAAGTCATTTCAAAAGGGTACCCCGGGTTAAGCTGCTGACTCAATTCCTTTATCTTTTCTATAGACCGGGTCATATTGACCGCTGGATTAAGACGGAGCACAAGCATATTAGCATTATCTTTTTCCGTATAAAAATATAATACAGGCTCCACTTTTGTTCCTAAGGAGGAATAGATGTAATCCTTCATCACACCAATAACTGTAAAAGTCTGCCCCCAGTCGCCATTTCTGATTTGAGCGCCAATTGGATTTTTAAGATTCATTGTTTTTACTGCAGTCTCATTGAGCACAACAGCTAAGGAATCACTACCAAAAGCACGATTAAAATCGCGCCCCAAAAGCATTTTGGAGCCAATAGTCTGCGTAAAATCATAACCAGAAAAATGAAGCTGCATTTTTATCTGTTCATTTTTCTGTTGGCCAGGCCATCCTATTTTTTCTGTGCTCACTGAGTTGTTTGTCACCCCGTTTGCTGTTTCTGTTGCTGCGACTATTGCGCCGGATTTAATTAATCCGGCCTTAAAAAGATCCAGTTTGTGACTATCTCTCAAAGTTCCTGACCTCCACAACTGAACCAGGTTATCTTTATTAAAACCCAAAGGGTTAGTATTCATATATTGCATCTGATTGTGTACAACTATTGCACAAACAATCATACATATAGAAAAACCAAACTGAAGAACCACCAATAATTTACGTATAGGTAAAGAAGTCCTGCCCGCTCCCCTGAATCCTTTCAATACTTTAACAGGAATAAATGAAGACAAATAAAATGAAGGATAACTCCCTGCAAGTAACCCCGTAACGATGATCAGCAGGATAAGCGTCAACCAGATACCATACGAATGATAATTAACAGCCATATGAATACCTAAAAGGCTATTAAAATAAGGCAATGAAATCTCCAGCAAAATAAATGCGAGCATCATTGCTAAAAAAGATAAAAGGAGAGACTCTATTAAGAACTGCCAGGCTATCGCTTTTCTGGATGATCCCAGCGTTTTACGCACACCAACTTCTCTGGCTCTTTTTTCAGAATGCGCAGTAGAAAGGTTCATATAATTTATGCAGCCGATAAACAACACGCAGCCAGCCAGCATTAAATATAACCTTACCTGATCAATACTACCGCCAACCAGCTTTCCATTTTTAAAAGAGTTATATAAATGATTCTTCTCAAACGGGAAAAGAAAAAACTCAATGTATTGATCTCCATTTTGTTTCTGCATAAAAATCTTTCTCATTTGTGCATCTGCAGCTTTGAATGAGTTTTTATCTTTTAGCTGAATGAGCGTATTCAACGCTCCGTCACTCCAATCCATGCGGGTAAAGTAAGGTCGCTCCTTTTCCAATAAAGACCAGGTCATTAACAGATCAAACTGATGACTTTGATTCGCTGATAACTTCTTAATGACTGCAGTAACGACGAGTGGAACACGGTTATCGAATTTTATAATCTTACCTACAGGTTCTTCATCCCCAAAAAACATCCTGGCTGTTTCTTCTGTGATCAATACGGAAGAAGGTGCCGATAAAGCCGTTGCTGGATTTCCTTTGATAAATTCGTAATTGAACAACTGGAGAAAAGAAGGATCAGTATAAATGATTTTTTTATTAAAGCTGTTCTCCTTATAGCTGAAAAGCCCCCCACTCTCTGCTAAACGACAGGTATATTCAATTCCTGGTATTGTTTGCATAGCCGTAGCAGCAAGTTGGCTGGGCGTACAATACCCACGATTTGTGCTCACCTTATCACTCATCCTGTCATTTTCATATACAGCATATATCCGGTCAATATTCTTGAACTGCTTGTCGAAACTCCACTCGTAGTTCACATATAATAACAATAGCAAACAACTTGCAAGCCCGATTGCCAGTCCGCCAATATTAATCAGTGAAAAGATCTTGTTCTTCAATAGGTTCCGCCAGGCGATTTTGAGTGTAAGTTTATACATGTCTGTTTGCCAGCATTAATATACCAGTTAAATCCGGAAGGCACCAACTTTATGCCACAACAAAAACACGCGAAACCGACTATCAGACAACGATTTAATTCAGATGAGGAATATAAGCGTACGGTATCGGACAACACGATGTCCAAAAGCGAACAGTATTTTTTAATTCACAATGACTTTATCTGGATTATGAGGACTCTTATACCCTGGTAAATCCATTTTTCACCTCCTGTAATTTCAGTCATTTTTATAAATTCTTTTAGTGATTCTAAGATTTTAGGCAGAATTTCTCCAATATTATAATGCAAGCATAAAACCTATACCGAATACCAATATCATATTTGGTATAGATGACACCACTTTTAGAAAGGTTAATTGTATTTTATACAAAATATAATACTGAATATTTTTTTATTTTATTCATTATATTTTTTTTCATTTATTTTCATTCTGCTATTGACAGTCTGTAAAGCAAAAACTAAATTGTAATTATATAAAGCAATCATAAAACACAAAGAAATGCAAGGTTTATTCAAAGCGCAATTTAATGTCATTATTAACCTAATTATTCTGCTGATTCTTCAGGAGACTAAGGCGCTGTAAATGAATATTTAACCTACAAAATATCCTGAAGCGCCTCCCAAAAGAGGCGCTTTTTTAATGAGAGCAAAACCAAACAACCGAAACCAAAAAAAAATGCAATACTACGATTCAGCCACAGTCCTTTACTTAAACGGAAAGTTTATCAAGGCCGCAGAAGCCAAGACAAGTTTGTATAGCCAATCTTTACATTATGGCTATGCAGTATTTGAAGGTATCCGTGCTTACAATACGCATAATGGTACCAGAATATTTAAAGCAAAAGAGCATTATGATCGTTTGCAGCGTTCTGCAGAACTAATGCATATTCCTTTCCCATTTGATAAAAACGAGCTGATCAGACAAACTTATAAACTACTGGAAAAGAACAATATAAAAGATGCTTATATCCGTCCTTTAGTGTATTGCGCACCAAATATGACGCTCAGTGCAGCAACAGAGGTTTCGATATTGATCTGTGCATGGGAATGGGGAGCGTATCTGGGAAATACATTGCAAAAAGTATGTGTTTCCAGCTACCAGAGACCTAATCCAAAATCAACTCATGTGGAAGCTAAAGCCAGCGGACACTATGTAAATTCAATACTGGCAACCACTGAAGCTAAAAGCAAAGGTTTTGATGAAGCGATCTTACTGGATATGAATAATAATATTGCTGAAGCTCCGGGAGCTAATATTTTCATCGAGAAAAACGGCAAACTATATACTCCCCCGCTAGGAAATATCCTGGCTGGTATTACCAGGGCCACAGTTTTGAGATTATGTAAAACACTTGATATAGAATGTATTGAAAAGCATTTATCAGTGGATGATCTGAAAAATGCAGATAGTGCCTTCTTCTGTGGAACAGCAGTAGAAATTGCAGGAATTGCTTCTATAGATGATACAATTTTCCCTGCTATCTGGACAGAAACTTTAGGGGCAACCTTACAGCGTACCTACAAAGCACTGGTACTGGAAAAACAAAACTACGAAGTAATCATATAAACGAAAAACCACAAAACTAGAAGATGTCACAAACACCAGAATTGAACCGATACAGCAAAGTTTTCACACAAGATCCTACCCAGCCAGGCGCACAAGCTATGTTATATGGTATTGGTCTGACAACAGAAGATATGCAGAAAGCTCAGGTCGGTATTGCCAGCATGGGTTACGATGGGAACACCTGTAATATGCATTTAAATGATTTGGCTAAAATTGTTAAAGATGGCGTATGGAAAAATGATATGGTCGGTTTAACCTTCGGTACTATTGGTGTCAGTGACGGCATGTCCAATGGTACAGATGGAATGCGTTACTCACTGGTATCCAGAGATGTAATTGCAGACTCAATTGAAACAATTTGTGGCGGACAATACTATGATGGTTTAATTACCATTCCTGGCTGTGACAAAAACATGCCAGGGTCTATCATGGCAATGGGACGCCTGAACAGACCTTCGATTATGGTTTACGGAGGAAGTATTCATTCAGGAAAATATAAAGGAAAGTCATTAAATATAGTTTCCGCTTTTGAAGCTTTAGGAGAAAAGCTTGCAGGAAATTTATCGGAAGAAGATTATCAGGGCATCATCCGTCATACTTGTCCGGGTGCAGGTGCCTGTGGCGGAATGTATACTGCAAATACAATGGCTTCGGCAATTGAAGCTTTAGGAATGAGTTTGCCTTACAGTTCATCTTATCCGGCACTAAGTGAGGAGAAAAAAGAAGAGTGTACAGCGGCAGGTAAAGCAATCAGGGTGTTGTTAGAGCAGAATATACTTCCATCAGATATTATGACAGAAAAAGCATTTCACAATGCTATTGTCACTGTAATGGTATTAGGAGGTTCAACAAATGCCGTTCTGCATTTAATCGCTATGGCAAAATCTGTAGGCCTAACACTAAAATTAGAAGACTTCCAGCGCATTAGCGACAGTACTCCTGTTTTGGCTGATTTAAAACCAAGCGGTCAGTATTTAATGGAAGATGTTCATGAAATCGGAGGTATTCCTGCAGTCTTGAAGTATCTGTTAAAAGTTGGGCTTGTACATGGAGATTGTATAACAGTTACCGGTAAAACTTTAGCAGAAAATGTGGCTGAAGCAGTAGATCTTGATTTCGATACACAGAAAATCATTTTCCCTGTAACTAATCCGCTGAAAAGCACTGGTCATTTACAGATGTTATACGGTAACCTTGCCGAAAAAGGAGCTGTAGCAAAAATCAGCGGTAAAGAAGGAGAAAAATTTGAAGGTCCGGCGCGTGTATTTGAAGGCGAGCAAAAGCTGATTGCAGGAATTCAAAGTGGAAAAGTACAGCGTGGCGATGTTGTAGTTATCATTAATGTGGGTCCAAAAGGAGCACCGGGAATGCCGGAAATGCTAAAACCGACTTCTGCAATTATTGGTGCAGGTTTAGGAAAATCAGTGGCATTGATTACAGACGGACGCTTTTCTGGAGGTACACATGGTTTTGTAGTAGGCCATATTACACCAGAAGCGTGGGACGGGGGGAATATCGGACTGGTTAGAGATAACGATATCATTACTATCGATGCGGTTAACAATAAGATTCAATTAAACATCTCTGATGAAGAACTCGCTCAGAGAAGATCCGAGTGGAAACAGTTACCACCACCCGTCAAAAGCGGCGTTCTGTATAAATACCTGAAACAAGTAAGCAATGCGAGTGAAGGCTGTGTTACTGATGCCTACACTGATTAATTAACTAAGGCCCTAAACTAAAAAGCAAATTAAATGGAAACGATACAAGAGGTAACTACTACTCCTGCTGAGCCCAAAAAGACCATACAGGTTACAGGTTCTGTAGCCTTGCTGGAAGGATTAATCGCCGAAGGAACCGAAACCATTTTCGGTTATCCCGGTGGAGCCATCATGCCGATCTATGATGCAATTTATGATTATAAAGAAAAGTTAAATCACATACTGGTAAGACATGAGCAGGGTGCTACCCATGCTGCACAGGGTTTTGCCCGTACTTCTGGTAAAGTCGGTGTTGTCTTCGCTACCAGCGGCCCTGGAGCGACCAATCTGGTTACCGGATTAGCCGATGCACAAATAGATAGTACACCTTTAGTTTGTATTACCGGACAGGTTTTCGCACATCTGTTAGGAACTGATGCATTCCAGGAAACTGATGTCATCAATATCACAACTCCTGTTACCAAATGGAATTACCAGGTAACTGATGCCACTGAGATTCCTGCTGCACTGGCCAAAGCATTTTATATCGCCAGAAGCGGAAGACCAGGTCCTGTATTAATTGACATCACCAAGAATGCGCAGATGCAGTTGTTTGATTATGAAGGCTATGTTCCCTGTAATCATATCCGCAGCTATCGCCCTAAACCAATTATAAGAAACGAATATATTGAGCAGGCTGCTGCTTTAATCAATAGTGCTAAAAAACCATTTATCCTGTTTGGGCAAGGGGTATCGCTGGGCAATGCAGAGGCAGAATTTAAAGATTTTGTAGAAAAAAGTGGTATTCCTGCGGCATGGACAATTTTAGGAGCAGGTGCTATTCCTACAGATCATCCATTGAATGTGGGTATGCTGGGTATGCACGGTAACTATGGCCCAAATGTACAGACCAATGCTTGTGATGTACTGATTGCTATCGGAATGCGTTTTGATGACCGTGTAACAGGCCGTCTGGATAAATATGCAAAACAGGCGAAAGTTGTCCATCTGGATATCGACCCTGCAGAAATTGATAAAAACGTAAAAGCAGATGTACCTGTCTGGGGAGATTGTAAGGAAACTCTTCCATTATTAACGAAACTGATTACTGAAAAAACGCATCCGGAATGGTTAGCAGAATTCAAAGCTTTTGAAAAGATTGAAAAAGAAGATCTGATCGAGCCAGAATTGAACCCTCAAAGCGGAGAGTTAACTATGGGTGAAGTGATTAACCAGCTAAACCTATTAACTAAAGGCGAAGCAGTAATTGTTAGTGATGTAGGTCAGCACCAGATGGTGGCCTGCAGATATGGAAAGCTAAATGCTACACGCCTGACTGTAACCAGCGGTGGATTAGGTACGATGGGCTTCGGCTTACCTGCGGCAATAGGCGCTAAATTTGGCGCTCCAAACCGTACTGTTGTAGCTGTAATTGGTGATGGCGGATTTCAGATGACTTTACAGGAATTGGGTACGATTATGCAATTCGGTGTTGATGTTAAGATACTGATCCTGAATAATCAGTTTCTTGGTATGGTGCGTCAGTGGCAGCAATTATTTAATGAAAAACGTTATTCATTTGTTGATATCACGAGTCCTGATTTTGTCAAACTTGCCGAATCTTATTATATACCTGGTAAAAAAGTTACCGAAAGAGATGACCTGGTAGGTTCATTAGAACAAATGCTGCAGCATCCCGGATCATTCCTTTTAGAGGTCATGGTAAGTAAAGAACATAATGTATTCCCTATGGTTCCTCAGGGCTGTAGTGTAAGTGAAATCAGACTTAAATAATTAACGATTATGAGCAGTTCTCAAGATATAGAATTAGCAAATGCTAAACAGGAATTTACCATTACAGTATATACAGAAAATCAGATTGGGATACTTAACCGTATAGCCATTATATTTTCAAGACGAAAAATCAATATTGAAAGTCTGAATGTCTCTCCTTCTGAAATTGAGCATATCCACCGTTTCAATATCTTAATTACTGAAACTGAAGAGGTAGTGCGCAAACTTTCCAGACAGATTGAAAAACAGGTAGAGGTACTTAAAGTATACTTTAATACAAATGAAGATATCATCTGGCAGGAATTAGCCTTGTACAAAGTACCTACTGATACTATTGTAGAAAAGGTAGTAGTTGAACGTTTGCTTCGCGAAAACGGGGCCAGAGCAGTAGTGATCCGCAAAGATTATACTGTATTTGAAACCACAGGCCACCGTACCGAGACAGACAAACTGATTGAAGTCCTGCAACCTTATGGACTGATTGAATTTGTCCGCAGTGCCCGCGTTGCGATTATCAAGGATAGTGAAGGCTTCAACAGTAAATTAAGAGAATTTGAACGTCTTGATCCAGGACAGGATGTCATTGAAAATGAATTCCTCGATAAGGAAAAAAATGTATTTACCATGTAATCCCATTTCATACATACAGAATTAACCAATTAACAATTAAAAGAACCTTAAAAATCAAAAACAATAAACGATGTCAAATTATTTTAACACACTTCCCCTTAGAGAAAAATTAAACCAATTAGGTGTTTGTGATTTCATGGACAGTTCAGAATTTCTGGATGGTGTAAATGCATTAAAAGGAAAAAAACTGGTCATTGTAGGTTGTGGTGCACAAGGCCTGAACCAAGGTTTAAACTTAAGAGATAGTGGTTTAAATGTTTCTTATACATTACGTAAAGAAGCAATCGAAGGCAAAAGAGATTCGTGGAAAAATGCTACTGAGAACAATTTTACTGTAGGTACTTACGAAGAATTAATCCCTGAAGCAGATGTAGTAATTAATCTTACTCCTGATAAACAGCACACTGCAGTTGTTAATGCCATCATGCCATTGATGAAAAAAGGTGCTACTTTATTATATTCTCATGGTTTTAACATTGTTGAAGAAGGAATGCAGATCCGTAAAGATCTTACGGTAATCATGGTCGCTCCTAAATGTCCTGGAAGTGAAGTAAGAGCGGAATATGTAAGAGGTTTTGGTGTACCTACTTTAATCGCTGTACACCCTGAAAATGATCCGGAAGGAAAAGGTTTAGTGCAGGCAAAAGCTTATTGTGTTGGTACAGGCGGTCATAGAGCTGGTGTATTAAAATCATCATTCGTTGCTGAAGTAAAATCAGATTTAATGGGTGAGCAAACTATTCTTTGTGGTTTGCTGCAAACAGGCTCTATCCTTTCTTTCGATAAAATGATTGAAAAAGGAATTGATCCGGGTTATGCTTCTAAACTTGTTCAATATGGTGTAGAAGTAATTACAGAAGCCTTGAAACAAGGCGGGATCACTGCCATGATGGACAGGTTGAGCAATGTGGCTAAGATCAAAGCTTTTGAAATCTCAGAAGAATTGAAAACGATTATGCGTCCATTATTCCAAAAACATCAGGATGATATTATGAGCGGTGAATTTAGCCGTACCATGATGGAAGACTGGGCAGCGGGCGATAAAAACTTATTGGCGTGGCGTGCAGCTACTGGCGAAACTGCTTTTGAAAAAACACCTGCGGGCAATGTTAAAATTGGTGAACAGGAATATTTTGACAACGCTTTATTAATGGTTGCATTTATCAGAGCTGGTGTTGAGCTGGCTTTTGAAACTATGGTACAGGCTGGAATTAAACCTGAATCAGCTTACTATGAGTCTTTGCATGAAACTCCGCTGATTGCAAATACCATTGCACGTAAAAAATTGTTTGAGATGAACAGAGTAATCTCTGATACTGCTGAATATGGCTGTTATTTATTTGATCATGCCTGTAAACCATTGCTGGCTGATTTTATGAAACATGTTGAAACTGATCTGATCGGTAAAAACTTTAATGAAGGTAAAGACGGTTCTGTAGATAACAGGGCATTAATCGCTGTAAATGAAGTGATCCGTTCGCATGAAGTTGAAACTATCGGAGCTGAATTGAGAAAAGCAATGACTGCAATGAAATCAATTAAAACAGTATAAGAATAATATAAACCCTCTCAGGTGAATAGCCTGAGAGGATTACAAAACAATTATAAGATGTCAAAAACATTAGTAGAAAAAATATGGGATGCACACGTTGTAAAAAGCGAAACAGGTTTTCCTGATATTCTATATATTGATACACACTTAATCCATGAGGTTACTTCACCGCAGGCTTTCGATGGCTTACGCAAAAGAGGTCTGCCTGTTTTCCGTCCGCAGCAAACTGTTGCAACTGCCGACCATAATGTGCCAACGATAGATCAGCTACTGCCTATCAAAGAAGAACTTTCACGCTATCAGGTTGATATGCTGACTAAAAACTGTGCAGAATTCGGCATCGAACTGTATGGTCTGGGACATCCTTTTCAGGGGATTGTTCACGTTATAGGCCCTGAACTGGGGATTACGCTTCCAGGTAAAACAATGGTTTGCGGGGATAGCCATACTTCTACGCACGGGGCTTTTGGTGCGATTGCTTTTGGTATAGGTACTTCACAGGTAGAACAGGTTTTTGCTACCCAGTGTTTATTGCAGCAAAAACCGAAGACCATGAAAATTGAGGTTAATGGTACTTTAGGAAAAGGTGTGTCTGCTAAAGACATTATTTTATATATCATCTCTAAAATTTCCGCTGCTGGTGGTACTGGTTATTTTATTGAATATGCAGGTTCGGCAATTGAGGCTTTAAGTATGGAAGCCAGGATGACGATTTGCAATATGAGTATTGAAATGGGTGCCAGAGGCGGATTAATTGCCCCTGACCAGATCACTTTCGATTATATTAAAGGCAGAGAATTTGCGCCTGCAGGTGCAGAATGGGATAAAGCACTGGCTTATTGGAAAACTTTATACAGTGATGCTGATGCGAAATTTGATAGTGTATTAACTTTCAAAGCGGAAGATATCGCCCCTATGATTACTTACGGAACTAATCCGGGTATGGGTATGGGTATTCAGGAAAATATTCCTTCTACTGAATCACAACCTGATAAAGAGCAGTTATCTTATCAGAAAGCACTGGACTATATGGGTTTTGAGGATGATTCTTCATTGATTGGAAAACCTGTTGATTATGTGTTTATAGGCAGTTGTACTAATTCCCGCATTGAAGATTTGCGTGAGGTAGCAGAATTTGTTAAGGGTAAGCAAAAGGCAGAAAATGTAACAGTATGGATTGTTCCAGGTTCAAAACAAGTGGAGCAGCAGGCTAAAAATGAAGGCCTTGACCGCATATTTGAACAGGCAGGTTTTCAGCTTCGTGAGCCAGGGTGCAGTGCTTGTCTGGGAATGAATGAAGATAAAATCCCGGCAGGAAAGTATTGTGTTTCTACTTCAAACAGAAACTTTGAAGGTCGTCAGGGCCCTGATGCAAGGACTTTACTGGTAAGCCCGTTAACTGCGGCAGCAGCAGCAGTTACAGGAAGAATTACAGATGTAAGAGAAATGCTGACTGAGGCTTAAATTCAAAATAATACAACTCAACACTCCGAAAAAAGAGATATAACCCATGAGAAAATTCGAGAGATTACTATCGGCCATCGTGCCTTTAAATATAGAAAACATTGATACTGACCAGATTATTCCGGCCAGGTTCTTAAAAGCGACAACCCGTGAAGGTTTCGGTGAGAACTTATTCCGTGACTGGCGTTATAATGGTGATCATACCATAAAGCCTGATTTTGTTTTAAACGATCCGGCTTACAGCGGTCAGATTCTGGTAGCAGGTAAAAACTTTGGTTGCGGCAGTAGCCGTGAGCATGCTGCATGGGCTATTCAGGATGCAGGTTTTGATGTAGTGATCAGCAGTTTTTTTGCTGATATCTTTAAAGGAAATGCTTTAAATAATGGGCTTTTACCTATCCAGGTAACTGAAGATTTTTTATCAGCCATTTACGCTGCAGTGAGTAAAAACAACAAAGCACAACTGGATGTCGACTTAGAAAATCAGACGGTAACCATTGTGGATAGCGGAGAGAAAGCAACGTTTGAGATCAATGCTTATAAAAAATCATGTCTGATTAATGGCTATGATGACATTGACTTTATCTTAAACCAAAAACATTTGATAGAAGAATTCGAACAGGTAAAATAATGGCACAACCCATCGTACATATCACAAATCTGGACCTGAAATATCAGCATAGGCTGATATTTCAGGATTTAAACTGGACTATAAACCGTCATGAGAACTGGTTATTACGTGGGATTAGTGGAAGTGGCAAAACATCTTTGGCCAAAGCAATTGCTGGTCTGGTCAGATTTCAGGGCAATATTGAGCTTAATTTCGATTCACAAAGCAGCTTAGCCCCTATTGTCTATTATGTAGCAAACTGGTATCAGTTTAAAGATCTGGAAGGCCAGTCTAATTTCTATTATCAGCAGCGCTATAATAAACAGTCAACAGAAACTACTGCTACAGTCAGGTTTGAATTGGAAACTTATGGTCAAAAACATCAGCTTCAGTTTAGCGAAGTTGAAAAACTTTTAGCTGCCTTAGGCTTTGCTGATTTGATAGACTCTACTTTAATTCAGTTATCAAGCGGGGAGCATAAAAAATTACAATTGGTTAGTGCCCTATGGCTAAAACCTCAGTTGTTAATTATAGATCAGCCTTATAATGGTTTAGATAAACTTTCCCGTCAAAACTTAAACCGTCTTTTTGAAGAGATTACGGCAGCGGGCACAACTTTGATCTTAATCAGCAATGATAAGGAGTTACCTGCAGCAATTCATCGTTTCGCAGAAGTCAGGGATGGCAAACTAACCGAAGTTTCTGCTGATGAATATACGCTGGAATCTGAAACGGAAAGTAAACCAATCCCTGAGTTTTTAAGTGAGGCTCCGGTTTCTTCTACCGGTAGTATTATCAAAATGGCCGGAGTAAATATCAGCTATGGCGAAAAGCAAGTATTAAAAAATATCAACTGGGAAGTTAAATCCGGAGAAAAATGGCTTTTACAAGGCCCTAATGGTTCTGGTAAATCAACATTGTTAAGTTTGATCACTGGTGATCATCCGCAGGCTTATGCGAATGATCTTCATCTTTTCGGAAATAAAAGAGGCAGCGGCGAAAGTATCTGGGATATCAAAAAACGGATTGGCTTAATCTCTCCGGAATTACATTGGTATTTTGATCCTTTAGCGACTGTTAAACAAAGTATACTTTCCGGATTTTTTGATAGTTCAGGTCTGTTCCGCGAACCTGATTATACCAGGAAAACACAGGCTGCAGAATTAATCAGCTATTTCGGCTTAACTGAATACCAGGATAACCTGTTAAATCAGCTTCCTCTGGGAAAACAAAGACTGGCATTTTTAGCCCGTACAATTATAAAAAACCCTGAGCTATTGATCCTTGATGAACCTTGCCAGGGCTTAGATCAGCAGCAAACACAATATTTTAACAAGCTGGTAGATGAATTATGTAAAAATGGGACCACGTTGATTTATGTTGGTCATTTTGAATCACAGCTGCCTGCCTGTATAGAGAAAAGAATTTTATTAGAAAACGGCGAAGTAAAATCCGTAGAAAACATATTAGAAAGCGTTTAGTAAAATGAAGAAAAACATATTAGTTATACCAGGAGATGGTATTGGGCCCGAAGTTACCCATTGGGGTAAAGCTGTTCTAGAGCAAATAGCAACTGTTTTTGACCATGAGTTCATCTTTGATGAAGCGTTGATGGGACATGCAGCTATTGAAGCAACAGGTAATCCTTTACCTGATGAAACGCTGGAAAAAGCAAGGAAAAGTGACGCTATCCTGTTTGGAGCTGTCGGCCATGCCAAATATGATAATGACCCTTCTTTAAAGGTGCGTCCGGAACAAGGCTTGCTTAAAATCCGTAAAGAACTGGGATTATATGCTAATCTGCGCCCGATTTTATTATTTGATGAATTATTGAATGCATCAAGTATCAAAGCACATATCCTAAGAGGTACCGATATCCTGTTTTTCAGAGAACTTACAGGTGACGTGTACTTTGGGGAGAAGACAAGATCTGAAGATAAAAATACCGCATCAGATCTGATGATCTATCATAAATATGAAGTAGAACGCATTGCGCATAAAGCTTATGAAGCTGCAATGCAGCGTGGCAGAAAATTATGTTCTGTTGATAAAGCAAATGTTCTTGAAAGTTCAAGATTATGGAGAGAAACTGTTCAGGAAATAGCTAAACAATATCCGGAAGTAGAAACACAGCACTTATTTGTTGATAATGCAGCGATGCAATTGATTAAAGACCCTAAACAGTTTGATGTAGTCTTAACGGCAAATCTGTTTGGTGATATCTTAACTGATGAAGCTTCACAAATTGCAGGCTCAATGGGTATGCTTGCTTCTGCTTCAGTAGGCGACGGAACTGGATTTTTTGAGCCTATCCATGGTTCTGCACATGATATAACTGGTAAAGACCTGGCTAATCCGCTGGCTTCAATCCTTTCTGCTGCCCTGATGCTGGAAATCAGTTTTGGCTTAAAAGAAGAAGCTCAACTCATTATTTCAACGGTTGACAAAGTATTAAAAGAAGGTTACAGAACCAGTGACATCGCAGATGATAGTACCAGTCCATACAAAGTATTAGGTACTAAGGATATGGGTAAACTCGTCTTAAAATTCATCACACAACAAACTTACACTAACTAAACCATGACTATGCTACACGATCCTAATAGAGTTTATGTATTTGACACAACCCTTCGTGACGGGGAACAAGTTCCGGGCTGCCAGCTTTCTACACCAGAAAAAATAGAAATTGCCAAAGCACTGGAAGCCCTTGGCGTAGATGTAATTGAAGCCGGATTCCCGATTTCAAGTCCTGGTGATTTCCAGAGTGTGGTAGAATTGTCTAAAGCAGTTCGTGAACCTATTATTTGCGCACTGACCAGAGCAAACAGAAAAGACATAGATTCTGCAGTAGCAGCTTTACAATATGCTAAACGCCCTAGAATACATACCGGGATAGGATCTTCTGATATGCATATCAAATATAAATTCAACAGTACCCGTGAAGATATTCTGGAACGTGCTGTTGAGGCTGTAAAGTATGCGAAACGATTTGTAGAGGACATTGAGTTTTTTGCAGAAGATGCTGGCCGTGCAGACAATGCATTTTTAGCGCAGATGATTGAAGCTGTAATCGCAGCAGGTGCAACAGTGGTAAATATCCCGGATACCAATGGCTATTGTCTGCCTGAACAGTATGGTTCAAAAATCCTTTATCTAAAAGAAAATGTTAAAAATATAGACCAGGCAATTATCTCTGTACACTGTCACAATGATTTAGGACTGGCTACAGCAAATACTTTAGCTGGAGTACTTAATGGTGCCCGTCAGGTAGAATGTACCATTAATGGTATTGGTGAACGTGCCGGGAATACGGCATTGGAAGAGGTGGCTATGGTTTTAAAAACACACCATGCCCTGAACCTGAAAACCAATATCAACACTAAACATTTCAGTGAGATCAGTGCTAAAGTGAGCCGTATGATGAGAATGCCGGTGCAGCCGAATAAGGCAATTATTGGTCAGAATGCTTTTGCACATAGCTCTGGTATTCATCAGGATGGCTTCCTTAAACACAGGGAGAACTACGAAATCATCAACCCTGAAGATGTTGGGATTGATGCAGCAGGAATTATATTAACGGCAAGAAGCGGCCGTCATGCCTTAAAACATCACCTTGAGCGATTAGGTTATGTGATTGAGAAAATTAATCTTGATCAGGTATATGAGAAGTTCCTTCTTCTTGCAGATCAGAAATTAGAAATCTCTGATGATGACTTATTATCATTGATGAGTGACGGAGAAGAGCATACTTATAAAAATGGTTATAAACTGAACTCTTTGAATGTAGTTTGTGGAGATTCACAATTACCTTCAGCAACTGTAAAACTTGAATATGAAGGTTTAGAACAAGAAGCAAAAGCGGAAGGTAATGGTCCGGTGAATGCGACTATTAAAGCTATACAAAGTATCATTGATAAAGATATTCAGCTAAAAGAATTTACTATTCAGGCCATTCATGGTGGCAGTGATGATATCAGTAAAGTGAATATGAGAGTCATTTTCGAAGAGCGCTCTTATTTAGGCTATGGATTCAGCACTGATATCGTTAGGGCATCGGCCGATGCTTATCTGGACGCATTAAATAAATTCTTGTAACATGGAACTGGAAAAAGAAGTAGAACTGGACTTTGAAGCTGCTGCTGCACGTATTGCAGGCACCGTTAAACGTACCCAACTGGAGTATAATGAAGGATTATCTTTAAAATATAATGCAAAAATCTATTTAAAAAGAGAGGATTTGCAGGTGGTACGTTCTTATAAATTACGTGGTGCTTATAATATGATCAGTACACTTGATCAAAGTCAGACCAGCCGTGGTGTAGTTTGTGCCAGTGCTGGAAATCATGCACAAGGCGTAGCTTATTCGTGCAAAAAGCTGAATATACAAGGTGTTATATTTATGCCGGAGATTACACCAAGACAAAAAATAAAGCAAACAGAGATGTTTGGTGGAAATAACATCAAAATTGTGCTTGTCGGTGATACTTTTGATGACTGTATGAAAGAAGCTCTGGCCTATACTGCTGAGCATCAGATGGTCTTTGTTCCACCTTTTGATAATATCAAAGTTATTGAAGGTCAGGGCACAGTAGGTGTTGAGATTTATCAGGACCTGCCCGAAACTGAAGTCATTGTAATGCCTATCGGTGGTGGTGGCCTTGCTTCTGGAGTAGGCAGTTATTTTAAGAATATCAACCCGGAGATCAAGCTGATCGGGGTAGAACCCGAAGGTGCTCCTTCGATGAATCAGGCCTTAAAAATTGGCAGCCCGGTTACCCTGGATTATATTGATCGTTTTGTAGATGGCGCGGCTGTAAAACGTGTGGGTAATCTCACTTTTGAGTATTGCAGTGAACTGTTGGATCAGATGTTATTGATCCCTGAGGGTAAAATCTGTACAACTATCCTAAAACTATACAATGAGGATGCAATCGTTGTGGAACCTGCAGGTGCGCTTGCTGTAGCTGCACTGGATCAGTTGAAAGATACAATCGAAGGTAAGACAGTTGTTTGTATCGTGAGCGGCGGTAATAATGATATTGAGAGAATGCAGGAGATTAAAGAAAAGTCATTGCTTTTTGAAGGTCTGAAACATTATTTCATCGTACGTTTTCCACAAAGACCAGGTGCCTTGAAATCATTTGTCAATAATGTATTAGGCCCGCATGATGACATTACCCGTTTTGAGTTTATCAAAAAGACAAACCGGGAGAATGGTCCTGCACTTGTAGGTATAGAGTTACAGGAAAGTACTGACTATGCTTCTTTGAAACAGCGAATGGAAGAATTTAAATTTGAAGTGATTGATCTGAATGATGATCAGACACTCTTTGAATACCTGGTATAATTAATTATTATTTCTGATTTTCAAATCCGGATTTGATCTGGTAACAAGAAGGGATTCCAAATGGAATCCCTTTAATTTTACATTTTATCTTAAGCTTATTAATTGGCTTAGCCGTTATTTTATAATACGATCTTAAATCAGGCTTTGGTAGTTTCTTTTAATCTGCATTTCATTCCTGAAGCCAGTGCATATAAATAAGCAGCAATAGCTTTAGGTTTACTTCCTTCCTTCTTAAAATTCCAGACATCATTCATAAATAAAGGAAAGTTTTTGCTGTTCAGCTGGTCAAAGGCTACAGAAATTGTTGGTGACAGGGAATGTGCCGTATGCCAGATGCCAAAAGGAATATATAAAGTTTCTCCAGCGCCTACTTTAAAACTAATAGGCGTAGCATGTCTGAATTCAGGATGTTTATCAAAATCAGGATTAAAGACATTGACTTCTGAACGCCATTGGTTCTTTTCGGTGGCGTATAGGAATTTCTCTTGTCCGCGTGGAAAAACTGTAAACTGTTTCTCTCCATAAAGTTGATTAATCCATGCACTCAAATGATAATAATCTTTATGTACATAAGGAAATTTCCCTCCGGGCCCACCTACAAAAAGTTCGATAATGCCGCCCCAGTTTCCACGTTTAAATGACTTATCTTCCAGCCAGTTTGGTTTTGCATAACCAAGATTAAGTGGTAAAAGCAAATCCAGCATTTCAGGAATTTCTTTACTGATATTAAAAGTAAGCGGATAGGGAGCTAGTTTCTCTTCAGAACTCTGCTCAGCAAGGTCCATTACCTCTTTCATTTTGTAAGGTTTTCCTGTTTCCTTATTGATTACATCACTATCCTTATCCGGATAGTTTTGGCGGAACCAATCGGGAGTGAATAAGCCATTTGCCTTCCAGACTTTCGTCGCATCTGTTAGAATTACAGGGATACCAGGATTATGGTGTTCTTCCATAAATTCCTCATAGCTGATGTTAGATTTTCTTTGAATTTCCATAAAGAACTGAGCTATTAATTGATAACAAATAACTGTATAAAAATTATCATTTACAAACTAACAAAAGGCAGTAAAAACACCAAAGGCAGCCCGAAGGCTGCCTTGAGTATACCTATTCATTATAAGCCCGTTTTTACAATGCGTAATCAGGATATAAGAACTTGAAACCGACTAAATCACCAGCTGACAGCGCATTTCTTTGTGTAGTAAAAGTTGACCCGTCAAGTTTTGTAATTGTTGGTTTTCCGTTACTTGAAAAGGCACTTGAAGGATACATCATAATAGATCCAAAATCAAAAGCACCGGTTTGGCCGCCTGTATAACCTCTGTCTTCCCAGGTATCGAAATTATGTTCAAGACCAGGTTCAATATTATCTTTATTGATAATTACATAATCGTCACGGTCAGTTCTGCTTTGTTCATGCAGTAACCCTAAGGCATGACCTATTTCATGGATAGCATTACCAGTTGAACAGCCGGATGCGAGATTTAACTTCTGGGCTCCTCCAGCCATTCCAAGGGCAGAAGAACAGCCAGATCCGACAACAAACCTGATATAGTTGGCCTGTGTAGTGCGTGGTGTAAAGGTCAGTTTAGTTTTTGCTTTCCAATGTGCTATTGCATCTGTAATTCTGGCCTGATTTGGCACATTTGCATCAATTGAATAATAAACAATACCATTGGTCCATCTTTTGCTCAAATAGTCAATAAATGTACTCTCTGTGGCTGTTCCTTTAGGGTCGTATTGATGCTTAAGATAAGCAACCTGGTCATTGTTTAATAGAATATCTCCTCCAATAACAAACTGATCATTCTTTTTGGTTAGCCGAACGGTTTTATTTCCCTGACCAAAAGTAATGGCCTCCCCTTTGATTTCCGGAGAAGCCTGTTCAACGGCACAATGGCAATCATCATTTTTAGTATCAGCAGTTTGAGCACTCTGCTCATTTTGTTTTTTACATGCACTGGTCAATGCTGCAAAAGCAAGCGCAATTAATAAGGTTTTGTTTTTCATAGGTTTTGGGTTTTAGGTAAAAAATTTATTACATAGCTATTTAATAAACTTAACAGTTTTTAAAATAATCCGGTATAGAATGATTGAAATGGTAATAAAAAGATAGTCTATTGTCAATAGGGTTTATTGATAACATCATATAATAAGTATTGATCAAACTAAATCAATTGATAGGCACCCGTTTTTAGATCAATAACATTATATTTACTTAAGAGACATAAAACCATACACCCTCCATAAGGATAAAAGGCCAAAATCTGTTAAATTAATTCCTATTTAAAAACTTGGCAATACATTTGCTAACTAAACAAGAAACACACAAATATGAAAAAATACATACTATTACTCTTATCAATAACAGCGATTGGATTATCTTCTTGTAAAAAAGAAACAATCTTACCACTATCTAATGCTACTATTTTAAAATATATAGCTCCAGGTGACTGGGTTTTGAGTGCCGACAACCGCACACTTAGTGTTGACATTCCTGTGAATGAGATTAATAAGGCTACCTTTGATAATGATGAAGTAGCAGCAAGTATCTCCAGATTAAACAATGATCTTTACGATAAAATGCCATTTGTAGACAATGGTCAAAGCTATAGCTACACTTATGAGCCAGGATTTATTACTGTATACTTACAAAACAGTGGTAACCAGAATACACCCGTAAGACCAGTTGCAACAGCCAGATTAAAGATAGTTTTGATAACTTCCTCTTTATAAAAAATAAAAGATTTAAAACTCAAGAAAACGACCAATGTTCGCCTGAACGTGGTCGTTTTTTTTATGCTCTCCCCTGTTCAGCTGAATAGCCCTGATCACCACACCATTTCTTTCCAGCAGCAGTTCTTCATAAAAACCTTTATAATAAACATCCTTCACTTCATAACGTTTACTATTCCAGCCACTCGTAAGCTCTACCCATTCAGGATAAAAGACTACAGACGGGCTTTTGGCGTGGAGACCTAATTTTAGTGCATCCTCCAGCTTCAGAACAACCGCATTCCCTAATAACTGCGCAGTATAAATATGTTCAGGGTGATTGTATACATGAGCCGGCCTTCCCTGTTGAATCAGGGTGCCATTCTTCATTAACAATAGCGAATCGGCCAGAAATAAACCATCAGCAGGATCATGTGATACAATAATCACTGTTACCCCGGTTTCAGCAGCTATGCGTTTAATATCAGCGCGCAACTGATTCTTTAACAAAGCATCAACCTGGCTAAAAGGCTCATCCAATAACAAAACACTTGTATCAGTAACCAGAGCTCTGGCAATAGCCACGCGTTGCTGTTCACCGCCACTTAATTCAGTGATCTTTTTATTTCTCAGATGATCAATATGCAAATGTTCCATCATCTTAACCGTCTTCTCTTCCTTAGCTTTCACATTCGTATTAGAGAGAGCCGAAGCAATATTGTCATATACCTTGGCATAGATATTCAGCGAAAAATCCTGAGTCACAATCTTCATTTCCTTGTGCCCTGGAATAAGCTGTTCATGGGGGCCTAAAACGCGTTTACCATTAAACAATATCTCTCCTTCATCTACCTGCAGTAAACCAAATATAGATTTTAACAAAGTAGATTTCCCGCTTCCGCTTTCGCCTATTACTGCGATAATATCTCCGCGTTTAATGTCAAAATTGATATTTCTGATTCCTGAAGCCTGTTCAGTCTGATATTTTTTAGTTAGCTGTCTAACGCTGATAATATTTTCGTCCACAGGGTAAAGATACGTTTCAGGCACAAATTACCTAGTATCCGTACAGAATTGAATCCCTTATGACACAAAAAAACCTCAGAACATAACTGTCCTGAGGTTCCCTATTATTTATGTATACCCTAGTGAATTCCGAAAGTAATACCAAAAGACATATTTTTAAGTCCTTTCTGTGCCTCAGTATCAAACATATCATTAAAGTAATATTTGGTAAATAAACCGATTCCGGCATAAGCGACTCTCAATGTTCCGCCCAGGCGAACTTTTTGAAAATCGTAATCATTTCTGAACTTCTGTTTACCGCGTTCGTCGCTAATCTGCTTAACCTTTCCATTCAGCAGGAAACTAACCTCGGGTCCTACCACAAAATAAAATCTTTTGCCCCTTTGATTCTCCTTAGTCCTGAACTCAAAATTCAGTGGAATATGCACATAACTACTGGAAAACCTATTCTTACTAAAATCGATCGGTTCCTCTACATAAGTAAGATCCGGTGTATTCTTTTGAATAGTAATATTTCTATTCAGGCGTATCAGTGTCCAGTCGAATCCTGCAGCCGCATATATCCTGAAATTAGGATTAAAGCGGTAACCAAAATACGCTATATCAAATGATACCGTACTTGTCTTAATCCCTCTGTAATCCAAAAAATCATTCTTAGGAGAAAGCTTAAAACTGCCATTATCAATTAATCTTGAAAAACCAATATCCAGTCTGGTAAAAGTAATTCCGTATCCAAAGCGTCCTGTAGGGGCTGATTCATTCTTTACACTATCCTCACTTCGTCCAAAAGATAAATTTAAGTTGTATTTCCGGGCCTTCACTGAATTTCCAGCAATCTTCTGCCCCGTAACCACAGTCGTATCTATTTCTTGTCCAGCCGCAGTTAAACAGGTCAGGCCCATCATACCACTAAACAATAAAGTCATTAGTAAATTCTTCTTCATATTCTTTGTATCTTATCTATTAACCTATTTCTATCAATTATTGTTCTCTAATTATCTACAATTCTTATCACCTATGCATCCAAAGTTTAAACAAGAGAGGCATCTTGTAAGCTATGTGCCCCGCAAGTTAAATTTAAGTATTCTCCCATCTAATAGATGCTCAACGCCATCATATGTTTCACAAAAAAGAAAATATACCGATCTCCTATAAAATTACTTCAAAATCTATTCTTCTTAATTTATCTTCTTTAAGCTATCCTCTTAAACAACTATCCACTAACCCACACACCAGACAAGCAATTCTCTCCGGTAAACGTCTAAACAGCAGGACTTCCCTCAGAGAAATAAAAAAAACCATGCAGTATTTCGAGCCTCATTCGTCCCTTCAGATGAATGCCAGCCGAAATACTGCATGGTTTTTTTTATTTCCCTTTTTAAATCCTACTCCCCGCGTTTCTGGCGATAATTCTTGTACAACTTAACCGCTGTCATAATCCCCCCCGAAAACACAATCAATCCGATCAAACCATAAACCCAGTCAACCGCACTTTTCAGTACCACAGTAAACACGATCGCGACCAGTAAAACCGTAGCCACCTCATTCCATAACCTCAGTTTAAAAGAACTCAGTTTAAAAATCCCTTTCTTCATCTGCTTCATTATCCGCTGACATATAAAATGATAAACCAGCAATAACAAAACAAAGCCAAGTTTCACATGTAACCAGGGAGTCTTTAACAAATCCGGATTGATACAAATCATACCTATTCCTGCAAGAACAGCAAAAGTCATTGCAGGGTTAGTAATAATATGCCAAAGCTTATGTTCTATCTTAATAAACTCCTTTTGAAGAATCTCTTTTTCCTGATCAGGGCGGTCATTCGCTTCCGTATGATAAATAAACAAGCGGACGCTATAAAACAAACCTGCCATCCAGCTCACCACAAAGATGATATGGACAGAAAGTACGTATGGATAATACTGACCCATTAATAGCGGAATTCTTTAATGAAATCAATTGCATACTTCACGTTATCAAAAGGAATATCAGGCATGATACCATGACCTAAATTGAATATAAATCCATTTTCCCCACGCATACGTTCAAACAATTGCAAAATATGTTTTTTAATAACCGGTTTCTCAGCATATAAAATATGTGGATCAAGGTTACCCTGAACAGCAATACCAGCTGGTAAAGCTTGTTTAATATTTAATAAATCAGCATTCCAGTCTACAGAAATTACATCTGGTTTTGCAGTAGCCATAATCGGTGCAAACACAGAACTTCCTTTACAGAAAGAGATCACAGGGATATCTTTCCTGTTCAGATTAGCAATAATCTCCTGGATATAACGGTGAGAAAATTCCTGATAGTCATTCCATGACAAAGCCATTGCCCAGCTATCAAAAATCTGTATTGCATTTACCCCGGCAGCAATCTGCAGGTTCAGATAATCGGCAGTTACCTTAGCAATTTTAGCTAACAATTTATGAGCAACCTCCGGATGATTATGCATCAATAATTTTGTAAGCTTGAAATCTTTTGAAGAAGCACCTTCAACCAGGTAGCTCATTACGGTAAAAGGGGCACCAGCAAAACCAATTAGCGGAATACTTCCGTTTAAGCGTTGTTGAATAACTTTAATCGCATCAGCAACATACTCAAGCTGATCCAGACAATCTACATTCAAATTTTCTACATCTTTCAATGTACGTACAGGATTTGCAAAACGAGGACCTATACCTTGCGTAAAGCTAAGATCGCCACCCATTGCCTCACCGGTAACCAATATATCACAAAACAAAATAGCAGCATCAATGCCTAATAATTCTACTGGCAACATCGTTACATCAGCGGCAATTTCAGGCGTTTTGCACATCTCTAAGAATGAATACTTGTTTTTAATCTCCCAATATTCCGGCATGAAACGACCAGCCTGACGCATCATCCATACGGGTGGGCGTTCAGTTTGTTTGGACCATGCTGCATCTAAAAATAAAGTGTTCATCTAATCTTAATTTGTTGGTAAGCTATTTGCTTCTTTTTCTATTTTATTAATTATCTCTTTCGTTCTCTCTGTATTTGCAAGGTCCTTTGCTTTGTCGGCATAGGCCAATGCTCTTACTTTATCTTTTTTGCGCAGTGCAAGGTTAGCCAGATGTATCAATACAAAAGACTTATCACTTTTTGTGCCCAGAGGAAAACGGCTGGCTACCTGAAAATGATATTCAGCAGCCTGGTAATCTTCCTTTTTAAGCGCAATATTGGCAATCATAAATTCATAGTAACCACGTCTGTTTTTGGCAAGACGGTCCGGATTTGGGACTTCGGCTAATAATTGTTCAGCTTTATCATAATTACCATCTTTAAAATACTTTGACGCAATTAAGATGGAGCTGCTCTTGAAATGACTCCAGATTACAAATCCGGTCATTAAACCTAAAATCACTGCCAGCTGTTGCTGGTCATAAAAAAGGCACACTCCAGCGGCAATAACAAAAATTGCCATCAGAGCATACCTGCCTTTTGCGTTATACATTAGTTATGAATATCCGTAAATTTATAGCCTACACCACGAATTGAGTGGAAATAAACCGGGTTTTTCTGATCTGGTTCAAAATACTTACGGAAAGTAAGGATGAAGTTATCAATTGTACGTGTCGAAGGATAAACATCATAATTCCAAACTGTTTCCAGGATTTGCTCTCTCGAAACTGCTTCGTTTTTACGCTCAATCAGTAATTTAAGCAGCATCGTTTCTTTTTTAGTTAATGGAACGATTACACCATCATCCTGTTTCAGCTCGAATGAATTGAAATAGATAGTTTTCTCTCCGATTTTGTAAGAATTCAATTCCTTTAAATCGTCAGATTTCATGCTGCGTTTAACCAGGATACCAACTCTTAAGATCAGTTCTTCTAAATTGAAAGGTTTAACCAGGTAATCATCAGCACCTTTTTTAAGGCCCATTACACGGTCTTCACTTGTGTTTTTAGCCGTTAAAAATAAGATAGGAACCTCAGTATTTTCCAAACGTATAGTTTCACAAACCTGGAAGCCATCCATTTCAGGAAGCATCACATCCAGAATGATCAGGTTAAAACGTTCTTCTTTGAAGATCTTCAAAGCTGTTTTACCATCCTTTACTGCATGGACTTTGTAACCTTCTAATTCAAGGTTTAATTTTATAGCATCTAATAAATGGTCTTCGTCTTCGACCAATAAAATTCTTAATTTCTGTTGCATAATGATCAACTAAATGTGATTTCAAAAATTGTACCCTGCGGTACATTGTCTCTGACGCTGATATCAGCGTCATGTTTTTGCAAAACTTCTTTTACTATAAACAATCCCAGCCCCGTTCCTTTCGCTTTCCTTGTATTTTCTTCACCAACACGGTAAAACTTATCAAATATGAGCATTTTTTCCGCATCAGGAATACCGGGCCCTCTATCAGAAACACTCAGGAAAGGATGTCCATCACGCATTCCCAGTTCAACTCCCACTTCAGCACATGGGCCAGAATATTTTACCGCATTTTCTACCAGGTTAGTTACTACAGAAGAAAGCGTAAAAGGATCTCCCATAACTTTTACATTCGGCTGGATCACAGGATTAATAACCTGTTCACATCCGCAAGAATGAATTTGCAACCTGTCAGTTATTTTGGTAACCAGTTCTGAAAAATCAAACTCTTCCTTAGGGAAGGAATACGAGCGGTTTTCAATTTTTGTAGCCAGCAGCATATTTTCAACCAGATCATCCAGGCGCTCAATATCCTTTAATGAATTGTTCAGTAAAGAAGTTTGACGTGCCTTATCCAGATCACGTTTCACAATCGTTTGAAGCGACAGTTTAATTGCTGCCAATGGTGATTTAAGTTCATGTGTAACAGATAACAGAAAGTTTTGCTGCTGCTCTCTCAAAAGATCTTCTTTTTTGATCGATTGATGCAGGAAATATGCCCCTACACACAGAAGAAACAAAAACACAGACCCCTCTCCCATGACCATAGCCATTCTGGAAGGCTGAAGTTTAACGACAAGCGTTCCCCAGGAGATCAGCTGTACCAGTGAGTACAGCAGCATGAAATAAAATATGATGATTGATTTCTTCAAAATTTCTAAACCTCTTGAAACTGTTTAAACCTAAACAGCTCTTAAATATACTGTTAATTTATTTATTCCTAAAAACAATGTCCAAAGCTTCAAGAATTGCTCTTTTAGCCTTTTCTAATTCAATTTTTGTGTGTGCAGCAGAAACAAATCCCACCTCATAACCAGAAGGGCCTAAATAAATCCCTCTGTTTAACAATTCACGGTGCATTATTTTAAATTTCTCCATGCTTGCGGCATCAATATCTTCTGCACACTGGATTTTATCCTTGTCTGTAAAAGCGAACCAGAAGATCGAACCTACATGAAACACTTTGAATTTATAACTTCTTGCGGTAGCAAAACGCTGGATACCTTCAGCAAATTCAGTAGCTTTTGCATTCAGTTCTTTGTAGAAACCAGATTTAAGTAACTCAGTCAGCTGGGCGATACCTGCTGCCATAGCTACAGGATTTCCTGATAAAGTTCCAGCCTGATAAACACCACCGTCAGGAGAGATATGTCCCATGATTTCTGCAGATGCACCATACATTCCTACAGGTAAACCGCCACCTAGTATCTTACCATAAGTGACGATATCCGGTTTAGCATTATAATAACCCGCAGCCCCCTCAAAACCTAAACGGAAACCAGTGATCACTTCATCAAAAATCAGTAATGTACCATTGTCCTTACAGATTTTTTGAAGGAACTCTATATAAGCGGGGTCCTGTATCAGCAATCCGTTATTGGCAGGAATACCTTCAATAATTACTGCTGCCAGCTGGTCTTTAAACTGAGCAAAAGCCTGTGTTAAAGCATCTGTATCATTTAAAGGAATAACAATAGTCTCTTCAGCAAAAGATTTAGGTACGCCCAGAGATGACGTTTCACCAAAAGTAACCAGGCCAGAACCTGCTTTTACCAAGAGTGAATCACTATGGCCATGATAACAGCCTTCAAATTTCAGGATCTTATCTCTTTTGGTATAACCACGTGCCAGACGAATTGCAGACATCACTGCTTCAGTACCAGAACTCGTAAAACGAATCTTTTCTACGTGTTTATTGTTTTTGATAATCAGTTCTGCCAGTTCATTTTCCAAAGCAGTAGGTGCACCGAAGCTCATGCCATTCTGCATCGTTTCGATCACTTTTTCTCTTACTTTAGTTGGGTTATGCCCCAGAATTAAAGGTCCCCAGCTACCGCAGAAATCAATAAATTGATTTCCATCAGCATCCCAGACAAAACATCCATCACCTTTTTGAATGAATAATGGTGTTCCGTAAACAGATTTAAACGCTCTTACTGGTGAATTAACTCCGCCAGGAAAATAAGTTTTTGCCTTTTCATACAGCTCTTTGGATTTCTCTCTTGAAATATCTGGTTTACTTCCAGTATTTACAGGCATATCTCCTTCGTTGCCGGAAAACATCTTTTTTAACGATTCTAACATATTACATCCAGTTCTTTTCTACAATATCTCTTATATGGTAAGTGGTAATTATACTTGCTCCCGCACGTGCAAAAGCATACATAGTTTCCATTACTATCTTTTGTTCATCAATCCAGCCCTTTTGAGCAGCTGCTTTGACCATTGCATATTCTCCTGATACATTATAGCAGGCAATAGGCAAATCTGTATTTTGTTTCAGGTTATGAATTACATCCATGTAAGCTAATGCCGGCTTCACCATTAATACATCTGCTCCTTCACGCTGATCCAGCAATGCCTCCCGCAAAGCTTCCTCAGGATTTCTAAAATCCATCTGATAAGCTTTTCTATCACCCTTACTTGGCGCACAATCCGCAGCCTCCCTGAACGGCCCGTAATAAGCAGAAGCAAATTTAGTGGCATGTGACATAATCGCTGCGTTTACATAACCATGCTGATCCAGTAAATTACGCATGGCACCGATACGTCCATCCATCATATCTGATGGTGCTAACATATCTGCTCCGGCCTGTGCATGTGTCAACGCCATTTTAGCAATCACTTCTACGGTTTCATCATTCTGCACATAATCATCTTTCAGAATACCACAATGTCCATGTGTTGTATAAGAACAAACGCAAACATCGGTAACTACATATAAATCGTCACCAAAGTTTTTCTTTAATTCACGAACAGCAGCAGGTACTAATGAATGATCATGGTATGCAGAACGTGCATCCTCAGATTTTTCATCTCCCACACCAAAAAGCATGATTTTATTTACACCAAGCTCCAGTCCTTTTTCAACATCTCTGATCAATTGATCTGTCGAAAAATGATTTACTCCAGGCATGGAATCAATACCATGTTTCACTCCGTTACCCGGAACAATAAAATATGGATAAACAAACATGTCTTTCGACAGTTTTGTTTCGGCCATCATCTCTCTTACAATTGGGTTCTTTCTTAATCTACGTGGACGGTGCAACATAATCAACCTCTCTTTTTTTTATTTAATATCAATTCCGAATACCGCTTCTGCAAGTCCGATTTCGTCAGGAGAATAAGGAAGTACATAGTCTACCCCCATTTCCTCAAATTTCTTTCCTGTTGAATTTCCTATAGCGATTACCTTTTGTCCCGGGTCCAGTAAGTTATCAGCAAAATAAGCTTCTACATTAGAGGGGCTGGTAAAGATCAATACATCAGCATAGGTATGGTCTATATTTTCTTCTATGACTGTCTCATAGATAGGCAGATCAATAATTTTAGTGTCTTCATTCAGAGATTTCTGAATACTTAACAGTGAGTCCTGAGCACGAGGGAATAAAACAGTCTGGTTTCTGACCAATACTGCAAAATCTTCACCAACCTCAGTAATATCACCACTTTCACCTACATAATCAGCTTTATGACCATGTTTCCTTAATGCATCTGCAGATCCTCTGCCTACTACGCCAAATTTGGTATGTTTAGGTAATACTGGTTTCAGTTTAAAGAAGTATTCTACCCCATTACGGCTGCTGAAAAAGATCCAGTTGATATGTTTAAGATAAAAAGGGTCCAGTACGTTCACAATAGGAAAAGTACGGATCAGTGATCTTCCTTCTATTTCTATCTGGTTAGCCTCCAATGCTCTTCTAAAATAATTATGCTCCCCTATTTCTCTGGAAATAAATACCCTTGCCGGCAGTTTTCTCTCTGCATCAAATTTAGAGACGATCTTTTCGGCCAGTCCTTCCACGCTATCTACTCTAAAGAATAAGCGATTTGGAAAATCGTCAGCTGTTAATGCTTTTGAGGTCCACACCTCATATTTTCCATTTTCCTTTTTGCAGTAACAGCCTAAAGGCATATGACAGCCACCTTCAAAAATATTCAGGACTTTACGTTCCACACCAATTTCTTCCGCAGTAGCTGCATCATGTATTCTTTGCAGAATATCATACAATTCGTGATCGTTTTCTCTGATCTGGATAGCTAATACACCCTGTGCAGGTGCAGGAATTAATTCAGTAGGATCAATAACTTCCACATGAAATTCAGATAAATCAAGATTTAAACGGTTTACCCCCGCTTTTGCCAGTAAAATAGCATCATAATTTTCATCTCTCAATTTTTGAATACGGGTATTTACGTTACCACGCAGATCTTCAATATTAAGGTCTGTTCTTAGCGCAAGTAATTGCGCTTTACGTCTGTTGGATGAAGTACCTACCTGTGCACCGGTTTTCAAAGAAAGTTTTTGCGTAAGATCAACACAGTCTTTTAAGATCAGTAATAATTCAGAAGGATCTTCACGGCCGGAAACTGCCGCAATAGTTAATCCTGCAGGATGGTTAGTCGGTAAATCTTTATGGGAATGTACGGCAATGTCAATACTGCCGCCTAATAGTTCTTCTTCAAGCTCTTTGGTAAAAAAACCTTTTCCTTCAAGTTTATCCAGCCTCAGGTTTAGTATTTTATCACCCTGGGTTTTAATGATCTTGAGTTCTGCTTCAAAACCAATTTCCGCAAGTTTGTCTTTCGTAAAATTGGCCTGCCATAATGCAAGATCACTGCCTCTTGTTCCGATAATAAGTTTTTTCATCAGTATATAATTGTTCTTTTATAAAGCTTCCATCAACCGTTAATGAACAACGTTGACTTAAGCTTTTGTAGCTATCACGTATTTAGATTGGCGCAAATTTAACCTAAAAGAGCTATAGTCTTAAATAATAAACAAATAATGTATTTGTGCTGACTAATCTACCCGGAAGGCTAGCTGTTATTCACAAGAATTTCCTTTGCCATGATCATCGGTACGCTAATATATTTCTTTTCCATATAATCCATCACCCTTTCAAGAACCAGTCTTGAGTTTTCATCAAGGGTATTGATCTCATCTGCAAAAACAATATCCAGTGCTTTACTTTTAATTGCTTTAATCTTTTGAGGAACTTCACTCATTGCAATTTCTATTTTGCGCTGACGAAGTACTAAATCAAATTCTTTGATATTCTGATCGATGATTTGTTCTGCATTAACCAGCTCGTCATAACGTTCCTGGATATTTTTGCGGGCAATCTCTTTTAAAGATTCCACTTCAATATAGTGTATAGGAAAGTTTTGAATAACAGATGGTGCAGTATCATTAGGAATTGCAAGATCTACAATAACTTTTTTACCCGTTTCGCCGTTAAGCAGTTTACGGTAAATTTCTTCTGTGATGATTGGTTCAGTAGCACCGGTACAGGTAATGATCACATCGAATCCCTGATCGAAGTTTTCCAGTGCTGTTAATGGATAAGCGATACCATTTAAATCTTTTGCAAGAGATTCTGCATTTTCTACCGTTCTGTTGAAGATAGAAAAATTAGAATATTTATGCTTTTTAAGGTATTGTGCTAAATTCTTGTTAGTCTCACCAGCCCCTATAATCAGGATTCTTGAGCTGGCAGTTATAGTGAGGTCCCTTAATTTGCGGTAAGCTAAAGACACTACCGAAACCGGGTTTTTTGAGATATTCGTATGGGTATAAACTTCCTTTGCTGTTTTAACGACGCGGTTCATGATCATCCGCATATAATCGGCTGTAAAGCCAGAAACACGGCATGCTTCATAAGCCCGGCGTACCTGGGCAAGGATTTCTTTCTCTCCTACTACCAGACTTTCCAGTGAGCAGGAAGTGCGTAGTAAGTGATTGAAAGCTTCCACCTGTTCATAAACAGAAACGTTTTCAAGAAATCTGTCCATGTAAGCTTCCGGTAATCCCATGTCAAGCACAGTCAGGAAACGAAGGATAAATTCACGGTCTAATTCGTGTGCAGTGGTAAAAACAAACTCAACGCGATTACATGTACCGATATAAAAGATTTCTTTTACATCCAGTTCATTTTGAATATTCTTTAGCCTATCATCCAGTGTCTGCTCACAGATAACTAATTTCCCTAAAGACTTTAAGTCAATTTGTTTATGAGTGAAAGCAAGTATCTTTAAATATTCCAATTTGGGTTTGTGTTGTTTTATAGTGGAAACAAAAGTAACAAGACCGCCCATAGTGTCTGTCATTATGCTGTAATTAAGATCAATTTAGAACGATTTTAAATTAAACAACACATAGATTAAACAAGGGTTCACTATGTTTGTTAATATAGGTAACCAGCTATAAAAGAAAGTTATGATTAAAAAAGAGCAGTTTATTTTATCAGGTTCTAAAGATAAAACCATCTCCGGAGACCTTACATATGACGATAAACATACAAATCAACCCTGTATATTATTTGTACATGGGTTCAAAGGTTTTAAAGACTGGGGCGCACATAACCTTGTTGCTTCCTTTTTCGCAACCAGGGGATACCGATATTTCAAATTTAATTTAAGCCACAGCGGCGTTACAGCACAAAGGCCCGATGATGTGACTGATCTTTATGCTTTTGCAGAAAACACAGTAAGTATGGAGTTAAAAGACGTAGATACTGCGCTCAATTATATTGCTCATACTTATCCTGCGACCCCTATATACCTGATTGGACATAGCCGTGGAGGTGCTTTAGTGGTGCTTAAAGGCATGGCCGATGAAAGGATTCATAAAATCATTACCTGGTCTGCAATTGCAGATTTTAGTTCTCTGTGGAAGAAAGAACAGGAAGAAGAGTGGATAACTTCCGGAAGAATTTTCGTTGAAAATGCAAGAACTAAAGAAAAGATGCCACTTAACAGCACACTACTGGAAGATTTTAAGGCACACAGAGAAGAGTTTGATATTCTTCATGCCGCAGCAAAGGTTAAAATCCCCTGGCTCATTCTGCACGGCGATGATGATGTAAATGTAAAATTCAGTGTGGCGCAACAACTGGCCCAGGCTCAGCCAAGGGCACAATTACAAAAAATCAAAGGGGGAAATCATGTATATGGAGCAAACCACCCTTACACAGAAAAAGAATTACCTGCTCAATTATTAGAAGTTTGTGAAAAAAGCCTTTCCTTTTTAAAAAGCCCTGATCTATAATTTAAATAGATCAGGGCTTCCTGATCTTATTTCACCTCTGTCCAATTGCCGTCTTCTTTGATCAGTTCAATCAAATCATCCAGTGCAAAAGCAGAACTGACATTCTTTTTAACGACCTCTTTACCCCGGTATAAAGTGATTTTATCCGGGCCTGTACCTACATAACCGTAGTCGGCATCAGCCATCTCACCTGGTCCGTTTACAATACAGCCCATAATACCAATCTTAATCCCTTTCAAATGATCTGTTCTTGAGCGGATAAGCTGTGTAGTTTCCTGCAGGTCAAAAAGCGTTCTGCCACAACTAGGGCAGGAAATATATTCTGTTTTAGAGATTCGGGTTCTGGTAGCCTGTAAAATTCCGAAACTTGTGGAATTCATAATTGGAAGCCCTACTGTCATGGGTGCATCAATCCAAACCCCGTCTCCAAAGCCATCTGTAAACAGAGCGCCCAAATCTGTAGCGGCATATAATTGCAGATCATCCGCAGTAATCGCAGCATAAGACCTCTTAATGATCACAGGAATTCGATTTTCACTTTGAAGCAAGGCAACAAAAAAGTCTCGCTGCTCCATCATTCCCTGTTCTGAAGAAGTTTCCAGTACCAGCACAACTGTTTCATCCAGCAGTGACAACAATACTTTGCTATAAGATTTTGCATTTACGCTAACCAGGTTCAGCACAGCATCCTTTAGAGGGACTGAGGCATAATCTTCCAGTTTAATTAATGGATGACAATTATTTTTATCCTTTAACCCCTCCCATGTTCTGTAATTATAGATCTGGCGCAGATTCCCCGGAAAAGAAAAAGAAGGCAATGCATCCCCTAAATAAACCAGGTCACAAGCCTGATCAGCCATATTATACTTATCCAGGCCAGCACTATATTTATAACCTGCTTCAGCTAAGAAATAAGGATCTTTTAAATTCTTTGAAGATACATCCAGCATAACTACCGGATGATGATGCCCACCGATATGCTGTACCGGAACAGTTAGCCTGCGGTTATACGCATATGGATCATAGGGTAAATCCCTGATTTCGATTCTTTCATTGATTACTGCAGGCTGACCTCTTTTAGCATAACGATCAGCTAAAGCTTTGGCCACCGGAGCCTCAAATTCCGGATCTTCAGTTAAAGAAACCCTGATTGTATCTCCTAAACCATCCTCTAATAAAGTCCCGATACCAACTGCAGATTTAATCCGGCCATCTTCACCATCACCAGCCTCAGTAACCCCAAGGTGAAGCGGATAATTCATCCCCTCCTTAACCATAGTTTCAACCAGTAAACGGTAGGCCTGAACCATAACCTGCGTATTGCTCGCTTTCATGGAGATCACCAGGTTATAATAATTCAGATCTTCACAGATCCTCATAAATTCCATAGCCGATTCTACCATCCCACGGGGAGTATCTCCGTACTGGCTCATGATCCTGTCTGATAAAGATCCATGATTGGTACCAATACGCATCGCAGTACCATATTCTTTACATATTTTCACGAGTGGTGAAAACTTCTTATAAATACGATCAAGCTCGGCCTGATAGGCCTGCTGTGTATATTCTATATTCTCAAAACGCTTTTTATCCGCATAATTACCCGGATTAACCCTTACTTTTTCAACAATACGGGCAGCAGCTTCCGCAGCATTGGGCGTAAAATGTATATCAGCTACTAAAGGGACATTATACCCTCTAAAACGCAGTTCCTTTTTGATATTGGCAAGGTTCTCTGCCTCTTTCATACTTGGCGCTGTAATCCTTACATACTCACATCCAGATTCTACCATCCTGATCGTCTGCTCAACAGTCCCGATGGTATCCATCGTGTCGGTAGTGGTCATAGATTGTATTCTGATCGGATTCAATCCACCCATAGGAATATCCCCTATAGAAACCTCACGTGTTAAGAACCTGGAGTACTGATTCAAATGATTACAATATCCCCCGTCTAACTCTTTTTGTGCTGATACGTTTTCCATACTGGTACAAAGATAAAGATTAAGTTTTGTAAGTGAATTCAGATAGTCGTCAAATTAATCCTGATTATTGTCAGCATCGTGCCCAATATTGGAAACAGGCTGTGGTCCTATTGACATTTATGTTGTAAGGGTGTTGGAAGGGTTCGGTACCCTTCCAACACCCTTACAACATAAATCACTTAGCTATCCTAAAGCATCGTCAACAAGCTATCCTAAAGCCTTGCCAACAAACTATCCTAAAGCCTCGTCAACAAGCTATCCTAAAGCCTCGTCAACAAACTATCCTAAAGCATCGCCAACAAGCTATCCTAAAGCCTCGCCAACAAACTATCCTAAAGCCTCGCCAAAAAGCTATCCTAAAGCCTCGCCAACAAATAACCTATCTGTAAAACTATCCGGCAAACCAAACAAACATGATCTTGCCAGCACATACATTAGCCATCAAACCGGTCAGATGTAGAAAAATAAAAAAGGTATGCTGTATTTCGGACATCGTTCATTCCTTCAAATGAACGCAGACCGAAATACAGCATACCTTTTTTATTTTATATTAGACGATCCTTGATGACTAATGTCCCCGCTGCCACATCATGCAGACACTGTTGTTTCTTGTTCAAAAAACTATACAAATACCCCAAAAACACCGGAGCAACCGACAAAACCTTCGCAATATTCCTCGCAAAAGAAGTTGCGGCACTCACTCTGTTTCCCCCCATATCCGTAACCTTTATCGCTAAAAACCGTTTCCCGGCCGTTGCCTGTTTTTCAGAAGCCTCAGCAAAAACTCCGTAAATAAATTTAAACACAGGAATTGCCGGCAGGAAAATTAAACCAGTTCCAATTCTTTGTCCCTGATCCTTTATAAAAATAAAACTAAGCAGTATCAGGCCTGTATAAATCAGAAATAGTATAAAATAATCGATCATAGATGCTAATAAACGCTGATCGAACGAGGCAAAATACTGGGGTGCCGTCCTTTCATAGCTGAAACCAAAAAGCGCACGGAGTTCAGAGAATTCGTGCGCTTCCTTATAATCATCCATTCCAGGTTTTCTGATAAAAGTTCCTGCTACAATATTCATACGCTTTAATTGCTCAAAATCGTATGGGCCTTCTGGCTTTCCATTGACGACTACACTATAGATAACTTCTTTTTCAGGTTCCAATGGTTATTAATATCTGTTCACTTCAAAGTTACTCAATCCCCCATCCAGATTAATAAAAACCTTCTTGGTGGATGCACTATAATTAGAAGTTTCATAATTACCATTATCTAATTTGATAAAGCCAGGGAAATCTTTCGCAGAAAGACCAGTTTTAGTTTTAATTCTGCAGCCAGATGATTCAGGAATAGCTATTTCTACAGAAGCAACACCTGTTTTCACAATTACATCGGTAATTGGAAGCAAAGTCCCTACTTTAAGATCTACAGAAGCAGCACCGCCATCGAACCGGAAACTTCTCAATTTATAATCCGATAGATCCAGCTTTACCTCTCCTGCCCCCATATTCATATTTAGCGTCCATTCTGGTTTTTTATTAAGCTTCAGGTCTACATCATTTCCACCGTTTCCAAATGACCAGTTCCCTTTTTTATCTTTCATTTTAAAAGTAATGGTATTTACAGAATCTGAGCTCTCTTTTTGCAGGATGAAATTTCCATATTTACGTTCTACATCTGCAGTGATCAATTGCTCAGTTTCACCTTCTAAATTGAATGACGTGCCGCCGCCAGAGATATTAAGAACAGTCTTTTTCGCACTATCTGCCGCTATAAAAGGCTCTGTAAAACTCAATTTTTGAGTACTGATTTCTTCAGCACTATCCAAATCAAGATCAAGTTCCTTCGAAAAGCGGTCACCTATCCAGTTCCTATTAAGTGGCCGCTGTAAACCTCTGTAAAACATAAAACCAAGCATCAATACCAGCACGCCCAGCGAGATCATATTTCCTGTTTGAGATTTATTTCTGTTAAACAGGATATTGACTCCGGCAATAATCAGAAATGCAGGCCAGAAACTCCATACGTTTCTCCAGTAAAAATTAATGACATTAAAATTCTCTAATAAAAGGACTGCCCCTACAAACAGTAGTACAATGCCCCACATTACTCTATTAAGTTTCATAAAATTCTTTCTTTAGGAGTTATAATTGATTTTCAGCAGCCTGATCTGATGACGGTTTAGCAGGCTCTTCTGAAACTGGTTTCTGTGCCGTATTCACATCTTCTGCCTGCTGACTTTTCCAGTCTTCCCACTTATCTTTACGTTTAGCTTTCAGAATAAAACTTAAACCAATTGCAACAAATACCAGTGGCCATAATTTACCGAGTCTAAACCAGTAAGGTATAATGTTAAACTCGTTCATCAGGAAATATAAACCTATAACCAACAGGAATAATCCTCCAATGGTCCGTCCGGTATCATTATTTTTAGGTAACGATTTAAAATCTACAGGATTATTCCAGTCAGTTGCCGCATTGCTTTTTACATCCGGATTTTCTGGTGCATTAGTATTTTGCTGTCCAAAAGGAGGTGGCGTATTAAAACCATGAAAATCATTCTGCTTTTTGAAATAATCATTAAATTTTGAAAATCTCGCAGCCGGATCATTATTTACAGGTACCACAATCCACATCACCAGGTAAACAAGTACCCCGGTTCCTACCAAAAATATAGTGGATAATACGAATAGCAATCTGATGATAGTTACATCTACCTGCATATATTCTGCTAAACCCGATGAAACGCCGGCAATTATCTTGTCATGCTCGTTTCTTAATAATCTATTTTCCATAATCACTCTCCTATATTATTAACAATTAAACTATTAGCGGTTTCTTAATGCTTACCAGTTTATTTTGTAAGCGCTAAACATTGATTAACCCTTTATACACAATTAAGACTAAGCAAGCCCTCTTAAGTTACAAAACACCGCAAAGCATTTTTTTCTTCAAAACGAATTCTACTGAAATCTTTCTGTAAACCCAATTAAACAGCTTATTCTTTATTTTCAAAAGTTACCGGGCTAATCTTAACCGGCTGCAAAAAACCGCATTATTCATCAAATAGCAGAATATTTTTAAGAAATAAACAAAGCCACAACATTTTTTGTTGTTTCTTTGTATTATTATAGTATTAATACATTAGCTAATTTCTTACTGAATGAACTTCACCAATTTTGGTAGATACCTGTTGCTGTTGAAAGCAGTCTTCAGAAAACCCGAAAAATTTAAAATATATCTTAAAGCCATTTTTCAACAGATGGACTTTGTAGGTGTTGGCTCGCTTGGGTTAATAGCCATCATTTCTACCTTTATTGGGGCAGTTATGACTTTACAGATTGCTTTTCAGCTGGTCAGTGATTTTATTCCTAAAACAATCATTGGTTCTGTAACCAGGGACTCCAGTATTCTGGAACTTAGCCCTACCATTACTGCAATTGTACTTGCTGGTAAAATTGGTTCAGCAATCTCTTCAGAGATCGGGACGATGAGAGTAAGTGAGCAGATTGATGCACTTGAGATTATGGGCATCAATTCACCTGGTTACCTGATCCTGCCTAAACTGATTGCAGGCATTACCATGGTGCCTGTACTGGTGATTTTCGCCATGGTATTAAGTATTACAGGCGGTTATCTGGGTGGTACTTTGTCTGGCGCAGTAACTCCTGCTGAATATATCCAGGGTATCACAACCGATTTCAATCCTTATACGATCACTGTAGCGCTGGTTAAAGCATTTGTATTTGGTTTTATCATCACTACTGTTCCGGCATATGAAGGTTTCTATGTAAAAGGTGGTGCATTAGAAGTAGCCCAGGCAAGTACAAGAGCAGTTGTTGTGAGCTGTATCAGTATCCTGGCTTGTGATTACATTGTAACCCAATTATTACTATGATCGAAATCAAAGACATTGAAAAATCTTTCGGCTCCAATACTGTTCTGAAAGGCATATCAGGAATATTCAAAGAAGGTCTGACAAATTTAATTATTGGTGGTTCTGGTTCCGGAAAAACTACATTGCTTAAATGCATGATAGGTTTACACACACCTGAAAAAGGAAGTGTACAATATGATGGAAGAGAATTTATAGACATGAATTTTGAGCAGCGCATCGAGATCCGTAAAGAGATCGGTATGCTTTTTCAGGGCTCTGCACTTTTTGATTCTATGACTGTCGAAGAAAACATTATGTTCCCTTTGAATATGTTTACGGACCATTCATTCAAGGAGAAACTGGAACGCGTCAATTTTTGTCTGGAGCGGGTTAACCTTGCAGGCAAAAACAAGCTTTTTCCTGCAGAACTTTCAGGCGGGATGAAAAAACGTGTGGGGATTGCCCGGGCAATCGCGATGAACCCTAAGTATCTTTTTGTTGATGAGCCAAATTCTGGCCTTGATCCAAAAACCTCTATCGTTATCGATGAGCTGATTAAAGAAATTACTGAAGAATACAATACTACTACGATCGTAGTTACCCATGATATGAACTCTGTAATGGGAATTGGTGATTATATTCTTTTCTTACATGAAGGAAAAAAATTCTGGGAGGGTTCTAATAAAGAAATCGCCCATACAGATATAGAAGAACTTAATGACTTCGTTTTTGCCAGCCGGTTTATGAAAGCTGCCAGGAAAAACTTTTAATAACAATTTGTACAAAAATATTTTATGATAAGCCTATTAACGCCCACGCACTGGAAAGATTATGAGTTAATTGATTGTGGTGATTTTGAGAAACTAGAGCGCTTTGGCAATCTTATCCTTTGCAGACCTGAGCCACAGGCTGTATGGAAAAAAGTCCTTCCTGAACAAGAATGGAAAAAATTAACACATATCCGGTTCAAGGGACGCTCTGCTACTTCCGGAGAATGGGTAAGAGCAGCCGGGAATGTACCTGACCGCTGGAATGTGGGATATAAAAACGATGATGTAAAGATTAATCTTCGTCTGGGTTTGACTTCCTTCAAACATGTTGGTGTTTTTCCTGAGCAGGCGGTAAACTGGGATTATATCTCTTCATCGATTAAGAAATTTAAGACACCGAAACCAAAAGTCCTTAACCTTTTTGCCTATACAGGTGCCGCATCATTGATTGCAAAAGCAGCTGGTGCAGACACGACCCATGTGGACTCGATTAAACAAGTTGTAAACTGGGCAAATGAGAATCAGGAACTGTCTCAGTTAAAAGATGTGAGATGGGTTGTAGAAGATGCTTTGAAGTTTGTAAAGCGTGAATTAAAACGTGGTAAAAAATACAATGGTATCATTTTAGATCCACCAGCATTCGGACATGGTCCAAATGGAGAAAAGTGGAAGCTTGAAGATCATATTCAGGAAATGATGCAGGATGTAGTACAGTTACTGGATGAAGAAGAACACTTCCTGATCCTGAATACCTATTCATTAGGTTTCTCTTCTGTAATTGTAGAAAATCTGATTAAAACGTCTTTCCCTCAGGTAAAGAACCTTGAGACCGGCGAATTATACCTTCAGGCAACCTCAGGGATAAAATTACCCCTGGGTGTATTTGGAAAATTTAATACATTCTCTTCTTAACAAGAGAATGTATTCTTAAAGTGATGGGTTTGCTATTCCCTGAACCAGTCTATATTCAATTACAGGTCTTCCCATCGCACCTCCATCAAGATTACTAGAGGTTTTGAACCTGAGCTTATAGACATTTCCTTCGCCATCTTTAATCACATAAAAAAGATTACCCTTTATTTTAGATAAGTTTTTAGTCTTGGTTGCGTCATTCGGATCTGCAATAAGATCCCTCCATTTTTCACCTATAGCATCACGTGTTCTCACATAATCTTCGTCTTTAACATTTGCCAGATCAGCAGCTGTAAAATTCTCAAACGTCTTTGTAGCAGTAATTGTATATTGTATGGCACCAACACCCCCTAAATAGTTAACCATTACAAAATTATTTGTGGAGTCTGGCTTACCATTTGCATCCTTATAAGTGGTCCATGTCCATTCAATATCCCATAATGATTTTGCAGGTTCTACATTTACATTCTTGCTGTTAAAACTCATATAGTTGAAGTTATAAGAAAGATTCTTATTGATGGTAGCCGGACTAAAAGCCTGAGCATTCAGAAGTCCATATTTAACGGTATATCCATTGACCGTTTGATAAACTTTGAATTTATACCATGGAAACTGAAGCAATGATGGATCTATTATAGGCCCGGTAGCAGGTGGAATCCGATTTCTTGTAGTCCCTGCCATACCCGAGCTAACAATATAAACCGGGCTTTCACCTTCTGTTGCACCAACCTTCACCAGTGTCAGGCCGCTCAAATATTCAGCAGCAGTGCCTATTACAGGATCAATCCGTTTTGAGCTTTGAGATGATCTGAAATCCAGAGTGCCATTTGTCAGATCCTGGGTTATAGCGATGGAATCGGCAGCCCCTACCGCAGCAATATCCGTTTTCCCCGTATTAATAGCCATTGCACCCATAGAATGATTGATAATAGCTTTGAAATCTGCTCCCGGATACAAGCCAAGGTTCCAGCTATCCCGCCTCGCTGTAGAAACAACGCCTTTGCTAAAATCTACAAAAACACTATTGGCCGCATAAAATCCCTCTTCATTTCCAGAAATCCCAGGTAACTGTACAGTCTGCCCATCAAATGGCTGTGGATACTTATAGTCGACTTTATCCTTTTTACAACCTGTAAAAGCAAAAACTGCAAGGCAGCATATAATGATTATTCTAAATCTATTCATGTGATATCTCTGATTCTTTAAAACGCTAAGAGACGTAAAGATAATACTCCTGGCCTTGAATTTTATACAAATTCAAGGCACACCATACAGATTAGCCGATTAAAAGCGAACTAATCCTTATTAATTTGATAATTCTTATACAGATAGGAGATTTTGTCTGTCGAATGTGTAGTTTTGCAGACTTACGAAAATTCATATTTAAACCCTCATAGAACCTATGAAAATACCACAACTCGCGGGAACACTATTAATTGCATTTACAACTGTCACCTTATTTGCCAACTGCACTTCAGACACAAATAAGAAAGGTGAAAAAACAAAAACAGCCTTAAGTGCGTCAGGAGATTCTTCGGCAGTTGCTGTTACAGATACGACACGTAAACCTATTGACACGGCAAAATACAATGCCTTAATGTTGAAACTGGCACATGGTGATACCACGGGAAGATGGCCTGTTAAACCTCAGCCTTATCCTCTGCCAGGAGCTATCCTGCCTTACAAAAGGATCGTTGCCTATTACGGAAATATATATTCAAAAAGAATGGGTGCATTAGGTGAATACGCTCCTAAAGAAATGTTGTCCAGACTTGATGCTGAAGTAAAAAAATGGGAAAAAGCTGATCCATCGACACCGGTACAGCCTGCTTTACACTATATCGCAGTTGTAGCACAGGGCGATGGTGGTAAAGATGGCAAACACAGATTCAGAATGCCGGATAAACAAATTGATTCTGTACTGGCTATTTCAAGAATGCGCAAAAACATGATCGTATTCCTTGATATTCAGGTATCACTAAGTAATATCAGAACTGAGTTACCTTTATTGGAAAAATATTTAAAAATGCCTAATGTGCATTTAGGTATAGATCCTGAATTCTCGATGAAAGACGGAGTAAAGCCAGGAAAAAGAATTGGTACATATGATGCTGCAGATATCAATTACTGCTCTCAGTATCTTGCCGACTTAGTGAGAAAATACAACTTGCCTCCAAAGGTTTTCACCGTTCACCGTTTCACAAAGAAAATGGTAACGAATTACAAAAACATCAAGTTACGTCCTGAAGTTCAAATGGTCATGCATATGGACGGATGGGGTGAGCCCGAACTGAAAAAAGGTACTTACCGTCACTTTATCTTCAGCGAGCCTGTAGAATTCACAGGGTTTAAATTATTCTATAAAAATGATTTGAAGAAAGCACCAAACAGAATGATGACACCAGAAGAACTGCTAAAACTTGTACCTATACCAGTTTATATACAGTATCAGTAGAATTGATCATATTCCTATAAAAAACGCCTTGTTAATTAATTAACAAGGCATTTTTTATTTACAGGCCAAAAAGATCTTTAAAACGATTATGCTTTAAAATTATTAAATCAGGTGCGGGCAGCAGTATGATTATACTTTCATTGTTAATTAAAAATTAATAAGTTTGGTCTATGCAAGATTTCGCTTTATACTTTGAATTGGGCTGGCAGCATATATTAAACTGGAAGGCATATGACCATATTCTTTTTGTCATAGTTTTATGCGCAGCCTATACCCTGACAGATTGGAAGAGAATGTTATTGCTCGTCACTACTTTTACAGTTGGTCATAGTATCACACTTGCATTAAGTATTTTAAAAGTCATTACAGTAAAAACAGATTTAATCGAATTCCTGATTCCGGTGACAATACTGGTTACTGCCGCATCAAATATAATGTCAGGAAAATCATCGAGACCTAAAGGAGTACAATTAAAATATATACTTGCGCTGTTCTTTGGATTAATCCATGGATTATTGGGCTTTTCAAATTACCTGAACAGTCTTCGGGGCAAAAGCACCAATATTGCAGCAGAAATATTTGCTTTCAATATCGGGCTTGAATTTGGTCAGATACTTATTGTAACTGGTATACTGCTGATTTTCTTTATCCTGATCAATATTTTCAAGGTGAAGAGGTGGAACTGGAATTTCTTTCTGTCCTCAGCAGTATTTGGCATATCATTTATGATGGCAGCAGGGCGATGGCCCGGCTTATTCCATTAGAATAAGCCCAGCTGCCCTTTATCATCTATTTCAACATCATCAGGATTAGTAATTTCTAATCTTACATTTTTATTCAGCGTACCTTCTTTTGTGACCTTACTTTTAGCATCAGCCATTTTCTTTGGTTTTGCAGCAGGTTTAGCCACTGGTGTCTCCGTTTTTACAGGAGCAACCTGTACTTCCGGTGTTTTTTCAGGAACAACTGGTTTTTCATCTATCTGCTCAGGGGCTGCCTTTTCATTAATTACCGAGGATTCAGGAGTTACTTTTTTAACACGTTTTACCGGTGTAGCATCCACAGCCTTTTCAGCAGAATTAACTTCTTTGGCTTCTACACGTACCGTTGCCTGAATTACCGGTTGATTTCTAACCCACTCTTTTTTAGGAGCAGGGGCTGTTATTTCTTCTTTAGCAACAGGAACTTTTATCTCTTCTTTAGAAGAAGCTCCTTTTACCTCTTCTTCAGGAGCAGCAATTTTTATCTCTTCCTTAACTTTAGATACCTCTTCTTTTTTCTGAGGAACAATATCTCCCGCTATTTCTTTTTTAGTGATACTTTCCTCAGCAACAATTATTTCTTCAACTACAGTTTCTTCTATTTTATTATCCGTTTCCGGAGTTTCTTCTTTAATTACAACTTCTTTTTCGACAATAACCTCAGCATCTTCCGTTTCAGCTATCTTAGCTTCTTCAGCATTATCTTCTTCCTGATTATCTTCCATAGCTTCATCCGCAGCATTTACTTCCTCTACGGCTTCAACTATAGTCTCTGCATCTTCTGTTTCAGTCAGCTGATCTTTCTCAACCTGAACACTTTCCTGGTTCTCATCAGTAACCTCTTCCGCAACAGCGGCCTCTTTAGTTTCTTCCTCCAATACAGGCTCATTCTCCTCAGCATTACTGATGGTGATTTGTTTCACATCATGCTGGCTCAGTCTGTTACCATTAGCTTTTATACCTTTTACATCTATAAAATCAGCCAGTACAATCTCTAATGTTTCGGGGATCTGTGTTTTACCTTTCAATACATCAACAGTTAATATCGCTTCCGGATTGCTCGTAAGGTGCAGGAATTTAGAACCTGTTTCTTCACTGATCAGACTTTGTTTCTTCCCTATTGCGATAGATTCAAAAACAAAACGCTTAATAAAGTAATTCTTTGCTTTTCCTTCATATTGTACAACTGCAAAAGCTTTCTCCGGATCGAATTTCTGAATCAGTAAAAGATCAGCATCAAAATGATTGCTCAATTCAAAAGAACTCAGCTCATACCAGCCTTCTTTATGAACCTGAAGTATCCTATCGTCCCCATCAAATTCACCAAGATATTTACCTCTGCCGTCAACATTTAATCTTCTTAACAAATCATCATACCAGATTTTTAATCCTGATAAAGTTGAAACACCCTTACTTTTCAGTAACACCTTTTTAATAGGGTACTTAGATACAATATTTCCCTGAGAGGCACGTCCTTTGATCGCAATATCTGCGAAATCAATATCAAACTGCAATTTTTTCAGCTTGCTATGTGGTTTCAGCATTACCGTAACGATTTCAGCCTCACCGTTAGGATTAGGTGTGAAATATAACATTTTAGAGCCTTTACTGCCTTTTGTCAGGTCATATTCCTTATCACGGGTAACTCCCATTACAGCAAAACGCTTGATATAAGAAGTACCGCTTGCTCCGTCCTTATAAATTAAATTATAGATCGTACGGTCATCATTTTTCTTAAAGACCTGTGCGTAAACAATACCTTTTCCTACAAATGTCTTATCTGCGACTTTCGTGATTGTACATTTACCATCTTCTCTGAAAACAATAATCTCGTCCAGATCAGAACAATCAGCAATAAATTCATCCTTTTTAAGTCCGGTTCCAATAAAACCATCCTCACGGTTCATATATAGTTTAACATTGGCCAGTGCAACCTTAGATGCTTCTACCCTGTCGAACAGGCGGATTTCTGTTTTGCGCTCTCTGCCTTTGCCATATTTATCTTTTAATTTCTGATACCAGGCGATGGCATAATCAGTCAGATGACGAAGATGGTTCTTCACTATCTTAATTTCATCAGCGAGCGCCTTCATCTGATCATCCGCTTTTTTAACATCAAAGCGGGTAATACTGCTCATTGGTTTATCAATAAGTTTTTTAAAATCTTCTGGTAAGATCTCTCTGTATAGTTGTTCCTTGAAAGGGGCAAATAATATATTCAGAACATCTACTACAGCATCGAAATTACTTGCATTCTCGTAATCAGCATGCTTGTACATTCCTTCCTGGATGAAGATCTTCAATAAAGAACTAAAGAATATCTTTTCCTGAAGCTCATGCAGCTTTATTTCCAGCTCCTGTTTAAGCAGGTCTTTAGTATTCTTGGTATTCTCAATAAGAATAGCATTTACACTCAGAAACTGAGGTTTGTCATCCTTAATGATACAGGTATTTGGAGAAATAGAAACCTCACAAGAAGTAAATGCATATAAAGCATCGATAGTTACATCCGGCGAAATACCAGGTGCAAGCTGAATCACAATTTCCACATGTGCGGCTGTATTGTCTTCAATCTTCTTGATTTTGATTTTCCCTTTATCATTCGCTGATAAAATACTATCAATTACAGATCCAGTCGTTGTACTGTATGGAATCTCTGTAATAACTAAGGTCTTTTTATCTTTCTCTGTAATTTTTGCACGTACACGGATTTTACCGCCACGCATCCCTTCATTATAAGCAGAGAAATCTGCCATACCTCCGGTAAAGAAATCCGGAAGGATATTAGGTGTTTCACCCTGCAAAATGGCAATTGAAGCATCCAGCAATTCATTAAAGTTATGCGGCATAACTTTAGTAGCCAGACCTACTGCAATACCTTCTGCTCCCTGTGCCAACAGCAAAGGGAATTTTACCGGCAAAGTAAGTGGTTCATTATTACGTCCATCATAACTTAACTGCCAGATGGTTGTATCAGCATTAAATACAACTTCGGTTGCAAATTTGGATAAACGCGCTTCAATATAACGCGGAGCAGCAGCACTATCCCCGGTAATCGGGTCTCCCCAGTTACCCTGACAGTCAATCAACAGGTCCTTCTGACCTATTTGTACCATTGCATCACCAATAGAGGCATCACCATGCGGGTGATACTTCATGGTATTTCCAATTACGTTGGCTGCCTTATTGAAACGTCCGTCATCCATCTCTTTCAGAGAGTGCATAATTCTACGCTGAACAGGCTTCAATCCATCATTAATATGGGGTACTGCCCGGTCTAAAATTACATAAGAGGCATAATCGAGGAACCAGTTCTCGTAAAGGCCATTAATAGGTATTACGGTATGTTTTGTCTCTTCGTTTACGTTATTATCTAATTCGTCGCTCATTAAGAAAGGGTTTGGATGGCGTAAAGATAAGGCATCCGCTCAAATTTTGAGAACACAATTTCCCAACAGTTCTAAAAAGATTTTATTAACACCTGCAATTTGGGTTTACACCGCCAGGCGATCTTCCACAAACACAAATGGTAACAGACTTTTAACTCCTTTTACTTTCAGAATCTTACCATCAAGACAGTAAAACAACACCTCTATCTCTTTATTCTGTTTACGCTCAAATTCAGCTATCACCTGCAAACAAGCACCGCAACAAGTAATAGGCTGCTCAATTTTAAAATTGTCTGTGTGCGCAGTAATGGCCATGCTTTCAATGACAGCGTCCGGATAAGCAGCACCAATAGTAAAAAGCGCTACACGTTCTGCACAAAGGCCGGAAGGATAAGCCAGGTTCTCCTGGTTACTCCCTAAAATAACTTTACCGTCATTTAGTCTTACCGCGGCAGCTACTTTAAAATTAGAATAAGGAGAATAAGATGTTTTGAGTGCTTCCTTTGCTTTTATACATAAAGACTGATCAGCTGCATTCAGTTCCTGTAACTGGTCATATGCTTCATAAGCAATGGAAATATTTAATTTATTCATTGTATAAGTTTAAAATTTAAAATATAACAGACATAGTTATTGATGGTTCATGCCTGATGAAAAAATAGGGCTTACAATATACGTTGTTAAATTGAACAGCGCTTAAATAACATTGATACATGTAATAATTCAATATATTGTTTCCAATATAGATAAATATAACCACATATAAGAAAAATGGAATTGAGTTGTACATAAATCAGTTGAATTATGTCAGAGATAATAAATAAATACATTGATCCCCTATCGGATTTTGGTTTTAAGCACCTGTTTGGCGCAGAGCCGAACAAAGACATTATGATTGAGTTTTTGAATGCACTGTTTGATGGACAGAAGGAAATTACCGATATCGTTTATAGTCCAACGGAATATGCTGGTGATGAAAAAGAATATAGGAAGGTTTATTTCTGATTGCCATCCTGGATTTTAAAATGAAAAGCAGTTTTGAGGATCATTACCTGCAAAATATTTCTCTTGTCAATACAGGAACAGGTGAAATATTCCACAATGGACTGGGATTTAAGTTTTTGGAACTACCTGAATTTGACAAAAGGGAAGATGAACTGGAAAATGAACTGGACAAATGGGTTTATGTGCTTAAGCATATGCATAGTCTGGGCAAAATTCCTGAATATCTGGACAAACGTATTTTTCAAAAAATATTTAATGTAGCCGAAATGGGTAAATTATCACCAGAACAACGATTTCTATATGAATCAGACCTGCAGAAACAATCCGACTATCAATGTGTCCTGGCTGACATGGTCGAAAAAGGAAAATTGGAATTCTCTATTGAAATAGCCAGAGCAATGAAAAAAGAGAACTTTGATATTTATAAAATTGCAAAATTCACAAAACTCTCAATCGAACAAATTAACAATTTATAAATCTTCATTATCTGAATAAAGGTCCTGTAAAGGGTCTTTATTCATCCTTTCAAATATTTATTTAAACAAAGTTTTGGTTTATTTGTAGTATACTGCAGGTTAAAATTTGCAGTGGCATAGTTTTTATACCATACATTAATTATAAATCTATAAAAATCTATTTGAATTGAATAAATACGTACGTAAAAGTTTAAAGATTGTTCTTTGGATAATCGCCTTTATTATTTTATTGGTGGTTGGAATTGCAATTTCTTTAAATATCCCGGCTGTTCAGAACTTTGTTAAAGGTAAAGCTATCGATTACCTGAAAAATAAAACCCATACAGAGGTTAGCCTGGAAAGCATCAAAATAGCTTTGCCTAAGGATATTGTACTTAACAAATTCTATATAGAAGATAAAAAGGGTGATACGTTATTATATGCACAAAAATTAGCTGTTGACATCAGCCTCTTTAAATTATTAAACAAGAAAATTGAAATTAACAATATAGAGCTGGAAAAAATCAGGGCTAACGTCACGCGTATTAATCCTGACTCAACTTTTAATTTTTCCTTCCTTCTGGATGCATTCATGTCTGAACAGAAAAAACCAGAAGAGCAGGTAAAACAGGACACTACCTCTACTATGAAATTTTCAATCAGTAAAATATCTTTAAAAGATATAGGTATTGTTTATCGTGATGATGTTGCCGGTAATGATGTTAGTGTAAATCTTGGAGAATTTCAGACAAATATTAAAGACTTTGATCTGGATCATCAGCATTATGTGATCAAAGACCTGATTTTAAAAAATACCTCACTTAAATATTTACAGCAAAAACCACTTACACAGCTGGCTGCTCACCTGGAAAAGAGTTTGGATACCGCAAAAACAGCATCAGGAAAACTTCCGCTGGTAGAAATTCAGGATGTTGCTTTCAATAATGTGAAGATCAATTTCAATGATATGTTATCAGATATGCGTGCTGATTTAAATATTAATGAACTCAATCTGAAATCGCTTTTTGCCGATCTTACAAAAAGTAATTTCAAACTGGACGAAGCAACATTGAATAAATCTAATATCCTGTTTGCTTTTAAACCACTTTCAGTTGCTGCAGGCACAAAATCCGCAGATAGTACAACGGCTAAACCATCTGCATTAGCTGTACTGGTCAATAAATTAAATTTGGCAGGAAACAATGTACAATATGATAATCTGGCTGTAAAACCTGCCGCAAAAGGAATGGATTATAACCATTTAAAAATTAACGGGCTTGGTTTAGCAGCAGAATCGCTCTCTTACAGTAATGCTGGTATCAAAGTAAATGTGAAGAGTGGCGCATTAAAAGAAAGAAGTGGTTTTGAATTATCGAAATTACAGGGTGATGTCATCTATAATGATAAAATGATTAAACTGACCAATCTTGTTTTTAAAACGCCTTATACCAATATTGAGAACAATACAACACTTAATTATACTTCACTGGATGATTTAACGAAACATCCGGAAAAAGTAAAATTAGCCATACAACTAAAAAACTCTGTCCTTGGTTTAAAAGATGCCACCTATTTCAGTGATGCTATTCCAGCAAATTACCGGAATGAAAAAATTAAAGTCACTACCCGTGTAAATGGTTATCTGAATAATCTTTCCATTGCTCAACTTCAGATCAACGGACTAAAAAGTACAAATATAGATGTGAATGGTACTGTTAAAGGCTTACCGGATGTCAATAAAACATTTCTTGACCTGAACATCAAACGTTTCTCTTTGACAAAAAGCGATTTGCTGGTTGTAATCCCAAAGAAAACCCTGCCTGCTAATATTGAATTGCCAAACAGCATAGTTGCCAATGGAAAGTTTAAAGGTTCCATGACCAATTTCAATACTGATTTCAATATCAATACAGATATGGGTGCGGCCAAATTACTGGCCAGCATGAAAGGGCCTAAAGGCAAAGAGAGCTATACCGCAAATATTAATCTGAATAATTTTAATGTAGGCCGTCTGATCAAAATGCAGCCACAGTTAGGCAGAATTAGCGTGAAAGCTACCGTAAACGGAACTGGTCTGGATGCAAAAACAGCTAATGCAAAAATCAATGCACAACTAATCAGTGCTTATTATAATAAATACACCTACAAAAATTTACTGTTAAGCGGTACCTACTCCGGGCAGAAAATGAATATCAAAAGCGAAATGGCTGATTCCAATGCTAATTTCAACCTGACTGCTTTTGTAAATGTGGCGGGCAAATATCCTGCGGTTAAAGCTGACCTTAATTTAAAACAGGTTGATTTACAGAAACTGAATTTTAGTCCTACAGAATTGAGGATGGCAGGTGTAGTTAAAGCAGATATTCAAACTGCAGATCCGGATTACCTGAATGGGGATGTGAGCATCAGAGGGCTGCAACTGGTTAAAGAAGGTCAGCGGTTTAATGTAGATACTGTAAATGTGCATGCAGAAGCTTCAGCTACACATACCCTGCTCACTTTAAAATCAGAATTACTAAGTGCACGTGTTGATGGGCAGTATCAACTGACAAATCTAGCGCCTGCAGTAATCAACCAAATCAATAAATATTATGCATTTGGCGAGGTTACTAAAATTCCGGATCAGCGCTTCAGGTTCAGTATGAATATTTATAATCCTAAATTCATCAAGAATTTTGTTCCCCAGCTGACTACCTTCTCTCCTTCCCGGATCAATGGTTTACTGGATACAAAAAAAGATAGTCTGGTAATGAATGCATGGGTTCCACAGGTTGTATATGGAGATTATAAAGTAGATAGTACCCGTCTTACTATTGACAATTCTAATCAAAAGCTGAACTATAAACTGCTGGTAAAAAGCTTACAGAGTAAATCTATCGCCTTATACAATACTGAACTTAGTGGTGAAGCGGCCAATAACGTGTTGGGTGTAAATATTTTCCTTAGAGACAGTAAATTAAAAGATAAATACAGATTGGGTGGTACCTTTAAATCAATTAACAAAGATTTCAGATTTAGTTTTGACCCGGACAAGCTCTTGCTGAATTATGATAAATGGGCTGTTTCACCAGAAAATTTTATTCAGTTTGGTGCATCGGGCATTTTGGCTAATCAGTTTAACCTGAGCAAGTCGAACCAGTTATTGAGTATAAACAGTCTTAATTCTACACCGAACTCCCCTGTTAAAGTAGAGTTCAAAAATTTCCAGATAGAAACGCTAACTAAGTTTGCAGAACAGGATAGTTCATTAGTAGGCGGAGCAATTAACGGAACAGTAGATGTTAAAGAATTAATGGACAATCCGAAATTCGAAGCCAACCTGACAGTTGATCGTCTTCGTTATCAGAAAGATCAGCTGGGGACTTTACGTATCGCAGTCAATAACAACACAGAGAATGCATTTGAAACCAATATTGCTTTAACTGGTGTACATGAGTTAAGGGTAAATGGATTTTATTATACGAAAGCCGAAAATGCTTTGGACCTAACTTTAAACATTGATAAAATAGACCTTAAAGCATTGGAAAGTGTTTCTATGGGACAGATCAAACAAGGTTCAGGAACGATAACCGGGCAGCTTTCTGTTAAAGGTTCAATTGCTTCTCCAAAAATACTGGGAGATGTTAAGTTTAACCAGGCAGCATTCAACGCAACTTATGTGAATTCCTATTTCAGAATGCCAAATGAGACAATCAGTTTTACGGAAGAAGGTGTTAAGTTCAATAATTTCACAATCATTGATTCGCTGAATAAACAAGCTACTATCAACGGTGGAATACTTACAAGTGATTACAGGAACTTTAAGTTCAACATGGATATCAAAACTAATAATTTCAGGGCCCTGCATTCTACCGCAGCCGACAATGAAATGATCTACGGAACAGTTTTCCTTACCAGCCTGATCAAAGTAAGAGGCGATTTAAACCAACCGGACATCAATATGAATGTGCAGATTGGAAAAGGGACTAAATTCTTTTTCGCCTTACCGCCGGATGATCCGTCTGTGATTAGCCAGGAAGGTATTGTTCAGTTTATTGATGCGGATGCCGCACCATTTAATGGTCAGAAAGCATTAAAAGCAGACAGTATAAGTAAATCACCAATTAAAGGAATTAATCTGAGTGCCAATATTAAGATTGATCCTGAAGCAGAGTTAAACGTCGTGGTTGACCCACAGAATGGAGATAACCTCAGAGTAACAGGTACTGCCAATCTGATTGCGACAATGGATCCAAGTGGAAAAACAAGTCTGACTGGTCGTTATGAAGTAACTGACGGGGCTTATAGCCTATCGATAGGTGGCTTAGCAAAAAGATCATTTAAACTGGTTAAAGGAAGCAGTATCGTATGGACCGGAGATCCTATGGAAGCCAATGTTGATCTGACTGCATTATATGAGGTTAGTGCCGCTCCGATTGATCTGCTTAATATGCCCGATTTGGTTCAGGCTAAAACAAAATTACCTTTCCAGGTTTACCTGATGATGAAAGATCAGTTGATGAAACCGACCATATCGTTTAAACTGGATATGCCGGTAAATGAACAGGGTGCCCTGGGTGGCCAGGTTTATACCAAAATACAAAATGTAAACAGAGACGAGGGGCAATTGAATAAACAGGTATTTGCGCTATTGGCACTGGGCAGATTCATTGCAGATAACCCATTCGAGAGTCTTGTTGGCGGTGGCGGTGGTGTTTCCTCAATGGCCCGTTCAAGTGTAAGTAATCTGTTGACAGACCAGTTGAACAATCTGGCATCAGATCTGGTTAAGGGAGTAGATATAAACTTTGGAGTGAATTCATCTGAAGATTACTCTACGGGTTCATTACAGCAAAAAACAGATCTGGAAGTTGGACTATCGAAGAAACTATTGAATGACAGGTTAACAGTAACTGTAGGTAGTTCATTTGGTTTGGAAGGCCCTCAGGCACCCGGACAAAACTCAACAAATATTGCAGGAAACGTAAATGTAGAGTACGCACTTTCAGCTGACGGAAGATATCGTTTAAGAGCCTACAGACGCAATCAGAATGAGGGCGTAATTGAAGGGCAGATTATAGAAACAGGTGTTGGTTTTGCACTAGTGGTTGATTATAATAAGTTCAAAGAGATCTTCCAGAAAAGAAGAAAAAGAAACCAGATAACCACTGAACAGAAACCAAAAGCAAAGGCTGTAAATAATGCACCTGCGAAAAACGAAAAATAGATTTAACACAAAGCATGAAAAAAATAGTTTTACCCTCTTTATTAATCTTTTCATGTTTAGTATGGGCTGCCTGCAGTAATACTAAATACCTGAAACCCGGACAGACTTTATATACAGGTGCTGAAGTAAAGATCAATCCAGACTCATCTGCAAAAATTGCAAATGAAAAGAATGTAAAGAGTGATTTGGAAAGTAAAACCAGACCAGAACCCAATAAAAAAATTCTTGGCTTAAGACCTAAATTATATATTTATAACCTTGCCGGTGAACCCAAAAAACCAAAGGGTATCCGCCATTGGCTAAGAACAAAAGTAGGCGAACCACCAGTATTGCTGAGCAGTGTTAAATTAAAAACCAACAATGCCATATTAACCAGTTACCTGATTAGCGAGGGATACCTGCAATCAGTAGTTACAGGAGATACGATAGTTAAAAACCGTACCGGTAAAGCTGTTTACACAGCAGAGACAGGTGCCCGTTATAAAATCAATAACATTACTTTCCCTAAAGACAGCGGAAATCTGGCTGGTATCGTTAATCAGAATAAAGGAAAAACCCTATTAAAAAAGGGGAACTTTTATAACCTTGAGGTCTTTAAGAATGAACGTATCCGTATAGACAATGATCTGAAAGAAAATGGTTATTTCTACTTCAGTCCTGATTATCTGATTTTGCAGGTAGACAGCACAATTGGAAAAAATCAGGTTAACATTACGGTTAAAGTAAAAGATATAGCACCGGATGCTGGTCTTAAACCTTATACAATCAAAGAAATTAATATTTATCCAAACTATTCATTAAGAAGAGATTCTGTACTGAGGAAATTACAGCCCGTGGAGTATAATGATTTCAATATTTATGATGACAAAAAAACGTTTAAGCCCCGTTTATTTGACAGACTGGTTTTCTTTAAAAAGGGTGAAACGTATAATAGAAAAGATCATAACCAATCTTTAAACCGGATGGTGAATATCAATGCTTTTCAAGCTGTTAAAGCAGAGTTCTTACCTGTGGATAGTTTCAAAAATAATCAGCTGGACCTGAATATTTATTTAACCCCTTTAAAGAAGAACTCTTTATCCTTTTCAGTAACAGGAACAAGTAAATCAAACAACTTTGTAGGTTCAGAAGTCAAAATTACACAAACGACCAGAAACCTTTTCAGAGGAGCAGAACAACTGGATGTAAGTTTAAGCGGTGGTTTTGAGACACAGGTAAGCGGACAGGCACAAAATCTTAACTCTTATTCATTTACCGCACAGGGAAAATTAACCTTTCCAAGATTTATTGTTCCGTTTTATAAGCCAAACAGTACAACAGCTTTTATCCCTAAAACTATCGCTTCGTTATCTTACGAACTGCTTAGCAGGGGATCTTTATATGACTTAAGTTCATTTAAGGCTGAATATGGGTATCTATGGAAAGAAAATCAATACAAAGAGCATACTTTTAACCCCATATCACTGACTTATGTTCGTCCAAGGATTACAACCAAGGACACTGCCGGGTTATATCAGAATAACCCAGGATTAAAGAATATTTTAGATAAACAGTTTATTATTGGAAGCAGCTATAATTTCACTTACACCAATCAGATGGAAGATGCCAGAAGAAATAATATCTATTTCAATGGGAATATACAAACCGGCGGAAATGTATGGGGGTTATTTGTTCCAAAAGATAGCAATGGTGACAAATCAATTCTTAACGTTCCATTAACTCAATTTGTAAGACTGGAAACAGATCTTAGAGATTATTATAAAATTAACAGAAATGTAATCTGGGCTAACCGTCTTAATCTGGGGTATGGATATGCTTATGGGAACAGCACCTCAATGCCATTTGTTAAACAGTTCTTCGCTGGAGGGACAAATGATATTCGTGGTTTTGCCTCAAGATCGTTGGGCCCGGGAACCTATAAGGTAGCAGATTCTGTTCAATTTGCAGATCAGAGCGGTGACATCAAAATCATGCTGAATACCGAATTACGTTTTAAACTGGTTAGTGTTTTATATGGTGCCCTATTCGCTGATGCAGGAAACGTATGGTTAAGAAAAGAAGATCCGGACAGACTGGGTTCAGGTTTCAAATTAAAAAATGCCTTGAGTGAAATGGCTGTTTCAACCGGAGCAGGCCTGCGTGTAGATGCTAAGATCTTTGTTGTTCGTTTAGACGTTGCTTTCCCGATCAGAAAACCATATTTACCGGAAGGACAAAGATGGGTGATCGACCAGATTGCATTTGGTGACAAAGGCTGGAGAAAAGACAATTTAGTTTATAACATAGGAATTGGCTATCCATTCTAAAACAAAAACAGATCTCAGGAGTTTAAAACTCATCTAAGAAAAACCCAATGAAAGTAATACATCAGATCAAACATTTCTTCAAAGCACTTTACCACCTGTTTTTAGCAGCCGGGGAAGGTTTTATCGAGGATCGTGTGATGAAATTAAGTGCCGCGCTTGCTTATTATACGATCTTCTCTTTAACCCCTTTAATTATAATTGTCATCTCTGCTGCCAGTATTTTCTTCAGTGATAAACTTAATCCAGGAACAGAATTATTTGCTCAGATCAATGAAATGGTAGGTCCGGAAGCCGCTAAACAAATACAGGGATTTGTGGCGAATGCTAATCTTACCGGTAAAAGTACTATTGGTTTGATTATAGGGATTGGAACACTGGTGGTAGGTTCAACTGCTATTTTCATTGAAATCCAGGACAGTATCAATATGATCTGGAAAGTGAAAGCCGTTCCTAAAAAAGGCTGGTTAAAAATGCTGACCAACAGACTGCTTTCTTTCTCACTGATTATCTCTATGGGTTTCCTGTTACTGGTTTCACTGGTGATTAACAGTATTGTAGTTGGATTAGGTTCCAAATTAGGAGAGCTGGTTACGCAAAGCAGAATAGGCGAAGTTATTCCGGTAGCAGATACGACGACCACTCTTTTAATCTATATTCTGAATAATGCTTTTACTTTAGCAGCTGTTACAGCTGTATTTACCATTATTTTTAAAGTACTTCCAGATGTAATTCTAAGATGGAAATCGGCTATCATAGGTGCTTTATTTACAGCACTCCTGTTCAGTCTGGGTAAATATCTGATTGGTATTTATATTGAAAAAGGAAATCCGGCATCAGCATTTGGTGCGGCAAGTTCAATTATTGTAATCCTGCTATGGATTTATTATACTTCTATTATTTTATACTTCGGTGCCGAATTTACCCAGGCCTATGCAGAGAAATATGACAAAGGCATCAGACCAAGTAAATATGCAGTACATACACAGATTACCGTGGTAGAAGAGAAAGTTGACGTTTTACCGCCACAGCATCCTAAAAATACGAAGGCAGAACCGGCTTAAGCCGATTCTGCAATTTCATCTATAATATCTTCAGAAACTGCTGCTGTTGCAGCATCCAGATCAGAAGAAACTAACTCTTCTACTGTATCTTTTTCTACTCTTAAATTCCTGATGATATGCTGTTGTCTGTCAGGTGTATTTTTACCCATATAGTATTCCAGCAGATTTTTAATTGTCTGATCTTTCAGGATCACAGGATCTAAACGGATATCTTTACCGATAAACAAGCCAAACTCATCCGGAGAAATCTCTCCCAAACCTTTAAATCGTGTAATCTCTGGTTTATTTCCTAGCTTTTCAATAGCTTTTTTACGTTCATCATCACTATAGCAATAAATCGTTTCTTTCTTATTACGTACCCTGAATAAAGGGGTTTGCAGAATATACACATGTCCTGCTCTTACCAGGTCCGGGAAAAACTGAAGGAAGAAAGTCATCATCAATAACCTGATGTGCATACCATCCACATCGGCATCAGTTGCGATTACGATATTGTTATAGTGTAATCCATCCAGCCCATCCTCAATATTCAGTGCGTGCTGTAATAAGTTAAACTCCTCATTTTCATAAACTACCTTTTTAGTCAGCTCATAACAGTTCAAAGGTTTACCCTTCAAACTAAATACCGCCTGACAGTCTACATCTCTTGATTTAGTAATTGATCCTGATGCAGAATCTCCTTCGGTAATAAATAAAGTAGTTTCATAACGTTTTTCATGCGTGCTGCTGAAATGAACTTTACAATCCCTGAGTTTCTTATTGTGAAGCGATGCCTTTTTAGCACGGTCATTCGCTAATTTTTTAATTCCTGCAATATCTTTACGTTCCCGCTCCGATTGCAGAATACGCTTCAATAGAGAATCTGCTACATCCGTATGTTTATGCAGATAATCATCCAGTTCCTTTTTAACGAAATCGTTAATAAAAGTACGTACAGAAGGCCCTTCCGGCCCCATATTCTGAGAACCCAGTTTAGTTTTGGTCTGTGACTCAAAAACCGGTTCCTGCACCCTTACAGAAATTGCTGCGATAATTGAAGAACGGATATCAGAAGCCTCATATTCTTTTTTATAAAACTCGCGGATAGTTTTAACCACAGCTTCCCTGAAAGCCGCCTGATGCGTACCACCCTGTGTAGTATGCTGGCCATTCACAAAAGAATGGTAATCTTCGCCATATTGCTGACCATGTGTCATTGCGATCTCGATATCATTCCCTTTCAGGTGAATAATCGGATAGCGGATATTTTCCACATCAGCCACTTTATGCAGCAGGTCATAAAGACCACGTTCAGATAAATATTTCTGATTATTAAAATTAACAGTTAATCCGGTATTCAGGAACACATAGTTCCAAATCATACTTTCTACAAAATCAGGGATGTAATGGTAGTTCCTGAAAATAGTCTCATCAGGATAAAAAGTAATTGCAGTACCATTTCTTTGCGTGGTATCAATAACCGGATGATCCATGGTGATTTCCCCTCTTGAAAACTCCACCTTTTTAGTTTTTCCATCACGGTAAGATTGTACCACGAAATTAGTTGACAAAGCATTTACAGCTTTCGTACCCACCCCGTTCAGGCCTACAGATTTCTGGAAAGCATTGCTATCATATTTACCACCGGTATTGATTTTCGACACACAGTCGATCACCTTACCCAATGGGATACCCCGGCCGTAATCGCGCACATTCACTTTAGAATCGGAAACAGTGATATCGATGATCCGGCCCGATCCCATCACAAACTCATCAATAGAGTTATCCATGATTTCCTTTAGCAAGACGTAAATACCGTCATCCTGGGCAGAGCCATCACCCAACTTCCCGATATACATACCAGGACGTAATCTGATGTGTTCTTTCCAGTCGAGTGACCGTATACTGTCATCGTTATATATAGGTTCAGCCATAATCTTTGTGTAGAACTGCAAATTTAATGAATACCTGCCTCAATTAAATCACAAAGTTTCAACAAATACACATTTTGCCTTACCTTCGGCTAATTACTCTATCTATACATGCAGCCTAAAAAACAACTTTCCCTTTTCGATCTGTCTATGATCGTAGTCAGTTTAGTGATTGGAATGGGAATTTTTCGTACACCAGTTAACGTCGCCGCTAAGGCTCAGATACCCGAATTATTCTTTTTAGCGTGGATTATTGGTGGTTTAGTTGCTTATTGCGGAGCATTGATCTATGCAGAAATAGGCTCACGTTTCCCTGTCACAGGTGGTTATTACAAAATATTTTCTACCTGTTATCATCCCTCTGTTGCCTTTGCGATTAATGGTATCGTAGTGTTAACAAATGCCGCCTCCATGGCAGGAGTTACACTCATCGGGTCAGAATATCTGAGCAGCGTTATTTTTCCTCAAGCGCTGCAAACTGATTTTTACCGGCTTATTGTTGCTGGTATTACCATATTTATTTTTTACTGCATCAACCTGCTCGGCTTAAAAGCGAGTTCCAAAGTTCAGAATATCCTCACCGTGATTAAAATCACACTGGTACTTACACTGATTTGCGCTATATTTTTCAGCGGGCACACAGAAACCATTACCCCTATCTTTAAAACTGCCTCCGGAAGTTTACCGGTATGGTCAGATTATGGCCGGGCACTGGGCATTTGTCTTATCGCAGTAACCTTTTCTTTCGCAGGTTATACACAAACTATTAATCTTGGCGGAGAAGTGAAGGATGCTAAAAAAATCATTCCCAAAGGGATCAAGGTGGGACTGTTTATCATCATTGCCCTCTATCTGTTAATCAATTATGCCTACGTCAAAGTCATAGGTTTTGAGCAATTAAAAACAGCCCATAGTATTGCTGCTATATTAGCAGGAAAGATTTTTGGCCCGGCAGGCTTCACTATACTTTCTGCCGTTATTTTCCTGTCTGTTCTCGGATATGTCAATGTCAACCTGCTGAGTAATCCAAGAGCTATGTTTGCCATGGGAGAAGAAAAAGCACTCCCTTCAGTTTTTGCACAAAAGAGCAAGAAAACTGATGTCATGGTGGTCAGCCTGACAACTTTTACAGCTTTAGTAATGATTACGCTATTTTTCGCTCAGACATTTGATAAAATTGTAAACTATTCGATCATCCTGGAATGTATTGGAACGGCAAGTTCTGCGGCTACACTTTTTATCCTGCGCAGAACCACTGCTCATCTGGATAAAAATAGTATTTATATGATGAAATGGTATCCTGTTCTTCCGGTATTGTTTATTGCATTTTATCTGTTTGTAGGAATTAGTATTTATCAGGATGATCCATCCGCTGCTATGAATGGATTGTATATATTTATAGTATTCATAATCATCTATTTTATTTCAAAAATATTCAACAAAAAGAAAGTAATAGCCGATGCAGCAGAAGGAACTGCCCTTAAGTAAAGAGATTACCTACGCAGCCGGGATGATGGGCTGGAGCATAATGACCAATATTATTATTGTGATGCTCCCCTATTTCTATCTGCCGCCTACGCATTCTGGCTTAACTCCTTTAGTCCCTCAGCTGATTGTTTTCGGTGCTTTTAATATTCTTTCAATCATTGCTGCATCAGGCAGACTGTTTGATGCTTTTTATGATCCCTTTATTGCTTCAGTAAGCGATGGAAGCAAAAATCCTAAAGGCAGGCGTATCCCGATTATGCGTTATGCAATTATACCTGCAGTTATTTTTTGCGGATTAATTTTCCATCCCCTTGTCAAGGCAGAATCTACAACAAATGCCTGGTGGTTAACGCTGATGCTGATCGGATTTTTCATGTCAGTCACTACCTATATCATCCCTTACAATGCATTACTGGCCGAATTAGCACATACTACTGAACAAAAAGTAAAACTATCTACTTTCCAGCAGGTTGGTTTTGTAATGGGAATGATCCTGTCCGCAATGACTAATAATTTTGCCGATCTGATTCAGTATCTGTTCCATATACCAGAAAGAATGGAGGCGCTTCAATATACCATCATCGGGCTCAGTATCTTTTCCGGACTGGTGATGATCCTTCCGGTAGTGACTATCAATGAAAAGGAATACAGCTATGGGAAACCCACGCATATCGCATTGATCCCAGCCATTAAAAATACCTTTCGCAATTCAAATTTCAAGTATTACCTCATCTCTGATTTTGCCTATTATACCGCATTAAGTATCATCTCAAGTGGGTTACTCTATTTTGTCAGTGTACTCTTGAAACTACCAGAATCTGATGGTGGAAAGTACATGGGACTTATGGTTGTTCTTTCCCTTTTATTTTATCCATTTGTTAATTCAGGAGCCAAACATTACGGCAGGAAAGCATTGGTACTGGCAGCTTTCGCTATCTTAAGTCTTATTTTTGTCACTATTTACTTCCTTGGTCATCTGCCTTTTTCACCGGTGATGCAGATGTATATTCTGGTAGTCTGTGCTTCTTTTCCATTGGCTGCACTTGGTATTTTACCTAATGCGATTCTTGCTGATATTGCACAAAAAGACACCAGAGAGACTGGTGAAAACCACGAGGGCATGTTTTTCGCTGTCAAGTATCTGTTTGTTAAACTCGGACAAACTTTAGGTATTGCACTTTTCGCTATGCTTACTATTTACGGTAAAGATCCCGGACACGACTTTGGACTGCGTTTAAATGGTGTTGTAGGCTTTGTTTTATGCGTACTCGCCCTCTTGTTTTTCACCCGCTTTAAAGAAGACAAATAAGTTACGGAACTTATATGTATATTTGCGCCAGCGAAACGTAACTCTTTAAACAGCAAGGAATTCATTAATTAAACACCTGCTGATTGTTAACGTCTCTTCATTATTATACACATTAAATTTCAAACACATTGTTATTCGAAGAATTAAACCTGATTGAGCCTATTTTAAAAGCGCTGCAAGCAGAGGGTTATACTAACCCAACCCCTATACAAGAACAATCTATCCCTACTATATTAACCAGCAGAGACTTACTAGGCTGTGCGCAAACCGGAACTGGTAAAACAGCGGCTTTTGCAATTCCTATGTTACAACTGCTGAATAAAGAACATCAGAATACTAAAGGACCAAGACCAATCCGCGCGCTGGTATTAACACCAACACGTGAACTTGCCATCCAGATTGAAGAAAGTTTCAAAGCTTATGGTAAAAATCTTTCTTTACGTCACCTGGTTATCTTTGGTGGTGTTGGACAAAAAGCACAGACAGATGCCCTGCACCGTGGTGTAGACATTCTTATTGCTACTCCAGGCAGATTACTTGATTTAATGAACCAGGGTTTCATCAACCTGAAAGACATTGAAATCTTTGTACTGGATGAAGCAGACAGAATGCTGGACATGGGTTTCATTCATGATGTAAAGAAAACTATTGCCAAATTACCTTCTAAAAGACAAACACTGTTTTTCTCTGCAACTATGCCAGCAGAAATCCAGAAACTGGCTAATACTATTTTAACAGACCCGTTAAAAGTAGAAGTAACACCAGTGTCTTCAACTGCAGAAAAAATTGAGCAATCCATTTACTATGTAGATAAAAACGACAAGAAAAATCTTCTGATCCATATTCTTAAGGACAAAACGATTACGACAGCATTAGTTTTTACCCGTACAAAACATGGTGCAGACCGTATTGTTAAAGACCTGATTAAAGTAGGTGTAAAAGCAGAAGCAATTCACGGTAATAAATCACAGAATGCAAGACAAAGAGCTTTAACTAATTTTAAAGCTAAAACTACCCGTATCCTGGTAGCCACTGATATTGCTGCCCGTGGTATTGACGTAGATGAGCTGACTCACGTAATCAACTATGAATTGCCAAATGTTCCGGAAACTTATGTACACAGAATTGGCCGTACAGGCCGTGCTGGTAATAGTGGAGTTTCTTTCTCTTTCTGTGATGGAGAAGAAAAAGAATATCTTGACGATATCGAAAAATTAATTGCCCTTAAAATCCCTGTTCAGGAAGATCATCCTTATGCAATGAGCTGGCAGAGCCTGATGTCTGGCGCAGCAGCAGCAAAAGTAAAAGGAAAAAGCAAGCCTTCAAGAGGCGGACGTTCTGAAAGAACAGAATATAAACCAAACCTTAGCGGAGCAAAAAGAACCCCGGGTGGTGGTAATGGTGGTGGTAACCGTAGATTCAACGGTTCAAGGCCTAAAGCAAAAACAGATTAATCATTTAGCTTTATTTAAATAAGTTATTCCATATAAAGAAGCCCTGATATTTCTATCAGGGCTTTTATTTTTCAGCTTTACTATCCTCCAAAATTTTGCAGGTTCCAGGTAAGGCTCAGTAAAAAATATCTTGTAATCTGATTGGTCCTGCTATCTGTAGTTGTATTATCCACTACTGACCTGCTCAGGTTGTTACCCTGATTTAAAAAGTCATTCCCTTCCAATTTCACACTCAGCTGTTTATTCTTGAAAAAAAACTTTTCAATGGAGCCATTAATTATAAATGGGTTTGTTGCCGCAACCGAAAATCCCTTATTAATGGTCTTTCCAGCATTCAATCCTAAAATCAAACTCTTTAATATAAATACCCTGCTATCCATATTAAATGCCCAGGTCTGGATTTTATTAGATTCGAATCCTGGAATAGAAAAGACATTACTATTATAAGAATAACTGGCAGAAGTATGCAGTATAATCCATTTCCGGTTCATACGTAACCCTGTTCTCTGATTGATATTAATTCCTTCACCAATATTTTTCACCTGCTCTGCGAACGAGATACGACGGTTATAGTTGACACCTCCTACCAGCTCAAATGTAAATTTCCTTTTAGCAAAAGGTAAAGACCAATAATAATTGGTACCAAAATTATAATTACCATTGGTATTCAGATAATGAGTTTCCTGATTATAGCCACCAAGACCATCATCTTTCAATACTGTATTGGATACAACCTGGTTTTGTGTTACAGCCCCTCTTATTCCCACTTGCAGATTACTGCCATCCTTTGGGTTCGAATGGTTATAATTTAAGTTGATCAGATGGTTAAATGCAGCTTTTAACTTAGGGTTTCCGACGATTACATTTTGAAGATTCCTTGTGTCCTTTACAGGCTGCAACTGGTTAAAATTAGGTTCCACGCTATTTCCTGTATAAAAAGCGTTAAATTGATTTTTAGATGAAAGCGTATAATTGAAGCGTGCGATAGGAGAAACATTAAAACCGGCACGGTAAACTTTATCAGTCCGGCCCTCATATGAACCTGTTAATAAAGTGGGCTGCCCGTTAATCCCCAGAACGTAATTGAATTTTTTCGTTTCGTACCTGTAATTGATTCCTATGATATGTTTGGTAAACGAAGAAGTATAAGTATTACTTAATGAATCCACGTCCTGGATATTCCCCATGAGATCCCTGTTTTTAGTATCCAGGCCATTGTTTGTATGATTTAGAGTGAACAGATAACTGAAATCCAGGTTTTTCTTAACCAGTGTATCAGTTTTCTTACCCAAAGGTTCGGTAAAGGTAAGATTGGCAGTCACATTAGTAGTCCGGTTACGCTCATCTACCAATTGATTTAATAAAGAATCCTTAACTGGTAAGCCTGTTACAGCATCATAATATTTGATCTGATTATTCAGGTCTGTACGATTACTGGTCAGACCTGAACCTGCAAATATGCCCAGTGAAAATACGCTGCCTGTCTTTTTAAATTTACGCGCCATAGAAAAGTCAGCATTCAGATTTGGGTTTCGCTGATTGCCCATACGCTGCGTATTTAAATCCCGCTTAGTTACGCCAGTTTGTTTAGAATCAGTTTCCGAAATACTATTTGTTCCTTGTATTACTCCTCTTATCCCCCCCCTGATATAATTTGTTTCATCAGTTGATTCCAGGCTCATATCAAAGTTGTGTGTATTATTTTTCGAGGAGTTTGAATTGACCGACTTATTATAAAGCGTACCACGTGAGCTCGCTGTTTCTACAGAACTCTCCTGTATACTCTCATTTTTATTATAGCCATAATTATAGTTACCGCTAATAATTAGTTTTTCAGCTAATTTATCTCTGTAACTCGTTCCGAAGTTCGCATTGGTATTAATTCCAGCACCTGTATTGGTATTACCTGCACTTCCATTAAAACCAATCTGTTTAACATCCCGCCATATATAATCATTAGCATTCAGCCCATAACGTTTATTAGTTCCCCCACTTGCTGTTACGCTGCCGAAACTTCCGTTATTGCGGTCAGATTTAAGGACAACATTTAATATTTTCTGAGGTTCACCCGTTTTGATCCCTGTAAAATTAGCTTTATCTCCATAGTCATCAATAAACTGGAGCCTGGCTACCGTACCGGCGGGTAACTTTGAGATAAATTCTTTGACATCACCAGTAAAAAAATCTTTACCATTTACACGGATTTTGGTCAGTGTTTTACCCGCAGAAGTCACATTACCGTCTTTATCTATTTCAACTCCGGGCAACTGTTTCAGTAAATCATCGATCTTGTCATTTTCATGAACAGCATAAGCATCCGCATTGAATTCTACGGTATCCTTCATTACCCGCATAGGAACTACATTTCCTTTAATGATCACTTCATTCAACTGAAGCGTAGCTGATTTCAAAGTTACTGCAGGAACGTTTTGGTCCGGGGTACCCTCCTTCAATGTAAGAACAGTGCTATAAGACTGATAACCTATGCCTCTGATTAAAAGTGTTGCTGTGCCATTTTTAAGATTAGAAAAACTATACCCGCCGTTAGTATCCGTATTTGTGCTTAAGGTATCCCTGTCAGAAATTAAACGCACATTAGTGCCTGGAATTCCGGCATTTGTCGTGTCCCGCACCATGCCCGTAAGCTTAATACGGACTTGTGCATTTACAGAAAGGTGGATAAATACGTTTAAAAATATAAATAAAAACGTGGTTTTGTATAGCTTCAAAATTGAGATTGGCAGTTATGTAAATATGAGAATAATTTTTTATTCAAAGTGTTAAAAAATATGCCATCCTCCTATCGTAAAAAAATATTTTTTTTAGGTCTTTCTGATTCTGATGATATGCAGCCAGTGCATGACCTTCATTAATGGATAAGTAGGATCAAATTCGAACCATTTAGAAGCAAAGTTTGGATTATTAGGTTTTTTATGGTGGTTATTCTGGAACAGTTCTCCCATCATCAGGAAATCCAATGGCAGGGAATTTTTACTGTGATCGTTATTATCATGGTTTGAATAACCATATTTATGACCGCACCAGTTTACAATTGCACCATGCAAAGGGCCCATTAAAAAATGTATAGGTAATAATAAGAACATCCACCAGGCTGTAGCGAAGGTTACATAAAACCATACATAGAAACCAATAAATACCATTCTTGTAATCCACGAATCACCAATTTTATCAATCAGCGGCCATGAAGGATATTTATCACGGAACTGCTCTTCAGGTTCTTCATTATATTTCGCATAATTCAGATAAATATTTTTAGTCTGTATCATCATTCCCCAGACATCTTTTACAAAATGCGGTGAATGCGGGTCTTTTTCTGTATCACTGAAAGCATGATGCATACGGTGAAGTATCGCATAAGCACGTGGGTTTAAAAAAGAAGAGCCTTGAGACAGGAAAGTGATGGTATAAAAAAACTTTTCCCAGAAGCCATTCATTTTAAACATCTTATGTGAAGCATAACGGTGTAAAAAGAACGTTTGAGAAAAAAGTGATAAGAACCAGTGTAGCAGAAAAAATATTAATATGATCATGTTGAATTATTATAAATCAATCAGAGCATCCATCAGGATGTTTGATTCACAAAAGTAATGAAAAGAAAAGGGATTTGACGTGGAATGTTTAGATTACTAATTTGTTATTGAATAACGATATTACCAGGGAAGAGAAAAGAAAAAAAAGCATGTACCCTGCTCAATAAAAAGGGTACATGCCGAAATATATTTTATCTGCCAAAATCGTCAGATACACGAACGATATCAGACTCATCAGATGGATTAGACGGATCAGTATGCTGCCAGATTTCAGAAACAATTCCCCAATCATCTAAACCTACCAGGCGATGTCTTTCTCCTTGTTTCAATTTTATAGTCTGCTCAGGCGCAAGTTGCTTTACCTCACCCTGTTCATCAGTTTCACTGGTAATTACACCTACAGTACCGCTTACTACTCTCCATATTTCAGCACGGCGATGATGATATTGCCATGATAGACGTGTATCAGGTGCTACAATTAAAATTTTAGGACTTAATTTTCCTGAAATCTTAAGCTCTTCTACATTTAGTCCGTCAAAATAAACATTAGCAAACTGTTGTGCCTGTGCTTCATCTATAACAAAAAAACCACCCCATGGACGGGTCTCATCACGATTAACTACGTTAAAACCTTCAATTTTGAGTCGCTGAGCAACACTGTCGAATATTTCTTTTTTCTGATCTGACATTATATTTAAATATTTTAATGTTCAAATATAAGAAACTGTCTTATTTAAACAGTCTCTGATCTCATTAACATAAATTTATATAGCGTCATTTTTGCCTTTAATATTTGTATTTTCGCGTTATAATGGAAAAAATGGGAAACAGAACCCGGAATTATACCATTAGGTATTAAATATAATCTTACTTTTGCAGAAGTTTGAGAAATTTAAACAGACTCAAAGTTTAATCAGCGCCCTAAAGGCAATGATCAATCATTAATTTATATATGCATATGTTAAAAAGAGTTGTTATCACAGGGATCGGGGCATTAACCCCTTTAGGAAATGATGTAAATACTTTCTGGAGCAATACCATAGCTGGTAAAAGCGGAGCAGCAAAAATCACCCGCTTCGATGCCTCCCTCTTCCGCACGCAATTTGCCTGTGAACTCAAGGATTACGACGTTACAAAATATTTAGACCGGTCAGATATCAAAAGAACAGACCGCTTTACCCAATACGCATTAGTAGCGTCTGATGAAGCGATTAAAGACTCAGGTTTTGACTTCGATAAAATGGACCCTTTTGACGTAGGTGTAATCTGGGGATCGGGACAAGGTGGAATGGATACCTTCGAGCAGCAGGCTTCTGAGTTTGCTCTTGGTAATGGTACACCACGTTACAGCCCGTTCTTTGTTCCAAAACTAATTGCTAATATGGCATCAGGGATGATCTCTATCCGTAACGGCTACATGGGAATCAACTATACAACAGTTTCTGCCTGTGCAACTTCCAACACGGCAATTATGGATGCGTTTACTTATATCCGTATGGGCAAAGCAAAAATCATTGTTACCGGTGGTTCAGAAGCTCCGATATCTGCTTCTTCTGTAGGTGGATTTTGTGCAATGAAAGCAATGTCTGCACAGAATGACAGTCCTGAAACAGCTTCAAAACCATTTGATGTTAAACGTGATGGTTTTGTTATGGGCGAAGGTGCTGGTGCATTGGTTCTTGAAGAATATGAACACGCAGTAAAACGCGGAGCAACTATCTATGGAGAAATTGGCGGTGCAGCAATGACTGCTGATGCTTACCATATGACAGCAACTCACCCGGAAGGTTTAGGTGCATCTCATGCGATGAAATTAGCCCTTACCGAAGCTGGTTTAACTATCCATGGCATTAACTATTTGAACACACATGCTACTTCAACACCAGTTGGTGACCTTTCTGAAACGAAAGCTGTAACTAACCTACTGGGATCAGGTAAAAATGAATTATTTATCAGTGCTACTAAATCTATGACTGGTCACTTATTAGGTGCAGCCGGAGCTATTGAAGCAATTATCTGTTTATTATCAATGAGGGACAGCATTATTCCACCAACGATCAACACAGATGAGCTTGATCCTGCTATTGCATCAAATCTGAATATCGTAACTAAAGAAGCGATTTCAGCCAAAGTAAAAAATGCAATGAGCAATACTTTTGGTTTTGGTGGTCACAACGGGATTGTGGTATTTAAATCATTATAAAAAATTATAATCCAGAGCCGGAATTGTTTAAACAATTCCGGTTTTTTTGTGCCCCTAATTATTTTTAAGCTGAACAATCAGTGATTCTACAGTGATCAGAACACGGTCCAGATTTACTGGATGGCCAGTAATTTTCGCAATCATTATTCCCCCTTCAATCAAAGCAATAATAGAATAGGCTATCCGGTCAATATCTGTATCTGCTTTAAACTCTCCTGCGTCTATCCCTCCTGAAATCAAAGCATTTAAGTCTTTCTTCCAGTCTGCCACAGCCTTTGCTGCTTTTGCCTTTAATAAAGTATTTGTATCATCCGCTTCTATAGCCGTGTTTAAAATCGGACATCCGCCAGTCGGGAAAGATGCCCCGTTAAAACTATGGTATACCTGCGCATAAACCATTAGTTTATCATGGTAATTAGCTGCTTTTTGTATTCTTTGTACAATTTGCTTTCTTATTTTAGACAAATTATAATCAAAAGCTGCCAGCGCAACATCTTCCTTATTTTCAAAATTGCCATAAATACTTCCCTTAGTAAGATGAGTAGCATCGGTCAGATCTGACAATGAAGTTCCAGCATATCCTTTGGTATTGAAGATTCCTGCTGTAGTTTCAATAATAAACTGACGGGTGCGCTCTGCTTTTGATAATCCATTATCCATAGCACAAAAGTCCTGAAAATTTCCGTATCAAACCACAGAAGCTGTTTAAAATCAGCTGATAAATTGCATAATAAAATTATTATACTAAATTTATTTCGACAACCAATTATAAACCAACCCCCCTGATAAAGGAAATGAATTAAAGGACTACGAAAAACCTTCAATTCGAACCACTTAAACTATGAACTCATTAAGCATTTACGACGGCTTAGTTTTCCTGGTCTACTTTCTGATAGTCGCTTTATACGGCTGGACAGTATACCGCAAAAAACAAGCACAAAAAGAAAATTCAAAAGATTTCTTCCTCGCAAAAGATTCACTAACATGGTGGGCCATAGGCGCCTCCCTGATTGCATCTAACATCTCAGCAGAACAATTTATCGGAATGAGCGGCTCTGGCTTCACCATGGGTCTGGCTATTGCCAGTTACGAATGGCTGGCTGCCGCGACCCTGATTATTGTAGCTATATTTTTCATTCCGGTCTATATCAAAAACAAGATATACACCATGCCGCAGTTCCTTGGGCAGCGGTATAACAGTACAGTAGCGATGATTATGGCTATTTTCTGGCTCCTGCTTTATGTTGTAGTGAACCTGACCTCTATCCTTTATCTTGGAGCGCTGGCCATCAACAGTATATCAGGCATTAATATCACTGCCTGTATGTATGTCCTTTCAGTTTTCGCTGTAATTATTACCCTTGGCGGGATGAAAGTAATTGGCTATACAGATGTCATTCAGGTATTTTTCCTGATCCTTGGCGGTCTGGCAACCACATACCTGGCATTAGAACTGGTATCCACCCATTTTGGAACCACAGGCGTATTTAATGGCCTTGCATTGATCAAAGAAAAAGCTACCGATCACTTCCACATGATCTTCCGTAAAGAAGATGCACATTACATGGATCTGCCAGGATTATCTATATTAATTGGTGGAATGTGGATCGTTAACCTCAATTACTGGGGCTGTAACCAATATATTACACAACGTGCATTGGGTGCAGATTTAAAGACTGCCAGAAGCGGATTATTATTTGCTGCATTCCTTAAATTACTCATGCCGGTTATTGTAGTTTTACCAGGTATTGCCGCATATGTTTTGTACAAAGAAGGTTATGGAGACTTCCATAAGTCCATGTTAAAAGACGGCTCTTTAAATGCAGATTCTGCCTATCCGGTTTTACTTAATTTATTACCGACAGGGCTTAAAGGATTATCCTTTGCTGCCTTAACAGCAGCAATTGTAGCGTCCCTTGCCGGAAAGGCAAATAGTATTGCAACTATATTCACCCTTGATGTTTATAAGAAAGTTATCAATAAAAATGCTGACGAAAATAAACAGGTCATTGTAGGCAGGATTACTGTAATTGTAGCAATGGTCCTTGCTATTATTATAGCTCCCCAGCTTGGCATAGACAAAAAAGGGGGATTCCAGTTTATACAAGAATACACAGGATTCGTTTCTCCGGGTATTTTCGCCATGTTTTTACTTGGATTCTTTTGGAAAAGAACCACATCGAATGCAGCATTATTTGCTACCATCGGCGGTTTCATTTTATCCGTATTCTTCAAAGTACTGCCATCATTCGCTAACCTGGAATGGCTGAGCCCTTATGGTTTCTCTAAACTTGTTGAACAGAAAAATGGTGCCATGTTATATGAAATCCCTTTTATTGACCGTATGGGTTTTGTATTTGCAATCTGTGTCATTGCCATGTTCATCATCAGTAAACTGGAAAACAGAAATGGTATTAATCCTAAAGGCCTTGAAATAGACAGAAGTATGTTTAAAACCAATCAGAGTTTCGCTATAGGCTCACTGATTGTAGGCGGGATTATTGTCGCACTATATAGTCTGTTCTGGTAAAAATCAATTCAAAAACAAAGCCCCTCAATCTATAGGATCGGGGGGCTATTGCATCCATTTGTGTGTGTGTTTGGAATTTCATCTACCCAAAAATTCAAATTCCTGTTAATATCAACATTGGCAAGCAACAAAACACACCATGAAGATCCCTTAGGCAACTACCATTACCCGATTCCGGAGTTCGAATCTTAACCTATTTAACAGTAAAACGTAAGGAAATACTGAAACGCTACAGTGAATAAAAAAAAAATTTAATCTTTCAATAAATTGGCTTTTGTATACTCCCAGTTCATCCTGGCAATATTCAAAACGGATATCCCCTGCGGGCATTCCACTTCACAGGCTTCTGTATTACTACAATGCCCAAATCCTTCCTCATCCATTCGTGATACCATTTTTAAAACTCTTTTAGCGGCTTCCTTTTCTCCCTGAGGAAGCTTTGCCAGATGAGAGATCTTGGCAGAAGTAAAAAGGGCAGCACTCGAATTTTTGCAGGTAGCCACACAGGCCCCACAACCAATACAGGCCGCAGAATCAAAAGCGGATTCAGCACTTTCGTGTGTAATCAGTAAAGTATTTGCTTCTGCAGGCTGACCGGTACTGGCCGTAATAAAACCACCTGCCTGTATAATACGGTCAAAAGATGAGCGGTCTACTTTAAGGTCACGCTTTACCGGAAAAGCCTTCGCCCTGAAAGGTTCCACATAAATCGTGGCGCCATCTTCAAATTCCCTCATATGTAACTGACATGCCGTTAAACCAGGAACTGGTCCATGTGCCTGACCATTAATCATCATTCCACAGGTTCCGCAGATTCCCTCCCGGCAATCATGGTCAAATTCAACAGGCATTTCCCCTTTTACAATCAGCTGCTCGTTCAGCGTATCCATCATCTCCAGAAAAGACATATGATGATCTACCTGATCCAGCATATAATCTACCAGTTTTCCTTTAGTCTTTGCATCTTGCTGACGCCATATTTTAAGATGTATCTTCATGATTTGCTAGCTATAACTTCTTACTGATAATTTAATAAACTCAAATTCTAAGGGTTCAGGATGCAATACAGGGGCCGCATCAATTCCTGCCCACTCCCAGGCAGACACATAACAATAATTTTTATCGTCCCGCAAAGCTTCCCCATCTGCAGTTTGATATTCTTCCCTGAAATGTGCTCCGCATGATTCTTCCCTGCTCAATGCATCATGGCACATTAATTCTGCGATCTCCAGGTAATCAGCGATCCTGCCTGCCTTTTCCAGTTCTCCATTAATTTCAGCAGCACTCCCCGGAACAATCAGCTCCTTATAAAACTCAGCACGCAATGTTTTAATCCCTGCAATCGCTTCGGTCAATCCTGTCTTTGAGCGTGAAAGCCCGCATTTATCATATAATAATTTCCCTAGTTTTTTATGGAAGTAATCTGCTGTTTTTGTACCCTTAATTTGGCAAAGCTCATTTAGCTGTGTAACGACCTCTTTTTCAACCCGCTCAAATTCAGGATGCTCAACAGTTATTTTATCTTTTTTCAGCTCGCCTGACAAATAATTAGCCAGCGTATAAGGAAGGATAAAATAACCATCAACACAAGCTTGCAATAAAGAATTTGCACCCAGTCTGTTTGCACCATGATCAGCAAAGTTAGCTTCTCCAATAGCAAATAAACCAGGAATGGTAGTCATCAGTTCATAATCTACCCATAAACCACCCATAGAAAAATGCGCAGCCGGAGAAATTTTCATCGGGGCGATATAAGCATCATCGGCAGTTATCTTTTTATACATAGAAAACAGATTTCCGTATTTCTCTTTGATCTTATCTTTTCCCTGCTCTTTAATTGCCTTTGAAAAATCAAGATATACTGCATTTTTCTGCGCCCCAACTCCAAAACCAGCATCTATTCTTTCTTTTGCAGCCCGCGAAGAAATATCTCTCGGCGCCAGGTTACCAAAAGAAGGATAACGTCTTTCCAGGTAATAATCCCTTTCCTGTTCAGGGATATCATTTGCAGCCCTTTCCTCATTGGCTAATTTAGGTACCCAGATCCTGCCATCATTTCTGAGTGACTCGGACATCAGTGTTAATTTAGACTGGTAATCACCGGATTGGGGCAAACTGGTTGGGTGAATTTGTGTCCAGCTTGGGCAAGCCATCAAAGCACCTCTTTTATGTGCCCGCCAGATAGCAGATCCATTACAGCCCATCGCCAGTGTGGATAAATAATAGATTTTACCAAATCCACCTGTAGCTACAACCACAGCTTCTGCCGCAAAACGTTCAATTACCCCTGTATCCAGATTTCGTGAAATAATCCCCTTTGCCTTCCCTTCAACAACCACAAGATCCAGCATTTCATGTCTGCTGTATAAAATTACCTTGCCAAGAGAAACCTGTCTCATTAGCGCCTGATAAGCCCCCAATAGTAATTGTTGCCCGGTTTGCCCCCTGGCATAAAAAGTACGGCTAACCTGGACCCCACCAAAAGAACGGTTACTTAAATAACCTCCATACTCTCTGGCAAAAGGTACACCTTGTGCAACAGCCTGATCAATCAGGTTTAAAGAACATTCTGCCAAACGATAAACATTAGCTTCCCTGGCCCTGAAATCTCCGCCTTTCAGCGTATCATAAAACATCCGGTAAACCGAATCTCCATCATTCTGATAATTTTTAGCGGCATTTACACCACCCTGAGCAGCGACCGAATGTGCTCTTCTGGCCGAATCCTGAAAACAGAAAGAAGTTACAGGATAACCTTGCTCTGCCAGAGAAGCAGCGGCCGAAGCTCCTGCCAACCCTGTTCCAACCACAATTACAGGTAATTTTTTTCTATTTGCAGGATTTACCAGTTTAGCCTGTGCTTTATAGTGGCTCCATTTATTTTCTAATGGGCCAGCTGGTATTTTAGCATCTAATTCCATAATCCGAATTGAGTAAGATGAACATATACTGGAATGATAGCAAAACCTATCGTGATCACATAACTGTAAACTGTTCCAAAAACCTGTACAAGCCTGGCATAACCGGGATGATATAAACCCAGTGTCCTGACTGCACTTTTAAAACCATGTAAAAGATGAAAGCCTAATGCAAACATGGATAGTACATAAACAAACACATACCACCACGATTTAAAAGCGTACACTACTACTGTATATAAATCTTTATTTCCATTTTTATCAAAAGGCAGCACTCCAAATTTATAGACATACCAGAAATCTTTAAAATGGATCACCAGAAAGATCAGGAGTAAAGTACCCAGTATCCCCATATTTCTGGAATACCATTTACTGGCCTGCTTACGGTTATCATATGCATATTTTGCTGCTGTTTTTCTATTCCTGATCGTGATATACAAAGCATCTGCTGCATGTGCAATCAGAGATAAATAAAGGATATAAGAGATAGCCTTAATAAATATATTACCAGACAAAAGATTAGAGTAGTAATTGAAACTTTCTCCTGCACGGTCTGCGGGTAATAATAACTGGAGATTGCCCAGTAAATGTATAACCAGGAAAAAACACAGGAAAAGTCCGGTCAGGGCCATCAGGTTTTTTCTGGATAAAGTGCTTTGAAGAAAGGCTGCTGTCATATTTTTATATTTAAATTCGCTAATAAACTCCGGTAATTTTCCACCATAAACCACCCAGTCCCATCCAGATTGCCAGTAAGACAACCCCGATAATCAGTCCCATAATCCACCATTGTTTAACATCCACATATCCGCTTCCGAAATATACCGGTGCAGGACCATGCGCATAATGCGTGATGGTACCAAATAATGATCCTGTAAATCCTAACATTAATGCAAGCAACAATGGAGGTACCCCCATTGCAATACCTACGGCTAACAATGCAGCATACATTGCAGCGACGTGTGCCGTAGCACTTGCGAATAAATAATGACTTAGAAAATAAACCACAATAATGATTGGAAATGCCAATGTCCATGACATACCTAAAAGTATCCCTTGTATTAAGTGCCCAAACCAGGGAATAAAGCCTAACTCATTCAGTGATCCTGCCATCATTACCAATGTTGCGAACCAGACAATAGTATCCCAGGCCCCTTTTTCGGCTTTCACATCTTCCCATGTCAATACTTGTGTAAGCAATAAAATGGAAAGTCCGATAAATGCAGTCGTTGTCGCATCTATTTTAAACAGGTCACCCGTTACCCAAAGCACTAGTAAAATTACAAATGCCAATAGCATCAGCCACTCATTTTTAGTGATCTTCCCCATCTCTTTCAATTTAGCAACAGCCATTGCAGGTGCTTCTGTTGTTTTCTTCAATTCAGGAGGAAAGATCTTATATAATAAATAAGGGATAATAATTACCGAAGCCATTCCCGGAACAATGGCTGCCCAGAACCAGGACATCCAGCTGATATGAATTCCCATATCTGCCGCAAACTTCTGACACATTGGATTACTCGCTGTTCCGGTAAGAAATATGGCAGAAGCAATCAGATTCATATAATAACTGTTTAAAGTAAGATAAGCACCTACTTTACGATGTGTTTCTGGTTTATCCGGCATAGAGCCCAGACTCATCGCCATAGATTTCATAATCGGATAAATGATCCCCCCACCCCTGGCTGTATTACTTGGAATAGCAGGAGCCAGCATTAAATCGGCAGCGCCAAGACTATAAGCTAAGCCCAATGAACTTTTACCAAATAATTTGATAAAAATATAGGCGATTCTGCTTCCCAGGCCCGTTTTGATAAAGCCACGGGCGATAAAAAAACTGATCCCGATCAGCCAGATGACTTTATCACCAAAACTTCTTAAAGCAAGTGTAATTGATTTTCCGGGGTTTCCCGGAGCAAGAACTCCCGTCATCGCCACAAGCGCAATGGCCATCATACAGAGCGTACCCATACTTGCTGCTTTCAGGATAATCCCAATAATAGTAGCTAAAAAGATAGCCAGTAAATGCCAGGCTTCTGGTTTAACTCCTTCGGGAGCCGGAATAAACCAGATAGCAAGCCCAAATACCACTGTAATCAGTAATGGAATAAGTTGAATTTCATTTTTTGGAGGCGCTGCCGCCGCTGGAGCAGATGTAGTTTTCATGGTTTATATAACTTATAATCTTGATTGAACCTGTATCACAAACATTTCATTATTGTATTGTGTAGTTGCAGGAATATTTCTTTTATAACGGTCAATATTTACGCCCACCTGAATACGGGCGCTATAGGCTTTCAGGAATTCTGCACTGACCATAGGCGTCCAGGTTTGTCTTGGATTAGAAGCATGTTTAAAATCACTGTCAAAATTTTCATACCTGCAGGAGAACTCCAGAGAGCTCAAACGGTGATAATTGATTGCATATCTTAAATTAGGCAGAAAATACATCCCGCGCATCTGATAATTCCCTACCCCACCCACACGTTTTGCAGAGTCAAGTCCAAAATAATAAGTATGATTATTGCCTTGTTTAAATTCTGTTTCCAATTCCAGGGACCACTTTTTACCTAATGGAATAACCCCTGATAAATCTACACCAGATGCGTATACATTGTCGCCAGAAACCGTTGCAAACCCACCATTCAACCCTAATTTTATATTCAGGCTTTTCTGTAAACCCAGTTCAACTCTCGAAGAAAAATGCTTTCCGTTATCATTATCCATCACCTGGTTCCTATTATTTCCATTAACCACAGAAAGTTCATATTTCACAGGTATTTCTCCATGGGTAGCTCCGTAAATACTTGCACCGATCTGAAAACTCTGCCATCCGTTATTACCAAAAGCTGCATACTGATTAGAATAATCCAATGATTTGATCACATCAACAGGGTACATATCTTCCAGACCAAAGGCTGGTCTGAACTGCCCCATTTTTAAATTGATATAATTGTCCAGTCTATAAGTGATATAAGCATTTTCGAGTACCTTATTTTTAGGGTCGCTTTTAAAATCTGCCAGGTTTAGCAATAAAACTACATCTGTACGGTCAGAAATTTTTGAAGTGAATTGCAATCTTGCCCGCTTGATATCAAAGTCATTGTAAACAGCTTTTCCATCAGGATGCTGCAGACCATTCAAATCAACATTTTTATTTCCGCTAAAAACATATCTGGCCTGGAACAGTCCTTTCATCGTAATTTTGCCTTTAGCCGTAGAATCTTTTTTGGCAATTTCCTGAGCTGTTACGTGGAAAATCCCAGTCAGCGAGAATACTAATATCATTAAGAGTTTATTCATATATATTTAATTTTCAGCTAAAAAAAACCGGATCATTTATAAAAAAAATTGTTGATTTATTTGGTCTATACAAAGATCCCTGATAATATGACACCCTGACGTGTCCACAATCATATCAAAATATGACCTTCATCAATTAACTTTACTCATTAAAACTATTAATAAACAATAGAGAAAAACAATAAAAAGAATAAGCTAAACAGAATTAATAACATTTAATTATTAATACTCTGGCCAATGAATATAATAAATATATTTCTCAAAAATCGCGCTTGATCTCTGAATGAAGGATTAAATAAATATAAAGCTCTAATTTTTAACGATTACAAATACATGGAAAGAAATAAGAAATACAGTTTACTTAAACTATCATTATTTTCTTATTATATCCTGATTTAGCAGGCAGAACTGAAAAAAGTCAAATTATATTTCAAAGGTCTAATACCTGGTCTTTATTAATCCGGCGATTTTATTTAGAATGATTACACTTATCACTAGGAATCTTAAATTAATATCATTTACTTTGCTCGCTTTATCTTAATTCATTCTAAATAAATTAAGATATTATTTTTTTCAGCAGCTCAAACGAATTAGTTTTTAGATTTCAGTTATGACTTTAAAAAAAATCAATGCATGGTTACATTTATGGCTTGGAATTGGTTCAGGTCTGATTGTATTTATAGTAAGTATTACTGGCTGCATCTATGTTTTTGAAAAAGAAATAAGAAGTCTTTACCAACCCTGGCAGTTTGTACAGCCTCAGGAAAAATCATTCCTGCTACCCACTCAGTTAATTAACAGTGCAAAGCCACAATTAGGTAAATTAAAGCCTACTTCAATTAATTATGGTCAGAAAAGCGAAGCTGCAACTGTTAATTCTGTAAATAGAAAAAAGGGCACAAGTCTGGTTGTCTATCTGAATCCCTACACAGCCGAAATATTACATATTGAGAAAAAAAGCAAAAAAAGTAATTCTGATTTCTTCAGGTTTATTCTGAATGGGCACCGCACGCTCTGGATGGGTAAAACAGGTTCTAAGATTATCGGCATAGGAGTTCTTATATTTGTATTTTTACTCATCTCAGGAATTATCTTATGGTGGCCTAAGAAATGGATTAAATCTATCCGGGATAAGAGCTTCAAGATTAAATGGGATGCTAATTTTAAAAGAGTCAACTACGATCTGCATAAAGTTGCAGGGTTTTATGTTTTCCTGATTTTACTCCTGATTTCCCTGACCGGCCTTGTCTATAGCTATAAATGGTATAGTAAATCTTTATACTGGGTAACTTCCGGAGGTAAATCTTTACAGGCACAGCCGAAAGCATTATCAGATACGACAGGTAATCACAAATTTCAGCCCGAAAATATTGACAAAATATACAGCAAACTTGCTACTACCGATCAGGCCTCAGGAATGTTTATTACACTGCCTTCAAAAGCTTCGGATGCGCTGGGCTTTATCGTTTACTTAAAAGCAGGTGCGATTTATAAAGCAGACAGATATGCCTTCGATCAATATACCTTAAAGCCTATTACAGGTAATTCACCATTGTTAGGAAAATATAAAGATGCAAGTGTAGCCGATAAGATCAGAAGAATGAACTATGATTTGCACGTAGGTGCAGTGATGGGCCTTCCGACTAAAATTATAGCATTTCTGGCAAGTCTTATATCTGCAAGTCTTCCAATTACCGGATTTATAGTTTGGTACGGTAAAAAATTCAAAAAGAAAAAAGGTAAAAAACCACTGGTTCAGGAAAAAATGGTCTTGAAAAAGAAAAATGCGCCATGGGAGCTTAAAAAAGTAAGCACTGCAGCTATGCAGGAACCTGTTGCTTAACCACATTCAAAAATAATTTCAGGAATATTCAGATTTTAGCTGTAATAAGATCCTTATCGGACATATTGGGGTATTCAAATGCGTCTGCTTATCCTGTTCTGCTCCCTTAACATTTATTTAAATTTTCATATCAATATATTTTGCAACTATGTTGCAAATAACTATATTAGCATTGTTGCAACCGGGGACAAGCCAAAAACCCGTTATCACTCAGGCATTATTATATCAATGTTATGGATCATGATGTGCAATAGCACATGATAGCTTCATTCATGTTAAAAAAAATAATCTTATGAAAAATCAATCAGAAAAAATCAAGTTAAATCTTGAAGATCTTCAATTAGAGAGCTTTGTAACAAGTATTGACAGTGAAGTTGCAATGCGTTTATCAGGTGGTTTAGGTAATGTATCAGAACCTACACATACAGAACCAACAGACGATCACCATACACCTCCAATTAAGTGTACTACAGTTATCTGCTAATCAATTCAATACAAATAAAAGGGGGCCGGTGCGGCCTCCTTTTATTCATCTTCTTCCTGCATACCAATTATTCCACTCATAACCAGTGACCTGATTTGCAGTATAATTCTTTCCTTCAATACAGTAGTCTCTAATTTCAACTGTTCATTTTCTAAGAAACTATCTATGATTAAACTGATCAGTCTTTTTCCTGTAACAGACTGCTGATCGAGACGGCTAATTAATAAAGCACTGAGCTGCCCGATGTAAACAGGACTTACCCCATTCGGTTCAGCTATAAACAATACAGCCTGATGAGTTTTCGCCAATACCATCAGCTCTTTAAGTCGCGAACCCAGACTATAAAAAAACACATGATCCTGTAGCTTAAAAGACAAATTACATAACTCTTCATCAGTAGCCAAAGACAACTGTTTAGCCTTATTCAGAATATATTCATTTTTCTTTTGATAACATAAATACCCTTTATGCCTTTTCCACCAGGCAGCCATTTTATTTTCAAAACAGAAGATTTCAGCGCCTCCATGATCTTTATCGTTTGATAACTGACCTATTTTCTCCAAAACCTGCTCTTCAAATTCCCTGACATTTTCAGCTTGCAGCTGATCTGTAAAACCAGGTGCATACGTATTCAAAAAATGAATCGTCCGCGCATAATGAGTTGAAAACAGGTGGTGCTGAATAGCTGATTTATCAGGACTGACCAGTGTAGTGGTCATTTTTTGATTTCGGGGTAAAACCGGATAAACTGCATTATTCATTTCTTTGTTCAATAACTGCAAAAGCATATACCCTGCTCCCGCCTTACCTGATAGTAATCCATAATCAAATTGATTAGCCGATATATAAGTATTATAACTCCTTTTTCGCTCATACTGAGTCTTAGCCTGATCCATAACCCGCATAAATAAAGTAGAATAATCTTTCTCCATAAACCCAGAAAACTCCGATACAAAAAGCAGTATACCTGCATAACCACTGCAAAGGGTAAAATCAGTTCTATCCAGCTCCTTGAGATCCTTTAAACACCTTTGCATCACTAGCTTACATTGCCGGAAATAAAGCTCATTTCCCGTTATTTTATAAGCGAAAAGCCTTGCCAGCCCTATACCTGCTGCACCATGAGCCCATGAGTTTACTTTTTTCATTTCCGGAAGGAAAATATTCAGGTCCCATTTATAGGCATCCGGCAAACTTAATCTATACTTCCCTAACCTCAGATCAAGCCAATTTCCTGATTCAGCATGAAAATACTGCATTTCATAGGCTAAAGCCTGTTCTCCAAGATAAATCAACCCCTCATCTTTAAAATAATTGCCCACCTGCATTAAAACATAGGCAATGCCAGACGCACCATGAGAAAATCCAGCCAGACTATCAAAAGCAGATTTCGATTGATTATAATCCCACTTCAGCCCAGTTTCAGAAATCCTTGCTTCGCTAATAATTCTATCAATAAGCTGGCGAATAATAGCCAGTAAGTTCTTTGTTCTGAGATGATGATATAACAAAGTTATCACCAATAAACTACCAGAATAACCGCTTAAAAAATCGGCCTTAGCAGTATTATTAAAGATATTTTCTTGATTGTCCAGCATTAAACGGGAAGCAGTGCGAAGATATTTTTCTTCCTGATTATGCTCATATAATTTAATACATACATAAGCTACACCGGTTAAACCAGTGTAAAACCCAAACGACTTTGGACTTATTACATCCTCCGACTGCAGGACTTTATTCATGACATCTTCTGCCATTTTCAGGTCTTCTCTTTTACCGGAAAATTCAAAAAGACCTATATAAAATAACGCAATACCACTATTTCCATTAAAAATGTCAAATGTTGTTTTAAAAACAAACTGGTCTGCGGACTCATAATAGGGACTTTGCCAGTAAACACCAGTTTCATCTCTCCTGCAAGAAGAAATCAGATCGTTTTTAATCTGCTCCAGCTGTCCTTGAATCTTTTTGATTTGTAAAGGGCTAAACGAAATCATACATTTTTTAAATTAAGTACCAGCAATAAAATGAAGACATTGAAGCGTACAGTACATCCCATAAGCTTCTTCATAGTTAGATATACCCAGGCGGTTGTTATTCATATGCAGCATACTGGTTATAATTCCTGTAAGTTTTATTTCTTCAAAACCGGCCGACTGATAATTTTGAAGCAGCTGAATATTTACATTTAATAACTCCTGAACATTTTCATTTGCTGTACCCGCAGCCAGATCATCCCAGAAATCTTTTGAGGCAGGTAAAATGAACTCCTTATTTCTGCTAAACGAGATTTCGAATTCTTTGAACCATTGTGTTTTTTGTCCAGCCGCATCTTCTTGCTGCTGATAAAGCCGGGGAAGCCAGCCTTCAATAAAAAAAGTACAGATGTGAATTAACCGGGGGATTTCGTTCCGCAAAGCAAACAATAAGATCAGGTGCAGCTGCAGTGCTTGTATTAAAACAGAAGCGCCCGGTTTTTTTGTATTGATCCAGTTTAAAATGAAAGCTGAAGATTTAAAAAAATGAACTTCAGCCCAGGGCAAAGACCGCTGATCACCATAACGCTCTGTTTCAGGCTCATAAGCTGTAAACCGGATATAATGATTGACAAATAAGTTTTTTTTGTTCAGAGAAGAAGCTTCACCTAAATCCGGATATTGAAAGAAAAAAGAATTGGCCCTTTCTTTCAGTTCTTTAGACAAAATCTTATGCATTGCAGGATCAGCATTCATTCTCAACCTGATATGACTTCCGTTTTCCCAATAACGAATAAAGAAATAATAATTATCCTGCGCCGGTTCAGGAAAAAAGTCCTGGATAAACGGAGTCACCAGCCGGCTTAACATCAAGTCCAGATCTCCGGGATAAAACAAATAAACGGCCAGCCATGTATTGCCCATGAAGTGCTAATTTTTAAACGATTCATATTTATACCACTGCAGCAGATATTCTTTTACAGGTTCATGATGATTGGATTTCTCTGTACGATGTGTAGCAGGAAGCATTTCTTCGATGATCAGATATTCCCCTGCCCTTGCCAGTAAACGTTTAAACATTTCAATCAGCAAGGGTTGTTCAAACGAAATAAACTGAGGTTTATAATCATCATTTAATCCCTCCTTTTTGCCTTTTACAGCTGAAACTGGCTTAATTACAAAAGATCTTTTTCGCAGAAACAAAAATATATCCACAGGGATCCCATGCTGGATCCGCCATGTATTGATACGAAGAAAATAAGCATATGCCGTTTCTGAAGCCCCCTCTACAGGTATTGAAGCTGTTTTTACCCTCCAGGTTCTCCTTCTGATAATGACCGTGTCTTCATAAGTAATCCTTGGCAGGGATTCAATATCCTGCTCTTGTTCCTGATCAATATTCAGATAACAGGCATCAACCAGGTTTATAAATGGCTGTAAAGCAAGTTTCGTTTCCTGGTTAAAATGAGACATTAACTGATATAGATTAGAGCGGTTATAAAAAGACTCCAGACATAAATCGTAGGTAAATACCTCCTCGTCCTGATAACTCAGTTTTAAAGAATTTTTACTTTGTTCAAAACTCACAAAAAGCGCATTAACTGGTATTTGCTGTTCTTCAGGATAACTTTTATTTCCACCTGGCAAAGCAAGTTCATGACTGAGCAATGAAGGATGGATATTCGCGTTAAAACTGGAGGCATCATTTAATTCTACCTTGAGTGTTTCCGGGTGGAGCTGCGTATTGTATCTGATAAAATCAGATGTAATATCAGGGTTAAATAAGGATAAGAACCTGCCACTTACTTTCCCCATTCCTGGCAGTACGGTATTGATCACGCCAAAAAACCGTTCCTGACCTCCTTGTTCACCGGCTGGTTTCCCTTTATAGAACTGGACAAAAATACCTCTTGAATACTGATTTGCGGTTTTCAGCGTATCCGGTACTGACAGTTCTGTAAAGAAGTCATTTCTAAGATTTAACAGATTGGGTCTATGCAGTGTCAATGCAACCAGTTTTTCACTTATTGCTTTCTCCCAATCACCAGAAACAGGAGCCGGAAGCCCTTCTTTTGCAATTTTTTCCTTTTCTGGTTTTTTAACATGAAAATAGTATGCCTCGTAAAAATCAATCACTTTAACCTTTGCCTGAGCAGGATAATGCTGCAGGAAAAAATTAATCATTTTTTCACGTTCAGTATTTAACAGATCCATAGGAAGTAAATGATTCAAAAACTGATCGGTTTTTGCCGTGAATTCATGAAGTGCAATGTCAGCGAGGATTTCTTTCTCAGTTGTATAACAATCTTCATAAAACAACTGCCTGCCAGAGAAATGATGAGGCTTGAAATTCATAGTCTCAAAAGTCCCGTCAGCAGGCTTTACCGGAGTTTTTTCCTTAACAGATACCGGCAATCCTGCTTCTGTCTGCAATTTTTGAAAAACATCAGCTACAATCTTCTCCGCATAATCTAAAATCAACTTTCGTTTTGTAATATCGCCACCAGCATAGGCCAGCCGATATTGCTGCAATTGTTTGAATAAATAGATCAGTTGTAAAACGGCCGGCTCTTCTGACTTCAGCTGTACAAAGAAATTTAATAATTTGTGGTCCCAGTGCGGGTCAATGCCCGATGTTTTCATTCCTGTTTCCAGTAAACCTGCGGCAGCTAATTTGAAAAGGTAATTTTTAATTGCAGGGTAATCAGCTCCTTCTACAGACTCTGACAGGTTATTTGCCAATTCTTTAACAGTGAGCAATTCCAGTCTGTCTTTAAGCTGATCAAATACCAGAAGCTGCAAACCTGAGGCAGAAATCTGCTGAAAAGATTCAATATTATTGAAGTTGACCAGGAAATGTATTTTATCCGCTCTGATGACGGCCGTTTTATTGAGTTTTACGGTCAACAGTTCATGAATAACAGGATGATGAACTAAAATAGATTTCAGGTATTCAAATAATGCATTATTGAGCCGGAGGCTATTTTCTACTTCTTTAACTACCGGTGCAGAATTTAAGGCCCGGACAGCTGCCAACTGCATAATTCCGGTATAGGTGAAAGTGCTGAATGGAGAAGTTTTAAAACACATCCTGGTGAGGTAGCGCAGCAAACTGAATTCTATCCTATATTCTTTCTGACGAAAAGAAGCGGGCTCCTTAACGCTATATCCTGGCAATTGTTCCAATAAAACCGGGCTCGATAATAGCAGTCCATTTTGCAACCTTGAATCCATTGCCAGCGACTGAAGTTTTTTACTATGTTCAACCAGCAAATTCTTATAATTCAGTGTATTTGTCTGATGAAAGGTCTCCATATTCTTTGCTATTTGCATATAATCCCGAAGATCCAATAGCAAACCGGCAGGAAATATCCCCACAAGTTCTTCCAGTTTTTGGGCAGAAACTTTCTTATCATTAAATACCTGTCTTTTAAGATTAATCAAGTGCTGTCTGAGCACATCATCTGTCTGAATAGTAATTAAATCAAATAAACCATCACAGATCAATGTTCTAAGTCTTGCTTTTGCAGCTGCCATACGCTGCTCTTTTTGTAATATCCCTTTTGATTCTTCCAGTTTAAAAGAATCAAAAACCTGGTAGTGCATACCAGCATATCTTACCAAAGAGTGCGGAAATATCTCAATACTCATCCTTTTCTTGTTTAAATTTTACGGTCCGGGTTTATTTTATTTTTCATCCGTTACTTACTCAGTTCCAGCTGATTTTTAATCAGTTTATAATAACTTCCTTTCAATCCTATTAACTCCTGATGTGTTCCTTTTTCGACAAGCACGCCCTGGTGCAATACCACAATCTGATCCGCATTTTTCACCGTACTCAGCCTGTGCGCTACGATCACCACAGTTTTCCCGGCAAAGAAATTATTCAGGTTATTGACAATTGACAACTCATTATGTGCATCAAGAGAATTGGTAGCTTCATCCAGAAATATGTAGGCAGGGTTCCTGTAAATCAGTCTTGCAATCAGTAGCCGTTGTTTTTGGCCTTCACTTAAGCCGTATCCGTCTTTTCCAACAACAGTATCATATCCAAAAGGCATTGCCATAAAAAAATCGTGCATATTAGCCAGTTTGGAAACTTCATAAAGACGTTTCTCATCTTTTATCGCCGACCCGGCAAAAATATTATTGGCTATCGTATCCATAAAGACATAGCCATCCTGCATGACTACCCCACAAGCTGCCCGCCACTGTTTAGCATGCACCTGATCAACTGGCTTATCGCCTATGGTAATAGATCCCTTACTCACCTGATAAAACTTCAGTAACAATTTAATCAAGGTGGTTTTCCCACTTCCGCTCATCCCTACAATAGCAGTAACTTTTCCCGCCGGAATAAACAGGTCAACATTTTTCAACACAAACGGGGCCTGACTATTTCCATATTGAAAACTTACCTGTTTCATCCTGATATCTTCGGGAGCAGCGGTCAGGGGTTGATACTGCACGTCAAAATCTTCTTCAGCTTCCTGATGTACTTCGGCCATCCGCTGTAAACTGAATTTTGTATTTTGAGATACCCTTGCAAACTCAACAAGCTGGGTGACGGGGGTATTGAGCTGTCCGCAGATATATGTAATAGCCAGCATCCCCCCCAAGGTGACCTGGTCGTTAATCACGAGCATAGCCGCAGCATAGGTAATCAGGACATTTTTAACCTCATTAATGAAATAACCAATGCCCTGCATCAGCTGATCTAATTGTAAAGCTTCGAGTTTGAGGTCATAAGACTGATCTTGTAAACCTTCCCACAATTGTTGTTTTTCATTTTCACTACCAGTCAGTTTAATCTCCTGCATCGCATAAAAGATCTCCAGTAACAATTGCTGATTAGCGGAAAGTACTTTGAATTTTTTCTGATCAATCACTTTCCTTTTCTGTTTAAAAGAATTTGACCAGGCCACACTCAAAAGAGCACCGGTAAGAAAAATCAAAAAGATCTGCCAGTTATAATAACATAATACCCCACCAAGTACAACCAATGTAATTGCAGACAGAATAAAGCTGATCAGCGAGTTAGTCAGAAATTCCTCTACCCGTTGATTGTCATTGACCCGCTGCATATTATCACCCGCCTGGCGGTTATCAAAAAAAGAAAAAGGCAATTGCATGAGCTTTGCTAAAAACTCTTTCAGTAAAATAATACTTGTTCTGGCCCCCAGTCTGAATAGTAATCTTGCCCTTAAAAAGTCCATTAGCATTCTTCCTGAAAACAACATCAGCTGTCCGATACAAATCAGGAAAAGCAGGTTCGTATTTTTCCCATGAATGCCCTTATCCACAATCTGCTGAGTCAAAAAGGGGATAATTAAAGAAAAAACGCTGGCCAGTAAAAGGCTAAGGCCAACAGGGATCAGACTTTTACGGTGTAACTTAAGATAAGGCACTAAAGACCATAAAGAAGCTAAATGAGCTGTGATACTTTCTTTAGCCTGAAAAACAGCCGTGGTTTCCAGTAATAAAGCTCTGCCAACCTGACTATCCTCTTTAATTTGCCATGAGCTAATAAAATCTGCTCTTCGTACTTTTACTTTTCCACTTAAAGCAGGGTCAGACAAATAAGCGAATTTATCTGTAAGCCGGTATAAAACAACATAATGTTCCTTTTCCCAATGCAGGATACAGGGTAAAGGGGCCTTATTTAAAAGTTGTTCAAAAGGCAGTTCAGCTGCCAGCGTCTTAAAGCCCATTGATTGTGCAGCTTCGACCATACTGGTCATCGTCGTTCCCTGTTTACCTATACTGCATAATTTCCGGAAATAGGCAATAGGAAAAGTTTTACCATAAAATTCAGTAATAATTTTCAGACAGACAGGCCCGCAGTCCATCGCATCGGGCTGTTTATAAAACGGAAATTTCCTGTCAGAAAAGAAGTGACGAAACATAGATGAATTATTCTTAAATACAACACTGTTGCAAATATTATAAATATAATGCAACTTTGATGCAATTAATTATTAATAAATGTCTTTAACAGTACATACTTCTTTACGTACCTTAATCTGGAAAGAATTCAGGTTAGCTTTCCGCGATAGCATGATGGGCACCTTAGCCATTATTATCTATATGCTGTTCATTGCAAGCGGATTACTAACAATTGTTCAATACCAAAAGGACCGGGGGATTATTGAGCGTTCCAATAAAAAATTCCGTCAGCAATGGGAGGCACAACATAACAACCCCCACGAAGCAGCACATTTTGGCACTTATCTTTTTAAACCATTAAACTTATTAAGTGCATTCGATCCCGGATTAAATGATTATTTCGGAACCACTTACCGTGTAGAAGCACATGTGCAGCACGAAGTAGATTACAGTAATGCAGAACGCAATGATGCCCTGATGCGGTTTGGTCAGTTCACACTCGCTCTGATTATGCAATTGCTCATCCCTTTACTGCTTTTATTTATCAGTTCTTCTGCACTGACCTTTGAAAAAGAATCCGGTACTTTTAAAATGCTGATGGCACAAGGTTTAAAACCGCATCAGCTGGTTTGGGGGAAAATCTGGTCAAATTATCTGATGGTAATTTTATTGGTAGCACCTATTTTTATAGTACTGGCCATCGCCATATTATGCTCCCCTTCGGGTAGTATTTTATGGGGCCGTTATCTGATACTCCTTTGCGGTTACCTGTTATTCTACCTGTTGGTTACCCTGGCTGGAGTCCTGGTCTCTATCCTGAGCAGCAGGTCAGGAACGGCCATACTCATCGTTTTAACCATATGGCTGCTGAGCAGTATCCTGCTTCCAAAAATAGCAGCCAGCACCGCTACAGACCGCTATTCTTTACCCTCACGTACAGCATTTAATAATGATGTGAGGCAAGGGTTTTTAAAAGGTATCCATGGAGATGGCCCTTATAATGACAGGGGAGAAAAATACATGGCTGCCCTGTTAACAAAATACAAGGTAAAAAATGCAGATCAGCTCCCTGTAAATCCAGATGGACTGATTCTTCAATACAATGAAGATTATCAGAACAAAGTGTTTGATCATTATTATACCCGGATAGAAGACACTTTTAACACACAACAGTCTTTCCTTGCTTATACTGGCCTGGCAGATCCTTTTATAAGTTTAAAACGGCTCTCTATGGCAATGTCAGGTACAGATTTTTATCACCACCAGACTTTTTTTCAGCAGGCAAAGTCCTACCGCAATGCTTTTATCCGCAGCCTGAATCTTCAGTTAGCGATGAATCCTTCAAAATTTAAAGAAGGTTACCAAACAGACCCCCGGTTTTATGCAAAACTCAAAGACTTTCAATATCAGCCTCCCTCACTGATCATACTAATCTGGCTGCAAAGACAGGCTATATTATCACTATGCTGCTGGGTACTGATCCTTTCTTTAACAATACGGTTTATTACAAAATATTCACTGATCTGATCCATGCACTTATTTAAATTAATTTTCCATTTCGAATGGCGCCAGTTTTTACGTCAGCCCGCCCAGCTGATCACCCTGCTGTTTTTCTTCTTCATGGGATTATACAGTCTGCATAACGGGTATCACTTTGTAGAAAGACAAACAATCGGACTGGATACACTGTCAAAAAACCAACAAGCACATCTTCAGGAGCTGATCAGCAGATTTGATGCCGATACCACGAAGATCAAAGGGAAGATACTGGCCAGCCAGGCAGGACTGCCGCAGGTTATAGAATTCAGGGCTTCACCAGCTGCAACTAATCCACCAGACGGATTAGCCTTAATGGCTATTGGGCAGCGGGACATCCTTCCCTATTTCGATATAATCAATAGTAAACGTGATATCTTAACTCCGCCAAATGCAGAAATTGCCAATCCGGAGAAACTCGCTTCTGGTAATTTTGATTTCTCTTTCGTACTGATCTATCTGTTTCCACTTTTAATTATTATCCTGAGTTATGATCTTTTTTCTAAAGAAGCAGAACAGCAAACCGATCGTTTGCTCACTGTCCAAAGCGGAGAAATAAACCGGATATTAGGTCATAAACTCCTTTTTCGTCTGCTCCTGATCAGCCTGCTGACAACATTACTCAGTTTAACAGGTTTTTTTATACATCCATACCCTACTGCCCTGCATCTGCCTGATGTTTTATTATGGATGTTTATTATTCAGACCTATCTGCTGTTCTGGTTCTCTATCTGCTGGCTGATCATTGTGCAGCGAAAATCATCACGTATTAATGCGCTTACCCTACTTGGGATCTGGTTATTTCTCCTGCTGATACTGCCAGCAATGACCAACAAAATTGCAGCTTTAAAACATCCTGTGCCACTGCGGACAGAACTGGTTTCCAGCCAGCGAGAAACCATGCTCCATACCTGGGAAATGCCAATACCACAACTCCTGAAAGAATTTTATAAAAATAACCCCCGGTACCTACCGCTAAAAAGCACTGCAGATACAGCCATATATGGTAATAAAAGATTTGTAGCCTATTATGATCTTTTAGGAAGACGCATGAATAAAAACGTTAATATATATAAAAACCAGGCAGAATCTCATAACAACTGGTTAAGTAAAATGGCCTGGTTTAACCCTGTAGCCCAAATGCAAAGCTTGCTCAATGCGACCGCAAAAACCGGATTGAGTGATTATATCTATTATCAGCAACAGGTTACGCTCTTTCAAAATCAGTGGGTAAAACTGATGAACGGTTATTTGCTGTCCGAAAAAAAACTAACTGTAAACGAGGTAAAAAATCTGCCCGTCTTTAACCCTGCAGAAGACAAGACAAGATCAGTTCGTATTCTGATCAACTCACTTTCTATCTGGCTGGCCATTCTGCTGATCCTGCTGCTTTCCAATAAAACCTCTAAATAATTAAACCTCCAATAATATCCGCACAAATGAAAAAAAACCTTTACTTATTAATCCTCAGCTTTACCTTTCTGCCCTTTTTTCTTCAGGCCCAGCAGCCTGCAAAAGCCACTGATACAACTGTTCATCAATTAAACCAGGTCAATAAGCTGAATCAGATCAATGTAATCAGCAAAAGAAAGATCAGGATCAAAACTGACACCCTTTCCAATACCCTAAAGCTGCAACTACCTTTAATCCAGGTACCACAGAATATTATCAGCATTTCTACCGATCTGCTGCAACAACAAGGGGCGCTGGAACTGAAAGATGCAGCACGTAATTCAAGTGGTATTTATTTTGGTTATAACAGTACGCCTTTTGATAATTCGGCAGCTGCACAAATCCGCGGATTCGTCGCTTATACCACCTTAAATGGGATGTCACGCCGCTTCAGTTATGGCGCGTCCATTGATGACGATGCAATTATAGAGAATGTAGAATTCGTGAAAGGACCAGCAGGTTTTCTGAATTCAGTTGGGGAACCAGGCGGGTCAATAAATATTCTGACCAAAACACCCGGACATCAACTCATCAATATTGTACAAACTGCCGGGAGTTTTAATTTATACCGCATTTCAGCAGATATAGGCTCCGAAGTTCAGAAAAAAGGATTCTCTTTCCGTTTCAATACCGCTTATCAGCACAAGGATACTTATCTGAATGATTTACGGACCGAAAAGTATGTAGTTGCCCCGGTATTGCAATATAATTTCAGTCCCAATACTTATGTTCTGGCCGAATATGATTTTATCAAAGGTGAAGTCCAGAATGGTTCTGCTATAGTCAAAGTACGCAGTGAACAAGATATTTTAACCGGTCCGATCAGTGCAAATTATAGTTCAGCAAGGGGTTTACCCACAAGTTATACACAAAATGAGACTGGCAGGATCTACGCCATCCATAAATTCAATGACAAATGGCAGATCACTTCGCAATCTTCTTATTTATCCTCTCCTTATCAAAACTGGAATATGACCTCCAAAGGAAGTATGGTAAATTTTGATGCCAGCGGAAATACTAAACGCAGGTCAAGTTTATCTATGGGCGCTGGTCAAACCTTTTCTTCCCAGTTATTTGCAAACGGACAAGTCTATACAGGCGCTGTTAAACATCAGTTATTATTTGGGGCTGATTATACCAACAGCAGAGATTCTTTGTCTCTTAACAATGGAAAAGTAGAGTTTGACTATAATAAATTCACGGCTAACAGTTACGTCAACCCTAATACCGTTAATCAGATTACACGTATCAACAGAACTAACAATAATACTTTTTTGAAATCGGCCTTTATTTATGACAATATCCAGTTGCAGAAGAAACTGCTGTTAACTCTTGGCGCAAGATATACCTGGTATACCAATGAAAAGGAAACAACGAATGCCAAAGGCGTAGTTAAAACTAATAATTACAGTCAGAAAGCATTATCGCCACGTGCCGCCCTTACCTATATGGTCAATCCGGCTACTTCAGTTTTCTTCTTGTATGATCAGTCTTTTGTGCCTCAGAGTTATCAGGTCGCTCTTGTCGACCCTGTCACCAAAGAACTGATCGGATCAGCCCCTATAAATCCTCAGCAAGGTAAAGACATGGAACTGGGAATTAAAAGAAACTGGTTCAGTTCCAGATTACTAACTACACTGAATGCATTCCATACCACCAAAACAAATGTTCCGATCCCCGACCTGGTTAATACCGCATTTGTCAAACCAGCGGGCCAGGTTACCAGTAATGGGATTGAAGCTGATGTGATCGGTAATATTACTGACCGTCTTTCTATAACAGCTAATTACACTTATGTCAAAGCAACAATTACCAAAGATGAAGACCCTGAACAGGTTGGAAAAGAATTACCACAAACTCCTCAGCAAATCTTTAATACCTGGATACAATATCGTTTTTTATTAAAAAACAAAGCAAGTCTGAATATTAGTGCTGGCCAAACCAGTATGATGAAGCGCAGTACCTCAGAAAAAAACCAGTACATTCCCGATTTCACCAAATTTGATGCGGGTATCAGTTATGTACAGGACAAATATTTCTTCCGCCTGATTGCTGATAACCTGACAGGTAAACGCTATATGTCTTCGGGAGATATTATTACAGGTTATCCTTATGATGGCCGGAACTTCTATTATATCGACGGTGACCCTTTTAATGTGAAAGTCTCTGTAGGAATTAAGTTTTAAAACCAATAATCATGTTACAAGCAATAGAACTGACTAAAAAATATGGCGATCAGGTTGCACTCCACAAGCTGAACCTGAGTATTGAACCAGGCGAAGTATTCTGTTTACTGGGCCAGAACGGTGCCGGTAAAACTACAACGATTAATTTGTTTTTAGGTTTTACCGGAGCTTCATCAGGAAAGGCCCTTGTCAATGGAATCCTGGTTAACCAGGCCCATGCTGAAACGAAGAAATTCCTGGCCTATATCCCCGAAATTGTCATGTTATATACAAATCTGACCAGTCTTGAAAACCTTGATTTCTTTAGCCGTATTGCCGGATTTAAATACAAAAAAGAAGAACTGGAAAAGTATTTACTACAGGCAGGCTTACAGCCAGAAGCTTTCAATAAGCGGGTTGGGAATTACAGTAAAGGAATGCGTCAGAAAGTAGGGATCGCTATTGCCGTGGCAAAAAATGCAGAGGTTATTTTAATGGATGAGCCAACCAGCGGACTGGACCCCAAAGCCACTCATGAATTCAGTGAGATTGTAAAACAACTTTCTCAAAATGGGAAAACCATTTTTATGGCTACCCATGATATTTTCAATGCTGTAAATGTGGGAACAAGAATAGGGATCATGCGCCAGGGATCATTAATTCATACCCTGAATGCAAAAGATATTTCTGCCAGTGATCTGCAGAAATTATATCTGGAAACTATCTAGAGCCCGTTAAAATTCATATCATAAATTTAGAAAGACCTTTAGTCAGCTAAAGCAGCCAGGAGGATTAAACCTCTTGTGCTGCTTTAAGTTTTTTAGCCTCATTGATCCTTAAAAACCGGAAAAGGGAGAAGCCAATGATTAAAGTGATAATTCCCTGAATCATGACCGTATCGGGCGTCCCTATCCATTGAGAAATTGTTCCAATCAGTAAACCGCCCAAAGGCTGCATTCCAAAAAAGGCCATTGCATAAAAACTAATGACCCTTCCACGCATTGATGGATCTACAGTCGTTTGAATCAGCGTATTGCTGATCGTAATCTGTGACATCATTCCAAAACCGGATATGGCGGCAAAAACCAATGCAATGGGATAATAAGTACTATGCGAGAATAAGACCAGTCCTATTCCAAATATAATCGTATTTGTAGCCAGGATCTTTCGAAGATTCCTGCCAGGTTTCAAAGAAGCGAGGAAAATAGCGCCACAAAATGCACCCAGTCCAATTACACTATCAATCACACCGAAGGTGGATGCTGTACCTTTAAAAATATCTTTCGCATAAACCGGGATCAGCGTACTGAATGGCAAAACCAGCAGACTGATCAGGGCGAGCATAATCAATACAAATGCAATAGAAGGTGTTTGTTTGATATACTGCAATCCCTCTTTAAGCTCTCCAAAGACATTCTTTGTTCTTGGCTTTTCAAGAAATGCAGGAAGTTTCATCATCAGCAAAGAGCCAATCACAGCAATAAAACTTACAGCATTGAGGCCAAAGCAAATATCTTCTCCAAATTTTTCCAAAGCCAGTCCTGCAATCCCCGGCCCTATCAGCCTGGAAAGGTTAACCATAGAAGAATTTAAAGCTAAGGCATTAGGTAAATCAGCCTTATTATCCACCATTTCATAAACTAATGATTGTCTGGCCGGTACGTCAAATGCATTAATGAATCCTAACAGGGCACTTAATGCAATAATCTCCCAGACAGAATAGTGTTTAAAGAAAATCAAGGCCGTCATCAGTATGGCCTGCCCCATAGAGGCAAACTGTGTAATCAGCAATAACTTATACCTGTTATACCTATCGGATGCGACACCTCCAAGAAACGAAAAAACAAAAGAAGGGAACATACTTGCAAAAAGCGTAAGACCGAGCATAAACTTGGAATGGGTTTCTGAATAGACTACCCAGCTCACCGCAGTTTTCTGCATCCATGTTCCGATCAGCGAAATGGACTGGCCGGTAAAATACAATCTGTAATTACGACTTTTGAACGCGCTAAATGTACTAATATCCATGTTCTGCTTTAATTCAGCTCTGCTTATTTAATCGTTCTTATTGTTTAATCCAGTTTCAGTTTGAAAATCAGCGGCCAGTTTTTACCAGTCACGTACAGCAACTGATGTTTTTTATCCCATGCAATACCATTTAGTACGCTGTCATCAGATTTGGGTGTATAATCAGGTGCATAATTAGACAGTAAACCAAAACAGTCAATCGTTCCTACTACCTTTCCGCTTGCAGGATCAACTTTTAATATTTTTGTAGTCTGCCATTTGTTGACATAAATAAAACCATCGGCATATTCCAGTTCATTTAACTGGTCGACAGTTCCCAGATCGTCTGTGACTTGTATCTGTCCTGCAACAGCAAAAGATTTCGGATCAAGTTTATAAATAATAGAACTTCCTACGCTCACATAAAGATTTTTACCATCGTTGGTCATTCCCCACCCTTCATAAGGCCATTTAAATGTTCCAACTACTTTATTCAGATCTTTCACGTCATATACATAGGCAATATGATTTTGATAAGTTAACTGAAAAAGCTGGTTGTTCAGAATAGATATCCCTTCTCCATAAATACTTTTATCTTTAAGCGGAAATCTCTTTTCTACCTTTCCTGTAGCTGTATCTGCAATTGAGATAAATGAATTTTCGTAAGTTCCGGTTCCTTCGTAGATTTTTGCACCATATAATTCAAATCCTTCAGTATAGGCAGCCGTATCATGCGGTAAGGTACCAGCAACTTTATAAGTCAGATTTTTAGGGGTTTGTGTTGAATCTGCTGAAGCAGCAACTGTCTGTGTTTCTTTCTTTTTATTTTGGCAGGAGGCAACAACGATTGCCAGGCCCAATGCCAGTACTATATACTTTTTATACATTAAATTGATTATTTCTGCGGTGTGTAATCTGCAGGAAATATATAAATATTTCTTTTATGCCTGAAAAATAAAAGGCCGCCCGATCAGAGGCAGCCTGCTTTTGTTTTCTTAAAAATTATTCTTCTTCTTTCTTTGGCGCAAAACCTCTGTCCACATCTAAGGTATAAGAGGCTTCTGAAGATTTATCTGCTTGTTTTAAATTATCTATCTCTGCTGCCAGCGTATCTGCTTCAGAAGGCGGAATAGCATCGATTCCATCCGATTGAACATCTTGCTGACTTAACTGATCATCTTCTTCCTCGTTATTAAACGGTGTATTATTTTCTGTAATAATCATAATCTTCAGGTTTTATAATTGAAAACAAATTCCCGGCCAGCTTGTTTCAGCCTGGCATATTTAATCTTTTTGTCTCTAAAAAATTACGCTGTTATTATGATTTGATATCGATTCAGGCTTTCTTAAAAGATTTCAGCATAGTTATTCCTAATACCCCGGCAATCAATGAAGCAATCAGGATACCATATTTCGCCTGCTCAATAAATTCTGGCTTTTCGAAAGCCAGGTTACTGATAAATAAAGACATTGTAAAACCTACACCAGCCAATAGGGCAACACCAGTAATATGCTTCCAATTAGCCTGATCGGGTAATTGTGCAAGCCCAGTTTTTACCATGAGCCAGGTGAATAAAAGTACCCCCACAAACTTACCAATGATTAAGCCCGATATAACCCCGATGCTCACTGGATTTACAAGTGCAGAGAAAAAATCTGCACCTATCATTATTCCTGCATTAGCCAAAGCAAAAAGCGGCATAATCACAAAAGCAACCCAGGGGTGCAAAGCATATTCGATTTTCTGCAAAGGTGTTTCCGCAGCAAGTGTCAGGCTCTTGACCTGCTCTATAGTCCTGTGTTGTTCTGGAGTGGTTAATAAACCTGAGTTTGGAATTTCCTGTTCAAAGTCAAAAGATAACTTCCTCAGGTTCTCTGAAAAATTATTCTCATTAATTTTAGTCACCGCAGGGATTGTAAATGCGACTAATACCCCTGCAATTGTTGCATGCACGCCCGATAGCAAAAACCCTATCCAGACTGCTATTCCGATCACCAGGTAAAAAGCAGTACTTCTGATCCCTAATTTATTCCCGGCAATTAATAGCAGCAGAAAAACCGCTGCTATGCCCAGCGGAACAAAATTCAGATTACCCGTATAAAAAAATGCAATCACTAAAACAGCTCCAAGATCGTCTGCTACAGCAAGTGCTGATAGAAATACCTTGACAGATCCAGGAATATGTTTCCCGGCCATAGAAAGCAGTGCCAGTGCAAAAGCAATATCTGTTGCCATTGGAATGCCCCAGCCATGCTCAGAATCCAATCCTTTATTGATCACAAAGAAAATCACAGCAGGAACCAGCATACCTCCCAAAGCAGCCATCATGGGTAAAGAAGCTTTCTTTAAGGTTGATAATTCACCCTCCATAAACTCTCTTTTCAGCTCCAGTCCAATTACAAAGAAAAACAGGGCCATCAGACCATCATTAATCCAGATATGAAGTGGTTTATTCAATACATAAGAATCAAAACCTATAGAGAATTTAATATCCCACAAATGATGATACGATTCATGAAATGGTGAATTAGCCCATATAATTGCAACAAGCACACTTAAAAACAGGACTATACCACCCGTATATTCCAGATGTATAAACCGGCTTACCGGGGCAATAATTTTTTCAATGGGTGATTTTGGTGTTAGTTCCATAAATGTCTGATAAACTCAAAAATAAGATTTATAATCCTATTTTGACCTGAAATCGTCATTTACTTCAAGCCAGTGACCGTCCGGATCCTGGAAATAAATCTGTTTTATTCCATCAACTCTTAGCGTCGGTGCTTTAGCTGTCCCCGCCCAATTGGCGTAGTCAATTTTTTCCAGATCCAGCACTTTTATAAAATCAGCTATTGAAGCAACACTAAAACACAGATGCTCATTTTTATCGTGAACAGTAGTTTGTTTTGCGCCCTGGATTAAATGCAGTTGCCCCGCAGCACCCAGGCTAAACCAGACATGTTTACCATCTTTAAAAGGTTCTTCTATCTGATGAAGATGAAGCAGTTTTTCATAAAATGAAGTACTTCTGTTTAAATCTGTTACATAAACAGCAATATGATTAAGTACTGCAGTCTCTTTTCCGTCAGATATCTGCGCAGAAGACTGAGTTATAAAGCCCATCAAAAAACTTAGCGTAAGCAAAAAAGCATAACGTTTCATAGTATAATTAGTAAAATAAAGGTGTATAAAGCGGACAGACGACAATTAAAATATAAAAAGGCCGGGCATTGTTCAGTCTACCCGGCCCCGTGTCATCAATTCATATGAACTGGTGGTGTCATAAGGACAATACAAATATAAAAATATCTTTAGAATTAAACAACAAAAAAAAATCGTTAATTACTTAAATTTCAGCTAACTATATTTAATATAAAAGATATTAAGGTGTTTTATTCCCCTTTGATAAATTGTTTTATTGCTTATAAAAACTTAATATTTAACTCAAAGATCAGGGCTTATCCTTCTTTCTTTATATAAGTTTTATTCCCATTTTTATTGATATAATATTTTCCACCACGCGGACCAGTCAGGATTTGCTCTCCGTTCGGCCCGGACTGACTTCTGTCTACTGTTGGTTTATAGTCTTTTGCCACTGGCGCCTTTGCAGCTTTAGTTACTGTAGTTTTAGTCTCTTTTACAGCAGGGGCTGCAGCTGCAGTAGCAGCCTCAACCGGTTTAGTTGTCGTTGTAACCTTTGTTGTTTTTGCTGCTTTCGCTTTCTCTACTGTTTTTGCCGGTGGGGTTACTGATGTTGTTGTTTTTTCAGTTGTTGTATAACGTTTATCAGGCGTCCCGTCTTTCTTTAATTTTACAGTAGTTTTTGTCTGCTTTGCAGGTGTATAACGTTTATCAGGTGTGCCGTCTTTTTTAAGTTTAGCCCCTGTTGCAGGAGCAGCAGTTTGTGCCATTGTTAAGCTTACCCATAAACTTAATACAGCCACTAAAGAAAGTAATTTTTTCATAAGATTCTTATTTAATAAATTGATTTATAATACAATGTAAGAAATTGCGTATGGATTTTACAAAAAAATGTGAAGAAGAGCAATTTTTAATATAGAGCCCCGGGGCTATTGATCTGCCGTATCCAGCCAGAGTGCTGCGGATGTTTGATCATTAAAAAACTGGACCGTAATATTGCTCAGTACAAGATCTGCACTTTTATCAGCGGCGAGCTGACTAAAGATACTGGGAGAGTAAATCCAGGCAATATATTTTACCCCCGCCTCTGCCAGTGCCGGCAAACATTCTGCCGAAACCCAGTCAGATGCTTCTGACCAGTTTCCCATCACTTTTGAATTATCATTTAATACTTTAACTGCCTGACATTTTTTAACCAGGTCGAGCATGATCAGACAGCCATTCTGAACACTTATAAAATTCTGATAGCCTGTCCAGTTGACATCCATTCTGTTTTTCTGCGCATTGAACTGCAAATTAATTGTTTCATCCTGATAGTAGCTGAATTCATCTGTATTTACTTCTGCATGTATACGCTGATCTGTAAGTGGCAGAATAAAATAGAAAGTAGATCCTTTACCTAATTCACTCTCAATCCAAAAGCTTCCGTTATGTCTTTTGATAATCTCAGAAGAAATGAATAAACCCAGGCCCAGCCCATCAAATTTCATAACCGTATTATCGACTCTATAATACCTGTTAAAAATCTTAGAAAGGTTTTCTTTTTGTATCCCTATTCCAAAATCCTGCACAGAAACGATAATGTTCCTGTTGATGACCTCCGAGGAGATAATAATCTCTTTCCCTTCGGGTGAATATTTGATCGCATTGGACAAAAAATTAAAAATTACTTGTTCTAACCTGAACCTGTCACCGGTAAATTTTACCGCATCCGATCTCTTCACAATAAAATGATGATTTGGCGCAATATTCTGCATACTCAATATAGCTTCTGCCATCATCTCCTGAAAAGCAAATTCTGTATGCTCATAATTTAACTTTCCGGCATTAATTTTTGAGACATCCAGTAAGTCTGAGATCAATGTTTCAAGCCGTAGAATATTATTGTTTGCCCGCTCCAGAAAATGATAAACTTTATGATCAGGAGAGAGGTTTCTCTCAATTAATTGAAAAAGCGCTTTAATGCTTGTTAAAGGGGTTTTAAGTTCATGACTTGCAATACTTAAGAATTCATCTTTACGATCTGAAAGTTCCTGAATAGCGATTGTTGAATTTTCCTGTTCTGTAATATCAATAATGCTGCCTATATAGCCCATAAATACATGATCTATATGATAGGCATTGGCCTGTGCCAGTGCCCAGTGTAATTCTCCCGAAGCACTTCTGATCTGAAATTTAATCTCATAGGGCTGATGACCTTTGATCATTTTCCACCACTCTTGTCTTCTATGATGATTTTCCTGGATTGCCATGGTTTTGATAAAACCAAAACCGAGACTTTCCTGGTAACTTACACCTGTAAATTCTACCCATTTCCTATTCACATAAATACATCTTCCATCTTCATCCGAACGCCATACCATAAATGGGATCTGATCTGCAATAGTTGTAAAGCCAGTTTCATTGTCTTCGGGATAAGATTGCAAATGCGCTTTAACCTCTTTATATCTTAAGGGTTCTGACTTCTTTTTATCATTTGCAGAAGAAATAACAAACAACACCAGAACAGTTATTAAAAGGAGGATATGAAATATCAGAATGAGATGTGCAGAAAAGAAATTAAATACCCCCGAAAGAATAATCAATAAAAGAAGCAGGATAAGGAGATAAAAACACCTCTTAGCGGTAATATAGGCAGTAAATAATTTCATCGGCAGTATATCAAATGATATATTAGATAGCCTGAATATAAGGAAAAAATTAGTTTACCAAAAGAAAGGAGCGAATTGACAGCTAAAATTAGTCTGCAAGTTCTGCAGCAGGAAGGTCCAGCGTAATATCCCATCGTTCCGCGACATTAAATTCTGCCGTCCTTAATAGTCGTCGTCGTCTGACTATATCGTTTACATTCACAAAACCATCAAAGGGAGTTTGTATATAATCATCCTGATTTTGTAATAACTCCTCAGAGTTTTGATTGAATTCAGATTGCATGGGTAATAATAGTTTTTGGCTGGAAAATTTAAATATAAATATAGAACAATTATTAACCAAACATCTATAGATGAATAAAATAACTAAATATTTTTATTAACAAAAAGATATGGCTCCGGGAACCACTCCGAAGCCAAAATCAACCTAAACATACATATAAAAAATTCTTAAGTATTGTTACAGGAACAATGACTACCTCTTATCTGCTTTCTTTACAGACGGATTCTTTCTTTTCGCTGATGATGATCTTTTAATAATTTAACAGCTGTTTTAAGTTTAGAAATATCTTTCATCACTAAAGTGGCTTGTTTGATATCTTTTCTCATCAGGTCTTCTTTTTTCAGCAACATTGATTTTGTTCTGATTTCATTTTCGAGTACGGTAATTGCTACTTCCATAATTTTGTAATAGGATCATTAAATAGGATATATACCACAAAGTTTCTCCCGGCACGAACTCTTCAAGGCGAATTACATATCATTTCGATATTTAACGCAACTCCTTTTAAAATCGCATATACCTTTACCAGTTAATCATTACATGTATCAAATTAGATACACTTAAACCTTAAAAACGGTAAAACAAATATACATAATTAGTTTTACCTAATTTACAACTTAAGTAATTATTATTTACTTTTGTCCTGAAGAAGCTGTAAAATGAAGAAAACCTATTCTGAGGAAAACTATCTGAAAACGATTTACCATTTGGGTAAAAGCGAATCAAAGGTTAGCCTTAAAGCCATAGCCGATGCTCTGGAAAATAATCCAGCCTCAGTAATTGATATGCTGAGAAAACTTAAAGAAAAAGAACTGATCACTTATGATAAAACTCAGGGTGCAATTTTAACCTCACCAGGAGAAATTGCTGCGCTTGATATCATCAGGAAGCATAGATTATGGGAAGTTTTCTTAGTAGAAAAGCTTAATTATGATTGGGATGAGGTTCACCATATCGCCGAACAGCTGGAACATATCCACGATGAACAACTGGCAAAAAAACTCGATGACTTTCTGGGCAATCCTGAATTTGACCCGCATGGGGACCCTATCCCTGCGTCAAATGGAAAAATGCCTGTTTATGCCAATAAAAGATTAAGCGAATTTGAGATTAATCAAACTGGTACAGTAGGTAGTGTAAGAGACACCTCTACACCATTCTTAAAATATCTGAAACAGCTAAACCTGGGTTTAGGATCTAAAATTAAAGTACTGGATAAACTTGATTTTGATCAGTCAATGGTCATTACCATTGATGACAGCGAACCAAAAACAGTATCCAGCAAAATGACTGATAATATTCTTTTAATCACTGCATAGGTTATATCCTGCAGAATCAAATATTCTGCAGGATATAATTGTTATTTCTTTTCTCTTATAGCCTTAAATTCAGAGCCTTCTTTCCATTTCGGAAAAGATGTTTCCATGCTTAAACGATAGCCCATATCAAATAATAACCTGACATCTTCAACCATTCCGCTCCGGTCAGTAATCGCATCAAAGTTATCCTGAGGTGAATGGTAGCGCGATTTAGTATAATCAGCCACCTGTTTTAATCCCCAGGCTCTGCCATGCTGTATATTGTCAACGCCAGAACCTGTAAACAACGCGGGTATTCCTACCTTAGCGAAGTTAAAATGATCCGAACGGTAATACAGGCCGGATGAAGGTACAGGGTCTCTCACAATGACCCTCCCCTATTTTTTTGCAGAGACTTCTGCGTAATCTTCTAAATCAGACTGCCCGTATCCATAAACCACGATATCTCTGGTTCTCCCTGCAATACCCATCATATCCATATTGATATCTGCTACGGTCTGACCCACCGGATAAACCGGATGTTTGGCATAATACTCAGAGCCGATCAGTCCTTGTTCTTCGCCGGTAAAGGATACAAAAACAACAGAGCGCTCAGGCCGGTGGGCTGACTTTTGAAAAGCAGCAGCAAGTTCAAGTAAAGCGGCCACTCCTGTTGCATTGTCTACTGCCCCATTATAAATTGAATCGCCGTTTACTTTTTCACCGATCCCTAAATGGTCCCAGTGTGCAGAGTAAATGATATTTTCCTGAGGTCTTTTAGTTCCCGGAATGATAGCCACGACATTATTTGATATTGATTTCTTAATCGTATTTGTAATTTTCAATGAAGTATGCAGTTTCAGGTCCACCGCTTTGAAACCCGGTTTACGTGCCGCTGCAAAAATAGCTTCAGACTGACCACCAAGTTTGAGTAAAGACCTCGCAATATCCATACTGATCCATCCTTCAACAATAGCTCTGGACATATTATTATCCTTTTCTTCTGCCTGCAACTTCGATTTTGACCAGCCGCTGCGCACTACAGACCAGGGATAAGCCGCTGGTTCTGTATCGTGAATAATCAATATCCCGGCTGCACCCTGACGGGCAGCTTCTTCAAATTTATAGGTCCAGCGCCCATAATAAGTCATATTTTTTCCTCTGAACAGCGTTGAATCGGCAAATCCCGGATCATTGATCATCACCACTACCGTTTTTCCTTTCACATCTAACCCTGCATAGTCATTCCATTTAAATTCTGGCGCAACAATACCATAACCAGCAAATACCAGGTCAGAATTATTCAGGATCACAGCAGGCTGCACTCTTCTTGTACCTGCTACAAAATCAGTCAGATAATTCGCTGTAACTTCGCCGCCAGCTGCCCCTTTAAATATCATTTTACTTTCGGGTACAGATTTAAGCTCTACCATAGGTACTTCCTGAAAATAACTATCGCCATTTCCTGGTTTAAGACCAAGCCGGCTAAACTGTGCTCTCAGGTAATTGATAGACTTAGTTTCTCCGGCAGTAAATGGTTTACGCCCCTGAAACTCATCAGAAGCCAAAACCCTGATATGCTCAGCAAAGCTGGACTCATTAATCATTTTAATGGCTGCGGAATCCGGCGGGGCTATTGTTTTTGTTTCCCCGCCCTGTTTACAGGCCATCAAACAAAAACCAGCAGCGGCTAAATAAAGGATAGTTTTCTTCATGCTGATAAATTTTACTCAATGTATTATAAATTATTCAAAATCCTGAGCAGAAAGCTATCCATTATCAGCCTGCAGTTATTCATTATTCAGACCATGGCGAGCATAAAATACAATCACAGAAGTTTTTCCGCTGAAAGTTTGGAATCATATAAGCACAGACATCTGCCTTGATATTTCCAAAGGTAGTTTCTGTTTTATGTTCAAAACCAGAAAAGAAAGTCGGGATAATTTTCTTTTTGAATTCTGCTCTTGGAAAAACAGAAATAATCTCCTCCCTGTTTGCAGCTGTCAATTGCTCATATCCTTCTCCCATCACATCTAAACCCACACCAGAATACATCAAAGCTACTTCCGGCTCTTTATATTCAGCAATACCAATAGTCGTGTGAAAAGCTATAGTATCCCATACCAGCTGTAAAGATTCTTTAGGTAATCCATGACCCTGCAGAAAATCCCTTGCCGCATTGGCACCATCTACTTCAAAACGTTTATCCGGACTCGAATACTTTTTAGTCAGGCCCAGATCATGGAAAACTGAACTGACATATAACAATTCAGGATCATAGATAAACCTTTCGCGATTACCTTTCAATGCAGAAAAAATGAAAACCCTTAAAGAGTGGTTATAGATAAATTCCGTTCCATACTCACGAAGTAATTCTGTAGCCTGAGTGGCAATTTTACTGTCTGGAATAACAATTCCTGCAACAGATTTTGGTTGAATAACTGACATATTTTCTTTTTTTTATACCCTCAAAATTAGGGCTTGCACAAGGCATAGAAAATGTCAGAACCCGCGGTTTAAATGCCAAAACCGGTAACCTGTTTCCTATATTTTTCGGGTGGGAAAGAAGTGTTTTTCTTAAAAAAATGACTAAACTGATAAGGATTAGAGAAGTTCAGCATAGCGGCTATTTCTTTAATTGAACTGGAACTGAACTGCAAGAATCTTTTAGCCTCAGCAACCAGCTGAAGCTGAATAATATCTTTCGCACCTTTGCCAGCATGTTTTCTGCAAAGCTCTGTTAGCTTCCTGCTGGAGATATTCAGTTTCTCCGCAAAAAAAGTAACGTCATGTGAGACCTGATAATGCTCAGCCAGTAAATCAATAAACCGCTGGTAAATTTTGTGATCATTCTGATCGGTTATCTTAGCCAGTAAAGCGTGAAGATTAGCCACTTTAATGATCAGGATCTTAAGAAAGGCAGCCAGTACATCTCCTTTATTAGAATAATCTGCCGACTCAAACTCAGTCAGTATTTCCTGAAATAACCTATTGATTTCTGGTACATCTTCCTTTTGCAGCTTCAAATACTGATTCGCAGTGGCATCATTGAATAAAGCCGCTTTACAATTATTTGCACTTGCCGGTGTTTTTTCCCAGAAGCAATCCCCAAAACAAAGACTATAAGCTTCCAGTCCTTGGTTAGTTTTAAACGTGTAAACCTGGTTTTTAGCCAGTAAGATCAAAGTACCCGGAGAGACCGTATACACTGCTCCGTCAACCCCTATCCTGCCCTTACCTTTTTTAAAGAAAAGAAACTGGTTAAAGCTGATTCTATAACTCTGGTTTAGTTCAAAAGGCAATACAGACAAATAACCTGTCGAAAAAGAATCTGATAATGAAGTCTCTAAATCAATTGTAATTACGGCCAAATCTGTCATTTCTGAATCTCCCTGTTAATCTTAACCCTTTAAGCTGTAGAATGCTGTCGCATTTCCTCCAAAAAAAAGTTCCTGCTCAAAGGTAGAAAAAGAACTAAAATAAGATTCCACCAATTGTAAAACCCGGGTATAATTTCCCGCAGCCAGACATACGGGCCAGTCAGATCCATACATAATCCTATCCGTACCAAAAGCATGAACTACCACATCAAGATAAGGAATAAAATCACGATTTGTCCATGTATTTAAATCAGCCTCAGTGACAAGGCCTGATATTTTACAGGATACATTTTCATGCAAAGCGACTTTTTCTATGCCCCTTTTCCAATCTCCGATCTCCTTTTCTCTGATACCTGGTTTGGCTATATGGTCTATCACAAAACGCTGATCTGGAAAACGGGCAGCAAATTCCGGAATAAAGGGAAGCTGATCCTGATGAATCAGGATATCGTAAGTAAATCCATAGGGTGCTAATAAAGCAATTCCCCGCTGAAAAGAACTGTCAAGGCATAAATCCCGCTGCTTTTCGCCCTGCAGGATATGTCTGAAACCTTTCAGCAAATTATGCTGGCTGTAATTTTCCAGCTGTGCTTCGAGATCTGCTGCCCGAAGATCTACCCAGCCCACTACCCCTTTAATAAAATCATTTGACAGCGCTAAATTTAGCAGAAACTCAGTTTCTGTTACCGACTGATCTGCCTGAACAGCAACACATCCATCTACCTTATTTTCAATAAGTACCTCAGCAAGATGTTCAGGCAGAAAATCACGTCTGATCACAGCCATCTCATCTCCAATCCAGTGATGTCTTAACAAATCATATTTCCAAAAATGCTGGTGCGCATCTATCTTCATTTTATCAGGGTTTAATGTGCTGTGGTCAACTTGATTTTCTTTACTTTCAGGTTGGTCAGGGCAAAATAGAGAACAACTGCAAAACATAAAGCAGGTACAATATAAGCCGTATGTATATTAGTCATATCAGAAACTTTTCCCATCAGCACAGGAAATACGGCGCCGCCAACAATAGCCATAATCACCAGAGAAGATCCTTCTTTCATTCTTGAACCTAATCCACGGATACTCAGCGAAAATATAGTAGGGAACATAATAGACATAAAAAAAACAACCCCCATTAAAGCATAAACCGCAGCTATACCATTCATCATTACCGCAGCAAAAATCAGGGCAATATTAATCAGGCTATATATAGCCAGAAGTTTTGGTGGTGCAATATACTGCATTAAGAAAGTACCTATAAACCTGCCCGCCATAAAACCAAGTAAAGCACCAGACAGGTATAGTGCAGCCGATTTCTCAGCTATTCCAGCCACCTGAGCCGAAAAACGAATAAAAAAACTACCCACACAAACCTGGGCCCCGACATAAAAAAACTGGGCAATTACACCGAGCATCAGATTCTTCTCTCCAAATAAAGACCCTGTACCATCCGAATCCCCTTCATGGTCTTCAATTTCGGGTAATGGGGTCCTGATCAGAAAAACAGCCACCAGCAATACAACAGCGCCTATAATCAGAAAAGGGATTTTAACAGATGAAGCTTCGTGGTTCAGATAAACATTCAACTGTTCAGGACTCATTGCCGCTTCTGCACTGGCATCCAGCTTTTGCCCGGAAAGAATAAACATGCCACCCAGAAGCGGTGCCAGCGTTGCCGCAAGCCCATTAAATGACTGTGCAAAATTTAACCGCTGAGTAGCTCCCTTTTCATCTCCCAATACCGTAATATAAGGATTAGCAGCTGTTTCCAGAAAAGCCAGTCCACTGGCAATAATGAATAATGCCACCAGAAAGAATACATAAGACCTGGTCACTGCTGCCGGATAAAAAAGAAATGCACCTGTAGCAAACAACAATAAACCCAATACAATCCCTCCCTTATAACCAAATCTCTTCATAAACCTACCTGCAGGTATGGCCAGTAAAAAATAAGCGATATAAGAAGCCGAGTCAATAAATGCAGATTGTGTATCTGAAAGCTGACAGGCTTTTTTTAAGTGAGGGATCAGGATAGGATTTAGGTTGAGTGCAAAACCCCAAAGAAAAAACAGGGATATGATCAGCACTACAGCAAAATGATTCTTTCTCATTTTAATATCGTTTATACGTTTTTAGTTTATATTGGTTAGGATAAAGAAAGGATGTTTTAAGTAAAAAAAGCAATCCCTGTTTATCCAGTTATTAAGCTATTTTAACATCTCCGTCCACCGGGCTTAAATAAATATAAAAAGAAAGCCCCGGCATTCAGCGCCTGTTTAAAATATCAGATTAAACAGGTACTGAATACCGGGGCAAAAAAAAAGCAACAGGAAAGGTTTTATCCGGCCTTAGCCTCCGGATTATTAATCAGGTAAGGGAACAGGGATTCCAGTAACTGGACATAAATATCCATGCCGTCTTTAATTTCTTCCAGGTAAATAAACTCGTCGGCCGTATGCGAGCGGGCAGATTCTCCGGGGCCCATTTTTATAGAGGGCATATCCAGCCAGCCCTGATCAGAACTGGTAGGAGAAATATAAGCCGACCTCCCGATAGCAAGACCTGTTTTAACAATAGGATGCAATTCGTTGATACAGGAAGGTTTTAATACGCCGGGCCTTACCGTAAACTCACAGAAAGTATGATTTTGAATGATATGCAAAAGCTCTTTTTCTGTATAGGCATCTGTCAGCCGGACATCTACAGTGAAATTACACTCGGCCGGGATAATATTATGCTGTATCCCTGCATTCACCTCTGTAACAGTCATTTTAACAGGGCCCATTACCCTGGATTCAATAGGGAACACAAAAGAAGAGAACCATTGAATATCTTTTAATGCTCTGTAAATAGCGTTATCACCTTCTTCGCGTGCTGCATGTCCCGAACGGCCAAATGATTTACAATCCAGCACCATAGAACCTCTTTCGGCAATAGCCATCTGCATATTTGTTGGTTCACCAACAATGGCAAAAGCAATCGGAAGCAGGTCTCCCAGTATAGATTTAAGTCCTTTTTCACCAGATGTTTCCTCTTCGGCAGTTAATGCCAGGCAGATGTTAAAAGGCAGGTCCCTCCTTTTAAAGAAATGAAGAAAGGTTGCAATCAGCGATACCAGCGCCCCGCCAGCATCATTACTCCCCAAACCATATAATTTGCCGTCACAAACAACCGGCTCAAAAGGGTTTTTAGTATAGGCAGCTGTAGGGCGCACAGTATCATGGTGCGAATTCAGTAAAATGGTAGGCTTATTATGTTCGAAATGGAGATTATAACACCATATATTATTATGCTTTCTTAAAGTAAATACATAATTATCCTGCAGAAATGATTCAATTAAATTTGCGGTCTTTTCTTCCTGGCCGCTAAATGAAGGTGTCGAGATTAATTGTTTTAATAATTCAAAGGATTCTACCTGGTATGGGAAAAAAGAATCCTGATCAGTTTGATATTCAAAATCTGTTTTCATAAATAAAAAGATTAATTAGCTTCTGAAAAAATACATAGGAAAATGTCTTAAAACCTCCGAAGGGATAGTCTCTGCCTGATGTTTTTCCGGGTCAAATAACATAGCTGTACACAAACAGTTACATTTTTTCTTCCCTTCCAGAATATCGTAGTTTACACAATTTTTGCAGCCCTCCCAGAAGGATTCATCCTGGGTAATCTCCGAGAAAGTAACAGGTTCAAAACCCAGTGCAGTATTCATCTTCATAATGGCAGCACCCGAGGTAATACTTATGATTTTTGCTTCAGGATACAGCTTGCGTGCCATTTTGAAAACTCTGTCTTTAATTGCTTTTGCGACACCAGAGTTTCTGAATTCGGGAGACACGATCAGACCTGAATTAGAAACGAATTTATTGTTTTCATAGGGTTGAAAATAAGCGAAACCCACCCATTTTCCACTGCTGGTCACCGCAACAACAGCTTTACCGTCACGCATCTTTTGCGCGATAGATTCAGGAGTACGTTTGGCAATTCCTGATCCTCTGGCAATCGCCGAAGCTTCAGTTTCTTTAACTATTTCATCGGCATATCTGATATCATTTAATGTGGCAACACGCACAAATATCATTTGATTCTCCATTTTAGTCTAAATTTTTTAAAAACCTAAACCCAAATGATATGCCCGATGCCAGAAATCTTAATAAATAGCTTTTAGATAAGTATAGAGGCAGATTATATTTTAATTGGCCCGCACAAGACTAAGCTGACCCTTCCAAAACGGAAAGGTCTGTTTTCATTTCAACAGGATGATCCTATAATTTTCTTAACAGTAAACCAAAGGGGATCTTCGGTTCTACCCAGGTTGATTTTGGAGGGAGTTTAATTCCCTGATGAGCAATATCCATCAGCTGATCGGCATTAATAACTGCCAGTGTAAAAGCAATTGCAGCAGGGTTATCCGCTAAAATTTGCTGAATCTCATTTAAAGCACTGCCACCTCCTACAGAAATCACCTGTTCATCTGTTTCAGGATTCTCTATTTTAAATAAGGGTTCAAATACGGTTTGCTGTAAAAGACAGGCATCAGGCAGCCCTGCTTTATCTTTCATCTTATAAACCATTCTATACCATTTACCATCCATAAATAAGCCAAATTCACGCTCCTGAACAGGTATTACAGGCTCATTGCGCTGCGACTTAGTCACAGAAAAAATTCGCTTCATGGTTCTAAAAACCTGATCCAGGAAAATTTCTCCTGCCGGAATAATAACCCTGTAAGATTCCTTTATTCTCAACTGGTCGCTGGACAAATAGAAAGAAGAAATAAAATTCCCCGATTCCAATATCGTTTTTGAGTCCATATTTCTGTACTTCGCCGCTGCCAGCAGGCGGTGATGTCCGTCTGCAAGATAAACATGCTGCAATTCAGAAAAATACAAACTGAGTTCACGGATCGTTTTAAGATCATAAACTGTCCATATTCTGTGAAAAATCTTATCTGCATAATACACAGAATTAGCCTCTGCCTTTTTGATCTGGTTTAAAATGGAGCTGATTGCCCGGTTTGGCCGGTAAGTAATCAATAAGGGGCCTCCTTCCAGCCCCACCTCATCCCGGTAGTCAATTAAGCCAGAAGAATTACAATCAGCTGTAGATTCATGCGTTTTGATATGTCCCCTGTCAAAATCGTCCAGGTCAGTCACAGCCCATACCCCTGTTTGCACATGATTGCCCTGAGTGATTTCATAAATAAAGATACAGGGATGCTCTTCCTGATAAAAATCACCAGACCTGATCATCCTTTTGAGGTTCGCCAGAATATTTGCATTGGTCAGCCCCTGATCACCAGAATGTCCTTTATCCAGCATCCTGGCAATAAAACCATTCCCCCTTCCATTACAGGAGGGGGCTTTGAGTGATAACATTTTGTCTAAATAAACTTCCTGAGGCCTTAAGGCCACGAAAGGTCTAATTGTTGCCATATGATAATAAACTGTGTTTCTCATATTCCTGCATACAAGCCACCAGAGCTATTACAGAACTGATCTGCAATGCATTGTAAAGCGAAGCTCTGAAACCACCAGCTGTACGATAACCTTTAATCCCAACCATACCCCTTTCTGCAGCAAAGGATAAAAACTCATCTTCTTTAGCCGGATCATGCATTTTAAAACAAACATTTACCCTGGAACGATGTGCTTTATCGGCCATGCCGTAAAACAAAGGATTTCTATCTATCTCCGCATATAATAAGGCTGCTTTGGCGATATTTTCCTTCTCGATCTGTGCAACCCCACCCTGCGCTTTCAACCATTGAAGATTTAGCATGGCTACATAAATAGAATATACCGGCGGTGTATTGAACATACTTTGATTATCCCGGTAAATCCGGTAATCAGACATAGATGGAACAGGATGTTTAACAGTTTCCAGCAATTCATTTTTCACTAAGACCAATGTCATTCCCGCAGGGCCCATATTTTTTTGCGCACCTGCATATACAAGATCAAACTGGCCGATCGGAATTACTCTGCTGAAAATATCCGAAGACATATCACAGATTAGCGGCACGCCTAAATCAGGAAAGCCGAACATTTCTGTCCCTTCAATGGTATTATTGGAAGTGCAATGAAAATAGGCCGTATCTTTAGTCACCGTTCCTATCTCTGGTACGCTGGAATAGCTCGCACCTGCCGAAGAACCAACGATGTCTACCTCACCAAAATACTTTGCTTCTTTAATAGATTTATGGCCAAATAACCCGGCATCCAGGTAAGCTGCTTTTTGATGTTTCTGTAAGAAATTTTGTGGGATCATTGAAAATTGTGTACTCGCACCACCTTGTAAAAAGAGTACTGCATAATCTTCTGGCACTTCCAGAAGTTCTCTTACCAATTGTTCCGTTTTCTGCATTACCTCTTCGAATTTTGGAGAGCGGTGAGAAACCTCAAGGATAGAAAGGCCACTATTATCCCAGTTTTTTACTGCTTCAGCAGCTTGTTCCAATACACTGGCAGGAAGGATACAGGGTCCCGCCCCAAAATTATGTTTAATCTGGATCGTCATCTTTAATTTATATTTGGTTAAGCAAAAAGCTAAAGATGCAATAAAGATCGCTTGATCTTATTCGGGTAACTGATTAAAGATAAATAAACTGATTCCCATATCATTTTCAAAATAAACCATTGTCTATCAGTAAAATTCGGGCTTAAAAACAGAATTATGTTTCCTATGCAACTGTTTCAAAGATTATTAGCCGGCTCAGGCAATCGTTTAGTATTTCTGCAATATGTTCAACAATACTTAACATTAATTAAAAATCAGGAACATAATTACCGGTAACATTTAACAAAATAATAATAAACAAAGAATCGTATATTCAGGAATTAACGGTTGTTTTGTTCCAAATATAAGAATGGGTTAATGGTCACTTATGATTCGCTTTCAGATGATGATTTACTGGTGCTTTTAAAAGAGCATGATCATCACGCCTATGCTGAAATTTATAAAAGGTACTGGAGTATCCTGTATCGCTATTCCCGTAAAATTCTGCAAAATGAAGAAGAATCAAGAGACGTCATTCAGGATGTCTTTGTGATGGTCTGGGCTAAATCAGGCACTTTAGACTTACACACTTCCTTATCATCTTTTCTCTACGCAGCTGTCAGAAACAGCATCCTTAAATTATTTGAACGTGGTAAAGTGAAAGAGAAGTACATGAATTCACTGGAAAAGTTTATCGATGAAGGAACTGACATCACAGATCACCTGGTGCGTAACCGGGAACTTGCTACCCGTATTGAAAGTGAAATTGCCAAACTGCCGGCCAAAATGCGTGAAGTATTTGAGCTGAGCCGTAAGGTCAATTTATCTCATAAAGAGATCGCCTTCAAAATGGAAATCTCTGATAAAACCGTAAAAAAACAAATGAGTAACGCCATTAAAATACTGCGTTTAAGATTAGGGCCATTAGCTGCAATCCTGTTATTCTTCCATAGCTAAATTATTTTTTCATTTCCTCTACTACCTTACTTTGAGCAAACGTTCTTAACCATATAAGCCGTTAAAACCGGTGATACCATGGAAAACGAAAGAGCGAAAAAATTAATAGCGAAATACCTTGAAGGCAATTGTACAGCAGAAGAAAAATCTATTGTAGAAAGCTGGTATCTAAAAGAAACTGCCAATATACCAGATGAAAACCAGGAGCCCGACTACACTGGAGCAGAGCAGGAAATCTGGGCTGGTATCCTGGCAGAAAACAATAAAAAAGTCCCTGCTAAAAAAAGAACATACTGGTATGCCGCGGCGGCAATTTTAATAATCAGTACCGGGCTGTACTTTGGAACGTCCTCCATTCATACAGGCAGACAAAATCAGCCAGCAGATTTCACAAAGACAGATATACGTCCGGGTGGTAATAAAGCACTGCTGACCTTAGCGGACAGCACTAAAATAGCACTCGATGATGCCTCAAATGGCGAAATAGCTCAACAAGCCGGCTGCCTGATTACCAAGACCAGTACCGGTCAGTTAGTTTATACCGTACAACCCGCCTCAGCAGGAGCTGATCTCAAAGCACAGACTGCGCTGAACAGCATTGAAACCCCAAGAGGCGGTCAATACCAGGTCAATCTGCCTGACGGCACTAAAGTATGGCTTAACGCGGCTTCTTCTTTAAGTTTTCCTGCCAGGTTTAGCGGTACCCAGCGCCAGGTTACGCTGAAAGGTGAAGCTTATTTTGAAGTGGCAAAAAATAAAAACATGCCTTTTATTGTGAACAGCAGCAAGCAAAAGATTGAAGTTTTGGGTACCCATTTTAACATCAGTGCTTATGCCGATGAAAGCCATGCAAAAACTACACTGGCAGAAGGTAGTGTTAAAGTATCTCTTACAGCGCACAGCCAGGAACAGCAGATCTTAAAACCCGGACAGCAGGCTATCACCAGTAACCATATTCAGGTAGTTCCGGTAGACATAGAAGAAGCATTGGCCTGGAAGGACGGTCTTTTTATGTTCAACGACGAAGGGCTTGAAAATATCATGAAAAAAGTAGAACGCTGGTATGATGTTAAAGTAGATTTTCAGGAAAACGACCTGCGTGAGAAACATTTTAGTGGTACCGTATCCAGATTTGGTAAAGTATCACAAATCTTAAAAACATTGGAATTAACCGGATCAGTACATTTTAAAATTGAAGGGAGGAAGATTATAGTCGTGAAATAAACCACAGCAATACTGTAATCTCAAAAAAAGCCAGTGATGCTGCAAACATCACTGACCATATCATGGCCTGAGCCATGTGTTTATTGAGGTTAACAGAATAAACCAGGATATAGCATATTTCAAAACCACCAACAAACGATCAAATGTATACAATTTATACTATTTTTTTTCGCAGGTTAAGCGCCTGCGCTACTAAATTTTTGCCAGTTAAACTGCCTGGGATTCCAGGTCTTGATGCCGCGTTTAAAAGACAATTCATAATGAGTGTTAAACTTACTTCAGTTTTAATGATTGTGTTTCTGCTCCAGGCCGCCGCCAGCAGTAAAGCCCAGAACATCTCTTTAACACGAAAAAATGTAGCTATAAAATCTATTTTCAGGGAAATCAGGAAACAAACAGGTTATAACGTGCTCTGGGAGCAGGATAAACTGCAAGCAAACAAAGTAATTGATGCCAGGTTTAACCATAGTTCTATCGATGAGGTCATGAAAACCTGTCTCGCCGGTCAGCAGCTAACTTATACGATTGAGGAAAACACGATTGTAATCAAACCTTTATCAGTTTCACTGCTCAATAAAATCATCAGCCTCTTTAAAGATATTGATGTCAGAGGAAAAGTACTGGATGAAAAAGGCCTGCCATTACCTTCGGTTTCGATCTTGATCAAGGGTACAAAGACCTGGTATAAAACAGATGAAAATGGAAATTTCCAGTTTAAAGTACCCAATACAGATGCCGTTCTGGTTTTCACCTATTTAGGTTACAAATCTCAGGAAGCACCGGTTTCTCAAACAGGAAACATGAATATCACCCTAATGCCGGTACTTTCCGATTTAACAGAGGTTGTCGTGGTGGGTTACGGGACACAGAAAAAAGCAAACCTGACCGGGGCAGTGGATGCAATCACCTCCAAACAACTTGAAAACAGGCCTATTGTCAATTTAGGGCAAGGGCTGCAGGGATTAATCCCCAACCTGAACATCTCCATAGCCAGCGGTAAACCGAACAGCGTACCAGAATTCAACATCCGTGGTTATACTTCAATCAATGGCGGCGCCCCGCTTATCCTTGTTGACAACGTACCTTTTTCTGCTTCAGAACTGCTCATGTTAAACTCTGCCGATGTAGAAAGTGTATCTGTACTTAAAGATGCGGCATCGGCTGCAATCTATGGTTCAAGGGCTGCCTTTGGGGTAGTTTTAATCACCACTAAATCTGCAAAGAGCAATAAACTGAATGTAAGTGTAAACACTTATACCGCTATCCGGACCATTGGTAAATTACCTGATGTAGTTACCGATCCCTATACAGCCCTGCAAATAAAAAATGAAGCTGCCTATCCCTTATATAATCCAGCTTATAGCGCTTCACTGGTCGAGGCAGCACGTTTACGCTCTTTAGATCCTTCGTTACCCAGCGTAATTATTGATCCCGGCGATCCAAACAAATGGTTTTATATCGGCCAGACAGATTGGTTAAGAGAAGCCTATAATAAAACTGCCCCAACTTATAATGCAGGTGTAACTATCTCTAAAAAAGCTGACCAGGTAAGTTATTATTTATCCGCAAATTATTACAGCCAGAATGGGATGGCACGTGATGCCCATGAGAAAAATAACCTGTACAATATGAGGGGAAAAGTAGATCTCAACATTACAAAATGGCTAACCCTTTCTAACAATACCATATTTAGTGCAGGCAATTATCAGTCCCCGAATATCATTGACAATGATTCCTATTTTCAGGCTATTAACCGCAGCAATGTAATTGATGTCCCTAAAAATCCGGACGGTTCATGGACCCCGGCAGGTGCAAGTGTACTGGGGGCAGCAAAAGAAGGCGGCCGCAGAAACACCGACAACCATACTGTTCAAACTACTTTTGCTTTTGATGCCTCTTTAATTAAAGATGTCTGGACTTTAAAAGGCGATGCAACTTTTAGAAGAGTTGATACCCTGAGCAGAGCTTACAGCATCCCTGTCCCTTATAAAACCGGGCCCAATATAGCACCTCCTCTGGCCACCTCATCTGATGCGACCAACAGAAATATCAATGCAAAATATGATGTAGTCAATCTCTACACTGAGGCTCATAAAAGATTAGGCAATCATTTTATTTCAGGTTTAGTAGGTTATAACCAGGAGCATTCAATCAATACAAATTTCCAGGCCTCAAGGAAATTACTGATATCCAATAATATCCCTTCTGTAAACCTGGCCACCGGCGATCAGACGATTAAAGAAACGATTAGAGAATGGGCAGTTCAGGGGATTTTTTACAGACTGAATTATAATTTCAAAGAAAAATATCTCCTTGAATTTAACGGTCGTTATGATGGTTCTTCCCGTTTTGCTGCAGACAGAAGATGGGCCTTTGTACCTTCTGCATCTGCAGGATGGGTTATCTCTGAGGAACAATTCTTCAAACCCGTAAAAGAGGCCATAGGAATGAACCAGTTTAAGATCAGAGGTTCCTACGGTGTATTAGGGAACCAGGCTTCTGTTGGTGAATATGATTATATAGCCTTAATGGAAAGCGGAAAAGGCAATCAGATACTGGACGGTAAACAAAATACTTATGTGAACCCTCCCGGCGCCATATCCAGCAATTTCACCTGGGAAAAGGTTTCAACTATCAATATGGGTGCCGACCTGACCTTTTTCAAGAACAGACTGGAATTGAACCTGGATAAATATACGCGTTATACGAAAAACATGCTTGTTCCCGGAAAGCTATTACCAGGCGTATTTGGTACCGCTTCCCCTACCACAAACTCTGCTGACCTGAAGACCAAAGGATGGGAAGTCAGACTGAACTGGAGAGATGCCGTACAGGTAGGCGGTTCTCCCCTGTCCTATAATTTAACTTTCGCACTCAGTGACAGCAGGGCCTATATTACCCGTTTCGATAATCCGACAAAGTCTTTTTCATTTGATGGAAAAAGCTATTATGAAGGAATGGAGATCGGTGAAATCTGGGGACTTGAATCCGAAGGTTTTTTCCAGAATGCCGATGAGTTAAAAAATCATGCGAATCAGACCGCTGTAGGTACGGACGATCAGAGATATCAGTACTTTGTGGGTGACATTAAATTTAAAGACCGCAATGGAGATGGGAAAGTAGATTTCGGAAATAAAACAGTAGGTAATTCTGGTGACTTATATAAAATCGGAAACAGCCAGATCCGTCTTCCTTACAGTATTGACCTTTCCGCATCCTGGAAAGGGTTTGATGTCAGGGTATTCTTACAGGGCGTTGGCAAAAGAGACTGGTACGCACAAGGCAGTAATATTTATTTCTGGGGGATCTATGCCCAGCCATGGACAAACGTAACTACTCAGAATATGGATCACTGGACTCCAGAAACGCCAAATGCTTATTTTCCAAGGGTCAAAGCCTATGCTGCCGAAGATACCGGAGAAGAACTGGGTATCCCAAACACCCGGTATTTACAGAATGCAGCTTATTTAAGAGTGAAAAATCTAACTATAGGCTATACCCTTCCTAAAAACATACTGAAGAAACTCAAACTGGAAAATGTTCATTTCTATATCAGCGGAGAGAATCTTTTTGAATACTCCAAACTCAAAGTAAAGCTGGACCCTGAAGGGTTACAAGGAAATATATATCCATTTCAGCGTACCTATTCATTTGGCATGAACCTTAATTTCTAATCACATGATCTCAAGATATTATACTCCACTGGTACTTGTTATACTAGCAATCACCTTAATTACAGGTTGTAAGAAAAATTTCCTGGAAAGACCACCACAAACCTCAATTGATCCTAAAGATTTCTTCAAGACCACTGCCGATTTAGAGACCTATACCAATGGTTTTTATGAAATGGATGGAATGACCGCTCTGGGGCCAGGAACAGATGACGTGTTTTCAGATAACATATCCGTTTACCTTGGCGGCAGCGAAGTTGACAATATGATCAGGGGAAAAATCTCTGCAACTACGGTAAATGTCAAATCATGGGAATGGAAAAACCTGCGCAGAATAAATTACATGCTGAACAATCTGCAGGATGTGAAAGGTGATCAGGCAACGATTGACCATTTCAAAGGTATTGCCCGTTTTTACAGAGCCAACTTTTATTTTGCTATGCTTAAAAGATATGGCGACGTACCTTATTACACCACCGTATTGGATGCAAATGATGAGGCTGCCCTTTACAAAGCAAAAGACCCGCGTACATTGGTTGCAGATTCTATCCGTGCTGACCTTGAATATGCAGCAAGTCATGTAAAACCTGGTGGCAGTGCAACCAGAATTACCAAATGGGCTTCGATGTCTATGCTGGCTAGATTCTGCCTGTATGAAGGGACTTTCCGAAAATACCATGATGAATCGGGCCTGCAGGGAACAGCAAATACATTTCTGGAAAGAGCAGCTTCTGCTTCGCAGGAAATTATGGGTGCAGGTTTTTCTATTTACAATACAGGTAAAAAAGGAGAAGATTATCAAAAAGTATTTACCAGTACAGATCTGAGCGGTAATAAAGAAATTATTTTTTACCAGGATTATGACCAGGCACTCAACCGTTCCAACAGCACACATTATGTCTTTGACTGGCAATGGTCATTGAGCAAATCCCTTGCTGACACCTACCTGATGCTGGACGGAACACCTTTTACTTCCAGCCCGGGCTGGGATAAAAAAACATTTGCTGACGTCTTTAAAAACAGGGACCCAAGAATGAGCACAACGATTATGCCTCCAGGTTTTGCAACCAATCTGGGTGGTATCCCGAATAAAATCAGGCCTACCTTTGGCGGTTATGCACAAATCAAGTTTTACGCCATAGATCCATCTACAAAAGTATATACAGAATTTACAGATCTTCCGGTTATCCGTTATGCAGAAATCCTGCTGATCAATGCAGAAGCCAAAGCAGAATTAGGAACTATTACGCAAACTGATGCCGATCTCACCATTAATATTTTGCGTAACCGTGCTGGTGTAGCTCCATTAAATATCGGTATGGCCAATGCAAATCCAGATCAGGTATTAGCCAATATGTACCCTCAGGTTAGCAGCGGTAATAAAGGTGCGCTGCTGGAAATCCGTCGTGAACGTAACGTCGAACTCGCTTGTGAAGGTTTCAGATATGCAGATTTATTAAGATGGAAAGCCGGGAAATTACTGGAAAGACCTACCCAGGGGATATATGTACCAAAATTAGGTGCAATGGATGTGACAGGTGACGGGGTAGAAGACATTGCCATTCTGCAATCACCGGAACAGACCGATCCGATTGCAGGTATTCCTGATGCTATACGTGCTAAACTGGTCCTGTATTACCTGAACAGTAACAGCTTTTATTTAAGCAATACAACCTCAGGGTTTATCATGTTTCCTGAAAATTTAAATACACCGAGATTATTTGATGAAGCTAAATATTATTATTTCCCGATCCCGTTTCAGCAGGTACTATTAAATCCAAAACTGACACAGCCTAAAGGCTGGTAATTATAAAAAGACAAATTGAGCCTGTTTAAAACTCAGGAAGCTGGTTTCAAACAGGCTCTTATCAAAAACATATAAAATGAAAAGAAGAAGCTTATTAAAAACAATCCCGATTGCTGCTTTAGGAATGGCCTTTGGCAAGACTGCTCAGGCAATCACTGTTCCGGATGAAGCCGAAAAGGCACCCAAAAAGAAACTGGTTTTAACTGTAGCCCATATCACAGATGTGCATATCAGGCAATTTGAAGATGCAACAACCAGATTTGAAAAATGTCTGCAGGAAATCAAAAAACTCAAAGTAGACTTCTTTCTTAATGGCGGTGACAGTATCCATGCAGCTGATTATGATAATATCAAACGTGAACAGGTCATAGAACAATGGGCGGTATGGGATAAATGTATCAGCCAGATTTCAGGTTATGAAGTGCACAGTTGTATTGGTAATCACGATACCTGGTGGGCTGCCCCATCCAAAGCAGATGAGATGTATGGTAAAGACTATGTGGTTAAAAGATTAAAAATACCTAACCGCTATTATAGCTTTTCAAAAAACGGCTGGCATTTCATTATACTTGACGGTAACAATAAAAACACGTCACTGGATGAGGAGCAGTTCAAATGGCTGGAAAATGAATTGCAGCAGCTTGCGCCAAATACACCGGTTCTGCTGATGTCCCACTATCCGGTATTGACGGTAACCAATACCTGGGAAGGCGGACAGCATGGTGACCATAAAGAACTTAAAAAACTGTTTTATAAATACAAAGACAAGGTCAAAGTCTGTCTTAGCGGACATCAGCATTTATTAGACAGGGCCTGGTACAATGGAGTTGAATATTATTGCAATGGTGCCATGAGCGGCTTCTGGTGGGGTAAAGGGGACGAGAAATCTGCACAGCCTTACTATTATCAGGAAACCCCTCCCGGATATGCTATTATCAAATTATATGATGATGGTACACTGGAAAATACTTATATCACTACAAAAATATAGTATTGCTGATACGCAGTTGTTTAATACCTGACAGCTGCGTATTTACCTGGTTTTTTAGCCGGGAACAAGCCAATATTCAAAGAAAAAGATACCCCTGCCGATTTCAGACTTGCATCTCCATAACCAATTCCGGTCAAAGGCAGTTTAGCAAATGGCTGTACCCCAACGCTCACCGCAGGGGTAATCTGATGATCAAAACTTACGGATACATTCGCTATTCCAAAAAGATGCTGGTTTTGATTATTCAGCTCCAGATTTGAGACTTTTTGAGCATCTCCCTGACCAGTAGTAAACTGATACTTTTCTTTCAGCATAAAATAACTGGAAAGCCCTGTATTTAAACTCACTGAAAGCTTCTTCTTATTAAAAATCTTATAATTTACATTCAAAGGGATATCCAGCACATTACAATCTGCACTGACCTGCCAGTCTGAACCGGGCAGATAACTGCTGCTTTGCGGTGTTGTACCTCCCGAATTATAAAATTTACGGGAATAAACAGCCCCAGAGGTCATACTTATTTTAGACGTAAAAGCATAAGTAGCTAATACCCCGACATTGGAACTTACTTTAGAGGGCTTGCTATCTTTGGTAAAAGACATATCCGGAGCAGCCATTGCACTTAAGATCAAATCATTTTTTGGCTGTATTGTACTTTCCATTTTATTTTTCACACTGCGTGCGATTTCATTCGCATTAACTCTTTCCAGCGGATCTTTACTATGCGCCAAAGCATTAGCCTTTCTAACCAATATAGCACTGTCTGTTTCTATAGCCACCGGCTGCTTTGATTTAGCGATCATATTTCCCGCTGGAACTGTTGTTACAGGATTAGTCGCCACGGGAACACTTTCAGTGCTTCCGGAATTTATTCCCGTAGTTACCGGAACATTTTCAACGCTTCCAGGATTTATCACCGTGGTTCCGGAATTCAGTACAGCTGTTCCAAAAGGCAAAACAGGAACAACCTGTTTCACTTCACCTGTATAGGCCAATGCCGTCTGTAATCCTTTTTCTGCATAAACACCTGGTTTCAATCTGATTTTGTCTGCCGGCAGTTGTATTTTTGATGAATCCGTACCAATCACCGGGGCAACTTCCTTTCCAGGTTTAACCACATGCTCAGTTACCGGCACTTTGATAGCCTGCTTATCTAAAGTTACCGGAGCAGAATAAAAGTATAGTGAAATCACTAATGCAGCGGCTATCCCGCCTGCAGTATAAACCCACATCGGAATAACCCTTTTTTTCTCCTGTACATCAAGTTTACGCTCCATCTTCTCCCAGTTCATTTCATTGAAAGGGATCTCCGGATCATTTAACCCATCTTTAAATAGCTGATCTATATCATTGTCTTTATTCATCAGTATTTATTGTTTTGTTTGCATTCCATTGTTAATCCTCAGATTTGTTCTCCATTATACCTGCCCACCTTACGCTCAATCTGTAAGTCGGCAGGGATGTCCGGAGGCTTGTTCATATTCAGCACCATGAGTTTTTCTCTTAACTGTTGTCTTGCTTTAAATAGGTTAGATTTAGACGTTCCTGTTGATATTTTTAAAAGGCCGGCTATTTCCTCATGCGAATAGCCGTCAATAGCATATAAATTAAATACGGTGCGGTAAGCCGGGGAAAGCTGCTGAACCAAAATCAATAAATCTTTATAAGCCAGCTGTTCATAAACTGAAGCAGCATAGCCTATATCTTCATGGTCACTGACATCATCATGGTCAGAAAATTTCAGGTTCGTCCGGTAATGGTCAATTGCAGTATTGGTGATGATACGGGCAATCCAGGGTTTAAATGGTTTAACGGGGTCATATTTACCGATATGGGTGAAAACCTTCAGAAACCCATCATTCAAAACTTCGGCAGCATCATCATCATTTAAAGCGTACCGACGGCATATAGCCATGCAATAACTATAAAATTCTTTATAGAGTAAGTACTGACTCGACCTTTCTTTTTTGATGCACCCGTTAATGATACTTTGCACCTATTCTTATATTTTAACCTGCGCCATTTTCTACCTATACGTGACTTATCCCCGAAAGGTTGCCAAACCTAATAATAAAATTTATTTTAATACATAAAAAGCTGTAATACAGGTAATTATTTTTTATTTAGAATATTTTTTCACCATAACGAGCAACCTTTAATCTGCAATTACCGTAACCGCAGTAATTAAAAAGATTATTCAAATTTAGCCTTAACAATTATGGTCCCATCTCTAAAAAAAAGTCTGGCCCTTTGCAGCTTAACCGTTATAGTTTTGTTGTCAGCCTGCTCAAAAAACAACGACGCTACGCCTGCTAATGGTCAGGACCCTTATGGCAACCCGCCTGTTGTCACCCCACCTGCTGCTAACTCCAGCCTTGCACTGACCACCAATGCAACATTTGGCAGCATTCTTACAGATGCTAATGGAAAATCACTTTATGCTTTTACGCTTGATGCTAACGGTACCTCAGCCTGTACAGGTGGCTGCGCAGTAACCTGGATGCCATACTATGCCGGAAATGAAACTGCTCCAACTGGTATTACAGCAACAGACATCAGCACAATTACCCGTGCAGATGGTAAAAAACAAACCGTTTACAAAGGATGGCCTTTATATTATTTTTCTGGCGATATCAATAAAACAGATGTCAATGGTGATGGTTCAGGCGGGACATGGTTTGTTGCAAAACCTGATTACTCTGTGATGTTAGCCAATAATCAATTGGTAGGTATCGATGGACAGAACTATACCGGTGATGAAAAACCAGGAACAGGTGTAACCCAATATTTAACTGATGCAGCTGGCAGGACGTTATATGCTTTTGCACCGGATAAATTTAACCTGAATACCTATACCAAAGCAGATTTAAGTAATAACAGTACCTGGCCAATTTATGAATCGGATATATTGAATGTCCCTTCAGTATTAAAAAAGGATATGATGGTACAGATTACTTCGGCTGGTAAAAAACAATTGACCTACAAAGGCCACCCGCTTTATTATTTCGGCCCGGATGCTAAACGCGGCGATACCAAAGGAGTTAGTGTTGGTGCAGGTTTATGGCCAATTCTTACAGTAAATACAATTGCTTTAACCCCTTAAACTACAATTATGTCAAAATATACATCTCCTTTGATAGTCATTGTCATTAGTTTCTTCTTCCTGTTCAGCTGTACAAAAAAACAGGCCGAAGAACCTAAGCCAATCACACCAGAAGTACCGGGAACTCCCGGTGCTTCTGGTACCTATGCAACTGTAGTTGATCCTTTATTTCAGACCAGATGTGCCGGTTGTCATGCACCGGGCAAAAGAGCAGCTGGTGCCTGGACTTTCAATGGATACAGCTCAGTTAATGCAAATGCAGACAAAATTAAACAAGTCGTTCTGGTCAGTAAAACAATGCCTATCGGAGGCACACTCACTGCTGCAGAACTTCAATCCCTGAAAGACTGGTTTGACAAAGGTATGCCGCAATAAACAAAATGGTCATGCCAGATCTCAAACAAAGATTGCAGCCCTTTTAAAACAATAAATCATCGCCATATGAAAACATTAAAAAACAAATTATTACTTCTTCTGGGCATCTGTTTATTAACAATGCATGTCCATGCCCAGGATATTTTCATCAGTAAAAATGCCGCCGTTTCCTTCTTTTCCAGTACTGTAATGGAAGATATAGAGGGCAAAAGCACTACGGCCAGTTCTGTAATCAATGCGAAAACAAGAGAGATTATTTTTAAAGTCAGTAATACCTCTTTTCAGTTCAAGAAAAAACTAATGCAGGAACACTTTAATGAAAATTATATGGAAAGTGACCGTTTCCCATTTTCTAAGTTCAGCGGAAGAATCACAGATGATACAGATCTGACTAAGGATGGAAATTATACGGTTAACGTAGAAGGAAACCTGGATATCCATGGCGTAACAAAACCTTACCAATGCAAAGTAACACTCCTCATTGCCCAGGGTATAATTACTGCAAAAACTGCCTTTAAAGTAAAAATAGAAGATCATCAGATCAAAGTACCCTCTCTCGTATTTAAGAACATCGCCGAGTTTGTAGAGGTACGCTTATCAGCCGTATACCAGGCTAAAAAAACATAAACCATCAACCGCCCATTTCTCAAAAAACTATCAAATGAGACAAAAAATACGAACAACCCTGCAGCAAACGCACCTTCAAAAAATATTGCTGCTGTTTACTCTTTTAATCAGTTCTCTGTATAGCTTTGGACAACAGGATCTGGAGAAAGAGTTAACGAATACCAATCCGGTTCACGAAAAGGTATTTGCCACCTTTAAAGATACCAAACTGATCAACAGCCATACCAATGAAACCATCCATAAAAACGAACTGGAATTTAAAGTAGATCACCGCTTCGGAGATATTGGAGGCAGTAATGGCGGTATCAAACAGTTTTTCGGGTTAGACAATTCTACCGATGTCAGGATTGGTTTTGACTATGGTATCTCAGACCGCCTCAGTGTAGGTCTGGCCAGGGCAAAGGGTGCAACCGCTGTTCAGCAATTATATGAAACCAGTATTAAATTCCGCTTACTGGAACAAACAACCGATGACTATATTCCATTTGCAGTCACTTTATTTGGCAGTAACACCATTGCTGCAGTCCATGCCAGTGATGATCCGGCAGCAGCTACAGCATACCGTAAATTCACTGACCGGATGAACTATGTTACCCAGATCATATTTGCCAGAAAGTTTAACTCTAATTTTTCATTTAGCCTGACGCCGGGTTATCTGCACAGCAATTTCACCGCGTTCAGAGATCAGAATGATCTTTTTGCTATTGGTGCAGGCGCAAGAGCAAAAATCAGCAAAAGAATGGCTATTGTAGTGGACTATTCCATTCCGTTCCGCAACAGGGCAGATAAAGAATATCTGGAACAAACCAGCGGTGTAAAATTCTATAATCCACTGGGTGTAGGCTTGGAAATTGAGACTGGAGGACACGTTTTCCACCTTAATTTCACCAATGCCGCAGCAATTGAAGAAATGCAGTATATTTCTCAAACCACCAGCTCATGGCTAAAAGGCCAGTATCGCTGGGGCTTTAGTATTGCCAGAAGATTCTCCTTCAATAAAAAAGAAACCAGGCAATAACAATAATTTAAACCGCTCGTAATTTAGCTTCCAAATTAGATTTGACAGTATCCAGCCATTCTTTCTTTAAAATACTCAGAATGATACTGTCTCTTCTTCCCCCATGACCATTAGGCATGTGGCCACGAAGTACCCCCTCAATTTTACAGCCTATACTTTTCATAGCAGCCACACTCGTGTGGTTGCTATGATCTGCTCTGAACTCAACCCTTTCCATACGCAGGTTCTCAAAAGCATACTTTAACAAAAGGTATTTACAATTTTTATTCAGTCCGGTTCCCTGAAAATCGCTGCCATACCAGGTATAACCCAGTTGCAGGGTTTGATAAGTTTGCTGTATATCATAATATCGGGTAGAACCTGCATAACTATCAGCAAGCTTATCATAAACAATAAATGGATAGGATATTCCTTTTTCTCTATCCTGAATTGCCATATCTATATATTTTCTCAGGTTTTCAGCACCTGCAGCCCCTTGCAGAGAAAAATGCCAGAGATCAGGTTCATTCATTGAAAAAGTCAGTAAATGCTCGTAGTCGGAAGCAACAAGCGGACGGATTAAAGCACGCTCATTCTCTAATATAATTGAAGTTTCTTTTAGTAATTCGCTCATGCATTTAAGGTAATAATTTTTCTCAAAGAAGCTATCAGCTATTATAGCTTCTTTGAGTTTTTGTTGAGCTCAGTTTAAGCGTTCAAATTTCTAATAGCGGAAACTCAAAGAAATGTACGGGTACCAGCCTTCATCAGAATGTCCGGCAACAACACGTACCACAGTCATTGAAGCTGGTGCAAAATACAATCCACCGCCAACACCGTTATGCCATTTACTGGAATCTTCTCCTCTTTTCCATACTCTTCCTATATCATGGAAACCCAGTAAACCCAATTGCCCTGGTAATACATAACTTACAAAATCTGCCAGTTTAACACGCATCTCCAGGTTATTATAGAAACTATAATCACCAGCAAACCTGAACTGACGGAAGCCCAGTAAAGTACCTTCCCCACCTAAAAATGCAGAAGCATAAAAAGGTTGTTTCCCAACAGTCACTGCACCACCAAAACGCTCTGCGATCACAAAATTGGCCCGGTTATCAAGATTCTTATAAAGTGCGACACTTCCGGTAAACTGACCATAAGTATTGGAATAACTGTTTAAACCGGTATAACCCTGCAGTTTCAGATTAATATAACTTCCTAAGGATGGCAAAATTTCATTATTACGTGTATTGTTAATGAAATTCACCACTACACCGGCATATAATTTATCATTTGCAATCGTCAGGCTATCCGAAGAATGCAATGCGGCGCTATTGTTAATAAACCGTCCTGTATTATCATCCTTATTGAAGGTATAATATTGAAACGAAGGGCCGGCACTAAAAGAAGATTTAGGTCTTTTCCAGCGCAATGCCGGGTCAAACTGGTATAAGCTGAACCTTGAGCGGTAATAGCTGATCCCATCAATAGATTTATCGAATGTAGTTTCATTACCTGCGCCAAAGAAATTCTGTGTATTATGAGGTGCATAAGCACTCGCCTGTAAAACCAGGTCAGCTTTTCCAAAAGTATGCATCCATTCGCCCCTGTAATCAAACCTGAAAGCCTTAGTGCTGAAAGAGTGCAGAAAAGAGAATTGCTGTGTATTCCCATAAGGGAAATTTCTGAAACCAGGGTTCATATATTTCACAGAAAAACCTAATGATAAACCGTCATCATTGTTATAGCCACCATTCAACAAATACATGCTTCTGTGATATAAATCTGTTTGTCTATAGGCAATATTTCCGGTATCACTGGAAATTGTTTTGCGGAACCTGTTCATCAGACCAGTAAAACCTGAACTGTCCGGTTTATCATAAAGCCTCACTTTATGATAAGAATTCTCCACATGATAAGCTTTAACCCCGTGCCCACCGATAATACGTAATTTGATATCAGTCCCTTTATTATTTAAAACAAGGCTATCATTTCCACCTCTGGTATATAACCTGATTTCTCTGGTGATTTTTGGATCAAAGGTCTTCACAAACATTTCCTCTTTTACCTTTTTATTTTTTGATAACTGGTGTATGTTCACTGTTAACCCACCACCTTTAGCATCAGAAATTTCTATCAGTTCTCCCTTATCACTGGCCTGTATATCTACAATCTTATTCAGAAAACGATAATACTGGTTCATCATTTCAGGTAATTTTTCTCTTCTTTCTTTCAATTGTGCCAGTAACTGATCATGGCGTAAAGAATAACCTGGTTCAGGTATCTTTTTTAATGCCCTTTCAAAAACTTCATCAGTTAAATCAGCACAAAAAATGCGAATAATATCCATCCATTGTTTTTCTGATAACTGGCTTAACAGACGGGTAGCCATAGCCCTGCTTTCCCATACAAACCAGTTCACATTATTCACGTTTCTTTCATACCCCTGAATCATAGGCAATAGATAAGAAGATTGCGCATAACGCGGAATTACACCCTGACTCAGATAAAACACCTGGTCACGATCACGTGGAACAGGCTGATAAACATCTCTTTTTCCAGATTTGTCCAGCGTCCATCTCCACTGATCAAAATGTCTGTCCCAGTCACCGATCAGTATATCCAGAGCTTTCGCTTTTAGATAAGCCGGCCCGTCATAAGTATAATCATTATCCTTTGCCAGTCTCTTATACATTTTATACGTATTGTCAGACTTACCCGTTGGCTCTCTTTCTTCCAGCAGGCAAAGTGTATTTTCAAAGACCCTTCCATATTTACCCAGGTTAGCATCCGGAGAAATCCAGCCGATAACAGGATTTGCATGCGCTACGCCAACAGCCTGAGCAATATCAGGCACTACGAGCGCAGAAAACGGATGCTGGGCAGACATATTATCTTTCAGGATATCTTTAGCAAAAGTTTGTCTGAGGTTTTCTGGTAAAAGTGCCTCAGGATATTTCTCGACACTTCTCAATACCCATTCTTTACCCTGTTTATCTACCATACGCAGTGAATGTGACTGAAAACCACCACCCCGCTGAACAGGCATTAAACCGCCTTTAATTTCAGAAAGCCTGATCACCGGAACCTTTGTTTCCAACGCATATTCTTTACGGTAATTCTCTCCGAAAAAGAAACGGTGAACTTTACTTACGCTATCATATTTAGGATATATTTTAATAGAAATACTATCTTTTGTAATCACTTTCACCGTATTTTCAGGCTCTGAACTCACCGGAACAAAAGCTTTAGTATAACTATATACTTTTTTAACCCCAGTCTCTGTATACACGTAAAAATCATAACGCATATCATTGTTCAGCAGCAGATCGGCAGTTACATAACCTTGTTCCGACTCTTGAAAAATAGAGTTTTTACCTTTTTTATTCGCAGAATGTTTTGCTCCGCCCCCGCTGACCACCTGCAGATTAAGCTGGTCACTTTTGATCAGCTGTAAACCATGATCATGACCCGAAAAATAAGTAAGGTTCGGATAAGCTCCGAAAACACCATTTATCTTTTTAATCATATCCTTATAAAAAGGATGGTTTAAATCTTCCGGACTCAAAAATGTGGAGCGCAGCAGCGGATATAATGAGCCGAACACAGGAAGGGGCAGATATAAATTTTTATTCAGTGAGGTTAATGGGAAAATATGATTTTTAAGCGTAAAATATCCGCCATGCGAGCCATAACTCTGTAAAGGGTGATGGTCAGCGAACAGAATAATCTTACCTCTGTTAGCTTCCAGTAATTCTTGCATCCGGGCAATCACATCATCTTTGGTTTTACAGTCACATTCAGCTTCCGGATTCTTTTTATTGTAAGGGAATAGCCACCATTCACTGTCAAAGGCTATAATCGTTAAGTTATCAGTCAGTTTTATGGCTATAGGATCAGGACATCCGTTTGGCGGAATCATCTTTAATAAAGAGTCATTCTGTTCTGCCAGATATTCTCCCTGACGGAGTATTTTAGCTAAACCTTCCGGGCCCATTTTATCCCAGTCATGGTTACCAGGGATAAAATAAACTGCTGCCCCCATCTGACGCATGGGCTGAAACTGGGATTGCAGAATCTGTTTCGTGGTTTCTTCCTCTTTACTTCCGGGTAAACCCATTCCCCTGGGATAAATATTATCGCCCAGGTACATCACCGTTGTTTTTCCGGCAATTACATGTTTGGATGCATTTTTTAATGATTCTCTTTGAGCAACATTCAGCTCTCCGGCATCGCCAATAAAGATGACCCGGTACTTCACCGAATCCTGTGCTTTAGCAAAAGCAACGGTCAATAAGAAGAAAAATAAGAGCGTAGCTGATTTCATTCGTAGATAGCATTAAATATGAATAGTTAAAATTACACCATTTCTTACAAAATAGAAGATTAAAATATCACCGTTTTAATAAGCTGTTTAAACATACGTTCGTTCTTTTAAATTAAAAATCAGATTAGTTTTTAATTTAAAAGAACTGTAGATAACTTGCAACTATATTTACATCAGCATGTTTAAGTTTCATTTCTTTCTTTGCGCTCTGCTCTGCCTATTTTTCACCGCATCCGCCCAACGTCAAAACACTTATTTACTTAAAAATAATGGTGATTATGTTACTGAGAAGGATAGTGCAGACTATATCCGTTACGTTACAGAACCTATCCAGGGAAATCCACTCTATATGGTCAAAGAGTATTATATGGATGGAACAGAAAAAAGTGAGGGATTTTCGCGTAGCATAGATCGTATTGTCTATGATGGCCGCCGGACTACATTTTTTCCAAATGGAAATATAAAAGAGAAAGCGATATTCAATAAAGGGTTTATGATAGATACAGTAATGAACTACTACCCTAACGGAAAACTATTTACCATTAAAGTATATACCCGCTTGCTTGAAAACGCTCCATTATCGGACGAGCTTAATCCTCCTTTTGAAGTAATAACTGTCAAAGACTCCACTGGTAAAGACCTCACTATTCATGGCAATGGTGAATACATTGCTTATAATGATGATTTCAATGAAATTCTTGAAAGAGGCCAGTTAATAAATGGACAGCACGAAGGAATCTGGACAGGTAAAACAAAAGAGACCCTGTCCACTTATACAGAGATTTATAAAGGTGGTAAATTAATCTCCGGAGAGACTATTGATGCGCAAAATAATTCTTATAAATATACACAAACATACGTTAACCCAGGCTACAGAGGTGGTATAGACAAATTTTACCGTTACCTTAGCCATATGAAATATCCCCGCAGCTGTTATAAAGCACGCATACAGGGAGTCGCCTTAATCAGATTCACAGTACAGACAAATGGTACTTTGGGAGATGTCAAGGTGCTTAATCAGATTCATCCGGATATGGCAGCGGCAGCCATCAGGGTACTGGAAGAATCCCCTCCATGGGAAGCTGGATTACTTCGTGGTAAAAAAGTTAAAGTCTCCTACAATTTACCCTTAACATTTTCTTTCCGTTAATAATCTTCATATATGATGTATCCTTCCAAATTTTCAACTGCGCTGCTCAAAACCTACCCAATGATTCCAGCTTTTTTATTTTTCATCCTGCTGAGTTTTGAAAACGCAGCCGCACAAGAAATAAAATTAGCACCAGAAGTTCATAAAACAACTTTCACTTATAGTGTGAAAGAAAATCAGGAGCTAAAAATGGATGTTTACAGTAATCAGGGGCTCAGCGTGATCAAGCCTACTGTAATATTTGTTTTTGGCGGTGGTTTTATCCAGGGTGAAAGAGATAGTAAAACCTATACTGAATATTTTAATAAACTGGCTACAAACAACTACAAAGTAGTATCCATCGATTACAGGCTCGGTTTAAAAGGAGTTAAAAAGCTTTCTGCTTTACATACCAGACCGCTTAAAAATGCCATTGACACTGCTGTTAAGGACTTGTATAGTGCAACCGCTTATTTGATTAACAATTCTGTAAAACTAGGCATTGATACCTCCAGAATTATTATTTCAGGCTCCAGTGCTGGCGCAATCGCTGTACTTCAGGCAGACTGGGAAAAAAGAAATCATACCAGCTTAACCTCACAGCTTCCTGAGCAATTTCAGTATGCCGGGGTTATTTCTTTTTCGGGTGCCATATTCAGTTATCAGGGTGCTCCTTCTTATCAGATTGCCCCTGCACCAACGATGCTTTTTCATGGTACAGAAGATAAGCTGGTCGTGTATAATAAAAAGCGCTTTTTCAATAAAGGTTTCTTTGGTTCCAATTACCTTGCCCAAAGATTCAACAAACAAAAATACCCTTATTATTATATGAGGGTACATGGGATGGGACATGAAATTGCAGGCATACCTATGCATAGGAATCTGAATGAGATTCTTTGGTTTATAGACAATTACATTTTCAAAAAGAAACAATACCTGATCACCACAGACTTTAATGACCTGCAAAGTAAACGGACAATGAAGCTTACTCCTGCTGACGTTTACAAATAAAAACGTCGAAAAGACTATGAATTTTTCATACCTTATATCCTGAATAAATTCATCTGAACAAAATCTTTACTATGGAATATTCAGTGCTTCAGCCCCGGAAACCTGAACATATAGCGTTAAGCTTTTCAGGTGGTGGTTTTCGGGCAGCATCTTACTCGCTGGGCTGTTTGTCCTATATGGAAACGGTTTATATTGATGGCAAAAAGCTAACCTCTCTTGTTCATTTTATTTCTTCTGCGTCTGGCGGTACAATCACTAATCTTGCTTATACTGCAAGTCAGCGCAAAGGACAATCCTTCCAGGAGTTTTATGACAGCATGAATAAACATATATTACATGGCACTAAACTTATAGACCGTGTTTTTAAGATTTTAAATGCAGAAAGCCACTGGAAAAAGAGGCCTGATAAATCCCGGAATATTATCAATGCATTTTCGATCGCTTATGATGAACTGCTTTTTAAGGAAGAAGTATTTGGCATTTACTGGAAACCTGTAAAAAATGCAGTCAGAGAAATATGTGCCAATGCTACTGAATTTGATAACGGGATGCTTTTCCGTTTTCAGAATGCAGGCCTGCCTGGTAATAAATTTCTCCGGTTTAAAAATGAGAAAATTGCACTGGAAACCCTAAAGAAAATCAAACTGGCCGATATACTTGCCTGTTCTTCTTGTTTTCCGGTAGGATTTGAGCCTTTTGTTTTCCCTAATGACTTTACACATGGTGAATTAAGCAAACAAGCTCTAGAAGCAGCCATTAAAGAAGATCCGCGGTTTTCTCCTGACAAAGGCGAACAACAGACACAGACCCCGCCTCCGCGCTTTGTATTGATGGATGGAGGGATTGACGACAACCAGGGTATTGATTCCTTTACAAAGGCCGAGGAGCGGCTTCAAAACAGAAATATCTTTGGCTATGATTTATACATCACCTGTGATGTCAGCAGTAATTACACTACAGGATATAACTTCCCGGAAGAAAATAAAAAAAGCTGGCTGCAGAAACTTAACCTGATCCAGTATCTGCTTATTTTAATAGTCTTCAGTGGAATATTTATCACGGGTATACTGACAAACACGCTGGCAGAATTATCTTATGCTTTTCTGGGGATCAACACAGCGCTACTCCTGGTTGCTTTCTATTTTTTCACCAAAGGCTTTTTTGCCTATCAGAAAGTTCAGGAAAAAAAACAGACTTATGGGATCATCCTGCTTGGACATATCTCTTATTTCTTACGGCTCCGGCTGAGTGTGCTTTTGCAATTAATAGATTCAAGGGCAACCTCTGTAGCTTATCTTTCTGCAATTGTATTTCTGAAAAAAATCAGGAGGGTATCTTATGACCGCTTATTTGAAAAGATTTCGGAAAGGAAATTAAAAGCTGACGGGACATTATTGAAAAAGAGCGAAAAAGAATCCTTAGTTCAGCAAATAGAATTGAAACACTGGCGGCAGTTCACTTTGATGAATGCAATTTATTTGCTAAGTCCTAAAAATGATTGCCAGAGAACTGCTGACCTCAAGGCAGAGCCCTGGTATAAAAAAAATCCGGCAGTTGTAGTGAACGGAAAAAAAATCAGTCTTGCAGAATTAATGAAACCATCTGAAGCTTTACAGCAGGCAGCAGAGTTAGCAACTGAAATGGATACTTCTCTCTGGTTTGATAAAAATCATCAGCAAGAAAACAGGCCGGCCGCTTTAATTGCCACCGGACAGTTTACAACCTGTTATAGTTTGCTCCGTTATGCTTTCAGATTTGACAGCAACGATCCTTACTGGGCAGCATTGCAAAATCAGCTGGCACAAGACTGGTGGGAGTTTAACCAGTCTCCTTACCGGCTGCACAATAATTCCTGATATTTCTATTATTTCTTCGTATTTAAATCACAAAAGCCAATATGCCTTTTAGGTGTTCAGACTTTGCTTAAAGGATGCTGTAAATAAATGATCACCAGCGAAAGTGCTAAGAAAGGAAGTTCAATCGCAAAGCCCCTGAGATCTTTATCACCTAAATGAAAAGCTGCAATAAATAAAATACCTGCAGCAGTAATGAAATTTCCGGCAATAAAAGTCCGGGGAAATAAAACCAGCAGGGCACCGATTATTGTAATTGCCCCTAAGATCATTACACTGTTTTTTTCCATTCCCCATTTACTGAACATTTCCAGCATGGGCGCTTTACCTGAAAACATAGCCCATCCTTGTTTGATGCCCATATATAAAGCAAAGAGGATAAGTACCGAATTGATAATTTTTAGTAGCATAAAGCAAATATCAGGATTAAAATCAGCGTTAACGTGGTGAACTTTTCGGATTTTTAAACCCGCTTATATTTTATGATGACTTCTGAACTGTCCTGGTGTTAAACCAGAATACTTCTTGAAGAATTTCGAGAAATTAGAGGGATTGTAAGTTAGCTTGCGTGCAATTTCGGCAATGGACAAAGTGGTTTCCAACATTAGTTTTCTCGCTTCGTCCAATATTTTCTGATCATAAAAATAACAGGGATGATGTCCCCGGGCAAGCTTTATAGTATTGCTCAAATGTTTTGGAGAGATAAAAAGCCGGTCTGCAATCTGGTTAATTTCCAGCATCTCGATATCCTTTTCAGCCAGAAGATCTGCCAGGTGCTGATCTAGAAAAGCAAAATATGCGGTGGTAATCTCTTCGTTTCTGGTTATTTTTCCGGGTACCCTCATCCTGATATTATTGATCAAGCCATTGTTTAAAAGCCTCAGCTCTTTCTTCACTTACAATGACTTCTATATTTTCTGGTTTTGGGGAGAGCGTAATCCGTACACGATTGCGGGAAAGTTTATACATTTCCCTGATCGCATTGATATGAATTATAAACTTACGATTAATTCTAAAGAAGTTTTCAGGATTCAATTTAGGCTCCAGACTGCCTATAGTTTCTTCAATAATATAATTCTGCTGGTCGCTGGTGATCAGGAAAAGATACTTATCATCAGCCATAAAATAAGCTACCTGATCGGCAGGAACCGTTTTAAGAAGTTTACCCAGTTTAACCATAAACCGGTTACGGGTTCTGCCTAATACCTCTTCCACTTTCTGTACCAGTTGCGGTGTACTGACAGCTCCGGTACTGCGGATATTACTCAGTTTATTTAACGCACCTCTTACATCTTCTTCATCAAAAGGTTTAAGCAGGTAATCGATCCCCTGATTTTTAAATGCCTTAAGTGTGTACTGATCATAAGCAGTTGTAAAAATCACCGGGCTGTTAACTTCTACCTGCTGAAAGATCTGGAAACTTTCTCCGTCACCTAAATGGATATCCATAAAAATGATATCTGTCTGATGCTCCTGCAACCAGTTTACGGCAGCCTCTACCGTACCTACAACAGCATGTACCTGGATATCGGGATTAATGTGCACGAGCATATTATGCAGTGTTGTTGCTGCCAGTTCTTCGTCCTCAATAATCAGTACAGTCATGCGTGAATTGCTTAACTGTAAATGTAAAAAAAAACTCCGGCCTGTAGAAACAGACCGGAGTTAAATCCTTGTTTTTAAATTGTTTTATTGCAAATTAGGATTATTTGTAATGGCTGATTTTGGAAATGGCAGTGTATATCTCGGATCATTTAAGTTCAGGGTATAATTAACGCCGCTTACAGTATGCGTAATTGCTGGTTGTCCATATCTTCTTAAATCATACCAGCGGTGACCTTCTAATGCCAGTTCTCTTTCTCTCTCTTTATAAATTTCCTGCAGCAGGTCAGCTTTAACCAGGCTCTGAACTCTTACTTTTTCTGTTTCGAAATAAGCAGGTTTTAAACGTTTAGCTTTTAAAGCAAGTAAGCTTTGAACTGCCAGGTCAGTATTCCCGGTTTGTAAAGCTGCTTCGGCCTGAATCAAATATAATTCACCATTACGGAAAGAAACTTTAAATTCATTGGATGCTCCTTTTGCAGAACGGTAATTACTACCAGATTTGCTGAAGTATTTGGCAAAACGCAGATCGTTGTCTTTGTCATAAATACCTAACAAATGATCTGAAATAGCAACGGCATTGGTTACCGATACGTTCATTGCTTTCTCCATGGCCATAATGCTTTCCTTAGCCAGGTAATTATTTGGTGATTTACTTCCTGCTGCATTCAGATCTTCAAGATCGCCATTTAGCTGTAAAGCTTTCTGAGCTGCATCCTGTGCTTTACTCCATTCTCCTCTGAATTCATAAACTCTCGCCTTTAAAGCCCAGGCTGCGCGGGTTGTAAAACGATAATTTTTCCCCGCATCAAATGTAGTTACATTTAGCAATTTCTGTCCTTCATTGATATCATTCAGTATCTGGCTATAAACTTCTTCTGTAGTTGCAGGCTTATAGTTTGCTTCCAGATCCATTTTCAGAACCAGCACTATACCACGATCTGTAGCTGCACTTGATGCCTGATAAGGTTTAGCATATAAGTTCAGTAATTCGAAATGGTTATATGCACGAAGTAAATAAGCTTCACCTTTGATCTGAGCTGTTTCTGCACTTTTTCCCGCCTTATTTTCTACTTCTGCAATAATCTCATTCGCAAAGAAAATAGTATTGTAAAAAGCCACATACTGGAAAGGAAGAGTTGATGGATCAGGACTGGCATCATTCCACTTATAAATATCACGGTACAATACGATATCATCCTGATTTTCATCAAGATTCAATTCATCTGTACGTGTTGCAAGTAATGATTTATGCTCCGCAAACGTACTGTAAGCTGTAGTTAACAAAGCTCTGAAATCATCTGTAGTGGTAGGAATTACTTTTCCTACCGGTTCAATATCTAAATATTTTTTACAGCTGCCAAGGGTGAGAGACACCAGCATTACAGCACATAATTGTATAATCTTCTTCATTTTGATAGTGTTAAAATGTTGCGTTTAGACCAAAAGAGATACTTCTTGAAATAGGCTGTGTATAAATACTGCCATAAGTTTCAGGATCAGAATAACCTTTGTAATCAGTACTTAGTACAAAAAGGTTTCTGCCTTCTACACTAATTCTCAGTGAATTTGCTTTCACTTTAGCTGAGATTTTTGCGGGTAAGGTATATCCTAAGCGAATGCTGTTTAAACGCATATAGCTCATCTTTTTTGCAAATACATCCAGATATTGATAAGAGTTAATCGGGTCACCTGTATTTAACCAGTTATTAACCATCCAGCGACTGCCATCACCGGTATCGGCACTGATAATCTGAGGTTGATTTGTATTGGTATTTGCAGGCGTCCATGCATTTAAAATATCTCTTGAATAATTCTGTCCGCGGTCAACTGTTGCAGGTAAATATGAGGGCTTACGTAATACCATCTGATTCAGGTTAAAAATAGTGGTAATCGCCAGATCTATGTTACCATAACGGAAACGGTTAATAATACCTCCGGTAAACTGAGGGTCCCTGTCTCCTGCATAAGTAAATAACTTCTGAAAATCTTTGTTAGTTAAAGAAGTTCCTGTAGCAAGTCCTGGTGCAAAATCAGGATAAAGATCATATAATTTGTAAAATTCCTCTAAAGAAACAACCTTACCATCCTTTTGAAATTGCGGGATTCCATTAGCATCCAGACCGGCAGTTTTCAGGACAAATAAACCGTTTACAGGGTACCCTTCTCTTGAAGGAAGAAACTGACTTGTTTTAGGCTCATCTCTGATTACCTTGCTTTTGTTATGTGCGATGTTAAAATCGGTCCACCACTGGAAACGATTGGTACTGATATTTCTTGTTGAAATAGTCAGTTCTAACCCTTTATTCTTTATACGTGAAAAATTAGCATTTGTAAATTCAAAACCATTCTCCAGAGATAAAGATTGTAAGCCAATCAGATCTTTACTGTAACGGTTGTAATAATCAAATGTCACCTGTACAGCATTGTTGAATAATCCAAGGTCCATTCCTGCGTTGAATGTAGTCGTCTTTTCCCAGCGCAATTTATCATTTGGCGGGCTTGTCACATTGATAGAAGTTTCAGGATTTCCTGGCAGAATGGTCACATTACTATAATTACCAACAATTTTTGGTGAGGTATTTTTATCAATATTACCTTGTATACCATAAGAGGTACGGAAACGTAAGTTTGAAATCCATTTTACATTTTTCACAAAATCTTCATCACTTGCATTCCATGCACCTGAAACAGAATAAATAGGTAAGTATCTGTATTTAGGGTCTACACCAAAAAGATCTGATCCATCATAACGCACACTACCATAAACTGTATATTTTCTGTTATATGTATAAGACAGCGTACCATAGAAAGAAGCATAAGCATTGCTCAGCATAGATTTCTGATAAGTACTGAAACTTGATTTATTGGCCTGGTCAGCATTTGGGAACAGAATGTTTTGATTGGTTAGTGTACGTGGGTTAAAACCGAATCCTCTCGTAAACAAATCTTCATTGTTGTTTTTTCTGAATTCTGTACCAGCAAGTGCCTCAATTTCATGCTTCTCATTAATTACTTTTTTGTATTCCAGCAGAGTTTTCCAGTTGTACTGGAAGAAAGTAGTAGCCTGATTTTGTATAATTCCGCCTACTGGCATGAAGTAGTCATACTTTTTAGTAGCAGAATTATAGTATCTGCTGCTTTCTCTGTATTTACGGCCAAAATAAGAATCAGCAGAAGCATATTTTTCACTGCGTGTATCCTCAAATTGTAATCCCAGTTCAGAATGTAATTTCAAATCTTTAATGATCTGATAATCCATATCAATAATACTCTTTACACTTTTATTTCCTAAAGCATATTTTGTATTTTCTCTTTCTTCAATGGCATTGAAAGGCAGATAAACATCACCGGACAAATTACTTGTCCCAAAAATATCCCGATCATAAACATATCCTCCCGAAGCATCTCTTACCAATTGATAAGGGTTCACATTTCTTGAATATGCTGAAGGGTTGGTATAAGCATCCTGTTCGGTCAGGTAACTTGTACGGTCTGTTTTAGAACCGAAAACAGCTACCCCTAATTTTAATTTCTGAGAGATGTTAAAATCAGTCTTTAAGGTTAAGTTGTATCTTTTTAATCCTGTACCGATTGTTGTACCTTTTTCATCATAATAACCACCAGAAAAATAATAGTTAGCCTGATCATTTCCTCCTGAGATACCTAAAGTGTATTGTTGATTGACAGATGACTGATAAAGTTCTTTCCCCCAGTCTGTGTTATTCTGACGTAATGCATTAATTTCATTCTGAGTAGCAGAACTTAAACCGGCAAAACCATTGGTTCTATAGTTTTGCAATTCGTTATTCTTATTCAGTATCCTGGCTACCCCACCCTGATCAGGACGATAAGTAAGATCTGTTCTTGCAGCAAGGCCCAATTCAAAATCAACTTTTTCTGTTGAGTTCATCAGGTTTAACTTACCCAGATCCGGACGCTCTGCGATAAAAGTGTTCGCACTAAAACTAATCGCCATTGGCCCTTTCTTACCTTTTTTAGTGGTAATCACGATAACTCCGTTCGCTGCTCTGGCCCCATAAATAGAAGTTGCTGCTGCATCTTTCAAAATCGTAATATCAGCAATATCATCAGGGTTTAAACCTGCAATAGGCAAGTTACGCAACTGGTCAATGTTGTCTTTGTCCGTCAGGTTATTTGGCAGGTTAGTTCCTTCCAGAGGAATTCCATCCAATACCCATAATGGATCTGCACTGCCGTTTAAGGAAACGGTACCGCGGATACGGATTTTTGGTGCTGATGAAGGCCCTCCGCTTAGTGTTGAAACTGCTACTCCGGCAATTTGTCCTTCCAGCATCTGATCAATCCCGGCAACACCAGACTGACGGACTTTGCTATATTCCAGCACAGTTGTCGCTGTTGTATTTTTACGTTTTGCAATTGACGTATAACCGTTTACTACTACTTCGCCCAGGCTATTTTCATTACTGGACATAGAGATAGTCAGTTTTGACTTATTGATAATATTTACCAATATAGAGTTATACCCCATATAACTTACCCGAATAGCCGGAGTGCCTTCAGGAACGTTTAAAGTAAATTTACCTTCTGTATTGGTTACCGTACCGATTGCAATATTCTGGATTACGCCAGTCACATTAGTCTGCTCACCTATCGTGGATTTGTCCACGTAAACAGAAGCTCCCGGTATTGGCAATCCATCAGGATCCAAAACCTGCCCGGTTATGGTGGTTTGTTTCTGACTGTATCCGGAAAGACTGAGGCCGATCAGGAAAAGTATTAACAGTAGATTTCTAATCATAGTTTGTTGTTTAGGTGTGTTTGATAATGTTAATTGTGTGTGTGTGTGTGTTGTTTGGTGTGTTTGATTTATATGTGTGTGTTCTTGTATTTTATTTCACTTGCAGACTTTGACGGATACGAAGGATCAGGTCCATATAGTGACCTTTAGTCGATTCATCACCTCTGTTTTTATTGTCTTCAAGAATGGTCAGGATCTGTAACAGCTCTGCTCTTTTTGCAGATGCAGCTTCTGAAGTGCGGGTCATTGCAGTTACATAAATCAGTCTCAATCCTGCTGCAGGATTCATCCTGTTTTCCATTTCTCTGCTCAGGCCTAAATCACATGTTTGTGGTAAATTATCCAGATTGGTTTGTTTCAATGATTTTTTAGTCACCTTCTCAAGCATCTTATCTGTGCTCACCAACAATGCGTCAACATAGTTCTGCTGTAACATTCTGTCTGTAATAGAAAGCGATTTACCTTTGATTGTCTTTGCAAAAATAGCGGGACGGATATCGTTAAATAAATCAGCAACCGTGAAAACTTTATCTTTACCAAACAGGACTTCCATTTCAAGCATTCTCAGCAAACGGTTTTCGCTTAGCAGGCTATAAAGCAAGCCATACTGATATTCGCGTCTCAGGTTTAATGGTGCATACTCAAGCGGTCCTACCGGTGTATCTTTTACCGGGAAAGTTTTCTTAAGCAATTCTTTATTGAATAACCACTCTGGCATAGTGAAAACTTGTTCTTTGAAATATTCCAAAGCATTTTTCTGGATCTTAACAGGTACTGGTGTATAAGCATCTTTGCCATCTCCGCTAACCGGATTCTCTAAATAATATCCGCCAATGTTTGCAGTGACATGTTCATTATAAGTTTGCCATTGCCATATTGCAGATAAGTACAACTTACCTGCCTGATAGTAATTATCGCCTTCAGGTGCAGACCACGCTAAAATTTGCGGGATCAGACGTTTTAAGTTTGCCAGTCCGTAACGGCTTGCTTTAACTGCATCATCACCAAGATCTTCGGACTGTGCCCTTGGATCAACAATATTTTTCATTTCCTGCTGTTCGCCATAGCGGTATAAAGGATCGTTCGCATGTACTTTAATCCATTCTTTAAGCACTGGCAATTCCTGACGCGGATCTTCTCCCGGCAACCAGCGGTATCCCCATGCAATTGCATAAGTATCATAAACCCCTATCTGAGGGGTGATATTGGTAACTTTATCTTCTGGCTGTGCTACATAATTGAAACGTGCGTAATCCATAATTGACGAAGCTGTTCCTCCCATACGGTTCGTAAAAGAAGGGGAACGTAAAGAGTCAACCGGGAAAGATGCCGAAGCAGCCATATTGTGTTTCAAGCCTAACGTATGTCCAATTTCATGGGATGATACAAAACGGATTGCATGTCCCATTCTTTCATCTGATACTTTATTGTGTCTTACTGCCGTATCAATTATTCCTGTTTGCACACGCATCCAGTCCTGCACAGAAGTCATTACATTATGCCACCAGATCACATCAGATTCCAGGATTTCACCGGATCTTGGATCTACAACTGCAGGGCCCATTGCATTTGATTTAGGTGAAGCTGCATAAGTGATTTCATTATAGCGAACATCATCACCATCATAATCAGTAGTATCTGTAACCTCACGGGCCTGAATTGCATTTTTAAAACCAGCTTGTTCAAAAGCTTTCTGCCAGTCATATACACCTGCAATAATTTCTTTTCTCCATAGTGGCGGAGTAGCCGGATCGATATAGAATATAATAGGTTTAACCGGTTCTACCAGTTCACCTTTAAGATATCTTGCCTGATCTTCTGGTTTTGGCTCCATTCTCCAGCGGGTTACCAGTTCTCTGGTTTCCAGTTTATGCTGTTTATCGGAGAAATACCATCTTGGTGTACTAAAAAAACCAACTCTATTATCTGCAAAACGAGGTTTCATTGGTTTTTCAGGTAATAAAAGAATGTTAGTGGTCACCGCAATACTGATAGGTACGCTGATTCCTGCATCCATTACTCTTGAACTCAATAAAGCACGGACGACAACATTCTGAGGGAAACTTTTAATCTTTTCAATAGTTGACAAAGACGTTTTAGGTGTTGCACCCAATCCTATATCATTAAATATATCATTGAAACTTTTCTCTGTTCCATCAAAAACTTTGTTCATTTTGATAACAACAGCCGATGAATCAGGTGAATAAGCTTCAATCTTGAAAGATTCTATAACAGAACCGGTGAAGTTATCTTTTACAGAGCGGCTAATAGCGTCTGCAGCAGGAGATTCTACCTGTGGAACTATAGTTTCAACCCATACGGTTTTAGCTAATTTATTTCTCGAAAAGCGGATCACTTTATTATCAAAGTTCACCCCTTTGTTCACTCCCGATTCGTTTAATGCCAAAGGGACTGATGATATTTTGTTGACTACTAAAAAGTCTTTTCCCATTAATTTCAACGGGATTTCAAAGTAATAATCGCTTTCGGACTGGTGAACTTTAAATAATCCGTTCAGCGTAGTCGCTTTCTTTAATAATTCAGCATAACTTTTCAGCTCCTTTTTACTGGTGCTATCTTTAACCACTTTCTTTTTAAGCGTATCCGTAACTGCTTTTTTATTGGTAATCTTACCAGTAGGTTTCGGTAGTTTCTTAGGTATCTGAGTGTAACCGTTTACATTGCACAAGAATAAAAATAGTGCTGTAAAAGACAATTTCAAAAGGTTTTTAGTCAAAATCATGCTACAAAATCCCCCTTAGTTGGGAGATTATGAAATTATTAAAAGTGAAAGGGTTGATATTCGAAGTGAAAGCGCAGTTTTAAGGAGTGGGCGGTTTTTTAATCAGCGGCAAAAAGCATTTATAAGACCCATCTTCAATTCCATAGGTCAGATGAAGGTCCCCAAAATGGGCATAAATGCTTTGCAAATATTTCAATCCCTGCTTACCGGAATCTTTAACATCAGTACGTAATTGTAAGTTGTTAGTCACCAGCAGTCCGTCCCCTTCACTTCTGATACTGATATGCAAAGGTTTTAATTTAGAAACGACATTATGTTTAATGGCATTTTCGACTAAAGTCTGCACGCTCATAAAAGGGATATAAGCAGAGGAATGTTTTTCATTTAAATCGATTTCTAAGGAAGCGAGTGCATCACCAAAACGGATTTTTAACAGGAAGAAATACTCACTTGCAAAACGTACTTCCCTGGATACTTCTTCTAATCCGTTTGGGGTAGGATCTAAAACATAGCGGTAAACCCTCGAAAGTTTAACAACAAATGCTTTTGCCAATTCCGGCTGCTCCTGAATTAGCCCATTGAGTGAACTCAAAGAATTAAACAGAAAATGTGGATCAAGCTTCTCCTTAAGCTTATCGAGCTGCAGAACCGCATTCTCCTTCTCCTGGCGTGCAACCGATACTTCGGCCAATTGTCTCAGCATAAATTGCTTCTGCCATTTAGCATGTGACCATTCCAGCAAAATCAGAATAATTAAAGTAGTGACAATAAACATGATCATCACATACTTTTCAATCGCCTTCACTTCTTCGTCGGTTACAAAAACAGGTGTTTCGACTACCATTGTCCATTTCATCAGGCCAATGTTCAAAGGGGTATAAAAACGGTACACAGGAATTTCCAGGTAAGCCGATTTTGTCGTTTCATAACTACTGATACTATCTGATAGCTTACGCAAACCTGTTCCTTCAGCTTCCCTGAAGATTCGTTTGCCAATCAGTTTCTCTTCCGGACTTATAATATAATAGCCATGCTCATCAACGATATGCATCGATGCACGACTGGTACTGTCTACGCTCCATAAATAGCGCTGTAAGTCTTTGAAATTGATATCAAGCCCTAAAATAACAGTAGAAGAATCTGCAAGGCGATGTCTGGAAGCAAATAAACCATGCATGGAATCTTTTACATTAATTACAGTTCCAATTCTTGTGATACTATCTTTTGTAATAAGCTGGCTATGAATCCATTTTTTCTGATAATCAGCTATAGAACCGTGCTGATAAGCAGTTCCTATTTTAGTGATCTTTTTGTAAACAGTATCCTTTCCCTTAGCAATTGCATACCAGCCATGATTAATTTTAGGATGGCTCAATAAAAGTGTATTGATCAGCTTTTCTGTCTGAAGAAATTCATTACTGGAGTTAAATTGAGGAATAATCGCTTCAGAATTGTTCAGCCCTCTGATAAAACTTCTGAATTCACTATTGATTACATTAGCTTTCAGCTGATATATGCTAATAGCCATATCGCTACTGATCCTTTCTGTGCGCTTATTGAATTTATTGGTCATAAAAAAACCAATTCCACTGGAACACAGCAAAATAAGAACTCCTATTCCAATAAAATATTTGGAGTTATATAGCGCAGTTTTCATCAGTGTAAAATTGTTTTTAATTGAGATGAAGCTATCATATGCTACTCAATTTTGTACATTTTGATTGCTGTTCTGCTGCACATGACGGTTTCATTCCGGCAAATATAGTCAAAATGCTTAAAAGCAGACCTGACTGTATTTACAGGTCAAGGTTCCACCTTGGTATCCTTTGAAAAAGCCCAAAATGTATCTCGAAAAGCGTATTTTCAATTTTTTCAGGATTGTCGCTGTGCTTTTCATTGTAAGTGACATACCAGTAAATATCCAGGGCTTCAATATGCTCTTTTTCCATTTGGGCCGGCCATGATATTTTCCTTGGAGTGTCCGTAAACTCCAATCCGTTCAACAGTTCGTCTTTCAATCCGCCAATGCCTGTATTTTGAATAGCAAGAAGCCTTCTTTTATCAATTTCCCCTGTACCTCCGATAAATACAAGTTCAATCCTGCCATTTTTTAATGCATAAGCAAGAAAAACTCCGGGTTGTTTTTCCGGTGCATTACAAACTTTGCTTAATTCATCTCCGGGTGTCAAAAAGAAATGGCCGTTCTGTTTATATTTATTTAGTACATCAAACATGTTGGTATAATTTCATATAATGGTTAAACATTCTATAAATCACTCCTAAATAGGCACCTGTAAATATATGGAAATCAGCAATTAAGTTCAAGAGTCTTTAATATCAATCGTATAATAAAAAAAAGATTATTTATCGATTTCGGTGCTTAAATCAAAGGGAGGTAATATTTGATGATCTCCCTCATTTATTTAAAACGATTTCATTTATCTCTTTAGCTTTGGTATCGGAGAATTTCAATATGAGGTCAGTTTTACTATTCAGCTTTTTATTTTTAAGTGTAGTAATCAGCAATCCGCTGATGGCTCAGCATGGGATTACGGCTGATCAGGCTAATTTATATACAAGAGCGAAGTCTGACTATCTTGAATTTGAGCAAATACATGGTGGATATGTCCAAACTGATCATGTAAAAATGCATTACCTGTTATGGGGGAACCCTAAAGATACTCCGCTGATCTGGTCTCATGGAAGTTTAAGTCATAGTTATGAGCTGGCAAATATTGCGAAGCTACTGACTGATGGCGGTTATTATTTAATTGCTGTTGATTATTACGGCCATGGTAAAACCCCTATTCCCGAAAAGGAAGTCTCACTTTATAATTCTGCAGATGATATTGCAGTATTAATGGATTCTCTTCAGCTTGACCGGGCTGTAATTGGCGGGTTTTCCAGAGGAGGTTATATTGCTGCAGCCTTTTATCAGAGTTATCCCGAAAGAGTAAGGGGCTTAATATTGGAGGATGGCGGCTCAGTAGCATTTAACAGTTATAACCATCGGATGAGTGAGGAAAGCCTCCATCTTAAAATCGAATCCATGACTCCTGAAAAAGGGGTAGTTAATAACTATGAAGCATCTTTTGCTGATGAAAAGGCTGCTTATCAAAGCTTATATGATCAAAGTATGGGCGGGACTCAATTTGAGCTCCTGAATATCGTCAGACAGCAGGGAGACCATTGGGTTACTTATGCAGGGTTAAGTGATTTTTTCTATATGAAGGATGAAAAACAATTCCGGGATCTTGTATTAAAACCTAACCATGCTCCTTTATATGGAGCATCCATAACGATGGTCCAACCGAAAATTATATTCAGAAATTTGCATGTTCCTATGCTAATTCTCGATCCGGTGTCAGACCATGACCCTATGCCTTTTGAAAAAGAGAATATTGCTTTAGCCATGAAATTCCCAAAATTGATTAAAAGAGTTGAATACCCTGGAATTGAACACAATATACACTATGAACAGCCAGAGCAGTTTAGCAAAGAGTTAATAAAATTCTTAGAGATGGTTAAAAAATAATTGAAACCGGATGTATGCACCTATCTTTATCTTTTTTTAACTGAACCATATATTAGAACAGGCACCATGATCAGATTGAACAATGACACCCCGGCATCGGTATTACAGGAGGTAAAGAAAGGTAATTTAGTAACAGATACATTTAGTAAAACTGGTTTGGTAGAGACTATTGAGATCAGTGATGATGGATTATACAAGATTTATACTTTTAATCTGGTTACCGGCAGAAGTATTGTTATTAAAAGATAAGACTAACAATACCATAATTAATAGCAGGCCCGGAAAGGTAAACGGGAAACTTATGGTTTGAAAATAGCAGAGTATAAACACGAGTATGCCTGTCAATAAAGCCATTATCGTATATTTCCTGAATGCTTTAAAGTATAACAGTAAATAAAACGGATTACACCACAGTATATTCAGGTTATACCTGACTAATTCCATACTGGAAAACACGGACAGGTAAATCAGTAAACAACCAGCCAGACTGACCACTGTAAAAATCATTATCGTGATAAACAGGATCAGCTTGTTTAAATATAAAGGCTTCTTTTGAACGAACAGGTTTATGGCCAATAGCAATGTTAATACATAAAGACCTTTATTTATTAATTCTGGATTAGGGGAAGGTAACTGGCTACGATCAGATTTAAACAGATATACAGGTGAAGCTGAAAGTTTAGTATTTCGCAGGTGAAGCTGATCAAGTCTTTTTGCTAAAGTATCAGGCAGAAACAAGCTGACTGCTTTACTGGAAACCACATCGGCTTTTTCCCCCAATAACAGATTCATTCCGAGCATATAGAGCTCATCTTTGGTCAGATAATTACTTATCATTTTGCGCACAGAACTGCCTTCTCCTTTATTCATAAGAAGTAAGGTTCTATCAAATTCAGGCCCTATAGTTTTAGCCAGCAAATCTCTTATTCTGGTAGCGCAGTTATTACGTACAAAATCATAATTGTAGAACTTATTTGCTGGTTTTATTTCTTCATTAATTAGTGCAAACAACTTGTTTTTCTGTTTGAATGTCAGATTTAGTTTTTGAGCGGAAACGGATTGTTCGTTAATGACATACTCCTGCAAAAAAGCAGTATAGTCTGAAACAGATAAAGAATACTTCATCCTGCCGTTGATAAAGTTGATATAGAAATCAGGATCATCATTATCAAATGTCCCATAATTATAGATCAGGTCTATTTGTCTTTCCGGATCGCTTATTCTGATTGCGCTATGTCCAAATAAGGAGTATAAGTACTTACTGGTCTTCTCACAGGTCAGCACACTGACAGAAGAGTTTTCAGATAGGAACAGAGAATTCTGAGCAGGGACAGAAAGACTGGCATTTGCAGTCTGTTGATATAGAATGAAAAGCAATAAAATGATAAATTGTTTGCGCATCAGGTTTTTCAGAGATAATTGCAACCGTGGGCTTATGGTGTTTTCATCCCGTTGACAATTTACGCTTGCACTATTAACTTAATGCGAAATATTGATTGTGTTTTGAGTTAGAAAGTATTTGCCGGTTTTTAAAAAATAATTGATACTTACAAACAAACTGATTTATAAAGGCTAAACCAACCTGAGCCGAATGTTTAGATATTTTCAACTTATATGCTCTTTCTTACCTATTATTAATCCGCTTATAATAGTCAAAAGCATGATCATTGAGAAAAGTACAAAAACACCTACTGTCACTATTGAGACAAAGATAAAACAAAGATTAACGGAATATAGAATATCCATTTTTTAATATTTATTTTATTATAAATAATTGGAAAAAGTAATAAAGTAACTTGCGAAAAAAAGGCAACTGACCAATATATAAGAAATCGCAATTCTAGTTGGTCATGATTAACAATATCTTTGTACATTATATCTGAAGAACGGAAGAAAAAAAACGTGTATTGATATACGAAACTCCATTGACCATTTAATGAAATACATGTAAATAAACTTACTATGGCCAAAATTGATAACCAGATTCTAATTTCTATATTCCGTACAAAATAGTAGCCCTGATTCAGTCTATTCATAAATTATTGAAATAATATAACCTCTTGTAAAAGAATACACAATTACATACTATGTATGCTATCTAAAAAAACTATAAAGCCTGATCGATAAATAGCATACAGGCAAAAAATAAGTTAACAATGTCAATGCTGCTGTAGACTCTTATAAGTCAAAATTGTGTTGGAGTTTGAAAAAGATACTACGGAAATATAGTCTTTCTAATAACCATCTCCCACTTTTCTATTTTTATTAATCCAAAGACATATTAACCAAATAATTAATGCCGGGATCAACAAGATACCATAGAAAGGATTTACGATACCCATAAACACAAAGTAAGTTAATGGAGCAAAGAATAAGGCCTTGTTGAAATACGACTTTTTAATTAAAAATGGTAAAATAAACATGATGAAATGACATAAAACAACGAACGCCCACAATACTAAACGAAAATACACTCTCTGATTTGAGTTAAACTCTACTCTAGGGAAAGAAATAAATTCATAATAGTAAATATGCCCCATTACACCATTTATGGATATCCCCATAAATAAGCTGCTTAAACTCATTAAGATTAAAAAAAAGATTAGTTTTTTCAATAGAATATTTTGCTAAAAAACTATTTAATCGCACGATATTCTGATGAAATCCTTTATCAAAGCATACAGTTATAATTCAAAATGGATTAACTTTAATCATACTTTAAGAAACCAAACTTCAAAGAAGTTATTCATCTCTATATCGCTTTATTTTATTTCTATAGATAACAGCAATAATCCACGTAATTATTAAAGGAAATAAGAAAACAATCGCTAATATTGATACTGAAGCAATAAAACCCAATATAAATAATAATGGAGCTGATAATAAGACCACTTTGAAGTAGATATTTTTTGTTAAAAATGGCAAAGAAATGATTCCAATATGTCCAATTAATATGGCAATCCAAGCTACTACTTCAGATGAAGATTGATTTCCCATTTTTATCATATTAAGCATATCTATGAATTCAAATTGAAAAAGAAAACTCCAAACACCATTTATAGAGAAGCCACCTATAAATGAAAATACAATCATTAAAACTAAGAGAAATTTCATATTTTTATATTAGATAATTATTTAATTACACTCTCCATGACTTTGTGGCGCTTTTCCAGGACTTTTATTTGCCCCATTCACATTACTTAATACCTGACCGTAGTCGCCTGGAGTATTTGTAAATAATCCCCTTGCAACACCTGCCGGTAAACGAATTCCCGCATTCCCCATCCATGCCGAAGCAGCATCAGTACAGTTATATTCCACTCCTCCAAAAATATAATTCCCAAGATTATATACCGTATTTTTGCTATCATTTATTACAGTATTTAAAGAAAGATTGAATTGATCAACAGTTACACTTGATGTATAACTAACATTATATGCATGACCTCCGTCATCTTTAACTATACCTGGAGATTTTAACCCTAAACCACCGGGATAAAATCCCATTACTTGAGTTACAGAACTTCCATCAGTATTGACCTTAATAAAACTAACGAAGGTATGTCCAACATTAAAAATTTGCCCACCTGGAGTTATAAAACCTTGTCCTATATTAGAATTTATATCACTAGTCCATTGATCATTCGATCCTGGATTAGGTTGATTGATATAAATCGTCATTTTATATTCTTTCGCAGGTTTACCGTCATTAAAACATCTAATATATTTTTCCGGATCTATTTTCGGTTTATTGTCATTGACAATTGTTGCATTTTCCAAATAACTACTACTTAAAGTGGCCATATTACCCCCACCTCCGCCCCCACCTGGAGTACCAACTGGCATTTGTGTACCTGGTCCTGTAGCTGGCGTATTTGCCGGATTTGTTGGAGGAAAAACCCACGTAAAATCAGGTAATGGTGGTTTTTGACCAATTATTTATACCTCGTTAAGTGTTCCACCAGGTGTACAAGATGTATTTTCATCTCCAAAATAAGAATCAGCACAATCAAGATTCTGGTCATCCTTTTGTTGTCCCATCGTCGTAAGGTCAGTTCTACGAATACGTGGAATCAAATTACTTATAATTTTTCCGTTTAAGAGTCGTGTACCTTTGATCGCTTTATTTTTAAGTGTATAAAGCATCACTTTTCCTGTAAAATCAGCATTGTCAATAAATTCTCTTTTATTAGCCCCGGGTAGTTCTGCGCCCTTTTTTGTAAAAAAATAAGAGTTGGCAACCTGTACTTCATAACCAACAGCTTCAATATCGCCTGTATTGTTTCTTTGAATAAGAATATCTCTTAATGTCCAGATACTATCCTTTAATGATTCGTTCACTTTTACTTTGATAACTTTATGGCCATCTTCTTCATTGATAAATGCCGTACTATTCCATCTATCGCCTAACATTATTTTAGGATCGTTACTTTCCAGCCATGATCTGGCTTCTTGAATCGTCAAAGCTGGAGCTGGTTGCTGTTTGACTGATATTTGCTGATCTTTCTTACAAGCATTTAATAATATGCCAAGCAGCACAATCATTAAAACGCGAGGTATAGATATTTTTAATTTCATAAGGGTATATGTTTTAATTTCATTGTAAAACTAAAACACCTTTTCTGGTACATTTTTGACATTTATCAAAAAAACCAACCCTACTTTCTAATTCTGCTTAATGTTTCTTGTGAAATACCTAAAAAAGAAGCTATATACCCAAGCGGCACTCTATTTAGTAAGTTAGGACTTTGTAACACTACTTGTTCGTAACGCTGCTTTGCACTCAACATTCTAAGGTTATTAGCCTGTATCTCATTACGGATATAATAATGTTCTGTGAGTTTTCGCCCTATAAAATTGAACTCCATAAATTCATTATACAACCGGTCAACCTTTTCTCTTTGCAATTCAATAAGAATACAGTCTTCTAAAGTTTCAATATATTCAAAACTTGGATTTCCTGTAAAAAAACTAAATACAGAAATAAGAAGGTCATTCTCAACTAAAATCCAGGTAGTAGTTTCTTTTCCGTCCTTATCCAAATAATAAACTCTCGACATTCCCTTTACAATAAAATAGATCTTATTACTACGGTTACCAGCTTCAAGAAGTTTTGTTTTCTTTTTTACATGAATGAGTTCACTATTGTTAACAATAGCTATTTTGAATTCTTCACTAATTACACGGATTGAATTGAACAATTGAAATAAACTGGAATAATATGTATTTGAATCCTCCATTTCTTATTAATTTATTTCGAAAATAGTTATTTTATTATGATTAGATAGTATTTGTTATTCAGACAAAATCTCTGCGTTTATTTACATAATTAGCCTTTTACTTCTTTATTTTTTATCAGAGATAAAAAAACCAAGATATATAAATATCGATTTCACGGCCTTTAATCACCATTTAAAACGCTTTAAACCATTTTATTTCAATATTTTCATTATTTAATTTGCATACCATACAAATTTAATTACTTTTGCCACCCCAAGGGGGATTAGCTCAGCTGGCTAGAGCGCTTGCCTGGCAGGCAAGAGGTCAGCGGTTCGACTCCGCTATTCTCCACAAAGAGGCTTCAGAGCAATCTGAAGCTTTATATTTTAGCCTGGTGCTAAAGACAATAATGCCAATGGATATTGGTGAAATAAACGGGGGGATACCAGAGTGGCCAAATGGGACAGACTGTAACTCTGTTGTCGCAAGACTTCGAAGGTTCGAATCCTTCTCCCCCCACTCTTTTTAAAAAACCTTTCAGTTAATTCTGAAAGGCTTTTTTGTTTATCGGAGTTAGCCATTCGATCTCTATAAAGCACTCTATTGCTAGTACAACATGTGACCATAATGACCAATTATGGTTTATTATAAACTTATCCTAAATGACAAACGATCTAAATCAGATCAGATTTACCCAATCGTAGTAAGAGTTACAAGTAACAGAATCAGTACTACAGTTTCTACCGGATTAAGAGTTCACATTAAAGAATGGGATGCAATTAAAGCCGTTATTAAAAATAGTCATCTACAACCGTACAGAGTTCGACATACACCTATCCTTTACTTTTTGAAGTATCAACCGCTACCTTTGATAGTAATGATAAGCCAGTTGGGTTAAGAGGTGCAATTTCTAATACTACAGCTTATGGAGATGGTATTACTACATTTCCGGCAGAGAAGAGGGTAATCCGCTTTGTTAAAGACAACTAAATTTATTACCACACACCAAGGATTAGAGCCACTCACGTGGCTCTTTTTCATTTACTAGTAATTATGCTAAATGTGGTTTATAGTGGAATATTTGACCTTTTAAACAATGAACTGGGCAGTTGTTTCAATTACAGTTACTACACAAATAGATGTAATATCTCTGTATCCTAATCAAACATATAAGATTTAACTAATGGGTAAAATTCATTCAAATAAAACTGATTATGTTGATTCGTTGTTTATATTTGATAGATAGACATTTACCTGCCTTCCTCATGCTAACGAACAAGAAATACAAATCTGATAAGATAGGTCATGTAACCCTCCCTTTTTTCGAACCGGTTTAGGAGGCGAGAATTCAAATTTATATATTATTTTTCATCTCTCAGCATGGAGTCAGCTCCGTAGGGG
>NZ_JACHCE010000008.1 GCF_014200605.1 Pedobacter cryoconitis | reverse complement strand
AATATTTCTATCTCCTGCTACTTTCAACTTCATTCCTGATCAAGTCATAAACTTGTGGATCAGGGATTAAATTTCAAGTTTTGGATTTGATATTTTTGAGTTCAAAGCATCTCGTTACGATTCTTAATAAGCTAATTACTTCCTGATTTTATAGTTCAATTTATCATTATTAAACGCTCCTGATTACTTTGATGAGAGATCGGCCAACGCTTCAGCGGAATGCTTAGGGGGAGGAAAGATCCTGATTTTTCCAGGCTTGCTACTTTTACGAAAGTTCTCTGATGTCTTTCGGTTTCCATTGATTGTTTCATTGTGCCCGGTACAGAACTTTTGAAACAACCTGTACTCCAAACTGCTGCTTTAAAAATGAAATCGCCCAGGATTCCCTTTGAAAATTTACCCGTTAATCTTCCCATAATAAATAAATGCCTTTCCACCAATGTAGGCTATTCGCGTTAAAGATTATTCTGATATGTAAAAAATGTCCGTAATTGTCCGCAGCTGTCTGCAATTGTCCGCTTTGTCCGTGCGTTAGTCAAAGGAAAATTATAATTTCATTAATCTTCATCCGGTTATGATCTAGTTGTGCCTGAATAGAGATCGGGGTGACACCACGTTGTAAACAGCCTTTAAGCATAGTAACTCTAAGTCATTTCAACTAGTTGTTTTTACTTGGACTTGCCATGCTCTCACGTTACTTTAGCATTGCTCTTACCCTAACGAGTACCCGAACAGTACCCGGGCAGTACCCGGCCGATATAGATTGATTATTTAGCTATTTTGAATTTATTTACTAACTGCCAGGCCTTGTTTCGGCTGAGTCATTCCCATGCAAATTGAAAGCTTCCAGAGCCATAAGAGCATCCCTGAAATCAAAGACTTTCTGTTTAGCGTGTCAAAATTTATGCTTAAAAACAGCCTGCTCCACAAGTTGATGACTTGATCCTTCATTCCTGTGTTATGATCTATATAAACAACAGGAAGCCTATCATAAATTTGCAGACATCTTTGGGTACCATTAAACTTGGTTATCATACCTAACTAAGATTGTGTAATCCAGATGGTATGCGTAAATATATCTGCATCCAGGAATACATTGGGCCTTGCCCTATAAATCCCTCTCCTTCTCTGAATGGAATTCCATTAAATTGAATTAGGCTACTCCTGAAAAGCAGCCTAATTCCGTTAAAATCACAGTTGGCTGTATCAAAATCATCCATTTAAACAACATTAATATTTACACAATTATTTTAAAAAGAGAGCCCTTCAATATTGAAAAGCTCTCTTTTTAAAATAGTTTCGATCTCCTTAAAACTGAACTTCAAAGCGTAAAATTTTAACAAATATTAGTTCCAAACACGATTAGGAGGAGTCACAACGATACAAGACAGCTCACCATTCAGAGAATTTCTACCTGCGGAATAAAAATCTACTTTAATGTATGCATCTTCATAAGTATGTTCTAAACTTGTTAATTTATATCCGCTAAAATTTTGTTTTACATGAACTACACATATTCCTCTAGAACCATCCGCATCGGCATTCTTGTAAAATGTTATCGTGGAGCCAGTATACGCAGAGATCAATGCATTATCGGCCCTGTCATTTATATTATAATCTCTTAAATTAATTATTTGATTATAATTGGCAGTGTGGTTAATATTACCCGGATTTAAACCAGGCATTGTTGAAAAGCTGGCAATAGGCTGGTAATGATCATAAAGAATTATCTGGTAATCTTGTGCTGTCTGAGCAAAGGCTCCAAATGTAGTTAATAATGAGACTAGCAATACTGTAAGCATTGACATTTTAAAGTTTTTCATAAATTTAAATTTAAGGTATAATAATTATACTTAAATTTAAATAAAAAAATTAACTAATAAATTATTTATCTGAAATTAATTCTTCACTCCTGATAATCAATTAGGGTATAGCCAATCCCCAGGCTGTCCAGGTAATTCTTCAGCACTTCCAGCCAGGTCCATAAATAAAAGGTGCTAAAGTGACAGATATAGAGCCCGTCTGTTTCAACTATGATGATCAGGTTTGGCATCTCGTCTTTATTTTCAGGATGTCTGAATTGCCGGTTTTCCTTACCCGGAAAATCATATTTCTTTTCAAAATAAGGATTCCGTTCCAACAAATCAGTAATCCTCAGACATACTGATTTTACGATCACCTGCTAAAAGTCCTACAGGAATTTCAGAATATTTTTGGTGCATTACTACCTTTGGAAATTTATTAGTTCTGGCATATGTTTCTACAGAATCGATCAATTCACTAAGAAGAGGTGTATAACAAATCACTTGTTTTTGCTGCGGGAAAGATGAATATTTCTTTTCACCGATGATAAACTTGCGGATATCTGTATAATTCATCTGGTAAAAAGTGTACTTCTTACGGTCTCCTAAAGTAAATTCCTTACCATCCGGCAAAAGTGTATAATCAGGATTAAATGAGTTGTCATGATAGACGATGACATCACCATTTTTGGTAATATATGTATATCAATTTCAATGGTATTGCACCCCAGATCAATTGCTTTTTTCGTAGCCTGAATAATATTCTCTGGCATCAGACCGCGTGTGCCCCGGTGCCCTACAGTATAGAATGATGTCGGTTTCAATCGCTGTGGAGTAGTTTTGAGACTAACAAATATCAGCGATGTACCAGCTGCAATAAATAAGAATAATATTATTAACATAAAACTAAAGAGAAGACCAATCCTTCCCTCCCCTTACTCTACCACAAAATATACACTTTGTTAATATTTCTACCTATAATTGTTCGTGAAATTCAAAGTCTGCCTGTTTTTTTTGCTCATATTATCAAACTTCGTTACCCGTGCAGAGGATAACAGCCAGGATGCCATAAACCTTTTGAATCAGGTAATCCACCATAAAAGCGGTTACGCGTTACAAAAAGAGCAGCGCATCGATGAACTGAAAAAACTAAAAACTGCAATTCAATCCCCCGGGAAACAGCTTCAAATCAACAACAGCCTGTACAACGAATATCAGAAGTACCGAATCGACTCCGCAATTTTTTATTGCCGGGAAAGTTTACAGCTTGCTCAAAACATGAACAATAACAGCTGGCTGATTACAATAAAGCTGCAACTGGCAAACCTTTATTCCTCCCTGGGCGGATACCTGGAATCAGCAGATCTGCTGAAGAGCGTAACACGCAATTCCCTGTCAAAAACCCAAAAGATTGACTATTACGACGCGTACATACAATTTTACGAGCATTACACTACAAACAGCCATAATAAAACGTACAAACAATTAATTGATAATTACCGCGATACCCTGCTTACGCTTTTGCCAGATACCTCTGTACGTTACCAGATTAACCTGGCCCAAAGAAACATCCGCTCATCAAATTTAAAAGCTGCAGAGGTTACTTTATTAAAATTGTTGCCATCTCAAAAGAAAAACCCGGGCGATTATGCCATGATCACCTACCTGCTTGGGAGTATTTATGAAACACAGCATCAAAATGAGCAGGCTGTAAATTATTATGCATTATCTGCTGCTGCCGATATAAAAAATGCCATTAAGGATAATGCATCACAACAAGCCTTAGCTTTAATATTTTACCGTACCGGCGATATTGACCATGCCTACCGTTACACCAGGGCTGCAATTGAAGATGCGATCTTTTGTAATGTAAAGTTCCGGACCCTTCGTATTTCAGAGTTATATAGTATTATCAATATCGCTTATCTGAACAAAGAGAGCAAGCAAAAGAATCAGTTAAAATTTTCCCTCGTCTTAATCAGTATTCTTTTTGTATTCCTGCTCATTACGGTCATCTACGTCTATAAACAGATGAGAAGGGTATCACGCATTAAAGAAGAACTGAGTACCAGTAGCCAGCAACTGGCCAGGCTAAATGCAGAGCTGAGTGACGTGAACACACATTTAAGTAAATCGAACACCAGTTTATCAGAGGCTAACCAGGTTAAAGAAGCCTATATTGCACAATTTTTTGATCTTTGCTCAACCTATATCAACAAACTTGAAAACTATCGCAAGGCACTAAATAAAAAGGCCACCGAAAAACAATTGGATGAGCTGTTTAAAATGCTGCGGTCAACCACCATGGTCAACAGCGAGGTTGAAGATCTGTATCGTATTTTCGATACCATATTTATAAATCTTTACCCAAACTTCATTATTGAATTTAACGCCCTTTTAAATCAGGATGAACAAATATTCCTCAAGCCGGGTGAATTGCTCAACACCGAACTCCGCATCTATGCGCTGATTCGTCTGGGCATTACAGATAGTGTAAAAATTGCCGCCTTTTTACGTTATTCATTAAGCACGATTTACAATTACCGTACAAGCGCCCGTAACAAGGCAGCGGTTTCCCGTGATCATTTTGAAGATATGGTCATGAAGATCGGCACTATATCTTCAAAAAACAGTTAAAAGGCTTTACAACTACTACTTTTTGCACTCACAAACAGACCAATAACAAGCTGATTACCAAACACTAAACATTACCATTTCACTACTTTTTTATTTCAAAGCTTTTTGTACTTAAACATTCCGGGTAGTTTTACTTTTCGATTTTTATAACCAATTTAAACCTATTTTTACGTTAAACAACATCTCAAATGTTCAAAAAAACTTTGTTAATAACTGCTCTTGTGATCACAGCGACAGTAAGTGTTAAAGCTCAGAGCAAAACCCCGGTTTATCTTGATGACAGCAAGTCTATACAGGCACGTGTGGAAGATGCACTCTCAAGAATGAACTTACAGGAAAAGATAAACATGATCCATGCGCAGTCAAAATTCAGCTCGCCGGGTGTCCCTCGTTTAGGCATACCTGATAACTGGACTGATGACGGACCTCACGGAATACGCCCTGATGTATTATGGGACCAATGGGTACAGGCTGGCCAGACCAATGATTCTTGTATGGCGTTTCCGGCATTGACCTGCCTTGCTGCTACCTGGAATAAAGATATGGCATTGCTGTATGGCAACGCAATTGGCGAAGAAGCGCGTTACCGTAATAAAAATGTTTTGCTGGCTCCTGGCGTAAACATCTACCGCTCCCCGTTAAACGGCCGTAATTTTGAGTACATGGGCGAAGATCCTTTCTTATCCTCAAAAATAGTAGTGCCTTATATTAAAGGTGTTCAGCAAAATGGCGTTGCCGCTTGTGTTAAACATTTTGCATTAAACAATTCTGAAGGCAACCGCCATACCGTTAACGTGAATGTTGACGATCGTACCCTGTATGAAATTTATCTGCCTGCATTTAAAGCTGCGGTACAGGAAGGCGGCGCGATGGCCATTATGGGATCATATAACCTGTATAAAGGCGAACATTGCTGCCATAATCAGTACCTGCTAAACGATATTCTTCGTAAAGAATGGGGTTTTGAAGGTGTTGTAATTTCAGACTGGGGAGGTACGCATGATACAAATCAGGCTATTTTCAATGGTTTGGATATGGAGTTCGGTACCGGTACTAACGGCTTAAGTTATAGCAAGACTAATGTTTACGACAATTACTATATGGCAATGCCATATTTAAAGCTAATCCAGTCTGGTAAAGTTGGAACGAAAGAACTTGACGAGAAAGTAAGACGCATTTTAAGGTTAAGTTTCCTGACAACGATGAACAAAAACCGCCCACTTGGTTCATTGGGTTCAGAAGAACATGCTTTAGCTGCCCGAAAAATTGCAGATGAGGGTATTGTATTGTTAAAAAACAAAGGAAATATACTTCCTATCAATCTTAAAACAACTAAACGCATTGCAGTTATCGGTGAAAATGCCATTAAATGGATGACAGTAGGTGGCGGCAGTTCATCATTAAAAGCCAGATACGAGATTACTCCATTAGAAGGACTTAAGAAAAGAATAGGCAACCAGGCCGAGATAGTTTATGCGCGTGGTTATGTTGGTGATACCACCGGCAATTATAATGGCGTAATTACAGGGCAGCACCTGGGCGACGAACGCTCACCAGCTGAATTGATTAAGGAAGCTGTTGAAGCAGCACGCAAAGCCGATTTAGTAATTTTTGTAGGTGGATTAAACAAGAGCGATCACCAGGATGCCGAAGGTACCGACCGCTTAAGTCTTAACCTGCCATATGACCAGGATAAACTGATTACCGAACTGGCAAAAGCAAATAAGAATTTAGTAGTGGTTAATGTTTCAGGTAATGCAGTGGCAATGCCATGGATTAATCAGGTACCTGCTATCGTGCAGGGATGGTTCCTTGGCTCTGAATCGGGTAATGCCCTTGCCGGAGTTTTGACGGGTGATGTGAATCCTTCGGGCAAGTTAACCTTTACTTTCCCTGTAAAGCTTTCTGATAACGGTGCGCAGGCATTAGGTGAGTTTCCTGGAAGCAAAACAGAGGTTACTTATAAAGAAGGTATCTATGTAGGTTATCGCTGGGCCGAAGAGCATAAGATCAAACCATTGTTTGCCTTTGGCCACGGTCTTAGCTATACAACTTTCCAGTACGGAAATGTAACGGTTGACAGCAAATCAATGACTGCATCGGGTAAGGTCACACTTTCGGTGAACGTCAAAAATACAGGATCACGTGAAGGCGAAGAAGTAGTACAGTTATATATCAGCGATCTGAAATCATCTGTTCCGCGTCCGGTAAAAGAGCTGAAAGGGTTTGAAAAAATCTCTTTGAAACCAGGCGAGCAAAAGTTAGTATCATTTACGGTAGACAGCACCGCTTTAAGCTTCTTTGATGCAGCTAAACACCAATGGGTGGCTGAACCAGGTGATTTTGCAGCACTTATCGGAGCAGCCTCTGACGATATCAGGACTAAAACAGTATTTTCACTGAAGTAAACCTGCATAAGCAGCTCAATGCAACAAGGCTAATCCCAAAAGATTAGCCTTGTTGCATTTAAAATCATTAGTTAATCAGCTTTTTATTAAACATCCTGCCCCAACTTCCCTGAGTCCTTTTTGTCCTTTAAAAATTCGTCTGTAAAATGATTCTTCTCTTTTTCTTTAGCAAACTTCTCCTCATTATATTTTTGAGAGTTTCCTTTTGGGATAGATAAAGATTGCCAGTTATTATTTGCCAGCATCTTACCAATAAATACAATCTGTCCAATGTGGTAAGGATAGTGAGCTAATTGCCTGTTGATAGCATCTGTGATGGTATGGCCGTCATTACGGATATAAACAATTTTATCTAAGTCAGCTTCATCTAAAGCATTAAGCGCACCCAATAAACAATCCCAGCCTTCATTCCATTTCAAAAGCAACGTTTCTTTATCCGTGATCGCTTCATCAAATTCCTGATCTCTGTTTCTCCAGGATTTTTCGCCATCCGTATTTAAGAAATCTGTCCATCTGGACAACATATTTCCATAAAGATGGTTCACAATGATAGCAATACTATTGGAGTCTTCATTGTATCTCCAAAACAGGTCCTCTTCTTTTAGCTGATTAAATGTTTTTTCACCAAGCATCCTGTAATATTCAAATTGCTTGATCACCCCTTTGATATCTTCTAAATTCATCATATATGTGTGCGTAATTTGTGTCAGATCAAATGTTATCATCCAGCAATTTGCCGGACAATTACCACGCTAATTTAAGATACATTTTGATTCCCTGAGCAAATATTTAATCTGGGGTGACTGGGGTAATTTACAGCGCTACCTACCATATACATGAGCTTCTGAGTAAACTAATTTGAGCCGCTAAAAAAAACACCCCTCCCTAATTTCATCAGACATTTGTATCATACAATCAATTACAAAACAACATGAAAACAAAATCAGTTATAGTGGCATCGGCCCTCTCCCTTAGCCTCTTATCAAGCGAACTCTATGCTGCACCCGCCGCTTCTGTTCAAAAGAAACAGCCAGTGATCAGCACCGTTACCGACACTGCTGCAAATATTAAAGTTGTTAAAAGATTCATCAATGAAGTCCTTAATAGCGGACATGCTGAAATCATTGACCAGGTATGGGCCAATGACATGATCTGGCATGGTGGAAGCATGGGAGAAATACATGGTCTGGACAATTTCAAAAAGCTGAACGGTGGAAAAGCATTCAGTAACCTGCACCTTAAAATTAAGGATGTAATCGCTTCAGGAGATAAAGTTGTGATTTACTTTACCAATAGCGGTACGCAAACCGGAGACTTTATGGGTTTTCATTCGGCTGGAAAAACTGCTTCGTGGGACGGAATGGGCATTTACAGAATCCAAAACGGCAAAATTGCTGAAGGTTGGTTCTCTGAAGACATCCTTCAGATGCTGATACAATTAGAAGCAATTAAATTACCAAAATAAGAAACACATCAAATGAAAAAAGTAGTTTTAATCAGCGGAGCATCCGCAGGTATCGGTAAAGAAACCGCCAAAGTATTATTGCAGGCAGGTTATACCGTTTATGGTGCCGCCAGAAGAACCGATCAGATGAAAGACCTGCAACTGCTTGGTGCAAAAATAATAGCTATGGACGTAGCCAATGAAGACTCCATGAAAAGCTGTATAGAAGAAATTATCCGTAACGAAGACCGGATTGATATACTGATCAATAATGCAGGTTTTGGTACTTTTGGTTCGATAGAAGATGTACCTATGAAAACTGCCAGATACCAGATAGAAGTGAACCTGTTTGGCCTGGCAAGACTTACACAGCTCGTATTACCTTTCATGCGTGAGCAAAATTCAGGAAAAATTGTCAATATAACTTCTACAGGTGGTAAAGCGGCAGGTCCTATGGGCGGTTGGTATCATGCCAGTAAATTTGCTGTAGAAGCACTGAGCGATAGTCTGAGGCTAGAAGTCAAACGCTTTGGTATTGATGTGATTATCATCGAACCCGGAGGTGTAAAAACAGAATGGGGCAACATTGCTTATGGCGGTCTGAAAGAAATATCAGGACATACTGTTTACAAACCTATGGTTGGCATCCTGGAAAGACTAGGAGAAAAAGCAGAGCGAAACAATGTTGATCCCAATGTCATCGCACAACTCATCAAAAAATCCATAACTGCAAGTAAACCCAAAGCAAGATATGTTGCCGGATACCTCGCAAAACCGATTCTTTTTATGAAAAAATGGCTAAGTGACGCTATGTTCGACAAGCTTATCATGAATCAGTTAAAATAAATATCTTTAGCTAATGGAAGATCAATATCAGTATAACATACTCTACTCTTGCTCTGATGAACCAAAATATACAGGCAGCCAGCTTGTTGCAGAACACGCGCTGAGTTATATACTTTCAGGAGAAATACAGCTGTATACAAACCGTGGAAAGGAAACATTTAAAGAAGGGACTATCGGGCTGATCAGGAGAAACCAGTTGGCCAAAGTGATTAAAATACCCCGGGCAGACGGAACTCCCTTTCATTCGATCAATATCTTTCTTGACCAGGAATCTTTACATAGTTATAGCTTAAAAAATCAGCTGCCAACGGAACGTCATTATCTTGGAGAGCCCTTTTTAGTATTACCTGATGATCCTTTTATTCAAGGCTTTTTCTCTTCTTTATTGCCGTATTTCAATCAGCCTGTTCAACTGACAGCAGCGCTTGCAGCACTAAAAACCACAGAAATTATTGAGTTATTGATCAGAAATCCAGATTTAAAAAGCTTTTTATTCGATTTTAGTGAGCCTTTCAAAATAGATATCGAGAATTTCATGAACAGGAATTATATGTTTCACATTTCCATCAACGAATTTGCCAGACTCACCGGACGCAGCCTGGCAACTTTCAAAAGAGATTTCACTAAAAAGTTTTCACTGCCACCAGAAAAATGGATCAGACAGAAGCGTTTACAACAGGCACATTTTCTTATTGCCGAGCAAAAACAAAGCCCTTCTACGGTTTATCTTGAGGTAGGGTTTGAAAATTTCTCTCATTTCTCACGCACTTTTAAAGAGTTCTATGGCTATAATCCATCTCAGGCACAACAAAATACATGATCAGGTTATAAAATGCATTGATCCTGATTAAAAAACAGGGGCCTTCCCCGCCCCTTCTTTTTTAGATAATCTTGTTATTTACAGCAGGAGTAAGCCTGTGATTGACAAGAATATGTTTTTTATCCTGATTGACTAAATGGAAGTCGTAAGTTATAGTGTATAATTTTCGCTCATTTAAAGACAGTTTTTCAAAGAAATCAAATCCTGCTTCGTTAATCAGGTTTAATAACTCCAAATCCTTTTCCGGAACATTTTTAAAATAGAACTCATAGCCCATATTCAAGACTTCTTCAGAAGAATGCCCGCATAAAAACAAGGGGTTTTCTGATACGTATTCAAATGTCATCTTTTCATAGTCAATAACATATACGCTTTCGTAAGTGAGCCTTGCAAAATACTTGATGGCTTCTAAATAATGTTGCTACTGCACATGGTCCGCTTCTGATATACCTGAGACCCTGTTCTTAGTAAGCAGACCTGAATTCATGTTATTTTTCATTAACGAAAATGGCTTAATAATAAATTTATACTAGAGTGTAGTCTTTGAGAATATTTTTGTGTCCACTTTTATAAAAAACATTTTTTTTATGGCTAAGATAACCCCCTTTTGGATTATAGCAGTTATTCTGGGAATAGCTGCATTTAAACAAATAGATTTTGAAAACTTAAATTTCAAAAATCCAGGTATGGGAATTCTCTATCTGATTACCTTTGTCTTTTCGGTTATTTTGATTGTAAAGGGCAAAAAAACAACCAAAGAATAAAAATAAAAGCCAAATCCTATTCATCAATCCGGCCATTATAAATGGAACATTATTGCTTAAATTGTACCTATCAGGTAATTGATAACTTTCAATTTTATTCGGTCTGCGGTTACAGTAAAAAATTATTAATTTTCAGAAGTATATTAGTCATTCTGTCCTATTCGCTATTACAAGTAGTTATTGGATTTATCTGGGGTTTTTTACAGTTACTACTCCATTAAAAATCTTCTTCTATTACTGCATTAAAAATCTTATTCAGCTCAGAATCTCCCTGAGTGCTAATGGCGCTTTGCAAGAAATAATTTTAACATGAGGATGGCATATTTTTTGCCTCCCATTTTTTTTATTTTTGCAGCATCAACTATACCTCCTATGATTAAGAAGATTATTTCCCGGTTGGGGGTATACTTTTTATGTATACTTTCTTTTTTTCCACTCTCTGTTTTATATGTTTTTTCAGCTATCGTTTATATCATACTCTACCGGATTTTTGGTTACCGCAGAAGGGTTGTAAGAGAAAACCTGATCAATGCACTGCCCGAAAAAACAACCGAAGAAATTAAAATTATAGAAAAACGTTTCTATAAATACCTTTCAGACTTAATTTTTGAAATCATCAAGATGAACAGCATCTCTGAGCAAGAGATCAGGAAGCGCTTTATTTTTAAAAATAAAGAACAGGTTCAGGCTTACCTGGACAAAGGGCAAAGTATCCTGATCTGTTCTGCACATTATGGTAACTGGGAATGGGGTACCCTGGGCATAGGACTGAATTTTTCTGCTGACCATTACCCTATTTATAAACCACTAAGCAATCCAGTTTTTGATCAATGGTTTAGAGAAGTACGCAGTAAATTCGGGAATAAACTCATTGCTATGCGCCAGACTTTAAGAGCGCTCCAGGCGAGTAAAGGCAGACCAAGTATATTCAGTTTTGGAAACGATCAGGCACCATCAAAAGATGATTCTCATTACTGGACCACTTTTATGCATCAGCAAACCTCAGTTCAGCTGGGAATTGAGAAAATAGCAAAGAAAACAGATCAGCCAATATTCTATTTCAGGGTCAATTATATTCAAAGAGGCTATTATACGGTTGATTGTATTCCGCTTTGCCTGAAGCCTGCTGAAACAGCCGATTTCGAAATTACAGAGCTGCATACCCGTATACTTGAAGATATTATCAGAGCAGAACCGGCCTACTGGCTCTGGAGCCACAGAAGGTGGAAGCATAAGCCCAAAAATGATATCAATTAAATGACTTTCTGAATGCCAAAGGAGATACCTTGGTTTTTGCTTTAAATAATTTATTAAAAGATTGCGGATGTTCAAATCCAAGTTCGTAAGCAACCTCACTTACCGACAAATTTGTAGCGGATAATTTCTCCTTCGCCTTTTCAATGATCTTTTGGTGTATAATATGCTGGGTATTCTGACCAGTAAGCGATCTTAGCATGTCGCTCAGATAACTCGGTGAGATATTCAGTTTGTCCGAAAGATATTGAACGGTCGGTATTCCATGATTAGCAGATTTATCGCTCATAAAATATTCGTCTAATATATCCTCCAGTTTTTGCAGCAAGCCATGATTTACGGCTTTGCGGGTAATGAATTGCCTTTTGTAAAAGCGGTTGGCATAATTCAATAGCAATTCAATCTGGGAGATAATGACATCCTGGCTAAAGTCATCTATTCTGCTGTTTAATTCTTCTTCGATATTTTTAAAAATGGAAATGATCGTTATTTTCTCCTTTTCCGACAGGTGCAATGCTTCATTGGCAGTATAAGAAAAGAAGCCATATTGCCTGATCTTTTTTGCCAGAGGATAATTCAGAAAAAAATCCGCATGAATCAATAAAGTGTATTGGGAGCATATTTCTCCCTCATTGTTCCCGTGGTTACCAATAACCTGGTTAGGTGCAGCAAATAACAAACCTCCTTCATCAAAATCATAATAATCCTGGCCATATTTCAACCGCCCCCCAATGCTTGGCTTATAGGAAATTTTATAGAATTTTAACACATGAGATAGAGGCAGCTTATCTATAATGATCCTGTTCGTTGCCCCATTTATCAGGCTAATCAGGGGATTTGCCGGCGCAGGCAAACCGAAAGCACGATGCATATCTGATAACGATTCCATGTTAATATGGACTGTCTCTTCCTTTTTCATTCTTAAATTTAATGCAATTATAACCGGTAACGCTGTTCAATACCGGTTATAATTAATTGTTTACTTAAAGATTACCTTGTGCTGATTTCGCAACATCATCCCATTCCTCCCATAAAGCCAGCCTTTCAGCATAGGCTTTGCTTGTCCATGGCAAGTTGTTACTGCCCAGATTAATCCTTAGCGGTGGATTTTCCGAATCAACTACTTTAAAGATCGCTTCTGGCGTTGCATCGGGATTACCTCTTTCCATTCCCCTTAAACCGTTAGCAAACTCCGTTTTAAAATCCTGGTAAATATCAAGGCCTGCTGCAAATTTCAAAGACTCCGGACTACCAAACTCTGTCGCATAAGCACCCGGTTCTATAATAGTGACTTTAATTCCAAAAGCTTTAACTTCTAAGGCCAAACTTTCGTGAATTGCTTCGAATGCCCATTTTGAAGAACAGTAATAGCCAATAACCGGTAAGGTTACATGTCCAAGATTACTGGACGTGCCCAGAATATGGCCGCCACCTTGTTTGCGCAACAATGGTAAAGCGGCCTGGATGACAGCCACCGGGCCTAAAACATTGGTTTCATAGAGCTGCCTGATATCATCGGCACTGGCTTCTTCTATCGTACCCACTAAAGAGTAACCTGCATTATTCAGTACGATATCTAATCTGCCAAAATGAGCATGGGCCTGCTCAACCGCTGCCTTAACCTGGCCGGCATTGGTTACATCCAGTTCCAGGGTCAATACATTTTCACCGTATTTTTCTTTAAGATCTGCAATACTGGCCAACTGACGTGCTGTGGCCGCTACTTTATCACCGCGTTTAAGCGCTGCTTCTGTCCAAACCTTTCCAAAACCCCGGGAGCTGCCCGTAATGAACCAAACTTTATTAGTACCTGAATTATCGATTTGTTGTGTCATAAAATAAGTTTTTATTATTTAACACCACAAATGTCTATAAATGAAATTTCCAGAATGTAGCCCAATTGAGGACATCTGTAGCCAAATTGAGAATTCGGAAATAGTCTTCTTTTCTGGATTAAGATCTTTTAGCACCAAAGATAGCCAGCATCTTTTCAAGCGCACCTTCAGAATGCATGCGCTCCCCATTTTCAAGTGATTGTTTTGCTGCTGCTGCTGCTCTTTTCCGCATACTTACTTCATAAAAAGAAATGGCTTCCTGCAAATCAGTAAATTTATCAGCCGTTAAACATGCACTCAATTCAAGCGCATCAAACATAGATGTATTTGCACCCTCTCCTGCAAAAGGGGGCATTACATGTGCAGCATCGCCCATTAAGGTTAAATTTGGCAAGGCTTCCCATGTCTGGTCTAAAGGCATACAATAAATTGGACGTGGAACAACAGGCGTTGTTGCATGTTCAAACAATTTGTACCAGACACTGCTCCATTCGCTATATTCATTTTTAAACCAGCTAACCAATTCCGCGCGATCAGAAAAATCCAAACCACTATTCTTTGCCCAGTATTCATCCGGTTTAAAACTTGCATAAAATCCCAGACCGCCATTCCCCTTCTGACCTCCCAATATGCATTTTTCATTTCCAAAAGCCATTATTTTTCCGCCATTTAACAAGGCATAGATATCGGGTATCAATTGGTCTGCACCATCCACATTGATTTCAACCATGGTCACACCAGAATAAAAAGCTTTGATAGTTGTGAGGTATGGACGGATTTTAGAATTAGCACCATCAGCACCAATTACAAGATCTGCATAAGCAGATGAGCCATTTTTGAAATGCAGCAACCAACCCTCATTTTGTTTCTCCATAGAAATAAAATGACTGTCCCACACCACAGTTTCAGGTTGTAAAGAATCCAGGAATATCTTTCTTAATGCACCACGATTGATTTCAGGACGTGCAGCTTCATTGCTCAAATCTACATCAGACTTAGTTTTATGGTCACTAAAAACTACTTCTGCATATGGATTGACGACGATCTTTTGATCTGCACCCTGAAGAACATTCTTTTTAAACTCTGTTATTAAATTTGCTTTGCTTAAAGCTGCCCAGCCTGATTCTTCATGCATATCAAGCGGTGAACCCTGTACACGGGCATTTTTATTAAGATCTCTTTCATATACTTTAACAGCCGCACCCTTTAGCTGCAAAAGCTTTGCTAAGGTTAAGCCTCCGGGGCCACCACCAATAATAGCGATCTGTTTATTTTGTATCAACATATATTATCTTTTATAGATGAAACACAAAATTCTGAAATGCGCTCAGCTCAGACTAGTATAAATACGACAAAATTGATATTAACAAACTATAAGACTAGTAACCCAAAATCTCTTAAAGTATGGATTGGCTTAGAATACCAGAACAATTCAAAATGTTCCATGGTCGTTTCAAAATCAGCTTTAACTTCTTGAAAAGTATAAATACGGGTATTAGAAACAGCTATTTTCTGTAAAATGGAAGTCAGCCATTCTCCTTCATTTTTGTTAGTCTGAATGTCAAAAGTTTCCTTTTTATCGTGAAAAGTTAAAACCATCATTTCGAAAGTATTGCCTTTTTTATGTTTTACATAAACTTCTGCATCTGGCTTCCCCCCTAACCAAACCACTTTAGCAGTTGGTTTAGTGTTAAACATGGTCTCTTCCTTTAAAGCCTTCGCAATAAAATCTGAAGGGATCATCACTTTCGGAATCTTAAAATCAAACCACTCCTGCAATTTGTAATCCAGGCAAATGCCATGCATAAAGTTAAAAAGTGACTTCTTTAGCCCAAAGCTAAACTTATTATGGTCTATCCCGGTTTTATCGGTATAGTTGATATCATTATTGGCAAAGGTGCCGATAACTTCGGTATCTTTAACTACCCCAAACTTTTCAGGATACAGGCCAACCGGACTATGTGCAGTCATTGCAAACTGGTGCCAGAAGCCAGACTGTAAAACGCCTGCTTCAAACAGCTGTCTGACCATTTCCAAACTGTCTACTGTTTCCTGGATCGTCTGCGTCGGATACCCGTACATCAGATAGGCATGTACCAATATCCCTGCTTCTGTTAAATTCCGGGTAACCCGGGCTACCTGTTCAACCGATACCCCTTTATCAATTAATTTTAATAAGCGGTCTGATGCCACTTCTAAACCACCAGAAACAGCAATGCAGCCAGATGCTTTAAGTAAAATACATAAATCTCTGGTAAAGCTTTTCTCAAACCTGATATTTGTCCACCAGCTTACAGAAATTTTTCTTCTTAAAATCTCCAGTGCTACTTCACGCATCAGGGCTGGCGGTGCGGCCTCATCTACAAAGTGAAAACCATTCTGACCAGTTTTCGCGCTTAACTCTTCAATGCGGTCTACAATCAGTTTGGCTGCTACGGGTTCATATACTTTAATATAATCCAGAGAGATATCACAAAATGTACATTTCCCCCAATAACATCCATGCGCCATGGTCAGTTTGTTCCATCGGCCATCACTCCACATCCGGTGCATTGGATTGACAATTTCTATCACTGAAATATACTGATCCAATTGCAAATCACTATAATCCGGTGTTCCCACATCAGCTTGTTTATAGTCACTTCTTAAAGCATCATTCTTATAAGTAACCTCTCCATTTTCCAATAAAAAAGTCCTTTTGTAAAGGTGAAAACCACGGGTTTTGTTGATCGAATCATAGATCAGTTCAACAGGTAACTCCCCATCGTCCAATGAAATATAATCGAAAAACTCAAAAACCCTCTTGTCAGAAACAGAGCGTAATTCTGTATTGGGGAAACCACCACCCATTGATGTTTTAATCTCAGGATAACAACGCTTTACATATTGCGCACATCGGAAAGCGGCATATAAGTTCCCTGGAAAAGGGACAGAGATCAAGAATAACTTAGGTTGAATAAGAGAGATTTTGTCTTCTAAAATTTCAATCAGGAGTTTATCCATATAGGTATACTCCTGACTTAAAGCTTCGTACAGCTCATCAAATGAATTTGCACTTCTGCCTAATCTTTCTGCATAACGGCTAAAACCAAAATTCTGGTCAATACATTCAATAATAAAATCCGAAATATCTTCCAGATAAAGCGTTGCCAGGTGTTTACCTTTGTCTTGCGTCCCCATTGAACCAAATGCCCAGTCCAGCTCTTCCAGTTGCGTAAACCTCGATGCTTCCGGTAAAAAATCTTCCTGACAGATTTGCAAAGCCAGGGTTGGATTTTTGCCTTGCAGAAAGGCAATAACAGCATCAATAGTTTTGATATACTCGTCTTTTAAAGCAAAAATCCGTTTGGCATTTAAACTCTTTGTCTGACCAGTCTGCGCTGCTGCATGAGCAAAAAGGTTTTCTAAACCTTTTCTGGAAAATAAGGCTAATATTACTTCAATCCCCAGATCGGCCTGAGTGGAAGAAATATTTTTTGTATTCAAAAAACCTTTGATATATGCAGTTGCAGGATACGGGGTATTCAGCTGGGTAAAGGGAGGCGTAACAAGGAAAAGATCTGTTTTCAAAATGGAATTTTATTTCGTGACAAAAATATCCATAATTATTTTAGTATCCGGCCCTATCAAATGATAAATTTTCCTGCGCAGAATTCTTTTGAGAATTAGTCAAAGATGTACGCCTACATCTTTGACTATTATCCTTAGAAAATCTATATTAATTTGCGTTTTTCTTCAACCACTCCAATCTTCTCTGATCAGGCAATTGTTTTACAGAAAAGCCTTCAAATTTCGCATTAAACCCATTTCCGTCAGGGCTGGCTGCCATAAACCCAACCATAAGAGGCTTGTTGTCCTGCAGATATGCATTGCGCATCAGGATATAAGTCTTATCATCATAAGAATAAAATATTTCAACAGCATCAAGTCTTCTTACCGCTTTTATCCATACAAATTCTGGTATTTTATCTAATGTAGTTACACTCCAGTCACTTGTTTTATGCGTAACTACAGTACTTAAATTATACTTACCATCGACAAATTCGATCCCCGCTTTGATATAATTCTCATGATCTGTACGCAGCATCAAACCCATCTGATCGAAACGGGTTTTATAATTTCCTGTGATTTTCACTTTCACTTCAAACTCTCCCCCATAAGTATTGTAATAAAACGGAGCATCATCAACGGTAAACCCATAATGTGAAATTCTCCAGTAATCACTTTGAGGGGTTACAAACATGGTTAAGGCATTGTTCTTGATTTCCCACTTTTGCGGTTCATTAAACCATTGCATCTTTTCCAGTGTCTGCGCAATTCCAGTTTGTGCGATTACAAACGTAATGAGGGATAAAATTATTTTCTTCATTTTTTGTTTTGGGTTTAGTAACCATAATTATATTTACTTTGCAAAGGTAAAAACCCATCAACGGCTCTCCAATGCTGATTAATAACCATATTGAAATGAATATTATAAATACACTGAATGAAAAACTATTAAAACAGTCTTTTGGAGAGGAACAGACTAAACCTATCAGCTTATCTCAGTACCAGTACATGGCCTTCATGTATTCCAGAATAGAAAATTCCATCGCCGTATTAAGTGATATGAAGGCCAATAAGAGTTATATTTATAATGGAAGAGTGGCTAAAGAACTGGGCTTTGACGAACATGATGACCTCAAAGAAATCAACTCCATCTGGGAAGAAGATATTTTCAATAAAATTCATCCGGATGACCTGGTGGAGAAACACTTGTTAGAACTTCATTACTTTAACATCTTAAAAAATATACCTATTTCCGAAAGATCGGATTATCATGTTAAAAGTAAAATCCGCATGCTTAATAAAAATGGAGATTATATATTTATTGAGCACCGGATGTTTTATGTATGCAGCACTATAAATGGTAGTCTGTGGTTGGCGCTTTGTCTTTATAATCTTGCTTATGATGATCCTGCAAAAGAAACATCAGACGGAGCAATCTTTAATTCAGCTACTGGCGTTACCATTAAACCCGATCAGCAAGGTTATAATAACATATTATCCCTGCGTGAAAAAGAAATATTACAGCTAATCAGAAAAGGTAAAATGAGTAAGGAAGTTGCCGGTTTATTGTCTATAAGTATCAATACAGTAAACAGGCACCGCCAGAATATATTAGAGAAACTAAGGGTAAGCAATTCCCTTGAAGCCTGCCGGATTGCAGAAAGAATGAGCCTGATCTGATAGAATTTCATTTTATTGACTAGCTTTAGTTAATAAAAATTCACCAGTTAAGAAATGGACAACAACCCTTCAACAATAAATAATTCGATAAAAGGAATAGATATTTCACATTTTAACCGGCTCGTTAACTGGGATGAACTTAGCACTGAAGTTAGCTTTGTATATTGCAAAGCAAGCCAGGGCAAAAGTTTTAAAGACCCAATATTCCTTAATAATTTTCAGCATGCTGAAAAGGCCAAAATTCTATATGGCGCCTATCATTTTTTAACCTTCCAGAATGCAACAGCACAAGATCAGGTCAAAAACTTTTTAGATTGTGGGGTTGACTTCTCAAAACCAGGCTTATTACCGCCAGTACTGGACGTTGAATGGCAAGTACCAGATACCTTAAACCCTTATATCTTAAACAATAGAGCTGCTTGTGTTCAATTGGTAAAAAACTGGCTGACAGGTGTAACTGCAGAAACAGGTCGTGTGCCCATAATTTATACCAATCGTATTTTCTGGCAAAATTTTATGGGCAATCCTACAGGATTTGAAAACTATCCGCTATGGATTTCAGCTTACCAGCCAACACCACCAATGCTGCCCCCGGGATGGTCTGAATATACCTTTTGGCAATACAGTGGTGATGGAATAGATAAAGATGTTTTTAATGGCAGTATGGATGAGTTAAAAAAACTTGCCTTATTGTAAGCTCACAAGAAAATATAATTATTGCGGTTTACGTGTCCCCTTTTAAAGATTACGGGTTATAAATGCATTGAAATCCTTTTGATAATGTTCCCCGACTGTGATTCTTCTTCCGTTATTTAAGGTAATTGTATTTCCATCAATGTATTCAATATGTTTACTATTCAGGATAAAGCTCTGGTGAAACTGTTCAAACCCCTTTTCTTTAGACGCCCTGTTTGAAATTTCTGTTAGGGAGATATCAGTCAGAATACTTCTGTAAACAGTATAAACTATCACATAATCCTGTTTATCTTCAACCATGATCATATCATCATACCTGATTTTAACCAGTTTCAGGTGGTCATCTTTGCTTTTTATAAAAAAGAAGCTATGCTCATCAGCAAGTCTGGCGGTGTCTGACTCCTGAACGGGAGGTGGAAATAATTTATGAATGGCTGTTAAAAATTTAGCGAAGGAGAAAGGTTTCAGCAAATAGCCGTCTGCCTGTATCTCAAAAGCTTCATATCCATAATGCGTATGCGCAGTAGTGATTAATAGCTTATTAGTTTTTTCTCTGATTAACCTGGCAAGTTCTATTCCTGATATTTCTGGCATATCAATATCAAGCAAGAGTAAATCAATCTTATCTCCTTTAGCAATTTCCTGTAATGCGTAGATAGGGTCTGTATAACTTGCTATAATTTCAAGTTCAGGGATCTTTATGATATAGCTTTTTAACCCCTCTATTGCGTGAGGCTCATCATCAATAATTACACACCTGTATATCATACGAATCTTAAAACTCTAAGATAGCGCAAAAATCATTTGAAGCAAGTGTTTACACAAATGATTAACAAAAAACATAAATTAGTTATAAAAAATTCATACTTACCTCAATAATATATGGATGATCAGCTATCCACGTTAACAATCCGGCTATTCATCAGGAATATATTTTTTAATAAAAATATATTATCCCTGTCATAATGCATAAATCGTAACTTAGTAGAAATATCAATAATCCTGTAAGTATGAAAATCAAGATATTTCTTTTACTGTTTCTTTCAACTGTTACAATAGCTTATGCGCAGACCTATAGCCTTTCAAAGACAGTAAATATTTTTGGAGATACGATTGAGACATACAAAGACCGGGATGGAAAGAAAATTGCTGTGATCACACATTCTACTGATATTTTTGGCGATAAAACAAAAATAACGACAGGTCCGGATGGCCGCAAAATCCGCTCTGTCAAAGAAACAACTGACATTTTTGGCGATAAGACAAAACGCATTAGCGATGCCAATGGACAGGTTATCAGTACTATAAAAAAAACAAAAGATATTTTCGGGGATGAAACAATTGCTGTTAATGACGGAAAAGGACAGTCTAAACTAGCGATTAAAACCTCTACTGATATTTTTGGGAATGAAACCTTATTAATCCTTGATGGAAAAGGCCAGAGAGCTGCTGCCATCAAAACATCAACCAATATATTTGGCGACGAAACGAAAGATGTAACCGGTCCTAGAGGTGAGCAAATTGGTTCTATCAGGAAATCAAAAGATATCTTTAACAATGAGATTATAGAAATCCGTAACAGTCAGAATAAAACAACTGCGACTATAAAAGCCACAGTTGATATTTTTGGAAATGAGAAGAAAAGTATCGTCAATCAAGATGGAAAACAGTTATTATCCATTAAAAAGATCAATGATATTTTCGGAAACAGTATGACCTCCATTGATAGCAATGATGATCCTCAATCCGCAGAATTATTAATGCATTTGTTATTGGGATCAGCAGGTTAAATATATCTGTTGATCAGATTTTCCAGGTATTCCTGCTTTCCGCTACGGACCTCAGGCTCTGCGTTTTGTACCGCAAAATCCCTTAAATCTTCCAGGCTCAATTTACCCTGTTCAAATTCAGCACCTTTGCCACTATCAAAAGAAGCATACCTATCTTTTCTTATCTTTTTATAATCCGATTCCCGGAGAATAGCATCCGCAGTGATTAAGGCCCTTGCAAAAATATCCATACCGCCGGCATGGGCATAAAACAGATCAGCAGGATCAGTTGAATTTCTACGGATCTTAGCATCAAAATTCACTCCTCCCCCCTTTAACCCGCCACTTTCTAAAATGATCAGCAGCGCTTCCGTCAGCTCATTGATATCATTAGGAAACTGATCTGTATCCCAGCCATTCTGATAATCCCCGCGGTTTGCATCAATTGATCCCAGCAATCCACTATCTGCCGCAACCTGTAACTCATGCTGAAAGGTATGTCCCGCTAAAGTGGCATGGTTTACCTCTATATTCAGCTTAAAATCAGCAAGCAGATTATACTCCTGTAAAAAACTTTTTACTGTTGCAGCATCGTAATCATATTGATGTTTAGACGGTTCACAGGGTTTCGGCTCGATAAAAAAGGTCCCTTTAAAGCCTTGTTTCCTTGCATAATCTTTAGCTGTATGCAAAAATCCGGCTAAATGCTCCTGTTCCCTTTTCATATTGGTATTCAACAAGCTCATATAGCCCTCTCTGCCACCCCAAAATACATAGTTCTGCCCGCCAAGTGCAATCGTTGCATCTAAAGCAGCTTTTACCTGTGCAGCACCATGCGCAAGTACATGAAAATCAGGGTTGGTAGATGCCCCATTCATATAACGTTTGTGGCTAAACAGGTTCGCAGTTCCCCAGAGTAATTTCACTCCGCTCTGAGCCTGTTTTTCTTGGGCATATTCAACCAAAATCTGCAATCTATGTTCATTTTCAGCAATATCATTCCCATAATCGACTATATCTACATCATGAAAACAATAATAAGGTATTTGCATTTTAGTGATAAATTCAAAAGCGGCATCCATTTTATCTTTTGCCCTTTCTATGACATCCTTCTTTTCATCCCAGGGAAAAACATGTGTCGCACCACCAAAAGGATCTCCACCATTCCCATTAAATGAATGCCAGTAAGCACAGGCAAACTTTAAATGCTCTTTCATCGTTTTACCTGCAACCACTCTATCTGCATCATACCAACGGAATGCCAAAGGGTTATCACTTTGCAGACCTTCAAATTTCAATTGTCCGATCCCTTTAAAAAATTCCTTTGCCCCAATTACTACTTTCGTCATATTGATCTGTTTTTAATTCAAGTTATAATGCATTATTTAAAAGATTTTTCCATTCCCCATAAATGGGTTCATAAGCCTCCGTATTTTTAGGCTCCAGGTACTTAATCAGCGCATGCCTTGTAAATGCTTCTTCGGCGCTTTTGAAAATTCCAGCACCAATACCCGCCCCCAGTGCAGCGCCAACACTGCCATCACTTTCATACAGCTCTACAGGAATTCCTGTGATATCGACAAACGTCTGCGCAAAAACTTCACTTAAAAACAAATTGGTCAGTCCGGCCCTGATCACTTTGGGCTGCATTCCATTTTCACGCATAATATCCAGTCCATAACGAAAAGCAAAGGCGATCCCCTCCTGTACCGCTCTGAATATTTCAGGCTGACCATGCAGGTTCAGGTCAATTCCCAATAACTGTGCGCCAGTATATTTATTATTCAGCATCCTTTCTGCACCATTGCCAAAAGGCAGCACTTTCAACCCCTTGCTTCCTATAGGTGCTGTAGCTGCCATATCATTCAATACAGCATAAGACAGATTAGGTGCAAAATTGTGCTTTGCCCAACGGTACATACTCCCTGTCCCGTTGATGCATAACAATACACCCGTATGCTGCTGCGTTTTAGAATAAGTGACATGAGCAAAAGTATTCACCCTTGATTGCGTATCATAAGTCAATGCATCACTCACCCCATAAATCACTCCCGATGTTCCGGCAGTCGCAGCAACTTCGCCCGGCCTGATTACATTTAAAGACAAAGCATTGTTAGGCTGATCACCAGATTTATAAGTAACAGGAATCCCTGGCTGCAGTCCTAACAGTACCGCTACATCAGTTTTCAGCAATCCATGTACAGAGAACAAGGGTTTAATCTCCGGAATTAATTTCCGGTCAAAACCATAATACCCCATTACCTCTTCGGACAGTTCATGTTCGCGGAAATCCCAAAACATCCCCTCAGACAAAGCCGCAATACTGGTTGTGACCTCTCCTGTAAATTTCATGGCGATAAAATCTCCCGGCAGCATTACCTGATCAATTTTTTCATAAAGCTCAGGTTCGTTCTGCTTTACCCAGGCCAGTTTTGAAGCCGTAAAATTTCCCGGGGAATTTAACATATGCTGTAAACATTTTTCCTGTCCTATAGTATCAAAAGCATTTTCTCCCAGTTCCACTGCACGGCTGTCACACCAAATGATACTATCACGCAGCACCTGCTGCTCTTTATCTACAACCACCAGACCGTGCATCTGATAAGCAATGCCGATAGCTACGATGTCATGCACATTAAAGCCCGATGTTGCATTTAAACGGAGTATTGCTTTCATCGTATTTTGCCACCAGTCTTCTGGTGACTGTTCTGCCCATCCGGGCTGAAGAGATCTGATCTGCACTTCTTCATCCGGATATTGCGTAGTAGCCACCCGTTTCTGGCTTTGTATATCCACCACAGAAACCTTGATAGAAGATGTACCTATATCAATACCTAATAAATACATATGCTATTTCTTTAAATTGCCCATAGCGTACCGTATACCGCCTAATAAGTGTTTAAGATAATTCTCTTCGGTATACGATTCTTCTGTGTGTCCCAATTCTGTATACCATGAGCGTCCACCCTCATAATTATGATACCAGGCCATTGGATGCAGCTCACCGTTAATACCTCCTGTATAAGACTTCTCATCAATCGTGATCAGCACTTTGATATCTTTACTCAGGTTTTTGAAATTATACCACTCGTCCTTGCGTATCCAAACCGCAGGGAGGTGTTTGGTAGAGATATGCGAACGGTCTATTACATTCAGGGTAGCTACCTGTTGTTTAGGATGGCTCACAAAATAAGCCCCAACCAATCCACCATACCAGGGCCAGTTATATTCTGTATCGGTAGCCGCATGAACGCCGGCAAATCCACCACCGGCTTTAATATATTTTTCAAAACCTGCTTTCTGATCCGCATTAAATATATCACCCGTGGTTTGCAAAAAAACAACCGCAGCATATTTCTTTAAGGAATCACTGGTAAAATAACCCGCATTTTCGGTTGTATCTACCAGAAAACCATTTTCCTTTCCCAACTTCATGATGGCCGCTTTCCCAGCCGCGATAGAACTATGCCTGAATCCCTGTGTCTTAGAAAACACCAGAATACGCGGTAATGCAGGACGATCATAACCAGCCCGCATCAGGAGCGGTACCGAAAAAAAACACAAGAACAGCAATAGATTTTTCATAATTTAATTTTAGATCAATAAATATTAAGCCCAGGCTTTATCGCCTTTTTTATAGGGTACAGTCCCCTGAAACCTGCCAGGTACAGCAATATAACGCAGGGCTTTTGTACAGCCAATCTCTGAGGTAAAATACCCTAAAAGGGTTAATTGCTTCATCATTGTAAAGTAGTGCGCAGGCAGGGCATCATGATTCTTTTTGGACTGATATTCTTTGGCTTCTTTATCCATTGCCGTCAATAACGATAAACGCTGTACGGTGCTGGCTTTCATAAATGCAGTACCATACATTTTCTCGCAGGCCTGATTTAACTGATCAATCCCCTCCTTAAAAATCTTCTGATCCTTTTCTTCATAACAGTCATTCACCATCACCGTCATCCACGAACCAACTTTGGCCGCTTTAGCCCCCGGACTTTTAGTGGCAGGTAATATCGTATCAGCTACCTCATCCAAAAAATCAATATCCTGCGGGCTAAAAACAAGCTTACTTTTCATTTTTCCATTTTCAGGACTACAGCCAGTCAGCAAAGCATTGCCCCCAATCATGACCCCGCCGGTAAGCAGCGCGATCATTTTTAAAAGTTCTCTTCTTTCCATCTGCTTAAATATTATTTTTCTTTAATTCGCTTACCGCATAATCAACCGCTCTGGCCGTTAAAGCCATATAAGTCAATGAAGGGTTCTGGCAGGCCGATGAAGTCATGCAAGCACCATCTGTCACAAATACATTCATACAATCCCAAACCTGGTTCCATTTATTCAAAACAGATGTTTTCGGATCTTTGCCCATTCTGGCTGTCCCCATTTCATGGATACCATGGCCTAAAGCATGGCCATTATCCCAGGTATTTATGTTTTTTATTCCTGATGCCTCAAACATAGCCTTCATTTCTTCCTGCATATCTTTGCGCATCTTAAATTCATTTTCTTTCAGCTCCGCATCCATAGCCAGAACTGGGAGGCCCCATTTATCTTTCTTATTTTTATCCAGCGAGACTTTATTCTCATGGTAAGGAAGGATTTCGCCAAATCCGGTTGCCCCGATAGTCCACTGGCCAGGCTCAGTCAAAGCATCTTTAAAGTCACCTCCAATATTCAGTTCTGCAATTTCTCTTCCCCAGCCTTCTCTGCTGGCCCCTCCCTGATAACCAAAGCCACGCAGGTAATCTCTTTTGTCACCAGCCAGGTTTACAAATCTTGGGATATAAAACCCATTAGCCCGCCTGCCAAATACATATTGATCTTCATAACCTTCTACAGTTCCCGAAGCACCTACATTATAATGATGATCCATTACATTATGGCCTAATTCACCGCTGCTGCTGCCTAAACCGCCCGGCCAGACATCCGTTGCAGAGTTGAACAAGATCCAGGCAGTATTTAAGGTAGAAGCGCATAAAAAAACAATCTTGCTTTTAAATTCATGTGTCTGATTAGTTTCTGTGTCCAGAATCTCCACGCCTTTTGCCTTTTTCGTGTTCTGATCATATAAAACCTGTTTTACCAAAGAGTAAGGCCTCACAGTCAGGTTTCCTGTTTTCATAGCCGCCGGTAAAGTAGAGGATTGCGTACTGAAGTAACCACCAAAAGGACAACCTTCCCAGCACCGGTTTCTAAACTGGCATTTTGTTCTTCCGGGAATTTCGGCAGTAAGGTTTGCAACTCTGCCAATGATTAAATGCCTCTTCTCTTCGTATTGCTTTTTGATCCTTGCAGCCATATCCTTCTCTACACAATTCAATTCCATAGGAGGCAAAAAATGTCCGTCCGGTAAATGCGCAATATTCTCTATAGAACCACTGATGCCTGCAAATTTTTCTACATGGTCATACCATGGAGCGAGATCAGCATAACCAATTGGCCAGGCTGTAGCGATGCCATCTTTTTCATTAGCCTGGAAATCCAGATCACTCCAGCGATAAGATTGTCTGCCCCATAAAATAGAACGTCCACCCATCCGGTAACTGCGCCACCAGGTAAAAGGCTTGATCTCTGTATAAGGGCAATCCTCTTCATTTGCCCAGCCATCCATGACTGCTTCTGAAGCTGCCCAGCCCCGATGAATAACAGGATATTTTTTTTTCTGTTCGGTGGTTGTTCTTCCCCGATGTTCAAATTCCCACGGATTTTTCCGGGCAGTCTTATAATCTTTAATATGATCATAAGGCCCGCCACGCTCTAACATCAGCACTTTTAACCCTTTTTCACAAAGTTCCTTTGCTGCCCAGCCACCGCTGATACCAGAACCGACTACAATCGCATCATATGTATTATTTTCCATAATCTGCCAGTATTGAGATTTTATTCATATAAGTTACATTTGGTTAGTGTTCAATAAAATTATGCTAACGATAAAGAAATCGTTAGTTTTAAATCTACAGAATTAGATAACCTGCATTCAACTGTTATTCATCGAAAAAAATATGCTATCTGATCAGTTATCTGATGTAAAAAGATTATTTTGTGTACAAATAGCAGTTGAATAGCATACCTGTCGTATTTCATGAAAACACTTATTCAGAAAATCCACGTAGAAGAACATTATTCTTTCGCATGCCGTACCTACAAGACACCAGATTTTGAAACAGCCTGGCACAAGCACCTGGAATGTGAATTAATCCTGATTACAGAAGGAAATGGTACTGCATTGATTGGTGATTATATTGGAGAATATAAAGAAGGGGACGTATTTCTTATGGATACAAATGTGCCGCACTGGTTTAGAAAATCACAGAAAGACAGTATTGGCAGTGTGATTGTTATTCATTTTCTGAGAGACTTTTGGGGCGATGCATTTTTAGCCTTGCCGGAGATGAAAAATGTAGCCAGGTTATTAGATAGTAAAAATACAGGTATCCAGTTACAGGGGGACTTATCAAATGATATAGCCTTTTTGATCAGACAGCTGGAACATGCAGAGGGTATCGAAAGGATTCAGCTATTGCTAACCTGTTTACAAAAGATCAGTACATCAGCAGATCAAAAGGTAATCACAACAGCTTTTGCTACGGTTACCCGCGGAGAAGAAAATTCAGTGATTGAAACCATCATAGACTATTCCTTTAAACATTTTCTTGATCCGATCTCTTTAAAAGAGGTTGCAGGTATTACCAAAATGTCCATTCCTGCATTTTGCCGTTTCTTTAAACGGAATATTAAGAAAAGTTATTTTGACTTTATTAAAGAGATCAGAATCGGGCACGCCTGTAAACTTTTGAGAGAAACAAACCGGCCCGTTTTAGATATTTGTTACGACAGCGGTTATAATAGCTGGGCGCATTTTAGCAAGCAGTTCAAAACTGTGACGAAGATCCCCCCATCACAATATAGAAAACAGCATATCAAATAAGGGCAAAAAAAGCCCTAACAGATTTAAAACTCAGGATTATTTATGATGCTATAGTTAACTCCTGGTTAGTCAGCGCAAAATAAAGGTTCTGGATCTGGTGAACATATTGCAGTTTATAGTCTAGCATAGCAATCTCCCCATCCATAGGCTGTAAACTTTCATTTAAGACAAACTGGTGTCCATTCTTCTTCTCCAGAACAAAAGTAGTTTCGTTTCCTTCTTCATATTCAAACTCAAAACGCTCAAAACCAAATTTAATCACCCACTCTTCTGTTAAAGGAATTGGCTCCATCATTCCGGCCGAATCAATATCAGACCCATATGGTATTTGTTCAGGATGACCATGATCCAATGTATAATTCCCAATTCTTAACTCGCTCGCTTCCATAATTTATTGTTTAGCTGCAAAAATATAATAAAAAAACAACCAAATCTCTTTTGATACTACAATTGCATTTATCTTTGATAATCATGATCCAGATTAAGATAATGAAAACAAAAATACTGATCATTCCCGGACTTGGCGGTTCGGGAGAAAACCACTGGCAAAGCTTCTGGTCAAAAGACGATGATAAATTTGTAAGGCTCCAGCAGCAAAACTGGGATAAACCGGAACTTGATCAATGGCTGGAAAGCCTGAATGAAGTTATAGAGGACTTAAATTGCCCCATTATTCTTGTCGCTCACAGTCTTGGAACTTCATTAGTTGCGCACTGGTCTGAGAAATACAATAACTCCAATATAAAGGGGGCTTTACTGGTAGCCCCTGCCGACGTTGATTCCCCTTTACATACTCCTGAGGTTGTGAGAGGTTTTGCACCAATGCCAGTAACCAAACTGAAATTTCCATCAATTATAGCAGCAAGTGAAAATGACCCTTATGTGAGTTTGGAAAGAGCTCAATATTTTGCAGAAAAATGGGGAGGTGAGTTTATAAATATTGGTTCAAAAGGTCATATCAATTCTGACTCAAATCTGGAATTCTGGGAAGAAGGACAAGTGATGCTACAAAGATTACAAACCTCAACAAATGAGATTCGGGTTTAACCTGTTTTTCAATAAATGATAGTATAAAAAATGGCTCCTTTTAATCAATCATTAAAAAGAGCCATTCAGCATTTCACTGTTTATTCCAATTATTGTTTATTCCAAAACCTGATTTCACTCATATTACTGTAATTACCATCACCGGTAGTTACATGTTTAATTCTTATCCGGATATACCGAATTGGTTTCTCATTATTATTCAGCTCTGCAATTACCGCATTTTTACCATCATCCGTACGGATTACCTCTTTCAATAAAACCCATCCTTTAGCCTGGGACTCGTCTTTCCATCCTGGATTATTCGCCGGCAGATTTGTTTCAGCCCCCGTAAGATCAGCAATTCCCCAAACTTCAAAATCATCCGGATTATTACAGCAGTCCCTGCCTGTTTCCTCTATCCTCGCTAAATTATCATAGATTTTACCCAGATCAAAGGTTATAGTATGAGGCATTCCACTGCTTCCATTGCTGTGAAAAATATTCGGATATCCCTGTGGCCCAACACTTCCATCCCAAAGTTTACTGATGCTGGTAGCGGATTCATAAGTGCCCGCATCATTATTCAGATGTACCTCTTTAAACAATAACCTGTCACACAGCACATAACTATAAATTCTTGGAAACACCGAATAAGAAGATACTGTAAAAGTATCCAGCGATCCCTTTCCGGGAATGTAAGAAGATTTGTACTGTATCGTGCTGCCAGGCTTATAATCCGGCAATACCAGAGAGGAACTTTCGGGCTTCAGCATTCGCTCGGCTGAAGCCCCGGTAGTATTCGTATACTTAATTACGGTATTGATATTAATCGTATCCGGGCTATTAAAATTCAATGTCAATGAACCGTTATCATTTAAAGTATAAGGGTTCGTCGCATTATAAGGCCTGTTGAGCAAACCAGCCTGATAAAGCGACCCAAAGACCCTTACATTATTGGCTTCTACAGGTATTGATTTACGCCCCTGCTGATCGTAAGAGTAAATGATAAAAGAATAAGTATACTCCTTTAAATTTGGGATAGTCGCTTTAATGGTATCCTGCGGCCGGTGACTTGTGGCATTAACCACCACAGAATCTGTCTTATTATTCCAGTAAACCACATATCTGGTCACACTCGGGTCCGGACTGGGGTTCCACCATAATGCGGTCCTGAAATTCCCTGGTTTTGTAATCACTGGTGAAACACGGCCAGGATAAACAATCTCCCCATCTTTAAGATAGGACTTAAATTCAGTATCATCTTTTGTACAGCCCTGTATGAAAAGGCATAACATCAAAAAACAATAGACTCCGTAAATATATTTCATATCGTTTGTCTTTAGCTATTCAAAAATTATTTAGAGTCCCCGTAAAAAGTCATTTCCATCACATGCGCAAAATTCCCATTTGACCAGGTTGTGCCTACAGAAAGACGTAAATACCTGACTTTCGGGCTCATTAAAGGCACATCGAAATTCACTCCTGCCTTTACAAAATCGTTATCAGCAGCATTATGTGCTATGGGTTTAAGACCAGAAGGCGGATCAGGATAGTTAAAATTGCCCAGGTTAATCCAATCACCAAGAACAGTACCTTCAGGAGCAGTCTTTGGTAATTGAACATCTGCCGGCTGCGCTTTATCAGATCCCCATAATGAAAACAGTTTGGGGTTACCATGCCCGAAAGCGAATTTCTCATCGCCATCAGGTCTCTCCCATAAAATAAAACGGCTCAGTTTAGCACTGATCCCCAGTCCGAATGTAGCCACTACAGGCAAACTGCCATCCGGACTGCTATGCCAGCCGTTTCCATCGGTTTTTCCATTCCAGAGATTTGGCAAATCCCATCCATAACCAATACGGCTATCTGTAGATAAATTATACACGAAAAACTTATTCTTATCCAGTACCGTTTCAAAAAACGGGGTAGCAGAAAAAAATGTAGTATCAGAGAGGTTCCCATAAGAATCGGTCACATAATAACCAAATTTCTGGTTTACAGGAGGGTAACCCCTTAAAGAATAATTAACGCTATCCTTATTGGAGTAATACTGATCTACAACATCCGAAAAATTCGTCTGATCTACTTTCAGCATAATAATCCCTAATGATTTCTTTAAAGGGTTTTTCCCTGTGATTTTTAGTCCTCCAAAAGCAGCCTGCACATTTACTGTTGGCTTCATCAAAAGATAAGGCGGAGTATCAGGATTAACTTTGACAATAACCGGATCAGATTTCACATTAGCCCTGCTTACCGCATATAAGGTGACTTCATATGCTTGCTTTTTTGCAAAACCCTCCACGGTGATTGTATCAGAGTAATAGCTGGATTTAGTTTCTCTGGTTATGTTATTATTTATTTTATACTGTGCCATTACATACAGCAAATTCTTAGAATTTGGTAAAGTATAGGTGATATTGGCCCCTCCGTTAAAATTATCAACTTTAATATTGGTCACCATATCTGGTTTAGTCAAGTCGGAAGATATAGGTTTATTATAATCCTCTGTTTTTTGACAGGCACCCAGCAGCGCTAAAATGGGTAAGGTTATTAGGATAGATAACCAGTAATTATTTATCTTTTTCATGCGTATAGGATTGCTTTTTTCATGTTATTTAAATTTCTCAGGGCACGATCATGGTTTAATGAAGCTATAAGGGTTCTACCAGTAAGGATTCTGAACAAGATTCGGGTTAACCACAAGATCATAGCTTTTGATAGGCCACAGATAATCTTTCAGACCAAATACAGGGATGAATTGTGTAGTGGGGCGATAATAATTCACAGATTCTGAATCATAGATACTCCATCCCTGCAAAGGAACACTTAATACACTTTGAAGCTCTTTCCAGCGGCGAAGGTCCCAACCGCTTTGCCCTTCAAAACAAAGCTCTATCCTTCTTTCCTGATGGATAATCTGTCTCATCCCCTCTTTGCTGCTATATTTACCCGGATTTTTAGAATGTGCAGACCACGAAGCCTGAACACCCTGTAAACCAGCTCTAAACCTCACCTTGTCGATATAATTAAAAACATCACCCGTAGGCCCGTTTACCTCATTTAAAGTCTCAGCATACAGTAGATATAAACCAGCAAGCCTGATCAGCGGTAAGCGAAAGTCAACCTGCTGAAAACCATCGTCATAAATAGACAGATAACTGACCAGCTTTTTAGGCCAGTAGCCTGTTATATTCAGCCTTATTCTATCTTTTGGACCAGCAAGCCCATCACTTCCTCTGGCCTGTACGCTATACAGCGGATTTTTAGCATCGTCCTGATTAATCCGTCCATTACCAAACCAGATTGCCCCGTCAAAAGCCAGATCTGCATAGAAACGCGGTTCCCTTGCAAAATGGCCCTTTATCGTTTCATAACCTTCTTTGATATAATAACGGCTTGCCTGATCACCTGTTTTAAGTGTATTTCTACCCGCATAATCCCAATCCCTGTCTTCATTTATAGGCACTCCATTAACTGTATAAAAAAGCTCTTGTGTTGAAATAGGGGCAGAAAAAGTGGAAGGGTTCGAAAAACTGTTTATCGAAGATTTAACGGTTAACCTTGGTGTAGCATAACCCTGGTAGCTGAATGCCGGATTTGAAGCCCAGATCATCTCCGTATTTAATTCCCATTTCTCAGCTACAGCATTTTGTATATCCAGTTCTTTTTTCAAAGAATCAGAGAGTTTGCCAATCGTAGCGGGTGCAGAAAAGGTATATAACCTTATCCCCTGAGCCTCACAGGCAGTAATTGCCACTTTGGCCGCATCAGCAGCCTTTTGCCATTTTGAAGGATCATAAGCAGAAGGAAAAAGTGCTTTTCCATCCCTGTCACTCCATCCCATATAATCCGGATTGCCATTAAATAAAGGGCTTGCTGCGGTAGCCAAAACCTCAGCTTTAACTGACAATGCGATCAGGTTCGTTGTTCTCCCTAATTCAAGGGCCTGGTTACTGATGGCTACTGGTAAATCCGGGATCGCTTCATCCAGTAAAGAGACTATATAATTCACAGATTCATCTACTGTTGATCTTTTAACCCTCACTTCATCAGTTGAACTGGTAATCGCAAGGTTATCTTTAATCAGCGGTATCGGACCATACATCTTAAATAAGATATAGTGATAATAAGCCTTTAAAAATTTAGTCTCTGCAATCCATCTTTTCTTTTCCGCAGCAGAAAGGTCAATAGGTTTATCAATATTTTCGAGCATGATATTACAAATCCGGATAGACCGGAACATACTGTAACTCCCATTTGAGCCATCCCAGGTATTCAGACCAGGGTCATTCGAGGTTTGCGTACCTCTGAGAATATTAAAACCAGTCCGGTTAAAACCCAGATAATTATCCAGATCATTAGAATAGATAAGCTCTCCGGAAGTTGTAAATCCCGGGTTACCTGCCACATCCGACATGCGCTGTAAATAAGCATAACATGAATACAGATAATTCTCTGCCTCATTCCGGTTTCTGAATGCATAATCCAGTGTGCCTAAATTATCTGGTGTGATATCAAGATATTTTTTACAAGAGAAGCTGGAGATCAGCAAAACTCCGATACAGATATATTTATAGTATTTTTTCATAGGTTCAATTATAAATTCACGTTAACACCGACATTAAATACCTTTTGAATCGGATAAGCAAAACCATTCCCTCCCTGCTCAGGGTCCCACATTTTAAAAGGGCTCCAGGTAACCAGGTTCAATCCATTGAAATAGATTCTGCACGAATTAAGCCGGATACTTTTAGCGATTCTTGTGGGTAAGGTATAACCGATTTCTACAGATTTTAACCTTAACATACTTCCATTGCGCATCCACCAGGTACTGGTTTGCGCATTATTTGCAAGGTCATCCCCAGTAATGGAAAGTCTTGGATACAAGGCATATAAATCCTGGTTTTCGGGCGACCAGTGGTTATCAGCGAAATCTTTTAACAACTGTGTATTTCCATAAATGTACTTTTCTTCACTGGGTACAAAAGGACTGACCTTTTTAGGGTCAATAAAGAAGGTTACCCTCGCCTGCCCGGTAAAAAATGCCGACAGGTCAAAGCTTTTATAAGAGGAACTGAAACCAAAACCATAGACAATTTCAGGAGATTGAGGATAGCCGATAAAAGCTTTATCAGCATCATCAATTTTACCATCCCCATTTAAGTCTCTATATTTAATATCACCGCCCCGGGGTAGTTTACTGCCAAATTTCTGAACCGGTGAATTGAGTACTTCCTTATCATCCACAAACAATCTTTCTGCTATAAAACCATAGTTCCTGTTGATTGGCTGCCCCGTAGTATACCGCCATGGCTCAGCCCATTGCGGCTCTTCATAATTGAGATACTTGTTTTTTGCAAATGTTAAATTAGACCTGAGCGCAAAAGAAAATGCATTGATATTCATCTTATAATCAACAGAAAGATCAATTCCCCTGGATCTCGCCTCGCCAATATTTGCCCCTACATTTGGATTGTTATTTTTGTCTACAGCTTCAAGCCCCAGCGTAGAAGGAAGATTTTTACGCTGCATATAAATATTATACCGGTAATTATTATACACTTCGGCGATGATATTCATATTTTTAAAAAGCGTCATTTCCAGAGCAAGGTTCGTCTGTCTGGAAGTTTCCCAGGTAATGGAAGGGTTTTCGTAACTGTTGATATAAACACCCGAACGTGAAGACCCGTAATTGTAACCAAACTGGGCATAGTTCCCACCGCCGCTTAAATTAACATCCGACTGATAAAAGAAGCGCTGATCCCCAATCGCATCATTTCCAACCAGCCCGTAACTTCCTCTTAATTTAAAACGGTTGATTACACCAGAAAACCTGTCCCAGAATTTCTCGTTCGAAACCAGCCAGCCAGCACCAATAGTAGGGAAAAATCCAAAGCGGTGATCGGCAGAGAAACGCTCCGATCCATTGTACCCAAAGTTAGATTCGATGAAGTATTTACTCTTAAAAGCATAGGTTAAACGACCTGCAAGCCCCAGGTTCCTGTAAGGCAGTGAATACTGTAATGTTTTTTTATCCGTCTTGGGGTCTTTAGCATTGCTATAAGTGGTCTGCTGGCCGGTACCGATCAAAGTTCCGCTAAGGGTATGATCAGTACCCAATGTCCGGTTATAATTTAAAGACGCCTGACCATATAAAAAAGTACTGATATTAGGTTCACTGGAATTATAACTCAAATATTCCTGCGCAACATTAGGCGGGTTATTTTCCACTCCCGAATTTAGCCACTTCAAAGAATACTGGTTGGTTAAACGGTCATAGTTTTCTGCACTATAATAAAAAGGGGAATAAGCCAGTTGAGAATCAAAATAAGAATACCTGTTTGTACTCAAAATCGTTTTAAAAGATAGCCCCTCTGTCAGAAAATCCAGATTCTGGTTCACTTCAAACTGAGCAGACATACGCGATTCAGAAGAGTTCTTATGCCCTCTTAATAAAGCAGCATAAGGATTATTGTAGAGAATGCTATTTTGGGTTGTTCCCCCTGCATTACCAAACAAGATATGCTGAACGTTTTGATTATTCTCATCAGCAGGAAAAAAAGCTGGAAAAAGTACCGGACTTGTATGTACAGCAACATTATATAAATCTGTTGAGAAACCGCCATCAGTAGCCAGCGGCCCGTTATACTCGCTAAAGGTACCCGAAAGACGGACAACCAGCTCGGTAGTTTTGCTCACATCAATATTTACATTGGAGCGCAGCTGATAATTACTATATTTTATATTGTTATCATTGTTATTTTTAATATCCTGCTTCAGGACCCCGTTGTCACGGTTAAAAGATCCGGCAACATAATAACGGGCAACTCCCCCGCCGCCACTCACGCTTAAGTTTGCTCTTTGTGTAGTGGTCCTTTTCTTGAACAACAATCCCAGCCAGTCTACGGCAGGATATACATATTCATTATATCCCGGCGATTTATTCACTGTAGCCTGCGTATTGATAATCTGGTTCTGATTGAATTTCGGCCCTGCCTGCGGGTCTCTGCCTATCGTTGCCTCGTTGTAAAGCTTCATATAGGTTACCGGATCAGCAAGCTGCAGCGTTTGGGTTGATTGTGATATAGAATTCTCCAGACGAAAGCTGATTTTCGATTTCCCTTCCTTACCTTCTTTGGTACTCACCAGAATTACACCATTAGCCCCTCTTGCCCCATATAAGGCAGTAGCACTTGCATCTTTGAGGATAGAAAAACTCTCAATATCATCCACTTGCAAACGCGCCAGGTCAGAGCTGGTTAATTCCACATTATCAATTAATATCAGCGGGTCCTGTTTATAACCAAAAGTAGTCACCCCTCTGATAAAAAACTGAGAATTATCCTGTCCCGGCTGTCCGCTACGCTGATAACCAATTACACCAGCGATCTGTCCTGACAGGGCATTGGTCAGATTACTCGAAGGAATTTTCAGATTGGCAACTTTTACTGTAGTTACAGAACCTACGATAGCTTCCTTTCGCTGTTTCTGCCCTAATGCAGTAATCACAACTTCATCGGCCTGAATATTATTTTCCTGTAAGCGAATGTTAATGATGTGAACAGATGCACTAACGGTTACCCTTTGTTCTTTAAATCCGACATAAGCGAATCTCAATAATGTTCCGGGTTCTACATCCAGCACAAATTTCCCATTGTTATCGGTCTGGGTGCCTAAATTGGGTTTATTAACTGCGGCTACCACTACTGCCGGCAGTGGTAAGCCTAATGTGTCGGTAACTTTACCTGTGATTGTTTGCTTCGTTTGAGAAAAAGCCTGGTGATAACTCAAACAATTAAGCAGAAAAAAAAGGCAATAGGAACTCCTCCAAAATCTTTGTAAAGTTTTGTTCATACGCTTGGTCTGGTTTAATTTGGTTGACCAATTAACCCACTGAAAAATAGACTCTTTAGAGAATTCTATATCCTAAGCGGTTAATCGATTCAGACAAATCTATAGGCTGCGTAGTACAAAAAGAATGGGGGATTCATCGATTTAGATGCATTATTCAATTATCAATAAATTATCAAAAGATAATGCAAACCGCGGTGACCGCATTTGCTCTAAAGTTTCATTCATTAAAGCCTTACCAAATATTAACTGGCCATGATAAGCAGCAAGACTGAGTTCTCCGGTACCAAGCTGTTTTTTTATTGTTTTTAAATCAGCCTTTTCCATATCAGGGTCATGCACTGCACCGGTTATTTTTGATCCTTCTGCCAGTTTAAACATTAGCATAGCATAGACCAGCCTGCATATCTGGCGCATCATAAAGAACCTCGCCCGGTTATAATCATTCAGTTCACTGCCAAAGTAAGCTTCAAGGAAGATATTTTCGCCATCCTCATCCGTGACGTAAAAATTTGCCAGTATAGCCAGGTCAACATAACGATCGTTCTGAAAAGCTGCATCCCAGTCAATCACCCATATTTTTTCTCCATCAAATACCATGTTATTAGGATTAAGATCATTATGGCTCGAAACCTTATCTGCATCATCCCATGGATAATATTTTCTGATGGTTTCATAATGCGCAAAACAAGCATCGAAAACAGGGCCCGTTAACATCTTGGATGTTTTAAACTGAGCGATAAGCCCATCTACAGTATCAATCAGACTGTTTTCTTTAGAAAAAAGAGGCAAATTATGTATAGAGCTGACAACTTTGCCAAGACTAGACAATAACAACTCACGGGATTTAAAGACAGCCTGCATTGACATAGGCTGAATAAAAGCTGTGATTGCAATCCCCGCTACCCGGTTCAGATAATAAAATTTGGGTGCAATACCCGCCACAGCAGCGATTTCCATACAACTCTCCTGATCGGCAGATTCAACAGGACTATCCAGTTTCAAAACATATTCCTGACCGTCAACCTCAATTTTATAGACAATAGAGGCCGAAAGGCCACCAGCAAGTAAAGTTATTTTTTGTACCTGGCTTGTATTAAAAGTTTGTAATAATGCACTTTCAACTGCTGGTAATTTAGCTGCTGGTATAAGGTTCTGCAGAGCTGCCATAAATAAATGATTGATATTCCCGAATTAAGTAATGTCCCCGCCTAATCTGATCAGCAGGTCTGATAAAAGATTCATATTTTTTGATTTCCCGGCTGGAATAATTTCCTCAGCCAGTATTTTAGCAGTTTTCTCTGCATCTTCAAATAATTGTTTACCTGCAGGTGTAAGTACCACATAACTCACCCTGGCATCCCTTTCATTTGTTTCACGGGTCAAAAGGCCTATTTTTTCCATAGGCAATAACATCCTTGTAATGCCAGAAGCGGTGACCCCTATTTTATCTGCCAGATCTATCCGCCGCATCTTTTCATCTGCAGATTGCTGCAATAGATAGAGCACCATAAAATCGTTAAAACCAATACCATGGATGTTCAGGCGATCAAACCTGCGTGATATAACAGCCTGCACTTTGGACAGGTTCATTAATACTTTAAGAGAAGAGTTCATTTGCAATATTTACTTGACTAGTCAATGATTATGCAATAATAATACATTCTTTAAATATTTGCAATTATTCTTTTCAAAAAGCGAATTCTATTGGTTTAACCTATTTACACGAACGAAAAGCTGAATTATCTAACAAAATCCTTACCTTGGAACGCTCAATAAAAATTGAGCATCTACAAAATAAAATAATAAGAAAATGGCACAGCAAAGCATCCACGTGTGGGCGGGAACTTCAGATAAAACAGAAGAACAATTCTATAAATATTTTGATCAGTCAAAATTTCTGAAAAACAACCAGGATTTAAATCTTCGCTGCCAGTTCTGTAAAGATCTGAATCTGCAAAATGCTTACGATGAAGACTGGATCACTATTTATCATGGCAGAAAAAGGGTTAGTATTCAGGCTATGATAGAAGAATTACCGGTATGGAATGATCAGGCAGAGGTAGAAATTTACCAGGCCTGTATCCAAAAAGGGGTTTCAACTGCAAATGCCATATTTAGTTATGCAGCCGATGAACTAACCATTGAGAATCAGAAGGCAACCAATAACGGTCTCCAATATATTGGCCGTTTTAATATTCCAGCTTAAAAAGCAGCCCTTCGGGGCTATTATTTCAACATTTACAAAAGATGCAAGACTATATATTTGAAATTCAACTCAAGGTAAGAGATTATGAATGTGATATACAAGGCATTGTAAACAATGCTATCTATCAAAACTATCTTGAACATGCCCGTCACGAATACCTGCAATCAAAAAACATATCATTTAAACAACTCACTGCAGATGGCATCCTTTTAATGGTTTCCAGAATAGAAATGGATTTTAAGAGATCGCTCACTTCCGGAGATACCTTTCTTGTGAAACTAAAGATAGAAAGACAAGGTGTGAAACTTATATTTTTTGAAGATATCTTTCGCTTATCAGATCATGCTTTATGTCTGAAAGGCAAAGTTGAAGTCATCGCTAAAATCAATGACAAATTAAGCAGAGGAGAGATTTTTGACACGCTGAACCTTTAATGCTGAACTTTTAGTGCTGAACCTTTAGTTTACCCTGAAACATTCAATTTGTTAGTTTAACCTGAAACACACGCTCTGTTAAAACAGTCATTAGATTATCGTTATGAGTAGTATTATTGTCAACGAAAAAGATATTAGCCTGCTTATTCAAACTGATCAGCTATTCGCTGAAATACATCACCTGCATCAGTCGCCTCCAAACTGGTCCAGGCCACCAGGATTTACGACCTTAGCTAAAATCATATTAGAGCAACAGGTCAGTCTTTCTTCTGCCCATGCGCATTTTTTAAAGTTAGAAGGTTATATCAAAGAGTTTACGCCAGCTAATATTCTGAAAATCAGTGACGATGAAATGAGAAATTGCCAGATAAGCCGGCAAAAATCAAAATACCTGCGTGAATTATCCAATGCCATACTCTATAAAGAAATCGATCTGGAAGAATTCCCAAATCTGGATGAAGTAGAAATCAGGAAGCAATTAACCAGCATCAAAGGAATCGGTCACTGGACTGCAGATGTTTACCTGATGTTTTGTTTAGGAGCTAAAGATATTCTGCCCCTTGGCGATATTGCAATCGTGAATACACTAAAAGAATTAACAGGCGCAAAAAACAAAGAAGAAATGCTTGCACTTTCTGAAAAATGGAAACCCTTCCGCTCACTTGCGACCTATTTTCTGTGGCACCATTATTTAATCAAACGCAACCGGCAAAGCAGCCAGCCTGGCTACAGTTCATAAAACACTCCCTGATTAAAACTAAGAAATTTTGATACAATCACTTACAATCCCTCTTAAGAAAGGCACAACTTCTAATTCAAACCATGGGTTTTTCTTTTGCCAGATCTTGTTTCTCGGCGATGGATGTACAACTGGCAGAAATAGCGGCAGGTATAAATCAAAGTGACGCACTCTTTCTGTAAGCGATCTCTTGCTGACGTCTTTCAGATAATAATTCTGAGCATACTGACCTATAAGTATCGTCAGCTTAACTTCCTTCATCTCACTAAGTAAGGATTGATGCCACAACGGCGCACATTCAGGCCGTGGCGGCAGATCTCCCGAAATACCTTTACCGGGATAACAAAAACCCATTGGAATCAGCGCAAATAACTGATCATCATAGAACTGCTCTTTGCTAACTCCAAGCCATCTTCTTAACTCATTTCCACTCTGATCATCCCATGGGATTCCGCTATTCTGAACTTTTTGCCCGGGAGCCTGTCCTATAATAACAATTTTAGATTTAACGCCCGCTCTTACAACTGGTTTTGGAAGATTAGGCAAATAATCCCTGCAAACCATACATGACCTTATTTCCTTTAAGATTTCATCCACCCTGCAAAATTAAAAGATAATTCCATATCAGAATTAAAAGATCACATTATACAGGAAGCAAAAGAGCCTAATCCTCAAATAAGATATAACCTATATTCTCTTTGTTTAAACCAGTTAGCAAATTACGTAAGTGAGCAGACAAAGTGATATCCAGGATGTCATCATCTGTGTGATGGTCAAATTCTTCACTTAAAGGTTTTTCTTTAAGATAATGAGCCTGGTCATACAAGACAGGTGTTCCGCATTTTTCGTAAAAAGGCCTTAACCCACTTTCACAAAACCCAATGCATTCTACCCCCCTATTTTTCAGATTGAGCACAACATCCGATATTAACCGTTTAGCATGGCCCTTCATCTTCTCCACAGAGACTAGACCAACTAATTCTGATACCCTGTAAACAACATGATTTAGCTCCAGATGAAAATCAAAATTGATGCGTGTTACACAAAGGATATTGGAATCTTTATCAGTCAGCAGATGAAACTCAGAATCAGCAAATCTTTCATTAAATTCCTTTAAGGTAAAATTGAGCCAATCGTCTACTTCCCAATGCTTCAAAATAGTTGTAACTTCAAATTCAGACAGCATTGCAGGGGTTTTCACCTGGTAAATGATCATATTGGACTTAACACACCTGAAATTAGACCATCTTTTTCAAGTCTGCTGAAAAGCGTTAATACACCAGGCACCTGAGCAGGTTCTTTCAGATAAGTTTCCAAATCAAAATACCCTACTTCATCAATCTCATTACTGGCTGCAATTTCTTCCGTTAACTCATAAATAAAGCAGTCTTGCTCCATCAGGATGTTCTTATTTTCTCCATAAGCCGGCGCGGTGATATGACAATAAAATTTAAGCAGCTCCGGATTCATTTCCAGGTTCAGTTCTTCACTGATCTCTCTTAGAATAGCCTGCTGAGAAGTTTCACCACTATCAATTTTCCCTCCCGGTAAATACCAGGCGTTTTTATTACCACTAAAAGCTAACAGTAATTTTCCTTCTTTGATCACCACTAGTCCTGCAGTATGCAGCGTTACCATTTCATTACTCATGTCGCTAATTTAATATTTTTCAGAATAAGGAGCGGTAACTATTGCAATAATAAAGGGATAGCTGTTATCGTAAGATGATAACTTGTGTGATAACTGATATGAATAGCCGATAATTTGAGATCACCGGATTTTTTTACCCTGCAATTGTCGAAATAAATAATATACTTGCATAGAAACGCGATCAGAAAAACAACAAGTAATTATCCATCTAATGCCAACAATCTATCTCAATACATTTATTTTAGCCACGCCAGAAGAAGTATTTGACCTGTCCAGAAATATTGACCTGCACCAGATTTCTACTCAACAGACCAAGGAGAAAGTCGTTGCCGGAAAGATGTCAGGATTAATAGGACCTGGAGAATCTGTCACCTGGCGGGCAAAACATTTTGGCTTCTTTCAGGAATTAACATCGAAGATCACCGCTTTTGAAAAGCCACATTCCTTTACTGATGAAATGGTAAAAGGTGCATTTAAATCCTTTAAACATATCCATAAATTTGAAGAAAAAGATAATGGGACGCTGATGACAGATGTATTTATCTACATATCTCCATTAGGTATTTTAGGAAAACTTGCAGATTATTTATTTCTCCAAAAGTACATGGAAAATCTTTTGACAGCACGCAATACAATTCTAAAAAAATACGCTGAAAAAGACAAAAACCGCGAAGTACTTCCCTTATCAACCTTAAAAAAAAGCATACCGCAATAAACCTGCTAATAGGCTCAGTAGAATAAGATATACAACGTTTAATTTCAATTTAAGCATCAAAAAAATTGAAATTATCACCCATGCCAAAGCAATAACATCAAAGTGAGTGGTACTTACTCCACCCGGAAAGATCACCTCATTACCTAAAAAAATAGTCAGGTTCAGGATAACCCCAACGACAGCAGCGGTAACGAGTTTTAGAATACCGCCGACAGCCTCATTGCCATGAGACTTTTCAATTAATGGTCCGCCAATAAAAATGAATAAAAAACAAGGCAGGAAAGTATAAAAAGTAGTGATCACAAGCGCAATACTCCCCATCAGTAAAGAGCTGTGAAAATGATTAAACCCTGCCATAAACCCAACAAATCCTACAACAATAATTAAGGGGCCGGGCGTAGTCTCTGCCAGCGCAAAACCATCTACCATCTGCATTTTAGAAAGCCAGCCAAATTTAGTTACAGCAAACTGTGCCACATAAGGCAACACCGTATACGAGCCGCCAATAGTGAAGAAAGCGGTTTGTGTAAAAAACAAAACCAATCGCTGCCAAAAGGCAAAATCCTTTGATAAAAAGTAAAATGCAATTAAAGGGATAATCCAGAAAACTATAAAAACAAAGAGTTGTTTGATCAATCGTTTAATTTCAAAACCTGCACCAGGCGCAGCCGAAAAGGAATTGATATAATAACCGTGTTCATTAACTTCCTGATCTGTTTGTAAATTACTTGTTTCACTTAGCAAACCAGGGTTAAAATACCGGATAATCATTGCCAGCATGATCGTCCCTATAATGATGAGCAGCAGCGAAATATTAAAAAAGAAAATGCAGACAAAAGCAGCACCGGCTATGATAAAATGTAAAACACTACGCAGTGACTTTTGTCCTACTTTATATAAAGCAATGATAATTATAGCAATAACTGCCGGTTTTAAGCCATTAAACATCGCATATATCCAGGGTAAATTCCCATAGGAGACATAAACGATACTTAAACCTAAAAGGATAAACATAGAAGGCAGAACAAATAATATCCCGGCTATCAATCCTCCCCTTTTGCCATGCAGCTGCCACCCGATATAGATAGCTAACTGCTGCGCCTCAGGCCCGGGTAAAAGCATGCAGATACTCAGGGCGTGAAAAAAGCGGCTGTTACTGATCCATTTTTTCTTATCGACCAAAAAATCATGCATTAAAGCGATGTGTCCCGCTGTACCACCGAAACTGATCCAGCCTAATTTAAACCAAAATTTTAAAGCCTCTTTGAATTCGGGTTTCCCCAATCGTTTTTCCTCCATCAATATAGCTTAAAGATAAGAAAAACACAGATTTTAACCAAATTACAGGGCAGATAAACAGGCCTTTCCTGATCGATAAACAGAACTTATAATCAGCCACTTACAGGACTTGTAATTATGAAGTTACAAGCTATATAAACACCTTTATCGTTTTGTTTTGTTGTAAAAACAAGAAAACAATTTTAATTCATTTATCTTATGCATATTTCCTGGTCCGAAATCACTATCCGTCTCGCTCTCGCTGCATTATTCGGTGCAATTATTGGTTTAGAAAGAGAACGTAAAGATTGGGCAGCGGGCTTAAGAACGCATATGATGGTTTGTGTAGGTGCATCTTTAACCATGATGGTTTCAGTATATGGATTTACTGATATTCTGGGTACGCCGAATGTGGTTCTTGACCCATCCAGAATTGCAGCACAGGTCATTAGTGGTATTGGGTTTATTGGTGCAGGTACCATTTTATTCTTAAAACAAGGGATAATCCGTGGTTTAACAACAGCTTCCGGACTATGGACAGTAGCGGCTATCGGCCTGGCATCTGGTGCTGGTATGTATTTCGCAGCAGCTATAGCTACAGGCCTGGCAATTTTTATACTGCTGATGTTACAGCCACTGGAAAAGAAATTTACAGCACGGTTTGCCCAGCGAAGCCTCAGGATTACCACAAGCAACCGTGAAAAGTCAGTAACCATCATTGGCCGTTTCTTTGAAAACACCAATATGGACATCAGCACAATGATTGTCGAACAGGCGGATACCGATTTTATTGTATCTCTCAAATTCAATCGCTTTTCAAAAGAGGACATCGTAAAAATCATTGCAGAACTCCAATTAGATGATGATATTACAGAAGTTGCCTGGAATGGTTAATTAAATATCACCCTGTTAACTATTGAAAAAAGATAATATCAGCTAATAAATTACCAATCACGAATAATACGTTTTAATTACATTTGGTCTCAGGCCACCAAATATAATTAACAATGAAGTTCAACCTATTTTCATTAGCTGCGTTCCCTATTTTGCTGCTCCTTAACCTGACTGGTTCACAATCTCAAACTGTAAATAACAGTTATGCGGTGATCCCGCAGCCCACAACCTTAAAGCCCGCAGCGGGAAAGTTTCTGCTTTATAAAAACACGGTAATTATCAGCCCTGCAAATTCTGTATTTAATGCGGCTACTGCCGAACTTAAAAGCATGACCGGACATTGTTCAGCAACAGCAAAAACCACAGGAAAGATCATTCTTAAAACCGGTAACAGTGCACTGCCAAAGGGCGGTTATATACTTTCAGTAAAAAACGGATCAGTTATCATCACCTCTAATACAGCAGAAGGTGCATTTTACGCCGTATCAACTTTAAAACAACTAATTGGGGCCCCCTTATATGCAGGCCACCCGTTAAATACACTTCACGTTCCCTGTGTTGAAATCACTGATGCTCCCCGTTTCGAATGGAGAGGGATGCATTTAGACGTATCGCGCCACTTTTTTGACATTGCCTATCTTGAAAAGATGATAGACAGGATGGCCTTATATAAGTTTAACAAATTTCATTTACACCTTACAGATGATCAGGGCTGGCGTATAGAAATCAAAAAATATCCGGAGCTAACCGCTCAGGGTGCATGGCGGATGCTCAATCATCAGGACTCCACTTGTCTAGCATTAGCCAAAGACAATCCGGACTATGCCCTGCCAGAAAAACATTTCAGGATGATTGACGGGATAAAGAAATACGGGGGCTTTTATACTCAGGAGGAGATCAAAGGCCTGATCAGCTATGCGCAGGCAAGATCAATTGAGATTATTCCGGAAATAGATATGCCCGGACATATGATGGCTGCGACAGCTTTACTACCATGGCTCACCTCTAATGGAAAAGGCGGACAGGGAAAAGGTTTTTCTGAGCCTTTATGCCCATGTAAAGAGACCACCTACACTTTTGCAGAAAATGTATTTACAGAAATAGCTGCACTTTTCCCTAGTCAGTATATTCATTTAGGCGCGGATGAAGTAGAAAAAAGCAGTTGGAAAAATGTTCCTGAATGTGAAGCGTTGATGAAGAAAGAAGGCCTGAAAAACATAAATGAGCTCCAGAGTTATTTTGTGCATAGAATGGAGCGTTTTCTGATCAGCAAAAACAAAAAAATGATTGGATGGGATGAAATTCTTGATGGGGGAATATCAAAAACAGCTACGATGATGTACTGGCGTACCTGGGTTAAGGATGCTCCAAAACATGCCGCAGAAAAAGGAAATGAGATCATCATGGCACCAGGCGAATATTGCTATTTTGATGCCCAGCAGGACGTCAATTCTTTACAAAAAGTATATCAGTTTGACCCGCTGGGTTTTCAGCTAAGCAAAGCCGGTCAAAAACTTATTAAGGGCGTTCAGTCCTGCACATGGACAGAAACTATTCCCAGTGAGCAACGTCTTGAATATATGATATTTCCAAGAATGATGGCGATGTCAGAAATCGCCTGGAGCAGCACACCGGCAGACTGGAAAAATTTTGAAAACAGAGTGGTCATGCAACTGCCTATGCTGGATGCTATGCATATCAATTACAGGTTCATGGATTTGAAAGGCTTTAGTTTAAACAGTGTTTTTACTGATACAGCATCTCTGCGGATCAGTAATCCTATTCCAGCATTTAAAATACATTATACTACAAATGGTTCTTTACCCTTGCTGTCATCCCCGGTATTTAACGAGCGTATTCAGGTCAGTCGTCCCGTACAGTTTAAGTTAGCTGCATTCAATACAACCGGTAAACGTGGAGAAGTTTACACGGTCAATTATAAAAAACAGACCTCTGCCGAACCCACTAAAGTAAAAGATTTGCAAAAGGGTTTAAACTTTTCCTATTATCCTCATGGATACAAAGCGGTTAAAGAAATCAATGAAAAAGATCTCGAAGTTCAAAAAGTGACTTCTGCTATTGAGATTCCTATAGAAAAAACAGCAGATCAGTTTGCCACCAGGCACAAAGGCTATTTTTATGCAGAACAAACCGGGGTTTATACATTTTTTCTCCGGTCTGACGACGGCAGTGTATTAAAAATGGACGGCAATGTCCTTGTCGATAATGACGGCATGCACTTCGCTACTGAAAAATCTGCTCAGATCGCATTAAAAAAAGGGTATCATACTTTTGAATTGTTATTCTTAGAAGGCGGCGGCGGATATACCCTGAAACTAGAAGTTCAGGACCCATCAGGAAAACGCGGGGATGTGAATGCTAAAGATTTTTACAGGTAAGCTAGTTACAAAAATCTAAATCCCTTCAATTAGTTTACAAATCATAGAATTTCATATATTGCTGTTAATAAACCAAATACGCAATAACATGACTCTATTACGGTTAAAATTCACCGCATTAATCCTACTATTTTTATCCATAAACAGCTTTGCGCAACAGCAAAACGATTCAGTAAAAGTAATTAAAGCAGGCAGGCTGATTGATGTGGAAAAGGGCAAAATCCTCACTAACCAGCTCATCCTGATTGACCATGACACTATAAAAAGTATTGGTGCGAACCTCATCATCCCGGCGGGTGCAACGATTATAGATTTGAGTGACGCCACAGTATTACCCGGATTAATAGATTGTCATACCCATCTTACTGTACAGCCCGGAGAAAACTATTACGATGATATTTTCCGCAAGACCCCTGTAGACCTTGCTATAGTTGCACCTATCTATGCAAAACGCACCTTAGAAGCCGGTTTTACAACCTGCAGGGATGTTGGTGCTGCCGCATTTATAGACATATCTCTAAGAAATGCGATTAACCGTGGTGATATACCAGGCCCAAGGATACTCGCAGCCACTTTATTTATAGGCAGTACAGGCAGTCATGGTGATCTCAATGGCTTTTCACCTTATCTGGACTGGATAGGGCCCAAACAAATGACTGGTGTGGCCAATGGTGTAGAAGGTGTACGGGCTCAGGTACGTTATAATATTAAATATGGCGCTGAAGTAATCAAATTTGGTGCAAGTGCAGGTGTACTTACCGAAGAAGAAAGCGTAGGCGCACCACAGTTTTCACAAGAAGAAATGAATGCAATTGTCGAAGAAGCGCATCTCTGGGGGTTAAAAACCTGTGCACATGCGCATGGTACTATTGCGATAAAAATGGCAGTCAAAGCCGGAGTAGCCTCTATAGAACATGGCAGCTTTTTAGACGACGAGGCGATCAAACTGATGAAATCTCATGGAACCTACCTGGTGGCCGATATCTATAATGATGATTATATACTCAGCGACTACGCCAAACACGGAACCCCCGAAAAGATCATTAATAAAGAAAAACTGGTAGGTAAAGCACAGCGTTTAAGTTTTCAGCGGGCAGTACAGGCGGGTGTAAAAATAGCATTTGGTACAGATGCCGGAGTATATCCGCATGGCTGGAATGGCAAACAGTTTAAATACATGGTCAGATTTGGCCTGACACCTATGCAGGCTATACAGGCAGCGACTATAAATGCAGCTGATTTATTAGGATGGAAAAACAAGGTCGGGTCGTTAAGCAAAGGCAAATATGCCGATCTGATTGCACTTAAAGATGATCCGCTGACCGATATCACCCTGCTCGAACATATCCCATTTGTAATGAAAGGTGGAACGATTTATAAAGATGAACTGAAAAAATAACATACCCCAAAAAGATCATTAATCTTAAAATTTAGGGTCATATGACCCTAAAATAATAGCTTATTCCAGGTTAAATTGCTAATACATGCAAGGATTTGCAAAGGAGTTGAACTGAAGAAATAAACTATATCAAAATGAAGAATAAACTATATAAAGAGTTTGCAAGTTATTATGCAGATGTAACCAACGACAGAGATTTCAAAAACCAGTTAGAACTCATCCTGAACACTTATGCGCCAGGTAATCCATGCAGATCTTTTCTTGAATTGTTCGCAGGACAATCACTGCATAGTGTAGAAGCCTTAAAAAAGGCCGGTATCGATGTTTGGGCGATAGATTCAAGTACTGAGATGAAGAAGATTGCATTAGCTGAAGGTTTTCAAAACCACGCTCAATATATAGTAGGCGATCTGCCTGAGGCTATTTTAGCTTCTCCAGAACATATCAAATTTGACTGTATAACCTGTTTGTATAATGGCCTGAGTATTCTGGATATAGGAAACGTATTTCAATTGCTTAAAAACTGCAGACAAAAGCTAAATGATAACGGGAAGTTATTTGTAGAAATGCATGATATCTTTCTGATTACAGAATACCTCTCCAACCCACAGATAAACTATACAGAAGTTACCAACGCCAAAGGAGAACAAATTAAGTATGCATGGCCAAGCGGTAAAATCAAATGGACTCCCTATAACTACAGAGCAGAAGTTCCGGTACAGTTTTTAATTCAGTCCCCGTCCTCACAACGCACAGATACTATAGAGTTTACCTCCTATGATCATATTTATAGTACAGAACATATCATCTTTCTTGCAAGTCTTATAGGTTTTGAAGCCAGAATACTCACAGAAGACCCTTCGTGGACAGAATTTTTCGGGAGCTCAATTATATTGGAATTATCTATCCGGAAAGACACCTTAAAATCTGGCATTGATGAAGAATAAATAGTGCTACCGAATTGACCTCGGCAGAAATAAAAACGCTCCGTATCTTGAACAGCCCCGAAATCACGGGGCTGTTTCATTTAATCCCCCTGTGCGCAGCAGAAAAATAAAATTTGTAAATTTGCTTTGATGAATCTGGAAGGAAATCTTATAAAGCAAAGCGCAATCCAATTTTAATCCTCAAAGGTTCTTCCGAAAAAAGGACAATCAATGAAACAGAACAAATACGATGACCCTGGTTTTTTTGCAAATTACAGTCAGATGCCCCGTTCAACCGGAGGTTTAAATGCAGCCGGAGAATGGCAGGTTTTCAAAGCTTTACTCCCGGACCTGAAAGATAAAAATGTATTGGACCTGGGTTGTGGTTTTGGCTGGCATTGCCGTTATGCAAGTGAACAGCAGGCAAAATCAGTGATCGGTGTGGATCTTTCTGAGAACATGCTAAAACGTGCCAGAGAGAGTTCTGCTGAACCCGCAATTGAATATCTTCAACTGGCTATCGAAGACATTGATTTTGCTCCGGGACAGTTTGACGTAGTGATCAGCTCACTGGCCTTTCATTATGTAGAAAATTTCAACATCGTCTGCAAAAAAGTCAACCATGCACTTCAACCAGGTGGCTCATTCGTACTTTCTGTAGAGCACCCTGTTTTCACTGCACTTGCTGCACAGGATTGGTATTGCGATCAGGATGGAAACAGGCTGCACTGGCCAGTTGATGGTTATCAGAATGAAGGACAGCGTATAGCAAGATTTCTTGATCATGATGTGATCAAATATCACAGAACTCTGGCAAGCTATATCAATTCAATCATTGATGCCGGATTCCGGATCACCAGTATCTCAGAACCGCAGCCATCAAAAGAAATCCTGGAAGCGTATCCAGAAATGAAAGATGAAACACGCCGCCCGATTTTTCTTTTGATGGCAGCAGAAAAAATTAATTCCTAATAAACCTCTTTGATACTTTGTGGTGCCAGTGAAATTACAAGAGAAGGTACGTCATTCACAGTCGTACCCGCTTGCGCCAGATGGGATGCCCTGTTTAAGATCATAGGGATTGGAAAATTTAATACAGGCGCTGATAATTCATTTAATGAAGCAATATCATCATTTGATAAAACTACCGATAAAGAACTTAGATTCTGATCTAATTGCTCCATAGTCCTTGCGCCGATTAAAGTAGAAGTTACCCCCGGTCTGCTTACCACCCAGGCTAAAGCAACACTGGCCGGAGTAGTTTCTTTTTCCCCTGCAATTTCAGCTAAACGGTCGATAATCTGATAAGTACGTTCATCAAATTCAGCCCCCCCTTCCAAACTGGTTCTTTCGCTCTGTTTCTCACCTTTATTCGCCCTGGTATACTTACCACTTAAAACCCCTCCCCTTAATGGCGACCATGGCATTACACCTAAGCCTAAATCCTGCGCCATTGGGATCAGTTCTCCCTCTACTGTTCTCTCCAATAAAGAATATTCTATTTGTAAACCTGCAAATGCAGACCAGCCACGAAATTGAGCAATCATTTGTGACTGTGCTATTTTCCATGCCGGAGTATCAGAAATCGCAATATAACGTACCTTGCCAGAGCGCACCAGATCATGTAAAGCAGACATAGTCTCTTCAATTGGCGTAAACGGATCAAAAGCATGCATCCAGTAAAGATCTATATGATCCGTTTGCAGTCTTCTTAATGAATTCTCCAGAGAGCTGATAATGTTTTTTCTGCTGGAACCTCCCGAATTCGGATCACCAGGATACAAATTGCAGTAAAACTTAGTGGAAAGTACCAATTGATCTCTGCGGATAGCTGTTTTCTTTAAATAATCACCAATAATTTTCTCGGAATGCCCTTTAGTATAAATATTAGCAGTATCAATGATATTACCACCCAAACCAATATACTTTGACAGGATAGCTTCCGAATCTGCCGGAGTCGAACCCCAGCCCCAGTCTTCGCCAAAAGTCATTGCACCAAGGGTAAGCGGACTTACCTTTAAACCCGATTTTCCAAGGGTCCTGTAATTTGTTAAATCCATAATAATTCTATTTTTATCTGCGCTGCGGGCGATATTACCCGGAGGAAACAATAAGAATAAAATTACTACGGAACACTTTATTGCTGATTGCTAAAATCAAACAGATCATAGCAAATATCAAACAGTAGCAGGCAGAATCAACTATAAAGCCGGTTTGGCCCAAAAATAAGCAGCATTATTGGTCGCATAACTTATCTTTTTTTTATCAGCTTCTTTATCTCCGCTCATCGTAGAAAAATTACCAGGATATAGATTAATAACTGCAAAAGGCGCTTTTCCCGCTCCCGGAGTCTCTATATCCCACTCATTTTTAACATCACAATTTATCCAGTATAAGTTTTTAGACATATAATAATCCAGATAATGCTCCTTAGTCTGTTTATTTTTATTATTCCAGTTTGCATTATCGTTCAGCACAAGCGGTTCTTTAAGGATCAGCCTGGTTCTCACTTCTTCGACATTCAATAAATTGCCCTTCTCATCACTCACAAAAGCATTAAAAGTAGGGTCCATCCATATCCATTTATGAAGCGTTTCTGACCAGACCACATTGATCACATGGCAATCAAAATCGGCAGTATCTTTTGGCATACAGGTCACTGTCCTTGCCTTAAAACCCATGGCCAGATAAGCGTCTTTCAGAACGGTAGCCATCATGCGGCAATTTACCCCACGGTCTTCTTTCTTACAGATTTCAATTAAATCAACCGCATTTTTCTTGTCAGGATTACTGGAATTCCCATCATGCCTAACCGTATTATGAACCCAAAAAAGAAGGTTTTTAATTTTTGATATTTCATCCCCGTTTCCACTTATAGAATCCAGTTTATACTGCTTTCTGAATTTAACCAGTTCTGGTGCACTGGCATTCTGATAAGTAAACACTAAAGGTTTCCTCTGATCATTGTTATTATAAGAACCTGCTTTTTGAAGGATATAATTATAATCACCTTTCTCTCTTATCTTTTGTAAAACTATCTTAAACTGTTCATCGTTGCGTAACCCATCCAGATCAGTATCCGCAAGTGTATGGCTATAATCATAATATCCATTCTGAAAAGCACTGTCCAGATACAGAACAGCCTTATTCTTTTGGCCTTCCAATGCGTTTACACAAGAAAGATTATAATATTGATTTGGAATAACTGCTGCATATTTTTTTTGTGTATCAGCAGACATGCCCTTAAACTGATTTAAAAAACTAATAAATTGTTTCTCCGCCTCTTTATAGTCTTTTTTAGCCAGCGCAGTCCTAACCAACTGATTAGACAGCGTATAAGGCTGTTCAAATTCGTCCGAAACAGCAGCAGACTGGCTATGTGCAGCAAGCGTAATACAGCTTATAAATGATAGTAAAGCAAGAAATCTTTTCATAAATTATTTTGCCCTAAATTAGGAAAACAAACGGGGGCCAGGTAGAAAATATGTTTTTTTATCAATAGCTACAGGATAACATTTCTTAGTCAGCTAAGGAATAACATTTCTTAGTCGCAAAACGCCACTAAGATTGGCTAATTCATACCCTATCGGATACTGAAAATGGGTATACATTTGTTATACACAATTCAAAATAAAAACCATGGCAACAGTTAATCCCTATTTGAACTTCGACGGAAATACCGAAGAAGTATTTAATTTCTACAAATCAGTATTTGGTGGTGAATTTGATGTATTAGCCAGATTTGGCGAAATGCCTGAAGAGTACCAGGCAGATAAAAGTCAGCAAGACAAAATCATGCATGTTTCTTTACCTATTGGCGGAGGAAGTACATTGATGGGCAGTGACCGTCCCGCTTCTTACGGTACAATTACCAAAGGCGATGGTTTTTACATTTCTATTCAGGCAGATTCTGAAGAAGAAGCTACCAGGTTATTCAACGGGCTTTCGGCAAATGGAAAAGTGATCATGCCATTGGAAAAGACCTTCTGGGGAGCATTCTTTGGTATGTTCAATGATCAGTTTGGCGTGCAATGGATGATCAATTATGATTATAACAAAAAATAACTAATATAGAAAGCATTACCTTCCGTCTTTCCCTGCAAAGCTAGACACCTTACGGGGCGGGTAAAAGGTAATGCTTTCTATAAAAAGATAACGCCGGCCTAAACTAAATCAATTTAATTATTTAATGAGGCAATCTGCTCAAAAACCCTTGCAATTACTTCTGCACCGGGATCGGGAATATCCTTCAAAACTGCCTCAGAAAGATAAGAAGACCTTCCAAATTTAGTATTGGTAATCGTTTTGGTATACTCAGCACCCTTGCGTGCATGCTGTGCAACGATTTGAATGGACTCCTTTTTTGCTAACGATTCAAATGCAGGCTCCAGCGCATCGATCATAGTTCTGTCCCCCGCTTTTGCCCCGCCATAATCTTTCACTTTCTGTAAACCGCTTAAAAGGGCTTTCCCCAAATCAGGCTCTTTGGAAAACGTATTGCCGGCAGCAGTAAACAAAATTGATAATAAAACACCACTTGATCCGCCAGCTTCTCTTGCCAGTATACGGCCAATAGTCAGCAGTAATTTCCCTGTCTCATTCTGTGGCAGCTTATCTGCAACCAATAACAAACGTTTTCCTGCCAGCGCAAATGTAGATCCTGCATCACCATCTCCAACTTTAGCATCCAATGCATTGATTTCTTTCTCAATAGCAACCATTAAAGAACCTGTTTCTTCTATCAGCTGTTTAACTTTAGGGTTTAAAGAAGGCTCATACTGTAAAGTTTCAGGGAGTTTAGGACTACTGATTTCTGCTGGTTTACCGAATGGCTGCATCTGCCATGCAGCAGGCTCTGCATCAGCAAGCAACGCCTTTTCTATTTCTTCATCCAGCAAAAGCACTGATACAGAAAAACCGCTCATGTTAATAGACGACATCAGAGCGGCAGGGCCAACCATATAATCAACCTGAGCGGCTAATTTTGTTTTACTGAACGCATTGACCAGCAGACTCATTTCAATAGGGCTTACACTACCCATATTGTTAAATATCATGGCATACCTACCTTGGGTATCAGGCAGATTTGCTTCCAGTTTGCCGATTGCCAGCTCCATTAAATGATCTGCCTTTGCATAGGCAACCACCTCTATTCCTGGCTCACCGTGAATACCCAAACCAAGTTCCACTTCCTGATCAGTCAAGCGGGAAGTCGTTTCCTGTCCCAAATGCTGACATTCAGTAAGTGAAAGACCTATTGAAGCTGTACGGTCTATAACTTTCTGTGCGATTTCTGCAATTTCTGTTAATGATTTACCTTCCTGGGCAAGCTGTCCGGCAATTTTATGTACAAATAAAGTACCCGCCAATCCGCGTTTTTTGACATCCTGGCCAAGGGCGATATCATCATCAACCGTTACAGTTTTCACTTCATAACCTAAAGCACGCGCCTGTTCTGCTGCCAGGCCAAAATTAAGACGGTCGCCCGTATAATTTTTAATAATTAACAAACAGCCCTTTGGCCCCGTCGCTGCTAAAATAGCCGACAATACCGCATCAACTGTAGGTGAAGCAAAAATATCACCACATACCGCAGCCGTAAGCATTCCTTTTCCTACAAACCCCGCATGTGCCGGTTCATGACCGGAACCACCGCCAGAAATAACTGCCACTTTTGATTTATCCCAGTCTTTGCGCATCACCACACGTACTTCGGGGAAGGAATCCAGTTTAACCAATTCAGGATTGGTTAATAATCCATTGATAGCTTCATTGACAATCTGATCGGTCTCATTTATAAAAAATTTCATGATATATTAAGATTTCATTAGTGTATAATTCCAGAATAGAAACACACCAAAACCTAAAATAGTTACGTTATCATTATATATATATTTTAATCACCTCATTATGGCATGGAATCCTGATGTTTACAACAAGTTCAAACAAGAGCGTTTTGGCCCTTTTTACGATTTAATACAACTGGTCAAAGTTAAACCTGCTTTACAGGCAATAGATTTAGGATGTGGAACAGGAGAACTGACCAGGAAACTTGCAGATGCTTTACCAGGATCAACTGTTCTTGGAATAGATTCCTCTCAGGAAATGCTCAATGACGCCGCTGCATTTCAAAATGAACAGCTTAGTTTTAAAAAAAGAACAATAGAAGAACAGCTTGGTTCTGGAGAAAAATATGATCTCGTCTTTTCCAATGCAGCTATCCAGTGGCTCAGTAATCATCAGGCCCTATATCCGCAAATCATTTCTACAGTTAAACCCGGCGGACAGCTTGTAGTACAAATCCCATCCAATCACAGGCATTTTACCCATACCACATTAATAGACATCGCTTCAACCCCTCCTTTTTCAGAAGTTCTAAAAGGCTTTACCCGCGTTTCACCGGTAATGGATATAGAAGAGTATGCAAAGCTGTTTTTTCAGCATGGTGGTACTGAAATCAGTGTTTATGAGAAAATCTATCCTCATGTTTTAAAAGATGCAGATGCTTTATTTGACTGGGTATCCGGCACAGCCATGATCCCTTATGTCGAAAAACTGCCGGAAGATGTCAGACAAAGTTTCATAGCGACCTATAAAGAAAGATTAAGAAATGAATTTAAAGGATCACCTGTATTTTATCCTTTTAAACGCACAATTATGGCCGCAACTTTTTAGTTTTGTGCCCGATGATAAAATTTGATTCTATCTCTTATTTAGCAAAGGGCAATGACCGGCAAAAGGATGCTTATCAAGTACTCAAAGATTCCTTAATCTTTGAAATCCTGCAGCAATTTGATCCTATCCTGGTGGGAACTGTCCCACTGAATATAGCTATCAAAAACAGTGATCTTGATATCATCTGTTGTTATCAGGATAAGCAAAAGTTCAGAAATCTGCTGATTGAATCCTTTTCGCTGTTTAAAGATTTCAGTTTGAAAGAAACGATGATCAATGATCAGGAAGTTATTCTTGCTAAGCTGATTGCCGCTAACTGGGAAATTGAAATTTTCGGACAGCAAATCCCTACCCGTGAACAGGCAGGTTACAGACATATGCTGATTGAATACAAATTATTGAATGAGCGGGATGAATCCTTTAGAGCAGAAATTATCAAATTGAAGGAACAGGGATATAAAACGGAGCCTGCCTTTGCCAGGATGCTGAATTTAGCAGGTGATCCTTATCTTGAATTACTGAAACTCTGAGCAGTGCTTCTTTTAACGATCTGCTGTTATTTCCATACAGGCCTACTCTTTCCTGTTTCCAATCATCACTACCCCTGTCGTATTTCCTTTGATATCTCTCAAAGGTGTATAACTATAGCAGATCTGATCATATTCTGAAGTAAATGATATGCCATTATGATAAACATGCTGCAATTCTCTTAAGCCCATTCTGCTGGTTTTACTCCATAAATCGAGCATCTTTTCATTGACAGACTGTAATTGAAAATCAAAGCCCCTGAATACAGCCATAGCTACCGGCGCAGACATCACCATCGCCCGCAGGTTCCTGTCCGACTCCTGCATGTACTGACGGCTTAATTCCCGCTCGCTGACATCCATTCCAACCACAAGTATAGAGACCACCTTACTATCTTTCCCAAGAATCGGTGTATAGCTATAATCTACAAAGATAGTTTCCGTCCTGCCATTGTGATTTGTGTAGAACTTAGCCCCTGTTTCACTATATGATCTTCCCGTACGGATGACATTATAAATTAATTCATGATAGGGCTGTTCAGCAATTTCAGGAAGAAAATCTGTAAGTTTCCTGCCCAATACAGATTTTTCCCTTCTCCATAGTTGCAGCATTGCTGGATTTGCAGAATCAAGTCTTAAAGTTTTCGCATCCAGCATAGCTATAGCAACAGGAGCATTTTGAAATAAATTCAGGTATTTTTTCATGTTGAAACCCAATTTAATTTGGCTAGTACTTAAATATTGCAATTTAATTCCGGAAAACCAATTGCAGTTCGTGTACACTTTTAGGCAAAAAGCTCAACAAAATACAATTGAAATTTTTGTATAAAAGAGTAGTTCCCCTTAATCTACCTCAATAGTGGACTTTTACGGGTATATAAATTTCACTTTCATGAAAAAAGGGATTTTTTCACAAACATTTAATCTGCGATAAAAAGTCTAATGCCTCAAAATTATTACAATTAGAAATTTAGAATTCTTAACAGATGTAGAATTTTCATTAAATAGAAAGCCTGTCAAGCATTCTACAAAAAAACCAGAATTACAACAACGGGGAATATTTTCATTATACAATAAATAATTATTAGTTATGATTTTTATTGTATTTTCGCGCTAATTTTTTTTAACACCAAATGAACAAAAAAATATTAACCCTCTCTGTAGTTTGCATGATCTTTACACTGGCCTGTAAAAAAGGAGGATCAGAACCGAAAGGTGAACAATGTCAGCTGATGAAAACTATAGCAGTAAGGCCACCAGGTATCCTGCAATTTCAAACGCTTTATACCTATGATGAAAAAGGAAGAGTAATCAAAAAAGATCTTAATTATAATAATGAAGCAACTACTTTTAATTATACTGATCAACAGATTATTGAAATAAAGACGACTAATATTCCCGGCGGAATAACAAAAACCAAAAGATATACGCTAGATTCTGAAGGTAGAATTATTAAATTAACTATTGATAATTATACTTCAGAAGTAAATTTCAGCTATGATCAATATGGCTATATGATCAGAAGAGATTTTTTTCAATTTGGATCAATAACAAGTTCCTCGCATTATACCTATAAGGATGGAAATCTGATTTTAATTACAAATGATAATATCTACAGTAACGATTTATATAAAACTGTCATTAAATACACTAATTATATAGCTATAAACAATTTGTTTAATTTACCACAGGCCCAGAATGACGTTGCTATGGAACTATGGAGTTTTCTCGGTAAGGGATCTAAAAACTTAATAGCTGATATCATGCCTGAAGATGGGACAATAACATATTACGATTACAAAATCGATCAGAATAACAAAGTGACCAATATGACAGAACAGACAAGGTTCCAGAATGGTAGCTATGCACAAAATGAGATAAGTTATACCTACAATTGTAAATAATACAGCTTCAAACAGTTTGTTTTAAATAAGAAGTACCATATTCCGGTACTTCTATATTCCTGTTTTGAATACTTACGCACGTTCTCTTTTAAAAGGGCCATGTGGCTCAATAATTTCAAGATGTGTTCCATCAGGATCATCAAAATAAGCCACTGCAGTACCAAAACCTGATTTCAGTCCATCTGCTGCTTCAAAAATGATAGGTTCTCCAGATAATTTAATACCAGCATCCTTCAAGCGTTTCACTGCATCCTTAATGTTATCGACTTCAAAACATAAGTGCATTGCGCTTATGTGATTGTTCTCATAATGAGCCTTAACCGGTTCTGGCTGCTCATACTCCAGCAAATCCATATTGATATTCTCTAAATGCAGATTTGCATACCTGATCAGTGTTTTCTTTAAGCCTAATACCTGTGCCATACGATCACCGCCAATCTGATCGACATTAATCACTTTAAGACCGGTTAGCGCCTCATAAAAGGCAATAGATTTATCCAGATCCGCAACCACGATCCCCACGTGGTTAGCACGGCTAAACCCTTTATTTTTTGGATGATGATTTTCCATATTTTTATTTTTAGCAGTTGCAGCAATCGCGTTGCCTGTCAATACGGCGGCCGCACCAAGCGTAGCTGTCTGTATAAATTTTTTACGTTCCATTATTTTATTTATTGATTTAACAGCACAAATTTCCCGATAATAAAACTATCATTAAAATAACCATAGTTCTATCTTGCTATTATAATAATGATAATAAAAACACATATACAATATTCCCTGAAGATTTATTTTTTGATTTATTCTTATAGAAGAATACCTTTATCTCACCATCAATCAACCATTTACATTATGAAAAAAATAATTACCTATATCTTTTGCTGTATAACCCTGCTATCAGCAACACTATCCTGCACCAATAATAAGAAGAAAAATCAGGCTGCTTCAGGTACCAGTTCTTCCACTGATATAGCCGGACCGGCTGATAGCGCGAGCCGTGTCATTGAGTATACTAACCTCGTTGTAGACATGGCAAACAGTCATAACTCTTATTTGAAAGACATCCTTGGAAATGCAAGCCGTATAGAAAAGGGCCTGAAAAACCCTGCAGACAAATTTGCATTCATTGGGATAATTACACCACATGTGATGCGGGCCGGGCTGACCAATATGAATGGCGTAACCCTGGAGAAACCAGTTGATGAATTGGGAAAAGAGAACCAGGCCTATTTTAAAACGCAGATCACCCAGTACAATACCTTATTCACAAAGCTTCAGCATAATTACAAACAATTGGATGATTACCTTAAAGCAGAGGATTATAAGGACGATAAAGGAGCTAAAGGTTATGCATTCATTGATACCATCAGAAAGACTGTACAAGTACTTTATACAGATAAGATTGTTTTGATGAAAAAAGTAAATGAAGTAGCTGATGCTGCCGAAATTGTTGTTTTAAAAGACAGCCCACTGAAAGAATATATCGTAGCCATGAAAACTGATATGAAGAATATCCGTAGTTTCGTCGATTTGCTGGCAGATAATGGCAAAAATTACCCAAAGATCAGTAATCAGGTACAGGAAAGTTATAAAAGCTTAGAAGCTGCACAAGCAAAAAATGCAGGTCTGAATATTGACAACGCTAAAAAAGCCAATAAAGATGGCCAGTATAAACGGTTTTATGAAGGCTTTCACGATCTTTTACTCCGTACTAAAAAGACACTGCGTGATGCCACAGCAGCAGGTAAATTGACAGATAACGATATCGAAGGATTGGACCGTGATTATGATGGCTTAATCAGAAACTATAATTACTTCAATCAATAATTTACAATTGCTATTCTACAAAGGATATACAGTAAACAAAAGAGGGGATCTGATATAGATTCCCTCTTTTGTTTTTCCCAAATGATCCAATTAACGAAGCAATTGTTTCTCCAATCCCAGACGGTCTGTCTGTATCCAGTATTCAGCAATTTTACCATTTACAATACGGTAAACCGCACTCGAAATCTCAACCAGCTGTTTGCCGGTAGCCGGATGCCCATCAATTGTCCCCAGGTGTTTCCCTGTTTGTTTCCATCTCACATAAACCTTGTCATCTTCGGCAATCATCTCAGTGACCTCAAATTTAAAATTGCCATATAATGCCAGGAATTCCCTGATATGTTCCGTGTAGTTTTGAGGTGTTCTTTTGATTGCAGCTTCCTGCTCTGCATTCATCTGATGTGCCAGCATCGTATCGGCCATAAATAAGCCTGCGTGATCCGGCTTTTTTCCTGAACGCACTTCTTCCAGAAATTGAGAGACCAGCTTTTTGTTTTCCATTAAAGAATTTTTACGCCTGAATGCCGTAGCTGCAATTTCAACATTTGCTTTTGCAGGTAAATCAAGTACTGCAATACAAACCCTGGCAGGAAAATCATCTTTAAAATAAGAACTGTAAACCTCGTTGGTCAGCGGATAGTTGTCCATGTTTTTCAAATAAATAGTTACATTGACCAGGTCACTAAAGTCAAGCTGCTGCGCATCAAGCAAACCTTTTATATTTTTCATAACCTGATGTAATTCAGACTCAAAACTATCAATTACTAATTTACCAGTTGAACTATCCACACCAACCTGTCCGGATATAAAAACAAAATCCCCTGCAGGTTTCACTTTGCTGTATGGTAATTTTTTAACCGGATTTTCTTTTGATTGTGCCATGATGCCAATGGGATAAATTAATAAAAGGGTGAATAAAATATTTTTCATGTTTTTTAATGAACTGGTACAAAATTACATTTACGTTTTAATACCCAAAATACTATTTTTGTCAACAACTAATACCAAAAAAGTATTAATATGGATTTAAGACACCTTAACTATTTTCTGATCTTAGCCGAAGAATTGCATTTTGGCCGGGCAGCTGAACGGCTGCATATCTCTCAGCCCCCTTTGAGCAGAATGATTCAGCAAATAGAAAATGAACTGGGTGTATTGCTCTTTGAACGCACTAAAAGGAGCGTAATCCTCACTCCCGCCGGACTTGATTTTTTACAGGATGCCAAACAAATGATTTTGCAGATGCAAACCGTAAAAAAGCGCCTGGCAATTTATGGACAGGGTGAAACTGGTACCTTAAGGATTGGTTATGCCGGTGCGGTTATGCATAGCAAACTGCCTTCACTTTTGGCAGAGTTCAACAAAAACCTTCCGCATATCAATCTGCAATTTGAAGAGCTTACCAATCACAATCTGGTTCACGAACTGAACAACGGAACACTGGATGCTGCTTTTGTCAGAACATGGCTCCATCCCGAAAAACTGGAAGAGAAACTGATTCTTTCTGAACCTTTTGTAGCAGTAATCCATGCAAAACACTCATTATCAGAAAACAATAAAATATCAGTTAAAGAATTAATTGATGAAAAGTTTATCACTTTTACACGTGAATGCGGTCCTACTATCTTTGATAGTTTTTTAATCATGTGTGCGAATGCCGGGTTCACTCCGCAAATTTCACATCATGCTTCTCAGCTGAATTCTGTTTTAAGATTAGTGGAAAGTGGTTTTGGAATCTCGCTGTTACCAGAGCAGATAGCAAATGGTTATGCACTTAATTTAAAATTCATCCCTCTTGAAAATGAAAAAGAGACTATTCCACTGATTATGCTGACCAGGAAAGAAAATCCGAATCCAGCTTTGGTGCATCTGCACAATCATCTGCTTCAGATCCCTGTAAATAGTTAAAGAACAGGATAAGGCCAGATAACAAACAGATCAATCCTGAACCTTCCTCAGCCCCCCATTTATCACCTTCAAATTCAGCCTGAAAAACATGGCAAAAAAAGGCAATTAAAACCCAAAAACATGCGAAACAACTCCAATACAAGCAACTCAATCAATGTAGTAGCCTAACCTTGTCCAGACCTTATTCGGGACAGAATGACAATTTTACAGGAAGGCACAGACCACTAAAATGAAGATATTAAGCCCTTTTCTAAACCCTGTTTCTGAATTTCTGAAAGTTAGCTTCAAACACATCACCAAAGATCAGGATATATCTGCCAGCAATGCCGCCAGGTCCGTGAACATAAAAAATGCTATCAAAGGTGAATTTCCTGAGCAGGAAATCAACTGGGATACGGTTTTAGTTGCAGAAGGAAATCTGGTAAAACCTGAAAATGTAAAGGTCACGTGCTCAGCAAACACCTTTGACTTCACCTGGGATAAAGATCACACAGGTACAGGCGCTCCAACAGACAGAGCCATTATCCTGTTGTACAGCAAAACTCACAGCTGGGTGTATGCCAATTACAGCGGGGCTAGAAGAGATGAATTGAAGGACACCTTCGCTATTAGTCATAAACATTTTAAAAACAATACTTATGAAGTATTTATAGCCTTTAAAGATGTGAAGAGCGATGAAGTTTCCAGGAGTGTGTATTGCGGAAGGTTTACGAATTAAGAACGAAGATTTACAGCATAAAAAAACCGGCTCTTTATCAGAGCCCCCCTTAACAGAGTCCCCTTTAAAAAGCCGGTTTTTATTGATCTTAAAATATATTCTAAGCCTGAGGCTCCAGGTATTGCGCATAGCAATAACCTTCTTCGCCGTCATTAGTACGCACCAGCCACCATAAATCATTACTTCTGTTAACCAGTGTAATAACCTCTCCATGAGCTGCCTTCCCAACAATAGGCTGATCAGTACCTGGTCCTTTACGGATATTCAGGTTACTGCTTTCTGTGATTACTTTAGCATGTGTTACCGCTGCATCTACTGCAACGTTTACATTTAAAACTAAATCGCCAGACGCAAAATTAGGATCAATCTGATTATAAATATCCCATAACTGGTCTTTTGTGGCACCGTCTGCCGCAGTCCCGTCTATGTATAATACCCCGTCCTGTTCACGGACTGCCAGATCAGAAATCCCTGCTGCAGTTGCTGCATCAGTCAGTGCTTTATATTTATCTTGTAAGGCCATAATTCAGTTTATTTTACAGTTAATTGGTTATCAATTTTTTTAGGCTTCAATACAGACAACTGCTGCATTAATTTTACTAAAGAAGATTTACTGATTTCTCCTTTTAAAGTAACTACACCGTCCTTAACTGTAGTTTGAACTGTTGGAAAGTCTTTAGCCGCATCCGCAACATTTTTAGTCAATGCAGCATCGTCAGCAATCACAACAGGTGCTGTGGTATTGAATGCAGGTTTAATAGTCAGATTATTCACTACCGACTTCACCCCTTTTTCAGCTTTAGCAATGGTTTCAGCTTTCGCTTTTTCTGCTTCATCAGCAACCTCACCAGTCAGCGTAACCTCACCCTTGGTAACAGCTACACTTACTTCGCTGGCTTCTTTAGCCTTTACAGCTGTTTGTATGTCCCCGTCTTTTGGTGAACAGGCTGCAAAAAACAGCGTTGCAATAACGCCCGCGCTCATTAATAGTTTTGTTGTTTTCATTTTTCTATGGGTTATGGTTTGTTAATTTATACGGCTTTATTTTAAACACGATTGACTACTATAACAAAGTTCCCTTCAAAAAGATTGCTGCAATACTAAAATAAATAACCAGTCCCGTTACATCGACCAGTGTAGCAACAAAAGGCGCTGACGAAGTTGCAGGGTCTATTTTACATTTTTTCAGTACCATTGGCACCATAGAGCCGCTGAGTGTCCCCCACATCACAATCCCGATTAAGGAGAAAAAGATAGTGATTGCGAGCAGTAACCAGTGAATTCCGTAATCATACCAATGCAGGTTTTGCCAGATCGCGATGCGGATAAAACCTATCGCGCCCAAGATGATCCCCAGTACCAGGCCTGATAAAATTTCCCGGCGCATCACATACCACCAGTCTTTCAGGTTCAGTTCTTTTAAAGCCATAGCCCTGATAATCAAAGTTGCAGCCTGCGACCCGCTATTTCCTCCGCTGGAAATAATTAAAGGGACAAATAAAGCAAGTACAACTGCTTTTGAAATTTCCCCATCAAAATAGCCCATTGCTGTTGCGGTTAGCATTTCCCCTAAAAACAAGACAATCAGCCAGCCTGCCCTCTTTTTAAGTAAAGAGAAGAAAGGTGTCTTCACATAAGGAAAATCCAGCTCTTCAATCCCCCCGAATTTCTGGATCTCTGCCGTCGCTTTTTGCTCTGCAACATCCATCACATCATCTATGGTGACCACCCCCAATAAAATATAGTCATCGCTGACCACGGGTAATACAACCCTGTCATATTCTTTAAACTTCTGAACTGCATCTTCTTTCGTATCAGTAATTTTCAGGCTGATACAGAAACCATCTACAATGTCCATGATTTTTTTGGAACGCTCATTCAGCACCAGCCGCCTTACGGGTACATCATCAATTAATTTTCCGTCACTATCTACCACATAAATCACATTGGCAGCTTCGGTGTCCTGATGATGTAGCCGCAAATGCTCTGTCGCTTCAGCAATAGTCATCGTCCGGTCTACGGTTGCAAAATCAGTATTGATAATCCGGGCGACACTTTTAGCAGGGTAACCCAGCAGATTGGCCACAGCATTCCTGTTTTCATCATTTAGATATTCCATGAAACGGGACAGTTCTATTCCTCTGGAAGAAGAATAAAAGATAGTCCTGTCATCCGATTTCAGGTTATTGAGGATATATGAAGCTCTATCTTTTGATATACTATTGATGATTTTCTTTTGAAGCTGAATGTCCAGATAGGGCAAAACGTTCACCTGCTGCTTTGGGCTGAAAGAATTATAGGCATCGATTGCTTTGGCTGCCGGGATAGAAACAAAGAGCTGAGCGACCTCTGAAGGGTGTATATAACCCGTTTGGTGACTGGGTTTAAATAGGCCGGAGAAATCCCCGGCCAGAATATTTTTCCTTGCCTCTTTAAAAGGTAAATTCATAGCAGCTCGATTTATAGATCCAAGCTACTCAGTTAATCACTGATTTCCAATACATAACTTTCAAAATCCGAAAGAATTTCCGCCTGCTCTTCTGCTCTCCATTGCAGCCGGTAAACCTGGCTGCGCCCATGATGAATCACATGCAGGGTTAAGCCATCTTCATAAGGCAGGAAGTTTGTCTTTTCAAAGATCCATGTTTCCCCAATAGGATGCCCGATATAATCATAGTCAACAAACGCTTTGATGACCTCATATTTCTTTCCTGGTTTTAACTGATTGATGTTTCCCATAAAATTATTTGAAGAGAATTAAAAACAATTACCCGGTTAACTGTGCCCTGAAAACTGAAGGCGTACAGCCTTTAATTTTTTTAAATACCCTGCTAAAATAAGAAGCAGACTGGTAATTTAACTGATAAGCTATTTCTGCGATTTCCATAGTCATATCCTGTAATAAAATCTGACTATGCAGGATACTGATTTCATTAATCCATTGTTTTGGCGGTTTCCCAGTAGTTTCTTTCACACATTTATTCAGATATGTTTCTGATAAAGCCATCTTTCTGGCATAAAATAAGACATCCTTATGCGTGATATGGTGATTTTGAACATGCTCCCTGAACAAATATGAAATTTCAATGCTTCTGGTGATGGTATAGGGCTGATAAGGGCTCTGATGAATAATTTTTAACAGGATAGACGTAAAAAGAGAGACACAGATCTCTGAAAGGCCTTGTTTATCCTCCATTTCTTCTTCCAGCAGCTTAAAAATACCGGTTACCCAGTTCAGCACTTTTTCCGTTAAATTGATAAAAGGTGCGGTAAAAAAGAAATTAAGTTCAGTTTTATTCAGGGCGATATCAGAAATAATATCATTCTCATAAATCACGTAAAAGCCGTTGATATCACCTGATAGTTCAAGCGTCCTGGTAATACTTCCCTGTTTGATATTCAAAATCTGACTGGCATTGATTGTATATTGCTCAGTACCTAATTGCTGCCGGATACTGCCTTTGGTCACCAGTATAAGGAAATTGAATGAAGTGCGGTAAGGCGGGACCGGAATAACAATATCCCGCAGATAATCTTCAATTCTGTACAGCTGTAAATTTGATAAATTATGCAGTATCTGTTCAGTTACATCAGGTAAGAACTGGCGTTTATATTCATAATTGGTCATTAATTTTACAGCAGAGTTCATAGTGCAGCATGAAATTAGTTAAAGATAGTAATAATTAGAATTTCACTGTGATACCGGCTTTGATATACAGCGGCGTGCCGGGTGTAAAAGTCAGTTGCTCTACCCCTGCTGACGGTTCTCCATGCAGCCTGGTTGTTTCAGCAAACATAGCCTCATTCCAGTTGACATCAAACAGGTTTTGCACCTGGATGTTGAATGCCCAGTGTTTCTTTTCATAACCCAGCAGCAGGTCATTGACAAAATATCCCTGCGCAATGATACTGTTATCCTGTGTCGCGGGACGGCTATGGATATAACGGTAACGCAGGTTAGCAGACATCCCATTTTTCAGCTGTACACCTATCCCACCCGCACTGGTAAAGGTAGGCGCCAGCTCCAGATAGTTATTGCCAGCAGGTTCTCCGATCAGTTTTGGATCTGCATAGTTAGCATCTGCATCCAGGTATAACCAGCTTAAAGGCTGATAATGTATGGTAAGATCCACTCCAAATCTTCTGGTTTTACCTACAGCACTTGTCCCATAACTATCTCCATTCCAAACATATTCATTACTCAGATAAGTATACCACAAAATAGGCTGGATAACAAGATCCCTGACTGGTTTTAGCATAGCACCCAAATCAGCTCCTGCAGACCAGGGCAATGTATTTGCACCTTTTTGAAGGATGACATCGCGTATGTCATTGGAATGGAAGCCAAAACCCGTTTTCAGGTATAATTGCGTGTTTGCACCTGCATTATAAAAGAAATTTAGTTTAGGACTGATTCTTATCTTTTGATACCCCTGCTGCCCGTTTCGCGGATTCAGCTTATCATAATAGTTAAAGTTAAACCAGTCTGCACGGACTCCGGGATTGATCATCCATTTTCCGATAACCCATTCTGCAGCAGTAAAAGCATTGATATTGGTTTCAGTACCTGTTCCCCAGGCCAATCTCTCATTCAATGAATCCCTTGCAGTCACATAACTCAGTCCCAGGTCATGAATATCGTCCATACGTAAGCCTCCTCCAGCTTTCCAGATCAAACTGTTGTTACTAAATTCAAATCTTTTGCTGTATTTATGATTCATCCCATAAACATCCCTGTCATCAAACTGATGAATTTCATCTCCCTTATCGGGATGTACCAGGAAAAACGTAAAATCTGAATACAGGTTGAATTTATAATGAGAATAATAGAAACTGCTTTCCCAATCTTCCCGGTCACTGATTTTGTAACGGTAATTCAATAAAAGGCTGGTACGGGAAGTATTACCGCCTTCTGTGGTATCAATGGAACCAAAACGACCTATAATCCCTTCAGAAACCGCTCTTTCTGGTATTTGACCAGAACCGTTCCAGTTAGAACTAAAAGTAGAGGCCTGGATATTGATATAAGACCGTTCGTCGAGCTGCTGATTGAATTTTCCAAACAGATTTAAACGGTTAAAATTTTGCTTCACCTTAAAAGGGCCGTTGGTGAAATTATATTCCCCGGCGATGTAAGCATTGCGTTGTTTTGTATCCTCATGCAGCAGATTAAAAATACCAGCAGTGCGCATGGTATTAAAACTCCCGCCCTCCAACTTGAGCATACTTTGATCTACATGGTCATAAGTATGAAAATCAACATAACCGGAGGTATTAAAATCTCCCTTATCGGCATAATAAGCACCTTTTCCGAAGGATATATTGTCTATGGTCTCCGGAATCAGGAAATGGAGATCAGAATATCCCTGTCCATGGGCATGACTGACCATGTTCACCGGGATTCCGTCTGCACTGATCGCAATATCGGTTCCATGATCGTTATCAAAACCTCTTAGAAAAATCTGTTCAGCTTTCCCGCCCCCGGCATGCTGGGCAATAAACAATCCGGGTACTTTTCGCAACAGATCCTGCGCCGTATTTACCGGAACACGGTTCAGATTGATTTTCATCAGGTCCTGCTGTGCCGTTTTGGAAGTAATAACGACACTATCCAGCAAAATCACTGGTTTTTTAGCTATTTTATCTTTATTTAAAACAGGGGTCTGTGCAGAAACTGCACCAGTAAATAACAACAGGCAGCTATAAATACTTGTTTTTTTCATGCTAAGAATTGCCATCGTACAGGCATTATTTTTTTAAGCGCAAGCGTAATCCAGCTTGCCGCAACAAATGGAAAGGTTAATACAGAAAAGTTCATTTTAAGCATCGCTATATCGATCAGCACAGCTAATACCACTGCAATGAGGACGAATATTCCCGCCTTTGGTTTTTCTGCCGAAAAGGTAATTGCACATAAAACAGCATTAAAGCTGAATAACCCCATATGGATATCCACAATGGGTTCTCCGGTTTTAACAGAAAGCCAGGCGCTTAACAATGCCCCTGCGATACCATACAATGCGGCAATAGGTTTATTGACAAAGACAGCCAGAAAAAAGAGCACCCCGGCAACGGTACTGCCTTGAAAAATTACTTCTCCAAATCCGCGTGCCGAAGTGATAAAGTCATCAGAGTCAGGGAATACTTCTGCCAAAGACAGTGAATTGCCAATAATATCGACATGATGAAAAAAGTAAAGCAAAATCCAGCTAACCACAATAAAGGGTAAGGTAAAACCAGGGATGTTCTTACAGCTCAGGAAATGCTGCAGGATTGTAGCCAGCGCTGCTCCAATGAAGATAGCGAGCCAGATAGCAGGCATGGGCTTAAAATAGAAAGTTAAAGCTACACCGACCAATGCAGCACTGAATCCATAGAGCCCCTGCTCTATTTCGTTACGGTCGTATTTTAACAACTTTGCAGTAAATGTGCCTGTAACAACAGCTAACAGGGCAGCTATTCCAGAAATACAGGAGCCGTAAAATATGCCAGCGAGAAAAAGTGCTCCGGTCCAGCCGTTTTCCTGCAGCATAATCTGCCCTATACCCCGGAACAGGGTACGGATTAAAATAATAGATTTCGAATTCATAGGGAGATTAACTGAAACTAATAATTAACTGAAAAATCTAATTTTACCAGCCTAAAAACACCATTCCGATACCGCAGATTGTCACTACAGCACCTCCTATGGCATGGACATAACGCTCCAGTTTATCTGTTTTGAAAAAAGAATAACCGTAAACACCCAGCAATACCATTCCTAACATAGTCAGTACAGTGCTGATTGTAAATACAGAGATCAAAACGACAACTTCGGGAACAGAACGTTTAGTGCCGGAATAGAATAAAAGTGGAATTAAGGGTTCGCTGGGGCCCATCACAAAAATGGCAAATAAGACTAATGGCGTAACCTTTACTTTGTTGCCCGGCATTACAATTTCTCCATGCTTATGGGTGTATACATAGACTTCTTCTTCCATCACATCAAAATGTTTATGGGGTTTATTTAAAAATGCCTGTCTTAATCCGTAAATCAGATAAATGACCCCGAAGGCCAGCAATGCCCAGCTGGATACATTTCCACGGACATCCTGCAGCCAGGAAACTTTATTGAGCTGCCAGCCTAAAAATAATCCCGCCAGCCCTAAGATGACAGAACTTAATACATGGCCTAAACCACAGGTAATGGTAAGAAAAACAGTTTTCATCATGCTCCATTTACGGGAACGGGATAAAACAATAAAAGGCAGATAATGATCCGGACCGGATGCGGTATGGAAAAAACTGATGGTAATGGCTGTAAATGCCAGTGCAATTAAAGTAGATGTCATCATGATTAAATTGTTGCTTGATAGGTTTGCGCCCAGATAACTTGCTGTACCTTCTGGAAAGAGTTATAAAGCTGTTCGCCCCCGTTTCCTAAAATGCGCAGGACGAAGCCATTTTGCTGAACTGCAGAAATGCCAAATATGATATCCGTTTCTGTTTCCATCATTAAAAACAGGTATTCGATTAGTTCCTGTACAGATTTCTCTTTTTCTCTGAATGATGGGGCCTTATCATGAACAGATTCATTACTTTCATTTCCAGGCTCCTTGCTTGTGCTGATATAAATTAGTGTGCCCTGATGGGTATAACCTTCCAGTAGTCCGGTCGAATTTAGCGGCATCAGTGCAGGCTGTAATAATACATTGTCTTTAAGGATCAGCTTTTGATGATGATAGATTTCAATCAGGTTTTGGAAATGCCTGTATTTAAAAACTTCGCCATGATGTTTACGTCCGCAGGTGATGATTTCACTCATCATCAGCTCACAGTGATCATGGAGGTAAACCTGGTTAACACTTGTGAAACAGGAGTTTTCATGCGGAACGACCGGATGCGGCACATAAAAAAAAGAACTTCCTTTTTCCAGCCTGACTTTCATGTGCTGGGTCGCGCTTTTTTCCATATTATACAGGCGCTGGTAAGACTGAGACTGCAATTGCAGCCTTGCATTTTCTTTGACCTGAATATCGATCTGATATTCATCCCCGCTCAATATACCCGGCGAAGTACTCATCACCATCAAATAAGAAGATTGATCAGACTTATGCTGCCCTACAGGGACCACCCGGAAAGGCGGGGTGACAAAAACGTCTTTTAAATAAGAGCGCCCCTGCTTTTCCTGAACAGTGATACGAAGTGAACAGATCATAAACCCTTATCTGATTAATTGAGGTTCTTCTACATCTTCCAATAAGGCATATTTCTTTATCCAGCCAATTACATCGTCTAACCCTTCCATCTTTAAAAGATTGGAAAAAATAAAAGGGGCTCCTTTACGCATCTGGCGGGCATCATTTTCCATTACTTCGAGACTTGCACCCACAAACGGCGCAAGGTCAATCTTGTTGATCAGCAACAGGTCCGATCTGGTAATTCCAGGCCCCCCTTTGCGTGGGATCTTTTCTCCCGCGGCCACATCGATCACAAAAATGGTTACATCAGCAAGATCAGGACTGAATGTCGCAGAAAGATTATCTCCACCGCTTTCAATCAGGATCAGCTCAATAGCAGGAAAACGGGCTACCAGTTCATCGACAGCTTCAAGGTTCATACTGGCATCCTCTCTGATTGCAGTATGCGGACAACCGCCTGTTTCTACACCAATTATCCGTTCACGAGGCAATAGGCTGTTTTTAGCCATAAACTCGGCATCTTCTTTTGTATAAATATCATTGGTGATGACAGCAAGGTCATACTGATCCATCATTTTGCGGCTCAGTCTTTCCAGTAATGCAGTTTTACCAGACCCTACCGGGCCTGCAACACCAATTTTTATATATTTCCGTTCCATTAGTTCTTTTTTAAAATTTAAATAATATTCATCAGGGGTTTAGATTATGAGCTATATAACCTCTATATTATGACATATATAACCTGGAGTATAATCTTTCATGCTGCATACAGCGGATGTCAAAAGCGATACTGCAAAGCCCCACCAGGCTCCGGTCAACAGACTGACTTTCAACCACCAGCTGTTTTAACAGCGGTTGTAATTCAAAGAGGATATCCTGTCCGTCCAATTGTCCCAGGGGCACTAGTTTAACGCTATTGGTAATCATCCCAACGGCTGCATTAAAATAGAAGGCAAAAAGTGCTTCCGGCAGCGGCAACCCTAAAAGCTGTGCATACAGGCCAAAGGCGATACAATAATGGGCATCTGCATTTTTCTCAGCAATTGCTTTTTCATAAAGCGTAATCAGTGGGAATACTTTTTGTCTTCTGAATATTTTAATCAGCCTTAAACCTAGTTTTTGACTGGCCTGCCTGATTTCCATTGGCGATTTTAATGCAGTACATTCCTGGTCAAGCTTAATGATCAGCTCAATATTGTTTTCTGCTGCGGCTTCAAAAGCAAGCTTCATCATTGCCGCATCATTGTATTTGATATTATAGCTTAGCATATTGGTGACATATAACTTCGCAGTTGAAGCATTGCAAACTATTCCTTCCTGGACATAAGTTTCCAGACCATTAGAGTGACTATAGCCTCCAATTGGCAATGTAGGATCAGAAAGATGTAACAGGCTGCCTAAATAATTGAGTTCCATGCTATTCTTTTGCTGCTGCCAGGTTCAGGATTTTTGTGAATAAGGACGTATTCCCACTGTGCCCATGGGGTTCAACATTTGATTTCAGCAGATGAAATAATTGTACAATCTGCTTTTCGGGCCGATAACCACTGGCCTCCAGCCAGCGGAACATCGGCATTTCAAAAGGCATCATCACCTTGTTATCCTGTATAAACAACGGCATATGCTTGTTCCCGATTTCATAACAGACCGTCCCCATTTCCAGCAAAGTATCCGGAATGATGACAATGGCCTCACAAGGTAAAATATGAACCAAAACCACTTTTTCTGTATCTATATAAAGGATATCACCCTGTCTTAACCGCTGCCCTTCTTTGACAAACCGGATAGCAATTTCCATCCCTTTAACCGTCTTTTTTCTTTGAATACGCTTAGTGGTTTCATACCATTCCAGCTCCAGCAGATCTCTTTCGAGCCCATCAATGGGATAATCACTTTTATTTCCTATAATTTCCTGTACAATCATATGCTGCTTTCTTTAAAAAAGGAAATAACGCTGCCCCAATGCGACTTCATCAATAGGCTCACAGGTTATTTTCTCCCCATCTACTTTGACTTCATAGTTCTCCGGATCGACAGTAATTTCTGGTAATGCGTCATTGTGGATCATATCCCGTTTAGAAATATTCCGGCAATTCACTACAGGAAGCAGCGTTTTCTCTAATCCATATTCGGCTGCAATGCCGTTATCCAGTGAAACTTTTGAAACAAAGGTGAATGCTGATTTCGTGACAGCCCTGCCATAAGCAGCAAACATATTCCGCATGATGACAGGTTGCGGAGTTGGTATAGAAGCATTGGCATCTCCCATTTTACTCGCGATAATCATTCCGCCTTTGATGATAATTTCTGGTTTGACACCAAAAAATGCAGGTTTCCAAATCACCAGATCGGCAATTTTACCAGGCTCTAAAGAACCTACGTATTTGGAAATTCCATGGGCAATGGCAGGATTGATCGTATATTTTGCAACATAGCGCTTAGCCCGGTAATTGTCATTTTCATTTTTCACATCTTCGGGCAGATAACTCCGTTGTTTTTTCATTTTATCGGCCGTTTGCCAGGTACGCATAATGACTTCTCCAACACGGCCCATGGCCTGAGAGTCTGAACTCATGATACTGAAAACACCCAGATCCTGTAAAATATCTTCGGCAGCTATGGTTTCAGGACGTATCCTGGAATCGGCAAAAGCCACATCTTCCGGAATATTTTTACTCAGGTGATGACAAACCATCAGCATATCAAGATGCTCATCTATTGTATTTTTAGTATAAGGTCTTGTAGGGTTTGTTGAGGCTGGCAAAACATTTGCGTACATGGCCGCTTTGATAATATCAGGGGCATGTCCCCCACCTGCACCCTCGGTATGGAAAGTATGGATTACGCGGCCATTGATTGCATTAATCGTGTCTTCCAGGAAACCAGCTTCGTTCAGCGTATCGGTATGGATGGCAACCTGAACATCATATTTATCTGCAACAGTCAAAGAAGCATCAATAGTAGCAGGTGTAGCCCCCCAGTCTTCGTGGATTTTCAAACCTAAAGCTCCGGCCTCAATCTGTTCTGCCAAAGGGGCTTCGGTAGCACAGTTCCCTTTACCAAAGAAGCCAACATTGACAGGAAAGGCTTCGGCAGCCTGAAGCATTCTTTTAATATTCCATTTACCTGGTGTTACTGTCGTAGCATTGGTACCATCAGCTGGTCCCGTACCACCACCAATCATTGTGGTAATACCACTATAAAGTGCCGTTTCTATTTGTGTGGGACTGATAAAGTGAATATGTGTATCTATCCCTCCGGCAGTTACAATATAACCGGAACCACCATGTACCTCGGTCGAGGCGCCGATAATCATGTTTGGGGATATACCGTCTGTGGTATCCGGGTTTCCAGCACAGCCTATTCCAACAATTTTACCGTCTTTAATCCCAATATCGGCCTTTACGATCCCCCAGTGTTCTATAATAATAGCCCCGGTAATCGCCATATCCAGTACGCCCTGATCCCTGACTGCAATAGAAGACTGGCACATCCCATCCCGCACCGTTTTACCGCCCCCAAATTTGGCTTCATCACCAGGATGCGAAAGGTCATCTTCTATTTCTATAATGATCTCTGTATCTGCAAGCCTTATTTTATCGCCTGTGGTAGGACCAAAAATATTGGTGTAATTTTTCCTGTTTATCTTTAAACTCATGTTCTTAAATTCTAAAAGGTGCTATTCCGGTTCATTTTTGAAATGATTTCTTTCCACTTTCTGCATAGCGGCAATTTTATTCTGTGGCAATGTGGTATCACCATTGACCAGGTTGTTATGCCCGTATAGCCTGCGCATCCCGCCAAATTCTACCACCTCAACTTCTTTGGCTTCGCCCGGCTCGAAACGCACAGCGGTACTTGCAATAATATTAAGCCTCATTCCGAACGCTTTTTCACGGTCAAAAGACATCGCTTTATTCACTTCAAAAAAATGGAAGTGTGAACCGACCTGAATCGGGCGGTCTCCGGTGTTGGTGACCTTTAATTTCACGGTTTTACGACCTTCATTACAGATCACATCCCCTTCTTTGATAAATATTTCTCCTGGTATCATGTTGAACTGAATAAGATTAACGGATTGGATCATGAACGGTCACCAATTTGGTTCCGTCTGGAAAAGTGGCTTCTATCTGGATGTCGTGAATCATTTCAGGAATACCTGTCATGACATCATCGCGGGTTAGTAAAGTCGCTCCGAATTGCATCAGTTCTGCGACAGATTTACCGTCACGGGCTGCTTCCATTAATTCACCGCTGATATAAGCGATTGATTCCGGATAATTTAATTTCAAACCACGGGCTTTTCGCTTGGCAGCCAGCTCACCTGCCAGATGCAGCAGTAGTTTTTCGGTTTCCCGAGGGGTCAAATGCATATTATTTTCTAATTTACAGGTAAAAAATATTTAAAAGACAATTAAGAATCAAACAACATCAATATACAGACATCAAAACAGACTATATAAGCTTATAAAAACATACAAATCAACGCAACTCACTAAAAATACAATGATTTTAATCATATAAAACGAAATAATCATTCTAAAAAAATATTAAAAAGACATTTCAGGAGATTTAACACCAAATAAAACAGGCTAATCAACTGGAAAACGAAAAATCAATAACTAAAATTGATTCTTAACAGGAAGGAATACGTAAATTATGATGTAAAATATACCTTGGAGTGGTATAAGCGGCAGAGATTTCCTTTTCACGAAGCGTATTCAGGATAATAGTACAGGATTTTGCCAATAAATGATTAAAAACGAGTAACAGCACAGCGGCGTGCGAAGAAGTTAAAGGACCCGCTTTTACTTCTTTTAAGTCAACACCTTCGCCATCAAGAAAATACTGATCAATATTGACCGCATGATCTGGTAATTGAAATGCAGTCAAGTCATCAGGAGATAATTGACTGTACTGTTTTTGTTTTAGCGATTGCTGAAGAGGATATTGATCATGCGCAATATTACTTTGATCATGCTGTTGAATATCATGCGCAAAACTTCTTTCCTTGCTTATTAAGACAAGAACAATTAAAAAGCATACTATGCGGATAAATATTTTCACATCCCAAAAATATGAAGCCCATAACTTAAGCTCTAGTACAAATCACGAATATGCTGTTAACTATCACGCTTTTTTAAAATAATAAACACTGATTATACAAGAGCTTTATTATAAAACAGCAAACCGCCGGCCCGATCCTTAAATACAGAATCCTGCCGGCGGAATTATTGCCGCCTAAACAAATCTTAGCAGTTCAAAATTATTTGATATCCCATATCCCTGCAGCCCGTTCCAGTTCTATGAGTGCTGAAGCATAATTTGATTGTGATTCATAAAATCCCTGCTGCACTTCATTATAAGTTCTTTGTGCATTCAATACCTCTAAAAGAGAGGTTTCACCACGTTTATAGCTATAGACTTTGGCAGCCAGGATCTTCTTTCCTTCAGCTAAAAGTCCGTCTTTATACTGTTGAACCTGTTTTCCGGCGGCGGTATAATTGAAATAAGCCTGGGTAACTTCAACCTGGATCTGCTGTAAAACCTGGTCATATTGTACGCCTGCCTGTTTGATTGTAAACTTCGCGCTTTTCAAATCCCCTTTATAATGGTTTGATAGTTTTAAAGGTACACTGAACCCAATATTGGCAGTACGGTGATAAGGTGTCGGCGCAATTTCGTTGGTAGACTCTCCGTTAAACTGTAAACCGGCGTTAACACCCAGATCAATTCTTCTATTTGCTTTAACAAGCTCAAGGCTTCTTTCAGCTACAGCTTTACTGTTTAATGCAGCGACAGCATCTGCTCTGATACTTTGCGCATTACTGATTAAAGTCTGATAGTTTAAATCACGCCCCAGGTTTTCGAAATCGCCATCAGGAATCAACAAGGTGTCCGCATTCTTTTTACCCAGATAAGCACCCAGTTTGATCAGCGAATTTTTCCAGTCTGCTTCGTTCTGATACAAACCATTTTGCAGGTTACTGGCTTCCAGTTTTGATTGCCTGGCATCGGTTTCTGTAATAGCACCCAGTTTATAACGTATCGCATCTGCATCTGCCAGCTGTTTCATCATTTGATAAGAATACTGCTGAACTTTCAATAAGGAATATTGTTGAATAGCATTGTAATAAGCGATTGCAGCATCAGCTCTCAGGTTTCGTAAGTAATCCTGTAAAAGTGCTTTGCTCAACTCTGTCTGGCTTTTAGCAAGATTGATCCGGGCACTTCTTTTACCACCTAATTCTATGGTTGTCCCCAGACCAAAAGTTAACCCCTGGCCAAGTTTCAGCTTAGACTGCTGATTATCAAAAGCACCGAATGAAAACTGAGGGTCAGGGAAAATTTTTGCGGTTTCAATTCCTGCTTCGGCAATATTTACATTGTATTTTTCTGCGGCATAACCCAAATTCTCTTTACCAACACGGCTAAGATATTGCACAACAGATATTTTAGAATTTAAAGACAGGGTATCAACCTGTGCTTGTCCTTTAAAGGTTATCCCTGTAACCAGGGCCAAGGACAAGATATATGAAGTAAGTTTCATCTCTGTATTTTTTTATCTTTTATCAGATAGGTTTGTTATGATCTGCTGCAGGGATTGACTGAAATTCATCTGGCTGAAAATCATCCCTGCCCCATTTACTTTCCAGCAGATAATAGAGTGCAGGCAGCACAAATAAGGTAATCGCAGTAGCGGCAAACAGTCCGTAAACGATCACTGTCGCCAATGGTCTTTGCACATCTGAACCAATTCCTGTAGCCAAAGAAGCAGGTAAAAGACCTAAAGCTGCAACAGTCGCAGTCATCAGCACAGGTCTGAAACGATCTTTTGCACCGTCTATAACCGCTTTTAGTAAATCGCAGCCCTTTTTACGGAGTTCGTTGATGTGAGAAATCAGGATCACCCCGTTTTGTATAGCTACACCAAACAGTGCGATAAATCCCACTGCCGAAGATACGTTTAAGGTCATTCCACGTATGTTCAGTGCTAACATCCCACCAAATAAGGCCAGAGGAACGATACTCAGAATCAAACCTGCCTGCCTGAATTTCCCAAAAGCACCATAAAGCAACAAGAACATGATCGCTAAAGCTAAAGGCACTACAACAGTCAATTTAGCATAAGCCCGGTTTTGATTTTCAAACTGCCCACCCCATTCAATCTTGTATTTTTCGGGATCGAATTTAACCTGCTGCGCAATCTTTGCCTGTGCTTCTTTTAAAAACGAGCTTAGATCTGCCCCTCTTAAATTTAACCTGACCGTTAATTGTCTGCGGTTCATTTCTCTGGAAATAGAACTTTCCCCCAGGTCAGTTTTCACTTCTGCAATTTGCGATAATGGAATTTTAGCCCCTGTTGAAGAGGTCAGCATGAGGTTTGCAATTTTTTCGGGTGTGTTGCGGCTTTCTTCTTTGTAACGGCAAATCACATCGTAAACTTTATCCCCGGCAAAGATCTGTGAAACAGCTTTTCCACCAATAGCTACTTCCACGAGTTCTGCCACATCGCTCATATTCAATCCATACCTGGCTACGGCATCTCTGTTTACCCTGATTTGTAATTGTGGCAGAGGTGGCTCCTGATCTATTGCAATGTCTACCGCGCCTTTAACTTTTCTTAAAGTGGTGACTACATTTTCGGTGATTCTTCTGGTCTCTTTAAAGTCGTTACCATATACTTTGACCACCAGTTCACTATGTGCACCTGCAATTTTGTCCATTACCCCGTCTATCATAGGCTGGGTAAAAGCAACGGTATAACCCGGCATAGCAGCGTATTCTCTGGATAGATCTTCGATCAGATCGGCCTTGTTTCTACCGCCAGCCCATTCTTTATAAGGTTTCAATCCTACAGAAACTTCAAAGTGTGACGGAGTGAAATAGTCAGTACCCTCGTCATTCCGGCCCGCCTGCACATTCACATAAGTGATTTCAGGATGCTTCATGGTTACTGCCCTGAGTGAATCACTCATTTCTTTTGATTTTTCTAAAGTCACTCCCGGAGGCAGAGAAACCTGCAACCAGATAGAGCCTTCATCTAATGGTGGTAAAAAGTCTTTTCCGACAGTAATTGATAAGATGACTGCACCCACCAGTACCAAAATCAAGGGCATAAAGACCTTTTTAGGCTTATCCATGATCTTTTTCAAACGGCTGTCGTACCATTTGGTCAGGTTCTCTAACCAGGTGTTATGATAGATTTTTCCTGGCTTTTTATAAACCGCATAGGCTAAACCGGGGATTAGTAATAAGGCAACAGCCAATGCTCCGAGTAAGGCATAACCTACGGTAAATGCCATGGGCGTGAACAGTTTTTTCTCTACTCTTTCGAAAGAGAATAAAGGCAGGTAAGCAGTAATGATGATGATCGTAGAGAAAAGGATTGGTTTTGCAACACTCAATGCCCTTTTACCGATAGAAACCTCTTCTAACTCTTGCTCAGGGTTAGCTTCTCTTTTCTTCAGGATTGTTTCGAGCATGACAATTGCCCCGTCCACGATAATTCCAAAATCAATAGCACCTAAAGAAAGCAGGTTAGCGGGGATATGGGTAAAATGCATCAGGATAAAGGCAACCAGCAAAGCGACAGGGATTGTAATGGCTACAATCAGAGCCCCTCTCCAGCTTCCCAGGAAAACAATCAGCACGATAATAACCAGGGCCATCCCTTCTAAAAGTGTATGGGAAACCGTATCCAGTGTGGTATTCACTAAATTTGTCCTGTCCAGATAGGCACGTATAGTTACGCCTTCTGGTAAAACCCCTTTATTCAAATCTGCTACAGCTTTATGAATGCCTTCCAGAACAACGGAAGGGTTCTGCCCTTTCAGCATCACAACAATGCCTTCAATCCCGTCCGAATAATTTACGTTACGGTCTGTATAACCCAAAATACCTTTACGTTCGAGCGTTCCATATTTTAGCTCTCCTAAATCCTTTACAAATACAGGAACACCACTAACAGATTTAACAACGACATCACCTAATGCAGCCAGATCTTTCACTAAACCTATCCCACGGACTACGTAACCTTGTTCCCCGCGGTTTAAGATACTTCCGCCGGCATTGGTATTATTGCTGTTGATGGCAGTTTGCACGTCTGTTAACGAAACATGGTATTGGGCTAATTTAGCAGGATCGATTTCTACCTGATATTGTGTCGTGATGCCACCGAAATTGGCTACATCGGCAACTCCCTGTACCTGCTTGATCCTTGGAATAATTTTCCAGTTCTGTAAATCAGTAAGCTGTCTTAAATCGTGGTTCTTACTTTCTATAATGTACCGGTAGATTTCTCCGGTTGGCGAGGTCAGCGGATCAAGTCCCGGGGTAGCGCCAAAAGGTAGTTTGACATCTGTTAACCGTTCCTGAATCCTTTGTCTTGCCCAGTAATCATCTACCCCATCGTCAAAAACCATGGTAATCAGGGACAGGCCGAATAAACTCCGGCTGCGCATAACATGCATGCCTGGTAAACCATTTAATGCACGTTCTATCGGGATAGAGATTTGCTGTTCTACTTCTTCGGCAGCCAGGCCCGGTACCTGTGTTACGACCTGCGAGGTCACATCGGCAATATCCGGATAAGCCTCTATGGAAAGTTGTTTCCAGGAGTAAAAACCGAATACGGCCAGGAGTATAAATAGTGCTGCAAAGAGCCAGCGTTTTTTAATTGCAGTAAAAATTAATTGTTTCATAGTAATGGGCTAATAGCGTGATTTACTTAGCTTCCAATAGATAGAAGCCACCTTCTGATACGATCTTTTCGCCTTTGGCCAGACCTGATTTAATAACAACACGGTCTTTTTCTGTACCACCTGTTTCTACTTTTCTCTTGATATATTTACCATCCGGGGTAACTATGAAAACAAAATTTGCATCGTTCATCTGCAGGATTGCCTTTAACGGAACGATAATAGCCGAAGCAGGTGCATCTATAAAATTCACAGAAACATACATCCCCGGTTTAAGCATATGATCATTGTTGTCGCATTCAATTAAAACCTGTACACTGCGGGTATCTTCGTCTACAACTTCATTGACGTGGTAAACTTTTCCCCTGATTGTTTTTCCCGGTAAAGCGGCAACTTCAATTTCACATTCGTCTTTTTCATGGATATAACGGATATCCTTTTCTTTCACCTGCCCGGATACCCATACTTTATTCAGGTTAGCTACAGTTGCAACACTGGCAGCATCGTCTTTGATAAACTGGCCCAAAACCACTTTATTTTCAATCACTTCGCCAGTAATTGGTGCATGTACAACAAGCGCCTGACCAAGAGATAGTTTTTCTGGATTTGCTTTAAAAATTTTGATTCCTATAACTGCATTTTCAAACTCTTTTTTCTCTACATCATAGGCGGTTTGTGCTTCTTCAAGGTCTTTTTGTGTACCTACACCATTAGCCATCAGATCTTTTTGACGTTTCAAAGTCCGCTCTGCCTGCTGCATTTGCGATTTCTCCTGAAAAAAGACTTTCTGAGCGGCAATAAAATCTGGCGAACTGATTTCAAACAAAGGGGTTTCAGCAGTAGTCTTCATGCCTAGTTTAATAAACGATTTAGTCACTCTTCCCTGAAATGGAGGCGCGATTTCAGCGTATTGCGTAGGAATGGCTCTGACTGTTCCGGCAGTGAGCATTTGCATTTGATAAGGTTCTGTATCAACAGTGATGTATTTTAACTTGCCTTTCAAAACAGAATGCTCAGGTAAAGTAATTACGTCACCTTTTAAGGTATATTCAGCAGCCGCTTCTTTAGCCGGCTGATGTTTGCAGGAAGCAGTGAGCCCTATGATAATTACTGCGATGGCAGCCAGATATGGCTGGCTGTTATTTTTCAACTTCATATTGTTTATTGTCTTTGTGTGAGAAATCAGATAGGGTGTGAAAACGGTATTCCAACCATTCTGCGAATACCACAACCAGTAGAATTAACAGGATTGCGATGATCCATTGTTTGCCGGAGCGGACTAAAGCCATTGGTTAAATCTTTTAATGTACCATCCTTTAATGAGTTGTGTAAGCAGGCAATAAGAGCCCAGGATACCTATTAACCAGGGGAAATAGCTTAGTGGCAATTGTTCCATTTTTAATGCACCTGCAAATGGGGAGAAAGGAATAAATATCCCGATCACCATAATCAGTGAGGTTAATGCCACTACCGGAGCTGTTGCCCAGCTTTGTATAAATGGGATTTTACGGGTCCGGATCATATGTACAATCAGCGTCTGTGACAGTAACCCTTCGATAAACCAGCCACTTTGAAAAAGGCTCTGATGCGCAGGGCTATTCGCTTTGAATACAAAAAACATAACTGCAAACGTTGCATAATCAAAAATTGAACTGATCGGGCCTATATACAGCATGAATCTTTTAATTCCTGAAGCATCCCATTTTTTAGGTTTTTCAATGAAGTCTTCGTCCATTCTGTCCCATGGAATAGAGACCTGCGAAACGTCATACAGCAGGTTCTGAACCAGAATTTGCACCGGCAGCATAGGCAGGAATGGCAGAAAGGCACTTGCACCCAGCATGCTGAACATATTACCAAAATTGCTGCTGGCAGTCATTTTGATATATTTGATAATATTACCAAAGGTCCTGCGGCCGTATATCACGCCTTTTCTTAAAACCATCAGGTCTTTTTCGAGCAAAATGATATCAGCACTTTCTTTGGCTATATCCACCGCTGTATCTACACTAATACCTACATCGGCATCTCTGAGTGCGACAGCATCATTGATCCCATCGCCCATAAAACCTACCGTATGACCTTTGGCCTGCAAGATTTTAACAACACGGGATTTCTGAACAGGGCTTAATTTTGCCAGGATAGAAACTTCTCCCACTTGTTCCTGCAATTCAGCATCAGACATTTTTTCGACCTCTGCACCCAGCAGGATTTTATCAAAAGGGATACCTACATCACGGCATATCTTTTTAGTGACAATTTCATTATCGCCAGTCAGTACTTTAATGCTCACCCCTAATTTTTGTAAAGCTTCAATAGCAATTTTAGCCGAAGGTTTAGCAGGATCTAAAAAGCCGATAAAGCCAGTCAGGATCATGTCTTTCTCATCTTCAACAGCGTAATTAAGCGCACGGTCATCAAACTCACGAATAGCAACCAGCAATACCCTGAGCCCTTCTGCATTGAGCTTTTTTGAGGTCTGCAAAATCATTTTCCGCATGGTCTCATCCATTGGAATTACTTTATCTGACTCAATATGCAGCTGTTTATCATCTCCGGGATCAAAAGCATGGCTGCACAGATCAAGCATTTCTTCAACTGCCCCTTTACAGATCAGCAAATGTTTTCCATTGCGCTGTTTAAGGACAACGGACATTCTGCGTCTGTGAAAATCGAAAGGGATTTCATCTACCTTTAAAAAGTGTTCTTCAACTTTGAGGTAATCATGCAGTTCGACATGCTCTAAAACCGCTACATCAAGCAGGTTTTTGAGCCCGGTTTGATGAAAACTATTGAGGTAAGCCCATTTCAGCACCTCTTCATCCTCTTGTCCGAAGATATTCAGATGCCTCTCAAGCACAATTTTATCCATAGTCAGCGTGCCTGTTTTATCAGTACAAAGCACATCCATAGCGCCAATATTCTGTATAGCATTGAGGCGTTTAATAATTACTTTATGTTTACTCATGTTCACCGCGCCTTTGGCCAGGTTTGCGGTTACAATCATTGGGAGCATTTCAGGAGTCAGTCCAACGGCTACAGCAATAGCGAAAAGCAAAGCATCCCACCAATTCCCTTTGACCAATCCATTGATCAAAAAGATCAGCGGAACCATAACGACCATGAAGCTGATGAGCAGATAGCTCACTTTATTGACACCTTTATCAAAGTTTGTCTCCGCACGTTTACCAACGATCACTTTGCTAAGTGAACCAAAGTAGGTCTGGTTGCCAGTGTTTACGACAATTGCGGTCGCATAACCACTCACAACGTTAGTACCCATGAAGCAGATATTATCCAGCTCTACCAGTGGTTTATTTTCTGCATCACGTACAGCGAGACTTCTTTTTTCTACTGGTAAAGACTCCCCTGTCAGCATAGACTGGCTGACAAAGAGATCTTTAGATTGTACAATACGACAATCTGCAGGGATCATATCTCCGGCAGACAGCATAATTACATCTCCGGGCACTAATTTTTTAATATCCAGTTCTTTCTTTCCGGTCGTTTTTCTGACTACAGTAGCTGTAGTTTTAACCATGCTTTTAAGTTGTTCTGCAGCCCGGTTACTACGATATTCCTGAAAAAACCGAAGTAAAGAACTCACCATGACCATAATACCAACCATGGTAACGGTCTTATAATCACCTTCACCTGGATTTGCCAGCCAGACATCCAGTATAAAAGAGATCACCGCAATAATGAGCAGGATACCAATAAAAGGATTTATAAAAGCCTGGAACAGTTGTTTAATCCATGCAGGAGCTTTTTCGTGATGCACTTCATTTAACCCGAATTTGCCCAGTCTTTCTTTGGCTTGCATGGCCGATAATCCATCCAGGTTGCTATCGAGCATAGCTAAATAGAAACTTTGATCTGACCTGGAAACATTTTGTAGTTTGGTCGCTGCAGCCTCATCACTACCATTAGACATTACTTTTCTTTTGTCTGGAATGGCTCTTTTTTTTAAACTCTCTTTTAAGATAGTCATGGTATTATATATATAAGATAAGCGGAAATTGTTAATTATATCAATTGGAACAGGAGTACGGCCACCCCTACCATCATCAGACAGGTACAAACTGTGCGCAGCCTGTGGATCAGTTTATGGTTATGAGATTTGCCTAACCATACCCCGGTGCCCAAAAAGATGAGTATAAAGACCGGAAAAAGGATATTTACATTTCCTTCGGTCCGGTTAAGCCATTGAATAGCCATCCCAAAAACGAATAAGTAAATCGCAGATCCAAAAGCGAGTATCAATAAGTTATTTGCCGTATAATTGATAGCAGTGGTATCTCTTTTACTTTGAAAATGATCCCTGTACATCTTGACCCCAATGGAAATCAGCAGGCCCATTGCGAGCCAGTCCTTTTGGTTTACGGTTAGCGCAGGTACCCAGCCCGTGACCCATTTACCCCACAAAAACATTTGATTCTGTGTAATAAACAGTAAGAGCAGGATGAGTATCCAATTGGCACGGCTAATCACCGAAACCGTTTTACCACTCAATTTTGCAATCATCAGGTTGTCGGCAGTAATTCCAATCGCAATGAATAAGATTGCATATTGTATGATACCGCATTTTAAAAGCAGGAATGTCATTTTCTGTTATTAATTTATAGGTGGTTAATAATTTAGCTACAAGTCATTTTCATACTGATTACAGGTCATTTTCATCACCAGCTTTATTCCAGCTGACCTCAGAAACTTCATGTTCAATAGTTAAGCGTCCGGCGATCCGTTCCATAATAGAGTCTTCGTTGCTATTTGCCAGAATTTCGGCCATGATAACGGCTTTACTCGGATCGCCATCATCGGTACTTTTGAGTGACCTTAATAATAACTTATCATCATTACTTGTAAATTGAAGCAACAGAACTCTCAAATGATTTTCTACATCCTGTCTGCATTTGATAATTAAAAGGTAAGCCACCGGAATACGTGTGTTTTTTAAAGGCAGGCGGCTTAATTTGACGCCAACCGGGCGCATCAGTATATGTGTAAGAATGACGAAAGCAGTAACGATTGCCGCCTCAGGAATAAAACCCAGGCCGCACGAAGTACCAACAGCAGCAGAACACCATAAGGTGGCCGCGGTATTCAGCCCCCTGACGTTCAGGCCATCTTTCATAATTACGCCTGCTCCAAGGAAACCAATCCCGCTGACTACATAGGATATAACTCTGCCAGAGGCATCTCCGCCAACTTTCACACCTAATGAAACGAACATGCAGGCGCCTAAACAAACGAGCATATTTGTCCTTAGTCCGGCCATCCTTTGTCTCCATTGGCGCTCTGTACCGATAGCTGCCCCCAGGGCAAAAGCTACAGCAAGTCTCAGTGTAAATTCAAATATTGTCATAGCGAGCCCTCCATTTTTTTAGCCTGGTGAAAGGCCCCTCTGATTGCATTCAATATTAAAAAAGACAGTTTGAAAAAGATTTGTCTTAAAGAAAGGGACTGATAGTAATTTTGTCTGCTGAAGATTTTGTCAGCTACGCCAAACGTGATTGTTGGTCTTGTATCCATACCCACCGGATAATCATAATCTGCAATATGACGGGTATATTTTGTCTGTGTTTTTGAAAAATTGAACATAACTTTGTTTTATGCCGTCAACCGGCATAACATAAGCTATGAGGATTGGCGGGCGGTTAAATAATTAATTTGTCGCGCTTTTAAAAGCGTCTTTAAATAGGGGCCTGAGTCCATATATTGTTGTTTTTTATTGTGCTGCAAATATAAAACACCCTTTTTGAAAGGGCCGTTAGAGGATAAACAGAAATTCATTAGAAATTCATTAGAATGAACCTGGTAAATTCAGGTGCTGCAGATAGCTTTTCAAAGAATAGTACTAAAAACAGTACACTCTTAAAAATTACCAGGGAGACTCAAGATTAAATCAGCACTCTTTTATGCATGATATCAATTGGAACTTTGAATAGCCAAACCACCATTAACAGCCATAAAACGATAAAAACGACAGAATAATTTCATATAAGTATCACTATAGCTAAACAAATTATCATTTTATGTTTATACCAGCAAAAACCAATAAATGCCTGATCTTCTTAATTAGCACATTTGTTTGTTTTTCGTCAATTAATTGGTATAAGAGTTGGATTAGGAAAATTGTAATTAATCAATCGCATTTATAACCTAATTTTTAACTTATGATCAGTAATTCTTTCCCATACCAAATTAATGACCACAAGTCTGCTTTAAAAACTTTCGCACTGAATTTCACAAAAAACATTGACGACGCTGATGACTTAGTTCAGGAAACCTTATTGAAAGCTATCCGTTACTCCAAACTTTATGTGGAAGGAACGAATTTGAAAGGCTGGTTATATACAATTATGAGAAATACTTTTATCAATGATTATAGAAGAATGGTTAAGCAACGCAGTTTGATAGATACAACCGAAGAGATCAATTCGGCACAATTGTATAACAGCGCTTCGCATAATGAGGTCAACAATAAATTTATTAGTGACGATGTAAACAAAGCACTGGCGATGTTAAGCGTTGAATATTACACTCCTTTTATCAAATATTTTGAAGGATATAAATATCATGAAATAGCAGAAATGCTGAATATCCCTATTGGCACTGTGAAAACAAGAATTCATGTGGCACGCCAGCTACTGAAAAGCAATTTAAAAATCTACAATCAGGAGTTCAAAAAAACAAATAAGTTTAATTAATCTCCGTTTATGGTGTCCGCATTCTTCCTTGCTGACACCATAAATGATTAATAATCAGAAAACTTATATATTGACCCAATTTTGCCTGCTGATTTCATATACAAAATTGAGTTTCGGAGTTTCACCAAAATAAATAACTTCTTTCTCCATAATTTTAATGGCACCAAGACGGCCGATTGCGATCTGTGAACGTATGTTCTCTGCTCCGATATGAAACTGTACTTTCGATACAAAGCGGAATATATAATCGAGCATCATTTTCTTGACGGAAAGGTTAAACCCCTTCCCCCAGTAAGCGGTACCATAGAAGGTATAGCCGATTAATAGCGAGCCTTCTTTTTCCTCATAGTCGTAAAACCTGGTGCTGCCTATGAATTCTCCGGTAGCCTGGTCTGTTATTTTAAATGCGCCACCGCTCAAAATAGCCCCGTTAAAGAAGTTCTGGAACACCTCTTTTTTCCAGCGGTCTTTGTTAGGATGCTGTTCCCATATCTTTGGATCGGATGCTACGGCATATAATTCTTCAAAATCGGTTTCTTTTAAGGGCAAGAGCGTGACACGTTCATTTGTTAATGGTGTTTGAATGCTAAAATTCATAATTAATGTTTTTTATTATTTTTTTCTAATCAGGTCTGCAATGGCCCTTTCTGAACTGAGCTCACTTTTTTCTAAATAAGAAGCTATCTTTTGTCTTTCCGCTTCAGCTTTATTCTGACTTATTTTTTTCTTTCCCTGTAAATCGGTGACTTCCAGATCAAAGACTGCAATTCCTCTCGCCATTCCTTTTTTGAACTTAGCTGATAAATGGTTCCATTGTTCCAAATAACCAGGCTCATAGAACAGGATCATACTTTCCAGCGCTTTTATCTTTGCATTCTCCTCCTCAACAATTTTTGCTTTCCCATATGCATGTACAGCTACGTAATTCCAGGTAGGTACATTCTCCATTTTATCATAATGAACGGGAGAAATATAAGCATGAGGTTCTGAAAAGATAACCAGGGAGGTATTTTCCTCAATATAACCGGCCTGTTCATTAGCTAAGGCAAAATGTCCACTCAATACCAGTTGACCAGCGTTTTGTGTAATCAAAAACGGAATCTGGGTTGCAATGGGAAGACCTGCTTTGTTTGTTACGATAGTTGCGAAACTATATTTTTTCATGAAGGCTATCTTTTCTGCTTCATTCTCAAATTCGAAGTGCTTAGGTGTATACATGATTTGCGTTTTTAGCTCTGTAAAGATTAATGGTATTACCAGACAAAAGTAAATTACAATTGGCTTATCTTTGTAGTCCAATTATGAGATAATGAATAGTCCGATTATCAACCAATTATTTGCAGACCTATCATTTGATCGTTCAGCTGAACGACCTGTATATCTTCAGCTAGCAGATGCCCTATTATCTTTGATCAGAAATGGTCAATTACGTTCGGGCCAGAAACTACCGGGCAGCCGGGATCTGGCAAACCTCTTAAAGATCAACAGGATTACAGCAGCGAAGGCTTATGAAGAACTACAAATGCAGGGCTGGCTCGAAAGTGCTGTAGGCCGCGGAACTTTTGTTTCTACGCATGTGGCAGATCATAATCCGGAAATGTTAAAGGCAATAACACCAGCCTCCTCAAAGCTTGCTGGTTTCACTTTTCATCCCAGGGACTTTCCTGATCGTATTGCAGAGACACCTTTGTATGGCTTACATCTGGATGATGGCTACCCTGATCCCAGACTTGCCCCCTTAAAAGAATTTTACCGGGCTTACCGTAATCAACTTACCAGAAGCGGATTATATCCGAAATTTGGCAATTACGGGAATCCCGCCGGCCCCGCTGCTTACCGGCAGGCCATATCGGAATATCTTAATGCGACAAGAGGACTTAAGACTACTGCTGAGAACATACTTTCAGTAAGGGGAACTTTAATGGGCATTAACCTGGTTAGCAATGCTTTGATCAGTCCCGGAGATGTTGTTATTTCTGAAATCCCGGGCTGGAGAAGGGCTGAACATAATTTCCTTCACGCGGGGGCCAGATTAATTGGAGTTCCTGTAGATGAACATGGCTTAATAGTCGATGAGCTGCGCAAGATCTGTACAAGACAGAAAATAAGAATGGTCTATGTTACGCCCCATCACCAGTATCCCACAACGGTCTCTTTAAGAATTGACCGGCGACTGGAATTGCTCCGGCTGGCTAACGAGTATGGTTTCATCATTTTTGAAGATGACTATGATTTTGATTTCCATTTTAAGCACCGCCCGCTGTTACCACTGGCCAGTGCTGATGAAAATGGAATGGTCATTTACTGCGGTTCTTTCAGCAAAAGCTTCTCTCCTGCCTTTCGTATGGGATATTTGGTGGCCGCCGAAAACGTGATTGAACATTTAGCTAAAGTCCGGATATTACTGGACAGGCAGGGCGACCATGTACTGGACAATGCAATGGCCGATTTGCTGAATGACGGCACAATACAACGTTACCTCAGAAAAACACTTGCTGTTTACCAGCAGCGGCGTGATTTTTTATGTGATTTGCTGGGCAATGAATTAAAAGAAGCGGTAAAATTTACCGTTCCAGAAGGTGGTATGTCAATATGGACGGTTTTTGATCCATCCATTGATCTGGAAGAACTGGCCAGAAAGGCCTTTCGTGAAGGTTTATATTTGCCTGATGGAAAAATTCACAAATATCCTGACTATGATGCCAACGGTATCCGTTTAGGCTTCGCTTCTTCTGCTCAGGAAGATTTAATTAGAAGTGTAGAAATTCTGAAAAAGTTGATGCTGTAAGGAAATGTGGTACATATCCTTTTTCAAGGACGTCATGCTGTTGTTTTACAAAGCAGATTTTAAACGTGAAACATTTCGATGGTAAACTCACTGCCGGAGTTAACGATTGAAGTAACCTGAATAGTACCATGATGCATTAGTACAATTTTCTCTGTCAGGGATAATCCTATTCCGTTTCCAGGGCTAAAGTCTTTATTTTTTCCTCTGTAAAATGCAGAAAATATATTTTCCAGTTCATCTTCACTAATCCCTATACCCGAATCTTTGAAAACCAGTTTAATTTTATCCTGATTGTAATTTATGCTCACTACACACTGGTGGTTTTCAGAAAATTTACAGGCATTTTCCATCAGGTTGATGAACGCAACTTTCAGCAAATATTCATTTCCTTTGACCGAGATATCGTCATCATCATCAATTTCACGTTCAAAAACGATATCTACTTTATAAGCTTCATTAATCTTAAGCACAGCTTCTCTTGCATCCATCAGCAATTCATCTGTCCTTAATTCTTTCATACTGACTGTGGTATGGTCATAGCTTGCTTTTGCAAGATCAAGCAAACCATTTGACAACCTGACCAGTCTTTGCGCATCGCTTAACGATAATCTGATGATCTCTTTATATTCTGACACACTTCTTTCCCTGATGAGCGCCAATTGCAATTCACCAACAATTGTAGCTAAAGGGGTCCTGAGCTCGTGAGAGATATTACTTACAAAGTTCTTCTGGCCATCAAATGATTGTTCCAGTCTGTCGAGCATGGTATTAAAGGTAGTTGCCAGCTCTCCTATTTCATCTTTTTCATTTTTAACCTGTACCCGCTTATATAAATTGGTTGCTGTAATCTCTTCTACCTTATCTACGATTTCTGCTACCGGATTTAAAGCTTTACCTACAAAATAATAACCCGCAGCAATCGTCAGGCTGATAATAATGATAAATGATATGATCAGAGTATACTTGAAGTCCTCTAACCTGCTCAAGCCATACTTATCATTTGCTGCTGCTGTAATGACGTAGGTTTGGCCTTTATGCTTGTATAAAAGACCTACAACCTGCAAAGAACCCTGATCAAAAGTGATTTCCTTTTGCCGGATAATCTGATCAATCATTCTCTTTGTTTCTTTAACTTTATCTATTTGTACCGCATCATGATAAAGCAGGTTAAAAGAGGTGTCATATACAGCGACTTCTTCTTCAAATAAAGAATTTATGGAATTTTTATAGATCAGCTGTAAGACCGCCGGAGGTACTTTCGCATCAAAAAGCAAATTAGCCTTTGTGATTGCTTCTCTTTTTAAATGTTTATAATACTGGTCTTTTCTGTTCTGAGAGGTAGAGACATAGATAAATACAGCAAATGCCAAAAGCAAAGCCCCGAAAAGTGTTAGAAATAATAACAGAAGCTTCGCTCTTATCTTCATCCTTCTTTAAATATAAAACCCATACCCGGTTTAGTATGAATTAATTTCACTTCATGGTTTTTATCTATCTTTTTCCGGAGATAGTTAATATAGACGTCAATAAAGTTTGTCCCCGAATCAAAGGTATCCCAAACCTTCTCTGCAATTTCAGTTCTGGATAATACCCTTTCAGAGTTTCCCATCATATATTCAAGCAAACGGAATTCTTTGGGCGTAAGGTCTACAGGGATGTCATTTCTTTTGACCAGCTTGGTTTCCAGATTCATTTCCAGATCTGCAAATCTCAAAATAAAACCCTGGTTAAAAGTATTACCCTGTGTCTGGTTTCTTTTAATTAAAGCCCGGATTCTGGCATGCAGCTCTCTGAAATCAAAGGGCTTAACCAGGTAGTCATTTGCACCAGCGTCAAAACCCTCTACTTTATCGTCTGTAGTTCCTAAAGCGGTCAGCATAATAATAGGAATATCAGGACGGGCAATACGCACTTCTTTGCAAAGATCAATCCCGTTAATCTTTGGGAGGATCAGATCCATGAGAATCAGGTCATAGGTTTTTGTGAGGGCCAGCTTCTTGCCCATTTCTCCATCAAAGGCAAGAGTAATATGAAATCCGAGTTCTTCCAGTCCCTTCTTAATCAGTTCGGCAACTCTTTGTTCATCTTCAATAACCAGTATGTGCATAAGGATGTAATTAAATGACAAATGTGGGCATAATTTCTCAATCTCAGGCCTTGATTAAATTACTATTAACACAAATACCTGCTCAGAATGCCTGTTAATATATCTATAATTAACAATTTCAATTTATCATTTTCAACTGAAAATAAAGGAGTTAACTACTTCGATAAGATAAGCGGATGATATGTTAAGCCATCATTATCAATGTGTAACGAACTTATTGCTAATCAGCATAATTTATAACTAAAAACACCAAAAGTTTAAGTATACATAATACTAAATTGGTTTAGTTTTAATAAACAAAGTTTAGTATTGCTGCATGAAAATAAAATTTACTTCAACCTAAATCCACGTCAATGAAACAGCTTTACAAGCAATTAAAACAAGTAATTACTGTATGCTTATTTTTGCTTGCCCCTATGACTCTGGCGGCACAGATTAAAATATCAGGTACAGTTACTGATGAAACCAAACAATCCTTACCTGGAGTAAGTGTTTTGGTTGACGGCACCAAACAAGGTACTGTTACAGACATGAATGGCCGCTTTCTTTTAACCGCAAGAAAAGGGCAGACCGTATCCTTCCAATATCTTGGCTACGAGAAAAAACAAATTATTATTGGTGAGGAGACTTTCATTAATGTCCTTTTAAAAAGTGATAGCAAAGCACTTGCTGAAGTCGTAGTCACTGCTTTAGGGATCAAGAAAGATACTAAAAAGGTTGGTTATGCCTTGCAGACCGTTAATGGTGATGATTTACTAAAAGCACGTGACCCTAATCCAATTAGCGGCCTGGTAGGAAAAGTCGCCGGTTTATCTGTTGGCCCCTCTGCTGAGGTATTGAGAGAGCCGAATGTGATGATCCGCGGTGATAAGTTAACTTTATATGTTGTGGATGGTTTTCCAATCAATACAGATACCTGGAATATCAGCCCTGATGATATTGAAACCTATACGGTATTGAAAGGCCCGGCTGCTGCTGCTTTATATGGAAGCCGGGCTGTAAATGGTGCGATTTTGATTACGACTAAAAAGGGCGATAAGAACAAAAGAGGATTAACTGTTGATTTCAATAGCAGTACAGTAATTAACAGCGGATTTTTGACTTTCCCACGTATACAGAATTCATTTGGTGCTGGTGAAAACACACAATATGTATTCGTAGACGGTAAAGGCGGTGCACCAGGTGGTGTGGATGGAGATTATGATGTCTGGGGACCTTACTTTGCCGGACAGTTAATCCCTCAGTATGACAGTCCTGTAATTAATGGGGTAAGACAAGCTACACCATACACGGCCAGAGGTAAAAACAATTTAAAGAATTTCCTGAAAACCGGTTATCAGACTAACAATAACATTTCATTGAGTGCTAACGGAGAGACTTATACGACAAGATTCTCTGTTTCACAATCCAAGCAGTCAAGTTATATCCCAAATAGCGGACTTAATATTGTCAATTTCAATATGTATGGTTCATTTAATCCAAATCCAAGACTAAAGATTGAGGGTAACCTGGATTTTAACAGACAGTATACGGATAATTTTCCTGATGCAGATTATGGGCCATCCAGTTTAATCTATAGTACAGCTATCTGGACAGGTGCCGACTGGGATGTGAATGCGCCAGATATTAAAGCGATATGGCAGCCGGGTAAAGAAGGTGTACAGTCACAATTTGCCGAATATCAGCGTTATCATAATCCTTATCTGATGACAGAAAAATGGTTACGTGGTCATCATAAAAATGATGTCTATGGCTATCTTTCTGCCAACTTTAAAATTGATAACCATTTGAACGCAACACTTCGTTCACAATTTGATACTTATAATATTTTACGTACAGAGAAGCTCCCATTTTCTGCTCACCCTTATGGCCGTGAAGGAAATCAGGGCGATTACCGTGAAGACAGGCGTAATTTATTTGAAAACAATAATGAGCTATTATTAAACTTCAATTATAACGTCAAAAATTTCGTGAACCTTTCTGGTTTGGTAGGAACAAACCTGCGTAATTTATCCTATAATTCAAGCTGGACCTCTACTGACTATTTGAATGTACCTGAAGTTTACTCTTTCAGTAATTCTAAAAATCCGGTACAGTCTACGAGTTTTAATTCGAGTATGATGGTACTTAGTGGTTATTTCTCGTTAGATGCTTCTTTTGGTAAGTATGCAACACTTTCTACAACCAGCAGGATAGACAAATCATCAGCTTTCCAAACGCCTACGACATATTATTATCCAAGTATTTCCTTGTCGACAGTAATTTCTGACTATGTAAAAATGCCCGCTGCAATTTCTTTTCTGAAAGCAAGAGCATCCTTCTCTAATGTACGTACAGATGCCAGCAGCGCAAGTATTGGCCCTGCCCCTTTTAGTTCAATTACTGCATTTGGCGGCCAAACCGGGGCTAACCTTACCAATAATCCATTGGGCTATGGTAACGTATATATGTCACCATATAATGGTCCTGACTATTCTTTGAATACTTCATTTAATATTAATAAGCCTTATAATAATCAGGCGGCAGGTTATGCTTCAGATTATTTGTATCAAAATGGGATCAAGACTACTACTCGTGTGAATTATGAGGAAGGGTTTGATGTTAAGTTTTTAGGGAACAGACTAGGTCTTAATGCAACTGCTTTCCAGTATATTGACGGCCCGAAGATTTTACCAAACCAGATTTCTACTGCTACAGGTTATACTTTGTTATACCTGAATGCTTTAAAAACGAAAAAAACTGGTTATGAGGTTTCTCTGAGTGGCACACCAATTAAAGACATGGATGGTTTTGGCTGGGATGTATTGGTTAACTGGTCAACTTATAAGCGTGTTTACAAAGAACTGCCTCCGGGACAGGATACCTATAATACTTTTTTCAAAGTAGGCGACCGTACAGATAAATTATATGGAACTGCTTTTGTGAAAACACAGGATGGACAGATTATTAATGATGCGGCAGGAAAACCAATAACCACTGGTGATGCTAACCACTTTCTGGGAAATATGAATTCTGATTACTCCTGGAGCATTTACAATAAATTCCATTATAAGAACTTGAGTTTAGGGTTTCAGTTTGATGGTAGTGTGGGTGGCAAGACTACGGATTACATGCATAATAAAACTATGCGTGGTGGTTCAAACATTGAAACTGCTGAGGGAGCATTAGGTGATGCACGTTATCAGGATTGGGCCAATTATGGTAAGGAAGGCTATAAAGGTACTTATGTTGGTGAAGGGGTTGTTGTTTCCAATGGCGCTTCTATCAATTATGATTCTAAAACTGGGGCAATCCTCAACTATGGTGACCTTGCTTTTGCGCCAAACACGACCAAAGTACTTGTTCAGGATTATGTAAGTAAATATTATGGTATCGATGAAGCCAACCTGATGAGCAAGACATTTGCAAAACTGCGTGAAGTAACTATCGGTTATGATCTTCCTAAGAAATTACTTGCGGGCACATTCATTCAAAAAGCTTCCTTCTCTTTAGTAGGCCGTAACTTATTGTATTTCTACAAAGACAAGAGGTTTAAAGATGTTGACTTAGATCAGTATAATGGAGAAACCCCTGCAACTGGCTTACAGTCCCCTACAGTACGTAGTTATGGCTTCAATATCAATATGACATTTTAATTCTCCTATATGAAAAAGATATTCAAATTTTATTCTCTGTTACCTCTTCTACTAGTTATTACTATTGCAGGCTGCAAGAAGGACTTTCAGGATAAAACTGTTAATAATAATAAACCGAATGCAGTACCGGCTTCTTTACTGCTCAATGGAATCTTAACTGGTAAGGGTTTAGTTGAGGGCCCGGATGGTTCTAAAGAAACAAATTGCCAGTATTACCTGAATAACTATGATTATTATGGCAATAACCGCTATGATTTTAAATATGGTGATGATTATTATACCGTGTTAAAAAACGTGGTTGAAATGGAAAAACAAGCAGCTAAAACTGGGAATGCGGTTAATTCTTATGCGGCACTGGGTAAGTTTTTCAAGGCTTATCTTTTCACTAAAATGAGCATGGAAATGGGCGATATTCCAATGACTGATGCATTGCAGGGCTTAACAAACCTTACTCCTGCTTATGATACGCAGAAGAATGTAATGCTACAGTCTCTGGCTTTACTGGAAAGTGCAAACACAGATTTAACTGCTTTAATCGCAGCAAAAGAAAACATTCTTGCCGGGGATATCTTCTTTAATGGTGACTTGCTGAAATGGCAAAAGGTTGTCAATACTTTTAGAATCCGCCTGTTGATTCAGCTGAGTAAAAGGGCTGATGATGATGCACAGTTAAATGTAAAAAAACAGTTTTCGGATATCGTCAGCAATCCAGGAAAATATCCTGTTATGGAAAGTGCTGCTGACAATATGCAGTACAATTACCTTCCTACTATTTCTACAAACTATTACCCACAGAATCCTGATAACTTTGGACAAAGCGGATCAAGAAAGAATACTTCTGCGACCTATATCGGGCTGTTAACTAAGCTAAAAGATCCAAGGGTATTCGTGACTGCTGAGCCTTCACGTTACCTGGTAGATAATTTGAAACAAAGTCCTACTGATTTTTCATCTTTTGTTGGTGCTGATGCTGGTGAAGATCTTGGGGTGATGTATAATAATGCTGGCTTACAGAAATACTCTTTCCTGAACAGAAAACGTTATTATTCAACTTACATTGGTGAACCTAGTATCCAGATTGGCTATGCGGAATTAATGTTTAACCTGGCTGAAGGTGTTTATCGTGGATGGGCAGCCGGCAATGCAGAGAATTATTATATAGCGGGTATCAAAAGTTCGATGGATTCCTATAAAATCCCTACTGGTACGGGATCATTTACAGCGTATTTTTACCGCCCCGGATCTAAAGATGTTACGCTACCTGCCAACTATGATACCTATAATATAAATGTAAACTGGGATACTTATTATAACCAGCCCGAGGTGAAGTATAATACTGCAAATGGGCTTACACAAATCATACAGCAGAAATACCTGGCATTGTTCCGTCATTCTGGCCTGGAGTCTTATTTTACGTATCGCCGCACGCTGATCCCTAAATTTACTGTTGGCCCGGGAACTGGAAATGGTGGCCGTATTGCAAGCCGTTTTCAGTATCATGAGTATGAACGTACAGCAAATGCTGCTAATTATCAAATTGCTATTCAGAGCCAGTATGGCGGTAATGATGATATCAATGGGATTATGTTTATCCTGAAATAACGGTTGTGATTGTTTAACAGAATTTATTATATTTTTTTTGAAAGGCGGAATTGTTCCGCCTTTCTGATTTTCAGCAAATTAAGAAATAAGCCGCTATTTTTCTTAATTTTATTTGCATATTTAATTGCATGTTAATATTAAATTTCTATCTTTGCACCTCCTTAAACAAAAGGAATTAATTGATTCCGTAGCTCAGCTGGTAGAGCATTACACTTTTAATGTAGTGGTCCTGGGTTCGAATCCCAGCGGGATCACGAAAGGCGCAAGAGATTGCGCCTTTTCTGTTTAAAATGTATTTCAAAAGGCATTTCTCAATAAATAATAAGTCATTTCAAACCATATGAAACCATTATAAATGGTGCCTTAACTGGTGCCCATTTGTAATCGGTAAATTTGGGCACCAGTCAAAAAGATTCATTAGACTCCAAATTATTAAGAGCAAGCTGTTACCGGGTTATCCGGCCATAAACAAGTTTTTAACTTTAACAGATTGAGAAATGAAAAGTAACCAAAACCTGTCAATTCTTTTTTGGCACCGTAAATCAAAAGCTGACATCAACGGCTATGCCCCTATTATCTGTAGAATTTCCATTGATGGAAACCAGATAGAGTTCTCTATAGCCAAAAAAATTCCTAGTGATAGATGGGATATGGAAAAGAAAAGGATCTTGCCTTGCCCAGAGGCAAAAAGCATCAATTCTGCATTAAACAGGATACAATGTGAGCTTGAAAAGCATTTTACCATACTACAGTCAAAGCATGAGGTAGTAAGCCCTTCAATGCTCAGGAACAGTTATAGAAACCTTTCTACAGATCATAATGGAGAAAAGAAAAAAACAGAAGATAAGATTCCAACCTTACTGGAACTGGCCTCTCTTCATATTGAGAACTTCACTTTACTAGTGGAAAAAAACCTGAGATCAAAGGAAACTTTAAAGCAGTGGAAATCCACAAAGAAAAAGATAGCTGAATTTATTACACACACTTTTAAATCAAAGGATCTTGAACTTTCAGAAATTGACCAGTCCTTTGCAAATAAATTTCACACCTTCTTAATTGTTAAAAGAAAACCATCCATTCAGGAGGCGGCAGCTATGAAGCAGATTAAAAACACTAAACAATTGCTCAACATCGCTGAAACTAATAAGTGGATTATTAATAATCCGATAGAGAAATTTAGATGTGGATCCGAAGAACCTGAAATTCTACCTTTAGAATTGTTTGAGGTCGAAAGTATCTGGCGCAAGAATCTTAGCATTGACAGGCTTATAAAAGTACGCGACGCTTTTATATTTCAGTGTTTCACTGGCTTCGCCTACCAAGATATATACAATCTGTCACCCCAAAACATTGTAAAAGTCGGGGCAGAAAATGAAAAGTGGTTAATCAAGGAACGAGGTAAAACAAAAGTCACCGAAATGGTGCCAATTCTCCCAATAATCACGGAAATTATTGCGAAATATAAGGACGATCCTTATTGCATATTGCATAAAAAGTTAATTCCCGTAAACAGCAATTTCAGGTACAATTGCTATTTAAAGGAGCTTTCTGACCTATGTGGAATTGGTCGGCCTCTTAATAGCCATTTAGCAAGACATACCTTTGCCGATTTGATGCTCAACACTATGGATTTCCCCCTAGAAGATGTAAGTAAAATGCTCGGACATAAGAACATCCGAACAACACAAAGATATGCTAGGGTCAAAAAGAATAGAATTAGTAAAAAAATGAACCTCTCCAAGCAGTTGTTATTTGATGCAGACGGACAACTTAAAAAGGCTGCATTTCCTCCGATCGTTTAAACGATATTTATAAATTTAAGGAGGTATTCACTTTAGGTTATTCCCTCCTTAAACTATTTGGCGTAATTAGCACTTTATGTGATTTTGCTCTAAATTAATGAAAACAAGTGTTATTATAATGATAATTTTATGTTTCAATAAAGTTACCTTATCTTTAATTTATGCAAATTTCAACTTATGTAGTATATGAATTAATATCAAGGCTACAGGAATTGAACCCTATCGTTGGAGAATACCTAAACTATAAATCTACAATGAACGGCATCCTGATTCTAACCTCAGCCGTTCAGATTGCAATGCCAGATGATATTCTTTTGCAACAGTTTAACGATCCCGCCTCCATTACCCAGAACACATTGCTAGAATTTGAATAACTTCAGTTCAGGAGTGCTATAGCGATCGCTACAGACTCTTTGCATGTGGATTTTTTTTACCAATATAAGCGACCATAAACCTATCAGATTTTTTATTGCATACTGAAACCAACTCCTTATTCCATAGATACCAACAATTATTTTTGGGAAGTAAAACTGGGTTAGTCTGTTGACTTCGCATCATGCCAGTTATCTTACCAGCTAAAGTGATACCAATACAGTATTACGTGGCCGTTAAATAATAACATTAAACAGGAAAACCGGTAAAGATAATTTACCTTTGAAATGAAGTAAAGCTGTTACTTCATCGCAGAGCGCTGAATCAGGCAGCTATGAAGGTTCGAGCCCTTCCTCGGCATCTACTCCTAATTCAATCGACATGGAAATCAACTATATTATCATTATACCTGTTATTTTCGTAGTCATCCTGCTTTTGGGCTGGTTGGTTTGGCGGAATATAAAGGATGAAAAGAAATTTGAAAAGGACATGAATGAGTCTGAAATTAAACCGGAAAAGCACGATGAAGACCATATATAGGCAGTAATAAATCTGATTAACAGACCACGACTAAATGCATGAAAACTGTTTTATCGGTTATAAGTTGCGCCTACCACATATTTTGCATAACAATGGTTTAATCCTTTTTAATTTGACAAGCAGTTCTTCGAGGAGCTTTACAGACCAAGTGCAAGCCTCACTGATGTTTTTTAAAACATATTTGCTGCCAAACCAAGGTTTTATTCTTAATATTAGTAATTCATGTTTTTTTAGGGACTAAAATCAAAATATTACTATTGTTAAGGCAAATAACTAGCTGAAAATGGAGATATTACAAAAAACAAGAAAAATAATAAAAGTTTCTGAATAAAACCCAGATCATGATGCATGTATCAAATGAGGTTTATCATATACTATTTTGGTTACGTTGAATTTCGCGTAGCTAAAGTCGCCTTTTTCTAAACGCCATATTGCTTCTATGATTGTGGGCACGAATATGCCGTTGACTTCCTTATAACCACTTAATTTACCTACCCAGGTCTCCATCTTATCTTTGTTCATATAACGTTTAGTTTCCATTTGGATAACCTCACCGATACTGTTAAACGTTGCAATGTAAAATAATGACATGCCGTTATAGCTAAAAGTAAGTTTTGCTGTATCCTTATCAATGGCTATCCAATTCAATTCGTCGCTGGGTAGCAGGTTTGTTGGAAACCAGACACTTTCAGCCAGCCAGCGCAATAGTTCTCCTTGATTAAAACTGTCACCGTACCCATCTAAGATATTATAGAGAGATAAAAGCGAAACGATCAGCCTACCTTTATCTGCGAGGTACATGTCACGGGCTGTGAAAAAATTTGTTGAACCTTTCCATATAAAGCCAGGCTTTTCGATGGTGAAATATTGTTCGCCTTTAATATCCATCCATGCTTTATCAAGGCCGGTTTTAAATTGCCCTTTATGTAAAAGACTAACGTAACTAATGTAGGGCTGTCCTTCTTTTAAAGCATATTTGAAATACCGTTGCACGGGTAACGGCAAGTCTGTCAATTGTTCATAACTAAACCTTTTGCCTTCAACTGACTTTGCTATTGCAAAAAGGTTCTTTACCATTTTATCGAACCGCATTGATAAGTTAACCCTCCCAATGATGACTACTATTAAAAGCGTACCAATTATTATCGCTGAAATGAGCATATCTTTTACTTTTAATTAGTATGATTTTTATACAGGCTTCTGACTGTTGGTGTCAAACTCACAAGGATTATAACCGACGCAAGAAACATGTAGAAGGTATGCATCCAGCTTACTGTTTGTATAAAAACCATTTCAAGCTGTATCCATGCGACGAGGATGAATGCCGTATAAATACTAAAAGTCCAGGACCAGTGCATATCTTTGAAGCAATTCAGCTTTTCCGCCAATTTGGATGTTGGCTTTTTTAATAGTGCAGGTATCACCAGCAACGGGCCAAGGCCAAGCAGGGCGAATAAAATAATTCCCGGTATCAAGAAACTATGAAACGGTGAATTCTTTAATATGGATGGTGGCATTCCTATCAGCGTTCCTGTGGGGGAGACAATCAAAGCACCACCACCACCAATGGCCCCGAAACCTAAAAAAGCCAATAAGCTCAATAGTATATTTCTTGCTGCTTTTGGTTTCATGTGTTATATTTTTGTGCATAGGAAAACATTGAAACAAGTTACAATTAGATCATTCGAACAAGCTGGTCTACCGTTCGCCTTAGCGAGACAGGTTCAGGATAATCCTTAACATATCCGGTTCGTAGCACAAACTGTATCGGATCATTTAGGCCGATGGATGCGTTCAGACTTTGATAAATGGATGGCTCTTCCAGTATTTGGGTCATCGGATGTATAGCGATACCTTTTTCTTTTACTTTTAGGAACAGCCGTTGCATCCGCCTCCCGGTTTCGATTAGGGAGCTTACAGAGTTATCTTTACTTGTTATTAAAAACCAACCTGCAGATGAAGCTACCTGTTTCTCTACCTGGTTAATATTCTGATTCCTGAAGTTTTTACCCATCACATTGGATTTTCCATAAAAGTTACGCACCACCCAACCAGAAATGCCCTCAATTTCCATACTGCCAGTAGTTAGGCCATCTCCGTATTTCTCAGCATCCTTACTAGAAAATCTGATCCAGTCAGCCAATTCTTTTTGCGCGGGATTACGATAGGATTGAATCTTGTTTGCTTCGATGGTTTGTTCGTTCAGATCATAATAGGACTTTGTCTTGTGTGGAATGAAATGAATGAGGTCCGGTTCATTATCAATTAATTGCCTGATGTGTTCAATTTTTAATCCCGCAGAGAGTATATTCGATCTTATCGTGCGGCGTTGTACAATGGTTTCAACATTATACTTGAATTGGTTACCCGATCTGATCAGTTGGACGCTCATTACTTTTTCATCCTGATTATTGCTAGCTATCAAACTGAATTGGCACCGGTAGCCCAGATAATCAGCGGCATATTCTAAATTTTGAATAAATGCACCGATGGAAAGTATAGTTTCCCTTTGCATCGGATCAACAGCGGGCAGCCATTTACTTTTATCGTTACAGATGATCCAGTGCAAGGGCTCAATATGCTGGATGAACCAGGGTTGTGTATTATGACCGCTCGGAGCCAGGGAAGCGAAGTATAGTATGCGCCGTTCATCAGCAGTTAAAGCAACTTTACTAACTTCATCTTTTGAAGTGTCTGATCTCACAAAATTAGTTTTATCGCTAAGTAGGTAATACGTTGTTCCCGCGAGAACTATAGATCCGCCTGAAAAAGCTAAAAATTCCCTCCTCTTCATCTAATGTGATATTTAATTTTATTCAAAAACTAAAATAGTCTTACCCCTATTCTGTTCAGTTATTACATATCTTTTTCTGTTGTTTTACCATCAAATTTGGCTTCGTGTCGTTCAGCATCATTTTTTGTGGCTCTTATGATGCCATCTTTATGTTGTGGTTCCGCATATATAGTGTACAGCTTCAGATCTTTTTTAGTATCTGTATTGATCACATTATGTTTAGACCCGGCAGGTACTATAATCACGTCGCCATCCTTTACTGTATAAACGGTTTCATTAATAATGCATTTTCCCTTACCTCCTTCAAACCGGAAGAACTGATCACTGTTGGCATGTGTCTCCAATCCGATTTCTTCACCCGGCTTTAAACTCATCAATACTAACTGAAGATGTTTGGCTGTATAAAGTACCTTTCTGAAGCTATTATTTTCAATGGCATCCTTCTGGATGTCTGTTTTAAATCCTTTCATTTGTGTTTTACTTAGCGTTTTAGCATGTATGTTAATGTTTTTCTTTTGTGTTGATCCTGATGTTTGGGCCGCTGCTTCAAAGGTATTTAGACCTACTAATCCAGCTGTTACTAGTGCAATTGGGAAAATTATTTTTTTCATGGCCATTTGTTTTTATAAAGGTGGTATTAATGAGTAGCTTTAGAAATGACGCCCATCATCTCTGGACATGATATAATAACATTTTCAGCACCCAAATCTTCAAAAGCTATTGCTTGCTTAAATTGAAGTTTATGCCTACGGTAAGATTTAGTCCTGCCCATATTAGGAGGTAAAGCATTATTCCAAATGGAATTAGTAAAATGATCTTCTGCATTAAAAAACTATAAAACGGACTTTAAATCTTCCCTTACAAGATTGCTTTATCATTTAGTGCAAGAGGTTAAGCTATCAATACCAAACCTGGCGGCAGGCCTAAAAATTTTCTCCTGTTCATGAAGTACTGCGATTTGTAAAAGTCTTTTTGGATGTCAGTCGTTTTCTCCATTTAAAAAGTTCAAACCATATTACCGACAACAAACCGATACCTGCACTTACGAGAATTTCAGGCAATTTTAACGGTACGAAACCAAAGAAATTTGCTAACGGGCTGAGGTAAATTAAGGACGCGGAAATAAATATGGTAATCCCGACGATTAGCAATACCAGATTGTTTTTATACTTGATCGTGGTAAGTATTGAATAATAAAATGACCGGTTGACCATTGTGAGTAAGATGTTGGCTGTTATCAGGCAGGTGAATACCATAGTTCGGGTCAACTGTTCATCTGCTCCTCTGGCTACGGCATATTGATAAGTAAACAACGTTCCACCTGTAATAACCAATCCCTGAAAGACACTCGTCATTAACTCCTTCCAGTTAAAGAAAGTGGTACTGAACGGGCGTGGCTTTTGCAGCATCGTGTTTTTCTCCATGGGTTCGTTCTCGTAAATAACAGAACAGGTTGGCCCCATAATCAATTCCAGGAAAATGATATGTACGGGAGAAAATATATTGGGGTATATCCAACCTAAGGCCAACGGAATAAATACGGTTAAAACAATTGGTATGTGGATGGAAATAATGTATTGTATCGCTTTTTTAAGATTGGTATAGATACGTCTGCCCATCGCCACAGCATCAACCATTTTAGAAAGATCATCCTCCAGTAATATGAGAGATGCGGCCTGCTTGGCAATTTCGGTTCCCTTTTTGCCCATGGCTATCCCTATGTTTGCGGCCTTTAGTGCAGGACCGTCATTTACTCCGTCCCCAGTCATGGCTACTATTTCACCTTCAGCTTTTAATGCGTTAATGATCCTTAGTTTAGCATCAGGAAACATTCGCGTAAAAATATTCACGGTCTCTACTTTCTCTCCAAGTTCTTTATCAGATAGCTCCATTAGCGCATCACCGCTAATGCAGTGGTCAAACCCTCTAAAATCAATTTGCCGGGCAATTGCGCCGGTGGTTTCCGCATTATCACCTGTGATAATCTTAACCGTGATACCTGCTTTATAAAAGTCTTGCAATACAGCGTTGATGTTCTTCTTAGGTGGGTCATAAAATGCAATTAAACCTTTAAAGGCGAACTGGAATTCCTGCTGAGTGGCAGGGAAATCAGTTCCCGCAAAATTTGCCTCTGCTACAGCCAATACCCGGTATCCTTCGGCAGCCATTATTTCAATTGCTGTTGCTACCTGTTTCTTCTCTTGGCTTGTTAAGTGGGAAATGCTGATTAGTGCTTCGGGTGCGCCTTTGGCCGCTATAATGCGTTGTCCGTTTTTATTTTCAAACAGATGTGTCATCATGGGGGGCTTACCACCTAGGGGATACTCGTGGATCATTCGATAATCACGACGCTCATCAGCAAGAACTGTTTTTGTATAGGCTTGATGCAGGGCGATTTCCATCGGATCGAAGGGTATCGGTTCACTGGCCCACATGGCTAATGTTATCAGATCCTGCTCAGCACCATTTGAAATCTTTACCATAGCGTCAGCTATACGATTCTGCTGCAAAGTATACACTTTTGCAAGGCTCATCTTGTTTTCTGTGATGGTACCTGTTTTATCAGTGCATATGACCGATGCACTGCCAAGAGTTTCAACCGTTTTCATTTGTTTAACCACGATACCCATTTTCATCAGCCGCCAGGCACCAAGCGCCATAAAGGTGGTAAAAGCAACCGGGATCTCTTCAGGCAAAATACTCATGGCGAGTGTAAGCGCTTTGATCAGGCTATCTAAAATATTTAAAGAATGAAAATAATTGATACCCCAAACGATTAGGAAAACGATCACCCCAACGATCACCATTTTTTTTACAAAATTATTGATCTGTAACTCAAGAGGCGTTTTCTCTTCCACAATAGACTCCAGGCTTTTGCCGATTTTCCCCAGCCGGGTTTGATTCCCTATGGCAGTTATGGTTGCAATGGCCAGGCCACTGGCTACGGTTGTGCCATGGAAAATCAAGTTGTCAACAGAAGACTGGTCTTTATAAACGGCGAATGATTCGCCTGTGAGGATGCTTTCATTGACCGAAAAATCGTTGGAGTGCACAATCATACCATCTGCTGTGATGGAAGTTCCTTCCTCTACCATCAGGCTGTCACCTATGACTAACTCTTCACTTTTTATTTCTAAGACTCCGCCATCTCTGATCACTTTGCACCTTGGCTGAGAAAAATCCTTTAATTTTTCGAGTGCGTTGCGGCTACGGGAGTCCTGGTATAAAGAAATCCCTGCTACGAGTACAATAGCTGAAGCCAAAAACACTCCATCACCCAGTTTTCCACTGATAAAATATATGCACGAAGTAACCAAGAGTAACATCACCATTGGCTCTTTTACCAATCCTTTTAGGGCATCAACAAATCCATTTTCTTTTTTAAACGACAGGCTGTTTTGCCCATACTTTAACCTTGCAGCAGTTACATCCTGGCGGCTTAAGCCCTGTACGTTAAAATTATTTACTTTCATGTACTATCAATTAGTAAGATTAAAGCCTTTTATCCCCTTTTACAATAATTTTTTAGTGGGTCTCAATTTGTCAAGTTAGATCATAAATCTATTTATTTACCATTAAAATCTAAATGACAAGCATCATTAATACACTTGATATCAATCACTTAAAACTACTTTCAAATGAATGATCTTTAATAAAAAAATCATGAACCAAACGCACATACACCTGTTGATCACCCATTTCCCTATTATAGGATGTATCTTGGGTGTACTTGTTTTGATCCATGGAATATGGAGAAAAAGCAACTCTACTTTAATGGCTGCCTATAGTATTTTGATAATCTCCGCTATCGGGGCCTGTATAGCTTATGCAACCGGTGAAAGTGCTGAAGAAACGGTCGAGCATATACAAGGGATCTCTAAAAATATTATAGAAGAACATGCAGCGTCTGCACTGCCATCGTTGATCGGCTTGATTGTGGTAGGAATAATTTCAATGGCCGGGGTATTTGTAACTTGGAAAAGCCATTCGTTGACCAGACCGTTTGCATGGATCGCATTATTTACTTCCTTAACAGCATTTGGTTTTGTAGCAAGGACCGGCTATTTGGGAGGACAGATCAGACATACAGAAATTGGCGCTAATTCAGTATCCACTTCTAAGGAAGTAAGTGGTAAAAAAGATGATTGAAAACTATAATCCATGGTAAAAGAAATGCCGGTAACCGTTAAACGGGCCATAGAATTGGTTGGCCTGTTTGTTTTAGGAGCTTCAATAGTGGCGGGAAATACGATCATTATGCCCTTGTTAATGGCCTTTTTCTTTAGCCTTGTGCTTTTGCCTGTATTCCGCTTTTTCAGAAGGCTAAAAGTACCTGAAGCCATTGCTGTTTTTTTACCGATCTTATTATTAGCGATTGCAATAGCGATGATTATTTGGCTTTTTTCCAGCCAAGTGGGCGCATTATTAGATGATTTCCCTAAAATACAGCTTACTGTAACTAAGCATTTAGATAATCTCAGTATCTGGATCAATAAGTCATTTGGGTATTCCCCAGCGGACCAGGTTAGCTTCATTAATATGCAGAGCAAAAAACTCTTTAACTCCCTTGGCGGCGTTTTAAGCGGTGCTGCAGGATCTTTATCGGGCATAATCATATTTATAGGTTTGCTTCCGATTTATATCTACCTGATCATCTTATACAGAAACATCTTTTTAAAGTTCATCCTGATGTGTTTTACAAAACAGGAGCATCAAAACGTAGAGAAAGCCATCCGGCAGATAGAAAAAATAGTTAAAAGCTACCTTATCGGGTTGTTGATACAAATCACTTATATCATCGTCCTATTAGGTGGCGCATTGTGGCTTTTCGGTATCCAGAATGCGCTGTTGATCGGAATCATTTTTGCTTTTTTGAACCTTATCCCTTATTTGGGGGCCTTAATTGGTAATATCCTGGGTATATTGCTCACCTTAGCATCCTCTGATAGTATTACAGATGTTGTAATCGTACTAGGAGCTATAACTGTAGTGCAATTTCTGGATAATAATATTTTAATGCCACGTATCGTAGGTTCTCAGGTGAAGATTAATCCGCTTGTTTCTATTGTCGGTATTTTCGTTGGAGGAGTCATGGCCGGTTTATCGGGTATGTTTCTTGCCATGCCAATACTGTCTGTTTTTAAAATCGTCTTCGATCACACCGAAAAATATAAGCATTGGGGAATACTTCTTGGTGATGAGAGACCTGCTAAAAGTCCAATGACGGTTTGATAGGTGATTTTTTCGATAATGCTTTATAAGCCTTGATCGTCAATAATGGCAACAGGCCAATGGTAATGGAAACCATCCATAATTTGAATGAAAGTATGGATAAACCTAAAACTATACGCATACCGGGGATAGCAAAGGCCATAAAGGTAAGGCCACTACATATCAGGATCGCGATCCAAACAAATTTATTCCTGGTAATTTCGTTATTCAAAAATCCAGAACCATTGGAAGACATATTGAATACGTGGAATAGCTGTGCAAAAACGAGCGTGATAAAGGCGATATTATTACAGGTCCGGTCGTCACTGTGAAGCACTTCTTTACAATAGATTACTGCAATGATCACAGCTAAGGTGATCGCAGCGGAATACAGGGCTATTACCAGCCATTTTTGGTTGGTGATAATATTTTTTTCAGGGTCTCTTGGAGGGCTTAACATCACAGTCCTATCCCCTGTACCTAAACCAAGTGCAAGTGCCGGGAATATATCTGTCACCATATTTAAAAACAAGATCTGTAGTGGAAGTAAAGTTGCACCGGGTACAGCTACACCTAAAACAGTTACAATGAATATTTCACTTAGGTTACAGGATACCAGATAAACCACAAATTTTTGAATGTTCTGAAAGATTTCTCTACCGTGCGCAACAGCATCGGCAATAGAGGTAAAAGAGTCATCTTTTAATATGATACTTGCCGTTTCTTTAGCCACCTGGGTTCCCCGGATGCCCATTGCAATACCTACATCTGCTTTTTTTAAAGCAGGTGCATCGTTTACACCATCACCTGTCATGGCAACGATAGATCCTGCCTTTTGAAAAACATCTGCTATTTCAAGTTTTTGTTTGGGTGAAGCTCTTGCAAAAACGGCCGTAGCCAAAATACGTTGTCGCCATTCTTTTGTTAATAATTCGGGCTTGGGCAATTCTTTCCCGGTAATTACCTCTTTATTTTTCTCGTCAATCAGCCCCACTTTTCGGGCAATATTTAATGCCGTTTGCGGATGATCGCCAGTGATCATCACCACTTTGATTCCCGCATTCCTGCAACTTAAAATAGCAGCTTTTATATCTTTCCGGGGTGGATCAAGAAAGCCCACCATGCCAATATAAACCAGGTCATCCAAATAATTGTGCACATTAAGCGAGTCATCCGCCCTGTAGGCAAAGGCCAGGACCCGCTGTCCGCTGGCCGACATTTCCTCCGATTTCAAAAGCAGAGCATTCTTACATTCGGCATCTAAATGTTTGATCAGGGTACCAAATTGTATTTGGCTACATTTTTCCAGCAATCTTTCCATTGAGCCTTTGGCAGCAGCAAAATATCCGGAGGATGTTTGATGCAGCGTACCCATCATCATCATCTCAGAACTAAAGGGTACTTCTGCGGTACGTACATATTCTTTAACCAATTCACCAGTATCTAAGCCGGCGGCAATGGCTGTTTGTATCAAGGCCACTTCCACAGGATCGCCGCTTATTCCATTTGAATCATTGCATAAGACACCGGTTAGCAGTAGTTTATTGTAATTTTCGGTACTTACCTTAATCTTTCCGGACAGAAATTTCAACTGTTTGTTTTCGATATGTACTTTGATGTTTTCTTCTGGAAATGCGAAGGTATCGGCATGGATCTTATTTTCGGTCAGGGTACCCGTCTTGTCTGTCAAAATTACCCCGGTGCTGCCCAGTGTTTCTACAGCAGATAGCTTCTTAACGATAGCATTTCGTCTGGCCATCAGCAACATGCCGTAGGATAGCGCCACTGTTGCCACTATAGGTAAGCCCTCTGGTATAGCGGCCACTGCCAGGGCAATGGATGTCTCGATAATGGTTAATATGGTCTTACCTTGAATAAATCCTGTGACCGCAAAAATAGCGGTCATGCCGAGTGTGATCCAGATGAGTTTCCGGCTTAACCTGTTCAGTTTTTTATCGAGTGGGGTTATCGTATCTGCAGAGCTTCCCACCAAAGTAGTAATGTTGCCTAATTGTGTATTTGCTCCAATGCCCGTGATGACCATTTGCCCATTTCCATTTATTACTGAGGTACCTTTAAAAACCATGTTCTGCTGATCACCGATAAGCGTATCTTCATCCAGCGGTCCGGTTATTTTGTTGGAGGGAAGTGATTCGCCGGTAAGTGAAGATTCATCGCATTGCAAGCGGTTAACGGCTATTAAACGGCCATCTGCTGGTACAATATCCCCCGCTTCCAGCGGAACAAGATCGCCTGGCACCAACGTTTCAGATGGAATTGATCTGGTTTTGCCCCCACGAATTACTTTTGCCAGGATAACATCCATTTTTTTCAACGCGGTCATAGAACTGCGGGCCTGCATTTCCATAAAAAAGCCGATCAGCGCATTGACAACAATGACGACCAGAATAGCGATGGTTTCTAAAAGATCCTTAAAGTAAATTGAAACAACTGCGCCAAAAAATAAAAGATAAACAATCGGGCTGTTGAATTGTGCTATCAGAATTTGCCACAGCGATTTTTGCTTTTGCGTTTTATAGGTGTTGAGACCATAGGTTAGAGAACGTTTGGCAGCCTCAGGCGCAGAAATTCCATTGTTGTTGTCCGTTTCGGAACGTTTAAGCACGGCTTCTACAGATAATGAAAATGGATATTCTAATGGGTAATTCATTTACTTATCTTCCTGCTTATTAAAGGTAAGTAATGGGATCTTGCCATAAAAAGAATATTCTTCTGCATTTGAAGGAAATAACAGTCGTTCAAACATAGATCTTGACTGGTGGGTAAATAAGACCAAAAGCGAGGGTTTACTCACCTTAATGGCATCGTCTATATCTTCAAGCAAAACATTGGTTATATCTCTTTTGGGATTTAGCAGGCTAACTTTATAGGCTGTTTTTTTCTGTAGTGTTGCTTCCATCAGGTCTTTATCAAATGCAAATTCATAGGGATATGAAATATGCATCATCTCTACACTGGCATGGATAGGCCTGGCGAAGGCCACGACTTTTTTAAGCTCGTTTTCATAATCGGTCATATCCGATGCGTAAAGAATGTGTTTTAATTCTGCTAAATGGTAAGCACTGGGTATGCATAAAACGGGGGTTGCAGAACTGCGGATCAGTTTAGATGTATGTGTACCGAGTATTTTAGTAAATGTTCCTGCGCCTCGGGTACTGATACATATATATGCGCAATTGTGCTTAATGGCATATTCCATAATTCCTTCTACCACATCGAGATTAGATACCATGACCAACTGATGCTGAATTTCGGATTCATGAATATCATGATATATATCGGCAATGAATTCTGTTAGTTCTGCCGTGATTTTTTTTATGAAGGTATCTTCGTATTCTTCAAAAGTTCTTTCGCTCCAACTGAAAGGCTTAATATTGTGGTAAATATGGAGGATGATCAGTTCTGCTTTACGCTGCTTTGCTAATTGGATAGCGAAACGGATCGCCGCTTTTGAATTGGTAGACTGATCCGTGGTAACAAGTATCTTTTCCATATACTAAATTTACAACCATTTTATTCCATATAGGTTGCTGAATATCAACTAAAAGCATGATCTTGGTCATGCTTTTAGTTGACCGCAACTACTTTATAGAGTTTCAGATTTGCGGAAAGATATATTTTCGTAACTCGTATAAAATTTTACTGTCTGTTTTTGGATTTAAGGAAACATAGTTTAAATTTCAATCAATCTTTGTGGTAGTCAATTTCAAGCAAAATTTACATCACTAGAACCGCAGCTCCGTTAATATCGCCATTGCGCACAGCAGCCAATGCCTCATTGGCCTGTTGCAATGGAAACAGGCGGGTTTCTATTTTTATTTTAATTTTGTCTGCAAGCTCAAAGAAATCATCCCCATCCTTCCGGGTTAGATTAGCAACAGAGCGGATTGTCCTTTCTTCCCAAAGCAGTTGATAGGCAAAAGATGGAATATCACTCATGTGTATCCCACCGCAGATAACAGCGCAGCCTTTATCAATATCCTTTAATGCTTTAGGAACAAGCTGACCAACCGGAGCAAAAATAATAGCTCCTTCTAATAATACAGGCGGTGGATCGGTCGAATTACCTGCCCATACTGCCCCCGTCCTGGTTGCAAATGATTGTGCTTCCAGATCACCATCCCGTGTAAAGGCATAAATTTCTTTACCCTCATGCTTTGCAATCTGCACCAATATATGTGCAGCTACACCAAAACCGTAAAACCCTATATGTTTAGCCTCTGGTCCAATCATTTGATAAGAGCGATAACCGATTAAACCAGCGCAAAGTAATGGTGCAGATGAAGGATGACCATATTGAGGCCCAAGATGAAAGCAATATTTCTGGAATGCCACTGTATATTCGGCATAACCGCCATCTATGGTATAACCCGTAAAAAGTGCATTTTCACATAGATTCTCTTGATCCTTAAGGCAATATTTACAATAGCCGCAAGTATAACCCAACCATGGAACCCCAACCAGATCGCCTGGTTTGAATGTAGTTACCTTACGACCTGCTTTTTCAACAGTTCCAATAATTTCGTGTCCCGGTATCAGTGGAAGTTTGGGATTAGCAAGTTCACTATCCATAATATGCAGGTCGGTGCGACAAACCCCGCAGGCGATAATCTTAATTAGTAACTTCTCTTCATTAGCTACCGGCAATGGCATTGTTTTGCGCACCAATGGCTGCCCAGCTATTTCCATCACCATAGCCTGCATTGTTTTCGGCATTGGAGCCAACGGAACGTTATGCTGCAGGGGGTTACTTTGGGATCTGGCTATGTCTTCCTCATTTTTGTTTTTCATCTTCATTAGGATTTTTTCGATAATTATATAACCACAGACTTGGTCAGGAGGCAACTGATTACTTACTGTCCTTTTCAGTAAATTTCAACTATTTAGCTCCAATAAAAATGATAGCCATCACCAAACCGGCTGACCAGCATCAATAAGGATATGCCGCTGAATGAGTAGGTTTGATTTATGATACATATCATTCAAAAGACTGATAGCCATCAAGTTTAGAACAATTTATTAGCAGAATCTTTGTATATATAATCTTATTATCATGACTACGACAATAGAAGACAATGCCTTAAACACAGAATTACAGGAACTTTACCTGATCACCAAACAATGGTCATCGGATCTACAATTTATTCATAATGAATCTGATATTCTCAAAAAATTATATCAGAAACATATAGAATATGAAGTCAACAAGAAACACATTATCAAATTCAATTCAATAGAACAACAACTCTCCCGGTTAAAATTCAAGCTTATTCATTTGCAAAAAAGACTAGAGCCATTAACTTATGGTCCAATAAAGGAAATTAAATTGAGTTTAATTGAAGAGCACCAGGTTTTAAACCACGAGATGGAAGAAATACTGATGACTTTTCATGCAGCTAAAAATGAATTAATAGGTCACACCCTGCAAAAATGAGATCTGATTTCAACTTAAACTAATATTAGTCCTATGAAAACCAGTCAAGATTCTGATCATACAAAAACAATACTTGTACTCACAGATTTTACAAAAAGTGCTTTAAACGCAACAGATTATGCTTTATTTTTAGCGGTCCAGTTAAAAACAAACATGCTGTTATTTCACTCTTACTATATCTCGGGATCAGAATTTGAATCCTCTCAAATCGTAGATTATGAATTATTGGCCCAGATCAGTAAATTAAATCTGGAAAAAGAGATGAACCGATTAAATACTGTTATAAATGCAGATACCAAAAATTTCAAACCCAGAATTGATTATTTGAGTGAAGGTGGCGGTGTTGTGGAAAATGTGTGCAGCATTATCGATAAGAAAAAAGACATTCTCATGCTCGTCATGAGTGGATTTAAATCACACAGCAATGATGATGTTCTGTTCGGAACAGAAATCACCGAGGTAGTAAGTAAAGCCAGATGCCCAGCGGTTATTGTACCAGAAATTGAATGTCTCAGGTTGTAAATACAAAAACCAAACTTTTACCAATTGGGTAGTTAGGGACTTAAAAAGGTCAAATGTACTGATCGAAATAACACGAATCATTTACGCTCGAATAGCCATTTGAAGGGTTTTACTTTATTTTCCGGACGGAGACCATATTGTTTAATGCTTTTTTCAACAATCAAAGCAACTGCCTTCTCAATACTGTCTGTAACCAGAAATAAATGTGGATCATCCACACTAATAGTAGCATTGCTTTTCATAAACTCAATATGATCAATTAGCTCCTGGTGATATTGCTTTCCAAAAATGACAATCGGAAAATTCTTTATGGTATGGTTTTTTTTAGATTCATTTATTTAAACATAACATAAAAACTGATGAGACACTGTTTGTTCCATTAAAATACCGGGAACTCATTTTCAGAAAAAACAAGTAGGGGAATATGAATGCTCCTGGAGAGGTTTTGCGTGTAACTGCTGCTAAATATGTTACCTGGAAAGTTATTTTTACGATGAACCATCGCAAATACATCAATAACTCCATTTCTGGCAATCCAGTTTAGACCCCGATTGATGTCTTTATCCTCAACATGGCGGTAATAGATTTTATGATAGTTAATCTTAGCTGTCACTTCCTTTAAAAAATTATCTATTTGAATTTGGTCAACTTTTACTCCGCTTATATGAACGATCAGAATTTCCGCATCAAAAGGACATGCAAAGCTGGCCAGTGACTGAATAAGTCCGATATCACCATCACTTAAATCACTTGCGAAAGCAATCTTGTTAACTGTTTCTGGAAACTCTTTAAAAGGGACCAGCAAAACCGGAAACCCTAACCTATTGTCTATCAAATTCTGACTATTACTACCCAGAAGAAATCTATTGATAGCCCCTGCACCAAACATTCCCATTACTACTAAGCTTATTTCCCTTTTTTTGATCACATCATTTACGACATTAGTTACGGAACCAGGGGCCACAATATAGTCAACAAGAGTAGTTGGACTATCGTTTTCTTCCTTTTCTGTTAAACTCAGGACTTGAAATTGAATTTGTTCAACTGCTGCATCGTAGGTACTAGAAAAATTATCAGGGGAATGTGAGGCTTTTGAGGCAATAGTTACTGTAGACGATACTTGAATCGCATGACACAAAACGAGATGTGCTTTCATTGCATTTGCCAGATATAGGGCATAACGAGCTGCAGTTTGTGATGGTGCAGAAAAATCGGTGGTCACTAATATTGTTTTCATCATTCTTTTTTAAGGTGTATATCTGAAAGCGCTGGTACGCTTCTTTTTAATGGCTGACGCTTGTTCATTGGATACATTGCAGCCTCCAGAGACTCATCGAGATGACGGATATCTTCATAAAAAACCGGAAGCCCATCTTTTATTTCACAGGTTAGATAGGGTACTCTTTGATGTCCGCCGCGCTCTGTATAGGCCTCTGCCCAACGCAAACGTTCCATATTGATTGCCACTTTTCTAGCTTCTGATTCAGGTGTTTCGTAACAATCACCCACATATTGACCTTTAATTAGCCGCATATAACTTTGTAAATGCACATAAGTTTTTGATTTGGGTTGCGCAGTTAATATTGCTTCTATGAAATTGATGTCCCCACGCGCTTTTGTAAGTTTAACTACGGTGTTAAACTCAGTGGTTTTGGTTATTCCATCTAACCTTTTTGCTGAAAAGTCAGGATTAAACTTACCGTAATGAAGATGATTCATTAAGGTAATGATGGCATCAGTCAACAGCACATCAAAACGTACCTGCTCTGTAATATTTCCTGTATCGGGATTATTGATTATGGTACGTAAGTTGTCATATATCAACTCTCTTGGATGGTAATCAGCATAAGACAATCCATACTGGAGTACACAATCCAATAGCATCATTGCTTCCCAAGTCTGTTTAAGCTGCTCTTTATTTTTAGTCCACATAGGCTGAAAGCCATTTTGATCGTAATAACGTTTCACAGACTTAGGATAATAAAGTTTGGATTGTTTAATCTGGTTCTTCAAGTTCACAGAAAATTCCGTTGAGATGGAATTACCCTGGCCATAAGCGAAAGGCATACTAATTAAAATGGTCATCAAGGATAAGACGGCAGCTACAATTTTCATAATCAAATATTCTGATTATCTGTCAGTTCAAGAATGATCAGCATCACCGAAGCCGTTGATTTACATCCAACTTTTTAACTTTTATGACCTTGGTCAACAAATATGATGATTAGGATCATTTGGTTATGGGTTGCTGTCATGGCGAGCCCTTTCCACATCCTTTACCTTTATCAATATGTCATTAGTTATTCGCTTTAAAAACTTTCTGGATGAAACCGGAAATATAGCACGTTTCACAGCACGGTTCTTTTCGGTAGGGATAAAACCCAGATATGAGAATAAGGAGCTCTCTAACCAATGTTACATCATTGGCTATCGTTCATTACCCTTAGTTGGACTTACTGCTTTTATTATGGGACTAGTACTCACAATGCAATTAAGGCCTTCCCTGGTAGACTATGGGGTTGAATCGCAGCTGCCAGTTATGGTTGGTCTGGCAATTGTCAGGGAAATTGGTCCGGTGATTACGGCTTTAATTTTTGCCGGAAAGATTGGCAGTAGCATCGGTGCTGAACTAGGTTCGATGAAAGTAACCGAGCAAATAGACGCGATGACAGTTAGTGGTATAAAACCTTTTAAATATCTTGTTGCAACACGTGTTTTAGCCACCACATTAATGCTGCCACTACTGACTATTCTTGGAGATGCCATTTCCTTATTTGGAGCTTATCTGGGCGTGAATATCAGATCAGTAACTAGTTTTGATCTGTTCTTCCTGCAGGTTTTTAAAAGCCTGGATTTTAGTGATGTCTTGCCAGCTATTATTAAAACCTTATTCTTTGGTTTTGCAGTAGGCATTGTAGGTTGTTACAAAGGTTTTAATTCAACTAAGGGTACACAAGGAGTTGGAATATCGGCTAATTCAGCGGTCGTTTTATCCTCTGTGATGATATTCATCATTGACCTACTAGCGGTGCAAATCACTGAATTAATGGGACTTAATTAACAGATCATGGAAACGGAGATAAAAGAACCTGTAATTGTTATAAAAGATCTTGTGAAGGCTTTTGGAGACAAAAAGGTATTAGATGGATTTAATTTGACGGTAGAAAAAGGCAGCAATGTCGTCATCCTGGGAAAATCAGGCTCAGGTAAATCTGTCCTCATCAAATGCATTATTGGCTTATTACAATCTGATAGCGGAAGTATTCTCGTCTTTAAGGGAAACATATCTCAAATGAATGAAGATGAACTAGATCAGGCCAGGTCCAAAATCGGCTTTTTGTTTCAGAGCAATGCACTTTATGATTCAATGACAATCCGCGAAAATCTGGAATTCCCTCTACTCCGGCACTGGGTTGACATCACTAAAGAAGAAGTTGAAAGACTGGTTAATGAGGCACTCGAAAATGTAGATCTGCTGCACACCATGGATATGATGCCATCGGAGTTATCAGGAGGAATGCTTAAGCGTGTTGCCCTGGCCAGAACCATGATTCTACGTCCAGAAGTCATACTTTATGATGAGCCTACCACAGGTCTGGATCCGGTTACCTCAAGGGAAATAGAAAATCTGATCCTTAAACTCCAGAAGAAGAACCATAGCTCTTCCATCATCATCTCGCACGATATGAACTGTGTAAAAAATACGGCTGATTTAGTTGTACTCTTACTGGAAGGTAAATGTTATACCAAAGGAACGTATGAAGAATTGAAGCAATCGACAGATGAAAATATTAAACAATTTTTCGAATAAAATAGCATGAGAAATCCAAAAGCAAATAATATCAAACTTGGGGCATTTGTATTGTCAGCATTAGTGCTCATGATATTCGCCTTTTTTATCATTGGTAAAAACAACAACATATTTGGCAATGACTTTAGACTGAAGGTCCGGTTCTCTAATTTAAATGGTTTAACAAAAGGGAATAATGTGCTCTTCTCTGGCCTGCAAGCAGGAACGGTTAAAGAAGTTGAACTAATCAACGATAGTACTATCGAGGTTACAATGCAAATCAATAGCAAAGTAAAATCATTCATTCATAAAAATGCATTAGCAGCTGTTGGAACTGAAGGTCTCATGGGCAATAAAGTGGTTAATATTAGCCCGGTGAAAGGAATTAGTAAAAAGGTCGAAGAAGGTGATTTGCTCAAGGTAAAGAACACGGCCAACATGGATGAAATCATTGCAAAATTATCTAAGACCAATGACAATGTAGCCAGTATTTCAGAAGTTCTAAAAGGAACAGTTTTGCGGATAGACAGCAGTGCAATTTTAAAATTAATTAACGACCAATCTATTGGTATTAATTTGAAGGCCTCCCTGAAAAATATTTACAAAACAACCAGCAATGCCAATGAAATGACAATAGGGCTAAACCATCTGGTTAATGACATCAAAAAAGGCAAAGGAACTGCTGGTCTTTTGTTGACTGATACCTCAATGGCCAGTACGTTGAAGGATGCGATTGTACAGATCAAAGCTGCCGGTGTCAATGCCAATCAAATGACCAACCAAATGAATACCATGGTAAAAGATTTAAATCATGAGCTAACCAATGGAAAAGGGCCTCTTAACACACTGCTAAAGGATTCCTTAACGGCCAAAAACATAAGCCTTACAATAGAAAATCTTCAAAAGGGTACAGACGGTTTCAATCAGAACATGGAAGCTTTAAAACATAACTTTCTATTCAGGGGATATTTTAGAAAACTTGACAGCAAAAAGAAAGAAGAACAATCGGAATTACTGAAAAGTTCTCAAAAGAAATAACACCCTAGATTTCCCCATATCAATTATATTAAGAAAATCAGATCAAATGGAATTTCATAAAATCCTAATCGCAATTGACAGTCATCCAAGTTCGGAAATAGTTGCCCTGAGTGGCCTGCAGTTAGCTAAACAGTTCAACTCAAAAGTAGCTCTGGTCAGTATTGTAGATCCAGATGGTATAACAGATCAGGATCCTGCAACGACCAGGGAACTAGATGATATGATGGAGCACAATTTAAATCGCAGTCAGATCAATGTAATTGAAAAGATATTCAAAGACTTTCCAATTAAAAGCTTTGTGGAACAAGGTACACCTTACAAAGTGATTATTGAAACGGCCGAAAAATGGGGGGCTGATATCATAATTATGGGCACACATAGCAGAAAAGGATTACCTCATTTACTTCTTGGTAGTGTTGCTGAGGATGTAATCAGGCACTCAAAGAAAACCTTAATTGTAATTCCAGTGAGTAATTAACGGACTACTAAAGCCAAAAATTTTGATACTAGTAAAAAAAGAAGGGGTTATTTTAAGGAAAACTCCGCTGGACTTTGAAAGTCAAGCTGTGCTCAATCCCGCAGTAATTAAACAGGGAAATCTTGTCTATATGTTTTACAGGGCGGTAAGTAAAAAGAATTATTCAACCATTGGCTTTTGTCAGCTGAACGGGCCGTTAGAAATTACAAAAAGACTCAATCTTCCAATTCTCACCCCGATGGGTGACACAGAATCCAGGGGAATCGAAGACCCGAGGATCGTAAAAATCGATGGATGCTACTATCTAACTTATACCGCTTTTGACGGATTCAATGCCATGGGCTCACTGGCAACATCTTTGGATTTAAAAACCTTTAAACGACATGGCATAATTGTACCTGTAATTTCGTTTCCTGAATTCAAATCCCTTGCACAGCATAAATGTAAACTCAATGAAAAATATTCCAGGTTTGCTCACGACAAGACCATTATCACCATGAATACAAGACTTCTTGTTTGGGATAAGGATCTCGTTTTTTTCCCCAGAAGAATAAATAATCAACTTTACTTTCTTCACCGCATCAAACCAGATATACAAATTGCCAGTGTAAATGAATTATCGGATCTGAATAACTTGTTTTGGACGAACTACCTGTTAAACTTTAATCACAATATCCTTTTGACTCCAAAATATGATCATGAAATAAGTTATATCGGTGGAGGGTGTCCACCGATAGAAACAACAGAAGGCTGGTTGGTGATTTACCATGGAGTACATGATACGACAAAAGGATACGTATATTCTGCATGTGCAGCCCTGCTGGATCTTGAAAACCCTGAAAAAGAGATAGCACGTCTACCCTATCCATTATTTAAACCTGAAACAGCATGGGAATTATCTGGTGAGGTCGATAGTGTATGTTTTCCTTCTGGCACTGCAATCTTTGGAGATACACTTTATATCTATTATGGGGCAGCAGATGAACAAATAGCCTGTGCCTCTGTTAATTTAAGTGCACTCCTTGCAGAGCTCTCAACTTTTAGGATTACTATCCTTTAGTATGAGTGCTTTGTTAAATTGATAATTCATCTTTCGGATATAAAACCTTGCTATTTGATTGTTCCGATCATATTTTCGGGACGAACCCACTGATCAAACTGTTCATTGGTTAACAAACCAAGGCCAACAGCAGCCTCCCTCAATGATTTATTATCCGCTAGTGCAGCCTTTGCAATTTTTGCGGAATTATCATATCCGATGTGTGGATTTAGCGCTGTCACGAGCATCAGTGAGGTTTCCAGGTGTTTTTTGATACCATCATAATTTGGCTCAATGCCAAGTGCGCAGTGTTCATTAAATGAATAGCAGGCATCCCCTATAAGCCGGGCAGACTGTAGAAAATTGGCGGCCATTACCGGTTTGAATACATTGAGCTGAAACTGCCCGTTTGACCCCGCAACGGTAATGGCAACATCGTTACCCATTACCTGAGCCGCAACCATGGTTACTGCTTCATTCTGAGTTGGATTGACTTTGCCGGGCATGATCGAGGAACCCGGCTCATTCTCCGGCAAATGTATTTCCCCTATACTGCATCTGGGTCCTGAAGCCAACATGCGGATATTGTTGGCAATATGCATGAGTGAAACCGCGATCTGTTTTAATGCACCATGACTTTCCACTATGGCATCGTGGGCAGAAAGTGCCTCAAATTTATTATCCGCTGTTCGGAACGGGAGACCAGTAAATTCTGCAATATACTTTGCGACAACAATATCATACCCAACAGGGGTATTCATTCCGGTACCGACAGCAGTGCCACCAAGTGCGAGTTCTGAAAGATGATCTAGGGTATGATGTAAAGCTTTCAGTCCGTGGTCCAATTGAGAAACATAACCCGAAATTTCCTGACCGAGCGTTAAAGGGGTTGCATCCATCAGATGGGTACGCCCTATTTTAACTACATTCTTAAAGTTTTCTGATTTTAGCCTTAATGTATCTCTTAGTTTTTCAATACCGGGGATGGTTACATCCACCAATATCTTATAGGCGGCGATGTGCATGGCCGTTGGAAAGGTATCGTTAGAGGACTGCGATTTATTAACATCATCATTCGGATGAACATATAATTTACCTTTTCCCAGGTCATTCCCCTGTAGTACATGGATCCGATTGGAGATAACTTCATTGGCATTCATGTTCGACTGGGTTCCTGAACCGGTCTGCCAGATGACCAATGGAAATTCCCCGAAGAGCTTACCATCTATAATTTCATCACAGACCTTTGCAATCAGATCTCTTTTATCTGCTGACAGCACATTTAAGTCTTTATTAGCATAGGCTGCTGCTTTCTTGAGGAAACCAAAGGCTTCAATGATCTCTTCCGGCATAGACGCCTTTGGGCCAATCTTAAAGTTATTTCTTGAACGCTCTGTCTGAGCACCCCAATAACGGTTTAAAGGAACCTGAACATCGCCCATGCTATCGTGTTCAATTCTTTCTATTACGGACATATTCTTTTATTTAAGTATACCGTAAAGATGCCGAGGTTTCGCTTGGTGTACCATGACACCAATCAAGACTATTGGTGATTTTAATCAACGGACGAAATATATGCTAGAGGCAGGCTAAAGTAAAAAGATGATCCATTATTAATTTCACTCTCCACCCATACCTTACCATTATGTCTTTTGATGATTTCAGCCGATAAATAGAGTCCTAAGCCAAATCCAGGTATTGATTTAGTATCCAGGCGTTTTATCCGATAATAACGATCAAATAATTTCTCCTGATCCTGTAACTTTATGCCTATACCTTTATCTTTCACGCAAACTTGAGCCATTCCATTAAACTCTATTGAAGAGACCTCAATCAGCTTTTCATCATTTGAGTATTTAATCGCATTATTAAGAAAATTATTGAGCACCTGACCAATTTTATCTCGATCCGCTTTCAAGGACAATTCTGCCCCCTCAACAAAGGCGATCTGAATTCCTGAATTTATAAAACGTGATTCCTCGACAATTTCATTAATTAAAATGTTCATTTCAAAAGTCTCCAGTTCTAAATGAATTTGCCCCTCCTCTGAACCAGAAACGGTTAGAAAACCGTTTATCATGGTATTCATTTTTTTGACAGCTGCATTTACCCTTCCCAGTGAAGTGTTAATAAGTGTATCTTCAACTTTTTTAACTTTTAAAGTGATTAATTGCATGTATGCCTGGATCGAAGTAAGCGGTGTCCTCAGATCATGGCTTACCATTGCAATAAAATCATTTTTTCTAAGTTCATCCTGTTTGTGTGCGGTAATGTCATTTAATACACCTGTAAAGTACTCCGGTTTTTTCTCATTGTTATAGGAAAGATTACCTAATATTCTAACCCAGTGTAACTGGTTATCATGAAAATTTCGAAAAGGAAATTCCAGATCACATTTATCACCACCGTTAAGACTAGCTTCAATAGCATTAATGAATTTATCCCTGTGTTCCTCCTCAATTCTTTCAACGACAGCCTCGTAGCTAAGTACCTGCTCTGAATAAAAGCCAAAAATTTCTTTAAAATGCACGGATGGTTGAAATGCCCGTGTTCCAACATGAATTGAAAAAGTACCCAATTCAGCAGAATCTATACTCATTCCAAGCATTTTATTACTGATATCCAATTCCAACTGAGTCTTCTTCAATTCGGTAATATCATTAAAAGTAATGATCGCACCACTATTCTTCTGATCAGATTGACGCACATAAGGCATGGTCATCACCTGGTACCATTTTCCATTATTGGTTTCAATCTCCTTGGTGATGACATTACCTTTACTCAACACATTTTTAACGTCTTCAATGAGGGTTTCAAACTTTATATTAGTGGTTATATGATTCAGTGGCCTCCCAATATCAGTTTCAAGTAAATTGATTTGTTTGACTGTACCAGGAGAAAATTTCATTAAAAGCAGGTCATTATTAATAAATAACTGCCCATTAACATTACTCCTGAAGTAATTATTCAGATCATCGTTAATTTCCAGTAGTTCCTTATTCTTCAACTGGTACTCAGAATTAATAGTATCCAATTCCTCGTTTACGGACTGCATCTCTTCATTGGTACTTTGCATTTCTTCATTGGCAGAAATCATTTCTTCATTAAAGGACTGCATATTTTCATTGGAAGCATCCAGTTGCTCGTAAGCAGAGCTTAGTTTCTCTTTTATTTCTTTTAACTCCTGTTCCAGGTCAAGTGTATATTGATCCTGAAAAACATCCTCATCAAAACCCTGAATCTCTCTTTTCGAGCTTTTGGCCAGTTTGCCTGCTGTAAAAGTGACCATTAAAAGCTTTTGTTCCTTTCTTTTGCTAACCAGAGGACTAACCACTAGATTCACATGGACAAACGAATCTGCCATTTTAATTTTTATACCATTCAAACGGGCTATTTGATTTGTCTTTAACACACTATTACTTAGCATATTGAATACCATTGCCAATTTCTTTGGTAATAGTTTCTCCAAATTAGATGTAAAGTGTTTTGGAAGCAAATATTTGCTCGTGTCTCCATAAGACTTGATGACTTCTTTGTTTTCATCTACACATACCACCAGGTAATCCTGTTCATCAGCAAGGTTGGTATGCATCATCTCGGCAAGCGACTGTAGCGGATCATTAGTCACCTGCTCGTTACTGGTATAAGTAGACTTATTTCTCACCTCTACGGAATCTGGCATTGAAAAAGCATCGAAACTCACGATTCTTTTTGACTTGATATTCCTATATAATTTATATTGTTTATTTACGACTTCAAGGTTCTGGATAATTGACATCGGATTCTCACTTGATCCCAGAAATAAATAACCATCCATTTTAAGTCCAAAGAGTAACATGCTAAATATCTTTTTTTGCAATACCGGCGCCATATAAATGAGCAGATTACGACAACTGATAAAATGCATATTACAATATGGCGGATTTTTAACCAAATCGTGCTGTGCAAAAATTGCCATTTTACGAAGTTTTGGCTTAATTCTATAGTGATTACCTTCCTTTAAGAAATATTTCTTTAATCGCTCAGCTGACACGTCTTTAACAATATCATTTGGATACACACCCTTACCTGCATGAACTAATGCCGTACTATCAATATCGGTAGCAAATATTTTCACTATAATATGTTCCAGTTCACCTGTCAATTGTTCGGCAATAAGAATAGCTAGTGAATACACCTCTTCTCCTGTCGCGCAACCTGCTACCCAAATTTTGAGTTCTTCCTTTGGTTTAAGTTTTTTTAATATACCAGGTAGGATATTATGTCTTATATACTCAAAAGCTTCCTTGTCTCTAAAAAAAGACGTTACACTAATCAAAAAGTCTTTTGATAGTGCCTCAATTTCTTCCAGCGAGGACTTTAAAAATGCCAGGTATTTTGTCAGGCTGGTAAAATCGTGATAGGCTGCCCTCCTTTTGGTGCGCCTTAATATGGTAGAGGATTTATAATCTGAAAAATCAAGAGGAGACTGCTGTCTGATCAATTCAACTATAGCCTTAAGGCTTACCTCATCATTGTAACTCTCGGCTTGCAAAATTCCCTCGTGTTTTACGTAATCTTCTATTGCACCAGGCATTGCTGCGGGCTCCAATACAAAATCTACCATTCCCGTAGCAATGGCCTTGGATGGCATACTGGGAAAAGCGGAAGTTTCCGGATTTCGGGCCATTATCATTCCACCAGCATTTTTAATAGCAACAAGTCCTTCAGATCCATCGCTTCCTAAGCCAGAAAGAATAATACCGATTGCTTTTCTCCCACAATCCGCAGCTAAAGAATTAAAAAATATATTGATGGTCAGATGTGCCCCCTTTGCTTCCTCCTTATCTCTTAAATACAACCTGTTATTTTCAATGGTCATATATTTATCGTGCGGAATAAGGTAAACCTGATTACACTCGACGAGCTTACCGTCAGTAGCCTCTTCTACAACCAGCTTGCTATGTTTAGCAAGCACTTCAACCATTCTACTTTTAAAAGAAGCTGAAAGGTGTTGAACAACAATATAGGATACTCCATCTAAAGGAGTATGATCAAAGAAAGAATTGATTTCATCCAGGCCACCGGCGGACGCACCAATTGCAATAATATATTCAGGTTCATTCATAACCACATCAGGTTAAAAGACAATAATTTTTTCATGGTTCAAGGTGTTAATAAAGCTTATTAGAAAACTTAAGAGAAATAATTGACACACAAAAGAAGAAAATGTTTCAGAAAGAAATAACTACTTAAAAGTAGGGTTAATTTTTAAATTGGTTATGGGGCAGGAGCTTTCTTGAACACGAGTAATGGAATTGCATCAGACCCTGCCAGTTTTTGAGTCAGACTTCCCCGAATTATTCTATCTAAAAAACCCTGGGCATGATGAACCATAACTAACAGATCCATGTCGCCGTGAGCCATCAACCAGTCCAACCCTTTTTTGTTACTTACATTTTTAATAGCCTTATAATGAATCTTAGGATAATCATTTTCACAGGAGATATCCAACATGATTTGCTGAACAGACTTATAAAAAGCTGGACTAACGTCACTTTCTTTATATACATGCGTGATAAATACCTCAGCTTTGAGTAAATTTGCCAATGCGATCAGCTTTCTGATGAATTTCATTTCATGATCTGGATCTTCAAAATCTGTAGCATAAGCAATCTTTTGGATTAGGGCAATTTTCGACGTTGGAGGAATAATAAAAAGTGCTGTTCCAATATCATCAATCAAACCTCTGCTATGATTTCCAAGTAGAAATGCACCTAAACCACTTCCATGTGCAGCAGTGATTACAAAATCTATTTGGATTTCAGCTGATATATCCTTTACCACATCCAGTAGTATCCCTGGATCACTTCTAAAGCTGATATCAGAATTGGGAATTGGGTAATCATCCATTTTTTCCAATTGCATTTTTAGCTTTTTTAATTCTACTTCACTTTCCTTTAAAAGAACATCAGATTCTTCTAAGGGCCAGGCTACAAAACCCGCAAGAGGAACCTCTGCCGGAACAATGACAACATTGCATAGAATTATTTTAGCCTGTATTTGCTTAGCCAGGCTGCAAGCGTAAACTGCCGCATGCTTTGCGGACTTAGAAAAATCAGTCAGTACCAATAGATTGTTCATTTCCTCTTCGTTGAAGTTATAAAGGTGAGCAATAGAAATTACTATTTCCTTGCGCAGGAACATCATTTCTGATGACAATGATCATCAATGAAAGGAACAAATCAAGCTAGCTTTATTTATCTTAAAAAAACAAGAAATGGAAGCAAAACTAAGCATCAATAATCTTCAGGATCTACTCGACCTGAACACATCACAATTTTCAAGTGCAGAAATTGAATTGAAAAGAAAACTCCTCGAATGGGCGAATATAGCCAGCTCCATGCAACTAAAGATGATCTTAAAAAAATACATCAGTTTTACCAGTCAACACTTACAGAGAATGGACACTTTTCTTGAACAGGAAAAGATTCTTTCGGTTAACAGGACAAACATGATCATGCTTGCATTCATTAAGTCTATCGATGAAAAACTAGAAGCCTGCAATAATCCTGAAATTAAGGACGCTTGTGTACTTGCTGGAATCCAGTCAATCTGCCACTTTAAGATTAGCAGTTATGGAACAGCGGCAGCATTTGCCAAACTGTTAGGCCTTTTGGAATTCGCAAACGTCTTTTACGAATCTGAGGTAAACGAAAAACACATTGATGATGAGCTGACACAATTGGCCAGTTATGAAATCAATATCCATGCAATGACGCCCTTGAATCTGGCGCAATAAGTGTTTTCTACATAAAAATGCCTTTGGAGGTTTTCCAAAGGCATTTTTTATTTTTCCTTTCACTAACGGGTCCTTTTGGCCCCAAAATGTCTGAGCATCCCTGCTGGCGATTAAAAAGGATCTGTTAATTTGCTGATCCGAATCAATTTTTTATTGACAAATTCCTGTATACCAAGACTAGACAACTCTCTTCCGTATCCAGACCCCTTAGTTCCACCAAAAGGCAAATCAGGCTGAGTCCAGGTTGGATGATTGATAAATACCATACCTGTATCTAGCTGTTCAGCTAAACGTTTCCCCCTTTCGATATCATTGGTAAAGATGCTTCCTCCCAATCCAAAAGGTGAATCATTGGCCAGCTCAATCGCCGCCTGCTCATTTTTCACCCTGTAAAAGGAAGCAACCGGCCCGAATAATTCTTCATGATACGCAGCCATTCCAGGTTTAATATCTCCTAAAATGGTAGCCTCAATAAATGCACCTTTACGATCAATTAATTTACCACCTAACAATATCTTCGCACCAGCTCTTACACTCCGCTGTACTTGTTCAACCAACTGAATGACGGCTCCCTCTGAGCTTAAAGGTCCTAACTCGGTCGCCTCATCCATTGGGTCTCCAACTTTCAACCCACTCAGTTTAGCCTTGAACTTATCCAAAAATTCATCAGCAACAACTTCCAACACGATAATTCGTTTTGAGGCTACACAGCACTGCCCTGTATTGTTCATCCGTCCAACAACAGCCCAATCAACAGCCTTATCCAAATCCGCATCTTCTAAAACAATAAAGGCATCGCTGCCACCAAGTTCAAGCACCGACTTCTTCAGAAACTTTCCGGCAGCAGTGGCGATACTTGCACCAGCAACCTCACTTCCTGTAAGGGAAACGCCTTTAATCCTTGGGTTTGCTACCACATCTTCTATGCGAGTCCCACTGACAAATAAATTGGTATACACACCTTTTGGTGCTCCAGCCTGCACAAACAATTCTTGAATTGCCAATGCACATTGAGGAACGTTGGAAGCATGTTTAACTAAAACGACGTTACCTGCCATAATGTTAGGTGCAGCAAAGCGAGCTACCTGATAAAAGGGAAAATTCCAAGGTTCAACCCCAAGAAGTACACCAATTGGAGTGCTCTTAATATAAGCTTCACCAAATTCAGTTTCCAACTTTTGGTCACTCAAAAATGCTTCCCCATTTGTAGCATAATAGTCTATAATATCGGCGCTAAGTGCGATCTCACCATAACTTTGAGCAATTAATTTACCCATCTCCAATGTGATCAATTTAGATAATTGGTCTTTCTGCTCACGCATCAATTTTGCAACACCGTGTAAGAGTTCCGCCCTTTGTACGTAACTGGTTTTGCGCCAGCTTTGGAAAGTTTCGTCAGCGATAGAAATTTCGTCTGCCACTAACTCTGGGGACATTTCCTGAAAACTTTTAATAAGCTCGTTACTAAAAGGATTAATGGTCTGTATAGCCATAATGTAGATTATTTATTTGAATTGTGTAACCATTACTATTGAGTAGCGTCTTTTTCCAGAACAGCTTTATTTCGCTGATACTCCTTAAGATCAATTGCGCCTCTGGCAAATCTTTTCTGTAAAATATCCAGTGGCCGCTCCTTTTTATTCCGTTGGCCAGGAATATCATAGGGTACAAGAAATATCCATACCAACATGATCAGCCAGATGAACCACCAAATGATGTCCATTCCAAAAAAAAGATTTGTATAAACCATGATTTTATTTAATTATTATTTTAAAATATCCCTGAACAAGCTTTTAATTTAATTCAGCCCGCAACACTTTTAGCTAATAAGATGTCCATCTGCTCGGCAACCCAATCGGATAGTAGATCTTCAGAATACCGACGAAGCATACTCACCTTTTTGAAAACAGACTGTCGTTCAGGGAAACTTTTACTTTCCCATATACTAAACTTCTCCTCAGACCGCAACATCTGTTCTTCATAATGAATTATTCCAATATTCTCGAATAAAGATTTTTGATTTTCAGTGAAGTATATCATATTCATTGTCATTTTAAATAGCAATTATTGTATTTTAGTTATCTCAATTAGATAATAAAGGTCTATTTAATCACCAACATTGGAAATGATGTTAATCATCTCCATATAAGATACTCGTCATCAGATCAACCCAACCTTACCAGAAAAAGCTTTACGTACTTAAAGCGGAACTAGTTCTAATGGATACTTTATTTCATTTTCCATTTCCAATTCTTGATTTCAGGAATGTCATCCAAGTTAAGATAACTGATGTCTTTGTATAATGAAAGTTCACCTGCCGGATCACTTATCAGCAATTTGACTGATCCATTTTTTTATCTACCAATTTCGAACCTGAGTTGATCTACAGTTGTTTGAATTCAAATTTCGGTATTGAGATGTTTCTCAGACATGATCAGCCACCAGTCAAATGGTGACGCCCATCATCGGCCATCAGATAATTAAAACAAAATGATCATCAGATTGTAGGTATAGAACAGATTAATTTAATCTGTAACCCCAATTTTATGGAAAATTCCGTTCTGCTTAAAGCGATTATCGATAATGCGATAGACGGTCTGATTACTATTGATGACCAGGGGATCATTGAGTCCATTAATCCCTCAGCCTGCAGACTTTTTAGCTATACTGAACAGGAAATTCTTGGAAAAAACATCTCTATATTGATGCCACAACAAGATCGGATGAACCATGATGGTTACCTCTTCCGCTATAAAAAAACTGGTCAGGCCAGTATTATTGGTGTCGGGAGAGAATTGACAGGCTTAAGAAAAAACGGGAGTCAGTTTCCATTTCGTTTGGGTGTCAGTGAGGTTAAATACTCAGGAAGGATCATTTATGCAGGTTTTATTCATGACCTGAGCCGGGAAAAAGAAGCCGAATCAAAACTCCATGATTATGCAGCTTTACTGGAAGATCAGGTACAGGAGCGAACGCTTTCCCTTCGGGAAACTGTTGATGCCCTAGAGCAAACCAAGGCAGAATTGAACCAGTCGCTTGAAAACTTACACAATACCGTTTTTACTTTAGAACAGACACAACGGGAACTGAACTTATCCCTGGCAAAAGAACAAGAATTAGGTAAGCTTAAAAGTCGGTTCGTTTCTATTGCATCACATGAATTCCGTACACCATTGAGTATGGTACAGCTTTCTGCCTCACTTATTGAACGTCATGCGCTTCCTTTTGACAACCCCAATATTAGTAAACATGTAGATAAAATAAAAGATGCTGTACTGAATGTTACTGCCATCTTAAACGATTTTCTTTCCCTTGAAAAATTAGATTCCGGAAAGGTACAGACTAAATTCAACCATTTTAATCTAGCCGAATTCGCCGCAGAAATTACTGAAGAAATGCAGATCGCTTTAAAGGGAAGACAAAAAATAGTCTTTGTGCACAGAGGCACGGAATCAATGATCACACTAGATCAGACCTTGTTAAAAAACTGTATCGTTATACTTATTGACAACGCTATAAAATATTCCGGTGAAGAAAGCTCCATTCAATTCTATACCAAAATCAATGAAAACAACTGCACCATCAGAATCTGCGACAATGGCATAGGGATACCTATTGATGACCAGAAACATCTTTGTGAACCATTTTTTCGGGCCCATAACACAGGAAAGATCTCCGGTAATGGACTTGGATTAAGTATACTTTCCAGGTATACCGATCTGATGAATGGTAAAGTAGATTTCAAAAGCAGAATTAACCGGGGTACACTTTTCACCCTCACATTTCCACAATCATGAACGAAAAAATATTGATCATTGAAGATCACGACGCCATAAGGGGGAACATAGTTGAGATCCTTGAAATGGCCAAATACACTGTTTTTGAAGCTGACAATGGCAAGATGGGTTTAGAAATGGCTTTAAAACATATTCCCGATATCATCCTTTGCGATATCATGATGCCTGAACTTGACGGATATGGGGTTTTGTATATGCTCAATAAATACTCAGAGACTTCGGCAATTCCTTTCATTTTCCTGACTGCCAAAGCTGATCACCATGATCTTCGTAAGGGAATGGAGATGGGTGCTGACGATTATCTAACTAAGCCTTTTGATGATATTGAACTGCTTAATGCCATTGAGGTCAGGCTAAGAAAAAAAGCCCATCTGCAACTCCAAAATAAAAATACAGCTGATGAATTCAAAGTACTGGTTGCCAAAACTGATGGTCTGGCAGAATTTTCAAAGATCATAGCAGGCCATAAAGGCCGCGAATTCAGAAAAAACCAAGTTGTTTATTATGAAGGAGATCATGGCAAAGGTCTGTATCTGATCATCCAGGGTAAGATCAAAACCATTAAACTTTCGCTGGATGGCCGTGAATTGATGACAGGCATGTATACAACTGGGGGATACCTTGGCATCAATACCATTTTAGGAAAAAGCAATTATACTGATACTGCCACCGCAATAGAGGATAGCACACTCTGTCTGATCCCTGTTGAAGAACTTGAAAAAGTCATCAATCTTTATCCTGAAGTAGCGAGAAAATTCATTCATCTTTTATCCAATGATAACCGGGAAAAAGAAGAACAGCTCCTCCAACTAGCTTACGATTCAGTAAGAAAAAAAATGGCCGGAGCCATTCTTCGCCTGTACCATCAGCAGATTATAAAAAGTGATTTCTTAAGCATTACCCGGGAAGACTTAGCTGCAATGGCCTGTATGGCTACTGAAACGGTAAGCAGGACCTTGTCAGATTTCCGAAACGAAAAATTAATTGAACGTGAAGGAATAACCATTATGGTACTGGATGTGGAAAGGCTTACGAAAATGAAGAACTAATTAAGCCATCACTCCCCCATCCAGAATAATTTGTGTGCCGTTACAATAACTGGAGTCATCACAAGCCAGGTAAATAAAAGCTTTAGCCACTTCTTCAGGTGTACAAAGACGTTTAGATGGGGTTCCATCAATCCATGCCTGATGGGTGGCATCAGGAACTTCAGCCAATAAAGGAGTTTCCACATAATAGGGACATAGTGCATTTGCCCTGATGTGCTGTGCAGCATATTGAACCGCTATATTTTTGGTAATGCCTAATACACCATGTTTGGCTGCTGTATAAGGTACCAGACCATGTTCTGCTTTCAATCCACCAAGAGAAGACATATTTACAATTACCCCTCCGCCCTGTTTCAAAAACTGTTGCAGTTCATACTTGACACAATAAAACTGGCCAGTTAAATTTACAGCGATCACCCTGTCCCAAGTGGCCTCTGGCATATCATGTATTCCCGAATAAGTACCGCCTATACCTGCATTGTTAAAAGCTACATCCAATCTACCGAATTCTGCTACAGCCGTAAGAATTGCCAATTTAACGCTCTCCACATCTGACACATCAATTGGGACAAACATACTTCTGGCTCCAAGTGCCTTTATTTCAGTAAGCGTTTCCATGTGGTCCTTACTTTCAAGGTCGGCCACGACAACAATCGCACCTTCCCTGGCAGCTTCAAGTGCAGCAGCTTTTCCTATACCTGAATTTCCACCGGTAATGAATACCACCTTTTTTTCTAATTTTCTCATAATTTCCAATAAACGGGAGCATTAGCTCCCGTTCTATATTTAATCAACTAATAAATAATCGTATTCAATTTCAATCTCATTATCCACATACCAGACACCTGGCGCATTCCAAGCCATTCGTTGGGCCTCATCTTTTTGATAAATTGAATTCACAGTTCCTGTCAATGTCACACGACTACCAGAAACTTTAACTTGTATATCCTGGTTATTGACCGACCAGTTCCTGTCAATTGCATCTTCAATTTCCTTTTTCTCCACTGCATCATGAATATCTGACTCGATTGTAATGCTATTGGTCACCCCCTTCACCCCTAACAGGTTCTTGATCGCATTTTTAGCAGCATCCTTTTGATAATTCCAATTAATAGTTCCTGTAAGAGTTACCCAACCATCTTCAACTTTAACTGTAATTTTTTCTCCGGGGATCTTCCAGTTCCATTTGAAAGCATTTAAAACCTCTTTGGCAATTTCCTCATCTTCTTTGTGGATAGAACCAAGATACTTCACCTCTATTCTCTCGACAACGGCTTTTACTCCAGCTACTTTTTTTGCTGCATCCTCTGCTTCGGATTTCTTAGCATAACTATCCACTATTCCTGTTAAGGTGACCACACCATCATTAGCTGTTACACCAATTTCAGCTGCATGTAATAATGGTTCCCATTTGATTGCGTCCTGAACATTTTTTTGCAATGTTTCGTTATTTTTCATGATCCATGATTTTCATGTGAAATATTTCACACCTCAAAGGTTGCCTTATTTCATTCCAACATCATTATACATTTATGGATAACAGTTGCACAATTCACATAAAAAGGAACTTTATGCATCATCAGTAATCATGATGACCATCATGATAATCGTGACGGTTATCATTTTGAACACGCGGTTAAATCCCGAGTTTTGTTAAAACAGCTTTGGTTGCCTATTGAGACTCAAACTAACTCCCATAACATAATCACAATGGTTTTACATATTAAACACATGGTCAGTAACCGATGCAGAATGGCCGTAAAAATAGAATTGGATAAGGTTGGTTTAAGCTATAGATCCATAGACCTGGGTGAAGTCCAGACCAAAGAGAATCCGACTCAGCGGCAGTTCGAATTGTTAAGGTGTGCCTTGCTCGAATCAGGTTTCGAATTGATATCCGATAAGAAAGAAATGTTAATAGAAAAAATTAAAAACACAATTATTGACATGGTTCATTATAATGATGAAATGCCAAAAATCAAAAACTCTAATTACATCAGCGAGAAAATTCATTACGATTATACTTACCTGGCCAACGTATTTTCACGGCAAACAGGACTAACTATTGAGCATTACATCATCAAGCATAAAATTGAGAGGGTAAAAGAACTTATCCTTTATAAGGAGCTTAATCTTACCGAAATCTCCCACCTATTGAATTACAGTAGTGTTGCCCACCTCTGCAGACAGTTTAAAAAAGTAACAGGGCTTACAGTCTCCTATTTTAAAAATGCCCAAACCGGCCATCGCACTGCGCTTGAGAATATCTAAATAAAATGAATTTTATTTCAAAACAAGGTTTAGACAGATTTTACACGGTAAGACTTAAAAATCTCCTTTAGATGAATGCTTATTTCCCATTCCTTAAAAAGTACCTGACGGCTTTCCTAATGGCTCCACTACTGGTATTTATAGATGTTATGGGAGAAATCGTTCAACCTGTGCTCATGTCTCGCATCGTTGATCAGGGTGTACAGGAGAAAAATCTGCACTATATCATAATTACAGGAATAACAATGTTGGTCCTTTCTATTGTTGCAATCATTGGAAATGTGGGTAATATTTATTATTCCTCAAAAGCATCTGTTGGGTTTGCCGCTGAATTAAGACAAGGGTTATTTCGAAAAATCCAAACCTTTTCTTTTTTAAATATTGACAAATTCAGTTCTGCATCTCTGGTTACCAGAATGACTAATGATATAAATATTATCCAGAACGTAGTCATGATGTCGCTAAGATTACTCATCCGTGCTCCGCTCATGCTTGTATTTGGAGTTTTTATGGCAGCAAGAATCAATTCCAGTCTTGCCTTTATTATTGCAGTCGCCATTCCTGTATTGGGCATAAGTATCTTCTTTATCCTGCGAAAAAGCTTTCCTTATTTTCTTAGGATGCAGCAAAAACTGGATCATGTAAATGGTGCCATACAAGAAGACTTAATGAACATTCGTGTGGTTAAATCTTTTGTACGTGAGTCTTTTGAAGAAAAAAAATTCTCAATATCGAATAATAGTTTAAGAGATGCCGCCATTAAAGCTTCAGCAATAGTAGTGATGGTAACCCCAGTGATGATGCTGGTGATGAATATATCCATTGTTGCAGTAGTGTGGTTTGGCGGAAAAAAAATCATATCCGGGACCATGCATATCGGACAGCTCATGTCTTTCATTACTTATATTACCCAGATCCTGATGTCTTTGACCATGCTTTCTATGACCATCATGGCCTTTTCCAGAGCTGGAGCATCCTCTAAGCGTGTTCTTGAGGTATTGAATACAGATGTTGATATAGTGGATACACCATCGGCTCTGGAAAGAAGTATTAAGATAAAAGCAGGGAAGGTAGAATTTAGGAATGTAGCTTTCAAATACCATAAAGAAGCAAAAAGATATGTACTGAATGGCATTAATTTTATTGCTCACCCCGGTGAACAAATTGCTATTATTGGCGCAACCGGATCGGCTAAAAGCACCCTTGTACAACTTATACCACGATTGTATGAGGTGGGTAAAGGAAAAATATTGATTGATGATCTCGAGCTGAAGGATTATTCACTAAAAAATTTACGAAATAGCATCGGCATGGTTTTACAGAAAAACCAATTATTCTCAGGGTCAATCAAAGATAATTTGAGATGGGGAAATCCAGGCGCAACTCAGGAAGAAATCATCCTGGCTTGCCAGGAAGCTCAGGCACACGATTTCATCATGTCCTTTCCAAAACAATACGAAACTGAACTAGGACAAGGAGGCGTTAATCTTTCCGGTGGACAAAAACAACGAATCTGCATCGCAATGGCCCTTGTTAAACATCCCCTGATACTAATCCTTGACGACAGCACAAGCGCTGTAGATTCTACCACAGAAGCTAAAATCCAGGATGAATTTAAACTGTATCTTAAGGAGGTTACTATATTTATTATTGCCCAAAGAATTAGTTCGGTTCAGTTGGCCGATAAAATCATTGTTTTGGATAGCGGAAAAATTGTTGGAATGGGTACTCATGATGAACTCATGAAGACAAACAAAACCTATCAGGAAATATACCATTCCCAACAGCAAAAGGAAGGAGCTGTAAAATGAGTAAAAGTGTCAATCTTCTACCTTCCGGACTGCCGGGACACCATGGATACGTATCATTGGAGAAAGCTAAAAAACCAGGTATGGTCATCATCAGAATATGGCAGTACTTTGGCAAACAAAAAATACTGTTTTTGCTGGTAATTCTTTTTTTACTCCTGAACACAGCTGCATCCTTATATGGATCTTACCTTTTGAGACCCATCATTAACAACTATATTATTCCGGGTCGCCTTCAAGGCCTGTTACAAATGGTTGTCTTGCTAATGGCTATTTATCTACTTGGTGTAATAGCAGCTTTCTTCCAAAGCCGTCTGATGATACATGTTGCACAAAAAACAGTAAATATGATCCGCGCTGATATGTTTTGTAAAATGCAGACCCTTCCAATCCGGTTTTATGATACCCATAGCCATGGAGAACTTATGAGCCGTTTTACAAATGATCTGGATAATGTAAGTGATGCCTTGAACGATAGTGTAACCCAGATTATTTCAAGTCTAATTACTGTAGCTGGCACATTTGTCCTTATGCTATACATTAGCCCGATGTTGTCTCTGGTCACTATTGTTGTCGTATTCGCAATGTTTTGGCTCGCAAAACTGATTATTCAGAAAAGCAATACCTATTTTACCGGACAGCAGGCAGCTCTTGGTATTTTAAATGGCTACATAGAAGAGATAATTACTGGCGAAAAAACCGTTAAAGTATACTGTCATGAAGAGGAGGCCGTAGATGATTTTGAAAAACTAAACAAAGGTCTGCTTAAAAAAGCCACCAAAGCACAGTTTTATTCAGGGATTATGATGCCTATCATGCAAAATTTAAACACCATAAATTTTGCATTAACTGCTGCTGCTGGAGGAATTATGTCGATTGTAACTGGACTGGATATTGGCGGACTTGCTGCTTTTCTGCAATACTCCAAACAATTTTCACGTCCTTTAAATCAAATATCTGGCGAGTTCAGCAGTTTTCAAACTGCAATGGCAAGTGCGGAACGAATTTTTGAGGTCATGGACCAGCTGCCAGAAAAAGCAGATGAGAAGCAAGCCGTGGAACTCGTTAACATTAAAGGAGAAATCCATTTTAATCAGGTGACATTTAGTTATAATCCAGGAAAAACAATTCTTAAGAATATATCTTTAAAAGCATTACCTGGGCAAAAAATTGCCTTCGTAGGTTCAACAGGTGCAGGAAAAAGCACAATCATCAATCTACTTCCCCGCTTCTATGATATCCAGTCTGGCGATATTTCCATTGATGGTACCGATATCAGGATGATCAAAAGGAAAAATCTGAGACAATCACTTGCTATGGTTCTTCAAGACACACATTTATTCCATGGAACGGTGATGGAAAATATCCGCTATGGGTCACTAAAAGCAACAGACCAACAAGTCATTGCAGCAGCAAAACTCGTTAGCGCAGATTCCTTCATTAAAAGATTACCTAAAGGTTATTTAACCATCCTTGAAGATGATGGTAATAACCTAAGTCAGGGTCAGCGGCAACTCCTAAACATTGCCAGAGCCGCCGTTGCAGATCCGCGAATCCTCATCCTGGATGAAGCAACCAGTTCTATAGATACCAGAACCGAGATCCATATTCAAATTGGAATCGACCGCTTAATGGAGGGGAGAACAAGTTTTGTAGTTGCCCATCGTTTATCCACCATTATAAATGCCGACAAAATCATTGTTCTTGAGCAGGGCGAAATCATTGAACAGGGTAGTCATGCCGAATTATTAAAACAAAAAGGAAGGTATTTTGAACTCTATACCAGTCAATTCGATTAAAAATAGCTAACATGGACAAACAAAATCCTCAAGATAGTCATCAAACAGAATGTTTCTGGAGTTTGAGCAGTACCGAAGCATTTGCAAGTTTAGCTGCTGACCAAAAAGGTTTGACTTCTAAACAGGCAGTAAGCCGGATCAAACAATATGGGCACAATACCTTAAAATCAGGGAATAAGGCTCCAATGTTGTTACTGCTGCTTTCACAATTTAAAAGCCCAATTACCATCATGCTTATCATCGCTGCGCTCCTATCTGCCAGTCTCGGGGATATAGCCGATACGGTAATTATACTGCTGATCGTCATGATTAGCAGTTTACTTGGTTTTTGGCAGGAAAGAGGAGCAGCTAATGCGGTTTCTGAACTTCTAAAAATGGTTCAGCTACATTGCACAGTACTAAGAGAAGGTGAGAAAAAGGAAGTTTCAATAGAAGAGATCGTTCCAGGCGATATCATTTATCTATCGGCCGGCGATATCATTCCCGGTGACAGTTTACTTTTAGAAGCGCAGGAATTGTTTATTGATGAAGCTGCGTTTACAGGTGAAACTTATCCGGTAGAAAAGTTTCCGGGTGTATTACAGCCAGACATATCATTGGCCAAACGATCCAACTCTCTTTTTATGGGTTCTAATGTGATTAGCGGAAAAGCGATTGGCTTAATCATGAAAACAGGCTCCCAAACGGAATTTGGTAAGATATCAACTAGTCTACAGCAAAAGGCACCCGAAACGAATTTTGAAAGAGGTATCAGGAAATTTGGTTATATGCTAATGGAAATCACCCTTATACTGGTCATCATTATTTTTGCAGTCAACGTTTTCTTGCATAAACCGGTGCTGGATTCATTCTTGTTTTCTCTTGCACTTGCCGTAGGATTAACACCTCAATTATTACCGGCCATTATAAGTGTGAATCTATCTACGGGAGCCAGACGCATGGCCAAACACCAGGTTATTGTGAAACGTCTCTCCTCTATCGAGAATTTTGGCAGTATGGATATCCTATGCTCTGATAAAACCGGCACCATTACCGAGGGTAAAGTAACCTTAAAAGATTCCCTAAGTATTGATGGTAAACACAGCGATAAGGTCTTGCAATATGCCTGGCTCAACGCATCAATGCAGCAAGGTTTTAACAATCCTATTGATAAGGCTATTTGTTTAGCTTATCCAAAGCCGGAGTCATCAACTGATCCGTATCATGTTCAAGCTGAAATCCCTTATGACTTTATCCGTAAGCGGTTAACCGTACAGGTTAAAAATAAAAAGGACAACCTGGTGATCACTAAAGGTGCACTAATGGTCATTTTAAACATTTGTAATCAAACAGAAACCGCAGACGGCAGCCTGGTTCCTTTAGATCAAAATCGTGCAAAAATCCTGGATCAATATCAGCAGTTGAGTGATGCAGGTTTTCGAACGCTTGGCGTGGCTTATAAAGCAGGTAGTGCTGAAAAAAACTTTACCAGGGATCAGGAACAGCAAATGATCTTTTTGGGTTTCATTACTTTATTTGATCCACCACGGGCTGGGATGTCTGCTACGCTTACTAAACTGAAAAATCTTGGTGTACAGTTAAAAATCATCACTGGTGACAATGCCCTGGTAGCAAAAAGCCTTGCACAGCAAATCGGGATCGCCACACCCAAAATATTAACTGGTTCTACTTTAAGAGAGATGAGCAATGCGGCCTTAAAACATCAGGCTCCTCATACTGATATTTTTGCAGAAGTGGAACCCAATCAAAAAGAACGCATCATTACCATACTAAAAAAGGCTGGGCACGTTGTAGGCTTTATGGGTGATGGGATCAATGATGCTCCAGCATTACATACTGCCGATGTAGGCATATCTGTAGATTCAGCCGTTGATGTAGCTAAAGAAGCTGCAGATATTGTACTGCTCAGCCAGGACCTTAATGTGCTGAGTGAGGGAATTGTTGAAGGACGAAAAACTTTCACCAATACAATGAAATATATATTTATGGCAACCAGTGCCAATTTTGGAAATATGTTCAGCATGGCCGGTGCATCTTTATTTCTTCCTTTTTTGCCTTTACTACCCAAACAAATTCTACTGACCAATCTCCTCACAGATTTCCCGGAGATGGCCATAGCAACAGACAGGGTGGATGATGTAAATATTCAGGAACCCCAGCATTGGGACCTCAGGTTCGTTCAATATTTCATGATTACCTTCGGGCTGTTAAGTTCAGTATTTGATTACTTAACTTTTGGTCTTTTAATACTGGTCATGCACGCAAACGAAAAGGTATTTCAAACTGGCTGGTTCACAGAATCTGTGATCTCAGCAATCCTGATCGTATTAGTCGTACGCACCCGGCTTTCCTTCCTGAAAAGTCTGCCTGGTAATTACCTGTCTATCGCAACTATGGTTGTTTTACTTATCGTTCTGGTTATACCGATTACACCTGTAGCCACATGGTTTGGTTTTATCAGACTACCCCTATTCTTTTATGGCTGGATGATTGTTATCATTACCGCTTACCTGCTAACTGCCGAAGCGGCCAAAAGATGGTTCTACAAGAAAATAAAAAAACGGCTCACCAGTTCTAAATAACTTTAACTTTTACATAGAAGAAGGTACTGAGTGAACTCGGATTTACTATTGCCCGGCTTTTATCTTGATAAAAACTATTAATTGCTCTTCTAGCAAAGTGGCATTAAATTCATAACTCGCTGTATTGTCAGATATAGTGATCTCCTGATCCGATACTGTAATTGTGAGCGCGGTACCTGTAATAACTTCAGGAAACAGCACATTGATCTCATGATACACATGAGTAAAATCTATGTTCAACATAGAGTCCAGTTTAGCATTAATATAATCTGGAAATTCTTTTTTCAGAAGGTCGAAAAGTACTTCAGCGCTTAAAGGATGTATATTTTTAATGATTGTCATAATATTTTATTAAATGAAATGTTGATTCAACATAATTGAACGATTGCCCGTGACCTTGGACTCTGTCAAATGTAAGATATGAAAATTAGCTGGGGATGACCAACATCATCCATTCTACTGATTCACATCAAGTTGACTTATTATTTCTTACTGATCTTTATATCAGAATTAAAATGTAAACGATATGGAAGAGTTAGTAAAAGCAAAAAAAACCGAAAAAGTGTCCTCAATGATCGAGAACTTCTGGAAAACAGATGTTTTTGATAACCCAGATGAACCTGAGCATGCAGTAAACATCAGGGATACAGAAGGTAAGTTCAAACTGGAAGTTGCCGCCCCCGGATTCAAAAAGGGAGATTTTAAAATTACGACCGATAATGGAATATTGACAATTACTGCAGAGTCTAGTAAGGAAGTAGATAAAAATGAAGATAATTATTCCCGAAAAGAATTCTCACGTTCTTCCTTCACTGGTTCGTTCCACCTTCCTCAAAATGTAGCACAAGATCATATTTCTGCCACTTATCGCAAGGGATTGCTTTGTATAGATCTTAAAAAGAATGGTTCAATTGAACCTGAGAAGAGAGAAGTGAAAGTACGCAAATAAAAAAGTGGTAATTTAAATAACCGACTTTAAACAAAACAACAAGCTATCTAACAATTAAATAAACATGAAAACAAACGAAGATTTGCAAAGAGATGTTCAAAATGCTATCAAATGGGAACCATTATTGAACGCAGCAGAAATTGGCGTAACCGCAATAGATGGTGTCATAACTTTGAGTGGAACTGTAAACAGTTACGCCAAGAAAAAGGAAGCGGAAAATGCCGCTAAAAATGTAGCGGGTGTAAAAATTGTTGCAGAAACCATCAAAATTCATTTTGGAGGTACAAGCAAACAAAATGATACGGAAATTGCGCGAGAAATATTGAATGCATGGAAGTGGAACTGGGAAGTTCCGGATGATAAAATAAAAGTAAAAGTGGAGGATGGATTAGTTACGCTTGAAGGTGAAGTCCGCTGGAATTATCAAAAAGAAGCAGCACAAAAATCTGTATCAACACTTTTGGGTGTTTTAGGCGTGATTAATAATATCGCTATCCATTCTCAAACAACCGACCAAGTAGAAAAAGGTGCCATTGAACGCGCACTTAACAGGAGCTGGTCTATTGATGCAGAAGACATTGGTGTAAACGTGAAGGGTAATAACGTAACCTTGACCGGATCTGTAAATTCCATCTATAAACGAGATGAAGCAGGGCGAATCGCCTGGAATGCTCCTGGTGTTTCTAAGGTAAAGAATGATATACTTGTTGAATTCGAATAATGAATTGATCTATTTAAAGGATTGTTCCGATATATAGCAGTCCTTTAACAGATCATCTGAAGTAAAGGATAACATGGACCTTGAAGAACGAAATACTTGCATGAAATTAACGTTTTACGTCAATTTTTTTTTTGCAAAAGACTTACAAGCCTCCATTTTTTGCTATTCATTAAATCTGGGCAAGGCATTATCATTCCGGCTCATCTTTCTAGTTTCATCAAACCTAACGGCCGTTTCCAAATGATTCAACCTATCATCAAAAGTGGTTATAATTAATCAAAATTATCCTGTGAAGAAAGAAACTCACATAAATATACTATTTCTTGATATTGGGGGTGTTTTACTCAGCGATGGATGGGACCGTAATTCACGCAGAGCAGGCGCTAAAAAATTCCATCTAGATCATAATGACATGGAAGAACGGCACCATCTTAATTTTGAAACATATGAATTAGGAAAAATGAGCCTGGATGAATACTTAGACAGCGTTGTGTTCTATAAGAAACGAAATTTTAGCCCGGATGAATTTAAAACATTTATGTTCAGACAATCGCAACCTCTGCCGCAGATGATAGCACTCATTACTTCTTTAAAAAAGGATTATGGTTTAAAAATTGCCGTCATCAGCAATGAAGGCCGCGAACTTAATGAATACAGGATAAAGAAATTTAAGCTTAATGAATTTATTGACTTTTTCATCTCTTCTTCCTTTGTGAATTTAAGAAAACCAGATGCCACCATTTTCAGGCTGGCATTAGACATTGCGCAGGTAACGCCGGGAGAAAGCATTTACATTGATAACCAGCCCTTATTTGTCAGTATAGCTGAACGATTTGGTATAAAGGGCATTTCACATACCAGCCTCCAATCAACCAGAGATCAATTAAATGAGTTTGGATTAAATTTAATCCCTGCGGCTCATGAATAATACCTCAAAAAAATGCATACTGACGATAAACGGAGGTTCATCCAGTATTAAATATGCTTTGTATGAAATGGAAGGTTCGCTTAATCAATTGCTGGTCGGCGAAATGGAAAATATCGGAAGCAGTAGTGCAAACCTCAACTTTATCCATTCTGGTGGAGAACAACAGTGCCTAATCGACATCAAAGTAGCGAACCACGGTGAAGCTGCGGACTGGCTTGTTAACTGGCTTGCAAAGGAGACTGAATTTGTCCAGATAAAGGCAATAGGACATCGGATAGTCCAGGGGATGAATCATGGATCACCTGAATTCATTACCGCGAAATTGATAATGGAATTAAAAGAGATCAGTGCCTACGATCCCGAGCATCTTCCAGCAGAGATCAAATTAGTGGAAGCATTTAAAAAACACTTCCCGCAGTTGGATCAGGTGGCATGTTTCGACACCTCTTTCCATTCAGCAATGCCCAGTATCGCAAAACTATTGCCCATCCCACGTAAATATCAGGCTAAAGGAATCAAGCGATATGGTTTTCATGGCCTTTCCTATTCTTATCTCATGGAAGAATTTGAACGGATTGCAGGTACTGAAGCATCAAAGGGTAAAATTATCATGGCACATTTGGGCAGCGGAGCAAGCCTTGCTGCAGTAAAAGATGGGAAAAGCATGGATACCAGTATGGGGTTTACGCCAGCATCCGGCTTAACGATGAGTACCCGCACAGGCGATCTTGACCCTGGCGTTGCCTGGTATTTGATGAAATCGGAAAAGCTTACTCCTGAAAAATTTAACCAACTGGTTAATCATGAGTCGGGTCTATTAGGTATTTCAGAAACTACAGCCGATATGCAGGAACTGCTAAACATGCAACAGCACGATCATCGGGCCGCAGAGGCTGTTGAGCTTTTTTGCTACCAAACGATCAAATGGATTGGCGCTTTTGCCGCTGTGCTTGGTGGTTTAGACACCCTTATATTCTCTGGTGGTATAGGAGAGCATTCACCTGAAATTCGCGAAAGGATCTGCAAAGGGCTTCAATTTTTAGGGATTGAAATAGATCGAACTAAAAATATCAAGAATGAAATATTCATTTCAATGGGTGCCAACAAGGCATCTGTTTGGGTGATCAAGACTAACGAAGAATTAATGATTGCGAGATCAGTATATAAACTTTTGAGTTATAACATTAAAAATTAATATTTATGGAAACAGCAACAATAAATACAGTGGCAGGCCCCCTATCTCCTGAGTTACTTAAAAATATGGACGCTTACTGGCGCGCTGCTAATTACCTCTCAGTAGGACAGATCTATTTATATGACAACCCACTTTTGAGAGAGCCTTTAAAACTCTCCCACGTTAAACCGCTTGTTGTTGGACATTGGGGTACCACGCCGGGGCAAAATTTTATTTATGTGCATTTGAACCGCATCATTATTAAGTATGACCTTAACCTATTTTATGTCGCCGGGCCAGGGCATGGAGGACCTGCTATCGTAGGAAACGTTTATCTGGAAGGTACCTGGAGCGACGTTTATCCAGACTTTACAAGAGACGAAGCCGGGATGAAGAAATTATTCACCAAATTTTCGTTCCCGGGTGGTATTTCGAGCCATGTCGCACCAACGACTCCAGGCTCCATCCATGAAGGTGGAGAATTGGGCTATTCGCTTAGTCATGCCTTTGGTGCCGCATTCGATAACCCAGACCTGATAGTGGCCTGTATTATTGGTGATGGCGAAGCCGAGACAGGCCCCCTGGCAACAGCTTGGCAATCCAATAAATTTTTAAACCCAATCACGGATGGAGTGGTGTTGCCTATTTTGCACTTAAACGGCTATAAAATAAGTAATCCCACTTTACTTGCCAGAATCGAGCATGAGGAACTAGAGAAGTTTCTGCAAGGTTGCGGTTGGACACCGTATTTTGTGGAGGGTGATGATCCTGAAACCATGCATCAATTAATGGCAGGTGTGTTAGATCAGGCCATAGCAGATATTAAACAATATCAGGGAAATGCACGAAATAACAATGATAATACCCGTCCCCGATGGCCAATGATCGTCTTACGTTCGCCAAAAGGCTGGACAGGCCCCAAGGAAGTGGATGGTTTGCCTAATGAAGGAACATTTCGGTCACACCAGGTACCTATCCTGGTAGATGCCAAACATCCTGAACACCTTGAGCAACTGGAGAGATGGATGAAAAGTTATAAACCCGAAGAACTGTTTGATAAAAACGGCACACTGATACCCGAACTGGTCGAGCTAGCTCCCAAAGGAAACCGGCGGATGGGCGCAAATCCGCATACCAATGGCGGTATATTATTGCGCGATCTTTATATGCCAGATTTTAGGGATCATGCTGTAGCTATACCTTCGCCGGGTGCAGTACAGCTGGGTGACACCACTATACTGGGAAAGTTTTTCCGGGATATAATTAAGCTCAACCGAGATAATTTCCGTGTATTCGGGCCGGATGAAACCCTCTCGAACTTATTAGGTGCTGTATTTGAAGTTAGTAACCGCCAATGGGATGCTAAAGAAAAAGAAAATGATGAGTTTTTAGCACCATCAGGCCGGATAATGGATGCACAGCTGAGTGAACACCAGTGTCAGGGGTGGCTTGAGGGGTATTTACTTACCGGCAGGCATGGCCTTTTTAACAGTTATGAGGCCTTTATTCGCATCGTCGATTCTATGTTCAGTCAACATGCTAAATGGCTAAAAGTTACTAAAGAATTGCCATGGAGGCGCAATATAGCCTCGCTAAATTATTTACTTTCTTCGCATGTGTGGCAACAGGATCATAATGGTTTCACTCACCAGGACCCTGGATTTCTTGACCATGTCATTAATAAAAAAGCAGACATCGTCCGGGTATATTTACCACCTGATGCCAATTGCCTTTTATCAGTTTTTGATCATTGCCTGCGCAGCAGGGATTATGTAAACGTGGTTGTTGCCGGTAAACATGCACTGCCTCAATGGTTAACGATGGACGCTGCCGTAATTCATTGTACTGAAGGCATCGGGATATGGCAATGGGCAAGCAATGACCAGGAATCAGAACCGGATGTCATTATGGCGAGTTGCGGAGACACCCCTACCTTAGAAGTACTGGCAGCTGTTTCTATCCTGCGCAAACATTTGCCCGATTTGAAAGTTCGTGTAGTTAATGTAGTTGACCTGATGAAATTGCAGTCTGCCAGCGAGCACCCCCATGGTTTAAGTGACCAGGATTATGATTCGCTGTTTACCAAAGATAAACATATTGTTTTTGCCTTTCATGGTTATCCGTGGCTGGTCCACCGTCTAACTTATCGTCGCACTAACCGTAATTTGCATGTTAGGGGATACAAAGAAGAAGGTACTATTACTACTCCTTTTGATATGCGCGTACAGAATGACCTGGACAGGTTTCACCTGGTTCAGGATATAGTTGACCGTGTTCCCAATCTTGGTGCTAAAGGAGATTACCTGAAACAAATGATGAAAGATAAACTTATACAACATAAGCACTTTATTGATGTCCATGGTGAGGATATGCCAGAGATACTAAATTGGAAATGGAATCAAAGCGATGATAACTGAGCAACTTACAGACACCGCCCGGGCCCTTGTTGCAGATAACAAGGGCCTGTTGGCTATGGACGAAAGCGTCTTCACCGATCAGTGACTAATTCAATTCAGGGCCGTAAGCATGGGCAGTGTCTATAAAGTTTACTCCTGCTTTAACCGCTTCACGCAAGACACTTTTAGCATTTTCAAGATCTTCTGCTTCACCAGACACGCCAAATCCATTAAGTTGCATAGCGCCATAACCTAACCTATTAATTTGTAAATTGCTACCTAAATTATAGGTAAATTTTAATTGTTGATCACTCATGTCAAATTTTATATTAATGAATATTTAAAATAAACTGTAAATCAATACCCTACCTGTTTTTTTCAGCCGGAACAAATTCATTCATAACTGCTTTTTTAAGTAATTTAGGTGTTAATAATCCTTGTGATATAATAAAGTCATGAAAACGCAACTCGCTGAATTTACTAGCTAAAGCCTTTTGTGCATAAGCTCTTAAGGCCAGCATTGATGTAAATCCATAAAAATAGCTGTTTGCCCTTCCTGGACTTTTAATCTTATAAAAATTTATTTCTATTTTTGCAAAAGGGATCGACAATCCTACATCTTGTGTTAATATCTTAAATGCCTGTTCTTGAGTTACGGTTCCAGCCTGCAATCCAGGATCCAAATAATTGTGAGCAGCCCTTAAAAGTAAGTAATCTAATGAAATAAGCCTGCCTTCTAAAGGCATGTACGGGCGTGTGATATATTCTGAATATACAGCCCATCCCTCCTCATTAGTGGAATTATCAGCATATAAGGCTCGTGCTTTTGAAACACCTATTTCAACCATTCTATCAAACTGAAGCTCATGGCCCGGGCGTCCTTCATGTGCTGCGATAGTCCAGGAGGCGGCCTTGTAAGCAAAATCATCAAATTTATCCGCGCTTTTTTCACCAGGCGCAGCAGGCTCATTTAGTGGTAGCACAAAAATGCCGCTCTGCCCCGCGTTATTCAGCAATGGTGGCGGCGCCATATAAGGAACAGGCAATTGAGCGGATTCTGCGGCAGTTGCCAGGCGAATAATAGCGGGTCGGTTTGGCAAGGTAATCAAGTGATGTTCACGGATAATACCTTCCAAATATTTTAAACGGCTCTCATATACCGGAACTATCGAATCACCATATAACTGTTCTTTTTTTAATTCGCGAATAACATCCTGGTAATCTGCCGATGGTAAATGGCGTTGTTGTGCTATTTGCGCCGCAATAGGCTTCATTTGATTTTGAATGTCAATAAAAGCAGTATGACCCATTTTAACCAATTCTACCGGCGAAATATCAATTCCATGGGTCTCCAAAGCCATGGAATACTCTTCAGGTGACAAGCGGAAATCTGTACGGGCATTTGTCAAAACATGTTCGCGTGCCCATTGGTCATAATCCTCAATTTGTTTGCGGAGCTTAGCGTAAGGTTCTTCCCAACCTTTTAGCTTATACTTTCTGCAAAGTTCTGATATACCGTCTAAAAGGCTGGAATTATGTGACAGGTCGTCTTCCATTTTCTTTTTTAATGGATATATCATATCCTTACCCGATATCTGTTTCAGAACCTGCTCCTGTAAAATAGTAGTTATTGGTACGTACCCCTTAACAAGGCCCGCGTATTTAATGATCCTGGCTACAGCTGCCGGTCTACGTTCTGCCGGCGTTTGGTCGTCTAACAAATCCGCTACACCATCATAGACAATTGATGCTGCGTTTTCAAAAGATATTTTATGCTTCAATGCAAAGTCTTGCTTGCGAAATCTTAATTTTAAGTAATCCATTAGAATGTTCAGATCTTGTATCACCCGTACTTCCTTTTCGGTTTTCAATGCTTTTTGATAGATAATTAGCAACGCCTCCTCATCTTTTCTTTTGGCCATTACATTTGCCAGTGTTGGTATCGATATCAGGGTATCATATTTGACCAGTCCTTGAGAAGAATTATTTTCTGGTGAGAATTTTTCATCCAGATCTATCAACATTTGTGTATAATGATCAGATGTGTTTACCCAGTTTTTTTTACTGGCTACAGTTTTTGTTTGTTGAGCAGTTGTAACAAAAGGGGTACAAAAAGAAATTACAATAGCTGATGCTAATGAAAAGAGGGACTTTATCATAAAAACACTTTATTTAAGTTTGAAATTTTGCTTTTACAGTTCAAGTCAATGAAATTTTTCATGACCTTTTTTACATTTTAGACCAACGCACCTATATCAGCCGTCAATGACGGGTATGCATTAATTACTAACAGGCATTTCAATATAGGTACCATCCTTTCCTCCCACGTAGACGGATTGTTTAGCCTTTTGATAATAATCTGCACTCGCTTTAAAAATATTAGCTATATAGCGTTGAGGATTACGGTCTATCACAGGGAACCAGGAACTTTGAATCTGTATCATCAGGCGGTGTCCTTTTTTGAAACAATGATTAATCTGATGCATGTTAATTGTGTATACTTCTGGTTTGTTCGGTATTAGTGGACTGGGTTTGCTAAAGCTTTTTCTAAATCGGCTCCTGAATACTTCCATAGCAACCGGTAATTGATAACCGCTTAATTTACCTTGCAGTTTATCTATTGGATAAACATCGATTAATTTAACGATCCAATCTGCATCATTACCGGTACTTGCAGACAATAGATGAGCATTTATCTGACCAGTAACTATCAAGTCATTCGGTAAAATATCGCCCTCAAAACTGATAACATCTTTACGGTTACTTAAAAAACGCTGATCTTCCACCTGCCATGTTGGCCATCGACTATATTTTCCATAGGTTGGCTCAATTGGCCGGGATCGGTATGGTACCGGATTTTCAGGATCACTCATATAGCTGATAGCGCTGCGAATATTACTTTTTTTAAAAGAACAGTGCTTATTATTACCAGCATAAAGCCGTTTGATCACCGTATTCTTTGGAGTCCAGTTGTTGTAGCTTTTCCACTGGTTGCTCCCGGTTTGAAAGACATACGCTTTGCAAAACTGGCCATCACCGATATTTTTCAGGTAAAAATCGAACCATTTGCGTTGGAGATCTTTAAAAAATTTTGCAGTTTGAAAGCCGAACTCTATTGCGGCAAGACTGTCTGACTTATCAGTGTTCCACAGCCCATGGTTCCATGGCCCAAGAATAAGATGATTAAAGCCTTGTTTATCTTGCTTTTCCATCCAGTTATTCATCAGTTGTGGACCGTAAAGATCCTCCTGATCATAGTAACCTCCAACATGTAACATGGGGATTTTGATCGCAGGCATATAATTTAAAGGCGAGTTTTTTTGCCAGTAATTATCATAATCAGGATGATTAACAAAACTATTCCATGTTGGTATTTTTCCATGGAAATAATTTTTATTCACATTACTTAACGGCCCCAGTTTTAAATACCAGTCGTATAAATCAGAATCAGGAAAGGGGAATTGACTATCCATCTGGGGATTATGCTCCACTTCGTAACCATATTCAAAACCATAACTAAGGCGAAAAGCACCATTGTGATGAAAATCATCGCCCAAAAACAGATCGGCCATACACGCTTGTTCACAAGCTGCTTTGACCCCCGGATGTGGGTATGCAGCACCGGTTAACACCAGCCAACCATCGTAAGATTGTCCGGTGAGCCCTACTTTACCGTTATTATTTGCAATATGTTTGATAAGCCAATCGACAGTATCATAAGTATCGGTACTTTCATCAATAGCCTTTTTATCATACTGATGGACCAAAGGCTGATGTATCTTCATTTTTCCCTCGCTATTGAATTTGCCACGGATATCCTGTTTGACAATAATGTAGCCACTAGATGCGAGTTCCGCAAAACTTCCTGTGATCGTTTTGGCACTGTCCCTAACTAGGCTGTCAACTCCATAAGGCGTTCGCATCAATAAGAATGGAACTTTTGTATTCAGATCCACCGGATACTGAATACTTGTGAAAAGTCTGATTCCATCACGCATAGGAATCAGGTAAGTTTGCTGTTTATATCGTATAACTGGAGACACTTGAGCTCTGGCTGAATAATTAACTATAAGTGACCCGATAAACAACAGGAAAATTATTATCAATTTTTGATCCCATGAAATAACATTCGATCTATTTCGCATCCCACTTATTATTGCTTAAATCGATATCAACATCCAGTTCATTTCCAATTGTAAGTTTGTTGATATGCTTTTTATTACTGATATGGAACACAACCGTTTTATTCTTTTTTTGCCAGCAACTTAGGTCACGCTCTACCTTCTGAATACTTCCATCCTGATAAGTAATAGTCAGGTGTATCGGAACAGCAAGTGTGCCCAATGAAGTGATCGTAATTTCATAATCTGATTTGCGCTCAATAACTTTCGTAATAGCCAGATCCGGATCATTCTTTTCAAAAAACCAGTTTTTCCAAAACCAGTTAAGATTTTTGCCACTACCTGCATTTAGGCTATTGAAGAAGTCATAAGGTGTAGGGTGCTTACCATGCCAGTTGTGAATGTATTTCTGGATAGCTTTAATGAATAACGGTTCACCCAACATTTCTTTAAGATAATATAAAGCCAAAGCCGGTTTAAGATCCTTATCTGTAAACCTTGCTATACTATATAACTGTGGTGTAAGGGTCATAATAGGTACATCTTCCGCACTGACAGCACTATTATTCATATAGGTAATATCATAATTAACCGGAACTAAAGGATCGATTTTAGGATAAAAATAAAATTCCGTCAGCGTTGCCAAGCCCTCATCCATAAATGAATATTTGGTTTCATTACTACCTACATAAAAAGGAAATAATGAATGGAATACCTCATGTGCTGTCAATTCAATATTTTCCCTGTGATCATCTATTGGACGGTTATTGACCATCATCGGGTATTCCATGGCATCCAGACCATCAAATACGGTTTCGTGCGCATAAGGAAAAGAGACCTTTGGAAAATAATTACTGATAAGTTCTACCGTCTTGCGGGCATAATCAACTACTGGTATATAAGATCGATGAATTGGATTAAATACAGCATCAACTCTGGTTCGCCGTTTGGTTACAGAATCCACCATCACGCTGACAGACTTCCATACATAATGGTCACTGGTCCCAAAGGCAAAGTCGGTTACGTTCTGTGCTTCAAACTGCCAGGTATTGATATCCTTTTTTGTCGTAACATTTCGGGATTTCAAATCCTCCGGTGTAATAATATTCACAATAGTATCAACCATTTCCGCCTTATGGATGCGCTCGCAGATTTTTGGCTGGTAAACATCTTTACAATTAAGTAGGTCCCCAGTAGCCCATACCGCGTAATCTCCTGGCACAGTAATTTCCACATGGAAGTTGCCGTAATCATTGTAGAATTCTTCCTTACCGACGTATGGGAATTCGTTCCAACCGTCTATATCATCATAAACAGCAACTCGAGGGAAGAAATAAGCGATAAAAAAAGAACTGCTGTCAACCTCTCCAGTTCTGATGAAAGACCCCTTATTAAGTGTATAATGGTAATTAATCTTTAGCTGAGCTTTTCGCCCAGGAAGAATTTTAATTCCTGGTACAAACATGTTAGTACCGCCGACATGCTGGCTAGTTCTGCCTACCTCCTTTCCGTCTATGTTTAGTTTTTCGATAGACACACCGTCACTCAGATCGGAGACTGACACCGGCATATTTCGCATAGAGTTACTTTTATAAAAGTTCGGGTATAATTTTAAAACTAAACTTTTCAGGGTATCCGGGCTATTATTAGTATAATCAATTAATACCTCCCCTTTCAATTCACGGCTAGCCGGATTAAAATTTACTTTAATTGTATAATCCGCTTTATTTTGCCAGTATGATTTACCGGAAACGCCCGTTTGATTACGGGTGGATTTAGCATAAGCTTTTTGAACTGTGCGAATAACTGGCAGGTCTTGAGCTTTGGTCTGCGCTGTGAAATAAAAACTAATAAAAATGATCATCAGTATAGATACCGATGTCTTAATTTGGTTAAAAATATTTGAGCTTATCATCTTTAAACCAGCAAAGTAGCTATGATATATTTTTTTCATTTTCAAATAAAAGAAGAAGTATATTAATAATTACTATTTTAGTTCAGTAACTATTATTATACCTTAAATAACATTAAATTCAGCTCAAGGTATTTCAGGCTAAATAATCGTCATTGGGGGCTGAGAAGACGTCGTTCGGAAAAAAGAAACAAAAGCTTTAGTTTAATACGCAATTTTACTAAATGAAATTATCTGTGAACATAGATAGACTAACAGCTTGGCGGCATTTTCTATTTTGGCTGTCATTTGTTTTGTTTACATTATTGAATGATGGATGGCAGGACAATGATACATGGAACTTTCATGTCGCACCTCAGATCCTAACCAATCTGAGTATAGCACTTTTTTTAGTATATCTCAATCTTTACCTGCTGATGCCCAGGCTTTATCTGAAGAAAAAATATATCATTTACTCCCTTAGCTTGTTTTTATTATTAATAGCCGGTGGATTATGGATACGCTTTTTTGCTTTTTGGCTATGGATCCCCATTGAGCGATCACCAAGACTGGCAGCGTTCCAACCATCGGACTTTTGGATATTGGCGCGAATTGTCAAAAACATGGGCAAGTTATTACCTGTAATAGCCATTACCATGGTACTTAAGCTGATGAGAAATTCTTACATAGAACAAAAGGAGCTAATAGAGATTGAAAGCGAAAGATTCAAAACCGAAAATTATTTCCTGAGAGCACAACTTAATCCTCATTTTTTCTTTAATACGCTCAACAGTCTTTATTCACTCGTTTTAGACCGTTCTGATCATGCACCCAAAATTGTCCTTAAACTTGCTGACCTAATGAGATATATGATTTATGATTCTAGTCAAGAGAAAGTATTGCTTAGTAATGAGATTAAACATTTAAAGAATTATAGCGAACTTGAACAAATTCGATTTATCGATCGGCTTGATCTATCGCTCGTTGTTTCGGGTAGACCCGACGGTAAATTGATAGCCCCATTGTTATTACTCCCATTCGTGGAAAATGCTTTTAAGCATGGTATTGGAGACATTAAGAGTTGGATCACAATAGATATTAAAATCTCTGAAGATCGAATTTACCTGAAAGTTGAAAACAGTTATTCAGCGAAATCAACATCTATACCCCATGGAATAGGTTTAAAAAATGTAAAACGACGCCTTAATTTACTTTATCCGCTCAAACATACTTTAAAGATTGAACAAGAAGTAAATGTTCATCTGGTAGATTTAAAAATCGATTTATGAAAAAAATCAATTGTATAATTGCCGATGACGAACCACTCGCACGAAATGTGATTAAAAATCATATTAGCAGATTGGAGCGCTTGCAGGTGGTGGCTATCTGTACTAATGGAGCTGAGGCGTTCAGGGCTATGAAGGAAATATATGCCGACCTTATTTTTCTGGATATACAGATGCCCCAGGTTTCAGGACTGGATCTGCTTCGTACTGTTACCAAAAGGCCAGCAGTTATCATCACAACGGCCTATAAAGAATTTGCGCTGGATGGATTCGATCTGAATGTATTGGATTATCTGGTTAAACCAATATCTTTTGAAAGGTTTCTACAGGCCATTGATAAATATGAAAACTCAATAAATCCCGGACTTAGCGATTATCCTCGTACATTAACAGACACGAATTTAGTAAGCAGCGAGCCGTTTATTTATGTAAAGACGGAAAAGAAAAGGGTAAAGATCGAACTACAGGAAATTTTATACCTTGAAGGAATAAAAGATCATATCAGAATCAATACCTTGAATCATGGGATCGTAACTTATCAGTCGCTAAATTATTTCGAAGAAAGATTGCCTGACAACCTCTTCCTCAGGATACATAGATCGTTAATCGTCGGTATAAATCATATCAACTCTTTTTCAGCCTCGAAAATAGAGATTGGGGAAGCAAGTTTTCCAATCGGGCGCACCTATCTAAAAAAAGTTGCTGTAAGGTTGCAAAACCTGTAATCATTAATTAATGTTCAAAAATTATTCTTATATGAATTTTATAGCTTTTATTTCGAGTTCTTTAGTCTGTAATCCGATCATTTTAACTTTCCTAAAATTAAAAAGTTATGAAAATTAGAATATATCAAGTCGATGCCTTCACCGACAAAGTATTTCAGGGAAACCCAGCAGCTGTCTGCCCATTAACCGAATGGCTGGATGAAAAAATACTTTTAAAGATTGCCGCCGAAAATAATCTTTCAGAAACGGCATTTTATGTACCAACTAATGACGGCTTTGAAATCAGATGGTTTACGCCAAGTACAGAAGTAGATCTTTGTGGTCATGCAACACTAGCTACGGCATACGTTCTTTATCATCAGGAAAATTACAAAAGAGAAGAAATTGAATTTTATTCACCTAGAAGTGGCAGGCTAACTGCTAGAATTAAAGAAAATAAATTCATACTGAACTTTCCAGTTGATGATATTCAGGAAGTATCTATTGGCGAAACATTGGTCTCACTAACCAATAAAAAGCCCATAGCAGCTTTTAAGGGGAATAGCGACTACATGTTAGTTTTTGAAGATGAAGAGGATATTCAAACAATGGTACCAAATCTTAAAATCATAGCCCAACAAAATATCAGGGGACTAATTGTAACCGCAGCTGGTAAAAATCATGATTTCGTCTCCAGGTTTTTTGGTCCTGGAGTTGGTGTAGATGAAGATCCTGTGTGTGGCTCAGCCCATACTACACTCACCCCCTTCTGGGCCACACAGTTAGACAAGAAAAAGTTAAATGCATATCAGCTGTCTAAACGAGGAGGTGAAGTATTTTGTCAATTATTAGACGGCCGTGTAGAACTTGGTGGCCAGGCCGTGCTTTACCTCAAAGGAGAAATAGAAATTTGATATACTTTGTCGGCAGCCATAATTAAAAAGTGGCTGCTGATTATCATTCCATGACTTAGCAAAATCAAGAAATATCATCCATGATCTGCCTGGTTAATCCAGCCGCAGCATTTTCAAACCAATCCACCTATATTAGTTTCGGTTGCATTTATAATATGGTTATCGATTTTATAAAATCACTCCTGGGCTTCTTTCAATACGTTGCTTCTCTTCATCAGTATTCATTTTTTTAAAAATAAATTTCGGTGCTATTCGAGATAGCAATTTCCCAAGTTTTGATACACCTACCACAATTTCATCTTCACCGTAGATTAATCCCTTGAAAACTTTATGAGCAAAAAGCTCGGTGGTCATCAGCGATATATTCTTTCCTTTGTTCATTTTTGTATTAACAGCAGGTGGTATTACTTCTACTACTCTTATTAATGTCTTTTTAAGTTGAAATCTCAAACTCTGCGTAATGGCCCTTAAACCAACTTTACTCGCACTGTATGCAGATGATTGTGCAGAGGGAATAAAAACATAACCACTAGTTACATTTACAATGATAGCATCAGTCTGCGTCTCTAAAACTGGCATCAGTTGCTGTATTAAAGCCACCGGGGAGACCAAATTTGTAGCTAACTCTGTTTGTAAAGTTTCGATATAATTTGAATCCATGATATCTGTTATACTATAGGCGCCGGCATTGTTTATAAGAATATTTAATTTAGAAAATCGATTATTTACCTCTGTCGTCAAAACCTTTCTTCCTTCCATAGTAGACACGTCCGCAACAATGATATGTAGCTGTGAGAAGCGTTTTTGTGCGTCGTCAAGATTTGCTTTTGTTCTCGCACAAATAATTACTTCATTTCCTTCCTTCAAAAAGATTTCTGCCAATGCCAAGCCTATGCCTGTGGCACCGCCAGTTATCAATACCGTATTATCACTTCTCTTCATAGTTTTTTTTAAAAAAAATTGCTTTGCAAATGTAAATTCATTGATATACTTTTGCAAGTAGTTACCATTAAGTATATTAATATACAAAAAGTTACTTTTTTGTATATTAGGTAGTTAAAATAAAATAATAATGGAAAATTTCGAAAATTGTGTGGTTGATTTGAGTGATTTACAGTTCATCTTGCGAGTTTTAGGAGGTAAATGGAAGTTACATATCCTTACTAAATTGTATTTCGGCAAAAAACGCTTTAAAGAATTAGAAAGAGAAGTGATGGGGATTTCCCCTAAAATGCTGATCAAAGAATTAAAAGACTTGGAAACTATAGGCATAATAAACAGGCAAACTTTTAATACAGTTCCTATCACTGTTGAATACAGTTTAACAAAAGAAGGTCTGACACTGAAACCAATCCTAGATCAGATGAAAGAATGGGCAATAATGTTCAAAAAAAAAGCGGGTGAAAAACAAGATAATAGATAATCTTTTAGGGTTCTGAACCTCCCTGAGGTACGAATGCAATGGATACTTCTGTTCCTTGATATCATACAAATTTTAATGCAACCATACCTTCTTCATCAGGCTCGCAGAATTGATAAGTGAATACTTCAGGATTACTACCATTTGATTTAAACAATTTAAGGCATAAAAAAAGGAGTTAAAACTAACTCCGGCTCGGTACTCTCAGCCGTGCTAAGGTAGAACCATTTTGATCAAGTTTCGATTAGAATGGCTTCCATACCCTTAAAATTTACTTAATTACTTTTTGTAAAGAAAGATCTAAAAAAGTTTGGCCTCGATTAGTATCTAAACCAATAGCATATCAAAAATTTAGTTCAGTCTAAGTATTTAAATGTGGGATAATAGCGTGAAACATGGACTATTTAGTAAAAATATTTGACCTTAATAGAACATACGCATGCATAAATGTGTTATACCATTGTGCTACAATAGATGCAATAGAATAAAGATTAATTACATTTTCCTTATTGCAACTTTCAGATTTGAATGCGAATTTCAAGTTATCAGGAACCAATACTTTAGGCGTTCCGCCAATATGCTGAAGGCAGCAGCCTAATGAATGAAGGAAGTCGGCAATTCGCTAGCTGGGAACTACCATTGCAAAACTGTAATCGGAAAAAGGAAGGCAGGCTACAAATACCTGACAGGCAACCACCTCACCGGTAGAATGGTCGACATAATGAAGGGGCTTTCCTGCGAAGTCTACGAATAGTTTATCGGCTGGCTGATGATCCAGTTTCATTCACGGCCGGTGGGCCCGCAATTGCTGCTGTAGGTGAAAGCAGAATTGCGAATAACTGTAGCCTTGCTGATAATCGATGATATATTCCTCCCAGAGGAGTTTTCTGGTTACACCAACCAGTCCCAATTGCTTACTGTAGCTTTCCAGATGAGCGCTCAAATGTTCAACCCTGGGATCTTTATAAGCGGGATTACCTGCATGGAATCTCCCTGCTGATGCAGGCGTAATAGTTGTTTGATCTGACTCATTGCTTTTGCTTTTCCAACCATCAGCACTCGGATTAAGTGAAAGAATATTCACCTAAATAAACCAAAATCAAATCAATTAAGGGGTCAGTATGCGGTTCTTCCCCAATTTTGGTGGTTATGATAGTGATAACACCAGCCTTCTTTCCAAGAGATTCAACGATGCGTGACCATACATTTGCCTTTTGATAGTTTTGAGCTTGTTTACATTTCCTTCAACCGGGCCATTACTCCATGGATAATCGAATGCATTTTTCACAGGTTCAAAGTCCTGTAGTAATCCATTGACGAAGCCCTGCAACTCTGGTATTGAAGAATTGTTTACTGTACTTATCCATTCATTTAATCCATCACTATTGCGATCCCGCAACATCATCTGCCAAAATTGTCTTACTATAAACCAGGTCTGGTTCAGTATCTCCGATTGTCTACACAATTCGTCTAATATATCATGTCCTTGTTTGGTCAATTTTTGCTTATCCCCAAAAACAGCATTGCTGTCTTTGATGGCCTCCATAGTGCCAAATTGGACGGCAATATTATTTTTCTGCCTCTTTTCTTACCCAGCCTAAAGCCATATCTGGCTAACCCGTCTGAAAGTGTACTATATGTTCCGGGATATCCTCTATCTGTCAATTCAGCAAGTAACTGTTTCAGTTGAAGTTCAGGAACTTCTTTCAACCGTTTTTTTATGTAAGTCAGATGTTTTTCCAATCCAGAAGGACTGGGATAATTTCGTCTTGGGAGTTCCTCACAATACCTGTATTTTCTTATAGTTATACGGCTCATTTTAAATGTTCTGGCAATTTCCTTGATAGAAATATTTTCTTTGAGCATTTTTTTTACCTGCCTGAACTTTTCATGTTGACGTTCAGAAGCAAGACTCTTGGGGGCTCGATTTTGGCCTGTTTAGTTTCCTGGTATACTGTACGAACCTTTTTCATTACAGCATGCTCGCGATCGATGACTTTTCGGACAGCTTCTCCCAATTTTTTTAACAGGTGCCGCCTGTCTGTTACCTGAACAGCCTGTGGGGCACCTTTATTAACTGCCCGCTGATAATTTCCGTACCTGTCCCGGGATACGATCTGTATTTCCGGTCTGTCTTTTAACCACGCTGTAAGCGTATTTTCTTCTCTGTCAGCAAGCAGTGCGATAGGTTTATTTGTAGTAAGATCTACCAGGATACTCCCATAACGGTCACGTTTTTTTATAGCCCAGTCATCTACCCCCAATGCAATAACCTCTTTACAATCTGGTAAAACTGTATTATAAATAATGCGTAACAGCGTACTGTCACTGATGCCGATTGAAAACTGTTTACAGATGCGTTCTCCTGACTTTCCACCTGCTTCCAGGGTAATGTTTAATAAAGTTTCCTTAAGTCGATCTGTTATTCGCTTATATGGACGAAAATGATCGTCAAATCTTTCTGTAAACACCTTGAATGGACATTCATCGGTACGACAGTAAAATTTACTGTGCCCTTAAGAATACTGTGGTAGATTTTCCAAAGCAAGGTAGATCCATAAACTTTCTGGTATAATAACTGTGCGTTTTAGAAGAAAAGACCAAACAATTGGGACAGCGGCTGCTTTTTCTTTTACGCTGAACATAAATGTTGAACCTGTCGAGTTGGTTAACTACAGAAATTACCCGGAACGGATCTTTAGGTTTAAAGATGATTTTTGTGGCATTCATTAGAATTAATAACGAATACCAGAGACATTACATCATTTGTTTACCACCAAAATTGAAGAAGAGCCATTTTAATTGGTATATCCACGTTGTGCTTATAAACTAAAAAGGGCTGATCACCAAACCCAATTGATTCCATATAGGCTATTGCAATATCCTGCATCTTTGCATCATCTATATTTTCACTTGTATGGAAATTAAGTGATATGTGCGGCGCATTAGTTTTTACACTCTGTTTAAGAATGGTTAAATGCTCGAATCTTTTCAACTTATGCTCAAAACTCATATTTTCAACTTCACCAGCAAAACCGCTTGGTAAAATGAGTTTGGCCTCTCCATCTATAACTTTGTTTTCGTTATAATGAAGAATTCCTCTAATACTCCGACCGATACTTATTTTTGCAACCATTTTTCAGCTAGTTTAGATATAAGCGAAATGAGTTTTTCTACTTTAGGTTTAATGGTCTTATAGGTTTCTGCTGTCTTATTAGCATGAAAAGAACGTTCCATAGGATTTTGGCTAATATGAAAACTATGTGTTTGTTTATTGATATTTACTCCAATGCTTTTAATCTCTTTTCGGATAAGGGCCATTTCCTCCATAGGGGCGTTCATAGAAATATCCTTATGTAGAAGTTTTATTGGGCGGTTGGTAATTATTTTCCAGACAATCTCACCGATAGACTTACAATCGCTTTCTAGAAGCAACTTATCCAGCTTATTGAATTGACTTGCAGTTAATCTCACATTAATAGGACGGCTTAGAATGCTATCTTGATCCTTGGCTTTTTTTCTCGCCATACATACACTTATTATTGACTTTAGGATCACGAGTTCCGAGTGATCCTATGTCCTCATGGACAGCAAAGAGATTTTCGTATACGAAAATACATCTTCGCTAAGCACACGAGTGCTTCAAGGTTCCTACTCCGATAGCTTGGTGAACTTCGGTCTGTATTAGTAATAATTTAGATTTTAGTGATAGATTTTCTTAGCTCAGGTCATAGATTCACTATCCGTTTTGCGTAGGATATTGACCTGACCAAGAGGTATAGAAGAACGCAGAAGATGTCTGATTCGTTGACGAGGTTCTGTTTTGATCCGTTTTATTTTTGGATGGAACGTTCCGAGAAAATCACTGGTTTTATTGGGTGTTTTTTTTGGGGGCTTTTTCATGACTTTATAGATTAAAATAAAGTCAAATATGGGGGTGTAAATTATTAAAAATTGACAACCAGTTAGGGAGTACCTAGAAATAATTGAACAATAGATGGAATTGAGGAAGTTAATCACACCATCAACAGAATCTCATTTTGACTTTCCCTTCCATGCCAGCTCCAGAATAGTTTGATGATCTTCTTTTTTAAAAACTCATCCAGCAACTGCTCAAAAAAATGCTTCTTGACTTTTCATAGATCTAATAAAATTATTACGATAAAGTAATATTTAAGACTTAATTATGATTAATATGTTTGTAACAAAGCGTAATTATATTTTTTTGATACATAAAAAAACTATATATAAAGATTTAAAATTCAATAAAATGACAAACATTCGAAATAGTAAAATTACAAGTCATAATTCAGAAATCCTTTGCCAAAGTCATCTATCCCATTTGAAGGATCAGAATTAAATGAAAACAAATCTTTCATTAAAACACTTGTGCTTAAAGAACTTGATAATTGACAATTTACGCAGGTACTTAGAAGTAAACTTCTTTTTGAAAATGGATGTATATGGATATTGATTACTCTTTTTTAAATGCTGGAAGAAATATGGATAGTTTATTTAGAATTTTACGATCCAAAATAGCAATATTAAATTCCCCAGAAATTAGCACACCGACACTTAAGACTTCATTGGGAATTTGCCTGAACTCTGGTTTCCCGATTGCAGTTTGCTGGGGCAAGGAATTCACTTTATTTTATAATGACCAATATGCGTTGATTTTAGGCGGAAAACATCCCAAGGCATTTGGTAGCCCTACAAAAATTGTCTTTGCAGAGATTTGGGACATCCTTGAACCACAGCTAAAATTGGTAATAAGTAGTGGTACCACTATAAAATTACCTGATGCTCCTTTTCTGTTAGATCGCAATGGTTATTTGGAAGAATGTTATTTTGATTATACCCTATCTCCAATTTACAATGCTGAGGGGAAAATAGAAGGCATTTTTAATTTAGTTATAGAAACTACAAACAAAGTTATTGGACAAAGGCGAAGTGAGTTGTTGAATAAGCTAATAAAAATTGGAAATACCGCACAAACACTTGAAAAGTATTTTAATAATTGTAAAATAGCGTTAAACGAGGAGCAACAAGAAATTCCATTTTATTTAATTTACCTAAAAGGAAAACACAAAATTTATACACTGGTTGCCTCGGGAGGAATTGATCAAACAATTGATCATCACAAATGGCCAGTAGAAGATTTACTAAAATCTGGAAATACGGTATTTCTCGACTCCATTTCCGACTATTTAGCAGAGCCGATTATAACTTTTTATCCTGAACCCTGCTGCGAGGCCGCAATCATACCACTAAAAAATAAAAATGCACCTATTTCGGGTTATATGATAGTTGGATTATCCCCGAGAAAAAAAAATGATACCGACTACAAACAGTTTATTGAAAATGTTGGTGGTGTAATAGGAAATTGTCTATCAAGTGCATTTTCTTTCGACGAATTTCTTTCTTTAGAAAGAGAAAAAGAAAATCTTTTAAGGATTATAAGTCACGAGCTTAAGACCCCAATAACAAGTATTAAAGGATATGCTCAACTGATAATGAGAGTTTCAGAAAAAAACGGGGATGATAGTTCTAAGCTTTTGACTAAAATGACTTCACAAATCAATAAGCTTAACCATATCATAACAGATATGTTGGATGGAACGAATTTTAACAGCGGTAGAATTCATCTTACTATAACAGAATTTAGTTTCGATAACCTTGTAAAGAAGATCGCAAGTGAAATATATATTTCGGATAGTAAGCATAATATCCAAATAGAACTTGGATGCAGAAACTTGTACTCTGGGGATAGGGCAAGAATTGGTCAGGTAATTTCAAATTTACTTTCAAACGCTATTAAATATTCACCCGATGGCGGAAACATATTTATTCGTACAAGTGGAAATAACGAAAAGATTAGCTTTAGCATATCAGACCAAGGTATTGGAATCAGAAAGGCCGAACAGCAAAAAATATTCGAACGCTTCTACAGGTCAACTGAGATCATCACACAATACCCTTATCCTGGTATGGGTCTAGGCCTATTTATTTCTAATGAGATCATCAAACTTATGGGTGGAAAACTCTGGTGTGAATCTCAAGAAGGGCAAGGTGCTATTTTCTATTTCACACTACCTCTTGATTACAAATCAACCTATTAAATTAATAAAAAGCCCCTCTTTTGCTTATGAAAAAAGGAAATTTTAAAAAATTTAATAAAATCTGGAGACTACTAGTTAGTTGTTCCTGAATCTAAAATCTAACCAGAGTTGTTTCAATTGAATGACATCTTTAATACTTCAGTTACGCGGACAGATATTAAATACCTGAAAAACACCTCACAGGTTCACTGGAAACAAACACAAAATACTCGAGTGACATTAAATTATAATTTTGAGGTTAAAAGAAAAAAGTCAGCCCAGTTCTACGATTAGGATAAATTAAAAAAGCACAAAAACTACACATTTTAAATAAAGAAATAGATAAATAATCCATAAAAAAACTAGGCTGTTTTAACACCGAAAAGATAGCCAACAGCAGCAGTCATTAACATCGCTGCTGTTCCCCAGAAACAAATCCGGATAACAGCTTTACTAACAGAAGATCCGCCTGCTTTCGCTGCAACAATTGCAGAAAAAGCTAAAAATACGATCGAAAAACTATATTGATAAATGACCATCAGGTGAAGTGGTGCAAAAATAGACACTAGCATCGGGAGCATTCCGCCCGTAATAAATGAACCTGCTGAAGCTAAAGCAGCTTGCATTGGCTTTGCCTGGGTAATCTCATTGATGCCGAGTTCATCCCTCGCATGTGCGCCTAAAGCATCATGCGCAGTGAGCTGTGTAGCAACCTGCAAGGCCAGACTTTCTTCCAGACCTCTCTGCTGGTAAAGTTTGGCTAATTCCTTCAGTTCAATTTCTGGCATCTTTTCCAATTCCATTTTCTCCCTCTTCAAATCGGCAGTTTCGATATCCGATTGTGAACTCACAGAAACGTATTCTCCGGCAGCCATAGACAATGCTCCGGCAACCAGTCCTGCCAAGGCAGCCAATACAATTGGTCCTCGTGTAGTACTCGCTGCGGCAATGCCAATGGCCAGACTGGTTGTAGAAAGAATACCGTCATTTGCGCCTAAAACGGCTGCTCTTAACCAACCACTTCTATTGGTGTAATGTTCTTCAAGTTCCATATTATGTTTTTCCTCCGTTAATCATGTCTGATACTATCCCTTTGCTTTCTTTCCGTTCTGCCAGAAGTACACCAACGATATGTACCAAGATAAAGATCAGGATTAAATACATACAAAAACCATGAAATCCTTTAATGCTGTGACTTACAGTTTTACTGATGCCTAATTCCTGATCGAATGTCATAGCTAAGCCTGTTATAACCATGATGGCAAGTAATGAATAGAAAATAAGGTATAAGCATTTAACCGTAAACTCGTGTAAGGCTACATGAGATTCCTTACTTTGTTTACGATAAGCCTGGTAAGCACTTTTTAAGTTACCGAAAAAGCCTTGCCCTGTAGACGAAGAAAATGCAGAGAGTAGCCGGAACAAGAATAATGCTGCAAGTGTATAACCAAAGTAAATATGAATACTCCAAATCTGATCTTCCATACCATTTGCTATATCTTTGGCTTGTTGAGCGGTTATTGAGGTACCAGATTGCTGTAGTATAAATTTGGTATTACTTTTTACATCGAATAAAGTTGAGTTTAACAGCACTGTGAGTAGTGATCCGGTAATGACCAGCAGATTTAGCCAATGCCACAGCCTGATAGATCTGCTGTGCTTTTTCAATTTAGCAGGATGATCAATGTCGTTCCTCAATGGTTCAATGATAGCCATGTTGATTGCGTTTTAATGCATCTGGATTTTATGTTCCAGATGCTTTGTGTTTTTATTTTACTTTTAAATTTAAAGTAATGATGTTGGAAACCAGTCCTGTAGATCTGCTATAATGCCCGTATCTCAGTTCCAGCATATTCAGATGTCGCCAGCCAAATACACCGTGCGGAGGTGCAAGCCGGATTCCCGCCCCATAAAAATCACTGTTCAGGGTTGACAGGTCATAATCACTGGTAAAATAGGTAGCAGAAGGATCATGTTGCCCATAGGGTGCAAAATATCGGGTTCCTGTTTGCTTGTTATAGCGGTAAAATGGACTTAAGGAGACAAATGAGGTGAGTTTCACCGGAACTTCTATTTCTGCGGTATGTGCTCTGATGCCCCAGTTATCCATAAAGTAACGGTAATAAGTCCGTATAATCACCTGGTCAGTGGCAAAGTAGTTTAACCTTGCGGCAATAGGTAATTTATATCTTTTATCAGGCAGCGTTTCTGCTCTTACAGAACCATCTGTAAAATAATCACGTTGGTATTTGGTGGCTAGTAAACCCTTTTGATAAGCAGGTTCAATAATAATCAGTGCCTGAAGTTTTGGATTGATAACCTGTGAAATAGAAAAAGAAGTGCTGAATGAATTTCTTGGGCTAGAGCCTTCACTTCTAGATTCGCGACCGTTGCCGCTTGTTGCGGGCCGCAGTTCAATAGGCAAAATGACTTTCCATGTATCTAAAAATGCCTGTAGTTTAAAATCAAACTGAGTGTTTTTATCTTTCGATAAGCGGGTCAGGTTAAATCCGGCACCTAGTGACTGATAATCATATTCTTTGGAGAAAGAACCTGTAAAACCAAAAGCATTTCCGGTTTTTTCATTGCTTTGCGTCCAGTTTAAAGACGGATAAATACGAGTATCAGCCATCGATGCTGAAGAAATCGTACTTGGATCAATCTTATCAGAAGAAGCAGAAGTATAATGATCTACACCCAGTTCAAACAAAAAGGTGTTTTTCTTGCCTGCTTTATTGAAATTGGACATTTGCAGATCGATTGTATTAGCAAAATCTGTTAGTTTTTCAGTTCCAATACCACCTGTAACGGCTGAATTGTTGCCATTTTGATGATAGTAGGCCGATACCAGGTTGATTTCGTCCAGTTTAAGTTTCCTGCTTTGATAATTACTGCTGTCGGCAGGGGCAGGTTTGCTTTTAATTTGTCCATGGGCACCTAAAACACCGAGGAACAGCAGCAGTACATGCAGATAGATCTTTCTCATGATTTTTATTTAATTACAACCACAACCACCACCGCTTTTGCCACCATTGGCACCAGAACCGCCTTCACGGTATAACTGGAAACTCTGTTCAAACTTTTGCGCCGTTCGGGAGGATAAAGCCATTTCAGAATCATTGAGCTTATTTTTCTGATACGGTTTTACTGTTGCACATGCGCTCAGCAGGCTCATTGCAAAAATGCCCGAGCCGAGTAATACTGCTATTGGAATGGACTTTTTCATATCATTGTTTTACATTAATGTTCTTTGAAGTATACAACTGATCCTGATCATCTATAATGATACAGGCCACATGTTTTAACTGATTGATCAAATCAAGGCCTATTTGCACACCCATTACAATCACAGGTGTAGCAAGTGCGTCGGCTAGTTCGGCGCTTGGACAAATGATGCTTACACTTTTAATTCCACTAACCGGTAAACCCGTTTTGGGGTCAATCGTGTGGGAGTATCTGCGACCGTTTATAGTAGCATACTTTTCATAATCTCCAGATGTTGCAATAGCCATATTGCTAATGTTTAGCGCAGAAAAAGGGCGGCTGCTTTGATCAGGATCGGCAATGCCTATCGTCCAGGGCTTACCAGTTGATTGGCTGCCCCAGGTAATCAGGTCACCTGCTGCGTTTACTATTCCATGTTCGATTCCTATACGCTGCAATATTTGTTTGGCCCTGTCGGCTGCATATCCTTTTCCTATGCCACCAAATCCGATCCGCATGCCTTGTTGTTTAAGCATGACCGTAGAATTTTCAGGATCTATAATTACATGTTGGTAGTTGATCAGACCGACTGATTGACGTGCTGTTTCAAAATCTGGCAGTGAGGTCATATTGACATCAAAGTTCCAAAGGCTTTTATCTATAGAACCATAGCTAATGTCGAAGGCACCCTGGGTAATGTCTGATATTTTTACTGCACGCTGAATGAGCTCAATCACTTCAGGATCAACTTTAACTGGCTTTATACCTGCATATTGATTGATGAGGCTGGTTTGACTGGTCTCTCTGAATGTACTTAGTAATTCTTCAATCCTGCTAACCTCTGCTATAGCTGCATCAATAGCTTTTTCGCCAGCAGTTCCATGATCCGCAATTACCGTAAACTCAAAACGGTTACCCATGAGTTTTAATACCCTATTGTAAGTCGCGTCCGCCATCTAATAATTTATTTAGCAGATTCAATGCTTGTGATTTCCTGAATAAATTTTTCAGGAGTTTCATTAGGATAGCCGTCCCACGATTTCAAAACTTCCCCATTTTCATCCAGCAGCAGGGTGTAAGGAAATTTACCATCAGGGTTATATTTTTCTGCCAGGGCTTCATTTAGTTTAATCTGTTCGGCAGACAACTGGTTTTTCTTTTGGCGTGGGAAATCTGCACGTACTAATACTAAATGAGCTTTAGCATAAGTCTCAAAAACCTCTGATTCTAAGATTTCTTTTCTTAAACGGATGCAGGGGCCACACCAATCTGACCCTGAGAAATTGACCAGGATTTGTTGATGAGTGCTTTTAGCCTGCTGTTGTGCCTGGGTAAAATTGCTCATCCAGCTTAACGAACCAGCAAGAATTGATAAAAATGTGATTAGTAATACTTTCATCTGTCTGTCCTTAATGTTAAGCTAATATCAAGGTGAATTCTGAAGACATTATGAAGTTGTCTGTTAAAAAATGTTAAAGCATTATTAGCTGACTTTTATTCTCGGAGCTTTTAAAATTGATAATGAATTGGTGATACTCCTTATTATAGTTGTAACTCAATTCATAGTTTTGTTTTAAACAGACCTGTTTCAGAATGGCCAGACCCAGACCTGTACCATCTGAAGCATTGTCTTTATAGAATCTTTCAAAAATCTTTTGAGGATGAAGCCCGGTACGTGATCCGGTGTTTGAAAATATAAGGCTATCATTTTTTATGGTAACCATCATTGAGCCGCCATCGTTATTGTGTCTTATAGCATTGCTGAAAAGATTATTGATTAATATCTCTATTAAAGAACGGTTTGCAAAGACAGAGAATACACTGATCTTTGTTTCTACCTGTAGCTCTCTTTTTTGAATGAGTTCGTGGAAATAGCTGATCTTCTCCTCAATTAATGCTTTAAGGTCGATTTCTTCTTTGTCCTGAAGCTGATCATTGTCAATTTTGACCAACAGCAGGAGTGATTGATTTAACTTTGTCAATTTTGAGGTAGCCTTATACAGATCGGCCAGAATTTCACTTTCTTCTTTGCCAAGTGTATTGGATTGCAGCATAGTGTCAAGTTTGGAGTTGATCACTGCAAGGGGAGTCATCATTTCATGAGATGCATTTTCAGTAAATAGCTTAATTTCTTTGTAATCTGATTTTACTTTCAGCGATACTTCAAGAACGGCATTATTCAGCTCTCTGAATTCTTCAATATTGGTTTGAACCGGCTCAAATACTTTCTCCTGGTTAATGTTAAATGCTTTGATATTGATTAACAATTGGCGGAACGGCAACCACATTCTTTTAATCAGAATTCTGTTGACCAACCATAAAATCAATAACAAAATAATTACTGGTAATAAAATAATCAGAATAATACTTTTGATCTGTTCCTGCCGCTCAAATTTAGAAGCCATGATCATCACTTCGTATGGTTGTCTGTTTAAGATTAATGCTGTTTTCAGATATCTTGCTGATTCGTCATGTTTCTTTTTAGGATTGTAGAAAGTTGTATCGGCGAAATATTTACGTTTATCAGATAGCTTGTTTATTTTTTTATAGTCAACAATAACATCATCAAATCCATCCGGGGATGGGAGGATATTTTTAACGTGCGTAAAGTCACGTACCTCGAGAAGCTCCTCGTAAAGATGATCATCAATCTGTTTATCGATATATTGTCCGAGCGTTTGATAAAAAAGAAATCCTATAACAATAAGACCTGTGAGTGTGATGATAGCCAAGATCCTGTTATAACTGCTGAATAATTTCATGAATCGGTAAATTTATAGCCCACTCCATAAACCGAATGGAAATAGTCTTTGCAGCCTGAATCTGTTAGTTTTTTTCTCACATTTTTGATGTGGGTATAAATGAAATCGAAACTGTCGGCCATATCAGCATCATCGCCCCAAATGTGGACTACTGCTGCGGCTTTGGAGATTACTTTATTTTTGTTGACTACAAAGTACAACAGGAGTTCAAATTCTTTCCTGGTCAGGTATATAGGTTTCCCGTTTACTTTAGTTTCCTTAGCAGTAGTATCAATTTCTATTTCATTGAAATGAAATATACTATTTCCATTGAAATGCCGGCGTCTTACTATGGATTGTACCCTGGCGTAAAGCTCGGACAAATGGAAGGGTTTGATCAGGTAATCATCAGCACCCAGACTTAATCCTTCAATTTTCTGATCTAAAGAATTGCGTGCAGAAATAATCAGTACACCGTCTGCTTTATTTATTTTTTTTAAATATTTTAATAGTTGAAGACCTTCTCCGTCAGGCAGGGTCAAGTCCAGTAAAATACAATCATAATCATAAATGGATAGCTTCTGGTAACCTTGTTCATAGGTAGATGCATGATCACAAATGTTTCCCTCAACTGTCAGATATTGATTAATACTGTTTCTCAGGCTTTCTTCATCCTCAACAATTAGAAATTTCATAAATAAATATAATGTTAAAATCTGAAGACTTTTTGAAGCTTAATTAATTTAAGAATGCAATAATTATATTATTAAAATCCATGTTAGAATTGATTTAGATCAATACTGAATTGATAAGAGACATAATATTACAACCAAAGCATCGTATCATTACTATTAACAGCATCTAATTCCTAAGAAAACTATGTTTGAAATACCCTATTTAGAGAATTGTGCCGAAATCTTAGAAAAAAGATTTAAGAATAGAGTTCTGCAAAAAGTTGACCTTCAATGTGAAAAATCTATAAATGTTTCTAGAGAAATACTAAGTGAAAGCATTGTCGAACATGAATTAAAAAGAGTATGGCGAGATGGTTTGTCACTGAGGTTACAATTCAAGAGTTATTCTGTCTTGGAGCTAAGTTTCTCAACTTCTGCTTTCATTCAGGTAATAGAACAAAATTTGGAGGCTGATCCTTTTTTACTGAATCTCCATTTTAGCGGAGGATCAATTATTTCTGTAAAAGATACCCGAAAATCAAGTACGTTTCGATTGAATCCTATCAATACAGATATTCCTGATGCCTTAAGTAAGGCATTCACCTTTAATTATTTAATAGGTTTATTTTCTAATAAAAGTGAAGAAATTAAGTGTGTATTGATGGATCAAAATCTGATTAGAGGAATTGGAGAAGCCTATGCGGATGAAATTCTTTGGTATGCTGGAATCTCTCCTTTTTCAATAGTAAGTAAGATTCCACTTGTTAAGGTAAAGCTGTTATACAAAACAATCAAATATGTTTTTATTGATGCTATTAAACAAGTAAGAAAAATAAATCCTATAGGATATAATAAAACAGATAGTGATTTATTGTTGATTCATAATATAAGCAAAAAGAATAGTCCAACTGGAGGAATGATTAAAATGAAAGTTATTTCTGATAAAAAAGTCTATTATACTGATGAGCAATACCTCTATATATAACCAGAATCTGAAATAAGTTTGAATATATATTGAGTATTCAAGACATATTTAAAACGGATAGTAGCCCCTATGGAGGGTGTTTCCCAAACTGTGTCAATAGTGTAACTTTAAACTATCGATATGAACATGGCAACACTAGAAGACTTTGATTTTGAGAGCTTCAAAAAGGAAGCTATAGCCGGCTTATATTCCGGCAAAAAGATGACTGGTACCGACGGAGTACTGGCACCTATGATGAAACACTTTCTAGAATCGAAGATGACCGGCGAGCTGGAGCACCACATTGCTGAGAGTAAATTAGCCGGGCAGCCAAATCGCAAAAACGGCAAAAGCAAGAAGACCGTGCGCAGTTTAAACTCCGGTGAGTTTGAACTGGAAACTGGCCGAGATCGGCTCAGCACTTTTGAGCCTAAAGTGGTACCCAAACGACAACTGATTATTACAGAAGAATTAGAAGGCAACATTCTTTCGATGTATGCAATGGGGATGAGTACACGTGCGATGCGTGATTATATGCTGGAAATGTATGCTATGGAAATTTCTCCTGCTGAGATCTCAAGAATCACCGACAGTGTGCTGCCAGCGGTGCAAGAGTGGCGCAACAGGCCGCTAGAGGCTGTCTAACCTTTCGTATTCCTGGATTGTATGTTTTTTAAAGTCAGGGTAAATGGTGTAGTGGAAACTCGTGCGATCTACAATATCCTGGGAGTAGACATTGAAGGCAAAAAGGATATCTTGGGACTGTAAACTACTGAAAATGAAGGCGCCAAATTCTGGCTTTCGGTTTTAACTGATCTGAAAACGCGTGGTGTGGAAGATATACTTATTGTCTGTATTGATGGACTGAAAGGCTTCCCTGAAGCAGTTGAGGCTATCTTTCCAAAAACCAGGGTACAACTTTGCATCGTTCACCAGATCCGTTCTTCGATGCGTTACGTCCCTGAGAAAGATAAAAAGGCAGTGATGGCGGACATGAAGCCTATTTATCAGGCAAACAATGAACAGCAAGGCTATGAAAGGTTGCTGGAGTTTGAAGAGAAATGGGGCAAGAAATATCCCTTGAGCTGCAAGTCTTGGTTGGACAATTGGCTGAACCTTTCTGCATTCTTTGAATACGACCAAGGGATTCGCAAGATAATTTACACCACCAATCCGATTGAGGGTGTACACCGCCAAATCCGTAAAATAACTAAGACCAAGGGTGTATTTTCTACAGAACTGGCACTAATGAAACTCATGTACCTGGTCATTAAAAACATTAGTAAGAAATGGACAATGCCAATGCATAATTGGGGCCTGGCATTTTCACAACTTTATATTAAATTTGGTGAAAGAATCCTTAAGGAAAATAGAGGCTTCTGAGAGGCGTTAATTTATTAACTGACACAGTTCACGTTACACTCCCCCCTTATGGCTAATTTGCCATTGTAATAATTTACAATTTATTCTTTGAATGGTCTTGTTCTTTCATTACAAGGATTTGTTTACCTTTTTCTACAATATAAGTTGCCAGTTCTGCGGCATTATTGTTCCCTATATTCTTAGCGGAATGATATTTCCCGGCCGGCACAAAAAACACATCCCCTGCCTTTAGCTTAACCGGGGGATTACCTTCAATATCATATTCTAGTATTCCTTCAAGTACATAAATAATCTCTTCTCCAAAATGAGCGTGTAAGCCAAACTCAATTCCGGGTTTAAAATCGACGCGAACTTGAATTGCTTCATATCCAGCAACACTGATGTCATGCCGCTGAAGATCTGTACGTGTAATTCCGGACTGTTGCGCTTTAGCTGCTCCAGGAAGAAATAATACCAATAAACTTAAAATAGAAATTAGGGTTAGGAGAGATTTTCTGTAGATTTTCATCTTTTATTTTAATTTTTTACAATAGTTCATCATTAAGATCGTTTATCTTACTATTCAGTAAATAATTGATAAAGGGGCAATAAGTTTTGCATTGCCCCTTATTAATCTTTAATTACCTGATTAAAATAACTTGAATTATCGCGCGCTTGCGGCCTCTTCAATCACATTCAAAATTTCTTTAGAATGGGAAAACATAGCCACGTGTCCAGATTCAATTTCAATTGTCTTTGCCTTAATCCTTTTAGACATAAAACGCTGCAATTCAGGACTTAAAGCTTTATCATTTTTGGTAAGAATGTACCAGCTTGCTTTTTGTTTCCACGCAGGAGCAAGGCTTTTATCGCTAAATGCTGATTGTTTTAATGGGATTTGTGTCGCGTAAATCAGATTTTGTAATTTAGCGCTCAGATCTTGTGCAAAAGACTTTTGCATTCCCTCTTTTGATAAGAAAATAAATTCCCCGGAGGTGATAAAATACTTACTTATTTCAGTAGCAGGGCCTTTTGATGATAAAGTTGCAACATTTTCACCTGAATCAGGGGCAAAAGCAGCGATATAAACAAGACCGGAAACTTTTGGATCATTACCAGCTTGCGTAATTACAAAACCGCCCCATGAATGTCCAACTAATATAACTTTACCAGGTGCCATTTCTATCGCTCTTTTTGTCGCTGCAACATCATCATCCAGAGAAGTCACTGGATTTTGTACGGAAATAACATTATACCCTTTACTTTGCAATGCAGTAATCTGATCAACAAAACTTGAGCCATCAGCCCATACACCGTGTACAAAGATAATAGTGGGTTTATTGGTAGTCTTATTCTGAGCACGGCTTACATTGGAGCCCAGAAGGATCAACAGGATAAAAGATAACATTTTTACTGATTTCATTTGTGTTTTATTTATGGTTAATATTAATTTGTTTTCTATTTATATAATTGTAATTCGAAATTATAGTGATCCTGACAAAAGATCAATTCCCAACATGACGAGTTAGACAAAATAACAGTTGAGCCAGGCATTTTTAATGCTGCAATTCTGACTTGTTATTGCAATTCTATTTTTCGATAGTTATACGATCACCGATTTTGGGTAATTGCAATATTATGGAGGAAGCACTAAATTCGCGGATCGTGGCTTCTTGATCAATCTTTATGAATCCGAAAGTATCATAATGTACACCGATTACTTTTGTTGTTTCGACAAACTTAGCCGCCTGGATAGCATCATCTATACCCATGGTAAGCATGTCACCTATTGGGAAAACGGCAAAGTCGATGTGTGCGAAGCTCTTGATTAATGTCATATCTAAAGTAAGAGCAGTATCGCCGCTGTAATAGAAATTCCCATCTTTGCTGGTTATAATAAATCCGCTTGCTGTTCCGGCATAGCTGCCATCAGAAAAACTACTTGAATGCTGTGCTGCCACCGCCTTTACTACACCAAAGTCAAGGGACACCTTACCACCAGGATTTAAGGGTAGTGTGTCTTTTACGCCTTGCTGATTAAAGTAGTTATAAAGTTCCCAGCTCCCTATAACCTTTGCCCCAGTACGGGCTGCTATCACTGTCACATCAAGGATATGATCAAAATGACCGTGAGATACGAAAATGTAATCAGCTTCGATCTCTTCTATATTGATATTCTTAGCTAGTTCATTTCCAGTAATGAACGGGTCAAATAAGAGTCTTTTTCCACCTGCTAATACCGAAAAGCAAGAATGTCCGTAATAGGTAAATTCCATAAATTAATGAGTTAAAGTGTTTTTGTGTCTGTTGAAAGCACAAATGTAAACGAACGATCGTTCGTTTACAAGTAAAATAAAATAAAATAAAAAATAAACGAACGAATGTTCATCGTAAATTTGCCAATTATGGTAAGAACAAAATCGGAAATCACAAAGCAATTCATTATACATCAAACAGCACAAGTATTTAATACTAAAGGTGTTGCTGCTACCACAATAAGTGATATAATGGAAGCTACTAAAATGGGAAAAGGCAGTCTATACACACATTTTGAAAGTAAAGAACACTTGGCATATAGTGTTGTTGACTACAACCTGAATGATTTTTTTGTAAAGATGGGGACAGTAACAAATTTAAAATATTCAGCTAAAGAAAAACTATACGCATTTCTTGATTTTCTTCATGACCCGGTCAACCATCCTATTAAAGGCGGATGCCCGATGCTAAATTTCGGCACGGAGGCCGACGATACTAACCCGGTGATCAGGGAGAAAGTACAAATTGCTATCAAAGAAGCACAACTGGGTATTGCTGCGATCCTTAAAAAGGGAATAATTGATGGGGAGTTTCAAAAGGATTGGGATGTAGATGAGTATGCTTTGAAGATTTTCGCAATGTTAGAAGGCGGCGTATTGATGTCCAGAGTATATCAGGATTCAATGAATATGAATGTTTTAATCAAAATTATAAAACGTGAAGTGGAAGAGCGAACGGTCTAGCCATTTCGCTCAGCGATCCGCCTGACTGAGGACGGATAATGCCAAATTCGCAGGTTTTTAGTTTGATTAAAAGTCTCCTTGCAATAGCTTCGTCTATTAAATTAGAAATATTATAAATTGGTATGACTGAAAATAAATTTTATTTGCCGCTTTTAGATCAAATAAAAAAAGATGTAAAACTTGATGATGAAACGATCAATGCAATTGCCGAAAATTGTAAAGAGGTTTCATTTCCCAAAGACCATCTTTTACTTAGAGAAGGTGATGACTGCAAATATGCCTATCTCATAGTTTCAGGTGAAGCGAGATCGTTTTACACAGAATTTACGGGTAAAACAACGACTTGGTTATTTCATTTTAATAATTCATCCGGTCATATTAAAAATCACTGGTTAATTGACTATAAAAGTTTTCTGACTGGAGATCCGTCAACATTTAATATCGAAACATTATCCGAAGTTAAGGCAATACAATTATGCAGGTCAAATGTAATTAGCCTCATTGAAAAACAGCCATTATATGAGCATTGGACAAGAATTTTGAACGAAAAAGTATTTATTGTCACTTATAACCGCGTGTTTGCAATGCTGACTATGTCTGCAACAGATCGTTATAAAAAATTATTAGCTGAAGAACCACACCTATTGCAACTTTTTTCCAATTATTATATCGCTTCTTATCTCGGGATCACTCCACAATCTTTAAGCAGAATAAGAGGCAGAATGGCCAAAGAACGGTAGGTTTAATGGTAAAAAGCGATCACCTTATCATTAGTTACCATTGGTGAATGCCTGACTATTTTCATTAGTCGATTTTTGAGTGAATAAAAAACACAATCATGAATCAATTTAATCAATTATTTGACAAGCAGAAAGCCAACTTTAATACGGATGTTACGAATGGCGTGTAAAACAGCTCAATCAAATGCAGAAAATGTTAAAGGAAAACGATCAGGCATTTTATCAAGTTCTAAGTTCAGATTTCAAGTCAGCTCTATTGGATGTGGTGATCGAAGTTAATGCACCCGTTAGTATTATTGAATTTACTAAATCGCAACTCATAAACTGGATGGAGCCGCAAACGGTTCCAGTTCCTAAATTTCTTTCCGAAGCCGGTCATTATGGGACAGTTTACCGGGAACCATATGGTGTTACGCTAGTAGTAGGCCCATTTAACGCTCCGCTGCTTTGTTTATTGTTACTGCAATTACCGCACTTTCCGGGGGTAATACAGTCATTTTAAAGACACACGAAGAATTGAAAGAAACCAGCGCATTGCTCAATATTCTTATTCCAAGATATTTTGAGGAACATGATGTAAGTGTTGTGCACGGAAGAAAGGAAGTATTAACACAATTATTAGAATTACCATTTGATTTTATTTTCTTTACCGGAAGTGTAAGCGTCGGAAAAATTGTGATGCGCGCTGCTGCCGAAAACCTAACTCCAGTAATTTTAGAATTAGGTGGACAAAATCCAGCCATCGTTGACCAGACTGCAAACATAGCAGATGCTGCAAGAAAGTTAGTTTGGGGCGCAACGGCCTGGGGAGGACAGTGGTGTTCATCACCAGGATATGTCTATGTCCATGAATCGAAAACCGAAGAGTTTATCGCTGAGGCAAAAAAAGCATTAGTTGATTTTTATGGCAATACTCCAGTCAATGGAAATGATCTTTCAAACATTATCAGCGCAGTGCAAGTAAGGCGATTATTATCACTAATTGATCCGGAAAAAATAGTTGCTGGCGGTAATGGAAATGAAGAAAACAGATATTTTGCACCCACTTTAATTTACCCAACCGAGTGGACCGATAAAATTATGGAGGAAGAAATATTCGATCCTATATTACCAATTATGTCTTATGGGGATATTAAAGAAGTAGTAACTAAAATAAAAGATAACGGAAAGCCTCTTTCTGCTTATATTTTCAGCCAGGATAAAGAACAAACTGCATTCTTACTTCGCACTTTATCTTTTGGAGGAGGGGCAGTAAATCAAACTAATATTCAACTCTTTATAATTACTATGCCATATGGAGGTATAGGAAATTCAGGTATGGGTAATTATGCAGGCAAATGGGGTTTGATTCGCTCACACATGCAAAAGGCATCTTGTTTTCGCCAGCAGATAAAGATATCAAGCACCTCTTTCCACCATTGATATGAAAAAGGTTCAAGAGCTTAATAAATGGTTTGTTTATTAAAATAGAATTATAATCGTTTCTTATCAGGCATTCATTTATTACCATAGGTGAACGATTTTAGCTATTGGTAAGCTGATTTTTGAATATAAATATTCAATTATGACAACTAAAAAAGAAAATTCAAATCAATCCAGTGAAGATGCAAAAGATCAGGTTAACAAGCACTATGATTATATTATTGTTGGTGGTGGATCTGCGGGCTGCGTGATTGCACGCCGGCTTGTAGAAAGTAATAAGTTCACAGTTCTGCTCATTGAAGCCGGCGAAAGTGGCGAAGGTATAGATACCATACTTAATCCAGCGCGCTGGCTCGAAAATATTGGATCAGTACAAGATTATCTTTATCAGTATTCCCCGTCCCCATTATTAAATAACAGATTAATTTATGCGCCCAGAGGAAAAGTATTGGGTGGATCAGGCAGTATTAATGGGATGATATGGTCAAGGGGAAACAAGGATGATTATGATGGCTGGGCAGCAGCGGGAAATCAAGGTTGGGATTATAATTCTGTTTTACCATTATTCAAAAAGGCGGAAGATTGGGAAGGCGGAGAAAGTATGTTTCATGGAGCAGGTGGCCCTATATCTATAGGAAATACTAAATACCTTCACCCTATCGATTCTTCATTCATCGCTGCTGCGAAATCTTTTGGGATTCCTTATTTGGCTGATATCAATGGCCCCGCCCCGGAAGGTGCCGCACCATTATGCTTAAATATTAAAGATGGTATCAGGTGCAGCCCATATTCCGGATATTTAAAACCTGTTTTAGAAAGCCTTAATCTGACGGTGATAACTGGTGCTAATGTAAATGAACTGACTATTGAAAATGGTGCGTGCGTTGGATTAATTTACACAAAAGACGCTAAAATTCATCATGTATCTACCAGCCAGGAAGTTATACTCTGTGCTGGAGTATTTGAAACGCCACGCCTCCTGATGCTTTCAGGTATCGGCGACGAGAATGATTTAAAAGAACTTGATATCAATGTTAAGTTTAATCTTCCTGGTGTAGGAAAAAATCTGCAAGATCATCCGCTGGTATCACTGACTTATCAGGCAAATAAACCAATTGATTATTTTACCTACAATCTTGGTGGAAGTAATTTATACTGGAAAAGCAGACCGGAACTTCCAAATTCAGACATTAACCTTATACCGATTCAGGTACCTATAATGTCAGCTGAGATAGCCGATCATGTACAATTACCAGAGAATTGCTTTAGTGTATTTGCGACTTTGGTTTCGGTAAATAGCCGCGGCTTTGTGAAGTTGCAGTCGAAGGACCCCAGTGCCCAGCTTATAATTCAACCAAATTTACTGGCAGATGAAAGGGATATGGAAGCTATGATTAATGCAGTAGAACTTTGCATGAAAATAGTTTCACAACAACCTATGCAAAATATTATTAAATCTTGGGTGGCTCCTAAATCAGGAATAGATAGAGATGATATTAAAGCTTTTGTGAAAAATGCCTGCTCAACCTATTTCCATCCGGTTGGCTCTTGTGCGATGGGAAGTGATATCGATTCGGTTGTTAATAATAAGCTACAAGTTTATGGTATAACAGGTTTGCGGATTGCCGATGCGTCTATCATGCCAAGAATTACAACATCGAACACTAATGCTCCAACTGTTATGATAGGAGAATTCGCTGCCCAGCTAATACTAAAAAAAAGATAATAAAATAACCATCAATTAACGGCGGGGTCGCCACCTGCCGTTAATTGATGGTTATTTTATTATCTTTTTGGAGGAACTTCAATCGGAAGTCCAGATATATTCCTTCATTTTAAGTTTTAAGATTTCGAGAAATAATAGCATAGCAGGACTTATCCATTTATGGGTATGATGTGCTGCAATCATCGTAATTTTGGGTTTAAAAGTTTTAATAGGGATCTCAACAATCTGTTTACTAATCAGTTCTTCCTTTACAACAAAATGAGGAAGGCAGGCAATTCCCAGGTTATTCATGACACTTTTTTTAACTGCTTCTATACTCCATAATTCAATACTCTGCCCCACTTGTATGTTTTTATCCTTTAAGTAACCCTCAAAATAACCCTGATAAACCCCATTAGGATCATTATTAATGACCGGACACTGCTTAATCTGGTTTTTAAGATCAAAATTTCTCTCTTTTTTGGCGAAATCAGGTGAAGCCATTAAGCCCACATCAAATTGTGCGAGACTGATAACCTGAATTTGGGAATCATATCCATTAACCTGAAAATGAATTCCCAAATCAATATTATTCTTTATAATATCATTTTGTGTCTCATAACAATTCTTCACTTTTAGCTTCATTTTCACAGCTGGAGCTTTCTCCAGGAACTCTTTTAAAACGGGCTGAATGATATAAGTCAGCAAACTTTCCGATACAGAGATATTAATACTCCCTCCTACTTTATTGCTACTTGAATTTAAAAGCTTTATTTGTTCCAGCTCTTCTTCAATATTTTTAATATGTGGAATTAGTTTTAAAGATTGTTCGGTTGGAAACATTCGTCTGCCAATTTTTTCAAATAATGGGAATTTAAGCTCATTTTCCAGCTGCTGTATCTGATAACTAATAGCAGACAAAGAATAATTCAGTTCATTTGCAGCATCTTGAAAGTTTCCTTTTTCTACAATAGTTTTAAAACTCCTGAGCTGATGGACATCCATACTTCAATTTTTTTGAAGTAAAAATACAAATAGTTTTGATTGTTTAAAATGTAGCGTTTTGATACTTTCGCAACGCAGCAAACCTTTTTTCAAAACAACAACGTAACAGATTAACAGTCAAGTCAATGATAACCAACAGGTTAAAAAAACAAATATATGAACGATAAAAAGTTAAAAATATCAATAGTAGGTACAGGAGCTATAGGAGGTTATTATGGAATATTACTTTCTCAAATGGGGCATGATGTACACTTTTTACTGCGCAGTGATTACGATTTTGTAAAGTCCAATGGATTGACATTGCAATCCGTAGTGCATGGAAATATTCATCTACCAGAAATAAATGCATACAATGACACATCCGATATGCCTGTTTCAGATATAGTCCTGGTTTGCTTAAAAACAGGTCAGAACAAAACAGTGTTACCAAAAGTACTACCACATATTACTAATGAAGACACGGTAGTTGTACTTATCCAAAACGGCTTGGGAATGGAGGAAGATCTCTCGGCTGAATTTCCTCTTTTACAAATAGCTGGAGCCACTGCCCTGGTCGGTATTCACAAAGAAAAAAATGGACTGATCGTACATGAAGGTTATGGTAATATTGATTTTGGCAGTTATAATGTGAAGGAAAATACCAGACTTGACTATCTGGCTTCAATTTTCAATGCTATAAACATACCTTCTTCTCATCAGAATTTATTGCAACTAAGATGGAAAAAATTAGTTTGGAATATGGCATTTAATGGCCTTTCAGTTGTATTAAACTCAACAACTGCACAAATTATTGCCAATCATTTTGAGTATTGTAAAACAATCATGCATGAAGTTATTAAAGGAGCAAATGCAAACGGAATAGAACTCCCCCTATCATTTGCCGATGAACTGATTATTTTTACTGAAAAAATAAAAGATTATTCCCCGAGTATGAAATATGATTTTGACAGGTGCCTGCCACTGGAATTACAATATATGTATCAAAAACCAATTGCTGCTGCCATGGAAGCAGGATATAAGATGATAGAAACTATTAATTTGTATAATGAATTAAGTGAAATCTCACTGACAACAAAATAGGAATAACAATATTTACGAATTAAAAAATGTAAAAACATTATGTAAGCAGGAGTTGTAGTTATAATAGTAAACTCAAATAAAAATAGTATGGGACAATTAAATAATCGAAATATCGCCGTTTTATCTGAAAGCGGTTTTGAAGAAACAGAATTGACCAGTCCGGTTGAAAGATTAAAACAAGAAGGTGCCAAAATTCATATCATCTCTTCCAAATCAGGAAAGATTCAAGCTATGAAAGGTGATCATGAGTGGACTATTGAAGTTAATGTCGACAAAACGATCGCCGAAGCTGAGCCAGAAAATTACGATGGATTACTTATCCCAGGTGGTGTATTAAATCCTGATGCCTTAAGAAAAAACGATCAGGCGGTTGCATTCGTTAAAGCATTTTTTAGTGCCGGAAAACCTGTCGCAGCCATTTGCCATGGCCCTCAGGTTCTGATAACTGCCGAAGTAGTTAAAGGCAGAAAGATGACTTCCACGAAAACTATAAAAATTGATCTGGTCAATGCAGGTGCGCATTGGGAGGATGAGGAAGTAATTGTTGATGAAGGACTTGTAACCAGCCGAAGTCCGGACGATCTTCCTGCATTTAACAATAAGATGGTCGAAGAATTTGCAGAAGGGGTTCATGAAGAGCAACATTCCTGATAACATAGTAAAAAGCTTAAAATGGAGCCCTTAGGCTCCATTTTAAGCTTTTAGCAATTTGTAGTGCTAAGATTGAATAAAGTTTGTTTAACTGATTCAACCCACTCTTGTTTAATTATACTCAACACGATTACATCCATTCTTTTCCCCTTGCCATTTATTGATCTGTTTCTTAAAACTCCTTCCTCTACACAGCCTATTCTTTTCATTGCATTTATACTCCGTTTATTTAAATGATTAGCACGGAATCCTACCCGCTCTGCATTTAACACATCAAATGCAAACTCTAAAAGCAAATATTTACAATTTTTATTGATGCCGGTTCCCCGATATTTCTTTCCATACCACGTATAACCCAATTCAAGGGTATTAGTTACTGTATCTATCCTGTAAAAACGTGTGCTTCCAACAATTTTATTGTCTGCTTTGTCCACAACAATAAATGGATATTCAGTTTTTCCGGCCCTATGAGTTAAAGCAGTATTGATATATGCTTTTAAATTCTCACCACCACTAGCGCCAATGCATTAAAATCCCACGTATCCGGTTCGTTTGTATACTCCAGTAAAGAATCAAAATCTTCTGCTTTTAATGGTCGTAGCAAAACACGTTCATTTTCTAAAATATAATCTTTCTCAAAGTCTATCATTTCTTATCCTTCTTTTATTTCCACCAATGATAATAGTTATGTAACCCGTCATATTCAAAATCACAACGCGGATAAAGTTTGTTACCGATGTCGTTCGTCTTTTCGGTTTCTACCATCAGTCCGCAAGCAACTGTTTCATCGCACCATTGCTTGCTTCGGTCAATTAGGGCTATAGAAAGACCTTTGCCTCTGTAATCCGGATGAACGAACAAATCGCTTAACAGCCATTGTTTTTCTAGTTTAGCATAGTGGTAGAGTTCATATAGTTGAACAAAGCCAGCAGCTTTACCTTCTACATGGACCAAAAAGATATGGGACTGCTCCTGAGTTAAACGGTCTTGTATAAATTGTTTACATTTTCCATAATCTGTCATTGTAATAAAATTATCTAAACGCATTATCTAATCATTCATATACATCGGCTTACGATTGAGAGCCTGTAATTCTGCTAATTCCAAATAAGCAGACACCATTCTATTAAGTAGATTTAATTCATTCTCATCTAAATAGTTTTTAGCTGTTTCTGTTTCTTGTTTAGTCGGCTTGGTATCCTTATTGTCAGACCTAAATTAGATTTATTAGCATCAATACGCTGATAGATAATTTCGGCTGCTGTATGCTCATCAGCAGCCCAATGCATTTTATTTTGCACTGTTTAAAAAAACAGCATAGACACTTCTGTTTTTGGATCATAATCAATGCTTGTTGCATATACATCCAGTACTTTACGCCAGAAGACTTTTTCGGAGGAACGTATGTCACGAATACGGGTGAGCAATTCATCGAAATAGTTACCTCCACCAGCCTGCTTCAATAATTCATCATTCATTGTAAATCCTTTCATAATATATTCCTTGAGTCTGGCAATAGCCCATTGAAGGAGTTTTGTCCCCTGCAGGCTTTTAACCCGGTAACCCACAGATATACTTACATCTAAATTATAGTAATTAGCGATTCTAGTAGAAAAATCGGAAATTCCGATTTTTCTACTAGAATCGCTTTAATAAGCTCAAACTCCTTATAGATATTCAAGATATGCTCATTTATTGTTGAACGGGACTTACTGAAAAGTTCAACAATCTGATCAATTGTAAGCCAAACGCTTTCATCCTCTAAACGGGTTTCTATTTTTGTAGTACCATCTTCAGTTTGATATATAATTATACTTGAATCTTCCATTAACTTACTGTGATAAATGATTTAGCTACTGAGAGCGACGGGGTTAGTGCAGAAATGTCGACCAGCAGAAATTGTTACCCTGAACACTTATCTGGAAAGTATGAGAGTAGAGGCTTATACAGTGCATACCCCACTTAGTGTGGGTGGAGCCAAAATAATTGTCGATAGTGTTAAACACAATTACTCAGGCAAAAAATAAAAAACATATTACACAATAGATTAAAACAAACAACTTAAATATGAAATTTTAAACAGATAAAGAAGAATATGATTTAAGAACACTAAAAAGGTTTCAGGTACTTGACAAGTTTCTTTATTTTGCATGAAAAATTTAAAAATATGAATTCTAAAAAACACTTCTCAACTTTAGTAATGATTTTAATTAGTTCTTTAATGGCACATGCCCAATACTCTAAAGATAATTCGGAATCTAACCTAAATGCATTTTCAACAATTAATGGTCAATGGCGAGCGGTCACCCCAACTAATAACACATTAGGCGGCATTTATTATCAAGGATTAAATTTTGGTTTTGATCCCAATAATTATTCAAGTATTACTAACCCAATTGGAACAAAATTTGGCATTCAGGCAACCTGAACAACTCTAATACAGACTTTAATGCTAAGAAATTGAATTGCTCAAATTTGCTTGTTGATATACCTGGTGGCAATGATTTAATTAGCGCAATAAATGTAGATATTTCAACTTTTGGCACAGAAACAAATGCAGCTAGAAGTTATTTCCTTAGATTAAGAGATATAGGCTCCGGCCCAGGCACAGCTTTTATCGTAACCGGAAATGGAAATGTTGGAATAGGCTTAAATAACCCAACAGTAAAATTAGATGTAGACGGAACCATTAGAGCGAATGAGATTAAGGTTTGCGTTTCACAAGGGTGCGATTTTGTATTCGAAAAAAATATAACCTCATGGATATAAATAGGCTGGAAGATTTCGTAAAAACAAAATATCATTTACCCGAAATCGCATCTGAAAAAGAAATGATTGAAAATGGGATAGACATGAAAGATTTTCAGCTGAAGTTATTACAAAAAACAGAAGAGATGACTCTTTATATAATCCAACTCAATAAAAAAATCGAATTATTAGAAAATAAACTATCAAAAAACAAAGGATAATAATTTCTGAAAGAAAAAATCATATAGATAATGCAATAGAACCGGATATTATGACGTCTATGAAAGGACTGGAATCTCTTTCTTTTTTAGAATGTCTTGACTCAGCATCTATTGCAGCTTTTGAAAATGCAAAAGTTCCTTTTTTGCATATCAATCAGTTAATAAAAAAGCTGTAAACAGGCCAAAAGATCAAATTGACGTAATTGAGTCAGAAAAAATCAGGCAATTAAGAGACCACAAACAACTACACCTCTTAATTACCTGATTTTCAAAACACTACTATTCCTGCAAAACTTTAACCCTTAAAAAACTCGGATTTACAGCAGAAGTAAAAACCCGGTGTGTTTCTGATTTAAAATCAGTATCCTTTGCTTTCATGATATCCTGAAACTGCTGCGTATTGCGGTCAATCAACGGGAACCAGGTGCTCTGAAGTTGCACCATGATCCGGTGCCCGGTTTTAAAAGTATGAAGTACATCCTGAAGTTCAAAATTTACCCGGCTTACTTTTCCAGGCGTAAACGCTACCGGACTGTCAAATCCATGCCTGAACTTACCTCTCATCGCTTCACTTCTTACCATCTGCTGGTAACCGGCCATTTGAACTTCTTTACCTGTCCATTTGTTATTTTGGGCAGTATCCGGATAAACATCAATTACCTTTACCACCCAATCGGCATCTGTCCCAGTAGTAGAAACGCTCAGGTGCGCCCAAATATCCCCGCTCAGGGTTACGTCATTAGTCAAAACATCAGTCTGGTAAGTCAAGACATCTGGCATTGCCGCAGCAAAGCGCTGATCAGAAGTCATATACTCCCTGTCCATATCCATAGTCTTATGGTTAATAAAGGGTACAGGTTTGTTCGGGTCTGAAACAAATTCATTAAAGGCATTGCCTTTATCTTTTGGTGCCTCAAAAGAAAGTTTTCCATTCGGAAGAAAGTAAAGATTCTGTTCTTTAGAGTCCTCTGGTGGCCATTGATTATAAGCCTTCCACTGGTTAACACCGGTTTCAAAAACAGAAACCTTTGGCAAGTCTAAAACTGTTCCTTTTAAATAATGGCTAAAAAAAGCAAATTCAATCTTTTCCCTGTAATAAGCAGAAGTAGCTGCGCCAAAATCCACATCACCAAGATGGTCACCATCTCCCCTGGCCCATCCGCCATGCACCCATGGGCCCATAGCAAAATAGACCGGCGTATTCGGGTTTCGCATCTTCAGCACCTTATAGGTTTTAATGGCCCCATATAAGTCTTCTGCATCATACCATCCACCGGTAACCAGTGTAGCTGTTTTAATATCATGGAGATGCGGTAAAATATTCCTGTCCTTCCAGTGCTGATCGTAATTAGGATGGTCCATCATTTCGTTCCATAGCCGGATCGTATCCTGATAATATTTAACGTTAGAATTTCGAAGACTACCCATTTTCAGAAAGAAATCATAGCCATCATTAGTCCCTGCCTCAAATCGCTTTCCTGCCTGCTGCGTTGGTTTATCATCCTGCCGGTTGGTAAAGTAAGGATAAAAACCAAAATTGGCAGTCAGCATAAACGCCCCGTTGTGAAAGGCGTCATCATGATAAAGATTGGCAATAGGTGCCTGCGGAGAAGCAGCCAGCAATGCAGGGTGCCTGCTCAATAAAGCCGCGGTTGTATAAAAACCCGGATAGGAAATCCCCCAGACACCAACCTTCCCATCGTTTCCTGATACGTTTTTAAGCAGCCAGTCAATAGTATCATAAGTATCTGTCCCCTCGTCTATGTCGGTACTGGTTTTATGCTCTTCAAGTGCAGGGGTCATCTCCTGAAAAATCCCTTCACTCATCCATCTGCCCCTTACATCCTGATAAACAAAAATGTATCCATCATGCAAAAATAATGAAGAAGGCCCAAGACTTGTCTTATAATGTTCAGGGCCATATGGACCAACATTATAGCAGGTCCGCTGCATCATGACAGGATAGGTTTTAGAATGATCTTTTGGGGCATAGACTACTGTAAATAATTTTTTCCCATCCCTCATGGGTACCTGGTATTCATATTTACTGTAATTTTCTTTAATATAGGCTGCATCAGCTGAAGCTTCCTGGGCAGTAACCCTGATTGCAAGCAGAAGAAGAAAAAGCAGGATCAGTTTTTTCATATCACACAAGTATTTTAGTTAAGCGGGTGATCATATATCTGTTAATCACAGCAGCAATATAAAATATTTACCTGCAATTTACCCTAAACTCTTGACATTGTCTTAAATTCAGTAGGCCTCATGTTTGTCAATTGATGAAAATTATTACTGAATGCAGCTATATTCGAATATCCAATCTCATAGGCGATTTCGGTCATATTCAGATCGCTGTCTTTAATCAATTCCATAGCCCGGATAATCCGCAGCATTTTCACATATTGAATAAAGGTAATGTGAAGTTTCGTCTGAAATAATCTTGTCAAACTTCTTACGCTCATCCCCCATTGTCTGGCCGTACTTTCTAAGGTAAGGTTTTCATTCAACAGACTCCGAAGCTGACCAACAATAGCCTGGAGCCGCTGATCGTCAGTAGTGGGGAGCTGGATGGAAAACTTTTTAAGATTTTCTTTAGGCAGCACGTTTCTCAGTGTGGTTAGAAACTCAAATTCCCATGATCCCCTGAAATAATCACCCTGCCATTTTTCGCTAAAATACAGCATTTCAGATAAGAGCTTACTCACCGGATAAATGCCCAGCTCATTATAAAATTCGCCGGAACTTTCTCCGGGAAAATAAATATTTATGATGTACAGATCCTGCGTGTTGAACATCAGGTTGTGCGGATAATTTTTAGGTATCCAGATATAATGACTGGACGGAATATAGTAATCCTTTTCATCCGTCTGCAAGTAAGCAATCCCACCAAAAACCAATAGCAACTGAGCTTTATCGTGCTGATGTGAAGGCAATCGCTGTTCGGTTTGCTGTCGAACCACCAAAATAGAGTCAGGATTCTGATCAACACTATTTATAAGTTGCCTAAGCATATCCATATGGCCAAATATAACAAATATTAGGCTGATTATATAAAAAGATGTTTTACCCGCATGAATAGTTTTGCTATGTAAATAATAGAGTCATTATGAAACAGAAAATCACAAACCCTAATCAAGACGTTGAGCTTTTGGCACAAGAGAAACCTTGTGACCATTCAGAATCTAATTCAGCAGAAGACATTGAAGCACTTTATATCTACTGGCTGGCTTCTTCTTATCCTTTCATGCCCCTGATCGATTTAACCTTTGTTTTTGATGAGTTAAGAAAGATAGTAAAAAACTGGTTCCCAAATAAAAGAGAACGTACAAATCATTCCTAAAAATAAAATCCATGAAACGCTATAAATCAATTCCAATTTTGGGAGCTATACTGCTATTATTCGCACAATCTCTCCATGCCCAGGACGCAGAAACGGCCCGGGTATGGAGTTTGGAAGAAATATGGAAGGTCGCCGAAAAGAACAACCGGCAACTAAAACTATCGGATTTAAACCTCCAGCAAAGTAATTTAGAAGTACTCGAAGCCAAAGACCGTCTGCTACCGGAACTTTCAATAGGCGGGGATGTAAAACTCAATACCAAATTTCTCATTTACGATAATGGATTATTCTCATCTCCACAAGATGTGCCTGTAAAAGGTTATGGTTATGGAGTCGGATACAACTTAAATTTTAACCTCTTCAACGGTGGTAAAGACAGAAGAAATATCAGGATGAAGCAGGAAGAAGAGACACACAGGCAGTATGAAACCGATTTGCAAAAGCACAGCGTAAAATACAATGTCGCTGTTGCTTATTTCGATCTGTATAAATATCTGCACTTCCGTGATTTTCTTGCTGCAGAAATCGCTGCTGAGAAAAAACAGCTATCACTTATAGAAAGCTTACATAAAAACGGTATTGTGCTGAAAAGTGATGTGCTGAGAACCTCGGTGAAATTATCTCAATTGGAATTAAACCTTTCAGCTATTAAGAAGAAAATTGACGTGACCACACAACGCCTCAACATCCTGACAGGCCGTGATAACGAAGCAGAATTAGTTATTCCCTATAAAGCCGGTTTTGAAATGGAGCCCCTTAAGGATTCCGGTTACACCGATTACCTGGCTATCGCACTCCTCGAATCGCCAGCGTATAAAATGGTCAATAACGACATTAAATTGAGTGAACTAAATATTAAGCAAATTAAAGCTACGCTGTCACCTAAAATTTCCTTGTATTCCAATTACAATTATACCTATCCGCAGATCTCATTTTATCCTTACTCCAATGATTTATGGGGATTTGGGCAAACAGGGATCAGGGTGCAATTTTCTATTGATAATTTATACAAAAGCAAACATTCCATTGCACGTGCCCAGGCCGTAAATAATCAGGCAAAAGAAAAAGCCAGCATTCAAAAGGATGAAATTTCAATTCAGGTAAAAGAAGCTTATTTACAACAGCAACAGGCTTTGGAAAGTGTAAAAACCGTAGAAAAAAACATGAATAAAACTGTCGAAACCGTTCGGGTCATCAGAAACAGTTATCTCAATCAGGAATCACTTCTGACCGATCTTTTGGAAGCAGAAAATGCTTTGCTGGAGGCAAAATTTAACCTGACAACCGCACAAACAAATTTAAAACTCAGTCATATCCGATTACTGGCAATCGCAGGAATTCTTTAATACAAAAATTATGGACAAGAATAGAACAGATAAAATAATTGTAACCCTAACCAAATGGTTTGGCATTGCCCTATTGACAGCAATGCTCATTTGGGGGGCAGTATATTTCTTAAAAGCACACCGTTATGAACAGACCAATGATGCACAGGTAGATGCGTATTTATCACCTGTAAATGCAAAGGTAGGTGGCTATATCAGAAGAATTTATTACAAAGACAACCAGCAGGTTAAAAGAGGAGATACACTTGTAGTGATCGAAATGGACGAGTACGGACTGAAAAGAAATGCCGCAGCAGCAGAACTGATGGGTTCGCATGCCAAATTACCCATTTTGGCTGCTAATGAAGAAACACAAATTAAGAGCATCGGAGTAATCAAAGCACAGTTAACAGGTGCAAAAGCGAAACTGAATCAGCAGCAAAGGGAATTTGACCGTTATAAAAAATTATTGGCCGATGAATCTGCCACACAACAAAAATTCGAGAATATCAGTACCTCTTTGACTATCACACAATCAGATTATGATCAGGCAAAAGCTTCCCTGCAGGTTGCCGAATCCAAACTAAATGATCTTAAAGTACAGCGCAATGCGATAACGGCAGAAATAAAAATCAAGGAAGCACTGCTTGAACGGCAGGAACTAGATATTAAATATACCGTGATCACTGCACCTTTTGACGGACAGATAGGCAAAAAGACCATTCAGGAAGGACAGTTGATACAGCCAGGACAAACGCTGGCATTTTTGGTAAACCAAACAGAAGAAAAATGGGTAATGGCGAACTTCAAGGAAACACAGATTGGCAATTTCAGGATAGGGCAATCAGTATCCATTGAAGTAGATGCTTCCCCAAACGAAAAATTCAGCGGAGTTATCGAATCACTTTCTCCAACTACCGGTTCCCGTTATTCATTACTGCCTCCAGATAACGCTACAGGTAATTTTATTAAAATTATACAGCGTATTCCCGTCCGGATCAAGCTTACCGATACGCCCGAAAAATTAGCGAAGCTCTCTGCTGGAATGAATGCCAATGTTTACATTTTAAAAGATTAATCATGCAAGCACATCAAATTCCGGTTTTCAAACCATGGGTAGGCGAATGGATGGCAAGGTCTGTAATATTTGCTATTCTGATGACTTGCCTGTTTAGTTTCGCCTTTTACAGTAGTCCGGTTACGGTAATGGGCTTTTATGGCGTACAGTCTACCGATGTTCAATATGGCATGGTAGTTATCTACGGCTCAACAGTAGCTTTTCTGGCACTGGATTTTCGCATTGTAAAGTATTTTTCGCCAAGGAAATATCTGATCATGGCACTCGCGGTCAATGCCATATGTTCCGTCCTCTGTTTTCATTTCAAAGACTGGACACTCTTTATCATTTGCCAGTTTGTGCAGGGGATCACCTGTGCATTGATGTCAGGTATTGTCTTGCAACTCACCTTTCCAAGATTGCAGTCTACACGTGCCCGGGTGATTGCCTATACCCTCCTTTATGGAAGTATACAAATCTCCGTTCCGTTTTATTCCATCTATACCAGTACAGTACTTTATTTTTATGACTTCAACTGGTTATTTTATGGGTTCAATATCATGCTCATCATCCTGACATTTGTGGTGTTGCTGACGATGAACAGCAAAGCAAGGTTTACAAAAAAGATCCCGCTTTATCAGGTGGATTGGCCTGGGTATCTGTTTTATGTATCTTTTATTCTGATATTAGGATACAGCCTGATCTATGGACGGCAATTGGGCTGGTTTGACAGTCCGTTAATCGTTTTTCTGACCCTTGGGAATTTAATCATCCTGATGCTATTTGTTATTAGAGAATCGAAGCTTAAACGGCCATTGATCAACTTACAAATTTTCAAGGTAAAGAATTTTGTCATCGGCTTGCTGCTGCTTTTCACATTCTACATTTTCAAAGGAAGTACCGGACTTGCTTATGGCTATTTTGAAGTTATTCTGGGCAATGATCCACTCAGTACCATTCCGATATGGATTGCAGTAATTACCGGAACTGCCCTGAGTATGTTTGTTACCTCCCGATTTGTCTTAATGGGATTTAACCTGATCAGGCTTATCATAGCAGGTTTTGGCTTTATGGCTTTGTATTATGCCTATATGATACTTTTTGTTTCTGTACAGGGAGAAACAATTGATTTCATCCTGCCTATGTTTATCTATGGTGTTGCAACAGGGGTTTTATTTGTTCCGATTGTTTCATTCACCAGCTCCGTAGCACCCCCAAATATTGCATTAAATGCGTCACTTATTGGAATATTTGCAAGGTTCACAGGTTTTACCGCGAGTTTAGCCCTGAATAACGAAATTCAACTATTTTCGAAATCTGCAGTTAGGGAGAAGATCCGGGAAACATTAACCGAAACGAATCCACAATTACCTCTTACCCTGCTGGATATTCAAAATAAATATAGGAATGCAGGCAATGACATCTATACAGCAAAAGAAGCTTCAGGAGCGTATTTTAATAAACTGGTAGGACAACAAATATTAGCCCGTGCTACCCGGGATTATTATGATCTGATGCTTGCAGGTTTAGTTTTCATCATTGCTATCCTTATTTTTTCACCACAGATTCAGAAGGTTATTTTACGGTTAAGGAAGGGCATTATTCCTTACTAGATTTTTAGACCGGGGTTTGATGACATCAATCTTTATACTATTTTAGCACCATGGAACCTATTTTCCTTACCCAATCGCAAGCCCGCAAAATTATCCTTAACGCTGCCGGCCTCGCCAGGAAAGCACAATTTGGTGAGGGAATCGAAGCCGTTTATCAGGTAATAGACCATTTAGGTTTTGTACAACTTGATACTAATTACGTTGTAGAGCGTGCGCATCACCATGTAATGGCCGCACGCATACCAGACTACCAAACAGAATGGCTGGCTGAACTTGGCGAAGACGGGCGGATATTTGAGTATTTCACCTCAGATGCAGGTTATCTGCCCATTCGGGACTTTAAATATTCATTACCGGTTAAAGAAGCATTTGCAAATCATGGAAAACCTTTCACCCCGGCCGAAACGCGGATGATGAAAGTTGCACTTGACCGGGTGGAACGGGAAGGACCTTTGATGGTGAGCGATTTCGATGACGACAGACTAGAAGCAAGTACCGGCTGGTGGGACTGGCGACCAGCTAAAGTAGCACTCGAACGCCTGTATCTGGAGGGCCACCTCATGATCAGCCGGACCAAAAATTTCCAGAAAGTATACAACCTGCCGCTCAATTTAGTTTCTCCGGAAACTGACCTGACCATGCCATCAAAGGAAGAATTTGCCAGGTATATTATCCGTCGTACCCTTGGCGCACTGGGAATAGCCTATCTTAAAGAGTTAAAATGGAGGGCAAGGAGAGTGAAAGGAAATCTGGTAAAAACTGAGCTGGAGCAAATGATTGCAGACGGCGAAGTACAAATAGTCAGTGTTGATGGACTAAAAAGCGCACAGCTATATATGCTATCGAACCAGAATATAGATATTGAACTGGCTAAAGATGTTTTCATCCTCTCCCCTTTTGATATCCTTAATGTCTTTCGCCACCGCTTGAAAGACTTCTTTGATTTCGATTACCAGATTGAATGTTTTGTACCTGCCGCTAAACGCAAGTATGGTTATTTCTCATTGCCAGTACTTTGTGGCGATGTTTTTATTGCAAGGATGGATGCGAAAGCCGATCGCAAACAAAAAGTGCTGATTATTCATAATCTGCATTTTGAACCAGTTGAGATCGACCAAATCACTATTGAAAAATTTATACAGGCTTTAAAAGCTTTCGTTTTATTCAATCAATGCAGGAATATTAGCTTCAGGAAATCCAATAATGAAACTTACCTGAAAGCTATAAATAAAGGTTTTTTAACATAGAAAATTCATTGTTAATGCGAAAGGAACATTCTTTACTGTTCAGAAAGCACTTCCACTGCACTGCTGAATGACAAAGGCACTATCATACAGGTATTGATCTGGTAGCTGACGGTGGTATGACCCAGATATAAAAAATTATTTGGTGAGAGACATTATATAACAGGCAATGACAGGAAATAATTCTGTCATTGCCTGTTATATCAACATCTTGCTTATTTTAAGGTAGTGATCATTCCTTTTGCATTCTTATTGCCCGCATCTGCCACCAGAGCCTTTTCATACCAGGCCTTTGCCTGCACGTGATCTCCCTTTTTTAAATAACATTCAGCAGTAAGTTCATCAACATAAGAAAGATCAGCCTTCCTGGCGCATAGTGGTGAGGCAAGGGCATATAAGCTGATGGCATCATCAAAGCGACTCCTGCGTTGCAAATACTTCCCGGTACTGATCAGATCACCTGCTTCAAACTCAAAGTCATATTGTTCCCGTCCTTCTGCTTTGATATGGCGGTAAAAGGCCAGGCCTTGTTCCATGTTTTTCACCATCTTATCTCTGATATCCAGGTATACCGATTTTTTAGGGATATTGAAGGGCTGGTCTTGTAAGATAGCAAGTATAGCGCCTTTGATAGCATCCACTTTAAAATTTTGGTTGTTCGTTTCCATGACCATAGAAATGTCCTGAACATGATCGGTATAGATGAGTGCTTCGTAATTGCTATTGGAACCCTGGTGGCGATGCCATTGCAATTCTCCGTCTTTAAAACCAGTAGTACCAAGGCTGCTTTCGCCGCCTGGAAAGTTAACAGCTAACTGATCAAAAGATTCCTTACTGATAATTTTCAATGCTTCAAGCCGTGTAATGAATGTATAGAGATCGGCAGAGGTAAGTCTGGGAAAGCCGGTCGTCAGCTGAATATAAGGCGTAGCATTGAAATCATTATCAAATGCCCGGGCTATGTCCGGCCTGTTCAGATCGGCATCCATAATACTGTGCTTCATACCACAAGGCCTGAATATATATTTATTTACAAAATCTGTATAAGATAATCCGGAAACCTTTTCAATAATCCGCTTTTGCAGATAAACATTTGCATGTGCATAAATATAGGCCGAACCGGGTTCGAATTTCAGCTTTGTCAGACTTTTAAGCGAATCCAAAAGCTCATGATCTGTCTCATCCGACTGCGCCTTAAAATTCGGCAGGCCACTGGTATAGTTGATCAAATTCCTGATTTGTACTTTACCTGCCCAATCCGGCAGATCTGTGAGATATTTAGATACAGGGTCATCCAGTTTAATTTTACCCCGTTCTTTCAGCAGCATAATGCTAACCCCATTGAATTCTTTAGAAATCGACCCGATGTCGAACAGCATTGCTGTAGTCAGCATTTGGGTTTTGCCCGCATTGGCATAACCCCAGGCTTTATCATAAATAACCTTACCATGTCTGGCAACTAACAGGGTGCCATTAAAAACGCCACGATTTGATGCAGTAAGCATCAGGGAATCGATATGTTTGAGCTGTAAGGGTGTTTGAGCAAATAGACTAACAGAAATCAGCATCAAACAAACCGGTAATAAATAATACTTTCTAAATGCCATATGATCACAAGACTACTTTTATCTGAATAAGTTGCAACAAAAGATTTAATTCCATACAAGCAAGGAGACATCTGTATTCAAGCACGTTAGCCTGATTAATTGCTGAACCTCTTCTTATAATCATCCAGTTGCGCCTGTATTTGATTGGAAAGTGAAGTTTGTTTACTCTTTTTAGTGAAATCAGCCATTGTATTCAGTAACTGAAAACTGAATTCTATTTCCCGTAAATCTGCTTTGCTTTTATTTTCAGTATACAGGTGATAATTATATTCCAACTGATCAACAACAGCTTTGTCGACCGTATTTACCAGCTTACTGCCAAAAGTAACGTCGTTTAATTGAAAGGCCAGTTGAGCTAAGAAAAGTTTTTGAGCAGAAAAATCGAAATAAGGAATGATATCTGGCATTCTAAGATCATAGCGTTGAAGGGCCTTTAATGCAAGCTCAGGGTGTCCTTCCTGTATAAGACCTTGGATCAGTTCAATAAAAGTCGCTGTAATTACCGGATAATATACTGACCTGGATTGAGGGTCCAGATAACTTGCATTTTTAAAATTCCCATATTCAAACTTGTCCATAATATTCTTGTACATCACCATTGTATTTGTTTTAGCCCGCGGGCTTTGAGCTGCGGTGTCTTTTTCAAAAGGGATTAAATGATATATAAAACCTTCTTTGTATAAATAAGGCTGTAAACCAATAAAGTTCTCACTATTCATCGTTGTGGTAAAACATATCGGTCTTTTCCAGTTGTTATGTGCCAGTATATCCAGCATTGCAAGATTATCTTTGGTAATATAGTCTGATGTATATTGCCATTCCATGCTTTTAGTAAGCTTGCTCTTCTGGTCTGGAGTAATTACACCATTTTTAATCACTTCATCCGGATTTACAGTGATTTTGAAGCTTTTAGTTGGCAGATAGTTACCATATTCGCCACTTTGGTATTCCAGCATGATTTGTTTATTATCGGAGGTGATAAAATCAAATAATTCTTTCAGCTCTACAGGTCCGGCAATTTTTTGATCACTATAATAGATCACATCTCTGACACCTTCCTCATATTTGTCATAAGGCATGGTAATAGGTAAAGGTGCTGACTGATTCATTTTCTTCTGCATCTGGCGTATATACCAGTCAGTACCTAAAAGACTCAGGTTAACGATACGTACATCGGTTCTTATTCCTTCTACTTCCTGAGCGTACCACAATGGATAAGTATCATTATCACCGTAGGTAAATAAAATCGCATTTTGCGGACAGGAAACAAGGTAGTTATAAGCCATATCGCGTGCTACCCGTTTAGTGGAACGATCATGGCTTTTCCATTCTTTACCTGCCAATAATACGGGTGCCAGCAAAAGGCAAATAACAGTTGAACCCATAGCAGCCGTTTTAGCAGGTATAAATTTACGGATCGATTCTGCAATCGCTATAACACCAAGCCCTATCCAGATAGCAAAGGCATAAAAGGAACCTACATAAGAATAATCACGTTCCCTGGGTTGTAAGGAGGGCTGGTTAACATACAGTACGATAGCTAAACCTGTGAAAAAGAAAAGCAGTAAGATAATCAATGCATCTTTCTTTTTACGCTGAATATGGTAAACAAATCCGATCAGGCCTAAAAATAAAGGCAGCGCATATAATGGCGTATAGGTGACACCATGAATCACTGATGCTGGAAGATGCCTGCCACCATCAAAGATACCGCTTGTCCAGTTCCCATCAATACTTTGATTATCTGCCTGTCCATCGGCATCGTTATAACGGCCCACGAAATTCCAGAAGAAGTATCGCCAGTACATTTGAGACATCTGCCAGCTGAACATCCATTTCATGTTATCTGCAAATGTTGGAGGCTGGTTATCTGGAATTTGTAACCAGGATTTATAAAACTGAACGTCCTGTCCACTGGTGCTATACATACGTGGCAAAAAAGTAGTTCTGTCATAAATCTGCTCAATCTTGCGCCCGGCATTTTCATATTGCGTTTTTCCTTTACGGTAAATGATATCACCTTGTTTTTGTTCGATAACTTTCGAATCATAATATGGCCCGGTCAGCAAAGGGTTATCTCCGTATTGAACCCGGTTCAGGTAACCATAAAGGGTAAATGCATTATCAGGATGAGAGTTGTTCAAATGGGGGTCCGCAGCTGCCCTGATAGGGATATAGGCAAATGAAGCATAGCCAAAATAGATGAAAGCTATACATAATAATGCCAGGTTAAGTTTTGTTTTTTTATTTCGGATACTGTATACTATACCCCATACAATAGCTGCAACAAGTAATAATATAAAAAACGAAGCTCCGCTACCAAAACCAAGGCCTAGTGAATTCACAAAGAAAAGGTCAAAATATGCAGCAAGTTTAACAGTATACCCACGGATTCCATACTGTACAAAACCCAGTATCGCAACCCCGCTCAGAAAAGCCCATACCCCATTTTTAACAGTGATATTTTTACTCCTCCGAAAAAAATATACCATTGCTATAGCTGGAATAGTCAGCAAATTAAGTAAATGGATACCTATTGATAAACCCATAATATAGGCAATGAAAACCAGCCATTTATCAGATCTGGGTTCATCAGCATGAGCATCCCATTTTAAAATGGCCCAGAATACAATCGCTGTACACATGGAAGATAAAGCAAATACAATAGTTTCAACAGCGGAGAACCAAAAAGTATCGGTATAAGTAAATGCCAGGGCACCAACTAAACCAGCTCCCATAATCAGGATTAGATTTGACTGCTCAACCACATCATCACGTTTGCTCAGGAGTAGTTTCTTTGCGATTGCAGTTATAGTCCAGAACAAGAACATAATGGTTACACCACTAGCTATCGCCGATCCCATGTTCATAAAATAAGCCACTTTAGTTTGATCCCCAAAGGACAATAGCGAAAACATTTTCCCTAACATCGCAAATACCGGGTATCCGGGCTGATGGGCTATCTGTAAACGGTAAGCGCTTGCAATGAACTCGCCACAGTCCCAAAAACTTACTGAAGGCTCTAAGGTTAAGATATAGGTAGAAGAAGCTATCAGGAAACATAGCCAGCCTAACAGATTATTGATTTTTCTGTATTCCATTTATCAATGTTTTTTGTACTTATTTAAATATCACTATTTTTTAGCTAACCATTAAATAAATCAGGCAGACATTAAAGAAATCTAATGTGTCAGGGATAAGTAACAAAGCCTTTCAACAATTTGCTGAAAGGCTCAATATTTTTTATGTAAGGGTAATTCCGATTGCCATTCCAACTCCATACTTAAAGGTGTTTGTCTGATAAAATTTCTTTTTAATTATTTTGGTATAATTCTGATTTGTTTCAAAATTTCTTCATATCGTATCAATTTATCACCTGTCAGTAAAACACTTATTATTTATATTGAACTTACACTTGAGATAGTATAATGCTTTATAAATATGAAATTTAGTAAATCTGTAATTTTAGTTTTCATTCTGGTTCCTTCGCTACTTCGAGCTCAGCATAAGGCCAGATCGCTCTATCATTATAACCGTGCCCCTCTCCAGCCAGCTTCTTATATACAACTTCCCCTGGGCAGTATTAAAGCTAAAGGCTGGTTATTAAAACAACTGGAACTGCAAAAAGAAGGAGCAACAGGACACGCTGAAGAACTTTATCCGGAAGCTTCCAATCTGGGTGCAGGTTCTGACTGGCTTGGCGGCCAGGGTGAAAGCTGGGAACGCGTCCCCTATTATGTAAAGGGATTGGTCGCACTTGCCTATACACTGGATGATGCAGATTTAAAGAAAAAAGCTGAGAAATGGATAAACTGGACTTTAGATCATCAGCAGGCCAATGGTTCATTTGGCCCCGTAAAAATGGACGATTGGTGGCCCAGAATGCCTATGATGTATGCAATACAAGGTTATTATGAGGCTACAGGCGACAAAAGGGTTATTAATTTTTTCACCAGGTATTTCAACTATCAGCTAAACAATCTGGATCAGAAACCACTAAAGGAATGGAGCAAATCCAGAACAGGAGATAATATTGAAATCATATTCTGGCTCTATAATATAACGGGTGAAAAATCACTTTTAACACTTGCCGGGAAACTAAAATCACAAGCTTATCCCTGGGCAGATATCTATACCAACAATCAATTTTTCTTTTATGGTGACGATTTCCATACCAAACATAGCGTTAGCGTGGGTCAGGCTCTTAAATTTCCGGTTATCTATTCACAATTAAAACAGACACCCTTTTACAGAGAAGCTACCGAAAAAGGGATTGATAACTTAATAAGAGATCATGGTCAGGCTTCAGGAATTGCCTCCGGAACAGAATTTCTAGCCGGAAAAAGTTCTTTTCAGGGTACTGAAACCTGTACTGTTGTCGAATGGATGCAGAGCCTGGAGACTGCGGCCAGAATAGTTCATGATGCACAGCCTGGGGACAGACTGGAAAAAATTGCTTTTAATACATTACCCTCACAATTTAGCAGGGATATCAGATCTCATTTATATTATACACAGCCAAATCAGGTAGTGTGCAAGCATGGGAACTCCGGGTTTGATGAAGATTATGATGGGGCGCTGCTTTTAAGTCCTTATTCAGGTATGGGCTGCTGCAGATATAATATGCACATGGGCTGGCCATATTTTGTAAAAAACAGTTGGACAGCAACCCCGGACAAAGGTCTGGCTGTAATTGCTTATGCACCGGTGGAGGTCAATGCTTTTGTTGCAAATTCAGTTCCGGTTAAGCTTCAGGTTGTTACTGATTATCCTTTTGAAGAAAAAATAAGGATTAAAATAGAGCTGTCAAAACCGGCTTCTTTTCCTTTAAAGCTAAGAATCCCGGAATGGTGCAAAAACCCACAGATCACTATGAATGATAAACAATTGACGGGGGTTAAAACAGGTCAGATTTATACGGTTAACAGAAAATGGGCTAACCAGGATCAGGTTGTACTCAAGTTCCCTATGGAAGTAAAGATAACTGATCAGGTAAATAATGCTGTAACGGTAGAGCGCGGCCCGATTGTATATGCACTACAGATTGATGCAAAATATAACATTGTAAAAAAACATCCGGTAGCTGGCTTCTTCGATTATGAAGTGTCTGCTGCATCTGCCTGGAATTACGGGCTGGTAATTGATCGTAATGATTTGGAAGGATCTATAAAAGTCCAGCAGACTAAAATGCCAGAAAATCCATTTATTCAGTCCACTACACCTATTAAACTTCAAGTTTCAGCTAAAAAGATACCTTCCTGGACTTTGGCTTATACTAAAATGCATGCTTTAGAAGTACCCGCCAGCCCTGTTGCGTCTGCAGAAAAAACTGAAGAAATTATACTTACACCCTATGGAAGTGAAAATATCAGGATCAGTAATTTCCCTGTTATCGGTATTCCCAAAGCCCCGGAAAAACAGTTTAAGGAAGATTTTACTCAGGCAACCATTAAAGACTGGCTGATTTATGGCGGAAGCTGGTTTATTAAAGACGGGGCATTCCATTCTGCTTCAAATAAAGGTTCATGGGGATATGGGATACATGGATCAAAAGCGATTGCAAGCGGTACACAATTTGATAATCTGAGTTATGAGGCCACTATCCGGCTCAATTCAAAAGAAGGTAATGCAGGGCTGTTGTTCAGGGTTAGTGATCCGGTTATCGGAGCTGATGCTTACAATGGTTATTATTTAGGAATTGATGCAGCAGCAGGAAGGATACAATTGGGTAAGTCGGTTGATCAAAAATGGATCTTATTGGCATCGCAAGCACAAAAAATGGAAACCGGAAAGGCATATAAAGTCAAAATAGAAGCAAAAGGCAGTTCTATTAAAGTGTATTTTAACGAAGTTGCCGGACCTGTAATTTCAGTAACAGACATCACTTTCAAAAATGGTGCTATAGGGGTCAGAGCCTACGATTCACTGGCAAGTATTGATAACATAGTAGTTAAGGAACTTCAAATGACCAGTAAACAATAATTTGTCCGGGTTATTTTCAATGGCCAATTCAGCTCTCTTCAATGAAATTTCATTAAGAGAGCTGGATTAGCCATAAAAACACGAATTTATTGAGCGTAACCCGGGTTCTGAGGTGCCAGATTTGGATTCACACCCATAGGAAACTGTGGAACAGGGAATAAATTATGGTACTCCCTGACATTAGTTGTTCCTTTAGCAGTTAAAGTTGAAACCAATTTACCGGTGCGGACCAGGTCAAACCACCGGCTTCCTTCAAAAGCAAGTTCTAACCTGCGTTCCTGCAAAATTGCATCGCGAAGATCGTTTTGTGTTAAATTCGCCAGATCTGGTAAACCTGCTCTTTTCCTGATACTATTCACAGCCTTATAAGCAAGGTTATCATTCACAGGACTGTTTAACTCATTATAAGCTTCTGCGTAGGTTAATACGACCTCTGCATAACGCATCAAAGGGAAATTATTATCACTTTGGTTTTCTGTTGTAGCATCCGCATCAACCCATTTATTCACGTAATATTTCCCATCAGTACCTTTGACAAAGAAAATAGCTTTACGTTTATCGCCAGCGGTATAACTATCATATATTTCGGTAGTAGGCTGAAAAGAACCAAAGCCCCTTCCTCCTACACTATTATTTTCCTGTGCAAAAAAGGCAATTAGATTACCGCCCTGCCCACCAGGCCCACTCACAAACTGCGCATCAAATATGGCCTCTTTTCCAAATTCGTTCTTAATATCATAAACATCGGAATAGCTGTCCCACAGCCCATAACCTGCACCAGAAAGTGTCATTACCTCATTTGCTTTATCTGCAGCAAGCTGGAATTGTTTTAGAGTCAGGTATACACTAGCCAGAAAAGATTTTGCCGCCCCGCTGGTTGCCCTTCCCCGGTCTGCCCCGCTATAAGATGGAGGCAATATAGTTTCAGCATCCTTCAGATCTGCGATAATCTGTTTATAAACATCAGTTTTAGGATCTCGTTTTGGATAAGTAAGCTGATCTAAAGAACTTACTTCGGAAGTTACAACCGGCAAGTCCCCAAACAGCCTGACCAGCTGGTAGTAATAAAACGCCCTCAGAAATTTAGCTTCAGCGACTAGTCTTGTCCTTAATGCCTCTTCCATGTTGATCCCGGGTATTCGATTAATAGAAGCATTAGCCCTGGTGATACCAATGTAAAAATTATCCCAGGTCTCCCGTAAAATACCATTCTGAGAAGTATGTGTGTAAGTATTCAGTTCAATTCTTGGGGCACTATTATTTAAAGGGAACATGTTATCTGTAGTGATTTCTCCGAGAATAACATAGTTACGCGCAACAAAACCATTTAACCGGACTGGCGCGTAAACAGCCGTAATTGCCGAAATTGCGTCATTTTTAGTCTTATAAAAGTTTTCTGGTGAAATGAATGATTCTGGATTTTCATTAAGTTTTTTACAGGATGTGGTCCATAACACACTCAGGAGTAATATATATTTAAAGATTTTCATTGGAGTATATTTTTAATGGTGATAATTTTACAGCCCGATATTAATGCCTACCAGGAATATTTTTGATGATGGATAACTGCCATAATCTATACCCTGGCTTAAGTTATCCTGCCCAAACCGGCTTACTTCAGGATCATATCCTGAGTATTTGGTTTTAGTTAAAAGGTTCTGTCCGCTTATATAAATCTTTGCATTCGATAGTCTGATCTTTTTAAGTAAATCCGGACTAAAATTATAACCCAGCTGTACGTTCTTTAAACGGATATAAGAACCGTCTTCTACCTGCTGACTGGTTATCTGGTACGGAGAACCGGCCGAACTTGCACGTGGCATACTATTACTGGGATTAGCAGGAGTCCAGCGATCCAGAACATTAACAGATTGATTACTTACCCCTGTCATAGATTCCAGTTCGTACCTGTTTAAATTCAAAATACTATTCCCTTGTACCCCCTGAATAAATATGGAAAGATCAAATCCTTTGTAAGAGAAGTTGTTAGTAAATCCAAAAGTGTAATCCGGCTGTGCATGTCCCAGAATTACACGGTCTAATGAGTTAATTACACCATCGGGGACCACATCTTTATACCTGCGTTCTCCAGGTTTAGCATTTTTTTGTCCGGATGCAGCAACTTCGGCAGCATTCTGAAAAATACCATCAGTCACTAATCCATAAAAAACACCTATTGGCTGTCCTGTACGAAGGATTCCAGAGCTGCCTAATTGCAGGTGACCACTCCCTCCTCCTGATGGAATATCGTCTGTGACTGCACCAAGATCAAGTATTTTATTTTTGTTAAATGAGATATTAAAGTTTGTATTCCATTGAAAAACGCCATTGAGGTTAACTGTATTTATAGCAAATTCAAATCCTTCATTTTTAACTTTTCCAATATTTTGTAATGAGGTATTAAATCCTGAAGTGATTGGCAGGGAAACATTGTACAACAGATCTTTGGTTTTTTTCTGGTACCAGTCTGTAGTTACAGTAATCCTGTTTTTAAACAAACCCAGATCCAGACCAAAATTTAACTGGGCAGTAGTTTCCCATTTCAGATTAGGATTTGCAATACGATTTGGGGCATAACCAATAGCGATTACGTTTCCAAAGTTATAGCTTTCGGTTTGTAAGGCTCCTAATGACTGATATTGACCAATTTCCTGATTACCTGTCAGACCATAACTAGCTCTGAGTTTTAAATCACTCACTGCTTTCAGTTTACTCATAAAGGATTCACCGGATATTCTCCATGCTGCAGATCCGGATGGAAAGAAAGAATACTTTCTACCCATTCCGAATCTTGAAGATCCATCATATCTTCCCGAAACGGTGAACAGATATTTATTACTCAGATCATAATTTATACGGCCTAAATAAGAGCGTAAGCTCCAGTCGTAGGCATTAGAGGTATTCGGATTAGTTTGCTGGGCCGCACCTAAATTATTGAATTTCAGGATATCACTGGCAAAATTCTGTGCGCTGGCTTTTAAATCTTCATAATCAGCATTCTGAAAGGTATAACCTATCAAAAAATTGAAACTATGAATCTTAGAAATTACCTTTTTATAGTTTAATGTATTTTCGTTAAGCCACTCAAAATATCGCGATGTAGTAACTTCGGCTCTTCCATTAGTAGCCAGACCTGCATAGACAGTCCTTGGCAGATAAAAATTGGTTTTACCAAAGGCCATATTTGCACCAAACATAGTTTTTAAAGTCAGGCCTTCAATAATCTTATACTCCAATGAAGTATTGCCCAGTATGCGGGTTCTGAGCTCAATATTTGTTCTTTCATTCGCTAAAGCCAATGGGTTACTGATTAAAATCCCTCCGGGTCTGTTGTTCATACTATACTGTCCCTGAGCATCATATACCGGAACAGTTGGAGAGAAAAATAGTGCACTATAGATTACACCAGCATTACCGCCTCCATCACCGTCTGTAGCAACAGAATTGTTGGTGCTATTGGTTACAGTCAGGCTATTGCTGAATTTAAATTTACCTGATAACTCCTGATCCAGGTTCAACCTTACCGAGCCACGCTTAAAACCCGAATTAGAGACAATACCTTTTTGATTAAAATAGTTACCCGATACAGCATACTGGCTTTTTTCTGTCCCGCCAGTAAATGTCAATTGATAGTTCTGTATAGGGGCAGCTCTGAAAATCTCGTCCTGCCAGTCAGTCCCTTTACCTAAAGAAGCTATCTGAGCATCAGTATAAGTCAATGGCTTAGGGTAACCTGGTTTACCAATATTATCCCCATTCACATTGGCTATACCATCATTAATTAATGCAGCGAGCTGTGAGGCATCCAGAAGGTCCAGCTTTTTCCTTAAGGTTTGAGAACCATAATAACTTTCAAACTGGATACGGTTAGCTCCTGCTTTCCCCCGTTTTGTGGTGATAATGATAACTCCATTGGCACCTCTGGAACCATAAATAGCTGCTGCTGATGCATCTTTCAAAATTTCCATGGATTCAATGTCGTTGGGATTAATTCCCGGTCCGTTTTCGTTATAAAGCGGATAGCCATCAATTACATAGAGCGGTTCATTTCCCCCCTGAATAGAGTTCCCTCCACGAATACGGATATTCATTCCGCCTCCCGGGGCATTCGAAGATTGTGAAACCCGAACACCTGCAGCCCTTCCCTGAATAGCCTGCGACAAAGAGGCAACCGGAGTCGCTTTGATGTCTTTTGAGCCAATTGAGGAAACAGAACCGGTCAGGTCACTTTTCTTTACAGAACCGTAACCAACTACCACAATCTCATCCAGGTTTGTATGATCATCTTCTAGTGTAACCTCAATTTGCTGACGGTTATTTACTGGCAGTTGTTTAGCAATAAAACCGATACTCTTGAAAATTAAAGTACCGGTGGCAGGAACAGAGATCAGAAAAGCCCCCTTTGCAGATGTGCTGGTGACTTTTGCTGTACCCATTAGTTTGACGGAAACGCCTGGCAGTGGCTCTCCTTTGGAGTCTTTAACGAATCCATTCACTTGTATGTCCTGAGCGTTAGCGAGAAACAAGCCGGTGAATAGAAACGCAAGTAGTAAAATGATTTTTCTCTTCATACGATTATTTTTTGGTTAGGTTGGTTTTGATGAGGATAGGTTTTTGATTAAAGGCCATATCAGGATGCAGACATCTCTGGGAGAGGTTGAGAGACTTCATTATATTTGGTTTGGTTAATTAGGAATTGAAATTAAACAACAGTGTTACAAATGGTTTAAGCTAAATCCCTCTAAATGAGCTAATGACCCAATTTCTATCATTTCAAGCGTTTGAAATAATTCTGAATGTAATTTCCTGATACACTATTTTCTGACCGCCACATGCTTTTGGCTACAACATGGAGACTTTTGGCTACATCCGTGTTGTCCATTCTCCGGAATTTGCATCAACAAAAAAAACAAGAATATGAATATTGTACTTACAGGCTCGCTTGGAAATATTGGCAGGCCACTCACAGAAACGCTGGTAAATAACGGTCATGCAGTCACTGTGATCAGCAGCAATCCCAACCGTCAGCAAGAGATTGAATTTCTCGGCGCGAAAGCAGCTATTGGTAAACTGCAGGATGTAGATTTCTTAGCGGAAACCTTTAAAGGTGCTGAAATCGTTTACCTTATGGAAACCATGGAAGCTGCTGGTGATATGTTCGATAAATCAGTTGACTTTATCAGCGACATCACTAAAATCGGCGAAAATTACAAAGAGGCTATAGAGCGTTCTGGTGTAAAGAAGGTTATACATCTCAGCAGTATTGGTGCACACACGAATAAAGGGACTGGTATCATCCTTTTCCATCACAATGTCGAAACCACGCTCAGACAATTGCCGGATAACATATCGATCAGGTTCATTCGTCCGGTCAGCTTTTATATCAACCTGTTTTCTTTGATTCATGATATCAGGTCTAAGGGGGCGATCATTTCCAATTACGGCGGTGATGTTAAAGAACCATGGGTCTCGCCAAAAGATATTGCTGCTGTTATTGCCGAAGAGGTGGATAGAAAATTTGAGGGTAAAACAATACGATATGTGGCAAGCGATGAGGTTTCGCCCAATGAAATTGCTGAGGCTCTGGGAGAAGCCATCGGCAAACCCGATTTGAAATGGCAGGTTATTCCTAGCCAGCAGCTACTGGATAACTGGCTAAGTATTGGTTTTAATGAGCAGGTAGCCCGGGGTTTTACCGAATTGCAGGAGAGCCAGGGGAATGGTAGTCTTTACGAAGATTACAATCAGCATAAACCCTTATTAGGCAAAGTAAAGCTGAAAGATTTTGCTGAAGATTTTGCTAAAGCTTATCAAAGGGAATAAAAGCAACGTATAAGGCCTAAATACATATATGATTTTCTGAAAAAACAAATCATATATGTATTTAAAAGAACAATATTTTCTCATTTATTTACAATTAAATTTACAAAGGGCTTCAATAAACCAAAAGTATTAACCATAATCATTACATGTTACTTAAATTTCCCCAATGTTCAAATATTTATTACTTTTAAAAAAAATATCAGTTCTCAATGTCAAGGATATCCCGCTCTCTTCTCCTTATAATTTGCACCATTTATATATCAGGATGTAAAAAAAATGATCCGCCTGCACCCGATAAAGTTCCCGACCCCATTGTACGTGAAGTAAAAGGTATTGAAATTATCAGTGGAAATAATCAACTGGCTTATAAAGGAGCGCGATTGGATACAATCATATTAAAGGTTAAGCTGAATGCCTCAGCTGACGGGTCACCTTTAGCTTATTACATTAAATCAAGCGGCAATTACGATAGTTTCCAAATACTTAGTCAGGCCAGATCTGGTGGAGATATGATTATAAAAGCATTTTGGCAGTCGACCTCTAATTCAGAAAACCCCGCTATAAAGCTTTATTTATCATCCGAGTGCAGCTATAGCGAAATGCAATTCAGGACCTGTAAGAAAATGGACTCAGTAGTTATCTCTGCTAAATCGCGCCAGCCCTGGAAAAGTATATATTCTGCAAGCACGGGCGGATATAATGTATTGCAGGATATCCAATTCATTGATACTTATAAAGGAATAGTTGTGGGAGAAGGTTCAGGAGTAATCAGGACCGCTGATGGTGGAAAGACCTGGTTACGCGGTGAGCCGGTAAGGAATGATGACAATGCTTATATTATTTCTTTCACAGGCCGGGACACGGCCCTGGTAAACATTGTAAACAATTATGCCTTTTTCACCTATGATGGGGGGAAAACATTTTTTCAGTCAAAAAACTGGACTCCTCCTACTATAGGGCACCGGAGCTCAACGAGCTATTACTTGCAAAACAGGAACACAATATATTCTGTAGGCTTACAGGGCAATATTGCAAAAACAATGGATGGTGGGCAAACCTGGGATAAATCAGGTAGTTTCAATATATTGAATAGGCTCAACGACCTGACTCACATCGGCAACGACACACTATTCACCTGTGGTTCAGTTGGTTTTATTGCACGAACAATTAATGCAGGCAAAACATGGAAACAGCAACCTGTTCAAGTGAACAATGACCTCAATAAAATTTACTTTATAAACAGCTCAATTGGTTTTATTGGAGGACAAAACGGTGCACTCCTGCGTACTACTAATGGCGGTGAGCATTGGGAAAAAATATCCAGTGGAGCGGATTTTCCTATTATTGCCATCCGCTTTTTCGAAAAGGGACATGGCTATCTGGTTAGCTCAGGGGGAGAAATCTCAGAATCGAGAGATAATGGGATAAGCTGGACAAAAATCATGAAAAGCAATTATGGTGCTTACGACATACAAAGAGCTATCATAAAAGACGAAAATACCATTTTCGGTCTGCAACAATCTTCAATTCTAACTTACGACCTTTCGAAGCCATAATCATGATAAAAATTACATACGCTATAAAATCTCTCTTTCTCTTATTGGCTGCTATGATAATGCTTACAGGATGTAAAAAAGATGAGAAACCTCAAATCAAGCCTGATGTTGACATTAAACCAGCGGCAAAGATTAGTCTGACAAGCGGTAACAGTCAGTTAGGGGTCTACGGTGAATACTTGTCTAATGAATTGACTTTTAAAATTACTGTTCCACAAGATCAAATGTTAACGCAGTATTATTTACAGTTTGCGCTGGTTCAGGGCAATGGCAGAGTTGATAATAGCGAGATGTATTCCCAATTTAATATACTGCCTGATGGAACGGTCAAAGTCAAATGGCAACTGGGATGCAACACCCCTAGTCAGAAAATAAAAGCCTATGTATATGCCCAGCAGCCTTATCCAGGAGATGGAAAACCGCCCGTTCCACAAGATTCAGTTGAAATCAAGGCTACAGGCAAAAAGCCTGAGGGCTGGGCAAGAGCCTGTGGTTGTGGGATTCCGGACGTTTATAACACTCAGATAACAACCTTTGATCATAAGACACTCTATATGGTAACCGCAGGGGAACTTTATACCTCTGATGATAACGGTATAAACTGGCAAAAAGTCGATGGAATTCCAAAATCCTCTGGTATATTCTCCGCACAGTTCAATAGCAAGGGGTGGCTTTATATACTTACAAGATCAGACGGCGTCCTGTACTCCAGAGATCTAAAAAGCTGGCAGACAATAAATAATGGAATCATAGATAAAAGAGACCCTACTGGTTTTATGGTTAAGGACGATGTGCTTATGGTTAGCTTTTATTTTGACGGACCTTATATCTCTACTGATAATGGAGGGTTTTGGCAAAAATCAATCGTATCGCTAAATTCACAACGTTTCATGTTTTTCAATAAACATACTGATGGAAGTCTATATCTTTTTGATGACTGGGGAACGCTTTTCAGATCGAAAGATACCGGAAAGTCCTGGCAGTCTATCAAATTGGATTATGGTTATTATCTATCTCAACCCTCTGGTTTTGCAATTGGCCCGGATGGCAATCTCTACATTGGCTCAGATGATGCCACAATCGCTCAGGTATCGCCAGTAACACTAAAGGGCACTGCAAAACGTTATTATGAATGGAACAGCAGCTCACAATCTGTAGCTAATATTTCATTTTTTCAGGATGATGTTTTTTATCTGGTACGTCATACTCCTAAACCGGGTATTTATAGTATCAGGAACAATTGGGGAAGATTAGAACTGGGTTTTGGCAAAGATATTTATTCTTACTATATCAAACCTGATGGAAACTTTTTACTGGTTGGTCAGGATGGCCTATATTACAAGAACTAATCATCGTATAAATAGCTCTGCTAATATTTAATTTATGCCATATATACAAATAGAGACCAATAAACATTATCCTGCGGAGACTAAAAAGCAACTGGCAAAAGCTATAGGTGAAGCCTATTCAAAGATCATGAAGGCCAGTGTAAAAAGAATAACCGTAACTATCAGAGAACTCGGAGAAGGTTCTATCTGGAGATGCAGTGAGGGCGAACCGGCACCCGCAGCCATCATGATGTGTGATATCCGGGAAGGCCGTACAAAGGAAACCAGGGAAATTCTGTCAAAAAAGCTGGTTGAAATTTGCAATGAGATTTTAGAACTGGAAGTAAATCAGCTAAATATTGAATTCACACAGCATTCGGGAGATGAAATGTACCACCAGTGGATGGGCCGTCTGAGCAACGATTGGTCTGCCGATGAGGTTTAAGAAAATTATTCGAATACAAAAAAGGGCTTTTCAACAGGAGACTTTAATACAAAAGATTTTGGTGGTAAACTAGCCTCTCCCCTGGTTTTTATCAATTTGACATCTTTAATCATAGCTTCTCCATTGATAGCAAAACCAAAAGTCCCTTTAGGTTTTACAAAACCAGTAGTATCATTTAAAGAGATTATAGCATCATTGTTAATCCATACAAAAATCTGGTTACCTGTTTTTTGTATTTTCCAATTCTGCCAGATGTGTTCTGAAGGCTTTTTAACTTTAGGCATGAGGCCGATATGCCCCGTACTATGAATAAAAGTACCTTTTTTAACAGGATCTGCAAATAAAGAGCGGTCTTCTATAGCTACTCTATTTTCTAACTGATTGAGTAAAAAACCCAAATATTTCTCTCCGTTTAAGTTAGTGATCACTTCAAAAAGATAAGCCTTAGGATCAACCAATGAAGAAAACGTTAATATATAGTCTTTGGGTAATGTTTTTTTAGAGATTAAGATGGCCCAGTCTGTATTTTTGTTTCCAGTAATTCCTAGTTCATTCACCTTCCAATCCCCATTTATAACAGACCAGTTTTTTTTAAGGCTGTTACTTTTATAAGTTTCCTGAAATAAAGTCCTGGTTTGTGCCTGAGCAGTATATCCTGCAATAGTTAGCAATAAGAATGATATAATTCGCTTCATGTTCCCTTTCTCTCCATTAAAATGAGCCGATAAATTATCATTTTGAGCTATCAGCTTGCCACAAACATAAATTTATTAAGCCAGATTATCAATTCATTTAATGGCTTGAGTAGAAAGGACAAGTTCCAGAATATTGACAAGTACAGGATTATGGTCATCTGCACGCCAATTGATGAATAGATCGGTCTTAAAAGGCAAAGGAATGAAACGAAGCCCGGGAATTTGGTGATGCAGGTAAGAGTCCGGTAAGATAGCTATTCCTAAACCTTTTTTGACGAGTGCGATAATTGTAGACCCAAATTCTGAGTGAAGAAATACATCGGGAACAAAATCATAAGACTTGAAAAGCCCATGAATAATGTCACTATAACTACTGCCCTCATCGCGGGTTGGCAAAAAGAATTTTTGTTGCTTAAGCTTTTCCGCTGATAAATCCCCGAATTCCTTAAAGGAATGGTCCTGCGGGACTACTAAAGCCAAATGATCGGAATATAACTTTCTTGATTTTATACCTGGCTCGTTATTAATATCCCTGGTAATCGCCAGATCAATTTTATAGTTTCTTAGAAATTCCAGTTGGTTTTCATACAAAACCTGCACAAGTTTAATTTGAAGCTGTGGAAATGTTTCAGCTATCTTTGCCAGGATATCGGGCATAATAGAGGCCGATATAGAATCGGGATGTGCGATAGTAATGGTTCCGCTTTCGCCCAAATGTATTTGTTTAGCAAACTGATGAATATATTCAAGTTCGCTCAGCTCTACCTCCCATTTTTCTTTTAAGAATTTACCTGCCGGGGTAAGCTTCACATTTCTTTTATTGCGTTCAAAAAGCTGCAGACCGAGTTCGTTTTCAAGAGATTGGATCTGACGGGTAAGCGCAGACTGTGTGATATTTATCTTTTCTGCTGTTTTCCAGTAATGAAGCTGCTCGGAAAGAGCCAAAAAGTATTTGATTCGCTGAAGGTCCATTAATGCAATATATTCATTAATAAATGAATAAATAGCATTTTAATTCATTTAAAGACTCGCTACATTCGTGCTATGGAAAGTATCACAATCCAAAGGGTAACACCTGGGGAAATAACGAAATTACAGGAAATTGGAATAACTACATTCTGTGAAGCCTTTGCACATCTGAACAGTCAGCAGGATATGCAGCAATACCTTGCACAGAGTTTTTCGACAGATAAGCTGACAGCTGAACTTACGGAGAAAGATTCTCAGATCTATTTTGCCCTGCTTGATGGAAGGGTGATCGGTTATCTAAAAATCAATCTTGGAGAAGCTCAGACTGAAAAACAGGATCACGAGGCATTAGAAATTGAGAGGATCTATGTGCTAAAAGAATTTCACGGTCAAAAGGTCGGTCAGATTCTTTATCATAAAGCCGTAGAACTTGCCCATGAAATACAGGCTCCTTATGTCTGGCTCGGCGTGTGGGAAGAAAATTACAGGGCCTTAAGGTTCTATGAAAAGAACGGCTTTACTCCTTTTGGCAAACATGCATTCTGGTTGGGAAGTGACGAACAAACGGATTTGTTGATGAAAAAAATATTGCCTGTAGCTAACGGACTATAATCTGATGGAAAGAAGAAAAATTTTCCCCGGCTTATTAATACTCGGTACTGCTTTCTGGGGAATTTCTTTTTCGGTTACCAAACTCGCCATTGGAGAAAACCAGTCCTCCTTGTTCTTATTCTACCGCTTTTCACTGGCAACAATCGTATTATCGATCGTCTTCTGGAAACAGGTGAAAAGCTTAAATCCGGCTTCAGTTAAGACAGGAGCCGGTCTTGCGCTGCCCCTGGTACTTGGTATATATTTACAAACATTAGGGATAACCCATACTTCGGCCTCACAATGTTCATTTGTGGCCGGAATAACCGTAGTGATCATTCCTATACTTAAACTAATAATTTATCGAAAATCTCCACCACTAAAAATATGGATAGCTGCCTTTACTGCACTTTCTGGTCTGTTCGTGATATCCATTAAGGATAATTTCAGTATTGGTACCGGTGACTTATATACCATTACCGGGGCCTTTTGCTTTGCAGTTTACCTGATCCAAATCGAAAGGGAATCAAAGAGCGGAGATATTATTCCTACGATTGTACCGATGTTTGCAACCTGCTCCATATTAGCTTTGCTCTTGACTTTTAGCCAGGAAAACATCATATGGATACCCCGGCAAAATATTTTTTGGACGGGAATCATCTTTTGCGCGTTGTTTTCAACAGCTTATATGTATACGATATCTAATATTTCCCAGCAATACATTAGCGCCGAGAGGGTGTCTATTATATATCTTTTTGAACCGGTTTTCGGAGCGATAGCAGCTTTCTTCATCCTTGGAGAAGATATTTCATCCAGACTATTGATTGGTGGCGGACTGATCTTTACAGCGACGCTGATATCAGAGCTTAAGTTGCAAATTCCAAATCTCACTTCATTGCCCGGGATATTAAAGAAAAAAGAGCATTGGCGCTAATCCAGTGATAGAAGTTTGATGACAACCTATCAAATAGGATATACTATAAAAATAGTTTTTGTTTTTAGACTTTTAAGTCTATATTTGAACCCGGATTACAAATCATAATGGGCAAAGCTGAAGAAACCAGGAAATTTATTATAGAAAAGGCGGCCCCTGTTTTCAATCAAAAGGGAATTGCAGGGACAACTGTTGATGATATACTGTCGGCTACCGGAATGGCTAAGGGGGGCATATATGGCCGGTTTGAAAATCGGGACGAACTGGCGAGGGAATCTGTTGATTACCTGCTTGAAAAACTGGGCAACAGGATGACAACCATTATGGCCAGAGAAAAAACTGCTATAAAAAAGTTGTTTGCTTATATGAACGACCAGCTGGACCCAATTAATTCTTTTATACCCGGCGGCTGCCCTATTCTTAATTTTAGTGTAGAGGCCGATGATACCGACCCGGTGATGAGGAATAAGCTAAAAGCAGTCATAGAAAGAGGTCAGAACCGAATCATCACCACAATACAACAAGGTGTGGAAAATGGTGAATTATCATCTGATATCAATGCCGAAGACTTTGCTTTGCAGATGTTTGCTTCTCTTGAAGGTGGCATGATGATGTCAAGAGTTAGCGGTAATTCACAATATATGGCTGGTTTGGTGCGGATGCTAAAAGCACATTTAAAAAGCTATGAAATCAAGTAATCATTTTTTTTAATCATTTTTAGACTAAAAAGTCTATTTAAGTAAATCTTTAAGATGGAAAACACACTGCTTACAGGCCTGAATTTAGGCGCTTACCAACTAAAAAACCGGATCATTATGGCACCGCTTACGCGCATGCGCTCAAAGGATATGATCCCTAATTCTATGAATGCCGAATATTATGCGCAGCGGGCATCTGCTGGCCTGATCATTACAGAGGCAACCCAAATCACGCAGCAAGGACAAGGCTACCCGATGACCCCTGGAATTTATAGTGCAGCACAAATTGACGGCTGGAAAAAAGTGACCGATGCAGTCCATGAAAAAGGCGGTCTGATCTTTACTCAATTGTGGCATGTTGGCCGCATGTCTCACTCCTCTCATCAACCGGATTATGGGCTGCCGGTAGCTCCTTCAGCGGTTAAGCCAGCAGGCAAAACTTTCACTTCAGAGTGGAATATGGTTCCTTTTGAAACACCCCGGGCCCTGGAATTAGCTGAGATAACCGGAATAGTAAATGATTATGAAAAAGCTGCAATCAATGCAAAAGCTGCAGGTTTCGATGGTATAGAATTACATGCTGCAAACGGCTATCTGATCCAGCAGTTTCTCCAGGACAAAACTAATTTACGTCAGGATGAATATGGTGGAAACATTGCGAATAAGAGCAGACTTCTGTTTGAAGTACTGGACAAACTGGTTGCTGTATGGGGCGCAGACAAAGTGGGTATCCGCTTATCCCCTTTTGGCACCACTAATGATAGCTTTGATCCGGATTCTTACCCTGCTTTTGTCTATGTGGTTAAGGAACTCGCTAAATATAACCTGGCTTATCTGCATATGATACGCCATCGGGCTGAGGAACTGACAGATGAACTAGTTGCTGAAAAAGAACAGGCACTCTGGAATTTATATCCGGGTACTATGATTGCAGCAGACGGCTTTACGATTGAACAGGCAACAGCGTATGTGCAAACTGGTAAAGCTTCGGCGATTGCATTTGGCCGCTATTATATTTCGAACCCCGATCTTGCGGAAAGGATTGCAGCGAATGCAGAACTCAATCATTACGATAGGGAAACTTTTTATGGTGGCAATGAAAAAGGATATACGGACTATACTTTTATAAATTCATAGCACATGGCATTGAGGTTATCATAAATTTTGATAACCTCTTTCAAATTTCAAATGATTGCCTGAATTGTATGGGCGAAAGCTTTGTTTTTGATTTAAACAATTTACTAAAGGATTGAGAATGTTCAAATCCCAATTCATAAGCAATCTGGCTAACAGACAGCGTACTGACAGCTAATTTTTCCTTTGCCTTTTCTATCAGTTTTTCATGTATATGCTGCTGTGCGTTGAGCCCTGTGGTTACCTTTAATAAGGTACTCAGGTAATCGGGAGAAAGATTAAGCTGCCCTGCAATATATTGAACTGTAGGTAATCCTTTGATGATGGCATTACCATTAAAATGGCTATCTAATAATGCTTCCAGCTTGTCAAGAACCTGGTGATTGGCAATTTTGCGGGTAATAAACTGACGACTGTAAAATCTGTCTGCATAATTGAGCAAAACTTCAATTTGAGGAATTATGATCTGCTGACTAAATTTATCAATATTCTGGTGGTATTCGTGCTGGATGTTTTGCATGAAACGGGCAATTATATCCTCTTCCTTTTCTGAAAGGAACAGGGCTTCATTAACCGAATAGCCAAAGTATTCATATTTCTTTATTGTTTTTGCCAATGGCATATTCCACAAAAAATCGGGATGGATCAATAACATCCATCCTGATTTGCCAGGTGCATCCTGGTTTACCTCAACTCTGAAAACCTGCCCCGGTGCAATAAAAAACATCGTGCCCTCATCAAAATCATATTCCTTCTGACCATATTTGAACTTGCTATTCATATTCTTTTTCAACGCAATGAAATAGAAATCATATACCCAGCTTATGTTATTGTCTTCAGGTGAATGTTTAATAGTAGAATAGTCTATCAGACTGATTAACGGATGTTCGGGCTTAGGAAGACCTCTGACCTTGTGATATTCGCTAATCGATTTTATCCGGTGAATTTGTTGATTGGCCATATTCAAAAATAAGCAGATTACCAGGAAATTTCACCACCGTCCATAAAGAATTTACCAGTTGTACCCGGTAAAGGCTGGGTGACAAGTTCCACTATAGCTTTGGCACCCTGCGCAACCGTTTTTGTACCTTGAAATCCGTTTAAATCGGTAGCGGTATAACCTGGGGTAACACTGTTTACCCGAAAGCTGGTATCCCTGAGATCGTGGGCCAGCATGATGGTAAAAGCATTAAGTGCTGTTTTGGAAGAACCGTAAACCTGGTAGTTATCCCAGTTGGCACGCCTTTGCGGAGCGGTATTCATGGTCAGGGACCCAACTTCGCTTGAAACGTTTACAATAGATGGCGCTTCAGATTTTCTAAGCAAAGGAAGAAATTGCTGTGTGGTCTGGATGACGCCAAAATAATTAGTTTCAAAGATCTGCCTGATATCAGCGATATCAACTGTTGAAAGATTTTGAGGCTGAATTCCTGGGATACCAGCATTGTTAATCAATATGTCAAGAGCAGGTATCTTGCCTTCCAATAGGAGCTTCGCTTTAAGAATAGAATTAATAGCTGTCACGTCAAGCTCAATAGCTTCTACGTGACTTAGGCCTGCTGCTTTCAATTGTTCTGCCACCTCAAGACCATTTTTTTTATTTCTGCTCCCCAGGTAGACAAAATATCCCTGCTCCAGAAGTTGCCTTGCTGTTTCCAGACCGATACCTTTATTTGCTCCGGTAATCAAAACTGTTTTCATCTTATTTTATATTAATTTGATTTTAAAAACAAATATCCTGTTTCCCTGAATGCCGGCTGTAGGCTAATCCTCCATTGTTGTAGCCAAAACCTGAATTAATTTAGCATAACCTTTATCACTAAAATTGAAGAAAAAACTGCAATTTGGCTTTTCAGATATGGAAAATAAGACTTACGCTTTTATCAAAACAGATAAGAAAATGATCAGGCTTTTTTTTGACGGCATTACCGTGATCAAAGGCTTGGGCAATTATGTAGAAATTCATACAAAATCAGATAAGAACTATATTTAACGGTCCTTTATTGATTTAGCTTTGTGGGATAAAAAAAAATATCCGTTAAAAAAAGATGTCACTATTGATGGAATTATTAGTGCATCTTATGAAGTTGTTTCAGGCGAAGCCGGAGAAGTCAGAGCATGGGAAAGAGACTTTCAAGAGGAAATAATTGGCAGGTTACTGCAAGTGGCCATGCCTTTAAAGGACTTCCATAAAGAGACAGATACTTTGGTCTCAAAAACAGCTTTTTATGAAAGCGAAATCAATAAAGAAGTAAGAGTCTTTGGTAATATTGTACATGTCTGGAGCACTTATGAAACCAGATTAGTAAAAAACGGACCCGTTGTGAGACGTGGAATAAATAGTATCCAGCTTTATTATTCAGCGGATAGATGGTGGATCGCTTCCTGGACATTTGACAAAGAAAGAAGTGACAGAAAAATACCTCAGACATTTGATAGAAACTAAATCACTGCCCCCATAAAGTATCTGAATTTTGGGGGCAGTGTATTGCTGATTTATTGAGGCTGTTGTTGAGTAACACAATGTATCATTCCGCCATTTGCATACAAATTTCTTACATCTATCCCGACTACAGTTCTGTTAGGATACAGACTTTGTATAATTCTATTCGCTACTGCATCATTAGGATCATTATAATTGGGAACTAATACTTTTTTGTTTCCAATATAATAATTCACGTATGAACCTTTGTAGGGCAGTTTTTTCCCATAAACAGTTTCTACATTATTTTGAGTCAATGGAAGTTTCACTATGTGATAGGGTTTTCCATTTTTGTTAGTCGCTGCATAAAGCGTATTAATATCTTCTTCGGGAACCTGCCAATCCAATAAATCATCGTAATTCATGGTTACCAGGGTTGTTGTATTACCAAATCTTGCAAATCCATCTATATGCATATCTGTAATTTCTAAACCAGCCTTTCCTTTCAGCCAGATAAATCTGGTTACACCAAGATATTTAGTAAAAATAGCTTCCGCCTGTGCTTGTGTCATATCCGGATTTCTATTATTATTCAGAATAGCACTTTTAGTTGCTAATAAAGTTCCGCTCCCATCAACTTCAACAGCACCGCCTTCATTTACCATCATCTTATTCAGATCAACTTTTGTAGTGTTTTGATCATTTGCAATTTTTGAAGGGATAAGATTACAATTTTGATACGCTGCTTTTTTTCCCCAACCGTTAAAACCCCAATCTTCTATAATAAGCTGCCCTTTCTTATCTCTTACATAGATTGGCCCATTATCTCTTACCCAAACATCATCAGTCTGATAAATCTTAAAATCAACATTAGTCAAAGATATACCTGCATCTAAGAGCAGATCTGTAATTCTGATCTTCTCTTGTTCATCATAAGCAATAATATGAACCTTTTCACCGCCTGTAAGTTCTTCTGTCATTTTTACCCAGGTAGCGTCCAATCTGTTTCGATAGGTAGTTCCGTACTGATATTGATGTGGCCATTGAAGCCATGTGCCTTCATGCCTTGCAGATTCTTCGGGCATGGTATATATAATCGCAGTATCTGCTGGTTGTATACTTTCTTCGTTTTTTTGACAAGAAGAAAAAATCGTTAACAGTGGTATCATTAATAATAGCATTTTGTTTATCATTTTATTTTCAACATTCTTTTTTTTACAAAAAGAGCAATATTAAGGATAGGTAAGTTGTCCAAAGTTGACAACTATTTCTTTTTAACCGGAATGAGGATTTCCGTCATATAATTATTTCTATTTTCTTCATTACATTCATTTTTCACATAATGCTCTATAATTGGAGAATAATCAAATTCAAGGGTAGAATTAAAAAGCCAGTCTATATAAATTCTCCTGTATGTATCTTCAATCAAACTATAGCTACCTTCATGAAGATACTTAGCATATCTGCCGCCAAGAATAGTAGTAGTAGAAAACCCTTTACTCACAGGTTCCTGATCTATGCACGCTTCATACCTGCATTTTAATTTATTTGTAATCAGAGGTTGATCAACTATGATTCCATAATGTGCTGTTGTATTCTTTTCAGAGACTATATCTATTCCATCCCACAACGATTCTATTTCAGCACCATTATAGTTTTCTGTCTGAATTCCGATATAAAACACTTTAACTTCTTTAAAAAAAACAATCTCGTAAGCTATACTTCTGCTTCCTTCACGATAACTATTGATAAAATTTTCGAAAACGATTATCTTTTCCTCCCTTGCTTTAATAGGTGAAATATTAAACTGTTTTTTAAATGATTTAGAAAAGGATTGTAAACTTTCAAAACCTACAGAATAAGCAATATCAGTAATCGGATCATGGGTATAAATTAGTTTTTTATAAGCATTTTCAAGCTTCAGTCTTTTTTGAAATGCACCTAATGATTCATTGAAGATATTTTTAAATACGCGCTGTACATTTCTGTAAGAATAATTAGACAATTGTTCTAATTTCTGAACTGAAATATCCTGATCGTAGTGTTCTTCAATATATTTAATGATATGCTGAATTTTTGCTAAACTCATTTCAATAGATTTTATCTCAATTAATAACCCGCAGGGATATCTAATTTCAAACCATCATAGAAATTGAAAAAAGCAGGTTTTCTTTGATAGTTTAAATCAAATAAACAAGCTGCATCTACCTGATCCGATCCCTTATAAGTGAGCCAGGAATCCTGATCACCCACATTCCATAACGTAATACCCCAGCGTTGGTTTGCTGGCACATATTTTCTGTATAACAAAGCAACGTCCTTATACTTCTGCTTTTGTATAGCTAATATTTCTGTAGGGAAAGGCAATCCTGCTTTGTTTAATGAGATATCCAGCTCAGAAATATGAATCAGCAAACCTGTAGATTTCATTTTAATCAATGCGTTTTTGATATTTTCTACAGAGGTATTGATATTGATATGAAATTGCATCCCTATACCGTCAATAATCGGTTTTCCGTTTACTTTAACCTGTTTTAAAGCCATGGCCATTTTATAAATGGAATCTAGTTTTTTAACGGAATAGTCATGTCCATAATCATTGTAAAAAAGCTTTAAACCAGTATCACCATTTTTTTCGGCAGTAGTTCTTGCATAAGTAAAGGCCTTTTTAATATAAGATTTTCCAATGGTCCGATACCATATACTCCCACCGTTCTCCTGATTTGAAGCCTCTGGCAGAGCCCGGTAATTTCCATTGTCATCAAACGCCTCATTAACGACATCCCACGATTTCAGTAGTGGTTTCCCCAGGTCATCCTTATAAATTGATGAAGGGTTATCATAATGACTAATCACAGTTCTGATATGAATACTCATCACACTGTCCATTTTCTGAGCCCTTGTCATGCCCGAAGGCAAAGCCTGCGTTTCCCAATTTTTTACCCATTGCGGCAGCGAACGATACCAGATTAATGTATGACCGTGAATACGCTTTTTCCCGGCATTCAAAGCCAGGTCTTCAAGAGCAGTTGTATTTGAAAACTCAAAACTACCTTCACGAGGTTGCAGGCTAGCCATTTTCATCGCATTTTCTGGTGTCAGGCTATTATATTCCTTTTCTACAAGCTTTCTGTAAAGCTCATTTTCAGTCAGAAGTTTGACATTGACTGCCGCACCTGTAGTCACATTTTTATTAGCAGTCTGCAATATCTTTTCTGTATCACCCAGGTAAATAGAACCGGCCAGTGCCAATAAGATCAGGGAAGCTTTCATAATTATCTGTTTTTTCTGATTCTGGATAAACTTTGCGGTGTGATCCCTAAATAAGAAGCAATATCACTTTGAGAAACATATAAGGCAATTTCGGGCTGGCGCTTCAAAAACAGCTCATACCTTTCACTTGAATCATAACCTCTATAGGCATTTTGAAGCTGAATTTTATCCAATAAGGATTGCTGATGGATTTGATGAATCAAAGCTTCTAAATATGGGATCTGAGTATACAGTTTATGTAAGTCAGAATAAGAAACAACAAGGACCTCTGTATCGGTACAAGCCTGAATGGCTTCCAGGGAAATAGTTTTTTCATTAAAACTCTGCAAAACAGTACAAAATCTGTTTTCTCCTAAAAAAACATGCGTAACTTCATTTCCATTTTCATTGCTCCTGAATATTCTTAGTATTCCACTGCATATAAAAAAGAGTTCCCGGCAAACCTTACCCGCCTCAGATAAAGTACTGCCTTTGGAAAAGTTTTTTTTTTCGGCGACAAGACTGATTAATTGCGCATCTGATTGCGTAATGGGATGATAGGAGGTTAAAAAAGAGATTAATTGCGCTTGCATAAACCTAAACGGATAAGTGATTCTGTATCCCAAATTTACAAAGAATAAAGATCAAACGATATTGATCCTAAAGATTCAGCTTACTGCATTAATTACCAATTGTTCAGTAGATCCGTCTCTGGTATCCTGAAATTTGTATCCTCATAAAAAATTAAGAACATGAAAAACGAAAATGCAATTAATAACTCACTGAATGGTAAAAAAGTGATCATATTAGGCGGAAGTGCTGGTTTAGGCCTTGCAACAGCTAAACTTGCTGATGCATATGGAGCGAATGTAGTCATCGTTTCAAGCAATGAAGAACGTCTTCAAAGAGCATTGAAAGAGCTCTCTTTAAGTAGCACGAGTTATGCAGTTGATTTAACTAAGGAAGAACAAATAAGGAGTTTTTTTGCACAGATAGGGAACTTTGATCATCTTGTTTACACAGCTGCCGAAAACCTTAACCTGAAAACGATCGCTGAAACAGAAGTCGAACAAGCAAAAGATTTTTTCAATCTGCGCTTCTGGAGTGCTTTTGCCTCAGTTAAATATGCAGCTCCTCTGCTTAATCCGGGAGGATCTATTTCATTGACCAGTGGAATTGCCAGTATGCGCCCTGGAGCTGGCTGGTCAGTTGCCACCAGCATTTGCAGTGCAATGGAAGGATTTACAAAAGCAATGGCAGTAGAGCTTGCCCCTATCCGCGTAAATTGTGTCGCCCCTGGCGTCATCCAAACTAATCTATGGGATAGTATGTCTGCGGCAGACCGCGAAAACATGTACCAGATGGTGAGCGAACAATCACTGGTTAAAAGATCAGGTAAACCAGAAGATGTTGCTGAAGCCTTTTTATACCTTATCAGTCAGAAATTTGGTACAGGACAAACGATTGTTATTGATGGCGGCGCGATATTGGTATAAGCAGGTTTTTTAAAAATCTAAACAAATATTCAGCTGGATTGTAATGCTCCAATAAAACATAAATTATGGATAGTATTAATCAAAATCAAACTGAAGAGAATCACCAGAATCTGGATAATGAACCGGCTATTAAGAAGATCAAAGAATTAACCGGCATTGCTAAAACCTGTTTTCTTTGTACAAACCCTTCGGCAGGAGAGTCAAACGGGACACGTCCCATGAATGTTCAGGAAGTAGATGAGCAAGGTACACTCTGGTTTCTTGTGGCAAATGATAGTCATACTTATCAGGACATCAGTGCTGATCCGGGCGTGAAATTATACTTCCAGGGTTCCCCTCATTCTGACTTTCTGTTTCTTGAAGGAACAGCTATACTTTCGGCAGATAAAGTTAGAATTAAGGAACTATGGAACCCTATCATGAAAACGTGGTTCACTGAAGGTGAAGATGATCCAAGGATTGCATTGATCAGAGTATCGCCAGAAACAGGTTATTACTGGGACAATAAACATGGAAATGTGATTGCCGGAATTAAAATGGCGATCGGTGCGGCTATTGGTAAAACACTGGATGATTCTATTGAAGGTGATCTTACAGTTTAGTATCCCCGCAACTGGCAGATGAAGAGAACACCCCTGGCAAAGATTTTAGTTAAATTTTTGTCAGGGGTGTTTGACTTAAACAGTCATCCAGAGTTATAAAAGGCTATATCAATCCAGATTTAGCATCAGGTTTTGAGACAAAGGACAACTGATCTTACAGGAATTAGTTTACTTTTACATCAAAAATTGAGTATTATGCCTTTTACATCCTTAGGTTTATCTCCTGCTTTGTTAAAAGCACTGGTAGATCAGAATTTCAACGTACCCACTCCTATCCAGCAAACAGCCATACCAGCCATATTAAATAAAAAAGATGTTTTAGGGATTGCTAAAACAGGTTCTGGAAAAACAGCCAGCTATGTTTTACCAATTTTAATGAATTTACAGCAAACATTGGGGTTGAAAAACCGCCATGCGAATGTATTGGTTTTAGTGCCTACACGTGAACTTGCCGAACAGGTGAAAAATGTGTTTCAGAGTTTTAGCCAGGCACTTCCTGAAAAGGTTAAAACCCTTGCTGTTTATGGTGGCGTTTCGATTAACCCACAAATGATGGCTATGCAGGGTGTAAATGTACTTGTTGCAACACCAGGAAGATTATTGGAATTAGTGGATTCAAATGCAGTACACTTATCCGCTATTGAAACCTTAGTATTGGACGAAGCAGATAAAATGCTGAATTTAGGTTTTAAAGAAGAAGTGAATAAAATTCTTGCACTTTTACCTGCAAAACGCCAAAATATCTTGCTTTCTGCTACCCTCAATAAAGATCTTCAGCATATTCATCAGATTTTACTGCATGATCCTGTAGTTATTAAAATTGAGGATGAAGAAGAATCGCTTGATCTGATCAATCAGATAGCTTATATAGTTTCTGATGAAAAGAAAGGCCCGTTTTTACGTTACCTGATAAATCATCACCAGATGAAGCAGGTATTAGTATTTGCATCCTCGGTCAAACAGGCGGAGGTTATTGTAAATAAACTCCGTAAAAATAATATTGACGCAAAAGCTATTCACAGCAAAAAAAGTCAGGGAAACCGAACTGATTCGTTACAACATTTTAAATCAGGTAAACTCAGAGTTTTAGTGGCCACAGATTTAATGGCCAGAGGAATTGATGTCAGTTTCCTTCCCTTTGTGATTAATTATGAATTACCACGATCACCGAAGGATTATATTCACCGAATAGGCAGAACCGGACGTGCAGATACGCCTGGAGAAGCAATTTCACTGGTTAGTCAAAATGAATTACACCATTTTGAGGTCATTCAGAAAAAGATGGGTAAAAAAGTAGAAATCATTGACAGCGAAAATATGCCGTAATTAAAAAGCCTCAGAAAATAGATTCTGAGGCTTTTTAATGATCAAAGAAACATGTATTGATTTTCAAATTTTAAAATAGTAATTTAAATCCTGCTAAAATCTGATTAGGGAAAGCAATCGCTCTGATCAGAAAAAACGTTAAACTAAGGATTACTAACCATTAAAATAAATAAAATGAAAATCGTAAAAACTGTACTCTGTATTCTTTTCGGTCTGATGTTTATTAATGCCGGATTAAACAAATTATTTAACTACATGCCTATGCCAAAAATGACGGCTGAGCAGATGAAGCTCATGGAAGCTTTTGTTAAAATTTCCTGGTTGATGCCTTTAACTGGAATTGTTGAGATAGTCGGGGGCCTGCTCTTTATGCTACCAAAATACAGAGCGCTTGGTGCCATTGTCATTTTACCTGTTATGGTAGGTATTATAGTTCATAATGCCATTTTCGAACCATCTGGTCTTTCTATAGCATTACCTTTTTTTCTAATCAATCTATGGATAATCGGAGACAACCGGAATAAATATAAACCTATGATCAATAGTTCAAATACTTAACAATATTATTCTTCTATAAATTATCCATTTCATCTCATTAAATCATTAAGGCTCTATAATTTAGAGCCTTAATGATTTAATTTCATCCCAGGAAATCTTTATCAACCACAACAAATTCCGTATTGCGATATTTTCATTCCTGATTGCGTTACTATAATGCCAATACATTCCGGCATTTTTGAAGGAAAAAAAGATGACAAGATTAAGCCACATACTATTTAAGGTAGAAAACCTTCATAACGCAGTTCAAAAACTTACTACAGCAGGATTTAATGTCAGGATTCACTACACATTTTGGAAAAAGAACCAATATTCAAAAGCAAAGACTTACCTGGCACCTGATCTTTCCAAAGGATATTGAACAACCATTTATCATGTCTGTTTATACTCCTGATCCAAGGCCGCAGGTAATCAGTCATCCCAATAAAATTGCAACCGTTGATTATATTGTAGTGGGAGAAGAATCTATTGATATGAATTTACTGAAGGCACTGGGCCTTGACCTGTCAAAAATCAGGTTGTTAAAAGGCAGTAAAGGTATACAAAGTATCGTATTTAAAGGTTCAGAAATTAAAATTAAAGATATTTTAAATTGAAATAACATTTGATTAGGTATGTATAACAAATTAACCTCTAACAAGTTATGGAACTTACACCTGATTTTGAAGTTTTTGGTCAAAATAACGCCGCTCCATTTTGTTTAAAGATATTTCGTGGAGAAAGTATGGCACTTTTAGGCATGAATTGGCTTAATGGCCCACCACCTGATAATTTTGCTGGTTTTGCTATTGAATATCAGGAACCAGGCGGCACTCAGTTTTATGCGGTCAATAACCGGTTATCATTTTTGGATTTTTGAAGCCAGGGCCGCGATATTGAAACTGCTTGATCAGGCTGTTAATGACACCAATGCCCAGGTAAGGGTAACAGTCTATGATCTTAATGAACCAGAAATTGTAAAACGTTTGGTTAAATTAAAAACCTGGCTTAAAATAATTATTGATGATTCAGGAAGTCACGGTGATCCTGATTATGCCAGTGGTTTTGCGGCAACCGGTTCAGCTCACTGGAATGATCTCCATCTACCCAATGTTAAGGCGAAAATTGGCTTTTCACCTCATAATGCAGACAATGCCCTGTTGCAAGATATCGCTAAAGATATAGCCCAGACTACCTCAACCTTATTATATTCGCTTGCTTTTTTGTACCAGACCCCAGGCGTAATCATTAATTCCATAAAAAAAGAAACAGAAGATCATAACATTTTCGTTTATGGCATCTCCGATAAAAGTGTCGGAGGGTTAGATTTACAAAAACCTGATGGAGACCCACCGGTCGTTTTTCCGGCAAGACTGCTCACCAATCTCCCCGAACCTTTTAAAACAGAGGCTTCAGATGGAGGTGGTATAAGGATGCACCATAAGTTTGTGGTAATCGATTTCGACAAACCGACTGCAAGGGTCTATATGGGTTCTTATAATTTCTCTTCCGCAGCTGATTTACATAATGGTGAAAACCTGTTACTGATCCAGGATCGCAGGGTTGCAGTATCTTATATGATTGAAGCCTTAGCCATGTTCGATCATTACGAGTTTAGGGATGTACAGCAAAAATCTGCAGCAGCAGATCATAAACTTTATCTCCAGCTTCCTCCTGCCAAACCCGGAGAGCTGCCATGGTGGTCAGGAAGTTATACAAATCCGCAAAAGATTCGGGATAGAGAACTCTTTTCTAAGAAATAATTACAGAAATCTTCAAATGCTTAGAAAACAATTTTAGAATCCAAATACCAGCACATTAAGAGATTCTAATGCTTTTATAATCTCTTTCACATCTTAAATAAAGGTTATTTAAATACGCCTTACTTAATTTTGGTATTCAAAATAATATTATGCGTTTGAAATCTTTCGCAATCACGATTGCTATAGCCCTGTTTTTTTTCACGGGCATTCTTCAAGCAGCCCCTCTGCCAACTGATATGCTTCAACTAACTACTAAACAACAGTTCCTGAAAAAAGATCTTCAATCAATTGTTCAGCATTTTACAATTGATAATGCAAAGGTGGTTACAAGACAGCGGCAAACCATTTATCATACGATTAAACTGGATATAACTCCCAAAATACGAACGGTATCAATGATTGCCATGATTACTGGTATTAGTTTACTTGCAGCATCAATTTCAAATGAGATCGGAACTGAAACATCAAGGCCACTGACAAGAGTAATTATTGACGAAATTCTTTATGCCATGATGTTCAGTTTGTATGTTTTCCACTCTGTATTCGATTGGATATACCGCAAACGTGATGAAAACGATTAAATAAAGATGAAACAACTAAAATATAATTATTCAGATAGAAGAGAAAGATTAATCAGTCTGGCTCTCTTCTTTATCCTGATGCTGATGAAAACTGAGCAAGGAAATGCTCAATTAATTTTTCAGCCTTATTCTTATCAGTTTTATCAAAAGTTAAATAAAACTATTTATTCATCAGATATCAATCTTCATACTGCAATAAAACCCTATTTCATTTCCGATTCTTCTTACCTGAGACCACTTTATGATTCTTTGACTACAAATCACAGGGAAACGACAAAAAGGAACTTCATTCAGAGAATATTATTTGATCAACACTTAGTAGATGTAAAAAACAAAGACTATACTTTTTATTTAGATTTCTTACCTGATTTTCAATTAGGACGATCATTTAATGAAAAAACAACAACATGGCTAAATACGCGTGGCTTTCAGTTAGGCATAACTATAGGTTCTAAATTTTTCATTTACACCAGTGGTTATGAAAATCAAGGGAAATTTACTGCTTATGAGGATCATTATATTAATCAGACAGGAATGGTGCCTGGCCAGGGCTATGATAAAAATCAGGGAGCCCCGACAAAGGACTGGTCATATGTAACTACATTAATAGGTTATACACCGACTAAAGCAATTACAATAGCCTTGGGTCAGGATAAAACTTTTATAGGCGATGGTTACAGGTCCTTGTTATTATCTGATAACTCAGCCCCCTATCCTATGCTTAGGTTCACTGCAAACCTGGGTAAAAAAATTCAATACATGGCAATGTGGGCATATATGGAGGATCAGAAGGCACCACAGTTTAATTCATTCTATAATAACAGAAGAAAATGGGGTGCTTTTCATTATATCGACTGGAATATAACGAATAAAACCTCTTTAGGTTTTTTTAATGCATTAATAGTGGAAGAGGCCACTGACCAGGGCAAACTTCATGGTTTTGATCTGAATTATATCAATCCTATACTTTTTTCTTCTGCTTTAAGACCAGCGGGAACCACACCGGACCATACCCTAATTGGCTTTAATGGTAAATACAAGGTCCTGACAAAAACTACTGCTTATGGACAAATGGTTTTTGACCAGTCAACAGGTAATAGTAATTATGCCTGGCAATTAGGGCTCAGAGGTTCTGACCTTCTTAAAATCAACAGGTTAAATTATTTATTTGAATACAATACCGCAAAACCTAATACCTATTCTTCTGCCTATTCAATTGTCAATTATACAGAGTTGAGCGAGCCTCTTGCACACCCTCTCGGGGCAGGTTTTAAAGAATGGTTAGGGATCGTCAATTATTCTATCCATAAGTTTGATTTCCAGGGGCAGATCAATTATGCCCATTATACTCTTAATCAGAGTGGACAAGAGCTAGCCTCAACTTTAAAATATGCAGAAGGTAAAGTAGCTTATTTACTTAATCCTAAATACAATTTCCGTTTAGAAATTTCAGGCTTATTAAGACAGGAAAAAAACAGCCTGAATGATAATAAAACCAATATGATCACTTTTGGACTACGCAGCAGTTTTAGAAACCTATACCATGACTTTTAAATCAATCATTAATAGATATTTATTCATTTTACTATTAAGCCAGCTTGCAGTGATTCCATTATTCGCACAGTCTGTTCCAGAACCCTATTCCTATCAATTTTATCAAAAGCTTAATGAGTATATTTATTCCACAAAAACCAGGAGCCATTCTTCTTTAAAACCATTTTTGGCCGATGATTCGTTGATATCTCGCCCTATTGATTCCCTATTAGACAATAAGCAGGGTGATAATCAACAGAGTCTGATCTATAGAAAGTTATTCAATGCACATTTGGTGGAGATTAATGCTCCACATTCATCTTTCTTTGCTGACCTCTTACCTGACTTTACAATCGGCAGGGATTTTTCTGATCATAAAACCACAGGATTGGGGTCTCTGGGTATACAGTTTGGTGGAAAGGAAGGTAGTAAAATTTCTTATTACGTTAGCAGCTATGTCAATAAAGCTGGCTTTCCAAATTATCTCACTTCCTATATTAATGATATTGGTATTATACCCGGGCAAGCTTATGCCCGTTCTTCAAATAACAAAAATTATAGCTGGTACTATATAACTGCATCAATATCCTATACATCTATAAAGTACTTAAATATCACTGCCGGACGTGACAAAACTTTTATTGGGGACGGATATCGCTCTATGCTGTTATCTGATTATGCATCTCCTTATCCATTTCTTAAACTAACCGGAACTCTTGGAGACGTCAGATATATGGTGATGTGGACTTATATGAATGATCCGGCAACAACTTCCCAATATAACATTGACAGAAAGAAATTTGGTGTCTTCCACTATCTGGACTGGACAGTCAACAATAGACTTTCGATTGGATTTTTTGATAACGTTATGGTATTTCATACTGATGATAATGGTGTAAAGCGCCCTTTTGATGTTAATTATATCAATCCGGTTATCTTTTTGCAACCTATTAATAATGCAAGTGACAACTCTGATAAATCCCTAATGGGTTTAACTGCCAGATACAAGATCAATGATGGTATTACCGCCTATGGGCAATTCGCCCTTAATGAATTTCGTTCAAAAGATTTCTTTTCCAGTAATGGAAGTTATGGGAACAAATACGGCTGGCAGCTTGGCTTTAGAGGAACTAACCTGCTTAAGGTCAGGGGACTTAATTATTTGTTAGAAACCAATAGTGCAAAACCTTATACCTATTCGGCAAGATCGGCTATAGCAAACTATTCTGAAAATGGAGAACCGCTTGCGCATCCCTGGGGTGCTAATTTCAGAGAAATTTTAGCATTGTTAAACTATACTTATAAAAGATTTGATTTTAGTAGTGAGGTTGACTTAGGAAAATATGGATTAGATATAAATGGACTAAACTATGGAAAAGATATTTTTAAAGTTTATACTAATCCGGCAAAATTCCTTGATAACTATACAGAACAGGGATTAGCAACCCATATGATCTATGTGGAAGAGAAAGCCGCTTTTTTACTTAACCCTAAATATAATTTAAGAATAGAATTAGGGGCAATTTTACGGGACGAAAAAAATGCCATTTCTAATACCACAACTACCCTGTTGACTTTTGGGCTACGCAGCTCTTTCAGAAATATTTACTCAGATCTGACCTCAAGGCACATTGCTCATTAAAACTAATTAATCCATAGATTGATAATAAGTATTGTATTTTTGAAAAAAAAATATGTCCACGGATATTTAAAAAAATTCCACTCACTTTATTCCAGCTTTTAAACGGAAGTATAGTGTCCCCCCTGAAAATACAACATGGCCCGATTTCGAATTTTATTTCGAATATTTCTTGGGCTTAAGTCCAAGATGCCGCTCAAAAACCCGGGTAAAATGACTTAAATTAGTAAATCCCAAACGATAACCCGTTTCAGAAACGGAAAGCTTTTCTTCTTTAATCAGATAAGCAGCTTCTTTCATTCTTAAGGCCTGATAATAATTATAAACACTATTACCAAAAATCTGTCTGAATAAGCGGTTCAGCTTGCTTTCACTCATATTAGAAATCTGTGTCAGCTCAGAAAGATTTGGTGGAACACTTAAATCCGAAACCACTTTGTCCCTGATTGAATACATAGCCTCTACATCCGAACTATTTAGTGGATAGCCAGCCCTGTTCTGCCGTTTTAACAATTCTACAAAAAACAAGTAGATCATCTCCCCTGCTTTTAGCTTAAGATAGAAATCTCCCAGCTGCTCTTCGTCCTTTATCTCTATGATTTTAGTAGCTACAGACTGTATCTCCGGAGAAATAATTTCATCATATAAATAGGGCTGATTTCCAGATATGATATTCTGTAATAATAGGTTGCCTGTTTCCTGACCAATCAATTCTTTCAATAAATCTACATGTACAACTATCAGGATTGTGTTAACCTGTGTACCTGCCAAAATAGAAACTTCAATATCTATATCTGCTGAAGAGACCTGTACTGAAGGCAATAACCTGGTATCGCCTCCGCGTAACACATTCCTGAAGCTAAAGATGATTTCATTTTTTCTTTGTCCTGTCTTTGTTTTTTTTAGTACCAGATCCTCTTTCATTTTAAATTCACTGATCATCATATTCATGAAAGGGCCAAAATCAAAAAACTTCATGTAGCCATCACCATAGCTTTCTGGCAGAATAATCTTCCTGTCTTTGATCTCACTTCCTGTTATTTTAGAAAGTGCATTCATTAAACCAATTTTATTTGCATCGGCAGATTCAAAAATCATAATACTGTTTTGGACTATTAATTGGATGAATATAGATATTTTATTCGCTTCCTGACAAGTAATTTTGTTATCAATAAAAAAAAGCTCATGTCGAAAGTATTAATTTTAAGCATACCGTCCCACGGACACATGAATCCAATTCTTGGTTTAGCAACAGAACTGGCACATCGGGGCGAAGAAATAACATTTTTTAGTTCTGAAGAATTCAAAACAACAATTGAAGAAATTGGTGCTGAGTTTAAGTGTTATCAGGAAGATTTAAATCTATTTCAGACGAAAAAGGATGCACCTTCAACTGATCAAACTACAAAAAAGTCTTCCGGTGGACTTATTGGTGCTTTACTACAGCCAGAAAAATTTATAGATGTCTTGCTGAATCAAATTAAAGGTCTAAAGTTTGACTATATTATTTTTTCAGCTGCCTATCCTTATGCCAGTACAATTGCCAGCATATTACAGATCCCGGCAATTTCTTCTTTTGCAGTTTTTGCAACGCTAAAAGAGCTGATGCCTAAAACTAACGGACCTGATGGGGCTGTAAATAAACCTAAAGGTATGATGGGCATTACTCCAGAGACTGTGGAAGAATTCAAAATTGTCCGTCAAAGGCTGATTGAGAAATATAAGGTTGAAATCAATGAAGATATATTCAACCTCTTATTTAACAAGGGCAACCTGAATATCATTTATACTTCTGAATATTTCATCCCCAATCCGGAGAACTATGATGAGAGTTATATTTTTGTTGGTCCCCCTATCTATAATAAGAAATATGAGGTAGATTTTCCATTTGAAAAACTGAAAGGTAAGAAAGTTATTTATATATCCCTGGGTACTGTTTTCAGTAACTATTCTGCTGAATTGAATCACATGTTCTTTCAAAGTTTTACAGACCCTGATACTGTCGTGGTGATGGCTGCTTACCAGGTAGACCTTTCAAAATATGAGGTCCCTGACAACTTTATTATCAGAGAATATGTGCCACAACTGGAAATCTTAAAACATACTACAGTAGCTATTACTCATGCAGGCATGAACAGCATAGGTGATTTATTGTATAATAATATACCTTTTGTTTCAATCCCATTAGGAGCAGATCAGTTTTATCTTGCAAACCGGGCACAGGAATTAGGCGCAACTATAGTTCTTGACATCAATAATCTTAATACTGATTTATTAAAAAGCTCGGTTGCAAAAGTCCTGACCGACCCTTCATATCTGAAAAATATTCATAAGATCAGCGAATCCTTTGTTCGGGCTGGTGGTTATAAAAAAGCAGTTGATGAGATCTTCAAATTAAAGAGTCCTCAATAAATGATTTTTTAATAACCATTTATTGAGGACTGACAAAAAACACATTTTCCAGAGCTATGAATTACTCGTATTTCAATGCGTCAACAGCATTTGCCTTAGCAACCTTAAAACTTTGCAAACTTACGGTGAGCAAGGCTATACCTAAAGACATTATTGCCGCAATAATAAAAGGCCATGCAGCTATTGAAATCTTGTAATCATAGCTTTTTAACCAATTGTTTGCAAAAATAAACGCAACAGGAAAGGCGATCAGATTAGAGATCATAACCAGCTTAATAAAGTCCTTGTTCAGGAGGATCAAAATACTTTGCAGATCTGCACCCAAAACTTTTCTGATACTGATTTCTTTTTTACGCTGTTCTGCCATATAAAGTGCCAGTCCAAGTAAGCCGAGGCAGGAAATAAAGATAGCAAAGCCACCAAAGAAATTAGAAAGGACACTTAAAAGCTGTTCACTTTTCAATTTATTTTTCAAATCCTGGGAAACAAAGGTTAGCTCTGCTGGGTAAGCCGGGTTAAGGTTCTGGCTAATCTGTTTTATTTTACTGATAGCAGCAGTTAAGTTCTCATCCGGATTAATCCTGATAATTAAAACATTACTTTTTCTTACATTGTAATAGAAGAAAGTGGGAAGAGTTTTTCCTCCAACGTTTTCATTGGAATAATTTTTAATAACGCCTACAATAGTTAAAGGCGCATCTTCTCCCCACCGAACTACAGTTCCTACAGGAGACTTTAACCTCATTGTTTTAACCATGGCCTCATTAACCAGTATAGCAGCAGCAGTATCTGTGGGAAATTTGCGGGAAAGATCTCTGCCTTTCACAATCTCTGCACCAATGGTCGCACTAAAATCATAACCAATACTGCGGAAATCAATAATTGAGTTATCATTGGCAGGCTTTCCTGGCCAGTTAAGATTACCCGTAATAGAACCTTCCTGAGTAAAGTATTGTGCAAATTCTGTTGCAGAGATAACAGCACCAGATTTTTTAAGTTCAGTTTTAAAAAGCTCCAGTCTCTCTGGTTTTCTCCACTCTCCTTCTAAACTCATTTCAACCAGGTTATCCTTGGAAAAACCCAGTGGTTTATTTTGCATAAATTGGATTTGTGTATAGATAATTATAGCACAAATAATCATACAGATAGAAAGACTGAACTGAAGTACTACTAATATCTTACGTACGGGCAAAGAAGCCTGACCAATTCCTGTTATGCCTTTTAAAACTTTTATTGGCGTAAATGATGACAAGTAGAATGCTGGATAACTACCTGCAAGAAAACCGGTTAATAAAACCATAATGCTCAGTGTAAGCCAGAAAGTATAAGAGCTATAGTCGATTTTCATCTGGATACCCAACAAATTGTTAAAATATGGCAAGCTTAATTCGAGAAGTCCAAAAGCTATAATCACAGCAATTAATGAAAACAACATAGATTCGATCATGAACTGCCCCATTAAACTTTTCCTGGTAGAGCCTAATGCTTTTCTTACCCCTACTTCTCTGGCACGTTTTTCTGAACGTGCGGTAGAAAGATTCATATAATTGATACTTGCAATGAGCAATACACAAAAAGCCAGAAACGCAAACAATTTTACCTGATCTATTCTCCCGCCAACCGATTTACCATTTACAAATTCATTGTAAAGATGGTACCTTGCATATGGGAATAAAAAGGCTTCAAGCTGCGCATCTTTTTCATTGGCCCTGATCATCTTTCGCAACCCTGCGTCTACAGCAGCAAACTGACTTTTATCCTTTAGCTTAATATAAGTGGCGCAGGTAATAGATCCCCAGCTATTGTTCTTACTTTCAGGAAATTCCTGTTGAAAAAAGGCCCAGCTTAATAAAGCATCATACCGAAGACTCTGGTTTTCTGGCAGGTCTTCAATTACGGCAGTTACTTTCAGCATTTTCCTGTTATCATATTTTATACTTTGCCCGAGTGGATTTTGATGACCAAATAATTTGCGGGCAGCTGAAGCCGTAATTAACACAGAGTTAGGCGTACTTAAGGCTGTCAGGGCATCACCATATATAAATTTATGCTCAAAAATCCGGAGAAAAGATGGGTCTACAAAAGGTGCACTCAACTTGTAATTTTCATGATTATGGCTAAATAATTTGTTATCACGATGCCCAAGATCCATTCGGCTGGCCTGTTCTACCCCTGGCAAAGTTTGTAGTGCGGTACCAGCTAATTTATCAGGCGTAGCAATAGTAGTGGCTAATTTTCCATTAATATCAATATTTAACCGCGTAAAGAAAATACGGTCAATATCTTTAAATTGTTTATCGTATCCCCATTCATAACTCACATAGAGTAATAACAATAAACAACAAGTCATGCCAATGGCCAGACCACCGATATTCATCAGTGAAAACCCTTTGTTCTTTTTAAGATTACGTAAGGCTATTTTTAAATTAATGAAAAACATAATTAAGCGAATTTACACCTTAGGTTCTAATTGTATGCCAGTTCTAAACTAAGTAAATAAAACGGCTTGAATGGCAAATTAGTGAGCTATTACAATCTATCATGTTCATTATCGAACAATTTATGTTCGCAATTGAACGTCCGGCTAACGCTTTAAGCTCCAAAAAATTTCATTTAGGTTTACGCCAATTAAACTGGCAAATTAATATATTCGCCCATGTTAACTATTTGTGTGAGCCAGACAAAATTCAAGCTACTACTTACTACCCTACTTGCAATAAATACACTGACTATAAATGCACAGGCTACAGACAGTCTTATCCTGCAACACCCTGTAAATAACTTCTGGAAAAAGGATTTTGTCAAAAAAACAACTGTTCCTTTAGTGCTGTTTAGTGCCACTGCTCTGGCCTGGCCTCATCGTGAAACGGTTAGGGAAGTAAGAAACAGGTTTATCCCCGATTTCAAATACAGATACGATGATTACCTTCAATATGCTCCGGCGGCGGCCGTATTAGCTTTAAATGCATTTAATGTAAAAGGTAAACACACACCAAAACGTACATTGATCTCTTATGCTTTTTCTATGGGCATTATGGGTGCAATGGTAAACGGGATAAAATCTACGAGTAAAGTGGAGCGTCCGGATGGGAGTTCAAATAATTCCTTTCCTTCGGGACATACCGCTACCGCTTTTATGAATGCAACCATGCTGGATAAGGAATATGGGCAGTATGGATACCCATTAATCGGTATTACAGGTTATGCGATGGCCACTGCAACAGCTTTGGGACGCGGCCTGAACAACAGGCACTGGATCACAGATGTACTTACAGGTGCCGGAGTAGGTATAATTTCTACTGAACTGGGGTATTTTGTGACTGACCAGATTATGAAAAACAGAGGGATGAACGCACCTTTAAAAAACAACCCCGTGCCTATCAGTAATAACCCGGGCTTTGTTGAGTTACATGCCGGTTATGCTATTGCTACAGAAAAGAAACTTACAGGTACAGCACATGAAAACATTTTCAACAAAGATGGCTTTAACTTAGGCCTGGAAGGTGCCTGGTTTATGAATAAAAATTTCGGTATTGGAGGGGAACTTGCATTTACCAGTTTTCCATTAAATTCAGAGCACGCTGTGCTCGACCCTGATATTATAGAAGTCAGTAATGGACTGTATACACAGGCTCTTGGTGTTAAATATTTAAATATTGGACCTTATTTCAGTCTGCCTCTTGCCAATAACTGGTTCATTACAGCTAAAGTAAATGCAGGAATATCTTCTGGGAGTAACGGAAACTTTATTCTGAATATTAAGCCAGAATATCAAAATGAATTTGGGACAGATGAACTGCCTTATGCAAGATATAAACCAAAAACAGCATTCAGCTGGTCTGCAGGAATTGGAATTCAGAAACGTATTGGCCGCAATACTGCAATTAAAGCTTATACGACTTATTTTGGATCAGTCCACAAGTTTGATATAGAGGTTTTGAATGATAGGGATAACAACGGCCATCTTATCTATGAACCTCTTCCTGAAACTTTAGGAAAGACAAAATACAATAATATCACTTTTGGACTGGGGATTACGGCGTTTATCTGGTAAACAGATCAGGCGCAAACATTTCAATATTATCCCAACTAAAGAAAAAATCGGCTAAATTTGCCAAATGAGTAATGGCATGCCTTCTAATTCAATTTTCGACAAAATATTATCATTTATTGAATACACTAATCAAAATATATTCCTTACCGGAAAAGCAGGAACCGGAAAAACTACACTGCTTAAACGTATAAAAGAAGAAAGTTCTAAAAAAATGGTCGTGGTAGCCCCTACCGGTGTTGCTGCGATGAATGCAAAGGGTACTACAATCAACTCTTTTTTCCAGCTGCCTGCTGGTTCTTTTTTCCCTGGCGAAATTGGTTTGGAAGACTTACAACTGGGCATAACCTCTATTGAGTCTATGGTCAATGATTTAAGTTATAATAGGGAAAAGACAACGTTGTTCAACGAATTAGAGCTATTAATCATTGATGAGATCTCTATGGTCCGCTGTGATTTAATGGATATGATTGACGCCATACTCCGTTCGGTAAGAAAAAATAATATCCCTTTTGGCGGTGTACAGTTGTTATTAATCGGCGACTTGTACCAATTGCCTCCTGTTACTAAAAGAGAAGAATGGGCATTTTTGAGCAGAGCTTATGCTTCCCCCTATTTTTTTGAGGGTTATGTTATTCGCAGAAACCCTTTATTACAGATAGAATTAACGACAGTATTTCGTCAAACTGAACCAGAATTCGTCAATATTCTAAACAGTATCAGAAATAACCAGATTACTGAGGCCGACCTGGCTTTGCTCAATAAAAGATATGATCCGCAGTTTATGGCGACGGACGAATTGAGTCCTATTATTATCACTTCACATAATGCAGAAGCTAATACCGTTAACAAAGCTAAACTGGATGAGCTTCCTGGTGAAGAGTATACTTTTATGGCTGAGACCAGCGGTGAATTCAGAGATGCTGGTTTACAGGCAGAACAAACACTGAAATTAAAGGAAGGTGCACAGGTGATGTTCATTAAGAATGATACCGGTGACAATCGAAAGTTCTACAATGGAAAGATTGGAAAAATAAAGTCCGTTAAAGATGGTGAGATCTATATTTCATTTCCTCAGGAGGAAGATTTGTTACTAGAAAAGACTTCATGGCAATCTTTTGAATATAAAACAGATACCGAAGAAGTTATTGTGCAGCAACAGGTTGGCGAGTTTTCTCAGTATCCGATTAAGTTAGCCTGGGCAGTAACGATCCATAAAAGCCAGGGGTTAACGTTTGACCATGCGATTATTGACGCCGGAAAATCATTTATAGCCGGACAGGTATATGTGGCTCTAAGCCGTGTCAGAACACTGAATGGGCTGATTCTGAAATCCAAGATTGGTACTGAAAGTTTAAGATCAAATACAGAAGTAATCAATTATATGAAGTCTGTTAAAGAAGATGAGCTTGATCATCTTCTGGTTAGCGGCCAGCAAGGGTTTATTCTGCAGCTGGTACTTAACCACTTTTCATTTAACAAGTTATTAAGCGAGCTGGAAACGGTTATTACCCGCCCGGAAATTGCGAGATCAAATATCCCGGAATATGCAGTTTTATTTTCTCAGCTTAAAAAATCAATTAAGAGCCTGATCGTTTTATCAGATCGTTTTCAGACTCAGGTTATCAATCTGCATAAGCAATCTGGTTTTAACGATTTGCCGGTGCTGCAGGAAAGGATAGAATCTGCTTCTGTTTATTTTACAAAAGAGATCAATATGCAGATTTTAAATCCTGTGAATAAAAACATCAGGGTTAAGCCGAAAAATAAAGTTCAGCAGGAATTGCAACATCTTTTACAGAAATACAGACAGGTTATTGAACAAAGAATTTCTCTTTTACAGGTTGCAGGTGGTTTATTAAAAGAACCAATTCAAGTGGAAGATTACATTTCCTGGATTACTGAACATCATGCAAGGGCAAATGTAAAAGCAAAAACATCATCAGGTAATCAACAGTCGACAACATTGCAATTGTTTTAATCCATAAATTAATAGTTAGAATCACTGTTTTTAGCGGTTTTGGAGAGTTTAGAATAATTATTTTCATTTTTTCTTCAAACCGTTTTGCTTATTACAATTTAATTTATATCTTCGCACCTCCTTAAACAAAGGGAATTAATTGATTCCGTAGCTCAGCTGGTAGAGCATTACACTTTTAATGTAGTGGTCCTGGGTTCGAATCCCAGCGGGATCACGAAAGGCGCAAGAAATTGCGCCTTTTCTGTTTAAAATGTTTTTTCAAAGGGGTTTTTCAAAAAATAATAAGTCATTTCATACCAACTTAAACCAATCTGATTGGTGCCATAACTGGTGCCCGATTCTAATTGCTAAGTTTGGGCACCAGTCAAAAAGATTCATTTGACTCCAAATTATCAAAGAGCAAGCTGTTACCGGGTTATCCGGCCATAAACAAGTTTTTAACTTTAACAGATTGAGAAATGAAAAGTAACCAAAACCTGTCCATTCTTTTTTGGCACCGTAAATCAAAAGCTGACATCAACGGCTATGCTCCTATTATCTGTAGAATTTCCATTGATGGAAAACAAATAGAGTTTTCTACAGCAAAAAAAATTCCTAGTTATAGGTGGGATATGGAAAAGAAAAGAATCTTGCCTTGTCCAGAAGCAAAAAGCATCAATTCTGCGTTAAACAGGATACAATGTGAGCTTGAAAAGCATTTTACCATACTACAATCATTGCATCAGGTAGTAAGCCCTGCAATGCTCCGGAAAAGTTATAGAAACCTCTCTACAGATTATAACGGAAAAAAGCAACAAACTGAAGATAAGATTCCAACCTTACTGGAATTGGCTTCTCTTCATATTGAGAGCTTCTCTTTACTAGTGGAAAAAAACCAGAGATCAAAGGAAACTTTAAAGCAGTGGAAATCGACAAAGAAAAAGATAGCTGAATTTATTACACACACTTTTAAATCAAAGGATCTTGAACTTTCAGAAATAGACCAATCCTTTGCTCATAAATTTCATACCTTCTTAATTGTTAAAAGAAAACCATCCATTCAGGAGGCGGCAGCTATGAAGCAGATTAAAAACACTAAACAATTGCTCAACATCGCGGAAGCTAATAAATGGATTATTAATAATCCGATAGAGAAATTTAGATGCGGATCCGAAGAACCTGAAATTCTACCTTTAGAATTGTTTGAGGTCGAAAGTATCTGGCGCAAGAATCTTAGCATTGACAGGCTTATAAAAGTACGAGACGCATTTATATTTCAGTGTTTCACAGGCTTTGCCTACCAAGATATATACAATCTATCACCCCAAAACATTGTAAAGGTCGGAGCAGAAAATGAAAAGTGGTTAATAAAGGAAAGAGGTAAAACAAAAGTTACAGAAATGGTGCCAATTCTCCCAATAGTCAAGGAAATTATTGCGAAATATAAGGACGATCCTTATTGCATATTTCATAAAAAGTTAATTCCCGTAAACAGCAATTTCAGGTATAATTGCTACTTAAAGGAGCTTTCTGACCTATGTGGAATTGGTCGGCCTCTAAATAGCCATTTAGCCAGACATACCTTTGCCGATTTAATGCTCAACACTATGGATTTCCCCCTAGAAGATGTAAGTAAAATGCTCGGACATAAGAACATACGAACAACACAAAGATATGCTAGGGTCAAAAAAAATAGAATTAGTAAAAAAATGAACCTCTTCAAGCATTTGTTATTTGACGCTGACGGACAACTTAAAAAGGCTGCATTTCCTCCGATCGATTAAACCATAGTTATAAATTCAAGGAGGTAATCACTTTAAGTTATTCCCTCCTTAAACTATTTGGTGTAATTAGTACTATGTGGGTATTTCAGGGAAAATGGCCAGTGATTCCGTATTTCAACTGACACTTTATTTCGGTTTAAACTTTTGTTGAAATATACTATTAGATAATTGCTGAATATAATATTTTCCATCATCAGTACGCTTTATTTCTATGGTATCTTCAAAGCTGTCATACTGATTTTCATACCCATGAGCGGGAATACTTTGAACACTTAGAACGGTTTTTAGGGCTTATAGAACCCATTATTGAAGATTTAAAAGGAAAAAGTTTTATAAAACACATAAAAATCTAAGGATATAATTTGTGTTTTTTCTTTAAAATACTTTGGCTGGTCTTGCTTTGAACCGAAAACTTGACATTATCAAAAAAACAATTTCTGATCTCTATTCAACATATCAAAATTATTTAGTTATTTAAATAGAATAGTATTTTAAACGAAGTAGCTAGGTTAGAAGATTATTAGGGGACCACTCATTGGGCCTAAACTTAATTCAAAAACATTGATTCTCATTTACTGAGGCAATTTAAGCCGTATAACTTAAAACCACAAAATTTATTTTTGCAACGGTTATGTAAGAAGTCTTTTATTCTACACCAGCTTACTGTTGAAAAGCGCTTGGTAGTAAATTTCAATATCTTTTGCCGTATGTTCAAATTTTTCGCATACCCTCTTCAGTATGATCTGGTCGTTTTCACCAGCATTTCCAAACGGTTGATATCTTCAATAGCAGAATGAAGCTTGAGCTGGGGGAAAACTACTAATTTCACTAACTATTGATCAAAACTATATTTCACTTATTAGTATTGTAGATAAACTTATTGCGTATCCGGCAAATGATAAAGTTGGACAGCTATTTTTACTTCACGATTTCTATCCCCGTTTATATGAAACCTGAAGTTGAACCAATTTTCGTCTACGTTAGACACGAAACCCAAATGATTGGCGTGGTTACTTGTACTATCACGGACCTTTTTTAAAATTGCTGAAAAGTCTTTTTGTCTTGCGAAAATCACTACTGAAGCCTTGGTATCTCTCCACGTGAGGTAACCTAAAAGCTGATCAATAGTTGCGAGATAATTCTTCTCTCCACTCCAAAATTTACACTCTGCAATGAATACAACAGAACTGTCATATCGCAGTTGTATATCTGTTTTACCAGATTTATTAAAAGTTTCTCCACTCGCACTCCCAAACTCGAAGTTTGGATCGAGTGTCAATAAAATATGATCCCTTAAATCTTCTTCGCCCTTATATTTGTAGACACTCGGCATTCTTTCAAAGTTTTTGCCAACATCGTTGATAACTTTCAAAATCTTGTGATAGTTGTCATCATCTAATGTGGGTTCAGGTTTAAATCCTTGTTCGTAGACTATCGGTTTGACCACTATTTTTTCACGTAGTTCTGGTTTAGGAATAGCAAAAGTATTAGCTATGTGTTCTTTTTTTCTCAATGGTATCCCTAAAGAAGAAAGTAAGCTCTTCTTACTAAGAATTTTTCCCTTTCGTTCGTTGAAATAGTTTAGTATTTGGTCAGTTAGGGTGTTATTAAAACTCTCAATATCCACTTTCAAGATATTATAATTCGCATGCAGTCCATTGACCTCTCTTTCATACTTCTGTTTTATTTCCTCGGCATTGTTAGAAAAGTTAATAAACTCGGCTAAAATAGAATCGCCTTTAATTTCAAAATCCCCACTGCCACCAAAATAGATTACACTTGCAGGACGATATCGAAGCAAACTAATGTCACCTGAAACAGGGACAAAAAACTGGATTACTTCCTTCTTATAACTCTTACCCTCATAGAGATTGAAACTTCCTGGAAAGTATTCTGCTGGTATGTCTCCCTCATAGCTATCTGCACTTACCTCGTCAAAATGAAGAACTGGAGGCAATAGCTTATGTTTTGTTTCTAAATGTTTGACATAATCAGCTTCATTGACGTTGAGAATGTAATCTTCTCGTTCGCCATCTATTGTCGATTTGATGTTGTCATAAGCTTTTTGGAAAACTTCCGAAATTCTCCCTCCCCGAAATATGGTTGAAGTACGACGTCTATACATAATTATCTATTCAGCAATTCGATTAACTTCAAGCTTTCCAAGTTTTTTGATTTTCTTAATGTATGGTTCATAGTTTTTTGAATCAATATTGGGATTGCTACCATCACTGTAAAACCAAATTCTGGTAATCTTGCCATGCTCATCTCTGTCGGTACTATTTGGTCCGTCTGCCAATACAAGCAAGTGTTTCTCAGTTAAGCTGTTATAGTTTGACCCTATTTTTCGGATCTCTTCAAGTTTGGTCGGATTAAAAACTGAATGATCCTTCTTATGCCATCCAAGTGGCATGTACTCTCTATTAAACGCGTACCACCTAATTTCAGGATCACGAGCAATAGCATTAGGAAAATTTATGCGGAAAAAATCACTTAGAGCCATATAATTATTTTTGTATTTACAAATGTAACGATGTAGTCCTTCTGAAGCACATGTGCTGATAACTAATTACTTGAATATTATTGACCTCCATCACTAGATTCATTTGTGAAAATATTATGATCTGCTTTAAAACCTATCTTTTCCAAGTGTTGTAAATCCAGCTTCGAGAGTTTAGGGGTAGCAAGGACAAGAAAATGCTTTGGTCTGGAACATGCAACATATGCAAAACGGATATGTTCTTCTTCTGATTTTTCATTTCTTATCCAATGAGAAAAGTGTCCACCTCTACTTTGTTTATTTTTATGCGACACCAGCATCACAGCATCTAATGTCTCACCCTTTACACTATGTATAGTGGTTGTTCTAAAAACATTATGCCCCGATTTATCCTTAAATAAGTCATTAACAGGAATATCTCCAAGGTTTGCGGGGGCCTTAATTCTACTTTTAATATTATCAAAAGTGGTCTGACTATTATCGAAATAATGCCAATTAAGATTTAAAAATTGTTTTACAAGGCTACTCCAATTCTTCCAATTGACTCCGTCATTTTGCTCGCCGTAAGTATAAAGGTACTTCGAGGCGTTCAAAAATTCTTTTATTAGTAACCGCCAGCGGATAGAATCAAAAGACTGTGGACGATATTGATTTCTGATGTCAGCTCTTCCCAGATAGGCTACAGAAAAAATGAATTTGCCTGCATAAGTCAGCGCGTTCGTCAAATCAGTGGAACTTCGGTCTAATTTAAACCAACAATGTAAACTAACAGCAAATAATTCAATCTTACTAAATTTCCACAACTGATTTTGAATTCTAAGTAAATCGAGGGTTGTTTTCCCTCGTGCAAGGATAGCACAGTTTTTCGCTGGAATAGAGTATTGCTTCAACAAAGCAGCAAACTTGCTGGGCAAGTCAGTAAATGTAGTTTCATCATATTGCCATAAAACACATGTAATTGACGACTTCATTTCAATATTTGCGTAAATTTTTATCCCATCGTTCTTCAAAAAAGATGTTACGTTAACAATTTCTTGATTGCTTCTAAAGTTCTTTGTTAGATATAGCTTCTTAAATTTCTTTACATCAATATAACTTAAAAGATTTTCAGGGTTGACATAACGAAAATCATAAATCGCTTGGTGAATGTCGCCAACAAAATCTAGCTTTGATCCTTCTTGCATCAGTAGATCCAAGAATGAAATCTGACCGTCCGACAAATCTTGACACTCGTCAATAATGACTATAGGAAATCTTTGCGAAAGTCTTTTCCTCAAAAATGGATATTTGACTAACAACTTGTAGCAAAGAAATTCTGCATCTGCATACGTGGCAAACCCATCTTGAAAGAACTTGATTTTGTTCTTTATAAACACCGACTTCTGTTCTTCAGTCAATTTTTTTTCTATGAGGCTTTTGGCTAGGTCCGAATCTCCAACAATCGTTTCCCAATCCTTTATGAAATGATATTCAGTGGCAGCAATAGGAATACTTTTACCATTATGTTCTAATTTTATTTCATAATTATGCAAAAAATCCGCATTGCTGTCTTGATCAGTTATTCGAACGCTTTTATCTCCATCCTGACCTTTGTAGGCGGTAAGATAATGACAAAATGGGTGAAGAATAAAATTATGCAACCAGCTGTCAAAAGTTCCAACAAAATGTGGATGAGTCCCAAGACTGAGATCAGCATATTTCCTGATGCGGGTACTGAGTTCTTTTGCAGCACTATTTGTAAAAGTTAAAATAGCCAACCCACCCAGTGAATGCTGCCAAGACAAAATTTGATAAGATGCTTTAAGTCCGATCACCTCTGTTTTACCACTTCCTGGGCATGCTTGCAGAAAGGTATTTTCACCAATAGCTTGATTGATATAAAATAATTGTTCTCCACTCAGCTTAATCATCGATGATAAATCACAACGAATTAGTTTGTAGAGCTTATAACAGATTTTAAGTCTCTTTTTATTTGTCATTAATCGACTAACCATTTGATCGCTTTTTTAATGTATAACGGAACTTGGAATTCAGTCTGGCTTTTAACTAGATATTGGGTTAGAGCTTGAGCAAAAACTCCCTTATCAATTCTGTTGAGTAACCAAAAAGCAGCATCGGCCTTTTCCTCAGGCGTTGCCGCTTCCCAATCATTATCAATATAAGTTTGAAGTTGGGATTTTATCGTTCCGTCAGTTTCCATCAATTTTAATTGTACATCACACATTAAAGATAGATTGGTGCCCTCGAGAGCCAAGTCATATTCAAAAGTTTTAAGATTGGTAAAGAGCCTGCAATTAATGGAATTGTCTTCTAATTCCTGAACTAAATATAACTGATGGTTTTTTCCGATCAGTGGACTAGATTGAGTTGGCCTTCCTTCTTTGTCCGGATCGTTATCAGTAAGGCCTGCACATCTAACGGGAATTCCACTGCAACCTGCAAAAACATCTTCAGATTTGCGGTGATAGCCTTTAAACAAAGCCATAAAATGATTAAAATATAACCCGTTTAAATTTATAATAGAAATACCGTAATCGTCAAGGGTATCACAATAGTGCTTCTCAGGGTTTTCAGCCATGAGTTCTCTTAATACAGTTTTCGACAACTGCTTAATAAGCATGGCCTCAGCAATGCCCTCGACTAATAGCACGCCTTTTGCAAACAGCAGCGTTGATTTTGTTATATCAAGCCATCTTTCTAAAAAATCTTTGGTGGGGCTAGGTAAACAACATTCTTCTACAGCTGTAAATATGGGCATTGAGCTATCTTTTGTGGCAGATAATACTTTTATTGCATTTAAATCTACGCTTGAGGCAAGAGTCGTCGAATGGGTGGTGACAATTATCTGGATTTTATTTTCAATTGACCGTTGTTGTAAATAGTGCATCAATCGGATTTGCAATTGTGGATGAAGATGTGCTTCAGGTTCCTCAATCAATAATATTTTATGAAATGTATCTGTCGTTTCCGTTCCATCAAATTCGGCAAGAATTGTGGCTAAATAAAGAATGTTATTAAACCCGAGACTATTTTCACTAAGTTCTCGAAACATATCAACAGAATTAGTTGACCCTGCTCCGGGAATGACAGGATAAAAAAGTAGCCTTATTCTTTCAACGATACGGTCGAAATTGATCTCTGTAAATTGTAACGAAGCATCTTGGCCAAAAACAGGTCCAACAGCCTTTAAAATGTTGTCTTTTATATAAGAGTTAGCTATTTGAATAGAGCTATCATTTAAAAGGTCTTTGTTTAACATGGCGAACTTCTTCTCTAGCGGGTGCATTTCATCGCTTTCATCCTGAATACGCAAGTTCTTCAAGAGTCGAGAAAGACGTGACCCTTTGTATGCTTTCAATTTGTCCTCTGCATCTCTTAAAGGGGGAAGATAGATGCAGTTTATCCTATTGAGTAACTCCCATTCAAATAATCCACTTTCAGATTCGTTGCCCCATATTTTTCTTTTAAACCTGCCACGATTATCCTCTTTATTCTCAATTGCTAAACTTAGGATCGCCTTTTTGGGATCATTTAAGTTTAACCATGGAAGATAAACTACCTGTTCATCATCATTCAAATTATCGAATTCACATGCTATTGAAATTCTTGGAGCTCCCTTCGTTTTCGTTGAAAGATGAAGAGGTTTGTGAAAATCTGATGCGGTTATGCCACCTCTACCATACTCGTCTTCTGATAGAATAAGTCTTAGCGCATCAATTATGGTGCTTTTACCTGTTGCATTCTCTCCAACGAGAATATTTAACCCATTGTTCAATTTAACAGTAAATTCGCCACTGAAAGCTTTGTAGCCCTTGATTTTTAGTGTTTTAAGATGCATGAAAGCGTATTTTTACTAAGGTACTAAGTTTAACCTAGAATAAATTATTCAGAAACATGCAAATCTGTATATTAGTTAATTAAAAATTAATTCTAAAACTCTCTTTTATTCTAATCTATATGGGTAGAATATTCTACACAGCATCTAGCTACACAGCGCCATATGATAATATCAACCAGTTGGTTGAAACACCTTTGATATGCAGCAAATTGGATCTCTATAGGTGTATTATGACAGTAGGCAATCCGAGTTACATCACCAAGATAGACATCCGGAATTACGGCCTTTGGAGGGCCTTATCAAATTCTATTATCCAAAAGTGTTTGATAGTCTTCACAAATATCCAATCTGGAGAAGACCTGAATCTACATCCAATTTACAATGATTATGTAAGTGATCAAAAAAGGATAGTCAGCTACAATCTTGGTATGGCGGTGGCGAAATATTACGCGGAAAAATTGTTGTCGATCCCGAACTTAATTCATGTTGAATCTTTGAAAAAACAAGGCGCGATTACATTCGTTGATACAACTTCAAAGCTTGAGCCAGATCTGGTTGGTGTGTCTGAAAATGGAGAATGGCATGTATTTGAAGCAAAAGGTACTACCGCTAAACACCTGAATAGTAAAATCAAAGAGGCAAAGGATCAAGGGGGAAATGTCGATACCATACATGGACTGGTCCCGTCGACAATAACCGCCTGTGCCACATCTTTTGGGAAAGATCGAATATTCTCCAAAATTGTCGATCCGCCTTCACAGAAAGGTGTAAAAAAAATTGTTATTGATCCTGAGAAATTTTATGAAACCTATTATTCACCGTATTTTGCGCTTGAGGAGTTCAACAGCCCGAGAGGCAAAACATCTAGATTAAGGGGTGAGGATTTTAGAATGCTAAATCTAAAGGCTAACAATTTGGATATTGAAGTTGGGCTGGATGTGGAAATCTATGAGTTGTTGGTTGATAGGAAATTCGATGATATCGAACAATTCTACATTCGTAACCAGTCGTCCGTTATTGACAGACAAATCGACTCTGAAAACAATAGGATTTCAAGAGGATTAGATGGTTTCATCGTACAATATGGCGGTTAAATTATAAGTGCATTTCAAATATAATTGCAAAATGCCTTCAGCAGAAATCAACTTGCTTTGACGCTCTGGCTTATTATAAATCTGTTCATATCCCTTTGCCCTTTGTAGTATAGGATTAAATCTTGATTCATATTAGATTTAAAGTTATTAACACCTTGAGAGTAAAAAAAATCAAAAAAATTCTCGTAAAAGCGAGTTGAGGCATAGGGCCTCAAATAACGCCGGAAACGATTTTATATTAACTTAGCATTATGCCTGACGTGAATATTTCCTTAATATTATTAATTTTCATCTGGATCATTGCAATCCGTTATGTAAGGAAGCTCTATAACTCCACATTTATGCTCAGCTTCTTCTTTGAAAACTCTCCCTTACAGAATAAAGAATAAATTTCTATAAAATTGACTTAAATTACTTTCTCAAAAAGACAACCCCACATTAATACAACATTAACGCATCAAATGACCACTTATCCACCTCCTATAAGATCCCTAAACAATCAGCTCCCTTTAGCGATCATGCCCTGGGAACAATTCGAATTGTTGTGCTTGGATATGGTAGTTGAAATAGACAACTATCCAATCGCCCACACCCATGTCTTTGGAATACGAGGCCAAGACCAAAGTGGAATAGATATATATGCAGGAAAACCGGATGTAGGTTATAGCACCTACCAGTGTAAGCGCGTACAAGTTCTGAATCCCGCTGACCTTCGAAAAATTGTACAACTATTCATAACCGGCAATTGGTCGGGTAAAAGTAATCGATTTGTACTTTGTACCACCACTGAAATCAGCAGTACTCAGCTACTCGAGGAATTCGAAGAACACAAAAATGACCTTCTAAATCTTGGCATTGAATTCGATAAATGGGACGCCAACTTCATCAACCGAAGTCTGAAGGCTCACCCGAGAATTGTTTATAACCATTTCGGGGAGGCTTGGTGTAAAGCGCACTGTGGGGATGCCCTTTATGAAAAAGAAATTGGGGGCAAAGCAAGGAAAATAACGGAAATAATGGAACATTTCGGCGTCTCTTCGATAACATTAAATAAAATAGCAGGAGTTTTTGGAAATAGCAGGCACCACATTGTAAGAGAAGAAACCCGGCTTCTTCAGGCTTGGTTGGAAAAGCCTCTTGCAAACGAAAAAAAGGGGCTTGCAGTACTAGAAGGCGGTGCTGGACTCGGTAAAACCATTATACTGAAGGACCTTTTTTCAAACCTAAGCGAAAATGGTATTCCGGTGCTGGCCATAAAATCCGATCTGATAAAAGCCCCCACTTTAAGCGCCCTGGAAGAACGATTGTTTGGAAGGACTGACCTTGGTATAATAGACAGCGTAAAAGCCCTGCTGATCCAGTATCCACAAGTGGTAATTCTAATCGACCAATTGGATGCCCTATCCTTTACCCATTCGGTAAGCAAAGACTTCATCATCACCTATACCCAACTGATTTACCAGTTGCTGGCCGTACCAGGCACACGTATCATATTTTCAGCAAGGACCTTTGATCTGGACTACGATTCAGAACTTAAAGCCTTTAAAGACGAACAATATTACAAGATCAAAGCCAGTACTCTCACTGCGGATCAGGTGAAAATCGTACTATCGGAAATAAGTGTTCATCATCCCAGCCCACAGCTGGTTGAACTCCTAAGGATCCCCAACCATCTGAACATGTTCTGTATGTTGGATCATAAAGCCAGGCATGCCGCCCTGTTGATCAATAGTCAGAAAAAGCTGTTTGACGCGCTCTGGAAATCGATCATGTCAAAATGCCCGGACAAAAGGAAACTAAAGGACCTGTTTTTTGCTATAGCCAAAAAGCTGAGTGAGCATGGTCTTCCCATAGTTCCCGATAACTACGGAGATAACTATGAAGCGGAACTTGCATTTGCCAAAAGTAACCAGATTATCATTGAAGACCCCAACGGACTGAGTTTTTTTCATCAGACCTTTTATGAATATACATTTGCGCTTCAGTTTGTAGAATCAGGGCAGGACCTCATTGCCTTTATTTTCCAGGAACATCAAGGCATTGCTGTGCGACCGGTCGTAAAGATGGTAACCGACTATCTTCGCGAAATTGACAATACAGCTTATATAAAAACATTTGCAGAGCTGATCTCCAGAAAAGATACCAGGTTTCATTTAAAAGTACTACTCATTTCCGGCTTTGCCCGCATCCAGCTACCCACTGCCAAAGAGTACCAACTTTTTAAAGAAGTTATACTGACGGAAAAAAGAAATGCAGAACTGTTTTTCGGATCGTTGAAATCTAATGGCTGGTATACACGCTTTCTGGTTACTGACGACCTTAAAAATCTGTACACTGAAGGAATTGTAAATGCGGAGTATCAATACCAGGTCAATTGGGTACTGGCAGCATTAAGCACTCACTTTAGTGACAACCTGGAACAAAGTATTACCTTCTTCAAGCAGCTGGAAAACAGCGGTCCACTTACCGAATCAATTGATTGGGTACTTAGCAGCCTAGACGATTGGAGAAACCCTGCTTTATTGGTCCTGTTTGATGAATACATCATATACAGCAAGACTACGGAAACTATTAATTATTATTACCTCGAGGTTTTAAAAAAAATACTGCTCCACCATCCAGAATTCGTATTTCATCGGGTGGTGCCAGTACTTAAGCAAGAACTGGCAGAAGCCGAACAGTCCGGCTCAGATTATTATCTGCAAGATGTTTTGACCTTACTTTATGACCAGCACCCAGACAAAACGTTTGAACTGATATTTGTTGAGTTCATGGAAATCATGGAGAATACTAAAGAACAGGTATTTGAACGGGAATACGATTTCCCGTTTTTCAACACGCTATTTCAAAATAACTACAGGACGCATCATCATCTGGATAGCATGCACACCAAGATATTTGAAATCTGTGAAGCGCACCTAATTGCGCGGGTTGGCAGCTCATGGTTTAACGAATTTTTCTCTCAGCATCTCCAAACTCCTTTTATCGCATTTATCGGTCTGTTCATTAAAGTTCTTACGGCCAGTCCAGATCCTGAAAAAGCAGTAGAACTTCTGAAAATCCTTAAAGAAAAAAACTTCCTGATGGAATATGATAGTGATATTCAGGAAGAACTCAGGGTTATGCTTGGCAAGAACTTCGCATTGATGTCGGCAAAGACCCAACAAATCACTACAGAAATCTTATTGTCGATCTTTAATTACAAGCCCTACCGCCTTACTTCAGATTGGCGCAGTGAAGAAAAACAAAAACCAGAATATGCCGGATGGCGACAATTCAAGTATCTTAAAGCACTCCCTTATGAACATGTGATGGTCGTTCCTGACCTAAAAAGAAGGGTTGGAGAATGGCAAAGATTATTCAATGTCATAAGAGCTATAAAGAAATGGGATCCTGTAAGCGAGACAGGCAAACAAAATCCGCTTACAAAACCCGCCTTTGATAAATTGAGTCTGGGAAACTGGGAGCGAATCATGTTCACCTATCATCCAAAAAACTCTGACAAGGCAGAACATCACCGGGACTTCCTGGATATGGTCAGCCAAATAGAAGATGCATTTGAAATGGCTGTCAGCCTGGAATCAGTCCGCTTTTATCCCTTCGTCAAAGACATGTTTAACCAGCAGGAGCATTACAGTTCATATCTTAAAGCTGGCCTCAGGGGACTGATAAAGGCAAAATATGATCCTCTGAAAATAAGGCCCATATATGAAGCCTACATAAGCGCCTGCCAAACAGTTTACGATCATGCTAACTGTCTTTACCTTTTTGACTATTTCTCGGGCTCCGGAACTGTCAATCAGGTACTCTTCGATTACGTAAAGCAGACGGCAATCGATCATCTGCACATTGAAGATCTCAGGCCAAAGCAGGTTGGAAGCAAAGAAAACACACTGCAGATCGGTTCCAGAGCAGTTACAGCTGTTATGTACTGTTTCAAACATGATGCTTTCTTTGAAGAAATTTTTGAGTTCGCAAACTGGATTTGTTTAGGTGAGGACGACGAACTTAAGATTGCCCTAATGGGAAAATTCAAGAACATTTGGGCTATGGACCGAAAGCGTGCTTTCAGTAATTTCCAGCTGCTTACAACAGATGGCAGCAACCAAATGATCATTGGATCCCTGTCCAATGCACTATTCATTAAAGATTATTACCTGGATCAGATGCACTCCTATTTTGCGCACATCATGGCCACACCTGAACTGATCACTGAAGCAAGTATCAATATATTTATCAATGGTTATTATCAGGATCAAAAAAACCTTCAACCCTATCTTGAGAAACTACTGAGGCCGGACAGCCTGGTTCTTGGACGCTGTGTTCAGGTTGCTGAACAATATCTGCTCGCCGATAAGGTGAAAGGCCTTGCACTGTACAGCAGAATTGCTGGCTATGATTCGGAAAACATGTCGCGTGAACTTTCGGCCATGATACTGCGTAAATTTAAACTGATGTCTTTTGAGACAGTCCTACCATTTCTGAGAGTATACAATCAATCCGTTTCCGCCCAGCGCGATCCGGGCTACTATTTCCAGTACCTTCTCAGTCAGGTCAGGGAACATCCTTATGAATGTCTAGAACTGCTGAGCGCATTCAATTTCGGAGAAGCGTTGCAGCGCAGGTCATTTATGGAGAAACTACCTATTCAGTTGGTGTTGGCAATCTATACCAATCTTAGCGCTAAACAAGCAGGAAGAAACTATTTGGAAAAACTAATGGATGTGTTTGACACAATATTGTTATCAGAGGCCATGAGAAGTAAGGCAGATACAATTATAGAAACAATGGACAATTAGGTATACAAAATAAGAATCAATGGAAGAGCAACAAATAGATTTTGGATTTTGGTTTTACTACAATTTTGAAGAAAGAACACTGGGTAATGTTGAAGAATTTTTTCGCCATCTTGAATTTAAAATAAGTGCCTACGAGCGCCAGGTCAGTATGACAGCCTCATTATATGAAACTGAACAGAAGACTGCAAAGAAAAAAAATGATGACGATTACAATGCCGCTATGGAGGCTGCTGAAATCCGGTATCATGAGCTGTATAATGAAATTATAGGTTCAGATCATGAACGCAGTCAATATGCTTCACATTACTCCGGAATCGATCAGATCGAGGGCCAGCACCAGGAAAGTGATGAACCACTGTCTGAATTCTTTCAGGACATGAAGGACAGCTACTATAAATCTTCAGTGATGATGCTGTACTCGCTGCTAGAATCCGAGCTAAAAACCCTCTGTGGGCTGCTGCAAAATGAAAAAAGCATCCAGCTAGGTTTGGAAGATTTTGGGAGCAGAGACTATATGGCCGTTTCCATCAAATACTTAAAGCTGGTGGTACTGTTGGAGATGATTGAGATAGATCCCTTCGAAAACATCCTTGGAGACCTTCAAAATTTAAGAAACCGTTTAGTACACGATCAGGGTCTGGTGTCGGAATCCAAATTGGCGGGAATTAAAAAGATCGTAGAATCCAGCGGACGTGCGATTGAACTGGTACCTCAGCGCGAGTTCTGGGCGATCAAGATTTATAAGCCGGATTTTCTGTTATCCAATTATACGAACATGCGCCTGTTCTTCCAGGAACTTTTCTGGCTGATTGACAAGCAAAATAACTACAACCTGCTCAGTCAGCAATTGACTCACATGTTTGGTTTTGTAAATCCTAACGTGTCACTGAGTAACCTGACTGTAAGCAATTCTCCTCAGGGAGTAAAAATTAACTCAAGAAAAAAGTATATCCAAACGGAACTCAACTTCCCTGAAACTCCCGGATCAAAGGCATTGAACGTGTCCATCATATTTGGTCAAGGGCCTGGAAACAAAATCAAATTTACCTTTAAAGATGGCCTCCACCTGAGAGAAGATCTAAAAAGATTAAAGAAAAACCTCGAAACATCTCCCGAAGTGATTCTGAACAATGTGCTGAAAGGCTTTTACATGAACGAAGGTAGAAGACTTGAAATCAAATTCTCGAAGGAATAGACGCACAGTACCCTAATATGCCTACCAATGCAATGAATCAAATAGAAGCTGATTACATTCTTCCAGTATCAGAAATTGGCAACTTACTTACAAAGCTGACAACCAAAAAGCTACCATTAAGAAGAAAAACAGTACCAAAAGATATTCTTACTGAAGCGAAAATAGCTGAACGTGTTTTGAGTGACCTTCAAGCTGTAAATTCATTAGGAGAACAGGTTCCTTTTAATTGCCCAGGATGTGGTGGAGTACTTTGGAAAATTGGTGGAGGTAAAGAGTTACGGTATCGTTGTCATACTGGCCATGCTTATACCTACAAATCTTTGCTCGCTGAACAAACAACCAAAATTGAAGAAACTATGTGGACTGCCCTGCGCATGTTTGAAGAAAGAAGAAACCTCCTAACTACCTATGCAAAAACCCAAACTGGTGCCGTTGCCAGATCAGCAGTGGAAAGATCTGAACAGTCCCAAGTTCATATTGACCGAATAAGAGCTATCCTATTAGCTGATGACAAAAGTACAACTCCTAATTAAAAAGACTTTAACTGAAAGCGTTAGTGTTCAGTTGGTGCAATAGCTGATTTTTTCAATTCTTTGCCTGGGATATATTTTCTTAAAATTGAATATAGAAGATCCAAATCGAAAGGCTTACGAATATAATTATCAAAACCGTTTTCTCCATAAAGCTTATCAATGTTATAATTACAACTTAATGCGATCACAGGAAGATGAGGGTAAACCGATTTGATCTTAAGGCAGATCTCCTTGCAGACTTCTCCATTCAGGCGATAATCTAACATAACTACGTGTGGTCGGTGATGTTCGATCAAAGCTATAAAATCTTGATCGCAATTGAGCACTGGATAGACATTGAAGCCTTCACTTGACAAAGCCTCTGTAAGTACATCGAGGATAGCCACGTCGGTATTCTGGACAATTATTGTTTCCGTTTCCATATTTTATTTCTTATCGAAATCCAAAAAGAGAAAACAACTCATAATCATAGTACGGTTTTCGGTTCCAGCCTAAAGATACAACTATATTTCCTTTGATCGAATATAGGAAAGTTTCTTGAAGATCTTAGAAATACCTGTTTGGGGTTAATGTAAGAGGGTTTTATCAAATTAGAGCTGTCGCTTATTAGCATAAAGTTCGTTCCCATATGGTACAATTCTCAAGGCAGCAGTTCCCATATGGGAACTGCTGTTCAAGACCTTCGCGGATGAATTTATCGATTTGGTAGTTGTCTTCGCTACAGGAAGCTTTCCCAGTTTCAAAGAAATTTTAATTGAAGACATTCGCCTTCTCTGATGACTAGTCCGATAACTATTTTAGTAAAATTTATTTAATTGCATATTTTCTCTCGCGTTGTTTGAACGCTTGATTACCACCTTCAAGTATATCGCACACATGTTCTTTGATACCTTGTTTTTGGAGAATAGCTTTGTTACCCCTGTCAAGTTCCCGGGTATGTTCTAATGATCCGTTGATATATTCAAACCTATACCTTCCAGCTTCGTCTTGCGTGGTTTGTCCTTCCTGATTAGCTACAATTATATTTTCTGTATCTGTGGCGACTACCAGATTAGCATTGTGAGATACAATTATAATTTGTCGTTCTTTCTTTTTTTCTTTGATCATTCTACATAGCAGTTCATATATAGTCCTATTATCAAGATTATCTTCCGGTTGATCTATCAAAATTGGATACTCAGATGAGCTAATTTGCAAGAATAAGATTAACAATACTGTGCCCTTCTTTCCTGGTGACATCTTGAGTAAATCATCCCCTTTATAACTTACGGTATAATCTATCTCAAATGCATCTTTTATTAAAGACCTAAGAACGCCTTCTAAGGACACTTTTTGCCTAACGGCAATATAGCGTTCAGCATCTAGATAAAGCTTATCGTCATTTATCCTCAACTGGTGAGAGTAAAATTCAGGAACAAATGCATAATTGATATTATTATCTAAGAAAAATTTATGGTATTCGCTTCCTTGCGGTGTTGCTGCCTTATTCACTTGATCGAGAAAGGGGAAGTTCTCTTGTTTATAGAGTAATTTAGCCTCCAAAGTTATTTCGTCATCTATGTTCTTTTTAGTGTCGTTTACTTTTGAAACAACTTTCTCATAAAGTTCATATCTTAGTTTTAACAATTTGACTGTTCTTTCCCTGTTATTCTTATAGTCTTCAAGCTGTGATTTAAGTTGTTTTTCAAGATTGATAGCCTGTTTGGATAAACCACACGAAACTGACCCCTGCTGACCAATTCAAAATGCCCCCTTCGCCTGACCAAATTGACCCCAGTTCGCCAATGCAAACTGACCCCTTTGGCCAATTAAGTTGACCCCCTAAAAACTGTAAAAGTGTTTATCTGATCGGATTCTTTGAGACGCGGTTTTTGTTTAGCTTTTTAGTTCAACAAATACCCCTAATTACGATGTCCAATACGCCAATCAAAATGAATAAACTACGACAGATTATCCGTCTATACTGCCAGGGTGTAGGGATTAAGACGATCCATGGGATGATAGATACCTCCCGAAATACGATTAAGAAATATGTGCGGTTATGGCACAGTTTAGGCTTGAGTCAGGAAGAATTCAACGCTAAGAATGATGGTGAGCTTTCCGTTTTATTTTGTACGCCAGTTGGCAAAAGTTCAGGTAGCCCACGCATGAAGCAACTGGAATCACTACTGCCTGAGATCTGCAAGAAGCTCAAAAAGAAGGGCGTAACTCGCGACATGTTGTATAAAGAGTATTTAGCGCAGCATCCCGCAGGTTATAGCCGTTCCCGATTTAATAATACTATTCATATTTATTTACGGCTTTCCCGTCCGGTCATGCACATCGAGCATAAGGCTGGTGATAAAATTTATATTGACTTTGCCGGGAGTAAGCTTTCTGTTGACCCGCAGGAAGGTACGGCACGTGATGTGGAGGTTTTTGTTGCCATTCTAGGTTGTAGTCAATTGACTTATGTAGAAGCGGTAGAAAGTCAGCGCAAAGAAGACCTGATTAAGGCCTGTGAAAATGCCTTGCATTATTTCGGAGGTATTCCTCAAGCTATTGTGCCGGATAACCTTCGTTCTGCGGTCACTAAAGGAAGCAAATACGAAGCGGTACTTAATGATGAATTTGCTTGCTTTGCGGAGCATTACGGGGTTACGGTTGTTCCTGCCCGGGTTTATAAACCCCGGGACAAGTCTTTGGTAGAAGGAGCAGTTAAGTTAATCTATCGTAGCATTTACAGCAGACTGGAAGGGCGTAAATTCAATGATTTAAGTGCATTGAATACAGCCATACTTGTTGGCCTTGAAATCCACAACAATAAGCCGTTTTCTGGTCGGAGTTACTCCCGGCGCGAGCAGTTTGAAGAAATTGAACGGGAAATGCTTGGGGCACTTAATCCTTTGCCTTATCAGGTACATAAGCAAACAATGGTCACAGTCAACAAAACTGGTTATGTTCGTCTGGGGGAGGATATTCATCACTATAGTGTACCATACACCTACATTGGAAAAAAAGTAAAGCTCTTGTACACCAGTACGTTGGTAAAAATCTACTATCAGTACACCTTAATCGCTTGTCATACACGTGACAGAACTAAATATCAGTACACTACTGATGAAAACCATCTGGCCTTACAGCATCGTTTTCTAGGGGAATGGACACCGGAAAAATTCATCACTCAAGCAACAGCTATTCATGAAGATGTTGCGCTTTATATTTCTAAAGTACTGGAACACAAAGTTTATCCTGAACAGGCCTATAAGTCTTGCTCGGGTATTTTGAGTTTCGCCAGACGCGTTGGGCCCCAGCGGCTTACCGATGCCTGTCGTTGGGCTGAAAAGCTGGGGCAGTACAATTATCCTGTGATCGAAGAGATCCTCCATAAGCGTCTGGACCAGCTTCCTATTGAACAGGAAGAACCGACACCCGCAATCCCATCCCATGATAACATCAGAGGTAAAGACTATTATCAATAATCAACCGTATAAAACAAAAGAAAATGAATAATGAAACCCTAGAAAAGCTCCGACAGCTTCGCTTGTTTGGCATGTATGATGCTTTTAAAACTAACCTGGAGACCTCAGTCAAAGAATCCCTTACTGCTGACCAGTTTATTGCGCTGCTAGTCGCCAGTGAGTGGGACGACAGGCGTAACCGGGCAATAGAACGTGCAATAAGAGTAGCAGGCTTTCGCTATAAAGCTGCCCTGGAGCAGCTCGATTATTCCGTGGATCGCGGGCTGGATAAAAACCAGGTTCATAGATTGGCCGCACTTGACTTTATCAAAGAACGTAAAGACCTGTTCATTACCGGTTCCACCGGAACTGGAAAAAGCTATCTGGCAACAGCTCTTGGGTACCAGGCCTGTCAGATCGGCTATAGAGTGATGTATGTCAATACTGCTAAACTTATGGGGCAACTTAAATTAGCTAAGGCTAAGGGCAATATACTGGCAGAACTGAAAAGAATTGAGCGGGTAGACCTGCTCATTCTCGATGACTTTGGACTACAGCCTTTCGATCCACAGGCAAGGCTTGCTTTACTTGATGTGATTGAAGACAGACATCAGAAGCGTTCTACTATAGTGACTTCACAGATCCCCGTCAAAGAATGGTATGACATCATCGGTGAAAAAACTATTGCCGACGCTGTACTCGATCGTATCGTACACCACTCGTTGAGAATTGAATTATATGGAGAATCTCTCAGGAGAAGAAAGTCTAAAACTGAAAATGTATTTTTGTAAAAACAATAGTTGTTAATCAGGATAAAGTAGTCTATTCAAAGAGCCAATCTGTACAACAACTTTTACCTTTTTTTAAGGTTAACTCTGAGGGGTCAATTTGCACAGGTCTTCAGGGGTCATTTTAATTGGTATATCCAGATTGACCAACTTGATCATCCTTGAAATATATAAAGAAAGCACAGCACCGTAAACTTGTTGCTTTTGAGGGTTATTACCAACACATACTATCTTTGGTTCTTCAGGATTATTTATATCGAGCGTGAAATCGTTGCCACTCAACACATAATAGAGCTGAGGTGAGGATAACCTTGCCAAACCAATTTTCGCCGAAGCAATCTGTCCTTCCAATTGAGCCATTGCATTATTTTGTAAAGCTGAAATAAATGGATTGATCAAAACTTTGATCTCATCTTCCTCCTGCAATACGGCAAATAACTTATCATAGTCTGCCTGCATTAGCTCAATTACGTGTGGAAGCGTGCAAAACTTACCATTTTGATATTTCCGTAAATACCAGATCACTGCAGTGAGGAAATTAATTGGTGATTCAACAAAAAAATCACCACTTTTTTTCAACCAGTCTTTGTTCAATCCCATCATTATGGTTCTTGAAGATTCTGTAGCATCTGTGATGTCTTCCATGCTTTCAGGATGCAATGGATTACACCTATGCATGATATTTTCAAAGTCGATAACCCAAAAAGTGGGTTTCACTTTGTAATTTCCCCAATATTCTAAAAGCATATTGTATACAATTCGATAAAGGTCATCATATTTATAATCATAAAGAAACATGGAAAATCCCTTTTTAATATGCTGCTCAATGATATGTCTGATGACAAAGTAAGATTTTCCTGCTCCGGGTGTTCCCGCAATAAGTATTCCCCTGAATGGATTGATTATATTAATCCAGCTATTTCTAATTTTATCCTTTAATCTGTACTTAGCTGGTAAGTTTACCGAATATTCATTTTTGAGCAGACGCTCCTCCTGAGGAAAGGTTTCATTTTCAATGTTGAATGTATCCTTATTAAGCTTATCTTTTATGAGTCTTGACACTAGCCCTCCCCCAGTTAGGATCAGCATATAACCTACAGAGGTTCCCCCAATGTAAAAAACAGCTACTAGAAATAAACTAAATGGTGATATCAATATAACTATACTGATAAAATAAAAGAGTAAACCAGTCACCAAATAAAACACTATCGAGCCCCGTTTCAATTTTTCATTTTTTTTCCCTTTTACTCCAAAAAGCGAAATAACTAAGAACAATAAAGCTACGAGTTTGGGATTTAAGAAATTACCAAATAAACCTGTTTTAGATATATTATATATAATTCTGTCAGTAATTTCTGCAGTCCATCCCAATTCTTTAAACACTGTATAACAGCAGATATAGAAATGGATGGTAAGAATTGTTATACTAATTAGTCTCGTAAAATCAATGATTTTACGCAAGCCCTGTGTATCTTCACCTGTATTCATATGAATAGTTTTAAAGGGTTATTCCTTGATTTCTTTTTTTCTTTTTCTTCTTCTTTGGCATTGGGCCATAATCTATCTCTGGTTTACCAAAAATGTCACCGAGAGATAATGAAGATGTCTGAATTGAAGTTAGATTTGACTGTAATGAAGAGTCTTTACTGCTTTTTAGATAACTATCAGGCCGCTTAAGAGGCTTCAGATATGTTTTATTGGTGTCAAAAGAGCCAATCATCAATGAAAGTGCATTAGCACTGTATAGCTTACCTAAATCACTTCCATTAAAAACAGCTTTATTAATATGATCTACAAAAGTTGTCCCGTAAATACGTCCTTGCTCATTCATTCTTAATATAAGGCTAATACCTTCTTTCTTCAGTTCTGAAACAAGTGTATTCTTTGTTATGCTTTGGTAAGAATTAAGGACTTTGTTAATCCTTTTTATTAAATCATGTTTAGCTGGCTTGCGCAATTCAGAATTTTTATCATATCTCTTTTCCAGATTTTGTAATGTTGGTTTACTATAAAAAGAACTTGATTTAATCGGTACACCAATTTTTTCTCCATGCTGATCGATAATAGAATATATTAGTCCCTTCTTTTTATACATCTCAGTTTCTTCATTCCCTCTATCTGCGACAACATTAAATAATTTCAGTACTGCATTCAATTCGGCAAGTGAGGTATATTTGTATGAGCCTATAACTGCACTGAGAACATTATTTATAGATGTCTTTGTTGGTAAACGGCCATAGGTAATGATAGTTTGATCGATAGGTTTAATGCCTGGCTCAAGACTATATTTTCTGCTTTCTGCAATAACTAGATTAAAATCTCTCTCTATTTTCTTTCTTGCTGGCTCCGAAACCAGTCTACCTATATTGTGGGTTTTAATCGGTTTGCCATTGCGTTGAATGGTTGTAGTTGCTATATGAATATGATGATGGGCAGCATCATTATGCCTATATACTAGAAAAGGCTGGTCACCAAAGCCAATCGAGTCCATGTAAGCAATTGCAATATCCTGCATTTTGGTATCATTAATATTTTCGCTTGAATGGAAATTAAGTGAGATATGCAGTGCATTTGTCTTAACACTCGATTTAAGTGCTGTTAAATGTTCAAATCTTTTCAACTTGTGCTCAAAATCCATGTTTTCTACTTCTCCAGCAAAACCGCTTGCTAAAATTAGCCTGGCATCACCTCCCATAACTTTGTGCTCGTTATAATGTAGAATCCCCCTTATGCTTTTTCCGATTTTTATTTTTGCAACCATTTTTCAGCTAGTTTAGAGATCAGTTCCATAAGTCTTTCGATCTTAGGTTCGATTGCTTTATAGGTTTCTGCGGTCTTACTCGAATGAAAAGATCGCTCAATTGGATTTTGGCTGATATGGAAACTATGAGTTTGTTGATTAATATTTACACCAATCCTTTTAATCTCTTTCCTTATAAGCGCCATTTCTTCCATCGGCGCATTCATAGAAATATCTTTATGCAAAAGTTTTATAGGACGGTTAGCGATGATCTTTCTAACCACTTCACCAATGGACCTGCAATCGCTATTAAGCCACAGATCAGCAACCTTTTTATACTGCTGTTCAGTTAATCGGATAATAATAGGATGGCTTAAAATCTTATCTTGATCTTTTGCTTTTCTCCTTGCCATAAATACACTTATTATTGACTTCAGGATCACGAGTTTCGAGTGAGCCTCTGTCCTTTATAGGACAGCAAAGAGATTTTCGTATACGAAAATACATCTTTGCTAAACACACGGGTGTTTGCACTTAGCCCATAGAACATTGGTTTTGGACATTAAAACTGTAAAATATTATACTTCGGTTCTTTGTTAATTCCCGTGAGAATGAGACTTATCTTCATTGTGAATTAATTGATTTTAATTTCGGGATTTCGAAGTTATATTATTTCCTTCTACGAGTGCAATCACATCGTCATACTTGTAGAAAATCAACCCACCAACTTTGTTAAATTTGAGTTTGCCAGTATCTCGGAGCCCTTGCAAAGTACCAGGAGATATGCTCAATAACTTACGAACGTCATAGCTTTTCAGCCACTCTTTCTGTTCGCTGATTTTATGCAACCTTTGCCCTGGTCGCCTCAGTTCCGAAAAAAGTTCATGTTTAAACTGATTAAGATCCTCTTTGGTTAGAAATTCGATATTTGCCATAATTTGAATATTAAAATAGTATGGCAAAATTGGGAAGGATATATTATAGGAGTTGGGTACTACATGGGTAGTACCTATTAATATATTTTGAGAGCTTTAATTTACGTTTTGCCATACTTGTTAGAAAAATACGGATAATTGATTTCAGAGTCGTACTATAATTACCTGGAAATTTAGTCTACAATAATTTATCCTGATTAATATTCCTGTCGACAAAACTGGAAAAACCGAACACTGCATCTCTATCCCTAGACCACAAGGCTTTCCCTATTACATAACGAACATCCAGACCGCTCAGATCTGTCCAGATCTGGTTTTCTTCATCGAACTCCTCACGCATGTCTTGCAGGTATTTGATTTGCCTTACCCTTTCCACTTTTTTGTCTAGCAATGATGCGATATCGGTTACAAATAAGGCATTTCTATGGATTAGGGAAATGTCTATAGGTGAATCATCGAGTGGTACCACGCACAAGATATAGTTATCTCGAAGCTCTTGTGCCGTATCACCCTGTTTTCCTGTCATTTTTACTTGTACAGATCTTGAAGATTTTATTTCAATGGTAAGTTTCCGCTTATCTTCACGCTCAAGTAAAAGATAATGGTCGTCATCTGAATCCACAACATAATCGCTTCCAATTGGCACACGTTTGATCCTATATCCCGGTAGCTGGCTCACTGCTTCGAAGAATGCTGCTTCTACTAGTGCGCCAATTTCCTTGTTTTTCTTTCTGGTTTCCTCTTCTTGCTTTTTGATGTCATAGGCTGCTAATAGCTCACTATCCCCAAGTATTCCAGTTACCTTTTCCGGCGTCAGTTCCTTATTCATTAAAATTGACACATAAGACTGGTCCCAATCCATCCGCTCGTCTTCATCGTCGCCTGATCGAATATTTCGCAAAAGGTCACCCACGCCAATATCTAAGAAGTGAAGCCAACGAACTACTTCCGGCTTCTGTAGCGAACTGTACAGCACCCGACTTTCTTCCGAAGAGGTAAAGTAAGGGAGAAGCGATTCTACCGACGGTTTGTCCGAGGTATTGGAGACATTGCTTTTTATCCAATCCCTTGCTTTAATGTCTCGCATCCAAATGCTCGGAAATATACTAACTTGAACTTTCTGTCCATCCGATTCTACGGTGACTTCTTTTCGCGTAGTGCCATACTGGTCTTCTCTCAGTAGCACCTGGGTAATCATTTCTAGTAACAGCTTCGTTCTTCGGATTGAACCACGGACCCGATCGATGACGCCCTTGTCCGCAGGACGGCTGAAATAGGCAATCTGGCTAAGTTCTATTGTATCAACCATTGCCCATTCCCCAGATTTGCTGGACGATAGCTTGTCCCTATCCTCACGCTTGGTAACCAGGTAGCGAATATTTTCAGGTTTAATCGTAGCAGTCTCTGAATAAAGCGGTCCGGGTAGTAGCCAGGTACTCGTCCTGTTGGTTGAATTTTCCTCCAAAAACATAAACAAGTAGCTATCATCAAGTATGAATTCATCGTTGAACAGCTCAGCGTAATCCTGAAAACCTTGCTGCCAGATGGACACAGGGCCAAGAAACAGATCAGCACCAGAAGCAATTTTTTCCCACTTCTTACTACGCATCAGGATTGGATATCCAGGAAGAGCGCTCCCCTGTCCATCTTCGATCAGCCAAAATAGAAATTGTGCCGTGTTGTTCTGGAAAATCTCTGTTTTTTCTGCTATAACTGTAGTTTTCACCTTATCCACAAGTGCATTAACAAGGGTTGATTTCTTGTATTCCTGCAACTGATGATCCTTTGATTTGATAACAAGCAAGGGATTGATCAGCATGTCCCTGACATTGAAGTCCAAGCCAGATGAAATATCCTTTAACCTGTCTTCAATCTGTTTCTCTGAGGTTTCCTCACGTTGTAGATTCCCAGACTTTCGAAGCTCTCCGCTCTGATTGGCAAGGACGGTAAACTCAGTCCAGAGATCCTGATTGTTAGAATTCTCTATCACCTTGATAAGATAGATGAGAAACTCTTCCGCTGTGCCTTCTTTAACCCGAATATGATCTAATTTCTTTCCTTCGGTAGCATCAATTCTCTCGCATAAATCCTTCAGTGTTTTGGCAGAGGGATGTTGGTCCAATTTGGAAAATGTTATCCGGTCGTCTAGCAGGTTTTTCCAGTATATCGCCTGTCTAAGCTGTGGTACCTTTACATCTTGATACTGGTTCCAAGCTGTCCAAAGTTGTTCATAAACAGGTGGATCAGAATATGGTACAGTCGCGGCGTCGAGCGAAATCAATGTGCCCCCTTCACTGGCAACCAGAGGCAAGCTGTCCATTTTTTCGAAAAGCTGAACCATTTTCTGGGCATACCAATCTCTGTCTAGCCACTCAGTAGATGGCATTCCACCAAGTCCGGCGAGAAGGTGAATATCCATATACTCTGTAGAAGATGAAATCAGCCTGCATATTTCATAGTATGCACTAAAGGCCGCCTCCAAAATACTTTTGTTCGCCTTTGCTTCGGCCGTATCTGCCTCTATCCATATCTTTTCGCGCTCTTTGTTCGGTTCGAAACCTTGACTGTGAATCAAGAATGGCAATGGAAAGGCCTTGTCGGTTCCTACTAGCGGAAAAGTGATGAAGAGACGGGGCAGATTTGCCTGAATAGCCATAATACGATACTGGCTATCCATCGGAACAGCCACCGTACCAAGCCCATCTCCCAGTAATTTGGTTTTAAAAATGGTCTCATCATCTGTGGAAGACCTATAGATATGAATTTCGTCTGGATTGTCTTGTTGAATAATACTAAATGAGCTTACCTCATCACGATTTTTTATCCAGACATTCCTGATGATGCATGAAAATGCCATTACCGCTGGCATCAGTGAATCAAGCGAGCCCAGCACGGCGTCTACCGTAACTTGGATGTCATTGTTGCTGTCGGAAATATAGGTGAATGAGGTTTTTTTGGTACATACATCTTCTGATATGGACTTCTTAAAACTTATCCAAGATTTATCCAAAACTCTGAGCATGTCCTTGCCATCGATGGCCTCCCGATCAAGCTCAAAATCAAAGGATCTTCCATCGATCAGACTGCCCATAACCCTGACCTTTTTCGAAAGCAGATGGGTAGTCATAAATCCAGTACCGAACTTTCCTGTCTTACCTGCCAGTCCTGGTTTAGAGGAGCCATGATAGATCAAATGGGTGATGTCTTCTTCGGTAAAATCATGTCCATTATGGCTGAAGGTGAGTTCGCTTCCATTATATTCGATATTGACATCGACCTTTCCATCAATAGCAACATCCTGGGCATTCTGCATCAATTCCCATATCCATCGTTGGCGATGTTTTGGATCGTTGCCAAGTTGTTTAAGGTGTTCATGAATTTCGTTGGCATTGTTTGCACTCATTACCCGCTCCTTAGTTTGGTCAAGGCTATCCGGATTTAGATTGGCTATAGATTCTTCGGACATTCGATTTATAATCTAAAATTATTTTGTATAGGTCCTTTCAAAGCTCCAAATACCATTTTCCCGCTTGGCTTTAACCCAGTATTGGAGCCCTTTGTCAGTTTCATAGGTTATTTCTAGCGCTTCATTAAGGGCAATTGAGTTTGCAAGTGAAGCCTCTTTGGCATTCGCAATATTTCCAACCTGGTCGATTGGATCGTCAACGACGGATAATAGTTTAATGCATTTAGCTTCGATATGGCACTGATGCAAAATGCTCTGAAAGGGCATCGTTATTTCGTTGGCTTGAAAATCTGGACTGAATGCCCTTGCATCAAAGGTATTTAATGCAAGGGGGATTTTCAAGATTGCGAAACCACTGTAGTTTTTTTTAGTCAGGACTTGGGAAATCGCTATACTATATAGGATGCCAAGATCACCACTTCGGCAAACAAATATTCTGCCAAGCGTATCCGATTCAAGTCCTCTATCGATTATCAATTCATAATTTTCCAGTGTCGTAATATGGTAAATTGCTGCATCTGGTAAGCATAAAAATTCTCTCATCTATTTTCGCATTTGGATAGGTTTAACGGATAAACTATGTCTTTATGTTGATTGTTGTAGTCCTTGGTGAATCTTCAAAGCCCGTGATTTCTAGTTTCCGAATACTGCCCTTTCTGTCTGCCTTGAGGTAGCTGTAATAGCGAATTGGAAAGCCGAAAAGAACGGCACACTGTTTTAGTTTGGCCTTCAGATCCGCTCTTGACATCGCTCCAGCATCAATTTCTTTCATCACATGATAAAATGCAGGCCAAAATACCGCGGAAGTGACAAATCTCAGATCAATTCCCGTACCTATCAGCGAATACGCACCGCAAACGGTAATAACTCTTGCAGCTAGATCGTCATTTGCCGCACGGCATGCAGACATGAAGAGCCTCCGATTTCGCAATGTACCATTAAGGGCTTCAGAAAATTCCGAATTGGATATATCATTGCCATTGATCTGTATGCCTTCTTCATCAGCATGACAGGAAATATGCAAATATTTGAACCGTGATATTTTAAAATCGGCAATAAGTTCGAAAAAATGACTAACCGAATCTGCCCAGTGGTATTGGTGCTCTATATTTGCCAATTTTAATATCGATGCTAGGTTTTCACCGTCGGCAAATTCTTCGCTTCGAAGCGATTCGATAATATAAACACCAAATTTAGCCAACGTGAGATTATTAATTTGCTACCAAATTATCCATTTTATCTTAAATATTTCAAAATATTAAAAAAATCAACAATTACTTATCACAGTTCAATAGAGACGTTCACAACTACCGAGAAAGATGATCTAGAAATATCACTAAAAGATATCACCATTAACCTTTAGAGTTCCTATAACGGCGGCAGCTTATTTTTCATAATTAATGGTTGGTCTGTACTATTTACAAGTTAACCTATCACCATCATGAATTCTTGTAACGAATTAAATCGAACATATACTTGAATACAGAATAAAGGCTAACTTAGGTTTTCATTTAATGTAATGGTTGAAAAAGAAAATAAAAGTAAGGTTTTTCTGTCCTATGCTGCTAATGACAGGAAAAAAATAGACTTCTTGAAAAATGGACTCATCGAGAATGGCTTTTCAGTTCTGAGTGATTCGCTAATTGCCCCTGGCACAAATTGGCATAAGATAATATCCTATGAATTAAATGCTAGCGACTATTTAATAATTTGTTTGACAACTAAAATGTTCGCTGATGGTCCTTTTACATTTGACTATAACAAAGCCTTTGTTTCTGAAGCAAAAAAACGTGATATAACCATAATTCCAATACTATTGGATGATATTCTGATGCCTGATGCCCTTAAGGAATTCGTTTATCTTGATTTTCGTAAAAACCATTCAGACTGTAACCCTCCCTTTTTTCGAACCGGTTTAGGAGGCGAGAATTCAAATTTATATATTATTTTTCATCTCTCAGCATGGAGTCAGCTCCGTAGG
>NZ_JACHCE010000007.1 GCF_014200605.1 Pedobacter cryoconitis | reverse complement strand
AATTATAATTTCATCAGTCTTCAACGAGTTATACTTTGTTTGTGCCTGAGTGGTGGTCGGTGTAAGAACAGGTTGTAAACAGCCTTTAAGCATAGTAACTCTAAGTCATTTCAACTAGTTGTTTTTACTTGGACTTGCCATGCTCTTACGTTACTTTAACACTGCTCTTACCCTAACGAGTACCCGAACAGTACTCAGGCAGTACCCGGCCAATATAGATTGATTATTTAGCTATTTTGAATCTATTTACTAACAGCACGGCCTTGTTTCGGCTGAGTCATTCCCATGTAAATTGAAGGCTTTCAAAGCAACTTCCAGAGCTATAAGAGTCAAAATTTATGCTTAAAAACAGCCTGCTCCACAAGTTGATGACTTGATCCTTTTAAAGCAAGTCTAGCATTGAAGAAATGCAGAACTTATTTTAAAACAATAAATGCCACCCGAAAAGGGTAGCATTTATGTTTGGCGGAGAGTGGGGGAATTGTTCCCGAACTTAATATCCCGCTTCAAAGTATTGTATCGAGGGGTAGAGATTGGTGACTCGCCGAATCACTCACCGATCTTAATATCTTTTATAGCTGCAAATGCTGTATAATAAATTTAGGTATAAATGTTTTAAAACAAAATCTTCTCCAACATGATAGGTCGCAGAAATTTTATGCTCAGAAAGTTTGTCTTTTGGACATAATTCATTAAAAACTAATAGAGTGTTTTCCTAAAAAAAATTAACTTTAATCATTATGGGAAGACCAAAAAAAACAATCCCCGAAAATTTTATCAAGGATGTAGGTCGCAGTACCCGAAGAATCTTCACTGCAGAATAGAAATTTTGATCGTGATGGAAGCGCTACGTGCAGAGAATTCTATCGCCGGGATCTGTCGTAAGCACAGTATTAACTGAATACAAATTTACAGAAATTTTTATTAAGTGGTAGCAATGAAAGCGCAAGAACTAAGAGCAGGAATAATTGCAGCATTTTTTATAAATTTGTATGATCTTATAATTGGCATAGGTTGACCGAAAACACTGGCATCAACATTCCGAAATGCCCAAGTGATTAAATATTGAAGCTGTAATCTTGCAAAATAATACCGAAATTAAAAAAATGGCTAAAAACCGTCCTTCGCTCATAATGAGAATATCAAAAATATTTTTAACAACAATCATAGGAATTGTATCCATAATCGCTATCCTACTCATTACGACATTCCTGATTCATCAAGTCAATTCAAGCATCGAAGCTGATAAAATTGAAGATTATGGTCAAAAAATAAAAATTTTTGACGGTACAATGAATATTACAATAGATGGCCATGGTCCAGACACGATTGTTTTGCTCACCGGATTTGGAACGGCAAGCCCAAGATTAGATTTTGAACCATTAATCAAAGAATTAGACAAAAAGTATACAGTGATCACGATTGAACCTTTTGGTTATGGATTGAGTAGTGAAACAAATCGTGAACGCAGTTTGAATAATATGTCGGAAGAAATCCATGAAGTTGTGAAACAATTAAATCTTAATCGTTTTATATTAATGGGGCATTCCATTGCTGGGCTTTACAGCTTAGCATACATTAACAATTATCCAGGTAAAGCAATCGCATTTGTAGGTATTGATACCAGTGTGCCAACACAACCCTGGCCGGGTTATAATTCGGCACCTATGGATTTTTTAGCCAAAGTAGGTGTAATGCGTGCATTTTTAAAGTTTTTTGGAAATGAAAAACCTAAAGAAGAATCAGAAGTACACCGTTTTGAACAAGAACACATGATTACGATGAAAGTAACCGGAAACAATACTTTGCACAGAGAAGCAACTTCATTAAGTAGTAGTTTTAAAGATGCTCAAAAATTATCTTTCCCGAAGGATTTACCTGTTTTATTATTTGCAGACGAAAACTCAGCTGTCAAAGGCTGGACAGAACTGCATCAAGCGCAAGCCAACAGCGTGGATAAGGGAAAACTAATCTTATTGCCTGGTTCTCATTATCTACATCATACACAATCTAAACGAATTGTAGCAGAACTTGAGTCTTTTTTAGGAAAATAAAATAATTGATCCCGTCGTAGCGCTTCCTTGTTTGAAGTGTATAATAACAACAATTAAATGTGTATAACATTCACTACTTGGATGATCTCGGTAAATCACAAGAAGAAAAAAGTTCACAGTGATCAAGGTGACCTGGCTATTCAGGTCCCCAGGGATCGAGATGGTTCTTTCAACCCAATTATTGTTCCCAAACGACATAACATGATTGACGGGGTTGAAAAAGTAATCGTATCGCTGTATGCAAAAGCTATGAGTGTGTCTGATATTGAAAACATGATGCGCGATGTTTAGTATACCTTATCGTTTGGATGGTTGTATATCAAATAGATATACGAAATTCGGTGAGTCATTTCAATTTCCAAAACATGCACCGAATCGCTCACCTACAGGATGGGAAACGGTGCATGTTTTGGGTACCTCTAAAATGCAAAAAGCCTGCTATCATATGATTTTCAGGGCGTTAGATTATCTCCTGGATCTTCTCAAGATCATTCCGGAGTGGATTAGCTCGCTTCGCTCGCTGATCCCTTTTGGGGGAGGCTTCAATCAAAAATGCTGTCGCTGCGCTCCTGGCAATTTTTTGTTTTTAATCAAGCCTTGCGCCAATGAGGCGCTGAACTTGCTTTAAAACAAAAAATGCCACCCGAAAAGGGTAGCATTTTTGTTTGGCGGAGAGTGGGGGATTCGAACCCGCGGACCCTTTGACAAGTCAACAGTTTTCAAGACTGCCGCAATCGACCACTCTGCCAACTCTCCGCGACAAAAGTACAAATAATGTTCATTTCCGCAAACAATAGATACGGTTAATTGTTTAACAACCTCATTATGAATTAAAAAAAATGCAATTAACCCCTCAAAAACCTACTTTTTAATGAATTTAAATGCTCCTGAGTTCATACAATACCTCAATCCGCCTTTATCTTTTGGCCCATCATCGAACACATGGCCCAAATGAAGCCCTGTTTTTGCCTCCACAATCTCATCTCTTGACATACCAAGGCTATTATCCTGCACTACTTCTATTGCATTACTATTAATAGGTTTAGTGAAACTTGGCCATCCTGTACCAGAATCGTATTTATCATCTGAGCTGAATAAAGGTTCGCCGGTGGCTGCACTCACATAAATCCCCTTTTCGTGGTTATTATAATAAGCGTTATGATAAGGTCTTTCTGTTCCACGCTCTACCATGATCTGATAGGCAGTAGGACTAAGCAACTTTTTCCACTCCGTATCTGTTTTGGTAATCAGATACTTTTTCTGTTTTACTGGCTGCTGCCCGCATGCGGTTAAAAACATCAGGACAATTACGGTTATACTTGCTATCTGTCTCATAACTTTAGATTTAAATAACCTTATAAACGAGCAGAAGAGAAGCACGGATTTTATAAATACCTAATATGATTATATCCTTACAATTCTTCATTAACCAGATTGTTTGAATTTTGCAATTAACGGTTTGATTAGCGCAATTTACCTAAGCACTGTTTCTATTACTTTTGTTGAAGTAAATTGCTTAAATTCATATTATGGATAAGACACAAACATTAGAACACTTTTATCAGCAAAAGTTTAATAGTGTTCCACAGACCTTACAAAACGGCGTAGGGCATTTTAATGTTTTCCGTATTGAAGATTGCCACGGGCCAAGTGGCACACCTGTTACCTACAGCCGCAGGGATTTTTATAAAGTGAGCCTGGTGCGTGGAGAATACCTCTATCACTATGCTGATAAAAGTATTGTTATTAAAGGTACGACCTTAATATTTTTCAATCCTAATGTTCCTTATACGGTACAGGCGCTTTCTGAAAGTACTACCGGCTACTTCTGCATTTTTACAGAATCTTTCTTTACAGAGAAAATCCGGGGAAGCCTGAATGAGCTGCCGATGTTTAGCATAGGGGGGAAGCCTGCCTATTTTTTAAATGATACACAAGAACAATTTGTGGCTGGCATATTTGAAAAAATGCTGGAAGAAATCAACTCTGATTACGTATTTAAATATGATCTGTTGCGTAACTATGTGACAGAATTAACACATTACGCTTTAAAATCTGAGCCTTCTGAAAGTCTTTATCAGCATCCAAACGCACAATCCAGAATCACTGCTGTATTCACCGAGCTATTAGAACGTCAGTTTCCTATTGAAACACCTTCTCAGAGATTCGCGCTTCGCTCTGCGAAAGACTTCGCTGAGCGGCTTGCAGTACACGTAAATCACTTAAACAGGTCTATCAAGGTTACCACAGGTAAAACTACCACAGATCTGATCTCTGAACGTGTACTCACAGAAGCTAAGTCTTTATTGAAACATACAGACTGGAATATCTCTGAAATTGGCTACTGTCTTGGTTTTGAAGAAGCAGCACATTTTAATAACTTCTTTAAAAAGCAAACGGCCTTTACACCAGGGCACTTTAGAAATGTTTGATTTTAACAGTTTCTAAAACCGAATAATAAATAAAAGGCCTGAACATTGAATTGTTCAGGCCTTTTTCAGCTCATAAAAATAGTAATTTACTAAATCTATATAGATTCCTCTTATTATACCTCCATTTCTTCAGGATCAGAATAACCTGGAGAATTTGGTACATCAAGAATTTGCACTGCAGCATTTGGGTCCCAGAAGTAATCAGTTCCAATCCATTTGGATAAATATTTTGTCATTTGTTTCTTTCTGGTAGCTGAGCCATGATTAAAATACGCGTTAAGTGCGTCATAGTCTACTTTAAGCAGCTTATCTGTTTTTTCCTTTTTCCCATTACATTCAGGACAAAGCATCCATAAGTTATCTACGTCAGAGAGAACTTCGTATAGATTGCCTTTAAACTCAAGATCTTCTTCCACTTCATAGTTCGCAAATCTTTCTCTCATACTTTGGGAGTAAGCTTCGTTAGTAAGAGAAGAGTCTAATTCATCTCTTTTAGTCCAGTCTAATTGCAGTGCGCCAGCAATATTTTTTGCACGGTTAGGATTACCACCAGCACCATACATTTCATGTAGTTTTCTCAAAAAAGCTTCCGGAACCATATGATCAACTTGCAGCCTTTCCATCAGCTCTGGCTTATGACACCCCTCACAGGTCGCTGCTCTTCTTCCAGAACCACTTACTGCTGGTCTATTGGTATAAACTCTTTCCTGAGTATATCTACGTGCATCTTTATGGTCATGCGTGTCTGGTATTTTTACCCGTTGTACAGTATTACAGCCCACACATCCACAATGACTTTGATGAGGCCCCTGAACCGGAGTCTGACTTAAACCACTAATATTTTTTAACTGTGCTGTTTTGTTACCAGAATAATCATTTGCGAGCTCCTGATAACCTTTTAGCTGTTGTACGCGGGGGCTGTTATCTATGGCTTCCTGTAGTTTCCTTTGCGCAATAGCCTCGGGCCGGTTGTCAGTAAATGCAGGGATAGGATTGCTTTGTTTCTGAGCACCTGTACTAACAGCTGCCTGTGATTTATTTTGTTGTGGTTCGGAGAGTGTATTCATCAGTAAAAGATAAAATTCTACACAACAAGTTACATATTATCTGACACTTAAGTACTTATATAAAGAATAAATTTCACCATATTAACAATACAAAAAGCCTGAACAATCAAATGTCCAGGCTTTTTAGATTTAGCAAGGCAATGATTTAATCCATAGCCGGTATTCCCATATTTACCCATTCTTCTTTAGCAGGTCCGTACACGCCAGGTACCGGCAAACCTACCATGCGCATCACTATAGTCATCTGTGCCCGGTGATGAGTCTGGTGCGTTACAAATACAGATAAAACCTGTCCTTTAGTCCAGACCTGGCCATACATATCCACTTGATCGCCCAAAGTAGAGTCCGTCCATTTAGACTTTACTCTTTTCAGCAGGATCGTATTATATTCCTGGTATACATTAATAATTTCCTCAAAGCTTTCTGGTATTGGTTTTCCATCAAGCAGGTTTTCTGTCATCAAACCAGCATGCATCCCCATTTCAGGAATAATCTGGGTAATGTGCCAGGCTAATCTGTCAAGAGTTCTAACATGCTCATGGATTTTGATGGATTTAGTTTCATCCGTAATGTTTCGGAATATTTGAAGTGTGCGCTGCTCTTCGTTCTTCCAGTCATTTTCGAAATCTTCAATACTACGGTACATAGGGGTAAGGGTTAAAATTATTGTTTTTCAAATTCTTAATGGGAGGTAAATCCCAGCAAATACGACGTAAATTTAGGTGGTAACAATATAGGAATATTTGAAAAGAACGTACACAATTGTGGAATATTAAAAAATATGTGAATTATTTTTATCAATTTATTTGTATCAAGTCTAAATAATGTGAATCTTTGTAATCATAAACACCATGTGAATGCAAAACGTAGCCGTAGCACCTTCAGTTGATTTATTAGAAGTATTCCAAACCAGGAATGGATCTGTTTTTCAGTCGGATTCTCAAAAATGCTGGTACGTTAATTTTGCAGGTCATAACAATCGTTTTGACTATCGTTCTATCATGAAGCTTAGAAAGGCCATTTACGGTATCGATATCGAAGCTTTACTGCTAAGTTCTGATAAAGCACCAGATATTGAAATTGTTTTCATCTGCGCATGCGATCATTGCTATGTATTAACCTTACTGGAAATTATTGCATTCAAAGAACTGATCGAAGGGACTTTCGTCATGCTTGAACTGAACAGGATTTTACATGACAGGGTTTATCGCCTGATGGCCTAATCTTTCTTTAGACTTAGAATCTTTCCATATTTCTTTTAAATTCATATAAATTGATTTATAGCACTACTTTTGTTATACGAAAGAGGTAATAATTAAAATCAATCATATGAAAGATATCATCCGCGTTAAGTGTTTGCTTTCTACGGAAGTAGAGAGACTCTTAAACCAACAAATAAAAAAAGAAGCTCAATCTTCATCAGCATATTTAGCAATGGCATCATGGTGTAACCAACATGGTTATGATTTCTCATCTGACTATTTCTTTAAACAATCGGACGAAGAAAGACAACACCAGCTTAAAATATATAAATACGTTCTTGATATGGGCGGTACTGCAATTTCTCCGGAAGTAGCAAACATCAAAATCGAATATAACTCTTTCAGAGAAGTTTTTGAAGAAGCTTTAGACCAGGAAATCAGTGTAACCCAATCTCTTAAAAATATCGCAGCTAACTGCCATAAAGAGCAAGATTACGTTACTGTTGAATTCTTAAACTGGTTCTTCAAAGAACAACGTGAAGAAGAATACAAAGCAAGACGTGCCCTTGAATTGTTCGATGTTATCGGCGAAGAAGGTACTGGAAGATGGCAGATCGACAAACATGTTGGCGGTATTGTTTACGACAGCGAAGCATAATTAAAAACACCAATAATATGAAACCGGTTATCTACACGATAACCGGTTTTTTTATGCGCTAAAATCAATATTTTAAATGTTGTAATCTATTTCATAGCTTAGTGTAAAAACTACATCTATTTACCCAATTACCTATGAAAATGAATAAAACTAAATCCTGGCTGCTTTGTCTTGGCCTGGTAACACTTACTGCATTCCTGATTGAATGTAAGAAATCTGTGGCAGCTGATAGCGGAAATAACCAAGTCGGCAATGTAAACACAAGCTCAACTCAAGTCGCATTTGTCCATCCCGGTTTGCTGAATACACAGGCAAGTCTCGACCTGGTAGCTTCGCAGGTAAATGGTGGTGATGCTGATCGTACTGCTGCCTACCAAAAAGTGACTGACTTTATCAACAGTCATCAATACCCAACCTCATTTCCAGCAACTGTAGTTGTTGGTTCAAACGGAGCAACTTCGCCTTCTAAAAACCAGATCAGAAACGATTCTGAATTAGTTTATGCCACTGCTTTACGCTGGGCTAAAACCGGAAATTCAGCTTACGCAGCACAAGCTATTGCTATTTTGAACGGATGGGCTAAGAACTTTAAAAATTATGGTTTACTGGATAGCAGTACAAACCCAAATCAGCCTGATCTGGAAGCTTCCTGGACAACACCTGGTTTTGTAGCGGCTGCCGAAATTATCAGATATTATAAAGTTAACGGACAATCGGCAGGATGGTCTGAGGCTGATATTGCACAGTTTTCGGCTTTTATAACCCTGGTGAAAGACAATTATATCAATAAAATCCCTCAATACAATAACAACTGGGACGCTTCTGCAGGATATGCAAAAATGGCCATCGGTATTTTCTTAAATAGTACGTCTGTTTATCAGAATGGATATGATTTTATAAAAACGAACCTTCCTATTGTGATTAATGCAGATGGAACTTTGCCTGAACTTTGCGTTAGAAAAGACTGTGTACATTACCAGTATTCATTAACGGCTTTTGCCTATGCAGCTGAGCTGGCAAGAATTCAGGGAGATAATTCAATCTGGACCGCAAATTCAAACCTGATCAGTAAAGGTTATGATTTTATGAGAAAAGCCTATAACCGTACTACAGGATGTGATTACTGTACCATAAACAGCCCTGTGTTTCCGGGTACTGAGGTGGCATATAATTATTATAAAACAGCTAATCTTAAATCTTTGAGAGAGATGCAAACACCTCTTGGTGTACCAAATGACAATACGTTTTTAGGTTTTACTACCTATACTCATTTTGGAGTAGCGGGCCTTTAATTAAGAATCAACACGTAAACAAAAAAGGATAGCCATGTGGCTATCCTTTTTTGTTTAATTATCATTTTCTCATCATTAGATTCGTTCTCCATTACACCGCATAAAGAAACCTTTTTTCTAATATACAAATGTTACAATGCTATATTTTTATATTTTAAATTATAAAAGAAATAATTTTAATAATAGAAATAAATAATTCATTAGATTTGAAGAAACAAATCTTACTTATGAAAAAATTATTATCTTTCTTATTGCTCACTGCAGTATGTTTCAATGCCTGTAAAAAGGGGGTAGAAATGCAGGAGAATTCTGGTGATCCAAAAATCACAAACAATCTCAATCAATTTAAAGATTTGAAAGTACCTTCCACTTCCAGATCAGATGAAAATGGAATTGCTAAAGCAGGTTCTGTTCGTGTAAATGCAATTGATAACTCAGGTTGCAGCACAATTCTGCATAAACAGTCTGCAGAATTCGATAAGCTTTCTGTTTTAGATCCATCGGGTAACATCATGTACGCAGGTTCATTAATTGATGGAGAAAGTATCCAGAATGGCACCTACAAACCATTATTTCTACCTGGCGACTACGTTCGTAAACCAATTACTTATTCAGTTTCTATCCAGGGTTCAAATGGAGCAATCAGCAAAACAATCAATCCTGACCTGGCTAGTTTCAGAGTATCTATGCAGGAAATTATGAGCGCAAACATTGTTGGTCAGCAACCCGCTAATTTTACGTTCGAATTGGTACATGCACGTTCTAAAAGAGAAATTGAGATGAAAATCGGAGCGAACCTTAAGATCGGCTCATTTTTTAGCTCCGTTGCAAATTTTGATGAAAGTGCGTTGAGTACAAAAAGTTTCTATCTGTTAAAGATCTATCAGAAATTTTTCAGTGCTGATATTAATATTCCTGCAGATGGTAATTTATTTAACAAACCAACAAATTTTGAAGGCACCGTAGCTCCGGTATATATTTCTTCAATTGATTATGGTAGAAGTGCTTACCTGCTGATCGAAAGTTCTTATGACTCTACCAGAGTCTATAAATCTATTGAAGCCTCATTTAGTGTATGGAAGATAGGTGGAGGGGGCAGTCTCTCTAAAGAACATAAAGAGGTTATGGATAACATGAAACTAAGTGGTACCATCATTGGTGGATCCTCAAGTGATGCGGCAAAAGCTATAGAAGGTATTCCTGCATTCAGGGATTATGTAATCAATGGCGGAAATATGGGCCCTGATTCAAGAGGTGAAGTTATTGCTTATACCTTAAGAAATGCTAAAGATCATGGTATTTATAAGACCATAATCAATGGAGATTATTATATGACAGACTGTTCTTCTCAATTAGTGAATGTAAATTCATTTGTTGCCCCGCAACATCATTATTTGTCTACAGGTATGGTTGATGACTGGAGATATTGGAGATACGAAGGTGTTGTATTCCGCGCGTACAATAAGCAGGTTTCCGGCACAGTGCCTATTAACGTTTATTTCAGCGAGGGCGGCAGAGATCATTATTATACGATGGGTACCTTGAATGATTTTAACTACTGGAGATATGAAGGTGTTGCATTTTATGCTTATCCGACTCAGGTACCTGGCTCAGTTCCAATCTATATACATTACAGCACTGGAGGACGCGATCATTATTATAGTCAAAGTTCTAATCTGAATGATCCAAGATACTGGGATGATTTTCAGGGAGTTGGATTTTATGCAATGCCATAAACATTAGAATACGAATTCCTAAAAAAAGGGCCATGTCATTTATAAAATAACATAGCCCGTTTTTATACAAATCAGTTCCGTTATTTGCCAGTCACTTCAACCTTTTTCAGATAACCGAGTGCATTCATATAGATCCAGTCAAACTGGCTATGCCCTTTAAATTTATGGTTAGCCTTATTGATAAACTTTTCCAATCCCTTATAATCAGTCCCAAAGTCCACTTTATCATTGACAATGGCAAAAGAAACAGGATTCCTCACCGTATCTGCATAATTGATATAATTCTGATTATACTGCTGACGAAGACGGGCTGTTCCAATACTATCTTTTCTTTTGAGCAGCTGCCCGATCATTTTTAGCATACCAGCTTGTTTTCTTTGGAACAGGATCAAACTATTTGTAGCAGGGGAGCCCTTTACCTGATAAGTTCTGGCAAAAAAGTCTGCATGTATTGTTTTACTTCCCTGATCATTGATAAAAAAAACAGTGAAATTATTAAATGATGAACTGAGTGCATAAATCTGCTGTTCTGCACAATAAATGCGAAAAACGATCTCTTTACCGTTTTCCAGGACCAGTGCCGAATCTTTCTTTTTATATTCACCATCTATGGTAACTGTATTCAAATAGATCTTTTCACCGATACCCATTTTTGGGTATACAGCTATTTTCTGACCTCCATCAGAACATCCGGAGGCCAGAAAATTGAGCGCTATTAAAATATAAATTATTGTTTTACCCATTTTTCATAAACCTGACGGCTCCAGCCTGACTGTCCTGTACCACCCGAACCTATATAACCATAGGCAAGGAAAAATGTGCCGCTTGCAGCATCATAAGTATTATTATAAGTCGCTGTTTTCCATTGTCCCTGGCCAGGCTGATCGGCACTGGCCGGATTATTGGCCCAGCTTGAGCTTGCTTCCGGATGATCTGCGGTTAAAAACCCCGAATTTAATCCTCCGGGAGTAGCACCGGTTGCTTTATAACCTGTCAACGCATTACCATCTACAGTAAACTCAAAAGAATAATTTGAGCTTCCAAGATCTCCAAGAGGAGCAGAGACACTTAGTTTACCTGTGGTAGCCAGTTTTTTAACCAGGTTTAGCGGTCTTCCTGCTGTCGGGTGAAAGAACCAACCGGTCACTTTATAATCACCTTCATAAGCATTTTTAGCAATTACACGGTATATTCCTGTACTGTAATTTCCACTAACCGTACCAGATGATGAGCTTTTAATCGTCACACCCAATGCATATGATTTACTGAAATCAAATAAACTGGTTTTCAGTTTAATCAGAAAGGTACCGGTTTTTGTTCCTTTTGGGATACTTACATTGGTTGAAGTCACTGTATAGAGATTTGCAGGAAGCGTAGTATAAGCCGTGCCTGATGCATCATTATACTGCGTGACAGCTGTACTGTTGACGTCTACATTGACCACTACATCTGCTGGAGTACCATTGACCCCGGTATAATTGATTGCAATAGGGAAATCTACCTCATCCTGCGTAGCAAAGGAACGGCTTGCAATAGCATAAATTGTAGACGTAGTTCTGGCTGGCAACTGCAATTCTACGATTCCGCTCGAACCGCCATCTGTAAATATACCATCTTCTTTGGTGCAGGAAGAGGCTAATACTGATGTAATTAATAACAGCACTGTGTATTTGTTTAAATATCTTTTCATATTATCATTTGTTTATTAATTGAGATCCCAGAAAAGCGGACTCGAAAATGCATTGTTGATTACTGGTGTATTTGGGTTCAGGTTATACTCTGTTTGCGGATAAATATCTCTTACAGGTAGTTTATCTGCTCTTGGAGAGGAAGAAGAAATAGAAACAAAAGTTGTGGTAGCCGTTCCGTTAGTCTGTATTTTAGGATAAGCTGTTCTGCGGAAATCTGACCAGGCTTCATAGCTGTTTATCGTATTGGATGCAATGTATTTCTGCGTAATAATTGCTTCCAGGCGTTGTTCTTTGCTGGTTGCTAAATCATAATTTGCTAAATAATTGCCAGCATTTGCGGTCTGATAAGCCTTGGCATCTGCTGCAGGGTTCTGACCACTTTCAATGACATTACTTACATTGGTTTCCAGATACTGATAGGAGGCAAGGATACCTTTATCAAAATTTGTTTTGGCATCGCCCGATAAAGCATGGCCATTTAAAGCAGCTTCTGCTAATAGAAAATAAATATCGGAAGCAAGAAAAACAGGGACACCATAAGCACGTCCTTTTAGCACACCCAGAGCTGATGAAGCATTGAGCCCGGTACCTGTTCCAGTAAACCAGGCAGAGAAAGTAGGGATAGCATTAGGATTGTTTTTTTCATCTCCAAGTTGCCCTGTCGGGGTAGCAGGGAAGTTTTTATAAATCAGTGTACCTCTCTTATTATCAGTCAGTAAAGGGCCGTTATAAAATGTATAGATATACTTTGATGGAATATAATAAGTAGCAACGGAACTTGCTGAACCGGTTACACTGCTATGGTAAATCCCCCAGAAAGGATTTTGTTTAGAGGCTGCATTATACCCCGGATTAACAATTGCATTTTCCAGTAAGAAACCTTCTGTAGAAAAAGTACTATAAGCACTGTTTACGAAGCTGTCAATAGAAGAACCTGCTGCACGCACCAGTATTCTCAATTTAATATTATTCGCAAACTGAATCCATTTGGTCAGGTTTCCGCCAAATAAAACATCAGAAGCACCGTTAAGTGGTGTAACTGTACCTGTATTGCCGATGTTGGCCTTTAGCTTTGCAATAGCATCATCCAGCTCTTTGACCAGATTTTGGTAAACTGAAGCAGCAGGATCAAATTTTGGAGCTACATTTTCAGAACCTTTTAAAGCTTCAGTATAAGGTACATCGCCATAAGCATCTACCAGTCTTTGATAGTTATATACTTTCCCTATACGCGCTACTGCATTTAATAAAACCAGCTGAGGTTCATTCTGCGTATTGTTGATGATGTATTGATAGTCTTTCAGATTGCCAAATACATTGTCCCAGAGCGTAGTATTGGAAGAGGAAGTGAAATTATAAGAATAAATATCATTAAATCCGCTTAATCCTCTGCCCGGTAATTGATAACCAACCAGCAAAGAGCCATAGTTATTGTAGCTAACTGCATTTGCAGCTGTTGCAGTCAGGGCATTGGGCAATACCAGGATAGGCTTCATATTACTGCCTGTCGCACTATTTGGGTTATCGTTAATATTCAGGTCTTTTTTGCAGGCCGTTAGCGTACTAAATAAGGCCACTATGGTGAATATATTGAAGTATTTTTTCATGAGCTGATGTTGTAGTTAAAGGGTTACGGATAAGGTGGCACCAAAATATCTTGTAGGCGGAGTCTGGCCTAACGTGGATACCCCAACGGCATTGTTGTCATTTGCACTATAGTCAGGATCGGTATATTCATTGGATTTAGGAACCCATAATAATAGATTTCTGCCTTGCACACTGACTGTAACCGCTTTTACAGCTTTGATATTAGCTAACAGGCTTTTAGGTAAATTATAGGCCAATGAAAGTTCTCTCCATTTCCAGTAATTCCCAGAGTAAACATAATTGCTGTATATACTTCTGTTTGGTGCGCCACTGGTCCAGAAACCAGTTCCTCCATCCGAAATAGTGACACTATTGTTGGCCACATATTTTCCGGTTGCTGCATCCAGATAAGAAGAATTTGGAAATACAAAACGTTCTCTGTTATAATAAGCACTACGGGCAGATGAACCTGCAAAATCGAAGTTATTACCCTGTGATATAGAAGCTACTTTAAAACCACCCCTGTATTCAAAAAGGGTTGATAAAGTGAATGATTTCCAGCTTACCTGCATGTCCAGACCCAGACGGTATTTTGGAGAAGTGTTACCTAAATTCTGTGACTGAGGTGCTTTAGAAGGATATCCAGTATTCGCATCAACAATTACACGTCCCTGATCGTCACGTAAATAATCGGTCACTATAATTGAATTGATCTGCTGACCTTCAACGGCATAGATTACGTTACTTCCATTAATACTTATTGTCTTTAAAGTAGGGTGCAGGGATTTCAGCAGGTTTTTATTAGCCGTAAAATTACCACCAACTACTAATTTCCAATCGACAGTTTTAACAGGAGTAATGTGTAATGAGGTTTCAAGCCCTTTGTTAGTTACTTCTCCGGTATTGATCAGATAACTCGAAAAACCTGTAGAAACCGGAATCCCCGCATAAATTGCCTGACCTTTTGTACTGGTATAATAATAGGTCAGACTGGCTTCAACGCGGTTATCTAAAAGTCTGAAATCAGTTCCTAATTCATACCCGCTGGTTTTTTCAGGTTTCAGGTCTTTTGAAGCTAAAGTTCCGTCCTGCGTGAAAAATGTACCACTATTATAACCGGTTACTGAATTAAATACCGGATCGAGACTATAAGGATCAATGTTGATCAAACCTGTTTTAGAAACAGCTCCCCGGACTTTAAGATAATTGATAACCTTGTTTTCTTTTAAAGCCGGAAAAGCATCAGTAACAACAAATGATAAATCGGCTGCAGGATAGAAAAACGATCTGTTTTCTGGACTTAGCAGTGATGTCCAGTCATTTCTACCGCTCAGGTGAAGGTATAAATAGTCTTTATAACCCAGTGTAGCATCGGCCCAGAGTCCATAAAGCTTACTTTTAGCATTACTTTCTGTGGCATCAGCTACCCCAGAACGGTTGCCGACATTGTATAAACCTGGAATAATTAAGCCGTTAGCACTGACACCTACATTTTTAGCAGTCTTGTTCACAGATGAAGCACCCAGAATCAAATTCAGTGAAAAGTCTTTGATGTCTTTTTTAATGTTCACCAGGAAGTCATTACTAAATCTTGCTGTCTGATTGGCTAAATCGGCTACGCTTCCGGCAGAATTCGTTTTGCCTAAAGTTTGAGAATAATCAGAATATATAGCTGCTGCTACACTTGTTTTTTGTGTATAGTAACGGTTAGACAGACCAGATCTGAAAGTGAAATTCAACCATTGGAGCGGAGTCCACTTTACTTCCAGTTTTCCTGTAAGATAAGAGTTCTTCGATTTTAAGCGGTTGTTTGCTGCATCCCAGTAAGGACTACCGAAAAATGGACTGTAAAAACCATCCAGGCTTGAATATTTACCATCTTTCCAGTCTTTATAATCTAATATGGGAATGTTTGCAGGTACATTGATCAAATCTGCATATACCCCGGCAGTAGTACTGGTGATATCGTAATTGTTTTCAATATAATTGGCAGAATAATCTACGTTTAGCGATGGGAGGATCTTCCTTGTTCCGGTAAACCTGACAGAAGCCCTGGTATATTTATCACCAGGTGTTGTTCCTTTACCATTCAGGTATTGTCCTGCAACATAGGTTGTCGATTTGTCGTCACCTGATGAAACTGAGAAATCAGATTGGTTGCTTATACCTGTATCCCAGAAATCATTTCTGTCTGATCTTGGTGAATAAAGTATTTGCTGCTGCTCTCCATTAGCTAATGGAAACCCAAGCGGCCTTAAACTGCCATCAAATGCAGGTCCGAACTGCTGATTTTCTGTAGGACTGAAAATCTGTGAGTCGGCTGTAGATCCGGCACCGAACCGGGTTTGCAATTTAGGGAAGAAACTGATCTTTTCTAAAGTTGTCGTATTTGAAAAACGGATAGTTGGTTTTCCATCTTTACCTTTTTTGGTCGTGACCAGTAAAACCCCGTTTGAAGCTTCTGAACCATATAATGTAGCTCCGGCCGAACCATTTAACACAGATATTTCTTCTATATCTTCTGGATTTAAATTGTCTAGTATAGAACTTGGTACCACTACGTTATCTACTACAACCAATGCAGTGTTATCTCCTGTTAAGGAGCGGTTACCTCTTAATACTAATCTGTAATTCGGATTCACCCCACTGGAAATAGCATTAGCCTGTAAACCGGCAATTTTACCTACCAGACCACCTGCTACTGTTGGAGCCTTACCTTTAGTGAGCTCATCTGAGGTTATCCTGGTGGCAGTATAACCTTGTTCTTTTGGTTTACGAAGTATCCCTCCGGCAGAAACGACTACTTCATTTAAATCATTATTGTCAGGAGTAAGGGCGACATCTACTTTTGTTTTTCCATTGAGTTTATGCTCGTAATGCTTAAATCCAATGAAAGTAATCACCAGAACATCTTCTGGTCCTGAGTTTTTAATGGTGAAGGAGAACTTACCATTTGCGCCTGTTACGGCACCTGTATTCGTGTTTTTCAATTTGACACTCACCCCGGGCAGGGGCAGGCCATCCTCATTAGAGGTGATTGTTCCGGTAATTGTTTTTTCCTGCTGTGCTTCGGCAATAGTTGAAATTGTAAGCACAAACAAGAATATAAAGAATTTGAGTAAAGTCTTTTTCATCGTTTATTTGAAAATTTGGGCTATAGTTATCCAGGTCAGTTTAGAAATCTAAATAACCCGTTAATAAAATCTTGAAGGATGTGGATTGCTTGTTATCTCTCTAACAGCGATGAATTGATATGCAATTAAGGATATCAGACGGTACGGGGTAGGTAAAAGTAATTTTCATATATTTGTTTGTTGGTTTAAAAACATTAATTCGCGTTGGTGTTCCATAACCGCAATATGAATAGGGAGCGGGCTCTAACCGCTCCTTATTTTTTTTACGGTTTGTTTTTGAAATTTTTAGACTCCGGTTTATTGCATAGTACTCCTTTCTATAAGTATAGATTTGTTAATTTTATTTCGTTAATTGTTATTCTTACTTCTGATAAAGCCATTTAGCTTTAGAGATGAAATCGGGGAGGAATGAATTCTTCATTGAACTGAGAGCATTCAAACTTATCTTTATTACTCATGTAATAAGGAATTAGCACCTTGTAAAGAACAGGTTGCTAAGACATCGATGGGCCTTTCCCTCCGTCTTTCTTGATAAGAATTATAATAATAAGAACTAGTTGATGAGGCAAAAGTAACAATTAATAATAAAAACTACTAATTTAGTATAGTTTATTTTCTCTCTGCAATAAAACCGCGTTATTAATAATCTTGACGCATATTTTTGGATAAACAGAGAGAAGAATAGAACCTATTTAGATTGTGCATTAAAGATTTCTGCCAGTTTATTTTGAAGATCTTCTTCTCTTAAACCTTTAGCGATAATCTTTCCGGAAGGGTCAATCAGGAAATTTGCAGGTATAGATCTTACCCCATATAATTTAGCTACAGCATTATCCCAGAATTTCAAATCTGATACCTGTGTCCAGGTTAACTGATCATCTGCAATTGCTTTTAACCAGGCCTCTTTTTTACCCGGCTGATCTAAAGAAACGCCTAATACTGTAAATCCTTTATTTTTGTACTTATTATAAGCAACAACTACATTTGGGTTCTCTTTTCTGCAAGGTCCGCACCATGATGCCCAGAAATCAACCAGAACATATTTCCCTTTGAAATCTGATAGTTTTACAGGTTTATCATTGACATCATTTTGGGTGAAATCTATAGCCTGCAAACCGACTTTTGTCTTTTTTGCTGCTTCAAAGAAACCCGCAATACTTTTTCCTGTACTGGTTTCACGGACTTTTGGAGAAAGACTGCTGTAAAGCTGTTCTGCCTCTGTTTGTGCTTTTTCATTTGCAGCCAGTTGTGATAACACCACCAGACTGATATAAGAGTTAGGGTTTTTACGGGCAAAATCAAGATAGACCGGAGTCAGACCTTCTGAAACAGTATCATAACGTTTGTAAAAGCCATCCAGAAAAGCTTTATCATTTTTCTGTTCTGCTGTAAGCTGATTATATTCAGTATTAAGTACAGCAAGCTGATCCTGTACAGGTTTTGATAAGGTTTTAAGCTGATCATTATCCTTGTTGACCAGAGAGCCACTCACGGTTGCGTGTTTCAGGGAGTCGGCCGAAGTTATGCTGATATTAGCGGGCTCAATATAAAATGATAACACATCATTTTTGACTCCTTTAACATTGGATTTTTTATATAAGGTACTTCTTGCCGGGTCCTTAATTTTCCCTTTAAAAGCAAATATCCCTTGCTCAGCTATAGCTGAATCGAGAATACTTTTTCCATCTGCATTGTAACTTAAATAGACTTTATCTCCCGGAAGTAAGCTCTTGACTTCTCCTTTTAAGTTAAATGGCTGCTGCGCCATAACGGCGAATGGGAGCAGGGCTCCCACAAGTAGTATAGATTTACGTTTCATAAATTAGTAGGTTTAAAAAAGATTGTATTACAAAGATAAATAAACACTACTAATTTAGTATACTTTATTTATAGTAAATTACTCAACCTCAATTCTGCTTCTTCCAGATCTTCGTTATGGTCTACACAGAACACTTTAAACCCAGTTGTTTTAGGGATTTTTTTGAACTCCTCTGTTTTTATAAATTCAAGCAATGTTTTCGAAAAAAGGAGCAATAGGGTATCTGAAAGCTCATTATTTGACTCATCATCTTCATTCTCTTTCTCGTTATCCTGGTCTTCATCACCAAATAATTCATCTTCTGAAAGTACATATTTGGTTGAAAAACACTGGTAGTCCCAGTCACCTGTATTATACCGTAAATCATAAATTTGTTCTTCAGTCTGGTAAGAATCTTTATACTTTCCGCTTTGACATTCTGTTAAGGTCTTTGTGAAAGCTTCTTCGGTGTTAAAGCATAAATTTACTTCAGCATATTCTGCGTTACAGTCAAAAGCGAAAGCATAAAATACTTCGCCGGGATGTGCTTCAACGAATTTAATAACCTCAGTTTTTGCAAATTCCAGCAGTTCGTTTTCTATGGATTCAAAATCTATTTTTTGCATAATGATAATTTTTTTGATATAATATTTAATAGGGACTTATCTTATTTATTTAACAGTAACGCCGCTGATTTATTTTACAGGCGACATCTTTTTTATTTAGCAATAATCATCTCTTTTTTATCAGATAAGACCTTTTTTATCAGATAATAACAGATGGCTATTGCAAGTTATTATAATTTTCTATCAGAGAAGAGCCGGTATATTAACAAATCAATAATTTATGATGAAATTCTTTGAGTTAATTTTTGTTTCAAAACGAGATGCATTATACCGTTAAATGAAATAATTACATTAATAATCAGTCAGTTGCATTTATTCTTGCAGGTTTTAAAAACCAATCACATAAGAACTGTCGTAAGTGGTGTTAAATATCAAAACCAAAATGAAAAAAACATTTATATCTGCATTTGCTTTAGTAGCTATCGCATTTGCTTCACAAACACAAGTTCAGGCACAATCAAAAATGTCGATGTCTGGTGAAACTAAAATGGTTGGCGGTGCTGCAATGTATCCTACAAAAGATATTATTGACAATGCTGTAAATTCTAAAGATCACACTACTTTGGTAGCAGCTGTTAAAGCAGCAGGTTTAGTAGAAACTTTAAAAGGTGCAGGACCATTTACTGTATTCGCACCAACTAATGAAGCTTTTGATAAATTGCCAAAAGGTACAGTAGCTAGTTTAGTTAAACCTGAAAATAAAGCAGCATTAACTAAAATTCTTACTTACCATGTGGTAGCAGGTAAAATGGACAGCAAAGCTATTGCAGCTGCAATCAAAAAAGGAAAAGGTAAAGCAGAATTGACTACAGTTGAAGGTGGAAAACTTTGGGCCTGGATGGAAGGTAAAAAACTAGTCCTGAAAGATGAAAAAGGTGGATTAAGTACTGTAACTATTGCTGATGTTTATCAGAAAAATGGAGTAATTCACGTGGTGAATACTGTATTAATGCCAAAATAATTAAATTGTATAAGAATACCAGGAAAGCCTCTTGAATTTTCGGGAGGCTTTCTTTGTTAAAATTTAAATTATTTGTAAGGTTTTCATTATTCTACGACTAACATTAAAAACAATTTTTATGAAAACTATATTAAATTCAATATTGCTGCTGCTAATTGGTTTCTCTGGCTATAGTCAGACTAAAACTGCTACAAACCCTTACTATTCCAGAACAGACACGAATGTATTAAAGGTTAGTAATACGGTCTGGAAAAAGATCCTGCCTGCTGAACTTTATGCAGTAGCAAGAACAGGTGCAACACAGCAGGCCTTTACAGGAAGTCTTTGGAATTCGGAACGTAAAGGAACTTATTATTGCGCAGTTTGCGGAAATGCATTATTCAAATCTGATGCAAAGTTTGCAAGTACCTGCGGGTGGCCTAGCTTTTTTGAACCGATCAGAACTAAAAGTACAATTTACAGAGAAGATAATTCTCTGGGCATGGAAAGAACAGAAGTGCTTTGTGCACGTTGCGGCTCGCATCTTGGACATATCTTTGATGACGGACCAGAACCAACACATAAACGTTTCTGTATGAATTCGGTATCTCTTGATTTTGTACCTGATGGCCTTGGAAAATAAAAGCGCCTGATTAGTTAAAAGATGGATCTGATTTGAATTGACTGAAATAATCAGATCCACCTCTTGGCTGATGCGGATCATCAGGAAACCGGACGTGAAAAATGCATACTGGAAATAATATACCGGTGATTTAAATATAATCTATGTGCATCATTTCTGGTAGGACCACTGTCAAGTTCAACTTTATTCATGCCCGTTGCTTTGGCCTCTTCATGAATATAATCCAATAAAGCTGCTGCATAACCTTTACCACGATATTGAGGCAAAGTAAACAGATCGTCGATATATATCGTTTTTCCGGTGAAAAGCTTTTGTATATATCTGTATCCGGCAAATCCAGCCACCTCACCGTTATCTGTGATATAAATCAGATGAAAACCGTCTTCTATCATTTCTGATAATACCTGCTGGTAAGTATCAATAGATAAATTAGTACGAAAAGTGCTCAGAACATTCCAGAATCCGGAAAGATCATCAGCTGGGTTTAATCTTAATATTTCCACGATGTAAATTTATTATTTAGCTATTAATGAATGTTTTATTATAATATATCTCTGGAGAAATAATTGTCCAGGCTCCATTTGTAAATAGGAACAGCTGCCAGTAATAGACTTGCGGCACTATCTGCAAATACAGAATAATTGAATGGTGCTTTTATGCCAGAAAACAACGCCATACAAAGGCCAAATGTCAGCGTTAAAAGGAAACTGCCTTGTGCTGCCTGTCTTGTTTTATAACCAGTAATCAATAAGATGGCAAAAACAATTTCTGCAAGTGTTGCAATAAATCCCATAATGCCTGCGACAGGTCTGCTCAGAAATGGGAGCAGGGTATTGGTATAAGCTATGAAGTTTTCCCAGTTGCCCCACGATATATTGTTAGCCCCAGCCGGGCCTAAAGTTCCCATACGATCCAAAACAGGAAAGATGAAGCCTATACCTAAGGCTAAACGTAAAAATAATTGAGGCACTGAAAATTCGTTTTTCATAGTTAATAATTTGATAGTTCAAAATTATCATATGATTTAGCTGGTTTGATGTGCCAGATTTATCTAATTAAATAGTCCAGTGATTTCGCAAAGCTGATGACTGATATTTAAGTCACACATAACACAGTTTTTTCAGGAAATGAAGCAGAAAGCAAAAAAATCCTTTAATTTATTCTTTGTTATTCTGGACCCGATTACATTAACTGTCTTTTAAACCTATAAATCAGATGCTCCCTTTTAAAACCTTAATCGTAATTGATGAAAGAAGTACTACAGCTGTATACAGGCAAATTGCTGATCGTTTGATTGTTCTGATTACAGAAGGAGTGATACAACCAGGTACATTTCTGCCAAGCACCAGGGAGCTTGCCGTTATGCTTGATAAACACCGCAATACTATTGTCGCCGCTTATGAAGAACTTATTACGCAAGACTGGATTGAAACTTTACCCAGAATCGGAATCCGGGTAGCACTTAATCTGCCATTAATCAAACCGAGATCCTTTCAGGAAGGCGGGAAAAACCATACCTATTCCAGCCCTGCTAAATTCTACTTTAAGCAGGTTCCCGGTACAGCTGTTCAGCATCCTCTATTGAAACGCACATCTATCCTTGTGAATGACGGTTTCCCTGATGCAGATCTTACGCCCTTTGACAGTATGCTCAAAGAATACAGGAAATTACTCCAGGGCACAAAAGTCAAAAGATTGATGTCAATGAAAGATTTTGGCGGTACACCCGCATTAAAGGAATCAACTGTTAATTTTCTGAACGGCTCGCGGGGATTGAATATATCAAAAGATAATCTATTGATTACCAGAGGTGGGCAAATGGCTATATACCTTGCTGCTGCCATGATTCTTAAACCCGGCGACAATGTATTGGTCAGTGATCCAAGCTATTATGTGGCAGATGCCGTGTTTAAGCAGGCAGGAGCGAACCTTATCCGTATTCCTGTAGATAAGGAAGGAATGGATGTTGAAGCCGTAGAGAATGCCTTAAAGAACTTTAAGATAAATTTGCTTTATACTATCCCTCATCATCATCACCCTACAACGGTAACTATGAGCCAGTCCCGCAGAACGAAATTGCTGGAATTGATCAGATCCTATCAGTTACCTGTGATAGAAGATGATTACGATTATGATTTTCACTATAGCAACAGCCCGGTTCTTCCGCTTGCAAGTTCTGATCATGGCAGCAACGTGCTGTATGTTGGTTCTTTCACCAAACTTCTAGCCCCGTCCTGCAGAATCGGATATTTAATAGGCCCTGCTAATTTTATTACCCAGGCGACAAACCTCAAAAGATTAATTGATTTAAGAGGGGATACGCTGATGGAAGAAGCGTTATCATCTATTATCAACAGTGGTGAACTGGAAAGACATATCAAAAAATCAAATAAGATATACAGTGAACGTTGTGATCAAACTGCCCGCGCGATGAATGATCAGCTTGCTGATGTCCTGGATTTTACCAAACCACAAGGAGGGATGGCCCTCTGGCTAAAATTCAAAGCAGCATATCCTTTGGGAGATATCATTCCAAAAGCTCAAAATCTTGGTTTAATGCTTCTTGGAAGTGCTTATTATGAAGGTGCCGATCAGATCCACAATGGTATCCGTTTTGGATTTGCTTCTTTAAAGGAAGCTGAAATGCAGCATGCAATTGAAATCTTCCGAAAAATCACAACACAATAAAAAACGGCCAGTATAAAAAATACCGGCCGTTTCATTAAATGATATATCGGATTATTTCGGGTCCTGATGCGATTGATCTTTTGCAGCAGCGGCTTCTGCCTTAGCTTTCTTTTTAAAGAAGCCTCTTAACAGGAAGTTATGCTGTAAAGCTTCCATATTCTCATCCAGCTTTTTAGTACTCGATTCCAGGTTGCTCACTGTATTCTTTAATTTAGCAGCAGTCTGCTCATCATTCAGTAACACACCTACTGCATTTTTATCTGAATTCAATTTATTACTGGTCAATTTCAGGTTGTTTGTCATTTCAGAAGCTGATGCTGCCGTATTCTGCAAACTCTTCACTGCTGTTTTTAAACTTGCAAATACAGTTGTGTCTGTCAGCAATTCATTAGTCAAAGTACCTTTGGTATTCAGTTTAGAAGTATATTGAGCAACTGCCGATGTTACTCTTGCTGTACTTGCAGATGCATTTTCAAGGTTAATTGTCATTTGACGTAAACGTCCTGCCATTACTGTATCTGCTAATAAAGTTCCTAATGTTCCTTTTCCGGCAAGCATATCTGTAGTTACCTTTTTGAAATCGTCGGTAATAGTCAGGATATTCTTATTGTTTGCCTGTAAAGTTTTCATAATGTCTTCCGGACCTAAAGCCGTAGCTACATTAATACGGTCTCCGTCCTCTACTTGCGGCGCATCACCCTGACCAGGTAAGATCTCAATCATTTTATTTCCTATAAAACCTTCAGAGCCCTGTTTAGCTACTGAGTTCTTATGTATATATTTTTGTGCTGCTTCTTCGATATGCATGGTTACTTCTACCTGTGCATTTCCATAAAAGTTAATTTTACTTACGGTTCCGATTTTCACACCCGAAAAGAAGATATTATTACCAGCCTGTATACCATTTACGTTATTGAAAACTGCTTTTAAGGTAATACTGCTTACAAATCGTTTTTGCTTTCCGCCTAAAGTAAGTACCGCGGCAATGAAGATAGCAAGTCCGATAAAGATGAAAATTCCTACAACTATTGATCTTTTGTTTTCTGTAGCGCTCATTTATTGTGTAAAATTATAATTGTAAAAAGATTGAACACGTTCGTCTTTACTTTCAAAGACTTCATCAAATGTTCCCTGTATGGCAAACTGACCATCCAAAAGCATAGCAATTCTGTCGCCAGTTTCTTTAGCACAGGTTAAATCGTGTGTAATAATAATAGATGTTGTTTTATATTTTTCCTGAACCTCGTTGATCAGGTTGTTAATTTCTATACAAGTAATAGGGTCAAGACCGGCTGTAGGCTCATCATAAAGCATAATTTCTGGTCTCAAAATTAAGGTACGTGCAATACCGATCCTTTTACGCTGTCCGCCCGAAAGTTCTGAAGGCATTTGCTCTATCGTCTGTGACAATCCAACAGCATCCAGTACATTTTCAACCTCATAATTGATCTCTTTACGTCTCAGGCTCCTGGAATTTCTTACCAGCGGAAACTCAAGATTCTGACGTACAGTCATACTATCATATAACGCACTGTTCTGAAAAGAGAACCCCACTTTAAGCCTTAATGCCATCAATTCTTTAGTATTGAGATGTTCAACACTCTGTCCAAGGACATCTACATCTCCTGCATCAGGAAGCAGTAAACCTGAGATCACTTTAATCAATACTGATTTACCAGTACCCGAACGGCCCAGTACAACCAGATTTTCACCCTGATAGACTTCAAGGTCTACACCTCTTAATACTTCCAGGTCACCAAAAGCCTTTTTTAAGCCTTTAATGGAAATAACAGCATTATTTCTGTCTATAGCCTTCTGTTGTTTGACCATAATTAACGGAAAGCATTTACAATTTGAACAATAATAATCTCTTCTACAAAGATCAGGAACATGGCAGCAACAACAGCTGAGTTGGCTGCTCTTCCAACACCCTCAGTACCTTTTGAGGAATTATATCCGTGATAACATCCAACCACACCAATCGTAAAACCAAAAACGGTTGACTTAAAGGTAGTTGAAAATATATCTAAAAAGCTAATGGTATCGAATACCTGTGAGAAGAACATAGAGAAACTTGTTTGCTCATTGCTGTGAACACTTAGAAAAGCACCCAGTAATGCCACACAAGCAGTATACATAACCAATATAGGAATCATAAAGGTAGTAGCCAATATTCTACTCACTACCAGATACTTAAAAGGATTTGTTGCCGATACTTCCATGGCATCAATCTGTTCAGTAACTTTCATTGATCCCAATTCTGCACCCATATTGGAACCTACTTTTCCGGCAGCAATTAAGGCAGTAACCAATGGGGCCAATGCACGTATAATGGCAATAGAAATCAGTGAAGGTAACCAGGAGGTGGCCCCGAAGTTGGCCAGCGAAGGCCTGGATTGATTGGTAAATACAACTCCGGTAATAAAACCGGTCAGAGAGATTAAGGGCAGCGATTTATAGCCCACCTCATAACATTGATGTATAATTTCTTTAAATTCGTAGGGAGGTACAAATACTTCTTTGAAAAAGCGCAGTACAAACTGATAAGCGTGATATATACCGAAGAACATGCTGTCAAGTTTTCTGGAAATGACATATTTGCGAGGCGTGATATTCGGATTTTCTGTGTTAGGATCCATTCGTTAGGTTTGTGCAGCCAAATATAATTTAAATCAGGGTTTTATTTGTTCTATTTATATGAAAGCAATAAAACGGTCAAATTGTTTTTGTTTTATGCTGACTATAGCTGCATTTTGGTCAAATGTAATACTTCGGCAAATATTCACAAGTTGGATTACATTAAAATGACAAAACAATGATGTGCGTATAAACAGGCATACGGGCTATCCTGTAAATAAAGATAGCCCATATTTATGTTTTAAAGCAATGCTTCATAAAGTATTTCTACCGGATGTAAGGCTTTTTTATGTGTACCATCTTTAATCTGATGCCGGCAGCTTGTTCCGGTTGCCGCAATGAGAACGTTTTCAGCTTGCTTTCTGACTTCTGGAAACAGTACCAATTCTCCAATCTGCATAGATAATTCATAATGTTTCTTTTCATAACCAAATGAACCAGCCATACCACAACAGCCAGAAGGGATTACTTCGACCTGATAGTTTTCAGGAAAAGCAAGTATCTGTTTGGAAGCATCCAGCACAGCCCATGCCTTCTGCTGGCAATGGCCATGCAGTTTGATCAGCCTGCTTTCTTTATTGAAACTATCTTTTGATATATTTCCACTGGCAATCTCCCTGGCAATAAATTCATCTATTAATAAGCTGTTTTTAGCCAGTTCTTGTGCCATGGGTAATTGTGGCAAATCTACCAGGTCAACATACTCATCTCTGAAAGTCAAAATAGCTGAAGGCTCTATACCAATTAAAGGGGTTTCTTTGGTAATTATTTTACTGAGCTGGAATACATTATGCTGCGCGATTTTTTTTGCTTTACGGAGCAGGCCTTTGGAAATCCATGTTCTGCCACTTTCCAGATGTTCTGGAATAATGACCTGATAACCTAAGTTTTCTAATAAAAGGATGGCTTTAATACCAATTTCTGTATCTGAATAATTGGTAAATTCATCACAGAAAAAATATACCGTCTTTTGTTTGACCGCATGCTTCACCGCTGGTCCGGCTTCTTTTTTATGCTGCACAAACCATTTTTTCAAAGTCGTTTGATATAAGGGGGGGAGGGAACGCTCCGCCGCAAAACCACAGCTCTTTTTTATCAACGTACTGATCGCTTTATTCCCTATACTCCAATTGTATAAACCAGGGGCTAAAGAGGCCAGCTGATTGATCTGATTAAACCCGGCAACAACTTTCACATTAAAAGGAACTCCATTGGCATCATAATATCCCTGCAAAAATTCAGCTTTAAGTTTAGCCATATCCACATTTGAAGGACATTCAGATTTACAGCCCTTACAACTCAGACATAAATCCATTACGTCTTTAAGCTCCTGATGATCAAAGCGGTTTATTTTGGTAGAATGGGTCAGCATTTCCCGCAGCATATTAGCCCTTGCCCTTGTGGTGTCTTTCTCATTTCTTGTCGCCATAAAAGACGGGCACATCGTACCACCGGCTAAATGTGACTTGCGGCAGTCGCCAGAACCATTACATTGTTCGGCATGCTGCAGGATGTTCTGGTTATGATAACGGAATACAGTCTTGATTTCGGGTATTTGCTGACCAGGTTCATACCTCAGCATGGTATCCATAGCTGGGGTATCCGTAATTTTGCCAGGGTTAAAGATGTTTTTCGGGTCCCAGGCTGATTTAATTTCTTTAAGGATTTTATAATTACGCGGCCCGATCATCTGCTCAATAAACTCTCCGCGCAACCTGCCGTCACCATGTTCACCACTTAGTGAACCGTTATATTGTTTAACCAGTTTTGCAATCTCTTCGGCAATGACCCTGAAAAGGCGGTTGCCTTCTACTGTTTTCAGATTTAAGATAGGACGGAGATGTATTTCTCCAGAACCTGCATGGGCATAGTGAACAGAGAATAGACCATGCTTTTTAAGGATTTCATTGAAATCACGGATATACGCAGGTAAATCTTTAACATCTACAGCGGTATCTTCAATTACGGCTACCGCTTTTTCATCTCCTGGAAGATTGCTTAAAAGACCTAAACCAGCTTTCCTTAAGGACCAGATCCTGGACATATCCGGGCCAAAGACTAAAGGAAAATGATAACCCAATCCCTTTGACCTCATTTCTGCCTCAACTCTGGCAGCTTTTTCTGTAATCTCCTGTTTGTCCTTACCCGAATATTCTACAACAAGGATTGCAGCAGGGTCACCCGATACGAAAAACCGGTTTCTGGATTGTTCTATATTTTCTTTGGTACATTCCAAAATCAGATGATCTATCAGCTCACTGACCCTTGGCCTGTATTTTAAAGCGATCAGATTGGCCATTAATGCATCATCAATACTCTTGAAATGTATACACAGCAATGCTGTTTCTTCTTTTAAAACAGGTTCCAGGTTAAGCTTAATCTCTGTCATAAAGGCCAGTGTACCCTCAGAACCAGCAATCAGTTTACAGAAATTAAATGCTGGTGTATCAGCTGTAAAAGGGGCACTATCAAGTAAAATATCAACAGCATATCCCGTATTTCTACGCTCAATAGTTTTAACTGGAAATTGTTCACGGATACTGAGCTGATTTTCATAATTGCCTAATAAAGACCTGATATTTTTATATAGCTTATTTTCTAAAGTATTTCCTTCACATTTTTTGATGAATTCTTCAAATTCAAGTGCTTTAAAATCGGCGGTTGAGCCATCAGAAAGCAATGCTTTGACCTCGAGCGTATGTTCACGGGTACTTCCGTAGATCAGGCTGTTTGAACCACATGAATTATTTCCAACCATGCCGCCGATCATCGCCCTGTTAGCTGTCGAAGTTTCCGGGCCAAAGTATAATCCAAATGGTTTGAGATAAAGGTTCAGTTCATCGCGGACTACACCAGGTTGTACACGAACCCATTTTTCTTCAATATTGAGTTCAAGGATTTTGTTGAAATATTTAGAAACATCAACTACTATACCTTTGCCAACAACCTGCCCTGCAAGTGAGGTACCTGCAGTTCGCGGAATCAGGGATAAACCTTCGCCGGATGCAAAAAGTATCAGTTTTTCCAGATCGGAAACAGTTTTGGGGATAGCTACCGCAAGCGGCATTTCTCTATAAGCAGAAGCATCAGTAGCATATAGGATACGGGTTTGCTGGTCCGTAAAGAAATCCCCGTCCAGTGAACCGTACAGGGATTTCAGTTGATCATTGCTGACATTCATATCATGATCAGACTAAAGATCAAATTTAATGCCTTGTGCCAATGGCAGTTTATCTGCGTAATTAATGGTATTGGTTTGTCTGCGCATATATCCTTTCCAGGCATCAGAACCGCTTTCTCTTCCACCACCTGTTTCTTTCTCTCCGCCAAAAGCACCGCCAATTTCAGCACCCGAAGTACCTATATTCACATTGGCAATACCGCAATCAGATCCGTTAACAGAAAGGAATAATTCAGCTTCTCTGAGGTTCAATGTCATAATAGCGGATGAAAGTCCTTGCGGAACACCGTTTTGCAGCGCAATTGCTTCTTCTAGAGTTTTGTAGCTCATAATATACAGGATAGGGGCAAAAGTTTCATCCTGTACAATCTGATAATGGTTTTTCACCTCAGCAATACATGGGCTTACATAACAGCCGGAATTGTAAGGGCCGCCTGCAAGCACGCCACCTTCTACAATAAAGTTTGCACCCTGAGCTTTACCTTTTTCAATAGCATCCAGATAAACTTCAACGGCTCCCTTGTCAATTAGCGGGCCTACATGGTTGTTCTGATCCAATGGATCACCGATACGCAGCTGTGCATAGGCTTTGACTAATTTATTTTTAAATGCCTCGTAAATGTCTTCATGAATAATCAAACGTCTGGTCGAAGTACATCTTTGTCCGGCAGTTCCCACAGCACCAAATACAGCACCAACCAGTGATATATCCAGATCTGCGTCTTTAGAAATGATAATGGCGTTATTACCGCCAAGTTCCAGAATTGTTCTGCCAAACCGGCCTGCTACTGCCGAAGAAACCAAACGGCCAACTCTTGTAGAGCCTGTAAAGGAAACTAATGGGATTCCTGGATCGTTATTGATTAAATCACCAACCGGGTTTCCGGTAATTAAAGAACTGATGCCTTCGGGCATATCATTCGCTTTTAACACCGAAGCAATAATATGCTGACAGGCAACTGCACAAAGCGGTGTTTTAGAAGAAGGCTTCCAAACGCAAACATTTCCGCAAACTAATGCCAATGCAGCATTCCAGCTCCATACCGCTACCGGAAAGTTGAAAGCTGAGATGATCCCAACAATACCCAGCGGATGCCACTGCTCATACATTCTGTGACCCGGTCTTTCAGAATGCATGGTCAAACCATATAATTGTCTGGAAAGTCCGACAGCAAAATCACAGATATCTATCATCTCCTGAACCTCGCCAAGCCCTTCCTGCAAACTTTTTCCCATTTCATAAGAAACCAGGGTACCCAGGTTTTCTTTATGCTGACGCAATGCATCACCAAGCTGTCTGACAATTTCACCTCTTTTAGGTGCTGGCACATTACGCCACTGTAAAAATGCCGCTGCACTTGTGCTGATTACTTTTTCATAATCTTCGGGAGTGGTTGTACTCACTTTTGCAATTTCCTTGCCATCTGCCGGCGAAGAAGAAACAATGACCCGGGCATCCGAACCGATCCATTGATATCCGGTAGAAGTACCACTGTTATTTTCAGTAATCCCTAATTCTTTTAATACGTTTTTGATATCCATAGCTTTAATATTTTCAGGATTTTATTTGTCCTGTATAAGTACTTTCAAAAATTTTATCAGCATTGCTCGTCTCAAAACCTTCTCTCCGGTGTACAGATAGAATTTCTTCAGGTTTAAGATGGCTGTAAGCAGGTAAAACTGAACGTTCTGCAAATTCTACGTAACTGCCGGCAATCTGTGCCTTTGACCCATCAGCAAACTCAACTTCATGTACACCCGCAACTGTACTGCTTTGACTTAACAACCCGTCTGCGCTTATCTTAATTTTCCCGCCCGCGTCATTGAGTTTGATACCCAGGCCTTCTACAAATCTATTAAAATCCGGCAAAGACTGGTAACCTTTGCTTAAGGCATGAACGCTGATGGTATAATGGTTGAGATAATAGCGATTGTAAATAACCCAGGCAGCATATTCGCTTTCTTTGAGCAATGTGTTATAGTCGTGCAGATCTGGTAAACTCCATAAAGGATGATGCAGAAATGCAGCAATAGCTTCTCCATCATTCAGGTTTATAGCATCTACAGGATCTAACTGAATAGCTGCTGTATATTTTTTGATAATGTCCTGCGCCTTGCTGCTTAACTGATCTACTTTCAGCTCGCTTAAAAAGATCCTTGGATAGGCTGCAGAAGGAGGGGAATACCAGTAAGCATCCAGTTTTTTTTCTTCAAAATAATAATGATCTCTTTTTTGATAACCATGATAAAGGAAAATCTTCTCAAATGATTTTATGCCCAGATTGGGAACACCAAGCGTCCTGAAAGCGATATGATCATTTACGATTTCATCCTGAGAACTGACTACACCGTTTTTAAGTAAAGCAGCTGTAATCTGATTGACTTCGGGCACAGCTTCCCGGTACCGGTCAAAAAGTTCGGTCAGGAAAATATCTAATGGACTGTTATGATTGAAATTCATATTCTTTGTTTAAAGGGGATGCCGATTGTTTAAAAAGGCTACCGCATCTCGTGTTTAATAATGCTTCGAAAGAGATTTCTTCCTGTTTGATAAAACCTTTGGATGGCAATGACCCATTGGCAACCATTTCTACCACTGCCACAATACTTGCGGCTGTAGTCCAGGAAATTGCTCTCCATGAATTACCATTCAGCTCAATCGGTCCATAGGATTTACAGAATTCGTTACGCTTTAATTCCTTGTTTTTCCATCCTTCGGCGTTCGCATAGATAATAACAACATCTTCTTCAACAGGAGGTTTTGCATTCTTAAGAATATCTTCCAGCTGTTGTTTATCATCTTTCATATGCAGTTCATGGATAAGGAAATTCATCAGGTCACAATGTCCCGGATAACGAATGGTTTTATAATCCAGTCTGTCCAGTTTACCTGCATAAGTTTCGCACATGGTACCTAAACCACCCGAAGTATAAAAAGCTTCATATACACCGCCATCAATATTGATAGTTTCCTTGCCCTGTAGGGACTGAACCATTTTACGCTGTCCATTGTGAATAGCCTCGGCATCGTTAATATATTCGTTGACTACACCAGCTGCAGACCATGTAAATGCATAACCCATTGCACCATTCGGATATTTTGGTAAAGCACCAACCCGCATATCAATTGATCTTAATTTCTCAAATTCATTGCCCAGGTGTGCCCCAATAATACCTATCAGTCCTGGTGCAAGACCACATTGCGGAGCCATGACTGCGGTTGCTGTTTCACTCAGTTTTATAATTTCATTTGTTGTGGGAACATCTTCAGTTAAATCAAAATAATGTTTACCCAGCTGATGTGCTATTCTTGCTATCGGACCATTTAAGAAATATGGCAGGGCAGAAACAACTGCATCAAACTGACTGATCGTTTTTTCCATTAAAACCAGGTCAGAAACATCTCCTGTGGTAATTGCAAATGGCATTTCATAATCATAATGCGGCGCTTGTTTGTCCATTCCGGTAACTTCGAACTGGTCACTAAGTAATGTTGCTACTAACGTACCTACCTTTCCAAGGCCCAGACTTAATATTTTATTGATCATTCTAAAGTTTATTTTGGTTTACAGTCTCAAATATCATTAGTTTTACCATTAGTAATAATACTGATTACTTAAACTATGATAAGTATCACTAATCAAATAGAACTAAGACACCTGAATTATTTTAAGGTGCTGGCCGAAGAACTTCATTATAGAAAGGCAGCCGAAAAGCTATTTATCTCTCAGTCGGCATTAAGCCAGCAGACTAAACAATTAGAGCAATATCTTGGCCACTCTTTATTTGACCGCAATAATAAACGGGTAGTTTTAAATGAGGCCGGAAAACTCTTTTATAAAGATGCTGTACAGGTAATCCAAAAAATGCAGCTGGCCATCAATAATGTACAATTGCTTCAAAAAGGAAATACGGGACAACTGGGAATTAGTTTTGTAGCCTCGGCAATGCAATCTATATTACCTGTTTTGCTTAAGCAGTTTAACAGGGATTGCCCGAATATTAAGTTCCATCTCGAAGAGTTAACCAATAAAGAACAGCTTTTGGCCCTGCAAAAAGGAGATATCGATCTTGGCTTTATGCGTTCTAACCAGGTGGGGCAGGATATGGTGATCAAAAGCGTTTATAAAGAAACCTTCACCCTGGTCTTGCCTGCAGACCATCCGATGACTGCCACAGCTTTCAATCATATAGGAGAGCTAAAGGATGAGTATTTTATTCTTTTTCCAAATGATCAGAGCCAGCTTTATTATCAGCAGATTATTAATTTATGCGCCGATCAGGGTTTTACACCTAAGCTTTCACACCGTTCTATCCATGCGCCAACGATATTTAAACTTGTGGAAAATGGGATGGGACTTTCTGTGATCCCTACATCATTGGCTACAGAAGGCAATCCGGGGATTAAGTTTATTGAATTGAAGAATATACCACAGCAAACTGAATTGTATGCGGTATGGAAAAAAGTCAATGATAATCCTGCATTGCCTTATTTACTGGAAATGCTGAATTGATCTTCTCTTTAATTATTGATTAAAAATAGATATTTTTGGGAATGTTGAAACTATTTAAAGCAGCAGCATTCACCGCTGCATTTCTTTTTTTATCAAACGTCAATTCATTTGCACAGGATAAGCCTGCGTTTTGGGATGATGTACAAGCGATCAAACAATATGACCGGGTTTATGCGCCCCCAAAAGATCCAATCCTGTTTATAGGGAGTTCTTCGATCAGGTTATGGGTCGATTTTACCAAAACATTTAAAGATTATACGGTATTGAACCGGGGTATTGGTGGTGCGGTAACAACCGATGTGGACCGCTATCTGGAAGATATTGTATTTCCTTATCATCCAAAACAACTGGTTATTTATGTAGGTGAAAATGACCTGATCAAAGCAGCTACCGGAGACGCTGTATTTGAGGATTTCAAAAAGCTATATAGTGATATCAGAGCAAAACTGCCGGTTGTCCCTATTGTATATATAGCTATCAAAGCAAGTCCGTCCAGAGCTCAGTACTTATCAAAAGGTATCAGGGCTAATATTTTGGTAAAAGACTTTTTAAAAGGGGACAAGAATACAGTATTTCTTGATATTTATCAGCCTATGTTTGATAAAGATGGAAAGATGCAGCCTAAGTTGTTTAAAGAAGATATGCTGCATATGAATGCTGCAGGATATGCGATATGGAATAAACTATTAAAACCTCATTTATTAAAGGACTAAAATTGTTAAATAATTAAAATAAGAAAGGCTGTATAAATTGGGATATTATATTCTCAAAATTATACAGCCTTTTTAGTATTTATCTGTAATCGCTGTCAATCAGCGTGGTTTTATCCTGAAAAGCCATTTTTGCGATTTCGTCTTTCCGCATAAATTTAACCCCTGGCTGTTTAGCTGCATAAGCTAAAAACTGGTCCAGCACCCGGACCTGGGCGGGCGTACCGCTAATCCTGTCATGGGTACTGATTGACATTTGTCTGCGGTATTTTGCACCTTCTTCATAAAGCTGATCAAATTCCAGTCTCAGCTGTTCACCAAATTGCTGTGAAGAGAAATAGCGTCCTTCGAGTAATTGTATATCATTACAGCGAAGTGTATAAGGTACAACAGCAAAGTTCTTTCCTTTGACGGGTATCAGAAATGGTTCATCTCTGCTCAGGTCATCAATATGATAAGTGAAACCCAGTTCCTGTAAAATAGGCAGGGTATTTTTACTTCTTCTTAACCAGTTACAGTTATAACCTACGGTTGTTTTACCCGTCACTTCTTTGATGATTGCAACCCCTTGTTGTATGAATTTCTTCTCTTCTTCATAAGAAAGGTTGTATTGGGGCGTCCAGTTTAAACCATGCGCTGCCGCTTCATGTCCGCGTTTGACAATTTCACGCGCCAGTTCAGGGCTATGCCGCACTGCTTCGCCAATCATATGACTGGTCACTTTGATATTGTATTTATCCCATAAGTCTAATAAACGGGGGATACCCTGTTTATAGCCGTATTGAAACCAGGTTTTAGCAGGTAAATCGGTATATCCTTTTTCCAGATTTGAAGGAAAAGGACTGTCAAAACCTATTTCTGGTTCTCCTCCAGCTTCAAATTGCATAGAAATGGAAATGACAAGCCTGGTGCCATCTGCCCATTGTGAGGATTGATTTGAATTGTCCATAGTTGATAACGGATTAATTTGTGGCGCTGAAAATGTGGTGGATGGCAACAGGAGTGACCCTGCCCCTAAAATCGCCGACTGGCGGATAAAATCTTTTCTGGTACTCATTTTATTTTTTGATAATTAATTGATCAAGAGCTATTTTATTAAAGTTTAGATAGCGGTATAATATGGCAAAGTATACACCATACAATACCTGGATAAAGACGTTTTCCCATTGCTCAATCATACAGGAACCGAAAATCAGCGCCAGCATAATTGCAGCGCCCAACAGCAGCGCAAAACGGGTAAACAACCCTGATAATAAGAGTAAACCGGTAATAAGCTCCAGAACAGGAAGTAAATAACTGAATGGTAAAACCATAAATTCTGGTAATGCAGATTTGCTGAATGAATTAACCATCCATTCACTAAAAACGGCCAGTTTAGGTACACGTACCAATCCATGACCCAGCATACTCATCCCAATAGGCAGACGTGCAAGCAGATAAGTTATATTGATCTCTTTCATAAGTCAAATCTGAGGGTAAAATGCGGCAGCTTATAGGTATAACTCTAATAAGATTTTGTATATTTCCACTATGAAGCGTTTTCGCCAGTTTCTTCCGGTAATTATTTCTGATTTTGAGATCAGTGTATGGAAGCATCCGGTGCATAACCATAATCATTACGAGCTGATTTATATCAAAAACGGAACCGGGCTTCATCATCTCAATAAAGAATTGATCACGTATAAGCAGGGCGATATATTTCTGCTTGGCCCGGACGATCAGCATTATTTTGAAATCAGGGAAAGTACCCGTTTCATCTTTTTAAAGTTTACTGACTTCTATCTGCATGGCGATGAAAAGATCAAAGATCAATGGGTACAGGAAATGGAATACCTGATCAAAAACAGGGAAACCCGTTTATCAGGATTTAAATTGAATGCCGCAGACCAGGCTGTAACAGCCCATATTTACGAGGTAATTATCGGTTTAAATACGGATATCCAGACCAATGAGCGATTAATCTGGCTCCAGATTATGGCTATTGCGACAATTTTAAGAAGAAATCTTCCTGAGGTCAGCAACACTCAAAAACAGCTTAAGGATATGGAAAATGTATTCGCCTATATCCATGAACATATCTATACGCCCGATCGGCTCAAAGCTGAGGTCATGGCCAGACATTTCCATACCACAGCTGCTTATATAGGCCCATTCTTTAAAAGAAATGCGGGCCTGACAATGCGTGATTATATCGGTAATTACCGCCGGACATTAATTCAAAAAAGGATGTCAAGCGGAAACTACAGTCTGAAACAGATTGTATCGGAATTTGGACTAACGGATGAAAGCCATGTGAGCAAACTCCTCAAAACTAAACAAAATACATAATTCGCTAAATCCTGTTAAACCTGCCGTTCGTCGGTGTGTTTTACCTGCTGGTCAATTTCTCTTTTTTAACTACGCGTGTTTAGCTAGTTTGGCCTTATAATCGATTCATATATAATTAAATGTTGGCTTTGATTGTATGGCTGTAATGCTGTACAATTATTTACTGATGCATTTGCTTAACAAAATTGTCAAACATTAATATTAAAAATAAAGATATAATGTCAGTAAAAGATAAAGGGACAGAACAACTCATTAAAGATACCGCCAAGAAGATCTTTTTTGCAGAAGGGAAGTTGCATGCAACAACACAGGACATTGCCGATGCAGCGGGAGTGAACCGGACTTTGGTACACTATTATTTTAGATCCAGGAAGTTATTATTTGAACAGGTAACAGAAGAGGCTATGGACGAACTGCGCCATATTATGAGTGATGCCTTTACAGGAAAACAGACCTTTCAGGAGAAATTAAAGAAGCTGATTAATGCTTTTATGGATCAGACAATAGCTTTTCCCTACCGGGAGCTGTTTCTGATTACCGAAACTAACCGCTATGATACTGAACATGCAGATGAGGTACATGATACCCATACCAAACCTTTTTTAGCGGAGATCAAAGCAGAAATGGATAAAGGAGCTATCAAAGCAATGGACCCCCGTCATTTTATGATGAACCTGTTCTCTTTAATGGCTTACCCTTTACTGTCTTCTAAACTCAGTAAAGGATTTATGAAAATAACTGACCATGAATATGTTAAGCTAATGAAACAAAGGAAACAGCTCATTTTTGAAATGATCTATCCACAGTAATAAATCGTATTTAATATCAATTCACAAATAGAAAACCCCTCAGCAAGACAATTATTATGAAAGCATCAATACAGATTGGGCTCCTGTTTATATCAGGATTAACCCTCGCCTCATGTGGCAACGACAAGAATAAGGCCGCCCAGGCCGCAGCTGCAGCAGGGCAGGTGAAGGAATATAAAGTCCTGAAACTGCAACCCAGATCTGCGACTTTAAACACAGATTATCCTGCAAGTATACAGGGACAGCAGAATATCGACATCAGACCAAGAATAGATGGCTACATCGAAAAGATCTTTGTAGATGAGGGTGCTGTCGTTAAAGCAGGTCAGCCTTTGTTCAAAATCAATGCGCCGCAATATGAGCAGGATGTAAGAACTGCCAATGCAAGTATCGCCAATACCATGGCACAATTGAATGCAGCTAAACTGGCTGTAAATAAAGTAAAACCACTGGTCGATAAGGATATTGTGAGTAAGTATGAGCTGGAATCAGCACAATATTCTTATGAATCGGCTCAGGCCGCAGTTGCAACTGCCAAAGCAGCTTTAGTGAATGCTAAAACAAATCTTGGCTATACGATTGTAAATAGTCCGGTAAATGGGGTGGTGGGTTCTATTCCTTTCCGTTTAGGAAGTCTGGTTAGCAGCACGACAGCAGATCCGATGACTACAGTTTCAAGTATAGGTAATGTATATGCTTATTTCGCTATGAATGAAAAGATCCTGCTGGATTTCACCAAAGATGGCAGCGGAACATTTGCTCAAAAGCTGGCTAAACTACCGAAGGTTTCTTTGTTGTTATCGGATGGTTCTACTTATACAGAAGAGGGTAAAATAGAAACAGTAAACGGATTAATCAATACTGCAACTGGTTCTGCAAATATCAGGGCACGTTTTCCTAACCCTAAAGGTATTATCCGCAGTGGAAGCAGTGCAACGGTAAGAATTCCTAATGCGGTAAAAGATGCCATATTGGTACCTCAGAGTGCAACTTTTGAATTACAGGACAAACGTTTTGTGGTAGTGGTAGATAAAGATGGTAAAACTAAAAATGTTGCGGTAACGGTTATGCAAAATACAGCCGGTAATTTCTTCGTGGTAGAAACAGGCTTAAAAGCAGGTGATGAAATTGTATTAGAAGGTGTTGCCACTTTGAAAGATGGTACACAGATTAAAGCGAATGCCGAAAATCCGGAAACTGTTTACGCAGACTTAAAATAAGAGCAGATGTTTAAGATATTTATACAGAGACCAGTTCTCTCGACAGTAATCTCAGTGATTATTGTTATCCTGGGTATATTGGGGCTCACGTCCCTGCCCATAGCCCAGTACCCCGATATTGCGCCGCCAACTGTTAATGTTGCAGCAAGTTATACCGGAGCAAGTGCCGATGTGGTTTTAAAAAGTGTGGTAATCCCCTTAGAAGAGCAGATTAACGGGGTAGAAAACATGACTTACATGACTTCTACTTCTGCGAATGATGGTACAGTGAGTATCAGTATTTATTTTAAAGTAGGTACAGATCCGGATTTAGCAGCTGTAAACGTTCAGAACAGAGTTTCAAGAGCAACCAGTTTATTACCGGTTGAGGTTACTCAGGCCGGGGTTACGGTCACAAAAAGTCAAAGTAGTAATCTTTTGATTTTCTCTTTATACAGTGATAATAAGGCTTATGACCAGACTTTCTTACAGAATTATGCTAAGATCAACCTGGTTCCACAAATACAACGTGTTACAGGTGTAGGTAATGCCTCAGTTTTTGGAGCTAAAGATTATTCGATGCGTATCTGGTTAAAACCAGATTTAATGCAGCAATATGGCTTAATTCCAAGTGATATTACTACTGCATTGGCAGAACAGAATATTGAAGCTGCCCCAGGTAAATTCGGAGAGAACAGCAATCAGTCTTTCCAGTATGTTATCCGCTATAAAGGTCGTTTAACGCAGGTAAATGAGTTCGAAAATATAGTTGTTAAATCGGCGGGTAACGGACAGTTACTGCGTTTGAAAGATGTAGCTAAAGTAGAATTAGGTTCTTTAAGTTATGCTTCTACGATTGAAACCGATGGTAAAGAATCGGTAGCGATGGCCATTAGCCAGACACCAGGATCTAATGCGAGGGATGTAATTAACCAATCTAAAAAGATTATTGATGAAGCGGCTAAAACATTCCCTAAAGGGATTAAATATGCGACACTGGTCGATGTCAATGAAAACCTGGACGCTTCTATTGATAAGGTTATCCATACCCTGATTGAAGCATTTATCCTGGTATTTATTGTGGTATTTATCTTCCTGCAGGATTTCAGATCTACTTTGGTACCGGCAATTGCGGTTCCGGTAGCGATTGTAGGTACTTTCTTTTTCCTGAATTTATTTGGTTTTACAATCAATTTACTCACGCTTTTCGCTTTGGTACTGGCCATTGGTATTGTGGTCGATGATGCGATTGTGGTCGTCGAGGCCGTACATGCGAAACTGGATCATGGTTATAAATCTGCCAGAAAAGCTACCATTGATGCGATGGATGAGATATCGGGCGCAATTATCTCTATTACTTTAGTGATGGCGGCAGTATTTATTCCGGTAACTTTCATTACTGGTTCTACCGGGGTTTTCTATAAGCAATTTGGTATTACACTGGCGGTTGCCATTATCTTATCGGCCATTAACGCCTTGACTTTAAGCCCTGCATTATGTGCTTTGCTGCTTAAACCCCATAAAGATGATGAGCATAACCAAACCTTTTTACAACGTTTTTATACTGGGTTTAACGTTGCATTTGACAGTCTGACTAACCGCTATAAACGTTCCGTACAGTTCTTTTCTGTGAAGAAATGGATCGTTTTAGGTGCGATTGTAATTGCTGGTGCAGCTTTGTTTTATATGATGAAAACTACGCCTTCTTCTTTTGTTCCGGCAGAAGATCAGGGAACTATTTTTGCCAATATCAGTTTGCCGCCATCAGCTTCGATGGAGCGTACAGCAGCAGTGACAGTTAAGGTGGATAGTATTGCCAATACGATCCCCGAAGTACAACATACTTTACGTATTGTCGGACAAAATTTTACAGCTGGTGCTGGTAGTGCCTATAGTATGGTTATCCTGAAATTAAAAACATGGGATCAGCGTAAACGTACTGTAGATGATGTGGTTAAAGAATTATTTGGTAAAACTGCAGGGATCAGGGAAGCGAGTATCTTCTTTATCTCTCCGCCAACGATTCAGGGTTTTGGACAAAGCGGCGGGTTTGAATTCCAGTTACAGGATAAAGGCGGGCATAGCACAGCCGATTTCTTTAAAATCAACAATGAGTTTCTGGCTAAGTTAAGTCAGCGTCCGGAAATCCAGTATGCAACTACGTCTTTCAACCCTAATTTCCCTCAATATATGATGGATGTGAATTTGGAGAAAGCTAAAGATGCCGGGGTGAGTGTAAACACGATTCTGCAAACGATGCAGGGCTATTATGGTGGTTTATACGCTTCGAACTTTAATAAATTCGGAAAGCAGTACAGGGTAATGGTTCAGGCAGCTGACCAGTTCCGTGCAAACCCTGAAGGGCTGAATAAGATCTTTGTGAGAAACAGTGCAGGTGGAATGGCGCCAATTACTGAGTTTATAAAAATGAACAGAGTATATGGTCCTGAGTCTATTTCCAGATTCAACTTATTTAGTTCGATCGCTATTACGGGTGCCCCAAATCCAGGTTTTAGCTCTGGAGATGCAATTAAAGCAATTCAGGAAGTAGCTGCGCAATCTTTACCACAGGGTTATGGGTTTGATTTCTCTGGCCTTACCCGCGAAGAGCTGGCTTCGGGAAGTGAAACTGTGTTTATATTTATTCTGTGCCTGGTTTTCGTTTATTTCTTACTAAGTGCACAGTATGAGAGTTATATCCTTCCTTTTGCGGTCTTGTTATCCATTCCGTTTGGTTTGGCAGGAGCTTATCTGTTCTCTATTATTTTTAAACTGAACAGTAATATCTACTTGCAGATTTCCCTGATCATGCTGATCGGTTTATTAGCGAAGAATGGTATTTTGATTGTAGAGTTTGCTTTGGAAAGAAGAAGAAAAGGAATGCCGATTATACAGTCTGCTATTGAAGGTGCTGTTGCCCGTTTAAGACCTATTTTGATGACCTCATTTGCATTTATCTTCGGTTTGATGCCTTTGATGTTCTCTAGTGGTGCTGGTGCGATTGGTAATAAATCTATTGGAACAGGCGCTGTAGGCGGGATGCTGATCGGAACTATTCTTGGGGTTTTCGTGATCCCGGTATTGTTTATCATCTTCCAGGGTTTACAGGAGAAAATCAGTGGCCCGGCCAAACCAAGTTATGATTATGAAGAGGAGGATGAAGAAGAGGAGAAAATACATGAAACTAAAAGAATAGATGGTGCTGATGAACATAAGTTGCCTGAACCACCAACCGCTTAGTTGATTTTAAATTTTAGAACAGAATAAGATGACCCATAGATATAACAAACAGGTTTTTGCCTTACTGGTCTCCGCTGCCTTTTTCAGCGCATGCTCGGTCACAAAAACCTACGAAACACCCAAAATGCAGACTGACGGTTTGTATCGCGGACAAAATGTAACAGATTCTGCTACCATGGCTTCACAGCCATGGCAGACGCTTTTCACAGATGAGAAGCTAAAAGTGCTGATTCAGAAAGGCCTTGATCAGAATGTGAACCTGAAAAATGCGATTCAGAATATATTGCAGGCACAAGCTTCCTTACAACAGGCTAAACTGGCTTATTTGCCAACTTTGAGTGCTGATGCCAATGCGACAAGAAGCAAACAGTCTTCTGCGGGCCTGAATTTTCCTCCGGGAATTGATATCAATACGCTGACTACTACTTATAAGTTATCCTTAAGCACTTCGTGGGAGGCTGATATCTGGGGCAAACTGAGCAGTACTAAACGTGCAGCTTTAGCAAAATACCTGGAAACAGATGCCGCTAAAAAAGCCGTTCAGACGCAGTTGATCGCTGATATTGCAAATAACTATTATAGCTTGCTTGCTTTAGATCAGCAATTGGTTATTACAAAGGAAACCCTAAAAAGCAGGATTACCAATGTAGCAACGATGAAGGATTTAAAAGAGGGGGCTGTAGTGAATGGAGCTGCTGTGGTACAAAGTGAGGCGAGCCGTTATGCAACTGAAGTAACTATACCTGATTTGAAAAGAAGTATCCGGGAAACTGAAAATGCAATGAGTATCCTGCTGGCCCAAAGCCCTGGTACGATAGACAGAAGTACGATGGATGCACAAACGGTTCCTTCAACTTTAGCAACTGGTGTGCCTGCTCAGTTATTGCAAAACCGCCCTGATGTACAACAAGCTGAAATGGCTTTCAGAGGGGCTTTTGAGAATACAAATTTAGCCAGGACTTATTTCTATCCAAGTTTAACTGTAACCGCTTCTGCTGGTTTCTCAAACCTGACTTTAAAGGACTTTTTTGATCATTCTATCTTTTATAATTTAGTAGGAGGGTTGACACAGCCTATTTTTAATCAGGGTTTGAATAAAGCCCGTTTAAAAACTGCACAATCGTTGCAATTGCAGGCGATGAATAATTTCCAGCAAAGTCTGCTGGTTGCAGGACAGGAGGTTTCTAACGCGCTTTATGCTTATGAGACTGCTGTAGAAAAACAGGATTCCAGAGCTAAACAGATTGCCGCCCTGGTTAAAGCAGTTGACTATACACAAGATTTATTGCGTTACAGTTCTGCTACAAATTATACGGATGTACTAACCTCAGAACAGAGTTTACTGGCAGCACAATTAAGCGGTGTCAGTGACCATCTGCAGAAACTGCAGGCTGTGGTTAATCTTTACCGTGCACTGGGTGGTGGCTGGAAATAGCCATTACCAATCGAATCCCTGCAGGGATTCATGATATTTCAGAGGATCGAAGCTGTAAAGGAAGGGTGCTTTATGCGCCCCTCCTTTACGCAGGTCTTCATGTTTAACCAGGATGTCAAACCGCATAATACGGCGATAAAAATTGCCCCTGTTCAGTGGCTTTCCCAGTATAGTTTCATATAATTTTTGCAGTTCCGGTAAAGTAAATCTTTCGGGAAGCAGATTTTGTCCAATTGGCTTATAACTTAACTGTTGTCTTAATACGGTTAAAGCATTGGTATAGATTAATTGATGGTCCATCGCCAGTTCCGGCAAATCATCAATGCTTCTCCATTCACAACTTTCGCTGAATTCATCGGCGGTTACATTTACTTCGGTATAGTCAACAAGAGCGTAAAATCCGGCAGAGATGAAACGCTGTTTGTACCAGAGATCATCCTGATAGGCTGCAAAGAATTCTTCGGAACGGTTTAGCGCACCAAATACACCAAATTCCTGTAAATAAATACGTTCGGCGCCGGTTCTTTCAAAGAGCACACGCTGCGCTGCATCCTGTAAGTTTTCATTTTTCAGGACGTAACCTCCTGGCAATAACCAGCTCTGAACAGAATTGGTTTTGACTAAAAGGACTTTGAGCTGGTTTTCATGGAAACCGAATACTACACTGTCTACAGAGATGTGGGGCAAACATTTTTCCCACATCCATTTACTTTTTTCGATGATTCGCTGATCTAGTTCCATTGAAGGGCAATATAAGCATCTGTTTAAAAATATCAGCTGTAAAAACCCTGTCAGCGGTTGTTTATTTGAATTCGGTAGTTTTTAGTATTTCATTCATGATCTGTTCTGCTTTCTCTTTTTCACCGGATAACACAACCCCTACAGTACCTCTACAAAAGTGCCACTTGAAATACCTTTATATTGCTTAAAAAAATGGGCAGAACACCTCATTTTCAGCGGCAATCTAATCGCCTTTTTTGTATATTTTGTTATATTTATTCTCCATTCCCATGAAAACAGTTTCGATCGCTAACCGTCTTTTAAAGAACAGGAGTAATAAACATAAATTAGGGAAACAGCAGGCTTTTGAATCAGGAAATCTATAAAACTCTCCCAAAGAATTTATAAAAACTTATATTCGCGAAAAAAATTAATGCTTGAAATTGTATATCAGGATGATCATTTAATTGCGATCAATAAACCACACGGACTACTAGTACACCGTTCATCTATTGCAACAGATGCAAAAGAATTTGCTTTACAGCTCTTAAGAGACCAGGTAAACAGACGTGTAAGTCCAGTACACCGTTTAGACCGTAAAACCGGAGGCCTTTTGCTATTTGCTTTTGAAAAGGATGTGGAGATTGCTATGCATCAGCAATTCCAGAATAGTGAAGTGCAAAAGAAATATCTGGCCATTGTAAGAGGCTATGCCCCTGACAGCGAAGAGATAGATTATCCTTTAGCCAAAGAAAATGGAACCATGCAGGAAGCTTTTACTGCTTTTGTCACCCTTAAAAGGGCAGAGCTTGATATCGCTTTTGGCAAACATCCTACATCAAGATACTCTTTGGTAGAAGCTACGCCTACAACCGGTAGGATGCATCAGCTCCGCAAACATTTTGCACATATCTTTTATCCGATTATAGGGGATCGTAAACATGGTTGTAACAAACAAAACAAGTTCTTCAAAGAACAGTGGGAAATGACTACAATGTTGCTGCACGCCTCAGAATTATTATTTAAACACCCTGTTACAAAGGAAGATATTCATCTCAAAGCACCAGTAAATGAAGAATTCAAAAGAGTAATGGACCTGATGAGCTGGTCACTTTAATAATTCACCAATGATGACAGCTTGTTTGAAAGGTAATCCTACACATTTTGCCACTGCAGAAGACATGGTGATGCTTTTTGCCACTGAATATCCAAAATTAGTGGATAAAGTGATTTCACTGATGAACAAGTTAATATTAGGGTTTTTCGCTAACTAATTCAGGTCAGAAATTTATCCCTGATCTCTTGTGTGGGAACCATACAGCTATCCATTTGTCCAAACCAGCTGTATCGTCTTCTGGCAATCAGTGTATATCCATAGTTTCTGATAAAACGCGGAATAAAGCTGATCATCAGCAAAACCCATGACCATTTACTTTTCAGGTGTTTTCCGATATGGATAATACCGTCAGACCGGGTAAAGATCTTTTGATTGTGTATGACTATAATACTGTTTAAATTCTGCAGATCAATTTGATGAACTACAGATAACTCTTTTGCAACATCACTCTGCAGAGATGCAAAAACGAATCTGTTCTGTTCATCGTGACTGATCACATAATTGATATAGCTATTGCAGAAATTACATATTCCGTCAAATAGTATAATATCTTTTTTCCCGGTTACCATTGCGCTAGGTTGAATCTTAGAAAAGATGCTGTATTTGATGATTGATATAGAAAAGAGCGGGGTAGGCTGCCATAAAAGACCAGAAAAATGAATTTAAGCCCATGATGATAGCAGTTAAAAGATGAAATATAAATCCCCAGATGATAAAAATCAGCGCATAATTGAAAGGTAATATCAGGCACAACGGAAACAGGGTTTCCATAATCATGACGTTCCAGCATAAGAAAACGTTAATTCCAGGATATTTCTTTAACAGTACTGCTGCCCATCTGGAACCATAGGTTTTAGTAGAAAATACATCTTTAATCGCAGTAGAAGCACGCCATTCTTTAGATACTAATTTAGCAATCCCCGCAACGGTATAAGAAAGACAGGTTTGCAAACCAATAAACCAAAGTCCTAAAGTGGCCAGACGCGTACCTTCAACCAGGGGGGAATGGCACAGGAAAAGCGTAATAATAATCAGCATATTCATTTGATCGGAACCATCACTTCCGTAAAAGGTGATCATTGAACTGGCTAAAAGACTACACCCTAAAAGGCCAACCAGGATCCAGCCATAAGTGGTTTCGAGTGGATAGAATAGCAAACCCAAAATAATAAGACATCTTAATCCGAAAATGATAGCTAAACCTTTTTCATTAAACAGCTTAAACATCGGACTGAAGAATGAATTATGATCTTTTTTCTCCCAGCGCAGCTGCATCACATTCCAGGAAAGTAACCCTGTTGGAGAAAAGATCTGTATTTTTTTAATATACTCTAGGGTTGAGATAAATAACCCAACACTTAAAATCATTAGAATGAGCTGATTGGTTTCTATAATAGAAGTCATATGTCAAATTTATATTTGGTGGAATACTGATAATAAGATCACAGAAGGAGAGGTCTCTTTAAGGTATCCTGAAGTTTCGGCCAGCATAAATTGTCTTTGCACTGAACCCGAATTACATTTGCAATGACTTACCGCATGCAATACAATCAAATAAGGCATAGAGAACATGAGCAGATCATAGCCTTTATCACCTTTATAATGTGGGATACTGGCAACCAGGCTCTGGATTACATCGGCCAGTATTTTTTTATCTCTCTTGTCCGGATTCCAGCACCATGACCATAATGAACGTTCTTCTGTGATGTCCATTTCTTCCCAATCACCATGAATATCCTCGTCAATTTTATCTCTGTATAATAAATGGTAATCACTTTTTCCAGGATTAGGGGCGAAGAATGTCCATAGTGGAATGAGTCCGAAAACGTCAACCGTATGCCTGATATAGCCCGAAAATTTAGTGTATCTGAACTGGCACAAAATAGTTAGCAGAAACCATATGCCCAATATGCTTGCTATTATTGATTCATAAATAGTGCTGATGTCTGTAGGAGAAGCCATTTTTTAAAGATTAAATTCTAAAGGCGGGTGCAATCAGGCCCGCCTTTAAAACAGTAATTAATTAAACTTTTTACGAAGTTCTATCAGTTGCTGAACATTGATACCTGCTTTAGCATGTGATGCAAGGCTTTTTGAAGCTTCATCATGTGCTTCTTTTCCTAAAATAGCAGTAGCTACTTCAACAATGTCAGTAACATATGGAGTTGCTTTAACTGTAACTTTTGTAGCCTGTACTACAACTCTTCCTACCGCAGTAATGAAAGCTTTAACATCACCAACCTCAGCTTCTATGCCTTTGTGGTCTCCTTGCATCTCTGCGATAAGTGCATCAAGTGCTGCTAATTCCGCTTGAGATAATTTTAACTTTGCCATAATTTAATTTTTTAAATAAGTTGTTTTTTAGGTGCATTTGTTGAAGCTTCATTGCACAGCATAAAGAACGGAACATCAGAGAATTATAGCCATAGTAGATATACGCTAAAGAAAAACTACGTAATTATACTCAGCACAGCAGGAGAGCTATATCAGCCCGTTCTTTACGGCAAACAGAACCAGGCCGGCGGTATTGCGCACACCTATCTTATCAATGAGACGTTGCTTAATACCTTCTACAGAGCGGGGACTTAAAAAGATTTCCGTACCGATCTCAGTGGCTGTCTTCTCATCACAAATTAATTGTAATACTTCAAGCTCACGTTCCGAAAGTTCGACTTTTTGATGGAATGAAGGTTTGAAATTCCCTTTAGTGATCAACTTCTTTAAAAGCGCCTTATTGACCAGGTCGTTAAAATAATAACCGTGTAAATGTACTGCATAAATGGCCTCCCTGATTTCCAGAGGATTGGCATCTTTTAACAGATAAGCATTTGCCCCAATTTCCATGAGATGCACGATAAAGCTATCTTCATCGTGCAAAGTGACAGCTATAATCTTGGTTTGCTCAAATTTCTTTTTGATTTGCCTGGTGGCTTCCATACCATCCATTCCGGGCATCCTTAAATCCATCAGAATTACATCTGCCGGAATTTGCTCTAGTCTTTCCAGTAATTCATCTCCATTTCCGGCTTCTGCAACAACTTCCATATTTTCATCCAGGTTTAGACCAACTTTTAAACCGTCGCGGAAAATTGCATAATCATCTGCTATAGCAACTTTTATTTTACTCATTTTTTATCTGATTTATAGGAACCTGAATGTCTATATGATAGTCAGGACCCTGTTGTGAAAAGAGAAGTTCTCCCTTGATAAATATGACTCTGTTCTGGATATTTTTAAGACCCAGACCATTTCTCTTAAACCGAAGTTCTTCAAAACGCTGTTGTGTAAGTCCATCACCGTTATGAGATATTTTCAATAGGTATTTCTGACTTGTATATTCAGATATAATATGGATTTTAGTAGCCTTTGCATGGGTTAAAATATTATGAAGTAATTCTTGAATGATCCGGTAAATGCTGATATCATTTTCCATGGGGCAATGATACTTAGGGTCCATTGTAGTAGTTACCTCAACCAAAGATTCGTGCGCAATTTTACTTGCAAAATGACTGATCGCTTCATTTAAGCCAAATTCCTGTAAAATTGCTGAGTGCAGGCTATGAGATATGTTCCTTACTTTTTTAATGCCTTCGTCAAGCAGCTCCCGCGCTTTATTATAAATGCTCTCGTTATATTCGCCAGCACCTAATTTGATACTATGAAAATGCAATTTTGAAGAAGCGAGAATAGCACCAACCTCATCGTGCAGCTCATCTGCAATACGATGTCTTTCAGTTTCTTCACTTTTTATTGCAGCTTCTATAAGTTGATTTTTCTGATGTTCATTTAAGGACTGAATGGAATTTTGATAGTGCAGTTTTTTACGTTGTGTGAATATAAAAATCAACAGAAAACTTATGAACAACAGCAGCATTGCGGCAATACTAACCACAACGAAAAGTCTGATGTCAATATTTACCAGATTCATAAAATCCTTTAGCCATAAAAAGGTTAAAAATGATATAAGATATATTGTGGACGTTCCAGAGGTTAATAGCAAAATTTATCATATGTATCGTAAGTTCGTTGTACAATAGAAAAATAAAAAAATTAACTGCCACATACAAACCCAGACCTGTGGCAATCCAGAAGTCTGCAGTGAATATGTTCACGTTCACATTTTCGTGAACCTTAAATAGAAAATAGCTAAGGGAGTAGAAAAGGAGAGAAATTGCCTCAACAGACAATAACCGGCTGCTAAATCTCTAATAATAAAAAAAGTTTTCATAAAAAGTAAAATTAATAATAACAAAAAACAGAAATATAAAAGGTATAATTTTTTTTATCCTTAAAATAAATGGTTGTTTAAGGTAAATAAAAAATGAACTGAACAAAAAGAATGTAAATACAGAGTGTAGATTATATAAAGAATTATTAGAATTCAGACTTGCAGGAAGTATCGTTTTGAATTTCCAGATCACATCAATCAATTTATTGATCACCAATGCAAGCCATATATACAAAACAACCGGCTTAAAAATAACCGGTTGTTTGATATAAAGCAGGGCGGCAGCTGGAATAAAAAGTGCCCAGATTTCTGACCAGTCTAAAATTGTCTGTAAAACATGCAGCATATCACATCGCTTCTCTATAATCAGGTAGCAGGTGGCGATGGATTGGTTTCATTGGGATTATTGTAAACGGATAAAATATCATAATGTTTACTGTACACACCGTCAGGATGAGCTGGATTTAACATATGGGCATATGCAACTAATTGCAGTGGTTTACTTTCTTTAGGAGATTTAGGAAAGTAATAGGAAAAAACAAAGCTATCTATTCCATTAGAGTTTTGAATTAACTCCTGTATAGCGCTAACTTCGTACTTTAACCAATAAAATCTGAGCGTTTGAGATTCTTCCATATCATTGTTTAGGTTTTAATTTCACACAGGTTACACCCTGTTTTTTGATTAAAATTACAGCAGTTTCCAGTGTGTTATTGTAAAATATGACCCAAATATAGAATAGAAAAATATGGATTACCTTGCGTAAAAATACGCATATTTCAGGTTACGTATTTTTACGGTTGTTAATTTAAAGCAGCCTCTAATTATGTTTAATCGCCTTTATCGGATTAGCAATAGCTATCTGACAGGTTTGCCAGCTCACGGTAATTGCGGCTATAAAAATTTAAAAAAAGGAGTGTTTAGTTTTTAGTCCTGAACAGCTATAGTATCCTTAAACCGGATCATCAGACTTTCAATTTCACGCAATATTTTCTCTTCTGTAATTTCACCTGCTGTATTGATTTTTGATTTAGCAAAGGGGATAAGCAATTGCAGATTTTCAATGTTCCTGGCTTCAATAACTTTTAAAGTTTCCAGTAATGAGCTGTGTGCATATTGCCCTTCTGTAGCAGCTGTGATTAAGACGGTCGGTTTACCCGAAAATTCGGCGCTGGAAACAGTCCAGTCAATTGCATTTTTTAATGTTCCAGGCACACCATGTGCATATTCTGGTGTACAGATCAATATTCCATCAGCATTTTTGAGTAATGCTCTGAAAAAAAGTACTGAACCGGGTGTATGCTCAAAACTTTCATCAGGATTAAATGCCGGTAAGTCTATTAATCCTTCAAAATAGGTCATATTAAAAATATCTGCAGTCAACTCTTTAATTGCATTGATAAGCAAATGATTGGTAGAACCTTTTCTGGTGCTTCCTGAAATAGCAACGATATTCTTTTTGATTAATACTTCCATCACGCAATAATACGGAATGAAATAACAAATACAATGAAGCAAAATAATACAATGGAGCTTTCTTATGCTCCATTGTATTTACTGATTTTAAGCTGATAATTTCTAAACCTGTAAGAGGGAACATTCCTTTAAGATAACCTGTAACTGATCTTTATCGGCTTTGTCCAATGGTTTCAATGGTGATCTTAAATAACCAGCTGGTATACCTGTGAGTTCTAATCCTGCCTGGATTGCCCTTGGGAGGCCTTTGCTGACAATAAACTGCAATAAATCAACTTGTTTATAAAACACATCTCTGGCCAGCTCATAATTGTTATTCTGAACAGCATGATATAAATCTGTGGTCAGTTCGGGAATCAAATTTGGCGCTGCCGTACACCAGCCTGTTGCTCCGGCAGCAAAGGCAGCTAAAGCAATTGGATTAGACCCATTAAAGAAAGCCACTTCTTCGCCTAATTCTCTGCGTAAATAGTGCATCCTTTGTAAATCACCCGTACTTTCTTTGATCATGGTCACATTCGGAATTTCCAATAATCTTTTGAGCAGGGCAGGAGACATATCCACGCCGCCTGTTGCCGGATTATTATAGGCCATGATCGGAATAGAAATGGCATTGGCTACTTTTTCATAATGCGTAAAAATTTCATCATCTGTTAATTTCCAATAAGACATTGGCAGGATCATCACCGCTGCAGAGCCTGCTTTTTCAGCAAAACGGGCATGATGAAGTGTCCTTTCTGTAGTCAGTGCAGAAACCCCTGTAATTACGGGTACTCTGGCTGCGACCTGTTGAATCGTCGCTTCGGTAACCGCTTCTTTTTCTTCGTCTGTTAAATAAGGCAGTACCCCTGTACTGCCTAAAGGTGCAATCCCATGTGAACCTGAGACTACCAGTCTTTCTACCAGCACTTTAAACAGATTGATATCGACCTGCTCCTGCGCGTTAAACGGGGTAATGGGATAGGCAATAATGCCTTTGATTATATTTTGACTCATGTATATGCTGATTTAATTGTTTAAATGGATAAATAAAGGGCTCAAAAGCCCCTTATCTTAAAGATCTCTTCCTTCTTCTTCGCGTAAGGCTACCCCCAGGTTTTGCAGTTGTGGTGCGTTCTCACAGGCAAGATATTTTGCCGGCCCGCTTTCACTTAAATTCTGATGGCAGTGCCACGCCCAGCTTGGTATATAGACCGCGTCACCTGCTTTCCATTCTACTTTTACGCCTTCGACTTCTGTGTAACCCTGACCTTCTAATACATAAAGTACGGTCTCGTAAGTATGCCTGTGTTTATTGGTTAGCTGCCCCGGAAGCAGCCCCCCGATGGTCATACTTACATTTTTAGTAGGCAGATCCACAAAGAAAACAGGATGTTTTCTTTCGGTCGAGAACTGATTATGTTCACCAGCCTGCTCCACATTTCTATGAATTAATTTATCAGGCATGATAAAGGTTGGTCTGGCGAAAGTCTGATGAAAATCTTTTGATGTAAATGCTGATTTGCTTTTTTCCTGGTTTTCCATTTCCTTATTTATTTAATGTGATTAATTATTTATAAGGCAAAAATAGGCTATATTGGACCCCCAGGAATACTCCAGAATTTACACAAACACATGGTCCAGATATTACGTCCCTGGAAAACAATCTTGCCTGTCGTTTTGGATAGCGATGAGGCCGTATACCGTCAGATTGCTAAAGGAATTATTGAAGAAATTAAAAGAGGCCGGTTTAAACCGGGCATGGCACTGCCTGGAACCAGACCACTGGCGCTCGATCTGAAATTAAACAGGAAGACGGTTATTCTGGCCTATGATAGTTTAATTGCCGAAGGCTGGTTAACCAGTGCTTATAAACAGGGAACATTTGTTTCTGATAAACTTCCACAGAACATAAAGCTTTACAGGGATCATAAAACCATTATAGCAGTTCAAAGTATTCCTTTCAGCTATCGTGAACAGCAGGTCAATTCTTCTCTTGTACAGGAGAACAGTCTGGTTGTTTTCAATGATGGTTTGCCAGATGTAAGGCTGGCACCAATGAATGAGCTGATGAGGGCTTATAAAAGGATATTCCAGCAAAATGCCAAATGGAGAATGATGGGCTATGGTGATCCAAGGGGTACAGACAGGATACGAGAAGCTATTGCAAGTATGCTGATCCACGATAGAGGTGTCAGTGTAGAGCCCGGACAGCTTTGCATCACCCGGGGCAGTCAAATGGCTTTATACCTGATTGCAAATGTTCTGATAGAAAAAGGGGACCATATTGCGATAGAGAACCCGGGTTATGCACCTGCCTGGAAGGTATTTGAACGTGCAGGGGCAAAACTGATTCCGGTAGCGGTAGATGAAAATGGCATTTGTGTGGATAGTCTGGAAGTTCTTTGTACTCAAACTAAGGTTAAAGCAGTTTATGTGACACCTCATCATCAGTTTCCAACCACGGTAAGTATGAAGATTGACCGGCGTTTAAGACTGATTGAACTTTCAAATCAATATGGCTTTGCAATTATTGAAGATGATTATGACCATGAATTCCATTTTAGTTCAAAGAGTTTATTCCCGCTAGCCAGCCATCAGAATGCATTAAATGTAATTTATATTGGCTCATTGAGTAAAATTGTGGCTCCTGCTTTAAGAATAGGTTATGTCAGGGCTTCTCAGAAATTTATAGCAGCACTGGCTGCCTTAAGAAAGATGATTGATGTGCAGGGCGATAATGTAATGGAACATGCAGTAGCAGAATTAATGGAAGAGGGGGCTGTTAAGAAACATGCAAAAAAAGCCTATGCTGTTTATAAGGACAGGAGAGACAATATGGAAGGAATGCTCAATACGTACCTTGGAAGCCATATTTCTTTTAAGAAACCCGAAGGTGGACTGGCTTACTGGATCAGGTTTAACGAAAATAGAAATACGGTTGAGCTGGCTGCCCGTTTATTAGAAAAAGGGGTTTCCATAATTCCAACTGAGCCTTTCTCTTTTCATTCTGATGCATTGAATGCCTTGAGACTGGGTTATGCTTCTTTAACTAAAGACGAGATGGAAATGGGCTTAAAGCTGATTGCAAAGGAATTATAGTTTCAAATCTTTGTTGAATTTCAGCTCCAGTTCGATTTTCCCCGTCTTTGCATCCTTTTTAGTGCCTTTGATTTCAAGTTTACTAAAATATCCTATACAGTTATTCAAAAGAGGAAATTGATTCTGTTTTCTGATTTTATCAAAGTCAATCTCCGTAAACAGGAAATACGGACTGGCAGCCTGGTTATGAGAAAGTATCCTTTCTTCGCTGGTGCTTAATTGTAAAAGTCCTGTATTGTTATTGCTGTAAACTTCATATAGGGGAAATAGATCTTTGTTCAATTGTTCATCAGGACTGATCACTGCTTGTTTTTGTAAATAGCTGAGCAATGCAGGTGCATTTCCTTTAAGCGATAAGGTAATGTCAGGTACTTTGACTTCTTTTTGCTGAATGCGTTCTACTTTTTCAAATTCATCATTATACTCATAAGTAACCACAGGCTGGTATTGATTAATCAGATTACCTGATTCTATGGCCGCATAACCATGGTAATACTTTAATAAAGTGTCTTTTTTAAGTACGTAATTTTTAAAGTGAATATCTTCTTTCAGTAAACCTTTGAGGTCTGCATTTATCCAGGCATTTATACTGAGTCCTTTAGCTAAATCAGCAGGACAATAAGATTGATCCGGTACGTTCAGGCCTTCCAGTGGAAATGTGCCTTTTAAGGTAAAGCTATGGTCAGTAAAGCTGGCCTGTCCAGAATAGGTTTTATAATTGTAAACCACAGGGGCATCTTCTTCCTTCAATTGCTCAATACGGGGATCAGTAACTGCTAAAAAGCTTTTCTCTTCGAGCAGCTCATTTAAAACATCATTTACGCTCTCTTTGGTTAAAGAGTAGGAGATCGCTACATTTTCTGCATTATAAGCTACTTTTAATCTTTGATCTGCATTATTTCCCCATACAATTCCCTGCCCGTTTTTTTCAAAATGATTGATTTTAAATGTCCTGATCAGGTATTGTTTTAATTCTGAGGTATCGGTAACAGGCAGGGAACAGAAAAAAGTATGTGCCGATTTATTGCTCACGGTGTAAACGAAGATATTAGCTGGTACCCCGAAACCACGGGTATCACTTTTAATAGAACTTAATCCTCTTTTCTTTACAATTTCGTCTATATTGATCTTAAAAATAAGGGAAGCATGCTGATGAACCCTGTTTTTATAAGAACTATATTGTCTGTACCGGAATAAGCCATAAACAGCCAGCAGCAACAATAAGATTAAAGATGTTGCTGCTATTAATATCTTCTTCATAATTATTTTTCTACATCTTCAATGATAGAGAACAGATATTTTAAAGCATTCTGTTCTTTAGCAGGAATATCCATACTTATTTCGCCCGAAAAAACGTTTCCTTTAACCGGAGCAGACTTAATATAGATATCACCTAATGAATTTAAAATTTTATTTGTCTTTTCTAATTTTTGAGGACTGCCTAATTCACTGTAAGGTATTTTCCCTGCCATTCTTTTTGAATTGAAATAAGCAGCAAAGTTGTTTTTCAGGATTTCGTTTTTATGTCTGGAAGAAATTTTACCCTGGTATTTGTTGTTTACAATCTGCCCGATTTCCTGACCATCAGAACCCATAAAGATAATCCCGTTGTGGATAGCAAAATAAACGGGCATCGGGTTTTTAGGAGTAATCAGTTCATAATAGTTGTGCATGTCTTTCACTACATTTTTCTTTACCCCGTAGGCTATTAATTTATCGAGTAAACGGGTATCTCCGGTAGACAGCATGAACAGAAAATCAGGTCTGGTTTCCATTTTAGTTTTGGTTACGGTGTCTCTTTCGAAGTTATCTTCGTTATACTCGTAAGTTTTGTAGGTAACTTCTTTTTGCGTTAAACCGTTAAAAATAAGCAAACCGTCTCCTTTGATCACTTTACTTACAGCTTCTTCGTCCAGTAACAGGCTAAACAGATCTGAAGCCATACTCACTTCATCTTTATAAACTGATCCATACATTTTATTCATCAGTTTTGGGTATTCTTCCAGATAGGCCTTACTGTCCATTGCATAGGCCATATACCCTATAAATTTGTCTTCGTTAACATAATTCAGAAACTTCTTGTTTACTTTTCTCTTATTTATTTTTGCGAAAGCCGTGGCCATTTCATCACTTAAGGTCAGTGATGAACCGATTCGGATGTCATTTTTTTCCAGATAAAGGTTCATGCTGGCGCTTCCATATCCTTTAAAGACGTTAAGTCCTTTAAATATAGAAACAGGAAGAAATGAAAGCAAAGCATGTTCCGTACTCGGAATCCATGCACTGATCTCTGCTTTTTCATCTCTGCTTTTAACAAAATCTTTATTGCTGAGTATCGATTTATGATTGTCTCCGGCAAAAAATCCTGCTACCATTTCTCTGGTCCAGCTCTCTACTTTAGCATCCTTGATTTCTCTGATCCTGTGGTCTGCATTGACTACAGCAGTATCAATTTCTTTCATATAACCGTTTGTACCTGCATAGGCTGTGCTATCACCTGTTTCATAATTTTCTTCTTTTGGCAGCTCTTCATCAATTATGACGATTTTCTTTACCGGCTTTCTTTTCGGGTATTTTTTTGCTGTTTTATATTTTTGACGATTGATCTTTACCTTTCCATTTTTATGTTTACGAACGACAGTCTTTTTTCTTTTTACAGGCTGAGGCACTTCCATATAGGGAGGTGATTCTACTTCTACCACATAATCAGTAGCCTCATTGTAAGCCGGACTGGCAGTAGCTGTTGTGTCAGCCAACCCAAACTCTTTGACTACAGGTAAGCCTAAACGTTTACTCACTTCTGGTTTTAAAAAATAAGCTTCTTTTCCTGCGCTCTTTACAAAAAGGAACATTTCATCATTCCAGTACACAACTTCTGTAGAGTTATAGTTATGGTAAGCTCTTAATTTATCATTTAAAGTGAATTTCTTATCTGCTTTTTTAAACAATTCATCTACCTGGGCTGCATTTTTAACCGGAGCAAGCAAACAATTATAACTTACGCTGTCATTGCTTTGGTTGTAATAATAAAAGGTAGAAGACAAGTTAAAGCCGAAATCTTCTATCGTTCTTAAATCTCCTTTTGCGGCTTTAGCGAGCTCTTCTGTGATCTTTTTTCCTGCAAATGTGTTATTGAATTCTTTTACAGACATTAACTGAATTAAATTACCTCCTTTTAAGGTGACAACGGCTTTTGCTTCGGCAGGAATGTGATGTACCAGATCCTGTGCGCTGACCCCTAAGGCTGTGATGGAAAAAATAGCAGTTATTGTATATTTATAAAGATTCATGGGAAAATGGTTAAGATGCTAATGGATGTTATTTAGACAGGGTAATTTTATTGGATATATTGGTTTTACCATTGATCAAACCCAGGATGTCTGTATTCAGTAAGATAGCTTTCCTGGTTTTTGATATTTTAGCCAATGGGTTTTCGGCAGTCACTATTGGTTTTTCAAATCTGTAAATACTGGTGTAAGTAGCTTCTTTAAAGATGTTTCTGACCTCCGGTTTTAACTTATTATATTGAATAATAGCTTCTTTGGTATGCGTATAATTACGTTGAAACGTATTATTGGCCGTATTATAAAGATAGGAGGAGTTGTTAGCCGTATTAATTTTCAATTTCTTAAGGACACTCTGGTTGATGTTATTGATATTGGAAACGTTCTCAAAAGCAAAACTCACGCTCACAATGTAATTTTGAAAATCTATTTTCTTTTTAACGTTACTGATTCCTTTGGAGTTTTTGAGATGGACAACGAGCTCATCCATTTCTTTCTGAATAGTTTGCCTGGTAGGTACTTTATATCCATTTATACTATCTAAAAGCATGATAGAGGCAACTTTAGCTTTGCTTGCACTCAGGTTTACGGTAAGATCTACTGTACCCGAGCCATTGCCGGCGATATTGATTTCTTCAATGATTTGAAAACAGGAGGAAAAACAACATACTGTTACCAGTAGTAACAGGTATCTGAGCGCTTTATTTTGCATTTAACAGGTAGGATGGTCATTATTTAATATTTTCTAAAGGTAGAATTTTTTATCCGGTTTATGCTAATACAGGATTAGGGGCGATTGGTAATTTCGCAAATTTGATGACTTCTATACTTGGAAAGCCAAAATCTTCTACTACTTTGCCAAGGATCAGGTAACAGCCGCTTCCCCTAAAAGGATAGACAGGGGCAGAGCTGGAGAAATGTGTGGTATCAAAGAAATTGCCATCTGCATCGAGAAAAGTCCCGAACCACATCTTTTTATTGTTTTTGGTATGCACCGTTTTTTCACAGACATAAAGACCAACCATTTTAACGGTCTGGCCTACATAACTGATTAATTCTTTCGTCCTGATATCACCGCGATAACTGGTTTGCAACAGGTCAAAAAAGGAAAGGCTTAGTGGAAAACCTAATAATTCGAGTTCATGGTAAGCGTTTTCCAGTTCTGTATTGACGAGTTCGGGAAGCTGATAATGTTTAGCTTCTGTCTCAAATAACCGGGTATGCACAAAGGATTTCACTTTAGTACCCAGCAGAGAATGGATATTCCACAGCAATTCTTTTTTACTGCGTCCGGTAAAACGCAATGCCCCGGTACGGATTAATATAATAGCCTGATCAAGGCTAATAGCGGTACGTTTTACAAAATCATACAGATCCAGATAGTTCCCGTTCCGGATGCGTTCTAAAGGTATTTCTTCCATTAATTTCAGGGTAAGCCCCTGGATTCCGATAAAACCGAGATAGGCATCTTTTCCACGCAGGGAAACAACCGGTATACTGTGATTGACGCAGGGCAAATGTACGGTTGCACCTGCTTTACGGAGTTCATGAACATATAACCAGCGGGTATAGAAACCACCATAATTGTTGAGTACGGCCACCATAAATTCTATTGGATGATAGGTTTTCAGATATAAACTCTGATAACTTTCTACAGCAAAACTGGCAGAATGTGCTTTAGAGAAACTATAACCTGCAAAAGAAGAAACCTGACGCCATACTTCTCTGGTGACCGCTTCTTCACGGCCCAGTTTTTTTGATCCTTCAAAGAATTTATCTACCAGTTTATCAAATTCCATTCGGGAACGGTATTTACCACTCATCCCTCTGCGTAATATATCGGCATCACTGCCATTCATCCCTCCATAATGGATACAGACTTTAATCACATCTTCCTGGTAAACCATTACACCATAGGTTTCCTGCATTTGCTCTTTCATAACCGGGTGGAGGTATCTGACGCTTTCGGGCTGGTGGTAATTCTGAATATAGGTTTTCATCATACCAGATTGTGCTACGCCGGGCCGGATAATGGAACTGGCTGCTACCAGGGTAAGATAATTATTACATTTCAGCTTGGTTAAGAGCTGTCTCATAGCTGGTGATTCAATATAAAAACAGCCTATGGTATCGCCAGACTGCAAACGGGCATTGAGCAAGGGGTCTTTCATAAAGTCCCTCACCTGATGGACATCTATTTTTATCTGCTGGTTTTCTTCTACAAGTCTTGCAGCTTCTTTGATATGGCCAATACCCCGCTGACTCAGAATATCATATTTATCATAACCAATCAGCTCTGCTTCGTACATATCCCACTGTACGGTTGCCATGCCTTTAGGTGGTAAATCGAGTGCGGTATAATAGGTGATCGGCTCTTCAGAAATTAAAACCCCGCCTGCATGGATACTCCGCTGGTTAGGCATGCTGCTCATCAATTCGGAAACAGCCATTATTTTTTGGAAAGTAGGATTGCCCCGGTTGGCCGCATCTTGTGTACGATCGGTAAAACTATCAATTTCTGCTTTAGGTAAACCCATTACTTTACCGATCTCCCGGATCACCGACCGGTCTTTGAACGTAGACATTGTACCTAATAAAGCAGTATGTTCTGCACCGTATTTTTTAAAGATATACCGCTGTACATCTTCGCGCTCATCCCAAGAATAATCAATATCAAAATCGGGTGGTGAGGAACGCCGGGCGTTCAGAAAACGGTCAAAGTAAAGATCCAGTTCAAGTGGGTCAACATCTGTGATCCTCATACAGTAAGCTACCGTACTATTGGCTCCCGAGCCACGTCCTACATGATAATATCCTTTGGCGGTGGAGTACTGAATGATATCCCAGGTGATGAGAAAATAGGCGCAGAAATCCATCTCCTGGATAATTTCAAGCTCATATTTTATCTTCTCCAGCGCTTTTTGATGAGCTGCGCCATAACGTTCTGCCATTCCTTTCATGGCCAGTTCTTCCAGCAGTGCTTTATCTTTTTCTTTACTCCCGGTGAAGGTTTTACGGTTCAGTTTAATCTTTCCCTGCTGGTAATCCATCACACAATTATCCAGCAGTTTAATTGTGTTTGCCAGTATAAAGGGATATTTACTGAATCTGTTTTCGAGTTCACCGGGAGGGAGAAAGGTATCTGCAGGACTGCATTTATCGGCTGTGCTTGTTTTACTAAGCAGCGTATTTAAGTCAACGCTGCGCAGGTATTCATGTAAACGATATCCGATTTTCCCGATAAATACAACGGGTTGTAAGATCACCAGTTTATGTTGAAAACGGCTTAAGTCTTTCTTGTATAAAAAGTGTAATTCATCGGATCGTATGCCTATATATTCATTTTCTTCCAGATCCGTCTCATTGGCCATATAGGGGTAAAGCACATAGCAGTTTTTGAATACCGGAGGCCGGTCGGGCAGTTCCCGCTGTTTCAGGTTATGAAAAGTCAGGAAATCATTGAGTTCTTTCATGCCTTCTTTATTCTGGGCGATACCAATATAAAGCAGCTTGTTATTTTTTCTGAATTCTAATCCACCGACAGGTTTGATCCCATGAGCATGGCAGGCCCTCATAAACTCCATTACTCCTGTAGAATTATTCAGATCGGTCAGTACCATTTGAGTAACACCCTGCCTGGCAGCTTCTTTAACCAGATCCGGGATAGCTATAGTACCATAGCGAAGACTGTAATGGGAGTGGACATTCAGGTACATGTTTAAAGCTTTAAATCTAATACTGAAGCCATTGTAATAGCTTTTCCTCCAAAACGCTGCCGGATTTTATCCATCGCCTGGCATAAATTATATTGCTCCTGTGAATTTTCATAAAGATCGATCTGCTCAAAACCATTCACCAGGTTAGACAACCGTACACCTACTAAACGGATCAGCATTCTTTTCTGATAAAGCTGTTTGAAGAGTTCTTTTGCTTTCCGGATCAATACTGCATCCATCGAGGTATAGGAAATTGTGGCCTGTTTAGTGACATCCTCAAAATTGGAATACCGGATAGTAACTGTAATACAGGCTGCAATTTTCTTTTTCTGCCGCAATTCAAAACCCAGATCCATGACCATTGAGGTAATCAGGTTACCAATGGTTTCTATGTCAATGGTATCTGCTTTGAAGGTGCATTGTGTGCCTATACTTTTCTGTTCCTGATAGGGGATTACTAAAGACTGGTCAATCCCTTTGGCTTTTTGCAAGAGGGAAAGCCCATTTTTGCCCAGCAGGCTCACCATTTGATCAGGATGGATCTGTGTTAAGGTGAAAATCTTCTTGATGCCCATATCGCTGAGCTTCATAAAGGTTTTCTCGCCCAGCCCGGGAATCTTTTTGATCGATAAAGGATCAAGGAAATCTTTGACTTCATGTTGTTTCACATCAAGCTCTCCATTGGGCTTACATTCATTGGTAGCCATTTTGGAGACCGTTTTATTGACTGATAAACCAAAAGAAATTGGCAGACCAGTTTCTTTGATCACGGTCTGGCGGAGTTCATGGGCATATTGACGGGTGCCATGAAAACGGTCCATCCCGGTCATATCTATGTAATGCTCATCGATACTTGCTTTCTCAATGAGCGGAACACGTGATTTTAATATTTCGGTGACTTCATGTGAAGCTTCAGAGTAAGCATCCATGTTTCCTCTGATAAAAATAGCATGCGGACAAAGCATTTTCGCCATGCGCGAAGACATAGCTGCATGTACACCAAATTTACGGGCTTCATAACTGCATGAGGCCACAACACCACGGTCAGAAGTTCCACCTATAATTACAGGTTTACCAGCCAGGGTGGGATCTTTACGCACTTCTACAGAGACGAAGAAGGAGTCCTGATCCATGTGGATAATGTGTTTGTCGGACATAAACTGTTTTAGTATTACACAAATGTATGTTAAAAATAGTAGTTATAACAAATATTTTGCTAAATATATTAGTAATACATAAACTGTTTTTAAACAAAAAAAGGAGGATAACAGCCTGATAGCTGTATCCTCCTTTTCTAAAATATTTATCAGGTAAATTAAGAACCTGAATCGGTACGGTTTTCAATTACATCCTGTATGCTTTGGCTTACGTTAGACATAATGTTAACTCCTGCAGCTGCTTCAATAGATCTTACCGTAGTCAGATATTGTTTCCAGTCTGCATTTACTGTGCTTTGATCGTTAGGGGTATTCACAGCGATTACACGTGTTGAGGTCGTGATACGGGAAAGGTCGTTATTGCCATTAGGAATAACCACGATAACTTTCCATACACGGGAAGGTACATTGACACGGCCGCCATCAATAGTAGTCTGATAACCGTTTGTACCTGTTCCGCCCGATCCGTAAGAGCCCATCACGATATATACTTCATTACCGGCAGTTACCAGTGAACGGGTATAGTTCTCCAGGTTAGCCCAGGTTTGCTGATTGTTTTTAGGCGCCTGAGGGATCATGTTCGTCATTAAAAATGTAGCTGAGTTTGCTGTACTATTTGAAGTTCTGTCGCCTGAAGGACAGTTATGACCACGGTCAAAACCAGAACCAGAGTAACTTGAGTTACCTACTGCATACCAGCCGGAAGGCAAATTAACATCTGCTCTGAAATTATCAGAACGCGAAGCGCTGCCCAGGTCAGTACTGCTGATATGCCATGATACCCAGTTTGGTGTACCTTTATCTCTGTTATAAGATTCAGTAAAATAAGTCTGATCCATCAGGTAGTTGGCTGTTGAATTAATACTTGGCTGTGCATTAGTTGGGTTTCCTAATAACAAATTGTTGTTATCAGCGGTGTTGCCGCTACCCGGTGTGCCAGTTCCAGGATCTGTACCCGGATCAGTAGGAGGAGTACCACCGGTGATAAAACTGATATCATCAATGTTAATACGTGCACTGCCACCCGAGGTTTTACGGATCTGAAAGGTAAGGTTACCAGTTTTGGTTACCGTAAATGTTGCGGTTGCCAGCTGATTGGAAGAAGTAGCCACTGTAGCCCCAACTTGTGTATAGGTACTGCCGTTATCAGCTGATACCCATAATTGCCAGTTAGAAGAGTTGTCAGTTCCATAGACAGCATGTTTAACGGATACTGATGATGGACTGCTTAGTGTAAAGTTTGTGGTTAAGGTACCTGTGTTACGGATACGTACCGATTTTGAACCGGATTTTACATCTGCTGATGTGGAACCGATCAGTGCATCGTCCAGATTCCATGAACCTGTAGTCAGGGTTACATCGCCGGCAGCATAAGAAGCTTTACTTCCTGCTTCAAAGTCTTCAGTGATTGTAGTGGTAGCCTGATTGGCTTTTTGATTGGAACTTGCCTGTATTGGGTTTACAGGGTTCGATTCTTGCATCGTGTCTTTAGAGCAGGATGCAAATGCCAGCGATAAACAGCCGGCAAATAGTAGATTTCTAAATTTCATAGGTTGATTTAATAATTAAGTAAATAGACTCAAGCTATATTAAAGCTATATTATTTGAGTGTTATTTAATTAAAAAAATATCAATTGATATGAAAAAAAAGAAACAAGGGCAGAAATTCTTTTAAGAAGCGGGGGTCAACCGCTTATTTCTCCCCGTTTCTTTAAGCAGCAGACTGACTAAAACCGCAATGACTATCCCACCAATCCAGAATAATCCTGCAGCTTGAAAATGACTGGTTTTATCTACGGCCCCGGTTAGTGTTTTGCCAAAGAAGCGGCTAAACAAAGGGCTCAGTAATGTGGTTACACTAAAGGTGATGAAGTTTATGGCTCCCGTCGCACTTCCCTTTACATGGTCAGGATTTGATTCTTTGATAATCGAGTAGGGGATCATGGCTGCGCCCGATGCAACACCTAACATAAATGTACTTACATAAGCTGGTACCAGGTCTGGCAAAAACAACAATTGTAAAAGACTTAAAATCATCAGTACCGCACCACCAATCAGCACAGGGATGCGTTTTCCAATTTTATCGGTCAGATAACCTAAAAGAGGGCAGCCAAATACCCAGCCCATAGGCACCATTGCACAGGCTATTGTGGCATCGTGGAAACTAAAAGATCTGTCTTCTTTAAAAAATGCCACTCCCCAGGTCATGGCAAAAATAGTTGTAGGGGCAAATAGAAGTCCTGAGATAATACCGCAAAGCCAGGACTGCAAATTGGAGAAAACAACTTTATAAGGACTTAAAAAGCCTTTTGAATGTAGCTGTTGTGCAGACTGTTGTTCTGCTTTAGGGTTGGGTGTAATGAGCAGTAAACCTATAGCGACTATAATGGTTAAAACTCCGGACCCAATCCAGAACAGTTTCTGATCAACTCCTCTTTCTATCCAGGGGCCAACTACAAATTGCCCGGCAGAACCGCCAAGCATCCCTAAACACTGGGTAAAACCAATGGCTGTAGCCAGTGATTTTGGAGAAAAGCCTTTGCTGGCCAGGTAAACACAGCCTGGAAAAGCAAATGCACAACCAGCTCCCTGTAGTAAACGGCCTGTATTACCGGCAAATTCGCTCGAAATAATAAAAAGTAAACAACCAATACCAAGGATTAATGCACCGGCAAAGAGTGAGTATCTGGCACCAAATCTGTCCAGTGCTATTCCGGCAATCAGACTGCAGGTAGAATAAGTATAATAATAAGTGCCGATAATAGATACCAGACCAATGGTAGATACATTGAAAACAGCAGATAATTCGGGGATCATGACTGCTGGAGCCGATCTTACCACATAATCAAGAAAGTAAAAAAGGAGGCCGAAAACCCAGGCAATAACGTAATATTTTGTAGCAGATGATTTATTGGAATTATCCATATGGATTTTACGTGTGATTAGAATTTAATACAGGGCTTTTAAAAGCCTTCTGAGCTTTGGGTTTGTTGAAATTAACCTTTGGTAACCTGGCAATAATTATCGCCCCAGTCTGACAAGACCTTCATCACAGGGACCAGCGTCTTTCCTAATTCGGTTAATTGATATTCTACTTTAGGGGGTGATTCTGCATAGACTTTTCTGGACAGGATACCATCACGTTCCAGTTCACGCAATTGTGCGGTTAGTGTGGTTTGGGTAATATCCTGCATCTTTTTTCTCAGTTCACCGAACCTTGCAGGGCACTGCTGACTGATCGCATTCAGGATTAGAAGCTTCCATTTTCCACCAATAATCTTCCATGCATTTGTCATGGAACAGTTATCTTCCGGCTGCCCGTAAATTTCTTGTTTTATAACCGCCTGACGGTCATTGTTAGTATTGTTTTCCATACTTAGTACTGTCCGGCAAACTACTTGTTCCGCAAAAAAAGCACCCCCATCTTTGGATCGTAAAGTTAACCATAATCGGTTAAGCAAAGGGAAGAAACGCATAAAAAATAGCTATGAGCAAACAAACCTCTAAATGGATATTATTAATTATCCTCTCTTCATCCATCTTTTTATCTGTCATTGATATTTTTATAGTTAATGTAGCCATTCCATCTATCAAAAAGGGAATTCAGGGAACAGATGGTGATATACAATTAGTTATCGCTTTATATCTTCTTGGTTATGCATCCTTTCTGATTACCGGGGGCAGGGCAGGAGATCATTATGGGAAAAAGAAGGTGTTTATTATAGCTATGCTCACATTTACCCTGGCTTCGTTATGTTGTGGTATGGCTCAGACAGCTTTTCAGCTCAATACAGCCCGCTTTTTACAGGGGATCAGTGCCGCATTTATGGTTCCACAGGGAATTACCTATATACAAGTACTTTTTCCTTCTTCTAAGGAAAGGATTAAAGCTTTGGGTATTTATGGGAGTATCGCAGGGGCTGCTTCTGTAATTGGTCAGTTTTTAGGTGGCATCTTACCTGATACGCATTTCTCTGTTGCAGGATGGCGTTTAATTTTCCTGATTAACCTGCCATTAGGTTTATTATTCGCTTTTCTGGCTGCAAGATTTCTGAAGGACAATCCACCTGCTGCTGCCGAAAAAACCGGCAGATTTGATTATGCTGGTGTGCTGCTGCTCACACTGGGCCTGGTTGGCTTGATTTATCCTTTAATCCGTGGCGCTGAATTAGGATGGCCATTATGGAGTGTGATCGCAATGGGATTATCAATTGTTTTGTTGTTTATCTTTCTGTATGATCAAAAGAAGAAGCTTTTGAAGGGAAAAGAACCGCTGATCAATTTGAACCTGTTCAATTATAAAGATTTCAATATTGGATTATGTGCCGTCTTGTTTTATTTTATGGCACAGGATTCTTATTTTCTGATCAATGCGGTCTTATTTCAAACGGGGTTCGGGATCAGTTCTTCTGAAACGGGTATTTTCTTTGTCTTCCAGGGTGCCGGATATGTGACTGCGGCTGTGATATCGATCAAATTAATCCCTGTTTATGGGAAAAAAGTTTTACAGACTGGTGTACTGATTATGATTGTATCACTGATTTTTCATATTATTTTCTTTAAATCCGGTGCTGTAAACCGGGTTGTTTTATTGCCTGTTTTATTTATCTATGGTACCGGCTGTGGTTCTGTATTACCTTCTTTACTGACTATGGCTTTGAAAAGTATCCCAACCAAATTTGCAGGGGCAGCTTCGGGGACTTTTTCAACGTTTCAGCAAACTGCAATTGCATTTGGAATAGGTATTATAGGCGGGATCTTCTTTTATAAATTAGGAAAGGCCGAAAACACTCAGGCTTATTTAGCTGCCTATCAAATGGCTACCCTTGCGAATATTGGGATGTTGTTATTGGTAAGTTTCTTTCTCTGGCTGCTGCCAGATCAGGATAAAGGAGTGAAAATAAGCTGATTATTTTTTTTGAAGAAACTACAGAACAAATAGATGATGCATTTGTTAATCAAATGTGCGCGGTTTTATGCTTGCTAAAATGAGAAAATTAAAGTAGTTTGCCATTAACAAATAATAAAAATAGTTAACGGTGGGAGGAGGGGCTAAAATCCCTTTGCGAATTATAAGAGATGGAGATAATTAAGAATATTTATAAGTTAGTGGGAATTGTAAGGCATATTGATCTGTTGAGATTGGAAGAAAGTGCTAAACAATATTTGAACCAGCTTAATATTAGCTTTGAAATAATTACCGCCAAATCATCTGCATTAAAGGTTAAAACCCGTCAGTGGAAATGCAACTCTGGAAATCATGCCGAAATACCCATGCTCATTTCATTGACTCAGGATCTTTTTGGAAGATTTCTGAATTTACCGGTTACTGTTCATCCTATCGCTTATACACCTGCTGTGGTAGATGATGTGGAGCCCGAATGGATCAGTGATAAAATGCTGAATCTGGGGGCTACCCTTAAAGATATCCATAAGGATACAGGAATTGACAAACTCAATTTATCTTCATGGATTAATGGTACACAACCGCTGAGCCAGGATGTAAAGGCTATGTTTTTCTATTATTTTGAATGTATCCAGCAAAGAAAGGATCAAAACACAAAGCAAAAAGAGTTTACTGAGCCTTGCTATAATTAATTTTGTGCCCTTAAGAAATTTTAAGTTTTTACAGCTTACAGGCTATTAAGCAAAACGAGTCAGTTTTTATTTCCGGCAATAAGGCTTTGTTGTTTGGAATTGAGATTTGGATGGTATGGTTAAATTGTTAAATTTGAATTAACCAAATATATCCTGATGCCTAAACCTTCTCCAGACTTAACCAGCCTGATTTGTGATATAGCTCTATACGACAGTGAAAATGCCTATGAAAAGCTTTTTAAGAGCTTATTTCCTGCTTTGTATCGTTTTTGCAATTGTTTATTAAAGTCAAGGGAACTAGCCGAAGAGGTTGCAAACGATGTGATGATTACCCTGTGGAAAAACAGAAAAAAATTACCCGAAGTACAAAATATTAAAGTTTATGCATTTGTAATTGCACGTAACCTTTGCTTAAATTCTTTAAATAAACACGCCAGAAAAGAGCTGATTTTTTTAGAAGATATTGAAGTCCAGATTGTACTGGACACCCTGAACCCAGAGCAGATCTTAATCAATGATGAGCTGAAAAAGAAACTGGAACAGGCTACAGAATCGCTGCCAAATCGCTGTAAATTAGTCTTTAAACTCATTAAAGAAGATGGATTGAGCTATAAACAAACTGCCGATATCCTGAACATTTCTACCAAGACCGTGGACGCTCATCTGGTCACTGCGGTAAAAAAACTTACAGCAGTTCTTAAGGTCGAATTTAACCTGATGTAAATCTTTATTTTTTTTATTTCATAATGGACTAGGGAGTTTGCGGATATATATTGTCCTATATACACTAACCAATATAAACGCTTAAGGCGGTCTTTATGAAAAGAAGCAGAATTATAGAACTATTAGCTCGTAAAATGGCTGGTGAGGCTACCCAACGCGAGTTGGAGGAGCTGACTGAGCTGATTAATAGCTTCCCTGATGCTGTTTATTATGATGAAGTACTCCAGCAAATCTGGTTAAATAGTGACGAGGGACCCGATAGCTGCCCGGATATAGATCGTATTTATCAATGTCACAAGCTTAAATTTTATGATGAACTGGTTACCCCCGAACAAGAGAATCCTGTTCCTGTCCTCAGCCAGTATAAAAAACTGTCAGGAGCCCTGCTGGCTTTATGTATCCTGTTCTTTATAGGGATATTTTATTTAGGCCATAAAGATAATGAGGTATTTAATACGCAGATTATTGCGGGCAAAGGCGTACGTAAAAACGTAAAACTTCCAGATGGGACTGTCGTATGGCTCAATGCAGACAGCAAACTATCTTATAATACAGCTATTAACCATAAAGATGTGCGTGTTGTACACTTAACCGGTGAAGCCTTTTTTGATGTAGCGCACCGTCAATCACATCCTTTTATTGTACGTACAGACAAAATCTCCATCAAAGTACTGGGCACTGCATTTAATGTTAAGGCTTATCCTGTGGATGAGAAATCTGTGGCTACTTTATTACGCGGCTCTATTGAGCTTTCGGTCAATAAGAATTCTTCACAAAAAATCATCTTAAATCCTTTAGAGAAATTTGTGCTGGACGACGATAAGCAAGGGGTGATGAAAATGGACGAACAGGACATGTCCTTAATGATAGAACATATTGTTCCTGTCAGAATTGGTAATTATGAATATATCGAAGAAGTATCCTGGAAAAATAATACGCTGGTATTTCATAATGAAACATTCGAAGATTTAAAACCAAGAATGGAACGCTGGTTTAATATCAGGGTACACCTTAATTCAGAGAAAGCAAAATCTTATCGTTTTACAGGAGTCTTTAAAAATGAGAATATTAAAGAAGCTTTGACGGCAATGCAGTTAATTAAACCCTTCACTTTTAATCTTAAAGCGCATGACGTGATCATCTACTAAAAAAAGGGAGTAAATGCGCCAACATTCCCTCCCTTTTCAACCTTCCAGTCCGTAGTGTAATACTACAGTTTATCAGATTTTTAACTTTGAAATTCACAAATCTATGAAAAAAAAAGAACTGTGCAATAAAGTTCTATGCGTCCATTTTTCCAAAAAAAAACTATTATTAATGTTAAACTGGATCTTCGTTTTATCTTTCGTTTTTTGTTTCCAGGTATCTGCCAGCAGTTACTCTCAGAACAAAAAGATTGATTTAAATATCCGGAAGGTAAAACTAAAGGACGCTTTGGTTATTCTGGAGAATAAAGGGAATTTTCGTCTGTTATACAGCGAAGATGACCTTCCGCTTAATAAGGAGATCACCCTGATGCAAAAGGACATTCTGGTCTTCGATGCACTGACTTCATTTTTAAAAGGTACTGACCTGAAGTTTCAGGCGATGGATGATGACCTGGTGGTCATCAGACCTAAAAATGGAGCTGTAGCTGATATATTAGTCAGAGGTACGGTCACAGACGAGAAAGGATCGGGCATACCCGGGGTTAGTATTAAACTAAAGGAATCTGCCGCAGCTACAACGACAGATCCTTCAGGAAAATATTCAATCAAAGTTCCTGGAAATGGGACACTTATTTTTTCTTATCTGGGCTATAACAGCCAGGAAATCGCAGTCAGTAACCGCCCTGTAATTAATGTAAAACTACAGGAGAACAGCCAGGCACTTACAGAAATTGTTGTTGTTGGTTATGGTACACAAAAGAAAGCCGTAGTTTCCGGGGCGGTAACATCAGTTAAAGGTTCTGAACTGGCAAAAACACCCACAGCCAATCTTTCCAATTCCCTGGCAGGGCGTTTACCTGGGGTAACTGCTTTACAGGCAAGCGGCGAACCGGGTGCAGATGGTTCAACAATCCGTATCCGCGGGGTAAATTCATTAGGAAATAACGATGCACTGATTGTGATTGACGGGGTTCCAAACAGGGCCGGTGGTCTGGAGCGTATCAATCCGAATGATGTAGAAAGTATTTCTGTCTTAAAGGACGCTTCTGCGGCTATATATGGATCGCGCGCAGCCAATGGTGTTATTTTAATTACGACCAAGCAGGGTAAATCAGGTAAACCTCAGCTTTCCTATGATTTTAGTTATGGCCTGCAGCAACCGACAAGAACGCCTAAAATGGCTAATTCAACGCAGTATGCAGAGATCTTGAATGAGCTGAACATATTTAGTTCTGATCTGCCTGCTGATCAATGGGCAGCTGCCTCACAGGCATTCAAGGAGACAGGTATTTATAAAAGACCAGATAATGGAAATACAGTCACTGCTTTTTATCGCCCCGAAGAAATGCAGAAATTCAGGGATGGTTCTGATCCGCTGCGTTATCCAAATACAGATTGGTTCAAAACGACTTTAAAAACATGGTCTCCACAGCAAAGACACAATTTACAGCTCACAGGAGGAGCGGAGAATATTAAATATCTGATCTCTTTAGGTTATTTAGATCAGGACGGATATTATAAAAAATCGGCTACAGGCTATAAACAATATGATTTGAGGATTAACCTGGAAGCAGCAGTGAGTAAATATGTGACCTTGACTTTAGGGATTACCGGCCGTGAAGAAGCACGCAATTACTCGACAGTTGGTGCGGGTGATATTTTCAGAATGCTGATGCGTGGTAAACCTACAGAACAGGCAGTATGGCCAAACGGACTGCCAGGACCAGATATTGAGTTTGGTTATAATCCTTATCTGGTGACTACAGATCAAACTGGCTATAACAGAGATCAGCGTGATTATTTTCAGTCTACTGGTAAAATTGACATCAAGGTGCCAGGTGTTGAGGGATTGAAAATTACGGGTACGGCTTCTATTGATAAGTTTGCAGGAAGACAGAAAAGATGGCAAACACCCTGGACACTTTATTTTTGGGACAAGAAATCTTTTGAAGCTGATGGGGTAACTCCTTTATTAACCGGAACTGTACGTTCTGAACGTACGGATGCCAGTTTATCTGAAACTGCAGGAGCACAACTTGCTATCAACCTGATGGGTATGGCTAATTATGATAAAAAGATAGGAGACCATACTTTTAACCTGATGGCTGGGGTAACCAGAGAAAAAGTTAACAATGATGGTTTTAATGCTACCCGCAGATATTTCCTCTCAACAGCATTGCAGCAATTGGTTGCAGGAAGTGACAGGGAACAAACAGTTGGTAATCCAACAGACGGCCCTAATAATCTGTTCAACAGAGCACGCTTAAGTTATTTTGGAAGAGCAGGTTACAATTATAAAGAGAAATATCTTGCTGAGTTTTTATGGCGGGTGGATGGATCTTATATTTTCCCTGAAGACAGACGCTTTGGCTTTTTCCCTGGTGTTTCAGCAGGATGGCGCGTTTCAGAAGAATCGTTTTTTAAAGACAATGTGAAGTTCATTAATAACCTGAAAATAAGAGCTTCGTGGGGACAGATGGGAGCAGAGGCTTATTTTGGCGATGCCCTTGCAGAATACCAGTATTTAAGTACGATGGGTTTTGGAAATTACATCATCAACAATCAGTATAGTCAGACGCTAGCAGAAAACCGTGTTCCTAATTTAGATTTTGGATGGGAAGTAGCTAATAATGCAAATATTGGTCTGGATGCCTCTTTTCTGAATAACAGGTTAAGTTTTGAATTTGATTATTTCTATAATAAACGGACTAAAATCCTGATCAGCAGAGGAAGTTCTATTCCTGGAAGTTCAGGTATTACTGACAAATTGCCTCCGGTTAACCTGGGAAAGGTAAATAACAAAGGGTTTGAATTTAAACTGAGTTATAATGACCGCGCCGGGGAATTGGGTTATGGGATTAGTGTAAATGGCGGATATTCTAAAAATAAGATCATTTTCTGGGATGAAACTCCGGGAGCACCTTCATGGCAGCAATCTACGGGTATGCCAACAGGTACAGACTTAATTTATGAATATATAGGAGTATTTAAGGATCAGGCAGAGATCAATGCAAATAAGGTTAATTATAGTGCATTAACCAATAACCTGCAGCCAGGTGATATGAAATTCAGAGATGTCAATGGGGATGGTAAAATTGACGGTAATGACCGGATCAGATCTGATAAGACAAGTACGCCTACTTTTACGGGAGGGATAAACCTGAGCCTGCAATATAAAAACTGGGACTTTTCTGCACTGATCCAGGGGGCTTCGGGAGGTGTGCAGATTGTAGGGCTTACGGAATCGGGTGATATAGGTAATTTCCTGGAATGGTCTTATAACAACCGCTGGACTATTGAGAACCCAAGCAGTGAATTTCCACGCTTGTCTAATCGGGGTAAAACGTATTATACGGATTTTAACAACGCCGGACGTAATACCTACTGGCTGCGCAGCAATAACTATGTCAGATTGAAAAATATAGAAATTGGTTATACGCTGCCCGGTGAATTGTCTAAAAAACTTGGCATCGGCGCCTTAAGGGTTTATACGAACGGTTTAAATCTGATTACGCTGGATAAAATTGGTATCTGGGACCCGGAATCGACCAATTCCAGTGCGCAGTATTATCCGCAGGCGAGAGTTATCAATATGGGTGTTAAAGTTACTTTCTAAGCTCATTATCTATAGACATTATAAATATTTCATATGAAACCTATATTCAGAAATACCTATATATTACTTACAGTTGCATTGACGGCCTCGTTTTCTGGCGGATGCAAAAAAGACTTCCTTAATGTTAACCCGCCAACCCAGATTCCTTCAGAACTGGTCTGGAAAGATCCTGCGCTGGCACAGGCTTTTGTAACCGAAATTTACAATGGTTTAGGAAACGGCGGGTTTTCTGAGCAAATGCTGTCATCAGTTTCGGATGAATCTTTGTTTACACATCCAAACAGAGGGATAGATCTGATTAATTCGGGTATTATTAATCCAACAACACTGGGCTGGGTAGATGATACCTGGGCATACAGCAAAATGTATAACCGTATCCGCTCTTGTAATATTACTATAGAAAAGTTAACCGGCACGGATAATGGAATTAGTGACCAGAATGTAAAAGATCAGCTGTTGGGTGAAGCTCATTTCCTAAGAGCTTATTTTTATCAGCAATTGCTTCGTTTTTATGGCAGTGTACCCCTGATTACTAAAGTTTATGCACTGAATGAAGACTATGCTGCAAAACGCGCAACCTACGAAGAATGTGTGAATTTTATTATCAAAGACTGTGACAATGCAATTAAGGAGCTGAGTGGAAAGGGCGTTCAAAAGGGAAGAACTTCTTCATTAGCAGCAATGGCTTTAAAATCGAGGGTACTGCTTTATGCAGCCAGCGATTTACACGATGCAAATACTGCAAAGTCAAAATCTAAGACAGGGGTTATTTCAGGATATGCGCATCCGGAATACCTGGGTTATGTATCTGGTGACCGCAGTCAGCGCTGGAAATTAGCACAGGATGCAGCTAAAGCTGTAATGGATGCAGGCAATGGTTATAAGCTGAATTTAAGCGCTCCTGTGTCTGCGCAGGATGGCCGAAACAATTATAAAAGTATAGCCATGGGTGGCGAAAGCAAGGCTCCGGGAATAGATGCTTCGGCAAATTCAGAATTGATTTTTGCCCGCTATTTTATTGACCGCAGTGATAACCGCTATGGCAGAGCTAACGGACCTAATGGTTATCATAATTGGTCAGGTAATACACCTATAGGCCTTTTGGTGGATGATTATGAAATGGTTGACGGAACGAAATTCAGCTGGACAAATTCTGCTCAGAAAGCTGCCCCTTATCAAAACCGCGATCCGCGCTTTTACGCGACTGTACTTTATGATGGTGCAGGCTGGAAACCACGTGATAAAGTTTCAGGAAATGTAGATCCTGCAAATCAGATCCAAACGGGCGAATATGATCTGACACAGGGCAGCAATGTGATTAATTTTAAAGGTCTGGACACCCGCGGAAGTTCTATTGAAAACTGGAACGGAAGCTGGACTGGCTATTATACCCAAAAATTTATTGATCCGGACCCTGCGATTGTAGATGCTTCAATGCCGCAATTTGTGCCCTGGCCTTTTTTCAGGTATACAGAAGCTGTTCTTAACTATATTGAGGCCAGTATTGAACTTGGACAGGTAGATCAGGCTGTTTTATGGCTGAACAGAATCCGTTTCAGATCGGGTATGCCTGCTGTTAATATGGCTTCACAGGCAGAAATGCGGGATATTTATCGTCACGAACGCAGAATAGAAATGGTTTATGAAGAACAGCGTTACCATGATGCCCGCCGCTGGATGATTGCGGAAGAAACTTTAGGCAGACAAACTACTTATATTAAGGTGAATGGCAAGTTTAAATCTGGTAAATCTATGTCCCAGCCTTATCATTATGACCCTTCGGTTTATGACTATACCTATACGCCGACAACTGAAACGGCACAAGAGAACCGTCTATGGGCAGAGAAGGTTTATTTCAGACCTTTTGAACGTGATGAGGTTTTTAAGAACAAAGAACTGATACAAAATCCTGGATACTAAGTGCTCATGAAAGTTAAAATACTACTGACCGTTCCATTGTTAATTGCTGCTTTTTTTTCATTTGCGCAGCAGCAATCCTATACACAGCAAATCGAAGGAACCAAATTGAGTTTTACGATGCAGGCTATTCCTGCAGGAGAATTCCTGATGGGAAGTAAAAAAGGGAAAGCTGATGAACAGCCTTTGCACCGGGTGAAACTGGATGCTTTCTGGATGGGGACTTATGAGCTTACCTGGGATCTGTATGAACCGTTTTTGTATAAGGATTATGAAACTTCACACAGTACCGGCCCGGTACCTGCAAATGTAGATGCGGTAACCAGGCCTACCAAACCTTATCTGGATATGACTTTTGGAATGGGTAAGGAAAATCATCCGGCCCTGGCCATGACACATTACAATGCAATACAATATTGTAAATGGTTATACGCCAGAACAGGAGTATTTTACCGCCTGCCAACTGAAGCTGAATGGGAGTATGCCTGCAGAGCGGGAAGTACTGGTGAATATAGTTTTGGGGATGACCTTGCATTACTTGCTGATTATGGCTGGTTCAAAGGAAATAGCGGAGGTAAAACACATCCTGCAGGCCAGAAGAAACCAAATAAATGGGGTCTGTTTGATCTTTATGGTAATGTTGGAGAATGGACTTACGATCAGTATGAAGCAGATTTCTATGCCCGGAAGAAAGACCAGACAGTAATCAATCCTGTGGCCGCTCCGGCTAAATTATATGCACATGTAATCCGTGGGGGCTCTTATGAAGATGCCCCACAGGATTTACGTTCTGCGGCCAGACTGGCTTCTGACCCGGCATGGAAACAACTGGACCCGCAAATTCCAAAGAGTAACTGGTGGTTCCCCGAAGCACCATTCATTGGGATGCGTTTAGTCAGACCCCTGAATACACCATCCAAAGCTGAAATAATGGCTTATTATGATCAGCCTGTTATTGCAGATTATTAAACCCCTTTGACAGCAATTAAGCTGACGATCACAACGCATTAAACAAACAAACCGACAACCAAATTAAACCTGATGATATGATAAACAAGGAAGAATTGCGTGATAAACGCCGTGAATTTTTAAAATCTTCTGCACTGATTGCAGGAGGAGTATTGTTAAATCAATTCGCCTTTGCCGGCGGACACTCTTCTACTGATGACACGATTAAAATTGCCCTGATAGGCTGTGGGGATCGCGGAACGGGTGCTGCTTTCCAGGCGCTGAGTACTACTGCTAATGTCAAACTGGTGGCTATGGCAGATGCTTTCCAGGATAGAATGGATAATAGTTATAAAGTACTATCTGATAAGTTTAAAGATAAAGTTGATGTGCCTAAGGAACGTCGTTTTATTGGATTTGATGCTTATCAGAAAGCAATCGCACTGGCAGATGTTGTTTTACTGGTGACTCCACCGGGTTTCAGGCCAACTCATTTTGAAGAGGCCGTTAAACAAGGAAAACATGTGTTTATGGAAAAACCAGTAGCTGTCGATGCTCCTGGAATACGCAGGGTTCTGGCAGCGGCAGAAATTGCCAAACAGAAAAAATTGAATGTTGTGGTTGGTTTACAGCGCAGATATCAAACTAATTACAGGGAAACTATGAAACGCATCCAGGATGGTGCGATCGGTGAGATCTATAGCGGACAGGTTTATTGGAATAGTGGAGGGGTATGGGTTAAAAAACGTCAGCCTGAACAAACTGAAATGGAATATCAAATGCGTAACTGGTATTATTTCAACTGGTTATGCGGCGATCACATTGTAGAACAGCATGTTCATAATATCGATATTGCTAACTGGGTTAAAGGGGCTTATCCTGTTTCTGTACAGGGAACGGGCAGCCGTGCCTGGAGAACGGGAAAAGATTATGGAGAGATCTATGATAACCATGCCGTAGAGTTAACCTATGCGGATGGTGCTGTGATTTACAGTCAGTGCCGCCACTTTGAAGGTACAGAAAACCGTGTGGATGAATCTTTCCAGGGCACTAAAGGCCGTACCTATTTATCGGCTGGAAATCATGGCGTACTTTGGGACCATAAAGGAAAAGAAATATTCAGTCATCCAACCAAGGGAAATAAAAACCCGTATCAAACAGAACATGACGAATTGTTCGCTGCAATCTCTAAAGGAGAATTTAAATTCAGTGATGCCGAACGTGGTGCCAAAAGTTGTTTTACAGCAATTATTGGCAGATATGCAACTTATTCTGGCCAGACTATTAAATGGGATGATGCTTTAAAAGCAGACAATAGTTTGTTCCCGGATCAGTTGAGCTGGACTGCTAATCCTAAACTAATGCCTGACGCCAATGGGCTATACCCAATACCTACACCCGGGAAAACTAAGGTAATTTAATTATCCTGCTGTGATTTTGATCAATAAAACTATTATTTTATCCTTACTGATGCTGATTAATTTCTTTTTTAAAGGAAAAGATCAGCACCAGTATACACTGCATGGTTATGCACAGGGAACAGATTATACGATTAAATATTCCGCAGATTCTGCGATAGTGAGTGGAAGTGAAGTGGATAGTATTTTAATTCAAATAGATTCATCTATGTCATTGTATAAGCCTTATTCATTGATTAGTAAATTCAATACCTCAACAAAAAGTTTAAGTATAGATGAGCATTTCAGGATCGTGATGAACAAGTCTTTTGAAATTTATAAAGATACAAAGGGCAAGTTTGATGTAACGGTAGCGCCACTGGTTCAGGCATGGGGTTTCGGCCCAAAACCAATCACGCTGTTTCCTGACAGTGCAAAGATTAAAGAACTGCTGAAAGATGTGGGGATGAATCTCCTGCAGCTTAAAGGAAAGGAGCTGATCAAGACAAGACCGGGTATAACTATTGATTTAAATGGTATAGCCCAGGGCTATAGTGTAGATGTAGTCGCTGACTATCTTTTGCGTAAAGGGGTAAAATCTTTTGTTGTAGAAATAGGTGGCGAGATCAGGATGAAAGGGACTAAACCTGATGGCTCTGTCAGGAGAATAGGTATCGAAGGACCTGCTTTAAATGAGAATACAGAGCCACAGATCAGGCATGTGATCAGTTTCAATGAAGGTGCAGTAACGACTTCGGGAAATTACCGGAAGTACCTTAAAACAGGGGGTAAGAAGATATCTCATCTGATTAACCCTAAAACAGGTTATCCTTTGGACAATCAGCTAATCAGCGTAACTATTTATGCAAAAGATGCGATCACAGCAGATGGCTATGACAATGCGGTTATGGCTATGGATGTAGAAGAGGCCCTGGCCTTTGTCTCAGCCAGAAAAAACATGGAGGCTTACATTATCTATCACCGCAGGGACGGGTCGGTTACAGATACACTGACTACTGGTTTTAGAAAAATGATCGTAAATTAACATGTTTTCTAAATCATCATAAAACAACAAAACCAATTTTATATGAATAGAATAGAGTTTTTAAGAAATACGGCAATTGCAACAGGTGCAGTGCTTACAGGTAGTGCAATGAACACTGCTGCCAGTCCTTTGCAAACAGCTCCTGAAGCTTTAGCAGGAAAAACATTTAACCTGGACTATGCGCCTCATGAGGGAATGTTTGCCGGACAAGCCGGAAAAAGCTTCCTGGACCAGATTCAGTTCATGTATGATCAGGGTTTCAGGTCTATAGAAGACAATGGTTTTTTAGGCAGGCCAATAGCTGAACAAACCAAAATCGGAGAGCTGCTGGCCAGACTTGGTATGAGAATGGGCGTATTTGTAGTGGATGGCGGTGAGAATTGGAAAACCTCATTGACTACCGGAAAGAAAGAGTTTAAGGACAAATTTATAGAAACCTGTCATCGCTCTGTAGAAGCTGCAAAACGCTGTAATGCAAAATGGCTAACGGTTGTCCCTGGATTTTATGAGCGTAAATTACCTTATGGAATTCAGATGGCCAATGTTGTGGATGCGATGCGTGCAGGGGCTGAGATCTTTGAGCCTCATGGTTTAATCATGGTATTGGAAACTTTAAGTGATACGCCAGAACTATTTCTGCAACAGACACATGAAACTTATAGTGTTTGTAAAGCCGTGAATAGCCCATCTTGCAAAATACTTTTTGACATCTATCATATGCAGCGGACAGAAGGTAACCTGATGATCAATATGGATCGCTGCTGGGAAGAGATTGCTTATATTCAGATTGGTGATAACCCAGGCAGAAATGAACCCGGAACAGGTGAGATTAATTACAGGAACTTATTTAAGCACCTGCATCAGAAAGGCTATAAAGGGGTAATGGGGATGGAGCATGGGAATTCAATCAAAGGAAAAGATGGAGAGTTAAGGGTCATTCAAGCTTATAGAGAAGCCGATAATTTTCTTTAAATCTTACAATACCTGTTAACAAATGAGCATGGATTAACAGATATTGGATTTAGATAACTATTTTTGAGATTGAAATCATACCTCTGAAATAAAAGAAAAACAAATAATGGACTTTTTACACACGATTCTTGGCGACGATATAAAAGCTGGATTACTCATCATTTTAAACTTAATTGTCATAGAAAGTCTGCTCTCTGTAGATAATGCCGCAGTGCTGGCCACTATGGTAATGGATTTACCAAAAGATCAGCGCAAAAGAGCATTGAAATATGGAATAATCGGTGCTTATGTATTCCGTGGAATCTGTTTGTTTCTTGCCGCCTGGCTGGTGAAGATTTGGTGGCTTAAACCTCTTGGCGGCTTGTATTTACTTTATCTTGCCTTTGATTATTTCAGAAAGAAACGTAATAAAAATAATGTCCATGAAGAAGAAAAGATTGATAAGTCTAAAAGCTGGTTCTATAGATCTACAGTAGGCCTTGTTGGAACCTTCTGGGCAACTGTAGCCCTTGTAGAAGTTATGGATTTGGCCTTTTCAATTGATAATGTGTTTGCTGCTGTTGCATTTACTAATCATATCTATCTGATTTATATCGGGATTTTTATTGGAATACTCGCAATGCGTTTTGTGGCTCAGGCATTTGTTAAACTCATGGAGAAATTTACTTTTCTGGAAACTGCTGCATTTACTGTTATCGGGGTTTTAGGACTTAAACTTACCTCTTCGCTTGTCACTCATTTTTATCCCGAATCACCAATTTCTCATGCTATTGAGGGTGAAAAGACAGATCTTTTTGTGTCTGTATTTACTGTAGCAATTTTCATTCTGCCTATTGTTTCTTCCTTACTGTTTAACTTCCCTAAACAACATAAAATACAGGAGGAGAGTACAGAAAAGAACGATTAATCTTTTCAGAAGAAAACCCTGGATATTGACACCTAAAAATGCTGTGATCAGAAGATTATGGCATTTTTAGCTTTTCATCAGAATTAACAGGGCTACAAATAAACTTAAATCAAAACTAAAGGTACATACCCACAAAAATATTTTGGGCAATCCTGAATTTTGATAACAGTAAACTTCCCTTTTTTTATAGTTACTGATGTAGTAACCGATAATTCCCAGTGTAATTACTTTAAACCAGATAATTACGGGAAGGAATTCTACCCCCATAAAATGGTAGGCAAGCAGACCAATTAAAAATAGTGCGATGGTGGTTACCAGGATACTCAAGTAGAACGTGAGTAAGAGTTTGAGGATTTTTAAGCTTTTCATTTTTGAGAGATAGATACCTAAATATATGTAATTAAATAACTCTCTTAAAAATTAATTATGTAACAATTGCAAATAAAATGATAAGTTTTAAACAGAATGCGGCTAATGAGACTTCTTTATGGTTTTTCTGGGAGATGGCAGCTGATATTCTTCTTCCGGATAAATATGCCACTGGTTCAGCACCTTCTGCAAACTGGCTAATACCGATACTTCCATATTAACCAATGCGGTCTCAGGCCAAAGGCTATTATCCAGCAGCTGAACATGGTAAGTGTCCAGAATTGCGCATACCTGATCAAGGTCCGGTTGGTCAGTTCCCTGATACTTTAGAATGAAGTTCATTTTTGAGATATAACATGTCTTTTCTTCAACTACAGAATTTTGAGCTTTTATAAGCCTATGTTAAATTTAATCAAAATATTGGTTAAATATAAAATCAATATTTTTATGTGTTAATTGACCACTGCGTATATTCATCATAACGCTGGTTAAATACGTAAATAAAAACCGTTATTTATACCTATTGATGTAGTGATTACTAACGAATACTTTAGTATCATGCAAAAATACACTTATATAACTAAGGTTAATGAAACCAAAGTTACTTTAACAATTCATTCAGCAACGGCAGTTGTTCCACTTTACCAGGTTTTTACAGCAGGAAAATTAATTGGATGCCTCCTTAAGGAGACTCAGGAGCAGGGCCCGATTTGGAGTGGCACGACAGCATTCACTCAGGAGCTTGCCCTGGAACTTGGTGATTTTATCAGAAGAACTGACGAATTTTCTCATTAGAAAAAATAAAAAAGGATCATATGTTGCTGATATGATCCTTTTCGACTTACTTCGAAGCTGGCGGTTGTAACATACCCTTGCCCTCATATAGGTTTCCAAAACCCATGGATTTTATGTTGACAGACAGATATTTAACGATCTCGTCTGCCCTGGTTTGATTTCTCGGTAAATTAAGCAGCTCAGGATTGCCTGCTAATATTCTGGCTGCCATGCCTGTAGCTGCCGGACAAGCCATACTGGTTCCATCCATTACCGCATATAAATTGTTAGGATAAGTAGAAATAATCCCCACACCGGGCGCAGTTAAAGCCGTCTCAGGCCCGATATTAGAAAAGTCTGCTATGAAATTATCTTTATCTGTACCATATGGTTCTTCAACAGAACCGCTTTCAACACTATTTGGCGGAAAGGTATTTAATCTGCCCATAGCAGAAACTGCAATAGATAAACTATCATTCGCAGGAAAACTCACGGCTGCTCTGTTATCATTGCCATTCGCAGCAAAACAAACGATCCCAGCATTATAGGCTTCTTTGATATAACTGGTAATTCCTTCATCAACCTGTGATTCTCCAAGACTCATATTAATCAGGTCACATTGATCGGTAATCGCCTCATTGATAGCTTTCATAATATCAAAATTTGAAGCTCCGCTATCTTTTGGAAAAACACGGTAACTCATGATCTCTACACCGGCAGCCACACCATTCAATTGTCCATAAGCACCAATAATACCACCAACATGAGTTCCATGACCTTCGCCATTGTCCTGATAATCGGTTTCATTTTCACCCCTGACCAGGTTTTTACCACCAGCAACCTTTAAATCCTGATGTGGACCAACGCCTGTATCAATAATTCCAATCCTCACTTTCTGAGTTATTTTAGGAAATTTAGCCGTATCATAAAAATATCTCAGGCTATCTTTAAAACTAAGCACGATGGGCTCAAGTTGAATATTCAGTGCAGCAGTCAGTTGCACGGCTTTATTAAAATATCCCCAATAACTATGGTTAGGGTAAATATAGATCCTTTCGGCAGTGTTGCGGTCCAGACTTAAAGCAATAGAGCCTTTAAGATCAGTAACACCAGATGCACCTTTCCTGCCCTGGAAATCGGTAAAAATAACAACAGTGACATCAGCTACAGCTATTCCTTTAGTATCCGTGATATTTACTGTAACTGCTGTTTTTATTTCAGCCTGTTCAATCTGTACCTGTATTCTTTGAGGCGAACAAACAGCAGGTTTGTAAAATTTCTCTTTAATCAGCCTTAATCCCGGATAGGAGAAACGGAAATTGGCTAATTCATCGGCATTAATCCTGATCAGTTTTGCACCCTCTGCTTCAATAGAATCCAGTACAACTACAGGAATATCATCACTCGCCTTTTGATGCATATTCCTGCTTGCAAGACTTACTGCAGAAGCCTGCTCAACTGAATTGCTTAACATAGTGAGAAATCTTGCCACGTTAGGGCTTTCCTGCTTACTGATATTTGTACGGAATACAGGGAGCAGAATGTAATTTTTCGAAGCAGTGTTGTTCTTTTTCATAGGGAGGAAGATTTAAAATAGGTGAGTAGATTAATATGACCACCAGGTGGTATTGAAGCGTCTGTTAGATTTAATAGCTTGTCTGAAACCTGCAGAATGGCTATTTTGATCAGGTTTTGAACCAAATACCTGGTTTGTACCTGTAGCTGATGCATAAATCAGAAAACCATTTAGCAAAGCGATAAAATATCTGGAAATATCATTTTCATTAGTTTGTGTAAGGAATGCTGCCGAAAAAGAGATGAGTACAGAAACCAGTAAAGCAAGCCATTTAGGATTAAAATTGAAAACTTTCTGTATGGTACTGCAAATGATATAGACTGCACCGGTAGCCCCAGCTAAAGTTCCCAGACTTGCTGCTGTAAAAAAATCTCCTGGTATAGCTGATGAATGAAGCTCTTGCATAAGATTGGCTGATTAAATAAACATTGATAATTTTATTTAGAAAAGTCCCTGGACATAATAGAACTAAATGTGTATTTGGCTGCAATACCGAAAGAAATCCGTTCATGGAACCGGTCAGTGCTATGCAGACTATTAAAAACATCGTTAGACTGTAAATAAAGTCCGCCAGCAAACTTACCTTCACTTTTATAAAAATTGATAGCAGTACCAGCCTGAAAAACCTGATTGATCTCTTTTTCCTGCAAAGGTAAAATCACCCTGGTATATAAGGTATTCCAGACCAGACGGTAATCTTCACTGATACGGCCAAAGTATAAAGCATCAGTTTTAATATTGACCCTGTTGTAGGCTTTATATGGCCCCTGATAAGCACTGATTTTAGATTCTGTGATTAGTTCTGCGTTATTCATAGTGGTTGTATTCTTTAGCGTGTAATTTGTATATGCCAGAGAATCCAGGTTATTATATCGCTGGTAACCAAGTGAAATTCCAAATATCCATCGTGGCGCATATTCATAATTCAAACCAAGGTCTATAAAACCACCACGAAAATTAACCTTCTCAAACCTTTTGGATAGGGAAGAAGCATCCTCTGCTTTATAGTGTTTAAAATTATCAGCATTCAAACCTGCGTTGATATAAGTGGTTAAAGATTGCGTATGCCTGGTATTCCGGTTAGCTTCAATTTGTTTATTTAATTGTTTGACCGCATGTATAGCAGCTTCATTCTTATCAGGATTCGCATTTTCTATTTCCTTAATCCGTTTTAATAATTCAAGGACAGTGGTCTGATAACTTTTTCTTAATCCTATGAAAACGCCTAATTTTGATTGCGGGGTCAGTTTTCCACCATTAAAGAGATCAGAAAGACCTTCTTTGTTATTTCCGCTGGCAGATACTCCCCAAACTACCTGAGACGGCTTTTCGATAGCCAGTTTTCTAAAATTATTCCATGATGCTGAAAGCGCAGCTTCGCTCAGGTTAAATGAGACATTTGAATTTTTAGTGATAATAGAGGATTCCCCTTTTGCATCCTCAGCAACAATCTGCGCCTGGGCTATACTAAAAAAGATAGCACTGAACAGGAATATCAGGTAAACCGTTTTCATAACATTATTTAGTAAGTTTATTATAATCCAGATTACCTTTTTCATCTGTATATACCTTAATTGTATTGGCAGCCAATGGAATACCATCTACCTGGATATCTAAGGTCCAGAAATCGCCAGCCATACCACCTGCATATAAAGTGACCTGTAAACCGCCATCTTCCTGCAGGCACAGATATTTTTGCCCGCCCTTGGTGGAAAAGTTATTGGGATTGCTGTCCTGATCCCCGGGAAGATCAATAGTGGTATATCCTATATTGAAACCGTTATCCAGAAAGGTTACGCTGGCTGATTTTTTAAGACTGTAAGTTACAGCTACGATTTTTCCTGTCTTACCTTTTGCCGTATGAGAAAGCTTGAAAAACTTCATAAAGTATTGATTAGTAATCAGTATCAATTTAGGGAAATAAAAATACGGATTAAACTATTTAGAAATATTTTTCTCCACTTATTTACCGGGTTATAAACAAAATTACAGCCTAAACATAAGATTCACAGACAAATCCTATTAGCAACAAACAAAACATTTCAAAGTATAATGCCTTCACAAGAACTTTACGCTAATAAACAATTTAAAAGGAAAATCAATATTGCTTATCTGAAACTTATCATTATAATTTGTAAATATTATAACCATAAATATCAGTCTCAAAAATTATTAAGCTAAATTTTTACGTAAAAACAGCATTTTTAATTAAACAAACTTAACATTACAGCTTATCAATTAAACCATTGGTTATAAATTTAAAACAACACATGAACCCGACCGACCGACTAATAAACAAATGTTAAAAAAAACAAAAAAATTAAAACATTTATTCAATCATTGGGTTTTTAGGGTATTCAGGCAAGAATAGCCTGGTAATATTTAACATTTAAAAACAAATATCTTATGAAAAAATTTACTTTATGCCTGCTAACTGCAATCTTAGGAGTTGGCTTGTCTGCAAACGCACAAATTCAAAAAGGTAACGTATTGGTTGGAGGTAATTTCGCTGATTTAAATTTAGGTTTGAGTGGTTCTAAAGTTTTTAGCCTGGACATCACTCCAAAAGCAGCCTGGTTTATCGAAGACAATGTGGCTTTAGGAGGTTACGCTAATATCGGACTAAAGACTGCTAAGGACCAGGCAACTACAACAAATTACGGTTTAGGTGCATTAGGTCGTTATTATACTGGCAAAGATGCTGAAGTACTTAAGCATGGCCGTTTATTCGGTGAAGCTACATTAGGTTTCGGCGGTACTAACACAAGCAGAGGTGGCGGTAACACGAATGGTCTGGCTTTTAGTTTCGGTCCTGGTTTTGCTTATTTCATTACACCTAACATTGGTCTAGAGACTTTGTTAAAATACAATGGAGTAGCAGGTTTCGGAAATACAGGATACCAGAATAACCTAAGCTTATCTTTTGGTTTCCAGATCTATTTGCCTGGCCAACGTACAATCAACAAAGTTAAAAGTGATGTAAGATAATTAAATCCTATGGTAAGAGGCCCCGTTGCTTATGGCAATGGGGCTTTTTATTTTATAATTTCTGCAGACACCACGTAGTCATACAGCGCTGATTCTGAACGTTTGTAGTTTTAATGGGCTCATATAAATAACCATTAAACTCTTCCGTATAATCCAGCAAAACCTGTTCATTAACCAAAAAACGTTCTGTACCATCGGGTAATAAATACCGGCCGTTGCCCTGATCTTCCACAAGGTTTTCTATTCCGATATCAGAGGCTAGTCTGGAAAAAAAATAGCCACCCGGCTTAATCACTTTCCACATAGCCAGCAGCATTTCCCTGAAATGTATCTCATTTTTAGCAAAATGCAGAACTGCACTGCAAATTAACAGATCAAAATATTCTGCTCCAAAAGGCATGTCTTCTGCGGTTGAAACCCTGAAATTTATTAAAGGATTATTAGGGGAAAGACTTTCTGATAAAGTTTTGGCAGTATTTATAGCAGCAGGATTAGGATCGATCCCGTACACTTCAAAACCATTGTTCAGAAAGTACACGAGATTACGGCCTCCGCCACAACCTACATCAATTACTTTGTGGCAATCTTCGTAACGGCCTTTAAGTAACTGATCAAAAAGATAAATATCAATATTTCCATAGAGATGTCTCAAAGAGGAGTGCATAGTATTATTTTTTAAAAAAAATCAGCACCTCTAAACTAATCATATTTTGTCTTTTTAAAGATTTAAACTAATCCCTATACCTAAGCCGCCGCCATGCCTGGTAGCTCCGTTAAATTGAGATTGTAATTGCCTGCCATCTGCTAAAAACAAATCATCCGTACCTTTACCAGTATTGGCATAATAATAATTACCTCTGAGAAAGACAGAAAACACAGGACTAAAGCGAAAACCAGCTTGTATTAAACCCTCAGTACCATATCCGTTAGCTGTATGTTTGAAGCTAACAGGATGCGCAAATGCATCAATCAGGTTCCAATCTGCAACCGATCTGTATTTCAATTGCTGATAATTGATTAATCCCCTAATTGAAAACTGATCAGTGAGGATAATATTTGTTTCCAGGCCAATCAGCGGACCAGTCCAGTTTGCCTGATAAATACTGTTTAATGTTTTTACTGCAGGATCTGTTTCTTCGCTGAAATCTTTCAGATGCAATTGCTGCGAATTTTTAACATAACCGGCATAAGGGCTGATTTTCAATATCCCGGAGATTTTAAATTCATAACCCATCGCTAATGTATAGGTATAGATAAAGCCTTCATTACTATTTAAATCTGCATGATAACCTGGATTTTTACGGTTATCGGAAGAGTAATCAGTATCCGTTACTTTACCTTTCTTTATAAAAGTACGATGATAACTTCCTTTGAAAAAGATAGGAGACCAGATATTCAAACGAATATCCAGTCCCGTACCTGCGCCTTTTATATCCTTCCACTTTACTTCTGACAACACATTTGGATTTTGTCCCATGCTGTTACCTGCAATAGACCAGTGAAAATCTTCAGAACGATAATCTCCATAAGCATTAATTTCCAGGTTATTATTTTTGTATTCCATTGATCTTTCTGAATATACAGCTGTTGACTGTGATCTTACAGAAAACGCAATAGCTAACAAGAAAAGAAACAAAGAGATTTTCAGGTTCATTCTAATGATTGATATATAAAGCTATTCCTTTAAAATTTATGAACCTGTAATTTTGTATGCCCTGACATAATCAACATACATTTTTGCAGGTAATCTGCTTTCATCAATGGTTTGTCCCGGAAGATTTCCACCTACAGCCAGATTCAGTAACAAGAAAAACGGACGATGGAATTCATCAGTACCATTAATGCTATTGGTAATATTACCTACATGGAACTGTACACCATCTACGTACCAAGTGATTGCAGTTGGCGTCCAGTCTACACGATAAACATGATAATTTGTAGGGCTGGTACTGGTATGGCCACCATAATAAGCATAAGCCTGATCAAACCAGTGCATTGTGCCTAATACATCATTAGAAGTATTCACATTTTCCATAATGTCAATCTCTCCGCATTTAGGCCATCCTACACTGCCAATATTTGCACCCAGCATCCAGAATGCAGGCCATTGCCCTTGTCCCTGAGGCAATTTAATCCTGGCTTCGAACCTGCCATAAGTAAACTCTTTTTTACCTCTGGTGATCATTCTTGCAGAAGTATAAGGTAAACCTCCGGCACTCTGTTTTTTCGCTGTAATGATCAGATTTCCATCTGCTACAGTAGCATTCTCAGCCTGGTAAAATTGTTTTTCATTGTTTCCCCATCCGCCGCCACCGGTTTCAAAGCTCCAGTTTGCTGTGTTTACAGCGTTTCCATTAAACTCGTCAGCCCACACAAGTTCATAATTGACTGCACGCGGGGCAGTAGCATTGTCCGTAGAATCGTTTGTCGCTGTCTGATTTACATCCTTTTTACAGGAAATTAACAGCTGTGTGCCTGCTAGCAGGCAGATCATTAATTTAATTGTTTTCATAGGTGATTAGATTAGGTATTGAGGTTAGATTAATTTAAGCTGAAAGCTTCCCACCCGGAGATAGTTGCCCTGGTACAGGTCATTTCATTTGCACCATTTTCTGAAGAAATATAAAAACCATTGTTACCGCGGAAAGAGATCTTTCCATCCGCGTTTACAACCCAGTCAAATTTCTCCCAGTCACTGATCGTGGTCCTGCTGCAAGTAATCGCAGCCAGACCATTCTCTGAGGAAACATATTTGTTCATAGCCATCAGAGCAACTTTACCGCCACCTGCGTCTACGATTGTAAATTTTTCCCAGTCGCCTGGAGTGGCTCTGTTACACCACATGGCTTTAGTTCCATTTTCACCACTTACATACTGGTTATTAAATCCTTTTAAACTTACTACCTGACCAATAGGAGCAGTGGTTGGATTTCCTGTTGTAGAACCAGACCATTTAAATGTAGCTACAGCACCTGCTGGAAGCGTATAAGTAAAAGATTGTGAACCCCATTTAACTTTAAAAGTATTGCTCGAAGAACCGCTGTTTGAAGCTACCAGAACTTTAGTGCCATCCGAATTTTTGAAAGCAACGTTCTGTATACCTCCAGCGATATTAGATGCAATTCTTACTGCACCTGGTCTTACAAATTTTGATGCATGCGCAATGATATAATAAGATACATTTCTGGAAACATTACCTCCATTAACCGTCAAAGCACCTTCACATGTACTACAGCCACCTTGTGTATGTGGTCCGTAATTCTGATCAGCAGCGAGGTTCCACTCCAGAACATTACGGCTCCAGTTTCTTGTAGCTCCAATGATCAGTGTATTTACATGCCACTGAAGATCTCCTGCAAAATTACTTGGTCCGCCAACCCATTGCTCTGTGAAATAAATGTTTTTATTAGGGTAAGCATTATGAACATCACTCAGTGCATTAATATTACCGCTGTACAAATGAAAAGCAGAACCATCTACATAAGCGTTTGCAGAAGCATCGTTTAAAATAGTAAGCGGATAATCGGTGCGGTCTGTATTATGATCATACGCAATAATTTTCGTGTTGATCTGATTTGATCTAAACTGTGGTCCAAGATTGTTTTTGATGAAATTTGCCTGTTCCGTAGCCTGCATAACCATGCTCGGGTTATTATAAGGATTTAATGGCTCGTTTTGTGGGGTAATTGCATCAATAATGATTCCCTGAGCACGCATAGCCTGAATATATTTAACTAAATACCTGGCATAGACATCGTAATATTCTGCTTTCAAACTTCCATTTACATAAGCACCATTGGTTTTCATCCACCTGGGTGCAGTCCATGGCGAGCCAAGGATCTTAATGTTTGGGTTGATAGCCAGAATACTTTTCAATACAGGAACCAGATCGGTCATTTCCTGGCTGATACTGAAATTATTCAGATTATTATCGGTTTGACCAGCAGGAAGTTCATTATAAGTAAATGGCGCAGCACTTAAATCGGATGCACCAATGGAGATCCTTAAATAACTGATACCAATGTTTGAACCTGTAGTAGCAAATAATTCCTGGAGCAGGGCATTTTTTTGAGCCGAGCCAAGGCCATTAATTAACGATGCACTTGCGCCGGTTAAGGTAAAACCAAAACCATCAATACCCTGATAAGAACTACCCTCATCAATATTGATTGTTGTAGGATTGGTACCCGCATCAGTCGCGAAAGTAACGTTTGATTGTGATTGTAATAACTTGCTCTTATCGGAAGTTGTTACCCAGACACTTACAGATTCGTTGGCACGAACGATTGTAGAGTTTGCCGCTGCACCAGCGGAGCTGACATCCTTTTTACAGGAGAATAAAACTGCACAACATAATGCACAGCCTAATAAAGACACGTTTTTGTTCATCGGTTTAGATTAATAATATTTGGTTTTTTTTATTGAGGAAACGCCCGTAAGGTTATACGTAAGAAAAAAAGGAGAGCGGCAGGTAAAATGTAGATACAATATAATGCATTATTTTATAATAATTTGCTAATTAATTTAATAAAATATCAAAATCAAGCTTTTTAGCGAATAAACTGTGTTTTCTGGTAAATAAAATTTCTTCATATATTACGGCATGAGCCCTTAAACATGCATCTGAGCTTGCGTTTAATTTACACTATGAAAAATAATTAAACTATTTAGCAGATAAATATTATCTATTAAATTATCATATATTTACCACTGATATTTTACTTTGTTTTAATATTTAACTTTAAGTTCTCCTTTGGTATAAATTTTATCATGAAACAAGTTTATTACACAACAGGTGCAACATTTAAAAGGTAGTTGTGTCTTATGAACAAATACCAACTTAAAAGCCAATGACCAAGAACTACGTAACCCTGATTTTTTTATCCTGTTTCTCCATTTTTCTCCATTCAACTGCTCTTGCACAGTCTGCAACTGGCACCATTAAAGGAGCGGTAATTGATTCGGCAACGAACAAACCAATAGATTTTATGACTGTAGCCCTCAAAAGGGATAATGCAGTAATTAAATCTGTAGTCGTAAATAATACTGGTAGTTTCAGTTTTGAAAAGATGGCTCCTGGTCATTATACAGTGACCGCTATAGCTATCGGATATAATGTCAAAAACATTCCTGTTGTACTTAATCCGGCAAATGGCCCTGCCGATTTAGGTAATATACTTATCGCTTCTCAATCTAATAATCTGAAGGAAGTCTCTGTGACTGCAGACCGTCCTCTAATTAAGCAGGAAATTGACAGGATTAGCTATGATATACAGGCAGATCCTGAAAGTAAAGGCCTGACTGTGCTGGATATGATGCGCAAAGTACCTTTGTTATCGTTAGATGCTGATGATAATATCAAACTGAAAGGGAGCGGGAATTATAAAATACTGATCAATGGTAAACCTTCAACTATGGTAGCCAGAAGTCCTAAAGATGTATTGCGCAGTATGCCGGCATCTTCTATTCTCAGGATAGAAGTAATTACAACTCCACCAGCAAAATATGATAGCGAAGGCTTGTCAGGTATTATCAATATTATTACTTCAAAGAAAATTGATAACGGGTATAACGGGAGTTTGAATCTGCGTTATCAGGGACCTATAGGCGGACCTGGTATGGGTGGGTTTGTAACAGTTAAGCAAGGCAAATTCGGTATGACAGCGTATGGAGGGACAGGTTTCTTCAGTTCGCCAGAAACAGAATCATCAACCACCAGAACAACAACCGGCGGCTTGCCAACCAACCTCTTAAGTACCGGATTTCGTAAATTCAATAACAACTATCGCTATGGCGGCACTGAGTTAAGTTATGAAATTGACACACTTAATTTAATCACTATAGAATTAAATCCATACGGAGGATATAATAAATCACATACCAGACAGTTGTTCAGCTTGTTTGACGGCACTCAGCAAATTGGTTATAACCAGATTGGAACAAATAGATTTGGATGGAATGGTTTTGATGCTACCCTGAATTACCAGTTAGGTTTTAAAGGGCATAAAGATCGTTTACTGACATTTTCCTACAAAAATGGAAACTCAGGTAACCCGCAGGAAAACGGGCTGAGTTTTATCAATAGACAGAATTTTACTGATCCTGATTATAATCAGAAAAATAACAGCCGCACTAAAGAGCAAACTCTACAACTCGATTATATTCATCCTTTAGCAAAATTTACTATTGAGGGTGGTATTAAAGGAATATTAAGAACTAACAAAAGTAATTTCGAATACGAAAGCCTTGATCCGGTAACCGGACAGTTCCAGACTGACCCGACACGTACAAATAAATTCAATAACGATCAGGATGTCATTGGTGCTTATAATTCTTATGCTTACAATTTAAAAGACTGGGGTTTTAAAGCTGGTGTCCGTGCCGAAGGAACTTTTGTAAAAGCCGACTTCATCAGTTCTGGTTCGAACGTGAATACAAATTATTTCAATTTGATACCCACTTTATCTGTTAATCGAAAGTTTAAAGATATGAGCAGTTTAAACTTCGGTTATACCCAAAGAATAGAAAGACCGGGAATTGATAACCTGAACCCATTTGTAGACCGTTCCAATCCTAATTTCTTAAGTACTGGTAATCCAGACCTTAAAGCTGTTCTTAGCAATAACTTTGATTTGACTTACAGTAAATTCAAAAAAGGATCAGTAAATATCGGGTTAAGCTATAGGTTCGCGAATAATACTATCCAACAAGTCTCTGTTTACAACGAAACAGACCAGATTACAAGATCTACTTATTATAACATTGGTAAGGACAAAGCACTGACTACAAACCTGAATGTCAATTATCCGATTACTGAAAAATGGAATGCCACACTGGGTGGAAACATTGGTTATATGTGGCTGCAGGGATCTATAGATGGTCAGATTACTAAAAATGATGGGTTAACAGGTTATTTATATATCAACACCGGATATAAATTTGAACACGGATGGAAAGCAAACGCAAGTTTCAACTATAATGCAGCCCAAATACAGCTGCAAGGACAAAACAGTTCTTATGTCTTTTCATCTTTTAGCGGAAGTAAAGAGATCATTAAGGATAAGCTGACGCTTTCTGCCGGGATAAATAACCCTTTTGCAAAATTCAGGTATTATACAAACTTTACAGAAGGAAGCAATTTCACACAGAACTACCGTTCTCAAAATTTCTACCGTGCATACAATGTGAGTTTAAACTGGCGTTTTGGAAAATTGAAGGATTCTATCAAAAAGAATCAGCGTGGTATTGATAACAGTGACGTGAAAAAAAGCAGTACTTCGGGAAGTTAATTAAATCAATTCGGGTATTCAACTGTTGTTTAGATTAGCAATCCGTACCGAATTACCGAATGACAAATAAGAAAGAACAAACATTCACTGGCTTTGTTAAAGTAAGCGGAGCCCGCGAACATAACCTCAAAAATATAGATCTTGAAATCCCCCGTGATGCCTTAGTGGTATTCACAGGGGTTTCAGGTTCTGGTAAATCATCACTTGCTTTTGGCACGCTGTACGCAGAAGCTCAGCGGCGTTATCTGGAATCGGTATCACCTTATGCCAGAAGATTATTTAATCAGATGGCCATCCCCGAAGTAGATGAAATTGAAGGCTTGCCGCCAGCCATTGCCTTACAGCAGCAACGCGGATCGGGTACAACCCGCTCATCAGTAGGCAGTGTGACTACTTTATCCAATTTACTCCGGATGCTCTATTCCAGGGCCGGCGATTATCCTGCTGGTCAATCCATTATTTATGCAGAAGCTTTTTCTTCTAATACCCCCGAAGGAGCATGTCCTGAATGTCATGGATTAGGCAGGGTATATGAAGTTACTGAAAAATCAATGGTTCCTGATGATTCTCTGACCATAAGAGAGCGTGCAATTGCTGCCTGGCCAACTGCCTGGTTAGGGCAAAATTTCCGCGATATACTGACCACCCTGGGTTATGATGTTGACGTTCCCTGGCGTGACCTCCCACAGAAAGAACGTGACTGGATTCTTTTTACAGAGGAAAAGCCTGTAGTGCCAGTTTATGCCGGATTTAGCCCTGTACAGGTAAAGGAAGCCCTTAAAAATAAATCAGAACCCAGTTACATGGGGACTTTTACAGGAGCTAAAAAATACGTATTGCATACTTTCGCAAATACACAAAGCCAGCTGATGAAAAAGCGGGTTTCCAAATATATGCTCAGTGGAGAATGTCCGCTGTGTCATGGTAAGCGTTTACGTAAAGAATCTCTTTCCGTGAAATTTGCAGGTCTTGATATTGCTGATATGTCCAGACTAACATTATCCCGCTTAAATGATATTTTCAGCACTTATACGGAAGAAAAAACCACAAAATCAACCAAATCGGAAAAAGAACATCCAGAAAAGGCAATGGTGACACAGCGGATTGCTCAGGATCTGATTGCCCGTATCCAGGTTATACTGGATCTGGGGCTTGGCTATCTGAACCTGGAAAGAAGTACACCAACGCTTTCACCTGGTGAACTACAGCGCCTGAGGCTGGCAACTCAGGTCCGCTCCAATCTTTTTGGTGTGGTTTATGTACTGGATGAACCCTCAGCAGGATTACATCCCGCTGATACAGAAGCCTTACTCCGGGCAATGGACAGATTAAAAGCTTCCGGAAATTCACTCTTTGTTGTTGAACATGAAGTTGATGTGATCCGTCACGCAGACTGGATTGTAGATGTTGGCCCCTTTGCAGGTGAAAGAGGCGGTCATATCTTATATAGCGGCCCCCCGGCTGGCCTTAGTCAAATCGGGAATTCACAGACCAGAAATTACATCTTCGGAGATCAGAAAATTACACCTGAAAAAACAAGAACTCCCCAATCGTGGCTCCGGTTAGAAAATGTTACCCGAAATAACCTTGATAACCTGGCAGTTTCTTTTCCAATAGGTGTATTTACCAGTGTAACCGGCATTTCAGGTTCAGGGAAAAGCAGTCTGGTTAGCCAGGTATTGGTTGAACTGGTTGCTGCACAACTAGGGCAGCAGGCAGACCTGAATTCAGAGGATGAAACAGAAACATTAGAAACTGAAAAAATAATGACCAGAGCTGGAAAGATCACCGAAGGCATGGACTCGATTAAGCGTCTGGTACGCGTAGATCAAAAACCAATCGGCAGAACTCCGCGTTCTAATCTGGCCACTTATACAGGCCTTTTTGACCATGTAAGAAAGCTTTTTGCAGCAACAGAAATGGCTAAAACCCGCCGTTACGATGCCGGGCGTTTTTCTTTCAATGTAGTAAAAGGCCGTTGTCCGCATTGTGAGGGAGAAGGTTTTGTGATGGTAGAACTCTTGTTTCTGCCCAGTGTATATACACCATGCCCAACTTGTCATGGCACACGATATAACAATAAGACACTGGAAATTAAATATAAAGACAAGAATATTGCAGAAGTATTAGGTATGACCGTAGATGCTGCCTGCAATTTCTTTAGCGCCGAGCCACAGGTATTCAGGGCACTGGATGTAGTCAGACAGGTGGGCTTAGGCTATTTGCGGTTAGGCCAGCCAGCGACAGAACTTTCTGGTGGAGAAGCACAACGAATCAAGCTTGCGACTGAGCTACAGCGTTTGCAGCATGGCAATACACTTTATATTCTGGATGAACCGACTACAGGTCTTCATCCATCTGATGTAGAGAAGCTCATGGCTCAGCTGGACAAACTTGTAGAACAGGGAAATACAGTTATTGTAGTGGAACATGATATGCATGTTATTGCAAAAAGTGACTGGATAATTGATATCGGGCCCGGAGCAGGCGAAGGGGGTGGAACAGTAGTTGCATTTGGACCGCCTACTACCATAGTAAATGCAAAAAATAGCCGTACAGCTCCATATTTAAACAAATTCTTCAATCCCGAAAACACATGGAAACACCAGATGCAACGATAAGAATGAGATTGCCACTACCTATGGGAAAAGCTTTATTTGCAGGAGTTTTATTATTCATTGGATTTGTTGCCAGTATGATATTATGTTTTGAATATCAGGATCAGATTGAAGGCCTGGCAGGCATTAGCCTGGCGCAGATTTCTATAGTGACCATCATGATTGTACTTGCTATTCCCTGGATAATTATTGCCTCGCTGCTGATTAGAAAATTTGCACATTATGGTCTTCTGAGCTTATTTAAAGACCATTTAACAATTACCAGTATTGAAAATAAAAAGATAATTAAAAACTATCCTGCAAAGGATATTGTATTTATAAAAATCCAGCATCCGGAATTCCGTTTTACGTTTAAAGAAGGTCATCATTTCAATAGCATCAATATGTCGGTCGATAAAAATTGCCAGGATCAGCTGATTTCTTTCAGCCCTGTATTCCACACCTTTATTCAACGGAATAAAATACCTATACAAGAAGGTGTGGTGTTATAAACATGGCCGGATATTTGATTATCCCGTGGACATATGAGTTTTTACACAACAACTCACTGTCTTTCATATGTCTGGATATTTTGTTATTTTTTATTTCATCAGTATTTCTTTACTGAATTGCACCCCTGTATTTTCACAAACTCACGAAATTAACAGACTTGAATCAAGTCTTCCTTCAATTAAGGACAGTATAAAATACATAGACGCATTGAACCGTATAGCAATGCTGTCACATATGAATTATCGGGATTCATGTGGATATTATGCCCAAAAGGCTAAAGAAATAGCAGTCAGACTCAATTATAGTAAAGGCATAGCAGATGCTTACAACTGCGAAGGCATATCCAATATTTCTGTTAACAACTATTTGTCAGCGAAATATTTTAATGATGCTCTCCGTATATATAAATCAATCGATGATCAGGAAAATGTTTGCCAGTTACTGATGAATATCGGATTGATGATGGACGTTGATAAAGACGAAAAGGAAGCAATCAGGTATATATACATGGCATATGAAAAAAGTAAATCTCTGAAGCATGATTCCATACGTTCATTGATTATCAGTAATCTTATTTTTATTGATCCAAGCCTCAGTAAATCGAAGTTAAAGGAATTATTTGCTCAGGGCAAAGCAATTGCTGAGAAGTATAAAGATGAAAGATTACTCTTGTTTTATGAAAACACACGCGGAATAGAGCTGTACAATGCTGGAGAAAAGCAACGTGGAATAGCCGTACAAATACAAACATTAAATAAAGCTGATAGTTTAGGCCTGCAGAATTCAAAAGTAGATATCTATATCGGATTAGGGGATACATTTTTGGATTTGGGGAATATTGAAACAAGTACAGACTATTATAAAAAAGCATTGGACACGTCCCGTAAATACGGCTATCCGGAACTCTATATCGTCTCAGCAGAAAAACTGTACAATGTCTACAAATCACACCAACAACTGGATAAGGCTTATTATTATATGTCACTTTTACTCGCTAAGCGCGATACAATTAATAAAGCGACTAATAAGTCCGGATACAATTATATGAATTTTGCCCTGAATGAAAATGAGAATGAACAGCTTAGAATTAAAGAGAGCTCAAATCTGAAAACAATTACCTTATTGGGGTGCTTATTTACCTTAAGTATGGCCCTTGTATTTCTGATTTACCGTTCGCTGAGAATCAAAAAACAGTATGGAGAGGCGCAACACAAATTACATGAAATCGCATTAAAGCAAAACACTGAACTACAGCATACCAATCGTTTTAACACCATGCTGATCTCTGTAATCGCACACGATATCAGACAGCCATTCAGTAATATAGTTATGCTTTCAAGTATTTTCAATACCGATATAGACCTGTTAACAGAACAAGAGAAAATAGAGGTAATGGCAGAACTTAGTGAAACCTCACAAAAAAGCCTTTCATTTATGGATGGCTTACTGGAATGGATTAAATCGCAAAAAAATAGTTTTATATACCATCCTTCAAAACTCATTCTTAAAGATCTGATTGACGAAGCAAATGCTTTTTTTAAAATAGCACAGGCAAAAAGGAATATTCAGCTAATTCTGGATATACCAGAACAAACTGAAATACGTGCACATCAACAGATGCTGCTTTTTATTATCCGCAATATTCTTAACAATGCCACCAAATATTCGCCAGAATACGGGATTATCCATATTTCATCTGATTTAACAGATCAGAATATTGTAATTGCTATTAAAGATCAGGGGCCCGGCATGAACCAGGAAAAAGTCGATCAGCTTTTTAAAGCTAATTTTAATGACTGGGAAAACACCAAAGATCAGGGCGCCGGTTTAGCATTGAATATTTCTTATGAAATGGCATTGATGATGGGAGTGAACATATGGGCAACCAGTGCTGTAGGTGAAGGGACCACTTTTTATATCTCCTGGATTTCAAAAGAATAACTTATTGGAAAAATGATTGTAAGTATATTTTACCCGGTCAGAATAATTATATAAAGATATCAATACATAAAAAAAACAAGGATCCCAGATCCTTTCTTTTCCAGCTATTTGCAGTGGATTGCTTATATTGGGGTTTAAACAACCTATTTATCTTGGCAGAACCGAATCAAAAACAGCAAAATAAATTGTTCCGTATCGTTAAACTTTCGATACATAAGAGATTTAATCTTCACCTGGATAAAGCTGATGAAGACGATGTAGTTCTTTCTATCAAAAAGAATTCAGATTTCGTAGGTGCAAACCTCTGGACATTGATTTTTGCCATCTTTATTGCTTCAATTGGTCTGAACGTCAATTCAACCGCTGTAATTATCGGGGCCATGCTGATCTCTCCTTTAATGGGACCTATTATGGGAATAGGGCTTGGTATTGGCACTAATGATTTTGAACTGGTTAAAAAGGGCTTGAGAAACCTTTTAATAGCTACTTTGATCAGTATTGTTGCTTCTACTATCTATTTTTATATTACTCCACTACATGATGCCCAAAGTGAATTGTTAGCCAGAACAACGCCATCTATATGGGATGTATTTATTGCATTCTTTGGAGGGCTGGCAGGTATAGTAGCCGGAACAAGAAAAGAGAAAAGCAATGTGATACCCGGAGTAGCAATTGCTACTGCATTAATGCCCCCCTTATGTACCGCAGGTTTTGGTCTTGCTACAGGCAATTTTTACTTCTTTATCGGGGCAATTTATTTGTATTTTATCAATAGTGTCTTTATTTGTATCAGTACTTTTCTTATTGTACGTTTTCTAAGATTCAAGAAGAAACATTTTGAAGATAAAAACTATGAAAAAAAGGTGTCCCGTTATATTCTGATTACGGTAATTATAGCTGTAGTCCCAAGTATTTATCTCGCTTACGGAATCGTTGATAAGAGCATTTTTGAAAATAATGCACAGAAGTTTGTCAACGAACAATTTCAGTTTAAAAATACCCAGGTTGTCAATAAAAACTTTAAATATAGTACTAAAGGAAATGAGATAGACCTTTTACTAATTGGTTATGAACTCCCGCAAAAAGCAATAGATTCCATTTCCGGTCAGCTATCAAAATACAAATTAAAAAATACAAAATTGCAAATTCGCCAGGGACTTAACGCTAAACAGGAAATTGATTTTTCACAGATTAAAGCTAGTATCCTTGAAGATGTGTTTAAAAAAGACTCACTCACTCAGAACAGAAATATATCTTTATTGGAGAAGCCAATACCCGATATCAGTCAGGAGTTGAAAGCGTTATATCCGGATATGAAAACCTATGTTATATCAAACGTTGTGCTGCACAAATTAGATGCAGCGGCGAATGACACACTTACTTTAATGGTTGCAGATTTTAGTAAAAAAACAAGTATATCAGCGCAGAGTAAATTGAGACTCTGGCTAAAAAGCAGGCTCAAGGCAGACTCTGTACAGGTTATCATTAAATAAGAATAAAAAAAGAGATGTTATTAGCAGATGCCCGGGAAAGTTTAAAAGAACTCCCCAAAGACCTTATCACAGCTCAAAAATTAATTACAAATCTTTCTGTTAATTATACAGAACCTGTAGCAGAAGCAGAAAGCACTGATTATGGAGCTTATATATTTAGTATCAACCAACTATCAGTCAGATACCGGATTGCTAAGATCACCCCAACCAAAACCGGGCAGTTTGTTACTTTATGGAAGAGGGCAGGGAATGGGCCGATTCAACCTTTTGATAGTTCTGATGATATAGATTTATTCATCATCAGCGTCAGGAGCGGAGAAAATTTTGGGCAGTTTATCTTTCCGAAAAATATATTGCAGGAAAAAGGGATTATAACTACTCCTAACAAAGAAGGTAAACGGGCCATCAGGGTTTATCCTCCATGGGATATTACAAACAGTAAACAGGCAAAAAAAACACAACAGTGGCAAATAGCTTATTTTCTGAAAATGGATGCCGGCCAGCCAATAGATTATACAAGAGCCAACCAGTTATATGGTCAAACAAAATAACATTGACCATTAAATAAAGTAGCCCTTTCCGGAAAAGAAAGGGCTACTTTATTTATAATTTGATAAACTCTACCCGCCTGTTATTGGCTTTCCCTACGGCTGTAGTGTTATTATCTATAGGCTGTATTTTTCCTTTGCCATCAGTGACCATTCTGGCTGCATCAATACCAAAATCAGAAGCCAGTATTGCTTTTACAGCTTCAGCTCTTTTTTTAGAAAGATCCAGATTGACTTGCGCATCACCGTCACTATCTGTATGACCAACAATTTTTACATGGATTTTTGCATCTTCTTTTAATACATTGGCAATATCCATTAAAGCGCCATTAGATTCAGGTTTTATCTGAGCTGAATTGAAATCAAACAAAATACCATGCGTCACAAATTTACCCTGAGTGATTAATTTATTACGTGTATCAGGAGCACCAACAGCCAGTCTGATATTACTTAAATAAAATGCGCCCCCTTTTTTTTCAAAGTCTGGTGAGTAAGCTCCAAAAACCAATGAATTGAGGACCGCATCAGACTCTATTGCCCTTGGTAAATCCAGTAATTTAGTACTGTTGATATAAACTCTTATTCTTTGTTTCTGTCTCCATACTGAAATTGTAGCAAAAGATTTATCAGGGGCGTGGAATATATTTTTCAGCTCATTAACAGATGCTGAACCTAATGCTTTTGAGATATAATCCATACTACCCGAATATTCTCCGGATTGCGGTCTGATATCCAGCTTTATACCTGGTACAGGCAATCCACCATTTTCACCACTCGTAAATTTCTCATAGTCCGTTTTTGCAGCAATTAATGCCACTGTTAAAGTACCGATCTGGCTAATATCATTATTAACTAAAACATCTACCTGTAGTGTAAAGTTATCAGGCAGATTATGAATATATTCTGGATAGAAAACACCGTCCTGCTTCATAGCTAACCATTTCCCTGGCCTGTTACTTAATGTCACTACTTCTGCATTCGTCTTTGTATTCCATTTTGCAGGAAATTCACCAATAGCATCACTGGCAAAATTCTCTTCTACAATGATTTTTTCACCGGGAACAAAGTCAAATTTCGAATACGCTTTTACATCTTCCTGCGCCGTGTTCTGCACAGTAGTACTTACTGTAGAAGCAGCGTTGCCATTCACTGAAGTGCCAGCTCCGGCCTCCTCTTTTTTCTTCTTGCCAGTGGTTGCATTATCGATTGTTTTATCGACTGCATCATTTACTTTTTGCTGTACTTTGTTTTTCAGACGATCAAAAAACTGAGCCCTGACCTGAGTACTTAAGAAACAGGCTACGAGAACGATAACTATTTTTTTCATGGTTAGGTTAATGAAGTATAATTTGCAGCTAATTTCTACGAAAAAAATGGAATTGTATCATCATGATGAATAATTTATTTAACAGCTAATAATATATTAAAGATCTGCTACTGATAAGCAACAGATAATTTGTAACTATTCCAACAAGTTTTTATCTTAATTACAAACAAACATTAGAACATGAACTTATTAGGCAATATCATATGGATTATCTTCGGCGGGATATTCATCTTTTTCGAATATATTATTGGTGGATTAATCTTATGCCTCACCATTATAGGTATCCCATTCGGTCTGCAGTGTTTTAAATTCGCCTTTGTAGGCCTGGCACCTTTTGGTGTTAAAATCACAGATACTTCATCTAATACAGGCTGCCTGTCAACCATTATGAACATTATCTGGTTTTTATGCGGTGGAGTATGGATTGCACTTACTCATTTGTTTTTTGGTCTATTATTATGTCTCACTATTGTAGGGATTCCATTCGGAAGACAACACTTTAAACTAATGAACCTGGCATTTTCGCCCTTTGGAAAATCAATAAATTAACTATATCTTTTCTAAAAAAACAAGTTAACTGTTAAGATAACAAGCCTAAAGACAATGACTATTAAAGAAGCAATACAAGAGATCAGGAAATTCTGGAATACTGAAGAAGAGCCATTCCTATTCGGTGAATCTGACAACAGTGCACATATAGATAGAATAGAAAAAGAATTTGGAGTTACCCTGCCAGAAGAATTAAGAAATTATATAGCTAACTATGCACCTGCAGAAGGATTTTACTTTGTTTCGGTAGGTAATCCACTCTATATTTATGGGGTAGATAATTTAAAATATAAACAAGACGGTTATAATTATAATTCTCTTACTAAATCTGATATTGAAGACTGGAACAGGAATTCTTTCATTTTTGGAGATGAGGGGGCAGACCCGCTGATCGTCAACCTGGAAAATATAGAGACAGGAATAGAGAGGCTGGAGCATGGAGCCGGCAGCTGGGACTACGGGGATAAGTTAGCTGATAATTTTGCCCGGTTCCTTCTTTGTGCCGCCGCCCAGCATCACGCGCTGACAAATTTTGAAGAAGACCCGATCATTGATGATGAAAATGGATTTAATCTTACAGAAGATGCTGCAAAATGGTATTTCCCAAAGATGAAAAATTGGGCAGGGGAGTATTACGAAGTCTGGTGCGCCCCATTAGATAATCATTAAGGCACAAATACCGCATTTTAGGCGAAAATTATCTAGTCTGATTGCAAAGCAGTTATGTTTTTCTTTCAGAAAATCATATACCAGATTTGTGATTTATGTTTTTTTCTCCTATCATTGCGACCCTTAACAGGAATGCATCCATAGCTCAGCTGGATAGAGCAACGGTTTTCTAAACCGTAGGTCATAGGTTCGAATCCTATTGGGTGTACAAAGAAGCTCTTAACTTAATTGTCAGGAGCTTTTTTCAGTTTAAGAACATCACTAACACCATCTGCCGGGTTAACCATTCTGATAACTTGCCGATGTTGCTTTCCCCAATCTATCAGATTTTCGACAATGGGGTACAAAGACCTGCAATAATCCGTCAGCATATATTCTACAGTTTTCGGGAAATCAGGATCTTCAATTCTAAGGACCAATTTGTTGAGTTCCATCAGTTGCAAATCCTTAGAGAGCATAGTAAATGTTATACCTGGTATATTTCGTGCAATGTCACGATAACGGGATAAACCATTGTATAAAGCGATGATGATTGGCATACGCCATTTGCCACTTAATACATAAAGTGCATCCTGGGCATACTTGATTTCTTCCTGGTTTTTAATCGTACAGATATACGGTTTCTCTTTATTTCCTTCATCTACCATGTGCTATAGTCTGTTATAGCATTTTCAAAAATTAAAAATGCGGCTCTTACCTTTACTAAAGTAACTATAAAAACAGGAACGAAAATCTTAACAAGAAAAAAATGACGCAGATTAGCACAGTAAAATTTAAAGAGAATGACTATCAAATGTTATATCTCAACATCAAAAATGGTGTAGCAAATATAACCTTAGACAATGCCCCCGTAAATGCATTGAGTGGCAAACTGATCAAAGAATTGAAACAGTTACTCCATGACTTATCTACTGATAAGAACATTAAAGTGATCATATTTGACAGTATAAATCCTGATTTTTTCATCGCTCATGTAGATATCAATATTTTGGAAGAACAAGCTATATTAGAAGAATTGGGCAAAGTTGCACCAGAAGGGCTAAATATCTTCCAGGCAGTTGGCGAAATGCTCAGAGAACAACCTCAAATAACCATCGTAAAATTGAAAGGTATAGCACGTGGTGGTGGTGCCGAATTTGTTGCAGCTGCTGATATGAGCTTTGCCTCTTTGGAAAAAGGAAAATTGTCTCAATGTGAAGCGCTAATGGGTATTATTCCCGGAGGTGGGGCTACTCAATATCTTTCTTCGAAAATGACGCGTGGCCGTGCTTTAGAAGTTATTTTAGGTGCCGATTTATTCGACGCTGCTACTGCCGAACGTTATGGCTGGATTAATCGCGCCATACCTGATGCAGAAATAGACACATTTGTTGATTGCCTGGCTCAGAATATTGCAAACTTACCTGAAGGTGTAATAGAAACAACAAAAAAAGTATTGCCACCGATCAGAAACGTACAAGGTTTTCAATTGGAAAATGAGGGTTGGGCCGCGTTGGTGTTCAATCCAGAGACAGCACGGATCATGGCAGGGGTCATGCAAAATGGAGCACAGACAGTAGCGGGTGAATTAAAACTCGAAGAGACCCTCAGAGCTTTGAAATAAATAATCCTTACAGCTATTTATCTGCCTGCTGAAAAAATATGTATCCGATATTCAGCGATATGTATAACGCTGCGATTCTCATCACTTGTAATTTTGTTTATAAAATAAATGAGTATGAAATCAAAAGTAATTTTAATAACAGGCGCCTCCAGAGGACTTGGAAGAATATGGGCCGAAGCATTTCTAAAACGCGGTGACAAAGTGGTTGCCACAGCAAGAAACATCGATTCTTTAAATGATCTGGTAGCTACTTATGGAGAGGCTGTATTACCGGTCAAATTGAATGTAAATGACCGTGATCAATGTTTTGATATTATTCATCAGGTGGATCAGCATTTTGGAGGGATTGACGTTTTGATTAATAACGCTGGTTATGGTTTGTTTGGCGCTATTGAAGAAACTACAGAACAGGAAGCCAGAGATCAGATTGAAACGAATGTATTTGGTTTATTATGGATGACGCAGGCGATCATCCCGGTTATGCGCAGACAACATCATGGACATATCATTCAGATCTCAAGTGTACTGGGTATCGCAGCAACACCTGTTTTAGGAATTTATAATGCCTCAAAATGGGCAATGGAAGGATTAAGCGAGAGCCTGGCGGCCGAAGTAAAGAGATTTGGCATAAATGTCAGTATTGTTGAACCTAATGCATTTGGTACAGACTGGAGTGGGGGTTCGGCAGTTAAAACAGAACCTATCGCATTTTATGATGATATTAAGGAGGCATTAAACGGTTATTTTAAACCGGGAATGACCGGTAATCCGGAAACCACTGCGCCGGCCATTCTAAAATTGGTGGACAGTGAAAAACCGCCTTTACGCTTACTCTTAGGAAAACACGCTTTATCACGCGTTCAACAGGTTTATGCAGATAGACTAGCAGTTTGGGATTCCTGGAAAGAAGTTTCAGTGGCAGCACATGGTCATTAATAAGTTAAATTGAATAAAGATACAGTATCTCATCATATAGATACTGTATCTTTATGAAGATGAAACATTTTAAAAGTTTAAGTGAGCTATCGAACAGTCTGCCACTGTCAGAAAACCCCTTATTTAAACTGATTACCTGTATAGACAGATGCCCGGATACCTGTGGCATTGCCGAAAAGAAATACACAACTGATTTCTATACTATTGCATTTAAGAAAGTCTTATCAGGTAATTTCTATTATGGCCGTACAAAATACGATCACAACGAAGGTTCTATGACCTATGTTAAACCGGGTCAGGTTGTTGAGCTGAAAAACCTCAAACTGGAAGGAAGTGGATTTACAATTATGTTTCACCCTGATTTCCTGAATGGTGAATCATTGCACCAGACCATCAAAAAATATAGTTTCTTCGACTACGAAACCAATGAGGCTCTCCACGTTTCACCCCGTGAAGAAGAAATTATGTGGGAACTATTCCGGAAGATTGAGACAGAATATAACAGCAGTCAGGATGAATATAGTAAGGAAATCATTCTTGATCACATTGAAGCTATCCTCAAATATTCACAGCGGTTTTATAAGCGTCAATTTATGAACAGGAATGAATTGACAGGTACTATAATTTCCAAATTTAACACAGCAATCCGGCAATATTTTGAGAACAGCGCTTTACAGGCCAATGGTTTACCGACCGTTGCAGCTATTGCCGCACAGCTTAAAATGTCCCCGGGTTATATGAGTGACTTGTTAAGACAGGAAACAGGCAGATCGGCCATAGATCATATCCACAGCTATCTGATTTCAGAAGCAAAGAATTTATTAATTGGTAATGATCTTACTGTTGCACAGATTGCCTACCAGCTTGGATTCGAAAATCCGCCATATTTTTCCAGGCTTTTCAGAAAAGAAACAGGTATTAATCCAGTAGCTTATCGTAAGCAGAAAGCATTAACAATGCTAACAAATTAGTTTATAGCCTATACCGCGTAAGCTCATTACCTGAATAGAAGTATCGTCCTTTAACATTTTGCGCAAATGTGTCATGAAAACGTTCATACTATTACCGTTATAAAGGTTATCATCACCCCATATTTTAATAAGCGCCTCCTGACGCTCTAAAATATCATTTTTATGATTTAAGAGCAATTGCAGTAACAGCATTTCTTTATAGGACAAATCGTAAGTAGCAATAGGGGTTTTAAGCTGCTGATTTATAGTATCTAACCTGCATTTACCAAATTGCACTACAGCAGCAGTTTGATCAGGTACGGGCTGGTTTGTATCAAAACGTACTAATAAAGCTTCTATACGAACCAAAAGCTCTACGATACTGAAAGGCTTGCGCATATAATCATTACCTCCGGTTTTAAAACCTTTAACCACATCTTCATCCAGTGATTTGGCACTTAAAAATATAATAGGTATGCCAGTATTTGATTTCCTGATATCCTCCGCTAAACTATAACCATCTTTCAAAGGCATCATGATATCCAGCAAACACAAATCAGGTTTACTGGTCTTAAATAATCCGAGTGCTGTCCGCCCGTCTTGAGCATAGATGACCTCGTATCCTTTAGCTTTCAGATTGTCGCTTACAATCTGAGCCAAAAAGGGCTCATCTTCTGCATATAATATCTTTTGCTTTATCATGCTGCTGGTAAATGAATGATAAAATTACTTCCTTCGCCCGGTTCACTGGTTAACAGGATAAAACCACCTTGTTTTTCCAGAATGTTTTTGACGTAATTCAGGCCAAGTCCGGAGCCTTGAATATTATGCGTATCCGGTGTTATTGCCGGAACCCTGAAATAACGATCAAAAACACGGTTCTGATAAATAGAAGCAATGCCAGGACCGCTATCTTTAAAACTAATGAGAACTTCATCAGGACCGCAAGTACAGCTTAATTTTATATTGACACCCTTGCCGCCATACTTTATCGCATTTTCAATCAGGTTATAAAATACATTGGTAAGATGTACAGGGTCTGCATATACAAAACACGGCGCAGAAATTGGCTGCAAATCTATAGTTGCACCGGCATTGTCAATCTGGAGTTTCATCGCAATAACGACCTCTTGCAAACCGTGCTGCACATCATATAGCTCACTGCGTAAACGTGCTTCGGCATTGTCCAGTTGTTCAAGATTTAATACTTTATCAATCATTAAATTTAAACGTTTTATTTCGTCCCTGCTTATTTCAAGATAGTTTCTCAGAATTTCAGGTTTATCCTCCAGATGGTTTTCTATGATTGACTCCAGAGCGAGCGCTACCGTCGAGACAGGCGTCTTCAGCTCATGCGTCATATTACTGGTAAATGAGACCCGGGCCTGGGTATAAAGCCGTTGGTTATGCATCAGCCGCAGGATAAATACAAATACAGCCCCTGTAAGCAACAACATAAAACAAGAAGATAAGATATAGTACCGCATCCGGTACAATACCGCCCAGGTTAATGAAGGTACAGCTAACTGATAGGTACGGAAAAAGATAAAATTATAAGCATACTGTTTACTGGTGAATGCTGCTTTAAGAATATCTTCCTTAGATAGCCGGCTGGATAAAGTCTCCTTATTATAACTATAAACAACACTATCAGCTTTAACAGCAATCCCCGCCTGATTTAGTAAATGGTGAACAAGACTATCCATTCTTTTGAGCGCTACATTGTCCAGCGAAAGCTCTTTCTCTAATGTTGTTCCGTCATCAACAGTTATCCTGCGTTGTATAGGTTTATGGTTAGATTTACCATTAGCAAATCGTAAACGAATATCTACAATGGTACTATCGCCTTTAAAATCAGACCGGAGATGGGTTGCAACCTGGTTAAAACGCATATTCTGATAGGCATGACTGAATTGGAGCCAATCGGATGACAGGAAAAACTTTTTAAAATTCTCGTTTCCTTCATGTCCCTCAGCAACACTAAGATAAGTGCTCATTTTTGCTGCATTCATTACTACTTGCTCCAGATCTACCTTTATTTGCTTACGTTGTGCAACAAAAAGCTGGTTAAGCCAGGCCAGTTGTAAAACAAAACTTACAGTAATTGCTAGCACCACCAGTGGGTAAGCATATCGGTTAGACAGCCATTTCATCATACGAAGTTGATCATAAAAATCTTAAGTAAATAGTGGCCGGATGAAATTTAATGTTATTTAATGTTTCTTAATGAGCCATAATATTACTTCAGTGTAGGTTTGCTTCCATGAAAAAGCTAATTATTAACCTACTGATTTTAATACCATTCGCCTTAAAAGCTCAGCAATCTGTAAAAGGAATAGTTACAGATGAAGCAGGAAATCTGCTGGATGGTGTTACCATTACTTTAAGCACAAATAACGAAAATGGTGTAACCAGATTAACCAGTATGGGAGATTTCGTCTTAAACCAGGTTCAACAGGGTACTTACCAGCTATCCGCCACTTTAATAGGCTATAAACCCGTTATACGTACAATCACTATTCCTAAAGACAGTCTTAAAATAGTGATGCAAGGCGATAGCAAAGTTTTAAAAGAAGTAACTATTTCTTTTAGTAAGCCCATTATTGAAAGAAAAACAGACCGGGTAACCTTCAATGTAGAACAAAGCATCGTAGCCAGTGGGGGTACTGCCTGGGATGCATTGAACAAGGCCCCCGGAGTACAGTTAACATCAGGCGGGACTATTACTGCCAATAAAAAAGATGTTCAGATTTATTTAGACGGTAAGCCGCTTCATTTATCAGGTGATGATCTGTCAGGTTATCTGCAAGGTATCCCTTCTGAGCTTATAATTAAAATAGAAGTGTTTTCTAATCCGCCTGCCAGTTTTGAAGCAGAAGGATCGGCAGTGGTTAATATCATCACTAAAAAATCAAAAGGGCAGGGGTTTAACGCGACAATGAACGGTGGTTTTACCCAGGCTATCTATGGCAGCTATACTGCCAGTAACAGCTTTAATTACCGTAAAGATAAATTGAATATTTATGGCGGCTATAGTTTTACCTCACGTAAAAACGGATACGATCGCCACGATTACGTGATTTATAATAACCCTGATGGCTATTCATACTGGGATAGCCCTGGTTATAGCATTGTTCAATCGAAAACAAATAATTATCGTTTAGGTGCAGATTACCAGTTAACTGATAAACAGATTCTTGGATTTTTAATAACCGGTAATAACAGAACTGGCAGCACCATGACCAATACCCAGACTATGATTACCAATAATTTTAATACAACTCCTGATTCTACGTTGCAAACCAATGGTAATACCAGGCTTCATAATAGCCAGTATGCATATAATCTCAATTATAACATTCAACTGGATACCAGTGGTCAAAATCTTAATGTCGATCTGGATTATTCACCTTATCAAACTGATCGTCAGCAATACATCAATAGCCTGTCTTTTTTAGCCGATGGTAGTCCGGCTTCTAAGCCATATCATATTTACACACCCACTATTCAGCATATAGCCATTTACTCAGGTAAAATAGATTACAATTATAAAACAGGTAAAAACTGGAACTTCACATCGGGCCTGAAATACAGCAGCGTTCAAAGTGAGAACAATTTCGACTTTTACAATAATGAAGGTGAGCAATCCGTATTTGTGCCGGCCAATAGTAATCACTTTGACTATGTAGAGAACACAGCCGCCGCTTATACCAGTGTGCGTACTACGATAGGCAAATGGAGTTTACAGGCCGGTTTACGCGGTGAGTACACCCGTATCAAAGGTTATTCAATCACGATTGATTCATTGAATAAACGACAGTATTTTAAGCTTTTCCCAACGTTGTTTGCGCTTTATAAACTGGACGACAGGAACGAATTGCAGTTTACTTATGGCTACCGCATCGAACGTCCGGAATATAACCGGCTTAATCCCGCAAGGCAATATTCAAATCCATACAGTTATCTGGTTGGTAATCCTTCTTTACAGCCCGCTTTTGTACAAAATATAGAGTTGGGGTATACCTACAATAAACAATATAACCTGACTGCTTATTATACTGCAACTCACGATATGTTTAGTAATATTACCGTACAGGATAACCTGAATAAAGTATTTTATAACACGCAACAGAATCTGGGCTTAAGCTTAATTACTGGCCTTCGCCTGTCAGCACCATTTCATGTAAACGATTGGTGGGAGATGAATGTCATGCTGGATTTCTATGAGCAGCGTGAAAAGTCTGCTTATCAGCAAGGCAGTTATGACTATCATCAATTCTCTTATGAAGGGAATACCACCCAGTCTTTCACTATTGATCAAACGCATGGTATTAAAGCAGAAATCTCTGTGATGTATAATTCTTCTGACATACAGGGAATATATAAAATTGGCCATGTCTATAATGTTGATGCAGGAATAAAGGCAACAATATTAAACGGCCAGGGTATTGTTAAACTCTCTGCCAGCGATATTTTTAATAGCAACAATTATCATGTCAGTGTGAATTACCTGAACCAGAATAACGGCTTTTTCAAGAGAAATGACACACGTTACGGGGCCTTAAGCTTTAGCTATCGCTTTGGCAAAAATGTTGCTGCAGCCCGTAAACATAACACTGGAATTGATAAAGAAAAAGAAAGGGCACAATAAATCAGAAGTTCAATTAAAGGATTGGCGATAAGCATTCGGAGATACATGCGTAAACCTTTTGAAGAGTTTACTAAATGACTGCGGATGCTCAAACCCTAACTGATAAGCAATCTCTGCAATGCTGAGACGGCTGTTGCCCAAACTATCTTTTGCCTTTTCAATCAGTTTATTATGGATATGCTGCCGGGTATTCAGACCTGTTAATGATTTAAGTAAATCTGTTAAATATCTTACTGAAACATGAAGATGATCTGCAACTTCCTGCACATTGGGCAAACCGGCCGAAGAGGACCGGTCAGCATCAAAACGCCCATCCAGATAAGTATTCATTTCATAGATCAGATCGCTATAAACTGCTTTACGGGTAATGAACTGACGGTTGTAAAAACGATTACTATGATTTAATAATAGTTCTAACTGTGATACCAATACATCCTGACTAAAAGCATCAATGTTATTGCCCAGTTCACTTGAGATACTTCTAAATACACCAAGCAGCACCTCTTTTTCCTTTTCGGAAAGGAATAAAGCTTCACAGACCGCATAAGAAAAGAAACCATACTGCTGGATATTTTTACCCAATTGATAATTCCTGATCAGATCGGCATGGAAATAAAGCGTGTAACCATTATAAACCTTTTCATCACCAGACATGGTAACTAATTGATTCGGACCTAAAAAGGCGAGACCGCCTTCTTCGAAATCGTAATATCCCTGCCCATACCTGACCTGCCCTTTAAAATCCCTTTTAAAGGAGACTTTGTAGAAGTCTATCAGGAAATTCTTTCCGGCATGCTCCAGATTAGCCTTTGCCTGATCATACCGGATCAGTGCGATCAGTGGATGCTGAGGTTTGGGCTGTCCTAAAGCATACATTAACTCCGAAATACTTTTAAAGATCAGCGTTTGTTGTTTAATCGCTCTCATATCCGGATTTAAAGATAACAATAAAAAAGAGTTTAATCTTGTACGGTCGGGCGGATCACAATTTCGCCAACATCAACATGATCAGGTTGACTAAGGGCGTATACAACGCCACTGGCAATATCATTTGATGATATAGCAATCTTAGCTGATTTCTCTTTAACCGCTGCTCTTGCAATTGGATCTTTAATATGGTCTGCTAATTCAGTTTGTACAAAACCCGGAGAAATACCAGTTACCTTATATCTGCCCTGCGATTCCTGACGCAGTGCCTCAGCAATAGTGCGAACCGCATTTTTTGTACCGGCATATACGCCCTGTAAGGGTACGATCTTAATACCAGATGTAGAAATAATATTGATAATATGACCAGATCCCTGGTTTTTAAAAACCGAAAGCCCGGCAGCAATTCCATACAACACCCCTTTGAGATTTACATCAATCATATCTTCCCAATCTTCTATTTGCAATTCATCAATACGGGAAAGATGACTGATTCCTGCATTATTGATCATGACGTCAAGCCGGCCATAATGTACGCAGGCCAATTGAACCAAACTATCAACATGGGCCTTTTTTTTGACATCTGTAACCCGATAAATGGAATCCCCCCCGGATGCCTTAATCCGGTTATTCAATTCTTCTAAACGATCTGATCTTCTTGCTCCTAAAACAACTTTTGCACCATGTGCTGCGAGCATTATCGCTATGGCTTCACCAATACCACTGCTTGCACCTGTAATGGCAATTACCTTCCCTTCAATCCGGTTTTCTATGTTCTTCATTGTCTTTGTATTTGATCACATAAAGGTCATCAATATGATTAAACTGAAATTAGCCAAAACCGCAAAAGATGTAGCCAGTAAAACATAGGCATTCTCAAACTATTATAAGTGATAAATATGTTTGAATATTGTTTTAATATAATACATTTGCATAACCAGTTATATAACTGATTATGCAACATGAAATTATTTGAGAAAACAGGAAAAATGGCATTAGGTAGTAGATTAAGGCTATTAACCACAAAAATAACAGATGACGCCGCCCGTATTTACGAGCTATATGAAGTAGAGTTTTCACCTAAATGGTTCCCTGCTTTCTTTGTTCTTTCAGAAGATGGAGAAAAGACCATTACAGAAATCGCAAATGAAATAGGGCATTCACAGCCCTCAGTTAGCAAGCTCATTCAGGAAATGAAACTTGCAGGTTTAGTTCAGGAAAATATGGAATCACCAGATAAGCGAAAGAATGTAGTCGCATTAACTAAAAAGGGATTCAAAATTTCTGATCGGATCAGGATACAGTGTTTAGACGTCGATGCCGCAATTGAATGTGCTATTTCAGAAGCCAGATACAACCTTTGGGAAGCGATCGGGGAGTGGGAACTCTTACTGGACCAGAAATCATTGCTTAAAAGAGTTCAGGAACAAAAGCAACTGCGAGAAGACAACAACAAAAGGCCACACCAATAAGTAAATAAAATAACAACCAGAATCAATTCAAATGAAACACATAAATAAAAATGAGCCAAATCTTTCTAAAGAAATATACATTATTGGAAATGGCGTCATTGCAAAAGCTTTAGCAGTTGCCTTGACCCTGAAAGGAAAAAGTGTAACTATAATCAGGGGCAGTATTGATGAACTGCCGCTATCTTTAGAAAACATACAGGTAGAAACAGAGGGTAAAGTCTTGCAGACGGATATAAAAATCAGCACTTTAAATAACCATGAGGAGCTTGACGGAATTATATTATTGACCAACAAATCATTTGGAAACGATGAGCTGGCAGGCAAACTCAAACTAAAGGCAAAAGATTCACCGATTGTATTTCTTCAAAACGGACTGCATATAGAAAATAGCTTTATTGACCGGGGTTATACTGAATTGTATAGATGTGTATTACTCGCAACGAGCCAATCAGTTACCAATAGTAAAGTTAAATTCAGATTAGTTGCAGCATCTCCTATAGGAGTAATTAAAGGTTCAGTTGATGTTCTTCAATACATAACCGATGAGCTGAATACCGATATCTTTTCTTTTCGTTCGGAAGCAGATATACAGAAAGTAATCTGGAAAAAAGTAATCAGCAACTGCGTGTTTAATTCCATCTGCCCTTTATTAGAAATAGATAATGGGATATTTCAGCGGGATGCTGGAGCACTGAAAATTGCAAAAACGGTGATAAGTGAGTGTTTAACAGTTGCAAAAGGAAATGGCATTCAATTAACTGCAGATGAGGTATTACAAAATGTACTGGCTATAAGTAAAATGTCAGACGGACAGAAAATATCAACCTATCAGGATATACTCAATAAGCGGGAAACAGAGATTGAAACGCTGAATTTTGCTATAGCCAGGGCTGCCGGAGTAAATGGAAATATTCCGGTGCCCGTTACGACTCTGTTAGGTGAATTGACAAAAATAAAGTCCGAATTATCCAGGAAATAATGTTATCAGCTTGATGTTATTGTCTGCTTTTCCATGATTCTTTATGCCCATGATCAAGATGTATAATAAAGTCCGACTTTTTACTTAATTTTGAGTATAGTCAAAAGAGCAGGAAATAATGGAAAACATAAAACAGACATTTGATCAGGCAGAATTAGAACTTTTGAAAGAAGGTTTAAAATGTAGTTATAAAGAACGTTTTGAAATGGCTACGCGTCTCTATAAAATTCAACAGACTATGAATAAAGCCATTATATTCCATAAACCGTTTATTAAGAAGTAATCTGTGGATATGTAAATGTTTCCAGTAATTTACTTGATTTAATTTCCCTCAATTTTATAATATCAATAGCAAAGTCCCTGATTAAAATCAGGGACTTTGCTATTGATATACATCTTGTTTTTACCCCCCCTAAAAACATAAGGTTTGAATTATACAAATATCGGTTTGTATAAAACAAACCCGGCCTGCCAATCCCAGGTAATTTTGTATCATCAAATCATTTAATCATTCGAAATCTTAAAACTATGATCACCTACATAACTAAATTCCAATCTGACGGAGCAGAAAGTTCAGCAGCACTGAAATCCATCTTCGCAGAACTACAAAAGAACACACCACTTGAACCAGGATGTATCAGCTATCAGGTTTACACAACAGAAAACCACCCCGATCTTTTCTACATCCTGGAAAAATGGCAATCCCAACAAGACTTTGAAGGACATCTGGAAGTAATCAGGGCCGGCAGTTATATTGAAAAAGCATCAGAATATATCACAGAAGCTATTGAATCAATCAAACTACTGGAATTCAATTAATTATTAACCATTAAATAAAAACAAGATGAAAACTATTTTAATCACAGGCGCATCATCAGGTATAGGAAAAGCAACCGCAAAGAAATTTGCCATTGAAGGCTGGAATGTTATCGCAACAATGCGCTCACCCGAAAAAGAAAACGAATTATCACAATTAAAGAATGTACTTGTCACCAAACTTGACGTTCAGGACAAAGCAAGTATTCAGGAAGCTATAAAATCAGGAATAGAAAAATTTGGTACGATTGATACGGTAGTCAATAATGCCGGTTTTGGTATTCTGGGTGCTTTTGAAAAATCCACAGATGAACAGATACAAAACCAGTTCAGTGTTAATGTATTTGGTGTCATGGATGTCATCAGGGCAATTCTTCCGCATTTCAGGGAAAAACAAGACGGAACAATCATCAATATTACTTCGCAGGGGGGCAGAGTGACCTTCCCGACCTGCAGCTTGTACCATTCCACCAAATTCGCCATTGAAGGTTTTTCAGAATCATTATCTTATGAATTACTCTCACAGAATATTATAGTAAAAATTGTAGAACCGGGTTCTACTGAAAGTAATTTCTTTAATGCAGTAGGAATGGCAGCAGATCAAAGTATAACTGCTTATGAAGAATTTGATAAAATCGCACTCGATAACTGGAATAAGAATGATATTATGACCTCAACTACAGAGGAAATTGCAGCAGTTATATATAAAGCCGCTACTGACAATAAAGATCAGCTTCGTTATATGGCCGGTAGGGATACAGAACTATATTTTGGAATCAGAAATGAGCAGGATCAGCATTATGTGAACTATATGAGAAAAGCCTATATCCCGGAAATATTAGAGAAACAAAATAAATAAGACGCTATGAGAACTACAAATAACACAATTCTTGTAACCGGCGGGGGGACAGGTATGGGGCTGGAGGCAGCAAAACATTTCAGTGAACTGGGTAATAAAGTAATTATTGTAGCCCGTAATGCAGAAAGGCTCCGCGAAGAAGCAGCAAAACTGGCCAATACCACTGCAATTCCCTGTGACCTTTCCAATGAAGATGAGCTCAGAAACCTGGTGTACATTTTAAAAAGAGACCATAGTGATTTAAACATGATCTTCCTGAATGCAGGGATTGCTACAAATTATGGGCTTTTAGAAGGAGAAAATGCCTATGAAATCAGTAAAGCAGAAATGATCACCAATTTCCATTCTGCAGTACTGCTGACCAATGAACTTGAAGGCTTACTTGCAGATAAGCCTGAATCGGCAATGATCCTCACTACATCCGGGGTAGCTTTTGTTCCTGATTTGCTGCACCCAACTTACAGTGCAACAAAGGCTGCATTACATTCATATGCATTGGGGCTGCGCCTGGTACTGCAAAAAAAGGAATCGACTATCAAGGTTTTTGAACTTATGGCACCATTGGTAGATACACCATTTTCAAAAGCAGTGAAGTCCGATCTCAAAATGCCAGCTAACCAGATTATTAAAGAGCTGATCGCTGGACTGGAAAAAGATGATTTTGAACTTCATGTTGGATTAACACAGCAAATAGCTGAATTATCAAGAAAATCTACACAGGAAGCCTTGAAATTTATTAATAGTGTAACTGGATAAACCTGCTAGTTTAAACGACTGGTTTGAAAGAACCGGTCGTTTGAGCTTATTTATTGTAACTTAGTATATGGAGAAAACAGAAATGCTTGAAGATTTCTATAAAGAAAAACTCAATATATCCCTTTCCGAACTGAGTATTAAAACCCCGCAATTTGCAATATTGACTAATGAAGAATGCATAAATGGAGCAAGTATGAAATATCGTCGAAGGGACTTTTATAAAGTATCTTTATTCAAAGGGAGAGTACTTCTGCATTATGGTGATAAAAGTCTGGAAATTGATGGAATTGCTTTGGTATTTTTTAATCCTGATGTCCCCTATACTGTTGAGATGCTTGAAGAAACCAATTACGGTGGTTATTTCATTTTCAGCGAAGCCTATATTAATGACTATTTAAGGAGTAACATACGCGATTTTCCTTTATTTACGAACGGAACAAAACCCGTTTACCTGCTCAATAAAGTTCAGGAAAAGGTTGTTGACAATATATTTAAAAGAGTACATCAGGAGATGGCCACAAATTACGCATACAAGCATGATTTGATACGCCATCAAATTCTTGAACTTATCCATATTGCACAGCAATTAATGCCTTCCGAAAAAATCTACCAAAACATAGATTCCAAAACACGAATCACTAACGTATTTCTGGAGCTCCTTGACAGACAATTTCCTGTTGAATCACCAAACGAAGAATTCGAAATGCGTTCTGCAGGTAATTATGCCGGGAAAATGGGGCTCCATATTAATTACCTTAACCGTGCTGTTAAATCCGTTAGCGGTAAGACAACAACTGCACATATTACAGAAAGAATTACTAGCGAAGCGATTACACTGCTTAAACATTCGGACTGGAATATTTCAGAAATCAGCAATAGTCTTGGCTTCGTCGATTTATCACACTTTAATCATTTCTTCAAAAAACAAACTAAACAAGCTCCATCATCTTATAGATCCACCAATTAAATTAGTTCTCATATATGGGCAGGCTAAACCAAAATGTGCTGCCCTCACCAAACTTACTTTCTACACCAATTTCACCCTCATGCCTTTCTATAATCTCTGCACATAAATAAAGGCCAATACCAAAGCCAGAGATCACATCATCATTGACTACCCGGTAAAAGCGATCAAATAATTTATCCTTATCCTCAGGTTTAATACCTCTTCCCTGATCTTTAACCTCTACCAAAAGCTGTCTCCCAATTATTTTGCTGTTTACAATAACCAGACTGCCAGAAGGGGAGTATTTCACTGCATTACTGATAAAATTATTAATAACCTGGCCTATTTTATCCCGGTCAGCATTCAGCATTGCTGATTCTATCTGGGAGAAAACCACCTGATGAGTAGATATCGTTGAACAAGCTTCTTCATCAGCCTCTTTAAACAGTGAAGTCATATTAAAACATTCCTTTGCGATATGGATCTTACCAGAATCCAGACGAGATACATTTAAGAAACCATTAATCATGCTAATCATCCTCTTCACCTGTGTGCTGGCTTTATCGTGCATCAGTATTGCAGAGCTTTCCTGAGCTTTTTTTGCCTTTTGTTCCAGAATCTGTAAATAGCCCTTAAGCGACGTCAACGGGGTTTTGAGTTCATGACTTACCATCGCGATAAAATCATTTTTACGTTGTTCATCCTGTTTTTGCTCTGTAATATCAATAATAGCCCCCGAAAAATACATTTCTCCATCTGCTGTGTACTGGTTCAGTTTTCCAACTGCTCTTACCCAGCGTAATTGCTGATCATGAAACCCAATTAAAGAATATTCCAGAAAATAATCTTCACCTTTCTCAAAAGCAGCTTCTACAGAAGCAACCACGCGTTCCCGGTGCTCTTCAGAAATTTGTACTACCGCAGCATCATAAGGCATCTCCTCATCAGGATAGTAACCAAATATTTCTTTCAGCCGGGGAGAGGCTACCATTACACGGGTAGTCTGGTTGATTATAAAAGTACCAATATTGGCCGCCTCTATAGAGAACCGGAGCATATCTTCAGCTTTTTGCACTGCTTTTTTTGAAGCCACCTGTTGTGTAACATCAGTAGCTACAATTAAAATTCCCGTAATGAGTTCATTGTCACTTTTAATTGCCTGATAAGATATATTAAAATACCCTTCAACAAGCTCACCATTTCTATTTACAATTGCTTTAGTTTCATTAGCAATATAAGTTAAGCCAGAGGTATATACGTCATCCAGTAATTTTAAAAAGGGCTGTCCCTTCAATTCGGGCATTGCATCTGCAAAAGGTCTTTGAATTATATCTTTTGATTTACTAATGATAGTCAGCATCATATCATTCACCGACTCAATAATTAGTGCCTTTCCATAACAAACCATAATTCCAGCTGTAGCCTGCTGCAATATCCCGCGGAACCTGGATTCACTTTTATTCAGGTGCTCATTAATGAGCATCAGGTAATCCTTAGAACTGATCAGGTCTTCATTTGTAGCCAGCAACTCTTCATTCATTACTGCCAGTTCCTCAGCCATTTCTGTTTCACGCAGACTGCTTGCTATCTTTTCGCTAACATCTATCCCTACAGCAATCACTCCGGTTACTTTTCCCCATTCATCTTTAATAGCCCTGTAATTCACATCATAATATCGTTCAACAACTTTGCCCAGGCGCAAAACAGGAGCTTTTACCGCTAAACCCATATGATCTTTTCCTGATCCCAATACCCCACGGATCACTTGCAGATAGGGATGAGTGATCAGTTCAGGTCTGGCTTTTAATAAAGGCTGGCCAATAATTTCTGCAGTTCTGCCAAGCAAATCAAGCATACGTGCATTGGCTGCTTCAATAATCAGTTCTTCTCCACTATAAATTGAAATTGCTACCGGGGCCTGTTCTATGAGTTCACGAAAGCGTTTTTCACTTTTCTTTAAATTCTCATTCAACACCTGCAGGTTTTGCCTTGACTCGTTCAGCTCTTCATTAATTACCGTCAATTCTTCATTAATGCTTTGTACTTCTTCCTTTTGCTGAATCAGCTCTTCATTAGTTGTCTGCTGTTTACCAATCTCTTCCAAAGCTGATAACCGGAGTTCAATCTGATCCATAACGGCTGTTGCCAAACCTTTTAAGATGATTTCTTCTTCTTTAGAAAATACACGCGGCTGCTGATCAATAATACATAAAGTACCTATTAAAAAGCCATCATAGGTAATCAATGGGGCTCCTGCATAAAATCTTAAACCAAACTCTCCTGCAACATTTGGATTTGCAATTAAACAAGGTTCTTTCAATGCATCTTCGAAAATTGTAACTTCAGGATCTAAGACCGCCAGTGCACAAAGGCTCTTACCGCGGTTGGCTTCTTTAACTTTTCCCATCCCAACATTAGCCTTAAAGAAGACCCTTTCCGCATCCACAAGTGATATCAGAGAAATTGGGACTTTAAATATTTTGGTGCATAGATCTGCTATATTATCAAAGGACGCCTCAGAAGGGGTATCCATAATCCGGTAACGTTTCAATGCAAGCAGTCTCCCGGAATCATTATCCGGGATGATATTTATTCCAAAAGTATTTTCAATCATAGGTAACCTCAAAGATAGGAGCAGCCTGTAAATATAAACTATTCGCAGAACCTTTACCCGAATTCCGGCATTATCATTGTTATTATACTGCTAAATACATCAGTCTGAAAACAATGGATAAATTAACTAAAGAAAAACCTGATCTGAAAAACTTCCAGAATGATCAGATGATATCCAAAAAGAAAAGCGACAGATTCTCCTTTTTGATCACCAATACCTTTGGGAGTATTGTTTTTCTGTTTATATGTATCTTATTTTTCGTCATCTGGATTTGCTGGAATCTGGGTCTTTTACCTTCTCTGAAAGTCTTTGATCCTTTTCCCTTTCAGGCCCTGGAAATGGTTGTATCTATCTTCGCCGTTATACTTTCTGTAACCGTTTTAATTAGTCAGAAAAGGCAGGCAAGAATGGAAAGCATCCGGCAACAGGTAGAATTCGAAGTGAATATACATGCAGAAAAAGAGATCACCAAAATGCTGGAAATGCTTCATGACATTCAGAAAAAGTTAGGTATTGATCACAATGATACCGAACAGCTTGAACGGATGAAAGAAGAGCTGGACATTGAGAAACTCCATGAACAGGCAAAACAAGGTGGCAAAGATTAATTTCATTCAAAACAATTTCCTGTTTTAAGCATTTATACCTGTTATAGCTGCACGCTATCCTGAATGCCTTATATGAAAAACAAAACAGCAAAGAAGAGAATTGCCATCCTTGGCGGAGGGCCGGGTGGCCTTTTTATGTATAAAAGATTAATCGAATCGGAAAATAAAGACCTGGAAATCCATATTTTTGAACGTAAAGGCTATCTTGGAGCAGGTATGCCATATAGCCCTGAAGGCGCTAATGATGAACACATTACCAACGTTTCGGACAATGAAATACCCGAGATCTTTAATTCTATTTCAGAATGGGTTAAAACCGCGCCAGAAGATTTGCTAAGCAGGTTTAAAATTATTCCTGAAAAATTCAATGAATATAAAGTCCTTCCAAGACTTTTTTTTGGTGCCTATTTATCTGCACAGTTTAAGTTACTGCGTGAAAAGGCAAAAAAAGAGGGTATTTTAACCTATATACACCTGGATACGGAAGTGACCAATTTATTCGATCATCCTGAAAAATGTGAAGTTAAGGTCGAAACTGCGCACAAAAATTTAAGCAGCTTTGACCATGTGATTATCTGTACAGGTCACAACTGGCCAAAGAAATTTGAAGGAGAAATCCCCGGATATTATGATTCCCCATATCCACCTGCTAAGCTTGCCCAAAAATTAAACCATGCTATTGCCATTAAAGGATCTTCACTTACAGCAATTGATGCGATCAGAACACTGGCAAGAAACAATGGAAAATTCACAGAAAATACCAACGGAAAATTAATATTTACATTGAATGCAGACAGCCCTGATTTTAAAATTGTGATGCATTCCAGAAATGGTTTATTACCAGCAGTAAGGTTTCATCTGGAAGATTCTCATTTAGGCAAAAATGGTTTACTGAGCAAAACTGAACTAAGCTGTCATCTTAAAGAAAATGGCGGATTTATCTCTTTAGACTTTGTATTTGAGAAAAACTTTAAAGAGATGTTCGTTGAAAAAGAACCGGAATTCTACGCGCAAATTAAAGATATGAGCCTGGAAACTTTTGTAGAAGCGATGATGAATAAACGGGAAAAAGCAGATGCCTTTGACTTGTTTAAAAAGGAGTATGAAGAAGCAGAAAAGTCTATTAAAAAAAGAGAGTCAATTTACTGGAAAGAAATGCTCGCAGTACTCAGCTTCGCTATGAATTATCCTGCCAAGTATCTTTCTGCTGAGGATATGCAGCGTTTGCAGAAAGTCCTGATGCCACTTATTTCGATTGTAATTGCATTTGTACCTCAAAGATCCTGCAGAGATTTAATGGCATTGCATGATGCTGGATTATTGTCTTTATTAGCTGTAGGAGATGAGAGCGAAGTTGTTCCTGTAAAGGCAGGAGGAGCGGAGTACAACTATACCGATGAGGATAACAAGAAAGTGAGTCAGTATTTTCAGACTTTTATTGACTGTGTTGGACAGCCACACCTGTCATTTACAGAATTTCCTTTCCAGGGATTGATTGATCATGGTACAGTTAGTCCGGCAGTTCTCAGATTTCGTTCAAAGGAAAAGGGTGAGGATGAAATCAAAAAGGGTAATGAATTAGTTGGGAAAGATAGAAACGGGCAGTATTTTATGAAAGTTCCGGGTATCACTATTAACGATAGTTTTCAGGTAACTAATCAGGATGGAATTGCCAATGAGCGAATCTATATTATGGCAGTACCTTATATAGGAGGTTATAATCCTGATTATTCAGGTATAGATTTTAGTGAAGCCGCATCACTGGAAGTAATGAAGCGTATAAATTATTCAGACGAATGAGTCCGGTATAAATTGGGCTCATTTCATCTGGAAGCGGCTTAATTTTTTGAGTAATTATATCTTTTGATAAAAGCCAAAAGCGTTATTCCAATACCTGCCCCTATAGATAAACCCTTAACTGAATCAGATACTTCTATAAACCTAAAAAGTATTTGACTTACAGAACTTACTAGTAATCCTAATGGGATCAAATAGAAATATTTTCCAAAACGAAGTTTCATAAGCTATAAATTCTTCTGGTTTAACCAAATTTAGAAAAACATTTAGAATATAACAACATAAGAAGTACTGTATATCCATTAAAATGCCCCAAAAATTGTGTAGATTTTTGAGGACTTACATTAACGATTTCTTTGATTAATTATTAATTCGCAATTTTCGCGGCATCACGTAAAGCTTTGATAGCATCATGTGCAGATTTAATTTCCTGAGCTTGTTTGCTTACTGTTTCTAATGCATCAGTACTCAGGTTTCCATCTTCAAGCGCCAATTTATAGGCCGCTTTTATGGCATCTTCACCACGCTCTGCTTCAGAAAGGATGCTGACACGATCGCTGCCGCCAAATAATGATTTGACATCAATCCAGGCACGGTGCAGCGTTCCTGACACACTGGTACCTGTTTCTACATCTTCTCCGTAACCGGCAACAATCGCAGTCAGCTCCTGACTAAATTTGCGGCTTTGTGCGCTATATTGCTGAAAGATGGCTTTCAAGTCAATATTTTCATCATTAATATCCGCAATTGCTTTTTCAAATCCCGCTACGCGGTCATTGTTAATTTCTGTAAGATCGTTTAAAATTGATATTGATTTTTCTGATACACTCATAATAATAGTTGTTTTTGAGCTGGAAGAACAACCAGAAACAGAAGTAGTTTTGAAAAAATAATTTTAATCTGAAATAAAAAAACCATTCTGGATTATTTCCAGAATGGTTTGATGTAGCAGCAGATTCTACCGCATAATAAGTTGCTATACCGATTGCGCTGCCTCTAAAATCAATGCAGTAATTTCTACCGGATGAGAAGCCATTGATGCATGACCTGTATCCAGATGAATTATTCCTTTTGCATTAATATGTGCAGCCATTTCTTTTTGTGTCTCTGGCGGAATCATGTTGTCACGATCTGATACCTGGTACCAGCTTGGTTTAGTCTTCCAGGCAGGTTCGGTAGTTTGATCAGAAAATATTTTTGGACTTATTGGTTTTTGAGCTAAAGACATAACCAGTGCCTCTTCTGCGTCAAGATCTTCACAGAAGGATTTATGGAACTCATCATACTTAATCCATAAGAGTCCTTTTGCATCCGGATAAATACTGCCTGCCCCAAGCGGTGGCTGCCTTCTGGCAAATATGCCACCTACATTTTCACCCTCATCAGGAGCAAAAGCAGCGATATATACTAAACCAACCACTTTTTCGTGGTTACCAGCATTAGTAATTACTGCACCTCCATAAGAATGTCCTACCAGTAAAACATTTCCATCCTGCGCGTCAATTAAATCCAGGGTTCTGTTCACATCATCCTGCAGAGAGGTTAATGGATTCTGAACTGCTCTTACCCGGTATCCTGCTTTAGTTAAGGCAGGAATAACATGCCTCCAGTGTGATCCGTCACCCCATGCTCCATGAACAAGGATAATAGTTAAATCTTTGTTTGCCATCTTGTTTAAATAAATAGGTTTCTTAAATTTAAGAGCTTATTTTGACAACAGTTATATAAACCCGATTGTTTGCTGTTCAGAATTTCAGGTATCTTTGATTTTTATCCTATCATGTCAGTTTCAAAAGCAAGCCTTTCTGATCTATCAGAATTACTCACCCTGGTCAATACTACCTACAGAGGAGAGACCTCTGCAAAGGGCTGGACGTCCGAAATTTTATTATTAGCAGGAGATATCCGCATAGATGAAGAAATGCTGACAGCTTATCTGACCAACCCGGCAATAACTGTATTAAAATATACGAATTCAGCAGATCAGCTTATTGGTTGCGTTTATTTAGAGCAAAAAGAAGAAAAACTCTATTTAGGGATGCTTGCAGTCAATCCTGAATATCAATCTGGTGGTATCGGGCGGCTTTTGCTCCAGGCTGCAGAAGAGCATGCAAAACAAATCAACTGTCATAGAATTGACATGACTGTAATCAGGGACAGAGTTGAATTGATTGCCTATTATCAAAGAAGAGGATATAGTCTGACGGGTGAATCCTTTCCCTTTCCCATAGAATACCATAAATACGGTAAACCCTTAAAAGAAATTATACTGGTTGAAATGAAAAAGGAGTTTTCCGCATCATAGTGAAGAGGCGTTTTCCTGGTCCACCTCATCTATTGGTTCCCACAGCTCAATGATATTTCCTTCAGGATCGAGTATATGGACAAATTTGCCATATTCATATTCCGCAATCTCATCAACAATGGTTACGTTTTCTTTTTTGAGTTCCTCTACCAGTAAAACCAGATTTTCTACCCGGTAATTAATCATAAATGGTTTGGCAGAAGGATTGAAATAGGTCGTATCTTTCGGAAACGCTGACCAGGTTGTAGACCCTTTTTTAGCCGGATCACCGGCCTCACGCCACTCAAACGTTGTTCCATATGCAGTAGTAGCCAATCCAAGGTTTTTAGCATACCATTCGTTCATATTCTGCGGATTATCGCATTTAAAAAACACACCGCCAATGCCCGTTACTTTTTTCATATTGCTCAGTCTTTTAAACAATTTCCATCTATTTCCGGACATTAGCAAATCTGTTTTACAAATCTTCTTTTTTAATATCACTGCATAAAAGACTTATAACTAACCCAATAAGACATAAAAACACAGCTTTGGTCTTATTCGGATATTATAAAGTCTTATCCGACCATCCGGCAATTTTCGCAGCACATAAATTTGTATCATCAACTTCAAAACAAGTGAAGTATATTTTAAACTCATTAAAACACACAAAAATGAAAATCAAATTTTTAGTATTATTATTAGCCGGAGCGACATCATTAGCAGCATGTAAAAAAGATAAAGATGCTCCGGCACCAAACCCGGGTGATACGCAACTTCCAATTGGAACTTACAAACTGGTACAATCTATTAATTATGACAGCACAGGTAAAGCAGATACCCTTAAATTCCCATTAAGTGATCTTAGCCTGTCATTTGATCAGGCAAAACAAACAGCAAACATTGCAGGCAAACCAGAATCAATTCAAATCACAGGCGGTTATAACGTTAAAGCAAATAATGTATTAACAGATGCCGTTTTTACAACTCCTGGAATCGCCCCTCCAACAGCAAATGATGCTGTAGTATTGAATCTTTTAAAAACAGGCGATTCTTATGAAGCCAAAGGAGCAACGGTAACTATAAAAGCTAAAGACAAAGGCTTTTTAGTATTCAGTGCACAAAAGTAAACCCAATTACACACCACAAGCTGATGAAACACTACACTGGTTTTATGCCAGGTAGTGTTCATTCTTTAGAAGATGAATTCTTTTTCACTAATACTTCGCCGGGAGATACCTCAAAAAGTTTCTTATACATTTTAGTAAAATAACCCGGATTACTATACCCCAGTTCATAAGCTACCTCATTCACATTTTGAAAATTGCCGCTTTGCAATAGTTTCTGACCAAGCAGCAATTTCTCATTCGAGAAAAAATTAAGAGGGCTTTCTTTCAAAATCTTTTTAAAGAGCCCCTTATACTTTGTACCAGACATCCCGGCCATTTCGGCCATTGCAGGTAAACCCGGAAATTCAGTTAAAAGATTAGCCAGCATATATGCTGATGTTTTTAATACATTATCAATATCAGACTGCGATAACTTATTGATAATCGGTTCAAAACGTGCAGTACGCTCCACCACATAATTTAAAAGATACAACGCAGTATGTTTCAGCTTCAATTCAAAAGAAGTACCCGAAAAGTGATGCGCTTCTTTTAACTCGTTTAATAACACCTTGCTTCTGCTATCGATATGGCTGTAAAAAAACAGCGTATTTTTCGACTCATCAAAAAGCATATCGGTCACATCAGCACTTCTGTTGGTAGCCGCCAGTGATTTATAATAAGTTTTATCAACCAGCAATCTTAAACTAAAAGTGCGCTCACCAACAGGAGGGATGATCACCCCTTTGATTCCGCAATCCATAAAACCCATACCTAATTTTGAATGATAGCCGGCTTTATGGATGGTATCACCTAAAATATGAGTCGTTATCTCATCGCCGATATCATAATAGATCATATAATAATTATGATCTTTCGGAACCCTTGTAATCGCAACCTGTACATGGAATGTCATATCCAGCAGGTGTACCGATAGTCCGGGAGCAACCTCCAGAAAGATAGAACCTCCTGATGCAATATCCTCAGGAAGAATTAATAACTTATTATCAATTAACCTGGCACCTAAATTTTTAACGATCTGTTCCTGCCACTGCGGCGTTAAAGTATAATAATAATAGAGAGATTTAATCTTTGTGCTGGTCATTATTATAATAACGTTAAGTACTCTTTAGGGGTAATCCCATAGGCTGTTTTGAATTGTTCGATCAGATGTGAGGCATCAGTGAAATTGAACTGATCCGCTATCTCTCCAACCGTAAAATTGCCTGTTGCTATTTTCTCTTTAGCAAAAGAAAGTTTGTTTGTCAGAAAGAAAGCATTCGGGGTAGTTCCCGTAATTTTTTTAAAAAGCTTTTTATATTTAGTTTCGGACATTAAAGCGGCAGCAGCCAGCGTAGATATTCCGGGAAAAGGTTCAGTAATATGTTCTATTAAATGATATTGAGAGCCAATAATACTGACTATATCTTCCTGAACAACCTTTTCAAGTATAATCTCCTGGTTCATTGTCTGATCCAGGTAGTCACTTAAAATACCATAGACAGTGCCCCTCACCATGACTTCGTAAAGCAGGCCTGTAGCTGTTGTATTTTTCAATTCATTCATCAGCCACCAGGCATGATTACTCATCCGGTCATATTTAACAATCGTATTTTGTGCCGGATCGAAAACTGCATCCAGTACCTGAGCATAATGCTCTTCTTTAGAAAAATAATCTTTAAGCGCGGTCTTCTTGACAAAAACTGCCATTTTGAAAGTTGTAGAACCCCTTTTAACAAAATAATCCCCTTTTAAATCTGCATCAAATACAGCAAGGTTACTGGCCCATCGGCCTACTAGCCTGGTCACATTGTCATAAACATGCACGGCATCACCTTCAGTCAGGTTAAAATAGATCCCAACAAAATCGTCCCGGGTATTTCTCAATCTGTAAACAACATCTTCAGTATAGCTTACATCAATCACAAATACAGATATATTGTCATTAACCCGAAGCACATACCGCGTTCCCGGACGTTCTTCTCCGGGAACAATAATATGATTTCCATCCACATAGCCACCCAGTTTAGGTGCAATATCTGCAACCCAGTCCAGCTCAACACCATATTGATGAATCACTTCTCTCATAGTTTATGTTGTAATTAAATTTTCGTGTATATCAAATGTAATAAAAAATCAGATCTGAAGGGAGTAATCAAAGGTCTGATTGGAGTAACATGTTTTACAGAAATTAAGCGTTTTTCGCAACATGATAAAATATATTAAAAACATCAGATTTTTGCTCTCCGCTATAGCCTGTCTTTTAATAGTTTGTGTCCTGGATTTTTTAACCCCGCCAGATATCATTACAGGTATCTTATATATTCCAGCAATTATACTGGTGATCCATGAAACCAGGAAAACCATTCTCTTCTTTTTAATTATCGCCTGCCTGATGAGTATTGCAAATTTTATTTACTTTACTCAAAAACACGCCTCTTTTTGCCCTCTTTATCTCATCAATTCTATCATTGTCCTTTTTGGAATAGGCACCACCACATTCGTAATTTTCAAATACAAAATAGAAAAGGATAAATTTGATGACAGTAAAAGACTAAGCAAAGCAGAAAAACAACCTGGTAAAGAGGAAGACCTATCCATTTTAGACTTATAATTTAAATTATTGTGAATCATACCAATCTCTTATCTGTCATCACCGGGGGTCCCGGATCTGGCAAAACGACCTTAATTAATGCATTGAATAGCCATGGAATAAAAACCACTGCAGAATCCGGGCGTAAAATTATACAGGACCAGGTATCCGGTAACGGCAATGCCTTGCCCTGGTTAGATCCGGCTGCTTTTGCCGGGTTGATGTTTAACCTTGAAAAACTTGAATATTACAAAGCCATTGAAGCCAATGAAGTTATCATCTTTGACCGCGGGATACCAGATGTAACCGGTTATCTGCGCCTGATGAATTTACCGGTTCCCGGTTATATGGACTATGCTGCCAGAAATTTGCGCTATAACAGAAAAGTTTTTATTGCACCACCCTGGCCGGAGATATTTGAGCGGGATGCCGAGCGAAAACAAACTTTTGAAGAAGCCCTTCAGACTTTCGAATTCATGTTTGAGACTTATTCATCCTATGGCTATACACTGATCATTCTTCCGCTGGTTTCGGTTGAAGAACGTACAGCATTTGTACTGGAAAAACTGGACTATAGCATTTAGTCTGATAAGACTATCAAAATGTCTGATAGAGATATGCAGTATTGAATTTTACCCCGAGATTCATACCATGATAAAATCAGTAGAAAAATCTAAGTATTTGCTCCTTGCAATATTTTGCCTTTTATTTGTTTGTGTCCTGGATTACTTCACACCGTTAGATGTTGCAATAGGTATTTTATATACTTCAATTATACTTATTGCACTTAGGGAAACTAAGAAAACTATCCTTTTGCTCACGATTATAGCAACGCTGTTAATCATTATCAATTTCGTATACTTTAATGCTATTGCGGCTTTTTCTCATTGGGTATTCCCTGTTAACCGCCTGATATCCATTATTGGACTATGGGTAACGACAACAGTAGCCTTAAATTATAAAATTCTACAGGAGAAACTATTAAAAGAGAGAATAGAATATACAGAGACGCTGGAAGAGGTAATCTTCGTCACTTCACACAGAGTCAGAAACCCGGTGGCCAATATTGTTAAAATCGTAGAGATTATGGGAGATGATCATATTTCAGTAAAGAACTTAAAGGAAATGATACCCTTTTTAGGCAAATCAGCAGAAGAGCTGGATACCGTAATCAAGGATATGACAGGAGATTAGTTTCCGGATAGGGCCCGCTTTTAAAAGAAGAATTCATTCAGTGTTTTAAATAGGCAGATAGGGTAGGTACATAGCAGTGTGCCTGCCTTTTTTGCGCCTGATCACCCTCTCTGTAAGCTTTACATAAGTCTTATTGTGGTATCAAAATGTCTTATTGAACTACCGCAATATTTAATATAGCAGGACATTTGTAAGATGATAACATCAGTACAGAATTCCAGACGTTTAATGCTGGCGGGAATTTGCCTTTTATTAGTTTGTATCCTTGACTATTTAACGCCTCTGCATATAGGCGGGATAGGTATATTTTACATGGCTTCAATTCCAATCGTGATGAATGAATCAAAAAAGACCATCATTTATATAGCCGCGCTGGCAACAGTACTGATCATTTCAAATTATATCTATTTTTCTCCTGCTTCATTTGACTCTGTATGGATTCTTCCAATTAACCGGATCATCTCAGTTTTAGGCTTATGGGTCGCAGCAATTATCGGGATAAACTATAAGCATTTGCAGAACAAGCTCTCCAACCAAAGAGCGGCCTATACACAAACGCTCAATGATGTTATATTTATTAATTCACACAAAGTCCGCAACCCGGTGACCAATATTGTAAAAATAGCCGAGCTGATGGATGACGAACACCTTACAGCCCAAAACATTAAAGAAATGGTCTTCTATTTACGCAAATCAGCAGAAGACCTTGATATAGCTACCCGGGAAATGACCGATACGATTTGCAAAGAAGAGAATAACCACGACATTTTATCACTTTCGTTATACCTAAGAAATTAGGGATTTCTCCATCTGCCTGTAAAAACATCTCTGATAGAGATGAACAGGGCTCCGTATTGCCCAATACTTATTTGATTAACCAGTTTAAATTATCTAATCCTCCTTTTTATGAGTAGTGCATGTTATACCTGTACTGTTGATGTAAATTCCTCGTGGTTCGAAAAGTTAAGTCTCACTCTCGGATCTGAAATAGAAATTTCTAATGCTGCAGGCGGGTATAAAATAGTTAAGTGTACTCCGTCTGCCTCACTCGGGACAGGAGAATATTGTTTTCTCCAATTGAACGAAAACATGGCCGTCATCTATACTAACGTCGCGTACCATATTCCCCTGCGTATTAATTTTAAGAATCCAGACGGCAATTTTATCCTCTTGCATTTTTCACCAGAAGAACGTTTGGAATTCGCTAATGACAATGACCCGGTCCAGTCAATGTCAAGGATATTTAACCAGATTACACTTATGGACTGCTCTTTAAAAGCAGATTATAAATCAGGTAGTGAAACTGATATTTCCAGGGCCCCAAAGAGCCATGCCCTGCGGATAATTATTAAAAGAGAATATGCCATCGCACTCGCTACCTCTTTATTTGATAAAGACACTTTATTATCCATGCAGCCGGCCCCACAATCAAACTCTATATTTTATCAGTTTGATATGGATGTAAAATCAAAAATCATCCTGGAGAAATTTTCCGAATTAAAAATGAGTGATCCGGCTTATGCTTTTTACTTATTGGTCGCTACATTTTCACTGATCACCAATTTTTATGAGAACCTGGGCAGAAAAACGACAGACACAGACAATTTGCATTCTTCGGACATCATGGCTATCCAGAATTCTATGGAAACAATCAATTCCAATCTGGAGAGTCAGTTTCCCGGAATTGAAGCCCTGGCCAAGCGTGCAAATATGTCTGGTTCCAAATACAAACGCCTATTCACACAGATTTATGGTGATTCACCTAAAAAGATATACGTAGATAAAAAAATAGACCTCGGCAGAGAATTGCTTTTAACAGGAAACTACAATGTTTCGGATGTGGTCTACCAGCTGGGCTACAGCAACAAGAGTTTTTTTTCTCTTTTATTCAAGCGCAGGTTTGGCGTTTCACCTGGAAAAATAATAGATAAAAAATAATTTATACAGATATCTTTGTTTCGTGTAATGTTATATTTGCCGGTTCATTGCGCTTTTCTGAGCCGATAATAGCAGAAGCCAATCTATAGGAATACAATATGACAACAATACAAGATCTGCAATCCTTTTATAATCAGGGTAATTTCTCTAAATGCCTTGAATCTTTAAATCCCTTTCTCCTGGTTAATTCCGATAGCATTGAAGCCTTACTGCTTAAAGCGAAATGCGAATATCAACTGGCCAGCCTGGCTTTGAATGAGGATAAAGACGACAATTCTTTATACCTGGCCTCTTATGATAGTTTTGAATATGTCTTAAAAATAGAGCCTACACAAGAGGAAGCTATGCTGTATGCCTCATACATCAATATCTTTATCACACAGGCTAATTTACCAGAAGCACAGGTTTATTGTGATATCCTTGCGCTTTCAGAAGATGAAGATATTAAGTTAAAGGCTATCGGCTATCGCCGCCATGTTAATTTTATCCTGGGTAATATAGACCTTGTCCTTAAAGATATCACCCTGATGATCAATCATTACCAGGCTTTATATCCAAATAACAGAAGCATTTTAGACAAAGAGTTAAGCATGCTTTACCTGGAAAGGACCAATATCTATCTCTGGCATAAAGAAGATGCACCTAAAGTGTTCCAGGCCTTCAATGAGGGAAAAGCTTATCCGCATAATAATTACCTGACCAATAATGCTGTTGCACTGCTAGCTTTAGATTATCAGCAGTTTGAACTGGCAGGAGAGGCCGCTTACATGGCTTTTGAATATAGTGATGCTGAGCCAAACCAGGAACTGATTGATCTGTACCACAGAATCAGTGCTTTAAGCAGAAAAAATACGTTAAGCAAAATTTTGGTTCATAGTTTATTGCTTGCTTTAGGAAAGTTCTCCGATTTTTTGGGCGCCGATCAGCTGGAAACATTAAGCCTGTCCCTGAGCTATATTAAAATTTATCCGGACTGGGATATTCCATATCACTTTGCCGGTTCGTTTTTATTTGATGCGGAAAAATATGAAGAAGCTTTGCCTTATCTGAAAAAGAGTCAGCAACTAGGAGGGACAGCCCGTGGTTTGCAACGTTATATTGATGCCAGCTGCCGTCTAAGCGGACAACTACCGGACATTGATGCTTTACCTCTTGACTCTCCGGAAGCCTATTATAACGCGGGATGTGATTTTTACTATGAATCTATTCCGAAGCTCTGGACAGCAGCACTGGCCGATGAATTACAGGAAATCAAAGCGAAGTTCTATGAGGTTTCTTACCAGGGTTTTTATGATTATTTCTATAATAATACCGGTGTAAGTTTGGCAAATGAAGTCCACACTTTTGCCAAATGCTGTAATAATTACGGGATAACACTTACAGAAATGGGCGCTTATGAGAAAGCTGCCGAAGTACATGCAATCGGTTATGCGCTATCTCCTTTCTGGGAACAGCTGAACAGCTGGGGAACAGCACTTAAGGGGTTAGAGAAATATGAAGAAGCGATTGAAATATTTCAGGTAGCTTTTACCTATAGCAACGACTATTTATCCTTCCCAAGCTATTTAAGAATCAAAGCTGAGGTATTGGATATGACTTATAAATTAGGTCTTATAGAGGATACGCACCAAATATTGGATGCGATAACTAATGAATATGATTCTTTTCTTGAAGTAAACAACAGTAAACTAACAGAAGAACAGCTCTTTGAACTCAGCGAACAATATATCATTATTCAAAATGTAAGACATGATCTGCTGAGTAAAGGGAGCCCTGAAGATGCGATTAAAGCCTGGCAGAATGAGCTGGTTAAAAACCCTGATGATAATTCTGCCTGGTTTATGCTGATGCAGGAATATTATATCATTAAAGATTACAGCCAGTGTATTGCTTGTGCAGACAATTATCAGGCTGTCAAAAAAGAAGCCATACAGGATACTTCGCGCTGCAAAATTCATTATATGCGTGGTTTATCTTATATGAGCCTGGGCAATTACGAGAAAGCAATTGAAGATCTGAAAGCTTTAATTGAGCCGCTTAAAATTGTGTATCCTGACAATGAGTATGAATTGAGCAGAGCTTATCTGCATCTGACAGACTGCTATTTTACACTAAAAAAATGGGATAATTGTAATGAAGCAGCTTACGCGGCTATCACCTGTTATATCAGAAATAACTGGGGCTGGGATGATGAATTACTAAAAGTTAAACTACAATATGCTGATGCTTTACGTGCAACAGGTGCTAAAGATGAGGCTCTTGAAAATGTAAAGAACATTCTGGAGGCCTATCCGGATAATGCAGAAGCACTTCAAAGAAAAAAGGAATGGAAAAAAGGATTGTTTTCTTTCTTTAAGTGAGATAGTTTTGCTGCAAAATAGTGCATTTTGTTTATCCGGACCAGCATGTTGCTGGTCCGGATAAACATTTATAAAATGGCCCTGGCTTTATACTTCAGGGCAACCCCAATAGAAAATGCGGAACAAATGATCAATATGAGCCCCAGGTTCTGGACCCAGCCCGAAATGATTAAACCTATCCCGATAATCAGATAGTACATTAATCCGAATAATGCCCCGGCTGTACCGGCAACCTGTTTGTATCGATTCAATGCCTGGCTTAAGATATTCGGGATAGCTATCCCAAAAGCTGCTACAATAAATAACATAGACAAAAGGAACCAAATATCTTTTTGAAGAAACCATACACCCAAAGCACCAGATGCAGCCAGCAGGGCAGCTGACAAAATCAGTTTTGCTGAAGAATAACCGGCCCGGACTAAGTTTTTATTTGTTATCCCACCTATAAATGACCCTATGGCGAGCGCAATACCACTGTATCCGAACTGTGTTGTGTTATATCCGGCTCTTTCAAAAATAAAGGGTGCTAAAGCGTAATAACTAAAGAGCATGACATTGAATGCAGCAACTAAAAACACGCTATACCATATCATTTTATCAGTGCTCATTTTTTTTAGCACATCTATAAATCTGGTTTCATTGGCTGAAGTTTTTTGGGTCTCTGGTAAAAAAACAAATGTCGCTGTGATTAAAGCTATTGCTAACATTAACAGCGTCGAAAAGACACCTGAATAACCATAATGGGCAGACACCAGACCACCAGTTAATAACCCTGCCACAGGACTGATAGAAAGTGCAATTCCCATGATAGAAAATACTTTGGCCAGCTCTGTTTTATCAAAAGTATCTCTTAATATAGTCTGTGTTACTACTGAACATACCGCTACCCCAAAGGCCGCAATGACCCGGGCCAGCAGGATTATATTAAAATCAGTTGTGAATAAAGCTATAATTGTACCTGCTCCATAAGTGATCAGTCCGTAAATCATTGCTTTTCGTCTGCCAATACGGTCACTGACAATTCCCCAGAAAACTACGCCAATTGCAAATGCGATAAAATAAATAGCTATAGTTTGTGAAGCCTGCTGGTCGTTTACACTAAATTTCTTTGCAATCTGTGGCAATACAGGACTATAAATTGTTTCTACAAATTGCGGAAACATCATTAAAATAATCATTAGCCACAGCTTTGGTTTTGTTGTCATGATATTTGTTTTTAAAATACTGTGCAAATTTATGGCGAACAGTCACTATCTTTATAATTATATCAGATCAATAAATACCAAAATAAGGACAGATGACATTTATACTTAAAGACAGTTATTTTAATCCTGATGAGATCGATATTCCTGTAATTGGAATTGCTTCGGACCTGGCAGCACACGATTCTGGATTGCACAGTCATCAAAAGGCGCAATTATTATATGCACCGAGTGGCTGTATGACGGTAACGTCGGCAGAAAGACAATATATTTTACCACCAAACAGAGCATTTTGGATTCCTGCAAATACATTACACCGGGTCATCATGAGAAATGTGGTCGCTTATCGTTCTATTTATTTTGATATTCATCAATTCTCCAATCTGCCCGGTCAATTGCAGCTCTTCAATGTTAATGGGCTATTTAAAGAGCTAATAGAGCGGGTTTCTTTTTGGGAATGGGATAGGCCCTTTGAATTACAGCAGAACATTTTACATGTGTTTCTGGATGAACTTAATAATGCTTCTACAGATAATCTGGTTCTGACTATGCCTAAAGATTTACGTGTACAGTCTTTTGTAGAGCAATGGAATAAAGGAGAATCAATGCCTCCGTTTTTAAAGGAATTTTCAAAACTGGCAGCAGCAAGTGAAAAAACGATTACCCGTATTTTTATCAAGGAAACAGGCATGCCTTACCAGGACTGGCGACAGCAATGGCGATTGCATAAGGCTATAGAATTGCTTGCAGAAGGCAGAAATGTTGGAGAAACTGCTTTTGATTTAGAGTTTTCAAGTGATAGTGCATTTATAGATTTCTTTAAAAAACATTTGGGGGAAACTCCAAGTAAATATTTTCCAAAAACAGCAGGGTAGAATTGATCAGAACCGCATGATTAATTCTACCTGCATAATCTTTATTTGTAATAAAGACTAATCCGGATAAACTGTTTTACCTTCTTTAATCGTTTCTACCACTTTTATTTCATTGATCTTTTTGGAATCAACTTTTACCGGGTTCTTATCTAAAATCACGAAGTCGGCATTTTTACCTTTCACTAATGAACCTTTTGTATGCTCTTCAAAATACTGATAGGCAGGCCAGATTGTCATCGCCTTTAAAGCAATGTAAGGGGATACTTTCTGTTTTGGGCCTAACAGATAATTGGTGCGCGTCGTTCTGTTCACTGCGGTTGAGATCAGCTGCATTGAATTTGGAAAAATAACCGGAGCATCTGAGTGAATGCTGAATTTCATTTTGTTTTCCAGTAACCAGCCCGTTGGAGACATATTTTCTGCACGTTCCGGCCCAACTACAGATTGACGGTGATAATCACCCCAATTGAAAGTATGCAGGGGAAATAGAGAAGCAAAAATACCCGCATTTTTTATTTGTTTGACCTGGTCATATCGTAGAAATTGCCCATGTATCATCACAGTACGGCGATCTTTAGCAGGATATTTAAAAGAAGCTGCTTTATCCATCTTAATCAGCTGGTCAATAGCTGCATCACCATTAGTATGTGTTAATAATTGCCAGTTATTTTTATAAGCCAGCTCAAACCATTTGATCAGGGCTGTATCAGTAAATGCTGCATAACCAGCATAAGTATCTTCCTTACCTTCGGGAACTTTAAAATAGGGTTTAGTAAACCAGGCTGTTTTTCCCTGAGGTGAACCGTCCAATGTCAGTTTTACACCACCAATCCGAAAATGATTCGTGTATTTTTTTGACATTAACGGCCCCCACAGAATACTGTCTTTACTCAAAAGAACAAAATCAGGATAAGAAACGATGTCAACTTTAAAAAGTCCTTTTTTAGCAAGTTCTGGTAGAATCTTAATATTTGCAGGTGATGTTTTACCATCCTGTATGGTTGTAAAGCCATTCTTCATATAAATATTTTCACTTGTTTGAAGCATAGAGACGACTTCTTCCGGCGTAAAATTCAGGGGTAATTTTGGAATGATTTGAAAGAATGCACTTTCCTGTAAAACCCCATTTGGTGTTTTACCATCTGCTTCCCGTTCAATGACTCCTCCCTGAGGGTCTTTAGAATCAGCAGTAATACCTGCCATAGACAAAGCTTTACTATTAAAAACAGCTAAGTGTCCCGACTGATGTATAACCAGAACCGGTAATTCTGTCGAAACAGCATCCAGTTCCTGTCTTACCGGACTCCGCTGTTCTTGTAATTGAGAATTATCATAATTCATTCCCAGCACAAGCTGATGTGCCGCAACAATTGAAGAAGTAGCCATAAACTCACGAAGTACCTTTTGCAGATCGTTTATATTTTTAACCTGGCCGTCTGGTGGAGATAAAAGATTTGCTGACACAGACTGCAAGCCTACTTCGCTGAAATGGCTATGTCCGTCTACAAACCCCGGCAATAAAGTTTTCCCGGCCAGATCTTTCATCGCAGTCTGGTTTCCCCGGAATTTATCTGCATCCGATTTAGTTCCTGCAAAAATGATTTTACCATCTTTTACAGCCACTGCTTCAATATAACTGGCAGCATCACCTTCCATAGTTAGGATGTCTCCACCAAAATATATGGCATCAGCAGCATTTTTATTAGTTTGTTTTTTTAAAGAGTTATTACAACTGATTAAGGTAGCCATCATCAGTATAGGTAATAAAAGAGCGTTTTTTTTCATAATAATTATTTTAAAGGCAGAAAATTAATACCATTAAGTTAAATAAAAACAAGCCGTTTTACTCAAAATAAATTTTAGTTACTATAACCAAAAAATACATTATTTAGAAATACACTTTTGTCCTGATACTTTTTTTGATTTATATATCTGTTAATTTATTACCAGATATATAATAAAGGGGATTAAGTTGCCAGAAAGGAATATAGATATTCTTTTTCAACTTATTTACATGCGGCAAGCCATAAAATATATAGATCCTCTAATAGATTTTGCATTTAAAAAGATATTCGGGTCTGATCCTAACAAAGATTTACTAATCGATTTTCTAAATGAAGTGTTCAGAGGTAGAAAACATATCATCGATCTGATTTACAATAAAAATGAACATCCAGGCGATTTGATGAACGAAGGCGGTGTTGTATTTGATTTATTGTGTACAGGAGCTCATGATGAACATTTTATCATTGAAGTACAACGTGGCAAACAAAAGAATTTTAAACAGCGTGCATTGTTCTACACCAGTCGTTTAATTAGCGATCAGGCTCCAAAAGGTAAAAGGAACGAATGGAGATATAATCTGACTGAAGTTTTTCTGATTGCTTTACTGGAAGATTCAGTGGCTGAAGATTTCCAGGAAGGTCAGTATCTTCACGATATTTGTCTCTGTGACAGGGATACGGGAAAAATATTTTACGATAAGCTAGGTTATATTTACATTGAATTACATAAGTTTGTAAAGACATCCGATCAATTGGAAACAGATTTGGATAAATGGCTGTTTGTACTCAAAAACATGAGCAGTATGGACAAAATACCTGCGTATCTTCGTAAACCGGTATTCGAAAAATTATTTAACATTGCCCAATTCACTAATTTAACAAAGGAGGAAAAAATGTTGTGGAATAACAATGATAAGCACAGATGGGACAATAAGAATGTGATGGATTACGCGATTGAGTTGGCTGTGGAGGAAGCTACAGAGAAAGTTCGGGATGAGGTCACAAAACAGGTCACAAAAGAGATCACAAAGGAGATCACAAAGGAGGTTACAAAGAACGTTACAGAGAAAGTCAAAAAAGAAGTCACAGAGAAAGTCAAAAAAGAAAGAGGTGAAGAAGTAATCCGGATAGTTGCATTCAAAATGAAAAAAGATGGATATACAGCACAACAGATAGTTGATATTACAAGCTTGTCATTAAGCGAAGTGGAAGAATTATAATCAATATCAAAATTTTCAGGATCTTAAAAAAAGGATCCAGATCTTACCGCAACAGTTACCTGATATTGACCTTTGAGCTTTGTCTAATCAACAATTTCAGCTTAATTTGCAATATGACAGTAAACAGAAGCCTTAAAATATTTATCATAGCATTATTGCTTATACCACAGGCATTATTTGCTCAGCAAAACAAATCAATCTTACAATTACAGGAGAGGATTAAACACATAATAGATACTGCCGGAGGAAAAATCGGTGTAGGTGTAAAATGTATGGATTTTAAAGGTGGTTTTATCATTAACGGAGATCACGGCTATCCGATGATGAGTGTTTTTAAATTTCCACTTGCCTTTGCAATACTGCAGAAGGTAGATAAAGGAGAACTAAAGCTCAGCCAAAAGTTTAATATGCCTAAAGCAACATTAGATACCAATACCTGGAGTCCGATGGTTAAAGATTTCCCTGATCAGGATCTTGATATGAGCTTAGCAGACCTGCTGACTTATGCAGTTTCAAAGAGTGACAACAATGCTTGTGATTTTCTATATACCAGGGTAGCTGGTGGCCCTGCTGCCGTAAATAAATATCTTCATCAGGCAGGTGTGAAAGATATTTCCATTGTCTATACAGAAGGAGAGATGGAAAAGGAATGGGCGCTACAATATAAGAACTGGTGTAAACCTGGTGCTTCGCTGCAATTGCTCCAGCTCTTATATGATCAGAAATTACTTTCTAAATCCAGCAATGATTTCCTGATTCAGATCATGAGGGAATTACCTGACTGGGGCAAGAGAATTACCTTGTTTTTACCACCTGCAACCGAATTGATTCATAAGACTGGTGCATCTGGTGTAAGTAAAGAAGGTTTAATGGCTGCCTTTAATGATATTGGTATCGTTACTTTACCTAATGGCAAACATCTGGCTATTTCTGTATTGATGTCAGATTTTAAGGGGCCAAAAGAAAGAGGTATTAATGCAATTGCAGCAATTGCAAAAGAGATTTGGGATTACTATTCGGCAAAGCTGTAACCTACCCGGCGGCACAATTATTTACTCAAAAATTCTTTTCTCAAAGAGAACTTTTAACTTATCAAAACTTTGTTTAGGCTTTTTGCAGATATAAATAGTTTGAAATAAGTCTTTATCGAAAGATGCATAAGGGTTATAGACCTTTTTTACCGCAACAACGGAGTTGAAATAACATTCAAAGAAATCAATAGTTGCTTCACCATTTGTAAAGGCTATAACCGTTTCTGGCATTTGTCCTCCAGGGGCCCATGAGTAAAAACTACCATGATAAGAGAAAGCTTTGGGTAAACTATATGCGCTACCAAAAAGGTTCACTGCACCAGCCTGGCCATAATGTTTGCCCCAAATCAAACAACTGTGCCGTTCTTTAACAGGCAAACTATCATAAACAGACTTAATGGCCGACATTGTTTTCACCCATTTGCTTTTCGTGTAATATTCATCAGGTATACCATACCTATTTTCTTCTTTTTTCAATTTGTAAACATTGATAAAACTGTTCAGTGGCAATACCATTAATCCCCATGGCAGCAGGAACAACCCTGTCAGAATAAATAGCGCACTAACAGGATATAATAGCCATTTTCGCCAGGCCAGTACTGTTTGTTCAAACCAGATACTGCCAAATATGATCAAAAATATGACCTCTGAAAAAAAGTAATAATGTTTGCCTTTTGCCAGTGCCAGAAACAGTATTGATAAGGTGATGTAAACGGCTAATGGCCGGTACAATACTTTTGACTTATTATTGAACATATAAAACCATCCTGGCAGCCATATCAATAGAGTTACTGGGTTAAGGTCAATTATTAATTGGCCTAAAACAGCACCTATACTCAGCTTATCCAGTTGTGTTTCATACAAACGCGAAAACATTTGGAACATGGGGAAACGATGTATATACTGCCACCAAAGATTAGGCGCTACAATAACAAAGAAGATTAAAGCGAATCTCCAGGACTGCCTGCTTAACAATATCTTTTTCGTGTTTTTAAAAAAGAAGAGGCTGCAAATCCCCGCTATAAAAAACACAATATCATACTTGGTTAAAAAACCAAAGGCAAGAGCAACCGTTAAGTAAAATAAATTCTTGTTATTTGGCTCTTTTATAAACCTAACCAGCTGGTAAAAAGATAATACCCAAAAAAGTTCACTAAATACAACTGGCTGAAACAATTGATGTGATCTGTCAAACCCAGGTGAAACCATAATACAAAGTAGCGCGATAAAGACCGCTTTTGATTTTCCACCCAATTCTACTGTAATTAATCCTATCAGGATCAAGATTAGTATAGTGGCAATATGAGCAAAAATATGATGTACAAATACCGCAGTTGATCCAAATTGATTCTGTATCCATGCCATCCAGCCAATTACTGGTGGGAACTCCATATAACCAAAGGCAGGATAGTTACCAGTTGTGATGTGCAGGAACTCATCCCCTTGAAATCCTGAATTATAATCAGCAATTATGTGCAGGACCAAATTTACCACGGAAAACAGCATGATAATTAATGTTGTGTTTTTTATATTTTTCATGATTTTATGGAGAAAATAAAGCCGCAGGAATAACTGCTGCATTGACTCTTCAAAAATACATGAACTCATAAACTATGCTAAAAGGTTGTGATGAGTAACTATGTTTTGTGATCAATGACAAGGATGATAACTAACAGGCTACATGGGCTTCTTGCTGATAGACCTGATCAAACACATTTACGTATGCCCGTGAGACAGGTACTTTGTCTTCCGTGTTATTAAATGAAATTAAATATCCCTGTGAATTACCTGAGAGCTTTACTACTCTTTGAATATTCAATATATATGAACGATGACAACGTAATAAATATGGATAGGCAGTAAGTTGTATTTCCAGTTGTTTTAAGGAAATTCTTTTAAGTTCAGTTTTTAAAAAACCATCTTTGATGGTCGTTAAAGAAATATAATTTCCTTCTGCTTTGGCAAATAACAGATCATTGGCTTTGAAATAGAAATCATCAACCCTAACGTGCGCTTTAATAAATATAGAGGGAGGAGCTAAATATTCCTTTACAGGTTCTGGCGCATTCTCAGCAGGATGATAACCGGGTGATTTATCAATGGTGGAGATAACATAGAACTTAGTAAAAATCAAGTAAAAACAGAATATTGTCCCTGCCAGATAACCGTTTCTTATTTCTTCCCATAAGTAGCGCCATGAAATATTGTCCGGATTGGTATAGATCACACCCCGCAATAAAAAGCCCGATAAGCCAATAATAAGAAATACAACCGCTACATGAAAAAATTCCTCTTTTAGTGTCCAGTTATTTATTTGATGCCTTTTTCTGAAACGGGTAAGTGTACTGAAATATAAGTAAACGATCAGAGCAGGAGATAAGGCATGCAAACAGCAGATTGCTAAATAATTTAATTTTTGCTCTGCGCCATTTACTGTAAACGGTTTAAATAAATAGAGGGTGACAAAAATCAGTGAAAACTGGATCAACACAATTTTTGGCAAGTATTTCGATTGATATCTTAACGGATAATCAATCCTATTATTGAAAAACTGCATGCCAGAATTTATAAATTTCATCATCTGTGTTGCGAATGAATTTACTTTTTAAGTATTAATGAAAGATCAATAGCTTGTTCATTCAAATGTAGATTGATCGTAAATATATAATATCAATTTGAATTGCCTGTAACTGTTAATACCTTTTTGTTGTTGAAATTCATGAGCAGACAGTAAGTCAAAGAACTAGTTTGTGATAAGACAAGTCGTATTGTATTTTACGTTGAGAGGGTGTTGAAAGGGCTAGAGACCCTTTCAACACCCTCTTAACTACGACCACTTATACTGTGATGATTTATCTTAACCTGTTTCAGGCCCCCATGTATGGGAAATCTTTATGATTCAGATAATTCCGGTTAATAAACAAACTTTTAATCAACCATTATGCTTTCAATTGCTTTCTTCATTGCATATTCTTTTACCCCGGGAACTTTCAAACCTTCGGCACGGAATACCGTCAGATCTGTCATGCCTAAAAAACCAAGGAAAGCCTTCAGATAAGGAGCAACAAAGTCGTTAGTCTGACCTGGTCCCTGTGAATAAACACCACCGGAAGACATTGCCACATAAACCTTTTTTCCCATTACTTTTCCAACAGGACCATTTTCACCATATCCAAAAGTTATTCCGGCCCTGGTAATATGATCAATCCAGGACTTTAATACTGTAGGGATAGTGTAATTGATAAGTGGCGCACCAATCACAATGATGTCTGCGGCCAATAGCTGTTTAACCAGCTCATCAGAAAAGCGAATAGATTTTTTGTCTTGTTCAGTAAGCTGATTTTCAGGAATAAAGAATGTACGAAGCACAGCAGGGGTAAGGTGTGGAATTTCTATGTCGACAAGGTTTAGTTCTTCCAATGCACTACCCGGATACTTGTCCTGAATTTTTTCGACGATTGCCTGCCCCAGTTTAATACTGTACGACTCGTTACCTTGTATACTTGATTTTAGATGAAGGATGTGTTTCATAATAAATTTAGTTTTTATTGCCTTATCAATTTTTAAATTCCGGTAGCATCAAATTACCTTTTGTATTAATTCTCAAGGTTTTCATCCGCCCGGATTATCAAAAGTAAAAGTATGGTTACCAGCTGATCAAAAGTTACTACTTACCCAAAGGAAAGCGGTTTCCTTCAGGTAAGTGATTATCTTTGCTTTATGAAAATGACTGTAAATGAGATCCTTCCGGATAACGAAGAATGCGCACACTCACTCAAAAATGTAATTGATGCACTGTATGTTATCAATGGAAAGTGGAAACTGGCTGTGATCCTTTGCCTGGTGCAATCATCAAAGCGTTTTAATGAGCTGCAGTATGAAGTCACTGGCATATCTTCTAAGATATTGGCTAAAGAACTAAAAGATCTGGAATTGAATGACTTTGTTAAACGTAATGTATATCCAACTATTCCTGTAAGTATTATTTATGAAGCGACAGACTATAGCAGAACGTTAAAGAACGTGATAGGCGAACTAAGTGCCTGGGGTGAACAACACAGGGAAAAAATTAAGCAAAGTATGCGAAAACAATCTTGAGCCAGCTCGTATTTCTGTAATAAATCTTGATTTATTTTCAGACTAGAAGACCGGATTTGACGATTCAAATGATACCTTTATAGATAAACCACCAACATACAGGCTTTCCAAAACAACTGAAAGAAGTTTCGTGAAGTAAATAGTTCAGATCCGAACTATTTACTCAAAATCTCAACGAGTTATCTTACTCAAAACCCGTAAACATATTCTTAATAATTTCCTGAGAATACTTACTGGATACATTGATGATGAAATCGGGGAAGTCTATCGGTGAATGCTCATTGGATTCGTCCGAAATAATTCTCAGAATAACAAAAGGAATTTCATATTCATAACAAACCTGAGCTACTGAGGCACCTTCCATTTCTACGCACAGCGTGGCAGGTAAATTTGAAAACAATGCATCCTTATCATTTTGAGCAGCGAAAAACTTATCACCACTGGCTATATTTCCTTTATGCAATTTAGGGGTAGCCAATGAAAACCGGTCTCTTTCATGCTGACCAATAAAAGGCTGTGCGTGATTATCTATGATGGTATGAATAGCATTTTCTGCAATAGCCACCAGGCCTTGATCCGGTGTAAAATAGGTAATGCCCAGCAAGGGTATCTCATATCTGTCCATTAAAGGCCTTGCGTCCATATCATGCTGAACCAATTGATCTCCAATAACAATATCACCTATTTTTAAGGATGGATTTATTGCACCGGCAACGCCAATAAAGATCAGGTCTGTGATATTGAATTTAATAATCAGACTGGTTACTGTAGTTGCAGCAGCAACTTTACCCCATCTGGAGAAAACAACTACTGATTTAATGCCGTTAATAAAGCCGGTATAATATGTTCTTCTGCCATGGGTAAACTCTTCTACAGCTGTCATGAGTTTAATTATGCTATTAATTTCCTCATGCATAGCACCCATTATCCCTACTATTTTTTCACTCATATAATTTTTAATAATTTCTGACACGAATTGACAAATGTATGCATTACAATAGTCGTTTCTTTAGCACCTTTTACCTTTTAGTACCAACAACCGAAAGATAGGGATTATACTGGTTTATAATTACTCTGGCAGGCTAAATGAGCTGAATGGGATAGTCTTTGAGCTGATACCATATACTATTCCTGGCCCGGTTCTTTTTTAATCCATTAGTCATAATTGGTCATAACCTATAGTTTCAGCAAACAGCGTAGTCTTTATTTGTAAATTGCTTCTTTAACAGCAAAAAAAGCAATTATCATGAATAAACCTGAAAAAACTGAGTTTTGGGAATCCAGCTTTATAGATAAACAGGAAATGTGGGGCTTTGAGCCGGCTAATTCTGCGGCATTGACCAAAGATTTCTTTGTAGAAAAATCAGTAAAAAATATCCTTATCCCTGGAGTTGGCTATGGACGGAATGCCCAGGTGTTCAGAGACAATGGAATCACTGTAACAGGTATTGAGATTTCAAAAACGGCTATTGAAATGGCTGAAAAGCATTATGGCAAAGATCTGGCAATCTATCATGGTTCTGTAACTGATATGCCTTTTGATAACCAGTTGTATGATGGTATATTTTGCTATGCTTTAATTCATTTACTGGACACTAGCGAAAGAGATAAACTAATTCGCGATTGCTATAATCAACTGTCTGATAATGGATATATGGTTTTTACGGCCATTTCGAAAGAAGCTGATACTTACGGCAAAGGCAGGTTTATCAGCAAAGACCGCTATGAAATATTTGAGGGTGTTCAAATGTTCTTTTATGACAGAGAATCAATCCATGCAGAGTTTGATCAGGCCGGATTATTTGAGATCACAGAAATTACAGAGAGCTTTCCATTTTTCTTAATCAAATGTAAAAAACAATAAAAGAAAATTATATATACATATTAATCAGCATGGCAGTTAAGAACCTGCCATGCTAATTACCGCTATTTCCACCAGTTATAATAATTATGGGCTTCATCAAGTTCAAATCCGCATTTTGGATAGAGTCTGTTTCCTATATCATTTGTTTTCTCAGTTTCTAATAACAAACCACAGGCATCTGTTTCATCACAATGCTGTTTACATCTGTCTATCAGGTCAATGGAAAGACCTCGTCCACGAAAATCTGGCGAGACAAACAAATCACTTAATAACCATTGGCGCTGTAATTTCCCATAATGATATAATGGATATAATTGGGCAAAACCTACAAATTTGTTGTCTGCTTTAATCAGATAGGTAACAGTTTCTTTGTTGATAATTCTATCCCTCAAAAAAGCTTTCCCTTTTTCCAGATCCGGTACTTGTCTGTAAAAGATTCTGTAACTATTAAATAGTTCTGCAAATTCATTCAAATGTTCTAATGTAGCTACTTCAATCTCTTTCATAATTGGTGTATATTTTTTATTTAATGAACTGCAAAGCTTGCTTATTTCAGGATGGTTAAAGGAGTCCAGTTTTGATAAATTAATAGGGCCAGATGAATAATATAAGCTTTAATTGGGTAATTTTGCAGCTTAAAAATTGGTAAATACACGAATGCTAAGACCCTGGAAGACTCTTTTTAATATTTCATTTCGTACGGATCAGACACTTGTCAGGCAAATTGCTGATGTAATCAGAAAAGAGATCATTAAGGGGAGATTAGAAAGAGGTGCTTCTTTACCTGGTAGCCGGTCATTGGCACAGGATATTGGCGTAAACAGAAAAACTGTTGTTTTTGCCTATGAATCACTTATTGCCGAAGGCTGGCTGGAAAGCAAACATAAATCCGGAACTTTCATTTCCGAAAACCTGCCACTGATAGAAGAAATACCAAAAAGGATTTCTAAACCATTGGTAAGCAATTTCGACTATATTCATCATCATCCTTTTGAAGTTAATGACCGGCCATTAGATGGGAATCTGATCGTTTTTAATGAGGGCGGCCCGGATACCAGACTGGCCCCATTGAAAGAATTATCAATGGCTTACAAACGTGTATTTCAACGTCAGGGAAAATGGAAGTTACTGGGCTATGGCAGTGAAAAGGGTGACCGGAAACTTAGAGAGATGATTTCCGTCATGCTTGCACAGGATAGGGGCTTATATACGAATCCGGCTGATATTTGTATTACCAGAGGGAGCCAGATGGCTATTTATCTTGCGGCAAAAGTCCTTGTGCGTCCAGGGGATGTGATTGCAGTAGAAAATCCTGGTTATTATGCTGTGCGAAAGCTATTTCATGAAGCAGGTGCTGTATTGAAAGCGGTTAATGTAGATCAGGATGGGATCAATGTAGATGCACTTGAAAAATTATGTCTTCAGACAAAGATCAAAGCAGTATATGTAACCCCTCATCATCAATATCCGACAACAGTGATTATGAAAGCTGGCAGAAGGATAAGGTTACTGGAACTTTCACTTCAATATAATTTTGCTGTAATTGAGGATGATTATGATCATGAATATCATTTTGGTACTGGAAATAACCTGGCATTGGCGAGTGGTGAAAAAGCCGCCAATGTTATCTATGTCAGTTCGCTGAGTAAACTGATCGCTCCTGCAATCAGAGTAGGTTATATTACTGGCCCAAAAGCATTTATGGAATCATTGATAAATTTACGGGTACAGATTGACCGCCAGGGAGATACAATTCTGGAGCATGCGATAGCTGAGCTGATGGAAAACGGTACGATGGCAAGACATGCCCGTAAAGCAGTAGCGATATATAAGGAAAGAAGGGATGTAATGGAATCTTGTTTAAGAGATAATTTTGGGGAGCGTATCAGTTTCCGAAAGCCGGAAGGAGGGCTGGCATGCTGGATAAAGTTTAATCAGAAAGTAAACTTTAACAGGTATATAGGATTACTCAGATTGAAAGGTGTCCAGATTGTTCCGCCGGGTAGTTTCTATTTAGACAATCAGCCTTCGGATTATATCAGGCTCGGTTATGGTTCCCTGAATAAGGAAGAACTTATTCAGGGAATAAAAATTATGAGTGAAGTTTAATGCCTTTAGTTAGAGTTACCCCACAATTGGACTAATTGAGCTTAACAGATATATTTATTCTGACTTGAAAACTTAATTTTATATCCAGTTTTTAACTTTATCCGCAAAATCCTGGATATCATTCACCAGCTTGCAGGTGTGGTAACCATCTGCAATAGCATGATTTACAAAAACTGATACAGGAATCTGTGTCTTACCGTTCTCTGTGAAATACTTGCCAAACCTGATAATTGGGAACAGGAGCGAAGATTCACTATAAGTATCCTGATTGAAACCTGTAAAACTTAGCCATGGGAGCGCTGACACAGGGCAAAAATTGGCAGGACGGCCTTGTCTGGCTTTGATACCTTTTACGTCTTTATAAGTCTCTATATCGTCTTGTATAATTTGATAGAAATCTGAGAACTCTTCTTTGTATTCGCTCCAGACATCAGAGAATGTCTTATCGTCATTATGAAAAATGGTATAGGAGGGGACAACATGGTTCCAGGTACCTAATACCCCATTTTCATCAAAACTCATCCGGAACTCCGGATTCTGGTTGACAGCCCTCATGATGACATATAGAAATGTGGGATAAAACTTGAGTCCTTTCTTTTTCGTTTCTTCCAGCAGCAGAGAAATATCAATATTAGCATTGATATTGTATTTACATTTTATGGTTTGATAGTAATAATCAAAATAGGGTTTTCTTACCCATGTTTCCTGATCTACAGGATTAAAAACAGCTTGCATAATAGTATTTACGTCCTTATCCAGACAAAATATCTTTTATTTTTCAATAACTAAACAATTGTCTTAAAAAATACGCCTAGAATTTAAATTGCTTTGTATATTGTTCCGGCTGTACAATAATGAACTTGATGAGCTTAAATTCTTTTCTGATCTCTGCCTGAATCTGATCAATTGCTTCATTAATTTCATGTGTATCCAGATCTTCTTTAAAAGTAACAATCAGCATGAGCAAAACCTCATCTGGTGACTGATAAGTGGATACGACCGTGAGCACCTTTTCAACTCCTGTAACTTTTTCGGTTATGGTAACTATTTTTTGTCTGGAAGCAGGAGAGATCCCTTCGCCCATTAATAAACTTCTGCTTTCTCTGGCCAGGATCAGCGAAACCCCAACTAAGATCAGACCAACCAGTAATGAGGCTATACCGTCTAGTTCAGGCAGGTAAAGCCAGTGGTTGAAAAACATACAGATCATGACGATAAATAGTCCTAAAACTGCTGCCCCGTCTTCAAAAAGCACCAGAAAACTGGAAGGGTCTTTACTTTTCACAATTGCATTCCACCAGGTTTCCTGACCCCTTATTTTGTTAAAGGATTTGGCCGCAATAACCAGCGAAGTACCTTCAAAAACTACACATAATGCCAATACTACATAATTCCAGGTCGGATCACCGATTGGCTCAGGGTGTATGATATGAATAATCCCCTGGTAAATAGAGATTCCTCCACCTAAACCAAAAATAAGGATAGAGACTATAAACGAGTAGAAATACAGCTCTTTACCATATCCGAAAGGACGTAAGGCATCTGCTGGTTTTTTACTTCTTTTTAATCCGAAAAGCAGCAGCAACTGGTTCACCGTATCTACCAGAGAGTGTATTCCCTCAGAAATCATAGATGCACTGTTACTGAATGTACCAGCTATAAATTTTGTAATTGCGATGAGCAGATTGGCTGCAAGAGCGCTATAAATTGATGCTTTCTGATGAGTCATGTATTTTATTCAGACAAACCACATACCATAATTATCAATTGATAAATATTATTTTACGCAGGAATTGAAACGAGCATTTTTGTTCTTTTCTGGAATCTGAAAAATAACAATACAGAAGCAGTAAGCAGACCAAATGTCAAACCATACCAGATTCCGTTTACACCCATTTCCATTTTTATACCCAGCAGATAACCTAGTGGAATACCAATAATCCAGTAAGCTATAAAAGTGATCACAGTAGGTATGTTTACGTCACCTAAACCGCGTAAAACACCCAATCCAACTACCTGTGTACCATCAAATAACTGGAAGAAACCTGCGATGATCAACAATTGGGCTGCAATATGAATTACAGCAGTATCTTCAGTATAGATATAGGGTAAAATATGATTAGCGCAAACAAATGCAACAGCTGTGATACTCATAAAAACTGCTACGGCATGATAACTTGCTATAGCTGATCTTCTCAGATCAAGGAAGTTATTTTTACCAAGGTTATTGCCGGTTTTAATAGTTGCTGCTGATGCAATTCCGCTGGCCAGCATATAAGTTACTGAGGCAAGATTAATAGCTACCTGATGAGCTGCCTGCTCTACAGCACCAATTGTACCGATCAGAATAGCAGCACCGCTGAATGCACTGATCTCAAATGAATATTGCAGGGCAACAGGGGCACCAATTTTTAGGATTTTGATGCTTCGCACTTTATCAATCAGGTTAAACTTAAAGTTCTGCAGGTAGACCTTAAAGTTCCTGGAATTAAAGACATAAATACACATTACTATAGCCATAAGTATTCTATCAACCAGTGTACTGACCCCAACTCCTTTAACACCCATAGGAGTAATCCCAAACATCCCTTTCACTAAGATGATCCCTAGAATAACATTGATTACATTCCCCCATATGGAGATAAACATGGCTTGTTTAGTGAAACCCAAACCTTCTGCAAATTGCTTAAAGGTCTGAAAAATCATCAGTGGAATAATTGAAAAACTAAGATAGCCCAAATATGGTTTTGCATACGCAACAACTTCAGGAGATTGTCCCATATGGTCAATTGCCAGTAAAGTACCGAAATGTACCAGCATATAAAGGAATATGCCCATGACGATATTGATTAATAAGCTGTTTGATAATAAACGGCCACATTCTTTGTAATTCTTACGCCCGTTTTCTTGTGCAATAAGTGGGGTTAATCCATAAGAAATCCCCATTCCTAAAACAAGGATCAGCATAAACAGACTATTAACCAGCGAAACCGCTGCCAGTTGGATAGTTCCTGCGAAATGCCCTACAATCACACTATCGGCAAGATGCACAACGGTATGTCCCAGCTGAGATACCACAATAGGCATAGCTAGTCTAAGATTATCTGAGTAATAGGGCTTGTATTTTGCGTAGAAGGAACTGAACATAATGAATTGTATTGGAACCTTCAAAGGTACGCCTATTTAGGCGTTGTCATGGTAAAATATTCTTCTTTTTCAGAAATATGAGGTTGAATCAAGTCTGCGAGAATAAAACTAACCAGTATTTTTTGAGCTTTCTGATTCGAAATTTTAGTGAGTTTACTAAATTGTTTTAAAGTAATCCGGCCTTCTTCGTCTAAATATTTCAGCAGTTTTTGCTCCTGATCTGTATAGCTAATGAGCTGTCCGCTATGGGTATTTTCTTTTTTCAGGACATCGACAATAATTTTACTGGCCAGAATACTTTTGTCATTAACACGAAAATACACCCACCATTTTTTGTTCTCGTCCAACGCGTAATGAGGTTTAGTATCGCTCTGAGGGATTTTAGCAACCAATACTACTTTATTATCTATATATACTTCTTCAAATTCCGGCTCTATTGCAGGCTTACAAAACTGATGCGCGGATTTAGTAATCATATAACGTTCTTCTTCTTCCGATTTAACGCCTTTAATACTTCCATCATCAGCTACGCCTATTAGTAATTGTCCTCCTCTATTATTGGCAAATGCAACCAGACTTTTTGCAATCTTCTCATAATTATTAATCGTCTTTTTAAAATCCAGTGTTGTTCCTTCTCCTTGTAAAATAAGTTTCCTGATGTTCATTTTTAGAGGTTTTAGCAGACATTCTGTTTAAAATAAGATATAGCAAATTAATAAGCTACGGGGCCATTTTCACCACTGTGCAGATTTCTGACATAAACCTCGTTCATGACTGTGGCGCAAATTTCACCGTCTCTGTTTTTAATTTCCATTGGATAAGCTTTGACAAACTTACCTGTTGTATTTAACGCCTCTACAGCATCATTTAGCATTTCATCAGTGATGTGAATGGTAAAAAACAGAGCAGAGCGTCCTGGTTTCAGATATTGAATACTTGCGCTTTTTAGCCATACTCTTACCTTAAATCCTTCGCGCTGCAAAAGCTGATCGAAAAGTAATGCATAAAAAGGGTCTGTAGCAGCATATATAGTACCGCCAAATATTGAACCGTTATAGTTTTTATTGAAAAGACTTTTATAAATTTTAACATCAACTCCCCTGAACCCTGTGTGGAATTTCCTGACCCAAATACGCTGAAATAGAAGTGGGGGGTAAAAACACAAGCCCCATTTAAGTGTTTTCTCTGATACGATCATTTCGTTTAAATATCTGAAAGATTATTGGAATCTTCATATTAAAAAATCCAATCACGGATAAACTTCGTTTATCTATTTACAAAACAGAAAAATAAAATAACAAATTTATGAAAAAGCAAATTTTCACAGTTGCAATGGCCCTTGCATTTCTTTCTTTAGCATCGGCTTGCAATTCATCAAAAACAGGATCTGCTACTGATACAGCGTCAAAAATGGCGGCTGATACAAGCAGTAAAATGTCGGGTATGGCAGCTGATACTTCAAAAATGCATACTCAGGAAGGTGTGATGGTTGGTGGTGCACTGATGGTGCCTACAAAAAATATTGTTGAAAATGCTGTAGAATCTAAAGACCATACTACTTTGGTAGCAGCTGTTAAAGCAGCTGGTTTAGCTGAAACTTTAAGCGGAAAAGGCCCTTTTACTGTTTTTGCCCCTACAAATGAAGCATTTGATAAATTACCAGCTGGTACTGTAGCTTCACTGCTTAAACCAGAAATGAAAAAAGATCTTGCCGGTATTTTAACTTACCACGTAATTGCTGGTAATTATAAAGCTGCTGATTTAAAAGATGGCCTGGAACTGGCGACTGTTCAGGGACAGAAAGTTAAATTTACTAAGAAAGATGGTCAATGGTATATTAATGATGCCAAAATTACCATTACTGACGCTGTTTCAAGTAATGGAGTGACTCATGTAATTGATGCCGTTTTAATGCCGAAAAAATAAGAATAATCATAGGTAGTTAATTTTTTTTGGGCTTTGCTGATTAATTGGCAAAGCCTTTTTATTTGGAAATGTTTTGTCAGATAGAAGTTATTTACAAAATGATTGAACAAATATCATTATAGTGATAATATATATAAATAACTTTGGCGCCATATATTCACGGAACGATGTTAAAAGATAAAGTTGTAGAAGCGTATAAGAAGATTCAGGATGAAATTAGTCAGACTTTGGCTCTGGTTGATGGCAAAGGGGAGTTTGAAGAAGAAATCTGGACCAGAGAAGGTGGTGGTGGCGGTCGTACGCGTGTTTTTCAAAATGGAAATGTAATTGAAAAAGGCGGGGTTAATTTCTCTGCTGTATATGGTAAATTACCGGAAGCGGTAAAAAAGGCCTTCAAAGTGGAGAATGATGAGTTTTTCGCCACGGGTGTTTCTATTGTCATTCATCCTTCGAATCCTTTGGTACCTATTATACATATGAATATCCGTTATTTCGAAATGGATGAACAAACAAGATGGTTTGGTGGTGGTATTGATTTAACGCCTCATTATGTAGTTGATAATGATGTTCGTTTTTTTCATGGCTTACTTAAACAAACCTGTGATGAGTTTGATTCATCGTTTTATCCGAAGTTTAAAAAACAGGCGGATGATTATTTCTTTATTAAACACAGGGAAGAAACACGTGGTGTAGGCGGTATCTTTTATGACAGGCTAAAACCTGAAAATACGGGCCTGGACTGGGATCAATTGTTCAATTTTTCTCTTGCAGTAGGTAATTCTTTCCTTCCGGCTTATACTGAGCTGATTGAAAGGAACAGAAATAAGCCTTTTACAGCTGCTGAACAAGAGTGGCAATACGTAAGAAGGAGCCGTTATGCGGAATTTAATCTGGTTTATGATTCGGGTACAAAGTTCGGTTTGGAGACAAACGGAAGAATCGAATCTATCCTAATGAGCTTACCACCAATGGCAAAGTGGATATATAACCACCAGCCTGCAGAAAACAGCCCAGAGGCTGCAACTCTGAGTAAGTTAATAAAAGGTATAGACTGGGCTTAATTTTTTTCCACAATGCGCTTAAACAGCAATATTTTCTTAAATTCGCAAGGTTATAACATTACCTTATTTAAATCGTTTTTAACGAACATCAATATTTTATGGCAGAAGATTTAGAAAATCAGGAAAACGACAAAATAATAAAAATTGATATTGACGAGCAGATGAAGTCTGCCTACATCGATTATTCGATGTCTGTTATTGTATCAAGGGCGTTACCTGATGTACGCGATGGATTAAAACCGGTACACCGTCGTGTACTTTACGGGATGCTTGATCTTGGTTTGGCGAACAATAAGCCTTACAAGAAATCAGCCCGTATTGTAGGAGAAGTACTGGGTAAGTATCACCCGCATGGTGACTCATCAGTATATATGACTATGGTTCGTATGGCACAGCCATGGAGCTTACGTTATTTACTGGTAGAAGGTCAGGGTAACTATGGTTCGATTGATGGGGACTCTCCGGCAGCAATGCGTTATACGGAGGCCAGATTCCAGAAAATCGCTGAAGATATGCTTGCAGATATCAATAAAGATACGGTAGATTTTCAGTTGAACTTTGATGACTCTTTAAAAGAGCCAACTGTGCTTCCTGCAAAAGTACCAAACCTTTTAATTAACGGTTCTTCGGGTATTGCTGTAGGTATGGCAACCAATATGCCTCCTCACAATATTACTGAAGTAATCAATGCGACTATCGCATACATTGAAAATACAGAAATTACTATCCCTGAGTTAATGAAATTCGTAAAGGGCCCGGATTTTCCTACTGGTGCTATAATTTACGGATATAATGGTGTTCAGGATGCTTTCGAAACTGGTAGAGGACGTATCGTGATGCGTGCCAAAGCCGAAATCGAAACTGTAAAGGACCGCGAAACTATTATCGTTACTGAAATCCCTTACCAGGTAAATAAAGCAATGATGATTGAGCGTACTGCTGAATTAGTCGGAGAGAAAAAACTGGAAGGTATCTCTAATATTAAAGATGAATCAAATAAGGATGGTATCCGTATCGTTTATGAAATTAAACGTGATGCGAATGCTTCTATTGTATTGAACAACCTTTTCAAACAGACTGCATTACAAACTTCATTCAGTGTAAATAACATCGCTTTAGTGAATGGCAGACCTCAGATGCTGAATCTGAAAGATCTGATCAGACACTTTGTTGATCACAGACATGATGTAATTGTACGCCGTACTAAATTTGAATTGGATGAAGCACAAAAACGTGCACACATTCTTGAAGGTTTATTAATTGCTTTAGATCACTTAGATGAAGTAATTAAGTTAATCAGAGCCTCAAATACTCCGGAAGAAGCAAGAACAGGCTTAATGGAGCAGTTTGGTTTAAGTGATATCCAGGCAAGAGCTATTCTGGATATGACTTTACGTCGTTTAACAGGTCTGGAAAGAGACAAGATCAAAGAAGAGTTTAATGAGTTGATGAAGACGATTGAATACTTGCAGTCTATCCTGGCTGATGAAGCTCTTAGAATGAAGATTATCAAGGATGAGTTAGCTGAAATGATGGAGAAATACGGCGATGAACGTAGAACTACTATCGTTCACTCTGCCGAAGATATGAGCATGGAAGACTTTATCGAAGATGAAGAAGTTGTGATCACGATCTCTCATGAAGGTTATATCAAACGTACACCTGCTACTGAATACCGCACGCAGGCAAGAGGAGGTAAGGGTTCTAAAGGAAGTGATTCGAGAAATGAAGATTTTATTGAGCATTTACTGATTGCTTCTAACCATAATTATATGTTGTTCTTTACTGAAACAGGCCGTTGTTTCTGGTTAAGAGTTTACGAAATTCCGGAAGGTTCAAGACTAAGTAAAGGAAGAGCAATCCAGAATATTATCAATATTCCTAAAGAAGAGAAAATCAAGGCTTATATTAAGGTTAAGAACTTGAAAGATCAGGAATATCTGGAGAACAACTATATTATCATGTGTACTAAAAAGGGAACGATTAAGAAAACTTCACTGGAAGCTTATTCAAGACCGAGGGTAAATGGTATCAATGCAATTAACATTAATGAAGGTGATCAATTACTGGAAGCAAGTTTAACCAGCGGATCAAGTGAAATCATCATGGCATTACGCTCCGGACGTGCTATCAGGTTCAATGAAGCTACGGTTAGACCAATGGGTAGAACTGCTACTGGGGTAAGAGGCGTTACTTTAGGTCATGCTGAAGATGAAGTTGTTGGCATGATTGCTGTTGATGATCCATCAGCTACAGTAATGGTCGTTTCTGAAAAAGGTTACGGTAAACGTACTAATGTTGAAGATTACCGCGTTACAAACCGTGGTGGTAAAGGTGTAAAAACAATTACTATTACTGAAAAAACTGGTGATCTGATTGCTATTAAAGCAGTAACTGATGCTGATGATTTAATGATTATCAATAAATCAGGAATTGTGATCAGAATTGTATTAAGTCAGCTTAGGGTTATCGGAAGGGCAACACAAGGTGTTCGTCTGATCAACTTAAAAGGTAGTGACTCTATTGCATCTGTTGCAAAAATTGAACATGAGGATGATCCTGAAGAAGAAGTTTCTGAAGATCTGTTAATTATAGATCCTGCTGATGTTCTTCCAGAAGAAGCTGGTGCTGAAGAAGAGGAAGCTGAAACTGAAGAAGAAGAAACAGATGAAGAAAGTGAAGAAGGAGATACTGACGAAACAGAAGAAAACTAATTATAAATTAAATTAAAAACCCATAAACCCTGCAGCATAAACAATTGTTGACCTGTAGGGTTTATATTCATTAAAAACAATTTACAATATGAAAAAAGTAGTTTTAAGTATGCTTCTAGTAGGTGTTGCCACCTATGCAAGTGCTCAAAAGAGTGAAGTTTCAAAAGCTAAAAACACATGGGCGTTAGCGAGTTTATCGAACAATAAACCTTTAGATGTAACATTAAAATCTCTTGAAGAAGGATTAAAGGCTACTGATAATGCTATTGCAAACGAAAAGTCTAAAGATATGCCAGAAGCATGGTCTTACAGAGCATTATTTGCTTCAAGAATTTCATTTGTGGATTCTTTAGATGTTACCAATGCAATTGCAAAGGATAAAATTGCAGAAGAAGCAATTGAAAAAGCAAAAGCACTGGATACTAAAGGTGCAGAAAAAGAAAACATTAAAGAAGCTGAACAGACTTTGTCAAATGCTTTGAGAAACAGAGCCATTTTTGCTTACAATAAAAAAGATTACAAATCTGCTCTTCAGTTTTTTAATGAAGTAACAGTTAAAAATCCTCAGGATACTTCAACTTTTGTAAATGCAGGTGTTACTGCTAAACAAATTCCTGATTATCCTCAAATGATTACAAACTTCAAAAAAGCTATCGATTTAGGTTCTAAAGATGCTGAATCTTTATACAGTGAAATCATTTCTACAACTTTCGCTACTGTGAAAGATACTGTTGCTGGTACTGCATTGTTAGAGGCTGCTATTGCAAAATATCCTGAAAATCCTTATTTCACTGGTATGCAAACTGACCTTTATATCAAACAGGGTAATGTTGCAAAATCTCAGGAATCTTTAAGTAAACTAATTGCTAAAGACGGTAAAAATGCTACATACCAATATGCTATGGGCGATACTTACTACAAACAAGCATTGGATTTACAAGGAAAAAGAAATAAAATAGATCCTAAAAAGAAAAAAGAATTTGATGAAGTAACTGCTAAAATGAAAGGTTTTATCGATCAGGCATTACCTTATTACAAAAAAGCTTATGAACTTGATCCTAAAATGATCTCTGCTTTAGAAAACTTAAAAGTTATCTATGCTTTTAAAGATGATAAAGTAAATTATGAGGCTACTAAGAAATTATTGGATGCACAAAATGGAGCACCAAAAAAATAATTCTTAATCAATTGATATTAAAAGAGGGATAAATTTTATCCCTCTTTTTTTTTGTATAAATTTGCAGCTAAGCCTAATGAAGCATATGATGAAGAAACGATATATATTTGCAGTTACTATTTTAATGGTTAGTTCCACATCAGCGTTTTCGCAAAAAACACAACTGTACATTGCCAGAAATAGTGTAGGGAAACTTCAGGCGGCAATTTCAAATAAACAAGATCAAAAAACACAGCTTTCCATATTAGGAGAGGGGATCAAGGCTGCTGAAGCTGCTGAAAAGGATAGGGAAACAAAAAAGTGGCCGGAAACCTGGGCTATAAAATCGTATTTGAGCTCTTATATAGCGATTATTGACCCTAGTCAGGATAATTCTGATAAATATTATGACCTGGCTATCAATGCGATAGATTCAGCAAAAAGATTTGATAAATTCGAAGATAATACTGGCTTAATCACAGCATCAAGCTATAATGTAAATATTAAAAAACAGCAAAAAGGAAAGGCTGCTTATCAGGCCAAAGATTTTGGAGCTGCATTTAAATATTTAAAGGAAGTCAGTGATTTTTTCCCAAAGGATACAATTCTTGCTGTAAATGCAGCTTTAAGTGCTGAAGGTGTCAAAAATGAAGACGAAGCGTTGAGTTATTTTAAACGCGCTAAGGATAATGGTATTATTAATCCTGTTGTATTTCAGCGTATGGCTGGAATATATAAAAGCAAACTGGATAATGATATGGCACTGAAAACTATTCAGGAAGGTCTGATCAAAAACCCATATAATGATTTGCTGAATAATGATTATATAAATTTGTTATTAGACACTGAGAAATATACGGAAGCAAGACAGGTCATTGAAAATACTTTAAAAGTAGAAACCAGAAGTAAACTACTGTATTTCCTGTATGGTTACCTGCATCAGAAAAACACAAATATGGGTACAGCAGAACTGGCTTACAATAAAGCATTGGATATAGATCGTAATTATTTTGATGCTTTATACCAATTGGCCCTTGTTTATATTAATTTGAGCAATGATGCATTAGAGCCTTCAAAAAAAGATGTTGCTGCTTTTACTTCTAATTTGAATCGTGCTGAAGTTATCCTGTCGCAAGCACATAAGGTAAACCGAAAAGACAAGCCTACGATCAATTTACTGATTGATATTTATACCCGTAAAAACAGATTCGACAGAGCTCAGGAACTAAAAGCTCAGTTAGAGGAATTTTAACCTGATTAACATCCTATTTAAAAGCTTCCTTATGATGCGTTTCTTCGAAACGCATCATAAGGAAGCTTTTTCTATTAAGAATTTTCTTAAACTATTATATATTGAATATAGCTTAACATAAAGCCAAAAAAGCATAATATTAAATTGATGGTTCTTACGATTTTTAGATAAGTGTGAAAATCACATGTGCCTGATTTTTTTTTAACCTCTCCTTATGCGAAGCTTATTGTATGCCTTTATCCCATGTTTTTTATTTCTTTTCTTTGGTATGTCTGCATTTTCTCAACAGACAATATATGAAGCAGAAACGGGCACACTGTCTGGCGGGGCAAATATTCAAAGTTGCAATAGTTGTTCTGGTTCAAAAATGGTGGGTAATCTTGGAGGGACTACAAATGGAAGTCTGCTTAGTTCGGTCAATGTAAGTACAGCTGGCACTTATAATCTTACAGTTTATTATGCAACTAATGATCCGCGTTCTATTTTTCTAAAGGTAAATAACAACGCAGCAATTCAATTGCCTTGTTTCTCTTCTGGTGGATGGACTACTGTAGCAACCACAACGGTAGTAGTGAACCTGAATTCGGGAAATAATACAATCAAAATGGATAATAATTCTGGCTGGGCACCTAATGTGGACAAACTGGAAATCACGGCTGTAAATGCAGCGATAAAAAACATGTATTTCGGAGTAGGTAACCGTATAGAGTATAATTTATCTACAGGAAAGTACAATGTTTATTTTAATAATACTAAAACGATTATTGATGCTTATGCCAGTGCGAAATCAAATACTACATTTACCAGTACAAGTTATACGACACGTACTTATGCGACATCTGCCATAAACGATGGATTTGGTGCAGGTACAAAACATACCATCAGTATGTCCGGAAATGGATTAATCCCAATGCAGCAGGTATTTTATATATATAATTCGAAAGAATATTTTTATACCGAAAATATCCTGAATGGGATAGGAGCTAACAGTTATTATATGTCTCCATTAATATCAGGAAATTCTAAACTGCCTTTTAGTGGTGACCTCAAAGCTTTATATGTTCCTTTTGATAATGATACTTTCATTAGATATGATGCAAAATCTTTAAGTGAAACTGTAAATACGACTAGTTCGGAAGTAAGTGCTATCTATGATAACAATGGTCGTAATGGACTGGTATTCGGCTCAATAGAACATAATGACTGGAAAACAGGGATTAAAATTAATGGAACAGGCTCAAATCTTACTGCATTGGAAGTATTTGGAGGTTTCGTTGAAGAGCAAACAACCAGGGATAAAAGGGGGCATGGATGGGTAGGAGTAGGTACTACAACGGCAAAATCCCCAAAAATGATGATAGGTTATTTTAGTGACTGGCGAGATGGGATGGAGGAGTATGGGAAATCTAACAGAATTGCAGAATCACGTTATATTTTCAGCTGGACACAGCCAACGCCATTTGGCTGGAATAGCTGGGGAGCAATCCAGAGTAATCTTTCTTTAACAAATGCAAAAGGTGTGGTCGATTTTGTGAATGCCAGCCTAAAGGGGTACCGGAATGGAAATACGGCTTATATAGATCTTGATTCTTATTGGGATAATCTGAATGACAGTCAACTAAAGGAGTTTGCAGATTATGCTAAGAGTAAAGGGCTCAAACCAGGAATTTACTGGGCACCTTTTGTAGACTGGAGTAAAACGAACAGAATAGTAGAAGGGAGCTCAACCAATTATACAGAGATCTGGACTAAACAAAATGGGGCTTATCACGATTTGGACGGTTGCCGGGCAATTGATCCTACACATCCTGCAACAAAGCAAAGAATTGCTTATATGATAGGAAGATTCAAGGCTGCAGGGTTTGAAATGATCAAGATTGATTTTATTGGTCATGCGGCTATAGAAGCAGATAGCTATTACGATTCTTCTGTACATACTGGCATGCAGGCATTTCGTAAAGGAATGGAATATCTTACAGACCAATTGGATGGAAAAATGCTTGTTTATGCCGCTATTTCTCCAAATATGGCTACTGGCCGTTATGCACATACCAGGAGAATCGCATGTGATGCATATTCTGGCATCGATGAAACACAGTATACGTTGAATAGTACAAATTACGGCTGGTGGCAGACTTATGTTTATAATTATATTGATGGTGATCATTTAGTACTTAAAAATGAGACGTTGGGCGCAAATAAAGCGAGGGTAACTTCAGGAGTCATAAACGGTACATTAATGATGGGAGATGATTTTTCTTCGACGGGACAATGGAATGGAAGAGCACAGACTTTATTTCAAAATCAGGATGTGCTCGATATTGCAAGAAACGGAGTTGCATTTAGGCCAGTAGAAGGCAATGCCGGGCAGGGGGCAAGCGAAATATTTTCCAGACAGATAGGGGGATACTATTATATTGCAGTCTTAAATTATGGTTCCAATAGTAAAAATTATACGGTCAACCTGAACAGACTGGGATTAAATCCAGATCAGAATTATTCGGTTAAGGAATTGTACAGCGGTAATATTTTATCTGTTACTGGCACGTTAAATACTAATCTTGGTGCTGCCGATGCAGTTATTTACCGCTTTAATCTGGGTGGTTCAGATCAGACTTCGAATTTAAAAGATCAGAAAGTATTTCCGGTAACCTCAAGAGAATTTCTTCCTTATCCAAATCCGGTAAAGGATTGGCTGAAATTAAATAGTGAGCATGTAATTTCATCAGCTAAATTAACTTCACTTAGAACTGGTCAGGTTTTACAGATCGTTACACATGTGAACAGTAAAAATATCGAGTTGAGCATGAAGGATTACCAGGATCCGTTTTATGTATTAACTGTAACCAATCTAGATGGAAGTGTACAGACCTATAAAATCATAAAGAACTAAAACCTCTAAAAGGAATGGATGAGTAATATGGGCCAAAATGGGAGACAATATATTTACCGAATAAATGTACTTAACATAATGTTAATTATACAACAAAATAATAAAAAGAAAATAATATACATTTTACAACAGAACATCTACATAACAAATTCTCAAGTCTATTGATTACTAATCAGTTCCTGCAAAGTCTTATCAGAAGCAACTAATTTTCCCTGCGGGATTTGACTCGTAAAATATGCTGCACATAATGTTGTTACCCATTTATTTCTATAATTTCCTAATAAATGAAAACAAATCAATTCAAAGTCATCAGAAATATATGCCGAAAGATCTGAAGAGTTTGTTTTTGAAAACACACGCATAAAAATATCCTTCCTTATTTCATCTATTTGTTTTTGTTCCTGATTATTGACTGGTTTCTTTTTAATTTCTTTATAAGCCCTGGCCCATGAATTTGAAAAAACATAGAGATCCCGATTACTCAAAATCAGGTCAATATCTGCATCCTCAAGATCTATAAGAATATTTTCAAAAGATCTCATAAATAAACTCTCCAGGTTTTGAATAAATAAGTTCATATCATAAAGATAATGACATGAACTTATTTATTTTACACAACACGATAAGTAATCGCCTTGGGATAGAATCATACAAAGATTTTTTCCCAGGTTTAATACATGAGTGTCCAGTGATCCCTACCCTACCGCCGGTAGCTATGAATTACAAGGACCTATCAGCCTGACAGGTCCTTGTAAAAACAAAAACAGATGTACAAATAAAACCTTAAGGATTAAAAGCATATGCTACATAATATATAGCACCTGCTGCCGGATTTCCATAAGAAGTGAAATTATACTTGTTCAGTACATTTGAACCTCCGATTTTAATCATAGAATTTACTGAAGGAATTTTAAAGTTAACCTGAGCGTCCAGCGAACCAAAGGCAGGAACATTACCAGAAGCAAAAGAAGAATTCCAGTAAAATTTACCCTGCCAGCGATAGTTGACATTAAAACCGACATTTTTAATCAGTTCTTTTTTTCCTATCCCCAGGTTATAACGGATTTTCGGGGTATTAAAATCATTGATATAATTATCAGGAATATCCCCTATATTATTATAAGAAATATTACCGCTCAAAGTATAATCTGCCAGTAAATAATCAATTCCCAATGCCGCTCCATAAGAAGTAACTTTTCCTTTTGCATTTACCGGAACACCAAATTTTGTAAAGTTTGAGCCATTAATTTCCTTCTGATAAACGTCTACTGCTGTAATAAAATCCTTATAGATGTTATAATAAGCATAGGCATCAATCAGAAATTTCGGTCCTAAAAGGCCTCTGTATCCAACTTCATAAGCCTGGACACTTTCGGGACGCACACCTTTCGGATCAAAGCTATAGTTTTTCAACAGGCTCATATCCGGAGTTCCTCCGGCCGCCGAATTGAGAAATGCGCGATAACTCACATCTGTGTAGGCCTGATTGGTATATAAACTATACTTATTAAGAATTTCTGGTATTCCACCAATTAACCTTTGTGAACCACCGCCAACTGATAGATCTATATATTGATTTTGAGTAGTTGGATTCCGGTACCCGGTCTGATAAGAGATACGTATATTATTATTTTTGGCTACTGTATATACGCCTGTTATTCTTGGCGTAAAGCGGCCGTCAAAATTTGTACTCTTATCATAACGTCCCGAAACAGTCAGCTTAAATTTATCATTAAAGAATTTTTTACCCAGCTGCGCAAAACTTCCATATTCTTTGATATCGATCTCACTGTCAAAGTCGTTAAAAATTGTGCCGTTTGATCTTAACTGATATAAACGATAAGAGGCTCCGGCTTGGAATTCAACAACATTATTAAAAAGGTTGCTGAAATTATACATTCCTTCGTAATGATATAAATTAGTCTTATCATCGAATTTTGCTCCGTATATACCTTTGCTAAAATCACTGCCAGAGATTGTGGTATTCAGGATTTTATTTTTAGCTGCTTCGAATTGCGGCGAGCCCTGAACAAACCTACCCTGATCAGCAGCTGCCCTCGCCGCTGCATAGGCAGCTGCATCAGTAGCACCCTGGGATTTTGCTCCAATATAGTTCCCTACATATTGTGGAAACCAGTCGGTAGATTTTTTAGAGGTTTCGTTAATATAACTCCCCAAAATCGAAGCTATATAAGAATCGCCTGAACGTTCCTGGGTTGTATAACCTCTGATAAAGAAATCCTGTCCTTTTAATTCTAGTTTATATTGTCCTATACTAAAATTTCGTAGAGAATAACGATCTGATCCTGTATAGACAGAAGTGCCACTGCCCCAGTATGCCTGAGCAATAGCTTCAACAGTCTTTGTCAAACGGTAATTCACTGAACCGGATGCCTTAATTGATTGTGTCTTATAATCTACCAGTGCACTTTCGTCATAACCGGTTCTGGATACATTTTGATTAGGAAGTAAACCCGGTGTATTGATTCCTGCATAAAAAGGTCTCATGGTTGCATTCGTACTCAAAAAACCATTTAATGCACCCAATCTTCCAGGGTCAGCTTTAAATCCAGCGATCTGTGCAGCAGTTGGTGGTGCCGGCAAACCCAATGCGCTTTGAATAAAACCAGATGTACCTGCATTAAGCACAGATTGTGCTACATTACGCATATTCTGACTAACTTCATCACCATATACATTGATACCATCATAATTTGGATCTGAGTTTCTGTCTCCGGACTTTCCTGTTCTTGATGCACGGTCAAAATCAGAATAATTATCTGCCTGCCAGTCCTGTGCCTGTAAAAAGGAAAAGGTTCCTTTAACAGCAAATTTATTATTCCATGCTTTTGCAAGCCGGAGATCCAATTGATTATAAGGCTGTACACCGCCAGTATTATTATCGTTCACATGGTTGATCCCGGTTTTAAACTGAAAACTAGGCCCCTGGTAGTCAAATGGACTTTTGGACGTCATCAGCATCGTACCATTAATTCCACCAGCACCATAAAGTGCAGATGATGCACCGGGCAATAATTCTACATTATCCAGATCCAGATCATTGATTCCTACAATATTACCTACAGCGAAGTTTAATCCCGGTGCCTGGTTGTCCATTCCGTCAACAAACTGATTAAACCTGGTATTACCATTGGAATTAAAACCTCTTGTATTAACAGATTTAAAAGTCAGACTCTGAGTACTCACTTCAACACCTTTCATATTGTTCAATGCATCGTAAAATGACGGAGCTGCAAGCTCTTTAATAGTACTCTGGCCCATTCTTTCTATAGAAACCGGAGATTCTAATATCCTTTCAGGAGTTCTGGAAGCAGAAATAACAACTTCCTGACCTAGAATACCGGCTTGTTCCAATTCTATATTTAAGTCCGCAATGTTTCCCGTAATCAGCTTCTCGACCGGAGTATAACCCAAAAAGGAAATCACAAGTGTAAATGGAGCCTTCTCTGAAGTGCTGAATGCATAGTGGCCATTTTGGTTTGTGGACGTTCCAACCGTTTTTCCTTTAACGGTAATTCCAGCTCCGGGGATCGGCTCCCGGCTTTGCCTGTCAATTACAGAGCCACTAATAACAATGCTTTGAGCTCTCACATACAAAACTGTAAAACAGAGCATTAGAAGCAAAACAATTTGTTTTGTAAATCTTTTCATCATACATTAATTTATTATTTGGTTTACACTAACTTAAATTTAACATAATTAAATGAAACATTACAATGCGTAATTCTCAATTATTGACAATGGAAAATCAAGTAATTCTTACCTGCTAATACATAATTTATTACAGAAACGATTAACAATGCCTTTGAAATGCACGTTAAAACAAAGCTTTTAGGGGAGCTTTTGTGTATCTTGAATGAATTCATTCAAGATACAAATAACAGGCTTGAAATCAGTTAATTACATCGTAAAAATACTAATTCCAAGCCTGTTTTAATATGGTTTTTATAGATAATTCTAAACCATCTTTTTAATCTGTGAAGCTAATAATGTTGTTCCAAACCCAAGAACGGCAATTAATAAAAATGACCAGCGTAGATTTGTCGCCTGAGCGATAAAACCAATCATTGGCGGTCCGATTAGAAAACCCAGGAACCCAACTGTTGAAACAGCAGCAATAGCTATCCCGGGAGGTAAAGTTTTAGATTTTCCTGCCAGAGCTAATACAAGTGGTACTACAGATGATACACCAATGCCAACCATCAAAAACCCAATTGTAGCTGTATAGATATTTGGAAACATCACAGCTATTAAGAGTCCTGTTGTACTAATGATACCGCTGCATTGTAATATCCTGCTAATCCCAAACTTGGTCACGAACCGGTCTGCAGTAAAACGTCCGCCTGCCATAGTTGCCATAAAAGCGATAGAACCCATTGTTGTCAAAGCTTCTGGTACCGTAACCACCGTTTTAAAATAGACTCCACTCCAATCAAACATAGTCCCTTCGGTAATTAAGCTTGCAAAGGCAATGAAACCCAGTTTCAGAATATTACTATCAGGTTTTGCAAATAATGGCTGCGATTCTGATATGCCGTCCTGCTTCAGCAAATATCTCCAAGAATACATTACCAGTACCCAGCATAACACTCCTACAATAGTAAAATGTATCCAAAAAGGCCATTTTAAAGCTATAGCCAATGTACCAATCGCAACACCCGTAAATCCTGCCAGGCTCCATAGCCCATGAAAAGAGGCCATAATTGATCTTTGATATAATTCTTCTATCCCAACTGCCTGTGTATTCATTGCGATCTCAAAAACGTTGTTTAAAAATCCAAATAGAAACAGGACAATAACAAGCTGCCAGATATGTGTGGTCAATCCAATCATACAAAGCATAAATGGAAATAACAGACCAGCTGCAATCAAAACTTTACGACTCGTAAAACGGGTAACCATCCATCCGGATATAGGCAGGCTGATCATCAGGCCTATTGGTAAAGCGAACAATACACTACCCAATTCTGCATCATTTAAAGTATAGAAAGATTTAATATCATGAATACGGCATGCCCAGCTTGAATATGTGAGTCCGGCGATAAAAAAAAATACGCTGGTTGCAATACGATGTGAACGTTTTTTATCAATAGATAACATACATTATTTGTTTTTATGCCAGGTGCAGGTGTAATTCATCATAGTCTGCAATCTTAACAATATCTGCCAGGTGTTCCAATTTTTTATTTTCAATTCCAATAAATTGTATACCTAACTGTTGTGTCGCCTGATAATCCCATTTCCCATCTCCAACGTAAATAATTTCGGACAATGGCATATCGATCTGATGTAATTTATTCATCTGCAGTATGGTGTTTCCAATAATGTCACGTCTCGCCCTGGCATCTTGTGCAAATGAAGCTGCTGCACATCCTGCAGTGGTTATACCAGCACAGCTGAGCTTAAACATAGCCGATTCTCTCCAGCCCCCGGTCGCCAGCCCCACACTGATTCCTTCTTTTGCGCATAAAGCATTTAAGATTTTACCTGCCTTAGGTATTTCTTTCATACAATCGTTACGATCTGCATAAGCTTCTTTTAGCAAAGCACAGAAATTATGAATGAAATGTTCTCTTTCTTCTTCAGTATAAGTACGCTGATCACGTTCCATAAACAACTGATGAATAATTCCAGAATCTGTTGTGTCTTCATAATGTCCATAATCTGTTTCGAAACCACGGAAATTAAAAGTGTCTTCCAATGCTTTTGTAAAACAGTGATCATCTACTTCGGTGGTATCTGTCAATGTTCCATCTATATCAAAAATAATGTATCTCATGGGATATTCTAATTTGTATGTATTAATTAAATATTATGCTGAGTTAAGCATCCTTTGTTTAAATTCTGATTACTGATTTAAGACTTGAAATGTTATTACTTCTTTCACGTTTATTGACATCACAACCCAGATCCTTAATTGCTGCTTCAAAATCATTCAGGCCATATTCATTAGTGATAATTTTTTCTAAACCTAAATTACCTTTATTGATCAGATCAACTGCATGTCTGAAAGTATCCATTGAATCGATAGAGCCAATAATAGAAATACTGCGATCGGCAATCTCTCTTGGATTAATAGTCTGCTGATTATTACGCAAACCCATCATAGAGATCTTACCGCCATCTGCTATGGCTTGTATAGACTTTTCCAGCAGCGTACCTGTAGTATCAATAATCAGATCATACTGGTTTTTCTGCGGAATAAAAGCTGGTTCTATTTTCCAGTTTTTTGACAGCACGTTATTTTCTTCGATGAGTTTGATCCGGTCACTGGAAGCTTCATAAACTACACCTTCCTGAATACCATGCTGGGTTAATGCCATATAAAACAGTAAACCAATTGGTCCTCCTCCTAAAATAGCAGTCCGCATAAATGGAGTTACAGCTAGTTTTTTCACAGCTGTCAGGACACAACTAAGTGGTTCAGACATAGCTCCCTGTTCAAAAGGAATATGATCGTGCAGAGGGTAAATAAACTGTTTAGTCGTCTTAAAGTATTTGGTAAAAGTACCATCGATAGATACACCTGCTTCTGTACTTGATTTTAACAAACAGTGATTACGCAATCCCTTACGGCAATTTTCACAATAACCACAATAATAAGTAGGATCTATAATCACACGCTGACCTATGTTGCAGGTTTCTACACCGTCGCCTTTGGCAACAATAACCCCTGCCGATTCATGACCAATAATTACGCGTGGGCTTGCCTGGTATTCACCAGAAATAATACTTAAGTCTGTGCCGCAAATACCTGTGGCTTTGATTTCGACAATAACTTCATCGGCTGCTGTAATTTCAGGCTCTGCTCTGTCTTTTAGCTGGATGTCCCAGGCTCCGTTGTATACGATTGCTTTCATTTTATAATTGACTGAATATTTTGTTTAAGCGGAAATAGATTTCTTCAATATCATCCTGCGTGGCAGTGAGTGCCGGGCGTACTTTGACTACATTGCCAAATCCATAACGTGAGCCTCTGAGGATCATTTTATGATCAGATAATGCAACATCGATGATCCTGTTAGCAAGGTCAACATCTGGTGCACCGTCTTTATCGACAATTTCCAGGCCCCACATATAGCCTATGCCACGTACATCTCCAATAACATGTCCATAGTCTTCCTTTAATTTATTAAGGAAATCCCCAAGTATCTTTCCCGAAGCACGTACATTCTCAAGAAAACCTGCTCTGGAAACTACTTCCATTGTCTTTTGTGAAGCGGTCAGTGAGAGTAAATTACCACCCGAAGTATAAGAATGTTCAAATTTCTCCAATACAGCATACTCCTTTTTATAAAGAATAGCAGCTGCAGGAATACCAATTCCACCCAATCCTTTTGCAAGTGTGATAATGTCTGGTTTAATATCATAATATTCGCTGGCGAACATATGACCAGTTCTGCCTATTCCTGTTTGTACTTCGTCTGCAATCAACGTGATATCCAGTTCATCACATATTTCTCTTACCTTTTTGAAATAACCGTCAGGGGGTATAATATTACCGCCATTACCTAAAATAGGCTCTATAATCATACAGGACACACCACCAGAACTACCATACTGTGCATAATCATGTATAGCTTCTGCACATAAATAACCACAATCAGGACCTTTTGCAGAAAAAGGACAGCGATAACAATATGGCGCCGGAATGACAGCGTTGTTTGTCGAAATTGTATTGGAAAAGGACTTTCTCCTGAAGGCATTTCCGGAGATGTTCGTAGTGAAAAGTGTTTGCCCGTGATGGGAAAGTGAAACACTTAGAACTTCACTTTTTCCATTAAATTTATTGGCAATTTTTACTGCTCCCTCATTGGCTGTAGAACCAATAATATCACGCATCCATCCGTCAGTGATATGTTCTGGAGCTTCATCCAGAATAGAGTCCAGCACTTCCTGAGCAAGTTCTCCGGTAAAGGATGAAGATACATGAATCAGATCTTCTACCTGTTTTTTAAGCGCTTCTACCAGTTCGGGATGACTGTATCCAAGCGAGATGTTGAAAGTTCCGGAAACAGCATCAATGTACTCTTCGTTTTCGGGGGTGTAAAGGCGAATACCTTCACCCTTAATGAATTTAATGTTATCGGCCATTGTTTATATTTAGTTATTGTTTTTATGTTGTTTTTAATACTTACACCAAGTCACAACCTCAATCAACTTTAATTTTCTGATAACTTTAATCATTAAAAGAAAAATAAAAACATACCTCCCCCTCTTGTCTGAAAACTATAAGACAGATTTGTCTTATAGTTTTAAACACATTCAAATGATTTAAATAATAAGTGCATAAACTTTCGTAATTATAATTTAAGATCATAATTTATTTGACGAAACATACCTATTGACGTGGTGAATGAAAATTTTGCTAATACGATAAAACAAGCTTTTAAACAGCTATTATATGCCTTTAAGAATAGAAGAAAGCAGTTTTCGAAACCAAGAGTTGTGTATTTTTGACACTTTATATTTTTTTTTCACAACCGACAAGAAAATACAAAGACTAACTCCATCATTAATTAAAAATATCATCCATTTATCCTGTGTTTTTTGAGATTATAATTCCATTCTATAGTGGATTCAAACTATTTATTTTTCGTTTATAGAAATTATGGAATAAAACAGGCTCTGTTTTGTTTTTTTATTTAGCCGATACGTTTTTAAATTAGTTTATCTTATATTTAGTTACGTAGTAATTGAGGCATAAATGACAGAAAATAAGGGTTTAAGAAAAACACTGACTCCATTTATGCTTTGGGGACTCGGTGTAGGTTATGTTATTTCGGGTATGTATTTCGGCTGGAATCTTGGCCTGGAGAAAGGTGGCACAGGGGGTATGGCTATTGCTACAATCGCCATCGCCATAATGTATGTCACTTTTACATTCAGTTATACAGAACTGGCCTGTGCAATTCCAAAAGCAGGCGGTGTATTTGACTATGCAAACAGAGCGATGGGCAAAAACATCGGCTTTATTGCAGGTATCGCTCAGATTATTGAATTCATATTGGCTCCTCCTGCGATTGCCTTTGCTATTGGTGCTTATTTCAATGCATTTTTTCCCCAGGTTCCCATATTAACAAGTGCTATTGTCATCTATTTTATCTTTACAGGTTTAAATATATATGGGATTAAAGCAGCTGCCTCTTTTGAAGTTATAGTGACTGTTTTAGCTGTTGGTGAACTGCTCTTGTTTTCAGGTCTGGCTTTACCAAAATTAGAGGTAGCGAATCTGACACATCATTCCTTCCCAAATGGCTGGGGCGGTATATTTGCAGCTATTCCTTTCGCTATCTGGTTTTTTCTGGGTATTGAGGGGCTCGCAAATGTAGCTGAAGAAACCAAAAATCCACAGCGTGATATTAGTAAAGGATTTGGATGGGCTATATTTACATTAGTGGTGTTATGTGCATTGATATTTATTTCAGCGACTGGCATTGCAGGCTGGGAAGCGATTGTATATAAAAATGGTGTAAGTGGAGAAACCTCAGACTCTCCTCTTCCTTTAGCACTGGCCAAAATAACAGGGAGTAATCATTTGATGTATCATTTACTGATTACAGTCGGTTTATTTGGCCTGGTAGCTTCTTTCCATGGATTAATTTTAGCTGCCGGGCGCTCAACCTACGAGATGGGCCATGCCAGAAACATCCCCTCTTTTTTAGGAAAAATATCTCCGCGTTTCCAAACTCCTGCAAATGCATTATTTGGAAATATGATAATCGGAATCTTTGCCTTGTTATCGGGTAAGACTTCTGAGATCATTGTTATTTCTGTTTTTGGAGCCTTAACACTTTATATTATTGCGATGATATCCATCCTGCTTTTAAGAAAACAGGAACCTGAACTGCCACGCCCGTTTAGCGTCCCCTTTTATCCATTATTTCCAGTAATATCTCTGCTTATAGCTACGATATCGATCATAGCTATGTTAATCTTTAATATAAAATTAGGGCTGATTTACTTTTCCATATTGGCCATCACCTTTTTATTGTATAGAACGTTTAAACCAGCTGACCAATGACAGTTCAAGAAATATTAGCGTATGTAAAACAACATCCTTCGGGAAAAGTAAAAGTAGCCGTCGCCGATATAGATGGTATTTTAAGAGGCAAATACATTGCTGCTGAAAAGTTTGCTTCTATCATTGAAGGCAGGCTGAGCTTTTGTGATGTTACCTTTGGATGGGATATGGGCGATGTAGCTTACGATAATGTAAAGTTTACAGGATGGCACACCGGGTATCCGGATGCACTGGTCAAACTAGACTTAGGCACCTTTCGTAAAATCCCATGGGAAAACGATGTTCCATTTTTTTTGGGTGATTTTGTAAATGAAAAGAATGTACCAGCTTACACCTGCCCCCGTCAATTGCTTCGTAAAGTTTTAAATGAAGCAACACAGAATGGTTTCACCCCTTATTTCTCACAGGAATTCGAATGGTTCAATTTTGCAGAAACACCTCAGAGTGCACATGAAAAGGGCTTTCATCAGCTTACGCCTTTAACCCCTGGAATGTTCGGTTATTCCATACTCAGAGGTTCGTTGAGAAATGATTACATGAGTGATCTCTTTGATTTACTTTCCAGATTTGATATCCCCATAGAAGGTTTGCATACAGAAACCGGGCCTGGCGTTTATGAAGCTGCAATCAGATATGCACCTGTTTTGCAAGCTGCAGATCAGGCAGTATTATTTAAAACAGCAGTAAAGGAAATTGCTTATAAATATGGTATCATGGCCACTTTTATGGCAAAGTTCAATGAAAATCTGCCTGGCTGCAGTGGTCATGTGCACCAGAGCTTATGGGATAAAGGAGCTAATAGAAACTTGTTCTACGAGGAAAAAGATCCGGATAAAATGAGTGAACTGATGAAAAGCTATATAGCAGGGCAGCTTTATTGCCTGCCACATATCTTACCGATGATTGCGCCAACGGTGAACAGTTATAAAAGATTGGTAGAAGGCGCCTGGGCACCAACGACATTAACCTGGGGCATTGACAACAGAACAGTGGCTTTAAGGGCTTTACCAGGAAGCACAAAAGCGACCAGATTAGAGACCAGGGTTGTTGGCTCAGATACGAATCCATACCTGGCCTTATCGGCCTGTCTTGCTGCTGGTTTATATGGAATTAAGCACCACATGAAACTTGATCAGCCGGCTACTAAAGGCAATGGATACCAGGACATTTCTAATGGCATTTTACCTGCCAACCTCCATTATGCCACACAATTGATGAAACAATCAGTAGTTGCTAAAGAATTATTCGGAGAACAGTTTACAGAGCATTTTACCCTAACCAGAGAATGGGAATGGAAACAATATGCCAAAGCGGTAACTGACTGGGAGCTTAAAAGATATTTTGAAATTATTTAAACGACTATAGCTATGACATTTGATAAAGTTTATCAGTATAACTTTCCGACTATCATTCGGTTTGGTGCAGGTGCGATAAAAGAATTGCCTGCTTACCTTCAAAAAAACAAACTAAAACGTCCTCTTATCGTGACTGATCCGACAATAGCGGGTTTATCATTTTTTAAATCAATTTTGGGTGATTTAAATACACATCAAATCTCTGCAGAGGTGTTTAGTGATATTCATAAGAATCCTGTTAAAAGTGATGTGTATAAAGGGACCGACTTATGGGACAATACTTCAAGAGACTGCATTATTGGAATTGGTGGCGGAGCTGCTTTAGATGTAGCAAGATCTATTGTGCTGCGTGTAAACCACAGAGAAGATTTATTCAAATATGATGATTTAATTGGCGGTGATATTTATGTAACGAATGAAGTACCACACTTCATTGCCGTTCCAACCACTGCCGGAACAGGAAGTGAGGTTGGCCGGAGTGCAATTATCGCAGATGATGAAACACATCAGAAGAAGATTCTGTTCTCTCCCAAATTAATGGCAAAAATTATATTTGCTGATCCGGTATTAACAATGGACTTACCACCGTTTATTACGGCCGCTACAGCTATGGATGCACTAACACACAATCTAGAGGCATTTTTAGCGAAAAATCCACATCCTTTATGTGATGGAATAGCACTGGAAGGTATATACCTCATTAAAGACGCAATTGAAAGAGCCACTAACCACCCCGACCTGGAAAGCAGAAGTAAAATGCTGATGGCTTCTATGATGGGTGCAATTGCTTTTCAAAAAGGATTAGGTGTAGTGCATTCACTGGCACATCCGCTTTCGTCTTTGCTGGATACACATCATGGTTTAGCAAATGCAGTAAATCTGCCATATGGCATGGAATTTAATATTGCAGGCTTTGAAGACCGGTTCAGGCGTATTGCCAGAACCCTGGAATTGAAAGAAGAAACAGGGGAAGCGGTAGTTAAGTATTTATATGATTTGAATTCAAGCGTTCATATTCCGCATACATTAGGTGAAATTGGTGTAAAGCCAGAACATATTGAAACACTTGCAGATTTGGCTCTTGCCGATTTTGCTCATCCTAATAATCCGAAACCTGTAACGAGAGAAGATTTTAAACAACTCTATTTAAAAGCGCTCAAATAGTTCATATAAATGAAAAAGAAGATTGGAATAAGTTACACGGAGACCAATTTCCAGAATTACTGGAACTGGTTTACTAATGCTGACCTGGGTGACGAGATAGAGCTAATCAAATTATCCTTCGAAAAGAATAATCTTGAAGATCTGCAAGAGTGTGATGGTTTCCTGTTAACCGGCGGTATTGATGTAGAACCTTCTTACTATGACGGGCCCAAAAATTACCCTTATAAACCAGCTCAGTTTTTACCTGAAAGAGACCATTTTGAAAAGCTGATTTATGAATATTCACAAGCGCATAAAGTACCGGTTTTAGGTATATGCAGAGGAATGCAGTACATCAATATTCTTGAAGGCGGAAAGGTCCTCGCAGACATTGGCGGAGCTAATGAAATACATAAAAAGCAGACAATGGATAAAGTCCATCATGTCAAAATAGGTCATAACTCTATGTTATACGCTATAATTGGATTAGAAAAAGGATTAGTGAACAGCGCACATCATCAAGGAGTTACAAATAACACTTTAAGCAACAATTTAATTGCTAATTCTTACTCACTTACCTCAGATCAACTCATTGAGGGTTTGGAATTTAAAGACAAAACAGATAAATCTTTTATGCTTGCGGTACAATGGCACCCCGAAAGAATGAAAGAAAAGGAAGTAAATCCACTGTCTCAAAAAATAAAAGAAAGATTTATTGAGGAAGTGAAAAAACATAAAAAATGAATATAATAAATCCGGCTACAGAAGAAATAATCACAACACTGCAGGAAGACAATGAAGCTTCGCTGAATCAAAAAATAGCAATACTTAAAAAATCACAGGAAGACTGGGCTAAACAAGGTCTTAAAGAACGTACAAAAGTTATTCAGAACTTTTATGATTTACTGGATACTGAAAATGAAACACTTGCCGCAGTGCTTACATCAGAGGTGGGAAAACCTTTACAACAATCCCGTAACGAAATTAATGGAGCAAAGACAAGAATACAATGGATGCTCCACAATTCAGACAAATATCTATCTGATGAATTGATAGTTAACACAAGCGAACTAAAGGAAATAATCTCTTATGATCCGCTTGGTGTCATCTGTAATATCTCAGCATGGAACTACCCCTATCTTGTTGGCGTAAATGTTTTCATACCTGCGCTGCTTGCCGGAAATGCAGTTATGTATAAACCATCCGAATATGCCTCTCTTACCGGACTGGAAATTGAAAGGCTACTTAAGAAAGCAGGCGTACCTGATGGAGTTTTTCAGATAGCATTAGGTGCTCATCAAACTGGCGAGCTCCTTCTTGACCTGGATTTTGACGGGTACTTCTTTACAGGATCTTATCGTACCGGCCAGCACATCTATCAAAAAGTCGCCGCAAAAATGGTTCCCTGCCAGCTTGAATTAGGTGGTAAAGACCCTTTGTACGTAACTGAAGATGTTAAAGATATTAATGCAGTTGCTATTGGAACCGCAGACGGGGCTTTTTATAATAATGGCCAGAGTTGTTGTGCGGTAGAACGTATTTACGTTCATGAAAAAATTTACGAAGATTACATATCAGCATTCAATAAAGAATTGAAATCATGGAAGATAGGGTCTCCAACTGAAAAAGGTGTATACATAGGATCATTGACAAGAAAAGAACAATTAAACGTTTTGGAGCAACAGGTTGAGGATGCCGTTAAGAATGGAGCAGTTTTATTGACCGGAGGAAAACGGATAAATGGTAAAGGATACAATTTTGAACCTACCATTTTAGTAAACGTATCTAACGAAATGAAAGTGATGCAAGAAGAGAGTTTCGGGCCTATTATAGGCATTATGAAGGTCAAAGATGATGCAGAAGCCATCAGAATGATGCAAGACACTGAATACGGCCTAACTGCTTCAGTATACTCTGCCAGTATGGATCGGGCACAGCAGATTCTTTCACAGATTGATTCAGGTACAGGCTACTGGAATTGTTGTGACCGGGTAAGTGCAGGACTCCCATGGAGCGGAAGAAAACATTCAGGCATTGGCGCTACGTTATCCCATCAGGGATTACGTGCATTTACTAAACCTAAAGCATGGCACCTGAGAAATAGTTAACCATCAACTATATATAAGACCTTGTATAAACTATCATACAAGATCTTATATATAGTTATATCATGTATTTAATGATATAAATTAAGGATTCATAATCCTGATTAAATCTTTAGTCACCTTAAAATCAGGTTTCACAATATTATTATCATGCAACGTGGTTAAAGGTGCGTCTCTGTCTATTGCATAAGAAAGCACGCCTCCTTTTTTACCAGTAACCGGCTCCCATCTTGAGTAATCATAAGCACGCCCCTTACCATTGCGTGGATAAATTACATCATCCCAATAATTCCCCGGATAACCATTTTCTTCATAAAAAGAGAATCCGATAATGAATTGTTTGGATTGAATATATGTGGAAAAGGAATTCCAGGTACTTTGCATTCCACTTGTTCCGCGACCATAGGCCTGCAAAAACAAATAATCAATATAAGTACTCACTTGTCTGAAAAGATTGTTAGTACCATTCTGATTAGTATCAAAAATCAATAATTTACCTGTGCCTGATTTGGGACCAAAATATTTGCTTAAGGCCTTAACCATTCCGGTCTGAGTGACCAGTTTAGCTCCAGTTGGATTATATTCGACATCAAAGTCAATACCATCATATCCCATAGCAGCATATTGATTGGATGTTGCCAATGCCCATGCCTGGTAGCCGGCCACATTATCCGTATAATGATTTGTATATGAGGTATCAGCTACATTTGGGAAACCTTGCGTATTTACAACTTTTGTTCCTTTAGCATGTAATGCTGGAATATAGGTGTTTTTCAATGTAGTCCAGTAAGAAGAACCGGCAGGTGTAAAATTAGAAAAATTACAAACAATATCCAGACTATCAGGAATTTCTGTCATAATCGGATCATTGATATTACCTGAAACAGTACGGTCGCGCCATGTCCTGTAATACCCAACAGAAATTTCATGTGGTGTAGATTTATATGCGATTAAACTGGCATTTGAAGCATTTGTTTCAGTTTTAGCAGATTCACCTCTAACAGTATTACCCTGCGAAACTTCCTTTTTACAGGATACATGCACTAATAAAAAAAATCCCGCACCTGCGATAACTGCAAGTGATCTCGCATTGAATTGTTTCTTCATGTTTTTCATAGATTTATATTTGGTTTGATAAAATAATATTAATATTTATTTATCATAAAATGGAATCATGATATTATTAAAACGTTAAAGCAAAGAATGTTAAAATAAGAAGACTACCAATTCCAGCCATGAAAAATATTTTTCTTTATAGCAGTATTCCATATGCAGTTAGCGGCAATTACAGAAATTAAACTAATTTTACGATTCAATTTATCATATGGCCTCTCAAAAGAAATCTGCAATTGGATTTATTTTTATAACACTACTTATCGACTTCACAGGATTTGGAATCATCATTCCTGTTTTACCTAAATTAATTGAAGAGCTTACTGGCGGAGGATTAAGTCTTGCAGCCGTTTATGGAGGATGGCTGACTATTTCTTATTCTGTAATGCAGTTCATTAGTTCCCCTATTTTAGGAGGTTTAAGTGATCGTTTTGGTCGCAGACCAATACTTTTAGCTTCATTATTTGGCTTAGGGATCGATTATATCTTCCTGGCTTTTGCCCCCACAATTGCCTGGTTATTTGTAGGAAGGATATTTGCTGGTATCACCGGCGCAAGTTTTACAACTGCTATGGCCTATATAGCTGATGTAAGCACACCAGAAAAAAGAGCACAAAACTTCGGTTTAATTGGTGCTGCATTCGGCATTGGCTTTATCGTAGGACCAGTTATTGGCGGTGTTTTCAGTCAGTTCGGATTAAGAGTTCCTTTTATCATATCAGCCGTATTAGCATTGGTTAACTGGCTTTATGGATACTTTATACTGCCAGAATCTCTTACCGAAGAAAACAGACGTAGCTTTGACTGGAAAAGAGCAAATCCAGTTGGATCTTTACTCCATATTAAAAAATACCCTAAACTAGCAGGTTTATTGGCCGCTTTGTTTCTACTGTATATTGCAGCCCATGCTGTTCAGTCCACATGGAATTATTATACGATGGAAAAGTTTCAATGGAATGAGGCTTGGGTAGGTTATTCATTAGGTTTTGTAGGTATTGTAGTCGGAATAGTACAAGGAGTACTGATCAGAATAATTATTCCTAAAATCGGACAGGAAAAAGCTGTTTTTTATGGATTGTTATTATATTTCATAGGATTCGTACTTTTCGCTTTCGCCACTCAAGGCTGGATGATGTTTGCATTTATGCTTCCTTATGGCCTGGCAGGCATATTCGGACCAGCAATGCAAGGTATTATTGCGAATAACACAGAAGCGAATGCACAAGGTGAAATACAGGGGGTTACAGCTGGTCTGATGAGTGCGGCTGCAATTATTGGCCCTTTAATGATGACCAATCTTTTTGCCTATTTTACCAATCCAAAACACGCCGTTTATTTTCCTGGCGCACCATTTATACTAGCCGCCTTTTTAACGCTTATAGGATTATTTATTTGCTCAGCAGCACTTAAAAAACATCATTCCTGACCTTTAACAAACTAATTTTAGCTGTTTCGGTCAGATTATTGCTCAATCAAATATAATATATTAACCTCTGCAAATGTTTAATCGTCCAATCAGAAGCATACATGATTTTTTACTGAGCACCTATTTTGCAGATGGGCTGCGTATCACTTTTGGTGTGCTGCTCCCCTCTTTAATTTTGGCTCAGTTTGGCCTTTTAAAGTATGGAATGACGTTATCATTGGGTGCCCTGTGCGTAAGCGTTGTTGATACTCCAGGTCCTATTGTTCACCGCAGAAATGCCATGCTGGTAACTTCGGTACTGATTACAGCATTGTCTGTAATTGTGGGACTGACCAACAAGAACCCTTATTTTATAGCCATATTACTTGTCATTTGTAGTTTTCTGTTCTCCATGTTCTTTCTTTACGGAACCAGAGCTGCTTTGGTAGGAACAGCAACATTATTGATTATGGTGCTGAGTATTGATGATGTGCGCCCATGGAAAGATGTATTAATCTATTCTGCACTGGTTTTCTCAGGCAGTTTGTGGTATGCGATGCTGAGTTATTTCTTTTATCGGCTCAGACCTTATCGTCTTGTTCAGCAAACGCTTAGTGATTCCATTCACGAAGTCAGTGAATTTTTAAGAGCAAAGGCTAAGTTTTACCATGAAAGCACAGATTACGATGATAATTATGCAGAACTACTACAATTACAGGTACTTGTACATGAAAAACAGGATGCGGTAAGAGAAGTCCTTTTTAAAACGAGAGAAATCGTAAGGGAATCTACCCCCGAAGGTCGTTTCTTATTACTGGTTTTTGTTGATATGGTTGACCTTTACGAACAGGTGATGTCAACGTATTATAATTACCAGCAACTTCATGATCAATTTGATAAAGCAGGTATTTTATCACGATATGAGCAGATTATCAGAAGGATCGCATGGGAGCTTGATGAAATAGCATTTGCACTGAAAACCGGAGGTACTCCGCGTCCACCGGCAGTACTTACAGATGATGTTAAACGCTTAAAAGAAGAGATTAATGCGCTTGAAAAAGATAATACTGATGGCAAATACAATACTCTTGGACTGATTGCCCTGAAAAATATAGAGGTTAATATCGAGAATATCGCTGCCAGAGTTAAAACTATCAATGGATACTTCAATAAAAAAGAGAAAAAGAATTTAAAAAATACTGGTGCAATTGATACGGAAAGATTTATCACAAGACAAAAATTTGATACAAAACTGTTTTTTGACAACCTAACTTTCAGCTCTTCTACTTTCAGGCATGCAATGCGTGTCTCTATTGCTATGCTTATTGGATATCTGGTAGCTAAAATGCTGGATTCCTCTCATAGCTACTGGATTTTACTTACCGTACTTGTCATTTCCAAACCGGCTTTCAGCTTAACCAAACAACGTAATTATGAACGTCTGACAGGAACTGTTGTTGGCGCTTTAATCGGAATGGGGATTCTGGTATATATCCATGATAAACATACTTTATTTTTTATTTTGCTATTCTGCATGATCGGAACTTATAGCTTCCAGAGAAAGAATTACATCGTAAGCGTTCTGTTCATGACCCCCTATATCCTTGTTTTATTTGATTTTCTGGGGATGGGTAGTTTATCGGTAGCCAGAGAAAGGATATTTGATACGTTAATAGGTTCTGCTATTGCATTATTAGGAAGTTATACATTATTCCCTAACTGGGAAAACAAGAATTTGAAAGAAGCGATGTTAAGTACATTGAAAGCTAATATGGCTTATTTCGATCAGGTCACACTATTATATACGACCACAGAGCACAATCTAACCAATTACAGGCTCGCCAGAAAAGAGATCTATGTAACATCAGCTAATTTATCATCCATTTTCCAAAAGATGTTCTCAGAGCCTAAAAGCAAGCAAAGACTGATGACAGAAATGCATCAGTTCACAGCACTTAACCATTTGCTGTCTTCTTATACAGCTACACTTTCACTTTATTTTAAGGAACATGCTTTTTCACTGCGTAATCCGGAAGAATTAAAACCAATCGTCAATAATACACTCTACCTGCTAAACCTCTCTGCTGAATACCTGATTAAAAATGACGGGGAAGTCAGTAACGTACCCCTGATCAAGAGTATACAAGATGATAATAAAATTAGCAATCCGGATGAAATGATGATTATTGAGCAATATGATATGATTCAGAAAGTAGCCTATGATATCTTTAAATTATCCGAAAAGATTAAAATATAAAACTTAAGCCTATAAGATTTGTTGTCACAGTATAAACAATAAAATTTGTTGGAATACTATAAACAATAAAACATGGAAAAGTTATATACAGCTGCAGTACTAGCTAAAGGAGGCCGTGACGGTCATATAAAATCAAGTGACGGAACTATTGAATTTGAAGTAAGGACACCTAAAGAAATGGGTGGTCAGGGAGGCGCAACAAATCCTGAACAATTATTTGCTGCTGCCTGGGGCCCATGCTATCTTGGCGCATTAAATGCGGTAGCAAAAAATGAAGGTATAGAAGTTTCTGAAGCTACAGTAAATGTACAGGTTTCTTTTAACCAGGACGGTAATGCTTATGTATTATCAGCCGAACTGGATGTTCACATACCAGGATTGAGCCATGAAGAAACTCAGAAACTAGCTGACAAAGCACATAAAGCATGTCCATATTCAAAAGCAACCAGAGGTAATATTGAAACAAGAGTTACCGCAGTATAAAATTCAGATACAGACAGAGCCGTCGCTTTTTAAAAGGCGACGGTTTTTTTGTGGTTTCGTCAAAAAAACTTATACTAGGCATTAATATAAACCTTATCATACGGATTAATATAAAATATAATGGCAAAAACATTTTGGATCAGTGAACCGGATACATTAACTATTTACCCTGCAAGAATCGCCCGCCGGCTAAGTATTATTTACTTTATAGTATTTACTGCACTTATTGCTGTTCTTTATACCAGTAAAACATTAAGCAATACCAATTTGGTTTTAACTTACGAAGGCCTGATCATACTGATGAGTTTATTAGTGTATGTTATGGGTGAACGTAAGGTGATTTTTGATGCCGAAAGCCGCCAGCTTTCCACTAAACTATTCGGGATAACAACCAGCACCACTCCTTTTGATCAGATTGCAGCCATTACACCTTATGATACTATGGGAGCTATAAGTTACCGTGCATTTTCAAAATCGAACAGACATGGAAAAGGGATCATACTATCTTGTGGCTATTCTAAACAGAACAATCCAAACCTGACCGCCTACGAACAGGAAGTTTTACCAAGAATCAATGAACTTGTATTCTCTAACCGCCCGCTTCACACTAAACAGGTAATTTATGATTTCAAGTTTTTCAATGAAGAAAACGGCATCTATAAGATAACCCACAATAAGTTGAGCGGCCTGATATTTGGGGTTTTACTAATCGCGCTCACCGTATTTATTCTGTTTCATCCGGATTTCATGGATGACAGAGCCAGTTATAAAAGGATACTGGTCACTTATTTTCCTGCGATAATAGGCCTGGTACTTGTAAATGGCTTTTTTTCCTCAGTAAGTTTTGATAAAAATAACCGTCAGATTATAGACACTACATTGGGTGGGCTTATCAAAAAGACATATTCATTTGATGATTTTATCCAGTTTCAGATTATTCGTAAGTCTACTAATTTCATCTATACAGATACTGAAGTAAAAGCTTTAATTGACCTTCCAGGTCAGAATAAAACCAAACCTTTACTAGTAATTAACTTTAGAAGAACCAGACACATAGAGCGTTTTATAGATGAGGCGAATACTATCCTTGGTCTTTATGAGCCTGCGCCAGTAGAAATCAGCTAATAAGAATTTTAAAGCAGTAATTTGCTCGCCATACCTAGTAACAGGAGAAACCCAAATACGTCTGTAAAGGTCGTGATAATGATTGAAGAAGCAATTGCAGGATCAATACCTACCCTTTTAAGTATCAGCGGTATCCCTGCTCCTGTTACACCTGCAATGACAAGGTTCCCTGTCATTGCCAGAAAAATAACGAGGCCTAATAAAGGATTTGCGTCAAAAACAAGCGCAAAGATGAAAACGATCAGACCAGTTACTGCGCCATTGATCAAACCAACTGTAAATTCCTTTAATACCGTACGATAAGCCTGATTATCGGTCAAATCATAAAGAGAAATCCTTCTTACAGTTACAGCCAGCGCCTGTGTAGCAGCATTTCCACCCATCCCTGCAATAATCGTCATGTAAGCCGAAAGTACAGCAATTTTAGCAATTGTCGGCTCGAAATGTCTGACTACTGCAGAAGCCAGAAAAGCCGTTCCCAGGTTAATAATGAGCCAGGGTAACCTTGATTTCACCGCTTCTACCCAGTTACCACTCAATTCTTCATCTTCCGAAACCCCGGATATTTTAAGGATATCCTCCGTATTCTCATCTTCAAGAACATCGATCACATCATCAAAAGTTACTCTTCCAAGTAATTTCATTTGATTATCCAAAACCGGAATACTTGTGATATTATATTGAGAGATCAATCTCGCTACCTCTTCCTGGTCAGTATCAGGACTTACCCAGGCAACATCAGATTTAACCAATGCAGTAATTTCTACGTTTCCCTTCGCTTTGATAATATCTTTCAGAGAGACAATTCCCTGAAATACATTGTGCTCATCAACAACAAAGATTGTATAGAACTCTTCAATTTCTTCACTCTGTCTGATAATCTCATCAATAGCATCCTTCTTTTTCAGATGAAGCTGAATACGGATAAACTCCGTGTTCATTAGCCCGCCGGCTGTATCTTCATCATAACGCATCAGATTCCTGATATGTGAAGCGTCATCTTCACTCAGGTCTTCCAGAATTTCTTTCTGCTCATGCTCTTCGAGCTGCGAAATGATATCTGTGGCATCATCATAGTCCAGCTCTTCGACAATCTCGGTACGCTTATCAGGATGGAGCTGGAATAATAATTCTTCAGGATGCGCTTCTTCATGCATCTCTGCAAAAATCTCTGATGCAGTTTCAACCGGAAGCAAGTTAATAATACGCTGTCTGTCCTCCTGAGTCAGACTTTCAAATAAGATAGCAATTTCGGACGCGTGATACTCATCCAGAATGACAGCTAACTGATTATCAGTACCACTAAGAGCAGATTTTATTCTGGAAACATCCGATTTGTCTAGTTCATAAGATTGCATGCCACGCTAAGGTAATTATATTTTCTCTTTTATGGCCCCTGACATTTACTTAAACCATCCTTTTCGCCAAAAATAAACAACCTGGAGGATTGCAATAACGACCATAATAAGCATCGTATAAAGATATCCATGTGAAGCATACAATTCAGGCATGTTATAAGGCATATATTTATGGGTCACCGGATCTTCTTTTGCAAAATTCATCCCATATACCCCCGCAATAAAAGTAAGCGGAATAAATATGGAAGACATAATAGTTAACACCTTCATGATTTCATTCATACGGTTACTGATAATCGACAAATACATATCTATATTGCTTGCTGAAATCTCTTTTAGAGACTCTACAATATCAATAATCTGTATACAATGATCATAAGCATCACGGATATATAGTTTAGTCTGATCAGTAATCAGCGGACTATCACTACGTAGTATATCATTTAACTTATCTCTTTCTGGCCAGGCAACTCTGCGGATGTTAATCAGATTTCTCTTAATCAACTGCACATCAAACATAAAGCTCTTATCAGGTTTATCAAACAAGCGATCTTCTATCAGGTCAAGTTCATCACTCCATGTCCCCAGAATCTCAAAATACTTATCTACAATAATATCCATCAGCGCATACATGATATAACTGCTTCCTGCAATCCTGATATTTCCTTTTCCAGCTTTCAATCTTTGAATTACCGGTCCGAAACAATCAGAATAGTTTTCCTGCAAAGTAATCAGTGTATTATCTGTAAGAATAAAAGATAACTGTTCGTTCTCCAGATTTTTCTCCTCATCGAGCAAGAGCATCCTGCTCACTGCAAAAACATAACCATCATACTCTTCGATTTTCGGCCTCTGATATGATCTGGTTATATCTTCCAGAATTAACCGGTTTACCTGAAGTTCACGATTGAGTGTTTCAAAAAGCTCGGCCGATCCAAAACCTTTTATTTCTATCCAGAAGGTAAAGTTTTTATCTGCCAGCAATTGAGAAATCTGATTAATATCAGGCAGTTGTTTGGTTTCATAACTACTTTCATTGATTTTATGAAGTGTAATTACCGGTTTTAACGAATTCTCGTCTATATAGACTACACCAGGACTGGTACCAGCCAGAGGTATTTTAAAGCGTTGTTTTTTCTTACGTGATTTATTCCTTTTATCCATACCTTTTTTTTAACCCATCAACTAAAGATAGTTTTTGGTCTGAGGGCCCTGGTTGAACAACAAATCAACAATGCTCATGTTTGGCATAAAACCCATTCGATCTTCAAACACCTGAAAATAAGGTTTTGCAGGCACTATTAATTCAGGTTCTTTGAAATGAATCTTTGATCTGTAATCATTTTCAGCTGGTATTTCTTTAATATATTCTGTAGTAAAGTTAAAATCCGCAGGCTTTTTTAGTTGTTTAAATATCCATTGTAATATCTCCAGGTTATAGTCAAACAGAAATTCGAACTTCTTATTATAAAAGACTGCCAGCTCATCTTCGTAATATTCAAAATAAGCAGAATTACGATAACAGCTTTCTAAACTTAGCCAGTGCAGACGCTGCCATTTAAAATCATAACTTATTTTAACATCTTTGACCTTTGTATGGTATTTCGATCCTTTAATTACAGGTAAGAAAAGATCTAAAGCTCCATTAGGTGAATAGATTCTTGTCCTGTTACGATAAGTTTGTTTTGGAAAATGTTCTTCCTTTTCCAGGATAAATTCATAATTATGAGCATTTAAGGCAGAGAAATAACTTACAGGAGGAAGATAAAAAAGAGGAAATATAGCTGGATTGTGCATTGGTTAATTTATGTTTGCATTTTCAATCAGGCAAAATAATGATAAAAAAGGCTTTTTTCCTATTTGATCTCCATTTTTTTATAAACGTAAACGAGAAATTAAGCGAATGTCAGAGCCGAGTGTAGCTGTTGTAATCCTCAACTGGAACGGAAAACAATTATTAACTGATTTTTTACCCAGTGTAATTAAAACAAGGTATAGTAACCTTCAGCTCATTGTAGGTGACAATGCATCAACAGATGGATCTGTTGATTATGTGAGAAATAACTTCCCTGATATTCAGATCATTGAAAATGATCGCAATTATGGATTTGCAGAAGGTTATAACCGTATTCTTGAACGGGTTCAGGCTGACTATTACGTGCTTTTAAACTCTGATGTTGAGGTTCCTGAAAACTGGATTGAACCTGTCATTAAAGCTATGGAAGCTGACTCACAGATTGCAGCAGCTCAGCCAAAAATAAAATGGCAAAAAGATAAATCACAATTTGAATATGCTGGTGCTGCAGGTGGTTTTCTGGACATCAATGCCTTCCCTTTTTGCAGAGGAAGAATTTTTGATCAGATAGAAAATGATTTGGGACAATATGACCAGGCTAAAGAGATATTCTGGGCAAGTGGTGCTGCTTTTTTTATCAAAAGAGCACAATGGGAAGAAACAGGGGGACTGGACCCTGATCTATTTGCGCATATGGAAGAAATTGACCTTTGCTGGCGATTAAAGAATCTTGGATACAAAATCATCTATTGCCCTGATGCAGAGGTCTATCACGTTGGTGGTGGTACTTTGGATGCAAATAACCCTTATAAGGTATTTTTGAATTTCAGAAATAATCTGATAATTATGCAAAAAAATCTACCTTCTACCGAAGCGTTTATCGGCATCCTGATCAGGATGACTATTGACTTTGTTGCATGGATTCAATTTGTGGCTAAAGGAAAAACTAAATTTGCATTTGCAATCAATAAAGCACATTACCAGTTTTTATCCAATCTAAAAAAGACAAAATCTAAAAGAGGTAACAGGCAATTAGCTTACTCCAAACACACCGGCGTTTATCATTCCAGTGTAGTCTGGAGTTTTTTCATCAAAGGAATCCGTCATTTTAGCCAGCTAAAAGACTTTCAATAGCTAAGCGATAGCCGTCTAATCCAAAACCGGTCAATACACCTTTGCAGTTTTTTCCGGTTAATGAAACATGACGAAATTCTTCTCTTGCGTAGATATTGGAGACATGAACTTCTACAACCGGCGTATTAATTCCTGAAATTGCATCAGCAATAGCCACCGAAGTATGTGTATAGCCCCCCCCGTTTAAAATAATACCGTCAAATGAAAAACCAACTTCGTGTAATTTGTTGATCAGCTCACCTTCTACATTACTTTGGAAATAAGATAATTCTATGTCTTTGAACCTTTCTTTTAATTCTATAAAATATTCTTCAAAACCTTTGCTTCCGTATACTCCTGGTTCACGTATCCCCAGCAGATTTAAATTTGGTCCGTTAATAATCTGTATCTTCATCTTTTCAAACTTAGCCTTAAAAACTAATAAATAAAAATTCGTGTGATTAATTATCCTTACCATAATGCTTTCAAAGCTTACTTAAAACTTGAACGCGGACTATCTGAGAACTCTATTGATGCTTACCTGAATGATGTCAGTAAATTGTTCCAGTATTATGAAGTTATAGGTGAGGAATTAAACATCAAAAACATAACAGACAACAACTTACATGAATTCATTACCTGGCTCAGTCAATTGGGTATGCTGGCCAATACACAGGCAAGAGTAATTTCAGGATTAAAATCTTTTTTCAATTACCTGATGTTGGAAGACTTGATTACTATAGACCCTTCCCAACAACTTGACTCTCCGAAACTCAGCAGAAAACTACCTGATATACTTAACGTTACAGAGATCAACGCATTAATTGATGCTGTAGACGCATCCAGGCCGGAAGGCATGAGAAACAAAGCAATTTTAGAAGTATTGTATGGTTGTGGTCTGAGGGTTACAGAATTAATTACACTTCGTATATCAGATTTAAATCCCACACAAGAGTACATTAAAGTAACCGGCAAAGGAAATAAAGAGAGAATTGTACCTATTGGAGAAACGGCTCTAAAGTTTATCGACATCTATTTAAGCCAGGTCAGAATACATTTAGTCATAAAAAAAGGTAATGAAGATTATATTTTCCTGAATAGATTAGGTACCCGATTATCAAGAATATCTGTGTTTACTATGATTAAAACACTTGCTATTGCCATTGGTCTGCAAAAAAACATAAGTCCGCATACTTTCAGACACTCTTTTGCAACTCACTTAATTGAAGGAGGTGCAGATCTTCGGGCTGTACAGGAAATGCTCGGTCATTCGAGTATTACAACCACAGAAGTATATACGCATTTAGATAAGGATTATTTAAGAGGAGTAATTACTCAGTTTCACCCCAGAACTTAACCGCGTAAAGCTGTTTTTTCCTTTATCGGAATCATTACAAATTACAGGATATCATTCTGTCTTTCCCTTGCATATCAGTCTTCAATATGATATTGGATAAGCCTTTATCTAAAAGCATATCTACCGTTTCTTTACCTAAATATTCATTGATTTCAAAAAATAGCCTGCCCCCTGGCTTCAAATTCAGCAGTGCAAAATCTGCTATACTTTTATAAAATAACAAAGGATTTTCATTACTTACAAATAAGGCGAGATGTGGTTCATAGGCTAAAACATTATGGTGCATCTCTTCCTTTTCAGTTTGAGTAATATAAGGTGGGTTACTAACAATGAGATCATATTTCACAGGACTACTGTAAGTTATGATATCTGAATGAATAAAATTGATAGCTGTATTATTTGCAGCCGCGTTTTCTCTGGCCACAGTTAATGCATCAGCAGATACATCCAATGCACTCACTTCAACTTGCTCCAGGTTCTTCTTTAAAGCAATAGCGATACATCCGCTGCCAGTACCAATATCCAATATACTGGAAACAGGCTGTACTTTCACAGTATCCAGAATCCATTCAATCAGCTCTTCGGTTTCAGGTCTTGGAATCAGTACAGATTCGTTCACTTTGAATTTCAACCCATAGAACCATGCTTCAGCAAGGATATGCTGCATTGGCCGGCCCTTTTTCAGTTCAAGCAAAATATATTCATAAGCCAGAAACTGTTCTGTACCTGGTATAGTCATTGCATCCATCAGTAATTGAGTACGGTTATATCCTGAAACATCTTCAGCTGCCAGATAAAACAATTGTTTTGCTTCCTCCTGCTCATACCACACGAATAGTTCCTTTATGAAGTATTGTTCTAATTGCTTAAAATTCATTAAATGCAAAAGTATTAATAAATGTTACATCTCTATGGTGGAAATATTTCAATAGCTCATAAATTGAAGCTATTTTTGCCCATATGAGCGATGAATTGTACATGAAACGCTGTCTGGAGCTGGCAGAAATGGGTAATGGTCAGGTCAGCCCAAACCCTTTGGTTGGCTGTGTAATTGTCAGCGGAGGAAAGATTATAGGTGAAGGTTTTCACCAGAAATATGGTCAGGCTCACGCAGAGGTGAATGCTATCCATTCTGTTATAGATAAATATGGAGAAAGTGCAGCTGAATTGTTAAAAGATGCGGTCGCCTATGTGAGTCTCGAGCCTTGTGCACATTTTGGAAAAACACCTCCCTGTGCTGATTTACTTATCCGCCATCAGGTTAAAAAAGTGGTGATTGGTAACCGCGATCCTTTCCCTGATGTGAATGGCAAAGGAATTGAGAAGTTAAAAAATGCGGGTATAGAAGTAGTTTCCGGTGTTTTAGAAAAAGAATGTTTCTTTGTGAACCGTCGGTTTTTTACCAGAATTGCGAAGCAGCGTCCTTATATCATCCTTAAATGGGCCAGAACAGCTAATGGCTTCTTTGCCCCTAAAAATTCTGTACAGGAATGGATAAGTGGCCCGCTGGCAAAAAAACTAGTCCATAAATGGAGAACAGAAGAAGATGCCATATTGGTAGGTAAACAAACCGCCATTGCAGATAACCCGGCCCTTAGCGCCAGAGACTGGGCTGGTAAAAATCCGATAAGAATAGCTATTGACCGCAAACTGGAAATTCCGGTAACCAGTCACCTATATAATATGGATGCTAAGACCATTATTTTTAACGAACAGAAAACGAACGTTGAAGGTAACATCCATTTTATAGAAATGGAAGACATGCAATACTACCTTCCACAAAAAATTGCTTATCAGTTATATCTCATGGATGTACAATCTATTATCATTGAAGGTGGTGCAAATATTCTTAATCAATTTATTTCATCAGGATTATGGGATGAAGCCAGAGTATTTAACTCAGCTGCAAGCTGGGATACTGGTATACACTCTCCACAGATCAATGGAAAAATCACATCAATGACACAAATAGATCAGGATCAATTAACTATATACGAAAATTACAATAACCAATGATATATATATTACTCAGCATCAGCTGCAGCGTAACGGTAGCAGTTCTTCTAAAACTAGCGAAACGTTACAAGATTCATATACTGCAGGCGGTGATGTGGAATTATATGACAGCTATTATATTAAGCTATATTTTCTTCAGACCAGATCTGAAAGAAATTATGGGCGTGCCTTCTACATTATCTATTGCTATTGGTGTATTGTTACCCATATTATTTCTAATTCTTGGAGCATCTGTTAGAAATATTGGAATAGTCAAATCAGATATTGCCCAACGTTTATCCTTATTTATTCCTATCCTCGCTTCCTTATATCTTTTTGGAGAAAACTTTAGCAGCCTGAAGATTGCAGGGTTAATAGTCGGATTAGTAGCTATAGTTTTAACGCTTTCCCGCAAATCAACAGTTAAGACAGATACCGGATCTTATATATACCCCATTTTAGTATTTATTGGTTTTGGGCTGATCGATGTCATGTTTAAAAAACTTGCGCTGGACAAATCTATTCCTTATACCAGTGCATTAATGGTGATCTTTTGTATTTCCTTTATAATTGCAGCGCTTATTCTGGGATACACCGTGCTGATCAGAAAGAAAAAAGTTGAATTGATCAATTTCTTTTGTGGTGTAGTGCTGGGTTGTTTCAATTTTGGTAATATCCTGTTTTATATGAAAGCACACAGGGCGATGGCCTCCAACCCTTCTACAGTATTTGCGGCAATGAATATGGGGGTAATTATTTTGGGAAGCATCATTGGGATCATCCTGTTTAAAGAAAAAGTAAGTAAATTGAATTATATAGGTATTGCAATGGCATTGATAGCCATTATCCTGATTACATTATCACAAAAATATGCTGTTTGATGACACCTACAAAACGATAGATCATCCTGCGGAAGGTACCTTTAAAGACAAAGGGAGTAAATTTATAGCTTTTGCCTATCCATTACTTTCAGAAAGTGATGTCAAAGCCCATCTGGTAAAGCTTAGGGCTGAACATACAAAAGCTAACCATTTTTGTTATGCTTACCGTTTAACACCAGACAAAAGTGTTTACCGTGTAAATGACGATGGAGAACCATCCGGAACGGCAGGCAGACCTATATTAAATGCATTATTATCAGCAGGTCTGACTAATATACTCATTGTAGTCGTTCGCTATTTTGGGGGAACATTACTGGGTGTCCCTGGTTTAATTAACGCTTACAAGTCAGCTGCTGCTGAAGCAATTACATTAGCAGAAATAGTCGGTAAAACAGTGAACGACATTTATGAAATCAAATTTGATTATCTGGTCATGAACGATGTAATGCGTCTGATTAAAGAAGAGCAGCTTACGGTTCTTGATCAGCAGTTTGACAACGAATGTAAAATCAGATTTGAAGTGAGAAAAGCTCAGTTGAACAGAGTTTTACAAAGAATTGAAAAACAGTCAGGGGTTGAAATAAAATACCTTGGCACAGTTTAAAACCTTAATTTAGAATATTATTAATCCAATTACCATGCAAAAATTATCAGAAGCAGACTTGGTCATCAATCCAGATGGAAGTATTTACCATTTAAATTTACTTCCTGAAGATGTCGCAGACACAGTAATTACTGTAGGCGATCCTGACAGGATTTCAGAAATAACTAAACACTTTGATCGCATCGAGCTTAAAAAAGGAAAAAGAGAATTTTTAACTCATACTGGGTATATAGGTACAAAACGTATTACTGTAATTTCCACAGGTATTGGCACAGACAATATAGATATCGTATTTAACGAACTGGATGCGCTTGTCAATGTAGATTTTAAGACCCGTGAAGTAAAAGAACAACTGACATCATTAGATATTATCAGAGTGGGCACTTCAGGTGCTGTACAACCTGATTTACCGATGGGAACAATCCTTGCCTCTACTTTCGGTCTGGGACTTGATGCTTTAATGCATTATTATGTGCATGAGGTACCAAATACAGAAAAGGGGCTTTTCGATCATATCAAGACCCATTTTCAGGATCTCCATGCTGTTAATCCTTATCTGACTTCAGCAGATCCGATATTATTGAATACGATAGGCAAAGGAATGGAACAGGGAATTACTGTAACCGCTCCGGGATTTTATGCACCACAAGGCCGTCAGGTAAGAGCTAAAAATGCAGTGCCAGATTTTATTCAGAAACTGAATACCTTCAGCTATGAAAATTATAGAATTACAAACCTTGAAATGGAAACTGCCGGAATTTATGCCTTAGCTAAAGTTCTTGGACACAAAGCTCTTTCAGTAAATGCTATCTTAGCAAGCAGAGTAAACTATCAGTTTAGTAAAGATCCAAATGCAGTTGTAGATAAAGCTATTAAGCTTGTTTTAGAAAGAATTACAACAACTAATTCATAGTGGATAGATGACTAAAAAAAAGCATTTCTTCCTTATTCTCCTGTTAGGTTCGCTTACTGCATTGGGTCCATTTTCTATCGACATGTATTTGCCGGGTTTTCCTGCAATTGCTAAAGATTTAAACACCTCAATAGCGAGTGTATCGCTTTCTTTGTCTGGTTTCTTTATAGGTATTTCTTTAGGACAACTACTATACGGCCCATTATTAGACCGTTTTGGAAGAAAAAAGCCACTATATATTGGCTTGGTTATTTATATTCTTGCCTCTTTAGGCTGTGCCTATGCAAAAAGCATCGATGCATTGATTGTACTCAGGTGTATACAGGCATTGGGTAGCTGCGCAGCAGCAGTGGCTTCTATTGCTATGGTAAGGGATTTATTTCCAGTAAATGAAAATGCCAAAGTATTTGCGTTATTATGGCTTGTAGTAGGTGTCTCCCCAATGATTGCGCCAACCATTGGCGGATATGTTACTTCAACCTATGGATGGCATGCTGTATTTTTAGTCTTAATGCTCCTTGGTTTATTAAATTTACTGGCAAGTATTTTTGCATTACCTGGCTCCTATAAACCTGACACGACAATTTCTTTAAAGCCGAAACCTATTATTATGGGCTTTATCACAGTTTTAAGGGAACCTCAGTTTTATACCTATGCTTTTACCGGTGCAGTAGCATTCGGGGGCCTCTTTGCTTATATCTCAGGATCTCCTTTATTGTTTATGAAGATATTTGCAGTAAGCGAAAAAACATACGGATGGATATTCGCATTCTTGTCCATAGGTTTAATTGGTGCCAGTCAGGTGAATACACTCATGCTTAGAAAGTATAGCAGTGAGCAACTGATCTTTGGTGCTTTGATTTGCCAGGCAATTACCGGTGTCGTATTTTTAATAGGAAGTATGAACGGCTGGTTTGGCATTGTTGAAACTATTATATTATTATTTATCTTCCTGAGCTGCCTTGGTTTTGCAAGTCCAAATGCATCCGCATTGACATTGGCACCCTTTACTAAAAATGCGGGCAGCGCATCTGCATTAATGGGTGCTATACAAATGGGCCTGGGCACACTCGCCTCTGTAGTTGTAAGTCTATTTGATACACATACTTCAACACCAATGGTTTCCATTATGGCAGCAACTTCAATCCTTGCCTTAGCCATCCTTTATTTTGGAAGAAAGAATATCAAACACAAAGTAGAATTGGATAAAGATAATCCAGGAATATCTCTTCACTAACTATTTGGGGGTAATTCCAGGAAGAGGAATGCCCCCATCTTTATATGCACGGAGTAATCTTTCCTGAAAGATCAGCTTTGCATCGTTAAAACCATGAGAGTTTAACCAGACACTGATCATCACCTTATAACCACTTTCTTCCAGTACGGAAATACCTATCCGATATTCTTTGTCTTTTAAGATATTTAATGAGTTATTTATGGTCTCATTTGTGAGTTTCAATAATTGATCGTAATCTATGCCATAACTGAATTTCAATTCAATATCCAATCTGCGGCTCCCCTTTTTGCTGATATTAATGATAACTTCATTGGATAGTTTCCCATTAGGTACCACCACGGTTCTATTATCAAAAGTTGTTACTGTAGTATAAAAGATCTCAATATCTGTTACTGTTCCCTCTTGTCCCTGGGCAATAATATTGTCACCAACCCTGAATGGCTTAAGCATCAGAATAAGTACTCCACTTGCAAAATTCTGTAAAGTACCTGACAAGGCTAATCCAGCTGCTACCCCCAAAGCTCCAATTAATGCTGCAAATACAGTCATTTGTATACCGATAAACTGCATCACAGTGAATACAAGCAAAATACGGAGTACAGCTACAGAAAGACTTATAAAAAATGGCTTTACCGAAGGATCAACATCCTTCTTGTAAAGTCTGTTTTTAATCCACCTGGAGAAGACTTTAATTAACCATAACCCAATTGCTAAAGCCAATATTCCAATCAGAATATTGGGTCCCTTTTCAATAATCCAGGTAAAGGCTTTATCGTAAAACTGAGCTGTATGGTCTTGATTAACTGGCTTCATAATTTAATTCTAATTGAAAAAACAATCATTAACTGAATAAATAATAACGTCGTCTCTATGAAAAAGTTTAAAATTTTCCAGAATTGTAAAAAACATAATTTTCAGTAATTGCAAAACAAAAAGGTGGCACAGATGTTAAATTCATAGAAATAAAGAGAAAAATATGTTAAACAAAATCACTCATAATCTAACTATACTGGCTGCTAAGAAGATTTTACATACCAATAATGCCGAAAATCTAAGTACTGCAAAACGACTGGTATCTATCATAGCAGGGGCTTATATTTTTCAGAGAGGCATCAAATGTTTATATAAACACCCGATAATTGGCATACAAGAAGCATTTTTAGGTGGCTTTTTAATGTATGATGCAGTAAAAAGTATTAAGGACACTTATCCAATGAAACCAACAGACCCTGCTGAAATAAGAAGAAATCAGATTCAGGGTAATGACCCTAATTCACCTGTTCCAGCTTTTGTCTAGTGGATATAATACCAGGTTATTATTTGTCCATAAAATAAGCAGGTAGATCAGGAAAAAACTAATTTACCTGCTTTTAAATCCCATTTTCATTTCCCCTAGCCTCTCATAAAATACAGCCAGACCTCCCATTTCCAGGTGTAATACTTTACAGTGTTTATAAACATATATTTCCCGCTCACAGAGATATAATCTGTCTCCCAGAGATTTCAGTATATCGATTATCCGGATTTGTAAATGATAAACCTGGCAAAGATGAAAATTAAGATATAGATTAGAATAACTGCCAAAAATCAGGATATCCCTGCATGCTGAAAACCTGATCCGCTGCATTTCAGTCTTTATATAGCTTTCATTATCGAGTTCTTTCAATGGTCTTTCGATATTTTCTATTTTACTAACCAGTTTAGTTAATAATTCAATTTCATTATAGCTTTCCGCTAGATATAAATAAGGCATAAGGTCTGTTGTTTGTTTATATATTTTAGTTCATTTATCATCCCTTCTATCAGATGGATTCTTTAAATTTCTTTTCGCTACGCAACTTTAGCCGTAGTTTTTTTATCCCTCCATCTTTTAACTGCCTGATGCGCTCTCTGCTTAGTTTAAATAATAAAGCAATATCATCTAATGACAAGGGCTGCATTCCCTTCAGTCCGAAAAATAAGCTCAATACCTTCTCCTCTCTTTTAGACAATATTTTCAATAACTGACAAGCCTCTATCCTATCAGAATCCTGTATCAGTAAATGATCTGCTGAATACTCCCGGGCTGGTGTCACCTCCATTAGTGTACTCCCAAAATCAGGTTTGATGACCTCATCAAGAGACATACATTTACGTACTTTCTCGAGATAAATTGTCACTTTTTGTGGCTCAACATCCATTTCCCCTGCAATCTCATCCATAGTTGGCCTGCGTTCCAGTCTTTGTTCCAGAGAAGATATAGTTATATTTATTTTAGATATTGAATTAATCAGATTAAGAGGCAAACGAATGACACGTGTTTGCTGGGAAATAGCCAGCATAATAGCCTGCCTGATCCACCATACTGCAAAAGATATAAATCTGAATCCTTTTGTATCATCAAAGCGGGAAGCCGCCTTAATCAATCCCAAATTACCCTCATTGATCAGATCTCCCAGACTGAGCCCTCTGTGCTGATATTTTTTTGCAACAGAAATTACAAATCTCAGATTTGTTCTTACCAAACGATCCAGAGCGAGCTGGTCTCCACTTCTGATTTTTGTTGTTAACAGGATTTCTTCTTCCATAGTAAGCAGTGGTATTTTGCCTACTTCGTTGAGATATATATTAAGGGATTCAATGTCTCTGACTGTAATACTGCAATCAATTTTCAATTCTCTCATATGTTTAGGTTATTAAACAAATCTGACAATTAAAATCTACTAAAGAAAGTAAACGATGTTTATCCGACAAATTAACGGCTTTGGTAGTATATAGACGAATATAATTCAGTTTCTGTTCATTTACGAGCCATAAACTGAACAATAATAAGTTTATTTATAATTAAAATTGTTAATTAAATAATTAACAATACGCTATATTCACTAATTATAAAAACAATAATTATGAAAGAGAAGCTTGACAGATTAGACATTTCTATTCTTAAACTTTTACAGGAGGACAATTCGCGTCCGCACAAACAAATAGCCGGAGTTTTAAATCTATCTTCTACTACTATTTGTGAACGCATCAAGAAGCTAAAAACAGAAGGCTACATCATCACATCAGTAGCGATATTAAACAGAAGAAAGTTAAAACAAGAAGTCCTGGCTTTTATTCATCTTAGACTTAGCCATTATTCTGATGAAATCATCGACGCTTTTAAATATGATATCTCCAGGATAAAAGAAGTTTGTGAATGTTGCACAATCACCGGACAATATAACATTAAACTCAAAATTATTACCACGGATAATACATCTTTTTCAGGAATACAAAGAAATATAGCCAATATCAAAAATGTACAGGCGCTGGAGAGCTATGTTGTATTGGACAATATAATCAACGATACCGGATTCAGCTTTTAAAAACATGCTTAACAATTAACAGATTTACTCAGAGAAACGACATCTGAAAAAAGAACATCAGTGTCTTTTCTTTGGGTATGAATCATTGTATTTAAAGAAATACATTGTTTTCTTTAAAATCTAACCCATTAAGGCCCAAAAAAAATTAGATTTGCATCTTAATTCCAGTTAATGTTAAATAAGGCCTTTTCCTATATCGGGATATTCTTCATCTATGCCATTTCTTTGCTTCCATTATCAGTACTTTATATATTTTCTAATATAGTCTATGTAATATTATATTATCTTATTAAATACCGTAGAAATGTGGTCAGAACTAATCTGACAAAGGCCTTTCCCGAAAAAGAGGAAAAGGAAATCGGAAAGATTGAAAAAAAATACTACAAATACCTTTCAGGATTGATATTCGAAATCATTAAAATGTCAACCATTTCAGAGCAGGATATGCGTAAACGCTTCACATTTAAAAATGCAGATATAATCAATTCATATTTTGAACGTGGAGAAAGCATTCTGGCCTGTTCTGGTCACTATGGAAATTGGGAATGGACATCAGTATATATAGGCCTGGCATTGAACTGTGATTGCTATGCTATCTATAAACCGTTGTCAAACAAAGAATTTGGAAATTGGTTCTACCGTATCAGAACAAGGTTTGTGAATAAAATGATCCCCATGAGACAAACTTTAAGAGCAATTACAGAGAGTAAAGGAACACCAACCGTCTTTTTATTTGGTAACGATCAGGCTCCGCCAAAAAATGAATCTCATTTCTGGACTACGTTCCTAAATCAGCATACTTCAATTCAACAAGGAATAGAGAAGATTGCAATAAAAACCAACAGACCAATCTTTTATGCAAAAATTAATTGCCCAAAAAGAGGGTATTACACAGTAGAATTTATTCCTGTTTGTCTTAATCCTGCCGAAACTCCTATTAATGAAATAACCCAGAAGCACACCCGTTTATTAGAAGAACTAATAGAAGAAGAGCCTGCTTACTGGTTATGGAGTCATAGACGATGGAAACATCAGCCTACTCAGTAATCTGAAGATTAAGTGCGTGTGTAGTTTGTGCACGGATATTTTTGCAAAGCTGGGCATCATCACTTAAAGTATGACCGTAAGAAGGAATCATTTGCTTCAGCTTAGTTTTCCATTCTTCACTTTCCATTTTGTCTTTAAAACAACGTTTCATCAAACTAATCATAATAGATACTGCAGTTGAGGCACCAGGCGAAGCGCCTAATAAAGCTGCAATAGAACCGTCTGCGGCAGCAACGACTTCTGTACCGAATTCCAGTATTCCGCCATGCTTTTCGTCTTTTTTGATAACCTGAACACGCTGACCAGCAGTTTCAAGTTCCCAATCTTTCATTTCAGCCGAAGGAAGATATTCTCTGAGAGCTTCCATACGATCTTCTGGTGATTGTCTCACCTGGTCAATTAAATACTTGGTCAAAGGAATATTATCCAGACCAGCAGCAATCATCGGTCGGATATTATTTGCTTTAATAGACAAAGGAAGATCAAGTAATGAACCATTTTTCAGAAAACGGGTAGAAAATCCAGCATAAGGTCCGAAAAGCAATGCTTTTTTACCGTCTATCATTCTGGTATCCAAGTGAGGAACTGACATTGGAGGTGCCCCTACCGATGCTTTACCATATACTTTAGCATGATGATGCTCAATTACATCGGGATTAACACATTTTAACCATTGTCCGCTAACCGGGAAACCACCAAAACCTTTACCTTCAGGAATATCAGATTTCTCTAATAAAGGAAGAGAACCACCCCCGGCACCAATAAAAACAAATTTAGCTTTTACTGTTTTTCTCTTGCCAGTTTCTTCATCTTTCACCTTCACTTCCCACAAACCATCTTTTTGTTTCAGTTTACGTACTTCCTGATTGAAGTCCATTGCTACATTAGGTTTACTTTGCAGGGTATTCAGCATCATTCTGGTTAATGCTCCAAAATTCACATCAGTACCCAACATCATTCTTGTTGCAGCAACCTTGTCCTCAGCACTTCTTCCCTGCATCACTAGTGGCATCCATTCTGCCAATTGCTTAGGATCCTCAGAATACGTCATTTCTTTAAACAGTTCACATTGCTGTAAATTATTAAAACGTGTTTTCAAAAAATCAACATTATCACCTCCCCATACAAAACTCATATGTGGAATGCTCTTAATGAATGTTTCAGGCGAATCAACTAATTTATTCTGCACCAGAAATGACCAGAATTGCTTTGATACTTCAAAAGACTCGGCAATAGCAACAGCCTTTGAAGTTTCTACTGTACCATCTTCCAATTGAGGTGTATAATTCAACTCGCAAAAAGCCGAATGTCCGGTTCCGGCATTATTCCATGCGTCTGAACTTTCTGCGGCTGCTACATCAAGCCGTTCATAAATCTGTATCGTTAAATCCGGGGAGAGTTCTTTAAGTAATACACCAAGTGTTGCGCTCATAATACCTGCGCCAATTAATACAACATCAACTGCTTTATCTGAATTAGGACTTTTACTGGTCATGAAAGGATAGATAATTTATTCTCTTTATATCGGACACAAAAATAATATAATGACCGGGAAATGAGTCCTAAATTTCAATTTAATAACTGTTATTTTTACTAATAACTGATAAAACCTGAAATACAATGATAAAAATTCTTTATTTACTTTAGAATTGTCAGAATCAGGTCTTTTTTTACAAAAAAATCAAGCCATTAATCAACGAATCTGTCCGTTACCCCTTACTACCCATTTATAACTTGTTAATTCTTTCAGTCCCATTGGTCCTCTTGCATGAAGTTTTTGTGTACTGATACCAATCTCAGCACCAAGCCCAAATTGTCCTCCGTCTGTAAATGCAGTTGAAGCATTAGCATAAACCGCAGCAGCATCTACTACATTCAGAAAAGTAAGTAATTGATTTTCATCTTCAGCAATGATAGCTTCACTATGTTTGGAGCTATAAGTAGCAATATGTGACAAAGCCTCTTCAAGATCTTCAACCGTTTTAATAGCCATCTTATAGTCAAGGAATTCTGTTCCGAAATCTTCAGGACTGGAATGATGCAGTAAATCATCTGGATACCTTCCTTTTACAGCATTGAAAGCATCAGGGTCAGCAAAAACATGAACAGATTTAACAGCAAGAGGTTCAATAAGCAAGTAAAGATCATTCAATCTCTCCGTATGAATCAATAAACAATCCAATGCATTACAAACACTTACTCTTCTGGTTTTCGCATTAAAAATGATTTCTTTTCCTTTTTCCCGATCACCAGACAGGTCAAAATAAGTATGGACTATTCCCGCTCCCGTTTCAATTACAGGAACATTGCTATGCTGACGTACATAATTAATTAACGACTGACTCCCTCTTGGAATCAGTACATCCACAAAACCTGTTGCATCTAAAAGCGCAGCAGTAGCTTCCCGCTCAGAGGGTAAAAGCACAGCCACATGAATATCCACTCCGTGTTTAAGTAATACCTGATGAATAATTTTAATCAAAGCCTGATTAGAAAATTCAGCATCACTGCCACCTTTTAATACAGCAGCATTACCCGTTTTAAAACATAATGAAAAAACATCTATGGTTACATTTGGTCTTGCCTCGTAAATCACCCCAATAACCCCCAGGGGAACTCTGATTTTAGACAGTTGCAAACCATTGGGTAGTTTACTGGCTTCCATAACTTCCGCCAGCGGACTTTCCAGTTTCGCAACATTCAATACTTCCTGTGCGATATCATTCAATCTTTCCCTGGTAAGCTTCAAACGGTCATATTTCGGATCTTCAGCAGACATCCGCTTCAAATCCAAATCATTAGCGAATAATATATCGTCTGCAAACAATCTGACATGAGCTGCCAGATCTATTAAAACCTCATTTACAATTAATTGATCTAATCGACATAAAGTTCTGCTTGCTTTTAATGCATTTTCAAAATATTGCTGATATCCCATTGTTTTCTCCTTTAAACCATTAAAACCAAAGCAAGCATTCAGCCTGTTTAGCTAACTGCATAAAAATAATTATAATGAACTAAAGATTTATGTCCCTTTTGTCCTATTCTCTCTTTCGCTTTATCAGATCCGTAATCTGCTATTCCCAAACCAATCAGTTTTCCATTTTCATCCAGCAATCTGATAATATCACCTTTTTGAAATGAAGACAGCACTTCTGTTATTCCTACAGGTAATAGACTGCGAGCCTGACCAGAAATTAAAGCATCCGCCGCACCCCTGTTAAGCTGAACACTTCCTGTGGCTGAATGTTCAGAATGCGCAATCCACTTTTTCTTTCCCGATGTATTCTTTTCAGGTACGAAATAAGTATGTTCAACCTTTTGGGCTATCAAATCAGTTAGAATATCCTGACGTGTTCCATTAGCAATATGTACAGGAATACCTAATTTGGCAACTTTCTGTGCCATTCCCAATTTAGTGACCATCCCGCCTCTGCCTAAACCAGATTTAGCAGTATTAATGAAAGAGTCTATCCGGTCATCCTTTTTAATCTGCTGTATAATAATAGAATCCGGAGATTTAGGGTCACCGTTATAAATACCGTTTACATTAGAAAGAATAATCAGTGCATCAGCTTCAAGCATAGAAGCTACCAAACCAGCTAATTCATCATTATCAGTAAACATAAGTTCGGTAACAGAAACGACATCATTTTCATTGATAATAGGAATAACCTTATGTTTTAACAAAATTGACAGACAGTTTTTAATATTTAAATAGTGCTTACGGTCACGAAAGTCTTCCTTAGTTACCAATACCTGCGAACAAAGCATTTGCTGCTTTTCAAACAATGCCAAATAAGTATTAATTAATTTTATTTGTCCGATAGAGGCCAGAAGCTGCCTGGCAGCTACAGCATCCTGCTTTTCAGACAACGTGATCATACTTCTGCCGGCAGCAACAGCACCAGAAGAAACAAGAACTACCGTAATACCAGCGTTTTTAAGTTTTACAATTTGAGAAACAAGATGTTCAATTCGTACCTGGTCTGGCAAACCATCCGGCCTTGTAAGCACATTTGAACCAATTTTAACAACAATTCTTTTATAGGCGACAGCCATAGCTATTTAAGGATAAAGTGTTTAAGAAAAAAAAGATTGCATAGCCGCTTTTGATATTTCAGCAGCTACTCAGATTATAAGGCTTTACAATTCAACTAAAGCATTGCAATTAAGCCTGTCCAGCCAGTCTGATGACTAGCCCCCAGACCTTTGCCATTATCTCCATTGAAATATTCATGGAATAATATATAATCTTTAAAATGTGGATCATGGTTAAACTTAGGGTTCCCACCCGATACGGGTCGTTCACCTGCTTCATTTTTCATAAATATACATTTCAATCTCTTGCTTAATAATTCAGCAATTTCCTGAAGACTTAAAAACTGCCCGGAGCCTGTAGGGCATTCGACCTTAAAATCATCCGTATAATATTCCTGGAAATTTTTAAGTGATTCAATAATCAGATAATTAACAGGCATCCACATTGGGCCACGCCAGTTACTATTTCCGCCAAACATACCCGAGTCACTCTCTGCGGGAAGATATTTGACAGTATAATCCATACCATCCAGCTGATAATTAAAAGGATAAGCACAATATGCTTTAGAAACAGATCGAATACCGTAATCTGATAGAAACTCATTCGGGTCAAGCATACGTTTCAGTAAAAGTTTCATCCGGTGTCCGCGTAACAAAGAAAGTAAGTGCTGATCGCTGCCTTTGGTATCCGTCCAGTGACTAACCAATTGTACCAGATCAGGCCTTTGCTGCATAAACCACTCTAAACGCTCTTTTAATTTTGGTAGTTTACCCCATTTACCTTCGTCAAATACGACCTGGGCAAACATTGGAATAAGCCCGACAAGACTTCTTAAACGAAGGCGGTCAGCCGATCCGTCAGGCCTTCTCAGCATATCATAATAAAAACCATCCTCTTCATCCCATAAACCACATGAATCCTCTCCCATACTGGAAATTGAGCCTGCTATATATAAAAAGTGTTCAGAGAATTTGATAGCCATACTTTCAAATACATCAAAATGCAGAGAAAGTTCCATGCTAATCTGCATCATATTCAATGCATACATAGCCATCCAGCTCGTGCCATCTGCCTGTTCCAGAAAACCACCACCGGGAACTGGCTGACTGCGATTAAAGACACCAATATTATCAAGGCCAAGAAAACCACCTTCAAAAATATTGTTCCCTTCACTATCTTTCTGATTTACCCACCAGGTGAAGTTGAGTAAAAGCTTATTAAAGATTTCTACCAGGAAATTAATATCTCCCTTTCCTTTTACAGCTTTATCTGCGAGATATACATGCCATGTAGCCATTGCATGTACAGGAGGATTTACATCTCCAAAATCCCATTCATAAGCAGGCAACTGTCCGCTGGGGTGCATATAATTAGCACTGACCATTAAACGCAGCTGATCTTTCGCAAAATCAGGATCCAAGGGTGCAAAGCTGATACAATGAAAAGCCAGGTCCCAGGCTGCAAACCATGGATATTCCCATTTATCAGGCATGGAGAGAATATCATTGGCCACAAAATGTTTCCAATGAGAGTTCCTGCCGGTTTTTCTCTGCTTTGGAGGATCAGGTTGCCCGGTATCTCCTATTAGCCATCTATTGACATCATAACTGTAAAACTGTTTATTCCAGAACATTCCGGCCCATGCCTGACGCTGCATATTCTTTTCATCGGCATTATCAGTGTTAAGCTGTTTTTCCGCATAAAAAATTTCTGTTTCCTGTATACGTAAAGCGAAAATATCATCAAAATCACTAAAAGGCTTAGCTAATTTAGTTTTACTCAGCCTGATTCTGATTTCGCGGCTTCCTCCAGCAGGAATATCCAGATGATACCATATACCTGCTTTGGTACCCATATTATCAGAATTAACAGCATCCTGATTTCCATGTACTATATAATCATTTATTCCGTCCTTTACGTAACGGCTGACATTAGCAGACTGATATAAGCGTTCATTATTAGTTTCGTTATCAGTGAATAGGAACTTAGCATCACCATCTGCATAACAATGATAATCGCCCATCAGCGCTGATCTTAAAAGCAGTGTCTGATTACCCTGGTTCAGAATTTCAGGTTTTACTCCGTGTTGCCCGTCAAACCAGGTATTACGATACCAAAGCTGAGGAATCACATGGAGCATTACAGCAGCTGTACTCCTGTTAAATACCGTATATTTAATTAAAAGATCCTCTTCATTATTTTTAGCATACTCAATAAAAACATCTCCATATTCATCTTTATCAAACAATCCTGTATCAATTAGCTCAAATTCTGGTTGTGTTTTATCACGTTTTGCATTTTCGCTGATCAATAATTCATAAGGGAAAGCTTGAAAAGGATATTTATACAGCATTTTCATATAGCTGTGTGTAGGGCTGCTATCTAAATGATAATACAATTCTTTCACATCTTCTCCGTGATTTCCCTGCCCATTGGTTAAACCAAATAAGCGTTCTTTAAGAATTGCATCTTTACCATTCCACAACGCCAGCCCTGTACATAAATTTTGCTGATCGTCGCTAAAGCCGCCAATCCCCTCTTCTCCCCAGCGATAGGCCTTACTTCTAGCCATATCATGGGTCGTATAGTCCCATACCTCTCCATTATAGCTATAATCTTCCCTTACAGTTCCCCATTGCCGGTCAGAAACATAAGGCCCCCACTTCAGCCAGTTCGTTTCCTTATGGTAATGATTGGTGAGGCGCTGCTGTTCCGGATTAAGCTGATCTTTGGAGTTCATATTTCAATAATAACGATTGTTAAGCGAATTAAAGAAAGGATAATCGAATAGCTTAACTTTTTACAATATCAGTATCTTGAAGATCAACGATCATAGACGATATTTCAATAGTAAACCATTCCTGGAAAACCTTATAAGTACGCTTCTGCGGCCAGTCATTTTCGTCTGTATGAAAGTCATTCAGTTCATTTTTAAACAACTGATCAAAATTCTTTTTTAACCAGCTTTCAATTTTAGCTTTTGTTTTTTGTTCTTTAATCAGATAAACAGTGCCTTCATCATTGTCAACTATTGGAAATTCAGGGTCTACATAATTGATCCAGTCATAAAATGGTTTCTTTGCTTTAATCAGGATTGCGTTTCTGTTAATCGTTTCGTAATATAATGTTGGCTCTATCATTTAATCTGGAATTTTATAAGAGTGCAAATTTATTAATTTAATCTGTTATCAGCTATAATAATACGATGCTGTCCAATCCGGATAATTATCTTCTTTACCCTTGATATACAACAGATTATTTCTTATATTCATCTAACCAAATTATAACGACATGATGAACCTAATATCAAAAATTCAGGATTGGGGTGATCACCACCATCCGAAATGGCTGGACTATCTGAGAATAGTTCTGGGCATAATACTGATCTGGAAAGGAGTAGCATTTGCACTCAATCTGCATGCTTTTACAGTTCTGATGGAAAACTCAGGATTAGGTACAGCAGTAACCATTAGTTTGTTAGCACATTTGATTATAGCCCTTCACATTATAGGAGGTTTACTTATTGCATTGGGGACACATACGCGTCTTTTTTGTCTGTTGATTATTCCTATATTGATAGTCGCTGTTTTCTATGTTAATTTACCACAACAACAAATATTCAGTCCTTATTCAGAATTCTGGCTATCATGTCTTGTTTTAGCCGGTTTAATTTGCTTTCTGGTTGAAGGAGATGGTGTATTATCTATTGAAACAGTTAGCAAACCTACAATTTCATCAAACTAATATTTCATGTTTTATATGAGCGGCCTTTGTTTTAATCAAAAGGCCGCTTTTTATGTGATTTATTTTCGCTAAATATTTAAAATGGACTGGTTTTTGAACTGTAATCAGTGTGAGCACAATTACAACATATTTGCTTACCAACTTTAATTGAATACCGTTAATCATAAAAACTAATTACCATGGATTACAAAAGATTAATTAATGACCACCTGGGCAAGCAAACTGATAAAACTCCTGTTGTTGTAGCTTTATTAGCTGGATTAGCAGTTGGAGCAGCTTTAGGTATATTATTTGCACCAGGAAGCGGATCAGAAACAAGAAACTTATTATCAGATAAGACGAAAGATCTTGCAGATAGTGCAAAAGACAAATTGCAGACTTATAAAGAGAAACTAAAGGACAGTGCGGATCATTTAGCCGACACTGCAAAAAATAAATATCAAACTTACGGTGAAAAGCTGCAAAACGGAGCTGATGATCTTGTTGATTTAAAAGATAGAGCTGTAGAAACAGTAAAATCTAAATTCAGCGATGTTAAAGATGAGGTTAAAGACGCTAAAGAAGATATTAAGAATAAGGCGCACGATATAAAAGATGAGATTGAAAATGCTTAATTCAATACAACAGATAATAAAAAAAGCGGGCCTTAAAGCCCGCTTTTTTTATTATCTGTCCCTAAAGCAAGATAGATTTCAGCGTATAGTAATCCACTTCCCCCGCCATAATGCGGAATGATATGTATTCCAGGCTGGATGATTTTAATTTCGGTTTTAAGCCGTTCTTCTTCCATATCCGTTAATCCGCCACCAAGCAATAATACCTGATAAGACTGTGATTTACATTTAGAAATTGCTTCTTCACATCCTGAAACACCTTCAGCATGCCATGAAGGTTGTGAATTCAACAACCTGAGTACAGTTTGTAAAATGTCTTCCTGTGTACCAACTACTAAAATCTCTGTCAGATTATCCATCATCAGAATTCCATTGGAACATCCATAATTAAGAATTCAGTATCCGATGATGCTTTGATCACAAAGTTTTCCGTATCCCAGATTCCAAAGCCATCTCTTGCTGACAGTGTCTGACCATGAACTTCAGCCTCACCTTCCAGTATAAAGATATAGGCTCCGTTACCTTTTCTTTGAAAAACATAATCAACCTCGCTGCCTTTTTCCAGTTTACCCAGATTAAACCAGGCATCCTGGTGAATCCACACTCCTGCATCTTCAGGATTTGGTGATAAAATCTGAACCAGTGAATTTGGTTTTTCGGGTGCACCGATTTTTACCTGATCATATCTTGGCTCTACATTTCTTTTGTTTGGAAAAACCCAGATCTGCAAAAACTTAACTACCTCATCTTTATTCTTATTATATTCAGTATGATATATTCCTGTTCCTGCACTCATCACCTGAATTTCCCCAGGCTCAATAGTGCCAATATTACCCATACTATCTTTATGTTCTAATGATCCTGATAAAGGGATCGAAATAATTTCCATGTTGTCATGCGGATGTTCACCAAAACCTCTTCCTCCAGCTACCGAATCATCATTTAAAACTCTTAATGCACCAAAATTAACTCTTTCAGGATTATAGTAACTTGCAAAGCTAAAAGTGTGATAACTTTTTAACCATCCATGATCTGCTCCGCCTCTTGAGGCTGCAGAATGTAAAACTGTTTGTGCCATATGCTTATTCCTTTGGTTTGTTATACAAATTTACCAACTATAATTTTACTGCATCTTACCATAGATTAAGAAATAAAGAAAAATGTTATAGTGCTATTTTATAACCTAAAGTTGCCCAGACACCCGGCATAGGTACTGCTCCCGCCTGGATAAAGTTCACATCAAAGATATTTGAAGCATCAGCATAAATACTGCTGCGTTTAAATTTATAGCTTAACCTTGCATCCATCACAGTATAATCCTTATAACTGATTCGCTCACAATACCTTGCCGTCATGGTTAAAGCCATTACTTTTAGAAAATCAGCATTCACTGTTGCAGTAAGCTGATTCTTCAAAGACTCGACAGCATAGCGGGAAATATTAGCTTCGGGCAATGTTGTTTTAACTTTAGGATTAAGATAAGTATAAGCCAGGCCAAACCTCAGGCTATTCAGGACAGTTGCATTTTCCAGAGCGCCGGTATTATAATCCGCACTAAGTGTATAACCCATTGTATTCAGCTCACTGAAATTTTTAGGCTGCCATGGATCTGTGGTTTTCTCCTTTACCCAATCAATAAAATTAGTAATCCTGCGTTTAAACAAACTCGCATTTAACACAAAATGTGTAGAATTATATTTAATACCGCCTTCAGCATACCGTGATTTTTCCGGTTGTAACTGATCATTACCGATATTTGTCGGACCTTTATAATAAAGATCAGTAAAAGTTGGCAGACGCTGTCCGGTCCCAACATTCACAAAAACCTTCCAGTTTCCATAAAATGTATATCCTGCATCAATACCAGGAAAAGCCTGCCAGCCATAATCAGAGTTATAGTTCACATAACTTCCAACGTTTACCAATAAATTCTTAACCAGATCAAACTTATATTCTCCATAAATACCAGCATTATCTCTATTTCTCTTACCCAGATTGGTACTGTTAATCTTTTCCTTTCTGGCTTCAAAACCCAAACCAAATTCACCAATGCCTGTTTGGAAACTATTATTTAATTCAGCACTCAAAACCTGTGTTACATGGTGGTTATGGAATTTATCAGGAGTTTGCTTGATATAAAGATAGTCATCGACATTATTTCTGTAACTCAATCTCGGCATCAGCGTCCAGAAAGAAGTCAGCTGTGTTTTATAGGCAATAGCTGCAAGCGCAGTTTTAACTGTTTCTTCTGCCTCTTTATCTCCCGGAGCAGAATAATAGCCATTAGCACCAAAATTATTATGAATATAACCACCTGTAATATCCAGCTGATCAGTTTTCCCTACATTAACCTTACCCTCATAAAATAATTTCTGATTGTTAAAAGCTGTATTATAGCGATATCCATTTCCCGCTTCCTGACCGACAGAGAAAAGGTGACTTGATTCTTTAAGCGCCAATGTCCCTGTAGCACGAACTCCATAGTTCGCATAGGTATCACCACTTACCTCGTCTTTTTTAAAACTGCTTCCGGTAAAAACATTGGCCGAAACACCAGTTCTGGTTACAGACTTCGTTACAATATTAATTGCTCCGGTCAAGGCATTGGTACCATAAATACGTGACGCAGAACCCCTTAATACTTCGATATGATCAATATCATCCACAGAAATAGGTAAATTCATCATATTATGCCCCGTTTGAGGATCAGAAACCTTAATTCCATTAATCAATACCAGAGTCTGGTCAAAAGTACCGCCATCAATACTAATATCAGCCTGTACCCCACCAGGTCCACGCTGACGGACATCAACACCAGTTACATAACTCAGCAATTCACTAATTGACCTTGAAGGTAAATTCTTGATTTGCTGGTTATCAATAATCCATATATTACGATTTTGTTTAGAGAAAGGAAGTTTTAGCCGGTTCTCTCTCACCATCACTTCATTTAAATTTTTTGTGGTATCACTTTGCGCTTCTGCATAACCTGCAGACAAACATAATGCAACCAAAACAGGTATCATTTTCTTCATATTCGATTAAAATTGGTGCGAATATAGGAAATCCCTGAGCAGATAGTTTAGAATCCTTCTATTTAACTAGTTAGAAGGCCTTATAAATTTCATAGAAAGTGCTGATCCTGTACCTATTAAAGCACCAGCAGCTACGTCCGAAGGATAATGCACGCCAAGGTACATTCTTGAATAACCCATGGAACCCGCCCATAAGTAAGCAGGTGCAATCACATACCACTTGTGATAAACCTGAGATAACGCTGTTGCTGTAGCAAAGGAAGAAGAAGTATGGCCGGAAGGAAAAGAAGTCTGCCCCGGATAATAAACTGCACTGATTTTAACCTGTCCTAAAAATGGTCTTGGCCGTTTGACAAGTTTCTTGGTTACCATGGTCAGTAATATATTCACAGCAGAACTACTGGCAATATAAAGTGCATTCTGCCGGGTCCCTTTATCATTGTCAATCACACCTGCAGCAAATATACCCGCCGGAATAGCCACATTAACCAGGTTATTGTATTTTGATAAAAACATAAAAAAACTGGTCTTCTGTTCCGTTCTGTGTTCAGAAAGATCAGTCATGATACGGTTATCAAGTTTCTGTATGGGATTATCAGGGGATAAACCTTGAGCAACTGATTTAATTGGTATTGCAGTCAGTAAACCGAGCTGCAATACCACAATATATTTATTAAAAAGTCTATACATTATTTAGACTTCTGCCTGGCTTTTAGTCCATGCTTGTTCTAATGCCCCCAAAAAAGTTGAAGGAGGCTGAGCACCTGAAACCGCTAGTTTTTGATCAAGAATAAAAAATGGCACACCACTAATCCCAATCTGCTGTGCTATTTGTTCATCAGCCCTTACTTCACTGGTAAAAGTATCCCCTGCAAGCAAGGTCTCTATATCCGCCTGTGCTAATCCGGCAGCCTTACCTGTTTCTACTAAAACTGCATGATCATCTATATTTTTACCTGCAGTAAAATGTGCAATAAACAACTGTTCTTCAACTTCATTGTCCAGACCTTTAGCTTTAGCAAGCTGAATAAGCCTGTGCGCATTAAATGAATTAGCGATAATAACCTTGTCAAAGTCAAATTCCAGCCCCACTTCTGCAGCGGCTCCAATTACCTGCTGATGCATTTGTACAGACCATTCTCTGCTTTGTCCTTTTTTCTCTGCCAGATAGTCATAAGCATTTAGCCCGGGTCTGGTTTCCGCGTTCGGGTCCAGTTCAAAACTATGCCATTCTATTTCTACCTGATCTTTATGCTCAAACTGTTCTAATGCCAGTTCAAACTTTCTCTTACCTATATAACAAAACGGACAGTTCACATCCGACCAAATATCTACTTTCATTTTATCTTGTTTTTATATGTCAGCCTTAATTAACTTCAAGCCTTTCGTCCATCGGACCAGTTCTTTCAACATCGCTAAAGCAGCTTTCTCAGAACGTTCATGCGGTACAAAAACATCATCTTCATTGATCAGTTCTGTAAAGAAAGAAAAGTTGACTGCTTCGTACAAAGGTACCATTTTAAAAGTACTCAGATCATTTTTCAAAGAATTTGAAGCTCTTGTCCCTGCAGAAATCCCACCATAACTCACAATTCCAGCAGCTTTATAATTCCATTCTCTGTACAAAAATTCCAATGCATTTCTTAAAGGTGACGGGTATCCAAAATCATATTCACCGGTTACAAAAATAAAAGCATCTGCTTCCTCTATTTTTGCACTCCACTGCTTCGTATGCTCATGTTCATATTTCTGCATCGCAGGATGATTGATTTCATCCATTAAAGGCAGATTTAATAGACCCAAATCTATCAGTTCAACATCAAAAGCCCCATAATTCTTCGCTATCTCAGTGATCCACTCTGCTACCAGAGGTCCTTTTCTGCCAGGTCTTACCGTAGCACTGATAATTTTCAACTTATCCATAACCAAATAATTATTTAACTGAATGACTGACCTTAAAAATTGTGGTTTGCTTATAAGTATCTCCAGGTCTTAAAATTGTCGTAGGAAAATCCGGCACATTAACACTATTCGGATAATGCTGCGTTTCTATGCAGAAAGCTTCAAACGGACCATAGCCCTTCCCTCCTTTGCCAATAGCAGTATTCAAATATTTAGCCGTATAAAAATGAGCTACAGGCTCTGTCGTATAAACATCAAGCTTTAAACCAGAGGTTCGTTCAGTAGTCTCAGAAGCCAATCCTAATTCTCCATAAGGTTTATCCAGTACAAAACTCTGATCATAACCCTCTCCCGGGTCCCAGTCGTGCCCAATCGCTTTACCCGCCAGAAAATCATGACTTGTACCAGCTACTGGTGTTAATCTGCCGGTCACCACATAATCTGCATCCTGTTCCAGGTAGTTACCTGCTGGTATTCTAAGTTGATGACCTGCCACATTTCCACCATCCTTATTTAAATTAAAATAAGTATGATGTGTCAGGTTAATTGCTGTCGCTGCATCAGTGACTGCACTATAGTCCAGAATCAGTTCGTTAGCATCAGACAATTTAAAAGTAAGCTGTACAGTCAGATTACCAGGGAAACTCTCTTCACCGTCAGGGCTTATATATTGCAGTGTCAAACTTGGATCAACCGTAGGCAGAATATTCCAAACTTTTTTATCGAAACCGGTTATTCCACCGTGCAGGCTTTTATCCATTTGATAACCTACACCGTCAATGCTATATTTTCCATCTTTAATTCTATTAGAATAACGGCCAACAATGACACCCAGGTAAGGGTAATCAGCGAGATAATCTTCATTGAGATAGCCATCAATATCATCAAAACCTAAAATTATATCCTGTTTTTCACCTTTTGCATTAGTTACAATAAACTCACTTACAATAGCACCGTAATTATATATTTTAACCTTGCTGCCCAGGCTATTGGTAAGCTCTACTGCGAAGATTTCTTTTCCGTCAATAAATCGCCCTGTGCTAATCTGATTTTCTTTCATAAAACGTATATTAGTCGATATTTACTTAACAATACTACAAATAATACCAGCAAGTTTTAAACGGATTGAAACATTTAATCTGTATAAAATTGTTTTTTTTATATTCATGTTATTTCAATAAATCAACCAAACCACAAAACAAGCATATACTAATGAAATCTGAACTATCCAGTAATTTTTTTGACACTTATGGCCAGCAACCAGCGGCAACTTATTTTACTCCCGGTCGTGTAAATCTGATCGGTGAACATATAGACTATAATGGAGGTTTAGTTTTACCCTGCGCAATCACCTTAGGCACCTGGCTATGCCTGGCTCCTAACACTGACCAGGTTATCCGTTTTAAAAGTCTGAATTTCCCTGAAGAAGCAGTTATCCCTTTACAGCCGGCCTATAAAAAAGAAGGCACAGCCTGGTATAACTATCCATTAGGAGTTTTCAATGAAATTCTTAAAAACTTCCAGATCCCGGTAGGTTTTGACCTCTTATATGCCGGAAATATCCCTGTTGGCTCCGGCCTTTCGTCTTCAGCTTCCATAGAAGTAGTAACAGCCTATGCGCTGACTGCCTACCTTGGCTTAGATTATGACCGTCTGGCTTTGGTCAAACTGGCCCAAAAAGTAGAAAATGAATTTATAGGAGTTAACAGTGGCATTATGGATCAGTTTGCCGTTGCTTTTGGAGAAAAAGACAAAGCAATTGTTTTGAACTGTGATACCTTAAAATACAAAATTGCAGATTGTGATCTTGGTGACCATGTATTGACAATCATCAATACCAATAAACCAAGGGAGCTTGCAGAATCAAAGTACAACGAAAGAGTAGCAGAATGCCAGGCTGCTTTAAAAGCGCTGAATGAGGAAATCACACTAAATAACCTGTGCGAACTGAGCGCTGATAAGTTTGCATTACATAGCCATCTGATTAAAGATGAAACCATATTAAAACGTGCAACCCATGTAATCAAAGAAAATGACCGGGTAACCCTGGCTGCAAAAGCCTTAAATAATGGTGATCTGGAAGAATTTGGCCGCTTGATGTATGCTTCACATCAATCTCTGAAAGACTTATATGAAGTAACAGGCAAAGAACTGGATACTGTCGTAGATTTCTGTTCGGCCTATCCGGATATTACAGGTGCAAGAATGACAGGCGCTGGTTTTGGCGGTTGTGCAATAGCACTTCTCAAAAAAGATGCAGAAACAGATTTCAGAGAAAAACTTACCGCATATTACACAGAACACATTGGTTATGCACCGGATATATATATCAGTAAAATTGGCGATGGAGCTACCACAATTTAATTCTATTTTTGCGGCATGCAGAAATTAAAGACAACTGAATTAAACCGTGTAGGTATAGAGGAATTTAAAGAACAGGATAAACTACCGGTAGTTGTGATACTGGATAATGTGCGCAGCATGAACAATGTGGGTTCTGCTTTCAGGACAGCGGATGGCTTTGCTATAGAAAAAATTATCCTTTGCGGGATTACCGCACAGCCACCACATCGTGAAATTGAGAAAACAGCTATTGGCGCAACACAATCTGTTGCCTGGATACATTTTGAGGAAACTCTTGACGCGATCAGAGAACTGAGAAAAGATGGTTATGAAATTATAGCCATTGAACAGGCAGTAGACAGCATTATGTTAAACACATTTAAACCAGACCAGGATAAAAAATATGCGTTGATCTTTGGAAACGAAGTTAACGGAGTAAGTGATGAAGTAATGGCCGAAATTGATAAATGTATTGAAATACCTCAGTTTGGCACTAAACATTCCTTTAACATTGTGATCTCAGCTGGAATAGTTTTATGGGATTTCTATGCTAAATTAAGATTATAAAGGTTTTTGTCTGATAAACAGTATGAAGCAAGCGTTGTTTATCAGACAAAAACCTTTCGTATTATTCTGAACAGCAATCTATTTTAACCTGATTAAATATAAGTCAGGAAACCCATCAATCTTATCTGTTTCTACATTTACACCATTAAATTTAAATGATTTGGTCCTGTAGTCAGTTTCCTCTCTATTGTCACAATCAAAGTATATAATACCTAGTTTTTTTCCATTCATGGCCAGATCAAATTCATGAATAGGTTTAGGGCCATATATTACATAAGGTCTGATATTGGCACTTATTACAGACCCTCCATACTTTTTCAATGCTTCTATCTCAGGAATTTTCATAAGATCAGAATACACCATACGGTACTCACTGTCTTTCTGATTATTGATCGTAATAACTATGTCTTCTTTTTTGGATGGCATTACAGGCTTATCATCACTACCTATTACAACGAAGTTAACATTCTTTATAAAGTAAGGGTCAATAATAATAGGCGGCTCCAAATCTTCTGTTTTCTTACAGGCCCCAAATAAAGTAATCAGCGACAGCAATAACAAAGTATGTTTTTTTTTCATTTTACAGTTTTACAATAGAGACAATATTAATTCCATTAAAACAATCATCCTGACAATTATTATCCCGGTATCCGCAAGAAGAGATCATTCCATTATTATTTGCTTCAAAAAAAACTTCAGTATCTTTTCTTTTTAATAACCACTCAGTTTTTGCTTTCTGATAGACTTCATCTAAAGTTAAAGTTGGCGCACCAGCAGTATGTGTATTCAGCGTAGATTGATCTTCGCTCCATTCATCCTTTACAATCCCGGTTCCCCCTGGTGTTTTGTCTGGCACTTTATATACATAAGAGCGATTGGTGACTTTACCGTCTTTTACTGTAATCACAGTTTCAGTACTGGTTCCAGTCCATGACCCACTACTTGTTTTATAGCTATAAGAATTATTGGATGATTGTTTGAAGCTCATCCAGGACTGATGACTCTTGTCATAATCATTTTTATGATCAATATCATCTTTCTTACAGGATACAATAAAAGTTACTGTGGTAATCAGGAGCAACAAAAGGAGTAAATTATTTCTTTTCATATCAGTCAATCAGTGTATAAATATATAATCAACACACTAATATAGAAATAAATATTAACTAATAAACTAATAAAAATCAATTAAAAGTAAAAAGCCGCCCATAATAAATATGGAACGGCTTTCTTTTTGGTTAGTACTTATTGTTTATTGTTGGTTAGGTATAGGTTCCTGATATAATTCCTTAATTAAGCATAAGGAATACCATCTTTAGTAGCTAGTTTACTAGATCCCATCAGATATTCATCTACTTTTCTCGCTGCTTCTCTCCCTTCGGATATTGCCCAGACTACTAAAGATTGCCCTCTTCTCATATCGCCAGCTACAAAAACCTTAGCAATATTAGTTTGGTATTTACCTTCTTCTGCTTTTACATTGCCTCTGTTATCCAGTTCAATTCCTAATTTTTCAATTAAACCTTCTTTCTGCGGATATAAAAATCCCATAGCCAGTAAAACCAGCTGACAAGGAAGTTCACGGGTAGTACCTTCAATCTCCTTAAAATTAACCGGACGACCGGTTGCATCTATTTCCCATTCTACATCAACCACTTTTAAAGCTTTAAGCGCACCATTTTCATCCGCGATAAACTCTTTAGTATTTACACCCCAGGCTCTGCTGCAACCTTCTTCATGCGAACTGGTTACTTTAAGCAGCATTGGATAAGTTGGCCATGGCATATTTTCGGTACGTTGCTGGGCCGGCATTGGCATAATTTCAAATTGAGTGACAGATTTTGCCCCCTGGCGATTTGAAGTACCAATGCAATCCGATCCGGTATCACCACCACCGATTACAATGACATCTTTTCCAGTTGCTAAAACAGGCTCCTGATCAATACTGAAATTACGTACCCTTTTATTCTGCTGTTTTAAGAAATCCATTGCATAATGCACTCCTTTAGCAGCTCTGCCAGTCACATTTAAATCACGCGGTATCGTAGAACCTCCAGCCAGAACGATAGACTGATATTCTCTCAGTAAAGTATTCAGTTCAACATTAACCCCTACATTAGCATTACATTTGAACTCAATTCCTTCTTTCTCCATCAGGCTGATCCTTCTGGTGACAATATCCTTCTGTAATTTAAAGTCAGGAATACCATAATTTAATAGACCTCCCGGAGTATCATCACGTTCATAAACAACCACCTCATGACCAGCTTTATTTAGCTGAGCTGCTGCTGCAAGCCCCGCAGGACCAGAACCAATTACCGCTACCTTTTTACCACTGCGGATCAAAGGCGGTTCAGCTTTAATATATCCTTTAGAAAAAGCAATTTCAATAATATGCTTCTCTATATCTTCAATTGATACAGGAGATTTATTGATTCCCAATACACAGGCAGACTCACAAGGAGCCGGACAAATACGCCCTGTAAATTCAGGAAAATTATTGGTGCTCAATAAGATATTAGCTGCAATCTCCCATTCTGCTTTATATACAGCCTCATTAAATTCAGGAATTACATTTCCCAGCGGACAGCCCGACTGACAAAATGGTACACCGCAATCCATACAGCGTGCAGCTTCCTGTTTTACCTGATCCTGTTCAAATGCAACGACAAATTCATTATAATGCTCTAAACGTGCTTTCGCATCTTGTTTTACAGGAGCAGTTCTTTCATACTCTAAAAATCCGGTTACTTTTCCCATAATTATGATGTCTTAACTTTATTGCTTCTTTTTAATAAAACCGCTTTGTATTCTTTAGGGAATACCTTAATGAAATGAGCAGATTGTGTTGCCCAATCACTTAAAATGAATTCAGCTAATCTGCTACCTGTAAGCTGAATATGTTTTTTTAACAAATTATTGATACGCAATTCATCATCTTCATTCAAAGGATCAAGGTCTACCATTTCCTTATTACATTTATTAGGAAAATCACCATTGACGTCATAAATCCAGGCTACCCCTCCGCTCATACCAGCAGCAAAATTACTACCTGTATTACCCAGTACAAGCACTTCTCCACCAGTCATATACTCACAACCATGATCACCTAAACCTTCTACAACAGCAGTAGCACCAGAGTTTCTTACAGCGAAACGCTCACCAGCTAAACCTCTTGCAAACAGTTCACCCGAAGTAGCTCCATATAAAGCCACGTTACCAATAATGATATTTTGCTCAGGTACATAAGTTACTTCACGGAATGGATACACTGATAAACGTGCTCCTGAAAGTCCTTTTCCTACGTAATCATTTCCTTCACCTTCCAGTTCAAGCGAAACTCCTCTTGCTGCAAATGCACCAAAACTCTGTCCGGCAGAACCATGAAACTTGAAATTAATAGTATCCGGAGGTAAACCTGTTGCTTTATAAACCTTAGATACTTCGTTTGATAACATCGTACCAATTGCGCGGTCCGTATTTTTAACTTCAAACTCTTTGAAAACCGGCTCTTTATTTAGTAAAGCAGGTTGAGAAGCAGCAATTAATTCGTGATCAAGCACATGGCTTATCCCATGATCCTGTGTTTCTGTATTATATAAACTCAATCCATTATCTGGTGCTTTATATAGAATTGCAGAAAGATCAAGATTTTTCAACTTCCAGTCTGCATCATCAATAGCACGCATACGTAATGCATCTGCTTGTCCAACCATTTCTTCAACAGTCCTGAAGCCTAATTCGGCCATGGTCTCACGCAGTTCTTCTGCCAGGAAATGGAAAAGGTTAACTACATGATCAGCATCACCAGTAAACAGTTTTCTCAGTTCAGGATCTTGCGTAGCTACCCCAACCGGACAAGTATTTAAATGACATTTTCTCATCATAATACAACCCGAAGTAACTAAAGCAGCCGTTGCTACCCCCCATTCTTCCGCACCTAATAAAGCTGCAACAGCAATATCTCTTCCAGTTTTCAACTGACCATCGGTCTGTAAAACCACCCTGCTGCGCAGACTGTTTTTCACTAAGGTCTGATGCGCTTCTGCCAGACCAAGTTCCCATGGTAAGCCAGCATGCTGAATAGAAGTAAGCGGTGAAGCACCGGTACCACCATCAAAACCAGAGACTAAAATCACATCAGCATGTGCTTTCGCCACACCCGCTGCAATAGTACCTACACCAGCTTTAGAAACTAGTTTTACATTGATTCTGGCAGCTCTGTTTGCATTTTTAAGATCAAAAATCAGCTGTGCCAAATCTTCAATAGAATAAATATCATGATGCGGAGGCGGAGAAATTAAACCTACACCAGGTGTAGCATGGCGCACTTTTGCAATCCAGTCATCCACTTTATGTCCAGGCAATTGTCCACCTTCTCCCGGTTTTGCACCCTGAGCCATTTTTATCTGTAACTCATCTGCGTTAGTCAGGTAATTACTGGTCACTCCAAAACGTGCAGAAGCAATCTGTTTAATTGACGAGCGCATAGAATCACCATTTGGCAATACCTCATACCTTAACTCATCCTCACCACCTTCTCCAGTATTGCTTTTTCCACCAATACGGTTCATGGCAATTGCTAAAGTTGAATGTGCTTCGTGAGAAATAGACCCGAAAGACATCGCTCCGGTAGCAAAACGTTTTAATATAGTTTCAACAGGTTCAACCTCAGTCAATGAAACAGGTGCACGGTTATAGTTAAATTCAAACAAACCACGAATCGTATAGGCCTGTTTAGTTTGCTCATTTACCAGTTTACTATACTGCTTGTAAACATTATAATCATTTTTACGTGTAGCATTCTGCAATAAATGGATAGTTTGAGGATTGAACAAATGCTGCTCCCCTTTTCTTCTCCATTTATAGTTACCACCTGTTGGCAGCAGCATATCAGGACGTGTAGATTTACCAAATACACGGCTATGCTTAATTAAAGACTCTCTTGCAATTTCATCTAATCCTAAACCACCTATTCTGGAAACTGCGCCGCTGAAATAATTATCAACAACACTTTTATGAATACCTAATATCTCAAATATCTGTGCACCATGATAAGATTGCAAAGTTGAAATACCCATTTTAGAAAATATTTTCAACAAGCCACTATTCACAGCATATATATAATTCTGAATCAGTTTTTCTGCTTTCAAACCACTTTCTATTTCAAAACCTGAAATAGTTTCCAGCGCCAGATAAGGATTTACTGCAGTTGCACCAAAGCCAATTAAACAGGCAAAATGGTGAACTTCCCATACATCCCCCGCTTCAACTACAATTCCAACAGCACCACGATGACCTTTACGGATCAAATGGTGATGCACAGCTGAAACAGCCAGTAAAGAAGGAATAGCAGCATGTTCAGAATCCAGCGCACGGTCAGATAAAACAATCACCTGGAAACCATCTTCCACCGCATCTACTGCATAACGGCAAAGACGTTCCAGACCTTTGGCCAGTGATCCAGGTTTACCATCAGCCCTAAAATAGGTCTGCAGGGTTTTAGATTGAAATACCCCGGTATCAATACTTCTTACTTTTTCTAATTCCAGATTTGTCAATATGGGATGTTTAATACCTACACAATGGCATTGCATCGCATGTTCTTCCAAAAGATTGCCATTATTACCCATAAATCCGGCAAGGCTCATCACCACTTTTTCTCTGATCGGGTCAATTGGCGGGTTAGTTACCTGCGCAAACAACTGTTTGAAATAAGAAGAAAGATGCTGTGGTTTTTGAGATAAAACAGCTAATGGAATATCAGTACCCATTGATCCTATAGGTTCTTTAGCCTCAATAGCCATTGGTTTTAAGATCAGATCAATATCTTCTCTGCTATATCCGAATACCTGGTGATATTTAAACATAGACTCTTGCGAAAGTCCTGTAAATACAACTCTTGGATCAGATAATTCTTCCAGACGAATCTGATATTGATTTAACCAGTCTGCATATGGACGACGGCTGCAAACTACAGTTTTGATTTCCTCATCACTGATAATTCTTCCTTGTTCCATATCCACCACAAACATTTTTCCAGGCGTTAATCTCCCTTTTTCAATGATCTGACTTTGATCTAAAGCGACTACACCAGACTCAGAAGCCATGATTACACGGTCATCTTTAGTAATCGCATATCTGGAAGGCCTTAATCCATTTCTGTCTAAAGTTGCCCCAATCAGATTACCATCAGTAAATGCAATAGCAGCAGGTCCGTCCCATGGTTCCATTAAAGTTGCATGGAATTTATAGAAAGCCTGTTTAAGCTCATCCATATCATCATTTCCATCCCATGCCTCAGGTATCAGCATCATTAATACATGTGGCAGAGAACGGCCTGCATGTACTAACAACTCTATGATATTATCAAGACAGCCAGAATCAGACTGTGTTTCATCGATTACAGGTAAAAGAATATTTAATTCTTCGGCTGTAAAGTAGCTTGATGCAAAAGACTTCACACTTGCGCGGAACCAGTTCAAATTACCTTGCAGGGTATTAATCTCGCCATTGTGAGCGATATAACGAAAAGGCTGTGCCAGTCTCCACGAAGGGAATGTATTCGTTGCAAATCTGGAGTGGATTAATCCAAAAGCCGAGACAACTCTTTTATCACTAAGTTCTGTGAAATAAGTGCGGAGTTGCATGGAGGTCAGCTGACCCTTGTAAACTATAGTACGAGAAGAAAAAGAAGCGATATAAAAATCGGTTTTAATTCCTTTAACTGTATTCAGAATAGTTTTAGTCAGGTAATTTTTGAATACATATAGTTTACGTTCAAAGTCAGCACCGGCAGCGATCTGGTCAGGTCTCGCTACAAATACTTGCTCCATTTCCGGCTCTACAGAGAGGGCCGTTTCTCCAATACCTTCAGTATTGGTATTTACTCTTCTAAACCCTAATACTTCAAGGTTCAATTTTTCAGCAGCACGGTAAATTACTTCCCGGCATTCTTCTCTTGCTCTTACATCCTTTGGCAGGAATAACATTCCTACGCCATAGTCACCAGACTGATTTAAGCTAAATCCGATTTTGAGGCACTCGTCATATAAAAATTCATGTGGAACCTGTATCATAATCCCGGCACCATCACCAGTGTTAATCTCGGCGCCGCAAGCTCCCCGATGGTCAAGATTCTCTAAAATCGTAATGGCATCAGAAATGATTTGCTGTGACTTTCGTCCTTTTACGTGGGCAACAAAACCAATACCGCAAGCATCATGCTCAAAGCTTGAATTGTATAAGCCCTGATTTTCTTCTATTTGTTCCATATCTTAATGTATTCGAAACACTAAGATAATAATTTAGCGGAATAATTGCCATTTTGATATTTTTTTTGCGAAAAATAAATAACAGCATAATTGCAAGCATGTTAGTTTACGAACTTAACAATAAAACCATATAATTATTACGAATTTAATAATCATATTATTTAGAATTATTTTGCATTAGCAAATGAATTTGCAACAATTATCAGCAGATTTTATTCGAAAATTTCTTTTCCTCTCCTTTTTCGGGCCTAAAAAAGAGCCGAAATTATACTACTGAGCCCAATTTTCAAGCTTATTCCACTAAATATAAAGAAAAATCAAATTTTTATTCAACTACAATCCGCTAAATTTCAATCTATTATCAAATTTTCAATAAAAAACATGAATTATTTCTTGATTTCGTTTTTGTAGACTGAACTCTTTTGCTACATTTGCAGTGGGCAAGTCCTTTACGATCAGCTCCCTTTGAACTCCCCCAGGGCGGGAACGAAGCAAGGGTAGAAGGTTGTAGCGGTGCGATAAAGGTTGCTTGCCCATTTTTTATTTTTTCAGATTGACTATGATTTCATTGCACAATCTTCCGACCAGGGCACACCCTGAATTTATCCAGAGTTTATTTTTCCTTAAATCATATAATCATGAAATTTTTCATTGACACAGCTAATCTTGAGCAAATCAAAGAAGCACAAGATCTTGGTGTATTAGATGGTGTAACGACCAATCCGAGCCTTATGGCTAAAGAAGGTATTTCAGGCGATCAAAAAGTTATCGATCATTACAAAGCAATTTGTGCTATCGTTGACGGAGATGTAAGTGCTGAAGTTATCTCTACAGATTTTGAGAACATTATTAAAGAAGGTGAAGCCTTAGCTAAACTTGATCCAAAGATCGTAGTAAAAGTTCCAATGATTAAAGATGGTGTTAAAGCTATCAAATATTTCTCTTCAAAAGGGATCAGAACGAACTGTACATTGATCTTCTCTTCAGGACAAGCTTTATTAGCTGCTAAAGCAGGTGCTACTTATGTATCTCCTTTCCTTGGCCGTTTAGACGACATAGGTACTGATGGTTTACAATTAATCGAAGATATTCGTTTAATATTTGATAACTACGGTTATGAAACTGAAATTCTTGCAGCTTCTATCCGCGGACCATTACACATTATCAACTGTGCTAAATTAGGTGCAGATGTAATGACTGGCCCATTATCTGCTATTTTAGGTTTATTAAAACACCCATTAACAGACAACGGATTAGCTACATTCCTTGCTGATCATAAAAAAGCAGCTGAAGCTCAGGCTTAAATTTAGCTTTTCAAAATATAAAAGGTTAGAAAATAAAAATTCCGTTTCAATTGAAACGGAATTTTTTATTTATCAGAAAGCTTAATTTCCTTCCAGAACAGCTTTTACTTTGTTATAATCTATTTGTTCGTCAGGCGCGATTAAAATACCCTTCACTCCTGCTCCATTAGCAGCTTCCACATCCCTCGGTTTATCACCTATCATTACTGATAATGCAGGATCTATATTATATTCAGCGATCGCTTCAAGCAACATACCAGATTTAGGCTTGCGGCATTCACACTCCCCATCTACCGTTGGATGATGCGGGCAATAATAAGCATGAATAATTTCAGCACCTTGCTCTTCGAATTTATTGAAAAGGATTTCATGCATATCAGCCAGCGTGTCTTCAGTATAACGCTTTAATGCAATTCCACCCTGATTAGTGATAACTACCAGGAGATATCCTTCATCAAATAATCTTTTTAAAGGAGGAATCTGATATTCCAGCACTTCAAAATCTTCTACTCTGCAGATGTAATCATTCATCTCATGGTTAAGGACTCCATCACGGTCTAAAAAAATTGCTTTATTCATTATTTTTGATTTGCTGCCAAAGATCAAAATATAAATGAAAAACCCGTGATGATTTTAACCAATTTTAAAATTATAATGTATTTACAACAGGTATTTCTCCATATTTCTTAAGATAACGGAACCCTGTTATTGCAGAATCGCAAAGATCATCCACTTTGGTAGCTGGATTTTCTATGATTAATTTTTCACAAAATGCGCTGTATTTATTAATTACAGTACGGGATTCAGTGTCTTTTACTGCATTATTGGCTATTAAACCACTACTAAATACCAAATCGTATTTTTCTCTGTTAAATATATCCATACCCAAATGTAATTAACGATTTTCTAGAAAACAAATTAAATTTACCTTACTTTTGTTCACCTTATAGTTAACAACTATAAACACATATTCATACAAAGAATTGTTAATCATTAACATACACATGTTGCCGACATTATGTCTTTCATAAAGAACAAATCATTTAATTACGCTGTAATTTATTTTGATAACTGATTAAACCTTCAGAAAGCAGTATAGTCATAGGTATATAAATAAAGATTAAAGATTTCTTTATTTTCTAACCAGAATGCACAACACACCCAATAGTAAGAGCCCGGCAAAGATATAGCCGGGCTTTTCGTTTCTCCAGCCAGCTGATTGTCAGCGACAAATCAGCTTAAGAAAGATTATTTTGAATTAACAAATCGTAACTGAAATTATAGATACATTAGATCTATGAAACAGCTAAGTATTAAACACATCACGAATTTACATAGCGACTCCTTAAGGGGCCTTGATTTTTACGCTCAGGAACTTGTAATTCTTCAGGAACGCCTGGAAGAGATCCTTGCTGACAATACCAATAAAGAGGTAGCTGAGCAAGTTGAGCATTTTCAAAACGAATTTATTATACATAAGACTGCTATCGATGATTTAAGAAGCAGCATTCATGAGAATAACAGCAATATCAAAGATCAGATCAGTGAATCCGGTGGCTCAGTAGAGAAAATCACTTTATCAGATAATCACAATTTACATGAAGACTATCTTACTGAAGAAAAACTTTTCAACGAACTGAGACATGGGTTTTATCGCTTTGCCTCTAAATGGATGTAATCTATTCATGAGTAAATAATAAGGCAGATACCTTGCTATTTACTCATTTTCAATCCCGAAGGCCTTTTTATTTTTTATAGTCAAGATTGCTCAGTATGTGCAAAAAGATATACTTCATTAGCGGCTTAGGCGCCGATCGGCGAGCTTTTAAAAATTACAGAATGGCCGGGAGCCTAAGACTGCAAAAATTGCTGCCAGTTAATCTTTTGAAAAAAGGTAATCACTTAGGCTTGAAATTTCTTGGTGCTAAAACCTCTGATGAGATCACTTTATTAAAGCAACTGGTTATAGACAGTGACCCCTATTTTATGAAATGGGCTTTGACCTGTATTCTGGAATGGAGAAATACAGAGCGCCCAATCAATCTGATTCATATTCATGGTACGGCAGACCATGTACTCCCTATTAAATACACCACGACGCCCGATATAATAATTAATGATGGCGGACATTTTATGGTTTATGCTAACGCTAAAGAACTTATAAAGATTATAATCGGGTCAATTACCGAAAAAACGTATAGCTGAAATTAGTGATTTCTGGTTTTTCCTCAGCAGTCCCTTTCATTTGTCTCCCCTTCCACCTTGTTGTCAGCGTAACAGGTAATCCGTTTTTCATTTTAAAAACATGGTTGGTAGTAAAACCATTTTCAGATACATCCATAACCAGATTCCCTTCTGTATCATAAAAGTATTTTGTTCTCTTAACATTTCCAATATCGTTTCTATCTTTATAAGCATAGTCATCTTCATCAATTGACAGCGGTAAATTCCAGCTTGTATGACTATAAGTTGTAATTAACCTGGGCAGATAGTCACTTTCTTTTAGATCGGCCGGTTCAGAAATGATCTGCTGATGCTTATCTGTTTTTCTAATTTTCTTATGGTTAAAGCTTGTTTCTGATGGATGAAATATCGAACCAATGCCTTTTTCACAGGGATAAGATTCCGTGTCTAAAAACATTTGTCCAACAAGTCTGTATTGCCATATCTTATGTTCAATCTTAACAACTGCAGTATCCCCCGAATAATAAAAATCAAGCATCTTACCGTGATTATTTGTAAAACCAGCCGGAGCATCATTCATATATTTAACCCGCAGATTGTCACCTTTAGTTTCCAGACTAATCCACTGTCCTTTAGTATTGAATTCTAAACTAAATTCATTGTCTGGATCTTTAGGATTATCTGATACAATTTTTTTTACATTTTTAAGCTTAAAGAATTGAATTGGAAATACATAACGATCTTTAGTTGCCAGATCAAAAGCAAGATACATCATTGCTTTTTCTACATTTTTTGATGGCATATCATTTTTCACTTGTGCAATAGCCCCACCACAGCTTATAGTGAGCATCATGGTTATTACTTTAAAAATATTCATACTTATTATTTTCATTTTTTCACTCCTTTAAGATTAAATAACCGCAAAGGGGAAATAACTGGATTCATTAATTCAAAATCAGGATACATCACTTGTTTTGCAGCATTTTCATAGATTTTATAAAACAGGAAATATCTTAATTTTTATATATTAGCAATATCATAAAACGCAAATATAATTAGAATTATGAAGAAATACGATGATGCTTCCTGGCATTATGAGGGTGATTTCCCTCCCGATTTACCTAAAATAAACGGCGCCACACATATTGGAATATTCTTAACCTGGTTTATAGAGAATGGCTTACTCTCTCAAGAACAGATAAAAGATGGCGAAGAAGACATTAAAAGTGTAAAAAACAGAACACTGACCGGAAGCGAATATCTGATGCATAACTGTGACGGAAAACTCACCAGTAATGACCTGAGTAAGATTGGAAATGAATTCGCAAAAGCATATTATGAAGACGGAACAAAATTTGCAAAAGCCTACAAAGATTATGTAGGCGATTACGCTCAGTTACTCAATATAAGAGTAGTCAATAACCTCCTTGATCAGGACGCTCTTTACAGAATCGGAAACTCCTGGAGTAATTATGATCTGCTAAAAGTGCGGATCGATGAGCGTTTTGAACAATGGAAAGAATTTAAAAAGAAGAAATAAACATTTTTGATAAGAAACCTATTTGACAAGCTATGACAAGAAGATTTATAAATCAGGACAGCACTTCTAATAAATTTTGGAATATAACTGTAGAAAACAAGATTCAGACTATAGCTTTTGGGAAAGTTGGAACAAAAGGCCGTGAACTTGTTAAAGAATTTAGTTCAGACGCTGAATGTGATCTGGAAACACACAAGCTGATTCATCAGAAGACTAAATCAGGCTATATCGAACTGGGCAAAGACGATGACATTCCTGATAAGGCAGAACTTTCAGAAGACGAAACGGCAGATATATTTTTTTGGGAGTCTATTAAAAAATCAAACAAATACAGAAACGCAAACTGGCAGGAATACGATGCGGATGAACATATAGAAAGCCTAACAGAATTACTATCAAAAAGCGGCAAACAAAGACTTATTCTGTTTGAAAAATGCTTACAGGAAAAGCTTCACGAACTTTATAAAGCAGAAATTGCTGAACTCAATATTATTTTAGAAAATGATTTTAAAAATGAAAACGGTGTAATTACGTTTGACGAATCACTCTCTGGTGATGGGTTTATTTACTTCAGATGCTGGTTGCTGTTAAAAGGAAAAGATTTTTTCGAAGGACTAAAAACTGACATCAATACATTTTTATCACCTGATATTGATTTTAATATTGGTAATTGCTGGGCAGAGGGTCTTCTGTATGTAGCAGATGAGGCTTATAGTATCAATCATGAAGACCAGGAAGATGTTATCCGTGATGCAGTATCTGAATTATATCCGGATACAATTCATTACGATGATCCGGAAGAAATGAACAGGGACATAGAACAAGGACAAGGATTCCAGAAACGATATCCCAAGCTGGTTGAAGAAATAGTTTCCATCCGCACTAACCAATAAAATCCAGACAATAATCTGTTGTTCATTACAACAATATCAGAAAGACTTCTAGTTTAAAATATCTTCCTGATCGCATGAACAACAGATCAATTAAACAATTTTACAAGGAATAACTGCATCTTCATTGAATGTATATACAGCACACATTCGATGATAACCATCTGCAATAATCACTTTGCCATTCGGAGAATCTCTTACCAATAAAATCGGAGATAGTCTGACACCCTTTTTTATCTTAACAATATTTTCTGCGACATGCGAGTTATCTTTCGTTAACCGGGTAAGCATAGCGGCTCTAAAAATATCTTTAGCTTTAAATTCTGTAATTGGAGCAGCTTTTAAAGGTTTGACATATTTCTCCGGGTCTGCATAGATTAAACTTAAATAAGAGGTTGCTGCCGGATAATCATGCTCTTCAGGATCTTTAATCCATTTAATTTGTATTTTCATCACGTGAAGATTAGTTATAAGCTAATTTACGAACATTAAACAACCAATTACATAAATATTTACCCATTTAACTTATCTTCATCGCAATTGCATCCTGCATGCTTTTCTATGATTACTATTGTTTATACAAAATTTAAAACCAGGTAATTCAAAATCTGGAAGATGAAAATGAAGAATTTCTGCTTTACAACATTCAAAGAACTTTTATCTATTGATAGTTTTGCCAAATCCTGGGAGACTATTTTTCCTTATCAGAATGAAGAATTTGAGGATGAATCTATTTTTCTTATCTGCCATGGCGATGCTTATTTTCAAGATCACCTAAGACTCGACATTGATCTGGGCTGGACCAGTAATGATAAACAATGGATTAAACAATTTCAGGGTTTACAAATTCAGCAGACAGATGACCGTATCGAAGGAATCATCGTCTTAGGCAATCTCTCCGTAAAAGGCTCTATTATCAATGAAGAAGGAGATTATGGTGCATTTTTATATGTAGCAGGATCGATAACCTGTCAGAGTTTCGTAGCAGGCGGGTCAGTGATCTATGCTCAAGGAGATATCATCACACAAGAAGTCTTAATCAGCCATTATAATCATGGATATTTTAAGTGCGATGGACTGGTTACTTCTCCGGTACTGATTATCAGTGATCATTATACAGAAATTGGCAATTATAACACCAGTCTGTTTTATTATAATGATCGAACAGGTGAATATCCTCCTGAAAATGCCTGTTACGAAGACGCCGAAACAGGTGAAGACTGGCTGTGTTCTCCAAATCTCACTAAACTTTTAGACAACCCTACCCCTGCTTTTGAAGATTTAATATTTGATTTGAACGATGGTGAATATGTATTATCAAAAGCCACGCAATTACCCCGGAAAGACGAAGCCTATTGGTTAAAGAAAATATACAAGTACTGGAATAATTTAAACCGCATTCCAGAAGAATTTAAAACACAACAATTCTTTAAAAAAGCCTGTGAAAAATACGGTGCTTTTTGTTTTCCTCATTTCCCCGAAAGGTTTATAACCCAGGCTGTATGTGAACAGGAAATACAGAAAAAAGGAACGAATCTTAAATATATACCTGAACACCTCATGACCAGGGAACTATGTTATCTGGCTGCCAGAAACCAGACAAATATTTCGTCCATTCCCCCTGCTTATCTGGACAAAACACTGATTAAAGAAGTAATTCATTATAATGAATCGGAAATGTCAGACGTACCTTCCCAATTTATAACAGAAGAATTACTAATAGATTATGTAAAACTAGGCCGGGGATTATGGCTGGATAAATATTGTGAAATTGCTAATGTCTCTAAAATCACTGTCCTTACCAAAGCATTAGATTCAGGGATCAGGTTCATAGAAGAAATATGGGGTTTTCACTTCCGGGAAGAAGTATATCTGTATGCCAAAAGATTATATGACAATGAAGAACATCAGACTGCATGGAATAAATATGTAGAAAAATTTCAAAAGAAAATTGACCGTCTTTCCTGATTTTATCTCAAATTAGGTTAGCTCATCAGTACCATATCCAAAAAGAATCCAGAATTACAATAGTATATTCGTCAAATGAAGATACTGATCATAGAGGATGAGATAGAACTTGCGGTAAGTATATCAACTTATCTTTCAGGAGAAAATTATATCTGTGAACTTGCTGCAAACTTCAATCAGGCAATGGATAAAATCAGTTTGTATGAATACAACTGTATTTTACTTGACCTGATGTTGCCTGGCGGTGATGGTATGGAAGTTCTGGAAGAATTAAAAAGGCAAAATAAACAAGACGGGGTAATTATCATTTCAGCTAAAGACTCCTTAGATGATAAAATAAAAGGGCTTCAAATTGGAGCAGATGACTATTTGGCCAAGCCATTTCATCTTTCAGAATTAGGAGCAAGAGTATTTTCAGTTATCCGCAGAAAGCAGTTTACCAATGCTAACCTTGTACAACAAAAAGAATTACACATTAACATTCTTGCTAAAACAGTGCGGATAAATGACGTACCCGTTATTCTGACAAAGAAAGAATATGCCTTACTGCTGTATTTCATAGGGAATCAAAACCGGGTTATTTCTAAAAATGCCATTGCAGAACATCTTTCAGGAGATATTGCAGACATGCTGGATAGCCATGATTTTATTTACTCACATATTAAAAACCTGAAAAAGAAATTGAACGATGCAGGTTGTGGCAACTATTTAAAATCGGTTTATGGTACAGGATATAAATGGGAAATATGAAGCGATTACTTGATAAAACCCTGCGGCCTCTTGCCATTTACGCATTAATTGTACTTCTGTTAAGTATTCCGGCATATTATTTCATTGTGGACCGGATCTGGATAAACGAACTCGATAAACATCAATATGCTCTTCGTGATAAGATAGAATCAAGACTTTCAAAGCTAAACCTGCCAGATAGTACCATAGAACAAACTATCAATATATGGAACGAGATAGAACCCGGATTTATACTGACCTCCCATCCAACAGATACGGTAATTAAAGACAGCATTTATACCAGCACCCGTTTTGATCATTTCCTGCAAGACACAGAGCAGTTCCGAAGTCTTTCAACCAGCGTCCGGATTAATCATAAATACTACCGTCTGCTTATAGAAACCAATATGGAAGAAACGGATGAAACGGTAACGGCCATTTCATTAACAGCTATTTTCTTCTTTCTGCTACTCCTTGGTGGATTTATTTTTTTAATAAGAAGATTATCAGCAAGTATCTGGCAGCCCTTTTATGTGACCTTAAACACTATCAAAAAATTCAAGCTCAATAGTGATGAGGGAATCTCTTTTGAAAACAGCAATATCCAGGAATTCAATGAGCTGAATGACAGCCTTGGTAAACTATTAATAAGGAATGTAAACGTATACAAACAGCAAAAAGAATTTACAGAAAATGTCTCCCACGAATTACAGACTCCACTGGCTATAATTCAGTCAAAAATGGACTTATTATTTCAACATCCGGCACTGACAGATGAACAATACACCATCATAGAAAGTGCAAATACAGCGCTCACACGGGTCTCGCGTATCAATAAGAACCTTTTACTACTTGCCCGGATTGAAAATCGACAGTTTGCAGTTGGTGAAACTATAAATTTGTCCCTTCTATTGACAGATCTGACAGACATTTTAACAGAGCACTTAGAAGGAAAGCAATTAACATTAGAAAAAAAAATCCAGCCAGACGTATCACTGCAGACCAATACTGTGCTAATAGAGGTGCTGATAAATAACCTTCTGATTAATGCAATCAAACATAATATACCTCACGGCAGCATCAGTATAGAATTGACCACAAATCAGCTTAGAATAATAAACACAGGAACTAATAGCTTAGCGGAACACAAGCTGTTCAGACGGTTCAGCACGACCTCGGCAATTAACCCTGGCAGCGGATTAGGGCTGGCCATTATCAAACAGATCTGCGACCTTTATCAATGGCAGGTTAATTATAACTTTATAAATAAACAGCATATTTTTATAATCAGCTTCTGAAAATCCAATATTTCTCCCAATTCATAAAGAAACTTTGTCATCAAAAATTACACACAAATTTTGATATGATGCAAAGAATCAAACACATTTTAATCTTATTTCTTTTTTTACCCTTCTGGGGATGGGCGCAACAAACCAATAAAGTAACCTTATCAGGAACAATCAAAGATTCAAAAACAAAGACAACTATTCCTTTTGGAAACGTCCAGCTTAAAACCAGCAGAGAGGGCGCCTTTATTGCCGGAACAGTAAGTGATGGAAACGGCCGGTTTAGCCTGACAGATATCAACAGTGGAAATCATCTCCTTGCTATTTCATATATAGGTTATAAAACCAAACACTTGCCTGTATTGGTTGGCAGCTTAACCACTTTTCTTGACCTTGGCCATATAGAACTGGAAGAAGATGCAAATAACCTGAACGAAATTAAAATTTCAGGTCAGCAAACCAGCGGAATTGGAAATAAAATGGATAAAAAGACCTTTTCTGTTGCTGATAATATCAGTCAGGAGGGCGGTTCAGTACTACAGGTCATGAAGAATTTACCTGGGGTATCCACTACACAGGATGGTAAACTGGAATTAAGAGGAAGTGATAAAGTTTCCATTCTTATAGATGGAAAGCAAACCGCAATTACAGGATTCGCAGGCCAGACAGGCCTGGACAATATTCCGGCATCAGCAATTGAAAAGATCGAAATCATTAATAATCCTTCTGCTAAATTTGATGCCAATGGCAATGCAGGAATTATAAACATCATCTATAAAAAGAATAAACAAGATGGATTTAATGGAAAAGCTACACTCACCAGTGGATTAGGTGCATTATGGCAAAAAAAGGAAAACCTGCCGGGTATCCGTCCGCAATACCAAAACACACCCAAAATCAATCCTTCCCTATCTTTGAATTATCGTAAAAACAAAATTAACACCTTCTTTCAGGGAGATTGGTTATATACCCAAACGTTAAACAGAAACGAATTTGCCGAACGGACTTATGATACCGGAGAAATCATCCGTCAACAAGTAAAACGCAATCGCATTACCACCTTTGCAACAGCCAAAACAGGTATGGATTGGAATATAGATGACTACAATACTGTTACTGTAACAGGCCTTTTCAATAGGGAAAAAATTATTGACCGTGGTGATATCCCGTATTTCAATCACGATTTATCAGTTCGCAGCCGTTTATGGCAATTTTTAGAAGATGAGGTAAAGTATACAGCCTCGGCTTCAGCAATATATCAGCATAACTTCAAACAACCTGGTCATACAGTCAATGCCAGTTTCAATTATACTTTCCACCGGGAAGATGAAAAGTACTTTTTCACCAATATAATGCCTGCCTATACCGGAGAAGATTCGTTTAAGCTCCTTTCTGATGAACAAGTAGCGGATCTGAATGTAGATTATGTCCGTCCTTTAAAACATGGAAAGATTGAAGGCGGCCTGAAGTTTCGCAGAAGAACTATCCCTGTAAACATGCAGTTCTTCCCCGGTTTGAACTCTCCAATCGACATCAATGCTGGTGGATGGGCAGATTATAGGGAGACTATTCCCGCTATTTATGGGAACTACGTTTATGAAAACAATCAGTTTGAGCTGGAAGCTGGATTAAGGGCTGAATATGTAAAAGTAGATTATAAAGTAAATCCAAACCACAATACCTATAAAAGTGAAGGTTACGATTATGCCAGACCATTTCCTAACCTGCGTTTAGCTTATAAGCTGAATGATCAGCATAAAATTTCTATATTTTATAACAGACGTGTAGACAGGCCAAATGAAGTAGATATCCGGATCTTTCCAAAATATGACGAACCAGAAGTTATCAAGGTTGGAAACCCGGCTTTACGTCCACAATTTACCAGCAGCCTGGAACTGGGTTATAAAAACAACTGGGGCAAAGGTTATTTTTATACAGCATTTTATCACCGGATTACAGATGGAACAATAACCCGTATAGCCACACAGGCACCAGCCAGTACACTAATTTACAATGTATTTCAGAATGCAGGGAGAAGTTATAATTCAGGAATTGAACTGATTGTGAAACAAGATCTTGCAGGGTGGATTTCTGTCAATGCCAATGCTAACGTTTATCAGAATACAATTAATGCTTTCCAGATAGAAAATAAATATCCTGTACCAGTAATCTATACTTCAGATCGGGAACAGCTAATTTCCGGGAATTTTAAGATAAACAGTATGTTCCATCTTTCAAATGGATTTGAAGCCCAACTGACAGGAATCTACCTGGCTCCAGATCTTATTCCTCAGGGCAGAGTAAATGCAAGATATTCAGTAGATCTGGGAATCAAAAAAACTATACAGAAAGGTTCAGGAGAACTATTTTTAAACGCTACAGATCTATTAAATACATTAAACATACAAAGGGATATTACAGGTAACGGGTTTCGGATGCGCAGTACAGATTATTATGAAACCCAGGTTTTCAGAATCGGATATAGCTTCAAATTCTAACCATCACAGCTCTTGCTGACCTGCTCAGTTAATGACATTTGGTTGATTAGAAATTATTTATATTTATCGCAGATTATGAAAAGAAAAATCAACCTCCTTCCCATTGTACTTTTTGCCATTTTTATTTTCCTTTTAAACTGGTACGTACTCTCAGGATTTTTAAGTTTAAGTAACTCCGGCTTCGTCACTCCTGCATTTTGCCTGTTTATTATAGCTGCAATCGGATCACTGTTTATAGCCATCAGAAGAATGAATGCACATGGTATGGATTGGTTTTTTAAGATTTCAAGCCATCTGCTGCTTACTCTTTTTGCTGCTGAAGTTGTCTTATCAATTTTCCTGTTTATAGGTGATGTACCAGGACTGTTTACCGGAACAGGCAGAAATATCTATTGGGTAGAAGTATCCTTTCTGATGTTCCTTCTTACTATTTTACTTTTTGTTTATGGAATGATTTTCGGAAAATACAAATATCAGGTTATAAACCATGTTCTTTATTTTGATGATCTGCCCGATAAATTTGACGGTTTTAAACTCGCACAGATTTCTGATGTCCATGCTGGTAGTTTCAATAATCCATCTGCTGTACAAAAAGGGATCACTCTGATCAATCAGCAAAAAGCTGATTTATTCGTATTTACGGGTGACCTGGTTAATAATAAAGCCGAAGAGATTAAACCCTGGATCAGTTATTTTTCACAAATCAAAGCTCCTTATGGTCAGTTTTCTATTTTGGGGAACCATGATTACGGTGATTATGTCAAATGGGAATCTGATAGTGTGAAAGCTAAAAATCTGGAACAACTCAAAACTTACCATAAAGATTTAGGTTTTCAGTTACTTTTAGACAACCATGTTGAACTTAAAAAAGAAGATCAAAAGATCATTCTTGCAGGAGTAGAAAACTGGGGACTCGGTTTTGGAGAAAGAGGTGATCTGAAAAAATCTCTGGAAGGAACTGTCAGTACTGACTTTAAAATCTTATTATCCCACGATCCAAGCCACTGGGAAGAACAAGTTAAAGTCTTTGGTAATAAAGTGCAGCTTACACTTTCAGGCCATACCCACGGTATGCAATTTGGTCTGGAAGCGTTTGGTATTAAATGGAGTCCGGTTAAATACCGCTATGCACACTGGGCAGGGATCAAGCAGGAAAACGGAAGAGTGCTGAATATTAACAGAGGTTTTGGCTTCCTGGGCTTCTCAGGAAGAATAGGGATCTGGCCAGAAATTACCATTATAGAATTAAAGAAAACAGTTAATTAAAGATAAAATCACTCCATAAAAAAGCGCCCCGTAATAATACGGGGCGCTTTTTTATTCAACTTATTTAGCTTCAACAGCGTAAATATACAATTTGCTGTTTCTTACAGGCTGACCCTTGATAGCCAGGTACTCGCCATTGTTATCTCTTAATGCTTTGATTACGAAAGGATCATTTCCTTTGGCGCCAAGATCAAAAGCAATCTTTAACCTGTCGATATGTGTATCTGCATTAACTTTCCATTTTTTCTCCTGATATAAGAAATAAGCAAAAATTACACGGGTATCTCCTTTTGTCTTTCCATCCAGTCTTACAAAGATAGGGTTCGCAGCTTTTAAAGGCTCAACAGCTTTGATATAGAATTCATTAAAATCTGCAAATATTGGTTTTGCGTTATCGTTAGTCATATTATTGTTCTTTCGTATTGTATATATTAATGTATTTTTTACTATAAATTTTAATTAAGATTGCTCTTTTACGTTTCCTGTACGTTTTAAAACGCCCCATCCTTCTAACTCGCCTTTCAATGCCTTACGTACCGATCTGAATAAGACCAGGTACATCAGCTGTCTCCAGTAAAAACGCTGAGGGATAATATAAAGCAATTTTTTATAAGGCTCTTTCTCCATTCTGAATGCTATGCCGGCAAAGAATAAATCTACCAGGATAAATACACAATAGAAAAAGAAAACCTGTCCGAATCCATTATTAAGACTTAGCAAACTACCCATTCCTTCGAGCGTAAGTGAATTTACAGAAGATAAAGAAAACAGTCCGGTAATAATAGACAGCACCATAAAGAAATCTGCCAATGGCGAAAATAATGGAAGTATAATCTGATAGATCAGGATATTAGGCATCCCCACCATTCCAAAATAACCATACTTTTTATTTAAAAGCGTTTTTCTATTTTTCCAGAAACTCTGCATAACTCCAAAACTCCATCTCAGACGCTGCTTCAATAACATATTTACCGTTTCAGGAGCCTCTGTATAAGCAATCGCAGTATCACAGTTTCTAACTGTATAACCAGCTCTCAGAATACGCATAGTCAAATCACAGTCTTCAGCCAGCGTATCGGTAGTGAAACCACCTACTTCCTGGATCACCTGTTTTCTGAAAGCTCCAATCGCCCCTGGCACAACAGTAATAGTATTCAAAATATCAAATGCTCTTCTGTCCATATTCTGAGCTGTAATATACTCAATAGACTGCCAGTTTGTAATCAGGTTGATCTTGTTACCCACTTTTACTGTACCAGCTACCGCTGCAATTTCATCGTCATAGAAATAACGCATCAATTCTGTTATTGCATCCGTTTTCAATTGCGTATCTGCATCAATACAGATCACGAAATCAGTTTCAGAATGCGCAATACCAAAGTTTAGAGCAGAAGCTTTACCCCCATTTACTTTAGTATATATCTTGATATTTGGCATATGACTGAAATGCTCTTTTACCAATTCAACCGTACGATCCGAAGAACCATCATCCACAAAAATGAATTCTGCATTCTTATAAGTAGTCTTTAACAGACTGTTTAAAGTTTGTACTACAGTCACTTCCTCATTATAGGCAGGAATAATAATACTCACCTTCATGTCAGGATTTTCCAGTAATAACAAAGCATCTTTTTTAGTCGCTATTTTCTGTTTAACAGCCAGAATAGCAATAAAAATACTCCTTAACATCGCCAGGATGATCGCCAGGATAAATACATAATTCAGAATTAAAGTTCCATAAGAGAATACATTCAGAAACAGTGTATTTCCAGAAGTAATAAAGCTATTGCGGCCCGCTTTTACCGGAGGCATCAATTCATCTTTCTTCTTGCCAATCAGGTTTCCTATCGTTACAAACTCATATCCTTTAGCCTTAAAATATTTAATAATCCTTGGCAAAGCTTCTACAGTTGCCGAACGGTTACCACCAGCATCATGCAGTAAAAGCACATTTCCATTATTCTGATATTTAACAACAGCATTAAAAATTTCATCTGCACTAATTCCAGGCTGCCAATCCTGCGGATCAATAGACTCCCCGATATTGATATAATTCTGATCCCTGCTTTGTGCTACAGGCAAAATCTCTGCAGAAGTAGAGGGTTCAGCATCAGCATTAAATGGAGGACGGAATAAAATCGTACTATGTCCGGTTACTGCCTCAATTAATTTTCTGGTTGCATTCAATTCAAAATTCACACGCTCAGGGCCTACTTTTGACATATCAGGATGGAAAAATGTATGATTTCCAATCTCATAACCAAGTTTAAATTCTTTGAGCAACAGCCCCATATTCTGCTCGGCCATGATTCCTACAACAAAAAAGCTACCCGGAACTTTTTCTCTCTGCAAAATATCAATGATCTGAGGGGTATAAATAGGATCAGGTCCGTCATCAAATGTCAATACGATTTTCTTCTCTGCATGTCCATATCTGCGGATACTGTATTTTGTAGGCAGATCGACATAAGTCTGATTCGAAATCACATAGTTCTGTGTATCCAGTTTAACATCAATCTTACCCTGTTTAGGAACAGAAACTAAATCCAGCACTTCACCTTCACCAGAGTAATCAATTCTATCATTTAAGCCAATATGAGTTAACTTTTTTAAATCCACTCCACTTTTCCTTACCGAATCAATACTCAGATCCTTAGAAATGAAACTCCATAATCTTGGATCTTCAGCTCCCATACGCCAGATGGCTATACCAGCAACATCCCAGTCGTCAGCCTTTCTGATCAGGTTAAAATTGGTAGCTGCGTCAGTAAAAAACACCTGGTGATGTAAACCCGATTCATCCGTATAGTTATAATTAAGATTTGCTGAAACAGGATCGTATTTGATCTTGCCACCATACCTGTTTGCATTGGCAATGGCCTGTTGATAGGTTACATTTTTACCTACGTCTTTATCCGGCCAGTCATAACCATAACAAGCCAGTGCCAGGATAACTTTTTCAGAAGATATCTTTTGACAGATTTTATCCAGTTGCTCTTCTACCCATTGCTGGTGAGAAACATCACCCGCATTACTGTTTTCACTATGCTGATCATAAGCCATCACGAAAACATAGTCATTATATTTCTCCAGTAATGGTAAGTTATAATCATCATTTTCAGGAGAAATATCCTGCGTAACAATCATATTCTGTGCATGGAGTTTCTCATACAGATTTTTCTGAAATGCAGCAAGTGGTGCATCAGACTTCTCTTTGATCTCTTCAAAATCAATATTTACGCCATGAAATCCGTATTTCTTTAAAGATTTGATCAGGTTATCAATAAACCTGTTCTGTAAAGACTTATTCTGCAACAGCTTATGAATAGCATTACCATCAAAACGATCTACACTAAAGTTCGAAACCATAGCAATGGCTACCTTTTTATGCTTATTGATCACTTTCATCGCCTCTACATTCACCTGATCAATTAATGTATCCGCACCATTCTTAATAAAAAAGGACTCCGTAACCACCATATCAAGATGTTTGATATTGTCTTTTAAATCGGTCAGCGATTGCGGATCCCAGTTAACATAAAAACCGGCATTGATCCTGGCTTTATTATTCGGGTGTTTAAGCCGGTTTATTTTCTGGTGTTCTTGTATATGCAGCAATTTCTTTTTAGAAATTTTAAAATCTGAATATGTTTTTGATTTTTTAATGTCCTCAATCTGTTTCTTGCTTAAAGTAGCCGTACTATTGATAATGGGCAAATTTGGATAATGATTAGAAAGCAGCGTATAGGCTACGCACGCGGAAGCAATAATGAACACTATAAAAAGCATTCTGGTAACCCATTGAAAAGTAATCCATCTACTTTTCTTTGTGGTCTGAAAAATCTGTTTTTCGGGCATTTGTGGAATAAATAATTAGCATTCAAGATTAAACTATAGCCTTTTCTGCCTGAAGCAGCAGGAAATATTAAAAGAGCAATAATTAAAAAAATCTTAATATTGTTCAAATATAAGGAGAATTTGACAAAAAAACCGGAGATAATGGGGAGATTTGTATAACCATAAATCAGGATGTCAGTTAATACCGAAAAAACCATTCAGCGAAAAATTATTCACATAGATATGGATGCATTTTATGCAACCGTAGAACAGCGTGATTTTCCTGAGTACAGAGGTAAACCAATCGTAGTTGGCGGCTCTCCTGATGGCCGTGGTGTAGTAGCTACAGCAAGTTATGAAGCCCGTGAATTTGGTATACATTCGGCTATGTCTTCTCATAAAGCTATTCAGCTCTGCCCCCATGCTATATTTGTAAGACCAAGATTTGATGCTTATAAAAGCGTTTCCGTTAGTATCAGAGAAATATTCGGGCGTTATACAGATCTGATAGAGCCCCTTTCTTTAGACGAAGCTTATCTTGATGTCACCACTGATAAACTGAATATAGGTTCTGCACTTGAAATAGCCAAACAAATTAAAGATGCTATCCGCAATGAGCTGAATCTATCTGCTTCTGCAGGTGTGTCCAGTAATAAGTTTGTAGCTAAGATCGCTTCAGATATGAATAAACCTGATGGATTAACTTTTATAGGGCCTTCAAAGATCAATGCTTTCATGGAAAAGCTACCAGTCGAAAAGTTTTTTGGTGTAGGCAGGGTAACAGCCGATAAAATGAAGAAGATGGGACTCTATAATGGCTCAGATCTTAAAAAAATGTCTGAACAGGAGTTGATCCGTAAATTCGGTAAGACTGGAAAATTCTATTATAAAATAGTCAGAGGTATAGACGAGCGTCCGGTACAGCCCCATCGCCCAAGTAAGTCCATCAGTGTTGAAGATACCTTTGGAAAAGATCTGATCTCTACAGAAGAATTGTTTGCCGAACTGGAGCAAATTGCAGAAAAATTGGCAGAGAGACTAGAAAAAAGCAGGTTAAAAGGAAAGACAGTGACGCTTAAAATCAAATTTGATGATTTTAAACAATTGACAAGAAACCAGTCCTTTCCAAATCCGGTAGCAGATTATGCTTCCATTGTTACAGCCGCCAAAGAACTGCTTTTAAAAGTCGGAACAGAAGAGCGAAAAATTCGTTTACTTGGCATTACGCTAAGTAATTTTGGGACTCAGATCTCTTCAGGCAAATTTGTTGATCCTGATCAGATGGAATTATTTTAATAATTCTTTAATTTGCGCCATGGCACATGCAATTATAGAAGAAGAAACATTTGACAAGATAGATTTCACGAAAGACCCTTTAAAAAAGGCAGAATATGAATACTGTAATTTCAAAAATTGCGATTTTTCAAATACTGATCTTTCAGGATTTGTGTTTCTGGAATGCGAATTTTCAGCTTGTAACTTAAGTTTAGCTAAACTAACAAAGACTGCTTTAAGAGAAGTTAAATTCAAGAACAGTAAAATGCTGGGCTTATCCTTTGAAAGTTGTAATGAATTTGGCTTTGCAGTCTCATTCGACAATTGCATACTGGATCATTGCTCTTTTTACCAGGCCAAACTGAAAAAGACTTCTTTCAAAGATGCTAAAATTCATCAGGCAGACTTCACAGAAACTGACTTAAGCAATTCTGTTTTTGACAATTGCGATCTTTTCAGAACAACTTTTGAAAATACCATACTTGAAAAAACTGACTTTCTAACCGCCTATAATTATTCTATTGACCCTGAATTAAACAGGATAAAAAAAGCAAAATTCTCTATGGCCGGTATAGCCGGGCTTTTGGATAAATACGATATAGAAATTAAGGGATAACTTCAAACAGCATAAACTGGCTTTGTTCTCTTTTATAGAAATTATTATCCGCCACAAATATTACTGTCTGATGCCCGTTTGGCAAAACAGGCCCTAAAGTTGCACCTTCAATATTATCAATATAGATACCAAGGTCATCCATATTTAACAGTAATTTCTTCTTCACAGGATGACTGGCAGGATTATCCTTTAAAGATTTTGTATAGATAACATTAGTGGCATCCTGTAGATCAGCCAAAAAAACCTTAATATTAGCCCCGTCGTGACCTGCCGAGTAAGAGCGTTCGGTAATCAGCATCCGGTTATTACCTAACCAAAGTATATCCGGGATTCCATTGTTATATTCCCCGCCTTCTTTAACAGGCCGCACAGCTACCGGCTCTAGCTCATAAGCGTACTGAGCGGTATTCAGTTTAGTCTTTAAATCAAATTTATAAATCCTGATAAATGCCTTATTTCTAACAAACTCTGCACGTGGTCCATCCTGATATAATGGTTCTTCAAGGTTAACATATAAACTCTTAAAATCATCAGCAAAAGTAAGCCCTTCTAAAACACCATTTCTTCTTGGACCACTTTCTATGGTATGCATTCTAAGATTATCCGGTAATGGAATCGAATCCACATATTTTCCTTGGGTAGAAATAATATTAATTGTTGGATCAATCAATGTGGTATCACCATTTTTTAAAATTCGCTCCCCTTCACTTGTCCAGATCAGTTGTTTAGTTACACCATTAAAGCGCATAGCTTCAGGATCAGTAGTCCGTGTAGCACTGACAGTTAATTTAGGATAAGTTGAGCCGTCTTTCTGATACAGTGTTTTCACTCCATTTATCGTCACTTCACTAATTCCTGATGCCGACAGTGTAATTTTAGCGGTATAAAATCTGGCCGGATTTATCGTAGACCTATCGTCAGAGATCATGTAATAAAGCTTGCTTTCCGGATCGAAATCTATAGCAGATAAGCCTCCTACAGTAGTCCCTTTATATTGCAGGTTATGCGGGAGAACATAAGTATTTATATACTTCAAACTGCTAAAAGCCGGTAATAGCTGTTGTTTAGCAGTCATATTTCTAGAAATAGCGCAGCCTACAAGGGATAAGGCTACAAAAAAAAATAAAACTATTTTAGAGTAGAAAAATCGATTCAACATATCATAAAATCTAAACACAGACATTATTCCGTCTCTGAAAACCAGGACAAATATACGGTGAGAACAAAATAAAAGCGGGTGTTTATTTAAATAAACACCCGCTTAAAAAAAAATAATAAGGCCATCAATTAGCTTCTGCCAGGATAGTAAGTTTTCATATATAAAACATCTTTCGCAGAAATAGTTGTGTTATTAGCCGCAATAGTTTTATTGTTTGTCGTAAAACGGGCTTCGACAGGATAATGCATAATAGAAGAAGAATCATAAGCAGTGTAATTTAAACCTGTTCTTGACTCTACAGCCAATACATTAAAATCAACATCCGCTTTAGACCAGTTATTAGGAGGACCCATATAGTAGTCATATACAGCCTGAGTATTCCATGGAATATTAGCATCAGGATGAGACTGTTCATGGTTAAGTCCTAAAGCATGACCAAATTCATGCGTCACTGTTCTCCTGAATTCAGTATCACTTGTACTGTCATTAAACCAGCCATAGTTCATTGAAGGTGAATAGTTTTTAGACTCCTTACCTACATAAGACCACGAACCATCATTGGCAAATGCAATTTTAATATCAGCCGCTGCATTGTCTGCTACGAACGAAAAAGTAATGTTTGCAGAAGTTTCCCATGTTTTAGCATATTGTTTGACTTTACTGCGGACATAGGTTGAACCTCCGATAAAACGAACCTTAATTGTACTTCCATTTGGCCAGAGCTGGTTTGCCGGGCCGTTCGCCTCAGTGACCGGGCCGTTGTGAACAGGAACCTTCATCTGGCAGGTAAAATCTGTGTGTAAGCCAGTTTCCTGGACTTTTTGAGTGTTGTCAGCTGGTGCTGGATTTTCAGCATTTTTCTTACAGCTGGTCAGGCAGAAAAGCGCTGCTGCGCTAATCCATAGGAATTTGTTTTTCATATTAATAGATTTAATAGTATAGGTATCAGCAATTTAAGAAAATTATTTATACTAAAAAATATATATTGAATAATCCGTCAATTTATTGAGAGAACTGATTGTTGATATATTTTAAAGAAAAACAAAAAAGGCAGCTTATAAAAGCTGCCTTTTTCTATACATATGTGATTATTATATTTTTATTTAGTAGCTATAAAGTCAATTATAGTTTGAGCAGTAAATTCAGGCTCTTCCTGTGCAGGATAATGTGCGGTTTTAGTTGCCTTTACCATTTTGAGATTTTTAACTTTAGCAGGCAGTACTGCTCCCATCCAGTCATAAAAGGCACCTGCTATTCCAAGTACTGGAAGTTCAAGCGGAGCGTAAGATTTCTGATCTTCAATATCCCTGGCAAAATTTTGGAACCATGCATTCGCTGCCCTGATATCATCTTTAGTCTGGTAAGCTGAAAAATATACGGAGCGATCAAATGAACTGATACTATTTTGATCCACAAGCGAATTTTGAAAAAACCACTCAAAGATAAAATGTGCACGTCCCTCCATGAGTTGTTCTGATAAACCTTTGACCTGAAAAAATGACCACCACCAAAAATAAGGTGTGTCTATACTTAGTCGTTCTCCATCAAAACCACCATAAGGGGGAATAAGAGTAAGCTGATACATACTTTCTTCCGGATGATTTGCATCCAACAAGATCAACTTAGCGGTCTGATCAGGATGGTTCGCAGCAAAACTAAATGCAATCATTGCTCCGATATCGTGCCCTGCGATATGAACAGGTCCAAGCCCTAACTCCTTAACAAGTTCAGAAATGTCACTTGCCATGTTTTTTTTGTCATACCCATCCACTGGTTTATCTGAACTCCCCATACCACGGTAGTCTACAACAATTACATCATAATATTCAGCCAGCACAGGCATGATTTTATGATAAGACCACCAGGTTAATGGCCAGCCTGGTAAAAGGATAAGAGGAAGACCAGCCCCACCACGCACATAGTGAAGATTAATTCCATTAACAGCTACAAAATTACTCGAAAAGCCAGGTAGTGAATTTACTAATGATTCGTTTTTAATTGATGATGTATTCACCGGTTCCATATGAAAAATGATTAATATTTTAAAATGACAAAGACAAAATGTCTTTTTTTGCCCGGAAAGAACAAGCTAGAGGAGCTTGTTAACTATTTTCCTTGCTTTAAGTATTTGCTCGGTACTACTGAATATAGTGCTGCTGACATCCACTCCATCTAAAAGAAAGAATATCATATCAGTCAGTTCTTCATCAGACAGAAAACCCTGAATATGAGCATCTTTAACCAGATCCGATATGTATTGTTTAAATGTCAGCTTGAACTGCTTTACTTCGGCAGATACGCTTTCATATTGACTTCCTACTTCGCTTGTAATTTTAATAAAAGGACAGCCCCCAAAATTTAAACGCTCCTGAAAAAGCACTTCAAAATCAAAAAGCCCCAATAATTTCTCTCTTGGTGATTCTATTGGCAATAGAAATTTGTCGATTTCTTCAAACCAAAATCGGCTGCACTTATCCAGATAAGTCAATAAAAGATCTGTTTTTGATTCAAAATTGTAATATAATGAACCACGAGCTACCCCAGCTTCATCGATTACCTGGTTTATTCCTGTCAAATTGTAACCCTGTCCATAAAATAAACGAGTAGCTGTTTCCAAAACTTTATCTTTTACTGCTGATGATTTCATAAACAAAAGTATTTATTTTAGACAGACTAGTCTAATTGATTTTTAATGATTGCCAAAAAATGACAAATCACAAAAAGGAGACTTTTTGATAGTCAGAAAATAATGCAGACTGCGTTAAGAAGCTGCAAAAAAAAAGCCTGCATCATAAATATTTACGACGCAGGCTCTTTTCATGAAATGGATCAGCTTTAGCTTCTTCCCGGATAATATGTTTTCATATATAAAACATCCTTAGCAGAAATGGTGGTATTATTAGCTGCGATAGTTGTATTATTCGTAGTAAAACGGGCTTGAACTGCATAATGCATAATAGAAGAAGAATCGTAAGCCGTATAATTTAAGCCTGTTCTGGACTCTACACGCAACACATTAAAGTCAATTTGAGCTTTAGACCAGTTATTAGGAGGTCCCATATAGTAATCATATACAGCCTGGGTATTCCATGGAATATTAGCGTCAGGGTGTGACTGCTCATGATTAAGTCCTAAGGCGTGGCCAAACTCATGGGTAATGGTCCTTCTGAATTCCACATCACTGGTATTGTCAGTAAACCAGCCATAGTTCATAGATGGCGAATACTGTTTTGATGTCGTTCCAATATAAGACCATGATCCTGCTCCACTTGTAAAACCGACTTTAATATCAGCGGCAGCATTATCTGCCACAAAAGAAAAAGTAACATTTGCTGAAGCTTCCCAGCTTTTAGCATACTGTTTAACTTTTTCACGTACAAGTGCAGAACCACCTATGAAACGTACTTTAATTGTACTTCCATTTGCCCAAAGTTTGTTGGATGGGCCATTCGACTCAGTGGCAGGGCCACCTGCTTCTGGCTGCTTCATTTCACAGACAAATTCAGTATGTAAACCGGTTTCCTGAACTTTTTGATCATTGTTTACAGGCGCAGAATTATCTGCATTTTTCTTACAGCTGGTCAGGCAGAACAGTACGGCAGTACTGAAAAATAGAAATTTGTTTTTCATAAAATAGATTTTTTAAATAGATGTAAAGCAATTTATAAAAAAAATATTTCTATTGTTATATATTATTATAGATTATCAGTTAATGATTTCATAAAATCAACAATCTCGCGCATCTCTTTTTCTGATAAGTTTAAAGGCTTAGCAGATAAGGTCTGTCCGGGTAAATCCAATCCTAAACCAGCACCTCCACCTTTATTGTAAAAATCTACTACCTGGTATAAATCTTTAAAGACTCCATTATGCATATAAGGAGCTGTCATTTCAACATTGCGAACTGTGGGTGTCTTAAATGCAGCTTCGTAATAGCTGATCGGAAAGAAATCATGCCTGCCCCTGTCCTTATCTTTTTTCGCGTTTTTGAAATCGGCATTCGCAGGAGTACCTAATATCTCGTATTCAGTTAATTTATAATATGGTGGAATCAAACCATTAAAAAGCGGAGCAAAGTGACAACTTCCACACTGTGCCTTTCCCATAAATAAGTTAAAGCCTTTAAGGGCCTCGCTTTTAAGCGCTTTTGAATCTCCGTTCATATACCTGTCAAAGGCCGAGTTCCTGGGATTAAGCTCACCTAAATAAGCGGCCAGCGCATCTGCTACAGTCTTTATATTAATGGCGTTTACAGCCATCTCTGGAAATGCAGCCGCAAAATCACGCCTATAATCAGCAGATTTATTCAGTTCAGCAACAATCACCTGATGATCTCCATTCATTTCAAACGGATTAGAAATTACAGTCTTAATTTGCTCCTGTAAACTTTTTGCACGTCCATCCCAGAACTGACTATATTGAAAGCCTGCATATAATAGAGATGGTGCATTTCTGGAAACTGAGCTTTTCCCGTCAAAAGCAGTACTGGTTTTTAATTGCTCACTAAAATACTGATCAGGATGATGGCAACTGGCGCAGCTTCTTTTTAAATTTCCTGACAATGCTTTTTCCAGAAAAAGCTTTTTACCTAAAGCAACCATTTTCAGATTTCTGTTTGCTGCATCCGGAAATACATTTGAAGGAATTGCATCAGGACTAAAAATATTTTTAGCCTCATAATTTAACACACTCTTCTGCTGGAGTTCAGATTTTGAAGATTGAATAAAATTTCTAAGCTGTTCCTGTAAAGGCAAGGCATAATGCCTTAAAAATTCCATCCGGTCAAAACTGTCGAAATCGGGATGCTGATGTAAATAATCAACAGTGGCTCCCAACTGCTGATTCAGCAAAGCCGATCCTGGCAGATCTTTTTTGATATAGGGTAATAATACCTTTTGAACAGTGAATATACTTTGATAAGATTCTTCTATTCCACTCTTTAGTTCTGGCGCATCATATCCTGTAATACTTAAAGTAATAACCTTAACTAATTCTAAACGTACACTTTCCAATACCTGATTATCGCTTGCATCGAAACCATAAAGCAAAGCAGGTAAGTCGGCTGCTGAGGAAACCAGTAACTCAGCCTGATCTGCTAATTCTTTCTGATGCACTAATGGGTCAGCATCAAATAACATCGCTTCTATCACCTGAAATCCGGAGGGCTCCTGGTATTCCATATAAGGTTCTTCGACCTCTACTTTTGCTGGCCGGTTATAAATAAGAGAAGAACTCTGAAAGAAATAGTCCATAAAAAATTCTATCCTTTTATAAGCCATCCGGCTATTTTTAAGGGCTTCTTTAGCAGCATTGATCCTGGCGCCGCTCAACTCTTTTTGAGTGATGCTAATTTCTTTCTTCCCCTTGCCTGAAGAATTTTCCTCAAGCAGTGACACCGCATTTTGCAATTCTCTTGTACTTTGCTCAAACAGGATGAAACTGGTTTTCATTTCATCCGTCAGAGGCTTCAGACCAATCCTGTCTGTTGATTCTTTTAAACCTAAAACAACAGACAGGCAGGTTATGAATAATAAAAACTGGATAATAATTTTCAGTTTATTTTGGTACATGTACTTTAGCAGCTTTTTTTACAATGGTAAACTGATCCCGGATTTCTCCATCAGCACATACCCATTTTAAATCCAGACGATTGCCTTCTACTTCCAGCACACTTGCACCACCATGTTCAGCATCAGAAAAATACATTGCATGATGCGGATAAGTCAATTGTTTCCCACCCAATTTCCCGGCAGAGCCACTAACTACATAGACTGTACCCTGGTTATGCGCAGGGTCTTTCTGATAAGGAGCCGAATCTTTGCTGCCATCATTCCTGCCAGAAGAAGTACTCAGGTTGTGTTTTTTAGCATCAAAAGTATTAGCAGGTCCATAATGGCCTTTCATCATTCTGCTTCGTTCATAATCATGGCTATGCCCGTTTAAAACCAGGTCTACTCCTTCACGCTCAATAATACGGATAAAATTCTCTCTGATTTTAACCAGCTCTTCTTCCTGATCAGAATTATGTGAACCCATCGTATAAGGAGGGTGATGCCAGAAAGCAATAACCCATCCCTTGTTCTTATTTTCTGCCAGATCTTTCTTGATCCAGTTGACCTGCGGGCCTAAAGTATCATATAACCGGTAGGTCTGATCTTCTTTACCATAAGAGTCGAGCGAGATGAAATGTATATTTCCAATATCAAAAGAATAAAAAGCCTGGGTATGAGAAGGTGTGCCACCCGACTCACCATTTACAGGCATAGAAAAATTCTGATAATAAGCAGTTTCATGAGTTTCCTGCGCACGTTTTGATGAAAGATCCGTATCATGATAATCGTGATTTCCGGGAGCAGGAAATAAAGGATACTTTTTTAACAGATCATCCTTATAGATATTAAAGAATTTACTTTGAAACTCAGAATCAGTTCCATCAGAATAAGCATTATCACCTAACAGGATCCATGCTGTCAGGTCATTTTTACCTATATATTTCAATACCTGCTCTTTTACCCTGCGCTGATTGATTGAATTATCCCCGCAATCACCAAGCGCTGCAATCCGGTAACGTCCAATTTTTCCAGGCTCTGGTAAGGTCACGAAATAATTGTCCTGATTACCCTGAAGTGTATCTTTCAACCCTCCTATCGCATAATAGTATTTAGTAGCCGGTAAAAGCCCTTTTAACTGTATTTTATGTTCAGTTAACAATGCAAGATCTTCGGTTGTCTGATCAAGTTTACCTAAAGTTGTACCATATTTCACTTTACTTCTGGAGGAGACATCTGTTCTCCAGCGGATCAGTATCCCTGTACTGCTTGCTACCTGCAGATAAGGTCCGCGAATAAGTCTGACAGGCTCACTTTCGGCCCCTTTCTGGTTTTCCTGTGCAGACAACATCAGCGTCATCGCACAAGAAAAGAATAACAATATTGATTTCTTTATCATCTTATTTTTTAAGCTTAAGGTCTTTACCAGCTATATCTTCCCAGCGGTAATAGTGAAAAGTTTTATCATCACTCATCACGACAAACAGGCCGTGTTTGAAAGTATCATTTAGCGGTACATTCACTACATCAGATCCATCACTATGACCAGCACTTACATTCACAATTTTCAATAACTGATGATCAAAAGGATTTTTTGCAGTGCCAGCTCTATTAAAAATCTGGAAGCGGTTAGCTCCCTGATCTGAAACCAGGATGTATCCTTCAGTAGCTGAAGTTTTGTAGATAGAAATCCCTTCATGGTCTTCCTTAAAACCAGTAGTAGCAAATAAAGCCAATTCTTCATTTCCTTTTTCAGGATCAGCATAATACTGACGTACGCCAAATTGTTCATCTGAGTAATAAATATAACCCAGTTCATTATCTACTGCAATGGCTTCAATTTCCTTTTTGCCGCTATAATTTCCAAACTTCCTTACTAATTCTGCTTTCACATGCCCTGTTCCATCGTCAGACAGCAAATATTGCCATAAATAAGAACCATCTTTAGGACCTGTTTTACGTCCGGCAATGGCATACATTTTACCTGTTTTGCTGGTATAAATAGAAATACCCATCAGATCTCTGAATTCTTTCTCTGTTTCCCCTTCAAAAACAGGCAGACCTCCCTGATCAACAGGTTTCATGTCAGGTAAAGAAAAAATCCTGAGTTTATGCGTAAAACGTTCTGTAGTTATAGCGATATCGGTCGCTTTCCCATTCAGTATTAAACCATAAGCAACATCTACGTTATTTGGCCTTTTAAGCCCTTTAACAACCAGATCACGTTGAATTTTACCTTGTAAATCAAAAACATATAACGCACCATCTGATGCCTTATCAGTACCAATCACCAGACTTTTTGAAGGATCTGCAGGATTAACCCAGATTGCAGGATCATCAGAATCGAATTGTACTTTTTCAGAAACGATTACAGGCTTAATAACAGTTGAATCAGCAACAACAGCGGCCGTATTGGCCTGAGTCAGTTTTTCGCTGCAGCCTGCAAACAAAAAGGGTAATACTATAAAAAGATATTTCGAGTGGTATTTTAACATAAATATTTAGAATGATGTGTATTGATTATTTTACCCCGAATGCGCCAATATTGACAGATGGTGCGGGTGAAGCATATAAAATACCATTTATAGTCAATCCATCTGGAAAATTACGGACAAAAGCTGTTGTACCTTTATTTATTGCAGCCGAACCTGGTAATAAATGAAAATCCCAGCTTTCATTTAATACAGCGTTATCTGTTGCAGTATTAAGCGGATAATTAACAAATTTAGGGTCATTATCTCCTGCCACTTTACTGATTACATCGTTAGTTCCGGCAATAATATCAGTTTTTGGCTGGAACTGATCTACAGTAGCCTGGTTGTACCCATAATATAAAGAATTCTTAAATACAGAACGTTTATCTTCCGTAAGTTTAAGATCTCTTTTAATTCCAAAACGGGCATTAGCAAACAGGTTATTATATAATTCTGCATACACTGAAGATTCCAGCCATACCGAACCGCCTTTTGCAGTTGGCCTTCTCCAGCCCGTATTCAATATGGTATTGTTATAGGCAACAATATGTGCCTGTGGTGTGCGGTCTCCAACGTTCGAAAGTTTAAGCGCATTGGTATTTGTTCCATAAAACAGGTTATAACTCACATCAGCAAGACATCCTGATTTAATATTAATAGCTTCACCACCTACTAAACCAGTGCTGTAAAATTTATTATTGGAGAAAATACTCTTTCCTCCTTCAATGTAAGTACAATCATCTCTGAAATATCTGAAGGTACTGTTAGTCACTGCCAGCTTACCTTTTACATTCGAAAACCATAATGCCGGAGTATTTTCTCCACTTTTAGCTTTATATAACCCCATTTTCACAGAAGTTGATGCCTCTGTAGTTGTACCACCACCGTATTCCAGAATCGTATTATCCAGTACCAGCTCTGTGCAGGTTGTTGCAGCGAGTATCCCTCCCCAGAGTTTACCAAATTTATTGGCAGCAGTCCTGTAATTTTCTTCTATAGTGATTTTCACAGGGCTTGCAGCAGTTCCCATGGAATATAAGTTCCCTAAAACAATGAATTCAGGTTTTGCAATAGTATCCATAATCACAGTCACACCTTCTTCAATAACCAATGATTTTGTTGCCGGAACAATGATATCTCCTGTCACGCGGACCACACTTCCTTTGGTCCAGATCCCAAATACCTCACCCGAAATACCATTGCCATTTTGAACAATCGGGGTGGTATCTACATCCGAATTCGCTTTCTTACAGCTGGCAAAAAGTGCAGTCATTAAGACTGCAGCTATTAAAAATCTATTTAGTTTCATTTCTTTATTGTTTTTTTATCAGACGATTCTTTGATAATTAAAATAATTATAGTTTGTAGCGTAATCCTATCAGGTAAGTTTGTTCATAAAAATCTTTACGGATAAGTGTTTCATTGCTACCTTCCTTTTGTTTTGGCAAACCTTTATTCTCGTCGTTCGTACCTTTAATAAACAACTGATTAGGAGTATTCAATAAATTTCCGGCCTTAATAAAAACACCAATATTATTTTTAAACTTCTTTTCTACAGAAGCGTCCATTTGTACAAAACCCTTTTGCCATAAATCATTATCCACAAACTGCGAAATTGTGTTGATACGCTCACCAGTATAAGATCCTGCCAATTGTGCATCCCATCCATGTTTGCTGTCTTTGTAGATTAATGATAAATTCCCTGTATGTGCTGACTGACCAAACAAAGGCCTGGTTTGTAAGACATTAATTAACTTAAGATCATTGTTCTCTCTGATCCTGGTACTTTTATCTGTTGTGATTCTGGAATGTGTGTAAGTATAATTAGCTTTAATCCCTATCTTATTGAAGAATTTGATATAATCTACTTCTAAACCATAATTTTTAGCGGTTCCAAAATTACCTGGTGTATAAAATTGATCCTGTCCTCTTACCGGATCTGCTTGTATTGTATATTCAATAGGGTCTTTAATTTTTTTATAGAATGCGCCTACCAGTAACTGATCAGTACTGTTCGGGAAAAACTCGTAACGTAAATCAAAATTGTCTGCAATAGCCCGTTTCAAATCTGGATTACCGCGTTCCTGATATTCTTCATTCACAGTTTTTGAAGGAACAATTTCATAAAAACCAGGACGGTTCAGGGAACGGAAATAAGTTGCTCTCAGATTTTCGTTTTTACTCAAGCCATACTTTAAGTTTAAACTTGGAAGGAAATCAGTATATACCTGCTTTCCAAAAGGTCTTAATTCTCCCATAGGAAATAAAAGATTATATCCCTGGTTTGTATGCTCTACTCTTGCCCCACCGATTACTTCCAGTTTAGCGATCCTGAAATTGAACATTCCATATCCGGCGGTAGTTTTTTCAGAAGCGTCATAAGTCAACGGGTTAGCTACTGCGCCTTTTGGATTTTGAACTTCCCAGATTATATCGGGATAACTCATAAAATCTTTACCATATAATCCAGTCCTGTTTAATGGATTTAGTACATAATTATTATAGAAACTGCTTCTCTGTTTATCCCTGTACAAACCACCACCTGTAAAATCAACTTTCGTACCTGCAATATCAGCTGTATAAGTAATATCCAGATAACCAGCCTTATCCTCGTCCGTATTTCTTGACCATCTATGGGTAGTTTCTTTAGCCGTAGTACGGTTTTCAATAAAATTATTACGGGTTCCGTTTAAAGTGATTGTTGTTTCATCAGGAACATCGTTTTTGGCTGTAGAATAAACTGCAGACCATTGTATTTTTAGCTTTTTCGGGATCAGCGTATGTTCACCATGTAAAGTGCTGTTATAAATCTGCTGTTCTGTAAATCTCGAACGGGTTGCATAAGAGATTTCTGCATTTCCTGCCGCTCCATTGTATTCTGCAGTTGCAAAATTTGTAGTAATCTGATCACGTGTTTGTATACTGGTAAGGTTTACATAAGAATTAACCAGTGACAATTTGTTTCTGTCATTAAAAGTATAGTCAATCTTTCCATGTAAACCATATCGTTTTTGTTGTTCGCTGAACTGTCTGTCAGCCATTGACGTAATCCTTGAATATTTATCTAAATCCACAACCGCAGAATTGAAAAAAGTACTATTCGTTCCGCGATAAGTATTCTGATAACTACCTGCAATTAATACACCCAGTTTGTTATTCAGAAAACGCTGACCAATAGAAATACCACCTACTAAATTAGGATCTGCCTGTTTGGCTTTATAGTCTATTGTTCCTTTAGAGAAATCTGCTGATTTAGCCTCATAGTTTCTTCCATTAATCTCATAAGGAGATTTAGAATTAATGGAACCCGCATCAAAAGCAAGGAATTTACGGTCAAAAAGCATTTGACTATAACCCGTTGCCAAATTTGCATTGATCTGTAATTTAGATGGAGCATCTTTCATAACCATATTAACTACACCACCAACAGCATCGCCTTCCATATTAGGTGTAAGCGATTTGTAAACCTCTAAACGCTCCAGTAATTCTGAAGGGAAGATATCCAGTGGTACATATCTGAACTTGTTATCAGGACTTGGTATTTTAATCCCATTCACCAAAGTATAATTATACCTTTTATCCATCCCTCTTAATATAGCATACTGTCCGTCTCCATTGCTGCTTCTTTCAATAGTCACTCCCGAAACCCTTTGAATTGCATTAGCAACCGTTAAATCAGGTGAAATCTCCATAGCCCTTCCAGATACCACATTCATCACCTGCATAGATTTCTGTTCAATCTTTCTGGCTGTACGTTCTGTTGAACCTTCCTGTTTAGCCGCAATGACAATTTCACTCAGGTCATTACTATTATCTTCACTCAGATATACATTAAGCGAAGGGTTATTCTCCTTTTCTACAATAATCTGTTTAGTAAAGGTCTTATAAGTGATATAAGAAACTTTAATAGTAAAAGTACCGGCTTTAACATGTTTAAACTCGAAGGAACCATCCAAACCTGTCATGGTAGTTTGTGCTGTGTTTTCCAGTTTTACCGAAGCACCGATCAGGGCTTCTCCGGTCCGGGTATCATACACGTGTCCTTTAATGTTACCGGCTTTTGCCACCGCAATGCTTAAGAATAAGCAGAGAATCGTTTGTAAAATTAATTTCATTGTTCAAATTGTTTGTTTGTGAGCGTGTGTTTTTTTTTCGCTGGCTCAAAAGTGTGGTAACATTTTCTCATTGACCAGAAACTACCGTGTACAAAATGTAAACACCGTTAACCGGACTGTATACAAAGCGCATACAACGTATACACGGATAAATTAAATAACTGATAATCAACAATATAAATAGAACAAAAACCGCCGTTATCATTCAGTTAGCGTAACATTAAGAAATTGTTAATGGCGGTTTTGATCAATCAGATCGTCTGAATGAAATTGCTCAGATTATCACCCTGGCTAATATTTAGTTTCTTCCGCAGTCTGTATCTGGCTACCCGCAGACTATCCTGAGAGATACCAAAGATGACTGCCATATCCTTAGAGCTCATATTCATTTTAAGCAATGCAATCAGACGAATATCATTTACGGTAAGGTCTTCACAATGCGCTTTTAAGCTATCAAAAAAAGACTGATGCAGCTGTTCAAAAACCTGCGTAAAGTCTTTCCACTGCTGATCGTGGTTGATGTTCTGATTAATCTGTCTCACCACTTGTAACAATTGCTTTTTCTGATCCCGCTTATCTTCTTTAATCATCTCCTCCAGCTTATTGCGCATACTGTCCAGAAAGTTGTTATGTTGAATGACCTGTAAAGTATGGGTGGTTAACTCCCGGCTTTTATGTTCCAGTTGTTCTTGCTGTGCCCGGCTGAGCTGCTCATTCTTTTCAGCAATAGCTATATTCTCTCTTAATTTTAAACGTTGTCTGGAAATGGTCAGCAGCCCCATGACAACTAAGAGCAGAATAACCACAACAACAGCAATACTGATAATCAGGTTTAACTTACGACTGTTTTCAAGCGCAGCGATCTCATCATTTTTCTTATCAATATTATATACGATCTGTAAAAAAGACATTTGTTTATTATTTTCATCAGAATACAGGTGAAGTAAATGTTTACGGCTTAATTCCATATAATGGTAAGCACTGTCATTCTGACCCATCAAATTATATGACTTAGCAATATCTCTATAAGCTGAGGCTTGCTGATACTCATTTTTTGTAGCTATAGATAAACTAAGTGCTTTTCTGGTCATTTTTAATCCTTCCTTATAATTCCCTGTTTTCCGAAGGATATCGCCCAGATTATTAACCACTTCAATACTGGAAACTTCATTATTTACGGCCTTATATAAAAGCAGTGATTCATTAAAATAAAACCTCGCAGAATCATAACGTACAAGATCTTCATGAATACTGCCCAGGTTTTCATAGATTTTCGCCACCCCCTGTTTATATCCTGCCTTTTGATATTCACTCAAAGCATGCCGCTGATAATAAAAAGCACTATCATAACGCTGTTGTTTTTCATATAAATGACCAATATGACCATAAGTTTCTCCAAGTCCTATCATATTATTGGTACTTTTATACAATTTTAAAGCTTCATCATATTGTTTTCTGGAAGATTTCTTATTGAAGTTCTGATAATAGACAACTCCCATATCATTAAAATTGTCTGCCAGTAAATTCTTTTCATCCAGCTGCCTGAACAATTTATCTGCCTGTTGGTGATAATCCAGAGATTGGGCATAATGCCCCTGTGCGTAACAAATTTTCCCCATCTGCTGCAAACACACCCCTATCGTTCTCTTGTCGTTGTTAGCCAATGCTTTATGATGCAATTTCTTGAGCAATACAAATGCAGAATCAGGAAAACGGTTACTTAATTCTAACGTACGTTTCAGCTCTTGTCCGGGAGTTTCTCTTGCCTCAGTTTTTTCAGGGTGAGCTAAATATATTAAAAACAGGAAAGCGGCTTTAAGATAGAATTTACAGTTGACGGGCATGAGTTGAGCAATTAAACAGCCGTCTGTTTGAATATCCGGCCACAACAAAGGAAGCCTTCTAATATTAATACAATGTTAAGCCAGAGGTAACGAATACTGGAATTCTTATTTTTGTTTAATAAGAAGATAACATTAATTGTACAAAATAAGGAATAAAAGAATTAAATTAGGCATAGGTATTGATATACATTCGCTACTAAAACTATTTAACCATAATTATATGCTCAGACATACCTATTACGATCAAAATGAGACAAACATGCCAGAGAACAAGTTAATCGACTTACAAGAGTACTACGAGGTTGAATACTGGTCTAAAAGATTTGGTGTTAAACCAGAACTATTAAAACGCGCAGTCATAGAGTCAGACAGTACTGTAGCTGACGAAGTAGAAAAATATATAAAAACTAAATTCGCACGCTAAGAAACAGTATTCAAATTATAATAAAGGCGAGAACAGCCGGCTTAACTTTTCAGGAAACTGTTTGTAAAGCGGTCTTTTTTCCCATTCTTTAGGATCAATCTTCTGGGCATCTTCCAGGTCCTGATAGAAAGTCTTTGTCATCTGCTGAGCAGTATGACTATCATAAATTACGCTGTTTACCTCAAAGTTCAGCTCGAAACTTCTATTATCCATATTTGCTGTACCAATTACAGATAATTGCTCATCTGAAACCATAGTTTTCGCATGAATAAATCCTTTCTGATATTCGTAAATCTCGACTCCTGCACTCATTAAATCACCATAATATGATTTTCCTGCTGCAGAAACCATTCTGGAATCTGATTTCCCAGGCAATAAAAGCACAACTTTGATACCACTCAATGCTGCAACCACAAGCGCATCCAGTAAAGTCTCTCCGGGAATAAAATAGGGTGTAGTAATCAGTATCTCTTTTTCTGCCATTCCTATAGCCTGAATTAAAGAAAATAAGATGGTTGGATTATCAGAATCCGGACCACTGGCAGCAATTTGCATCACCGCATTCCCCTGCTGCTTTTGATCCGCCAGAAAGAAGTCACGCTGCGGAATAAGCTCTTCATCAGCACAAAAATTCCAGTCACATATAAATAAGTATTGGAGGTAAAAAATTCCAGGCCCTGTTATTTTGACATGTGTATCACGCCAGTAAAGCTGGCCCGGACGTTTTGAACTATTGATGTATCTGTCACTTACATTAATACCACCAGTAAATGCAATACATCCATCAATTACAATGATTTTACGGTGATTTCTATAATTAATCCTGTTAGCCAGTGCAATAAAAAGGATTTTATAGAACGGATAAGCCTGTACCCCAGCACTGATTAACTCAGGAACCACTTTTTTCCGGATACTTCTGCTGCCAAAATCATCATAGATTAAACGGACCTGTACGCCCGCCCGGGCCTTTTCCATCAAAACAGCTTTAATCTGATTGCCTATTTCGTCATCCTCATAGATATAATATTCGATATGGATATGATGTTTTGCCTGTCTTATTGCTTCCAGGACAGCAGGAAATTTCTCCTCTCCATTTTTAAGGATTTCAATCTTATTGTTTCCACTAAGATTACTCATGCCATCATTAAGCAGTAACTTTACTAGTTTTTGATATTTAAGGAGTTCAGCAGGCACTGTATTCCATGTTTTTTCAGACTCCCTGAAAATCTGTTTTTTGATATGGCGCTGCATCAGTTCATTATTGACTATTTTTTTACTGTATAATTTCCGTTTCCGGTAATTGGTGCCAACACAGAAATAAATAATAATTCCCAATATTGGAAAAAAGACTGTCAGCATTAAATAGGCAAGCGTTTTACTGGTTGAATTCGTATCATAAATAATGCGCAGACAAGTCGCTATAACAACCAGCGTATAAGCGATCTCCAATAAAAGTATCCAGCTAATTTCCTGCATATGATTTTAAAAATATATCCTCTAAGCTGAAATAACAGATAGCAGCCAGTTTTGTTATGGTATTAATTAATTTAGCAATGCGCTGTCTTTGAGATGATGTAAAGCATATTCCCCAAATGTAACCAAAGATTCAATTTTACCCTGTGCGAAAACGTTTTATAAACTCTTAAAAAAATAAATACTACTTATTCAGTATCAGCAAATTGATTATTTAATCTTTAGCGTAAAAACCTTGAAATACTGGCACAAAATTGGAGGCTTAATTTTCAATTAACGAAACTCACAACCAATGAACAAGAAAATTTTAATATTTGACGATGATCAGGAGGTGCTAACCGCTCTGGAGTCTTTACTCGATTTTGCAGACTGGGATCTGCTGACATTTTCGACAGGAAAGAATGCACTGCTGCAGATCCAAAGAGAAAAACCTGACCTGATTTTAATGGATGTAGAACTGGACGGCTTTGATGGCAGACAAATTTGCAGATCCATTAAAGAAGATCGTCTCTTACAAAATACTCCTATTATTCTTATTTCAGGGCAAATGCACACAGAAACGATGGTAGGCACAGAATTTGGCCCGGATGATTTCCTGCCAAAACCATTTAATATAGGTGAGCTGATTGATAAAGTATATTTCCAGCTGGCCAGCTGATTTTCTTTACAGCTGATCCAGCGCTTTTAAAATTACGGAACAGGCTTTTCTGATTTCTTCCTCTGTGATAATTAATGGAGGAGCAACTCTTAAAGCCGTTTCACAATGTAAAAACCAGTCTATAATTATCCCGTCAGCGGCACAAAGCTGACTTACTTTTTCTACTTGCTCAAAACTATCCAGCTGAATACTCCTCATTAAACCCTTCCCTCTAACCTCACGGATCAGTGGATGAACCAGTAATGTTTTGAATAATTCTCCCTTTGCATCAACACCTTCAACCAGGTTTTCATCCAGTATAACTTCCAGACTTGCCAGTCCGGCAACACTCGATACAGGATGACCACCAAAAGTTGTAATATGACCAAGTATAGGGTTTTCTTTCAAAACACCCATCACCTCTCTATTTGCTATAAATGCTCCTATTGGCATTCCACCACCCAGTGCTTTTGCCAGCAGCAGAATATCAGGTACTATATTGTAATGTTCAAAAGCGAATAATTTACCTGTACGGCCAAATGCAGCTTGTATTTCATCTAAGATCAGTAAAGTACCCATTGCAGTACAACGATCTCTCAGTTGCTGCATATAACTTTCTGAAGCGACCCTTACACCTGCTTCTCCCTGGATAGTTTCCATAATCACACAGGCAGTTTCAGTAGTAATCAGTTCCAGATCTTCTTCTTTACCAAAAGTTATGAAACGGACATCAGGCAGTAAAGGGCGATATTTCTGTTTGAAGTGTTCATTCCCCATCACACTTAATGCCCCATGTGTACTTCCATGATAAGCATGATGGCAGGAAATAATACCTGATCTCCCGGTATATCGTTTAGCTAATTTAAGTGCGCCTTCTGTTGCTTCAGTTCCTGAATTCACAAAATATACATTATTAAGCTGCGCTGGCAGTACACTGATTAGTTTTTCAGCAAATAAGACCATGGGTGATTGTACAAATTCACCATATACAGTCAAATGAAGATATTTATCCAATTGTGCCCTGATTGCATCAAGTACTCTTGGATTCCGGTGCCCGATATTACTTACAGCAAAGCCAGAAACCAGATCCATATAGCTCTTTCCACTTTTATCGTACAAATACATACCTTCTGCATGATCTACTTCAAGCATATTAGGACTAGTAGAGGTTTGTGCGTTATTAAGTAAAAAAAGTTCTTTATGACTGATCATCGGATTTCTGAATTTCCTGCAAAACTAAGCAAAAAAAGATCTTTTGAGTGCCAAAATCATTATTTATGTAAGAATCTATGGAGAGGATTTCTGAGTTGAGCGGAGCCTCTTCTAGAATTGTATAGTAAATATATGCCAGCCTGTTTCATAATTATATGTCAGTTTGTAGCGGTACAGATTACATATCTGACTGGTTATTGCTAAACCAAGACCTGTTCCTTCGGAAGACGAATCTTTATAGAAACGTTCAAATGCCCTGCTACCATCCAAAGCTTTTCCAGATCCTGTATTAGCAATACTTAACCTCCCATCCAATAAGCTGATCTTAATTCCCCCACCCTGAACATTATGTCTTATTGCATTGTTAATCAAATTATTAAGCAGTATATCTGCCAGGTACTTACTCATCAATAAATGCTGGTTATCAAGATGTTGCTCAATCCGGATATCACCGGCAGTAAATAATTCTTTAAATTGTCTGATTTTTTGAGCGATTAAAATATCCAAAGCGATATCTTCTTCATCCTTAATCAGGTTATTTTCTATTTTGGCTAATAATAAAAGAGACTGATTTAACCTGGATAATTTGTTTACAGCGAGATAAACATCTTCAATCAGTTCTCCCTGCTGGTCCGATAATGCCTCTGTCTGAATCAGCGTATCTAATTTAGCATTAATTACTGCCAGTGGCGTCATCATTTCATGAGAAGCATTGTCAGTGAAACTTTTGAGTTCTTTATAATCCTGTCTGACTCTGTCTGACATAGAAATCACAGATTGATTAAGCTCCTGAAACTCATCAATCTGTGTATACTGCACAGAAAATTCATTTTTATCTGCCAGATTAAAGGCTTTAAGTTGTTTCAGTGTTTCATAAAATGGCCTCCACAAACTACTCAGAATAAATCTATTGACTATTGTCAAACTAATTAACAGTATAGCAATAACCCCTAAAGTGATCAGAAAAATAAGTCTGACCAGATCTTCAGCTTCAAGACTGGATTTTGTGATGGTAACCTTATAATCCTGTTTACCTATCCTGACATTTGTAAGCAAGCTTCTGCCTGGTTCAATTTCTTTTTCTTCAGGATTATAGTACGAAGTATTGCTAAAACTCCTTTCCGCAGGCTCCTTATTTTTCAGCTCCTCATAGGTTACTTTCTGATCCTTAAAATCACTGGGCAAAGGAAGCTTTTTATATTTAAGGACGCTGGCTATGATCTCTTCCTCTTCAATTTTAAGATCATTATCCAGCTTATTAGTTAATATATAATGTATTGCAAGATAATATATGGCCCCACTCAGTACCAGTATGATTAAAGAGGTAATCAGGTTTACCCTATTATATTTTTGCGCCAGCTTCATCAGCTGCTAAATTTATAACCAACTCCATACATGGATTTTATATAGTCATTACATCCGGCCTCTACCAGTTTTTTCCTCAGGTTCTTAATATGTGTATAAATAAAGTCGAAGTGATCAGAAAGATCAATTTCATCTCCCCACAGATGTTCTGCCAAAGCACTTTTGGTGATAACTTTATTTTGATTGGCTATGAAATATACCAGTAAATCATATTCTTTCTTAGTCAGATTAACATTATCATTTCCAACTACTGTTTTCATGGCAAGCGTATCTATACTAATCTCACGAAAAACAATCAGATTATTTCCATCAAAATTTTTCCTTCTTACTATGGCTGATACTCTGGCCTTTAATTCAGACAAATGAAAGGGTTTAACAAGGTAATCATCTGCACCTAAATTAAGCCCGGATAGTTTATCATCCAGAGAATGTCTTGCCGAAATAATGAGTACACCATCATTTTTATGCAGCCGTTTCAACTCACGCAGAATCTCCATTCCATCTCCATCAGGTAAAGTAAGATCAAGAACTATGCAGTCATAATTATATATATTGATTTTTGTCAATGCACTTGCATAATCATCAGCGGTTTCACAGATATTACCTTCTTCTGTGAAATAGGCAATAATACCATCACGCAGAGCAGCTTCATCTTCAATTAATAATATTTTCATAACGGCTTTAATCCAATTATACGTTGTCTTTATTTTCGGTCGTATCTACCGGTCTGATTATCATTCTTAAAGATTGATCTTTTGAAAAATAGGCAACAGTCCAGTTATAAAATGTCCTGAACCTGTTGCGGTAAGAAATCAGCGACATCAGGTGGATAAATAACCAGGCAAGCCATGCAATAAACCCATTCAGATGAATTTTTGGTTTAGGTAAATCTACCACAGCTTTATTGCTTCCTATGATCGCCATACTTCCCCTGTCCTTATAAACAAAGCTCTTTGGAGCCTTACGTTCTGCAATCCGTGTAAAGTTAGCAGCAAGACTTACGCCTTGTTGAATAGCTACCTGAGCTACCTGGGGATGACCTTCCGGATAACCAGGATCACCGGACTGGATCGCGGTATCGCCAATTGCATAAATATCTTCAAAACCTACCAGTTTATGAAAGCCATCTACTGCCATCCTTTTTCCTCGTCCATAACTGGTCACCGGTATCCCTTCAAAACTCATCGCACTGACCCCGGCGGCCCAGATCAGGTTTTTAGTAGCGATCTCTGTCCCATCAGAAAGAATAACTTTATCGTTCACAAAATCATTCACATGACTGTTAAGCAGGATTTTTACGCCCAGCTTAGTTAGTGATTCATAGGTATTGACCTGCGATTTTACGCTCATGGGTTTGAGCAGTGCAGCACCGCCATCAACCAGGTAAATCTGTGCGCCTGTATCTTTTAATTCAGGATAATCCTTATGCATGATATTATGGCGCATCTCAGCAAACATACCAGAGATCTCTACCCCTGTCGGTCCTCCGCCTGCTATCACAATAGTCAGGCTCTTTGCAATCTCAGCTTTGTCTTTTGCAATGGTTGCTTCCTCAAAATGAGTGAGTAATTTATTACGCATCTGTATTGCATCACTCAGCGTTTTCATCGGGATGGCATTTTTCTTAACGTTCTCCATTCCGAAATAATTCGTCTCCGCCCCTGTAGCAAATACAAGTTCATCATATTCAATAATACCATTGCTAAGTTCAAGCTGATGAGATTCAGGTATAACCTTAACCAGCTCGCCCAGTCTGAAATGCAGATTACTTTTATTCCTGAAAAGTTTACGGATAGGATAACTGATGCTGGAAGGTTCCAGAAAGGCTGTAGCCACCTGGTAAATCAATGGTGGAAAGAAGTTATAATTGTTTTTATCAACCAGGGTAACCTGGTAGTGTTTCTTTTTTCCGAGTTCCAGGGCTAAGTTAATGCCTGCAAAACCTCCACCAATGATAACTATTCGTTTCTGCATAATTTATTGTTTCCTGACTAATGACAGATAAAAGTAAATAATGTTTTAAAACCTGAATGTAAAATTGATGATCAGCATCATTGTTTTAGAAATTATGAATATAAGATAACAGTAAACCGGCGGAGAAGTATTTTGCAGGAACTGTTAATGAATCTCCTATCAATTGATTCTTATCACTGGCCGTATCAAAATTCACTGGTTGCGGATAATTGTTCCGATAACCAAAACTTAACAGCAAACCTGCACGCAGATTAAATTTACGTCTTTTGAAATTCCCTCCCAGTTGTGCATGGTAATTATCCCATAATGCGATGTGCCCCTGTTCATCGGTCTTTTCATTGAGATAATTAAAATCAGTCCGCAAAGAAGACATTAATGTAAAAACATCATTGATCTGGCGGCTGTACCCCATCCCCACATTCAATACACTCTTTCTGCCATCAAGTAAATTCAATAACCCATCAAACTGCAAAGCAGAACCATTTCCTGTTCTGATAAATGAACTGGCATCTGGTTTTAGGATTGTATAGGAATCTACAGATGCGAAATATTCGGCAGAAAGATATACTTGTCCCTGCCCGTAATCGTAGGCATATCCACCTGCAAGACTAAATGGCATTCTCCATTTAGCCCGGAGATTAGTTTGTCTTGTACTTGCCAGCAAATTTGTAACCAGCCCCGACTCAGGGTCAATCAGGTTAGTTGAACTAATATCAGCAATAAAAGTACCACGGCTATATAATTTCCCTAAAGGGCTGCTTAATAACAAGCCCCAGTGATGGTTCCCCGAATCATAGGCAATACCAAACTTTAGCCTGATCCCTGCATAAGTATAATCCGTTTTAGAAATAATCTGATTTCCTGCAACTGGTGGAAAAATATTGTCAGGATCATTGGGCGTATTATATAATGCTCTGGAAGTTATATTCTGACTTACACTTGCATTCCTTAAAGTACCCTCTACAGTTATCCCTGCTGCAAGTTTCTGACTGATCCTCTTTCCTACACTAAATTGTGCATAAGTCTCAGTTACCTGTGATTCCCCATCATATTGACCTACATAAACCTCATTCCCGGGACTGTAACTATCATCCAGCACATTAGCCTTTTTATCCAATCTTTGTGAAGTGCTAAAATCCTGCAAAGGGTTTTGAACAAGTGCAAAACCTATGGTTAAAGGATCTTCTTTATTTAATTTGAAAGTTTTAGAGATCAGCTGCGGGATAATCCGGGTACTGTTTGAAACCAGATCTTTTCCGGCACCTACTCCGTTTTTCAATCTGAAATGATCATAATGGTAAATATTGGAAGATATGGAAGTTGCCGTTTTATCTGACCATGCCATTACCGCAGGATTCAGATAGACTATACCGCTGTCTCTTGTATTTGCTATAGCCGCACCCGGTGTTAAAAAACCTGCAGGCGAAAAACTTGATGTCCAATAATGAGAATCCTGCGCTTTCAGCAATGCTGGCATGGAACTAAGCAAAACACATAAAAACAAGGCTGTCTGTTTCTTCATTATAAGAGCTAATATTAAAGTCATGAAAATACAAATACTATCAGGAATCCCTATCTTTATTTCAAATTATATTCTATAAACCCGCACAAGAAATAAATGACATCCGCTACACGATTAAACCCCTATAAAAAGATCTTCAAAAACATTTTTTGCTATTCAATTTTAAGTCTGATCACCTGCTTTAATTCCCTGCAAGCTCAAAATCCTCAAAAAAACACCATCATGGGTACCAATACGGATATGTCACACTGGATGGGCGATCTGTTTGGTGCCACCAAACAGCATTATACCCTTAAAGATATCGTTATTCCTGGTTCGCATGATGCCGGTATGTCTGTATTAACAGCTACCGGCGGAAGTCAGAAAAGCACGATCAATGATTGTAATACATTAACTCAATCCTTAAATATAGAAACACAATTGATCACAGGTATCAGAATGTTTGACCTGCGCCCGGGTGTTTTAAAAGACACGCTCTACTTTAAACACAGTTCATCTGACTGTATGGAAGATGCTGTAGGCGGAGGCTATGGAGAAAGACTGGAACCAGCGCTTCTTGCTGCAAAGAAATTCGTGGAGAAAAACAAATCTGAATTTCTGATCTTCACTTTCAGCCACTTTTGTCCTAAAGAAATACCTGTTGCTAAATTAGCAGAGAAAATTACAGGCATCATTGGAAAAGACCATATTTATTATGCCGGAAATAAAAAACTGGGCGACATCAAAATAGCCGATCTCAAAGGAAAAATCCTGCTGGCCTTTGAAACAGCCAGGTTCGATAATCCTGCGATTGTCTTTAATACTATGATAGGGGCATCAAACGAAATGCTCAACTTCCGCAGGGAATATGCAGCGACCAACAACCTTAAAAAATTAATTCAGGCAGAAACACTGTTTTTTAATACTTTAAAAATTGATGTAGCGGCAAATGACCTGATTCGTTTAGACTGGCAGCTTACACAAAGCGCCAAAGAAGCAGCAATGGTCTGTAACGCTTTTGAATCTGATCAGAACAGTCCTGTTTTTGATGGAGCAGTCTTTTTAGCCAATGTATTGTCCCGTCATAAAAGTATAATTACTCATGCCAGAAACGCCAATAAAGTACTAAAAACACAAGTGAATAAATGGATAGAGGATCAAACGATAAACGCTAAAAATAAACCTAATATTTTATATGTTGATGATGCAGGAAGCTGGATTACCCAATATTGTATTGAGCTCAATCAAAGTGAATTATACAACCTTAAATAAGCACCTGTAAATACCCTGATATTAAGGCAGACTGATTTTTCCCATAGTTACGCTGGGTACTCCCCTGCGCCGCCCAAAATCAGTTTGTCCGCCAGCAACACATTCATTTGCAAGCAGGGCAAAAAGTACGGCTTCTTTAGCGTCAGGGTCTATTCCCAATTCCTCCGTATTTTTTAGCGGAAAACCTAACCCTTCACTGATTTTTTGTACAAGAAGTGGGTTATGCATTCCTCCTCCGCTTAAATAGACCTGGAAAGACTGGTCATGAATTGATTGCTGAATTGCAGTCACAATACTATAAGCAGTAAATTCATTTAAAGAGGCAAGAATATCTTCTTTTGAAAGTGATTCCTGACCAGAATTGAGCTGAGCCTGCTGTAAATAGTCAAGATTAAACAATTCAGGACCTGTAGTTCTCGGGAAAGGTTGTTTAAAAAAAGGATGATCCGCTAAAGCCTTTACCAAAGCCCGGCTGGGCTTACCAGCTTTTGCAATCGCGGCATCCTGATCGTAATATTTACCCGGATAATTTCTTTGTACAAACTGATCCATCAAAGTATTTCCAGGCCCGATATCTGTTGAAAATACCTGATCAGGATTTCTTCCTCCCGGTAAATAAGTAAAGTTTGATATCCCACCTATATTAAGCAGGATACGGTTTTCATCAGGACTGGAGAATAATAAATAATCTCCGTAAACAGCTAAAGGAGCACCTTCGCCACCAGCAGCTATATGTTTTTGCCTGAAATCACTCAGCGTTATAATTCCTGTTTGCACAGCAATATGATCACCGTCACCGATTTGAAGCGTAGCATTCGGATACACATTTTGCTGATGAAGAGAAACTGGCGCATGAAAAATAGTCTGTCCATGACTTGCAATCAGATCAACTGAGGCTGCCGGATACCCCCATTCTTTAAGCGCATTTAGAATTAATTCTGCCGAATAAGATCCTATAACTGCATTTAATAAAGTTACTTTTTGCAAAGACACCTGTGTTTTGAAAGACACAGATTTCAGGTCCTCCTTAAAATCCTCTGTATAAGGCATGGTCACAAAATGCAGTACTTTAACCTGAGTTTCCAGACCTGCACCGGAGAATTCACAAAGTGCAATATCCAGACCATCCAATGAGGTACCCGACATTAATCCAATGATAATTCTGGATGGTGCAGCGGCAATTCTGGTTAAACTGGCAAGTTGTGCATTCATTATTGCGGGATACTTTTTAAAAGATCCATTGACAGTCCCTGGAAATTATCACCAAAATGGTGGTCACCTGGAATAATTTCTGTCTTTAAACCTGCTTTAATAAATTTTGCAGCAATACCCCCATCTTCCTGACTCCCAAAAAAGCTGATTACCGGTACATTCTTTATCTTTTTCATTTCAGCCTGAACATTATAAGTCTCTTCCGTATTACCAAGACTCAACATATCCATGACATGAATTTCAAAATCAGCTGTGACATCAGGAGATAGTGAAAGTACAGCAGAAAGATGTGATTTTAAGGCCGGTTCCAATCTGTTAGCGACAAATGGAACAACAGATGCACCAAAAGAATAACCCGCTAATATAAATTTATCTTTATTCAGCTGAGTCCTGTAATGCAGTATGGCCTTGCTTAAATCGGATGTAGTTTTTTCAGGTGTCCTGGCATCCCAAAAGTATTTCTGCGCATCAAGGCCTACTACAGATAAACCTCTTGCAGCAAGAGATTCGGCAAGAGACTGATCAAAGCTTGTCCATCCACCATCTCCGGAAATCATCAATACCAAAGGAAGATCATTTTTCTTAGTTGCAGGAATGATCGTTAAAGGCAGGTCTTCACCATAAAGTTTAATCGCCTGTGTTTTCAACTCTTTATTTTCACCTTGTTTACGTTCAGCAAAAGAAGGTGTACCCATTATTTTCTGATAAGCAGCGATAAACTGCGGTGACCATTCAGCAATGACAGCAAAACCGTGACCTACTTTTGGTAAATCGATCAGCTCGGCCATGGGCATATCTTTCAGGAAAGATGCCGTAGCTGCATAAGGGCAGGCTTCATCCTTAAATCCGTTTAGAACGATAAAAGGCGCAGTAAGATGCTCATTTCTTTCCAGCCAGAAAGAGACACCTGGTTTCAACACATGCTGTGTTAATCCACTTCCTTTACAGAATGGCTTTTTCGACTCAATATCAGGACAAAAACCCAATGCAAGCGCTCCTTTAAAGGTATTGGCCGGTGCCTGCGCCAAAATTCCATAGATCAGCGTTGCCCCATAAGAATAACCAACAAGAATGGGTTTAGTATAATCACTGAATTTGTATTTCTTCTGTATCATTAAACTCAGCTGCTCAAAATCAGCAGCAGGATAATAACAATCTGTTTTTCTTTTGGCCAGACCTTTCCTGTAATCTCTCGCATCGATACCTAATACCAATGCGCCCTGTCCGGTCAGCATATGAGCCATCTCAATAACGCCATCTTTCCATCCCCCATCACCAGAAACAAAAAGTACGACTGAGATTGGTTTCTTCACAGGCTGATAGACTGTAATTTTACCAAAAGGGCCGTAACGAAGAGACGCTTCTACATTTACCGCAAACGATGGTTTGCCTAAACAAAATAACATTGCGATCAACAGAATCAATCTTTTCATTTGCTTAATCAAGGTTTAATAACTTTTGCCAATACTGCCGGAACCTGGATCAGATCATAATCCTGACCATAAACAAGATATTTATTGTGCCATACCGGAGAGAATTTATCTTTTGCATCTCTCAGACCTTTATAATGAGAAAAGGATTTAATTTTTTCATAGGCAAATTTCAGCGAGCGTTCCGGAAGGTTCTTTGGATCATTCAAACCCGATAAAGGGGCAAAACCTATGTTAACCGAAGTGTAGCCTTTCTCTTTCAGGTATTTAAACAGCTCAACCAGAATAAAGTCAATCACACCATTCGGTGCATCACTGGTCTTTCTGATCAGATCATAAGTCCCTTCACCTTTGGCATAATCAGGAATTACATTCAGGAAAGCAACAATCTTCTCTTCAGAATTTTCAACAGTAATAATGGTCTGGTTTTTCAACTCTTCCCAGTCAAACATCCCCTGAGAGAAAACAATTTCTTCACGTTCTGTTTCTTCCAGCCATTCATCAGAAACAGATTTTATTTTCTGTAATAAACCATCCTTAACCGGCGCTTCATATATTTTGCTGTGAAATCCTTTTTCCCCTACTTTTTTCAGTGCATTGCGGATTGATTTTCTATTTCCTCCATCCAAAGTGAAAGTAGTCAGATTAACCACTCCCTCCTGACCTAAAAACAATCTCTTTTTACCACTTTTAATAAAAGGTTCCAGGTTTTCTTCGGCTACACGGTAATAAAAGCTTTTCATTCCGCTTTCAAAGCAGTATTTATCAAATGACTTAATAAATGCCTTTAAGTTTTCAGGAGCCGTTACCGGCGATTCAAGTACAACCGCAAAGTTTCCTGCAATACGGTAAGAGATAAAGCCTTCCAGCTCAGGAGAACGATAAATCAGCTTATCCTGGTAAGTCTTGAAATAATCCATTGCTGAATTACCGTATTGATCAAGCTGCGTCCTTGCCCATTTAAACTCTTCTTCATCAGTAGTATCTTTGATAATATAAGGACGAATCAAAGTATACACCAGGAAGGCTACAGACAAGAATCCACTGATATTGATAGAATATAAAAAGCCTCTTGCAAAAGCATCCTGAGGAACCAGATCTGTACTGTCAATCAGTACAAAATTCTCTAAAGTATATTTGATAGATTGAAAAATCCCAAAATCGACATTGAAATGTTTGGCATCCAGAAAATAGAAACCAATCGTACCATATAAAACTACAGCTGCCACACTTAGCAGCGTAGTCTGGATACCTATAAAACGAAGACGCGAATTATGCTTCACATAATATTCCTTTCTGGAAGCAATTAATCCGATAATTACAATGACAGAATAAAGCGCTTCTTCGTAATCAAATGCTTTGGTCAGGTTTCCAAAAAGAGAAAAAACGCAGAGTGCCAATGCAAAATACCAGGCCATTTTCAGCCCTCTAAGCATGAATGCAGCGGTAACCAATAAAAATAAACCTGCAACCAGTACAAAATAATTTGAAGCTGCAATAGCAGAAATAGGCAGGAAATTTTTCAGGAATACAAGCCTCTCGTGAATTGCAGGGGTAAGCACAGATACAATATTCACAATACCCAAAGCAAGGATCATCAGTGCAGGCACAATACGCATCAGTAATTTGTTGATCCTGACCAGGAAGCTCAATGCCCCTAATAACATAGGAATCCAGAATTCCATAAACCTGTATAGGAAAGTAACGGATACTGCAGCAGCTTCTGAATACCCTAAACGGATCAGCATAAAGGTCATTGATGCTTCTACAGCACCTAATCCTCTTAAAAATGGAGAAATAATCAGAAATACAACACCTACTACATAACTGATCGTAGCAATAATCAGAGATGGTTCTATATTCAGCGCTACCATTGCGATATAGATATGAACCACACCTATGATTTCGATCAGCATACTATAAATAAAGGTCCAGATAAAACTTTTACGTTCAATCTGATTATTTCTGAATTCAGAAAGGAATACCTCTACAGAAGGAATATACTTCACCAGTAATTGATAAAACTTACCATTATTTGCAATAGATCTATAAATCAAATAGATACCTCCTATTAATGCAAAAATAGCTATAAGCCCTATCCATTCTCCGGCGCCTATACTGCCCTTGAAAATTGCATAAATAAATACCGGGATAGCGATGACCACTACCGACAGGATGCCTACAAATCCATAAATAGAGGAGGCAAAATTAATCTGGGATTTAGCAACCCCTTTTTGTTCAATAGAACCACTAAAAAAAGCAAGAGAAGAAACTCCACCAGCAGGCAAAAACACACTGACAAAATTCCTTTTCAAATATAACATCGTAGAATCTAACAGATTAACTTCGCTACCCACCGCCTTAAAGGAGTATTTATACATGAGTCCATGCATAAAAATATAAACCACACTGAGTAAAATACCCAGCGATATCCAATCCCATTTTGAGGTAAGAACCAGGTGTTTTACCTGTTGAAGCTCTGCTTTTTCATGTTGAATAAACCAGATGCCCAGACCTATAAAAAACAGCGTAAAAATATAACTGGCAATGATTTTATAATTATCCTTTATAAAAGGGACCGGGTTATATTGTGCAGGTAATTTCATTTAGCTTAACTCTTTTTCGATTTCTAAGAACGTAGCAAAAGTATGACATTTCTATGGATTAAAGAACTTACAGTCCGAATTACCTTAATCGCTTAATAATAAGTCGAATTGAGGTTAATGTTTGCTTTTTCAACAATTTCTATCAGTGCATAGTTTGATAAAATCAGCGCATGTCCGGGCTTAATACAAACATCATGTTCAAAATGTACTGATGGTTTTCCATCTGCCGTACTGATTATCCAGCCATCTTTAGATACTTTGATCTCTTTCGTCCCCAGGTTTATCATAGGCTCAATGGCCAGTACCAGGTTTTCTTTCATGAGTATCCCCTCATTCCTTCTTCCAAAATTTGGTACCTGCGGATGTTCGTGCATAGAGCGGCCCAGGCCATGTCCTACATATTCTCTGACTACACCATAACCATTATTTTCTGCATGTCTTTGTATAGCACTGGAGATATTACTTAAATAACTGTCTGCCACTGCATGATTAATACCTTCATAAAGACATTCTTTAGTCACCCTGACCAGATCGATCACTTCCTGCGGTGCATCACCTAAAATAAAAGTATAGGCATGGTCCCCATGAAATTCATTTTTGATGACCCCTATATCTACCGTGACAATATCTCCGTCACGCAATGGTTTATCATTTGGCATACCATGAACAACGACATCATTTACAGAGGTACAGATATGATGCGGATAACCTTCATAATTAAGAAATGAAGGGATAGCCCCATGATCTGCAATATATTCGGCAGCGAGTTTATCAAGCTCCATTGTGGTCATACCTGGTTTCAGCACTTTAGCGATTTCGGCTAAGGCTGAGCTGATTAACGTAGCGCTTATACGGATTAACTCTACTTCTTCATTTGTTTTATATACAATCATCTCCTTTTGGGTTAATGTTCCTGTTCAATTTGTAATGTACGCTCTGCAAAACCGGCAGTTTCCTGTAAATGGTGACTGACTATAATCGTGGTGGTCCTGAATTCTTTTAAAATAATCTTTAGTTCAATAATCAATGCTTCCCGCAGATCATCATCCAGCGCAGAAAAAGCTTCGTCTAATATTAATAATTCCGGTCTGAGTGCCATTGCCCGCAGAATAGCAAGTCTTTGCTGCTGTCCACCCGATAAATGCGCTGGTTTATGCTGCCTGAAAGATTCCATTTTGCCAATAAGCAACAATCTTTCAATCAGCTGCTGGTCTGTAGTCGCATAAGCTAAATGCGCCTGCACGGTCATATTCGGAAACAAAGCATAATCCTGAAAAACAAAACCTACACGGCGCTGCTGAGGTTTCCAGTTGATCTTCTTATGGGTATCCAGCCAGCAAACCCCTTTCACATGGATTTCTCCTTTCTCGGGCGTAATTAACCCTGCCAGTATTTTCAGAAAAGTAGTTTTTCCTGAACCAGAAGAACCATAAAGCCTGGTTATTGATCCTGCTGGAAACTGAGCATCCACAATGAGCTGACTATTTCCCTTATATGTTTTTATCTTTTTATATATTGAAGCTTCAATCATTCTAATGGCCCTCTTGCTGAATTTCTGTTAAAAATGAATACCAGGATTACAATGACAAAAGTGATCGCAAATAAAACCAGAGAATACAGGTTAGCCTCGTGATACTGGTTATTATCAACCGCATCATAAATTGCAATAGAAGCTACTTTAGTCACCCCGTCAAGTTTCCCTCCTATCATTAAAACGACACCAAACTCTCCCAATGTATGGGCAAAAGTCAATACTGTTGCTGTCCATAAAGACGATTTGATATTAGGGAGCTGTATGCTGTAAAAAGTTTCCAGTTTAGATTTACCCATAGTGTAAGATGCTTCTGCAAGTGAAACTGGTAAATGAGCCAAAGCAGATTTTACCGGGCTCACCATAAAAGGCAGACTATAAATTACAGAGGCTACAACCAGGCCTTCAAAAGAAAAAACCAGGCTTATATTGAAATGCGTATGCAGCCAGCTTCCTAATAAGCTGTTCGGACTAAAAGTAAGCAGCAGATAAAAACCTAAAACCGATGGCGGTAAAACCAGTGGCATAGTTAGCATCGCCTCTATGACTACTTTTGCAAGCGAATGACGCCTGGAAAGCCAGTAAGCTAATGGAATACCGATCAAAAAAAGTATAAGTGTTGTACAGGCTGCGAGTTTGAGGCTCAGCCATATTGGAGTCCATTCCATTAATCCTTTTAAATTTTATAGGGTTCTGTAGCCAAACTGACCGAAAATAGCTTTCGCACCAGCAGAGAAAAGATAATCATAAAATCTCTTATTATTCACAAAATTCTTATTTTTCGCGTACTTCAATAATACAGCTCCCTGCTGGATTGGCGCATAGGCTTTCACATCTATTTTCTGCCACTTGAACTGATCTGCAGGAGAAAGTTCATAAACTAAAGATTCTGTAGTAAACCCAATATTGACAACCTTTTTAAGCACATAAGTATTTACCTGGCTGATACTCTCTCCAAATACCAGGCGGGACGATAATTCATGATATAATCCATAATAATTCAAAGCCTGCGCTGCTGCTTTACCATAAGGGGCTAAAGTGGGGTTACCAATAGCAATTTTCCCTGTTTTCTGATCCCGGATTAAAGTTTTCCAGTTTTCTACAGCCGCCCCTGTTGTGGAGCAGACAATCAAACTGCCTAAGGCATAAACCCGCGGTTTTGACAGGGCAAAACCATCCGTATAAACACTTTGTGCAAAATCCATATCGGCTGATAAAAACACATCATATGGAGCGCCATTTTTGATCTGAGCAGTCAATTTCCCGGATGATCCGCTAATGATTTCGACTTCTACCCCCGTCTTTTTCTTAAAATCATCCGCTAATTTCCGAAGAACAAAATGGGCATTCGCTGCAACAGCAACCCTGACAGGCTGTGCAATTGCAGGAAGTACAGCCCATACTGCTAAAATTAGTAAAACGATTTTTTTTATGGGATAGCTGAATTTGAAGATAAACTGATTGTGGCTGATTGTGGCTAACGACTTGTAGTTCAAGGCTTATTTGATCTGTAATACCCTAACCATTTATCAGTTAAGGCGGATAATCAAAATTAACATGTTTAAACCAGTAATCAAATAGAAATAAAAATCGTTATTTAGGGCCTGTTTAATTTTAATCATAGACCCCCTTATTTTTTAATCAAACAATATGGAATATACTGAAATATGTAAGCCTTTTGAATCGCTTACAGTGAAAGAACTTTACGCAATACTAAGATTGAGAAGTGAGATTTTTGTGGTTGAACAGGAATGTGTTTTTCTGGATGCCGATAATAAAGACCTGTCCTGCCAGCATTTGATGCTTTATCAAAATAAAGAACTGATGGCTTATGCCAGAATAGTCCCTGCAGGTTTATCTTTTACAGAACCATCGATAGGGAGAATAGTGACAAGTGCTGCAGCCAGAGGAAAGGGTTTCGGAAAACAACTGGTTTTATTGGCGATTTCAAACTGTATCCGTTTATACGGAAACAAACCCATTAAAATCGGTGCGCAGTTATACCTGAAGTCATTTTACGAATCATTTGGTTTTGTGGTAGTTGGAGAAGAATATTTAGAAGATAACATTTTACATGTAGACATGATCAGGCCCGTACATACGCCTTAACCGGAAATAGATTAATTCATGAGTTGATTCCATTTAAATTGTCATTTATTTGTCTGATTTTCAGAAAAATATACTTAATATTATATAGGTATATTCTTTAACCTACCCAAATCATTCATCTGTTAATTATAATTAAATTAAACCTCACATGGAAACAACTACTTTTTCTAAATTCTCTGCCGAGTTTTTCGGCACACTGGTTCTGGTCCTGATGGGCTGCGGCAGTGCTGTAATTGCCGGTGATAATGGTACAAGCGGTGTTGGTCTGCTTGGTATCTCTTTTGCCTTTGGTTTATCGGTTGTCGCAATGGCTTATGCCATTGGTCACATTTCAGGCTGTCATATCAATCCGGCAATTTCCATTGGTATGGTAATCGCAGGCCGTATGAAAGCCGGTGAAGCTGTTATTTACATTATCGCTCAGGTACTGGGCGCGATAGCAGGTGCTGGAATTTTATATCTTATTGCCTCAGGTAAGGATGGTTATGTATTTAGTGGGTTAGGACAAAATGGTTATGATGCTGCCTCACCAGGTCACTATAATGTGATTTCTGGTTTTGTTGCAGAAACTGTATTCACCTTTATATTCCTGATGGTTATTTTTGGATCTACTTCTACAAAAAATATAAACGGTGGTTTCGCTGGTTTAGCCATCGGATTAAGTTTAGTTTTAATCCATATCGTTGGTATCAAAGTAACCGGTGTATCTGTAAATCCGGCAAGAAGTATCGGCCCTGCATTAATTGTTGGCGGGACAGCAGTCAGTCAATTGTGGTTATTCATTGTTGCCCCCGTTCTGGGCGCTATACTGAGTGCTGTGGTTTGGCGTTTTCTGCTGGAAAGAAATTAGATAGATTTGCAGCGTTATTATAAGTTAACGCCATCCTTGTACGTAGTTTTAAATTGAAAAAGCCTCAGCGATGAGGCTTTTTTTTATTTCTAACCTGATGAAACTAATTTTAAAGAAAAGATTACGTAAATCAAATATAGCTACGAATTATACTTAAAGATTGAAGGTGTTATCCCTGTATGTTTTTTGAAGTAATTATTAAAATGCGCCGGATAGTCAAATCCAAGACAATAGCCAATTTCAGCAACATCCCAATCTGTATTTTTCAGCAATGTCTTTGCCTCGTCAACAATCCTGTTACTGATCATTTGTGTGGTCGTTTTACCAGTATGTGATTTGACCACATAATTGAGGTGGTTCACATGGATATTCAATTGACTTGCAAATTCTGAGGCGCTCTTTATTTTCAAGGGGTTTCCAGGAGAATCTACAGGAAACTGACGTTCCAGCAATTCCATAAACATTGGTGTTATCCGGTCAGAAGCATCTTTTTGAGCAATCTCATTATATTCGGATTGAATCTTTATCCCCTGATGGATAATTAATTTAAGTAAGCTTCTGATAACGTCAAATTTGTATTCATAGTCGCTTTTTAATTCATCGATCATTTGCTGATAATATCCGCTTACCAGTGCAGTCTGCTCCTGATTTAAAAAACAAACAGGGCTCAGCAGAGGATTAAATAACGGGCAGGTCAGTTCAAATCCTTTTTTTAATTCTGCTGAAATAAAAGAGTCATTAAACAGGCACAAATAGCCTTTTTGTTCTTCAACAATAGATTCCCAGGAATAAAGTACCGAAGGGTTCGATAAGACAAGTGCCGGCTGGTCTATTTCTATGGTTTTATCAGCAAAGCGTAGTCTGCCAGCCCCGATATTCAGGCAGATCTTATAATGATCTCTTCTGTTATACGGTGTTACTTTATTACAATAGTGCCTTGGCTGAACATTAAAGTGACTATAATTTCCTTTAGGATTTAACAAATCTGAGGGAACTATCTGATTTGTTCTTTTATAATACTCACCAAGAGTTTCTACTGACGACATAACAAAAGAATTGAATATTTCAAAGAACAAAGATAATTAAAATCTTTTCTTAAATTCACCTCTTCAAAGAATTTGAAAATGATCAAGCTAGTAAGAACCGACTCTGAAAACCAGGATTTCATTAACCTGGTGAAACATCTTGATGAATACCTTGCCGAAAAGAATAGTTCAACACATTCTTTTTATGATCAATTCAATAAGATTGATAAGATAAAACATGTTGTTGTAGTCTACAAAGATGATCAGCCGATAGGTTGCGGTGCCATAAAGCAATACGCCACAAATACGATGGAAATCAAGCGCATGTATACCTCACCTAACCACCGGGGTAAGGGTATTGCCAGCAATATTTTAACAGAACTGGAAATATGGGCCACTGAGCTGGCTTATCAAAAGTGCATCCTGGAAACAGGAACAGAGCGGTTGGATGCCATCAAACTCTATAAAAAAAACGGATACGTGCTGATACCGAATTATGGGCAATATGCTGAGATCGAAACCAGTGTTTGTTTTCAAAAAGAGATGATACGTCTCTTCTAATCTGCTAAATAATGTACCACCTGCTTGATTGTTTTTTTACGCTCCTGCATCTTGTCATTATAGGGTTTAACCTATTGGGCTGGATATGGCCTTCCACCAGAAAACTACATCTTATTGTGGTCGCATTGACTTTAGGCTGCTGGTTAATCCTGGGTATCTGGTATGGCCTGGGCTATTGTCCGGTTACAGACTGGCAATGGCAGATTAAAGAAAGCCTGGGCGAAACCGATCTCCCAAATTCTTTCGTCAAATATTATGCAGACAAAATATCCGGACAGCCTATCTCTTCTGCACTGATTGACGCGATTACAGGAATCAGCTTTGCAACTGCCATCATGATCACAGTCTATGTGAATTTTATAAAAAAAAGCCGTTAATTTCATGTTATAAGAATTTTTACTTCTCTTTATATAGGAAATAACCTGTTTTATATTTTTTTCATGCCAGCATTGCAAACCATATATCAGCATCCGTTATTAACACTATCTGAGCTTGAAACTATTTTTGAAGCTCATCAGCCAGTAAATCTAAACAAGGGTGATTATCTGCTCAAAAAAGGACAGGTAGCCAACTCATATTCCTGCATTGTGCAGGGCATGGTCAGGTCTTATGTTTATGACTTCAATGGAAATGACATCACTACCGGGTTTATCGGAAAAGATGAAATTGCTATAGACGTTATTTCTCTTTTTCATCAAATCCCTACTGTTGAGTATATCCAGGCATTAACAGACTGTAAATGTTATGTAATTGGTCTTGATCAATTCCAGGTTTTATACCATGCGATCAAAGGTTTCAATGAATGGGGCAGATTGTGGATGTCTGAAAGCCTGTTCCAGCTTAAACAACGTACGGTATCAATGATAACCGACTCTGCTATTGACCGGTATAAAAAATTACAGGAGCAGCACCCTCAGATTTTGCAACAGGCACCCTTAAAATTTATAGCCACTTATCTGGGTATTACAGATACCTCTTTAAGCAGGATCAGGAAGGAAATTGTTAAAGAAAGATAGTTTATTTCTTGTCCTATGGCAAGTAGATTTCAACCCCCTTATTTTAGCTTTGATATACACAAAACAACCAAACTATGAAACTTAACCCTTATTTAAATTTTGATGGTAATGCAGCAGAAGCTTTCAAATTCTATCAATCTGTTTTCGGTGGTGAATTGTTTATCCAGAAAATGAGTGATGCACCAGGCACGGAAAACCTCCCTGACGAGGAAAAAAATCTAACGATGCATGTTTCTTTGCCCTTAGGCGACGGACAATCCCTCATGGCATCAGACTGTGTTAAATCAATGGGGCATGTACTGCAGCCAGGTAACAACAATTATATCTCTATTTCACCTGACAGCCGTGATGAAGCCACCCGGATTTTTAATGGGCTCTCTGCAGGAGGAACAGTTCAAATGCCAATGGAAGACATGTTCTGGGGCGATTATTTTGGCTCATTTAAAGACAAATATGGTGTTTACTGGATGATTAACTTTAGCAAAAAATGAAACACTTAATCTATCCCTGCATCTGGTTTAATGGCAATGCCAAAGAAGCCGCGGACTACTATTGTCTGGCTTTTCCGGATGCTGAAGTCAAAGTATGTACTCCTGTAGTGGTTACTTTTCATATCCACGGCAAACAATTCATGGGCTTAAATGGAGGCCCGGATTATAAACCAAATCCTTCGATATCGTTCTTCACCATTTGCGAAACTGCAGAAGAAATTGATCAGGCATGGAAAATCTTAACCGAAGGCGGAAATATTATGATGCCCCTGAACAGCTATCCCTGGAGCAACAAGTATGGCTGGGTACAAGATAAATATGGGGTATCCTGGCAGCTTTCCCTCGGTATGCCAGGTGAACAGCAGCAGCGTGACATTTTTCCAAGTCTGATGTTTACAGGAGAGCAAAACGGGAAAGCAGAAAAAGCGATCAGCTTTTACACTTCATTATTTGAGAACTCTTCAACAGAGATTATGGCCCGTTATGAAGCTGGAGAACACGATACAGCAGGAAATATAAAATACGGACAGTTTAAGATAAACGACTACAGAATTTCGGCAATGGATAGCTCCGGGCCACATCACTTTGGTTTTGATCAGGGGGTTAGCCTGGTCGTCAATTGTGATACGCAGGCAGAGATTGATTTCTTCTGGCTTAACCTGACAGAGGGCGGCAAAGAAGCGATGTGCGGCTGGTGTCAGGATGCTTTCGGCGTTTGGTGGCAGATCGTCCCTTCTATTCTTGGCAGCCTGATGACTGATCCTGAGAAAGCACCAAAAGTTATGAATGCTTTTATGAAAATGAAGAAGTTTGATATCGAAGAACTTAAAAAAGCAGCAGAGTAACAATCAGTAGGCTATCTAGCCTACTGATATTTATTTATTGTTTTAAATGCAATGATTAAACCAACCAGGGTCAAAACAGCACTAAAAATAAACGGGGCACCTGGAAAATACACTGGTGCAGAAGGCCCAGTGAAATAAACAAAACCCTTACTTACAAGCCAGGGGCCTATAATTGCAGCCAGACTTTGCAGACCGGTGGTAATTCCCTGTAACTCTCCCTGCGAATTTGGAGCAACATGATTTGAAATCAGACTCTGCATTGCCGGACCGCCAATTCCTGCCAGACCATAAGGTAAAATAAACAATAGCATCCAGGTTCCATTTGCTGCAAATGCAAAACAAATAAACCCGATGATATATAAGATAAGCCCGTAGTAAATTGCCAGCTTTTGATGGTTATTGGTGGTAATAAATCTGAGTAATCCTCCCTGAACAACTGCAAGAACTAAGCCCACCAGTCCTAATGAATAACCGATCATCGTAGAATCCCAATGGAATTTTTCGATCACATAATAGGACCAGTTGGTATTTACTGATTGGTTAGCGATATAAAGTAAAAATAAAGCAGCCAGTAATCCAATGATTGCCGGGTATTTAGAAATATTTATAAATGCGCCGACTGGGTTCGCCCTTCTCCACGAAAACTTCCTTTTATTTACTTCTGCCAAAGATTCTGGCAATAAAAAATAGCCGTATAACCAGTTAGCCAAAGCTAAGCCGGCAGAAATCATAAAAGGAACCCGAAGGCCAAATGTGCTGAAAAGTCCACCAATAGCTGGTCCAAGAATAAAACCAAGCCCAAAGACGGCACCAACCAGGCCAAAGTTTCTGGATTTTTGTTCTGGCTTAGAAATGTCTGCAATATAAGCTAATGCTGTACTCACGCTTGCCCCCGTTATTCCTGCGATAATGCGCCCAATAAACAACCAAAATACAGAGGGTGCAAAAGCTAAGAAAATATAATCTATACCCAGGCCAAATAAAGAGATCAATAATACAGGTCTTCTTCCAAATTGATCACTCAGGCCACCCATAACCGGCGAAAACACAAATTGGGCTAATGCAAAAGCGGCCATCAGATATCCGCCATAATTTGCAGCGACACTAATATTACCGCCAGTGAAGCTTTGAATCAGTTTTGGTAAAACCGGAATAATAATTCCGAACCCGGTAAAATCTATAAATAGCGTTACCAGGATAAATACCATCGCGGTATTTTTCTTTTCAGTCATTTGATTGGAAATTGTTTGTAATTTATTTTTGCGTACAGCAGCAGATAATCCCCTCCTGATAAAAAGAAGGGGTTATCCATAAAATGCTATTTTAGAAATTCTATCATCAGACTGGCTGTTTCCTGAGGTTTTTCTTCCAGAATAAAATGCCCGCTCTCTTCAATTTTCACTACTTTTAAATCAGCAGCATAAGGAGGCAATTCTCTTTGAAGCAACTCATAACCACTACCTCCAATACCCAGTACCGGAATATTTAGCTGACCATATGACTGACTATCTTCTATATCCTGTGCAAAAGTCTGGTACCATCCATTACCGGCACGTATACCATCAGCATTATCGTAAGCAGCAAGATATACCGCACGGTCAAATTCACTGATACTTTCTTCATTTACAGATGCATATTTAAAAACATAATCATGTACTAAGTTTGATCTGCCGGTTAAAAGCTGCTCAGGTAATCCTTTTACCTGGTTAAACGCCATCCACCACATATGGTTTTGAGGCTGCTCACTACTCAACGAATTATTGCCGGCTGCGATCAGCGGGATATAATACATACCTGCATTAGGGTGAGGTGTATCAAGGATGATCAGTTTAGCAGTAGCTTCGGAATGATTCATCGCAAAGCTAAACGCTACCTGCGCACCGATATCATGTCCCGCAATATTAACTTTACCGTATCCGATATGATGAATCAGTTCGAAGATATCTTTAGCCATAGTTTTCTTATCATAACCGGTTTCCGGTTTGTCACTGGTACCCATTCCTCTCATATCAACTACGATAACATGAAATTTTTCGGCTAACAGCGGCATCATTTGATGAAATGCCCACCAGGTTTGCGGCCATCCCGGAATTAAGATCAGGGGTTCTCCCTGTCCACCTTCAACGTAATGAATATTAACTCCGTTAACAACTGCATTTTTATTTGTAAATCCTGGTAATAATTTAACCAGCTCCTCATCTTTGAGTGCGTCCTTACTGTAATTAGCATCAATTGCTCTTTCCATTTTGTTTCTTTTAATTTGTACAGCAAAGAAACATCAGGGTTGTGACAGCCTTGTGTCAGCAAGATTTTAAATATTTTCTATGGTGCTGGAAAATGAAGTGAATAGTGATTTCACTGTTGTTTTTAACAGTGCTGAATGAATTATCGTTGCATGATCAGCAATAGAGATATACCAGCGTGCAAATCCATCAACAGACATCGTCAGAAATTCCATTTCTATGCCAGCCACTGTACTCCGTTCTGAGATATAACCATAATAATATTTTGAATCACCAATTTGCTGAGCTCCCTTGTTGTCAACCAATAAGGTAATTTCTTCCAGTTTTATATCCTTATACTGATTATTTAAGAAACTCTTTAATACAGGATGTTTGGTTTTGAATTTAACATCCGTTGCAGATAATTGTTTAATACGGTCGAACCTAAAATCCCGGTAGTCATTTTTCTCCCGGCAGAAAGCAATCAGGTGCCAGTACCGGTTTACATAAAACACACCTACAGGTTCAATTACCCGCTTTGTTTCCTGCGGTGTATAGGGTGCAGCATAATGCAGCTTCATCACCAGGTGCCCTCCCAGCCCGGCTAAGATGAGCTGTAAAATATTATCCTGGGTCAAATCCTGAACAATAGAATTCCTGACCACTTCGATTTTACCTTCCATGCGGCTGAGGTAATCCTTTTCCCCTATTTCCATTACAGAACGTATTTTATCCAGTGCATTGGAAAATAAATTCCCATTACTTGCGTCAGTTAACTGAGCCACTAACTTTTCTGCAGTGATCAGGGCCGTTGCTTCTTCACGTGTAAACATCACCGGAGGTAACCTATAACCTTCCTGTAAAGAATAACCAATCCCTGATTCTCCTATAATAGGAATTCCTGCTTCTTCCAATGAGCTGATATCTCTGTAAACAGTTCTCAAACTAATGGAATACCGTTCTGCAATATCTTTCGCTTTCACAGTCCTGCGTGATTGCAGCTGAATAATAATGGAAGAAAGCCGGTCTATTCGATTCATCCGGCAATTTAAGACATTTATCACTATCGGTCATCAGGAGTAAGCCGCAATTGTAAAAAATCGTCTGTATTTTACAGAAGTTTTGCTGGTCTTGTTTTTAAACAGCTTATTGAAGAATTGAGAATACTCAAAACCTAATTTATAAGCAATCTGACTTACAGAAAGTTCTTTCAACCTTAGTCAGCATTTCATTGCTGTTTACCCTTCGGGTGATGAACTGTCTGTTTTGATACCGGTTGCAATAAGACAGCAGTACATCGGGATGAGCTATAATCACATCCTGGCTGAAAGGATCAATGCTTCATTGATTGCATAATCAAAAAAACCATAAGTCTTTATTTTCTGTGTTTTGAAAATCGACTGCGAATAAATTGCAGGTATTGGAGGTGAAATCGCTTTATTAAAAAATATGACATAACCTGTTAACTTAACCTTGGACCCTTGTCAAATAGTGTATTTAAAAGGGGTTTTCAACCCCTATTTGACTAGGGAACAACCTGTCAACCGCAAGTTTTTAATGATGTCTTTTGTATCAGGATCAGCTCTGCTTTTCTGATAGCTTATAAGGCTGGTTATTCACTTTTTGGAGAAGGAATATCACCAGTAAGAAAAAAACCAATGAAAATGCAGGTTGTGCAGCCTCCATAAAACCGTAACCACTGCTGCATTTGGCAATAAATGCAGAAATCATGCAAATACAAAAGCCAACATAAACCCATTCTCTGATTCTTTGAGAGGTTTGGGGGATTAACAGCACTATAGCACCGATTATCTTAGCAATGGTCAGTTCAACCCGGAAATAGGCCGGGAACCCCATACGGCCAGTAAATTCGGCCTGATGTGTTTCAGCAAACCAGGCAGCGAACAGCATATAAAATGATAGCAGACCTGTTAATATCCAATAGTATAATTGTTTATTTTTCATTTGTTATTCTTTTTAATCTTTCTAATTCTTTAGTTAATGCAGACTTTTCAATGTTAGAGCTGGTCAGTTTGATCGCTTTTTGATAATGTATTATGGCGCTGGAAATTTCTATGTCTGCATACAGATACCCCAATAAAGCATGGTAGTCATTCAGCTCCTCTAACCCTAGCTTTTCGGCTTCGCAAATAGCCTGTTCCTTTCCATAAACCCTGGAAAAAGCAAATGTCCGGTTAAGCGCTGTGAGTGGCGTATATTCGATCAGCAAGAGTTGATTGTAAAGCTGCAGGATAGTATTCCATTTGTTACCGGTATCAGGAACGGTATGCCAATAGGCAATACCCGCTTCCAAATGATATTTGGAAACACTATTTCCGGAGCAGGCATTGACGAGGTAGAAATTCCCTCTTTCTATCAATTCCCTGTTCCACAATTGCTTATCCTGTTGTTCAAATAATATGTTTTCCCCGGCTTTATTGATCCGGGCTTCAAATCTTGAACTTTGAAAACACATTAAAGCAAGGAGCGCGTTACATTGGTCTGTACTGGTCTGCGGATTTTCAACCAGTAGCAGCGTGAGTCTTATCGCTTCTGCACAAAGCTCACTCCTGATCAATTGTTTCCCTGAGGAAGAAAAATAACCTTCGTTAAACAAGAGGTATAGTGTTCTTAAAACAGTATCCAATCGCAAAACCAGTGCAGAATCGGATAATTGACTGATCTGGAAACCTTCACCCCTGAGTTTGTTCCTGGCCCGCAGCAACCGTTTTTTGATAGTTTCTGTTTGCGTTAAAAAGGCAGCAGCAATTTCGGCAATGCTGAAACCACAAAGGATTTGAAGTGCGAGGCAGATCTGTGCCTCCTGCGAATTGACCGGATTACATACGGTAAAGATCATGGCCAGCTGACTGTCAGTAATGGTCTGCTGATCGAAGTCGGGTTCCTCTGCTTGCTCAGACCTGCCTGATGTTAACTGTTCTTTGATTTGCGATTCAAACAGTGCCACTCTTTTGAGATAATCTTTAGCTTTATTTTTACCCACCACGTATAGCCACGCTTCCGGGTTTTCCGGAATGCCGGTCATACGCCAGGATTCAGTCGCTTTCAAAAATGTTTCACTGACAATGTCTTCGGCAACTTCCATATGCTGCAGACCAAAATGCCGGAACAATACCGCCGTCATTTTAGCCTGCTCAAGCCTGAAAAGTTTTCGCAGAAGATCATCTTGTATCTCCGCTCTTCTCTGCATCTGCTTAATGGTCTTTTTCACCAGGAGTTAAGATGGCTCTTACTTCGACATTCCCCCCTGCTTTTAAAATCGGATTACTCTGGGCAAATGCAACCGCTTCGTCAATTGTTTCTGTCCGGACGATAATGAACCCGTTAATAAATTCCTTGATCTCGGTGTAAGGGCCATCTGTAATCACACCATCGGGCCTGACTGTCTTAGCGAGATTGGCGGAAAGCGCTTTTCCTTTGTCAGCCAGTTTATTTTGGGCCGCAATACTGGCAAGCCAGTTCATTCTTTCCTGTAACTGTTCAGCGGTAGGTGCCATGTGCCCATTACTACTGTGTCTGAAGATTAATACAAATTCTTTCATTACTTAATACTTGTTTTTTCCCGAATAACGATCGAAATTACAAAAGGGGGACAAGAATATTATTTCTTGTTGATTTTTGTTTAATCAGGATTAGCAAATAGGTTTTAATGATTTTTTTCTTGAAGCTGATTGTACATTTATTAGATACAATAGATTTTATTCTATTGTACTTTTTTTATGAGCTGACTTTTCAATTCATTTATTTGTTGCTGCAATACTTTATTTTGCTTAAGGTTTTCTTCTTTTTGTTTGTCAGCCTCTTGTTTTTGCTGGATAAGATAAAGTGTCAGCTCTTCGATCTTTTTAACCAGCAATTTATTTAATTCGCCAAGATTAATTCCATCTTTAGAGACATTCTGTGCTGTTGGCATTTCAGGTAAGTGATGATTTTCCTGAATATAGTTTTGAACTTCAATAAGAGGCCGAAGGTAATATGCAGGGTTAAAAACATAATCCGGAAACCCTGTCATATCAACCCTTAACTCTTTGATATGGATAGTTCCATTAACCGATAATTTCGCATCAGGTGTAGATGTAGCAATTATATAACTACAGATTAAACTTCAATGTACTATAAAAAGCTCTTCCTTCCGAAGGTATAATTCCAGGCCCCGGAAATCCTGTGGTACGTCTTGTAAAATACATTTCATTCCCAAGATTATTCACTGAGAAAGACAATTTACATCTTTTAAGCGTATATCCTATTGTAAAATCCATTACATGATAGGCGGGAATAATCCCTATGCTCCCGTCAGTTGAAGCTTTAGCATTGGTGGCATCCGAAAACTCTGCATCGGTATAAGAATATTGCAAACTGCCGCTAAAGTGTTTAAATAGAAAATCTATCCCATATCTATCAATCCAGGGCGCCGCATATTCTACCTTTTTACCTTCAAATTGTTTACGGTCGGCTGGTACATCAATATAACTTGCATTGGTATAAGATACAGAACCAAAAAGAGATATCTTATATTCGCTGTACCGGTATTGTGGCAGTAAATGCAAAAGATTTATCTCTGCATAGGTTTCAACGCCAATACTACGGGAATCACTGATATTAGTTTCATACTGATATACATCTCCCCCACCATCAGTCTGAAGCAAAGTACCAATTCTGTTTTTATAAAGCAGATAGAATCCACTTAAATCGAAGTTAACCAGGTTGCTGATCTGTCCGCGGTAACCCAGGTCAAAATTATAACCTTTTACATCTTTCAAATCAGGGTCAACCTTCAGTGTGGGTTGTGAAATGATAATATCAGTAAAAGAAACAGGGCTGTAATTCTGAGAAAAATTGGCATAAAAATCAGTTTTGCGACTTATTTTATAGTCTAGCCCCATTCCTAATAATACAAATTTACGTGTATGCGATTCATGACCGGGAGTCTTGATATTCGTTGTCGTATCAGGTATGGTATAACCATTTGCATTGGTCCTGATATATTCAAATCTTGCGCCCGGAATCACAGATAACTTATTGGTTAATTGAAATACATTTTCTGCAAATGCCGCAGCATTATAAGATGGAAAACGATAATCAATTTGCAGATTATCATTATCACGGACTGAAAAATTAGCATCTGAGCCCGTATAATTATATCCCTGTATGCGGTGTGTATCTCCATGATAAGCACGCACACCCGCTAAGAAAGATGATTTAATTCCATTAACCAGCTCATAATGATGAATATATCTTGTTTCCATATAATAATTGCGGTACTGATCATTCATGACGGTACGCGGCTTTGAGGGATCATCAGGATAAATAATAGAATTAAGATCACCTACGTTTTTCCTGTCAGCAATTAAGGAATATACTTTTACGGAAAGCAGATTATTACTGTCAATATCATATTTCAACGTCAGTGCAGGAATATTCCAGGTAGCTGCAAACCAGTTCCTGTTGCGCAACGATTGTCTTGGATTTTCTTTAAACTCCTGATCGGTAAGCCCACCGGGTTGTTGTAAACGGTAATCCATAAAAGTATACTCAAAACCCAATGTCAGTTTTGGTGTAAAAGCATATTTTAAAGAAAGGTAAGCGTTATGTACATTAAAACCCGTGTTCTGGCGCCAGCCATCGCCGCGTTTAAAATTATAAAAAGCATAGTAATTTAGTTTTTTATCTTGTCCGCCGATACTGTTAAACGAATTGAAAAAACCATAACTGCCTGCGGTTTGCTTGCTTACCAGTTCAAATGTTTTATCTACAGGACCCTGTTTCATCTTAAAGTTTAACAAGCCGCCAAACTGTGTGCCGTATTGAAGAGACGCTGCCCCCCGGATAATTTCAATATTATCCAGTCCATCAGTTGGGGGCGTATAATAGTTTTCAGGATAACCAATCGGATCAGCACTGATATCATATCCATTTTGTCTGGAGTTAAACTCGGTAGTCCGGTTAGGATTTAATCCGCGGGTAGCGATACTTAACTGTACCCCTGCTTCATCATTTTCAATGATGTTTACACCTGGTATTTTAGCATATACCTGCCGGGTACTGTTAATTGCAGTATTGGCCGATATTGTATTTAAATCTATGATTTCATTCTTCTTACCTGCATAGATTGTAGTACCTGCAGTTTGTGTCTGCAGCTTTACATCCGAAAGCTGTTGCTGTGCGCCTATGATACTAACTGTACCCAATTGATTAGCAATGGATTTCAATTCAAAAGACTTCTGATTTCCAGATGCATCAACTTTCCATTCAAAAGCTCTGCTTTCATAACCAACAGCTTTGATAATCACATTGTATTTTCCTGCTTTCAGTATATAATTGAAATGTCCCAGGCTATCACCCGTACAACCCGTGTTTTTTGTAAAAAACAGGCTGGCATAGGGAACACCAGTATTTGTTGTCTGATCTTTTACAAAACCTGAAATGTTTATTTTCTGCGCCTGAACTGCTATTGAAGAAATCAAAGCAAAAAACAAAAAAGTAAATCTCTTAGCCATCTATAGTTTTTTTTCGGATAAAATCCATTTTTTCTGTGCAAAGCTGTCCTGCTCTTTTGACAAGTCAACTTTTGGGTCAATATAAAGCTGACCCGGTCTTTTATTCAGTGACACGTAGGTATCAGCATATACTGCGACCTCATGTTTCAGTTTAATTTGATATTTACCGGCCAGAAAAGCAGCATACTGCAGGATCATATCCGGCTGTGTGCTCATCATTTTTTCTTGCAGCGGGGTAAGATATTTTTTAGGGTATTCTATAAATCTTTCTCCTGTGGCTTTATCCTGTACATAAAATTCAACATAACCATCTTTCTCTATCAGCATCACATTCCAGGCGTAGCGATACCCCTGCTCTGTCCATAAAACATTCCCTTTATAAAAGAGATACCGCAGCGGCAATATCAATTGTATCAAAAGATACAATCCGAAAAAGAATGCATATGCACTTTGGTTAACAGTAAAAGAAAAACTTAATGGGATATCAGCATAGTTTTCACCAGTCTTTTTATTCATCCAGTACAGGCATTTGTTTAAAATACGGCGATGAAATGCCGGAGAGAAAAAAACCAGTGCTATCCCCATCATGACCAGTGGAAAAATGCCAATGTAAAAAAGCCAGAACGTCATCAGGTGAAAAATCACAATCACTATATATTCATAGGGCCTTGTCTTCTTATTCAATAAAAGAAAAACAGCGGTCAAATCGAATAACATTCCAACCCAGCTAAATATGTAGGCAGTAACCGGCATTGCCAGCCATGTACCAATAACAGGGATATTCCAGCAGGCCGCAAGCCATGTTTTCATCGGTTCTGCACTCATCAGCCAGTCATATTTGATCTTGGACAAACCTGCAAAAAAATAAACAAGGCCAACCTGTAAACGCAGTACGGTGAGTGTCCAGCGGGGGACCATTGCTGGTTGTTTCCAATTCCGGGAATCCAGACTGAAGGCCGCATTCATCGGCAGGAAAATCATTAGAAATGATAAGACAGTGATCAGATAATAATGATTTAAGTAATTGGTGATATCTAATAATTCCGTATAAGAGAATAAAAGAAAAAACAAAGTGATGGCCACACGGTAGTACTTACCAATAATAATCAGCACCAGGCAGAAAATCATTACTATCCAGGGTACATACATCCAGTTTCCTGATAATACTGGTACCCAATGAAAACCATAGTATTTAAAGAAGAACTTCGGCTTGATATACAATAAATATACCCAGCCTTTCGATAAAAACCGCAGCTGACTGAACAACATAATACACCCGAAGACGATCCTGAAAAATGCCAGCGAAGCTGCATCTACAGGCTCATTCAGTTTACGGTTCAGTTGAAAGCTTGAAAATCTCTGCCGGTACATGTTTAAAATTTAATCACCATCAGTATCTGAAAATGTAATAGTCACCCCAAGGTTATTTGCAACATCTACCTTAAAATAAGCAATCAACGTTTTTAATGAACTAAACACACTTTGCAATTGCTGTTTCTGAGTACCAACTGCAGTAGCATACGGGGCATTCACTAAATTTATTTTACTGATCACATCATCAAACTGATTATCAACCAGAGTAGAAAGATTTGTACCGTTTTTTTGTGCTTTCGTATAGTTCAGTAAATCATCCAGCCCCTGTCCTGTCCCACCGTCAAATGCCGCTTTCATTGCCTGTACATTCGCTTTCATGACCGGTAATGACTGTTCAGCCAGTTTATATTCAATCAGATCGGGATGTGGCTGATTATCATTCACTTTAACCCCCATACCAATCGGATTGCCGATTTTCATGTTCTTAACTTCATCCAGGTAAAGAGAAATCGCATTGACAACCTGGCTGGTTGAACTGCTTACATCATTTCCTTTGGCATTTTCAAAAGCATTGAGGTAACCACTATTCCATTTACTTTGCAAACTGGTTAGTTGTGAGGTGAGTTCCTGTGTTACAGAGTTCAAAAAAGCACTTCTGTTTACTGCTCCTATACCAGTATATTTTGCTAAGACTGCTGCATTACCGTTTTGGTCAAATAGTAAATATTCCAGTCCTTTTAAGCCTTTAGTATCTGCCCCTATACTTGCCGCATTGGCGTTTGAATTGACAGCAGCTTCTATTTTGGCCGGATTTGCAGGCCAGGTATCTACATTTGCTGCTATTAAATTATCATTCAGCGGACCAAAACTAAAAGAAGCCGAAGAACCCCAGTTCTGTGCTAGTGCAGCCCAGGCATTCTGAGCGGCAGTCAGCGTGTTTGCAGTCGGATTAGCAGTAAAAGCATTAATTGCGGTTGTGGCTGCAGCAGCACTTGAGGAAAGGTTATTTATTCCTGCCAGCAGTATATTATTACCAATATTATTCAGCATAGCAGTTTGATCATAGCCACCAAATAACGACGATGAATTACCTGAATCAGCACTTTTAGAGCAGGCTGATGCAACTAAAGCCAGCATTGCTGCAGCAATTATTTTTTTATTTAAATACATAATATCAAATTATAGGTCGTTTACAAATTTAATGAGTGCGTCACGGTCGGCTTTTGATAACTTCATGAAAGCCTGTTTTGAATTAGAAGCTTCACCGCCATGCCATAAAATAGCTTCTTCAATGGTGCGGGCACGTCCGTCGTGCATCAAAAACATACCGTTGTTATTGTTGACAAGGTTAACCAGCCCAATTCCCCAGAGTGGCTGTGTACGCCATTCACTGCCCGAAGCCAGGTAATCACCACGTCCGTCTGCCAGATCAGGCCCCATATCATGCAATAAGAGGTCTGTATATGGATGAATTGTCTGGTTAGACAATAAAGGGACATCAGAAAAATTACCGGTTTTCATTTCAGGATTATGGCATCTTGCACAGGCTACCTGAACAAAAAGAGCTTTACCATGTACAACTGTCGCATCTTTCCAGTTTCTTCTCTGCGGGACAGCTAATGCTTCGGTATAAAAAACCGTATTGGTGAAAAATGGTTCTGGCAGCTCGGCTTCTCCGGGTTTATTACTTCCATCGGGCAAAGAACCAAATAAAGTAAGTTCTATTCCATAAAGGCTTGCAGCAGGAAATATAGGTGTAGTAATGCCAATATCTCCGCTTAATGCACCGGCAACCTGCTGACGGATATCAGGTTCATTCGCCTTCCAGCCGAAACGCCCCAGCATAACCTGCTGTTTTTCTACGTTCCATACATAGTTCGCCTTGCCTTTAATCCCATCGTTTTTAGCGTTATTCGCTGCAATAAAAGAAAGAATTGTAGCTTCTGGAACAGCTTGTAAAAGTCCCATACCAATTAATTGAGGTGCTATACGCGGAGAACTCATGAAATTAACGGGATGACCGTTACGCAGGTTTTTAAATTGATATGCAGGCACTCTTAAGATTGTCGTAGAGCCATCAGGATACGTGACCGTAGAGTTTGTATAAACTACATAAACCTGCCCGTCAGGGTTAGCCTGTAAAATAGCATTATTCCTGAACTGCAATCCCAGATCAGGCTCAGGATTTGGTCCGCCATGCGGATCTTGTCCGGGAATACTCAAACGCATCAGTACCGAACTCAATTGTTCTGTTGGAGAAAAAGGAGTACGGCCGCGCCCATCTTCCACATGACAGCTATTGCAGGAACTGGTATTAAAAATTGGACCCAGGCCATCTACTGCCTGTGTGGATGCTGGCGCTGTGACCCAGTTGGTATGAAAAAAGGAACGTCCAACCTTGAAATTAATCACATCGGCGGTTAGCATTGGTGGAATGGGCTGCGCAAATGCATCACCGGTCTGCAGGTTAATTGTACCGTTTACCCCTCCTTGCAGTTCTTCATCAGTCAACTGAACTGTATCACCAGTATTATCAGCGGTGGGCGTCATATTATTTTTAGAACAGCCCTCCATATATAAAATCAGTCCAATGAACAGGCAAATGACACCCATTACAAAAGGCTTTTGATAACGCGATTTTACTTTCATTATTTATTATCTATTTAAATCACAAAAGATTATTTGTTTTGTCAATGAGAAAACAAATAATCTTTAAATTTCCTGATCAGAAAATAACGCCGTTTTCTCTAATCGTTCTCCGCAGGAATGTTTACCTGGCTAAGATTCAGATCATGAGCTATTTGAGAAACCCAGTCAGCAACTGCACTTACATCTGTCACTCCTTTTTGAACGATCTGATTACCAGAGGGGTTACTTCCGTCAATTAACCAGTCAAAAGGTTTGTTGGTGATAATGTTTTGTAAACTTGTCTGTGCATTGGTTAGTAAGGTTTGCATTTTTGTATCATCAGCCGAATTAAGAGACTTCACATAAGCACTTAAGCCAGGTCCGCTGGTTAATGTACCATTGATGCTGGTGTATTTACCATTATACACATTTGCGATACCCTGCATATCCAGGAATAAATCACGATGTGTATTATCGCTGAAACAAGAATGTTCCTGCTCCTGTGCGTGTAGCGCTAAAGGAACGCCCATTCTTTCTCCTGCCATCTCTCCTTTTGCCAAACGCCCAATTCCGTTAAACATATTGGCAATAGCTGCTGAGGTGTTCGCTTCAAAAGTTTTACGGTAATTATTGGCATTAGGTGCCCAGGCATCAACCATTGTTTTGAGGTTCTCTACCAATAATTGTGTAACGGTTTGCAGATATTGTGCCCTGCGGGTACCATTTGGAGCAGTAGCATCAGCAGTGGTCAGATAATCTTTATAAGAACGCTGTCCGGGAATTTTGTTTTGTGCAGGTGTATCATCCTGGCCCCATAATAAAAACTCTATGGCATGGTAACCTGCCGAAACTTCTACATTATCACCGTTTGCATTCGTTGTGCCACCATCCGGCTGATTATTAGTCACTAACAGACTCTCATTAATCGTTGGGAATTTAGCAGGCATATTAATAATACCTGTAGTAAAATCAGGACTTGAATAAGCGGCATATCCATGTGAATCACCTGCCAGATAATCTACGTAACCTTCATCCAATGGCCATGAGTTTAATAATCCATCGCCACTATCCCCATCAATAGGACCACCGTAGAAACGTCCCATTTCAGTTTGCATATAAGGTTCGCGGGCAGCTAACCAGGCATTCTGGGCATCAGTTAAAGCTTGTGCAGTTGGATTAGCTACAAAAGCATTTATTTTAGCCTGCAGGGTAAGTGCAGTTGTATAAGAGTCCTGATATCCTGCCTCTAAAATATTAGCATAGTTATCTACAATCTGAGATTGCTGATCAACTGGCGAATCAGGAGTGGTTTTATCAGTTTTTTTACAGGCGGCCATTGAAAGTGCCAGCCCTAATGTGAGTAATAATGATCTCCTCATATGGATGAAAAATTAAATATTGAACAATAGATGTATTGATAAGATGAGGCAAAACAAATCATTATTTAGAATAGATCCAAGTATTATTTATAATAGTTCTAAATTAAAATGAGATTAAAGAAAACTATTTATATTCAGATAGTTATGTTTTTATTTTAAAGATTTTCAGCAGGAATTATAGGTATTAAATTATCTGAAAATGAGCTTACATTAGTATAATATCAGCTCTAATTATATCTTAATAATTAAATTACATTCCTGCATAAAGTTCTGATGAGGTTTTATAAGTTTGATATGGAATCTGATGAATACACTAATACCTTTTTTCTATATTTTTATAGACAACTGAGTTAAGATTATTAGATTTTTAATAGTTTTTAACTGGTATAAAACAGTATAAATAATATTTACAGCTAAAATCTTTTTTGTTTTTTCAAAATATTGGTTCACTAAAAATATTAGTATAGATTTGTATAATTGTATATTCCTGCAGTATTATTATATGGAGCCTGATTCTTCTCTATTCATAGACCATAAGCAACCCTCTAAAGGAATAAAGAGGGCTTTAAATAATTATCATGGAGAAACGGAATGGCATCGCAATTGGAAAGCAGCCTTCCCTCCTGCCTTCAGAGAGGTAAGTTTTTCTGATATTACATTGGGAGAGATTCATCGCGCAGATGTACATACCCCCTGCGGGACTACGCTAGAATTTCAGAACTCTCCTATTTGCCTGGAAGAGCTAAAAAGCAGAGAAGCCTTTTATCCAAAGCTGATCTGGATCCTGAATGGAAAAAAATTTAAAGGCTTCCGGGTGTTGAAGAATTTACCGGACGTGAATGATCCCGCACTTGATGCTTATGATTTCTGCCATACCGATCACCTTTCGATGATCAGAAAGCCTGATTTTCTTCGGGGAAGTCCAAGGGTTTTAAGCTTTCATCATCCAGAGCTGAGAAAACTTCCTATCACCTCCTGCTATTACTCATTCTGCTGGAAACATCCTCACCGGGTATGGTATCAGGCAAAAAACCCAATTGTTGTTGATCTGGGAGGACATTTTATTTATCAGCTGAAGCAGCGCAGACAGTTATCCGGAGATTATCCCTATTTGCATATGATGACCAGAAAATCCTTTATTGAACAATATGTCCGATAACTTTATTAAGATTTTACAGCCCATTGTTCACTACAGCTTCCATTTTTTGGTACCTGGAGCTATTGCATTTATATTTTTCAGAAAAAACTGGAAGCAGGCATGGCTCATTATGGTCTGTACGATGCTGGTAGATGCTGATCATTTATTGGCAACACCAATTTTCGACCCGGGAAGATGCAGTATAGGTTACCATCCACTACATTCTTATTATGCAATTGCATTTTATTTTATATTACTGCTGTTCCCTAAAACCAGGATCATTGCAGTTGGATTACTCTTTCATATGTTTACTGACTGGCAGGACTGCCATTGGTCCGCAATTTTGATGCACATCAAAGGTTAGTAAATTCGACGCAATAGATCAGCATAAAACAAATCACTCATGTATTTTGAATTCACTGTCAATGATTCTTTCGATTTCTTAACTAGTTTCGCCGGGAAATTTGCAGTTAAGATTGAGAATAATGAGCTGAAAATACCAGAAGTTTTTGGCCGGGGCAGTATCAAAAGAATACACCTGGAACCAAATTTTAAATTAATTATACATCAGTATAAACTCAATCAGGATTTTATCCTTAAACGGTTAGGTTCAGAGACGCCTAATGATATGCTGACCATTATTTTTAATAATAATGACACTCCTGTCAGTTTGTTATCAAATGGAAATAATGAGATCGAATTCTCCCGGAATAATGCCTCAGCTATTCAGATCGCCTCGAGTGATCTGGCTTCATTGATTCGTTTTCCTGCAAATACGGAAATTTGCTTCGCAGTGATCAATATTGAAAAGTCTAGCCTCAATTCTTTATTAAGCATCCTGGAACCAGGCGGTATTGTTCAGCATATTTTAAATAAAAATTCAGGTTTTTTATATTATGAAAGCATGACGCTGGATATACAAAAAACGCTGAAAGGGTTAACGGAATATGAACAGGACAGCAAATTAAAAAACCTATTTTATCGTCATAAAGCATCCGAAATTGTTTTTTTTCTATTTGAAAAGTTACTCCAGCGGGAAGCTATTCGTCACAATCAGATTAACCAGGCAGATATTGATCAGCTTTTTATGATCAGAACATCAATTCTTGCAGATTTAAGTTTGAATCCCCATTTACCCGATCTGTCAGAACGATCCGGAATGAGTGAAACAAAAATGAAAAGTCTTTTTAAACAGGTATTCGGCGACAGTATATACAATTATTACCAAAAAGCAAGAATGGAACAAGCTGCTTTCCTGTTAAAACAGCGCAGATTATCAGTATCTCAGACAGGCTATCAATTGGGTTTTTCTAACCTGAGTCACTTTAGCAGATTATTTGAAAAGTATCACGGCATAAAACCTAAGAAATACAGTTTGTCGGATAGGACTATTTATTAGTCTTCAATAGCTGTTTTTAGTTTTTAGCATTAGAGAGATTTGATGACTAAAAATAAGGTTATGCATTTAAATTCTGATTTAGGAAAATTTTCACTTAGGTTATCACTCGGAGGACTTCTGATCCTTCATGGTTATCACAAATTAGTTCATGGTTTTGATGGGGTTATTCATCTTTTAACAGCCAAAGGACTTCCGGCTTTCTTTTGGATTGGTGTTCCTTTTGCAGAAATTATTGCACCGGTATTCTTACTTCTGGGCATTTTCACGCGTATTTCATCAACACTGATTGTATTTATGATGCTGATGACTATTTACCTGGCCATGGGCTTTTCTTCATTTGAATTCAATCAGATGGGCGGTTTGAACGGAGAACTGAATTTCCTTTACCTTTTCGCTGCAATAGCGATCTTATTCATTGGGCCAGGAAAATATAGAATCGCAACACTAACCAGCAAATGGCTGGTTTAAATCAGGGTTAATTATGAATAACAACAAATAAAGAGCATATTGACAGTCACTGGATTAACGGCGAATGGGTTCAAACCGGAAAATTCCGGATTCTATAAATCCTGCCACCTGTAAAATCATAGGACAGTATGCAAAAGGTGGTTTAATGGAGGCCGGTGCATGTATATTTGCTGTAAAGCATGCATTCCTGGAAACTTCATGGAGAAAAGATAAAAATTTACGATCGGAAGTGCTTGAAAAGATTGCACAATAGCTATCAAAATGCCTGGACAAACAGCGCAGACGAATACTTTAATGTCTAAAATATTTTCTGAAGTCAGTGAGTTACCAAGAGGTGTTGGATTTTTTGCAGGGGGTATACGTTTTGGTCTAAACCTTTTTTTATAATAATGTACCTTTGATTATGATTTATTCTCAAGGAGTTGATCCCATTCAATATTTGACAGATATCGCTGCGCAAACTGGTGGTATTGTTGAAAATAACAGCTTAATCCTGAACGGTTCTGCGGATGAAGGATCAATCAGAATATTTGTTCTGGAAGAAGGCCTGATCATGGCTTTAACCGAGATAAAATCAAATTCAAGTATTTCGAAGTTGGAACTAAACATTCCTCCGGACTACCTGTTCATTAAACTATACCTGCCAGATTGCCATTTGGATACTATGGTAAAATACGATTTAGAGTATTATCAAATTTCAACTCCAGGCGTTCTTTTATATAACTTTCACGTAGAATTAAAGTCATTATTCAAGATCCGGCAACGATTTAAAATAGTTTCATTTATAATACATGCTGATTGGCTCAAAAAAACATTCGATGCTGATTCCATATTTTCTGACAAGCGATTATTTGAGCTCCCGCTTTTTAAGTTCGAGCATATTAAACCTGCGATTTTACAATCCGCACTAAATATGTTTACCCTTAAAATAGATGCAGGCCCGCTCAATTTACGAATGAAGGCAATTGCCTATGATATACTAAGTCATCTTTTTTCAGCTTTTGATATACAGGCTAATTCAAATTTATCTGCATTTAAACATCAGAGTGATGTCGAAGCTGTTTTTAGGATAAGGGAACAATTGCTTGATATGGATGACATGAATTATCCAACGATAGGTGTTTTAGCAAAACAAGCCGGAATGAGTGCTTCTAAACTAAAAACCTTGTTCCATTCAGTTTTCGGCATGCCTGTTTTTGAATTCTATCAGTATCACCGCCTGGAGTATGCACGGAATTTAATAGAAGGACGGAAATTTACTATTGGAGAGATAGGTTTAAAAATAGGTTATAGCAATCTGAGTAAGTTTTCTCAGGCTTATAAAAGGTAGTTTGGTTACTTGCCACATCAAACTTTATTACCCGATCGGGCCATTCTTTAACCTGTACTGGCTATTTATCGCACTGAGTAAGGTCTACCTTTATCGGATGAACAAAACAATTGTGATTACTGGTGGAACTGGTGGCATTGGATATGCTATTGCCATAGCACTGGCTAAACAGGGGAACGATATTATATTTCAAGGGCGTGATACTGTTAAAGGTCAGCAGATCGCTGAAGAACTTTCAAAAATTAATGGCACTACTGCAAGATTTATTGCTGCCGATGTTTCTTCTATCGCAGGAATGAAAGACCTTGCTATAGCTATCAAAAAATTGACAAATAAAATTGATATATTGATTCAAGCTACGGGCACACTCAATTCTGAAAGACGGGAGACGAAAGATGGGTTATATGAGAGTTTTGCTGTAAACTACTTTTGTAAATTCATGCTGGATTATCTCCTATTGGATGAATTGAAAAGCGGGCAAGGAAAGATAATTATTGTTGGTGGCCCGCTTAGGAACCAGGCAGTTATCAACTTTGATGATCTGCACATGAAAACGAATTACTCTCTTATGAAAAGCATTGGGCAAAACATGCTCGCTATTCATATGCATGTTCAGGAGTTTAGTAAACGATATGGCAGTTCTTTAGCTATAAATGTTGTGAATGCCGGAGTTGTAAAAACTGGTATCGACAGAAATGTAAAAGGCGCCATGAAGCTTGTATTCCTTATTCTGGGCCCAATTGTTAGTAACAGTATTGAAAAAGCCATTGTAAATGTAATGGCACTTGTAGAAACCAATGATCAGCACTCAGGGTACTTTTATCCAAAGGTTGCAAGGCCAGCCACTAAAGAAAAAATAAACCTGGCTGCCGATGTTGCATCAAAGCTTTGGGATGAGAGCATAAAGCTCGGACATTTGAATTTATAGAAAAGACTATGTCAAAAAGAATATTAATATTGGGTGCTACCGGTAGAACTGGTAAATACGCTATACCATTTGCATTGGAAAAAGGTTGCCAGGTGGTTGCATTGGCTAGAAATCCATCAAAAATCAATGTTAAACATGATGGACTAACCATTTTAAAAGGCCTTCCTACAGACATCAATGATATCCGCAAAGCTATGGAAGGCTGTGATGCAGTTCTGAGTTTGTTAAGCCCTTTAACCAGAGGGGAAGCCATTTCTTTCCGAAAAATAAATGCTCCGCGTGTTCTTGAAAGAAGCATGACTAATGTGTTGCAGGTGATGAATGAATATCAGATTAAACGTCTATTAATTTTATCTTCTGTTGGCGTGGGGAATTCCTGGAAATATACGCCATGGTACGTGAAACTACTGATCAGGCTCACTAATTTCAAAGTTATATTTGCCGACCATAATGCTCAGGAAGATTTAATTAGTGCATCTAAGACCAACTGGACTATTGCCAGACCTGCCGGACTGAATGAGAACGATACAACCGGAACGTTAGCAATAACTTATGACCATACACCAAAGCCTTTCCGGATAAGCCGCAAACTGCTGGCAAAATTCTTTATTGATAATTTATACAGCGGGGATTTTATTCACAAAATGCCTATGTTATCAGAGAGATAATTAACACCCGCTATTTAGAGCTCATTAGTGCGCGCGACCTTTTACACGAATACCTGTCATCTGAATATGAAAAAGGGCTGCGAAGATCTTTTCTGTGGTTTAAAGACTTATAATACAATAGATATTGCTTTAAACCTGTTATATAGTCATATAGTATAGCTTCCGAGGCTAAACTCAATAATGTAAAAATTGATAATAGTTTTTTTGGATAACGGATTTCGGCTAAATTATTATACTGATGTTTTTATATTTGCTAATAAGGAACATAAATATTTTTGACAAATTACGGATTTGAATACTATAACATTTCGGTTGGCAAACAAGGAAGATCTACATGATATAATTAAAATGATGGCGGATGACCCACTGGGCAATGAAAGGGAAATCGTTTCAGAAATTATCTCAGATAAATACCTTTTGGCATTTGAAAATATAATGGCCGATTCTAATCAGGAATTGACTGTTGCCATCGTCAATGAGGAAATAGTTGGTACATTTCAACTTACATTTATTCAATATCTTAATTTCCAGGGAGGTTTAAGAGCTCAAATCGAAGCTGTAAGAACAAATTCCAAATACAGAGGCCTGGGCATCGGAACTAAACTTATTGAATATGGCATAAAGAGAGCGAAAAGTAAAAACTGCCATGTCATTCAATTAACATCCGATAAAACACGGAAGAACGCCATTAGATTCTACGAGAAACTGGGTTTCAAAGCCAGCCACGAAGGAATGAAACTAAAATTGTAATCTGAGTGAAGCAGTATTAGACGGTCTTATGTGACTGTAGCCTATCTCCTATTGAGTTCTAATATTTTTAAGGAAAAGCCTCAATTTGCATTGAGGTATGAAGTGATCCCTATGGTACCAATGTCGAACTCTTTTATAGGTGACTGTTTAAAAGTCACAGAATCAATAACGAACTGTATAGATTAATTTATAAGCGTCTTATTTTGCTGGTGCCCCGCCTGTGATTCACACCTTTGTGAAAATCAGGGTTTATTCAGTATGAGGAGTGTTTGGGATTTGATACTCACCGAATCGCTCACTTTTTGTTTGGTACGCTTTAGCTGCAAATGCTTCATCATAAAGGTAATAAAATATTTTCTCCAAAAGATATAGACATTAAAATATTAACTTGATGAAAACAATTAAGCGTAAATTTGTATGCGCCTTTAAAGGCAAAGCTTATTACGTAAGTAATTGCTTCGCTCTCAGTAGCTAAATCATTTATCACAGTAAGTTAATGGAAGATTCAAGTATAATTATATATCAAACTGAAGATGGTACTACAAAAATAGAAACCCGTTTAGAGGATGAAAGCGTTTGGCTTACAATTGATCAGATGGCTGAACTTTTCAGTAAGTCCCGTTCAACAATAAATGAACATATCCTGAATATCTATAAGGAGTTTGAGCTTATTAAGGACGATTCTAGTAGAAAAATCGGAATTTCCGATTTTTCTACTAAACCCACCAATTACTATAATTTAGATGTAATTATATCTGTGGGTTACCGGGTTAAAAGCCTGCAGGGGACAAAATTCCGTCAATGGGCTACTGCCAGACTCAAGGAATATATTGTGAAAGGATTTACAATGAATGACGAATTATTGAAGCAGGCTGGTGGAGGTAACTATTTCGTTTTTGAAAAGATTATTTGTGCGTAACATTTTGGTAAAGAGTTTAAGTTTATCAAAATCAGAGCGAAATATATCTTTATTTAGACGCTCATTATCAGATAATTCGGCAACGCATGTTTTTGGAAGTTCGTTAAGATTGTCTTTAGTTTCTTTTTTCATATCGCTCCTAAATTATATTGCAATTTACACATACCATCTGGATTACACAATCTCAGTTAGGTATGATAACCAAGTTTAATGGTCCCCAAAGATGTCTCCAATTTATGATAGGCTTCCTGTTGTTTATATAGATCATAACACAGGAATGAAGGATCAAGTCATAAACTTGTGGAGCAGGCTCTTTTTTAAGGATAAATTTTTGACACGCTAAACAGAAAGTCTTTGCTATCACGGATGCGCTTATGCCTGTGGAAGTTGCGCTGAAAGCTTTCAATTTGCATGGGAATGACTCAGGCAAAACAAGGCCGGGCTGTCAGTAAATAAATTCAAAATAGCTAAATAATCAATCTATATCGGCCGGGTACTGCCCGGGTACTGTTCGGGTACTCGTTAGGGTAAGAGCAATGCTA
>NZ_JACHCE010000006.1 GCF_014200605.1 Pedobacter cryoconitis | reverse complement strand
GTTGTTTTTACTTGGACTTGCCATGCTCTTACGTTACTTTAACACTGCTCTTACCCTAACGAGTACCCGGACAGTACCCGGGCAGTACCCGGCCGGTATAGATTGATTATTTAGCTATTTTGAATCTATTTACTAACAGCACGGCCTTGTTTCGGCTTGAGCCATTCCCATGCAAATTGAAAGCTTCCAGAGCCATAAGAGCATCCCTGACAGCAAAGACTTTCTGTTTAGCGTGTCAAAATTTATACTTAAAAAAGAGCCTGCTCCACAAGTTTATGACTTGATCCATTGTAATTCTTAATTTCTTACTGATTTGTTCGTTTAACGGCAATTTTCTGTAATATCATCAAGTTTGTTTAAGTATTATGGAAATATAACAGACAATATGTATTCTTTTTGGGACAGTAGTCTATTCTTGGATTTTGTGAAATAAACCACATATAGGTGTATTAATTTAAAAAATAATGGCGTAGCTCTATCGTCAGCCAAATGTCAGCTAAACAGAAGGTGGTTTTGGTATATGGTTTGCCATTGTGTTTATATAAAAACCGAAAAACATAAACACTATGAGTAGCAACGATTTTAATTTTCGCCTTTACAGTTACAAAGATTCTTTACAATCATTCGCTGTTTCTTTTACCAGAGATATGGAAGATGCAAATGATCTGGTACAAGATACGATGTTAAAAGCCATTAATTACTCCAGTCATTTTAAGGAGGGTACAAACTTTAAAGCATGGTTGTTTACTATAATGAAAAATACTTTCATTAATAACTATCGCAGAGCTACCAGAACTAATTTGATTATGACAGTGACTGATGAGATTACGTCTGAAAAATTACATTACAGCGCATCAGTAAATGATAGTGACGGAAAATTTGTGATGGAGGATATCTATAAAGCCCTGTCCAAGTTACAACCAGAATATTATACTCCTTTTCTTAAATATTTTGAGGGATTCAAATATCATGAAATTGCAGATCAATTGAATATCCCAATTGGAACTGTGAAAACAAGGATACATATTGCAAGACAATTGCTAAAAAAGAGTCTTAAAATGCATAGTGACAATTTTATGCATAAAACAGCTTAAGCTTAAATTGTACCTGTTTAAGCGAATTCATGAATAGCAAAATAAAAGCAGCAACACCCTTGCTGCTTTTATTTTTAATTTGATTACAATTGTGTATTCATTTTAAATTGTTTACCTCCTTTATGAAATTATCAAGGCTGGATGCTCATCATAAACTATATGCTTCACTTATAGTTGCCCTGCTTATTTTTATGTTATGTTATGGGAAAATGTCAGCTTCGACACAATTCATATTGGTATGGATTGGTTACGCGGTAACACAGCTGAGTCTTTCATGGGCAACGATTTTGCGTGTTCATCCTCTTGAAATGAAGGCAGTTTCAAAAGCACAGGATAATAACCGGACATTAATTTTTGTATTTGTGCTTGTAGCTGCACTTATGAGCCTTTTTGTAGTCGTTATTTTACTGAAATCTACGCAGCATCTTACCGGGAATGCACTCAGTTTGCATATACTACTATCAATAGGGGCTGTCATGTGTGCATGGGCACTGGTACATACGATATTTGTTTTCCGGTATGCACATCTTTATTATGAATTGAAAGAAAACTCCCCATCTAAATATAAAGAAGGATTGGAGTTTCCTGAAGAGAAAACTCCTGATTATCTTGATTTTACTTATTTTTCTTTTGTCATTGGAATGACTTTTCAAGTATCGGACGTTGAAATAAGTTCAAGAAGAATACGTCGTCTTGCTCTAATGCATAGTCTGGTGTCTTTTGCTTTTAATACGGTGATTGTTGCATTGAGTATAAATATTATTTCCGGACTGATGTCTAAATAATATCTTTTGAATTTCATAGAACCATTTGTACAGTTACTTGCCAACCCTTGGAATAAAAGATCACACGATGAATCACAAGAAAACAATTATTCATAAAAATTGAATATTGTTTTATCTGCTGAGCTTATAAAATTTAGAAAATCTCCGGAATCTGTTCCGGAGATTTTTTTTAGCTAAAAAATTGTCCTGAAGTAGTTAACCTGTTGTTAACCCTGGCTTAATGTGCGACATTTACCTTCGTTCTGCTTTTAATTCAGAAAGCTAAAACACTTAACTATTTGGAACTTGCATCAGCTCTGGAATACCTATAGCCAGGCATGAAAGGATGCAGGGTTCAAGTCAAAAAAACATCTTTATGAAAAAAACATTACTCTTATTACTAATGCTGATGACTACGGTCTGGGCAACACAGACTGCTTTTGCTCAGGGGGTCACTACGGCCTCTATTAACGGCGTTGTAACAGATGGAAAAGCTCCGGTACCAGGCGCAACAGTCGTACTAACACATATGCCCACAGGAACAGTTTATGCTGTTGAAACCCGGGGTAACGGACGTTATAATTTAATCAATGTTAAAATTGGCGGGCCTTATACACTGAAAATATCTTACATCGGTTTTAAACAGTATGTTCAGACGAATCTGACACTGTCTATTGGCCAGGATCAGGCGATCAACGTGAAAATGGATGATAGTTCAACTGACCTGAAAGAAGTGAAAGTTGTAGGGACGCAAGGTAAGGTCATGAACTCTTCTAGAACAGGGGCAAGAGAAACTATTACCAGGGCTCAGATTGATGCTTTACCTACAATCAACCGTTCTTTATCGGATTTTACTAAATTAACTCCTTCTGCAAGCTCAACCAGTGCCATGAGTTTTGGCGGCAGAAGCAGCACCTTTAATAATATAACTGTTGACGGTGCTTTGTTTAACAACTCTTTTGGCCTTTCCGGTACTTTGGGCGGACAAGCTAACTCACAGCCCATATCTCTGGATGCTATTGATCAGATCCAGGTCGATCTTGCCCCTTATGATGTACGCCAGGGATTTTTTACAGGAGCTGGTGTGAATACAGTAATTAAATCGGGTACAAATGATATTAAAGGGTCTGTTTACTATTATGGTCGTGGGACTGGGTTAACTGGATATAAAGCCGGTACCTCGGATGTGACTAAAGTTCCTTTTGATTACAATACAAGGGGTTTGAGTATTGGCGGGCCAATTATTAAAAACAAACTGTTCTTTTTTGTTTCTGGTGAACAGGAGCGTATCAGTAATCCGGGAACTACATTTATTGCTTCGAGGCCAGGGATAAGCGGAGGAACAGTTTCAAAAGCAAGTGCAGCAACTTTGGATGCTATTGCAAATGCTTTAAAATCCAGATATGGCTATGACCCCGGACCTTATGAAAACTATAGCTATAAAACACAGAGTGATAAGATCACAGTGAAATTAGATTGGAATATTGATAAAAACAACACTTTAAGTGCAAAGTATTTTTATCTTAAATCATCTAAAAATCAACCTCCTAATAGTACTGGTGGAATTATTAATGATAAAGTGGGAGCTGGATCAACGCGTGGTGCAGGACCTGGTTCTTTGCCGTTTTTTGGTGCTGGTTATACAATCAACAACAATTTCAATATCGGAATGCTGGAACTGAACAGTAAGATCAGTAATACGATCTCTAATAAATTAACTGTTGGCTATTCTGCTTTACGCGATTTCCGTGAACCCTTATCTTCTAAAAATATACCCATGGTGGATATTGATAATGGGGTAACTGACGAAACCGGTAAAATTATCACCGCTCCAAGTGGTGTTTTGACAAGTTTTGGATATGAACTCTATACCGCAGGTAATTTACTGAGTTCAAATATCGGTCAGCTTTCAGATGACCTGACAATTTTTGCAGGTAAACATGAAATTACAATAGGTACAAGTAACCAGTCTCAGAGTTTTGTGAACGGGTTTGCACCGAACTATAATGGTTTGTATACTTATAATTCTGCTTCTGATTTTATTAATAACCTTCCTGCTGCTGCTTATAACTACCGGAATGCCGCAAATGGTGGTGATCTGCCTTTGGTAAGGATTAAATCATATAACTTTAGTCTGTATGCGCAGGATAAATTCCGTGTAAGGGACAACTTTGTATTGACTTATGGCTTAAGAGCAGATTATAATTATTATCCTACTAAACTTGATCCCAACCCTAATGCTGCAGCTTTAACTTTTCAGCAGGGCATACAGGTTGACGTATCTAAATTACCAAAAAGCAGAATTCAGTTATCCCCCCGTGTAGGTTTTAACTGGGACGTTAATGGTGATCATACCACTCAGGTCCGTGGCGGTACAGGATTATTTGCTGGTTTAACACCGTTTGTCTGGATATCTAATCAAGCATCAAATACAGGTACTTTATTTAGCTCTGGTACAGTAAATGGTACTAAAACACCTAATGATCCACGTCTGATCTATAACCCGGATGTAAATGGTAACCGTCCTTCCGGCGCTGTTGCTGCAAATACTTCTTATGAACTGGATGTGACTGATCCTAATTTGAAATATCCGAAAATCTGGAGAACTAACCTGGCAATCGATCAGCAATTGCCATTTGGCATAATTGGTACACTTGAAGCATCTTATACTAAGGATATCAATGCTGTTTATCATCAGAACCTGGTCCTTTCCGATACTTATAATACTTTACCCGGGGTAGAAGGGCAGATTCGTTATACTTCCAATAACAGAACTTCGAATAACGGTTCCCCGGTAAGTGCTGCTAATCCAAATATAAGTGGTTTATATTACCTGACCAATACCAATAAAGGCTATTCTTATTTTGTTACCGCACAATTACAGAAAAGCTTCCTGAATGGATTTTATGCAAATATTGCCTATACACATACAGCTTCTAAAGATGTAAATGATGGCGGATCTACTGCCAGTATTATCTGGGCTGGCAGACCAACAAATGGTAACCCTAATGACCAGAGTCTATCGAATAGTACTTATGTTATGCCAAATCGCTTTATCGCCTCACTGGCTTATAGAAAAGAATACCATAAGAACTATGCAACGTCAGTAGGTTTATTTTTTGAGTCTGCTAATAATGGTGCTGTCTCTTATATCACCAGCGGTGACCCTAATAATGATGGTGCTGCAAATGATTTGATGTTTGTTCCTAAAAACAAAGGCGATATTAATTTAGTGGCCGATTTTGCAGGAGATACCAGAACGCCTGATCAGATCTGGAACCAACTGAATTCATTTATCAGTCAGGATAAATATCTAAGTCAGCACAGAGGTGAATTCACGAAGAGGAATGGAGTAATCCTGCCTTATTTCCAGCGTGCTGATCTGAATATTACCCAGGATTTCTTTGTGAAGTCTGGTAAAACAAGAAGCCAGAGAAATACCATAAGAGTTGAATTTAATATCATTAACCTTGGAAACTTCCTGAACCGTAACTGGGGACTATATGAGAATTCATTTAATGGATTTAATACAGGGTCGGTTGCTGTACTTAAATACCAGGGAACTGATCCTGTGACCGGCAAGGCAAATTATTCATTCCCTTACCTGGATAAGGATAATTTAATTCCGGTGACAAATTCTACGAAAGTAAATACCGACCAGATTTCCCGCTGGCAGGCACAAATAGGAGTAAGATATATCTTCAATTAAGTACTGATCTTTCTTCTTAAAAACAGGCTATCGTCAAAAGATAGCCTGTTTTTTTTTAAACCCTTGTTTTTGCGGGCAATTAACTAAGTTTACTTAAGTAAAATAAATGTTTAACATATCCTTATGGAAAATTCAGAACCTAAGATACTTTTCTTTGATATAGGTGGCGTATTGCTAACCAACGGCTGGGGACACGATTCCCGTAAACTTGCCGCAGAAAAATTCGGCCTTAATTATGATGAGCTGAATACCCTGCATAATTATATTTTTAATGTTTTCGAAATCGGGAATATTACGCTTGACGAATATCTGGACACGGTTATTTTTAATCATCCGAGAGATTTTACGAGAGAGGATTTTAAAGAATTTGTTTATTCCAGATCAAAAGAACTTCCTGGTTTACTGCAATGGATGAAGGAATGGAAAAGAGATTGTGGTTTCCGTGTGATTTCGATAAACAATGAAGGCAAAGAGCTGAATACCTACAGAGTGAAGAAATTTAAATTGCATGAATGTTTTGATGCTTTTATTTCTTCATGTGATGTAAAGATGCGTAAGCCAGATCCAAATATATTCTTGCTGGCATTAGGGATCGCACAGGCAAGACCTGAGCAGTGTTATTATTTTGATGACAGGATATTTCAGGTACAAACTGCAAAAAGTCTTGGAATGCATGCTTATCACCATACCAGTTTTGAGGAAACAAAGGCTATCCTTGAAAGGATAAAAGAAGAAATCGCTAAACCGCAATAATCGGACAGGGCCTGTTTGTGTAATATCCAATAAAGGTATTTCTTATATGATCAGCTAGATTTGAGGTGTCTGTACCGGGCACCTCATTCCTTGATCATTTATTTGACTGCCCAATACCCAACAGCCAGCCAGATCAATCCTTTCACCAGGAAGAATATAAATCCCCAGATGCCTATTTTACTGAGCCATTTTAGGAAGATGTCCTTTTTTGAGTCCTTTTTCTCCTTTTCCATGATGCCATAAAATTAAACAAAATCTTTAAAAAGAGTGAGAGTAAATTTTTTTTGACTCTTTTTTGTCATATAAACGTTTTAGTGGTTTTTTTATTCTTTTTGATAAACTTTATGGCATAACCGTTGTTCTTTAGTTGACAAATCACCATTATTATGAAAGATCAGATTAAAATTCAAACTACCAGCGGCAAGATTAATGAAGGAGGAGTTTTTATAGGAGATAAATTGCAACAACAGGGAAATGCTGCACCAGTTTCTTTTAAAACCATTGGAAATGTAAAAAGAACTATGCCTGCCGCAATGCAAAAGAAAATCAATCCAAGGCTTTTGATTTTGTAGTTGTTTTATTGATCTAAATATAGGTTCTCATATTATTTAATAGGGAAGGCAAAAAGGAGTTTCAAAAAAGGGGCTCCTTTTTTATTGGATAATGTTTCTAAATAGAAATGAGATTTCCCACTTTCCATTCAGACTTTTACTTTTGTCTCAAATTAACAAATACATGTCGAAGACAAAACTTACAATCAATAATAATGGATCTGTGAAGATCGAAGGCGATTTTGAAATCGTTGACAGAAATGGCAATACGTATGGTCTGCAAGGCAGAGAAGTACTTTCAATTTGCCGTTGCGGGTTGTCAAAAAACAAGCCTTTTTGTGATGGAGCACATAATGGACATTTTGAGCATGAAGCTATTGCATTTGATCTTCCTCCTAAAAAAGTCTAAGGAATTAAAAAATATTAAAATAGAAAAGCCGCTTCAGTTAAATTTGAAGCGGCTTTTCTTGTGAATCTGTATTTTAAAATTACGGGTTTTAAATTATTTTTCCAGCTCTCTGATCCAGATATTACGGTAGCTGACCGGTTCACTTTTATCTCCATGAGCCTGAAGTTTGATAGGAAGCGGACCATGAGCTTTTGTATAAGATGGCTGACCAACATATTGTGTTGGCCCTTTGAGTTCAAAATTATTCTGAACCAGTACTCCATTATAAAGTACAGTTACTTTAGCAGGTGTATTTACTGTGCTATCTGCCTTAAAGGTTGGGGCTGTCCAGATTACATCATAAGTTTGCCATTCGCCTGGTTTACGGGATGGGTTAACCAAAGGAGTGGTCTGCTTATAAATACTCCCGGCCATACCATTTGTATAAGTGTTGTTATCATAAGAATCCAGGATCTGTAATTCATAACCCAGATCACCTTTTCCCATTGAAGCCAGAAAAAGGCCGCTATTTCCACGCAGTTGCCCGGTTCCAGTGATGTTTTTTGGTACCTGCCATTCAATATGCAACTGATAGTTACCAAAAGATTGTTTAGTTTCAATATTACCTGTTTTCTTATTCACAGTCAGCTTTCCATCTGCAACGGTCCATTTTGCAGCTTGTGTTCTATCATCAGTCATCACCCACTGATTAAGATTTTTGCCGTCAAACAGAATTACTGCATCAGATGGAGCATCTGTTGTTGTTTTTCCCGGAGTGACTTTTTTAGGAACTGGCGTATAGAATTCAGTATCCTCATGTTTGGCCTGGGCATTTGCATGAGCAAGGCCCAATCCGGTGATCAGTACAGAGGTAATAATTGCTTTAGTTAAATACATATTATAACGATTTAGTTTTGCTGATTGATTTGTTTTGAAGGATCAATATAGGAAATTATTGTTTGTTTAATCTTTCATCACGAAGATGTTGCCTGATAAATTTATCCAGATCTGGTGTTGTATAAGCAGGACAGGCTCCTGTCTGACCAGCAACGAATGCACCTAAAGCTAATGCATAATCAAGTGCATCAGGTATAGAAGTTCCTGTTAGCTTTTTATAAAGAAATGCAGCGAGGAAAGCATCTCCGGCACCTACAGTATCGGCAACATTAACCCGGCAGGCATTACCATGGGTTGCCTTTTCCCTGTTATAATAGACGGCGCCCTGGCTTCCTTTAGTCAGAAGGATTTCATCGATACTAAAATTTTGCTGTAAATAGCTGATACTGCCGGCCTCTGTTGTTCCAGGTTTGCAGAACCAGTCTGTCAGTACGTTTAGTTCATTAATATTTAGTTTTAAAAGGTCTGTTTTAGAAAGTAATAGCTGGAGGGTCTCTTTAGTATAATGCGGAGGTCTGAGGTTTACATCGAATACCTTGTATTTGGCCGAATCAAGGATCTTAAGAAGAGTTTCTCTGGATTCGTTGTTGCGTTCAGCCAGACTTCCAAAAACGAAAGCATCAGCAGTGCTGGCCATTAAGCTATATTTAGGATTAAATTCAATAAAATCCCATGCTACATGGGGTAAAATGTCATAGACCATTTCATGGTCATCTGTGATTTTCCCAATAACTTCGCCGGTATCGTGCAACTCATCAAACTGGATCAGTTCGGTAGGTAAACCTATTTTACTGCAGAAACAAACTAGTTCGGCCCCGGCTTTATCTTCGCCGGTACGGCTGATCAATTTACTCTCTGCACCAATATGGTTAAGATGATAAGCAACATTCACAGGGGCACCACCGGCCATCCGGCCTGCAGGAAGATTATCCCAAAGGATTTCTCCGTAGCAAATAATTACAGGTTTTTTGTTTTCAGCAGACATTTTGTTTGATGATTAGGTATTTACGGCTAATTTTTTTTTATAAGAGGATGGTGTGCAATTGTATTTTGATTTAAAGACAGTGGAAAAATAAGTAGGAGAAGAAAAACCTACTTTGTAAGTAATTTCGGAAATGGAAAGGTCTTCATTAATTAAAAGATATTTGGCTTTTTTTAGTCTTTTGTTTAAAATGTAATCATTGATTGTACAATCAAGCAGTACTTTTGTTTTCCGGTATAGTTGAATTCTGGATATTCCTAATGCAATCGCGATATCGTCAACATTAAATTTGTCATTTGCAATGTTTTGTTCAATTACACTGGTAAAGTCGTTTAAGAATTTCTTGTCAGATCGGCTTAGTATGGCGGTGTTAGCTTCTGTTGCGGTTTCATTTCTAAACTTTCTTTTGAGTAATTTTCTATTCCAAATCAGGTTTTTTACACTTTCTTTAAGGAGTATATAATTGAATGGCTTAGTGAGGTAAAGATCTGCCATCTGTTTAATTTCATTGATTTTATGTTCTTCATTGCCATCTGCTGCTAGTATGATAACAGGGATATGAGAAGTTCGGATATCATTTTTAAGGGCAGGGGTGATCTGAACAGTTGAATTTTCTGCTGAAGTGATGTCGGTAATAATCAGATCTGGTATCATTTCATAAGCTACTTTTAGCCCCTGAGTATAACTGCTGGCAGTAAAAACTTCGTAATCTTCTTTAAAACTGTTTCTTAAATATTCGAGCAGTTCTTCATTTTCTTCGATAATTAGTAAAGATTCTTCATTGACATATCCGTCCTGTTCATCTGAGGCCTCAACTATGTCGTCTTGCAGGGTTTCTGCGGTATATGGATTGAAGTGACCAGCGCTTACAGCAAAATTAGGATTTGCTTTTTGCTCTGCGGGTATAGAATGCTCCTGATTCAATGGGAGTATAATATGAAAAGTAGTTCCTTTTCCTTTTTTACTCTGAATACTTATTGTCCCCTGGTGCAATTCAGTGATCTCTTTGGAAAGAGAAAGACCAAGTCCTGAACCGAAGAAACTACCATTGCCGGTCTGGTGAAATAAATCAAATACATGCTTAGCTTCTTCTTCTGTCATTCCATTGCCACTGTCTGATACGGTGATATCCAATGTCTGATCTGCTGAATTGCTTTTAAGCCCAATTAGAACTTTTCCATGTTCAGGACTGAATTTAATAGCATTGGATAATAAATTAAATAACACTTTATCGAACATGTTTTTATCAAACCATACCATGATATCTTTGTCGGAGCTTGATAGTTTTAATTCTATGTTTTTTCTCAGCGCCATTGCTTTGAATGAGGATATAATATCTTTTGAAAAGGCAACAAAGTCCTGAAGGGCCAGGTCGATTTTCATTTGATCATATTCTATTTTTCTAAAATCTGTCAGTTGGTTAACCATCAATAATAACCGCTGTACATTTCTATGAATCAGATTGAGTTGATGCCTGGTCGGATTTGAAGAGTTTTTGCTATCAAGCATCTCATCCAATGGGAGAAGAATCAGCGTTAGCGGAACCCTGAATGCATTTGATATATGTGTAAAGAAACTGAATTTTGCTTCTGCGGTAGCCTGGTTTGCTGTCGATAATGCAATTAATTCTTCCTGCTGTCTGAGGGTCTCATTGTTTTTTATCTCCAGCTCTTTGCTTTTCTGATAGTTTTGATAGAGCAGATAACAAGCGATGAAGGCAAATATAAGGGCTAATATTAAAGCGGTCACCAGAAAATTTAAACTATCCTGTTGTATGATACGCATGGGTTTTTCTAAAATGGAATTGGAATTTGTTCTTTTTTCCGGTGAACACCCGGAGACAAAAACGCTTGTCATCATGAGGGACTGATAGATGAAAAGCATGGCTCTCTTTTGGTCTGCAAGCATAGGTTAAGATAGGTAGTAATAAGCCAGGAACAATATATATAATTTTTTTGTCATACTGTATTCAATACACTATGTCTTGGAATAATTAATGAATTTATCATTATTGTATTTGTCTCTATCATGTTACAATTTCTAAATAAATCTTCAAAAGCTCAAACATTTTAGCTTATTTAAATTTCATTTTCAAGTTTAATGTGTTGTTTTATAGTTGTTTGTGTTTTATTTCGTGATAAATTGATTTTAGTTTGAATTGATACATAATCAATAACAAGGGAAATTATTTACGCATATATTGCTTTGAGTTACAGGCTTAAACCGGCTTGTGATCTTGTGAATTCAAATTGTCCATTGTCTCCTCCAAAACACAAATTAAAAAACAGAAAGCCTTCTCAACTCAAATCAACTAAACCAAATAATTATGAACGAGTCTTTACCAAAAAAAAAGTGGTTTGTCTTTTTAGATAAGCCTAAATCTCAGCTGCTGCAAAAAACAATCGTGTGTTGTCTTGCTTTGCTCAGTATTAATTTATCAGTATATGCACAATCTGTAGTAAAAGGTGTGGTATCTGATAATGAAAAAAACACTTTAATCGGTGTTACTATCTCAGTTACAGGAACAAATGTAAGGGCAATGACTGACGCCAATGGTAAATATGCCATTAATGTACCTGCAAATGGAAAGTCACTAACTTTCAGTTATGTTGGCTTACAATCACAAACCATAGATATCAATAGCAGAACTACGGTTAACATTACGTTGTCTTCAGGTACTGACCTGGAAGCGGTAACGATTGTGGGTTATGGAGCTGTAAAAAAGAGTGACATGACGGGTGCGGCAACGACAATTTCTGCCAAGGATTTCAATAAAGGGCCACTGATTGCACCTGATCAGCTTATCCAGGGAAAAGTTGCTGGTGTACAGATGATTAATAACAGTGGACAGCCTGGTGGGGCATCGACGGTCAGAATCAGGGGAAATACTGCAGTAACAGGTACCGGACAACCTTTGTATGTGGTTGATGGTGTTGCACTTGATGGCAGATCGGCCAGGCCTACTGGTAATGGTGGTACTGCTACTGCTCCCGGAACTAATAACCTGACGGCATCCGGTACTTCGGCCCAGGGAAATCCACTGAATTTTATTAATCCGGCTGATATTGAATCCATGGAAATTCTAAAGGATGCATCGGCTACTGCGATTTACGGTTCAAGAGCGGCTTATGGAGTGGTTTTAATCACAACAAAAAGAGGAAAGAGCGGTGAAATTAAAGTTGATGTAGGTGCTTCTGCCGGAGTGAGTACGCTTGCGCGTACACTTAAAACACTAGACGGTAACGGCTTTCGTAATGCTTTGAAACAATATGGACTGACAACCAATGATTTTGGTGATAATGTGGATGCGATGAAATCTATTATGCGGACAGGCTATAATCAGAATTATTCTGTTGCTGTTAGCGGAGGAAATGATGGAAACGTTTTTCGTGTCTCTTTAGGTTATCAGAATCAACAGGGGATTATCAAAAAGACTGATTTTAAGAAGTATAGTGGTGCGTTTAACGGGAATTTTAAATTTCTGGAAAGTAAGAAACTGGGATTGGATGTCAATATGATCAGCAGTCAGTATATAGAAAATCTTGCGCCGATTTCTACTGATGCAGGTTTTACAGGAAGTTTAATTGGTCAGGCTTTATCATGGAACCCTACGCGGTCAATGTATAATGCAGATGGATCTGTGTTTGTTGAAAAAAACTCTACTACGATTAATCCAATGGCGATGTTAGAAGCATCTAGTGATAAGTCAACAGTATCAACTATTTTGGGTAGTGTATCGCCTTATTATAAAATTACTCCCTGGTTAGAATTTAGAATGTTAGCCAGTATAAACTATAGTACCGGTATCAGAAGAGCTTCCACACGTAGTTTTCTTAATCTTACAGGGGTAGAGGCTAAAGATGATTTCCTGGGTGGGGTAGCAAGTTATTCTAATACGGAGCTAATTACCCAGCAATTTACCAATACCTTGAATTTTAACAAGGAAATTGCCAGTAAACTTAATCTGAATGCAATTATTGGCTATGAATATACCAATTATATCAACAGAGGTCAGAATATGACAGGCAGGGGATTTGGTGATGCAGCAGTCGATTATACAGATATATTTCATGCTGTTGCACCTGCAAATCGTACTGCAAATTCTTATAATGATCCTGCTTCTCAATTGCAGTCTTATTTTGCCAGGGCAATCTTTAATTATGATAATAAGTATTTACTGACTGCAACGTTCAGAGCGGACGGTTCTACGAAATTTGGTTCAAATAATCGTTATGGTTACTTCCCTTCGTTTGCTGCAGCCTGGAATATTAAAAATGAAAGCTTTATGACCGATGTTGCCTGGCTGAATCAGTTGAAACTGAGAGCCGGATATGGAAAAACCGGTAATCAGGAATTTCCTGCAGGAGCGGCACAGCAACGTTATGATTATGTTTATGTAGGAAGCGGAAGAACGCTTGTTGCTGTAAATAATAAGAATCCGGATTTGAAATGGCAAGAAGATAAGCAAACCAATTTAGGTGTTGATTTTGGTCTGTTTGGTAATAAAATTACCGGATCAATCGATTATTTTAATAAGGAAACCACTGGTCTTTTATTTCCGCTGATACCCATACAACCTGCAAATCCGGGTGTAGCAACAACATGGATTAATTTACCTGGTACTATTAGTAATAAGGGAATTGAACTGACTTTAAATGCTAATATTATTGATAAGCCAGATATGACTTTCTCTTTAGGAGGTAATGCTACTTTTATTAAAAACAGAGTAAAAAAACTTAGTGATATTATTAAAACCGGTTCATTGAGCGGACAGGGTTTAAGTGGTGTTACATTAGAGGTTCTTCAACAGGGATTACCTTTATTTGCAATGGTTACCAGAGAGTTTACAGGTTTGAATGCTGCCGGACAATCTCAGTATACTGAAGATGGTTATAAATCTTATTACCTTGGAAATCCAAATCCTAATGTTATCCTTGGGTTCAGTGCTAATTTCAGGTATAAAAAAGTGACCTTCGGTGCGAACTTTAATGGTTCATTAGGTCAGAAAATTTATAATAATACGGCAAACTCAGTATTACCAATCTCTAATCTTGGAATTGGTAAAAATATCGCGTCTAACCTGTTGAATTCTCCTATTCAGGAATCTCTGGCAAACCCGATTGCTGCTTCTTCAAGATATATCGAAAATGGCAGTTATGTAAAGCTCGCTAATGCTACAATTGGTTATTCGATTGGTAATGTGGGTAAGATTATCAAAGGGATGAACCTGTTTGTAAATGGGCAAAACTTATTTGTAATTACTAAATACACTGGTTTTGATCCGGAAGTAAATGTGGACAAAAGTGTAAATGGTGTCCCTTCTGCAGGAATTGAATATATTCCTTACCCTAGTTCGAGAACATTCAATTTCGGTGTTAACTTTTCTCTTTAACTAATGATGATCAACATGAAAAATAAATATATAATCGCTTTTGTCGCTGTAGCCATGGCTATCTCAGGATGTACAAAACTGAATGAGAATATAAGTGGACAAATTGGTAATGAAGGTGTTAACTCCGGGAACGTTGCCGACTTATTAAATGGAAGTTATACAGCTATGCGTAATCCTTACCAGGGACCATGGGGCTGGTGGTCATTGCAGGAATTTCCTTCTGATGAAGCTATTGTACCTACAAGAGCTGGTGACTGGGATGATAACGGTGCATGGCGCGCATTGCACTTACACAGATGGGAGGCAGATCATTCGCGTATTTCTGATACCTATAAAGACTTACATGGGGTAAATTATGCGGCAACCAATGTATTGGCGTTTAACCCAACTCCTATACAGGCCGCTGAGGCCAGGTTTGTTCGTGCATTTGCCCAATTTTCTATTCTTGATGGCTGGGGGCAGGTTGCTTTCCGTGATCCGGGAGAATTAGCTGTGAAAAATTCGAGAGTCAGAAAGGCTCCGGAAGAAATTGATTATCTGATTTCAGAATTAACTGCTATTATTCCAATTCTAATAGATGGGCCTAATTATTTTGCAAATAAAGATGCTGCAAAAATGCTGCTCATGAAATGTTACCTGAATAAGGGGGCCTTTTTAAACCGTACAGCACCTACTTTTGATGCTGCGGATATGGCCAGAGTAATTACCCTTGCTGATGAAATTATTAATTCAGGAAAGTATAAACTGACGCCAAACTATTTTGATAATTTTGCACCAACAAACGATAAATTATCGACAGAGAATATATTCACTTCCAGAAATATTGGTGGTTCTGATGCAGGTGCTGTAAAGGACATGTGGGTACCTCCTTTGCATTATAACCAAAATCCAAGTGGTTATAATGGTTTTTCTACTTTATCAGATTTTTATAAAAAATTTGAAGCTTCTGACCAGCGTATAGGTGGTGCATATGCAGGAATGACAAACGTTTCTGGTGTTAAAGTTGGGTTTTTAATTGGCCAGCAGTATGATCAGACTGGTGCTTTAATTAAAGACAGGCGTAATAACAACCTGATTTTTACTCCTGAAGTAAGTAATATTGAAACGGATGCAAACCATTTGGAAGTTGCAGGTATCAGAGTGATTAAATATCCGATTGATTATGTAAATGCTTCCACTGGTAAGGCAGAAAACGATTGGGTATATTACCGGTATTCAGATGTATTGCTGATGAAAGCTGAAGCTCAGTTAAGAACTGGTTTAACTGGTAATGCATTAACATTGGTTAATTCGCTCAGAGCTGTTAGGGGAGCCAGTGCTTTTGGTAGTTTAACACTTGATAATTTACTGGATGAACGCGGACGTGAATTTTTCTGGGAAGGTGTAAGAAGACAGGATTTGATCCGTTTTGGTAAATTCCTAACCCCATGGCAGGAAAAACCATCAGATAATCCAAGGAACCTGGTATTTCCTATACCTGACAATCAGTTGGGCAATACCAATTATACTCAAAACCCTGGTTATTAATTAAAAATCTAAATTCAATGGAAAAGGTTAATCTGTACGTACAGTGCAGGTTAACCTTTTTTGTATTTGTCTATTCTTTTAATTCATTTTATGAAAAGAATCAATGTATTGCTGTTTATAGCCCTGTTGGTAGCCTGTTTTACACTGAAAGCGCAGGACCCCTGGAAAATCACTGCTGATAAACCTAATCCTGCTAATTATTATGGGGTAACCATTGCTAATGGTATGATCGGTATTGTTTCTTCTGCTGAGCCTTTTAAGGTTAAAAATATCGTGCTTGCAGGGGCTTATGATCAGTATGGAAGAGGGAGGGTAAGTAATTTCCTGAATAGTTTTAACCTGTTAAATATGTATCTGGAGATTGATGGAAAACGTTTAACAGCTGCCGATGTCAGTAATTTCAGGCAAGAGCTGGATATGCGTCATGCTTCTTTCAAAACTACTTTTGATTATGGTGACAAAGCGACAATTACCTATACTTATTATTCACTCAGACAACTTCCTTTTACAGTATTGGCTAATGTCAGTATAAAAGCTAAAAAAGCGGTAACAATCAATGCCGCAAGTGTAATGGAAGCTCCTGATGCTTTAAAAGAGGTGCAAAACTATTATAACGAAATAGATCGTCCGCATGTAACTATTTCTTTGCTGACCTCAACAGCAAAAAGCCCTACCGGCAAATTGCAGCTTTGCGCCTCCACAAGTTTTATTTTTAAAGAGGCTCATGGACAGGAGCCCAGGGTAATCCACGAAATGTGGGATAATAATATGCACCTGATGAAATTCAGTAAAAAACTTGATCAGGGGGAAACTTATAATTACGCGGTTACGGGAAGTTCTATTACTTCTGCACATCATAGTGATCCGTTAAATGAAGCAGAAAGAATGACTGTATTTGCAAAATTGCAGGGGAGTGACAGATTACTTGCTTTTCATAATCAGGCATGGGATGAATTATGGAAAAGTGATATTCAGCTGGGAGGTGATCCGCAGTCTCAGCAGGATATTCATAGTATGTTGTATCATTTATATTCTTTTACCCGTGCTGGCAGTCCTTTTTCTTTGTCACCCATGGGTTTATCTGGTTTGGGCTACAATGGCCATGTTTTCTGGGATACTGATATCTGGATGTTCCCTGCATTACTTGTTTTACATCCTGAGATAGCAAAATCACTAATTGATTATCGTTTTGACAGGTTAGATGCAGCCAGGCGTAATGCTTTTTCTCATGGATATAAAGGGGCTATGTTTCCTTGGGAAAGTGCAGATACAGGTGTAGAGGAAACACCTGTATGGGCATTAAGTGGTGCTTTTGAACATCACATTACAGCATGTGTTGCGCTTGCTGCATGGAATTATTATGCAGTTACACAGGATAAAGAATGGTTAAAAGAAAAAGGATGGCCAATTTTATCACAGACAGCTGATTTCTGGGCGAGCAGAGTGGAAAGGAATGGGGCAGGGTTATATGAGATTAAAAATGTGGTAGCGGCCGATGAATGGGCAGAAAATATAGATAATAATGCTTTTACCAATGCAGCGGCAAAAGTAAACCTGCAGCATGCGGCAGCGGCAGCAAAACTATTGGGCATTAAACCAAATCCGGACTGGAGTCTGGTCGCGCAGAATATTCCGGTTCTGAAAATGGAGAACGGGGTTACTAAAGAGCATGCTGGTTATAAAGGCGAAGGGATTAAGCAGGCAGATGTAAATTTACTGGCTTATCCGCTGAAGGTAATTACTGATCCGGTACAGATCAAAAAAGATCTGGAGTATTATGAAGGAAGAGTTCCGGATGAAGGTACACCTGCAATGACACAGGCGGTTTTTGCTTTACTCTATGCAAGACTGGGCAATACAGAGAAAGCCTATCACTTTTTTAAGGATGCTTTTGAACCTAATTTACTTCCTCCATTCAGAGTTATTGCAGAAACCAAAGGAGGAACAAATCCATATTTTGCAACTGGGGCAGGAGGGATTTTGCAAAGTGTTTTAATGGGTTTTGGCGGACTGGATATTACGCCTTCGGGAATTGTTCAGATAGGGAGTAAGATACCTGCGCAGTGGAAATCATTAAAAATAACGGGCGTTGGAACAGAGAAAAAAACATATCAAAGAAATTAGGACCTGACTATAATTTAATATACTTTTAGTTAACTGGTTTTGGGCTGAAATAATCTTTTGAAATGAGCGTCTATTTAAAATATCCCCGCAATATCATATTAACAGTATTGTTCGTGTGTTTTTGTTTGTGTTCTGAAGCACAGGAATTATCAAAAGTAAACTTTAGAATCTCATCTCAAACAGCTGCAATAAATTCAATTGTTTTTACGATCGGTGAACTGAATCTGCAATTCGATCAGAAGGGCGGTAAGTTATATATGATAAACCGGGGCTATAAAAGAGTTCCGGAATGGAGTGATTATATGGACGAGGAGTATTATGACGGGATTACTGACGGAGATAAAAAAGGTAAAATTAAATCGACCGGAGGTGTTAAAATTGATTATTATGATGTTTTCGATGGGGAGAAAAAGGGCAAAATTAAATCGATCGGAGCTGTTAAAATTGATTACTATGATGTTTTTGATGGAGAGAAAAAAGGTCGGATTAAATCAGTAGGCGGTAATATTATTGGTTATTATGATGTTTTTGATGGAGATAAAAAGGGAAAGATCAAATCATTTGGCAGTATCAGGATCGATTATTATGATAGCTTTTCCAGTACAGGTAAAAAAGGAAAGGTAAGCGTTATAGGGCAGGTGAAAATTGATTATTATGATAATTTTGGGCCTTCTGCAAGAATGGGTAAGATCAAATCAATTAAAGGGAATACTCCTGACTTATACGTAACTATTGATAGGGGAAACAGTACATTGTCAGATGATAATGATTAGTCTGCCTTTCCGCCTGATGATGAAAATCAGTGCTCTTTTTATAATTTAATTAATTCATTTCTGAGCGCAAACAACACTAAGCCTGTACGGGATTTTATCTCAAATTTCTGAAATAAGGATTCCCTGTAATTGTCTATCGTATGTGGACTGAGATTCATTTTATCTGCAATTTCTTTGTAAGTAAACTCCGAGCAGCAGTGCTCCAGAAATTTACGTTCATTAGCTGAAATTTCCTGAAGAAGGTTTCTGGAAGAGCTATTTTCCTGCAGCGACCTGATTAGTTTGCCTGAAACCAGGTTGTTCATGAAATAACCATGAGTTGCGAGGGTTTTGATTGCAGTAATTAAATCAGAAGTTCCGGATTCTTTTAGTAAATATCCCCCGGCACCACTTTTAAGCATTTCGATAATAGGTTTGTCCTCATCATACATGCTTAAAGCAAGCACTCTGATTTGCGGGTAATTGTCGGTAATCCATCTGGTTGATTCATAGCCATCCATTTGTGGCATGTTGATGTCCATCAGTATAACCTGAGGCAGATTATCTTTATTTAGCTTTAAGATCATTTCCTTTCCATTGGAAGCATCAAAAAGAATATCAATTTCATCCGATTCTTCTAACAGACTGATCATCCCTTTTCTAAATAAAGTATGATCATCAACAATTGCAATAACTATTTTTTTTTCTTCCATATAAGAGCGCGGCTTAAATTTATAAATTAAAAATGTTTATTGCTGGTTTTTTGGCGAAACAATATAAATTACTTCGTCTGTTTTTGTTCCTGCTGCTTGAAATCTGCTGTAAGACAGAGGCAATTAAATGGAAAAAAATATAAAAATATTTTAGCTGTAAGGTATGGAAACATGGATTTCAGTACCGATACCAGGATTAGAATTAATTGTAAAGTTTCCATCCATCATCAATGTCCTTTTCTGAAGGTTGAATAAGCCTAAGCCATCGCCGTCTTTTATCTTTTCTTCCGGAATAAACCCTTTTCCGTTATCCTTTACAAAGAGACTTAAATGGTCTTTAGTCTGGTCTATTGTAATTTGAATCAGGCTGGCTTGTGCATGCTTGAGGATGTTACTTAATATTTCCTGAAATAACCTGAACATAATCAGTTCTTTATCAGCATGTGCAGGAATGGGGTGGGTAGTATGATCATTAAACTGAATTTCATAGGCCAAACCCTTTTTCAGCCAGTCCAGCTCATATGCAATAGCATGTCCAAGACTTTTTTTGATCAGTTCCTGCCCGTTCATCTTTTTTGAAAGCTGGCGCAGTTCTTTAATCGCACGCTGCGTTAATTCTGATGCGGTATTAATCTTTTCTTCTCTTAAATGATCAGTTTTAATAGAACTTAATGTCATACTGGTCAGGCTGAGTAGCTGACCGATGTTATCATGCAGGTCACTGGCGATAGTTTGCAGGATATGTTCCTGCACTTCTATCTGGGTTTTCAGTAACTCTAATTCGAATGTTTTTCTTAGTATCTCTTTTTCTTCCAGGTGCTTAGCCTTTTTTTTATTGTATAAAAAAATATAGATAATCAGAAAAAGAGGGGCTATCAGAAAAATGAATGTGATGATGGCGATGAGTAAGATTAATTCCTTTGACGATATCTGCATATGAAAGCGTATGACCAGCAACTATATAAAAGTACATTTAGAATATTAAAGGTAACATACCTTGTCGATAAAGTTATCGAATGCGCTTTCTCCTGCAAAAGATAATCGAAAAATATATTACATGCAGTGCTTCCAAAATAGAAAAACAGGACTCCATTGACTATCCAGAATGGAGGGTAAGATTCAAGTTTTCTGAAATGCTCATCTTGTAGAATGAGCATATAATAATATAAGCTTGCAATGACAAAAACGACTGACATGAAAGCTGCGGTTTTATAGGCAAAATTACTAAAATGATTGCTGAACAATTCAAGAGCAAATACTAAAATGAATAAACCTAACCAGCTGTAAAGCTGGCCAGGTTTATGATGATATTTTTTGTACAAATAATAAAAAAAGCAACTTATCATTGTACATTCAACCACCAGAAAACAGGTATAGAGAGCGTAATTTGGTTTGTGTTGCAGACGTAAACTGATGCCAGCCATTTCTACGGTACATACCAGTAAAAGATAAATAATAAAGGACCTCCAGTATATGTTTTTATCTTTGTATAAGCATAATATACTTATAAACAGGCAAATGAGTTCCGTAATCGTGTTGACCGTAAAAAAATCCTGCATATTATTTAGGTAACGAAACAATTTTAGGTAAAGTGTCTAGTAATAAAGTTGCTCCGATGGATACACAGTTTGATGGCGGCGGACATAATTCACCTCTGTTTTCAGGAACGAAGGTCACGATAAAACCAGGGTTATCTTTGTTTACTGTTTTGCTGGCAGAGCTTTCCTGTTTAACAATATCTTTATAATAATCGAAATGCAGAATTCCTTCTTTAGTGTCAACAGGTCTGGTAGAAACCATTAATAATGTATTGTATCCCCAATATTTTTTTGGTGGCGCAGGTCTTTTTTTATCCGTTGTCGTAGTATCATATTTATTATTGTAAGTGATCATATAAAAACGTACACCGTCCCCGTCTTCTTTTTCCAGCTGGTTAAGCATTTGTTTTAATCTGTCTTTGCTAAACCAAACACAGCGGGTATCCGGTTTTTTAGGTACACGTGCCCTGATTTCTTCTTCTGTCTGATCAACATAACCTGCATGCGAAGCGTAATTTTTAACGTATTCTCTCGCGGTGGTTACATCAACTAAAACTGAATCTGGTATAGTTACACCTTTACTGGTTGTTTCTACAGCTGCAGTTTCTTTTTGCTTGCATGCGGTTACACTTAAAGCAACTAATGCGCTAAATAAAATGGGAAATTTTAATTTCATAATACGGGTGTTTTTTTGAGCTAACCTAGGTAAATTATTTCTTTCGGCAAACTTCATTTTGCCTTTTAATAAAGCTAAAATGCTGAAGGCGAAAAGCTGTTTTCACCCTGTCATTTCAAATCAGGCAGATTGATATTTGAAGGATACATTTTGTTCTTAAAAAAATCATTAATTTATATGTGTAAGCAAGGCGTTATTCAACTTATTGGAAAGCCGATAAATGAAGAGCAGGCAGCAGTTTCATTTAGTTTATTACCTGGTTCTGATCCTGTGGCTATGGGGTGTTTTCTGGCTATATGGGAGGGAACTGCTGTTCTTTCAACATCAGAAGCATTACAGGCGAGAAAAATAGGCAGTGGTGAACTTTTTGGTGAACATACGTTTGATCAGCTTTTCATTGGGAAGAAGAATTACATCATTGGATTAGGTATTGATAAGGGGAGAGAAACGGAAACTATTATAGCTACTCTTTCTTTAACAATTTCTGCTGTATTTAATCAGCTTCTTCCTGCTGTTTACAGTAATATAAGTGTAAATGCAGATAATATTGGTACCGATTTTCTGATTGCACACTTTACAAGTCCATGCTGCAATCAAATTAAGTCAAACAAAAAATGGATTGCATTGTTCCATGGGGAATTCAGCCCCGGTATTTATGATGGAACAAATATGATTGCTACAAGTAAAGCTGCCCCTTATCAATACTCCGGAAGTATTATTATGAAAAATATACCAAAAGGATTGGGCCGTTTTGAAACCTATACCTTGATTTTTGGACAGGGGCTGGATAAATCCGGGAATCTTGATTATAGTAAGTTGATTAGCAGCTGTACATTTATTGTCTGGAGATCCAAAATTTATATCGGTACTTCTGCCGCCAGCCCTTTTTCCGCTCCTTTACCTCTTTTACTTCATGCTTTATAAAAATCTACCTGTTATGGACCTGGAAACATCTCTTCGTTTGCTGCTTATTTTACTTCTTTTAATCCCACAAAATGTAAGTGCCGGCAAACATTATGATGAACCTGTAAAAACATTCCGGGTTTTTAAATGAGGTCTTTGAAATAATTTTGCCTAAATTTCAAGCCGTCTCTACCAAGAGCGTCTTTTTATGATAAATATTAATGAACTTCAACTCAGAACCGTCAGCGTAACGCGTTATGTTACGCCATTGCGCGAAGGAGGGTCCATGCCTGCTATTGCAGAGGCCGATGATGATTTTCTATATGTACTCAAGTTCCGCGGTGCGGGACAAGGTGTAAAAGCACTGATTGCAGAGATTATCGGCGGGGAAATTGCCCGTGCCCTTGGATTTAAAATACCTGAAATTGTACTGGCTAACCTTGATGAAGCTTTTGGACGAACAGAACCGGATGAAGAAATACAAGATCTGCTCAAAGCCAGTGTAGGGCTTAATCTTGCTTTACATTATCTTTCAGGTGCGATTACATTTGACCCGACAGTTACCACCATAGATGCGAAACTTGCCTCACAAATTGTCTGGCTGGATTGTCTGCTGACCAATATGGACCGTACTGCAAGGAATACCAATATGCTGATCTGGCATAAAGAACTATGGCTGATTGATCATGGGGCTTCCCTCTATTTTCATCATTCGTGGCAGAACTGGGAAGAACAGGCAGAGCGGCCATTTACATTGATCAAAGATCATGTATTGTTGCCCTGGGCTTCCGAACTGGAAGCTGTAGACGCAGAATTCAGACCGGTTCTGACTAAAGAACTGATTCATGCCATAGTAGGTTTGATTCCCACAGCGTGGTTATGTGAAGAACGTACCTTTGATTCTGCCGAAGAACACCGTAATGCCTATGCACGGTTCCTGGAACTGAGAATTACCAATTCAGAAATTTTTGTAAAAGCAGCACAAGATGCAAGACAGTCACTTATTTGAGTATGCGGTAATCCGCGTTGTACCCAGGGTAGAACGTGAAGAGTTTATAAATGTCGGTGTCATTCTTTATTGCGCTAAACAGAAATTCCTGCAAGCTGATATTGTTTTAAATAAGGAAAAACTCAGTGTCTTTTCAGGGACGGCAGATATTGTGGCTATTGAAAATAATCTGGAGGCTTTAAAAAGAATTTGTAATGGCGGAAAAGAAAGCGGGCCAATCGGTCAGCTTGATCTTGCTTCCAGGTTTCGCTGGCTTACGGCTATGCGGAGTACAGTTCTGCAGACCTCAAGGGTGCATCCGGGATTTTGTAAAGATGCAGACGAAAAATTAAAGTTTCTGCTTGAAGAACAGGTTCTTTAAGGAACGGGATTTGTCATGAACCTAAATCGGCTAATAAAAAAGGCCCCTTTCAGAGATTGATATCCTGAAAGGGGCCTTGATATTTCTGCTCAGCTATTTAATCTTTTTTATCTTTAATTTGTTGCTGGGCTTCTCCGATTAGTTTCACAGAAGAACTATCATTCTGTTGCTGACGTACTTTTTTAATCTGATCAAGTACACCGGTAATTACGGGGCCGGCTCCCTGAGATTTGTATTTTATTCCGATTGCTTTTAAGGCGTTAATACCCTGCGCGGAATACTCAGGACTTTTAACACGGGCGGTCATCATCGCAAAATCTTTAAGCATTTCAAATTGTGCCTGAGGATCACTTTCCTGATAATTTTTGTAAACAAAAGGCCATTCTGTATCATCTCCATTTTGTGCATAAACAGTAGTCAGCGCTTTTGTTAATTCACCTTTGTTATCTTTTTCGAAAGATTTGGCAATAGCTAATGATTCGGCAGGCTTTAAAATTGACATTGCAAATAAGGAGGCACCTTGTACTGCATATGAAGAGCTTTTTAAACCTTCGGTGAAAATTGGTAACTGCCGGGCAGCATCCGGGGTTACGCTAATGATTTTTATAGCCTCTGCTTTTGCAAGATTGTTATCATCTGTTTTTGCAATTTTAAGGATCAATGGTATAGCAGGGGTAGTTAAAGCAATATTCTGTGGATCTATACTGTTCATTGTTTTAATGCGCAGCCCGTAATATTTATCCTGTAAAGCAGCCAATAAAATTTGTTGTGCAGCAGGGTCTTTTTGTTGTGCTGTTGCTGCTTCGATTGCTTCCAGTCTGTCCATATATAATGGGGCATGCTGATACTGGAATAAAAACTCATTGATTGTTTTGTGATCTGTTTTTTTACTCAATGTAATCTTATCAGCATCTACATTCACCAGTTTGGGCTGTGCAGGTAATTTATACGTCAGGGTATCTGATTTACTTCGCATCCAGATCTGATGACGCTCTTTTTGAGTACCATTGTAAATATCTACTGCCATTGGCAACTGAAATGCTTTTCCTTCCTGTGTTTGGGTCAAATAAACAGTCTGTGTTTTAGTTGCTTCATCCCATTTGTATTTGATGTCCAGCAGAGGATGACCGGCGCCATAATACCATTGATTGAAAAACCAGTTTAAATCTTTTCCACTGGCCTCTTCCATCGCTAAACGCAATTGCTGCCCTTCGCCATTTTTAAATGCATTTGTTTTCAGGTAAATGTTTAACCCTTTGAAAAAGACATCAGGAGTCAGGAAATTACGCAGCATATTTAAAATACGGCCTCCCTTTTTGTAGGATACCTCATCAAACATATCCTGGGCAGCATGGTAATGAAAACGCACAAGGTCTTTAGTTGCATTTGCAGGATTTTCAAGATAAGTTTGCAGGGCTTCATTGTTATGGTCATCACCAGTATCCTGTCCGTATTTATGTTCTGCCCATAAGGTTTCACTAAAATCGGCAAAAGACTCATTCACAGTTAAATTACTCCAGCTCTCGGCAGTAACATAATCACCAAACCATTGATGAAACAGCTCATGAACAATAGTGCTTCTTCCTTTATCATAATATCTGTCTGCCAGTTCACGTGCGGTACCCTGTACATAAGAACCATGTAGTGTAGCTGTCGTGTTTTCCATTGCCCCGCTTACATAATCACGCACTACGATCTGCGAATATTTGTTCCATGGATAGTCTACTCCTAATATTTTTGAATAGAATTCTATCACCTCGGGTGTGAAGCCAAATATATCCTTTGCATAAGGTGCGTAAGCTGGTTCCAGATAATAGCTCACCTCTTTGTCGCGCCATTTATCACGATAAATTTTAAAATCACCAACAGCCATCATAAACAAATAAGGGGAATGCGGTAATTCCATTTTCCAGGTATCTGTTCTGGTTCCATCGGCATTTTTTTTCTGAGAAGCCAGTCTGCCATTTGACAAAGTCACATATTTGCCCGGTACAGTCATACTGATTTCATCCGTAGTTTTCTGATTGGTTCTGTCAATGGTAGGGAACCATGCCGAAGAACTCTCCAGTTCACCCTGTGTCCAGATTTGTACCGGTTTACCTTTTTCGGTACTATCCGGATTAATGAAATAGAGCCCTTTAGCATCTGTTATAGCTGCACCGGCCTCCAGTTTTAATTCATCCGGCTTTGCCGTATAATCTATATATATTGTATAATTCTCTGTACTCTGATATTTTTTATCCAGTGTTATTGCCAGGGAAAGATTATCGTACGTATACTTAAGCGGGATGTTTTTTCCGTTTTTTACAATGGCAACAGTCTTGATATCCATGCCTTTTGCATCCAGCCTTAAACTATCTGTGGCATAAACATGTGGTTTAATGGTTACCCATTCTTTCCCATATAAATAACGTTTTTTATAATCAAATCTGACATCCAGTTTGGTGTGGATCAGATCGTTGATCTTTTCTGCACTTCCCCTGTAGATCTTCAATAAAGGGTCTTCAGTTTTTTGTTGGGCAAAGGCAGGAAGCGCAACAGCAGTGGCAATAAAAAACATCGTCTGCAAGACAGCACGCTTATAAATTCTTGGTTTTATTATCATTTTAAGATCTTTAAAATACGGCTGTAAATCTAAGTGGAAAATCATAAAGTGCAAATAATGTTTTTGATACAGAGTAATTGTGTCTTTTAAACTCATTGTATTGTAATAAACAAAGTAATTCCTTTGTTTATTAAGCCCATTACTTATCTTTGTTTCCTGCTTTGTCCACCAGCTATCCGAACGCTGCTGATAAAGTTTTTAAACTGAATAATGATGGAAAAAGATGATTTGATGCTCGAACAACTGGCAAACCGTGAATACGAATTTGGCTTTGTTACAGCAATTGATATGGATATTTCTGAAATCGGACTCAACGAAGATACTGTGAAGTTTATTTCTGCAAAAAAGAATGAACCTCAGTGGCTACTCGATTGGCGTATGAAGGGTTTCAAGGCTTTCCAGAAGCAAGAAATGCCGCAATGGCAAAACTTCAAAATGCCTGAAATTGACTTTCAGTCTATTTCATACTATGCTGCACCTAAACAACAGGCCAAATATGCATCATTAGATGAAGTTGATCCTGAGTTGCTGCGTACTTTTGAAAAATTGGGTATCCCGATGTCAGAACAGAAGCAGCTGGCGGGAGTTGCTGTGGATGTTGTATTTGATAGTGTGTCGGTAACTACCACTTATAAAAAACATTTAAACGAACTTGGAATTATATTTTGTTCTATCAGTGATGCTGTTAAGGATCATCCTGAACTGATACAGAAATACCTGGGGTCAGTAGTTCCGCATACGGATAACGTTTTTGCTTCTTTAAATACAGCTGTATTCTCTGACGGATCTTTTGTATATATCCCTAAAGGTGTAAGGTGCCCTATGGAACTTTCCACGTATTTCAGGATTAATGCTGAAAATACTGGTCAGTTTGAACGTACACTGATTATTGCTGATGAAGATAGCTATGTAAGTTATCTGGAAGGATGTACAGCACCTATGCGTGATGAAAATCAGTTACATGCTGCTGTAGTGGAGCTCATTGCTATGAAAGGTGCGGAGATTAAATATTCTACAGTACAGAATTGGTACCCTGGTGATAAAGAAGGAAAAGGAGGGATCTTTAATTTTGTGACCAAACGCGGTGCCTGTCGTGGTGAGCGTGCTAAAATTTCATGGACACAAGTAGAAACTGGTTCTGCAATTACCTGGAAATATCCAAGTATCTTATTGCAGGGTGATTACTCATCAGGAGAGTTTTATTCTGTTGCAGTAACCAATAACATGCAAATTGCAGATACTGGTACAAAAATATATCATCTTGGTGCCCATACTAAAAGCCGGATTATCTCTAAAGGGATCTCGGCAGGCCAGGGACAGAACAGTTATCGCGGTTTAGTGCAAATGGGGGCTAAGGCTGCTTATGCACGTAACTTTACGCAATGTGATTCTCTGTTGATAGGTGACCGTTGTGGTGCGCATACTTTCCCGTATATCGAATCTAAAAATAATACAGCAACCATAGAGCACGAAGCTACAACCTCCAAAATAGGAGAAGATCAGGTATTTTATCTGAATCAGCGTGGAATTGATGCAGAACAGGCTATTGCGTTAATTGTTAACGGATATGCAAAGGATGTACTGAATCAATTACCAATGGAATTTGCAGTAGAAGCTCAAAAATTACTTTCTCTTACACTCGAAGGCAGCGTAGGGTAGATCATAAAAAAATATAGAACTCATATGTTATCAATAAAAAATCTTCATGCGAATATTGAAGGAAAAGAAATATTAAAGGGAATTAACCTCGAAGTGAAAGCTGGTGAAGTACACGCGATTATGGGGCCTAACGGATCTGGTAAAAGCTCACTGGCTTCTGTGCTTGCAGGTCGTGAAAATTACGAAATTACTGAAGGTGAAGTTTGGCTGGATGGTAAAAATCTGTTGGACATGAAGCCTGAAGTACGTGCACGTGAAGGTGTTTTTCTTGCTTTTCAATATCCTGTAGAAATTCCTGGAGTATCGAATATTAATTTCTTAAGAACAGCATTAAGTGAAATCAGAACGCACCGTGAGCTTCCTCAGCTTTCGGCTAAAGAGTTTCTGAAAATGACTAAAGAAAAACAAGCTTTGGTTGAATTTGAAGCAAAATTGGCTAACCGTTCTCTGAATCAGGGTTTTTCTGGCGGAGAGAAGAAAAGAAATGAAGTGTTTCAGTTAGCTATGCTTGAGCCAAAGTTGTCCATTTTGGATGAAACAGATTCAGGACTTGATATTGATGCTTTGCGTATTGTATCTAACGGTATTAATAAATTACGTTCAGCAGATAATGCTTTTGTTTTAATTACCCACTATCAGCGATTACTGGAATATATCGTACCTGACTTTGTACATGTACTGTACAATGGCCAGATTGTACGTTCAGGAACAAAAGAACTGGCATTGGAACTGGAAGAAAAAGGATATGACTGGTTGAAAGAAGAGTTCCATGGCAATGAATCAATAAACAAAATTTAAGATGGTAAATCAGCTTACAACTCCATTTTATAATCAACTGGTCGCTGAGTTTGAGAACACGCCAAAAGCTGGGAATTCTAATGTTGATTTATCAAAATCAAGAGAAGATGCTTTTGAACTGTTTAAAGCTAAAGGATTTCCTACTTCAAAAGATGAGGATTGGAAATTCACTAATCTGGCTCCGTTTCTGACTGATACTTTTTCCCTGACTAATGGTGAAGTAGATCAGCAGGAAGCTAAGACTGCAATAAATAATGCAATTATTCCTGGTCTTGATGCCTGGTTACTGGTTTTATTGAATGGTAAGATCCAATTTGACTTATCTGTTTTGCCAGAAGCTGATCAATTGAGTGTACTTCCATTGGAAAGTATTATCAATACAGAAAGTTATAAAAATTATATTACCTGTAAAGAAGCAGAAGGTAACAGAATGTATGCTTTGAATGCAGCTTTTTTTACTGATGGATATTTTATTGAGGTACCAAAGAATGTAGTATTGGATAAACCAGTACAGATCATACATCTTTATACCGCTGATGAAAATATGCTTTATCAGCCGCGTCATTTAATCATCGTCAATGAGCATGCAAAAGCTGAATTAATTGATAGTGCAGTTTCTCTTGGACACGCAAAACGTGTATTGATGAATAGCGTATCCCAGATTACGGTTAAAGAAAATGCAAATCTGATTCAATACGTAATTCAGGATAATGCTGCGGAAGACAGGTTAATCAATTACAACCATGTCACACAGGAACGCAATAGCCGTTATGATAACTTTATGTTTAATTTACCTGGTGCAGAACTGATCCGTAATAATCTGGAAATTGTTTTGAATGGTACTGCAACTGAAACTCATTTATTAGGTTTATATCTGGTAGCGGGTCATCAGTTAACAGATAACCATACAGCAATTCATCATAGATTTCCACATTGTGACAGCAATGAAATTTATAAAGGGGTGTTATTGGATAAAGGTAAGGCGGTGTTTAACGGAAAAGTATTTGTAGAACGCCCGGCTCAGAAAACCAATGCTTTTCAGCAAAATAATAATCTTTTATTGAGTGATAAGGCGCAGGTTTTTGCGAAACCTCAATTAGAAATATTTGCGGATGATGTCAAATGCAGCCATGGTTGTACAGTAGGTCAGTTTGATCCTGAATCCTTGTTTTACCTGCAGTCGAGAGGGATTTCTGAAGAATCTGCCCGTAAACTTCTGGTAGAAGCATTCATGTTTGACGTGACTCAGAAAATTGAAAATGAGGCAGTGAAAGATTTTGTCCAGTCTTTAATTTATAAAAAGATGGAAAACTCATTATCAACAATCATTTAAAAGGAATAGAAATGGGCAGATCGATAGCAGAAAATATCAGAGCAGACTTTCCTATACTGGATACAAAAGTATATGGTAAAGATTTAGTATACCTTGATAATGCAGCAACCACACAAAAACCTACAGCAGTTTTAGCTGCTGTAGAGGATTATTATAAAACCTGCAACAGCAATGTCCACCGTGGTGTACATCTGTTAAGCCAGCAGGCGACAGCAGCTTACGAAGAAGCCCGTCATAAGGTTGGTCAGTTTATCAATGCTGCATTTAGCCATGAGGTTATTTTTACTAAAGGGACAACTGATGGGATTAACCTGGTTGCCTCTTCATTTGGAAGGAAATTTCTGAATACAGGAGATAGTATTCTGATTTCTGCTATGGAGCACCATTCAAATATTGTACCCTGGCAAATGATTTGTGAAGAGAGGGGAGCAACACTAAAGGTCATTCCTATGGATGAAAATGGAGTGCTGCAAATGGATGCCTTACCTGGTCTTTTGGATGAAAGCGTAAAACTGATCTCGGTTACTTACGTGTCAAACTCTTTGGGAACAGTTAATCCGGTCAGAGAAATTATCAGACAGGCCCATGCAAAAAATATCCCTGTGATGATTGATGCTGCGCAGGCAATACAGCATTTACCACTGGATGTACAGGAACTTGATATTGATTTCCTTGCCTTTTCGGGACATAAAATTTATGGACCTACCGGAATTGGTGTGCTTTATGGTAAAGAAAAGTGGTTGAATATGATTCCCCCTTATCAGGGTGGAGGTGATATGATTAAAACGGTCACTTTTGAAAAGACCATATACAATGAATTACCTTATAAATTTGAAGCAGGTACGCCGGATATAAGTGGTGCTATCGGACTGGGGGCAGCAATAGATTATGTAAATTCCATTGGCCTGGATGCTATACAGGAAAAAGAACATGATTTACTAAATTATGCATTGGAACTATTTGCCGGAATACCTAATCTGAGGTTTATCGGTAAGGCAGAACAACGTGCAAGTGTAATTTCATTTTTAATTGATGGCGTACATCCTTATGATTTAGGTGAACTTCTTGATAAACAAGGGATTGCTATTCGTACCGGTCATCATTGTACTGAACCGGTTATGGACTTTTTTGGTATTCCAGGAACCTGCCGTGCTTCTTTTGCTTTTTACAATACCCGTTCGGAAGTGGATTTACTGGTAGCAGGTATAAAAAGAGCTGCTGCGATACTTATTTAATTTTACAGATGACGATTAACGAACAACAGGACGAAATTATCGAAGAGTTTGAGCTTTTTTCAGACTGGATGGATAAATATGAGAATATCATTGATATGGGGAAAGAACTTCCGCTGATTGATGCGCAATATAAAGTGCCTGAAAACCTGATCAAGGGCTGCCAGTCAAGTGTATGGCTTCAGCCTGAATATAAAGACGGTAAGATCTGGTTTACTGCCGATAGTGATGCAATTATTACAAAAGGATTAATCAGCATGATGATCAGGGTCTTATCGGGGCATACCCCGCAGGAAATAATTGATGCTGATTTATACTTTATCAATACGATAGGGCTACAGAACCACTTGTCACCTAACCGTTCCAATGGGTTGCTGTCCATGTTAAAACAAATGAAAATGTACGCCCTGGCCTTTAAGACACAGGACTAAAACGAGTTGTTATGAATGAACCATTGTTAAGAGATAAAATAGAGGAGGCATTACATACGATCTATGATCCGGAGATACCAGTTAATATTTATGAACTGGGCCTGATCTATAAGATTGATATGATGGAAGATAATAATGTACATATCTATATGACACTTACTGCACCTGCCTGCCCGGCTGCAGGTGAAATTCTGGGTGAAGTAGAGACTAAGGTGAAAGCTGTTGAGGGTGTTAATGAGGTAGAAGTACGTCTTACTTTCGATCCGCCATGGGATAGAGATATGATGAGTGATGAAGCTAAATTAGAATTGGGCTGGTTGTAATGGAAAATAAAACGCCATTTAGGGAAGGTGCTGTGAATCTGCTGAAAACCAGCGGGCCACAGTCTCTGTTGTCGCTTGCCCGTGAATTTAAGGTGACAGTTGAGGGTGCACGTTTCCAAATGCTCCGTTTAGAAAAAGAAGGCCTGGTAACTTCCAGCAAAACTGTAACAGGGAGAGGCCGGCCACAGCAGTTATGGTCCCTCACCAGTATGGGACAATCCCGCTTCCCTGATACACATGCTGCACTTACTGTGAAGCTGATGGAAGTCATGAAAGAGCTTCTGGGCGAAGGTGCAGTCTCACAATTGATTACTGCTAATGGTGAGAAAGGAACTGATAAATATCTGAAAGAACTGGAAGGAGTGGTTGATCTTGAAAAGAGGATCAACGATTTTGTTTCTATCCGCACAAAAGAAGGATACATGGCCCAGGTCATCAAAGATGATGAAGGGTTTATTTTTATAGAAAATCATTGCCCGATAGGTGCTGCTGCTCATGCTAATCCGGCGATCTGCAATGCAGAATTCAAAACACTGCAAACTGTTATTGGTGAAAACATACCTATCAAACGTATAGAGTATATCGTTGACGGAGGCAGAAGATGTGCTTACCGCATCTCTGCTGTTAAATTATAATCTTTTTAATAATTGTATTCTATAATATTTATTAATAATATTATTGATTTGTTTATCAGTGTGTTAGCTATTTTTGTTATTCGTTTTCGGACAAAGTTGCATATAGACCTGCGATGAGGTTGATTTTTTTTTATAAATTTCACCGTTAGGGGAATTGTTTTATACCAAATATATTTATTGCTCAAAATGCCAGATTTTGCTGTTGACTCATTTTTACTTGTCCGATCACCTGCTTATAGTTACCAGAATTTTAGTTTATTGTTTTTACAAAAAGTATTAAAAACAGACTTCTTCAAAGCGAGTTTGTTTTTTGCAAGTCAGACATTATATCTGGAGCTTAAAAAAAAGTGTTTTGATTATGATCAATTGGATGAGCATGCTAAAATAACGCTGTGGAAGTATCTGAACCGAATGTGCTTCCGGCCATTGCCATATGGTCTCTTTTCATCGTTTTCTCTTGCAGGATGGACCTTCCAGCAAGAAAATCCACTACGTTTAAATGGTAAAGGACAGCTGACTGCAATTCCTGATTTTGTATCAATTCTTAACTATATTGATACATTAAAATTAGAAGAATTGTCGAATGTCCGATATTATACGAATAACTCTATGTACACTACGGCAGGAGAGTTGTATTTTGTCAGTCAGGCATATTCTGAGCAGGATAAACATGTTATTGTACATTTAAAAGTAATTCCTGGTTTAAAGAAACTATTGAGGTTTATTGATCAGGGACAAACAAAAGGTGCTATCCTTAATTACCTGGTCAAACAATATGGAGAGGATGCTGGTGCGGAAGATTATTTTAATCATTTGGTAAAAGGGCAAGTAATTGTTTCGGAACTGATGCCTAATGTTACTGGCGTATTATATAATGAACGATGCCTGACTGTATTGAAAGAATACCCTAATCTTAATCTTGATGCCTTAAAAACATTTTCTGCCCCGATTAATGATCAAAGTGATGCATTGTCTTCAATTCTTGCACACATTGAAGAAATTAGTGGAAGGAATGAGTACAGGCCCCCTTATAGTTTGTACCAGCGTGAAGTTACAGGAGGATTAAATAGTGAAGTGCATCCTGAATTTATTTCATTGATCAAAAGTCTGGATAAATTGACAGTTGATAGGAGCGGGGAGGTAATGAAAGAATTTAAGATAGCCTTTAAAAAGAAATATGAAAGACGTGAAGTTCCATTAATGGAGGTAATGGATCCGGGAATTGGCATTGGATATGATAATTTAACAGCTGCTTTTGATAATCAGAATAATGGATTTATAGATGATTTGAGAAAACCTCAGGAGCCAGAAAGCAGAATGAAATGGGGAGAGGCAGAAAAGATGATTTTTAAGAAATGGACTAATCTTTCTAAATCAGGATCAGACAAAATTATACTTACCCCTGAAGATATTAATTCACTACCTGAAAGTAAATCTATGTTACCGCCCGGGATGTCTATTTTATATAAAAATGTTGATCAGGAATTGTGGATAGATCAGATTAGTGGTGCATCAGGTATAGAATTAGGAGCGAGATTTGGTGCTCCTAATGGGTTAATTGAAAAACAGCTTAAGAATATCTGTGAACAGGAAATGGCTGTAAATAATGATTTTATTTTTGCTGAAATTTCTTTTTCACCCCCTAATAAAGCTTCAAATATAAAACAAAGAGGGCATTTTTATCCTTATGAAATACCTATACTGACACATTCAGCCCGTTCTGAAGAAAGTACGATCAAATTAAATGATCTAATGATTTCTATGAATGGGAATACTATTATGTTGAGGTCAGTTAAACTCAATAAATACGTGATACCAAGACTTTCCTCAGTTTATAATGTTCAACTGACAACTATTCCTGCTTTTAGGTTTCTCTGCGATTTACAGCACCAGGGAATTAAAACCAATTTGGGCTTTTCTTTGGAACAATTTTTTCCAGGTTTGGATTATTATCCACGTGTACAACTTGACAAAGCTGTCTTGTCTGCTGCGAGATGGATTCTTGATGAGACTAAAATTAAGAGAATAGTAGAAGGGAATTTTAAGGATGTGCAACAAGAGCTACTATTGCCTGTTTATTTTAGCTGGTATGAAAGGGATAATTTTCTTGTTTTTAACACAGCCAGTACAGATGATATCGATATGTTTAAGAGATGTATCAGAAATAAGAAATCAATAACGCTAAGGGAATATGTTTTTCCTAAGTATGCAGACTTGCATGATTTTGAGAAAAGACCTTACGCAAGCCAATTCATAGCATGTGTGGTAAATAAATCTAAATCATATGCTCTGCCTGACTCTATATCAGGTATAATAGGGAATACTAAAAAGTTAAAAGTCAAGCGCTCATTTTTTTTGGGAGATGAGTGGCTGTACTTTAAGCTATATGCACATAATTCATTCATGGATAGTATCCTGATTCATCATATTTTACCGATTATCCGTAAATATAAAGAGAACAACCCAGAATTTAAATGGTTTTTCATTAGATATAATGATCCAGATCATCATATCAGGTTAAGATTTTTTACAGCGAAAGAATCAGCTCAAAATTTATTTACTGAACTAAGTGCAAAGTTAAAGCCATTACATCAATCCGGGAAAATACAGGCGATTTTAATGGATACATATCAAAGAGAACTTGAAAGATATTCGGCAGAATTAATAGATGATATAGAATCATTGTTTTATTTGGATAGTGATTTTATCCTTGATGCTATTCAGACAGGTGGGTCGGAAGTGAGATTCAAATTAAATTTTGCCGTGCATTCTACACTGTTCATGGTAAAGTGTTTAATTAAGGATAAAAAGGAAAGAATTGAATTTCTTGGTTCTATCCTTGCCGGTTTTTCAGCGGAATTTAATGATAGTGATAAAGAGATTATTCGTAAGATGGATTTTAGATACAGGAATTTTCAGTCTGAACTAATTGAAAATGAACAATTTTCTGTTCAGAGAAAGAATAAAGCTTATCCTTATTTTAATCAATTACTTATTTTACTTCATGAAAAAATATCAAATTGGAAACTTATTGATAAATATAATTTGATTTCAAGTTTGATACATATGCATATAAATAGAATATTTGAAACTGATCCAAGATCTTATGAATATCTTGCCTATCACTTTATGAAAAAACATCAGGCTTATCTTAATTATACAACTAACGATGAGTTTTAATTATATTACTATTTACTTTTTTCAAAAGCTGGTCTTTAAATGATGAACCTATCGGTAAAATCATTTTATCAATCATTATTTTGTTCCCTTCCATCATCGTTACTTTATCAATATTGATGATATAGGACTTATGTATTCTGATAAAATTAATAGTTGGCAATCCAGCCTCAATCTCCTTCATTGTCAGGTATATAATGTGATTGTTTTGAGGGGTATGGATAACAATATAGTTGTTTAACCCTTCAATATACTCTACATCATCATAATTAACTTTAAGCATTTTACCCTTTATACCTGGATTTACGAAAAAATAACTTTCATTTTTAGGTAAGGTTTGTGGTTTCTGCCCTTCTATTTTATCAATAACCTTTGTTACTGATTTTAAAAATTTCTCAAAGGAAATAGGTTTTAGCAGGAAATCCGAAATATTTTTTTCGAAACCCTGTACAGCATAACCTGCATGACCGGTTGTAAAGATAATGGCTGTGTTTTTGTAAATTAAATCAGCTACATCCAGGCCAGACATTTCAGGCATATCAATATCAAGAAAGGTAATATCTATATCTTTATTTTCATTAATATATTTAATGGCTTCAAGTGGATTTTGCGAAGAGGAAATAACCTCTAAATGTGCACTGTCTGCTGCATATTTTTTTAAAGTTTCGATGGCATGTGACTCATCATCTATTATAAAACATTTATACATAAAGGTTATAAAGTTATATGAAGCTTGAACGTATAATCATCTGCTGTTTCTATTATTTGAATCTCATGGGCATCTGAATAATATGAATCAAGCCTCAGTTTTAAATTTTTAAGGCCTATACCGTGACTTGGAATAGGTTTTCTAGTTCTTATTTTTCTATTGTAGATAGTAAATTGCAGTTTGTTTTCATTAATATCGAGATTAATTTTTACTGGATGTTCAACATTTTTAAGATCAGCATATTTAAAAATATTTTCTACAGGTGTTAGCAGGATTAAAGGAAGTATTCTTAAATTACCGGTATTGCCTGTAATGGTGAAAGATAGCTGTAAATTATGATCAAACCTAAATTGATTTAAATCAATAAAAGAGGCGATCTGTTCTATTTCATCTGAGAGTTCAACTTTGCCATTTTGAGGTATTTCAGTTAATGCATAACGCATAATATCAGATAATAAAAGTATTGGCCTGGTTAATTGCGGAGCTGTTGTAATAGCTGTATTATGCAGGAAATTTAAAGTGTTAAATAAGAAATGCGGATTGATCTGTGATTTTAAATAGGCTACTTCAGAATCTATAAGCTGTTTCTCTAATTGTTGGTGATGGAGTTGGGAGAGTAATTTGCTTTTTTCTAAATCAGTGATCTCTTTTCTCTGAGTAATAATGTTTAAAGCGAACCAATAAGCAGAACTTAGTCCGAAAAGGTAAAGAAACCGATAAACAGTTCTGGCAATTGAATCTAAATTGATTGTAGACGACAAAAGTGTTGGAACATTAAAAGCAAGAGAAAATCCGGTAAAAAAATATCTAAGCAGCATATAACCAATTAGCTCCAGCAAGATTAATATTGCCCCAATGTATATTGGCTTTTTATATATTTGTGGCCATACTACATATGAATTTGTATAAAAAAGAATGATGTAAAGAGCATAGTAATAAATATACTCTATTATTGAAGAAGAATGCAGGTGCAGCAAAAATATAAGAAGAAGCTCATAAGCTATAAATAGTGTCCACACAAAGACATGGGCACGGTAAAATTTGAACTTTTTTGAGTTTAATGCGTTAATCATTATTTCAAATATAAGAGATTATATGTGTATTTACCTCGATATTATGTTAGTTCGTGTAATAACTTTTTCATTATGAGAAGATACTCTTACTATTGATGAAAATCAACCCAGCAGTGTTATGAAAAAAATCAAACAAAATCTTTTGAAGTTAGAATTAACTCCATTATATCAAATACCAACAGTGAAAAAGAGTGTATTAGACTTTCCTGAAGCTACTATATCTCCTGAGACTATTGTAATTATTCCTTTCTTCAATTAGACGTATTTGACAGGAATTTAATTCTTATCCTTTACTTTTAATAAGATTATCCTTAAAAAAGGAGCATCATTAATCCAGAATTAGTGATGCTCTTTATTTTTTAACAATCTTGGCTTCGAATTTGATTAACTATTTATAGTTAATTATGGATTCAAATAAAACCAGGACTATTATGAAAAGGATAAAATTACCGAAATTCAAAATTGCACTTCTATTATGTGCAGGTTTATTTTTAAGCGCTTCGGTTAATGCACAGGAAAAGGAAGAAAAAAAAGTCGAAGCTGCAACAACTGTACTTACAGACTTTAGTAAAATGAAGGAGTCTATTCCATCAGAATTACTCGCTGTTACACAAGGGATTATTGTCGTTCCCAAATTAATCAATGCAGGTTTTGTGATCGGTGCTAAGAGAGGAAAGGGGGTTGCTATGGTAAAAAGAGCAGACGGAACATGGAGTAATCCTGTCTTTGTAACCATTACCGGAGGTAGCATTGGGGCACAAATAGGAGTACAGTCAGTTGATCTTGTTCTTGTTTTTAAACATAGTACCAGTTTAACTGATATTAAAAAGAGCAGTTTTACGCTTGGTGGTGATCTTTCTGTCGCTGCAGGCCCTGTAGGCAGGAATTCAACTGCTAATACGGACTATAAGCTTGAAGCTGAGGTCTATTCTTATTCCCGTAGCAAAGGACTGTTTGCAGGGATTTCTTTAAATGGAGCTTCTCTGGCTATAGATGCCGAGGCTAATACTGAGTTTTATGGAAAAGCAGCGTCTGCACATAAAATCTTTGCTGCACCTGACAATTCTTCAGCTATAGTAAAAACATTGAAATCTACTTTGACAACTATGCAGGAGAAATAATCGTTTCTTTCCGGTCATTAAAAAACTCACGCTGATAGCTGAGCGGACTTTTGCCCGTAATTGATTTAAAATATTTATGAAAACTGGCGAAATTATAAAAGCCACTTTCATAACAGATCTGTTTCACATTGATCTTATTTTCGATCAGTAATTTACAAGCATGACCTATTCTTATTTCATTAATGAACTGAGAATAGGTCTTTCTTGTTCTTGACTTAAAATATCTGCAAAAATAGTTTACACTTACATGTGCAATATCTGCTACTTCCTGAGTCTGTATCTTGCGCTTAAAATTAGCAAGTGAAAATTCATAGATCGCATGAATCCTGTCATTTTCTGAATCTTCAAAGTTATGTTTAAAGCCGATCGAAGAAAGGAGCCTGGTTTTTGTACAATTGCCAATACTTGTTAATGCCTCCATCAGCAACATAATTTTTCTGGAACCTTCGGCTTGTAAAAGCTGTTCCAGCAATTCTCCTATATTATTTTTAATTTGCCCGCCAATCTGAATTCCCCGTCTTGCTTTTTCCAATGTGGTTTTAATCAGTTTGTTTTCCGGCAGATTGAGAAAAACATCTCCCCAGAAATTTTCATTGAAGTGTATAACACGTACATCTGCACTGGTATTTTCCTTTTCATCAAAATAAACATCATCAAATCTCCAGTAATGCGGCAGATGTGCACCGATTAGTATGACATCACCAGAACGGAAACGCTTAATGCTGTCACCGATAAATTGTGTGCCGTTACCTTTTTTGAAATGTATCAATTCTACTTCAGAGTGATAGTGCCAGCGGTTATTGATATAAGGTACATTGTCCTGTCTTGCATTAAATGAATGAATTGGGTTTGGTGATGCTTTTAAAAGTTGAGGTTTCATTTTTTTTGTTACAAATGATGGCTGATAAAAGGTAAATATGCCAAAATCATTTAATCTTTCGTTCAAATGATAAAATAAATAAAATCAAAATTACTTTCCTTTGAATATACAAAAACACAGCACTATCTAAAAATAGAAAAGAGATAAATGAGAACGTATTGTTTAACGCTTGATCTGATTAATGATCCTGAACTCATCAGGGAATACGAAAAATGTCATCAAAAAATATGGCCTGAAATCTATGCCAGTATCAAAAAATCTGGTATTGAAAAGATGCAGATTTATCGTTTTTCAAACCGCCTGGTGATGAGAATGGAAGTAAACGATACTTTCAGTTTCGAATATAAGGCAGCAATGGATGCTGCTGATGAAAGGGTACAGGAATGGGAAAAGCTGATGTGGAAATACCAACAGGCCCTACCTGGAGCTAAACCCGGAGAAAAATGGATGTTAATGAATCAGATTTTTGAACTTGAATAATATGCCGCAATCAGAAACAACTTACTTTATACAAATTCATCAGATGGATAATGTATTGGTAGCTCTGGTCGACTTGCCGGCGGGATTTAAAGTGAAGTTTAACGAACAAACGTTTGATATAATCACACCGATAGCCGCCAAGCACAAATTTACCATACATGACCTGTCTGAAGGGAACAGCATTTTCATGTATGGCGTGCTGGTGGGTAAAGCGAGTGAAGCGATTCCTGCGGGACATGCAATAACAGTCAATAATGTAAAACATGCTGCTGAAGGTTATCAGTTAGGAGAAAGAAAAACAGCCTGGCAAAAGCCCGATACCAGATCTTTCAGAGATCGGACTTTTATGGGGTTCCATAGAGCAGATGGTGCTGTCGGAACTGCCAATTACTGGATTGTTATTCCGCTGGTATTTTGTGAAAACCGGAATGTAGAAGTCCTTAAAGAAGCATTAACCGGAAAGCTGGGCTTTAAAAAAGCTAAAAGCTATGAAAACGAAGTGGATGGTTTAATAGCCTTATATCAAACAGGTAAAAGTGTAGAAGATATTTTACAGGCAGATTTACAGCATTCTGCTTCCATAGCTCCCACTAATAAATTATTTCCAAATATAGACGGTATTAAATTCCTGAACCATGATATGGGCTGTGGAGGAACGAGAATGGATTCTGATGCCTTATGTGGTTTATTAGCCGGATATATTACACATCCAAATGTAGCTGGAGCAACAGTCCTGAGTTTGGGCTGTCAGCATGCACAGATCAGTATTCTTGAAACTGAAATTAAAAAAAGAGATCCGGAATTTAGCAAACCATTAGTCGTTCTGGAACAGCAAAAACTGGGCACCGAAAGTAAACTATTGCAGGAAGCATTAAAACAGACCTTTACCGGCCTGATGACTGCTAATCAAAAAGAAAGAGCACCAGCACCTTTATCAAAACTCTGTATAGGTTTAGAATGTGGTGGCTCTGATGGATTTTCAGGGATTTCAGCTAATCCTGCATTGGGGCATCTTTCAGATCTGCTGGTTACCCTGGGAGGGAGTGTTATCTTAGCAGAGTTTCCGGAGTTATGTGGTGTTGAACAAGAATTGAGTGACCGCTGTATAGACACAGAGACTGCTAACCGTTTCATGAGTTTGATGAGCACTTACAATGCCCTTGCAGAAGCGACAGGTTCGGGGTTTTATGCAAATCCATCTCCAGGGAATATTAAAGATGGTTTAATTACGGATGCTATAAAGTCTGCGGGTGCGGCAAAAAAAGGAGGAAATTCACCTGTTACTGCCGTACTTGATTATCCGCAGAAAGTTACAAAACCTGGTCTGAACCTGTTATGCACTCCGGGCAGTGATGTAGAAAGTACAACTGCCGAAGTAGGTTCAGGTGCGAACATTGTTCTTTTTACAACGGGTTTGGGAACGCCAACCGGAAATCCGGTGGCGCCAGTAATTAAAATCTCTACAAATACTGCCTTATTCAATAAGATGCCTGATATTATCGATATTAACTGCGGAACTATCATTGAAGGAACAGAAAGTATTCAGCAAGCTGGTGAAAGAATCCTTAATTATGTGATTGACGTAGCCAGTGGTATAATTAAGCCTAAAGCTGTAGAATTAGGGCAGGATGATTTTATTCCATGGAAAAGAGGTGTTTCATTATAATTTAATATATGTTTAGTTTAGAAGGAAAAATAGCCATTGTTACTGGCGGAGGAAGTGGTATAGGAAAAGCTATTTCTATACTATTTGCCAGACAGGGTGCGGATGTACATATTATAGAACTCAATGCTGATGCAGCTGAGGAAACAGTTATAGAAATTCAAAAAAATAATGGTAAAGCCTATGCTCATGGTTGTGATGTGAGTAATCAAAATCAGGTGCTGGATATTTTTTATCAGATTGGAGCTGCTGATATTCTGGTTAACAATGCTGGTATTGCGCACATTGGTAAGGCTGATACCACCAGTGAAGAGGATTTTGATAAAGTATTTGCAGTGAATGTAAAGGGGGCTTATAATACCTTATTTGCTGCTATTCCATTTTTAAAGAAAAGTGAAAGTCCGGTGATTTTGAATATGGCATCTATAGCAGCTGTTGTAGGGATAGCAGACAGGTTTGCTTATTCCATGAGTAAAGGTGCTATTTATGCCATGACGATGTCTGTAGCGCGTGATTATCTGGAAGATGGTATCCGTTGTAACAGTATTTCTCCTGCCAGGGTTCATACCCCTTTTGTAGATGGTTTTATTGCTAAAAACTACGCTGGACAAGAAGAAGAAGTATTTGCCAGGCTCTCGCAAAGTCAGCCTATAGGACGAATGGGTAAACCTGAAGAAGTGGCTGCACTGGCCTTGTATCTCTGTGCAGAAGAATCAGGGTTTATTACTGGAAATGATTATCCGATTGACGGAGGATTTATTAAACTTAACAACTAAAGATATTTATGAAATTAATAAGATGGGGCGCAGCTGGCCGTGAAAAAACCGGTGTGATTATCAATGATATTAAGTACGATACGTCTGCTTTTGGCAGAGATTATAATGAAGATTTTTTTGAGAATAATGGTTTGGCAGCATTAGCTGAATTTGTACATGCAAATGCAGGTAAACTGACCTTAATACCGGACACTGAACGTTTGGGCTCACCAATTGCACGTCCATCTAAAATTATATGTATTGGTTTAAATTATGCAGACCATGCTAAAGAAACGAATGCACCACTACCGGCTGAACCCATTATCTTTATGAAATCGACCACTGCCTTAGTGGGTCCGAATGACAATATTATTACCCCGAAGAACTCTGAGAAAACGGATTGGGAAGTAGAGTTAGCAGTGGTGATTGGTAAAAGAGCATCTTATGTTGAAGAGTCAGCAGCATTGGAGTATGTCGCTGGTTATGCGCTTCACAATGATGTTTCAGAGCGTGAGTTTCAAATCGAAAGAGGCGGAACCTGGGACAAAGGAAAAGGTTGTGATACTTTTGCTCCTTTAGGTCCATTTTTAGCTACTCCTGATGAATTAGGTGACCTGAATAAATTACGTCTTTGGCTTAAAGTAAATGGTAAAACGATGCAGGATGGTAATACTTCGAACTTTATTTTCAATATACCTTTTGTAATTTCCTATGTAAGTCAGTTTATGACACTCTTACCAGGGGATGTGATTTCTACAGGAACTCCGGCAGGGGTAGGACTTGGTTTTAAACCACCAATTTATCTGAAAGCAGGGGATGTGGTAGAATTAGGTATTGATGGTCTTGGGGTTTCCAGACAGGAAGTTAAAGCTTATGTTTAAAGTTAATATTATTTAAAACTCGATAATGGATCTGCAATTAAAAGATAAAATAGTTATTGTGACAGGCGGAGCAAAAGGAATTGGCGAAGGAATTGTCCGCCAGCTGGCAGATGAAGGTGCCATTCCTGTTATTGTAGGCAGGAAAGAAGCCGATAACCTTAAACTCGTCAACGAAATTACCCTTGAAGGTAAACAAGCCTTTCAGGTCGTAGCCGAACTGACAGATCCAAAAAGTGCAGCGCAAACTATAAATACTATTATCGGGATATTCGGCAGGATAGACGGACTGGTAAATAATGCAGGGGTAAATGATGGGGTGGGGCTGGAGAACGGTAATTACCAGTCTTTTGTAGACAGCCTGCATAAAAATGTGATTCATTATTATTTAATGGCTCATCATGCCTTGCCGTATTTGAAAAAGAGCAGGGGGGCTATTGTGAATATTGGTTCAAAAGTAGCTGATACCGGGCAGGGAGGTACTTCGGCCTATGCTGCTTCAAATGGCGCCAGGAATGCGCTCACCAGGGAATGGGCTGTTGAATTGCTGCCTTACAGCATTCGTGTAAATGCGGTAATTGTAGCAGAATGTTATACCCCTTTGTATCAAACCTGGATCAGCTCACTGCCAGAACCAGAAAAAAAGCTGAAAGATATTACTGCAAAAATCCCTTTTGAACAACGCATGACGACTGCTGCAGAGATTGCAAATACAACGGTTTTCCTGTTGTCTCCCAGGTCAGGCCATACCACCGGACAGTTATTATATGTAGATGGTGGTTATGTTCATCTTGACCGTTCTATAAGTACTTAGATTTTCTATATTTGCAAAATGTTCAGAAGCATTCTTGCACATATCCTAATCTTCTTCACAATGGCGGCTAATTTCAGCCAGGTCTTTGTGCGTGCAGGGTTTGAGCTGAACGAGAGCTATATCGTCTCCAAACTCTGCATTAATCGTGACAAGCCGCAAATGCATTGCAATGGTAAATGTTACCTGATGCGCAAACTAAAACAGGCAGAGCAAAAGGAAAGAAACAGGGCACATGAAAATCAAAGAAGCATGTACCAGTTAGGTGTTGTAGTTGAGAAACTATCATTTAATCCTTATATGGTCCGTGTTGAACGGATATATAAGCCTGAGTTACCTTTTCTTCTGCCGGCATATGCTGCTGATATCTTTCAGCCGCCCCGCGTATAATCCATTCTTAAAATCTGTTTAAATTCTAAACAGTCACTTATTGAACCGGCATTGTTAATGCCCGGTATAACTCTGAATTAATTCTTTTGGTCTGTTTAAGCATGACCGGGAGGAATTGATTCAATATTTATATGGATTATAATTTCAAAATTTACAATGAAGCTTTTAAGATTTATGATGCTGCTTGCCGGTCTTGCCTTTTTTCAGCAGAACGTCCAGGCGCAAAATCAACCTGTTACAGGTAATATTTATGACTCTCAAACTAAACAGGCACTTGCAGGTGTAAGTATCAAAACATCCGATAATAAACTACTTACAGTATCAGATAAAAATGGATACTTTAAAATTGAAAATACAACCCCCAATCAGCATTATAAATTTATTCTTGTTGGTTTTAAACCTCAGGAAGTTGATTACAGTAAAAAAGAAGGAACACTAAATATTCAACTGGATGCAGATGAATCCAGTTTGAATGAAGTGCGTGTAACTGGTTTTGCCGGTAACCGGACCAAGAAAGAAACTGCAGGATCTATCGGAATGATTACCAGTAATGATATCAATCGTGGCAGCGGACTTTCTTTTCAGTCGGCGCTGAATTCTATACCAGGGGTAAGAATGGACCAGAGCACTTTGTCTGAAGCCAGAATTTCTATTCGTGGAAACGGCGTCAGGTCTTCTTATGGATTAAGGGATATTAAAGTTTATTTAAATGATATTCCGGTTACTGAAGCTGATGGAACTACCCGGATTGAAGCTTTGGATGTGAATAGTATCGGTAGAGCCGAAGTGATCAAGGGACCTGCATCCAGTATATACGGAGCCGGAACAGGTGGTGTAATTAATTTTCAACTGCAGCGTTCCCCTTATCAGGAACAAAGTCTGGAAGCATCTGCTTTAGCAGGCAGTTATGGTTTACACCGGTTGGCGGCTACTTATCGCAGTGGCGGAGATAAAATAAATAGTTATGTTTCTTATGGCTGGCAGGAGTATGATGGCTATAGAGAACATAGCGATGATATGCGCAGATTTCTTTCCGGTAACTTCCAGCTGTTTCCAAGTAACAAGCGTATTATTACCCTTTTACTTAACCGCACGACACAATATTCTCTGATTCCAGGATCGCTGACTGCTGATCAGGTCGCTGCTAACCCTTTACAGGCTAACGCAAGTAACCTGGATAAACAGGCTGGCCGTTATCAGACCTGGACAAGGGTAGGATTGGGACAACAATATCAAATTAATGATCAATTGTCTAATAGTACCAGCGTATTCACCTACTCCTATGATTTAAACCACCCGTTACCTTATGCTTATATAAGAAATTATTATCAGAGTTATGGTGGAAGAACAAGTTTTACGTATAATCCGGCGTTTTCTGAATTGCCAACTAAATTTATTGTTGGTGCTGAATTTAACGAAGGACTCACTAAAGGGACACAATATGTAAACAACAAGGGTACAGAAGGCGCATTAAATGGCAATATAGATTACAGGAATACACTTTACTCTTTGTTTTATCAATCAGAGACACAATTGGGGGCACGTACTTTATTGACTTTGGGAGTGAGTTATAACAGTTTGAAATATGATGTTTCTAATTACCTTATTCCTTCACAAAGTGGAATAAAGGATTTTAAACCACAGGCGACTCCCCGTATCGCCATAAGTCATAACTTCTCGGATGCTTTGAGTTTGCATGCGAGTGTAAGTACAGGTTTCTCTCCGCCGTCAAGTTCAGAGGTTAAAAATGTAGATGGATCGATCAATCCGTCTTTACAGGCAGAGAAAGCTATCAATTATGAAATCAATGCAAAAGGTAATTTGCTGAATTCGCGCCTGAGCTATGATCTTTCTTTATTCAAAATGGATATGAAAGGGGAGTTGATCGCCCAATCTGTACAACAAAGTATAACTATTTATAATAATGCAGGAAAAACTACACATAATGGTGCTGAACTGGCGTTGTCATGGCAAGCCTTAAAACCAGATGACAATCAGGCAATAACTAGTCTGAGACCATTTGTTGCATTGACTTATTCTGCTTTTAAATTCAAAGATTATCAGATTCTGGATGCAAATAATGCAGTCACGGCTTCTTATAATGGAAATGCACTGACAGGCATTTCACCTTGGGTAGTTAGTGCGGGACTGGACTTAGAAACGAGATTTGGTTTGTATAGTTATCTGAATTACTACTATAATGATAAAATGCCGTTAAATGATAAAAACACTGATTATAATGCATCATATCAGGTTGTCAGTATTAAAACAGGGTATAAAAAGAGATTGGGAAAAGCTTTCGAAGTCAACGTTTATGGTGGAATTGACAATCTTTTCAATGAATCCTACAGCTCGATTTTATCTTTAAATGCAGTTGGATATGGTGGTGCCCAGCCTGCGTATTTTAATCCTTCGCCTAAGAGAAATGGATTTGCAGGATTATCAGTAAAATACTTTTTCTAAAGATTCTTTACTGATAGTCTGGAATATCAGTTTAAACATAAAAAGCCGGTTCTTTAAAGAAACCGGCTTTTTGTTAATCAAAAGAAAAATTATTCTTGTGTGATCTGGCGTACTGAAATTGAATTTGCAGTAGAACCTGTGATATATACGGTATAAGTTTTATCAGCTGCAAATGCTGATAAATTAAAGCTGCCCAGACTTGTAGACTGTCCTGCGGCATAAACGTTAAGTGAAAGAACTCCAGGAGCAACAGTCATAAAGTTAGTTGCAACATCACGCCCTAAATTTGCAGCCAGATTTTCACCTGATGCACGTCTGATATCAATATTAACGGGAGCAGCATCGCTTAAATGAATAAATCTTACTTTAGCTTGTCCACTGGCAGGTGCACTTCTGTCATCCTCATAAATTTTCACTCTTGAAGCTTGTCCGTCACCTGCTAAAAATACAGTGTAGCTTGAACCATTTTTAATGTCTGATTTACCTGTTGCATAAGGTGTAGAAGATCCGTCGCTTCTGAATTCTGCTACAAGATTATTACCTGAATTCGTGGTAATATAAGCTGATGAATTAGCAAAAGACAAACCTCCGTTTACAACAGTTTTGTTGGCTAAATAAAATCCCTGGTTAGGTGAAGTTTGTGATGCATTTACAACTTTAACATTTGCAGATCCGGAACTGTCAACATCGTTCTTTTTGCAGGAAGATACAAATACAGCCACAGATAGAATGGCTGCCCCCTTAACTAAGTTTTTTAAAAATGATTTTGTTTTCATAATGATAAATAATGTGTTAGATTTATAACATTCTTGTTACTATTGATGCTTTGCAATAACTAATCCGTTAGCTGACTTTGAATGCTGTGATGGATGTATTTGAAATTTATTTAACAGTAAATCAGTTTATTATGGTATTTAAGAGAAATAGAATGTACAGAGTAGCTGTCTTATAGCTTAAGTAAAATAGTGTATAGTATACTATACGATTTTAGCGTGTCTGTTCAAAGAGAGATGATGAATCTTCAGGTCTCTGCAAAAGGAATTGGCAAGGCTTTATATTAAACTTTTCTATTTATTTCCTGTCTATTATTCTGAATACAATTATTGGTATTTGAGTTTAATCAAAAAATAAACGAAAATGAAAAAGCTGATTTTATTACTGTTTGTTGTTGCTGCACTTTCAGGATGCTCTTCATACAACTATTATTCAGTGGCTCATAAACCATTGGATCCTTCAAAATATAAAACCTTCGCCTGGATACCTGAAGGTAAATCAAAATCAACCTCTATTTATGATAATGATATAGCTACTGACAAAATTGTAGAGTCAGCGAGCCAGGAAATGGGCAAAAGAGGTTTTAATCTTCAAAGCGATAATCCTGATTTATTGCTCAGATATACAGCTGTGGTAAATAAAGAGATTAAGGATTATTCAGACCCTGTTTATTATAACCCTCCGTCAAGAATACTTCCTCGTGTTTCCTATTATGGTGGAAGAAGGGTTTATTACTATTCCTATTATAATCCTCTTCCGGTTTACGTAGGAGAAAGAGAAAGAAGTATAAGGGTTAAAGCAAACAGTATTATGATTGATATTATCGATCGTAAAACATCGAAAGTAATCTGGAGAGGCTGGGCAGAAGGAGAAGTCGGTAATCCAGAAAAAGCAATTAACGAAATCCCTCAGGTAATTGCTAACATTTTTAAAAAACTGCCTTAAAGGGATCTCAGAAACAAATGATTTAATATGAATTTTTATTCAGCAGTGGTTAACCACCAGGTATTGCCAAATGGATCCTGTATACCACCGCATCTTCCATAATCCATATCAGATACTTCTTTTATAACAGAAGAGCCATGAAATATGGCTCTTTGAAATGTTTCTTCAGCATTACCTACATAGATAAAAAGATTGCCAACAGCCTTTCCATGTTTATCAGCTGCCTCAGACAATAATAAAGTGCTATGCCCAATTTTGATCTCCGCTGATAAAACGGTTCTGTTATCTGCAGCTATACTTAATAAACAGGTTTCAGCATTGAAAACTGTTTTAACGAATTCAATAAATTCTACTGCATTTTCAAGCATCAGATAGGGAAGTATCGTGTGTTGATCCTTATAGTTATTCATGGACATAATGTTTTTGTTATATCGGCTTGTTATTGACCAGCACGAGATTCTTAACAAATAATTTAGCAAGAAGTTTTTATAACATTTCTTAGTTGCGGGGACATTTTTCAGGGGTTAATATACAGCTAAAAAAGATTAATTTAATGATAGAACGAATAATTGTGATAACATATAAGAATCCCTGATATGGTAATTTTATAAAAAACTGACTATGTTCTTAAAGTTGTCAGAATGTAAAATTTAATCATCTTATGATAATAATCTCTATATTGCCCAAAACTATACTAGAAATAATAATCGGATTTCTATTTTTGCGGAGATTTAGATGGATGAATTCTGCCTTTAAGCTCTCCGTCTGATAAATATAGAATAACCCAAGTTCAAACAATGCATAACCAAGGAAAGAAAATCAGAGTTGCAATTTTAGGCGTAGGTAATTGCGCCAGCTCATTAGTACAAGGCGTGGAATTTTACACTAAACATGCTGAAAAGACATCAGGATTGATGGCTAATGATATTGGTGGATATAAAGCGGCAAATATTGAATTCGTTTGTGGATTCGATATTGACGAAAGAAAAATCGGTCATCCTTTAAAGGACGCTATTTTTGCCAAACCAAATTGTACAATTGTACTTAATGCAGATATAGAGTCAGAGGCTCCAATATACAGATCACCTGTTATTGATGGTGTATCTCCGCAAATGGCTGCTTATCCTGAAGCTAACAGGTTCGTAATCAAAGATGAATTAAAAAATACAGATATTCTGATTGACAGCGTTACTTATGATAAGGCTCAGGTAGATACACTTCGTGCCGAAATCGTTGCGCAATTGCGTAAACACGAAGTTGAAGTATTAATCAACTACCTTCCTGTAGGCTCACAGCTGGCTACAGAATTTTATGCAGAAATCTGCATCGAATTAGGTATTTCTTTAGTTAACTGTATTCCTGTATTTATTGCTTCAGACCCTGCATGGGAGCAAAGATTTATAGATGCTGGTATCCCGATTATCGGAGATGATATGCGTAGCCAGTTTGGCGCAAGTATCGTTTCTCAGATGCTTCAGGAATTAGCTTTTGAAAGAGGTCATCATGTAAAAGCGCATATTCAGAGAAATGTTGGCGGAAACACAGATTTCCTTAACATGGAAGACAAAAATCGTCTGAAATCTAAAAAGATCTCTAAAGAAAATGTAATCCGTGCACAAAATGATATCAGAGGTATCTCCACTGAAGATAGTTTCCTTCATGCAGGCCCTTCAGAATATATCGCTTACTATGGAGATAACAAAGTAGCTAACTTCCGTCTTGAATTAGAAGGATTTATGGGTGCTCCGGTAATCTTTGATGCGCAGCTTTCAGTTCAGGATTCACCTAACTCTGCTGGTGTAGTTATTGATGCTATCAGATATGTTTACGTAGCGAGAGAATTAGGACTTGTAGGTGCCCTTAGAGGACCTTCAGCTTCTACTCAGAAAACTCCGCCAGAGCAGATGATGTTCAGTGATGCCATCTATGAATGTCATGCATTAGCGAAACGTGAATTGACAGCAACTACAAAAAAACAATTGAAAAAATAATTACCAGCGCTTAGCAGCACTGATAATTATGAATATATTCAGTTATAACTGCATAAAAAACGCCCGGGCCATATGACCCGGGCGTTTTTTTATGCAATTATATGCTGGCTGAATTATTTTGCCAGTAATTCATCAATTTTCTTTTCAAAAGCTGCTTTGTACCTGGTATAATAATCACCTGTACCCGGTCCGTAAAAATCAGTTGTAATTTCTGTTACTTTTCCACTTTTATCAAGAATCAGTGTAGTTGGGAATACTTTAATTGCTGTTAGCTGCGGAAGAGTCTTTTCTGTACGTGAAGGATCAGAAACTGTAGCAGGAGTAATCAGTAAAGGATATTTTACATCAAATCTCTTTTGAAACTTACGTATACTGGCAGCTGAACGTTTAACGTCTGTAGAGTACTCGTAAGCAAGCCCAACTATTTCTATGCCCTTTTGTTTGTTCTTGTTGTAATATTCGCTTAGAAAAGCTGTTTCGTCCATGCAATTAGGGCACCATGAGCCCATTAACTGTATGATCACGACTTTGTTTTTAAATCGCTTATCTTTAATCGAAACCTGTTTTCCATCAATGTCAGGGAAACTGAAATTCAGGGTGCCATCTTCACCATCTTTAAGTTTTGTGAACTGTTCTGTTGATAGCGCAGCATTGTCATCTTTTACGGCTGTCCATTTTTCTTTGGAAACCGGCCCACTGTATACGTTCCCATCAGTGATATTCCCTTTATTGATCTTTCCGGTAAATACAATAGCATGAATGCCATCGAAAGTAGATAATTGCAATGAATCGCCGGTAACTATGCCAGAAAGGTAACGGTAGTCACCAGAAGGGGTAAGTATGGAGCCTGTAACCTGGTTTCCTTTTTGTGAGAACTGACCGATAGCTTCGCGTTCAGAACCAGTTCCTTTTGTAAAGTCAATTTTCCATTTGCCATCTGCACTTGCTGCAGCGTCACCATTTACAGCCGGAAAACGATAAGCCTGTTTGGTGGTTGCGGTAAAAGGCATAACAATATCTTTTGATGTAGTTTTTCTGATCCAGGTTCCCGAAAGACTATCTTTTGATATAATCTTCAATCTGAATGCAGATTCAAAAAAAGGCATATTAATAAATACTGAATCTTTAACGATAGTTACATCATCAGCGCGCATTTTTTCAGGATGATTCACGATATAGAATACTGTTTTTCCTTTCTGCTGCTGAATATCCAGGTTGAAAATAATACTATTTCCATCATTTCTTTGAAGTGCAGCACGCCAGGCTCCCTGCTGAAGAGAAGTCTGTGCTGTTGCGCCAACAGATAAAAGTGCTAACAAACCTATACCAAGAGTTTTTTTATACATATGCTTATCAATTTTGAACGGTTATTTGTAATAATGATGCGAATATACTATATGTAATTAAATTCTACTGATTTTGTAGAGTAACAAGATCGTCAAATTATAAGGCCATACGGGGTAGCTCCCATTGAAACATTCCTTCATTTGTACCTTTAAAGCTAAAACCAAGTCCTTGTAAAACCTTTGCAGACCCTGTATTTGTGCGCTCACAACTTGCCGTTATTAAGTTCAATTCAGGTTTTTGGAATGCCCGGTCTATTAAAGCGTTCACAGCTTCAGTGGCATAACCCTGACGTCTGGCACGGGCTATAATTCCATAGCCAATATCTGCGCAGCCATTTATATCCGGTAATCCTTTAAATCCGGTATCTCCAATAATCAGATTTGTTTTCTTTTCAATAATTATCCAGGATTCAAAACCAGAAGGTGAGTCTACCAGTTTAAGTTTGTCAATTATTCTGGGCAGGGTTTCCAGCATATCTTCATCCGGCCAATGCTCACCCGGATTAATGTCCATACGTTTTAAAATCGTAAAATTATGATGGAGTAATTCCTGGCAAATGCAAATTGTAAATGGGATTAAATAAAGTCTTTTGGTGTCTATCTTCTTGATTTGCATAAATGTTATAAGCTGTGCCAGTAAAATAGTGATTTTATTTTACCAATGTTCTTTAAAGAAGAATTAATTTTGTTTTGAATAAAAAAAACAGGATGATGTCTGGCACACAAATAAAGCTCTTTAATTTCAAATATTGGATAAAACATATTTTTTATCACCTGATATTAAGAGATGAGTTTTCAAATTGCAAACATTCTTGCTGTATTTGTAAATATCTGGTTCGGACCGCATCAGGAATATGATAAGATAAATGCAACCGAAATAAAACATATTGAGCTATAAATATTTTATTAAAACGTCAATTATGAGCCATTACAAAGTTTTAAAAACCGAAGAAGAATACAATACAGCACTTGACAGGACTATTCATATTTTTCATTCAGCACCAGGTACTCCTGATTTTGATGAACTTGAGTTACTGTTGCTGCTGGTCAGAGATTATGAAGAAAGACATGTTCTGATCCCCGCATTAGACCCTATTGAAGTAATTAAATTAAAAATGGAAGAAAAAGGGTTGAAAGCGAAAGATCTGGAGCCTATAATTGGATCCAAGGGACATGTATCCCTTGTGCTGTCAGGAAAAAGAGAAGTAACCCTGAAAATGGCTAAGGCACTTCGGGTTTTTCTGGGAATACCTGCTGACATATTTTTACCCAAAACATATTAGCTTTATGCGTGATAATCCACGCATAAAGCTGTTAAATCTATCCTTTAGTACCGGTAAAAGTGATTACACCCGAAGCAGGAACCAGTACTTCAAAGACCCCATTTACTTTTGGAGTTACAGGTGCACTATTCTGCCATCTTGCACTGCTTTCTGTTGTCTGGTAAGAATTAAGTATACCTGCACTGAATCCATCTAAGTTGATTTTACAAACCACAGTTTTCTGACCCGGATTGATGGCGATTAAACTGAATTTGCCTGTTACCGGATCTTTATAAGCCGATACTTTCAATGTCGAATTGTTTTGCAGTTTTGAATCAAAACGAATGTAACCCGGACGAATAGCCCTTGAAAACTGTCCCATGATATCATACGTTTTAGGGAATTCCAGGTTTCCATTGCTATTAGTCCCGATTAAAGATTCATTATTTTTGATCGCCAGCATACCAAGCCAGTAAACAAAGGCATTGACATTACATTCTGCCAGAAATTTATGCATACTCGTAGCCAGTTTCAGGCCGCCAGTAATTGTTCCATCATAAGTACCACCATCATCTGATGTTTCAGTTAACCAGACAGATTTATTCCCTGTGCTGAAAGTCCATGGTTTTGGGTCCTGATTTAGCCCGCGTTTTCCAAAAATCAGGTCGCCGATTTCTACATAACCATGTCCTGCTAAAATATCGACATTACTCTTATCCATTCCTGATAAGAAAGAATTGGCAGTTCCCCAGGCAGCATTCTCAGAGGAGATGATTTTTGTAGACGTTAATCCGGCAGCATTTAAAGCCGGGCGTAAATTACTGGTAACAAACTCACCAAGATGTTTGGAATCCCAGTAAGAGGCATCCCAGTCAGAGAAGATATTTTCTGGTTCATTGGTTGGTGAAACTGCATAAAAATTGACTCCTTCGTTTTGATAAGCTTTAGTGAACCCGGAAATATAACGGGCAAAATCAGTTGAACAGCATTTGAAATTAAGTCCGTTAAAGTTTTTACCGCTTTCACTGTCGGGGTTTGTTTTCATATAAAGGGGAGGTGTCCATGCGCTGGCAAACATAATGGGCAACTGATAACGTTCTTTGGCTTTTTTTAAGATCCAGAGCTGCCCGATCTGTTCTTTTTGATCATCAGTCAGCTTTTTATAGCCGGCCCCATTTACATCCATATCAATGTCCGAACCGGCAGGTTTAATGGTTACCACACCACTCTGTTTATCAAAAGGATAACTGCGGATAATTTTTCCGCGGATAATGGTCATTTGTAAACCCGTTTCTCCCCAGAGATAATTCATAATACTATCTCTCTTAGGAGATTCAAAGAAAGGAGTAATCCGGCCTCCAAAAGCGCCAAAACCTTCAATTTTCTGATAAGTTTTGTTCCAGGAGAGTGTAATGTTTGCTGTATCCTTTGCAATTTCTACTGCATCACTTTTTACATTGCTGAGTTTTTGCTGAAGCGGAACATTTTCCTTTTTACAGGATAATACCATTAACGCAGGCATTATCAGAAATAAAGCTGATTTTTTCATTGGAATATATTTGGTTTTATGGTTAAATAATTATTTATCAAGTATCAGCGCTTTCTGTTAATTGAATATTAAGATAATAGAAAGGAATCGGATTTAATCTGATCGGGATATAACTATTCCTTAAGAAATAGTTCATGAAATTGTTAAGCTCTGATAAATTATGTAAGCTTGTATTCCATGGAAATTCAAAAGAAACTCAGGCCCGTTATGTTCGTTGGAACCTCATCTGATGTCGGTAAAAGTGTGATTACTGCCGGATTCTGCCGGATCTTTAAACAGGATGGCTATTCACCAGCGCCTTTTAAAGCACAGAATATGTCGTTAAATAGTTATGCAACACCCGAAGGGCTGGAAATTGGCCGTGCACAGGCCGTACAGGCAGAAGCGGCCGGTATCCCATGCCATACAGATATGAACCCTGTATTGCTTAAACCTACAAATGATCAGACTTCACAAGTTATCCTGAATGGGAAATCTATAGGAAATCAAAGTGCGAAAGAATATTTTTTATCAAATGACCGTACCGAACTTTTTGAAGAAGTTAAACGCGCCTGGAAGAGGTTAGCTTCCCGTTATTCTCCGATTGTGATGGAAGGGGCAGGGAGTATCTCTGAGCTTAATCTTAAAAAGCGTGACATTACCAATATGAGAATGGCAATAGCGGCCGGAGCTGCAACTTATCTCATTACAGATATTGATAAAGGTGGGATTTTTGCCAGTCTTTATGGGACAATGGCCTTGCTGGAACCTGAAGAAAAAGCTTGTATCAAAGGTATTATCATTAATAAATTTCGTGGCGATTCAGCTCTTTTTCAAGAAGGTAAAAAAATCATAGAGGGGTTATGCGGAGTGCCTGTCATTGGAATAATCCCTTATTTCAAAGATATTTTTATTGAAGAAGAGGATGCTGTTTCACTCCGTTTAAAACGTAACCAGCCTGTAAATGGTAAAGTCAATATTGCAGTCGTATTACTGAGCAGGATGTCTAACTTTACAGATTTTGACTGTCTGGATAAGGATAGCAGAGTTAATCTTTATTATACACATACAAAACAAGGTATCGCCCAGGCAGATATTGTGATCCTGCCAGGCAGTAAAAATACAATAGAAGATCTGATTGAAATCAGAAATAATGGACTTGCTGATGCAATTACTAAAGCTCATCAAAGTGGTAAAACCGTAATCGGTATTTGCGGGGGATATCAAATGATGGGGGAAACTATCAAAGATCCGCTGCAGATAGAATCTGCTGAAGGAGAAGTTGCCGGACTTGGTATTTTACCGGTTGAAACTACACTGTTAAGTGAAAAAACGACCAGGCAATGCCATTTTACCTACAGAAACTTTCCCGAAAACTGTATAGGATATGAAATACATATGGGAGAAACACGGATCAGAGGAGCAGTGCAACCTGTGGCATTTCTGGATGAAAAACATACTGATGGTTACTTATTGTCAGAAAAATGCTGGGGCTCCTATTTACACGGTATTTTAGATAATCAGGTAGTCATCAATGATTTGATCGCTCCATACACAGATCTGAAAATAGAATATGTAGATTATCTTCAATTCCGCAGTGCACAATATGATAAATTAGCTGTATTGTTGAGAGAAAATCTGGATATTGACCAGGTATATCAGAATATTAAAGACTAATCAAATGTTTCAGGGACACGGAGATGATGGATATTTATACGGGCAAACATTAGCAGCCGATTTTAGTACAAATGTATGGCATGGCGGGCCCCCGAAAGGTTTGAAGGAACATCTTTTTTCACAATGGGAAAATGTACAGCGCTATCCTGAAGTGCTTGCAGAAAGTCTTACAGAGAAAATAGCCTTATCCTGCAATTTTAAAGCTGAAAATATACTGGTCACTAATGGAAGTACAGAAAGTATTTACCTGATTGCCCAGGCTTATCAGCAAAGAAAAACAACACTTATTATTCCAGCCTTTGCAGAATACGAAGACGCCTGCAAAATGTTCGGCCATGAAATTAGTTTTCTGGATTGGTCCGCACTGCAAACAGGAATAACACCCGGTACCGAGCTGCTGTTTATCTGCAATCCTAATAATCCAACAGGAGCAGTATACCCGGATCTGGAGCAATTAATCCAAAAACATTCCAATATTTTATTTGTTGTGGACGAAGCTTTTATTGAATTCACTTTTTCTGTAATTTCAGTGATTGCCCTGATTGAAAAATATACTAACCTGATTGTTTTACGCTCTATGACGAAAGCTTATGCGATTCCTGGTTTGAGATTAGGTTACCTAGCTGCAAACCCGGTTTTAATTGAGCGGTTAAGGTCCTTTAAATTACCCTGGTCGGTCAATACAATGGCTATTGCAGCAGGACATTTTATTTTTGACCATGCGAAAACTATAGAAATCCCTCTTCAGCAGTTATTAGCTGATCAGGCCGATTTCAGCAAAAAACTTTCGGCTTCCGGGCTTATTGTTTATCCAAGCCATACCCATTTTTTTCTGGCCAGGACGAATTGGCAAACTGCGGCAGCATTAAAACAGTTTTTACTAAAAGAATTTAATATATTGATCCGTAATGCGGATAATTTTAGAGGGCTTACTGACAAACATATCCGTATAGCGACTTTGAGTAAGAATAAAAATCAATTACTGATCAATGCTTTAACCAAATGGAAACCTATATAATTATCGTTATTCCTCTACTTGCAGGTTATTTGCTGGATCTGATATTTGGTGATCCCGAAGGTTTGCCGCATCCTGTAAGATTTTTTGGCCATCTTATTTCTTTTGCTGAAAAGCATCTTAACAAAGGCAGGTTCAGATTTATTAAGGGCATGTTTATGGCGCTAATCTTATGTTCCGGAACATTTTTGTTCTTTTACAGTGCTATACACTTTATGCTAAGCCATAGCGTACCGGTATATTTTCTTTTTGCAACAGCATTTGTTTATTATGCATTAGCCAATAAAAGTCTGATTACAGAAGGAAAACAAGTGTTTGATGCTTTGAAGTATAAAGGATTGGAAGCAGGCAGGGTACGTTTATCCAGAATTGTAGGGCGTGATACTTCAAATCTGGATGCACAGCAGATTCGTGTGGCTGTATTTGAAACCATGTCAGAAAACCTGAGTGATGGTGTGATCGCACCTTTATTTTTCTATTTTGTAGCAGGGGTACCAGGAATGCTTACTTACAAAATGATCAATACGATGGATTCTATGGTTGGTTACCACAACGATAAGTATGAGTATTTTGGTAAATTTGCAGCCCGTATGGATGACGTTGTCAATTTTATTCCGGCCCGTATTACAACCATTTTGATGCTCATGGTTACCTTTAGTATGAAAGGGTGGCAGTTTGTGATGAAATATGGCCATCAGCATAAAAGTCCCAATGCAGGTTATCCTGAGGCAGCATTGGCCGGGATTTTAGATGTTCAGTTTGGCGGCCCCAATGTTTACCATGGCATCCTGGTTGATAAACCACTGATTGGGAGTAACAGCAGGGAAATCAAACATGAAGAATTTAAAATGGTAAGCAGTATTAACCAGGGGGTATGTCTGATTATGGTTTTATCAATTACCATTTACTTCTTTCAGTTATAAAATTATATCTTCTTAAATCAATCAAACTTATTCTGCAATGCTGAATACATCCAAAAAATATATTATTAGCGGAGGTCCTGGTTCTGGAAAATCAACATTGATCCATGGTTTGCAGCAGCAGGGATACTGGTGTTCTGAAGAGGTATCAAGAAAAATGATTATTCAGGAGACAGCAAAGGGATCATTCTGTTTACCATGGATAGATCTCACTTGCTTTTCTGCAAAAGTACTGGAAGAGATGATCGTTTCCTGGACAAATGTACCACTGGATCAACCTGTTTTTTTTGATCGTGGTATTCCTGATATTATTGCTTATATGGATGTCACTGAAGTTCCTGTTCCAGATATGTATTATAGTGCCTTAGAGCTTCATCCTTATCATAAGCAGGTTTTTATTCTTCCGCCGTGGGAGGCAATTTATGTTCATGATAGTGAGCGCTGGCAAACTTTCGAAGAAGCCACTTTAATTAATGAGGCTATTCGGAACACTTATAAAGCATGCGGATTTGAACTGATAGATGTGCCAAAATACTCAGTTACTGAGCGCATTGCATTTATCCTCGATTTTATCTAGGTTTGCACACTTAAGGCTGCATTTTATTGAAGAGAATTTTTTAAAATATTGAACAGAAATAAAATGCTTTAAGGGAATACCGGTGTAATTCCGGAACAGTCTCCGCTGCTGTAAACCTCGTTTGGGAACTGCTGTGAAAACCACTTTCATCAAGAAGGGAAGGTAGTAGTTTGAGGAAGTCAGAAGACCTGCCTTATCAATAGTTATTAAATGCTTTCGGAAGAAAGGCTAAACTTTATGATGAGAAAAATAAATTATTTGTCATTCGGCGGAATATTTCCCTGTTTGATAGTTTCCCTGTTGCTGATTACCTCATGCAAGCAGAACCGGTCTGGCCAAAAACATACTTCAGCAAAGACCGGAAGTGCAGAAATTAAGTATGCTAAAGGCTTTAATATTGATTATTATGAGCATTATAAGCTAGTCAGCATTTACTCGGGTATGGGTAATCACGCGGACACGGTACAGTATGTTTTACTGGCCAGAGGTGCAAAAGCCCCCGAAGGTTATAAAAAGGCACAGCTCATAGAAATCCCCGTTAAAAGTTTAGTGGCCATGTCATCTATGCATATCGCACTGGCCGATTTTGCGGGATCTGCAAATGCAATAACTGGATTGGGAAGTCTGAAGTATGTAAGTTCAGAAACAGTAAGAAAGAATATTGCTGCCGGGAAAGTTAAAGAAGTAGGGATTGATGGAACGATGAATGATGAAATGCTCATCAGCATGAAACCGGGTCTGGTGATGGTAATGGGAAGTCCGGATGCCAAATTTAGTAAATATGAAACACTTACTGGTGCAGGTGTACCTGTAATGCTGAATTCAGAATGGCTGGAAACTACACCGCTTGGCCGTGCCGAATGGGTTAAACTGATGGCTGCACTGATGGACAAAGAGGCATTGGTCAATGCTAAATTTGATGTTGTAGAAAAAGAATATCACCGTTTAGCAGAAATAGGTAAAAAAGCGGTTGTTAAGCCTTCCCTGATTTGTGGGATGCCTTATAAAGGAACCTGGTATGTACCAGATGGAGATAGCTATATGGTTCATTTTCTGAAAGATGCAGGGACAAACTATAAGTGGGCCAATGTACACGGAAAAGGAAGTTTACCACTAAATTTTGAAACAGTTGCACCGGTGGCGCTTCAGGCAGATTTCTGGATTAATGTAGGAACAGTGGACAGCAAAAATGACATTAAGGCTATAGACACCCGTTATACAGCATTCAAGCCTTTCAAAGATGGAAAGATCTTTAATTTCAATAAAAAAGTAAATGATATAGGTTCCAATGATTATTGGGAATCGGGTGCTGTAAACCCCCAAACTGTATTAGGGGATTTAATCAAAATCTTCCATCCAGAATTATTACCGGATCATCAGCTCGTTTATTACAAGCAATTGAACTAATTTTTTAAGAAATTGAACAAAATAAAAGTTTCAGTATTGCTCTCCATATTATTGGTGGCTTTTCTGCTTGATGTAGCGCTGGGTTCTGTCCATATTCCTTTAAAGGAGGTGATTAAAGTGTTATTTACCTCTGATTCCGGGAACGATACCTGGGTATATATCATCGAAAAAATCAGATTACCAAAAGCACTTACAGCAATAATTGTAGGCTGCGGCTTATCAGTGAGCGGTCTGCAAATGCAAACACTTTTCCGCAATCCGCTTGCCGGACCTTCAGTTTTAGGGATTACAGCCGGGGCAAGCCTGGGAGTGGCGCTTGTGATGTTATCAGCCGGTAGTATTACCAGTTTATATACCATTAAGGAGCTTGGGATTTCAGGAAGCTGGTTAATCATTGTGGCTTCATCACTCGGTGCAGCTTTGATTATGATTCTTATTGTATCTATTTCCTCGTCCTTAAAAGACAATGTGATTGTACTGATTGTGGGTGTTATGATTGGTAATATCACACTTTCAGTAATTAGTATCTGGCAGTATTTCAGTTCTCCTGAACTGATTAAAGATTATCTGCTCTGGACCTTTGGTTCTTTGGGAGGGGTGACAGGCGGACAGCTCGGTATCCTGGCGATTGTTGTTTTTGCCGGATTATTAATTTCATTCTTATCTTCAAAATTACTTGATGCTTTATTATTGGGTGATAACTATGCACGCAGTATGGGACTGACCGTAAAACGTGCAAGGATACTGATTATTGGCAGTACAAGTATTTTAGCCGGAGGGATTACTGCCTTCTGTGGTCCGATAGGTTTTATCGGGATAGCTGTACCACATCTGGCAAGAGCTTTATTTAATACCTCAAATCATCGTATCCTTATCCCGGCATGCTGCCTGATTGGTACGGTGTTGATGCTGATCTGCGATATTGTTGCGCAATTACCTGGCAGTCAAACAGTTTTGCCTATTAACGTAATCACTGCGCTGGTTGGCTCACCTGTGGTTATCTGGATCATTGCAGGGCCAACTAAATTAAGAGGATTCTAATGGCTGCACAAACTTCATTACTTCATACCTCAGGATTAACGATTGGCTATCAGGCCGGGAAGGGCAAAACGAAAGTTATTGCAGGACCTTTGGATTTAGAACTTCATGCAGGACAGCTTATTTGTTTACTGGGCCCGAATGGTTGTGGTAAATCTACTTTGCTCAGAACTATAGCTGGATTACAGCATCCGCTGAATGGTGAAATTATACTGGATGGTGCAGCGCTTAAAAAACTAAAACCTGCACAGGTAGCCAGAAAAATAAGTTTAGTATTGACAGACAATGTAAGGTCAGGTAACCTGGACGTCTACTCGCTGATTTCCCTTGGCCGCTATCCTTATTCAGGATGGCTGGGTATCCTGACTGAGCAGGATAAACTGATTATTGAGCAGGCAATAAGAGCGACGCATACCGCGGCATTTTTAGGCAGGAAAATGGATAGCCTGAGTGATGGGGAATGTCAGAAAGTAATGCTTGCAAGAGCAATGGCGCAGGATACCCCTTTAATTATTCTGGATGAACCCACCGCTCACCTTGATTTACCAAGCCGTATTCAACTGATGCGTTTACTGCATCAGCTGGCTAAGGAAACAAACAAAGCCATTTTACTTTCTACGCATGAACTTGATTTAGCTTTGCAGGTAGCTGACCAGATCTGGTTAATGAGTAATGGCGGGCATCTGGATGCCGGATTGCCAGAGGAGCTGGTTTTAAATGGTTCATTTCAACAGGCTTTTGATAAAGATGGGATAGCATTTGATGCTGCCAGCGGGACTTTCAATATTCATTATACCGGAAAACGAAATATCAAAGTCACAGGGGAGGGCATTGCCGCTTTCTGGACTAAAAAAGCATTAGTCAGAAATGGCTTTAATATATCCTTATCAGATGAAAATGAGCTTTCAGTTTCAGTTTCCGGTGAAGGACCTGATTCTCTTTGGACAATACAACAAAATAACAAAACGACTATCTATACTTCTTTGCGAGAATTTCTCGATACACTTTAATATTCCGATCCACTATCCGATTGCACACCAATATTAAATTATATGCATAAAAATTTACCTTTATTATCATTTAAAAACCTGCTCATAGGTACGGTTTTACTCAGCTGTCCGGCTATAGCACAGGAAAAAAAAGCTGATTCTATTAGAACTAATGCACTGGACGAAGTGGTTATCACTTCTTCAAGAACTGAAGTTAAAAGAAGTAATGTACCGCAGAGTATGACAGTAATTACTAAAGCGGTAATAGATATGACCCCCTCTCTGGAAGTGACTGATCTTTTAAAGAAAAACTCATCTGTAAGTATTATCCAATACCCGGGCTTGTCTTCTGGTATTGGCATTCGTGGCTTTAGGCCACAGGCAAGCGGGTTAAACCAACGGTCGCTTTTACTGGTTGATGGCCGTCCGGCTGGTACGGTAAGTATTTCAACGATTAATCCTTCTGATATTGAGCGTATTGAAGTGCTTAAAGGACCTGCTTCTGCCTTATATGGTGCATCAGCAATGGGTGGGGTTGTAAATATTATCACTAAAAAATCCTCAGGTGACATTCATGGAAATGTGTTTGCAGAATATGGATCTTATGAAACAACACAGCTGGGCGCTTCTGCTGGTGGGAATATTAGTAAAAAACTAGACTTCGATTTGTCTTTCCTGAATTTCGACAGGGCTAAAAATATGAAGTTAGGTAAGGGCAATCTGTTTAGAAAAATGCTTGGTGCCAACACTGCGCTTTATAACTATACTGACGGACCAGTTGAAATGGACGATAAGCGTTCTGATGGCTTAAGACGAGATTATACAAAGCTTAACTACAATACAGGAAGTTTGAGATTGGGCTACCAGTTCGATGCAAACTGGAGGCTTGATGTAAGAGGCGAACGTTTTGCTGCAAAAAATGTAGAATCGCCAAGCGATATATTTTACGGAAACGGACAGCCAAGTACAAAAGATATTGAGCGTCATAATGAAGAAGCTACACTTTCAGGTGATGTAGATCAGCATCATTTAACTTTAAAGGGATATACCTCACAAGAGAACAATTTAAACAATACCCTGCTTTCTGTGAATGGTCTGCTTGCGCCTTATGCTTCTTATAAAAGTTCTACAAGCTGGAAGGGAATACAGGCAAAAGATGCTTACCAGCTGGGTAAACATACCTTGATTTTCGGTGTAGATTACAGTTACGCATCTACACGTTCACAATCGTTTAATCCTGATGGTTCTGAATCAGCTCCATATTCTCCTAATTACAGCCTTTCTTCTGCTGCGGGGTATATCCAGGGACAACTTAACTTTCTGGATAATAAACTGGTTGTTAATCCAGGTGTACGTTTAGATCTGATTACTTACAATGTAATGCAGACTCCTTTGTTGACTACTTATACTGGCGGTAAAAAGACTAATCCTTTTTTTAGTCCGAGTTTAGCTGCTCAATATGCCATTAGTAAGCTATTTACTGTACATGCAACCACAGGTCGTGCCTTTGTAACACCCGATGCTTATAATGTAGCTGGTTACTCTGAAAAAATCACTAATGGCAAAGCAAGTGTTATCCAGGGAAATCCGGATTTGAAAAATGAGAACAGTATCTCGTGGGATGCAGGCTTAAGATTCAGCAAACCTGAATGGGGACTGACTGCCGATTTTACTTATTATAATACCTATGTGAAAGATAGGATTACGACTAAAACGAGTGTACCTGTTCCAACAGAAACTACGCCGGGCGGTTTTCCTATCGGCACCCGTATGACATATGTGAATGCTAATAAAGCAAATATTGATGGTTTTGAAGCTGAGCTTGCCTGGGATTTCGGAACATTAGCTGCAAAAAATTATTCTTTAAAAGTTTTTGGTAATGCGACTAAATCGGCCAAAGCTAAAGAAGTTACTATTTTAGCAGACGGTAGTGAATCTGTTAAGGACATTTATAATGTGCCAGACTTTACTTCCAGTTATGGTTTTGAATTTAATAACCTGAAAGGGCTTGACTTAAGATTAAGTGCCAGGTATGCAGGTAAACGTAAGGATACGGATTTTAATGATCCTAAATATCCTGAGATTGTTTATCCTGATTTTATGGTAGCTGATTTTGCAGCAAGTTATACTTATAAAAAAAGACATACAGTTACTTTCCTGATGAATAACATCACGGACGAAAATTACTATGAGAAACGTGGTTTTAATCTTGCAGGAAGAAATTTCTCTCTGAGATATAATATTAGTTTCTAAAAAATGTGAAAGGATATTAGTTGTATTGCCCCTCAAATTCAGGCGTATTTGAGGGGCAATATACGTTTGTTCAGTTTATACCGGAGAATATTAAGCTTGCTATTTAAACATCCTTTAAATTTATTTGTTAAAATTGTGTTGTTGCCGGTCAAACCAAAATATCGGCTGTAAAGCCTTATTTAAAATTATTCAAATGAAGATATATACTAAAAAAGGAGATAAAGGAACTACAGGTCTTTTTGGGGGTAAACGCGTGTCTAAGGATGATGTGCGGGTAGAATGTATCGGTACGCTCGATGAAGTGAATTCTACCATAGGGATGCTGAGGGTGAAGTTAGGACATACACATGAATGGCAAAGTAACCTGCATAAAATTCAGAAAGATCTGATGGATATGATGTCACACCTGGCACGTCCTTCTGATACAGTGAAGATTAATACTAATCCGATGCCTGTTGATGGCCCTGTATTTTGCGAAAGCTGGATTGATGAACTTGAAAATGCAATGACCCATCCTTCTGACTACTTTATTCTGCCAGGCGGAAATGAAATTTCTGCACTTTGCCATATGGTAAGAACACAAATGCGCAGAGGTGAAAGAAGATTGGTCAGTTTAATTAAGGCAGATGAAGTGGATGAGACCATACCAGCATATATTAATCGTTTATCTGATTTATTTTTTACCCTTTCAAGGGCAGAAATGGATAAAGCAGGTGTTGCAGAAGAGAAATGGCAGTTGTTTCTTTATAAAAGGTTTAAAAATGCAGATCCGGTAGTAAAGCCATAAATATGCTGATTTTTATCACAGGGGGAGTAAGAAGCGGTAAAAGTGGTTATGCACAGCAACGTGCGAAAGAGCTTTGTAATGATCCGGTTTATGTGGCTACGGCCAAAATATGGGACGAAGATTTCAAGGAAAGAGTAATCAGACATCAGCATGATCGTGGGGCGGAGTGGACAAATTTTGAGGCTTATCGTCATCTTCATCTTTTACCCATACAGGGGCGTTATGTAGTAATTGATTGTGTAACCTTGTGGTTAACAAATCTCTTTATGGACAGGGATAATGATATAGAACTGGCTTTAGCTGATTTTAAAGAAGAGATAGATCAGCTTATCAAAATTCCAGGTACTTTTATCATTATTTCCAATGAGCTGGGAATGGGGCTGCATGCAGATACACCTGTAGGAAGGAAATTTGTTGATTTGCAAGGCTGGGCCAATCAATATACTGCTTCTAAAGCAGATGAAGCAATATTTATGGTCTCTGGACTTCCTTTGTTTCTGAAGAAATGATAATTTATTATAGCGTATTAATTTGATAGCAGGATATGATCACTGAAGATTTAAAAGTATTAATTGATAATAAAACTAAACCGCCCGGATCTTTAGGTATGCTGGAAGATCTTGCTTTGCAGATAGGAGAAATACTGGAAACAACAAATCCGCAATTAATCAATCCTCATCTGGTAGTTTTTGCAGCAGATCATGGAATTGCCCGCGAAGGGGTGAGTGCTTTTCCTCAGGAAGTAACCCGGCAAATGGTTTTGAATTTCCTCAACGGCGGGGCTGCTATTAATGTTTTTTGCAGACAGCATGCAATCAATCTTCAAGTTGTGGATGCGGGAGTAAATTATGATTTTGAAGATGGCTTGCCATTAGGCGATGGAAAAATTGCTAAAGGCACGGCTTCATTTCTGGATGGGCCGGCAATGACTATAGCACAGGCAAAGCTCTGTTTGTTAAAAGGCGAAGAAGTTGTAGTAGAAATTGCTGCAAAGGGCTGTAATGTAATTGGTTTTGGAGAGATGGGGATAGGTAACACTTCAAGTGCTGCGGTATTAATGAGTTTACTTTGTGATTTGCCAATTGCTGATTGTATAGGCAGAGGAACAGGTTTGAATGATATACAGCTGCTTAAAAAGCAACAAATACTGGAACAGGCAATTGCGAATTATAAAGGGGACAGTGATATTTATGAATTAATGGCACACTTTGGTGGATTTGAGTTGCTTGAAATGACTGGTGCCATGCTGGCTGCGGCAAAAAGAAAAATGATAATTATGGTAGATGGGTTCATTGCAACAGTAGCTTATCTATGTGCTTATGGTATTGATCAGCGTATAAAAAATAACGCTGTATTCTGCCATGAGTCGGAAGAAAAAGGGCATCGTTATTTGTTGTCATACCTGGATGCAAAACCATTGCTGGGACTTCATCTCAGGCTGGGGGAAGGGACAGGTTGTGCATTAGCTTACCCTTTGTTAAAAAGTGCGGTAAACTTTCTGAATGAGATGGCAAGTTTTCAAAGTGCCGAAATAACTAATAAATCCTGATGAACAAAGAATTAAAGCTTTTCTTTACAGCATTATCATTTTATTCAAGATTACCTGCACCTGCTTCTATACATCAGAATAATGCACATAGTTTGCCTGATTCAATTCGGTATTTGCCTGTAGTAGGCTGGATTGTTGGGATGATTACTGCCATTGTTTTTATGGGTACTGCTTATTTATTTGGTGAAACTATTGCTGTGCTGTTAGCGATGGTGGCTTCGGTATTATTAACCGGTGCTTTTCACGAGGATGGTTTTGCTGATGTCTGTGATGGTTTTGGAGGCGGATGGGCAAAAGAAAAGATCCTGCTGATTATGAAAGACAGCCGTCTTGGTACCTATGGTGTAGTCGGGCTTCTTTTGCTGATGGGACTTAAGTTTGCAGCATTACTGCAGTTATTTACAGAAACATTCATTTATGCCAATACGATAACAACCATTGGTTTGTTTATTGTAGCGCATTCACTAAGCCGCTTTGCAGCAATAACGGTAGTTTTTAACCATAGCTATGCACGTATTGAAGAAAGTAAAGCCAGCGGGGCAGTAGAAAAGGGCAGGCAGGTAAACCTTATTGCAGCGGGTATTTTTACTTTAATACCCCTGGTCGCTTTGACAGTCTATCTGGCACAACCAGTTTTATTAATGATTATTGTTCCTGTATTACTTTTTAGTTTATATCTGGGCGCCTATTTTAAGAAATGGATAGGTGGATATACGGGAGATTGTCTGGGAGCCGTACAGCAGCTTACTGAGGTGATAATTTATTTATCTTATATTCTGATATGGAAATTTATCTGATCAGGCATACTACCCCTTTAATTAAAAAAGGGTTGATCTATGGCAGATTGGATGTCCCGCTTGCTGATAGTTTTACGAAAGAGAAAGATCATATTATGGAACAGATCCCTTCAGATCTGGTTATTGTATATTCAAGTCCTTCTTTCAGGTGTAAAGTGCTGGCTGCTGAAATTTCTCCTGTTTACCAGGAAAGTGAAGCATTATATGAATTGAATTTTGGAGATTGGGAAGGTGATACCTGGGATACCGTAGACCGGGATGAATGTGAGCTCTGGATGAAAGATTTTGTGAATGGGGCTCCGCCTAACGGGGAGACTATGCTGGAGATGCAAAAAAGAGTTTTATTGTTTTTAGAAGAGCTTTTAAAGCAGCCTTACAAAAATGTGGGGATCGTAACCCATGGCGGTGTCATACGCATAATTCTGGCACATTATAATCAGATAACGTTAAAGGATTCTTTTGCATTGAAGATTGGTATGGCAGAAGTTTTTAAACTTTCCATTCCTTCACCTCAAGCTGATCACCAACACGGATAGTACCGGAGCCTTTATGGACAAGGTTTTGGCCAAACATTATTTTCTTGTTTATAGTGCGGTAGCCTGCAAGAGTTTTCAGAGGCTCGGCACTTTTGGTGGCTTTCTGCTGATCTACAGTAATCATCACACATCTGGAACATGGTTTTACTGCTTTAAAAGATAAGTCCCCAATAGAAAAGGTGTCAAAGTTATCTTCTATATGAGGTTCTCCTCCGGTAAAGACAAAATTAGGCCGGAAACGATCCATTGGCACCCTATCGTTAAGACGGTCGTTTAGTCCATCTAATGAGGCCTGGCTAATAATCAGGCAGGGATAGCCATCTGCAAAACTTACTATTTCATTATTTGTTGCATACCGGGGATCAACAAGCCTTCTTTCGGATTCTGGCATCTGCACTAAACGGGCATCTGTCTTTAGAAATTCCGAAAACCATTTGCTGACAGCTATACTGACTTCGATGCCAGTGCATGCTGTACCCCAGACGCTGACGGCAATGTGCTGACCTGTATTGGTCCCGTAAGAAAAAGAAATGGTTTGCAGAGGATTGTTTTTATGGGTAATTGTCATTTCTTCTTCTCCCAAACTGATTTGGAGTAAAGCTAATCCTGGATATTTACGCTGACTGATAAACGTGCCTTCATTGTCAATCAGCATCCATCTCCGGTCATATTTCAGACCCTTTTCTTCGATAAGTGATTCTGTCAGACTAATACCTGCAAGAGATTTTATGGGATAAATATGGAGCTCTGATAAAAAGAATTTACTCATAATCCAAAGTTAATAAATAAACACATACGGCTTTCCTGAAAAATTGCTATAATCCTGCCTGATTGATTTTGAGTCAGCTGGCCCTGTTTTAGAAGCGGATTTACCTGTAAATTAGTTATGCCATTCAGATCATAAACAAGCTGCTATTTCTTTGCTGATACGGATTTATCTCCTGCTTATACGCTAATACTCAATCGGCTTTCCAAAATCTAATGAAGATCTGAATGGCACTTTTAAAGAATTTTATTCTGAAGAGAACCAGGATATTGATACAATATGTACAATTAGCGCCCTATTTATCTATATTTTGTTAAATTTGGGTTGCGCTTAAAGGATACACCTGACGGGTTAGCAATTTTATATTACATGGGATTATTCGATATTTTCAAAAAGACTGATGCAGCAAAGGAAACGGAAACTGGGAAAGTTGTTGGAACAGAGTCTGTTGTTAAATCAGAAAAACAAAAGGTGCCTGAAGAGTATCTTGGAGATTTAGAAAAAACACAGATGCTTTCTGTACTTTTAGCTGTACCAATGGAGCAAAGGGACGAAGACTGGGTAAGCCGCTTTCTGGCTGATTTGCCTCTTGCGAGTCTGCGATGCGGTACACCACAGATTATAGCCGGGCCAGATGGTTTCCCTTATTTTCAATTATTTGTTCCTGAACCAGGTGAAGAGTACCAATCTTTTTATATTGAAAGAATGATTAGTGATTTCCTGCTGGAAAGAGGATACGGTGTGGTAATTAATCCTGGAGAAGGGCAGCCAGACTGGGTATTATCTTATGGAGATCTCTTAAACTATCATTTGAATGGTAGTTTCTTCACAGCAGAAGACAGTCAGTTCAGCATTAGCAGCAGTACCGAAGAAGTAGTTGCTGAGGGTGAAGAAATTATGGTCGGACAACCTGCAGAAACTATACTTCCATCTGAAACCAGAAAATTATTAAAGGACTTCTTTGAACTGAATGGTATAGAAGGGCCTAAAGTCCTGTTGATGGCACGCAAGATTGGAGAGGAATTGAAGCAGGATCTGGCTTTTAATATTACTCCGGATCGTTTTGAAACAGAAACTCACTATAGAAATATGATGCAAACGGTTACATGGTATCTGCCAAGACACTATTCTGTAATCGGATTACATGATGATAATATCGAAAATGGTTTTATGCCTTTGTAGAAAGCCATTTTTTACCTTCCGTAAATCTTGCAACTAACATTGCAGCTACGGTATCGCCGGTTGAATTTAATAAGGTGGCCATCGGATCTACTAATGTTCCGATGATCATCGCCGGTGGCAAAGCTTCGGGAGGAAAACCATAAGCGGAAATAAAAAGTAATTCACCTACATAACCCCCATTAGGAATACCCCCTTCGACAATACTGACCAATACAGTCATACCCAGAGCAATCATTATCGTTTCCATATTATCAAAGCCTTTGCCGAACATGGCAAATACAACGGCCATTTTAATGATGGATGAAATACTTGATCCGTCTTTATGCAGAGTTGCACCCAATGGAATTGTTACATTAGCTATATAACCAGGAATACCAATTTTTTCCGCGGCATCTAAATTAGCAGGTATATTCGCAATGCTGCTACAGGTACCTATTGCAGTGGCTGATGGAATAATATTGTTGTTCCAGTATTTTTTTATGCCTTTCACACCACCTGCTATAAAAGCGTAAAAGGTAAAAATAAAAACGAAATAGAAAGCTCCTGTTCCATAATACAATCCCAGAGATCTGGCGTAATTGCCAAATAGCTGCGGACCAAAAACGCCCACCTGATAGGCAAAATAAGCGCCTAATCCTACAGGTGCCAGTTTCATGATAATGATAAATACATTTTTGAAAACTTCATTGCCAGCATTCAGAAAATTTGAAAATGCTGCTCCATATTCACCTGAACGGAGTGTTGCGAAACCGGTAAGTACGGAAAATATAATCATAGCCAGCATACTTTTTCTGGAAAGAAGCTCAAAGAATTCACTGGTTGTAAGCAGTTGTGTAATCTGGTCTCCAAATGGCTTCTTAACTATGGTTTCTGTTAACGGAGTGTTGGTCATATGTTCGTGAACAGGGAATATTTTAACGGCAAGGATTGTCAGCGATGCAGAGATTAGTATAGTAGAGAGAAATACCAAAACCATGACAGCCATCATTTTACTTAGTTTATTCGTTTCTTTCAGGCTTCCGATTGCTGAAGAAATAGAGAAAAATACTAGGGGGATAACAGCTGTGAACAAAAGATTAAGGAAGATTTCTCCTATTGGTTTAAGCACTTTGACACGCTCGCCAAATATTAAACCAGCTATACTTCCTGCTATGATGCCAGCTATCAGCCAGATTATCCCTTTATAATTTTTGTAGAAGCTGTCCATGGGGCTAATATAGTTTTTATTGAAATAAAAGAACTATTAAAATACTAGACATTTATCTTGTCCTTCATTTAATATATGCATAAACAGGGGAAGAAATCTAAAAAAAATATATAATATTGGATTCTTTTAACAATAGAGGCATTTGTTTGTTGATTTCACAGAGTGCTGAGTTGAACTGATATGTATATTAAATGAGAAGAAGATCTTTTGTGCAGAAAGCCGGGCTTTTGACGGCTGCAATGATGTCGGGTAAGCTATTGTCATTCGCTGCCGAACCAGAATTTCCTGTAGTGAGAAAACCAATAGAACTACGTCGTTTTACAAGTAAAGCAGTTGAAAATGCGATTACTGAGTTTACCGATAAAGTGAAAAATAAAGAACTGGCCTGGTTATTCAATAATTGCTTTCCAAATGCACTTGATAATCTGGTTAGCTATTCTGAGCTCAATGGAAAATCTGATACCTATATCAATACCGGGGACATCGATGCGATGTGGCTGAGAGATAGCAGTGTCCATATGTGGGCTTATCTGCCATTTTTAAGAAGAGATAAAGGGCTGAGGAACCTGGTTGGCGGAGTCATCAGCAGGCAGGTAAGCTATATTCTTAAAGATCCTTATGCGAGTTCTTTTTATAATGACCCTGCTAAAGTAGGAGCGATGAAAGATGACCTGACAACTATGCTGCCTGGAGTTCATGAGCGTAAATGGGAACTGGATTCACTTTGTTATCCAATACGTTTATCTTATCGGTACTGGCAGCAAACTAAAGATACAAGTTTCTTTGATGCAAAATGGCAGGACGCAATAAGGACAATCTTAAAGACTTTTAAAGAGCAGCAGCGCAAAGAGAATAATGGTCCTTATCATTTTCAACGTACTACTTTATGGGCAACAGATAGTTTGCCTATGGAAGGTTTTGGTTATCCTGTGAAACCGGTAGGGCTAATCTGTTCTGCTTTCAGGCCGAGTGAGGATGCAACTGTTTTCTCTTTTCTTGTTCCTTCTAACTTTTTTGCGGTGGTGAGCCTGCGTCAGGCCGCTGAATTATTCAGGGTAATTAAAGCCGATGAGCAGGTTGCTAAAGATATGGATGCACTGGCGTTAGAAGTCAGACAGGCATTACAAAAATATGCAATTGTAGACCATGCTGTTTACGGTAAAATATATGCCTATGAGATTAATGGAATGGGAAGCTATAACCTGATGGATGATGCAAATATTCCTAGCTTGCTGTCTTTACCTTATCTGGGTGCTTTATCTATGACAGATGAAGTATATCTGAATACAAGAAAAATGATTCATTCTGAAGATAATCCGTTTTTTTATAAAGGTAAGCTCGCTGAAGGAATAGGGAGTCCGCGTATTACCAAACATATGATCTGGCCAATGAGTATCATTGCAAGGGCACTTACCAGTACTGATGACGAAGAAATTAAACTTTGTTTGAAAATGCTGCAGAAATGTCATGGAGAAACAGGATTCTTACATGAATCCTTCGATCCTGATAATCCAAAACAATTCACTGGCTCACCTTATGCAAGGGCAAATAGTCTGTTCGCAGAGCTTTTATGGAAAACATATCAGGAAAGACCTTATTTGCTGGCATAAAATAATGTCATTGAAATGAAATTATGAAGAACGCTTAACATTAACTTAACATTAGGTTGGCATATTTGTAAATGTTCTTACCGATCCTCGCTGCCACATTCTACTTGTTTACAATTATAGCTGCTTTTAAAATGGAAACTCCTGTGAAGGGGTTATTGTTTATTCTTGCTGTCGCAGGTATAAGTGCTATACTTTATCTTTTTATTTTGTTCCCTGGTATATCAGGTGTTGCCGTTGCATTAATGCTTGGTGCATTTATTTTACGTCAGGGTAGCAGATAAAAAAAACCACCTGAATTTAAAAGCTCAGATGGTTTATATTTTAGCGGATTAATTTTAATTACTGAAGTCTGTGTAAGCTTGATTTCAGGCTGATCTTTTTGGCGTCAACAGTTGAGCCTAATAAACCTTTAGCATAGATAGTATAGAAATTTCCAGCTGCGATTTCAACATCTGTAAGTGTAGCTGCAACTGCTTTAGTTGTTGTGTTAACCAGTGATACTTTGTATTTAGCTGGTTTAATACTTTTAAATTCGGTAAATTCTTTGAAAGCTCTGTTTTTGAAAGCAGTAGTATCTCCTTCCAATACCAGGTCATAAGCTGGTGAATCTGAAGAAAGATTGACAAAACGAATTTTACCTTGTCCTGCCGCAGGTGCTATAAAGTTATCCTTTAAAAGCAGGAAAGAAGTAGAGTCACCTTTATTGATAATATATAGTGACTGGTACATAGCGTTTGTTAACGTGATATTTGTATTATAAAATGTTTTCGGATTATTTGGTCTTGATACTCCAACATTTATTGTTCCTGGGGTAAATGCTAAATAATTGTAGGTTATTCCATAAAGTAAAGGTGCGCTGTTAAGTCTTTGGCTGCCCTGATAAAAATCAACAGAATCTCTTAGTGGTGAAGCATTGGTAATTGATAATGCAGAAGCATCTCTTTGAATAGGATCACTCTTTTTACACGAAGTGAATGAAAGCGCAGTACCAATCAACGCGATAAGTGCTATAGAGCTTTTAATGTTTTTCGGGAATAAAGTACGATTTGATTTCATGTCTTAATTGTTTTTATAAAAATTATTAGTTGTTTTTTGAAGGTAAAACGTGGCGGATTACGATAACGCTACAACGTTTTTAGATAAATTTGAAATTTCAGGAAAAATCCGATATTTATGAATTTAAATGAAAAGTACTGTAGCGTTATTCCGGCGAGAAGCGTTTATGCTGTTAATCCGGTTCTGTTAAATGATAGATAAGGTTGTAATCTGCGGTTAAGCAGGGGGTAAAATAGATATATTGACTTACAAGATAGGTTTAGCGAAGCGTGGATAATAAAGATACAATGTTCCAGGAGATCATTGCGGGCCTTGCTGCGCGTGATGAGCGCATACAAGAACGTATTTATGTCCATTACTGGGGTTATCTTATGGGGATATCAACCCGTTATTTTAAAGATAGAAATGCTGCAAAGGAGGTGGTAAATGATAGTTTTATGAAGGCATTTAAAACAATGTATGACTTCAGGCATGACCATAATCTGATAGATTTTCAGAAAACCTTTAAGGCGTGGCTCGCTAAAATTACCGTTCGTACGGCACTGGATAAAATCAGGGCAAATAAATCTGCGCTGACCTATATAGATGAATATGAAGAAGGGACAGCAGGGTATGTTGAAGTAGAGGAAAAATTATTTGCTGAGGATATTTTAAAACTACTGCACAGTATTCCTGATTTACACCGTACTGTGTTTAATCTTTATGAGATTGAAGGTTTCAGTCATGATGAAATCTCTTCTTTATTAACCATACCGGTTAGCTCAAGCCGGACTTATCTCACAAGGGCAAAGCAGAAGCTACGGGAACTCTATAAAAAAAGTATTGAAATCACTGATGGAACATTCTAAGAAAGAATTGATAAAGGAGATTGCTGATCTTTTCGAAGATTATCAGGAAACCTATGTGCCGGGAGAATGGGAATCATTTTCAAAAACAAAAAAGAAAAAATATCCGTTTTTCTCAAACTGGATCAGAATTGCTGCTGTTTTTCTGTTAATGGCCTCAGTACTTCCGGTTGTATTTCAAAAAATATTCCGCCAGGAAAAAAACAATACGGTTGCGGTGGTAAAACCTGTTGTTAAAAGCGGTACTGACAGTCCGGCTGCTGATGCAGGCAGTAATATATCTGATGATCATACAGCTGCTGCAATCACGTCAGGAAAAATCAGTAATAGTTTTTCCGGAGAATTGAAATCAGGTTTGGCTGATGCGGCAGTTGCTGTAAAAGATAAAAGGATAGCATCTCCTTTAAATACCGGTTTTTCTATTCCTGATACAATTGTTTCTGATAGGGCAAAACAGAAAGGCACAGAATTGGCATTAAATGTACAAAATATACAGCAGAAAGGTTCCCAGGGACAATATGCTAAAGCAAATAGTAAATCTATTATAGAGCCAGAGGTTGTAAAACCTGTTGCCGGAACTGGCAATAAAGATACAGTTGCCCATGTTAAACGTGAGCGGCTGACTACTGCCGAATTCCTTATGGCAGAATCAAAGAATGCAGGTAAAGTTTTGAAAAAGAAAGAATCTGGTTCTAATTGGGATTTTGGTCTGGAAGTCATGCCTGCAGCAACGAGTGCTAATGTGAATATCGGGGCAGGCGTGACCACTGCTTACAGGCTCTCAGATAAGTTCTCACTAAGCACAGGAATTTCTTATTTTCAATTGGAAGCAGGAGGCATTGTTCCTCCCCAGGGAGGAGCAGGTATAGCAGGAGTTAGTGCTTTTTCTGAGAAAAAAGTGTTAGCTGTAGATGCCAATCTTAAAGCGATAGATATTCCTATTGCCTTGGTTTACAGGTTGAACAAAAATTATTATACGAGTGCAGGAGTATCATACTTCAATGTAGTCAGTGAAAGACGCAGTAACACTTTTGAGCAGAACGCTTCTGTAGATAAAGCAAGCTTCGATCCGGAAACAGGTCATCCTTCTACTTTTAAAGCGGTGTCTGTGGAACAGGTGGATGAACCGGTTTCTGAAAAGCATTTAAAAGGAAATAGTTATATTGGTTTCTTTAATTTCTCTATAGGTCGTCAGCAAAATCTTTTCAATAAATACAAAATCCGTATCGAGCCATTTGTTAAAATACCAGTTGGAAAACTTTCGTCCGAAGATTTGAAATTGACAAACAGCGGTATAAAATTTCAACTCTCATTCTGATAATCCTCTTAATTTTGTTTTTTATGGCTTGATGTTTGAGGATTGTTGCGGGATATATGCGCTGTCAGATATTTTTGGTTTGTGAAAACTTGATTTTCTTTCTGGAATTTAATGTTTTTAAGCAATCTGCAAAAAACAACCTTTTTTTCTAACAGATGTATTTATTTGTCATTATCTGTAAAAAGCTATAATGTTTTAGCTTAAAAAATTAGTTAATGACGTAAAATTTGTATTAAATAATTTCTAATTTTATTTCTAAACACACTCACCACTAAAAAAAATAATAATGAAAACACTGGGACAGAAGTTCAAAATTCTCCGTCAAAAAAAAGGCCTTAATCAAAAAACTATGGCTGAATTATTAAAAGTATCTATTCCTGCATACTCTAAATTGGAAACAGGAATTACAGATCCAAATTTCAGCAGAATTCATCAGATAGCCAGCGTGCATGGTTTAGATATCAGACAGCTGTTAAATACTGGTGAAGATGATAAAAGTGAAGTAGGCGAAGAGAACGAACGTTTAAAGCAAAAAGTTCTTGAACTGGAATCAAGCGTAATCCGTTTGCAAGGGAAATTGATTGATCTTTATGATAAAGAAGACCTGAGAACTAAGCCAGGACAATCAAAATAAACCAATTATCAGCTTAGCTTTTCTTGTTTTTAATTTAATATAAGTATCATTTCAATGTCTGATTTGATACTTAAAAATTGTGGAATGAAATATTTGCAATACTTTTGGACCATAATTGAATTTCGGTCTAATTATTTATTAGTAGTTTTGAATGGAAAAGGATGAGATTGTAATAGAGGAGATATTATCAGGAGCAAAGAAGTTATTCGGTAAACATGGTTTGAAAAAAACAACTATGGAAGAAATAGCAACTGCTGCTGGTAAAGGAAAGAGTACGCTCTATTATTATTTTCCAAGCAAAATTGAGATTTTCGAGGCGGTTGTAGAAGACGAAATGAAGAACGTGGTTAAGCGTATTCGTGAAGCTGTAAATATTTCATTAACTGCAAAAGATAAGTTAAAAGCTTATTTGCAAGCACAAATCACCTCCATAATAGGTTTTCATAGCTTTAGGGAGGTATTATTTGATGATGTAGTTGATAGCATGAGAATGCTGATTTGTATTAAATCCAGATATGAGCAGATTCAGATAGACATGATTACTGAAATCCTTATTGGCGGGAGCCAGTCAGGTGAATTTAAAGAAATGACACTGGAGCGAATGAACAAAATATCGTTTGTAATGGTGACTGTTTTTCGTGGACTTCATTTCCCTTTATCTATTGAGCTCTCAGAGCAGCGGACGCATGAATATTTTGATGAAATGATTGATATGCTGATTATTGGGATAGGTAAAGGCAAACCGTAAAAGAAGGTAGACTGACAATTAATCTGAACTATATTTCAATATTTTAACTGGAAATATAAGAAAGATTTAAACAATAAAATAAGATATAAAAGGTTGAATTATTTATTTGACAATAATATTATAGACTAAAATACGGTTATGGTCTAAGAATAATTTACTTTTGTCTATCTTAAAATTAACATATTTTTAATATATTAGATCATGTTTCATTGCGGTATTTTCAGTATTAAGCTGTTTATGAATAAAATAAATCTATGAATCTATCTGAAGTAAACATTATACAATTCAGGCATGCGTAAAAAATTGGGCGATAGGATTGCAGCGTTTAAAGATGCTAATGCAATTAAGGAAAAAGGATTATACCCTTATTTCAGATCGATAGAGTCGGCACAGGACACTGAGGTCATCATTGAAGGGAAAAAAGTTTTGATGTTTGGATCAAATTCTTATTTAGGGTTAACTAATCATCCGAAGATTAAAGAAGCTGCGAAACTTGCTGTTGATAAATACGGGACAGGTTGTGCCGGATCAAGGTTTTTGAACGGAACACTTGATATTCATCTTGAACTGGAGAGAAGACTTGCTGCATATGTAGGTAAAGAGGCGGCTGTATTATTCAGTACAGGTTTCCAGGTTAACCTTGGGGTTATTTCCTGCTTACTGGAAAGAAACGATTATTTGATTCTTGATGAGTATGATCATGCTTCTATCATAGATGGTAGTCGTCTTTCGTTTTCACGTACTATAAAATATGCACACAACGATATGGAAGATCTGCGTAAGAAATTAAGCAGGTTACCAGAAGATTCAGCAAAGCTGATCGTTGCAGATGGTATTTTCAGTATGGAAGGGGACATTGTTAAACTTCCGGAAATTGTACAGCTTGCAGATGAGTTCGGAGCGAACATTATGATGGATGATGCACACAGTTTAGGGGTGATCGGATTTAACGGTTCGGGTGTAGCTTCTCACTTTAATCTGACAAATGATGTGGATCTGATCATGGGTACCTTCAGTAAATCACTTGCCTCTTTAGGCGGATTTATTGCGGGAACAGAAGAAACAATAGAATACATTAAACACAGGGCACGTTCATTAATGTTCAGTGCAAGTATGCCTCCATCTGCAGTTGCCAGTGTAATCGCAGCCCTGGATATTATAGAATCAGAACCAGAACGTATTGATAAACTTTGGGATAACACGAACTATGCAAAAAAACTACTTTTAGATGCCGGATTTGATATAGGACATACAGATAGTCCAATCATTCCTGTTTATATCAGAGATAACGATAAAACATTCCTGATCACTAATATCTTACACAGGAACGGGATATTTGTTAATCCTGTTGTTTCACCAGCTGTACCATCAGATTCTTCTTTAATCAGATTCTCTTTGATGGCTACGCATACATTTGCTCAAATTGAGGAAGCGGTGGATAAACTTTATGCTGCTTTTAAAGAAGTTCAGCTAACCCCGGTTAAGGTTAGTATCTAGATATGAATTATATTGTTGCTGCTTGTGGCAAAAAGGATTTTAGTTATGTTCCTGATTTATTTATAACTCAGGAACATAAGCTTGTCTCTGACAAGCACCTTTGCTGTGAGCGCGTCACCCTGCAGTTATTTAAAAAAACGATATAAAACCATCATGTGCAGTATAACACAAACTGAAATGAATAGAAACCAGGTAGCACATGATAGCTTCATCGCCATTAACAAGCAATTAATATACTGATGAAAAAGCGTGTATTAATAACAGGGGCGAGTGGTTTTGTTGGATATCATTTGATTACAGCAGCTATATCCTCTGGTTTAGAGGTGTTTGCGGCAGTGAGACCCAGCAGCAATATTAAACATCTTGAAGAATTTGATATACAATATACTAATCCTGATTTCAGTAATATTGATTTACTAAAAAAGGAGCTGGAAGAGAAGCAGTATAATTATATTATACATGCTTCTGGTATTACCAAAGCTAAAACCCAGGAAGAGTACAATAAGATTAATGCTGAATATACCAGGAATCTTGCATTAGCAGCTGTTGAAGCAAACATCAGTTTGGAAAAATTCATTTTTGTCAGCAGTCTTGCCGCTTTAGGACCTTTAAACGATTTATCCGGTCTGATTGAAGATAATTCTCCGGCTCACCCTGTAACCAATTATGGGGCAAGTAAGTTATTGGCAGAACAATATTTAGCGGAAATAAATCATTTACCACTTATTGTTATACGTCCTACTGCTGTCTACGGACCCCGTGAAAAAGATATCTTTATTTTACTGCAAACCATTAATAAAGGACTAGAGCCTCATATTGGTAGTTTTAAACAGCAAATCAGTTTCATTTATGTGAAAGATCTGGCTAAAATTATTATTGACGCATTGTTTTCTGAAGTAACAAATAGGCATTATAATGTGTCTGATGGTGGTATCTATGACAGGTATGCCCTTGCAGAAGGAGTAAAGAAAGCAATGCATAAACGGACATGGAAATTCCATTTGCCTGTTTCAGCAGTTGCAGTATTAGCGGCTCTGATGGAGAGGATTTATAAAAACTCTGCAGCAGCACCTGCACTAAATAAAGAAAAGATGAATGAGCTGACTGCCATTAACTGGGCATGCAGTATTGAAAAACTAAAAACAGACCTTGGCTTTAAACCTGCTTATAATCTGGAAAACGGATTATTAGAAACGGTTAACTGGTACAGGAATAATAAATGGCTATAAATAGCAAGCAATAATTATAAAGGAAAATGTTATTTCATAAAATCACATCCACAAGCCTGGGTATCGGGTACATCGGCAAAGGAGCAGGAACTGCTGCTGCTGTGGCTACCTGCCTGGTCTGGTATTTTGTGCATCCTGATGGATTTAATTTTATTCCTGCTGTAATTATTACTGTTTTACTCACTGCACTGGGAATCTGGTCTGGGAATATCGTTGAGGCAATATGGGGTAAAGACCATAACCGGGTAGTAATTGATGAGGTAGTGGGAATGTGTATCACACTTTTGTGGATTCCGGTTACTCCGGTAAATATCCTCATAGGATTGATTCTTTTTCGTTTTTTTGACATTGTAAAACCACTTTTTATCAGACGCCTGGAGAATTTACCAGGGGGTTGGGGAGTGATGTTTGATGATATGCTTGCGGGTATATATGCAAACATCGTGTTGCAGGTTATTGTAAGATTTATTATACGTTAATTATGGCGACTTTTGTAAAGGCTCAGGTTGCTTCATTGTCGGCCTCAATTATTGACTTTCTTACCACATTAGTCTGTACGCAGGTGTTTCATGTGTGGTATGTGCTTGGAAGTGTGATAGGTACGACAGCAGGCGGAATGGTCAACTTTATGATGGGCCGTAATTGGGTGTTTGGTGCAAAGGAGAGAAATATCAATCATCAAATCTTTAAATATATTATAGTTTGGGTAGGAAATTTGCTGTTAACAACAGCAGGGGTCTACCTGGTTACCCATTATCTACATGTTAATTACATTTTATCAAAAATCATAGTCTCTTGTACAGTTGGAATTGGTTATAACTTTCTGATGCAAAAGAAGTTTGTATTTATATAATTTTTATGAGAACTCGCATTCAAACAATCATACTCATCTGTGCTTTAGCACTACCTTTTTTTGCCGTTAAAGCATCAGCTCAGCAGCATACTGTGATCAGCGGTGTGGTTACAGATGCCGCGGACAAAGATCCTATACCTTATGTAACCGTTCTTTTCAAGGGTACTAACATTATTACTAAAACTGATGCTGATGGTAAATACAGTATTTCGACCAGTGAGGTGCATGACCAGCTGCAGTTTAGCTATGTAGGGTATAAAAGTAATTATGCGACTGTTAAGCCAGGAGAAACACAGGTTGTCAATATACGTTTGCAGTCTGAATCACAGAGTCTGACAGAAGTAGTCATTAGTTCCAATAAAAGGCCAGCGTATAGAAATAAGAACAATCCTGCGGTTGAACTGATTAGAAAAGTTATTGAGAACAAAAATAAAAATCAGAGTAAAAGCTATGATCATGTTGAATATAAGCAATATGAACAACTGGTTTTTTCATTGAGTAATCTATCAGATAAATTTAAAAACAAAAGAATATTCAGAAATTATCAATTCCTTTTTGAACAGCAGGATTCTACAAAAATCGGTGGTAAATTATTGTTGCCTGTATATATGGAAGAAAAGGTTACGCAAAACTATCTCCAGAAAAATCCAGGTAAAAAGAAGACTATAGTAGTTGGTGATAAACACGTTAACTATGATAGTAAATTCATAGATACTGAAGGATTAACCAAATACTTTGAAAGAATGTATGCGGATATTAACATCTATGACGGAAATATCTCTTTAATGAGTAATCAGTTTTTGAGTCCTATTGCAGATGCATCTCCTACATTTTATAAGTTTTTCATTACAGATACGATTAAAACCCATACACCAAATCTGATTGAGCTTTCTTTTATCCCAAGAAATAATACTGATCTTTTGTTTGAAGGGAAAATGTATATTACTATGGATGGTAACTATGCCGTTCAGGATGCCTTTTTGACTGTAAATAAAAATATTAACCTGAATTTTGTAAGAGCTTTGGAAGCCAAGCTTGATTTTGCAAAGAATGAAGATGGCAGATACCATTTGTCAAAAACTAACCTGATCGTTGATTTTGGTATCAATAAAAATAAGGGAGGTGGTTTTACAGGTCAGCGTACGGTTGTCATCAACGATTATCAAATCAATAAACCACAAGGTGATACGACTTATGCAGGTCCGTCTTTAGTGACGACACCACAGGCTGGTTTGCGTTCAGATCAGTTTTGGAATGAGCAGAGACAGGATACATCAGTACGCTCAAAACTGAGAATCTATAAGAATATTGATACTTTACAAACGATCCCTTCTTTTAAAAGGACAATGGATATGGTTACACTGTTGTTTGCAGGGTACAAAGATTTCGGACCATTTGAAGCAGGACCAGTAAATACATTTTATAGTTTTAACAATGTTGAAGGATTCCGTCTGCGTTTAGGCGGACGTACAACTCCGGCTTTAAGCAAAAGATATTATTTTGAAACTTATGCTGCTTATGGATTTAAGGATGAGAAATGGAAGTATTTCTTAAGCGGAACTTATTCATTGAATAATAAATCTATCTATGCTTTCCCTCAGAATTATATCAGAGGAAGTTTCCAGAGAGATACTAAGATTCCAGGTCAGGAACTTCAGTTTGTTCAGGAAGATAACTTCCTGCTGTCATTCAAACGTGGTGAGAATGATATGCTTTTGTATAATGACTTTTATAAAATTGATTATGTAAAAGAATTTGAGAACCACTTTTCTTATGCGGTATCATTCCGTAAATGGACACAGCGTCCGGGTGGTACGCTGTTTTTTAATAATACATTAAACAATACAGTTAATCCGGTTGATCTGATTAATACTTCTGAATTAAGTGTGAATCTGCGTTATGCACCAAATGAGAAATTTTACCAGGGTAAAATATACAGGGTACCTATTTTTGATAAATATCCGATCTTTAACCTGAGATATACAGCTGGTTTGAAAGGAGTGTTTGGCGGACAATATAATTATCAGAATCTGATGGGAAGTATTGATAAACGTTTCTATGTTTCTCAGTTAGGTTATACCGATGTGACTGTAGAAGGCGGATATATTTTTGGTAAGGTCCCTTTCCCTTTGCTGGATATACACAGAGCGAATCAGACTTATGCTTATCAGCTGAATTCTTATAACTTAATGAACTTCCTGGAGTTTGTGAGTGATCATTATGCAAGTATCAATATTGATCATAATTTTAATGGGTTCTTTTTTAATAAGATACCATTGATCAAGAAGCTTAAACTTAGAGAATCCGTATCTTTCAAAGCTTTATGGGGCGGCTTAAGGGATCAGAATAATCCAAATTATGATGCCTCATTGCTGCAATTCCCTAGAAACGCAGCAGGTGAGCAAACTACTTTTGTATTAGGCAGCCAGCCATATATGGAAGGTAGTGTGGGGATTGGTAATATTTTTAAACTATTGCGTGTAGATTTGGTGAAGCGTTTCAATTACCTGGATAATCCGGTAGTTTCGCAGTGGGGAATAAGGGCAAGGGTTAAATTTGATTTTTAAAAAAGAATAAAGAAGTATTTATGCAAGCATTATCATTTCGTGATCGTTTACAGCAAACGATTTATAAGGTCATTAACCCTTTTGTAAAAGGGCTGATCCGAATGGGCCTGACACCCAACGCTGTGACTACTATTGGTCTTTTATTAAATGTTGGGGTTGCTGTTATTTTTGTTTTCGGTGCAGAACGCAGTAACAGGGGAGACCTTTCATTTGTAGGCTGGAGTGGGGCTCTTGTCCTCTTTGCCGGACTATTTGATATGCTTGATGGTCAGGTTGCCCGTCTGGGGAATATGAGTTCAAGATTTGGTGCCCTTTATGATTCAGTACTGGATCGTTACAGTGAGCTGATTATGTTTCTTGGTATTTGTTATTACCTGGTTTCTCATCATTATTTCTTAAGCTCATTATTCGCTTTCATTGCTTTGATTGGTTCTATGATGGTAAGTTATACGCGTGCCAGAGCAGAGGGATTAGGTGTTCAGAGTAAAGGGGGATTAATGCAACGGCCTGAACGGGTTGTCACTATTGGTATCTGTGCAATGGCGGCAGGTATTGCGGGACACTATATTGGTGGTGATTATAAGGTCTATGTACCAGGTATCTCTTTCCATATTTTTGAGACAATCTCTATTTTTACAATCCCTATTACAGTAATGGCTTTTATGACCAATATTACAGCTATAAACAGATTAAGGGATGCTAAGAAAGCATTAGACGCACAAGAACTTAATGAGAAAAAAGAAGAAGCTTTAAGCGCTGATAAAAACAACCCTTTAACAATTGTTATCACCGGATTGTTTCTATTGACTGCTTTATTCAGTTTTGGATCGGCAACTACTGCTGCTGCACAAACGCAGGATGTAAGTAATCCTTCGCCGATAAAATTCCCTGTTCCAAAAGGCATAGCAAACCAACTTTTTTATGTACAGCGTGACCCTAATACCAATACAATCATTTGTGAGTTAAATGTAAATGCCAAAGGTCAGGTAGATAAAGATAATCCTGTTCATGTTTACTGGATTCGTTACACAGAAGATGAATCAAGAAAAGAGCTGGGATATATTCAACGCAAATTTGCTTACGGAATAGAGTCGAAAGCATTACCTAACGATCAGTTTGAATTGCGCTTTGTTTCTCATAAGAAATTGCCTTTGTATTTGTCGAAAGATGAAGATGATAAAAAATATCATGTTTATGTGACAGTGAATAATAAGAAAATTCAGGTAGAACGCATATTTTTGCGGATAGAAGGCGGATCGTTCTGGTTGCCCAATGTAAAGTATGTCGAAATTAAGGGTTTGAATACTTCAAACAACACGTTAATTACCGAACGGATTAAAATTTAAGTATACGCTCATGAAGCCATGATGATCTTATCTTATATTTTCATAGAATATAAGATTATGATAGCTTCATAACAGTTTTTTTAAACAAAAAATACTCTCATGAAAAAGAATTTTATATCGAACTCCTCTGAATCTATCAGGATGTTCAAGAGTGGTTTATTAGAAAAATTATCAAAAGTTGATTTCTATGTGCCACTTATAGTTTTTATACCTGTTATTGCATTTTTAATATGGAAAGCTTTTGTAGATATACAAATGAGTTTCTTAGGATTTGCAGGATGGCTTGTTCTTGGTTTGTTTATATGGACGATAACGGAATATATTATGCACCGTTATATTTTTCATTTTTATCCAAGTTCAAAAATTGGTAAAAGGATACATTTCATTTTTCATGGTGTTCATCATGATTATCCTAATGATGCGAAGAGATTGGTAATGCCGCCGTCGGCAAGTATTCCTATGGCTCTGGCCCTGTACTTTTTATTTCTTTATATCTTGCCTGCTGGTACTATTTTTGCTTTCTTTGCAGGGTTTCTGATAGGATATTTATTTTATGATATGGTGCATTATGCTTTACATCATGCAAATTTTAAAAGCCCGTTCTGGAAAAAACTAAAGCAACACCATATGTTACATCATTATTCTGATTCTACCAAAGGGTATGGCGTAAGCTCTGCAATCTGGGATAAAGTTTTGGGATCAGATTTTATAAAAAAAGTAAATGACAGACCAGATACGGCTGAATAAACCATTTTTTTCGGTAAGAGACATCATTGCGACTACTTTGATTTCTCTTGCTTATTTGCTGATCTCTTATTTCTTAATTGGATTTAAGAGCCAGCAAGTTGTACTACTGGTAATTTTCAACTCTTTATATTACGCCTCTACAATAACAAGAAAGTTTATCCTTGGATTCTCCATCTTTATAGTTTACTGGATAATTTTTGATTATATGAAGGCATTTCCTAATTATGCCTTCAATAGAGTACACATTGCAGAATTATATAATCTAGAAAAACATGTTTTTGGGATTTTTTCTGATGGTCGTGTATTGACACCGAATGAATACTGGAGAATACATGGTAATACAGCACTGGACGTTATAGGTGGAATATTTTACCTTATGTGGATACCTGTGCCTATGATATTTGCTGGTTATCTCTTTTTTGCAAATAGAAAACAATTTATCCAGTTTCTGGTAACGTTTGTTCTGGTCAACCTGATCGGTTTTGTAATCTATTATCTTTATCCTGCTGCACCACCCTGGTATGTCCAGTATCACGGGTTTGTATTTGAGGCACATACAGCCGGAAATACTGCCGGATTGGTTAAATTTGACCGTTTCTTTAATGCACCTATCTTCAAATCGATTTATAGTAACGGATCTAATGTTTTTGCTGCAATGCCTTCTTTACATTCTTCTTATCCGGTAATTGTACTGTATTATGGGTTAAAAAACAGATTAGGGCTTGTCAATATTTTCTTTGGTATTGTAACACTGGGTATTTGGTTTACAGCAGTCTATACAAGCCATCACTATGTATTGGATGTATTATCCGGAATTACCTGTGCAGCTGTTGGAATCAGTCTTTTTAACTGGCTGGCTAAACATAGTGTATTAAAGGTATTTCTTGAAAAAATGTACACTGTAGTCATTTAGTTAGCTGTATTCCTGATTTGAAGATTGATTCTGCTTCAAAATGTATAATTTTACTTAAGAGTCTGTAAAAAAATTAAGCATTCTCTTATTTAAACATAAGAAATTTTGGCAGCTATACCTTCTATAAAATTATCGGAACTTACCCGTCAGATCCATGATACTATTCATAGTGTTTTCGGATCAAAGACTTTTTGGGTAATTGCTGATATCACTAATTATACATATAAGCCGCAGAGTAATTTTCATTATTTTGAATTAGTAGAAAAAGATAAATCTTCTGCAAAAATTCTGGCAAAAATAGGAGGGAGAGCCTGGGGAAATGCTTCAGTAAATATTTCAAACTTCGAGAAAGCCACAGGACAGCAATTTAAGAATGATATCAATGTATTAATTCAGGTTGCTGTACAATATAATCCATCGTTTGGTTTACAGTTAAACCTGCTGGATATTGATACTAATTTTACGCTGGGGCGGTTTGAACAGCAGCGGAAGGAAACATTGGACAGACTGGTGAGAGAGAATCCTTCTTTTATCAGGTTTATAGATGGAAAATACCATACCCGAAACAACGAACTGGCTTTAAACAGCGTATTGCAACGAATAGCAGTAATCTCTTCTGATACTTCTGCAGGTTATCACGATTTTAAACATACACTTGAAAATAACACTTTTGGTTATCGTTTTGAGATTGATGATTATTTTGCCCTGGTTCAGGGGGAGGGAAATGCCGGACAGTTTTTAGCTAAGCTTATCCAGGTATTTGGATCGGGCAAAACTTATGATGCACTGGTGATTATCAGGGGAGGTGGCGCACAGACTGATTTCCTTATTTTTGATAATTATGAGCTGAATCGCGCGATCGCTAAATTCCCCATACCAGTGATCACCGGTATAGGACATCAGAAAAATGAAACTATCGCCGATTTAATGGCACATACTTCTACAAAAACTCCAACTAAGGCAGCAGAAATGCTGATTGCCCATAACAGAAATTTTGAGGAATCTGTTTTATCAATCCAGCAGCATTTGGTTATCCGGACTTTTCAAATGATGAACCAGCATAAGGAGCAGATGACCCGCTTGAATCAGGTTATCATTAATTCAGCTAAGAATATGCTGCATGAAAAACACAGGAACATACTGAACTTATCAGGTATGATACTTACCAACCCTAAGATTATCATTTCTAACAGAAGTAAAGACCTGAAAAATGTACTGGCAAATTTCAAATCTTTTAACCGTATGTATTTTACAAATCATATACGTTATATTGGTCATTTTGAATCGGTGGTCAGGATGATGAGCCCGCAGAATATTCTGAATAAAGGTTTTGCAATTGTTAAGGTGAATGGTTTAATTGTAAGTGATGCTGATGCTATTCTGCCTGGTACAGAGTTGACTGTAAGCCTGGCTTCGACGGAAATTAACACAAAAGTTTTATCTAAAATACCCCGCAATGGAAAAGAATTTGAATTATGAGGCAGCATATCTGGAGCTGACCCAAATCGCTCAGGAAATAGAAACTGAAGCTGTTTCTGTTGATGTACTTGCCGAAAGAGTAAAACGGGCTTCTGAGCTGATTGCTTTTTGTCAGACTAAATTGCGGTCTACAGAGACCGAAGTCAACAAAATTATAAAGCAGATGGAAAACCAACCCTTATAACTACCTTCGTATACCGTTTAATTTAAAAAAAATCAGCCATGTTAGTTTATAGTCCGGAAGAAGAAGAAGTATTTTTTGATCAGATTGATCAGGTTTATACACTGACAGAGTCACAAAATTTAGAAGAAGCTGAGCAGCTTTTATTGGAAATTGATGGATCCATCCCTCATCCTAAAGAGAATTGTAGTGTTGGTGGCATATTGCTGGATAGCATTTTCTCTTTTTATGAGCAGACCGGTCAGGTTGAAAAGGCATTGCCTCATTTTTTAAAAGAAACTGAATATCTTCAGGAAAAAATGAAAACTGAAACTATTAAAAGTTTTGGCCATTTTATTACCACTGGCAGTATTTACTATGCTATGGGTGAGCTGGATAAAGCCAGGGCGTATTTTAAAATTGCTCATGGTTTGGGTAAAAACAGTATTTTCCATGATTTTAATGCTGATTTTCTGCATATGGCAGTAAGTTCTGACATAGAATTCGAAGAATTCAAACAGAACTTTGTTCCTGTTGACCCTGCACAGCAGGAAGAACTTACCGATGAACAGCAGGATTTAATGGAAGAGTATTGTGATCAGGGAAACCTGGAGATGGATGCTGAAAATTTTGAAAAAGCAGCTGAATGGTTCCGGAAGGCACTGGATGTATTGCCAGAGCCTAAAGAAGACTGGGAAGCTGCAGGTTGGGTTTCCGCTTCTTGTGGTGACGCTTATTTCAGCGCTGGTCAGTATAAAGAGGCTTTGGGGCATTTGCTTCTGGCGCATGATATCTATAGCAGCGAAGAAGAAATTAACCCTTTTGTACTACTTAGGTTAGGAGAGACTTATTTTGAGCTTGGTGACCATGAAAATGCAAACCAGCATTTATTAGCTGCTTATCAGATGGAAGGTGCAGACCTTTTTGAAGATGATCAGAAATACCTGAAATACCTCAAAACACAGCATAAGCTTTAAGCGCTGATTAATTGTTGTTCTATAGTTGATAATAAGAAAGAGATATCGAAAGGTTTAGGTACAACTTCATCTGCACATATCTCTTTCACTACTTCTGCTTTTGGATGGGTGGATAATACAATAACGGGTATATGGTTGTAACCCTCAGTTGCCTTAATCGTTTTACATAGAGCAGTCCCTTCTTCGGTAGGGCTGATAATATCCAGGAGAATTACATCAGGCTGAAAGTCCCTGATATGCGCAAAAACTTCATTTTCTGAAGATAATAAATCAATGATATAACCTTCATCAGTAAGTACAATATTAATTAGTTCAAGAATATCTCTGTTCTTTTCCAATACTAATATCTTTTTATTCATAAGGGTCAGTTCCTGTCTGTTTGGGTTTGTTTAAGAGACCTGATAATTTGCAAACAAAAGTAATTACAAAATCTGAGCTATATGAAATCAGAGCGTCATTTTTCTGAGATGTTCTAAGCTATTGAACTTATGATCAGTCTGCTGCGTAGTTTGTTGCTGATGTGAGCACTATTGAATGTTTACGTTCACAAATGGAATTGCCTGATGCTTTTGCTGATTTCAATTATTCAAATGAAATAAGACCGGGTGTTTATGATATTTACGCTCCAGGGGGTCAATCAAAACAAGAAATGCTACAATTGCTGGTGAAAGTGAAGGCTGTAATCCCATTCCGGCCACCCTGGTTATAGGTTGGTCCGGATTGCGTTTTAAAAACATGTCATTGGGATGAAAAAATTATTGGGAACGGTTGAGGCTGCAAAAGAATTGCGGTTATCAGTAAAAGAACCAGTAGATTTGCAGGCTTCAACAGGTAATCTGCACACAGATCACCTGTTTTTATTACAAAAAACACAAAAATGACTATAGAAGAGAAGATTAAAGCATCAGAGACCAGGATTTTTAAAGCCGTATTCCCTAATACTACCAATCATTATGATACCCTGTTTGGTGGAACTGCGATGCACATGATGGATGAGGTGGCATTTATTACTGCTACAAGATTTAGCCGTCAGAGAATGGTTACAGTGAGCAGCGATAGGATCGATTTTAAAATGCCGATAGCTGCAGGTACTATTGTTGAACTGATTGGTACAGTAAGCCATATTGGAAATACCAGTATGAAAGTAAAGGTAGAAATTTATGTGGAGCAGATGTATTGTGAGGATCGTGAAAAAGCGGTTACTGGTGAATTCTCATTTGTAGCTATTGATGAGCATAAAAAGCCTACAGCAATTATTAAATAAATATTAAACCGGTTTCAAAAGGTTAATATTCGAAACGGGCCTCATTTCCAGATAAATGAGGCCCGTTTATATTTATTTGCTTTCCAGTATGGTGATTTGCTGAATAATCTGTTCTTCTTTTACGGGATAAGGTTTCCCTTCTCTGATTGTTTGGTAAACAGCATCAAATAAATGAATATAAGAGGCTTTACCGGGTGGAATAACTTCTTTTGTGATTTTACCATTTGTATCGATGGTACTTAACACTCCTTCTTTTCCTGGTAATTCAATTCCGAACAAAGGATTATTCGGGCTCATATTTTTTAATAATTGTGTTTCCTGTATATCAGAACGGTGTTTAATATAAGATCCTTTAGTTCCATTAATTACAAATGCAGGCTGCTGTTCTACAACCAGCATGCTCATCGTTATAAATACCTGTAGATTTTCAGGATATTTTAAATGGATACAGGCATAATCATCTACTTGTGTATCCGGGCGGTAATATCCAAGGGTTTTGGTCCATTCCAATGGTTCACCAAATAAAGCAAATACCATATCCAGTAAATGAGGGCCAAGATCATACAATAGCCCGCTGCCTGGCATAGGTGTTTCTTTGAAAACCTTGGGACCAATGGTATAACGGTATCTGTCATAACGAATATGGGCTTCTACGGGCCTGCCGAGCTTACCACTATCGACAACATCTTTTGCAGCCAGAAAATCGCTGTCATAACGGCGGTTTTGATAGGGAAGGATATAAAGATTATGCTCTTTTGCTGTTGCAAAAAGCAGATCGGCCTCTGCTGCTGTAACGGTAAAGGGTTTTTCTACTAAAACATGTTTACCAGCACGGAGTGCTTTCTGCGCAAATTCAAAATGTGTATAATTCGGGGTATTGATAATAACGAGTTCAATTTCCTGGTCTGCAATAAGTTCATCTACAGAGTTGTAGCTTTTTATTCCTGGAAAACGCAATTTTGCTGTTTTTTCAGATCTTTCTACTACAGCAGACAGGTTAAAACCAGCATGTGCATCTACGAAGGGGGCGTGAAATAACTTTCCAGACATTCCAAAGGATAATATGCCTGTATTTATAGGTTTTTGCATGGATAAATATATTAAATTTAGCCCGGATACTAATTCGATTCAGATGATTGATTACAAATTAGAAGCTGCAAAAGCTTCCCTGGTTTTTATAAAAAGCGGACAGATTATCGGGTTGGGAGCAGGTAGTACAATTGTGCATCTGATTAACCTGATCAGTGAAAAAGAAGAACTGGCTGCATCAATAACATTTGTGTCTTCTTCTTTTAAGACACGGGCCTATCTGATTGAAAAGAAATTAAAGGTTTTGTTTTCCAGTACGATAGCAAAAATTGATATCTATTTTGATGGCTGTGACCAGTTTGATCCGGCATTGAATGCATTGAAAAGTGGAGGTGGGATTCATACCAGTGAAAAGATTCTGGCTTCAATGGCTGATGAATTTATATTAATGGGAGATGAAAGTAAAATGGCAATAAAACTGGATCATACTTATCCATTGGTCATCGAAGTTTTGCAGGAAGCACTACCAGTTGTGCTGAACCGGATAAGGCTTATTTATCCTGCGGTATCAGTTCAATTGAGAATGAGCAATCAAAAAGATGGAGCGCTTATTTCGGACAATGGAAATTTGCTGGCAGATGTTTATTTTACAGAGTTACCCGAGTTGAGGGCTTTGAATATTGCAGTTAAAATGATTCCGGGTATTGTAGATCATTCTTTGTTTTATGGTATGGCTACAAAAGCTGTCATTGCTGGCAAAAATGGAACAAGGGTTATATTACCCGTATAATTAAATGAAGAAGGGGTTAAATTACGTTATCCAACGTAATTTAACCCCTTCTTCATTTGTTGATTATCTGGACCTTAGATGCCCAGGTTTTTTCTGATTGCTGCTGGTATACCACCTTTGTTCAATAAGAAAGCAGTAGTTTTATATTTTACAAAATTCTTAGTTACGTATAAATAACCTTTATAGTCATTTGTTACACCCCATGAGTTTTTAACGATATAATATTCTTTACCATTCTGATCTTTAGCTAATCCAACGATATGCATACCGTGGTCATCAGTAGTTTCATAGTTGTCAAAAGCTAACTGACGGTTTTCCTGAGTGATTTCCATTTCTGGTTTTGGCTCGCTGAACATAGTCGCTTTTTCCTGCTCGTTCATTTCTTCATATGGTTTAGCAGGTACATAAGCTACACCATTTTTATAAGAGAATGATTTTTCACTTACATCAGTAGCCCAGGCTACAGAATAACCTTTTTTCAAAGCATTGTCAATGATGTCAGTGATTTCATTCACTTTTACATTGTAAACCTGATCAAATGACCAGTTGTCCGGTACTAACAAAGTGAATTTGCTGTAGAAAGGATGATCATTGAATGAAGATAATTCTACATAGTCATCAGGATTAATGCCAACTACCTGTTTAGCGAAAGTCTGCGGGGTATAGCTTTTACCTTTGTAATCAAATTTTTCAGGAACCTGGCCCAAATAAGCGTCAATTGCAGCTGTATAAGCTTTTTGCCAGTTTGGTGTTAACGTTTTATTTTTAACTACTGCTTCTAAAATAGCGGTAGTAATTGTACCCATCTCACCAAATTTATTGATTTTAGTACCATAGTTTAAACCAGTATAGTTTACTTGTGGAACTGTACCATATTGTCTGTACATATTGATTACATCATGCAAAGCACCACCGTCACCTAAGTTTAAAGATCCGTGCATACGTACATAACTTTTACCTTTTTCTACATAAGCATTACGTGCTGTGAAGATTTCAGATAAAGCTACAGGCTCTTTTCCCATTCTGATCATTTCTGATTCAATGAAAGAGTTTGTAGAATAGCTCCAGCAAGTTCCTGAAGAACCCTGGTTTTTAACAGATGTATTTTCAAGGTTAATCACATCCGTGAATTTGAAACCTGAAGTACTGTTTGCAGATTGATTGTTTTTTAATGAATTTACCAGGTTGTCCTGAGCAAATCCGAAAGTAGAACTTAACAATAGTCCTGAGGCAAAGACTAAAGGTCTAAATATTGATTTATTCATTATTGTGTGTTTAATTAGTATTCCAGGTAGTTAATTTTCGCAACTTTATTGCATTTGAGTATCTTTGTCCCGCAATGTACATCTTTTAGGCAATATTGAAAAAATATTAAAAGGAAAATATGCTAAACAACATAAAATTTACACAGTGAAATGCCAGGCGTTATTTTATTTGGTAAAAGATGTACTGATAGCTTAAGTTTGTGATTTAAAATGATACCAATCTGATGAAATATATGAAGGCAAAAGAAGTGACTATCCTTACAGGATTTTTAGGCGCAGGCAAAACAACAGTGCTGAATGCGGTAATTTCGAAAATGAAGGATACCCGCTTCGCTATTATAGAAAATGAAATTGGTTCAGAAAGTATCGATGCAGGGCTGATCATTAAAGGGGATGAGGATGTAATAGAACTAAACAATGGATGTATATGCTGTACGCTGAATGATGATTTGTTCGATATCTTAAACAATTTATGGGAGAAAAAGGATTCATGGGATCATCTGATTATAGAGGCTACCGGAATTGCTGACCCTGCTAATATTGCTCATCCTTTTCTGACCATGGATCAGGTAAAAAGAGGGTATGATCTAAAAAGAGTGATTTGTATTGTAGATGCTGAGCTGATAGAGGATCAGTTAAAGGAACGTCCTGAGGCAATTCAGCAGATTGCTTTTAGTGATAGCATCTTATTAAATAAGGTAGAGAAGGTTAGTGAGCGTTATGTTACAGAGTTACAGGCTATTTTAAAGGCTATAAACCCATTTGCAGAAATTCTGATTGCTACGAAAGATGATTTTCAGGTCAGAAAGATGTTTTCCAGAGCGCGTTTTGCTAATTTTTACAGTAATCCCAAACCAGTATCCACTCCTAAAGGGATGTTTAGTTTAGGAACCGGTACGAATGAAAAACAAGGTTTAATGGCTTTTGCAGCTTCACATAACCGGCACGGGCATAGTGATATTGAGACTATACTTTTAAAATATAAAGAAAGTCTTGATATTGAAGTACTTGAACACCGGATGATGGTGTTTTTAATTGCCCAATCGGCTAATGTATACCGGATTAAAGGGATTATTTACAGCCATATTTTTCAAAGCAGAATTGTATTACAGACTGTTGGTAAATCTCTTTCTATTACTTTAGGTGAAACCTGGCTGCCAGAGGAAATCAAAGAAACCAAGATTGTTGTGATCGGGAAAGACCTTAAAGTATATGGATTTGACAAAATGTTCCGTACTTGTCTGTATCCCGGATCTGAACAAAAATAGTACATTGCCATTATGACTCTTCGATTTGAATTCCTTTTGTTTCTGTTTATTGTATTTGTTTCCTGTTCCTCGCGAAAGGTCATTCCTGATCCGGTTGTTGAAACCGGGGTGAGCAGGTCACTGGCTGTTTATCGTAAATCAGTACTTACTGAGATTCATTATAAGCTCGAACTGAATATACCTGCTCAGAAAAAGGAAGCAATTTCTGCACATGAAGTTCTGAATTTTAATCTGAGTACAGCCAGATTGCCTTTGCAGCTGGATTTTAAAGAGGATCCCTCAAAAATCAGTTTGCTGACTATCAATGGAAAAACTGCGTCTGTGAAACATGATAAGGAACACTTGATCCTGCTGCCAGAGTTTTTGAAAAAGGGTGATAATGAAGTGCGTATTTTATTCAAAGCAGGTGAGGGGGCATTAAACAGAAATTCTGATTACCTGTATACTTTATTTGTTCCGGACAGAGCGAGGACAGTTTTTCCATGTTTCGACCAGCCGGACCTGAAAGCAACTTATACACTCACACTTCATTTACCCAAAGACTGGAAGGCGATAGCAAATGCTGAACTTAAAGATTCGGTACAAGAGCAGTACCGGACAACGTATCATTATAAAACTTCTGATTTGTTAAGTACTTATCTGTTTGCTTTTGCTGCTGGTAAATTTGAATTGTATAAGGGTATTGTGAATAATCTGCAGGCAAATTTCTTATACCGGGAAACAGATACAGGTAAGCTTAAACCAAGCTTGCCTGCTATATATGATATTCATTCTGCTTCTTTAAAATATTTTGAAGACTGGACAGCTATACCATATCCTTTCCGGAAATTTGGTTTTGTAGCTATTCCTGATTTTCAGTTTGGTGGGATGGAACATCCGGGAGCGATTCAATATAAAGCAGCCAGTTTGTTTTTAGATGCTGGTGCAACTAAAGATCAGCTAAATTCCCGTAATAACCTTATTGCACACGAAACCGCACATATGTGGTTTGGAGATCTGGTTACTATGGACTGGTTTTCGGATGTTTGGATGAAAGAGGTGTTTGCTAATTTTATGGCTGATAAAAGTGCAGAAGGATCAGGGAGTAAAGATGATTATTCGCTTAAATTCCTTATTGATCACTTTCCTGCTGCTTATGCTGTAGATCGTACTGAGGGTGCGAATCCTATCCGTCAGCCACTTGATAACCTGAAAGATGCAGGGACGCTTTATGGAAATATTATTTATCATAAAGCCCCTGTGATGATGCAGCAGCTGGAGAAATTGATGGGAAAAAATAAATTTCAGCAGGGGGTAAGAGAATATCTGAAGAAATTTGCAAATAGCAATGCTTCCTGGCCTGATTTAATCCGTATTCTGGATGATCATACTCCTGTTGATCTTGAAAAATGGAATAAAATATGGGTCAATGAAAGCGGCAGGCCAGTAATTGACTATCAGATAGCTTATCAGAGTAATAAAATCAGTGCACTGACAGTTACTCAGCAAGCTGAATATGGAGAAAAAAGGATCTGGCCGCAGACTTTTGAAATTACTTTATTTTATCCTGGCTTAGTTAAGGTAATCAATGCTGATTTAGCAGCTGAGAAACTGGAGCTTAAAGAAGCTGTAGGATTGGAAAAACCATTATTTATACTATTTAATTCTGCAGGGGATGGTTATGGGCAATGGCCGGTTGATCCTTTGATTCAGCAGTATTTATTTAGTTTAGAAAAACCTTTGCATAGGTCTGTAGCCTATATTTCATTATATGAGCAAATGCTGAGTGGTAAAACTATTCAACCAGCAGCCTTGCTGACACTTTTCAGTGAAGGACTGGCAAAAGAAGAAGAAGAGCTCAATATCAGATTGCTGAGTAATTATATAAGTACTATCTACTGGCAGTTTAGTGATGTTAAAGAAAGACAATTATCTTCTGTTGCGCTGGAAGATAAATTATGGTCTGCAATGCTGCTGCAAAAAAGCAGTAACAATAAGAAACAGCTTTTTAAAGCTTATCAGGATATTTTTCTGAGTAAGACAGCAAGAAACAGACTTTATCAAATCTGGAAAAATATGAAGTCCCCTGAAGGAATAACACTTTCGGAAGATGATTATACGAGCCTTGCACTTTCATTAGCTGTAAGAGGTGATGCTGATGATACTATTTTAGGTACACAGGACTCAAGAATTATTAACCCTGACAGGAAGAAGCGTTTTGAATTTATTATTCCTGCTGTTTCTGAAAAAAAAGGTGTTAGAGATGATTTTTTTGACAGTTTGAGATTCCCTGCTAACAGAGCCAAAGAGTCAAATGTCCTGGCAGCTTTATATTATCTTCATCATCCGCTGCGTCAGGAATATAGCGTGGGTTATTTAGAAAAGAGCCTTGGTTTATTAGAAGAGATTCAGTCTACGGGTGATATCTTTTTTCCGCAATCCTGGTTACTGGCTACCTTTAGTACTTATCAAAGTAAAGCAGCAGCAGCTACTGTCAGAGATTTTCTTAAAAATCATCCTGCTTATAATCCACGTCTGAAGGCAAAAATCCTGCAGGCAACTGATAATTTGTTCAGAGCTGAACGATTATCGTCACAGCGGCGTAAATAAGAGATCTTAGCTAAATGGATATACGAATATTTTCAATGTTGATATTGAAAATATTCGTATATTAGTCTTCTAAAACCCGGAGATATGTCAACTACAAGTGTATTACTTTCAGACAAACGAACAGAAACACTTCGCGTCAAATTTAGTGCAATAGACGTAAGTGATGATATGAAGGTGTTTCAATATGCCAGACAAGGGTTAAAGCCAGGGTTATTTTACGATTTTGCCGAGGCGATCAATATATCTAATAAATCACTGGCAGACCTGATTAATATTTCTTCCCGGACTATCAGCAATTATAAAGAACAGAAGAAATTGCTTGAGCCTGTTTATGGAGAGCATTTGCTTAAATTAATAGGGCTTTATAAAAAAGGGGTAGAGCTATTTGGTACTGTTGATGAATTCAGTTACTGGTTAAATAAACCTTTCTGGAATTCCAAAGAACGACCTATGGACTGGCTAACCACTCCGGGAGGCGTAGACCTGGTAGCAGATGAGCTGATAAAAATGGCTTATGGTGATGCTGTTTAAATTTACAGATGATTGTATTCAGAATAGGGCATAAAAATTATGCCGGCTCGCTTACTGCCTCAGGTGTAAATGGAAGGTGGGCTTCGGCTGGTAAACATGTGATTTATTGTGCAGAAAATATCCCGCTGGCCTTTATGGAGAATATGGTGAGGAGACAGGGGGTAGGTTTCAATCAGGACTTTAAAACGGTTTTTATTGAAATTCCGGATGATATGTTAATCAGTACGGTAGAAGAAAGTACACTCGACCCCGATTGGCGTGATCCTTATGACTACAGCCATTGTCAGCCCAGGGGCAATCAATGGTTTGATGATCTGAGGTTTCCTGTGCTCAGGGTTCCATCGGCCGTAATGCCTGAATGTAATAATTATGTGCTTAATACCATGCATCCCGACTTCAAGAGGATTAAATTGGTTGCAGTAACGGATCTTGTGCCGGACGAAAGAATAGAAGATATACTCAAAAAATACCATTAAAAGATGAATAAATTGAAAATAGGATGGATAGGCCTTGGCAATATGGGTACTCCTATGGTTAAAAACCTGGTGAAAGCCGGATTTGAAGTTATGGTGTATAACCGTAACCAGGAGAAAACAAAAGCATTACAGGAAACAATAGCTATCAGGGTGGCTGGTTCACCTGCTGATCTGGTTACTGAGACTGATGTGATTGTAACTATGCTGAGCGATGATACAGCTGTTAAAGAGGTTTTTTTAGGTGAGAATGGGATTTTATCTATTAAACCTGTCAAGGATATAACTGCGGTTGATATGAGTACTGTTTCGCCTGAAACGACTTTACAACTGGCCGCGACTTGTAAAGAACATGGTTTTTCTTATCTTGACGCACCGGTCTCGGGCAGTGTTAAACCTGCTGAAGAGGCACAATTGATTATTATGGTTGGGGGAGAAGAAGAGGTTTATCAAAAAGTAAAACCTGTATTTGATGCCTTAGGAAAATCGTCGGTTTATCTTGGTGAAAATGGAAAAGCAAATGTAGCTAAATTGGCTATTAACCTGTTTCTTGGAATCACTGTACAGGGTTTGGCAGAAGCAGTAGTATTTGCAGAAAAAAATGGACTGGCTGCAACTACATTATTGCCATTGATCAATGCTGGTGCTGTTGGCAGTGGAATGACAAAAATGAAAACAGAAAATATCATTAATAATGATTTTAAGGCAGCTTTTGCTTTGAAGCTCCTTGCTAAAGATATCCGGCTCGCTGGTGCAAACGGCTTGAATACTCCAATCGGTTTATCACTTTCCAATACATTGGATGCTGCGGTTCAAAAAGGGTTAGGTGAAGATGATATGATAGCTGTATTAAAATATATCTCTGAAAATTAATACGAATGATATCAGGTCAGAAAATCTCGCCATGAGTTTAAAGCTAATAAAGTTTATATTTTTCGGTAACTATTTTATCGGTTTACTGGCAGTGGCGCTGACAATTGAATCCACACTACAATTAAAGGTGCCTTTCAATTCTCTGACCTACTATCTGCTATTATTTTTTGCACCTATAGTTTATTATACCTATGCATATATGGGGGCAAAAAATAGTCAGTATACACAAAATCCCAGGACAGCATGGTATGCAGAACATCGTGATTTTATAAGGATAAGCCAGCTGACGCTCAGTTTGATTTGCGGCGGGCTTATTTTTTACATGATGATCAGTAATTTTGAAGCTATACTGCATTTACCCCTTGAATACTGGATTGTTGTCGGAGTGGTAATAGGTATGGCTATCCTGTATTATGGTTTAGTGCCTGTCTTTTTCTTTAATCTCAATTTACGGAATACCGGCTGGTTTAAGCCTTTTATTATTGGTTTTGTATGGGCTGCTACTGCAAACCTCTTACCCTTGATTTTGCTGAAAATACAAGCTGATACAGATGTAGCTAAAACTACGCTCTGGTATTTTCTTTTTATAAAAAACTGGATGTTTTGTACAGTAAATGCGATTATGTTTGATGTAAAGGATTATGCAATTGATTCTAATAGTCAGCTTAAAACATTTGTAGTCAGGATAGGTCTTAAGAAAACAATATTTTACGTATTGATCCCACTTTTGATTACCGGTATGTTATCCTTACTGTTTTTTGCTTATACTGAACATTTCACGGCGCCAAGAGTATTGATTAATCTGATCCCTTTTGTGCTTACTGCAATAGTTGCTTATTCAATGAACAATAGAAAGAAAATATTTTATTATCTTATCGTCATTGATGGACTGATTATGGTCAAAGCAATTTGCGGCATCATTGCTATGCAGTTTGTTTAGTTGTAATTTTAAACCACTGCTAAAGGAATGAAAAATAATTATGACAGTATAGCAGGATATTACGATGTGCTAAGCAGAATGGTTTTTTTTCGTGCACAGGTAAAAGCACAGATTGACCAGTTACATGCAATCCCAGCAAACAGTACTGTTTTAATAGCAGGAGGTGGAACGGGCTGGATTCTGGAAGAAATTGCTAAAATACACCCTTCAGGCTTAACTATTACCTATATAGAAATCTCTTCAAAAATGCTTGATCTTTCTAAAAAAAGAGAGGTGAAAAGTAATGCGGTAACGTTTATTCATTCGGCAATGGAAGATTTTAAAACAAATTTTTCATATGATGTTTTAATCACAGCATTTTTCTTTGATAATTTCTCTGCTGATCATGTTGAAATTGTCTTTAATCAGCTTAATAAGTTGCTTAAAAAGGATGGAATATGGTTATTTGCTGATTTTTACTATACAAGACAGTCAGGAAAGAGGTGGCAATGGTTATTATTACAAACGATGTATCTGTTTTTTAGTAAAATATCGTCTGTAGAAGCAAAATCATTGGTAAATACGGAGCATCTGTTTAGAGAAAAAGATTATCTGTCTTTGAAGGAGGCTTTTTATTATAGTGGCTTTATTAAAACTATAATCTATCAGAAAATGACTTGAATTATGTAAATTTATAGGGTTGATCAGCCAGAATCTATATAAGTAACCTGCTTTTTATGTTCTTAGCTGCTGTACTGGTCAGGATAATGTCATTTAAATGAATTATAGTTGAATATTTGTGGTTTTTTGGCTTGTTTTTTATCTAAATAAGAAATTTTTATATCAAAATAGGTAGTTTTCAGGTGATTTGAAGACCAATTATTTGAATTTAATAAGTATTGATTTGAACTGAATATTTTCGGTTGATGTCATAACAGATACTTTTGTTATGTACAAAAAACACTAAGTAGAATATCGATTTAATTTAACATCAATCTAATGCCCCGAATATCATTTTCTACAATTCTTTTTTCCTCTTTCCTGTGTTCTGCTGTAGCAGTTGATGCCCAAACTTTAAATATGAAGGATGCAATTCATACCGCAATAGCCAATTATGGAACTATAAAGGCAAAAAGCAATTACGTAAGTGCCTCTAAACAGACTGTTGAACAGGCCCGAAGGGAATACCTTCCTAATTTAACACTTGCTGCACAGCAGGACTATGGTACAATTAACGGCCAGAACGGACCGCTTTCTGCTTTAGGCGGATTGAGCACTGCTTCGTCTGGTCCGGTACTTGCCCAGCAAAACTGGAATGCTGCTTTTGGAGCACTTTATCTCAGTAACATCAGCTGGGATTTCTTTAGCTTCGGAAGAGTCCGGGAAAAAATCAATGTTTCGAAAGAAGTCCTTAAAAGGGATGTGAATGATTTGAGCCAGGAAGTTTTTCAGCATGAAGTGCGTGTGTCTGCTGCTTATCTCAATTTGCTTGCAGCACAACGGTTAACTAAGTCACAGCAGAAGAATCTTGAAAGAGCAACAATCTTTAAAGATAATGCCGTTCTGCGTGCAAGAAATGGACTGATAGCTGGTGTGGATTCTTCATTGGCCGGTGCTGAAGTATCGAATGCTAAAATTGCACTGACTAAAGCGATAGATCTTGAACAGGAACAGGCCAACAGGCTGGGTATCCTGATGGGAGTTACCGCTACTGCTTTCAAAGTAGATACGGCATCTATTAACCATGTACCACAGGCAATTTTACTGGCCGATACCAATGTGAACTTTAAAGAGCATCCGCTTCTTAAATTCTACCGTAACAGAGTAGATGTAAGTAATCAGCAATTGAATTATTATAAAAAACTTGCTTATCCTACTTTCTCTTTGATTGGGATATTTCAGGGCAGAGGTTCTGGTTTTGATGCTAATTATGCAAATAACCTGAATGCGTATTCGCATAGTTATAGCGATGGAATTAATCCAACCCGCGGGAATTATCTGTTTGGCGTTGGTGTAACCTGGAACTTAACATCTATTCTGCGCACTTCTCCGCAGGTTAAAGCACAGCGTTATATATCGAACGGTTTAGAAAACGAATATGAGCTGGTTGATCAGCAATTACATGCGCAGCTTGCCCTTGCTGAAACCAAGATTAAAAATGCCATGGATAATTACAATGAAGCACCTATACAGGTAAAGGCGGCAAGTGAGGCTTACTTGCAGAAAAGTACCTTGTATAAAAACGGGTTAACCACGATTGTAGATCTGACGCAGGCTCTTTATGCATTAAACAGGGCCGAAACTGACCGTGATATTGCCTATACTAATGTTTGGCAGGCTTTATTGTTGAAATCAGCTGCAATGGGTGATTATAATCTATTTATTAACGAATTTTAAGCCGCTACCCAGATATGAATTTAATACGTTTTGCACTACGTAAACCCATTTCTATAATGGTGTTTGTTGCCGGTTTACTGTTCTTTGGTATTAGTGCCATGACCAGTATCAAGGTAGATATTTTGCCTCAGATGAATTTGCCGGTTATTTATATCGCCCACCCTTTTGGGGGATATACACCTACGCAAATGGAGTCTTATTTTGCTAAAAACTATGTGAATGTTTTGCTTTTTGCCAATGGGATAAAAAGTATTGAAACTAAAAACACACAAGGGTTGATGCTAATGAAGCTCACCTATTATGAAGGAACTAATATGGCGCAGGCGGCATCAGAGCTCAGTGCGTTGTCTAATCGGGCCCAGGCAATCTTTCCCCCCGGTTCCCAGCCCCCCTTTATCATCAGGTTTGACGCTTCTTCGCTGCCTATCGGACAGTTGGTATTAAGTAGTCCGACCCGCAGTAATAATGAGTTGCAGGATTTAGCGAATACCTATGTCCGTGCCTCTTTTACTGCTATTCCAGGTTTACTGGCTCCTGCACCTTTTGGAGGTAGTCCGCGTACTGTAGAGATTAATGTTAACCCGGGGCTGATGCGATCGCATAACCTGACTGTTGAGCAGATTGTAAGTGCAATCAGTATAAACAATCAGACTGCGCCTTCAGGAAATGTGCGTATAGGGGATAAAAACTATATTACCCCAACCAACTATACAATTAAAGAGATCAAGGATTTTGAAAATATTCCTTTATTTAAAGGAGGGGTTCAGAATTTGTATTTACGTGACGTTGCCAGTGTAAAAGATGGTGCGGACGTAACAAATGGTTATGCATTGATTAACGGTAAACGTTCTGTTTATTTGAGTATTGCTAAATCAGGAGACGCTTCAACATGGGATGTGGTAAAGAATTTGAAAGCTAATTTGCCAAAAATCCAAAATACATTACCAGAGGATGTGAAACTATCTTACGAATTTGACCAGTCTGTATCGGTTATTAATGCGGTAGAAAGTTTAATCAGTGAGGGAGCTATAGGAGCTATTCTGACTGGTTTGATGGTATTGTTATTTTTGGGAGATAGAAGAGCAGCCTTAATTGTTATTCTTACAATCCCTACTTCAATTATCGCAGGTGTATTATTCCTGAAATTATTTGGTCAGACAATTAATATCATGTCGCTCTCAGGTCTGGCACTTGCAATTGGTATTCTGGTAGATGAATCGACGGTAACCATAGAGAATATTCACCAGCATTTTGACATGGGCAAGCCCAAAGCGCTCGCGATATGGGATGCGTGTAAGGAGATTGCTTTCCCTAAATTGCTGATTCTGTTATGTATCCTTGCTGTATTTGCACCCGCATTTACGATGTCAGGCATACCAGGGGCACTATTTTTACCATTAGCCCTGGCGATTGGTTTCTCTATGATCATTTCTTTTCTGCTTTCTCAAACTTTTGTGCCTATTCTGGCCAACTGGCTGATGGTTGCACATCCGCATAAGCATAAAAAGACTGATGCTACAATTACTGATGATGAAGATGCTTTCAACCAGACAGGTTTAACTTTAGAATCTGAGCAGGAAACATTGAATCAGAAAAAGATTCTGGTAGAGAGAGAGGGTTATAATGAAGAAGGAAAAATAACACTGTTTGACAAATTCAGAAACAGGTTTATGCGTTTTATAGACCGGTTATTCCTGATCCGTAAACCGGTAGTTATAATTTATCTGGTAGTAATTATTAGTTCTGCAATCCTGCTGTTAAGTAATATTGGCCGCGACGTATTGCCTAAGGTGAATTCAAGTCAGTTTCAGCTGAGGATGAGGGCTCCTGATGGTACACGTTTAGAAAGGACTGAAGAAAAAGCAAACCTGATTCTGAGAGTTCTGAAGAAACTGGTTGGTCCTGAGCATGTGGGTATAACTTCTGTTTATGTAGGACAACACCCTGCGTTATTCTCTGTGAACCCTATCTATTTATTTATGGGAGGACCTCATGAAGCTGTTTTCCAGATCGCATTGAAAGATTATCATGTGAATATGGATGAGCTGAAAGATAAGCTGCGTGATGAGGTTAAAAAAGAAATCCCTGATGTAAAACTATCATTTGAGCCTATCGAATTAACTGATAAAGTATTAAGTCAGGGTTCTCCGACTCCGGTTGAGGTCAGGATAGCTGGTAAAAACAAAAAGACAAATGAGGAATATGCAAACAAGATCGCTGTTGAACTCAAAAAGATTCAATATATGAGAGATGTGCAGATTGCACAGCCTATTAAATATCCTTCGTTAAATATCAATATTGACAGGGTGCGTGCTGCTCAGCTGGGAGTGGACCTGGCCGATATATCTAAATCACTTGTTGCGTCAACTTCGTCTTCACGTTATACCGATAAAAATAACTGGGTAGATGAAAAAATAGGTTTATCCTATGGTGTACAGGTACAGGTCCCTTTAAATCAGATGAATAGTAAAGATGATCTTGGAGAGATCCCTTTATTGAAAAACAATAGCAGACCTGTATTGAGTGATGTAGCCACGATTAAACCGGATACTACTTATGGGGAAAGCGATAACCTTGGTGCTACTCCATATCTTTCTGTAACTGCAAATCTGAATGATAAAGATTTAGGTTCAGCAAATAAAGACGTTGCTCTGGCTATAAAAAATCTGGGTGAATTGCCCAGGGGAGTTGTGGTAGAACAAATTGGTCTTGGAAAGGTACTCGATGAAACATTAAATAGCCTGCAGACTGGTTTACTGGTTGCTATTGTCGTAATCTTCCTGATGCTTTCTGCTAACTTCCAGTCTTTCAGGGTACCGCTGGTAATTCTTGCAACTGTTCCGGCTGTTGTATTGGGTTCACTGCTTTTATTGAAAATTACGGGATCAACACTTAACTTACAGTCTTATATGGGAATTATCATGTCTGTCGGTGTGTCTATTGCCAATGCCGTACTGCTGATTACCAATGCCGAAGAACTAAGAAAACATAATGGAAATGCTTTACTGTCTGCAAGAGAAGCCGCAGGTTTACGTTTGCGCCCTATCATTATGACTAGTGTGGCGATGGTTGCAGGTATGTTACCTATGGCAATTGGCCATGGAGAAGGAGGAGATCAGGTTTCACCTTTAGGAAGAGCTGTAATCGGTGGATTGATCGCTTCAACTTTTGCTGTACTGATTATCCTGCCAATGGTATTTGCATGGGTACAGGGTAAAGTGTCTACACAATCGTTGTCTTTAGATCCGGAAGATGAAGAAAGCGCCCATTATATTAAAGGGTTAAAAGAAGATTAAGGTGTTTAACACCATATAAATAAAAAATTGAACAGGTACATAGATTATCATATAATGAACAAAAAAATATTCAGCCGAACTTCCCTTTTTCTAAGCAGTCTCGTAATTACTGCCTTGATCAGCAGCTGTAATCATGAAGAGAAAAAAGAAAATAAAGCAACTGAAAAGAAGCCTGAGATTAAAACTTTTGTTTTAAGTAAAGAAAAGATGGCTACTTCGCTGAAAATACCTGGTGAGCTGATAGCTTACCAGCAGGTAGATCTTTATGCAAAAGTAAGCAGCTTTGTGAAAACTTTAAAGGCCGATATTGGTTCGGAGGTTACACAAGGTCAGTTACTCATGACATTGGAAGCACCAGAGCTAACTTCTCAGCTTGCAGCAGCTGACTCCCGTTTAAAATCTCAGGAGGCAGTTTATACAGCAAGTAAAGCGAACTATGACCGTTTGTTTGAAACAAGTAAAACACCAGGGACAATTTCTAAGAATGACCTGGATCAGGCTATTGCCAAGAGAAATTCTGATCTTGCACAATTTAATGCAGCCAAAGCTGCTTATAGAGAAGTAGGCTCTATTCAGAATTACCTGGAAATCCGTGCGCCTTTTGATGGTATCGTTTCTTCAAGAAATGTGAATTTAGGTGCCTATGTCGGACCATCCGGAAAAGGATCTGAATTTCCATTATTTACTATACAGCAGCAAAAACATTTGCGTCTGGCTGTTTCTGTACCAGAACTCTATACCGGCTATCTTAAAGAAGGAGATGATATCTCTTTTACGGTAAAATCACAGCCTGATATGTTATTTACTGCTAAGGTTAAAAGGTTGTCTGGTGCACTGGATCAGCGTTTGCGTTCAGAAAGAGTGGAGATGGATGTACCCAATCTAACTAAAAAACTATTGCCAGGAATGGTAGCAGATGTTTCTATGCCGCTGCCAGCAAATGCGAGTACTTTTACTGTTCCTAAAACTGCAATAGTTGATAGTGCAGAGGGTGTATTTGTAATTCGTTCAAAAGATGGAAAAGCTGAAAAAGTTAGCGTCAAAAAAGGTCGTGAAACTGATGACAGAGTAGAAATTTTCGGAGATATAAAAGAGGGAGATGTGCTGGTTAGTCAGGCAAATGAAGAAATTCATCCCGGAGACGTTATCAAACCATAATATTACACAAAAAATATAGGGACATATTAAAATTTATGCAATTTTAATGCGTGAAAAAAAGTATGTCCCTTCAGGAATTTTATGAGATGTTTGCAGTCAACAGACCAGACGTCACTATTCCAAACCCTATACTTGATGCACATACGGGCCATTTTAATGTATTTAAAAGGTTTGGCTATTGCACATTAAATCCCTCACCTTATAATAGGAGGGATTTTTATAAAATCGCTTATATCATTGGTAAAGGCGTTCTTCATTATCCAAATCAGCACATAGAAATTGATGGTTGTGCATTGATGTTTACCAATCAGACGATTCCATATTCATGGGAAGCAACTTCTGAATTTCAATCTGGTTATTTTTGTTTGTTTACTGAAAATTTCATGCGCCAGCGAACAGAACCGCTTAAGAATTCCCTGCTGGCAAGGATACAGGATAACCCTGTTTTTTATATCAAAGAAGAACAGCAGCAGAATGTAGCCAGGATATTTGAAAAAATGATAGCTGAGATGGAAAGTGATTATACGTATAAGTATGATTTAATCCGTAATTATGTGAACCTGCTGATCCATGAAGCCATGAAGACCCGTCCGTCTGAGACCCCGGTCAGATCAAATAATGCTTCATCACGTATTGCATCTTTGTTTTTTGAATTGCTGGAGAGACAATTTCCTATCTATTCTCCTGATCATGTTCTTCAGCTGCGTACGGCAAATGATTTTGCTGAACGTTTATCTATTCATGTGAACCACCTTAACCATGCTGTTAAAGAAGTAACAGGTAAAACTACTTCTGAGCATATCTCCGGGCGTATTGCAAATGAAGCTATCGCACTGCTTACCCATACTGAATGGAATATTTCAGAAATAGGCTATTGCCTGGGTTTTGAATATCCTGCAAATTTTAATCTTTTCTTTAAGCGCCAGACTATGGCAGCGCCAAAATCATTCAGAGAGAAAACAATTAGCTTAAGTTAGTGTTGTGTTCCTGTAAGCAGAACTATATACCCTGTGTTTTTTGATTTTATTGTTTCAAATTAAAAAACATTACGCTTTTTAACATACATTAACATCTTAATTCATAAACATTTGGTTAATTAGAGTTGTCATATGATATGTTGCAGCATCATATGGCAAAATTTAATCTGTTTTACAGATTATGTAATTATTTCTGCTATTTTTAATAAAAAAGACTTAGGCCCGGCGTTTAAATTATGATTAATATCTCAAAGAAGTCTTTTTGTGTACTGACAGTACTGGTTTTCTTTTTTACGCTTCAGGCCGCTGCCCAGAGTACTAAAATTTCTGGAGCTATCACAAATATTAAGGATAAAAGCCCCATACCTTATGTTACAGTCCTGTTTAAAGGATCAAAAGTAGCTACCAAAACTGATGCTAACGGAAAATATGAAATTAGTACAACCGAACCTTATAGTCAGTTGCAGGTTGAATATGTCGGCTTTAAGACCCGTTATTTTCCGGTAATAGCTGGAAAAGAGCAGGTGTTGAATATTAAGCTGCAGGAAGAATCCCAAAATTTAGTTGAAGTCAATATCAGTTCAAACAAAAAAGCTCCTTATCATAATAAAGGTAACCCGGCAGTAGAACTCATTAGAAAGGTTATCGAGCATAAGCCAATGAACAGACTTGAAAGTGCAAAAAATGTGGAGTTTGAGCAATATGACTGGATGCAATTTTCACTAAGTAACCTTTCTGAGAAATTTAAAAACAAAAAGATTCTCCGTAAGTACCAGTTCTTGTTCGATGTACAGGATTCATCCGAGATTGGCGGGAAAAATATTATGCCTGTTTATTTCCGTGAAAGGTTGTCTAAAAACTATTACCGTAAAGATCCTGAAAAAAAGAAGGTAATTATGCTGGCTGATAAACATGTGAATTTTGATCAGGGTTTGGTAGATAACAATGCGATCGGTAATTATTTTGAAAGAATGTATGCTGATGTAAACATTTATGATAATAACATTATTTTCACAAATAGTCAGTTTTTGAGTCCTATTGCGGATGGTGCGCCTGCATTTTATAAGTTTTTTATCACTGACACGATTAAGACAAGTAAGCCTAATTTAATTGAGCTTTCATTTGTTCCCCGTAATAAAAATTCATTATTATTTGAAGGCCGGATTTATATCACTATGGATGGGAAGTATGCTGTCCAGAATGCTTTATTGAAAACAGGAAAGGGAATAAACATAAATTTTGTCAGATCTTTAGAGGTTAAGCTTAATTTTGAACAGGATTCTTTAGGGAAATTCCACCTGAGCAGAAGTCATCTGCTGATGGACTTTGGGGTTGGTAGTGATGGTGGGAGAGGCTTTAAGGGGGAAAGAACTGTTATTATAAAAGATTATAAAACAAATGTTGCGCAACCAGATGAACTTTATAAAGGAGAGAGCCTTGTTGTAGTTCCGGAAGCAGAAAGCAGATCTGATGAGTTTTGGGCAGGCAATCGTCTGGATACACTGGCCAAAGAAAAGGTTAAGATCTATCATAATATGGATAGCCTTGGCAAAATGAAATCCTTTAAACGGATGATGGATATTGCTTCTTTCTTTTTTATCGGCTATAAAAAATACGGTCCGGTTGAAGTTGGCCCTTTTTATAGTTTTTATACTTTCAATAGCCTGGAAGGGTTCAGACCAAGAATTGGTGGCCGTACGACCACAGATTTTAGTAAAAGGTTCTATTTTGATACTTATGTTGCTTACGGGATTAAGGATGAAAGATGGAAGGGGTATCTGAGCGGAGCTTATGCATTTAACAATAAATCTATTTATACTTTTCCTCAGAGCTTTATCCGGGCTGGTTTTCAGCGTGATGTAGAAATTCCGGGGGATGGTGCTAAGAACATCATTCCGGAAGATAACTTTGTTTCTTCTTTTAAGCGAGGAGAGAGTAATCAGTTTTTGTACAGCGACTATTACAGACTGGAATATATGCAGGAATATAGTAATCACTTTTCTTTCAATCTTGGATTTAAAAAGTGGACGCAAACTGCTGCGGGGTCACTTGTTTTTGATCGTTATGCAGACAATCAACTTGTTCGTACCGACAGGTTAACCACCTCAGAACTTAGTTTAGACTTACGTTATGCTCCCCATGAGAAGTTTTATCAGGGTAAAACTTTTCGTGAACGTTTGATTGAAAAATATCCTGTATTTAATTTCAATTATGCTGCTGGTATCAAAGGATTATTAGGAGGACAATATAATTATCAGAATTTCATGGCTTCAATTGATAAGCGTTTTTATTTGTCTCAGTTTGGCCGTTCTGATATCCGTTTAGAGGGTGGTTATATCGCTGGTAAGGTGCCTTTTCCATTACTGGATATCCATAGAGCTAATCAAAGTTATTCTTATCAGACCTATGCTTATAATCTGATGAATTTTATGGAATTTGTAAGTGATCATTATGTGAGTTTAAATTTAGACCATAATTTCAATGGCTTATTCTTCAATAGAATACCACTGATCAAAAAGTTGAAATTAAGAGAATATGCTACTTTTAAAGTTTTATATGGCGGGGTAAGAAAAGAGAATGATCCAAATCAGGACCCATCTTTATTGCAATTCCCGGTTAACAGTGATGGTATTAAAACGACTTATTCTTTAGGTAAGCTGCCTTATATGGAAGGAAGCATAGGAGTTGGTAATATCTTTAAAGTAATCCGTTTAGATTTGGTCAGAAGATTTAATTATTTGCAGAATCCGGGTATCTCCAAATATGGTTTAAGGGCCAGAGTACAGTTTGAGTTCTAGAACGCCTCATTGAGGCCTAAGAAAAATCCATTTGAGCCGTTACCAACCCCATAGTCCAGACATAGATTAGTTCGGGTGTGTTTATTGAATAAGATACGTATTCCTGCGCCGCCTCCTGGTTCCCAATATTTAAATAAGGGAGTACGGAACTGGTTATTTGCAGTTTGCATATTAAAGAACGTCACACCGCTGATTAGTTTATTTGCTGTAATCGGAAATCTGTATTCTAACTCATTGTAAAAGTAGGAAGGGCCTTTAAAACGGGAAATTGTATAGCCTCGTCCCAAACGCTGATAAGTATCACTACCTGTTCCCGGTAATTCCAGATAGGGGATAGCACCATTCAGTAAATATGAACCCCATAGCCAGTAGGCAAGAACGTGTTCAGGATTTTTTTTAGATAAAGACCAGTATTTTCTGAGTTCTGTTTTAATCTGATTAGCATCACGGTCGCTGCCAAACCATGTTTTGTTAGATCTGAACGATAAATTGATATATATTCCTTTATATGGACGAAAGGGCTGATCCCTGGTATCATATTGAAGATTAACCAGAAATCCACTGGCCGAATAACCATAAGTTGGGAACCCGTTTTTTACACTATAAAAGTGATTACGTGTTTTTGATTTGGCACCATTTTCACGTTCATCATCAATATTGGTATAATAATTAAAAGCTACTCCTGCACCTGCATAAAAATTATCAAATATTTTCCGGTAGATATTTTCATAAAGTTTTGCATAAGTATATTTGATCGGAAAGATACCCGGATCATCTTTGCCTGTACCAATGCCATGATCAAGAACTAATGTTTTACCAAATTCCCAGCTTCCTTCCAGGTACCATTTGTTTCCTTCGGAGTACACATTATGTTTTAATTGCACTAAAGCAAGCTGATTGGTTGATACGGCTGCAAAAGCATCAAAAATTGATATTGTTGTTTTTTGGGGATCACCAAATATCCTGGTAATAGAGACATCGGCTCCAAACATGAATCCTGTACTTGGTGTATAACCGATGGAAGGAAGTATAGCGAGACTGTTGGCTTTCTTGAAAGTTGTATCGGGTTTCTTATTTTTTTTAAACAATATTTTGAATATATCGTTTACATCCTGCTGAGCCACAGTATCTCTTAAACGCGGTTTTTCTTGCGCATAGAGTGCACACGAAATACTTATGAAAAGTAATAAGGCAGAGAAAAAATAACGAAACATATATTTTTTAAAATTACAAAGAATAAATTCAATCTTGTCAAAGCTGTCTCATAAATTTTATTACTTTTAACTATGTTAATTCAACCGGCAGCTTTCGCCGTTATCGCCTTACTAATTGCAGGTGGTTATTTCAGCTTTTATACTAAAAAATTAACCGGAGCTGCAGCAATTACAGGAGTAATATGCGGAACAATCATTTATACTGGCGCGGGCTATGCCGGACTAGCTTTAATGGCTGCTTTCTTTTTGTCCGGTACATTTGCAACTGTATGGGGAAGAAACATGAAACAGCAACTGGATAAACCAGGTGATTCAGTACAAAGAAAACCAGGGCAGGTTCTTGCTAATGCGGGGGTAGCTACAGTACTTTCTTTATTAGCTATGATTTTTCCTGAGCATAGAATCGTTTTACTGGCTATGGTTGCAGGAAGTTTTGCTTCTGCTACCGCAGACACCTTATCTTCAGAATTAGGTGTGTTATATGGAAAAAGGTTTTATAATTGTTTAAGCTGGAAAAATGAAAATAAGGGTTTGGATGGGTTGATTAGTTTGGAAGGTACACTGATAGGAGTGGCTGGAGCAGGACTGATTTCATTAATCTATATACTGTTTACTGGTAAAGACAGTCATCTGTTTATACTTATTTTTGCAGGTTTTGCAGGTAATTTATCAGATTCTGTGATGGGAGCAAGTCTGGAACGCCGTAATTTTTTGAGTAATGACTGGGTGAATTTTCTCAGTACGCTATTTGCTGCCGGGATAACTCTATTATTAATCAGTGTTTTCTGATAGTTTTAATTTTCTGATCGTCAAATGAAATATTTATATTGGAAAATATTGAAAAAGACCCTTAAAATTAACTAAAATTGTCAGGATAAAACAACAGGTTGGTGCAGGTTGTTAATATCCATTAAGAAAAATGGATAAAAGAAGGGATAGAGACAAAAATGTTACCCTGAGAATTGAAATAATAAATTATGAAACAAATATTGAAGATAGGACTGGATTCTGCAGCCCCTTTTCCCTTACACAGCGATTACAATTCATCTGTTTTTGAAGGATTTGAGGTAGATATGATCCAGGCGGTTGCTGAAGTTTTGAACCTTGAATTACGATATGAGGTTTCATTATGGAAAACTATCCTCGAAAAATTATATAAAGGAGAGCTGGATATGATCTGCTCTGCAGTTACAATGACCACCTCCAGACAAATGATCCTGGAATTCAGTAAGCCTTATCTGCAATTTCAATTATGTGCAGTTGTTAACCGAGGGAATAATCTGACCGATTTAAGCGATTTTAAGGACAAGAAGATTGGTATCCGTACTGCTACCGAGGCAGAAAAATATGTAATGGCGCAATTTCCTGGCAATGTTACTGTTCATACAGATACAAATGATGAACTCTATAAGAAGCTGCTTGCCCATAAAATAGATGTATTGATAGATGATTCGCCGATTGTAGGTGGTTTTCTGGCAAAACATAAAACTTTAGAAATAGGCATGTTTATGCCAGGAACGGAGTCTGAATATGCTATAGCTATGAAAAAGGGTGATCTGGTTCTTAAAAATCAAATCAACGAGACTCTTGCCTTATTGAAGTCTAATGGTGTTTATGATGCGATCTATGAAAAATGGTTTAATAGTATCAGGCTTATCTGATCTGTTTCAGTAATTAATTGTAAATTTGTACCTTATTCTTCTTAGTGAGGTTTGTAAGGTTAAAGTGGATAAGAAAAAACATAAAGACAAAAAGCATTCAAAGTCAAAGTCTAAAAAGAAAAAAGAGTGCTGTGAGAAATACAAAAAAGGCAAACGCTGCGACAACTGTCCTTTGGGTTAACTCATTTTTAGACTTATATAGACTTTGTAGCGTCCAGTATAATCTGATTTAAACGGGCGTTATCCTCCCGGTATGTCTCGTCGAGCCACATATATTTTTTCATTTCTGTATCATATATTGCAACGCCCGGACCATGTTGCGGCCCCAGACTGTTAAAATATTGATAACAATCTTTTATAGATCCTAATTTGCAGTACCAATCCTGATCTAGCTTATAGTTGATATTAATTGCTAAGTATCTCATAATCTAAAATAATAGTTAAGGGCACTATCCTGAAAAAAATTATATCAAAAGGTATGTGCCTTATATAATATACCCTGTTATACCAAACAAAACTGGTTTCTGATTGCTTTTATAATTACATGCTTGAATAAATAAGCGATTGATTATGGAAAAAATAATTCAGGCCCTGTTCAATACAGAATCAGAGGCATTTAAGGCAATGCAAGCCATTCAGCAGCTAGACGCAGCACAAGATGTCTCTTTGGGAGAATCTTATATCCTAAGTAAAGATGCTCTTGGGAATACCGCCATTCGTTCTGCTAAAGATGAAGCAGAAGGATATAGTGCAATAGGCGGAGGGATCATTGGCGGATTAATCGGATTACTTGCCGGACCACTGGGTTTTCTTGTAGGTATTGGAGCGGGGATGGTTGCGGGGTCTGTTGGAGACACTGTCAGGGCAGAAGGAGTATCAGATTATCTGGATAAAGTTTCGGTGAATATTCCTAATGGTAAGTCTTTGCTGATCGCTCATGTTTGGGAGGATTTGGAAATCCCTGTTAATTCTGTATTAGAACCACTAACTGCCGATGTCAGACGGATCAATGTAGATGACGAAGCTTTCGTACCTGCACCTGCAAAATTAGTTGCACTCAGAGAAGATCAGTTATCACGCTGGGTAGATAATCATCATCAGCATAATGCTGACAGAGGTATAATAGATCCTCATTCCAAAGAAAAACATGACCGTCTGGAAAGCCGGATTGCAGATCAGAAATCAAGACTGGAACAATTGCGAAAAGATAGGTAGCTTTGGGGCTATGAACCGAATTGACCGCCTCTCTGCTATACTTATTCAGTTACAATCGCGCAGAACAGTCAGAGCTCAGGATATTGCCGGGCGTTTTGAAATAAGCCTGAGAACGGTATACAGAGATATAAAGTCATTAGAAGAAGCTGGAATACCTATTATTGGGGAAGCAGGTGTCGGTTACTCTCTGACAGATGGCTACAGGCTTCCCCCGGTTATGTTTACCCGTGAAGAAGCTATTGCATTCATTACTGCCGAAAAGCTGGTTGTTGGCCTTACAGATACTACAAATGGAAATTCTTACAGCAGTGCGCTTTATAAAATAAGAGCTGTTTTGAAAACTGCTGATAAAGATCATTTAGAACATCTTGATGATAGAATTGAATTCCTCAAAGCTACTCATTCACCAGAGCTTCGTGCAGATCACAATCCCATGCAGACCATATTAAGTGCTATTGCTGGGAAAAATGTGATGCAGCTAAACTATTTTGCTTATTACAGACAGACACATACCCATAGATTAATTGAGCCGATAGGTGTCTTTTATCTGGACAATTACTGGCATCTGATTGCTTATTGCAGAGAAAGAAAAGCATATAGGGATTTCCGCTTTGACAGGATTACAGAGATCAGTTTACTTGCAGAATTATATGCTGATTGTCATCCCTCATTAAAAAATTATCTGCGGGATATGTTCAAAGATATTAAACTGCAGGAAGTGATTATTAAGGTTGACAAGGAAGCTTATCCTTATATTGGTCAGCAAAAGTATTATTATGGATATATAGGTGAAAATCAGGTTTCTGATGGTGTGGAAATTCAGTTTCTTACAAATTCCCTGGATTGGTTTGCACGCTGGTTCATCACCTTTGCTGACCATGCTGTAGTATTGCAGCCAAAGGAATTACTCATCAGGGTAGAGGATATTTTTAATGGTATTGCAAAAAAAATGGCTAATAAATAAAGCTGCTGACATAGGGTTGTCATAAGCCTGTTGTTTCTTTGGCCTAACATTTAAAAGCAAACATGATGTCAACCACTCAAAACTTATTAAAAGAACTCACAGAAGAATCAGTAGTTACCCGTAAAATGCTACAGCGTATTCCTGCTGATCAGCAAAACTGGCAACCTCATGAAAAAAGCATGTCTGTCAATAAGCTGGCAGGACATATTGCGGAGCTGCCTGGCTGGATAAGTATGATTCTCCAAACTGAGGGATTAAACTTTGCTGATCAGGCCTATACATCACCAGTATGGAATACTGATTCAGAATTACTGGCAATCTTAGAGAAGTCATTGGCTGAAGCAAAAGCAGCTCTTGAGAATGCAAAAGAAGAAGATTTACTGCCAATCTGGACATTAAAACATGGTGATCAGGTTTTAATGTCGAAAACAAAAGGAGAGTTTATCCGTCATTCGATGAGCCAGATTGTCCATCACCGCGCGCAATTAGGGGTTTATCTTCGTTTACTGGACGTGCCTCTTCCTGGCAGCTACGGACCAAGTGCTGATGACCCTAACTTTTAATCCCTATGTGTTTTTGAAAAAAAAACGGCCTTCTTAAATATAGGAAGGCCGTTTTTTTAGATATTTCTTTTAACTTCGCAACATGTCGATAGAAGAATTAGATGCTTATTTCACAGGACTGGCTTTACCTGCACAAATTGAGTTAGAACGTGGTGTCATGGTTATGGACTTACCGCTTTTCGTTGAATCTCATTTAAACTATATAAAGTTAAAAGGTGATTTAAGATCTGCTGAGGTTTTTATACACCGGTTGCATTTATTGAAAGATCAGCTGGAAGCACAGAATAACTAATTTGTCAATATTCCATTAATATTACCCCTGCCAGAGCTATCAATGTCAGTATGATATTAACCTTAAAATGTTTGTACCAGCCCATTCTGGCAAATAACCCACCACAGGCACAAGGGTAACGTTCATAGATCTGAAAAACTGCTCCACCTACATACAATGTGAAAACTCCCATAAGAAATAGGGAGGAATACATGCCTGTTAATCTTGTTTGAGGGATTAACAGGAGTACTATGAGTGCAATTTCTGTTAATGGAAGTACGTAAGTCAGTATTTTTCCAACCCAGCGGGGAAATACCTGGGTCATGAGCGCATGTTGAAACTTATGCATGTCAAAGATTTTAGAGAAAGATGCATAAGCCCATAACAAGATGAGCAATCCGGTAATGATGATAATAAAAGGATGTGGGTTCATAATTTTATACATTAAGTTTTGTAATCCAAATCAATTAATTGCAGAACTGAACGAAATAGTCATTCTAAGGAAAGACGTGTAAAGACGTATTTTTGTCAGCCTGCAATTAAGAGAGTTGTTGACTATCTTGTTTGACATGAGCAAGTTACGGAGGGTTTTTGCCGGAAAAAAGGGACAAATGTCCCAAAACGAATAGATTTTACTTCTAAAAAAAAAGCTGTAACCCTATCAAAAGGGGTACAGCTCGGAAAGGCCGGTAAAATACCAGCTTATAAAATAGTCTAGGAATTAATAGGGAGGACCGGCTAAGCTGAATCTAAAATCTTCTTGTTCTGGATCTGATGCGGTTGAGAGTTTTTCGGGATATGCCGAGGTATGCTGCAATACTTTCTACTGATGCTTTTCTGAAAATTGCAGGACAGTCTCTCATCAAATGGAGGTAATGTTCTTCAGGGGTATATGCAGCAAATTCGAGGATTCTTTTTTCACTCATTTTTTGATAATCCTGCATAATCTTGCGTACATAATCGTTTGATTCCGGAAAACCAAGCAATATTTCCTGTACATCTTCAAAAGAGATAGAAAGCAGGATACTAGGTTCCAGTAGCTCTATGTAAGTTTCTGAGGGAACCTGATTAAAAAAGCTGTTAAGCGGAACCATAATGTCGTTCTCATTCCAGAACCAAAAAGGTACTTTCTTCTCTTCTTTAAAAACAAATCCCATTGCAGAACCTTTTTCAATGAACCAAGCCCGGTTAGGGATTTGACCTGGTTTTAAAATAATCTGGCTTTTGGTATAATACTCCCTTTTAATCATGTCGTTGAGTTTTAATTCTAACTCTAAACGCAAAGAATTCTTTCCAGCTAGCAGTCTGAACAATTCCTTATTTTCCATTTCATATTATAATTTAAAAATGACACGAATTATTAATTAGTCTGTAAATGTGATCTGCATTTTGTATGGATCTGGCATTAACGCAAATCAATTATAAAATAACTCAATATTTTATTCTTATGTAGGGACCAGTAGTTTATAGTGCATATGCGGTGGTATAGGTTAATAATCAACAAAATACGAAAAATATCATTTACTTTAATTATTATAAAAATAAATGTATTAACAATTCTGTGTCAATTAAGAACTTTATATTCTCTTTATACTCAAAACATTGCTTGGAACCTTATTAATCTGATTTTTTTTCAAATTACTGAACAATTTATTCTGTAAAAAATCTTTCATTTATACACATATAGATGATGTGTTAATTGTCACATTGCAAATACCACCCTTGATTTTAATCCTTTTCATCGTCCGGTTATTTTTTGTGTCATTTGTTATTAAGCACGAATGGAAATTTATTAATACTGGTTGCTCAAAGAATTTTTACTTGTTGGCTTTCTGATTATTTGCATTTATTTTAGGTAGTGGTTTATAATCTGTTAGTTATCAATTATTTTTTTCTGTGTTTTGGACTCTACTGAGAAATAACCAATGTCCCGATTGAATTTTATGATTTTTTTGCTAAAAAGCCGATAATGTAAAAACCAGCAAACCTTAATTTTCGTATGCATCTTTTTACTATAGACAATTTTAATATTTAAATATATAATATATGGAAATTAAGTTAGATCAAAGGAGTTTGCCTGCAGATAAACAGTATGTAAGATTCCAGGTGGTTGTTGAAGAACTACATGGTATCTGGCATGAAGGTGTTTATATTGCAGACGAAGACATTTTTAAGGTGGATGATGAGGTCTGGTATGATATCTGGTCTGAAATTGTACGGTGGGAACCGTTAAATTAATTGATCTCATAAATTTGGTTTTTAAATTGTGATTATCTGTGTACCTGCACGCAGTTTGATCTCTTTTCCTTTCCAGCTAAATGTTCCGGAAACCTGGTCGGGCAATAAGATCTCCGCGTGTATCCCGTTCTTTCCAATTCTTTTGAACTGGACTGATACTTTCCCTGATGGAGTAGGCATAGAACCTGATACTTCTGTTAATTCGCCTAAAGCAGGCTTGATGAGTATTTTTCTGAACCCTGATGCTTCGGGCATAATGCCGCAAATTGTTGCTAAAAAATCGTAATCCGGACTTGCACTCCATGCATGACAGTCTGATCTTGTAGGTTCAGGTTTCTCTGCAAAAGTCGTTAATCCGAGTTTAAGCATATCCCGCCAGGGTTTAAGCTCTTTATAGTACAGATCACCCATTTCTGCTTTTTTTAAGGCCTGCGTAAGATAAAAACGGTAAAAGAATGTCACCTGGCCAATAGACTTGTCATCCAAAATCTTTTGCATTAGCGGTTGTGCCTCCTGTAAGGGAACTGCTCCGCTTAGTATTGCCCAGATTCCGGCGTGCTGACTATAGGATTTTTGTTCAGGTGTGTCCGCTACTAGTCCGTTAGATGGGTTATAGCAGTACCAGTAAGTATGATCACTTAGTTCTAAAGCAAGCATCTCTTGTGCATCAGCTTGTTGTGCTAAGTCAAAAGCTCTGAATAGTTCAGCAGACTGGTTGAGGGTATAAGCATATTGTAAAGTAAGAATGGACGAGTTTCCATCATCTGCACCAGGTGCGGTTCCCCAGCCATTGAAATTATCCCAGTCTACAAAATTCCACCAGGTTAGCGGGCCCAGCATCTTTTTCTTTTGATCAACACGTGAACGAAACCATTCATTGATTTCATTGATTGCTGGAAGGAACTGTTTTACAAACGCATCATCCCTACGGTGCATCCAATAATCATGTACCATAGATATCCAGAACAAAGAAAATGTAGGGATGATTTGTAAACGGTTACTTGGATAGCGGCCCTGCGTTAATCCCTCAGGGGTACGGGAGTGATAAAAATCGAGAATAGCTTTTCGCATTAACCGGTCATCACCAGAAGTGTATAAGGAAATTAAAGCTTGTATGCGGCTATCTCCTGTATATTGCAGCTGTTCATAATATGGTGTGTCATAATATAGATCTCCTGCGCAAAGCTGTGCCGTATGCCAGGCTGTTTTCCATATTTCCTGTAATGAATGCTCGTTACTTGAAAAAGTAGCATTCATTTGTAGCGGATAGCCGGTTTTCATCCCGTATATATCATTTAAAATTAATGGGTCATCTGCGGTCATGATGTCCAGCTGGACATAACGATATGCCCTGAACCATAAAGGACGGAATTTTCTATTATTTTCGCCATCTGGTATAAAAACATCATAATTTCCTTTAATCTCTTTATGGTCTATTTCATTTCTGTTTCCTTTATCTCCCTGTTTGTCAAATAAAGCTTCTGAATAGGTAAGTTTGATTTTGGCTCCTTTACCACCCGAAATTATTAATTCAGGGTATGCGGCTGTCATGGTTTTTTGATCCAGTAAAATACTTAACCTTTGATTCGAAGGGACTTTTAATGGCTTTTTACCGGTTAAAAAATCTTGGTTTACTTTGATACCGTTTGTGCGCCGGATAGTTAGAAAACGTAATAAATGCTCTGTAAATAAAGGAATACTCCGGGGTGCCAGAGTCCATCGGTTGTCAGTTCCATAACCAATGGGTTCGGGATGTGTGATTTCTTCTGCGTTACTCCAGGATACGTCATCATAGTCTGTCTTTTCCCAGTCCCAGGCATACTGCCTGCCGTCTACCTGATCTCCTGGACCAACCACCATATAAGCTTTTAATCTTTCACCGTTATCCAGAGAACAGGGGGTATAGGCTGTACTCTTTTTTACTTTCCAGCTGGCATCTGTATTGACCATTTTTTCTGTTGCAGAATTGCCTTGTACCAGAAAAGCGGTTTGATTGGAAACTTGTGCAACAGGTGCAAGGGTGCCCATATTCCATACTAATGCTGCAATTGTATTTTCTCCTTCTGTTAAATAAGGGGCAATATCTATGGTTTCATAAAACCAGTTAAACAGATCTCCGCGGGCCGGACCTGAACAGACTGGTTTACCATTTACAAACAGGCGATAGCGATTATCTGCGGTGACATGAATCAGAAAAGATTTAGGTATGACGGACGCAGGGAGCAGGAAGACTTTACGAAAATGGTATATTCCGTATTCGCGTTGTTGTGCGTCATTAGTAGTGATCCAGAAAGCTGGCCAGGAGCTTTTAAATAATTGAGGGTTAACTTTAGTGGGGACCTGGCCGGCTGCCTGGTTCATTTTGCAAAAGATTATACATATAATAATGACTAATCTGAATTTCATAAGCTCAGTTTATACAAACGGGTGGATATATTTGGTTTTGGTTCAGTAGTGTAAAAAACCAATTCAATACATTTATATAAATGAGAAAATCAGCGCGGCTAATTTACATAAATCTTTATATTTTAGATAGTTAGTTTGAAAAATAGGTGTAAATACGTTAGTCTTTAGTATAGTTTTTTGTTGATAAACCGGATTTAGAAATATTAAAAGCGTTTACCTTAATTCAAATAAAATATGAACAAAAGGTGACTAGCCAGGTTTAAGTTTATCTTTTGGGTCTTCAAAGAATTTAATGCTCGTATTATGCGGATGCAGCGTCGCAATGAATCCCTGAAAGTAGTCATGTGCGAAGATTTTTCCTCCTGAATTTCTTACATAATCATCATCTTCTCCTATTTGCAGATTTTTAAAAGGATGCTTCTCCCAGTATGATTTTCTATAAATAAGACTTGCACCTGTCAACCACGGTCTTTTAGAATTACTGTTTTTAGTCATCCAGTAACTATTAAGTGCTGGTGAAAAAAATTGTACCTGATTTATTCCGCAAATGTCAGCATTCGAATTAATTAAAGCCTGTACCTGGTGAGAGATCCAATCCTGAGCGTACCAGTCATCGTCATCCCAATGGGTAATCAATTCTCCATTTGCTATCTCACATGCAATATTTCTTTTTGTTCCTATTGGGCCCAGTGGTTCAAAATAAAAATAATGAATACGTGGATTGTCAGGAACTAAAGCTTTTATGGATTCTTTTCCGTCGTCAATAATGATTAGTTCAGTATTCATATAATCCTGCTTTAGAAAATTTTCTATTGCAGCAGGGATAAATTCCGGCCGATTGGCAGTAGGCATAATACAGCTTACTAATGGAAGATCAGAACTGGTTGATAAGATAGAATGCTGCCCGCATTTCTCAGGAACTTCTATTTTACGCAACCATTTTTCTAATTGGAGTTTTTCTTTGGGATCTTCATATAGCCTGGTGACTATATTATCCCTATGTATAATACCCAGGTAACCGTCTGTATAAGTATGCTGATATAGCTTAGCTTCTGAGTTGTGGATGAAATTATTGTCTTCTCCTACTTGTAAATTGTTGAACGCGTGATTTTTCCAGAATGATTTCCAATAAGCTAAAGTTGCACCATAGACCCATGATGTTCCTTTTTCTATATCTTTATAATTCCATCTTTTATTTTCTAAGGTAGAGAAGAAGTTCAAGTTGTTCAGGCCAGTGATATCCGCTCCTGATCCGATCAGCGCTGATACCTGTTGACTTATCCAATCCTGTGCATACCAGTCGTCATCGTCCCAGTGCACTATGATTTCTCCTGAGGCCGTTTCGCAGGCGAGGTTTCTTATATTGCCTATACTTCCCAGAGGCTTAAAATAATAATAATGAATCCGGTGATGTCTGGGGATCAATGAGGCTATGGATTCTTCACCATCATCTATGATGATTAGTTCCGAGTTAGGATAATCCTGATGCAGAAAATAATCGATTGCATAAGGAATAAAAATCTGCCTGTTTGCCGTAGGCATAATGCAGGAAACAAGTGGGTAATCCATAATAAAGGGTTTGTTTAAATTTAAGAAGGAATAGGGGAGCTTAGGATGGACAAATGTCCCAAAAGCTCTATCCCCGGTTATATGCGAAAATCAAATTCGTTTTTCAGGTTAAATCGTATTCGTATGGATATAATTAAAAAAATAATTATGAATTCATAGGAGTATATCTCATTTGTATATACTGTTATATTAAAGTGTTATAAATCCTTAATCTTAATGAATTCAAAGAAGTTAAAAAAATTTAAGGCTGAATTTTTAAAAGCAGTTGAAGCCTATTTGGAAGGTACTGCAGATGAGGATCAAATATTATTTCTTGAACAATACTTTGATCTTTTTGAGGAATTGGAAGAAATTTTGGAATATCATAATCTAATGCAAACTAGAAATGTTGGTAATTTAATGCATTCCAGAATTCATCAGGACATTACAAGGTGGGAGGACTTGGAAAAAAAAAGTGAAGTCGTGACTGGTTCCTCGATGAAATATTGGTATATGGCTGCCGCAGCCATTTTTGTGACTTTTACCAGTGTTTATATATATCAGGCAAATCAAAATAAATTTGAGTCTATTAATCAATATAAGGTAGCCTCAATTGTCCCTGGCAGGAGCAAAGCAATCTTGACTTTATCGAATGGTTCAAAAATCATATTAGCTGATTCAAAAAATGGAGAAATAACCAATCAATCCGGAACTATCATTACTAAAAAAGATAGTCAGCTGGTTTATCAAAAATCCGGTTCATCTCCAGCAGATAAGTATGCCTATAATGCTGTAGAAACTCCCAAAGGAGGACAATATCAATTGGTTTTACCCGACGGAACAAAGGTCTGGCTAAACGCTGCCTCTTCATTACGTTACCCTTTAGCGTTTCAGGGTAATGAGCGTAAAGTAGAGTTAACCGGAGAAGCATACTTTGAGGTAGCTAAAGATAAAACCAGACCTTTTAAAGTACATTCAAATAATCAGGTTGTAGAAGTATTAGGTACACATTTCAATATAAATGTATACTCAAATGAGCCTTTCATTAAAACTACTTTGCTGGAGGGAAGTGTGAAAGTTACCAATTCGTCTACAAATGCCCAGACGATTATACGGCCCGGAGAGCAATCAATTATTCAAAAGACAGGTAATTCGGCTATTAAAGTTAAAGATGTTGATATGGATGAAGCTGTTGCCTGGAAAAATGGATATTTCATGTTTAATAGTGAACAGCTCGAAAGTGTTTTAAGAAAGATATCCAGATGGTATGATGTTGATATACAATATCAGAACGAAGAATTAAAACATCAGTTATTTAGTGGCACTCTGTCTAAATACCTGAGTGTTTCACAGGTACTGAAAAAACTGGAGCTGTTACAATCTGTACATTTTAAAACTGAAGGGAGGAAAATTATCGTCACTCCATATTCTTCTAAATAATGCTCTCGCTAATAAGTTCAGGAAATATTTACTTCCTGAACTTAATGATACTAAATCTTTTAATCTATTTATGATTTTAGGCTTTTCCATTTCATTGCCTGGTGAGGCTATTAGAAGTCTATTCTTATTGCCTTTGAAATGATATAATTGAATATAAATTTTTGATTATTAGTTATTTGACAATTATATAGGAGAGAGTCCAATTTTATTATACTGTTATATTGAATACGCATCTCTAAATACACAGATCAATGAAATTGAGTTACGCTGTCACTTACTTTGTGCTTTTCTCAAATCTAAATGTTTTTTGAGCCCGAAGAGCCTTTTATCTATGAAAGATATTTATCATCGGGATTGATACAAGTTGTTCAATCCAAAACTGAAAGGAGGAAGTTATAGCCTATTTATATCTACACAGATAACAAACATGCTTTTAAAAAGCTCATAAACATTGGGACATCCATAGTAGGGACTTTAGAAGGCGCAATCATTTAAATTATCAACAACCTTAACCTTACAAAGAGATCAGATTTGCAAGTATCTCTCTTTGTAGCTAAACCAAGCTAACAAAAATATGAAGTTTTATACTAAAATTCCAGACTACCTTCCTGATAGTCTGCGTAAATTGTTATGGATCATGAAAATGATTGTCTGTTTGTTGATTGCTGGTGTAATGCAGGTAAGTGCTAATGCTTATGGACAGAAAGTTAGTTTTGAGGGAAAAAATATCGCAATCAAAGAAATATTTAAACAAATAAAAAAACAAACGGGTTATGACATATTATGGCAGCCTGGACAATTAAATGCTGAAAAGAAAATTGATGTAGAATTCAATCAAGCTACTCTTAATAAAGTTGTCAAAGTTTGTATTGAAGGTTTAAATCTTGATTTTGATATTGAAGATCGTACTATTGTAATTAGAAGAAGGAAGGAGATTTCTTCTGTCAAAAATATAACATCACCTCAGGACTCGGTAGTTTTCAAAGGTAGAGTAGTAGATGAAAATGGAAAACCTATGCCGGGCGCAACAGTTCGTGTAAAAGGAGGAAAGAAAGTTACAAAAACCAATGATAATGGTGATTTTTCTATTTATAGTTTTAAAAAGGGTATTCTCGAATTTTCTTATATAAGTTATCTTCCGAAGGAAATTAGTCTTGCAGGATTGAATCCTGATCAATCTATCATCGTATCGATGAAACCTGGGCAGAACCTGCTTGGTGAAGTAGGTATAGTGAGTAATGGTTACCAGGATCTGCCTAAAGAACGGGCAACAGGTTCTTTTGAAGTTCTAACTAAAGAACAGTTATCACATAATAATGATCCAAATCTTGTGAAACGTTTGGAAGGAATTGCAACAAGTATTAATTTCAATAATCAGCTGGTTTCCAATCTTTCTACAGATCCGACTTCTAGAGGAATAAATGCACCTTCACGTTTAAATTATTTAACTATAAGGGGAAAAAACACGTTGGTGCCAAGCAATGGTGTGACGCAGGGAAATTCGGGTGGCATTCCTTTAGTTGTAATCGATGGGGTTGCAAGCCCTTATGCTATTGATCAGATTGATCCGAATGATGTAGAAAATATTACTATTTTAAAAGATGCTGCTGCTGCTTCAATATGGGGTTCCAGAGCTGCTAATGGTGTAATTGTGATCAAAACAAAAAGAGGAGGTTATAAAAAACCGTTAACTGTTTCTTTCAATAGTAATGTAAATGTAACTGATAAACTCAATCTCTTTTATAAAAAGAAAATGAGTACTTCTGATTATATTGATGCTCAGGTCTTTTTTTACAATTCAAAATATAATCCAGCTGATCCTTCTTCTTTTATACCTGATCCAAACGTAAATGTTGCTCAACTTAATATTTCACCGGTTGATGAAATATTAAATCAGCAAAAGACGGGGCAAATCACCGCTGCTCAGGCAAAGACACAGTTAGATGCCTTAAGGGGAAATGATGTTAGAAAGGATATTGAGAAATATGTCATAAAAGCTGCTGTAAATCAAAACTATTCATTAAGTGTTGATGGAGGGTCTGATAAAATTGCCTACCGGCTATCTGGTGCTTATAACAATACATTGAATAATACGGTAAATTCAAATCAGGATCGGATTTCCTTGAATTATAACACCTCCTTTCATCTATTAAAAAATTTAGAGATAAGTACTAATTTGACTTACAACAAGACTCGTACTAATGATCAATCACCAAGTAATGTGGTGGGTTTGGCTAATCAATCTTTTTATCCTTATACTCGTTTAGTGGATGATAATGGAAATCCCGTAACCATTCCCTATACTTATCGACCTTCCTTTTTAAATTTACTTTATTCAACTTATGGTAAAAATATTATGGATTTGAGTTATAATCCATTAGCTAATATAAGTCAGGGATACCTCAAGACAAATCAGCAGACAGTAAACCTACAGGCTGCAGCCAACTATAAGCTGAATGATATGTTTTCAGCAAACATTACCTATAATTATAGCCTTGGCTATAATGAGCAGATCCAGATGGATGACAAAGACTCTTATTATACGCGTCTTACGACCGATATGTTTACTAATCCTTTTACAATGATGAGCAGTATTCCTTTAGGAGGTGTTTATCGGCCATTTATAAGTAAAGTTAAGAATCAAACCTTACGGGGATTACTCAATATAAATAAGAATTGGAATGAAAAGAATGTAATTAGTGCAATTATGGGTATTGATGCAAATGACACTTATACAACTTATAGGCAAGATCAATACTTCGGTTATAATACAGTAACAACCAATTTTAACCCGGTTATAGATTATTCATCGGTAAATTATTTATTGTTTTCAGATGACCAGACTGGTTTGAGTTTTTCAAGAATACAAGGCCAGTCTATCCAAAGTTATACAAGGTTACGTACTTATGGTTTGTTTGCGAATGGTTCTTATACCTATGATGGACGGTATACTTTGTCTGGAAGTGTGCGTAAGGATGTAAGTAGTCAGTTTGGGGTAGGAACTAATAAAGGTGGTACCCCATTTTATTCTGTTGGTGGCAGTTGGAATATTGCTAATGAAAGTTTTTATCATATTGGATGGTTGCCTACTTTACGATTTCGGACTACTTTTGGTTATAATGGGAATGTAAACCCGACAATTTCTGCAAGACCACTTATTTCGTATTCAACTAATCCGGATTTTACTACTAACAATTACTATGCTAACACAGTTGATGCTGCTGGTGCAACTAACAGTCTTCTAAGGCCTGAACGGACTGGTATGCTAAATTTTGGTTTAGATTTTGGTTTAAGAAATGGCAGATTATCGGGAAGTTTAGAGTATTTTGACAAAAGGACTTCAGATTTGATATCATTGGGGACTTTAGATCCTTCTACAGGTTTTAATACACAAGCTATTAATACAGCCAATTTACATGGTTGGGGTGAGGATTTGAAATTGAATTCTCAAAATCTGAAATTAGGATTATTTAGCTGGAATAGTAATTTTTTATTTAGTTATAACCGGGTAAAAGTTACCAAGTTATATGTAAATACATCACAAAGCGCAGGTAATATAATCTCTAATCCCAATGGTTATGAAGTAGGAAAAGATCTTTCTCGTTTATATGGATATAGGTGGGCTGGGTTGGATCCTGCAACAGGAGACCCCAGAGGATATTTAAATGGACAGATAGTAACAATTTCATCTAATGCGGCTGGCAATGATGCTTCTGCTGCGATATTTAATGCTCCAAAATCAAATCTCCGATATTTTGGTTCGTCAGTGCCTGTTTATTTTGGGACTTTTGGTAATACCTTTAACTACGGCCGTATGGCATTATCGTTTAACTTTTTATATAAACTGGGCTATTATTTCAGGAGACCTACAAGCGATCTTATTTTATATAGCAATTTAAATACTGTTTCTTTACAAGGTGCAGAATATGCTCAGAGATGGCAAAAACCCGGAGATGAATTGAAAACTAATGTTCCTTCATTTGTTTATCCTGCACCAAGTTATCGGGATAATTTTTACTTTAATTCGGAAGTGAATGTATTGCCTGCTGATCACATCCGCTTGCAGGAAATCAACTTTTCTTATGCCTTTGGTAAAAAGAACTGGTTCATTAAAAATCCAAGAATCTATACTTCTGTAAGTAACTTAGGCGTAGTCTGGCGTGCCAATAAATTGGGGCTCGACCCGGAAGTAAGTGACTTCCCGAATCCAAGAACTTACTCATTTGGTCTGAGTGCTAACTTTTAATCTTTTTGAAAATGAAATTAAATACTGTACCAGTTATGAATATTAAGATTAATATGATATTAATAGTTTCTATTATTCTATTCATAATTTTGAATACATCCTGTAGGAAATACGTGGATATACAGCCTGGTGATAATAAAGTAAGTATTACTAATGCTAATGATTGTCAGCTTTTATTGGATAACTATAATTTGAATAATAATGGGCCAAGTGATGGAGAAGCTTCTACTGACGATTATTATTTAACCAATCCTGGATTCCTGGCAACAACAGTTACTGCCGAAGATAGAAGTATTTATACCTGGGCAACAAATGCAATTCGTAATTCCAGTGACCAGTGGAAAAATGTATATTATAATGTTTATTATACTAATCTTATACTGGAGGCCGGTCCGACACTCAAATCATCTGGGGCTGATCAGAGTACACAAAATACAATACGTGGATCTGCCTTATTTCTCCGTTCGTTATATTTTTGGCAATTAGCTCAGTTATATGCTAAACCTTATTCTGTAATTACGGCTGGACAGGACCCTGGCATCCCGCTTCGGTTGAATTCTGATATCAACGGTAAATCTGATAGAGGAAGTATAGCTGGAACTTATTCACAGATTACCAATGATTTGCAAGAAGCAGTTTCATTATTGCCTGTAACCAGCAATATTGCTACCCGTCCAAATAAGGTTGCCGCTTATGCCTTATTAGCCAGGGTGTATTTATCTATGGAAGATTATCCAAATGCACAAGTAAATGCAAATGCAGCCTTGCAGCTTAAGAGTGATCTGATTGATTATAATTCTCTGAATGTTTCCTCAGGCACTCCATTTTTTCCAAGATTCAATAAAGAAGTTATCTTTCAGGCTATTATGTCAAATGGCCAGACAATGATGCAAAATGTAGCTAGAATAGATTCTAATCTGATAGCAAGCTATAATGTGAACGATTTAAGAAGTCAGGTTTTCTTTCAGGTAGATGTTCTGAATGGACAGGATAAAAATGGAAATCCAATTATTATTCCTAATGGTAAGCATTTCAAAGGTAATTATGAACCATCTTCTACCGGTAACTTTTTTGATGGACTTGCTGTAGATGAGCTGTATCTGATAAGAGCAGAATGTTATGCCAGATCTGGTAATATTTCAGCTGCAATGAATGACTTGAATACTTTACTGAGAAAAAGATGGTTAACAAACACTTATACGGATATGACAGCTACAAGTGCCGATGATGCTTTGGCAAAAATATTATTGGAAAGACGAAAGGAACTTATCATGCGTGGTTTACGCTGGACAGATTTACGAAGGTTAAATAAGGATAGCAGGTTTGCAAAAACTTTAACCAGGATTGTAAGTGGATTGGATGCTTTTAGTTTACCACCAAACGACCCGAGATATGTATTACTCATTCCTCAGCCAGTAATTGATAATAGCAGTATTGCTCAAAATCTCCGATAATTTTTCTATTATCCAGTCATTGATCAACAGATTTGGATAATAGCTTTTTTTATTCTAATAAGTAAAATAAAATGTACATCAGAACTATTCTGTTAACGAGTTTTTTTTTAATAAATGTACTAGCCACTTTAGCACAGGAACCAGATACATCTCATATTACTTATCGTAAGCCACTTTTTGATTTTAATCCGCTTAAACCAACTTTTAAACTGGATAAAGAGCAATTGATTAATAAAAAACGTTTTCTCCGTTTTTCTCTACTTACAGGATATCGTGAAGGGGTGGTCCCAATCAAGGGACTTACTAATTTTGCCTCTACTACAGATGTAATTTCAGGGATCAGAATATTGTATATGTATAATCTCTCTATACAGGATATGCTAACTTATGGTATGTATCAGTCTAATAGGGTTGTTCTTGAAGTAAAAGACCCTTCTCATTATCACTATGATCCTACACAAGGACTAGAAAGGCAATGGTTACGTAAAAATGCATATTGTTTTGAACTAGCTCTTCCAATTGAAAAATTCAATTCAAATACAATCATATTAGATGAGCTTTCAAGAATTTTTGGAGTAGAATGTGGTCTGAAAAAACGTTTGGTCAATGCACTGGTTTTGGTGCGTACTTCTGAAAAAGATAAAATCAAATCGAAAGGGATAGGAGTGGATACATATGATAAAACTGGGCATTTTAATAACATTTCAATTGCAGATGACAGATTTGGCGATTATTTATACAAATCTGGTATGCCGCCGGTGGTTGATGAAACTGATTACAAAGGACCGGTAGATATGGATCTTAATATTTCAGACTGGACTAATCTAGCTGAAGTAAGGAAAGCTTTGAACCGTTATGATCTGGATTTAAAAGAAGAGAAACGTGAAGTGTTAATGTTTGTAATCACTGAATTAAACAATAAATGATAAGGTATATATTAATCGCAGTAGTGTTATTCGTAGGTACGGCAAACGCTCAGGATATAACGTTAAATATTGGAGATAGATTACCTGATTTTTCAATAACAAAATTCATTGGTTCATCCCAGAAAATAATTAAAACGTCTGATTTTAAAAATCGGTTATTGATTATAGATTTCTGGGCAACGAATTGTCCAGGTTGTGTGGAAGCTCTATCAAAGATGGAAGCACTGCAAAATAAATTTGGAGATAAAATCAAAATTTTACCTGTTACCTACGAACCAGCGAAGTTAGTGACTGGCTTTTGGAAGAATAATAAATATACCAAAAATCTTACTCTGACAACAGTCGTAGATGACAAAATGTTTAGTAAATATTTTAAACACCAAACTATACCACATGAGGTGTGGGTTTATAAAGAAAAGGTAATTGCGATAACTACAGCAGAGTATGTTGATACGAATAATATACAAAGAGTTTTGAACGGAGAAAAAACAAATTGGCCGGTGAAAAATGATTTTTATGTTTTTGATTCTCGGAAACAACCCTTGTTTAATTTTGATGCAGACCAGATTGACACGAATAATACATCGATTCAATATGCTGCAATAAGTAATTATAAAGAAGGTGTTAATTCCGAAGGATCTTCTGGAGGAGCTGGGATTGTAAGAAATAAAGAGAAAAAAAATATTCGGACTTATTTTCTAAATCAACCGATTTTTACTTCTTATATGCTCTTATTAAATAGAGTAGTTAAACCTGGCATGTTGGTTAAACCTGGTTTGATTAATTCAAATGAAGTAATCTGGGAGGTAAAAGATCCATCCAGATATATACATAGAAAAACTGATGGTTATCTTCAGGATTGGATGAAGGCAAATGCTATTTGTTATGAATCTATTAATCCAGATACGGGGCAGACAGATGAACAGATTTACAAAAAGATGATTTCAGATTTGAATGCATTATTGGGATTAAAAGTAAGGTGGGAAAAGAGAAATGAGAAAGTATGGATCCTTATTAAAACCGGACAGCCCAATCGAAGCCAAAATGTACTTGAAAGCAAAGGCGAGAAATATAATCCTTCTGATCTTGTTTATAAATTAAATCAGCAAGAAGAAAATCCTTATGTTTTTGATGGGAGTAAATCAGATGAAGTGCTTAATTTAAATATTAAATCATGGGCTGATATTAATGCATTAAGTATAATACTTAGACCATTGGGTTACGATCTGAAATCAGAAGAACGTGAAGTTGATAAACTTGTATTTTCTGAAGTGAATGGAGGTATGCTGATTGATGCAAATATGCAAATAACTATGAAAGCTAGAAAAGATGCGCAAAAGGATTTGGATAATCCTTCAGCAGATGAAAATCTCGCTTTTCTTGAATTGAATAAAAAAGAATCAGGCGTGAAGGTCCTGCCATCTGGATTACAGTATAAAATCATCAAAGAAGGAAATGGGATTAAGCCTTTGGAAAATAGTAGGGTGTCAGTTCACTATACCGGAATGCTAACTAATGGAAGAATTTTCGATAGCTCATATGAGAGGGGGGATTCAGCTGTCTTTAGTGTATCGAATGTAATTAAAGGCTGGACTGAAGCTTTACAGCTTATGCCTGTAGGATCTAGATGGATCCTTTATATTCCATCCAAATTAGCTTATAGGGATCATACTGCAAATGGAACTGTTCCGCCAAACAGCACATTGATTTTTGAAATTGAATTATTAGGTATTATAAAATAGCATGAGAAAGTATATAATTGGGATATTACTGCTAACAGGGAACTTTGTACTGGCACAAAAAACTATAAGTCCAAAGGGTAACTGGCAGAATCTGGATTTAAAAAAAGATGGTGTCTTTGGTATGAGTACGGAAAAAGCTTATACTGAATTACTCAAGAATAGAACTGGAGTGTTTGTACCTGTTGCTATTATTGATGGTGGAGTTGATATAGAACATGAGGATTTGAAAGGGGCTATCTGGACCAATAAAAATGAAATTCCGAATAATAAGATCGATGATGATCATAATGGTTATGTAGATGATATACATGGCTGGAATTTTATGGGGTCTGGTAAAGGAAGCTTTCATTTTGATAATATTGATCTTGTTCGTGAATTGAGAAAAGAGATCATGAAAGATCCTAATTCTACAAAGACTAAAGAATTACAACACCAGTTAGATGACAAAAGAGTTCCTCTTGAATCTGGACTGACGGTGGTAGAAAGACAGAGAAAAATATTAAATAATATTAGTAAACAGATTGGAAAAAAATATCCTGATATAAAAGAATTTGAGAATTATAAATATAATAATGCAGAGGAAGAAGATGTTCTTATTATGGTTATAAAGGGCTTGAAAGAGTACCCGGATTATAGGAGGAAATTCGAAGAAGAATATAACTTATATAAAGATCAGTTGAATTATTGGTCGAATATAAATTACGATCCGCGAGCTGGGAATTCTGAATTTGAGGGGAGATATTATGGTAATGGAGATGTTAAAGGTTTACTGCCAGTACATGGGACCCATGTTGCCGGAATTATTGCAGCAAATAGAAATAATGGACTTGGAGTTAAAGGGGTGGCTGCTCAAGCTCTTATTATGCCTTTGTTAGCCATACCTGAAGGAGATGCATTAGATAAAGATGAAGCGAATGCAATTCGCTATGCAGTTGATAACGGAGCAAAAGTAATTAATATTAGTGCAGGAAAGGCTTCTTCTCCAGATAGAGCTGTGGTTGATAGTGCTGTACAATATGCAATGAATAAAGATGTATTGATTGTACATGCTGCAGGTAATGCAGGAATGGATGTTGAAGTATCTACTGTTTTTCCTTGCCGTCAATATTTAAGTGGAGGGGAAGCAGGAGCATGGATTGAAGTTGCAGCGTCGGGATTTATTGATGATAAAACTATAGTTCCATGGTTTTCCAATTACGGTGGAAAGACCGTAGATGTATTTGCGCCTGGCCTTCAAATAAAATCTACCTGGTGGCCCGAAAAATATTCGACTGAAAATGGTACAAGTATGGCAGCTCCTATGGTTTCTGGTTTGGCTGCTTTAATCAGATCTTATTATCCAAAATTAAGTGCGTTACAGGTCAAAAATATTATTATGAATTCTGTTATAAAAAGAGAAATACTAAAAGACAAATGTATTTCAGGAGGAGTTGTCAATGTTTACGAAGCATTAAAGCTTGCTGGTACTTATTATTAAATAATCACAGGAGGTTCATGCCTCCTGTGATTTAAAAAAAGATTATTAACTTTTTAGATAAACGTACCTTTTAGCGTTTCCTGAATCTTGAGGTTGCGGTAAATTTGTTAACAGTGCATTTGAAATGTAATTATTCAAATTTGTAGAAAATGGAGCCTGTGGATTTATATCGCCATTATAGGCATAAATTGCACAGATATTGCTACCATTAATACAACCAGGCTTTACAGCAGCTCTAAAATAATTCGCAGCTAAAAAGGGACTACCACTTCCGATATAGGAATACCATACTCTTGCCATAATATAAGGATGCTTTTATAGATCAAAAAGTATCAGAAAACTTTAAATTCGAGCCTACTCTATTCAGGGTTTTCAGCGTACCCCTTTTACTGTTGCCGTAGTGTAATTAATTGTCTTGCGAGAATAATTCTATCTGCTGCAGACAGTAGGTCCTCTCGTAAAATCCAGATTTGTTTATTATAGCTTCCGGTAACTATAATAAATTTCTTTTGATCAACTAACTATAATACTAAGTTAATTCAAAAACTGTGTGTCTTATAGGGTCAGAAGTCGCATAATATTTAATTTTATAATTTGATATTTAACCGTTAGAGAACCTCTTAATTAAGGTTAAAGCTACTTTGAAAGAGGTTGAGCTTCTAGTTAAAAGCATTAACCTTTTAGGTATACATATTTTTTAACACTTCCAGAATCCTGAGGTTGTGCTAAATTACTTAGGAGTGCATTTGAGATATAACCTTGTAATCTAATTGATAATGGAGCCTGTGGACTTAAATCACCATTATAGGCGTAAATTGCACAAATATTAGTGCCGTTAATACAAGCAGGTTTCACCGTAGCTTTGAAATAATTTGCAGCTAAAAAAGGACTACCAGTTCCGATATATGCATACCATGCTCTTGCCATAAATAAGGATACCTTTATAAATCAAAAAGTATCATAAAACTTTAATTAATACCTACTCTATTCTGCGTTTTCAGCGTGGCCCTGTTATAATTTGATTTTCTAATTATTAATACTAAGATAAATGAAAATGAGTTTTTAACAGGGCCATTAGACACTAAATCCTTTTCTAGAATAATTACATTTGTTTTCTTAAATTAACCCAAATAAATCCAGTTACGTTTACTAATATTTCATGTAAACATATTTTTTAGTATCCCTATTGCCTTCAGGTTGTGCTAATTGAGTCGATAGCCCATCCAGAATATATTTCTGCAAATTTGGGGAGAGTGGGGATTCTGGATTTTCGTCACCGGTATCAACAGCCGAAATTGTGCATATTAAATCACCATTTAAGCATCCAATTATTGAATCGGGTGGGATTTTATAATAATTAGTTGCTTTTAAAGGACCATTTCCTATGTAAACATACCATGCTCTTGCCATAAAATAAGAATAATTTATAGGTGAAATGTATTAAAAATAAGTTAAAGCTTAGTCTGTTAATGAGTTTTCAGCAAAGCCCATCATCGTTAATTTTACTCAGGAGACTCAGTGTTTTGTCTTGGAACTCCATTGGCTGGAACGGCAGACATCCTAACTTCTAACGGGACGGGAGGAAATTTAGAGGCAGGTTGACCTTTACCTTTGGCTAATGCCCGGATAAGATAAAATAATAATCCTGGAGTACCTTCTAAATCCGGTCTTCGTTCAGGATCATTAGGAAATTCATCTGCAAAAACGGCAGCTAAATAGGGACCATCGGTTACATCTGGTGCCTTTTCCAGAATTGCGTAACTATCCGGATCGCAAATGTCCAGATCATTGTTAATAAATTGATACCAGGGCATAATAAAAAGTTTAATAGTAATACCTACTCTGTTTAGGGTTTTCGGTTTTCCCCTTATAATGAACATCCATCAAAGCGACAGCATGTTTTTTATGTTTTGTGTTTTCAAAAGGTTTTAGCGTAGTATTTGCATTATGTAGAGTTGCAATAAAACCAGATGAATAATCATGTGCGAGTATTTTAGCACTATTATTCCAGATATAATCATAATCTTCCCCTATCTGAAGGTCTTGAAATGGATGATTTTGCCAAAAAGATTTTCTATAAGCCATTGTTGCCCCAGATAGCCAGGGACGTTCTGTGTTTTTATCTGCATATTTCCAGAATTTTTTGGCAAGAGGAGAGAAAAAAGTAATTTCATTCAAACCGCAAATGTCTGCATCAGAATTTTGTAGCACTTTAAGTTGCCGGCTAATCCAGTCGTATGCATACCAATCATCATCATCCCAATGCATAATGAATTCACCTTGTGCTTTATTGCAGGCATAGTTTCTTTTCAAGCCAATGCTTCCTAAAGGCTCAGTATGGAAATATTTAATCCGATAGTGATCAGGTAAAACAGACCGCACTGATTCTATGCCGTCATCAATAATAATCAGCTCTGCATCTCTAAAATCCTGATTCAGAAAATGACCGATTGCTAAAGCAACGAAATTTGGCCGGTTAGCAGTTGGCATAATACAGGATACAAGATGATTACTCATGGTTCTGTATTTTGAGTAGGTGCTTTCCAGGCACTGGCTTGTTTTTTATGCTTAGGATTTTCTACTGGTTTAATACTTGTATTATGGGCGTGTAATATAGCTACAAAGCCTTCCATATAATCCATTGCATAAATAACAGCTCCTGAATTCCAGACGAAATCGTAATCTTCTCCTACCTGTATATCTATAAATGGATGATTTTTCCAGAATGACTTTTTATATGCCATTGTTGCGCCACATAACCAGGGTTTGTCTAATTCTGAATCCTCATACATCCATTTTTTTTCGACTGAAGGAGAATAAAATATTACGCGGTTTAAACCTGTAATATCTGCCCCTGAAGTTAATTGTGCATGAACCTGACGGCTGATCCATTCCGAAGCATACCAGTCATCATCGTCCCAGTGCATGATGATTTCACCCTTAGCTTTTTCACAAGCATAATTGCGTTTAACGCCAATAGTACCAATGGGCTCCTCATAGAAGTATCTTATTTTTGGATTATCCGGGATTAATTTTGATGCAGACTCAACGCCATCGTCAATAATAACAAGTTCTGCATTTGGATAATCCTGCTGTAAAAAATAATCAATAGCCAAAGGAATAAATTTCTGTCTGTTTGCTGTAGGCATAATACAGGATACAAGAGGTTGATTCATATTGTTTTGTTTAGGTTTTGTGTTCTTGTGACTGAAAATTAATATTTTAAGTAAACATAGTATTGGCTATGCTTTTTATAGTGAGGCGGTTGAGCTAAACCAGAAACCAGGCCATTTGCAATATATTGCTGAATATTTGCTGATAAAGGTGAAAATGGATTAATATCACCATGCCCGGCAAAAATGGCACAGATATGTTTTCCATTTTCACATTTTAGTTTTTGCGTGATCTTTCGGTAACTGGCTGCATGGTACGGATCTCCTATTCCGTCATAGGCATACCAGGCCTTGTTTTTGTAATCTCTTCGTTTAGACATGATAACATTTGCTTTTATACATCAAAAAGCAAGTAAAAACTTTAATTACACCTACTCTGTTTTGGGTTTTCGGTATCTCCCATAGTATAGCAATAAAATTAATTAAAACATAAGGGTGCAAATAGGGTCAAAGGTTCCAAAACAATTTTATAGTTGTGTTTTAATTATTTAATATCAAGAGAATGCGATCATTTGCCTCTTTATCTAATACCTGACTCTTATTAATGAAATTTTCGAAATGAGCATAATTCCATGTATTCTCTCCGTGATATATATATATGTATAAGAAGGGGGCAGTATCAATCTCATACAACAGCTTTCTGCCCGATAAAAATGTGATTACATGTGAATCTTCACCTTTATTGGTATCAGCATATTGATTTTGCAATAATATTTCTTTTCTGCATAATATTGTCCCATCCCAGGTATATGAAAATGAGTAATATGCTTCTTTAGTAGTAGAATCATATAAAAGGATACGCGATAATACACTTGCCTGATACCTCTGTCCGGAGATTTGCATACTATTAAACTGATACGAAATGCGGCTGGGATGATACCAGTCATCGTCATCCCATATACAGATATAATCTCCAAAACATTTATTAATTGCGGTATTCCTTGCATTTCCTAACGATTGCTCATCTTCCCTTTCAATTTGAAGTATTTTAAGCTCCTCATTCTGAAGTGCATCTCTTATGATTTTTGGGCTAAAAACATCTTTTTTTGGATAGGAAACTACCAATTCCTTGTTAGGATAATTTTGTGACTCAAAGCAGGCGACTGCTCTCTTAAGTAATTGAGGACGGTTATTGGTAATACAAATGCAGGAAATCAAAGGATGAGTTAATTTCATAAAAAGCAGTTAAATAAGACATTAATGTTTTAGATACACATATTTTCTTGTGTTATAAGGAATCTCAGGTTGTATCTGGCCTGTAATTAAAGCATTCTGGATATATTGCTTCATGTTATCTGACAAGGGGAACGCTGGGTGCAGGTTATTAGCACCAGCATCTACAGCGCAAATTGCGCAAATTTGATCGCCGCAAAGACAACTATGTTTAACTGTTGCTTTATAGTAATTTGTGATCTCAATAGGATTACCTCCAATAAAAGCGTACCATGATCTGGCCATAACGAAGTTTTAATGTTTAAGATAAAATTACATGAAACAGGAAATGTGAAATAGGATCAAATGTCCCATAATTGATATTATATTTGCCTCTTGTGCCTGGGATTTTCGAAATATTTAGTTGTAGTATTTCTTGAATGCAGAACAGCTATAAAGCCATCAATGTAATCATGGGCAAAAACTCTGGCTCCTGATTTGGTTATAAAATGATCATCTTCTCCGGTTTGCAGATCTTTAAAAGGATGAGTAAGCCAAAATGACTTCCAGTAAGCTAAAGTGGCGCCATTTATCCATTGTTCGGGGTTTGAAGGGTTATTCCTATTCATTGCAGTGCCCATCCATAAGGTGTCCGTTACAGGTGAAAAAAAATGAGTGTGCTCTATTCCACAAATATCAGCTTCCGAGTTGGAAAGGAAATATACCTGTTTACTGATCCAGTCATTTGCATACCAATCATCATCATCCCAATGCATAATAATTTCTCCTTTTGCCTTATTACAGGCGAAATTTCTTTTAACCCCAATAGTTCCCAGCGGCTTAGTGTAGAAATATTTAATCCGTTTATCATCAGGTAATAAATGTACAATTGATTCATTTCCATCATCTATAATGACTAATTCCCGATTCGGATAATCCTGAGCCAGGAAGTAGTTCAGTGCAAAAGAGATATATTTTTGTCTGTTGGCTGTTGGCATAATACAGGATACCAGTGGTTGATTCATTTTGTTTTATTTTGATTCCACCTAATTTAGGTACGTTTAAGTCCATGAAATAGGGTCAGATGTCCCAAAAAAAACAATCGTTTAACTAGGTTTTGATTTCTTTGTAACTTGTCGGAAACGGATAGTCACAATGGGAAAAAAAGTAGAAATAGACGTTATTATTTTGAGTTATGGACAGACTAATGAATTGAAGGATATGACTATAAACTGCCTTAATTCATTAATGAATTCAGAAGATCCTGAAAAAATTAAATTCAACGTTATAGTTATTGAATCTGAAAAGACACTTAAACCATATCAATACTTGCACGGCTTAACAGTTTATCCTAAAGAGGAGTTCGGATATCACAGATATATGAACATAGGTATAGCTATGACATCGGCAGATTTTATCTGTATGTGCAATAACGATCTGATTTTTCATCCAAACTGGGCTACAGAGATACTTCAACCTTTTCATCAGTATAGCGATTTATCAAGTGCTTCTCCAGTTTGCTCTATTCATCATCCTAAAGAAGGATTTAAATTAAATGACGGGCTAAAATTAGGTTATAGAGTAAGGAAAGAGATTTCTGGCTGGTGTATTTTTTTTAAGCGTGATATTCTGCGTTTGACAGGTAAACTAGATGAAAACTACATTTTTTGGTGTGCGGATAATGATTATTCAAATACATTATGGATGTTAAAACTAAAACATGTTTTAGTGACCTCTTCTATTGTAGATCATCTGGAGAATAAGACATTGAAGAGTCAGACGGCAGAAAGACAAGAAGAATTGACAGAAAATGAAACTGTTTACTATGATAAAAAATGGAGACCACGTACGGGAGATGGATGGGTTTTATTGTAATTGTGTATTTTATTAATTTTTTAAATAAAAAAGTGATCATATGAAAATACAACTGATTAGTTATGGCGATGCACGATATGCCACACAAAGAGAGTTTTTTAAACAAACTGCTCTGACTTCTTCTTTCTTTAACGAAATAACTATTTTCAGCCCTGAAGATATAGAAATGAAATTCAATAAAGATTTTGAAAAAATACTTACACAGAGAAGAGGAGGGGGATATTGGATTTGGAAGCCATATTTTATTAAGCGGGTGCTGGAAACTTTGGCTGATGGTGATATTTTGATTTATTGTGATGCAGGATGTATGATCAATAGCAATGGAGGAAAGCGTTTTAAAGAATATATTGATTTATTAAAAAAGTCTAAAACTGGTTGCATCAGCTTTGAGTTGCCTCATAAAGAAATTGAGTATACTAAACAAGAGGTTTTTGACTATTTTGAGACCCCTGAAGACCTTGTCAATTCAAATCAATTAATGGCTACAGTGATCATGTTAAAGAAATGTCCTCATACTGTTATGATGGTTAATAGGTGGTATACTGTATTATCTGAAAACCCGCTTCTATTTACAGATGATAAGGATAATTCTGTGCAGAATTCAGAATTTATTGATCATCGTCACGATCAAAGTATATTCAGCATTGTTCGTAAAACTTATAAATCAGAAGTTATTCCTGACGAAACGTATTTTCTGGATTTTATCAGAGAAGGCCAGCCTTATCCAATCTGGGCAACCCGTCTTAAATGATAAAGCTGGCAATAAAATCTGTTAAGAAGGTAGAACCTCCACCTTGACATTCAATAAACTATGCATCCAATCTGTACTTTCCTGATCCAGCCGTTCACTTTTCTTTAAATAATAAGAAAAGTGGAAATAATTCAGCGCATTTCCACCATGATATACATATAGGTAAAGAAAAGCACTGTCAGCAATATAGTGCAGCAATTTTTTGGATTCCAGGTATTTAATTACGGATGCATCTTCTGCGACATCAGTATTTTCAAAAGGATGCTTTAAAATATGGTCTTTTTTGCATAAAAGACTTCCGCACCATAGATAATAAAAGGAGAGATAGCCTTGCTCTGTCTTTGCATCAAACAACATGACACGAGTCAGTATACTTGCTTCGCGGAATTTTCCAGTGGTTAACATTGTGTTGTATTGATGTGCTAATCTTCTGGCATTATACCAGTCATCATCATCCCATAAACAAATATATTCGCCATTACAATTTGCAATAGCATGATTTCTTGCAGCTCCCAGTGATTCGTCTCCTTCACGCTCTATCTGTACAACTCTTAGGTCAGATACTTCTAAAATATCATTGATCAGTTTTTTTGTTTCTGAATCGTGCTTTGGGTAAGAAATTACCAGTTCTCTATTCGGATAATTCTGGGTATCAAAGCTGACTATTGCTTTAAGCAGGAATGCTGGTCTGTTTTGCGTAATGCAAATACAGGAAATTAGTGGATGTGTTAATTTTATTTTCATGATTTTAACGCTTTATGTTTAGGATTTTCAAAACTTCTTACCACTGTATTGTGTGGATGTAAAAGAGCTACAAAACCATCTCTATAGTCATGTATAAGGAGTTTACCACCTGACTTTTGAATGAAATCATCATCTTCTCCTTGCTGCAAATCTTTAAAAGGATGTTTTTCCCAGAATGACTTCCAATAGGCTAACGTACCGCCAGCTACCCAGTCCATTGGATTACCCCCGCCCTCATATTGTCTGATTACAGTGTATAACTTTCCCAGAATTATAGAATAATAATGGATATGTTGTATACCGCACATATCGGCCCCGGATTTTAAAAGGTAGTTAACCTGCTGTGTGATCCAGTCCTGTGCATACCAGTCATCATCATCCAGATGAATAATAATCTCGCCTCTTGCTTTTTCACAGGCATAATTACGCTTCAGGCCAATAGTTCCGATCGGGTCAGTATAGAAATATCTGATGCTGGGATGTTCCGGTATCAGATGTGCTACAGATTCCTTTCCGTCATCTACAATAACTAACTCCTTATTCCGGTAATTCTGGCTCATGAAGTAATTAATTGCAAAAGGCATAAACTTTTCTCTGTTCGCCGTGGGCATTATACAGGATACTAATGGTAGATTCATTTTGCTGTCTTTTTCATTACAATTTATAAAGGATTCATTCTTAATGATAGGGCCAAAAGTCCCATAATCCCACTCCTGGCATAATTCAACAAGCTATTTTTTATCTTAGGAATAAGCTGAAAAATAATTATTCCCATGAAAATTAAATTCTTCTCTGACTACGAAGTTTCCGAAAACCTGCTAAAAAGATTCAAAGCAAATTATATCATAGACGATGATCTGCTGGAGTTTACCACAGCAGATGATTATGATTTTGCTGTAGTGTTTAACAGGGCCAATGACCCCATAAAATCCGGAGCTAAAATTATTACCGTAATCCAGGAACCATCCTGGAGCGATGCACATCAAAATAAATATTTCTTAACAAATAGTGATTACATCATTGTTCATGACCCGGAATTGTTTGAAACAACGAACCATATCAAATTAGGAGGAAAAATCATCGAGTCCCCCGCATTGATGTTTTACCATGACCATGTAGACCATTCATTTTATAACAATACCGGACAAATCAAGAAAGAAAAGAAAATCTCAATGATTGTTTCGGGTTTATATTTTAGCAGGGCAAATTATCATAAGCGGATTGAAGTACTTGTGAACATACTCAATTCTGATTTTGAGATTGACATCTATGGAAGAGGCTTAAATATTGAAGACCGGAGATATAAAGGTGAACTGCAATACAAACATGAAGGTCTTTTGCCTTACGAATACTCTATTGCTATAGAGAATTCTAACGAAAAGAACTATATCACAGAAAAATTTGTAGACTGTGTTTTATGTAATACCACTCCTATATATAATGGCGCACCAAACCTTGCGGACGTTTATGACTCCCGTTATTACAGAACGATAGATCTGGATAGTACAAACATTCTCCGGGACCTTTACGACATAATTCGTCATCCTGCACCCGGAGCAGGTATAAACAAAGAGATATATTTCAAAAAATACAATCTCTACACGAAACTAAAAGAAATTATATACGGCTAATATCCAGGATAAGCAGAATGAGGGTTCACTTTTCTATGCGGTGCCTGCTGCCGGTCTACCCTGTATACAAAAAGACATAGATCAGCAATCAAAGCAAATAATAACAAATACAGAATGATTTTTATAAGCCTTTCCATAATGGTAAATTTAAGGAACAGAACGCTTGGCTGGGTGGGTCAAAAGTACCATAATGGCCTCAAAAACTAAATATTTAGGGTCAAATGTCCCGAAATTCAAGAATGTAGATTACCCTTTAATTTTGTTTGTAACTTGTTATAATCAATACAGGTATCATCTTAATCAGAAACTGTGAAAAGAAGTCAAATGGAATTATTTATAAAAAGCAAAACAGAAGTTGATGTGATCATCCTAAGTTTTGCGCATAACGAAGAATTAAAACTGATTACTGAAGAGTGCATCAGCTCTTTAATAGCTTCAGAAAATAAAGAAGAGATCAAATTCAACGTAGTTATTATTGAATCACAGAAAGAAATGAGTCCTTTTCAATATCCAGGAACGACTACTATTTATCCTGATGAAGAATTTGGCTATCACCGGTATATGAACATAGGGATTGACTCGACTTATTCAAAATATGTTTGTCTGTGTAATAATGATTTGCGTTTTCATACCGGATGGGCCTCAGAAATATTAAAAGCCTTCCATAAGTATTACGATTTGTCCAGCGCTTCCCCTTTTTGTTCACTTCATCATCCGAGACTTGGATTTGAAATAAATAATGGAATATATACCGGGTACCGGAGCAGGTATGAAGTTGCGGGTTGGTGTCTCTTTTTAAAACGCGATGTTTTCAGGCTTACCGGAAAGCTGGATGAAAACTATCAGTTCTGGTGTGCCGATAACGATTATGCAAATACCTTAGCCGCGCTTAAACTCAGACATGCGCTTGTTTCTTCAGCTGTAGTAGATCATTTAGACAGTTGTACGCTTGATAATCAGGCAGAGGAGACAGCAATTGCCTCCTCTGAGTTCTTTTATCTGGAGAAAAAGTGGAACCACCGCACCATGGCTGGCTGGACTAATATGTGATCCATTGGTTATTGTCCCGTATTTTTTGATAACATATTAATTATCAATACCCCGACTATAATTAATAGAATACCTACAACTGCAGGTATATCAGGTTTTTGTTTGTAAAACACAGCACCCACTGCTGTAACTAACACTATTCCAACACCCGACCAAATTGCATAAGCGATCCCTAAATCCATCCTTCTCAAAGTAAGGCTCAAAAGATAAAAAGCTGTAGCATAACCAAAAACAACAATTGTAGAAGGCAGGAATTTTGTAAACTCATTTGAAGCCTTTAAGGCTGTTGTTGCGATAATCTCAGAAATAATGGCAAGGAATAAATAGATATATGTTTTCATAAAGGCTTTAATTATCCGCAGATCCTAAGGATTTTATCTTTTGATTAATGGTTTTTTTTGTGATTTTGATTTTCAAAGGGCTTAATTGTGGTGTTATCAGGATGTAACATCGCAATAAAACCATCAATATAATCATGCGCAAATATCTTAGCCCCGGGTGTCTCTACAAAGCCTTCATCTTCGCCTTTTTGCAAGTCTTTAAAAGGATGTTTTTCCCAAAAAGATTTCCAGTAAACCATTGTTGCGCCTGCCAGAAATGGCTTTGAATCCGGATTGTTCCTGTTATTTGCATCGCCCTGCCAGAAATTATTTGTAATTGCAGCATAATGATGAATATGCCTGATCCCGCAGATATCTGCCCCTGAAGTGATCAGGAAATTGACCTGATTACTGACCCAGTCATAAGCATACCAGTCATCATCATCCCAGTGCACAATAATCTCACCTGCTGCTTTCTCACAAGCATAATTGCGTTTCATACCTATTGTACCAAGTGGTTTTGTATAAAAATACCTGATGTTCGGGATCTTTGGCAATAAAGGTTCTATTGACTCTTTTCCATCATCAATAATTACTAATTCGGCGTTGTGATAATCCTGCTGCAGAAAATAATCTATAGCAAAGGGAATATATTTCTGCCTGTTCGCAGTAGGCATAACACAGCTAACTAAAGGTTGTTCCATGGTGATTTATTTGATGTCAATTTAAAAATCATTAGTCCCTCATTGCAGGGTCAAAAGTCCCAAAAAACTAATCAGCAGATTACCCTTTCGATTTCTTTGTAACTTGGAACTGACCGAAAAATCCAACCGTAAACTAAAGATCATCTATGTGTAGTATGACATCCTTTTTAGCATATGCAGAAGCCAAAAACCGTATTTTAGAGTGTATTGACGGTATAATTATGTTTCCCTTTGAGGAAAATGCTATTCCTCAATATGTATATTTTATGCCAAAAACCTTAGCAGAAGGAGAGCTCCTCAGCAGTTTTTTTGAACAACAGTTCTTATATCTTCCGGATATCTTTTATGTACTGTATTTTAACCCGATACGGTGGATCCTTCCTGATCTGGCAGAGCGGATACATTCATTGGATTACGTCCCGGCAGGCTATGGCAGGGACCGGAGATTATTTCAACTCAGCTATTGCAGGATAACTTTTGATGTGACTTCTGTAACTCAGCAGGGGCAAGAGCCTGAAGAGCAAACCATATTCAGAGTACCCTTTTATATAGGGGAAACTAATTTCTTTATTAACGTGGTTGAGCTACCCTCTACAATGGGAACACCCAAACTTTTTGAAAAGGTAGATTTTAACTGGTAAAACACACAAAATGAAATTAATAGAAAAAATTGACAGGCATGAGGTCCTCAGAAGATGGGCAATAGGAGAGGTATATTCCGAATTCTTCAATCCTCTTTATGAGGCCAGGAGAGAAGAAACCATGAAAATGCTCTTATCTGGCAACCGGTATTTGGAAAAAGAAGGAATAGATATGGTATTGGAATTCAAACAAAGCTTAGTAGACTCCATCTCTCTATATGTCAAATGGTATAAGGCCATATTAGAAATTAATAAATCTGACCTCGATATGATCTACACGCTGCAATTACCGGGTTGGGAAAGAAATACCGATGGCTCTTACCTGGTTGCAGATGCGGCTAAAAACATTAATGAAATGCCCTATCTGGATCCCAGGGTAAGTGGTATTTATCATTCGTTAAAACAGAAAGAAGTTAAACTGCAGGGTATTACACTGCTGGCTGTAGATAAAGTAGGTCCATACGTTGCAGTAGAAGGAACAGGAAGATTAACTAGTATTTACATGGCTCAGCAATTGAACAGTCTGGATTTAATTAAGGACAATCAGGTAGAAGTAGCTTTAGGATTATATTAATGGGATATATCAACAAATTCAACTACGGGAGATATAACAGGTGTCGGAATTATTACATAAAATTATGTGCAAAACGTAATCTTAAAAATTACTATAAAACAATATGCCGCATGTTTAAACACTTCTAAAACGTAATAGCATAAGCTTCGTTTTTCTAACACTAAAAATGTTGTATCTGTTTGATTATCTATTATTTATAAATTTATTTGTTGCTTCAGAATTCTTTTGTAATTTCAATTCGTCAACTAAAAATTTATCTAAATTAATCACTAATGAACACTCAGGAAGTTGCGCTCAAATTCATTCAACTTTGGCGGGAGGGTAGGAATGATGAAGCTATCAAAGAATTTTACCCGGACACAAAAAGTAATCATGTCCCTGGTTTCTTATATACCAGAGAAATGAAGCACAAAAATGGCATGGAGATTTCAGATCCCCTGGTTATAGGCGAATTTTTCTGTTTCAGATTAAAAATGAATGTTATCCTTAAAGATATAGGAGAAAGCGCTTTAAATGAATCGTGGGTATTTGAAGTTCAGAAAAACAAGATTGTATATGAACGCTTTTTTAATTGTAATACAAAACAAATTTTAGTTTAGAAAAAAAATATAATTTGTCTTTTTGAGTATATTTAAAAATATATAATTATATTTGTGAATATTTATAATAATAATACAATGCAAGAAGGAGTAGTAAAATTTTTTAATGAGACTAAAGGTTTCGGATTTATCGTACCAGCTAATGGTGACAGTGAAATCTTTGTTCATTCAACAGGCCTTATGGCTAGCATCCGTGAGAACGATAAAGTTACTTATGATGTAGAAGAAGGCCGTAAAGGTCTTAACGCAATTAATGTTCAGTTAGTTTAAGTTTATTAACTATATAATTGACCTAGACCGGTCCGAGTTCTCGGACCGGTTTTTTTTATGCAGTTAATTTGATGCAACAAGGTCAGAAGTCCCAAAATGAGCGGAGATTATTATCTGCTTTTCCCATTCTTTATCTTAGTTATCTACAAAAAAGATACCTATGATAAAGATCAAATTTCTCTCCAACTACGATGGCTCAGAAAATCTTTTAAGAAGATTCAAAGCAAATTATGCCATTTACGATCATGATCTGGACTTCACCATTGCTAATGATTACGACTATGCCGTGGTATTTAACCGTACTGACGAACCAATTAACAAAAAAGCGAAAGTGATCACCGTCATACAGGAGCCCTCATGGAGTAAAGCACATGAGTATATCGACTTTCTATTGCATAGTGACTATGTAATTGTACATGATCCTGAGTTATTTGAGAAAACCCATAATCTTCATATAGGAGGTGATGTAATCGCTTCTCCATCCTATATGTTTTATCATGATCATGTGCCCCATGCTTTTTTTGAGACTGTGGCAAACACAAAAAAGGAGAAGAAAATATCTATGATTGTTTCTTATCTGAACAAGCCGGTAGGAAATTATAACAAAAGGATTGGTCTTTTAAATAAAATATTAGCCTCAGACCTGGATATTGATATTTATGGAAAGCGATTGGAAATTGATGACCGGAGGTTTAAAGGTGCTATTGAGTATAAATTCACGGGTTTGCTGCCTTATGAATATTCGGTTGCTATCGAAAATTCAAATGAAAGAAATTATGTGACCGAAAAATTTGTAGACTGTGTTTTGTGTAATACCATACCCATATACAACGGTGCGCCCAATATCGGTGACATCTATGATGAACGTTATTTCAGGATAATAAACCTTGATAGTCCAACTGTTATAGAAGATATCAAAAAGATTATCGAAGAGCCGGCACCCGTTTCTGAAATTAATAAAGGTATTTATTACAACAATTATAATCTTTATAAAAAATTGAAAGAAATTATCATTGATAAACGATATGATTCATAAAATAATAAAGGGGGTTGCCTGAACATACTTCCCCCTAAATCACTAATAAAGCTCTAAAGCCCCTTCTATTTCTTCATAAACATAATCCAGGTCCTCGTCACTAATACAGTACGGCGGTAAAATGTAAATCACATTTCCCAGCGGACGCATTAAAATACCTTTGTTCAAAAAGTAATCATACAATAAGTTCCTGAGGTCATCAAAATAAGAAGTGCCAGTCTCAGTACGCCATTCAATGGCAAGAATTGTCCCGGTCTGTCTTGCCGATTCAACACGCATATGTTCACCAATTCTATGGATAAAACCGGCATGTCTGCGGCAAATCCTTTCTATATTTCGCTGTGTATCCTCCATCAATAACAGGTCAATACTTGCTGAAGCAGCCGTGCAGGCCAATGGATTAGCCGTAAAAGAATGTCCGTGAAACAAAGTCTTTAACTTATCCTTTGATAAAAAGGCATTATAGATGTCTTCAGAGCAAGTAGTTACCCCTAAAGGCATTGTTCCTCCGGTCAGACCTTTCGAAAAACACATCACATCAGGTGCTTCATTTAAATGGTTAGCCGCAAAATGTTTCCCTGTTCTTCCAAAACCGGTGAAAACCTCATCCTGTATCATTAATACCTGTTCCTTGCGGCAATGTTTCATCAGTTCGTCAAGCTCTTTAGCGCCATACATCAGCATTCCTGCAGATCCCTGGACAAGAGGTTCGTAAACAAAACAAGCCAGCTGATCACTCATAGCTGATATCTGTTTTTTCAGGTCAGCTATATTTTCAGCAGTAGGGGTGTCTATATAAATCACCTCAAATAAATAAGCATCAAAGGGGGCTGTCCATGCACTGCGGCCGCTAACCGACATAGCGCCGAAAGTATCCCCATGATAACCATTATGAAAAGCAAGCACCATTTTTCTGGATTGTCCCTGGTTATGCCAATACTGCATACACATCTTTAAGGCAACCTCTACAGCTGTAGATCCGTTGTCTGTATAAAATACCTTCTGCTGATTTTCTGGTAACAAATCCAACAACTTCTCTGCAAGTTCAACAGCAGGCTGATGGGTAAAACCTGCAAAAATTACCTGATCAAGTTTTCTAATTTGTGCAGATACCCGGTCTGCAATATAAGGATGGGAGTGCCCATGAATAATTACCCACCACGAAGATATCGCATCTATATAGCGTTTGCCGTCTTCATCAAACAGATCACTTCCTGATGCGCTGACTATTGCTGTAGGAACTATAGCATGAAGCATTTGCGTGTAAGGATGCCATATAACTCTTGCATCTCTTTCAGTTAAACTTAATATATCCTGTTCTATTGAACTCATGATAAGGTAGTTGTGTTTTTTGATTTTTCTCTTTGCATAGGTTTCAGGCCTAGCAGGTCAAACATTTTCCGGTCATCATCCAACCTTGGATTTGGGGTAACCAGCAGTTCTTCACTTTCGCTCGTGAAGATAGAATTCGCTCCGGCCATGAAACACCAGGACTGTTCTTCGGTCGTCATTTCGGCACGGCCTGCACTTAATCTAACCATAGATTTAGGCATTAAGATTCTCGCAGTAGCGATCATTCTGACCATTTCCCACGAGTCTACTTTTGGTAAATCAGCCAGAGGTGTTCCCTTTACCCTTGCCAGTGCATTTACCGGAACAGATTCCGGGTGCTGTGCTAAAGTGGATAAAGTATGCAGCATATTAATTCTGTCTGCATGTGTTTCGCCCAATCCGATAATGCCACCCGAACAAACAGAAATTCCAGCTTTTCTGACATTGTTCAGTGTGGATAACCGGTCGTCATAGGTACGTGTATTGATAATTTCCTGATAGTAATCTTTAGAAGTATCCAGGTTATGATTGTAGGCGTATAATCCTGCTTCCTGTAATCTTGCGGCCTGAGATTCATTAATCATGCCCAGTGTACAGCAAACTTCCAGGCCGATCTCGTTTACGCCCTGTACCATTTCAAGAATGTTTTCGAAATCGCGGTTGTCACGCACTTCGCGCCATGCAGCAGCCATACAGAAACGGGAAGAACCAGCGTCTTTAGCTCTTTGTGCAATTGCTACCACATCGTCTTTAGACATTAATGCTTTGACTGTAATACCGGTATGGTAACGTGCTGCCTGGCCGCAATAAGAGCAATCTTCAGGGCAGCCGCCTGTTTTAACTGATAACAAAGTACAAACCTGTACTTCACTCGCTTTATGCCATTGGCGATGTACTGTTGCCGCTTCATAAACAAGTTCCAGCAGAGGCTGATGATAAATATTTTCGATTTCCTGGATAGACCAGTCATTGCGTATAGTCGTATTATTATTCATGCTATAAAATTTAATATGTGATCGGAATAGGATTAAGTTGAAAGGGAGCATCCGCAATGGACTCTTTATTAATTATGGTGAATTCAGGTAATTTGCTCCATGTACAATCTTTTGGAATATGGTAAAGCAGGACATTAAGTGTATCAAAATCGAAATCTCCATTCAGTACAACGTGCTTCAATGGGATACCTTTGCTCAACAATGCGTGAATACTCAGTAAAGTATGATTGATGCAGCCGAGGTAATTTCTAACCACTAATACTGCATCAGCACCTAAAAGGCGGATAAGATCAATCATCAGAAAGCGGTAGGAAAGCGGGACAAATAGCCCTCCTGCACCTTCGATCAATAACTGATTCTTTGTTTCCGGAAGGGAAAAATCCTGAGGGCGTATTTCAATGCCCTCATTTTTTGCTGCACGATGAGGAGAAGCAGCCATGCTGAGCTTAAAAGCTTCAGGGTGAAATATACTTCTGCTGTTACTAATCAGTTTTTTAACTTTGTCACTGTCTGTGTGATCAAGGTCGCCAGCCTGTACCGGTTTCCAGTAATCAGCTTGTAATTGTTCAGTTAGCACGGCCGAAACGATAGTTTTTCCGACTTCAGTACCGATACCAGTAATAAATAGGGGCTTATTGTCCATATAATTATTGACTCAATAGGTTAATGTGGTGACATAATTCAAGTATTTCCGCATCAGTATTATGGACATGTACGCAAATGCGTAATCTCTCTTTCCCTTTTGGGACAGTAGGGCTCAGGATAGGGCGGACATCAAAGCCTTCTCTTTGTAGTGTACGACTAAATTTAATCGCTTCATCATTACCCGAAAGGAATATGCAATGTATAGCGGCCAGGTTATCCTTACAGTGTAATTGATATTTAGGCGCTAAATTAGCCTTCAGGAGTGACGATTTATGTTTTAGTGTGCTTTGTAGTTCTGGATGAGATAAAAAGTGTTTATAAGCAATTTTCAGGGCTATAAGCTGCGGGTAGGGCAGGGCAGTAGTATATATGAAGGGACGCGCGAAGTTAATCAGGTAATCTCTCAGTAAATCAGTTCCTAATATAATTGCACCATGCAGGCCAAGCGCTTTTCCGAAAGTGACGATTCTCGCGAATACAGCTTCCTGGATTCCCAGTAAATCCACAAGACCGGTTCCTATTACACCAAAAGCATGAGCCTCATCCACGATTAAATGCGCATTGTACTGCTGACAAAGCGATGAAATTCCAGCCAGGTCAGCCATGTCACCATCCATCGAATAAATGCTTTCAACTGCTACGTAACAAATACCAGTAGTTTTTTTTAGTTTCTTCTCCAGGTCTTCCAGGTTATTATGTCTGAATTTTAACCTTGTGGCATAACTCAATCTTGAACCATCAATTATTGAAGCATGGATCAGCTCATCATGAATAATTGTATCATCCTTTTGGGGCAGGCAGGAGAAGATAGCTGAATTGGCAGCATAGCCAGAATTAAAAATCAATCCGTTTGCGGCATGATGATAGCCGGCAATCTCCTCTTCCAGTTGTTCTGCAAATTCAGAATTACCGCTCAGTAACCTTGAGCCTGTAGCGCCCGACCTGATTTTTGGATGTTTTTCCAGTTCAGTATTAGTAATTTGGCGCAGTTCCTGAGAACGTGCAAAGCCTAAATAATCATTTGAGCTGAAATCGTATAAGTTATTGTCATACTGTAAACTACGGAATGTATATTCAGCTCTTCTTGTGTTTAGTTTCCCTAACATCATGTCGTTAGCGCCGTGTTTCATCTTATATAGTTTTAGCTAAATCATCGATCCAGTTTTTATATAATACGGCCTCTATAGTAGTTATGTTTTCGGCATGTGTCTCCCAGACTGTGGAGAAATTTTTAAGCTGTGCAGTCATCTCTTCCAGGTGGCCCTGCTCTTCCAGGATGATAGAACGGACACTTACTTTGCTCTTGTTCTGGTCCAGTACTCCCTGGTAAACCGGATAGATCAGGTCTGCACGTACTTCGATAGCATAAGTTACCAGGAGATAAGCTGCAAATTTCAGCTCAGAGCCGCCTAATTGGAGGGTGTCCCTTAAATAGCGGCTGGTCATTAAATCCAGTTTGTTCAGATAGTACTTACTGCTGTAGGGAGCAAGAAGGTAGTCCGGTTCATAAGTAGGGCAGGCCGATATGCTGAGTTTAGCTATTTGTTTTTTCAGATAGAAGGCATGACGGTGTTCTTCGGCCGCATGTTTTAAAACCATATAGGTAGATGTTTCAGGCTGTTCATTCGCTGAGATCTTTCTGGCACCGATATTCTCCTGTAAAGAGAGGGTATTGAGGAAGCGTGCATGCAGGTGATCATCGCTTACTATATGTTGAAGAAGCTCTTCTAATTCCATTGATTTCATTTGTTTGGGCCAAAAGTATTACCTTGCCGGATAGTTAATATGTACCAGTTTTAAGTTTATGAGTAGTCCGGTTCAAATCCCTTTTCAAAGTGTTATTCATATCGACAGATCGTTAGATCGTCCGGTATATCTCCAAATCGCCCATCAAATGATCAATGCCATACAACGGGGGGTACTTTTGGCAGGAGTTCAGCTTCCCGGTACGCGTAGCCTGGCAGAAGATCTGAAATTGCATAGAAAAACAATTATTGCAGCATATGATGAGCTTGACGCCCAGGGATGGACTGAAATCAGACCAAATAAGGGCACTTTTGTAAGAAATAAGGGGCCACAGGAGAATATCGCCCTGCAATCTTATGATGAGAAATTTCTAACCAGTTATCCTGCTGAAACAGGCTATCGTTTTAAACAAAGTATTCTATTGGATGTATTAACAGTGGGTTCGGCCGCAGGGCTCGAATTTAATGATGGTCTTCCGGATATCAGATTACTTCCTCTGGACAGATTATCAAAGGTTTATGGGGGGATTCTGAAAAGTAAAACCAATTATAAGCATTTCGGGTACTCGCACGTAGAAGGAAATGAATATTTCAGGGAAACACTGGCTTCATATCTCAATAATACCCGGGGATTGCATATTAATAAGAATAATATTCTGACCACCAGAGGGATACATATGAGTATTTATATGGCGTCCAGTATGCTGATTGAGCCAGGGGATCTGGTTATTGTAGGGGATTTGAGTTATTATCTTGCAAATATGTGTTTTCAGCAATCAGGGGGCAGGATTATTTCTGTTCCTGTGGATGCAGATGGGATCTCCGTAGAAGCGATCCGTGAACTCTGCAAGAAGAAAAAGATAAGGATGTTATATCTGACACCACATCATCATTATCCTACTACAGTAACACTGAGTGCTGAGAGAAGGGTAGAACTATTGCAGCTGGCACAAACTTATGGTTTCATTATTCTGGAAGATGATTACGATTATGATTTCCATTATAACGGTAATTCAGTATTGCCGCTGGCCAGTGCAGATACCAATGGGATGGTGGTTTATATAGGGTCATTCTGTAAATCACTGGCTCCTGGTTTTCGTTCCGGATACCTGATTGCCCCTGAAAATCTGATCCGGGAAATGGCCAAATTCCGCAGGCTGGTAGACAGGCAGGGGGACATGCTGATGGAGCAGGCACTGGCAGAATTGCTCGAAGAAAAGGAGATCCAGCGTCACCTCAAAAAAGCAGTAAAAATCTATCAGGAGCGCCGGGATACTTTTGTGAATTTGCTGCAAGAACAGTTGGGGGAAGAGTTGAGTTTTTCTTCGCCGCCCGGCGGATTATCAGTGTGGACCAAATGGAATCCGCAATTAAACCTGATGCGGATCAGTAAGAATTGTTTGAAAAGAAATCTTCATCTGCCACAAGAATTATTGTACCAGACGGACAGCTTTACCGCAATGAGGTTAGGCTTCGGAAACCTGACTTCGCAAGAACTTGAAGAGGCAGTAGGTATATTATCTCAGGCAGTTAAGGAGAGTTTTTAATGATAATTAATGAACTTATCATTTGATAATATTACTTTTGTAAGTATTTATTTATCAATAAATTTATGAGATTTATATAAAATTTTTATTTATTTAAAAGTATAATTGATGTTTTTAAGGTTTTATTCGCATTAAGCATATTCTCCTTTCTGATTGACGTTAAATCTGAATGATTTTTTTGGGACATCTGACCCTTTTTGGGCAATTCGAATTCTGTAAATTGTTCTGAAAAATATCCAGATGAAAAAGATAAAAATCATTGAAGCCGGAAATGAATTAGGCTTGGGGGGAACTGAATATACCATTCAGCTGATCAGTAAATTTCTAAACAAGGAGAATTTCGAAGTAACAGTTTTGGGCATAAAAGAAGGCGGGGCCAGGGTTAAACTGATTCAGGATTTAGGGATCAATGTTGTCGTTTTAAATGGAGATCTGACCAGATTTGCAGCGTTACTTCAGGGTGCTGATGTGTTCCATTGGCATGGGGATGGCTCCCTGAATCCAGCTGTTTTTAATATAGTCAAAGCTAACAAGCCGAAACTTGTTTTGATGACGAATGTCTTTGGGTTATATGATCATTCAGAATTCTATGACCTTATAGATTATGATCTGTTTATATCAAAGATGATTCTGGTTCGCCGGATGTATGCTGACCGGTATCTGAAAGATAATTTCGCCTCAAAAAGAAAAGTACTTCCATATCCGGTAGATGTAAAGCATATTAACAGTTTTCTGCCATCAGTAAATCAGGTGAAGGCGTTTAAACGGAAAAATAATTTACAGGATTTCTTTATTGTGGGAAGAATTGGCCGCGTGGATAACGCAAAGTTTGACTTGATTACGCTTGACGGATTTGCAGAATTTGCAAAAAAAGTAAGTAATGCCAGATTTTTGCTGGTTGGAGCTACAACAGAAATTCTGCTACACGCAAAAAGCCTTGATATAAGCGACAAACTAATTGTTTTCGACACTACGCCTGACCTGGATAAATTAATGTGGTATTACGGCGCTATAGACGTTTTTCTCGCTGCGAGCAAAATTGGGGAAAGCTTTGGAATGGTCATCGCTGAAGCAATGGCAGCCGGGGTTCCGGTTGTAACCATCAGTACTCCAGACAGGGATAATGCCCAGATTGAGTTAGTTGATAATGGGCAGACTGGCTTTGTTGTAGAACGTAATAAAAATAAAATTGCCAATGTACTTGCTTTCCTGTATGAAGATGAAAAGATAAGAGAAATCTTAGGCGAATCAGCAAAACGGAAGGTGGCAAAAGATTATAGAGCTGATAAAATCGTCAGAAGCCTGGAGTTATTGATCTATAATCATTTAAATATACCTATAGAACCCCGTGAGAAGTCTTTAATATTAGATTACTCACAGGGGATGGTAAATGATTATATCAATAGATGTTCCGACTTATGGGAGCCGGAGATCAGGTCCGAAAGTTAGAACCACATCTTAATTATTTATCAGGCTTAATATTTATGATCTCGCTTCCTCCATTCCAGATCAGTTTTAATACAAAAGGTACATTGGAATGAACTTTGATTTTAGGTCTGTCTGTATTTTTCTTTCTTGAGTTACACCAGAAATCAATAAGGCCACTCTCTTTAAAAGGATACTTTTTAACACCAAATTTATCCGTTAAACGTACATCCCAGATGACTGTATTTTCGGGTACATCCGGTCTGAGACCGAATACATATTCAAAAAGTACTGAAATAGGCACAAGACCAGTCCAGCCGACCAGATCCTTCTGGTCTTTGCCTTTCACTTTATCGGGAGCATAATTTTCCCATAAAGACCCTGTCTGATTAAATACTTTGACCACATTATCTAAATGATTCATGGCTATTATATACGCAATAGAATCCTGTTTATACTTAGTCAGACCGCTTAACACCATATATGAGGTGGGTGCCCAGACACCGCCACGCCAGTAGCCGCCTTCGGGATCAAAGCCAGCATTATCTGCAGAAAGCGTTGGGACGCGATGTAAACGTGCAAATTCATTAGGATTTTCGAGATGGCCGATAAAACCAAGTAATTTGTCTTTTGGAACTACTTCTGCTAATAATGCCCAATAAGATGCTATGCTTTTCACATCCGAGAGTTTTCCATCACGATAACGGTCGTAAAAAAAATTATCCTGATCAGACCACATCTTATTCTGGACATAATTGGTTAGCAGTTCAACTTCTGCTATTACATCTTTCACTTCATCCTGACGGTTTAATTTTTTAGCCATGGCTATCAGTGTTTTACCTGCAAAAATCTGTTGAAGTGTTGTGTCTATCCACGACATGAAAGCTGTACTGAATTGATTAGAATAACCGGTTGGTACACGCGGCTGATTGTCCATTCCGCAACCCCATCCTGTAGAAAAATAAGAGCCATCTGGCCAGGAACGATTAGTTCTGAACCATTGATAGTATGCCAGAAGAGGGGCAAAGACACTTTTTAATCGCTCTGTATCATTAAGATTGAGGTAATATTGCCATTCTGCCCAGGGTAAAATATTCGGGCCTGTACTTGATGCGTCAAACTTTTCAAAGAGCTTATTCCCATTCAATTCTGAAATCTCACGGCAGATATAACCATCTTTTTCTTGTCTGCCGTAAAAATTATCTATACTGGATTGAAAATTAAAGGCGTGCTGTCCATAACGGCCAAATAAAACCATAAAACCAGTATCCCACATAAAAATATGCTGATTAAATGCAGGATCAATATAAGGGGATAGAAAACGATTCTCTGGTGTAACTCCATGTAGATTTGAAAAAGCGGTTTCCCAGGCCTTCCAGTAACAACGGACAACATCCTGTCGGTTTGGCCATGAGGGCTCAGGGAGCTTTGTCTTAATATTTTCAAATGTTGGTGGAAGGGTTTGATCAGCCTTTTTCTTTAGAAATATATTTTGCTCAACCAACCGGTTGGGAATTAAAGTATTTGCATAGTTCTGAGCGCAGACTACTTTAGAAAGCAATAAAATGCCTAAAGTAAATAACAATGTACTTACAGGTTTCATAAGAATAAGGATTATGTTTTTTTTTTAAAGTAACTAAACTGATCTTTAGCAACTATCCTCAACAGTCTTATAAGCTACCTGCTACAATATCTCTATCCCTTTTACTTCCAGCTCGTCAAAAATAATTGAATTGATACTGCTCTTGGTATTTTCCGACATAGAGATGTCCTTACACCAAAAATAAACCTTAATCGCGCTGCTGGTCTTATTTTTTGGAACAATAATAACTTTAGGCTCTTTACCTGTAAAAACATTATCATGCGAAATGATCACTCCTTTAATCAGTTCCGTAATTTCCTCTCTTTGAAATGGATTGCCCACTGAAAATTCGATCACTGCACGCATCTGATTATTAGTCAGCGTCCAGTTGATAATATTATTAGATAAAATAGCACCATTCGGAATAATAATTTCTGCACCGTCATCCGTAAGCAATGTGCTTGCACGGATGCCTATTTCCTTAACTTTACCTTTCTTATCACTGATTTCAACTACATCACCAATACGCACAGTCTTATCAAAAATCAGGATAATACCCGATACAAAATTACTCACAATGTTTTGAAGCCCTAAACCGATACCTACGCCCAGCGCACCTAATACCACGGTAATCTTATCAATCGGAAGTCCCGACGCTGCTACAGCCAGTAAAAAGCCCCCTATAAGCAATACCAGTTTGGTTACTATCAGTTTAGAACGCTCGCCTTTATTGTCATCCAGAGAATCATCACCCGTATCACCAAAAAAGTAAGCAATATATTTCTGCAGGAAGTTCGCCACCCAGATAATCATCAGGAACAAAGCAATGCCCCATAACGTGAATACAAGCGTTCCGATTTTACGTTTCTCCGTAAAAATAGAGACCAGCAACGTGTACAAGCCATCAAATATGTTTAGGTTCACCAGCAATAGCGTTAACCAGATCAGAAATACCCCGATGCCCAATAAGCCACGTAAACTCTTTACAACTGTTTCCCAGTCAAAATGTTCAGGGTAATTTTTTCTGATCCTGCTGCTTTTAATCTGAAGTAAAAATGCCTCAGTGATCATTCCTGCAATGACTATCAATGATATTGCATGTAATAATGAACTTACCGCACTGCTATAAAAAATCTGGGTTAAAGTAAAACGGCCAAATAAATTACAAATGATTGCAAGGGCGTTGAATATAATATAAATGATCCCAACACTTTTCAGTAATCTGTATTTTACTGCCTTAGCTTTTAAAATTTTATAACTGTACAGTCCATAGACCAATGACGCAGTGCTGAATATAATTAGCAGCCAGCGCTGATAACGGGCAGGCATGCCTAAAGAGCGAAGAATTACAGGGAAAATTAATAACACGACAAAAATGCACCACTTGTAAAAAATGTCCCTTGGCAGCCTTTTGAAAAATAAAGCTGTAATACTTAATGCCAGCAGTACATGTATGGATTCTATATAAAGTGCAGGTGCTAAAAGATCGAAAACGGGGGCCAGCGTCAGGATGAAAATTACGGTTGCCAGGTAAGGTTTTGGCCTGATGAATACTAGATTTAGTCCCTTAACAGACTCTAATCTATCTCTTTGCTTTAAACTCTTAAAGTTAAAGTACACCCAAAAGAAAAAGGCAAAACCAAGCAATAACAATAAAAACCGGGTACCCTGAGTATATTCAAAATAATAAGTGGAAATCTGCTGTTCACTTTCCATGAAACGCTGAAAGCCTACTTTCTTATTTGCCGGCTTATCTACAGATTCCCATAGATATCGTCTTTCTTTACTAAAAGCTTTGATGCTGACAGATGACAACTGATTACCTGCCGTATAAGTCAGTTCTCTGATATTGATAATATTGGCCGATGTACGTGCCTGTAAGCTATTGATTAAACTTGTATTAGATTTAATCAGGCTGTCCATGACAATACGCTTCTTGCCAAGTTCAACAAATTCCGTCTTAAACATTCTCTTTAAAGAATCTGTACGGAAGATTTTCATCAATACAGTATCCTTACGGAGACCAAGGATCTGTGTTTTAAGCGAATTTAATTTCTTCTCATAACCCTGCAGGTCGGCAAGACAACGGACATTGTTGTTTTCCAGTTCATCAAGCAGGGTCTGGTACATTTGCAGATTCTGCACATTCAGCGTCCTGTCTCCTTGTGACAAGCGCTTTTTCATTAGGGCTATTGCCGCTTCATCCTGTTTTAAATGTCCGGCTATCGGCTCCAGCAAATAAAAAGAAGAAGTGGTGACCTCTACCTGGTTGATTGTCTCAAACACTTTCCCTAACCGGAGTAAATAATCACTCTTGCTCAGTACTGTAGAGTCTGTCAGATAGGAGAGGTCACTGGTATTCTTAGCAGTCTTTTTCTGCTGCGCCAAAATCTGTGTACTATTAAAAAATAGCATCACCAGCAGGATTAAAAACCCTGGACGCTTTGCGGTTGAAAAAGAGCTGCCTATGTTCATTTATGTCTTTTGAGTTTGAATAGGTTTTTCGTAAATCCTGTATTTTTTATACGGATCTCCTTTAATTGCACGAATTGCATTATTCACCAGGTCATTGTGTTCCAGTGTCCAGGATGCCTCTGCATACTTTAATCCTTTAGCTTTGTAAGCCTTGATGATATTGCCGTATAAACAAGCCTCGATACCCATTTTGCGGTAACCTTCTACTACGCCCAATAGTAAAATCCTGATTCCGGATACCTTCTTTTTGCCCATCAGCAATTTAAAAAGCCCCGTAGGAAATAACCTTCCTCTCTTGATTTTAATCAGGATTTCATTAATATCAGGTATAGCTGCACCGAAACCTACAATCTTTCCATCCTGTTCAGCAACAAGACAGAAATCAGGGTCCAGAATCATTTTCAGATCTTTTGCCTGGTAGTCATACTCTTCATCATTAAGCGGTACAAAGCCCATATTTTTGTCCCATGCTTTATTGTAAACTTCACGAAGGCTTTCTGCTTCCTCCTTGAATTTTTTCATATTGATCTTACGGATCGTGATATTGCTGCGTTTTAAACGTTCCTGTAGTTTTTCAAGCAATTGAACAGAACGGTCATCATAGTTATCACCATTCCATTTCCATGCAATCAGGTCCACCTTTTTTGAAAGTCCTGTCTGTTCCAGCAAAGCCGGGTAATAAGATGCATTATAAGGCATCATCACTACCGGCGGAGAATCAAAACCTTCGATCAGCAAACCACAAGATTCATTTGTAGAAAAATTGACAGGGCCGATAATGGTTTCCACACCTTTTTCTGTTAACCATTTTTCTGCTTCCTGAATCAGTAATGAAGCACTCTCATTATCGTTGATACAATCAAAGAAACCAAAGAAGCCATCATTAGTATGATTAGCAATATTGTGGTTATTATTTAATATAGCTGCAATCCGGCCGGTAACCTTATCCCCATCATACAATAAAAAAGCTTGTAAAGAAGAGTGTTTGTGAAATGGGTGTGTGGTTAACAAGTCTTTTTGTGCAATAAACAATTCCGGAACATAGTTCGGATCATGCTGATACAGCTCATGGGGAAAATCAATAAACGTTTTAAGTTCTTTTTTTGATTTTACCGCAATTATTTTTTTCATATGAACAATTTGAATGGACAGGTTGATATCTGTTTATAACCCGATCTTATTTTTCGGTCTCCAAATATATTCAAATGCATAATAGATTGTATGATTCATCCGTATTTTGATCAGATCATTCTCCCCAGGCAGTCAGCATAACAGCTCTCGATCCACCGTAATTACGATGCTCACACAGATAAATTCCCTGCCATGTGCCCAGAGCTAATCTGCCGTTCCGAATTGGAATCATCAAAGAAGTGTCCAGCAAAGCAGTTTTTAAGTGCGCAGGCATATCATCAGAACCTTCCTCATCATGCAGATAATCCGGATCATTTTCAGGGACTGCCTTGTTGAAAAATATTTCGAAATCATGCCTTACCGTTGGGTCTGCATTCTCATTAATTGTGAGTGAAGCAGAGGTATGCTGAATGAAAACCTGGCAAATCCCTGTTTTTATCTGCCTGATCTCAGGAAAGGCATCAAGGATATCTGACGTAATCAGGTGGAAACCTCTTTTTCTTTCTTTAAGAAGGATCGAATGCTGGTAAATCTTCATTGAATCTATTTTGTACTGGTAATTTTATCTCTTTCTACATGCACTCTGAACAGATGGCCACGTTCAGGATAATCTGCATAATCACTAACGGCATTTTGTAAAGAATAATACAAAGGGCTGCCATAATTTGATGCCGAAAATGTGCCCTCACCTGAAATTAGTTTATAGAATTTTTGAATTTTATCCAGTCCGGATGCTACTTCTACACTCTGTTTTCCTGCAGCACTGTAACCATTCAGGTAAGTATGTATCTCTGCCGTTGCGATCAGCTTAGTCTGTCTTTCATCTAAAGCCTCACTCTTACTTACCTTATTGATAATTACATTCAGTTCATTTTTTTCAGCATCAGTCTGTATAGTCAGCAGACCCATTCTGCCGTAATCTACACTGTTAACAAAAGAGATTTTCTCACTTTTAAACAGGTTCTGATCCACAGCCTGTTTAAATTCAATTGGTAAAGAAGGGTCCATATAAACAGTGAAATTCAGCTGTATGGACCTCACTACGATTCCACTTTTGATTTTAGTCACAGCGGCTCCATTGCTTTTAGGAATGCCAAATAAGGTATTGATGTCCACATTACCTCCAAAAAAAAGATTCAGTTCATTGGTATGTGTAAATTCGTAACTGTCGTAAAGAAAACTATTGATTTGGGTAAAATTAGATTTTGCGGTCAGGACTTTCTGCAGATAATTCAGGTTAGCGTTATAAGACGGGGTCTTAATTGTACCGTCAGTTTCATCAGTTACTATACTGGTTAATACTGTGATTGGATTTAAAAGGTAATCACTGATTTTTTCCGGCTCAATTTTACTGCCCAGATATCTCCCTTTAACAATTGCCCCAGGATAAATATTTTTCTCAAAAGAGGGTAAAACGGCGAGTGTATTTCCACCGGAGAATGATAACACAATCGTATGGCTTACCTTATCGGACCATACACTGTCTCTTAAAAAATTAAGTCCGCTTGTTGCAGCTAGTCCCTGTAATTTGATATATGGATCTGCAGGCTCACCTGGTGTTACTGGTGGTACAACAACAGGGGGCACCACTACCGGTGGGTTTGGGGTAACAGGTGGCGGATCTGTTTTACTGCACGCAGATATTATAATAAGTAAAAATAAAATAACAGAAGGTATGTTGAATTTTCTCATGGTTAAGTTAGATATATTCCGAAGATAATAATTATATAAGCTAAAAGTGGTGACATCAGAATTAATTTTAAATAATAACGGGCATCCATCAGAATGCCCGTTATTATTTAACAAATTGAAATCTATTTTTACATTTAACCTGTTTACCAGCGTTTCATGATTTCTGTAGACAGGGGAGAAGAATAAGTTGTTGATCTGACAAGACCCTGGAAATCATTGCCTCCATAATAATCAGTGCCCTTTAGCAAATAGAAAAATGAATATCCTGCAAAGTTTCTCCAGGCATCAGGCATATCTTCTATTGGTCTTGACCCCACAACGATATAGGTTTGGTGTAAAGTATTGTTTAAACGTGGGTTACCCCATGATAGTCCCATGTCAATATCCTGTGGCAGGACGAAGTACTTATTAAGTCCGGCAATATTGAAAGTTATTCTTGCAGGGGCTACAACCGGAATTGTTAAAGCCTGATCCGCAAAAAATCTGAGGTTCAGATCTTCAAGATTAGTCGATTTGTTTAATGTGATATCAAAAGCAGGATAAATCATTTTCACAGGCACATCAATTTTAAAGGTATTGTTGATTACCTTATTGTCTTTTAATGATTTCAGTTTGAATGAAATAGGTACCCCTGGTGTTTGTGGGGTAAAAGTATTTCCTCTTTTAACAAAAGCACTCAATTCATCGAAAGAGAAAATGCTTTTGATGGCTTCAGCCCCATTCACGCCTACAAAATAGATTTTCATGGTTGAATTGTTAATCATACTGATCTCAGTAGAATTCAGGTTTGATCCTCCGGAAGCCAGCCCGCCCAGTATAGAAAATGCTTTGGTAAAAGTATTTTTCAGCACTGTACTATTTTCGGTGCTCTCTATAATGAGTACACCTGTCGATCCATAAGTAATATTGCTAACATAGGCAGGCCAGTAACCATCCAGAGCACTTAAATTTAAATTTTCATACAATTCTCCCTTTTCCGGGATATCCATGTCCAGTGAAAAGTTCTTTTGTGTGAACTTAATAGCGAGGCCGGAATTCTTTGATATTTTCTGGGTATCAGTCCCTGTTGAGGTTCCTGAACTCCAGAATAAGGCTCCTACATTTGCATTGGAACCGAAAATTTGTTTCAATTCATCATAATAGGTGAAATCCTGGTAAACAAAACTATAAGCTGCCTTTTGAAGACCAGTCACGCCATTATTTATTAATAGGTTGCTATAGAATTGTGTGGTAGTCATCTCATTTGGATTGAGGACACTGCTCACAGTTTTTCCCGGGAAGGAAATAGAAGCACTTATGGGTCTGGATTCATAATGCCCTAAGCGTTCAGATAGCGGGATCATATCCAGTGAGGCAATACTATTTCCTCTGATCATTGAGCCCAGATAAAAATTATCCCTTTGTCCTGACCAGCTGGGCAGCATGAGGAACTCATCTGTATAACCACTATATGTTATACCTGCGTCGTCTCCAAGCCAGAAAACATCATTATTCCGGTGAATAGAGCCAATTTCTCTGTCATGTATAGAGATGCCCCCATTCAGATCGCTTAATTTCTGTGAATTCGGATGAGCTTTTGAAGCATCATACTTTCCTGAATAGGGCTCGAAAGCCGAAAGGGTTCCCTGAGCAATAGTAATATGTCCGCCTTCAGGGGACTTTAGATCACCAGAAGTACCTGTGGTACCTTTACCCTGGATGATTTCCTTCTTACAGGAAGAAGAAATCATCATAACTAACAATAGCAATACGCTAAATCTTTTCATTTTAATTTTTCATTAGGTTTAATTAAAGCGAAAATAGATAATTATATTATTATTTAATGTTAATCTTTGATTGTTTTATTTCTTTTATTGGTGTTTAATGTCAGATTGTGAACTTGTTCTTATCTCTTTTGGAAATTTTTTTAAACATAAAAGGAGCCGGGGCTCCTTTTTTTTCTGATATAATTTTTTTAGTTGAAAATGCTTACCATTTTTTCATTATCTCAGAAGCCAGATTACTATAGTAATTGATCGATCTGGACAATACCTGGGGATCATTTCCTCCAAAATAATCAGTCCCTCTTAGTAGATAAGCATGTGTATCAAATGCAGGGTTATACATTGGAGAGCCTATTCCGCTATTTGAAAAAACAAGAGTTCTGGTCTTATGTGAAGTATTGTTTATTGTAAATGGGGCCCATGAAATTCCTTCTGATTCAATGTCTCCGGGCATTACTAGGTTTCTGGCGATACCTGCAATGTTAAAAGTTATTCTTGCAGGTGCCACAACTGGAATTTTCAATTCACGATCAGCATAGAATTTGACATACAGATCGTTTGTTTTTGCAGAAGTATTTATCTCAAAGTCAAGTGCGGGATAAATTATTTTTACAGGAACATCAATTTTAAAAGTATTATTTATTGTTTTGTTGTCCTTTAATGATTTCATCTTAAATGATATAGGTACTCCCGGAGATTGTGCAGTAAAAGTAGCCCCCCTTTTAACAAATGCGACTAATTCGTCAAAAGAGTAAATAGTCTTAATCGCTTCAGCTCCATTGATACCTATGAAGTAGATTTTCATAGTTGAATTATTGATTGTGTTTATCTCTGCTGAACTGAGGTTTGATCCTCCTGAAATAACCCCGCCAAGTACCGAGAAAGCCTTAGTATAGGTGCTTTTTAGTATTGTACTATTTTCGGCACTCTCAATAACCAGCATGCCAGTCGACCCATAGGTAATAGTGCTAACATAGGCAGGCCAGTAGCCATCTACTGCACCTAAATTTAAATTCTCGTATAACTCTCCCTTTTCTGGAATGTCCATGTCTAATGAAAAATTCTTTTGTGTGAATTTCACGGCAAGTCCGGAATTCTTTGATATTTTATGAAGATCATTTCCATTAGATGTCTCAGAACCAAAAAATAGTAAACCCACATTTGCATTGGAACCGAAGATTTGTTTCAATTCATCATAGTAAGTAAATTCCTGGTAATTAAAGCTAAATGCAGCATTTTGAGTGTTTGATAAACCATTGTTTACTAATAGTTTGCTGTAAAATTCTGTTGTAGTCAGTTCATTTGGATTGAGTATGCCTGTCACAACTTTTCCAGGTAAAGAAATAGAAGCGCTTATTGGCCTTGATTCATAATGCCCCAGGCGTTCAGAAAGTGGAATCATCTCAAGAGAAGCAATACTATTTCCTTTAATCAGTGACCCCAGGTAGAAATTATCTCTTTGTCCTGACCAGGCAGGTAACATTAAAAATTCATCTGTATAACCAGAAAATGTTCTACCAGCGTTATCTCCAACCCATGAACTGTCCTTTTCTAAATGCACAGAATTTGTTTCTTTATCATTCATCGCTGTAAAAGAAATCAAATTGCTGGTTATAGTACTTGATCTTTGTGAATTTTGTTGGGGTGATGATAGATCAGATTCTTTAAAAAAGCGTTTAAAGGATGAAATCGTTCCCTGTGTGATCATGATATGTCCTCCTTCAGGAGATTTCAAATCATCATAAGTACGCGGAGTACTTTTACTTTGTATAATTTCCTTCTTACAAGAAGAAGAAATCATTATAACTAACAATAGCAATGCACTAAATCTTTTCATTTTAATTTTTCATTAAGTTTGATTAAAGCGAAAATGAATAATTTAATTGTTAATCATTAACTATTTTTTTTGTGTTTGATGTTTTTTTATCTTATATGAAAAAAAAATATAGCAAAACAAAAGGGAGCTAAAGCTCCCTTTTAAATTTCTAAAGATTAGAATACTTATTAGTAGTTAATCGTATAAGTTAAGTTATAAGTACGTCCTCTGCCATTGTAATAATAAAGTGCAGGATCTCCTAAACCTTTATATAAAAACTGTGCACGTTGACTCCAGATAGTCTGGTATTCCTTATTTAATAAGTTCTGTACTCCAAAAGATAATCTTCCAAGAGGTAATTTAACATTACCCAACAAATCTAATGTAGTGTACCCTTTAAATTTATTGTCTAAATAATCTTTAGTATCAAATGAACGGAAAACCTGAGCTTTAAACCCTATAATTTTACTATTCCATCCAACAAAAGCTACCGCCTTTGAGGTACTGATATTGCCAATAGTCTGTAATTTCCAGGAATTATCCTGTTTAAACTGTGATTTAATATACAGACCATTTCCACCGATCTCAAAGCCATTTGACAAATTCACAGATAAAGAACCCTCAGCACCAAAATTACGTTGTTTACGATCAATTACCTGTACGGAGAAAGTTGTAAGATCTGTTTGCATATCTTTATCAGACCAGGTATAGAATGCTGCAACCTGCGCATTGATAATCTTACTGCGGTGACGCCATCCTGTTTCTAACTGATTTGTTTTTAAGCCAGTTAAAGGAGAATTCGCTACACTCGTTCCCTGAACCAAATCCCAGTGTGTGCCATTTAATTTATAAGTACCCTGGCCATAATATTTCGCTGGATCAGCTAAATTAAAACCTTGCGCAAAATTAACCCATATTTGTTCCGGAGCAGAGATTTTATAAACCAATCCGCCATTTAACAGGTTGACATCATAGTGACTTTTACCTCCGGGTATTGGTGTTGCCGTTTTGCCGCGACCATATACAATAGATGCCTGAGCATTAATACCGACAATATCACCGACATTTACATACATTCTTTGTTGTCTGATACCTCCGGACAAAGTCAACCTGGTCGTTAGGTTCCATTGTGCCTGCATAAAACCAGAAAGACTATTAATATTCACACCAGGATAACGTGGAACGGTTGCTATACCATTATTGGTCAGCCCTCCGCTTGCAAAAGATGAAGGCAGATCAAACATAGTTTGATCACCATTGAATTTTTCATTATCAGCATCAACACCATACGTTAAATTAAACGCTGACCATTGCTTTGCCAATACTAATTTTAAAGCACTGTATCTTGTACTTTGAACCGTAGAACCATTATAAAGGAACTGATTACTTTTTACAATATTGTCTCTAACTTGTGCGGGGAAAGGGTGGAAGCTGAATTTTTCATTTCTGCTTGAGACCTGAATATATAAATCCTGTCCGCCAAGGATGTCAGCAGCATGATAATCTGCATTGATAGATGCACGTGATGATTGCGGTTTAACAGAAGAAGTAAAACCATCTCTCATTTCCAAAACATTTGGATTGGTTCCCGGGGTGAAAATAGAATAATTAGTACCCAGGAAAAGATCTCTTGTACCTGTATAACCAGAATTATAATATTGTGCATTAACCTTTAAAGTCTGTTTGGGGGTCAATTTGAATTCTGTATTCGCAAAAATATCAAAAGACTGGTTATACTGTAAATCAGTTTGTGTGATATCAGTAAAGATCTGTTTGTTCGTTGCATCAAAGGCAGCATTGTTTTTTTGATAAGCAATACCAATTCTTCCTTTGAAGTTGTCACTCCCTCCGGAAATTGATTGAGCAAAACGAACATCATGATCCGATTTCTGTTGTAAACCACTGCGCACACCTGCCTCAGATGTGAAGGCTAACGGGCCTTCCTGTCCTTTTTTAGTGATAATATTGATAATACCACCTGTTGCACCACCACCGTACAGAGAACTTGCTCCAGAAAGCACTTCAATCCTTTCAATATTAAAAGGGTCTACTGAATCAAACTGTCTTGCATTGGCCCTTGTACTGTTTAAAGAAACGCCATCAATCATCACCAGTACATTTCTTCCTCTCAGGTTCTGACCAAAACTGCTTCGTCCTTCAGAACCCGCATCAAGACCAGGAATAAGTTTTCCTAAAGCTTCTTTTAAGCTGACCCCACCTTTAATCTGTTCTTGTAAACGGGCATTATCGATAATCCAGACTGTTCCAGGGATTTCACTGATTTTACCTGGCTTACGTGAAGAAACCACTGCCACTTCATCCATCGTATTGGTTGCTTTAAGTACCGTTTCCAGGTTCAGCTGCTGATCTTTGGTCAAACTTATTTTTCTTGTAAACTGGTTATAACCAATGTAGCTGATAATCAGGTTATAGCTGCCTGCTTCAAGTTTTAATTCAAAGTGTCCGTCTTTGTCAGTACTGGTTTCGAGTCTCTTACCTTCAATTTTGATATTTGCACCGCTTAATGGCTCGGTGTCATTACTTACAGTTCCACTTACAGTCTGGGCTTTAACCCCTGCTGTAAAAGCAATCGTAAGCAGTAAAATTAAGTATAGATTTCTTCTCATATGTTGTTTTTTAGATAATTACAGCGCAAAGCAATGATTTATTTGGATTAATTCCAAACAATACTTTATTTTTATATTTTTGACGCAAATCACAGAAATGAACTTTAAAAAGATTGCCCGCCTTGTTCACAGATGGCTTGGCCTGACTTCCGGACTGGTTGTATTTATTGTAAGTGTAACCGGTTGTTTATATGTGTTTCAGGATGAAATAAAGGATGCTACAGAACCCTGGCGCAAAATTGAAGTTCAGCACAAACCTGTAATTTTACCATCCCGGCTTAGTCAGATCGCACAGAAAGTACATCCTGATCTTCAGATTGGCAGGATCGTTTATGTGAGCAAAGACAGGGCTGCCATAATTTTTCTGGTCGGAAAGGGGCAATTCTATACCGTTCATATCAATCCATATACCGGAGTGGTGCTGCATGATCAGAATTTACGCAAAGATTTTTTCACCATAGTCCAGTTTATACATATCTATCTTTTACTACCGGCACCAATTGGAAAAATGGTTGTTGGTGTATCTGTCTTTATCTTCCTGGCTTTACTCATGACCGGAGTCTGCATCTGGTGGCCAAAACGTAAAACGCAAATCAAAAGGGCGCTCACGATCAGGCTGAACGGTAAATGGCGCAGAGTAAATTACGATCTGCACAGTGTACTTGGAATTTATGCCTGTGTAATTGCTTTTATTGTAGCCTTTACAGGTTTGTCCATCAGTTATGACTGGTTAAAAAAAGGGGTGAACCAGGCCGTAAACCTGGGCAGTCAATATGCATCCGAAGAAAAGGTCCCTGCAGTAAAGGCTGTTAGTTTATCAGACGCCAGCAAATTGCTGGATCATAGTTTCTTAGAAAGCGTAAAAAGATCACCGGGCTCAGATATGTTCCTGATTGCACCGGTACCCAAAGGTTCGGCAGTACTCCATATCACCGTTTATGAAAAAGCCCTGTTTTATTACAGAAGTGACCGGTATTATTTTGATGCCAATAATGGGGCATTGGTTAAAGAACTGGCTCACCGGGATAAAAGCAACGGGTTAAAATTAAACGAAATGTCCTATGACCTGCATACCGGCCAGATTTTAGGGACTACGGGGAAGATTATTGCCTTCATGTCCAGTTTAGTTTGTGCTACCTTACCAGTAACAGGTTTCCTTTTCTGGAGAGGGAAAAGGAGGGATAAAAGAAAAGCATTGGCAAAAACAATATAGCATCCAATTAAACTCCTTTCTTTTGAAAAATCTAACAACGATTTCGTTGAATGGCACTGCTATGTTAAAGAAATATTAACAAAATATTTGAAATTTAATACTAAAATTATGTCTGATAACCAGTAAATTGGCTAACTAATCATAATTAGTCTAAATATAATTTGTAATTGTTCTAAATAACATCTTACTTCGTATAGAAATTTAAATCATCATAAAGTAGAGGATTTTACCCTTTGTTTTCGCTCTCATTGATTCCTCTCTGCTGATTTAAAAACGCTCAAACCTAAAATTTTGGGCAAAAAATCAAACACGTCTATTAATAACCCTTATTATACAAAAACCATGAATAATTAAAGATCAATATGCTTACAATCAACCTACAAGAAGAACAACTATCAGTTTTGTTTGGAGATAGCCCTCAAAAGGATATTTTCCATCATGACAATCAAGAAGAATACCTGGATGCAATAGGCAAAGTAAGTCTGGCTGTCAAACGTTTCCTTGATAATAACAAAAAACCATTCAGTGGGGTGAGCCCCGCACAATTGCGCCCTTTATTTGCCAATGTAAATTTTGAAACCCCTTTGGCCGACTATGACAGTTTGCTCGATGAAGTGGAGCTTTTGTACACCAATCACGCTGTTGCCTTTCATCACCCGGAGTATATTGCCCATTTAAACTGTCCGCTGGTTATCCCGGCAATTGCAGCAGAAGTTATGATCTCTTCGATCAACTCCTCTTTAGATACCTGGGATCAAAGTGCTGGCGGAACATTAATGGAACAGAAACTAATCGAGTGGACTAATACTCAGATTGGTTTTGGTCCTCAGTCTGATGGTATTTTTACCAGTGGCGGTACACAGAGTAATCTCATGGGTTTACTGCTGGCCAGAGATCATTACGCCATGAAATATTTAAACCATAATATTAAAGAAGACGGTTTGCCGGTCGAAGCTTCCCGTTTCAGGATTTTTGTCTCAGAAATGGCCCACTTCAGCATCCAGAAAAATGCCTCTCTTTTAGGCCTTGGTGAAAAAGCGGTAGTGAAAATTAAAACAGACCGTAGTTTCAGAATGAACTCCGTATTGCTTGAAGATGCAATACAGCATGAAATATCACTCGGTAATATCCCAATCGCCATAGTCGGTACAGCAGGGACTACCGATTTTGGTAATATTGACCCTTTACAGGAAATAGGCCGTTTAACTAACAAATATGACTTATGGTTCCATGTAGATGCAGCTTATGGCTGCGGGTTATTATTAACCAGTAAATCCCGCAGATTAATCAATGGGATCGAACTGGCACATTCAGTAACCGTAGATTATCACAAATCGTTCTTCCAGCCGGTAAGCAGCGGGGCCTTTTTAATCAAAGACAAAAGATTTTTCGGACTGATCACGCACCATGCAGATTACCTGAACCCTAAAGACCATGACCTTGATGGTTTACCCAATCAAGTTAATAAATCTATACAAACCACCCGTCGTTTCGACGCTTTGAAGCTCTGGTTTACCCTGAGAATGATGGGGAAAGAAAAACTGGGCAGCTATTTTGAAACAATCATTGAAACTGCTTCACAAATTGCAGCCATGCTTCAGGCAGATCCATCATTTGAACTGATGAATGAATCTGATATCAGCGCACTGGTTTTCCGCTACAATCCAAGAGAAGGTAAGGCAGACCTGTGTGCAATGAATCAGTTTATCAAAAAAAGCATGTTTAACGGAGGAGAAGCACTGGTTGCCGGTACTAAAATCAACAAACAGTTCTATCTCAAATTTACATTGCTTAACCCGCTTACTACAGTCGATCACGTTAAAAACATCTTCAACATCATAAAAAAACATGGAAACGAATACCTACAGTTTAATAAAACTACAACAGAATTCTGGAGAAATTAATTTCAATGCGCTCCTGAATAGCTATTGCAGAGAATTTAGTAACTGGAGCCGTTATCTTGGAATCCCTAAATACGATCAGCCATTAGCCAGCTATCTGAAACTAACAGGTCACGAATTACACTTGCGTTTCGATTTTTCTGAGTTTGGAATTGAAGTATTTGCCCCTCTTAAACATTATGCAGAAAGTGGAAGACACGTATTCCATTTTCCGGTTATAGAACGTGATCTGGAAACAGACGAGATCAGGTCTATAGATGCACTGCGTTTTATGGAATTGATTATCTTATTCGCTAAAGATGAATTTCCGTATATCAATGCTGATCTCGTGAAATCCCGTCTTTTAAATAGTATTGATAATTTAACTAAATATCAGGCGTATTTTAACCGTACCGGCAAGCTTGTCAATCAGCAGCGGATGAGTTTTATTGAAACAGAGCAATCTTTAGCGCTTGGACATAACTCACATCCGCTGACCAAAGGAAGGCTCGGTTTTAAAAATGATGAAGAGTTATTCCGGTATTCTCCTGAAACTGCCGGGGAATTTCAATTATCTTATTTTCTGATCGCTCCTGAACACGTTATTGAGCAAAATGCAGAAGGATTTGATATTACGGATACTTTTAAAGCAGAATTACTGTCTGCTATTCCTGCAGATCACCAGATTAGTGCAATAATAGAAAGTCTTGCAAGCTGGAAGGTTTTGCCAATGCATCCATGGGAAGCTCAGTATCTACTGACCCTGCCCGAAGTTAAAGAAATGATTAGCGAAGGTTTGTTATATAGTTTAGGAGACTGGGGAGCTGTTTATACCCCAACTTCGTCTGTCCGTACCGTATATAACCGCGAAAGTGACTGGATGTATAAGTTCTCACTGCACGTGAAAATTACCAATTCTGAAAGGATCAATTTAACCCCCGAGCTGCACCGGGGATATGATATCAGCCGTTTATTAAAAACAGACCTCGGGAAATCGCTGAAAAAGGAATTTCCGGAAATAGAATTTATCACTGACCCTGCATTTTTTGCGGTCAGTTATAAAGGAAAGACCATTGACGGTTTCAATACCAGCATCCGTCACAATACATTTAAGGGAGAGGCAGGGGATAAAAATGTGACTTTACTGGCCGCATTATGTCAGGATAGTTTATTAGGTGAAAAACCAAGAATCGTTCATCTCATTGAACAGGCTGCAAAATATAAGAACAAATCTATACAGCAGACAGCAGTTAACTGGTTTAAACAATACCTGCATATCTGTGCAGGCCCTATAGTTGGATTTCTGAACAAATACGGAATGGCTTTTGAATTTCATCAGCAAAATGTGCTGGTTGAACTGGATAGTCAGAATTTTCCGGCAAAACTTTATTTCAGAGATAACCAGGGCTTCTTTTTTCTGGAAGGTAAATGCGAAGATTTATTGAAACATTTGCCAGATCTGGCCGCTCAAAGCGGTGCGATTGCACCTTCATCGTTCATTATACCAAAATATACTTATTATCTTCTGCTCAACAATATCTTAGGTGTTGTTAATGCATTAGGCAGTAATGGACTGGCTGACGAAAGGGTATTGATAGACCTGATATATCTGGAGTTTAAACAATTTGAAGAATCAGATACCACTGGTTTTGTAGATTATATCATCAATAGCAGAAGCTGGGAAGTTAAAGGTAACCTGTTAACTAATTTATATAATATAGATGAAGCAAGTGCGACGAGTGAAAACCCTGCAATTTTCAGAGCTTATCCCAATCCTTTAAACAAATACTTTTTCTGTGAGCACCTGATCCGGCCGCAAACTAAAGAGGTCATGTATAGCAGGTATTTCCCTGAAGAAGATGTCACAATCAGCCTGCGTCCTTTTGATATTGACCGGGATCTGGAAATGGTGCATGACTGGTTTAACCAGGAACATGCTAAACCTATCTGGAAAATGGATGGGCCGATCAGAGGATTAGAGACTTTTTACCGCACGTTAATACCAGGTGATCTTTCCCATAGTTTTATAGGAGAGGTGAATGGAGAACCAAATTTCACGATAGAGCCTTATTGGCCTATGCGTGATGTGATGGGTGCTTATTATGATGCCCTTGCCACAGATTATGGGTCGCATTTACTGATTGCACCTACAGATAAAGATAAGAAATTCAGTTTCCCTACCGGACAGACTATGCTTGACTTTGTTTTTGCCCAGCCTGTAGTAGGCAAATGTATCGGTGAAGCGGCAGTAGAATCCAGGGCCATGCATATGTTTGGTACACGCCTGGGCTATAGATATCAGCATGTAATCAAAATGCCGCATAAAGATGCCACTTTAACTTTCTGCTACAGAGAATGGTACTGGGAGAAGTTTCCAGCAAGTAAAGAGATCGCACTATCAGGTCAGATGGCCGGAATTTAAATTCTTAAAACAAATGAAAACACAAAAAATCTACGACATCATCGGTATTGGTATCGGTCCCTTTAATTTAGGGATGGCCGCTCTGGCAGCACCATTAGAAGATTTGTCGGCTATATTTTTCGATCAGGCACCAGTGTTTAACTGGCATCCTGGTATGATGCTGAGCGATGTTACTTTACAGGTCCCTTTTATGGCAGACCTGGTTACGCTTGCCGATCCAACCAGTCCTTATAGCTTTCTGAATTTTATGAAACAAACAGATCGTTTGTACAAATTCTATATCAGAGAAGACTTTTATATTTTACGCAAAGAGTATAATGCCTATTGCAAATGGGTAATTGATAAGCTGCCTTCCTGCCAGTTCAATCAGAAAGTATTAAGTACAGCTTATGATGAAGCAGAACAATATTATAAATTGATTGTAGAAGATCAGCGGAATCTGGAAAAACAAACCTTTTATACCCGTAAACTTGTTTTAGGTACAGGTACAATCCCTAAAATGCCAGATTTTATAACCCCGGGAAAACATCCGAAGGTAATTCATACTTCTGAATACCTGAATTATAAGAATGAACTGTTAAAGCAGCAAAGTGTAAGTATTATCGGATCGGGACAAAGTGCCGCAGAAATTTTCAGTGATCTGTTACCTGAAACTGAAAACGGACTGGAACTGAAATGGTTTACCCGTCCAGATCGTTTCTTCCCTATGGAATATTCAAAACTGACACTCGAACTGACTTCTCCTGAATATGTGGATCATTTCTATAACCTGCCTGATGAAAAACGCAAGCAGGTTTTAAGTAAACAAAATTCATTGTTCAAGGGTATCAATTATGATCTGATCAATCAGATTTTTGATAAGTTATATGAATTAAGTGTTGATGGTGAGGAGCCAAATGTGAAACTAAGCCCTAATTGTCAGCTTAATGGAATCACCACCACCGCAGATGGCCGTTCTGATCTTCATTTTTACCATACAGAAATAGAAAAAGAATTTGTGCAGCAAACTGATTTTGTTGTCGTAGCTACAGGTTATAAATATAAAGAACCTGCCTTCTTAAAAGGTATCAATCACCGGATTTCCCGTAACAAAGATAACTTATATAGTGTGGGACGCAATTACGCTATTGACATCAACAACAATGAGGTCTTTGTTCAAAACGCAGAATTGCATACCCATGGTTTTGTAACCCCCGATTTAGGGATGGGTGCTTACCGGAATTCTTCTATCATCAATACTGTTTTGGGCAGAGAAGCCTACCGGGTTGAAAAGAAGATTGCTTTCCAGTCTTTTGGTATGGCAGCCGCCGATGAAATCAATAACCCGCTTAAAGAAATTCTTGAAACTGAGACGGGCATCCTATCAGCAAATATCAATATATAAAATTACCTGCTATGAACTACAATCAATTTAATCATATCAAACCACTTCAAAAGGCAGTTTGGGATAAAGTGAATTTAAACTATATCGCTAAAGCCATTGTAGAATTAATGCACGAAAAGCTGGCAGAACCCGAGATTACAGGAACTGACGAGTCCGGACTGACGTATTTCCGCTTAAATACAGATCATCAAAATATTTATTATACTTTTTCTGCGGGTTACCGGGCACTGGATTACTGGCATATACAGAAAGCATCCTTGCGTAAATACGTGGATGAAATTGCTGTACCTTTAGATAATGCACCGGCATTTTTCACTGAAACACAGCAGACTTTCGGTGTGAAATCATTTACAATGGCACATTTCGTAGAAGAAACATTAAATACTTTATATGCTGATGCGTTTATTCACGAAAAAGGACGTTTAACAGCAGATCAGCTTGCCGATGCTGATTATCAGACCATCGAACACCAGATGGACGGACATCCCTGGGCTACCATTAACAAGGGCCGTATCGGGTTTAACCATACCGACCAGGGTAAATATGCGCCAGAAGCGGGACAATCCATACAGTTGGCCTGGTTAGGAGTACATCGTTCACGTGCAGATTTTAAGTCTCTGGCATCTATAGAGATGGCGGCTTTTTATAAAGATGAATTAGGTTTTGAGCAGATTAACCAGTTTAATGAAATATTAAGTGGAAAAAACTTAAACCCGGATGACTATCTTTTTATACCTGTCCACGAATGGCAATGGAATAATAAGATTGTTTTGCAGCTTGCGCATGATATCGCCAATCAATATATTGTACCCCTGGCTTTGGGAAATGATCAGTATATGTGTCAGCAAAGTATCCGTACTTTCTTTAATATCAGTCATCCGCATAAACATTATGTTAAAACGGCTATTTCTATATTAAATACCTCAATTTTCAGAGGTTTATCCCCAAAAAAACTGGCTATTGCACCAAGAGTAACCCAATGGGCAAAGGATATGCTGGAGGGTGATATTTATCTGAAAAATACCGGTGTTGTTTTATTGGGAGAAGTGGCTACTGCCGCTTATACCCATCCACAATACAGTACAATTCCACAATCTCCCTATCAGTACCAGGAGTTTTTAGGCGTCATCTGGAGAGAAAGTGCAGAGAATTATCTGCAACCGGGAGAAAAGATGATGACCATGGCAAGCTTACTTTATGTAGATGATCATGGCAAAAGCCTGGTAGGGGCAATGATTGAAAAATCCGGAATTGCCCCTGATGAATGGCTTAAAGCTTATTTAAAGGCATACCTTAAACCTATTTTAAGGATTTTTTACAAACATGCCTTTTTTTTTAGCCCACATGGAGAGAATACAATTTTAGTGATGAAGGATTATATACCACAAAGAATTATCATTAAAGACTTTGTGGAAGAAATCGTCTTAACAGAAGAATCGAAAGCAAAATTACCAGAAGATCTGGTTCATGTCTTAAGAGAAATTGAGGATGAATTAGCTCCGTTATTTATTTTGTCAGGGGTGTTTGATGCTGTATTCAGATACCTGAGTAATATTTTCCATTCTTATGTTGGCCTGAACGAAGAATATTTCTGGAAAAACGTAGCCAATGTCATTATAGAGTTCCAGGAAGAAAATCCTGAAATGGCGGCTAAATTTGAGAAATTTGACTTATTTATTCCTGAATTTACGCGTGTTTGTATTAATCGTGTTCGCTTACTAACGCATGGATATAGTGAAAGTACAGATGTTCCGGTACCAGAATTTATTGGAACGTTGGTTAATCCGGTAGCATTGGCGATGCAGGATTCAGTACAAACTGTTTAACATCGCTATCCGTAAAAACATAGCGTGCTTAACCTTCAGTTTTGATTGTTAAGCGCGCTTTTTTAATTATAATTTTTTTTCATATAAAGGATGACCATCGTTTTAAATGAGTAAATTGATATTTCTTAATCATAAAAATGATTTGTTTTTAATGATATTTATATCGCTTATTGAATCCTCAAATATCTTTTCTGGTTATTTTTAAAATTGATTCCAGTCTGAAAAATCAGGTGATTTAGATCTTATCTAACTTGATGGTAATAAGTGTCTTATAAGGTCTTTGTCCAGACATTGTTCAGTACTTGTTCAGGACTCATTCAGGTTTTGTCCATGATTTGCTGAATAATGCTTGTATAAGCTATTTAAAACCCGTTTTAAACTAAATAATCTGATACGCTGTCAACTTGTTTCTGATAAGGATTACGCTGTTTTCAGGTAAGGGTAATCATGAGAATGAATAGTTTTGAAATTAACTTAAACTATAGCACTGAATAAGGATCAGGATTTTAACCATATTTACCAGCTTAAATGAATTACGATGCAGAATACTATAAAATGGGGTATGATCGGATGCGGGGATGTAACCGAAGTGAAAAGCGGCCCTGCTTTTAATAAAGTGCCAAATTCAGCTCTTATAGCTGTAATGAGTAGAAATGCTTTCAAAGCAGAAGATTATGCCAGAAGACATCGGGTACCGAAATGGTATAGCGATACTCAGGCATTGATCGATGATCCTGAAATCAACGCCATTTATATTGCTACTCCGCCATTATCACATCAGGAACTGACTATTGCAGCATTAAAGGCTGGTAAGTCGGTTTATGTTGAAAAACCAATGGCTATACATGCAGCTGCAGGTCAGCAAATGGTTGAAGCTGCTGCGCGAAGTAATGGGAAATTAACCATCGCACATTATCGCAGAGAACAACCTGTATTTAAAAAGATCAGAGCTTTAATCGACGAACAGGCCATCGGAGCTGTAAAATTTGTTACATTAGAATATTTACAGCCTTCACTTAGTCCCAAAGAACTTGCTGATCCAAAAATACAATGGCGTTTGGATCCGGTAATTGCCGGAGGTGGACTTTTCCATGATATCGCTCCTCACCAGTTAGATCTGATGTTATATTTTTTCGGCCCAATTGAAAAATCTATAGGTATTTCAGGTAATCAGGGTGGTCTTTATCAGGCTGATGATTTGGTTACAGGAGTTCTGAAATTCAAAAATAATGTATTTTTCAATGGGACCTGGTGTTTTGATATGCCAGCTGGAACACAAAAAGATCTTTGTATCATTACTGGCTCGAAAGGCACGATCTCATTTCCTGTTTTTGGTCCTGGTAAAATAGAACTAATCAGAGATGGAAAAACAGAAGTGTTTAATTTTGATGCACTTGAGCATGTTCAGCAGCCTATGATCGGCGCCACGGTACGGTATTTTTTAAATGAAACAGCAAACCCATGTATCGGTGAAGACGGGCTTACTGTGATGGAAATTATAGATCAGTTTACAAAAAAAGAGGATTAAAACTAAGCTGATAATTGGTAATACAACAGCTATAAGATTGTCTGATTCTCCATTTTTTTATTAAAATTGTAAAAAGCGTTATCCTGATCAGCATAATTACAAAAAATATGAACTTTGAAAATACATTATCATTTGCAAGGACAATGGATTCACAAGACCCATTGGCGAAATTCCGTGAAGAATTTCTATTTCCACAGCAAAATGGTAAACCATTTATATATCTGTGTGGCAATTCCCTGGGGCTTCAACCTAAATCTGCGCGGTCTGTGCTTGGAAAACAACTGGATAACTGGCAAAATCTGGCAGTAGAAGGCTGGTTTGAAGGCGATAGTCCCTGGATGTTTTACCATAAAGAGCTTAAAAAGCTGATGGCTCCGATTGTGGGTGCACTTGCTGCCGAGGTTTGTCCAATGAATACACTGACAGTAAACCTTCATTTACTGATGGTGAGTTTCTATCGCCCCAATCAAAAAAGATTTAAGATCATTATGGAAGCTGGTGCTTTCCCTTCAGATCAGTATGCGCTTGAAAGTCAGGTGCGTTTTCATGGTTATGATCCGGCAACAGCAATCATTGAAGTGGCACCCAGAACTGGTGAGTATACTTTAAGAACAGAAGATATTGTAGCCCGTATTGCTGAAAATGCAGATGAACTGGCTTTGGTTTTATTTGGTGGAATAAATTATTTCACTGGTCAGTGGTTTGACATGGAGGCGATTACAAAAGCAGGTCATGCTGCGGGTGCAATTGTCGGATTCGATCTTGCACATGCTGCTGGTAATGTGCCTGTGCAATTACATGACTGGGATATTGACTTTGCCTGCTGGTGCTCCTATAAATATCAGAATAGTGGTCCTGGGGGAATAGGAGGCATATTTGTCCATGAAAAACATTTTAAAGATGATACATTGGACCGCTTCGCAGGATGGTGGGGTTATAAAGAATCTACCCGTTTTAAAATGGAAAAAGGCTTTGTAGCTGAACCGGGGGCTGATGGCTGGCAGATCAGCTGTTCGCAGGTTATGCCAATGGCTTTATACCATGCTTCCCTGCAAATCTTTGAATCTGCAGGGTTTATGGGACCGGTCAGAGAAAAAAGTAAAATGTTAACTGCTTATTTGATAGAGACCATAGCTCAGGTCAATAAAGCAATAGGTTATCAGCAGTATCAGGTCATTACGCCCGAAAATGAAAATGACCGTGGTACCCAGGTTTCTATAATTGCATCGGGCAATGCCAAAGGTGTTTTTGAAAAACTGGTTGCCAATAATATATTAGGGGACTGGAGAGAACCAAATGTTATCCGTTTAAGTCCTGTTCCTTTATACAATTCTTTTGAGGATGTTTTTTTGACAGGTGAGTTACTATTAAAAATTAGCAAAGAGATATAATATGATAAATTACAATCCTAAAGATTGGTTCACCTTTATTTTTCATATCCATAAGGCAGATACTTTCAGAAAACTGTGGCCGCTGATGATTAGTGTCGCTGTTTTTTCTGGTTTAATCGCTTTTTTGGAACTTCATTTTCTCAAATTATCACAAACAGCAACGGTCAAAAATATTGGCATGATGCATAGCTTGCTGGGATTTGTGATTTCCATGTTACTGGTATTCCGGACCAATACTTCTTATGACCGCTGGTGGGAAGGCAGGCGATTATTAGGGGAGCTGACTAACATCAGCCGTAACCTGGCCATTAAGATCAAATCGCTTAAACTGGGTGAAGAGGAATATGAATATTTCAGTTATGCAATTCCTAAATATGCTTTTGCTTTAAAAGAGCATTTGCGGGAAAAACAGTATTTCGGGAAAAACAGTTTTTTAGTTGAAGTGGATGGAGGTAAACATATTCCTAATCAGGTTGCGGCCAGTCTTTCGGCCAGAGTTTTTGACCTGGAAGCAGCGGGTAAGATTTCGGGTGAGCAGCTGATCGTACTGAGTGGTGATCTGAACCGTTTCACAGATATTTGCGGTGGATGTGAGAGAATTAAGAAAACACCTATTCCTTTTTCTTATAGTGCTTTTATCAAAAAATTTCTTTTTATCTACGTGATTACCCTTCCTTTTGGCTGGGTATTCAGTCTGGGTTATTTTGTAGTCCCAATTGTACCTTTTATTTTATATGTTCTGGCCAGTCTGGAACTGATTGCAGAAGAAATAGAAAACCCTTTTGGTGAGGATGCGAATGATCTGCCTGTAGATGAGATCTGTAATAATATTGAAAAACACGTGGGAGAGATCTTAAATTAAATGATAAAAATAGCATATCATCCTTTATATGCGCATCCTTTACCGGAGGGACATCGTTTCCCGATGTTAAAGTATGAGTTGATACCTGAACAATTATTACATGAAGGGGTGATCACCCCTGATTATCTTTTTGAACCTGACCGGGTTGATGAAGAGATTGTCCTGTTATCCCATGAGCTTGCTTACTGGGCTCAGTTGAGGGATTTCACTTTGCCTCAAAGAGAACAGCGCCGGATTGGTTTTCCACTAAATGCGCAGCTGCTGGAGAGGGAACTGAGGATTACCCAGGGAACCATTGACGGTGCTTTGTTTGCAAAAGAGCATGGTCTTGCTTTTAATGTGGCGGGTGGTACACATCATGCAGGTTCTAACTGGGGTGAGGGTTTTTGTTTACTGAATGATCAGGCTATAGCGGCCAATTATCTTTTGAAAAGAGGTTTTTGTAAACGTATCCTGATTATAGATTTAGATGTACACCAGGGAAACGGGACTGCTCAGATTCTGGAAAATGAGCCGGCAATCTTTACTTTTTCTATGCATGGGGAGAAGAACTTTCCTTTTCGCAAAGAAGTTTCTGATCTTGATATCGGTTTGGATGTGGGAACCGGAGATGAGGTTTATCTTTCGCTTTTAGCCCACACACTGCCTGATTTATATGAAAAGCACCTGCCTGATTTCGTTTTTTATTTATCAGGGGTAGATGTCTTATCAAGTGATAAGTTAGGTAAATTAGCAATGACTAAGGCGGGATGTAAAGAGCGGGATAAAATGGTCTTTCAGTTTTGTAAAGAACATGGTTTACCTGTACAGGTAAGTATGGGGGGGGGCTATTCTCCATTAATTAAAGACATTGTAGAGGCACATTGCAATACGTTCAAAACGGGACTCGATCTATTAGGCTCCCTATAGGAAAATTGATTGCTTTCTATCAGAAAACAGGATTTATAGGCGGTATTATCCGTTTAAAAAACCAGGAAAGAAGCTTCCTGGTTTTTTAATGTGAAGTATTTTGATGAAATTTAGGGTCTCTAAATAAAGGATAATAGATGAAGATTGTAATTGCAGAAAAACCATCCGTTGCACGTGAATTAGCTAAAGTGTTTGGCGCAACGGGTAAAAAAGACGGATACATTGAGGGGAAAGGTTACTCTTTTACCTGGGCATTCGGACATCTGCTGCAATTGGCACCTCCACAGGAATACGGCTTTATAGGCTGGAGAAGACAGCATCTGCCGATGCTGCCGGCTAAATTTAAACTGGCCATCCGGAAAATTAAAACTAAAGATGGACTGGTCGAAGATCCCGGCGTAAGAAAGCAGCTTGATATTATTAAAAAGCTTTTTGATGAAGCTACAGAGATTATCGTAGCAACGGATGCCGGGCGGGAAGGTGAACTCATTTTCCGCTATATCTATTATTTTCTGAAATGTAAAAAACCTTTTAAAAGGCTTTGGATTTCTTCACAGACTGATGAAGCTATTAAAGAAGGTTTCAGAAATCTTAAACCGGGTACTGATTATGATACGCTGTTTAATTCTGCACATTGCAGGTCAGAATCTGACTGGCTGGTAGGAATGAACGCCACCCAGGCATTAAGTATTTCGGCCGGTGCAAGATCGGTACTTTCGCTGGGCAGGGTACAGACCCCCACTTTAGCCATGATCTGTTCAAGGTTTATTGAAATCAAGAATTTCGTACCACAATTATATTATCAGTTGGGTATACAGCTGGATAAAGACGGACAGCTTTTTAAAGCTGTTTCTACAGTGAATTTCAATGTCAAAGAAGAAGCTCAGGCTTTATTTGATAAAATTGAAGATGTCGGCTCCGGATTTCCAACCGGAGGAAAGATCCTTGATGTGGAAGCTAAACCCCGTAAAGAACCGCCGCCGCTATTGCATGACCTGAGTAGTTTACAGCAGGAAGCCAATAAGCGTAAAGGTTATACTGCAGATCAGACGCTTAACCTGTTACAGAATTTATATGAAAGTAAACTGGTCTCTTATCCGCGTACGGGCAGCCGGTATATTGGAGATGATGTTTTTGCGGGTGTCCCTCAACTAATCACACAGTTAACTACGCATCCTGATTTTGGAAAACAGGCAGAATTTCTGATGACTGTACCTTTGAATAAAAGGAGTGTGAATGCAAAGAAAGTCACGGATCACCATGCTATATTACCAACAGGGGAGGCACCTTATCATTTAAGCGCAGATAAGCAAGCGGTTTATGATATGGTTGTAGGGCGTATGCTCGAAGCTTTTCACCAGGAATGTGTGAAGGAAGTAACTAAAATAACGATCGAGTCAGGGTCTCTGTTTATTGCAAATGGAACCGTTATCCGCTCTGCGGGATGGCGATCAGTATTAAATGACAAGGAAGAGGATAAGAAAGATGAAGATAACCCTTCTCTTCCAAAAGTTAAAAAAGGTGAATCATTACCAATTGTAGAAAAGGCTTTACTGGAAAAACAGACTAAACCTAAACCTTTATACAATGAAGCCTCTTTACTGAAAGCACTGGAAACTTCTGGTAAAGAAATAGAAGATGAAGAATTGCGCTATGCCATGAAAGACAGTGGACTGGGTACCCCGGCTACCAGGGCTTCAATTATTGAGACCTTAATTACCAGAGATTACATTCTGCGTGAAAAACGTAACCTTGTTCCGACTTTTAAAGGTCTTGCTGTTTATGATGTAGTGAAAGATCAGAAAATTGCCCAGGCAGAATTAACAGGTTCCTGGGAAAAAAGACTGGAAGAAATCCGTTCGGGTGCTTCAGTTGCAGATTTTAAAGCGGAGATATCAGAGTATACCAGGGCAATTACCAATGAATTGCTGGCTGCGGGAGCTGGTCTTGCTGAAAAATTAGTACCAAAGAAAGAAGATCCGGCTGTAGTATAACCTGTTATTGAATTCAAGCCTTATTTGCTCCTTTTAAAAGTAAATAAGGCTTTTTTTTATTCTTTCACGACTAATCTTATCCTATTTTTTCAAGCAGTAAGGCATATAATTTTGCTGTAATTTCTCCTGCTTTTCCATTACCAACCTTTTTGCCGTCTATATTTAAAACTGGCAGGATGTTCCTGGTTGTGCTGGTAATAAAAGCTTCGCTGGCCTGGCTCATTTCTTCTAAAGTAAAATCACGTGCTGTGATCCGGAAACCTGAATCTTTAAGATGAAGGATGTTTTTACGAATAACCCCACTCAAAACATCATTTTTAGCAGTGATGACTTCACCTTCAGCAGTGACCATGAAAAAATTTGCTCTCGGGGTTTCTTTAACTAAATTATCATATTGATATAACACTTCATCAGCATTGTGTTCTTTGATAAAGGGTTGCAGCCAGATTGCCATAGAATAATCCAGCGTTTTCATTTCTGATAATTGTCTTTGATAAGGATAAGTGACCAGATTTATTCCCTGAGTTTGAAAACCCTGGGGTATGGTTAAAGGATATTGAGTGATAATCAGGTTTTGCGTAGCGGGCAGGCCATAAGCATCCGCAGAATACCCTCCTGTCAGGGTCATTTTAATTCCTGAATCTGGTAAATCATTTTTTAACATCAGTTCAGTAATGATATTTTTTAGTTCTGCAGGGCTTTGATCAATATGCAGATGCATTTTTTTTGCAGAGTTATAAAAACGTTCTATATGATCATCCAGAAAAATAGGTTTCCCATTGACTGTTTTAAAGAAATCAAATATTCCATAGCCTCTTTGTATGGAAAGATCTGTAATTAATATCGAGGCTTGAGCGGCATCTATAAAGGTATTGTTTATAAAAACGGTATTAGTACGCATTGCTTGCTGTTGGAGGTCAGGGAATCATTTAATTTTACAGGAGCTGTTATTTAAACAGGCTTTTGCAATATTAATGAATTTACTGGGCTTGATACTTCATCCAATTGTTATATTCGTTGTGGAATCTTAGCTTTTAAGCTGATTCCTGCTATTTTTTTATATACCTGTTATCATTAGCTACGTTATATATGTACATCACCTTATTTATTATCTGCGCATTAATTTTGCTGTTTTATATCATTTTAAATTTACCGGTTTTTGGCCGTTTGCCCGAAGGCGCAAGATTAGACCGGATCAGGCGTTTGCCTAATGTTAAAGATGATGTACTGCAAAATCAGTCTTTAACCCCTATGGAACCAGAGGAAGGGTATTCAGCTATTTTTAAAGCTATGCTGAAAGGAAATCCAAATAGCAGACCTTTGGCCATTTTGCCGCATGTTAAACCTGTAATGGATTCTATATCAGGTTTAAAAGTCACCTGGTTTGGACATTCTTCTTATTTATTACAGCTAGATGCCTTAAAGATACTGGTTGATCCTGTATTCAGTAAAACACCTTCTCCATTTTCTTTTATTGGTAAAAAACAATATGAAGGCACTGATTTTATCAGGGCTGAGGATTTTCCTTCAATCGATATTATCCTGATCACACATGATCATTATGATCATATGGATTATCAAAGTATATTAAAGCTAAAAGACAGGGCTAAACATTTTTTAACTTCTGCAGGGGCAGGGTCACATCTAATTCGCTGGGGAATTCCGGCAGAGAAAATTACAGAACTGGCCTGGGATGAACAGGCTGTTTTATGCGGACTTCAGTTTACCGCCCAGCCAGCAAGACATTTTACCGGCAGATTATTTAAACGGAATAGAACGTTATGGTCTTCCTTTATTCTGGAATCTGGTGACCATAAATTGTTTTTGGGCGGTGATTCAGGTTATGATAATCATTTTAAAGTTATTGGTGAACAGCATGGGCCTTTTGATCTGGCTATCTTAGAATGCGGACAGTACAATGAATTATGGCCTTTAATCCATATGTTCCCGGAACAAACGGTAACAGCTGCAAAAGATTTGAAGGCCAGGCTGCTTTTACCTGTACACTGGGGAAAGTTTACTTTAGCTTTGCATGATTGGGATGATTCTATTTTGCGCGTTTCAAAAAGTGCAGATGAGTCTAAACAGTTGATGGTGACGCCTATGCTTGGGGAAACGTTTCAAGTAGGAGTAGATTATCCAAATACAAAATGGTGGTTAAATATAGAGAATAGGAAACAATAGGTTTTAATCCTTGTTATAGCTATGACTTCAAAATACCAAACATATGAAAACGGATCTTATAGAAATTTTTCAAACTATCAGGGCAACTTTACAACCTTATACTACTTTAGGCTTTAATGATGGTGCAAACAGCGATCAAAAATATGATCTTTGGGCTGCTCCGGCATTGGAGGCGAAAGATCAGAACAAACCAGAGGTGTTTTTTCTCAGTATGGAAGTTAAAGATGATCATGTAGCATTTGATCTGCTCCCTGATTCTGTTCCTCAGCATGAAAGAACAATGTATATTAAAGAATTAGATGATGTAACTTTGAATTTAATAGAAGAGAAGGTCGCTGCAGGATATAAAATATTTAAGGAGCAGGGCTGGGTGTAGAGAAATTGATGCAGCAAAGCATATAGAGGGCGATAGGGAAGCGGTTAAGGATCTGGTACAGGGAAGCTGGCATAACTATAAAAACCGGGATAGATAGATAAAGAGCAGGAAAGCTGTAAATAAAAAATAAGTTGAGTATAAAAAAAATAAGCTGGCAACAAGAGCTTAAACAAGCATTACAAGCTATAGGCATTGAGTCAGAATTATATACTTCTGACTCTTTTCTTTTATTGAAGTTTCAGGATAATGAAGAGCTGCATCTTAATTTGCTAAGTATTGCAAAACATCCAGATTCAGCAGAAACATTATTGTTGCAACAGCAATATAGTGCTTCCGAAAAACAATTAATTCAGCTCTGGGAAGACATCTGGTATACTAAACCAGTGCAAATTCTAAGTCGTATCAGTGCACTACTTGGAAAAAACAAAAGGATTCACGGTCGAAAAACAAGTATCATTACGATCACTCAGCCTGAGGCTGATAGATTTCTTCAGGAAAATCATCTCCAGGGATCCGCTAAGGCAAGACATAGGTATGCTTTGGTTTTAGAAGGACAATTTGTGGCTGTGGCTACTTTTAGTGCTAAGCGTAAAATGACAAGAAAACATGCAGATTATACTTCTGTAGAATTGATCAGGTTTGCAACTGCTGATGGTTTTACTGTGCAGGGCGGGTTGAGTAAACTGATTAAACATTTAATCAAAACGATTCTTCCCAGTGATGTCATGACTTACGCAGATCTGGACTGGTCTTATGGGAAAGGATATACAAAACTCGGTTTTGAAATGGTCTCACAAATGCCACCTGCAGAAATATGGCTGGATCAGAGTACTAATATCCGTTATTTTCCGCATCGCCTGCCGGCAGAAATTATTGCTGATCTTGCTCCATTAGCAACTTCTGAGAAAATAGTATATTTAAATTCTTTACATTATATCAGTGTTTTTAATACCGGAAACCTGAAGTATATCTTACTATGCCAATAAACGAGAACCCTCTTTTAATTATACTGGGCCCCACAGCCTCCGGAAAAACTAAACTTGCTGTCAGCGTTGCTGATGCTTTAAATGGTGAGGTAATTAGTGCCGACAGCAGACAGGTATTTAAAGATATGGATTTGGGTACCGGAAAAGACCTGCATGAATACAGGATAGGTGAGAAAACTATTCCTTATCATTTGATTAATATCAGAGAAGCAGGTGAAAGTTATAATGTCAATTCATTTAAGGATGATTTCTATGAGGTGTTCGGAAAGCTAACTGCTCAGCATAAAATTCCTGTATTATGTGGAGGAACCGGAATGTATATTCATAGTATATTACAAAATCATCAGTATACGGCAGTTCCTGTAAATGAAGAATTGAGAATGGGCCTTCCGGTTCATGATATTCATGCGCTAAGGATATTGTTGGCAGGTTATCCGGCCGGATTTACCGGACATGCAGATCTTTCTTCTGCTAAAAGACTGGTTAGAGCGATTGAGATTGCTGCATATTTACAAGATCATACTTTAGTAGAACAGGAGCGGCCGCAGTTCAGGTCTTTAGTGATTGGTTTAGATGCAGAGGTAGAAACCCGCAGAGCAAGAATCTATAAAAGGTTGAATGAACGTTTTGAGCATGGCTTAATCGAAGAAGTTCAAGGGCTTTTAAAACGTGGGGTAAGCGCAGAAATGCTCTTGTTTTATGGTATGGAATATAAATTTATCACTGAATATCTCCAAAATAAGATCAGTTTACCGGACTTGAAAGAGAAATTGTACATTGCAATCCGTCAATTTGCGAAAAGACAAATGACCTTTTTCAGAAAAATGGAAAAAGACGGTATTATGATAAACTGGCTGGACTCAGCTATGGGAACAGAACATTTAACCAGGCAAGTTATCAAATTATATAACGAGTCATTCCTCCGGTAAATAGCTGTTACATAAGCTTCCCGATGATTCCTTACTGCGGACAATTGCGATTTGGACTTCTTTATTCCTCCTGAAAATTCTGGGTTTTGAAAAACACCATTTATACAGGTTTCAGGGCTGTTTTGTATCGACGTGAAGGGCAGAGCTCCCGGAATGGCATGCATTTTGTATTTATCCCGCTGAAGCCTGGATGTTTCATACAAGCTTCATAACAATTAAAAAATAATAAACAACAAATGAAAAATTCTACTAAATATCTTGCTTCGGCAGTAGCTGCTGTGGCAATATTCTTCACAACGAATGTTAGTGCTCAAAAAATAGGTGTTGGTGCAAATATCGGTATCCCTACAAATAACAATTACAGTGTAGCTGCAGGTATTGATGTACGTGCACAGTTTGACGTAACTAAACAATTATCTGTACCGATTGCAACTGGTTATAACCACTATTTTGCAAAAGACCGCGTTTACAGTGTTGGTCCTGTAAATAACATCTCTGTTCCTGATTATGCTTACATCCCTGTGAAAACTGGTCTAAAGTATTTCTTTGATGCAACTGGTTCAGGTATATATGCAATGGGTGAAGTAGGTGCTGCTTTTGGCGTATCTAAAAACTCAAAAACAACTTTCCTATATGCACCAACCCTGGGTTACTCATGGAGTAATGGTTTGGATTTAGGTATTAAATACGAAAATACAGGTAAAGGTGATGCATTACGTTATTCAAATACTTATGATAATAAAAGCGTAGGTCAGGTTGCTTTACGTATTGCTTACGGTTTTAAACTTTAATCGTAAAAGACTCAGAATCTTTTAAAAGAAGATAAGTAAATATTAAAAAAGGCCGGTATCTGAAAAAGATACCGGCCTTTTTTAATGAAATTATTCTTCCTCTTTTTCTTCCAGTTTAGCCTCTTTGTTTCTTTTAAGCTTAATAATTGGTTTATCCTGTGTACCGGTAATAGTCAAAGGTATACCAATCAAACCAAATGGGGGCAGACCTAATCTCCCGCTCATATTCAGATGGCCATCAAAGCTGACCTGTCCTTCGAAACGGGGTCTGAATCCGGCAATACGCATTTTAAATCTTTCTATAGTAATGATGTTTTTATTGATCGTAGATTTAATCTCTACATCGCGTAAATCAGGATTGTTCAGGCTATCTCTGCGGGTTGCCTTACTCACTGCATTCATCATTTTAAATCCGCTCAGGCTCACTTTCTTTAGTGACAATACACCGGCGCCTTTCAACGAGGGGTAAACCGGCATCATATCCTGGTTAAGTTTTCCGGTTAACTGATAATCGAGGCCTACAATACCTTTAACTTTTGATGCTGAAGTGGCCAGTGTTCTGAACGTTTTTATTTCTTTATAGGCTTTGGCTATATCAAATTCTTTTGCTGTAATATGATAATCAAAGAAAGCTGATTTAGGAGTTATACTTTTATAAGTAGCATCCATATTAACTGCAGCGTCTATCAGGTTAAAACTGGTTTGGTTCAGGGTCAAAGTACCATCTTTTAAAGCTAAGTTACCTTTTGCGTTTTTGATCTGCAGCTCATTATAATATACAGTTCCTGCATTGGCAGATAAAGTTACGTCCAGGTTTGAAGGAATCAGAATGACACCATTACTTCCTGCAGGTGCACCTGGTATGGGTTTAGGTGTATTATAAACCATTAACTCATCTGCAAATATGCGCTTGCTTTGGAAATTGAAGTTTCCTGTTAATTTGGCTTTTGGGCTAAGCACATAATTAATGATATTACCCAGCTGACCATCCATAGTGAAATCTGACTGACCATAACTGGCTTTGAATTTCTCAAATTTCATCTGGTCCTGAGCAAAAGAAAAGACGCCGTTTTTGATGAGGAATGGTTTTGGGAAAAGATCTGATTGCAGGTTAATCTGATTTACGATCAGACGGCCCCTGTTATTTAGTTTTTGATAATTTCCAGCTGTAGCATCACTCTGCAATCCTTTTAAAGAGAGGTCAGTAAATATTGTACCCTTGACATTATAACCTTTAACAGCAAAGAACTGATACATTTTGCCAATATCTATCGTCCCTTTTGAGGTGATATTATAAGCAACATTTTCAAAGTTCCGGACTGCTGCCTTTAGCATAAAGGGCTGGCCTGCCATGACAAAAGAGATCGGTTTGATATTAACCTGTGTACCTCTCAAAGTCCCATTTTTATTGGTCAGAGTCCCGTCTACAACAATTTGCGTTAAAGGCTGATCAAAATGAGCAGTTTTAATCCGTCCGTTTGCCAGCTTGAAAGATGCGGCTGTTACCGGGAAAGTTTTTCTTGCCTTGTTGTAAATACCTTTGGATTGCAGATCCATATTGAGCTCTCCATTAAGCTCCAGGTCTTTTAAAGGGTAGAATTGCTTAATTTCAGCAAGATTAACCATTGATTTCAGTTTGACATCAATGGCCATTTGACCGGGTTGTATGCTGGCTGATCCCCTGATATAATTACTTAATGCCTGCAAATTGATGTCAGTTATGTCAAGCTGTGTATGTTTATAATTTCCGTCCGTATTATGTCCGTTTATATTGAAATTGATCTGATCGATTGAGGCATTTAGTGAAGGGTATTTAAAGTAACCGCCACGCAGTGAAGATTTTAATGTAAATTTTGGAATGACGTTTACCGTATCTACTTTTCTTATACCACTTCTAACTACTTTTTTAGTGAATTGACCGTCTGCTTTCAGATCTATAGTGTAAATACCTTTGAGGTTACTTACCTCAAAAATCTCAGCCCATTTAGTTAAATCTATTGATCCCCTGGTATTGATATGGACTGTGGGCTTTTTTAAACCATTTAGCTTAACCACAGAATTGATATAATCTTTGCCCATATTAAAATACAGGCTATCCATATCTATATATAAACTGTCAGGATTTAAGCCGGGCAGTTTCATCTGTAAATTCAGATAGAGGTTACTGATTGCTTCCGGTGCCTTTGGATTTGTGATATTTCCGTCACGTACTTTGATATTAAAGGATAGGGTAGGCATAATTTGCTGTTTTGCCAGATATTTCCCTATTAAAGAAGCTTTAATTTCAGCATAACCTTTAATTGTTGTTTTTTCCATCCGGTTTGCAATAGAGGGAGGTAAAACAGTGAAAATGTTGTGAAGATCAGTTTCTTTGGCAGTAGTCTTGAAATTGATATCATAACCGTCTTTAAGAAATGAAAATTTACCAACAAACAGAATTGGCAAAGTATTTATCTTTAAGTCGTTTTCATTGAACATCAGATCGAGCGAGTTGGTATTGATTTTAGTAACCAGTTTTGCGTCTATCTTTTTATTCAGGAGATAAGGTGAATTGTTATAATATAAATCAAGTGAGTCAATTCTGGCATTACTTTTTAAATCAAAAATTGCCTGGCTCAGATCGCCTTTACCTGCATAATTTAAACCTTTGGCACTAACTTTCATTGGGATTGACTGATCATTATATGTCAGATTACTCTTATTGATAAAGATCCCCTCAATTTTTATGGCTGTGGAAGCTCCATCTGACTGGTTTGGAGTGCTGTTACTGCTTTTGTAGACATTATAGTTAGGATTTCCTTTCTCATCTACCTGAACATTAATATTAGCCTGGTCTAAAAATATCTGGTTAATTTTGACTTGTTTTGAAAATATAGTACTCAGGTCTAAACGAAAAGATAATTGTTTAGCGTGGATTAGCGTCTCTTTTTCAAATGGTGCAGATCCTTTTAAAGTGAAATTATTAAGACTCAGTGTTAAGGAAGGAAAATGGGTAAAAAAAGATAAACTGGTACTTTCAAATTCAGCTTTACCATTAATGTTTTGATTGATCCGGGTTTCTATTTCCTGAGATATTGTGCCAGGTATTAAATAGGGGACTAGTAATATCAGCAGGATGAGAGAGGTAATACTTATTCCTGTGATCTTTAGTGCTTTTTTCACTCTGATAGGTTATTAAAATTTGTGTTGTGCAAAGATATATTTTATTTATTATTTCATTAATGAATGAATATTCACTTATATTTGACGGATCATTTGATAATTATGCGTACAAGAGATATTGAGAAAGAGAATCTGGTAAAAAAAATCGCCTTAGAAACTATCGCAAATGGCGGTTTTGAAAGTTTTAGTATGAATAAGCTCGCTAAAGCCTGTAGCATTTCCGTAGCCACGCTTTATATTTATTACAAGGACAAGGATGACCTGCTTTCACAGCTTGCCGTAGAACATGGTAAAATGATGGGGAAGTCAATGTTGCACAATTTTGATCCTGAAGCTTCTTTTGAAGATGGGCTGCGCCAGCAATGGAAAAACCGTTATCGGGATCTGATCAATAACCCGGTATTGGGTAAGTTTAATGAGCAGCTGAGAGCTTCGGTTTACCAGGACCTGTTTCTCTCAACTCTAATGGAAGATGCGCTGGGCAAATTCAAAAGATTTAACGACAATATTATCTCTCGCGGGGAGGTAAAGGAGATGCCTTTTGAGGTATACTGGTCAGTTGCCTTTGCACCGCTTTACGCGCTGATTAAATTTAGTAATGAAGGTCAGAGCCTTGCTGGTAAACCATTCAGTTTGACGGATGAAATGTTATGGGAGGCCTTTGATCTGGTTGTTAAAGGATTGAAGAAATAAAAGTCAGATGATTTTATTTATGTATTTAAACAGATTTAAGAATGACAAAAAATGGAAAATTTCAATCATATCCTGCTTTTTAGAACAGATATAAAATCTGAAGAGGATAGACAGGCTCTACAGCCATTATTGGATGAAAACAAATGTATTGAACAATGGAATGTGGACCTGGACGATGAAGATTATGTTTTAAGAATTGTTTCTTATAGCTTAAAGCATCATCAGGTTATCGAACTGGTCCGGAATCATGGCTATATGTGCTATGAATTAACTTAAATTTTATGAAACCAGAAGGAACAACACCTTTTTCAGGCTATCAAAAGATTGTAATCTTTATGCTGGCAATGACTCAATTTACTGTTATACTAGACTTTATGGTGATGTCTCCACTTGGAGATATGCTGATCAAATCATTAAGCATGAAGCCCTCCTCATTTGGGATTGCGGTTTCTGCTTATGCCTTTAGTGCGGGTATTTCAGGTTTATTAACTGCAGGTTTTGCTGATCGTTTTGATCGTAAAAAACTGCTTTTATTCTTTTATACAGGTTTCATCGCCGGAACCTTTTTATGCAGCCTGGCAAATTCTTTTGAACTGCTGGTGGCTGCACGTATTATCACTGGTCTGTTTGGTGGGGTAATCAGCTCTATCTCTATGGCTATTATTACCGATCTTTTTAGTTTGCAGCAAAGGGGAAGGGTAATGGGCTTTATACAGATGGGCTTTGGTGCAAGCCAGGTATTGGGTATTCCAATAGGTTTGTATATCGCTAATAAATGGGGTTGGGAATCTCCTTTTATTATGGTTGCAGCGGTGGCGGTAATTATAGCTGCTTTAATTGTAACGGTGCTCAAGCCAATCAATAAACACCTTGGTTTACAACAGGATAAGTCTGCATTTAAGCATTTGTGGCATACTATTGCAAAAAAAAACTACAGAGTGGGTTTCGCTGCAACAGCAGCACTTTCCATTGGCGGTTTTATGATGATGCCTTTCGGGAGTGTGTTTGCTGTGAATAACCTTCATGTAACAGCCGAAGAATTGCCGGTCCTATTTATGGTTTCCGGAGTAAGTTCATTGGTAATTATGCCATTGATAGGCCGTTTAAGTGATACGGTGAGTAAATTCAGGATCTTTAGTCTTGCTTCGGTCTGGACTATGCTGATTTGTGTGGCCTATACGAATCTGTCAGCGACACCATTCTGGATTGTAATTATTCTGAATGTATTGATGATGATAGGAATTATGAGCAGAATGGTGCCGTCTTCTGCGCTGACGAGTGCAATTCCTGATGTGGAAGACAGAGGTGCATTTATGAGTATCAACTCTTCCATGCAGCAGATAGCCGGTGGGGTAGCTGCGGCAGTATCAGGTATGATCGTTGTACAGCAAACTAAATTCAGTCCTATAGAACATTACGATATCGTAGGTTTTGTGGTAGTAGGGGTTACCCTGGTCAGTATTTTTCTGATGTACAGGGTGAATCAACTGGCTAAAAAGAAACCAGTGAAGGCTCCTTTGGCTGAAGAGCCGGAAGTGATGCTGGCTGAGTTTTAATCAAACGGTATTCATTAAATAAAAGGGGTTTATCATAGTGATAAACCCCTTTTTTGATAGGAAAGCTGATCCCTGATCAGACCAGTTTAAATCAATGATATTTAACTTCTGATCCCTGATTTATCAATCATATGATTGAATACACCTTGAATCAGCCGGTTCATTTCTTGCTGTTTATAGCCTGCTGTCAGTTTATTGAGTTCGCCTAAAATATATAAGCTTAACCTGGTATTTTGTAAATAGGTCCTTTGAAATTCGGGGTTAAGGGTACACACATAATTGAATTCCTGAGCAAGAAAATCAGAAGTTTCTTTAGTAAGCTGATTCGCTTGTTTGATATGGTTCAGTGCATATAAATTCTGAATGGTATAAATCCTGTTCAGGGTATCCCTGACAGAATAATTGGTTAGCGGCAAGTCCTTTAAACATTTCTGCATCACATGATTTGCCTGTACAGGCTTGCCTTCCATAATCAGATTGGCTGCCAGTGTATTATTGAATCCCCAGGTAGAAAATACAATTCTTTTAGATTCAGGATCAAGAAAGGACGCTTTATTAAATGCGGAGTAATCTATTTTGTTCATCACATTGGCATACATGACATCCGAATTGGTTTTCTCACTTTTATCCCGTACATCGTCTGCCGTGGTTTTAAATGGAAGCAGGCGATAAGCATAACCTTCCAGGTAAAGATATTTGTCAAGACCTGCATAAGTATCATCTGATACTGAGGTAGCAAAATATACCGGTCTTTCCCAGTTATTATGGATCAGGATATCAAATAAAGCCAGATCGCCTTTACTGACATATGATTTGTTAAAATTCCATTCCATCTCCCGGGCAACATTAGCCTTTTGAGCAGGGGTAATGGTATGTGTTTTGACCAGCTGTTCGGAATCGACGGTTAGTTTTAACTTTTTAGTGGGTAGAAAATTCATAAATGATCCATCGTTCATTTGTACTTTGTCTTCCTGAGCATCAGAAGTCATGACTGCAAACAGATCTTTCAGCTCTACGCTATCAGTTAATCCGTAATCTACATAAGGAAGATAGTCCCTGACACCAGATACATATTTCTCTTCACCCATAGTAACCGGTAGGGGGGCAGATTTATTGACCTGTTTTTTCAATTGATTGATAAAAGAGGCATCAGGTAAAAATTGTACACAAATTACCCTGACATCAGTTCTGAAACCTTCAACTTCCTGGGCATACCAAAGCGGAAAAGTATCGTTATCTGCATTCGTGAAAAGAATAGCGTTTGGGGCACAGGAGTTTAAATAGTTTTTTGCCCAGTCTGTAGCGGTGTATTTCTGGGAACGGTTATGGTCATCCCATCCCTGTATCCCCATTAATACAGGAACAGCCAGTAAAGATATACCTGTAGCCAGCATCAGACTGACTTTCTGTTTTGCAATTTTGGAGAGTAATTCTTTGAAGGCCAGTACACCGAAGCCAATAAATATGGCAAAAGCATAGAATGAACCTGCATAGGCATAATCTCTTTCTCTTGGTTGCAACGGGTCCTGGTTGAGATAAAGAATGATCGCAATTCCGGTAAAGAAAAATAAAGTCAATACGACTATTCCATCCATCTTATTTTTGCGGTATAACCAAATCAGGCCAGCTATTCCAAGAATCAGCGGAAACCCGTAATAAACATTGTGGGCTGCATTAGTGGTGATGGTTGCAGGTAATGCAGATTGGTTTCCTAAACGTATGGCATCCAATGGTTTTATACCAGAGATCCAGTTCCCATTGTCTATACCTCCATTGCCCTGAACATCGTTTTGTCTGCCCACAAAATTCCATAAGAAATAACGCCAGTACATGAACCCTAGCTGCCATGAAGTGAAAAAGCTCAGATTCTGGGTAAAAGTTGGTGTTTGTCCTTCATTCAGGTTTAGCCATTGCTGATAATATTTATCATGGCCCTGTTTCTGACTGAAAGTCCTTGGAAAGAAAAGGTTTTTATCATAAGTAGTTTTATAGGTTTTTCCGGACACTTCATATTTTGTAGCCCCTTTTCGGTAAGTATTTCCGGTTTCCTTGTTTTCTATGGCTTTAGCATCAAAAGTATTCCCGTAAATCAATGGAGCAGACCCGTAATTTGTTCTTCCCAGGTAGTCATAAAGAGAAAAGGGCATATCCGGGTTACTTAAATTAATATTGGTTTTTGCATCTGCCCTGATCAGGATCATTAAATAGGAACTGAAACCAAATAGTATAAATACAAGGCATAGCAGTCCCATATTCAGGTTATATCTGCGTTTGCGTATCGAATAATTTATGGTCCAGCAGATTGCGGTGAAAAAAAGTAAAATAAAAGTAATTGCCCCTGAGCCGAAGAAAAGGCCAAAAGTATTGACAAACAGTAAATCGGCCTGTGCTGCAAAAAGAACAAAATACTGGATGAGTACAAATTGTACAATTCCAACGATCACACAGCCAATCAGGAAGGCTTTGATGGTACCTGCAATTGTTGGTTTCGCTGCTTTTTTAAAGTAATAGACCAGGGTCACCGCAGGAATTGTGAGCAGGCTCAGTAAATGCACCCCAATAGAAAGGCCTACTATAAAAGAAATAAAAACCAGCCAGCGGTCATTGGTCTCACTTTCCCATCTGAGGATAGCCCAGAAGGTCACGGCGGTAAACAATGAAGAAAGGGCGTAAACCTCTGATTCCACAGCAGAAAACCAAAAAGTATCGGAAAAAGTATAGGCCAGGGCACCTATAGCTCCGGCAGCTATAATACTGAATGTCTTTGTCCCGACCCGTTCTTTCCTGTAGACTTTTGAGGCAAGGGCTGTAATTGTCCAGAAAAGAAACATGATGGTGGCAGCACTGGCAAGAACAGCACTGAAATTAATCCAGTAAGCAATTTTAGCAGTGTTGCCCAGCGCAAGCAGACTGAATAATTTACCAATCATCAAAAAGAGCGGTGCCCCTGGCTGATGGCCAACCTGTAATCTGTTGGCAGTAGCAATGAATTCTCCGCAGTCATAAAAGCTGGCAGTAGGCTCCATTGTTAACCAGTAAGTAAGCAGTGCAATGCCAAAAAGTATAAAGCCGGCAATCGTATTGATACGACGGTATTTCTTTTTTTCTTCGGGTGTGTTAATGAGCACACTGAATTCTGTATCAATCAGTTCACGCACCTGCGTCATATTGAATTTTGCGGAGGCTGGTTTTTGTTCCAGTGAAGTAATGAGATGATCATATAATTCATCAAGCGTATCTTCTGTCAGTGATAAACCCAGAAGATGCTGACGGATCTCTAAATGCTGCTGTGCGGTTAGCTTCATGAGAGTTTAGATTTCAGGTTAAGCAGTAATTGCAGATTTCCAATAAAGCTCTCCGCTTCCTGCAGCTTATTTTCTACTTCTTTTTTACCCGCTGTAGTAAGCGTATAGTATTTACGGACCCGGTTATCTACCAGCTCTGTACTGGTTGATAATAAACCATCTGCTTCCATTTTATGTAAGCAGGGATACATTGCACCTTCTGTAAGTTTAATTTCTCCACTGGTGATTTCTTTTACCTTCTGTGTGATTTCATAACCATACATTTTATCATTTCCCTGAAGCAGTTTCAAAATGATAGTTTGAAGGCTGCCTTTTAACATTCCGTTTGCTGTACTCATGATACAAATATATAATTTTCTTATATACATAGGAAAATTATGTATGTTGATTTTTAATCGTTTAACAGACACTTTTCGGGGTTTCCGAAAAAAATGATTTAAAGGCAGCCTTTTTAAGCAGCAGATTATTTTATTCTGGTATATATTTCAACGATTTCCTGATTGATATTCAGACTGTCAATTTTCTCTATACCTTTTTGTGTGATTGTATCATTTTTCAGGGTCAATGTGAATTTAAAATCTCTGTTCTCCCAGTCACGATAGTTACAATAGTCTAAGTGTTCCTGGTACTGATCACCTTTAAGTGTATAAGTCCCTGCACCTGTATCATAAACGGGGGTAGGAGTAGCACCTTTTACTAAATCATGTTTGAAAAAAGCGAAGTGTGAGCCATTGAATAATTTAATCATTTCCTGGCCTTTTACAGGATAGGTAACTTCTGTTTTTTCACCTGTGGTCACTTTACTGGAAACCAGTTTCCATGTACCATTAATAGATTGATTAGTTAATTCTGTCGGGGATAAAGGAATCGTTGATGACTTGTCTTTGCAGGCGACCAGACCTGTTAGTCCTGCCAGAAGTAATAATTGAAATTTCATGTTGTTTGGTTAAGGGGTTAATTTATTATTTAAGAGGTTTTTAATTGATTGGTTAAATCAGATACAATCTAGTAAATCTAATTGTAGATCCTGAATTTAAATTAAACTAAGCGTTATGCAGGGTAGTTTTACTGTGCTGATTCTGCTAATTATTGCGTAGTTGCACGCTTGATAATCTGAAGTCATATCGGGTAATTTTATCAAACCAGATATAAACAGAATGAAGAGAAAGCTGACCTTAGTTGAAGGGACTATGTATGGCGATGGAAAGACGGCTGTAAATGCTGTTGCCGCAGTTAAAATTAAAGGTAATATTCGGCTGGATGAACTGCATATTGCTTTGTGTAAAATACAAGCCAGACATCCTTTGCTGAAAGTTAATGTTTTAGAAGATGCTGCTGGCGTTCCTTATTTTATGACATCCGAAAATATAAGCGGGATACCAGTCAGGGTTGCTGAAAGGTATACGGATGAGGATTGGAAAAAAGAAACAACATTTGAATGTATTACTGCTTTTAATGCGAAAAATGGACCATTGATGCGGGTTGTTTATCTTAATTCTCCTGCTGCTTCAGATTTGATTATGGTTTGCCACCATTGTATATGTGATGGAAGAGGGATATTAAACCTTTTGGATGAAACATTTCGTTTATTAGCACAGCCCCAATTAGAGATTGGTACATATGAATCATTTAATTCATTGCACGAATTTATCCCTGATGCTGCCAAACGCAGTAAAAAAAATCTATTGATAGTCTTTGCGGTTAAGAAATTGACAAAACTGATGTTATTGATCATATCTTCAAAAAAAGAGATAGAAAGGACCAAACCATATTTACTCCAGTGGAAATTAGATCAGAAAATCTCTGCGCTGATTTTTGAGAAATGTAAAGAAGAGGCCGCTTCTATAAATGCTTTTTTAAGTATTGTGTTTTTAAAAGCATTTGATAGTATTACATCTTTCAAATCATATGGCAAGCTTTATTGTGCTGCAGATATACGGAAATTTGTTCCGGAAATTCAAAATGATATGTTATTTGCTTTTCCCGCAACAATTGGATTAAGCTTTAAAAAGAAGGGTAAGCTTGTTTTTTGGGATCAGGTACGTTTATTTAAAGATAAACTGACGCTGGAAATCAACAAAATAAATGTCAACAGAATCTTTATGCTTAGCGACTACCTTTCATCTTTAGGGCCTAAACTTGCAAAATATGCTAAATCGGATGCCGGGGCTCATGATTTTACTTTCTCGAATATGGGGCATGTAGGTATTAAAGAAAGATATGGTCCAATTGAAATTGAGAAATTGTATTCGCCTGTGACGATATTTCCTTTTGGAAATCCATCTGCATTATTTGCCTCAGCCTTTAAAGGACAGCTTGATTTTATAATTACGTCTGATGAATATTTTTTAAAGTATGAAGAAGCCACAGGACTTAAAGAGCAGGCAATGCGTATTTTAAAGGAGATGACTGGTGTGCCTGAAATCTACTGCTGAATTAGTGATAGATCCCAATTTTATGCGTCCTTAACTGATAAGCTGAAGTACCGGTTTTTCCTGCCTGCTGAAAGGAAATTACACCTGAGCTCTGTTTAGGCATATGACAATCAATACAATTTGTTTTGACTACAGCATTTTTCAAAGTGATGGCCGTATGTTTAATCGTTGCATGGCAGCTGATACAGCGTTTGGAATAGCTGGTCAGATTTCCTTTTAAATTTTCATGTGTCTGGTGACAGTTAGTGCAATCCATCGTTTTGCTTTGAATAAAACATTTGCTTTCGGCTAACATATCACTTTGGTTACCATGTACATCCGGTGCTTTTTTAGCCGTATTCCCTGATGCATTTGTATAATAACTACGCAGATCATCACCTGGTTTAAAAGCGAAAACAGATTTTAATATTTCCATATCGTTTCCTCCGTGACAAACCGCGCAGGCATCCATTTTCTGTTTCTTTGTGAGTGTTTGATAAAGTGCAATATACTTTGCCGCTTTTTCCTGAGGATGGTCCAAATGAAATTCTACATGTTTTCCTGCCGGGCCATGACAGCGTTCACAATCTATCCCATAAACGAGAGATCCGCTAACCAGTTCTTCTTTTACTTTTAACGGGTCATCCTGGATTATTTTGCGGTCAACAAAAGAACTGTGACACTCCAGACAGCGGGCATCGATGATCCGGCCAAAATATGCAGTATGCTGTGGGAAGCCAGGGCTGTTTGCCCATCCTTTGATTTGTTTAAAATAGGAGAGAGGGAGTTGCTTTAGCTGATTTCCTTCCCAGGTACCGTAGGTAATTGCTTTTTCTCCTGAACCAATTGAGATATCGATGCGGCGGGTTGTAGTTTGTTTACCATCCATATAGGCTACCTGATACATGGCGTCACCCTGCTTTTCTATTTTCACCTGTAAATGGTCATTAAAAGAATAAGTATCAGGTGTTGGTGTGCCCAATGTTTGAATACCGATAGAATGGGTAGTTTGCTGATGCGGGTTCTGAAGATAAGAATCCGAGATCTGCTGATGACATGTTCTGCAGGTTGCCGCTCCCGCGAATGTTTTCTCATTTGCGGGAGCGGCTTTCCTAAAGTCCATACATTGCGTCAGGAAAACTACAATCAGCCCTATGATACTCAATGTGAAGAATAACCGTTTTTTCATCTGTATTAAATGCATAAGGTGAATGTTTTTACATTCACCTTATGTCAAGCTTTAATATTTAAAATCTGCTTATTTTGTCCCGCCCCATTCTTTACTTTGAACAAGTTGAGTATTTTCAAGTTCTTTCAGAGGAATAGGCAAAATTTCATGTTTACCTGTTATAAAGCCTTTAAAGGCGAGCACTGTACCCGCTTTGCCCCATCTGATCAAATCAAACCATCTGTGGCCTTCAAAAGCAAGTTCAAGGCGTCTTTCTGTAATTATATTATCCAGTGTAGCGTCAACAGAATGATCTGCTCCATCTTTGTAAGCACGGTTTCTTACAGCTGCAATTAAAGCTCTTGCTCTGGAAAGATCTCCGCCACCACGTACCAGGGCTTCAGCTTCCAGCAGGTAAGTATCTGCTAATCTGATTTCATAGGTGTTTTGCGGGTAGTTTAATTCTGAAGGTCCTCCTCCTGTTGATTTGTCTGATGCTCTGCCTGCAAATTTTTCGACGAAAAAACCTGTGTTTTCATAACTGTTGTCGTATTTGGCAATTCCTGCTTTTTTCAAGCTGTCCAGGTTGGCCACAGAAGCTTTATTACGTGGGTCAAAATGGATAAAATCAAAAAAGTTTTTAGTAACTATCAATGCACCGTATCCGGATATATAGTCCGGTGCTCCTGGTAATAAACCAGTATAAGCTCTTGGGGCAAGCATAATATTCAATAAATTTCCTTCTGTACATTCAATACAAGACCAGCCTCCATTACCTTTAGAAGTATGGGCAATTTCCAATATTGACTCTGTATTAAACTTGTTCGCAGTTTTCCAAAGCGCAGCAAAGTCATCTAACAATTTATAACCGTAAACTGAATTCATTTGCCCCGGAACTCCATTCACTAAAGCAAGTTCAGTGGCGGCTTCTGTGAACTTTTTCTCATAAAGATATACTTTACCTAACAGGGCATGTGCAATACCTTTAGTCATTCTTCCTGCTTCAGTCGCTTTTGGAACAGTATTAGGCAATTTGTCTTCTGCGATAGCTTCTTTCAGGTCTTTTTCTATCTGTGCATAAACAACCTCTGGTGCAACCTGTAATATATTATAAGCATCTTTAGGGTCAACTGGCGTAAGCATGAGCGGGATGTTCTTGAAAAGACGTACAAGATCAAAATAATAATACGCTCTTAGTGCTTTAAGTTCAGCTTTATATCTTAGTCTGATATCGTCGGGCATAGTTGCTGCATCTATTTTTGACAGCAGGATATTTACTCTGTATACACCTAAAAATCCACCTTTCCATAATGCGTCCTGAGGGCCATTTGCAGGAATCAGTGAATAATTGGAGATCGCTTGTAACGGAACAAAATCACTGGAACCTCCGCCACCAGCAAGATTATCATCTGAACCTGCACTCATTGCGGATACTTTAGTTACATAATCGCCTCCCTGAAAACCAAGCGGGTCATAAGCAGCAACTAAACCATTGAATACCTCTGCCTGATTTCTATAATAATTTTCTTGTGTAAACTGGCCTCTCGGATCACTCTCTACAAATTTTTTGCAGGAGCTGAATAAAGAAAGTACAATTGAAAACCCTGCTGTATATTTTATATATCTTTTCATTTCTGTGTTTTATTAAAATCCAATATTTAAACCAAGCATAAATGATCTTGCCTGAGGATAGATACCTCTGTCAATGCTTAATACGCCGCCACCAATTTCCGGGTCATATCCTGAGTATCCAGTGAAGGTAACCAGGTTTTCGCTCATGACGTAAACACGGGCACGTTGCATTCCTATTTTACTGATGGTAGTTTTTGGCAGGTTATAACCTATCTGAACAACTTTTATTCTGAAATAATCTCCTTTTTCCAGGTAGAAATCAGAAGGATTAGTGAAGTTCTTATTCGGGTCTCCGTCTACAATTCTTGGATAAGTATTGCTTGTTCCTGGTCCTGTCCAGCGGTTTAAGACACTAGTCTGGTAATTTGCATTACTGATATCCAGGCGACGTAATCCCTGAAAAATTTTATTTCCTGCAACCCCTTGTCCGAATATGCTGATATCAAATGCTTTATAGGATGCATTCAGTGTGATTCCAAATGAATATTTAGGAGTAGGGTTACCAATAACCTGACGGTCATTTTCACTGATTACACCATCTCCGTCTGTATCAACCCAGCGGAAATCCCCTGGTTTTGCATTCGGCTGGATTTTTCCTTTTGGACCTACATAACTATCTACTTCTGCCTGAGTCTGGAAAATGCCTGCGGTTTTGAAACCATAGAATGAATTATATGCTTGTCCTACAATAGTACGGGTAATAGGATAGGTAGTTGCTTTGAAAGATTGGCCTCCTGATAAGAATTCGATACCATCCCCCAAATTAGTTACTACGTTTTTCAGGTAAGAGAAATTACCATTTGCACTGAAATTTACCTCTCCGATTTTTTTACGATAGCCTAATTCGATCTCTATTCCACTATTTTTCATGTCTGCAATATTTGCAGCAGGATTGTTTGCAGAACCCAGGTAAGATGGGATACGTGGTTTCTGAAGGATATCTTTAGTAAATTTATTATACCATTCTACTGTTAAAGTGAAGTTTTTGAAAAGGGTTAAGTCCATACCAATATTGGTTGCTCTTGTCTCTTCCCATTTCAAATTAGGACTCGCATATGCGGTCTGAGGGCTGTAGCCAATGTTATAAACCTGATCACTACCGAAAGTGTAATCACGTCCGTCACCTATAAGCTGAACATATTGGAAATCATCAATGTTATCATTACCTACCACACCATATCCACCTCTGAATTTCAAACTGTTAATGACGTCATTTTTAGGGAAGAAGTCTTCCTTTGAGACTACCCAGCCAGCTGAAACTGATGGGAAAACCCCAAATTTGTAGTTGGAACCAAAACGTGTTGAACCATCTCTGCGGACTACACCTTCAATGATGTACTTTTCATCATAATTATAATTTAAACGGGCAAATAGGGAAGCTACTCTATGTATGTTTCCTTCAGAACCATAGGATACTTTCTTTTCGTTAGGAACTTTAAAATTTAAGGATGCTTCTTTAAATGTAGTTACTGGAATTCCAAAATAAGTTATATCTGTACCGATATTGTTATTGTCAGAATATAAACCCTGACCTACCAAAACATTGAAATTATGTTTGTCAAAGGCCTTGGTATAGGAAGCTGTATTTTCTAAATTCCAGCTGATACCGCGGTTAAGTTTACGGTTAAAGGAAGTTTGAGTACTAATTGATGAAGAGTTAAGATAAAACTGTGGCGTGAAGGTATCATTGCCATAATAAGCTAATTTGGTACCCAGGGTAGATCTTAAGGTTAAGCCTGCGATTGGTTTTAATTCCGCATAAACGTTTCCTACGATATTGTCACTCCAGTTGTTATTACCTTGTCTGGTTTGCATGTAGGCAAGCGGATTAGTCATTTCCTGTACGACAGACTGAGAGATCCCATAAGGACGGCCCAGTGCATCTCTTACAATATCAGTTCTATTGTATGGCGATAGAGCTGCTGCTGCAGGATCAGTGATTACTGCTTGCGTAATAGGATCCAGGTTGATTGCCGAACTTAGTGGGCCTCCGAATTCGGAATTGGTATTTCCCAATCCTAATGATTTGTCATGTGAAAAACCAAGGTTCTGTCCCAGGGTTAACCATTTGGCTAATTTATGAGTAGAATTCAAACGGATACTTGTTCTTTTGTATTTAGAAATGTCCGTAGCTACGATTCCGTCCTGTTGCAGATATCCAACAGAGGTATAGAAGGTAGATACATCGTTACCTCCGCTCAGACTGAATTCCTGTGATTGTCTTTTTGCACTATTGTTAAATATCAGGTCCTGCCAGTCTGTACCTTTACCTAAAGATTGCGGATCTGCATAAGTAGCCGGTTTGCCTGCATTTGTTTTGAGCTCATTCTGAATGGTGGCATATTGACTTGCATCCAGTAGTTTTAGTTTTTTAGATGGTCCCGATAAGCCATAATATCCGTTATAATTTATCTTGATAGCACCCGATTTACCTTTTTTTGTAGTCACAAGGATTACACCGGCTGCAGCTCTTGCACCATAAATTGCCTGTGAAGCTGCATCTTTCAGTACTTCAATAGATTCTATATCAGACTGGTTAATGAAACCAATCCCTCCGTTATCTATCACAACACCGTCTACAACCCATAAAGGTTGATTGTTGTCACCATTACCATCTCTGTTGAAAGAACTGATCCCTCTCACTCTTACTGTTGCTGCAGCGCCAGGCTGGCCTGAACTGCTCGCAATGGTGATCCCAGATGTTCTTCCTTGTAAAGATTGTTCAATACGGGTAACAGGCTGGTTTTCCAGATCAGAAGCTTTTACACCAGAGATAGCTCCGGTTACTACACTTTTTTTCTGTACACCGTAACCTACCACTACAACTTCCGATAAAGCTCTTGTATCATCTGCTAAGGATACGTTGATGAGGCCGTTGTCTGTGATGGTCACTGTTTTATTAGACATTCCAACTAATTTGAAAACTAATTTTGCACCTATAGGAGCGGATATAGTAAATTTTCCATAAGAGTCTGTTGAGGTGGCCTTATTGGTGCCATCTATAGTAATTGTAACACCAGGAAGCGGCTGCCCGTCTGACTGGTCTGTTACTTTTCCTGCTACTTTAATTTCCTGCGCAAATAATACTGCGGGGAAAAATAGCAGACAGGTGATTAAGAAAATTAGAGTAAATCTTCCTTTCATACATTTTGGGATTTAAAATTAATATTTGATTAGTTAATGATTGCGCGTTTAGATGAGGCAGTTTTGTTTTTTAGTGATTTTGATTGTCATTATTTGGTTATTTGATTTCAAAAATGTTAATCATTTAAGGTTTATAAATAAAAAACAATCCGATACATCATCGCAATTTATAAAAGGATGGATTATCCTATGGATAGAATTTATCAGAATAGGGTTGTTATACGCTTTTTTCCTGATTTCAAACGTTTGAAATAAATCAGGCTTTTAAGTGCTTCTTAATGAAGCTTACCCTCTTTTAAATGGCTTTGGGAGTCCTGCGTTTCGCTGTATGATGAAAGCCTGTATGGGTAAAGATGATGGTCTGGATTGACCTCGTAAACGAAATTCGGGGACGTGACGGTTTACAATTTATTTTTTGTTAAGAAAATAAATTGTAAACCTTGATTTGAAAAATATTTGACTGATTGGTATTAATGCATCACCAACTCACAGTCTACCATGACTTCCTGGTATTCTGTAGCTTCTGTTTTCTGATCTATTAGTTTAAGAAGCAGTTTAATCGCATTTTCGCCCATGGATTCTGGATTTTCTTCAATTGATGCAAGAGGTGGATTGTCCAGGTATCTGATAAATGGCATGTTACCGAAACCAATAAATTCGGTTTGGTCCATTTTCTCATATTTATTGGAACGAAGATATTTCATGGCATCAAAAAGGATTTGTTCTTTAAAAGCAACCAATGCAGTAGGTGGGTTTTCACTATTGTAGAACAGCTCTTTGATTGCAGCATTGGTATTTGTCTTATCAAAATCTGTATAGGCAACAAGACTGGCATCAAAAGGAGTATGGTTATCATTTAGTGCATTGATGTAACCTTTAAATCTATCATGCGTAAAACTGATCATTTTTGGCCCGCCCAGATAAGCTACCCTTTTATGTCCACGCTTAATTAAAAAATCTGTTGCTTTGTAGCAGCCCTGATAAGTATTGCTTAATACCTTATGGCAGCTTAAATTAAAACTTGGGTTTCTGCCATAGTATATAATAGGTAATCCCAAATTTTCAAACATATCTAAATGATCAAAATTCTGGGTGTTTTTGGAAATTGCAATAATTAATCCATCAATACGGCTTTTCAATAACATATTAGCCAGATCAACTTCTTTCTTTAAGTCGTCATAAGATTGACCGATAATTACATTATAACCATATTGGCGTGCATACTGCTCGATCCCGAAAATACTTCTTGTAAAGTAATGATCCATTAAATCGGGTAAAATGATACCAATAGTATAGGATTTCTGGATCTGCAGATTAAGTGCCGATTTGTTTGGCGTAAAATGCAGCTCTGCTGCCATTTGCTTTACTCTCTCTTTAGTATAAGCGTTAATTGTAGGATAGTCGTTAAGAGCTTTTGATACTGTAGAGATCGATATTTTAAGCTTTTGAGCTAAAAGTTTTAGTGTGACTGGTGTTTTTGTACTCATTAGGATAGTTAACGATCCTCTAAATATAAAGATAATAAACAATATCAAACGTTTGATATAGCTGATAGAGGTGTCTTCTGATAAAAATCTAACAATTAAAATCTATTCCCGGATCTTAATTATTAAATAAATCTGATATTGAATAATATATTAAATGCGATTAAAAGGGGTATAAAACCTGATTTATTTCAAACGTTTGAAACGTAGAACTAAACGTTTGACAGGCTATTGTCAGAGATTTTATAGGAAATATACATTTAGCCTTTTATAAATTGCGATAGCCTAACAAAGGATTTTAAGAATAATTTTATTGAAAGTATTAAATAATGAGTGGAGTAGAAAAACCAGTAATATATAAAATGACCCAGACCATGCGCTGGTTTGGCCCGAATGACCCGGTGAGTTTGCCGGATATTTTACAGGCCGGCTGCAGTGGTATTGTTAGTGCTTTACATCATATCCCAAATGGGGTAGTCTGGGAAATTCAGGAGATCAAAAAACATCAGCAACTGATAGAGAATGCAGGTTTGCGCTGGGATGTTGTAGAAAGCCTGCCAGTGCATGAAGCGATCAAAACACAGTCTGAAAATTTTGAACTTTATATCAGTAATTATAAAAAGTCATTAGAAAACCTGGCTGTTTGTGGCATAACTACGGTGACTTATAATTTTATGCCTGTTTTAGACTGGACACGTACCAACCTGGCTTTTGAACTGCCAGGTGGGGCTAAGGCATTAAAGTTCGAAAAAGCTGCTGTATGTGCTTTTGATGTTTTTATCTTAAAAAGACCCGGGGCTTCAAATAGTTATACGGAAGAAGAAATAGCAAAAGGAAAAGCATGGTTTGAAAATGCTGATGATGCGCAGAGAAAGCTGTTGCAGCGTAATATTATAGCCGGGTTACCGGGTAGTGAAGAAAGCTTTACGCTGGAACAATTCCAATTGGCTTTGGATCAATATGAGGGAATTGATGAAGAAAAACTGATTGCTCATCTGATCTGTTTCCTTTCAGAAATTATGCCTGTAGCTGATGCCTGCGGAATTAAAATGGTTGTGCATCCTGATGATCCGCCTTATGCAATTTTTGGTTTGCCCCGTGTAGTCAGTACTGCTGTACATTTAAGGAAAATATTTTCGGCTGTGCCATCTTTGAACAATGGCTTATGTTTTTGTACAGGTTCATTCGGTGTGCGTGAAGATAATGATCTTCCGGGAATGATAAGAGAGTTTGCAGCACGTATTAATTTTATTCATTTGCGCAGTACTAAAAGAAATCCGGACGGTGATTTTTTTGAAGATAATCATTTGGAAGGCGACGTTGATATGTATCAGGTGGTTAAAGAAATCTTTAATCAGCAGCAGCAAAGACGATTGAGTATACCTGTACGCCCGGATCATGGTCATCAGATGCTGGACGATCTGCGTAAGAAAACTAACCCGGGATATTCTGCTATTGGCCGGTTAAAGGGTTTGGCAGAGCTCAGAGGGCTTGAATTTGGTATTCTTAATGAATACTTAATCAGTAATAAATAACTTTAAAAGATATTTTGTTTTAACCAAATATTAAACAGAAAACTAATTGATATGACAGCAGGTACTATCATTACTGATGATTTTTTACTGACTAATAAAAAGGCTGTTTTGCTTTATCATGAATATGCAAAACATTTGCCTGTAATTGATTTCCATAATCATTTATCACCTTCGCAAATTGCAGAAGACAAAAAATTTGCTAATCTGACAGATATCTGGTTAAAAGGTGATCATTATAAATGGAGGGCAATGCGGGCATTGGGTGTAGATGAAAATCTGATTACTGGCAGTGCTGCTGATTATGAAAAGTTTAAAGCCTGGGCAAATATTGTGCCTTCGACATTGAGAAATCCATTATTTCACTGGACACATATGGAGCTTAAAAATCCATTTGGTATCCAGGAATACTTAAATACAGATTCTGCAGGCAGGATCTATGAGCAGGCAAATGAGCTTTTGAGCCAGGACGGGTTTTCTTCCCGTGGATTACTGAAAAAATTTAAAGTAGAGATGCTCAGTACAACTGATGATCCATGTGATCATTTAATTTATCATCAGCAATTAAACAAAGATGGTTTTGAAATTAAGGTAAAACCATCTTTCAGACCTGATCAGGTTTTTGCTATTGGGAAACCTGGTTCATTTAAAGCATATCTTCAGTTACTGACTGAGAAATCCGGAGTAGAGATTACAGATATTTCTTCTCTTCTGGCAGCCTTAAAAAATAGGGTTGATTTTTTCGACCTGCATCAGTGTTCTATATCTGATCATGGTTTAAGCACCTTACCAAACCATTTTATTTTGAGCCCAAAGGAGGAAGAAGAATTCAAAATCTTCTTGAAATCGGATCAGGCGGTATTTTCCAATCCGGATGCTTTTATTGGTTTTGTCTTAACTGAACTTTGCAAAATGTACCATGAAAAGGGATGGGTACAGCAATTTCATATTGGCGCACTCAGAAATAACAATAAGGGGATGCTTCATAAATTAGGTCCTGATACTGGTTTTGATTCTATTGGTGACTATAAACATGCAGAAAGTTTAACGGCATTTTTAAATCATTTGAGTTTAACCGATCAGTTGGCTCAGACAGTGGTTTATAATCTGAATCCTGCCGATAATGAGATGATCGCAACGATGATGGGGAATTTTGCAGATGGCAGGGTAAAAGGTAAAATGCAGTTTGGATCTGGCTGGTGGTTTCTGGATCAGAAGGATGGTATCGAGAAGCAGTTAAATGCGCTGTCCAATATGGGGGTAATCAGTACATTTATTGGAATGCTGACCGATTCACGAAGCTTTTTATCTTACTCCCGCCACGAGTATTTCAGAAGGATATTATGTAATCTTTTTGGCTCGGAGATGGAAATGGGCTTATTACCTGATGATGAAAAGTGGGTAGGTAAAATGATCCAGGACATCTGTTATTATAATGCTAAAAACTATTTTGGATTAAATAATTAAGACTAATCAAATTATATGTCAGTAGAAAATTCGTTCTCCTTAAAAGATAAGGTGATTGTAGTAACCGGGGGTACCGGAATTTTAGGTGGTGCATTTGTAAATGCAATAGTCGAAGCAGGGGCTTCGGTAGGTATTTTGGGCAGAAATGCCCAGGTTGCCCACGAACGTGCTGATGCAATTAATCAATCGGGAGGGAAAGCTTTGGCCCTTGTAGCCGATGTGATGGATGAAAGCCAGCTGCTGGAATGTAAAGCGCAAGTATTGGCTCATTTTGGTAAAATAGATGGTTTGGTAAATGCTGCGGGCGGTAATCAGCCTGAAGGAGTACTAAAGCCGGAAGAAGATATTTTTGAGATGAACCTGCAGGGCATGAAAAAAGTGATGGACCTGAACTTATGGGGGACAATTATTCCTTCGCAAATATTTGGTGCTGCTATCGCTGAAACAGGTAAAGGCAGTATCGTGAATATTTCTTCTATGAATTCCAAAAGGGCTATTACAAGGGTTCTTGGATATAATATGGGTAAAGCAGCAGTGGATTACTATAACCAGTGGTTTGCTGTTGAAATGGCTAATCGTTTTGGTGACCGGATCAGAATGAATGCGATTGCACCAGGTTTTTTCCTTACAGAACAAAATCGTGATTTGTTAACTAAACCTGATGGTGGTTATACAGATAGGGGCGGTTTGGTCATTACACAAACTCCTTTTAAACGTTTTGGTCATCCTGATGAGCTAAAGGGTGCCCTGGTATGGCTTTTAAGTGATGCTTCTCAATTTGTTACCGGAGCAATGATCTGTGTAGATGGAGGATTCTCTGTTTTTGGAGGTGTCTGATCAATATAATTAACCTAAACCTAAACCAATAACCAAATATAATGAACCAAACAAAAGTGGGTAATTACCGCTGGACAATCTGTGCCTTGCTGTTTTTTGCTACAACAGTAAATTATCTTGACAGACAGGTTCTGAGTCTCCTGCATACCAGGCTGGAGGCAGAATTTAACTGGACAAATAGTGATTATGCAAATATTACTTCGGCTTTCCAACTGGTATATGCGATTTCAATGCTCTTTGCGGGTAGAATAGTTGACCGCCTTGGAACTAAATGGGGTTATGCAGTAGCCTTAATTATCTGGTGTTTAGGAGCTATCCTGCATGCAAAAGCTATTTTTTTAGGGGAAGGATTGTCTGCTGCACTGGCGGTATTGGGCATTACAGGTATTTCTGTTTCCGTACTCGGATTTATGTGTGCAAGGGCTGTATTGGCTTTTGGTGAATCGGGAAATTTTCCTGCCGCAATTAAAGCGACAGCAGAGTATTTCCCTAAAAAGGAACGTTCACTGGCTACAGGTATTTTCAATTCGGGTGCTAATGTAGGGGCCATTCTGGCTCCTTTAACTGTTCCCTGGATTGCTGAAAAATGGGGCTGGGAATCTGCATTTATGATTATCGGTGCCATTGGTTTTATATGGCTGTTTTTCTGGTTCATTTTTTATGAGAAACCTGAGCAACAGAAACGTTTAGCTAAACCGGAACTGGAATATATTCAGTTTGAACCGGATGAGCAATCTGCTCTGCCTGTTGCTGAGCATGTTGCTGATCATCAGAAAGTTTCCTGGTTTAAACTTTTAGGATATAAGCAAACCTGGGCATTTACTTTTGGAAAGTTTATGACAGATGGGGTATGGTGGTTTTTCCTGTTCTGGCTTCCTTCTTATCTGAAAGTTCAATATGGAATGGACAATACGGATATTATGGTCCCTCTAGCCGTGCTGTATAGTATGACTATGATCGGAAGTGTTGGCGGCGGCTGGTTTCCTATGTATTTTATAAAAAAGGGGTATACGCCTTATGACGGGAGGATGAAAGCGATGTTTATTATTGCCCTTTTTCCACTGGTCGTCTTGCTGGCACAGCCTTTAGGACACCTGAGTGTCTGGGCACCTGTGATTTTGATCGGAATTGGTGCTTCTGCTCACCAGGCCTGGTCTGCTAATATTTTCACAACAGTTTCTGACATGTTTCCTAAGAAATGTATAGGTTCTGTTATTGGTATAGGCAGTATGGCCGGTGGTTTAGGCGGGGTATTTATGTCTAAACTGGGAGGCGGACTTTTTGATTATTATAAATCTTTAGGACATATACAAACAGGTTATACCATTATGTTTACGATCTGTGCGGTGACTTATGTGGTAGCCTGGACGGTAATGAAATTCTTAGTACCCAGGTATAAAGTGATTACAGATTTGTAATTTAAACTAAATAATTCCCCGATTTTTATTAAATTAGGGAAAAGACAGTTGCTGTAATTGTTTCATAGTCAGCTGAGTTGCAGATAGAGTTTGTTTCATATTTATTAAAGAAAAAATGAAAGAAGTAATCAAATCAGATCAGGAAAATCCATTAAGTTCGCTTGAGGCATGGGAGGACGATTTATTAGAACGTTATCCAGACCCAAATGCTATTTCTCAGGCAAAAGATGCAGCCGAATTCAGAGATTATGAAAATGCTGAAAAGGCATCTGTAAAAGAGTTTTACCGGTTGCAGCATATCAACCAGACTTTTGACTTTGTACAGCAGAAAAAAACTGAATATCTAAAGTTTGACAAAATGGAAATGTCTGTATGGGAAGCTTTTGATTTCCTTAACAAGCTGGTTGACGATTCAGACCCGGATACTGATCTTGACCAGTTTCAGCATTTACTGCAAACCAGTGAAGCAATTCGCAGTCAGGGCCATCCCGACTGGATGGTTTTGGCTGGTCTTTTCCATGATATGGGAAAGGTCCTTTGTTTATTTGGTGAACCGCAGTGGGCAGTAGTGGGAGATAGTTATCCGGTAGGCTGTGCTTTTTCTGAAAAAATAGTCTTTTCTGAATTTTTTGCAGAAAACCCTGATCTTAATAACCCGTTATATAATACAAAATATGGTATCTATGAACCGAATTGTGGTCTGGATAAGGTCATCATGACCTGGGGACATGATGAGTATGTTTATCATTTATTAAAGGATTATTTGCCGGAACCAGCTTTATATATGCTTCGTTATCATTCATTTTATCCGCAGCACCGGGAGCATGCCTATGAACATTTAATGAGTGAACATGATCAGGAAATGTTTAAATGGGTAAACTTATTTAATCCATTTGATCTGTATTCTAAAAGCCCGGTTCCGCCAGACTGGAAAGAGCTAAAACCTTATTATGAACAGCTGGTGGCTAAATATCTGCCAGCAAAATTGCGGTTTTAAATCAGCTGATACAGCTCCTTTCTTTTAGATTCATTACATTTACTTCAACGATTTTTATAAATGTAATGAATCCGATTGCCCTCAACTCTTAATTATTAGCTATGAACTCGAAACTCTCACTGGGGGGTATTAGCGTCTTTGTAATTTATTTTGTCATTGTCGCTTTATATGGATACTACGTTTACAGAAAAAAAAGTAAGGTTAATGATTCAAAGAATTTCTTTCTGGCCGAGGGTTCTCTGACCTGGTGGGCTATAGGGGCATCAATTATAGCTTCTAATATTTCTGCAGAACAATTTATTGGAATGAGTGGTGAAGGTTTCTTCGCCGGGATTGCTGTTTCAGTATATGAATGGCTTGGCGCGGCTGTTCTAATCATTGTGGCTGTGTTCTTTATGCCTGTATATATCAGGAACAAAATATATACGATGCCTCAGTTCCTGAAAAACAGGTATAATGGAAGTGTGGCTTTGATTATGAGTGTTTTCTGGATCTTTCTCTATGTTTTTATTAATTTAACCTCAATTCTATATTTAGGTGCATTAGCGATTAATGGACTTATAGGAGGGGATTATTTTCATATCGTTATGATCTGCCTGGCTGTATTTGCTATTATAATCACACTTGGCGGAATGCGCGTAATTGGTTATACGGATGTAATTCAGGTAGGGGTTTTAATTATTGGGGGATTGGCAACCACTTATATGACCTTAACTATTGTGGGTGAAAAATTTGGCGTTGGAAGTGATGCTATAGCTGGTTTTAAAGTGTTGCTGAAAGAAGCTCCTGAACATTTTCATTTGATGCTGGCCAAACCCAAAGCAGGCGCTTCGCAGGTGGATATTAATAAATATTTGATTCTTCCGGCAGTAGGTATGTATGCGGCCGGGCAGTGGATTAGTAACCTGAATTACTGGGGCTGTAATCAGTATATCACTCAGCGTGCATTGGGTGCTGATTTACAAACAGCCCGTACGGGGATTTTATTTGCCAGTTTACTTAAAATATTAATGCCTGTTATTGTCATGCTGCCGGGAATTATTGCTTATGTACTGTATAAAGGAGGACATTTGCAGTTAACAGGTGGAAAGGATAGTGCTTATTCGGCTATTCTGGGACTTTTACCTCCTGAATTAAAAGGTTTGGCTGCGGCTGCTCTGACTGCCGCTATTGTCGCTTCTTTAGCTGGAAAATGTAATAGTATATCTACGATTTTTACGCTTGATATTTATAAGAAACATATCAATGAAGTATCAAGCGAGCAGCGTATGGTATGGATAGGACGGATAGCGATTGTGATATCAATGATCGTGGCGGTTTTATTTACCTGGAATGATTTACTGGGAATTGGCAGGGCAGGAGGTTATACTTTTGTTCAGAAATATACGAGCTATATCAGTCCCGGTGTTTTTGCGACTTTCATTTTGGGCATGTTCTGGAAAAGGACTAACAGTCTGGCTGCCTTTACCGGAATTATTTTTGGCTTTATCATCTCCGTTTTCTTTAATGAGTTTGCCGTGCGGGTATTTGGTCCTGAAACGCTTTTATACACTGCTTTTCCAAATATGGATGGCCGGTATGAAATCCCATTTTTTATCTGTCTGAGCTGGTCATTTATTATTACTGTATTGGTGATGGTGGGCACAAGTTTATTAGGTCCGCGTCTCAATCCAAAAGCTTTTGAACTGGATGCAGCTATGTTTAAGCTCAAACCATCTTCGATTATATTGATTGTTTCAATTATGCTGCTGCTTATTGCTATTTATGCACGTTTCTGGTAATTAATTAATTAATCGTATTTCATAGCTGGATAATTTAACAGTCTGCGCCATAAAGCAATTTGTCCGATACAACTCGCTTCCCGGTAGGTGGTGAAAGTAATGAGTTCATAAATGGAGAAGGTTTGTCCTGGCATCATTTCAAATAGACTGTCAAGTTTTTCATCGGTGATATTTAATAATATCTCTTTTAATAGCGGACTGATTTTAATCTTTGCTTTAGTGTTTAGTCTGTTCTGAGCATCCTGATCAGAAATTCCATCAATTACTCTGGAAAAAAAACTCGTATACATATCATATAACACGATAATTGAATACATTCTGTCACTAACTGGTTTCATAGCCTTTGTTTTAATTTGTCTTTTTACTGCTTATTAAATTTAGACGCTTTAATTTTGAAAATAAGGGGGTGAATACGGCAATTTCAGGGGGCAATTAAGCCAGTTTATCAGGATATATAATTATATTTAATCTGTAAGCATTGTTCCTATGTATTTAAATACTGAACCACCCTATTTCAAAAAGCCCATTAACGATAGCGCATTGATATTTGCACTGTCAATTATGTCTCTTTTCGGCTATTTCTTTTATCTGCTGCCAGGTTTTGTACTGGGGATTATTGCGGTAGTTTTAAATAATAAATCGAATGCGATTTACAAAGCCAATCCAAACTTATATACAAGCAGTTCTATTTCAATTTTAAGAGCAAGTAAAGTGATTGCAATTATTGGTCTTGTGCTGATGGGGTTAGTTGCTTTGTTTTTTATACTCTATATAGGACTTTACAGCATTTCTGATTTAAAAGATTAAAACCTGCCTCAAAAAATGATATGAATTCGCTAATTAAATATGTCTTTCTTTATATTTTCCTGTTTATTTCAGGAAATATTTATGCACAGCAGAAACAACAGCCTAATATTATCTTTGTATTAGCCGATGATATGGGATATTCTGATCTCAGTTGTTATGGTAATCCGGTTATAATGACCCCATTTTTAGATAAGATGGCTCAGAAAGGAATCAGGGCTACTAATTATGTAGTGACCAGTCCTTCCTGCACACCTTCCAGGGCATCATTATTAACTGGAAGATATGCTACCCGAATGGATTTGCCTGTTGTCATCGGGCCAGGATCATCGCAAGGATTACATGATCAGGAGGTCACCATTGCAGAAATGCTGAAAAAAGGGGGCTATAATACGGCAATGATAGGGAAGTGGCACCTTGGAGATCATGAAGTTTATAACCATCCAAATGCGCAGGGATTTGATTCTTATTATGGGATGTTATACAGTCATGATTATCACGCACCTTATGTGAAAACAGATACGACTTTAAAGATTTTCAGGAACCGTAAACCTGAAATTATCAGACCTGCTGATTCATCTCTTACTGAGTTGTATAAAAATGAGGCAGTAAGCTATATTAAGAAACAGCAGAAGAATAAGCCATTTTTCTTATATCTGGCGCACAATATGCCGCATTTACCAGTTGCATTTGCCTCTTCGAAAAAGAACCGGGGACGTTCTGAAGGCGGGCCGCTTGGAGATGTGGTAGAACAATTGGATGCGAGTCTGGCAGAAGTATGGGCCGCTGTAGAGCAGCAGGGTTTAGCGGAACAGACTATATTTATTTTTTCCAGTGATAACGGACCGTGGATAGATTTTCCAGACCGGATGTCTGCTGATGGGGCTACAAAACGCTGGCATGCCGGTACAGCAGGGATCTTTCGCGGAAGTAAAGGTGAAAGTTATGAAGGTGGGGTGCGTGAGCCTTTTATCGTCTACTGGAAAAATCATACTCCTGAAGGGGCAGTTGTTACTGATATGATCAGTAATCTGGATGTGCTGCCTACATTGGCTAAATGGGCTGGTACGCCATTGCCTGAAGGCAGAACACTTGATGGAGAGGCTATTGCTGATGTGCTGCTGCAAAAAGGCATTAAACATCCTCCACACCGGGAGATTTATATAGTTAACAGCGGTATTTGTGAGGCTGTACGAAAAGACAACTGGAAATACAGAGAAGTTAAAGGCGGTCAGTCAACCAATGGTATTTCGGATAAAATTACCGCAGGTAAATTTGAATTATTTAATCTGGCTTATGATCCGGGTGAAAAGGTGAATGTAATTGAAGAGAATCCGAAAATAGCAGAGCAAATGAAATTGCTTTTTGATCGATATCCTGGTCAAACAGAGAATTAACGGAATAGTCAACCTATCTTCTTGTAATCGTATAAAGGTAGGTTGGCACCTTTACCTTAACGCGCTTTATGCTCATTTGTAACATGTTTACGCATGTTTTCTTCAGCTTGTTTTACTTCGTCTTTCTCAGCAAGCGGCTCATCTGTTTTTGGCTTTTCTGGTTTTGAACCTCCAGCCTTTGTCATTGCTTTATGCGTATCAATTTCTGATGGTTTTTTTCTTTTCTTTTCCATGATGATTTATATATAATTCTTAGTTACAGGGACATCAATTAAGAGATAAGGCTATCGGTAGTCTTTTTTTCTACCAAATGATCTTTAGCTAATCCTTCAGTTTTTGTTTTTCCCCAATCCCAATCTTCTCTGAAATCTTCATCTGCATGGAAATAATATCCGCGTTTGCGATAAGAGAATCCTTTAACAGGATCAAATTTGTCTTTGTCTTTAATTTTTACTTTCATAACAGCCTATATTGATTTGCCGCTATAACAAGCGTTCGTATAAATGGTTTGTCATAATTTTATCCATACAATTTATCCTCTGAGATTTTGAAGTTCCTTTCTTTATCTGATTCTCCTGGAAATAACATTTTAACATAAAAGATAGGATTTTGGTTATCTGTTATGGCTGTAAAATGTAATTATATTATTACATAAAATATTAAATTACAAATAGTGGTTGTTTTCAGTGAAAATAATTTTTGTGGCTATATTAATAAATATATCTTTATGAATATCGTTGTTTAATCATTTGTTGCTATTATAGATAATGTGTGCGTTTGTGGGGTATTAAACTTCTGTTATTTAATCCTGAAATTTCTAAGTTTTTAAAAATAAATTTATGACTGAAAAAAAGTTTCCCCTGCATCCCGCTCAGCAAGATATTTATATTGATCAGCTCATGCATCATTATAGTCCGGATTACAATCTGGGTTTTTATCTGATTTTGACAGGTCATTTAGACAAAGCCTGGTTTTCTTCTGCACTGGAGAATGCATTAGCTGCACATGATGTGTTCCGGCTCAGGTTTGATTTTGATTATCCGGAACCTATTGCCCTGGCATCAGATCAGGACTACAAAGATGTTTTAACAGAAAAAGATTTTAGTACCCGGCCAAATCCCGAAGAAAATGCGCGGGTATGGATGCAGGAACTGCTGGACAAACCTATGCGGCTGAAACCTGATGTTCTGGCTCATGAACATTATTTGTTAAAAATCGATGAAGGCAGCTATTGGTATTTTTCGAGATTTCATCATTTGGTCATGGATGGTTTTGGTCTTTCAAACTGGCTGAATAGTTTAGGTGAGTATTTCAGAGCGGATAAGAAGGCGATAAATACTAAAAACCATTCTTATCTCAGCCTGATGAAAACCACAGCTGACTATTATCAGTCATCAGCTTATGCGGCAACAAAGAAATACTGGGAGCAGAAAATTCAGGGTGCTTTTCCGGTTCTGCTGAATAAAAAATATAAACCAGTAGAACAGCAGAGCAGTGGTATACATCTGCTTACCCTGAATCCGGCGCAGGACGCCATCATCAAAACTTTAAATACCAGTAGTACTGCAGGAATCCAGAAACTGATGCTTGCAGCACTGACTATATATTTTGCAAGGACAACAGGTCAGCATCAGCCTGTTTTAGGGGTTTCACTGCATAAAAGAGGCACAAGGGAGGAAAGAAAATGTGTAGGCATGTTTTCTGGATTATTACCTTTTTGTGGTCATTATATTCCTGAGCAGACACTATCTGAACTGATGGCCCGGTTATCAAATACATGGAGAGAAGATTACCCGCATTATCATTATCTGCCAAGTGAGCTGAAAACATTAACTGGTAATTCGGGTGAGGAAACGCCCCTTTTCGATGTGATTGTAAACTATGGAAGACTTGATTTTACACCAGATTTTGGTACAGATACTCAGGCTGATTTCTGTTTGATCAGAAATAACCATAAAAGGGTACCACTGGAAATATTCTGGCAGGAATTTGGAGAAGGCCATCCGGCACAGATTGAATTTATTTATAACCATGCTTATTTCAATCCGGAAGAGATCGCCTGGTTTGCGAAAAGGTTTATCTCCATTCTGGAGCAATTCCCTGGTGCCTTAGATCTTCCGGTTTCCGGTATTCAGCTCCTGCCAGACGAGGAATTACAACTGCTTAAAAATTTTAGTAATGAACAGGAGAAATATGCTTCCGCAGATACTATAGTATCTTTGTTTAAGGAGCAGGCAGTAATTCGTCCGGATGCAGTAGCTTTACAATCAGAGGCCCTTTCATATACTTTTGCAGAGCTGGATCAGGAGTCTGACCGCCTGGCTTATCATTTGCAGGAAAGAGGTGTAAAACCGGGGGTACCGGTTCCGGTAGGAATAGACCGTTCACCGGCGTTGATTATTTCCATACTAGCCCTGTTGAAGTGTGGTGCAGCTTATGTGCCGATAGATCCGGAGTACCCCCTGGAAAGGGTTAAAATACTAATTGCTGACCTGGATAGTCCGATAGCAATTACAACAGCAAATTATGTTTCGTTGTTTGATGTTCCGGAATTAATTTTAATGGATAAACTCAGGTTGTCTCATGCCCTGATACAGGAGGTCAGCATTGCAGCTGATTCAGCAGCCTATATTATGTATACTTCCGGTTCTACAGGTACGCCAAAAGGAGTAATTGTATCACACCAGAATGTGGTCAGTCTGGTTAAAGCGAAAAGTTATTTTCCTTTTAATCCTGGGGACCGGGTACTGGCAGCAGGTTCTCCGGCTTTTGATGCGACAACTTTTGAATACTGGTCTGCCTTATTGAATGGAGGTCAGTTGATTCTGGCCAATAAAGCCAGGCTGATGGACAGCACAGAGCTGAAAAAGATCATCAGCAATTATGGCGTGAATAAAATGTTTTTTACTACCGGCTGGTTTAACTTATTAGCGGATACGGATCTTGCCGTCTTTGAAAATCTTTCGGCTGTGATTGTTGGGGGGGAAAGATTTTCTATGCAGCGTGCAGCCAGGGTTTTAGCAGATTATCCGGATTTGAAGCTATATAACGGGTATGGGCCTACAGAGAATACCACATTTTCTTTAAGCTATCAGCTTAAACAGGATGATCAGTTTGCTGAAATTCCGATAGGCCGGCCTTTAAACTACCGGAGTGCTTATATTATGGATGAGAACCTGGAGCTGTTGCCTATAGGTGTGACCGGCGAATTATATCTTGGAGGTGCAGGTCTGGCCAGTGGCTATTTCCACCAGCCAGAACTTACAGCGAAAGCTTTTATCCCTCATGTTTTTGTTAAAGATAGTGGAGAACGTTTATACCGGACAGGGGATCTTGCCAGCTGGCTTCCTGATGGTAATATCGCTTTTGCAGGACGTAAGGATGATCAGGTTAAAATCAGGGGGTTTAGGGTGGAACCCGCAGAAACAGAAGCTGTATTACTCAGATCAGAACTGATTAAACAGGCAGTAGTGCTTACCAGAGCAGACGCTACAGGTGTGCTGCAAATGATCGCCTATGTAGTTCCTGAATCTGATTTTGAACAGGAAGCCCTGCTGGGCTGGCTGGAAACACAATTGCCTGTCTATATGATCCCTTCACATGTGGTGGTACTTGATCAGATTCCGCTAACAGCTAATGGTAAAACAGATAAAAAGGCATTGCCAGCTCCTGAGCAAACCAAAGATAAACAGGTAGAGATGCCACGTAATCCAACTGAACAACGTTTGTCAGAAATCTGGATGGAGCTATTGCAAAGACCTTTAATTGGTATTCATGATGACTTTTTTAAACTGGGCGGACATTCATTGATGGTTATGCGGGTAAGTGCTTTTATCAGGAATGAGTGGGGCCTGGAGGTAGCTCCAACTGTATTATTCCATTGTAAAACTATCGCCAGACTTGCAGTACATATCAATGGACTGCAGGGGAAGGAAGTGAAGGTACTTGAAATGATCAGTCCGGATGCCGCTGCTGCTGGAAATCTTCCTGTTTCTTTCGGGCAGGAGCGCCTTTGGTTTATCGACCGTGTTTATGGTTCTGTACAATATCATATTCCGCTGATTTTTAAGATCAGGGGAGTATTTGATCTGGATGCTTTGCTCAGTTCTTTCAATCACATTGTAAACAGGCATGAGGTTTTAAGAACGGTGATCAGGCAGGAAAATGGATTGCCATACCAGTATATCCTGGAAAAAAATACCTGGAAAGCGGAAGTCTTAAATGAGCATGCAGCAGCAAGTGATCCTGAAAAATTGCAGGAGCTGGTGGACAGCTTGCTGAGTAAGCCTTTTATGCTTTCAGAGGAACATCTTTTACGTGTGCATATTATTCGGATCAGCGAAACAGAACAGCTGTTAGTGACAAATATTCATCACATTGCTGCGGATGGCTGGTCGCTGTCGATTTTTTATCAGGAGCTTATGGCTGCTTATCATGCTTATGCGGGAGATCAGGAACCTGAATTACCAGTATTAAATATACAATATGGGGATTATGCCCGCTGGCAGCGCAAGCATGAAACTGCTTTGAAGCCCCAGCTGGATTACTGGCAGCAAAAGTTGTCGGGAACGACAGCATTAAACCTGCCTTTGGATTTTAACCGCCCTGCGGTACAGAGTGTAAATGGTAACGCTATTAATTTTAAGGTTAGTGAGCTCTTAACAGCACAGCTGAAACAGCTTTCTGCGCAGCAGGACGTGACTTTATACATGACTTTGCTGTCCGCATTTAAAGTCCTGATGCATCGTTATTGTGCCCAGGATGATATTTGTGTGGGCACTGCTGTTTCAGGAAGGGTACAACAGGATCTGGAGGGTTTGATTGGGTTCTTTGTAAATACGCTGGCTTTAAGAACAGATTTGAGTGCTGACCCTGATTTTCTGGAGGTATTACAAAGGGTTAAAGCAACAACGCTCGAAGCGTATGACCACCAGGAGGCGCCATTTGAAAAAGTAGTTAAACTCGTAACCGGAGACCGTGACACTAGCCGCAGCCCTTTATTTCAAGTGGCATTTATATTGCAGAATACCCCGGAGATGCCTGAGATGAAGCTAGGTTCAGCCCGGCTGGAAAGTATTTCGCCAAATTACCGGACAAGTCAGTTTGATCTTCATTTTTCTTTCACTGAAACCCCTGGTGGTCTGATTGCAGAAGTATCTTATTGTACTGACCTGTTTATGGAGTCTGCGATCCGCAGGTTAACAGGTCATTTTGAAAATCTTTTACAAGCAATTGTTCTTGAGCCCGGGGCAAAGATTGCAGCAATAAATCTGATGTCTGCTGAAGAAATACAGGAAATCAGGCATTTTAGTAATGAGCAGGAGCGGTACACTGGCCAGGAAACTATTGTTTCTCTGTTTAAGGATCAGGCAGCCCTTTACCCTGAACATATCGCACTGCAAACAGCTGTCACTTCATTGACTTTCAGACAGCTGGATGAGCAGTCAGGACGTCTTGCCGCTTATCTTATAGAGAAAGGTGTAAAACCCGGAATGCCTGTGCCAGTTTGTATAGACCGTTCTCCGGAACTGATCATTTCTATTCTTGCTTTACTCAAAGCAGGGTGCGCTTATGTACCGGTAGATCCGGATTATCCTTTAGAGCGGATCAGGTTTCTGCTGGCTGATCTGAATAGTCCGGTAGCAGTAGTAACGCGTAATTATGCGGCACTGTTTGATCTTGCTGAATTGGTGCTGATAGATGAAATCATCCTGCCACAAGCAGCAGCTAAAGTTAGTTTGAGTGCTGATTCTCCGGCTTATATTATGTATACTTCTGGTTCTACAGGTAAACCGAAAGGAGTACTGGTTTCTCACCGGAATGTAGTCAGTCTGGTCAAAGCAAAGAGTTTTTTCCCTTTTGAACCAGGCGACCGGATACTGGCAGCCGGATCTCCTGCTTTTGATGCTGCTACTTTTGAATACTGGTCCGCTTTATTGAATGGTGCCCGGCTTATTCTGGCCGAAAAATCAGTGCTGATGGACAGTACACAGCTAAAAAAGATTATTCGTCAGCAACAGGTGAACAAGATGTTTTTCACTACAGGCTGGTTTAATTTATTGGCAGATACAGATATTACTGTGTTTGAAACTTTGTCTGCGGTGATTGTTGGAGGGGAACGTTTCTCTCCTGCGCGTGCAAAAATGGTCAGGACACGTTATCCGCATTTACAATTATTTAATGGGTATGGACCTACAGAAAATACGACCTTTTCTTTAAGTTATCAGCTTAATGAACCTGGGGCTGCAGAGGTACCTGTAGGCAAACCGCTGAGTTTCCGCAGTGCTTATATTCTGGATAAAAATCAATCCCCTGTATCCATAGGGATAACCGGAGAATTATATGTTGGTGGTGCAGGCCTGGCTGATGGATATTTTCATCAGCCGGAATTGACTGCTCAGTTTTTTATTCCTCATCCTTTTTTAAAGGATACCAATGAACGTTTATACCGGACGGGAGATCTTGCACGCTGGCTCCCTGATGGGAATATTACATTTGAAGGCCGGAAGGATGATCAGGTGAAAATCAGAGGTTTCCGTGTCGAACCCGGAGAAACAGAAGCTGCTTTATTGCAGTCTTCATGGATTAAACAGGCAGTTGTATTGACCAGAACGGATGCAACAGGTGTTTTACAGTTATTGGCTTATGTTGTTGCTGAGCCTGATTTTGAACAGGAAACAGTCTATACCTGGCTGGAGACACAATTGCCTGCCTATATGATTCCGGCACATATCCTGGTGCTGGATGAGATCCCGCTTACAGCAAATGGTAAAGTTGATAAACAGGCATTACCTGCCCCTGAACAAACTAAAGACAGACCATTGGAAATGCCACGTAACCAAACTGAACAAAGGTTGTCAGAAATCTGGATGGAACTGTTGCAGATATCTTTGGTTAGTATCCATGATGACTTTTTCAGATTGGGCGGGCATTCACTGATGGTTATGCGCGTAAGTGCTTTTATTAGAAATGAATGGGGCCTGGAGGTAGCACCTACTGTGTTATTCAGTTGTAAAACTATCGCCAGACTGGCAGCACATATCAATGGACTGCAGGGAAATGAAGTGCAATTGCTGGAAGTCATTAGCCCGGATGCTTCGGCTGAAGGGCATCTTCCTGTGTCTTTCGGACAGGAACGCCTTTGGTTTATCGACCGTCTTCATGGTTCTATACAGTATCATATCATTGTGACTTTCAAGATCAACGGTGTATTTGATCTGAATGCTTTAATCAGTGCTTTCAATCATATCGTAAACAGGCATGAGGTTTTAAGAACGGTAATCAGGCAGGAAGACGGATTGCCATACCAGCATATCCTGGAGAAAGATACCTGGAAAGCTGAGGTTTTAAATGATCATCCTGCAGCTTCGGACCCCGAAAAACTACACGGATTGATTGATGAGCTGGTGACCCGGCCTTTTATCCTTTCCGAAGAACATATGTTGCGTGCACATATTATCCGCATGAATTCAACAACACATATACTGGTTGCCAATATTCATCATATTGCCGCAGACGGTTGGTCTATGTCTATCCTGGCTAAAGAACTTGAAGAAAGTTATCATGCTTATGCAGCCGGTAAAATACCAGTATTGCCTGTATTACCGGTTCAATATGGTGACTATGCCCGCTGGCAGCGTAATAGAGAAGCCTCATTAGCAACAAAACTGGATTACTGGCAGAGAAAACTGGCTGGAACAGCTTTGTTGAATTTACCAGTAGATTTTGCACGTTCGGCCATGCAAAGCGTACGTGGCGAAACGATGAAGCTGAAGCTTAGCAAAACGCTGACAGCACAGCTGAAACAGTTTTCGGTACAACAGGATGTAACTTTATATATGACACTTCTTGCTGCATTTAAAGTTTTATTAAATCGTTATTGTTCGCAGGATGATATCTGTGTGGGCGGTGCCATTTCGGGAAGGATGCAGCAGGAGCTGGAAGGATTGATCGGATTTTTTGTCAATACATTGGCATTACGTACAGATTTAAGTGGTGATCCGGATTTTTCTGAGGTTTTACAAAGGGTTAAAGCAACCACGCTCGAAGCGTATGATCATCAGGAAGCACCTTTTGAGAAAGTGGTTAAACTGGTGATGGGGGAGCGGGATACGAGCCGTAATCCTTTATTTCAGGTCGTATTTGTTTTACAGAATGCACCTGAGATGCCAGCTATGAAAATGGGTGATGCAGTGATGGAAAGAACGGCCGGTCATTACCGGACCAGTCAGTTTGATCTCCATTTTTCTGTGTTTGAAACTGCGGATGGATTATATGCTGATGTGGCTTATTGCAGTGACCTTTTCAGGGCGTCTACTATCCGCAGGTTAACGGAACATTTTGAAGCATTACTGCATGCAATTGTCCTGAATCCAGCGGTTAAAATAGCTGATATTCCAATGCTGGGAGCGGAAGAAAGCAGGCAGCTGTTACAGGATTTTAGTGGAGCTGAAGCAGATTATCCTGTGGAAGAAACGATTGTGAGCTTATTTCAAAAACAAGTTCTTCGTACACCAGACCGCATTGCTTTAACTTTTGAAACACAGGGACTGAGTTATCTGCAGCTTGAAAAACGTTCTGATGCACTGGCAGTAAGACTTCGCAGAGAAGGGGTTACTCAGGGCAGCCTGGTACCAATTTGTACAGGTCATGCTCTGGAGATGATGATTGGTATTATGGGGGTTTTAAAAGCTGGCGGTGTTTATGTTCCGGTAGACCCGGAATATCCGCAGGACAGAATCCGCTTCATGCTGGAAGATACTAAAGCTACTTTAATTCTGGTTCTGGAACATACCGTTCCGGTGCTGGAAAGTCTGACCACTGCCAGACTGATTTGTTTATCTGATCAATTGGAGGATGTGGAAAGTACTGAACTGCTGCCGGCAGTTGAGCCAGAACATCCTGCCTATATTATATATACCTCTGGTTCTACCGGAAGACCTAAAGGAGTGATTATTCCTCACCGGAATGTGGTTCGTCTTTTTATGACTTCTGTGCCTTTATATGATTTTAATGAACAGGATGTCTGGACAATGTTCCACTCGTATTGTTTCGATTTCTCAGTTTGGGAAATGTACGGGGCTTTATTTTATGGTGGCAGAATAGTGATTGTGCCACGCGCTATAGCAAAAGATACCATCGCTTTTGCTTCTCTGCTCAGCACTGAAAAAGTGACTGTACTTAATCAGACCCCTTCTGCATTTTATGTGTTGCAGGAATATGTATCCGGCAGTCCGCAGCCACTTTCGCTCCGTTATGTGATTTTTGGCGGGGAAGCTTTACATCCTTCACGTTTAAAAGGATGGCACCAGTGGTATCCTGAATGTAAGCTGATCAATATGTATGGCATTACAGAAACCACTGTGCATGTAACTTACCAGGAGATTGGTGAGCAGGAAATGAACAGCGGAGGTAGTAAAATTGGAAAGCCGATCCCTACATTATATGCTTATATCCTTGATGCCAGACTTCAGCCTGTGCCAATTGGTGTTCCGGGTGAGCTTTTTGTTGCAGGTGCTGGTGTGGCCAGCGGATATCTGAACAGGGAAGAATTAACCCGGGAGCGTTTCATCCCTCATCCTTTTAGCGCTGATCCGGAAGAAAAAATCTATAGAACAGGAGATCTGGGCAGATGGATGGAAGATGGCAGTATTGAATATCTTGGCCGGATTGATACGCAGGTTAAAATACGGGGTTACAGGATTGAACCCGGAGAGATAGAACATGCCCTGAACAGATTGTCTCAGGTGGCAGAAAACTGTGTTGTGCTTAAAGCCGATGCTGCACACGATAAAAAGCTTGTTTGTTATTATGTGCCAGATCATGAGATTGTTAAAGAACTGGAGCAGAGCTTGTATGAGGATCAGGTGAATAACTGGAAAATACTCTATGAAGATACTTATGGAAATTCTGCATCCGATACCGGCGATGAGGAATTTAATATTGCAGGCTGGAATGATTCTTTCACCGGAGGGGCGATTCCGGCAGCAGATATGGAAGCCTGGCTGAATGATATTGCCGGGGTAATTTTATCTCAGCAACCAGAAAATGTTCTGGAGATTGGTTGTGGTACAGGGATGATTTATTATCAGCTGGCACCTCATATCAAAAGTTATGCGGGGGTAGACCTTTCAGAAGTTTCTATCGCACAAATCAGGCATCACGTGAGCCAGCATGCAGCACAGTTTCCGGTTACCCATTTACGCGCTTGCGGAGCGCATGAAGTGAAAGCCGGTGAAATGGAAAAAACGGATACGGTAATTATGAATTCCGTGATTCAGTATTTCCCCGGAGAGGATTATCTGACCAGAATTATAGCAGCGAATATTAGTCGTCTGGAGGGCAGCGGACGTATTATTTTAGGCGATGTCAGGGATTACCGATTGCTATATGCCTTCAAATCGCGTCTTTCTCTGGCAAAAATACAGGAACGCGCAGATGTAGCTGAGTTCCAATGGCTGGTTGATCAGGAAATGATGAAAGAAGAGGAGCTTTGTTTTACTCCTGATTATTTTTATCAGCTTGGGCTTCAATTTCCGGAAATCAGCCATGTAGAGATCAGGTGGAAGGGAGGAGATTATGTGAACGAACTCAGTCTTTACCGTTTTACAGTTATTTTGCATATAGGCTTGAAAAAAGAGGTGAGAGAGGTTCCATGGTTAGCATGGGATGGGATAAAAGCGAAGACTGAACAGTTATTTGAAGATTTGCCGGCAGAAATTGCGATCAGCGGAATCCCAAATCCCCGTTTATGGAAGGAGCGTCAGTTGCTTCATGCTTTAAACAATCATAGCGCAATAAACGTAAGAGATTTTATCCGTGCGACGGAACAGCCCGGTGCAGAGAACGAAAAAGTTATGCTCTTATTGAATACAGCGGTAGAAAAAGGTTACCAGATTAGAATGATGCCTGCAAATGATCCTTTGCAGATGGAACTGCTTTTGGAACTGGAGCCTAAAGGGGATTTGATCGCTCCTTTATACCAGGCAAACCCTGAACTTCCTTTTACCAATATACCTTTGTTCCCGGATATTACTGCGATTTTGCAGAAACAGATCAGGCAGGAATTATCGGCTGCTATTCCAGATTATATGGTACCTGCAGACCTGATTGCCTTACAGCGTATGCCTGTGACCGGTAACGGGAAAACAGACCGGGGTTTTCTTTCCCGTCTGGAAGATCAGCAATGGAAACATCATGCAGAATATCAGGCCCCGGCAACTGAAAGAGAAGAACTGCTGGCTGATATCTGGATGGAAATACTGGGCCTGGACCGTGTAGGGGTGAAAGATAATTTCTTTGAACTTGGAGGTGATTCTATCCGGGTAGTTAAAGTAGCTGCAAGAATCCGGAAACTGACCGGCATGGAGGTGAGTGTGGCTGATATTTACCGTTCCCGGACGATTCTGGAACTTGCAGAATTGCTGGCTTCCTATAGCGGAAACGGCGGGGAAATGGTTGCCGTTGAACAGGAACTTCAGCAACTGGAAGCCTGGTTTATGCCATTATTATCTGGCAGGGAACCATTGGATGCTATTTATCCAATGAGTGATATTCAATGTGGTATGATTTACGCTTCGCTGCGTGATCCTGAATCGGCGGTTTATCACGATCAGTTTCTTTATCCTGTAGCCCGTTATATGAATGTTGCGCTATTTGAACAGGCGCTGAGCATGGTGGTTGCTAAACATGAAATTTTAAGAACTACGTTTCAGCCTGATCTGCATGAACAGGGATTGCAAACAGTACGCAGAAATATGCCGGTAAAAGTAATCCTGCTGGATAGGACCAGCAGCAATGCAGAAGAACTGCGGTCTTATCTAAGAGCCTATCTGGAGAAAGAACGTGAAAAACCTTTTGACCTGGAGAATGGGCCTTTATGGCGTGCGACTCTTGTAAACTGGCAGGAAGGAACTGTATTTGTCCTGCAATTTCATCATGCTATCCTGGATGGCTGGAGTGTAGCGGCTTTTAATACGGAACTTTTTAACCTGTATCTGCAACTCGAAAAGGGAAACGCAATTCCTTCAATGCAACGCCTTAAAGGAAGTTACCGTGATTTTGTAGTGCAGAATATGGTAGGCCGTAAAGCCAGTCTGAACCATGATTTCTGGAAAATGGAAATGGAAGACCATCAGCGGCTGGATTTGTTTACCGCAACCGAAAATCATAATGATTTAGTAGCTGGTTATAGCAAAGAGATGCTGAACAGTTTGAAAAACCTGGCTAAAGAACAGCGGCTTTCTCTGAAAGGGATATTTCTGGGGGCCACACTTTACACGATTGGAATGTTGAGTTATCACCGCAGGCTGACCATTGGGCTGGTGACAAATAACCGGCCGGTGGTAGAGGATGGGGACCAGCTATTGGGCTGTTTCCTGAATACCGTTCCTTTTGTATTTGATATGCCTGATGGGACAGATACCTGGTTAAGTTATTTCAGAAAGGTAGAAGATAAGCTGCAATTGCTGAAATCATATGATTTGACTTCACTTTCAGAAATTGCAAGGATCAACGGCGCATCTGCTCCGCAGGAAAACCCATTTTTTGACATCATCTTCAATTTTATCAATTTCCATATCTATGATGAACTGGAAGAGGACCTGATGGATGTATCTATTGATCAGCGCTGGCTTGCTAATGTAAGTTATGGGCTTTCGAATACCTTTCTGGACTGTTCTGTGAGTCTTACAGGCGATACGATGGCTGTTGTATTCTCTCAGGGCCGGACACTGCAAAGTGATAAAACACTAAAAGATCTGCAGCATTATTTTGATCAGGTGCTGGACTGTTTCCTGCACCGGTTAACTGACAGGATCAGCAAGCAGTCTTTCCTTTCGGACAGGGAACAGCGATTGCTCTTGCGTGAATATAATGATACGGATGCCGCATTGCCTTCTGATGCTACATTGATTTCTTGTTTTGAGGAGGCTGTTTTACTTTATCCCGAAAACATAGCTTTGATTGCAGAAGGGAAAAATTATACTTACAAAGAATTAAAAACATGGGCAGACCAGCTGGCGACTTGTTTAATAGCAGCAGGGGTTTCACCCGGGATGTTCGTTTTATTGCTGGCAGACAGGCTGGCAGATACGGTAGCCGGAATGCTGGCGATTATGAAAGCCGGGGCAGCTTATGTACCTGTAGAGCCAGATATGTCTGTAGCGAGAATCAATGGAATACTGGAAGATACTGGTGCGGGTTTTATGGTAGGTCATGCGCAACCTGATTCTCTGCTTCTGGCGGATAAAACCTGCTGGATCAGTACAGCAATGACCGATACACCGATAGCCTCTTCATTTCCTGTTCCTTCACCTTCTTCAAATGCTTATGTGATTTATACTTCGGGGTCTACGGGAATGCCCAAAGGCGTACCTGTAAAACACCGCTCTGTGTTGAACCTGATCTGGTATTATGCCCCTGAAATTGGTTTTACTACAGAAGAACGCGTATTGCAGTTCTACAGTTTCAGCTTTGATGCCTCTGTACAGCTTGTGTTTTTACCTCTGATTCATGGGGCAACACTGGTTATACCAGAAAAAGAAGCTTTACAGGACCCTGATAAGTTCAGATTGCTATTGCAGGAAAAAAGTATCAGCCATCTGGATCTTACTCCTGGTTTCCTTCAAAGCCTTGGACAGTCTTCTTTGGCTGAGAGCGTGAAGCGAATTGTAGTTGGCGGTGAAGAATGTCCACCGGAGCTGGCTGCTTTCTGGGGAAAACGGCTTGATTTTAACAATGAGTATGGACCTACAGAAAGTACTGTGGTAGCTACCCGTTACCGGTATGCTGCAGGAGAACAGGGCAGGCGTTTGCCTATTGGAAAGCCAATTCCTAACCTCAGGATTTATATTCTTGATGAAGACCTGCAGTTATTGCCAGCCGGTGTTGCGGGAGAAATATGTATCAGTGGTGAAGGTTTGTCTCCGGGATATTTGAATCGCCCGGAGCAGAACCTGGAACGCTTTATCCCGGACCAGTTTAACTGGGACCCTGCAGCAAAGATGTACCGGACCGGGGATATCGGCAGATGGCGTTCTGATGGTCAGCTTGAATATCTGGGAAGAGCAGATGATCAGGTTAAAATAAGGGGTTATCGTGTAGAGCCTGCTGAGGTAGAGGCGGTTTTGTTATTGCAGGATGATCTGAAGCAGGCTGCTGTAGTAGTACATACCGATGAGCTCGGAGATAAAAGATTACTGGCTTACCTGGTACCGGCAGCCAGTACGGCAGTGGAGGCCATAGAGGCTGCGCTGCGGGAGCGCCTGCCTGCTTATATGGTACCTTCTCATCTGTTTTTGATGGATGAACTGCCTTTAACCCTGTCTGGTAAGATCGATCGCCGTTCGCTGATCAGCCTGGGATTACCTTTGCCGGGCATAGCTGAACCTGTTGCACCAGCTAATGAAATAGAAAGGATGCTGCTTGGGATATGGCAGCAGCTGCTTGGCATCAAACAGATCAGTACTGCTGATGATTTTTTTGTACTTGGAGGTCACTCGCTCAGCACACTGCGTTTGCTGGGCAGAATCCGCCAGGCAGGGTATGATATTCAATTGCAGGAAATTCTGAGCCACAGTACAATTATCAGACTGGCCCTTTTGCTTGAAGACCGTAAGGTTGATGAACAGGTGCTTTCTTTGAGAAAATCTGTCAATGCACACGTATTGTTATTAAATCATAGCGGGAAGCAGCAGCAGGTCTTTTTACTTCCTGGATCGAATGGTACCAGTGAAGGTTATGATGAACTGGCCAATGCACTTTCAGATTGGGCAAAGTTATACGGAATACAGATGATGGGCGCGCTGGAAAACGAAAAGCCACTGCATAGCATGGAGGAAATCGCTGCATTACAAGTTTCCTGGATAAGGGAAATACAACCCAAAGGTCCTTATCATTTAATTGGTCACTCTTTTGGAGGACATGTTTTATATGAAATGATAAGACAGCTGGAGCAGTCTGGTGAGGATGTCGGGATTGCCGTTATTCTGGATGCAGCGACGAATCTGAAAGGGGAGGGTGATCAGGAAATTTTTGAAGCGGCCCAGGTAATGGAGTTTGTACAGACAGCCATCAGGAAATATAATATGCAGGGATTGATGAGCCCTTCATTTTCTGATGAATTGCAAATGGAAGTTGAAACCCTGATGCAACAAAATATCATCCCTTGTATGACGGATCTGCTGAGAAATAAAGTAGTGACGCAAAGAGAAGATACGGATTTGATTTTCAGGATTATGGATTTGCATATTACCAATATGCTAATGCCTTATCGTGTTTTGGGGAAAGTAAAGGTGCCATTGACTATTGTGAAGGCAACTGTGAATCCATTGCTGCATAGTAATGATGCATTGGGGTGGCAAGAGCATTCCCGCCAGGTAAAAGTGATGACAACACCGGGAGATCACTTTAGCATGCTTCGTGAACCATTTGTCAAAGCGCTTGCGCTTACACTAAAAGGAGTGTTCGTGTCAGCAGAAGAGACATTGATTGATGAATCATAATGATACTGACTGATGAATCATAATGAATTAAAACGCCACTGCATTTTTGTAGTGGCGTTTTAATTTTTATTTCCTATTTTCGGGCTCCACTAATGGATTAAAGTTATGATGAATAAAGGCTGCCTTCCTCCTCCAGCACCTTAAATTTACTCAGATAAGTTTCGGAACGGATGATAATATATTATCCGGATGGAACGATTATGCCAATTCGGCAAGCAAGTAAATATTCATCTATTTGCAATTTGAAATAACAAATTGCATAATTCATTCAAATGAAAAAGTCTTATATACAATTACATATTGCAGTTTTATTAGCTGGTTTTACGGGCCTTTTTGGTCGGTTGATAAATTTAAACGAAGGATTGATTAGCTGGTACAGGTTATTAATATCGGGTCTGGTGATGTGGATCTACTTATCAGTCACTGGTAAAAAACAAAATCTGCCGCTTAAAGAGAGATTTAGAATCGGGTCCATAGGTTTTATTCTGGGAATTCACTGGATTTTCTTTTATGGGAGCATAAAATACTCCAATATCTCGGTGGGTGTGGTCTGTTTTGCATTAACCAGTTTTTTTAATGCTATTCTGGCTCCTTTAATCAATAAAAAGAGATTGTCCTTTCAGGAGATAGCTTTAAGCAGTCTGACCCTTTGCGGTATTGCTTTAATCTTTGGTATGGATGCAAGTTTCAGATTAGGAATAGTTCTGGGAATCATATCGGCCATCTTTTCTGCCCTTTATACCATATTCAATGAAAGACTTGTTCAGGAATATGAAAGCAATACCATTATATTGAATCAAATGATAGGTGGTTGCCTGGGACTGACTTTTATACTACCTGTATTTTTATTGTTTTCTCCGGCAGCATATCTGGTTCCGTCTATGAATGATTTTGGCTGGTTAGTAGTGCTTTCCGTATTCTGTACTGTGCTTATGTATTTTTTGATTACCAGTGCATTAAAAAAGATATCTTCATTTACAGTCAGTCTGACTTATAATCTGGAGCCTTTATATACAATAGCGTTGGCGATTATAGTATACAAGGAGAATAAAGTACTTTCAACAGGGTTCTATATTGGATTATCATTTATTTTAATTTCCCTGGGCCTTCAGATGTACCGGGTTAAAGCCAAAAATAGTGAGCCTGTTTTGCTATAGGTTTTTGTAGCGGTAAAATACAGGCCTGTTAATTAAATAATGCCCCGTTTATCAGCTGCAAAACTCCCGGATTGTTTGAATCTGGAAATATTGCCATTTGATAATTGGGGCATTTTATCAGGCTTATGAAGTTAAAGAAATCATAAATTCACCAGCTTTTTTTATCGCATCTTTCCCTTCGGGGAGTATGGAATGCCATAAAGGGAAATTGTGGATCATTTGCGGCCATACTTCAAATCTGACATGAACTCCTGCCATCGCTGCATGATGAGTGAAAGTTAAAGCTTCACTTAACATCTCTTCGGCTTCTCCTGCAATTACATAAGTTGGGGGAATACCATGAAGATTTGCATAAATAGGAGAGGCCAGCGGGAGATTAGGATCTGCACCACCTAAATAAGCTGCTGTCTGTGCTTTAATGGCTGCAAGATTTACAATTGGATCTATGCCTTCCTTTGTCTTATAAGTTTCGCCACTTTGACCTAAGTCAATCCAGGGAGAGATAATTACTCCGCCTGCTGGCATAGGTATGCGCTGATCACGCAAAGAAATAAATAGATTAATTGTTGCATTTCCACCCGCAGAATCACCAGAAATGATGATGTTTTGTGGAGCAACCCCCTGATCTAGCAGCCATATATATCCTTCCAGAATATCTTCTAAAGGCTTAGGAAATGGATGTTCAGGTGCAAGACGGTAATCCAGGGCAAATGTTCTCATTTTTCCCGCTCTTCCAAGTTCACTGATTTCTCCGCGGTGCGTGGCCGGACTGCCAATTAAAAATGCACCGCCATGTATATAATACAGAACATGGGTGTCCCTGGCTTCAGGAGAAATTGTCCATTCCCCTTTTAAATTTCCTGCCGATAAGGATACTGTTTCATATTTAATATCATCTGCTACTGGTAATGTCGCATACATTTTATCTGCCTGAACCCGCAATTCAGGAATAGGGGCTTGTAAGTCCAGGTAAGTTTTAAAATAATCCCTGGCAATCTTTAAATTTTTATCCATGCTTTTATTAGTCATATAATAGAAGCAAATTTCAGGTTAGATTAACAGATCTGTTAGCACATTAGTGTTCAGGATTGGTACTTTCTGTGCCGGATATCCGGGATGGTTTATTTGTTGATATATTTTTTGTGCATGAGTTTGCGGTATCCGGCCGGAGTAAACCCTTCTTGTTTTTTAAAGTGGCGGGAAAAATAAGAAAAGTCTTTAAACCCGAGCAGATCACTAATTTCACCTATGGAGAGATTACAGTAGACCAGCATCCGTTTTGCTTCAATCAAACCCCGGTCACGAATCATCAACCCGGCAGTTTTACCTGTTACATTTTTAATGATCTTATTCAGATAATTGGAGGAAATACTCAGCCTGCCAGCATAGAACGCTAAGTCAGATTCTTCTTTATAATATTGTTCTACCAGTTTTTTAAACTTCTTATATACTACTACCTGAAAAGAATCTGTAACTGCTGGTTTTGCTTTGGCCATTAATCTCTGGATGCGGTTGAGCAGGGCGAAAAGGAGTGCATTGATAATTATTGGAGCTTTTTGCCCTCTGTTCAGCTCTTCGATGATCGGATCAATAATGGCTTTGAGTTCTTTTCTTGCATTTTCATCTAAACATAAATAGGGGGCAGCCAGACTTTCATCCAGAAAGGTTAATTCAAAAACTGATTCCTGGGTATGGTGGGCAAGCAGGAATTGTTCTGTAAAGGAAATGCTATAACCTTTCACCTTTTCTGGCGAATTTAAGAGGTGGATCTGACCGGGAGAAGTAATGAGCAGGGTATCTGTTTGAACCGCAATATCGTGGTAATCTATGGTATGGGTAAATGCGCCTTCAGTTAACCAGATGAGCTGATAAAAATTGTGCTTATGGGGCCACTCTAAATTTTTTGGCCAGCATAGCTCTTCAAATCGTTCGAGTTTAAATAAATTCTCAATTGCTTTATTAGAAGGGAAGTCTTCAATTTTATAGGTTGGGATCATGATATGGCATCAGATAATCATGCAAACATAAGCAATTGAATAAAAAAACACCCGCTCCTTTTCAGGAACGGGTGTTTTTAACCGGGGGGTTAATTTGCCTTTTTATTAAATAGCTTCAGCTTAATACCGACTTCAAAAGTTCCGTTGGTATAAGTAGTCAGCGGGCCGGTTTCAATATTATAAGAAATATTGAGGCCAAAGTTTTGCTGATCCAGTCCTGCACCAAATCCAAGGCTCTGGCTGCTATGGTAAATAGTCTGGAAAAATAAACCATACTCGTCCATATTGAAGTTCGCACCTACGTCAACAATATCGGTATTCCCTTTGATGACACGTAGCCCTGCAAGAGGCTCCAGTTTAAAATTACCACCATCACCGACAGGGATTTTATAACTTACAATACCAATAAATAAAGGTTTATTTACGTCTAAGCGTTCATCAGAATTCTTGAAAAAAGTGCTTTTCATATTAGGTAATGCTGCGCCGATATACAGGTTGTTACTGGTATAGGCTGCTCCGAAATCACCATCCAGATAAGCTTTAAGCTGGTTATAGCGGGCAATCTCCGGGTCGGTAGGATCGCCATTGATCAAGCTGTATTTTACCCTGGAATCACTTACGCCTAAAGACAAACCAAAACTTAAATGCCTGTTTTCGCCTGCCAGCTTTAAGTGATAGGCATAGGTACCCATTACGCGGGTAGATTTGATTAATCCTGCTTCATCAGCTGTTACATTAAGACCAAGGCCTACTTTATCGGTGGCATGAAGATCTGCAGTTAGCAGCCCTGTTTTTGGAGTTCCAGGGAAGTTGCTCCATTGCTGGCGATAATTTGCATTGATGTTTAAGCCTTCGCTTAACCCGGCCATGGCCGGGTTATAGATGTATTTATTTTGAAAATACATGTTCTGGAAAGGAGTTAACTGTGCTTTACTGTATAAGGTTGTTCCCAACAGGAATAGCGTTAGCAGCAGGATTTTTGCTGTTTTATTTGATTTATGTGGAGTCTGATTCTTCATAACGGTCTTAATTCTTTTCATCTTTTTCGCTGTACAAAAGTTTTTAATTACCTCTAAGTAGTGTGATAAATCCTCTGAACTTAGGTAAGCCCGGGCCAAGATCTACTGTGTAATAATAAGTGCCCTGAACTAGCGGTGCCCCATTTAGTGTACCGTCCCAGTCATTGGTATAGCCTTGCTTGAAGTATACTTTTCTGCCAGCACGGTCATAAACAGTTACTGAGTTTTTAGGGTAGAGCTGGATATCCTCTATAACCCATGTATCATTCTTGCCATCTCCATTTGGTGTAAGGATATTTGTCGCTGTAATAGATGTTGCCGGTTCGCCTCTGTATACCGTTACGGTGTAGGTGTTTGTTGTCACCCCATCCTGCGCGGTTACCACGATGGTAATCGTATTATTTCCTACACTCAGCGGAACGCCTGCCGAAGAACTGCCGTTAGGTGCCGTTGATCCGTTGATCTTCACTGTAGCAGTTGGATCGAAAGTTACCGTAAAGCGAATGTTGTCAGATCCGTTATCTACTGATGTTGTATAACTGTGATTTGCCGGTGTAAAGGCTGGTGACAGTGTTCCTGAACTTGTCGTTAGATTCGAAACATTGGTACCGCTTACTGCAATGATGGTTAGATTTCCATTCACATAATTGAAACTGTAATTAGCTGAAGCAGCTCCATTTACTGTGATTGGATAATTGCCTGGAGCAGTTGTTGTGGTGGCTGTACTTGTAGCCGCTGGCTGCGCTGACAATGCATTCATATCATCGCCGTTTACAAATCCGCTGTAAGCCAGAGTGAATGGTGGATTGTTTAAACCATAACTTCTGCTTTTGTTATCTGCTGTAATGGTCAGAACTGCTTTGCTTACAGTTAAAGTGCCTGGTACATAGACGATATCATAGTTTGCAACAGCAGCTCCGCTCACTGTGATCGGGTAGGTGTTGACTCCTGAACCCGTTGAAGCAGTTGTACTGATTACTGGTTGTGAAGTTAGGATAGACGGATTATCTCCACCTAAGAAACCACTGTAGCTTACTGTAAATGAAGGGTTGGCCGAACCATAAACTTTATTCTGATTGTTAGCTGTAATAGTCAGGACTCTTTTAGTAATAGTAAGGTTAGCACCTGTATAGTTTAATACATAATTGCTGTTTAACGCCAGTGTGCCTTGAGTGATTGCATAAGTATTTACACTTTCACCAGGAGCACGGGTTAGTGAGCCGGTAAAGCTGTCAGAACCGACCAGGTTACCTGAAGTGATCTGATAAGTTAATGCCGGATCAGCAGTGCCATAAGCTTTGGTTTGTGCATTGGCCGTTACTGTAACCGCTTTTGTACCAATGGTCAGGTTTGCCGGAACATAAGTTAATACGTAGTTGTTGTTTAATGTTAATGTGCCCTGTGTGATGGCATAAGTATTAACGTTTTCACCAGATGCACGGGTTAGCGTACCGGTAAAACTGTCAGACGGAGCTAAGGTACCAGAGGTAATCTGGTAGGTTAAAGCAGGATCTGCATCGCCGTAAGTTTTACTTTTTGTATCTGCTGTAACTGTAACAGCTAAGGTATTAATAGTCAGGTTACCCGGAACATAATTTATGGTGTAATCTGCACTAACTGCGCCACTGGCAGTGATTACATATGGACTTCCTGCAACAGGAGATGTCGCTGTAGCGGTGGTAGTCAATGTAGGTAGATTTGTTAAACTAGCCTGGTTATCACCGTTTACAAAACCTGTATAACTTGCTGTTAAGGCAGGTAGTGGAGCACCGTAGGCCTTAGTCTGGTTATCTGCGGTGATCGTTAATGGTACGGTAGTTATGGTCAGGTTGCCTGGTACATAACTGATGGTGTAATCTGCACTAACTGCGCCGCTGGCCGTGATTGCATACGGGCTTCCTGCAACAGAAGAAGCTGCAGTAGCTGTAGTAGTCAGTGTAGGTGCAGACGCTAAACCAGCCTGAGTATCACCGTTTACAAAACCTGTATAACTTGCGGTTAAAGCAGGTAATGCAGCACCGTAAGCTTTGGTCTGGTTGTCTGCGGTGATTGTTAATGGGGCAGCAGTTATGGTTAAGTTACCCGGCACATAACTGATGGTGTAATCTGCAGTTACTGCGCCGCTGGCGGTGATTGCATATGGGCTTCCTGCAACAGAAGAAGCTGCAGTAGCTGTAGTAGTCAGTGTAGGTGCAGTCGCTAAACTAGCCTGAGTATCCCCGTTTACAAAACCTGTATAACTTGCGGTTAAAGCAGGTAATGCAGCACCGTAGGCCTTAGTCTGGTTATCTGCGGTAATTGTTAATGGTGCAGCGGTTATGGTTAAGTTGCCCGGTACATAACTGATGGTATAATCTGCAGTTACTGCGCCGCTGGCGGTGATTGCATATGGGCTTCCTGCAACAGAAGAAGCTGCAGTAGCTGTAGTGGTCAGTGTAGGTGCAGTCGCTAAACTAGCCTGAGTGTCTCCGTTCACAAAACCTGTATAACTTGCGGTTAAAGCAGGTAATGCAGCACCGTAAGCCTTGGTCTGGTTGTCTGCGGTGATTGTCAGAGGTGCAGCAGTTATAGTTAAATTGCCTGGCACATAACTGATGGTATAATCTGCACTAACTGCGCCGCTGGCGGTGATTGCATATGGGCTTCCTGCAACAGAAGAAGCTGCAGTAGCCGTAGTAGTCAGTGTAGGAGCAGTGGCTAAACCAGCCTGGGTATCCCCGTTCACAAAACCTGTATAACTTGCAGTTAAAGCAGGTAGTGCAGCACCGTAAGCCTTGGTCTGGTTATCTGCGGTGATTGTCAGAGGTGCAGCAGTTATAGTTAAATTGCCTGGCACATAACTGATGGTATAATCTGCACTAAATGCGCCGCTGGCCGTGATTGCATATGGGCTTCCTGCAACAGAAGAAGCTGCAGTAGCTGTAGTGGTCAGTGTAGGTGCAGTCGCTAAACCAGCCTGAGTATCTCCGTTCACAAAACCTGTATAACTTGCGGTTAAAGCAGGTAATGCAGCACCGTAAGCCTTGGTCTGGTTGTCTGCAGTGATCGTCAGAGGTGCAGCAGTTATGGTTAAGCTACCCGGCACATAACTGATGGTGTAATCTGCAGTTACTGCGCCGCTGGCCGTGATTGCATATGGGCTTCCTGCAACAGAAGAAGCTGCAGTAGCTGTAGTGGTCAGTGTAGGTGCAGTCGCTAAACTAGCCTGAGTATCACCGTTTACAAAACCTGTGTAACTTGCGGTTAAAGCAGGTAATGCAGCACCGTAAGCCTTGGTCTGGTTATCTGCGGTGATCGTTAATAGTGCAGCGGTTATAGTTAAGTTACCCGGTACATAACTGATGGTATAATTTGTGTTAACTGCGCCGCTGGCAGTGATTGCATATGGGCTGCCTGCAACAGAAGAAGCTGCAGTAGCAGTAGTGCTCAGCGTAGGTAGTGTTGTTAAGCTGATTGGCGTATCCCCATTCACAAAACCAGTATAACTAGCTGTTAAAGTAGGTATCGAAGCACCATATACTTTAGTCTGGTTATTTACAGTAATTGTCAGAGGTGCAGCGGTGATCGCTAAGTTACCCGGCACATAACTGATGGCATAATTTGCACTGACTGCGCCGCTGGCAGTGATTGCATACGGGCTTCCTGCAACAGAAGAAGCTGCGGTAGCCGTAGTGGTCAGTGTAGGTAGCGTGATTAAGCTGATTGGCGTATCTCCATTTACAAAACCAGTATAACTTGCTGTTAAAGCAGGTACCGCAGCACCATAGGCTTTAGTTTGATTGTCTGCGGTGATGGTCAGTGGTGCGGCGGTGATCGCTAAGATACCCGGCACATAACTAATGGTATAATTTGCACTGATTGCTCCACTGGCCGTGATCGCATACGGACTTCCTGCAACAGAAGAGGCTGCTGTGGCTGTAGTTGTTAATATGGGTGGCGTAATCAAACCGGCCGGGGTATCCCCGTTCACAAAACCAGTATAACTTGCTGTTAAAGCAGGTACCGCAGCACCATAGGCTTTAGTTTGATTGTCTGCGGTGATGGTTAGTGGTGCAGCGGTGATCGCTAAGCTACCCGGCACATAACTGATAGCGTAATTCGTATTGACTGCGCCACTGGCAGTGATTGCATATGGACTACCTGCAACAGAAGAAGCTGCTGTGGCTGTAGTTGTTAATGTTGGCGGCGTAAACATACCGGCTGGTGTATCCCCATTTACAAAACCAGCATAAGTGGCTGTTAAAGCTGGTACAGCAGCGCCATAGGCTTTAGTTTTGTTACTTGCGGTAATGGTTAAAGGAGCTGCAGTTACAGCTAAGCTACCCGGTACATAACTGATGGAGTAATTTGCACTGGCTGCGCCACTGGCGGTTATTGCATAAGGGCCTCCTGCAACAGAAGAAGCTGCAGTAGCCGTAGTGGTTAGTGTAGGTGGCGTAATCAAACCGGCCGGGGTATCCCCGTTCACAAAACCAGCATAAGTGGCTGTTAAAGCTGGTACAGCAGCGCCATAGGCTTTAGTTTTGTTACTTGCGGTAATGGTTAAAGGAGCCGCAGTTACAGCTAAGATACCCGGCACATAACTGATTGTGTAATTTGCACTGACTGCGCCACTGGCGGTGATCGCATATGGACTTCCTGCAACAGAAGAAGCTGCTGTGGCTGTAGTGGTCAGGGTAGGCAGCGTAGTTAAGCTGACTGGTGTATCTCCATTCACAAAACCAGTATAACTGGCTGTTAAAGTAGGTAGCGCAGCGCCATAAGTTTTAGTCTGGTTGTTTACTGTGATCGTCAGCGGTGCGGCAGTTACAGCTAAGGTACCTGGCACATAACTAATGGTATAGTTCGTATTAACTGCGCCACTGGCTGTGATTGCATAAGGACTTCCTGCTACAGAAGAAGCTGCAGTAGCGGTAGTGGTCAGGGTAGGTAGTGTTGTGAAGCTGATTGGTGTATCCCCATTCACAAAACCAGTATAACTGGCTGTTAAGGCTGGTACAGCAGCGCCATAGGTTTTAGTCTGATTGTTTACTGTAATCGTCAGTGGTACAGTGGTTATGGTTAAATTCCCTGGCACATAGCTGATGCTATAGTTTGTGTTTACCGCACCACTGGCCGTAATTGCATATGGACTTCCTGCCACAGCAGAAGCTGCTGTAGCTGTAGTGGTCAGGGTAGGTAGTGTTGTTAAGCTGATTGGTGTATCCCCATTCACAAAACCAGTATAACTGGCTACTAAAGCAGGTACCGCGGCACCATATGCTTTTGTCTGGTTAGTTGCGGTAATAGTCAGCGGTGCAGGAGTTACGGTTAAGTTACCCTGCACGTAACTGATGGTATAATTTGCACCGGCTGCGCCGCTTGCTGTGATTGCATATGGACTTCCTGCAACTGCAGAAGCTGCTGTAGCGGTAGTGGTCAGTGTAGTTGGAGTGGTTAAACTGGCTGGAGTATCACCATTCACAAAACCACTATAACTGGCTGTTAAAGTAGGTAATGAAGCACCATATACTTTAGTCTGAGCATTTACTGTAATGGTTAGAGGTGCTTTGGTGACCAGTGTATTTATAGGTAATGCAATAGTAGGAGGAGAAGTGGCCCCAGGACTTGAAAATTGTATATTTCCAGTAATAGAGGCTGCGACAGGAGCGCTGGCTGCAATTCTGATATAAACCACCGAAGGACCAAAACTCCCTGCTCCACCCACTGTTAAAGTAGGAGAAAAGTTAACATTATCAGTACTCACCTCAAAACCTCCTGCCGGTGGTGTAATAAGTACGCCTGCTGTTAAATTAGTTCCACTAAGTATAAAATATTTCGAACCCGATGCTGTACCATAGGAGGTAAAGAAAGGGGATGTTACTCCGTTGGTTACAAGCGTAATGACTGGTGTCGGTGCCGTTGTAGTAAAATTCAGAATACTACCTAAAGTTGTACCTGCGCTATTCACACCTTTACTTCTGTAATAATAAGTAGTTGATGGATTGAGTCCGGCAGGAGTTGCACTTACGACAGTATTGCCGGTGCCTGCGGTCACAGTAGCGGGAGCTGCATTTATAGAACTTGCACCAGCTAATGTAGCACTTGTGCCGTAATCAAAACTTGTAGTAGTTGCATTTCCATTATCATTAATAGTACCACTCAATGTAGCACCTGTTCCGGTTATAGCTGTAGCACCAGTGGTAGTAGCCAAAGGGTAACCAGCAACTCTGCCTGCTACATTGATTGCAGGGTCTATTGGTTCAACACCTGTAGTACTACCTAAAACCCCATTTAAACCGTTTGGTCCGCTATCGGTAACAATTTGTCCGGATTGTTCATTAAGTTTATAATATGCCACCAAGCCAGGTTCTGATCCTGTTAATTCAGTCAGTCTGCTATTGTTAATCTGAGTTGCAGTGCGGGCAGTATTCCAGACACGGATGTCATCCATGCTGCCATCAAAGTTGGGTAACACTCCACTCTGCTGGCTGCCTGCATTAAAGAATGTAGCACCTATACCTGAGTAAGCGGGGGTTTGCGCTAATCCTTCCTGATCCGGAAGATTACCACCTACCAGGACACCATCAAAATAAAAGCTCCAGTTCCCTGCATTGAAAACAAAAGCATAATGGTGCCATACGTTTGCACTATTGCCAGGCAGAGTGGTCGATGCTGTATAACCTATTCCAAAATTTGAGGATAATGAAACAACCAGTTGACCGTTAAATATTCCGAATCCTCCCGCTTCTGTATTATTGGAAACAATAGAGGTAAATATAGTGGCTCCGCTGATATTTGAGCGGTTTGCCCAGAATTCATAAGTGAAACTGTTAAGGTTAGAGACCACATTTTTTAAATCTCCCGATTTTGCGTTACTTGCCTGAGAGCCGGTAAATTTATACCCTATTTGTGCGGATACTTTGTTGCTGGCAAAATAGAAACAGCAAAAGAAGAACGATAATAGTAGAATTTTTTTCATAGGTTAATGATTAAATACACAAATAAGGGTTTTGCCAGGCTGATAAGGTCTGTTCTGCTGAATAATTAAACTGTGGGTAAAGAGACTCAGAGATTGATCCTGAGAAAGCATTTTTGCTGATATTGCTTTGAGTCATATTCATTTCCAGAATAGAAATGATTTCAGATTCATTATTATATGGATCATTTCTTAATATAGAAATGGCTTTTTCTGCAAGGTTATTAAAGATTATAGCAATTGGGTCTTTTGCTAAATCCTGTATGTTGTTGTCATATATATGATCAATTAAACAGGTATAGGTATGTCTGAAAGAGGGGTGTAAGGAATTAACCTCATTTAGACCTACAGGGAATGCAAAAGATATAGATGGTGTATAATCCGGATCGATATAGGTGGAAAAATTATTAATGAAAGTGTATAATTCTTTGCCGCACAATGTGATATGAAGATGCTCTGGGCGTAGCCTTATAATTTCACTATATAAAACTGATACATCTATTACATCGGGTGGGTTATTTAAAGTACAGCTCTGGAGTGATTTAGCCAGCTGGCTGTGATAGCCAATTCTGAATGATTCATTGAGGCTATATCCTGCGTCGTACAGAGAAGTACAGATCAGGCAGTTTTCAGCAGGTAACTCATTTGCTACCCAGTTGCCTAAAAATGCGATAGATTTCCAGGCATTAGAACTTACCAGGTAATAATTAGGGGGGTAATTAATTATGGATTGGGTGTAGGGAATAATTTCGCCCATACTCAGATTGATAAATAATTTTTCAGGATTATTTCTGAGCTTGTCAAACATTTGGATGGCTACCCTGTAGCCTACATATCCGACAATTATGTCTGCATCATCATGATAAAATAATTTATCAATGGCTTTGGAAACATCTTTATCTGTGCCTTTATCAATAAATTCTTTAATGATTTCGCAACCATTATCCTCTGCATATGCTGCAAAAGGTTTCAGTAGTACCCGTTTTAAATACGGGTACTCTCCTGAAAAAGGTATTAATAGACCTATTTTTTTCTTCACAATCTGGTTAGTTTCTTGAAGGATATGTTCCTTGTGTTGCTATAATAAAGTTTACCGGACAATAAGCCGGAAGGGTAGGTATAGTTAATGGAATTGTAACCGGTGCAACTAATGGAGTTCCTGTTCCTGTATTACCTGTATTACCTGCTGGAATTGTCGTATTGAAAGGAAGCAGGTTTGTGGTTGGAGCCAATGTTGTATACTGCTTTGAAGGATTAGAACTGATACCTGAACTAACTACTCCTTTGGTAAGTACTGTAGTTGGACCGGGAGTATCTGTGTTATTTGAGCTGTCTATGCTTACAGGGATGCTAATGCTCAAAGTTCCTGCATTTGTAGGATGGTTATGTGCAGGTAAATTCGCTGTAGTCAATGTAATACTAGCTGCCCCACTCGCACTTCCAGTATAAACATCACTTCCACCTAATGCAGTAGCATCGGTTGGATTATTCAGCCCGCGTGGAACTCTGTTTCTAAGATCTGGAAGTTTAAAGGTAGTTTGTCCGTCTCCTCCATACCTTGTTCCGAGTAAAGAAAATAATGCTGCATTTTGCTGAACTGCTAATGTAGCGCCATTACATAATGCATAACCTACCGGTGCAAATGGGATTGGCCATAAAATAATTGTTCCTAACATTGGATCCATAATGTTCTGTTCTTTAGATTGTTAATTAATGTGTTTTATTTTGAAAATGATGTTTCGAATCTGTCTTCTTTTAGAAGATTTATGGCAGCATAATAAAATCGGGGATCGTGCTTTTAAAAAATGTTGAATATTTATCTTTAAAATCTGCCTGTACATAAACTGCACAAACAATTTGTCTGTAAATCACTCAACCGGGACAGGGATATCAAAGTTACCTCAGCAATAAAAATATTTATTCCAATTTTTTATCTTCCAGGAAATGGGCGCGCAGTTGTTTTAAGCAGGTAAAGCTAAAATGATTGAATAATGTATTAACATCTTTATTTAATTCATTTCGTGTAACCTTGTCAAAAGAGGAGTGGTTTTGTCTGGAAATTTTTTCTAGTCGTAGTTTTTTCGAAATAAACCTATGGATAGATATAGTTGCCTTAAACCATCTGTTTGGATAGTAGCAATCAATAGACGGGAGTACACCCGTGTGATGGTTATGTAAAACTATTGTCATTTGAGAGCGACTTGTTTAGTTAAGCAAATATAATTTTTACAATGTTAAGTGCAAATTATTTAATATTTATTTTCGCCCGATTGGCACATAAATCCGGTAATGTAACATCATTATGTGTCAAAATAAACGAATTGTGCTGGTAATCATTGACTTGTGTTCGTGTTTTTAGCTGTGTTTTACAGGAATCCGGTTAATACCTACAGTTAATTCGTTTTTTTGAATGAAGGATAAACAATATTGAAATAATATTTTCAATTGTTGTATTTCAATATTAACTTGTACGCACACAACTGGTAGCTATAATTTCATTGGTTAATTGTTAATGTACTATGATTGTTTACGCTAAAGTATCGGTATTCCCGGAGTATGCTTTGATGAAGCAGGAGCTTAAATCTGCTTCGCTGCATTGGGATAATCATTTTAATAGCGGTAATTATAAGGGTAGCTGGACAGTATTACCACTAAGGTCAGTTGAGGGGCTGGATACTATTATTCCAGGTTTGACAGCAAATGATATTTTCGCGGATCATCCGAATATGGATATGTTTCCGTCTATCCGGAAATTCCTGGCCACTTTTCAGTGTAAGGTAAAATCTGTAAGGTTATTAAATCTGGCTGCCGGGGCAGTAATTAAACCGCATTGCGATCATGAACTTTCTTTTGAACAGGGAGAAGCAAGACTGCATATTCCGCTGATCACAAATCCGGATGTCGCATTTTATGTTCAGGATCAGCGCGTAACCATGCTGCCTGGAGAATGCTGGTATATGAATGCCAATCTGCGGCATCATGTTACAAATGGAGGGAAAACAGAGCGGATACATCTGGTCATAGATTGTGAGGTAAATACCTGGTTAGCGGGATTGATAAATTCTGCAGATTGCATGAGCAGTATACCAGATTATAGCCAGCAGCAGTTACTTGATATGATTTGTGGATTAAGAGAACAGAATACAATGACAACGAATCAGCTGGCAGATGAGTTTGAAAGACAATATAATCAGTACCAGCCTTTAGACCAGATTCTTGCTTTCTTGCAAAAGATCGGACTGGCCTATCAGCTGGAAGCAATTGAAGAAGATACCTTTCTGCCTGGCCTTAAATTACGGAATGGGGCTTTGGTGATCGATAAGAGGCGATTACTTTATCCTGGCGATGTGTTGCATGAGGCCGGGCATCTGGCCTGTATGCCGCCCAGTATCAGACAAAATATGAATGATAATCTGGAAGATTGTGATATGCACAGGGGTGGAGAGATGATGGCTCTGGCCTGGTCATATGCAGCCTGTGTCTTTCTTAAAATAGATCCTGAAATTGTATTTCATCAGGATGGCTATAAAGGTGCAGGACAAAATCTAATTCAGAACTTTAATGCAGGGAATATTATTGGTTTACCATTGTTACAATGGTCCGGTATGAGTTATGATCAGTCAACAGCGGAGGCATCCGGAGATAAACCTTTTCCGCATATGATAAGCTGGACTTGTACAAAACAGACTTTTGAATCCCAGGCAGTATAAATGATACAATTTCTAAATCATATTTTAAATTAGTCACCATGCTTTCTATTGCACTAACGCCATCACAGGAAACAGGAAAATTAAAGATCATGCACCTGAAGAGGTTTTGGGAAAAGTCTTTACTTAAAAGAGAAGGGAAAATAATTGTTGATGAGCCTAAAGGAGAATGGAGGTTTGATAAAATCCTGATGTATGCGTTAGGACTGGGGCTGGAGCAGACTACTGTTTACCTATTTGAAACCGCACCTGGTTTTGAAGAGTTTGAAGACTGGATTGTTGAGACAGCTGGTATGCCCTCACCGGAAAATATTGCCCGTTATAATCATGAATTTGATGGCAGGGGTTTATTAAATAAAGATATCCCGGATGTGCTGAGTGATGAACAGCTTAAATTCTGGGATCAGAACGGATACCTTATTTTAAAGAATGCTGTTTCTAAGAAAGACTGTGATGAAACGATTGAGATCATCTGCCAGTCCATAAAAGTAAAGAGGGAGGAGCCCGAAACATGGTATCAGCATCATGTTTCCAGACAGGGAATTATGGTGCAGTTGTTTCAGCACCCTGTAATTCAAAAGAACAGGGAGTCGGCTATGATCCGTCAGGCATATGAACAGTTATGGAAACGTACTGATTTATGGTGTACGGCTGATCGGGTAGGTTTTAATCCGCCAGAAACAGTTGAATGGCGATTTCCAGGACCCGATCTGCATTGGGATGTGAGTTTAAGTTTACCTATTCCATTTGGTTTACAGGGGATACTTTATCTTGCCGATACGGCAGCGAATCAGGGCGCTTTAACAGTTGTTCCTGGGTTTCAGAACAGGATAGACAGCTGGATCGGTGAACTGCCGGCGGGTGTTAATGCAAGGCAGGAAGACCTGCATGCGCTGGGTAGTTTCCCTATTGCAGCCAATGCCGGCGATTTTATTATCTGGCACCAGGCTTTACCACATGGCAGTAGTCCTAATACTTCACAAAAGCCAAGGTTTGTGCAGTATATTAAATATGAGCCTTTAAGTTTTTTTGAGGCTGAGGAATGGATTTAATAGCCGGATTCTTTTCCCCTGAAATGACGGGTTCGGCAATATCGGCAATTGCATTGTCATACAAAGTGACAGAATCGAATTGATGAAAATGTTTATAGAGATTTTTGAAGCCATGTTCATAATTATATCGGATGGAAGGTTCAGCAACTTTATGACCTCCTAGCCTGACTCTATGCTGGACACGCTGGATAGATTCCCCGATTGAATTAAGGCCCATAAAAATGAGATGTATTTCATATCCTGCATGACGAAACTCATTTGCAGTTTCCATTGGATTCGCTGCACTGAAATTCGTCTCAAATGCGTAGCTTTTCCGTTCGGTAATGGCTTTCAATTTTTCTACTTTAAAAACCTGTTCGTTGACCGAATTTGACAACAAGTCGCTTCCAGTTTCTGGATACTTTTTAGCAAACTCGGTCAAGTGTTTATCCCCATCAAAGACTGTATAGTCTGATTCCGTAAGTTTGCTGGAAAAAAGACTTTTGCCAGATCCATTTGGCCCTGCAACTATAAAAAGCCTTAAGTTATCCATAGGGTCAGGCTAGTTCTCTTAAGATATTCTCTTTAGAATTTTCCTGATCCTGGGAAATAAGGTATTTCTTTCCATTGGGATATTGATGGATAAAGAAGTTAGGCTGGATACAAAGTTTGTTCTTGTGCCCGATACAGAACTTTTGAAACAACCTGTACTCCAAACTGCTGCTTTAAAAATGAAACCGCCCAGGATTCCCTTTGAAAATTTACCCTTTAAACTTCCCATAATAAATAAATGCTTTTCCACCAATGTAAGCTATTAGCGTTAAAGATTATCCTGATGAGTAAAAAATGTCCGTAATTGTCTGCGGCTGTCTGCAATTGTCCGCAATTGTCCATGGGTTAGTCAAAGGGAAAATTATAATTTCATTAATCTTCATCCGGTTATGATTTGGTTGTGCCTGAATAGAGATCGGGGTGACACCACGTTGAGAACAGGCTTTAAGCATAGTAACTCTAAGTCATTTCAACTAGTTGTTTTTACCTGGACTTGCCATGCTCTCACGTTACTTTAGCATTGCTCTTACCCTAACGAGTACCCGAACAGTACCCGGACAGTACCCGGCCGGTATAGATTGATTATTTAGCTATTTTGAATCTATTTACTAACAGCACGGCCTTGTTTCGCCTGAGTCATTCCCATGCAAATTGAAACCTTTCAGAGCAACTTTCAGAGGTATAAGAGCATCCGTGACATCAACGACTTTCTGTTTAGCTTGCCAAAATTTATACTTAAACACTTTTCCCAACTATAGGTGGAATTTGGGGATCGAACCCAAAAACAAAAAAGCCTTAACTTTTTCAAGTTAAGGCTTTTTGCGGACCGGACGGGACTCGAACCCGCGACCTCCGCCGTGACAGGGCGGCATTCTAACCAGCTGAACTACCGGTCCGTTTCTCCCTTGCGGGGCTGCAAAGATAGAAAACAAAAAATAGAAACCAAATCTATTTTTTACTTTTTTTCTTTTTCCTGTTTAACCAGATCATAAAACCTGTTATTGGAAGGCTGGCTGCGACTAAACTCGCTATAAAAGCAATGATTTTTCCAGGCAAGCCTAAGATTGCACCCACATGAATATCATAATTCATTCCTATTAACTTTTCACCAGCATTCTGTTCGCTGTAATTTTTTCTATGAAGCAGTTTCCCGGAGTATTGATCAAATTGCAAAGCATCAGCATGATAATAAGTCTCTTTACCTATAATCCCATTGACATAAATTACACCGTCTGCCCCAGAGGCAGGGGAGAATGCAATTCTATCTGCAGTTTTCAGCAGTATTTTTGCTGTATCAAAAGCTTTATCCATCGGATTGAATGTGACTATAGACTTTTGTGATTTTTCCTGCTTAAAGTCAGGTGGGGTTATAGAACGGGAAGCAATTACATAAACAGTAGTTTGAAACCATTTCATGGCGAATACCATACCCGTTAAAGCCAGAATCAAAGTAAACAGCATAACATAGAATCCAGATACATTATGTAAATCATAAACCACCCTTTTGAACCCTGCTTTCCATTTAATCTTAAAACTTTTATTGATGTTGGTTTTACTCCATTTTTTAGGCCACCACATGATCATACCCGTGATTAGCATGATGACAAAAATTAATGTGCTGTATCCTACAATTGGCTGCCCATAGGTATCATTCAGCAATAAGCCCCAATGAATAAACTTGACCACATTAAAGAAGTCATATTTATAATCATATTTGCCTGTAACGGCGCCGGTATACGGATTAATGAAAACTGATTCATAATAATCAATTGTTCCAAAATAAGTTAATGCTTTTGGATCTCCGGCTTTATAGGTCATAAACTCCCAGGCATGATCCGGGTCCTTATAAGTTGTAGAAAAGTTGATTGGACGATCTTTCCCTAATGTCTGTTCAGCTTTCTTGAAAAGTGTACTATACGGGAGAGTTGCTGCGGCTGCCGGAGGTTCAACAAAAAATGTTTTCTGATGGATGAGATCTGATATTTCTTTTTGAAAAACAAACAGGCAGCCCGTGATACTTACAATTAATACAATCAATCCGGTTATCAACCCAAGCCAGAGATGTATCTGGCCAATTATTTTACGAAATCTGGTCATTGGAATTTATAAACAAAGGGCAAGGCTGATTTTTATTATTTAGACTCATTAAGAATACGCAAATCAACAGATTTTTGCTCTTAACATCAAACTTTTTAACAACTCTTTTTAATAAAAAGACTCTGAATAACGGTTGAAAGCGCATGGAACCATTAAAAAAGGCGGTTGCTTGGTCAATTACTTACGATAGGATAAGATTTTTGAATAAATGATCCTTTAGATTTGCTGCTGTAAACAGATTAGAATTTGAGTTATGAGAAAACAAATCCTTTCCATCAGAGATAATTTAATCGGATATTATATATCGCTGCATTTCAAAATATATTAGATTTGTGGTACAATATGAAACGGATTATAACTTTTAACTTAGCACTCCTGCTGGCGTGCGGTTTTTCAATTGCTGCACAGGCACAAGAAGAAACTAAAACTCAAGATAAGGAGCCTTTGTATAATTTCTCTCCGGCTTTTGAATTTTTGCGTTCTACCCATTCGAATTTCTTTAATGGACCTTCGTTCAAAGTGACCAGGAATTTTTTAGGTGGATTTAAACCTGGAATCGGGATCGGATATGCAACTACCAGCAAACACCATGACAATGGTTATGTACTTTATAAAATGAAGGTGCTACCTGTATATGCGAATTTAACCTACGATATTCCTACTAAATCGAAGTTTGAACCTTTTGCAGAAACCTCAATTGGTATTTCTTTTGTGAAATACGACAGAGCGACTGATGAGCAGCCACTTGTCACAACCCATGTCAATGAAAATGGATTATATGTTTATGGTGGTTTCGGTGTGAGATATGCCGTTACGAAACGTATTGCACCTTATATCGCTGCAGGTTTTAAAGGATATCACATGAGTACAAATGATCTTGATATCAACCCTCATGGTGTAACATTCCAGGTTGGTGTGCGGTTTTGAGTAATTCCGATGAACAGCAGATAGCGCATTACAATAAACGCTTTGAAAATATAAACTACGAAGATAAACATCTGGTTAGCCGTTATTTTGATAACTGCACTTTTTACAAGTCAACTATAAAAGGTTGTTTATTTGAGGATTGTACGTTTAATAACTGCGTTTTCGAAGAAAGCGATATCTCGTTAATCAAATTTAAAGATACTTTTATCAATAATCTATCTTTAGTAAACTGTAAAGCTATAGGTATATTATGGTATGATGCACTGAATCCATTTTCTATCATTGCAAAGAATAGTATTCTGAGTTATTCCAGTTTTTTTGGAAAGAACCTGAAAAAGATAAAACTGATTAACTGTACTGCAAGAGAAGTTGATTTTTCAGAATGCAATATGGGCAATGCAGATTTTAGCGGTACGGATTTTATGGGATCTACATTTTCAAATACAGATCTCAGGCTTGCCAATTTTAAAGAGGCCCTGAATTATCAGATTGATCCCGCCGGTAATAAAATTAAAGGCGCTATTTTTCAATTACCAGCTGCAATCTCTTTTCTGGATAGCCTGGGTATCAAAATAGTCGATTAAATATAAAAATATCTGCCTCTTTACCAGGATGAAATACATCGGGAATTTAGATAATTCCAGGGTATTTCATCCTGATCTGAGAGCGGATATTTTTATTTAATACTTAATAAGCTGCTGTAAAACGTTGTTTCACATGTTTTGCATTTTCCAGCTCATCAATAATAGCAACTGCCAGATCTTCTACTGATAATATACTCTTGCCTTCGGCATCAAATACCGGAGTATCCAGGCTTGTTCTGTAAGTCCCTTTACGTAATCCTGAAGTATGAGGCCCCATTTCAAAAGCAGGGCTAAAGAAAGTCCAGTCCAGCTCTTTTTCTTCTTTAAGAATGTTCAGATAGTCTCTTGCAGCAGTAGCACCTGCTTTATAAGCTGCAGGAAAATCCGGCGTGTCAACTGCCTGTATCCCTGGGGCAACCTCTAAACTTCCTGCACCGCCAATAACAATGTATCTTTTTACATCTGAAGCTTTGATACCAGCCTGAATCGCTTTTGATCCTGCTATAAATTCAGCATACATATCCGGATTAGCCCATCCTGAGTTATAAGCGCTAATTACTGCATCCTTTCCATTTACAGCATTTTTTACCTGCTCAACATCAAGTACATCGGCTTTTTCAAGGGTAAGATGATCATGATGCAGAGTGATTTTCTCGGGGTGTCTGACAATTGCAGTTACTTCATGACCTCTGTCTAATGCTTCTTTTAATATTGCTGAGCCTACAAATCCTGAAGCTCCAATTAATGCTATGTTCATATGATTCTTATTTTATGTCCTGTATTTTATAATTCTGACTGAAATTTTTCACCGAATTCTTTCAATGTGCTTTTCTCTAATTTGCTGGTTAGCGCAAGCTCTGCTTCAGTATATAGTTCATCAAGATGCTGATTAATTTGTCTGCCTATAGCACAAGCGGGATTTGGTGTATTGGTACGTCCAAGAAAAGGAGTCTGATTCACTGCTCTGTAAATATCTGCTAATAAAATATCTGCTGATTGACGGGCCAGGGTACAACCTCCGCCATTTCCTTCTTTACTGGAAATGAAACCCAGTTTTCGCAGATTGCTGATCTCTTTACGTACAAGGGCGGGGTTTAGATTGATACTGCCCGCGATCATTTCTGAAGACAGTCTTTCTCCCTTACTTAAATCAAGTAAGGTTAGTATATGGAGTGCAGTGGCAAATCTTGCATTATTCATCTGTAATAATAATTGTTACAGTACAAATATATGTAAAAGAATTCCTTAGCAGAATTTTTCTATCTTGTTTTTGTAAAATAGAATGGAAAGGCTATTTTGAAAGTCTCTTCTCCAGAATTACAGTATTCCCGATTTTGCGTTTTCTTGAATTATTAAGGATCACATTATAGTCGCCTAAAAACCCTGTTCCAACTATATTCTGGGGAAATGCTGAGCTTAATTGTATCTTTTGATCATTTAATTGAATTCCATTAAACAGGAGGGCAGGGACTTTAACTTCGTAAATAGTATCTGCTAGTTTTCTGGCATGGATATCAGAGATGATTCTTTTAATGGGTTTAAGATTGTAAGTGGCAATTAACTTCTGCCCAAGATCAGATCTTGAATTGAGCTGAAAACATACACCAGACCCGAAGTCAAGTGCAAAATTGGTTTTGACACCAGCAATTTCAACAGCTACTTTAGGATAAGAATCGTTTTTATAATTGATAGTTGTAAATGCCTGTGAAGGACTAAAAGGAAGTTTAGAAATAGAGATCTCATTCTTATCATTATTAATTTTCCAGTTATAACGATAAACCATTTCGGTTCCTGTAGAGCCAGCAATAATAGAGTCAGGAAAAGCATAATTGACTATAGCTTCTTCGCTGCGGAATTTGAGACCGCCAACAGTAATTTTCGGAGAATAGAACAATAATCTTTGATGAGGCCGGCCATTTGGAGCAGTTAAGGTCAGCATATCTCCGCTAGGATAAAGTGCCCTGGTACTTTGAAAATAGGGGGCTAACCTTAAAGGTTTCGCGTAAGTACCAAATAATAAAGACATACTGTCCCTGTCTATCTTAACTGGTATAAATATTCTGTTGTACTTGTCCTTTTGAAAAGTTATCTTAGTAATTGCAGATGATTGTGCATTTGCGTGCTGTGAAGAAGTACAGCAAATAGCAGTGATACCGACTGCTGTAAAAATGAACCTTAAAGCTGTTGTATAGCGTGATTTTATGGTGCTCATTGTCGTATGTATTTATTGGTATAAAAATAATCAATTTAATAGAACAAAACCACCTTTAAACAATTTCCATATTTTAAACGTTTACTACGAAACTATATTTTCATATGTCCCTTTGGTTAAAACGCTCAATTCAGATACTCTCTTCTGTTATATTATTAATCATTTTAATTTTTATCGGCCTTGCAATCTATGTAAATGCGAATAAAAAGAAATTACAAGCTTCTATAACCAAAGAACTGAATAAAAATCTTAACGGGAATCTGACAATTGATAATATTGAACCGACTTTCCTTCAGGGCTTTCCTAATGTATCAGTGTCCTTAAAAAAAGTAGAGATAAAAGATAGCTTATGGAATGTCCATCATCATTCGTTACTTACAGCAAGTAAATTTGATATTGCAGTGAATACAATGGCGCTGTTAAGAGGAACTATTGAAATTAAAAAAGTTACGATAAATGATGCTGAAATTTATCTGTTTACAGATAGTAATGGTTACAGCAATACTTCTATTTTCAAAAAGAAACCTCAAAAGGATTCTGTAAATAAGGATAAAAGTTCAGCACCCGCCGAAATAAGACGTTTTGATCTGAATAATGTCCGTTTTATCCTGGATAACAGAAAAGGTAATAAACTGTTTTTGTTTGCAATTGAAGATTTTAGCGGTAAGGTAGATTATCCTTCATCTGGCTGGAATGCAGCTGTTAATTTAAAAACGCTGGTGCGCAGTCTTGCCTTTAATACTAAAAAAGGAAGTTTTGCTAAAGATAAAGTCATTGAAGGAAAAATGGAGATTGTTTATAGTGATAAAGCAGGGATCATTGAGGTGAAGCCGAATGTGCTAAACATAGGTGCTGATCCTTTTATCATTGGTGCAAAATTTAAAATATCAAAAGATCCGGTTGATTTTTCAATCAGCATCAATGCCCCGAATATTCTATGGAAAAGCGCATCGGCTTTGCTATCTTCTAATATTACCTCTAAGCTGAATATGTTTAATCTGGACAAACCAATTTCAGCCAAAGCAATTATAGAAGGTAATATGGGGGCGGGGGGTGACCCTTCCATTTTTGTAAAAGCAGGTGTAAAAGATAATGTACTGACCGGATTTGGCGGAGTAATAGATAGTTGCAATTTTGCTGGTATTTATACGAATAACTTCATTAATGGAAAGGGATATACAGATGAGAACTCTGCTATCAAGCTTTATCATTTTTCTGGCAGTTATAAAGATCTTCCTTTTACTGCTGATACCGTATTTATTCATAATCTTGACAAGCCGGTAGCCACTGGTATATTTAAATCCAGATTTGATGTAGCCAGACTCAGTAAAGTACTAGGCACTGATGTTTTAAACTTCACCAAAGGTACAGCCGATTTAAAATTGCAATACAGTGCAGATATTGTAGATTTTAGATTTAACAAACCTATTTTAACAGGTCTGATCAGCGTTAAAAATGCAGACGTAAGTTATGTACCAAGAGGTGTTAATTTTAAGAATACATCGATTACCCTTGATTTTAAGGGACCTGATTTATTGATCAGAGATATCAGGCTTCAAAGTGGTAAAAGTGTTGTTTTTATGGATGGAAGTGTTAAGAATTTTCTTAATCTTTATTATAATGCGCCAGAAAAGATATTATTGAAATGGAGCATGCACAGTCCAAGTATTTACCTGGGTGAATTCCTTGCTTTTTTGGGGGATAGAAAAAATAGTATCCCTGTTAAATCAAAAAGTAAAAGCAACAGTTTTGCCACGCAAATCAATACCATGCTGGAGAAAGGAAGTGCTGAGATTAACCTCAGAGTCGATAAAGTATATTATAATAAATTTACAGGTACCAATGCAACTGCTGATATTTTTCTCTCTGAAAATGGTTTGAATTTGAAGAATATTAGTTTAAAATATGGAAGTGGAGGTATTAGGCTTAATGGAAGTTTAAAACAAAATGGCCGCTTGAATGGCTTTGCGTTAAATACTGTAGTTTCTAATGTAAATATCAGGGATTTCTTTTATTCATTTGATAACTTTGGTATAGAAACCCCGAGCTATAAAAACCTGAGAGGTGTTTTTTCTACCCGGACAAATGTTACCGGAAGTGTTAATGGGCAGGGTAAACTAATCCCGGGGTCAATGAATGGAAACATTGATTTTGATATTAAGAAAGGAGCCCTGGTAAGTTTTGATGCCGTAAAAAATATAGGCAGGTTCGCATTCCCGTTCAGAAATCTTGATAATATTACTTTTGATAATCTTAAAGGTAAATTTGATGTCAGAGGCAAACTGGTTACTATTAATCCGATGATGATTAACTCCAGTGTGCTCAATGTTAACCTGTCAGGAGTATATGCAACTACTGGAAAAGGAACAAGTATCCTGATGGATGTACCGCTTAGAAATCCGAAAAAGGATAAAGATATTACCGACAAACAGGAGATTAAAGAAAGGCGGATGAAAGGTATTGTTATACACATCCTCGCCACAGATGGAGAGGATGGTAAAATTAAATTTAAACTGGTAGGGAAGAAAAATAAAGAAAGTTAAGGTTGCAGACTTTCAAATTTATCTCCTATAAGAAAGATAAAATCTTCATCCACAGTTACTTCATCGTTGGTTACCCACATGTCATCCTCCGAGAGAAATATTTCGAAATTCTCATGACCTGGTATATCAACCATGAAGATTGAATCTTCATCATTTTCAACCTCGGTAATGATCACCGGAATTTCTTCGCCTTCGAATTCTACTGAAAATTCTGTTTTTAAATCTGCCATGGTTCAAATATATTAATTTTTCAGATCCGGATTAAGTTTGATTAATGGGATAGGGTCGTGAAAATGATTTAAAGGACCTTTCCCTTGTCCGGTAAAGACATTCATCCCCTGGTCTATAGCCTGATGAACATAGGATTCTGCGTTTTGTATGGCCACAGTGATTTCCAGGCCTCTGGCTATAAATGCAGCAATAGCAGATGATAGTGTACAACCTGTACCATGCGTATTCTGACTGAATATCTTATCATTTTCATAGCTGAATTCTCTTCCGGTTTTATCCAGATAAATATCACAGAGTTTGTTCCCGTTCAAATGTCCGCCTTTGATCAGTACCGCACTACAGCCAAAATCAAGGATCTTTTTTGCAGCGGTTTTCATCTGTGCCACCGTAGAAATTTCAATTCCGGCTAACGCTGCTGCCTCATCCAGATTTGGAGTGAGCAAAGTTGTTATAGGGAAGAGTAATGTTTTCATTAGCCCAATCGTATTTTCATCAGTTAACCTGTGGCCACTGGTTGAAATCATAACAGGATCGAGAATTATGGGGACGGGGAGAGACTGATTTAAAGTATCAGATATAGCCTGTACTAATTCTGATTTACCTATCATACCAATTTTGATAGCATGCGGCTTGATATCATTTAATACAGCACTGATCTGGCTGGTCACTATAACTGCAGGAAGATGATGGAGATCTGTTACACCCAAAGTATTCTGGGCCGTGACAACGGTAATTGCAGAAGTTCCATAACAACCTAAAGCTGATATAGTTTTCAGGTCGGCCTGGATGCCTGCACCGCCACCGCTATCAGATCCTGCAATGGTAAGTACTGAAGGGTAAATATATTTACGCTCAGTACTTACCATGGTTTGCCGGATCTTATTAAAGATTTGATTAATGATCTCATTGAATAATTTTAGATGAATATTAATTCAGGTAAAAATATCAATATAGACATTAATGTCAATACAATTTTTAGTTCGCTTTATCTACTGTTGTTTCTATAGCGTCCTGGATGTTTTTAGGTAATGATGAGAATAAATCATAACCTGTTGCTTTTTCAATATCTCTTACTGAAACACGGTATGTTTTCCAGTCTTCTTTGATATCATTGATATTTGGAGTATTAACCGCAATTACACGTGTTGTTGCTGAAACTCTGCTTAAATCACCGTTACCAACCGGAAGAACAATTGCTACCTTCCACACATTTGATGGAACATTAACTTTACCGTTTGCAATTGTATTCGCAGATCCTTTGCTACCAACACCACCAGTTCCGTAACTACCCATAATGATATATACTTCATTGCCTTGTGATGCAATTGTACGAAGATAATTTTCCATGTTGGCCCAGGTTTTTTGGTTGTTCTGTGGAGCCTGTGGAATCATGTTCGACATTAAGAAAGTAGAACTGTTAGCATTTGAAGAGCTTGTACGGTCGGCCGAAGGAATGTTGTGGCCACGGTCAAATCCAGAACCTACATAGCTATTGCTCTGCACCTGGAATGCACCAGCTGGTAAACCTGTAAAACCTGCAAAATTATCTAATCTTGGAGATACGCCAGTGAAATCATTGGCATCTAAATGCCAGCTCACCCAGTTTGGTGTACCTTTAGTACTGTTGTACGATTCTACATAGTAAGATTGGTTAAGCAGGAAGTTATCAGCGCTAACCATAGTTGCATTAGAAGGGTTACCGAATAATAAGTTACTGTTGTCACCAGCAGCTGGCTGAGCATCTGGACCAGCGGTGATACCACGTGGGGTAGCAGCTACAATATTATTTGCAGTATCTACAGGATTTGTATCCGGTGTACCGATAATGATACCAGACTCACCAATTCCTTTGAAAGTTATATCATCAAGGTTGATCCTGGTTGTACCAATTTTTTTAATCTGAAAACGGACAGGCGTAGTCACAGAAACTTTAAATGAATCAAGTTTTAACGTAGCATTGTCATCTACAATATCAGCACCAACTTGTTTGTAGGTTGCACCTGCATCAGTAGACATCATTAACTGCCAGGTAGATGCTAAGTCTTTACCGTATTTACCATGTTTGATATAAAGCATAGTCATACCTTTAACATCAAAATTCATAGTGACATTTCCTGTTCTTAGTCTGATACTTCTTGTTCCGTTTTTTAAATCGGCATCAGTTGCACCTACAAGTGCATCGTCCAGTGACCAGCTTCCAGTTGTAGAAGTGATATTTCCAATTGCATAAGGTGCTTTATTGGAACTTTCAAAACCCTCAGTTATTGAATATACTGCCGGTGGAACGACAGGATCTGTGATAATAGTTTCTTCTGTAGTTTTCTTTGAACAGCTTGCTAAGACAATTGCAACGCTGCTGTAGATTAGTAATCTTTTAAAAATCATATTGTAAAATTTGAAAATTGTTTTGGACTTCAAATATGGGCTATTAATATTAATAAGATATTAATTTATCGTTTTACTTTATGCTTAAATATCGTTTTAATTGCTCTATGGGGAGATAGTGTATAATTACACAAATAAATGATATCATCTTAAAGAGAATTGTTATCAATCTTAAAATGATAAAATGAATCTTGGTCGTTTTTTTGTTAATGGATGTATAGCAGAGCTATTAATGCTGCAGAACGATTTTTAATTTCAGATCAATGAGCAAAATACCGATAAAAAGGAATAGCGAATATCAGCTTACGCTTTTCATTACCGGTGCTTCGCACAATTCGGTGAGAGCTATCAATACGATTAAATTTATTTGTGAAAAATATTTGCAGGGAAATTATATACTGGAGATTGTTGATGTCTATCAATTTCCTGAAATAGCTTATCAGGAGAAAATTACTGTATTACCGGCATTGATTAATAAAGGGACAGAACCTCATCAGAGGTTGATTGGTGATCTGTCAGATATACAATGGGTATTAAGAGGACTTGGGATTAACTTTATGGATAAGGAATGAGTACTCAAAATACAACAGCACAATTAATGACTGAAATCAAAGAGCTGCATCTTCAATTGAAAGAAGCGAATGCCAGTATAGAAGCCATTAGGATGGGATTAGCCGATGCTTTCGTAGTAAAAGGAGAAGAGGGACATCAATTATACACCCTTACTACTGCGGATCAGACCTTTAGGGTGCTGGTCGAAAAGATGAGAGAGGGGGCGGTTACACTGAATAAAAATGGAATAATCTTATATTGTAACTCCCGTTTTGCTGAAATGGCAGGTCTCTCGTTAAATAGGGTGATTGGTCAGCGTTTTGATCAGTTTATTAATCAGTATACAGCAGATAAACTTAATCATATCATAGCCAGTGGTAATGTCTCGGATTATAAAACAGAAGAGACTTTAATCAGTTCTGATTTTTCGGGGATGTCTGTTTTAATGTCTATAACTAATCTGAACCTTGAAGAAGGGACTGCCTTTAGTATTCTTTTAACAGATTTAACGCATCAGAAAGAGACACAGCAAGTTTTAAGAATTAAGAATGAAGAGCTTGAAAAAGCAAGAAATGAAGCTCTGGAATTAAATAATATACTAGAAGATACAGTAAATGAAAGAACAAAAGATCTTTCAGTAAGCAGGGAACATTTTATGTTACTGGCCGATAGTATTCCACAAATTACCTGGACAAATTTACCATCCGGACAATTGAATTTTTTTAATAAACGCTGGTATGACTATACGGGTTTATCATTTGATCCAACATTTGAAGAAGGCTGGGAGCATATAGTTCATCCTGAAGATCTTCCTGCTACCAGAGAAAAATTCAACTCTTGTATAAAAACAGGGCAAGTATTTGAGATTGAAAATCGTTACAAACGGAATGATGGTATTTATCGCTGGCATCTTAACCGGAGTGTTCCTTTAAAAAATGAAACCGGAGAACTTTTGTTTTGGGTGGGGACGGCAACTGATATCGATGATCAGCGTAAATCTATTGATAAAAAAGATGAATTTATTGGTATGGCAAGCCATGAACTTAAAACTCCGCTTACAAGTCTGAGTGCTTATTTACAGTTGATATCAAATTATAAGAAAGAGACTATTCCTGAGCAGGTAAAAACTTTTATTGTAAAAGCAGAAAGTTCAATAAACAGGTTACACATTCTTGTCAATGATTTGCTGGATGTCAGTAAGATACAGGCAGGTAAATTACATTTCAGACAGTGTCCGCTGAATGTTGACGCATTGATTTCCACCTGTGCTGAAAATGCCGCTTATATGTTTCCGGATTATAATATTATTTATAAAGCCGGTACTGATGCAAAGGTAAACGGAAATGTAGAACGGCTGGAGCAGGTATTGATGAATTTAATTAACAATGCAGTTAAATATTCTCCTTTACATAAGGATATTATATTGTCTGTTACTAAAGAAGCTTCGCAGCTTAGAATTTCAGTAACTGATTATGGTATTGGTCTTTCAGCAAGTCAGAAGGATAAAATATTTGAACGTTTTTATCGGGTCGATGAGCAGAATTTTATGGCCAGCGGTTTAGGAATGGGGCTGTATATATCAATGGATATTATTAAAAACCACAAAGGTACAATAGGGGTACAAAGTAGAATTAATAAGGGCTCTACTTTTTACATTTTATTACCTTTGCTGCTATGAAATATGTACTAACCTTCCTGTTTTGTTTTACTATATTATTCAGCAAAGGCCAGAGTTTAAAATTGAGCCAGCTTAAATCATTTATTGGTCAGCCGGTTTCCTCTGTTACTGATAGTTTGATCCATGGTGAATGGAGAGTGAGACCTGAATTATCGGGGGTACAGGGAAGACAGTTATACAAAACTTTTTCTTATGGAACACATCAGTCTGAACAGTCAAAAGCATTGTCCTGGTTCAGAATCCAGGCAGATGATGAAGTTGTTAATCAGTTATACTATCAACTTAATGGTGCTGAGGCCTATAATTTGATTTTAAAAGAAATTAAAGAGTCCGGAACAGAAAAGAAAGATATACAGGATATCGAGAATAAGCAAATCAACACCTATTATTTATCAATTGATTATATCTTTCAAACAATAACAGGTGCCGATAGTTATACAGTTATGGTCATGCCTAATACACAGCCGTAAAATTGGGGCCTTCCGGAATTCAGAAGACTCTTAAAATGCTTCGCCAAGGCCAATCTGAAACCCGGAATACCCTTTACTTACTCCATAGTCGACAGCAATATTTGTATTAGAGCCTTTATTAAATTTAATACGCATACCAGCTCCAACTGCCGGATGAATTTTCTTAAACATATTATTTTCCGGCTCAGTTACAGAAGTCGCATTTGCAAAAACGACAAAACCCAGTAAACCATTATCAGTAATGTCTCTTCTATATTCACTTTCTATATAAAACAGACCTTTTCCTCTATATCTGTTCTGATCCATACCTCTGCCAGATCTGTTATATGGATCCCAGCCAATACTTGGTAAGTTAAGATAAGGGATGCCGCTGTTCAAACCTGTCCAGAAATAAGACCACAATGCCAGTGTATTCTGCTGATGAGGTTTAGTGTTTAAAGAGATATATTTCCGGGCATCAAGATAAAGAGATTTCCAGCTGGTCTGACTTCCCATAAATTTGGGGTTAGTTCTTAAAGTCATATTCAAATAACTTCCAGGCAATGGATTGATAGAATTGTTACGGGTATCATAAAGTAAATTGAAGGAGATCCCTGAAGAAAAAGAATTGCTTCCCTCTTCGGTTCCAACATTATAACCTGTAAACTTTTGGAGTCCTGCATCTGGTGTTCTTACATTAACAAAATAATCGAGGTTATAACCAAAACCTGCATAAAAATAAGGTCTGATTTGTTTTAATGCACTTTGATAAAACCTTACATATTTATAATTAACCAGGGTCTTCTGGTCTTCATGCCCACTTCCTAAACCCCAGGTATACTGCGGATAAACCAGAAAACGTGTGTCTCCCTGAATAGTCCATGAGTTATCTTTAAGCCAGATCGTAGACCTTAAAGGAAGTCCGAAACGGCCCTGAAAATTCCAGTAAGGCGTAAAAGTTACATTGGAAATATTGGTTGTTTTGCGGTCTCCTAAATAGAAGCCTGCACTGGTTGAAGTAATCAGCGCACGGCCACCACCGGGTACATTAGCACCGATAGGGAGCAGGGAAAAGAAAACTTTCTTAGGTTTTTCTCTGGTCTTGGTACCAGGTTTTATTTTGAATAATACTTTAGCAATATCTATTAAATCCCGTTTATTAGAAGTGTCACGGACAGGAGTCTTTACAAGAACCGCGTCACTTGCATTTTGTGCACTAGCTTTGTAAGTAATGAATAAGAAGGAGAGCAGGAATATAGTTTTATGCATTATAAGCGAAAATGATTAGTATTTAATAATAGCTTAACCAAATGCCGTGCCGTATTGTTTATATAATTATTAAAAAAGTTCATTTCTATTATTTAACTACATTTGAATAATTGTTGATTATTGGAAAATTGACAGATACAGGTCGTTTATGAAACCATACCGGTACGAAAAATTTACTGCTGCAATTGAAGCAAAAATAAGAGGGGGGATTTATAAATCAGGGCATAAACTTCCCTCGGTAAGAACATTGATGAAAGAGTTTTCTATGAGTACAGGAACTGTTCAGCAAGGTTATGAGTATCTGATGATCAGAGGTTTGGTGGAAAGTATTCATAAATCCGGCTATTACGTTTCCAATTTGCCTGAAAATCAGATCAGTGTTCCCGGGGCAGAGAAAAAAGTGATCATCAGGGATGCTGTATTTGAGCATAACCTGTCATTGACTACTTCGTTGCGCGCTGGCCGGAATTCCCTGACTGAATTTAATGTTGCTGCTCCGGGGGATTTATTGATACCCCAAAAACTGATCCTGCGAACCATGCAGCAGATCATCAGAGAACAAGGAGCCAAATTATTAAGATATTATCCTTCCGGGGGATCTGTAGAGTTGAAAGACAATATATGCAGACATGCTGCTCCTTATAATACGAATTTAAATGCCGGAGAGTTAATTATTACTGATGGGGCCCTTCAGGCCCTTTATATCGCCCTGGTATCAGTCTGTGCTGCTGGTGATATTGTTGCAGTAGAAAGTCCCTGTGTGTTTTCTGTGTTGCAGGTGATTAAGACTTTACAATTAAAAGTGATAGAAATTCCTATGGATTTTCAGACCGGATTTGATATAGCTTATCTGAAAAAAGCATGCACCGGAACAGCTATTAAAGCAATTGTTGTTACCCCGAATTTTCAGAATCCTACAGGTCTGTTATTAACTGATGCTCAAAAGAAAGAATTGCTTGCTGTTGCACAGCAATATGGAATAGCTTTGATTGAAAATGATATTTATGGCGATTTATATTTTAATGGACAAAGACCTTCTAATATCAAATCATTTGATGAGAGTGGTTTAGTGATGACTTATTCTTCTTATGCTAAAACACTCGCTGCTGGAATACGCCTTGGCTGGTTGTCTGCGGGACAGTTTCTTCAGAAAGCAGAGCAGGTGAAATTTTCAACAGGCAGCACAGTTTCTCCTGTCTATCAGGAAACAGTGAACAAGCTTTTAAGCACAGATAGTTATGACAGACATCTCAGGACATTCCGGACACAGTTATCAAAGAATGCTTACCGGACAATTAATTTGCTCAATACCTTTTTCCCGTCAGGGACAAAGGTTATTGTACCTGCGGGAGGATATAATATCTGGGTACAGCTGCCTGAGCGTATAAATACTAATGATTTTTATCTGCATTGCGAACAGGTAGGTGTGAAATTTACGCCTGGGGTAACCTTCTCTTTCTCTAATAGCTTTAAAAGATTTTTCAGAATAGTTTTTGCTGATCAGTATTCTGCAAAACGAATTGAAAGATTACAACTTGCGGGAAAAAACCTGGAATAAATATTTTAATAATTGCCGGATATAAAGCTGTATCTGTTATTTAGCAAAAAAGTGTATCTGTATTTATTTATGGCCTGGTTTACCTTTGAGCTTTTAAATTTCAGATTATGAGTCATAAGATTATCACTAAATTCAAAGTAGCAACCGAAGATGCAATTGATGAATTATTACACCTTACCAGGACGATTACGATAGAAAAATACGCTCATCTGGTTTCTGATGAGGCGATTGAAAATTATATTTCAACCATTTATAACCCTAAACATATCATTGATGAAATGAATAGTTTTGGCAATCAATGGTTAGTTGTTTATGCAGATGAAAAAGCCGTCGGATATGCATTTGTGACTACTCAGGGAAAAAGACCAGAGCCGCTGAAGGATAAAAAGGCAGTCTGTATTGCAGATTTTTGTATTCTAAAATCTGACCTTGCAGGTGCGGCTAAACAATCTTTACTGGATAAATGCTTATCGATTGGAAAGGGATATGAAGCACTATGGCTAACTGAACAGACAGAGAGCCCGATGTTATCTTTTTTTGAGGATAATGGATTTACCGGAGGGGTTGAGGGGAATAATTTAATTGACCTGGATATACAAATGGTATATATGATAAAAGAAAATTAATAGATTTTTAAGGGGTTAACTTTTTTGTAGTCAACCCCTTAAAATCTAAACTCTTGATCCGAGGTCCTTGTCTTTAGGGTCCCCGCTAATTAAATGAGTGAGCTCATCGCAATAGCATATTTGGTCTCCCTGAAAACGAAATTCGCCGATTACCTGTATCTGGGTTTTCCTGTTCTCTATGGTAGTTACGTTAACCAGATGATTTGAAAAGACTGTATTGCCTTCCTGGACTAATGTTTTAATATCAATCAGTAATTCTGATCCGTCTTGTTTTAAAGCTTTCATATGTTGAAGGAAGCTATCAAAATGCAATGTTTTGCCATCCACATGCTGAATGTAGTCCTGACTAAAGTGTTTTCTGACAAGAATCTCATTGTAAACTGAACTTTCAAGTACCTCTGAGAAAACCTCTTTTAAGCGTGATTTGTAATCTTTCATTATTGTTTTTTTATCCTGCAAAACTATCAATGGATAAATGGCCGTACAATAGATGATCAATGGCAAATTTTGGACTATTCACTGGAGCAGGTTACATCATTCAAGATAACACAACCCCTACAGTACCCCTACAAAACCCAGCCAAAAATGCTATTTGTTTTATACCGGTTATACTTGATTTTATATCTGTTTCTGGAGAAAAATAGTTTTTTGGTTACTGAGATTCAGAGTTGATTGTTCAGTATTTATAATAAACAGTCCTAAATTATCAGGAGTGTTTTTGCCGATATGCTGTTGGCGTCAGATTTGTATGCTTCTTGAATGAAGTATTAAAAGAGGATTTTGAATTAAAGCCTATTTCATACAGAACTTCAAGAATAGTCAGATTACTTCTTGCGGGATCTTTCAGGATTTTCATTGCTTTTTCGATTCGGTATTCATTTACAAAATCGAAAAAGTGCTGGCCAAGCTGGTTGTTAATTAAGATTGATAAATCCCGGACAGGTACATTGATTTGATCAGCAAGATCCTGTATCGTAAGAGACGGTTCTAAATATGGCTCATGCTGAACCATATATTCCTTAATCCTTAAAATATCTTCTTTGTTTTCTAAACTTACAATCCCTTTTACAATTTGGGTGTTTACAGCAGTTTCGGTCGCCAGATTTCCTGCGGGCTGAATTCTTGAATCTATACCTCTGAACAAATCCGGACTATATAAAGCTTTTAAAACAAACCAGCATAAAATAAATACGGCGTTAATCCCGACAATAATTTGTGCCTTGTTAAAAACATCATTGCTTCCGTTAAACATTAGAAAGTCTTTGAACATAACAATAGAATGGACGATAACAATGACTACAGTAAGCTGAAATAACCATTTATAAGTAATCGTAGTATTATCAGTATAGTTTTCCTGATAGATCTTTTTATACCTTCTTAATATAAAAAAAATCGCGATAATATAGTATGCAAATTGAAGATGCCCTCCAATAAGAAGGATTTGGCGCATAGCACTATCCCGGTAATTTTCAAGAAAATGGATTTTTGAAGCTAAATCTACCACGTAAACTTTGAACAGTAAAACCAGGTTGTCAAGCAGGAAAGGAATAGCATGCAGAAGATGTTTAATCTTTAACCTGAAATCAGAAAAGCAGATAGATAAAGCATATAAATAGAACAGGGGATTGATCAGCCAGGATGTTGACCATCTGAATACTTCTATATTCGGATAGTCTTTTGTGATATAAAATATAAACCAGCCGCTTAGATCAATTGCATTGAGAATGATAAAAGATGCTAGAAGGATGTTAGCTAATTTATTTTTTGTTGAGACTGTTAAAAGGAAAAATGCTAAAAGTAAGGAGACAAAAACTGCAATCAGACTGATGATACTTATTAAATTATTATTGCTCATTTACCGGTTATTGGTTTTAACATCACTAAAATAGTTATATTATTTGAGCAGCCCGCAATATTATATAAGCCCGCCAGAAATAATAGCTAACTCTTTAAGAAATCAGCATAAAAGTCGGGAATATCACTTTCTAAAATTCCATTGATCACTTTATTTACCGGATATGCTAATTTGATAAGTTCTGGTTTTATACCTTCTTCACTGATAGCTATTAAAAGATAAGTTGCCAGTGGTTTTCCTTCTTTCGATCTGCCGGCAGAGCCACAATTGATAATTATCTGATCCATATTTCTGGTTCTGGAAGCAATTGTTCTGATATAAGACTCATGTGTATGCCCCATAACAAGTATATCTGTCTGCTGCTCACCTAACATTTCATAGATATCATTCAGATCGTGATTTTCATAAATGTATTCTTCGTTACTTCTGGTACTGCCATGTACTAGCCTTAGATTAACAGGAATTCCTTTAATGTTATAAGTTAATTTCATCTGACGCGGAAGGCCTGCCAGATAGGCTTTGCACTCTTCCTTAATTGTACGTTTTGTATAATTAATTGCTGCTGCCCTTGCTTTAGTCTCTTGCTGATTATGTTTCTGCAGTGGAATAATTTCATAGTCAAAAGCTATTCTTTCATCATGGTTGCCCATCAGACACGGAATTTGCAGCGCTCTGATGGTTTCAATCACTTCATTGGTCCAGGGAGCAAAATCTACCAGGTCTCCAAGGCAATATACCTGATCGGCTTTTCTTTTTTCAATATCCTTTAAAACAGCCTGAAGTGCAGGCAGATTTCCATGAACATCACTAAAAATAGCTATCAGGCTCATGATTTATAACGTTTAGACACCATTACGATCAACAATGCAATACAACTCCATAACAACATCTGAGAAGTTGAAAGACTCCATTGTCCTAATTTCCAGCTTAACAGACCAAAAAAAGTACCCACGGCCGCACCAATAAAGTATGTGGTCATGTAAATCGTATTTAACCGGCTGTGTGCATCTTCATGAAGACTATAAATGCGGGTAAAATTGGTGATTTGTGTGGCTTGAACACCAATATCTAAAAAGAAAACACTGACAATCAAAACTGGTATGGAATAAGGGAAAATCTTGATCAGAATGATACTTCCGATAATCATTGAAACAGTTAGCAGTAAAGAACCATAAACATTCCCTTTATCTGCCAGTTTACCAAAATAGGGTGCTACCAATGCACCGCCAATAGCTATCAGACCAAATAAACCTATAGTTCCGGTATGGTAATTTAATGGAGGACTACTTAAATGGAAGGTTAACGTGGTCCAGAAAGAGCAGAACACACCAAAAGTAAAAGCTCCTAATAAGGCGGCCTGTCTTAAAACCCTGTATTCTTTGACCAGTGCCAGGGTAGATTTTAAAAGACTTAAATAACTTCCTTTAAATCTGGGTGTTACTTCTGGTAGATATAGCTTTAACAATATACTCATTGTCAAAACCATAAAAGCTGAGATGCCATATACATATCTCCATCCGAGCCACTCAGTGATCAGACCACTTAATACTCTTGCACCGAGAATACCAACCAGTATACCACTAAAGACCTTTCCTACATTTTTACCCCTGTTTTCTTTACCCAATGTTGCCGCCATCGGTAAAATAATCTGAGCAGGTGTAGAGAAAAGCCCAACGAGAAAGCTGAGTAAACATATTACGGTAAGGCTGGATGAATAAGCAAAAAGTACAAGAGTGAGTATGAGCAAACCGCAAAGCAGGAGGATCAGATTTTTGCGGTTTAGTTTATCGCCCAATGGCAGTAAAAAAAACATACCAAGACCGTATCCGAGCTGTGAAAGCATAGATATTCTGCCTATCTGACTCTCACTTACATGTAAGGATTGTCCGATTTCATTTAAGATAGGTTGATTATAATAAATATTTGCAACTATAACTCCCGCTGATACTGCCATTAATGGAATGATAGCAGGATGTAAGTTTGGTTTTTCCGATGTCATGTTTTTTTTCTGATTCTTAATACAAACGTACGTTTAGTGGGGGATTACAAATTGTACATTTAAACAGTATATTTGTAAAAAATATCAATTGGAAAGATTTATCCAGCATGAGCCTCTTTTTATCAGGCATTTTAAAACAGACACCTGGCCATATCCGGTGCATAACCATAATCATTTTGAGCTGATGTTTATTCATTCGGGGAGTGGATACCATGAATTAAACGGGGAACTTAACCCTTATGAGGGTAAATGTCTGTTTTTGCTTGCTCCGGATGATTACCATACTTTAATCATTCACAAAGAAACAGAGTTCAGTGTTTTAAAATTCAGCAATGTTTATCTGGACGGGACATCTAATGAGTCTGTCAAAAATGAATGGAATAAACTAATTGATCATTTATTAGTAATCAGTAATACATATGATTCCCGTCTGGTAAAGTCTGAAGATGAAATTGATAAAATTGATTATATCATATGGATGATTGTTAGAGAATGGAAGGAAAACAATACTTCAAATGAAGTTATTTTTTATTTGATCCGCAGTGTTTTTGCTATAATTAAAAGAAATGCTATCTATCAGCTGATTCCCGGTAATTTACCTCACGGAAGTTTGTTCATTGAAATGATGAATTATATTCATGTGAATATTCAAACTCCTGAAAGTTTGCGTTTAAGTGCCTTATCAAAACAATTTAATCTATCGCCAAATCATTTAAGCAGTTCATTTAAAAGACAAATGGGTATCTCTGTTAAAAAATATATTGGTGACTATAAATTCAAACTGATAGAAAACAGGTTAAAGTTCAGCGGCCTGATGATGAAAGAGATCAGTAATGAATTTGGCTTCACAGATTTAAGTCATTTCAATAAGTTTTTTAAAAATCAGGGGGGCGGGAACCCTAAGGATTCCCGTAAAAAATAAGCTGTATGATCAATAGTATGGTTGCCGCACTGATATTTACCTATCTGATTTGAGAAAGGTCAATAAAAATACCTGAACTGTGACTCTCGCTATTCCATTTACCTAAGTCAAAGAATTTTCCTTCTTGTTCTTTGAGATGCTTTTCAAGTTGTTCGGGGGTGAATTTGATGAGTCCTTTAAGGAGATGGATTGGTAGTTTTTTAACCATATGCAATCTTTATTTATATTAAGAAAAGGATGATTTTTTTGAAAATCTGAGCCAATATATAAAGTGACTTTTCAGGAAACAAGCGACTCATTAACAGGTGTTTTTAATACCTTTTAGCAAAATCTGGTCAAAATCTGTTATTGAAATTATACTATATATAATCATTCAGTTTGTAATAAGTTCAATAATGCAGAACAAATGTGTGTTTTCTATTTATTGTGTCTTCATTTGTTTATTAATGTTATAATTTGGCCTGTAGATATAAATGATTAATCATGATACAAAAAAGAAAATTAGGTGCCTCAGATATTAGTATTGCTCCTTTGGTATTTGGAACTAACATATTTGGCTGGACGGCCGATGATCAGATGACTTTCAAACTGCTGGACCATTTTACTGCTAATGGTTTTAATGCAATTGATACAGCCGACGTATATTCTGCATGGGTTGATGGCCTGGAAGGCGGAGAATCTGAAAAAGCAATCGGGAGATGGCTGAAAAAGTCAGGAAAAAGGAATCAGATCGTATTGGCGACAAAAGTAGGGGCAGAACTGAGTGCAGACAAAAAGGGTTTAAGTAAAACTTATATAATTAAGGCTGTTGAAGGGTCATTAAATCGTTTACAAACGGATTATATCGACTTGTATCAGTCTCATTATGACGATCTGGAAACACCAATTGAAGAAACTCTGGAAGCCTATGAAACATTAATTAAAGCAGGCAAAGTCCGTATTATCGGGGCTTCAAATTTTACGGCAGAGCGATTGAAAGCTTCACTGGAAATCAGTAAAACAAATGGTTTACCACAGTATCAAACCTTTCAGCCAGAATATAATCTGTTTGACCGCGCTGGTTTTGAAGAAAATATTAAGCCGGTTACTACAGCAAATTCTATCAGTGTAATTAATTACTTCTCATTGGCCAGTGGGTTTTTGACCGGTAAATATAGAAAGGTTGAAGATTTACAAAACAGTAAAAGGAGTGGTTTTGTCGAAAGATATATGACTAACCGTGGGTTCAAAATATTAAATGCACTGGATGAAGTCTCTTCAAAATTTAAGACAAACCCTGCAGCAGTATCCATTGCATGGCTTTTAGCAAATCAGGCTATCACTGCTCCAATTGCAAGTGCAACAAATATCGGGCAGCTGGATGATTTAATCAGAGCTACACAACTGACACTGGACCAGGCATCTGTAGATCTGCTCAATGCAGCAGGTGCCTTCTAAACATAACAGGAGAAGTTTATCACACAAATAAAATCCTGTCTTTTTTAAAAGGGCAGGATTTATTTTTAAAGCAGTTAATTATCTTTAAGCAGGTAGACAGGTTGTGTATTTGCTCAAATCTTTCAAAGCATCATTGATTATCCGTATAGCTTCGGCAAATTGAGGTTTTTGGAAACGGTAAGATGGCCCTGAGACACAAATAACAGCTATAATTTTACGCTGATAGAATAAAGGTACCGCTACACAGTTTAAATCCTGGTCATACTGCTGCACATCTAAAGCATAACCTGAATCTTCTATGGCTTTAATTTCCTGCAGCATTCCCGAAAAATGTTCTTTGCCGTGATATTTGATCTGATTAGCTTGTAAATAAGCAGAATAGGTCAGAAATACTTTTCCAATTGCGGTCTTAGTCATTTCATAAGGCTTACCCATTTTTAAAGAAATCTTTACTGCTCTGTTGGGTTCACATTTTAGTTCATGTCTGTAAAATGCACCCATTTGAATGGCCAGATAAGAGGATTCCTTTGTAGCGGCAGTGATATTTTCCAGTACAGGACGCAATTCTTTCTTTAATTTAGCTGATGAAATGTCAGGTGCGTAAAGACATTGCAGTTTTGGAGTAATCTGATAACGGGGGCTAAGATCATCCTGTTCCAGATAACCCAGTTGTTTTAAGGAGTCTAAAAAATTGTGTACAGTAGTTTTATTGAGGTCAAGTGCCTGCGCAATATCATTAAGCCTTACCATATTGCCATTTTTAGCGATATATTCAAGGATATCAAAAGTTCTCTTAACAGACTGAATCATAAGTTCATTAATATGGAATAAATTTACGGTTTAAATCCTTTATAGCGTCATTTGTTTCTTTTTTTAAAGGTAATGCTAACAGACAGTTGAGGATAGTGGAACCCTATCCCTTCAATACCTTCGCGGTAACATAAAAACAATCAGATGAAATTTGCGAAAAGGATACTAATGATCTGTTTAATATTAACAGTTAAAACCGGGTTAAAGGCACAGGTTGCACAAATTCCTTTTGAATTTAACGGAACACATCTTTTTATTAAAGTACAAGTCAATCAACATGATAGCTTAAACTTTGTTTTTGATTCCGGAGCTACGGGCATGACCATAGATTCTTTGGCTGCAGCACATGCGGGCATAAGCAAGAATAACAGGCAAGTTGCATCTATTGCAGGATCGGGCGGAGTCCAGAAATATGTGATGGCTTTAAATCAAAATATAAAACTGGGTGATGTTGAGCTTAAAAACATAGATATGGTTTTGATTAATTTTGCTTCGCTTTCTACCTCAACCGGCTCAAAGATAGAAGGGATAATAGGATACGAAGTTTTAAACAAATATGTCACAAAACTGGATTTTGATCATAAAAAGATATTGCTTTATGATCAGATTAAAGCAGTTGATACCACTGGATATACAGGCATTCCTTTTGAATTTAACAGAGGTGTGCTGATTCCGCGTTTTCCTATCTCAATTACTTTAGCAAACGGAGAGACCTTTACCGGACGGGTCATGTTTGATACGGGAAGTATTTTTACATTAATTGTGAGCCCTCCATTCAGTAAATTTCATGACTTTAACAGTAAACTGGGTGAAACTACGACGAATATGAGCAGAGGATTAAGTTTTACAACACAAGATCAGCTGGCTGGGATTAAGTCTATGTCATTCAATGGGTTTAGTTTTGGGGAAATGCCCATCAGGTTAACTATCAATGATAAAGCTGAACCTAAGGATGGTTATCTGGGGATTTTAGGTATTGAGGTTATTAAACGCTTTAATGTTATTCTTGATTACGCGAATAAAAAAATCTATTTAAAGCCTAATCTATCTTATCATGATGCTTTCAATAGGCAAGATCCTGGCGAAAAGATAAAACAGGAAAGTATTGCTTTTTTGGAGAAAAATAAAAAACAGCCTGGTGTGGTTGTCATGCCTTCAGGTTTACAATATAAAATTATCAGGCAGGGGAAGGGGCCTAAGCCAACTATGCAAGACAGAGTAACGCTTCAATATACGGCAAAACTGATCAGTGGGAAAGAAATATGGAGTACTTATGCGCATAAAAAGCCGTGGGTACATCATTTGGATAAAGCCTTTGCCGGGTTGCAGGAAGGCGTAATGCTGATGCCGCAAGGCTCTAAATGGATATTGTATATTCCAGCCTCATTAGCTTTTGGAAATGCAGGGGACCAGGATGTTCCTGCCGGAGCAGCATTGGTTTATGAAGTGGAGGTCCTGGAGTCAGATCCCTCCTGATTCATATCAATATATAGCGGAAATTATCCTTGTTTTCTTACGTATTTGGTAAGGATTACGATAACCTGTCCTTCGATTTTACCTTCAATCTGATCAGTATTGTTATCTACTAAACGGATGTTTTTTACAACTGTGCCCATCTTAGCATTCAATTGAGAACCTTTTACATCTAACGATTTTGTTAAAACTACAGTATCGCCTGTTTGAAGCAAAGCGCCAAGACTATCTTTGTGGAATTCAACAGTATCAGTATCGTTATCCAAACCACCAGCAGCTTTGGCCCAGGCCATTCTTTCATCATCAAGATACATCATATCAAGACTGTCAGCTGCCCAGCTTTCGTTACTAAGGCGGTTGAGCATGCGCCATGAAACTACCTGTACACCCGGTACTTCACTCCACATACTAGTTGTTAAACAACCCCAGTGCTTGTTGTCCAGTGTCTCTTTCTTCTCAATTTGCGCCAGACATTTATCGCAAATTATGATGCAGTTATCATCATTGCTGCTTGATTGAGGCGGTACTTCATATACTGTAAGATTTTCAGCAGATTCGCATAATTCACATTTGTTTTCGCTTCTTTTTAATAGTTGTTCTTCCAATTTCATATCTTTCAGTTATAGTAAAGAGCGCGAAGATAAATATTTTATGCGGCTTCTTTTAAAATTGCCTGTTTTACCTGTTAATAGATCCTTATGAAGCATTTTGTATCGGCGTTATTTCTCTCTGCAGTTTCTGTATTGCCTTTAGCAGCACAGCAAACACAAAAACCTATATTACATGGTCGCAACTGGATGGCTATTACCGGTAAACCTTTAGCCGCAACAGCGGGTGCTATGACTTTTCAAAAAGGTGGAAATGCTGTTGATGCTGCCTGTGCTATGCTGGCAGCTACCTGTACGATGTGGGACACATTAAGCTGGGGAGGTGAAACTCAGGCGTTGATCTATAATCCAAAAACTAAAAAAGTGATTGCCATTAATGCAATGGGCGTTGCACCAACCGGTGCTACTGTAGATTTCTTTAAAAGTAAGGGATATAATTTTCCTCCTGAATATGGGCCTTTGGCAGCAACAACCCCGGGTACACCCGGCGGACTTTTATATATGCTGGCAAATTATGGAACACTAAGTCTGGAGCAGGTATTATCGCCTGCAATGGAAATGGCTGCTGGTTATCCTATAGAAGCGCAGGCCGCGAATAGTATAGAACGTGGAAAATCTAATATTGAAAAATGGCCTTATAGTAAAAAAGTATTTCTGACACATCCCGGTGAAAAACGTGAAGCCCCTGAGGCAGGTGAAATCTTTGTTCAAAAAGATTTGCTGGAGACACTCCGGAAAATGGTTTCCTCAGAAAAGGAAGCTTTAAAGCAAGGTAAAACCAGGAAACAGGCTATAATGGCTGCATATAATCGTTTTTATAAGGGTGATATCGCTGAAGAATTTGTACGCAGCGGTAAAGAGCAGGGTGGATTAATTACAATGGATGACCTGGCGAAATGGAAACCGCTGGAAGAAGAGCCATTGCAGGTAAATTATAAAGGAATTGACGTTTATAAATTGCAGCAGTGGACACAGGGGCCGGTGATGTTGCAGGCTTTGAATATTCTGGAGAATTTTGACCTGAAAAGTATGGGTTATAATAGCCCGAAATATATCCATACGCTGTATCAGGCAATGAACCTTGCATTTGCAGACCGTGATTTTTACTATGGTGATTCTTATGCTAAACCCGATGAACCTATGAAAGGTTTGCTAAGTAAGGAGTATGCAAAACAAAGGGCCAAACTCATACAATACGAGAAAAATGATCCTAATATTGGCCCTGGTGACCCATATCCATTCGAAGGAAAGAAAAATCCATATATCAAATTGCTTAAGGACAGGGGTTACGAACCGGATCTGAGCAGGCGAAATTTTGCTCCTCAGCATGATATGACCAATAACTCTCCGGATGCAGCTTATCAGGATAGACTTTGGTTAGGCACTACTTCGATAGAGGCGGCTGATAAAGAGGGCTGGGTCGTTTCTGTAACGCCAAGTGGCGGCTGGCTGCCAGCCTGTATTGCAGGAAAAACTGGCATAGGGATGAGTCAGCGTATGCAAAGTTTTGTATTAGACTCTGCTTTAAACCCTTTTAACGTCGTAGCGCCCGGCAAAAGACCAAGGGTAACATTATCGCCTTCTATGGCTTTAAAAGATGGTAAACCATTTTTAGCTTCTGCTGTACAGGGCGGAGATACACAGGATCAGAATCTTTTACAGTTCTTTTTAAATGTTACAGAATTTGGAATGAATGTACAGCAGGCTACAGAAGCAGCTAACTTCAATACAAATCAACTTTGGTTATCATTAGGGGGAACTAAAACCACCGATCGCCAGCCTAAACCAGGACAGATATTATTAAATGATAATACGACAGAGGCGACCAGAAATGAGCTGAAGAAAATGGGTTATATTTTAAGTTTTGGAGCCCGTACCAGCGGGCCGGTCAATGCTGTTTATTTTGACTGGAAACACCAGAGTTTATGGGGAGGGTCCAGTAACCATGGAGAAGATTATGGAATAGGCTGGTAATTTTAATAAGAGATTGTAAAGGATGATTGTTGTAATGTCTTCATTATCTTTGTTATAGCGTGTAAAAATATACTGATTTCAATTATGGACGATAACAGGAATTTACCAAAAGAACCTGGTCATTTTCATCTGGGTATTTGTATGGCAGGGGCAGTATCTGCAGGTGCCTATACAGCAGGAGTCATGGATTATTTACTAGAAGCCCTGGAAGCGTATGAGAAGGTTAGAGGGCAGCCTGGAATTCCAAAACATAAAGTGGAGGTGCCGGTCATGGGAGGTGCTTCGGCGGGAGGAATGACAGCCTTGATTACTGCTGCTGCCTTACAGCAGAAGATGTATGCGATTGATAAACCTGGAACTGATCTTTTGAAAGAACATAAAGATCATATTTTATATCATTCGTGGGTAGACCTGACCAGCAAGGATATGTTTTCTAAAATGCTGGATACAGAGGATATCAAAAACACCGTAGTATCTGCACTGAATTGCGCGTTTATTGATCAGATAGCAGAAAGGGTCCTGAAGCCTGAAAATCCAGAAACAATCTCCTGGAAGCCATTGCCATCTTATTTTCCAGGAAAGCTGAAATTATTTACTACACTGACCAATCTTGGCGGTTTTACCTATAATGTGAATTTTAATGCGCAAGGCTCAAAGCGTCCTTATTATATGCAGGTTCATCAGGATTATGCCTGCTTTGAACTGACTGATGGTAAATCTGCAGCAAACAAGCAGTCTGGCTGGATGCCGCTTAACTTTAGAGCCGGAATCAATGCGCAGACGGCTATAGAAGCAGCTATGGCAACAGGCGCCTTTCCTGTAGGCTTTAAAGCCAGAAGGGTAACCCGGCCTAAAGATATCGTCAATAATAATCCATTGTTTGATCAAAAGATGCTGCATGCGATTCAGATCAATACTGATCCTTATCAATCTTTAAATATTGATGGGGGGATGATCAACAATGATCCTTTTGATAAGGTCAGAGATGTGCTGAGTGAAGCCTGCGGACAGGCAGAGCCCGAATTGTATAATAATTTCAATACTTTTAATTCTACTGTACTGATGATCGCACCTTTTCCTGGCAGTAAACCGGTGGATATTAAGTTAATTGACCGGCTAATGCATGTAATTGGGCTGACATTATCTGCTATGATCAGTCAGATGCGGTCAAAACCTGATCAGGTTGTGGATGCAATGAATGAAAATTGTGCGGGACAGTACCTGATTGATCCTTCGCGGGAATTCAGGAAAGCCGATGGTACTATCATACATGCTCAGGGCGAAAAAGCAATTGCATGTGGTGCATTAGGTGGATTCAGCGGTTTTTTGAATAAGGAGTTCAGAGTACATGATTATTTTCTGGGCCGGTATAATTGTAAAATATTCTTGCGTGATTATTTTACAATTCCTGATAGTGCTAAAAATGAGAACCCAATTTTTAAGGCCGGTTATGAAGGGATTGATGCCGATAAATATCGTTCCCGGGTAGATCGTAACTGGCAGATTATCCCAATAGTAAATGAAGTTGATTATACTTTTCCAGAATTTACGTTCAGTTCTGGCAGTAACTGGCCTGCATTAGACTGGTCTGTAATTCACAGATTTAATACTGCAATGAAAAAAAGAGTACAGTCTCTTATTCTTAATCTGGTCAGGTATAAACCAGTTCACAAATTCTTTTTATGGATAGGAACAAGGATTTTGCTCAGAGGAATGATTACCAAAGCAGTGCTGGGAACGATCAGAGATGAGCTGAACCGCTGGCAACTGCTTAAATAATCACAATAAGTTTTTTTGTGCTACAAACGCAGATCAACTACAACTGCAGGATCATCATAGTAAAGATCATCATCAAACACGATTCTGTTATAACCGCTGCCTACAAATTTTACAGTAGTATAGTCTATATTATTATCAGTCCATAATGATACTGTAATTAAAGGAAGAGTGTGATTATAAGGTATTGACTGAAATCCTCGTACATGGTAACTTTGAAAATCAAACCCACTTTGAATCTTAATCAGGCAATTGTCGCAGGAAACTTCAAATCTATAATCAGAATAAGGGCCGTCGGTTACTTTTATACAGGAACTAAACAGGGAACAAATTAAAAAAATGGGCAGTAGCTTAATCATTGGATAGTCTTAAATAACAAAGATAATTATTTAATTTTTAATTAGCTAACTGTCTGTTAATTCTTGTTCTTTTCTGACAGGTTTTATATGCTTATGGAATAAAACACATATTTCATTTTAAAATGAAATATGTGTTTTATCAATAGATTATCTTTGGAAATGGAACTCGAAAACCTGGTGCATATAGCCGGATTGATAGGTGAGCCTGCACGGATCAAAATGTTGTGGGTATTATTAGATGGCAGGGCGTATACCGCAACAGAATTATCTTTATTTGCAGATGTATCTCCTCAAAGTGCAAGTGCACATCTGAGCAAGATGGTGCAGGCTAATCTGTTGAAGGTTAGCTGTCAGGGCAGACATAAGTATTTTAGTTATGGAAGGGACGAAGTCGCTTATGCAGTAGAAGCGATATCAAATCTGGTTCCGCTGCAAAAAGAAAAGATAGTACCGCTTATTAAAGATATTCCTTTTGAATATTGCAGAACCTGCTATGATCATATTGCAGGGACAGCAGGTGTGGTTATAATGGACAGCTTATTAATATCCGGATACCTTGTTGAAAAAGATCAGGTTTATGATTTAACAGATAAAGGTGTTGTTTTTTTTAAGGCATTTGGTATTGATACTGATGTATTGCTCCGGCAAAAACGCCCTTTTGCAAGACCATGTCTTGACTGGAGTGAGCGTAGATCTCATTTGGCAGGGTCATTGGCTACTGCTATTTTAAAAAAGGCAATTGCAGAAGACTGGATGCGGAAAGTCGGGAATTCACGTGTTTTGACAATTACTTCAAAAGGGCAATTAGCCTTATATGAGGCTTTAGGGATAAAAATTTAAGAATAATATAGAAAGAGGGATTTTTATAAAATATATGGCTGCTAAAACAATTGCTTATTTAACAGATGCCCATTTGGGCCAGAGAATTATTTTCGAAAAGGACACTCATTCGCAAACTATGCGATACGATAATAATTCAAAGGAAAATAAAGACCATTTGACTTTTATTTTGGAAGATATAGCGAAAAATGGAATTAATGAACTCGTATTTGGAGGTGATATTGGTACTAAAGAAATGAATCAATGGTTCTTTGATGTTGTTAATTCTTTTGATATCAATTTATTAATGGTTTTAGGAAATCATGATACCTATGCAGAGGTCAGCAAATATTATAGACATAACCATACTAACGAATTGTATTATACACTGGAAGACGATTATTTTAAATATCTATATCTTGATTCTTCGTCTAATTCTGTTAGTAAAAGTCAGTTTAACTGGTTAAAACAAGAACTGAGTAGCACAAAAAAGCTAGTCATTTTTATACATCATCCCATTCTGGAAATAAAGACTCCGCTGGATAGCATTGGTGCTGCTTTAAATGGGAGAGCAGAAATACGGGATGTTTTATTGGGATTAGAAAAAGAAATTATCATTTTCTGCGGACACTATCATATGACTGATGAATTAACAGTGGGAAATATCCGGCAGTATTCGTCCCCGGCATGTTCCTATCAGATAGAGAAAGAATCTGATGTCATTGAAATTGATAGTTCAGTATTCGGATATAGATTGATCAGGATTGACGGCAATGCGCTAAGCACTGATGTAAAGTTATTTACACGAAATAATTTAACTGAAAATCCGGTCGGATCAGCACAAAACAACTGAGCAGGGGAGTTGCCCGATAAACATTAACAATTGCTGAATACGCTTACAATATTAAATATAAATACTATTGTAAGCGGAAAGCGAGTTGTTACAAATGGATAATTTATCAGATTAAGAGCAGAATAAAACGCCCAAAACGATGAATGCCCATACACCAATGTAGAAGAAGCCTAAAAGGGCTGGTATTGCGTTATCTTTCATGTCTTTTTTTTATTAGATAGCAAACATAAAAAATATTTATAGAATAATATTATTCTGTATTAGTTATTTTCAAATTGACGAAATCACCTTTCAAGCCATATGTCCATAATCCGAGCATACCTTTTTGTATCTTATTTAGTCTTTTAACATGGAGAGATATTGCTGAAGAATGATTTACATATACTGAAATCTCATCTTTGTCAATTACAATTTTTGCGTGGAACCAGTCCTTTGCCAATGGAAAAGGTTTGGTTGCATGCTCATAAACCAAAGGAAATTCATCTCTGAGTTTTTCCCAGGGATAATCAGGATGACTAATATATTGTACCGTGTGATTTCGTCTGATCTCATCTGTTGACTGAAAATTGAACGGACGAAAATATACAGCCTCATATGTCGTGGTATCAGGCCCGATAGCTATACCTAAAAAACTTTGCTGAAAAATATCTTTGCCCCTTAAATCTATATCAATTGTTCCGGTTGAAAACTCAGTGTCGCCCAGCCAGACAATTCCATTAGCAGATACGCCGTGCATAGGATGATCTTCAATAAGAGTTACACTTTGTTTAGCATCAAACAGTAATTTATGCTGTTTGAGTGCTGTACTTAAATCATAATTAATATTTTGCTGCGCAACACAAGTTCCTGCAGAGAAGAAAAAGATAAAGAAGATTTTGAAGTAATAATTTCCGTTCATAGGTGTTGATTTTTAACTTTAGCCAAAACTGGGAAAATCATTGACAAAAGAAGCGGAATAGGCGTTCAACTTGGTTCAAGTTCATTCAATGATGTTTTTTATCCCGAATTGTTCTATCCTGTAAATTAAATGAAAGAAGAAAAAGAGTATTTGCATTTATGCAGACAACAAATTGAACAATTAGTAAATTGGGGTGACAGTGATTCCTGGGGAAGCGAAGAATATGAGGAACTTAGAGCTAAAATATTCGAAAAGACTCAGGTACAATTAAGCATATCCACCTTGAAAAGGATCTGGGGGAAAGTAAGGTATCAGAGTTTCCCTGCTATGGTTACCTTAAATGCATTGGCACGTTACGCCGATTATAAGAGTTGGAGAGATTTCAAATTACACCATGTTTTAAATCATCCTATCAGTGAAGCACTGGTGACTGCTAGCAATGAAGCACCGTTGCCTGCATTGAATAAAGAAAGTGTATTGAGGCCATTATTCAGCTATTCTTATAAAAATCTATTAGGTATTGCCGGTCTTTTGATTTTTTGTACGGTTCTTTTCTGGGGCCTGAGCAATAAAAATAGTACCAGGGTCAGCACTTTTGCAAGTAGAAAATTAACGGACGATTTGCCCAATTCCGTTGTATTTAATTTTCATATTTCAGCTTCAGATAAAGACAGTATTTACATCCAGCAATCATGGGACCCGGCACGCCGTGAAAAAATATCCTCTAATGATAGTGTACACACTTCTATTTACTATCATCCAGGCTATTTTTTAGCTAAATTAATAGTGAATGATTCTATTCAAAAAGAAACAGCTGTTTTTATCAAAACCAAAGGCTGGAAAGGCATTATTGATAAAAATCCGGTTCCTGTTTATTTATCAGATAAAGAAATCAGGCATCCTGGATATATGGGGGTAACAGGTACTTTATTAGCACAGAAAACCGGAACAGTAGTCTTTAATAATACCTGGGTGAAATTCTCAAACGTTAAAGAATATGAAGGTATTGATGCCAGAAATTTCACCTTAAGTGCAAGACTGAGAAATACATCTGCGCTGGAACAGGCTGTTTGCCGAAGAACAAATATTGTTATTTTAGGTAAAGGAAAGGCAATTATAATACCATTGGCTAATATAGGGTGTACTGCTGATATTGGATTACTGGCGGGTGAAAAATGGATTACTGGCAAAACTACCGATATGAGTGCTTTTGGATGTGATTTTGGAAGTTTTCAAGACCTGAGATGTGAGGTTAAGCATAAAAAAATAACAATATATTTGAATGATAAACAGATTTTCAGTACCTCACAAGAACAGGATTTGAAAGAGATTGTGGGGCTCCGTGTAGAATTTGAAGGTGCTGGCGAGGTGAAAAATATCGAATTGGAAACACCTGGTGCGAAGCGCTATCAAGAACAGTTTAAATAAAATAACTATTTTAAATTATGCAATACAGTGCGCTGCCCGAAATGATCAAAACAACGCTTCAAAAAAGTAAGGTAGAAAAGCTAGCTGAAATTGCAGCCTGTAAAACCTTTTCAGTTGAAGAATTAATTGATTTAACTTTTCATGAGGATAAGCAAATGGGGTTCAGGGCAGCATGGATATTAGAAAATATATATACTTTACATCAGGAAAGGTTCTTACTGTCTGCCGGATATTTTCTAACTAAGTTTCCCCTGCAAAATAATATGTCAGCACGCAGGCATTACAGTAAGATTTTGGCGTTGATGACCAAAAAAAATGCATCCTTAGAGATAAAAAATATCATAATAGATTCCAATACTGGAATTCTGGCAGAGATTGCTTTTAGCTGGCTTATTGACAAGCAGGTTCCTGTCGCAATCAAATCACATTGTTTGAATATTTTAGCTAATCTAAGTATACAGCATAGCTGGATTAAAGATGAACTGACTCAAACAATGGATTTCCTCATTGATAAAGAAAGTATCGGATTTTATGCAAAAGTCAAACAGATCAGAAAGGAATTGACCAGGTAATAATTAATCCTGGTTCCGGTTAAATACTATATGGTAAAGCAGTCATTCTCTTTAATTAGCCGAAGCGTGTGGTAATGACAGATTTTTTTCCTTCTTTCGTAACTCAGGTGTTTGATTAATTTGTACTGTTCATCTGTGAATAATGTATGCTCTGCTAAAATTTTAATAAGTTTGTTCCATTTGAATATATCACTTATTGTTGTGAAATTTTTCTCACTTACTATTAAGTAAGATGTTTTGGCGAAATTTGCCAGACATATATAGTTCACTACCATAAGTAAACGACTATCGGTATGATCCCCTAAGTATATGATAGCTGAATTATTGATATCTTTTGTTCCCTTATCGAGAATGTGCAACTGTTCATCATTGAAAATTGAGGAATAAAATATAAAATCTGTATAAAACTTATCACTTAGAGATAAGTCATTCTCAACAGAATCAATAGAAATGTTGTACTTATTTCTAAAGTAATTATTAAGCCAGGCAGACATAATTGTTCCATAATCAGGATCTCCAAAATATCCGCTTGTTTGAAATCCACGATTAGATTTTGGATGAAATCCTGTGATATTGGTTTCAATCACATAATGTTCATTTTTATCAGTCAGACCAATATCCCATCCCATTAAAGTACCATTCATAATGGCATTGGGTAGTTTTTTCAGAATCATTTTTACAAACTCTTCTGCAGGATAGCTACCTGATAAATCCTGGCCTTCAGTTATAGAAGTAAGACCAGGTATCAGATCTTTCTGGAATGTGTGAATTCTGAATTCTTTTTTAAAGTTTAATCTTTTCTGCAGAATCCATTCCTCATCATGATCATGTTTTTTATGATAGAAATTGATAATCTCATTTAATTCTGATGTTCTGTCAAAATTATTATCCCGGCCGGAGCTATCCCCCAGGGCAGACTTAATAAAAAAGCCAGCTTCACATATTTCTTTAATTTTTTGGACTCCATCAGGTTCATTTAATAGTTTAGAAAGACTAATAGTTTTAGCCATACAGCCAGGAATATAGTAATTTAAGACCTGATATTGCCAGTATTTGTGCTCAAGCCTCCATTGAAAAACGCGATGCTCATCGATATTCAATTTCTTTAGAATAGACCTGATAAAGAGTATTCCAATATTTCCTGACAGGTTTGATTGTAAAACCGGATCACGCCATAGTTCAAATGTTTCATATTCAGATTTCTTCTCTATAGTTTGAGATTCAGTATGCTCAATTTCGAATATTATCTTTTCTAACGTGCTGTCATTTTCCATATATCTGATGAAATTACCTATTAATACCTGGCGTAAAAAGGGTCATAGGTTACAAAATTTTTATAAATTATATTTTAAGCAGTAGTTTATGCATACTGGCATTTCAATCTTTGTATAGTCCTTTTTAGTACATTTATGCCATGTTGAATAGGATGAAGCTGAATTCGCCTGTATTTTTAATTAAACCATCAATATGAATAAGTGTGAATGGGGAAAGTTCCAGTAAGACAGATTAATGTAACCCGGAAAGTTAATTTAACCCAGAAAGAACCGGTTTTTTCTGACAACTTCAGCATACGTGATATTGGCGGTTTATTAGCTGAGGGCGATATGCTCCAGGAACTTCACAGACATGATTTTTTTTACATTCTTTTTTTAGAGAAAGGGAAAGGTGATCACATTATAGACTTTAATTCTTATACAATCTGTGACCATTCCGTTTTTGTTATGCGCCCTGGCCAGGTACATTCGCTCTTGCTCAAAGCAGAAAGTACCGGATACCTGATACAATTCGTGCCTGATTTCTATAATTCTGGTGATAAGTTATCAAATCAGTTATTACGTAAAGCAAGTAAGCTGAATTGTTACCCGCTCAGTGCGGATAGCACATCAAAGATACAAGTTGTGTTAAATTATATTTTTCAGGAATATATGAGTAAACAGGAAGGATATCAGGAGGTCATAAAAGCTGGTCTGAATATTTTTTTTATCGAAATGGTGCGGCAGCAGCAGTACAGTAAGGTTCCTTTTAAAGAATCCAGCCCTTATATGCAGGAACGACTTGATGAATTTCTGCAACTTTTAGAAACTCATATCCTTAGTCATAAGCAGGTATCTCAATATGCAGAGATGTTAAACCTGTCCAATTATCAGTTGAACACGATCACTAAAACTACTCTTGGGAAAACGTGTTCACAGCTTATCAATGAATATGTTATTCTGGAATCGAAAAGGTACATTCTTGCTACATCTGATCAGGTGAATCAGCTGGCATATCATTTGGGGTTTGAAGATGTATCTTATTTTATCAGGTTTTTCAAAAAACATACTGGATACTCACCAGAGGCATTTAGAAATAATTGAGATATTATCCTGTTAAACTACATTTTTGTCCTATTCTGATTTTGCTGCGGAGGGTATTTTTGAACTCAATAACAGTTTAATTAATTATCATTTAAATCTTATTAAATATGAGTCAGAAATGGGATGAAAGGTATCAGAATCAGGAATTTGCTTACGGTAAAGATCCGAATGTGTTTTTTAAAGAGTGGCTGGAAAAATCTGAACCTGGATCTATATTGATGCCAGCCGATGGAGAAGGGCGTAATGGGGTATTCGCAGCGCGGCTTGGATGGAAGGTTACCTCATTTGATCTGAGTGTACAAGGACGCACCAAAGCATTGCAGCTTGCCAAAGAAAACAGTGTTACTCTGGATTATATTGTTGTTGATTTAAAAAATATTCAGTTCGAAAAGGAAGCATTTGATGCTATAGGAATGATATATGCACATTTTTCAGCAGAAGATAAATCTGCATTTCACAGCAAATTACATACATATCTTAAGCCAGGTGGGCTGGTTATTTTTGAAGCTTTTAGCAAAAAACATCTGGAGTATATTGAGCTTAATCCAAAAGTTGGAGGTCCGGGAGAGATAGATATGCTGTACTCCAAATCAGAAATAATGGCTGACTTTAAAAATTATGAAGTATTAATGCTGGAGGAAGAAGAAATTCTTTTAAATGAAGGTAAGTATCATATTGGAAGAGGTTCTGTAATCAGGTTTGCGGGACGAAAAGCCGGAATCAGGATTCCATAGTCTGGTATAATTCCCGATAATGGCTAATCAGGTCATTCAGTGTAAATCCACGGTTTAAGCCACTTGGGTTAGGCAAGATCCAAACTATCGCTCCGCAAAAATCGTCGGGCTGATAGCCCCATGAAACCTGCTTTTTTCCAGAAAAAGCCATATAGGCAGCTTTACCCAGGAATGCAATATATCTAGGTTTGAAATGGGTTATTTTGGTTTTAAATATTTCAATAGAATTATTAAACTCATCTTTTGAAAGCTCGTCAGCCCGCGCTGTTGCCCTGGCTACAGCTGTAGTCAGGCCATAACCTAAATCCAGAATAGTGGTCTCATTTACAGGTTCAATTTGAGAAGGCGTAAAGCCTGCCTGATGTAAAACTTTCCAGAAGCGATTGCTGCGTCCGGAGAAATGATGTCCGTCTGAAGCTGATTTTAAGCCAGGATTGATCCCGCAAAAAATGACTTTCAGGTCTGTGCTAATCAAATCAGTTAACATGGATGAGGGGTATTTTTATAAGTGAATCTTTGATTGACACTGTAAAGGTAATAGAGTTTTGAGGTGAATTGATAAAGAAATGGAGTCAGGATAAAAAATGTGATACAGGTCACCTAATCACCTGAAATTTCCTGTCGTAATTTGTGATGTAAATTAAAATATATCATAAAAATGAAAACGACAGATAATCCCATCAATATGCCCGCGCTTGGGTTCGGAACATTGATTCCCGATGCTGCTGCAACAATAAACGCTACCAGAAACGCACTAAAAGCTGGATTCAGACATTTTGATTGTGCAGAAAGATATAGAAACGAGCGTGAGGTAGGAGAGGCCTTACAGGCTGGGCTTGCAGCTGAAGGCCTTACCCGTGAAGACATCTTTGTGACCACCAAATTATGGAATTCCAATCATCGTCCCGAGCGTGTCGAAGCAGCTTTTGACGCAAGTCTGAACAGATTAGGGCTAACTTATCTGGACCTTTATCTCATTCACACTCCATTTGCATTTCAGCCGGGAGAAGAGCAGGACCCCAGAGATCAGGATGGCAATGTAATTTACGACCGGGAGGTGACTTTATCTGAAACCTGGAACGCGATGGAGCGCCTGGTAGATAGTGGCAAATGCCGGGCTATCGGTTTATCTGACATCAGCCTGAAAGAATTGTTGCCTATCTATGAATCGGCGAGAATCAAACCAGCTGTTGTTCAGGTCGAATCACATCCTTATCTGCCAGAAACAGAGCTTTTGGAATTCTGCAAAGAGAAAGGTATTGTTTTTTTGGCTTTTGCACCACTAGGTCATGGAATAAAATCCGGACCGCTTGAAGATCCGGTTATTTTGTCAATAGCCGCACGAGTTGGAAAGACACCCGCTCAGGTGCTTTTAGCCTGGGCATTACAACGGGGAACGGCTTTACTGACTACCCCCAAAACTGCGGACCGCGCAAGGGAGAATTTTGATATTTCTTTCCTGCCGGAAGACGCCTTTAATGAAATCAATCAGATTCAAACCAGAAAGAGATTCAATGAAGTGGTAAAAACTGGTGTACCGGGATTCATTGCAAAAGGTAATTGAACTTGAAAATCAAAGGATTTTTGAAATATCTATAGTATGTTTGAAAATAATTTGATACGAACTGTTTTTATCTGCTAACAATCCATGTGAATGAGAAAGTGTTTAACATTATTTTTAGTCTTTTTTTTATTTCAGGCCCATGCGCAATCGGTAAGTAACTATCTGGAAAAAATCAGGAGTAACCCTGCAAAGCTTACTGCCTTCTTTTCACAGATGCCAAAGGGGGGCGATCTTCACCATCATTACAGCGGCTCCGTTTATGCAGAAAGCTTCATTGATTATATTATTAAAAAAGACTATTTCATAAACCGGGAAACACTGGAAATAGCTGAAAAGAAACCATCAAATGATAAAAACTGGACTAAATTCAGTTCTCTGGAAAAAGATGGGCAATCGGGTGAATATAAATTCAGACTTTTAAAGAAGTGGTCTGTTAAAGACTATGATAACGTGAGTATTCCTTCCGACAAGCAATTCTTTGAGACTTTCCAGAATTTTGATATTGCAAGTGAGAAGGATTTAGACTCTGGGCTACTGGAAATAAAAAACAGAGCAGTCAAAGAGCATGTCAGCTATATAGAAACTATGCTTGCCTCTGTGAAGTGTGAGCGTACAGATGACCTGAGTTTACAGTTTGATCCGAAATTTCACACCGTTCTTCTGCAGAAAGATGAACGGCACTGTCAGGCGCTGCTGGATACACTCTATGGTCAGCTCATGAAAAAAAACATCATTGCCTGTGCAGACAACTTCAGTGTAAACACGATTAACAAATTACATAATTCCCTGCATATCGATGATGATTCATTTGTGATGCGCTACCAGACCTATACGGTAAGAATTTTAGAAGCCAGTGAAGTTTTCAAAAGATTGTTGCTGGCTTTTGACGCCGCGAGTAAAAACCCGCTTATAGTTGGTGTGAACATCCTTTCTCCAGAAAATAATGACGTAGCCATGCGAGACTACTGGTTGCATATGCAGATGTTCAACTATTGTCACAAAAAGTACCCAGCGGTTAAATATACCATGCATGCAGGCGAACTTACATTGGGGCTGGTTAAGCCCGAAGAATTAACCTGGCATATTAGTTCGGCTGTTTATGATGCAGGTGCTTCGCGTATCGGGCATGGGGTAGATATGCCCTATGAAGCAAATAGTTATGCGCTAATGAACTACATGAGAGAAAAGGGGATAGCTGTAGAGATAAACCTGTTCAGTAACGAATTTATTTTGAAAGTGAAGGGTAACCGTCATCCGGTAACGCTTTATAATGAATTTAATGTACCTATCGTCATCAGTTCGGACGATGCCGGGGTGCTGAGAACTAATCTGACTGATCAATATGTTTTGCTGGCCGGCAGGTATCCGGAATTTACTTATGATGATATTAAAAAAATCATTTATAACAGTATCAATTATTCTTTTATCAAGGAACCAGCAGTGAAGAAAAAATTACTGGTTAAGCTGGACCGTGATTTTACAGCATTTGAAAAACTCATTATCAATACACAGCACACGAAGAAAAATAATCACTAATTTCGCTTCATGGTAAAGCAATTAAAGATCGGACTTCTTCTGTTTTGTACATTGGCTGCGGGATGTAGTAAAAATAATAATTCAGCGCCGGATACTCCGGACAATGTCGTTGTAGCTGGTGGTAAAAAAGGAGCTGATTTCAATGTGAATAACCAGAACGGTACGTGGTGGGGGAATATTATTAATCTTCAAAGCCACTGGTATTACACCTGGGGTACAGATCTTCCGTTACAGTCTGCCCCTCAAAATTGTGAATTTGTACCTATGTTCTGGGGTAAATCAAATGTCAGTGATGCCAATATCGCTTATGCGAAACAGCTTGGTGTACAGGGAAAAGCAAAGTTTATCCTGGGATTTAACGAGCCTGATCTGGGTGATCAGTCAAATATGTCTGTACAGGATGCCCTTGCTGCATGGCCTAAACTAGAGTCCATAGGCTTGCCTTTAGGCAGTCCGGCAACGGCCTGGCCAACCAGACAATGGATGTACGATTTTCTGGATCAGGCGATTGCACAAAATAAACGTGTTGATTTTATCTGTGTACATATGTATGTAGGTACAGACGATGTAGCATTTGTTAAAGTCCTGCAGGATCTGCATGATAAGTATAAAAAACCAATCTGGATCACTGAATTTGCTACTGCGGCAAATGATGCGAATACTATGGCCCAGAACCCATATACACCAGAAATGGTCCTGGCTTTTATGCAAAGGTTATTGCCTAAACTTGAAGCACTGGATTATGTACAGCGTTACAGCTGGTTTTCGGGCTCACCAACCAGTGCCAGACTGTGGTCTTCTGCTTTGGTAGACGCGAATGGCAATCTGACAGCATTGGGTAAATGGTATTCATCTTATAAACCTAATACAGCTATCAAAAAATAATCTTGCTCCTATCAGTCCATATTTATTTTACCCGATATAATCTTTGACAACATTATGCGTACACATTCAAAAGAAACACAAAGTAGTTTAACACCTGATCTGGCACTTGACATTTTAAAAGAAGGAAACCAGAGATTCGTGAATAATCTGAAAGCAAACCGAAACCTTTTACAGCAGGTCAATGAGACTTCTGCCGGACAGTTCCCTTTTGCAACTATTTTAAGTTGTATGGATAGCCGTACTTCTGCAGAGTTGATTTTCGATCAGGGGCTTGGTGATATCTTCAGCATCCGGATTGCAGGAAACATTCTGAATGAGGATATTTTAGGCAGTATGGAATTTGCCACCAGGGTGGTTGGTACGAAAATAATCATTGTGCTGGGCCATACTAAATGTGGTGCTATCGTTGGGGCTTGTAATCACGTAAAAATGGGAAATCTTACTGGTTTACTGAACAAGATAATCCCGGCAATCGAAAGTGAGCAAATTACAAAGGAAGACAGAAATGGGTCAAATCCTTCATTTGTAAATAATGTCACTAAACTAAATGTACAATTAACAATTGAACGCATTAGAAATGAGAGTCAGATTGTAGCTGATTTGGAGCAGCAAAAGGATATTAAAATCATAGGGGCCGTTTATGATGTGGACAATGGAAAAGTAGACTTTTTTGAATAGCACAATGATTTAACAGATTAACTTGTACCCGATACTTCTTAAGTTCATGATCTGGATACCGGGTTCATCCTTTAGTAATTTCCTTAGGTGTGTCATAAATACATCCATACTTCTGGTATTGTAATAATTATCATCCCCCCAGATTTTGATTAGTGCCTCCTGCCGCTCTAAAACATCATTCTTGCGCAGGATCATCATCTCCAGTAAAGCACATTCTTTAAAAGAAAGCGCATGCTCACCAGATGAAGTAGTTAGTCTTTGCAGCACGGTATCCAGCCGGCAACCTGCAAAGGAATAGATGTTATTATTTTCAACTGGTTCACCAATTGTGTCTTTTCCGAAGCGCTGTAATAAGGCTTCCATCCGTATCAGTAATTCGTCCATGCTGAAAGGCTTTTTGAGATAGTCATTACCACCCGATTTAAAGCCTTTTACTACATCTTCGGGAAGTAGTTTTGCGCTTAAAAAGATGATAGGCAGATCGGCCTGGACCTTTCTGAGTTCTTTTGCAAGTGTATAGCCGTCTTTAGATGGCAGCATGATATCCAGAATACAGATGTCAGGTTTTAAAGAAAAGTAGGCATCCATCACCAGATCGCCATCTGCAATAACCTGAACTGTATAACCACTGCTTTTTAGTCCATCACTAACAATATGTGATAAAAAAGGTTCGTCTTCTACGTATAATACTTTAAAACTCATGATGCTAAGGGTAGGGTAATGATAAAACTGGTTCCATGTCCGGGTTCGCTTTTAACTTTGATTGTCCCGTTATGTTTTTCGATGATTTGTTTCACATAATGAAGTCCTAAACCCGACCCTTTGATGTTATGTATATTGCCCTGTTCCGGAACTCTGAAAAATCTTTCAAAGATCTTTTTATGATATATTTTGTCAATACCAGGTCCGTTATCTTTGAAACTCAACGTTACTTTTTCAGCGTCATATTTACAATTGATTTCTAAAAGAAGGTCCTTTCCGGAATATTTAAAGGCATTATCAATCAGGTTATAAAATATATTAGTCAGATGAACCGGGTCGCCATAAACAAAGCAAGGTTCTTCTAAAAGACTGAACCGGATATTTGCACTGCTGTTTTGTAACTGCAGCTGCATAGAATTGATCACTTGCTGTAATCCGGATTGTACATCATATAGTTCCAGGTTAAGGGGCTGTTCTGATTCACTTTCACTATTGCTATTCAACGCTTTTTCAACCATCAGATCTAGTCTTCGCATTTCATGCTGACTGATGTCAAGGTAGCTTTGCAGGGTTTCAGGATTATTGATCAGGTTGTATTTCTTGATCGATTCCATGGCTACCAGCACAGTTGCAATAGGTGTTTTAAGTTCATGAGTCATGTTACTGGTAAAATCCGCTTTTGCCGCCGCATATAATTCCTGACTTCGCAATAGTCTTATTATAAAATAGAAAGCTGTGCAGGTAAGCAATACCATGAGAATAGAAGAGGCTAAATAGTATCGCATTCTATACCATACTACAGTATTGATAGAAGCCAGGCTCAACTGGCATCTATAGATGTCCTGGATATTGTAGAGATAACTCCGGCTGGTAAATACTGGTTTAAACCCTGGCGGGACATCACTCCGAAATACTTTTGTCTTGTTGTAGGAATAGATGTTATAATAAGCTTTGGAGCTGATCCCAATTTTTTTTAAACCAGTGTTCACGTTTTTTTTCATTTCTACCAGAGACAGACTATCAATTAATCTCAGTTCTGCCGGAGTTCTTCCTGTACTGGTTACTACAGGCCTTTTGCGATTTTTTGGAATGCTGTCTTTTAAGTTTAAGCTCATCACTACTGCTGTGCTGTCACTGTCTACAATGATACTGGTAGACGTACGCATCCCCTGGATTTTCATGTTGTCAAAGGCCATACGCAATTGCTCCCATTGCGGGGAAAGAAAGAGTTGTTTAGCCAGCAAAAGGTTACCCGGATCTTTAAATATAGTGAGACTGTAATACATATTGGTCTGTGCAGTTCTGCTGACCAGGTGTTCTATTTCATCTTTGAGTTGTTTCTGCTGTGCATCAAAAAGTTGTTGCAGCCATACGACCTGAAGCCCGGCACTCAACAGTAATGAAAGTACGATCAGTATATAAGTATATTTTGCTTTGAGCCATTTCATAGGGTGAAGTTCCTCATAATTTATCTGCTACGGTCCTGTTAAGATACGATTTAACTCTATTTAACTCAACTTAACTTCCGTTTAGGAAGCGCTGGGGTAGGTTTGTGGTATAATTATATAACCATGAAAAATATACTTTATATTTTACTGATGTTCCTTCCTTTTCAGCTTTCTGCCCAGCAGAAATTAAGCGGAATAGTCAATGATGAACAAGGTAAACCGCTGGATGCAGCAACGATAACAATTTCGCAGAATGGCCAGGTAATCAGTAGTCAGCTGGCTGATCTGGGTAAGTTTATACTAACCGGTCTGAATCAATCCCCATATCAGCTTTCGGTTTCACTGCTGGGGTATAAACCTGCTTTACGTACTTTTAATCTGCCAAAAGATAGCCTTAATATCATGCTGCTGAGCGATAGCAAGCAACTGAAAGAAGTTGCAATTACTTATACCAAACCCACAGTTGAACGAAAAATAGACCGGGTTGTTTTTAATGTAGAAAATAGCATTATAGCCAGTGGTGGAACCGCATGGGATGCTTTAAATAAGGCACCGGGTGTAAAGACAACGAATGACGGTGGGGTTACAGCCAATAATAAAGGTGTTACGGTTTATCTGGATGGTAAACCAGTAAGATTATCCGGGGATGACCTTGCTGCTTATCTGCAAAGTATTCCTTCAGATAATATTTCAAAAATAGAGGTAATGCCTAATCCATCTTCCAAATATGAGGCACAGGGTGGTGCAGTGATCGATATTATTTCTAAAAAAATAAAATCAGATGGGTTTAATGCGGGCTTAAATACTGGTTACACCCGTGGCCAGTTAAACAGGTATACAGGTAGTGGAATATTTAATTACCGTAAAAATAAGCTGAATATTTTTGGTACTTATAGTTATAGTGACAGAGATATTAAACGCGATTTAAGTCAGTATACTATTTTTCAGACGCCATCTTCTTATGCGTACTGGGATATGAACAAAATCAGTATATCCGGTAGTAAAGTAAATAATTATACTGCTGGTGCAGATTATAATCTAACAGATAACCAGGTGGTTGGTGTGTTGGTTACCGGTAATAATTCTGTAAATACTGGTAGCAGTACCGCGCTAACCAATATTTATAATAATTATCATAATAGCCCTGATTCTGTACTCCATACCAATAGTACCAATGGTGGAAATGCCAATCAGTACAGTTTTAACCTGAACTATAAAGCTAAACTGGATAGTTCTGGCAAAAGTTTGAATGTGGATATGGATTATTCTCCTTATACCAGAAATAATACCCAGCTGCTGAATAACCTGACTTATCTGCCAGATGGAAGTTTAGGTTCTGCTCCTTATCATACCTCTTTTCCGGCTACTCAAAAGATAAATATATGGTCTGGAAAGATAGATTATGAGTATAAACCCGGTAAAATATGGTCGATGGAATCTGGTCTCAAATATACAAGTACTGTGAGTGAAAATCAGTTTGATTTTTACAATAATGCAGGGGCTGTTCCCGTATTGGACCCTTCTAAAAGTGACCAGTTCAAATATACTGAAAATACAGCTGCGGGTTATACGAGTATAACAGGGGCTTTTGGTAAGTGGAATTTTAAAGGAGGTTTACGTGCAGAGTATACAACAACCAAAGGATTATCTCTTTCTCTGGATTCTATCAACGTCAACAAGTATCTGCGGATATTTCCTACTGCATTTGTGACTTATAAAGCTTCAGAAAACAGCGAGTTTGGTTTTAACTATTCAAAAAGGATATTCCGCCCGGATTACAGACAGTTAAACCCTGCAAAAAGTTATTCAAGTCCATATAATTACTGGAGTGGCAATCCATTCCTGAGACCTGCTATTATCAATAGCTTTCAGTTGAGTTATACTTTACACCAGAATTATACTTTCTCTGGGGTGTATACTCAAATTAATGACCTTGCAAGTAATGTGACTGTTCAGGATAATGTAAACAAGACTTTTTATGATACGCAGCAAAATATTGGCAGTATCAAAGATCTCGGTACGGAACTTTCTTCAATTCACCATCCTGCATCGTGGTGGGAAATTAATAATACGGCACAGGGATATTTGAGGACTCAAAATTCAGATCAACCAGGAAATACTTATAATAACCGCCAGTTTTATTTTTATCTGAGAACTGATCATGCTTTTACAATTGATAAAAACAGCGGGTTGAAAGCCGAGTTAAGTGCCTGGTATAATAGTGCAGTAGAACAAGGGACATTGCGGATTGCTAAAACTTATGATTTAAGTACAGGTATCAGTAAACAGGTATTCAATAAACAGGGGACTATTAAATTTAGTGCTGCAGATTTGCTTTACAGTAACCCATACCGGATTTCAATTCATAATGAAGGCCAGAATAACGGTATTTATCAGAAAAATGACACGCGCACATTTACGGTAAGTTTTTCTTATAAACTAGGTAAAAATGTAACTGCAGCACGTCAAAGGACTACTGCGAGTGAAGAGGAGAGGAAAAGAGCAAATTAGTGCAATTTGATGTCATTGATAACTATAATCAGCAATGAGTTTGAATTTTAAATCAATGACTGAATTTTGCTTTGTATTCGGTTGGACTCAGACCAGTTATTTTCTTAAATATAGTTCTGAAAGCTTTTGCGTCAATGTAGCCGACCGAATACATAATCTCGTTAATATTTTTACTTCCGGTTTCCAATGCCCTTTTTGCAGCTTCTATCTTTATCTGCTGAATATAGTCAACAGGAGGAAGCTGGGTTGCCTTTTTGAACCTTCGTGAAAAATTAACCCTGTCCATATTACATTTGGCTGCGAGAAAATCAACGGTTATCTTTTCGCTGGTATTCAGTTCAATAAAATTCTGGATATCCCTGATAATTTCATCAGCATGGTTTTTAAGGCCTGTGAATATTTGAAACGGTGATTGTGAATGTCTTTCGATATCCAGCTGCATAAGTTTTGTACAGAAAAGGGCCGCTTCCCGGCCATTATGTTTTTCTACCAGGTAAAGGCACAGGTTAAAGGCAGACATAGCGCCGCCTGAGGTATATATCCCCTGATGGTCTGTAATTATTTTATCTGTTAGCAGTAGTGATTTAGGGAACATCTTTTTGAAAATAGCTTCTGCTCTCCAATGAGTTGAACATGGTTTACCGTCTAAAAGACCACTGGCTGCCAGTAAAAAGACACCAGAACAAAGGCTTGCTATCTCTGCTCCATTCTTGTACTGGTCAACTAACCATTTCAGGGTATCTGCATAATTTATTTCAGCATTTTCCTCGGGTTCAAATGCTGGAATAATGATACAATCTGTTTTTTTAATTTCGCTGGTACGCTTTAAAGAATGAAGTGAAAAAAATGAGTTTAGCATGGGCTGCTCAAATTCTTCTCCTACCAATTGGATCTTGTAGCAGGGAGGCTGCCCTTTTTCCTTTAAAAACTGATTGGCTTTTTCAAATACTTCAATGGCACCAAATAAGGAGGAGGGTTTCAACTGCCCACCGATCAGTAAAAAACTGATTTGTTTCATCTATTTATGTTTTTTCAGATAGGGCCTTTGATGATTCAAATAAATATTGCCTTGCGGGTTTAGTAATAACTTGAATCATTTCGGGTTTATAATTCAAAGATACCTGTATTGCTTTGCACAAACAACCCCTTAAATCGCCATATGTACACCCTGTTGTTATGCTGATCACAAAATAAATTTGCCTTCAATAAATACCTGATAATAAAATCAAATCAAAATGAAGTCTTTAAAAATTGAAATTAACCCTGGCCAGATTGAAGATCTAAAATCAAGGCTGCTTCAAACCCGTTGGCCAGATGAAATAGAAGATAGCAGCTGGGAGTATGGAACAAATCTGGCTTATCTAAAAGAATTATGTAATTATTGGGGCAATGACTTTTCCTGGCCTGAGCAGGAAAAGATATTAAATCAGTTCGATCATTTTAAAACTGAAGAGGAAGATATAAATCTGCATTTTATTTATCAAAAAGGTAAGGGTACAAAGAATCTGCCTATTTTGCTTATTCATGGCTGGCCCGATTCCTTTTATAGATTTATTAAATTGATTCCACTTTTAACTGATCCAGATGAAAACGGAGTTGCTTTTGATGTTGTTATTCCATCTATTCCGGGTTTTGGATTTTCCGATATTCCTAAAGAGGGTGGTATTGGCCCTGAAAAAATAGCTGGCCTGTTCAATAAATTAATGAAAAAAACACTTGGCTATAATAATTTTGCTATCCACGGAGGTGATTGGGGTGCGAGTATAGCAGCTCAAATGGCTATGCAGGGAGATAACAAGATAAGAGCGTTACATCTTACCAATATACCACCTGATTTATTTTTCACTGCTAATTTCGCTGAATTTGGTGAAGATGAAATGGCTTATTTGCAAACTGCTGACAAATGGCAAAAAACAGAAGGAGCTTATTTGGCTGTACAGGGTACTAAACCTCAAACATTAGCTTATGGCTTAAACGATTCTCCTGCGGGGTTAGCCGGCTGGATTATTGAAAAATTTAACAGCTGGAGTGATAATAATGGTCATATTGAACATAGTTTTACTAAAGATGAACTATTGACAAATCTTTCAGTTTATTGGTTTAGCCAAACTGCTGGTTCTGCCGCAAGAATCTATTATGAGACTATGCATCAGCCGGCTATTGAAAGAACGGTGAAAATTGATACGCCAACATATTTTGCCATATTTCCAAAGGACTGCATACAAATTCCAGAAGCTTTTGGAAGACGGATATTCAATACAAAGAGCTGGAAAAACATGGATAGGGGTGGACACTTTCCTGCCTTAGAAACCCCGGATCTGCTGGCGAAAGATATACGTGATGCCTTGTCTGGTTTAAGATCGTAGGATTTCATCAATTAATGGTTTATTTTTACCCATAGAAAATAGAACAGCCGGAGAAGAAATCGCCGGCTGTTATACAAACCAAGGTTATTCATTTACATATGCCCGCATTTGCTGACGCGCAGATCCAAGACCCTCTATCCCGTATTCAATAATGTCACCTTCCTGCAAAAAACGCGGTGGTTTACAGCCAATACCAGAGCCTGAAGGAGAACCTGTAGAAATGATATCGCCAGGAAACAAGCCGAAAAACTCACTGGTATAACTGACCAGTTCATTTACAGGATAAATAAAATCTCGGGTATTGCCATTCTGCTTTAATTCTCCATTCAGTTTGAGCCATACATTCAGATTGTTGGTTGCTGGAAATTCATCACTGGTTACCAGGTATGGCCCTACCGGAGCAAAAGTATTGCAGCCTTTACCTTTATCCCATGTTCCTCCACGAAGTTTCATGTATGCCCTTTCACTGATATCATTGTGAAGTACATAGCCGAAAATATAATCTTCTGCATCACTGATTGTGACGTTAGTCCCTTTTTTGCCGATCACCACACCGAGCTCTGTTTCATAATCCGTTTGCAGGGAATCTTTAGGAATGGTTACCCCATCGAAGGGGCCGTTTAATGCTGATATTGCTTTAAGAAACAGTATCGGTTCGGCTGCGGCTTCAAATCCGGTTTCTCTGATATGATCTTTGTAATTTAGTCCAACGCATACGATTTTTGCCGGATTGGCCAGTGGTGTGCCTAGTCTTTCTCCCGGGGCAATGGCTTTCAGCTTACCCTTATCTTTTAAAAGTAGCTGCTCCAGCCGTTTAATGCCTCCCGAACCAATAAATTCGTTGGTATAATCTTCTCCCAGCGCAGTAACATCGTAGTGAATGTCCTGGATTAAGACCCCGGGTTTTTCATCACCCCGGGCTCCATGTCTGAATAATTTCATTTGTGTGTATTTTCTAATCGGGTTGAATCCAGTCCAGCTGAAGTGTTTTACTGGTCCGGTCGCGTGTTTTTTTAATCAGTTCCATATTCCCGTTTAACTGCTGGCCGTATGTTGGGATCATCGTTTTAAGTTTTGCGCCCCATTCACCAGAAACAGCATCAGGGAAACAGGTTTTTAGTAAATCCAGCATAATCGGAACCGCAGTAGAGGCTCCGGGAGAAGCACCAAGCAGGGCTGCAATATTTCCGTCAGCACCAGCGATGATCTCTGTCCCGAATTTTAGTTCGCCACCTTTATCAGGGTCATTAAAAATAACCTGAACCCTTTGTCCTGCCTGGCTCAGTTCCCAGTCCTGTGGATTAACTTCCGGATAAAATACCTTCAGCGTATTGATTCTGTCTTCAAAAGACAAACTCAGCTGTTCTACTAAATATTTCTCCAGAGCGAAGTTTTCCAGTCCTACTTTAAGCAAAGGGGCTATGTTCCAGTATTTAATCGATTGGAAAAGGTCGAATACAGATCCTTCTTTCAGGAATTTAGTAGAGAAAGTAGCAAAAGGGCCAAACAGAATAGCCTTTTCATCGCCTATCACCCGGGTATCCATATGGGGTACACTCATTGGCGGGGCGCCTACAGAAGCCTGACCGTAAACTTTAGCATTGTGGCTGTTCACTACCGCTGGATTTTTACAAATCAACCATTCTCCGCCTACAGGGAAACCCGCGTACGGTTTACCCTCTGGAATACCAGATGCCTGTAAAAGATGAAGAGCGCCTCCTCCGGCACCTATAAATACAAAGTCTGCAGTTACCTGATGTTTTTCTCCCGAAAGAAGATCTTTAACCTCTAATTCCCATGAACCTTCGTGCGTCTTTTTAAGATTTTCTACCTCATGCTGTAAATGTACTTCTAGCTGCCCGGCCGATTTCATGTTTTCGATCAGTGTTTGGGTCAGGGCGCCAAAATTTACATCTGTACCCAGGCCGATGTGTGTAGCTGCAACTTCTTCCAGCTGTTCTCTGCCGTCAATTAATAGTGGTGCCCATTGTTTAATCACCTCCGGATCATCAGAAAACTCCATTCCCTTGTAGAGTTCATACTGCTGTAAGGCTTCATAGCGCTTTTTTAAATAACTTACATTTTCCTTTCCATGAACAAAGCTCATATGCGGGACACTTCTGATAAATATCTTAGGATCTGCAATTTTTTTCTCTTCTGTCAGATAAGACCAGAACTGTTTGGTGACCTCAAACTCTTCAATAATCGGAATGGCTTTGCTGGTGTCAATTGACCCATCTGCTCTTTCAGGTGTGTAATTCAGTTCACAAAGTGCAGAGTGACCTGTTCCTGCATTATTCCAGGGGTCGGAACTTTCCGCGGCGACCCGGTCCAGGCGCTCGAAAATCCGGATGCTGCATCCTGGCACCAGTTCTTTAAGCAGTGTGCCCAGTGTGGCACTCATAATTCCTGCGCCGATTAGTACAATTTTTGAGTTTTGATCTAAGCTTGTCATATTATTTACTCCCTTTGTTGAATCTGTTTTATGCGTAATAATTGGCGGTGAACCGTTAGTAATGCGGAAAGTATTTATTTTCAGTTTTATTTATCGGGTAATTTGAACAGATCCGGGGTTTGCTGATCGTTCCGGATTATTTTCAGGTTTTTGATTCTGGCAGGAAACCTGTTGATGTTCATCTTCATAAATTTTTAAGAGATAATGATGAACATATACAGCTCAAATCTATGTTTAATTTTATGGATAAAAATGTTGTTTTCTGATAGACTTGTTTCTGAAATTCGTTGATATAACGTTGCATACTTAGACTTTATTACTGTTGTTACTGGTTAGTTTTTCAATAAAACGTTGTATCAGGAGTGGCGGTTATCCGCTTTAAATTCTGTCTGGTTCTATGTTAATAATATCTTAATGTCGATTCTACAGTATATAATACATCTATGATTACTTTTGCGACGAAGTAAGATCTCCGTCAAATCAAAAATATGAGAAACTTAAAAAATCTGAAATCTATCTTATTCTTATTTATTGCAGTTGGTACAGCGCTGATATTTGTTAGTCTCAAAACTACTGCACAGCGATTGAAACCTACATTATTCTATACTGTAGGTCACCGTGGTACACGCGGTCTGATGCCAGAGAATACCATTCAGGCTATGAAAAAAGCAATTGATCTGGGATGCAATACTATTGAAATTGATATACATATTACCAAAGATGGACAGGTCATCGTATATCATGACAACTCATTTAATCCTGATTATACGCTGTTACCTGGTGGTTTGGAATTTAAAGAAGAAGACCGTAAGAAATATACATTTTACCAAATGAATTATGCAGACATCCGCAAGTTTGTCATTGGTGAAAAAAAATATTCGTCTTTCCCGCAACAAAAACAAATGGCTTGTTATACACCTCTTCTTAGCGAATTGATTGATTCAGTGGAAACATATACCAAAACCAATAAATTTCCCGGGGTTAATTATTTGATAGAAATTAAATCTAATCCATTGACAGATGGTTTTGAGCAACCTGTTCCTGAGGTTTTGGCAGATAAAATGATGGCGGTAATAACTTCTAAAAAAATAAGTAAAAGGTTTATCATTCAGTCTTTCGATATACGGCCATTAAAAGTAATGCATCAAAAATATCCCAAAGTTCCAGTAGGGTTTTTAACAGGTGATCGCAAAGTTAGTATGTCTGAAAATCTCTCTGCTATGGGATTTAACCCTGATTTTTATAATCCTTATTATGGTATGGTCACTCCAGAGCTGATTGATTCCTGCCATAGCAAAGGGATGTTGATTGTTCCCTGGACAGTTAATGAAATGGCTGATATGCAGCAAATGAAAAAGCTGAAAGTGGATGGCATTATAACTGATTATCCAAACTATTTTTCTGACCTTTTGAAGTAATGAGCTGCCGCTGATTACTGGCTAATCTTTAAAATTCTTAATTAGTTAATAACTTTGCGGTTGGCAATATTGCAAGAAACTGAATATAAATAAAAGCTGATTTTAATGCCGGGTATATTCAGCAGATTACTGATCTGCTGGAGCGGAACCCCTGTTTTGAAAAGAGATATGATTTTCCAGGTAAGGAAAACCGGCAATTCGGACTCTTGCCAGGATTACTAACCCGAAGTTCTAACTCCGGGTTAGTACTGTTTTAAGATGGTGTTATTCTATTTTCTCGCCACTGTTCTCACTTTAGTGTTAATCACTATTTAGTCTCCACTTTGTAGGTCAATTTCAAAAAGACAGCAATTCGGTTCCTTTTGATAGTGACCTGGTAACTTTGCTGTATCTGTCAATTTAACCATCCCTAAGAAATCAAATCCTGCTGATGTATAATGTTCAATAAGTTTTGTGTTATTGCCTAATGTGTCTAATCGTATATATCGTTTTCCTATATGATTTGCATACTTCTTTGACCACGTTACAATTTCGTCAATAAATCTATTATCCCTTAATGTCTGATTTGTACAAATTCGGTGAATATATACCGCATCATTTTTATCCCTTTCGCCCCAAATTTCTCTGTCTTCAAAAGTAATCGCCCAATTGCAGGCTATGACGTTGTCTGAAACTATTTTCCATTGGCGTTCTTCTTTTATTTCATTTATGATGAAAGTGTCTTCAAATGATGGCCAGACTACCATTTTCCTTTGAATTTGTAAATTTCTTGCTGATTCATAGAGAGATGAAATTTCTCTAACATCAGCTATCAAACAATTCTTAATTTCCATATTCTTATATGTTTTTTATATCCGCAATTTCGGTCTGTCATAGCGTTTGAAAAACCCGGATCTTGCTATATTAAAAAAACAGAATCGTGTTCATACTATACTATTTATTTGAAATTCTCACCTATACATGTTTATCTTTGCTGCCGGATGATCAACCGGATTATTGCTATAGGTTTACTAATTGCGCTGATGAGCTCTGGCTTTTCACGACTTTTTGTATATACCAGTTTTGAGTTGAATCAGCAATACATCGCTACCACTTTGTGCGAAAACAGGGATAAACCCCAAATGCACTGCAATGGGAAATGCTATCTGGCCAAAAAGTTAAAGCAGGCAGAAGAGAAAGAAAAAAGACAAGCAGAAAATAACTTTAAAAAGAGTTTTCAGAATGATGTATTTTTAGATTCCAGATTCTCATTTAGTCCTCTTTTTAGTGTTTTAAAGAGAAATACATACAAAAATATCCGCTTTGATCTTCCCCAGAGTAATACAGATATTCTTCATCCACCACCGGCTGCCTTTCATTTATCTTAATTTACATCCTCTTTTCTTGAATTTTCAAATTCGGACTTAAGATTATGTCCTGGGATCATTCCATGTCTTATTTTCTGGTGTCTGTAATTACTATATCATGAAACATAATTGGTTGTGAATAATAATCATCCTTTCCATACTTACGAATTTATTTACAATTACAATGAACAAATTATGGATGATCTATGCACTGTTACTTATGGGGACAGCTGCAAAGGCTCAGCATTACAAAAATATTAAAAAAGATAGCATAGCATTAAAAACTGATACCTCAGTTAATCGTCTGAATGAGGTGAAAATCAATTCCAGATATTATAAAAAGTATAAGCTGGATAAGTCTTCTAATAGTCTGAAGGTTAAAACACCTTTGCTGCAACTGCCGCAGAATATTCAGGAGATTGATCAAAGTATCATCATGGACCAGCAAGCCATTAATATCAATGAAAGTATCACCCGGAATGTAAGTGGGGCAATGCGGAACAATACTGCAGATTTTTACGGACCTTTTATTTTTATGAGGGGTGCAGCCATCAACACGCTACGCAATGGAGTTGACCTTTCTATGATCTATTATGGGCCTGCACCTGAAGATGCAGCAATTATTGACCGGTTGGAATTTATAAAAGGGCCTGCAGGTTTTGTGAATTCTATTGGAGATCCGGCAGGTTCATTTAATGTGGTTACTAAACAACCTGCCGGGGTCAGTTCCAATAACATTAGCTTTACCGCCGGAAGCTTTGATTTATATCGCATTACAGCTGATCTTGAGGGGCATTTTGATGCCGCAAATAAATGGCAGTACAGGCTTAATGCAGTGGGACAGAAGGCTGAATCATTCCAGAAGTTCGCTTTTAATGATAAGGTGCTTGTCGATCCGGTCATTAAATACAATATCAATGCGCATTCCTTTATTTCCGCAGAATATCTCTATCAGAAGCAAAGATTTGAGCAATATCTGCTGACGGTTTTTTCACCAGGCGGCTTCGCTTCTTTGCCTAAAGATTTCAGTATTGCCGATCCCAATAAAAAGCCGGTAAATAGTGCAGAAAATAATGCTTTTTTGACTTATCACAATCAGTTCAGTAAGCATTGGGATTTTACTGCTAAAGCTACTTTTGCACAAGATAATCTGGATGGTAACTATTTCTTCGTCTCTTCTTATAACAAGAATACACCCAATCTGTTACCAAGACGGGTAACCTATGAGCGCTTTAGAACAAATGTATATTCATTTCAGGGATTTTTAAACGGTGAATTTAAAACAGGAAGTATCACGCACAAGGTTCTGGGTGGATTTGATTTCAATAAGAAAAACCTGCTCGCGTATTCAGGTTATAATGACAAGACAGCTAATCCGGCTTTATACAATTTAGACGTGAACAACCCGGTATATGGTATTACATTTGATCCGAATGAAAGAACAGGTTCATTAGCTGATATTGCAACAAATAAATCATCGATTGAATATTACGCAGGTTATGTACAGGATGAGTTGAATATGTTGAATGATAAATTAAGGTTGACTGTGGCAGCCAGACTAACCGGGTCAAAAAGTAGTGTAGCTATTCCGGTTGTTTCAAGCGTTTCTGATGTCGTACTAACACCCCGGATTGGTCTGAGTTATTCGATCAGAAATGATCTTTCAGCTTATGCTTTATGGGACCAGACCTATACACCCCAAAGCGGTATCAGTGCGACAGGTGGTGTATTTGAACCTTTACGAGGTAAAAATCTCGAAGCTGGTCTGAAAAAGGACTGGCTGGGTGGAAAATGGAATACAACCGTTTCTGTTTATGCTATTACGCGGGATAATATAATCGTTACTGATCCGTCAACTAATTTGCAGACGCAGATCGGACAGACGAAATCTAAAGGAATAGAGTTTGACTTGAAGGGCGAAATTGTGAAAGGCCTGAATGCCGTGATTAATTATGCCTATACTGATTCTTATATCTCTAAAGATACCAAAACTGCTTACATCGGTTTGCCTTCACCATACCGGGTAAAACATATCCAGAATACCTGGCTCAATTATAAATTGCCGTTTAACAGGATCAAAGGGTTTTCTATTTCGGGCGGTTATCAGTTGCAGGCAGGCAGGGCAGGACGATATTCACAGGAAACAGATTTAAACCTTGCACCTGTTTTCAGGTTAGACGGAGGAATTGGCTGGTCAAATACCAGATTTTCAGTGACCGGTATTGTAAATAACATTCTGAACCGCTTTAATTACGGCAGCGCTTGGGTTACCCCGGCACCGGCAGCCGTTGGGCCGGCGACAGGTTTATATGCCTATGTACCTTATCCTCCCAGAGAAGTAAGGATCACTTTGGGATATCATTTTTAGCAGTTATTTCCATGAAGTTTAAAGTAAAGATAACTTAACAGGCTTTTAAGCTGCATGGATGGCTCGGACTGGCAGCAGGAATCTTTTTCCTGCTGTATAGTCTTAGTGGTTCTGCACTGATCTTCAGAGGGGATATTGATCGTTACTTTAACCCTGAATTACATCAATAACTGCTAAATCTTCCGGGCTCTCTATAGATCGTATTGATCATATGATTGCTCAGACTCCGCAAGTTTTAAAATATTTATTGCTTACTAATAATTTTTCTCTCCTTAAATACTTTAACTATACACTCATCGTAATCTTTCGATAGCACATCACCTTCTGTAAATACAGTCATGATGATCTGCTGATCCAAAGTCCGGTTGTAATCATAGGTCAGATAAATCCTGCCATCCGCAGCCTGTTGTGCATCCGGATAGGAAATACCCATTCTTTCATCAATTAACAATCCTTTTGACCAGGTTTTACCATCATCTTTAGAAATGAAAGCCATTAAATGGGACCGCCCCGTTTTTACCGCTATCGGGCCATGTTTTATCAGTAATAAATTTCCTGAATTTAGTCTGCGGATAAAAAATCTTGAACTGGTATGGACCAGGGCTGAGGGCTTTGCAGCCGACCAGCTTTTACCTTTATCTATGGAAAAGCTTTCAGCTATTCCATATCTGGTTCTGAGCAACATCCACAGTGAACCGTCTTTACGCTCTACCAGCATATGCTCATCAAATTCTCTGTCAGCTTTTGGCACATTACAGGCTCCTTTTACAGCCCAGTTTACTCCCTGATCGGTAGACACAACTACTTTGGCGCTCTCATCAGTTAACCTCCAGGTAGAAACTGGCAAAAGCCATTCACCTGTTGACAAAACTGTTGGTTTACACATCATTATTCCATCAGAAATCCTTTTTGCCGAAGTCCATAGTGGGTTTTCTGAATCCGGATCATCAGCTGTCATGGACCACACTCCGGCAACAGTACCTTCCAGGCCTATTGTCTGTGCCCAGAACAACCAGATTTTACCTGTTGGGTCTATCCAGATCTCTGGATCGTAGGCCCTGACAGGCCCTTTTTCATCAGGATCTACCACTAGTATTTCCTTCCATGTAAGCCCCTGATCCTTACTGTATGCGAGTACTACATAATTGTTTGCATCTTCACCTGATGTCATGCCTGCGTACCAGGTGGCCCATAAAGTGCCTTTCGATGTGACGGTAATACTTGGAATACCTGAGAACTTCCGGCTATGTTCAGCATACTTATAAAAATTACCGGGATCATTAATCACTTTCGGTGCATTCCTAAAGCCCTGATTTTCCTGTGCGGACAACCTTTCAGTGCAACATAAAATAAGTAATAACAATGGGAGAGAGGAGAGTTTCATAGGTGAGATATTCTTTATACTCAATATATTTCTGAGTAATCCATGTATCAGAAAATAAGAGGCGATTAATTTGAATAGGGTAAACTTAAGATTTATGGATTCTATTAGTCTAACAGCACCCTTAAAATAGAGGTGTGATTAATTAAGTTCATAGAAATTTATATTTAATTAAAGATAATAAATATAAATAATTATATCTGTAAAGTCAAATATTTTGAGTTAAGATCCGGAATAGATATTTCGTGTCCGGCTGCAGTTTACATCTGGCAATTGCTAATTCACCAAAATGGATAAATTTGTAGCTGTAATGAAGAATTTTGATTCCCTTTATTTTTCTGGTTTCAAAATATTCAATGTATTCTGCTCTTGATTTGAACTGTGCATCAGGGTTTCCCCTCATAGTAAGAAATTGCTTTAAGGATTTTTCTGTTTTTCAATTTGTCTCTGCTAACAGCCATTTTATCAAAGTTTTATCAGCAGGACTATAATTCTCATATAATACGGGGATCAGGTTCTTTCTTTTTCCGTAATTTAAATCAAGGGATTCATAATAACCAGTTTTACCGTTATGGATAAACTTGAAGTTTTCCAGGATTGATTCTTCCTTAGATGCACTATAGTTCTTAATAATTTCTCTTAATTCATGTCAGGTAAAATTAAATATCAGTAACAATATATAGGAAAGTATTTGAAAGAACTGCTATTACATGAAGGTTATACAGAATTTCAGGTGTATAGAAAGACGAAAATAAAGTCATTAACTTATTTTAAAGTTGCTGAGCAAGTCCAATAAGCAGACCTTCTGATCCCCTGATGTAGCATAATTTATAGGAGTCTTCATAACGCATTACCTCGCCCACAAGTTGAGCACCATGCTTTCTGAGCCTTAATACCAGTTCATCGATATCTGCAACAGTAAACATCACGCGGAGATATCCGAGCGAGTTCACAGGGGCTGTACGGTGATCTGAGATAGTGGGAGGGGAGATGAACTGTGAAATCTCAAGCCGGCTGTGGCCATCAGGCGTAACCATCATTGCGATTTCTACACGCTGATCTCCCAGACCGGTAACCCGGCCTGCCCACTCTCCTTCGACTGTAGCTCTGCCTTCAAGTTTCAGACCAATTTCGGTAAAAAAAGAAATGGCATTGTCCAGGGATTCTACAACAATGCCGACATTATCCATTCTGATCAATTGGTTTTGTGCCATATTTCTATTTGATTTTTAATTGAATTTAAAGAATTTATTACAAACATAAATGCAGTTTGCTGGATTAGCCTGTCTTCACCGGAATAAGCGTCCTGGTCAGAACAGGCTGCCAGCTGGCCGAAATGGCTACTGGTACAGCAGTTACTGTAAATACCGTTTTGCCCGGGCCTGTACCGACTGAGGCCATTACCAATTTCATGAAAGAAACTGCTAAACAGCAGGGCCTCAGCAATACAGAAATGGAAGAAGTATTTTTCACTAGTATGCGGGGTACTTCATTATTGAAGCGTTTTATTAAACCGGAAGAGATTGCTAATCTGGTGACGTATATCGCCAGTCCGCTTTCAGCTGCCACCAATGGTGCGGCGCTTCGTGCCGACGGCGGAGTGATTAAATCCGCATTTTAAATCCATTTTCTTACCCTCATATTTTAATTTATTTACCTCAGGCAGGAGGCCAGCTATCCGAAATATAACCTGGTGTGCAAACTTGTATTATAATTCAACGACTAGCCGTTAGGAGATTTATATAAATGAACTTTACACCAATATATAATTGAACCTTTCAGCAATAAATCATATACTTAATTCGACCAACTTTACTTTATAACATTTAAACTATAAAAAATGAGCAAAACAATTTTAATTACAGGAGCTGCAAGCGGTTTTGGTAAAATAGCTGCATTTGAATTGGCAAGAAGAGGGTATAAAGTAATTGCTACTACACAGGTTTATCCACAGATGAGTGACTTAATACGGGAAGCGAAAGAACAGGGAATAGAACTTACAGTTGACAAACTTGATGTCACCAATTCCCGTGATATTGCTTATATTCATGAAAGATATGATATAGATATATTAATCAGTAATGCAGGAATCATGGAGGGTGGACCTATTGCAGAACAACCACTGGATTTGATCCGTGACATGTTTGACGTGAATGTATTTGGCGCGTTAAACCTGGCGCAGGGTTTCATTAAGAAATTTGTAGAAGAGAAAAAAGCAGGTAAAATTGTGTTCACGTCTTCAATGGGTGGCTTGTGGACGGTGCCTTATGTTGCAGCTTATTGTGCATCAAAACATGCATTAGAAGCAATTGCAGAAGGTTTGAGAACTGAACTGGCATCTTTCAATATTAAAATTGCAACCTGTAATCCGGGAGTATTTGGTACTGGTTTTAACGACCGTGGTGTCGATTCTATCGCCCGATGGTATAATCCTGAAGTTAATTTTACACCTTCATCTGTATTCGATGGTACCACAGAAGCATTAGCAAATCAGTTAGATCCGCAATCAATGGCAGACAAAATCGTAGAAGTGGCATTGGACGATAATTCAAACTTTAGAAATGTGCACCCAAAAGAAACGGAAGAATATGTAAAACAACTGCAGGAGGAAGCGTGGGCAGCAAAAAGCTAAATTCAATGACAAATGCACAGAATATTCGTCTGTGCATTCTTTTTACAAATTAGAATAAGATGAACATAACATATAACGAAGCAGTAAAAGTAATGAATACTGCAATTGAAAAAGCAAAAGAGCTAAGTATTCCGGTGAGTATTGCAGTAGTAGATACAGGCGGACATTTGGTCTCTTTCGCAAGGTTGGACAGTGTTTACGGAGTTATTGACTTTGCTGTTAAGAAAGCAAGAACAGCTGTAATGTTTGGTATAGACAGCGATGTGATGGGAACCATCATCGCAGGAGCTGATTTGAATGGATATGGAATGATTAATTCGAATGAAGGTTTGCTAACTATTGCAGGTGGTGTGGTTATCAAAAATAAAAATGGAAATATCATCGGTGCGATAGCCTCATCAGGTGGATCACCTGAGCAGGATAAAGAAATTGCAAGTGTTGGCAGTTTCTCTTAAAAAATAAGATATGGCAGGAAGTAGTGAAATAATATTCGACAAGCTGGTTTACTCTTGTGCGTTTGAAAAATATCAGGGTCATGAAGAGTTTATACCCGAACATTTTTTAGGTTTTCAACTGTCTGGGGAAACACATGCATTCCATGCACAGGGAAATGTAGTAGTCACCGAAAACAAGATTGTGCTGGTTAGGAAAAATCAATTGATACGCACTATTAAATATCCATCTAAAATTGGGAAATATCAATTTATTTCTATCACACTCGACAAGGAGACTTTGCAGCAGTATGCGATTGAAAACAAGATCGTGGTGGAAAAAAGATATGATGGTAAACAAAAGATGTTTTTTGAACCCAATGATTTTCTGCTGAATTATTTCATTTCATTGACTCCATATCTCAATAAGCAAAAAGAAGCCACACCAAGACTTGCAGATTTGAAAATCAGGGAAGCGATAGAGCTGCTTCTACAATGCAACCCTGATTTTAAATCAATTCTATTTGATTTTTCAGAGCCATATAAAATTGATCTGGAAGAATTTATGAACCAGAATTATATGTTTAATGTCCCTGTAGAATCTTTTGCTAAACTCACAGGACGCAGTCTTTCGGGGTTTAAACGGGATTTCACTAAGATATTCGGTACTACGCCGAAACACTGGTTACGTGAAAAACGTCTCGATGAAGCACATTACAGAATTAAGCACAAGAAACAAAAACCTGCTGATATTTATTTGGATTTGGGTTTTGAGAATCTATCTCATTTCTATTTCTCATTTAAGCAGAAATTTGGCGTAACCACTTCGGAAATAAAATAGAAAATAAATTTATCAATACTCAAAATCATGGATTTTATTTCCTGATTATTATAACTGATTCAATTTTTTCCGGGACACTGGGTTTTCTTTTATGGACAAAGCCTTTTTAAAGTATTCAATTGCTTTTGATTTATCGCCAATTGCAAGAAAATAGTCGCCATAAGAATCGTAGACATTATAACTTTGAGGATAATTTTCAACATTTATTTTAAGTAATCCTGCAGCTTTGGCATATTGTTTTCGCTCTAAAACATCACACCCCAGGTTGTTTACCATATCTTCGGGCGGGGAAAGCTTATAGCCCAGCATTTTTGAAACTTCCTGATAATGTTTTTCGAATTTATTGACTAAGTCTACTGTAGGATCTGTAATGTCTGTAGGAGAAAGTTTAAAATGATAATTGCTAAAAATGAAGCGCAAAGCATCATATTCTGTGATTAAGGGTACAGATCCGTGGTCATCATTGCTATAATATTTACTTTCATACCTTAACCCGTTTTGCTTTTGCTCTTTAATAAATTGATCCAGGTTAAGAATTGAACGGATATGCCTTGTGCCTTTAGATGTGTCGCTCCGGACTTTAATTATGTCCATGCCCTCTCTTAAGGTATTTGCAATTCCTAAATACAAAGTAGTACCTGAAAAATTCTTTTCTCTCAGAGACTTCTCAGTTTTGTTCAATAAATTCATTTGATCCCACCACATACTTGGATCTATACAAATGTAGGCGTTGAACAATTTTGTATGGTTCAGTGCAACATTCATCACTGTCAGGCCTCCAAATGAATGTCCAGTTAATATTTTATAAGGTTGAGTTGGGTATAAGGAGTCAATACGCGGCATTAATTCCTTTTCAATAAATGAGACAAAACGTTCTCCTCCCCCTGTTGTTTTTAACATTAAACTGTCGGTAAAGGGTGGGGTAGGATTTACATGTGTTGGTGTCAGGTCTCTTATCCTATCTGTGTTTGGAATGCCAACTACAATCATTTCGGGGCAAATAGTGTTACCGTTTACCTCACTGAGGTGTTTAATTACGCCTACTGAGGAAGAAAAATGGGAATTACCATCCAATAAATATAATACGGGGTATCGCTGTTTGGAACCAGCGGTCCAACTATCAGGTACATATACCCAGATTTTTCTTTGTTCATTCAGAATTTTCGATTGAATGCTGTCAATTGTTCCGATGGTCACTTTATTGTCCTTTTGAGCCAGGGCACACATTGAGAAAAATACAATAAGAACTGGCAAGATTATCTTTTTCATTGTAGATTATTGTTTTATGTTATTAAATATTATACAACTCGTAAATTTCAGGAAATGATTGTTTTGTAATATTTTCTGTTTAAGATAGTGAATTTCTTTTGAAATATAATTGAATCAGTAAAAACAATAATAGGCTGGTAATTTTGAAAGCCTGAAATATCGAATTACTAAACGATCGGAATAGAGCTATAAATCCACCACAGCGAGATCCAGATATTTTAAAAGGAGAACTGCCAGTTTCAGCGGTAGTTAAATGGGGGATGCGTAGATTAAGTACGTCATAAACGCAAAAAGCCTCAATTTTGGATTGAGGCTTTTCGTGATCCCAAAATCAGAACAAAATATATCTTTAAGCAGACGTTCGTTATCAGATAATTCGGTAACGCATGTTTTTGGAAATTCGTTAAGATTGTTTTTAGTTTCTTTTTTCATATCGCTCCTAAATTATATTGCAATTTACAGATACGATGAATTACACAATCTCAGTTAGGTATGATAACCAAGTTTAATGGTACCCAAAGATGTCTGCAAATTTATGATAGGCTTCCTGTTGTTTATATAGATCATCACACAGGAATGAAGGATCAAGTCATAAAGTGTGGAGCAGGTTCTTTTTAAGCATAAATTTTGACACGCTAAACAGAAAGTCTTTGCTATCACGGATGCTCTTATGCCTCTGGAAGTTGCGCTGAAAGCTTTCAATTTGCATAGGAATGACTCAGCCGAAACAAGGCCGTGCTGTTAGTAAATAGATTCAAAATAGCTAAATAATCAATCTATATCGGCCGGGTACTGCCTGAGTACTGTTCGGGTACTCGTTAGGGTAAGAGCAGTGTTAAAGTAACGTAAGAGCATGGCAAGTCCAGGTAAAAACAACTAGTTGAAATGACTTAGAGTTACTATGTTTAAAGGCTGTTTACAACCTGTTCTTACACCGACCACCACTCAGGCACAAACAAAGTATAACTCGTTGAAGATTAATGAAATTATAATTATCCTTTGCCCGAACATGGACAAAGCGGACAATTGCAGACAGCTGCGGACAATTACGGACATTTTTTACGCATCAGGATAATCTTTAACGCGAATAGCTTACCTTGGTAGAAAGGTATTTATTATGGGAAGTTTAACGGGTAAATTTTCAAAGGGAATCCTGGGTGATTTCATTTTTAAAGCAGCAGTCTGGAGTAGGGGTTGTTTCAAAAGTTCTGTACCGGGCATAATGCAACAATCAATGGAAACCGAAAAAAACAGGATCTTTTCTCCCTCTAAGAATTCCGCTGAAGCGTTGACCGATCTCTGATCAAAGTAATCAGGGCGTTTAATAATGATAAATTGAACTATAAAATCAGGAAGTAATTAGCTTATTAAAGAATCGTAACCATCTGCTTTGAACTCAAAAAATATCAAACCCAAAACTTGAAATTTAATCCCTAATCCACAAGTTTATGACTTGATCCGGAATGAAGTTGAAAGTAGCAGGAGATAGAAATATTCTTTAACGCAAAAAGCCTCAATGAAAATTGAGGCTTTAGTGATCCCGCTGGGATAATAACTTATTAATCCAATCGGTTATAAATGAGCAAGTTGTCAAAATTATAACATCATCATTTCAATGTGGGCACCAAATTAGGCACCAGTTATTTTGATATCATTTGACTAGTTTTGAAAGAACAATTTTAATACCTAAAGTTACCAAATTTCACGAATAAGCAATGGAAATTCTGCAAAAAAATCATTAAAAAAAGATTAATAGTTAGTTTTCCACTAGCGATTGTACTCGCGATGCAAACTTGAATTTTAGGAATTTTGAACTGTTTGCAATTATGATAAGGGTTCTTTGTTGGAGTTACGAACTGGGGTGTTTTGTTGGTCAAATCCGATGCGAATAAAGGAATTCATATACAATATTCCTTTTACCAGGATAGGGCGTTCCCAGAAGCTTAATTCCAGATTTTGGATACGGAAACTGTGAAGTTGAGCTAGTATGAACTGAGACCTACTCAAGAGATAATTTTGCGACTTATTTTGCGAGGAACAAAGGGATGATGTCAGTTCAGCTTAGAAAGATCTAGCAGAGCTAGCAGAATATTAAAATTAAGTAATTGCAACCTTTTTTAAAGCCAAGAAAATTCTTCTGGATATGTTGGCAAGTTTAATGTTCTGAATACATCGGAAACCGGCCAGTATTTTTTGGATCCGTCATTTGTTGAAATAAAACAACAGTACGCCTTCATCATTTTCACGCCATTTTTTATCTTGAATCTTGAAAAAATGAATTCGTTCATTTTGTATATAACATCATCATCATCAAATTTGAAATCGTGCCCGATAAAATTCTGGTAGAAAAATTTGAATTCTTCAATTTTGTCTTCTCTGATAACTGAATGTATATAATTTACACCCTTTTGTTCTTCTTCTGTAAAGTCATCCACTGCATCTGGATAAACGTAGACCATTAGGTGAGCCATCGCTTTGACCGAGCTTTCGATGAACATCTGGTCGGCCTGCTCTTTCGTGACTTTGTCTTGCTTAACTTCTTCATCAAGATCGGTTCTTATTTTCTTACATACCTGCACCGCATCATTTACAAGATTCTTATCCTGATACCTAGATAAAAGGGCACCTAGATTGTGGGCATAATCTACGTTGGCGCCATCGATCTGCCCAATGTTAAGTGTTATATTAACGGCCAGTACTTCTTTTGTCAGAGCATCCTGATGATAAACCTTGTCTATTTTTTTACCATCGTAATCTTTCACTAGAACGCAGTAAACACACAGGGTATTGAAAATTTCGAGATAAGCGTATATGATTTTTCTCTCTTCATCGGACCGAATAACAATTAGGTGTGATATTTCAGTTTCTTCAGGCTCTCTTACCTCAAATGAATTATTGCAGATAATCAAGTTCTCAAAATCTGTATCAAGGTTTCCTACTTTTTCGATCAGTGGGCTGATCATACTTCTGTCCAAGTCCACGTAACAGTAAAATTCGGTAATTATTTTGTTTATGGCCAAGATCATTGTTTCGTCAACTGAAAGTTTCCATTCGGAAGAAACTGAAGGAGAGAATTTCTGCTCTCGAGTTACTGTAAATTCAGCCTTCATCGCTGCTCTACCAAAACGCCTTACTGCTTTTGTCGCAATAGCTCTAAACGTTGCAACCGTATCGGAGCCGCTTATTTTTAATGCTACCCTTCCATCTTCTAATTTTGTTTCTTGGATATCTGGTTTCGACTGCTTTAGTTGGCCAGATTTATTATCTCTGATATATTCTGTGCCATCGTCAGTTGCTACTATCATCCTCCTCATACTGCCTACTCCGAGCAGATGCAATAAAAAAGCAAAATTTTCTTTCAAAACTGCATCCACCTTTGTACCAAACCTATTATTGCAGTCAGAACAAATAAGGTTTTTGGTATGGAGATTTCCATTTATGCTTTTGGGAATGATATGTTCGTCCGAACCGTCTAATTTTTTTTGGCAATAGATGCAGGTTTTGTTCATGTGTAGGTCAGATTATTAAACTCGCCGGTGCTATTCATGTTGTATATAGAAGAGCTCAAGGAGATCCATTAGAAAATCCGATGGCTCTTCACCACGTTCCTTCATGTAAAGCATCTCCTTCAAGTTTTCCTTCGTAACAAAAAGGATTACCTTTCCATCTTCGTTGAATATTATGTTACGTTGTATCACTGCCCTTTTGCTAACTACCTTATTGGAAATTATCACCGCTAATTTTCCCATGGTCTTTTTGATATAATTTCGTGTTTGATTGACTTCTTCTTTACCGATAGCCTCTTTATCATAGTTTTTAAATTCGAAGATTATCATCCTGGCTTTTAGCTCCAAATAGAAAGTATGCCAGTTTTTTAATTCGGGAACCGTTGTAGCGGCAATATTTCTATTTGCGAAAATTGCATCACGTCTATCTATTCCTGAAAAGCTGGAAGTTTGGGATCCACTATTGTTGAGTGCTGGCACAAAAAGATGCTCAAGGATTTCGACACAAAGAATCTCAAATGTCTTCCAGCCTGTGATGCCTTTTGGGCACGTATCGAGTCGCATGACGAACGCGTTAACTATGCTACCCATTGCCAAAAAACTTTAAATGTATACTCTTGTTGCTGGTAATAATATCCTTGAGTTCACTTCCGTCTATTACCCTCACATCGATTAAGTTAGAGCGATGGATCTCTGCCAAATACTCCCGTGCAACCGAAGTCAGAAGACTGTTTGTAATAAGTAAAAGTTTGGCGTCGTCTCTAAATATATATTTGTAACGATCGACAAGTTCTTTAAGGATATTTATGCTGAAGCGTTCCTTCTGATAAAATTTGCTTTCTATTAACCAGGTCTGTTTATTTATTCTGCCGAAAAGATCTTTTTCATATAGATTTGCCATAAAATCGATTCCTCGGTCAAACTTGACGCTTTCTTTTTGAATGTTTTCGAAGTTGAATGTCTTCAATATTTCCAATGTCAAATCCTCGAATACCAATGGAGATAACTTTTCGAATGAAATTGAGTCTATTGCCTTCATCTTTTCGATTAGGCTTTTAAGCTGGTCTTGTAACCCTCCCAGAAAATCGGACTGTATAAAAGGCGAAAATTCGTAACTTTAAAACAGGAAGATGAAAAAGTCAGTAATCAGTGAAAGCCAGA
>NZ_JACHCE010000005.1 GCF_014200605.1 Pedobacter cryoconitis | reverse complement strand
GTAGGACCATATTTATTGTAAAAATCATATTTCTCCAGGTAACGGTTAGCCAGTTCTGCTCTGCAAACCTCCCCTGCGGCTATAATACGACGCAGACTATTAGGCTCTGACAGACTGATACTTTCCAAAAACGAAGGCGTAGCGTGCAGGTGCGTAACCTGGTGGTTATGCAAATAAGAATTCAACAGTGCCTGATCTGTAATTACCTCTTTTTTAACTAATACTAAACCTGCTCCGCTTAACAATGCCAGCCAGATCTGCTCAACTGAAGCATCAAAACTGATTGTCGAGAATTGAAGGATACGGTCAGTATTGTCTATTTTAAATAAGTTCAGCTGGCTTTGAATATAATTAACCAGGGAAACGTTGTTCACTATCACTCCCTTAGGCTTTCCGCTACTTCCTGAAGTATAAATGATATAAAGCAGGTCCTCGGCTTCACTCACCAGAGTACCTTTTAAACTATCTCCTGTTTTAGCCTCAGCAATATCCAGCACTGGAATATGATCCTGATAAATACCCGAATAAGCTGAGGAAGTTAACAGAAACCCTGAACCACTGTCTGTTAACATATAAAGAATACGCTCCTGTGGTAAAATGCTGTCAATCGGCACATAAATACCACCCGCTTTTAGAATACCTAAAATCCCGATAATCATATCAGGTGAACGTTCAAGCAGTAGTCCGATCACTGTTCCGCGAGCAACTCCCCGACCTGCTAAAAACAAACTTAACTGATCTGACTGCTCATCAAGTTCCTGGTAGCTCAATACCTGATCCTCAAAAACCAGAGCTACTGCATCCGGGCTTTGCAAAACCTGTGCTTCAAACAACTGAACAATTGTCTGGTTAGCAGAATAAGCAGGTATTGCACCTGTCCCCAGTTCCAGTAAACGCGAACGCTCAGCTGGAACAAGCAAACCAATTTCACTTAACCTGATATCCGGTGCAGCTAAAACCTGCCCGACAATGTGTTTAAAATAAGTTGCAAAACGACTGATTGTCGTCTCCTTAAACAGTTCTGCTGAATAAGCAAAACTCAGATCCAGTTTACCCGAATCTTCAATTGCAGCAAGAGTCAGATCAAACTTTGAACTCATTTTCTGCTGCTGATAAGGATTCAGCATTAAATCTGGAATGACTAATTCTTCGCGCTCAAAATTTTCATAAGAAAACATGAACTCGATCAATGGACTACGCCCCAGATTACGGGGAAGATTCAGTTCATCTACCAGATCCTCGTACTGAAAATCCTGATGGTCAAAACACGATAGCGTACGTGAATTCACTTCAGCAATGAAATCCTGGAAAACCAGCTTTCCTAAAGGATAATTACGCAAGGCAAGCGTATTGACAAACATCCCGATCATCCCATCAAGATCTGCATGACGACGACCGGCGATCGGTGTACCGACCACCACATCCTCGCTTCTGCTCAAACGTCCAAGAAGGATCGTATAAACCGATAGCAAAACTGCATATAAAGTTGCGCTATGCTGTTCACCTAAATAGCGAAGCGAAGCTGTAGTCTGTTTGTCCAGCTCAAAACTGTAACTTTTATTTTGATTTCCAGCCTGTTTAGGACGTGTATAATCTAAAGGAAGATCAAGCGTTTCAGGAAGATCCTGATACTCCGAAAGCCAGAAAGATTTTTGTTTAGCCATCCGATCCTGTTCAGCAGTACTTTGCTGCCATTCTGCATACTCCTTGTACTGTAAACCCGGAGCAGGTAAATCTTCTCCGGCATATAAAGCCATAAAATCACGAATTAAAATTTCCTGAGAAGCTTCGTCAGCAATGATGTGATGCATATCCACCATCAAAAGCGAATCTCCTCCAGGCACATGAACCAGCCCCACCCGCAGTAAAGGACCTTGTCCCAGGTCAAAAGGCCGGATAAAACTTTCCATCACCCCTGCAACTTCTTCCTGCCGCGCCTGGTAATCCGTAATCGAAAAACCTGAACCATCACCAATTACCTGAAATGGTTCATCCCCGATCATCACTATCGTACTCCTGAGTACCTCATGTCGACCGATTAAAGCCTGGAAAGCATCAACCAAACGTTCCCTATCCATTTCTCCACTGAGCCAGGCCGCACGCGGCATATTATAAGCCAGTGAATCCCGGTCAAATTCATACAGAAAATATAACCGCTTTTGGGCAGAAGACAGTACATAATGGGCTTTCTCAACAGCCAAAGGAATAGCAGTATAAACCGGTCCAAATGCCATTTCAAGGATACAAGCAGATAAACTACGGATATCCTGGTGGCTGAATATTGTCTTTAAAGATACCTCTGTACCAGTTTTTTTCCAAATTCTGTTGATCAGGATCATGGCTTTCAGCGAATGTCCTCCCAGATCAAAAAAGCTTTTGCTCACACTGATTTTATCCCGATCTATTTTTAGGATCTCAGACCAGATACCAACAAGTATATGCTCCATTTTACTGGATGGCGCCTCATACTCATCCTCTGTAGCCAGCACTACCTCTGGAAGTGCCCGGCGATCTACTTTCCCATTTGCTGTTAGCGGAAATGCCGATAAATGAACATAATAAGAAGGGAGCATATAATCAGGAAGTAAATTCTGGAGGTATTCCCTGATTATAGAAACAGATATAGCTTTTTCTGCTACATAATATCCAACCAGATATTTATCAATATCATCTTCCTTAACAATTACTAATGCATCTGATACCTTTTTATGTTCCAGCAAACGACTTTCTATCTCTCCAAGCTCAATCCGGTAACCACGGATCTTAACCTGGTGATCGATACGGCCAATATACTCCAGCTCTCCATTAACCTGCTGACGACAAAGATCTCCGGTACGGTAAAGACGTTCCTCTAAATTATAAGGATTTTGTATAAAACGGGCTTTGGTAAGTTCATCACGGTTCAAATATCCACGGGAAACCCCTGCACCTCCGACATAGAGCTCGCCACTTACTCCCTGAGGAACTAAACGTTGATACCGGTCAAAAATATAGGTTGAAAGTGTTGGGATAGGAACCCCAATATTACTCACATTTTCAAGGATTTCCTGCTCACCAATTAATTTATAAGTTACATGTACTGTTGTTTCGGTAATACCAAACATATTAACCAGCTTTATATCAGGATATTTCTTATACCAACTAGCTAATTTCAAAGGTTTTAATGCCTCACCACCAAAAATAATATACCTCAGTTTCAGTGCACCGGATGATAATCCGGACAATGATTCTGCCTCATCCAGATTATAAAATGCAGAAGGAGTCTGATTGAGTATTGTCACTCCATGAGAGACCAGTAAGTCTAAGTAAGCACCAGAATCACGTGCTATCATTTTTGGAATTATAATCAGTTTACCACCAAATAAAAGGGCACCGTATATCTCCCAAACACTAAAATCGAAATAAGGATTATGAAACATCGTCCACACATCAGAAGCGCCAAAATCAAATAATGGGGAATCGTGAAAAAACAAACGGACTACATTCCGATGTTCTACCAGTACACCTTTAGGATAACCTGTAGTACCAGAAGTATAAATTACATAACAGAGATCCTGAGCTGAATTAACCGGTTCAATAGCTTCATCGCTAATGGAATCCCGGTTAATTAATTCCTGAACAGTCAGTGCTTTAACAGGATAAACTTCATTGTGGCCAGTAACAGTTACAAGAAGAAGAAGTGCCTTACTGTCCTCCAGCATGTAGTGTATCCGATCCTGAGGATAATCCAGGTCCATAGGAAGATAGGCTCCTCCGGCTTTGAGAATACCTAACATCCCAATCACCGTTTCTTGTGTACGGCCGGTTAACAAACCAACAATACTTTCGCGCCCCACACCTTCTGCACGTAAAGCACGTGCAAGGCGGTTACTTAAGCTATCCAAAACACGATAACTCAGCTCAGCTCCCTGATCAACAAGCGCAATACGATCGGGATGAAGTAGCACCTGTTCCTCAAAATAATTAACAACTGTACGTTCTTCAGGATAAGAAACCCGGGAATTATCCTGGTTTAAAAATTGGTCCTTCTCTCTGTCTGATAAAATATCTATATCAGCAATACGAATATCATTATCAATGATAATAGCACTGATAATACGCTGAAAATAAGCTCCGAAACGACTGATTGAAGACTCACTGAAAAGTGCTGTAGGATAAACTAAATTTAAATATAAACTTCCGGAATGCGTTGAGGCAAACAAAGACAAATCAATTTTAGAGATCCCTGCTCTCTGCTTGTAAAAAGATAAATCTAATTCAGGAATAGATGAGAAATCTGTCTCAAAATTCTCATAAGAAAATGCAGCCTCAAAAAGTGGGTTTCTGCCGGTGTCACGTGGAAGCTTCAGTTCATCGATCAGGTCTTCATATTGAAAATCCTGATGGTCAAAAAAAGACACTGTACGTGAATTCACTTCAGTAAGAAAATCACGAAAAACAAGCTGCCCTGAAGGATAATTCCGCAGTGCAAGCATATTGATAAAAGCACCAGTAATTCCTTCCGGACCAGCATGACGACGACCAGTTACAGATACACCAACCACTACATCCTCACGGTTACTCAACCGACTCAACAAAATAGTATAAGCAGATAATAAAACGGTAAATATCGTTGCTCCATTTATTTCTCCCAGGCGTCGGATTGAGCTTGTTGTCTGTTCATCCACCTCAAAACTGTGACTTTCATATTGATCATCCGTCTGTTTATTACGCATATAATCTAAAGGAAGGTCAAGCGCTTCAGGAAGATCCTGATACGCTGATATCCAGAAAGACTTTTGCTTTGCTATATGATCCTGTTCTAACAAAGAACTATTGACATTTTTAAGTCTTTCAATAAAAGAAATCAGATCAGCGCTATTGTTATTAACCTCATCCAAAAGCGCTTCACACTCTAAACCCTCTGGAATTTTCAATTTGATCTGATTATTTAAAACATCAATACTGATATTTTTAGCTCTTAATTTAGATAGGATATCTTCCATATTAAATAATTATTTCGTTTTTACTTTTTATCAACGCATCAGTAACATACAGACTTGGATCACCAGCTATCAATCAGATTTTTTCATGAAATCAAGTGGCTTCCAATGTCTTTACATGACAAAAGCGGATCAAAATCCGGGAGAATGTGAGATTGAAGATTTTATACTTACAGATTTATAAGTCCTGATAGATTTCCTTTAACTGAGGTCTATCATAACTATAGAAGAGTTCCTTCTCTCCAAATAATCTTTCTGCAATAATGTTTTTGTTTTTGCAATATTCGACTAGCATATCCGACTGGACAATGGGATGAGATGTTGCAGTATATTTTATACTGCTTATAAACTCCAGCCACGGCTCCTGTCCCATAGCATAAACATAAGCCTCTTTTGGATTAAAAATATTGATGAGATGCATACCTCTTTCACAATCACAGCCCGAAAGTCTTCTCGACTGATCATTCTCTCTCGATACTTTCTCTGTAAGCAATGGACCGTATAACCATGATAATGGAGCTCCGTCACATTCCATTCCTAGAAAAATAACATCTACATTTCCTATAATACCATGTATATGCTCATAAATTTTTGCTTCCAGAATTCTGGAATCTGCAACAAAAAGAAAAGTGAATTTATCAATAGCTACATGAAAACATGCTTTTGATTTGATGTTCAGATCGCTGTGTTCACCAGTAAAAGGAAGCCCGGTAATTTTAACATTTTTCAACTGAATTTCCTCCATCTCATCTATTTCTATGACATTATTGAACCCTGCACTCTTAAACATTAATTTAAGATTAGGATCTTGTAATGCACCACTTGAAGTCCTTGGAACAACTATATTCTTGATTTTATGGCGTAAAGGCAATAAGGTTTCAAATAAAATATGATCCTGATGATTATGTGTAATTAATACATAATCGATCACATCAGGAATGTCTACATCAGAAAAATGAGCAACGCTGGATTCATATCCATAATAACTGATTACAGGATCAGTAAGAATACAAACATCTTCTGTTTCTATCAAAATACATGCATGTCCAAAATAACGCATTCTTGCCTTTGAACCTTTATATTTTTCATATGGCTGACAAGGCTCACTGGTAAAGAAAGAATTAAACAATTCACGGTCTTTAATATCGACACCAAATACCTGAGCTATTTCATCAATAGAACCAGGCACTCTTTTCATCTTACTTAATAAATCAATACCCGGATGATCAAATGGGATATCAAGATGTAAAACCCCGGGTTCATCAAGGCGGGGAGTACTCAGACAAAAAGGTCGTTCATCATTTGAAGTTGACCACAGAGCGATACTTTGAGAAGATTTATTAAAAAACTCACTTTGATAAAGTAATGGCTCAAAAAAACGAAAAGAAGGATTACTATTTAAATCATAAACCAATTCAACATATCCTTTGAGAATCTCCGGTACCTTTTGATATAAAGGCTCTAATGAACCTCCGCTAACATTAGACTTCAGCATATCGTCCAGCTCTTGAACAGCCTCTGCAAATAAAATCAATTTACTTTGACTTTCCAGAGTCTTTGCTTTCAATAGAGCAATATCTTCAACTCTTTCTATAGGAAAATCCATAAAAGGGCCACCAAGCATCTTTGGGTTTTTGACAGCTGCCTCATGCATTTTTGGAGACTGAAGATATGAATTGATAATTTTCAAATGTCTTCCAACAATGTTCATTGCACTTGTAGCAGGAGAGATCAAATGTGGCCAGGCATACCATCTGTCAAATAACGGCTCTATGACCACATTAGGTTTTAATAAAAATTTTTCCATATCAATGCTTATTCTAGGTTTAATAGGTTATTAATTAAAGAAGAGCTATGCTTTATGAGCAGACTTTAAAGAAATATTAAATCATTATCTTATAGAAATGATTTAAATAAAAATATGATCAGATGATGTATGAAATTGTAAAATTGAATCAGGTCCATTTTACACAAAAGGTTAGAGCTCTGCTAAAAGCAGTCACAAGAACAACTTCGATAAAGCCAATGAATGTTACGGCAAACAAGAACCGCAACTATTTTCTCATTTAAAACAATTATAATTTATTAAAATGTAAAAAACAAGATTTTCAACATATTTAATATCATTTACAACAACTAGAATTTCAATATTTACTTTTTTTTCCTAATTAACGCAAATTATATTAACCTAATATTAAATTGAAAATACAAATCCATTAAGCATATCAATTAAATCACAGAACTAATTCACGGTACACTAAACATTTAAACCAATTAATCTATCGCAACACACCCATTTTCAACAAAAAAAACCAAGTGTATATTGAGTAAAGCTCAATCGCCAATTTTAATACTGAAAAGAAAAAAATATATTTATTGATCAGGTATTAAATTTCTGCTGATAATTTTCCTTATCTGCCCAGCGTTTCGCCATCTATCTGCGTATTTGATTGTATAGCCATTCAAAGGAATTGCATGTAATAAATATGAGAGCCTTAATTAAAACGTTAAAAAAGACCTTCCCTATTGATAAATTCTTCTTCCACAGATCCTATTCACAGGAAGGAGAAGATATGATCTATAGATCCTGCTTCGAGAACCGTAAAAATTATAAAGGATTTTATATTGATGTGGGTGCTCATCATCCATACCGATTTTCAAACACCATACATTTCTATCAGAATGGCTGGAAGGGAATCAATATTGAACCCACGCCAGGTGCAATCAAACTGTTTAATATATTCCGCCACAGGGATATCAATCTTAATATTGGAATAGATATTACGGCCGGTATACTCCCATTTTATTGTTTCAATGAACCTGCATTGAATAGTTTTGACAAAGACATCTCAACTGCCAGATCAGCAACGAATACAAAATACAAGATCACCAATGTTATCAATGTCAAAACTATGCCTCTTGGAGAAGTTTTAGCTACTCATTTACCCGAAGGACAAACCATAGATTTTCTGAATATTGACGCCGAAGGTTTTGATCTGGAAGTTCTTAAATCCAACAATTGGGAAAAATACATACCCCTGTTTATTATTGTAGAGGTAGGAATAGACATCCAGAATCTGGCAGATTCAGAGCTATACAATTATCTTCTGGCAAGAAATTATGAGATGGTTGCTAAAACAAACCGCACTTCATTCTTCAAACTAAAACCTGTCTCTTAAACGCATTATTTTCTAAACTTATAACGAAGCCCTAACTGGAAGGATCCATAATATTGCTCATATCCGCCTAAAGTATTACTAAATTTATAAGGGCTGAGATTTCGCAAATACTTGCCTTCAATATAGAATTGATTGAAACGAACACTTATACCACCAGTAATACCCAGGTTTACCTTATTCACCTTGGTATAGCTCAAAGTAGAGTCTACCCCGCTGTGACGGGCCGAATCCAGGTATTGAGTAGAAGGCAACTGAGCTTTGTTAAGTTCAGAATGAATAGTGGCATTTGACTGGCTCAGTGGAAAACTAATCACTGGGCCTGCATTTACACTAATTGTGTTGGAGAGTCTGTATTCAAATGTTAACGGAACATTTAAAATCATCACCTTTCTCCTGTCTGCAACCTTATAATTAGATAAACTATCCCATAAAATATGACTGGGTTTGGTTATATAGCTTCCTGAAAACACAGTTGATGTATTTAACCGGATACCCACATTTAACAGCAAGCGTGTTCCAAAAGCATATGATCCAAAAGCGCCCACATAAAAACTACTATTTTTACCAGCATTCCATCCACTTTCCAATCCAAAATCATAATCAGGAGTAGTCATTATCTCTTTTATTTTCGGAGAGCCACTAAGCTTTCTTTTTTTTGATACCGCAACTTTAGAAGCCTTATTCTTATCATCAATAGAATTTGCACCAGCATGATCCTTTATTTTTTGTCCGGCAGCTTTATCATTGGTTGTTAAATTACTGCTCTTCTGTTCGTCTGATACTTTCCTGTTTACAGCTAATCCAGTATTTTCTTTAGTCAAACCGGCATTTTCTTTAGCTAATCCGGTATTTTCCTTAGTTAATCCAGCATTTTCCTTAGCTAATGCCTCATTTACGTATAATATTTCCCGACGATTACCAGATTGGCCATTTACATTTACAGGGGAATCAATATCACTTTTACCTTTCGAAATAACACTTGTGTTTAAACTGGCAGACCTGTGGTCAGCCCGATGAATTTCACCCTGAACTTCTGCCCTGCTTACTGGTAAATCACTTATTGATAAAACACTATTTCTGAGAGTATCAGTGCTTTTCAAAGAGTCAGGAAAGACCTGAACTGCTTTACTATTGATTGTATCAATTGATAAATGGGATTGTTGCTCTTTTTTAATCACAACTTCCTTAGGCTTAATAACTATGGGCACAACAATATAGGTGGTTACACCAATTGCTGCTGCAACAGGAAGCGCATAACCAAGCAGCGAGGCCAATTTAGCAACAAAAGGTTTTGTTGTTGCCGCAGTACCAGAACCGCCATGACCACCACCATGACTAACAGGCATCTGCGCATCCAGCATATCTTTCATACCAGCCCATGCAGAACCAGCATCCTCCTTTAAAGGAAGTTTGGATAGCTTTTTAAGCCAGATTTTATAATACCAAGCTGAGTTTCTCATGTTATCTTGTTATTATCAGTCGGTTGATCAATACGCCCATTTGAAGAGGTGAGCATTCCTCTTAGCATTTTTTTGCCTTCCGAAAGATGCCATCTCGAAGTGCTTTCCTTAATATTTAGTTGTTCCCCGATTTCTCCATGTGAATATCCTTCAATTACCGAAAGATTAAAGACAAGCCTGGTCGCATCCGGCAACTGACGGATACATTTTAAAAGATCCTCTGCATAAAGTTTATTCAGTACTGCCGGAAGAATAAAAATATCTTCAGCTTCTTCCAAAACATTAGTTTCCTTACTAAACCTGATTTCCTTTCGTCCAAGATCAATACAAGTTCTTACGATAATTGTTCTTATCCAGCCCCCCAGCTCACCTTTTTTCTCATCAAATGTACCTATATGCTGAAATACCTTTAAAAATCCGGTATTTAGTGCTTCTTTCGACAGTTCATCAGATTTCAGATAGCGATAGCATAACCGCAGCATATCACCATAAAAGAGTTTATACAACCCTTCCTGAGCAGCTCGTTCATTAGCCTTGCAACCTTTGATCAGTTTGGAATGTTGCTTAGCAAATAGGTTCATTAAAATAAATAGGTAATCTGATACACATACTTTTCACTAGCACTACGCAGCAATCAGACTAAACGTTGGGTAGATAATCAAATTATTTATGAAAATAATTATAATCCGGTTATTGCTGATCAAATATAACACAAGATTACGCAAACGTTTGCCCAATATTAAATAAGGCTGGTTTTAAGGGAAATCACTAGATTGAAAAACATTGTTATTCAGAAATAAATACTGCGAATCTATCTATAAGAATTATTATACTAATTTAAAAAAAGATGAAAAGAACCTGTTTAGGTATATTAATAACAGTATTATCCTGTTTGTCTGTCTTTGCTCAGCAAAAACGCCCCAACGTTATTATTATCTATGCCGATGACCTTGGTTATGGAGATGTGAGCTGTTATGGTGCTAAAAGAATCAATACGCCTCATATAGATCAGTTAGCAAAAAAAGGACTTAAATTCACGAATGCACATACCACAAGTTCGACCTGTACACCTTCCCGTTTTTCCATTCTGACAGGTGTATATGCATGGCGTAAAAAAGGGACAGGGATAGCTCCCGGAAATGCAGCTTTATTAATTGACACAGCACAAATCACACTGGCAAAAATATTTAAACAAAGCGGATATATGACCTCTGCTATTGGCAAATGGCATCTTGGTTTAGGTAGTAAGGGTGGTCCAGACTGGAATGGTGAAATTAAGCCAGGGCCACAAGAGTTAGGTTTTGACCGCTCATACATCATACCAGCAACACTGGATAGGGTACCCTGTGTGATTGTAGACAATCATCGGGTAGAAAATCTGGATCCAAAAGATCCTATTACAGTAGATTATCATCAAAAAACCGGGGATTGGGCTACAGGCAAAGACCATCCCGAACTATTGACGATGAAATCTTCAAATGGTCATGACAATACAATCATTAATGGTATTGGCCGTATTGGTTACATGACCGGAGGTAAGGCGGCTTTATGGGACGATTATACTTTAACTGAGAAACTAACCACTCAGGCAGAAAGCTTTATTGCAAAAAACAAAGCAAATCCTTTTTTCATGTACTTCGCCTCCCCAAATATTCATGTTCCCAGAACACCAAATAAAATATTCGCAGGCAAAAGTGGAATGGGACCACGTGGTGATGTTATTTTAGAATTTGACTGGAGTGTTGGCCGTATCATGAGAACGCTGGACAGCCTTGGACTAACTAAAAATACAATCATTGTTTTAAGTAGCGACAACGGCCCTGTTGTAGACGATGGTTATCAGGATGAAGCACAATCTCTGCTTGGCGGACACAAACCAGCAGGTCCCTTAAGAGGCGGAAAGTACAGTGCCTTTGACGGAGGGACCCGCGTTCCGTTTATTGTAAGCTGGCCATCAGTTATAAAAAGAGGAACGAGTGATGCATTGATCAGTCAGGTAGATTTAGTCCGGTCTTTTGCTGGTCTTTTGAATAAAAAACTTAAGACAGAACAAGCTTATGATAGTTTTGATATGCTCAGTCAGCTTTTAGGAAAATCAGCAAACAACCGCCCTTACTTAATTGAGGATGCTGCCGGATTAGGGATAATTGCAGACAACTGGAAATATATTGAACCCAATCAAGGGGCAGTTTATGATTATTCCACTAAAACTGAATTGGGTAATCATAAAGAACCGCAGTTATATGATTTATCATCAGATATAGGCGAACGCAGAAACCTTGCCTCACAATATCCAGGTAAAGTGAAATTGTTATCCCAAAAATTACAACAGATCAAAGATGAACACGGTTATCATTTATGATCAGGCTGATCGGGTATTACTTTTCATCCGGATGTGCCTGTCCACGATGACAAGTAATACAGTTTACAGCAAGAAGTGCCTTAGGTCCGTCAACATCTTTAACATGAAAGTATTTCTTGTTAATCCGGTTAGTCATCTTCATCATTGACCTGGCAATTTCCTTTTCCGGTTTAGCATCACTGGCAAAATCCAGATGTTTAGGATCATCCTTACTGGCTGCATGACAAAAATTACATTTGACACCCAGGGCAACCTTAAATCCATCCATAACCTTATCCAGATCCTCAGCGCTGATATCCCTGGGAAGCACCTTAAGGTTACTGGCTTTTTTATCTTCTTTGGGCATAAACCCACTCAACATAATCACAGTCCCTAATAACGCTGAAAGCGTAACAATAGCTTTATATCTCATGAGCTTCAAATTACATCTGCCTAAGTTAATTTTTTTTATAACCCCCGGTAAGATGTAATAAACTATTTACCCCATAGAATCATTCTATCCTCCTGTCAAACAAGAGGATAGAATGGTACAAATCAGACATGCGTTTGTTCTTCGCCGAAACCAGGTTCCTCTAATTGAAGTGTAGTATGTGATATTTTAAAATTCTCAGTGATATGTTTTTGAAGGACCGGTAAAACCAACCGCCCGGTTACTCCCTCCTTTAAAACAATATGAGCTGTCATGGCATTCACCCCGGATGTTAAAACCCAGACATGAAGATCATGTATTCCCTCTACCCCTTCTATTTCCAGGATTGAACTCCTTAACCCGGCCATATTAACCTCCTTAGGTGTTCCTTCCAATAAAATACCTATTGACTCTTTAAGCAGTATCCATGTTCTGGGTAAAATAAAAAGACCAATTCCCGCAGACAATAAAGGATCTGCGTAATACCAGCCAGTGGTTAACATAATGATACCGGCAGCAATAACACCTATAGAAGTAAGCATGTCAGAAAGTACTTCAAAATATGCACCCTTCATATTCAGGCTCTCCCCTGAACTCTTTCTTAAAATAACCATCCCTGCTATATTGACCAGTAAACCGATTGCAGCAACAATGATCATTTCTTTACTCTGAACCTCAGGAGGATTAAGGAAACGCAGGTAAGCTTCATAAAGGATATAAAAAGAAATACCGATCAACACTACTGCATTGGCCAGTGCCGCTAATATCTCAGCCCTGTAATAACCATAAGTCCGTTCTGCTGTAGCATTTCGTTCTGCATAGTTTATCGCAATCAGTGCCAGCGCAAGGCCGCCTACATCGGTCAGCATATGTCCCGCATCTGCCAGTAAAGCCAGACTTTTGGTCATAATACCTCCAATAACCTCTACAATAAGGTACAAAAGCGTAAATCCCAGTACAATTTTTAAACGGCCTTTATTCTTGCTGGCCTCAGAAATAGTTCCTTCACGTTCCATACAATTTATTCAGGTTAATAATTTATTAATAAAAGTTACTCTTCTTCACTATTTTTCATCTTAGAAATCAAATCATACGCTCCCTTTGTCACCACTTTAGCTGTTTCCAGGTTCAGACTTTCAGGAAGTTTAACCTCAACATATCCGGCATCTGCCGAACCTGTAGTCACCTCTAAAAGCTGAAAATGATAGTTAATCTCTTTTTTCTCATCCTCACGCTGACCGGTTTGTATAAAAATGTATTTCTTTCCGGCAAAATCGGCTAAAGCAGATTCAGGCAAAGCATTTACCTCTTCGGTGCCGGTTTCAATCAGTGCATTCAAATAAGCACCCGGTATCAGATTCCTGCTTTGTGTGTTGGCTACACAGTGAACCGTAACCGTCTTATCTTCATTAATTTCTCTTCCAACAAGCGTAACTGTCGCAGTACGCTCTTCCGCCTCATTTTGTAAAGAGAAGCGAACCTTCTGCCCTTTCTTTATTAAATCTACGTCTTTTTGGAATACCTTGAGTTCCACATGTAAATTAGCACTGTTTACAATTTCAAACATCACATCATTAGGGCTTACAAATTTGCCCGAGTTTACATTTACCTTGGTTACATAGCCATTAATAGGGGCATAGATATTAATTGTACTACGGATATTTCCAGGTGTTAATGTTGCAGAATTGATATTAATCAGCATTAAACGTTGTCTCAAAGCACTTTCTCTGGATAACATCGTTTGATACTGTGATTTAGCCTGCTGCAGTACTTTTTGTGCATTGATATTCTGTCTGGCCAGTTCCTGCTGTCTTTTGTATTCAGAATCTGCCAGCTCCAGCTGACTCTTATTTTCCAGATAATCCTGCTGTAACTGTACATATTCCTGATTTTGAAGCACGGCGATAACCTGTCCTTTACTTACCGTAGAACCTTGCAATAATGGAGTTGACTTAACTATCCCCCCCATTTGAGTCGTAATACTAATCAGGTTTTCAGGCGGTACATCTATCGTACCGTTGACTTTAAGGACTCCGCTTATCGATTTCTTCTCTACCTGACCTAAGGTAATCCCGCTGGCTTTATATTGTGCCGCGTTCAGTTCTACAGTATTGGGATCTTCACTGGCCACAGCGCCGGTATTTGCAGTTACATTTTCTGCCTCTTTTTTATTTCCGCAGGAAACAAAAAAAAGCGTGGCAAAAGAAAGTATATAAATGGCTTGCTTGAATTCAATTACTTTTTTCATTTTGTATTTTATATTAAATTATTTCAAATCAATCAGATACTGAAGCGTATAAACCGATTGATTATATTGATTAATGGCTTGTAAATAGCTGAACCGGATATCAGAATAAGTCCGCAAAGCCTGTGAAAATTCCAGGTACCCAATATCCCCGCTTTGAAAAGCAATCTGCGACTGTTTTAAGATGAGATTGACATTTGGCAAAGCATTCTTCTCATAATAATCGATACTGTGTGAATTCTTCAGTAAATCCTGTTCAGCCTGCTTATATTGAGCTTGTAAATTCGTCTGGAACAGACTAAATTCATTCTGAGCAATCTGTTTCTCTATTTTAGCTGCCTTAATCCGGCCGGCAAATGGTTTGTAAAATAACGGAATAGAAATACCGGCCTGAACACTTTGGAAACGTTTGCCTGCGCTAAAAAACTGCTCCTGACCATTTATAGTCTGATTACCGATAAGAGATTGATTAAAATATCCTACAGTAAAATCAGGTCCTGCTTTAGCCCGTTCAACCCTTAAGGATCTATCCGCAATTTCTACCTGTTGCTGCTGTAAAGCCAATAATGAAGTGTTGACCAGGCTATCAGGAACAGCCTGATTCCAGCTTTCCTTTTTCAATTTTTCATTGCTCACCTCTATAACTTCATTCGTGTTCAGCAGTCTTTGTAGCTCTGAACTATAAATAGCAATATCAGCTAAGTTTTTCTCTGACTGATTACGAACTTCATTCAACTGAGTTTCGGCAGTCGTACGTTCCAGCAGATTAGTTTCTCCGGTCTGATAACGCAAAGAAGAAGCTTTCAGAAAATTACTAAAAATAGAATCCTGACTCTTATACAGCTTTTGAAGCGCCTTAAAATAACTCAGCTGTGCATAGGTACTTTTAACCTGACGTATCAGCTCATTCTGTGTAACCGAAAGACTTAATTCACTGCTGCGAACCTGCGCCTCATATAGATTACGCTGATTTTTAATCAATCCAGGGAAAGGGATATTCTGCTGTACTGATATGTTATTATCTCTTTTGATACTATTAAATTGTCCGTACTGCAAATTCAGATTGGTCTTTCCCAGATCAAATGCAGTACCTTTTATAGCTTGCTGTTTATTGATTTGCAGTTGTGACGATTTAACCGTCTGATTATTATTCAATGCAATTTCAACAGCCTCCTGTACCGTTACAGGTCTGCCGTTTACCGGACGCTGAGCCATCGTTTTCGAGGGAATAAAAAACAATCCCACAAGGAAAATAACTGCTACCGGGTTAATCGCTTTTTTACCTTTTTTAAAGTTTTCGAAATAAGTATACAACACGGGTAAAACGAGTAAAGTTAAAATAGTAGAAGTTAATAAGCCTCCAATTACCACTGTTGCCAATGGCTTCTGTACCTCAGCACCTGCAGCAGTAGAAAGTGCCATTGGAAGAAAACCCAGGGAAGCTACCGTAGCAGTCATCAGAACAGGTCTTAACCGGAGTGCCGTACCTTTTAACACAATTTCCTTGAGGTCACTAATACCACTGGCTTTCAATCTGTTAAATTCAGTAATCAATACAATACCATTTAATACAGCTACTCCAAACAGTGCAATAAAACCTACACCGGCAGAAATACTGAATGGCATCCCTCTCAGCAATAAGGCGAAAACACCACCAATGGCAGCCATAGGAATAGCAGAAAATATCAGGACAGATTGTTTGACCGATCCAAAAGAGAAATACAATAGTAATAAAATGAGTGACAAGGCAACCGGAACAGCAATCGACAAACGTTCTTTGGCTGCTTTAAGATTTTCAAACTGTCCGCCATAGGTGATATAATATCCCGGAGGCAATTTGATTTTCTCATTTATCTTTTGTTCAATCTCATCAACAACTGTCGCAATATCCTGCCCGCGGACATTTAATCCGACAATGATTCTGCGTTTAGTATCTTCCCGCTGAATCTGATTTGGCCCGATCTTAAATTCTACAGCAGCCAGTTGAATCAGCGGGACTTTAATCCCGTTAGGTGCTGAAATATAAATGTTTTTCACATCATCTATTCCCTGTCTGTTCTGCTCAGATAAGCGGACTACCATATCATAACGTCTTTCGCCTTCATAAACCAATCCGGCAGACTGACCTGCAAATGCAGAATTAATTGCCTGGTTAACCGTTTCAATGTCTATTCCGTAACGGGCTAACTGATCCCTGTTTATTTTCACAACAATTTGTGGAAGACCAGTAGCCTGTTCTAAATACAAATCTTTTGCCCCCGGCACAGTAGACACAATCTTTCCTATTTTCTGAGAAATATCCGTTAGTGTTTGCAGATCATCACCAAATACCTTGATTCCAATATCCTGTCTCACACCCGAAATCAATTCGTTGGACCGCAGCTGTATCGGTTGCGAAAAGCCAAAAGCCACACCAGTTACTTTATCCAGCGCAGCAGCCATTTTATCTGCTAATTCTTCTCTCGATTTTGTGGTTACCCAATCCTTTTTATCCTTTAAAATAATGGTTAAATCGGTAGCTTCCATTGGCATTGGGTCCGTAGGAATTTCAGCAGACCCCACCTTACCTACAACCTCTATAACTTCCGGAAACTCCTTTAACAGAATTTTAGAAGCCTGGTTAACCTTATCAATAGTCTGACTCAATGAACTTCCAGTCAGCAGACGGGTTTCTACGGCAAAATCACCTTCCTCTAAAGTAGGGATGAACTCTCCCCCCATTCTGGCAAACAAAACGATACTGATCACCAGCAGAACTCCAGATAAAACAACAACCGTAACACGTTTACGCAAGGCACCATTAATTAGTGGCGTATAGTACTTCTGAAAGAAGTCCATCATGCGGTCGGAGAAATTCTTTTTAACCACAGGCTTTTTACTGAGCAGCAGCGATGACATCATCGGCACATAAGTCAGCGACAATAAAAATGCGCCTAAAATCGCAAAAGAGACAGTTTGAGCCATAGGGCCAAACATTTTCCCTTCGATACCAACCAGGGCCAGAATCGGGAGATATACAATTAAAATAATAATCTGTCCAAAGGCTGCAGCACTCATCATACGGGTAGCAGATTGTTCCACCTGTTCATCCATTTCTTCCTGTGTCATCATCCGTTTAAGCTTACTGGCACCAAGAAGGTGCATAGTCGCCTCTACAATAATCACCGCCCCGTCTACAATCAAACCAAAGTCAATAGCCCCCAGACTCATCAGGTTTCCGGAAACGCCAAATACATTCATTAGTGAAATTGCAAACAGCATAGCCAGAGGAATCACTGATGCGACCACAATACCTGCTCTGAAATTACCCAGAAATAAGACCAGTACAAAAATGACGATCAAAGCACCTTCAATCAGATTCTTTGCTACAGTACCTATTGCACGGTCAACCAAAGCACTTCTATCCAGAAACGCCTCTATAACAATACCATTAGGGAGGGTTTTATTAATCCGCGCTATCTTCTCTTTGACCTGTTTAACAACATTATTAGCGTTTGAGCCTTTGAGCATCATCACAATCCCACCAACCGCTTCTCCCTGACTTTTAGCTGTTGCACGGGTCAATGCCCCATAACGTATCGCATTTCCAATTCTGACATTGGCAATATCCCGGATTAAAACAGGGATTCCTGTACTTGTATTCCTGACTACAATTTTGTTAATGTCTTCTATATTCCCAACTAACCCTTCACTACGGATAAAATAGGCATTAGGTTTTTTATCAATATAAGCACCTCCCGTATTTTGATTATTTCTTTCCAGCGCTTTAAAGACATCACTGATACTTAAATTATAACTATTCAGTTTATTGGGGTCCATTGCAATTTCATATTGCTTTAATAATCCACCAAAACTATTTACCTCGGCAATTCCGGGCGTGCCCAGCAGCTGGCGCCTGACAATCCAATCCTGAATACTGCGCAGTTCTCTGGCATCATAAGTCTTTTCAAATCCCGGTTTTGCATGAACTACATATTGATAAATTTCACCCAACCCGGTCGAAATAGGTGAAATTTCAGGATTTCCAATTCCCTGGGGGATATTATTTTTAGCTTCCGACAGTTTTTCATTCACCTGTTGTCTTGCCCAATAAATATCCACATCATCGTGAAAAACAATCGTTACTACAGATAATCCAAACCGGGAAATAGAACGTACCTGCTCAATTTCAGGGATGGTAGACATGGTTTGTTCAACAGGAAAAGTGATTAAGCGCTCTACTTCTTCTGAGGCCAGAGAGGGGCTTAACGTAATAACCTGTACCTGGTTATTGGTAATATCCGGTACAGCGTCAATCGGTAATTTTTTTAGCGAATATACCCCCCACGCAATCAGCGCAAGGGTAAACAGGCCAATCACCAATTTATTGTGAATAGAAAATTTTATGATCTTACTTAGCATATCATTTTTTATAATGAGATATCAAAAGATAATTCCCAAACGGAATAGCCTAATCCTTTGATAAAAGCATTGATAGAATTATTAAATAATAACAGAACTATATCATGCCGGAAGCATGTATAGAAAAATAGAAATGATTAAGAAAGTAATTGTGGTGGCTGCCAGATCGGAAGATCTACAGTAATAAACTTCCCGGCTAAATGTACAGGACGTACAGGTATGTGGTCAGCAAATGGAGTTGAAATCACTAATGCGTCTTTAATTACAGATGCTGTAGAACAGCAGGCACAATTACAAAATGGACTGCAATTATCATTGTTTCTTTCAGAATGATGAGCCTGTTCAATTTTAGTACTTCCATTCAAAGTGGATATAGCATCACCGCATGGAACTAAATTCAATGCCAGTACTAATATGATCCCTATGAATGCTAATAATCTCATATAATTGATGAGGCGAAGGTAATAAAGAAATCAGCTAATTGTATAAATTAATAAAACTATGCAATCAGATTGCAGAAGAATTAACCACAGATTACAGAAGAATAAGCCATATAAATATTATATTTATAAAATCTCAGGTCAGATATGGAGCTTTCGCAAAACCCGAAACCACGCAAAAAGAAATTCTGGAAATTTTTAACAGTACTAGGTCCGGGTTTAACTACAGGTGCCGCTGATGACGATCCATCAGGAATTGCAACCTATTCCCAGACAGGGGCACAATTTGGTTACGGACAATTATGGACTGCACTTTATATGCTTCCATTTATGATTGCTGTACAGGAAGCCTGTGCAAGAATAGGAATGGTTAAAGGGAAAGGAATTGCAGCCGTTGTAAAAGAACACTATAGCCGCCCCGTACTTTATGCTGTTGTAGGTCTGGTTGTGGTAGCCAACACCATAAATATTGGTGCAGATATTGGCGCAATGGCCTCAGCCGCGCAATTATTAATTCCTGTACATTTTGTGGTATTAACCCTGCTTTTTACCGCTATCATTCTCTTACTGGAAATATTTACAAATTATAAAACCTATTCCAGGATTCTTAAATGGCTTGCAATCTCTTTACTTGCCTATCCAATTACCGTATTTATTGTAGATCAGCCCTGGCCAACCGTATTAAGGGCTACTATAATTCCTCACTTTGAACTTAATTTCGCCTTTGTATTTATCATTACCGGTGTTTTGGGAACAACCATTTCACCTTATATGTTCTTCTGGCAGGCTTCCCAGGAAGTAGAAGAAGAAAACGGCAGGCATCCTATCAAAGACGGCAGACTGATTAGCTGGAAACGTATCAGAAATATGCGTATTGATAATACAGCGGGTATGCTCATCTCTGAATTTACGACCTGGTGTATTTTACTGGTGGGCGCAACAGTATTACATGGAAGCGGTGTAAGAGATATCAATACCGCAGCAGATGCAGCCAAAGCGCTGGAACCATTAGTGCATTCCTTTCCTAACTCTGGTTTTCTGGCCAAGCTTATCTTTTCTATCGGTATAATTGGTTTAGGACTACTAGCGGTACCAGTACTTTCCGGATCAGCAGCTTATGCAGTATCTGAAGCATTCAGCTGGAAAGCAAGTTTAAATCTAAAATTAGGAAAAGCCTACGGATTTTATGGCGTGATCATCGTAGCGACACTGATTGGTTTAGCCATAAATTTCATAGGTATTGACCCCGTTAAAGCATTGGTTTATGCAGCTGTATTAAATGGCGTTGCAGCAGTACCGCTCTTATTTCTCATTGGCAGAATTGCAATGAGTAAAGAAATAATGGGCGAATATAAAAGCGGTTTGCTTTCCAATATCCTGGTATGGATAACCTTCATTGCCATGGGGGCTGCCGCTGTTGCAATGTTTTACACTATTTAAGTATATTTATCCTATTGACATCCAACTTTATGATCAGAATTAAACTCTTCCTTTTTATTATTGCTTTATCTTTCTCTACCCATGCACAGAATATTCAGGATACGGCCAAAAAGGATCAGCAAAATATCAATGAGGCTTTACTATTAAAAGATCAGCAACAGCAAAAAATTGATTCACTAGTCAAGATCCAGTTAAAAAATGAACTCCAGTCCGCTGCAGGCAATAGTAAAAAAACCACAGAACTGGAAAATAAACTTCGTCAGATTGCCATTAGTGACTCTTTAAGAAAAATTCATCAGCTGGAAAAAATACAGGTCCTGAAGAAAAATGCAAAGGGATACCCTGTCATTCTCAATACAGACACTTTATTTTACATCTACGTCCGGACCGGTTCTTTTAATGCCATGGAAAGAGCAGATGCGATTTCAAAAAAGGTAGAAAAGCTTTATGAAGATCCTTTCTACAAAGCAGATTCGCTGGTTATCAGTCCAAATGAAGACAGTTATGACCTGGTTTATAAAAACAACGATATTTTAATGTCAGTAGCAAATCTCGATGGTTTATGGTTTGCCAAAAGTAACGAGGCTTTAGCTAAAGAATATCTGCAAACCATCAAACAAAGTATTGATGCCGAAAGGAAGGCAAACAGTCTGGTCAACTGGCTTAAAAGAATAGGACTTGTGCTGCTGATTATTGTTCTGCTGACAGTTATCATTTCCATCATCAACTTTCTTTTTAAAAGGACAGCTTCATTTTTATCTTCTAAACGAGAAAGTTACCTCAACGTCTTAAAGATTAAAAACATTAAAATATTTACACCAGAACATTTTGAGAAGGCCCTGCTCAGATTAAATAATATCATTCGCATTGCAGTAATTATCCTTATTATTTATCTTTCTCTGCCTTTACTGTTCAGTATTTTCCCCGAGACTGAGGCCTGGACAGGTACATTACTAGGCTGGATATTAAGCCCGATGAAGGCTGCTTTGAATGCAGTAGCACATTATCTTCCTAACCTGTTCACTGTAATTGTAATTTATTTAATCTTTAAATATGCAATCAGGGGAATCAAGTATTTCTTTTACGAAATCAAACTGGGTGAGATTCAGCTTCGTGGATTCCATGCCGACTGGGCAATACCAACATTTAATATTCTGAAATTTGTGCTTTATGCATTTATGCTCATTCTTATTTTCCCTTATTTACCGGGGTCTGGTTCTCCGGCATTTCAGGGTGTCTCTGTATTCTTAGGGATTTTGATTTCTCTGGGTTCATCGAGCGCAATAACCAATATCGTAGCAGGGCTAGTTATCACCTATATGCGCCCTTTCAGGATTGGAGACAGGGTAAAAATCGGAGATGTTACAGGCGATGTACTGGAAAAAACGATGCTGGTTACCAGAATCAAGACCATTAAAAATGAAGATATAACAGTTCCTAATTCTATGGTACTTTCCAGTAGTACCATAAACTATTCAAGCCATACCAAAAAAGAAAGCCAGGGCTTAATTGTACATCAGACGCTTACTTTAGGCTATGATATCCCATACAAGGATATATACGATATGTTAACCAGAGCTGCATTAAAAACTGAATATATCCTGGAAGACCCAAAACCTTTTGTATTACAAACCAGTCTGGATGATTTTTATATATCCTATCAGATCAATGCCTATACCAAAGAAGCAAATAAGCAGGCTGCGATATACAGCAAAATGTTTGAGAACATTCAAAATGAATTTAACGCTGCAGGCATAGAAATTATGTCTCCTCATTACCGCGCTACCAGAGATGGAAGTGCGCCTGCAATGCCACCTGCTACCAAATAAACAGCTATTTATTTAATGTATTTACTTAACACAGGATCTTGTGCCGGATTATGAAAACCAAAAATGATCCGGTCTTTAAAAGCCTGGATATTCATGGCCACTAAATCGTTGGCGATTGTCTTTGAGCCCCGGATAAAAGTGTATTGATAGATCATATCACCCTTTTTCCAGATATAATGACGTGGACAAGTGATATATTCACCGAACTCATCCTTAAATATCTTAAAATCAGTTGCAGGAAGTTTTTTTGATAATAATTGTGCAGTACCATCATTTAAAGAAAGTGTATCAGTGACTATTTCATCAGGCTTACCTAACATTTCCTTGAGTTTGCTCAGCACTTCAAAGGTCCTGGTTCTGTCCGGATGGCAATTATAAAAAGCTATTTTATCTTTATAACTGATAATTCTTCCACCAGCATCCGGTTCTAAAGAAAAGCCGGAGAAACGAATCTGCGCTGCATCGCCAGCTTCTCTCAAAGTATAAATCGTGCAGACTTCACCATTATCTTTAAGTTCAAGACGCACTTTATCCCCATTTTTCAGAATCTCAAAATGTCCCTTCTGCTGCTCAACAGCGGATATATTTAATTTGTCAAGATACTGCCCTGCAGGCCGGTTAAAATCTATTTGTGAAAGATCTAAACTTTGAGCACTACAACTCATTAGAATAGATGCAGTCAGCAGAACAAGAATATTCTTCATAAATATCTTTCTTACTTATAATAACTTTGAGTCTTTATCTGTTTGAATGGTACTTCACTATCCTTTAATTTCAGTTTAACAGTTACGTCCGATTTTTCCTTATCCACAGTAATCACCAGTTCACCCTGCTCATTTTCCTGAAGCTTAGAGAAAACTGCAAAAGCTTCACTTTCATCAAATTTAACCCCGGTCCGCAGCTCTCTGTTTTTATCATCAAGCCAGTAAACACTCAGTTCTTCAATCACGGCAGATGGTTTAAAAGTAATCTTAGCCAGATTTTCACCAAAAACAAAATCTCTTTCTTTATTAAAATAATCCAGATCAATACGTGTTACTTTGGCATTACCCTGAAATGAAGGTTTCCAGTTATAACGCTTACGTAATCCAGCCCAGTAATTAAAAGGAATACTGTGGTTTTTGATCTGATCTTTAACAGTATCAGAAAGATCTTTGATCACATCATTGATATAAGGATCAAAACTACCTTCCAAATCGGGGTAAACCTTTTTCCAATCCAGATCAGCAATTGTTTTAGCTTTATAATGACCTATCTCTACCTGTTTATTTCTAACCCCGCTTAGCCATAGCACAACATCCCCACCAGGGGCCATGCCAACTTTTATCATTTTATAAGTATCTTTTCCACCTTCAATATCACTGGGATAACCAGCAGCTAAAAGTGAATCAATTTTCCTGGTGTCCAATTCAAATTTACCAGTATAGTTCTTCTTTTCAGTGAAAGAAATCCAGGTAATTTCAAGGGTATGAGGTGCTTCTTTTAATTTATCACCTGCAATATTAACAGAACCTACTTCTCCCCAGCCAATATCAACCGCCCTGCCATCAGGGATGTAAATACTGCCTTTGTCACCATAATAGAAATTCCCTTTATAAACTTGTACCGGGTAATTTTCAGGAGCACACTCTGTAGGTATCCAATCGTATTTCTTCATCTTTTCCTGACATGAACTTATAGTAAATGAACTAATTGATAATAGCAACAAACATATTCTCTTCATATATTCAGCTTGATCTTTTATTAAAAACGTCTCTTTCCCTCTCTCCATTTTCATTGATATTCGGCTCCTTGCCGACACCATCCCAGCTGGATGAAAAATGAAGAAATTTATTCCTTAACTCATAAAGCATTTTAGCATCCTTTTCTGTCGCTGCGTATTTATCAGCCGGATAAAAGCCTCTGTCAACCATCCTTTTAATAGAATTCAGCTGATTCGCATCATTAAATACCATAGACGGCGCGGTATTAGCAGCATAAGCCTGCAGACGCTTATAAACATCTATCAAAGTCCATTTTGTATTTTTCAAAGGTATTGCAGGTATTTTATAGGTATTATTATTTATTAATTTTTGTACAAAATCACAGGTACTCAATCCCATTTCAAACATTAAATGCAATGGGATAAGACTATATTTATTACTTAACCTCCTATTACCTATCAATTTATAAGGCTGATCATTAGTCATTTGTTCTGACCTGTACCAACCCTGGCTGATCAACCTGCTTTTTTCAGCGTCAATCAATTTTTTCCGGTTGATAAAGGAAAGCATTTCTTCAGCCAGTGAAACCTCTTCAAGTTCATTATCTACATAACTTCCTCCAATATCCGAGTGAACACCTGGCAAGGAAAGTTCAGTCCCTTTAGTCACTGAGGTTAATTCGAATAACCGGCGATGCTCATCTGCAGCTGTTAAATGAACTATCTTTGAAGCCTTGTTAACTGCATTGAGGTCTAATTCAGTCACATCATTACTATGGACCAGGCCATAGGCAGAAACGGTATCAAACAGGCCGGCAAATCTGATATTTACAAAATTTACTTTGAGCCCTGCCTTCTCCATTTCAAGACCAAAGTGCCCTCTTGAAGGCAGTTCTTTCTTAGTTACAGGTTTTCTGTCAGCATCAAATATTCTAAAATCCTTTGGATTTCCATTTCTACGGGCTGTATAAGAAGCTTTTGTAATTTCATGTACAAAATTTCTTGCAGCCGCAGCCCCCCTGCTAAAACCAAACACATCAACCGTTAATGTTCCGATATTTTTCTGTGTTTTGGCCTGTATAGTTTTTACAAGATTCTCACATCCTACTCTTACTTTTCCTCTGACACCTTTATCACCGGTAGCAAATCCCATATCCGTAAGATCATCGTATTCACCATCCTCAGTTCCGATCCCTTCAATGTACAGCGAAAAATATAAAGTCTCCTGCTTGTACATTTTCTCCAGATTATCTACATTCGTTCTATCATTTTTGTAACTGGTATTATCCTGCCACTTAAACTTCCAACCTACAGATTTGTAATAATTTGACGACTTACTATCTGATGCATAATCGATATTTTTCCTGTTATTTCCTGTACCGTCAAAAAACATTCCAACAGTTATATTCACTAAATCATCTTTCGTAACTCCTTTTTTCGGCTCCCCATATACAATACCGTCTTTAGAATTTTCTACAATCTTATTCGACGCATTGGTATGGATATTATTAGCAAAGGCAGTATACTCCTGAGAAGCCGATTCCCTGATCGTTCCATTGGATATCTTAATGATATTACCTTTTTGAATCATCGTTAAAACAGGTTACTTTTTTCTCCACTATTGTTATTGATAGTTTTCGCTGCATGTTTAGTCACACTCCCGCCAGTACTGTTATAAGAAAGTTCTGCGGCGGCAGTTTTTGTAATATTTGTAGCCTCACTTTGATAAGCATCCAAAGCTATTTCTGTAATATTTGCTGCATTCAGTGAATAATCAGCTCCAACATTCGTATGGCTATTCACACCTACCTGAGTGCTCATATTACTTCCAACCATTGTGGACATGTCTTTACCCACCTGTACATCCAGGTTCTGGGCCACATTAATCTGCATATTCTTAGCATTCAGCGTCATATTTTCCAGCGCAGTAATGGTAATATTATTTCCTGCGGTATCGATATGAATAATATTCTTATTGATATCCGTAATTGTGATCCCATGCCCCGAAGGCCCGTCATTAAACTCCACTAAATGGCCGCTTCTGGTCGCAATCCTTTTTAAATGATTGGCATCAGAACCACCAGCTCCGGTAGCCCCATGAAAAAGGCTTCCCATTACAAAAGGTCTGTCCGGGTCATTGTATCTGAAACCAACAATCACCTGGTCGCCCACCTCCGGAATAAATACATATCCCCTGTTTTTAGAAAACGGTTCACTTGAGCCCCCATCCGGAGTCAATACCCTGATCCAGTCCGTAGTTGCATTATTTTGCTGCCATAACATCTGCACTTTAACCCTCCCCGTTTGAGAAGGATCATTGTTATCTGTCACAATAGCTACCTGCGACTCCGCCTGAGGCACCTGAACACGCTCTACTGTAAGCACCTCTGTATCTGCAGGGACCCCTTTAAACGAATTGGTATATCTGCTTAAACCATCAATATGGTGTGTAATTTCCGTGATCAAAAACTTACTCAGAGAATCCTGATTAAATACCCCCGAATCATTTTTACGGGAAACATAAACATCAGCTATGCTCCCTATATTCAATGCCGTATTGGTACTTTCACCAGTAATATCCGATAAATTAGAAGCCATTGCGGCCTTATGTTTCTCAGCAAGTTTACCCAGCTGACTTTTATTTTCTACCCTTGGTTTAACCGGATTATTTACATGATTATCAAAAACAGAAGAAGATTGCTGAAAAGCATGCTGAGAAAAACCATTCAGGCCTTCTACATGTCCCGGATCTTGTGCATCCAGCGTACTATTTTCTTCAGAACGATAAGAATAATAAGAGAAGCCCATAGGCAGGATACGAACCGCCATATTCATAACGTTCAGATTCTGACCATGTACCAGTTTAACAGACTTCTGTTCAGCTGGCTTACCAAAATGCAGTACACGGCCATCATAATAAAAGAACTCTCCGTATTCTGAACTTAGCCTGTTGATAAAGCTGAAATTACTCTCTTTAAATTGTGTTATATATTTTAGGTTCTCCTGATAAGAAGGTTTGATAGCAAAGTCCATATCATTCCCGGCAACACCAGAAGTAACTTTCTTTACGATATCATCCAGTTTCATATCACTAAAAGAAAGCATGTTTCCACCACTTTCCAGCAAAATAGTCGGAGAATATCCTTTGATGATCAGATTACCTCTTAAGCCATGACTCTGAGAAAGGTTTACTTCACAAACTATCCCTTTAAAAGCTGTATTACCATGATCGATACTCATAATAAAACTCTTACCAATCCACGATTTGGACTGGTCTATTTTGAAAGAACCTGTTTCTTCGATGACATCCTGGTTAATGATGAGTTCAAATTCGTGATGACGATTAAATGCCTGGGTGATCTTAAGAGAATTAAAATGAACAATCTCTTTATCATCAATATGTATTTCCAGATTAATTTTCTTTTCCATTACTTGGATACCTGTGGTTTTAAGGTTGATTATATTTTTGATCCCGATTCCAGAGAATCCTTATCTTTTGCCAGAATAAGATACCTTAATCCAAAAAATAATTTTATAATTAAGGCCGCAAAACAAGAAGATTTGCGGCCTTACAAGATTTAGGCTTTTGGCCAGTCGTTAGTATGTTCTGCATTGCCAAGCTTAAGCTTACGTGCAGATAATACAAAACTTAAAGTCATCGGTGTTTTATCATTTACAGCTATACCTTCATTGTACTGAATGATATAACCGTCTTCAAATGATAATTCTTTCATCTTTGCATCTTCCTCACCTTTTTTGAAAGTAATTGTTCCAGACAAAGGTTTATACTGGTTGTTCACCATTGATTCAATAACAGATGTATCTTCTGTTGATTCGATTTCAACATGAATTGTTCCGCCATACACACCTGATGATGGACGGCCTTTAGCGTCTACATCTCTATTTAATGAAAAACTGCATTGCAGCACATCAAACTCTTTTGATCCTAGAGTTAATCTGGTTTTAAAAGCCATGGTAATATTTTATTGTAAAAATTTGTTAATTGATTAACGCAATAAGATTAAATATCGGTAATATTTAGCTTTATACTAAAAAGGATATTAAAATTTTAAAGGCTAATTACGCTTTAGGCCAGTCATTTGTATGCTCTGCATTGCCAAGCTTTAATTTACGGGCTGAAATCTGAAATTTCAACGTCATTGGGTTATCCCCTGTGATTCTGATTCCTTCTGAATACTTAACGATGTATCCATCTTCAAAGTGAACTTCTTTCATCTTTGCATCTTCCTCAGATTTTTTAATCAGCAATACACCTGCAAGAGGTTTATACTGATTATTTACCATTGCTTCTACAACTGAAGTATCTTCAGTTGATTCGATTTCTACATCGATCGTACCGCCATACACTCCGGAAGAAGGTCTTCCTTTTGCATCTACATCGCGGTTTAGGGAATAAGCACAATGAAGTACGTCGTACTCCTTGCCCGAAAAGGTTAATCTTGCTTTGAAAGCCATAACTTTAATTTTTGGGTGAAATATTTATTTATTACTACACAGATAATAACAAAAAGTTTGCCATTATTGCCAAAAAGCCCTCAATACAGGGTCAGGGCCTATTTAGCCGGTCAAGAAATAATTAATTGCTGATGAAGCTTAAATCTGTCTGTAGATTGGTACAAATAAATAAGTCTGCCCAACAGGTATTACCTGTGGCAGACTTATCAATTAAAATACCTGATTAAGCTTTAGGCCAGTCGTTTGTATGCTCGGCATTACCGATTTTCAACTTACGCGCTGATATCACAAAACCTAAAGTCATTGGAGTATTGTCATTAACGGCAATCCCCTCATTGTACTGAATGATATAACCATCTTCGAAAGACAGTTCTTTCATTTTTGCATCTTCTTCACCCTTTTTGAAAACGATAGTTCCCGAAAGTGGTTTGTACTGGTTGTTCACCATTGATTCGATCACCGAAGTATCTTCAGTTGATTCTACTTCAAGATGAATAGTCCCACCATAAACTCCTGATGATGGACGACCTTTTGCATCTACATCTCTGTTTAATGAATAGCTGCACTGCAACACATCATACTCTTTTGAACCTAAGTTCAGTCTGGTTTTAAACGCCATGATAATTTTTTTTAATGTTAAACGGTCAATTACAATTAAGCCTTAGGCCAGTCATTAGTGTGTTCTGCATTACCCAGTTTTAATTTACGGGCAGAGATCTGGAACTTCAATGTCATTGGATTGTCTCCAGTGATATTGATTCCTTCTGAATACTTAACGATGTATCCATCTTCAAAATGAACCTCCTTCATCTTTGCATCTTCATCAGATTTTTTGATGAGCAAAGTGCCGGTTAAAGGTTTGTACTGATTGTTTACCATTGCTTCAACAACTGAAGTATCTTCGGTAGATTCGAGTTCAATATCGATCGTTCCACCATAAACTCCGGAAGAGGGTCTTCCTTTTGCATCCACATCACGGTTTAGAGAATAGGCACAGTGAAGCACATCGTACTCCTTGCCCGAAAAGTTTAATCTTGCTTTGAAAGCCATAACTTTTAGTTTTAGGGTTATTATTTATAATTATCAGGACAACAGCAAATACTTTGCCAAATCACCTTATAATCAATGAGATAAAATAAATCTGCCAAATAACTTTCAAAAAAGCTTTAATGCTTAAATAATCTTTGTTCCAAAGGCCTCCAGCTTCCTTAACCACTTCTTACTGTATTCGTTATCCAGCGAATAAAGCTGTCCGATAGTGTTCGTTAAGACTGGATGAAACCGGCAGTTTTCAAAAATGTTTCTTTTAATAGACAGGTAAGTAATTTTCTTGTCTTGTTTCCAGTACTCAAAAGTTTCCTGGTCAAGAATAGATACTATCCTGGCAGATTTACCACTAAAATTATTATTTATTCCTTGTTGTGCCGAATGGAAAACCTGGTTAGGCATAAACAGCCTGTCGAAAAACCCGGTAATCCTGGTAGGAATAGAAGATAAATAAACCGGGCAGAACAAGACCACATGATTTGCCCACATGATCAGCTCAAGTGCACGTTTCAAATCAGGCTCCAGTTCAGTTACCCTGTTATTAAATTGTTTATTAGAATTAAAGATCAGATCAACAATCGCAATTTCTTTAATATGCGCGCCGGCTTCTTTAGCCCCTTTAACATATGCCTGGATCAAATAACTTGTAGCAGCAGTCTTTTCAGGATCACCATTTATGATCAGTAGTTGTTTCATTTATTTGCGGGCCTATGTGAGTTGAGACGCTAAAATATGAAGAAATTGTTAAGCGAAGAAATGTGAGCTCACATATAAAAAAATATCCGGCTCAGATCTGTGTAATCTGTCCGGATATTTTTAGAAATTGTATTAACCAGGCTGTTTCTCAGCAGCAAAACAGGTGATTACTGTTGTGCGTATTCTGAACTCCAGGTCGTTTCCTCATCTTCACCTTTTTGTCCGTCAAGCTTCACAACAAAGCTTTTTGCAGGAAAATAAGGCGTAATATGGATATCTAAATGGATCTTATCTTTTTGCAGTTCATCACGCTCAAAACGCATGATTTTAAAACGCTCAATCAAACGCTCAGGCCCCTGGATACCATCCAGAAACTTAACAATCTGTCCACGCAGATCCTGTTCAGTTTTTGAAGTCCAGTTCTCAAAAGCTCTTCTGTTTAAGAAGTCAAAAAGCACTTTAGTAACATAATCAAATACACGTACAACAGAATAAGTCTGTAAACCAATATTATCTCCATTAAACAGCGTCTTGGCAGAGAAGGCCATTACTTTGCCATACTCATTCACCATTGGTACTAAACCAATACGCTCTAAATGCGAAATTTCACTCTTTTTAAGATCAAATTTGACCCCATCCACATCATTGATTGCACCATGTTTCTTACCAGCAGTTACCTGCGACATCAGCGTATAGTACATTTTCCCGGCCAGTGCAGCAGAACCCGGGATAGTCAAATCATCCTCTTCACCCACTTCACTCACCTTTCCCCTGCCTACTAACCAGTTACAAGTCATAATCACATTCGACCTGAAAGCGTCAGCGCCAGTTAAATTAGCCGCAGTAAATAAATCAATAACATCATCAGGCTGATCCAGATCGGCAAAATCCGTTACCAGCATTGCTTTATTTTCATAAGCTACCTTACCCCATTTCTCTACTACTTTATTAGAGCCCATATAACCCGGAATAACCATTAAAGAATAGTTTTCACGTAAGTCAAGACGGTCATATTTTTGTTTCAGCTCATCACTTACAAAATCTACAAATCTTGGATTGTCCAGGTCCTTAATCTGATCCATAGAAGCATTCAGCAACACTACATTTTTCAGTTTGTCTGCCTCAGTATTCTGATAGAACAGATTCACAGAACGGTAAGCCTGCTCCAGCTCTCTTGTACTTTCCAGTGCAGAAGCAATATTTTTATTCAGGTTTTCTTCTGCAGCCAATAACTTTTCTGTACTTTTTGTAGTCATCGATGCTACAGAATCAGAGTCTTCCAATACATCAATCCACAATTGAATTTTCTTCTTTAACTCTTCTCTTTCTTTTTTCTTTTCATCTCCGGTCAGGAAAATCTGTTTTCTGGCTTTTCTTTCAGGGTTTAAATTTTGTAAACCATCAACAGTTGCTTCCAATAAATCGAAACCACCAACTCTTGCTAATTTATCTAAACTCTCCTGGAGAGACAGTTTCCCCTTTTCTTCCTTTTCTGCGGTTTTAAAACCTGCAGCCTGGGAATTATCTTGTGCTATTTTTTGTTCTTCTGGAGTTGCCATAATATTTTTTATAATCTACCTATGTAATACCTGATCTATTTATTCTCTTCTAACTCCGCTACGAAATTTTTCAAAGCACTGATAAAAGCATGTTTTGTTTCTGCATCGTCCAGCGTAGACTTCAGCGTTTTGTTAGATTTAAGCTGTTTGATCACATTTAAAGACATCTCACGCTCAATATTGATATTATTAAGGTGCGTACTCTGATTAATGATACTTTTCACAGAAAAATCGCCAAGGTTATTAAAATGCAGCGTTTCTGATACTGGTAAACCATCCTGTCTTTCAAATCCGACGTTAACTTTAGGTTTATAATGATTAAAGACCTCCTGTACAGTTTTTAAACCCTCTACTTTTTCAGGCTTGATCGGTTCATTATCCGTTAATTTTTGTATAAACAGCGTTTTATTATGGGCGATATCTGCGAATGCTTCAGAAGTATCTATCTTTCTTTCGTTTCCGCCAATTTCATAGTTAAACATAGTATTGATATTTAAGGGTTTAAGATCTATTATTAATAAAAATATTGATTTAAATTTTAAAAAACAGTATTTGCCTATAAATTGTTTTCTAGTTCAGTAACAGGACTTTGCTCAATTATTTCCCATTCCAGCCTTTCTTCCGTCTGGTGCTTCTTAATCACGATTGTACTGCCCTTTTTTAATGCTCCAGAAATAATATATTTAGAGATAGGCCTTCTCAACTCATTACGGATCACGCCTGATAATTGTCTTGCACCATATTTAGGCGTAAATCCACTCAGTGCAAGCATTTTTGTCGCTTCTTCTTCAATCTCAAAAGTTATTCCCTGTTTATGTAAAGCATCAATCAGACTTTTCAGCTGAATTTCGAATATCCTCACCACATTACTTTCATTGATTGGAGCGAATGGTACAATCTCAGAAAGGCGTGCTAAAAACTCCGGCCTGAACTGACGGGACATAATCTCCATTAACTGCTGTGAAGTAGGGATTATACCCTGTGCCACCTGCTCAGCAATCCATTCACTTCCAATATTAGAAGTAAATAAAATCAGTGAATTAGAAAAATCCCCTTCCTTACCTAACCTGTCATGCATATGCCCTTCATCCAGAATCTGTAAGAAAGTATCAAATACAGAAGGATGTGCTTTTTCAATCTCATCAAACAACAGTACCGAATAAGGCTGTTCCCTGATCTTATTCACCAGCATCCCCCCTTCTTCATAACCCACATATCCCGGAGGCGCACCATATAACAATGCTGCAGAATGTTCTTCCTTAAACTCGGACATATCAAAACGGATCATTGCCTTTTCATCATTAAATAAGAATTCAGCAATAGATTTCGCAAGCTCCGTTTTTCCTGTTCCTGTAGGCCCTAATAAGAAAAACGAACCTATGGGCTGTCCTTTCTTGTTTAACCCGCTCCTGGATTCCAGAATAGCATCAGAAACAGCTTTCAAAGCCTGATCCTGTCCAACTACCCTTCTTTTCAGGAAAGCCTCCATATTCAGCAATTTCTCTTTCTCCTGTGCCTGTATTTTTCCCAAAGGAATACCTGTTTTATAAGACACAATAGAAGCGATATCCTGTTTGGTAACTTCATCCGATTTACGCTCAGACAAAACCTTCAGTGCATCCAGGTTTCTGGTGATATACTGATGATATTCATCGGCTGTCTCAAAAGCCTCAACCTGTGTTTCATCAGTCAGCTGACCTAATAACACCGGACTTACTTTATCCTGTAGCTGGTTATATAACCACTTATAATCCGTTAACTCAGTAATTTCATCAATATCAGACAACTCCAGTTCGGCGAGTGTTTGTGTTAACTCGTCCAATACTTTCTCTGAGGTATCGTTCATCATCTTCATGGCAGCCATAGAGCGGTCCAGCAGATCAAAAGCAGAATCCGGAAGCCTGCGGTCTTTCATATACCTTTTCGCTAACCTCACGCATTCAGGAATCGCATCCGGCTGAACCTTCAGCTGATGATGCTCTTCATACTTCACTGTCAGTTTCTCCAGCATTTTTATAGCTGAAGCCTCATTTGGCTCATTGACCTGCAAAACCTCAAACCTTCTGCTAAAAGCCTGCTCAGGTTCTATGATTTTCCGGTATTCATCAATCGTGGTTGCTCCGATAACAGTAATCTCCCCTCTGGCCAGTTCAGGTTTCAGTAAATTACCTACCCCTCCGCCTATCGGTCCTTTGTTATCCAGCAACGTATGAATCTCATCAATAAATAGTACAGCCTTATCAAAAGCTTTAATCTCTTTTAAGATATTCTTAAGACGGTCTTCAATCTCTCCCTTATAAGAGGCCCCTGCAATTAAAGATCCCAGATCCAGTTCAAAAAGCTGGACACCTTTTAACAGTTCAGGAACATTATCCGCAATGATATCCTGGGCAAAACCATCAACAAGGGCCGTTTTACCAACACCAGCGTCACCAGTTATAATCACATTAGGCTTAGTTCTGCGGCAGAGGATCTCCATAATCATCCTCGCTTCTTTATCCCTGCCAATAATCGGATCTGTTTTACCATCCCTGGCCAGTGCAATCCTGTCAATACAATATTTATGCAGAGAAGTAGTCCCGGTCCCTCCTTTACTTTTTCCCGGAGCTGAGGGAGGTGCGACAACCGATTGCAATTCTTCATCCTTGATATAAAGATCCAGCAATTCTCTTTCCTTAATCGGGAACGACTTCAGCTGATCTGGTTTAAAACCAACTGTAGGTTTACACAAAGCAGTCAGCACACAGATAGGCGTAATTAAATCCAGCCCGACCTTAATTCTGACCAGGTCAGCTTCTTCAAAAACCTTTGCAATTTCAGGGCTCCCTTTTACCTCATCTGCCGAAGAAGATGTTTTTTCCAGCTCTTCAATCCTTACCTCAGCCCATTCACTGATATATTCATCATCTTTCCCAATGGAAGACAAAAAAACTCTCAATCCAACGTCCTTATGCATCAACCCTTTTAAAAGGTGAGCAGCAGTAAATTCAGGATTACGGTATTCTTTAGCGAGGGATTGTGCAATCCGGATCGCCAGCTTTACTGATTCACTAATGTTTGTTAGACTCATAATATCTGATAATAAATTGTTTATTTTACTGCATTTTCATTAGCAGCTGTCTGCACAAAATTCTTTTCTGTGATATAGTAGTAAGTTTTCCCATTGGAATTAAACTGCTGACCAATCTGTGTACCTCTTTTAATCTGTTCATTTGAACTGATCAGGAATTTCAAATAAGCTTCAAAGTCAGCCTGAGGCATTTTGCTCTGGCTTCTTAAATCACCAACTGTATATTTAGTCAATAATTCATTAGACACTGGCAACCCCGTTACCGTCTTCAAATATTTAGCCAGTGTAAACTGTCTGATATTCCCTTTAGAAATATCCATATCCAGCAGGTTGCGCAGAATACTATAATAATTCTTCTGTAGTTTCTTTCTGAAAGAAGACTGATCCGGCTGTAAGTTTTGTCCGATCATCAGCGAAAATATATCACCGATCTGTTTATATTCCATTGTATTCAGAATCAGCGCATATTGGAGCAGATCTTTATTTTTGGATACAATATCAGAATGAACAGAAGAAGTCATATAATATTTGAACCCATTATGCGGCATTTTATCTGCCACCTCATCCCCTACAGGTGCATCTAAACGGCTCTCCACAACCGGCGATAAATTTTTACGTTCAATACCTGTTAACCTGAAAGCACTATCTAAAGAACTCACCTGATTATTAATATCCATATCCGTTTCTTTAATAAAACGGCGCATGGCTATATTCATAGATTCATTGGAGTTCACAGACCCTTTAGTCGGAAACACTACACCACCCTGTATTAAACTGTTTTTAGGATAATCCAGGTAATAAGAAATAGAATCCAGTCTGCTTGTATTATAAGCCTGTGTATTATTCAGCCCTTCACCTCTCACCAAAAATCTTTTCTTCTTATCTGCTGAATAAACAGCAGATTCTGATACCAGTTTTTTAGATTGCAATACAAAATTATTAAACAGCTGGTCATAATCACTATACAGCTGAATAGCCAGTAACCTTGCATCTGCACGCGCAAATTCTTCTGTTAACTGAGATAACCTGTAAGCAGAAGAAGTTTCATTTCCTGTACTTCCAATCAGTACAATCAGGTTAGTTTCATTCTTATGGTTTTTCAGCATATTTAATCCTGCCCTTACCCCATCAAAAACAGGTTCGGCAACAATTCTTCCATTATACCTTTCTGTTCTCTTTGCTTCTGCAGAAAGGAAACCCATTAGTTTTCTGTAATCAGGAGATATCTCAGGCGTACTTAAAATTCCTGCCGCTTCATTTCTGTAAACCACAGCACCATAGCTCACCTTATGTTTCTTACTATAATCATTGAAAATATTTTCGAAGGACTGAATAGTATTGGTTAATCCGGCAAAGTATCTCGACATCGGGCTGCCACCATCTACGACAAAAACCACGTTAATCTGATGAATATTTTTTCTTAAATCCAGATAGGTCAGATAAGACAAAGAAGATCCGTTGATCGTAATCAGCTTATTATTTGATTTATTATAAACATCAGTCGCAACACCCAAAGTATAATTTCCCGCACCATCATCATTCACCACAGGTGCGCTTCTGAGAATAATATCATTTGCAGATAAAAGCGGATCCATATGTACACCGCTCAGTGCTAATGCCACTGAATCACTTTGTTCATAAGAATCTATTTGTTTTGGCGTAATGTATAACCTGTCACCCCAGCTATGCACAGCATCAGCAGCTATCCAGCCATAAATACTTTTTCTTGCACTATCAGTAACCAGCTGATCTTCATTTCCAATCAGATATTTCTTACCATCCTCAGATTTTTTAAAAATATAACTGATCTCGTGCAGCCTGACTTTTGATACTTTCTTTTTAAGCTCAGGAGAACTGTAAACATAAGCTGAATCTGTATTATCATAATAGAACTTAGATTCAGTCATAGGGACTTTACCATTAATAATGGCAATAGATTTTTCAGGATAACCAGATTTGCCGTTAGAATATGACCTTTGCCATAACAGCATTTTTGATTTCGGGATCCATCCGTAGCTAATTGCACTTTTCTTATCATTAATCTTCCGCCCTCTGATCATTCCAGCCTTATACTTAATCAATTTCAGATACCCGTTTTCATCTTTGGAAACATAAAAGGGCTCCATAAAATTCAATTTCTTCATAATCAGGCTTCCACCCGGGGCTGTAGTCGTATAATTTTCGTCCCGGTCAGAGAAAACGATCCAGGGCAAACTGGTTTTACCACCATCATCACTAACATTGGTACTGGCAGATGGCTTAGCATAAGCCTTAGGCATGTATTTTACTTTTTTTCCAAATGCTGCAGGCGATTGTGCCATTACAAAGGCAGTTTGGGCGATGAGTATAGAGAGGGATATAATTCTTTTCATATGTAGTTATTTTTTTACTGTATTCGCCGAATGTTGTTTGATATTTACCAGAGTTGCACAGGTAGAATTTGGGCTGATAGTTAATTGTGCTTCATCAACAACAATTTCGCCCCCGAAAGTTAATCCCATACAGTAAGAATAAAAATCACTTGATTTCTTCACCCCGTCCTGGTCAACAGCAACAGTAACCTTCTCATTGTTACACATATACCTGCGAATCAGGTAATAATAATTTGAATTAAAATCTGCTCCGTTAGCAATGGCCTGTAAACGGGCCCGGATATCGTCAATAACCTTTTGCTCACCTTCACCAGGCACAATCATATCATTATCCAGTTCCGCATTTGGGTCTGTAATAAAAATAGTATGATAAATAGGTCTGTGGCTACGGTCCGTAGTTAATTTAACCATGAATTTCCCGGGGGTATGGAAAGTATATAAAGCAGTCCGGCCTTTTACATCTACCCTGTTTGTTTCTCCGAAAGACCATTCAAACTGATTGGCTTTTCCTTCAGCTTCAACCCTGACCTCTTCATTGACGATGCCAGAAGTTGGCCCGCTGATCGTGACCATCGTATCCAGGGCGGCAATCACAGTATCCCTTACAGTAACCGGAAATTGTTCCTTTAGTTCACCGTCAACTGTTAATCTGACAATATATGATCCTGATTTATTGTAACGGTAACTTCCGTTCTGGGTGGTTAATTTTGCACCATTACCAAATTCCCAAAGCCATTTTTTTGCATTTCTTGTATTATCAGTAAATACAAGATCTTCATTCAGATACATCTCATCTTTTAAAATCCTTGCATCTACATTGCGCTTATCAAAAAAAGAACTTTTAAGCAGGAAAATAAGTGCTGCAATAATCAGGATTGCAATAAAGATGTACAGGAAAATATATCCCTGTGAATTACTGCTTACTGATTTTCCATTAGTAGTATTCGTATCGGCCATATGTTTATATTTTGGTTTGATTTAATAGGTTGATTTATCTTTTTCATCTCACATTAGGCTGGCTGCCTATCGTTTGTCTAAGCTGGCGTGTAGATAGTTTACAATCTTCGAGCGATTTGCTTAACCGGTCTGCGTCTTTGTTATTTCCTTTCAGTTCTCTGCGGTTATAAAACAAATCACTATAAAGCTGGGAGGCCTGAATAAAAGTTTTATAACGTAAATCATAGGCTTTACGGTCATAATTTGATTTAATGGAAGCCATAGAATTTTTGATGTCATTTTCCAGAAAGACTGCCTGAACCCCGGGATCAAAAGTCATAATATCCTTATAGGTCGTATCAATAGTGGCCCTTTGCTCTTTAACAGTTGCTTCAAATTCTGCGTTCTGTTCCAGTTTATCGGCAAGATCCTGCTTGGAAACTACCCGGCCGTTATCATAGTCATAAAACAGCCCGAAACTTAATAATGCGGTGGTGAACAAGAATATCCCAATAAAAAAAAGGAATTGGTCTCTTCGTTCTTTTATACTTAGTTTAATCATAATTACCTGTTAAATCTTCCTCCTCTTATCTTTTTTGCGGCGTTACTATTTGTTTTAAAACAGTTATCCAGTTGAGTTTTCAAATTGTCTATCTGAAACCTGGTTGTAAACAGCGAATCTTGTATCGCTGCCATTTGCGAGACATCATCAGTCATTTTTTTATACAAGAGAAAACTACTTACCGCAGACTTCTCTTTTTTAATAACTTCTTTGATCTTGAAATTTGTATTCTGGATATCTTCAAGCATGATCGCCTGATTATTCATCTCTTCAGAATTAATAGAGGTGTACTTGGATAGCTGTTTAAATCTCAAAAGTATCATATCAAATTTGGTATTGATATCTTTTCTCTTAGCTAAAAGCTGATCGGTTTGTTTAACTTCTTTTTCCAAAAGCTGATACTCAAATCTGGAAGCTGCAAAAAAGAGATAGACACAGAGTACAGCGAATATGGTGAGGAAAATGAAATTAAGAATAAAAAGCCGGTAAGACTTATTCAGTTCCTGAGCGTTTATTGGTTTCATCAAAAATTCTTTAGATCTGAGAGGTGTAAAATTTTAATTATGGTAACATGTTATTTAGATTGCATTAAATGATATGTATCCAAATTCTAAATTTTGGACGCAATATTGATTACCATTAACCAATTATTGTTCCATTTAAGTATTATCATATGTCAGATTTCTTATATAACAAACCATTTCGATTAAAAAATATTCTCGAAAACAAGGATCTGATAGAAGCAGATCTGGGCAAATCCATCTCTCAGAACATAGAGTTAATTATTTTTACACGATTCGGAGAACACAGGCATAACAGGAATTTTGGATGTGAAATATGGGATTTAGACTTCGAGTTAATAGTGAGTGAGACCACATGGGAAGAAAAGTTCAGACAATCTTTGCTCAGATCAATTACAGAATATGAACACCGGTTATATCAGGTTGAAGTAGAAATAAATATGACTGAAGTAGAGAAAAAATTCTCTATGAGAAACGTAACCGAAATCAAGAAAAAAGTCGATATCTCTATCTGGGGAAAGATGAATATAACAGGAGAAAAATATTATTTTAACACAGGCTTATTCCTGAGCCCTCTATCCAGTTAAGGTGCAGTGTTCTATTTTAAGGAAACACTGAACTATTTTATATACAGCACAATAGATAACAAAACCGTTACAATACAATGTACGGCTTTAACAAATACAATTCTCAATTAAATTAGTTAAGTCCTTTCAGCAACAATTACAAATAAGATCATATATAAGCCAGATGAAGAATATATTTTACTCCTCCAAAGACGAAATAAGAAATAGAATTTTAAAAAATGCGCTCGACTATTGGGGTATAAAAAACACAAATGACTTTGATCCGCTGGTTAAATTATTAATTGAAGCCCTCAGTACGGAGCTTTTTAACGTCTCTAATGATGTAAAAAATCTGGAAAACAGAATCCTGGACCGCATTTCCCGTATTCTGGCCTCAGACACCTTAACTACCGCACTCCCTGCACATGCGATCCTGCATGCACGCGCCATTGAGGCCACTGAAATCATAGACACAAAAACCCAGTTCTTTTTCAGAAAAAGGCTTAAAGATAAAACCGAGAACAATGGGGAAAACACATCAGATATATTTTTCAGTCCACTAAAGCCTGTAAAAGTATTTCATTCAGAAATAAGTTACCTGGCCAACGGAAGTAATATATTTAAGATTGATGCTCAGCATAATAAATCTTTACTGACCCATAGTAATCCAGGCCAGGGCCTGGATAAAAACACCCTTTATATAGGTATAGAGAATCCACCTTTATTAACACAATTGCCAGGTCTGAGTTTCTATTTTGACTGGCGTAACTATGTGGTAAGCGACAGCGTTTATGATCTTCTAACTTTATCTCACTGGTCTTTAAATGACCTGCCGGTTAATCTTTCTCTGAACAAATTCTATATAGAATCAGAAAAAAGCATACAATCGCCTTTTGAGAACCAGGATGTTTTAAATCTCATCACAGAAGACGTTAACACCTTTTACACCAACAGGTTCCTCACTGTAGACGAAGAAAATATATTTCCTCAGCAGTCTTATTTACAACTTTACCCAAAAGAGTTTGACCCTGTTTTTCAGGCGGGAGGTTTGTCCAGCTTTAAGAAACCTATACTCTGGATCAAAGTGGTTTTTCCTGCTGCCATTACAGAATCCATGCTAGATGAACTGCATGTCTCCATCAATGCCTTCCCTGTAGTCAATAAAAGAATACATGATTTTAAACACCGCCTGAAAATGATGACTAATATTATGCCCATCAAATTGCAGGATCACGATCAGTTTTTATGTGTCGATTCACTAACAGACAAAGCAGGGAACTCCTATACTGAAATTCCGCACAGCCATGATGACGACGCTAACTCAGGCTCATTTTCAATCCGTTACGGAGGCTCAGAAAGATTTGACAACAGAAATGCCAAGGAGATTGTAGATTACCTCTTCGAGTTATTAAGAGATGAGAAAGCCGCATTTTCGGCTTATGGATCTGATTTCTTAAACAGTTCCTTAAAAGAACTGGAACAAAACATCTCCATTATTGAACAGAAAACCAAAGCGCAGCTGGTAACTATTAAAGAACTGCTCAATTATATTATTGTCAAACCTTTAAATAACGCAGACATCCTGTTTCTTGAATTCTGGTCAACAAATGCAGAAATGGGTAATCAGATCAAATCAGGTAGTCATTTACAATCTTTCGAAAGCAGTAAAACAATACCAGAAAGCCTTTTTCTCCTAAGCAATTCAAAAGGTGGAAGATCAAGGTTAAATGCAACAAACAGAGTTCAGGCCTACAAATATGGTCTGACTACAGGAAACAGGCTGGTCACACAATCAGATATTATTAATTTCTGTCATTTTGAATTAGGCAATAAAATAAAGGCAGTAAATATCAGGAAAGGGCTTATACCTGCGCTCAACCCAAAGGAAGGATTTCTTAGAACTACAGATATCATCATCACTCCTGCCCAGCAGAATGGGTTAAATGAAGAAGAATGGAAGTCTATGCTCAGTCTGACTAAATCAAAACTGGAAATCCGCAGCACCATGAACATACACTACAGACTTTTACTGGGCTGATCAAAGCTCAGCTAAAGATAAACCGTATATCCTAAATAGGAATTAGGACTTTCCTCTCCCAGAGATCCCACCTGGTTTTGCGGGGTGGCGACCAGATTTGTAGTCACCTCAGTTTCAACAGGTACAAGATAAGATACAGCAAGATCTATTAAATGGGCATGTGCAGTCCCAGGCATAAAATTGACTAATTTCCTGATATCGACAGGTCCTACATTGATATATACATGTTCTTCATCACTTAAAAAACTACTGCCAATAATAGAATTCAGGCCTAAAGCACCCGATCCCAATCTAAACTGTAATCCCTCATCAATTGGCAAAGACTTCACATTTGTACTTTTCAGAACAGCCTCAACAGGTACTTTAAAAAGTGCAGTCAATAATTGCCCAAGAAACTTCAGATCATTACGTTTTTGATGTATAACCGGCAGAAAATGCATCCAGATGATACTTTGTTCCTTATCAAGCAGCTCAAATTCTTTCCATTCTGCCGCAAAGATATTGGTCAGGTCATCATAGGTAGTTCTTTTATCCAGTCTGTTTTCATAAAGCTGCAATACGGTTTTAAGATAATTAATCTCTGCCTCAAAAGGCATAAAGAATTTTCTGGCATCTCTTTCTTCTATTCTTCTCAGTTGTACATCTTCAACCATTTCCTCTTCAGACATCCCCGCACTCCCTGTTGGAGGGGTATGGAACAGTCCTTCGGGAAGCATATCGTAAAAGCCTTCCTGATTAACCTCTATATTTAAACAATCCTTACGTTTACTATCAGAATAATAAAATGAATAATTACCAATATCTTTTGCATAAGCCCTTTGTTTCGCACCTATAGGGAGAACTGCAATCTGATCTGTATGAAAATCCCCATTTTCGATCAGCTCTGCAACTTTAGTGATAGCTTGAAAATCAGTATTCAAATCGTTCTTTAAATGCAGCCTCTGTTTCATATATTTATTTACGATATAATTAAACTAATATACACTAATAACTATACCATTCTTATTTTGATATATTTAAGGTATTATATTTGTTAAGAGTTAAACAAAAACATCAAGTAGAATTTAATGGACGTTCAATCATTCTTTATCCGATATTTATTATTCCCTTTAATTTTTATTGTATCCGCAGCTTTACTCTCAATTGTAAACAAGAAGAACCAGTTTCTTAATAACAAAAGATTGATTATCGGTATTCTGGTATTAAGCCTGGTACTCGCTTTACCTGGTTTCCTTGGATTTCTGAGCTTCGATTTTATGCCCTGGGGATATATTATCTGTCAGATTTATTATGTGATGGCCGGTACCCTTTTTGTTTACCTGTTCACCAAAAAATATCCAAAAGAATTACTGGATAGAAAGCTTTTTATCATCTTCGGTATACTGGTGGGCTCACTGCTGAGTTTTTACTTATTCCAGCTCGCTTTTAACTGGCTTAGTGAGATTCATTTCGGGTTATGGGCTGCAACAAGCATCCTGACTTTTATCGTTCCTTTACTATTCTGGTGGGCCTATGTAGCACTGATCAGCATCCCAACTGAAATCTATAAGATCTGGCAATATCCGTCAAGCCCTATCAATATTGATATGGATCATTTAGACTTTGACCGTATGCTTGTTCTGGAGCTTGAATTATATAAAAACACAGATGATCCTGAACCTTTACGTGTAAAAGCCAAAGCCCCTGAAAATATGGTATTCGGGAACTGGTTCTATAAATTCATTGAAGATTATAACCTCAAATTCCCTAAAAGCCCTGTGAAATATACCAGTGAAGACAGTGAGTCTTTCAAGTGGATATTTTTTATTAAAACTTCTTTTTTCAGAAAGAATATATTTATTGACCCGGACCATGATATCATGACCAACCGGATCACAGAGAAAGTTACAATTTATGCGAAAAGGGTATCTGAAAATGCCAATAAGCCTGAAACAGTCGGAGACGAATCTATTTTCATATAATTAAACTACTATGATTTCACCACTAAAATATAAACCCGTTAACTGGGTGGATGGGATGAAACTATCCAGCAGCCATTTTGTTGCTACAGATCAGTTTAACCAGGACTTTGTGAGAGATGCCAATTCAATATCTTTGAACAACTTTAACTACGGCCTTCTCCCTCCTTTTGTTGGTGAGCGTGTATCACATGATATAGAAATCTCAGAAAAGGCAACAAATCATATTGAGATTAAGGTAAGGCATTGTAATGCCATTACTGCCGAGGGATGCAGAATTGATATTGCAAATACCTCAAATTATGATAACCAGCTTTCTCACAGCCAGTTTTTCAGCAATGAAAACACGGATTATTCCAAAGTTTCGGTTTATAATATCCTGTTGCTGGTCAATCCTTTTGAAAGAGTACCTTCCGGAAGCCCCGATCCGCAGGATAACCCGCCAAGATACCCGGATATTTCAAAGAAATATAGTATTGCAATTCTGCCTGCATCAGAAATAACCCCGAATGCAACAGATAGTTATCATCTTACCATAGGCCAGTTTGTGGTGGAGAATGGCAGAATAGCCATTAATACCAATTATATCCCACCAAGCAGTTCTATTGTCAGCCACCCCGGCCTGATCAGATATTATGAACTGTTCAGCTCATTAATTAACGATCTGCAGCTGGCGGCCTTTAAAATTATCGATAAGACCTCTGCTAAAGATTCCATTACTCCTCTGGGAAGAAATATCCGTTTATTATCTGAAAAGCTGCTGGATTATATCGCACAGATATTTTTCAACTACAGGAATTTAGGTTATCAGCAGTCTCCTGTTCATATTGTAGGTTACTGTTCCAACCTGGCGCATGTATTTTTCACAGGGATCAAATTGATTGAACCCAGGGAAAGAGAAGAAATGCTTAAATATTTCTACGAGTGGCGTGATGTAACTCCGGGAAACTTCGAAGAACTGCTGGCACGTAATATTGAAATGATTTATGATCATCAGAATATCCATACATCAATGTCTGCAATTGAAGAGTTTTTAAAAGTAATGGTAGCGCTCTGGAATAAACTAAGCATGCTTGAATATATAGGTCAGCGTAAAGAAAACATCGTTGTTGCAGAGCAGCAAATGGTACAGCAGGTTCAAACCAAAAGAACCTGGACTTTACTGGATTAAAACTCAAAAAATAAAAGGAGATGAATAACCTTCATCTCCTTCTCAATTCTTATTCGTCTCTTAAACAAGCTATCGGATTTTTCAGCCCGGCCTTTATAGCCTGTATACTAACAGTAACCCATGAGATAAGCAGTGCAAGAAATCCCGCTCCGGCAAAATACCATAACTGCAATTCTATTCTATAGGCAAAAGTAGCCAGCCAGTACTTTGTCAAAATATAACTCAATGGCAATGCGATCAGTATCGATATGATGACCGGCTTTACAAAATCTTTAGATAAGCTATAAATGATTGCCCATTCACTTGCTCCCAAAACCTTTCTGACCCCAATTTCTTTCAGTTTGCGTGCTGCAGTAAAAGAAGCCAGTCCGAATAAACCAAGGCAGGATATCACAATAGCCAGAATGGCGAAATACCTTGATAACAGTGAAATTCTGTTCTCTGCAATATATTGCTCCTGAAAATCCTGATCTAAAAACTTATAGCTGGGATTACCTCCCTGATTAAAATCCCTGTAAAGGTGCAGAATTGCAGCAACGGTATTCTTTTCATGCCCCGCTTTAATCTTAACCATAATCCTGTTCGTATTCTTAGCATTGTATAAGAAAAACATAGGCTTGATTACCTCGTGCATAGATTCAAAATGAACATCCTTCATTACTCCTATAATTTGCAGTTCTTTACCCCATAAAGTAAAGATCTTCCCTATAGGATCTTTCAATCCCATCACTTTTATTCCAGCCTCATTAATGATAACTTTTGTACTATCAGCACCAAACTGACTGGAAAATGCACGGCCATCAGCCATTTCCATTCCCATAGTCTCGATCAGGCCACTATTAAGACCAGCAAACTGGAACTTAATTACCTGTTTCGGATCTCTGCCTTCCCAGTTAAAATCACCAACTGTACCTTTCAGGTCCCCAATAAACCGCTTATCCATACTCGAGGCATTCACTACATCAGGGATATTTTTCAATGCTGTAATGAAAGTTCCCGCATTAGTTTTAAGTTTTCCTTCTGCTTCAATATATAAAACATTATCCTTCTGATAACCAGCCTTCGTATGCTGTACAAATTCAATCTGTTTATAGACAACCAATACAGATACAATCAGGATAACTGAAAGCGTAAACTGAAAGACAACTAATCCCTGACGCGTCCATAATTCTCCTGCACTATGACTTATTTTCCCTTTTAAGGCGGCGGCAGGATTAAAACCAGATAAATACAGGGCCGGATAACTACCTGAGATCAGTCCGGTGAAAATTGTTATCCCCATTAATGCAAGAATAAGCTTCAGATCAAAATGTAAAAACAAATGTTTTCCGGTAACTTCATTGAACTGAGGAAGCAGCAATTCCACAAAAAGTAAAGAGAAAAACAAAGAAAGAAAAGCCAGGAAAATAGCTTCTCCCATATATTGCATCATCAGTGACCCACGGCTGGCCCCCATCACCTTTTTAATACCAACCTCTTTCATCCTGACCGAAGCCCTGGCAGTTGCCAGATTCATAAAATTGACACAGGCAATAATCAGGATAAATACAGCAATCAGAGAAAACAATTTTACGTATTCAATTCTGCCACCGGCCTGTTTCCCATTTTCATATTTATCATATAAATAACTATCTGTATATGCCCTGATGAATAACTCCCTTCTATCCACTCCTTTTGACTGCATAAAATTCTTAATCCTTGAATTAAAAACCTCAACATCTGCACCTTTTTTCAGCACTACAAAGGTATTAGGGCCATGACTTTCCCATTTGCGCAATCCAGATTCCGGCACCATCAGCGGATCTATAGAAACTATAAAATCAAACTTACCTGAAGAATTAGCAGGTATATCTTTAAACACACCCGAAATCAGTGTATGGTTTTCGTTGACCATATCTGAATTTTCCCATGTAACTTCTTTTCCTACTACATCTGTACTATGGAATAATTTCATTGCCATTTGCGCTGAAATAACAATCGAATTCTTGTTATTCAGTACCTGATCAGCATTACCTGAAATTAAAGGATACGAAAACACCTTAAAAAAATTCTTTCCGGCAAAAAGTCCTCCCCCCTGAATACCTGTATTATTTTTCACAGAGAGTTTGCTTGATGCAATCCAATAAGCAGGCGAAACCATAACTGCATCCTCTACCTCTGGCATTTCTTTTAAGAGAGCTTCAGCTAACAGGCCGGCAGTCAGATCGGTAGTATTGATCCCTGCTTCAGTCTTTTCATTCTCCATCACCTGGTAAAGCTGACTTCCTTTCTCCTGAAACTTATCCATTCTGAGCTCATCATTTACCCATAAATAAATCAGTAAAGTACAGGTAAGCCCGGCAGTTAGCCCTACAAGATTAATAAAGAACGAACTCTTATATTTTTTAAAATTTCTATAAATCAGTAACAGATGATGTTGGAACATAATTAATTTAATTTACTGATCTCGTTATAGCCATACTGATGCCATCCTTTAAAAATGACTCAACACAACAAATAGCGCATTTTTAAATATTCAGCTGATCGGAAATGAACAGTTAGTGTCCGGTAATGTTCAAAATCCAAGTTAATCACAAAATCAACACTAAACGATTTTAATCGTTATTTAATGTCGGATTTTTCAAATAAATTTTACCTTTAGTTTTCCTACAGTATTAAGTATTATCATTGTTTAGGTTAAGAAATAAATTCATTAATAATACCCGCATGAATACGATATCATCCATGTTAAAAGATCATGGAACCCTTATACAGATCATTTTATATCTTGTTGTAATTATCTCGATCTGGCTTGCAGAATTTAGTGTTGCACTACACTCCCTGAAAAAAAAGTGGCAGCATACCTGGGGTAACCTGAAATTTATCATGACTGCTCTTCCTATACAACTCACCATGACAGTGATCGTTATATTTGTTTCCGGATGGGTCAGCATTCACCATTGGGGAATTTTATACTTATTGCCTCATAGCCATAGCCCATGGGTAAAATATGTTGCTGGTTTCTTCCTGATGGACTTTTTCGAATATATTTATCATGTAATTATGCATAAAGCGGGGCCTTTATGGAATTTCCATCTGGTACACCATACAGATATCGAAATGGATGTCTCTACTACAGTAAGAGAACATCCCGGTGAAACTTTTGTCAGAGTTTGTTTCCAGATTGTCTGGGTATTTTTAGCCGGTGCTTCCATAGGATTGCTTTTATTAAGACAAACCGTACAGACATTTGCCAATTTAATTGCGCACACCTATTTAAAGCTCCCAAAACGGACGGAGAAAATATGCGGGTTATTATTCATCACCCCTAACCTGCACCACGTACATCATCATTTCGAATTGCCGTATACAGATTGTAATTATGGCGATGTATTTAGTATCTGGGACAGGATGTTTGGTACTTATAAAGAAATGGAAGCCTCAGAGATCCGGTTTGGGCTGGACGTATATCATGGTCACCCGCCTTCCAACTTTTTTCATCTGATTAAATTTCCCTTTTTTAAAAGGAATAAACCTGAATAAATATGTGGTGGATCTATGCTTTATTATCGGCCTTCTTTGCAGCATTAACAGCAATACTGGCAAAAATCGGGATTAAAGGTATAGATTCCAATCTGGCCACAGCCATCAGAACCGTGGTGATTTTATTACTGGCCTGGGCGATTGTATTTTTCAGAAATGATCATCACGGTATTGCCAGTTTGACCAGACAAAACTGGACATTTCTGCTTTTATCAGGATTAGCGACAGGCTTATCCTGGATCTTTTATTTTAAGGCACTGCAAATGGGAAAGGTTTCACAGGTTGCCCCTGTAGATAAGGCAAGTGTAGCCATTGCAATTCTATTATCGGTTATCTTTCTTGGCGAACCGCTCACTGTTAAAACAGGTCTTGCGGTATTATTAATTATTGGCGGAACTCTTATATTGATCTTCTAAATAAGTATTTAAAACCTTTCCATACCAATATTTCCTTTCCTCCAGAATTACTACAGAGTCTATGTGTTTTTTTGCATCAAAAACATCATGAAAAAGACGGCCACCTTAGCCATACTTCTACTCAATTTCTGTGCAGCAGCAGCTTTACAGGCACAAACAAAAACAGGAATCCATTTATTAAACAGCCATAAAGTAAGTGGTGATGAAAGCTGGGATTACCTGCTTGCTGATCATACACAAAACAAATTGTACCTCTCTCATGGTATACAGGTGAATATTATCAATGCGACCACAGGAGATTCAGTCGGTATCATTAAAAATACACCAGGAGTACATGGTATAGCCATTGTTCCGGCCTTAAAAAAAGGATATACTAGTAATGGAAAATCGGGTGATTGTACAGTTTTTGACCTCCATACCAATACGGTATTGAAAAAGATAAAAGTTGGGGATAACCCTGATGCAATTTTCTATGATGATTTTTCAAAAAAGCTATTTGTCTTTAATGGGCATAGCCTGGACGCCAGTATCATTGATCCTGTAAAAGATGAAGTAATTGCAACTATTCCATTGGGTGGTAAACCAGAAACTGGTGTATCTGATGGAAAAGGCAATGTTTATGTCAATCTGGAAGATAAAAATGAAGTTGTATGTATCAATACCCATAATTTTAAAGTGACCGGACGTCACAAACTGGCGGGTGGTGATGAGCCATCTGGTTTAGCTATAGACGGGTTAACATCCCGTTTATTTGTTGGCTGTGCGAACAAAATATTATTTGTTCTGGATGCTGCTACTGGTCAGAAAATAGCTGCTTTACCTATTGGTGAGGGCAGTGATGGCGTTGCTTTCGATCCACAGTTAAAACTTATTTACAGTGCTAATGGAGAAGGTACACTAACAGTAATTAAAGAAATAAATGCCAATAAATTCACTGTACTTGAAAATGTTAAAACCCAAAAAGGTGCGCGGACATTAGCATTGGATTACGAAAGCCATCACATCTTTTTGCCTACGGCAGATTTGAAGCCTGGTGAAGGTAAAAAATCAGGACGTTTTCCAGGAACATTCAGGGTATTGACTTACGGAAAATAAAACAGGTTAAAAGATAAAGAGCGGCAGAAAATCCGGCCGCTCTTTTTACGTTAAACAAAAAATCTATTTAACCCTATAAAACCTTCTGACCATACTTGGTAAAATAATCAATAATAAAGGCAGTGCAATTATAAAACCACCAATCACAGCTATGGCTAATGGCTGATGCATCTGTGCCCCCGCGCCAATCCCTAAAGCCAGTGGCATCAGTGCAATAATAGCTCCCAGTGCGGTCATCAGTTTAGGTCTTAACCTGGTCGATATAGAATAAACAATAGCCTCATCCACAGTTTTATCCTGTAAAGACTCTTTAAACTGTAAAAAAGTGAAGATTGCATTTTCTCCTATAATCCCTACAATCATAATCAGCCCCGTATAACTACCTACATTCAAAGGTGTATGTGTCAGGAATAAAGCCAGGTAACTTCCTGAAATCCCCAGTAAAGAAATCGTAAGGATAATAAATGCGATCCTAAAGTCCTTAAAAAGAAACAAAATCACACTGAACACCAATAAACTTGAAGCTACCAGGATCGTTAACAGTTCTTTGAATGACTGTTGCTGCTCTGCATAGGCTCCCCCATATTCAATATGATAACCAGCAGGCAAATTAACCTTAGATCCGATCACTTTTTGAATATCTGTCATCACACTTCCCAGGTCTCTGGATTCCAATCTGGCGGTTACCACACCTATAGATTGTAAATTCTCTCTCTTAATTTCAGCATCTCCCGCTTTGATGCCCACCTGTGCAAGATTCTGAATAGGTACAACACCACCACCAGGTAAAAACAATTGCAGCTTACTGACATCTGTTATACCAAACTGCTTCGCACCGGGATAAATCATCCGGATCGGCGTAAGCTGTTGCTGATCATACACATTACCAATAACATTTCCCTGTAAAGCATTCTGGACCTGAAACTGAAAATCTCCCGGTGTAATTCCGTATTGTGCAAGCAGTGCGAAATCAGGCTGTATATTTAAAGAAGGCCCCGCGTTAACAATTCCGTTAAACACATCTGCAGTCCCGGTAACCTTTGCTACCAGTTCGGCAACCTGCTTTGATAAAGCTTTTAACTTATCCTGTTCATTACCAAATATCTTAACCTCAATAGGTTGGGTAGAACTCATTAAATCACCCAGCATATCCCCTATTACCTGCCCAAAATCAACTTTTAACGCTGGTTGAGAAGCCAGTATTTTAGATCTGATATCACTAATCACCTCATCTGTACTTCTTTTCCTGTCTGGTTTCAACTGGATCAGATAATCACCAGTATTAGGTTCAGTAATAAAAAAGCCCATTTGTGTACCCGTTCTACGGGAATAAGTCTGTACTTCTGGTATTTTGACAATTAGTTTCTCTACCTCCCTGAGCATTCTGTCAGTTTCAGCAAGAGAAGTACCCGGAGGGGAATTATAATCAACTACGACACTTCCCTCATCCATTTCCGGTAAAAATCCAGTTTCCAGCCCTGGAAGGATTAAAAAGATAATCACCGCTAAAACAACCATTGAAAGATAACTTATCCATGGTTTTTTAATAAAATAATAAACCCAGTTCTGCTGATGAACCTGATGGGTAACCGCTTTTACCGAATTAGCTGAAGTATCTTTCGTTAATAACAAGTATACAACTGGTAAACCAATCCAGGTGACAAAGAAAGAACAGACTAAAGTAATGATCATCGTATTAGTCATCACCTGAAAATATGATCCTGCCACCCCGGTCATCAGCACAAAAGGCACAAAGATCACAATGGTACTGATCGAAGAACCCAGCATAGCCGGAAACAGATAATCGATAGCTTTTTTCAGCAGGTTTACCGTAGGTTCTTCGGGATGCTCCTCATGCGTACGGTGAATCTGTTCCACCACTACAATCGCATCATCTATAATCAAGCCTATAGCAGCTGCAATAGCCCCTAAAGTCATAATATTCAAAGAATATCCAATTCCATAGAGTACAATTACAGTTAAACATAAAGTAATTGGAATGGTAATCAATATCGTTGCACTCGCTTTTAAAGACCTTAAAAAGATAATCGCAACGATAATGGCTAAAGCCAGTCCAATCAATAAACTATCACTTACACTTCTTACCGACTCTTCTACAAAGTCAGATTGCTGATAATAAGGTTTTATAGTTACTCCTTTAGGCAATATTTTTCTAAGTGCTACAATTTTTTCCTGCATCTGCGTGGACAGATCTACCAGATTCGCATTAGGCTGTTTAATGACCGCAACCAGAATTGCGTCTTTACCATTCGCATTAATCCTGGTATAAGCTACACCCTCCTGAATTTTAACCTCACCTACATCTTTTACCCTGACTATCCGGTTATTCTTTTTACTGATAATCAGGTTTTCAAGATCTGTCTTTGTTTTGATAGTGGCATCCGTAATTGATAAATACAAATAATTATAATCTGATAAATACCCGTTAGACTTAATAAAATTTGTCTGTGTTAAAACTGTATTCAACAGATCAGGACTGATTGACAAAGCACTCATTTTTTGTCTGTCCAGCTGAATCCAGTATTCTTTATCCTTCCCTCCGATTACCCTGATTTCAGACACACCGTCAACCTGTGACAAGAATGGCTTAATGGTATAAGTAGCTAATTTTTTTAAGGCAATAGGTGACTGTGTATGACTTTCTAAAGTATAACCACTTACCGGCAAAATCGAAGGATTCATCTTCTCTACCGACAAATTCACCCCTGGCGGTAAGCTATTCCTGATTTTTTCTATTTGAGACTCAATTCTTTGCTGACTTAAATCAATATCAGCGTTCCAGTTCATATACGCAGAAATCTCACAACTTCCTCTGCTGGTTGTGCTCCTGATCAAATGAAGATCAGGCACTTGTTTAACTGCATTTTCCAGAGGCCGCGTTACCGTAATCATCATTTGATCTACGGGCTGCAATTCAGCATCTGCAATAATCTTTATTTTAGGAAAAGTAATCTCCGGGAACAGCGAAGTTTTTAAATGCTGATAGGAAAACAAGCCACCCGCCAGGATAAGGATCAGTACAACAACGAGCGGATTTCTATGAGAAATAAAAAAGTTCTTCATTATTTAGTGATTTTAACTTTTGCCGTGTCTGCAAGTCCGTAATTGCCTATAGTAATCAGGCGGTCTTTCACTGCAAAAACAGGAGATAATATCTGAATCGACTTCCCATCCTCCATTCCTTTTTTCACAACCGTTTTCACTGCCGTAGAATCATTGATCATCTTCATCACCCAAAATTCATCTTCTGTTTCATTAGTTAGCACAGCCGATTTAGGCAATACCTGTACATTGGAAACTGCAGACTTGACAACCCTTACTTTTGCAATCAGATTTTCGGGGATCGGATGTGAAGCATTGACCTTAATAACCATGCGCTGGGTTTGCGCTAAAGAATCAACTGCAGGCAAGGCCGATGTAACTGTTCCTTTTAGTTTTTCGCCATCAGGCAGAGTCAGCTCCAAAGTTTTATTCTGAACCAGGACACTGCGCATTTCATAAGGCAGGTCCAGCAAAAACACCAGACTGGATTGATTGATAATCGTGGCTAAAGCCTCACCGTCCTGTACATAATCACCCTTTTGATGATTAACCAGTATAACGTAGCCGCTTTTTTCTGCACGGATAGTAGAAATCCCGGAGAACTTAAACCCAGGATCAAGCTGGTTAATTGAATTGCCAATTGCGCGTGCTTCTTTAGTAATCAGCTTAAATAAAACCTGGTTACTGCCTACTACCGTACCCGCCTGTACAGCTGCGCTTTGTAAGTAACCATTAGTATTCGCTTTCACAAAGCTTTTTTCAAGATAAGCGGAAGTAGCGTTTAATACCACGTCTTCACTCAAAGCAGAATTACTGATCGTAACTACTTGTACCGGGGTTTCCGGTGTTACAGTTTCCTCGGCTGCTGGTTTAGCACCCTGCTGACAGGACACCAGTAATGCTGCAGATACAGTAAGGAGCAAAACGTTAATTATCATCTTTTTCATTCGGTATATATTTCTTTGCAGGATGTACATCTTTTATCGGTTCCAGTAATTTAGCTGATTAACCAGTTTCAAACGGGTTATATTGGTCTGTCTCATCAGGTTTTGCGCCGCCAGGTAATTGTTAATGGCAATCACAAAATCAGCTATTCTGATATCTCCGGTTTGCAATAACCTGCTGTCCACCTGAATCAGGCTTTTAGTGAACTTAATCTGTTCTGAAACCTGTTTATATAATCCTGTCTGATCAGAGATCTGTTGCCGGAGCAGATTGAGCTGCTGCATATGCTGATTTTGAAAAAACTCTTTATATCCATTGATAGTCCGCTGCGCAATAGCGAGTTTGTTATATTGCATTTTGCGCTGATGTCCGTCAAAAATGGGTACAGAGACCGTGAAACCAACACTGGTCCCGAAATTCCGGTAAGGCTGAAATGCAAAAGAAGAATTATAGCCCCCATTGGCATATACACTTGCTTTAGGTTTATAATTGAAATCAATAGCTTTCCTTTGATTGATCAGCTTTAAACTGTCAATGCCAAACCTCCGGCCAAAAAAGTCAATGCCAGTATTTGAGCTTACCGGTTCAATTCCAGGATCTTCTAATTCATGGGCCGTCGTATCAGCAATACCTGTTAAGTAATTTAAAGTTGAGTAATCATTTTTCAATTGCAGTTCTGCCTGTTTCCATTGCAATTGCTGCTGCTGAAAAGTAACTAAGAAAGTCAGATAATCTACCTGTTTATAGACATTTGCCCTGGTCAGTTTTTTAAGTACAGTTTCTTCCTCATGCAGCAGCTGATAAACCTCCCGGTTAAATGCAGCCTGCTGCTGACTGGCAAATGCAGTGATATACTGATCAGTAATCGCTTTTTGCAGATCCAGTGTAGAAATACCGGTCGCAAACCTGATAGAATCTGATTGTAAATGAATACTTTCCAGCTGGTTATTGATATTCCTTTTACTGACAAGATTATAATTGACATTCAGTGCTGCTTCAAGTGCTTTTCCGTTAGTCAGCACCTCATCAAAACCATAACCATTAATTACAGGCGCATACATTCCGTTGGCAATTCCGGTCACCTGCGGAAGATATCCCGCCTTCACCCGCATGCTATCGATTCTGTTTGACTGCAGCTGATTTTTATAATCCTTTAACAAAGGACTGCGTTTAACAGCCTCCTGATAAAAATAATCAAGATTTCTTACCGGCTGCTGTGCCTTAGCCGGACACAGTGCAAAACTGCTCAGTGCCAGTATGAGTATATATGATTTAAAATGTTCCACTGAATGCAAGCCCCGCCGCTTTTTGCTGATACATAGGTACTAATGAATATTTCATGGTTTGCTTACCCATCACTAATTTTTTAAGATGCGGATAAATCAAATAAGCCAGTTTCGTAGAAGCAATACCAAAGCCGGCACCAGCCACCACATCACTGAGCCAATGTTTATTGTTATACATTCTTAAAACCCCTGTTGCTGTTGCTACTGTATAACCCGCATAACCAATCCACGGAGAAACATCTCTGTACTCCTGATTTAAAAATTCGGCAGCCGCAAATGCATTCGCTGTATGTCCTGAAGGAAATGAATAATTATCAGAGCCATTAGGACGCTCGCGGCCAACAATATGTTTGACAGAAAAAGTAGAAACACCCATAATAGCCTCCGATAACACATAAAGTGCTGTTCCATCAACAATTCCATGTTTACTTTTCACACCAGCCAGATTTAGCGCATAAAAAGCAACTCCCGGAGCAAACTGAAGAAAGTTATCAGCATGTACAGCAAATGCCGGATGATCTTCCTGTAACTCAGCTTTGGTACTAAAATCCAGTCTTCGAACGGCATTATTTCCTAAAGAAAGCAGCCCATAACTAATTAAAACTGCCGGAACGATAAATGATTTTACCTGAGGTGGATTTAGTCCGCGTCTCTTCATCACCGGCACCTTCAGGACGCTCTGGCTTGAATCTCTTTTAGATGTATCTGTTTGCTGAGCGAAAATCATCCCTGGTAAACATAACATGAATATAAGGCTAAAAAATCTCATTCAATAATTTCTTTAAATTGATAGTACTCAGCAAAGAAACAATTGAATATTGGAGGAAATTTGTAGCTGCTGGTGCCTGCCTTCGTTTTTAAATAATACATGGATAAACCTTATGTATCATGAAACCGGCACTCAGACGCTCAGCTATAATCATAAAAGCCATAAGCCAAAGACAAAGAAAGGTTAACGTCTATAATAGCTCGTAGTTGAAAGGGGGTTGGAAGGGTCCTGTACCCTTCCAACCCCCTTTCAACTACGAGCACAATACGACCTGTCTTATACTGAAATTAGCCTGCAGTATATACATTACTGAAAATACCTGGAAAGCTAAAGGAGTAAAAGACATCCGGGTAAATATTATTTTACACAAATTATATAAGTACTTATATAATTACTTATATATTTAGCTATGAATTACTATCAGTCATTAGGGTACTTAGTTTTAGGCAGCCGGTTAAAACGGTTGAGTGAACTTTTTCTTTCAGAAATTAATAAATCATACAAAGCAGAAGGCATTGTATTTGAGACCACCTGGTTTCCCGTATTTTATTTACTCTCTGAAAACAAGACCCTGACCATTCAGGAATTATGCGAGCAGATCGAAGTTTCTCATCCTGCAGCAAGCCAGTTGGTTACCAATCTTAAAAACAAAGGTTTAGTGATCAGCACCACCAGTCCTGATGATGCACGCAAACAATTAGTCACATTGAGTGAAGAAGGTAAAACTCTTTTAGCGCGTATCCTTCCGGTTTGGGATGCCATTACAGCAACCATGGAAGAAGTAGCCGGCAGCAGCGCCATATTAGATACACTGACTAAACTCGAAACTGCCTTCAAATCAGTAGATATTGTCAAGAATATTCAAAACGAAATACATCATCCCGTTAAATCCCAATCAAATGCATAACGATTTTTTTTATGGAACTGACCACCTGACCAGTGGAATCTGTCTTGCCATTGCAGCAGGCAAAACAAAAGGTCAGATTAGTCCTGAAGCAGCAGCAAATATTCAATCCTCCTGGGAAGAAGTGCAGAAAATTGTTCGCAGCCAGAAACCTGTTTACGGTGTAAACACAGGATTCGGCCCTTTATGTGACACGCATATTTCTGAGAAAGACACTTCTCTTTTGCAAAGTAACATCCTTAAAAGCCACAGTGTTGGCGTAGGTAAACCTATCCCTTTGGAAATCGCCAAAATTATGATGATTACCAAGGTACAGGCCCTGGCAAAAGGCTTTTCTGGTATCGCACCACAAACCCTGGATCGTATTATCTGGCATATTGACAATGACATCATTCCTTTTGTGCCCGAAAAAGGCTCTGTAGGTGCTTCTGGTGACCTTGCTCCCCTATCTCACTTATTCCTTCCTTTAATTGGTTTAGGTGAAGTGTTTATCAATGGAGAGAAAGTTTCTGCTGCAAAAATGCTGGAGCAATATCAGCTGGAACCTATTGTTCTGGGGCCAAAAGAAGGATTAGCATTGATAAACGGTACTCAATTTATTCTTGCTTTCGCTGTTAAGGCGGTTCAGCGTTTAAATGACGCATTGGATCTGGCAGATTTAAGCGGGGCAATGTCATTGGAAGGATTGACAGGTTCTACGCGTCCATTCGATGAACGTTTACACAATTTAAGACCTTATAAAGGTACTAAACTGGTTGCTCACCGTTTATCGGCTATCCTGGAAGGATCAGAAATAGGTACTTCACATATCAATTGCAGTCGTGTACAGGACCCTTATTCTATCCGTTGTATGCCGCAGGTACATGGTGCTTCGCGTAATGCCTGGTTACATCTCAAAGAATTAACTGAAATAGAACTGAATTCGGTTACAGATAATCCGGTTATTTTCAGTGCCGAAGATACGATCAGCGGCGGAAATTTCCACGGCCAGCCTTTAGCCATGGTTCTTGATTATGCAACTGTTGCAGCCGCAGAATTAGGAAATATTGCTGATCGCCGCTGTTACCTGATGAATGAAGGTAAATATGATTTGCCCAAACTTTTAATTGCTGATGCAGGATTAAACTCTGGTTTAATGATCCCGCAGTACACCACAGCTGCATTGGTAACAGAGAACAAAACTTTATGCTTTCCGGCAAGTGCAGATAGTGTACCTACTTCTTTAGGACAGGAAGACCATGTTTCCATGGGCTCTATCAGCGGCAGAAAATTACATATGGTTATTGATAACCTTGAATTTATCCAGGCTATTGAACTTTTATACGCTTCGCAGGCTATAGAATTCAGACGTCCTTTGAAATCAACTCCGGTTATTGAAGCCTGCCACGATTTAATCAGAAAACACATACCCTATATTAAAGAAGATCGCCTGTTTGCAGACGATATTAATCAGTTACATCAATTGATAACAAACGGTTCATTATTGCAAACCGCTAATGAAACTGCTATTTCTAACCATATTAACCTATTCAGCGATGACGACTTCAGAATTTATTAATACCTACGCCAAACATCCATTTTATAAAGCACCAAGAGGTATGCAATTGCATGCTAAAAGCTGGCAAACAGAATCTGTATTGCGTATGCTTTTGAACAATCTGGATGGTGAAGTAGCAGAAAACCCAGAAGAACTGGTTGTTTATGGTGGTATCGGCCAGGCTGCACGTAATCCGGAATCTTTACGTAAAATCATTGAAATCCTGTTAGAACTGGATGAACATCACTCTTTGTTAGTACAATCAGGTAAACCTGTAGGTATGATCAGAAGTCATCCTCAGGCGCCACGCGTGTTGATTGCTAACAGTAACCTCGTACCTGCATGGGCAAACTGGGAACATTTCAATGAATTGCGCAGTAAAGGATTAATGATGTATGGCCAGATGACAGCGGGAAGCTGGATTTATATCGGTACGCAGGGTATTTTACAAGGTACCTACGAAACTTTTGTAGAATGCGGCCGTCAGCATTTTGACCATAACTTAACTGGTAAACTGATTGTAAGTGCTGGTATTGGCGGTATGGGTGGTGCACAACCACTGGCTGCAACTATGGCTGGTGCCATCTTTTTAGGGGCCGATGTAGATGAGACAAGAATTCAAAAAAGAGTAGACACGCAATATATTGACCGCATAACGCATTCTTATGAAGAAGCAATCAAATGGGTTAACGAGGCTAAAACTACCGGAGAAGCTATTTCTATTGGTATAGTTATGGATGCAGGAGATTTACTGGAACGTTTAACTGCCGATGGTGTAATTCCTGATATCCTGACCGACCAGACTTCTGCCCATGATCCTTTGAATGGTTATGTTCCCAATGGTCTGTCTTTACCTGAGGCGCTTGCCTTAAGAAAAAGTGACCCTGAAAAATACAAAGCATTATCACTGAAAAGTATGGCGCGTCACGTAGGTTTCATGCTTGAATTGCAGAAACTGGGTGCGGTTACTTTTGATTATGGAAATAACTTAAGAGAATTTGCAAAACAAGGCGGAGAGCAGGATGCTTTCAACTTCCCTGGTTTTACACCTGCTTATATCAGGCCCTTATTCTGTGAAGGTAAAGGTCCTTTCAGGTGGGTAGCTTTATCAGGCGATCCTGAAGATATTTATGTAACCGACCGTGCTTTGATGGAAGCATTTCCAGAAAACACGCATTTAATTAACTGGCTGCAAAAAGCACAGGATAAGATCAGTTTCCAGGGCTTACCTGCACGTATTTGCTGGTTAGGAATGGGCGAACGCGAAAAAGCTGGTTTGATTTTCAATGAACTGGTAGCCAGCGGTAAAGTAAAAGGCCCGATTGTTATTGGCCGTGATCACCTGGATTGTGGTTCTGTAGCTTCTCCTAACCGCGAAACCGAAGCGATGAAAGATGGCTCTGATGCAGTTTCTGACTGGCCATTACTGAACCTGATGGCAAACACTTCGGGTGGGGCTACCTGGGTTTCTTTCCATCATGGAGGTGGCGTAGGAATGGGTTATTCGCAGCATGCGGGTATGGTGGTACTGGCAGACGGAACTGAGCGCGCTGCAAGCTGCATTAGCCGTGTATTGTACAATGACCCTGCTATGGGTATATTCCGTCATGCTGATGCAGGATATGAGCAGGCAGAAATATGGGCTGAAAAATTCGGTTTAAAAATAGGATAATGATGAAAAAATTAATCGGACCATTCAGCGAGATCGTGACTTTGTCATCTTTAGCGCTGAATGGTGCTATAGATGATAGCCAGCTACAGGTTATCCGCAACGGCGGGGTAATCGTTGAAGATGGGGTTATCCGGGAAACCGGTGATTTTGATGCTTTGTATAACGCAAATCCGGGGCTTGAAATTGAAGAGGTTGAAGGGGAACAGGTATTACTTCCCGGTTTTATTGATTGCCATACACATATCTGCTTCGCAGGAAGCAGGGCAAAAGACTATAGTCTTCGTATCCAGGGAAAAACTTACCTGGAGATTGCTAAAAGTGGTGGCGGAATATGGGATTCTGTGACGCAAACCCGCGCAGCAGAGGAATCCATATTGGTCAGTTTACTGGAACAAAGGGTGCAGCGGCATCTGGCAGATGGGATTACGACCATAGAAATCAAAAGTGGTTACGGACTGGATATAGCTAATGAGCTGAAAATGCTGAGAGCGATAAAAACAGTTTCCTTAACCACCAAAGCCGATCTTGTACCGACCTGTTTAGCAGCACATCTTTTACCAAAGGATTTTAACGGTTCACAAACTGAGTATCTGAATCATATAGTGACCGATTTACTTCCGTTGGTTAAGGCAGAAAATCTGGCCGGTCGTGTTGACATTTTTATTGAAGAAAGTGCTTTTGACAGGACTGCTGCTGTTCCTTATTTACTGGCTGCTAAAGCTATGGGCTTTGAAATTACTGTTCATGCCGATCAGTTTACAACCAGCGGACTGGAAGTAGCTATCGAAGTGGGCGCTGTTTCGGCAGATCATCTGGAAGCGGGTACAGCCTATGAGGCTGCCTTGTTAAAAGGTTCAGAAACTGTCGCTGTTGTTCTTCCTGGCGCATCTTTAGGTTTAGGTATGCAGTATGCTCCTGCCAGAAAGTTACTGGATGCAGGTGCTTGCCTGGCTATTGCCAGTGACTGGAATCCGGGATCTGCCCCTATGGGAGATCTGTTGATGCAGGCTGCCGTGATGAGTGCTGCCGAAAAACTAAGTACTGCTGAAGTTTTCGCAGGACTGACTTTCAGAGCCGCTAAAGCTTTAAATATTAAAGACAGAGGCAGATTAGCTGAAGGCATGATGGCCGATATGCAGGCTTATCCCTGCCATGATTACAGGGAGATTTTGTATCATCAGGGAAAAATCAAACCTGGTATAGTTTGGAAAAACGGAACAAGAATATAAAAAGATATGATCGATTCTTCATTTTATCGCAAAACATCAATTGATACCTGGACCGGACGTAATGACGGGACAGACCTTGCTGTTCAACGCTGGCATCAGCGGGTTATTTTAGTGGATCTGGAAAAAGAAAATTTAACAGCATTATCAGCTGGCCAGAAAGGAATTGCGCTGATTGGCTTTTCCTGTGATGAAGGGGTAAGACGTAATGGTGGCAGGGTTGGCGCTAAAGATGGTCCGGCTCATTTCCGCAAAGCTTGCTGCAATTTACCAGTTCATTTCGCTGAAAATGCCGTTTTTCTTGATTTAGGAGATGTTATTTGTCCGGGTCAGGATATGGAAGGTACTCAGCGTTCCCTGGCACGGGTTGTTGCCTGTGCTTTAGCCAATGGTTACCAGCCTTTCGTGATAGGCGGTGGACATGAAGTGGCCTATGGCCATTATTCAGGGATAAATGATTTTGTACAGGATCATGCATCAGCCGATGAGAAAAATATTGGTATCATTAATTTTGACGCTCATTTTGATTTGCGTGAACCTAATGAGAACGGTACAAATTCTGGTACAGGATTCTTCCAGATCGCTAATGATTGTAAATCGGCAGGTAAACCTTTCAGGTATATGCCTGTTGGGATTCAGTTGAACAGCAATACGAAATATCTTTTTGATACCGCAGCAGGATTAGATGTCAAACATATTCCTGCAGAGCAGTTTATGGTTTCCAGACAGGAGGAAATCCGTCTTCAGACCGAAGAGTTTATCGCAGGCTCGACACATATCTACCTGACTATTTGTATGGACGTATTTTCATCTTCATTTGCTCCCGGAGTAAGCGCCGCAGCTTTTAGCGGACTGATCCCTGATGCATTTTTCTTCGCCTGCCTGAAATCGGTGATTGCAAGCGGCAAAGTAATCAGTATGGATATTGCAGAATGTAACCCTGTTTTTGATCAAGACCAGCGCACCGCCAAATTAGCTGCCGCGCTGGCCTTTAGCATGATCACCTAACCAAAAGATTATTCAGCAGCGGGAAGGAAGAAGCAAAAGCGGCTTCCTTCCCCTATTTCACTTTCTACCCATATTTTACCATTCTCGGCTTCTATAAAATCTTTAGAGATAGCCAGCCCCAGACCAGAGCCCGATTTATTATTACCATCTGTAGGTACCTGGAAATAACGGTCAAACAGACGTTTTTGATACTGTTCGTCAATCCCTTTTCCAAAATCACGTACAGAGAATTCTATTCCACTTTTTTTCTCTTGTACCTCTATTTGTACTTTTGATTTCTCTGCGCTATAACGTAAAGCATTGGACAGGAAGTTAATGAGCACCCAGGCTGTTTTTTCTACATCGGCATTAACTACCGGCAACTTTTCTTTACTGATCAGTTCAAGCTGGATATTTTTCTGTTCTGCCTGAAACCTGACAGCATTCAATGCATAATTTACAATTTCCAATGGGGCCGCTTTGACAAAGTTAAGCTGGAGATTTCCTGTTTCTACCTGTGCCAGATCGAGCAGTTCACTGGTAATCTTTAACAAGCGGCTGCAATCATCTTTTATATGGGCTACTAATTGTTTTTGCTCTTCATTCATCGATCCGATCCTTTCATCATCCATCAGTTTTAAACTCATTTTGATGGAAGATATCGGGGTTTTAAGCTCATGTGAAACTGTAGCAATGAAGTTAGTTTTAGCCTCATCGAGTTCTTTGAACTGGGTAATATTATTTAAGATATAAACTGTTCCTGCTGTTTTACCGGTTTGTAAAATCGGCGACTCCTGATCTTCAAATACAGGGACAATGATTTCTCTTTTCTGTAACTGGAAATAGGATTCTTTCTGATCTGCGTAAATTTTGATCGGCTGATCATTTCTTTCATTAGTCATAATACGGGCCAGCAGATCATTCTTCTTCATGAGCTCTTTAACATTCAGACCATTGACTTTCTTTTCATCTAAATTCATGAGCTGAGCAGCTACTTTATTCATAAAAAGGATTTCCTGCTTTTCATTGAGCCCTATAATTGCATCCTGCATCTGCTCAATAATAGCTTCGATACGAAGTTTTTCTGATTGAATTTTCGCAAGGTTACTGTTCTCCCATTTATTTAACTGCTCTACCATTTCATTGAATGATTTGGCCAGTTCCGAGAATTCATCTGTTCCGTCAAATTCAAGTCTTTGCTTATAATTTTTACGCCCGATTTCCTGAATTGCTTCAGAAAATTCTCTTAATGGATTGGCTACAAATCCAGGGAAGTTGACTATAAATGAGAATAAAACAAGGAAACAAAGACAAGCTGTAGTGACAAGGTATAAACTGGCTTTTTCTACTGATTTCTGTGCCGCATCGTTCTTTCTGACAATTCCATCCATGTTGAGCTGGTCAATGAGCATCAGTTGGGCCCTGACCCTGGATAAGGCCGCTTTTTGCTGCGCAGGATTAGAGGATGGGGCTGTCATTTCAAGAAATGCAGTAGTCAGAGAGGCAACAGCTTCTCCTTCTCCTTTTTCAGTTACGTTTTTCCCCTCCAAGGCAAGCTTTGATAAGAATTTCGCCTTGTTTTGTGGTGATAAAGGCAGGTCATTCTGATCAAGAATTAATCTCATTTCCCTGGTGTAACTTAGTGTCTCATAGTTATCCTTCAATATCACTTTTGCACTGACCGAAATCTGGTTCATGTAGTAAAGTGAAATTGTACCGAATAAGAGTACCACCACAAATAGGAATCCGAATCCGAGGCGGAGTTTTGTTTTTATCTTCATTGTTTTAGCTTGTAAAGTTGGTCTCAACGCTCATCTGGCTTCGAAAAAAAACATTCAGCTATGTTCGGTGGGCATTACCTTTTCCTGAAGAAGGAAAAAGAACGCTATTCCCTCACATTAGCGGAATGTTTTTTTTTCATCCTCCAGGCCTGGCATGGAGGACAGTTTAAAGCGCAGACAATTCATATAAAAATTATTGGTTTGTTTGTTTATTTGTTAGATAATGCCTTTGTTAGATGCTTATTTTGTTAGAGAACACTTTCCTTAGATGCTTATTTTGTTAGATGGTTTATTGTTAGATTATTCCTTTGCGTTTACCTTTCCATTGGCCATTACTTTTTTCTCTCAGGACAAGATCACAAGATCTGTTTCGGTCGAGGAAATGTTTCGCAGAAGCTCATTAAAAATAGCAGTTCTCATGATCACCTGAAAGAGGTTTAAATGAGGTTTGCCGATGCATATGGTTGTAATTTCTTTTTCGTGCGCAACCTTCATAATAGTCTTTGTGACCTCATCGCTTTTTACTTTGATAACCTCAGCCCCGAGTTCTGTGGCCAGCTTAAAGTTATTGATGAGATGCCGCTGTAAATCTAGCTTAATCCTATCACTACTTTCGTTATTATTCTGCACATAAAGTACTACCCAGGGGGATCTGTAGTAGGAAGCCAGCCTCGCGGTTTTTCTGATTACGATCTTCGCTGTGACGTTATTGGTAGAGATACAGGCCATAAAACGCTCCGGTCTGAGTTTAATTTGCTTAGGGATTTCCACACTGATTTTCCGCTCTACGTGATGGGCAACTTCTCTTAAAGCCAACTCCCTTAATTGCAGAATCCGCTCAGACTGGAAGAAGTTTCCTAAAGCCCTTTCTATTTTTGTTTTATCATATATTTTACCCGATTTCAGGCGGTCGATTAACTCATCTGCCGTCAGGTCAATGTTTACAATCTCATCTGCAATATCCAATACCCTGTCTGGGATACGCTCGGTAATCGGGATACCCGTAATTTTTTCAATTTCTTCATTCATGCTCTCCAGATGCTGGATATTCACCGCAGAGATAACACTGATGCCAGCCTCCAGTATGTCCATGACGTCCTGCCAGCGTTTTGTATTTTTACTCCCTTCTATGTTGGAATGTGCAAGCTCATCCACAATAACAACTTCAGGGTTCCGGCTTACAATCGCCTGTACATCCATCTCCTCCATTTCTTTCCCCTTGTAAAAAAGCTTACGCCTTGGGATCAAAGGGATACCCGCCAATAATGCATGGGTTTCTTCACGGTTATGCGTTTCAATATAGCCAATCTGTATATCTATTCCATTTTTGAGCAGGGCATGCGCCTCCTGCAGCATTCTGTAGGTCTTACCCACACCTGCGCTCATTCCGATATATACCTTGAACTTTCCCCGACGCGATTTCTTCACCAGATCAAGGAACTGACGTACAGATTGTTCTTTACTATTATCTTCCACAATGTGACCCGTTTACCATTTAATGATTACATAACCAATATCTACGAGGTAAAATACGCCTGTAAACAGGCTCGCCCCTATCAATATCAGTATAAATTTAGCTGAATAATTCCAGTAATTTTCTTTTAAAATAATTGCCTTTTGAGGCTGATTAAACCCACCTGCTCTGGCTAATTTCAACCTGTCAATTCTAGCTCTTTTCTTTGTTTTAGGGCCATGTTTAAGACATAAAAACCCTGCAAATACAGTGAGTGATGCAGTCAATAAAAATTCTAAAAATGTTTCCATGTTTATAGCTTTTAAAACCGGGGATACACTCCCCGGCAAATCAATTTATTTAAAATGAAACCGCTACGCTCGCAGTTACAGCAGCATTGCAATTCACGGCATTCATATCTCTTTTAAAAATTTTGTCTTTGCTATCATAAACTTTCCCCTCCAGTCTGACAACAGCATTGGGTACTGGTGAGTAATCAATATTTAAAGAATATCCCCTGGTTTTGAAACCATTAGGGGTATCTGTAACAATCAGCACTCCATTTTTATCCTGGTAGTATTCAAATCTGCCTGCCATAGCCCATTGAGGGTTGATCGTATAACGGGCAATAACTACTGGAGATAATACTTCGTTTTTTCTATGATCTGTTTTGGATTTCTGCTGTGTAGCATAATCAAAGCCTACAGTTATACCAAAAGCATCAGCCAACTGGAAAACCCCGTATACATTATGGTAAAAACGGGTTACACGTACAGAGTCTACACCTTCGGTCCCAAGGTAATTACTGTAGTTCACGGTAATTTTGTCTGAAGGTTTCCAGGTCAATTGTACCCCACCCGCAGGCTGTCTGTTTCCATCCTGACGGGCAATCCGCTGCCAGCCATTTAAATATAAGGCCGAAGCTGTGAATTTATTGTCATCTGTGCTGTAGGTAACTTTAGCCCCCGACTCGAAATAAGGCGTATTCTCTGAAGAAATGTTTCTTGTCAATACCCAGCAGTCTTTTGATATCGCACTTTCAAAACCTATATGCGAAGAAAATACTCCTGCATCTACCCATAGATTTGCTTTGTTGGATATTTTAAAACCAACGTTTGCCTCCAGTATGTTTTTGGATACACCAGACTCTGCCGCCAAATTTGCATTGGCATAGGTTCCAGCCATTAATGCCAAATTAGCCCTGATTTTCCCGGAGTCATAGGCAGCCTTAATATAGCCCAGGTTCAGGTTTACTTCATTACTTCTATTGTGTGAATAAATAAAGCCGGGCCTGTTGTTATTCTCTGGTTTATTAAAATCATGTCCGTAATATACTTCTGCATATCCGGAAATTTTAATCTTCGGATCTTCCTGTGCACTTGCACCTAAACCTATACAAACAGTGGCAGCTGTCATCAAAAATTTGTTCATTGTTTTTCTCTTATTATTGGTAAGGTGTTTTATAATTTGGTAAGGGCTTATCAAAGCCTGTTTAAAATTCATCTGCCTTTGGTCTGGGTTTCTGAATTCTAAACAGGCTTCAAATTATTTTTTCAGGTTGTCTAACGCAACGTTCAGCTCTAATACGTTTACTGTACCTGGGCCAAAAAGACCCAAAAATGGTCCATGGGCTGTTTTTTTAACCAGATCAGCAACTTCTTGTTCATTTAGTTTTCTATTCATCGCAACTCTTTTAACCTGAATAGCTGCTCCTTCTACAGAGATATCAGGATCGAGCCCGCTACCTGAAGCAGTAACCATATCGGCAGGAATATCGCTGCGTTTCAGGTAAGGATGATATTTAAGCAGAGAGTCTATACGACCGTTTACTTCTTTCAGATAATCAGGGTTTGAAGGGCCTTTGTTTGAGCCACCAGATCCATCTGCTTTATAACCAACTGCTGATGGCCTGCCCCAGAAATATTGAGGCTTGGTGAAGGATTGACCGATTAAGGCATAACCGACTACTTTACCATTTTTAGTGATCTTTTCACCTCCCCCGTTACCTTTAGCAAAACCGCCGGCAAAGGCAACCACTAAAGGATAGATTACGCATAGCAGAACTAATAAAACTGCAGTAAGACGTATAGACTGTAAAATGTACTTTTTCATGATTTCTTATTGTTAATATTTTAAACGAATAACCCAACTAGTATATCAATCAGCTTGATCCCTATAAATGGCGCTATTACACCACCAAGGCCATAAATAAGCAGGTTTCTACGCAACAATGCACTAGCCCCGATTGGTTTATAAGCCACACCTCTTAAGGCAAGAGGGATCAGGATCGGAATGATAATCGCATTGAAAATCACTGCAGACATAATCGCACTCTCAGGGGAATGTAAACCCATGATATTCAAGGCTTGTAAAGCTGGTATCGAACCAATAAACAAGGCTGGAACAATAGCGAAATATTTAGCTACGTCATTGGCAATAGAGAAGGTGGTTAATGTACCACGGGTAATTAATAACTGTTTACCGATCTCTACAATCTCAATTAGCTTGGTTGGATCGTTGTCTAAATCGACCATGTTTCCAGCTTCTTTTGCAGCTTGCGTTCCACTGTTCATCGCTACACCAACATCTGCCTGTGCTAAGGCCGGAGCATCGTTTGTACCGTCGCCCATCATCGCAACCAGCTTACCTAAAGCCTGCTCGTCTTTGATATAGTTCATTTTATCCTCAGGTTTTGCCTCAGCAATAAAATCATCGACACCTGCTTTTTCAGCGATAAATTTAGCAGTCAACGGGTTATCACCTGTCACCATCACCGTTTTTACGCCCATTTTACGCAGACGGTCAAAACGTTCGCTGATACCTGGTTTGATAATATCCTGTAATTCAATTACACCCAGGGCTTTTTCATTTTCTGAAACAACCAGCGGTGTTCCTCCGTTAGAAGCAATCTTTTTAACTTCGTCTTCGATATCTTTAGGGAAGATATTTCCTGCTTTCTGAACGATATTACGGATAGAATCAAACGCTCCTTTACGGATACGTCTTCCATCAGGTGTGTCAATACCGCTAGATCTGGTTTCGGCAGTGAATTTGATAAATACTGCCCCCTCTGGGGTAGCTGGCAAAGCAAAATTATGCTGTGCATTGGCCAGCTCAATAATCGACTTACCTTCTGGGGTTTCATCAGCCAGCGAACTCAGTACGCAGGCATTGGTAAATAGTTTAGCGTCTACAGCTGCCGTTGGATAGAAATTAGTAGCCTTACGGTTACCGATAGTGATTGTTCCGGTTTTATCTAATAACAATACGTCAATATCACCAGCGGTTTCTACCGCTTTACCAGATTTGGTGATTACGTTTGCACGTAAGGCACGGTCCATTCCGGCAATCCCGATTGCTGATAACAACCCACCGATTGTGGTAGGGATCAGACAGACAAACAGGGAGATTAAGGCCGCAATAGTGATTGGCGTATTTGCGTAATCTGCAAAAGGTTTTAAAGTCACACAGACAATCACGAATACTAAGGTGAAACTTGCTAAAAGGATTGTTAAAGCAATCTCATTTGGTGTTTTCTGACGCGAAGCTCCTTCTACCAAGGCAATCATTTTATCCAGAAAGCTTTCTCCCGGCTCAGTACTTACCATGACTTTGATTTCGTCCGAAAGTACTTTTGTACCACCTGTCACAGATGATTTATCACCACCCGATTCTCTGATTACTGGTGCCGATTCTCCGGTGATAGCCGATTCATCTATGGTAGCTATACCCTGAATGATTTCTCCGTCTGTTGGAATAGTATCGCCGGTTTCACAAAAGAAAACGTCGCCTTTTTTCAACTGACTTGAAGAACGCATCTCAATGCTTCCATTAGCCAGCACAACTTTAGCAGGGGTTTCTTCTCTTGTTTTCCTTAAGCTGTCTGCCTGTGCTTTACCTCTGGCTTCTGCAATAGCTTCTGCGAAATTGGCAAATAGCACAGTTAAGAACAGGATTAAGAAAATGAAAAAGTTATATAGTGGTGATCCTTGTCCGGCATGGCTGATAGAATAAACCGTAACATAGGCCATCACAATTGTGCCTACCTCAACGGTAAACATAACCGGATTGCGCACCATTACCCTTGGATCAAGTTTTATAAAGGATTGTTTTAATGCGCTTTGAACCAGTGCAGGTTCAAATAATTTATTAGAAGACTTCATGATATTCTATTTAATCAGGGTAAAATATTCTGCCAGCGGACCTAAAGTCAGGGCAGGGAAATAAGAAAGGGCATTCAACACAATGATCACCGCAAAAGTCATCAGACTGAAAGTCAGCGTGTCTGCTTTTAAAGTACCAGCCGATTCAGGGATATATTTTTTAGCACCCAGTAATCCAGCGATAGCTATAGGACCGATAATTGGTAAGAACCTGCCCAGGAACAATACAAATCCTGTAGATACATTCCAGAACACATTGTTATCACCCAGACCTTCAAAACCAGAACCGTTGTTTGCATTAGAAGAAGTCATTTCGTATAACATTTCTGAGAAACCATGGAAGCCTGGGTTATTTAACCATGATTTTGGTTGCACTGCCCATGCTGCATCGGCATGATTAACGACAATAAAACTTGATAATGCTGTACCTGCCAGAATCAGAAAAGGACTCAATAAGGTAATCAGTGCGGCAATTTTTATCTCTCTTGCTTCTACTTTATGTCCCAGGAATTCTGGTGTACGCCCTACCATTAAACCAGATATAAATACGGCAATGATCAGATAGATGAAATAATTGAGTACCCCTACCCCACAACCTCCGTAAAATGAGTTGATCATCATCCCAAGCAGTTGCCAGAAACCTGTCAGTGGCATTGTACTGTCATGCATACTGTTTACAGATCCTGTAGAGATAATGGTAGTAACTGTACTCCAGTAACCACTGATTGCTGGTCCGAACCGTACTTCTTTACCTTCCATAGCACCGGATAACTGCGATACGCCCATTTTCGCGATTGCAGGATTACCGCCCAGCTCACTGCTTACTGTTGGAATAAGCAGTAATAACATACCAATAGTCATTACACCGAATATCATCCATGATAATTTTCTGCGTCTGATAAAAATACCAAAGGCAATAACCATTGCTATAGGAATAATTACCTGTGCAATCAGCTCTACCGAGTTAGTAAAATAGGATGGATTTTCTAAAGGGTGTGCAGAGTTTGTACCAAACCAGCCACCACCGTTTGTGCCTAAGTGTTTAATAGCTACAAATGCAGCTGCAGGACCTCTTGATACGTTTACGGTATCGCCCTGAAGTGATATAAATTTGTCTTTCCCTTCATAACTGGTCGGTGTACCTGAGAAAGCAAGTATGATTGCCATTACTAATGAAAGTGGCAATAATAACCTGGTAATTGATTTAACAAAGAATTCCCAGAAGTTCCCCAGGTTAGTAGATGTTTTATCTCTGAAGGCTTTAAAAAAGACTACAGCAGCTGCAATACCAGTTGCGGCACTTACAAACTGCAAAAACATCATGATAAAGTGCTGTGTAAGATAAGTCACACCACTTTCTCCAGAATAATGCTGCAGGTTACAGTTAACAACGAAACTAATAATAGAGTTAAAGGCCAGATCAGGGCTCATGCCCGGATTGCCGTCAGGATTAAGTGGCAGCTTGTCCTGATACATTAAAACAAAAAATCCGTAAACTAACCAAACCAGGTTGATGGTCATCAGCGCTTTCATGTGCTGTTTCCAATTCATCTGCTCGTTTGGGTTAATCCCGGAAAGTTTGTAGATACCGGATTCAATAGGTTTTAGAAAGTCTGTCCAGACTTTTTCACCAGCGAATACCTTTGCAAGGTATTTACCTAAAGGAATAGCTATAACCAGGGTAAGCAGGTAGGTAGCGAAGATTCCAAATAATTCAGTGTTCATAGCGTTCAATTAAAATTTTTCGGGTTTAATCAGCACGTAAATCATATAGATAAATACTGCGATTGCGATAATAAATAGTGCGATCATAATGTTAGATTTTTTCGAACCAGTCGATTGATTTGTAGCAGATCCATGTCAGGACCAGGAGGGCGATTAAAAGTAGTACAGTCATCATTGTCTTTATTTTTCATGGCCTTATCCAATAGGTATACCAAAGAAAAACACACAGCTGTAAATAGCTATTTTTCAACATTTTAAGCTATTAATTGGGTTTTTCATGAAAATGAGGTATCAGAAAACCCTTCCATAATGGAAGGGTTTATTCCCAATATGGAAGATTAGTTCGGGGCAAAGACTGTTTAAATTATCTGCAGAGGGTTCTGATATTATGTTCGTGACAATAGGGTTACTTAACAGGCTATAACTGTATTAAGGGAAACCTCTAATTCTTAATATGATGAAGAAATATTTGATTTATGGAATACTAAGTTTAACTGTGCTGAGTTGCAACAGTGAAAAAAAATCAGGTGCTTATGAAACTGCTGATAGTCAAAAACAGAGTTCTACCTCGTCATCAGATACCCCGATGGCCGAAAAGATTGTTAAAACGGCGGATATGAGATTCAGGGTAAAGGATGTGCAGTCTACTAAAGAAAAATTAGGAAGTATACTGAGGGCTGAAGGCGGGACAATTGCTGAATTTAATACGCATAGCCAGATCAGACAAAATGAAAAAGTAAAATACTCTGCTGATTCTTTACTGGAACTGATTTCTTACCGCGTAGAAGGTTTGGTTGTAGCTAAAATCCCCGCAGAGAAACTGGATGATTTTACAAATCAGATAGCTAAAATGGCGGTGTTTATTGATGATCAGTCTTTAAAACAAGATGATCAGAGCATCAATTACCTGAGTAATCAATTGAAAAACAGAAATAAACTGGAAGCCGTAACTCAATTGAACAATTCTGTTTCAGGGAAAAAGACTGGTGTCGCTGAAAGATCTTTAGCACTAAAAGATGAATATGTAGATAATAAGGCCAATAATCTGCTTACCGACAGGAATGTGCGGTACAGTACGATTACTTTAAATTTCTATCAGGATAATACCGTAAAAAAAATGATCGTGGTCAATGATGAATTAGCCGATTATCGCCCCGACTTTTTCAAACGTTTCTGGCTGAGTTTTGAAAATGGCTGGAGTTTATTCAAAGAATTCATTCTGATACTGGCTAATTTATGGGCCATATTATTGGTTATAGCTGCCGGATATTTTATTTTCAGACATTATCGGAGAAAAAAACTGATGGCATAGCCTGGTTTAGGCTATAACGGCATCTTACTTGAAATTTTTTCTCCTTGAAAAGCAACACATTAAGAGTTTTTTACGTTTTAAATAGTTGTGAGCAGTAAAAATGTCAATTCTTTACTTACCTTTGTTGCACACCAAATCAGAAAAATCATTTATGATTAATCGAAATTGGTTTCTGCAAATAAGTAATTATCAGCAGATCCTTCGCAAGAGGAATAATAAAGGTGATACCATTTTTTCGGGGTGTAGCGTAGCCCGGTATCGCGCCTGCTTTGGGAGCAGGAGGTCGTAGGTTCGAATCCTGCCACCCCGACAAAATCGATACTAATCGAGTCAAAAAACCTTAAATCATATGATTTAAGGTTTTTTTGTTTTATTTCAACCCTATCTATCTCAATCGAAATCAAGAAAAACGTGCCCTATTCGGTGCCCCATTTTATTTGTGAGTATTCCTCAGTAGCCACTATGGCATCCAGCACAATGATATTGTAAAAAAAGCACTACAATCTGATAGGTAGCTAATTACATTTGCTAAAAAGGATTAGTTTTCTCTAACTTTATGATAATTAATATCATCACCATGTTATGTCATTTAAAAAATACTCGTTTTTTGTTTTTGGCATTATTTCTTCTTGCTGCCAGGAACACTTCATCTGCTCAATCCATTGAAGCAGCCGATATGTTTAATCAGCAGGTAGCCATCCAGCAACAGATTAATTTTCAGCAGTTCAACACGCAAAACACCATTAACCAGCAACTCACAACTATGTCATTGACAGGCATGAACAATGGTATTCCTGTTTATAATGGTCAATATCCGTTTGAAGTTACTTTAAAGAAAGACAGTTCAAAAATAACGGTTCATTCAAAAATTTATAACGATACTGTTTTACATAAAACTTACTTGTTGGCAATTGATAAAAAATTTCCAAAATCAGATAGCCGTCGTCAACAAAAAATTTATCCCGACCAAACCATTAGTATTTCCCGTCCTGAAATAAGAAAAGCTTTTACACGGGCGGTGCACATTAATGGCGTACCAACAGATAGTTGCTGGATGTTTAAAATGATAACAGGGCCAATAAGTGCCTATTCCTTCCTGAGCGATTCAGAACCTAATTTCAACCCGGCAACAATTGTAGCCATACAATTAAATGATGGCCCTATCGTAAAGTTAAACGAAGAAAATCTCGAAGCTATAGTTGGACGGGACAAAGATGCTTTGGAGATTGTTAAAAAAAACCGTTTTTATAGTGCAATAAGGAAATATAATAAAGACGCAGAGAATAAAAACAATTAGCTACAAAAATTTTTTATTCAAACCCTCAAACATTCCTTTTGTAATTTATGAACAGATAAAAATTTAATGGTCTATTTTGCCTCTTTTTGAAGTTTTAGTAATCTTTGGAATGAAAACTAAATAGTCGTAACCTTTTATAATTCTTTCCATCTCCAAATTCTCTACTTTAAGCTTCTTTTTAGAGATTGCCTGTTTAAGGGGTCTTAAGTCATAGGCATACCAATTGTCATCTTTTACCACGGTTAAGAAAGATTTATATTCATCTAAATCAGCCAGTGTTTCACCTTCTTCCTTTCCAAAGACCATAATGTGTAATGACTTCCGGTAATTTGCCTCTTCAATATTGGAAACCAGGTTGCCAATATCGAATACTTCCATTAGACTCTCTCCTTTAGGCATGTGATTAGCACCAAATTTGAAAAGATTCTTTTTGTCTTTCCATTCGGGGAATTTTTCAAAAACAAGATGTTTTATGTATTGAACTCTTAAACGATGAATTCGATTTAAATATAGTTCCCTGCTTAATTTTAGCGCTTCAAGCTGCTCTTTTTCGTTGGCTGATAAATTCAGCGCACTCAATGCGTTCATTTTTGCCAGACAATCGTCAGAGAACAAATAGAATGTGGTATTATTTTTTGTGTCATAAGCAGCGGAATTAGCAATCATCTGCTTATAAATTTCTTTTGCTTTAGCATTTTTGGATTGGTTACTTAATTCAGAAAGCAGTAACCGGTCTGAAAATAAACTAATTTGCTCAGTTCCATATGGTTTGATATTCTGCTGAACTATGTTTTTGAATAAATCAAACTCAGCTTCACCTTGTAAAAAAGATAAAGCTGAACCTGATTCATTACGGAATTTGTCCAGTTCAGCAGGAGATAAGGATTTAATTTTTGCTGATATTGTATTGATTGTATATGGATCAATTTCCAGAATATAGTTGTCGAACTTAATATTATTGATAATCGCATTTGTGAAGTAAGGTACTTCATTGCTGAAATGTGACTCACCCAATAACACAGAATTGTTTTTGCTGATTTCATCCAGTAGGGTAATCCATCCTTTGCCTTCGAAAGCGTTGTTATTGTTTTTTTTAAAGGTGGAGTAGTTTTTTTGAATTAAACTATCCATTAATGTGGTTTGTGCGTAACTGAAATTGGCAATAAAAAGGGTTAGAATTAGTAGTTTGATTTTCTTCATATATTTTTTTCAGAAAGATACAATAAATTGAATTTATCATTCTGAAGATTATTTTTTTTATTACCTGATATTAAAATCAAGGAAAACGTGCCCTATTTAATGTTCCATTTTTAATTGTTACTTCAGCTCATTCAATTTAACCCATGAGCGTATAGTCTCTATAATTTCGTGTTTACGCTCCAAAGCTACCCAATGTCCCGAAGGCTGATCGATCACGGTAAGATTTGAACAGGCTGCCCGCATAGGATTTCCTATTTTACTGAGATTAATATTCGAAAACGGTTCATATTCATCATTGACAAATAGAACAGGCAGGCTCAGCTTACCCTTGTTTAGCGCAGTTTTAGCGTAAGCAATGTTGGCATCATCATTCAGATAATAGGAATTACATGGACGGAAACCTGTTTTTTTGAATGCAGCAACCAGGGCATCGAAATCAGGTTTAGGCCATAAAGTATAGTCTGGCTTCGTTGCGGGTGCCCGGTGCGCAGTACCATAACGTCCGCCATGGGCAGTCACTAACGCTGAAGGAGACAATTTTCCGGCTGAGGCAGCAACGCCCTTCGTAAAGATAGATGCAAGTGTTGCCGGCACATCAGCATCCATGTCGCTCACTGCCTGGTCAAAATGGGTCAGGTAGAAACGCCAGTAGTCCCATTGTCCGTCCGGATATTTATTGGCGGGGTAAAGGGTTCGGTCAACCAGCGGTATCAAATTTGGCAATGCCCAGCCATCCGGCAAATAAGGTACAGACAACAGTACTATCCCCCGGCTGATCTTAGGGTAATGTGCAGCAAGAGATCCGGCTACCACACTTCCCCAATCGTGTCCGACCCAAATTGCTGCTTTACCACCCAGGTGGGCATTAAGTTCTACCATGTCATTAACGATTTCCTTAATAGCATAAGCTCCTTTTACCCTGGGTACCGATGAATCACCGAAACCGCGCAGGTCAGGTGCAATACATCGCCATCCTTCGGCGGCAAAGGCTTCCATTTGTGCACGCCACACTAATCCAATCTCCGGCCACCCGTGAACAAAGATCATCAATGGACCATTAGCTGGCCCGGCTTCCCAATAATGCGTCGTAGTGCGCTTTGAGGTAAATGTATGCGAAGTTAATACTGGCTCTTTTTGCTTTAAACTTAGCCTTTGATCTTTGCTGGGAACAGCGTCTGCCCGAAGACTTAAGATACTTATGAAAATGCCCGCCGCAAAGGCAGCCCCTGCTTTAATAAAATCCCTTCGTAAACTCATGATTATGTGGTTTAATTGTTTTTTATCTGGCTATTTAATTTTTAATTTCTTTTCATTTAAAGTAGTTTTTGAATTATTGCCCTGGCCGACTGCAAATCATCTGCCTGTTTAAATATAGAGGCTGCGACAATGCCTCCTTCCAGCATCATGAATATCAGACCGGTCAATTCTTTATCCGTTAAAAGCTTTTGATGTCCTGAATTAACCACCAACTCAGCTATAAAATCCTTAAGGTGCTGCTTTGCCTTCTGGATCTCCGCTAATACCCGTTCATCACTCATCCCGGCTTCGTCATTTGCTTTTATAAAGCGACAGCCGTTGTATCCATTCTTTAGCTGACGTTCACGGTGATAGTCAAATAGCGTTAATAATTTTTCTTTGGGGTCGGCTATTTTATTGACATCGTCTCCAAGTCTATCAAACCAGCGTTCATGTGTACGCTGCAGGTAAGCTAGTAACAAGTCAGTTTTTGATTCGAAATGTTTATATAACGATGCTTTGGCAATGTCAGCTTCTTCTACCACCTGGTTAATTCCTGTCACATTATAACCCTGTTTAAAAAACAGTCTTTCTGCTGTATCCAGAATTTTATCAGCTACTACTTGTCCTCTTTTCCTGATCATATAGTAAAATAACCTATTAAATATACAAGTCTGTATATTTAATACGTAAATTATTTTGTCCTGCTATAGACCTTCGGTTCCATGGCTATATGTCAAGTATGCGTGTAAAGTGGCTGCGATTTTTAAAAGGCAGTGATTAACAGATCAGCAACAGCCTATTCTGTCCGGATTCTTCCTTTGGTGCACGGTGAAGACAAGGGGGAACCTGACTTCCAGGATGATCAACTGCCAATCTCCAAAGGTGACCAAGGCCTAAGCTTATTGGACGTGCATCAGGTTTAGCCTGATAGTGAAGATCAAAGAAATTTTCACTTAAGAAGGACTCGAAATCTTCATCTGCTCCATCATATAGTTTTTCGAGTTCAACGCGTATTTCTGGAATAAGTATTTTCTGTGTGCCTTGTGAATTTGGCAATATTTCACTTGAATCACCATAGTAAGTACATAAAAAGGTATCGGTTGGTATAGGAGAGCGATCTACATGAAAAGAATAAACATCAGTTGGAAAAAGCGGATAGCTATCATCCCGGTCATAGTAACTGATCACATTAAGAACTGGTGATGCGCCATGAGCTTTCAATACCTTCAAGTCATTTAAGAGAATTTCACGGGCAAATTGTCCTTGTTCGCTTAACTGAAGTTCACGAAGTTCTTCTTGTTCAACTTCAGTTATATTTCCATTTAGCGCTACCTTTTTAACGATTTCAGAAAAATCACCTATTAGCTTACGAGTCCAGCAAATCGCATTCATTTCTCCATTAAATGGCGTAGAAACAAGATCCTGAAAATTCGGGACACAATGAATTTGATGTTCAGCGTAAGATAAATCTATCATAGTAGCAATATAAAATCATTTCACAACAAAGCTAACAATCCTTAATCATATCAGCTGGTAAAAAGGGTCATTTCCTAACCCATCCAGACAATTGGGACATCTTAATTAAAGGAATGCCGAAATTCAAGCGGAGAAGTATTAGTCTTACTTTTAAAAAGCTTGTTGAATGATTGCGGATGTTCAAATCCTAACTGGTATGCAATCTCGCTTACAGATTGCGATGTGGTGCTTAGAATCTCTTTGGCCTTTTCAATGAGTTTATCATGGATATGTTGCTGTGTGCTTTGCCCCGTAACCGCTTTTAACATATCGCTTAAATATTTGGGTGACACATTCAGCTGGTCAGCCAGATATTGTACTGTAGGTAATCCATTTTGCGTAGTTTCCATACTTGAGAAATAGGCAGCCAGCAATTCTTCCAGCTTGCTCAGCATATCATTACTGGCCTGTTTGCGGGTAATGAACTGCCGGTTGTAAAAACGGTTGCAGTAATTTAAAAAAAGTTCCAGATAAGAAATGATTACATCCTGGCTAAATTGATCGGTAGCGGAAACGGATTCCAGCGCAACCTTATTAATAATATCTTCCAGCATAGACTCTTCATCTTCCGACAAATGCAAAGCCTCATGCACTGCATAGGAGAAAAAACCGTAACCGGCTATCTTCTTTGCCAGAGAGGTATGCTGAATAAAATCAGGATGAACAACCAGCCACCAGCCAGATAGCTTTTTGTCATAGTTGATTTCTGTGGTCACCACCTGGCCAGGGGAAAAAAAAGTCATCAGCCCTTCATCAAAATCATAATAATTCTGCCCGTATTTCATTTTGCCTTCAAAATTCTTCTTAACGGCAATGCAATAAAAATTATAGGACACGCTTCTCAATTTTTCCTCAGAGTAACACTTAATCCTTTCAAAATCGATCACACTTACCAGCGGATGCTTCGGTTTTGGCAGTTCCAGTATACGATGTAGTTCCGAGATCGATTGAATCTGATATGGAGTAAAAGCCTGTTTGCTCATAATACAAAATAATAAAGGAAAGCCTTTAGCTAAAAAGGACTTTTCCAATAAGGTGGTTTAATCAAAATCAGTTGACAAGGTAACATTTTTCCATACAGCTATTTCCAGCTTTTCCTTTTCACGATGTTCAGTAACCAGTTGATAAGTATCCGGGCCCAATAAAAGATGCAGCGGTGGTTCAGGAAGATTTACCAGGTCAACTATGATCTGCACCAGCTTTGCGGGATCTCCCCTTTGCATTCCACTGCACTCACGCCACATTTTCTCTGCCTCCGCCAACTTGTAAACCGGAAGTTTATTTTCAGCAAAAACCAGTGAATCCATAAAGCTGGTTCTGAATTGCCCTGGCGCGATTACTGTCACCTTAATACCAAACTGCTTTGTTTCCTCAGCCAGCGCTTCAGAAATACCTATCACAGCAAATTTGGCGGCGTTGTAGCTCGAAGCATTAGCAAAACCTATATAACCGGCATTAGAAGAAATATTTATTATATGTCCAGAACCCTGATTTCTGAAATATGGCACAGTAGCCCTGATCACGTTTACAGTGCCGAACAGGTTAACATCTATTGTTTCCCGAAACTCCTGATCTGTTAACTCTTCCATGCTTCCTACTATAGAATAACCAGCATTATTCACTACTACATCCAGCCCGCCAAAGTGAGTTATTGTTTGCTGAATACTTTCTTTAACATTTTCATCCGAAGTGATATCAACCGCTAAAGGCAATAAATGATTAGGATATGCTAACAACAGTTCATCAAACACACTCAAATTCCTGGTGGTTGCAACAACCTTATTTCCCTTAGAGAGGAGTAATTTAACAAGTGCCAGCCCTAAGCCCTTTGAGGCACCGGTTATGTACCATACTTTTTGATCTTCCATTTGTTTCTATTTTATTTATAAAACAAATTTCTACGATCTTCATGAAAGGAAAGTAGCCTGATTCCGTTAATATGTAGCCAAAAAGTAGCTTAAAATTCCCTTGATTATAACACTCTTTCCTGACAGCATAGTTAATTATTTCTGGTAAACGGTGCGGTAATTCTTATAAAATGAATAATGCTGACCGCAATTCTTTGATTAAGAACCAACCAATTTTGAAAAGAAATTTATAATATCTTTTGAAAGTAATTCAGGCTGTTCCACTGCAGCAAAGTGACCACCAACAGGCATCGTTGTCCAATGACGAATATTAAAACCTTTTTCAATATATGAACGCGGTGGAGTAGGCAATTCCTTTGGAAATTTAGCAAAGCCAACTGGTACTGCTATATACTCATCCTTTTTAAACACCAATGGTTTTTTACTGTTTTCATTATAAATCCTTATAGAGGAATGTATAGTTTGTGTGATCCAGTACAAGGTGATATTGGCAAGCAATTCATCTTTGGTAAAACTATTTTCAATATTTCCGTTATTATCACTCCAACCATTGAATTTTTCCACGATCCATGCACATAATCCGGCAGGAGAATCATTTAGACCGTATGCTACTGTCAAAGGTTTCGTAGCATGTATATAAGAATATGCACCTTCCCTGCCAGACCACTCCGCTATGGATTTCTGAAAAGCCAGCACCTCATCAGAAAACTGTTCGCCATCTGCTATATAAGGCTTATAAGAACCAGAGATATAATTGATATGCAAACCAATAATACTGGATGGATATTTTAAAGATAACCATGTGCTGATTCCTGAACCTATATCACCACCCTGCGCACCATAACGCTGATAACCAAGTTCCATCATTAACTGATGCCAGATATCTGCAACAAATTCACCATTACAACCAGGATGCGTTATTTTACCAGAGAAGCCAAATCCCGGAACAGACGGAATAACCAGGTCAAAAGAAAAATCCGGATCCTCAGTCAGTAAGGGTATAACCTTCATCATTTCCAAAAATGAACCTGGCCATCCATGGGTAAGTATCAATGGCACTGACCGCTTACCTTTACCTTTGATATGCATAAAGTGAATCTGGTGCCCATCAATATCAGCCATAAAATTGGGATAAGAATTGATTTCAGTTTCTACTTTTCGCCAATCAAACGTATTCTGCCAGTACTTTATCAATTCTTTCATGTAAGAAAGATCAGCGCCATAATTCCAAACCGATCCCGTTATCTCATCTGGCCAGCGGGTTAGCTCTAACCTTAATTTTAGATCATCCAAAACTTGTTGCGGGACATTAACTGAAAAAGGTGTTATCATAGAAATAGGTGTAAAATCCTCTCTTGCTATTTACTTATCCATGCCAATATACGCAGGATATGATTCACGACCGGGCAAATCAAATTCTTCGTCATAAGGTTGTACACCTGTACCATTGTTATATAATGCCACACGTTTTACACCAGTTGCCGTGCTACCGCCAATACCATTGATAACATTCTGGATATTACCAGGACCAGCAAAACGGGTGGTACACATTTTTTCGAGTTTCACATTCGGGGTATTAGGTATTTCAAAACCATTTTTCTTATTCACATGACCATCAGTTCCTGTGATAACTGCATAAGAACCCATTCCTATACTATGATGTGCTTTTACAGTATTAGCGACCTTGAATGCTGCATAACCATCAACTCTGCCTCCCTGACTGGTCCAGCCTGCTTGATTTGGGGCATCGTATGGTGGTTCGTTCTGGAAAAAATAAGTTCTGCCACGTTCTCCCAGCCATAACACTTCATATTCCTGATAATGCTCGGCAAACAGGCCATAAAGTGTAACATCATTGCCAGTAACGATAAGCCCATTTTTACATCTATCCCTTAACCAACGCAAATCTCCGCCACGTTGCGAACCATGGTCGGCACGCCACAGCCAGAAGTGGTCACCTACCACATTGTTACTGTTTATCTGCATAGAGGTATGTATCTGAATATTTTTTGATTGAACCCCACCTACTCTACAGGTGATGTCTGTGAGTAAGATAGGATTTGCAGCATGGTCTGCCTTTGCCCCTTCCTCACCAATTCTAACCTGATAAGTCGTACTATTAAATGAATCCATCAAAAGTCCGGCAATGATAATTCCATCTTTGTCGTCAGCATAAATACATCCCCAGGTGTTTTTCTCCGTAGGCTCAAGCGTTACCGAAGCTATACCAGCACCTAAAAGTATTGCATCTTTTCTATTTACCTGAATAGGGGCATTTAAGGAGTAATGCCCTGGTGCGAAAAATATATTTTTACCTGCTTTTAGCGCAGTATTGATTTCTGCATCAGTATCACCTTCTTTGGCAATATACCAGTCGGTAAGTAAATCCTGAATTTTGCCTTCCCCCATAGCTGCTGATGACCAGGAAATCCCAGTTCTATCCTTTTGCCATGCCGGAACAAATACTTTGTATTCGCCATCTTTATCTATAAAAAGAAAAGGTTTTTCTCTGATAACAGGCGTAGCAGGAATTGGAGTATTGGCATTATCCGCTTGTGGAGGATTAACGCAACCCTGCCAAACCATATTATACGATCCACCCATAGCTCCCGAACCTGAAGGGAAAATAGCATTTCTGGTGTACCATTGCTGCTGTCCACCCCAGTTTGGTCTGGATGATGTATAATGCGTATCGGCAATAAAACCACCGCTCCCCCAGAAGTTGGTATCTCCAACATCCGAAATATATTTCGAAGTACTTTCAATCAGCATTCTTCTTGCACTGGTTGATTGAGAAACCGTCCAGGCAAAATCCCGCATTACTGACACGTTTTCCATAGAACGCCAAAATGTACAGGTAGCATTTGCTCCACCCGAAAGATGAGGTCTGGTAAATACAGAACCCAATTTAACATCTGCAGGCACTCTGCCCAAACCTCCAATATGAGAATAGAACCCTAATTCTATGGAGTTAGCCTCTGCCGATGATGCAGAACCCGACCCACCCGAATCGTAAGTCTGACCACCAACATTTGCTTTGAAATAATATGCCTGACGTTTTGTAGTCCACTCGCCATTTGATCCGCTTAAACCAATTGCACCAAAGTGCGAATTAATTTCATTTCGTGCTGTTTCTGCTTTTTCATGTTTCCTATCATAGAAATACATATTGTCACCAAAAATCTGCCCCTCCAGCGAAAGTATTAATGTGATGGAATTACGAGTAATTTTATAATAGTTTTCATACTTATCTGCATTTGGTTTATTATCTGTAAACGTCAGTTTGGAAGTTGAGCCCACTGACATAAAATCTGATGCCAAACGACTGCCCCCTCTTACGATTACATAATTTCCTGAAGAGCCAAATGCTGGCCAGGATAACGTTACGCTATGTTTCTTCTTATTATAAGCAATCTTACCTTCAATCTTATTTTCCTGTTTTTTTTCATCAGACGGATAGGATATCACAAAACTGCATAGGATCAACATACACGCAAATGCTATAAATACGGAGACTATTTTTTTACTCATAAGAATATTATTTCTTTTTAATGATTTCTATTACTTGTTATAATATTAGATTTTCAGGTTTCCGAAAATAATAAATAATCCTTTAACCTGTATTTTAATTTCCCCGGCATAAGTCTAAATTACAAAGCTCATTAATCGTTGCCGTTTCTTTTTAGGAAGTCAATGCAGGATATTTTTGAAGCATGGTGGGTCTTTCTGCTTCATGCAGTAAAAAATCTGCCACATCAGCTCTTGAAATTTTCCCGATTTTAATCCCTCTGTAAAGATTTGGCAACACTTTATACTTTTGCGTTAAGGCACCATTGGTAAGCATTCCCGGTCTGACAATTTCCCAGTTGAGGTTACTTTTCGCAATAATCTCTTCCATCATTGTTTTATTCTTATATTGATGTTTCAGGAAAATCCGGATCACTGTCCGCATAAAAAAACTTAAAAAACCACTGCTGGCACCTGCACCAAAACCAGTAATAACTATAATTGGTGCCTTAAAATCCAATGCTTCACCCGCTTTAACCAACGCAGTGGCAGTATCTGAGAACAAAGTGTTAGGCTTTTTATTTTTAGTACCAATAGCAATGATTAACGCCTGCGCACCAGCCATCACATTTTTCAGGTCGCTCACAGACGCAGCACTTCCATTAACCTTGTTCAAATGAGGGTGATCAGGTATACTTGCTGTCTGAGTAGATAAAGCTGTCACCCGATGTCCCTGATTCAATGCCTGTTGAACGGCAGCAAATCCTACACCCGCTGATGCCCCTATAATAGTAATGTTCATGTTTGTTTTAATTTTAAAATTGTGAACTGTTAATTTCTCCTTTAAAACTGTCTGCAATACCAGGTGCAGAAACAACCAGGCTTTCATCTCCCCATTTCCAGCTATTCCCATCAGCGTTCAATATATCAGCACCGGCTTCTCTGGCAATTAAAATACCGGCAAGCCAATTAAAGGTATCTAACCCTAATTGATGGAATACATCGATTCTACCAGCACCAACATAAGCCAGCTGCAAACCATGCGGGCCATAATTCCGGACTACACCAAATTTATTCAACAGATCAGTCACAGCAGCACCGTGCTTTTGATTAAACCCCGGGATAACAGGTTCCTGATGACCATATTCAAAAACAGCTAACATAATAGCTGTATCTGTTTTAACTACAGGCCGAATCGGTTTATCATTCATAAATGCACCTGATCCCTCCCGGGCCCAAAACATTTCATTTGATAAAGGATCATAAATCACTGAAAAGTGAAGATTTCCATTTCTAATCAATGCCAGATTGATCGTCCATCCCGGAATATGCTGCAGATATTGTATAGCACCATCCATTGCATCACAAACCCAATATTCTGGTAATAGTAATGGTTCTTTTTGCCCATCATTATCAAATTCATCAACTGTATTCCATGGAATATCTGGAAATTCATCAGTTAATCCTGCCCTTAAGATCGCCATACAGCGCTCGTCAATTGCTCCAAGTTCCAGAAAGAACTGTTCTTTATTGGTAGGGATAGCATGAAGCTTATAATTTTCAAGAAAGAAGTCTCCTGCTTGCCTCACTGTATCCAAAATAGTCTGAATATTTATCTGCTTATTCATATTTATATCTTTTATAAGGCAAAGAACGCAGATATAAGTATCAGAAAATATAGCTAAACCTTGTAATGATAGTCCTAATCGAGGTATTGCCTGCGAAATTGCAAAGGAGTTAAACCCGTAACTTTTTTAAACAACTTACCAAAATATACAGGTTCTTCATAACCTAATTGATAACCAATTTCCTTCACTGTAAATTTGGTAAAGCAAAGCAGCCTTTTTGCTTCAAGCATGCAATATTGCTGAATATAGACAGATACAGAATCACCAGTTATAGTTTTTATAGTATCGTATAAATGTGCAACGGAAATATTGAGTTCAGAAGCATACCTCGCTGGCTGCTTCCAATCTTTATAATGTATTTTAAGCAATTGCATAAAAGACTGTTCAATTATTGCACCCCGATTGGATTTTGTCTTGCCATGATTATTAACTGCTGCAATTTCACCTGCAAGTAAACCAAGAAAGGCATCAAGTATAGAATGCGTGGCGCGTACAGCATATAGATTAGCTGCTGTTGTCTGTAATTTCTCCATCTCTCCCATCAAAGTCACTGTATGATTGTAGAAGGCCGATTGTCTGTCTAATGATAATGAATGGTGAAAACCTCTTTCCATGATGATTTGAAATTCTTTATCAATAAGTGCCTGATCTATGCTAATCCCCCAGCCTGATGGTTCCCTGGCAGAAACAATATGGTGAATCTGGCCTGGAAAGATAAGCACCATGGCAGGTGCCGTTATAATGTTGTTTTCAAAATCTATGTTAATTACAAAATGACCACTTGTAGCAATCATCAGCAGATAGTGATCATCACGGTGAGGCCTGGAATGATCATGCTCAGCAGCATGACTATTATCCTCCATATTCTTGATCAGAACACCTGCTTTAGCCAAAGGCGATATAGGAAACTTGATAATATCTATCTGCTGACTTTTCAATTCGTAAATATTAATTTTTATAATATGTAATGATTATAATATCTCATCATTCACAATGTTCAACTCATTAATGTTATGAAATATTATAATCAATTTTACAAAAAATATCAGATCTGGTTTAAATAAAAATCATTTTCAGGTTTTCTGCAATCAATCCGGGAAACGTTCAGTTTAGGGCTAAACGGAAATGGGATTAAGCCATCACTAATTCCACAACAGAATAAATTCAATTCCATTTAAAAATATGATCCGGTAAATTTTTATTACACATCAGTATATCATATATTAGCTAATCAGAAACAAAATATAACCTGAATTTAAATATCACCAGCAACCAATCTTAAGCACAATACATAAAGCAACAAAATATATTATAATAAAAGATGAAAAGCAGAATCCTTATCCTATTTATTACTTTATTATTTAGTAATAATTTATTTGCACAATCTCAGCCCGGCTATGATACCCTAATGGTTGGCAATATTAAACAGGTTATCTCTTATAGTGGAAATAAAGACTTACCAATTATACTGTTTTTGCATGGTGGCCCTGGAAGTTCAAGGATGAAACAGGCAGAAATTTTCTCTGACATTCTTCAAAAAAAATTTCTGGTAGTTCAATGGGATCAGAGAGAAACAGGCAGAACACTTGAACTAAACAAGTCTTCGGTTCCCATTACATTAAAATTAATGGAAAATGACACCTATGAATTAATAAAACTACTTTTGAACAAATTCAATCATAAGAAATTATACCTCGTTGGGGAGTCCTGGGGGACCGTTCTTGGATTTAAAATGGCCGAAAAACATCCTGAACTTTTAAATGCCTATATCGCATTCAGTCCAGTGATTAACCAGACAAAAAGTGAACAGATATTGCTGGAAAAATTAAAACTTGATGCAAAAGAGAAAGGTAACATTATAGCTCAAAAAGAATTGAACACCGTTAAAATTCCTTCTAATAATTATGAGCATCTCTACTATTCAAGAAAATGGATGTTTAGCTATGATGGCCATCCATTTGCAGATAAAGACACTACTGTTGTAAAGCAATATGTTGAAGACTGGTCAAAAACATGGATGCCAACATGGAGTGAGGCAATCGGGCAAAATCTTTTTGTACAATTACCAAAAATCAATTGTCCGGTATACTTTTTTCTAGGGGAAAAAGACTTACAAACAAATTTCAACGTCGCAAAGGATTACTTTAAAATTTTAAAAGCACCCGAAAAAAATATATTTCTATTTAAAAATGCCGGACATTCCGTGCTAACAGAAGAAGCAAAACGAGTTCAGGAAATAATTATAGAAGAAATTCTAAAAAAAGATGATTAACTGCAATAGATATATTTAGAGGTTATTCATTAAATCAACCTAATTTAATGAATGCCTCTTTTTCTTTTGTTCCCTTAAAAGATAAATTATGCAGACCATAAGCAGGACAACAAAAACTATCAAACAAACTGTCCACTTTAAATAAGTTAGTAAATATCTATAGTAAGAAATATAGTTACTTAAGATATACTTACTCAGTGGCCTTAGCTTTTTATAGGGATTCATGGGATGCGCCCCACTATCAGTAAAGAATTCACGTTTGCCATCTATTTTCGAATACCAAACCTTTCCCAGTGAATATCTGGTTAACGTATCTGTCAGATCAATTTTTTTTAAACTATTTAAAGTCCGGAGATTTATGGGAATAATAGTTACATTTTTGATCTTTTCATCACACTTAACAGGCTCATAATGGCTGCCTGTCCAATACATACATTTTTCATCTGCCAATGGCTGTCTGATAGTATCAGTTGTAATTCCCATCGAAAAAAAACCACCAACTCCTAAAAACGTAATACAAATGATAGTAGTTATTTTAATTGAAAGCGGTCTTTCGATAATTTTGTCAAGAATTTTCTGTAAGGGATTACGCACTTCAGAAATATCAACAGGAGCATTAACCGGAGGATTAACAACAGTACCGGGATCAACAATAACAGGAGAATTAACTGTGGGAAGCTCAACAGAGGGGGGTTCAACAACGGGAGGCTCAACAATAGGGGGCACTATTATTGCCATTCCTTTTTTGGATTTCCATTCCTGGTAAGAGTCAAAATCCATTAACCATGCAAGGAGTTTTACCGATGCATCATCCCTGATATTTTTCCCTTCCAGTAAAAAGCTAATTAAAGGTCTGAATTTATCTAATCCGACTTTTTCAATACTTCTTACAGGATCATTAAATTCGCCTGAAGGATCAAAAAAAGCCTTTATAATTTCCTGATCTTTATTGGTATTTTTCTCTGCAAAAATTCTAAGACACTCATTTCTTAACTTCCAGCGCTGGACATTTTCCAAATTATCGGAAAGTTGATTTCCTATCTTTCTTTGCCGGTAAAAATCTAACAATTCTATTTTGTACTCTTCAAACATCCGTTAAAAATTAAAGCACAAAAATAAAATGAGGATATCTCCGATTATTACGGGTTTCCGGAATCAGAGCACAATTACCAGACACAAAATAAACACCGAAATATTGGTATTGAAATAAACACAGGCTATACTGTATTGTATAAAACGATAGCAGTATAGCCTGTTAACGGTTAAAAGTGGTAACCGATTGATCCTACTGCAGTTCTTGGTCGCATTGGTTCGATTGTGCTCCAGCCTTTATAATATTCTTTATTTGTCAGGTTATCCATTTTAAATGCAAAAGTAAAAGCTCCTGTACCATAAGAAACTGATGCATTCAGGACAGTATACGAAGGCAAAGTAAATACACCTGTTGTAGCCCTGTTTAGTATCAGATTTTTCCCGGCATAATTTCCACCAAAGCCAAAACCAAGACCTTTTACTGTTCCATGCATTATTTTGTAACTCAACCATACATTGACAAGATCTTCGGGACCTGCACTTTCAGGTCTTCTGCCTTCATAATCATCACTTGCACCTGTAAGTTTACTTTTGTTTTTACTATAGCCTGCATTAATATTAAAACCTGGAAATGGATTAGCCTGTACTTCAGCTTCAAATCCTTTACTGTAATTATTACCTCCCTGCGAAACATTATTCTGGCCACTGTTCAAAACTACATTAGCTACCTGAATATCATAATAACTTAATGAGGCTGTTAATTTACCATCAAATAAATTGGTTTTCACACCTGTTTCCCATTGATTTGCATGTTCTGGTTTAAAAGTCTTTGTAGAAGTAACCCCATCAATAGAAACATTTGCGGGAGGAACATTCGTAAAGCCATTCATATAATTTCCAAAAACAGAAAGTTTATCTTTTAATACCTGGTAGACTAATCCAAACTTAGGTGATAATGCTGTCTGCGAATATTTGTCGGCTGCAGCAGCAGTTTGTCCACCATTTTGAAATCTGTCTACTCTTAAGCTAAACATCCCCGAAAGCGCCGGTGTAAAGTTTAAAACATCAGAAACATAGGCACTATAAACCTGCTGATTTGTATTACTCTGATTAGCACTGCCTGCTGCAGCAATTGCCGCATCAGCATTTTGCTTTGTTAATATACCAGTATCCGTTCCACCAAGGGTGACAAGACCAAGACCTGCATAAGCAGAACTATTATCGATAAATGTCCTGTTAAAATAGTCTAGTCCTGCTACAATTCTATTTCGGAGCCCACCAATACGGAAATCACCTGTAAAATTCTGTTGAATATCCGTTGTTTCTGTTGTAGAATTCTGATCGCTGATATAACGGTCAAATTTAGAAGATCCGGCAACTGACTTAGATGATTCATATAAATAAGAATAATAACCATCAGACTTTGCCGAACCTCTGGAAACTACAGTTTGAGAGTTCCACTCATCAGATAGTTTATAATTCATTTGTATTTGCATACTGGCAACCGGAGTTTTAATACTCAGATTATTATTGGTAAATGATTGTTTCGGATCATAATTCAAGCCAGCCAGTGTATTAACTTTCAAAGGGGTAGCTCTGTCAAAAAACAACATTGTTGGATTTGTACCTTCCGAACTTAGAAACTGGGTATTCAATAAGAATGATAATTTATCATTTACCTTGTATGAAATAGAAGGCGCAATAAATCTTGTTTTCTTAAAACCTGCATCCTGAAAACTATTTTCATCCTGATAAGCTGCGTTCATTCTAAAAAGCACTTTATGATTTTTATCAAGCGGTGTATTCACATCTGCTGTTACCCTATTCAGTCCATAACTTCCTGCTGTATAAGTAACATCTGTTGCGGTACCATCAAAAGGCTGCTTGGTCACGGTATTGATAAGTCCGCCATAAGAAATCAGGCTACTGCCATATAATGTTCCGGAAGGACCTTTCAGCACTTCAATACGCTCTATATTAGAAACATCCAGGCTACCGTTAGTTAGTCCTGGAAGTCCGTTTACCAGTGTAGGTTGCACTGCAAAACCTCTTAAAGAGAAATAACCCGCTCCATCGCTCCCTCGACCTGTAGAAGACCATAATTTATCAATTCCAGGTGCATTTTTTAAAGCATCATCATAATTGGTAATCACCTGTTCTGTCATCAGCTCTTTAGAAATAACTGAATAGACTTGTGGGTTTTCAAGATTCTTTAAAGGCATTTTTGCAACAAAATTACTTTCCTTTACGGCAAACTTATTGGTCTTTCCTCCACTCACGACAACTTCTTTTAATTGCTCACTGGAAGCATGAAAGATAATATCCTGCTTTGTTGTTTTTCCTGCAATGACCACTACATTTTGAGTTACAGAATTTAAACCGACTAAACGTGCACTGATGGTATAATTACCAGCCGGAATATTTTTTAATTGATATTGACCGTCTTTGTCCGTTGCTGTACTGCCAACGCCCTTAATCGCTACTGTGGCCAGTTCTACTGGCACACCATCCGATGTTTTTATATTTCCCTGAATTCCTCCTTTTTGTGCGAAGGAAACTGATGTAAACAACATAAGGAGAATTGCTGTTACAACGATTTTTGATGTAGAAAAAAGCATAAATACTGGTGTGTTTATTTAGAATAATTTTAAACAGCAAACATACAACATGATCCAATTCCAGTTCAGTTGTTATTTATAATGATTTAAAATAATACGTTTGACTGACAAATAAACTTCAAAGAGAAACTGACGTTAAGATCTTTAAATTGTATAACTGTGATTATTTCATCATAAAATAATGTATTAAATTATTAATATTCTTCTTTAGTAAGAGATCAATCACTTATCTTTGATAACATAAATATAAATTCATGCGTCCCAGGAATAAAGAAAAAGAAGAGCTGGTTAAAGAAAAAACGATCGAAATGTTAGTGACAAACGGTTTTGAAAGTTTCAGTGCAAACAAACTGGCTAAAGAATGCGGCATTTCAATGGCCACCTTGTATATCTATTATAAGGATAAGGATGATCTTATTGTACAGATTGCCAGTGAGGAAGTCAGTAAAATGCGTCAGGCTGTCATCCAGGGTTTCGATCCGGAATCTCGCTTTGAGACAGGCCTAAGGGTACAATGGAAAAACAGATATGAATATCTGATAGCCAACCCTGTTTTAAGTTTGTTCTTCGATCTGCTCCGCTCCTCTTCTTATCAGGATAAGATATATAATGGTTTTCGTGATGATTTTGACAACCAGTCTGATCTGTTTATCAAAAATGCAACCGAACGCGGAGAAATCATATCACTGCCAGTTGAGGTCTATTGGTCTGTAGCATTTTCACCATTACATGCATTGATCAGGGCGCATTATGAAGGACAAAGATCAGGCGGAAAACCTTTTATACTATCCGAAGAAATTATATGGCAAACATTTGAACTTATTCTAAAAGCTTTGAAAGCTAAATAAACTCACCTTTTAATTTAAAAAAAAATGAAAATTAATCACATTGGATTCGCAGTTACTGAAGTTCCTGCAACTGTAGAAATGTTTGAAACTTATTTTGGGATGGTACGCGCACCACAAACTCCGGTGAGTACGAAAATGGCATTTTTACTGGATAAAAATGGTTCATTAATTACGATGTTCAAAACTGACGACGCTTTCTATCCTGAAATCTTTCATATTGGATTTATGCAGGATACTGTTGAGCAAGTCGAAGAGATCCATCAAAAACTTACTTCTGGTGGTTATAATCCAGAAAACATCAGAGAAGAGCATGGAAGGATGACTTTCTATTTTAACGCTCCGGGAGGATTTATGGTCGAAGTAAATTCTTTGATAGAAGACAAACGTCCCGAATTAAAAGACCAGGTTAACAGTAATTAAAGATCTGTATTTTAACACTTTACTTAATCTTATTACTTGTATCTACAAATAATAAGATTATATTTATGTAAGTGCAGGTATATTTTAATTAATATACTGAATTGAAATTAAAGGCGAGGGTGTATAGTGACCGTTTGAATATTAAGAGTTGATACATCTTTTATTTATAAAAGATTGATATAAAGACTAAAATTTCTAACCTAAAAACTATCAACATGAATTTAATTGAGCTATTAAAAAGTCAGGTGAGTGATCATGTAATCTCATCTCTGAGCCAGAAAGCTGGCGTAACTGAAGACCAGGTAAAAACTGGTTTCTCTGCCGGCATTCCCGCCGTTTTAGCCGGTATTATGAAAAATGGGACTGGAACAGATTCAGGCTTTTTAGGGAATATAGTACCTGGCCTTACTGGTGCACATGCAGAAAGTAAACCTGAAGATTTATTAAGTGGTAGTGATGATTCTTTACTGGATAAAGGAAAATCTTTGTTAGGTGGCTTATTTGGACATGATACCGGTACAGTGACTAATGCACTTTCCAATTCTACAGGATTAAGTGCTGAAAAATCATCAGGATTACTGGCAATGATTGCCCCACTGGTTATAGGCTTTATTACAAAGACAATGACCAGTAAGGGCTGGAATTTTTCAGAGTTATCAGGTAAAATCTTCGAGAGTAAATCAGAGATTGCCGCCGCACTACCGAGTGGTTTAAGCGACTCTTTAGGTCTGGCCAGTCTCAGTCTTCCTCACGTGGATATACCAAAGGCAGAAATTCCGAAAGTGGATATTCCGAAAGTAGAAGTTCCTAAAGTAGATTTGCCAAATGCCCCGCCTTTAAATTATGGTGCGGTTGAGAAACCCAAATCTGGCGGCAGTTTTTTAAGATGGCTGATCCCTTTGCTTATCATCATCATCGGAGCGTGGTGGATTATGAGCAGATCCGGATGTAATAAATCAACGGTAGGCAATGCAACAGACTCTTTATCATCCAAAGTTGACTCCATGGGCTCTAAAATAGATTCTGCCGGAAGTGCAATGAAAGCTGGTGCGGCTGCAATGGGCAGCACTGTTGCCGGGAAATTAAATGAGGCAGGGGATTTCGTCCGGGATTTAGGCGCTAAAACCACTAAAAAATTACCCGATGGCACAGAAATCAGTATAGGTGAGAATTCTGTAGAGAGCAGATTGATTGCATTTATTGAAGACAAAAGTAAACCTGTTGATAAAACTACCTGGTTTACATTTGACAGATTATACTTCGAAACCGGAAAGAGTACGTTAAAACCAGAATCACAGGAACAATTAAAAAATATGGTCGCTATCTTAAAAGCATATCCTGATGTCAATTTAAAATTAGGGGGCTATACTGATAATACAGGTGATGCTGCAATCAATAAGAAAATATCTAACGAGCGGGCAAATGCAGCTATGCAGGAACTGATAAAATTAGGTGTGGATGCTAAACGCCTGGAAGCTGAAGGTTATGGGGCAGAACACCCTATCGCCAGTAATGATACAGCAGATGGAAAAGCTCAGAATCGTCGTATTGATATACGGGTGACTAAAAAATAATGTAATTGATAATATTCATTGGGCTGGAATTCTGGTCCGGTGAATATTATTTAATGGAATGAGCTCAGCGTACTCCCTTCTGTTCCTACTTCAAGAACATGCTTGCTCCCGCATTTAAGTGCGAAATTATCTCTCTGATGCCCTACCGGAAAATCAAAACAAACAGGATAGTTATAATCCTTTACCTTTTCCATGACAATTTCATAGATTGATTTACCGAATATTTCATCCGGATCATCTGGTTTTACACTAAACCCTCCAATGATTAATCCGGCCAGATGAGCAAGTTTATCTGTACGTTTTAAATTCCAGAACATCCGGTCAAGGTTATATAAGTATTCTCCGGTATCTTCTAAAAATAAGATCTTACCCTGCGTATTCAGGTCTGATTTTGTCCCCGAATTACTGGCAATGATACTTAGATTACCCCCTATCAACAGGCCTTCTCCCCTTCCTGACCGGTTTGATACTGAAACTGGTGCAGTGTATTTAAGATTTTCACCGGTAAGCGCCTGTTTAATAGATAAGATTGTACTTACCTGAATTGGCTCTGCCTTAACCCACTCCTTTGGAAAGCTATTACACATTTTAGAATGGATGGTTGCAATACCAAAATTCTGGTTGATATGGGTATGCAAAACGGTGACATCACTAAACCCAATTAACCATTTAGGATGTTTGATAAATTCATCAAAATTTAGCTGATCAATAATACGGACAATACCATATCCGCCTCTGGCACACATAATCGCTTTTAGAGATGGATTGTCAAGCATTTTTTGAAGATCTTCCCTTCTTTGTTCATCTGTACCACCAAATGTAAAGTCCTTTTTCCCTATGGTGAGGCCAATTTCTGTTTTAAAGCCCCACCCTTGTATCAGCTGAACAGCTGGAAGAATATTCTCCAGACTAATAGATCCTGCCGGACTTGTAATACCAATAATATCACCTGGTTTTAGATATGAAGGTATTTTAACTTTACCTGCATCTTCTTTTATAGAAAGATTTGCCCAGCCTTTGAGGGTTGACAATACTGCACCTGAGGCGACCAGAGAAGAGATGAAATATTTTCGGTTCATGTATCTTATTAAGGCTATCAGTTAAAATTACTCTTATTTTCAAGAAGAAAAAATTAGCTGTTGCTTCATGGCAATAAATCACAGAACCAAAATCCACTGTTACTTTTCAAAGGTTCAGATGAACATGAATCAGCATCTGTCTTAGGAGTCTGATATTCCCTGTAAACCTTTTCACCTATTTCAAAAGGAATAGGATTTTTGAAGACCGGGCCGTCAAAACAAAAGGTATGGAACTCACCATTTTCTCCGCAGATATCTACATTTGAAGGCAAATCTTTAATAAAATCTGCATCAATAATTCTGCCTGCAAATTCCTGATCCAGCAAATCTGCTTTAATACAAACTAAAACTGATTTAAAACCAAGATCAATAAATTCAGTTAGCAGTTCTTTAGTGTCCCTTTTCCAAAGTGGAAAAACAGATTGGATATTTAAAGCAGATAATTGTTGTTCTCTGTATGTTCTTAGGTCTTCTAAAAAGATATCACCAAAAGCAGCATGGGTAAACCCACGCTGCTGTAAGCTCAAAACTTCTTGTTCCATCAGCATTTCATATTCCTGCATTAATGGTTGTTCCGGTAATTCTATGGTAGAATAAGGTAAGTCTATTTCATTTAATTGCAATTCCAGCAATTCTCTTCGTAAACCGTGCATACTTACCCGATTATGCTGCGCATTTACAGAAGTAAGTAAATGTTCTACACTATAATTCTTGTCTTTCATCAGGTGATACAACACAAGAGCTGAATCCTTTCCCGTACTCCAGTTAAAATATGTTTTGAGTTTATTCATCTATCCTTCTTCTTCACTATTCTTCATCTTCATCAAAATTGCATAAGCATTTTTGACAACAATTGATTTTACATCCATTGCCGACTTAATTTCTACAAACCCATTATTAATAACTCCTGTTTCTACTTTTCTCATTCTAAATTTATTGCCACCCTCCGCAGAGAAAATATACTCTTTATTTTCCCATTTCACTACTGCTGCTTCCGGAACAGCAGTAACGCTTGAATTATTTAATTCAATACTTGCATTCATAAAAGTACCTGGTAGCAGATCTTTATCATAATCTTTCAAATCACAATGTACACTGGTTGTACGATCCTCTCCAATATTAGGGGTGATCAGGTGAATAATAGCCGTATATTTCTTCTCCGGATGTTTGTTTGTGGTACAAATAATCTTTTGCCCTTCTTTCAGTTTAGAAGCATCATTCTCGAAAACAGTCAGGTTCACATGTAAAGCCCCCGGGTTAATCAACTCAAATAAGACATCAGAAGAAGTCACATATTTACCGGTATTCACATTCACTTTAGTTACATACCCACTGATAGGTGCATAAATATTGATCGCCCTGGAGATATTATTTTCATTCAATACTGATGGGTTCAAGCCTATCAATCTGATTTTTTCGGCCAATGAGCGCACCAGGATCTTCTGATTGCTAAACTCACTTTCTGATTGCTGAAAAAGTTTATCACTCGTCGCTTTAGTAGCATTTAATCCCTTTTGACGATTATAATCTGCTTCAGCAAATTTCAATCTGCTCTTTGCGGTCAGATAATCCTGTTGTAACTGAATATACTGCTGATCTTCTACAGTAGCCAGCACACTTCCTTTCCCCACCTTCATCCCTGGAATAAGCGCCATCTTTTTCACATATCCACCCAATGGAATACTGATTGATACAATATTTTCTGGCGGTACATCGATTACCCCATTTACTTTTAACGTAGTATGCATTTCCTTATTCTGGAAATCACCAACTTCAATTCCCGAGTTTTTAATTTGTGCAGGTAATAACTGCACAAGATCTTCGTCCGTTTTCAGTTCTTGTGTTTGTTCTTTTGCTGCTGTCTTCTCTTCCTTCTGCTCATTTTTACAGGAAGAAAATAAGATAATCAGAGCGGACGTTAATATTATTGCTTGTTTCATTTTAATCTTTTTATTTAGTTAACGGCACTTATTCTTTCTATTTCAAAAACAGCTTCGTTCAATTGCTGAACAGTATTAAAGTATTCACTACGAAGCTGAATGGACTGATTAATTAAAATCACCCAATCCAGGTAACCAATTTCACCAGCATTCAGCTTATCAGTAGTTATGGTAATGATCTTTGTTGCATTAGGTAAAATAGACGTTTGATAAGATTTAATCAGCCTGCTATGCTGATTGTAAACTTTCAATGCTGTTTCCAGTTCTGATTCCAGCTCCTGTTTAGATACAGAAAGTTCCTGTTCACGCTGCCTGATCAATACATTTGACGCTTTAATTTTCGCACGCTGTGCACCAAAAAACAGAGGGATACCAATTCCCACATTAACCGAAGAGAATCTTTTTCCCTGATCAAAGTATAACTCTGAACCTGAACTTATAGTCTGCCATCCAACAATACTTGTATTGCTGTAGCCTAAATTTAAAGAAGGCATGAGTCTACTTTTTTCCAGCTTATATTGCTGTTGTGATAACTGTAATTGCTGCTGCTGCAATTTCAGCAAAGGGTTATTCATTGTTTGATCAGCTCCTGGCAGGGAAGAAAATTGATACAAGACACTATCCATTTCAGGGACCATCTTATTTTTACTGTTTAATAATACATTAAAGCGGTTCAGTAAAACTTCATAGTCTGTTTTCAAAATCTCCAGTTGATTGGAAATTTGTGAACGCTGATTTCTTGCTGTTGCCAGTTCCAGTGCATCAACATCTCCCGAATTAAACCTTTGCTCTGCTTTTTCCAGGAAGCCACTGTAAATACTGTCTGCCTGCAATAATAACCTGCGTTTATTTTCCAGTACCAGTAAACCATGATAGGTAGATTTAACACGTGTTTTCACATCCAGCTGATGCTGCAAGAGCGTAGTTTCACTAATCTGGAGATTTGTTTTATTGATTGCCGACTGCCGCGTATAAACACCTGGAAAATCAATGCTTTGAGAGATTGAAAATCTGTTGTCATTTTTCAAGCTGTTGAATTGACCATATTCAAATCCTGCATTCGCTTTTTGAACATCAAAACTGCTCTTCCTGAGTTCACGCTGGTAATCTGTCTGAAGCATTGAAACCCTTAATGCATTGTTATTTTTCAGCGCACTGTCAATCGCTGCAGGCAGATGTATTCTTTCCTGAGCGGTTGCATTCCAGCCAAATGAAAATATAATCAGAACTGCAGTCACTATACTTTTCTGTGGCCTGAAGTATTTAAATCCTTTCTCAAAAACGATGTAAAGCATAGGTAAAACAAATAGTGTTAATAAGGTAGAAACGATTAAACCTCCTATAACGACAGTTGCAAGCGGTTTTTGTACGGCACCACCTGCTCCGGTACTGATGGCCATGGGGATAAAACCCAGAGAAGGAACAAGCGCAGTCATTAAAACCGCTCTGAGTTTTGATTTCGTAGCATGTATAACTATACGTTTAACATCTGTCCAGCCCTCTTTTTTTAAGCGGTTAAATTCAGTAACTAAAAGAATCCCATTTAAAACTGCTACACCAAACAGGGCAATAAAACCTACTCCTGCAGAAATACTAAAAGGAAGATCTCTTGCCCAGAGTGCCAGAATCCCACCAATTGCAGATAAAGGAATCGCTGTATAAATTAATAATCCTTGTTTAACAGAACTGAATGCAAAATATAAAAGCAGGAAAATCAATAAAAGAGCAATAGGGACTACGATACTTAATCTTGCTTTTGCCGCAGTCATGTTTTCGAATGAGCCTCCGTATTGTATAGTATATCCTTTATTCAGCTGGAGTTCACGATCAACCTTTTGCTGTAACTCTTCAACTATGGATTGCACGTCTCTATCCTTGATATTAAATCCAATAATAATTCTGCGTTTAGTATCTTCCCGCTGAATCTGATTTACACCTTCTACCTCCTCAACTGTTGCTACAAGTGACAAAGGGATCTGTACGCCGGTTTTAGCCGGGATCATCAGGTTACGGATATCAGCAATATTTTTACGGGATTCACCATCTAATCTGACCACCATATCAAATCTTTTTTCCCCTTCATAAACCTGCCCGGCTATCTGCCCTGCGAAAGCAGTATTGACCACCCTGTTTACATCGCTCACATTTAATCCGTATTTAGCCATCCCCTCTCTGTTGTATTTCACAACTACCTGTGGCATACCGTTTACCTTTTCTTCATAAATATTAATTGCCCCCTTTACAGTTTGAATAATTCCAGCCAAACGGTGGGCATAACTGGAAAGAGAGTCAAGATCTTCTCCAAAAATCTTACACACTACATCTTGCCTTGCCCCTGTCATCAGCTCATTAAAGCGCATCTGAACTGGAAACTGGAAGCCAACTGTAATTCCCGGAACAACCTCTAAGGCCTTAGTCATTTTTGCACTTAATTCAGGAAATGATTTAGCCGAAGTCCAGTCCTTTTTATCTTTAAGGATAACCATCATATCTCCTGCTTCGAAAGGCATTGGGTCTGTTGGAACTTCCGCACTTCCTATTTTGGTTACTATTTTTTGCACTTCCGGGAACTCATTTAAAAGAATTTTAGAGGCCTTCTGAGTAGTTTCAATAGTGTTATTCAGATTACTACCTGTCAATAACCGGGTTTCAACAGCAAAATCCCCTTCTTCGAGCTGAGGAATAAATTCTCCACCCATTCTGGTCAGAATAAATACAGAAATAACGAATAAGGATAAAGTCACCAGGATAATGGTTTTAGGGAATCGCAGCACTTTAGCAAGCAAAGGCTGATATCTTCTTTCCAGCCACGCCATCAATCTGTCTGTAATATTTTTCTCGTGTTTCAGATTTTTACTCAGACATAAGGCCGACATCATCGGGACATAAGTAACTGACAAAATAAATGCACCTAATATGGCAAAAGCAATTGTAAATGCCATTGGTTTAAACATCTTTCCTTCAATACCTTCCAGAGATAAAATGGGTAAATAAACTATCAGGATAATGATCTGGCTGAAAACCGCCGATTTAATCATAGAGCCTGTAGACTTACCGACTTCTTTATCCATCTCCTCCTGAGTGATATGACCGGCTTTTCTAAACTGTTTAGAATGCACAAACCTGTGTAATATGGCTTCTACAACAATTACAGATCCATCCACAATAAGGCCGAAATCTATAGCCCCCAATGACATCAGGTTCCCTCCAACTCCAAATTTATTCATCAGAATAATTGCAAACAGCATAGAAAGCGGGATAACTGACGACACAATAAGTCCGGCCCTGAGATTACCCAGAAAAAACACAAGTACAAATATGACGATCAGCGCACCTTCCAATAAATTAGATTCTACGGTATGTATAGCATTGTCTACCATCTTGGTACGATCCAGGAATGGTTCGATCACTACACCTTTAGGAAGCATTTTTTGTATTTCTGCTATTCTGTCTTTAACTCTTTTGACTACGAGTGATGAGTTTTCGCCTTTCAGCATCATAACTACAGCACCAGCAACTTCTCCCTTATCATTATAAGTCATAGCGCCATACCTGATTGCAGAACCGTATTGAACAGTAGCCACATCTTTCATCAGCAAAGGCGTACCATTTTCCAATGTTTTTACAACAATCTGCTGAATATCTTCGGGCGTAGTAGTTAAACCCTCACTACGTATATATAACACCGTAGGCCCTTTTTCAATATAAGCTCCACCGGTATTTTCGTTATTCTTTTCTAAAGCTTCAAATACATCAGCAATCGTAATCCTATGCGCTTTTAGCTGATCCTGGCGGACAGCTATCTCATATTGTTTGAGCTTGCCACCAAAACTGGAAACCTCTGCAACCCCTGGTGTCCCTAAAAGCTGACGACGTACTATCCAATCCTGAATGGTACGGAGTTCTGTCGCATTATATTGACTTTCGTATCCCTTAAGCGGCCTTACTACATATTGATAAATTTCACCAAGACCAGTAGAAACCGGAGCCATTTGCGGGGACCCTACTCCAGCAGGAATCTCCTGTTGAACCTGTTGCAGCTTTTCACTAATTTGTTGCCTGGCCCAGTAAACATCTGTTTCTTCGTTAAAAACTATGGTAACCAGGGAAAGTCCGAACCTGGAAAAACTTCTGATCTGTTTAAGTCCGGAGATACTGCTACAAGCCTGTTCAATTGGAAAGGTAATTAGTCTTTCGATATCAGGGGCCCCAAGAGATGGCGATACGGTAATGACCTGAACCTGGTTATCAGTAATATCAGGAAGTGCATCTATAGGTAATTTTGTGACCTCATATGTACCCCAGCCTATCAGCGTAAGTACAAAGAGACCAATGATCAGCTTATTCTTTATAGAAAAGCTAATAATCAGATTAAGCATAAATTCAATTATTTAAAAATAAAATACATGAGCTATACACAGACAGAATTGTCCGTATAGCAATTAAAATTTTCAATAAGGAATATTATGCTCTTGGAGGTCTGAACAAGTCATCCAGCGCAGGATTTGATACCCAATCCTGTTCCGGCTTATATGCAGGAACTAAAAGAAAGAAGTAACGCTGTTTGAAAAGGGTGAGTTTTGACGAAGCAATTGCCTGTGAAATATGTACCTGGCTGTTTATCTTTTTAAATGGCAATTTCATATCGTCTTCGTCATCATTATCATTGAGATCTTCACCAAAATAATGCATGGATAGGAATTTGATAATTCCAACCTGGTTATTCAGCTGATGGTGATGATTAAAATGTGAGACAAGATGAGGCAGCTTGAATACTTCCGAAAAAGAGGTATTCAAAAAAAGTATTGGAAATAGTACGTATAAACATGCCTTTTTCACTTCGCAAAGATAAGCTCACAGCGTTAAAAACCAACTTTAAAATTTTCAATTTTGTTTCTCTCTCTTTTTCAGCTCGCTGGCGATAAATAATAGCATGTAAATAATCTCTTTACTGATAAAAAAAAGACAGAAGACAGGTAAACAAGAAAATAAATGGTAAAATAAACGCCTTTTTTAAGTTAAAAAACAAATAAACAAGATATTTTATTCAAAAAATGAAAAATATTTGCAAATACAGATATCAATACCTACAATTGCATTGCATTATTTTCGCTCACATCTCTTCCTAAAACAACCCTGAAAATGGATTTTGCAACGGCCACATTTAAAAATTTTGAAAATATAGAAGGTCATGATATGTATGACAGAGCAGAGGTCTTTGGTGACTTCCTTCAGTATATGAAGGATAATGGCCATATGAATTACCGATTGCAGAATTTCTCAGGCTGCGGCCCGGCAATGCGTGTAAAAACGTCAATGCATCAGAATGGTCATGATTATATAAGTTTCGTATCAAATGATTATCTGGGATTTACGCAGCACCCAAAAGTAAAAGCTGCAGCTATGCAGGGCATACTGGAATTTGGTACAGGGGCCGGTGCATCTCCTTTAATTGGTGGACATTTTGCCTACCATGAGATTCTTGAAGAGAAAATTGCAGGCTTTTTTAAACGCAGCAAAGACTCTTCTGTAATCTATACTACAGGATATACTGCAAATAGCGCTACATTAATGAGTCTGCTTCAAAAAGAAGATTTAGCGATTGTTGATATGGCTGTTCATACCAGCGTGTATGAAGGCTGCATCTTAACTAATACTAAAACCTTCCTTCATAACCATACCGAGTCTCTGGAGCGGATATTGAAAGACGCAAAAGATAAATACAGAACTAAACTGGTGATCATCGATGGTGTTTATTCTCAGGATGGAGATATGGCTCCTTTGAAAAAAATTATAGATCTCGCAAGACATTACGGTGCATATGTTATGGTAGATGATGCGCATGGAATTGGTGTTCTGGGAGCAACAGGAAGGGGCGCACTGGAACATGCTGACCTGTTGCATGAGGTAGACCTTATTTCGGGAACATTCAGTAAAACATTTGCAAATATTGGAGGTTATGTTATTGCAAACCCCAAATTGATTAACTTCCTGAAATTTCAATCCAGACAGCAGATTTTTTCAGCGACAAGTACACCAGCAGCGGCAGGAATTATTAAAGCAATCGAATTAATTGATGAAGAACCCCAATGGCAATTAAAATTATGGGAAAATATCAATTATTTTAAGAAAGGACTTACTGATATGGGAATGGATATAGGTACAACTGAATCTGCAATCATACCTGTTAAAATAGGTGACGCACATAAAACAGGCGATGCAGGTAAATTATTACTTAAGGCAGGTATTTATACGAACCCGATATTATATCCTGCAGTAGCCAAGAAAGATGCCAGAATACGTATGAGCCTGATGGCAACTCATACAATTGAACAATTAGACAAAGCACTGAATGCATTTGAATATGTAAACCAAAAACTAGATATTGTTGGACAAGGAGTATAAAATGGTCAGAAAAACTACTGAAGGACCAATAAGAAATAAAGAAAAGACCAGGCTGAAATTACTTAACGCTGTTGGTGAAATTATAAGAACTGAGGGCTATAAAGGTTTAGGAGTGAACAATATTGCTACCAAAGCCAAAGCCGATAAGAAACTTATTTATCTTTATTTTGAAAGTGTTGACAAGCTTGTAGAAGCATATGTCAGGCAGAAAGACTATTGGGAAACCTTTTCAGAGGGTATTCAGATCTTAATCGAAGAGCATAAAGGCAACTTTGGTAAAGACCTTGCCAGTAAAATACTGGTTGACCAGTTTAATTTTTTCCTGCAGGCCGAAGAAATGCAAAAAGTCATTCTATGGGAAATCAGTGAAAAAAATGAACTGATGCGCGAAATTGCCGATGCCAGAGAAACTTTAGGAAATGAACTTTTTAAACTAACAGACCCACAGTTTGAAAATACAAATGTAGATATAAGGGCAATCCAGGCGCTGCTCATTGGCGGCATCTACTACCTGGTTTTACACGCTAAATCAAATGGCAGTACCTTTTGTGGTATTGATATTAATGAACAAACAGGTCAGCAGAGGATCATCAATAGTCTTAAACAAGTTGTTGAATGGACCTACAATGAAGCTAAGAACCAAAAGAAAGATTTATAAAGCAGAGATCTAACCTCTGCTTTTCAAATTGCCCGGAAATAATACATTCCGGCCGCGATCTCCCCTTCTCTATTTTCACTAAATCTGCCTTTTCAGCAGAATTTCCAAATAATTATGTTTGCAGGCATCGTTATTGGCGATAAACATAATTATTCACCAATAGGTGAAATATTTTTTGGAATATCAAAAAATAGTAATTATTCTTGCATAGAAAGATTAACAAATAACTATTAGCTATATAAATAGCCCCGAAAGAGAAATCTTAAGAATCAGACGTTATTTCAATCAATACTATTCTTACATCTATATCTATCAAAAATTTATTATCATGCATATAATTGATCTTCAAAATGAAAAACCGCAGCATGACCATATCTCTGCTATTTCCACCTCATTATCAGAGAATTTGCACAAGGACGATTTTGGATGTATTATTAAAAATAATTCAGCAAATCCATTAGATCTTTTTAAAAGAGTCTGTGATGAAGTAGGTTCACCAATTACAGAACAATATTTTGATATCTCAAGTGAAGATTCTTATATTCATGATGTAGTTGCGCATTTATGCCTGCATACAGACACGACAGAAAAAGACCAGGCTGTATTGTGCAGCGTGGATAAAATATTAGCTCATCTGTCAGAAATAGACATAGATATTCTCAGCACTCCTATATTCGAGTTTGGTTCTGGCAAAGGGGCCGTACTGACAAGACATGAGGATAATTACCAGCTTCGTTATAACGGAGAAAACATTAATACGACTACATTGTTACACATTGCCAAAGATGTACTTCAAAAACTGGAAGAACTCATCCATGAAATTGGTGAACAGCATACGCTTAACAAAGGGGATCTTCTGGTGATTAATAACCGGAGAATTGTACATAGCAAAACGAACTTCTCCAATGATAGCGGGTATAAGTTTAAGAGTGCAAGGTTGTATTATAAATAATATCTGAATAGCCTAAAACAACAAGAGAATGGATGAACAAGAACCTTGCAGTCATATCACTGCGATCAAAAACGTCAGATTAAGTGAAGATTATGTTTGCGAAGAGTGTATTAAACATCGTACTGAATGGATGCACTTACGGACTTGTCAAACCTGCGGAATCACACTTTGCTGTGATGATTCTCCACAAAAACATATGACCAAACATTATCATTCAACTCAGCATCCGGTAATTTCCTCAGCCGAACCAGGTGAACGCTGGTTATGGTGTTATCCGGACGAAGTATTTGCAGAATACTAGCATAATATATACCTATTGTAAAAATTAATGCAGGCTACGAATCATTCTGCCTGCATTAATATGTTATCTGGCCAAAGGCCATCTTCCCCCGATTTCTCCTCAAATCTGTACTGACTGTTTATTCAGCTGGTCATTTGCTGTCATTAATTTCAATGACACTCCATCGTCTGTGCTCAGAAAAACAAAAAAATAATTTTACATCAATCAGTTTACCATAACGCAATAGAATTTAATTATTTTACTTGTTTACTAACCTAAAATCAACCTAAATCATTTAAAAATGAAAAAAAGACTACTTCTATTCTTTATTTCTGTTCTATTCCTCTCCCTGCATACCAGCGCACAGGAAAAAACAGTAAATGGAAAAGTTATTTCAGCAGAAGACGGGCTACCGCTGCCTGGAGTAACTGTAAAAATCAAAGGGACTTCTTCGGGGGTAATGACAAATAGCGAAGGAAATTATTCAATTAAAGCAAAAACCGGACAACTATTGGTATTCTCCTTTATTGGCTCAGTCAACCAGGAACAGGTCGTTGGAAATTCAACAGCCATAAATATTAGTCTAAAAGAAGATTCGAAAGGTCTTAATGAGGTCGCTGTTACTGCTTTTGGTGTAAAACAGCAGGTAAGAGGTCTTGGCTATGCCACACAAAATGTAAAAGCCAAAGAAATTATTGAATCTAATCAACCTAATATTGTAAATGCACTGCAAGGAAAAGTTGCAGGTGTACAAATTAACAATTCGAGCGGTGCTCCTGGCTCCTCTGCCAGTATTAATATCCGTGGCGGCTCTTCTCTGAGCGGAAACAACCAGCCCCTTTTTGTGGTCGATGGTATTCCAATTGATAACAGTACACCTGTTTCACAGGGCGGATTGGTAGCAAGTGCAGCGCCTGCCTCAAACAGGGCGATAGATATCAATCCAGAAGATATTGAAAGTATTACAGTATTAAAAGGCCCTTCGGCCGCTGGATTATATGGTTTACGTGCAGCTTCCGGAGCCATCGTAATTACGACCAAAAAGGGAATTTCTGGCGCAGGTAAAATTAGCTACTCCAATAATTTTTCTTTCGACCGGGTAAATAAATTACCAGAACTTCAAACTGCTTACGGACAAGGAGAACAAGGGATTTCGAATGCAGTAGCAACTGGTTCATGGGGTGCTGTATTAGATCAGGGAGAAAGGATTTATAATAATCCAGCTAACTTCTTTAAGGATGGTTTTTCACAAACCCATGATATTTCAGCAAGTGGCGGCAATGAAAAAACTACTTTTTTCACCTCTGCCGGTCTATTGAATCAAAAAGGGATTGTAGAAAATACGAGCTATACCCGAAAGTCTTTCAGACTTAGCGGTGACAGCCGGATTTCGGATAAGCTAAAAGTAGGTGGAACGATAAATTATGTAGAATCTGACCGTAAATATGTATTGCAAGGTAGTGGCAGTGGTGTTATGGGCGCTGTACTCTGGCCATCAAGTGATAATATGAGTATTTATTTAAATCCTGATGGCAGCCAGCGAACCCTTACCGGAATTGATAATCCGTACTGGAGCAGAAATTACAAACCTGTTACTGACAAAGTAAACAGGATTATTGCCAACGGAAACATTGCATATGATCCATTTTCTTTCCTTAATATAACTTATCGCTTAGGAACGGATTTCTATAATGAAAAGTTCAAAAGTATCAGAGGTGCCGGAACAACCGTTGTTGGTGAAGAAAAAGGGGCTATTTCGGAAGTAGCTTCTACCAATCAGATTACAACTTCGACCCTTTTGGTGACAGGAAAAAAAACTTTCTGGAATGATTTCAATACTAGCCTTACACTTGGACATAATTTAGAGTCAACTTCATACGAAGGCGTAACTACAACCGGACTGGGCTTTATTGATCCTACATTTCCTTCATTAAATAATACTTTACCTAATACCAGAACAAGTATTAACAATATTTCAAAAAGAAGAATAATGGGCGTTTTTGCAGATCTGAATTTAGATTACAAAAATCTGGTATTCCTAAATTTTCGTGGCCGTAATGACTGGTCATCTACAGTACGTAAAGATGCCCGCTCTTTCTTTTATCCAGCAGTCAGTACTTCTGTTTTATTTTCCGATATCCTCAAAGAAATGGGGCTTAAATCTGATGACAAGGTCTTTTCATTTGGTAAATTCAGAGCATCATGGGCCAGAGTTGGCAAGGATGCACCACCCTATGTACTGGCAACCACCTTAGGTACAACAACTAATAGTTCAACTATAAATCCCAGAGGTTTCATTATCAATTCAGGGGCATACTATGGAAATCCCCTGCTTGAACCTGAGTTTACCAACTCTTTTGAAATTGGTACAGACATCAGGTTTTTCAAAAGCAGGATTGGCCTCGATGTAACTTATTATAATTCTACTTCTGACAACCAGATTCTTGCCACACGTACCACTCCTTCCTCTGGTTCATTTCTAGCTTATTTGAATGGTGGTTCTATCAATAGTAAAGGCGTTGAAGCCATTTTAAATGTACAGCCCATCATTCATAAAGATTTCAAGTGGTCAATAGACTTTAACTTTGCGAAAAATAAATCGACAGTAAAATCATTACCTGGTGAGCTGGATAGAATAGAATTATCTGATGCATGGGTAGCTGCAGGAGGCACAAACGTCGCACAGGCTGCTGCATTTTTGAACGGTTCTCTTTTTGGCATAAACGGTACCGTATGGAAAAAAAACAGTGATGGCAAATTACTCTTAGATAATAATGGTGCGCCTCAGGTCGCTCCTGCACTAACTGTAATCGGAGATAGAAATCCAGATTTCACAGCTGGCATTACCAATACATTCACTTATAAAAATCTATCATTATCTTTTATGATTGACATCAGAAGAGGAGGAGATATTTTCAATAATACAGAAAATGCGATGGTTTATGCAGGTACAAGTACAAAGACTCCTGACCGAACTTCTAAAGTTTTTGATGGGATCATAGAATCCACAGGGCTTCCAAATACTAAAAGCATAAAATTAGACCAAAACTATTACCAGACTCTATATACTAAGCAAGGTTATGATTTCGTAGAGGACGGCAGCTGGTACCGCTTAAGATATGCGACGATCAGTTATAATTTCCCAAAAACAATGATTCAAAGAATCGGGCTATCAAACCTTCAGGTCTCAGTAACCGGGCGCAATCTAATTCTGATCACTAAATATTCTGGTGTAGACCCAGAAGTTTCAGGCAGCGGGGCCGGAGTTAATGGTTCCGGATCATTTGGTTTTGACAATTTAGGTATCCCGGCAACAAGAGGATTTGATTTAGGTTTGAGATTATCATTTTAATATTATCAATTATGAAGACATTACATATAAAATTCCTATCCGTTTTAAGCATCACTGCACTGACAATAACAACATCCTGCAAAAAATATCTGGATGTAAATACAGATCCAAATAATCCTACATCAGTTTCTGCAGCAAATCGTTTAGTGGGTGCAATCACAACTACTAACGGTGCATCGATGTGGCGTGGCTCCAGAGAAATTGCAGGATTAGTCCAATACGGAACTACACAGTTAAATACCGGAACTAACAGAAATGCCGAACAATGGCGTTATACAGCCTCTTACTTTTTCTGGCAAAATGCCTATGTCTATACCATGCCTAATTGTGTTGATTTAATCAATTTAGGTAAGTCCGAAGAAAACCCGCATTTTACAGGAGCCGGAAAAACTTTACTGGCTTTGAATCTGGGTATGTTAACCGACCAGTACGGATCAATTGTAGTGGACGATTTTTACAATGGTGTTTCAGGTATTAATCTTGTCCCTTCATTTAATGATCAGCAAACAGTCTATCAGCGTATTCAAACGTTACTTGATGAGGCTATCGTAGCATTTGACGGAACAAATAAGACAGCTGCATTAAATTCAAAAAACGGAGATATCATGTATCAGGGCGATGTGAATAAATGGAAACGTTTTGCTTATGCTTTGAAAGCACGTTATCTGAATCATTTAACTAAAAAAACTTCACTATATAATCCTGCAAAAGTGATAGAAGCTTGTGAAAATGCATTTAATGCTGATGGAATGGATGCACAATTTGACTATATCGCAGGAGCGCTGCAAACTGATGAGAATCCATGGTCAAGCTGGGGTGGTTTTACCAGCACTACAGATCCCCGATACTTTACCTGGAGCCAGTTCTTTGTGAACATGCTAACCAGCTTCCCGGTTACAAACAGTCTATATCAGGATCCGCGTATTTCAAAAATCATGCTTCCGGCAGCATCTGATGGAAAATACAGGGGATTGAGATCTGGCGGAGCCTTAGCAGGCGGACAAGGCATATTAGCTGACGGGTCTAACGGAGATCCAACTAAAACCGAAGTTACTGACTATGGTGCTTTTAGCAAAAGTGGTTATTATACAAATAAAACTTCTGCTTTTCCTTTTATCACTTACTCTGAAGTGAAACTGATCGAGGCTGAGGCTAAATTACGTTCAGGTAATGTAGCTGGTTCTTTAGCTGATTATGAACAGGGGGTTAAAGCCAACATGAGAAAACTTGGTGTGACCGTAGCAGATATTAATAATTACTGGACAGCGCAACTCAATGATGGGATTGCCTCGCATTTCGCAAATATGACACAGGGCCTGAGCCACATTTTCCGTCAGAAATATATTACGCAGTGTTTAAATAATGAAACCTGGGTTGATATGCGCAGAATGGATTATAGCAAAGATATATATGGACCAAGTCTTAAAAAGCCCCTCAATATCAATACAACTATCTTTTCATCAAATGATAGCGATCCATGGATTCAGGCTATGGTTTATGAAACCAATGAAGCAACGAGAAATCCAAAAAATGTAGGTGATAATTCTGAAAAGACAAGATTACTTACACCTGTCTGGTGGAATCAGCAGTAATAATATTCCATTAAATTCTAAATATCCTAAACGAGTTGCCTTGTAAAATGCAGAAAAATTCTGGTTAACCACGATCAGCCAGAGGAGAAGTTTAGGATATTTAAAATCGTTTTACCAACCTATTATTCTATATAGAATAATACACTATCTACCTGTTAATCATATTTTTTTATAGTATTTATCACCTATTCAATTATGAAATACTTTATATTTGGCTAATCATCAACCTGCTAATAAATAACACTAAGCCAAATAATCAGATATATGAATTCGCATTTAGACCCTACTGATTTGGGAATACTAAATCTTTTGCAGGAAAATGGAAGACTAACCAATAAAGAACTTGCACATCATCTCAACAGAACAATTTCTCCAATCTTTGACAGAAGAAAACGATTGGAAGAAATGGGTTACATTAAAAAATATGTTGCTGTACTGGACAGGGAGAAAATAACAACATGCCTGATTGCTTTTCCTCAAATCGCATTGAACAGTCATGGTGAGGATGCACTGGCTTCTTTCCAAAAAACAGTTATTTCTTACCCCGAAGTTTTGGAATGTTATCACATAACCGGAAAGTATGATTTCATGTTAAAAATTATGATTCCTGATATGCATGCTTATAATGCTTTTCTACGCCAAAAAATCGCGCCACTTGAAAATGTTGGTAATGTACATAGCTCACTGGTTATTTCCCAGGCAAAAGGTGAGATCGGATTGCCTTTATAATAGCAGGAGAATAGCTTAACGCCTACCCTCCTGATTTAACACGATTCTCTTCTTCAGAAGATCCTTTAGAGCGCTGGCGAGCACCTTTTATAGCTGTACTTCCAAATTTATAGCTACAGGTCAAGCGAAAAACCCTGGTCTCACTTTTCTCATTCACTGAATAAGTCTGTGAAGGGAGCGCACTGGTAATGCGGAACTTTTGTAAATTAAACACATCATTTGCTGCCAGTTTTATATTCAGCTTTTTCTCCATAAATGATTTGCTGACTCCTAAATCAATACCATAAATAGGCTTCACTGCTAATGTTCCATCTACCTGGGCGGAACGATAAAAACCTGATAACTCAAAATTAGTAGTACTATTAAGTGTGATAGTCTGATTACTGTTAAAATTAAAAGCTGTTTTACCTCCTTTATAAGGTACTCCCAAAAGATTTGGGGTACTAAATTCATTGTAAAAAATAGTTAGATTGTTATTGGTTTTCCACCATTTAAATAGGGTTAAAGGGGAATTGATATTCAGACTATATGACTTTTTCTCCGCAAGATTCTGAGATGATATAAATAGTGTCTTTTTAACCGTATCTGACACCAGTACTCTTGATATAGCATTACTGGTATGACTATAGCCAAGGGTAGCGTTTATAGTTTTTTTATAAGAATAAGAAATCTCAAATGAGTTTGTGTATTGCGGATTCAAATATGGGTTTCCCATACTATAGGTATATAGATCTACAAAAAATACAAAGGGGTTTAAATCCTCATAATCCGGACGGTCAATCCTCCTGCTGTAAGAGAAACCAACTTCATGGTTTTTGGAGAGTACACGGTTCACAAAAATACTCGGGAAAAGATCAAAATAATGACGATCAGAGATTTGTTGTTTTGGTACGGAATTTCCTTTAGAGTTGGTTTGTTCTGCTCTTAAACCTAATTGAACAGTTAAACCAGTAAATTCACGGTTCAGATTCACATAACCTGCATTTATATTCTCATCATAGATAAAATGATCGCTTCTGGTCAGATCACTTTGCCAGTTATTATTCAGGAAATTTTCAAAAGAAGAGACATTGTCTGTACTTACTTTACTGCTTTTAAGCCCCGTTTCTAATTTCATCTTTTTATTAATTGGCAAAGTATAATCAACTTTCCCTGCAAAGATCTTAACTAACGAAGGTGTTCTGTTTCTAAAGATATAGGGATCTCTGGAAGTTTGTCCTGCTGCATTTAAATACACATTATTATATTCTGTATTTTGTAATCCACTATACCTTGAATAGTCAGCATCGGCCGATATTTCCTGACCAGCAGTGTCAATGGTTCCTTTATAATTCATATTGTAAGTTATACCTGAATATTTAAACTGGTTAGGATTATTGGCAACAACTGATGAATCGGTTTGTAAAGGCTTACTTCCTATCAGCGTTAAAACCCTGGTCTTATTGTTATCTCCGGTACTTCTATATCCGTTTACAGCAACTCCAACTGTATTTTTATCATTGATAAAATAATCAACCCCTGCCTTATAGTTATAGTTTTCCCTAAGACCTACCTGAGAACTTGTTTGTCTGAAAAAGGTTTGATCTGTAGCCGTATTGTTCACCCGGTCAATATTCAAGTCATGGAATCTTTTCTGTTTTCCATAATTAAATTCTCCAAATGCATTGAATTTTTTCTCTCTGTGGTTGAGTGATATTCCATCGTTGGTTTTATAGTACCTGCCATACCCTGCTCCTGCAGTTACTGAACCGTTAGTACCATAGTTTCTATTTTTCTTTAACTTAATATTAATAATCCCCGAATTTCCGGCAGCATCATATTTAGCTGAAGGATTGGTAATGAGTTCAATAGACTGTATCGCATTCCCTTCTGTAGAGCGCAAAAGATTAGCCAGCTGGTCACTGGAAAGATAAGTAGGTTTACCGTCAATCATTACTGTTACGCCTGCTTTTCCTCTCAGACTAACGTTTCCATCTTTATCGACACTGACACCAGGAGCCTTCTCCAGGATTTCTAAAGCAGTATTACCAGCAGCCAGAACACTGTTTTCTACATTAAGCACGGTCTTATCAATTTGTCTTTCGATCAATGGTTTACTGGCAACAATATTTACACTATTCAATTGTTTTGAGGTTGGAACTAATTCTACGTTTGCTACGTTATAGGTTTGATGTGCTGCATTGATCAGATAAGGGCCCTTGAATACCCTGGCATAACCTATCATGTTAAAAGCAAGAAGATATTGCCCTTCTGGTAAACGTTCAAAAAGATAATTTCCTTTATCATCTGTAACAGATCCTTTGATCAGTACTGAATCTTTAGCAGCCAGCAGGCTTACTGAAACATACGAATGATCGGTATGTTTTTCATCAAGAACTTTACCGCTCAGTTTACCGGTATTATTGGTGGTTTGCGCACCCGATGTGAAAATTGTAAAAAGACTTAACATGCAAGTCAGAATAGAGGTGGTTCTTTTTTTCATCTTAAAAAACATATGTCTTTAAGATGACAGAAGAGATAAAAGGTTACAGCAGTTAAAAAAAATAAAAGAGACAACCACAATAACAGGTTAATTTCCACTTTTAGGAAAGAAACCGGAATAAAGCGGATTGTCTCTTTTTATATTATCCAACGGAGATTTTATGTTGGTCCTAATACCCTCTGCGCCAATAACCATCATGATAATGTCTGCGGTAACCATATCCACCACGATCCTGTACTATACAGGAACTCAATAAGGATGCTACTAATGTCAATAGCATCAGGTTTCTGAATGTTTTCATAGCTGTGTATTTTAATTTAACCTGTTTTATTTTAACCTATATCCTTATGACAGTATAATCGCTTAAAGGATTAATCATTATTCTTACCTGTACATACAGCCATAATAGGCTATAAGAAAAATAATTACAGCTATATGTGTACTGATTAATAGCACATTATAATCTATTGATAATTTTAGATATAAGACAACAACTCTTGTAACCTAAGACAGTTTTATATCTCCCTAAAGCGAAATTGTTTTCTAAATTTCTCCTTCGTATTCTATTTCTGTAGCTTTATTAGTCAAAAGAATTGTCATTAAACATGAACAACATCCTTAAAATTGCGAGGATTGATGCATACTCTATTACACCTAAGTATTTGCAGCTTATCAATTCAATTCTCCAGGGAATCCAATCGGGGCAGATTAAAAAGAATGATGTACTTCCTTCCATCAATGAGTTTAGTTATGCACTTGAAACAGCCAGAAGTACAATAGAGAGGGCTTATAATGAGCTCAAAAGAATGGGATTAGTACAGTCAGTTGCTGGAAAAGGTTTCTTTATTGTGCATACCCATTTTCAGAAACCAGTAAAGGTTTTACTACTTTTCAACAAACTAAGTATACATAAAAAAATTATTTATGATGCTTTTGCAGAAACTTTGGGAAATGAGGCGGCAATTGATTTTTATATCTATAACAATGATTTCAATGTTTTCAAGAAACTGCTTTTGGAAAAGGTTGATCATTATGCTAAATGTGTAATTATCCCTCATTTCTATGAAAACAGGGAAATGGGTTATAACCTGATCAATACGATTGCTAAAGAAAAGCTGATATTAATGGACAAACTTGCAGAGGGAGTCACTGGTGAGTTTGGAGCAGTATATGAGGATTTTGAAGAGGATATCTTTTCTGCACTGGAACAATTGACAGAGAGGTTATCAGGATATGATACATTGAAACTGATTTTTCCTCAAAACACCTATTATTCAAAGAAAATCTTAATTGGTTTTTTGAATTTTTGCCAAAAGTATAATTATAAAAATGAAATACTGAATGGTCTTCATCGTCATAAAATTGAACCTGGATCTGTATATATTAATCTTGCTGAAGACGACCTGGTTGTTCTGATTGAGAAAATCATTGAGGGTAATTTACAAATCGGAAAAGATATTGGCGTAATTAGTTATAATGAGACTCCTATCAAAAAGATTATCCTCGACGGAATCACAACAATTTCAACTGATTTTAAAATGATGGGAGAAAAAGCTGCCGAATTATTACTGGAGAACTCAGTTGAGCACATAAAAATCCCTTTTAAAGTTACTTTAAGAAATTCTCTTTAATGAGGTAACCAACAAATATTAAGAGGTTTACGGATACAGATTGAATCTGTTATGTTTTTTTATATTTATTTACTCCTAAAAAAAGAAAAATAAATTTGCTAACTAAATATATTATTGTACTTTTGCAATCCCAACAACAACGAAGGTTATTTATAACTGAAATGTTGATCAAGTTCGGGGTGTAGCGTAGCCCGGTATCGCGCCTGCTTTGGGAGCAGGAGGTCGTAGGTTCGAATCCTGCCACCCCGACACAAAAAGTGCTAACAAGCACCGAAACCCCTTAAAATCAAAGATTTAAGGGGTTTTTTGTTTTTTCTCAGCCCTATCTATATCAATCGAAATCAAGAAAAACGTGCCCTATTCGGTGCCCCATTTATAATATTTATATTAGGGCACTAATCATGGTTTATCTATCTGATTATCAATAAATTATATATTTTATTTTGCTTGTTTTTGATGTCTGTTGGGATCAAGTCATAAACTTGTGGATTAGGGATTAAATTTCAAGTTTTGTGTTTGATATTTTCTTAGTTCAAAGCAGATGGTTACGATTCTTTAATAAGCTAATTACTTCCTGATTCTATAGTTCAATTTATCATTATTCAACGCCCTGATTACTTTGATCAGAGATCGGTCAACGCTTCAGCGGAATGCTTAGGCGGAGGAAAGATCCTGTTTTTTTCGGTTTCCATTGATTGTTTCATTGTGTCCGGTACAGAACTTTTGAAACAACCCGTACTCCAGACTGCTGCTTTAAAAATGAAATCGCCCAGGATTCCCTTTGAAAATTTACCCGTTAAACTTCCCATAATAAATAAATGCCTTTCTACCAATGTAAGCTATTCGCGTTAAAGATTATCCTGATGAGTAAAAAATGTCCGCAATTGTCCGCAGCTGTCTGCAATTGTCCGCTTTGTCCATGTTCGGGCAAAGGATAATTATAATTTCATCAGTCTTCAACGAGTTATACTTTGGTTGTGCCTGAATAGAGATCGGGGTGACACCACGTTGAGAACAGGTTTTAAGCATAGTAACTCTAAGTCATTTCAACTAGTTGTTTTTACTTGGACTTGCCATGCTCTCACGTTACTTTAGCATTGCTCTTACCCTAACGAGTACCCGAACAGTACCCGGGCAGTACCCGGCCGATATAGATTTATTATTTAGCTATTTTGAATTTATTTACTAACAGCACGGCCTTGTTTCGGCTGAGTCATTCCCATGCAAATTGAAAGCTTTCAGAGCAACTTTCATAGCCATCAGAACATCCCTGGCTCAAAGACTTTCTGTTTAGCGTGTCAAAATTTATGCTTAAAAATAGCCTGCTCCACAAGTTGATGACTTGATCCGTCTGTTGTGCCCCTTTTGAAATAGGGCACAATACCATTAAAGCCAATGACAAAACATTTGTAAACAAATTTAATGATATGAGTATGCAGCAGAACACATTTGGAGTAATCTTCTATTTGAGAAAATACAAGACTACCAGTAACGGAAAGACACCTATCTACGCCCGGATTACCGTAAATGGTAAAAGATCTGATATTGCCACCAAAAGGACAATTGAAGAGAATAACTGGAATGCAAAAAAAGGTATGGCAAAAGGGAGCAGACAGGAAATTACCCTGCTTAACAATTACCTCGAAAAATTCAGGTCAGGAATTGTTGAAAGCTATCAAATCCTGCTTTTACAGAAAAAGTTAATTACTGCTGATCTGATTAAGGATAAGTTTTTAGGAAAAGATCAGCAGGACTTCACTATCCGCAAGTTGATAGACTACCATAACGAGCAGGAAAAAGATAATTTGGAATGGGGAACGATGAAAAACTATTATACGACCCAAAAATATATCCTACAGTTCCTTAAAGATAAACAGGGCACAGCGAATAAATTCTTGTCAGAACTGAATTATAAATTCATTACCGACCTTGAAATTTACCTGCGTCAGGTAGAAGATAAAAACGGTGTATTTGCAATGTTTGCCAAATAATGGGGTCATGAAACATCTTGAACATTTCTGTAAAATGATCAACCTTGCTGTAAAACTGGAATGGCTGGACAGAAATCCATTTCACGCTTACCAGTTAAAATTTGAAAAGGTTGAACGTGAATATCTGACCACATGGGAACTGGCAAACCTTGAAGCGAAAACTTCCCCTATTTTGCGTTTGCAGACCATCAAAAACCTGTTTGTTTTAATTGTTATACCAGACTGGCCTATATTGATGTATTCAATTTAAAGCCGGAGCATATTGTTGAAGTTGCAGAGGGCGAATTCTGGATAAAAACCATAAGACAAAAGACCAATACCCCGGTAATAGTGCCATTATTACCAAAAGCACTGCATATCATTGAAAAGTATAGCAAGCATCCACAGGCATTGGCAGAGGGCAAAGTATTGCCTGTAATGTCTAATCAGAAGTTAAACGGGTATTTAAAGGATATTGCGGACATTTGTGGAATTACCAAGCCTTTGACCTTCCATATCGCCCGCCATACCTTTGCAACTACCGTCACACTGACCAATGGTGTGCCAATAGAGACCATTAGCAGGATGCTGGGGCATAAAAAATTGAGTACAACACAAATAAATCTACAGTAAAGTGGTAGATAGCAAGCTGGGCGGAGATATGGCCAGACTGAGGGAGAAACTAGAGGCATGACAATAAACATAATGAAATGGAGGCCTAAATTGACAAAAAATTTTGTAACTGTTTATGCACGCCTCGTTTCTGTTAAAAATACACTTGCAGAAAAAAAAGACGAATATAAGTCAATTATTGCCTCTCCCCCCATTTACGGTCTACAAAACCGAGGGGCCATTGCTTGGATATCCACGGATGTAGTACCGTGCGATCCGCAAGACTAGTCCATCCGGAATATTCAATTTCTTTCTTATAAACCTAGGTTATTCTTAAGCCACAAAAGACAGGCGCCCTATTTACTGAAATAGCGATAGGAACATGATCATCAACTGGCTGGTAAGCCTCCTAATTGAAGAAGCCAAAGAATTACGCAACCGTTGTAATACCTACTGAGATAAAATTCATCAAGATGGTAATAGAAATAGTGATATATTAGCTGTAACGAAAACCACTATTTTAGCATGATGCAGTATAAAATAGGCCTTATAAATCTATTTTACATCTAATACAAGCTAGGTGCGTAATATTTCCCCATAAAATTGCAGAAAAAATGATAAAAAAACTTTGGATTACACTAGTTTTTGGGATTGCATTTCTAAGTTCTTATTCACAGAAACTTAATGTGACTAAACTTGACAGTTTATTCAGAGCTATGGACGAGAAAAATGTATTCATGGGAAGTATTGCCATTTCGAAAAATGGAAACTTAATTTACTCCAACTCTATTGGTAAAGCTGATATAGCAACTAATGAAAATTTGTCGTTTAAAACAAAGTATCGCATTGGCTCTACTACAAAAACTTTCACTTCCGCATTAGTATTCAAAGCAATTGAAAACAGAAAAATAACGTTGAACCAAACCATTGAAGAATTTTTTCCAACTATTGAAAATTCAGAAAAAATAACAATAGAAATGTTATTAAAGCATCGAAGTGGAATAGCTGATTTTTTAACAGCAGACGATTTTGCTAATGGCTATACTGAAGCTAAATCAAAAGAAGAAATGATAGCCATTATCAGTAAGTTAAAAAGTGACTTTAATCCCAACAGTAAAGCAGCTTACAGCAATTCAAATTATTATTTACTAACCGTAATTCTTGAGGAAATATATAATAAATCATATCAAGCGCTGTTAAATGAACAAATCGTAAAACCATTAAAATTGAGAGATACTTATTTTGGAGGCAAAATAAATTTGCAAAATAATGAATGTTACTCTTATCATTTTTCAGATAAATGGGAAAAAGATACGGAGGGTGACACATCTGTTCCACTAGGCGCAGGAGGAATAGTTTCAAATCCAAATGATTTGACGATTTTTATTAAAAATCTATTCAAAGGAGAAATCATCACTCTTGAAAGTCTAAAAACAATGACACAAATTCAAGACAAATATGGAATGGGTATTTTTGAACTTCCATTTTATGACAAAAAAGGATTTATGCATAGAGGTTCTATCGATAGTTTTGGTTCAGTTCTTTGTTATTTTCCGGATGAAAATCTTGCTATTGCCATAACATCAAATGGCGCTATTTATGATAAGAAAAAGGTATTGATTGCTGCTTTAAGTAATTATTTTAATAAACCGTATAAAATCATATTTGAGCCTTTTAAACCAAATCAAGAAGACCTTGACAAATATGTAGGAGATTACATGAGTTTATCCTATCCCAGAACAATAGCAATAACAAAGAACAACACCAACATTCTTGCTAATTTTAGTGATCAATCGGTGCTATCAATTGAGCCCGTTGAGAAAAATAAATTTGAAAATTTATGGGAAGGAAGTAAAATTGAATTTAAACCAAGCACTAAAGAAATGATTTTTGAGGAAAACGGAGAAAAGTTTATCTTCTCTAAAAAATAAAAACATCGCAAAGCACCTAATAAACTACCAAAGCCAAAAATGCCACTTAATAACGAATGTCGAGGCCATTTTCAGCTTCCTGCTCGGTCTCGCACAGCCCAAACTTCAAAGCAGGAAACTGATGACTACCACTCCGTAGATGCAAAAGCGGGAACGCAGAGGTATGAGCATGGGGCTCCGCAGGCCGCAAGTGAGCGGGGAGAGATTTCTATAATTACCCGTCAAATTGTAGCCAACATTAATCCAAAAAGGGCAACGTAAGTGAGCTTAAAGATCGTAATTTTGAATCCGGAGACACGCACCCACTAACCTATCGCGCAGTTAAATTCAAGGCCAGCAAAATCGTTGTTTTTACAACGGGCAAAGTTACAAAAGAAGCACGTAACGTATTTCAGGATATGTCCCGCAATTCAAGAATCGGAACGTCACATCGTATATCCACATATATTGAAGGCCTACTATCACTTAAAGCGGCGATTGGTACATTTCTAAAAAAATAATCAATCTATATCGGCCGGGTACTGTCCGGGTACTCGTTAGGGTAAGAGCAATGTTAAAGTAACGTGAGTCTATGGCAAGTCCAAGTAAAAACAACTAGTTGAAATGACTTAGAGTTACTATGCTTAAAACCTGTTCTCAACGTGGTGTCACCCCGATCTCTATTCAGGCACAACCAAATCATAACCGGATGAAGATTAATGAAATTATAATTTTCCCTTTGACTAACCCATGGACAAAGCGGACAATTGCAGACAGCTGCGGACAATTACGGACATTTTTTACTTATCAGGATAATCTTTAACGCGAATAGCTTACATTAGTGGAAAGGCATTTATTTATTATGGGAAGTTTAACGGGTAAATTTTCAAAGGGAATCCTGGGCGGTTTCATGTTTAAAGCAGCAGTTTGGAGTACTGATTGTTTCAAAAGCTCTGTACCGGGCATAATGAAATAATCAATGGAAACCGAAAAAGGCATCAGAGAACTTTCGTAAAAGTAGTTTATGAATTGATCCCAGGTTCCGGAATAGTTTTAAGTCTCCTAAAACAGAAATTTATCCGTTTAATCAATGATACCAGGAATAAAGAACCGGTTAATACCAGCCACATCAGAAAGATAAGTAGCCATTGATACAATCTTTTCATTCATCACCTCAAATACAATAGCTACCTCTTCATCCAGTATCAGCTCTTCGCGTTGGGCGGTATTGTGTAATGCCAACGTAAAGCCATTAAGTCCAATAAGAATATGCTTCAGATTAAAATTAACCCCAAACTGTTTCAAATTCTGTACGCGTTTAACAATAGCTTCCGCTCCGCTGGCAAGTCCAGAAAGTAAACTTATACCTGGTAGCGTCCATGTGGCATCAGGGGACAAAACAGAGCACATATTCTCCCAATCGTTATTTTTTAATGCGGCGACAAAAGTATTGGCAATGGCTAGTTTTTGCTCATCGCTTAAAAGGATGTTATTTTCATTTGATGTTTTCATGATATATTATTTATTAAGTCAAAATTACATCAGCAAACTATCATCGAACATGGACAAAAAAAGAGATCACATGGACAAATCTAACATAATGGATGTATAAGCAATTTCTTATACTCTGCCAGACTATAAAAAAACTATTCTTCAGTATACAAAATCACCTTGATTAACAATTTGATAACAGCTTCCTTATTTAAAGGAAGTATAGAACCCATAATTGCATAGCCTTCTACATATGGAACTAATAAACTTACCAATTCATGTGGTTGCTTAGAGAAAGAAGCAATCAAATCAATCATCCAAATGCAGTAGTTTTTATAATAGGTTTCAACAGCCTTTTCAAGCTGTTCATTTCTTGATGATAATGCCCATATTTCCCGAAACATAACACTTTGCTCACTATCCTTACCTTTCACCAATAGTAAATCCAATACCTTCTCCAGAAATTTCTCAATAGAAAAAGTAGTTTCAGCCTTTAAAAGATTTAAAGTTTGGGTCACTTCCTGCGCACAGGATTGAAAATAGTATTGAGCCGTCGCGATTAGCAACTCATTCTTATCTTTATAATAATACTGAAGATTACTTAAAGAAAGATTAGCAGCTTTAGCTATTTTTCTCATAGACAACTCATCCGCACCCTCTTGACTGAGAATACCCGTTGTAATTCTTAAAATATGGTTTAATCTCTCTTCTTTCTTATCCATTTGTCACACAAAAATAAAGTAAAAATATTTATTACAGCAATTAGGTCAAATGACCTACATTTGAATTAATAGGTCACCTGACCTAAGTCATAAACTATTATTTATTCAAAATGGAATTACAGAAAAAGCGTATTTTAATTGCTGGTGGTTATGGACATGTAGGAAGTAACATTGCACGTCTCATCAGAAAAAATTATCAATCTATCGAATTAGTTCTGGCTGGTAGAAATCCACAAAACGGAGAAGAATTTAGTAAAGAACTGGGTAATGCAGAAACAGCATATCTAGATTTAGAAAAAAGATTTGAACTCAAAGCATATGGCGCTGTTGATCTGATCATTACAGCAATGGAAGATTACAACAATATTTTGCAGGAAGCTGCTGTTGCAAACGGAATTGCATATATCGGTATCACTGGTCTTGCCGAAGAAATTTCCCCAATAGTATTTCTTTCGCTGCAAAAGACTCCCTCTGCTCCTATTGTGCTGGCAAGCCATTGGCAGGCAGGAATATTAACATTGGCAGCAAAGCAAGCCGCAAAAAAATTCAGTAGCATAAACCGGATAGAAACGGCTTGTCTATATGATGAGTTAGACCCTATAGGACCAATGGTAGTAGCTCAGTGGGATAGTTTTGTTGGCAAGGCTTTATTACGTCAACAAGGGAAATGGCAGGTCGTAGAGGCTAAAGAGGAAGGCAGAACATTTCATTTACAGGAAGGTACAACAATTACAGGCTATCCAATGAGTACCCTTGATGTTCCGAGTATTGCAGGTATAACTGATTCTCCAAATGTCCGCTTTGACCTGGCTATAGGCAAATCCATAGGTACTAATAATAACCTGGAAGCTTCTCACGATTTATATATTGATATAGAAGGTGTTTTGTTATCTGGTAAAACATCCAGACTACGTACACTGGTTTCTGATCCTAAAGGACAATCTCATTTAACTGCAACAGGTGTATTTATCATCATGGAAGGTATTTTTGGTTTAGGTGGTCAGACTGCTCCAGAAAAAGGAGGAATATTTATTCCTGAAACGCTTTTATCAATTGATACAGCAATAACCCGTTTGCAGGAATTTGGAATCATCATCACAGAAGAAGAAACACCAGTAAATTAACTTATTTAACCCGTAAAGCCCCTAAATTCAGATTTAGGGGCTTTACGGGTTTTAGAACTGAAATATTATTGTTATTTCTTTGTATAGCTTGAATATTCTGTAGTTGTCTGTATAGGTATAGCCTGTCCCATAAATTTCGCCGAAATATTGAGGTCCTCATTTACAGAGAAGTAACGTTTCGCTTGCTCATTCCAACTGTACTTGATCACAAGATCAAGTTTTTCAGCATTAAGTATTTTAATTTTGATTGGTTTTTCGTTCAGCGCCTGCACCTTTTCCAATTTTTTAGTTCTAAGATTAACTGTCATATACAGTCTGCAGTCTTTCATAAAAGCAGCATCCTTATCAACAGAACCAGGATCTGCCTTGTAACTAATCACCAGATAATCTGATGTTTCTTTCTCAATCTTATAGCTTGATTCGTCTGCCTGGTTAGATGCAGGCTGTTTGCTGTGATTTTTTCTAAACGAGTTAATGTCCGACTTAGAAGGAGATTTCCCATCTACAGAAATTACCGTCCACTGTTCTTCCTTTGGGCCTGAAGGATCAAATCGGGCTACAGTAACTGATTGTTTACCAGTTGTTACCGTTGTCTGTTTAAAGTCAAAGGCGAAGTCGTCCGGTTGCCGAAGATTATCTCCATTGAGAATACCGACATCAATACCATGTTTAGAAAAAGCATCTACTACAGCCGGCTTTTGGGCCGAAGCAGTAAGCGTTGCTATCACCAAAAGAAAAAGAGCAAGTAATTTCTTTCCATAATTTTTTGATTCAAAACCAGTTAACTCACCATTACCGTTTATATTTTCCTGATTGGCAGGATTCATTCCAATTCCTGGAAGCACTTCCGTATTTTGAATTTTCTTCTTGATTGCGCTAAGCACTAAGTTTGCAAATGTCATTGCTTTTGTTTTTTTCATTATTTCTATGTTATCTATTATTACTTTTATAGCGCAAAATTATAAGCAGCTAAAGCTTCTTAATAGATTTCCTGAGTGAAACAACAATAATCCCCATTGAATTGTCAATCGGACATATTGAATTGATATGTAATTTGGCTTTTATACTAAAAATTAATTCTATGGATAGTTAAAATCCAAAAAATGAAAAGAAGTAAAGCGAAGAGTGCATTATTGACTGCATTCACTTTTATAAGTTCATATATAACAGTATTTATTATATTCCCCAATTCATATTGGAGGGATTATTTTAATCTGCCACTTTCCGGAATAATAACAGACATTCTGGTCAACCTGTTATTTTGTGTGTTACTCGTAGAACTAAGTCTGTTTATAGACCGGAGGCTGAATAAAAAAATCTCTTGGATGGTCCACCCTTTAAAACGTTTACTTACCCAAACACTATTTCAGGTACTGGGCGTATTGTTTCTTATTATTTGTTTGGGAGCTATTTATCTGATATTCGGAAATCACGCCAACACCCAACCTCCTTATCTCAATATAAGGCAATCCCTGTATACCATTGTTTTAATTATACTATGGCCCTTAATGGTTAGCGCACTAAATACAGGCGATTTTCTACTTACCAATTGGAAAACTGCAACTTTGAAATCAGCCGAATTTGAGATAAAAGCAGCGCAAAACAAACAGCTGGCATCCGAAATAGAATTACAGGCCCTCAAATTACAACTTGATCCGCATTTTGTTTTCAATAATCTGAGTGTACTTTCAGAATTGATATTACAGGATCAGCAGCTCGGCTATGAGTACACAAAGAATTTCACGAAGGTATACCGGTACCTGCTGGTCAATTCCAAAAAAAAACTGATTCCGCTGCATGAAGAACTTAAATTTCTGGATGCTTATCTTTTTCTAATCAAAAACCGGATGGGGGACGGATGTATATTTCAAATTGATATTTCAGAATCCAGACTTAACATGCTGATTCCACCGGTTACACTTCAATTGTTCATTGAAAACGCGCTGAAGTATAACCGTACAGTAGAAGAAGATCCATTAATTGTCCGTATCTATTCAAATGATGATGATGAACTGGTGGTGGTCAATAACTTGTTACCCTTAATAAAAAAGCATGATTCAACAGGTTTAGGATTAAAGAACATCATAGACCGTTATGCGCTATTAGGTGATAAAATGCCCGAAATAGAAAAAAACGCCCAAACTTTTACCATAAAAGTACCGCTGATCAAATGAATATAATAAAGAAGATATTAATTCTGGAAGATGAGAAACTCAATTCGGACAGAATACAACGGTTAATGCTCAAAATAAGACCGGATATTGAAATTGCCGGTGTTCTTACGAGCGTTAAAAAGACGGTGGACTGGCTTTCTGAAAATGAGTGTCCTGATCTGATCATGATGGACATACAACTGGCAGATGGCCTGAGCTTCGAAGTCTTTAACCTGGCAGATGTTAAATGTCCGGTTATATTTACAACGGCCTATGATGAATATGCTGTCAAAGCTTTTAAATACAATAGCATAGATTACTTACTTAAGCCAATTGAGCAGGAAGAGCTGGAAGCTGCCATTAAAAAATTTGAAAACTCTATACAAAAATCACAACAGCAGTATCCTTTAATACAGCAACTACTCAACCATATCCAACCAAAAGAATACAGAACACGCTTCTTTCTTGCGTACCGGGACAGTTATAGAAAAATCAATGTAGAAGATATTGCATTCTTTTATTCTCATATGAATATTACTTATGCAAATCTGATTAATGGAGAAAAAATTGTGGTACCACAGACACTGGAAACCCTGGAACAGGAATTAGAACCTAAAAATTTCTTCAGGATAAACCGTCAGTATATTGTCCATGTCAACTCCATCGAAAAAGTCCATAATTTTTTCAATGGGAAGCTAAAGCTTAAAGTAAAAAACCACGACGATGAAGATATTATCGTAAGCAGAACAAAAGCCCCATTATTTAAAACGTGGTTAGATTATTAGTCTAACCACGTAAAACTTCTATAAACCGTGCTGATCTATCAGATAGATCAAAGATGCCATACCTGCAGCGCCCAATTCAAGTTCACGCTTATTCACGTTCTCAAAAACATCATTTGCAGTATGGTGAATATCAAAATATCTTTGCGAATCTGGTCTGAAACCAATCAGAACAACTCCCGGAACTTTTTCTTTTAAAGGCCCGATATCAGTACCCGAATGTCCTATAGTTAATCTGTCAACCTCATAAGGCTCCAGCAATGGTTTCCACTTACTATTAATTTTACGCATAAAATCAGGAGATACATCTTCAAAACTGAAACCACGAGGGGTAAATCCACCTTCATCTGTTTCAATAGCAGCTATATGTTCTTCTTTATGTTGAGCCGCGAGTTCTGCATATTTAGTCCCTCCGTTATGCCCATTCTCTTCATTCATAAAAAACACCGCACGAACAGAGTTTTTAGGCTTGTAATTCAACACTTTGAATATGCGCAATACCTCGGCAGATTGTAATACACCTGTACCATCATCATGTGCACCTTCTGAAAGATCCCATGAGTCAAGATGTCCGCCAACTGTGATAAATTTATCAGGATGTTCTGTACCTGTCAATTCACCAACAACATTATAAGATAATACATCAGGCAGCATCTGACAATCTTGTTTAAAGTAAAATTTAACCAGCGGCAGCTTACGCATTTTCAGCATAGCACTTAACTTATCTGCTCCCCTGGTCGAAATCGCAGCTGCTGGTATGTTTTTACCATTTTTGTCATACAACGTGGCTCCTGTATGCGGGTAATCATCCAAAGTTCCTGTCAATGAACGAACTATAACACCAACAGCGCCATATTTCAAAGCGATTGACGGTCCCATAAAGCGCTGATCGCCAACTCCGCCGTATGCTTCACCAGTACTGATAAATTTCTGATCAAATGGACGGTTAAAGAAAACTATTTTGCCTTTTATAAGTTTTTCGCCAAGCTCCTCCACTTCTTTAAGACTGCGGACTTCAATAATATTGGCTGTAATTCCCTCTTTAGGTGTAGCAACACTCATCCCTAAAGCCACTATAGGTACCGGAATCCGGTTTTTACCATCAATGATATAGGCTGTTTCCTTTGCCCCTCTTACCCAATGCGGCACCATTACTTCCTGTAAATAAACCTTATCGAAACCATAGCTTTCCATCAGTTTTTTACTCCATTCAACCGATTTCTGAGCATTGACAGAACCACTTAAACGGGGGCCAATATTTTTACAGAGGTAACGGAGATTCTCATAGCATTTACCATTGACCAGGGCCTCATCATATATTTTACGTATGGTCAATGAATCCTGAGCATGCAGCTGACTTGTAAACAAGAGCGCAGAAAGTATTAATTTTAATTTCATTTATTAATTGGTCGTTTAGTTGTGTGTGTTTACTTCAGAAATGCCCTTATTTCCTAACGTTTAGGCTCTACAATACACTGCGGCAGATGTTTAATTGGAAAATTACATGAATTTGCAATAAAACACATTTTACGCGCTTCAGCATGCAGGCTGATTGCTTTTTCATGTTTCGCTTCATCAATAATTAAAACTACCGGCTGTAAAATAACTTCTGTAAACTGACCGCTTCCATCTGCATTTTCAGTCATTACACCTATTGCTTCATCCTTGTAGTCCATCACAATAATATCATTCTGAGAACATAAATGCAGATACCACAGCATGTGACAGGATGAGATAGAAGAAACCAGAAGATCCTCAGGATTATGCCTGGTTTTATCTCCTAGAAATGCAGAATCAGAAGAGCCTAGTATATCAGTCTTCTGATCTACCGAAACAATAAAATCACGATCATATGATCTGTAGTCCATTGTGCCAGATCCTTTATTTCCTGCCCACACAAGGTTTGTTTTATACTGATGCGTTTTAGCCATAATTGTTGATTTTATATTCGAAAACCCAATTTAAACATTCTTAATTAGTTACAAAATAAATCTTATGATGCTTTTCTAATTACAAGAAGGTAATCATCTATTATTGAAGATCATAGAGACGTAAATTTCGTCCGAAATTATACATCTGCCTGAATCATTATATTTGCAGAAATAAATTCTCATGCGCCATTTACTTGTATTTTTCCTCATTCTAACAAGCAGTTTCCAATCCATGGCTCAGGCTCTTCAACCAGGCATATATCAATTCCACCGGAACAACACTAATTTTTTTGGAGCCAGCCATTATGCCCGTTTCTTTAATTCCATAGATGATTTTCTTGCTATGCAGATCATTCCCTATAAAGAGGTTTCTGATTATGGTCTGGAATATGCTATCGTGGCTGTCAATCCAGCAAACACTCAACTTAAAATTACTTTTTTAAGAGATACTATAAGTACCAGGGGAAAACAAATCTTTACTTCCCTCATAAAACAAACACCTGCAGCTAAAGATGCTTCTTTTGCTAAACAGTTCACAATTCAAAAAGACTCCATCATTGTCAATAATTACATTAATTATCTTAAAAGTTCCGAAGATCTTCAGGAAAACTGGTTTTTCAGTAAAAGCAGCCGCGATTATTTCGCGATCTATAAAAACCCGCTGATTAAAAGTCAATCTGTAAAAGATAGTATTTCGGGAGAATATCAAAATGGTAAAAATTATCAATTTGAACAGGCATTTTTTGTATGGCGCGGAAAAAGGCCACTGTCCTATCTTGATTTACGTATTGCAGAAAATAAAATTCTGATATATAATCAGCCAAAATCTCATGCTGTTGTTCAGGATTATTTCAGAAAAGGAGAATACATAGCTATTACCTCAGATTCTTCTGATGAATGGTATAGGGCTGACAGAATTGAAATACGCAAAGATACTAACAGATACTATACAATGGATTCTGATATGCAGACAGGTACTACACTTCTTCAAACTACAAGCGGATGGATAAAAAAAGAAGATCTGATAAAAAATCCCTGGATCAAACAAAAGGAGCAGTCTAAGCTATTTCGTTTTGAAGTTTCCGCTGATGGGGAATCTGTAAAAGCCGTAAAGATCGTTAATAAAAAGACAGGTAGAAAGCAAATAATTCTTGATATATGGGCCGAACTCAGATCAAACCCAGACCATGTGATCAGTGTATCAGATTATAATTTTGATGGTTATCCGGATTTCATGTTTTTGATGCAGACAGGAGGAGCCGGTCCAAATGACACACATAACTTTTATTTATATAACGCAAAAAATGGCAATTTTGAATATAATGATGAATTATCTCAGCTTCCCCAAATACAAATAGATATGAAAAGCCGTACCATCAGTAGTAACTGGCGTGACGGCGCAGCACATCATGGCGGAGAAAAATATACTTTCATGAATGGCCATCTTCTCAAAATTGCCTACTGGGACCAGCTTGCTGCTATGGGATTTTTCACTGAGGAAAACAGCGGAGAATTAATTAACGGAAAATGGGTCGATCATCATTATAGAGGGGCCGAAGTCTTATATCCGGCAACTGCTGTCTATAAAACCCCAAATACCTCTGAAGTTCCTCTGGATAAATTATCAAAGGGCAGTTATGCTGTGATTAAAGATGAAAACCCATTATTCTTTTATATTGAAGTCAATACTTCTGATCATCGTTTAATTAAAGGCTGGGCCAAAAAAGAGAGTTTCCTGCCCCATCAGAAGTTAATTTATACCGGAACTACACCTATGTATTATTTTGAACTGATTAAGGATAATGAGTCTGTACCTGTTGCAATTAAAGTAAATAAAAAATCAAATAGAGAAGCAATTCAGTATATCACTGATCTTAATGGGATCGATTCTACTATAAACACACTTTACCCTGGCGATTACAACTTTGATAACATCATGGATTTCTCTTTAAGAACAAGTACAGGAGATGGTGCCGAAGCAGGTAATCTCTATGAAAATTATTATTTATATGACAAGACTGACGGTCTGTTTAAAATAGATACTACACTTTCCAAATTGCCCAATCTGGATTTTGAACCTAAAAACAAAAAGATATCCAGCACACAGTTTATCAAAGAAGAGAGTATTATTAAAAAAAAGGTAAAAAATTATACGATTATAGAAGATAAATACGTACTTGTAAATGAAACAGCCGAATCCGAACCAGAGAAAAAGGAAAATTAAATTATAAGACCTATTATTAGATAAGATGAACATTAAAAGACTTATTGTTAAGCCACTACTTTCACTACTATTAATTACAAATACTATACATGCTGATGCACAGTATTTCAAACTAAAAAAGGTACAGGATCCGGCGGGTATGTTCGGTGATTTAGACTTCCCCGTACTTACCGGAAAGACTGTTGCAGAAAACAAGATTAATACCTTTTTACAGGGTAAAGAACTGGATCTGCTGCCAGGAAAACAAAAAACCAGCTTATTTGAAAATATAAAACCAAAAAAAGGCTCAAATACCGGAACTACTTTAATGAATTATACCCTACTGGTTAATAGTTCTAAATTATTTTCTATACAAATAAACAGTGAATACTCGAATGGATCACTTAGTGACAATTCTAACACCTATAATTTTGATTCTCAAACCGGAAAATTAATCAAGTTTAGTGATCTGCTGACTAAAGAAGGGTATGATGCTGTTCGTAAATTCATCATCGACAGCCGCAAAACAAGATTGGCTATTCATTTGAAAAAACTCAAAAGCTCCGCTAACAAAGACCAGGGTGATGCCGATAATTATTCAGGGTGCCTGATTGAACAGAATAAGGACAATCTGGATGCTGATGATCTTTTATTTCAAAAAAACGGCTTATTGCTCACACGCAGATCTTGTCTGGGTTCACATAATGCCCAGGCATTAGAGGCTGATATCAGGATTTATGATAATTTATTAAGCAATCAATTCCTTCAGCCCTATTTAAATGAATATGGGAAATGTTTATTGTCGGCTGCAAACTCAAAATGTATTCAGTCTCAGGCAGCTGGTTTGAGCAGAGGTGTATTTAAAGGTAAAATCAATGACTTATATCCGATTACTTTATTGATTACCTCTATAGGAAATGAATCATTCTCTGCTTCTTATTTCTATGATCAGCAAGGGAAGAAAATCTTTTTAAAGGGTACTTTTGATAAAGATTCATCCTGGTTACTGAAAGAAATAGCGTCTTCCAGTCAGCAAAAGAATCAGGAATTATTTAAGTTGTCTTTGCAGAAAGACGGTAGCCTGACCGGCAACTGGAGCAATGGGAAAAACACCTTTTCTGTAAAACTAATTCAGTAAAATAGTTTTGTAGCAGTGCATTCATTTGTAATATTTCGGATACCCTTCAATTCCTTTAATCCGAATAGACATCTTTGTATACGATTATAGTTCAGTCTTATGAAATATGCTAAGTATCTAAAGATATTATTTCTGTTTGCAGGAATGATTCTTAGTGCTAAACCAATTCTTGGTTTTGGCATAGTTCAACATGCAAAAGCGGATAGCGGACTGAATATTGAATTACTTCAAAAACTTTTCAGCAAAAGAAAGCAGGATTACCTGGACGAAGATCTTACAGAAGTTCTGGCAATCCAACGTGGCTTAACTGATCCTGAATTAACATTCATCTGGAAAATATGCCGTTTTTTTATCGGCCTTGTTATTCCATTACTTATTTTCAGTAAGGCAACTCAACGATATCTGCGTGATATGTCCTTACAGCTCATCCCTGAAAGGGCAATCTATCTTTCCATCGGAAAGCTGACTATTTGAGATTTATAATTTAGTTTCTAATACTACCTGCCATAATCAATGTGCAGCAAATAAGCTATTTATAATTTCTCAAATCTAATTTTATGCACTTTTTAAAAAAAATTGCTGGCATAATAATCTTACTTATTCCTTTTCTGAGATTATCTGCCCAACAAAATTACCCTCCACTAAAATTATCAGATCTGCTTAACAGAGTTTCTGCCCAGGCTCCTTCTTTATTAGCTGATTCTTCGGCAATAAGTGTTCGCCAGGCTATTGCTACCGATACAAAATATAACTGGTTGCCTGCAGTAAAACTAAATTATCAGTCAGATATAGGAACCAATAATAATGTTCCCGGTGCTTATTTTGGTTTTGGAATAGTTCCTTCAAATTCTGGTGGAATCAGACCATCCAATATCTCCAATGCTACACTATCAAATTTAGGTATAGCTTCTCTGGATTGGGAAATTTACAATTTTGGTGGCTATAAAGCTCAGAATAAAGTAGCAGGTTCTGATGTAAAAGTCACTGAGAATCAATACCGGCTATCAAAATATCAATTGCAGGCATCTGTAATTGAGGATTATCTGCAATTATTTCAGTTTCAAAACCTGCTTCATATTCAGGAAGACAACATTAAGAGGAACCAGCAAATCCGAAACTCTGTTCAGTCTCTTGCCACAAGTGGAATTCGTGCAGGGGTAGATACAAGTATTGCAGAGGCCGAGCTTTCTAAATCAAGACTAACTCTTATCGAACTGACTAATAAATTTAAACAGACGCAATTACAGCTATCGGCCTTAAGCGGAATAGCTTATCAGAATATAGTGGCAGACACCACCTTAATGACTCCTCTGCATCAGATTAATAGTCAGCCAGGAGCAGAATTGAATAGTCCCCTATCCCATCCGCTCATCAGTTATTATCAATCTCTTTATCAGAATAGCAAAGAGAAAGAAAACCTGGTAAGGAAAACATACCTACCCAAAATCATGCTCGAAGGTGCATTTTGGGGCAGAGGCTCATCCATATCGACAGCTAACCAATTTGATGCACTTAACCAGGGATGGGGATTTACCCGTACAAATTATCTGGTTGGTATAGGTATAAGCTATAATCTGACTGATCTCAAAAGAAAACAGCTCAAATTAAACACACAAAGATATACGAGCATTTATGAGGATAAAAGACTGCAGGCTCAAAAAGTAAATCTGGAAACCAGCGTACATCAGGCAGATGTCGAATTACAGACTGCCGTAGACCGGCTTGCCGAAATACCCCGTCAGCTTTCAGCTGCAAATGCGGCTTATCGCCAGAAATATTCATTATACAAAAATGGACTTATTGATCTTATAGAACTCAATATTGCACAAAACCTGCTGTATCGTGCGGAGGCCGATTATGCAACTGCTAAATATTCATTTTTACATGCTGTTTTTGAAAAAGCAATCACCAGAAATCAAGTCCAGTCTCTTCTAACCGCCTTAAAATAAATCAATTATGTCATTGGTCACTTCTGCACTAAAAAGGCCGGTAACTACGGTAGTTATCACAATAAGCCTTTTGATATTCTCCGTGTTGAGTATTATGAAAATACCTATTGATATTTTCCCACAACTCAATCAGCCTACTATATATGTTATAGAATCCTATGGGGGTATGTCTCCCAAACAGATGGAAGGTTTCTTTTCAACCCGTTTACAGGACCAATTCTTATATGTAAACGGGATTAAAAACATCACCTCAAAAAACATACAGGGGCTTACCATGCTCAAACTGAGTTTTTATGAAAGTACAAACATGGCAGAAGCCTCTGCACAGGTCGCCTTACAGGTTAACAGGGCAATGAGCTTTTTCCCACCCGGTGCTTTGCCCCCGCAGGTTGTCCGTTTTGATGCTTCATCATTACCTGTTGGTCAACTGGTTTTATCGGGCAAAACTGAAAGCTTAAAAGAGATTTACGATATGGCTGCTACCAGGATCAGGCCGATGTTTTCATCGGTTGCCGGTCTGTCTGCACCTCCCCCATTTGGTGCAAATGCGCGTTCAGTTACAATTAGTGTAGATCCTGATAAATTAAGAAGCTATAGTTTAACACCTGATGAAGTGGTTCAGGCCCTGGCGAAATTCAATGTCATGTCTCCTTCAGGAAATCTTAGGCTGGATAACACCATGTATATCACCACCATGAATTCTCTGGTTGATAAAGTAAAAGAATTTGGGGATATTCCTGTAATTGTAAAAGATGGTACACCAATCTTAATTAAAGATATCGCCCGTGTGGCGGATGCAGCGGACGTTACAGTTGACTATGCTTTGATTAATGGTAAAAGATCAGTTTATATTCCTGTTGTTAAAACAGCAGATGCTTCGACCTGGGAAGTAGTTAAAGCAGTAAAGAGCAAGATTCCGGAAATGCAGAGCCTTTTGCCTGATGATGTCAAAATCTCCTACGAATTTGATCAATCAGTATTTGTAATTAATGCGGTTAAAAGTTTGATGACAGAGGGTGGATTAGGTGCACTATTAACCGGGCTGATGATCTTATTGTTTTTAAAGGATTGGAGAAGCAGCCTTATTGTCGTAGTTACGATCCCTGTCTCTATTCTCATAGGTGTTTTACTGCTCAGTTTCTTTGGACAGACCATTAATATCATGACCCTCAGCGGTCTCGCGCTAGCGATCGGTATCTTAGTAGACCAGGCAACAGTGACCATAGAAAATGTCCATCAGCACCTGGAAATGGGGAAATCAAAAAGAGAAGCTGTTTATGATGCCTGTGAAGAAATTGCATTCCCGCTTTTATTGATTTTGTTATGTATTCTGGCCGTATTTGCACCTTCATTTATGATGAATGGAATTCCAAAAGCCATGTTTTTACCGCTATCCCTTTCTATCGGTTTTACCATGATTGTATCCTTTGTTATTGCACAAACCCTGGTTCCGATTTTATGTAACTGGTTAATTAACGCAGAACAATATCAGCATTACAATCATCAGGAAGTTCATGCACACGCCGGGGAAGCTTTAGATACAGAAGAAAAAGAACAGGTTGAAAATCATTTCCAGGAGGAGATTAACCATCCTGAAAAGAATGATTTGTTTGAAAAAATAAAGATCAGATACATTAAGATTTGCGAACATTTCATGAAGCTCCGTAAAATAATGATTCCGGTTTATCTTGTTTTGGTATTAGTCTCTGCCGGACTTTGCTTTGTCCTGATTGGGAAAGATATGATGCCCAAAGTAAATAATGGTCAGTTCCAGATCAGAATCAAAGCACCCGACGGAACAAGACTGGAGCGTACAGAGGAGGAATTAAAAAAGGTACTGAGTATTATTGATAAAACTGTCGATCACAAAATACTTATTAGCTCTGGTTATGTAGGTTTAATTCCAAGCAGTTACGGAACGAGTAATCTTTATATTTTCAATACCGGTACACATGAAGCGGTCTTACAGGTAAATCTTGATCCCGATTATAAGGTGAATATGGATGTCTTAAAAGATGCCTTACGTAAAAATATAAGTTACGCCCTGCCCGAACTCCGTGTATCTTTTGAACCTGTAGACATGACCGAAAAAATTATGAGTCAGGGTGCTGCAACACCAGTTGAAGTCCGTGTGGCAGGAAAAAATATGGATCAGATTAAAGCTTATGCTACAGGACTGGTCAAAAAAATGAAGAAGATTAGTTATCTCCGTGATGTACAGATTGCACAACCACTTAATTTTCCGATAATATCCATTCAATTAGACAGGATCAAAGCAGCTCAGCTTGGTCTGAACGTTGAGGAAATTGCCCGCTCAGTAACAGCAAGTACTTCCTCAAGCAGGTTTACACAGAAAAATCAGTGGCTGGATTCAGAAACAGCCTATACGAACCAGGTGCAGGTTGAAGTTCCTGAATTTGTGATGAACACGATGGATGAACTTAAAGAAATTCCTTTGGTCAAAGGGCAGACAACTCCGGTACTGGGTGATATCGCTACTTTTAAAACCGATTATGTTCCAGGAGAATATGACCGTTCAGGTCCGAGAAGATTTTTGACAGTTAGTGCTAATATCAACAAAACAGATCTGGGAACAGCAACAAAAGATGTGTCCCAGGCTGTAAAACAAATGGGCAAACCAGCTAAAGGTTTATTGGTAGAAATAAAAGGGATGTCAACACTGCTTACCGAAACTATGGCTAGTCTTCAGAACGGGTTGTTATATGCAATTTTAGTAATCTTTTTACTGCTGGCGGCAAACTATCAGTCTTTCAGGCTTTCATTAACCGTATTGTCAACCGTACCCGCTGTAATACTTGGATCATTACTGGCACTGTTACTTACTGGATGTACCTTAAATTTACAGTCCTATATGGGAATGATCATGTCTACAGGGGTATCAGTGGCAAATGCAATTCTGATCGTAACCAATGCAGAAAAATTAAGACTTGATTACCACGATTCAGCCAGGGCAGCTATTACCAGCGCTTCTATACGTTTAAGACCTATTCTAATGACAAGTCTGGCCATGATAGCCGGAATGATTCCAATGGCTTCTGGTATGGGAGAAGCAGGTGAACAGACTGCGCCGTTGGGTATAGCTGTCATAGGAGGTCTATTTGCTTCTACCATAGCTGCACTTTTCATTCTTCCGCAAGTATTTGCGGCTATACAACGTAAAACAACTTATCTATCACCTTCTTTAATGCCCGAAAACAATGAAAACATATAAATTATCAGAATTAATCAATAGCAAAAGTTTACTGGCCGTCTTTTTATTTTTTTTAAGTGCCTGCTCCAGTAAGGAAAAACCAAATGATTTATCAGCAAAATCAAATTCCGTTTCTAAGAAATATGAAATTGGTGTGGTCACACAAAAAGGTCTGGCAAGTGAAGTCAAACTCCCGGCAGAGCTTAAGCCCTTTGAAGAAGTTGCAATCTATCCTAAAGTAAATGGTTTTGTAAAAAACCTCTATGTTGACCGGGGTTCAAAAGTAAAAAAAGGGGATTTGCTCCTTACACTCGAAGCTCCTGAAATTGAATCCCAATTACAAACTGCACAATCGCAATATTTACAGGCACTGGAAGTATCAAGGGCTAGCGAGGATAAATATAAGCGTTTAAAAGATGCGTCAAAAGAAGCCGGATCAGTCTCAATTCTGGATCTTGACAATGCGCTTGCTAAAATGAAAGGAGATCAGGCTACTGCTAATGGTCAGCGGTCTAATGTTAATTTAGTAAAAAATATGCAAAGCTATTTAACAATCAGAGCTCCTTTTGATGGGGTAATTATACAGCGTAATGTATCTGCAGGGGCGCTTTCAGGGATTTCTAAAAATGGTCAGCAGCCACTGCTACTGATTCAGCATCTTCAAAAACTACGTTTAGAAGTTCAGATTCCTGAAGCTTATGTAGAAAAGGTAGATCTTAAAAAACCTGTCAGTATAATCTTTACGGCTATTCCAGGATTAAATATTCAGAAAATGATTAGCAGATCAGCAAATTCTTTAGGAGTAATCCGCTCAGAAGCAATTGAAATTGATGTACAAAACGACGATTTAAAATTAAAACCAGGTATGTACGGAGAAGTTAAAATTCCATTGCTTTCTGCAAAAAAATCTTTATTGGTACCTAATCATGCAATTGTACGCTCAACAGAAAGGCAATTTATCATTAAAGTAGTACAAGGCAAAGCAATCCTGACAGACATTAAAGAAGGTTTGGCAGGGCCTGATTCTACAGAGGTATTTGGTAATTTACAACCTGGCGATCAGATTATCCTTCATGCTACAGATGAAATTAAACAGGGCACAGCAATAAAATAAATCTGAAATAATAGAATTTTAAAAACAACCGGTTTCTTTTTATACGATACCGGTTGTTTTTTTGTAGCATATTTGTAGCAAAACATCGTTCAGATTCAGAACAATAATCAATAATTTAAACATGAACAATAAAGAACAGATAAGTGAGCAAATAATCGGAAAGTGGAAAGCTGTTTCAGATAAATATGTATTTAATGACAAGAAAGGAAACAGTATACATCCTGATCAGGTGAATACTGAATTAAATATAGTTATTGGTCTGGATGGAAAAAACATGAAATCCAATGATAATGAAGTATTTCCTTCTAAAGCCACCTACGAGATACATCATGAAGGTAACGAGTTCTATATGATACAGTCTTCGGGTAAAGAACCAGAAATTTACGCAGTCAAAGTAAATGATAATCATATGATATGGACCACTGAACCTGAAGGAATGCAGTTCAATAAGGACGGAAAATGGATTTCATCACCAAATACAATTTATACAATAGACTTTACTAAAGTGGTATAAAAAATCAACCGATGTCGCATCCACGCACATCGGTTGGCTTATTAACTATAAGCCAACAGACAACAATCAAAAAAAACTAACAATCAATTAGTTACATTTAAATATAAAAATAACTATAACACAGTTGTAACAAAAAGTCTTAAATCACAATTCTTATATTCATTTGTCTTAACAAATTATTGGGTTACTAATATATCAAAATCCACCAATATTATAAGTAGCGCCAGCTGCCCATGACCAACCTTTCTGTTTAGTGTAAAATTGATAATCTCCTTCCAGATCTAATCTATCTAATTTAAGTTTTATGCTTGGCCCGGCTGAAGGTCAAGAATAATCTGAATAATAAATTTTAGCTCTTGCCTGGAATCCAAGAACCGGCTGCTTAGGCTTTACTGTCAAAGTCCTTACCCCTTTAATTGTAAATCTGGGATCATTGGAGTAAATATCCAAGTAATTATCTTTAAATATCCACCATTTGGGGTAGTTTTTGAAAAGCCAATATCACCAGTCTCAACAGAAATAAACGCCATTAATGCAGCATATTCAATTCCTATGGATTCCGCCAACCCCACTAATTCTTCCTTCGTCAAATTCATAATACAACTTTTTAGTTGATGTATTACAAAATTACCTGCAATGGGAATTCTATTTTACAAAAACTCTTTACCACAAGCTGTTAGTAACTAAAAAACCCATCATCGCAGGAGGAATTTAATAAGAATGTTATACTTCTAAATTCATTAATTAGCCCAATATTTACAGTCATTAGGATATCTTATTCTTGCTTGAAAAACTGGCTAATTAGTGGATATGGTTACGGGTTTCCGTATTTGCCCAAAATTCACCACGATAAAATCACATTTGACGTAGTAAAAAAAATTCCATTCGCCTTATTATCTATACTTGAGCAATCTAAATTAAGTATGGAAAAAAAATTAAAAAATCGCTCAGTTAAATTAGTTTTCACACTAGTTTTTCTTACGTTAGCTTATGCTTCCTGTAAAAAGGATAAAACCGAAACGCAAAGTAAATCTGATGTAGTTGGAACGTCTATTTCTAGTGCAAAAGAGAGTTTTGAAAAGAACTCCAAAATTATTGAGCCTAATTATGTGGGTCAATCATTTCTGTCAAAAGAATTATTGGGAAAAAGAAAGTTAGATTGGGATAATGCATTTTCACAAAGTAGTGGTGATACAATTGCAGTATTCGTGCCTGTTAAACTTGATGCAAGAATTACACTGGTAGATGGAGGCCTGCCTGGTGCTCGTATAGACAACCTCTTATATCTAAGACTTATGACAACCTCTAAAGCATTTGATGGAAGTAAAGCAGAAATGATTTCAATGATCCCAGATCAAATTTGGGAAAAAGGAAAGAAGTTTAGTGGTCACATGTTTATAGAAAACTGGTTTGCACCAAATATTTCAGTTGTCTCCAGAACTAAAAACTCAACGATACCAACAATCATTAATTCTAAAAAACCAGGTGATAAAGTTGTTAATGGCTTCATGGATTGTTATACTGCCACAGAAACGGCATGTGTTGGTGCTGGTGATGGAGAGACTTGTGTTACTAATACGACTACAGTATGTGTAGGCGGTGGTGGTAATGGTGGTAATCCAGGCGGTGGTGGCGGTTGGGGCGGAGGTACAGGTGGTGGCGGTGACGGTGGCGGAGGTACAGGCACACCAGGAGGGGCGGGTGGTGGTGGCGGTGGTAATCCAGGTAACAACAACCCTTCTGATATTATAGTGTCCTTAAAAGAATTTCCATGTGCACAAGCCGTAGCGGAACAATTGCCAACCTTAAAAAACGACATTGCAAAAATTCTACAAAAAACATTTGCTCAAAAGGATTTAATAAATCTAACATTTGAACCAAGACCATCAATTTCTGGTACTAAAACAGACGGAGAACTAATATCTTCTAGTGGTTCAAATTATGTAGTTGGGATAAATCCAGATATTCTAACAAATTCCACAAAAGAATATATTTTAGTTACCCTTTACCACGAAGGCTTGCATGCTTATTTTTCAGAGAAGAAAAGGCTACTTGGAGATGCAGAATTTGAAAGACAATTTCTAGGCATTAATGTAAACGGAGGTAGATTAATTGCAGTACAAAATGAAGGACACTGGCCTATGGGTTACGATATGTATATTAGGGGCTTAAAAGATGCTATACTTTCATTAAATCCTAATTTCGGAGCGGATAGAGCATTAGCACTAGCTGAGGCAGGAATTATTCAGCTGGAACCTAGTGCATCTATAATAAATGACCAGGAAAGAGATACAAGAAAACCAGGTTACACTGGTAATAAATGTCCATAAAAGATAATTTACACAATATTAAAAATTTAACCTTATTACGAATACCTAACGACATTTCTATTATGAAATTATTTATTAAAATGTTAATCATTACCTCTTTTTTAGTAACGATTCTACCAGTATTTTCAAATGCACAAAACCGCCTTAAGAAAGAGCAAAATACAGCCTATTTGAAGACTGTAGATTCAATATTCAATAAAGGATTTAAAAGTTCTGAACTCAAAGACAGCATTGCACTTTATGCTTTTAATTTTAATATAGACCTTGTTAAAAACAATAATGGAAAAACAGAAATCAAACAAATTAGTGTTAATGATAATTTAGCTTACAGATTATTTCCTTCTTACATAAGATTAAATTCGGTAAATTTTAGTTCTTTAATGAGCAATAGAAAAAAGTTAAGATTAGTAGTCCCAATTCTAATATCCAACAACTCTGAAACAGCAGTTAAGAAATATAAAAAAGATGATGGAAATTCACTAATAGATATGCAGGCTGCTTTGAATATTGCTTATTCTTTATATTCAGATATTCCCTATAACAATTTGAAAGATGCTAATATTTCATTAGAACATAGAATATACAGAGCAAAGAAAGATAACAATACAGAAAGAATAAGCAAGGATATCGTATACCTAAATCCATATGTGATACGGATTTTAAATATCCGATAAAAAGTTATATTTTTCTTTAATAAAATGGATTTGAGTTAAACCTTAAATCCCATTTTTATTGAAGGAATGGGCTAAAATAAAAAAGCCCATCATTGCTGATGCGCCGATTAGATATTTATTAAAACTCCTACGTAACCAACTCTAGTAATATCTATAATTCAGAAGTTGTTAGTGTAGAATTCTCTTGAAATAACTCCTCTAATTGTTTTTCGGAAAGCAGAATAGAGAAACTGCTTAAGTCACAAGAGATGTAGACTACTTCTCTCTTAGAAGATCCACAACACCGGCCTGCATTTCAATAAGATCCCACTTCTTTTTAATGTATCTATGGGTGATAGTTATGTAGCCATGATTTAAAGCCTCCCCTACCTGAGCAATTTTATAACCCAGTTTATTGTGGATCTCATCTGCAAATGCATGTCTGAATATGCCAAATAGCAATTCATAGGATAAATATTTTGAATCAGGAAATTGCTCACATATAAGGTTTTTTAATGCGACATTACCGTTGCATATTGCTTTTTGTAAGCAATGACTATTTTTATATCTGGTCCTTATTTTAACCAAATATTTATCAAGTAGGATTTCAGCTTCTGGGATTACCTTGATACCTATATAAGCATTATCCTTTCTTTTGCCTTCGGTTTTACTACGATTGTATGAAATACGACCATTCTTTATTTTATTTAAATTGTAGATGTCTTTCCCCTTAAGTCCGCATAAATAAAAACTTAACATATTAATATGTTGTACCAATTCAGCAACACTACCCGGTCTAGTTTTACAATCTCTTACAATTTTTATAAATGGAATAGGAAGTTCCTTTTTCTCGTCTTCACTTGGAACTGGGGTAGAAATTTTAAATAACTTAAATGGATAATTGGATATTTTATACTCACTCTTATTCTGGTCATAATATTTATTACGAATTGAATTGAATATTAGTTTGAATAAAAAGAATTGAGTAGCTATTGACGATTCTTTTAATCCAGGCATCCTCGTTAGCTGATTGACATTTGGACCCTTTGTTCTGATTTGCTCATAGAGCTTTTTAAGGTATCTCTCAAAGCCTTTAAGAAAATCCACTGTTATATCTCGCGTATAAATAATTTCAGACTTCTGATAATCTATTAAATTATTAATTACCATTCTGATACCATTTGCAGTAGACCTTTTATCATCAGCCCGATACTCTAATTCCAATTGTTTTCCAAAAGAGATGAAATCAATTCTTTCAAAGTTTACGGGAGCGACATTAAATAAGTAACAATGTCTAAAGATGATATAGATTGTAATTCAGTACCTAGTTTCCCAATTTTCTCTTTATAAATCCCAACTCTTTAGTGATAGTTATTATAAGGTCTTTATCTTTAATTTCAAACTTTTTCGTTAACTGCTTTTCAGTCACATAATGTGATGTATCAGAATAAGACCTTTTTTTATCGTGGTAAATTACAAGTTTGACATTCCAAGTTCCGTCTAATTTTTTATGATGCTTAAAAACCTTAAAATTGTAGCCATGTATTCAAAAATTCTGTAACACATTTATAGTTAAAACACACACAAAAAGATGTTTATTTCAAATATTGTCTTTTCACTAGTATAAATAAAAAAATACATAAATGTGCTTTATGGGGTTAAATCAGCATTAAAAGGCATAAAAAAAATCAACCGATGTCGCATCCACGCACATCGGTTGGCTTATTAACTATTATTTACCTAAACTTGCCAGAGCAACGGGCGTTGATAGCAATATCTTTATTCTGGTGGTCTATATTGTAAAGACGCACAGCCCCCCATTTTCATCTGCTCTGTTTTTATCTTTTTTCAAATTATTTTTTTGCCAGAAACAAACTGATGTGCAAATCAGTAATCAAAACCCCAAAAAAAGGAGAATATCGCCAGCTTTGATCAGCTGTTTTCTAATATATTTAGTCCCTTTAACAATGTGATCCCCTATGGTAGAGGTTGATATTCCTAAAAGACCACTGACTTCTTCATAAGACTTACCCTCCAGTTTGCAAAGAATAAATATTTTCTTTCTTTGCGGAGGGAGTGCCTCCATTGCCTTAAGCATCAGTTCCTCTTCTTCTCCTGCAATAACACTCTCAATTGGCTGATGCGTAATTTCCGAAGTAAGTAACCGAAGATTTTCTATCATATGATTATCTCTCCTGACCCTGCGATAGAAATCAGTCACTGAATTTTGTGCTATGCGAAAAAGGTAAAATTGAAAAGGTTTTTTTGGATTAAGTACTGCTTTCTTTTCCCATACTTTAATAAAAACATCCTGAAGAAGCTCTTTAGCGAGCGCATCATTTTTGGTCATCTTTCTTAAATTACAATAAATCCCTACACTATGATTTCTGTATAGTTGTTCAAAAGCATCCTTATTCCCTGCTTTAACATAGTTGAATAACTCGTCTTCATTCCATGATATTTTTTCTACAGTTTTCATTATATTATTCTCAAATAATTCCATTAAATACACCTAACTAATTAATATCCAATGTTAAAAACTTTTTTACAATTCAACAATGGTGTTGAGTGTAATTCTACACTTATCAAAATACAAAAACGTTTTTACAGCATTAAAAAAGCCATTTTTTTTTGAAAGAAATCAGCTCCGACCCTATAACCAGTAGAAAGATGTTAACATTACCCTTTTATAATCTATGACCATTCCTGAAATTAAACGGACAAAATAGCCAACAAATAAAACCAAAAGTTAATTTAACACACTTTAACCTTATTTAACATTCATATCATAACAACTACTAAAAGATTAGTTATATATTAGTCTTATACTTACATGTTTATGAAATTACTTTTAATAGCCGTTTTTTGTATCTTTTCACATTGCGCGTTTTCACAAAACCCATATTCCATTAATGGAACTGTGGCCGATCACGCAGCCGGCACTAACTTACACTATGCAACAGTCAGTGTGCTGCGGACTAAAGATTCAACCCTGGTAAAATTCACAAGAGCCGCCGAAAATGGTATTTTTAATATTTCAGGACTTCAAAAAGGGAAGTTGTTTTTGCTGGTTACCTATCCGGGTTATGCAGATTACGTAGAGCCATTTGTCTTAGACAGTACCAAAAACAGTATTGATTTTGGTAAAATAAAACTTACACTAAAAGCAACCCTTCTTGCAGATGTAATCATTAAGGGGAAAGCTGCGGCCATAAAAATAAAAGGTGATACGACAGAGTTCAACGCTTCAGCTTATCAAATACAGCCAAACTCCAAAGTAGAAGATTTACTCAAACAATTACCTGGTATACAAATCGATAAGGATGGAAAAATAACGGCTCAGGGCCAGAAGGTAAATAAAGTGCTGGTTGACGGAGAAGAATTTTTTGGAGATGACCCTACACTGGTCACTAAAAATATCAGAGGTGATATGGTAGACAAAGTTCAGTTATATGATAAAAAAAGTGACCAGGCCGCTTTTACAGGTATAGATGATGGGAAAAAAGAAAAAACCATCAATATCAAATTAAAAGATGATAAGAAAAACGGATATTTTGGAAAGCTTGATTTAGGTGGTGCGACAGATAAATTTTATCAGGCACAGGGAATGTTCAATGCTTTTAAAGGAAAACAAAAATTTTCTGCCTACGGCACACTTGGAAACAATGGAAAACTAGGCTTGGGATGGCAGGACAATAGTAAATATGGTTCAGGTAATGATATGCAGTTTCAGGATGGCGGGATAAGTATTACAACCGATGGCAATGATGCACTCGATTCCTATAATGGAAAATATAATGGCGAAGGTATCCCTGTTGCCAGAACCGGAGGTGCACATTATGATTCTAAATGGAACAGTGATAAAGAATCCATCAATGCGAATTACAAAATTGGCTCATTAAGTGTAGACGGAACAAAAAACACCTTAAGCCAGAATAATTTACCAACCGGAATTATTAACTCAAATTCGGACGAGAATTTCAATAACTATCTGTTTAAACAGAAACTTGATGCTACCTATCAGATCAAAATCGACTCTACTTCAACCTTAAAGGTAGCTGCCGATGGTACGGCTAAAAATAGCAATACACAGAATAATTATACAGGCAGTAGTACTGCCAATGATTTGTTATTGAATAAAAGTTCAAGAAAAATATCAAATGATAGCCACGATAAAATTTTTAACACCAGCCTGTTCTGGACTAAAAAATTAAAGAAAAAGGGCCGTACCCTATCATTAAATATTAATCAGTCCATAAATGAAAGTAAAAGTAACGGATTCTTAAAATCAGAAAATGATTTCTTCAATACAAAAGGTATAAAGGATAGCAGTCAGATAATCGACCAGTTCAAAACAAATACGATCAAATCTTCTGTATTTTCTACTAACCTTGCTTATACAGAACCCCTATCCAAAACATTGACAATAGTTGTTAACTATGGATTTGGAACCAGTAACAGCAGTGCAGACAGAAAATCCTTCAATCAATCCCCTGATGGAAAATATAGCTATTTAGATACCCTTTACAGTAATAATTATAAGCTGGATCAGGTCTCAAACATTGCAGGAGCAATCTTTAATTATAGAAAAGACAAAAGTATTATCAATTTCGGGACTAAGATTGCAAATATCAGTTTCGATCAAAAAAATGAAATCAATAACACCTCCTATAAAAGAAACTTCATCAACTGGAACCCCCAAGCCAGTTATCAGTATAAATTCTCTCAGCAAAAAGTTTTCTATATAGCCTATACTGGCAATACAACACAACCTAACATTGATCAGATTCAGCCCGTATTAATCAATACTGACCCTTTAAATATCAAAATTGGAAATCCCGATCTGAAATCATCATTCAATAACAGAATAGATATCAATTATAACTCTTATAAGGTTTTAAGCGGTCAGAGTATTTATGTTGGCGGAGCTTATAATTTCACATCTAATGCAATAATAAATAGTGTTGATACAGATCCTGCTGGAAAAAGCACTTATAAATCAACTAACCTGTCTGATAAGCAAACCAGTAATTACTATCTATATGCAGGGATTTCACAAAAATTGAAGTTCAGGGATTTATATACTGGAATGAATTTGAACTCCAACGGGAACACTTATTACAGTTATATCAACGGTTCACTTAATAAAACGCAGTCTAATAGTTACTCCGCTCAGTTATCTATCTCAAAATATCAGGAGAAAAAATTTGAAGGCCGTTTATCCTTTGGCCCTACCTACACAACCAGTCAGTCTTCTTTACAAAAGTCTACCAACGATAACGGATGGGGATTAAATGGAGAAAGCTATTTTACTGTTTATTTACCCGGTAAATTTGAAATTGGTTCTGATGCAAGTTATGAGTACAGAGGTAAAACCAAGTCCTTTAGTTCAGATTTCAATCTCTTGCTTCTCAATGCAAGGATAAGCAGGAAATTCCTGAAATCTGAAAATCTTAAATTTTCTCTTTCTGCCAATGACCTGTTAAACCAGAACGTTGGTTTTAACAGAAATGCAAATGGAAATATGCTTACACAAACCAGTTATACTACTATCAAAAGATATTTCATGGCATCAATTGTTTGGGATTTTAATAAAATGGGCGGAGGAACCGCAAAAAAAAATAAATAGATGAAAAAAAGCACAATAATTATACTGACCTGCCTGTTCATTGGCTTCAGCACCTCTTTACTTGCTCAAAACTCAAGATTTACGACTCAGGGCGAGATAGAATTTGAAAGAAGTACAAATATGTATGCAATTATTCAAAAAAGGATTAACAAAGATAACGAAGGTTATATGTCACAGTTTTTTGAACAATATAAGAAGACATCGCCTCAATTCAAACTGGCAAAAAGTACTTTAACTTTTTCAAATCAGCTTACTTTATTTAAGCCTATAGCAGATGATTCTCCTGCTGCACCATTTTTTGGTGAAGACCCTGGTGTAACCCAGATCAATATTACCTATACAGATCTCAATACAAGCCAGCAGATTACCCAGAAAAAAGTTTTCGAAGAAACTTTCCTCGTTAAAGACAGTACAAGAACAATCAGGTGGAAAATAACCGATGAAACAAGAGAAATTGCAGGCTTCAATTGCCGCCGGGCCAATGCATTGGTTATGGACTCTATCTATGTAGTTGCTTTTTATACTGATCAGATTCCTGTTTCGGGTGGCCCGGAATCCTTTACTGGTTTACCTGGAATGATATTAGGATTGGCACTCCCTCATGAAAATGTTACATGGTTTGCTAAAACAGTATCAGACAGATCAGTAGCCACAAATAAGATTATCCCTCCTGTTAAAGGAAAAGCAACAGATAACAAGGGTCTAAAGCTTACCTTAACTGCTGCATTAAAGAATTGGGGCGAGTATGCCAAAGGAATGTTCAAAGCCTTTTTATTGTAGGTTTTAAAAAAGACCTTCCTGAGCAAATTTAAAATTATTAGATTTGCCCATAACCAAATTTAATAGAGACAAATGAGAGAAGTAGTTATCGTATCAGCATTAAGAACAGCAATTGGAAGTTTCGGCGGATCGCTGTCAGGCTTTACAGCTACCCAATTGGGAGGTTTTGCCATTAAAGCTGCTGTTGAGAAAGCGGGAATTAAACCTGAAGATGTACAGGAAGTATATATGGGCAATGTTTTATCTGCTAACTTAGGTCAGGCACCAGCTACTCAGGCGGCTAAATTTGCAGGCTTACCAGATGTTCCTGCTACCACAATTAATAAAGTATGCGCTTCTGGTACCAAAGCGATCATGCTCGCAGCTCAGAGTATTTCTTTAGGGCAAAATGACATTGTTGTTGCTGGTGGAATGGAAAGCATGAGTAATGTTCCTTATTACCTTGATAAAGCAAGAACAGGCTATAGACTAGGACACGGGCAATTAACAGATGGTTTGGTTAAGGATGGTTTATGGGATGTATATAATGACTACCATATGGGTTCTGCTGCCGAACTATGTGCAGCTACTTACAATATCACTCGTGAAGCACAGGATAATTATGCTGTAAACTCTTATAAAAGAGCTCAGGCTTCAATAAATGATGGTAAATTTAATGCAGAAATTGTTCCTGTTGAAGTCATTGACCGCAAAGGAAATTCTACTATCGTCGATAAAGATGAAGATGTTTACTCAGTAAACTTCGACAAACTACCAGGTTTAAAACCAGTATTTAAAAAAGATGGTACAGTAACCGCAGCAAATGCTTCTGCATTAAATGATGGTGCAGCAGCACTGGTTTTAATGAGTGCCGATAAGGCAAAAGAACTGGGTTTAAAACCACTGGCCCGTATACTAAGTTATGCAGATGCTCAACAAGCACCAGAATGGTTTACCACTGCACCTTCCAAAGCTATTCCCCTGGCTTTACACAGAGCTGGAAAAAGTATTGCTGATGTAGATTTCTTCGAGATCAACGAAGCTTTTTCAGTAGTTTCATTAGCAAATAACCAGGAAATGGGATTATCAGAAGCTCAGGTAAATGTAAATGGCGGCGCAGTTGCAATGGGACACCCGCTTGGTGCTTCCGGAGCCCGTATTGTAGTTACCCTGCTTGCTGTTCTGAATCAGAATAATGGTAAAATCGGCGTCGCCGGAATTTGTAATGGCGGTGGTGGTGCAAGTGCATTGGTTATTGAAAAATTAGCTTAATGAAACAGGTTTTCAAGCCCTTTTTGATACTACTCTGGCTGAGTTGTGCGGTGACGAATGTCTCTGCGCAACTCAGCCAGAGTACAGAAGTGTTGAATAAATATCAGGATTCTCTGTTTAACATCACGCATACCTTATTTTCAGCGCCTACTAATGAAGAACGTTTTGCACAAAATGCAAAATTCATTAAAATGCTTGTAACAGCATTAAAAACACCTTCATCATTTGATTTTGGTTTTGATTCTCTGCAAACCATATCTGTTGTAAAATCACCAGATAATACTTTCAAAATTTTCTCCTGGTATATCCCCACATTAGAAGGTACTTATCGTTTCTTTGGAACTGTGCAGATGGCAACAAGAGATGGGAAATTAAAATTATATCCATTGATTGATGAAACAAATCAGATCAAAGACAATAATCAGATCACGAACAATAAACAATGGTATGGTGCCCGCTATTACGAGATTGTACCTCTGATTGTAAGTGGTCAGAATACCTCCTATGTTTTACTGGGATGGAAAGGCAACACAAATAAAACCTCTAAAAAGGTAATTGAGGTACTTTCTTTTAAAAATGATGAGCTCCAGTTCGGAAAGGCAATTTTTCAGGGGCCTAAAAATACTGAAGTAAAAAACAGAATCGTATTTGAATATAATAAACTTAATTCCATGACTTTAAGGCTCGATAAAAATGAGCAGATGATTGTATTTGATCATTTAGCCCCTTTTGATCCTGCTATGGAAGGAAATTTTGAATACTATGCTTCTGATTCCAGCTTTGATGGTTACCGTTTGGTGGGTAATCAATTAAAACTAGTAGAAAATATCGAATTAAAGAATGATCCGAATGCAAAGGACGATTTCTATATAGATCCTAAACCCAAAGAGATACCAGTAAAAAATTAACTTACAAGCAAAATAATGCCTCTATAGGGCTTAAATTTGTGATTACGGGGTCATGTCCTTATATTGCGCGATGCGTCACTTCGCTAACACACACCTAATTTTTGAAATTGATGAATGAAACCATTAAAGTAAAGCATCCTAGAGGATTGACTTTTCTTTTCTTGTCCGAGATGTGGGAACGCTTCGGATATTACCTGATGATAGGGATCTTCACCCTGTATTTAAAAGACGTTAAAGCTGGTTTTTCTATGACCGAGGCCGAATCTGCGGACCTTTACGGCACATTTATAGCGCTTGTATTTCTTACTCCTTTTTTAGGCGGATTAATCGCTGACAGATATTTAGGTTATGCTAAATCCATTATTTTGGGTGGTTTGTTAATGGGTATTGGTTATTGCATGATGGCAATACATAGTTTGCCAATCCTGTATTTATCTATGACATTAGTTATTATAGGAAATGGTTTCTTTAAACCAAATATTTCCACTTTACTTGGTAATATCTATTCCACACCAGAGTATTCAGATAAAAAAGATGAAGGTTATAATATCTTCTACATGGGTATTAACATAGGTGCCTTTATCTGTAACTTCTTTGGGGCCGCATTGTATATTATGCTGGGATGGGGATATGCTTTCATTGCAGCCGGAGTAGGTATGTTTATCGGGGTTGCTATTTTTATTTATGGAATGAAGCATTACAGCGCTTTTGATATTAAAAAAGGCGTCAAAGAAGGAGATATGTCTTTCTTAAAAATAGTATTGGTCATTTTGGTCCCTTCTGTTATTGCAGGTGTAATTGGCTGGGTGCTTCCGACTAAATTAATGGGTCATCCACTGGTTGGCTCTGCTTCTACCGATGCCTTTATTTTTGCCTGCGTACCGGTAATCTACTTTTATGGTTCTTTACTTGCTAAAGCTGATAAAGACGAAAAAAGGCCTATTGCAGCATTACTGACTATTTTTGCTGTGGTTATTTTGTTTTGGGCAGTATTTAAACAAAATGGAACAGCACTAACTACCTGGGCTGATCGATACACAGACAGACATTTACAAAATCCTATTGCAGAGAAAACCTTCTCTAAACTCAATTTCTCACAAAGCTTCACTTATTCGAAAGACTCTATACCTTTATATGACAACGCATTCCGTATTCAAAAGAAAGACGGAGTAGTGTTAAAAGAATACAACTATCCTACTTACTTTAAAAATATCCCTGCAGATAAACTTCCTGCAGAAGGTGGTAAAGTTGAACTTTGGGCAACAAACTTAAGCCAGTCTATTAATCCGGCATGGGTAATTTTACTGACCCCATTAGTAGTTGCATTTTTCACCTGGCTTCGTAACAGACACAGAGAGCCAAGCACAGCTACAAAAATTGCATTTGGCTTATTGATTTCAGCACTTTCAGTACTGGTCATGATTGGTGCAGTTTATTCAGGCAGCAACGGCAGTGAAAAAGTTTCTGTATTATGGCTTGTAGCCGGCTATGGTGTAATTACAATCGGAGAATTATTTTTAAGTCCTATGGGACTTTCCCTGGTTTCTAAATTAAGCCCGGTAAGAATCACTTCCCTGATGATGGGTGGATGGTTCCTGGCCACTTCAATTGGAAACAAATTATCCGGTGTTCTGGCTACGCTCTGGGATACCTACGAAAATAAAGCCAATTTCTTTTGGGTGAACTTTAGCCTTCTTCTCTTTTCAGCGGTTATCGCATTCTTCCTTTTAAAATGGCTGAATGGGATCATGGAAGAGAAAGGAATAAAATAGTTACTAAGAAAACCCAATAATTAGAATTAATTTGCAAACTTTTATTTTAAATAAACTATAATACAACATTTATGGATCAATCTGAAATCCTTAAGCCAGAGCAATTAGACAACGCTCAGAAAGGCCATCCAAAAGGATTATATGTACTGTTCGCTACCGAGATGTGGGAACGTTTCAATTACTACGGTATGCGGGCTATTTTGGTGCTTTTTATGACCAAAGCCTTATTATTTGACAAAGCATTTGCGTCAAATTTATATGGAAGCTATACAGGGCTTGTATACCTGACTCCATTAATTGGTGGTTTTATTGCCGACAGATACTGGGGAAACAGAAGATCTATAGTAACAGGAGGTATATTGATGGCACTGGGAGAACTGATTATGTTCGGTTGTGCTTCTCTTTACCATACAATGCCTGATATTTCTACATTCCTGTTTTTTACAGGTTTAGGATTTATGATATCAGGTAATGGTTTCTTTAAACCAAATATCTCATCAATGGTAGGTCAGCTTTATCCAAAAAGCGATCGTAGAATTGATGCTGCATACACTATTTTCTACATGGGTATCAACGTTGGTGGTGCTTTAGGCCCGTTTATCTGCGGATACTTTGGAGACACTGGTAACCCTGCTGATTTTAAATGGGCATTCCTAGCAGCAGCAATAGCAATGGGTATTGGAGTTATCGTTTTCATTAATTTCAGAGATAAATATGTACGTGACCCAAATGGAGCCCTTTTAGGTTTAACACCTGCTAACCCTGGTGACAAAAAAGTTTCACCTATACTGGTTTATCTTGGTTTATTTGCTTTTTCTGCACTATGTGTAGGCATGTTATACATTGATGCCAGAATTGTAAGTTATTTAAGCTACCTGCTGATACTTGCTGTTGTTGGTATCGCAATTATGATTTTCACAGATAAAACGCTTAGTAAAATTGAGAAGAAAAAAATATCTGTAATTTTCATTGTTGCCTTCTTCGTATTATTCTTCTGGAGTGCTTTTGAGCAGGCCGGAGCTTCATTAACGTTTTTTGCTGAAGAGCAAACACAAAGAAACCTGGGTTTCTTTACAGTTCCATCCAGCTGGTTCCAATCTCTAAACTCTATTTTCGTCGTTGTATTTGCACCAGTATTTGCCTGGTTATGGATTAAATTAGGTAAAAGAGAACCTTCTGCTCCTACTAAAATGGCTTTAGGTTTAATGTTGCTTGCACTTGGATATCTTGTTATCGCTACTGGTGTTAAAGACGTAGGTGCTGGTATAAAAGTGAGTATGATTTACCTGATTGGTATGTATGCTTTTCATACATGGGGTGAACTTTGTCTTTCACCAATTGGATTATCACTGGTAAATAAATTATCTCCACTCAAACTTTCTTCTCTTTTAATGGCAGTATGGTTCCTTGCTAATGCAGGTGCAAACGTATTGGCTGGAAAATTAAGTTCTAAATATCCTGAGGAGGAAGCTAAAATTGCAGAATATAAAGTTAGTCCACTGGTATTAACCAATAGTGCGATAGACTGGAAGCTGGTAGCTAACAGCAAAAAGAACATTCAGCAATGGGATTTAAGTACAGTTAAAAAGAATTCTCATTCAATCAGTCCTGATTCTTTAGTTGCACTTTCAATTGCTCCTGCTCAACAGGCTGTAACTATAGACACGAATAAAATAAACAGAATCTCTCCTAAAAAACTAAGTGAATCAGAAGTTGCAAAACTTGCTGTTGCTGGTGAAAAAGAGGGCAAATTCTTATTGGGTACAAATGCAGCCCAAACAGAAGTATATATTATCAAAGGCAGTGACCAAACTGCTTCTGTAGTGGAGGTTTATAATATGAATCCTGTGAAACCAACTTTCCTTGGATACACGATTAAAAATCTTTATGATTTCTTTATGCTGTTCGTTGTTATGGCAGGTATCGCTTCTGTAATATTGTTCTTCATAACCAAGTGGTTACAGAAGACAATGAATGCGACTAGCTAGTAATTAATCAGATACTTTTTTAATGAAAGGCTGTAATTTCAAAATTACAGCCTTTTTTGGTTAAATGGTAAATGTTAACTGATGTTAAATCAGATTATAATAACATGAATTTCAATATTTATCAATATTTTCGCGGATAATTTTATTAAAATTTATATTACACACGTGTCAGATAGCTTAGTCATCATCCCCACCTATAATGAAAAAGAAAATATTGAGAAGATTATCCGCAAGGTATTTAGTCTGACCTTTTCTTTTGAGGTTTTAATTATTGATGACGGATCGCCCGATGGAACGGCAGACATAGTAAAAAGACTACAACTGGAATTTCCTGGTTTACACATGGAACAGAGAACTGGAAAGTTAGGATTGGGAACAGCTTATATCCATGGTTTTAAATGGGCATTACAACGTTCTTACGCCTATGTTTTTGAAATGGATGCTGATTTCTCTCATAATCCGGATGATCTGTTTGCACTTCGTGAGGCTTGTGTAAATGGTGCTGATGTAGCCATTGGCTCAAGGTATGTCAGAGGGGTAAATGTAGTTAACTGGCCAATGAGCAGGGTATTAATGTCTTACTTTGCATCAATGTATGTAAGGTTCATTACAAGGATAAATATTCAGGATGCTACTGCCGGATTTAAATGTTACAGAAGGATAGTATTAGAGACTATTCCTTTTGATAAGATCAGATTTGTAGGTTACGCATTTCAGATTGAGATGAAATTTACAGCGATAAAGTATGGGTTTAAAGTGGTAGAAGTGCCGATCATATTTACGGATAGAACAGAGGGGACTTCGAAAATGAGTACAAGGATTTTCCGTGAAGCTTTTGTCGGAGTTATACAGATGAAGATAACCAGCTGGTTTAGAAATTATAAAAGAGTTTCTTAGCTCCGAAAACTAAGAACAAAAAAACACCTTGTTCTATTTCTGCCTGACGTTCCCTCTTTGAGGGCCCTGATGCCAGAAATAGAACAAGGTGTTTTTTTGTTTCCAAAGGTTTCCCCCTGTACAGGGAGCTTAAGCAGAGTTTATAATTTGAACCGGCTGGTTAACCTGATATCTTGTAAGGTTCCGTTTTTTTGTTGTTGGTTAGGAGGTGATTTATTGATGAGTTATTCTTTACTTTTATTGCTACGCATCATTTCTGAGAAGGTTTGATTCTTGTCCATTGCGATGACGATTTGAGTTAATCGTTTGACACGGGTAGGTTCTGTTTTAGCTCCATTGAGCCAATTGATATAGTAGTTTTGATGGGATTTTGGAAGTTTCAGGAAATTTTCGAGATAATGCTTTTCTTCCTGGAGACAAAGTTCGAGGTCTCCGGGCATTTCTATTTTGAAAGTTTTATCTTCTTCGAGTTGCAGGTGTAGTGTTGCTCCTTCTTCCTTTTTGAGTTGTTTGCGCAGATTGGCATTCAAAGCAAGGATAAAGGTCCCTTCTCCCATTGGGATTAATGATAGTCCTGCTACAGGAAGCGCATCAATTAAGCCCTGTACACGAAAGCTTCTACGCCAGCCTGGCTTGAGCTGGCTGGCTATTTCCATGGGTATAGCTACGTAGCTCCAGCCAGTTTTCTCCCCCATTTCGGCAAAACGTTCTATTTCAGCTTTCAAGGTTATCATTTGCGACCAGATTTTTTATTGTTATTCACACCGGTTTCATGTCAGAAATCAGCATGTATTTTTAAAATTTCTCCTCTACCCCAAGGCCAAAAAGAGCAAAATCATATTTTACAGGATCTTTTGGATCAAATTTACTAAGTTCAGCTGTAAGTTCAACAGCAGTTCTCCAATCAGTTTGTTTACGGGTAATCAATTCTAAACGACGGGCAACACGGTCTACGTGTACATCACAAGGGCAAATCAGGTCTGCAGGTGAGATTGTAGTCCATACACCGAAGTCTACACCGGTCTGATCTTTCCGTACCATCCAGCGCAGAAACATGTTTAGTCTTTTACAAGTAGACTTTTGAGCTGGCGAGGAGATGTGTTTAACAGTTCTTCGCGGGGAATCCGGGAGACTAAAAAAATAGGTACGGAAATGGTTAAGGGCATTTTCAGCACTAAAGTTATTTAACTGACTAAAGTTTTCAGGCAGAAAGGCCGTTTCCAGGCTGTCCGAAAGTGTGTAATGATGCTTAAAGAATGAAATAAAATATAGAAGATCTGTATCGTTAAAAGTGCGGTGTTTGAAATTCAGCAAACGGCGCAGGTCCTGATCACCATGATGCAGCATAAAATTGTACGGATCGTTATCCATACGATCAAAAAGGTCGGTACATTTATTAATGATCGTTTTCCTTTGGCCCCAGGCCAAAATTGCCGCAAAGAATGCAGCAATTTCAATATCCTGTTTTTTCGAAAAACGGTGGGGAATACAGATTGGATCATTGGTGATAAAGTCAGGTCTGTTGTATTGCGCAACTTTAATGTCCAGAAAATCCTTGAGTTCTAAAAATTCCAATGTCTTTTATTTAGAGAAGCCAGTTTAAATTATATTTAAACTGGCTTCGTTTATGATAGGATACAGTACACGCTTTTTTTATTATAAAGCATGTTTTTGATGGATTAACTTAATGCCTGCTCTAAATCAGCCAGAAGATCGTCGATATCTTCTACACCAACGCTTAAACGCAGCAGGTTATCTGTTACACCTACTTTCTCACGTTCCTCCTTAGGGATTGAACCATGAGTCATTGAAGTCGGGTGATTAATCAGGGATTCTACACCACCTAATGATTCTGCCAAAGTAAATACTTTGAAAGAAGAAGCTACTCTAAAGGTTTCTGCCAAATCAGCCCCTTTTAAAGTGATTGACACCATTCCACCAAAACCACGCATTTGCTTTTTCGCAATATCATGGTTAGGATGATCTTCAAAACCTGGCCAGTAGATCTTATCAACCTTAGGATGGTTCTTAAGGAAACGGGCAACTTTCTCTCCGTTTTCACAATGTGCTTTCATACGCAGGTGCAGGGTTTTAATACCTCTTAACACAAGGAATGCATCTTGCGGGCCTGGTGTTGCTCCACAAGCATTGTAGATAAACCACAGGTCTTTATACAATTGATCATCATTCACTAATAATGCTCCCATCACCACGTCAGAGTGACCGCCGATGTATTTGGTTACTGAATGCATCACAATGTCTGCTCCCAAATCAATTGGGTTTTGTAAATATGGTGAGGCAAAAGTATTATCAACTGTCAGGATCAATCCTTTTTCTTTGGTAATCTTTGCAACACCTTCAATGTCGATAATCTGCATTGTTGGATTTGTAGGCGTTTCAATCCAAACTAATTTAGTTTTATCATTGATATATGGAAGCATATTTTCTGGTTTTGACAAATCCAGAAAATGAAACTTAATACCATATTTTGCATATACTTTAGTGAAGATACGGTATGAACCTCCATAAAGGTCATTACCTGTAATGACCTCATCACCTGGCTGCAATAAACGCAGAACAGTATCTGTAGCTCCCATCCCAGAAGAGAAAGCCAGACCGTATTTAGCATTTTCCAATGCAGCAAGACAGTTTTCCAATGCCTGACGGGTTGGGTTTGTTCCTCTTGAATATTCAAAACCCTGGTGATCACCCGGCGATTTCTGCCAGTAAGTAGAAGTCTGATAAATCGGGGTCATTACCGCTCCGGTTGACGGATCAGGTTCCTGACCTGCATGTATGGCTTTAGTTGCAAATTTCATGTTGCTCTTTTTAAATTTTTGATGCCTTTGGCTTAATAAGCGCGGGCGAATAAAACACGTTGAACAGATGGTTTACCTGAATAAACACAGATTCCGTCTTCTAACTTATTATCTAACGGAATACATCTGATTGTAGCCTTTGTTTCTTCTTTTATTTTTTGCTCTGTTTCTGGCGTACCATCCCAATGTGCAGAAATAAATCCACCTTTATTGTCTAAAAGGTCTTTTAATTCATCATAGGTATTGGCAATAGTAATATGCTCTTTTCTATAATCAAAAGCTTTTTTGTAGATGTTCTCCTGAATTTCATCCAATAACTGAACGATATAAGTATCCAGACCTTCCTGGCTCACTGTTTTCTTCTCTCCGGTATCTCTTCTCGCTAACTCAACAGTACCATTTTCCAGATCTCTGCCTCCAATAGCCAAACGAACTGGTACACCTTTCAATTCATATTCAGCAAATTTGAATCCTGGACGCTGAGAATCTCTGTTATCATATTTCACAGAAATGCCTAATGCTTTCAGCTTTGGCGTCAGCTCATTCACATAAGCAGTGATATTATCAAAGTCTGCATCATTTCTGTAGATAGGTACAATCACTACTTGTATAGGTGCTAACATTGGAGGTAAAACCAATCCCAGATCATCACTGTGCGCCATAATCAACGCACCAATCATACGGGTAGAAACTCCCCATGAACTTGCCCATACATGTTCAATTTTACCTTCTTTACTGGTAAACTTTACGTCGAAAGCTTTAGCAAAATTCTGCCCTAAAAAGTGAGATGTACCTGCCTGCAGGGCTTTTCCATCCTGCATCAATGCTTCAATACAATAAGTATCCAATGCACCTGCAAAACGCTCATTAGCTGTTTTCACCCCTTTTACGACTGGCAATGCCATCCATTTTTCAGCAAAGTCAGCATATACATCAAGCATCTGCTTTGTTTCTGCAACTGCTTCTTCAGAAGTTGCATGTGCTGTATGACCTTCCTGCCATAAAAATTCTGTGGTACGTAAAAAAAGACGTGTACGCATTTCCCATCTCACTACGTTTGCCCATTGGTTAATCAGCAAAGGTAAATCACGGTAAGACTGTACCCATCCTCTGAATGTATTCCATATAATGGTTTCAGAAGTCGGCCTTACGATTAATTCTTCTTCTAATTTGGCTTCAGGATCAACAATGATATTTCCTTCACCGTCATTTTTTAGACGGTAATGTGTCACAACGGCACATTCTGTTGCAAACCCCTCTACGTGTGCTGCTTCTTTAGAAAAAAATGACTTAGGAATGAATAATGGAAAATAGGCATTACTGTGCCCTGTATCTTTAAATTTCTGGTCCAAAACAGCCTGCATTTTCTCCCAAATGGAATAGCCATAGGGCTTTATAACCATACATCCTTTTACAGCAGAATGTTCTGCCAGATCGGCTTTCATAACAATGTCGTTATACCACTGGGAATAATCCTCGTTTTTACTTGTAATACCTTTGCTCATAACTGTTTGGAACGTTTATTGTGTTAAATAACTTGCATGCTAGGCTACAAATTTATAAATTTATGCCTACAAAAAAACTGTTTACACACACAAAGAACTCACATATTATGAAACCTAACCATTTATTTTCCAGCATGCTGGTCGTAGCGGCTCTCGCCGTCTCCTCCTGCTCTGCTCCACAAATGGCACAGCAAACTCGTCATAATGACGATGTTTATGGCTCAACAGCGAAAGCGGTAGAGTATACCGCACCAGAACGTACGTACTCATCCCAGTCAGTAAATGACGGATATACAGATGATAACGATGATTATTATGGCAGCAGTGATTTATATGCTGACATGGATTATTCATCACGTATCAATAGATTCTATTATGGCAGCCCATACAGAGGTTATTATGATCCGTTTTATTATGACGGGTTCTATGGTGGTGGTTATGGTTATGGCGGCTACTCTCCTTATTACTCAGGTATAGGCTTTGGATTAGGATTCGGTAACGGCTTTTACGGCAGTTCATGGGGTTTAGGCCTTGGATATGGCTGGGGCGGTGGATTTTATTCTCCTTTCTATTCTCCATGGGGATGGGGCGGCGGTTATGGCGGACTATGGGGCGGTGGCTTCTATGGCGGTGGCTATTACGGCGGCGGATACTGGGGTGGTGGTTACGGTGGCGGATATTACAGATCCAACAGCGTTTACAGCCCTCAGCGCAACAGAGGTGCCGACAGATCAAGCTACTCGGGCAGAGGCAACTATAACGGATCCGGAAGAGGAAGTTATAACGGCTCTGGAGTAACCAGCTATGATGCAAACGGAAGAAGATCTTATGGCAGCAGGGCTCAGGGACAGGGATACGAAAGAAATGGCGGTAACAGAAGCCAGGGAAGTTCAAGATCTTTTGGCCAGATGTCAACAAGACCTGACAGATCATCTCAATACTATGCTCCTCAGAGAAGCAATTCTGACAGATCATCTTACACTCCTTCTTCAGGGTCAGGCAGATCATCAGGCGGCGGTGGTTTTGGCGGCGGCGGCGGTGGTGGCAGATCATCAGGCGGTGGCGGTGGTGGCCGTTCAGGAAGAAACTAACTTTTATGTATTTAATATCTAGATGAAAAAAATTATACAACTCCTTGTAGTAGCTATAGTAGGTACTACGGGTAATATCTATGCCCAAAATGGCATTTATGCGAACGATGTTTTAAGGTTTTCCCGAACCGACTACGGAAGTTCAGCACGTTTTAAAGGTTTAGGAAACGCACAGACTAGTTTAGGTGGAGATATCAGTTCTATTGGAGGAAACCCGGCAGGACTTGGAATGTTTACCCGTTCCGAATTCAGTATCACTCCTGAGTTTAATAATATCCAGGCAAATTCAAATTACCTGGGTCAGAACACAAAAACAGATAAAAATAAGTTAAATTTAAATCAGGCTGCTGTAGTATGGTATAATCCTGTGATCAGGCCAAAAGGTTCTAACCTGAATAAAGGCGTACTTAGTTTTGTCTGGGGCTTGGGTTACAATAGAAATAATGATTTCAGTGTAGAGAATAACTACTCTGGCCGCAACTCACAAAGCTCTATTGCAAATGACTGGGCTCAGCGTGCTAACGGATATACAGCGAACAACCTTGGAAATACAATTGAAAACACAGCTTTTAACAGCTTTTTAATTGATAGAAAGTTAGGAACAACTGATCAGTATCTGCCAGCTACTTCAAGCACAAACAATACCCAGAGTTCAAACGAAGTTCGCAGAGGATCTACTTCTGAGTTTAACTTCTCAGGTGCAATGAATATTTCAAACAACCTATATTTAGGTGCAAGCATTGGCTTTGTAAATGTACATTATGAATCAAATTCTGTTTATAATGAATCAGGAACTATTATCAAGAACCCTTCAAATGATGCTTCACCAGATACACTAAACCATACAAATCCTTTTGTTGGTAATCAGTATAGCCTGGTTAATGCAGTTAGCACCAGAACTAATGGTGCTGGTATAACAGGAAGATTAGGATTGATTTACAAACCTATAAACGAAGTTAGAATCGGGGCTACTTTCCAGGCACCAACATGGATGCACATGGAAGTAGAAAGATCTGAAATTCTTGACACCCGTTTCACAGGGACTAATCCAAGAACTTTCCAAAGTGACTATCTGAATACTAATTTCAACTATAATGTCAGAACTCCTTACAAAGCTACTGTAGGTGCAAGCGTTATCCTTGGTCAAAATGCTTTATTAACAGCTGACGTTGACTATATTGATTATGCTTCTACCAAACTTTCGCAAAGCGATGGTTACAGAGATGCGATTACAGAGAACAATGACTATATCAAACAGAACTATGGAAGTGCTTTTAATTTCAGAGTTGGTGGAGAATATAAAATTGATGCTTTTAGCTTAAGAGCTGGTTATGGTTATAATGGTACACCTTATAAAGTTGATGCGGGCAATATGTCAGCAATCAAGTCTTATTCAGGCGGTATTGGCTATAGAATCAATCAATACTATGTTGATTTAGCTTATCAGCGCCTTGAAACTACTAACTTCTTTAATCCTTATTATCTTGACAATGGTTCTGAGCCATTGGCGACAACAAAAGTGGCAAGGAATAATGTATTCATGACTGTTGGTGTAAGATTCTAACCTATATATAAGGTATAAAAAAAGCCCTTGCTGATTTTCAGCAAGGGCTTTTTTTATACCTTATATATACGTATGATTTAAATATTGAGTCTAAATCTATCAATATTAGCTTCAACAAGCTCATCTTTGATCAACTCCGGTGCATGATGCGGTTTCTTCCTTGCATCAATAATCAATGGACCTGTACAACCCCAGTGTTTATCTTTAATAAACTCTCCTACCCCATGAATATCTGCAGCCGGGTTGCTTCTTGTAAAGGTTACCCAAACAAAGTTATTAATACTATCAGCCGTAAATGCTGCATCATCACACAGCACAATTAAAGCCAGGCCATTAAGCTCCTGTTTGATCAAAGAAAGGTTCAATTCTGCTATAGAACCTGCCGCCTCTTCAGGAGTGGTATAAACACCAGTCTTAACTGCAAGCACACCCGGCATCACAAAATGATAGTCTCCAAAAGGAACAGGCAAATTAAAATTCGCCGGCAACTCTTTTGACAATACCCTTTTGACATCACCCGCAGCAGCCAGTACTACTTTAGAACCACTATTCAATCCACCCCCACTATAATCGAGTGTATCAATTGTTGTTTCTGTATGAAAATGAAGATCTCTCTTTAGATCTATACGTGATAATATATGCGTTAAGAAAACTTCAATATCATGCGTATCTAAATCTTCATTATCTTCACGTGCCGCTATAAAAACATACTTAGCCAGACTCAGCTGATTCTTTCCTAAAATATGGTTCGCAATAGTCAGAATCTCCTGCGGTCTGCGTTCATTAAGAAACGGGGTATACCGTTCACTTCCTATAGCAAATAATAAAGGATGTACACCAGCAGCATCTACAGCATTTACTTCTTTTAAACCATGAATTTCCTGTGGGAGAGCCGATCCGGCAATTTCATGAATTAATGCCCCAAAACTAGTATCTTCCTGAGGCGGACGCCCCACAACAGTAAATGACCAGATTGCATCTTCCTTATGATATACATGATGCACTTTCATTAAAGGGAAAAGGTGGGTCAGGCTATAATAACCTAAATGATCACCAAATGGCCCTTCTGGTTTAGTTTCTTGCGGATATACCGTTCCGGTAATGATAAAATCAGCATCAGCCGAAAGGCAAAATCCTTCATCATCATAAAAATAACGGAACCGCCGGTTACCTAATGCACCTGCAAAAGTCATTTCAGACAAACCTTCTGGCAAAGGCATTACCGCAGCAAGCGGATGCGAAGGTGGGCCACCCACAAAAATACTTACTTTTAATGGTACCCCTTTTGCATTTGCTTTTGACTGATGCACTCCTATTCCCCTGTGAATCTGATAATGCAATCCGATTTCTTTATCTTTTATATAATCATTCCCTGCAAGCTGAATACGATACATACCCAGGTTAGCATTGAGTATACCCGGTTTATTTACATCTTCGGTATAGACCTGCGGCATAGTTATAAATGGCCCGCCGTCCATTGGCCAGTTTACAATCTGAGGAAGCTGGCTGATTGTTGTTTTCTTAAATACGGATTTAAATAAGTGCTGCTGCATGGGCAATGCCGATAAGGCAGTCAAACCAGCACCAGCAAATTTAAAAGGATTTTTAAGTGCCTTCATAGGATCAGAGCGCAGATCCACCAGCTGACTTACCTTAGGCAAGCTATCACGAAACATAAATTTAGATCTTTCCAAAGTCCCAAACAGATTGGAAACTGCCGGAAACGGACTGCCCTTGATTTTCTCAAAAAATAATGCAGGGCCTTTTTCCTCATAAACCCGCAGGTGTATAGCCGCCATCTCTAAATAAGGATCTACCTCTTCTTTGATACGGAGTAAATGACCATGTTTTTCTAAATCAGCCACACATTCGGCTAAGTTTTTATATCCCATCGAAATCAAAGGTATTAAGTTTTCTGATTTGTATGTCCCATTAAAACAGAAAAAACCATGCTTTCACATGGTTTTACATTATAATTATGAAGAGCTTATGCCCTATTATTTTTTACCGGCAAATGAGCGTAACATCCAGGTAGTTTTCTCCTTGAACTGCATGAAACGGTTAACCATATCATTCGTACCATCATCGCCAGCCGCCGAAGTAGCATCTAATAACTCACGCTCTAACTGGATTAAGTGGGCCATATCTTCTAATATAGCATCAACCATTGCCAGATCCTGCAGACCTATAGTATTAATTTCTTTAATACCTGACTCTTTAATATAGTCTTCAAAACGGCTGTGTGGTGGTTTTCCTAAAGTTAAAACACGTTCAGCTATTTCATCAATAGTCAGTTGTGCGTTAGTATATAATTCCTCGAACTTAAGATGTAAAGTAAAAAAATTCTGTCCTTTAATATTCCAGTGACATCCTCTTAATTTTTGATAATGAATATGATAGTTGGCAAGATAATCATTCAACAGGTCAACGACTGGTTTTACTTGTTTCTCACTCAAACTAATTTCTTTTGCGTCCATAATGTATTTTTCTTTAATTTGTGGGTTGTTAATCTATACTAAATCAACAATCAGACACCTCAAATGGTTTTGAAAAAAAATGATATGATACAATAGAGACATATAATTGTCGTTTAATATTCAGAATTGAGGCTCTTATATATTATTCGTATAATTGCCTAATTAATCATTCACAAGAACGTTAATGCAAAAATATTATATACCGTTATTATTTGGCCTTTTCCTGAATTTATCAGCAGTAAAGGCAGATAATCTAAGAGATTCTATAGGAGTTGAGAATCTAAATGGCAAAAAACTTATTTTACACCAGGTTGTAGCAAAGGATACTTATTATTCTTTAGGCAGAAGGTATAATGTCAGCCCAAAAGAAATCATCGCCTATAATGAGAACAAATTCCTGTCTATAGGAGTTTTAGTTAAAGTACCTACAAACATTCCTTTTTCAGGACCAGCCGCAACAGTAACTGCAAAAACAGCAGTAACAAAACATGCAGAACCTGTTAAACAAACAGGGGTAATCAATAAACCAGTTGAATCCACATCTGCTGCTGATCAGGGAAATTCGGAATTTACTGAACATGCTGTTCAGCCAAAAGAGAATTTAATGATGCTGGCCAGACAATATGGTACAACAGTAGCAGACATTAAGCGGATTAATGAGCTGAAATCTATTAACCTTAAAATTGGACAGGTTCTTAAAATGCCTGTAAAAGCCGGGGATGAAACGACTTCTTCAACCCCACTGCAAAAAGCAACTGTACAAACAGCTCCGGTTCAAGCGGTACCTGCACATCCGGCACCTCAGCCAGTTGTGGAGAAAAAACCTGAAATTGTAAAAAAATCAGAAAATCAGGTTGTTAAATCTGAACCTGCTGCCCCTGCGGTTCAGGGCAATTCTGACAAGAATCAATTTCTGGAACACACCGTTTCTTCTAATGAAACCATGTACTCCATTGCTACAAAATACAACCTGACACTTGATCAGTTAAAGGCAAAAAATAATTTAACAACCAACTCCCTTTACATCGGCCAGAAATTGCTGATCAACGGGCAGTATCCTGTTAAAAATCAGCGAAATAACAATGAAGACACTAAAGAGGCAGACACTATAGAATCTGTTAAAAACCCTTCATTAAGACTTCCGGCAAGCCGTTATGGGCTAAGTCAGATGGATGAAAAAGGTGCTGGAGTATGGATCACAGATAAGGATCTTGACCCTTCAAAAATGCTGGTACTTCACCGCACTGCACCTATCGGAACCATCATGAAAATCACCAATCCAATGAGCAACAGATCTACTTTTGCGAAGGTTGTTGGTAAATTTACTGAGAATGAGTCCACAAAAGATGTTATTATTGTAGTCACAAAAGCGGTAGCCGATGCATTGGGCGCATTGGATAAAAGGTTTTTGTGCAATTTAACGTACAGTGGACAAGCGAATGAACAATAACAAACCCTATATAATAGGTGTTGCCGGAGGTAGTGGTTCAGGAAAAACATTCTTTTTAAAATGTTTTCTCCACCATTTCAGTACAGAAGAAGTATGTTTAATCTCCCAGGATGATTATTACAAACCAATAGGTGAACAAAAGGTAGATGATAACGGATGGGTCAATTTTGACCTGCCGGAGGGAATAGATGACGCCAAATTATTGGAAGACTTAAAATTGCTTATTGATGGTCAGTCAATTTCAAGAAAAGAGTATACTTTTAATATTAATGAGGAAAGTGCACGTCTGATGAACATCACCAGTGCACCGATTATAATTGTAGAAGGGCTGTTTGTATTCCATTACCCTGAATTATCTCAATTATTCGACCTGAAAATATTCATGGATGCAGATGAAGAAATCACACTTAACCGCAGAATCTCAAGAGATGAGATAGAACGTGGTTATACCCGTGATATGATTATGTACCAATGGGTTAACCACGTTATGCCTGCTTACAAACAATTTCTGCTTCCTTATAAGGAATCTTGTCAGAAAATCATCATTAACAATAAACATGTGGCAGAAGATATTATTGCCACTTCTAAAGAGATATCAGACGAATTGAAAGAAACTGTACTCAAATCAGTTTAAATCCATTTCTTTAACATCTGCCTCAGCGAATAACTTTCCTGAGGTAGATTGTTTTATAAAATCAACACTCACCCCCGGTGCCCTTTCAATTAACCTGAAACCACCTTCTGGTAAAATATCCAGCACTGCTAATTCTGTAACTACCTTTCTGATACAATTTACGCCTGTCAGTGGCAAACTGCATTTTGGCAATAGTTTACTTTCACCGGCTTTATTGATATGCTGCATAGCCACAATGATATTTTTAGCCGAAGCGACTAAATCCATTGCACCTCCCATTCCTTTGACCATCTTTCCAGGGATTTTCCAGTTGGCAATATCACCATTCTCAGAAACCTCCATAGCGCCCAGAATAGTCAGGTCAATTTTCTGACTTCTGATCATCCCAAAACTCATTGCCGAATCAAAGATAGATGAACCCGGTAATGTAGTAATCGTTTGTTTTCCCGCATTAATCATATCAGGATCTTCTTCTCCTTCAAAAGGGAAAGGCCCCATGCCCAGCAGGCCATTTTCTGATTGCAAAACAACATTTACTCCATCAGGTATATAATTTGCAACCAGTGTAGGAATACCAATTCCCAAATTCACATAGTAACCGTCTTTTATTTCTTTAGCGATACGTCTCGCAATTCCGTTCTTATCTAACATAAAATATTTGATTGGTTAATTACGCGGTCTGACTGTGCGCTGCTCTATTCTTTTTTCGTAGTCTGAACCCTGGAAAATACGGTGTACATAAACACCCGGGGTATGGATATGATCCGGATCAAGTTCTCCGGGCTCTACAAGCTCTTCTACTTCAGCAATGGTAATTTTTCCTGCCATAGCCATTACCGGGTTAAAATTACGGCTTGTAGAACGAAAAACCAGGTTTCCGGCAGTATCACCTTTCCATGCTTTTACAATGGCAAAATCTGCATCAAAAGCATATTCCATCAGGTAATCTTTTCCATTAAAGTTTCTGACTTCTTTGCCTTCGGCTACTTCAGTCCCTACACCAGCAGGTGTATAAATCACTGGCATCCCATAACCAGCTGCCATGCAGCGTGTAGCTAATGTACCCTGAGGGATCAATTCCACTTCTAATTCTCCGCTCAGTAACTGGCGTTCAAATTCCGCATTCTCCCCTACATAAGAAGAAACCATTTTCTTTACCTGGCGGGTTTTCAGTAACAGGCCAATTCCGAAATCATCTACGCCTGCATTATTAGAAATACAGGTTAGTTCCTTCACGCCTTTCTTTACTAATGCAGCAATACATTTTTCAGGTATGCCGCACAATCCGAAACCACCAAGCATAATCGTTTGTCCGTCTATAATATCGCGTATTGCTTCATCGGCATCCGCTACTCTCTTATTGATCATATATTTGGTTTGATCGCTAAATTATAGATAAAAACAGCCCCGGCAAAATATTAATGATTTATTAATATTTTTTATTACACTGATTTGTTTGAGACAATTTCGTACAATTGTTATGGAAACTATTTATAATAATAAATTCTGCAATCATTTGTATTCTCCTAAACATTTTAAATGAAATTCCTTAAAATATCCTTATTTCTGCTTCTGTTCCTATCCTCTTTTAAAATATTTGCCCAGAAAAAAAGCCCATCCTATATCAAAGACCTGCAAACAGGCTGCCGCATTCTAGACGATAATAATTCTCCAGGAATTAGCATTACCTGGACAGGCGGATGTAAAAACCATTTTGCCGAGGGCTATGGAATATTAACATGGTATACACAAGAAAAAGAAAGTGCAAAATATGTTGGTTTTCTACATAAAGGTGAGCTGAACGGCAAAGGAAAATTTACATTTCCAGGTACCCCATATGCGCTTGAGGGAAATTTTGTAAATGGTAATTTAGAAGGAAAAGGCAAAACAACTTTTGCCACAGGGCTCGTGATGAATGGGACCTTCTCAGAAGGCCGCTTTTTCAATTTGGATGAACCTTATTTGGGCCGGCTTGAAAATAATAAAACCCAACTAATTGACAGTACAGCAATTTACGTAAATGAAGGAGATTTAAAACCACTTTTCTACTATAGTTTATTACCAGAAGGAGAAGTTAAAAGTACACTGGTCCTATTACCCAGTCAAGGCGAAATAGTTGAAAATGTAATTAACTGCAATAAGAAATTAATTCAGCTCGCAGCGCAGAATAATATTCTTGTCGTCGCAGTTTCCATAAACAACGATCGGGGAATGGATGATGATAAATCAGCATTAAATTTCCTGAATACTATTTTTAAAGAGTTAATTATCAAATATAACGCCCCTAAGGATAAATTTGTGCTGAGTGGTTTCTCTAACGGAGGGATGATTGCATTAAGATATGCTGAACTGGCCAAAGAATACAGCAATAAAACAGCAATCGTACCTTGTGCTATTTTAGGTGTTGATCCGCCTGTTGATATTACAGAGCTTTATAATACGGCAAAAAGAGACTTGTCAATGAACGAAGGAAGATCTGGTTTAACACCAGCCAAATTGAACGGATTAAGAGAAGCAAAATCTATTGTCAATTTCTATGATAAAATATATGGGGGATCACCAGAACAATATCCCGACCAGTATATTAAACGCTCTATGTTCTCAAGAACACAAAAAGATGGCGGTAATGCCAGATACCTGATCAATATTCCAATAAGATTATATTCTGATCCGGATATACTATGGGCAATTAATGAAAGAAACCGTGATTACTTTGATATGAATGCAGCAAGTTTATCCGCTATGGTCAATTTATTAAGGTTACAGGGAAATACTAAAGCCGAATTCATTCCTGCAATTGGTAAAGGATATCGGTTAGACGGTACAAGACATCCTCATTCCTGGTCTATTGTAGATCCTCAGGAATGTATTGAATGGATTAAAAAAGTAACTGAATAAATTACCGGGCAGAGATTTCTATGATCTGATCATTTGTTCCATTACTGGTTGCTACATATACTTTTCCATCAGGCGATTGGCAGATTGCTCTTAATCTGCCAAACTGGTTTTGCAGAAAATCTTTTGTAGCAGTAATTTTAGTACCGCTTTCATCCAGTTTCAGTTGCAACAACCTTGTACCTTTAAGTGCAACCACCAGTAGGGAATTTTTCCACTGAGGAATATAATCAGAATTATAGTAAGTTAAACCAGAAGGAGCAATTGTTGGCGTCCAGGTCATCATTGGTTCGGCAACATCATTCAAAGCACAAAATGTTTTTTCTTCAGCTGTATTACACAAACCCTCTACATTTGGCCATCCGTAATTTCTGCCTTTCTGAATCAGGTTAATCTCATCATCATTATCAGGTCCATGTTCAGAAGAATAGAGTTTATTATTTGCAAGCACCAGGCCTTGTGGGTTTCGGTGACCATAAGTCCACAGCGGATTATTTGGCAAAGGATTATCAGATGGAACAGAACCATCCAGGTTCAATCTTAATATTTTACCCGAAAGACTGCCCGTATTCTGCGCCTGAGCAGCGGCATTGGCATCGCCTGTCGTAATCAATAACTTAAGATCCGGAGTAATCAGTAACCTGGAACCATTATGGTTGGAGGAAGCAGGAATTTGGTCCAGCAAAACTAAAGGCGAGGTTAATACGCCATTATTGAAAGTAAAACGAACTACTTTTCCTTTATAATTATTTCCAGAACCGTAGTCGTAAACCACATACAAATAAGGATTGGTACTAAATTGCGGGTGTAATGCCATGCCCAGTAATCCACCTTCGCCAATGCTGTTTACTTCGGTAATTGTATGTACTAAAGTAATTACCCCGTTCAGTGGATTCAACCTGCTGATTTTACCGGCTCTTTCAGTAAACCAGATGAAATTATCAGGCCCATATATAATTTCCCAGGGAAACTTCAAGGATTGAGTGAGTATCTCTGTCTTGATATCGGCATCAGGTAATGTGCCTGGATTATCATTATTTTGATTTTTTTCACATGCTGATAGAAAAAACAAAATAAAAATTGAAGTAAAGATTATTTTCATAGCAGGATGTTTATCTATTCAACAAGATAAACAATCCTGAATGAATTATGTTTAATTAATTGAAATACACATAAGTTATACCGTCTCCACCCCTATCTGCATGTTCATCTTCTACTCTGTTGACTTCACTATATTTCCGTAGATATTCTCTGATTAATTTTCTTAGAATACCATCACCTTTTCCATGAATCAGTTTAATAAATGGAAAACCCAGCATAATAGATTTGTCCATATATTTTTCCACTTCCTGGATTGCATTTTCTCCACGCATTCCACGCAGATCCAGTTCAGCCGTAAAATTACCAATAGCTTCAGATATACGGCCAGAGAATGAATTGCTCTGTACTACTTTTTTAGCTTGTTTATTACTGATCTTCTGTACACGGTCTTTCTTTACAACCGAACGCAGGTCACCCAATGCCAATACCAGGTTACCACGGTTAACTTCCATTACCTGCCCCATTGTTTCGGTATTGAGCAGCTGAACCCAATCACCAACCCCAATAGGTGTATTTGAAGGGACCACCTTTTCAGGTTTCTTTTCTTCTTTAACCTGGTGCTGGACCAGCACCTTTTGCAATGTTTGTCTTAATTGTTTGGTGCCTTCTTTATCAGCCTGATTTTCTTTAATACCAGCAATTGTATTTTCTACCAGCTTATTGGCGTTCTTAATGATCGTCTGCGCTTCAAGTTTCGCCTCTTTAATCAGGGTTTTCCTGTTTTCTTCCAGAAACTGCTGCAACTCTTCATTTTCCTTAACCAGGTTTTTCACTTTATTCTGCTGCAGGGATAACTGGATTTTAGTATCATAAATTTGCTTCTTCTCTCTTTCCAGATCAACTAACAAACTATCTATTCTATTCTGGTTCGTTCCGGTCTTTTCTCTCGCCAGAGCCAGTACTTCCTTTTGAAGACCAATATTCTGTGCAATTTCAAAAGCATAAGAACTTCCTGGTTTACCTATTTCCAGTACATATAAAGGCTTCATCTTATCGTTATCAAATAACATAGATGCATTTTCAAGTCCCGGAGTATTGCCGGCAAATAATTTCAGGTTAGAATAATGCGTAGTCATGACCCCTCTTACCTTTTTATTATTTAGCACTTCCAGTACAGCTTCTGCCATAGGCCCGCCAAACTGAGGATCAGTTCCAGTACCAAACTCATCAATCATCACCAATGATTTAGGTGTAGCATGAGCCACAAAATAACGCATTTTTGTTAAATGCGCACTATAAGTACTTAAGTCACTTTCTATACTTTGATCATCTCCGATATCAGCAAAGATATTATCGAATATACCTACCTCACTTGATTCGTGAGCAGGTATCAGCAAGCCCGATTGCAGCATGAGCTGTAGCAGCCCTACCGTTTTCATACAAACAGATTTTCCACCGGCATTCGGTCCTGAAACCAATACAATCCGTAAATTTTCATTCATATGAATATTCAGGGGGACCACTGTTTTCTTATCCTCTTTAAAAGATAAATATAACAGCGGGTGCGTTGCATTAATCAGTTTAATCCTCGGCTCAGCTACCAATACCGGCATATCTGCTTCTACTTCAATTGCAAACAGCGCTTTAGCCCTTACAAAATCCAGTTTGGTCAAAAAGCCATGATAAGAAAGCAGTAGCGGAGTAAATGGTCTTAAATCATCCGTAAGGGCAATTAAAATTCTGATAATCTCGCGTCTTTTATCAAATTCAAGATCTCTTATTTTATTATTCAGCGTAAATACGACTTCGGGTTCCATATACACAGTTTGCCCGCTTGCAGATTCATCATGAATGAAACCTTTTAGCTTACGCTTATTTTCTGCCAGAATAGGGATACACATTCTTCCATCACGAATGGTTAAACTTCCGTCTGCTACCCAGTTGCTGGCTACAGCCTGCTTATAAATAACATCCATACGTTTACGTACTTCCTGTTCCCCTTTAGCAATATCACCAATAATTTCCTGCAATTTAGACGAAGCATTTGGTTTGATTTTACCTTTAGCATCAAGAATCGTCTCTATTTTCTTAAGGATATTTTTTTCTACCGGCAAATGCTCAAAGAGCGCTTCCAGATTAGGATAAATATCTTTTCTCTCCTCAAAAAAACGCAATACTGAAAAAACAGTTTGTAAAGAAAGATAAATCTGGAATAACTCATCTTCCATCAGGTAGCTACCTTCTACCCTGATCTTTTCAGCGAGCGATTTAATATCAAAAAAAGTACTGATCTGTAATGGTTCCTGGTTTTCCAGGATATTTTTAAACTCTTTAGTTTGTCTTAAAAACTTATTAATCTGATCAAATTTATTCATCACCTGCATTTTGCTGACCATATATTGTCCCATCGGACTCAGGCAGTGTTTCAGGATCAGTTGTTTGACTTCAGAGAAGCCAAGTCTATCTAAACAATTATCGGGATATATCATTATTATTGAATCTTTTTAGCAGTACCGGCCTCATCTTCCTTTTTTAACGAAGCTTTCTGAGCCGCACCTGCTTTTAATTTTTTAGCCTCTGCTTTTTTCAGCTTTTTCAATTCAGCCACTTTAGCCAGGCTATCTTTTTTTATTTTTTTAACAGCATCTGCTTTAGTCTTCTTCACCAGGGCTTCTGCTTTGGCCAGACTATCTTTTTTAGCAGCGGCCTCTCTTACTACCCTTTGAGGGTCAGCTTTATCCAGGCTATCTTTTTTCGCCTTTCTGATGGCTTCAATTTTCTTTAATCTTTTTGCATTGAGTTTATCCTCTTTCTCTTTTGTCTTCTTTAGTTTGGCAGTAATCTTTTCATACATCACATTAAAAACATCAGGATGATCATAATAGTAATTCATACTCCTTGAATAAAGAGCAGAATCTATTTCAAACCGTTTATAAATACCTTTATAATAAGCAGCACTGGTGTTTTTAGCCGAATCAGGATCTGGAATAGTAGCAATATATCCATCCGCAATATGGACATCATATAAAACCTCTTCCATCTTGTCGGGTTGAATGATATTAGAAGGTATACCTGGCTTACATCCTCCAATGCTGATTAACAGCAGGCAAATGCACAAAAAGTTTTTCATTGTGTATAAAACATTATATTTTCCGTAGCTATTTGAGCTAAGGTTGTTAATTTTACCAAAAATACTGATAAATGAGCATAGCAGATAACTTATTAAAATATAAAAAGGAATTAGAAGGGGAAAACGTTGAATTAATTGCTGTATCAAAATTCAATGATGCAGAAGCAGTTTTAACAGCATACAATGCAGGACAGCGGATTTTCGGAGAAAATATAGTTCAGGAATTAGTAGAAAAGCAGGAAGCACTGCCTAAAGATATCGAATGGCACCTGATCGGACACCTGCAAACTAATAAAGTTAAATACATTGCCCCTTTTATCAAATTGATACAATCAGTTGACAGCATCAAACTTCTGGCTGAAATTAATAAACAAGCTGCAAAAAACGACAGGGTAATTGACTGTTTGCTACAGGTTTATATTGCTGATGAAGATACAAAATTTGGCCTGGATCATGCAGAAACTATTGAATTACTGAGATCCGAAGAATATCTTGCCATGAAAAACATCCGCATCACCGGGTTGATGGGTATTGCTACGAACAATGCAGTCGAAAAACAGACTAAAGATGAATTTCAGGAATTAAAGGTCTTTTTTGATGGTATTAAATTAAGCTTTTTCAGAAAAGAAGATTCATTCAAAGAGTTATCAATGGGTATGTCAGGCGATTATAAACTGGCTATAGAAGAAGGCAGTACTATGGTAAGAATAGGAAGTAGTATTTTTGGTGTCAGAAAAATCAAACATTATAAAGCATAATTAATGGATATTCAACTCAGATTTGCAGTACAAGAAGATTGTCCCCGTTTACTCGAGCTGATTAAAGAATTGGCTGAATATGAAAAGGCGCCTGAAGAAGTAACAGTTACTTTAGCCGAATTTGAAGAAGCCGGATTTGGAAAACAGCCAGTATGGAAAGCTTTTGTAGCAGAAGATGCTACAGGAATTCTTGGTTTTGCTCTATACTACACCAGGTACTCTACCTGGAAAGGCTGCCGGTTATATTTAGAAGACTTTATTGTTACAGAAAGTCAAAGAGGAAAAGGACTGGGCAAACTCTTGTTTGAAAGAGTAATGAAAGAAGCAAGAGATAAAAACTATAACGGGATGACCTGGCAGGTACTTGACTGGAATGAGCCTGCTATAAATTTCTATAAGAAATATGATGCGCAGATTGAAACAGGCTGGCTGAATACCTCCTTTAGTAAAGACCAGCTTTAAGTTCCAGGCGAAGTTCCTTTTGCTAAATCAAAAACATATTGGAGCCCGGCTCCATTTTAAAAAATTTTAAATAAAAAATGCAGGTATTTAAATTCGGGGGTGCTTCTGTCGTGAATGCAGAGGCAGTAAAGAATCTTGTTGCAATTATTCAGCAGGCTGAAAAAGAAAATCTGCTTATCGTGGTTTCTGCGATGGGCAAGATGACCAATAAATTAGAGCTGTTATCCAATGCTTATCTATCCGGGCAGCAAGATGCACATCAGTTACTGGATGAAATCAAAGCTTATCATTTTGACATCTTAAATGATCTTTTCAGTAATCATGGCCATCCTGTATTCAATGATATTGCAAATACTTTCGTAGAAATTGAATGGCTGCTGGAAGAAGAAGCAAGTGATGCACCTGATTATATCTATGATCAGATCGTTTCTATTGGTGAAGTTTTATCTACTAAAATTGTAGCTGCCTATTTAAATGAAAGCAAAGTACCAGCTCAATGGGCAGATGCAAGAAACTTCATTAAAACAGATAACACCTACCGCGAAGGAAAAGTAGAATGGGATAAAACAGAAATGGAAATTCAGCGGCACCTGGTTCCTTTGTTAAAGAAAAGCATTGTAGTAACGCAAGGGTTTATCGGAAGTACAAGTGAGAATTTCACCACAACACTTGGACGCGAAGGTTCAGACTACTCAGCAGCGATCTTCTGCTCCTGCCTGGATGCAAAATCATTGACCATATGGAAAGATGTACCAGGTGTATTAAATGCTGATCCTAAATGGTTTGATAAAACAGAACGCATTCCACAGCTTTCTTACCATGATGCAATTGAGCTAACCTATTACGGCGCTACAGTTATCCATCCAAAGACAATTAAACCATTACAGAACAAAAACATTCCTTTGTATGTAAAATCGTTCCTGCACCCAACAAGTGAGGGTACAGCAATCAATCACATCAACAGTGAATTACCAATACCTTCTTTTATTTTCAAAGTAAATCAGGTTCTGATTTCTATTTTACCAAAAGATTTTTCTTTCATCATTGAAGAAAACCTGAGTGATATTTTCAGCCTGTTTCACAAACATAAAGTAAAGGTAAATACCATGCTGAATTCAGCACTTAGTTTTTCTGTGAGTGTAGACCATGAAGAAGAAAAAATAAACCATCTGATTCAGGATTTATCTATCTTATATAAAGTAAAGTATAATAAAGGATTGGAATTAGTTACTATCCGTTATTATAACCAGGATACCATTAACAGGGTAATGGTAAACAAAGATGTTTTACTGGAGGTAAAAAGCCGTCATACCTGCCAGATTGTAATGAAAGATAAATCAACTATTGAATAAGCAACTCACAGACCAGTCCGTCCAGGATTATATCCATGGCAATTTAAATGCAGATGTGCATAAAATTGCCATGGGAAAAAGCCCTTTTCCAGGGATTACAGGAAAAGAACTGGCCAGCCAGATCGCTTCAAAAAAGAAGGCTTTAAAGAAACTGCCAACCTGGTTCAATACTGAACTGATTTATTATCCACCCTTGTTATCCGTTGAGCAATGCTCCTCTGAGCTTACCGCAGCCTATAAAGCAGGCATAGTTAAAGGGAATACACTCATTGACCTGACAGGCGGCTATGGCGTAGACAGCTATTATTTTTCAAAGCGAATGCAGCAGGTAACCCATTGCGAAATCAATGAAGAACTATCAGCTATTGCAAGTTATAACGGGGTTCTATTAAAGGAAGAAAATGTCACTTTTATATGTGCAGATGGTATTGAATTGCTAAAAGGCACAACACAGGAATTTGACAGTATCTATATTGATCCAGCCAGAAGAAGTAGTTCAGGAAAAGTGTTCATGCTGAAAGACTGTACACCCAATGTCGTAGAAAACCTTGATCTATTGTTAGCAAAAGCAAAACAAATACTCATTAAAACGGCTCCGCTCTTAGATCTCAGCGCAGGCTTGAAAGAGTTGAGAAATGTAGCTGAAATACATATTATCAGCGTTAAAAATGAGTGTAAGGAATTAATCTGGATTATAGAAAAAGATTTTGATGCAGCACCTAAAATCAATTGTACAACTTTAAATGCAAAACAAAAGCAGTTTAGTTTTGCCCTGGGCGAAGAAGGCTCTGCAGAATTAACTGACGCTATTATTCCTGGGCAATATTTATATGAACCTGATGTAGCCCTTTTGAAAAGCGGTGCTTTTAACCTGATTGCTGAAAGATATCAATTGCATAAATTCCATCATCAGACACAGTTATACACCTCTAATCTAGTTCATTCTGAATTTCCAGGAAGGATCTTTAAAATTGATGAGGTGATGTCTGCGGCAAAAATCAAGAAAGAAAAAAATCTCATTGGAAACGTGATTGTCAGAAACTACCCTGACAAGGCAGCTTCTTTAGTTGATAAATATCATATTAAGCCTGATGATACACAGTTTATCATCTTCACGCAAAGCAGTTCAGAAGGGAAAATCATTCTCAGGGCAACAATAATACAACACTACTAAAACAAAAGCCTTCCAATTTAAACTGTCCCCAAAATTCAGATAATATCAGGGATAGTTCAAATTGGAAGGCTTCAATCAATCTGTAAGATTGAATTATACCTTTTTAACGTTTACTGCCTGTAAACCTTTCTTTCCTTCAGTTACATCAAATTCAACGTTATCATTTTCCTGAAGACTCTCAATACCGCCTACAACATCCTTAAAATGGACAAAAATATCCTTGTTTCCTTCGTAGATTATAAATCCATAACCTTTCTGTGTGTTAAACCATTTTACTTTTCCGGTACTCATAATATTCAAGTATAAAAATTAATATTTCTTTAAATTATCAATTATATCAAATTTAAAGAAAAGCATCTAGTAATTAAAATTATTTATTAGGTTGAGGGGTAGTTCTCAGATAAGGTTTTATAACCTGATGACCTTTAGGGAATTTTGCCGGAATATCTTCTGTTTTAATACTATTCATAACCACTACATCATCTCCATCTTTCCAGTCGGCAGGTGTTGCCACACTATACTTAGCCGTAAGCTGCAAGGAATCAATAACTCTTAATACCTCAGTAAAGTTCCTTCCTGTCGAAGCAGGGTAAGTCAGCATCAGCTTAACCTTTTTATCAGGGGAAATCACAAACAGAGAACGTACAGTAAGCGTCTCAGAAGCATTAGGATGGATCATATCGTATAAATCAGCGATTTTCTTATCTTCATCCGCTATAATAGGGAACTCTACATTCGTATCCTGCGTTTCATTGATATCCTGTATCCACCCTTTGTGAGATTCAACAGAGTCAACGCTTAAAGCGATTACCTTAACATCTCTTTTCTCAAATTCACCCTTTAACGAAGCTGTACGACCCAATTCTGTGGTACAAACAGGGGTATAATCTGCCGGATGCGAAAAAATCACTCCCCAGCTATCGCCAAGAAATTCATAAAAATCGATATCACCAATTGATGTTTTAGCTTTAAAATTTGGAGCGGTATCTCCTATTCTGATACTCATAATCTTATTATTTTTTGATTTAAAATCTAACAATTATATCTAATGACAAACACTACTAATATAGTAGATATTTCAATATACTGCAATACTCAGAATTATAATGATCCTAATCAAACAATCTTGGCTGGAAAGATATTTCCGGAAGATTGATTCCCAATTGTTCGTTAAATACTTTAATTGCATAAGTAGCCAGCAAAGGTGTATCCAGTTCATCATGCTGATGCAGAAAGAAATAAATCTTTTGAAGTCCATTTTCCTGCCACAGCTTAAGCCTAGCACCCCATTCATCAATCCTGGCAAAATCACTCTTTTTATGGGCATGGCCATTACCAATAAACCGGATAAAGACTTCCGGAATAGTAACTTCCATATGCATCAGATCTCTTCTTCCGCTCACATCAGTAATTACAGCCCCTTTATTCGTTTCTCTGAAAAGCTGAAAGATATGCTGTCTGGTTACCGGATCAGCAAACCATTGTTCATGTCTCAGCTCCACAAATACTTTATATTCTTTTGGCAATGCCTTAATATAATCTTCCAGAACCGCCTTACTTTTTACACCGAAACTTTCACTGAGCTGTAGAAAACAAGGTCCCAGGTTCTCTCCAAATTCAGACATTATTTTAAAGTATTCTATTGTAGCCTGCTCTGCTCCAACTAATCTTTGATCGTGAGTGATAACTTTTGGGAATTTGGGACAAAATAAAAAATCACCAGGTGCATTATCCGAAGCCTGTTTTTTCCATTTACGTACAGACTCTACAGAAGGGATCTGATAATAAACAGCATTCAGTTCAATAGCATTAAAATGTTTAGCATATTCATTCAGAAAATCAGCTTCTTTAGTTTTAGGAGGATAAATTAACCCTACCCACTCCTTTCTGCCCCATTTCGCACAACCGATAAATACTTTTGCTTTTCCGGCATTTGCGCTATCCAGCACCCATTGTGTTTGTTCTCCATCCGCAGGCAATGTAAAATCTACATCCTTAACATTTTCTGAACTTACTTTTCCAAATTCCATCCTGACCGGCTTTAATAACGAAACCACTAAATAAGCATTATGTTTTATAAAAAACGCCTATCCCATCATATGTGTTAAAAATTATTTTCATTCCATACCAATAAATCTATTAAACGCTAATCTACTGTCTGACAGATAGACACATCAACAAAGAATGAATTACAGCCTGAGAAATAAAAAATAAAATATTAAATTAAATAAAAAACAACTCATAAACAATTTAATTATCTAATTTTGAATTTAATTTAATTATAAGAGAAATAAAAATGAAGAGAATGTTACTAATATCTTTAATGATATTAACAATTATTACAAGTTGTAAAAAAGAAAATGGACCTGTATCAAAAGAAACAACAAAAAAAACTACAGATCAACTACTTACAGACAGTCTAACAGTGCTAAGAAATGAATTTGGATTAGAACATGTCGATGTGATTCCTACAGGTGCTATTAAAATTGATTTTACCAGTGTAGCAGATGCAAAACAGTTTTTAACAGACATGGATAAATCTGAGGTTGAATTAGGTAATACCAAACCCCGTGTATCATCAAATAATGAACAATCTATCGATTATATTCCCAAGTTAACAAAAACAAATGATTTTGTAAGTAGCGGTAGTCATTCTTACAGTTTAGATATACCAAATGCAACATTAATTATAGGGAATAAAAGAATTAATTTATATGGTGGTTTTAACATATCAGGTAGTATAGATGGTGATGGCATTTTTGGGGTTGGTTGCTGCAGATACCAATTTAGCAGATTTCGCTCTGATAAAGTCACAGTAGATATGTATGGATTTACATTTGCGAGAACCTGGACAACTAGCTATGCTACTTTCAGACAACTATTGTCTGGTTCCGGTGATGCACAAATATCATTTAGCGGATCGATGTCATTTGTTCTTGTTGTGAAGGAAATTGGAGAAGTATACAGAAGAACTTATTCTGGTTTAGCAATTGCAAGTTTTGGCCCTTATGCTAAAGATACATTTAACAATGGAAACAATATGCCTTATCTAAAATTTGCAAGACTTTATTAATTCTTCTTTTTTATATTAAGCCATATCTATTTGGAGAAAAGGGAATGATATTATTTTGCATCAATAAAAAACCCCGGAACATCTATGATATTCCGGGGTTTTTCAAAAAAGCATTTCGCTTAATTATATACTTTGATCATATAGACATAGTTTTCAATTTTGTCTATCTGCTTAGTTCTGTTTAAACCTTGTAAAGGATTCTTTTTAGCAAATACAGCTTTCTTCCCCAGTGAATCCTGAGGGATCGCATTCAGGGCCTCCAGAATATATTTAGACTTAATGGCAAATGTAGCACCGTCCACCTGGTTTTCTTTAGCAGTGATCACACCGATAATATTTCCATAGTTATCCAGTAAAGGGCCACCACTATTTCCAGGATTGATTGGAATAGAAACCTGGTATTGTGTAGTATCACCTACATGACCAGTTTTTGAGCTGATATAACCTTCACCTAAAACTGCATCATCTTTAGGATACCCCAGTGTATAAACATTCTCGCCCATTCCAATACTATTTTTCTTTAGTTTATAAGGAATTGATGAAAGCGGGGTAAATGAGTCATCAGTAATTTTCAGAATGGCAATATCATACTGCGGATCACGGTAAACAACTTTAACCTTGAAAGACTCTCCTTTATTATTCTGCACATATACTGAATCTGCGTCTCTTACTACATGGTAGTTAGTACACAAATAACCATTGGCAGTTAAAGCAAATCCGGTACCACCAAATTTAGCTGCATTAATATGTCCTTTTTCAGCTTTAGGGCTTGAATTAATCGTTCTTACCAGTTTATTCTGATTGTTCTTGATATTGGTAATCTCTCTTCTCATCACTTCATAGGTACCATTTTGCATGGTATTATGCTGTATAGAATAGATAGAGAATATAGTTAAAAGGATAAACGACGCAGCAATAGCCATTGCAGATTTGTTCTTGCGCCACATATTGATAATGAACGATGGATGCGGTTTCAGTTGTTCACTTAACGAAGCTACATCAATACGTGCATGAGCTCTATCCATTTGCTCTTTTAAAGAAAGGACCTTACCATATTGCTTAATTGCATCCATAAAAACTTTATGTGCAACTACTTTATGATCAATTACAGGATCATTGGCACGCAGTTTTTCAAAAGCTTCTGCTTCTGCGGCTGTAAGTTTACCCTGGAGGTAATCTTCAATGATAGCATCTAATTCTATGTCGTTCCTCATACCGTAATTAAGATTGAAAAAAAAGTTTCTTTAATCTCTGCAGACATTTATATTTCTGAGTTTTGGCATTATCCGTATTGGTATAACCAAATTTCTCACAGATATCCTGCATGGAGAGATTATTAATATAAAAATCCTGAATAATAGTTTTGCAGGGTTCCCCCAGGTTCTGTAATGCCGAACCCATCTTCTCAAATTGAAGATCCTTCTCTTCATGGTATTCTAAATCTACTTCAACTGACACTATATCTTCAAAGTCAGAAACATTATTAGTTTTTTTGCTTTGCTGTGCAAGCTTTTTTAACCAGATGCGTCTGCAAACTGAGTATATATATGTCTTTAGTTTACTGCTTAACTCAAAATCTCCGCTCTTAATTTTATTATATAAAATAATAATTGCTTCCTGATAGACGTCTTTTGCATCATCTTCATCACCGTTATTATTCATAATAAACTGCAAAACCATCGGAAAATACCCGATGTACAGCTTATTAAGTGCATCTTCTGAGTTATTTAGTATCCCTAAAACTACCTCTCTATCTGTTGGAAATGAATCGCTTAACTTGTTACTCACCAATTAATACATTTATACGTGAATGGTAACCCAATATTAGGCAAAAAAATTATTTTAAATCTTTTTTTAAAATGGTGGGTTACCTTTTGATCATTGTGGTATTAATCTGTAAAATTAATTAATTATTTTAAACAGAATTCAAATGAAAAACTTATTCAAATTTGGCTTTTTAGCTTTAGCAATCTCTTTATCAGTAGCAGCTTGTAACTCAGAAAAAAAAGCTGGTGCAACTGACACTACAGTAACTGATTCTTCAGTAGTTACTACTGACGTTGATACTACAGTTAAAGATTCAACAGTTAAAGATACTGCAGTTAAAACTACTACAACTGAAGTTAAACCAGCTGCTGAAGCTAAAAAATAAGCTAGATAAAATCTACAAAAAGGCTTTGGTTCTCCAAAGCCTTTTTTTTGTGCCCGTAGGTTTGAGTAAAATGCTACCTTTGCATTTGTAAAAACATTCCTATACATGAATTTATCTCCTCTTCAAGCTATATCACCAGTTGATGGTCGTTATAGAAATACCACACAAAATTTAGCTAAATATTTTTCGGAATCGGCTTTAATTAAATATAGAGTATACGTTGAAATTGAATATTTCATCGCTTTATGTGAAACTGGTTTAACAGGTTTAAGCCATTTTGATAAAACAAATTACAGCAAACTCCGTAATATATTTGAGCAGTTTAGTGATGAAAATGCTCAGGAAATAAAAGAAACAGAAAAGATCACTAACCATGATGTTAAAGCTGTTGAATATTTTATCAAAAAACAATTTGATGATTTAGGTCTGGGGGACTTTAAAGAGTTTATCCATTTCGGCCTTACTTCACAGGATATCAATAATACAGCAATTCCATATACCTTTAAACTTGCACTTGAAGAAGAATATTATCCAAATATCCAGTTATTAATTGTTAAACTTCAGGAATTGGCTGCAGAATGGAAAGATGTTCCATTATTGGCACATACCCACGGCCAGCCAGCATCACCTACTAAACTGGGTAAAGAATTTTTAGTTTTTGCAGAGCGGTTAGAAATCCAGCTGAACAACCTGAAAAACATTCCTCACAGTGCTAAATTTGGCGGTGCTACAGGAAACTTTAATGCACATCATATCGCTTATCCAGGCATCAACTGGGTAGACTTCTCTAATCATTTCGTTAATACGGTATTAACTTTAAACCGCGCGCAACATACCACTCAAATTGAACATTATGATCAGTTTGCAGCACAGTGTGATGCCCTGAAAAGGATTAATACAATTATTATTGACCTTGACAGAGATATCTGGGCATATATCTCTAAAAATTATTTCAAGCAAAAAATCAAAGAAGGTGAAGTAGGATCATCTGCAATGCCTCATAAAGTAAACCCTATCGATTTCGAAAATGCAGAAGGTAATGCTGGCATAGCGAATGCACTCTTTGAATTTTTCGCTGCAAAACTACCAATTTCCCGTTTACAAAGAGATTTAACAGATTCTACTGTATTAAGGAATGTCGGTGTACCAATGGCTCATACTGCAATTTCAATTGCTTCTACTTTAAAAGGACTAAACAAGCTGCTGTTAAACAATGAAGTTATTGCTGCTGACCTGGAAAACAACTGGGCAGTAGTTGCCGAAGCGATTCAGACTGTACTCAGAAGAGAAGCTTACCCTAATCCTTATGAGGCTTTAAAAGATCTGACACGTACCAATCAGAAAATAACTGCACATACTATGGCAGATTTTATTGATGGTCTTCAAATCAATGAAGATTTAAAACAGGAACTTAAACAAATTACCCCGTTTAATTATACAGGCGTATTTTAAAGAACCCAAAATTCAAAAGAGGCCTTTAATACACAATAGTATATAATGACCTAAAACAGACATCGATATCTGTAATTGAATTACGAATTATTTATTTTTGTAAGAAAAAAGAGAGAATGACTATTAACGTATATACAGAACAAACGCCTAATCCTGCCACCATGAAGTTTATGGTTAATAAACTTCTGATTAACGGCAGCGAGGATTTCGCTACAAAAGAAAGTGCTGAGCACTCTCCTTTTGCAAAAGAATTATTCAAGTTTAATTTTGTTAGCGGCGTGTTTTTCGCAAGCAATTTCGTTACCGTTACAAAAACTGAAGATGCGGAATGGCCAGATATCGAACCTATTTTAAAAGAGTTTGTTAAAGGTGCTGTAGAATCAGAATATAAAATTAAAGAAGCAACTGCAGAAGAAGCACCTGCTTTTGAGGGATCTGATCTTGAAATCAAAATCCAGCAGATATTACATGATTACGTTCGTCCTGCTGTAGAACAGGATGGTGGTGCAATCAGTTATAAATCATTTGAAGAAGGTGTGGTTACTGTTGAACTTCGTGGTTCATGCAGCGGCTGTCCATCCTCTACAATCACTTTAAAATCTGGTATTCAGAACTTATTACAACGTATGGTTCCTGAAGTAAAAGAAGTAGTTTCAAACGCTTTATAAGCAGAAATTCATACTTTATATAAAAAGAGGTCTGTGATAAATTCACAGACCTCTTTTTAGTTTTCAAAATGTCTTTGAATAGCCTCCAGCATCTCTATATCTACCAAACCATTCGTAGCCAGAATTTGCCTGCGTTCAATAAATTCATCTCCCCCGCTAAAATTCATCACCTTACCCCCAGCCTGCTGAACAAGATAAGCTCCGCCAGCTACGTCATAAGAATTCAGGTTATATTCAAAAAACGCATCAAATCTGCCGCAAGCCACATAAGCCAGATCAACTGCCGCCGATCCTATTCTCCTTAAACCATGTGTTTTCTGCATGAGTTCGGCCAGTAATTTCATATACTGAGCCTGTTTATCAAACTCATAATAAGGGAAGCCAGTAGCCAGTAAAGAATCCGCAAGTGTATTTCTTTGTGAAACCCTTATAGGTTTATGATTCAGGTAAGCCGGTGCATCTTTATAACTATGGAACATCTCACCTCTGTTGATTTCATACACAACCCCTAATACAGGTTTATCTTCTTCATATAAAGCAATGCTGATCGAATAAGTTGGCACACCATGTATAAAGTTCGTTGTACCATCCAACGGATCAATAATCCAGTTATATGTTTTTCCTTTCGTATTTATCGTTTGTTCTTCGGTTGTAAAACCCGCATCTGGTATTAATTGATCCAGGTTTTCGACTATAATTTCTTCAGCAGTTTTATCTACATAAGAAACCAGGTCATTTAATCCTTTGAATTCAATAGCATTGGCATCAAAACGCATCGATTCCTTCCTTATAAAATTGCCTGCCAACCTTGCGATTGCAATAACCTGTGAACTCAGTAATTCGTAATTCAAATTTTTAAATTTAGCTTGTTTGTGTGTTTTTATTCTTAATTGAGAACGCAACAAGTAGCAGGCCACAGACAAACAGGACAGATGAAATTAGCTCTGCCTGAGTAAAAGAAAGACCCGCAACATGGTATTTTGAATTGACACGGATCAGTTCCACGAAAAATCGTTCTACACCGTTCATCATTAAATAAATACCGAACATCATTCCAGGAAGTTTAATCTGGTGGCGGATACGCCAAAGAATAAGAAATAAGATAAAGCATACAATCACCTCATAAATAGGTGTAGGATATACCGGCAGAGGTAATACATTACAAAATTTGCCCATACAGCCTGGAATAGGAACGCCTTCCATCGCCACGTTATTTGGATAAGTATATGCCCATAACCAGTCAGGCAACCAGTTAAATGGCTTAGGGTTCATATTTACGATTCCCCAGTCTCCGTCACCAGACATATGACAGCCAATTCTGCCGACACTATAAGCCAGCATCATACCAGGCCCGCCGACATCCAGCATATGTAATGGTTTAATTCCATTTTTCTTTGCGATATACAATACTGCAGCGCCACCACAGATCAGACCGCCATAAAACGTAAGTCCGCTGAAAGAAAGTAAACCACCTATTGGATCTTTGATAAAAGTATCCCAATGCTCCAGATTGTCAAATATTTTCGCGCCCAAAAAACCCCATACTGCTGCCCAAACGATCATATTACCCATTAACTCGTAAGGATGTTCGGTAACTTCTACCTTTTTAGGCTGGGCAAGTTTGAATTTATTTTTTTCTTTATAATCCCAGTAGGCAAATAACCCTGCAAAAAACAAACCACCCAGAATATTTCCTTTAAGCGACAATAACACAGTCTGTGCATCACTGACAAACAAGCGATAGTTCAATAGCGCATAAACCAGTTTATAGCCGATCAGAAAGCCGAATATGCAGTTATAAAAAAGTTCTGTAGTCGTTGCGGGTTTACCGATAGTGATTATCCTCTTAACAGGATGCAATAAACCCAATGCTTCCTTCCTTTTCAGTTCCTGAGTAAAAGCCCAGTAACCTGCAATAAAAGCCAGGGCGACAAATACACCAAAAGTATTAAAAGGCAGTGGAACCTGTATACCAAAAAGATATTCTATAAAATGGGAAACGGTAGGAAACATACGCGTATATTTTTTAACGCGAATATAAGATTAATGTGCTAAAACTTCTTGAATTTCCATAACTTCTACCTCACCATCAGCAGTTAATTCCACAAGTTTGACAATTTTAATTTCATTAACCATTACAGGATCATATTTAGCTTTTACCTTAACGTAATTCTTAGTAAAGCCATGCATGAAACCATTTTTCTGGTCATCCTCAAATAAAACTTCTCCGACAGAACCAATTTGTGACTGATAAAATGCTCTGCGTTTCTTATCAGATAAAATATGAAGCATTTTACTTCTGTCTGCACGGGCACTGCCAGCAACAACACCGCTCATATCTGCGGCTTCAGTCTGCTCACGTTCCGAATAAGTAAATACATGCAGATAAGAGACATCCAGTTCATTCAGGAACTGGTAAGTATCTAAAAAGTCTTCATGTGTTTCTCCAGGGAAACCTACAATTACGTCCACTCCAATACAGCAGTTAGGGATCAGTGCTTTTATTGTCGCTACACGTTCTGTATACAGATCTCTGCGGTAGCGTCTTTTCATCAACCCCAGGATCTTATCAGAACCAGATTGTAAAGGAATATGGAAATGTGGTACAAATCTTTTGGAAGCAGCTACAAAACTGATAATCTCATTACTCAATAAGTTCGGCTCAATAGAAGAGATACGAATTCTTTCAATTCCTTCAACTTCGTCCAGCGCTTTAACCAGATCAAAGAATTTATCTTCGCGTTTACCGCTGCGAATTCCAAAATCACCAAGATTTACTCCGGTAAGTACAATTTCCTTTACGCCGCTTTCAGCAATTTGTTTTGCACGGTTCACCACATTTTCAATGGTATCACTTCTGCTCCCCCCTCTTGCAAGCGGGATAGTACAATAAGTACATGGATAATCACAGCCGTCCTGAACTTTCAGAAACGTACGTGTTCTGTCACCTATAGAATAAGCAGCTATAAAATTATGATTTACTTTTTCAATATTTTGCTGATGAATAACAGCTTTTGGCAATTTTGTCAGATCTGAAATATATTCTACAATACGGAATTTCTCAGCAGCACCCAATACCATATCCACACCTTCAATTTCAGCAATTTCAACAGGTTTTAGCTGTGCATAACAACCTACAATAGTTATATAGGCATTTGGTGCATATTTAAGTGCTTCCTTCACTACCTTACGGCACTTTTTATCCGCATGCTCTGTAACAGAACAGGTATTGATGACATATACATCTGCCCCGTCAGTAAAATCTACTACAGCATAACCTGCATCAGTAAAAAGACGTCCGATAGTTGAAGTTTCCGAAAAGTTTAACTTGCAACCCAGTGTATAAAATGCTACTTTTTTCATTGAAATTTATTGTTATGAGGCCGATAAATAGCTATACAACATTATATAATGTTACGCATACCAGCATTTATCCGAAGTGCAAAGATAACTTTTTAGATTAATGTTTTTATAACCTCAAACATTTGTGCATTGTCAAATTATGCCTATACCTTGTTCTCGTTCCAGCGGAAGCTATCTTGTTCTAATCCGGCAAGGTCTATCACTCTGCTTACAACAGTCTGAGCAACTTCCTCGATAGTTGTAGGTATACTATAATAAGAAGGGCTTGCCGGGCAGATAATCCCTCCTGCTTCAGTAACAGTTTTCATATTATTAATATGAATCAGACTAAAGGGTGTATCTCTGACTACAGCAATCAGTTTTCTGCGTTCTTTTAAGACTACATCTGCAGCTCTGGAAATTAAGTCATTGGATATGCCATGGGCGATTCGTCCCAAAGTCCCCATAGAACAAGGAATAATAATCATGGTATCAAACTTTGCAGATCCGGAAGCAAAAGGAGCATTAAAATCCATCTTCTGATAAAAATCAAAAGGATAATTATCATAATCGCTATTCCCTAATTCAAAACGCCAGACTTCTTTTGCATTGTCAGACATGACCACACCTACAGTTTCTATCTGGTCAGCTAATTGCTGGAGATTGTTTAATAAAAGCCTGGCATATACAGAACCGCTGGCACCGGTGATCGCAACAATGATTTTCTTCTTCTTCATAGAGCCGATAAAGATACGGAACCTGTAGAAACAAAAAAGGGCCGAAAATAAATTTCCGGCCCTACATCTACCTATGAAAAACATACCCTCGAAAGGGTAAGCTCAAATGTAATATTCTTTTCTAACAAAAAGAAAATTTTAACACTTTTTAAGATTTTATGATACAATTATGCTAATTGTCCTGCTTACACTATCCCTGGGCCGTCTGCTTTGGATGAAGATAGCATAAAATCAAACAATCTTTTCAAAAATAGGATGCGAAAATCACGATACCGAAGAATAACATTTTGTCAAAAATCTATTTATCTGCCCTGCCGGCCTTAAATCGAACATATATTTCAAAAAAAATTAAAATTTAAAATACTGTCTATGAATAGTTTAAAAAATAATTCAAAATTTAGTTCATAAATATTTGTTAGCGTAATTAAAATTCGTACTTTTGTCAAACTGAAAAACACGGTGGTTTTAGCTCAGTTGGTTAGAGCATCGGTTTGTGGTACCGAGGGTCGTGGGTTCGAGCCCCATATTCCACCCCATTATAAAATCAGTAAAAGCAGTCTTTCGAGACTGCTTTTTTTGTTTACAACATATTTTATATGTCATCCCTCCCTCACCTCCATTTCCATTTTCTTTCGTAATTTAGGCCCTGCAAGTACAAAATTGCTTATACTAAAATTTAAAATAACCTTAAAAAACAATAATGATTGAAATCTACACTGACGGCGCAGCAAGCGGTAACCCCGGTCCGGGAGGTTACGGAGTAATATTACGTTCAGGCAGTCATTACAAAGAACTTAGCGGAGGTTTCCGCATGACTACTAATAACAGAATGGAATTACTTGCTGTTATTGAAGGCCTGCAAGCTATCAAACAACCAGGCGCACAGGTTACCATCTATTCAGATTCTAAATATGTAGTAGATTCAGTAGAAAAAAAATGGGTATTCGGATGGGTAAAAAAAGGGTTCAAGGATAAAAAGAATAAAGATCTCTGGATTCGTTATCTGGCCGTACACAAATTACACGACATTAAATTCATCTGGATCAAAGGACACAATGATCATCCCGAAAACGAAAGATGTGATGTAATGGCAGTGGCAGCCTCTAAAAACAAAGCTACCCAGCAAATCGATACCGAGTTTGAAGCAGAAAAGAACAGGGCAACCTTACTATAAAACAATAAAGGGGTGATAAAAAAAAATTATCACCCCTTTACCTTATAATATTATAAAACTAAGCGATCTTGGTATTGGAATCAGAAACAGCATAAGTTGCCATCATTTCTTCAGCCATCTTTACCATCTTTTCCGAACCGATAAAAATAGAAGATCTCTGATGCAGTTCAACCGGCTCAATTTCCAGTATTCTTCTGAAACCGTCAGAAGCCGTACCACCAGCCTGTTCTACAATAAATGCCATTGGATTACATTCATACAATAACCTCAGCTTTCCATTCGGAGAACTGGCCGTAGTCGGATAGATATAAATACCTCCCTTAATCAGGTTACGATGAATATCAGCAACCATAGAACCAATATATCTCGAAGTATATGGCCTGTTAGAAGCCTCATCATGCACCTGAGCATATTTAATATACTTCTTTACGCCCATTGGAAAATGCACATAATTACCCTCGTTAATTGAGTAAATACTACCATCCTTAGGAACTTTCATATTTGGATGAGATAAACAGAACTCGCCAATAGAAGGGTCCAGTGTAAATCCATTAACCCCTTTACCAGTCGTATAAACCAGCATGGTCGAAGAACCATAAATCACATAACCAGCCGCCACCTGCTCTGTACCTTTTTGAAGTACATCTGCCAGTGTAGCCAAACCTTCCATAGATTTCCTGCGATAAATAGAAAAGATAGTTCCAACAGCTACATTCACATCAATATTCGAAGATCCATCCAATGGATCTATACAAACAATGTATTTCGCATTTTTAGATACCGGAGAATCAATAGGAACAAAATCATCCTCCTCTTCAGTGGCAACAATACAACACTCTCCCCCGCTTGTTAAAGCAGCTATGAATTGCGTATTCGCAAAAACATCAAGTTTTTTCTGCCCCTCTCCCTGAATATTTACAGTTCCGGCATCACCCAGTATATCTACCAATCCTGCTTTGTTTACCTCCCGGTTAACAATTTTTGCGGCAATTCCAATATCTCTCAATAATCTGGAAAGCTCTCCCTTTGCGTAAGAGAAATCAGCCTGTTTCTCAATAATAAACTGTCCTAATGTTTTTATACCCGACATATATACTTAGTGTACTTTATACGTTACCTATTACCTATTTCTATGGCCTCTAAGGTATGGATTTTTTCTTCCGAAATACAAAAACGAATTAAAGTTTTAACTTTATGCCAGCCAGATTTACCCGCTGCACCAGGGTTTATATGTAAACAACCTATTTTAGGATCAAACATCACTTTTAAGATATGGGAGTGACCAGTGATGAACAGCTTCGGGGGGTTAGTGTATATTTCACCCTTTATATCCGGAGCATATTTCCCAGGATATCCACCAATATGAGTCATCCATACATCCACATTTTCACAGTTAAAACGCAGATGCTCTGGAAACTCCGCTCTGATCTCCTGACCATCAATATTTCCATACACCCCTTTGAGTGGTTTGAACGCTTTTAACTTTTCTGCGACATCAGGTCCGAAATCACCCGCATGCCAGATCTCGTCACAGTCTTCAAAATGCTTAAATACAGCATCATCCAGATAACCATGTGTATCTGAAATTAATCCAATCTTCTTCATTTAGAACTCGTTTAATTTTAGTTAAAATGCCAGTAAAAAATCTCTTAGCAGATATTTATATTGATCCGTGTATAAATTCTGCGCCTCATATATATATAAATGTTCTTGCAAAGGCTGGTGATTCTCAAAGCCAAGACAGATAATCTGACGGAAAGAAGCTTTAGTCCGGTCTGAATAGACATGAATAATCTTTGAAGGAAAAAGTTTTTGCAGTACCGCATTGACCACAACCTCTTCAGCTTGTTTAACCGGAAGGATCAGCCATAGTAAACCATCTTCAGTTAACATTCCAGCCGCCTTCTTCAATAATGACTCAAAAAAATCTTCACCTGCATGCCTGGCTATCTCTTTTCTTTTTTCCGGGTTCTTTAAATCATTTACAAAATAAGGAGGGTTAGAAACAATCAGTTCATACTTTAAATCTGATTTAAAATCCTCAAAAGAACAATGATCCACTTCGGTTCTATCAGAAAAAGGAGAATTCAAGCAGTTTTTTGAAGCAGTCAGCGCAGCAGATTCATCAATTTCAACAGCATTGACCCGTGCAGTATGAAAACGCTGTGCAAGCATCATTGCAATTACACCAGTTCCGGTACCTATATCTAAAATATTTACCGGAGAAGGATGAGCTGCAACAGCACCAAGAATAACACCATCGGTATTTATTTTCATCGCACAACCAGTCTGATCTGCTTCAAACTGTTTAAATTTAAAAATACTACCCATTTAGTACTGATAAATTTCAAGCGGTAAGCCATCAGGATCAGAGAAAAAAGTAAATTGTTTACCCGTATACTCATCTATTCTCAGGTCTTCTGTCTTTACTCCTCTTGCATTCAGCTCAGCAGCTACAACCGCTACATCATCAACCTCAAAAGCGAGATGTCTTAAACCTGCAGCTTCTGGTCTGGATGGTCTTTCCGGAGGGTTTTCAAAAGAAAACAATTCAATCTGATAATGGCCATTGACAGAAAGGTCCAGTTTATAAGACTTCCGCTCAGCTCTATAAACCTCCTGAACAATTTCTAAACCCAGTATATTGACATAGAAATCCTTACTAACTTCATAATTTGTACAAATTATGGCCACATGATGAATTCTTTTTAACATAGGTGATTTTGTCTTTTAATACAGCTCAAAGGTAAAAAAAAACAACATTCATTATATCACGCTCATTTAAGAGCAAACTGACTGAAATTCGTTTGACAACCTATTTACAAACATTTTATCATTAAAAATTATATAGATTTTAAATTTTGATAAGATATTTAACATATTTTTAGGATTATCTTCACATATATTAGAATATAAATGATTAATTTCCACAAATAAGACTAAATAATCAAACAAAACCAGAAATCACAAAAAGAGCGATTAGAGCTTAAAAAGCACGATTCAACAAACCCAAACTCTAAAAAAAGAACAAAAACGAATCAAATAACATCAATTAATATATTGACATTTGATTTTTTACCCACAATTATTCAATAATTAATTATAAAAATTATATTTTTGATCAAATTTTAAAGAAACTAATGAAAAGCTTAAGGACAAACGCATTAAAAGAGGCACAAACCAGAGTTTCACCAGAAGTTAAGGCTCCATCAGTCAAAATTTCTGAGTTTTTTGGCTCAAACGTGTTCGATAAAAAGAAAATGAAAGATTTCTTATCAAAAGAAGTCTATGAAAAACTAATCTCAGCAATCGATCAGGGTGAATTAATTAATCAGGATGATGCCAATCAGATCGCTACAGCGATGAAACATTGGGCGATGTCTAAAGGAGTTACACACTATACGCACTGGTTTCAACCATTAACAGGCTCAACAGCTGAAAAACATGACTCTTTTTTCGAACCTACGATTGATGGTCCGGTAGAAAAATTTGCAGGTAGTGCTTTAGTACAACAAGAACCAGATGCTTCAAGTTTCCCGAATGGTGGTATCAGAAATACTTTTGAAGCCAGAGGTTACACTGCGTGGGACCCTTCTTCTCCAGCTTTCATTATGGAAAGTAAAGCAGGAAAGACCTTATGTATTCCAACCGTATTCGTAGCTTATACAGGTGAAGCATTAGATTATAAAGCTCCTTTATTAAAAGCATTAAATGCATTAGATAAAGCAGCAGTTGACGTTTGTCAGTATTTCGATAAAGGAATAGATAAAGTAACAGCTTCTTTAGGTATTGAGCAGGAATACTTCCTGGTTGACCTTGCTTTATTTAACGCACGTCCGGATTTAGCTTTAACAGGCCGTACTTTATTTGGTCATATGTCTGCTAAAGGACAGCAATTAGATGATCATTATTTCGGATCAATTCCTGAGCGTGTATTCACTTTCATGGTTGATTTTGAAAATGAAGCCTTTAAATTAGGTATCCCTTTAAAAACACGTCACAACGAAGTTGCACCATTGCAATTTGAATGTGCACCATTATACGAAGAAATCAACCTGGCTATCGATCACAATCAATTATTGATGGATCTGATGGAAAAAGTTGCACGCCGTCATAACTTCAAAGTATTATTACATGAGAAACCATATGCAGGTATCAACGGTTCAGGTAAACATAACAACTGGTCACTAATTACAAACACAGGTAAAAACCTGTTAGCTCCAGGTAAAACACCAAAAAACAACCTGATGTTCCTTGCTTTCTTTGTGAATACAATCAAAGCTGTGCATGAGCATGCAGATTTATTAAGAGCAAGTATTGCTTCAGTAAGTAATGATCACCGTCTGGGCGCTAACGAAGCTCCGCCAGCAATCATTTCTATCTTCTTAGGACAACAATTGAACGAAGTGTTAGATGAAATCGAGCACTCACGTATCAGCAAAAAAATCAAAGAAGATAATGCATTGTGGTTAGGTATTCCTAAAATCCCGCAAATCCTGCTGGATAATACAGATCGTAACCGTACTTCACCTTTCGCCTTTACAGGTAATAAATTTGAATTACGTGCAGTAGGTTCTTCAGCAAACTCATCAGCTCCAATGACTGTTCTGAATTCTATCATGGCAGATCAGCTGGTTAAGTTTAAAGTTGAAGTTGATAAACTGATCAAAAAAGGAGAGAAAAAAGATATCGCCCTTTTAACTATCATCAAAAAATACATCAAAGAATCAAAAGATATCCGTTTCGAAGGAAATGGTTATAGCCAGGATTGGGAAGATGAAGCTGCAAGACGTGGTTTAGCGAATATTAAAACTACACCATTAGCTTTAGACGCTTATATTTCTGAAAAATCTACTGAATTATTTGAAAGAGCCAATATCTTTACTAAACGTGAATTACATGCACGCCATGATATTCTTTTAGAAAGCTATTACAAAAAACTGCAGATCGAAGCCCGCGTTATGGGCGAGGTAGCAAATACAATGATCATTCCTGCTTGTATAGCTTATCAGAACACTTTATTGGAGAATGCAAAAAGCATTAAAGAATTAGGTTTATCAAAAGAAGCTTTAGTTGCTCCATTAGCGATCATCAACAAGTTATCTGACCACTTATCAATCGTAAAGACTACAATTGACGCAATGCTAGAAGCACGTAAAGTTGCCAATACCATTGAAGATTCAAGAGAAAAAGCTATCGCTTACGATGAGAAAGTTAAATCTCATTTTGACACCATCCGTTACAATATTGACAAATTAGAGCAGATTGTAGATGACAGCGTCTGGCCATTACCAAAATTCAGAGAGTTGTTATTTTTAAAATAGAATTCCATTAATTTATTGATATAACCTCTGCTTGTAAAAGAGCAGAGGTTATTTTTTTTTGTTTGAATCGTCTACATTCGGACGTTTCTCTATCTTTGCAGCAATATGAGTGATAACAGGTACAACCAGCGTGGCGTTTCGGCTTCGAAAGAAGATGTGCATCAAGCCATCAAAAACATAGACAAGGGTATTTTCCCACAAGCATTTTGTAAAATCATCCCGGATATACTGGGCAATGATGATACCTTTTGTAATATAATGCACGCTGATGGTGCAGGTACAAAATCCTCTTTAGCTTACGTTTACTGGAAAGAAACCGGTGATCTATCAGTTTGGAAAGGTATTGCACAGGATGCGATCATAATGAACCTTGATGATTTAATCTGTGTTGGTGCCACTGATCATATTTTATTATCATCTACTATAGGCAGAAATAAAAACCTGATCACAGGAGAAGTACTTGCTGCCATTATCAATGGAACAGAAGAAATTCTTGCTGAACTCAGAGAAATGGGTATCTCCATTTATTCTACCGGTGGCGAAACTGCTGATGTAGGTGACCTGGTACGTACCATTATTGTAGATTCAACGGTTACCTGCCGTATCAAACGCGATGAGATCATCAGCAATCACAATATTCAAAAAGGAGATGTTATTGTAGGGCTTTCTTCTTCGGGTCAGGCAACTTACGAAACAGAATATAATGGCGGAATGGGCTCAAATGGCTTAACTTCTGCACGTCATGATGTATTTGATAAATCAGTAGCTGAAAGCTACCCTGAAAGTTTTGATCCTGCAGTACCTTACGATCTTGTTTTCTCGGGTGGTAAGAAACTAACTGATAAAATCCGTATTGATGAAAACACAGAAATTACCATTGGAAAATTAGTACTCTCTCCTACACGTACCTATGCACCTGTAATTAAGAAAGTATTAGAAAAACACAGAAGCCAGATTCATGGATTAGTACATTGCAGCGGTGGTGCACAAACAAAAGTGCTTCATTTCATCAATGATAACATCCATGTGATTAAGGATAATTTATTTCCTGTTCCACCTCTTTTTGAATTGATTCACGAGCAATCAGGAACAGCCTGGAAAGAAATGTACAAAGTATTCAATATGGGACATAGAATGGAATTATATGTACCTCAGGAAATCGCTGATGACATTATAGCCATCTCAAAAAGCTTTAATATCGACGCACAGATTATCGGTCGTGTTGAAGAATCAGCTCATAAACAAGTAACCATTATCAGTGAAAAAGGTCAGTTCAATTACGAATAGATCATAATAGACAAACAGGAAAAGAGGTTGTATCATTCATAGAAAGATGATCAGCCTCTTTTTTTTATGCCCTTAAATCAGCATCAGATCCCACACTAAAACCGAAAACACCAGGCTGACCGTTTTTTTCAGGTATGATGGAGAAAAACTAAATTTCTTCTTAAAAGCTGCAGAAAAATGATTTCCACAGCTATAGCCCACCACAGCAGCAATCTGTTTCAAACTATAACCCGGTTTATTAATTAATAATGTTTTAGCCTTTTGCATTTTAAGTTCACCGGCATAACTATTAATAGTCTGCCCCATGACATCTTTAAAACCCGCCTGTAGTTTGGTCCGGTTCATTCCTGCTTTTTCAGCCAGTCCGGCTATAGAAATATTCTTTGACAGATTCTGACTGATCAGTTTAGCGATCATCTCAAATATGGCAATATCTTTCCTGCTCCATTGATTTACATGCTCAGCAGCCCCTTCTTTGGCCTCAATAACCAAAACAATAAGCTCACAGATCTTAATCTTCGTATAAAAGTTAGCGTATTTGCTTTTACTGCGCTGAGCCAGCTCATCTAATATTTTCCGGATAGCATAAGCAATCTTATACAACTGCTGCCCGCTAAGTTCAAGCGGCAAGTCAGCAGAGAAATTATGGTCAAAAGTATGATCCGGAAGGAACAGTAAAGTTCCTGAATCCATTGACTTTAAACCCGTCTTATTCGCTGCATTATTAGTACGCTTGCTGATTCTGACCGATTCGACAAAGACCTCTTCACCTTCTTTAATATAAACTTCTACCATCCTGATTGCTGATTTCGTATACTTTGCTGCAAAATTCGTAGTTCAAATATACTATTTTTGCTTTCAATTAATAACGAGTCTAAATAAATACAGAAGAATTTTAAGTTAAACGCTCATACCCTGCTTTGATAACATCGCAAACCAAAACACACCAGACAATGATTACCGGAAATAAGCAAAACCCGCAAAAAAAGAAAAAAACAGACTCACTTTTCACCAGGATCAACAAATGGCTGCACCTCTGGCTGGGACTTGTTTCGGGACTGATCGTTTTAATCGTTTGCGTGACAGCATGCATATGGGTATTTAATGAAGAAATTACAGGTTTACTAGAGCCGGAAACGAAAGTAGAAAAACAGGATAAAGCAGTACTCAGCCCCTCTCAGCTAACTGCAATAGGACAACATCTCTATCCTGGAAAGGCACCTTCTTATGCCACTTATCAGCAAGGCCGCGTGATTACCCTTGGTCTGAAAGACCCTAAAGAAAAAGAACGCAGAAGTGGCGGAGTAACTTTAAAAATCAATCCTTATACAGGAAAGGTAATCAGTGCAGTAGAACGTAAAAAGGGAGAAACTGACTTTTTCAGGTTTATCCTCAATGGGCACCGGTTCCTGTGGATGCCTTATAAAATCGGAAGACCGATCGTCAATTACGGAACAATGGTATTTGTTGTCTTATTAATTACCGGGCTCATCTGGTGGTATCCAAAAAAATGGAACAAATCTACACGTGATAAAAGCTTTAAGATTAAATGGGGAGCATCTTTTAAAAGGGTAAACCTCGATCTGCATAATGTACTGGGTTTTTATTCTCTTATTTTCCTCCTTTTTATAGCCTTAACCGGAATGGTTTATGGAATCAGCTGGTACAGCGAAGGTTTATACTGGGTCACTACCGGCGGAGATAAACTTGTTGAATTCAAACGTCTGGAATCTGATTCCCTGCAGGCGAACAAATTCTACACACCAGAAAAAGCAATGGATGCCGCATGGCAGAAAGTCATTGTAAGACATCCTAAATCAGTCGGATTCTATTACAGTTTCCCGGATACTGCTGCAGCAAAATCGTCTATAAATATCAGGGTATATCCTAGCCAGGGACAATTCTATAATAGCTTAAGTTACACCTTTGACCAGCATACTCTAAAAGAACTGAAATCGGATGATATCTATTCTACTTCGTATGCAGATGCTGGTGTGGGTGGTAAAATCCGAAAAATGAATTATGATATCCACGTAGGGAGCATTCTCGGTTTCCCTGGTAAAGTACTGGCCTTTCTGGCCTCTTTAATAGGGGCTTCACTTCCTATTACAGGATTTCTGATTTGGTATGGCCGCAAATTCAAGAAAAAGGGAACTAAAAATACAAAAGCCGAACAACTCAATTCAACGACAACCCCAAAATCCCCGCAAACAAAAAAACCTGAACTACAGGAAGCCCTTCAGGAGTAAACAAAATCAGAATTCAAGAATAAATCAATTAACTATAATCAAATGAAAAAACTAGCCTTCTTAACCCTGAGCATTGCATTCTGCCTGATCACCAGCAAAATTTCTGCACACGCTCTTTGGATAGAAACCGGTAATACCGGAAAAATCGGTCAGCCTCAAACTGTAAAAGTTTATTATGGTGAATATGTTTCTAATGAAAGAGAAAATGTATCCAAATGGTATTCTGACGTCAAAGACTTCACTTTATGGCTTGTAGGCCCCGATCAGCAAAGAACTCAGCTAAAGCTGGCTGCTGACAGCAATTCATTCACAAGTAGCTTTACACCTGATAAAAACGGATCATATAACTTAGAAGTAAGTCATGAGGCTAAAGAACTTGGCGGGACAACTAAGTATCATTTTCTGGCAAGCGCTAATATTACTGTTGGAAAAACAAATGCAGTTGCTTTAAATTCTAACGTATTGAATTTAAAATTGGATAACACTTCACCAGTAAAAGTAAACCAGGCTATTAAATTAAATGCCTCATTAAACAAAGAAGCTGCAAAAGCTAAAACAGTTACCATTTTCTCTCCTTCGGGCTGGTCTAAAGAAACCAAAACAGATGAAAATGGCAATGTTGAGTTTACGCCAATCTGGCCGGGAAGATATGTAATTGAAGTAGCTGAATTCCAAAAAGTAAAAGGTGAACATCAGGGCAAAGCTTATGAAGCTGTATGGCAAGGCGCTACTTACAGCTTTGAAGTCAAATAATTAAACTGATAATTTTTCAAAGGATAAGATGATATCTGCAAATAGATATCACACAAAAAGGGCGGTTCCAATTGGGACCGCCCTTTTTGTGTGATATAGAATGCTGTTATTTAACCAGCATTGCTCTATTTAATCTGCATGCAATACATCCGCATGTTCTTCTGGTTTATAATTCGCCTCTAACTCGGCCAATTTCTTTTTACCATAAGCCAGCTTAGTGATCAGTACAAACAATACCGGAACAATAAACAAGGCAAGAATCGTTGCCGAAAGCATACCCGCAGCTACCGTCCATCCAATAGTCATACGGGATACTGCACCAGCACCCGAAGAAATGATCAAAGGAATAACCCCCAGAATAAATGCCAGTGAAGTCATGATAATCGGGCGTAACCTTAATTTAACAGCTTCAATAGTCGCTGCAATTAATTCCATCCCCCAGTCAACACGCTCTTTTGCGAACTCGACAATCAGAATCGCATTCTTCGCAGATAAACCAATCAGGGTAATCAAACCCACCTGTGCATAAATATTATTATCCAGTTTCGGCAAGAATATCAAGGCCAGGATAGCCCCGAATAAACCAAGCGGTACAGCTAATAAAATAGAGAAAGGGACTGACCAGCTCTCATATAATGCAGCCAGCAGCAAGAATACAAAGACGATGATCAAACCAAAGATCAGTGTCGTACTGTTACCAGCTTCTGTTTCTTCCAAACTCAAACCAGAGAAGTTATAAGTATAACCCTGTGGTAAAGTTTGTGCAGCAACTTCTCTTAAAGCCTGTAACGCATCACCAGAACTTCTTCCAGGTCTTGCAGCTCCACCAATTTCAATCGATCTGAACATATTATAGTGATTGATAATCGAAGCATTTTCAGTCATCTTATAAGATACAAATGCACTTAATGGTACAGGTGTGCCTACACTATTATTCACATAGATCTGGTTTAAGTTTTCAATACTGCTTCTAAAATTCGTATCTGCCTGAGAAACTACCCTGAAACTACGTCCGTATTTCGTAAAGTCATTGATATAGCTACTACCCAGATAAGAAGAAATCGTGCTGTATACCGCTCCGATAGAAACGCCCATCCTCTTTACTTTATCACGATCTACATGAAGCTGATAATTTGGGGTCCTTGCGTTAAATAAGGTATAGGCAAATCCAATTTCAGGACGCTGATTTGCAGCCGCCAGGAACTTACCGACCACACCTTCAAATTTCTTAATATCACCAGCCTGTTTTTCCTGGATCTGCATAGAGAAACCACCACTGATACCTAAACCTGGAATTGGCGGCGGTGTAACTGCAAGCACACTTCCATCTTTATCACCAGCAAACGTTTTAGACACACTGGCTAAAACTGTAGCCACATCTCTTTTACGGTCATCCCAGTTTTTCAGCTGTACGAAGAATGTACCCGCATTAGATTTAAATGATCTGTTCAGAATGTTAATACCACTTACAGAAGTGATATTCTCGACCTCAGGAATATTAGTCTGTATAGAGTCAGTAATTCTTTTAATAAAAGCATTGGTACGAACTGCAGATGCACCTTCTGGTAAGGTCACCCCCATAATAAAGATACCAGCATCCTCATTCGGAATAAACCCTGAAGGTTTTTTCACAAATAAACCAACCGTACCTACATAGATACAAGCCAGAATGATCATTACTAAAGGTGCTTTTTTCAAGGCCCATCTTACTCCATTTGAATATCCATGAGTTACCCTTGCAAACCAGCTATTGAATTTAAAGAAGAATTTATTCAATCCTCTTGAATCTTTAGTCAGGTTCATTGGCGTTAATAATAAGGAACACAATGCCGGAGTCAGTGATAACGCGATAAAAGCCGAAATCAATACCGATACCGCAATCGTAATCGCAAACTGCTGATACAACTGACCAACCATACCTGGTATAAATCCTACCGGAATAAATACCGCAGCCAGAATCAATGCAATCGCAATTACCGGAGCAGTAATATCCTTCATCGCTTTGCGGGTAGCATCAGGTGCTGAAAGCCCTTCGTGGTCCATATAATGCTGGACCGCTTCCACAACCACAATCGCATCATCCACCACAATACCAATTGCGAGGACAAAACCAAACATGGTCAGTACGTTAATAGAGAAACCTAAAAGCGTAAAGAAGATAAAAGTACCGATAATAGAAACCGGGATCGCCAGTACAGGGATCAGTGTTGCTCTCCAGCTCTGTAAGAAGAAGAATACCACAATCGTTACCAGGATAAGTGCTTCAACCAGGGTATGAATTACCTCAGAGATCGATACCTTAATAATAGAAACTGTTTCATAACTGATTTTGAAATCCAGATCCTTAGGGAACGACTTCTTCAATTCAGCCATCGTCTGATCAATACCTTCAGCAGTCTGAACCGCGTTTCCACCAGGAGTCTGATTGACAGCCATCAGTGAAGCAACTTTACCATTTACTTTTGCAGTTGTAGAATAAGCAAACTCACCCAATTCTACACGGGCTACATCTTTAAGATAGACAGGAGAACCATCCTGACCAGTTTTAACCACTATATTTCTAAATTGCTCTTCAGAGTTTAAATCCCCGTCCATTACTACAGAGAATTCAAAAGTTTGTGAATTCTGCTGAGGCGGCCCACCTACACTACCACCGGGAGCACGTGTATTCTGTTCAGCAATTGCAGCAGAAACCTGTGATGGGGTTAAACCTAATCTCGCTAATTTACCGGCATCCAGCCAAACCCGCATACTAAAAGGCTGACTAAATACCTGCACATCTCCTACACCTTTGATACGCAACAACGCATCCTTTACATATAAGTTTACATAGTTGGAGATAAATTTCTGATCATAAGTCCCATTCGGAGAATACAGACCAATAACCATTAAAATATCATTATTTGCTTTTTTAGTAGTAATACCCAAACGCTGAACAGCCTCAGGCAATCCCGGTTGTGCAATACCTACCCTGTTCTGCACATCAAGTGCAGCGATATCGATATTGGTACCTACATCAAAAGTTACAGTAATCGCCGACCGGCCATCTGATGTACTGTTTGACGACAGGTATTTCATTCCTGGCGTACCGTTAATCTGACTCTCAATTTGCGTAGTTACCGTTTGTTCTACTGTTTGCGCATCCGCTCCTGTATAGGTACCGGTAACGGTAACTGTAGGCGGCGCAATACTCGGATACTGACTGATCGGCAATGTGGTGATCACAATCGCTCCTATCAGTACAATTAATATGGAAATGACGATCGCCGTGACCGGTCGTTTTATAAATACTTCTGATATCATATTCTTGAAATTCTTATAATAACTATTTCTTTGGTGCAGCCGCTGCCGGTTGCTGTCCATTTGCTTCTGCTACCGATCCTGCATGTACTACTGCACCAGGTCTCACGTTCTGAACACCGTCCACAACAATAACTTCCCCTTTTTTCAGACCGCTTTTCACTACGATATTCTGATCTACCTGCGTACCTACCTTGATTACTCTTGGCGCTGCTTTACTGCTGTCACCAACCACATAGACATTAAATTCGCCTAATTGTTCAGTTACCGCTTTATAAGGGATCACTAACTGGTTACCCACCTGTTTGTTCAATACCTGTAAATTCACGTTCATACCCGAAATCAATCTGCCGCCTTCATTTGGATAGCTGATCCTTACTTTGATAGTACCTGTCTGAGGATCTACCGCACGGTCAATTGCAATAATTCTGCCCTGACGTTTGTAAATACTATTATCCTGCAATTGGATGCTGAACAAAGAATCTTTAACCGCAGCAGCGTTTTTCTCCAACTGGATAAAACGAGGGATCTCACCCTGATTTACAGGAATATCCACAGCAATCGGATCATTTGTAGAAACCGTATTTAAAAGTGTCGTACCCGGAGAAGCCAGAGCGCCTAGTTTTACTTGCGAAATACCAATTGTACCCGTTAAAGGAGATACAATAATTGAGCGCTGTAAATCATTTGCAGCCGAAGCAAGATTTGCTTTTGCAGCCGCGATTTGCGATTCAGCGTTCGCCAGGTCGGTCAAAGCATAATCTACACGCTGTTTAGCGATCGCTTCCTGCTGTGCCAGTTTAGTATAACGGTCAGCATCTTTTTTTGCTTTATCACGATTTGCTTTTGCAACCGCTACATTAGCCTGAGCCGAGTTATAAGCCGCCTGATATTTAGTACGGTCAATTTCATATAATTTTTGTCCTTTAGTTACACGCTGACCATCTTTTACATAGATCGCTGTGATATAACCACCAACCTGTGCACGCAGTTCAACTTCATTTAAAGCGACAACCACACCAGGATAAGTATCCACTGTAGTTACCGGCTGCTCATCTACCGTATAGGTAGTTACCGGAGTTGCCGGAGGAGGTCCTTGTTGCGGTGCAGGTTTACCACCGCAAGATGCTAATGTTACTGAACCAAGGATTAATATGCCTAATTTTATGTATTTAATGTCCATGTCTTTTATTGGTTTACGGTGATTATACCTAGTGCTTGTTTTACGTCTAATTTTGACGAAAGGAGGTTATATAATGAATTCAGATAATTAATTTGCGCAGTACGAAGGTCTGTTTCCGAAGTCGTCAGGTCCAGGTAAGTTTTGATCCCTTCATCATATTGAAGTTTGATCGTGTTGTAAACCTGTTTTGAAATATCAACGTTTTCTTTGTTCGTATGTAAATCGTTCAGATTAGCTTTATAAGTCGCTATCGCCTGTTCATATTGCGTATTGATCTTATTTTTGGTATTCACTAAATCCAGATCAATCTTTCTTTCCTGCAATTGTGATTTTCTGATTTCCTGTGTACGTTTACCTCCAAGGAAGATTGGCACTGCAAGTTTCAGGCCCACAACCGAACTTGGGAAATTCTGATCATATAAATTACTCAGTGTATTGTTCTGGTAATTCCATCCGTAATTGATAAAACCGGAAAGCGTTGGAGAATAAGCCCATTTATTATAACTGGTTGTAATTTTCTGCAACTGTTTCTGTGTTTCAAGTAAACGGTATTCCACACGGTTCTGATAGTTCAGCAACTGCGCTGTATCAATCATCACATCTTTCTCCATATCACTCGAAGTAAAAGATAAGCCGAATGGTTTTTCAGCACTATAACCAATTAATTCTCTTAAGTAAGCATATTTATACTTCAGCAATTCTTCCGTTCTTTTTCTGTCGGCTTTAGAATTGCTCAAACTAATCTGCGCCCTTTGAAAATCAGTCTTATCAACCAGACCAGCGTCATATTGAGCTTTGGCATCATTGAATTGTTTTTCCTGTCTGGCGATATTCTCAGCAATGATATTCAACTGCTCTTTGCTGGTCAGTACATCATAGAATGCTTTACTCACATCAACTATCGTAGTGATCTTTGTATTTTCAGTACTCTGTTTATACTGCTGTCTGTAAAATTTAGCAGATTTTGAAGCCTGGATCAGACCTGCATTTAAAAACTGCTGGTCAGCCTGCAAAACAAAAGAAGAAGTGTTCTTACCGCCAAAGGTTAATAAAGAAGTCTGTCCGTTTGTAGTCAGGATCTGAGATTGCTGCTTAAAATTATGGTTTACCGTTCCGGTACCATTAATCTGAGGTAACCAGCCAGATAATGCTGATTTGATTTCTCTTTCTCCGATTTCTTCGTCAATCAGTGACTGCTGTACCCCAGGCTTATTTTTTAAAGCGTAATCAATACACTCCTGCAGGCTGGCATTACTCAGTGTCGGCTGTTCTTTGACTCCCGTCTGGGCGTATAACAGCCCTGGCAGAAGAGCCATTATGCTGACGAGCATAATTAAAATCAATTTGTGTGGTTTCATATATATATTAAGGGTATTTATTTTACTATTCATATTACTGTCTTTTAATTCCGTCCCAGATTACGCTGATCACTTCAATAATATCTTCCTTAGAAAACACAATCTGACCAGATAACTGGAAAGTTGCAGCAGCGACAAGTGTCCCTTTTATAGTAGGGGCCAGTAGCCTGGAATCAATATTTCTGAAATAAGCATTATCTATGCCATATTGAAATAATGTAATCACCTTGTCGGCAAATAATTGACTATCATTTTCCGGAAAATTCTTTGCAAAAGGAGAACTCATATATTGCTCCAGAAAAAACAAGGAGTCTTCATTCTCTACATAAAAATTAAACTGGTTGATCATTAGATTGAAAAACCGGTCTTTATAAGGCTTTTCAGGGTCATCACCGGCAGATATAGCCAATGCCAGCTTATCCTTCACATGCACATAAAGTTCCAGTATGAGTGTTTCTTTGGAATCAAAATAATGATAGATCGTGCCAGCAGCAACACCGGCATGTTTAGCAATCAGACTCATGGGAGCGCCATGAAACCCATGTTCTTTAATTAAAGTCAGTGTACTGTTTAGGACAGCCACCCTTTTTCCTGTATTATCTTCTAATTGAACGTTCATTCGGTTGCAAATAAACACAAATTAAATATACGAAATAATTGTTTAACCTAATATGACAGAAAATTGATTTAAGCGCTTATACCGGTCTTAAGGCAAAAGCCCAAACATTTTAATACGGTTTGGGCTTCTTAAAAGAAAAGTTATATGAAATAAATATAATCAAAACAAAAGCCCCATTCTGAAGAATCAGAATGGGGCTTAAATTAAAAATCAGAGATCTTAGTTGAAGCTATATCTGGCACCAACCTGGATCTGGTATCTTGAAGAAATATCAGTGTTATTTCTAAATGTATTAGGAGTTAAACCTTGGTTAACTGTATAAGTTGGAGTTAAAACAGTTGGGCTCACTACACCTTGAGACTGTAAAAAGTTAGTCATTCCAGGAGTTTGAGTTAATCCCCAGTTTTTGTTCAATAAGTTACCGAAGTTGATGATATCTACAGAAATTTCAAATCTGCTGTTAGATTTTCCACCAAAAACAGTTTTAATCTGTTGAAGGATTCTTACATCAAAACGGTTTGCCCAAGGATATTCAGCACCATTTCTTTCAGCAACCTGACCTCTGTGTTTGCTTAAATATTTATCCTGATTGATGTAAGCATCTAATCTGGCCCACTGCTGATCAGCTGTTTCTGCAGTTGTGGTCTTCGAAGCAGCAATATCCTTTAAAATGATATCATTACGATCTCTTGGAATGTACATTAAATCGTTGAAAGTTGAGTTATCATTGTTAACGTTACCAGCAGTTACATAAGAGAACCTTGTGTTACCGAAACCATCACCATAAGGAGAGCCTTCATATACCACACCAATTGAAGTAGGTAATTGACGGATAATAGAGAAGTTAAAGTTAACAGAAGCAATTACTCTGTTTTTAACTAAGAAACTGCTATATGCTAATGTTGGTTTGTTTGGGTCACCAGCAACCTGGTTACCATTGAAAGCTGAAGCAGCCTGTGAGCCTGGAGTTGAAGTAATATCACGTGCATCACTTCTGGTATATGCAACCATTAAATCTACATACTGACCAAATCTTTTTTGCAGCTGTCCGGTAATATTCCATGCATATCCTTTGTTTGTATTATCAAATACAATAGCATTAGTCAGGAATGGATTAATTCTGTTTGCATTACCACCCGGGAAGTAAGGACGTGTATCGCCAGTACCAGTCAGGTTAGCTGTAGGATTAACTAAGTTAGCATCTCTGTGAAATACTTCATTGATTGATTTAGTATACATACCATCAATTGTAGCAATAACTCCACCTGGCAATTTATAATCAACGGCTAAACTAGATCTCCATACCTGAGGTACTTTGAAGTTATTTACAGCCTGGTTGATTGCAAATGTAGCTGGGTTTGCTGGATTAGCAGGAATATAAGCTGAAGGATCAGGGCTGAAAGGACGATTTTTTGGATTAGTTAAAAAGTCGTTACCTGAACCTAATCCTGTGTTTCCTGCCTGGTTAGTTAACCAAACTGCTGGAACAGCTCCTGTGAATATACCAGAACCACCACGTACCTGAAGTCTGCCATCTGAATTAACATCCCAGTTGAAACCAACACGAGGAGAAATTAAGATCTGAGTTTTAGGTAATTTACCTACATCTAATTTTTCACCATCACGGAAAGTCGCAGCAGTTACCAATGGGTTAGACTGAATTTTTGAAGTATAGATTGGCATATCAAATCTGATACCATAAGTCAGCTTAAAGTTAGGTTTAATGTACCATTCATCCTGTGCATAAGCTGCAACCGGCATCTGGCTAAAAACAGCAGCAGCAGGATTAGGATTATTTTTATCAGTTGAATAAGTTAACTGGTATAAAGATGGATTAACAGATTTATCACCATTAGCAGCAGCTAAAAAGTCATTCATTGATTTATATCTGAATTGACCGTATAAGAACTGAGCAAATGCATTCTGAAATTTTTGATAGCCTACAGAACCACCAATAGTGATTGTATGATTACCGGCAAAAATGTTAAAGTTCTCATTTAAGGTATATATATCCTGATTCAATGTATTTAAACCACTAAAAGGCTCTGTACCGAAAGAGATATAGTTACCAGAGTTTCCATCTTCAATATCTACAACCGGGAATGGGTTACCAGCTGTTTTACGGTAATCACGGAAACCAGTATATACTAATTGTAAGTTATTTGCAAATTTCTCACTGAAACGTGTGTTTAACTCTGCAGTAACCGAATTGATGTTACTGTATTGTGTATATCTCATACCGTCAAAAAACATAGAAGTCAGTGATTGTCCACGGCCTCTGTTAGAGTTTGAAGTACTTGGGTTAAGATCTTTGAAAGATTTAAGGTAGTTATATCTTACAGTTAATCTGTTTGCATCATTGATATTCCAGTCTAAACGTGCAGTAACGTTATCTGAATTTTGCAAATTGCTATAACCTGAATATACTCCAGGATCATATCCAAAATTCTTAATTAAAGTATTCTTAACCAGATCAAGATCTGAAGTTAATACTCTGGAAACATTGATTGGGTCACTAGCACTTGCTTTTGCATTTGGGTTAGCAAGAATGTTAGTACCTGGAGAAGTACGTCTTGAAATCTCACCGTTTACGAAGAAAAATAATTTATTCTTGATAATCGGTCCACCAAATCTGAAACCAAATTGTTTATTTAAAAACGCCTGACTTGATTTGTCAAGTGTTACATCACCAACATTATAACCTTGTAAGTTCTGATCTTTATAATAGGTATAAATCGAACCTGAAAAATCATTTGTACCTGCTTTAGTAATTGCGTTCACACCAGCACCAGTAAAACCACTTTGTTTTACATCATAAGGCGCAAGGTTGACCTGTAATTCTTCTAATGCATCCAAAGAAAAAGGCTGAGCTCCTGTGCCACCACCAGGTAATGATGATAAACCAAAAACGTTGTTCATTTGCGCACCATCTAATGTTAGTGAGTTAAATAAACTGTTTCTACCAGCAAAAGAGAAACCATCACCTTTAGTATTAGCCTGAGGAGTTAGTTTAGTCAGGTCAGTGATACTTCTTGAAATCGCAGGAAGCTCCTGAATTTGCTTCTGAGATACGTTAGTAGCAGCACCAGTTCTTGAACTGTTGATTACTTTACTTTTATTCGCTGTAATTGTTACGTCACTTAATTGTTGCGCTCCGTCCGATAAAACAACATTTAATGGATAAGAACCACCTAATTTAAGATTAAGGTTGTCGTATTTGGCAGCCTGAAATCCAATAAAAGTGATAGTAACTGAATAAGGTCCACCAACACGCATGTTAGCAATTGTAAAACGACCATCTCCATTTGTAGTTGTCGTATAAACTGAACCTGTTGGTACGTGAACAGCTTTAACGCTCGCACCAGGCAACGGGCCTTTCGCATCTTTTACGATACCCGTCATTGCTGAAGTAGTAACCTGAGCATGTGCAGAGAACATTGTTCCTACAACCGCAAGCATGATGACTACGATTCTAAATAGTAAAGATTTCTTCATAATTCTTTTTTAATGAATTTTGTTTTGTTTTCGAACGCAGGGCGCTCGGGTAAATAATAGTTTACGGGCACAAAAGTATGTATTAAATATACAACGTTTTAGCTTTCTATGTTAACAAATCATTAATTATATGTGTTTTTTTTCCACAATTAACATTTAAAATACAAGCTTAACCAACAGTTTATCAGTCAATTATTCGGCATAACCAGAAATCACAGTATTTCCTGAAAATGGGATTTGGACTTAACACACTTACAAATTCACGTCACAAAAATCAAATGCGCTGTTTAACGAACATTTTTTTTTATTTTTGGGCTTTACTAAGTTAAGTCCCCTATTAAAAGATATGAACTACGATGTAATTATAATAGGTAGCGGTCCTGGCGGATACGTTGCTGCAATCAGAGCGTCACAATTAGGTTTAAAAACTGCAATTGTAGAACGTGAATCCTTAGGTGGGATCTGCCTTAACTGGGGCTGTATTCCAACCAAAGCTTTATTAAAAAGTGCACAGGTATTTGAATATATCAATCATGCAGCAGAATACGGTATTAAAACTGCCGAAGCTGAAGCTGATTTTGCAGCTGTGATTAAACGCAGCCGTGGTGTAGCTGAAGGAATGAGCAAAGGCGTTCAGTTTTTAATGAAAAAAAACAAAATTGACGTAGTAATGGGTACCGGTAAAGTTAAACCGGGCAATAAGGTTGAAGTTAAAGGTGCAGACGGTTCTACAACAGAATTAACTGCAAAAAATATTATCCTTGCTACAGGCGGGCGTTCAAAAGAATTACCAAGTGTAAAACAAGACGGTAAAAAAATCATTGGTTACAGACAGGCAATGGTTTTACCTGAAATGCCTAAATCAATGGTTATCGTTGGTTCCGGAGCTATCGGAGTAGAATTCGCTTATTTCTATGCAACAATGGGAACGAAAGTAACTGTAGTTGAATTCATGGAAAACATCGTTCCTGTAGAAGATGAAGATGTTTCTAAACAATTATTACGCAGCTTCAAAAAAGCAGGTATCGAAGTCATGACTTCTTCGAGCGTAGAATCAGTAGATACAACTGGTGCAGGCTGTAAAGTTCAGGTTAAAACTGCTGCTGGTATGCAAACTATTGAATGCGATATCGTTCTTTCAGCTGCTGGTGTTGTTGCAAACCTTGAAAATATAGGCCTGGAAGAAACAGGTATCAAAACTGAAAAAGGTAAAGTAGTTGTAGACGAATTCTATAATACTTCTGTAAAAGGATATTATGCAATTGGTGATATCGTTGGCGGACAAGCTCTGGCACACGTTGCTTCTGCAGAAGGAATTATCTGTGTAGAGAAAATTGCCGGTCACTCTCCTGAGCCTTTAGATTACAACAATATTCCTGGCTGTACTTACTGCTCACCAGAAATTGCTTCTGTAGGTTATACTGAGAAAGCAGCTAAAGCAGCAGGTTATGAATTGAAAATTGGTAAATTCCCATTCTCAGCATCAGGTAAAGCAAGTGCTGCAGGTGCAAAAGATGGTTTCATCAAAATGATCTATGATGCAAAATATGGTGAATTATTAGGCGCGCACATGATTGGTGCAAATGTAACTGAACTGATTGCAGAAATCGTTGTTGCCCGTAAATTAGAAACTACTGGTCATGAAATGTTAAAAGCTGTCCACCCTCACCCAACCATGAGTGAAGCAATTATGGAAGCTACTGCTGATGCTTACGGAGAAGTAATTCACTTGTAAAAAAGCAGGCTATAATATATATATAGATAAGAAACCCGCCGATAACTCAGCGGGTTTCTTATTTTTACGGCATACCAAATTTCCTTTATATGAACCTACATACTATAGATACCGGATTGTTTAAACTGGATGGCGGCGCAATGTTTGGCGTAGTCCCAAAATCTATCTGGCAGAAAAGTAATCCTGCAGACGCAAACAATATGTGTACCTGGGCCATGCGCTGTTTATTAATAGAAGACGGTGACCGCCTGATTTTAATTGATACGGGTATAGGTAATAAACAGGATGAAAAATTTCTGAGTCATTATTATTTGCATGGCGATGATACCATGGAGAAATCACTTGCTTCCAAAGGATTCAGTACAGCTGATATTACCGATGTGTTTCTTACCCATTTACACTTTGACCATTGCGGCGGTGCGATTGTCCGTGAGGGCGAAAAATTAGTTCCTGCATTTAAGCAGGCTAACTACTGGAGTAACCAGAAACACTGGAACTGGGCTGTAAATCCTAATGACAGAGAAAAAGCTTCATTTTTGAAAGATAACATCCTGCCCCTACAAGAAAGCGGTCAGCTGAATTTTATTGACGATCAGGAAGGGATCGAATTCCAGCCAGGTTTTAAGGTACGTTTTGCATTTGGACATACCGATGCGATGATGCTGCCCCAGTTAACTTATAAAGAGCATACGATCATTTATACAGCAGATTTACTGCCATCAACAGGCCATATCCCCCTACCCTATGTCATGTCTTATGACATGTTCCCTCTACAAACTTTAAAAGAGAAGAAAGCATTTCTGGAAGAAGCAGCAGCAAAAAACTACATTTTATATTTAGAGCATGATCCTGTCAATGAATGCTGCACCGTTCAGCAAACAGAAAAAGGGATCAGATTAAAAGATACTTTAAAACTGGCAGATTTATAAGAGCCGTTTAATCAATGGGGCATTGGATTACTGAATAAAGAACCGATATAGCCAGATACAGTTCTTTTAAGGGATATATTCTAAAATATCTCCCGGCTGACAATCCAGTGCCTTACAAATAGCCTCCAGGGTTTCCAGCCTGACTGCTTTTGCCTTTCCTGTTTTAAGTATAGAAAGATTAGACAGAGTGATATTAACCTTCAGACTCAATTCAGTAAGAGAAACTTTGCGTTTAGCTAGCATTACATCCAGATTAATAACTATTGGCATATGCAGATCTTTATCAAAAGTGAGAAAAATAAATTCATATCCTGAATTCAGAACTATAAAAATCGGTAAAATTGTCGGCTTTTGCAGACATCTTTTTCTGAAATCAAAGAATTTTAAGAAAAATTATTAAAATATGATGATGGTAATATTAAATAATGAGCTGTGACATATTTAATTTAATAAACATATTTCTCATTAAATTATCATATAAATTCAATAAAACACACTTCTTTAAGTCTTAATAATTGATACTTCCAAAAGATGAATTATTAAAAAACAAGCATTTATGATTGCAAAACAATAAATAATATACATTTGTCAATATCCGGCAGGCATACTGTCAAAAGTACTTTGGAATAATTTTTGCTACTCATTTATCGTATAAATAACCAGTGTAAAGTGTAACATTTTCAGGAATTTATGTTTTTAAATTGCCTTTTAATCCTTACTTTTGCACGTTCTAACACATAAAGAGCACCAAAGCATATAAATGAGACAACTCAAAATCACCCAATCCATAACCAATCGCGAGAGTCAATCTCTAGACAAATATCTTCATGAGATTGGTAAAGTAGATTTAATCACCGCAGAAGAAGAAGTAATACTTGCAAGAAAGATACGTGAAGGTGATCAGGCAGCTCTGGAGCGTCTGACAAAGACAAACTTACGTTTCGTAGTTTCCGTGGCCAAGCAATACCAGAATCAGGGATTAACTTTAGGTGATTTAATTAATGAGGGTAACCTTGGATTGATCAAAGCAGCTAAGCGTTTTGATGAAACAAAGGGTTTCAAATTTATCTCTTACGCTGTATGGTGGATCCGTCAGTCAATTTTACAGGCTATCGCTGAACAAAGCCGTATTGTGCGTCTTCCATTAAACCAGGTTGGTTCATTGAGCAAGATCAGTAAAGCATTCTCTAAATTAGAGCAGGAATTTGAGCGTGAGCCTTCTCCTGAAGAATTAGCTGATATCCTTGAAACAACTGTAGATAAGATCTCTGACACTTTAAGTAACTCCGGAAGACACGTTTCCATGGATGCCCCTTTTGTTCAGGGTGAAGAAAACACCTTATTGGATGTTTTAGAAAATCACGAGCCTAATACAGACAGTAGTTTAATTAACGAATCACTTTCTGAAGAAATTAAACGTTCTCTTTCTACATTAACTGAGCGTGAACGTGAAATCATCGTTCTTTTCTTTGGCTTAAGTACTAACCACCCGCTTTCTCTGGAAGAAATAGGTGAGAAATTTAACTTAACCCGTGAACGTGTACGTCAGATTAAAGATAAAGCATTACAACGTCTGCGTCATACCTCACGTAGTAAAATATTAAAATCATACTTAGGTTAATCTCTTCAGGACTATTTAAAATCTAAATAGAATTAAGCTTAAATAATCGGATAGAAAAAGATTGGGTTTCCCCCAATCTTTTTTACTTTTGTGGCATTCTAACCAAATAAATCCCGATATGTTTAATAAATACCAATCCGAATTTCAGAACTGGATTGAAAAAGAGAAAAAAGCAGTTGAATTACTCAATGTTGTTGGCCAGCTCTGGTTTGACAGATCTATTGAACTTGTCCTTTTCCGCAAACCATTATTCGATGTAGGCAGCAGCGAGATCCTCGCTCATCACCAGTATGCCAAAGAAATTTCGGCCAAAGACATCAACATTTATGAAACACTGGAACTGGCTAATGAAATTGCGAAATGTAATCTTGCGCCTTCACGTGTTGACATCGGAAGACTTGCTGCTGAATGGCTGGATGAGAACAATGACTTTGCAACTATGCACGATTTTGTAATCAGCAAACTGAGCCGTCATATCGGAAAGGACAAAATCAGCCTGTTACCAAAGGATGTAGTTTTGTTTGGCTTCGGAAGAATCGGAAGGCTGGCTGCCCGAGAATTAATTCTTCAGGCCGGGAAAGGTGAACAGCTAAGATTACGTGCTATCGTTACCAGAACTTATAGTGACGAGGAGCTGATCAAACGTGCAGAACTATTACGCACAGACTCTGTTCATGGTACTTTCAATGGGATTATTATTGAAGATTTCATCAATAAAGCATTAATTATCAATGGGCAAACTATCTATTTTATAGTCGCAAACAATCCTGAGGATATAGACTATACAGCTTATGGTATTGAAGATGCATTATTAATTGATAATACAGGTGTATTCCGTGACCGTGAAGGACTTAGCCGCCACCTGGCAGCTAAAGGTATTGCCAAAGTATTACTGACCGCACCAGCCAAAGGAGATATCCCTAATATAGTTGCCGGCATTAATGATGCTGACTTTGATTTTAATAAAGAGACTATCGTTTCAAATGCTTCCTGTACAACGAACGCTATTGTTCCCGTCCTGAAAGTTATCGATGATTCTTTTGGTATAGAGAAAGGACATATTGAAACAATCCATTCTTATACAAATGACCAGAATTTATTGGATAATTATCACAAAAAATATCGTCGCGGAAGATCTGCAGCCCTAAATATGGTTATTACTGAAACTGGTGCTGATAAAGCAGTAGCAAAAGTAATCCCTCATCTGGGAGGAAAATTAACAGGGAATGCAGTACGTGTTCCTACGCCGAACGTTTCACTGGCTATTCTGAATTTATCATTAAATAAAGTGACTTCAAGAGACGAAGTAATTGATATTATCAAACAGGCTTCTCTTTTTGGAGATCTGTCAGAACAAATAGAATTTTCTATCTCTAATGAGCTGGTAAGTTCTGACTTAATCGGAAACAGTCATGCTTCAATTATTGACGGTCCGGCTACAATTATGGCAAAAGATAATAAATCAGTAGTGATCTATACCTGGTATGATAACGAATACGGTTATACAAGACAGGTGATCCGTCTGGCTAAAAAGCTGGCTGGCGTAGTACGTCTGACCTACTACTAAGCTTATTTAAATAAAAAAAGCTGGAAACTTATCCAGTTCTGGCCGGAAGAAAAATCTTCCGGCTTTTTTTATGAATTAAAAAAAACCTATCTGATATTTTCTGAGATAAACCGGATAAAAATCAGCTGAAAGTCATCCCGAAAAACAGTGTAAAAACAGGGAAAACGACACCTTCATAACTAACTGATCATCAATGTAGTAGCCTAACCTTGTCCAGACCTTGTCCGAAGCTCTTCCAGAGGTGCTTCAAACCTCATTCAGTTTTTATCGGATAAACACTGAATTTAAGGTGAATTACTTTTTAAATAAAAATTAATTACTATAGCACTACGCTATGATTTAACTAAATATGGCATGGATTCAATTCGCAGAAACAGAGCTGTTTCAGGCTTTTATAAAGCAAAAAAAATGGCCGGAATTTCTTCCGGCCATAACAAGTTATAATCTCATTTTTTAAAAATCCTATCCGTACTACACACCGCTTCCTATACTGCAGGGATCTGCGCTTTGACCAATCGGTTGTGAACTTTCCTGTGTTACCGTTTGCCACGCAACCAATTGTAACTGGGTAGCGATTGCACTTGGTATACCTAAACTATTAGCCGCCTTCTCCTGTCCGCCAAGTGTACGTACATCAACCCCTGTGATCTGCTGAAACAGAACCAGACCACTCAGGTAAGCACCATAAATACTAGGGTGGTGATAATCAGGTTTCTTAATTTGAGGATCATTTACACTGTTCAGCCCATACCATAAAACAGGTGCGTTTGAACTACCCAGATAAGGATCTGCATTAGCTATCTTTGCAGCCCATGCATTTACCCACGCTTCCCCTACCGGAGCAACACCAGCAATGTTTCCATCATGACTGGCAGCACTATAATAAGCATTATGATTTGCATTGGCCAGCGTAGTGAGGCTGTTCATATAATTTGTCTTAAAACCTGCTGCAGAAGGATCGCCACCACTCATTGTTTCAGCAAGATCTGCCGATGGCCATGGCTCGTAAAGATAAACTTTTGCTGCCGCTGATGCACCATGAACGGCTTTTTCAATCGTTTGTACACTCGAACAAAAATCAGCAGGGTTACTGATATTACTATTGGTCAATGCATAAGGAATAGGTTTTACACTGATTTCCTGCAATACGACAGCATTCCATTTAGATTGCGCAATCACATCAGAAGCAGCTGCGAAATTCTTTGCCAGGCTGGTTGCCGAAATAGCTTCAATATGAACGTCATATTTTAAGCCCGATTCATAAGCAAATTCGGCAAAAATCCCAGGAATACCTCCCCAGGGACCGTCTTCCAATTCTTGTCTTGCACCGCCCTGGCCATAATTTTCATCATAAACAAAAGTTGAACCATTAGCAGAATTTCCATCACCTCCAGACTTATATTGACGTACCGGAGCATATCTTCCATGCGTAAAACTATCTCCTACAAAAAGGATTCTCCGCAAACTGTTCCCAGCAGCAGAATTTACATTAGACAAAGTGTTATCAGGCTGAATATTGGGTGAGCTATCCTTAGTACAGCTATAGGTTAATGCAGAAATACCAACCAGCATTCCTGCCATAATAATCTGGCGTTTTTTGTTTTGAGTTTTCATGATAATTGTTGAGGTGATCTTTATTTGATTAAAGATCGATGCATCAACGATAACCTGATCATCCTTATTGCAATTCATAAACACAATTGAAATAAGGATGACAAGTAGATTAAAAATCAATTACAAACGGATTAAAACGCAATTAAATCCATATAGCAAAAGAATTTTAGAATTATAATCCCACTAAAACTGAGGCTGTACAGGCTTGGTCTGCATGATATTCTCTATATCTTCCATGACCCCGGCTGTCAGCAAAGGCAGTACATTTAAAGTAGTCAGATTTTCCTTAAGCTGCTCTGTTTTTGAAGCACCTAAGATCACCGTACTTACGTTTGGATTTTTTAAACACCAGGCCAATGATAGTTTAGCCAGAGGTACATTCAGTTCATCAGCCAGGGTCTGTAAGTTCTTAACTTTTGCCAGCTTTTCTTCAGCCAGTGCAGATTCTTTCAGCCATTCCATCCCTTTCATATCCAGACGCGTATTTTTCGCTTCGCCTGCGGTATACTTACCAGAAAGCAGTCCTGAGGCTAAAGGTGACCAGATCGTAGTACCCAAACCATATTCTTTAAACAGCAGCAAATATTCATTTTCAAGTTTATTTCTTTCCAGCAGGTTATATTGAGGCTGTTCCATGGTCGGGCCAATCAGATTATACTGGCGTGAAACACGAATAGCTTCCATAATTTCGGCCGCACTCCATTCTGAAGTTCCCCAGTATAAAATCTTTCCCTGCTGCAATAAAGTATTCATTGCCCAAACTGTTTCTTCAATCGGTGTTTGCTTATCCGGACGGTGACAAAAATATAAATCAAGGTAGTCAACCTGTAATCTCTTCAATGCAGCATTACAAGCTTCAATCACATGCTTTCTTGACAAACCAACACGATTGGGGCCTTTGTTCTCTGTACCAAAGAAAACTTTACTTGAAACTACATAAGATTCGCGCTCCCATTGATGTCCTTTAATGATTTTACCCATCACCTCTTCCGATTTCCCCGCAGCATAACCTTCTGCATTATCAAAAAAGTTTACCCCTGCATCATAGGCAATCCCCATCAGTTCATCAGCCACTTTATCACTGATTTGCTGCCCGAATGTTAACCAGCTTCCTAAAGAAAGCGCACTCAGCTGTAACCCTGATTTTCCTAAACGTCTGTATTCCATTTTTATATGAATTTATATTTACAATATTATTTATAGCAGTATATTTATTAACTCCATCATTTCAGATAACCTTCAATTATCTCTGTAATTAATAAGCTAAATGTATTAAATAAGAACATGAGCGCTTTACTTAAGTTTTTTCGATAGCGCATTGATGTGTCACTATTTTGTAATATATTAGGGATATTCAACAGAACAACCTATTAACAAAAAGCTAGAGCTATGAAATTATATTTGCTATTACCCCTGGCATTTACTCTGGGCTGCAATGCAGTAAAAACATCTAATCAGCCGTCCCATGCGGATCAGTTAATCAATGATGTAAAAATCCTTTCCTCAGATAAGTATGAAGGCAGAAAGACAGGAACTAAAGGAGCCGAGTTAGCGAGAGCATATATAGCAAAAAGATTTAAGGAAATCGGCTTGAGATCTTATACCTCATGCAGCGGTTATCAGCAATCATTTAGCTTCTCGGGCATAGATGACCCTAAAATTAATGGCAAAAACATGATTGGTTATATCAAAGGTACAACCAGTAAGGTGATTGTAATCTCTGCACATTATGACCATCTTGGAATTATCAACGGAAAGATCTATAATGGTGCGGATGACAATGCTTCGGGAGTTGCAGGCCTGTTAAAAATAGCTACCCATTATGCAAGGAACAAACCTATGTACACGATGATTTTCGCCGCTTTTGATGCGGAAGAATTTGGAAGAAAAGGCTCAGAACATTTTGTAAACCATCCGCCGGTCGATATCAAAAAGATTAAGCTGAATCTTAACCTGGATATGATCAGTCATAATGATAAGGGAGAGCTATATGCAGCAGGGACCTACAAATACCCTCAGCTCAAGAGCTATATTGCCACGACAAACCCGGATTTAAAAATCCTTTTTGGACATGACAATTCAAAATTAGCGACTGATGACTGGACAAACCAAAGTGATCAGGCTGCATTTAATGCGGTGAATATCCCTTTTATCTATTTCGGTGTAGAAGATCACAAAGATTATCATAAAGCTTCTGATACATTTGAGAATATCAACCAGACATTCTTTATCAATGCGGCAAACGGTATTTTGGAAATCACCGATAACTTTGATAAAGAACGCACAGTAGAAAAAGTATTTCAGGACAGGCTTCAATCCAGGAAAAGATAAACAGGGGTTTATCTTTAATAAAGATTAATCCCTTTAAAATTGGCAAAAAAAAACACGCTTTACAGCGTGTTTTTTTTTGCCTTATCGATTTTATTTTTTCGGCAAATGTCTTCTTTCAATCATCCCGACAAATTCACTGTTAGGATTAACCGGTTTGATCTGCTGACTTCTAAAACTCTCTGTAGAAGCCTTTCTATTTCCAACACTAGCTACGCTTTGTGTCGAAGTGCTTCCAGGTGCCAGTACATTCAATGCCCTGGAAAGATAGTTCTCTCTTTCATCACCAAAAACATATTCAGGATCATCATATTCATCCAATACATCCGGAACGATACCAGTATAATATCCACCTTCATTTCTTGCATTTTTGGTTTCAAAGTTTGGCATATAAACCTGGTATCTGTTTTCGATCGTAACAGGGAAAAACCCTACTGGTTTACCATAAGTGGTATCCCCTACCAGCTTAACATTCATATAAGGTTTAAGACAGTTAATCACAATTTCACTAGCAGAGGCCGTATTTCTGGAAACAATAAATACCACATTGCTCACACCGCCAAGGCTTCCTTTTTTACTGAATAAAGTCGTATTTCCTGCTACAGTATAATTATCATCGGCCGCTGTAAGCATCCTTCCGTTCTGATACAGGATTTTTCCATCAATTCCTATCAAAGGCTGATTAGCAAGAATTGTCGCCTTACCAGACTGCATTAATGCATTATAAATTTCCGTAAACATCACTTGTCCGGAAGAACCCGATGGTGCAATCAGATTGGACAGATACGCCGCTGTATTAACATAGCCGCCGCCATTATATCTCAGATCAATAACCAGATCTGTAACCCCCTGGCTGCTAAAATCAGCAAATACAGGGTCTAAATACTTATCGCTTGATCCATCAGCACTGGAAAGTGAAGAAAATCTTGCAAAGGCTAAATAGCCAATTTTCTTTCCTGATCTTGTGATCACTTTAGAAGCGTAAACAGGACTGCTTTTATAAGAAGCCCGGTTCAGGGTTACATTAAATTTAACCCCATCGCTCGCATTAAAGCCTTCTATGGTGATCGAAGCAGCAGAAAATGAATCAAATACTGACTGTGATTCTTTCGTGTAACTGGCCCCTACAGCATTCCCGTTAACTTTGGTAATTAACCAGCCTCTTTTAACCCCGGCAGCTGCAGCAGGTGAACCTGGATAAACTGCAGTGACGAACAGATCATATTTATCAGAATTACTGTAAGTATAAAAGACAGGTCTGATACCTACGTCGTAACCATTATTGTCTACATCTACATTTGCCGACTTCAAAGAAGAGCTGGCACTTGGATTAGCCTGGGTAAGATCGTCTATCCTGGAATATTTAGGATAACCAAGACCATTATATTCAAAAGGTTTACCGGTTACCGGGTTAATTTTCAGCTGGGTGAGCGCAAACAGCTCTGCATTATAATTATCTATCGGCTGTGATTTACCAGAAAATTGTCTTGGATTGAAAGCACTGTATTCAGGGATCGCATCATTCCAGTAATAAATCTGTTTGGCATATAAATATAAAGAATCAAGGGTGAGCTGGGCCCTTGTCCCGCTTGGTGTCCCTCCGCTGCCTCCATTTGTATTATCTGTAATTTCTGGTTTAGGGCTCTTTTTACAGGCGCTGAAAGTCACCACAAAGAGCAGCAGCGAAAAGGCTGCCAAACGATTGCTAAGTAAATTAATCCTCATAAATAGGTTATATGATTTATGCGGTTAAGGTAAATAAAGAATATGGATCAAAGTTGATCTACAGATAAAAATTCAACTTTATCTACGTTGTCACACAGAGTTTTACCAATTACTAAAACTTCTTTCCTTTTTAAATCATGCTTGGTAATTATCATCTCAAGCGTCTGCTGGAAGGTCCCGGTTTCAGCGCTAAAATAGACGGTCAAAAATTTCTCCAGGCCATTCCATTCTATTTGTCTGATTTTGTTTAACTGCTGCACAGGATCTCCTTCTACCAATAAAAAGATAGGCTTGCCTGCTGCATGCACTTCTTTCAGAAAATCCAGTACAGGTGCAAAAAGTAAAAGCTTTAATGGCAGTTTGGCCTTTTGCTGCAATAGATCGAAATTGATTACATATTTCTGTGGCAATTCAAATTTAGCAGCAGTTTTAGCAAAGATATCAACGGTACCTTCTGCCAGATAGGTTTCATTCATAAAAAGAATGACCTCCTGGGCATCAATCTGCTCGCCGTATTCAATAAATTGTGCAAACAGGTAATAAACCTGCAGCTGATAATCCTTTACAGGATACAAAACATCATCCAGACCAAAAATAAAAGCCTGTTTAGTATTTATATATTCTTGGTATTTCATCAGGCAATAGTAAATAAGGTTTGTTTCTGTTTATTGTTATCTTCATTCATATAGAAAACACCGTTTAATGCTTTTTCTTTTCCCAAAACAGAGAAATCAGCAGCAGGCATAGTTGCATAAAGCAACTCCCCTTTATCAAATACCGCCCAGTTTAGTTTATCTGCAACTGTGTCAGCTAAATAATGCGGGAAACTGATTAAGTCGGGCAATAATACATGGATATTAAATTCTTCAAATAAGATGGCAGACCGCATCACTGCTTCCAGTTCAAATTGGTAAAGTGGCAGCAAACGATCAGCTTCCTGATCTAAGCAGGCATTAAGCAGGGTATGCGCAATAGTCTCGTCATTTCTTTCACCAAGACTTACAAATTGATATTGTGCCGATGCAAAAGAAGGCATATCGCCATAATCGCCCAACAGAACCTGGTCTGCGGTGAATGCTTTTAATATTTTTAACGCCTGGGCAGATTTGCCTCCGGTAATAAGTGTTTTCAAATTTTATACAATTAAACCATCTTTCATGGTGACAACCCTGTCGCTGATTTCGGCAAGATCTTTATTATGGGTAACAATTACGAATGTCTGCTGAAAGTTATCACGCAATGTGATAAAAAACTGATGCAATGATTCAGCATTCGCTGAATCCAGATTTCCTGAAGGCTCATCGGCCAATATAATAGCAGGGTTATTGATCAAAGCCCTTGCTACTGCAATACGCTGCTGTTCACCGCCCGACATTTGATTAGGTTTATGCGAAGCACGGTCCTTTAAGCCCAGCAATTCTAAAAGCTCTAATGCACGGCTTTCAGCTTCCTTTTTACTTTTTTTAGCTATAAAGGCCGGTATACATATATTTTCAAGCGCTGTAAATTCAGGGAGCAAATGGTGAAACTGAAAAATGAAACCAATATTCTGATTTCTGAAAACACTCATAGGCTCACCAGAAAGCCGGGCCAGTTCAGTACCATTTAATTCTACAGTACCTTCATCTGGTTTATCCAGTGTGCCTAAAATATGTAGTAATGTACTCTTACCCGCACCCGAAGCCCCGATGATACTGACGATTTCTCCTTTGGCAACTTCAAAATCCACCCCTTTTAAAATTGGCAGACTCCCATAAGCTTTTCTGATACCCGTGGCTTTTAGCATGCAGCAAACTTACAAAATTTGAGATTAATTTTATTTAACGCCTTCTTTCATTCAACAATAAGGTAAAAACAAGGTTAATTTATAAATTTAAACTGACTCTAAGTTTTTAAAACCAATATGAAATTGTAGATTTGGATCAAATTTTTTCAGCAAATGAATATACACGAATATCAAGGTAAAGAAATACTTAAAAGTTTTGGTGTTGCCGTACAAGAAGGCATAGTTGCCGAAACTGTTGAGCAGGCTGTAGAAGCTGCTAAAAAAATGAAAGCAGACTACAACTCTGACTGGGTAGTAATTAAAGCGCAAGTACATGCTGGTGGAAGAGGTAAAGGTGGTGGTGTTAAGTTGGCTAAAAACCTTGACGAGGTTAAACAAAGAGCTACCGATATTTTAGGTATGCAATTGATCACACCTCAAACTAGTGCAGAAGGTAAAAAAGTACATAAAATTCTTGTTGCTCAGGATGTTTACTATCCAGGAGCTTCTGAAACAAAAGAATTCTATGTAAGTGTTTTATTAGACCGTGCTAACGGAAGAAACATCATCATGTATTCTACCGAAGGTGGTATGGATATTGAAGAAGTTGCAGAACACACTCCTCACTTAATTTTCAAAGAAGAGATTGACCCTAAAGTTGGTCTTCAAGGATTTCAGGCACGTAAAATTGCTTTCAATCTTGGATTAAGCGGTGCAGCTTTTAAAGAAATGGTGAAATTTGTTACTGCGCTTTACAAAGCTTATGACAACACTGATTCTGCAATGTTTGAAATCAACCCGGTTTTAAAAACATCAGACGATAAAATTATTGCTGTTGATGCGAAAGTAGATTTAGACGAGAATGCTTTATTCCGTCATCCTGATTATGCAGCAATGCGTGATAAACTGGAAGAAGATCCAACTGACGTTGAAGCTAGTGAATCAAACTTAAACTATGTAAAATTAGACGGAAACGTTGGTTGCATGGTTAATGGTGCTGGTTTAGCTATGGCAACTATGGATATTATCAAAATTGCAGGTGGTGAGCCGGCTAACTTCCTTGACGTAGGTGGAACAGCTAACGCACAAACTGTAAAAGCAGGTTTTAATATCATCTTAAAAGATCCTAATGTTAAAGCTATCTTAATTAACATTTTTGGTGGTATCGTTCGTTGTGACCGTGTTGCTCAGGGTGTTATTGATGCTTATAAAGAAATAGGTGATATTCCTGTTCCAATTATCTGCCGTTTACAAGGTACTAACGCTGTTGAAGCGAAAAAACTAATTGACGAATCTGGTTTGAAAGTATTCTCAGCTATTGCTTTGAAAGATGCTGCTGCCTTAGTTACTCAGGTTTTAGCTTAGACTATACAGAAAGAAGAAATTCTTTAGGGCTGTTTAAGATTTTAAATAGTCACCTACTATATAAGAAATGCCAATTGTGTAAAAGCAATTGGCATTTTTTTTTGTCTTTATCGACCAATTGCCCAGAAACGATGATCACAGCTAAAAAATAGATCAGCTATACAGACAATAAAAAAACCTCCAGCAATTACGCCAGAGGTTCTTAACCAAATATAATTTAAACGAGCAATACAAATATAGGTTATTTTTTGATTAAAACAATTATTAACGATTTATTTCAAATAATAATTCAAAATAAATCACAAAAAATCAAATAATACATCAAAAAACACACAAAAAATATAAAATAACAATACACAAATCAATAATAAACAAATTAATTGAAAATTTTAACCAAAAAACTAATATAAAAACAAATAAAAACCATATTTAAACAAAATAATAGATCAATTACACAAATAAAACACTTAAAAATCAAAATTAACCTAAAAAATAAACCAAATTCAAATAAAACAAGACAAAAACAAGCTCCTTATCGCAAAAAACAAAACTCCTCCCCTAACCCTGTTATTTCTAGATTGAAATCATTATTTTTGAGCGCTCCACAGAAAAATCATGATTAAAAGAGAAAAAATAAAAAGCCTGTTAGAAACGACTGATTTTAACAGAGAAGTGACCGTAATGGGTTGGGTAAGAACTTTCCGTAACAACCAGTTTATTGCCATCAATGATGGTTCCTGCATGGGAAATATTCAGATAGTTGTTGATTTCGAAAATACAGCGGAAGAATTATTAAAAAGAATCACCACAGGCGCAGCAATTGCTGTAACTGGTCAGTTAGTAGAATCATTAGGTAAAGGTCAGCGTGTTGACGTGAAAGCGACCTCTATTGAGATTCTTGGGGACAGTGATGCAGAAAAATTTCCTTTACAACCAAAAAAACACAGTCTAGAGTTCCTTAGGGAAATTGCTCACCTGCGTTTCCGTACCAATACTTTTAATGCCGTTTTTAAAGTGCGTCATGCACTGGCATTTGCTATACACCAATTTTATAATGAAAGAGGGTTTGTTTATATGCATACCCCTGTGATCACAGCTTCTGACGCTGAAGGTGCAGGAGAGATGTTTAAAGTAACCACACTTGATTTTGACAATACACCGAGAACGGAAGATGGAAAAGTAGATTTTTCAGAAGATTTCTTTGGTCGTGCTACTAATCTTACTGTTTCCGGTCAGCTGGAAGGTGAATTAGCAGCTATGGCTTTCGGTCAGATTTATACTTTTGGCCCTACTTTCAGAGCCGAAAATTCAAATACTACTCGTCACCTTGCAGAATTCTGGATGGTTGAGCCAGAAATTGCTTTCGCTGATCTGGAAGATAACATGCAGCTGGCAGAAGATATGATGAAATATATCATCACTTATGCATTGGATAACTGTAAAGAAGAAATTGAATTCTTAAACAACCGTTTATTAGAAGACGAAAAAACTAAACCTCAGCAAGAACGCAGTGAACTATCGTTGATAGAAAAACTAAACTTCTGTATAGGCAATGACTTTGTACGTTTAACCTACACAGAAGCAATCGCTATCCTGCGTTCGTCAAAACCTAATCAGAAAAAACAGTTTAAATATCTGATCAATGAATGGGGTGCCGATTTACAATCTGAACATGAGCGTTTCTTAGTAGAAAAACACTTTAAAAAACCAGTTATCCTTACAGATTACCCGGCTGACATTAAAGCTTTCTACATGCGTCAGAATGAGCCCGATGCTGAAGGCAGAAGAACTGTTGCAGCGATGGATGTTTTATTCCCTGGAATTGGCGAAATGATCGGCGGTGCGCAAAGAGAAGAGAGAATGGATAAATTAACACAGCGTATGGATGAGATGAATATCCCTCAGGAAGAACTGTGGTGGTATTTAGATACCAGAAGATTCGGTTCTGCCCCTCATGCCGGTTTTGGTTTGGGCTTTGAACGTTTAGTTTTATTTGTAACAGGTATGACTAACATCAGAGACGTTATTGCTTTCCCTCGTTTTCCTAAAAACGCAGAGTTTTAAGCTAAAATATATTGTAAAAAAGAGGATAGCTAAATCGTTATCCTCTTTTTTTATGTCGCAATATTTAGTAATACCTGCCTATTTTCTTAGTTTTAGACATAAATTTTAAATATGAGAGCAAAACTAAGTCTATCATTAGCAGGATTGGCACTGCTTGCTGCTTGTCAGAATAAAGACAAGGGCAGTACCGCTAATAAAGAAGTCAGGACAGAATTCTTTGATAAGTCTGGCATGGATACCACAGTTACACCGGGAGATAACTTCTTCTTGTATGCCAACGGTAAGTGGATGAAAAATACAGAAATTCCGAAGACGGAAACTGGCTGGGGTTCTTTCTACACTTTATACAATGATAATATAAAAAACCTGGAGCAGATCCTTGTTAATGCTGGTAAAGAAGAGCATCCAAAAGGAAGCCTTGAACAAAAGGTAGGTGATTTCTATGTGAGTGGAATGGACACGGTTGCCATAGAAAAATTAGGTTATACCCCATTAAAGCCACTGCTTACGCAGATTGATGCCCTTAAAGATTATAAAGAACTGATCAGTTTTATCGCTGATGGTTACAAAAATGGCAACGGAGATCTATTAGACTTTCATGTAGTTGCTGACGATAAAATCAGCAGTAAAAATGCAGTTAATTTCGGGCAGTCGGGTATTACTTTACCAGAACGCAGTTATTACTTCAATAATGATGCTGAAACCAAGAAAATAAGAGCTGGATTCCTGAATTATATTACACAGGTTTTTGTGCTCACAGGTTCAAAAAAAGAAGACGCTGCGAAAGCCGCAGACCAGATACTTAAACTGGAAACCAGCATTGCAAACTCGCATTCTACACCTGTTGAATTACGCGATCCTCAGAAAAACTACAACAAATATTATCTGCCAGACTTTCAAAAGCTGACTCCGGATATCGACTGGAAATCAGTAATGGGCAAATTAGAGCTTAAAACTGACACCATTATTGTTGGACAGCCTAAATATTACCAGGCTTTGAATAACCTCTTGAAATCAGAGCCCATTGCGGTTTGGAAAGAAAAACTAAAGTTTGATGCAATCAATAATGCTGCCAACGCATTGAGCAAAGATTTCCGTACAGCAAGATTTGATTTCTTTGGTAAAACACTGCAGGGATTAAAAGCACCAAAAGAACGCTGGAAAGCTATAGTAAGCAGCACAGACGGAAACATTGGCGAATTACTGGGACAACTATATGTGAAAGAACATTTCACCCCGGAAGCAAAGAAAAGAATGCTTGAGCTGGTTGACAACCTTCAAAAGGTTTATAAATCAAGAATAGAAAAACTAGACTGGATGACTCCTGTTACTAAACAGAAAGCCCTGGATAAACTGAATGCATTTATCAAAAAAATTGGTTATCCCGATAAATGGAAGAAATATGACGATGTAGAGATTTCAAGAAACTCTTATTACGCTAATCTTCAATCAGCAGATAAACATGCTTATAAAGAAATGGTTGAGAAACTGGGTAAACCAGTAGATAAAACTGAATGGGGAATGACTCCTCCGACAGTAAATGCCTATTACAACCCTTCTATCAATGAGATCGTTTTCCCTGCGGGGATTCTTCAATTCCCTTTCTTTGATTTCAATGCAGATGATGCAATCAACTATGGTGCAATTGGTGCTGTAATTGGCCATGAAATGACACATGGTTTTGATGATCAGGGTAAACAATATGATAAAGATGGAAATCTTAAAGACTGGTGGACCCCTGCTGATGCGGCCCAATTCAAAAATAAAGCTAAAAAGGTTGTAGACTTATATAATGGCTTCACTTTACTGGACAACCAACATGTAAACGGAGAATTGACTTTAGGTGAAAACCTGGCAGATATTGGTGGTTTGGCGATCGCTTATCAGGCATTCAAATTAACTCCGGAAGGCAAAAGTGATAAGAAAATTGACGGGTTTACACCAGATCAGCGTTTCTTCTTAAGCTTTGCACAGGTTTGGCGTATCAAAAGCAGAGATGAATCTATGCGTGTACGTTTAAAAACTGATCCGCACTCTCCTGAAATGTTCAGGGTTAACGGTGCTGTATATAGCATGGAGGCTTTTTACAAAGCATTTAATGTTCCGGCTACGGCTAAGATGTATATCGCTCCTGCAAACCGTGTAGGTGTTTGGTAAACGTAAATCAGTATATAAAAAAAGGGATGTTTCTATCAAGAAACATCCCTTTTTTTATATACCTCTATAAATGCTTAATTATTAGATGGTGGTGTATCAGTGAATGAATTTGCATGTGCATAATCAATCGCTGTCACTCTGTAATCTGTAGGTGCAAAACTAGCTGAAGTACTCAAAGCCATTCCTAATTCAAATCTTAAAGGATAAGGTGTATTCAGCAAACTTCCTTCCGGGATATAAGGGAAAGTCTCCATATAAGACTGCATCACATTTGGTGCAATCCTTCTGTTGATATAAGCCCTGCTCAATTGATAAGGATGACGCAAACCAGCAGCACCTAAAAGTTCAACTGCACTTGCTACAGTTAAACGGTGATAATTGAATACACGTACTTTTTTATCCTCCACAACCAAACCTTTCATTAAACTTGGATCTTGTGTAGCTACACCCGTCGGACAAGTATTACTGTTACATTCCAGAGCCTGGATACAACCTAAAGCAAACATCATTGCTCTTGCAGAGTTACATAAATCAGCACCCAGTGCAATATTTTTAACCAGGTCAAAACCAGAAGAGACTTTACCTGAAGCAATAATTTTGATATGCTTCTTTAAATCGAAACCTGAAAGGACATCATATACAAAAGCTACTCCTTCTCTTAATGGCATACCTACTGCATTAGAGAATTCCTGTGGGGCTGCTCCTGTACCGCCTTCACCACCATCAACAGTAATAAAATCTACATAAGTACCTGTTTCTACCATCGCCTTGCAAATCGCAAAAAATTCACTTTTGCGGCCAATACATAGTTTAAACCCTATAGGTTTTCCACCAGATAGTTCTCTTAATTTTTTCACGAAAGCAAGCAACTCCAAAGGTGTTGAAAATGCAGAATGTGCAGGTGGGGAGATCACGTCGAAACCTTCTTTCACTAACCTGATCCTTGCAATTTCGGGAGTTACCTTTTTTGCTGGTAAAATACCACCATGTCCGGGTTTAGCACCCTGAGAAAGTTTAATTTCAATCATTTTAACCTGTTCAGTTTTTGAACGCACGCCAAAAGCATCAAAATTAAATGAACCATCATCGTTACGGCAACCGAAATAGCCGGTTCCGATTTGCCAGATCAAATCTCCTTTTGGAGCTGCATGGTAATCACTTATACCACCTTCGCCGGTGTTATGTGCAAAGTTGCCCATAAAAGCACCTCCGTTTAAAGCAAGAATAGCATTCTGGCTCAGTGAACCAAAACTCATTGCAGAAATATTTAATATACTGGCAGAATAAGGTTGCGCACAATCAGGACCACCAACCAATACTCTGGGATCTTCATTTAATTCATGGTGGCTGATCGCAGCAATACTATGGCTCAACCATTCATATCCGTTATCATAAACATCAAGCTGTGTACCGAAAGGAATGGTATCATTATCTTTTTTTGCACGCTGATAAATCAGGGAACGGTTTAACCTGCTGAAAGGTTTTCCATTGGTATCACTTTCAACGAAATACTGATACACCTTAGGACGCAGATCTTCAGCAAGATATCTTAAGCGGCCTAAAACAGGATAGTTTCGAACAATACTATGTTTTGGCTGGTAAAGGTCATAAATACCTAATAAAATAATAGGGCCTATAAAAATAAATGCCCAATAAAATGGTGGCCAAGCCAGGCTAATCATCAAAGTTGCCGTGACTAAAAATGCGGCAATCGCAATAAATGCTTTTCTCATACTCTTGTAATTACTAAATCAGGGGCAATAGTACGAACATTTATCAACGACTCAACAAAATTATCCGTAAATTTACATATGTTAATCAAAATATACCCGGAAAATCCGAATCCGAAGGCGATTGAACAAGTGGTTGAAGTCCTTAAAAAGGGCGGTATTATCATATATCCCACTGATACTGTGTACGGATTAGGATGCGATATCACCAACCAGAAGGCGATTGAGCGAATTTGTCAGATCAGAGGCATAAAACCTGAGAAAGCGAACTTCTCTTTTATTTGCTCTGACCTGAGACATATCTCTGATTTTGTAAAACCAATTGACACGACTGTTTTCCGTCTGTTAAAAAAAGCCCTTCCAGGACCTTTCACATTTATCTTTAATGCAAATAATAATGTCCCGAAACTACTGAGTTCAAACAAAAAAACTGTAGGGATCAGGGTACCGGATAATAGTATTGCCAGGGCAATTGTAGAAATGTTAGGGAACCCGATTTTATCAACGTCTATCAAAGATGATGATGAACTGGTTGAATATTCTACAGATCCTGAACTAATCTATGAGAAATATGAAGCGCTTGTTGATGCAGTAATTGATGGCGGCTATGGAGATAATGAAGCTTCTACAGTTGTAGACTGTACGCAGGGCGACTTTGAAATTATACGTCAGGGAAAAGGAATACTGGAAAACTATTTGTAGTTAACCAGTATTCTAAAGATCAGTTAAAGCTTGTCCAGTTACAGCCTTATAATTTTGGCAGGATATTAAGACCTGAATCCTGCCATAAATGTCTCTATATTCTCTTCCAGGTTACCCGAAGCAATAGATTTGACGAATGCAGTACCGATAATTCCGCCATTTGCATATTTACAGGCTTTATCAAAAGTCTCTTTACTGCTGATCCCAAATCCGATCATCGTCGGATTATTTAACTCCATCGCAGCGATTCTTGAAAAATAAGCCTCTGTGGTATCTGATACCTGCAAATTCTTTCCGGTAGTTGCCGAAGAGGACAATAAGTAGATGAAACCATTGCTCAGCGAGTCAATTTTATGGATACGCTCTACAGAAGTCTGTGGCGTAACCAGAAATATATTGCTTAACCCATATTCCAGGAAAGTGTCTTTGTAGAATTCTTCATACTCTACCATCGGTAAATCGGGTACGATACAGCCATCAACGCCAACTTCTGCACAGGCTTTGCAAAACCGCTCTACCCCATATTGCAATACCGGGTTCACATAGCCCATCAGTAAAACCGGAATAGTGACTGTTTTACGTAATTCTTTCAACTGTTCAAACAACAGGTTCAGATCCATGCCCTGATCTAATGACAATTTACTGCTGGCCTGGATCACCGGGCCATCTGCTACCGGATCGGAATAAGGAAAACCTATTTCCAGCATATCGGCGCCTGCTTTTTCCAGCGCAGCTGCGATCGTGACAGTATCACCCAAACCCGGATAACCTGCGGTATAATATATAGATAGTATATTGTTCTTTTTCTCTTTGAATATTTTATTAATCCTGTTCATTTGATCTGTATGCTATATATATGTACTAAAAACCGAAATGCTTCATGTAGGTATCCATGTCTTTATCTCCCCTGCCGGACAAACAAACCACTACATTTTCTCCACCTGTAAATTTCATTTTCTCTAAATGAGCCAGCGCATGTGCACTTTCAATAGCAGGAATAATTCCTTCCAGCTGTGTACAAAGTAAACCCGCATCCAATGCTTCATCATCTGTGATTGAAACATATTCTGCCCTTGTCGTTTTAAAAAGATGTGCATGCTGCGGGCCTATTCCGGGGTAATCCAGTCCGGCTGAAACAGAATGTGGTTCTACCACCTGTCCATCTGCTGTTTGCATCAAAATACTCCTGCTTCCATGCAATACACCTTCTTTACCTAAAAAAGTTGTGGCTGCTGAGAATCCGGTACCGACACCTTTACCTCCTGCTTCTATAGCGATTAGTTTTACGTTTTCATCATTGATAAAATGATAAAACATCCCCATAGCATTACTGCCACCACCTACACAGGCCAATACATAATCAGGCTGATCGCTGCCGGTTTGTTCGGCTAACTGTTTTTTAGTTTCTTCTGAAATAACAGATTGAAAAATCGATACCATATCAGGATATGGATGCGGGCCTACAACAGATCCTATAATATAATGTGTATCTACCGGATTATTGATCCAGTCACGCATAGCTTCATTTGTTGCATCTTTCAGTGTTTTACTTCCTGATACCGCCGAAACTACTTTAGCACCCAGCATTTTCATCCGGGCTACATTTGGTGCCTGACGCTGAATATCAATCTCTCCCATATAAACTACGCATTCCAAACCCCGTAATGCACATACTGTTGCTGTGGCTACACCATGCTGTCCTGCACCGGTTTCAGCAATGATCCTCTTTTTACCTAATTTCTCAGCCAGTAAAATCTGGCCAATGGTATTGTTTATTTTATGCGCCCCGGTATGGTTCAGGTCTTCTCTTTTAAGAAAGATATTCGCATTATACTTTTTTGATAAACGCTGCGCAAGATAAAGCGGGGACGGCCTGCCTACATAGTCTTTCAGCAAATGATGGAATTCCTTTTGGAAATCTGCATCACCAGTGATTTTCAGATAATTTTGTCTCAGTTCTTCGACATTCGGATAAAGCATTTCCGGAATGTATGCACCTCCGAAATCTCCGTAATAACCTTTTTCATTTACAAAATAATTCATAGTCTTATCTTTTAGCAGGATACCTGATCAGCATCCTTTTATTTTTAAATTTTAGCAAGAATCAGTTTACAAGTACGCAGCAGGCCGATATCTTTTAAACCTGGCGAAAGTTCAAACCGGCTGTTGACATCTATTGCATATAAACGATCATCTTTAATATTTTCCAGCTCAGCAAGCTGCTCTATTCCTATTCCCCCGCTCAAAAAATAGGGTGTCTCATTTTTATAGTGTTCCAGAAGTTGCCAGCTGAAAGTTTTACCTGAACCTCCGTGATCCGGGGTTTGTGTGTCAAAAAGGAAATAATCTACCTGTGCTGTATAAGCATCTAGTTTACTGAAATCAAAATCAGCGTCTATACCGAAGGCTTTGATAACTTCTGCATGGCCTTTCAGTGCAGCGCAATAATCAGCACTTTCATGACCATGTAACTGAACAGCTTTCAGGTCATATTTTAGAATTGCACTTTTCACCTTTTCAAGTTCTTCATTGACAAATACACCAGTAGTTTTGATAGCTGCAGGTATATTTCTAATCAGCAAAGGATCAGGATCAGCTATAAATCTTTTAGAACCAGGGTAAAAAATGAAGCCTGTATAATCCGGCTGCAAGGCTATTACCTCAGCTATATTAGCAGGGACTTTCATGCCGCAGATTTTCAGTTTGATACTCATCCTATTAAATTCCGGAAACTTTTCAGTGCAAGACCGCCTACCAGTGAAGATTCTGCTTCATAAAAACAATCTGCAAAAGATTGTTCTGGTTTGATCGTCTGTATCGCAATTGCAGCATTACATAAGACCACATTGTTTTGCGGATCAGTACCTGTGCCTTGTAATACATTGATAAAGATATCGGCCGATGATTTAATGGTCGAACCACCAGCAATTTCATATTCATTAATTTCCTCAAAACCCAGATCACTTACTTTAATTAAAGCCTCTCCGGTTTTACTGAATGTTTTAAAGTCGCAGGTTAATGAAACTTCATCAAAACCATTCACCGCATGTATAATGGTATAATTTTTATCAGTCTCCTGGTACAGGTAGGCATATAAACGTGCCAGTTCAAGACTGAATACACCTACGATCTGATTTTTCGGCTGCGCCGGATTTACCATTGGCCCCAGCATATTGAAAAAGGTTTTAACGCCTAAATCTTTACGGATCGGGGCGACAATTTTCATAGCAGGATTGAACAGCGGTGCATGGATAAAACAGATTCCTGCGCTGTCAAGGCTTCTTTTCAGCTCATCCTGATTATCTGTAAAGGTATAACCCAGGTGTTCCATCACATTGGATGAACCGCAGCCCGAAGAAACGCCGTAATTACCGTGTTTGGCAACTTTATATCCTGCTCCGGCTACGACAAAAGAGGCCAGTGTAGAGATATTAAAGGTATCTTTTCCATCTCCACCGGTACCGCAAAGGTCTACCAGTTCGTAATTGGAGAGGTCAACTTTTACACAAAGGTCAAGCATCGCATCACGGAAACCCTGCAATTCGGCAACCGTAATATTACGCATCCCGAAGGCCGTAATAAATGCCGCAATCTGCGAAGTATTAAATTCCCCGGAGGCAATTGCTGTCAGAATCCGCTGGGCTTCTACCCTGCTGAAAGATTTGTTTTCGAATAAGTGGTTAAGTATTTTCTTCATGGGGAATCAAAAAAAAAGGGCTGCTTAAAAAGCAACCCTCAAAATATTGTATATAAAATAAAACGTACAAAATAGGGTTACACTACGCAATTGCGTTGTGCCACCACCAAATGTTAAGTCCGTTTGTTTGTATCATTGTAAAGCAAATATGGAATTGTTTTTGGAAAAGAACAACTATTTACTGATTTATTTTTTTACAATATTTAGCGTCTGTTTAAACAGGCGCAGAATTCACCTGATTACTGGCTTACTTTAATTTCAACCCTGCGGTTCAATTCTTTACCTTCTTCAGTTGCATTTGACTTCAATGGTTTTGTTGCGCCAAAACCTTTGATTGTTAAATTAGCACCATTAATTCCTGCATTTACTAAATAAGATTTTACTGAATTCGCTCTGTCTACAGATAAAGACATATTGTGCTCTACTGTACCTTCTGCTGAAGAGTGTCCGTTTAAAACAAATTTAACCGAAGTATCTTTTTTCATTTCTTTAGCCACATTGTCCAGGATTTGGAATGAAGCAGTTTTTAACACACCAGAGTTGAACTCAAACTGAACATTACTAAAATTATAATCTGGTTTTTCTGGTGCAGGTGCTTCTGTTTTTTCTTCAACAGGTGCTTTCTCTACTGGTTTTTCTACAGGTTTTTCAGCTACTACAGGTGGGTTTGGTTTTGCAACGATCTTTTTTGTTTTACATGCCTGCAAAGAAAGGGCAAATACTCCGATACCAGCTAATACTAAATGTGCTTTTTGGATTTTCATTGTGTGTGTTTTTGTTCTTATTAAAGGTTAAAATTTGTGAATTGTAAACATAAATAAATTCTCGTAACCTGCATATTAATTATTCAATGCGTTTTAAAAAATTAAGGATAAGATCATATAATTTGTTGCTGCCAAATACCATCTGAGAAATCATTCCGACATGTTTCTTTTTAGGGATCACATGTAATTCTGTTGGGACATGGGCAATTTCCAGCAATTTGTTTAGTCTTTCGGACTGCAATTGTATAGCGGGATAGGTTTTCGCTCCGTAAAAAATAAGGTGAGGGTTCTTACTGTTTGCCACATAATGTAAAGGAGAACCTTTTTCCCAGATCGCAGGATCTGCAGAGAATGACCGCAGAAAATCATAATAGCTGTTATCTTTTTCAGCACTGGTCATATATTCTTTCATATCCAGGCCAAAAGCATCGTTAAGGATTACTCCTTTGACAGGATTGACCAAACCAGCCTGCTTAAAATAAACCGGATCATCATTGATCAGCTCAGCCAGGTGCCCTCCGGCAGAATGTCCCATTAAAAAGATCCTGCCAGGATTACCTCCAAATTTACTCACATGATCTTTCACCCATTTAACTGCCTGAGCACAGTCCTGGGCCATGCGCTCAAACTTATTTTCTGGTGTCAGCCCATAATTGATGTTGACAGTGACTACCCCTTTACGTGCCAGGTTTCTTCCCAGCCACCAGTAAGTGTCCTTTTTTCCGCTGCTCCACGATCCTCCATGGATAAAGACAATAACATCTTTAGCCTGAGTTATATCTTTTTGATAAAAAACATCCAGCTGCCTGTAAGTATCATTTGCATCGGTATAATTGATATTCTTCTCTACTTTTACTTTAGCAGATAAAGCAGAAAATTGTCCCAGGAAAGCAAATAGCATCAGTATGTTTTTTAAAACGGTCATTCCTTATTTAATTAAGGCATTCTTCTCTTTTGTAAAGTGATTGAATACCAGTTTATCGGCCAGTGCCGGAAACAATTTATTGATCCATACCGTTAATTTTCCCTGTCCGGTCATAATCAATGTACGCTTACGTGCAGCGATCCCATTAACTATGTTTACTGCCACTTCTTCGGATGACATCATTTTACCTTCTTCCATACTGGTTTCTCCATGAGATTTACCATCTTTTGCCAATGCCGCAACACGGATATTAGAAGTTGTAAAACCAGGGCAGGCAACCATTACATGTACTCCTGTCTGCAGAATTTCTGTTCTAAGGGCCTCCATGAACCCATTCATTGCAAATTTTGAGGCCGAATAACCTGTTCTTCCTGGCAAACCACGGTAACCTGCTATAGATGAAACGCCAATTATGCTTCCTTTAGTCTTTAAAATTTCCGGCAATGCATATTTAGTGCAATATACAGTACCCCAGAAATTAACATCCATCAGGTTTTTAAGTACTGATAAATCAAGTTCATTAAATAACGCACGCATAGATAAACCTGCATTGTTAACCATCACATCGATTTGGTTAAAGGTCAATAAGGCCTGCCTGATTAATTCTTCGCAATCTGCTTCTTTACTTACATCTGCCTGTACGGCCAATGCTTTAATCCCATATCTTTTTTCAAGATCTGCAGTAACCTCACATAAAGTCACGAATTGTCTGGCTGCCAGCACTAAATTTGCACCGCGTTTAGCAAATTCTTCTGCACATGATTTTCCTATACCCGATGATGCACCGGTAATAATGACTACTTTATTCTTAAAATCCATGGTGATTATTTGGTTAATGAGTTTGCATATGGTACCCTGGTTACAATAGAGCGGCCTAAGGTGATTTCGTCTGCATATTCCAGCTCACCGCCAAAGGCGATGCCGCGGGCAATAGTTGTAATTGGTATTTGAAAGTCTTTAAGTCTTTTGTACAGATAGAATAAGGTAGTATCCCCTTCCATAGTTGCACTGAGAGCCAGAATAATCTCTTTTACAGGGGTAGTTGCCACCCGCTGAACTAAAGAATCTATAAATAAATCGGAAGGTCCGATCCCGTCCATTGGAGAAATCAAACCACCCAGTACATGGTAAACACCAAAATACTGAGAAGTATTTTCAACAGCCATCACGTCACGTGTATCTTCGACTACACAAATGACCTCTTTTTCCCTTTTAGGGGCAGCACAGATCCCGCAAATAGGTAAATCTGATATATTATGACAAATACTACAGTGTTTTATATCTTTTCTCAACCTGATAATGGAATTACCGAAAGTATCGACTTCCTCTTGTTCCTTATTCAATAAATGCAGTACCAGACGCAATGCGGTCTTTTGTCCTACACCGGGTAGTTTAGAAAATTCGTTAACAGCGTCTTCGAGGAGCTTGGAAGAAAAGTTCATTTTACAAATTTATACTTTATTTCACTAATCTTGCATCTACAGCTAACTCTTCAATTAATCTGATCTTAACCAGGTCATGATAACCTGGAAATAAAGGGTTCAGCAAATAATTGTATTCTAACTTATTGATGGCAGACCTGATTTTAATGGCCAGAAATTTCCGGTGCTCCATCAACTGATCCCCTACTATTTTATTTTGAAGGTTTCCTGTTTCCCGCCAGCTTTCAGGATAAATTTTGTCCGGGAGCGTATAAATAAGGGCATCATCTGCACTTATTCCGATACTCATGATATAAAGATTCGGAGGCGTATTTTCTATTTCAAAATGAACCAGGTTTTCAAGATAGGCCAAAGAGCTGTTTTCGCTGGTATATAACATATATGTTCCGGCATTATTCCAGCGCCCGCCTTCTTTATAAGCCCCCATACCAGACAGATCGGTGGCCCGTTTTTTTAATTTTGCAATACGGTATACAATCATAAAGAACAGTTTTTAGGAATAAACCCCTTCTTCAATTCTGCCTAAAACATTATCAACCATTGCCAGTCCGGTAGGAATGTAAAACAAATCCAAAGGTTTCATTTGATTCAACGCTCTATTAGGCGTGTTTAACCATTTTTGCATCTTTTCTTCATCTTCAAAAACTTCAAAAGCATGGGCTACAACCTTGGTTACTTCTATCACATGAGAGGAAGTGTATTTATCTAATACGTCATCCGCTTTTTTTCTTTCCAGAGTTTTAACAGACAGATTCAGTATATCTTCAGCAAAACTCTTCTTGGTCATCCCCATATGACTGACCAATGCATCTAAAGAAGCTTTCTTTATCCCTTGATTGCTTAAAGTGATTAAATCAAAAGCAGATTTAATTTTTTCCCGTATCAGATCTGTTCCGCCTAATAAATAGACCAGACTATTTTCATGTAGCATAACCGACATTTTCACTAAAGGTAAGGATAATATGTCGCATTAATAAAAGCTCATTTTAAAATTTATTGGATATTTTTTAAAAGGGGCTTTGATTATTAGAGGATGAATTCCTTACATTTAGCACCTAAAATTTAATTAAAATATGACCCCCTCCATCCTCTTATCCTTTCTGTTAGGATATTTTACTCTTTTAATAGGAGTAGCATATTTCACTTCCAGAAATGCCTCTGACAACGCCTCTTTTTTTATTGCCAACCGCAATTCGAAATGGTATCTCGTAGCCTTTGGAATGATTGGAACAGCACTTTCGGGGGTAACTTTCATTTCTGTACCGGGCGCTGTAGGCAAAAGTGAGTTTGCCTATTTTCAATTTGTATTAGGAAGCGCAGCAGGCTTTATTGTTGTGGCGACAGTTCTTTTACCGCTTTATTACCGGATGAACCTCATCTCCATTTATACCTATCTGGAAAAAAGACTAGGTACTTACAGCTATAAAACCGGCGCAGTAATTTTTCTGATTTCCAGAACAATAGGCTCTTCTTTCAGGCTATACCTGGTTGCTATTGTACTACAAAAGTTCATTTTTGATCCCTGGAATGTCCCTTTCTGGTTAACCATTGTACTTTGCCTGGTATTAATCTGGATTTACACGCATAAAGGAGGTCTTAAAACTATTATTATCACAGATACTTTACAAACTGTCTTTCTGTTGTTATCAGTAGTACTATCTATTGTATTCATTGCCAAATCACTGAACCTGGATTTAGCAGGTACTTTTGAAGCGGTAAAAAACAGCAGTTATTCAAAAATATTCTTCTGGGAGGATTTTATGACCAGTAAATCCCATTTCCTGAAACAGTTTTTAGGAGGGGCTTTTGTTACTATAGCCATGGTAGGCCTGGATCAGGATCTGATGCAAAAGAACCTGAGTATGAAAAATATTGGCGAGGCACAAAAAAACATGTTCACTTTTACAGGTGTATTTATTGTAATGAATATCTTTTTCCTGAGTGTAGGGGCTTTACTTTATCTTTACGCAGCAAAAAATGGCATAGTGGTTGCTGACTTAAAAACACCAGATCACCTTTATCCTGAAATTGCTTTAAATCATTTAAATATTATTCCCGGAATTATTTTCATGCTGGGTTTAACAGCTGCAACATTCGCAACTACGGATTCTGCACTGACAGCACTGACAACTTCCTTTTGTATGGATTTTCTGCATTTTGATAAAAAAGAAAATCAGAACGACCCTAAACTGGTTACACAGAGACATTGGGTACATATTGGTTTTTCGTTTGTAATGATTGCCGTTATACTGATTTTTAAGGCTATTAATGATGATTCAGTTGTGAATTCAATCTTTACCGTAGCGGGATATACTTATGGCCCACTATTAGGTTTATTTGCATTTGGTATGCTGACTAAGAAAGCAGTTGAAGATAAATTAGTACCTTACCTGTGTATCGCATCACCTGTGCTCTGCCTGATCATCAATACACACAGTGTAAAATGGTTCGGTTATACTATGGGTTTTGAACTGATTTTGCTAAACGGTTTGATCACATTTTTACTACTTTGGGTTACCGGAAAATATACGGAAGACCAGACTAAATTTTAAAATATAAATAAGCAATATAATGACGAGTGAAGAGAAAATAAGAAATGCGTTTGAAAACAAAAACTGGCAGGAAATCAAAGTAACTGATTCCTGGCAGATCTTTAAAATAATGGCCGAATTTGTAGACGGTTTTGAAAAACTGGCTAAAATTGGCCCATGTGTATCAATTTTTGGTTCTGCAAGAACTGCTGAGACCAACAAGTATTATCAAATGGCGGTAGACTGTGGTAAATTACTGACAGACCGTGGATATGGAGTAATTACAGGTGGTGGCCCGGGTATTATGGAAGCTGGTAATAAAGGCGCACATACCAATGGCGGAAAGTCTGTAGGACTGAATATTGACCTGCCTTTTGAGCAGTTTCACAATAAATATGTAGATCATAATAAATTACTGCAATTTGATTACTTCTTTGTAAGAAAAGTAATGTTTATGAAATACTCACAGGGTTTTATCGTATTACCTGGTGGAATGGGAACTATGGATGAGTTATTTGAGGCGATCACTTTAATTCAGACTGGTAAAATTGCCCGTTTCCCTATCGTATTATTAGGAAAAGATTACTGGGGTGGATTAATTGACTGGATCAAGAATACAATGCTTGAGAAAGAACATAATATTCATGCAGAAGATTTAAATCTGTTCAGATTAGCTGATACAGCTGAGGAAGCAACAGAGCATATCTTCAGATTCTATGACAAATACGTGCTGAAACCTAATTTCTAGGTTAATAGCTATTTTACAAATAAAGCAGGGGTTAGATATGACTAACCCCTCCTGATACGACTAATTTCATAGCATCAGCAGCATTCATATTCAATTCTTTGATCTTGTCTTTAGAGACTACGCAAACCTGTCCTGCAAAAGAGTAGGAAAAAGGAAAATAAACTACACAATCTCCGGGTAAGCTAATAGAAGACAAGTCGTTCTGCGTCAAAAAACCAATTCTTTTAATATCTGCTGTGATCTCTACGAGTACAGGGTGATTAAATTTCTTTTCATCTCCTACAAAGGCTTCTGTAAGGTCTTTAATAGAAGAATAAATAAAGTTTAAACCTGGCAATCTGTTCATCCAGCGATTGAACCAGTTATACATTGGCTCAGTCACAAAATTGGTCACAAATATCCCTGCAGTCAAGATCAAAGCAACTACAAGTGCAAGCCCCAAACCAGGGATATTCCTGCTTTCGCCTGTTCTTGGATCAACGCCTAAGATATTATTCACATTCAACCAGCTATCGACTGTTGTCACGGCCCAGATCACAATATAAATACTTAACGCTATAGGCAATACGATTAATAGTCCTTTAATCAGGTAATTTAAAAGTGCCTTCCCAATCCTGTTCATAACACAAAACTACTCATAAAAATAGATGCGTTTTACCCTTTGAGATATATTTGTTAAAATCTCATATGGAATTGTACCAATCTGTTCCGCTAAATCGGCAATAGTCAGCTCATTATTAAAAATAATCACTTCATCACCGGTTTTAGCATCAAGTCCTGTCACGTCGAGCATACACATGTCCATTGCAATTGTACCAATTACAGGGGCTGATTTACCATTGACAAGCATCTTCCCTACCCCATTACTAAATGACCTTCTGTAACCATCAGCATAACCTATTTTGACCGTTGCAGTAGTGCCACCGTCAGGCAGTACGCCCCAGCGTCCATAACCGATAGTATCTTTCGGGCCTACGTTTTTAATTTGTGTAATCGTAGTTTTTAAAACCGCTACGGTACGCAGCCCGGTCTGATCTTTTAAACCACTGTCATAACCGTATAAACCGATGCCTATTCTTACCATATCCAGTTGTGCTTCGGGATGCCTGGTAATGGCCGAAGTATTGGAAATATGACGTATAAAATCATAACCAAGACTTTTTCGCAGTGCTGTACTGAGATGAAGATAGGTTTGGAGCTGATAACCGGTAAATTCATCATGTTTTTCATCTTCACTGGCTGCAAGATGAGAAAAAGCGGAAACTACTTTTATCTTTTTTGTCTGGTTTAGCAAAGGGAGTAATTCTGCTAAGTCAGGCTCTTCAAACCCAAGACGGTGCATACCGGTATCTATTTTAATATGCACAGGGTAAGCTTGTTGAGTTTCCGGTAAAAAAGCAATAAATGCTTTCAGAATCTCCATATTATAAAGCTCCGGTTCCAGCTTATATTTCAGAATTGCCTCAAAAGCGAATGGCTCGGGGCTCATTACCATAACAGGCAATGTAATCCCGGCTTTTCTTAGCGCAATCCCTTCATCTGCATAAGCTACAGCAAGATAATCTACCTGGTGATATTGCAGGAGATTTGCAATCTCGAAACTTCCGCTTCCATAAGAAAAGGCTTTGACCATGGCCATGACCTTTACGCCCGGTGCCAGTTTTGATTTGTAAAATTTCAGATTACTGGCAAGTGCATTTAAATCAATCTCCATGACCGTTCCATGAACTTTCTGTGTCAGGAGTTTACTGATCCGCTCAAATTCAAATCGCCTTGCACCTTTAACAAGAATCGTTTCATTGCTAAAACTGAGTGCAGGAAATTGCTGAATAAATTCTTCTGTACTTTCAAAAAAGGTATTCTGAAGCTCAAACAGAGCTGCAAATGAAGAAATATGTGAACCGATACCGATCAATCTGTTTACCTGTTTCTGTTTTAATAAAGCGGCAATTTCAGTATAGAGTTCAATATCAGCTTTCCCGGTCTGTAACAGGTCTGACAAAATCAGGGTTTTTACAGGATGCTGGTTTTGCTGATTCAGAAAATCAAGGGCTATAGAAAGCGAAGAAATATCAGCACTATAGGAATCATCAATGATAGAACATTGATTGATCCCATTCTTTAATTCCAGACGCATATTTACGGCCGTCAGGCGTTCTAAACGGAGATCGGCCTGCTCTGGTGTATATCCCATTGCTAATAAGGCGGCCCAGCAGATAATTCCGTTTTCCACGGATGCCTTGTCTCCAAAAGGAAGAAGGCATTCAATTTCTTCATTTTTATAAAGGGCCTTTACATAACTTTTTCCGTTGATAGGCTCTACAAACAGAATGGATAAATCGGCATTGGTTTGTGTACTCCAGGAGAATTGTTTTTCACCAGGCAGCTCTGCAGGCGCTATTCCATGCATATATTCTGGTGAGTAAATAAAAAGCTTTACCCCTTTGAATAATTTCAGTTTCTCTTTCAGTTTTTCTGCCGAAGAGGTAAATCCTTCGGCATGTGCCTCTCCTATATTAGTCAGAATACCTATAGTGGGCTGTATAATTCCGGCCAGGTTCTGCATTTCTCCCTGTTTGGAAATACCCGCTTCAAAAATCCCAAGGTTATTTTCCTGGTTGATCTGCCAGACTGACAAGGGAACACCAAGCTGAGAGTTAAAACTTTTTGGGCTCCTGACTATATTGAAATCTGCTGAAAGTAACTGGTATAACCATTCTTTTACAATAGTTTTCCCGTTACTGCCTGTAATGGCTATCACTTCCATCTCAAATTTTTTGCGGTGGGCAGCTCCTATCTCTTGCAGGGCGGCCTGTACATCAGGAACCAGAAGAAAATTAGCATCAGGGAAGTTCTGTTGATATTCAGGCTTACTGATCACAAAGTTTCTAATCCCCCTGGCATAGGCTTCCGCGATAAACTCATGTCCGTCCCTTAATGCAGGTATTGCAAAAAATAAAGACGTTTCAGGGCTGATTACAATACGGCTGTCTATTAACAGGCTATTAATTAAAGCAGGGTGTTTTAATTCGAAGGATTCTATATTTAAAATTTCAGCAATCTGCTGAATGTTGTAGCTGATTTCACGCATTGATCCAGATATAATATTGGGGCTAAAGTTAACCTTTTCCAGGGGGCTGTTTAAATTTTGAAGATAAAATTTAACAGGGCTCTGATAATAATGCGGATATTTACGGCAGCAGCTATTTAACTCTGCTATGCTATAACACATTGGAAAAAGAATATTCAAAACCCGCCCTGGATAAAAGATCTGCTTTAGTCAAAGCAGAGAGTTATTGCGCTTACCAGGAGCGTGCACAACAAGAAGTCAGAAATAAACTTTATGACTGGGGCCTGAGAACTGATGAAGTAGAAGAAGTCATCACTGAATTAATTCTGAATAACTTTCTGAATGAAGAAAGATTTGCCATGAATTATGTTTCCGGCAAGTTTAATATCAAGAAATGGGGTAAGATCAAGATCAAACAAGGACTTAAATTGAAAAAGATTCCCGAAAAAATGATCTTAAAGGCCCTGAATACGATCGATTATGATGATTATTTAAAGACTATCCTCGCAACGGCAGAAAAGAAATCGGCAGTTTTAACAGAGAAAGATGCTTATAAAAGAAAATATAAGCTGATTACCTACCTTATGGGAAAGGGCTTTGAAAATAATTTGATTTCTGAAGTCCTGAATGACAATAACTTAAGATAATACCTGTTTTTTTTATTAAAAATAACTTGACAGTAATATAAAAGTCCTTATATTTGCAATCCCAAACGGAAACAAGGTATACAGTTTTAAGCCTTGCAAAAATGAGGGAAACATCGGATGATGTGATAAAACCAATGCGAAAGTAGCTCAGTTGGTAGAGCACGACCTTGCCAAGGTCGGGGTCGCGAGTTCGAATCTCGTCTTTCGCTCTAAGTGTCTTCTTTACCGGAAGACATTTATTTAAAAGGTTAACACCTGCTCAGATGGTGGAACTGGTAGACACGCAGGACTTAAAATCCTGTGACCTTAAAAGTCGTGCGGGTTCGATTCCCGCTCTGAGTACTAACTGTATAAAGTTATACAGAACCGATAATACAATACCAATGCGAAAGTAGCTCAGTTGGTAGAGCACGACCTTGCCAAGGTCGGGGTCGCGAGTTCGAATCTCGTCTTTCGCTCTAAAACCTTCTAACAGAAGGTTTTTATTTTTAAAAGGTTTAACACCTGCTCAGATGGTGGAACTGGTAGACACGCAGGACTTAAAATCCTGTGACCTTAAAAGTCGTGCGGGTTCGATTCCCGCTCTGAGTACTGCTGAAAGGCTCACGTTTTACGTGAGCCTTTTTTGTTTACAACCTTTAAAGTACCATTGGTATATAAACATAGTCTGTAAGTTTAGCTCCTTCTATTTGAGCAGCTTTTTCATTGTACTGTTTCAATATCTGTGCAGCACAAGGGAAACTGATTTTGTCCAGAGACATTAATCTGCGTGCTATATCCCTGTTCACAGTCTGCACCGGTTTTGGTACCGGCCATTTCCCTTTTTCATAAATATAAGCGTTGATGAATTTTGGATGCTCGGGATGTTCTAGATTTTTGAAGGTGCCATCCCGTATTTCTTCTTAAAAGCGAAAGAAAAATGTGACAGGTCTTCAAAACCTACCTCCAGATAAACATCAGATACAGTTTTACCTTTTTCTTTAATCAAATGGTAGGCTTCCTGTAATCTTCTTTGCTGCAGCCACCTGCCTGGTGAGAGCTGATAAAGTTTTTCAAAATCCCTTTTGAAAGTCGCGAGGCTTCTTCCTGTCAAATAGGCGAACCTATTCATTTCTACATTGAAGTGAAAATTCTTATTCATAAAAGCTTCCAGATCAATTTTGCCCGGTTCTGTAAAATCAAACAAGATATCCGCAAGTTCCGGATTGGTCTGCAACAGAATTAAAACCGCTTCTCTGAGTTTTAAAGACAGCAGTTTTTCATTTTCCGGTTGCTTTAGCTGATAAGGAGCAAGAGAATCCATAAAACTTTTATAAAGCGGATCGGGTTTGAGGTATTGGATAATTTCACTTTCCTGCTTTTTCACGGCTTCATAGCCATATTCTCTACTAAAATCACGAAGTGTTTGCTGATCAAGACGGATAGAAATAGATTTAAATTCTCCGTTTTCTGGTGGTAGTTTAGTAAACTTAACCAGGTTATTCTTTTTCAGAAACCGAAAGTCCCCTTCCCTGAAAACATGTGATTGATTACCATCATCCATCAGGAGTGTACCAGATAGCTGATAAAAAAAGATATGTTCAGGTATAAACTGCTCCCCTTCCCTGCTTCTGTTTACATAGCAGGAATAAAGGATACCCGTCAATTTCTTATCTTCTTCTTTTTTGAACATCTCAATAATAATTCAAATATATGGGTTAAGCATCAGCAATAAAGCTGATGCTTACATTTTAATACTACCCTTTTTTTAACAGTGCTTTCCCTTGTTCGGTTTCCAGGAAATTTACAGCATCTGCATGATCTGTAGAAACAGAAACAGGCATCCACTGCTCGAGTTCTTCTGTTCTCACGGCATCAGCATGTTTTAAAATACTTATTGCTTCGCTCCCTAAGATCAGGTGTACTGGCGGCTGGGGATGTTCAACCAGCTCAATCATTACTCCGGCTGCTTTGTCAGGATCTCCCATTGGAATAAAATCACCTGATTTAAACATATCAATTCGCTGATCTACAATTTCGTATCCTTCAATTTGTTGAGCATAAGTCATAGAATCACCTGCCCAGCCGGTACGGAACCCACCTGGTTCAACACTGGTAACATATATTCCTAAATGAGCTACTTCTTTAGCCAGTGCCTCACTAAATCCGCTTAAACCAAATTTAGCAGCCTGATAAATAGATAGTCCGATATGACCAACCCTGCCCCCTACTGAACTGATCTGCAGGATACGGCCTGACCTGTTTTTACGCATATACGGTAATACAGCACGTGTAATTTCTATAGGTGCATAAAGATTTGTTTCCAGCTGGCTGCGCACCTGTTCATCTGTGAAACCTTCTGTAGCACCGGTAATCCCAAAACCTGCATTGTTAACCAGTACATCAATACGTCCAAAATGGTCAATCGCACGGCCAACTGCCTGATGGATCTGTTCTTTATTGGTTACTTCTAATTGTACCGGATAAAGCTGTTCCGGATAGGCTGTTAATAGTTCTTTTAATTGTGTTGTATCTCTGGCTGCCGCCACGACGTTATCTCCATTAGCCAAAACACTTTCGGTAAGATTTCTTCCCAGTCCGCGAGAGCTTCCGGTAATAAACCAGACTTTTTTTATTGTTTCTGAATTTGTCATTATCTGTGGTTTTTAATTTAGATAAAGTTCGATACTGCGCAGCCTTTTCGTTTTGTTGAAAAGCTCAATTTATATTTGTTGAAAAGCTCATTGATTGGCAAATAATTGAAAAACAGTTATGAATTGCCTGAGGTTATTCCTATTGATTAATGAATAGACAGGCACAAAGAATTTGTGACTTTAACCTGATGATTTCCTAAAGGAATGACTTGCATTTACTTACCCTCAGAAAATGATGTTTTGACAAGACCTCTGCTGTTTTATTTCTTAAATGTATATCTAATCAATTATAATTAATATATATTCGCATTCCCGATAATTAATTAACAATTTTATGCAATTCGAAAAAATCACTGTAATAGATAGTTGTGGCCTTACTCAGGAAATCATAGATCAGATAGCTGGTCTGTCTAAAAGTAAGATTACCATATATACTGATTATCCTGCAGATGATCAAGAGACGCTTTCCCGTATAGGGGATGCCGATTGTGTACTGGTTAGCTGGCAAACAAAGATCACTGCAGAAATTATAGCAAAGACTGCTCATTTGAAATATATAGGAATGTGCTGCAGTTTATATGATGAGGCATCGGCAAATGTCGATATCGCAGCTGCCCGTGAAAAAGGTATCCAGGTAAAAGGTGTTAAAGATTATGGTGATGAAGGTGCGGTAGAATTTATATTCGCACAGCTCATTTTTTTATTGAAAGGCCTCCTTAAAGTAAGATGGAAAGACGAACCAGTAGAACTGAAAAATAAAAGCATTGGTATTATCGGCCTTGGCACACTGGGATTGATGGTGGCACAGACCGCATTACATTTTGGAATGCAGGTATATTATTTTAGCCGCAGCCGGAAATATGAGCAGGAAGAAAATGGGATTACCTATTTACCATTGGATGAGTTAATGGCAACTTGTGATATCATTACCACACATTTACCTAAAAACACTGTAATTCTTTCAGAAAGAGAGTTTAAATTAAAGAAACCAAATTCAATTCTTGTCAATACTTCATTGGGTGTACCTTTTGAAAAAGAAGCATTTCTAAATTGGATTGACAGTGACAGGAATTTTGCGATCTTCGATGCTGACGGAGTTGGAGATTTTGTGGAGGAGTTTACAGGACATGATCATATTATTTTATCAGATCAGTTTGGAGGTTTTACTTTTGAAGCTAAACAAAGGCTTTCAGAAAAGGTCCTTGCTAATTTAACTAATTTCCTGAACAGCAAATAGTGCGCATGCAAATACTCAATAAGGTCATCTTCTGGGTTTCAATTGTGGTAATTTTAACCTGGATGATGTTATCTCTTTTTGGAAAGTTGATCCCTTTAGAAATTAAGATTGGAAAAAGCGGAGGTCTGTACCAGGTTTTCCTGTTTTATGCACTTCAAACGGCAGTCTTGCTGACCCTATTTGGCACTTTAAAACAAAAAGACAGTAGAAGGCGTCTGATTATTAAACTAATTTTAACCTGTGCAATTGCTGTAGCAGCTTGTTTTTTAACCATTGTCACTATTTTTTCGGGTATGTGCAGCTGGAATACTGACCGCGTTTTACTAGAGAAAAAAGATGCTCCGGATACCCGGATAGTTTTAAGGCGAAAAGGCTGTGGGGAACAGAAAAAAAAATATCCGCTATATAAGACTGCCCAGGAAAAACATATCATTGCAGATTTGTACTGGATCAAAGATATTGACACAAATCAGCTTGATCAAAAACAGTGGAACCGCCTGAACCCTTAAAGAACAACTTCGACAATTTCAGGAAGGATATAAACCTCTCTGTTGATGTTCTTATTTGACTTATAAGTTTCCTTCCCCAGTTTCCTTAACATGCGGTAATGAGACTGCAAAGCAGCTGTAAAGGTGATACTCTCTATATAAGGAAGGCCAAATTCTTCGGCAGTTGCCTTAACGATCTTTCCTATAGCAGGGTAATGAATGTGACAAATCTTTGGAAAAAGATGGTGTTCTATCTGACGGTTTAAACCTCCGCATAAAAAAGCAGCCATTTTACTTCCTCCCGCAAAATTTGCTGTGGTCCTCATTTGATGTGCTGCCCATGCCTCTTCCATATTTCCCTGTTCATTTGGCAGGGGAAAATCTGTTCCTTCGACCACATGTGCCAATTGGAAAACGAGTCCAAGAACTAATCCCTGAGCGAGCTGCATAGCCATAAAACCGATTAAAAATTGCCCGAATGTGATTGGCATCACCAGTAATGGCAATGCGATAAAAAGAAAATAATATATCGCTTTGTAGAAAAACAACCTGAAATATTCAATCCGGGGATGAATAACCCGATGCTCTCCTATTTTATGCTGAAAGAACTTCTTGTAATCTTTTCTGAATACCCATGACAACATAGAAAAGCTATACAAAAAGAAGGCATAGAAATGCTGGTAACGCTGTAATTTGTTTACTGTTTCTGTATCAGAGAACCGGATAAGCCCTGGTGCAACGTCAATATCTTCATCATGCCCCGAAATATTGGTGTAGGTATGATGTACAATATTATGGCAGATATTCCAAACGTATGGGCTTGCACCAATCAGGTTAAAAATAAAGCTCAGGAGCTGATTGACCCTGGCATTACCAGAAAATGCTTTATGAATGGCGTCATGGCAGATATTAAAGCCTACAAATGCACCAAATACGCCTAGTAGCATAGACAATAAAAGCAAAACAGGAAGACTAAGACCAGCAAACAGAATTGAGGTGTATAATGCTGTTATTCCTGTTAAGAAAAATATGGCCTTGAACCACATTGCCCCATTTGCATGAGTGGAAATATTGTTTGCTGTAAAATAAGTATCAACTCTTTTCCGTACTGTGATATAAAATGTTGACTGATTGGTATTAATAAACCTGACTTTTTTAGTCATCCTTTCTGTTTTCCCCCGTTGCGACTAATAAGAGTCTGTTTGATTCAATGCTATAAAGATAGTGTAATAGATCACATTCTCTGTTAAGGGAACTTAATCTTTAGCTACATAACGGCAAAGCGGTCAGACAAGTATCTCTTCTTTGATTTTCTCGCGGTGATTGAGCCCCCATTGGACTAATATATCGGTTACAGGAATAATGCTTTTACCATATTCAGTAATGGAATATTCTACGGTAACAGGCCTGGTGTCCTGAATAGTCCTGGTCACCATCAGGTTAAGCTCAAGGTCTTTTAATTCTTTGGATAACATCTTTGCAGATATCCCGCTGACACCACGCTGAATCTTTTTAAAATGATTGTTTTCTGAAGTCCGGTTAGTCAGATAGCGCATAATCAGCAGTTTCCATTTTCCACCTAATATATCAATGCTGTCACGCATGGCTGTAAGTTCTTCCTGACAGCTTGCTTCCCGCACATTTCCTTTATTTTTCACGATGCCCATATGCTGATAGTTTATTTGGGGTAACTGGTTACCTGGAGTTAACTGATAGCAAATATAAACTATTGGCGATTTAATTTAGCCTTCTCCATTAAGAGTTCACCTATTTAAGTTAAAATCAAATGACCATGAAAGCCATTGTATTAAAAGATTTCGGGGATACTGATAATTTCATCCTGGAAAATAATCATGCTATACCTGAACCTGCAGATAACGAAGTATTAATCAGCATAAAGGCGGCTGCGTTTAACCCTATCGACTATCAGATGAGGCAGGGTAAAACGGAAAGAAAGCGAATGCATTCACCTATACTGGGTCGTGAATTTGCCGGAGTGGTTGTTAAAACCGGCCAGTCAGCTCATCAGTTCAAAATTGGCGATTCGGTATTTGCTGCTTCTGGAAGTATGGGTTCAAATGGTACCTATGCAGAGTATATCAGCGTACCTGAGCTTATATTAGCTGTTAAACCCGAAAATATAAGTTTTGAAGAGGCGGCAGCTATTCCGGGTGCATCGCTCACCGCACTGCAATGTTTTAACAGATTGGCTATCAAAAAAACTGATGCTGTTTTTATTAGCGGTGCTGCCGGTGGTGTAGGTATGGCCCTGATCAAAATACTGGTGGCTAAAGGATATCAAAAGATAATCGTTACTGCAGGTAATGAAGAAAGTAAAAATCAATTGATTAAGGCCGGATTGAAAGAAGAGCAGATTATTGATTATAAGCTGGATAATCTTTCTGAAGTGATTATGGAGCGGAATAATGGTCAGTTTTTTAAGCATTGTATAGATCTGGCAGGCGACCGGATGTCCTGGATCTGTGCGCAGGTTCTGATCACCAATGGTACTTATACTGACGTTACTGCACTGACCACTGCTCCTGCAAGAGAAGAGCTCTTTCATAAAGGCGCAGTAATTGTCAATATTTCAAATTATGCGTATTCATTACAGAAGAATTATCATTATTACGGAGAAAAACTGAATGAATTCATGCAACTCATGTCAGCTCTTGCCATTACACCGCCTGCCGTATTCAATGTTGGGCCTTTGGCTGTTGAAACCGTTAAAAGGGCACATCAGCTTTTAGAAGACAACCTCACAAAAGGCAGAAAATTAGTGATGCAAATAGATTAATTCATCTCAAAGAGAAAATATGTCACAAATTCCAAAAATACCACGCCGTATAGTCACAGGGTTAAAAGACGGTAAATCTATCATTACAGAGGATGCTATAGTAAATAATGTTTCTGAACATTTTCCAGGTCTGATTATTTCAGATATCTGGGTTACTGATCAAATGCCTGTAGAGCTGTATAAAGAGGTTAAAATAGATAATACGGCCATGCCTGCAACTCCTGCTCGGGGAACTTATTTCCGTTACGTGAGTATTCCTCCAGATAAAGATCTGGGAATTAAACCTCTGGAGAAAGGACAGGTACATCCTTTAATGCACCAGACCGACACGTTAGATTATATTATCATTCTGTCTGGTGAGATTTATTTGATTCTGGATGAGGAGGAAACTCTTTTAAAAGCCGGGGATATTGTAGTTCAGCGCGGCACAAATCATGCCTGGAGTAACCGTTCAGATACACATTGTATCCAGCTTGCTGTTCTATTGGATGCTAAATAAACCTATATTTAGGATAATTAATGAGCTACTGGCCCGAATTATGATAAGGTAGCTCATATTATACATCTGAATATATGTCTATGCAGCCTGTCCCTTCTCTAGTTTCTATCCTTGACAATGACTTTTATAAGTTTACCATGCAGCAGGGTGTGATCCGCTTATTCCCTTATGCTAAAGTCCGCTACAAGTTTATTAACCGGGGGAAACATTCTTTTCCTCCAGGATTTGGTGATGCACTGCGGAAGGCAGTCAATGAAATGCCTTCTTTAAAATTAACCCGCGAAGAGAAAAAATTCCTGCAGGTCAATTGTCCATACCTGGACCCTTCATATCTCGATTTTCTTGAAGGCTATCGTTATCAGCCTGAGGAAGTTCATATTGAACAGCAGGGTGATCAGTTAGCAGTACATGTAGAAGGGCTCTGGTACCGTGCTATTTTATGGGAAGTACCAATTATGTCTCTGATTTGCGAGTTATTTTATGAAATGACGCATGCGGTCAGAATAAGTAACGAAGAGGTGATTGAGCGGACAAAGAAAAAGATTGAAAATTATCGTGAACTGGGTGTGACTATTGCTGAGTTCGGTACACGCCGGAGATATTCTTATGCTATTCACCGTTTGGTCTTACAGACACTTCAAAAATATGGAGAGGGTTCATTTATCGGGACTAGTAATGTCCATATGGCAATGGTTCATCAGACTAAACCAATAGGTACGCATGCCCATGAATGGTTTATGTTTCACGCTGCCAGATATGGCTTTAAAATGGCCAACTCCCTGGGCTTGGAACATTGGGTACAGGTTTTCCGCGGAGATCTGGGGATTGCTTTATCTGACACTTATACAACGGATGTGTTTTTCAGACAGTTCGACAAAATGTTTTCCAAGTTATTCGATGGGGTGAGACACGATAGCGGTGACCCGCTTTTGTTTGCTGATAAAGTAATTGCGCATTATCAGCGTTTGGGTATCAATCCAAAGACTAAAACTATTATATTCTCTGACGGATTGAATTATGAGAAGGTTGCCCGTATTGCCGGACATTGTCATCATAAAATTGGTATCTCTTTCGGTATAGGAACAAATCTGACTAATGATGCTGGCCCTGAACCTATGAATATAGTAATTAAGATGACTCAGGCCCAGCCTCAAAATGAAGAGTGGACAGACGTAGTTAAACTTTCAGACGAACATGGTAAATATACTGGTAGTGAAAAGATGATCCATCTGGCTAAAGAGATCCTGGAGATCAATCCTTAGAGCTAACAGAAGCCCCCTTTATATTATATTGTGAAGTTTAGCTTCCTTATTTAATCTTTAAAGTATAGATCAGCCCCTTAGCACCGGCAAGCAATACTAGTTTGCCGTTTTTAGCCTTTTGAATAACATTAAAGCTTTCTTCTGAAATGTGATACCAGTTCATTCCTCCGTCTCTGGAAACATCTGTTCCTGAAGTACCTGTAGCAAAACAGGTTTTATCATCATACCAGATCACCCCCGAACGGTAACCAAAAACAGGTCTGGAAGGTTTAGCCCATGACTTTCCACCATCGCTGGTCAGCAAAATATTATTCGTATTCTCTTTGTCTTTTTCATAATCACCGCCAACTACAATTCCCTGATTTTCGGTATAGAAGTCAATAGAAAAGGCTCCGGTAGTACTTTTTCCATGTAGAATGGGACAGTCATACCTTTTCCAGCTCAGGCCGTAATTGTCAGAAGTGTAAATGTTTGATTTGGTACCTCCTGTAGCTATCCAGATTTTTCCACCAGCCATGGTCTTAATTCCTGTACCGCTTGCCGCAAACCCAGCTTCACCGGTTGCCATTGTCTGTTTTAGGTTTGCCGAGATATCTTTCCATGTACATCCCCCATCATCAGTAATGAGCAGCTGTAAATGATTTTGAATGGGATCACCGAAGATGATCCCATTTTTTTGATCCCAGAATGACATGCCGTCAAGAAATATGGCAGAGTCTGGATTTTTATAAGTTTCAGTCCAGCTTTTCCCGCCATCCCCGGTACGAAGAATATAAGCAGGCGAGCCCGCATTGACGATTACAGCATGGTTTTTATCAAAGGCTTCAATATCTCTGAAGTCGAGCGTTTCATAACCTTTGGGTTTTGTCCAGGTCCACTCCTTGCCACCATCTATGCTTTTCCCAACAAATCCGTTGCTTCCACTTACCCAGGCAATACTGTCAGAGACGACAGACATTCCTCTGATACTGGTATTAGTTCCAGTATTAACGGTACTTAATTCATAGGTTTGTGAAAATACGGTAAAGGGCGTCAGCAATAAAAGGTACAGGAGTATTCGCATTATTTAACTTTTTTCCAGACTTCAGATCTTCCAATAATTGAGATCCCGATATAACCACGCATATTTAAATCACCGTTGTCCTTAAGATTCATATTACAGCTATAAGTTTTACCAGATTTAGGATCATAGATTTTTCCATCGGTCCATTTACCACCTTCGAAAACAAAATCCTTAAGCATTTCCATACCTAAAATAGGTCTGGATTTCAGGTTTGCATCAGGATTCTTTATATCCGTTTTAGCATTACCTTTTTCATCTTTAGGATTTTTCAGCCATACAATCTTACCGAAATATTTAGACTCTTTTTTAAAAATCTCTACATGTGCCTCTCCTGTAGAGTTAACCCATTGACCAAGAATAGCATCTTTGTTCTGCGCAAAACCTGTAAAGGAGATTGCTGTGAAAAGTAATAGCAGTGAAATATATCTCATAAGTTTATATTTAGTTTAGGCTAATTTACAAATTACACCTATTAAACAACTATGGTATCCAGCAGTTTTTTCTTTTTCTTTATAAAAAGACCACCTTCCTTAAACAGAAAAGGTGGTCCCGGATTAAGAATTCAATAGTTATTATCCTTTATAAAATACAGGCAGCGGATTCAGTTCTTCACTTTGTCTTTGATGCCAGTAAGGGTAGATAGGCTCTGGTTTACTTGCTTCATCCAGTTTTTTAACCTGTTCTGTAGTCAGGTTCCAGCCTACTGCTTCCAGATTTTGTTTCAATTGTTCTTCATTTCTCGCTCCTATAACGATGTTTGATACTGTAGGGCGTTGTAATAACCAGTTCAGGGAAATCTGTGCGACAGTTTTACCTGTTTCAGCTGAAACTTCATCAAGGGCATCCATGATCGTATATAAACGTTCTTCATTTAAAGCTGGTCCATGACCACCGCCTTGTTGTACACGGTTATCTGCGGGAAGTGGCTGATTACGTCTGTATTTTCCTGATAAACGACCCGAAGCCAATGGACTCCATACAATGGTCCCTACTTTCTGATCAATACCCAGTGGCATAAGCTCCCATTCAAATTCACGGTCAAGCAAAGAATAATAAGCCTGATGTGCGATATATCTTGACCATCCATATCTTTCGGATACGGAAAGGGATTTCATTAAATGCCATCCCGAGAAATTAGAGCAGGCGATATAACGTACTTTTCCGCTTTCAACCAGATTTTCCAATGTTTTCAGTGTTTCTTCTACGGGCGTGTTTGCATCAAAACCGTGCATATGATAAATATCGATATGATCAGTGTTTAATCTTTTCAGACTATCTTCACATTGTTTGATTAAATGAAACCTGGAAGATCCCAGATCATTAGGGCCGTCTCCCATGGAGAAGGTCGCCTTGGTTGAGATCAAAACCTGATCACGAAGCCCTTTTAAAGCCTGACCAAGGATTTCTTCTGAAAGTCCGTTAGAATAAACATTTGCAGTATCAAACAGGTTAACCCCTGCATCCAGGCAAAGGTTAATTAATCTGCCTGCCTCTTCGACCTGGGTACTTCCCCAGGCTTTAAAAAACTCATTTCCACCACCAAATGTTGCGGTACCAAAACTTAATACGGGTACTTTAAGACCCGAAGCGCCTAATTGTCTGTATTCCATGCGATGCTATTTTAAATATTAATTATTTTTCAACAAGATTAACCTTTCATGATATCCGCAAAAAGCTGATAAGAATGTACTCTTGCCTGATGATCAAAAATGTGAGAAGTAACCATGACTTCATCGACCTGTGTCCGGCTGATAAAAGTTTCCATGTCTTGTTTAATCGTTTCCGGACTGCCAAAGAAAGAACAAGCTATCATTTGATTCACAGCTTCTTCTTCGTAGTCTGTCCATACACCATTCATGTGATCAACTGGCGGTTGTAATAATTCCAGTTTACCAGTTACTACGCCCATAAAAAACCGCTTTAAAGAAGTGGATAGTCTTTCAGCTTCTGCATCAGTATCAGCAGCAATTACATTTACGCATGAGATGACGTAAGGAGCTTTCAGGTGTTCTGATGGTCTGAAATTCTGACGGTAAATATTTATTGCTGTCAGAAACTGTGCTGGTGCAAAATGACTTGCAAAAGCGTAAGGAAGACCCATTGCCGCAGCTAAACGGGCACTATCAGTACTAGAACCCAATACCCAGATCGGGATGTCTAAACCTTCACCAGGAATTGCCCTTACGCGGGCATTCGCATTGTCTGCGGAAAAGAAGTTTTGCAGTTTGATGATGTCCTGCGGAAAATCATGTACAGCATTAAATCTTTCTCCTCTGATAGCCATTGCCGTAACCTGATCTGTACCGGGTGCACGTCCAAGTCCCAGATCTATTCTGCCAGGATATAAGGAGGCTAAAGTACCAAACTGTTCGGCAACAATTAAAGGGGAGTGATTAGGCAGCATGATACCACCGGAACCTACCCGGATTGTTTTTGTACCACCAGCAATGTGTCCGATCAGCAAAGATGTTGCTGAACTCGCCACACTGATCATATTATGATGTTCGGCCAGCCAGTACCTGGTATAGCCAGATTTTTCTGCTTGCTGTGCCAGATCAAGGCTATTGCGAAAAGTATCAGCTGGTGTTTTTCCTGCAACTACTGTTGCTAAATCTAATACTGAATAAGGAATAGTTGCTAATTTATTCTGAGGTGTTTCATTTATCATTACAAAGCTCTCTATAGTGCAGAACGATCTGCTTATTGATAAAATTAGAGATTAGGAATGGTAAAAATATCTTGTCCGGAAAGATTTGACTTTACGTACAGATGTGGTATCATGGGAAAGTAAAAAGCCTGTAAATTTTCGGTTTACAGGCAATAAAAGAGCTTTGACATTGTTTTTTTTTTAAAAATGGAAAGCTTTTAGCTTATTTGCTTTTCATATGATCTGCAATGGTCTTAATCCATTGAATAGCTGCGTTAAATGGCTCCTGTGATTTGGAGTAGCTAGTGTCATGCCCTAGTTCTGGAAATAACTGGTAATCATACAATTTGCCTTGTTGTTTAAGTGCATTGAGATGCTCTATTGACAAACGTACCGGAATTTGTATATCCTTACCTCCAAAAAGCCAAAGTCCCCGGATCGGAAGTGTGGAAAGTGCATCCTGCGGATCGGTGCCTGCAAACTGATACCGGTCAGGGTCACTTTTTATATGCTCACGTGCCTCAGCTTCAGTATGTGTGTCCCAAAAACTGGTATTTCCTTGTGTATAGAACTGAAACCGCAGCTGTTCAAGCGTTGTAATGACTGGTCCGCTAAATAATATCATGAAGTTTACCTGATTATTTTTTTTTGCAGCCAAAGGGATTACCCAGCCAGCCTGGCTAAACCCTATTAAGCCCAATGGCCCATGATTGGCTGGTAATTGTGTCAATAGTGCATTAGACGCAGCGCTTGCATCTAAAGCTAACAGGTTGAGATTGGCAGAATCAATATTATTGGTCCCTACTTCCGGCCCGGTGTAAATGCCCCCCGATTTTCCTGCTCCGCGTTTGTCATAGGTTAATACTGCAATGCCGTTTTTTGCCAAAAGCGACGCCATGTTTACCATCCTTGTTTCCTGGCCGGACCCATGCACAAGGACTACTGACGCATAAGGATGTTCAGGTTTAAAGATTGTACCTTCCAGAGTGACCCCGGCACTGTTGAACTTCACATTCTCCGTAGTGAAATCGGGCTGTGAAGCAGATTCTGGTGCAGTTTGCCCAAATGAGCTAAAACCAAAGCAGCAGAGCAGAAAAAGTAAATATGGTTTCATTGTTCTTAATTTAAGGGATCTTATCTCCCGGTTACGAATTATTATCCAAATATAAACCGATATAAAAGCTGGGATAATAAATGTGACGGAATGGGGGAAAGATGTGACGAAGAGTGATTTATTGGCATAAAAAAAGGAAACATCATATTCATGATGTTTCCTTCTGTGCCCGAAGAGAGACTCGAACTCTCAAGGATCTTACTCCAACGGCTTCTGAGACCGCAACGTTTACCAATTTCGCCATCCGGGCATTAAACGATGGATTATCCACTCTGGGCGACAAATGTAGCATTATTTCTGAAATGAAATAAAATATTTAAACAATTTTGTTGAAGTCTTAGCGAAATAATCTGCAACAAGCTAACCTGCTTCCTGTTAAAGCTACATGATCTGACAGCAAAATGCTATTTCAACAGAAGATAACTATTTGATTGTTAATAGCGTTATATTACATTCGTAGTAATTAAAACTGAACCTATGGCAAAATTTACAACAGGCACAATTCTGGTGCTAAAATCGGGCGGTCCTAAAATGACTGCAGGAATTTTAAAGGAAGATGGTTATGTAAACTGTTTCTGGTTTGATCACAATCAGGTTCTTCAGGAAGTAACACTGCATGAAGACCTGCTTACTGAAGCTGTTTTTTAAGGATAAACCCCAATTGACTTTTCAGGATCAATTGGGGTTTATATTTTAAAATTTAAAAGCAATACTACCAATTACGCTTCTTAATTGCTGAGGGTTCATTGTTCCATAGCCTATCCAATATTGTTTGTTGGTCAGGTTATCTACTTTCAAACCCACTCTGTACTTAGGCTGATCATAAAATGCAGACGCATTTAAAGTTACATAGTGTGGCAGAATAAATACGCCATTTGATACACTGTTAACGATTTTATTATCACTGGCATAATTTCCGCCAAAACCTATACCTGCACCTTTTAATTTACCGTAATTCAATTTATAACTCATCCACAGATTCGCTGAATAAGGTGACATTGAATAAGCATCCCTGCGTCCTTCTACATTAGGGTCTGCATTGGTCAGTTTATTATCATTATAGGCGAAACCAGCAATCACATTAAATCCTTCGATCGGGTTAGCGATTACTTCGGCTTCAATACCTTTACTCAATTTTGTTCCATTTTGTATAAATTGATTAATTGGAGGGGCTGGTTGTCCCGGAACAGCCTCAGGGATATAACCTCTTACTACATTTTTCACTTTGATATCATAGTAAGAAATTGTACTGCTTAATTTACCTCCGAATAAGTTTAATTTCACACCACCTTCAAACTGGTTGGCTTGCTCAGGTTTAAAACCATGTCCAAGATAGTCCTGACCGGTTTTATTTGTAAAACCACTCTGATAATTGGCAAAAATGGAAATCTGATCTTTAATTGGCTGATAAACCAATCCAAATTTAGGTGCAAAAGCCAGTTGTTTATAAGCACCGGTATATAATCCGGTAGTGTCCTGATAATTACCTTTATTATCAAATCCATCCATCCTCAATGCCGCCAGTGCAATTAGATTATCAGAGAGATTAACGACATCAGAAACATAAACACTATAGGTACTTGAGATGAAACGGTTGATATAATGGGAAGTCAGCTTAGGATTAGTCTGATAGAATTGTGAAAGATTTGTTTCATTAAAATCTGCATAGTTTGGTATCGTACCATTTTTTGGAACGATATCAAATTTATTAATTGAATAAAATACCTGGTTAGAGTTCTGTCTGAGATAATCCAGACCAAGCACTACCCTGTTTCTTATTTTCCCGATATTGAACTCTCCATTAAAATTCTGTTGAATTTCTGATACAGTAATCTGGCTATTTGCTGTAGACTGATCAGCACGGGAAAGATAATCGCTTCCTTTTGCAGTTGGGTCTACTACGCCCGCTGCATTAGGAACCATCGCATTAGGAACCAGGAAAAAATATGGGCCACGGCCGTTAGAAAAGCTATAAGTGCTGGTATAGTTAGTTTGAGAAGTCCATTTATCAGAAAACTTATAATTCATCTGTCCGAAGAAATTATCATTTCTTGAAGTCTGAACCAGATCATTGCTATGGTAAGACCGCTTATAGTCCAGTCCAAGCTGATCAGCTCTGTCTGCTCCTAAAGAAGAAACAGGGAAATAAAAGAAGATAATCTGTTTTCCAACACTGCTGCCGCTATACAACTCTGCATCTAACAAAAACGAAAGTTTGTCGTTAACTTTATAAGAAATGCTGGGTGCAATAACCAGGTCTTTACCATACCCGTTATCCTGGAAAGACCCCTGATAATTATAAGCCGTATTCAATCTGAATAATACCTTTTTTGCACTATCCAATGGTGTATTTACATCTGCGCTTATGCGGTTAAAGCCATAACTTCCGCTCGAATAAGCAACTTCTCCACCAAAATGATCATAAGGCTTTTTAGTTACCCTGTTGATTAATCCGCCGTAAGAAGTCAGCGCACTGCCAAATAACGTTGCCGAAGGCCCCTTAAGCACTTCAAGACTTTCCAGGTTTGCTGCATCGATACGTCCGGTTACATTACCTGCAATGCCATTCCTCAACTGGCTCTGAAGAATAAAACCTCTTGAGCTATAATAAGCACCTCCATCGCCACCACGACCTGTAGCTTCCCACATTTTTTGCAGACCAGGTACATTCTTAGTCGCATCATCTACTGAGAAAACCATTTGATCTGTTAACAGTTCTTTAGTGATGGAAGTGTATACCTGTGGGTTTTCTAAATTATTCAGAGACATTTTAGCCGCATAATCACTCTTTTTCTTTGTAAATTTATTCGTCTTTGAACTGGAGATTATGATCTCATTCAGCTCTGAAGAGTTTTCTTTCAAAGTGAAATTCACCTCCAGTGCATTACCTGTGGTAACTACAATTTTTCGCTCCTGCTTTTGTAAACCAATAGCAGTTGCAACGATTGTATAAGTGCCTGGCTTTACTTTTTTAAGGATGAAAGTACCGTCTTTTTCGCTTAGCGTCCCTACACCCGCTCCCTTTAAAACAACACTGATATTGGAAGCACCAGTGCCATCCTGAGTTATTATCCTTCCATTTATCTGTCCGCTGGGTTGCTGTGCATTTGCTTTGAAAATGCCAAAAGCCAACATTATTATGATAAGTAGTTTTTCTCTCATATTATTTAGATTAATTATAAATATGAGGCAAAGAAAGTACCTGTTATTCGCTTTTCAAAATTTATTAAGAACTATTCTATATAAAAGCACATACATTACTTACTTATAATCAATAAATTAATACATTATTTAAAATAACACACGGATTTCATTTAAAGAAACCAGAAAAGAGTTATTTTACATTAATATTTAGCTATCGGGCGTTGATAAGATGTTTTTATTTATATTATCTCAATTTTATCAGCAAAGTCCGGCATCTTTACCATCCAGCTATGACAAAACTTCTAAAAGCAATTTCTTCATTTGTATTAATTGCGATTCTTTCCGCTTGCAGCACAACAAAAAAGACAGCAACCAATGCCAAACTGCAAGGTTTTAAATATAATTACTGTGCGCCCGGCATACCATATCTTCAAAATGAAATACCCTGGAGAGATTCGGTAAAAATTGACCTCTCAAAAACAAATATTTCTGCACATGACCAGTTGCTCTGCCAGATCCTGGGTATAGGCAATGCTATAAATGAACTTTGGATACTGAAACAAGACCGCTCACAAGAATCGATTTCGAAACAAGTGATGCTCAGGCAAAAAATAACCAGCAGACTATTACTTGCCCAAACACAATTACAGGCTGTGGCTGCCGAACTGGATTGTGAAGGAGAAAGATCAGATATGGCGGCGGCCTATCTGGATGGATTAAACAGCAAAAGGAATACAAAATTAACAGTTGGATCTGTGATTATTGGTGCATTAACAACTGTGGCTACGGCAGTAATTTCTAAAAACAGTGTCCAAACCGCTGTTGGTATAGGCGGAGGTCTGCTTGGCGCAGGATTAGGCGCATTAACGATTAATCCAAAAGGGAAACAACTGGAATTTTATCACGAACATAACTTATTAAGCACCATTTGGACTGAACCAAAAAACAATACAGACTATCCTGAATTTGTATGGGAAATGCTGCATGAGAAAAGTTTCAGCAATAAAGGGGATATTACACTTTCACAGAGCATTAAAAACAGATGGCTCCAATTTGAATTTGATGGCAGGATTGACCAGGATCAGGAAACTTTACTTTTTGGTAAAGGTGGATATTATCGCTCTGATGATCTGCATACAAGAGCCAATATGATTAATCAGTTGCAATCAACAATTCGTTCTCTCAATCAGGATCTGACAAGTTTAATTGCATTTATTGCAAAGATGGAGCAATTATAAAAGAATGAAACGATTATAACCTGTACATAAGCAGTAATCTGCCCGTACAGATTATAATTCATAATTGGATGTTATCCTTAGTTATGCGTGATTACAGTAGCAGTAAGTTCTGGCGATCCATTCACCAGTCCATTGATAAATATGGTATAGATTTTTCCATTCTCCAAAGTGATACCTGTAAGAGCGTTCCCTGAAACAGGAATTACAGTCTTGCCTTCACTATTTTTAAGCTGAAAACTCTGGTTAGTCCCTGCATCTATTTCTTTGAATGGCCCCAAAGTTTTCCAGGTCAGCCCTGGGATAGTTGCCGGAGATTTTCCACCGGTATAAGAAATCACAACCTGATCACCAAAATTTCCATAGCTTACCCCGGTAAAAATAGAATTGCCCCCATTGTAAGTAAGATCCAGTGCAGGTGCATCAGGAGAAAAATTAGCAAACCGGACTTTTGCTTTGCCAGCCGCCGGAAGTGTTAAATCATCATAAACCAAAATCAGACTATCAATGTTATTTGGATTCAGCGTGCTTGATAAACGTTTTTTAACTGTAAAGAGTGTATGCGCAAAATCTGCAATCGGTCCGTTAGGCCCCGAAAATGATGTTGTATTGGTTTCCTGAACGAAATTAGCACTTCCGCCAAAAACATAAGAAGCTTTATAAGAAGTATTGGTTCCTTCAGTTACATTGTACTGAACTTTTCCAAATTGCGTTTCCAAATAAGCAGAGGCCGTATTTCTTGTAAGCAGAGCGGGCGTCACCTTCCTGGTAAAGTCCCAGAAATTTACTGGTGTTAAAGAAAGCCTTGCATTGACAAATTTAACTTTAGCACTTAATGCCGGCCTGTTACCTGCATCAATATCCAGATAATTGGCCTTATTGCACGCTGAGAACAGAAATGCAAGGATTAAAACAGAAATATTAATTTTAGAAATCTTCATGGTCTTGTTATTTAAAAGTAGCTGATAGCCTGATAAATGGCTGAATACCTGTTGTTGTACCTGTCTGACTGGCACTTGGAGACTGGGTCCTTGTAATATTACTTCCCGGCGCAGGAATAGAATAGTCTCCCAGTACATTAAATAGGTTATTTACACCAATTGTCGCTTGTAATTCTGAGGTGATCCGGTAGCCTGCTGAAAAATCTGTAATCCATACCGGGCTAAAATCCTGATAATAATAAGCTGGTTTTGGGAAATTTGCGTTAAGCTGACTCACAGAGGTTACCTTTCCGAAATATACTGTTCTGAGTAAAAAGTTAAACTTCTTATAATTATAAGTACCCTGCAGCGTAATTTTCATAGCCGGAATACCCGAGGTAACTCTTGCTTCTTCACTCTCATCGAAAATTATGTAGCGATAAGCTTCTAACCCTTTAGGGGTATTTACTTTGGTTAAACGGGTTTGCTGAAAGTTACCGCCAGCTAAAAATGCAGCGCTGGAGCCATCTGGTAACAAGAATTTATAGCTCCCGGTAAATTCAATTCCCTTAGTCCTTGTACTAAAGGAATTATAAAAGAATTTAGCCTGTACTGTTCCTGTCTGAACAAATAGCGCCCTTACATCGGCTGGTAAATTCACATCTGTTGCAGAGAACCGCCCGGTGTTCCCTACTCTGTCTTTGATGTCGATCTGGTAGGCATCAAGAGTTAATTCTATATTCTGAATAGGCTGTGAAGTAATACCTGCCGAATATCCTTTGGATCTTTCAGGCTGCAAAGATGGTATGCCTAAAGCTTTTGTAGCAGGGTTTACATTATTTGCGGTTACCTGATCAATGGCTACCCCATTCTGGAAAGTTGTAGAAGTTTCTGTATAATAAAACTGGGCGAGATCGGGTGCCCGAAAGCCTGTATTATATCCACCTCTTATAGCAAGCCATTTGGCAAAACTATACCGGGTTGCAGCTTTGAATGTACTGACACTCCCAAAATCTGAATAATTCTCGACACGGAAAGCCCCGGAAACCAGCCATTGATTAGTCACATTAAGTTCCAGATCTGCATAACCAGCAGAAATAGAACGTTTAACATCCACAGCATTCCCTGGCCTGAAACCAGCATGGATTTGTGAACCAGGAGATAACCCATTTAATGGCGTACTGCCAATATTGTTAAAATATGGAATTCCTCCTGTAGTGTACTGTACATCATATATGGTGCTTAAATCTGCTTTTGAATAAGAACTTTCTTCTCCTGCTTTAATTTGATAAGTCTCTACTCTGTATTGTCCGCCAAAAGCGACATTTAATCCCTTTAATACTTGTGAAAACTTTCGGGTGAAGTCTATACTCCCACTATTTTGAGAGGCATTATAACTACCCGCATTAAATGTCCTTGGTGTTTTTTGTCCCAAACTCGCATTTAAAGAGTTCGTGATTACATTGTCAAAAGCATTTCTTCCAAAAACATTAGATATATCCACATTCCATTCTTTTACCTTTCCTTTAACACCAACAGCAAAAGACTGGTCAGTAATAATATTGTCCATAGCCGGCAAAAAACCATCCGGATAAACAAAAGTATTGTTTCTCTCTGTCCAGCCTGGCAGCCTGTAAACAGCTGTGAACTGAGAGTTACGATGGCTGATACCTCCAAAAGAATAGATCTCAAAACCATCTTTTAAAGGAATTCCGGCATTAAAAGAAATAAGACCGTCTATAGCTTTATTCGTAGAACCCCGCTGATCAAAAAAGTGACGGTCAATTCCTCTGGCAGCCAAAATTGCATCGTCAATTTCTTTCGTATAAATCTGATCAAATCCCCTGGTATTTGCACCACCACCATAGGCCGGGCCTATGTAAATTCCGTCTGAGCTTTTTCCTACAGGTAAAGAAACAGCCTGGGTAGCATATTCTCCTGTCACATTTAAATAACCTTTTTGACCTAGTTTGACCCCAAAATTGGCATTAGTGCGGGTAGTGAGCCCATCTCCCCTGCGGCGCACACTTTCAATAGTGCTGATGGTAAGCTGGTCTGTATTATTTTTAAGCACAATATTAATTACTCCGGCAATAGCATCAGAACCATATTGTGCAGCGGCTCCATCTCTCAGAATTTCTATCCGCTCAATGGCCCCGACTGGTATGGAATTTAAATCATAACCGGTTGCACCATTCCCTAATCCTCCCCAACTGATATTAGAACTCTTATGCCTTCTTTTTCCATTCACCAGTACAAGTACCTGATCAACCCCTAATCCTTTCAGTTGTACCGTAGAAGTGGCCGAGGCAGCATCTCCCCCACCCGAAACTGATGAATGAAAAGAAGGGGATACGTATTGCAGCAATTGGGTAACGCTGGATTGAGGTGCATATTCCTGTAAAGATTTCAGGTCTATAATATCAACGGGTACGGGGGAATTCAATTTTGTCCTGTTTGCATTCCGTGATCCAACGATTTGCAGTTCATTCAGATTGTTATCTGCTTCTTCCAGATTAATATTTAGAACTGAAGAATTTCCGATTTCTACTTCCTGTGTCTGATAACCGATATAAGAAACGATCAGGAACTTACCGTTTTTAACCGGTATTTTAAAAGAGCCGTCTTTTGAGGTAACAGTAACGCCATCCAGTCCTTTGATCTGAATAGAAACACCTGGCAGTGGTAAATGATCCGCTGCAGAGCTGATTACCCCATTAATTGTTCTTTGCTGCGCAAAGGTATTCGGGGATATGAGTACACCCAGTAGAAAAAATAAGAGTAAGGTTTGTTTCATTTATAAGTGTTTAGTTTGGACATAATAATGGCCGTTCACAGTCGGTATCAACTGTAAATCAGCAGGCATAAATTCTTTTTCGGGATTTATTTGAAGGCAATCATCCTTATGATTTCTTTTTTATAAACCGGTCATCAGTTAATGAAATCAGGAATGATTCCAGATCTGTAATTTCGGCTTCAGACAATCCCAGAGGTTTACTTAAAGAAAGATCTCTGTTTTTACCATTTTTGATAATCAGATCGGGATTGTTATAATATCTGATCACATCTTTTAAGGTCTTAAACATTCCGTTATGCATATAAGGGGCAGTTAATGCTACATTCCTTAAGCCAGGAATTTTAAAATGCCCTTTATGCTCAGGATTTTTGGTCACCTCAAACCTTCCGGCATCCTGAAGTTCATTTTCATTAAACAATCCGATGCCCTTAAAACGATCTGCTGTAAAATCTTCGCCCGAATGGCAGTTATTACAATTTGCTTTCCCTATAAATAACAACCTGCCACGTTTGGCAGATTCCGGAATAGCATGATCATCACCGTTAATATAACGGTCATACGGACTATTGGAAGTCTCGAGCGTTCTTTCATAAGAGGCAATAGCTTGCAGCAGATTCTTTTCGGTTGGCGGGCCATTAAATATCTTTTGAAATAGAGCTGTATAAACCTGGTCTGTTTTCAATCTTTCAAGAGCTTCTGCTATAGAAAGATTCATTTCAACAGGATTAATGATAGGTTGAAGCGCCTGCTCTTCTAAAGAAGAGACCCTGCCGTCCCAAAATAAACTCGGACGACCGGAAAGATTCGTTACAGATGGAGAATTTCTTGTTCCTTTTGTACCACCAACTCCCAGGCTTACAGCAGAAGTATCTGCAAATGCGAATTCAGGTTTATGACAGGAAGAACAACTGATAGATTTATCTTTTGAAAGTATAGGGTCAAAAAAAAGTTTCTCCCCAAGCCTTTCTTTACTATTGATGACAGCAGGGTCATCAGCACCAAAGCCAGCAAAAATGAGTACCAGAAAACTCATCATCAGGAAAATATTTAGTCTAACATTGTTCATCATATCTGATTCGGGTTCAATTTAATAAATAAAGGAGGATAAGATTTTATCCTTCCTTTATTTGTAAAAAAACATGGCAATTATTTAGTAGCGGCCAGCTGGATATTCAGTTCGAATTCGTCGGCTATTGTTTTGTCACCTAAGTTCTCAAAAAAGCTTTTAGACCTGAATTTAATACCGTATTTAGTTCTGTCTACTACTATTTTTGCATTGGCTGTAAGCCTGGTATTGTCAATTTTAACACTGGCCGGAAAAGTGACTTCATTGGTAATCCCTTTAATAGTCAGGTTCCCTTTGATCTGATAAAGTCCTGCGCCTTTAATACTGGCAGAAGTGATCACAAATTTAGCTTTATCAAATTTATCGACAGCAAAGAAATCTTCACTTTTCAGATGTCCTAATAATTTGGCATTGCTTTCTTTATCAGTAATATCGGTGACTGCAATTGATTTCGTATCCAGGTCAAAACTGCCGCCCTTTAAGACATTATTTTCAACGTTTAATAAGCCTGAGCTTACAGCTATGGTACCAGAGTGTTCTCCGGTAACTTTTTTAGCCAGCCAGGTTAATTTACTCTGGGCTGCATCTACCTTATAGGGTACGGCTTTGATATGCTTCTCTATGGGATTGTTAAGTGTAACTGGTGTCAGCCTGTCAATAATACTGAAGGATGATAAAGCCAATACAGTTCCAATGGCAACTATTGCATTAATTTGTTTCATGTTTTTTTAAGATTAAGGGTTTGTTGTTTGTGCGCTAAAATAGGCTGCTGGCGGAACTGGTTCTGCCAGCAACTCATCCAGTACTTTGTTAAATTTCTTCTCATATTCGGCGTAGTATTTCCCGGTCACTGTTCCGGTATAACCTGTATAGATTTCTCTGACTTCCCCTTTACGGTCAATAATGATCGTTGTAGGATAGGCGACAAATTTATTCAATGCCGGTAATTTATCGGCCACTAACCTTTTATCAGCCAGACCACCAAATAAGATATCATATTTGATATTATACTTATCACGCAGTTTACCTAAGGTATATTTGCCATATTCTAAATCATCTTTTTGTTCAAAACCAATCGCAATCGCTTCTACTCCACGGCTTTTATTTTTATTGAACCATGGGGAAAGAAAGACAGTCTGATCGGTACAATTAGGACACCAAGTGCCCACAAGTTCAACGATGACAACTTTACCTTTATATTTTTCATCGGTCAGTGATACAGGTTTACCTGTAAGATCAGGGAAAGTAAAAGCCAGTTTTTTTACTCCCGGTTTCAGCGCAGTTAAGGTATAGGGATCAGGTAATTCAGCTTCGCTATCTTTTACACCTGTAAATTTCAGGTTATCATAAATCCCCTGACTGATTTCTCCTGATAGGGTCCCGTCTTCATTGATAGTCCCTTTATAAATTTTAGGGCTTGGGCCACTAAATCCGGATAAAACAAACTGGTTTCCCTGCACAGTTCCTTCCAGCTCACGGCTATCGCCGGTTACCTGTAAAATCACTCCTGTGAGCTTATTTCCTGTTTGTTTCAGAATGGCAATTTTATTAGGGACAGCTTCTTTAGAAAAACCTTTAAATTCCCATTTTCCCGACAAATCTGCGGCAGGAGCTACATCTTTTCCCGGTGCTACAAAACGATAAGATTTACCCTGTTCTGCAGTGAAGGGCAAAGCATTTCCACGTAAACCAGGGACTAAGCTCCTGTATTCACCGCTAATTTGTCCGTCATTATCTATTTTTGCCACTAATGCAGCATCATAAGTATTCATCTTGATAAATAAGGAATCCTGACCCAGGTATTCTACATGGAAATCATCCCTTCTTGTACCGTTCAATAAGGTGAAAGTTGCATGCGCTGCATCTTTTCCTTTCAATTCAAAATTGAAAGGAACTTCAGTTTCACTAACCTTAAAAACACCACGCCAGATTCCTTCTTTAATGAATTTTTTAGCGGTTTTTGGTTCTTCTGTTTTCCCTCCGGCAAAAGCTGAAGCCGACGAAATAAGCACAGCAAAGGCTAATACCCCTGTTTTAGATACTTTAAATTTCATAATATTTTTGGTTTAGGTTGATTATTTATTGCTGGTTGTTATTTTCCTGCAGTTGTTACGGCCGCAGTTAATTGTGGTACAGGTTCGGCAATGAGTTCATCCAATACTTTATTGAATTTCTTTTCGTATTCTTCATAGTACTTACCGGTTACCGTTCCGGTATATCCTGTATAAATTTCTCTTACGTCCCCTTTCCTATCGATAATAATCGTGGTCGGAAAAGCAACAAATTTGTTTAATGCAGGTAGTTTTTCGGCAACTATCTTTTTATCAGCTATCCCACCAAACAAAATATCATAGGTAATACCATATTTTTCTTTCAGCTTACCCAATGTGTATTGCGCATATTCCAAATCATCTTTTTGCTCAAAACCGATTGCAATTGCTTCAACACCCCGTTTTTGATTCTTTTTAAACCAGGGAGCCAGGAATACGGTCTGATCGGTACAATTAGGACACCAGGTACCAATAGTTTCGATGATCACGACTTTACCTTTATATTTGTCATCACTCAGGGAAACATTTTGCCCTTTTAGATCAGGGAAAGTAAAGTCAAGCTTTTTATAACCTGGTTTTAAAAATGTCAGCTTATAAGGATCAGGTAATTCTGCTTTTTCATTTCTCAGCCCATCAAACTTTAGGTTTTTGTAAATCCCAAATCCCTGTTCTCCTGTAATACTGTTATCATCATTGATCTTTCCTTTCACAATGAACGGACTTGGCCCGGTGAAACCGGAAAGCTCAAATTCATCTCCTTGTACAGTGCCCTCCAGCTCACGTGTATCACCTACAACGGTCATAATTACACCTGTAAGTTTGTTTCCTGTTTGTTTCAATAGTGCAATAGATGCAGGGACAGCTTCTTTGGTATAAGTTTTAATTTCCCATTTACCTGAAATATTATGGGTCGGGGCGACATCTTTTCCTGGTTCTACAAAACGATAATTTTTACCGTGTTCGGCAATAAAAGGTAAAGAATTACCTCTGAAACCAGGTACCAGACTACGGTATTCACCCGTTAAAGTCCCATTGTCTTCAATTTTAGCAACCAATGCTGCATCATAGGTATTCATTTTTACATAGATAGAATCTACCCCGCGTCGTTCTACATGAAATTCATCACGTCTTGATCCGTTAATCAGGGTAAGCAATGCATTTTTAGGATCATTACCTTTAAACTCAAAATTGAAGGGAACCTGTGATTCACTTACTGTAAAGACACCGCGCCATATGCCTTCTTTTGGAAAGGGTTTTGAGTAATTTGCGGAGGCAGTTCCGCTTATTAAGACTACCGAGGTTAGTAGTCCTGCCAGCCTGGAGGAGAATTTAGTTTTCATAATCATCTTTATTAATATTTAACACCAATTTTTATAGACTTTTACAACAATTCAACTATCTGGTATTGCTCAGATCAATGCATAGCATGGAAACATCCTAAAAAGAAGCAAACAGAAAAATTGATAGTTAAGCTGTCATTAATTAATTTATAATCCATTGCTGGATCAGGTTGAGCACTTTTTCCTATGGAAAGTTGCTAGAAGTTCAACGAGACTGCCTCTCCCTTCTTCTGTATAAATCAACTAACTAATGGTGGTGATTAATTAGATGGTAAAATGTATATTTATAAACAAATCCTGATACCCCGGCCGCTTTGTAAAGAATAGATGACCACCATAATATTCCCTCAAAATGCTCCGGGGTATCAGGATTTTAGAAATCAAGATCATCAGCTCCGATATTTTTTGGGTATATTTCTTCTGCATAAATCAGAAGATTATAGAATTATAGGGTCACAATCAGTCTTTACGACATACAACATCGCATAAAATTGCCCGGTAAATCAGTCAGCAATAATTTTTGAGGTTGTATTTTTGGAATCATGGCGAGCGTATTTTTTTAATTAGTTTTTCTTATCTCTATAAAGATATAAATGAAAAAGCATAAAAACAATTAATACTACTAAAATAGTAGTATTAATTTACAAATAGGCCTTAATGACAATAAAAAGGCCCTTAATCTGTCTGGGGATACAGCAAAAATGAATATGGATTCGGAACCGGACTTTTATACGGGCTATAAAACCCAAGATAGTTCACGGTTTTACTTTCATCCATTTTATGGATAAAAAAATCTGTTGATAACAGGTAAAATTTAATGAGTTCAAATATCTGCCCGGATCTTTCTGCATTTACGCCTAAATAATAAAAAGCTTTCCACCTCAGATTAGTCATTGCATTATTGGCGGATGTATTGAAATAATCATTGACATACTGATCCACTCCTGCAGGCTCTAACTTTAAGTACTGAAGTTCTTCTCTGATTAGCTTGCCCGCATATTTACGCAAAGAAGGTGATGCGATATATAGTGCAGGTGGCAAAATCAGTAAACCTGTCCCTATACCTGCCATCACTATAAATTGTCTTCTTTTCATAATTTAAAATGAATGATCTGCTGAATATAAAGATAATGCCGCTAAGGTTAGTGTAGGATTGGATGCACTAAAAGTAGTAAAGGACCCGCTCCCCAGTACAAAAACATTTCTATACTGATGATGAATCATATTTTTATCTACCACACTGTCCGCAGCACTCTGCCCCATCCTGGTGCCTCCTATAATATGCCCTTCATTTGGAAAGGGATCAAGATATTTAAGTTTTTCTACTGGCAGACATGATAAAATTCCCGGAAGTACTTTTTTCATATTCTCCACTCCCTTTATCGCATAGTCAGACCTCCCTTTAAAATGAATCTCCGGAACCAGCTTATTGGCAGAGGTGGTAATATAATTTGTTAAAAGCGGCAGATCTTCAAAAATCATCCGGAAAGAAGCCATGTTTAACCATTTCCCCCTCTCCAGTCTGATGTTATAAGGTGCGTTGTTAACTTCAATCAAACAGGCCGCATAATCTTTCCGGTGATCACCATCATATAACATATATCCATTGGCATTGACCCAGGTACTGCCTCCTTTATTGTTCATATTGTCAAGATAGATGAGTACCTGCATGCCCAGCTGTTCACCAAATCCTTTGCCGGTAAATGGATTTTTATCTCCCGAATTCAACAGGATATTAGCATTAAAAATGGGGTTGGCACCCAATATAATGACCTCTCCTGAAATCTGGAAATCTTTACCGTCTTTCACATAATTGACTTTTTTAGCCACATTACCTACGGTTTCTAAACTGTAAACTTCAGCACCATAAACAAGTTCTACCTGCTCATTATTGTACACATTTATATTTGAATTCTCTATAGTAAACTTTGCATCCACAGCACAAACATCACAGGCTGAATGCGTCATACAAGCGTTACGGCCACCCTGAACTGCCCTGCTGGCCCTTGCTGTAGGCTGGCTGATATACAGGTTTCCATATTTCTGATGCAGGATCTTATCTACCGCTGTAAAAGTATGCGGTGGAAGAGGATATTTACCTTTTCGTGGAAATGGGGTACCTTCCGGCCCTGAAATAGACATCAGCACTTCTGCTTCCTCATAATAGGGGTCCAGCTCTTCATAGCTAACAGGCCAGTCATTCTCTACACCAAATAAGGTCTTCATCTTAAAATCAGAAGGCATAAATCTTGGCGTACATCCCCACCAGCAGTTAGAGCTACCGCCAAAACCAGTTGTAAAAGGCCATTTCTTCTCTTTATTTATATTAATGACTTTCTCTTCCCAGACATCATTTATCCCTGAAAAGTCAGAATGTTCCCCCCTTTTGATCTTCAACCTTTCGGCATGAGGGAATAGCTGCCCCTTTTCAAGTACAAGGACCCTTTTTCCCCCTTTGTTCTTGTCCAGGTATTTTTTCAGAAAAAAGGTAGAAGCGAAGCCTGTACCAGCGACAATGAGATCGTAATAATTATATTTCATTTAGTAATTTGTTGCATTTTTAAGAAACCAGTGCAGCCAGGGAATATCGATAAACATCAAAATGCAAAGTAACGTGGTAAAAAGGAAAAGGTACAGCATAAACCATTTCCTGGTATGCAACTTCTCTGTGCCCTGTACAGGAGAATCATTCAAAAGCCCGATCCTTAAATACCAGGAGAACAGCAAAGCAAAAAATGGAAAGCTGACCAGCAATTCTATTCTGTCTTTAATCAGAAAAATACCCATAAAAAAAGCACAGGTAATTGCATAAAAGAACATAGAAACCAATAAGCTGTTCTCTGTATAAAACTTAAAAGATCTCCGGTACTGACCGGCTACTTCGGGATTTCCAATCAGCCTGTATTCTGCAAAACGTTTGGTGGCCATTAAAAATGCCCCTCCCATCCAATAAGCGATGATAATACTGGATGGTGGAAAAGTGTTTATCCAGTCAAAATCCCATTTACTGGTTGGTGCGCCTAATGCCGGAGAAAATATAAACCAGCCCAGGCCAAAACGGATAGGATTATTAACAGATTCAGAAAGCACATCCAGAAACATCCTTTCCTTACTTCTGAAAGGTCTGACATTGTAGATAACCCCCATGAATAAAAGCAGGGCCGATAAGATCAGAAACTTATAAGAAATCAGATAGGCCAGTGATAAACCAAGTATTCCGAGCAAGAAATATTCAAAATAAACCAGTTTGGGATTTATAGTATATACCACAGAAGACCGGTTCTTTTTTAATGGATGAAACTTGTCGAAATCAGCATCCAGATATTCGTTAATTACATAATTCGCAGATGCAACTAAACAGGTGCTGATGATTCCGATAATAATTTTAAAGAAAAGGTGACTGGTAATGGGTGTTTTGAACACCGATAATGCAAACATCATCCCCGGTACCATGAAAATATTCTTCACCCAATTATCGGGCCTGGCAAGTGCAATATAATTCTTCAGACCTGCCTTTTGTTTTATTGTCATTTATATAATCTTGTTAGCGTTTTCTAAACTCTTTGTAAGCCCGGTATATAAACTACCTGCCTTTCGCTTATTGATATTGAGGTATCGTATTTTAGCGCTGGCAGCACAAGCGCCATCCAGTTCCTCTCTGTCCCCTATGTACAGACATTGCTCAGGCCGGACTTCAAGTTTCTGCATCATATAAAACAGTGCCAATGGTTTCGGCTTCAAACAATTAATAGATGCATCTGTAGAAGCAACAACCAGATCAGCATCAATTTTAAGCTCTTTTAATTTATCTAAAGCTTTATAATCCGAATAAACTGCTATTTTAATCTGATGTTTCTTTACCAATTGTAGAAATGGATATAATTCAGGGTAGCGGCAATCATATAAATAGGGATTGGGAAATTCGAACATCCATTTGGAAACTACAGCCTTAATTTTTTTTAATGGGGCACTTACTTTGGCAGCACACCACTGATATTGTTCATTTTCCAGATTATTACTGCAATAACCAGCTCTTTTTTCACGTTCAGCGCGAAAAAAGTATAGGATCAGGAGTTCTTTGAGCTGTAGCGGCCTTACTAAATAGTATTTTAGCAGAGCAAATAACATTTTAGTTCTTAATCTTGACTGACTGTACAATGTACCGTCTACATCGAGAATCAGAACCTTTAAATTTTCCCAATCTATCACATTAAACTATAGCTATTTAAATAATTTTTAAATTTATACATTATTTATATTATTTAAAAAGTTTCAAAAAACTGAATATCACCAATATGTGTAAAAACCAAGTTGAATCTATTAAAAACCTAAATATTTGGTTTAGTATTTTTGTTGGATCAGGGATTTTCATCCGTCTTTTCCATTTTTTCCATAACCGGACATTGTGGATGGATGAAGTTTATCTTTCCACGAGCCTGATCAAAATGAATTATATGGAGCTGGCCACGAAAACGCTGGACTATCAGCAGAAAGCCCCGATTGGTTTTTTATGGACAGTTAAGACTTTCGTTAATCTTTTAGGAACAGGAGAAATGGCGCTCCGGCTGTTCCCGCTTTTATGCGGTATAGGTTCACTCTTGCTATTGATCCCTGTTGCCAGATATTTTCTTAGTTCTTTTGCCTCAATTATCGCAATAGCGATACTGGCATTAGCCCCTCCCCTTATTTTTCATGCGGTAGAAATCAAACAATATTCGACGGAACTATTTGCTGCACTCCTGGTTTTATATATTTATATCCGTTATTACAACCAGCAATCATGGCCCGCATTATTGCTTTGGGGCCTTTGGGGTGCAATAATCCTATGGTTCTCTTATTCGTCAGTTTTTATTTTAGCAGGGATTGCAACAGCTGTAAGTTGTGGCAATTTATACCGCAGAGACTGGAAATTGTTTTACAAACAACTGGTTCCTTTTTTATTATGGCTGACAGCATTTGCAATCAATTATCTTTTATTTACACATAAACATGCTGAATCAAAATGGATTGTCCAGTGGTTCGATTTTTACCATACTTTCATGCCTTTTCCTCCGGCCAGTGCAAATGATCTAAGGTGGTATCCGGCTGCTTTATATCATTTGATAGATTATCCGCTGGGCTTAAAATGGAAGTTTTATACCGGAGATTCTACACTGCTCAAACTTTTGCTGGTCGTACCCTGGTTACCGTTTATTACGCTCTTTTACGGAACCTGGTCTTTGATGAAGGAAAGAAAATATGCTTTACTCCTATTGCTCCCTTTTTTATTTGTTTTTCTGGCTTCGGGACTTAAACTATATCCTTTAACTGAAAGATTCTGGGTTTTCATTTGTCCGGTACTAATCCTGCTGATTGCAAAAGGGACAGATGGAATTTCAGATTTCTTTACAGGACGCAGTGCAAAAATTGTGTTAGCTATATTTCTCCTGGCTGGTCCGGTTTATGGTTCTATTGTATCGTTAAGCTACCCCGATGAATTTATCATCCATAAAAAATCAGCAGAAAGACAAGCACTGACTTATGTCAGCAATAACTTTAAAGAGGGAGATTTAGTTTATGTGTACTGGAATAATTTGCCCGGCTACCGGTTTTATAAAAACACGCATTCTTATAATTTTAAGGCTATAGAAGGAAAAGATTACCGAAAGATCTCTAATAGTTATCCTGATTATTTAAAGCACTTACAGCAGGATTTCAGGGAGTTTAAAGGCAAGAAAAGAATATGGCTCATTTATAATGATTATTTTCATACAGATATTGGAGATGAAATAGATCAGCCTGAATGGTATTATTTGAAAGGTATTAATCCAACCCGGCGTTTAACAGCCTACTTTTCGACACTGGGCAAATCTCAGCCCGTTTATACTTCATTCGATGTAAAAGTTTCCCTGATAACCTTAAAATAAAAGAAATAGTATAAAAAAAGCGGCCCTTCTTTTAAGAAGAGCCGCTAAACATTTAAAAATAAGTGACCTGTTAGTTATAAAGCAGGAACTAACAATTCCTTGCTGCCTGTCGTATTAATCTTATACCAACGCTTATTTTCATAGCGCGCACCTTCGTGTTTTCCTTTATGCTGGTTAACATCGATCCCTAAAACTTTGCCATTGTAATAGAAACCTACATTAGTTGCCGTAATGGTATGTCCTACGATTATCCTTTTTACTTTATACAGAGAAAGCGTTTGGTCGACCTCTGCTTCTGTAGCCTTTGGTTCAACAAAATAACCTCTGTACCAGAACAGGGAAGAACGGGTACCGTCAAAGAATTTCCTGGCTACAGTATCTGTAAACGATTCACGTTTTTTAGCCTGATCATAATATGGACGGCATCTGTTATTGATTTCTGCCAGACTCATTTTCAGGGTATTGATTACCGGGGCCACACCTGCATGCAGACAAAGGTTATCTCCGATTTTTTCAATCAGATTTTTACTTCTCAACCAGTTTCCAAGCTCTGTATCCGGACTATAAAGTTCTTTATAGTCCAGTCCCATCAAATTGGCATTTTCAAAATACTTAGGCTCTACATAACGCAGATCACCGCTCAGATTCATAATATCATGGTTCCCAAGAATGGTATGCAGATAACCTCCCTTACTTTTAGCATCCTGTTCCAGCTTATAAAGAAGCCATAGTGTAGCCGTAACCTCTTTTCCACGATCAAATAAATCACCGCAGATAACCAGATGTCCTTTTCCAAAGATCCAGTTATACTGTTCATCCATTACTTTATTAGCCAGCAGCAGATTTCTGAAAGCTTCAAATTCCCCTTCAATATCCGATAGGGCAATTATCCGGTCTGGCTGTTTAAATTCTGCAGGTTCATTTTTAAGAACAGGTTGCAGTTTCACTATAAAATCCCATTTTGGATGAGCTGAAAATTGAACTTTTAATGGAAGGCCTGCTTTCGCACTGGCAGGAAAAGTCTGAATACCAGCTTTTCGGATACCATTTTCCAATACGATGTTCCTCACCTCTATCTGTCCCTTTTTATAAAGGACATAAGGACCGTCATTCGCATTTTTCAGGCCAGTTGTATCCGGCTGAAGTGCTATCGTATTGAATAAAAGCGGTAAAACTATCGTTAGTAAATTCATCTGATTATAAACTAGTTATATCCTGCATTCTGTACCATATTTGGATTTGAATTCATTTCAGCTAAAGGAATAGGCAATATTGTCTTTAGTGAAGTATTTTCGATAGGTATTAAAATACCCCCTGTACGGTATTTAGTAAATCCTTGTTTATGACGTGTTAAGTCAAACAGACGATGCCCTTCAAAAGCAAATTCTTTACGGTTTTCAACAAGAATAAGATTTTGCAATGCTGTACCTGTTTCGGTAGTGGTCGGTTTTGCAGTGTCAGCACGTTTCGCTACCACATCCAGATCGGCCGCTGCCAAAGCATCTTTACCCTGTTTCGCTCTTGCTTCTGCCCTGATTAAATAAACTTCTGATAACCTGATTACCTTCACTCCTTCTTCGTAAGTGGCAATATTATTATATTTTGTGATTACAAAAGCAGGATCTTCACCACCACTGCCACTTCTTTTACTTTTAGCCATAAAATTCCTGCGTACATCTGTATTTTTATACAGGTTATATAGATCATCTGTTGCAAGACCGTCTCCATAACTTGCTCCCTGTAATAAAAAGCTGCATAATGCATCTTGTGCCAGGTTATCTGTTGGGGTGAACTGTACTTCAAAGATTCCCTCCGCATTATTCTGAGTTCTGAAGTTCGCAGATCCCGCTGCATAATTAGCATTCGTTAATAAAGTATATTTATTACTGCTGATGACCTCTGTAGCCATAGCTTCTGCATTGGCCCAATCACCCATATACAGATAAACCCTTGACAATAGTGCCTTGGCAGCATAATGTGTAATATGGCCTCTGTTTGAAGCACTGAAACCTATCGGAGCTGCTGCAGGCAATAAAGTAACCGCTTTTTGTAAATCAGTTACAATTTGGGCATAACCTTCTTTTACGGTATTTCTTCCCGGAGAAATTACATCCTCCTTGCTCGTTCCACTTTTGATCACTACCGGTACTCCGATATGACCGGCACCGGCCGATGCATTATAAGGCGCAGCATATAAACGTAATAAATCGAAATGTGCCAGCGCCCTTAAGGTATAAGCTTCACCTATCAGGTGTTTCAGCTCACCGGTCTCAGATTCTGGAAGTGAAAGCTTTTCACCTTTGGAAATGATAATATTGGCGTTCACAATTGTCCTGTACATGATATTCCATGAACCAGAAGCGGTACCATCATTTACTGTGGTGATGTATTGATCATAACTGGTATATCTGTTCGAATTCCTTCTGCTGATATACATATTGTCTGCCATCAGATCGGGTAATACAACCAGGCTTCTTCCATAGTAAGCAGCACTTTGCAAAAGTCCGTAAGTACCCATAACCGCAGCTTTTGTACTTGGCAAATCAATGACTACCATGTCTACTGAGGTTTGCTGAGCAGGATCAATCTCTAAAAAGCTCTTCTTACAAGAACCAAAAGATAAAGCCAGTATAATCAATGGTAATATTTTATAGGAATGTTTAATCGTTTTCATCTTGGCGGGTATTAAAATTTAAGATCAAGGCCCAAAAGAGCAGTTTTATAAATAGGAACGTTTTTGTCTGCAAATCCATCTATACCCACTTCAGGGTCAAAACTAATGCGTTTATCTTTGATGTAAGTAAATAGATTACTGGCTCTGAAATAGATTTTAGCACTGGAAATATTAGCGTATTTAATCCATTTTGAAGGTAACTGGTATCCCAGGGAAACATCACGCAGACGGATATAATCTCCGTTATAAAGGAAACGGGAAGAACTCTGGCTCGAAGGCCCCGATTGTGTACCTGTAAATACAATCTTTGGCTGATCAGTGATATCTCCAGGATTACGCCATCTGTTATCATAGGTATAACGCGTCATCCTGGTAGTAGGCGTAAAACCTCCTGAACCATCCGAGAAGCTTGTCGCCCCATAATTATCATAAACTTTGTTTCCGAAGTTAAAGTATAACATGAAGCTCAAAGAGAACCCTTTATAAGTGAAAGTGTTAGTTAATCCACCAAAAACTTTTGGTAAGGCACTCCCCTGGTTAAATTGTTTTGCTGAACCATAGTTATTTGTAGTTTGAGATTTACTTTCATCAGTATACCATAAAGCTTCTCCGTTCTGAGGATCTACACCTGCATAACCAACCATATATAACTGATAAAAGTCACCACCTACAAAACGGTTATATCCGCCAGAGACAATAGGGCTGTTTAATGCCGTAATCTTATTGTTCATGGTAGAAATATTGAAGTTCGTAGTCCAGCCAAAGCCGTTGCCTTCAGACTTAAAGTTTATACTGTTTAATTCCAGCTCTAAACCGCTGTTTTTCATTGCTCCAATATTATCGGTATAACTTGTTAAACCGTTTGTAGCAGAAATAGGCTTGCTTAACAGGAGGTCTGATGTAGCACGTGTATAGTATTCCACTGTTCCTGTCAATCTGTTTTTAAGGATACCAAAGTCCAGTCCAATATTAAATGGTTTGTTTTTCTCCCAGGTAAGCAGGTTATTACCATAATTGGAGAATTCCAATCCTGGTGCATTATCATAGTCCGCACTTTTATAAAGTGCTTTGGAAACAAAATTACCGATGTCCTGATTTCCGTTTACACCGTAACTACTGCGCAAACGAAGGTCTGAAATCACATCCTGTCCTTCCATAAAGCGTTCCCTGGTAATATTCCATGAACCACCAACAGACCAGAAATTACCGTATATATTTTCAGCACCAAATCTTGAAGAACCATCGCGGCGAAGGGAAGCACTTAAAAAGTATTTTGATTTATAATCAAATGAAGCATTGAAAAATGCAGAATTAAGTGCGTTTGCAGTTTCACTGGAACCTCCGTTAACTAATATAGAGGCATTGTCGAGTGTATAAGTATTCGGTAAGAAATTACGTTTGGTTACACTATTACCTGCTTCATTTACTTTTTGAGCCTCATAACCTGCATAAGTTTTAAGACCAAAATCACCAATTGTTTTATTGAAACGTAAAATCGTCGTGTTTACCCAGTTCGAGGAACGGTCGGTAGAAGCAGTAGCTCTTCCGCCATCGGTACGTGAAGTACCTACACCCGATTTATTATAATCGTTTGTTTCATCATAGACAAAATTGATGTTGGACTGATTTTCAATAGATAATGAAGGCAACAACTGATATTTAACCAGGAAATTACCCAGCATTCCATAAGAGTTATTTTTACGGTAACTTTCTTTTACCTGAGCAATAGGGTTATACCTGTTAAAATAGCTAAAATCATAAGTACCATCGTCATTATATGCCTTTAACCAGGGCTGATAGATTGAATACATCCGCACTGGATTTCCAAATGTACCACCATCTGCCTGGCTCTGGTTTTTGCGATAGTTAATTTGAAGACCACCTGTAAAAGAAAGTTTTTCTGTAGCCTGGTTAGTTAATTTTAAATTTGCCGTACTTCTTGAAAATTCACTTCCCAAAAGAGGTGCTTTTGCTACATAATGACTTCCGGAAACATAAAACTTCGTTTTTTCTGTTCCACCGCTTGCAGAAAGGTCGTATTGATTATAAGTCCCTGTACGGGTAAGCAGGTCAAACCAATCGGTATTTACATTAGGGTCAACAGCATTATCAACCAACGCTTTCTCAAAAAGTGCTGCATCATTTCCTTTATTTACCCAGCCCTCTTTTAAAAGTTCGAGCATTTCCTGGGTATTTAAAGATTTATGCCCCTTAATTGTGGTTACATTATTCGCTCCAAACTGTACTGAAGCATTAATAACCGTTTTACCAGCTGCACCAGTTTTTGTCGTAATCAGAATGACTCCGTTTGCTGCCCTTGATCCATAAATCGAAGCTGCCGATGCATCTTTTAAAACAGTCACAGATTCTACATCGAAACTGTTCAGACTGTTAATCAGGCCTGCTTCTAATGGAATTCCATCTACTACATAAAGAGGGCCGCTGCCTGCATTCACAGATCCGATACCACGAATTCTGACATTAGGTACGGCACCGGGCTGCCCCGATCCGTTTGAAGAAACCAGTCCGGGAACATTTCCCTGTAAAGTTTCCTGAATACTTGTTCTGGGGCTTCCATTAATTAAATCAGACTTTAATGTTTTAGCTGATCCTGTAAAAGAGGCCTTGGTTTGTGTACCGTAAGCAACGACCATGACCTCGCTTAAATCTTCATTAGAAGGTGTTAAGGTGATGTTTTTAGTGATATCATCTTTTTTAAGCTCAACAGTTGACAGGTATTTTTCATAACCTATAAAACTTGCTGTCAATACATATTTCCCTGGGTTTAAGACATTAAATACATATTCCCCATCTCCGTTGGTTTGGGTGCTTTGTTTGAAATTGTCTCCACTCAGTATAATACTAACACCCGGTAAAGGCATCCCCGCTTCATCCAGGACTTTTCCTTTCAAAACAGTAACCTTGTACTGATTTTCGGCATAACCTACAGTCAGGTCTTTTCTTCTAAGCAGTACATTATTTCCAACGATCTTAAAAGTTAAAGGCAAAACCTTTGTACATTCATTTAATACGGTTTCTATAGATGCAGTCTGGACATCGATAGACATTCTGATCCCACTGATATCATGTGCATCATAGAAAAATACATAACCCGTTTGTTTTTTAATAGACGTTAATATCCTCTCCAAAGGAACATTTTTTTCCTTCAGACTGATTTGGCTATATCCTTTTGCACTGGCTTGCATGAATGCCAGAAACAACAAGATGGTGGTCAATTTCATAATAAGCAGTAATTTAGGGGGAAGCCATGTCTTGGACATAGCTGTGGTAATAGCATTAAAATTCATACTTTTGTGGTGTTTGGGTTAATACAGTAAATAGTTCTCAAAATTGTTTTATCCCGGGTCTTTGCCGGGAAGGGTTAGCTCAGATATTCCGCAGTTGTGCTCCAACACTTCTGCGGTTCTTTATTTGACTACCCTACAGATTCAATACTTTCGTAATTTTCTTTTCATAATCCTTTAACTGGTTAATTAATTGGGTTTTGGTTATTTATCTGTTGGTTTAGTCCTTTACAGCAACTATTTGGTTACTGTGATTTTTTTTCCTTCAATCCTGAAATGCACTTTAAAAAAACTAAGGATATCCAGTACTTCTGAAAGGTTTATATTCCGGTGGATTTCTCCTGAAAATTGTCTTACAGGCAGATTGCCCTCATAATTGACTTCGACATCATACCACCTGGCAACTGACCTCATGACCGTTTGCAAATCAGCATCTTTAAAACGGAACATCCCATTTTTCCAGGCAACAGCCTCTTCTGTACTGGCAAGGTTCACATTCAGATGATTTCCCAGTAAAACAGCTTGCTGTCCTGGTTTTAAAAAGACATCACCGGCCGATTGTGCATTGACTTTAACTGCCCCTTCTAATAAGGTAGTTTTCACTGCAGGTTCGTCCTGATATGAGTTGATGTTGAAATGCGTACCTAATACTTCTACAGTCTGTAATGCCGCGGATACTTTGAATGGCTTTACCGGATCTTTCGCTACTTCAAAATAAGCTTCTCCGGTTAAGATCACGCTGCGTTCTGCACCCGTAAATACAGCAGGGTAACGCAAAGACGAAGCTGCATTCAACCAGACTTTTGTTCCATCGGGCAGGTTTACCTGATACTGCCCTCCCTTAGGAGTGGAAATCAGGTTCATGGCAGCTTGTCCATCGGCCAGTTTGTTATTCCTGGCAGAAACAGTATAAACCAATTGGCCGTCTTTGGTTTTTGTAATAATAATACCAGCCTCTTCTGCAAGCGGGCCGTTAACAGCTTCATCTAAAGTGATTTTTTTGCCATCTGCCAGCGTCAGTGTAGCCTTATTGCCACCAGGCAAAATCTGCGGGGTTTCTCTTTGAGCGATATGGGCTGGGGAATGTGGCTGCCGATTAAAACCTGTACCCTTAAAAAAGTACAGCCCAATAGAAACTGTAAGAAGAATTGCCGCAGCAACCCCAATCTGTGGCCATAATTTACGTTTGATGGAAGTTTCCTGATGAATAGGCAGCTTTTTCCAGATCCTGTCAGCTGCATCTTCCAATTCAGTATCGGATAAAGCCTGTGGTTTCTGCTGTTCAAATTTCAGATACCATGTTTCTACAATTGCTTTTTCAGCAGGTGTGCAATTTCCTGACTTATATTTCTCTAGTAATTCTTTCGCATCCATTGGCTTCACCGCTTATTACCACTATAGACGGTTAACGCCTGGCCTGGGCGTAGAAGAAAATGAAAATAATTTAATAATAACTGATATACAGCAGATATACCACCAGCCCAAGTCTGGTCCTGAGAATTTTCAGTGCATTGTTCACATGTTTTTTAACTGTCATTTCGGACAGCTCTAATTTTTGTGCAATTTCACGATGAGAGAGATTAGCTTTCCTGCTGAGTTCAAAAACTTCTCTCATTTTAGGAGTCAGCGCACTAATCTCTTTTTCAATCAGAGCCGTTAGCTCATTTTCTCTGACCAGATGATCTGTAATTGCCTCACTCTGATCGATAAAATGCTGAAGCGAAACGATATAATCGGATTCAACCCTTTGGTGAGAAATAATGTCTAATATCCGGTTTCTGACAGACTGATAAAGATAACCGGAGAGATGCGTCTTTAAAACCAGATTATCCCTTTTAGTCCACAACGATGTAAATAACTCGTGGACTACATCATCTGCCTCCTGCTGATTTCTTAGCCGGTTATAGGCATGGATATATAATAACCCCTTGTAACGATTGTATATTTCGGTAAAAGCAGCCTTGTCACCCTCCTTTAGAAAAGCAACCAGATCGTTATCAGATAAAGTTATATAAGAGCTCATAATCAGACCTGCCCCCTATGTTTGATGGAAGATCCCGGTCAATATTAAATAAATTTTCCGTAAAATCTTTAAAGTCCCAATGTAATCAAATTGTTAAGACGAAGATAAAACACTAGAAAAGAGTAACATCAATATGATTTGAAAAACGGATTAAGCCTGAAATACTTCCCATTTTCAAAGCTTATAGCATACTCAGATTTAAAATGGGTACTCTTCAGGTAATAATCAGTAGTAATAATCTGCGCACCGGAAGCACATGCTGCATCAAAATTGGAGCGGTCATTGTTCCTTGCTTCTTGTGTATCAGAGTCTGCCCTTGTACGGATAATATATCCTTTTTTAATCAGCTGAGGTATCAGCGGGTCTTTAGCATTATTGATAATCATCATTCCAGCTTCGGGCCTTCCAGCTTCTGCATTAGCAAATAAAACTCTTCCTTTAAGCGAAGGGTGCCCTTTAATATAAAGCTCCATCTTCTCTCCTTTCTGATCAAGAATAAACAGGAATTTACCCCTGGCCTGTTTCAGCGTTGGCCAGTTATCCCTGGAAACTGCTGCTGCTAATGTTTTATAATTTCCCCTGACCTGATCGGGTGTGATGATTTTATTCTTACCAAGACCTGCTAATAATGCCTGGTCAAGCTGGTTGAATAATTCTGCATTGAATGGTTCAGGGTCACTATAACCTTCACCTTTCATTTTATCGTCTTTAGCCTCTAAGGTGATGAATATTGGTGTATGATCAGGATGAGCATCTGACCATTGTTTCAATTTCTCCAGACCGCCTTTCAAGGTCAGAAAATCACTTCTGAAATCCAGGTCCTGTATATGAAAAACCTTAAAACCAGGCGCCTCCATTTCTTTGTTCACATCATAAGGAGCCTGATCTTTTACCCAGTCCAGCCCCCTGGGATGTGCATATTTGCCTCCTTTTGAATCAGCATAGACATCAATCTCAAGATTTCTTAAGCCCATATCAAGCTGCGCCGTCACACTGATATGCTCATAGTCTATTTTACTGGCCGATACAGAATCTTTTTGTTTGATCTTTTCAAAAAGATGAGAATCAATGGCTTTCTTATAACTATTGTGTGAACCTATAACCTGAATTTTATTGATTGGTAAATCATCCCCGTTTTTTAGTAGCGATAGTGGAAAGATGAACAATAACAATGCGCTGGAAACTGTCTTTATCATAAGTGTGAAAATAAAAACAGCCGGCATTAGCCGGCTGTTTAAAGAAAATTAATAACCTGGGTTTTGTCTTAAGTTTGAGTTTAACTGCAACTCTGTAGCCGGAATCGGATAGATCCTTCTGTTCGCATCTTTATTCATTGATAACACATCATTTTGCAAAGGATATTCCTTTTCAAATAAACCATAACGGATCAGATCGTTTCTTCTCCAGGCTTCCCAACTTAATTCCTTTGCTCTTTCGTCCAGCAAAATATCTAAATCAACAACGGTTGCTGCGTCTGCACCTGCCCTTGCACGGATTTTATTCACTAAAATAAGCGGCGTTTGCATTTCTCCATTGACAGCTGTTGGAGCAGCACCACGTAAAATAGCTTCTGCTTTCATCAGCATTACGTCTGCCAAACGTAAAAGAGGCATATCATTACCATTTAAGCGTGTAGCTTGTATAGCGTTTACATCCGGCCAATATTTGACTGAACGGATACCTTTTGCCTGGTCAGCAACAGTATTGCCGACATCCATTGGCTTACCCGGTTTAAGAATAAGGTCTGGCGTAATTACGATTTGATTGGTTGTACCTGCTATAAAAACCGGCTTTGTCTTATCAGGTTTTCTATTTGCATCAGGTGCAAATTGCGGACCAACCAGCCAGAAAGATTTCCTGATATCATTATCATCAGTAAACCTATTATAATATTCAGGGGTTGTACTCATTGAAATACTAAAACCAACTCCCGGAATCCCATAAGCAGCTGCAAGTGCAGGATAGAATCCAAATCTGGTCATTTGATTACCTGGTATCTGCTGATCATAAGGGACAGCGAATATGGTCTCTTTAATCTGAGGTCCGTTATTTACGTCAAATATATCTGAATACTTAGCATCCAGCTGATAGGTTGTATTCTTCATCACACTATCAGCCATAGCTACCGCCTCTGTATATCTCGGCTTACCAGTATATACCTGAGCATTCAAATACATTTTAGCCAGCAGGGCGAAAGCCATTCCACGGGTTGGTTTACCATATAATAATGTTTGATTCGCTCCGGATTTTTGTGGTAAATTAGGAATAACCGCCAACAATTCTTTTTCAATAAATTCAAATACTTTATCTCTGCTGGTTGTACCAGGTAAAGTACCTGCTTCTACCGGAAACTTATCGATGATTGGTATATTACCATAAAGATCCATCATCATAAAGTAATACAATGCGCGCATCGTCTTGATCTCAGTAATTCCACTTGCTTTCCTCGCATCAGAAACTGAAGACCCATTAGTTACTGAAATCAAACGGTTACAATTGTTGATACCGCCAAATCCCCACTCCCAGACAGTTTTCACATTAGGGTGATCGAATGTCCAGGTATGATAATGTAATTGTCGGTATTGTCCGCCATCGTCAAAATTCCCATCTCTGGCCGGCAGGATTGCTGCATCAGTAGACATCTCCTGCATCCTGAAGTAAGGAACCCCGAATTGCGAAGAAAGATTAGAGTACATGGTACCATATAATGCAGCATAATCTGCATCAGTTGTAGGAAAATTGTCTTTTACGTATTGCGATTCCACCTTAACATCCAGTTTTGTACAGGATGTGATGGTTAACATTGCAGCACATGCCGCCGTTAATAAAAATATATTTTTCATTTCGTTGAATTATAGAATGACAGCTTAAAATGATGCGTTAATACCAAGACTGAACGTGCGGGTTTTAGGATAAAAATTGTTGTTATCAATACCCGGTGTTAAACCTCCAATACTGATCTCTGGATCCAGCCCTGTGTATTTAGTAATTACAAATAAATTATTTGCTGTCACATACAGACGTAATGCTTTAACAGATTGTGTTTTTGGTTTGATAGTATAACCCAGTGTAGCATTATCCAAACGTAAATAAGAACCGCTTTCCAGGTATCTGTCAGAAATCAGGTAAGCATTTCCATCATTGAAAGACTCGCCTAAAGTAGATCTTGGGATATTCTGCAATTTAGCATCAGCAGGAGTATTCAGCCCTGCTGCAGTTGCATTTAAGATTTTATTACCTAAAACACCGCGTACAAGGAAGCTGAAATCTAATTTTTTATAGGTAAAACTGTTACTCCAGCCATAGATATATTTTGGTTGTGCATTACCAGCAATTTTAGCATCAGATGTTAAAGGCTGTGTTGCAATTGTTTGTCCGGCTGCATTAACATAAGTACTTACACCTGCGTCATTTTTACCAGCGTAATTCCAAAGTTTAAAAGTCCCTAAAGCTTCACCCGGTTGTATGATCTGGCTATAATTCCCTGATTGTCCTTTACCTCCCAATTGTGCAGTCTGGATATAAGAAATTTTATAGAAATCATCAGACAAAGTTTGTACGACATTTTTATTATGGGCAATATTTGGTGAAGTGTTCCAGCTAAAGTCATTTGTTTTAACGACCAAAGCATTTAAGGATAATTCAATACCAGTATTTTTGATCTTTCCTACATTGGCTGTAATTGTAGGTAAGAAAAACTGCGTGGTAGAAACCGCATATTCTGTATAGATCAGGTCTGATGTTTTCTTGATATAGTAATCAATTGAACCTGTAATCCTGTTACCAAATAAACCAAAATCAAGTCCAAAGTTGCTTGTTGAAGTACTTTCCCACTTCAAATCCGGATTTTCGTTTCTTACCGGACCAATGGCATTGCTAATTACCCCATTGTTCAGATATTTACTGCTGCCTGCAGGTGTTCCAAAGACTAATAAAGCAGAAAATGCATCAAAGCCCAGGCTATTTCCTGATTTACCATAACCTACTCTCAATTTCAAATCACTGATGGCAGGCACACTTTTCATAAAATCTTCTCCTGTAATTCTCCATCCGGCAGATACTGCAGGGAATAATCCCCAACGGCTATTTCTACCAAAGGCAGATGAACCATCTTTTCTCAGTGACCCCTGAAACAGGTATTTCTGATCATAATTATACTGCGCTCTTCCATAGAAAGAGATTAACCTCAAAGTTGAAATTGCCAGATTTGCGAATGGAACCTGAGAAAGTAATGAAGGATTAGATAAAAATATATTGTTGGCTCCAAGGTTATCATTTGAAAAACCCTGAGTAGTCACCCCAAAACCATCATTCGTACGATCTTCCTGCCATGAATATCCTCCAAGTAACTTCACACTGTGCTTACCAAACATTTTATCATAATTGAAATATCCTTCTAATACTTCTGTCTTATTTAGAATGTCCAGCTTAATCGCCTGCCCATTTACCCCTCTGGCAAGTCCCGACTGGCTATTTAAATAAGTACTTGCATTAGTCTGATCTTTTTGTGTGGATACGCTTGCAGTGAATTTCAATCCTGATAAGATGTCCACCTGTGCCATTCCATTGATCAGCGTTTTATTATTTACATTTACAATACTATTATTATCAATAATAGAAAGTGGATTTCTGGTTCCACTACCCGTTCTGTCGTAGTTTTCCTTATAGGTACCATTTGCATTAAAAGGACTTACTGTAGGCAGATAAAATAACATATTTGAAAGTGCCTGCGTCTGATAAACATCGTTACCAGTAGAAGCACTATTCGTTATAGTCATTCCTAATTTCAACCTGTCATTAAAAAATTTCTGGTTTATATAAGCTCTGGCAATAGTTCTTTTCAAGGAAGTATTTTTCAAAATCCCCTGGTTATTAAAATAATTGACACTTGCACCATAATCTGAAGATTGACCTGAGCCACCATAAGACAAGTTATGATTTTGCGAGAAACCGGTTCTTTCAATTAATTTTTGCCAGTTGGTATCCGATCCATCATCATCAATAGGGTTTAAGGTCTGTTTATTATCTTTAAGATACTGACGTAATTCTGGTCCGCTAAGCATATCGTATTTTTTAGATACACTTTCTACTGCTCCATAGCCACTATAAGAAAGTCTGGATTGTCCCCCTTTAGATCTTTTGGTGGTTACAATGATTACCCCATTTGCAGCCCTGGAACCGTAAATAGCTGTAGAAGAGGCATCTTTTAAAATGTCAATATTCTCTATATCTGCTGGTGCCAAAAGGTCAATTGATGCTCCTGGTACACCATCAATCACATAAAATGGCTCTTGTGCAGCACCTTCACGCAAGGTAGAAGGTCCCCTTAAAATCGTTGACGGCTTGCCGTTAGGGTCACCACTTTTAGTCACATTTAATCCGGCAACCTTACCTTGCAGCAATTGAGCAGGGCTTGTCATTACACCCTGATTAAATTCTTCCGCATTAACCGAGGTTACTGCTCCGGTTAAATCCTTTTTACTTGAAGTACCATAACCAATTACAACTACATCTTTAAGCAACTTACTATCAGTCACCAGCGAGATGTTTAAACTTGAATTGTTTCCAACTGCGACTTCTTTAGTTATCGTACCCAGCATGTTAAATACAAGAATATCCTGCGGATTACTGATCTGTATGGAAAAATCACCATTCTGATTAGTGGAGGTGGCAACCTTAGTACCTTTAACCCTTACTGTAACACCGGGTAAACCGCCGTTAGTTTCATCAGTTACCTTTCCCTTAATAATTTTACTTTGTTGTGCAAAAGAACACACTGAAATGGTCAGCATGAATAACAGTAGAAGAGAAAATTTCTGCTGCAAACAATGGGCGACCATAAAAATTACCTTGTAGTTTTTTCTCATAAATCGTTTTATTTAATTCACTAAAATTCCGACAAAGATGTATCTCTCAGTTTAATACGGATCTACATTGAAGTTATTAAATTGTTAAGAAGAATAACATATATTATTATTATAATAACATACACTGAGCGTATTAATCATTAATAAAATAAATAACAATTAATGAAACCTATAAGAAAACTACCCTAAAACAGACAAAAAGAAACAAAGCGCCTATATTTAAATCATAAATTAATAAAAAAACAACTAAATTCACAAAAACAACAATAAAGTGCAATAAAAAATTATATTATTATATATATTTGACTTAAAAATTAATTTAAATATATGATAAGAACAATTACAAAAACAATAACAAAAAAATTGTTATTATTAGCAGTTATCAGTTTGTCCAGCAGCTGTGCAAAAGAAATAATCCAACCAAAAGAAGAGATTGTTCAAAAACCCAAAATGGAAGAATTAACCGGCTACTATTCAAAACTTGTTAGGGTAAAGCCAAGTGATATGATTTATAATGAAAAAACTGAACAGTTTTCCATTTTCGGAACCGATCAGATCAGTCTTTCAGATTTAACAGAAATATACAAAATCAATAATCCACAAAATTAAATGATAAAATATATCAAAGCGCTGCTAATAATTGCAGCCATCCTGCTTGATTATTCAAAATCAAATGCTCAACATGTTGGTTCTATAGAGAATTTTGTTATTTCCGCACAATACTTAAATAGTGGAAAAATAAAAGTTACTAAAACCGGCGGGTTCACGGATATAAAATACACTGTAACTTTTGTAAGGAGTTATATTCCTGGTACAAGTAATTTTTCACCATTCGATATGACAGTTGGTATAACTACACCAGCAAACAATACGACCCTTAATATATTAAATCAACCAGTAAGAGTTACCATTAAAGATTTCGGAAGCACGAGTACAAGGCTCGAAAAAGAATTCACAGCTCATATTGACAATAGTTTGCTGAATGAAAATCAGCCTGTAAACTTAACATATGCTCTTAATGGAACATCTACTCCATTAAGAGCATACGAAAATAGATCCTACTATCCTATTTTTAACTGGACAGATCCAGTAACTGAACCTGGTGGTGGTGGTGGTAATAAATTTCCTGAGAATGATCCCAGATATATTAAGCCTAATGTAGAATTTATTGCAAAATTAGGTCAGGAAATAGCTAGAAATGGAGAATACGTTTTAGTATTTGGGTCAGACGGTAATATGGTTTTGTATAAAGAAAACCCATATACTGTATTATGGGCATCCAGTACAGTAATAGAAGGAGGTAAATTATTTTTCAGAAATGACGGATTTGTTTGCATTTTAGATCCACAGGGTAACGTCAAATGGAGAGCAAACGGAGACAATAATAATGCCTATCCAAACTGCTGGTGGATACTTCAAACTGACGGTAATTTCGTAGGATATCAAAGTTATAGAACGGCTGCTGATGGCACAGTTACCCCTTATGGTGCTGCTTTCGCAGCAACAGGTACTGCCAACGGAAAGAGAAGCAGTCATTTTGGAAGATTAGTGATTTTGTAAAGAAGCTGTAATCTTCATTGTAGTAATACCAGAGAAAAGAAGGAAGCTTTCATATCAGCTTCCTTCTTTTTTATTAAAGCATAATCTAAATGCTGATATCCTTATTGGTATGCTTATTCAATAAACCTTTTAGCTCATTCATCTGCTGTTCAAGAATACGGCATTTCAATAAGTTTGTCATGTACTCCATTGATACTTCTCCTTTTTGTGCCAGTATAAGTGAATTAAGTTCGTCTGAAACGAATTGTGATTTAGCATTGAATTCAACTATATCGAGGAATAAATCGTTATTAGCTCCCATTGTTTTTGATTAATTAGATGTCTAGAACGGGAAAAGTAATTCAATAATATTTACAACATTATATTATTACGGCAACCACAGCTATAATTACGTGAAGTGATAAAAAACAACACAAAAACATCATCCGCACCAATATGAATATTCTTAAGATATCTCCTTCTGTACGAATAAGATTACGCTAAGTCAGATATATTTTTCTTTTCCAGAACATAATCTGTTAATTTATTAAATTAGCTTAATTTAACATCTGATTAAACACAGCCCTATTTAATTTAAAATATTAACCCAAACCAATTTATAAAGCATGTCAAAGCCACAGTTATTTATGTTTCATTTTGCAGGAGGAAATAGTTATTCTTTTAAATTTATGAACCCCTATCTACAAGAATTCACAATTGAACCAATTGAGCTTCCCGGAAGAGGAAAAAGATCGGGGGAAATATTAATTACAGACTTTCATACAGCGGCAAAGGATGTATATAAGCAGGTAAAAAGCAAACTGAATTCAAAACAATTTCTCATATATGGCCATAGTATGGGAGCATATCTTGCGCTTAAAGTGACAAAAATGCTTGAATTGGATAATATAAGTCCAATAGGTATTATTGTAACAGGAAATGCAGGCCCTAAAATATCAGAGAATAAAAAAAGGTACCTGTTAAATGAAAAAGACTTTGTTAAAGAAGTAAAAAAACTTGGAGGATTGCCTTCGGAGGTCTTAGAGAATCAGGAATTACTCGATTATTTCATGCCTATCTTAAAAGCAGATTTTGAGATTTCAGAAGAAAATAATCTAGAGAGGGATTCAACAATTAATGTACCTATATATTCATTAATGGGAGATACTGAAGAACATGCAGACAAAATTACGAATTGGTCAAAATATACCAGATCTGACTTTAAACATGAGGTACTTAGCGGAGATCATTTTTTCATTTATAATCATCCAGAACGGTTAGCTAAGATCATCACAAAACATTACCATGATCATGTAGTAGAGAAGAAACTTTCATAAAGCAAAAAAAACCGCCTTAGAAATATCTAAGAGCGGTTATTAGTACCCGGAAGCAGATTCGAACTGCCACGCCTTTTCAAGCGCCACCCCCTCAAGGTGGTGCGTCTGCCAATTTCGCCACCCGGGTATTTTCTGAGCTGCAAATATATATTTATTCACAACAATCAAGCATATATTTTTTAAATTATAGATTCAGGACCAAACCATCATATCCCAGCCGGATATTAGCCGGTAAACTTCGTTCTACATCCTCATGTTTCCCCATATTATGGCTGATATGTGTAAGATAAGTCATCTCTGCACCAATATCCTGTGCAAAAGCAATGGCTTCTGCTACCGTAAAATGAGAAATATGATCTTCCCGTTGTAAAGCATTCACGATCAATATTTTTGTCCCTCTTATCTTATCAACCGTTTCCTGAGGAATAGTTTTCGCATCAGTAATATACGTAAAATCATTAATCCTGAAACCCAGAATCGGTAACTTATAATGCATAATAGGTAAAGGGATCAGCTCTGTTTCACCAATATAAAAATTATCTGTGTCAATAGTATGAACATCAATCTGCGGAATACCAGGATAAACCTTTTCTGCAAAAATATAGGAAAACTCTCTTTTTAGCGCATCCTGAACCCTTTCAGTCGCATAAATATCAATGTTCTTTTTCAGCAAATAATTAAACGGACGGATATCATCCAGTCCGGCAACATGGTCCTTATGCTCATGCGTATATACAATAGCGTCCAGATCCTTTACGCCAGCACGTAACATCTGGTACCTGAAATCAGGTCCGCTGTCTATTACGATCGTCTTATCCCCGGTTTCTATCAATACAGATACCCTCAGACGATTATCTCTTGGATCCTCAGAACGGCAAACTTCACAATTACAGCAAATCACAGGAATTCCCTGGGAAGTGCCAGTACCTAATAATGTAATTTTCAAAAGCAGATGATTTATAAGAATCTGTCAAACAAATTCTATGTTGACCAAAAATAACAAAAAAAAGGGGTTTAGACAGCCTGTCTAAACCCCAGATTATCTTTAAAATAAATTATCTTAAATCAACCACTTCAACGCCAGGATATTTCCTCGCATCAAAGGCAAATGTTGATTCAGGAACTTTTGCATTCGCTGCAAATGATTTGATAACATAAGTATATTTATTCCCATTCTTATCAAAAATCAAAACACTGGCAAGCTGTCTAGCAGTTTTGTCAATGCTCAATCTGATTTTAAAATAAGACTTCTTCGTATCTTCCGGTGATAAATCTATCAGCTGATAAACCTTTGCCCCTACTTTTTGCTCACCGGTATAAAGATATTTAAACCCCTTTTCATACAGCGTGAAGATCTTTGCAGGATTTAATGCATCACCGCTATTATCTGCGGCAGAAACCTGCACTTCCTTATCCTTTTTAAGATAAGTCCACTGACTTTTACCATCACTGATAATATCCTGATCAGTCATGATCACTTTATATTTATTAGCCGCAGCCTTTGCAATTAAAGTGCCCTGCTGGGTTTCTTTAGCCTTATTCTGAGGGCTCTCCAGCGTAAAAGCAAACTCTGCCTTTACGATATCATAAGATCTGTATTTCTTGCTGACTTCGGCTAAAATAGCCTTTGCTTTAACATCCTGCTGAGCATAACTGCCAAAACTTATTCCTGATAAAATCAGTAACGCTCCTAATATCTTCTTCATTTGCTCTTTGTGTTATTTCTTCAGGCCTTCCAATAACTGTTCCAATTCATGCTCATCGAGCACTAATACTTCCCTTGCCTTACTTCCTTCAAAAGGGCCAACTATACCAAAAGCTTCCAGCTGATCGATAATTCTGCCTGCACGGTTGTAACCCAGCTTCATTTTCCTTTGTATCAGAGAAGTAGAACCCTGCTGATGCATTACGATTAATCTGGCTGCATCCTCAAACATTGAATCACGGTCGTTCGGATCAAAATCAGATTTGGCAGATTCTGCCGCCTCATCCAGGTATTCAGGCAATTGATAAGCCTCAGCATACCCTCTTTGATTTCCAATAAATTCAGAGATACGATCAACTTCAGGTGTATCCACAAACGCACACTGTAGCCTGATCAGATCATTTCCTGTAGATAACAGCATATCCCCGCGACCAATCAGCTGATCTGCACCACCACTGTCAAGGATAGTTCTCGAGTCAATTTTCGACAACACCCTGAAAGCAAGTCTGGCCGGGAAATTCGCCTTGATTGTACCCGTAATAATATTTACAGAAGGACGCTGTGTAGCCAGTACAAGGTGAATCCCAACCGCACGTGCTAACTGAGCCAGACGGGCAATAGGTGTTTCTACCTCTTTACCAGCGGTCATCATTAAATCTGCAAACTCATCCACAATCAGTACGATATAAGGTAAGAAACGGTGCGAGTTATTAGGATTTAATTTCCTTTTGATAAATTTATCATTGTACTCCTTCAGGTTTCTGACCTGTGCATCTTTTAACAGATCATAACGCTGATCCATCTCAATACAAAGAGAATTCAAAGTATGGATTACTTTTTTCGTATCTGTAATGATAGCATCAGCCTCTCCTGGAAGTTTTGCCAGGAAATGTCTTTCAATCTTATTAAATAAGGTCAGCTCTACTTTCTTTGGATCTACCAGTACAAACTTAAGCTGTGAAGGATGCTTTTTATAAAGCAGAGAAACCAGGATTGCATTAATACCAACAGATTTACCTTGTCCGGTTGCCCCTGCAACCAGTAAATGGGGCATTTTAGACAGATCGGCAATATAAACTTCGTTTGAAATAGTCTTACCCAATGCAATTGGCAGATCCATATCTGTTTTCTGGAACTTCTCCGTATTCAGAATACTTCTCATAGAAACCATCTCAGGGTGCATATTCGGAACTTCAATACCGATTGTCCCCTTACCTGGCATTGGCGCAATAATACGGATACCTAATGCCGCTAAACTCAGGGCGATATCATCTTCCAGGTTTTTGATTTTCGAAATCCTGACACCCGGAGCAGGTATAATCTCATACAATGTTACCGTTGGACCAATAGTCGCTTTAATTTTATCGATCTCAATATTGTAATGGTTCAGCGTCTCGACAATCTTATTTTTGTTCGCCTCTAGCTCATCTGCATTGACAGAGATCTTATTCGATCCATAGTTTTCCAATAACTCTAAATGAGGATAAACATAACTTGACAGATCAAGTGTAGGGTCATAATTACCAAACTGCTCTACCAGATCATCAGATTTCTTTTCCTCTTCAGTTTTTTCAATGGTCAGTTGAGGTTCGGCTTTAGGCTCTTCAAAAATCAATTCTTTAATCGGTTCTACGGCCGGAGAAAGAATGATCGGTGCATTCATCACATTTACAATTGGTGATTTAGGCAACACAATTTCTGGTTCTGCTTCCGTCTCTTCAAAACGGCTTGGTGTAAGTGTGATATTCTGCTGCTCTTTTTTACGTTCAGAAGCCAGTCTGTCATTCAAAGTAAATTCAACCTGATCAGGACGTTCTATATTTTCCCGGACAGGTACAACAGGCGCAGGGCGTTCTATAGGAGCCGTTCTCTCGGGAGATACATGAAGATCTGAAAAAGAATTACCTGTTTCTGCAATAGTTTCTTCCTCTTCCTGTACAGGACGTACCCTTTCAGGAAATTTGAAGTCAATATTATAAGCAATGATTAAAATAGTCAGCCCTAAAAAGGCAATCAGCCCCCCTACTCCGGCAACACCAATCTGTGCAACCAATAATTTATTAGTCCAGTAACCTATTTCACCTTCCAGATAATGCGGAGAATCCAGGATAAAAGAATGTAAAAACCCGAAGGTCAAAGACGTAAAAAGAAGGAAAAACAAGCTATAGCCAAAAGTTTTCTCCAGCGCGAATATCTTCACCTTAAACAACAGGCGGTAACCGATGACAAAGAAAACGAAGACGAATAAAAAGGAAGCTACCCCAAACCATTCATAGATAAACTGATGCGATAACAATGCGCCGAATTTACCCAGCCAGTTTTGTACAGTAACCGGAATATTGTGCTGCTGCAGTTCTTCCATAGTTTTGAAAAGATTACTCCAGCCACCATTTGCATCAATGACATAACTGTAATCTTCCTGCCAGGTAAACAGATAAGAAGTGAAGGCTACAAGGAAATAGATAGATAGAATCAGGAAAAACAAGCCGGCAATTTTCAAAACCCTTTCATCCTGAAAATTGAGTGAGGGCATCCGTTCAAATCTTGCTTTTGGCTCTTTGGACGATGCTCTTGAACCTGGCTTCTCCCCGTATTCGTTTTTGAATGAATTAGACTTAAATTGGTTTCCCCTTAACGACATTTTTCGTAACTGTATTAATAAACAACAAATATAAAATATATAGTTGTATGAGCCCTGTTATTCTGATTGGTAACAGAACAATAAATTTATAAATCCCAAATCCGCTGTCTGATCCGTTTGATATAATGGCGGACATCTAAAATAAGTACGGCCATAATATAAAATACAATGGGAAAACCCACTGCCAGAAAAGAAGAATAGATAAAGAATAACCTGATTTTACTGATCGACATGTCAAAACGGTCTGCGATATAGGTACAGACGCCAAAACTTTGCTTCTCGAAGTAGGTAACGATGCTCTGAAACATGCTTTTTATTTAATAATGCACTAAACGCAATAATCATACCCCAAAAGGGAATGTTTGTTTACCTTAATGCCAATAGCAATTTAAACATTTTTTTTCAGAACAAAACGTCTTTTATCTGAAGACATTGTTCAATAAAATTAAACAGCGTCCAATAATCCGGATTTTTCCAGGATCACCTGCATTTCCTGCTGCAATTTCAGCGCTTCTTCCCTTGCCTTTTCAGCAAAATCTTCACCTTTACCTGCATAGATAATCCCTCTTGATGAATTAACCAGCAACCCGCAAGTGTCATTTAAGCCAAATTCACAGACATCGGCCAAACTTCCACCCTGTGCGCCAACGCCAGGAACCAGCAAAAAGTTATCAGGGGCCAGTCTGCGGATATTCGCAAATTCAGCACCTCTTGTTGCACCAACAACATACATCAGCTGATCACTATTGCCCCATTTAGAAGATACACGGATAACTTCTTCATAAAGTTTGCCCTCTTTATTTTCAAATAACTGGAAGTCACTGTGGCTTTCATTGGAAGTCAATGCCAGTAAAATCACCCATTTATCTTCATATTTTAAGAATGGCCCTACAGAATCTTTTCCCATATAAGGTGCAACTGTAATCGCATCGAAACTCATCCCGGATTTTTCTTCATTAAAAAAGGCATCTGCATACATGGCAGAAGTATTTCCAATATCCCCTCTTTTCGCGTCAGCTATGGTAAAAATATCTTCGGGGATATGTGCCCATGTTTTCAGTAAACTCTCCCAACCTTTCAAACCTCTTGATTCATAGAATGCTGTGTTTGGTTTATAAGCAACACAGAGATCTTTAGTGGCATCAATAATTTGTTTATTGAACTCAAATATCGGATCTTCAAAACTCAACAGGTGTTTTGGAAGATTTTCCAATACCGGATCGAGTCCCACACATAAAAATGATTTTTTAGATTGAATTTGTTCAAATAGTTGCTTCTTATTCATTTGGGCTTAGATTATGCGCAAATATGCCAAATTTTCTACAGCTATTTCAGCATGAGTTTTAAACATATTAAGTAAAATATTTATAACAATTTGAAATTTTCCTTGGAGATTAGAATACAATTACATACAATTGCAGCATAATTCTCAAAAGTTTATCTGATCATTCCAGAAAATCTCACAATAATTTGTTCTATTTTCAAATTCGTAATTGCATTTTTTTTGCTTTGATCTATTGATAAATTCGTTTATAAAAAATTTCTCTACACCCACATAATGTTTAACAAAACAGAATTAAATGAAAAACTTACTGCAGAATTGCGGGAGTTAGCAAAATCTCAGGGGATCTTGAATGCTGATGATTTGCGTAAAGCTGAATTGGTTGAAGTTATTCATCAAATTAGTGAGCAGCAACCTGAAGCAGCACCTGCTGCTGATGTTCCGGCAACAGCAATCAATGATGATGCTGCCCGGTCAGCTCCGGTTAAAGCAGCGGCAAAGTCAAAAGCCCCAAAAGTCACTACTGCAGAAAAACCACTTAGAAAAAGGACACGCATTCCTAAGGACGAAGCTGATCAGGCTCCCGCACCAGCAGGAAATAACAATACTAACTTTAACAGAGCATCTTTATTTGACGCACCAGAACAAGAGCAGCAAACACAGTCACCCGTTGCAGCTACAGTGCCGGCAGATGCAAATGTTCAGTCAGAAAGCGTTGCCCCGGCACCTAAAACTGAAGAAAGACCAATTGTTCAGCAGCCTAATACAGGACACAACGAAATTAAAAAGCCAAAACCTGTAAGAGAGGACAACAGACAAAAAAACAACAATAACGGCAACAATAATAACAACCAGAAACAAAACGAGAACAGTTATTCAAACCTGGATTTCGACAATACCATTACTAACGAAGGTGTATTGGAAATTATGCCGGACGGATATGGTTTCCTGAGATCGGCAGATTACAACTACCTTTCTTCGCCCGATGATATTTATGTTTCACAATCACAGATCAAACTTTTCGGCTTAAAAACCGGAGATACTGTAAAAGGAAGTATCCGTCCTCCAAAAGAAGGAGAGAAATATTTCCCGCTGGTAAGGGTTGAAACTATCAATGGCCGTTTACCAGCAGATGTAAGAGACAGAGTCCCTTTTGACTACCTTACCCCGCTTTTCCCTACAGAAAGATTAAATCTTTTCACAGAAACAAATAACTATTCTACCCGTATCATTGATTTATTTACCCCAATAGGTAAAGGCCAGCGTGGTTTGATCGTTGCACAACCTAAAACTGGTAAAACAAACCTGCTGAAAGAAGTTGCCAATGCGATCGCTAAAAACCACCCGGAAGTTTACCTGATCATTTTATTGATCGATGAACGTCCTGAGGAGGTAACAGATATGGCAAGAAGCGTACGTGCAGAAGTTATTGCATCTACATTTGATGAGCCTGCTGAACGTCACGTTAAAATTGCCAATATCGTATTGGAAAAAGCAAAACGCTTAGTAGAATGCGGACATGATGTAGTGATCCTGCTGGATTCGATTACCCGTCTTGCACGTGCTTACAATACTACAGCTCCTGCATCCGGTAAGATTCTCTCTGGTGGTGTTGACGCAAATGCTTTACATAAACCAAAACGTTTCTTCGGTGCTGCACGTAATATTGAAAGAGGAGGCTCGTTAACTATTCTGGCAACTGCTTTAACAGATACAGGATCTAAAATGGACGAGGTAATTTTCGAAGAATTCAAAGGAACAGGTAATATGGAATTACAGTTAGACCGTAAATTGTCTAATAAACGTATTTTCCCTGCTATTGATATCACCGCATCAAGTACACGCAGAGACGACTTATTACATGACAGAGATACCTTACAAAGAGTTTGGATCTTACGTAACCACCTTGCAGATATGAATGCACAGGAAGCTATGGAGTTTGTTCAGGCACAAATAAAGAACACAAAAACTAACGAAGAGTTCTTAATTTCTATGAACAGCTAGTCAGATATGAAGAGGCACATTCCCAATGCATTAACTTGCGCCAATCTCTTTTCGGGGTGTATAGGTGTAGTTTTTGCATTTAAAGGTGATTTAAATATTGCAGCATATGCCGTGTTAATATCCGGCATATGTGATTTTTTTGATGGTTTTATGGCCAGGCTCCTGCATGTTAAATCTCCTATTGGTAAAGAGCTCGATTCTTTAGCGGATATGGTAAGTTTCGGATTTTTACCTGGCGTAGTGATGTTTCAGTTGCTTACACAGAGTGATTTCTCTTCTCCATATCTGCCTTATCTTGGCTTTTTGATAACTATATTTTCAGCATTGCGACTGGCTAAATTTAATATAGATACCAGGCAAACAGAAGATTTTATCGGCCTGAATACGCCAATGAATACCTTGTTTATAGTATCCCTGCCTTTTATTCAGAAAGATTATCCGGGATTAATTAATTCCTCTATCCTTTTGGTGGCAATTACTGTAATCATGAGCTTTTTATTAACCAGTGAAATCAGGATTTTCTCTTTGAAATTTGGGTCACTGGAATGGAAGCAGAACAAAGTAAAGTTCCTATTCCTGATCCTATCAGCTATACTGATCGCTTTTCTGAAATTCGCAGCAATTCCTTTCGTACTGGTACTTTATATCAGTTTGTCCGTGTTACATTTCAGAAAGATTCCGAAATTATAATCCTGTTATTGATATAAATAGTATAAACAAAGAAGCTGTAAATAGTTATAAGGACTATTTACAGCTTCTTTATTATATAACCAGCTTAAAGTCTTTTAGCCAGCTCCGCTTTAGCTTCATCCAGCTGTCTGTACAGGATCTGAACGAAATCATTCAGTTCTTTCAGTGCCTGTGGCATTGCCGAAAGATCTTTCTTATCACGTGCGTTGTTTTCAATTAACTGGAGATGTCCACGGGCATCTTCCCTGCCTACATATGATAGTGTAGGCTTTATTTTATGCGCATAACCTGCCATCTTTTCCCAATCCTGAGCCTGATAAGACTGTTCCAGATCTGCCACATACAAAGGTGTCTGTATCTTGAACATATCAATCATTTCAATCATAAACTCAGCACTGTCACCAGACATGTCCCGAAGGTAAGACAAGTCAAGGGGGATGTTATTTTTTTCTTCGTCAATCATTTGAAACAAAACTAGTAAATTTATAATATTTTTGATACAGTTAAATTATCTTTTAGTAAAGATAATAACGTGGAGATATTCTGTTTAAAGACAGGATGCACTACTTCACCGGCAATTTCAGCTAAAGGTTCCAGGACAAACTTTCTGTCCTGCATTCTTGGATGCGGAACCTGAAGCCTTTCACCTTCATCAATTATTTCCTGCCCATAAAGGATCACGTCAATATCTATTAATCTGGCTCCCCACTTTTCCAGTCTTACTCTCCCCAGCTCCTGCTCTATTGCCAATACTGAAACTAATAACTCATTAGCAGTCATTTTTGTTTCAACGCCAACCGCTAAATTCAAAAATGGAGGCTGATCTTCCTTTCCCCAGGCAGCAGTTTCGTACATTGCTGATCTGGTTACAACTTTCCCAACACAAGCATCAATTTTTGAAACAGCCTCATTAACCAGCTCTTTTCTTTCTCCTAAATTACTTCCAAGTAACAAATAAACCATTTTGAACTCTAATCCCATATAAAAGCTAATCTATTAAGAGCCCGTTCAAATTTAGATGATAAATCTAAAACAGTTTCTTAATATATTTACAAATTAAATATTAAACATCCACATGAGAGAATTTTTTAAATATGTTTTTGCTACCGTCGTAGGGATTATTATTTCTACAGTACTTATTGCTATACTTTTTATAGTTTCTGTAGTTGCAATAGTATCCTCAATAGACAGCGATAAGACCGTGGATGTTGTCAGTAACTCCGTACTTTATCTTAACCTGGACCAGACCATTAAAGAGCGTACCCCGAACAAAACTTTGGACAATCTGCCACTGATTGGTTCAAACACAGGAAAAAGTCTTGGTTTCAATGATCTAATGAGAGCTTTAAAAAAGGCAAAAACAGATGATAATATCAAATGTATTTACCTGAACGTAAGTTCGCCAAGAGCAGGAAAAGCCACATTAAAAGAGATCAGGGATGCGCTGATCGATTTCAAAACGAGTAAGAAGAAAATCATCGCCTATAGCGAAGTTTATACCCAGGATGCTTATTATCTGGCCTCTGTTGCTGATAAGGTTTATCTGAACCCGCAAGGTGCTTTAGAATTCAAAGGCTTTAGCTCTCAGCTTACCTTTTTCAAAGGTGCGATGGAAAAACTGGGTGTAGAAGCGCAGATTATCCGTGTCGGCAATTATAAAAGTGCTGTAGAACCGTTCACTAACGATAAAATGAGTGATTATAACCGTCAGCAGGTTACAGCTTATCTTGGCGGTTTATACAATGTTTTTCTTGAAGGGATTTCTGTATCCAGAAACATCCCGAAAGACAGCCTTTATAAAATGGCTGATACTTATAAGATTCAGTCTCCTAAAGATGCCCTGAGCTATAAAATGGTAGACGGGCTCAAATATAAAGACGAAGTCATTGATGAATTGAAAGCATTGAGCGGAACTGGTAAAAAAGAAACTATTGCTACAGTAACGATCAATGATTATGCATTGAATCAAAAACAGGATAATAGTGACAGCAAAAATAAAATAGCTATCATTTACGCTAACGGTGATATTACCGGCGGAGAAGGCAGTGATGAATCGATTGGTTCAGAAAGAATTTCCCGCGCAATCAGAAAAGCAAGACAGGATGATAAAATCAAAGCCATTGTGCTTCGTGTAAATTCAGGTGGTGGAAGTGCCCTGGCTTCGGATGTGATCTGGAGAGAGATTATTTTAAGTAAAAAAGTAAAACCAGTCATTGCCTCTTTTGGCGATGTTGCAGCCTCTGGCGGTTATTATATTGCCTGTGCAGCAGATTCCATTTTTGTACAGCCTAATACCATTACAGGTTCAATCGGTGTATTTGGGATTATACCGAATTTACAGAACCTGCTGACCAATAAAATAGGAATTACTTTCGACGGTGTAAAAACTGGTCAGTATGCTGATATTATGAGTACGAACCGTCCTTTAACCTCTGGAGAAAGATTAATTATTCAAACAGATGTCAATCACGTCTATGATACTTTCATTACACGCGTAGCCGAAGGACGTAAGAAATCAAAAGCTTATATTGACTCCATAGGAGGCGGACACGTTTGGGTAGGTACAGATGCTGTTAAAAACGGTTTGGCTGATAAATTAGGAAGCTTCAACGATGCAATCGTTGCTGCTGGTAAAAAAGCAAAATTAAACGATTACAGAATTGTAGAATACCCTGAGAAAATGGACCCTTTAAAATCTTTCCTTTCTGATGCAGGTGATAATGTAAAGATGTATTATGCTAAACAAGAGTTTGGTGATAACTTTATGTTGTATCAGCAATTGAAAAAAGTGGTTATTAATAGCGGTGTTCAGGCAAGAATGCCATTTGAAATAAAGACTCAGTAGTCACATAAAATCAGCAAAAAATAAGGCCTCTTAGCAATTGATCATGCTAAGAGGCCTTTCTTTATTCAGGGAAATCGTCGATAACCTATTCAGGCTATTTGATACTGACAAAAGAGTAAACAGGAAATTTATAGTCATTATTCGTGCTAAAGAATGTTGTACCGCAATATTCCGGTAATGATGCCAGTCCAAAAAGCATTGTTGAATAATCAATTCCCTGAACTTCATTTGCCCTCCATGCAGGGTCCTTAACACTATACCTCCATAAGATCTGATAGGCAGTTCCCGGGAGTGTATAAATTCCCTTATTAGCCTTATACATATTAATCAGGTCATTCTTTACAGTCGCTTCTACAGGAATAAACCCGCCAATGATATGCGGAGAAACAACCTTTCCATCATTATCCTGAATACGATTTGCATGATACCCGGAAGGGTCACTCCCGGCGCCAAGCCCCCATTCATAAACTGCTGTACCACTTATAGTACCCCACCATTTCTTATCAGCCAGCATCGAACTCTTCATATAGCCCATGTACGCAGGGTTTGCTGAATAAGGCTTACATAAATAATAGCAAAACTGTGGTATAAAATCAGAAAGGAATGAACCCGGATAGTCTGTCAGGACCTCATTACCCGCATAATTTGATTTAGGTAAATTAGCTGTATTCGCATAGAAATTAGTCCATAGATTAGTTGCAGGCCCTCCTTTTCCATTTTCAGACTTGTAAGCAAGGTGTGCAAGCAGCATATATTCATTGTAAACTGAGGTAGTCCCTATTCCTTTCCCCTGCCCGTCAAGCGTCAGATATAATTTACCAGTTGCAGGATCGGCAATTGCCTTAGACCAGTCAATGGATTGATATAAAGAATCTGCAAGACCAGCAATTGTAGTATTTCCGCTAAAATAATTCTTACAAAACAAAGCACCAGAGACCATTATCGCAGCATCAACGGTACTATATTCAGAACCCCACTCCTGTGAGCCGGTTTCCATATTCACAAAATGCCTGGGGAAGCCTGCTGTATTGACATCCAGTTTAAAACCAGGATCATGTCTTAATAATGTTCTTAAAGTAGTAATTGCCTGTCCGCTTCCATCAGTGATCCATTTCATCCGGTCAGCAACACAAAGTGAGATTAATCCGATTCCTATGTTTGCAACAGAAGAAGGATGGTAATCAGTCCCGCTAAACAATTTTGAATCCCTGTAAATTCCTTTAGTATTACGCTGCATTTCATACACCCGGTAAGCATTCCTGAACAAGGTTGTTAAAGTATCAGAGGCACCGTCTTTTTTAATCACATCTGGTGTACCTGCACCTCCTTTATCCTTTGAACAGGAAAAAATACCCATCACGAATAATATGGGTAACACATACAACCTGGCTTTTCTTAAGTTTTTCATCATTTTTATAAAAATTACGGTAAATAATAAATTACAAATTAAGCAATACACCTTTCACATTTATAATTATACTATTTAATAGAAATGAAAAACAATTAATCGGCTCAGCAATAAAGGGTTAAATCAGCTTTGCGGTTCAGGATTTTTTCCAATCCGGATACATAGTCAGATATACCCCGTTAACAGATTTGTTTATCGGATGGATTGTAATTGCCGTACAAGTATCTTTTTGTATGTCAAAAGCAATACCCTTTGACTCATCATCATATACAGTAAGCTGTCCTCTTGTTTTTGCATTTGTATAGAATGCGGCCTTTTTAAGCGCTGGATAAATAGTTTTTAATTTCCTCAGGCTGACTCCGGTATGAATCCCTTCTGCGGTCGTATAACTTGCAGCAGAAACAGAAATCTGTTTAACAGCTTTAACTACCATATTGCTATCCCGATAAGAAGAAAAGATAATCAATGGTGTTTTCTTATCCCAGATTCCTATGGCACTGCCCATAGCTGCGTCCCCATCTTCAGGTCTACCCAATAATTTAAACACATTTTCCATATCCTGGCCCAGATAGATATTTCCAGCCCGTTTACCAGCAATAAGTAAATGGGCGCTATCCGCTTTTTCTTTCGTATTGATACTTGTCCCCGCCGGAGCTGATTCTTTTGTTGCCGGAACAACTTCTTTTTCCTGCTTAGCAGAAGAATTACAGGCAGTAGCTATACCGATAAACAGCAGCCACAAATAGTTTATCTTTTTCATCTTAAGCTTATCAAATTTATCTGTCATTGTATAATAACAGTACCATAAATACATTGTTCGGGAAAAACGCTTCTTTTTATTTATTTTTGCAACCGATGGAAAACAAAACCATAGCCCGTACGCTGCGGCTCCTATCTCAATTGATGGAGCTCCACAATGAGAACCCTTTCAAAATAAAGTCAATAGCAAATGCTGCTTTCAAAGTAGATAAGCTGCCTTATGCGATCAATACTAAAACCATGGCCGAAATCGAGCAGATCGATGGTCTTGGAAAAAGTACTGCTGCAAAAGTTTGGGAATTACTCCAGACCGGGACTATGACCGAACTGCAAAACATACTGGCAGAAACACCAGAAGGAATTGTTGAAATGCTGGGCATCAAAGGTATTGGTCCAAAAAAGATTGTCGTGATCTGGAAAGACCTGGGTATTGAAAATGTAGGGGAACTTTATTATGCCTGCAATGAAAACCGCCTGATAGAAGCCAAAGGTTTCGGTTTAAAAACACAGGAAGAAATCAAAAAGGTGATAGAGTTTAAAATGGCTGCACAAGGTAAATTCCTTTACGCGCAGGCAGAAACTCTGGCCGGCAGCCTGACAACTGAACTTGAATTGTGGCTAAACACCATTGAACCAGGCTCTTTGTTCAATATAGCAGGAGAATATCGCCGTTACCTGGAAATCATTGAAGAACTTGATTTTGTAATCGGAGCAGCAGAGCCTGCTGCTGTAATCGCCAGACTTTCTTCCATTAAAGACCTTACATTTGAGCCGCAGACAGATCACTTGTTTACTGCCTTAAGCACATTCGGTTTAAAAATACAATTACATATTTATCCAAAAGCAGACTTCTATCTGAACCTTTTTAAGTTAACAGGAAATGAGGCTCATGTACAGGAGGTATTAAAACTATCCGGAAACGGACCTTTTACCAGTGAGCAGGAGATTTATGCAAAAGCAGGACTGGAATTTGTAACACCCGAACTTAGAGAAGGACTGGATGAAATAGAACTGGCAAAAGCTAATCAGCTGCCAACCCTGATCACCTATAACGACCTTAAAGGCAGTCTTCACAATCACTCTACCTGGAGTGACGGTGTCCATACCTTAGAACAAATGGCTGTGCATTGTAAAGACGCCCTTAACCTGGAGTATCTTGGCATGTGTGACCACTCTAAATCAGCATTTTATGCGAATGGTTTAAACGAGCAGCGCATTTTCGCACAGCACAAAGAAATTGATGCTTTGAATGAAAAACTGGCACCATTTAAAATATTTAAAGGAATTGAAAGCGACATCCTGAATGACGGATCACTGGATTATAGCGACGATGTATTAAAGACTTTTGATTTTGTCGTTGCCTCAGTTCACAGCAACCTGAGAATGGATGAAGAAAAAGCTACAGCAAGATTAATTAAAGCTGTAGAAAATCCTTATACAACAATTTTAGGCCACCCTACCGGCCGTCTTTTACTTAGCCGTAAAGGTTATCCGATAGATTATGCCAAAGTAATTGATGCCTGTGCAGCAAACAATGTAGTGATTGAAATAAACGCTAATCCATTACGTTTAGATCTGGATTGGAGATGGCACCGTTATGCACTGGAAAAAGGGGTATTACTTTCAGTAAACCCTGATGCTCACCGTATGGAAGGCTTTAGAGATATGCATTATGGAGTTTATATAGGCAGAAAAGGTGGTTTACAAGCCAAACAATGTCTTAATGCATTCACTTTAGCTGAGATTGAGCATTTTTTTAACTCAGTAAAAACTGGTTTATAAGTATTCCTTTATACCTATCTTTGAAACCTAAAATATTAGCATGCTTGCAGAAAAATTATATAATGCACAACATCAGCGTCAAAAGCCTAAAATCCTTGTTATAGGTGACCTGATGCTTGATCATTATATCCTTGGCAATGCGTCCAGACTTTCACCAGAAGCCCCTGTTCCCATTGTAAATGTCAAAAAAGAAAATAAAATAATCGGGGGTGCAGCGAACGTTGCCAGTAATTTAATTGATCTGGGAGCTCAGGTATCATTAGCCGGAATTATTGGCAATGACAGTTTTGGAGAAGAAATCAAAACTATCCTGCAAACAAAAAGCATTGAAACACAGCTTATTTTAACCGATGAGTCACGTCCAACTACCGTAAAAACAAGGGTAATTGCATCCAATCATCAAATTGTACGTATTGATCACGAGCAGACCCATGACATTTCATCCGAACTGGAAAAAGATTTCCTGAACGCACTTTACAGTCATATTGAAGCAAGTGATATTATTATTCTTTCGGATTATAATAAAGGACTGCTCACTAAAAAGCTGTGTCTTGATATCATTGACTACTGTAATCAATTGCAAAAAAGAATAATCGTTGACCCTAAAGGCCTGGATTACACTAAATACAAGGGTTCGTTTATCATCAAACCTAACCGTAAAGAACTTGCAGAAGCAGCAAAAACTGAGAAGATAGATACACCCGAAGAGCTTGTAAAGGCTGCAGGAGTGATATTTGAGACCACTCATGCCGCCTATCTGATCGTTACCCTTTCGGAAGGGGGAATAGCAATTATCACACCCAACGATCATCAGATACTACCAGTGATGGCAACTGAAGTTTATGACGTTACCGGTGCCGGTGATACTGTAATTGCAACTTTAGCCTATTGTTTAACTTTAGGGCTTACTATAGAAGAAGCTTGCGGTATCGCTAATTATGCAGCCTCTATTGTGATTAAACATATTGGTAGTGCGACAACAACGGTTGATGAAATCATTACCGCAATAAAAACAAATAAATAATGGTATCAGAAGAGCTTAACCACCATAAAAACACCATAGACCAGGTCATTGCCCAACTGGTCCCTGCTATAGAAAACGGATGTAAACTGGTTACCGACACGGTTCTTGCCGGAGGCAAAGTACTGGTTGCCGGCAATGGTGGCAGTGCTGCCGATGCACAGCATATCGCCGCAGAACTGACCGGCAGATATGTAAAGGACCGTAAAGCTTTACCTGCAATCGCTTTAACTGTAGACACTTCTGCTTTAACAGCCATCAGTAATGATTATGGTTTTGAGAGAGTATTTGCCAGACAACTGGAAGCTTTTGCTACGCCTAAAGATCTTTTTATAGCCATATCAACTAGCGGTAACAGTCCAAATATTATCCGCGCACTTGAAACAGCGAAAGAACTGGGCTGTAAAACCCTTGGACTATCTGGCAGAGATGGTGGTCAGATGAATAATTTATGTGACCTGAATATTATTGTACCAGATGATGTAACTGCCCGTATCCAGGAAATGCATATCCTGATAGGCCATATCTTTTGTAAATCGGTAGATAATTTATTTTAATTACAGAAACATGAATCATTCATTAAGCCCCAAAATTGTTTCTTTACCTGAGTTAACTCCGCTTGTCGATTATTGGAAAAGCGAAGGCAAGAAAATTGTATTTACCAACGGCTGCTTTGATTTATTACATGCCGGACATATCACCTATCTGACCGAAGCTGCCAGCCTGGGAGATATTCTGATTATTGGTCTTAACTCCGATGATTCTGTAAGCAGGATAAAAGGCCCTTCAAGACCAGTTAATAATGAAACTACACGATCATTGGTATTAGGTGCGATGTCCTTTATTGATGCTGTTGTATTTTTCAATGAGGACACCCCTTTAGAACTCATTAAAAAAGTACTGCCAGATGTACTGGTTAAGGGTGGTGATTATCAGATTGAAAACATTGCAGGTGCAAAAGAAACTATTGAAAACGGTGGTACTGTACAAGTACTTACCTTTTTACCAGGATATTCTTCTACTGCTATTATTGATAAAATAAAAAATTCTTAATAGAATTCAAAACCATCAGGCTATTGAAAATACCTAAAAAAATACTGGTAATCAGATTCAGTTCAATGGGTGATATTATTTATACCACTCCGGTTATCCGTTGTTTAAAATTACAAATACCCGGTTGTGAGGTTCATTTCCTCACAAAAGAACAGTTTAAATATATTTACCAGCAAAACCCCTATTTAACTAAATTACATTTTCTCAAACCAACCCTATCGGAAACGATTAAGGATATTAAGGCAGAAAAATTTGATCTGATTATTGACCTGCACAATAACCTGCGGACAACACTTATCAAACTAGCTACCCTGATCCCATCTTCTACTTATAAAAAAGATACAATCAGCAAGTGGCTGGCCCTTAAATTCAGGTGGACCAGGCTTTTTTCTAAAGAGCATCTGGTAGACCGGTATCTGGAAACAGTGAAATTTCTTGGTGTTCAGAATGATAATAAACCGATTGATTATTATGTGGCTAAAGAATATCAGCTTGCAGACCTGCTTCCACCTTCTCACCAGAATAAGTTTATAGCTTTTGTAATCGGGGCAACACACTTTACCAAAAGATTGCCAAACCATCAGATCATAGAGATCTGTAAAGGAGTAAATTTACCAGTTGTACTATTGGGAGGTAATGATGTCAAAGCTAACGCAGAAGAGATTAAACTGGCTTTAGGAGATAAAGTATATTCGACCTGCGGTATAACTAATTTAGATCAGTCTGTATTTTTAGTTTCCCAGGCGCATAAAGTAATTGGTTTTGATACCGGCCTGACCCATATTGCTGAAGCTTTTGATAAACCAATAGCTTCTATCTGGGGCGGAACGACTCCCGAATTATTAGGTGTTTACCCTTATAAGATCAAAGATTCTTTGATTGCGGGTATAGATTTATCCTGCAGGCCCTGCTCAAAATTCGGGCTGGAAAAGTGTCCGCTTGGACATTTCGACTGCATGGAAAAACTTCCTGCCGGAATAATTGTTAATTTCTCAAACCAATAACAGAAAATATGGCTAAACAACTGGTATTAGTAAGACATGGTAAATCTGACTGGGCAGCCAGCGGAATGTCTGATTTCGAAAGACCTTTAAATCACAGAGGTAACAAAAATGCCCCTGAGATGGCTGAGCGTATGAGTAAAAGGAATCTTATTCCTGATTTATTGGTCAGCAGTCCTGCTAAAAGAGCTATTACGACAGCGAAACATTTTTCTGAAACCTGGAATATTCCAAAGGAGCATATCCTTAAAGAACCTTCAATTTATGAAGCAAATACGACAGCCTTACTGGAAGTTGTTACTCAATTAGATCAGAAATATAACAGAGTGGCACTTTTCGGGCACAATCCCGGATTGACAGATTTTGTCAATTATCTTGCTGATGCACATATCTATAATATGCCAACAGCAAGTGTAGTGTACATAGATTTCCCATTTGATGACTGGTCTCTGGTTAGTCACCATACAGGAAGTCTATGGTTATTTGATTATCCTAAAAACACAGATTCAGTTTAGAATCTTTGCGGAATCCGATTAGAATTTCAGGTGTTTAACAGTTAATCCGTTATTGATCAGTTGTTTCAATGAATCAATACCAATTTTAAGATGTGAGTCTACATAATTAGTAGTTACGCTGCTATCGCTTTCTGAAGTTTTAACACCTTCGGGGATCATTGGCTGATCAGAAACTAATAATAAAGCACCGGTAGGTATTTTGTTAGCAAAACCTGTAGTGAAAATTGTTGCAGTTTCCATATCTACAGCCATTGCCCTTAAGGTTTTAAGATATTTCTTAAAATACTTATCATGTTCCCAAACCCTGCGGTTAGTTGTATAACAGGTACCTGTCCAGTAATCGCGTGAATGGTCACGGATAGTGGTAGAGATTGCTTTCTGTAAAGCAAATGATGGCAATGCAGGAACTTCGGCCGGAAGATAGTCATTTGAAGTACCTTCTCCCCTGATTGCAGCAATAGGAAGAATTAAATCACCTAATTGGTTTTTCTTTTTCAATCCACCGCATTTCCCTAAGAATAATACTGCTTTAGGCATAATTGCAGTTAACAAATCCATCATGGTTGCCGCCATCGGGCTTCCCATACCGAAATTGATAATCGTAATTCCGTTTGCAGTAACACTTTGCATAGGCTTATCCAAACCCATAATCGGTGCATTATCGTTCCATTCTGAGAACATCTGTACATATTTACTGAAATTTGTCAGTAAAATATATTCACCAAATTCTTCGAGCGGACGTCCCGTATATCTTGGTAACCAATTTTTAACTATATCTCCTTTAGATTTCAATCCAGCTTTTACTGGTGAGTTTACTTCTTTGTTCTTTTTTGATTTTTCTACAATAGCCTCGTCTTTTTTTACTTCTTTTTCTTCGTTCATATCTATAATAATTATTGGCTGCACCATAGCAGCCAGAGCGGACATTATTTTCAGGACAAACCTCCTGATGCTGGTCAAATAACAAGTTAAAAAAAAATCCCCGTTAAAACGGGGATTTTAAATTCTTTAGGCGGCTTTTAACTTCTTAAAATCTGCCTTTTCAAATTTTTCCACCGCATATTCGAGCGAGATAACCAGCTCCTTAATATTTGGATCGGACGGGATGTCAAACATCGCATCCAGCATAATTGCTTCGCAAATAGATCTTAATCCCCTCGCGCCCAGCTTATACTCCATTGCCTTATCTACAATAAAGTCTAAAACTTCATCTTCGAATACCAGGTTTACCCCTTCAAATTCAAACAATTTGACATATTGACGGAATAAAGAATTTTTAGGTTCCGTTAATATATTACGTAATGCCTGTTTATCCAGAGGATTCAGGTGAGTTAATACCGGAACACGGCCAATCAGCTCAGGAATCAGACCAAAAGATTTTAAATCCTGAGGGGTGATATACTTGTACAGATTGTTCAGGTCAAGATCAGTCTCATCCTTTTTCACTTTATAACCTACTGCCTGTGTGCGTAATCTGTTGGCAATTTTACGTTCAATACCATCAAATGCACCACCGCAGATAAACAGGATGTTGTTTGTGTTTACAGGAATCATTTTCTGATCAGGATGTTTACGTCCTCCCTGAGGCGGAACATTTACGATTGTACCTTCCAGGATCTTTAATAAAGCCTGTTGTACACCTTCTCCTGATACATCTCTGGTAATAGATGGGTTATCACTTTTACGCGCAACCTTATCTACCTCATCGATATAAACAATTCCACGTTCTGCAGAAGCAACATCATAATCCGCAGCCTGAAGCAAACGGGTAAGGATACTTTCTACATCTTCACCTACATAACCTGCTTCTGTTAATACCGTAGCATCACAGATACAGAAAGGTACGTGAAGGATTTTAGCGATTGTTTTTGCCAGTAAGGTTTTACCTGTACCAGTTTCACCAACCAGCATAATGTTAGATTTCTCAATCTCCACTTCATCCACTGCATCTATCTTCTGTCCTAACCTTTTATAGTGGTTATATACGGCTACAGAAAGTACTTTCTTAGCGTCATCCTGCCCAATAACATATTGGTCAATATGCGCTTTAATCTCCATTGGCTTTAAGAGGGGACCGGCAGCATCCAGTGATTTAGCTTGTTTATTGCCAAATTCCTGTAGCACCAGCTGGTGAGCCTGTGTCACGCATTTATCACAAATGTATGCATCAAGCCCTTCAATAAGCATTAAAGTATCCTGCTTACTTGAACCGCAAAAAGAGCAACGGGATTCTTTAGTTTGTTTAGCCATTATCTATTTTTTATTCGAACCTAACACTTCATCAATCATTCCGAAACTCTTAGCTTCATCAGCTTTCATCCAGTAATCACGATCAGATGCTTTTTCAACCCATTCGTAAGTCTGTCCTGAATGGTCAGAAATGATATCATATAATTCTTTTTTCAATTTAAGCATCTCTCTTAAATTGATTTCCATGTCTGAAGCCACGCCTTGTGAACCTCCTGAAGGCTGGTGGATCATCACACGTGAGTGTGTTAATGCAGCACGTTTACCCTTCGCACCTGCAACCAATAAAACTGCACCCATTGATGCTGCCATACCTGTACAGATCGTAGCTACATCAGGAGTGATGTACTGCATAGTATCGTATATACCTAAACCGGCGTAAACAGATCCACCTGGTGAGTTGATATAAATCTGGATATCTCTATTGTTATCAGTTGACTGTAAAAACAGTAACTGCGCCTGAATGATATTTGCATTACCGTCATGGATAGCATCACCTAAAAAGATAATTCTGTCCATCATTAAGCGGGAGAACACATCCATCTGAGCAACGTTCAACTGACGTTCTTCAATGATGTATGGAGTCATGCTTTTTGGTGAATTATTTGTATGACCAATATAACGATCAACATTTAAGCCGTTTATACGGTGATGTTTAACTGCGTATTTTCTAAATTCGTCTTTATCTATATTCATCTGTATATATTTTATCGGGTTTCTATTTTATAATTAATCAGGATTGCTGATAAAGGATTTTCCCTTTATTAAATCCAATTATTCAAACTAAGTTGACAAATTATTTGGTAATTGTAAAATTAAGAGCCAGTTTAAATTTCAAATGGCCTTTGGATAGCTTATATATAAATAAGGCGGCTTTAATAAAGCCGCCTTATGATAAGATTAAAGAAATTTGGAGAACCTGTTATACAGTTTCAACTAATTCTTGAAATTTATTATAAGCTATATCTTTTTGGTCTAAAGTTGCAACCGATTGAATATATTCAAACACTTTGATTGCTTTTACTTCTTCGAAAATACGGTTTGCATTGTCTTTTTCCTGTAAGAAGGTAGCTGTGTATTGAGACAACTGATCTTCTGGCATTGGAGCTGGACTGTACATTCTGAATTGTGCATCTAAACGTTGTTTAGCCGTTTGGAATACATCTTCGTATTTAATTTCGATACTGTTGTCTTTAATGATTTTGTTTTCAATTAAAGTCCATTTCAGATTTTTAGCGAAATCATTATAACCTTCTGCCAGTTCTGCATCAGATAATTTTTCGTTAGTAGCTTTTAACCATTTACGTAAAAATTCATCAGGCAAATCCATCTTCACGTTTTCAGTTAACTGAGTGTACATATCATTTTGCAGTTTGCGATCCGCATCCTGTTTAAACATACCTTCAATTTCTTCTGTGATTTTTGCTGTGAAACCTGCTTCGTCAGTAACGACACCTTCACCAAATATTTTATCAAAGAACTCCTGGTTCAGATCCGACTCTTCTAAACGGTTGATATTTTTAACCGTTACCTTGAATTTAGATTGTAAATCTTTAGCTTCTTCTTCACCAATGTTCAACAATTTAGCAATAACTGCGGCATTGTCTCCAAATGTTTTCTGAATATCTAATTCAAGTACTGCATCTTTTTTAAGACCGATTAAAGATTTTAAAACTGCTTTGTCTTTAACCTGATCTAAACGGATAGAACCTGTATTGGTAATGCCACCTTCAAAAACTGAACCATCAGGAGAAAGTTGTGCTAATTCGGCATAAAGTACATCATCATCTGCCGAAACTTCCGGGTTTGTCATTTTGCCATAGCTGCGACGGATGTTTTTGATACGTGAAGCTAAAGTTTCTTCGTCCGCTTTTACATTGTACTGAATGAATTTATCTTTAGCTGTGATGTTAACTTCAACAGCAGGAGCTAAACCAATTTCGTAATCAAATTCGAAAGCGTCAGTACCGTCCCATTTAAAATCTTTAGCGTTATCTACAACCGGAACTGGCTGACCAAGGATTTCAACTTTATTATCTGTTAAAAATTTATTAAGGTTTTCGCTTAATAATGCGTTTATAGTTTCAACAAGGATACTTCTGCCATACATTTTCTTGATATGAGCTGCAGGAACCATTCCTTTACGGAAACCTGGAAGGTTTGATTTTTTAGCTTGTTCTTTGATAGTTTTATCGACCTTTTCAGTATAATCTTCAGGCGAAATTTTAATCTTTACAACTGCATTTAGGTTGTCAATTTTTTCCTGTGTAATATTCATCTTTCTAAATCAATGTGTTTAAATGTCTTTTTCACGAAACCCTGCCGGAAATAATACCAGAGGATTATTTGTGTAGGTATAGTCTCTTTGATACCCCCTCTTCAATAGAGGTGCCAAAAGTATTAATTTTCTTGAATAAGACCTAGTTAATTATCAAATTGTGTCCTGAATGTTATTTTAAGCCGCATATTTCAGGCAGAATCAGGGGTTAAAAATAAGAATAAGGCCTGACAGATTTGAAAAAAGAGGTATGTTACTGTAGGAGTTGCAGTCTGCAAAACCCAGCCAAAAGCACCGTTTTGTTTTATGCTGAAATTACCTGACTTGATCAGGGGTCTATATCGGCCGGGTACTGTCCGGGTACTGTCCGGGTACTCGTTAGGGTAAGAGCAGTGCTAAAGTAAGGTAAGAGCATGGCAAGTCCAAGTAAAAACAACTAGTTGAAATGACTTAGAGTTACTATACTTAAAGGCTGTTCTCAACGTGGTGTCACCCCGATCTCTATTCAGGCACAACCAAATCATAACCGGATGAAGATTAATGAAATTATAATTTTCCCTTTGACTACCCCATGGACAAAGCGGACAATTGCGGACAGCTGCGGACAATTGCGGACATTTTTTACTCACCAGGATAATCTTTAATGCTAATAGCTTACATTAGTAGAAAAGCATTTATTTATTATGGGAAGTTTAACGGGTAAATTTTCAAAGGGAATCGACCCCAGTGTAAAATAAAAAAGGTGACAGATAATTAAATCTATCACCTTCTTTGTGCGGATGAAGGGACTCGAACCCCCACGCCGTGAAGCGCCAGATCCTAAGTCTGGTGCGGCTACCAATTACGCCACATCCGCAGTTAGGAATTGTTTTTGTTTGGACTGCAAAGATAGAGATAGTTATCAATTATCAAAAACCTTTTGCATTTATTTCGCCACTAAATAGCTAACACATTCATTTTAAGCCAATTTATTTTAATTCTTTTTGTAACTGAAATAAATATTGAACTGCTTTTACCAATCTGCTGCCATACCAGGAGAACATTTCTCCGTCTACCAGCATAATTTTGGCCTCAGGAATTACATTTTTCAGCTCTTCTATATGTTTTTCCCTGAAAGGATAGGGTTCAGAAGACAATAATACCAGTTCAGGCTTTAATGCGGCAAGCTCTTCAATCTCCATTTCAGGATAACGATCTGCCTTAATCACGTTGGTAAGCCCGTTCTTCACCAGAATATCATTGATAAAAGTATTTCTGCCGGCAAGCATATAAGGCCCTTTCCAGATCAGGTACGCCACCTTTTTATCTATTCCCTGTTCTAAAGCCAAAGTTTGCAAATCTGTAAACCCGGCATTGATCAGGTAATTCAGATAAGCTGCTTCCGGCTGCCGGTCTACCAGTTCGGCAATCTGCGTAATTGTTTTCATGGCATCCTCCAGTGTAAAGATGTCACTCATCCATACCGGAAACTCCTTTTGCAGCTGTTCTATATCTTCTTTTGTATTTTCTTCCTTATTGCCAATAATCAAATCCGGTTTCAGGCTCCTGATCAGACCGAGGTTTAATTTCTTTGTTCCCCCAACCTTAGTTTTGGATTTGAACTGCTGCGCAGGATGAATACAAAATTTAGTAAGTCCAACAACTTCATCATTCAAACCCAATTCAAACAACAATTCAGTCTGTGAGGGAACAATCGAAATAATCCGCTTTGGCGGATAGTTAATGGTAATGGTCTGATCAAGCTGATCTGTAAACTGACGTAACATGCAGCAAATATACTTTTCTTAGACCACCACCTGCAGATCCTCGCTGATTACTCCATCAAGTAAATGTAAAATACGGCTGCCATATCCTGCATTTACTTCAGAATGTGTAACCTGGATAATCGTGATATTCTCCTCTTCGTTCAGTTTTCTGAAAAGATCCATGATTTGCAGCGCCTGTGCAGACTGTAAATTCCCGGTAGGCTCATCAGCCAGGATAAGCAGGGGTTGTGCAGCCAGCGCTCTTGCAATGCCTACCAATTGCTGCTGACCACCTGATAGCTGACCAGGGAACAAATCTTTTTTAGCAACCATATTGAAACGGTCAAGCATTTCGGCTACACGGCTTTTACGTTCGGCCGCCCCTACTTTCTTATACAATAAAGGCGCTTCGATATTTTCAGCAACAGTCATTTCATCAATCAAATGATAAGCCTGAAAAACAAAACCGATATGATTTCTGTAAAGTTCTATTCTTTTGCGTTCATTCAGCGATACCACATTCTCACCCATAAATTCATAAGTACCATAAGTAGGTTCTTCCAGCATGCCTAAAATATTCAGCAGTGTAGATTTACCGGCACCGGAAGGTCCCATGATAGAAACAAATTCACCTTGTCTGATCGTTGTGCTTACATGTCTGAGGATATAACTTTTCATCCCCTTATTTGCATAGTATTTTTCTATATTCTGTAATTGTATCATGTTTTGATAAATATAAGATTTAATCAATTAATATGTCGTTTTATGCATCTTTCAACGCATCAACCGGATTCGTTTTTGCTGCCCTTAAGGAGCGGAAACTGACTGTAATCAGCGTAATTCCTAAAGAAATGAACATCGCAATAGCAAATGGCCAGATACTAAGTTCTATGCGGTAAGCATAGCGGGACAGCCACTTTCCAATCAATATATAGGCAACAGGCCAGGCAATCAGGTTTGCTATGAAAACCATAACCATAAAAGAAGAATTAAGCATATTCACCAGTTCGAGCGTACTGGCACCCAAAACTTTGCGGATAGCCATTTCTTTAGTTCTCTGCGTAGCTACAAAAGAAATCAGGCCAAACAAACCTATAAATGAGATGAAGATAATTACTGCTGCAAACACCTTAAATAAGGTTCCCATTACACGTTCGCTTTCATAATATTTATGAATACTATCCTCCATAAAAACAGAACGGTATACATGTTCAGAATAAACAGAATTCCATAAGGTTTCTATATTTCCCATTGATCCGGCAATACTTTTAGTATCCATTTTCACCGCAATAATATTAGATTTATTTTTCTCTTTAAGGATCAGGATAGGTGGAATAGCATCTTTGAGACTTGAATTATTAAAGTCTCTGACCACTCCGGCAATCGGTACCGCCTTAGGGTCGCCACCCAAATGAATTCTTTTTCCAATGATATCCTGAGGATGCTGAAAATTCAATTTTTTCATTAAAGTCTCATTAATCACATATTCCTGCAGACTATCATTTTTAGAGAACTCTTTACCTGCAATCAATTTTAAATCAAAGGTTTTAAAATAATCCTGATCCGCAGATTTAGTACATACCTGGAAATCTGCATCCTTTGTACTTTCAAAAGAAAAATTACTAAAACTAATATTCTCAGAAGAGGGAGCATCACTACAAAAACTAGCATTCATTACCCCCGGTTCACTCAGTATTCTGGATTTTAATATCCCATATTTCAATTGACTCAGACTATCACCCGGAATATTCACCAAAGCAATTGCCGATGGATTAAAGCCCAAAGGCTTCTCTCTGATATATTTCATCTGCCTCAGGATCACAAGCGTGCCGGTAATCAGAATAATAGTAATTGCAAACTGTATGACCACCAAAACCTTACGTAAAACCCCTCCTCCATTATTGCCAATGCTCACCTTGTTTTTGATTGCCAGTATCGGATCAAATCCAGACATGACTACTGCCGGATAAAACCCTGCAACAAAACCAACAAACAAAATAAGGCCTGCCATAAAAACAAAAATCACAGGATGAGCAATCAGGCTAAAAGAAATCTTTTCTCTAAACAGTGCGGTCATACCGGGTAATGCAGCCTCTGTTAAGATACAGGCAATCATCAGCGCAAATACCGTAATCGTAAATGTTTCGGTCAGAAACTGGATCATGAGTTGTTTACGTCTGCTACCCATTACTTTGCGCACACCTATCTCCTTTGAACGGCTTACTGCCTGGGCAGTAGCCAGGTTGACAAAGTTAATACAAGCTGTAATCAGTAAAAATGCACCAATCACCGTTAAACCTGTAAGCTCATTTTTACTGGTAATTTTTCCGGCAAAATTACCGTAACGTTCATCCTGATGTATTTCATTTAAAGGCTGAAAAAAATGATCTTCTTTTCCCACTCCTTTTTCTGTATAATATTTTTTCAGGAGGGCATTCTTTGGTCCTTCAAGGTCTGCTACATTCCCTCCTTTTTTCAATAAAATATAACATTGAGAACCATCGGAAACCGCATGCCACTTCTTCAGGCTCCCGCTCTCATAACCGGCATAAGCTATTGCAATTTTTATTGGGTTACTACTGCTTTGAACAAGATCATCAAATACTCCTGTTACTTTGAGTGTTGTTTTATTTCTGTACTCCAGAGATTGCCCGACAGCCTTATGCCAGTCACCAAAAAATTTCACTGCCATTTCTTTTGAAAGGGCTACAGTATTGGGTTCTGTGAGTGATTTTTGCGGGTCTCCCTGCAACCAGTTATAGTCAAAAATCTTAAAGAAAGAAGGTTCAACAAAATAGGCTTCTTCGGAGGTTTTAAGCCTCACCTTACCAGATTCATCTTTTACTTTAAAAATCCCGCCTTCCCTTTGTATCGCAGCAACTTCTTCCAGCATCCCAAAATCATTACGGATTGCAGGTGCAAGAGGTTTCGGAACACCACTTTGAAATTCCTCTCCATCAGCATATTTCCAATAAGAAACTACTCTGTAGATTCTGTCTTTATTGACAAACTGCTGATCAAAACTCAGCTGATATCTGATAAAGATAAAAATGAGAATACAACTGGCCATTCCAATAGATAAACCTGCGATATTAATAAAGGTATAGCCTTTATTTTTCCAAAGATTTCTGAGGGCGATTTTGAGATTAAGTCTAAACATCTTTGCGTTTTTAATTATTCGTATTTCAAGGCATTTATAGGATTAGTTTTCGCAGCCTGATAAGACCGGAGACTTACTGTAACCAGGGTAATAACCAGCGAAATCAACATCGAAGCAGCAAAAGGCCAGATATTTAATGGTATACGATATGCATATCCGGACAGCCACTTTTCAATAAAAATATAAGCTACAGGCCAGGCAATCAGGTTTGCCAGCAGAATCATCCTGATAAATGAAGTATTCAGCATAGTGACCAGTTCCAGAACATTTGCACCAAGAACTTTCCTGATAGCCATTTCCTTTGTTCTTTGTGTGGCGACAAAAGAAATGAGGCCAAATAAACCGATAAAAGAAATGAAGATGATGGTCATTGCAAACACCTTGAATAAGGTACCCATCAATTGTTCGCCTGTATAATAATTGCTGATCCTTTCATCCATAAAATCAGCAGAATACACCTGTTCAAAATAATAATCATTCCAGATTTTCTCTATATTTTTCATAACAGCAGGGATTTGCTGCGCATTCATTTTCACGGCTATAATCTCAAAACGATCATTACGTGTCATCATAATCATAGGGGAAATTGCCCCCCTCAGATTCAGGTTATTAAAATCCCTGACCACACCAACCACCGGCCCCCTGATCCCACCAAATAAGATTTTCTTCCCAATTGCATCCTGGACATTGGTCATATCTAATTTCTTTAACAGCGTTTCATTCACCACATATTCTCTGGCAGTATCACTTTTGCTTTTAGCCAGATACCTGCCTGCCAGGAGTTTTAAGCCAAAAGTTTTAAGATAATCATCATCTACTACTTTAGTATTAGCCTGAAAAGCTGCATCAATTGTGCTATCAAAAGCAAAAGCATTATTTGTGTTATCATCAGAGCTGGGTGCATCACTACAAAAACTAACAGCCGTTACACCAGGTTCTGCCTTAATCCTGGCCTTTAAAATTTCATATTTTTGTCTGCTTAAGCTATCCGAAGGAATATTAATCAGCGCAATTGCCGATGATGTGAACCCAAGAGATTTTTCTCTCATAAATTTCATTTGCATCACGATAACCAGCGTACCTGTCACCAATACAATAGTTATTGCAAATTGGATAATTACCAATACCTTACGGATAGTATTACCACCAGAACCTATATTTATCTTATTTTTAATAGCTAGTGCCGGACTAAATCCCGACATAATCATTGCGGGATAAAATCCGGATAAAACCCCGACAAGCAAGACCATACAAAAGATAAAAACAAAAATGACAGGATGTCCCAGCAGGTTAAAGGTGATCTCTTCCTTAAATAAAGCAGACATACCGGGCAAAACTATCTCTGTAAAAACACAGGCGAGCAGCAAGGCAATCAAAGTAAGAACCAGTGTTTCAGTCAGAAACTGAATCATCAGTTGCTTTTTGCCGCTTCCCATTACTTTGCGTACACCAACTTCTTTAGACCTGCCTACAGCTTGTGCCGTAGCCAGATTTATAAAGTTGATGCACGCTGTAAGTAGCAGCAACACACCTATCACTGTAAGGCCAAGCAGTTCATTTTTACTGGTTTTCTTACCAGAAAAACTACCGAAACGCTCATCTGTATGTATATCTTTTAATGGCTGAAAAAGATGATCTGGTTTGCCAATAGTTTTTTCTACATAGTATTTTTTCAGGAATGCTTTTTTAGGCCCTTCCAGATCAGACACTTTGACTCCTTCTTTAAGTAAAATATAACATTCAGAACTGGAGGCAACAGAGCCCCATCTTTTTTCATTTCTATGTTTAAAGCCCGCATAAGAAATTGCAATAGCTATCACATTGCTATTATTCTGTGGAACATCGGCAAATACCCCTGTAACCAAAAGATCTTTATCATTCTGATAATTGATAGTTTTACCGACTGCCTGATGCCAGTCACCAAAAAATTTAGCTGCTGTTGTCTTTGAAAGTGCAACTGTATTCGGTGCTGTTAAAGCTTTTTCAGGATTTCCTACCAGCCATTTATAATCAAATATTTTAAAGAAACCTGGTTCAGCATAAAATGCCTTTTCCAGAGTTTTAAGCTTGACATTCCCTTTGGAATCTTTTACTTTGATCATCCCAAAACTACCTTCCAGTGCTGCTACCTGTTCCAGCATTCCAAAGTCATTGCGCATAGCAGGGGCTAAAGGCAAAGGCACACCACGATCAAATTCCTCTCCACCTGCATAGTATGCATGACTGACAACTCTGTATATTCTATCTTTATTTTGATATTGCTGATCAAAACTCAATTGATAACTTATAAATAAATAGATCAGGATACAGCCGGTCATACCAATAGATAATCCGGCTATATTGATCAGAGTATACCCTTTATTTTTCCAGAGATTCCTGAATGCGATTTTGAGGTTAAGTCTAAACATATCCAACATATTTATTCGTATTTTAAGGCTTGTACAGGATTCGTCTTAGCAGCTTTATAAGCCTGGAAACTTACTGTAACCAGTGCAATACCTAAAGTTCCCATTGCAGCCAGTACAATGACCAGCCAGTTGATTGTCGTATGAAATTCGAAGCTCTTCAACCAGCCAGACATGATATAATCCGCCACAGGCACACCAATAATTATTGCGGCCATTACCATTTTCAAAAAACTTAAAGAAAGCAGCTTCATCAGGCTGGTTACAGACGCGCCAAGCACTTTTCGAACGCCTATTTCCTTTGTTCTTTGTTCTGCGCTGTATGCTGTCAGGCCAAATAGGCCAAGACAAGAGATGAAAATTGCCAGCCCACCAAACAAATTGGATAAAACACCCAGTATGCTTTGTGTATTTAATTTATCAGCATATAAACGATCTGTAAAATTGATATCAACAGGATATGCAGGGTTTATTTCTTTAATGATCCTGGTGATCGAAGCCAGGTTTGCAGCCGTGGTATTGGCAGGATTTAAGTGCATAATAACTCTTCCGCCCCAGCCTTTATTAAAAGCAACAACCATTGGCCGCTCACTTTGAACTGGTGAACCCCAGATAAAATCATCAAAGACACCTACAATAGTTCGTTTCTCTCCATGATAAAGTATCGTTTGCCCAATTGGCTCAGTTAAATTCATTCTTTTTACTGCCGAACGGTTCACCATAACCGCAGCACTATCAGAAGCAAAATGAGGAGAGAATTCCCTTCCTTCCAATAAGCTGACACCAGTAGTTTTAATAAAATCGTAGGTAGTAGCAATCTGATTGAAAGTAATTAGTTTATCAGCTGCAGCAGAGCCCTGCCATTCCATCCCTATAAAACTTGAACCATCCCTGGTTATAGAACTTGAGGTTTGTGCAAGAGCTGTTACAGCCCCCGATTGCAGCAGTCTTGTTTTTAACAGGTCAAATTTTTCATATAAATTACCGTCCTGTTCTATTTCTACCAGCTCATTGACCTTATAGCCAACCGGCCTGTCTTTAATAAATCGTATCTGCTGATAAATAACGGTAGTGGCAATAATCAGAATAACCGCAAAACTAAATTGTCCGATAACAAGTATTTGTCGCAGGCTGATGAATTGCCCATTGTTTTTACTTCCCTTTTTCTTCAGGATTTGTATAGGGTTAAATGAAGAAAGATAGAATGCAGGATAACTTCCCGCAATCAGTCCCGTTAAAATTACCACAGCAACTAAACCTGCCCATACATAAAAATTTGAATAGCTGATTGCCAGTGTAATTCCAAGTAAGTTATTAAACAAGGGCAATGTCAATTCAATAAGGACAATTGCCATTACTGCACTGCAAAAAGTCAGGACCAGTGATTCCATTAGAAACTGACTGATCAGACTTCCGCGGGTTGCCCCTATTGTTTTTTTAATTCCAACCTCTTTTGCCCTGCGTTCTGATTTTGCAGTAGCCATATTCATAAAATTAACACAGGCAATGAGCAGGATACCTATAGCCAGCCCCATAAATAAACGGACCTGTTCAATTTTCCCACCGCTGCTTTTTCCATTAATAAATGTGCTGTTGAGATGCAATTTATTCAGCGGATAAACAAAAATAAAAGACCTTGAATGCGGGTGATTTTTCTCCATCATCCCTTTAATGGCACTATTAAATTGTGCGATATCAGTTGAAGGGTCGAGTTTGATTACCGTTTCCCAATTGTAATTAGTCCACGATGGTGATTTCACCCAATCAAATTGAGTTTCATAAAGGGACCAGGGCATCAGAAAATCAAAATAGACAGAAGTATTACCTGGAAGATCTTTAATCACTCCTGTGATCTTTAGACTAAGCTTATTATCAAAACGGACTGTCTTATTTAAGACATCGGTTGTACCAAATAATGTCTGAGCAGTAGATGCTGTAACAATCACATTGTTAGGCGCATCGAGTGCTGTTTTACGGTCACCTGAAAGAAAAGTATATTCAAAAATATTAAGGATATCTGCATCTGCAAAACGGCCTCTCTTCTTAAAGCTTTTAGTACCGTTAGCAATCAGTTTAGGTCCTCCCCATTCATAACGGCTCATAGCCTGAACTGCCGGATAATCTTCTTTTAATTTAGGACCGGCCATATTCCCGGTATTCTCGCCAGTACCTTCAATTCTTTTATTGATATCCAGATAATTGGTCAGCACTTTATAAATATGCGAAGCATCTTTCCCCTGGTTATCATAACTCCACTCATAAGAAACATAAAGCAACAATAATAAACAGGAAGCCAGTCCGATAGCCAGTCCGCTGATATTAATAAATGAAGAGGTTTTATTTCTCCAAAGGTTCCGTAAGGCTATTTTCAGGTTGAGTTTAAACATTGCAGGGGTCCTATTTAAGGATGGGCGGTTTTAATTACTTAAATCAGTTCTTCAGTACGTGCTTTATTCACTTTTTCAGAAATCACATGACCATCTTTCAGGTTAATAATCCGGTTAGAGAAACTTGCATCATGCGAAGAGTGGGTAACCATCACAATTGTAGTTCCCTGTTCATTCAATTCGCAGAGTAATTCCATCACCTCGTTACCATGAGAACTATCCAGGTTACCCGTAGGCTCATCGGCAAGGATCAATTTCGGTTTAGTCACCAATGCCCTTGCCACAGCCACGCGCTGCTGCTGACCACCAGACAACTGCTGAGGAAAGTGGCCGCTCCGGTTTACAATATTCATCCTTTCGATGATTTCATTAACCAGGCGTTTACGTTCAGGCGCAGCAACCTTATTATAAATCAGCGGTAACTCTATATTTTCAAATACAGTCAGCTCATCGATCAGGTTGAAATTCTGGAATACAAAACCCATATGCTTTTTACGGAAGTTTGAACGTTCCTTATCATTCATGGTCAGCAGCTCTGTTTCCATAAATTTATAACTGCCGCTTTCAGGTTTATCCAAAAGCCCCATTACATTTAATAAAGTTGATTTTCCACAGCCTGAAGGCCCCATGATAGACACAAACTCTCCTGCTTTAACATGCATGTTAATTCCGTTAAGTGCCGTCGTTTCTACTTCTTCAGTTTTGTATACTTTTTCCAGGTTCTCAATTTTTATCATGGTATTCTGATTTATATTTTTTTATAATTATATGTCTTTGATCAATTAACTCTTTTATATAAATACGCTCTTGCTTATTTACTTACTTCTACAACATCATATTGATTAAACTGATCATAAGATGAGGTGATTACTTCTTCATTTTTCTGTAACCCTTCCATGATCTCATAATACAGGTAATTTTTACGTCCGATTTTCACATTTCTTTTTTGTGCTTTTCCGTCTTTCAGCACAAATACCCATGATCCGCCGGTACTTTGAAAAAATTGTCCCTGAGCTAATAAAAGAGATTTACTATTGTCCGAAAGTGTAAGTTTTACTTGTAAAGATAATCCTCTTCTTAACTCATCAGGTGATTTCCCTTCAAAAACTAATTCTACCTGAAACTGTCCTGCAGTTACCTCCGGGATTACCTTTTTGACTGTAAGCCGGTAAGTTTTACCATTAAACTCACAATTAGCCGTTTGTCCTTCCTTTACCCGGTTGATATAATATTCATCCACACCGGCTTGTAATTTATAACCTTGCATAACATCAATTTTCCCCAGCATCTCGTTTACAGTATAAGATTTACCTATCACAGGGTCATAAGAAGATAACCTACCGGAAACCGGAGCCTTAATCGTCATATTTTCAATATTCTTTCTGATCGTCTCTAAACTTTCATTCATTCGGGTTACAGAAATATCAATCTGATGTAATTGCATAGTCCTGCTTTGATTCTCCTGTTTAACAGCCTGTCTTAAGATTTCTCTTCTCCCTTTATTATATTCATAATCCTGGCTTGAAGTATTGAATTCTTCTCTTGTAATTACTTTATTCAGAAATAAAGCGCTATCAATTTTATATTTCCTGCCTGCAGTTCTCAATGCATTTTCGATCACCATCATGTCCTGAGCCATTACACGCTGATTTTGCTCTAAATCCAGGCGTACTTTGCGTAATTGATTAATCTGTTCGATAATACTTGTTTCGCTGGACGTATAACCAGATAGTGCATTTGGGTTTGCTATTCTCAGCAGCGGTGTTCCTTTAACTACATTTGCACCATTCTCTGTAAAAATTTCAGCAACCGTTCCCCCTTCAGGAGAACTCACGATTACAGAAGTTAATGGCACAACACTTGCATTCAATAATACGACATCTTCAAAATCACCATATTGAACCTTACTGATCGTGAGTTTATCGGCGTCAGCTTTATAAACTTTACTCAATGATAGTTTATATCCATAAGCAACGAGTCCGGCCAGCATCAGGCCTCCGGTAAGCATTAAAATCTTTTTTGTACTGAATCTCTTTTTTGCAATGATCTTATCCATGATAACAATGTAATGTCTGTCTGCCCATTAGCCAAGGGTATGCCAAAGCAAAAAAACATATTTAAAATACTAAAAACCAACAACTTAAACCAAACACACATAAAAACACCGTTCATTATCGGACAGTCGTTGTACAGCAACGGACAATTCCATTATTTTTGTTCACCGGCTATCTAAATCAGGAAATAACCACCTATAGATAGTTATCTAAAATCTTTATAAAATGACAGAAGCAAACGTTTTAGTAATAGACGACGATGATGATATTCTTTTAAGTGCAAAGCTCTTCTTAAAACAGCATTTCAATCAGATTGTCACTTGTAAATCGCCTAAAGAGATTAATGTATTATTGAGTCATAATGATATAGATATTATCCTGCTGGATATGAATTATCAAAAAGGCGCAAGCAATGGTCGTGAAGGACTATACTGGTTAGAACATATTTTATCTATTGATAAAGATTATGTAGTCATTCTGATGACTGCCTATGGAAATGTCGAGCTGGCAGTTCAGGCTATAAAAAAGGGGGCTACTGATTTCATCCTTAAACCCTGGGAGAATGAAAAGCTCTATGCGACCCTTTCGGCAGCTTCTAAACTCAGACAATCCACAAAGAAAGTTAAAAAACTAGAAAAAATAAACACCTCCATACAAACCGATCAGGCCAGGAAATTTGAGCATATCATTGGTACTTCCGAACCGATCAAACGCTTGCAGAATACACTGATCAAAGTTGCCCCAACAGATGCCAACGTATTAATTCTGGGGGAGAACGGTACAGGAAAGCAGGTATTTGCTTATGAGCTGCATAAACACTCCTTAAGGAAAAATCATATTTTCATGCATGTCGATCTGGGTTCTTTAAATGAGAACCTATTTGAAAGTGAGCTTTTCGGTTATGCTAAAGGTGCATTCACGGATGCCCGCGATGACCGTCCGGGAAGATTTGAACTTGCGGACAACGGAACTATATTCCTGGATGAAATTGGAAATCTCTCTCTGCCTTTACAGGGTAAACTGCTTACCGTACTACAAAACCGTACAGTCACACGTTTAGGAGAAAGCAAAGACCGGAAAGTAAACGTAAGATTGATCACTGCAACCAATATGCCTCTCAATGAGATGGTCGCTAAAGGTACTTTCCGTCAGGATTTACTTTTCAGGATCAACACTGTAGAACTGGAGCTTCCGCCTTTGCATCAGCGTGCAGAAGACATCTTACAGCTTGCCAATCATTTTTTACATACTTTTAGTACAAAGTACCATAAAAACATCACTCATATCACAGAAAAAGCAGGGAACACATTGCTCGCCTATCACTGGCCGGGCAACGTACGTGAGTTGCAGCATGTGATTGAAAGGGCAATTATCATGGCAGACGGCAATGAAATTACCGAACAGGATTTACAGTTAAGTCCGCAGAGATTTGGTGGTGGGGCGCCGCCTCCAGCAACCCTGGATCTGGAAGAAATGGAAAAAATGATGGTGCAAAAGGCTATAGAAAGCCATAAGGGAAATATTTCAAGGGCAGCAGCCGAACTTGGTCTGACCCGTGCAGCCTTATACCGCAGAATAGAAAAATTTGGACTATAACCTATGTTTTATCAACGTTTCACCTTTCGGCTTCTGATCAACATCATGATAATCAACGCACTATCTTTCTTACTTGGTTACCTGATCCTTAAAACACAGTTGTGGTTCACTATAGCCGGTGTTTCCTGTATCCTGATCATCAGTATTTTTTCATTATACAATTATATTAATCAGATCAGGGCTGATATTAAACGTTTCATTCTTGCGGTCAAGACCCGTGACCACACCTTAAATTTCAGAAATAAAAGTACCAAAGGAAGTTTTCCGGACTTATATGAATCATTTGATGAAATCATCAGGACCCATAAAGATATCCAGCTGGAACAAGATGCCATGTTTCAGCTCATCAGGACCATTCTTCAGCAAGTTCCGGTGGGTGTAATAGTCCTTAAAGATAATACCAACCCTGATCAGGCTGAAATCTCTTTTTTCAACGAAGCTGCTGCTGCCCTGTTAAAAGTCCCATCCTACAAATACTGGCATCGTCTGAAAGAGCATTTGCCTATTTTCACCACAGAAATTGAGTCCATACAAAAAGGAGGAAAAAGATTTCTGGAGCTTAAAATCCAGGAAAAGCTTATTCAGCTATCGACCGAAGTCATCCCTATAAATTTATACAACACCAATTACCGGATTATTTCCTTTCAGAACATCAAAGATGAAATTGAGCAGAAAGAAATAGAAGCATGGAACAGGCTTATAGGTGTAATTTCCCATGAGATACTAAATTCCATTACCCCGATCAGTTCCCTTTCCGATACCGTGAATAGTATGGTATCCAATAAAGACGCTTTAAACAAAGAAGAGCTGGAAGACCTTAAACCTGCTATTCAGGCTATCAAAAGGCGCTCGCTTGGTCTATTGGATTTTGTGAAAGATTACCGTCTGATTGCTGAGCTGCCTACCCCCGAACTTGAGTCCCATAGCATAGGTGATATTCTGCAGCATATTCAGGTCCTGATGCAACCCTTTGCTGCTGCAAAAAACGTCAAACTTTCTATCGGGCAAACCTCTTCAAAGATCACCGTCAGCGTAGACTTAAAACTAGTAGAACAAGCGATGATCAACCTGATCACCAACAGTATCCATGCTCTGGAAGAAGTAGATCAGCCAGAAATAGAAATCGATTACCGTTTAGAGCAGAACAAACTGTTCATTGATGTGAGTGATAACGGTAAAGGTATAGAGCCAGAGCTTGCAGAAAAAATATTTGTCCCATTTTTCACCACCCGTAAAAACGGTTCCGGAATAGGCTTAACCATTACCCGCAATATCATGAAAATGCATTATGGAAGCCTGGAGGTGAGTTCTGTACCACATCAGAAAACCATCTTCTCCCTTGTCTTTAACTATGTATAGAAACCCTGTTATGAAATAAATCAATAGATTTGTATTCTATGACCACCTTGCAATTACGTATTACTGAAATTTCGCAGCGCCCTGGAAACAATGTCTTCATTCAATTTGAACCTGTAAACGGAATAATCCCCGTATACGAGTCCGGACAATTCCTGACTGTTCTGTTTCAGGTCAATGGCAAAGAAATCAGGCGTTCCTATTCCATTTGCAGTTCCCCTGCAATAAACGAGCCTTTGAGCATAGCTGTAAAACTGGTAGAAAACGGAGAAATTTCAAAATACCTGCACCACAAAACTGCTGTTGGTGATATTCTGACAGTTCTGCCCCCTACAGGAATCTTCACTTATAGTCCTGTAAAAAACATCAACCGTACAGTCTTCCTGTTTGCAGCCGGCGTAGGTGTCACACCTGTATATTCCATCCTGAAAACAGCCCTATTAGAAGAAGAAAACTCAAAAATAGTTCTGATTTACAGTAATCGTTCCGCCACAACTACCCTCTTCTACGAAGAATTAAATGAATGGCAGAAAAAATACCCTGAGCGCTTCAGGCTGATCTATCTGTTCAGTGATTCAAAAAACCTGCAATTTGCCCGTCTGAACAGCTTCTCCTTCTATGATCTTTACAACACAAACATCAGGTACGACCAATCGGATGCCTTATGCTACACCTGCGGGCCAATTGATTACATGGTCATGTGCCGTATTTCCCTGCTGGGATTGGGTTTCCGTCTTGATCAGATAAAAAAAGAAACTTATTTCATCCCCGAAGATGAAGCAGACGACGATGACATGACGGAGAAGGTCATTAAAGATAAAAGCACTTATACTGTAATCCTGGAATTCAATAAAAACGTCTACCAGTTAGAAGTTCCCTGGTATAAAAGGATTCTTGAGGTCGCACTAGCGCATAACATCAACGTTCCCTATAGCTGCGGAGCCGGCATATGCAGTTCTTGTGTCGCATCCTGCACCGAAGGCAGCGTCAGAATGGATTATAACGAAGTCTTAACCGACGAAGAAATAGCAAAAGGAAGGGTACTCATTTGTACTGGTCATCCTACACAAAACAATACAAAAATTGTTATATAAGTTTCTTCTAAGAGGTTATCCAAATAGCTATCCTGATCAGCAATCCAAATGGCTACCCTAGGAGGTTATCCAAATAGCCATCCTGATCAGCAATCCAAATGATCATCCTAAGAGGTTATTCAAAAAGCTATCCTAATAAGCAATCAAATAGCTATCCTTATATGCTCTCAAAAAGTTTCTCCCTAGTAACCAACAACCAACCCTTTATAAAAAAAATCGCATTGTCACGTTTACCGGCCAGTCTGAGTGTCATGGAAATCGGATCAATAAAAAAATGCTTAGCTGTTTCACGGACATTGTTCATCCCTTCAGATGAACGCGGTCCGTGAAACAGCTAAGCATTTTTTTATTGATTAGGGAGCGCTTTACCCGATGACTGTCCCGTCAACGATTACGGCATCTTTTTTTATAACTACAATACCATCTTTAACCGCATAAAACTCATAATCCCCATCTTCCAGATGTTCTCCGCCATTAATTGTAACATCGTTTCCGATCTTGCAATTCTTATCAACTATCGCATTATAGATCTTACACCTATCTCCTATTCCAATTAGCGGTCTTCCTGCAGCATTCTCTTCAGCAATCTCTGAAAGCGTCTGATATCTGTCACTGCCCATGATATAAGCATTTTCAACAGAAGTACCGTTTCCAATTCTCGATCTGATACCAATTACTGAATGTTTAATCAAATCAGCATTTAGAATACAGCCTTCGGCGATCACTGCTTTCACTAGCGAAGTACTCAGGATTTTAGTTGGCGGTAGCATTCTTGGTCTGGTAAAAATACTCTGATTGCTATCAAACAAATTAAACTTAGGAATATCATCAGTCAGTCCTAAATTGGCTTCAAAGAAAGAGCAGATATTACCAATATCGGTCCAATAACCTTCATATTGAAAGCTTAACACCCTTTGATTCTGCAATACCCTTGGAATAATTTCCTTTCCAAAATCCTTTTCATCGGGGTTCTCTGCAAATATTCTAACCAGCAGATCGCGGTTAAAAACGTAGATTCCCATTGAAGCCAGGTAATTTCTACCTTCTGCCTGCATTTCAGGGCCAGTATCAGAAGCCCAGTCAACCAGCTGCTCTGTACTTGGTTTCTCAATAAAAGAAGTAATTATATTTTCTTCATTTGCTTTCAATATTCCAAAACCAGTTGCATCTTTTGCTGTACTTGGAATAGTAGCCAGTGTTACTTCTGCCCCGCTCTGTTCATGTGCATTCAGCATTTCATTGAAATCCATCTGGTAAAGCTGATCACCAGATAAGATCAGCACATATTCAAAATCATGCTGCAACAAATGATGCATAGTCTGACGCACAGCATCTGCTGTTCCCTGGAACCATGTAGGATTATCAGGAGTTTGTTCGGCTGCAAGAATATCTACAAAAGCATCACTGAAATGACTGAAATGGTAAGTATTCTTAATATGTTTATTTAACGATGCAGAATTAAACTGTGTAAGTACAAACATGCGGTGAATACCGGAGTTCAGACAATTAGAAATAGGAATGTCTACCAAACGATATTTACCTGCAATCGGAACTGCTGGCTTAGAACGGGTCTGTGTAAGAGGTGATAATCTGGAGCCCTGGCCACCGCCAAGGATAACTCCTAGTACTTTTTCAGTCATATAGTTAAATTACATTTGGTACAGATCAATATATTGTTGGGCGGCCTTATCCCAGGAATGGTCCAACTGCATTGTATACTTAAGGATTTCTTTTACTTGTTTCTTATTCTGGTAGAGCTCATAAGCCCTTCCTATTGCTTGTCCGACATCGGCTACACTGGTCTGATCATGGCAAATACCAAAACCGCCATCACCAATATCTACTACAGTATCTTTTAATCCGCCAATCCTTCTTACTATTGGAATAGTCCCGTAACGTAAAGCATACATCTGGTTCAGCCCGCAAGGTTCTACTCTTGATGGCATTAATAGAAAATCTGCTCCGGCATAAATCTGATGAGACAGTTTTTCATTATAACCAATATAGGCATTATAATTTCCAGTAAACCAGTTTTTCAGTTCAATCAGCTCTCCTTCAACCTGAGGGTCTCCAGAGCCTAAGACAAGAATATTAATATTCCCGTGGCTGTGTGCTAATGAATTATGAAAAATCTCAGGTAATAAATCCGCTCCCTTCTCTCCTACCAACCTGCCAATAAAAGTGAACAGCGGCTTTGTCGGATCTAAATTAAAAACATCACAGAGAGCAGCTTTGTTTGCTTTTTTACCACTTTCAACTGTCCTTGTATTGTAACTTTTCTCCAGCATCGGATCTTTCTGAGGGTCCCATACTTCATTATCTATACCGTTTAATATTCCGGCAGACTTCCCTCTTTCACTTGCCAGCAGGCTTTCCAGTCCGTTGGCACTATAGCTGATCTCTTCCAGATAACTTGGAGAAACCGTAGTTACCTTCCATGCGCACTTAATTGCAGATGCTAAGGGATTAATGTCCTCTTTCCATTCCAGCAAACCAGATTTCCACAGATCAAAAGCTGGCAGATAATGTAACTTATCCCACCCGAATTGTCCCTGGTACTGTGCATTATGAATTGTAAGTACGGTAGGGATATTTCTAAGACTTTTATATTTTTCACAATTCCCGGTCATAAAAGGGACCAGACCAGTATGGTGATCGTGACAATGAATAACGTCGGGGCGATGTTCCCACTGGCTTATCCAGTCTAATGTGGCAATCTGATAGGCCAGAAAGCGTTCGGTATCATCTTCATAACCGTATACTTTATCGCGGTCTGTCAGACCAGCGATGTAGACCAGGTACAGGTCAAAGCCTAGTTTATTAGTTTTCTCTCTGAATATGCGTACAGGAAAATTACGGCTTCCAAGATTGCCCCAGGCATCATAGACTACTTCAAATTCATTTTGAAGCATAAATGAGTTGTTGTAGGCAGGCATCACTACTTTTGAAAAGTGGCCAAGTTTGGTTTGGTATTTTGGTAATGCGCCTACTACATCTCCTAATCCGCCCACTTTAGCTATCGGATAACATTCTGCACTGAGATGAATTATTTCCATAAATTATTTGACGTATCGGGATAAAGGAATGTTTTTAATTGCTGCTGTTAAAATATGAGTTATAACCCAAATAAACGCAATTGGTTTTCATTAAATCATAATATTTTTTTGGGATTACAATCAGGAATCTTCCTGGAGTAACTATGAATAAGCAGGGCGGCATCACATAACCAACGTAATCACAGCCTGCTATTTCAGGTCATCATGATCAATAAGAATAAAAGGCTTCAAATTACTGAATAAAGACACTAAAAATCACTTTAATGATATTTATTTAATTAAATAAACAATTAACAGAATAATGGGATTAGTTTTAGGTTTTAATTAAATCTAAAATTTTTGATGATATGAACGTTTATAAGAATTTGTTTTTAATGCTGGTTATTGTTTTTGCCGGTTGTAAAAAAGGGGGCGAATCTACGGAAGATCCAGGAGGCATTGTTCCGCCGGTTGTTGAAACAGACAAGAAAATACTAATTCCGGTTCAGCTTGGGACAGGGAATTCAAAGACAGTCATGAGTTATACTGAGGGGGCCGCTTTTTCGAAAATCGAGTATGGAGATGGGACAAGTATTGGCTTTACGTATAATAATACAGGAAAGCCCCTGGGTCTGGAAAGATTTAAGAATGGGGAACTGGTTTCTCTGACAGATTATGAACTGGATGAAAATGGCCGGGTAATTATAGGCCGGATGGCCATCAGGAAAGGAAATAATTATGTGCTGAATGGACATTATGAACTGAAGTACAATGAACTGAACCAGGTAGCAACAATTAGTTTTATGGACATTAATGAGCAATTACTTGGCAAAGTAGAAAGACGGTATGATCAGACCGGCAACCTGATCGGGGAACGAAGTACCAAAGTCGATTTAACTTATAGCTATGACCTTAAAAATGGGTTGTTTAAGCATGTTAATTATGCATGGCTACTCACAATTGAGGAGAATAAAAACCTTTTTTTATCAGGGATTAATAATGTGAAAGAAATTACCGATGCTTTAAACAGTGGAAATACACAGAGTTTTAGCCATGTATATAATAAAGACGGGTACCCGGAGACAGTTAATACAGTGATTGGCGGGACAAAAACTGCTGTAAAAGTTAGTTATAAAGAGATTGGGGTAAATTAAGCTGAAGACTTTCTGTACTGTTGTGTGTTTTTGTTTCAGGCTGCCGGTAATAAAGCCGGCAGCCATTTTGATCCTGTAAAACTGATTTCTCAGTTTAGAAATTAAAACCAATGGAGATATAAGGCATTGTACTTTCTTTTGAAAACCCTACTGCCGCCTGTATCAGGATCAGGTCTGCAGGAACAATATAGAGTCCGCCGCCGTAACCATGATGCCACTGATTAGAAGATTGGCCTGGCATCCAGACACGGCCTACATCGTTAAAGCCTAAAAGGCCAACTGATCCCGGAACGATATAAGAAGTAAAGTCAAATAGTTTAAGACGAAGGTCAAGGTTATAATAGAGCATAGATTTCCCTGTGAAACGGTTAGTATGGAAACCGCGCAGGTTATGTACCCCACCTAATTGCATTTGCTGGAAAAATTCGGGATTCCCTAAGGTTGTCCCGCCGCCTAAACGGTTCGCTATAACAAAACCGCTATGCCCCGGGTTAATATAATAACGAAATTCCGATTGTATTTTTCCATAACGTTCATGATCAGTATTCAGCTGCTGGTTAGCAGTGATCCTGGTATTCCAGTACATCCCTTTTTTTGGAATAGCAATGTTATCCCTGGAGTCATATTTCACCTCAGTAACCAATCCTGCATAAACACGATCATTAAAAACCGATTCTTCCGGGTTAGTCTGATTGAAGTCATTCAGGAACCTATGTTCATTGCCCTGACGGCTGCTTGTATAAAACTCTGTAGCCAATCCACCACCAATTGTCCATTTATCGATTTTTTTATAGAGCTGAAAATCTGCTGTCAGGTAATCGTAACGGTTTCTGTAATAAGACATCCCCTTTGGGTCATCTTTGATAAATAAAGTTTCATTCCCAAGGCCAAAGAAGTTACTCAGGTTATTTGGGCCCAGGAAGTTTGCATTAATCTTGAAATCTGTATTTCCTATAGCTTTTTTAAAATCTCCGGCATAGCTTAAAATAAAAGATTGTCTGCCTGTCGAATAATCTACCCAGAATTCCTGGTGAGATGCATATGGGGATTTTCTAAAACCCTGTTTCTCCAGAATTAGCCCTGCTCCTGCCTGAATGCCCTGGTCAATATTATAATTGACATGGAATAAAGGGCCGAACTGATCAAATACAAAACTCTTCTTATTATACTGGTTCACAGCTGTATCTGTTGACAAAAGAAGTTTTGCCAAAGATGGAGATGGAATTTCATTCTCCTGGTCTGAGCGGTCGTAAACATAAGTATTAGATTTATTTTTCAGATCTTTACTAATCTCAAAACGGTCCTTACCATCACCGCCAATCATACGGACCGTGATTGGAGACTTAGTCTCTCCGGTCACTTCAAAAACATCATCCCCACCCATACCGTATAACCGGATTTCGCGGGTCAGCTTGTGGTCAAAAGTACGGTGATATAACTTCCGGCCTGTTTCCCCATTCTTTTTAATATTATTGACAGTCAGCTCAATATTTCCATTTTTCTTGTGCCTGACTTCAAAATATTCTCTTTTATCAGAAGCAGGAATTTCAACAGTAATTGCAAGAAAACGATAATATGCCAGCGCACTTTTCTCCAGATTATCTTTGCGGGCAATCATTATTTTAAGGGTTTCCTCCCCGCCTTCTGCAAAAATATTGGCTGGCATCAGCAGCATTGCCTTTCTCAATATGGCAGATGTTAGCTTCTCCTGTACATAGCTGATTTCTTCTTTCCAGTCTTTTTCACTCAGGCCACTCAGAAAATATCTGTCGAAATAACGCTGGTTAAAATTCCACTGGTCAACCGCCCTGATTTCCGGATCATATGGTTGCAGGTTAGCTTTCAGCCACTGATGAGAAAGTATCCAGGGGAATACACCAGAGGTTTTATAAAAAACCTTATCCCGGTCACGCGGAACAGGGATATACACTTTTTCATCTTTCTTTTTATCTTCTATTTTCAGCCATCTCCAGTTGTCTTCATGCCTGTCCCAATCACCCACAATAAAATCAAGGAGCCTTGCCCTTAATACTAATTTCTGTTCGATATGGGTGTCATTGTCTTCTTCGGCTTTTCGCTGCGCTTTGATCGTATTATCACTTTTTTCATAACCGGCTGGCATGCGTTCTTCTAAAAGATAAGCTGCATTGGCAAAATCTTTTCTATACTCACCCAGACCGGGATCATCACCAATATAAACGATCTCAGGATTAGCATGGGGAATATCAAGCGCATCTGCTAAAGGGGGAACAATCAATGCCGAAAAAGGATGCCCGGTAGAAATCTGATCCTGTACAATATCTTTAGCAATAGTTGCCCTCAGGTTCTTTGGAAGACCTCTTTCGGGATATTTCTGTATCGTTCTCAGCGCCCATTCACGTCCCGAAGCATCTTCTAAACGTAAAGACCTGGTCTGCATTCCTCCACCCAGTTGTATAACTTTCATCCCCCCATGTTCTTTCTGCAGGTCAACAATCCGCATACGTACAGGGGTAGCCCATAACTTGCGGTAGTTTTCACCTAAAAAGAAACGGTGTGTTTTAGAAACAGAATCATAGGCAGGGGAAATCGCTACGGTAATAGAATCCTTTGTACGCTGCTGCTGTGCATTTGTCAGGAACGGCAAAAAAAAAGACAGGGTAATTAATAATACTGCCGGATTCGCTTCTATCTTATATTTTCTGGGTATGATGTGCATTAATTTAATCTGTTTTTAGCTTAATCTATTTGATGACTACTTCTACACGCAATGCTTTAAGTCCTTCAACCCCTTGTAATTCTTCTACTTCAAGGTATTCGATCTGATCTGTCAGCAACTGCTCTTGCTGTAATTTACGGATATAAGCTATATATTCATCTGCTTCTGAACCATTGAAGTAGACAATTGCAATTTTTCCTGGTTGTGTCAAACGTTCCGTACTGTCTTTGACATGGGCTTTATCAATTCTTTTCTTCACCATCTGATACCGGATGTTATAACTTCCTTCGACATCAAATCTTTGCTCATCAATACGGAAACTAATGTCAATAATCTTTTCATAAACAAAGATTAACTGCGTAGTCTCCATAGGGATAGCCAGTGATGGTTTCAGTTTAGCGGTTATCCTGGTTATCTCAGCGATTGCTTTCAGCTGCCTCAATCTGAAATCGGCCAGTAAGTCTGCTCTGAAATCTATATCTGGAGCTATTGAATGGCCCAGATAAATATCAAATTCTACCCCGTCAGTTCTGAATTTCTCAAAATAACAAGGATACTCCAGTTGCAATTCGGCATTGAATTTATCCAGATGTCCGTTCACTGCACGGTTAATGGCCTGCATGCTGGCTTCATAATTATCCCTGTTCTCAAAAATCTTCCCTCCTGGACGTGTCAGTTCAAAATATTCACCGATTATCTTTTCTGACTCAGGGTAAATTTCTTTGAGTACATTCAGATAAGGAGGAAGCTGATGTTGTAAGTAATCATCAGTTTTCATAATCTCCCGGTCAGATATCTCATCAAAACCTTTATGGTCCCATGCGGATTCCTGTCTCGGAAAATCATCTTCCAGCACTTCAGGTATAATCGATTTCAGATTTCCCAGGGTGATTTCCAAAATCTCAAAATGGGCAAACAGATCTTTCCTGATCATCAGGTTACGTTCAATACTGGAATTTCTGATATCTATCGCTCCATAAAAAGGATGTACATCCTTAAAATAAATCGGTTCTATAGGCAGATTTTTTTCCCAGCCGCCCGAAACCATATAGTTGTAAGCTGCCTGATTAAAACGCCAGGATACAGAAGGCTGCAGGGACGTAAACTTATCTGTGACGATTGCAGTAATTTCATTGTTAAAATCAATAATAACATTCTGATAAAGCTGGGCCAGCAAAGGAAAGGCACTTTCAATTTTAGAAAGGGTATTGCCATTAAAAGCAGACCTGTCCCTGGTATAAAGCTCTAAACAGCCGATCAGTTTCGCATTGTAATACAGTGGAAAAATAGCATAAGATTTTATACCTGCATCTGCAATCAGCTTTAGCATCGGATAGGTAGAATATTCTTCCAGATTAATTTCCGGAAAAATCAACCTGCGTGGATTAGCAACAAACGTTTTAACTAATTCAGCATATTCTGCTTCTGCTACCCCGTTGAGTTTGGCCTGCTGGATGATGACACTTTGGAAACCTTCATGGAAATAAGGCAGGGTCTTGTCGTTCAGTTTTAAATAAGGCAATAATCCAAATTCTATCTGGTCACTTCCCACCAAAGATTTCAGTGCAGTAGAAATTGCAGAAGTACTCCATCCTACCTGACACTGATTATGCGAAATAATAGCATTCTTAATAGATTCCAACGCATAATCGGCCGTAATATCCACTAAACTGACAATAGCAATACCTTCGACACGAAACATCTCAGAAGGTAATAAAGTAGTCAGCGTTTCCAGATTACTGCTTTCATCCTGCATGTACTCTTTTACATTTTGAAGGGTAAGTTCAGGTAAAGCTCTATTACTTGTAATCTCAACAAACCGGGTATCTATATTTAACCGGTAATATCTAAGCAGCTGTGTCTGATGATCAACAATAGATTTTATAATATGCTGATTGGTTGCCAGGCTAAAATTGTAAAACTTCTGCATCACCAGGTTGTACAGGGTTGTCAGCATTGTATTTTGCAATTCCTTTTGAGAAGGAAGTGCCAGATCAGTATTCAGACTCTCTTTTTTATCATCCAGTAAAACCTTATAAAAAGCATTTGTTCCATAGTAAAAACAAGGGCATACAGGTTTACTCAATGCCCAGAGCTGCTCTTTTTCATCATTAATGATGGGTGACAACGCCGTATATATCAGTTCAAACAGGTGATTGTACCTGTTCACACTGGCTGCAGGAATAGGCTCCATTAATTCTGGAAAAGCAGAAAACTGCTCCAGCAAATAGTTATAGAAATTTATTTTGGCCGTTTTTTCTACTTTGATCTTTTCAGTAAGAAATGTAATAAATGGTTTTAATGAAAGCCGGATATCAGCCTTCATCCCATTTTCTTCATTCCCACACACGTACTTGTTCAAGTCGATAGTTATTGCCTGCATTTTTAATTTTCAATTAGAAGCGTTAAATTCTTTGTTTTTTTAAGGTTTAAACTTAAACTTCAGGATATTCCCCGAATTCAGTTCATCCCCTTCATTAGAGATGTAAAGGTTCATCTCTTTATCAAAAGCCAACCCCTCGGGTTGTACAAAAGTAGCGGTGTTTAATCTGTGTACACTTTTAACTTTCCAGTCCGGGCTGGCTACAACCAGCAATTTATTGACTGACGAAAGAATATACCAGTCTCCGGAATGCGGATCTTTAGTTAAGGCTGATGCTTTTAAGCCTGTTTTAAGGATCTGACCTTTATCGATCAGCGCCCTTAGATCCATAGAAAAAGTACCTGAGGCAATTAGTTCTTTTTTAGCCGGGTTATAGGTAAAAATAGAACCCGACATCGTTTTATCCTTTTTATCCTGTTTACAATTTTTACAAGGGAGGTAAAGCTGATTGGTTTGCTGGTCAGCATAAATGCTTTCATATTCTCCATCTGGCAAAATATCATCCCATACTTTGATCTGATCCGCTTTAGCTTTTGTGGCTTCACTAAAAGGGAATGTATACAGCGTGCCATCACTTCTGAGAATGATCACTGTTTCGTTCAAAATTGCCAGATCTTCATAATCACCCTTTTTACCAAAAACAGTATGCTGTTGTTTTTTAATTCCCCATGCCTGTTTGAAAAGACGGCCGTCTTCATCCTGTATAGAATAAACGGTATCACTTTTACCCTTATAAAAGGCAATACCCGAAATCTCCTGCAGACTTTCGGGCATGATAAATTTCTCAGGATGGCTCAAATCATATCCTTTAGGGCTTGTATAAGATTGTCTGGCTGGTTTACAAGCATAAAACCCAATAAGGATAAGGACTGGGATAAGAAAATTAAGCTTTTTCAAGAGTGCTTTTTTCATGTTGTATTAGATTCGGTGGCCTGAGTAGTAATTCCTTTTAGAAAACCATAAATAGCTTCCTGAGAACGTATATTAACCTCTCCGGCACAATAATTATTTTGTAATTCTTCATTCAGTTCAACTGCCTGAACGGTATCCTCTAATTGTAAATTTAAGATTTCTATCAGTCTTATTTTCAATTCCTGGTCATAGATTGGAAAACATACCTCTATCCTCCCGTAAATATTTCTATTCATCCAGTCGGCCGATCCCATAAAAACATCGTTGGAGCCATTGTTATGGAAAAGGAAGATTCTTCCATGTTCCAGATATCTGTCTACAATACGTTTGATCTTAATGTTTTCACTTTGCCCTTTAACCCCGGGAATCAGACAGCATACGCTTCTTACAATCAGCTGAACCTGAACTCCGGCATTCGAAGCTTCATATAATTTAGTAATCAGAACACGTTCTTCCAGATTATTCATCTTGATGATAATACCAGCTGGTAAACCCTTTCTGGCATTAGTGATTTCCCGGTCGGTCAATTCAATAAACTTCTGCTGAAGATTGAATTGTGCAACCAGTAAATGTTCAAAATTAATTGCATCTTCCAGCAGTGGTTTTTTCTTTTTCTTTCTTAAGAAACCAAAAAGCTGTTCTAACTCTGCTAACATCACCTGATTGGCAGTGAGCAGGATATGGTCCGTATAAAATCTTGCTGTAGATTCATTCAGGTTCCCCGTTGCCAGTAAACCCAGGTATTGCACCTGGTCTCTGATTTTCCTCTTTACCAGTGCAACCTTTGCATGGACCTTTAGCTCTTTATTGCTATAGATAATTTTCACTCCCGAAGCTTTCATTCTGGAAGCCCATTTAATATTATTGGCTTCATCGAATCTGGCTTTCAGCTCGACCATGACCGAGACTTTTTTACCATTTTTCGCTGCGGTCATTAAAGCATTGACAATCCTGGAATTATCTGCTACCCGGTAAAGGGTCACATAAATTTCTTCTACGAAACTATCATTTGCAGCTTCATTAAAGAACCTTAATACAGGATCATAGTTTTGATAGGGAACATGAATCATCAGATCCTTTTTCTGGATCTGTTCAAAAAGGGTCTCGTCTTTCTTTAACAGTAAATTTGGTAAAGCAGGCCATTTAGGATAGTTTAACTCTGGCTCCTGGAGCGGGAAATTACTCAAATCCTTCATGTTGTGATAGTATCCACCTTCCACAACAGCAGAGTTTTCTAAATTAAGCGCATAAATGATCTTGTAAAGATACCTGAGCGGTATACCTGGCTGACATAAAAACCGTGTAGCAATTCCCAGGTCACGTTTCTTTAATTCCTTTTCCAGTGCAATTGTAATGTCTTCATCCAGGTCATCAATTTCCTCCTTTATATTCAGCTCTGCATTTCTGGTGATCTTGATATTAAATACACCAATTATTTTTTCAGCCGGAAAAAGATAGTGCAGGTTGTCCCGGATAATATCATCCAGAAACACTACATATTGCTGATCATCTTTACTTACCGCATATAACCTCGGCAAATCATCCGAAGGAATTGTGATCAGTTCTAAACGTTCTGTTCCGGCCGCATCCGATAAGATAACAGCCTGGTACAATTTGTTATTTTCAGCAAAAAAACCGTTTTCATCTTTAGCTACTGAAAACAACCTGATATAAGCCAGAACCTCATTAAAGAAAATCCGGGCCGTCTGATCAGTGATCAATTCAGGAATAGTTTCATTATACAGCCAGTGAATATTTTTGGCTTTCAATGCGGGTAAGATCTGATTAGCCAGTAAATGCCCAAACCGCTGCTGCTGCTGATTGATTAAAAACTGTGCTTTATAATAGTTATTATTTAATCCTGTATTGTCGTCAAAATTATCGATAGCCATCAGTACCGGCATTCTTACCCGATAAAATTCATCCAGATTAGAAGAATAAATAGACAAGAACCTGATTCGCTCCAGTAAAGGGACATGTTCATTCTCTGCCTCCATCAGCACACGCTCATTGAAACTCAACCAGCTCAGGTCACGATTAAAAAAGGAATATTCTTTCATCTGGTCTTTATAAGGCTACTATCGCACTGGCAATAACAAATGCAAGAACAGAAGCAATAATACCGAACATAAATACATTATACGCAATTCTTAGCAAGCGGTATTTACGGCCTAAAACAACTCCCTGAGAATATAAATCACGGATCAGGCTGCCATACAGAAACTCTCTGTCTTCCATCATTTTCTGCATTCCTTCGACATAATCAGGCAGGGCCATCCGGTAAAAATTACCGAAGAACAACAAGTTCACCTTCTTTTCTTCTATGTCCTGATGTGTAAAAGTTCCGGGAGGTACAGTTGGTCTGGTAGCCAGAATTGAAAACACCATGGTCACTACACAGATAACCAGCAGGATTAAAGTAGGGATAATCAAATGCGGGTTATCCTCTAGTTTACGCAGCAGAATACTTAAGATCACGGACAAAATAATAGAGTTGGTGGAAATCATGATGTGTGCCTTATTATCGGCCATATCACTTAATCGCTGGTGGTTACCTGAAGAAATCCTGAACATGGTTTCTATCCCCTTATCAGGACGGTCATTTTTTTTCTTTTCTTCTTTTTTATCTTTCTTTTTATCAGCCACTATTTCAATTTTACGTTCTGCATTTACCAGTTCATGCTGATGTGTGTCACTTTTCAGGACAACATCCTTAACTTTCTCCTCTTTTGCTTTTTCATGTTCATCTTTAATCTGCTTCTCCTTCAACCCATTCAGGTTCAGTTCTTTTTTCGCAGCGAGTAAGTCAATACAGTAATCAGTATGATAGTGATGCGCTTCAAAAAGCATGATTGTTTTTAAACGCCACTCATGCCTATCAATATCTATTCCCTTAAAAGCAATTGCTTCCCTGCGCATCAGTTTATTTCTTTCTTTAAAATCATCGCTGCCCAGGTGAAAAAGATCTGCATCACATACAATTTCCTCTAACAGGCCAACCGGATGCTGAGGCATTTGAGTAGCCAGGATACAATTCATCACCAGGCTGGTGATCTCAGGTTCTGTACCTTTGGATTCCAGAAATTCTTTTGCCTGTGCTGCCCCCCGCTCTTCATGTTTCTCGCAACTGGTTAAATAACCAATATCATGGAACCATGCAGCCGCATTAACAATAAAAAAATCATGATCTGATAATTGGTAATGATTAGCTATTTTCACTGTAGCTTTAACGACCTGTTCAGTATGCTGCAGGTTATGGTAGATTAACCTCTCGTCTTTTTTAGTGTGAAACAAGTTCGAGACATGCGCTCTGACCTGATCTAGTATATCCAGGTAATTCATCTTATAAATATGGCGGTTTAAATTCTTAATTCCCAATACCTTCGATCAGCATGTCTATCAGCTCATCAAAATATTCATGGGATTGTACTTCAGAAGGGTTAATGGATAGTGGGAAATGGAGGCCCCGGAAAGCTACAATCAAAACAAAAGACATTTTGTGAATACTTTCTGCTGAAAGTTCTCTGAATTCACCACTTTGTGTCCCTCCAAGAAGGATTTCACTAATCATGCCGAGCTGCATCTGCTCATATTTCAGTCTAAGAGGCAGCAACATCCTTCTTGATTCAATCATATCTTCAAAAATCACTTTATAAAGACTTCTGAATTCAAGCACAGCAGTACTCTGAAAATTTAAAAATGCTTTCAGTTTATCCTCTGCAGAAAACACCCTGTTTACTGTTTCCCGCAAATTTTTAATGATTGATTTCATTTCATCCTTAACTACAGCAGCGAAGATTTCATTTTTTCCGGGAAAATAATAGTAGAGCGTACTTTTCCCCTTTCCGGCAGCTGCCGAGATATCTTCTATAGTGGTTTTCTTTAATCCGAATTTCCCAAACAAAGATTTGGCGGCAATTAAGATTTCACTTATTACAATTTCATCTTTATCCATATGATCAAAACAAATCCTGAATTCCAAAAGTATTGAATTTAACTGGGGAAAATAATACCCTAATCAATAAAATGAATCGTTTTCGGGCTTAGCAAATCTTTGTACCCGATGGTAACAAAATAATGACAACATCTTTTAAACTGAGACAGCCAACCTGTTATCATTTACATTTAATTATGACAGACAGAAGGGGTACGATCTTTGTTTATTATTCTTATAATAGCAGAAATAAACGGATTCTTAAATTTATATATATACAATAACAGATCATCTAAAAACCAACCCGACAAATCATGTAAATAACAGTCTCATTAAAGCAACTTAACAGGATAGATATAATTTAACAAAATATCATTTATTTTTCTTAAATTATATAGGCACTAATTAAGAAGCAAAAATTAACGCAAACTCAATATTACGCTCCCAATGGCAATTCAATTTATTAAAAGGATGCTGGGCATCCATCATCAATCAAACGTTAAACCTTTGAAGAATCTCAGTTATTTCGGTTCCGAGAGACATGGTTACATGGTCCCTGATAATTTTTTAGCCTCAAATTCCATTTGTTATTGTGTGGGTGCTGGCGAAGACATATCTTTTGATACCGAACTTAAAATAGCTTTTGATTCCAGGGTTTATATTTTTGATCCCTCACCATATGGGATTAATCATTTCAATGAGGTTAAAGATTATGTGAATCATGGAACCCCTTTAACACTGGACAAAACACTTGCGCCCTATGTCTATCATATCAGCAGCAAACAGTTTTCTGAAATTAAGTTTGTTCCTGTGGGTCTTTGGGATGAGAAAAAAACTTTAAAATTCTACGACCCGGAAAAAGAAAATTATTCTTCCCATTCTGCCATCTTATTTACCGATTCAAAAAAGTTTATTGAAGCCCCTGTTAACCGTTTAAGCAACCTGATGAAAGAGCTGGATCATCAGCATATTGACTTACTCAAAATAGAGATAGAAGGAGCTGAATATAAAGTAATTGACACTATTATTGAAGACAAGTTAAATGTTAAAGCTATCTTGGTAGAATTTGACGAAGTTTACAATACGACAGACAAATCATTTCATTTCAGAATTAAAAAAAGCTGCGACAGATTAAGAAAAGCAGGTTATGTACTGGCACATTCCACTGTTGCATTGAAACGCCTGTTCATCAGGAAAGACGTTTATGATCAGTTAAAAAAAATAGAAATTAATGCATAATATTACTAAACAGGATTTTATTGATCAGGAATCAGTCCCTTTGGTTTATACGCTTTTTGAAAATGCGGCCAAAAACTTTCCACAGCTTATCGCCCTTTCCTGGGGAAATGAGCAGATCACGTATGAAATGCTCCTGCAAAGGGTGGCAGGATTATGTCAAAAAATCACTGAATTAACCCCGGCCGAAGATCTGATCGGTTTAAGTACAACCAGATCTGCCGGTATGATTGTTGCCATGCTGGCTATACTCAAATCGGGGAAAGCTTATCTTCCTTTAGATCCTGCTTATCCGCAGCAGAGATTAGCACAGATCGTTGCTGATTCTGGTATCAAAACCTGTATCTGTCCGGATACTGATCAGGATATCTTCCAGGGCACAGGGTTAAATATAGTATCGGATAACCTGACCAAAGCGAATAAAGCTGACAGTCTGTCTATCCATCAAAATCCCAATGCTTACGTTTTATATACATCCGGTTCTACGGGTACTCCAAAAGGAGTGTATATGACACAGGTTGCAATGGTCAATCTTATTTTATGGCAGCAAAAAAATTCTGCTGCAGGGCCGGGCAGTAAAACTTTACAGTTCGCACCTATTACTTTTGATGTCTCCTTTCAGGAGATATTCTGCACACTGACTACGGGTGCTACTTTAGTCCTGATCAATGATGATTTGAGACTGGACCCGATCAACCTGCTTAATTTCATTAACGAAACCAATACAGACCGGATTTTCCTGCCTTTTGTAGCCCTTCAGTTTTTAGCAGAAGCTGCTGCCGGTAACAAGCAATTTCCAAAAAGTTTAAAAGAAGTAATGACTGCCGGTGAACAGTTAAAAATCACGCCGCAGATCAAAGATTTTTTTGAAGGATTAGACAATTGCGTTCTCTATAACCAGTATGGCCCTACAGAATGCCATGTAGTTACCGAACTTAAATTAGCCGGTGAACCTGGAAACTGGCCGCTGTTACCAAATATTGGTCAGCCAATTTCCAATACAGTCATCTATATTCTGGATCAGGATAGAAATCCGCTTCCTGCAGGCGAAACCGGAGAATTAGCGATTTCAGGGATTAGCCTGGCAGCCGGTTATCTGAACAGACCTGAATTAACGGCAGAGAAATTTGTCAATATTACAATCAACAACAACCTGACAAGAGTCTATCTTACAGGGGACCTCGCTTCTTTTGAAAAAGGTGGTAACATAGAATTTTTGGGAAGAAAAGACGATCAGGTTAAAATCAGGGGATACAGGATTGAATTAGGCGAAATAGAAGTACAGCTTAATCATATTGATGGAGTTAAACAGGCCGTAGTGATTGCCAAACCCGATTTAAGTGGACAGAGCAGATTACTCGCTTATCTTATTGCTGATCATAAAAATATAAATACTGCGCAGCTCAGAAAAAAGCTTGAAGCACATTTGCCAGACTATATGATTCCTTCTGCGTTTATCTGGATGGAAGATTTCCCTAAAACTACCAGTGGTAAAGTTGATAAAAAGGCATTACCTGTACCTGAACGTAAAAGACCAGAAATAGCAACTATTTACAGCCCGGCTAAGACCAGTACAGAAAAAAGAATCGCTGCAATCTGGGCACAGGTACTGGAACTGGATGTTGTCGGGATCAATGATAATTTCTTTGAATTAGGAGGTAACTCCCTGCTGGCTTTAAAAACAGTTTCTTTATTAAGAACTGAACATCATATCGAACTGCCGGTCACCAAACTTTATCAGTTTCCGCAAATCAGCAAAATTATTAATTATATAAATGCCGGATCGGCTTCGCCTGAAAGAAGACGAAAAAATAATCGGGCGGCAGACCGGACAGAACCTATTGCAATTATTGGTATGTCTGGTAAATTTCCTGGTGCCAATACCATCGAAGAGTTGTGGGAAGTATTGCGCAACGGCAGAGAAACAACTACATTTTTCAAGGATCAGGAGCTGGATTCTTCCATTACTGATGAATTGAAAAATGACCCGCAATATGTTAAAGCGAGGGGAATTATTAAAGATGCTGATTTATTTGATCCTGCATTTTTTGGTATTAACCCTAAACTGGCCGGGCTCATGGACCCGCAGCAGCGCGTATTCCTGGAAATCAGCAGGGATTTATTAGAAAAATCAGGACACCTGCCGGCAGTTTATGACGGACTTATAGGTGTATTTGCAGGTTCTGGAAATAACAGTTACTTCCATCATAATGTTACGGGCAACACAGACCTGATCAATCAGGTTGGAAGTTTCCAGGTAATGACCGTCAATGAGAAGGATTATATTTCTTCAAGAACTGCTTATGAGCTGGATTTAAAAGGTCCGGCTGTCAGTGTTTTTTCCGCATGTTCTACATCATTGCTTGCTGTCTCACAGGCTGTAGAAAGTTTAAGAAAAAACCAATGTGATGTAGCTATTGCCGGTGGTGCAAGTATCACCTCTCCTATTTATAGTGGTCATATTTACCAGGAAGGGGCCATGTTAAGTAAAGACGGGCATTGCCGTTCTTTTGATGAAAAGGCAACCGGAACTGTGTTTAGTGATGGAGCGGGTGTTGTACTTTTAAAGACATTATCAGCTGCTTTACAGGACGGAGATACAATTTACGGTCTCATTAAAGGTGTAGGTGTAAATAATGACGGAGGCGAAAAAGGAAGTTTCACAGCCCCCAGCACCAGCGGACAAGCTGCTGCAATTGCGATGGCTATAGAAGATGCGGCTATAAATCCTTCCACTATATCGTATGTGGAAGCACATGGAACAGCAACCCCTTTGGGCGACCCTATTGAAATTGAAGGTTTAACGCAGGCTTTTGGTGAGCAAACTGAGAAACAGTTTTGTGCAATCGGTTCTATCAAAAGCAATATGGGACATATGACTGCCGCTGCTGGTGTAGCCGGCCTGATTAAGACTACCCTTGCTTTATATTATAAAGAACTCCCTCCTTCTATAAATTTCGAAAAACCTAATCCGAATATATCTTTTGATCAGTCACCTTTTTATGTCAACGATCAGTTAAAACCATGGGATACAAAAGATATCAGAAGAGCTGGGGTCAGTTCTTTTGGTGTGGGAGGTACAAATGTCCATGTGATTGTAGAAGAACATGATCATTTAGAAAATCTTAATCAGGACAAAGGCAGGTTGAAAAACCTGTTTAGCTGGTCTGCTAAATCCGAAGAGAGCTTACAGGCTTATGCGCTGGCGCTAAAAACACATTTACAAACACATCCGGAGCTTAATCTGGCTGATGTTGCTTATACGCTGCAAACCACAAGGGCTGATTTTTCACACCGCAATTTTCTGGTTGCCGGTACAAGAGAAGAACTTTTAGATGCGCTTAACGATACCATAGTACCTTCAGCAAAACTGAAAAAACTGCCTGGCGAAACTGTATTTCTTTTTCCTGGTCAGGGTGCCCAGTATCTTAGAATGGGTGCAGAATTATATGCAAATGAGCCGGTATTTAAAGATGCCGTAGATGCCTGTGCATTGATTTTAAATACTTGTCTGGATCAGGATATCAGAACAGTTATTTATGCTGAAGCCGATGACCTGCAGGCCGGTCTGCTGTTAAATAACACAAAATATACGCAGCCAGCTTTGTTCGTCACTTCTTATGCGCTTGCACAATTATGGATAAGCTGGGGTATCCAGCCTTCGATTCTTTGCGGACATAGCATAGGAGAATACGTTGCAGCACATTTAGCAGGTATTTTTACCCTTGAAGACGGACTTAAACTGATTGCTGCCCGCGGTTCAATGGTTAGTGAACTACCTGCAGGAAGTATGTTAAGTGTACGTTCTGCTGCTTCGGAAATTGAGAAAATTCTTCCGGAAACCTTATCTATGGCTGCCATCAACAGTCCTAAACTTTGTGTAGTAGCCGGAAAAGATGAAGACATCAATACTTTCCAATTACAACTGGATGAAAGACTGATTTTACATAAAAAGTTACAGACCAGCCATGCATTTCACTCTTCCATGATGGACCCGGTCCTGAAAGATTTCAGTGAAATTGTTAGCGGGCTTAAATTAAACAGGCCTCAGAAACCAGTTGTTTCTACAGTTACGGGACAGTTTCTGACAGATGCAGAAGCGCAAGACCCTGCTTACTGGACAGAACATATGAGAAAAACTGTTAATTTTTCTGCGGCAATGGATACTATACTTTCTCTGGATAATCCTGTATTAATTGAAACAGGTCCTGGAAATACAGGTACAACGCTCGCCTGGCAGCATGAAGCTAAAACATCTTTTACAGCTATCGCCAGTCTGGATAAAAAAGAAATAACGGGTTCATATGATGTAATTCTCAGTGCGCTGGGCAAAGCATGGTTAGCCGGACTAAGACCGGACTGGAAATCATTCTATGACAGTCAGCAAAGACGAAGAATTGATTTACCCGCTTATAGTTATCATAAAAAGAGATACTGGGTTGAGCCTAAAAATACTGCCGGGCAAAAAAAACATATAAATATTGATATACCAAATACAAACACCACCACTGCAATGAGGAAAGATACACTGATTGAAAAAATAAAACATTTGTTAGAAAATGCATCCGGAATTGAAATGGATGGCGTTACTCCGGATATGAGTTTTATTGAGATCGGTCTGGACTCCTTATTAATGACTCAGGTAGCACTTACGTTTAAAAAGGAGTTCTCACTTCCCATTAGTTTCCGACAATTAAATGAAGAATATGCGACTATAAATGCGCTTGCTTCTTATATAGATAAAAGCCTGCCACAAGAAGCCGCACCTGCCCCACCGGTTTCACAACCAGTTTATACAAGCCCTCAGTTTGCTACAGGATCTATTGCTCCCGCTGATACAGCTTTAGGCTTAATCGCACAGCAATTACAACTGTTAACTAAACAGGTAGAATTAATGAGTGGCTCTGCTCCTTCAAATCTTCGTGACACAGGTTTAGCTGCTCCGGTAGTGATTAAATCAGGTATAACAAATACAGGGCTTTCTGCAGAAGAACTGACTGAAATTAAAAAACCTTTTGGGGCTACTGCACGTATTGAAAAAAATGCGACTGAATTACAACCTGAACAACAGGAATTTTTACAGCAATTAACACAGCGTTATAATCAAAAAACAGCTGCCAGTAAAGCGTCTAATCAGAAACACCGGTCTTATATGGCAGATCCCCGTGTCGTTTCCGGATTCAAGCCTTATACTAAAGAGATCGTTTATTCTATTGTCACCCATAAATCCAGTGGCAGTCATTTATGGGATATTGATGGAAACGAATATATAGATGCACTCAATGGTTTTGGGTCAAATTTACTGGGCTTTCAGCATCCTGTATTGAAAAATGCGATCCTTGAACAGATAGAAAAAGGATATGAAATAGGCCCGCAGCATGAACTGGCTGGTGAGGTTAGTCAATTAATTTGCGAATTCACCGGTTTTGACCGTGCTGCTTTATGCAACACAGGTTCTGAGGCTGTACTGGGCGCGATGAGAATCGCAAGAACAGTCACAGGGCGTTCATTGATTGTGGCTTTTTCAGGCTCTTATCATGGCATCAATGATGAGGTAATTATCAGAGGGACCAAAAAACTAAAAAGCTTTCCTGCTGCCCCCGGGATCATGCCCGAAGCTGTACAAAACATGCTGGTGCTGGATTATGGAACAGAAGAAAGTTTAAACATCATCAGAGAAAGGGCAAATGAAATAGCTGCAGTCCTGGTAGAACCGGTACAAAGCAGAAGACCTGAATTTCAACCCATAGCGTTTCTTAAACAAGTGAGAGAAATCACACTAAAATCTGAAACTGTATTGATCTTTGATGAAGTGATTACTGGTTTCCGTGCCCATCAGGGTGGCGCTCAGGCTTTATTTGGCATCAAAGCAGATCTGGCAACCTATGGAAAAGTAATTGGCGGAGGTATGCCTATCGGAGCTATCGCCGGAAAAAAACAATATATGGATGCGCTGGACGGTGGTTTCTGGCAATATGGAGACACTTCTTTTCCAGAAGCCGGGGTAACCTATTTTGCAGGAACTTTTGTCAGACATCCCTTAGCGCTTGCAGCTGGTAAAGCCAGTCTGGAGTATATGAAAACCAAAGGTCATGATTTTCAGGCTAATTTAAATAAGAATACGGCTTACCTGGCTGGCTTATTAAATGATACTATTAAAGAACTGGGTCTTCCACTATTTGCAGCTCATTTTGGTTCTTTATGGAAAATTAAATTCAAGGAAGAATATCCATATAGTGAATTGCTGTTTACGCTGATGAGATACAAAGGGATTCATATCTGGGATGGTTTCCCTTGTTTCCTTACCGAGGCGCATACACTGGATGAAATCAAACAGATTGCTGACAAGTTTAAAGAAAGTGTACTGGAATTATTAAAAGTCAAACTCATTCCTTTAAACGCCCCTCCTGTTGAGGCTGAACCTGGCCACTCCGCAACAATTCCGGTACTTCAACCGCCGGTCCCGGGTGCCAGATTAGGCAGAGATCAATCAGGAAATCCCGCCTGGTTCATTACAGATCCGGAAAATCCAGAAAAATATCTTCAGGTTGAGTCAAATAGTTAAAATGGTAGATCGTACAAAAAATATAATATATAAGCAGGTTGATTTTGATCCTTTTTCGGGAGGAGAAATTATTCGTACCGCACCGTCTACGGCGCCTCAGATAGAAATCTGGACTTCCTGTATGCTGGGTGGGAATGATGCGAGCAGAGCATACAACGAATCGGTTTCACTTCGTCTTAAAGGCCAGCTCGATCCTGCTGTATTAAAAGATACTATAAAAAAATTAGCGGAACGTCACGAAGCTTTAAGGTCCGCTTTCAGCAGAGATGGCTCTGCTATACTGGTTTTCGATCAGGTAGTGGCAGAGCTGGAGTACGCAGATTTATCAGCATTGAGTACTGCTGGGCAGGAGGAAGAAATTAAAAGATATGTTCATGAAGATGCACTTTTCTTATTTGATCTTTTAAACGGCCCCTTGTTTAAAAGTGGTTTACAGAAACTTTCTGAACAGGAATATCACTTTACTTTTACCGGGCACCATATTATCTGTGATGGCTGGTCATTGGGAATAATTTTACAGGATATCAGTAAGATTTATTCTGCACTGGTCAAAAACAGGACCCCTGATCTGGAAGCAGCAACCTCACTTACAGATTTTGCTTATGAGCAAATTGATTTTTCAAAAAGTACAGCGCGTAAAACAAATGAGCAGTTCTGGTTAAATGAATATGGGCATAATATACCTGTTCTGGATCTGCCAACAGATCATGAACGTCCGCAGCTCAGAACATTTAAAAGTAACAGGCTTGACTTCAAAGTCTCACAGGAACTAATTCATTCGCTAAAAGAAACTGGTAAAGCAGAAGGAAGCAGCCTGGTCATTACATTTCTTGCTGCCTTTGAAGTTTTCCTTCACTTTCTGACCGGACAAAAAAATATAGTCGTAGGACTACCTGCTTCAGGACAAGCTGTTACCGGTCACTATAACCTGGTGGGTCACTGCGTCAACTTCCTTCCGCTGAGAAGTTACCCGCATAAAAACTATAGTTTTAAAGAATACCTGAAAATCAGAAAATCAGCTATGCTGGATGCTTTTGATCATCAGCAAATTACCTGGGGCAGCCTTTTGAACAATCTTAAAATAGCCAGGGACCCTTCCAGAATACCTCTTGCCCCTGTTGTTTTCAATGTTGATATGGGTTTAGATGACGGGGTCAAATTTGAAAATCTGGATTATAACCTGATCAGCAATCCCCGGGCATTTGAAAGCTTCGAGCTGTTCATCAATGCAAGTGGTTCAGAAAATTCCTTTGTGCTGGAATGGTCTTATAATACGCAGTTATTTGAACAGGATACTATTCAGCAAATGATGACTGGTTTTGAGACAATCTTAAAATTCATCACAAACAATCCTGATCAAAAATTAAAGGAACTGCTGCAACAGGATCAGGCAAATGTCCTTTCCGCAACTGTTTTCAAAAGAAGTATAGTCCTTGCTGAAATCACAGCAACTGATTTCAGTGAACAAATTGCTGCCCTGAAAGACATCACAATTCAGGGTTTGTTTGAAAAAGCAGCAACAACTTTTAAAGATCAGCTGGCAATTACTTTTCAGGACGAATTTATCAGTTACAGTAATCTTGATATCAGAGCTGATAACCTGAGCCGGGCTATATTAAACCGTGCCCCTGATGAACAGATTATCGGGATCAGTACGACCCGCGGAATAAACATGATTGTAGCAATTCTTGCCATTCTTAAAGCAGGAAAAGCATATCTGCCGCTTGACCCTAACTATCCTGAGGTGAGGTTGAGTCAGATTATCAATGATTCAAATCTTCATTTTTGTATTGCAGGAGCAGTTGAAAACAAATTCTTTCAGCAGCTCGGTCTGCAAACTATAGACTTTGACCTGACTTATAGTTTACCGGTACAACCTATACGTTTTCAAAACCCTAACGGTTATGTATTGTACACTTCCGGATCGACAGGAAAACCAAAAGGGGTCTATATGACGCAGCTTGCCCTGGTTAACCTAATTAAGTGGCAAATGGATAATTCCATTGCCGGTTCAGGCAGCAAGACACTTCAATTTGCGCCATTAACCTTTGATGTGTCTTTCCAGGAAATATTCTGCACACTTTGTACTGGCGGACAATTAATTCTGATTGATGATGTTTTGAGATTAAATCCTGATAATCTATTGGATAAAATCGGACTGAGACAAATCAACAGGATTTATTTGCCTTTCGTTGCTTTACAATTCCTTGCTGAAACAGCCGCAAGTATGGGGAAATTCCCAAAGGCTTTAAAAGAGGTGATGACTGCCGGAGAGCAATTGAAAATTACTCCGCAGATTGAACAATTTTTCAGCGCTGTTCCGGGTTGTATTCTTTACAATCAGTATGGCCCTACAGAATGTCATGTAGTTACCCAATTAAAACTAAGCGGAGACCCTGCAAAATGGCCCGCCTTACCAAATATAGGAACGCCTGTTTATAACACATCAGTTTATATTGTTGATGAAAACCAGGAAGTTTTAAATCATGGGGAAACCGGAGAATTATGTATTTCAGGAGCCAGTCTGGCTGCTGGCTACTTAAACAAACCTGAGCTGACCGATGAAAAGTTTGTGATGCTCAGCCTGCCTGATGGCAATGAGGTCAGAACTTATCATACAGGTGATCTGGCAAGAATTCTTCCGGATGGGAATATCGAATTCCTGGGCCGTAATGATGATCAGGTTAAAATAAGGGGCTATAGAATTGAACTTGGAGAAGTTGAAGCTGTGCTTAACCGCATTCCGGGTATTGCACAGGTTGTGGTCACAGCAAAAGCAGATCATAACGGACAAAAAAGATTAGTCGCTTATCTGGCTTCTGCTACAGGCAAACAGGATACTGCCTATGTAAGAAGTGAAATCCAAAACAGATTGCCAGCTTTTATGATTCCGTCCGTATTTGTCTGGGTCATAGAATTTCCCAGAACAAGCAGTGGTAAAATAGATAAAAAACTTTTGCCTGCCCCTGAGCATCTGCATGCTGGTGATCAGAGTAAATATACTGCCCCTCAAACCGAAACGGAGAGTACGATAGTCAAACTATGGGAAGAATTACTCAATGTCAAAGAAATTGGTATTGATGACAATTTCTTTGAACTGGGCGGTCATTCACTCATTGCTATCCAGTTCATGATACAAATAGAAAAAGCCAATGGGCATGGTTTACCACTGGCTACTTTATTTGAATATCCGACCATCCGGACTTTAGCTAAATTACTTGATGGACAGAACCGTCCCACAACCTATACTTCTTTGGTTCCGATAAAGCCGGACGGATCTAAAACCCCGATCTATATTGTTCATGGAGGTGGATACAATGTGCTTAATTTCAGCGGGATAGGACTTCATGTTGATGAAGAACAACCTGTATTTGGCATTCAGGCCCAGGGACTTGATGGTATAGAAGAACCAATGGATAATATGACGGATATTGCCCGTTATTATATAGAAAGTATTCTGGCACAAAACCCTGAGGGTCCGTATGCACTGGCAGGTTATTCTTTTGGCGGTTATGTCGTGATCGAAATGGCCAGACAACTTAGAGAATTAGGCCACGAGATTAAAATGCTGGGTATTTTTGATACCAACGCCAAAAATCTGGACTTCCATGGCTCAACAGCCCAGGTCTTTCTGGAAAGATTAAAAAAGCAGTTGCCTAAATTCTGGTGGATATCAAGATCTTTACTGAGAAACCCTGTTCCTACCCTTAAATATCAGGCAGAAGTATTTAAACATAAATTCCTGTATTTATTTGGTCAGAAAACTGAGCAGAACGAAGAAAAAGGAGGGATTTATGAAATCATGAGAAGAATTGATGAGAAATATGATATCGCTTACAAGAATTATAAACTAACTCCTTTCGATGAAAAAATACATCTGTTCAGAGCCAGGGATAATGTTTATTTTGTAGAGGACTATAAGTATCTGGGCTGGCAAAAATATGCGATGAAGGGCGTAGAAGTCCATGATGTGAAAGGTGATCATAAAACAATGCTGCTTGCACCTTATGACAAAGAGTTTGCGCGAAAACTACAGGAAGTACTTGACAATAACGTTTCCTGATGATCAGACTTTTCTCTTTGATTTTTCCCAGGCCGCGCTTTGATTCTTCTTATAATATCTGATGATTCCGGCAATAACTGCATAATTCATAATACAGAAGTAGTATGGAATAAACAGCGCTTTAATGCGAACGTTCCTACGTTCAAAGTATAGACCTATCAGGCTCAGCAGATAAAATAAACACTGTAAAACAAATAATCCCTGATAAAAAGCAATTGGCCTGGTGAATGCAATCATTCCGTTCAGTACAAAAACCAGGATTAAAAGAAATGGTGTAATTGTCCAGCGCAGTACCCTGTGGCTAATATATTGAAAAGTGAAAATAGGCTGGTGGAATGGATTTGCAGCCTTTTTAAGGCGCAGGATTGACTGTATCCCCCCTGCTGCAATTCTGATTTTCCTTTTCAGCTCTTCTTTAACATCTGCTGATGCCGTTTCCATTGCATAAGCATCAGGTTCATAGGCAATGATATAACCTTTCTCAGCAATCCGCATAGCGATCATGTGGTCATCAATAATAGTATCGCTTTCAACAGGCTGGTACAATGCAGTCCGGATACTGAATAGCTCTCCGGCTGCACCTACATTAGAGTGCAGCTCATAATCCCATTTTTTTAACTTTGATTCATATTTCCAATAGAAACCCTCTCCTGCCGAACTTGCATCGGCAGATTTTTCCACCAGGATACGTTTTTCACCAGCAACAGCACCAACCAACGGGTTCTGATAATGTTTAACCAACTGGTTAATTGCATCTTCATTCAGAAAAGTATTGGCATCTGTAAATACGGTAATTTCGCCCTTAATATATGGGATAGCCCTTTTAATAGCCGCCATTTTACCAGCTCTTAAATCCTCATGCAAAAGCAGGATATCCTTATATCCTTTAACTTTTTCTGCAGTTTGATCTGAAGAACCGTCGGTAATAAAAATAAGCTGAAGATTCGCTTTTGGATACCTCAAAAGAAGCGTATTATGTATTTTCTCTTCAATAATATCTTCTTCATTATAGGCAGCAACCAATATACTCACCGTAGGTAAGGCAGCATCTGCCCTAAAAACAAAAGGCTTTTTGAATATCCCTTTTATTTTGACCAGGATATAAAGCACAAAGCCATAACCAACAAACGTATATACAATCAGGAAAATGCTGATCCAAAAAATTATAATCATCTCTATTTAAATTTTAAAACCCAGCTCTTTACTGTTTTTTGAATGTGTGAGGTTCCAGTTAATTCCACTAAAAACCCATTTAACTAAATCTTTTCTTCCTTTTTTAAGATAAAGGATGATCTGCTTAGGGCAGGCAATACCTATATAATAAAAACTAAAAATCAATGTATTGAACCAGTTTGTATTTCTGCGGATGTATAACATCCGGTTTCTCGTCATAAAATAGGTTTTGATCATGCTTTCTTTACCTACACTCATCGATTCTTTATGAAAAATCTGAGTATGGCCGGTAAACCAGATCTTTTTACCTGCTCTTTTAAATTTCTCACACCAGTCCAGTTCTTCGTAATAAAGAAAAAACTGCTCCTCCATTAAACCAACAGACAACAGGTCTTCCCTGCGGCACATCATTGCTGCTCCATGACAGAATCCTGTTTCTCTGCTGATTTTATCATACTGACCTTTATTGGTATCCATACTGCCAATTCCCCGGTTCCTGCAGGTGATATAATTCATCTCAGTAAAACCTGCATACTGAATAATTTCCGGCTGATCATAATAAAGGATCAATGGAGAGATCAATCCGATTTCTTTATCATTTTCCAATTCCGTGCTCAGTACATCAATCAGGTTCGGGGTAATTTCTGTGTCGTTATTTAACAAAAGAAGAAAATCCCCTTTTGCTGCATGAATCCCAAGATTATTGCCTCCTGCGAAACCAAGATTCTTTTCAGACCGGATATAAATCAGGCCCGGATAAGTATTTTCAAATTCCTGCTGATAATCTTCATTACTGCCATTATCAACTAAGATAATTTCCACCTCATCCGGTTTAGTATTTCCCCTGACTGATTCCAGGAAGGCAATGGTGACCAGCGGCTGATTAAAATTAACAGTTATAATAGAAGTAAGTCTCATCTGATGTAAAAGTAATGTTTTGCCTGATTTATTTTAACTATTCCTCAATTCCGTTGATTATTCATATTTTTAACAAATTCTAAAAATATAACAGCCTATAAAACATGTTAGCGATCAACATATTTACCAAAGTCCTGAAATACATCGGAATACTTACGGGAATGACTATTCCGTATTGCAATCATGCTGTAAAAACAACGGATACGGTAAACCCGTCTGCTATAGTAGTGCCAAAAATCGATCCTGGCAATACCGCAAGATATGTAACGCTCGAAATGGATATGAATAAAGGACTGCACCCTTCTTTTTATTTTACTGATTTACCTTTTGATAAAAATAAGGGATTAATGTTAATGAAAGATGATGCCTTATTAAGTGATTATACTGTTGTCTTTAAAATTTTAAGCGGGGGTATAGTCAATGGGAAAAGGTATCCGGGATTCTATTATACAGACGGGACGGGTAAAAACATCAATTATAAATATTCATTTGCCATTAACGCCAATGAAGGTCATACAACTGATACCAATAATGCGGCAAGCTGGGCACAGATTAATGAGATCTTAGCTAAAGGACATGCTTATATGAACCACTCTATGTTTCATGGTGGCACTGACCTGTTCAAAGCAATTAAAGATTCAGAAAAAAACATGTGGGCACACACACATTACCGCATGACTGAAATTGTACCACCGGGGAATGATGAGGGATATGTGGAAAATGGTCTACAATTGGGGTATCATATGATGTCCTCAGAATTTGGTGAGCCAGTGCCCGATGGAAATAACAGTCCTGGAAAACAAAATGTCAGCTGGGGGAGTTATATCCCTATGCTCACACAGAATTTCAACAGGGTCTTAATTTCCAGAACAAACCTGGGCGATCAATGGAATGCGGCCGAACTGAAAACATCAAAAGCATATATAGATTATATATTTAATCACCCTGAAAAGGATAAAAAACTAATTGGGGCAGCATTTAGTCATGGCCCATTTGGCGATAAAAAAGAAGGAGCAGATAATTTTTTCGGGTTCCTGATGTACATTAAACATCATCCGGCTAATCACGACAGTGCCTGGATTACCTCATCCAAAGAATTGATGGATTATGAAAATACAAAAGCAAAAGTTGTGATTAGCTCTGAGCATTACGATCCGCAGACAGGTAAATATAAAATTGTCCTCGATATGAACCGTGTGGATTCGAACGTTATCTACCGCAATCTAAGTTTAAAAGTAAAAGGTGGAACTATAGGGAATGTCAAAGCAGACGGAGTGAACGAGGTTACATTTAATCCTTCAACAGGTTTAATCAATCTTTATAAAACAGACCGCTCAAAGGTGATCAATCCGTTCAAAGATCCGCTTCCTCCACAAATTGTAAGCATTACTACAAAAGGTAATGTTATTTTTTTTAATTATGATAAACCAGTTGTACAAACAAAGAAACAAGGTTATGAGATTCCTGGAAATAAAATTTTAGAATTAAAAGGCGCTGGAAAAGAATGGCAGCTTGTGCTGCAAAACCCTGTCGGATCAGCACAGACATTTTTTTACCGCATTCAATTGGGTGATGCAAAACAAACGAACAACCCTCTATTACGTGTTTGCTCTTACATAGGCCAGCCCATAAAGCATTAATCCAAAGAGCGCTTTTCCGATCCTTAAAGACCCGGCATTGTTATAAAATCAGCAACGTTTGTTTTTCCATTGATCACCTCATAAAATTACAAATTATCAAATATAGTTCCTGTTTATTTCCTAACATATTCATTACTGGCACTATATTTTCAGTATAGTAAAAAAAACAAAATATTATTATGCGCATTGCCCATCTGATTCTTACCTACACCAATCCGAGACAGACTGAAAGGATGATCAGAAAAATGTATCATGAGAATTTTGATTTTTATATTCATGTAGACAAAAAGTTTGATATCAATCCGCATCTTTTTTTAGGTACGCTGCCAAATGTCTTTTTTATTAACAACAGAGTTGATGTGAAGTGGGCAGGCTTTAGCACAGTACAAGCTACCTTTGAAAGTATTAAAGAGATTGTTGCAACAGGCATAGAATATCAGTTCATCAACTTCCTGAGTGGTCAGGATTACCCGATCAAACCTGCCGGGTATATTTATAACTTCTTTAAAAACAACATAGGAAAAGAGTTTTTAAGTTATAGAGATATAAAAAATGACTGGAAAGAAGGCCTGATCAGAATGGAAAACTACTTCCTCTCCAGTTACAATTTTCCTGGAAAGTATACATTGGAAAAACTCATCAACAAGATCCTTCCCAAAAGAGAATTACCCTATGGCCTGCATCCCTATGGTAAATCTATGTTTTGGATGCTGAGTCCTGAAACAGCACTATACGTAGTCAATACAGTAGAGAAAGACAGAAAACTAAAAGATTTCTTTGCTTTATGCTGGGCGAGCGATGAATTCGTATTTCAAACGATATTATTGAATTCCTCCTATAAAAATAAAATCATTAATAATAATTACAGATATATAGACTGGTCAGCTGGAGGAGCAAATCCAAAACTACTCGACGAGACTGATATTGAAGCAATTACAAAATCAGAAATGCTTTTTGCAAGGAAATTTAGTATGGTTGAAAGCCCTAAGATTCTGGATCTGATTGACAAAAACATACTAACACATGGCATATATAATTAACATACAAACCTTTAAAGATAGCAGAGGGATTTTAACCGTTCTTGATCAGGTCATACCGTTTGAAATTAAACGCTTGTTTTACATCTACTCTGTTGATAATACAGAAAGGGGCGGGCACAGACATCATGAGACGTATCAGGCCGCTATATGTATTAAGGGAAGTTGTAAAATCACAAACAATAATCATAAAACTGTTGATGTCTTCGATTTGGACAGCCCTGAAAAATGTTTAATTTTATTGCCGGAAGACTGGCACGTCATGCATGATTTTTCTTCTGATGCCATTCTGCTGGTATTGGCTTCCACTGCATTTGACCCAAAAGATTATATTTATGAGCCTTATGATACCGTATGAAAATCTAAAAACGCTCAACAAGCCTTTTGAAGAAAAACTAAAAAACAAGTTCTCTGATTTTCTGGATAAGGGATGGTATATTCTTGGTGAGGAAGTAGCTGCATTTGAACAGGAATTTTCTGATTATCACGGGGAAAAATATACAGTAGGCGTAGCTAACGGGCTTGATGCACTGATTCTTTCGCTTAAATGCTGCGATTTTAAAAAAGGTACAGAAGTAATTGTCCCTTCAAATACTTATATCGCAACCATATTAGCTATTATTCATTGCGATCTGGTTCCTGTACTGGTAGAACCGGACAGCAGAACTTACAATATAGACCCCTTAAAAATTAAGCAGGCCATTACTAAAAATACCGTAGCCATTATGGTTGTTCATTTATATGGTCAGTGTTGTGAAATGTCCCCTATCCTTGAAATCGCCAATCAAAACGGGCTTAAGGTAATTGAAGATTGTGCACAGGCACATGGTGCCAGATATCAAAACAAACTGGCAGGTACATTTGGTGATTTCGGTGCATTCAGCTTTTATCCTACAAAAAATCTGGGAGCTTTGGGTGATGCAGGTGCTGTCATCTGTAAATCTGAAACAGACTATCTCAAAATCAAACAACTAAGAAATTACGGTTCAGAAAAAAAATATCATAATGGCGTAGTGGGTTATAATTCGAGACTTGATGAATTACAGGCCTCCTTTTTAAGAATTAAACTCCCTTATCTGAATGAAATTAATCAGCATAAAAGAAAACTGGCGGATATTTATTTTACCCATCTCAATGCTTCTTTTATCAAACCTAAGCTTGATACCGATTTCTACAACGTTTATCATATTTATAATATCCTGCATCCGGAGAGAGACAAACTAAAGCAATATTTAGCAGATCATCATATTGCTACTGAAATTCACTACCCGATAGCCCCGCAAAATCAGGTGGCTATGGAAAATTATCTGACCGGACAGCATTACCCTATTTCTACAGAGATTCACAAGACCACCTTAAGCCTTCCCTGTTCATTTGCACATACAGAAGAAAATATTCTTGAAGTTACCAGAATCATGAACCAATTCTCCGGATAAAACCAAATAGCCTGCCTATGTTACATTATTTATTGAAAGAGCTTGTACCACCCCTATTACTCAACTTAAGATGGTACAGCTTCAAATATGGCTGGAAGGGTGCCTATAAAAGTTATGAGGAAGCCCGGCAGAAATGTACAGGTTATGATGAAGAACATATCTTGCACCGTATTATAGCCACTACACTTAAAGTAAAGAACAAAGAAATAGCCTACGAGCGTGATGGAATTGCTTATGATTCTGCACAAATGAATTTCCCGCTATTAAAAACACTTCTTTATATAGCCTCAAAGAATGATAACGAACTTACGCTGATTGACTTTGGCGGCTCTCTGGGTACTACTTATTACCAGAATATCCCCTATTTAAAACACTTAAAAAAATTACGGTGGTGTATTATTGAACAGCCAGAATTTGTGGAGGCCGGAAAAAAACATTTCGAAAACGAGCATGTTAAATTTTATACTACCATTCAGGAATGTATGGCTGAGCATAAGCCACAGCTTTTTTTGATCTGCAATGTACTTCAATATCTCGAAAAACCTTATGCTCTTCTGGATGAAGCAAAAGGTCTGGGAATCCCCTATGTTTTACTGGACTTTGTCGGCTATAATTACCAAAACAGTGATAGAATAACTATACAATTTGTTCCCCCTGTATTTTATGGGGCAGAGGCCTGTTATCCCTGCTATTTCTTAAACAAAGAAAAAGTAGAAGAGACCTTAAAGGAGAATTATGAGAAGAAATATGATTTCATCTCTGCAAATGAAAAATACTATGTGCAGCTAAGGCCATTTCGTTATGAAGGAGCTCTTTGGGAGCTCCTTCCGTAATTTTAATATAAAAAATGGCTTCAGTTGTTATAAAGCTTCAACGAATACTGGTGTTTCAGTGACATTTACGGTCAGCTTTCCATCATCAGTCCCAAAATCTTTATAGGTCATTTCATCAGCACCTGGTTTAAGATAATGAATACGTGCTTTTTTAGCTTTATGCAAATCAAGTACGTAATCTTCTCTTCTGTCTTTTTCGTCAGGAACAACTAAAACGTACATACTTTTATCACGGAATTTATATACATCAACCAAAGGGTCCTGATGAATCGTATTATCGTATATATATTCGCCCATTAATTTCGTTACCTGTAATAAATAGTCAGCAGCAGGCCTTCTTCTGCCATCCCCCAGCAAACCCGAAGTTCCAAATGGGTTCTTTGAATCAGCACCCGGCGCATCAGAATCATAAGCTTCATAAAAGAACACTCTGTTCAATCCATGTCTGGCATACATTAGCGATGTACGTAAAATCCAGTCTGCTTGTGTAAGTAATACCGTCTTCTCTCCTATTGGTTTTACCCCCTGAATACTTTCTTCTTTAAGATCATAACCTGTTTCAGTAGTCCAGACCTGCATATTTTTCCCTAATTCTGCAGCTAATTGTACAAAACTATCGGCAATCTGACCCATATTATTATTGGTCTCAGGCGCTACTCCCCTTTTACCGGAGATGAATTTTGCAAACCATTTTGTATTGTCATTCGAATACATGTGGAAATTAATCACATCAAAACATAAATCGACACTTCCATCTGGTTTGTAACCCCTGTTCTCTTTACACCACTCAATCATCTCACGAACAAACTTCACATCTGGTTTTGCAATTCCTCCCATTACTACCTGCATGGTAGGATCGGCAGTTTTCACACCAACACCTTTACCCAGTTTTCCTTTATCGCCATCATAAAATGCAGATAAATTAGCTGCATATTCTCTGCCTGTCTGTTCAGATTTCTTGCCTTTCCACCACTTATCCGGTTCATTGGCACATTCTACATATTTAACCAGGTTAAGACCTACTTTGACCTGATTGACCTGGTCTCCGCTCCATCTGGGTTTATGATTTAAAATCAATATGGAAGTATCAATATTTTTATTAGCCCCATATCTGGCTGCAAACTGGTAGATAGCTTTGGCCTGTGCGATATAAGATTTAGGATCATCTCTTTTTGCCCCATATTTAATCGGAATATTATCTGCATCACGCTGCCCTGCAGGATAAGTATTAAATAGCCAGTCTGGTGTATTTTTTAAGCAGGCAACCACCATAATACCTTCCAGTTTACAACGCGCATAAACAGCATCGTAATTCCAGCCCCCTCTTGTTGTTGGATTAAAAGAATAAAGCCCCTCCGAATCTTCTAATTTTTCCCAGTCCATATAATGACGCAACCCTGAAAATGACTTCATCAAATCTAATTTGGGCTCGTAAATTTTACTTCCGTCATTAGGATTATGCGGGTCCTGTAAAAAATCCCATTCGAAAGCATTGACCCCAAACAGATCTTTCATTTTAATCTGTTTATACTTTAATTTATTCACAGGTATTTCCTCCTGATCAGCCCGGCAGGAAGCGAACAGGACAGTCATTACAATCAGGGTAAAATATTTAGTTAAGGCGATTGGTTTCATTGTTTTGTTTAGAAAAATTAAAAGATTGAACACTAGAAAGATAATAATATATTCATAAAATCCCTTACTGCAATATTCAAAATACGATCCAAAAACGCATTTCCATATCTTATATCTAAAAATCAATCCATCAAAAGAATTAATTCTCTATTAAAAAAAAACAGATTAAACGGTTTGCAGAAAAATTTGTATAAATTTAAAAAGTAATAAATGAATCCAAAAACAGGCTCATTTATTGACTGTGCATTGGGAAACATTAACATTTTCATGGTTTACGCAATCAACCAAAAATTTCAAAATTTCAAAAGTAACTTAAATATAAAAAGAACCCTTGGGCTTATCTGGTCAATTGCGAAAGGGTGGACCATACTCTCTATCCTCGCAATTCTTACGGAGACTTTACTATTCTTCGTCTCTTTTTATTTACTCAAATTACTGGTAGACACCGTCTCAAAAAAAGACATATCATCTCTTGAACATGAGCATTTAATCCGGAATTATGTCATTGCAGCAGGTGCAGCGGCGGTTCTTTATGCGATGGTAAAAGGTATATCAAGTTATATTATAGAAGTTCAGGCCTCTAAAGTTGCCGCTTACATGGATGACAGAATACATGAAGCTGCTGTAAATCTTGATTATGCTTATTATGAGAGCCCCGATTATTTTGATATTTTAAAACGGGCCAAAGATGCCGGTGCCGACAAACCGAACCTGATTATCACCACCTTAATCGAACTCACCAAGAACAGTTTAAACCTGCTTGCTGTCGGCTCCATCTTACTCACCATTGACTGGTATTTGTTACCGCTCCTTGCCCTTTTTGTATTTCCAACCTTACTGGTCAGAATTCATTATGCAAATAAACTAAACCATTGGCGAATCAGTCATACTGCTATAGAGCGTCAGTCAGGTTACCTCAGTACATTAATCACTTCCGAAACAGCAGCCAAAGAAATCAGAGGTTATGGTTTAGGTAATTATTTCAAGGATATTTATCTTAAAATAAGATTAGAGCTTTTAGATAAAAAACTGACCATCAGCCACAAAAGAACTCAGGGTGAAGTACTCACCACGGCTATTGCAAGCATAGGATTTTTTGCCTGCATTGGTGTAATTGCAGTAGGAACCGTCAATGGGCGCACAAGTGTAGGTGATATTACCTTGTTTCTGGTCGCTTTCCCCCAGTCTTTCTCTTTAATGCAAAATATTTCAGGCGGTATCTCTATTGTTTACCAGAATAATGTATTTGTCAACAGTATTTTTGAATTATTTGATTTAAAAAACAAATTTCAGGATACTCCGTCGCCCATTCCTGTTCCCGCAAATGGCCTGGCTGATCTGGAATTGAACAATGTTTCTTTTACTTATCCGCATAGCGCATCACCTACATTAAAAAACATCTCACTCACCATTCCGGCGGGAAAAATAATCGCCATTGTGGGGCTCAATGGCGCCGGTAAAAGTACACTGATTAAATTATTATCGAGATTATATGATCCCACTGAAGGAAAAATAACACTCGGCGGACAAGATATCCGTTTATTTAAAACAACAGAATACCGCAAACAGGTCAGTACAGTATTTCAGGATTTTTATAAATATAATGTAAGCGTAAAAGATAATATCCGTTTTGGAGATTTAGAGAAACCACTCGAACAGACAGCAATCATAAATGCAGCCGTGAGCGCAGGGGCAGATGAATTTATAAAGGATTTTCCGGATGGCTATGATACTATTTTAGGCAGACTGTTTGAAGATGGGAAAGAAGTAAGTATTGGGCAATGGCAAAAACTGGCTATTGCAAGATCTTTCTACAGCGATGCAAATTTTCTGATTTTTGATGAGGCAACAAGTGCAATGGATGCACATGCAGAGAAAAAATTATTAGATTCCTTCAGGACTATTCTTGGAAACAGGGCTGCAGTGATGATCAGCCACAGGCATTCAGCCATTAAATATGCTGATTATATTTATGTCTTATCCGAAGGTGAGATATTACAAAAAGGTACGGATGAAGAGCTTCTGGCAACCGAAGGAGATTACTCCCGTTTATTTAAAAATAGTTTAAAAGATTAAGAAGATCGATTTTGGGTAAAGATAAAAAACTAGCAATTGTTACCTGTTGCCTGGATGACTGGGGTGGCAGTGAAGAGCTATGGGCCAAAAGTATAGCTATTTTAGATAACCAAAATCTCAAACGGATCACCATTTACAAAAACAAGATCAATCAGCAGCATCCGGAATTTGTCAAACTAAAACATAAAAACATCTTTTTTAAAGAGCTGATCCCTGAATTCAGCTTTCTAAAAAAAGGTTTATTCAAACTAATTGATGATTTTAATCGTCTGGGAAATAAGATCGGGATCTCAACTTATAACTGGAATAAGCCTGCAGGAAGATTATATCATCTTTTAAAATCAGATCAGCCAGATTTAGTATTGATCTCACAGGGGATCAATTTCGACGGACTGGTCTATGCCTGGCAATGTCTTAAATTGAATATTCCCTATATTATTGTTTCCCATAAAGCTGTGAATTTTTACTGGCCACAGCACAGTGACCGGTCTTATATGAAAGAGACTCTAATAAAGGCCGAAAAATGTCTTTTTGTATCCGAACATAACAGAAAACTCACAGAAGAACAGTTTGGTATCAGATTACCCAATAGTGCAATTGTGATGAATCCCGTCAAGACCAGGGGGCCTGTTATACCTTACCCTTTGGTATCAGATCACTATCGTTTAGCTTGTATCGGCCGTTTGTTTGTGATTGATAAAGGGCAGGACATCTTGTTAAGAGTTCTGGCACAGCCTAAATGGAAAGCAAGAAAGCTTAGTATTTCTTTTATTGGAAAAGGTCCCGATAAAGATGGACTGAAAGAAATGGCGACCCTGCTCGGAGTGGAAAACATTTCGTTTGAGGGTTACAACACAGACCTGAAAGACATATGGGCAAATCACCATGCATTAATCCTGCCTTCCCGGAGTGAAGGTTTACCGCTCACTATCATTGAGGCTATGTTTTTAGGTAGAATCGTGATTACGACTAATGCAGGAGGAAACACCGAACTCGTTGAAGACCAGGAAACTGGTTTTATTGCCGAAGCGAATGAAAAAGATTTAGATGAGGCCATGGAGCGTGCATGGCAAAAGCGGGATAACTGGCAGTCAATGGGCGCAAAAGCGGCCCGTCATATTGCTGGTCACATCCCTGAATTCCCCGAAAAACAATTTGCCAATCTCTTAAATAGTACTTTAAATGAACAATAATCCTCTGGTTTCAGTAATTATCCCAACCTACAACAGGGCAAATAAATTGCGGACAGCAATTGATAGTGTATTACGTCAAAGTTATACTCCCATACAATTGATTGTCATTGATGATGGGTCGGAAGATGAAACTGCTGTTTTAATGGAAGATTATAAAGAAGCACAATATATCATTCAGCAGCACAAAGGTCAGGCAGCAGCCAGAAATAATGGACTAAAGCACGCTGAAGGCAGTATTGTAGCTTCATTGGATTCGGATGATATATGGAATCCCGATTTTCTGGAACGCTGTGTCCATAAACTGGAGAAAGATAAGCTGGATTTCGTCTTTGCGAACTGGACCCAGGATGCCAGAGTTGGTGAAGCCTGGGACTTTTTAAGTGGAGATCCATTCTTAAAGCCTCATATAAAGGAAACTGAAGACCATTGGATTACCTTAACCTATCCCGAAGTACGTGGTATTTACATCGAAGCCTGTCCCTCTCCTTCCTCATCGGTAGTGATTCGAAAATCAAGTATTGTTTCTGGCTGGGATGAAAGAATAAATATTGGAGATGACTGGTGCATGTACCTGGATGTTATCCTTTCTAAAGAATGCAGGGTGGCTTTTACACTAGACAAACTATGGAGAAAAAGAATTGATAATATAAACATCTACGACGGCAGGAAAAGAAGTGAAGTCCTGAAGTATCTTTACATTGCAGATACCATGCTGATCATGGAGAAATTCGATAAGTTATTGACTCCGGGAGAGCTTTTACTGCTTCAAAAAAGATATATCGCCAGCCTGGTCGAACTAGCCAAACATGAACTGATCAGAGAATATAACTTAAAAGAATCTTACCGCCTGATTAAAAAATCAATGGCAGTTAATATTCCATTTACCTTAAAAATGATACCCGACATCCTGATGACGGGGCTAAGCAGAAAATATAAGGGGATAAAAGAAAAGAGAATGGAACAGCCAGCTTAATCTATAGGATACAAGGATGATGAACAGCTCAGCTATTAAAATAACTGCCGGAGAACTTAACCGTCATATTGATCATGGTATAGATTATCTGCATGAACATCAGTACCCTAATGGCGAATTTTGCTGTTATTATTCCCCTGACGACCACATGAAAGAATGGTGTGTGCCTGATAGCACAGTCTTCCCTGCTTCATTGATCGCAGCCTGTTTAATGCAGCTTAGAGATTCACCAAAAGTCAAAGAGATCCTTTCTTTAACCGCTGGCTTTTTAAGTTACCAGGTTATGCGCGGAGGGGTCTGGAATTTCTTCACCAAATGGAATCCCCTGTTTCAATACAGTCCTGCAGATACTGATGACACAGTATTTGCTTCCTATGTACTCAAATCGCTGCAGGTAGACTTTACTGACAACAGTAAACTATTGATGGATAACAGAAACTCCAAAGGCCTATTTTATACCTGGTTTGTATTAAGGCCTGCCATGAACTCTAATCTTAACTTTTGGAAAATCATGTCCAGAGAGCTGAAACGCCCGCTCAAATCAGTACTCTTCTGGTTTCAGCATGAAAGCAGCAGGAATGATATTGACGCAGTAGTCAATGCAAATATCCTTTTCTATTTTGGGTTGAATGAGCAGACCAGGGCTGTGGTCGATTATCTTTTGAGAATTGTAGCAGACAATAAAGAAGGTGATTCAGATAAATGGTATAAAAACCGCATTACTTTCTATTATTTTTTATCCAGAAATTATAAAACAGTAAAAGAGCTGGAACCTGCTAAGGAGCCCATCATCAAACGTATCTATGAAACTATAAGAGAAAATGGTGCCTTTGGTAACTCCGCATTTGAAACTGCATTGTCAATTTCTACACTGGCCAACTTCAATCACCGGGATGAACAAATGGACCGGGCCGTAGATTTTCTATTCAAAGCACAATGTAAATCGGGATGCTGGGAAAGACACGTATTTTTTTATTCTGGTCATCAAAAGGCAGTTGGCTGGGGATCAGAAGAAATCGTTACCGGCTACTGTCTTGAAGCACTGGCAAATTACCGGGGATTATTGACCAGTAAATCATAACAGATGAAGTTTTTAGAATTCACAAGATCTTCAGAATGGTGGGAATATAAAATGGTCCCCTTACTTTCAGTGGGCTACGCCACTCTCTTACTCCAGCATTACCCGATTACCCAGGCTATATTAAAACTGTTATTTTTATTATCAGCCGTCATCATCGGTGCAGTCTATGTCAGTGTAATCAATGATATTTCTGATATCAAAGAAGATGCGATCGCCGGAAAAAAAAACAGAATGGCCAGAATAAGTCCGCCCTGGCGAATAGCGATAGTGAGTTTATGTTTAATTACGGGGGTGATTAACGGCTATTTCATCTACCCGGATCGCTTAAGCCTCTTTTTCTATATCATGGCGTGGGTTGTATTTAGTCTTTACTCTCTGCCTCCTGTCAGGTTAAAGAAAAGGGGAATATGGGGATTACTTTGTGATGCTATGGGGGCCCACCTCTTTCCTTCTCTGTTTATCACCTCCAGTCTCCTGGAATTCAGCCATGCAGACAAAAATGTATTCTGGTATATTGCTGTAGGAATCTGGGCACTTTTTTACGGCCTGAGAGGAATATTGTGGCATCAGTTTTATGACAGGGAGAATGATCTGAAATCAGGTACAACAACTTTCGCCAGTGCTATCCGGCCCGAAAATTTTAAAACCCGGGAAGCAGTTGTTTTCAGTGTAGAGCTTATTGCCTTTTCCGGAGTACTATTTTTCATCTTTAACTTATGGATAGCTGTTTCAATAGGACTGTATCTGATATTAATCCGGATCAGGAAAACCTATTTAAACCATAAAATATGTTTAATCATTACCCCTGCCCATGCGCCACATCAGCTGCTGATGAATGACTATTACCTGGTTTTCTTCCCTTTATCTTTACTCTTCACGCTGAGTTTAAATCATCCATCCGGCTGGCTGGTTCTTTTCTTCCATCTTTTACTATTCCCCCGAAAAACACTTTTCGCCCTCAAAGATATAATAGCCTGCCTGAAAAGGAACTAAGATCCATCTCCCCTATATATACAAATCCATTTTCGTCAGACTAAAACCGGGAACAGGTTCTTTTAAACCTGCTTTGTTTAGTATTTCTGAGAAAATCTGACGTTTTTTAAAATCATCCTTTTAAAAGTGAGGCCTTATTTTGCTCTTTACCACCATAAACCAGGCAGGATTACTGGAATCAGGATCAAATTAAATCACTCATTACAAAGAATTTGAGTTTACTTTTCAAACGGCCTCTCTCCAAAATTAAAATCAACTATCAGTTACAAATTTATGAAGGAACAAAAATATTGATTAAAAAAAAAGCCTTAATCGACAATATTAACAATTACGGCACTGTTATTGATAACATAAAAAAAACCACAAAGCCTCTATAATTCAGGTTTCACTGAGTATTACGATCCCCATTTTTACACAGTTTGTATTATATATTTTACAATTTCATCAAAGCACATTTTTAAATCATTTTTTTTTATTATCATTGGCAAACACATTTTATAAGCCTTATAATTTTTTTTAAGCCCCTGTAAATTAGTGACATAAAAATATTTTATCCCATTAAGAAAAAATAAAGACGCTCACGCTAATAGTCTCAAAATGATAAAAAATTCTCATATACCCGCTCTCGCTGTTTTATTATTTATCACTTTTACAGCCTGTAAAAAAGGTGGAACAGACCCTGTTACACCAACACCACCAGTAGTAGTTAAACCCGGTGATACAACTGTTGCCCCGCCTGTTGTCATTGGCCGGGTATTGAATCTTGGAAATGGTTCAGGTGATTTGACAATTGATGGAAAAACCTTAAGTATTCAGCCTAATGACCTGATTAAAATCAAAGGTGGTGTTTATACAAGTATTAGTATCAGAAATATCAACGCCAGCAGCACAGTTAATGTACAGAATGATGGCCTGGTAGAAATAGCGGGTAGTAATGACCATATTTTACTGAACAATATCAGCAATCTGACTATATCCGGAACTGGTACACCTGGTATATCCAGAGGATTTGTATCCAGAGATAATGCTCAGCACAGATCAATAATTATTACGGGTGCCGCACAGAACCTAACCATACAAAACTTTGCTTTCAGGAATATTGGTGATTATGTAATTTATTTCAACAATGCACAAGGTGTATATGATGGAACTAAAGCTTCCTTCTCAGACCAGATTCATTTCCTTAATATTGATTGCGATAACACCGGAACATTTTTACAAATGCAGGGGGGAGTTGATAATGGAGTAATCACAGGTCTTGTTAGAAACCTGGAAATAGCCTATCTGAATTTTCAGAATTCTGACTGTGGGGCTGCTGTTATTGTGGACAATGCCGACGGATACAATATCCACCACAACACAGTAAACAATATCAACAGCAATAACAACAATCACAACGGAATTTTCACCGTTAAAGGAACCGGGGCTTTCCACCATAACCTAATTCATAACCACCAGGGAAATGCACTCAGAGCATGGGTAAGAAGTCTGGGCAGCACACCAAAACAAGTATTAATCTATAACAATACAGTAGTTAATTCAAGAAAATATTCAGCATTCGAAACACAGTCTTTCCAGAACGAAATTATATCCGGCGTAACTACTTATGCCAACTGCAAAGTCTACAGCAATATTTGCGGAGATCTGAACCTGAGTAAAGACTGGGTAGGTGTAGTTGTTGATGTCTATAATCTTTTCGGAGGAACCTGTGATGTCTATAACAATACAGGATTTAACTTCCCTGCTCCTAGTTTAACCAGCAATATTGTTAACCAGCAATCCGTAACAGTTCCTACTGCAACCAATAATGTCTATTATCCAAATGCAGCAAGTGCCGGGATAGCGAATACGGCAAATCTTACTATACAGCCTTAAACATCATTTAAAGAGAAGGTAATTAATCCTTAATTGCCTTCTCTTTATTCAATAAAGTAGCAGTTACCTGCTTGATCAGTAAAATAAGCTCCCTGTAACCAATCACATAGATATTCCAGAACCCAAACTTCGAATATTTATTCAGTGGATTATAGGCTATAATTACAGCTGTCAAAATAGGAAAGACATTGGCAATAGCTATAGAGTATACAGACTTGAAAAAGCGCAATCCAATATAATCTGCCAGCAAATTCACAGCAAGCATAACCAATATTTTATAGAAATTTATCTTTGGTTTATGGATCACATCGAGCGTTAACGCGAAGAAACGGTCTGCAGGATATAAAATACAGATACTCATAAAAATCCTGAAAAGATTAGGCGCTTCCGTATGGATGTATTTTTCCCCGCCAATCAGCAGAATAACAGGCTCTGCGAATATGATAGATAAAATAGCTATGATCACGATGACAATAGAAAGCATACCCACCATCTTTTTCATCACATGCATCATTTCTTCTTTCTGATTGTTGTTATAGTACCCTGCTAAACTAGGCATCCCAGAGGCTGCAAAGCTCAGTAATGGAATTTCGACAATCTGTATCAGTCTTCCACCCAGATTGTACACAGCCAGCGCTGAGGGGCCCAGAAAGAAGTTTATGAAAAAGGTATCTGTCACCTTAAATAAATTTGAGCTTACATTGGTTCCCATACTATATTTCCCAAAATGAAAGAGCTCAAGAAACGTCTTCTTAGTCACATTTCTTACGCTTCCAATCCTGGTCCATCCCAAAAACATCACAGCCAGACTTGCCGCCAGATTAGAGAGGATATAAGTAATGATAATTGAGGTCAGTGTTGACTTATTTAAAAGGGTCAGCGTAATTACTGTACCTGTAAATAAAACCTGATTAATCAGTCTGAGCCATAGCAGCCGGTCAAACCTTTTATCGCCCTGCACAATAAGGTTCGCCATAAATGAAGGCAGTGTAGCCAGCGATATCAACGAAAAATATTTCAGAAATAAAATCATCCCTTCATTACTGATATAGGATGACAGGAAGAAAGTAAGTAAGTTCAGCACAATCGAGCCTGCTGTAATGATCAGCGCAAGACACCATGCAGAACCTGCTACCTCTCTGGCCATACTTTCACTCGTACCAGAATAAAACTTTACAAAAGAAGTAGTTAAAAAACCCGATCTGAGTGTATCAATCAAAGCAAGTATAGTAGTGAAAAATACATAAATACCAATTTCCCTAACCGACAGTGCCCGATACAGCACTGCTATAGTAACCATTCCAAAAACTGCCATTACTCCATTACCAAGAAGAGATTGAAAGTGTATATTCTTAAACAGAGAGAGTATCTTTTTGATAAATGACATAGTTTAGTATAAATTATTAGGCGAATCCAATTCAGGATAATATGCAATAAAAAAATGAATAATCAGGTAAAATTCCATTATTGAGCTATTCAGTTTATGCAGATTAATTGGCTTGCATAACGCGTAAATCAAGAATATCCAGAATTCCGGCATCAACATCCAGATCAAACTTCCTGGCAAACAGCATTCCTGATTCAATTATTTTTTGATAATCATTCGTAGTTAAAATTTTAGGATGGGCCTCATTTCCAGACCAGTCTATATACCTGTGATTTTCATTAACCAGCTTATCCTGATAAGGTGAATTCATTAAAATACTGGCGATAATAAACTCATCACAACCCCAGGTCATTCTCAGAAAGCTGATCATTTTCGGATTAGCTTTGAAATAAGCAGAGATATAAATGGCACAAGCCGATGTAATTGTCCACCAGCACGATTTATTTCCTCCATATAAATCAAGAGAAACCGGGAATTTACGTTTGGAGACAATACGGTTAGCAATCTTCTGCACAAAATACTTCCCTTTAAAATCCATATCCGTGAAATGAAAATGTTCATAACGCATCACTGCATCAGTCCACCACGATGTATCATTTGAATGATCAAAGGATATAAAAGAATAACCCTGATTTTTATGAAAGAAATCATGGATTTCCTCAACTGGCTTAATCGGATAATCCTGCCCGCTGATCAGGTTAACAAAATCATAGACTATGCCTGTCTGCTGCAGGTGATCAATAGACCTGATCGTTGCTTCTACAATAGAAAATCCTCCCCAGTTGCATACCGTTCGGTTGCTGACAAAATAAACCTGTCCTATTTGCTCCAGATATTTAAATGCGTCGATACTGACTTTTTTATCCAGATGAATATAAAAGTCGAAATCCGGATGCCTCATTGCCCTGATCAGTTTTTCTAGCTGAGCCGGGTTTTTATGAGCGATAATAATATGGGCTATACGCATACGTTATTAAAAAAATCTACCTGAATATACCTTTTAAAATAAGGGTCAAAAAACTTATCTAAGGTAATTCTTATCTTAGAATAATATCTATTTTTTATTGCAGTTTACATTATTAAATTCAGATATTTCCCCGCTTTAACTCCTTTAGCGCATAATCACAGGCTCTGGCAGTCAATGCCATATAAGTTAAAGAAGGATTCTGGCAGGCAGAAGAAGTCATACAGCTGCCATCCGTGATGAATACATTTTTCACTGCATGCATCTGGTTATATCCATTCAACACAGAAGTTTTAGGGTCTCTGCCCATTCTGGCTGTTCCCATTTCATGAATCGTAGCTCCGCCTGGTTTATGATAATTAAATGTTTCTACCTCTTTAAACCCGGCATTGACTAACATTTCTTCCGAAGTTTTACTGATATCTTCCATCATTTTTATCTCGTTCTCCCGGAAAGAGAAATCAATCTCCAGTTGAGGCAAGCCCCATTTATCGGTCTCAGAAGAATGAAGGGTTACCTTATTATCATGATAAGGCAGACATTCACCCCAGCCCGCCATCCAGATACTCCATTTACCAGGATTAGTTAACTGTTTTTTAAAATCCTCTCCAAAACCAGGTTTAGTTCCAAGATCGCCCCATCCCTGTCTTTCTCCATCACCCTGTATATTATAACCTCTGATAAAATTAAGCCCTGAATCCGGGCTTAAATTTCTATAGCGCGGGATCAAAAACCCACAGGGTCTCCTCCCTTTATAATAACTGTCCTGATAACCATCGTGCACTCCGCTGGCACCAGCAGAAGAATGATGGTCCATTAAATTATGTCCAAGTTCACCGCTGTCATTACCAAAACCAGTAGGGAACCGATGTGATTTTGAATTTAAAAGTAAACCAGCAGTTGCAATAGTAGAGGCATTGACAAATATTATTTTAGCATAATATTCAAAACTTTCATTGCTCAGCGTATCAATTACCCTGACTCCTTTTGCCCGTTGTTTATCTGCATCATAAAGTAGCTCAGCAACGATAGAATAAGGTCTGAGTGTCAGATTACCTGTTTGGAACGCTGCAGGGATAGTTGAACTGTTACTGCTGAAATATCCGCCAAAAGGACAACCTCTCGAACATAAATTACGGTTTTGACAAGGTCCCCTGCCATCCCATCCCCTGGTCAGGTTTGCCACTCTGGCGATAGTCAATAATCTGCTCTGATCATTTTTCCGGATCGCATCTCCAAGGTGGCGCTCTATACAATTCAATTCCATTCCTGGTAAAAACTGTCCATCAGGCAACTGTGCAAGCCGCTCAGCCTGACCACTTACCCCAATAAAGCGTTCTGTATAATCATACCATGCTGCAATATCCTTATATCTCAAAGGCCAGTCAACCGCTATCCCATCTTTCAGGTTAGCTTCAAAATCAAGGTCACTTAACCTGTAGCACTGTCTGCCCCAGGTGAGCGATCGTCCGCCAACCTGGTAACCTCTGATCCAGCTAAAGGGTTTGGTTTCAATATAGGGATGCTCAGTGTCATTTACATAAAACAGTTCATCTCCTGCGTCTGTATGCGGGCTCTGTCTTGGACTTTCACGCATTTCCTTTATGCTATGATTTAAACGATGAGGAAAATCCCAGGGATTTAGATTTGCGGTAGGGTAATCGACAAGGTGTTTCACATCCCTTCCCCTTTCCAGCAGTAAAGTTTTCATCCCCTTTTTGCATAATTCCATAGCAGCCCAGCCTCCGCTAATGCCTGAACCGATCACTATTGCATCATAAGTAGCTTTACTTTCCGAACTCCCTGTTTTATACATTAATGGTTATTTTGTTGCCCAGGATTTCTGGTTTTTTGTTAATGGGATACATGAGGCATACGTCCCTGGAATATAATCATAGGCAAGCCCTCTTGTTGCCCCCGGCTGAGAAGTACAGTACCCTTCTACAGTAAGCTGTTTAAGGATAATGAAAAAGGGCATTCCAAAAACTTTATTATTGACTTTACTTATAATTTTCAGCTTATACAAAGACTTAGCTTCATAATACTTTAATATTTCCTGCTTTTCACTTTTTGAACAGGCTATAAAATTACGGTTATAGTTTTTATGGGTATATATTTCAAGATCAGCCAGGCCATTTAAAAAATTATGCTGGTTTTTGGGCTCTGTACAAAACTTCATCATATCCACAATAAAATCCTCCACCTGAGCATCTTTAGCCCCGGGAGTATCAGTTTTGGGGATTATTACCTCGGCCAATTCAGCTATCAATGCTTTCTTTTTGTGAAGCTGACTCACATCAGCAACAGAATTAATGGCAATCCATTTATAAAATGAAAAGGAAGAAATCCCAACAGATACAAAGACAATAAGACCTTTTATTGTAGTCCTTCTATCCATTTAAAATTTGAGTTAGCTAAATATGCCATAAATATATATAAAACATCGATTCAAAAAGAATTCAGATGATACATAGTATTCAAAAGTCCTGCCATAAACAGGTTTAATTCACCAATCATTTATTATATTAGTCAAAATTTCAGAAAGAATAAGACCTAATGAGACCCATAGCCATACCAAAAAATATATTGAAGTACAATAAAGGAAGAGCGGAGCTGTCTCCGGAAATTTCTGGTATTGCAGAACGGTTCAATCAGTTAAAAAGCGAAACGCCTTTAATTTCTATCATTATTCCTGCATATAATGAAGAAGAAAACATTTTAAAGACGCTTTATTCTCTCTCGCAAACAACTACCAAACATCGCATTGAGGTTATTGTAGTGAATAATAACTCGGCAGACGATACAGAAACCCTCGCAAATGCCTGCAGTGTAACTTGTGTAAATGAAAAAAAACAGGGCATCACCAATGCACGTAATGCCGGACTTCAGATTGCCAGGGGCGAATATGTGATTAATGCCGATGCCGACACTATTTATCCGCAAGGCTGGATAGATGATATGGTTAACCCCTTAATTACAAACCAGTCTGTTTCTCTTACTTATGGTAAGTTTTCTTTTGTCCCGATAGCAGGAACCCCAAGACTCGTTTATTTTTTCTATGAATATATTTCAGACTTCAACAGAACTATCTGCAAACTATTCAAAGAAGAAGCCTTGAATGTTTATGGTTTTAATTCAGCCTGCCGCAGATTGCAATGTCTGAGTGTAGATGGATTTAACCACCCTCCAGGTACAAATGAAGATGGATGGCTTGCTATTAAACTCAGAGAAAAAGGTTATGGACAATTACATTGGGTAAAATTTACCAGAAGTATTGTATGGACAACTGACAGAAGAATTCAGATAGACGGTGGTCTGTATAAAGCTACTTATGACAGACTTGTCAAAAACCTGAAATTCAACAGTTTTAAAAAACAGAACTAATTTATTTTCGTGCTGCAAGCACATCAAGATAAGTTGCTTCTACTTTTCTTGTCATAGTTTCTATATTGAAACTGGCTTTGACTAAAGCTCCGGCTTCCAGTCCCAGGGTTTTACGCAATTGCGCATCTGACAGTAGCAGCAGAATAGCTTTAGCCAGTTCATCGGGATTAGAAATCGGGATAAGCAGACCGTTTTTCCTGTTAATAATCAAATCGCGGGTTCCATCAATAGCAGTAGCAATGATTGCTTTACGCATAGCCATCGCTTCCAGCAACGCAATAGGAAGCCCTTCCCATAAAGAAGGCAGACAGAAAATATCTGTTCCGTTTAAGATAGCAGGAATATCGTCCCTGAAATTCTCAAAAATCACACGGGGCCCCAGTTCCAGTTTTTCTGCCAGTTCCAGCATCTGAGCTTTCAGATCTCCATCCCCTACAATCAGGAATTTCACCTTCACTTCAGCAGGTATTTTAGCAATAGCCTTCAAAAAGGTAAGTGGTTCTTTCTGCGCTGTAATCCTTGCAATATAACTGACTAATATTTCATCAGCAGAAATTCCAAACTCAGCTCTTATATCTTTATAATCCCGATCGGGGTTAAACTTAACCTGGTTGATCCCATTCACAATAACTTTGGTATCATGCATGGGGAACTTACTTTTGCCCTCTCTGAAATTACTTTCTGAAACACAGATGGTCTGACTGGCAACTTTGACCAGAAACCTTTCGCTTAAAGTACGGATTAACTTGACAACAGGCTGCTGATCAGGATGAAATGACCAGCCGTGAACTGTATAAACTATTGGGATTTTTAATTGTCCTGCCGGATAAAATGTATTCGAATTAGCCCTGGTACCATGTGCATGTATCAAATCAATTTTTTCATCAGTCAGAATCTTTTTAACATCCTTCCATACCTTATAATTGAAGGGTTTTTCAGTATGCACCACATAGGTTTTAAATCCATCAGCTTTTAATTTATCAACCATTGGGCCATCGGTAAAAGATAAGATCACAGACTCAAAACGGTCCTTGTCCAATTCTTTAACCAGATCCAGCACATGTGTTTCCCCACCGCCAACTTTGCCCTGTCTTATAGTTTGTAATATCCTGATCTTTGCTTGCTCTGCCATGTTCGATAAATTAAAAAAATGTGTAGCTGATTTTATTGCGCCGTTTTATCCACATCATCAATTTTACTCTCGTAATAATGCTGGGTTGCTGTAGAAATTTTATTAGCCTTTTTCGCTTTTAAAAGTGATAAAACCTGGTAAAATATAAATACAGGGATTCTAACGAGTGATTGATAAATAATCTTTGGCGCTTTGAAATAACTTAACGATACAAAGAAGATATAAAAAAAAGACAGCACGGCGAATAACCAGAAAACCAATTGCTGTGGAAAAAAGAACAAATCAATTAATATACATAAACCAGAAAGGCCAACTACAATAAAAAGAGGGGGTCTGGAAAAAACCAGTCCGCATAAAAACTGATTTCTATTTAAGTTTTTTAACCCTGTACCCACCAGTTTCACGCCTTTGCCCGCATACTTAAACCAGGTATTAATCCATCTTGCACGCTGATTGACCAATTGTCCTGATTTAGAAGTTTTTTCATCATATACTACCGCCTTCTCAGCGAAAGCAATACGGTATCCCCTGTTGAGGATTTCCATCTGTAAAACCTTATCAAATCCAGCGCCTTCAATATCAAGGTTCTCCAGACATTCTTTATAAAAAGCAGTACTGAAAGCCATGCCCGAACCTGCAAGAGATGCAGACGAGCCTACATCAAACATCAGTTTTCTATCAATAAAACGGTAATACATATCACCAGCTTCATCCAGACAGGCATAACTGGTATTCAAATTTTTAGCACTTCTGACACCCTGTACTGCAATATATTGCGCATCAAAAAATTTATTCAGCTCATTCAGATATTCCGGGTCTACCAGGTTATCACTATCAATAATCGTCAGATAATCATGGGCTCTTTTAAAGTTATTGATGGCATAAAAATGTGATTTTGTATTACTGGCCAGCGTTTCCTCAGGCCGGAGTAAAACCACTCTTTCATCCTTAAAATTCAAACCAGATATATCACATTTATCAGCAACCACATAAATCAAATAGTTATGATAATTCAATTTCAGAATAGAATCTACCACTGAAGGCAGCATTGTAGTTTGCTCATAAGCAGTCACAATTACTGCATAATCATATGCCCCCTGTACAGCAGGATTGAGCATCTCTTTTTTCTTAAAAACACGAAGGATATAAAGTAATAACGGAAGGATTAAATTAATCCCTGTTAAAAGCTGAAAAACAATCCAAAAGATAAAAAAAAGGCCCATATAATTTTAAAAAGAGTATTTATTTGTGTAATTGTCTAACCGCATCATATATTTTAGCAACGCTGTTTTCCCAGGTATGTCCCAGTGCAAATTCCCTCCGCTGTTGCTCCTTCAAAACTGAATTATCTCTCAATGCTTCTTCAATCAGTAAAATATATTCTTCTTTGTCTTTTGCAAGATAAACGAAATCACTAAAAGTTTCCATAGCTTTTGTTGCTGTAGCGACTACCGGTTTACCAATAGCCAGGTACTCATCAATTTTACGGGGATAATTTCCAATCGTCACCTCATTAATCAGCTGAGGATTGATACATACGTCAAAGAAATTAATATAATCCGGTAACTCACTGATTGGCTTTGATCCTGTAAACACCACATTAGCGAACTCATGTAAATTACTTATTTTAAATAATTCATCTTCCGGTCCTACCAGTACAACAGTCCATTCGGGTCTTGATGAGGCAATATGAGCAATAATATCCCGGTCTAACCTGATACTTTGCAAGGCACCCACATAACCAATTACAGTTCCCTGGATAGCCGCTACATCCAAAGGAGCTTCCTTCTGCTTATTTTCAATAAAAATATCAAGATCGCAACCCTGACCTACATCAAAGGAATCAGGATTGAATTGCCCGCAATATTCAGCCAGGAAAGTAGAATTAGCAACACAAAGATCATTTTTAGCAATCAGTTCAGGTTCCAGTTTTACCCCGTGTTTTCTCCAGTAATCCACGGCAACCATATAATCTCTTGAATAATAAATACTGACAGCAGGTTTCAAAAAATCATTCAGAAAAAAGCCCTTGAACATCTCATTATCATTAAAAAGAATAAAGTCTTTAAAATCAAGTTCCCTGATTGCTTTCTGAATAGAACGCGCTAGTTTTCCGTTATTAAACCGGTTAAAAAAATTAAATATTTTCGTGTTGTTGATCCAGTTGATAGACTCAACCATACAATCCGGATAGAAATTCCAGATATTTTGCTGAATATGGATCAATCCTTCTTCCTTTCCCTGAATAATCGCCAGTCTTTTGCTGGTTTTAGGGTCCTTCTTATTTCTCCATAAAGTAATTCTGTCAAGCGGTGAATTCACATAAAGCACCCGATTATTTTTACTGAATTCCAAAGCAATATTTTTACAATTACTTCCAATTTCAGTATCCCAGGGCTGCTGTCCGACAACAATAATATCCCTGCCTTTGATGCTTTCTTTATTTAATTTACCCGCTCCCATATACCAGTGATCTGATTATACTTTTTGATTACTTTTGCAGGATTACCAACTGCAACTGAAAATTCAGGAATATCTTTCGTCACCACACTCCCGGCACCAATAATACAATGTTTGCCTAAAGTTACCCCTGCAGTGATTACGCTATTTGAACCTATCCAGACATCATCCGAAATAGTAATCTGTTTACAGGTTTCCTTTTGCTGTCTCGGGGAAATATGGATATCTTCATAACCATGGTTCAGACCAGAAATCACAATATTCTGAGCAAGCATGACCTCGTTACCAATAATCACAGGTCCGATAATCACATTTCCAAGACCAACAATAGTCTGATCACCAATAATTACATCTCCTACCCCATTATTAATAGTAGCAAAATCTTCAATGACCGATTTTATACCCAGGTTAAATTTATTGTAAGGGAACACATCCATCCTCGTCCTTCTTCTGATCACAGCATGTTTACCTTTTTTATGAAAGAAAGGGTTGACCAGCAGCCGCACCCATAATCTGGGGCGATGTTCGTTGGCCGGGATCATTAACCGGTGCGCTAACTGCTTTAAAGCAGGATTAGATTTTATTTTTGAAACAAGAGACATGATAGGATAGGTAACTAGTTTTTATTCATCACTTTGAATCCCTTGAATATTCCAACAAGGAAACAAATTAAAGCAGGTACAGCAAATATTTCAAATGGCATCTCTATACTAAATTTAAGTTTTTATTTTTCTGTTGTTTCAGTTCTTCTTCCAATTTTGGGCTGATTAATACAAAAACCCACGAGATATAGACTACATACGAAGAAGGCGCAGTATTGATGACTTCATTTGCATAACTGCAGATTAATATCCCTGCATAACCCGAAGTCAAAGCCATTGCTTTTATCTTCAGGCCTTTATCTTCTATCCGCCAGACTATACCGCAGCATTTTCCTAAAATATACATCATGATACAGATCCAGATGGTAAAACCAACGATTCCATACATGGCCCATACCTTTACCCAATAACTATCAGGCTGCACTGTAGAAAGGAACTTATCCTTATTATAAGTTTCTCCCCAGACCCCGATAACCCCAAGTCCGCCACCCAATGGCCGGCTCCCTAAGTATTCCCGTAAAATCTGCTGGTTCATCAAACGCACATTTAAAGAAGCCTCTTTTGGATCAAAAGCAGATCTTAATCTGAAAATCTGATAGTTCGTATTTCCTATGGTCGTATACTTAAGAACAAACAGTAAAGAAAATGCAATTAATCCACCAATGATAATGATCTTAAACTGTTTACTCAATACAATCGCAAGAAATACACCAATTACGAGTGCAAATAATGCCCCCCTTGTACCGGAAATCAGCATTCCATAGACCATAATCATTGCAGCAATAAACAAGAGCACTCTTTTCCATATCTTGAAAGGCCCTAAAGCCAGTACAAGGGCGATTAATGCAATATGTGCCTGAGAGGCCCCAAACTGTCCTGCATCGCTATAAAAGGAGAATACCCTCAGTCTGCCCCATAAAATATGCGTTACATTACCGCCTTCATCCAGAAAACGCTGTTCACCAGGCGACGGGCCTATATAGAGTTGTTTGATACCATTTAAGGATGCCAGTAGAGAAAGACCTATAATGAGGTATAAAAATACGTTGAGGTCTTTGTTCTTTTTTAATAGCAGGAAGCCTAAAGGGACTATCATAAAAGGATACAGCGCTGCTGCACGGATTTCCTGAAGCCAACCCTGGACACTGGCACCAGCAGGGTTTGCCACTTCAAAAACACTGATCAGAAACCAGATCAGCATTAAAATAACAATATCGTTGTTTAACAGCTTCCAATCATGCTGATCGGCAGTAAAAATCAATGTTAACCAGCCCAGCAGCAACATACCATCCTGTAAGGTACCAAAAGGGAAACTCCCGATTTCCCTTCCCAGAATACCAAAAGTAAAACAGTAGAATACCAGTACCCAGATTATTAATTTAGGGTTTTTGATAAACGAAATCTGAATAGCAATCAGACAGGAAATACCAATTACTGCAATAGGCAAAAGAATACCAAGGTCAACGACAAACAAACAAATGCCTAAACAGATTAGTATTACGATTGATAATATAATGATGCTTAACTTATTGCTTTTATAAAACGATGCCGCTTTATCCATTATTAATTTATAAAATAAGAAAACCGAATTCTAAGGAGATACCGGAGTATCTCCTGCATAAAATTACGACTTAGATTTCTCGTTAAGTTTAATTTTATTCAATACCCACCCGATAAATCCAGGTTGTTCTCTTAAATATACTAACAATTCTTTATCTGTGTCAGATAAAGCCTTTCCAGCTGCAAAAACAGCAACATTTTTTTCAGTAAACATCAGCCACTCTTTAGCCACACTAATATCCTGTAAGCTGTTAATATCAATAATAATCAGATCAAATCCTTTTCTCAGCACGTCAAATCCTGCTTTCAGATTTTTAGAACTCTGAATCTCGAGCAAAGAAGTATTATCTTTATTCTTATTCAGTACAGTAATCAGATCCTGGGTATGAATTTCTCTTTTGATTAAAAATGTCTCAAAGTTATCTCTGACAGCCAGTTCTTTAGTATCTGCACTTTCAACCTGCTGAGTTTCCCCGCCAATCAATAAAACTTTTCTTCCCGTCATTGCAAAAGCATGGGCAAGACTAGAAGCGATAAAAGACTTTCCTTCACCAGTTCCAAGACTCGTAATCCCGAGGATACGGCTTTCATCAGCATCCATTACATTAGTCAGTTCCAGTCTGAGCGAACGCAGCAGATTTTTAAAAGCGATATAATTTGGCTTTTCAGTATCATTCCATATACTTTTTAATGATCTATCTTCTCTGTTTACATAACTTAAACTACCAATTACAGGTAAGTTTGTCGCATTGATCAGTTGTTTAGAATTGTGGATGGTATTATCCAAAAAGAACAAAGCAACAACTGCTATAAAGCAAAGAGAGAAACTTGAAAAACCAGACAGTGCGATATATATCAAACGTTTAGATGGCTCTGGAGTACCAATCAGACCTACCTGTGCAATATTTAATTTCACACCTATATTCTGTTCAGTTCTTGTCTGATTATAACGGTTCAGGGCATCCATATAGTCTTTAGTTGCCAGATCCGCATCCCTTTCATAATTTTGTATCCCTGCATCAAAAGGTACCATTGTATTATATTTTGCCTTGAGCTGCGCAAGTTCTCTGTCAATAGAAACGATACTGCTTTTAGCCTGGTTCATGGCCACATCCAGGTTAGCCCTCTGCTGAATCAGATTTTGTCTGGACGCTGTTGGATCTACAATATTATTATCCGAATTCCTCAATGTTTTTGCATTCAGTATATTCGTTAATGAATCTATCTTTTTCTTATCACTTACTTTAAAATTGCCATCAATATAATGGTTATTGGCTACATTGAGTTGATTTTTGATATCAACGATCTCTCTGTTATCAGACACAACATTACCACCGGTGTAGGCATCCTTACCTCTTAATTTAGACTCTATAGCCGAAATAGCTCCCTGATTTGCCTGAATATCTCTTAAAGCCTGCGCTTTTCTATCCTCATTCTGGGAAATCTGCGTATAGGCAATTTCAGATTGTTTATCCAGATTCAGCACACCATTAGCCATTTTAAAGTTCTTCAATGCAGCGTTCTTCTGGTTCATTACGCCTTCTTTTTTCTTAAGCAGTGAATCCAGTAATGAAATAGAGTTATTCTGATTGAAATTAACATCCTGACCATAATTCTGAATAAATTCAGTAGTCAGTGTATTCACTAAAAACGCTGATAAGGCCGGGTTTGGAGAAACATAACTTACATTGATAAAATCACTGCCATCACCACGGTTAATGGTCAGGTTTTTATTGATCGCAGCTTCATCATAACCCATAGAAGCTACGATATTATATAAATCATTATTCCCTTTATCAGAAAGAGTCAGGGTTTCTTTTTTAATCAGCTTTTCCTGGTATTGACTAACCAGCTGACCTCTTTTGTCTGCCGGAATCGAATCCAGTTTATCACTGTATTTTTTAAACGGTTGTTTAGGATTTTCTAAATCATGAAGGATAAGATGATAAGAAAGAATACTCATGATCTTTTTCATCTTTATCTTTTCGATGATATTAGCAAACTGCTGACTGGTTTTAAAATAATCCATATTCTGGTTCTGCCCTGTAGCCAGTTGTTTAGACTGATCTACCAAACCAGTTGAGATCTGTGCTTCAGAACTATACTGCTTAGGCAGGTTCTTCACCATAAAATAGGTAATGCACAGTGTCACAAGCGGAACAAGAATGAGTATCCACTTATATCTGTTAATATGTTTTAAAAACGCCTTAAAATCCATTTGAAAAAAATTACTCCTGTTTTATTTTATTTAAAATCTGACAATGGTCTGCCAACTATTTCTTCCAACGCATCTTTAGCGACCAAAAGATTTACCTCAGACTGAATTTTAGCTGTATTGGCAGAAGCCAGATTTATTCTTGATTGATTGTAAATATCCAGAGAAAGTTCTCCCTTTTCAAATTTATATTTCAAATTGTCAGCTACGTTCTTGTTGTCCTGCACACTTTGGGTATTGATTTTTAACTGACTAATCTGCTGAACGTAGTTATAATATCTTTTTTTCACTTCAATAGCAAGGGAGTTATCATATTCCTGAGCTTCCAGTTTAGCCACTTTATACTCAGCTCTTGCTTTTTTACCCAAATAAGGTTTTTGAAGAAAGTTACCCAGGTTAATATTCACACCAAACTGGAATCCGTTGACAGAATAAGGGTTAACTGCATTAATAACCTCAGTTTTATCTGGTCTGTAAAAATAAGAAGCATTAAAAATATCCAGGTAAGAAACAGCATTTATAGGTATTGCTGTCTTAGCACCTTCCACTTTAGCATCCATTATTTTTCTTCTTGGAAAATACTCTTTGGCTGCCTGTATATATTTCTCCAGCAGGCCATAATTAACCTCACCTATGATCGTATCTTGTGCAGATGCGTTAAAACTCAATAGGGCAATGAGTAGAAATGAGAGTGTAGATATTTTTTTCATTGTATTTATTAATTTAGTTTTTGATTAGAATGATTAGACTTTTTCTTTTTGGAAAAGTGCAGGGAAAGTTCCAAGGATAATTTTGATATCAAACCACAGGGAATAGTTTCTTGCATAAAAATTATCAAGTTTCTTACGCTCGGTATCCGACATCTCTCCTTTTCCACGTTTACTGATCTGCCATAATCCGGTTAACCCCGATGGACCAAGAAATCTCATAGACCATTCATTTGAGGTTAACATTTCTGCTTCATATAAAGGCAGAGGTCTGTTTCCAACCAATGACATATCACCCTTCAATACGTTAAACAACTGAGGTAATTCGTCCAGACTTGAATTTCTTAAGAAATTCCCCAATCTGGTGATTCTCGGGTCATTCTTAATTTTAACAAATGCATTTGTTCCGCTTCCGTCATCAGCATACTGATTCAGTGCTGACAAATCCTTTAGTTGCTGATCAGCACCTGGTCTCATAGAACGGAACTTATAGAAGTCGAAAATTTTATATCCGGTTCCAACGCGCTTACTTTTATAAATTACTCCTCCTTTAGAGTCTAAACGAATCAAAAGAGCAATAATTAATAATACAGGTGACAGGACTAAAAGAATACCACCGGCAGCAAGAATATCAAAAAGACGCTTTGGCCTTGGGATCTGATATTCTTTTTGTTTCTTAATTACAGCAAGTTGTTCAATATTAGGTTTGATCAGTTTAAATTTAATCAGGAAGTTCAATCTATCTTTTAAATCCTCCATACTATAAGGATAAAAATAAAGATCATGGATTTTTGCCTTGATCGCACGGGCTCTTAATTTAGTATCAGGAACTTTATTCAGCAGGACGATAATCAACCCGCTGGTCAGGGGATTATTTTTAATCTGATTCACCACTGAAAATACACGTTCCTGGTCTTCTATTTCTATCATGATTACATCAGGCGTAGAAAACAGGGACTGCGTATTCAGATAGGCCTCCAGTTCAGAAACATTACCTACATTAACAATATTATATTCCTGGCTGAGCGTCGCAGAAGCCTCTTCTGTCAGTTCAGTGCCTGAGTAAACTAATCTTAGTCCTTTGTAGTTATAGTCCATTATTTAGTGAGCAAGGTATTGGATTCATTCAGTACACTTTTTATTTTATTCTTTAAGGTTTCCGGGTTGAAAGGCTTAGGGAAATAGCCCTCTACCTTAAAAGGTATATTCAATACGACTTTATCAAGATCTTCTGCAGCTGACAGGATAATCACAGGAATTTCCCTGTAAAAACCACTGATTTTAATACTCTTCAGGAAAGATGTACCATCAAAATGCGGCATATGCAGGTCCAGAATAATAATATCAGGAAAATTACCTTCTTCTAACCATAAATGAGCTTTATAGCCACTCTCCATCGCATGAATCTGATATTCCTTTGATAAAATGAAATGAAGCAGTTTTAAAATGCTTGGCTCATCATCAACGATTAAGATTTGCTTTTTTTCAAATGAGAAGTTATTCATTTTTTTAATCAGAGTAAGTAATTATTGAAAGATTTATATTTAAATATTATTTATTCAAGACAAAATATAAGTACTATTTATTTCATATCTCAAAGATATATTATTAAATAATGTAAACTATAAATGTTTTCCCCATCAGCACACTATTGTGTTAATATGTTTTGACAAAAAAAACAATTATTAAATCATAATTTGTTTAATATAGTAGGACATAATCAAATACTGTTCCATATGTCGAAGCTACCCATTCAGTCCTATGCATTCCTATTCCTTTTATTCAGCCCTATTGCCTGTTATCAGCAAAATTCAACAAAGGGAACTGCATTGCCGCATGAGGTAATACACTTAAACAAAGTGCAGAAAAACACTTCTTCTTTTAAAAGTTTTTTGGGCATAAACGGATTCGAATGGGATTTTTTTAAAGATAACCAGTCTGATGTTGACCTCAATAAGGTGAAAATCATGCAATCCTTTGGTGGTTTCCGTCATTATATGGATTGGGAACGGATAGAGTCAGAAAAGGGAAAATACACCTTTAACCCAACCCATTCGGGCGGGTTTAATTATGATAAAGTATATCAGATCTGCAAAGAAAATAATATTGACGTACTCACCTGTTTAAAAAATTGCCCGCCCTGGCTGGTGAATACTTACCCCGAAAATCAAAGAGATGTGGATAATGTGCCCGCACCCTATGGTTTAAACCGGTCTGATCCGGCATCTTATCTTCAACAGGCAAGGGCTGCTTTTCAGTTTACCGCAAGGTATGGCAGTAATAAAAATATAGATAGCAGTTTAGTTAGTGTTTACCGCAGACAAAGATGGCACAGCGACCTGGTTAACCAGGTAAAAATTGGCTTAGGTTATGTAAATTATATCGAATGTGATAATGAAAGGGATAAAGACTGGAAAGGTCCGAAAGGACATCAGAATCCCGAAGAATATGCAGCGAATTTATCGGCATTCTATGATGGCCACCGAGGGAAATTAGGTAAAAATGCCGGTGTAAAAACTGCAGACCCATCCATGAAGGTCGTGATGGCCGGACTGGCATCTCCCGATCCCAAGTACGTGATCAGAATGATTAACTGGTGCAAAAAGAACCGTGGATATCATGCCGACGGATCAGTTAATCTATGCTTTGATGTCATCAATTATCATTTTTACGCAAGCGATGCAACCCCTGCACATGATGAGCGCACTGTAGGAAAAGCCCCCGAATTATCACTGGCTGGAAAAGTAGCAGATGATTTTGTGACGATGTCAAAAAAATATGCAAAAAACACAGAAGTATGGGTAACAGAGTCAGGTTATGACATTAACCCCAAAAGTCCACAGAGAGCAATACAGATCAAAGGTAAATCAGCTTTAATTACTCAGGCCGACTGGATGTTAAGATCATCATTTTTATATGCAAGACATGGTTTAAAAAAATCTTTTTTCTATATGCTGGATGACGTAAATGTAAATGATGCAACACCATATGCTTCTTCTGGTTTTGCAGATGGAAAAAAGAAGAGGCCTGTGGCTGATTATTTCACCCAGGTCAAACAATTAATCGGATCATATAGCTATGAACAGACGATTAAAAAAGATCCCATCATCGATATTTACAAAACAGGCGATAAAAAAATGTATGTCTTATACATCCCGGACGAAAAAGGCAGAAAAGCAATTTATGAGTTTAATTCAGGAGATTCAAAAACAATTAAAATTCATTTGCTGGTACCCGGGTCTGACCGGATGAAAACCGAAACGATTGCAGTACCCTCAGGAAAAATAAAATTGCGCATCACAGAAACACCAATTTTTGTAGAAATCTGTTAAACACTGAATCGTCTTTCCGTTTCTGCCTGCTATCTGTTTTTCAATAATTCTAAAAGTAACTCAGGCTCATTGGTCGTGATAAAATCGATATTATTCTCTAAAAGGGCTAACATATCTTTTTTATCATTCACTGTCCAGGCATTGATTGTCATGCCCAGCTGATGTGCCCTGTTAAACCAGTTACCAGTACGGTAAATATTGAAATCATAATCAGCCTGCTGTATATGATCCCTGTTCAGGGTTTCTACAGGAAGTTCATCATCAATTTCTGCAAGGAAAGCTGTTTTTGCATCAGGATCATTAGCCAGCACCCTTAATAAGGCTTCATAGCTAAAACTGATATACTCTACCCATGCACCAGCCTTTAACCTTTTCACCATTTCAAGCACTGCATCGGTCAGTTTGAGCGTAGCCTGAAAATTGGATTGAACCTTGATTTCCAGAATTAATTTGGTATGATCCTGCTTCATCCCTTCGCTAAGATAATTTTCAAGCGTCGGAAGGTATTCCCCATTAGGCAGCATTTTTTGTCTTAATTCCTCATAAGTAGTTATTGCTATCGGCATCCCCTGAAAATCATCATCGTGATTAACCACAATCCTATTATCCTTTGTCAAATGCACATCAAATTCAGAACCATAACATTTCAACCTGATGGCTTCTTTTAAAGAAGCGATTGAATTTTCAGGAAAGCCATTTTTTTTAAAAGCACCACGATGCGCAATCACTTTATTCTTATTCCAGTTCATTTCAGATCAGGCTCTGGTTCCTAAATAAAATTTATCACGGTATTCACTGGGCGTCATCCCTACGCTCTTGCGAAAAACCTTCCTAAAAGCCTTTGGATCATTATATCCCGATTTATAAATCACTTCAGTCATCTGTTCAGCAGTTTGCTCTAATAATTTCTTTGCAGCCTCAATCCTGGTCTGCTGTAAATATTCAATCAGTGTAATCCCGGTAACCTGTTTAAAGCGGCGTACGATATTCCTCCTGCTTGCCGGGATATCTTTGATCATTTCTTCAATAGTTCCTGTGTTATGATAACCTGTTTCTATCTTTTGCTGAGCCATTGCGACCAAATCATCATTATGTTTTCTTGAAATCTGAAAAGTATTAAAATAGGTCTGCGTATGCCTGTCCATATCAATTGCAAAAAGCTTGGCAATCCTGATCGCTGTCGGATTACCACAATTTATTTGTATCAGATGCAGCATCAGGTGAAAACTTGAGGTTGCACCACCACTGGTATATAATCTTCCGTCCTGGGTAACTGTTTTGTCAGCCTGAAGCCTGACCTCCGGAAAAGCATTCGCAAATTCAGCACAGGCATCAACATGGGTAGTTGCAATCTTGCCATTCAGCAATCCCGTAGCCCCCAGTAAAAAAGCCCCGGTACAAAAACTGGCCAGTTCTGCACCTTCTTTATATTGCTGGTTTAACCAGCTAACAGCAGGATAGTTTTCGGCAATTGCGTGTTTGATATCTTCATTGATAAAAGAAGGTATCAAAATCAGATCTTGTTTTGAAGGAGCCCCAATAGACAATGGCTGATAACCATAAAAATAACTGCCCGCCTTGTTTAACAAACTATCTTCACTGCAAAACAAGTCGATTTGAAACGGAGCAGCATGTCCATCCTGAGTATAAAGTTTGTTTACCGTTTCAAAAACATCAAGTATAGCAGCAACACTTAATAATCTATACTGATTAGTTAACAGGAGACCAAGTTTTATCATTTGACTATTTTTTTAACACCTAAATATATTAAAAAAAGATTTCAGGCCTCATTATTTCTTATTCAGAGCAGACAGGAATGATCCGGTGAGGCTCAGCTCAACCTGTTAAATACAGATTATTATGATTTCTTAACTGGAGGTTATTACATTTGCATAAATATTTTTATAAGATAACATACACAAAAAAATAAAAGATAATATGATAGCTCATCACGTTTTATTCTGGTTAAAAGCTGATACCACAGAAGATCAAAAAAATGCCTTCAGAATAGGTCTTCAATCTTTAGACCAGATAGAAGTTGTAAAATCCTGCCATGTTGGCGTGCCTGCCCCTATTGAACGTTCTGTAGTGGATACATCTTATACATTTTCATCAATCTTGTTTTTTGAAGATCTTGCCGGACATGATGTTTATCAGGGACATAGTTTACATGCGGCATTTTTAGACGAGTTCAGGATCTTTTTTGAAAAGGTTATCATTTACGACGCAGTTTAGAAAACATTTACAACACCGTTTAAAAAACGGTCTTTATCCCTTATACTAACAAGAATTCCAGTTTAAAGCTGGAATTCATGTTTCTGATCTTAGCCTTTTTTCATATTTCTGATCCCGTTCTCTTCCATATTTCAGATTTTATTCTTTTTCAAGAACGGATAAAATATTATCAGAAGGATCTTTAAACCAGGCTATTTTAGGGCCTCCACCGTGAAAAACACCTTTTGCATCAGTTTTAAAGTCTTCTTCATTATAAATGATAAATTCTACCCCACGTTTACCGAGCTCATCCATAGCTTTTTCCAGATTTTCAACAGGAAAATTAAGCACAGTATAAGTTGCCGGTATATGATTAGGTTTGCCATAAACAAATACAGTTCCCCCGCCGGCTATATGCAGGACAATCTGTCCCATTGTCTGGGAAATTTCCAGCCCAAGTATCTGTCCATAAAATTCTTCTGCTGCAGGTATGTCTTTTACTGAAAAGCCACTAAAGGCCTTTACTTCTTTAAACATTGTCATAAGCTTTTGTTTTTAAAAGATTAAATTCAACAAGTAATTCCTTCTGCTAATTTGCACTTATTCAGCCGGTTTACAGCGGGGCAGATCAGGCAATTTCAGGGTGCAGTCAAGACATTTTCAGGGTAAGTAATACTGATATAAGTGATCAGGATTGATTTCTTTAATCAATTGAGAAGAACTTTGTCTCACTAATACTTTTTCTCCCGGACGAAGGGTGATCATTTTACTATTTTTACTTACCTGCACTGTCCCCGTTTCAACAATAACTTCTACTATACCTTTCTTGTTTTTCACATTAAAAGAAGATTTAGTACTCTGAATAACCGTACTTCCGCTATGGACAATAAAAGGGCCTGTCTTATCACCAGCAACTGTAAAAAAGGCTTCTCCTTTAGTTAACCATACCCGGCGCTGAGCCCCTCTGAATTTTGCAGGATAACGCAGCAGACTACGTTTGTTCAATACAACTACCGAACCATCAGATAAAGTATCTGCCAGTACAGTTTCCTTAGTCAGAAACAACAGTTCCTGTGTAGCAAACTGACTGGAATACAACCATGCACCAGCTCCCATGATTAAAAAAACAGCAGCGATCCCTAACCAGAACTGATAGCCCTGCTTAAACATCTTTCTCCTTTGCAAAGAAGTCTGCGTCTTATTCTCTCCTTCAGGTTCTATCCCATTGTTCTTATTCCAGATCATTATTCAATTTCATCTTTAGCGCTTTTAATCATTTTCAGATTTTTTTAAAGATAAAAAGAATACAGTGAACAATCTATCTATCATAATTATAATAGACACCTATGACTTATACTATTTTAATGAACCATACAGAAGGGGTAAATTTGTATCAGCAATTAAAAGATTTGTAAAATGGAAACAAGAAAAATATTTGTGATTAATGGAGGACAAGTCTTCGGACACTCCGGAGGTCGCTTTAATCATACAATTTTCAATGCAACACTAAACTTCTTTAAAAGTCAGCCTGGTTTTGAAATCAGGTCAACTGATATCAATCATGATTATGATCCTATACAGGAAGTAGAAAATTATGTCTGGGCAGATGTAATCATTTATCATACGCCAATCTGGTGGTTCCAGGTACCAAACGGCTTAAAAAAATATATTGATGTTGTATTTACCGAAGGTCATCAGAAAGGCATTTATAAAAGCGATGGCCGTTCTTCTGCGAACCCGGATATCAATTACGGGACGGGAGGTTTATTACAGGGTAAAAAATACATGGTTACTACTTCATGGAATGCACCAGCTACAGCTTTTACATTACCCGGAGAGTTTTTCAATCAACGTAGTGTAGATGATGGTGTATTATTCGGATTCCACCGGATGAATGCTTTTACAGGAATGACACCTTTAACCGGTATTCATTTCCATGATGTAGAGAAGAATGCTGATATTGTGAATGATATGAAATTATATCAGGAACATTTAACTAAAACCTTTATTAATCAAAAACAAGAAAATGAGTATCTATCTAACAGCTATAATTAAAAGTACAGAAGGAAACGCCGGGCAATTAAAAGCACTTTTAAAAACTCTGGTCTCAGGATCAAAAAGTGAAGCTGCTTGTCTGCAATACGACCTGCATCAGGTTCAGGAAGATCCGAATGTGTTTATCTTCCATGAAGAATGGACAAGCCGGGCAGATTGGGATCTGCATAATGTAACCCCTCATATTAAAAAATTCATAGCAGATTCTGCAGCAATACTAGATGGTAAACCCATCATACATATCACTAAAAGAGTAAGCTAAACCCTTACCAATTTAGTGGTCACAACAATAAATTATTATGGAATACAGGAAATTAGGAAATACAGAACTAAACTTATCAACGATTACACATGGTGCTTTTGCTATTGGCGGAACCATGTGGGGAGGAAATGAAAAGCAAGATTCAATCGACGCTATACATGCATCATTGGACCATGGGGTAACCAGTATCGATACTGCACCATTTTATGGTTTCGGCTTAAGTGAAGAATTAATTGGTGAAGCAATCAAAGGAAGAGACCGTTCAAAAATCCAGCTGCTGAACAAATTTGGCCTGGTATGGGATGGCAGTAACCAGGGAAAGGGAGAATTCTTTTTTGATGCAGGTGCAGATGGTAAAAGTATACCCGTTTACAGATATGCTTCCAAAGCCAATATCATTAAGGAAGTAGAAGAAGGGTTGAAACGTCTTGGAACAGATTATATCGATCTTTTACAATTACACTGGCCAGATGCGACTACGCCGATTGATGAAACTATGGAAACGCTTAATTTATTAATCGAACAAGGTAAAATCAGAGCAGCTGGTGTGAGCAATTACAGCCTTGATCAGCTAAAAGAAGCACAAAAAACTATCAGTCTGGCTTCTAACCAGGTTTCTTACAGCATGCTGAACAGAGAGATTGAGAAAGAAATCATACCTTATACCATCGCAAACAATATTGGCATCATTGTTTACAGCCCGCTCGAAAGAGGATTACTTACAGGTAAATATTTCAAAGACGCCAGGCTTAAATCAAACGATCACAGGAATGGTTATTTTGGTCAGTTTGATCCTGAAAAAGTGAAGGCATTATTGCAGACCATTACACCAATCGCAGAAAGCAAAAATGCAACTATCGCACAGTTAGTTTTAAGATGGACTACCTTGCAGCCCGGTATCAGTATTGTACTTGCGGGTTCAAGAAATGCAGCACAGGCAATTGATAATGCAAAAACTATGGATATCAACCTTAGTACAGATGAATTAAATCATATTGGTAAAGCAATCGAACTGGTGAAATAGCTTTCAGATAAGCTAAAAAAACAAATCCTAAGAAGATAACAGAAACCAGTTTTAATGTTTACAAAAACATAACAACTGGTTTCTTTCGTTTACCTGATTATTTTTTATATTTAATAAAAAACATATAATCAGTTATTTATGAAACAGATAAGTCTAATTTTCCCGTTCGTTCTACTCCTGTTATTTACAAATGCTGCAAAGGCACAAAAAAATGACACTTATTTTGTTGGCAAATGGGATGTAGTGATTAAAGGTTTGCCAAAAGGAGACACAGAAGCCCTGGTCAATTTTCAATTGAAAGACGGCAAATTAGCCGGAAGTATTACTGATAAAGAAGAAAAAAAAGACATGCCTTTTACAGCGGTTAATCTTAAAGATTCTACAGTTGTGGTTAAATTTGATCACAGCAGCGGAGAGATCGAAATGAATCTGTTGAAAAAAGACGAAAATAATCTGACAGGCCAGATTAACAATCAGTTTGACCTGACTGGTATCCGAAAAAAAGAAGATTAATTACCAGCTTTTATCAGGCTGCTGTTAAAATAAAAATGAATCTTTTTTATTCCGTTTGAATGACATTTCTGTTGGAGAAAGGCTTTATATTTAACCCACAACAGGGTGATAAAACCTGTTAAATCTCCTATTTAAATGAGCCTATTAAAAGATATATATTCAGTCCCTTTTTATAATAAATTAGCAGACAGCCTGATTCAGATCAATCCTGAATTTAATAAACCTCAATTCATTAAACAGATCTATGCAGAAGGTTTCGAGTTCATGGAGCTTAAACAGCGCATGCACCATACCACATTAGTCATTCATGAGTTTTTGCCGGCCGGATACCCTGAGGCAATCCACCAACTGTTTTTATTGATTCATCAGCTTAGAAAAGAGGATGCAGGAGAAGACAAACTGGCTTATATATTTTTACCGGACTATATTGAAACCTATGGACTGGAAGATTATGAAACTTCAATAAAAGCAATAGAATTTGTTACCCAATTTATAAGCTGTGAATTTGCTGTCAGACCATTTTTAGCCAGATATGGTGAACAAATGATGAAGCAGATGGAAAAATGGTCTTTGCATGAAAGTCATAAAGTACGCAGACTTGCCAGTGAAGGCAGCAGGTCAAGGCTTCCCTGGGCAATGGCTGTACCCGGACTAAAAAAAGACCCTTCTGCTATATTGCCTATTCTGGAAAACTTAAAGAATGATCCTTCAGAGTGGGTGCTTAAAAGTGTAGCCAATAGTTTAAATGATATTTCTAAAGATCATCCCGAAATCGTGATCGCAATTGCCAGCCGCTGGAAAGGTCTGGGTAAAGAAACTGATGCAATCATTAAACATGGCTGCAGGAGCTTGCTCAAACAGGGCCATACTCAAATACTGGCCCATTATGGTCTGGAAAGCACTCAAATTGAATTAAAAGATTTTCAGATCCTGACCCCGGAGGTAGTCATCGGGGATAGTCTTGAATTTACTATAGCTGTTAAAAACACGGCTTCTATGGTACAAAAAATCCGTCTGGAGTATGCTGTTTATTATAAGAGATTAAATGGAACTCCTTCTAAAAAGGTTTTTAAAATTAGTGAACGCGATTATCAGCCAGCGGAACATGCTGTTATAGGCAGAAAGCAAAGTTTTAAAATCATCACCACCAGAAAATTCTATCCCGGTCATCATCAGTTATCTATTATTTTGAATGGGGAAGAAAAAGAACCCAAAGACTTTGAACTGAAATAAATTATGGCACCTATACACCAGGAAAAACATTTAAAAAGCTCTGCCTTCATCTCTGATATCGTGATTGGAATGAGTGACGGTTTAACTGTACCCTTTGCACTGGCTGCCGGGTTAAGTGGTGCAGTTCAAAATAATGCGATCATCATTACAGCAGGGCTCGCAGAAATTGTTGCCGGTTGTATTGCGATGGGTTTAGGTGGATATTTAGCTGGTAAAACAGAACAGGAGCATTATCAGAGTGAAAAACGAAGAGAATATAACGAAGTAGAAAATTTCAGAGAACAAGAAATACAGGAAGTCAAAGAGATCTTTGCCGAATACGGCATTGATGAACAGGGACAAACTATCCTGGCCAATCAACTGGCAAAAGACAAAACCAAATGGGTAGACTTTATGATGAAGTTTGAACTGGGACTGGAAGAACCAGATATCAACAGAGCGAGAAATAGTGCCCTGACTATTGGAATTGCTTATTGTGTAGGTGGATTATTGCCTTTATCCGCTTACTTTCTCACTTCAAAACCTCAGCATGGCTTACTTCTTTCTGCTGTAATCACAACTTTCTGCTTATTTATTTTCGGTTATTTTAAAAGTAAAGTTACCGGCCAGCCACCTCTTAAAGGCGCAATCAAAGTTACCGCTATCGGCCTTATTGCCGCTGCTGCTGCCTTTAGCATCGCCAGATTGATCTCTTAAAATCGGATTCTTTCTTTTTTCTATTTGAACCCCAAAGCAAACTACATACAAAACACTTGTTATCAACCTGTTGATCAAAAACAATAATGTGACTAAACTGTTTTAGCATAGAGATTCCCCTCTCTGAAACAACCAATATAAACCTAATGATCAACTATGAAAACAAGACCTTTCATCCAACTCTGCAAGGGTATTTTTGTCCTTGTAATTTCAATTATTGCCTTTAGTTCCTGTAAAAAAATCACAGATGGAACGGGTACCTCAGGCGGCACCGCATCAGATCCGGATTACCTGAAAAATCTGCTGGCCTATAAGAAAAGTGCACATCAGCTCTACCTGGGATACCTGGTGGCAGATGGTAATGACCCTGCAGAAGCTTCTTCTATGTTAAATGTACCCGACAGCGTAGATATTGTCGTTGCATTTGCAGGCTGGGACAAAACAGTTTCACACTGGACAACCTTACAGGCAAAAGGAACAAAAATCCTTACCTGTACTTTCCCTGGAAATGATGCTTATTATGATGGATCAGCAAAAGATACCACAACAACCCAAAAGACTGCTTTATCAGCAAACAGTACTTATGACCACTGGGCTAAAGCTATGTATGATAAATTTATCACAGGTATGGGATGGGACGGTATAGATGTCGATATTGAAACCGGAACTTTTGGCGGGGACGCACCGGCCAGCAATGCTAAAGCGGTATTACAATCAGTAGCTAAATATTTCGGGCCTAACGCTCTTGCCGGTCATCTGACTAAAGCAGGCGTAAAACCCATATTTATCTATGATACTGATGTTGATGTCGCAGGTGGAAGTTTAGGCTACAACACCATTTACACCCCCTTCAAAAGTAATTATACCTATGTTAATTTTCAATCTTATGTAGGTGGAAGCCGTCGCTGGAGCGGAAGTAAAACGACCGATCTTACCCCCCTGCTGACAGCTTTCGATAAGACGAAATTAATTGTACTTACTAATGGCGATGAATTTAAATACCCTAATGGTTCTGAAGATACCCCGGGCGGAGATGCAAAAGCAACCAAATGGTTATGGGATATTGCGCAATGGGCCAAAACAAATGGGACTGCTGGTGTTGGAACTTACCGGATGAGCAGAGATTATAACCATACTCCTGTTTTTAACAGCACACGCCGTGCAATTCAAATTATGAATCCACATTTATAAAACCTTATTTTGGTTATATCACTAAGGGGAAGCTCTATAAAAAAACCAGGTTAACAGTCATGGCCGGAAGATTTTTTCTTCTGGCCATGTTTATTAAACAGCCCTGCTTTTTTCCTGCCAAATAACAAGCTGCAAAACAGACCGGACATGAGTTGGATAATACTCAGAAACAGGCAAAAAACACCAAAGAAAACACGAAAAACAACCAATCACAAAGCACTGACTATCAACACAGTAAGCGCAGCTTGTCCAGACATCGTTCGAAGCTCGTTCAGGAGTGTTCCAGACCTCATTCAGTTTTTATCGGATAAACACTGAATTAAAGGTGAAAAACATTTTAAAGAAAAATTAATTTCTATATCATTTAACTAGCTTATAACATTGGTTCAGTCTAAACCAGATGGAATTATGGCAATTTTACAGGAAAGCACCCTGGGAGCATAGATGTGAGGAGTGATGTAGTTTCCAGTTGAATAGCCTGGCACAAATCATCCCCCCGATTTGTCTTGATTATACCCTCAATATCATAAATATTCTATAGATATTTGAGATAGGAAGAAATACAATCAATTTAAAAACGATTGCTATGCGAAAATTAAAATTACAGATACAAATGACCATTGATGGCTTTGTAGCCGGACAGGATGGCGAACAAGACTGGATATGGCTTGCCGGGCCGGATGAATCGGGCTTCCAAAAAATAATTGAACTGGCCGAAAGCTGTGATACCATTTTGCTTGGGCGTAAAATGACCAGGGGCTTTATTGATCACTGGGAAAACATGGCAGACCATCTGCCCGATAACCCCGCTTATCCTTTAGCCCGGCTCCTGGTAAATATGCGCAAGATTGTTTTTAGCCGTACAGAAACAACCATTACCGGCAGAAACTTAGCAGTAGAAAATGGTGATCTGGCTACTGCAGTACAAGCGTTGAAAAAAGAACCTGGTAAAGATATTATGGTTTATGGAGGTGCCAGCTTTGTAAGTTCACTAATCGACCAGGATCTTATCGATGAATATTTTATAATCACGAACCCGGTTGCAATTGGAAGCGGACTTTCCATTTTTAAGGAAAGAAAAATTCTAAAATTAGAAAGTTCAACCGCTTTTAAAAACGGGAAGGTACTCCATAAATATCTGCCGGTATAACGTTTAACTGAATATTGGCGCAGCTGATATTTTTCTGATCGATATTCCCTTTTTTAACATACAGGTTTCCTTATTTAAGCCTGCATATGGGATCATAGCCTGTAAATTCTGTTTCAGGGGTTAAATAGCCTTCCCTGACAGGTTCTTCTTTCATTAAATCTGTACTTAGATATTTTTTATTACTGTCAGAAAAGATAGTTACCACACAGCTATCCATTCCTGATTCCTGTTGTAATTTAATTGCACCAATCACGTTAGCTCCCGAAGAAATACCAACTGCCAGACCTAACTGACTACCTAATTTCTGGGCCATCAGTATGGCATCTCCATCATTAGCCTGCAAGACCTGATCCAGTTCATCCAGTTTTACAATTTCAGGAATAAACTCATCAGATATCCCTTGTATTCTGTGGCTCCCTACTTTATAACCGGTTGTCAGGGTAGGTGATTCTGCCGGTTCCAGAGGATGAACCCTGATGGCAGGATTCTTTATTTTTAAATAACGGCCAACTCCCATAATGGTGCCCCCTGTTCCAACTCCGGCCACAAAAGCATCTGGCATTAAATTATTCAATCGAAGCTGCTCCCAAATCTCTGCACCTGTAGTTTCTTCATGTGCTTTTGGATTATCTGTATTTTTAAACTGACGTGGTAAAAAAGTATGGTCATTTTCTAAAGCCATATCTTCTGCCAGCCGGATACTTCCTAAAAATCCGCCTTGCGCTTTGCTGACCAGTATAACTTCTGCCCCTAAACTTTTGATAATATCAATTCTTTCTTTACTTAACCAGTCTGGCATAATAATTTTCACCGGGTGTCCCATGGCTTTACCTATCGCAGCGAAAGCTATTCCTGTATTACCACTGGTAGCCTCAATAATTGAATCACCAGGTTTGATCACCCCATTTTTATAGGCATGGTATAAAGTAAATAAGGCAATTCTATCTTTTATACTTCCTGTCAGATTATAATGCTCACACTTCACATATATTTTCCCCGCTTTACCTTTAAAAGTATAGTGCAATGCTAACATTGGCGTATTCCCGACCAAATGCCATAAATGCTCAAATTTCTTTTCAAGATCTGCTGTTAAACCACTTATTTCTTCTGTACTCACTGACATAATTACCTCATTTAAGCTAAATAATATTTCAGTAAAACTCTGGATATCAATTTTTAATAACAACACATTGCCCTGAATCCGGAAATTTTATGGAAAATGACTTATAAAGTTTATCTTTTTACATTTTAGCACCTCCATTCAATAAATTAAATAGTATTTTTCCATTGATAATTTATCCTCAAAAAAAAGATGCATGCAGAATTAGACCCGACAGATCTGGAAATCCTAAGAATTTTACAGAAAGATGCAACGCTGACCAATAAAGAGATCGCTTATAAATTGAGTAAATCTATCGCTACCGTTCACGACAGGATCAGGAAATTAAAAGAGAAAGGTTATATCAAAAGGGTTGTTGCGATCCTGGACAGACAGAAAATTGATAAAAGTCTGATTGCATTTTCACAGGTCTTATTAAAAGAACATACGGCAGATACTTTAACCGAATTTGAACGTGAGGTGGCCAAATTCAGTGAAGTCATGGAATGTTTTCAAATGACCGGAGCCTTTGATTTCATTCTTCGCATTGCAAGCAGCGATATGGATAGTTATCATCTTTTTCTACGCAACAAATTAGCAATATTACCAAATATCAGCACGGTTCAAAGTTTTTTTGTCTTATCTGAAACTAAGAGCGATACTGCCTATCCATTGTAACCAAAACAAGGTCTATTTACAATTAGAGAAATTTAAAAACGCAATCCCCTATGTCCTTGCATCTTAGAAATTTAAGGCTTGAAGATTCAGAAGCAATTACCAGCCTGTCAGAACAATTGGGTTATCCCTCCACAATACCAGAAACTGAAGCGAGAATCAATGCTTTACTCCTGCATCCTGACAATTGTGCATTTGTTGCAGTGCTGGAACAAACAATTATCGGGTGGATTCATGGTTTTTATACCCTCAGGCTAGAATCAGAACCCTTTATTGAGATTGCAGGATTGGTTGTCGATGAAAACTACCGCAATCAGCAGACTGGAAAAAAATTAGTAGAACAGGTGAAAGAATGGGGAATAAAAAAAGGAATCAGCAAACTCAGGGTAAGATGTCAGACTAAAAGAACGGAGACGCACAGGTTTTATCAAAAAATAGGTTTTACACAGCAAAAGGAACAAAAAGTATTTGATATGGATATGTGAGCATAAATTCAGTCTTTTAATAAAAGAGGCCGGCCGGCATGCTGATCTTCCTTATATTGATCAGGAAGTTGCCCCTCTTTAATCTGATTAGCATGTTCCTCCTTTAGATAAGGTAAATGATGTTTTTTCAATTTTTTAATAGGAAGATAAGTAAAAAGGACGGAGAATATCCCGGCAGTCAGCCCCAGAAGAACAGACAGCACAGTACCATTATAATCATACCATTCAGGGAAGCCAAAATGTAAACCCAGCATCAGCGCAAAAACAAATGAAACTGTACAAAAGCCATTGATACCTGCCATTTGAAAGATAAACTTTTTCTTCTTAAAACCTTCGGGCAATACAATCTCTGAATGGCCTTTTTCTGAAAGCGTAATTGTCTTTTTCAGGATATCAAAAGTGATAATAAAAGGTAAAAAGAAGGCCATAGGCAAAATGAACCTCGCCAGGTTCTGTTCTCCGGCAAACAAATGAACTGCATTCAAATCTGTAAAACTGAAATAAGGAATAATGGTATTAAAAACAACATTTGGAATAATGTAGTACAGTAAATTTTTACGTAAAAAACGCTTTAGCGTAATTTCCTTTTTTTTAATTGCTGTGGTTAACATATCAGGCAACGGATAATTGTTTCAGATCTTCAAATATTAAATTCATTGCGACGCTTTTAATCTGCTCAGCTTCCTGTTCAGTCAGGAATGTATCATTAGACATAAATGTAAAATCCATCGTATTTTTAAAAGTACTAACGATCATTGTACTGGGGTTTCTCCACGGAAAAGCTACTGTCGGACTTCGAATTGCCAGGACTTCAAATGTCTGGTAAGTTTCAGCAATTCTGAGTATCCCCATATTAGACAGCGTAACATCATGGGTACCATCAGTAGCTTTTAGAAAGCTGATCATTTTTCCAACTACCGGATGAAAATATTCACTCATCCATAATAACTCTTCTACTTTCAATGCCCTGACTTTGGCATTTAACTCTGCTTTCAGAGTTCTTGCCATTGCCCAGAAATCCAGATCATTTTTTTTATCTATTTCAAGTTCTACAATTGGTGCAAAGGCAAACATGGTGTCATTCTTTATTTCAGGAATAAATTGCCTGATATCTACCGGGCAAATTACTTTTCCATGCGCCTTTGCCCCTTTTACCTGTTGAAAGGCTTTCATGACAGCAATACATAAAGCAGCATGAACTGAAGTCACCGCAGCTTTACTGCGTTCAACCAGTTCTGTGGTTTGCTGCTGATCGAGACTCCAATGTAAAGCATAATAATTTCCTGCCGCTACCTTACGCTTGTCCGGCCTGAAATAAAAGAATACTTTACCCAGTAAAGAAAACATACGTGCTTTAAATATCTTCATTTGAGATACCGCAAAAGCAGGTGTTAAAAGTTCTTTTACAGAGTTGAAAGTAGCATAAGGAATAAGCTCCATATTGGGATGGTCCAACAAATACAATAATTCCTGCGTTAACGCTACCAGTGTAGAACCATCACAAATACAATGTGGAAACACCAGTAAAATGTCTGATATCTCTGCCGATTTTAACCAGACTATTCTTGCTAGCGGCTCATTTTCACCATCAAAAAGCTGATGCCATTCTGCTTTGGATTCATGCAGCCAATCTTGTTCGCTGTTTCGCTCCATGATCCTTACAGGAATTTCCTTTATATTTTCATCTAAAATGAAATATGGGCCGCCAGCTTGCTGCTCATCGATCTTCATCCTTAATAAAGGATGTTTCTTCTGAATTTTATAAAGTGCTGAACGCAAAACTTCCGGATCAATAACTCCCCTGATCTTTACCGTATAGATGCAGTTAACGGGTGTTAATGCATCCACATACATAATCCTTTCTCCAATAATCAACTTTCTTTTCATTTCTATGCGGGTTGAAGCTGTGTCTGTAATTGTTCTTCGAGGATTTCCATGATCCTGCTTTTTATTGCCTGGCCATCTGTATAAGGGACAAATCCTTCACTTGCTACAAAAGCAAGGTCCAGCTTACCGCGGTAAGTAGAGGCGATGAGTGAAGTCGTATTTCCTAAAGGCCCGATTACAGTGGGTGAGTATATCGTTTCTATTTCAAACGTATCATATTGATAAGGAATAGCCATCCGGCCCATATTCGAAAACATACAATCATTGCTTGACTTACCATGTTTCAAAAAGCGGCGGAATTTATGAAGGATAGGATGAGCTCTTTCCAGTACCATCAGCATCAGATAGGGGTCCAGTTTTTTAACTTTCTGCCTGATATCTTTCTGTATCTCCTTTGCATTACTTATGAAATTCAGCTCCGGGTAAGAAGAAACGACGAACATGGAGCCAAAAGCAAAAATATTGTCTTTTTTTATCCTTTTGTTGAGGTTACGAAGATCTACAGGACAGGAAATTTTATTATTCGCATTTTCCTTTCTAACCTCCTTAAAAGCCTGTAACAATACAGCACACAATAATGTATTTACAGTTATGCCATAGCTTTTACAAAAATTGGATACCTGTATGGTCATCTCCTCATCCAGTTTCCAGTTGAGCATATAATCCTTTTGTCTTTCTACAGCTTTTTTACCTGCTGGCATAAACCAAAGTGCTAAAACTGCCATACTACCAATCAAAGCTGCTTTGAAATTTTTCTTTCTGTTCCCCAGAATTTCTGCAGGTATAATATCAGCAAGTGATTGAATTGGATTTTCCTGGCCAACATCAGCATCTCCATTATCTATCAATTCATATAATGCAGATAAAAGTGCCAGCACTGCCCCACCATCAATTAAACAGTGGTGAATCACCATCATTAGTTCTGAAACCCCATCTCCTTTAATCCAGACCATGCGCATCATGGGTTCCTGATCTGTTTTAAAAGGAACAGACCATTGATTGATGGTCTCGGTATGCCATTGCTCATCGCTGTGCCGGGGGATGATTTGCACCGGAATCTTAACCGGCCGCTCTGTTTCCGTTGTAAAAAAGGGACGATTATTTTTATCGTAGGTTATTACAGCATTTAGCCAGGGATGTTTTTGCTGTAACCTGAACAAAGCATGGTGTAAACTTGCCGCAGAAAATTCTCCGCGGATTTTTACTGGAATTACTGCGTTAAATGGAGTCATTCCATCACCCAGCATCAGTCTCTCCCCAAATAGTAGTTTTCTTTTCATTTAATTAGTACCATTTTTTGTTGGGTTTATGGGTATTAGTTATCTTTTTCAACTAATTGTTCCGCCTCGGCAAAATCCTCGAGCAACTGTACTGCTTTATCATTTCCTCCTGCAGCGCTAAAGGTTTCCTTGATTTTCAATGCCGCATTTCTGTATTTTGGGTTTTCCAGCAATTCAAAAACAGTATTTCTCAGGTCTGCTATTTTTAACCGTTTATAACGGATACTGATTCCGCAGCCAGCATTTTCAATGAGTTTAGCTGTATGAAAATGATCATAGGCAATAGGTGTGATCAGCATGGGCAAACCATTGGTAAAAGTATCATTGACTGTATTAAAACCGCCATGACAAATCACAGCATCCATATACGGCATTAATTCTGCCTGCGGTACAAAACTGTTTACAATAAAATTATCCGGCCATACTTCAAAAATATCCGGGTTGGTGGCTGCAATAATAGTTATGGGTTCATTGGCAAAAGCATCAATCAGTTTCTGAAAAAATGCAGCCCTGATATCAACTAACAAAGTTCCTAAAGACACAAATACCTTTGGGTTTTTCGCCTGTGCAAGCCTTTCCCAGTCAAAAGCAGCATGATTTGGCCTGCCTTTTACGGGGCCTACAAATTTCATGGCCGAGGGTACCTCTTCAAATCCGGCAAAAGCCTGAGAGGTAAAAACAAGATTCAGTTTAGAAGAATGGATAAAAATCCCGTCTTCAGTTATCCCCAGTTCCCTTTGCAGCCCGCGGATTAATTGCTGCTGCCATTCAAATATTTTAGGGGCACTATTTGCCGTATCTCCCATCACATCTGGTGGAACTGGTGTAGTTGTTACCGATGGAATTCCTTTGATATGTGCACATAGTGCACCTGCAAAAGTAATACAGTCATTGACGATCACATCGGGTTTCCAGGAGTCTGCAAAATTACTCAGACCTTTCATCATCATCCGGGCAAAAGGCACATAAGTTTCCTCTAATGCCAGTTTCATGACCTCCGGACCAGAACAGGAAGGCCCGTCATCCTGACGTTTCAAAATACGGGTAATCTCTTCCTGGTATTCCTGTAAATCTGCTTCAGGATAAATAAACTCTCCTCCTTCGGGCAAATGTTTTTCTGCCAGTGGTGTAATCCCTATCCATTTTACTTCATGCCCGCGGGCGATTAAACTGGAGCCAATGCTCAGTGTGGGACTGATATGACCAAAAAAAGGTGGTACGACGAATAAAAATCTTGACATAATTCTTGTTTTAATCATTTAATAAAAACAAAGGTTCATTGACACTAAACTGCTCCAGCAAAGTAGCAGCTGCCTGGGTTCCGCCTGCGTCAATAAAAGATTGTTTGATTTCAACTGCTGAAGCTTTAAAAGCAGGCTCCTGAAGGATTTCACGGACAGCTTCCTGAAGATGCCCGGCTTTGAAACGGTTGAAGTTCAAACGTAAACCTGCACCAACACGTGCTACTCTGCCAGCCACATGTGACTGATCATAGGCAATTGGAATAACCACCATTGGTAACCCGTTCATTAAGCTTTCACAAACCGTATTATGTCCGCCATGACAAACTACGGCATCTAAATGCGGTAGTAATTCTAGCTGAGGAACAATACGCTGCACAATAAAGTTCTCTGGCCACTCTTCAAAAAGAGAAGGGTCCGAGACAACCACTACAGTCAGGTCTTCCTCTGCAAAAGCAGCAATCACTTTAGTGAAAAAACTCTTTTTATGCTCGTGATCAAAAGTTGTCCCGATACTGACTAATATTTTAGGCCTGCTGTTTTTTTGAAGCAGTTCCCAGTCAAAAGATGTCTTTACTGGTTTGCGGTTAATAACCGGCCCCACAAAATGATAATAAGCAGGCAACTCCAGTTCTCCGAAAAATGCTTTTGAAGTTAAAACCATAGTTAAAAGACTGGAACAGGCTATAGAATCTATTTTATCAATCCCGAATTCTTTTTGCAACGCGACAATCTGGTTTACTTCCCATTCGTGAACCTTAGGCAGCTCATCCATGATTTTTATAGCTGCGGGGGCAGTAACTGAGGTCGCATATGGTATTTTCTGATTTACCGCAGCGATAGCCCCGGCAAACATCTGATGGTCTGTGATGACCAGATCTGGTTTATATTTTTCCAGCCAGTCCGCTATACCTTCATAACTATGCCGGTTTAACGGAATTAATACATCTTCATATAAAAACTTGATACTGTCTATACCATAGACAATTTTTTTGGTAATCATATCCAGGTATTGCCCGCTATCCTGTTTCTGCTGATCACTCTGGTCATAATTGATACATAGCAATTCACCACCTTCTGGTAATTTAGCACCTAAACCGGGGTCCAGTGTAATCCAGCCCACCTGGTGTCCACGCTGAATTAACACAGCACCCATACTTAAGGTAGGGTTAATATGACCTGTTAAAGGAGGGACAATAAATACAAATTTTGCCATAGAGCGTCTGTTAGTTTGACAATTAATTTTTAAAAAATCCAGCAACAAGCTCTGCAACCATCACAGGCTCCTGGATTGGGATATTATGATCTCCAGCTAAAGGGACCAGATCAGATCTGCTTATTTTTTGATGGAGCTGTTTACCCGCTTCCAGACAGTTAGAATCCGATCCGTATACTAAAAGCGTGTCTTTTTCCAGCTTAGCTATTCCGGGATTATTGAAGAACCCGCTTTCTCTGATCATATCACTTTTGATACTGGTTTGATAAAACAGATATTCATACATCCTGTGGTTGCGGTCCATTTGTCTTTTACCCATTTTCACTTTCGTTGTATCCGTAAAATTGGCTACATAATGTTCCAGAAACTCCCTGCTGTATTCATCAATAATGCCACGGGTTTGAGCATCATTAGGATCAGGCGCTTCTATTAGTACTAGTTTTCTCAGTTTTTCGGGGAAACGTACGGCCATTTTCAAAGCAATCAGCCCCCCAAAACTATAACCTGCCAGATGCACCTGACCGAGGTTCAATACTTCCATTAAAGCATAAAGATCATCAGTCATACTGTGCAGGTCGTAACCTTGCAGCGTGCGCTCACTCATTCCATGACTTTTCAGATCGTACATCACTACATGAAAATGTTCGGCCAGTACCGGGGCTATATTGAAGTAATACACAGAGAGGTTACTGAACATCCCATGAATTAAAAGAACAGTTTCAGCCGCTCCTTTATTCAGTTCCTGGATGTGAACATCCCTGTTATTTACTTTGATGACTGGCATTCGTGTATATAATTAATAATCATTTCCAGGTTCAGATTAATCAGCTGATCAAGATCCATAGCGGATAACCAGCCTGTAAAATCAATTTGCTCACCAAAATGTGCCTTTATCTTTTCAGAGAAGGATACGATTTCTATACTGTCCATCTCCAGGTCTTTAGTAAAAGAGCTTTTAGGGGTGATATCCATTTCTTCCACAAATTCTTCTCCTATGACCTCTGTGATAAATTGCTTCATCAAATCAAAGATCTCGTCATTATTCAGCTGTTTGTTTTTCGTTATTGTGTCCATCCGATGATATAATTATGGTGTTTAATGGTCTTTATAAATATGTCTTTAATACGCAATTCTTCGCCTCTGATTTCTTCAACTATATAAGCTTTGGGATTTCCCTGTAAGCCTTTGCCCAAGTATTTACCATAAGCTTCTTTGGCGGTCCAGAAACGGGTGGCCCATTCTGCTTTATCCCTTCCCTGTAGTAAAACAATTTCCGTATCGTCAAATGCAAGGTCAAAGAAACCTGTACTGCGGTCTTCAATACTTTCTATATCTATCCCTACAGGCCTGTCTAAACGGGCCACCCCCACGGCATCAGTTCCTTTATGCGCTAAAGAAACATGAATACCAGCAGTTTGACCACCGTGAGGGTAAGGTTTTTGCCGCTCATCCGATTTGATTTCAAATGTGATCGGATAACAGGCATGTTGTTTCTCTATATTGAGCAGATTTCTTACAGCATCCTTGACGGCCACCCGGCTAATCATCCAGGCTTTTCTTTTATTGGGGAGCAATGAATTATGATATTTTTTCTCTTCCTGATTGAAATAGCGTTTCAGGATAAAATCCCAGGAAACGACTCTTGAATAAGCATTATGGAACATAAAAATGCCCGGCGCAATTTCTTTTGATAAACGGTTATGCAGCGGGGACATAGAAACACTCCATAAAGCATCATCTATTTCGAGTCTTCTGTTCTGCCAGCCCGAAATAATTGCCCAAACCCTGTTATCTCTTTTGATGATAAAATTGCCTGTAGCAAATTCTCCATTCATCTCTGTCAGTACACAGGTACATTCAAATTCACCCTGCTGATCGTGCATGTTCTCAAAAAACTCGATCTCCTGTATTTTTACCGGGAAGGCAATCCTGTCTTTGGTCAGGATCAATTGCAGCCATAATCCAAAAAGCTGACCTGCATTATCCAGCAGAGAACCTTTTCCGGCACCGCTTTCAATGATACCGGTAATTCCTTTTTCGCCAACCGCTTTCAGCGATTTGATCCCCTGGTAACCCGGTCCGTGAAACATATGATTTTCATAGATCTGCTCCGGACTTCTCTGGATATCCAGAACCTTACCTATATCAAAGACCTGATGTTCAGCAATCCCTAATTTTGCCGACAAAATGACTTCAGCGTTCGCAAAACGCTCTAAATTGAGATATACCCTTTGCTGATCTTTCCATTCACCAGTAACGGTTTCCCGGAATGGTTTGATCACATTCATCCATTGAAATACCTTAATATTCAATATCTTCTGTACCTGTTCTCCGGGAGACTGCTCTTCTGCGATCTCTGCGAATAGTTCAAAGATCATTGTCATCGGAATTACCGGATCCATATCATCTACGCAATGCCAGTCTTTTGGCTGTCTTAATAGCGCATGGTCTTTCAGGTAAGGGCAATTCTCAAGTGTGATATCCAGTTGTTTAGAGAAAGGTATTCTTACAGGTGCTGATCGCAGGGTTTCATAGGCCACAGGCGATGACCGGACCGCCGGAATTGCATAGTTTGCAGGCTGTATAATTCTGTTTTTAAACAATTGCTGCATTTCGGCCTGCATATTGACCATTTCCAGCATATTCTCATTGAAAGCCTGCATTACAGGATCAGCTACATCTTCCAGTAGTTCTTTAGCATAAACCAAAGGCTTTGGCCGCGTATATGATGGCTGAGTTAGTTCTTTAAGCGTGCTTAAACCACTGATCGTTGGCAAGCCTAACTCTAATCTGATCCCTTTATTTTTTAAGGCAGGCCCCGAACCAATTTTACCAATAAAATTCATCCCGGCTTCTTTCCCTTCTACAAATAATGCAGCAAGCACCCGCTGTAACTGGGCAATTCCAGATCTTACCGGAACATTCGAGGAGATAGTACTAAAGTTCTTTCCCTTCAGGGTATCCTCTATAAAACCGACTAAACCACCAGATCCGATCTGTATAAAGACCCTTGCCCCCTGCTCATATAATTTCTCTGTCAATTCACGAAAACGTACCGGTTTGATCAGGTGTTCTGCACTTAAATGTCTGATGGCTTCAAAACCCTCCGGATACAGTTCTAAAGTAGTGGCCGACCACAGCGGAGTGGTGGTTTTACGGAACTGCATATCTTTCATCCCTTCCAGAATTACTTCTAGTTTATCTGCAATAAACGGAGAGTGGAAACCAGATTGAAATGGCAGTACCTGGTGGAAAATTTGTTTTGCTTTTAAAATTGGTGTCAATTCTTCCAGTGCATCTTTACTTCCGCAAAGAATGACCTGCTGCGGGCAGTTATCATTTGACAGATATACATCGTTGATGTCAGCTATGATAGGCAAAAGCTGTTCTATGCCACAACCTACAGCAATAAACCTGGAATCTTTTAATTCAAAAGTTTCAGGATTCAGAACTTTCAATAATTGCAATACAGAGCTTTCTTCTGCCAGTTCTGATGATCTTGCAGCCAGCCATTCTCCCAGGCTATGCCCTGCATTCATATCAGGCTGTACCCCCAGTTGTTTAAGGGCAATATCCAAAACACTGCTTTTACCCAATGTTTTTAAGGCTTCGCTCAGCAATCCATCGGCCTTAATATGCTGATCGGTTGCGATCTCAAAATAATCAGCTACACTGTTAATTTCCCCTCCTGCAAGTCCGTCTAAACCAGGGAAGACAAAGGCAATTTTTCCGCCATTACTGAGCAAGGGTTCATTGGTATACCAGATATCCTGTTTATTACGCCATGGATTATCTTTCGAGGCGATCTTAATCGCTTTTTTTATTCTTTCTGGTGTCGGATCAAATACAGCAATACGGTAATTTCCTGTACCCGTACTGTAATCGTGGTTTTCTAAAGCTTCAGTCAGCGCTTTAAGACTTGGACGGGCCAATAACAATACCCCGTCTTTTTTAGGGGCTGTAAACCCTTCGAGTACAACATGGGCATTGATACCGCCAAAACCAAAAGCATTAACCCCGGCAACTTTAGGCAAACCTGTTTTCTCCCAGTTTAATGGCTCCTGCACAGCTAAAAAACGAGTCTTTTCTAGTTGTGCTAAGGGATTTTCACAATGTAAGGTTGGCGGTAAAATATCATGATACAAAGCTAAACAGGTTTTAATTAAACCTGCAATTCCTGCTGCTGGCATGGCATGGCCGATATTTGATTTTACCGTCCCGATACCCGCTCTGAGCAACTGATCATCAGCACCAAAGAACTGTGTCAGTGTTTCCAGCTCAGTTTTATCTCCTAATGGTGTCCCTGTACCATGTGCTTCAATATAACCGATAGTTGCTGGCAATACTCCTGAGTTTTCCCAGGCTTGTGTTATGGCTCTGAGCTGACCTTTTACCGAAGGGCTCATTACACTGGTCCCACTTCCATCACTGCTTACCCCAACCCCTTTGATGACTGCATAAATCCGGTCTTTATCTTTAACTGCGTCTTCTAACCGTTTTAAAACAACAAATCCGCAGCCTTCACCAATAATTAAACCATCAGCACTCTGATCAAAAGGTTTTATTTTTTCTTGTTTTGACAGCGCCCCCAAATTGGAGAATATACTCCAGAAGGCTGCATTCTGCCCTACATGTACGCCGCCGGCAATAACCATATTGCAGCGTCCGCTGTTTAATTCCTGAACAGCATGATCTATAGCAATCAATGAGCTTGCACAGGCTGCATCCAACGTAAAAGCTACTCCACCCAGATTTAAACGGTTAGCAACCAGCGAGGCTACTAAATTCGGGATCAATCCCATTGCTGTATCTGGCCCAAAACGACCTTTACGAGCCTGGAATTCATGCTTTACTTTTTCTATATCTGCTGTCTCCAGATGAGGCAGCAAATCTTTCAGTACCGCGGCAATCTGTTCACCTGTTCTTACAATTTCAATGGCCCTGGTAGCGCCGGGCCCTGCATAATTACCTTTTCCAATGATAATACCGGTTTTTTCGAGCGAAGTATTCTTCTGGAACACCCCTGCGTCTTCCAGTGCCCTGTAAACCAGATCCAGTGTCAGCAAATGATCGGGCTCTGTACCATTCACTGCTACAGGCAGGATACCAAAACGCTGAGGGTCGAAGTTATATTCAGGAATAAACCCTCCCCTGTTGCAATAAAAACGGTCTACCCCGGTCTGCTGCTTATCGAAGTGCACCGGATCAATACGATCCGGTGGCACAACTTGAGTAGAATCGACCTTATTTATTATATTTTTCCAGAATGTATCCAGATCTCCCGCACCGGGGAAAATACAGGACATTCCAACTACAGCTACATCCGTTTTCTTCATTGGGGCCTATTAATTTAAACAAATCAGCTACCAGTTATTTCCTGCCATAATGAGTACCTGACTTTCTTTGCCGTACTTCAGTTCATTTAAGAAGGTCTCCATACCATCCTGTAAAGGAATCAGCGCGATACCTCTTCTTTCATATTCTTTCTCTAAAGTTGGAGAGACCATACCAGCCCCTTTCCATGGCCCCCAGTTAATAGCCAGGACCTTTCCATTGATCTTTTGTTTCAAAGCCCAGGCATATCTGTCCATTACACTATTTGCAGCCGCATAATCAGTTTGTCCGCGGTTACCATAAACAGAAGCGATGCTTGAAAAAAGAATTACAAACTGTGTCTCAGGTTTTAGCTTTTCTGCCAATACTCTTAATGGGGTCACCTTAGTATCAAATACTCTTTCGAATGACGCCGATGTCTTGCTATGGAACAATTTATCTTCCAGCAGACCTGCACCATGTACAACGCCATCAATGCGGCCATACTTTTGATACACGCTATCTACAAAACGGCTCAGCCCGTCTTCATCTCTCAGGTCAAGTGATTCGTAGACTACTTTAGATCCGCCATTCTCCAGCATGGCAATACTGTTCAGAATCTGGTTATTCTTATAGATCCTGGCCGTTTCCTGCTCTATTTCAGCCGGTTTTTTAATTTCGCCCTGCTGGATCAGATAACTCCTGATTTCATCTTTCGTTTTTAAGGATGCTGCTTTGCCCTGTACTGCTGATTTTGGATCAGCTGAACGGCCAACAAGGATATAGTTACAAGGATAATCTTTTGCAAAGTGGATCATCAGCTCGGCAGTAATCCCCTGGGCACCTCCTAATACCAGTACAACAGCGTCTTTATTGAGTTGAATATGAGAATCTTCCAGACCTGTAATCAATTCTGCAGGAATCAGTTCCATGATCTGTCTTTTTTGACCGTGGTAAATAATTTCTGAAGGGGTATCCGGGTTTAAGATTTCATTTAAAGTAATACCAGCAATCTCTTCTGCTGACATTTTTGTTTCCAGGCTGACCAGTCTGCATTTAGTATGCTCATACTCTCTGTCCAGACTTTTGAAGAAGCCCGAATAGCCCTGGTAAAGTCTTAACATTTCTACATCAGTAGCATCATTCAGGTAAGTTCTGACATCAGAGATCATGTATACCCATTTCGTTTTTTCAAAATTCACCTGTTTGATCATCTCAAAATGTTCAATGATTCCGGATTTCTTTTCTGAGCTAAACATATTCAGGATAATCAGCCCCTGATAGTTTTGCAAATCATCTCCGGCAGACACGATATCAACTAATGCCCCGTGTTTTTTAAACAGGCTTTTAATCCTTGTTGCCTGACCTTGTCCATCATCAGTGATTCCAAAACGCTGTCCTTTAAGGATCGCAGCTTCTATATCTGATAAAGCTGCAGGGGTAAGTTCAAAACGTAGTCTTGATAACTTTTCTATCCCTGTACTATCCCCACTCTCTTCTATAATTTTTTTTGCTTCTGTCAAAACATCATCCGTACCCGATTCGATGTCTGAAATCCAGTTCACTAATCCGTTAAGTGTTTTGATCGCAGCAAGTTTTTCCATTAAATCATCGCCCTGATCCTGGTTCTGATTAAAGCCTATTTTCAATTTCAGCTCTCCGATGATTTCCATTCTTTTGATAGAATCAATACTCAGATCTGCTTCCAGATCAAGATCCATACCCAGCATTTCTTCAGGATAACCTGTTTTTTCGCTAACGACAGACAGGATAGCTGCTCTGAGCTCTTCGGATGAGAATTTAGGCTGATTGTTGTTTACAGTGACTTCTATATTAATTGTCGCAGATATATTTGTACCTGCAGCAGGTGCTGCATTTTCAGTGATCCAGTTAACAAGCCCGTTTAAGGTCTTGATACCAGCCAATTGCTCCATTACGGTATCTTCGCTGTGTGTACTGCTAAAACCACCCAATTCGGTACGTAAAGCACCTATAATTTCCAGGCGTTTGATAGAATCAATACTCAGATCTGCTTCCAGATCCATTTCCATTCCCAGCATTTCTTGCGGATAGCCTGTTTTATCGCTTACAATTTGTAATAAAGCCAGCTTGACATCCTTTTGTTCTGCAGCAGCTTTAACAACGGCTGCCGGTTGTTGCAGAACAGGCTGTGGCGTGGCCACCGGCGTAGCTGCATAACGATCTGCCTGTGGTACGGGCTGTGCCATCACAGGCTGCGGGATAGTTACAGGATTAAGTAATCCGGTATTCAAAGTAACATGCTGCCCCAAAAAGGTAAGCATCACATCACGCTGTGCCTGGATTAACAATTTCATACTATTCAAATATTCCTGCATCATCAGGTCGCTGGCAGAATGTACTGCCTGCAAAGGTTCTGATCTTAATTCTCTATTTTTCATTTGTATAGGTTCTATGATAGGTAATGCCCCGTTTGCTGGCAATTTCCCATTCGAAGGGATTGCATGCTGGCCGTTAACGAACCATACTGCAGGGCTTTTTTTATACAATGCCGGTTCATTCAGATTTAATAATCTTGCGTCGCGGCCTTCAAATAATTTTTCCAGCCGGATATCACGTCCGGTAGAAATATAGGTTGCCAGCATACCTAACAGATGGGTCAGTTTATTTTGTCCATTGTCTTCTGCATGCATTAAAAGTTCTTCTTTACCTAAACACGCTTTGGTTAAGCCTGAAAGTACTTTACCCGGGCCTACTTCTATAAAGATCCTCGCTCCTGCGGCATACATTTCCTGTACCTGATCTACAAATTTCACTGGTTTAATCAAGTGATCCGTTAATCTTTCTTTGATCTGATCTGCCTGTACCGGATATTCCTGAGCAGTTGTATTTGACCAGACTGGTAAACTCAGCGCATTAAAAGTTACACTTTCCAGTACCTGCTGATATAGTTCTTTTGATTTAACCACCAGCGGGCTATGGAATGCACAGGCAACTTCCAATTGCCTGAAAGAGATCTTTGCGGTTTTAAGCAATTCCATTAAATTGGTAATGGCAGGTGTGGCGCCTGCCAATACAGATTGCATAGGTGAATTATAGTTAACTGTGTAAATATCTTTGAGACCTGAAATAATTTGCTGCAAGTCTTCTTGTTTTGCATTAACGGCTACCATAGCACCCGTATCTCCTCCTTCAACAGCATCCAGAATAGATTTTGCTCTTGCTGCACTCAGATTAACCAGCTGATCTTCAGCAAATGCACCGGCAAAACATAAGGCTGGTAATTCTCCGTAACTGTGTCCTGCTACCATATCAGGCACAATACCAAGCGTTCTTAAGAAGTTTGCAATAGCCAGGTTCACAATCCCCAGTAAGGGCTGTGCCATCCGGGTATCTTTAATATTTTCTTTTTGTTCTTTCAATAATGCAGCATCAAATACGGCATTCGGGAAAAGTACTTTCTCATATTCCGGTAAGTCTTTTAACAGCTCCCGCATAGCCGGGAAGATGACAAAAAGATCTCTTGCCATATTGATCCGCTGACTGCCCTGTCCGGGAAACATAAAGACTACTTTACCCTCTCTTTTCTTAGTGGCATAAGTATCTTTACTTTCTATACCAGAAAGGGTAAGTTCAACTTTCATGTTAAGATCTTCTGCACGGTCTGCGACAATACATAATTGTACAGGCTTGTTATCGGCCATAGCCAGACTATAGGCTATATCTTTTAAATCTACCTGTGCGTTACTGTCCAGCAATACTTTAACTGCTGTGAGTTTGGATTTTGCTTCTTCGTAAGTATCCCCTCTAAAAACGAAGAGTTCTGACGGCCACGATTTTAAAGTAGGAATTTCAGCATTTACCGGATTACTGCCCTCCAGCACGGCATGGAAATTTGTTCCGCCAAAACCAAATGCACTTACACCAGCATAGCGTTTACTCTCCATCCACAGACCTGCTTCTGTATGAAAAGCAAACGGACTGGTTTTAGCGTTATAATAACTGTTTGGGTTTTTCAAATGGATAGTTGGCGGTTTAATACCATGATAAACCGATAAAGAGGCTTTGATCAAACCAGCCAGCCCGGCAGCACATTTAGTATGGCCAATCTGAGTTTTCACAGAGCCCAGATGCGATTGGCCGGCAGTAGCACCAGCTTGTATAAACTTATCAGTCAGCGCACTTAATTCTGTACGGTCACCAACCACAGTTCCTGTGCCATGTGCTTCCACAAGGCCTACAACTGATGGCGTGATACCTGCCTGATCATAAGCACGTTCTAATGCCTGTACCTGACCGTTTTTACGCGGTGCAGTTAAGCCTAAACTTTTACCATCACTAGAACCACCAACACCTTTGATAACTGCATAAATCCGGTCTCCGTCTCTGATTGCATCTTCTTGTCTTTTTAAGACAACCATGGCAATTCCTTCACCCAGGGCAATACCATCAGCTTCTGAATCAAAAGTTGCACATCTGCCTTTACGTGAAAGCGCATGGGTGCTTGAAAACATCAGGTAATCATTGATCCCATTATGCAAATCGGCCCCGCCAGCAAGCACCATATCAGATTTCCCCAGAAACAGTTCCTGACAAGCCAGGTCTACTGCTGCCAGAGAAGATGCGCAGGCTGCATCAACGGTATAATTACGTCCGCCTAAATTTAACCGGTTAGCTACTCTACCAGAGATCACGTTGGCCAGAATACCCGGAAAAGAGTCTTCTGTCATTTTTGGTAAGGCCTGATCAATCTCTTCCGGCATTTCTCCAAATACCTGTTTGTAAAAACATCTGAATCCATAACTGTTGGCCAGGTCATTACCACCTTCAGCACCAATAATTACAGATACATTTTCCTGATCAAAGCCACCATCCTGATAACCTGCATTTTCCATCGCCTGTTTAGCGACCATCAGTGTTAACAGTTGTGTAGGTTCTATAGCCGCAAGTGACTGTGGTGGAATACCAAATTCAAGCGGGTCAAAATCTATTTTCGGAATAAATCCGCCCCATTTAGAATGAGACATATCTCCTGCTGTAGATTCCGGATTATAATATAAGTCTTTATTCCAGCGCTCATCAGGGACTTCAGTAACACTGTCTTTCCCTAAAATAATATTACGCCAGTATTCTTCGATATTTTTTGCGCCGGGAAAGATACAGGCCATACCTACTACGGCTATATCAAGAGATTTCCCGGTTTTTTCTGGCGGAGCGGAAAGTTGTGCATTAACGATATGCTGATAATTTCCTTCCGCTACCTCCTGATGTAATTCAAGCAGTGAAACTACTTTATTTTGCAGGGCTGCAATTTGTCCGATCATATACATACCCAGGGTAAGCTGTTCGGCTTCATTGATAGTAACCAGCTCATTTCCCCTGCGTTCTATGCCTTTAGCAGCAATTCTTAAACGCCCAACGTTAAGTGTTTCCAGTTTTGCCCATATTTCTTTCTTATCAATTCCGGATTGCTGAAGTTTTTCCTTTTCTTCACTGAAAAAGTCAGAAAAAGGAGATTTAAGACATCTTGTTTCATGACCGGGAGCGGTTTCCAGTAATATCGTATCACTGGCATTGACTGCTTCCTGCTGAAATCTTTCCTGAATAGCACCTGTACTTACTGCTTCTTTAGTATATAAATAAGCAGTTCCCATCAATACCCCTATTTTCACCCCTTTAGCGGCAAGTGGTGCAGCCATAATTGCGATAAAAGCGGTAGAAAAGGAATCATGGATACCACCAGCAAAAAATACGCTGATCTGCTCAGGATTATCTTCTTTGAGTAAACGCTCAATTTGTTTTTCCCAGAGTACCATGCTGGATAAAGGACCAACGTGCCCACCACATTCTCTGCCCTCAAATACGAATCTGCGGGCTCCTTCTTTCAAAAACATGTCTAACAGCGATGCTGAAGGCACATGCAGGAATGTTTTGATACCGGCTTTTTCAAGTGGTTTTGCCTGGGAAGGACGCCCGCCCGCAATCAAAACTACCGGGGGTTTTTCTTCCAGAATATATTGCATCTGTTCGTCCCGCAATTCTTGCGGGGCAAAACCAAGAATACCTACACCCCAGGTTTTATCACCTGCAAGTTTTTTGGTTTCCTGAATCAGATTTCTGGCTGTTTCTCCTTTTAATAGGGATAGCGCGATAAAAGATAAAGCTCCTGCACCAGATACCGCATCTGCAAATTGCGCTACATCACTTACCCTTGTCATTGGGCCTTGTGCAATAGGATAAGTCAGGTTCAATTCTTTGGCCAGTGGATTTTCAGGGCTGATTACGTTTAGTGATTTGGCCTGGTTCAAATGTCCGTAAATAGCTTCTTTGACACCAAATACAAGTTTATCCAGTTTTTTATATCTGTTAAAAAGGTCTGATGCCAATGCAACATCCTGTCCTAAAGACAGGTAGCTCTTATCCAGATCAAAATCAATAAAATAAGCCTGTAGCTCTTTATAAGTCAGGTTAGCTGCAACTGCCGGCGAATTAGGACGGGATAAAACACGGCAGTTATCAAAAAGCTTTGTTTCTGTGCCACTTAGCTTAGCACAGATATCTTTAATTGCTTTAGGTGCACTGCAATCAGCGAATAAAATTAATTGACTATCCAGTACAACTCCTGCAGCTCCCTGAGCCATCAAAGCCGCAGCGGTATGTACCCCTACGCCACCTTGTATCCAAACAGGGATATCTTTAACTTCTTGTATAATACGTTGAAACAGCACAAAAGAAGACTCGTGCCCTACTCTTCCGCCCCCCTCATTACCTTTTACAATAATTCCATCCGCCTTTGAAGCTTTGGCCTTCTTTGCCGATTCAAGATCATAAACCTGACTGATAAGCTTAACTCCTGGTTTACGCTCAAACTTTATATCCTGTGGGATAATAACCAGGCTCACCTGTACAGGGAGGGGAATAGAGATCATATCAGAAGATGGAAAACAAACTCCAAAATCTGTCACACCGCGCTGTACCAATTCATGAATTGCCCGAACAGCATCAGCCTGCTGATATCCAAGGTTCAATACAGGAAAGATTCCTGCTTTTATCAAAGCAATCGCAAGTTCGGTATCTGGCTTCTCAAATGGGGTTACTCCAATTATCTTAAGATTTTCCATATAGTAATAGGTAGATAAATATTAAACTTTATAGATATTATACTGTCAAAAACATCAATTACAAATTGAGCTCTTACACTAAAGAATACACCCCGGATATCGCCCAAATAATTAGCCTTAAGCTAATAAATTAGCTAAATCGAAAAAACAATAATCGAGGTGAGTCTTAATTCTTTCAATAGAACAAATTTACGACTCTGATTATAGGTTTTCGCCTCAGAAAGAGTAATGAACAAAAAGAATAAAACAGGTATTATTTATTCATCATAAAATAACATGAAAGAAATAAAAAGCTGAAAAATGTTAAAACAGAATAAAATGAAATTAAGCGAATAGCAGTAAAAAAAGATAAAAATGATTGTTTTCATGATGAATCCCAGGATGATTATGAATTCTAAAAACAATATGCTAAAACGTAATACACTAAAAATTAGGCTATTTTAAAACAAAAAAAAGCCACCACAGTAATGTGGCGGCTTTTTTCTCCTATCTAATAAGACTCAAAATAAATTAATAATATCCAAAATATTAAAGGAGAATAACATTTTAAGGTATTTTTATCTTTTATTCTTTAGTTAATTTATATCTCCTTACTATAATGAACAAGCTTTCGGAACGTAACCTGTTAAACTGAGGGTTCCCATCTGACAACGTCTCCCCACATGTCATAAATGTCGCCTTTTGAGATACGTATATATTCAGCTTTTGCATTGTAAATCCCCTCTTGCCAGGTTTCATATTCCTCATCAATTACGGTTTGAAATAGAACCTGCTGTCCGTGCTGTGGCAGCGTGGTTTTGTCGAGTTTAACTTCCATACTGTAAACATATAAACTTGCATTGACATTCCCTATAGGTTTAAAGCGATTCAAACATTATCACAACTATACTGTTGTCTGTCAGCATCTAAAGAAAGGGGCTTCCCAGCCAAATTTCAAAGATCAGACTATTCTATTTTATCTACCTATTTAAAAACAAACAATTATGACTAAATCGATTCAAACATTTAGTGATAAATCTCCATTGGGATTTATCAGCCGTTTATCATGGAGCGCAGTATTTGCGGGCGTATTTATTGCCCTTGCTGTACAATTATTATTAAGTCTATTAGGCCTGAGTATTGGATTTGGCAGTATTAATCCTGTAGAAGACACAAAGCCCTTTAGCGGCTTAGGCACAGGTGCACTGATCTGGTGGGTGCTTACTGTACTGATTTCATTATTCTCTGGTGGCTGGGTAGCTGGCTGGCTTTCTAATCAGGTACAAAAGACTGATCTGATCTTGCATGGCTTAATTACCTGGTGCCTTTTTACGTTTCTAAATATTTATGTAGTGACACTCTCGGTCGGAAAGATTGCGGGAGGCTTAGGTGCTGTAATTGGTAAAGGATTTTCAATAGCAGGCACAGGTATAAAAAATGCAGCACCCGAAGCAGGTGATCTGATTAAAGATCAATTGAATATAGATGGAAATTCTATTGAAAAAATGAAGAATGAAGCTGAGTTGATGTTAAAGCAGACTGACAAGAAAGAATTACAGCCCGAAAAACTGAAAAATAAGGCAAAGCAAGCTGCTGGTAAAGCTGAAAATACAGGTAAGTCTGTTTTAGAAAACCCGCAGCAGGCTCAGGCTAAAGTGGATTCTCTTTTCTCCAAATTGTTCAATAGCGGTGATACTGCATTTGAGGCCGCAGACCGCGATGCCCTGGCTAATATTGTCATGCATAAAACAGGTAAATCCAAAGTTGAATCTGAGCAGATTGTAGACAACTGGGTAAATGCGATTAAACAGACAAAGGAGAAGCTTAAACAAGCTAAAGACAAAGCTGTAGAGAAAGCAAAAGAAGTAGGTGATGATGTAGCATCCGGGCTTTCTAAATTTGCACTTTTCTCTTTCTTTGGTCTATTGCTGGGTGCAATAAGTTCAAGTATCGGTGCCGGTATTGCCGCCCGTAAACGTGAAACAATCAGTTTACATACCACGACAGTAGTAGAAGACTAACAAAAAAAGGCCTTTTTGATTAAAATACAATCAGAAAGGCCTTTCAATATATATGATTAAGGATTAATCAGCTTAAAGAACTTAGGCACATCATTTTGATTGCTTGAAGTAAATACCAGGCTTTTGTTAGCATCATATAAATAAATAGCCGGATATTGTTTTGGATGGAAAGCCATAATAAAAACATGGTCACGATCCTGAACTACCTTTACATTTTTTTCCTGTAAAAATGGCTTACCAAAATTGGTCATAAAATAATCTATAGATCTGTATTCATCCTGCGAGATCATATAGACATTTACATTTTTCAGTTCTTTTGTTCTTTTACTCATTTGCGCCACTACTTTTTGACAATGTTCACAGGTCGCATCAAAAAAGACAATGAGTGACTTTTTCCCTTTAGGAATACTATAGGTAGAAAACGGGGTATTATCTCTATTGTAAAAAATAGCGTTAGGTATAGTAGAACCTATATCCTGCGCAGTAGCAGAAAGCGAGAAAAAGATAACAGTAAGGCAGGTTATTAATAACTTCATATGATGGTTTTTAATTTTATACGTGCCGCAAATATCGGTTTCCCCATTTTGCTTTATGTCAGCTCATTTACAGATTTTAGAAACATAACCGTTATAAACGGTATAAATCAGGTGTTCATGCAACGGACAGATTTTAGTCTTTGGTCAATGTAAATAAAATGGAATCTGCTGCATGTATTTTATCTTACTGATTTTCAATTTATCCATACCAGGATAATATATGGCACAAAATGTTTTTTTTCTTCTGGGATCATGTTCAGGCACCAGCATCCTTGCTCCATGATCACCAGAGATTATTATAATTTTATTTTTCCAGTCTGGAATACCATTTAACATTTTCAGCACAACTGTATTTGCATAAGAAAGATAACTAGTATATTGTCTGGTTACTTCTTTAGACGAAGCAGCATCAAATACTTCTATAGGATGCTCATTTACTCTACCATGGGCGTCTCTATAAAACGGCGTATGCGGAATCAGTAAATGAGTCCAGGTAAAGACAGGCCTGGACCTTTTTAAATGCATATTTTTATTGAACTTACTAACTATCATTTGATTATAATCATCATAAGGCATTTTATGCTTTAAAAACAGAGAATCCCATGCTGAGATAAACAAAGTACCATTTAAGACTTGTCCAATATAGTTATCCGGAAAGATTTTCAGGTCCTGCAATTTTGGATGTCCACCGATATTAAGGAAGTCTAAACTTATAAAATCATATCCGAATTTAGTCAAATGGTTAATCCAGCTACTCTGATTTAAATATACAGTAGCATTAGCATAATTCGAAATAGTAACACTATCATCAAGATTGAATAAAGAATTAACAGAATAAACCGTCGTATCACTTCGGGAATTCATATTTTCAAAAACATAAAAACCCTTATTCCCCAAAGAATCGACCAAACTATCTTTAAAGTTAAATTGACTTTTCAGACTGGCAGGAGATGCATATTCATCCAATAAAATCCAAACAATGTCTTTATTATCCTTGATTTTTAAGGAAGGTAGCTTTCTGTTTTGCAAATAGAAATTATGACCCTTTTCTTTCAAATAGATTTGAACACCAGAAAATATAATCAGTCCTGTTAAAATCAAGACAAAAACATTTACTAAATAATTTAATCCTGAGATTATTTCATAACCAACTCTCCTCTTTATGACATACACCAATAAAGAAAATACAAAAATAAATGTGACAAGATATCTTAGCCGAAGAAATGATGGATCTATAACTGTAGTTAAAAAAGCAGCTATCTGAGAAAAAAAAAGAACTAAAATCCAAACAAGTATAAGCCAGCTTATACCATATTTATAAAGTCCTGTTTTTCTTTGTATCCATATCAAAATATAATTAACCAGGCAATATCCACCTAGAAAACATAAAAACAACAAAGGATTAAACAACTGAAAACACAGTGAACTCTTATAAACTAAAAAAAACAGACCAAAAGTGTAAACAAAAACAGGAGTTTTAAGCAGATTAATTAGATTTTTTCCCACAGATACAGTTTTCTTAATGAGTTTTCAAATGAGTGTGAAGCTTTTAGTTTAAAGTGCTGTTCAAAAGAAAGTATAAAATCATTTTCAGTATAATGCTCAAAAATATCTCCTTTATGCTGAAGCAAAATCTTTGATTTAGGATCTTCTTTCGGCACAAATTCAACAATAGCAAAACGAGAGGTCATATTCGAAAAAAGCCGGGCAATAAAAGAAATTGGCAAATTTCTGCTCAGGCATAAATGGTGTATCAGTGCAAGCGCCATCACCATGTCGCCTTTTAATCTTTGTAACAGCGGAGATTTTTCATCATTACTCCAGCCAAGTCCGGGAGATGGATCAACAAGGTCAGCAACAATAGTGGTTACATTATTATTTTCTGTTTTACGATTAGCCTGATAAATATCATTGACACAATAAATATCACTTTCCACTGCATAAACAACTTTAGACAGTGATGATGCGATACTGGAAAATTTACCAGTATTTGCACCCAGGTCAATCGTTATTTCTGGTTTTGCTGCTGTTAGCCATTTTGTAATAACCTCTGTTTTGTCAGTTATATAAGACTCACTTTCAATATCTTTTTCATAATAGTCTTCCCAAATACTATTTTTTAGCATGGGTTCTTTTTTCTGATTGATGTTCTTTTTGATAGAAGAAAAAAGAACCTTCAATTTTTCAGCAGTAAATCCATTATGTTTATCATCACTCCCTTTATTTCTATTCTTAAATCGGGAATGAAGATGGATATGCATTAAGCAAAACAGGTCGAAATTAGTTTTGAAAGGCAAATGGGCGCTAACAAAAGGAAGGGATAAACCAGTTATGCTTCCTCTGTATAGTTTAGACCATAAGGGATCTTTATAGTACATTAATAGAAATGGGGATAAAGATTCTTCACAAAACTGCCTATAGGCAACCCATGGATCACCATCTTTATAAAAGCTGAAAGATAAAGTATCAATTAATACACAATTTCCATGATGAAAAGTGAAGTTATAAGGAGAAGCATCCTTTAAAATCATTCCATGATCTAATGCTATTTCATTGATTCTGATGTAGCAAAGTAACATTTGCTGCCATTGTAAAAATGACCATTCATAAGGATAAGATATCAGGCCAATCTGCTGGGGAAAAATCTTCTTATAAAAATCAGGAAATTCCCGATTCAGCTCTATCTCCCGATGAGACACCATTAATCTTTCCTCAATCAGTAAATTATAAAGTCCGGAATTATTGAGCTGATCAAATTCACTTGCATAACTATGTGCAATATATCTATAGTAACCATCATTTAACTTTACAACAAAACCCGCAGGGTCTTTATAGGAAATAGCCTGTTGTAAGCTCATATTTGTTTATTTCCCTTTTTAGCTTTAACATTTCTGATGACTTGCAATACAAAAACTTTTATTCTGCTTCCGAAAACAGACAGGGTAAGAACGGCCGATAAAATGGCCTGATAAAAGAGACTTCCGGTCCCAGGGTCAATGTATAATAAATACTTTATCATAATCAGTTTTTTTTGTTTTTATGACTTCCTACTCTTTCAAAAGTTTAAAACATTTTAATAAAATAATAAAACTTATATAACAATATACATAATACTTAATTTAGTTACCCCATTCAATTTGTTCATTTCTACAACGTAAATTACTTGTTACAGACTGAAACACCAGTAATAAAAAAAGTATTTTGGGCTCCTTGTATAAGCAGTTCAAACTTCAGATGAGTAAATCAGCCGCCAAAGGATCAAAATCTTTTGCAGTTTTTCTATTGATCCTGATTTGTCTGCTTTCTATCTGTACAATCAGAAAAAGTATACAATCCTTTTTCTCAGATACAGCTGTTGAGCGTACTGCTGTATCAGGCAAATCTCTTAGGAACTTATGGACTCAACAGCACCAATTCAGTCCTAAAACTGTTGATTGCTCAAAGACTTACCTGAATTCATCTCCGGATGAACCATTATTCAAACAAAGTATTTCAAAAACAGCGGTAATTATGCTTTTTGCATTCATACTCCCTGTTTTTATTCTTTCTCTTCTCCTTCCTTTTAAAAAGCTGATCATTTTACACACCCCTGAGTCTCAGTGGCGCTGGTCAGTAATACCCCTGTTTTTACAAAACAGATTACTGTTGATATAGAAAATTATACGCTGATAATTTTCACCGTTACGTTGATTTAAACCATCGCGGATACACGTTTTCTTTTTATATCCACAATTAATTTTCAAATATGATGAAGTATAATCTTTATCTGATTAGCCTGTTTTTCATGCTGATTAGTGTAAGTACCTGCGCACAGCAAACAGCCGGACTGACTTTAGCACAGGCCTGGGAACTTGCTTATCAGAACTATGCTGGTTTAATGGCCAAAGATGCACAACTCCAGGAAGCCTATTATGCAAAAAAAGAAGTTCAAAGCCGTTCTTTACCACAAATACAATTACAGCTGCAAAATTCTTATGGAACATTTGCAGGAAGCAATGGGGCATTCTTCCCTGTTCCTGGTGTATTCAATGTAAATGGCACCAAATCCGATCACGCAGGCAGCCCTGCAGCCAATACATTCGGATCAGTATTAGCAGACTGGAAGTTTTTTGAGTTTGGCAGGCAACGCAAAACGATAGCAGCTGCTGGTTATAAAGTTCAGGAGGCCCAAAGTGGTTATGACGCTGCAAAACTATCCCTGCAAGCAAAAGTTACGTCGCTGTATATAGGAATACTCTATGCAAATTCCAATTTAACATGGGCAGATCAGCAAGTAAAAAGAGTAAAAGAAATCCTTGAATTAACGGTAAGCCTTGCTGATGCCGGCCTGAAACCCGGCGCAGACACAGCGCTTGCTGCATCTTCCTATTTACTGGCAGTTGCCTCAAAAAATGAATGGGCAGGAAAATATAATGCTGGTCAGATCAACTTCTCAGAGGTTGTGCCAGGTACATCCGTTCTGCTGCCGCAGCAATCTTTCATGCACTATCAGACGCTTCATATCCTCCCGGATTCTATCTCTTCAAACCATCCTTATCTGCAAATTCTTGATCAGCAGGTTAGATATAATGAAGTTCAAAGTACTTTAGCATCAAAAAAGGCATTACCCTCCTTATCACTTTTAGGGGGTCTGTCAGCCCGTGGAAGCGGTATCTATACAGCTGGTACGGTCGAAAAGAATTGGTCTGCAGGATTTAACAATATAGCGCACAATTACCTGATTGGCATAGGATTAACATGGAACCTTAGCAATATTTACACTGGTTCTCCAGAAAAGAAACGTACAGCTAAAACCCTGCAAAGCTCCAAATTCAATTATGACTTGCAAAAATTACAAATGAATATCGCAATACAAGCGATCAACAGCAGAACAGATCAGCAGCTCAAACAAGTTAAAAATATCCACCTTGCTTTAGCAAAAGCACAGCAGGCCTATGAGCTGTATCTCTCGAGATATGAAAGCGGGCTGATTAATTTAACCGAACTGCTTCAGATCCAATCCCTTTTACAGCAAGTCGAGAAAAACTCCATTGAAGTTCAGCAGGAGTTCTGGAACCTTCTTATCCGAAGAGCCGAGTTATCAGGTGATTTCAATTACCTGTTTAATCAATTTTAATTATAGAAAATGAATATGATCCGATTTGCCTTAAAAAAACCATTAACTGTGATGGTTGCTGTACTGGCCATTGCTTATTTCTCTTTCACTGCCATAAAAAATATCAACGTCGATATTTTCCCTAAAGTCGAATTGCCTGTTATCTATATCGCCATGCCTTATGGAGGCCTGAGTCCGGCCTATATGGACGGTTTTATGGCTAATGAGTTTCAGAAAGTACTGATTTTTATCAGTGGGGTGAAGGATATAGATTTTAAAAGTGTTCAGGGCTTTACCCTGATGAAAATCACATTTTATCCCGGTGCTGATATGGCCCAGGCAGCTGGTGAAGTCTCTGCCTATGTCTCCAGGGCAATGGGATTCCTGCCTCCCGGAGCTGTTCCACCTATGGTGGTCCGGTTTGATGGCAGCTCCCTCCCTATCGGACAATTAGTTTTTGAAAGTCCGTCTCGCTCAATCACTGACCTTCAAACGCTGGTTCTGACTAAAATCAGGCCCATGTTTGTCACTATTCCAGGAGTTACTGCACCTGCTCCTTTTGGTGGAAATGTACGCACGATGGTAGTAAAAGTAAATCCTGAACTCATGCAGTCTTATGGTTTATCTGCTGAAGAAATTACTACAGCAATTGCAAAAAACAACTTTCCATCACCCGCCGGCAATATCAGGATTGGAGATCAAAACCTGATGAGCCCGGTAAATTCTATGGCAAAAGGGCCCGAAGAGTTTCTGAATATCCCGGTAAGAACTGGCTCCGGAACCCATGTCTATGTGAAGGATATTGCCAGTGTAGAAGATGCTGCCGATATTACCAGTGGTTATGCACTGATCAACGGTAAAAGATCTGTCTATCTGCCTGTCATCAAAAAAGCAGATGCCTCCACGCTTAAAGTAGTGGAAAATTTAAAAACATCAATCCCTATGTTAAAAGCGGCTTTGCCAGAAGACGTAAATGTTAAATATGTATTTGACCAGTCCGGTTATATAGAAAAATCGTTAGAAAATCTTGTCCATGAAGGGGTACTGGGTGCATTGCTAACCGGTTTAATGGTTTTTCTCTTTTTAGGAGATTCCAGGGGTGCATTAATTGTTGTACTAACAATTCCGATAGCAATTCTTTCTGCTGTGATTATGCTCTACCTGTTTGGTCAGACCATTAATGTGATGACCCTGAGTGGGCTTGCACTTGCCATAGGGATTTTGGTCGATGAAGCTACAGTGACGATTGAAAATATTCACCAGCATTTTGAAATGGAGAAACCTAAACAACGTGCCATCCTGGATGCCTTACTCGAAATTTCTGTACCTAAAATACTGATCCTGTTTTGTATCCTGGCTGTGCTGATCCCTTCTTTTTTGATGACTGGAATTCCAAAAGATATGTTTATGCCTTTGTCTCTGGCAGTCGCATTTGCTATGATTGCCTCATTTATCGCCTCGCAGACATTTGTACCCATATTAGCCAACTGGCTAATGAAACCAGAACTGTTCCAGCATCATAAAATTAGTTTACAGCGGAAAAAACTAACCTGGTTTGAGAAATTTAAACGCAGATATCTGTTGTTTATCAGGTCTGGTCAGCGGAAGACAGGACTGGTAATTGGTACTTATGCTGCCATTGTCTTATTGATGGTTACTGCCGGCGGATTAATTATTGGAACTGATATTTTGCCTGCAGGTAACAGTGGCGATATACAGCTCCGTATTGTGGCACCTGAAGGCAGTCGTTTAGAGCTGACAGAAGGATATTTAAAAAAAGTTACCCAGCTTATTAAAGAACAGCTACCAGAAGAAGCTGTCAAAATCAGTTCTGCTTATGTTGGAACGCAACCATCTTCAAATGCAATCAATCCTATCTTTCTTTTCACAAGCGGTTCACATGAAGCGGTACTGCAATTGTCGGTTGACCAGAAACTATTTAAAGGTTCAATCACAGTACTCAAAGAAAATATAAGAAAGGTTATTCATCAGGAATTACCTGTGTTAAAAATTGGCTTTGAGCCGATGGAACTGGTAGAAAAAATAATGAGCCAGGGTGCAATGAATCAAATACAGATTAAAATTGCAGCAGGACAACTAAAAGGGGCAGAAAAGTTTGCAAAAAAGATTGAACAGAATTTATTAAAAGTTCCTTTTTTCAGGGATGTGCGCATAGCAGAACCTGTTAATTATCCAGGTGTACAGGTTGATGTGAACAGAGAACTTGCTGCGCAGTTTGGCCTGACCATGGACGATATAACCCGTACACTGACCATTGCAACCTCTTCTTCGCGTTTTACGAATAAGAATCTCTGGGCAGATCCTAAATCCGGCCTGGTTTTTCAGGTTCAGGTACAAATCCCGGAAGCTGATATGCACTCGCTGGATAAACTCCGTTCTTTACCTTTAAAATCTGGTCAGCCGAGGCCTTTATTAGAGGATGTAGCAACGATCAGTCTGGTTAAATTACCGGGACAAGTGAACAGACAGGGCCCAAACAGATATGTGACCTTAATGGCCAACCTTCATCAAACCGATATAGGGACAGCCTCTAAAGCAGTTGAGAAGGTGATTAAAGAAGCCGGTACACCTCCAAGAGGGATTATCGTTTCTACCGAAGGATTGGTCCCATTATTGGAAGAAACACTTTCTGGTTTGCAAACAGGTCTGCTGGTGGCTATTGTTGTCATCTTTTTGATGCTGACTGCTTACTATCAGTCTTTTGCCGTTTCGGCTCTTATTTTATCGGTTGTCCCTGCTGTTATTGGCGGCAGTTTAATGCTATTGATTTTATCAGGAAGCACGCTAAACCTTCAGTCTTATATGGGTATTATTATGTCTGTAGGAGTTTCAGTATCGAATGCGGTACTCCTGATCAATCAGGCAGAGACTAACCGTTTAAAACATGGCATGCAAGCCAAACAAGCCGCTTTTATGGCAGCATCGTCAAGGCTAAGACCTATTATTATGACCACCATGGCTATGATTGCAGGTATGATCCCTATGGCCATTGGCATAGGCGATGGCGCTGAACAGGTAGCTCCATTAGGTCAGGCCGTTATTGGCGGACTTATCCTATCTACGCTAACTGCACTGCTGGTTTTACCACATGTATTCACTTTAGTGATGAAAAACAAAACAAGGAACAGCCTGACCCTCGATCCTGATGATCCGGAAAATAAAGACCTATTAGTTAATTATTCAAAATAAAAGCCTGACGGCGCTAATCAGCCATTAAATATGAAATTTAAAACTTGTATCTTACCAATTTTCACCCTGACCTGTACTTTAACTTTTACAGGTTGCTCTTCTCCTCAAACAGAGGAGAAGCAACAACAGAACAATGCTATCCAAAAAGAGCCTGTTCAGGTAATCCATCCGATTTCTGATCAGCCTTTTTACCCGCTTTCTCTCCCTGGAGAACTTAAACCTTATGAGGAAGTTGTGATTTATCCAAAAGTAAAGGGATTTGTAAAAAAGATATTTGCTGATAGAGGCAGTAAGGTAAAAAAGGGACAATTACTGGCTATACTGGAGGCTCCTGAAATTAGCCAGCACTATTTATCTGCTAAATCTGATGAGAACAAATTTCACGAAGACTATCTGTATAGTTATCAGGCCTATCGGCGTTTAAAACAGGCCGCTTCCAGAAATGGAGCCGTTGCAGCCATCGAACTGGATAAGGCCAGAAGTAAATTCAGAAGTGATAGTGCAGCTTATGCCGCTGTAAAAGCGACTACTGGTGCATCTGCCCAATTACAACAATACTTAAAAATTACAGCTCCTTTTGACGGAATAGTAATTCATAAAAATGTATCCGCAGGGGCTTTAGTCGGTGACAATAACCAAACCCCTTTGTTTTCTATTGCACAAACCAACCGCCTGAGACTTACCGTGGCCATCCCGGAAAAGCACGCGCAGTCTGTTGGCAAAAACACGAAAGTATCATTTACGGTCAGTGATCATCCCGGTCAGTCATTTCAGTCTGTATTATCACGCAAAAGTGATTTTTTACAGCAGGGAACACGTGCTATTACTGCCGAATTTGATATATTAAATGATAAAAACATATGGAGTGGCGGTGAATATGCACAGGTAAACCTAATCTTAAAAAGGCCTTATGCTACACTTTGGGTTCCCACAGGCAGTATTGTCCAGGCGCAGTCTGGTACATTCATTGTTAAAGTAGTCAGCAATATGATCAAAAGGGTCAGCATAACTACTGGTATCCGCAAAGGAGAACTGCAGGAGATATTTGGCGCGGTTGAAGAAAACGATCAGATTGTTTTGAAAGGAACTGAAGAACTGACCGATGGGGCTAAAATTATGCTCAGATAAATCGTTTGATATCAGACAAAGCCCCCCTATCATATCATTCATTATAGGGACAGGTTGATTTTGGATTAAGCGTCTTAAGACTTAAATGTCCCAAACAATCTGTCCCATATACTGGTATAAAAACCAAAGTTATATTCTTCTTTCAGATGATGATTGTGATGAAAAGAGGATGTGCCCAGGTATTTAATTAAAGGCAGACTGCGGACCTTAACAGGTAATGGTTCTATCCCCAGATGTCCGGTTAGACCAAATACAACATTGATAATCAGATAAATGACAACCGAATAAATATTAAAATGAAACAAAGTCAACAGGATCAGCCACAATGCACCAAAAGAGATTGTTTCTAATGGATGTAAAATAAAAAGATCAATTGGTTTAGGGTTGATGGCCTGATGATGCAGCTGATGCACTATTTTATATAAGAACGTTTGATGTATGCAATAATGAAATATAAACATCAGAAAATCCATTGCGATAAATAGCAGCAAAAAATCTGTAATTATAATTAGCGATATATCTATGCCTATAATCACATAACCATGTTCCCATAATTTAAATCCTGCATAAGTAACTACTGTATTCAGGATATTTGTCCATGCACAAATCTTCCACTCCCTGGCCACGTAATGATAAGGAACGAAAGGAGCTTCCGAATATTTTTGATGTATTATCTTACCAAAAAATAAGACCAGGATAGTTATCATGATATTTTCCATCAGAAAGATCAGCCACAATAATAAGGCTGGTAACTGAGCTAAATAATTAAGTGCATTAATTATATTAAAATCTGATGGCATGATGCATATTAGTGAATTATTCTATAAAATAAAAAACTGCAGCCACGCTATACAATTATAGTTTGTTGGAATTTTGAATATTTTTATTCAAATTCTGTAAATTCAGGATAAAGTATTGAACTATATTTGGCTTACATGAAATTGCACCGTTCCACAAAGCTTAAAGCTGCCTTTTTAATCCTCATATTCTTTTTGAATACGGTGATAGGTTTTGCTTGTGCACTTGGAGTGGATATGGGATTTAACAGCATGCACCACCAGCGAAATCAGGTACATCCTCAGCAAGAGGAAGCCGGTCTTCATCAGCATGATCAAAAAACTGCTCATCAGCATCAGGAAAAAGAAAACTGTTGTAAAAACGAGGTTTCTAAATTAACAACTTCTGATAAAGAAGCGCTTTCTGCTGCTGTTTTTGGTTTTCAATTATCATTTCCGGCCATTTTACAGACACCGTTTTATTTTCAGCATAATCTGATTTCTATTCCGGTAAATATTCCTAATATATATTTTGTCAGACATAGCCGCGCTCCGGTACCGGACGTTCGCATTGCCATACAAAGTTTTCAGATTTGATTTAAGGTTATTTAGTTCTAACAGGATGATTCTGTCCTGTGGTAATTATGTTCACCATTAAAATCGATAAAAATGAAAAAGATATTATTTATGATTGCTTTAATAGCAGCAGTCTTTGTGCAACCTGGATTTGCACAACAAAACACCGAACAACCTACTTCCCTGTTGTCTTCTTATTATGGGGTTAAAGATGCCCTTGTAGCAGACAATCCCAAATTAGCCGCTGTTAAGGCTTCTGAATTTGTTAAGACACTGAATAGTGGAGTACTTAAAACTATAGCTCCGGCTACACAAAAAGCCCTGACTGAAGATGCGGATAAAATTGCTGCCAGCAATGATCTGAAAAGTCAGCGTGATTATTTTTCTGCTTTTTCTGCACATATGATTGCTTTTGCTAAAACATCAAAACTATCAGACGAACCAGTTTACGAGCTTTATTGTCCTATGAAAAAAAGCAGCTGGTTAAGTAGCAGACAAGCTGTTAAAAACCCGTATTATGGCAGTGCTATGCTCACTTGCGGAAAAGTAACGGAAACCTTAAAATAAATATCTTTAATTACCCTGATCTGTACAAGATCAGGGCTTTAATAAAAACAAACATGAAAAACTTCCTGTTAAGCATCACTATAGTCACTATTTTTTTAAGTGCATGCAATAGCAATTCAAACCAAACGGCAAAAGATCAACCGCAAGTAAAAAAGTCCGCTTTGGCTGATCAATCTGAAAAAAAAGCTACAAAATCTCCTGTTCAAGAGGTTATTTCAGCCTATCTTCAACTTAAAAATGCTTTGGTAAATGATGATGATCAAGCGGCAGCAAATGCTGGTAATACCTTAAAAATGGCAGTAGAAAAAGTAATACCATCAAGTCTGGCACCTGCACAGGCTAAAGTATTTAATGATATAGCAGATGATGTTAAAGAACATGGGGAACATATTGGTGCAAACGCTGGAAATATTAAACATCAGCGTGAACATTTTGAGCAGTTAAGCCAGGAAATTTATGAACTGGCTAAAGCAGATAAAAATTCCGGTCAGAGGTTATATTATGATCATTGCCCGATGTATAATAACAAAAAAGGTGGAAACTGGATCAGCGAGACCAAAACCATTCAGAACCCTTACCTGGGAAAAAAAATGGGCACTTGTGGCAGTGAGCTGGAAACACTGAATTAAATTTATGCGCCTGGTTAAAGTAGTACTGGCCATGATCATCCTGCTGGTGATAAGTATACAATTTATTCCGGTTATCAGGAATCAGGACAGCCGCCTCAGAAACACAGCTATAAACAAGATCTATCCTGTACCCTTAAGGGTACAGGCGATCCTGAAAAATTCCTGCTATGATTGTCATAGTGATTATACCCGTTATCCCTGGTATGCAAACCTGCAGCCTGTAAGCGGATGGATGGCCTCACATATCAATAAAGGAAAAAAAGAACTTAATTTCAGCGATTTCGGCAGTTATTCTGTACGCAGACAACAAAGCAAATTAAAGGCGGTCATCAACAGTATTCAGGATGAAACGATGCCGATAGCATCTTATACATTAATCCATAGAGAAGCTAAATTAGCAGAGAATGATAAAAAGCTAGTTATCAATTGGATTGAAAAAACGAAAGACAGTCTTTCATTAATAAAAGAAAAATGAAAAAATTAATCATCTATATATTATTCATGAGTATTTATGGGTTTGCCTCAGCGCAAACCCAGACAAATAATGACCGGCAGAAAGTTGTCCGTTACGACCTCTACGTCAATGATACCACCGTCAATTTTTCGGGAAAACCTAAAATGGCTATGGCCGTTAATGGAAGCATTCCGGGCCCGGCGCTGGTTTTTACTGAAGGTGACACGGCAGAAATTTATGTGCACAACCTGATGAATATGGAAACATCTATCCACTGGCACGGTGTATTCCTGCCTAATGAAATGGATGGAGTGCCTTTTTTGACACAAATGCCTATCAAAGCCCATTCTACTTATCTGTATAAGTTTCAGGTTAAACAAAATGGGACTTACTGGTATCATAGCCATACTATGCTGCAGGAACAAAGCGGCATGTATGGTGCACTTATTTTTAATAAGAAAAATGAACCGGCCATTCCCGCCATTCCAATAGTACTGAGTGACTGGACAGATATGAAACCCGAAGAAGTAGACCGCTCACTTCATAATGCCAATGACTGGTTTGCTATCCGTAAAGGAACTACACAGGGGTATGCAGAAGCCATACAAAAGGGTTACTTTAAAACCAAAGTTACGAATGAATGGAAGCGGATGAATGCAATGGATGTCAGTGATGTTTACTATGAGAAGTTTTTAACGAATGGCAAACAAATCAATGAACAGCCTCAGTTTAAAGCAGGAGATAAAGTAAAATTGCGCGTGGTTGGAGGCAGCTCTTCCACTTATTTCTGGTTAACCTATTCGGGAGGTAAAATTACTGTGGTGGCTAATGATGGTAACGATGTAGAGCCTGTTGAAGTAGACCGCCTGATTATTGCCCCTTCAGAAACCTATGATGTCATTGTAACTGTTCCGGAAAATAAGAGTTACGAGTTTTTATCTACTGCCGAAGATCGTACAGGTTCTACTTCTTTATGGCTTGGAAGCGGGACTAAAGTGCCAGCTAAACCTTTAGGAAAACTAAAATACTTTGAGGGGATGAAAATGATGAACGGTATGATGAAAATGAATGGGGATATGGCGCCTATGGGCATGGAAATGAGCAATCAGCAAATGGACATGAATACAGTCATGTATCCTGAAATTACCGGAGACAATTATGGAAAGAAAAAGCCGGCAGCAGTTACCCGTCATCAAATGGATAAGGCAGGTAAAAAAGACATGCCGGATCAAATGGATATGAAGGACATGGATATGGGAGATAAGCCTGACCTGGTTACTCTTAATTATGGCATGTTAAAGGCTACTGAAAAAACTACTTTAAGGAAAGGGCCTGAAAAACTATTACGTTTCGAACTAACCGGAAATATGAATCGCTATGTGTGGACTATTGATAATAAAACGGTCTCAGAATCAGATAAGATCCTGATCAAAAAAGGAGAAAATGTAAAGATTATACTCTACAATAATTCTATGATGCGCCACCCTATGCATCTTCATGGTCATGATTTTCGTGTATTAAATGGGCAGGGCGAATATGCACCCCTAAAAAACGTGCTTGATATTATGCCCATGGAAACTGATACTATAGAATTTGCTGCTACAGAAAGCGGAGACTGGTTTTTTCATTGCCACATCTTATATCATATGATGAGTGGAATGGGCAGGATCTTCAGTTATGAAAACTCACCTCCCAATTTGCAGATTCCTGATCCTAAAGCTGCAATCCAAAAGCTATACAGTGATGACAGAAAAATGCACCTGATGTCCAATATAGGTTTGGAAAGTAATGGTAGTGACGGTACTGCCAGGTTAGCGAACACCCGTTATAGTATTTCTACAGAATGGAGATTAGGACTTAACGCAAAACACGGATTTGAAAGCGAAACTTATTTTGGAAGATATATAGGAAAAATGCAATGGCTAATGCCTTTTGTTGGTTTCGATTACCATTATAACAGCAGAGAGAATGAAAATGAGAAAAATATGTTTGGACAACTGACAAATCAGTCAAACAGAAAAGCCTTTGTTGCGGGTATGCAATATATGCTGCCTATGCTGGTTACCGCCGAAGCCAGGGTGGACAGCAAAGGAAAATTTCGTTTTCAACTCAAACGTGAAGATATTCCGATTACAAACAGATTGAGATTAAATCTGTCCGGAAATACTGACAGAGAGTATATGGCTGGTTTCAGATATGCAGTAACCAAGTATTTTTCTCTTTCTACACATTACGACAGTGATATGGGTTATGGCGGTGGTCTGACTATAACTTATTAAATTAAGAGGAATTCACTAATTAAAATCCAATATTTAGCCAAAACATGATCATTTTACCCTAAAAAAGCAAACTAAAACCATAAATTAGCCAATTATTAACTCTATTATTTATAAAATGTCAGAAATAGACTACAGAAATGCAACATTACCTGATCTTGAACCAATAGTAGCTATATATAATTCGACAATAGCTTCAAGAATGGTAACAGCTGATACCGAACCGGTAAGTGTAGAGAGTAAAATGAAGTGGTTTGAACAACATACTTCAACTAAACATCCACTTTGGGTAATTGAAGATGAAAACAACCAGATTATTGGCTGGATAAGTTTTCAGGCTTTTTATGGCAGACCTGCTTATAATGGGACGGCAGAGATCAGTATATATCTGGACGAAAAACAGCGTGGTAAAGGAATGGGTAAAAAAATATTGGCTTATTCGTTAAATAAATGCGCCGAACTGGGTATCAAAACTATTCTGGGATTTATTTTCGCTCATAACGAACCGAGCCTTAAATTATTCAGATATTTTGGATTTGAAGACTGGGGTACTCTTCCTGATGTAGCGGTACTTGATGGCGAAGAAAAAAGTCTTAAAATATTAGGAAAAAGAATCTGATTTATCATATTTAAGGCCGTACCTTCTCAATTGAGAGGATACGGCCTTAAATTTATGAAATGATACCACCTTATTATTTATTCAGAAAGCAGTACTAATTTATTCAGAGAGTGCAAAACTGATTGGAATATTATATTTTACACGAACAGGCTTTCCGTTCTGAATACCAGGCAGCCAGTGCGGACTAGCTTTTAATACACGAATAGCTTCTTCATCGGTACCTGATCCCAATTTCCGCTCTACCTTAATATCAGTAAGTGCTCCATTCTTTTCAACGATAAAAGATAGAAATACTTTACCCTGAACTTTGTTTTCCTGAGCCATTCCAGGATATTTGATCGCTTTAGAAAGATAAGTATAAAACTTATCCATTCCGCCAGGAAACATGGGTTGTACTTCAAGAGGCACATAAGGCTCATACACATGATTGTCTTCTGCTGCGGCAGCTTGCTTTATTCCTTCACCAGTAGCCCCGGTAATAACAATTTGCCCCTCAGGCTCACCTATTATAGTTTTTTGTCCCGGATTTGCAGCTTCAAGCTGCTTAATTTGCGGCGGATCTTCATTAACAACTTTATCAACCACTATTGGTGGTGGAAATTTAAGACTATTTTCCTTTGCTTTGGGTGGTTCAACAGAAACCGGTGGTGGGGTCTTGGGATTGACAGCTGGTGGAGGCTGCATAGCTACAGGGGTCTCTCGCTCATAGCTATCTTCTGTTGTCGTATTCCCTCTAATTAAACTAATGATTCCGGGAGATAGAAACAATAGAATAAAAAGTGAACCTGCGATAAAAAGTGCTTTAACTGTATCAGAAGAGCTCTGTCTGCGAAGCGCATACGCCCCGTAACTTTTGTTTTTCTGATCAAATACTACATCAAGCCACTCATTGCCAAATAAATCGATTTTTGAACCTAACATTGCTTTAGAATTTAGAAGTTAACACCATACAATTAAATGGCCCGGAGCTCATTTATAATAGGGATGCTCATTCTTTAAGCTTTCCATAAAAAGAAAACATTTTAGCTAAAACAAGATTCATTGCGACTATAATCACTCCTCCTATATGGAGTTAGCAGACTATTTTACAGGATTATACCGGGCAAAAAGAAATAAAAAGCGGCCATATTATTAATATGGCCGCTCTTATTATCTGATTAAGACTAACCAGGTCATTATAGTTTCCTGACAGCCTGTATATAACTTATTATAAAGTTTCGTTTGTAGCTTTAATCGCGTTTTCTAAAGCGCGTAATAGCGTTTCTTTATAAGCGATGAAGCTAGTTTGACGTGCTTCATCTGTGTCTGCTTCTTTAAGCGCTTTTCTGCTATCTTTTACTTCCTGTAATTCATTGGTATAAAGAGCACTGAATATCTCTGGTTCTTTATTTTTCAATATCCTCACCGTATGTGAATATTTTTCATGTGTATCAACGAGAGCAGCTAAACTTTTCTCATCGTAAGTATTTAAACCAACTATTCTTAATAGCTTTTCAAGCTTTCCTCTTTCTTTTGCGTAACCCATAATTGCGACAAATATACCAGTTCTCTGGAAGATTCATACTATAATAAGCTCTTATAAGATTTTTGGATTAAATTCAGTTTATCATCTTATCTTTGATAACATAAGTCCTGTTCTAATGAAAAGCGCATTTAAAAGACTCCTTATATTAAGTATAAGCCTGATTTCTCTAAATACTTTTGCACAAAATAAGATGCAAAGTCTGGATGAACTGATTAATAAAACAGATCCAGCATGGCCTCTTGTTCAAAAATGGATTGATTCTGCTAAAAACAAAGTAGAAATCCTCGAAGTTGATTCTGTCAATGCTAAACAAGCACTGGTTAACACACAGGTTTCAACTTATTCCACATTAGGCGCAGTAATTTACAATAGCGGAGGAATTATGATTGATAATGGCTGGTTGAGGATTTTAGGTTCAGGAAGTGCCAAACTAAACCGCTCTGTTCCAGAATGGAATAAGGGAAAGACAATACAGGAGTATGGAGATAAACCTCAATATCTATTAATTGCTGATGATGCTGCCGGTGGTTTTTTTGCGATAAACTATGGGGCATTTGGTCAGGATTTGAAAAATGTTTATTATTTCGCGCCAAATAGTCTGAATTGGGAACCATTAGGTCTTGGTTATAGCGAATTTATTCGTTTCTGTTTTGATGGTGATCTTTCTTCATTCTACAAAGGCCTGAGATGGTCTACCTGGGACAAGTTTATTGCTAAACTTGATGGAAGTAAATCTTATAGTTTTTATCCGTATTTATGGACTGCAGAAGGTACTGATATAGAAAAGTGCAAACGTAAACTAGTACCAACTGAAGAACTTTTCAATTTTAACATGACTAAACAGAAGGAGCTTAAAACAGAAAGCACTACTGATTCTCAATAAAATTCAGAAAATACAGATCTGTCTGTATTATTTAGGATAGGCAGAACCGATAATTACAGAAGTCAGTTAATAACGCCTTGTATTCTGTTATGTAACAGCTAATCATTTGATAAAATCGTTATTATTTGGTAATCTTGGAATAGTACAAGGATTCAATTTTGTTTGTACAATTAGATTAAACCTGCTAACCAAAGATAAATGACCGTAAAAACGATAAGCCCTGATCTTCTAAAAACTAAAAAGCATTTTGAAATTCTTGACGGATTAAGAGGAGTAGCGGCTTTGGCGATTGTACTTTTCCATTTTATGGAAATGGCCTTTTCAGACTATACCAAAAACTTCATTGCACATGGCTTTTTAGCTGTTGACTTTTTTTTCTGTCTATCTGGATTTGTAATTGGCTATGCTTATGATGACCGTATTGGAAAAATGGGAATCATGGCGTTCTTTAAATCAAGATTAATAAGATTGCACCCTTTAGTTATTTTAGGATCAATACTAGGTTTATTAGCTTTCCTCTATGATCCTTTCGGTGGCCATCCTGAGTTGTATGGGACCGGCAAAACTATACTCATATTTCTAACTTCCATTTTCCTTATTCCCTTCCCGGTAATAACAGAACGCTCTTTCAATTTATTTGGTATTAGTGCGCCTTCCTGGTCTTTATTCTGGGAATACATTGCCAATATCGTTTATGCTACCGCACTTTATAGAATTGGACGCAATTATTTGCTTCCTTTAACTGTTATTGCGGCTATAGTGCTTTGTTTTGTAAGTTATCATGCAGGTGCATTAATGGGTGGATGGGCCGGAGCAAATTTTTGGGAAGGTTGTGCCCGTATATCTTATTCGTTTTTAGCAGGACTTCTTATCTACCGGTCTAATTGGATTATCAAAAACAACATAGGCTTTATGGGCCTTTCTGTCTTATTGATACTGTCGTTTCTTATGCCTTTTACTAAATGGAACTGGGTAACAGAACCAATTGTTGTATTATTCTATTTCCCTTTATTGATCGCATTAGGCGCTGGAGCAACATTAACACAGGGATTTAAAAAACTATGTGTGTTTTCAGGAAAAATATCTTATCCACTTTATATGACTCATTATACTGTGATATGGATGTTTTTAAATTATTGCACAACCCATAAACCAGGAAATACTCAAATAGCACTGATTATAATAACAGGAACAATTCTTTTAGTTGGCTTCGCTTATTTAGTCATGGTCATTTATGATATTCCTGTCCGGAAATACTTAACTGAGAGAAGAAAACAGGATTAATTCAGTCGTCAGGGAAAGGTAAAATAACTATTATTGTGATTATTAGTATTTATATAGAAGGGAAAAACTATAACTTTGAAAAACATACTAAGTAGTATCTAATGAAGAAGGCTGAACAGACAAGATTTAATATATTGCAAAAGTCATTTGAATTAATTTATATCAAAGGATATCAATCTACCAGCATTGATGATATTCTTTCTTCTATGGAGGTAACCAAAGGTGCCTTTTTTTATCATTTCAAAAATAAAGAAGATATGGGACTTGCTTTGATTACAGATTTCCTATATCCAAGAATGAAAGATTTTTTGATAGATCCGCTAAATTCTGTTAGTGATCCTATAAAAGGTATTTATCAAATGACAGCTAACCTGCTGAAAGATACGGTACATTTCGACGTTAAATATGGCTGCCCTGCTGTTAACCTTATTGAGGAAATGAGTCCTTTGAATACCGCATTTCATAAACAATTGAAAGATATGACGATGGAATGGGCAAACGCCATAGAAAAGTGCCTGACCAGAGGAAAAGAAAATGGGAAAGTTAATCAGACAATTAATCCTGCGGATGCAGCAAATTATATTGTCTCAGGATATGCGGGAGCAAGGAATATGGGCAAAATTTTAGGCACTGCATTTTACCAGACTTATCTAAGGCAATTCAAAATATATCTTCACGGTTTAAGTTAAAAAAATTTGCCCTTTTTACATACCAATTAGTATGTTTAACCAATCAATTATTCATATGTTTTCAATTCTGCTCATTTGTCATTCAGTTACACGATGGTTGGTTCTAATCAGCCTGGGTACAACAATTTACAGATCTGCAACAGGTCTGCTGAATAAAAAGCATTTCACTAAAAAAGATGATCAATGCAGACACTGGACGGCAACAATTATACATATCCAGTTTATTTTTGGAATGGTCATGTATTTTAAAAGCCCTGCAGTGGCCCGCTTCCATATGACAGGCTTAGAGGCAACCAGGGGAATTACAGATTCCGTTTTTTTTGGGATAATACACATTTCAATGATGCTGACAGCAGTAATACTTGTTACGCTGGGATCTGCATTTGCCAAACGATATACAGAGGATGATAAGAAATACAAAACCATTCTCTTATACTTCGGAATAGCCCTATTAATTATCCTGGCTGCAATACCATGGCCATTTTCACCACTGGCCCAGCGCCCGTTAATCAGAACCTTATAAAAAAATAAATATGCTCAAACTATTCAAAACAAACATTGGTCGTTTAAGACTGATAGGACTACTGGAAGGTATATCCCTCTTAATCCTGGCAGGAATTGCAGTACCCCTGAAATATGGATTTCATCAGCCTTCTTTTGTCAGTAAGGTAGGCCCGGTACATGGCACACTTTTTCTTTTGTTTGTCTTCAATACCTTCAGTGTAGCGATACAACAGAAATGGAAGAAAACTATTACGGCTAAATTACTCCTCTCCTGCCTCATCCCATTTGGTACTTTTTATGCAGACCATAAATTCCTAAAATCAGCTTATGAGGAAGACGTCACAAAAAGTAAAAATTTATGAGATCAAAAATCTTTATCCTGATTATACTCTTCCTGCCCTTTGTATATATTTTATCCTGTAACAGACAAAATAAGGCCATTGAAAATAATACGACTTTACTTCCCCAGTCTTTGAATTCATTAGGGCTTTTTAAAGGACAGCCAGACTCACTTTTACCTGCACAGGGTGTCGAGGTTTATGAACTGTCCTCTACCCTTTTTACCGATTATGCGGAGAAACAGCGTTTGATAAAAATACCCGTCGGTAAAAAGTTAAAGTTAAGTGGTGACGGACTGCCGGAATTCCCGGAAGGTACTATACTGGCCAAGACTTTTTTTTACAGCCATGCAAAAACAAATAAGGGCATAGGACGTCAGCTTATAGAAACCAGGATACTGCTGTTTAAAAACGGAAAATGGACAGCTGGTACCTACAAATGGAATCAACATCAGGATGGTGCAATTTATGATCCGGCCAGTACAGAGGTTGCAGTCGATTTTTCGGACAAGCAGGGGGATACGCACCAAATCAAATACCGTATTCCATCTAAACAGGATTGCATGAGTTGTCATCAGTCTGCTAACCAAATCATCCCTATCGGGCCCAAAGGAATGAACCTGAATAGAGAAATTAGAATTGGAGATAATAAAATCAATCAGCTTATCGAATTGCAGTCTAAGGGGAAGTTAATTCTGGGAAAAGGTATTGACAAGATATCCAGGCTTCCGGATTACGAAGATCTTCACGCCTCTGTTGAACACCGTGCAAGAGCCTATATGGAAATTAACTGTGCGCATTGCCATAATCCAAATGGGCTGGCTTACAGACAATCCATTCTCTTAAACTATCAGGTTCCTTTGAAACAATCAGGGATAGAATTCAATAAAAATAACATTATCGATCGTACAGGTAGTATGGGACAATTCCACATGCCAAAGATAGGTACAACTATTTTAGATAAGCAGGGCGTAGAATTACTCAGAAAATATATTACCAGTTTGCAGTAAACCTGAATTACTCAAATACAGGTCTTACAAATGTGCGTTCATAACTGATAATACATTTATTTTGTTCTGCAGCTTTAAATGTTTCTATACTTTCTGCATCTGTCAGCAGCTGATTTCTGTAATATTCATAGTCGGTCAGGCTTGGAAAGGAGAATAATGCAAAAGCAATATTATTTGCACCTTCGCCTGGCATGAAATAGCCGTGATGCTGCCCGCCAAGACGGTTTACGATTTGAATCCATTTTTTACCATAAGCTTCAAAGGCTGGTACCTGATAGGGATCGATGATATATTTTAAGTGACAGGTTATCATTTTATTTAATTTTCGGCTAAAATAATGAAACCCGATTAAAAGAACAGAATAAACAACTCAATTCTATATTGAAGCCAGGCAGGCGATATATGATCTTAAAGAAAAATTTAGTGGCAGCTCATTATTCGGAAACGAGAAAGATGAATCTATTAGTAATCAAAAAGGTACTATCCTCCAAAATCTGTAATCCCGGAAAGGGATTTCCAACTTTCCATTTCTTCAGACAGTATTTTAATTTTATTTTCTGCTCTTTGACAGGCATCACTACCCATAAAGAAATTTACCGGAGGGTTTTCACTTTCAGCCAGCTGTATCAATACATCAGCTACCTTTTCAGGATTTCCCAATTGATTGCCATTCATCGCATTGAATTTCGCATGAAATTCCCGGATATAATCATATTCCTGCAACTGATTTTCAGAAAACACGATAGACTCTGCAGTTGCAAAACTTGTCCTGAACCAACCTGGAGAAACTGCAGTTACCTGAATACCTAAAGGTTTCAGATCATTGGCCAGTGCTTCAGATAAACCACTTACAGCAAATTTAGCAGCTGCATAAACTGACCATCCGGTACCCGGCGCAAAACCTGCAATCGAAGAAATATTCATGATGTGACCAGACTGCTGTGCCCTTAAATAAGGAAGTGCTTTTTGAATCACACGGATCACCGCGAAGAAATTCACGTCAAAGTTTTCACCAATTTCCTTTCCTGACAGTTCTTCCAGTGCCCCTCCTGTACCATAACCGGCATTGTTAACAACAACATCAATTCTTCCGAATTTTTCAATAGCCAGTTTGAATGAACGTGCAATGGAATCTTCATCACCTAAATCAACTTCAACTGGAAGAAAAAAGGAATCAAAAACAGGATCAACTGCATTTTTTAAAACAGTCAGTTTACGCGAAGTAGCCACGACCTGATGTCCCTGATTCAATAAATTTTGAACCAGAGAAAGTCCCATTCCTTTTGATGCCCCTGTTATATACCATACTTTATTTACTGTACCCATATCATTTAAATTTTAAGATGACACAAAAGTACCGGTAAACCAAAGACCAGTGTTAGCCACAGTCAAACCAGTATTTGTACAAATCAAACCTTTCTGTATACAGAAGGACTGGTCCCGCTTTGTTTCTTAAAAAACCTATTAAAATGAGCAAGATCTTCAAAGCCCAGGGCATAACTGATCTGCGAAATATTCCAGTTTGTATGCCGGAGCAGAATCTTTGCTTCGGAAGTGATACGCTCAAAAATATGTTCACTGGTAGTTTTGCCTGTATTCTTTTTGACCACCCTGTTCAAATAATTGACATGAACAGCAAGCTTATCTGCAAAATCATGTGGCCTGCGCAACAAAAGCCGATGATTACTAAATTCAACCAGAAACTGACGTCCCAGAAGTTCTGTAAACAAAGCAGTGATACGCAGGCCGGCATCAGTATGTTTTAACAAAGTCCGACCGGGAGACAGCTTCATTCCCAAAAAGATCAGTTCAGTTACATAAGCCCGTATCAGTTCATATTTAAAGATATATTCCGAATCTATCTCTTTCAGCATCTTAACAAACACAGTAGCTACCTCTTTGCCATCTTCCTCATTCAAACTATAAACGGGGATATGTCCAGGAGCAAACAAAGGCAGATCATTTAAATTCAACCTGAAATTTTCCTGAAAAAACTCTTCCTGAAAGACGCAGAAATAACCTTTAGTGTCTTTAGCTAATGCTTCATAAGCATAAGCTAAACGGGGATGAAAAAACAATAAAGTCATTCCGCTGACCGGAATGCTTTGATCGCCATAATAAAATACATTCTCACCTATATACAGCATCACTTTATAAAAATTCCGTCTGGTATAAACAGGTGAGGCAGTCTGGTTAGCCAATCTGTCGGCAATATCAAATACATTGAACTGCCCTATCTGCTGCTGAATATCTACTGTAAGTCCATTAAATTTATGCTGATAAAACTGTTCTAAAGACTCCATAGGCTTGTTAATCACAAATGCAATATAGCCTTATTTTGAAAAAACGGAAGATTCTATACGTATCCCTTTACTATAAAAAAGAACAGCTGTCTTTAATTGAAGACAGCTGTTCTTTTTATGATCGTATTTAATCTTAGCTTTTAATAAAAGCCAATAGATCTGCATTTATTGTTGCAGCCTCAGTTGCTGGCATTCCATGAGGAAAGCCCGGATAGGAAATCAGTTTTCCATTTTTTAAAAGTTTCACAGCTTTTGCCCCTGAAATAGGAAATGGAACAATCTGGTCATCTTCGCCATGCAGAACCAGTACAGGGATATCTACACTTTTAAGGTCTTCTGTAAAATCAGTTTCCGAAAAAGCTTTGATACCGTCATGATGTGCCTTTACACCGCCCATCATTCCCTGACGCCACCAATTATCCCTTATACCTTGTGATATTTTTGCACCTTCCCGGTTATATCCATAAAATGGGATAGTAAAATCCTGAAAATACTGTGCCCTTTGAGTTGCCGTTCCTACACGTATTTCATCGAAAACAGACAAAGGAACACCATCAGGATTATTTTCAGATTGTATCATTATTGGAGTAACCGCACTGATAAGTACGGCTTTAGCAACACGGCCCTGCCCATGTTTTGCCACATAACGGATAACCTCTCCGCCACCAGTCGAGTGGCCTATGTGTATGGCATCTTTCAGGTCAAGAGCCTGTGTAAGCTCGGCAACGTCTGCTGCATAAGTATCCATATCGTGCCCACCTGAAGCCTGGCTTGATCTTCCATGTCCCCTGCGGTCATGAGCAATAACCCTATACCCCTGCTCCAGAAAAAACATGAGTTGGCCATCCCAATCATCGCTGGATAAAGGCCAGCCATGATGAAAGAAAAGTGGTTGTCCGGTTCCCCAGTCTTTGTAATAAATTTCAGTGCCGTCTTTTACTGTAATTTTACCCATTTCTTTTGATTTTAATTATTGTGTTCAATGATATTTAAGCGCTATAATTTTGTTTTAATAAAAGGATTGAACAGCTCAAATTGTTTTATTCTTTATGCTCTCATGCAAGAGAACAAGGCCATAAGGTTTTATTCCAATCAGGATGTTACATAAAACATATAGCCCGGAGATTTAAAATCTGTAATTTGAATTTCCAAAATATAAACTGATATGAGATACAACCGACGACATTTCCTGGGGAATAGTCTTGCCTTAACATCCACTTTACTATTATGTTCACCAGACATCTTTGGAGCTCCAAAACCAGTCTCAAATGAAAGATCAAAAGGTTTTGAATTAAAGATTATGGCACCTTACTGGGGCTTCAACGGATCTGTAACTGATTTTTGTAAAAAGGCGAAACATGATGGATATGATGGAATAGAAATTTTATGGAGTCAGGATATTACTATGCAAAAAGAGTTATTCACTGCACTCAAAGAAAATCAATTAGCTGTAGGGTTTTTATGCCGGGGCGACGAACCAATTCCGGATAGTAATTTTGCAACTTTTAAAAAGGTCATTATAGCTGCTGCGGAAAATAAATACCAGCAACCACTCTATATCAATGTCCATTCAGGAAGGGATTTCTTTACCTATGAAGAGAACAAATGGTTTATTGATTTCACAGTCAGTTATTCAAAAAAGACAGGCGTTCCGATTTACCATGAAACTCACCGGTCACGTATGCTCTATTCAGCACCTGCAGCTTTACCCTATTTACAAAAAAATCCGGATCTGAGACTTACACTGGATATTTCTCACTGGTGTAATGTTAGTGAAAGCTTATTAGAAGATCAGCCGGCTACAGTTGAACTGGCCATTTCCCGTACAGATCATGTACATTCCCGGATTGGACATGCTGAAGGCCCGCAAGTTGGAGACCCCCGTGCACCGGAATGGAAAGCAGAGTCAGATGCCCATTTTGCCTGGTGGGATAAAGTTGTTGCCACAAAAAAAGAGCAGGGTAAATTGCTAACGATGCTAACCGAATTTGGCCCTCCCTCTTATATGCCAACCATCCCTTATACCAATCGCCCGGTCGCTGACCAATGGGAAATAAATGTATACATGATGCAGGCCTGGAAAAAAAGGTATTTATAAATCGGGCTAAGCCAGCAAAAAAAACACACAATCTATTGTAAACCAAATATATTAACTCATGAACATCTTTCAAACATTTTATGAAGAACTGACTGGTTTCTTCGGTATCGGCGGTATTATAAAGATGGTGCAAACCGGAGATTACGGATCGTTATCAACATTTGAAGGCATACAACATCTGATCACCCCTATTATCCCGATTTTATTATTGATAGAAATAATAAGGGCCTTTTTTTATAAGCGTTTTAAAATAGACGAATACCGGATACCCTTTTTTGTATTTGTAGTAAATCGGTTTATATCCAGGTTTATATCAATTGCTGCTGTAGCATTCTGTATCGGACTACTTGAAAAACATGCAATTTTTACGACAACATTCACCTGGTACTGGCTCATCTATGGTTATATTATCTGGGAATTTTCTCATTTTGTTTATCATGCTTTAGCGCATAAAGTCAGGGTGTTATGGTGTCTTCATTCCACCCATCATGCACCGCAGCAGATGAACCTCTCCGTTAATTTTGCCCACTTCTTTTTAGAGGCACCCTATGCAGATGTAATCCGCACTTCAATTTGTATAATTTTTGGGGTAAATCCAGCCTTATTATTTTTCATCATGTTCATCGACGGATTTTGGGGATCCTTTATACATATAGGAGAAAATGTGATTAAAGACGGAAGGCTGGGGTTTTTAAATCATATTTTGCTTACACCTTCCCATCACCGGGTACATCATGCAAGAAACGCATTATATATGGATACTAATTTCTGCAACCTTCTGAATATCTGGGACCGGGTTTTCAGGACTTATCAGGAAGAAAGAACAGATATTAAAATAGAATATGGCATCACCAGAGAAATGAATCCTAATAGTTTGTGGGACGTTTATTTCGGTGAATTTATTTGCCTGGGAAAAGATATTGCTGCTGCTCCTGGCTTCAAAAACAAACTGTTATATATTATCATGCCACCGGGCTGGAGCCATATAGGAGATCACAAAACTGCCAAAATCACCAGGCAATCCTTTATTGAAGACGAGCTCATTAAACCGGCTAAATAAAATTTGGACTTTTCAACAAAGCAAGGAATTATATTAATACTCATCTTTGTATGCTGATCTTATCATGATGACAAAGAGCGCAATAGAATAGTTTCGCTAATTTAAAGACAAATCTATACACATGAAAATAATATTAACAGGGGCCACAGGAATGGCAGGCCAGGGTGTTCTATTAGAATGCCTGCAAAATAATGCCGTTACAGAGATATTAATGGTCAATAGAAAACACCTGGACATCGTAAACCCTAAACTAAAAGAATTACTGGTCCCTGATTTTTTGAAAATAGAGGCCTTTAGCGATTCTTTAAAAGGTTATGATGCCTGCTTTTTCTGTGCGGGTATTAGTTCTGTGGGAATGAATGAAGAGCAATACACCAAAATTACCTACGACACAACCATGCAATTTGCCAAAACATTAGTTGCAATTAATCCAGCTATGGTTTTTAACTATATCACAGGTGCGCAAACTGATAGTACGGAAAAAAGCAAAACAATGTGGGCCAGGGTAAAAGGTAAAACTGAAAACGATTTGATGAAACTACCTTTTAAAGGACAGTATAATTTTCGTCCGGGTGGCATGGAGCCTGTAAAAGGGCAGAAAAATGCCAAAATGCTCTATGTAGTTCTGGTAAGCATCATCAAAGTCTTTTCACGAAAAAACATTATCACGCTTAATGAATTGGGACAGGCCATGATTAATGCAGTACTGCATGGCTATGTTAAACAGGTTCTGGAAATCAGCGATATTAAAATACTGGCTAAAGAGCAGGTTGATGAAGAAAGTATTTAAAATTCTAAAACGCACCATGCAGATTTTTTTAATATTGATCGTATTCATAGGGGCCGTCACCTTTTTATATATGCGTCAGGCCAAATTTGGACAATTACCAGCTGGAGAACGGTTAGCAAGAATTGAAAAGTCACCGCATTATAAAGATAGCCACTTCCTAAACCTAATTGAAAAGCCAACACTTACACCGGGCTATTCAATGTTAGGGGAATTATATAAAACAATTTTTAAAAAATATCCTAACCGCGAGCCCCTGGATTCCCTGCCTTCAGTAAAAACAGATTTAAAAAACTTACCTATTGATAGCAATCTGATTGTCTGGTTTGGACATTCTTCTTTTTATATGCAGCTTGACGGAAAAAGATTTTTAGCAGACCCTGTATTTAGTGAATCGGCCTCTCCTGTTCCAGGTTCGGTTAAGGCTTACAAAGGAAGTAATATTTACGAGGCAGACGATATGCCTGAAATTGACTATATGCTGATCTCTCATGACCACTATGATCATTTGGACTATAAAACAGCTATTGCATTAAAAAACAAAGTAAAACATGTGGTTTGCGGCTTAGGTGTAGGTGCACATTTTGAGTACTGGGGCTATAGACCCGAACAGCTTATAGAAAAAGACTGGTATGAAAAAGTAGAAGTAGCTCCGGGCTACACGATCTTTACCGAATCAACCCACCACGATTGCGGCAGAGGGTTCAGACCAGGCAAAGCATTATGGCTATCTTTTTTAATCCAGTCCCCTGCTATGAAAGTTTATTATAGTGGTGATGGTGGTTACGATAATCGTTTTGCAGAAATAGGTCATAAATATGGCCCGGTTGACTGGGCAATTATGGAATGCGGGCAATACAATAAAGCCTGGCAATCCGTGCACGAGTTACCAGAAGAAGTGGCATTGGCAACTGTGCAATTAAAGGCAAAGAACATGATACCTGTACACCATTCTAAATTTACGCTGGCAAATCATCCATGGGATGAGCCCCTGAATAAAATAACGGAGTTTTCAATTCACAAACCCTACCGTCTGGCCACACCTATGATTGGTGAAGCTGTAAGCCTGAATGATCCGGCACAGACATTTACAAAATGGTGGAAAGGTGTAAATTAGCAAATGCCTGATTGATTCCTATGAAAATTACAGAAATAACCTCTTGCTATCTTGGTCCGCAAATTTCACCAGAGCAATTTGTACCGGAACACGTTTTTATCTTTTTGCTTAAAGGGACGATCAATGGTTATGATGGCACTAAACACACCAAAATAGAATCTGGAGAATGTTGCCTTGTCCGTAAAAACAGATTAGCAAGATACAACAAACAAAAAGATCAGAATGATTTTGAGAAAGCAGTAATCATATTGGATGAAGAATTTCTAAAAAAGTATCAAAAGAAATATGCGGTTTCGCCAACCGCATATTTTGTATCCGATATTTTTATTCCATTAAACAATACACCTTCCATTACAAAATTTATGCTGGAAGAGCTCCTGCATTACAAAGATCAGGAATCAACTGTACAGGATACAGATGGGATAAGAGAACAGTTCCTTCAACTCCTGCTCCAGGCACAACCGGAGCTGATTAATTTATTCTTCGACTTTGGAAAACCCGGCAGAATAGATCTGGAAGCCTATATGCAAAGACATTATAAGTTCAATGTAAGTCTTGAGCGATTAGCCTACCTGACAGGACGCAGCCTTTCTGCATTTAAAAGAGACTTTAAAGATATATTCAAACAAACACCAAACCGCTGGCTCGTACAAAGACGCCTGGAGGAAGCGCATTTTCTCATTGAAAAAGAGAAAAAAATATCAAATGAAATATATCTTGATCTGGGATTTGAAGATCTTTCTCACTTTTCTTTCGCATTTAAAAGACATTTTGGCTATAATGCTACAGAAATTGCGAGATAAAATGCGGGTTGTGGCATTCATTTCATCTCTCCTATTCACAAATAGTTAACATAATTTTATCATTATAATTATAAACAATGTTTAGTTTAGCTAAACAATAGATATACTTATAAACAGAATATTCAAATTACCTGAACCCATCAGATAAAATTATGAAAACACGATTGCTTATCTTCTTCCTGTTAGTATCAGGCGTAACCTTTGGTCAGCGGACTAAAACAAAAAACATTATTTTTATTTCTATCGACGGCTATCGCTGGGAAGAGATATTTCATGGTGCAGACTCTTCCTTGCTAAAAATCAAGAAATACCATGAGCAGGATTCTGCAGCTATTGCGCGTAAATACTGGGCACCCACATTAAATGAACGCCGCGAAAAATTAATGCCGTTTTTCTGGAATGTTATTGCTAAACAAGGACAGCTACATGGTAACCGCGACCTTGGAAATAACGTGAATGTTAAAAATAAATATTGGTTTTCATATCCTGGCCGCAGCGAAACCATATGTGGTTATTATGATCCTGCTGTGAATTCAAACTCATATCCTGATAATCCAAATGAAAATGTACTGGAATTTATAAACAAACAAAAGGGTTATGAAAACAAAGTCGTAACTATTGCTGGCTGGGATGCTGTTGCTAAAGTAGTTAACCGGAATAGAAATCATATGCCACTGATCAACCCCTTTGAAAAAGTTGAAGGGAAACACCTCACAGAGGCGCAACAACTAGCTAATGAGCTACAAAATTATCTGCCTAATTATTTCGGCACTTCCGTAAGATGGGATATGGGTACTTATGCCATTGCCAAAACCTATATAACAGCTAATCATCCTAAGTTTACTTATATTGACTTTGCTGATCCGGATGATCTTGGCCATGCCGGGCAATATGATTATTATCTGGATGCAGCACATTACCTGGATGCCATGATCAGCAGTCTTTGGCTTACCTTACAGGCTGATCCGTTTTATAAAGATAATACAACCCTTGTTATTTGTCCCGACCACGGACGGGGTGTTGGCAGCGGATGGACGGGCCATGGAAGTAGCACAGCCAGGTCAAACGAAACATGGCTCGCTGTAATAGGGCCAGATACACCAGCAACAGGAGAAATGAAAAATCCAGCGCAAATTTATCAGGACCAGTTTGCGCAAACGATGGCACAACTACTTGGTTTTACATTTAAAGCTAATCACCCGGTTGCACCAGCAGTTAGTTCCGTTTTTAAATAATGATTACTTAACCTTAACAGAACGCCATAATCTTATAATGAGATTATGGCGTTTTTCATTAATAACGGTCTGGTTAGCCACGTTCCGAAACAAGGATAGTTTATAAATACTTAACAAAAGTTTAGTAATACCTTCATGAACAAAGTTTAGTTTTACTAAACAAAGCAAAACTAAAAACATGAAAAAATTTTTCACTAAACCCCAGCTAATACTCCTTGTATTTCTGGTGTTTTGTTCAAGCCATCTCTTTGGCCAGACAAAAATCACAGGTACAGTAGCTGACCAGGCCGGCTTGCTGCCCGGAGCCAGCGTAACTAACAAAACGACTGGAAAAAGTACAGCCACTGATTTTAAGGGAGGTTTTAATTTAACAGCTTCACCTGGCGATCTGCTGGAAATAAAATCAATCGGCTACCTTACTAAACAGCTTAAAATAGAGGATACCAAACCTTTAAAAATAATGCTGGAGCAGGACAATAAATCCCTTAGTGAAGTAGTAGTTACTGCATTAGGTATTAAAAAAGAGAAAAAGGCGGTAGGTTATGCCGTTCAGGAGGTGAAAGGAAATGATTTAGTTAAAGCCCGTGAGCCCAATCCGGTACTCTCTTTAACCGGTAAAGTGGCAGGTCTGGTAATTACACCCAGCACCGATATGTTTGCGAATCCAGGTATTACGTTGCGTGGACAAACAGGTGTACTATTTGTGGTCGATGGTACTCCCGTTAATACAGATTCCTGGAATCTGAGTGCTGATGATGTTGAAAGCTATTCGGTATTAAAAGGTGCCAATGCCGCTGCCTTATATGGTAGCAGAGGGGCTAAAGGTGCTATATTAATTACGACCAAAAAAGGAACCGGTACCAAGCAGAAACTAACTGTAGAGTTAAATTCAAGTACTCAGGTACAAACCGGCTATAATGCTATCCCTAAAATACAAACCAGTTATGGTGCAGGTGATAGTTTTAAATATGCATTTAAAGACGGTAAAGGTGGTGGTATTAATGACAATGACTTTTTTAACTGGGGACCAAGATTTGAAGGACAGCTAATTACACAATATAACAGTCCTGTTGACCCGGTTACTGGTGCGCTGGTACCTCTACCATGGTTAGCCAGAGGGAAAGATAACCTTAAGAACTATTTAGAAACCGGTATATTGAGCGCCAACAGTGTATCTATTGGTACACAAAGTGATTTAGGTGATTTAAGATTTTCACTTTCCAATACCCATCAAAAAGGCATTACTCCTAATACCAGCTTAAACATTACAAATTTCTCTTTGAATGGTAGTATTAATGCCGGTAAGAAAGTGAAATTTGAAGCAGCAGTTAATTTTAACAGACAATTATCTCCTAATTATCCCGCACCGGGTTATGGTTCAAACAGCCCAATCTATGAACTGACCGTTTGGGGTGCTGCCGATTTCGACGTTCGCGATCTGCGCAATTACTGGCAGCCAGGAAAAGTGGGTCTGCAACAATATAGCAGAGAATATACGATCTATACCAACCCATATTTTACCGCTTATGAGCAATTGCACGCTTACAATAAAAGTGATTTATACGGACATGTACAGATGAATTATGATGTGACTGACAAACTGAAATTTAACCTGCGCACAGATGTAAGTACATACAATTTAAATACATCATTGAAATTCCCTGTTTCAGGTAATTTTACCAATTATGGGATTAACCTGGTTGGCGGATACCAGGAGAACTACAGCAAGTTCTGGGAAAACAATACTTCAGCCTCTTTAAGTTATGCAGATAAATTTAAGTCATTTGGTTATAAAGCATCCATTTACGGAAATATCAGAACTGTAAATGTATCTTCTATAGCAGCCAGTACCAATGGTGGCTTAATTGTACCCGGGGTATATAGTTTAAGCAATACGGTATTGCCTTCGGTGCCTACCAATGCTTCGGCCCAGCGCCAGGTAAATAGTGTCTATGGCTTACTGGATTTGAATTATAAAAGCTATATATACTTAAACTTTACTGGTCGTACAGATCGTTCGTCTACTTTACCAGCGAAAAACGATTCTTATTTTTATCCTTCAGCATCATTAAGTACTGTAATTTCAGAATATGTTCATCTTCCAAAGGCCATATCTTACCTGAAAGCAAGGGCCTCTTACGCGAATATCGCTTCAGACCTTGTAGACGAGAGTAATCAGTATGACATCTATAAACTGACACCTACTTACAGTACTTACGGCACCCGCTGGAATAACAATACCGGGGTAAGTTATAGCGGCACACTCTACAATCCGGACATACAGGCTTCCCGCGTAAAAACATCAGAGGTAGGTTTAGAAGCACGTTTTCTGAACAACCGCATTGGTTTTGATGCCGCCTATTTTAGAAATATTGAAGGCCCGGGTATTGTAAATGTAAATGTTTCCCCAACTTCAGGGGTTACATCCTATCAGGAAAATGCTTATACCTATATCCGTAGAGGCGGAGAGTTAACTATTGATGGAACACCAGTGAAAACAAATAATTTTTCATGGAACATAGCAGTTAACTGGGCAACTAACCACCGGTATTTAAATAAAATTGACGGTGTATTAACAAGAAATGGCATGATTAAACTGGGTGACCGGGCCGATGGTTATTATATAACCGATTTTCAAAGAGATGCACAGGGGAATATGATTGTAGGCTCTAATGGTTTGCCAGCTTATAATCCTTACCAAACCAAAATTGGTTATTCAGATAATAAATTTGTTGCGGGCATTAATAATAAATTCCAATACAAATCATTTGGCCTGAGTTTTCAGATTGACGGACGTTTTGGCGGCAAAATAAGCAATTACCTGGATGCCAAACAATGGAGTTCAGGTACAGAACCAAATTCAGATTCTCCAGAACGTCTGGCCGATTGGAATAACAGAAATAACCCTGCATGGAAAGGTACCGTCATGACCAAAGGACAAAAAATTGTAAGCGGTGCATTAAATACTGACCAGGATGGAAATGTAATTTCAGATACACGGGTATTTGCACCAAATGATATCCCTGTACTGTATCAGACATGGGCAACCAATTACTACCAGTCAGGCTATGAATTAGCCAGGAACGCCACCTTTGTAAAACTGCGCGAAGTGGTATTAAGTTTTAATTTCTCAAAAAGTCTGCTTGAAAAAATAAAGTTTATCAAAACAGCCAGTGTTTCAATGGTTGGCAGAAACCTGCTTTATTTTACGGGAAAAGGAACAAAAAATATAGATCTGGATCAATTTACAACCAGTTCTACCCTGCAGACCCCTTCAGTTAAAAGCTTTGGAATAAACCTGAATGCAACCTTTTAAATATAAACACCATATGAAAAAGATAAAAATAATGGGACTGATTGTACTTTTAAGTACGTCCTTATTTTCCTGTAAAAAATTCTCTGAGTTACAACAGAACCCTTCAGCTATCGTAAATGCTGCGCCAAAACTGGTTTTCACCGGACTGCTGCTCAATATGTCCTATAGCCCATGGTCAGCAGATCATCGCAATAACCAATACATGGTACTCAATGAGTCTTATTATGGAAATCAGGCTTATGGCTGGACAACCAGTGATTACGGCAATTATACACAGCTTGCCAACGTAGTCAGATTAGAGACAGAAGCACAAAGGGTTGGAGCTACAGCTGCCCCTTATCTGGCACTGGCTAAATTTTTCAGGGCTTACTTTTTTGTAAGCATGACGACCATGTTTGGTGACATTCCTATGAGTCAGGCCCTGCAAGGCCCTACAGACCATAATTTTGCGCCTAAATATGATAGCCAGCATGATGTCTATATGCAGTGCCTGAAATTACTGGATGATGCCAACAATGACCTGACACCACTGATAGCCGGGAAAGCCGTAGTAGAAGGTGATTTTTATTACAATGGCGACTTATCCAAATGGCAAAAACTGATCAATTCTTTCCGTTTACGCGTATTGATCAGCCTGAGTAAAAGAGCCGATGACAATGCCGATTTAAACATCAGAAAACAGTTTACAGATATCGTTAGTAATCCGGCGAAATATCCTTTGATCTTAACCAATGCTGATAACTTCCAATTGGTTTATAATTCTTCTGATGTTTCTAACCGTTATCCTTTATGGCCTTCGGATGGTATCGTACTTTACCAGGACCTGCGAAATACACTGGGCGCAACCTATGTCGATATCGCTACAAAAACACAAGATCCGCGTCTTTTGGTCATAGCGCTACCTACAGATTCGGCCAAAAAGAGCGGCGATGCTGCATATGCAACCAAATTTACTTCTTTTAAAGGGGGCAAGACCGGCGATCTGCAAACTACGCTGAAAGCACAGGCTGTAGCCGGTAAACTGAGTAATATTAATTTCAGTTACTGGGAGGCTTCTCCGGCAGGTATTCCTAATATTCTTTTAGGTGCCGCTGAAGTTAATCTGAGCATTGCAGAAGCTGTTAATCGCGGCTGGGTACCAGGTGATGCGGCGGGTTATTACAACCAGGGCATTACCGAATCCTGTAAATTTTATGGGGTTACTGATCCTGCTAAAATTAATACTTTCCTGACAGCCAATGCTTACTCTGGTAATAATACAGCAGGGCTTACCCAGATATTACAACAAAAATATGTTGCTTTCTTTGAGAACTCAGGACGGGAGGCTTATTATAATGCCCGCAGAACTGATATTCCTAAATTTGATATTGGTCCATCCAATGCCAATAACAACCTGATCCCTACACGCTGGGCCTATCCAACCAGTGAGTACACAGTAAATACGGTAAATTTAAAAGCAGCTATCCAGAGTCAGTTTAATGGTGCAGATAATCAGAACGGTATTACCTGGCAAATTAAATAGCAACGCGTATCCTATTATTTAACCTTTTGAAATGAAAAGAAGAAGCTTTTTAACGACATCAATTATCGGAGGAATAAGTATGTCTGGCATAGGAACGCTCGCATCCGGCGCCGCTATTAATCCGGAGCATGAGCTGCATCAGCGAAAGGTACTCTTTAGCATGGGTGTATGTACCGATCTTCATCATGATCTGATTAAAGATGGTCCGGAGCGTTTACAGGCATTTATTACAAAAATGAATGAGCTAAAGCCTGATTTCATTATCCAGATGGGCGATTTTTGCATACCAAAACCAGCCAATCAACCGATCATGGATATCTGGAACCAGTTTAAGGGGCCAAAATATCATGTTATTGGGAATCATGATATTGATGGTGGCTTTACGCACGATCAGGTAGTTGATTTTTGGAATGCAAAAGGCAAATATTACTCATTTGATGCCCATAATTATCATTTTATTGTATTAAACGGCAATGAACGATTACCGGGAAACACGGCTAAAGGTTATCCGAATTCAATCGCACAAGAACAACGCGACTGGCTGAAAAAAGATTTAGACCGTACAAATTTACCTGTGATTGTCTTCTGTCATCAGGGTATAGATAATGATCTGGATGGTTTAAAGGAAGGGAATTTAATCCGTATCCTGTTTGACCGGGCCAACAAAAAAGCAGGATTTCAAAAGGTACAACTGGTTTTGAGCGGCCATCACCATGAAGATTACCTGAATCATTACAACAATGTCAATTACCTGCAAATCAACAGCATATCTTACCAGTTTGCTCATTTAAAAAAAGGTTATGCATTTGAACTGACAGCAGAGCCGCTCTGGGCTCTGATTACAGTATATGATAATGGTGTTATAGCTGTGAAAGGAAAACAATCTGTTTATAAAGAAACCAGAACACCCGATGAACTGGCTGATTATGATGGCTATCCTACAGTACCATACATATCAGACAGAATGATAAAAGTGGAGGCAAAGAAATGAAAAGAAGAAATTTTTTAGTTAATACAATTATTGGAGGTATCGGCCTGACCGGCATTACTGGTTTGCCGGCTATTGCTAAAAACCCTCCGGCTAAAAAGAGGAAAGTACTCTTTAAGCTGGGCATTTGTGCCGACTTACATCAGGACATTATGCCCGATGGCCCGCAAAGGCTGCAAACATTTATTACAGCAATGAATGAACATCAGCCCGATTTTATTATTCAAATGGGGGATCTGTGTGTTCCTAAGCCTTCAAATCAAGTCATTATGGATATCTGGAACCAGTTTAAAGGGCCTAAATATCATGTAATCGGCAACCATGATACAGATGGCGGCTATACCCATGATCAAGTTGTTAATTTCTGGAATGCCAGAGACAAATATTATTCATTTGATACTGGCGGTTATCATTTTATTGTGCTGAATGCCAATGAAGAAAAACAGATCCCCAAATACCAGGGGCCGCCAAGTATCATTTCGGACGATCAGAAAAAATGGCTGGAGCAGGATATTGCCGGCACAAATTTACCAGTTATCGTGTTCTGTCACCAGGGGCTGGATAATGATACTGGTGGTGGTGTTTACCAGGGCAACCTGATCAGGGTAATATTTGACCGGGCGAATGTAAAAGCAGGCTATAAAAAAGTACAAATGGTATTTAGTGGCCATCACCATCAGGATTATTATAATGTAATTAATGGTGTGCATTATGTACAGGTTAATAGTATCTCTTATCAGTATATGGGACCTGCATATGCGCATGCCCATTATGATAGCGCTACCGAGCAGGCTCATCCAAGTGTAAAGTATACAGCACCCTATAAAGATCCGATATGGGCTTTTTTAACAATTTATAGTGATGGTACAGCTAAAATAACCGGAAGAAAATCTGTTTTTTTAAGCCCCGCACCACAAGAAATGCAAAGACCTGAATTTCATTCGGGTTACCCTGATGTACCCTATATTTCTGATAGGGATATCCATATTTAGAAAAATACAGAAAAGAAAAGGGGCCATTAACGGCCCCTTTCTTTTTTATTTCTCTGCTATTTTATGGTGAAAAGGACAGCCCCCTTTTGCGGCAGCTGCAGCAACAGCGGCGGCAGCGTTATCTTTTTCTTCTTGTATGGTTACCGGAGTTGATACTGGTCTTCTGCGGTGCTGTTCTTGAGTAAGCGGGAAAACTGAAGTAAAGAAATTAGACCAGCCACCAGTCCTCACCCGCAGCAAATTATATTGTTCTGGTGAATTTACTGCTTTAGTATAAGTATCCGGGCTGGCTACCGTAATCGTTAAAATGTTAGAGGATTTACCCTGTGCAAACTGCCTCATGATGCTGATAATTTTTTCTACAGGGAAGTTCTCATCTATATTAAAATCTGTTGGCGCACCATCTGTCATCAGCTCTGCACCTTTACCGTCAAATCCTTCAAGCGAACTTTCAAATCCGGCATACTGATGATCAACAGGTAAGTCCATCGGACTTGGCGCAGCACTTAAATCAGAAGCCACCGCAGTCCCAAGCCTGCGTCCGTCGGCACTGGCACCATTCCATGCCCCCATTTCTACATGGTTCTCAAATGTTCCTACACCAGGCTGAATCTGTAATCCGAAAGGAAACTCTTCAGAACCATAGCGGCCAGCCATATCTTTTAACAGATCATACATTTGTGGTAAAGGCTTTGTAAATGTTTCTACAGAAAGCCTGGCTATTCTTTCGACGATCATGTTTCCGAAATGATCAATTTCCTGATGACCTCTGCCATAGCGGGGTAAGGAAAGTGCAATTTCTCTAAGCCGCTTAAAACGGTCTGAACGGGCGGCAATACGGGATTCACCTGCCAGGTTACTGATAAAAGGTTCAGTCATTTTATAACCCCAGTCGCAGCACAGGCACTCTAAAAGTTCAGGTAATGTAGTTACTGCATTTTTATCATCAAATACCATAATTTTAATGGCATATAATGAATTGATAGCAGAGCTTAAAGAGATATAACAAGGTCCATAAATGCTGTATTTTGTACCCCCGCTATAAAAGTCGAGCCCTTTTGCCAGACAATCGTCCATCAGGACGTTTAATAGTGGTGAAGGACAGAATTTAGTATTCGCACCATAACCCCTCAACTGACCATTAAAGGCTTTTCTATTTAAGATTTCAAAATGCTGGAAATAGATGGTAACCAGTTCATCAAAACTTTTAATCTGATCAGCAGGTTCTGAATTCAGTGAAACGGTCTGGCCGAATAAATAAGATTGTCCTGCAGAAGAGTAAGTCCTCCCTTGATTTAAAGCACATTCAAGCGGCTGCAAAGTAGAAAAACCACCTAAAGAAAACCAGTTTTCACCCGGAAACTGAGGTTCATAACAACCATCACAAGCATAGTTCTGTGCAGATTTGATGGTCACAGCAGAATTCCATTTTTTAGTTTCCTGACTTAAATTACCACCTACCTGATCGCCACTTTCATGAAGCCCCTGAATGATTTTCTCATCATTGAGCAATATCGGATGCGCGCCACCAGAAAGGACTGCATGTGCAGCTGCTTCTAAAATTTTTTCCGGCATATCTTTACGTGTCCGGAGTGAAAGACAAGGTGCATTTAAAGGCAGCCTTCCTGAAGCATGGATAAAAAGTCTGGTTATATCATTATAAGCAGGTTTTGTATCCTTAAAATCAGCGGCACCGTTAGCAACAGTCCCTCCGACAGTAATTTGCTGAATCCATTGCCCTAAAGAAGCACCCTGCGGATATGGACCTGAGCTGCCCCCCATCGCAAGATTGCCAAAAGGCTGGTGATCTTCCATGAAGATCCTGTTCTGCTGGACTTTCTCGTCCAGCTTGATATAGAAAGCATCAATAATTTCCTGTGCTTCATCTTCTGAAATATGGTCTTTTTCATAGAAAGGCTGTAAAAGCTGATCCATTCTTCCAATCGCCGTTGGCTCTCCGTTCAGATGTAAACAAGTATGCAATGTGAAAATGAACTGAACAGCTTCTACGAAAGTATCCGGTTTTTCAGTGGATAATTTTTTCATGCGGTCTGCAATAGCAATCAGGTTAGCTCTTTCCCAGGCTTGTCCTTTGGCCATCTCCCCTGCCTTTTCCCTGGCCAGCTTTTCATAATTGATACAATATTCAGAAATCCCCTCTAATGACAGATAAGCAGAACGGTAAAGCTCTTTCTTCTCAATCGTAGTTGCTTTGGATTCGTAATCCAGCACTTCAGCTTTCATTTCTTTTAAACCCTTCTGTAATGCTTTCTCATAATGAGGGATGACATGCCCTACACCAGATGCTTCACTCAGGTTATTTAAAAACCCATCCATTCGTTCTGCATACGAAAGGTATTTCATCACATAACGGCCTTCTCCCAAAGACAAATTAGGCATCGCACCTACAATGATTTCTTCCGGTGAAATCCGATAGGTATCGGAACCATATATACATTCCCCTTCATTTTCCAGAAACGTAGAATAAGGATGTAAAGAACCATCCTTCTTTCTTATCTTACGCCCTCTGAAACCGTAATCAGCATTACTGAACAGTTGCAGACTCAGGCGAATAGCCCAGCCTTTTCTGATCATGATAGACTCTTTCATGATATCAGCAGGCTTATCTTTTCCCTGATAAGCATCTATATAATGACGGATATCGTGTTTAATTTCTTCCTGTTTGCGGTTAAAATACCAGTTATCCTGCCATAGTGAAAAGATGTTTTCCAGTAAACTCAGGATACGTTTGGAAGGAACTTTGAAGAAACTCTTCCCGGGTCTGCCTATACCTGTAGACATGGTAAATAAATAGTTCTGATGGTTATAATACATCAGGCCGTTTTCAGAAGAATCCTGAAAATGCCGATCCAGCCTTGACCAGTCCACGCCAGGGAATATTGACCAGTCTCCACCTTCCATAGCGGAGAAATCGTTGGAATAATCCTGCTCTTTATCTAATTCAAGATCCTCTATGCTTGGAATATAAAACAGACCTCCCAGATCAGATTTCAGATGGTTAAATAAGCGGTCATTCATATAGCGGCGGTCAGCTCCAATCTGGTTGCTCATGATGCTTTCAAGAATACTGGCTTCTTTACAAAATCCAGCAAAATAAATCCCCTCTTCATCAGATAATGTTACCGATTTAGGTACCCTGAATTTAGAGTCAACCTGTTTCGCCCGGCCAAATGGTAAACCCAAACGCAAAACAGGTGTAGTGTTTCCATTCTCATCCTGTATCCTTGCCGATTTGATATGACTGCGTGAATCACGATCAGGAATGATGGTATCATCTGTTTTCCGCCCGATCAGATCTTCAATCTGATCTTCGGTCATCATATTGATTTGGTTCCAATTGATCAGGAAACGTTGTGCAAGCACAAATGAACCACCCAAATGATCGATATCTTCTCCTCCAATAAGCGTATGTTTCGCAATGGTAACCGGGTCGGAAGGATTGTTTAAATTCTCAGAAAAACGACAGCCTAATACTTTGCCTTTATGCCCATCTTCCCGGTTAGATTTGGAAGCGGCCTTCTGCGCAAAATATCTTTCAGTATAGTCTTTCAGTGCATCTACAACCATTTCCAGCACCTCGTCACATGGTGCTTCATTTTTACTTTTAATATGGAACCAGATATCTCCATTAGAATCTTCAAAAACTCCTTTAGAAGCACCAAAAACATCAGATGTATATTTATCCTCTTGGGAGGGGAAATTTAACTTCATTCCTTTAGGTAAATTTTCTTCCCCACAAATGGCTGCCCAGTTTTTGAAAGAGATCCCCAGCACAACAGTGGTATTCTGACTTTGTAAAGTAGCCCTGGTGTTGATCTCCCGGCGAAATTGAGCCATTAATTTAGCCAGGAGCGACTTTTGAATTGGTTTTCCGTCCGGGGTTTTCAACCAGAATGTAGCAAAAGTTGCATGCGGAGATGGATAAACCAACCCACGTTGACAATGTTTCCATACATCATCTAATCTTTCTTCGAGACTTAGCGTTGTTTTCATATTTAGATAGTTTTATAACCAGCGATAGAACAGGTTAGATTATAATCTAAATTAACCCAATTCCACTCCTGAAAACCACGTAGATTTACGTGGTTTTTGAACTGCGTAGTTTTACGTTATTTCAATATCTATTTATCACAAATATCCCGGATAGGGTATAAACAATGCTCAGTGCCAATAACTTATTCTCCCGATTCTTTCTCTTTTGACCAGTTCCGGAATGTGTTCCGGTCCGGTAGCTTCCAGGCTTTTAAAATTTTCTTTTTCGTTCTCCCGGTAAAAGGTAAATAGAAAACCGGGTTCTATTCGCAAATTACACCGCATCAGAAAATACCCTTCCAATTTCTGGCACTATTTCTGGCAGGTGATTATAAATCTATCAGAGATAACAAACACAGGCATAAGACTGTTGACACAATTATTATGTATTAAATAATTATATTAACGATATCATGATTGAAAATAATAAAGAAATTTTAAGAAAAGCAAATGCAGCAATCACTGCAGGAGATTATGAAAAGTTCCTTTCTTTTTGTACTGATGATACAGTATGGACATTTATTGGTGAGGAAACTCTGGAAGGGAAAGAAGCTGTTCGTCAATATATGTCAAAAATGTATATAGAACCGCCAAAGTTCAATGTTGATACTTTAATTGCTGAGGATGACTTTGTTACCGCAATCGGGAAAATCAGCATGAAAGATAAAGATGGTAAAACGACTGATTATTTATATTGTGATGTCTGGCGATTTCGGGAGGGCAGGATGGCAGAATTAAAAGCCTTTGTCGTTAAATCGGAATAGAAAGGTTAATTTTATTTACACACCACATTTTATGCTGATTAAAAAGATACTTTTACTAGTTACGTTTATTGCATGTACTTACTGCCATTCGCTATTTGCCCAGAGTCTATATAGTAAAGCCTACGGGGATAGCAAAAACCCTCCATTGATTTTTATACATGGTGGCCCCAGAGGGAATTCAACCTTGTTCGAAGGCACAACCGCAAAAAGATTGGCAGACATGGGCTTCTTTGTAATCGTATATGACCGCAGAGGTGAAGGCCGTTCGGCAGATCCCGCAGCCAGGGTCAACTTTGAGGAAGCGTTTAATGATCTCAATCAGCTGATTGCGCAATATGGACTAAAAAAAGTAAATCTGATAGGCCATAGTTTTGGCGGGATTGTTTCAACTTTATTTACAAATAGGTACCCGGAAAAAGTCGAACGCCTGATCCTGACAGGGGCTCTTTTTGCACAGCAGGAAAGTTATAATTATATACTTCAGAGCGGTGAAAAGAAGGCAATAGCGCAAAAAGATACGGCAGCTATTAGCAAGATACACTATATAAAAACTTTAGATAAACGCGGGGCAGAATATCGTCAGCTAACTTACGGGATTGGCTCCCGTTTTGGGTATTTCAAAATGCCTGAGCCTACAGAAGAATCAATAAGGGTCAACAAAGAATATGAAACCAGTGAATTTTCGAAGTCTGACATCCGTAATGATCAGGCACCGGCTTTATTTTACAAAAATGAGTCCCTTGTGAATATCGACACCAAACCTATTTTAAAAGGCCTTTCTGATAAAGGCGTAAAACTCTTTGCTATTTATGGAGCTGATGACGGCATTTTCTCTCCCAAACAACTGTTAGATCTGGAGAAAATCACCGGTAAGGATAAATTCCATATCATTCGCAATTGTTCCCACTATCCTTTTGCAGACCAGCAGGGTGAGTTCTTAAAAACAATGAAGAATATCATGGATCGAAGGGCATAAAAAAACCGGGACTGAATATTCAATCCCGGTTTTTTTATGCGTTTTTTAGCTTTGTTCAATTTCCTTTAAACTACTCATTTTTTTGTAGGCCAGGAATCCTTTGATACCTTCAAAGTGCTCACGAACACGCTTATTACCAAACTCGAATACTTTTTCTGCCAGCCCGTCCAGGAAATCCCTGTCATGGGATACCAGGATCAAAGTACCATCAAAATCCTTAAGCGCATCTTTGATAATATCCTTGGTCTTCATATCCAGGTGATTGGTTGGCTCATCCAGTATCAAGACATTTACAGGTTCCAGAAGCAACTTGATCATGGCCAAACGGGTTTTCTCTCCTCCGGAAAGTACCTTAACCTTTTTCGTGGTATCATCACCACTGAACATAAAGGCCCCCAAAAGGTCTTTTATTTTTATAGCGCCATTGGTTAATGGAATCTGGTCAATGGTTTCAAATACCGTTAAGTTCTCGTCAAGCAATGAAGCCTGGTTTTGAGCAAAGTATCCAATTTTAGCATTGTGGCCTACTTTTAAATCTCCTTCAAAATCGATCTCACTCATGATCGCTTTGATCATGGTCGACTTACCTTCACCATTTTTACCGACAAAAGCAACCTTTTCGCCCCTTTCGATCACCATAGACGCCTTTTCGAATACGACGTGATCTCCATAAGCCTTGGTAAGCTCTTCTACAATTACCGGATATTGACCAGAACGTGGTGATGGTGGAAATTTCAATCGCAATGCAGAAGTATCTACTTCATCGATCTCAATAACTTCAAGCTTTTCAAGCATCTTTACACGCGATTGTACCTGCAGGGTTTTGGAATAAGTCCCCCTAAAACGGTCAATAAATTCCTGATTATCTGCAATAAAACGTTGTTGTTCTTCATAAGCTTTCAATTGGTGTACGCGGCGGTCGGCACGCAACTGAAGATAATGACTGTATTTGGCTTTGTAATCGTATATCCTGCCCATAGTAACCTCTATGGTACGGTTAGTAATGTTATCTACAAAGGCACGGTCGTGTGAAATCACCATAACGGCTTTTGCCGAGTTGATCAGGAAATCTTCCAGCCACTGTATACTTTCGATATCCATGTGGTTGGTAGGCTCATCCAATAAGATCAGATCAGGTTTCTTTAACAGAATTTTAGCCAGCTCGATACGCATACGCCATCCACCAGAAAACTCAGAAGTCTGGCGGGTAAAGTCTTTACGTTCGAAACCCAAACCTTTAAGTACCTTTTCTACCTCTGCATCATAATTGACCTCTTCGATCGAATAAAATTTCTCACTCAGTTCTGATACACGTTCGATCAGCTTCATGTAGTCATCACTTTCGTAATCAGTACGTATAGTAAGCTGCTCATTCAGCTCATCAAGCTCTGTTTGCATCTGGTTTACCTCTGCGAAAGCTTTCATCGTTTCTTCAAAAACGGTAACGTTATCGTCAGCAAGCAAATGTTGTGGCAAATAGGCTATTACCGCGTCCTTTGGACCAGTTACATTACCAGAAGTAGGTTTAGCCGCATCGGCAATGATCTTTAGAATGGTCGATTTTCCCGCGCCATTTTTACCCATAAGGGCAATCTTATCGTTCTCGTTTATCGAAAAGGTTACGTCGCTAAACAGCGTGGTTCCGCCAAATGAAACGGAGATGTTATTTACATTAATCACAGTATGAGAATATTGAATTGTTCGCAAAGATAAGAGAAAGACACCGGATTGAAAGACCTTAATTAAGTTCAGTAGGTGCCATACCGAATTTTTTCCTGAAGGAACGCGAAAAGTGTGACAGGCTTTCAAAACCCAGATCAAGGTAAATGGCCGAAGGTTTTTGGTGTTTGGTTTCGATAAGGTATTTTGCTTCTTTGAGCCGCTTATCCTGCAGCCACTGACGCGGTGGTGAGCCAAAAGTTTTTTGGAAATCACGTTTGAAAGCTGCCAGACTGCGACCAGTCAGCTGCGCAAATTTTTCGACGGGGATGTTGAAATGAAAGTTACTGAGCATGAACCTTTCTAAATCGATCTTATAAGGATCTGAAAAGTCGAATAAAAAATTACGAAGTCCCGGCAGAGCAAGCAACAGCAATTTAACTCCTTCTTTCACTTTCAGAATGCCCATGGCATCTGTCATGGTCGCTCCTGAGCTTCGCGCGTAAGGAATTATAGATTGAAAATACCCCAGCAGGAATTCGTTAGATGGAATTAAGAGATTTGGCGGACCAATATATTTCCGGTCTGCTTCGAGCTTTTCTTCTAATACGATCTTACGTAACAGGCCCTCCTGCAGAGATATGACGATTGTTTCATAATTTCCTCCTGGTAGTGGTGTTTTAGTGAGCGTACCCAGCTGATTTTTGCCAATCAGCAGCATCTCACCTCCGTTCATCGAAACCTTTTGTACAGAGGTCTCTAATATAAATTGCCCTGAAACCAGCAATACTAAGGTATGGTGGTTCCATAAACATACTTTCTCTTTCCGCTCGGCACAGAGGTAAGAATAGAAGATCACGCCGGGAAGGATTTCTGCAGGACTTGTCATTTAGCGTTGTAAGTAAGTGCCGCCAGCTATAGCGCCTATTGTAAATGTAGTATTTAAAGTGTTCATTTCTTCTGTCGTAAATACAATATCCATTGCTGCAATGTTTTCTGGCAAGCGAGACCTGCGGCTCATGCTTACTAATGACATCATATGCGCTCCTTGCTCCTTTACCCAGGCAATAGCTACCTGCGTTGGCGTACAACCTTTATTGCTGGCCAGTTGCTTTAAGACTTCTACTTTTTCCAGGTTATTAATCAGGTTTTCGCCTTGAAAACGAGAGAAATGGTTACGGTAATCTTTTTCTGCAAGCGGCGCTTTCATTTCCCCTGTTAATAAGCCCTCGGCTGTATTGGCGAAGGCCACTATGGCAATACCCAATTCTTTTGCTGTTGGCAACAGTTCGTTTTCTATTTGGCGGTCGGCCAGCGAATAACCGATCTCCAGCGCACTTATAGGGTGAATGCTGTTAGCTTTACGAAGTTGGTCAGCTGTAATTTCCGATACGCCAATGTGACGAACTTTACCTTCTTTAATCAGATCGGCAATCGTTCCAATGATTTCTTCCACCGGCACACTATTATCTATTCGGCATGGCTGATAGAGATCAATGGTTTCAATACCCAAACGGGTCAGAGAGTAGTTTATAAAATTTTTGATAGCGATGGGACGCAGATCCATTCCTACTGGCCTGCCGTTATGAAAGATAGCGCCGAATTTCACGCTGATGAAGGCATCGTCACGCCTTTCTTTAATGGCTTTCCCTATCAGCATTTCATTATGACCAGCACCGTAAAAGTCTCCGGTGTTCAAAAAATTAATACCACTATCCAGAGCTCCATGAATCGTAGCGATACTTTCTCTTTCATCAGGTATAGAACCACCCCAGACAGAGGACATACGCATACAGCCTAAACCAAGTTTGGAAACTAATGGACCATTTTGACCCAACTGAATTTTTATGATGTTTTTCATGATATAAATATCAAACTTCAAAATATATTTAACTTGTCTATATGGCTCAAATAGTTTATCCCTACGGCTCATATACTGCTTAAGTTTCAATATAAGCACGAACTGATAGTGAATTAGAATTGAATCTTAAAAATGATTATAATAATTTTGCCTGAACTGATATAATGATAGTGTATGTTTAGACATTTTCCCCAAATAACGGGTTATCGCCCTTATCATAATAACCTAATATGAAAGAACTTATAAATTACATATTAAAATACAGTGTACTCCATGAACTGCAAATCGAGTTGATCAAAAGTAAAGCTCAAATGAAAGTTATTAAAAAAGGGGAATGTTTTTTAGAGGCTGGCAAAGTAGCTAAACAACTAGGATTTGTATTGGAAGGAATTTTGAGGGTTTGTTGGTATAATGACAAGGGAGAAGATATTACAAGGGCATTTATTACGGAGAATCATTTTGCATTAAACGTTTCCAGTTTCACGAATTCAACACCATCCGAAGTTAGCTTTGAAGCAATTTCAGATTGTAAATTACTGGTTTTTTCAAAAAATTCTTTGATTGAGCTTGAAGAAGCAATTGCTTGCTGGAAAGAAATTATGTCTAAAGTCACTTCTACCGCCCTGACAAATAAATTAAGAATAAGTAATAACATGCTTATTCAGGATGGAAAAACACGTTACCTGGAATTTTTAAAAATCTATCCCGGTCTGGCCAATCGGATTCCACTATCAACACTGGCATCTTATCTGGGTATTAAACAATCTTCCTTGAGCCGGATAAGGAAAAATATCAAATAGTTTTTGCCATTTGTCAAAAAAAACACAATCAAACAGCTGTAGTTTTGACCTGTTAAAACAGGTAAAATGTCAAAGAATTTTCAAACTGCAAACGATGAAAACCTTGCTAACATCGCTAACTGGAAGATCTCTCCTTTTAGTCGGTGGGCTTTTCATCACGTTCATCAGCTGATACCAACAATAGCTATTGAAAACGATATACATCAGATTAATTTCTTAAAAAAAGCTTCAAAATCTATTAAAGGAATTATACTTAAATTACTCTTAAAGGCAACAGCAACTGATGCTATTGTTATTCTTCATGAGGGAAAAATTGTATATGAATCTTATAAAAATGGGAACAATGAACATACGCGTCATATATTAATGTCTGCTACCAAAGCTGTGGTTGGGCTTATTGCGGGCATCCTGGAATATCAGGGAGATATTGACCTGAGTATTTCTGTATCTTCATATATTCCACAAACCAGTGGAACTGTTTACCAGGATATAACCCTGCGACAATTGCTAGACATGCAATCAGGAGTTGAATTTGATGAAGATCAGCAAAAGCACTATGATATATCAACTAATTGGGAGCCGGTGCCAGAAGGATATAAACCCGGAAACCTTCATGAATTCTACACCAGTTTGAAGCATTCCGGGAAATCCAATCATGGATATTTCAGTTATGTCTCCGCAAACACCGATCTTTTAGGCTGGGCTATGGAAAGTGCTACCGGAAAAACTTTTAACTCATTATTGAGTGACTTACTCTGGAAGCCAATGGGAGCTGAAAAAGATGCCTGCCTAACTGTGGATATAGACGGGTTCCCCAGGTGCACAGGAGGCCTTTGTACAACTGCACGTGATTTTGCACTTATTGGTCAGCTTATTGCAGACGGTGGCGTCCGTCATTCAAAGCAAATCATACCGCTTTCTGTAATAGAGGATATTACAAACAATGGTGATTCTAATGCCTGGGAGAAAGGCCAGTGGGGTAAAGCATTTGCCCCAATCAGTAAAAACATGAATTATCGCAGTGGCTGGTATCTGATGAATGATAAACCCAGGCTCATGTTTGCTATGGGCATTTATGGCCAAAATCTATTTGTTGACCGGACTAATAATATCGTTATTGCAAAGTTCTCGTCATGGAAAAAACCGACGGATTATATTGCATTGCCATTAACCCATCTCATGGTTAAAAGAGTAAGGAAATTATTAAACAAGGGTTTATAACATACAGGCACTGTTATAGATTCAGACCTTGTTCAGGCACATATTTATCATATTCCATTTGTTTTGCAACTGCCTCAGCCACTTCTTTACCTCTCAATTTTGAAACTAAATGCAAAGCACCGTCTATACCAGCCGATATCCCTGCTGTGGTGATTACTCTGCCATTATCAACATAACGGACATTTTGAAGCACTTTAGCTTTCGGTACAGCCTTTTGAAGATTTGTTATGCTTTTATGAAAAGTGGTAACTGTAAGCTGATCAAGCAGACCGGCTTTCCCAAGAATAAATGCCCCTGTACAGACAGAAAAATAGCTTTTAGTAGCGCTATCCCGGGATTTTATCCAGGAAATAACTTCAGGATCATCTGCTGCCACTTCATCTGAACCACCAAATACTGCAAAAATATCTGTTTGCGGTGCGTCTTTAATACTGTAATCCGGAATGATCTTTAAAATTCCCTGTGACAAAAGAGGAGCTTTAGTTTTTGCGACAGTGATAATTTTGAATCCTGCATAGGAAAAGACTTCCATTGGCCCTGCAAAATCAAGTACCTCTACCCCATCATATAAGTAAAAGCAAACTGTTATTTTTTGATCCTTTGATACGCGTTCATTTTTCCCGGTTAATGTCATCCCGCAATGCGCACAAACACCGGGTTGCTGATAAACAGTGGAATCACATGGATGATTGCAAGGCGGACATACATAAGTGCTTGCATAGACCTGCGCAAATGCAAAGCATGGAATAAAAAATATTAAGAGTAATAGCTGTTTCATAAACGTCTTATTTGAATCCAAAATTAATTGAATACCTCTAATAAATCAGGACAGCCATAGTAACAATCCGGCCATTCTATCTAAGACAATAGGTTAGTCTTTTGCTTCTTTAACTAACTTTCTCAGTTGAGCAGTGGTGTTATAACCGCATTCTTTCGCTACCCAGGCTATCTTCTGCCTGGTTTTAAGCAGATACTTTGCTTTTTCCTGTCTTAGCGATTGAATATATTGCCCAATAGTGGTTCCTGTGGCAGATTTGAACAACCGTGTAAGATTACGCGGACTGATAAAGACTAATTCAGCCAATTCTGCTATTGTTATTTTATGATGTAAATGCTTAGTAATATAATCCTGTATCTGATGTACATGATGGTTAATATGCTGCCTGTTTTGCAGATAAATGCTATTTTGTGCTTCAGTTCCATCTCTGCGTATGTAAACGACCATATCTTTTGCTACAAGACATGCAAAAGCCGCTCCGTGCTGCTCTTCAACAAGGTAAAGTGCCAGATCAATACCCGTAGCAATTCCCGCGCTGGTAAAGATCCTGCCACTTTGCACAAATAGTTTGTTCTCTATCACTTTAAGCAGGGGATATTTTTGTTGTAAAGCTGTAGTCCATGCCCAATGCGTAGTGCAATTGTGCCCATTTAAGAGTCCTGCAGCGGCAAGAGCAAAGGCTGCCGTACAAATTGAAGCTATCGTGGCACCAGTTGCAGCAGCAGACTGTAACCAGGGTATCCAGAGGTGATCATCCGCCCTGTTCCATTTTTCAATTTCCATTCCGGCAACAATGACAATATCATCTACAGTAACTGTGACCGAACTGAGTGGCTCAACATTTGAAAATCCAAGACCAGATGAGGTTCCCGGATTGTCATATGGAGAAACATAATGTATGTTGTATTTTTTTCCGCAGCATCCGGACTCATAAAAAACGGTTACTGCACCAGCCAGATCCAAAAGGTGAACGTTATTAAATATGAAAAATATAACACGACTGGAGTTCATTTTTCAAAGTTAATATATAATAGGTTCCCTACAAAGGAACCCCGGTGACGTGAAAATTGATGATCACTTTTAGCTCATCTGATGCTTTTTAGTTTCGCCCGGACTGTATCCAAAATGACTTTTATATAAGCGGGAGAAATGAGAAACATTCTCATAACACACATTTGCAACCGTTAATTGAGTAGAAAAGAATAGTCTGAAATATGAGCTAATTCCTGGAGTTTATAAGGCTGAAGGTAATGCGCTTCTATAGTTTTCAGTTTATAATGCGATCTAAGTTTTATAAAGCTGGCAGTTTCTAATTTTTTAAATCCAATTGTACAGGGTACTTCGGTTATTGCCATTTCTGCTTTTCTATGATTTCTGATTCAATGATACTGGTCACATTTATATTTGCGCCTTCCAGTAAAAATACACTTGCTCCGGATTCTCGCGAATACGGGCTTTTAACTTCCCCAATTTTAGTAATCTTTTTAAAGAATGGCCTTTCCCTTTTACGCTGTGGATCTTCATCCATTGCCCCGGTGAGCATGATCATAGCCTGGATTGGTTTTTCCATGCGGAACCAATGTAGATAATCATCACTATAGGCAACAGCCCGAATATCATGAAACTTTGAATAGTAATTTATCGCACCTGCCTGACCATAATTATCTGCGCGTACCAAAAGAGTGCTTTTATTCTGAACCCGGCTGTATGCAATATCAGCCAAATGAGCAATTTCCTTCCACCCCTGCATATCCGCATAATCTTGCGGCAATGCATGGTTTTTGCCATCTTCCCATCGAAGTAATCCAAAGCGTTCAAACCGCTTTCTATGTTTAATGATCTGCATTGGAGAATATACTGGCATGAGCAACGGTAGCACGTATATAAACGACACTAGCATAAAAATCAAAACAGAGCCCCATACAGCAACGTATTTTGATAAGACCTGCCCAAAATAGACTGCACCGAAACAAAGCAGAACAGGGTAAAGCCCCAAAGTGTAATAGTCCTTTCCATGCAAATAGATAAACACCAACATCGTAAATAAATAAGTGAATATGATCCAACGGTATTTTGCAAAGGGTTTATAAAAGATCAATGTACAAATACCGGCGAGGAGGAAAAAAATAGAATTGGCGAAAAACAAAAGCTGGCTGAATAAAAAGGGGATTAAACCCACGTTTACTAACTGTGTTCTTTGTAGTAGCTTCATGTGGTGCATTACTGGAAAGCCACGGTTAATTTGCCATAGGATATTGGGAAGCGCAATTAACAGTGCAAGTAGAATTGCAAAATATAAATGTTTAGATGCAAGGATTTTTCGTTCTTTCCCGATCAAAATTGCAGGAAACAATCCAATAACCAGGAACAAAATGTTGTATTTGTTCAAAAATCCGATTGCAATAGCGGTGGCAAAAAGGTACAAATATTTTTCTTGCTCATGATCAAAATACCGGATCAGGTAATAGAAAGCTGCTGTCCATGCCAAAACATCGAACGAGTTTGGTTGATAAAGCGTGTTCAACCTTAAATAAATCGAGCAGATCATAGCGGTGCAAGCCAGGCATTGAGCCAAAAGATTCCCTTTTATTGCGCCTACAATCTTCCAACAATAAACAATGGTAAGTGCACCAATAAACGCGGGAAAAAATCGCACAAGGTAAAATCCACCACCCAACAATTTGATTAACCAGGAAAATACAGAGATTAATGGGGGAACGGAAGTGAAACCAGCTGCCATATGCTTGGCTTGATCCAGATATAGAAATTCATCCCGGTGGAAATCATAAGCACCGTTAACGAGCGCATAACTTAAAACAATCTTTAGAACAATAAATAAACCAAGGAAGACGGATTTTTTTAATGTAATTTTCAAATCAAGAGCGCTCATATTTGACTGTTCTTTTTAAATATACAAGCATTTAGGTTCAAATGTAATAAAAGATTTTCAGCGTAGTCCAGCTTAAATGGAGATCCTGGATTGTGACATAGCAGATATTTGCGACACATGTAGTCTACACAACTTATAAAATACACCTGGTAATAAATAGACTTAGACCATGATCTTCTGCAATTTATCAAGAACTCATTTTATTATTCAAACATCATTTTTAGTTTTTGATAATGAGTATCTGATCAATAAATCTGGCATAAAAAGGTCTGTCCAAAACATGTATATAAAAGTACAGAGGAATTTGTGTTGTGCGGTTCGAGACAAATAAAAATGCAATAATTTGGTTCAAAGAATACCCGCTTATAATGTTCAAACAAATTGAGGTTCAGTGGTAATACGGATCAAGTCATAAACTTTTGTATTAGGGATTAAATTTCAAGTTTTGGATTTGATATTGTCTTAGTTCAAAGCAGATGGTTACGATTCTTTAATAAGCTAATTACTTCCTGATTTTATAGTTCAATTTATCATTATTCAACGCCCTGATTACTTTGAT
>NZ_JACHCE010000004.1:199618-545950 GCF_014200605.1 Pedobacter cryoconitis | reverse complement strand
TCTGGCTTTCACTGATTACTGACTTTTTCATCTTCCTGTTTTAAAGTTACGAATTTTCGCCTTTTATACAGTCCGATTTTCTGGGAGGGTTACAAAACCTTTCCTTCCTAATCCAGATGCAGCGATACCAAAGCCTTTATATATATACGGGCTGGCCTCATCTATAGTGTAATTTAATCGTGCAAAATCATCATTAAATTATATTATTGCAATAATTTATTACATTTAACTAATATAAACGGAAAAGAATGTTACAGTCTGAAAATAAACAGGTGAAATATAAGTCTAATAAGATATTAGATCCTGTTTTTATTTTATGGTTTATTGCTATAGTGATTAGCGCAGCTTATAATAAACTTTTAGGTGTCTGGTTAGCAGCAATTTTTATACCTGTAGTCTTTGGTGTTGCGATTTATCGTGCCAATAAGTTAAAAAAAAATAAAGATGTTCTTCTGTATACAGTTTTCATGATAGGAACTTTGATTTTACTATTAACACTTATCCTGACTAAAAGTATTAAACTATGAGAACCTGGCATATTAAATCACATAATATTATGCTTTCGGCAGATGGGGCTAATACAAATTCTCTACAGTTCAACGGTATATGGATTAAGTTTATAGAAGAGGGGCGAACTATTAGTACCCAGGTACATCAATGTCGTTTCATAGATACTGTTACCGCAGATGGACAACAAGGTAGAACGCGGGCAGGTGAGATAATTAGGACTGATAAGAAGATAACTGAGTTTCTTGGTAAATTAAATGTATCTAACGGATATACCAAACATGAAAATTTGATGAATTTGGGACGTGTGCAAGGTCTTTTCCCGCAAGCCGTCAGTAATTTTAACAATTTAATATATAATATCAGATCATACAATAAAGCTCACTTTGCAGAACGCAAAAATTATTATGATGATCGTAAAAATGTTGGGCGAAAATATTTAGACATATCCTTCACTTTAGGGTCTACAGGGCCGCTTCTGGGGTCCACTTTTGCATCTGCTACTGCATCATTAAAATTTTTTTCTGTAGCTGGGGCTATTTCTGATAGTGCTGGAATATTTACTGATGTTTCCTTTAGCAATCTATACGAGAACCTTGTCAAAGAATCAGCCAAGTATCCAGGAATAATCGTTGATTTTGACAAAGAAGATGATAGTCTTAGGGATAATTTGGGGCATATTGTTCGTGCATTCAGTCGTAATATCGTTAATAAACACACAGAAACAATACCAGATGAAAACATTTTCCAGACTATGATTCATACTGTATCTGGTTATTTAGACGGTTATGTAAAGCGTGCTAAAAGTTTACAATAGGTCATTTAATTATTAATTGCACTAAATTTTTTTATTTAAAATGTTCACGAGAGTGAAATAATGCATTAACTTTTCTGTGGCTGGATCTCAAGTTACAGGGTTGAATTTTGTTATCATTATACGACTTTTGGAAAGTTGCTGCAATATAACAAACCAAGGCAGCCACGCTTAAGCGTGAACTCAACAGTTTTTCCTTTTACAAAATAATTAAGATATATAAATATATTCAAAACCATTATTTGCAGCGATAGTAATCAAAGGATAAATATTATCCTTAAATCTGTTTTTAAGATCTTCTTTGCTCAGGCTATTCAGTAGTGACAGATCAGGTAGAATTGTTAGGTAGTCTTGAAGTAATTTGTTTTTAGGAGAATAACTAAAAACATTTTTCATCGCTAATTCTTGCAGCTCGAAATAATTATCAAAGTATTTGTCGAAAATAGGGAGCTTGTCTGATTTGCTACAGTTGAAGCTCTTATCTGCGGGAATAAGATTCCAGATCAAATCATGAGATACAAATGCAAAAGGTACAAAGTGATCAACTGCGTATTCGTTAACATGAAGCAAGTTCTGTGTATATATACATTTTACCGGACCAGTTTTTTCAATGACAATATCCTGTAACCCTCCCTTTTTTCGAGCTGATTTAGGAGGGGAGAGGTCAAGTTACAATATATTTTGAAAGTTGTCTTTACTTACGGAATTCCGTAAAAATATCATTCCTTTATTTATTAATTTCGAATAACATCTTATTAAAATGTAACTTGAACTTACAATGTCATTCGACTTAATAGTATTTGGAAAAAAGCTGCTAAGATGTAGAGATAATCTACATCTTAGTCAAACGGAAGTTTCTGTTAAAATTGGGATATCAATACCCAGGTTAAAAAAACTTGAAGAGGGCCTAGAAATGCCTAGTGGTGACGAAGTTCTCATATTTGCAGACTTTTACAAGCAAGATTACCAGTTTTTTATTACAAATGATATTAAATCAGCAATCGACAAAGTACAAATTTTATATAGAAAACATGGAGCAGAATTTTCTAAACAAGATCGCTGGATAATTCAAGAATTTCTTTATTTATGTGAGTGTGAGCAACAGGTATTTGAATTAACTAAATTTAGTGAGTTAAAATTTGATTTTACCCCCAAGGGCGATTATTATAAAATGCATGGCATCCATGCGGCTTTGGAGTTAAGGCGAATGCTTAATTTAAAGCCAGACGATCTAATCATTGATATTTATGGACTTTTCAGGAAGCTGGGCATACATATTTTTAGAAGGAAACTACAAAACTCATCTATTTCCGGTCTGTTTATAAATCACCCTAGAGCGGGCAAATGCATTCTAGTAAATTACGATGAAGATATTTACAGACAAAATTTTACTGTGGCACATGAGGTTGGGCACGCAATATTCGACTTTAAAGAGGATATAAATATATCTTTTAATAATTGGGATAAGCATGATTTACGTGAAATTAGAGCTAATACTTTTGCATCTAATTTTCTCATTCCAAAAGAAATCATGTCTAAGAGGGTTGGTATTCAATGGAACAAGCACGTAGTCATTAATTTGGCTAAACAATTAAAAATTAACATTCAACCGCTAATCATATCGTTAATGCAGGAAAAACTTATAGATGAGTCAACTTATTATGAGTTGAAAAGTATCAAAATACCTATGATCGATAAAGTTGATCCTGAATTACAAAATCTTTCTGATAAAAGATACGAATCCAAATCAAAGTTATTAGAGAAAGGATTATCACAATTTTATGTGCAGGCGTGTTATAGGGCGTATTCTGATGGCTTAATATCATCACAGCGATTAGCAGAGATGTTTCTTGAGGATGAAGGTGGGTTACGAAGTCTACTTTCTCAATATAATTTTTATTTGTCTTATGAACATTGATATAACTAATTGTAATAAGGTTAATATGATAGATAGTTGCTCATTATGGAATATCTTGTCATCACTTGTAGTCTATTCAGTATTGTTAGAAAATAAATTTTCTTTTTCAATTACTGGATTTGTAGAATATGAATGTTTATACAAACCGCGGACGATTCATAACAAAATGGATGCAGAATTACAAACAAAATTAAAAAGTGAAATTGACAAAGGAAATGTTACATGTTATAATTTAACTATTGAAGATTTACAGGATGATTTCGTTTTAAAGAATAGAAATACAATTGGTATTGGAGAGCTTTCATCAATTGCATTTGCTAAAAAAGTTTCAATATCTTTTTTAACTGATGATCAAAAGGCACGTAGGATAGCTATGGATATACTTGGTAAAGAACAGGTCCAAACGACTTCATTGATTTTAGGTTGGCTTTTCTATACTAGTTTATTGTCAGAGGGGGATATCGATGCGATTATAAAATCGCATAATGAGTACTTTAGGCCCCTTGAAAAATATTTTAGAGAAGTTCATAATGAAGCATTAAGGCTTAAGTATTTCTTGAAAACATAAATTATGGATTTAAAACAAATAATAGCTGTTTACACGAGCGAACGTTATAAATATTATAAACCCACAACGCCAGAAAACATAGTTATTCAAAAGTGGTTAGTTTTTGACAGTCATGATGATTATTTTGATAAATATCTTGGTTTTTATAAAAAACTGTCTGATTTTACTGAATTAATTGTTCATGCTGTTGATGGAACTTTCGAAGTATCAAACAATGGCATAAGTCATTTCATTAAACATAATCATCAGAAACGTTATACAAAGGATGGACATCAAATTGGCGTTTCTCCAGACGCTTTAAAAAAAGTTAGAAATAATCTACTAAAAAAAACAGATTATCTTAAAGAGGTTAATTCATTCGACGAAATTTTTGCAATTGTTTCTAGTGCAAAAGAAATTGGATTTGGACAACTAGCAATATATGATACAACTGTTAGAATTGGTGCTTATTTAAATATAGAACCTAATAAGGTTTTTTTACATGCTGGTGCTCAAATTGGCATGAGATATTTAGAACAAAAGGGGTATGTAAAACCAGGTATATCGGAATCACTATTTGTGGACATACAACATGTCCCTTTGGAATTACAAGAGGTTAGACCAATTGTTATCGAACATTTTTTATGTTCGCAGAAGGATAAATTAGAATCATTTCTGCAAAATAAACTTTTAAAATAACATAGTATTCTCCCTTATATACAGAGCTTTTAAAATGGAGGGTGTAAAATAAACTGTGTTTCTAATTTAACAATTAACTAGTTGACACAGTTTGTTTTACATCCTCACAGTTTATTAGATATTGCCGTTTTGTTAGGTATGGCATAAAAAGGAGTCATCTGTCCACAATCCTTTTTTTATTCTTTCATTTTTAATTTTTTCAGGAAATAAACTATTGTACTTCTCTCTGACTTTTTCAAGATGTACTTGATCATCAATTTTGTTCTCAAGTCTATCGATTATAATATCTGTCGGTCCTAATTCTATTCCCAACCATTTACGTTTTTTGATTTCAGCAATACTATAGGTCGTTCCTGATCCACCAAAAGGATCAAAGACTAAATCACCCTCTTCAGTTGACATTTCTATAATTCTGTCCATTAATTTTATTGATAACTCATTTGCATCGACTCTTTTTTTATACTTTGAATGTCTTACTGGTGGAATATCATACCAGACATCACCCATATTAATGCCTTTAGGGTTCATTTTGCTTTTATAGCCTCCGTAATCTTTTAGTTCTTTGTAGCAATGAGGACAGGTTTCCATAGCCATTCTATCAGGTTTAAAAGAATTAGGTTTTTCTCCTTTTACAAAGTATAGTAATGAATAATGCGATGGGTATAGTTTTCCGGAAATTGGGAGCGAAAACTTCATGTCTACGGATATCCAATTTCTAAAAGTTAATCGATGACTTAGATATTCTGAAAAGTATACATTCCACTTAGGTAGATTCCAAATATATAGACTTCCTCCAGGTTTTAAGATACGAATGCATTCATCTATCCAACTCTCAGTCCATTTAATATAGTCCTGCTTGGAAATATTATCATCCATCATCGAAGGATATAATTTATTTAAATTAAATGGAGGATCAGCAAATACTAGATCAACTGTTGAATCTTCAATTGTATTCATAAGACTTATACAGTCGCCTTGATACAGTTTTCCTAGCTCTGTTTCATAAGTTATTTTATGATTTTTCTTTTTAATGTTTTGTTGGATACCTAGTAGTTTACTTATTTCATATCCTTTTTGACTAAGTAGAGCCTTGAGAGATTGTGAATATATACCCATTTCAATCATTATTTGATAGGGATTTAGATTATGTATTTCGCCAATTTTATCTAATTCTTTAGTTGAAGGAATTAGATGGTTATCGTTATAATAGTTTAAGGCTTTTGTTGAAGAGTCGATTTGTTTTGCTAGTTCGTCGATTTTTTTCTTGTCTTTTCTATCAATGTCAAGTATTGCGTATAAGCTCTTCATCTTAAGTATGTTTTTGTGTGGAGCAAATATATAATTTTTATTGCAGACTATAGTCCGTTGTGGTGTTAGTTAAATATCTTCAAATTGCCCTTCTATGTTAGAAAATTTTTTTGGACAGGTACTAAAAAAGCTTAGGGAAGAAAGAGGAATCTCTCAAGAAAATTTAGGACATAATAGTGGTCTTGACAGAACTTATATATCGTTACTGGAGAGAGGATTAAGGGTTCCTACAATTGTTACGCTCTTTAAACTTGCAAAAGTACTAGACAAAAAACCTTCTGAAATTATTTCACTATTAGAAAATCTTAATGAAAATAGCGACTGAATTATTCTTAATTAAGGAAGGTGTTTTTAGTCATTCAGCTGAATTCTTGATTGTAATGAATGAGGTTAATGAGGCGATAAAGTGCGTATCTTGGAATGAAAAAGATAAGTTCTGTATTAATCCAGTGCAGAAAGGTAACGGTGTTGTCCCAATTAAGAATAATTTTATAAAATATTTAAAAGATAAAGGCTGGAAGACAGAAACGAGAATGACTCTAGCATTGGGAATGAATCCTGGGCCTATTGATGCAATCAAAGAAACATCATTTGGTATCTTTGCAGTAGAATGGGAAACGGGAAATATATCTTCATCCCATCGAGCTTTAAATAAAATTGGCGTTGGAATTCTCCAAAAGGAGATAATTGGAGGACTTCTTATTTTGCCTACTAAGAAATTTAGCAAATTTTTAACCGATAGAGTGGGAAATTACGAAGAAATATCACCTTATTTCATCCTTTATCAGAGTATAAATATCATAGATGGAGTTATTGGTGTAATTGCAGTTGAGTATGATGATCTAGATAAAGAGGCTCCCTTAATTCCTAAAGGTAAAGATGGAAATGCAAAGAAGGGTATGCTTTTATTCTAAGCTATTTTTGAGGTTAATGAAAGTTGTTAAACAAATTTCATTAAAAAATAATTTGGGTCAAGAAGTAGGGCCTTTGATTTGCTACATCAGTTTCTGATTTTAAAAAACTATTGACTATTAATCATATTTAAATTGCTATTAATGACTCTTGATAAACAACTATTTTTGACTAAATACAACATAAAAGAAGTTGATTGACCAGCTCATTGCTGAATGGATCGTAAATACCAGCATCAGACTATTCAGCGAATCTGAATCAAGTTATTTAAACTACTACTTAAACAAAAAAGAATTCAGCAATGCAATGGACCTTCGGAACAAATACCTACACGGTTCAAACAACCGCACTCCTGAACTCCAAAAAATGGACTATCTATATTTTTTAAGAACACTTATCATAATACTTTTAAAACTGAAGGGTGACATGGAAGTTAAAGCCGTTCAATCAAAAATGATCTAATACACTTCGAAGCCAGGTTGTGGATACCACATATGAACCCCATCATTCCTAGATAAAACATCTTTAATGATTGAAAAAGCATTCGTTGCCTGATATACGTGCTGTCGAGCGTTCAAATATTGATAGAGGTTATGGGTTCTTATCTCTTTGGATGTAATTAGGTTAAAGCCATCCAGAACATGCTTTTTATGATCAAAATAGTCTTGATCCCACATGGAAATCGCCAAGTTTCCGGCAATAGGAAAAATGATCTGAGCCCCACGCATCGTCAAATCTCCCAATGCAGCTTCTACGCCCAATCTGTTGATAACCACCAATGGATTGTCACTGGTAAAAAGATTACTTTCGGTTGAAGCCAGTATTGCCCAAGATTTGTTTAAAAGCCTGTCTTGCATGGTTTTCACGATTTTAGCGTCAGTGTAGATAAATGAGTGAAGCACAGCTCCATAACGTTCATCGTGTTTGAACTTGAGGTCCCTTGACGGCTCAAGCTCAGGATTTTCATTTATGAGAAAGGCCTTGATAATTTCCAGTGTTTTATCCTTAGACTTCTGATAAGAATTATAATGCATTTCACGGACCCAGGGAAGCCTCAGATATTGAATGCCAACATAGGCAGCAAAATGATCCTTATCCACGTTAGATGAAAAAGCAGGGGTAGGATTTTTATGTGTGAGCCATTCTTGTACACGTCGCTTTATATCTATCAGTATTCGGTTATATTCGGACTCTATATTTTTCGCAAAATACTCGGTCTCGTAATAATTCTCATCGATAGGATCATTAGTCTCTTTGTTGTGGTATTTCTTGTCTATCCGGTAAAGATTGTCTGCGTAACCAATTTTTTCAATGGCTTTACAATAAGCTTTACTGATCTGCTTATCATAAACATAAAGCGTTTTGTCATTACCACTAAAACCTCGCAAATAACAAACGGGAATAAAGTGTTGTTTAACGTGATTTTTTCCAACCATCGGATTTGAAATAAACGCCGCCAGAATTACATGCGGCTTTTCAAAAATACAGAAAAATACTCTTTCCTTTCCTTTTTCTTCAGCATGTACCACTTGTTGAGCTTCCTTGAATATAAAAGGCGGATACCCGAACATTTCGATAAAAATGATTGGCGAAAAAACTGTGTTGATCATATTTAGAAGATTGTTTAGCTTTTACAAGCTCTAATTATCTCAAAAAACAAACGATAGGATAAATATTATTATACTATTCTCCTCATTCGTATAACCTTTTCTGCCTTAATTAATATATTATTTTCGACGTCAATGCTCACTTAGCTCATGATCTGTTAATTCTTTTGGCTTAAAATCAATAGCCGTAATTTGTTCAGATTCCAGCCAGTTGAAGATTTCTTTAGCAGTACCATCTAATTTAGCCTCTAATTCTCTCCTAGTTTGAATATCTAGCCCAAGTTTATCTAGATCAAGCTTCATTTCCTTTATTAGATCAAATTGTTGCTTGGTTCGCTGTAACTTGGCTAGCTTGTATTCTTGTTTCCAGTGAATGACTTTATTTATAATATCTATCAATTGTTGGAAAATATTTCCAATGCCTAAGAAATCGAAATGACCTGGGGAGGCATAATGCATTTGTAGGATCTGTAAGTTACTGAAATCTCCAAGGTTATAAGCATTGCCAAGTAATGAATTATATTGCGCGTTATCATACGTCAATTTATATTTTCCCATGATATACAATTCTAGAAATCGACTATAAATCACACTAAATCTGAACAAAAAATTGTGAACATTATGCATGTCCCATTCTCCATCGATATATATTCGAAGAACCTCTGTTTGTGCAGCATTTACGCTTTCAAAAATATTATCTTGTTCGAGGTTCTCTAGGTTATCCCAATCTCTGAAACCATTTTCAGGAATAAACTCACTTTGAACACTAACAATAGATTTCACCCTCTCTTTAAATAACTGTTTTTCTTGTTCATTAAGATTTGCTGCCTTGTACAAATCTGAAAAGTCCCAATGTAGTCTAAATGTATCGTTGGTGTCGTGCGATATTTTTCTTACAGCTGCTAAGATCTGGTCTGTTTCATTTGTATCAAAAGACGCAATGATTCTACTATATACTGATTTTCTATCACCTGTTCTGGCAAGCATAGCTTTGATGATATCTATAAAATTATCAATTAGCTTATCTAAATTCGGTCGATTTAGATCTATTTTTGTGTCGGACATAACTGTTATAATGAATTAATGCAAATTAAATTTTAAGAAATTTTACTGCCATTTAAAGCTCGTCCATCTTACTCCTAATTCCTTATTACTAGGTGATTTATCTTTTTTCACCAACAATTTCTTCCCTTGTATATACTCATATTCAGGTAATGCTCGATCATGAACATAAATTATCAGTGTTTTTGGCTCAATTGCCAATAAGTTCAAGTCAAAAAGAGTATGAATATCAGATCTTAAAAGCAGACCATTGGCTGCATGATTATCTTTAACTCCTTTATAAGGCTTTATATGCGCAGCTTCCAGTATGTCAAGAATTGTACAGCCAGTTACCATGCAAATTTTGCCATATCGCTCTATTAAAGAATCTCGGAATTTTTTTTGTCCTCTTCTCGCTTTGATTTGTCTAGAAACAGATTGCCTTTCATCTTCGTTATTGCTATTATATCCACCATCTTCAGGATATTCATTCTCATCATTTCCTTCTTCAGGAGAGAGGAGTAGAGTATCTGTCCTACCAAATAAAATTGATGTTATTTCTGGGAATAAATCTAATGCAGCTTGATTAAGGCTTTGCATAGATAATTGGCGATTCAGTTTGTAGTAGTAAGGTATTAGATCTAAAGGCGTTATATTTACAGAGTTATATGGTATGTAATTGCCTTTATATTCGGCTGTATATTTGGTAATCTCCTTATCTATCTCTTTTGGGATGTCAAACAAGTGACCATTACTACATTTGTAAGCTGGTTTTAGTTTTTTTCTGGCACTGATGGTAGATTTAGTACACCCACTTTCTGGACACGACCTCATTGTCTTCACATCCAATGTGGTACTGATATTTCTTATTTTTGCAAAACCAATTATTTTCTTCTTGTCTATAATAACAATTAAATCATTTGGTTTAATCTGTTTATGATTAGGCACATAGTTGTCGTAATTATAACTCTCATCAACCTTATCCTTATAACTGCCTATTGCCAGATTAGATCGATCTTTATCCTCTATGGATTTTAATACCCATAATTTTCTTTCATTATTTATTTGTTGCATTTGAGAACGTTTTAAAATTAATAGGCCAGCTAAGAGGTTTTTAGATGATAGTGAAATCTAGGCTTAATTCCAGAGGAGGTAAATGAGGTGACTAAAATTTAAATGATTGATTTTTATGTAGGTATATTGAGTTGTGAGATATTAGGTAGATTATAGTAGGAATAACTTAATCTCAAAAGTCTATTTCTTCAATTTTTCTTTTTCAATATTTGCATTTACCTTAACCGCTTCTTCATGCAAGATCTCATGAGTAATTATTTCCATTAGGATTTTTGGATCAACACCAAGCACATAAGAAATTCTATGTATTTCTGATACAGTAAATTCGCCTGGATTAATAAGTTTAGAAGAATACCGTCCTTGATTAATACCTGCATAACTAGCAATTTTCGTAGAGCTAGAGTCTTTCAAATCACGCATTTTCTTTACTCCTCCGCTTTCGATCAAAGATTTTATCTGCAATAATTTCAATTCTATTTCTCTTTTAGGCAGGTCCTTCATTGTCATAAAAGCTCATTTTTTACTAAAATGGGGACTAAATAAGTAGGCAGGTCCAAATACTTACCATGTGTAAATTAAAAATTACCATATGTAATTATTTGTGCTTACATTTGTGTTAAGATAATTTATAGCTATGTAAATCAAAAATTCTCAATATTAAACCTGATGTAGATTATGTATTTAAAATAGTCTCTCGTACGAAAACTGCTAAATGACCACGAGAAGACCAGTGAAAATGCCCTTTCCAAAAATTTAGTATATTTGCGTATACAAAAATTAGTAGGGAAGGGCTTCACTTAAGTCTTTTGTGGTCAATTAAGTCTATGACTTATGGGTTCTTAGCAGTACCTCGTGCAAAAGATGTGAAGTCTTTCCCTACTGATTTTTCATCCTTTTGAGACTCATTTAAATTTTTAACCAATTAAAAATGAGTATGAAAAAGCCAAACAAACCCATCTCTCAAAAAGAGCAAGAATCGATTGATTCTATCAATGCTAAACACACTTACAATCAGGTATGTGTATTCCATGAAACCATTCTGCGGATACTTGGAAACAGTGATCTCTCAGGCTTAAAAGCAACTGAATTAAAAGGTATTGAACATTTTGCTCTTACAATAGTTCGCTTGCTTGATTCGCTGAAAATATCAGACTGTGTAAAAAAACAGTACCAGGCACAGATGACTAATAACATTGCTGAAGTCCGGAAGATAACCCCAAAAAAAGGAAATGATTTTCAGACAACAAAGAGCCTTTATACTCTCCTTAACTGGATAAATTTCACAAATTATCGAACGAGGCTAACTATTGAAATGATTCTTGATGATTATTACTATCACTTTCCAATTTCCCAGACTAGTATAACCATGCAAGGCCATTTCCTCCAGCAAACGGCATCTCAATAATTCTCTTTTTACCAATTTATCCATGATACTCGCATAAACAATTCTACGGTATCATCATTTCAACTTAACAACATGAAAAAAACGATCTCAATAATCGCCATGGCCACGCTTTGCCTATTTTTCAGCGTACCATCCCAAGCTCAATCTGTAACCTCTACATTTAAACCTGTCAAAATAGGAGGTAGAATCCCTGATATAACATTAACAAACGTCTGCAATTATGAAACTACGAAAACCAATCTTTCTGATTTTAAAGCTAAACTGATTATTCTTGATTTTTGGGCAACCTCGTGTACATCTTGCCTCGCTAATTCTTCAAAAACAGAAGAGCTGCAAAAGAAATATGGAGGAGAGGTTCAGTTTATTAAAGTGACCCGTCAGCCAAGAGCAGCAGTATTACCTTTTCTGGAAGAACTCTATAAAACGCATCCATCAGCTATTCCAGTAGTTACCGATGATTCAGCATTGCACCAATTATTCCCACATATCAATCTGCCGCATTATGTATGGCTGGATCAAACTGGTAAAGTCGTAGCAACGACAACTGCCAAACAACTCACCGCAGAAAATATCGACCAGTTTTTAAGCAATGATAACATTGGAAATATGCACATGAAAGTGGATATGAATAATTCTAAATCTTTGACCAGCGTACTAAAAAAACAGTAAAATGAAAGATTACATCAGAACATTAAATTATCAGCCTCATAAGCTCCCCAAGGAATATATTACTAACCCGAACAGAGGTCTTAACACCTTTTTCAGTCTTCATCCATTAACAGAAGTTAGGCAGAAGCTTCACTTGTTACTTCGGGCATGGTTACGCCAGGTTAATGTATATGCGGAACCTTCTGATATTTCGTCCATGTTGCTTTTCCAGGAGCAGCTTATTGAATTCATGGAAGTATCCTACGTAAAAGGAGTGAAGGATGGTTATTCGCCAAAACCAGTGAACCATCCAAAAAATTAAAATCTACAAAGCGGGCGGCCTAATGAACGGAGGTTTTGGTAGTGCCACCTTGCTTTGTTTAACCAGTAAAAACTATTCCCAATACCAGCCTCTGATCAGAGCTAACACCAATACCGTCACCTCATCTTGATACCAAGATATCAGTACATCAATAAAACTAACCAATAAAACCAATAGGTCAAAAACCGTATGAAACACGTATAAAACTATCACTGACAACTTGATACCTGCTTAAAATCAATGCAGGATTCACAAAACCAATTCACATGAAAAAAACGACCTCAATCATCGCCATGGCCGCGCTTTGGCTAAAATTCAGGAATCCTTACCAGATCAGAACCTTTCTTTTGCTGGTAATAACCTTGCTCAGCTTACCCGAATACAACCTGTTCGCACAGACAAGCGGACAGCTCATTACTGGAACCATAACCGACAGCTACGGTAAACCATTACCCGGAGCAACTATAAGAATAACCAATACGAATACCTCCACCTTAACAGATAAGGAAGGGCATTTCACCATTAAAACAACCACCCAATCCGGTACCTTAACCATAACTTTCATCTCTTTCAATACCCGCAAAATCCCATTTAATCCTTCCATCAAATACCCCTTAAAAATCATTCTGGAAACCAATGAATCTACCTTAAACGAAGTTCAGGTAATTGGTTACGGTCAAACTACCAGAAGACTGAATACCGGAAGCATATCTGCCATTACTGCTGTACAAATTGAAAAGCAACCAGTAGCAAATATCCTGTCTGCTTTATCTGGTAGGATGCCTGGTGTATTTGTGCAAACTACAAATGGCTTGCCGGGAGGTAATATCAATGTCCAGATTAGGGGAAAAGGATCTATTGCTGCGGGCACAAATCCTTTATACATTATTGATGGTGTACCTATGGATGCAAACGCTGCCGGATTAAGTGCAAGCATTGGTGCATCAAATATTGCTGGTGTCACCAGTCCTTTAAACAGTTTAAACCCTGCTGATATTGAAAACATCACGGTTTTAAAAGATGCAGATGCAACGGCAATCTATGGGAGCAGGGCAACTAATGGTGTCGTTTTAATTACCACTAAAAAGGGTAAAGCAGGTAAAACACAAGTTGAACTCAACGTATCAAAAGGAATTAATCAGGTTGCTAATTATCCGCGGTTACTTAACCTGGAGCAATATTTACAGATCAGAAGAGAAGCTTTTGCTAACGACGGCCAGATCCCTTCCAACGATCCTGATTCTCCAAATTATGCACCAGATTTAACGGTATGGAGCCAAACAGAATCTACCGATTGGGCAAAACACTTTCTGGGCAATACCGGGCAGATGACCAATATGCAGTTAAGCATATCGGGTGGTGATGAAAGTACTAACTTCAACTTTGGAGGTAATTACCGTACAGAGGGAACTATTTTACCAGGAAACAGCAATTATAAACGTGGCGGTTTGCGGGGGACATTTCAGCATACCTCAAAGGATAAAAAGTTTTATTTCCAGTTTGCCAATTCCCTTAATCTGGATGATAACCAGTTGTATAACCCAAGCCTGAGTTTCGCTGCTGGTTTATTACTCCCGCCAAATTATCCTGTCTACGAGTCTCCGGGAGTATTTAACTGGTATGCAGGTACAAATCCCACTTCCGAAATCAGTGCACGTTCAAAGACAAGGACAGACAATACCATTAGTAATGTCTTAATGAGGTATACGGTTTCGTCCGGTTTAGCATTCAGGATCAGCGCCGGTTACAATAAAAATAACCTGAACCAGATACAGCTTTATCCTGCCAGTTCTCTTTACCCAGGCACAGATAACTACTCAATTTTTGGAACAAACAGCAACCGCTCCATAATTTTTGAACCTCAGGTTGATTATCTAAAAGCTTTCAAAAACAGCAGCATTTCACTGTTAATGGGCGGTACTTATCAGAATAAAGTGACCGAAGGGCAAATGCTTAATGGCTCAGCATTTAGCAACGAAGGTTTGATGGAAAATATATCTTCGGCAGGTACTATTACCGGGCGGACAAATACTTACACACAGTATAAATATGTTTCTGTATTTGGCCGGGTTAATTACGTATGGAAGGATAGATATGTAGTAAATGCGACCATCAGAAGAGATGGATCTTCAAGATTTGCAGAAGGCAATCAGTTTGGTAATTTCGGTTCTTTAGGTGCTGCATGGCTATTTGCCGATGAACCATGGATTAAAAACAGGCTTAGCTTTTTAAGTTATGGTAAGTTAAGGAGCAGTTATGGGTTGACAGGAAATGATCAGATTACAGATTATCAGTATCTGTCTGCTTATGGCAATGCCATCAGCCCATATCAGGGCGTAAATGGTCTTATGCCTTCCCGAATTTCAAATGCAAACTTTCATTGGGAAACTACCCGGAAGCTGGAATTTGCTGTAGAACTAGGCTTCCTCAACAACAGGATTTTGCTGAATGTGAATCATTACCGCAATAGCAGTGATGACCAGTTGGTTAATTACGCGATTCCGCGGATGACTGGTTTTGCAAGCTACCAGGCCAATTTACCGGCTGTAATTAGAAATACGGGTTGGGAGGTAGAGCTGAACACAAAAAATATAGAAGGGAGAAAGTTTAGCTGGTCAAGCTCTTTTAATATTACAATGCCAAAAACGCTGTTAAAGAGTTTCGAAGGATTTGAAACCTCAAGCTATGCACAGATTTTGCAGTTAGGTTATGATATTTCTAGGGTTTACGGAACGAACCTAACTGTTGATCCGGCAACCGGGAAAGCGGTATATGGGACTGCTCCGGGGTCTGCTGATGTCTTTGACTATTTCACCATAGGGAAGCAGACACCTGATTTTTATGGTGGTTTAGGGAATACTTTCCAGTATGGAAACTGGAGTCTGGATCTGTTTTTCCAGTTTGCAAAGCAAATGGGGCGGGGTGGGTTAAGCAGTATAGGGCAGCCAGCTAATAATTATGCTGTAATCCTGAATCGCTGGCAAAATGCGGGAAACATCACAGATATCCCTCGTGCATCCAATACCTACGATTCTAAATTTCAATATAGCCAGGCTAATTATTTCAATACTTCCTATCTGAGGCTCAAAAACGTAGGGCTCTCTTATAGTTTCCCTAAAGCCCTTTTGGATCATATCAATCTGCAGCAATTAAGAATTTATGCTCAGGGGCAAAACCTATGGACCTATTGGGATAAGAACGCAGCTATTCTTGATCCGGAATCCGGTGCTTTTAATAACGTTCAGAATAATATCCCACCGATAAAATCTTTTGTAATTGGTCTGCAATTAACCCTTTAAATACATAATAATGAGAAATATAAAAATGGCATTAATGCTCTTCTTGCCAATAATTCTGGTTTATGGCTGTAAGAAATTGATTATGGTCGAATCACCAAAAAATCAATTGACTACTGATAAAGTATTTGCCGATTCTACTTCGGCATCTGCTGCACTGTCAAGTATATACACAAATTTCGAAAAGCAATTTGACCCTAATTACAGTACATATGTTAGCTTATACACAGATGATATAGGTTATATCGGTACTGATATAGCCAATAAGGAATATTACGCGGGCAGGCTGAACGCTACCAATACAACCAATGAAAATACCTGGGCACTTTTATACAATATCATTTATCAGTGTAATGATGTCATAACGCAATTACAAAATAATAACGCTTTATCTAAGACACTGATTATTCAGCTAAGAAGTGAAGCCAAATTCTTAAGAGCATTTGCTTTTTACTATCTGGTAAACTTATATGGTGATGTTCCTTTGTTATTGCAGACTGATGTTGCTGTCACAGCAAAGGCTCCAAGGGCTGCTCAGAGCCTGGTCTATAGCCAAATGATCAATGACCTGCTGGATGCGAAAAACGGTCTCTCACCTTCTTACATAGGATCTGGTAAAGTACGTGCTAATCAATTGGCTGTATCTGCATTATTGGCCCGAATATACCTTTATCAAAAGAATTGGATTTTAGCAGAGAAGGAGGCTGGTCTGGTAATTGAATCTAATCAGTTTACCCCTTTACAAGCGCCTGCTAATGTTTTCAACGCAAATAGTAAAGAAGCCATTTTACAGCTCTGGAACCAGAATGGTTTTATAAGCAACAGTGGTAATATTCCATCTCCTTCGGCTACAGGTATACCACAATATATCATAACTCCAGAGCTATATAATGCTTTCGAGACAGGTGATTTGCGTAGAACCAGTTGGATAGGTACAAAAAACGTAATTACAGGTGGAGCTGGCAAAAGCTACTACTATGGAGCTAAGTATAAAAACAAAACAGCAAATACGAGTAGTCCTGAATATTTAACGGTACTAAGAGTTGCAGAGCAGTTTTTAATCCGGGCAGAAGCCCGTGCAATGGCGGGTAATATCCACGGTGCAGTTGAGGATATTAATATAATCAGGCAAAGAGCTGCATTAGGCCCATTACCCACTTCTTTAAGTACAGATGCTTGTTTAATGGCAATAATCAAAGAGAGAAGGGTAGAGCTTTTTACTGAAAATGGTCATCGTTTTTTTGATTTGAAACGTAATGATCTGCTCAACACTGTGATGGGAAATTATAAATCTGGCTGGCAAAACGGGGTCAGTTCGTTATTCCCGATACCAAAAAGTGAAATAACCAATAACCGTAATCTGATTCAGAATCCGGGATACTAAATCTTAATTCTTAAAATACAAAATGATGAGTAATAAATTATTTAAAATAATAACAATCAGCGTTTTAGCTATAGCTGGTTTTGGGACAGGTTTAATCCAGACAGTTAACGGGCAGGAAATTGGTGATAAGCTGCCGGATTTAAAAATCAAAGGGCCTTTCATTATGGGCAATGAAAAATCTACTGTCGCCGATTTATATCAAAAGGGTGGGCTAATTATCAATTTTTGGGCAACCTGGTGTTCTCCTTGTCTAAAGGAACAAAAGCGACTTGATTCTTTAACACAGATTTATCCTGATTTGTCTGTTCTATCAGTCACTTATGAGGATATTTCAGGGGTTAAAGCACATTTTGCCAGGGCTGGGTTACCTAAATCCAAATCGATGATCATTACTACCAATGATACTATTTTTCATAATGCGTTTAAGCACCGGGCAATACCGCATAATATATGGATAGATAAGGCAGGTATAATTAAAGCTTCCACTGGTGGTGATGAGATTAATGAAAAGAATATAAAGGAGTTTTTAAAGGGTAATACCAGTAAACTACATATAAAAAAAGATCGGCTTGACTTTAGTTTCACAAAGACTTACCATGTCCCGGATAGTATGATTTTGTTTCGTAGTTATATCACTGGTTATAATGAAGAAATAACCAGCGGAGTGAATTTCGGCCCGGATGAGAATGGGGAGTTTAAGCGTTTATTTGCATGGAACAGGCCAATTATTCAATTTTTCTGGTTGGCATTTACTAAACAGAAAAATTCCAGAATGAACTGGAAACTGATTGAGCTCGATTCTTCTGATTCTATTAGATTTATTCAAACATACTTTAATAGACCTTTATTTGAAAGATCAAAATACACTAATGGTGATGATCTCGTAACAAGGGAACGGAAATGGGATTATGATAATCTTTATTGTTATGAATTAATATTGCCTAAAAATATTCCAGCCAGCAAATCTTCTGAATATATGCTTCCTGATCTGGAGAAGTTTTTTAATATAAAGGCTTCCACCAGGAAGAAGAAGATGATGACCAATGTAGTTTCTCTGGACAAATCAAAACTATCAAAACTGCCTGTGGCAAAAGGGGAAAAACCATTCATCGATAAATTTTATGATAGCCTGATTGTCAAAAGTACATCAATAGATGATATATTAGATTGTTTGATGGAAAGGTTCACTGACGATACACCTTATGTAAATAAAACAGGTTATAATGGTTTGCTTAGCTTCGAAATTAAGAGTGAAAAAGGTAAATTAACATTAGAGGAAGTTTGGGCTAAACTAAACGGGTTCGGAATCAAAAAAGTTGAAAAGAAGCATTTATATGAAATTTTAGTGCTAAAGGATCTAAGTCATCCTAATAAAATATAATCATTTTTATCAACCTCAGCAGTGATTACTGCTGAGGTTTTTATCAGTCATAACTGATAGTTTTGATAAGATAATTAATCTGTCATAAAGAGAATAGCTTTAGGCGCTCCCGTACCAGATGAACGAGTACCAGTTGCACATTGATTCACTTTACCACTACAACCATAGTAATCTTGTGCTTCCTTAACCGTTTTATTGTCCAGTGTTCCAGAATGAAGTGGTCCTGAGCCACTCCAATCATACCTTGGCTCATATGCCTTTGGACTACTTGCAATTTTTGTAGCGAATGCTCCGCTTATGCCTGCCACTAAAGCAATGGCTAACATGGTGTTTTTTAGTATGAACATGATTTTAAAATTTAAGGTGAAAAATTCTGTTAGTTATAATCTATTCTTACAGCTGAATTGAATATTCCAGGTTTGGGTTTGTAAATAATTGGCAGAGTTGAAATGATCATAAATACGGCATTAAAAACCAGATGTGTTTTCCAGCCCATTTGTGAAATGATCCCCCCACATGTACAGGGTAATTTCTCACCAGATAAAAGCATAATGGTAATGTAGATTTCAAATATGAAGAGCAATAGGAAAGATGCATAGCATCCTTTTACCCTAAGGTTGTTCTTACATAACATCCAGACAATAACTAATTCCACAATCGGTAGTACAATTCCAAGAGAAGAAGCTAAATAAGGAATCATTGGTACATTCACCAGCTTCATCTGAAATACAAACTTATTATAGTCTAAAATCTTAGAAACAGCTGTATACCCGAATAGCATAATAAGCAATGAAGATGCTATTAAGGATAGGCTACTAACTTTGAACGTTTTCATATCTGACTTGTATTTGGCTATACTAAAGTCGGATGATTCCTCAACTTAAATGGTAAGAATTATTACTATCGGAGGGAAGAAATGTTACCGTTTTACACCATATGAACATTGTTCACCTGGGTGTTAGTTTTGTTGACGTAATTATTAGCCTGAATTCAATTTTATGTGGTAGACTTGCCGCAAATTAATTATTTATGATTAAAAAATTACTAGATAAGAAGAGTAAAAGTTTATTGATAACGAGTTGCTTTATTTTGTTTTTGCTTCGTGTGAAAAAGATCAGCCGTTACTAATCAATGTTCCGACTACTTCAGCGGTAACAATTGAAGAAGCTAAATCCTGGCTACAGAAAACAAACCATCCTTAGTTTTAGGTGAAAATTGGGGGCATACAATCATTCTTGAGACAAAATTTAATAATAATACGGGAGATATAACTTTACATCCGCTAAAATAATTAATCACTATATGACAAAGACTAGATACCATTTATTACTTGTTGCATTTGTATTCTTCATTATATCTTGTAATAGACCAATTAATGTAGGTAATAAGAAGCCGGAAATAAGTGAAAGAGAATCAATAGAGACAAAAAAGATATTAGATTACTATATAAAACATGAACTCAAAAAGGATTCAATTATTCTATCTGAAATCCCATATATTTATAAGTCAAAAAGCGATTTTGAAGATGCCTTTAAACATATTGGACAAACAAACCTTAATCTGGATAGTCTATTAGCAAAATCTCAAAAAGATACTACTTTATGGTCTGAAGCTATAGCTCCGGCATCAAGAATTATTACAAGAAACGATATTCATAAATTATCCTATCCCGTAATGTTATCAAATTATAATAAAGTACTTGGAGATGGGTTTTTCACTCTTTCACATCTAATCTTTAGTGATGATTTTAAATATGCAATTATGTATTCGGAATACAATTGTGGTTCTAGATGTGGTAGCGGGAATTTGTTAATTTTTAAGATGATAGATGAAAAATGGAAGTTAATTAAAACCTACAATCAAGTAGTGTTTTAATTCCTTTTCCTGACCACAGAAAGGTGCTTGGGATGCATATTCAAAAAAGAAGCGAGAATTTTGATACTGACTTTATTGCTCAGGTGTTTATAGTTTTTTAAAAAAGAGATATATCTATCATCAGCGTTTTTTATTCTAATGATCTTTTCTCTTTCATAACCAGCATTTATACTTTCCTCATAAATTTCAAGTAGCATTAATAGCAAATGAGAATTTAAATCAAGGTGCTGAACTAAGTTTATTGACCAGCCTTTGGTTTCCTCTAAGAACCTGATATATTGAACAGGAGGGCTTTGCCTGGAGAAAAGAAAATAAGGAATGATAAAGCCATTAGTTGAAAGATATGCTGTCATTTCTTCAACATCGTGAATGAAAATTCCCTGAACAACTCCTGTTTCTATATAATATAGTTTATTAATGTGATAGGACAAAGTATTGATGATTTCATTTTTCTTAAAAAAAACCGGGTGACATATGTCTTCAAATAGCTGTATAGCAATGGGATTAGAGCTCTTTAACTCCATGAGCTTTTGATTCAGTGTTTTCATAACTGAATACGTTAAGAAAACACTTTACATAACTGGATTTGTATTAAAACCTGAGAGCCTGTATACATAACATTGTGATTAATTTGTAATATACTTAATTTAAATTAAATAATTTGTCACAATGATTTAATATCTGCCAGTTATTTAAGCTAACTTACCAAAAATAACATCCTGCACCATCCGAATCCGCCAGAACTAATTTTTCTGTCTTCTTCAAATAGTTGAGTAACTTTGTAATTTTTAAGATCAATACTTATATTCTTGTTCCAGGACATCAGATATCGTACATGAAGAAAATTTGAAATAAAAAACGGAGCCTTAATTTAATAAGACTCCGCTCTATTCTATGTTATTATCTCATCTCTCCAAAATGCGGGCTCTTACGTCCAGCTGTTGCAGTAGCACATAAAGCAGTTCCATATGGAGTAATAGTTCCATCAGGCGCTGTTCTATAACTTGGGTAACATACTAAATTTCCATCATCTTGAAGGGCCCAATAACTATCAGGAAAAGGATTGCCTCCTTGTAATCCTTTTCTGTTAATCCAATGATTGTTACTTGCTATTGGGCTATTTATAAAAATCATACCACTTGAGGTTGTAAATTCTACTTTGCCAGGCCCATTTGCTGTTCCTGATGCCCATAAGGCTTCTGTACCATTTTTATACAATACAAGGTTTCCATCTCCCTGATAACGTAACTGATAAATCCCATTTCTTGCGACTATATTTTCTCCAATAAACCTCATTGGGTTTTTAACATATCTTTGGTCATTTACGGGAAATGGATTAGCAAATGTATTTTTAGTGACTAACACCAGTTCGAAAGTGTCTGAACTATAAACTGTTGTGAACTTTGTTCCGACTTTTTTCATTACAGCAAAATAAATTTTAACACCATCTAGAAATGCGCTAACATCGCTGAATTGAAATGATGCGGTTCCTTTCCAGCTGGTTTCTCCTACTGGCCAATCTTTATTAGATCTCTCTATTGGTGAAAAAGTTTGAGGATGAACGGCAGCCGTGGCAAAAATACGAATTTCAGTTATAGTATTAGGATCCTCATCAACTCCCTTAGGGATGTTAAAATCAAAATCTATATAGGTATACTGATCCTGGTATAAAAACACTTTGCCGTCCAGCTTAAATTCGGGAGCAATTGAAAATTGATATTCAGAACTATTTAGCACTGAATTCGAAATCTTACTCTCATTTTTTAATTCTGATTTAACTGTGTTTTTAGCACAACCAGTTATAGATAATATTAATCCTGCTAATAAAAGAGGTCTGCAGCTTTTTGCAATAAAATTGTTTTTCATTTTTTTAATTGTATTTTTAATTATCTAATTTGAGATAATTAAAAATATTAATATATTTTATTACGTAATGTGTTATTTTTTTTACGTGAAATTATTTTTCAATTAATTTATTTTTACAAAGTATTCTGTTTTTTGCTAATACAAAATTCCTTTATAGAGCAGTATACAGATCTAATTAATTAACTATTTTTTAATCCCATTCCTATAACTTAAGATAAAATTATATGCATATTAGATAGCTGAAACAATTAGTATAGAAATATATGAAAGTACATAGCTATAATGAAGAGATTGAAGCATTAGAGGTTGATCCACAATGTCTTGACAAGGGAATTTCTTATGCTGAAAAGAAAAATTATACCGCTATCAGAATATCTGCATTAAATAACAACGATGGTGAAACTTATGACCTTGACTTGTCTCCTTTTACAGGTCAGGATTTTATTACCTCATTAATTATAGATGACAACTTCAAAATAAGAGATCTGAATTTCTCTGCACTCTACTCCATGAAGAATTTGAAGGAATTGTCCTTCAGTGACAGAAAATTCAAATTAGATTTCACATTATTGCCGCATCTGGAGACTTTATATATTACCTATAACGATGGGATGTTAAACCTGGGTTCGCTAAAATACCTGAAAGATCTGCTCATTGTTTCGCTTTCACTAACTGACTGTAGTATCTTAAATGGTCTTAACAGATTAAAAGATTTGCGCATTATTGGTTCATTTACCAGCCTGACAGGTATCACATCTGCAGCTGAGCTGGAATCTTTGAATATAAGTTACTCTCCTAAACTAACGGATATCACTGAAATCAATCAATTAAAATCCCTGCAATCACTTCATATAGAAAAATGTAAAGCACTAACTGATTTCTCTTTTCTTGGAGGAAATGAAACTATAAGCGATCTTTTTATTTCTGAGCTGGACTCCTTATCTTTTGTACCTGGTATGAAAGCGCTTAAAGAACTGAATTTCTGGGATTTAAAAGATGGGGATCTTAATCCTGTGTTAGCCTCTGAATCTCTCAAAGAAGTCTATTTCCATCCTTCAAAAAAACATTACACCCATACCGTAAAGCAGATAAATCAACTGTTACCTCAGCGGATTTAATCTATCAATAATCCTATCATTTTAAAAACAGGCAAAACTATTTCTGCACTTCTTGGTTCTTAATCGAAAATTAGAACTTATGGAAAGCAATAAAGAAATTATTAGTGACCTGAAAGGGTTGGTTAACATCTTAAACGATGGAAAAGAAGGCTATGAATCGGCTGCCGAAACTACTGACAGTATTGAACTGAAAGGCTTATTCTTAAAATATTCAGCTCAGCGTGCTGGCTATGCGATAGAACTTAAAGACCATATTGCTCAGCATGGTGGTGATTCTGAAAATGAAGATGGCGGGATTTTGGGTGCATTACACCGTACATGGATCGATATTAAACAAGCATTAAGCAGTAAAGAAGATGCAGCCATTCTTGGTGCCATTGAAACTGGTGAAAAAGCTGCAATAGAAAAATATGATGATTGCCTGGAAGACTATGCTTCTCATGCAGATCATATCCAGTTGTTACAAAAACAAAGAACCGGAATTTTAGAAGCACTCAGAGAGATTGAAACTTACCATCACCGTTTGGCAAAATAGAAATATTCAAATCAGAAAATGTTATGCCCGAAGGCCCGTCAATAGTCATCTTAAGAGAACTGGTAGAAGAACTTCATTTAGAAGGTGATTTTACTACAAATGTGATCGGTAATACGGGCATTGATAAAGACAGGATGCTTAACCAGCAGGTTGTTGCATTTAAAAGCTGGGGCAAACATTTTCTGATTTGTTTTCATGATTTCACCTTACGCATTCACTTTTTGATGTTTGGATCATACCGGATTAATGAAAGTAAAGAAAGCGAGGTCAGGCTGGGATTGATCTTCAAAAACGATGAGCTCAATTTTTATACCTGCTCCTTAAAATTTATCGAAGGCGATTTAGACTTGGTTTATGATTGGAAAGCAGATGTAATGTCCGATAAATGGGATGCAAAAGCTGCCATGAAAAAGCTGAAAGAAAAGGGGCAGAGCCTGGTTTGTGATGTATTGCTTGATCAGAATATATTCTCTGGCGTTGGCAATATCATTAAAAATGAAGTTTTATATCGGATCAGGGTTCATCCTTTAAGCACAGTAGATTCTTTACCTCCTGCTAAGCTGAAAGCATTGATCAAAGAAGCCAGGCAATACAGCTTTGACTTTCTGGAATGGAAGAAAGCCTTTGTGCTGAAACAGCATTGGCTGATCAATACAAAAAAAGTTTGTCCGTTAGGACATCCGGTAGAAAAACAACATTTAGGGAAAACTAACCGGAGAACTTTTTTCTGTACCCGGTGTCAGAAACTATATGAACCTAAAATTGACAAGTAATCTGGTTGAGTCTCCATATCCTATTATCTAAAACTTTACGATTTCCATTTTCGTGTATAAAACAGGTCTATTCTGATCATCATAACCCGTACAGCTGACCACTAAACCCCCGTCATTATAGGTGAATTTATTGGTGATCTCAAAGCTTCCGGCCTTAAATTTATCCTTTATAACCTGCCCTTGATCATCCATTTCAAACTCACGTACACTAAAAATCGCATCATTCGCTTTATAACTGGTAGTAACTGTATGATGTTTATCTTTTTTAACGATTTCAGATCTGCTCATTATTCTGTCTTTCTGATCCAGCGTCTTTGTGCCTGTAATTTCACCATTTACGTATACTGTTAAATATTTAAAATCAAAATTTCCATATTTATCATAAGAAACATACCCTGATAATTTACCATCAGTGGCATATTCGGGTTTGGTTTTACTATGCAGTACCCCATCTCTGTAAATATGAGATTCGGTTATTTTATTATTGACATATACATTTTTAAAGACCTTCACATAGCGGTTTATAGAATCCTTTGAATCGCCCAATACCTCATATTTTATCTCCGTTGACTTTAATAAATTCCCACTTTGATCAAAAACATTGATCGTTGAATCAATAGGGAGATATTCTTCATACTCTTTAGCAAGATAGGTCAGCCTGGTAATTAAGTTCCCCTGTTGATCATATTCCTCAGAATTAGCCAGGGACCGGGTATTTGAATCTAAGGCCCCTGATTTATATTCATATTTATAGGATTTTATAAAACGTACTTTATTCCGGACTATATTCTGTTTACGCAAACTGTCTCTATCCTCTTTTCTGTTATTGGCTTTGCAGGCAGTGACGCATAAAACGGCTATTAAAATATAGTAGTATCTTCTCATTATAGTTAATGTATTTTAGCAAATGTACCATCTTTTGCAGGAATAGGGCAGAAACATGGTGTTGAAAAGCCACTCAAAGAATACCCAAACAAAAATCAACACCGGTTTGTTCTTTCTTAAATGATTGTATTTCAGGGTGATAAAATGAAACATTTTGAGAGTTATTTCTTCTGTAAGTATATCATAAGCATAACTGTCATCATGCTCCTGGTTTCTTCCTGTGCAGTCAAACGCCCTGCAACTACAACTAAAGAAAATGTTAATACTACCAATTCCACTAAAAACACTGATTCGCTGAAAAAAGCTTTAAAAGCCGCGCAACTGGAAGAAAAACTCCGTGCAGAATTTAAAGATCTTTTAAAAAGCGAAGCTGCCGGGTTGCCTTATCCCGAAATGATCAGTAAGCGCTATGAAAAAGGGGAGTATCATTTAGTATTAGTACCGAGATTCCTGCCTGATAATCAAATACAGGTTTTAATGGACTATTTAAATCATGCAGGCGATCATGGTTTGGATAATCAGCAATTCTCTATTGCCGATTTTAAAAAACAGTTAGATGAATTAAGGGATTTTAAATCGGCTGATACTGTAAAAATCCATCGCTGTATGGCAAAGCTCGAATTATCTTTCATTAATTCTTTAATCAGGTATAGCATCGCCCTGCAATATGGAATTATAAATCCATCAAAGATTTATAACCACTACGCAATTCCTACCTTGCTGCCCGATAGCAGTTTTGTAACCCATATTTTTGAAATCCGGAACCTGAAGTTTTATCTGGATAGTATCCAGCCCAAAGATAAAACTTACCGTGCTTTGCAGAAAACCCTGATCAGGCTTGAACAGGATACCATCCCAAAACCGGAACCCCCAAAAATTAAACTTTCCATGAATAAGGAGAGCAAAAAGAACCGGGAAAAGCATAGCAAAACGCTCAAAACAGCTGTTAAGCCAGTTTTGAGTAAAGAAGCCTTAGACAGTCTCAGAGAACAAACCCGGTTAATCCTTGTCGTAAATATGGAAAGGCTAAGGTGGAAAAACAAACCTGCCGGGCAGAAATCTGTGCTGGTGAACATTGCAGATTTTAGTCTTGACGTGATGGAGAATGGGAAATCTACCTTACATATGAATGTTTGTGTCGGGCAGCCTGGCGATAAACAAACCCCGCAGCTTGGCAGTATGATTAGCCTGGTACAGATTAATCCGGTATGGAATATCCCGCAAAGTATTGCAAGGAATGAAATTTCAAAATATGCTGCCGATGACCGGTATTATCTGGCCAATAATAACATCAAAACTTTTAAAAAAGGTAAGCTGGTGAGAGATACAGAAGCTATTGACTGGGCATCTGCTAATATTGGTGAATACTCCTTTCAACAGCAGCCGGGATCAAAAAATTCATTGGGTAAGATTAAATTCCTTTTTAAAAATGCAAGCAGTGTATATCTGCATGATACCCCCGTACGGACTGTTTTTAAACAGAAAATGCGTGCCATAAGCCACGGCTGTGTCCGTGTAGAAAAACCTCTTGATCTGGCTTCAGCTTTATTTGGGAAAGATAACCGGTATAACCAGATCAAAAACGGAATGGCAAGCGGTTATCCGCGTGCAAAATTTATCGGTTTACCTCAGCAGGTCCCAATCCGGTTGTTCTATTATACAGCCTGGCTAAATGATAAGGGGGGAGTGCAGTTTGCGAAAGACATCTATGGTCTCGATCCCATTGTTTATCAGGCCATGAAAACAGCCGGTAATCAATCTTTTGAAGTAGTCAATTCTTTATAATCATTTTTGATTTTATTTCTATGGGTAGTTCCCCATTCAATTAATGTGCTTAAAACTGGCCCTAATGTATTGCTGTAAGGTGTGATTTCATAAGTCACTACCACTGGAGTTTCTGTATATACATTTCGCTTTATAAACCCGTTTAATTCTAATTCTTTAAGCTCTTTTGATAAGATCCTTGCAGATATGCCAGTTACAGTTTGCTGCAATTGATTAAAACGGCTGCTTCCGCCTATACGCAATGCATTGATAATTTTGAGCTTCCATTTACCACCAATTACATAAAATGTGTCCTCTAAAGCCTGCAGACCTTTGGCACATTCTTCTTTGGTATGCTTGCCACTGCAAGTAGGTGCAGGCTTTTCATTCTGTTCTATCATGTTTGTTGCTTTATGTCTGGTTATCAGTCTGCTATCCTAAAGGTTAGCGCTAACCTTTAGGATAGTACTAACAATTGGTTAGCGAATATAAATACTTTTGTCCTGTCAGTCAATTTTTAAAAAAAATAGAAATGAAAAATCAGGAAATATTACATCAGCCTTATACACTGGGCTCACTCGTGCTAAAAAATAGATTTGTAATGGCACCTATGACCAGGAGCCGTGCTATCAACAATTTGCCAAACGATTTAATGGTTGAATATTACAGACAGCGTTCTGGCGCTGGTTTAATTATTAGCGAAGCTTTGGCTCCTTCGGCAAATGCAACAGGATATGTCAGGGTACCTGGAATTTATAAAGATGCACAGATTGAGGGCTGGAAAAAGATAACGGATGTTGTACATGAAAATGATGCTAAAATATTTGCGCAGCTGATGCATACCGGCTGGGCATCTCATGTGGATAATCTGCCCGAAGGAGGTGAGATTTTGGCTCCGTCAGCACTTGTTTCCACAGGTTCTGAGGTATGGACTGATACGACTAAAAGTATGCAGAAATCTTCTTTACCAAGAGAAATGACTAAAGCAGATATAGAAGCTACAATACAGGAGTTTACACAAGCTGCATTGAATGCTGTAAAGGCTGGTTTTGATGGTATAGAATTACATGGGGCAAATGGTTATTTAATAGATGAATTTTTAAATCCTGCTTCTAACCATAGAACAGATGAATATGGTGGCAGCATCGAAAACAGGGCACGTTTTTACCTTGAAGTAACTCAATCGGTTGCCAATGCTATTGGTAAAGAGAAAGTTGGTACACGTATATCGCCATATGGAGTATTTAACGGAATGGTTATCTATCCTGAAATGGAAGAAACATTCATTTACCTGGCCGCAGAGCTGAACAAGATAGGAATTGTTTATTTACATGTTGCAGATCACAGCAGTATGGGTACCCCACCTTTAACGGCGTCTGTAAAAGACGGGATCAGAGCAAATTTTAAGGGAACGCTGATAGGTGTAAATAATTATACTGCCGAAACTGCCCTGGCTGATATAGAAAGCGGATATCTTGATTTGCCTGCTTTTGGAAGGGCATTTATTGCTAATCCTGATCTCCCTTCCAGAATACTGAATAATCTGCCATTAAATGAGCCTGATAAGACCACTTTATATGCAAGTGGCAGTACCGATGAAAAAGGTTATACAGATTATGCTTTTGCCGGAGAAGTGATTTCAAAATAAATTATTCAATCAGATTAAAGAGAAAATATGAGCTCAATAGCAGCATTAAACTGGCGATATGCCACAAAGAAAATGGACGTTACCAAAAAAGTTCAGCAGGAGAAAGTAGATCAGATTATTGCAGCAGCACAGCTTGCGCCTTCATCAATGGGATTACAGCCTGTAAAAATTATCGTGGTAACCAATCCGGAATTAAAAGAGAAAATAAGGGCGATAGGTTATAATCAATCTCAGATAACTGATTGCTCACACCTGCTGATATTTGCAGCATGGAATGTTTATAGCGAAGAAAGGGTCCGTCATGTATTTGCACAGACCAATCTGGAGCGTGAATTACCGGCAGATGCTAACCAGGACTATTTAAATATGGCACTGGGACACTTTCCTTCGATGACAGAAGAAGAGCAATTTACTCATGCTGCCAAACAATCTTATATCAGCTTAGGTGTAGCCTTAACGGAAGCCGCTTTATTAGGAGTGGATGCAACACCAATGGAAGGTTTTGATCCGGCACAGCTTGATGAAATGCTGAACCTTAAAGAATACGGGTTGCGCAGCGTAACGCTATTGCCTCTGGGATACAGAAAGGAAGATGAAGACTGGTTGGTTAAACTAAAAAAAGTACGTACGCCATTAGCAGATTTCGTTATTGAATTTCAATAAGATCTTTATTATTTTTTGAATTCAGGGTTCTTGTTTATATATTGACTGGCATCGTCAGGATATGTTTTTTTCTGAGGAGATATACCAATTGATATTTATATGCCAGATCATATTGCTGTTGAGAAATTTGAGTTACAAAGAGCCGGGGGGCTGTTTCCTGCCGCTATTGCGGTAGTAAACGAGCCCCTTGCTGTATTGATAGAAATGCGTCATTCCTTTCTGCATGCCGATGAACTGGTTTCCTTTGATAAACTAAAAATGCCTAAAGTGCAGCAGAGTTATTTATTGGGAAGGTATGCCGCTAAAAAAGCTCTGGGTGCTTTGATGAATAATATAAAGCTCACTGATGCAAAAATAAGCTCAGGAATATTTCAACAGCCTGTATTATATCTGGCCGGCGGCGGGAATATACAAGTCAGCATTGCGCATACCCATGAAATGGGGGTAGCTATAGTTTTTCCGGAAGGCCACCCTATGGGGGTAGACGCAGAAACTGTAGATAATCAGCAAAGTGAAACCATTAAAGAGGTTTTGACTCCTGGTGAGCTGGAAAAGCTGCATTTAGTCCATAGTGATGCAACTCAAAGCCTGACCTTATTATGGACTATGAAAGAAGCTTTGTCCAAAGTATTAAAAACCGGGCTGATGACGCCTTTTCATTTATATGAAATTGAAAGTGCAGAACAAAAGGACGGTATTGTGATTTGCAATTTTGTAAATTTCCCGCAATACAAAGCATTATCATGGATTTCAGCTAATCATGCCTGGTCAATTGTTTTACCCCGAAAAAGCATGCTGGATATGGAGGTTATTAAGAAACTATATCTCCGGTAACAGGAATATGTTTAATTTTGAAGATGAAAAAGAATAATATAGCATTAATTGTACATGCTTGTGATAGATACGAATTGCTTTTTAAGGGTTTTGAATATTTTTTTTCAAAGAACTGGGATTTTGATATTCCTGTAAATTATTATTTCGCTACCGAAGAAGTTTCAGCCGGTCTGGCAAACTTTAAAAATATAAAATCAGGAAAAGGGGAGTGGAGCAATCGTCTTTCTACTCTTTTTGATCAGATAGAGGAAGATTATATCCTTTATTTTCAGGAAGACATGTGGTTGAATAAACCTGTTGATAAAGAAGTGTTTACTGAGCTTTTTAAGCAGACTTTAGCCAATCAGTGGAACCTGGTTAAACTCAACTCATCCGAAGTTTTTAAAACCAACAGTACACCACTTTTTATCAAAGGATTTAATGTGTCTGTTCTGGATAATAAAGAAAGCAATTTCCTGATGTCCCACCAGGTATCCTTATGGAATAAAGCTTTTTTTAAACAACAATTAAAGCCTAATGAGCATCCCTGGAGAAATGAGAGAAAAGGTACTAAAAGGCTGAAAGAATTGAATCCGGAGATTTTTCACTTAGATTATTTTGCTGAAAACGGAAATCCGGCAATCAATAAAAATGCCCCTGACATTGTCAGAAGTGAATATCAGAGCATTTCTATGAATGCAACGCTGAACCACAATGCAGCGCCGTTTTTGGAAGAGCTTAAATCTGCGCCGCATTTAGCCGCTTATACAGAAAAACTGATTTATAATTTTGAGAATGGGATCACGCATGATGGAAAACCTAAACCATTAAAAAAAGATCTGTTTAAAAAGATAAAAGACTGGGTTAAGGGTAAAAAGTAATACGGATTTGAGCGCTGTCCTTAAGGGGGAGAGCTCAGATTAACCTGCCATTTGTAGAGGAATTCCATTTCATCAATTTTTCGGAAATTGTTTTTGATCAGGAGCGCATAGGATTCATGATTACTTTTCATTGTATGTGCAATAATGGATTTTACCTTCTCCTGTTTCCCTGCCCAGCAGATCATACCACTTATAGCCTCTCTCATATATCCTTTGTTCCTGAACATTTCATAAATACCGTACCCAATTTCTATTGCCCCTTCCTCATTAGGTTCCCCAATAAAACAAAGATCACCAATAAGATGATTTGTATCTTTTGATATGATTGCCCATAACGTATAAAAAAGATAATCATGGTTCATATCTGCCATATTTGGGATGATCGTATATTCAAGAGCGGCTTTAAGCCCGGGAGAGACAGCTCTTGTGATATAATTAATGTTCAGTTCTTCTTCTAAAGATCCGTTTGCTAAAGTATATTTTTTAAGTTGACTAAGATTTAAAGGTTTGATAACTAGTCTTTCTGTGCTTACCATTGTTGTATTTGCTTTTCCCGGCAGGAGGACTGTTTAAGGCTTCTGCTAAGATTTTCAAGTTCTTGTTGCTTTTATATATTCAATTTCTTATTCTAAATATTTTAAGCCCTGATAACAGTGATATGTCTTATCGTGATGCGGTGATATGTCTTATTGTGATGCTGTGAAAGCAAAGAATGATGTGTAAAAGAAAGCTATAAAAAAATAACAGGATTGCATGGTTTGCTATTCAATTTGAATAACGGATGAAATCTTTTTATAAGCTATACAGAAGAACATCTCCCCGTAGAAAACCAGGGAAAGATATATATGCCGTCAGAAAGAGGGCTATTTGATGTTCGGTGTTACAAAATCATATCCGCAAATATATAAAAACAAAATTAAGATGGTATCTATATGAATAATATTTTTATCTGCTGAGGAGGTAAAATAATTAACCCCGCAAAAATCCTTTGGATTAAAGGGTTTTTGCGGGGTTATGGTATAGCAGCTTTTACCGTTTATGAAAACGGAACAAGTGATCATTAAGAATTGAATAGGTATTCATCACCAATGACTATAGATAAATAGGTGTTAATTGTAGTTTGCCGCAATTTTTTCCAGGTACTCTTCTATGGGCACTGAATTTCTTAATGCTATTAATTCATTCCCCACATTTCCAATGACTGTTCTGAACTGGTTACTTTCTCTATTGGCAAGCCCGGCAATTACCTTCACAATATCCATAGTATCATCTCTCAGCGCAGGATCATGATTATTCATTAATTGTTTAATTTTTTCCGTCAGCTCATCATAATCGGTAATCTCGGGGTTAACATTCCAGGTCATGTTTTCTTTAAAATTATTGTCAGTAGAACCGCCCTGCTCAATTAACCGCAATTCGATATGAAGCGGTTTGAGTTCGTAATACAGTCCCTCTATCAAGCCTTCCAAAGCAAATTTGGACATGTTATATAATGAACCCAGCGGTACAGCAGTAGTCAATCCCATAAATGAGCTGACATTGATAAACATCCCTCCATTATTGCTGCGGAAATGTGGTAAAAATGCGCGGATAATATTGATAGGTCCTCTTGTATTGACAGCAAACTGCCAATCGATATCTTCCTCTTTTGCGAATTCTAATGCCCCATAAGTACCCATCCCGGCATTGTTTAATACCACATCAATTTTGCCAAAAGTGGCTATTGCTTGTTCTGTAGCCGATTTTACCTGTTCAAGATTGGTAACGTCAAGTTTGAAAACCTTAATATTAGGGTAATTATTTAATTCAGTTTCTTTTTCCGGTGTACGCATGGTTGCAGCAACATTCCAACCCTGATCGGCAAAATATTTCGCACTCGCTTTTCCTAAACCCGAACTCGTTCCTGTTATAAAAATTGTCTGTTTCATTTCTGTTTTTTTTAATTCTGAACAAAATTAAATCCAAAATGGTATAACTTTGTAACCAGTATAACAGAGTATACCAAAATAAATATCCGGTCAGCATGGAAAGAAATCAGCAGGAAGAAGTAAGGGCACTTCAAGACACGATTTACGTATTGGGTGGTAAATGGAAACTTCCTATTATCAATTCAATTTGTAATGGGAATAACCGTTTCAGGGAAATTGAACGGAGTATACCAGGGATAACTACACGGATGTTATCCAGGGAACTGAAAGATATGGAAATGAATCATCTGATTAAAAGGACTGCCGATAAAGATGCTGCTGTGCAGGTACTTTATGAATCAACCGATTATTGTAAATCTTTCGGGCCAATCATTATGGAAATGATCAAATGGGGGAAGGAGCACCGTAAAATGATCACTGGAAAATGATCACTGGAAAATGATCATTGAAAAATGATCAAAGAAACAGGAACATTGAAAAATGATCAAAGAAGCATGAACATCGAAAAATTATCAGGCTAACAATACTTAAGGATTTTTTTTATCTGCTTCCAGTGCTTTTGATAACTCATATCTATTAGTCACTGAGGCTTTTAAAAATATGTTCTGAACATGTTTGGTAACTGTTCTTTCGGAAATAAATAACTTGTCTGCAATGTCTTTGTATTTCAGGCCTTTACTAATTAAAATCGCAACGTCTATTTCCCGTTTAGTAAGCTTATAATATTCACAATTCTGAATAAATATTATTTCTGGTGCTTTTTGCTGCGCCTGATTTTCTGGTGATAGTAAATGGCTCAGATGTTTATTGTTTTCTCTGGATTCTTTCACCTGTTGCCAGAAGAAAAGGATAGAGGTAATCAGAAAACCACCATTCATAATCAGGACTTCGCTGGTTTGCTCAACTTTTAAATAGCTCAATAAAGGCATAGATATCCAGGGGAGAATAGAAACAAAAGTCAAAAGCATTTCTGTTTTATTGGTATCATCATCTTTGTATTTGAATCTGATTGCCCTGAATATTGCGATCATAGCTATAATCGCATAAATGAAAGGGAGAACCAGTGCATGGCCAAGGGCTACATCAATATTTTTGTAAATACTGTATTCTACAACTAAAAAAAGCAGAAAGGGCGCAATTAAAAACAGGACAACTCCATAATGCGCATGGAATTTCAATGATTTTAAATCATAGGCTTTATAAAAATAGTAAGGGAAATAACAAGCCAGGCCGAATCCGCTCCCATAGGCTAAAATGTTCTGGAGTACAATAGGAACATTCTGATTTGGGTCTGGATATAGTCCGCCGAACAGGTTATAAATAACAAACAGGAAAAGAAATATAAGGTAGTATTTTAATTTTTTGTCATTGGGTTTTTGAAGGTAAAAGAGTAACTGGTAAAGAAACATAATCGTTTCACTAATCAGGAAGATCAGTGTGATTAGTTCCATATCTGTATGGAAGACTTTCATAAGGTAAATGTGTTATATCCCGTTTAAGCATATATAATTTATAACCAAAATCAATTTCTTTGTAGATTTTAAAATTAAACTTGCTATACCACGGTATATTTTTAGTGGTTGAGGTTTCCAGGTAAATTTCCCTGTTTTGTTTCTGGCTATCCAGAATAAGTTCTTCTAATAAGCTGGTTCCGGTTCCTTTATGCTGTTCTGAATCAAGGACCCCTAAAAACCATAAGTAATAAAATGATTGTTTAGGGTAATTGCTTTTGATCTGACTTTCACGGCTCATAGCTTTGCCTGCTCTATTGATGCCTATTGCTTTAAAAACAAGTGAAAGATCCAGCCATATTGCTCTTAAGGAAAATTTCTTCTGATCAGGAAAAAGTATCAGCGCACAAGCTTTTCTATTGTCCGAAAGATAGACTTTACCAAACATAAAGCAACTATCAAATGAATATGACATAAGTGCTTTAATTCTGTTAACACGCTGGCTATCTTGTTTAATAATATAATTGACACTTTTATTGCTGTCAAAAGAATTTGATAAAATATCAATCACGAGAGACTTGTCTTTAAGAGTTGCTTCAATCATCTAATATGGTTTTTTTTACATTTTATAATAATAATTAACAGTATAATAACAGATTTACGAATGTTTGGGGGCGTAAATATGCTATTAATTCTTATTATTGTTAATAACGAAAATACAAAAATGAAATTATCAATCCTCTTATACTCCTTTTATCTCTGCTTATTTAAAATAACAGGCAAATAATAAGAGCACTATAGGTTTTTTTACAGAAGAATCTTAAAGAGGGATACTTTTCGGCTTTTAAGCTTTGATAGTAAGTGTGAACCTTACTTTGTCCTTGCTTGCAGCTCCATTTTTTTTATAGAAATCTATTGCAGGCTGATTAAATACAGGGGTTTGCCATTGTAAATTGACACAGTCATTTTCCTGGGCTATTTCTTTGAGTTTTCTAATGATTTCAGAGCCTATGCCCATTCCACGGGTGTCTTCACATAAATACAAACAATCCATATAAAGAAAATTAGCGGCATCCCAGGTCGAATAATCTATCGTATAAGTGCAAAACCCTTTGAGCTTACCGTCAATTTCCACTACCCAGCATTTCAGCTGACTTTTGGACTGAAATAACTGGACATGTAATCTTTCTTTTTTACCTGTGCTATCATATGCAGCTTTTTCATAGGCAGTATGTTCTTCTATTAACCGGATCAGGTCATCCAGTTCATTCTCTTTAATTGTACGGATTATAAAGTTGTTCATCGGTTGCTGAGTTCTTCTTTTAGGTTTTCAATAAAATCAAGGATATACTTTTTACTGGAATCCTCGTGTCTGATAGCTGCATAATGTGTTCTGATAAGGCCTTTCTGACCAATTTTAATCTGCAGCAGCTCAGGTGAATTAACAAATGGTTTTAATGACCATAATGGTAAAGTCATGATTCCCATTCCGGTTTTGACCATTTCAAGCGCAACTTCAGTAAGAGGAATTGCAATTACCTGTTTAGGTTGTGTTTGATGGCCTTTTAAGAAATGCTGATACACTGTAACCGTTTCCATTGGATAAGAATGAATGATTAAAGTCTGATCAGAAAAATCAGGGGCATTCAGATACTTTTTACGGGCAAGGATATTGTCTTTCTGGACTATGGCTATGACCTCGTCTTTAAAAAGTTCGATATAGCGGATACTTTTATCTGTTGCCGGATCGGAGGTAATGGCTACATCAAGTTCATTACTCAATAACTTTTCCAGAGGTTTATGCGTGGCTTCTATGATAATCTTTACTTCCAGATCAGGATATAAAATATTCATCTTTGATAAGAAAGAAGGCAGCCAGTGATAACTGGTATAACATTCTGTGGCAATACGTAAACAGCCCATATATCCTTCCCTGAGTTCATTTACTTTAACCATAGCGCTGTTTAATTCTTTGAGAATAATGACTGCACTATCATATAATATTTTGCCTTCATCTGTAAGCAGCCACTGATTTTTTGTCCGGTAAAAGATTTTTGCCCCAATGCGTTCTTCTATATCTTTTAATTGATGACTGACGGCAGATTGTGTCAAAAATAATTTCCCAAGTGATTTGGTAATCCCTTTTTCTTCTGCAATAGTCTTAATTAAATTCAGGTGTCTTAACTCCATACACGAAAATAGTTATTAATATACCCATTCAGGCATGAATAATCTGCATGACGGCTTGCTGCAAAATTCATTAGCATATGGCTGGTTCTGCTTTTACTTTTGACATTCACAATTATTGATAATCAGAATGAAAACAGCTACACAGCACTTCCAGGACAAACTATCTTTTGAAATGGACCCTTCAGATCTTTTTGATGCGATAACATCAAAAGATAATATTATAGTCATTGATGCCCGCAAAGGTTTTGCTTATCAAAAGGAACACATTCCGGGGGCTGTAAATCTGCCACACCGGGATATGAACCCAGGCTCTACGATGCATTTGGATAAAAATGCTTTATACGTAACCTATTGTGACGGTATTGGATGTAATGCTTCTACCAAAGGGGCCCTGAATATGGCTGAACTTGGTTTTAAGGTCAAAGAATTAATAGGAGGGATAGTCTGGTGGAAGTTTGATGGTTATGCGACTGAAGGCAGTGATAAAACCGGGGGAGAAGAGATCCAATGTGCGTGTTAAGCTAAAGCAGATCTACTATAGCCCGGCAGAAGAGTTAAGCGAATATAAATCTGCCGGGTTATAAGTAGGTCTGCAATTAAGCTGGATTTAGCTTATCCCATAATATCAAGCATAAAAGAAACCGCATTTGGAGAATGTAATGCTGCCGTTGATTCCATTGTTTGGTTTGCAACGTCAGCAGCCCTGATCAGCATTTGTTTTTCATAAGCTGCCAGCGCAGCATGCGTATCCTTGAAATCGTTACTCAGCAGACATTGGCTTAATTCAAGCGCGTCCAGCATAGCCATATTGACACCTTCACCAGCATAAGGCGGCATCAGGTGTGCTGCATCGCCCAGCAAGGTAAGATTTGATAAGGTCTCCCAGTTTTGATCCAAAGGCATACAATATTGAGGGCGGGGAACGAACTGAGCCGCTGCGTTTTCAAATAATTCATCCCATATACTGTCCCAGCCTGAATATTCTTCTTTGAACCAGGCCAGTACTTGTTTTTTATCTGAAAAATCTATTCCGGCTGTGCGGCTCCAGTCTTCATTTGTGTTAAATCCAGGATAAAATATAATACTTCCATCTCCCTTTGAGCCTGCGATTAAAGTTTTTGAATCATCCATGGCGAATACTTTTCCACCATTGATGAGCTGGTGTATCTTTGGAATAGTGTTTTCAGAATTATACACCGCACCTTCAATTGCCGTTACACCCGAATAAAAAGGCTTAATAGGCGTAATGTATGGACGTATTTTTGAGTTCGCGCCATCTGCACCGATCACGATGTCTGCAATGGAAGTATTCCCATTTTTAAACTCTATTTTCCAGGAATCATTTTGCGGGGTTAGCGATACAAAATGACTGTCCCACACCACAGTATCCGGCTGTAAAGAATCTAATAAGATGTTTTGCAGTGGTCCGCGGTCAATCTCAGGACGCGAACTTTCCTGTCCGTTATCTTCAAAAAGGATATTCGCTTTTTTATCCGTGATCCGTAATTTATCCGCTCCCGGACGATAATTTGCTTTGAAAGCTTCCATTAATCCGGCTTCTTCTAAAGCTTTCAGCCCTGATTCTTCATGGAGGTCTAAAGTTGCACCCTTCATTCTGGCATCTTTATGTATATCTCTTTCATATACTTTTACAGTTGCACCGTTCATTTGTAAAAGTCTTGCCAGTGTTAATCCACCAGGGCCACCACCTATAATTGCTATATTTTTATTAATAATTGTGTTCATGGTCTATCTATTTATTTAAGAATTCCTTTGATAACTGCATCACAGCATTCTGATACTATTTTTTCTGTAATGATCTGTTTAGGTCGTTCCTGATAATCAAAATACTCCTTGACCAGATCAAGAACCGGAGAAAACAACAAGGCCCTGTAAACATCCTGTGGAAATATTTTTATAATACCCTTTGCTGCGTTAAGCTCTAAAAATTGGTGAATAGGGGCAAAGAAATGACCTTGCTGTATATTAGCCTGCTGAAATGCTTTATTCAGCAGGGGTGAAGATTTTCCATATTGAAGTAATACAAATGAATGCCTGTTGTTTTTTAGATACTGAAATGTGTTCTGCCATAGTTTTTTCACCCCTTTAGTAAAATCCATATCCGGAGTAAATTTTTCCAGGACAGCTTTTTCATAAGCCCCAAGTACCTCTTCGATAAAAAGCTTGATTAAAAGATCTTCTTTATTCTCGTATTTGATATAGATTGTACGCGGTGATACATTAGCTGCTTTAGCCAGTTTCTGCATACTCAGGTTTTCCAGTCCTTCTTCTGCAATAATTTGCAGGGCGATGGTACGAATGGCTTCCTCTTTCTCTAAATTTTTTGGTCTCATGGTAATCTTTTTCTATATGATCTCTGAATACGGATACAAAGTAAGTAAATGTTTATTTACTTATCAAGTGTATTTCCTATTGTTTTTATTATTGTTTACAAAAGAATGATTTATCTCCTCTGTCAATTAGGATTCGGTTTTAATAGAGAGTATATTTATGTTCGTGTAAGATATATCGTAGTTGACGTAATAATCCGACAACTTAATTTTGATAAGTCTATAATTGCGCCTTCGGAAATCGAATTAATTTAATCCTTTGTATGAAAAGACGTTCATTCGTAAAAACATCCTTAATGACAGGTACGGCTGTAATGGCTGCTCCGGTTGTGAATCTTGCGATGGTTAAAGCCGAATCTGCTGAATTCTATGAATTAAGAGTATATACCTTAAAGAATAGTATGCAGCAAAAGCTGGTCGAAGATTTTTATAGTAAAGCTGCTATACCAGCATTTAACCGTTTAGGTATCCGGCATGTTGGTGTTTTTACGGAGTTAAAACCTGTGGGACAAACAAAGTTATTTGTATTGATTCCTTATCAGAACCTTGTCCATTTCAATGAGATACTTAATCAATTGGATAATGATAAAGCCTATCAGCAAAAAGGTGCCGCTTATCTGACTGCACCAGCAACAGAGCCAGCTTATGAAAGGATAGAAAGTTCTATGATGAAAGCCTTTGCATATGCTCCAAAAATGATAGTTCCTGCCGGCAGGTCCAGGATTTTTGAACTCCGCCAATATCAAAGCGCCAGTGAGGCTGCAGGTAAAAAGAAAATCGAAATGTTTAATGATCAGGGAGAGATTGATATTTTTAAACGTCTGGGTTTTAAACCTGTATTCTGGGGTGAAACTGTAATAGGGCCGTTGAGGCCTAACCTGACCTACATGGTTACTTTTGATAACCTGGAGGCTAAAGATGCTCATTGGAAGTCTTTTATCGATGATCCGCAATGGAAAAAGATAAGTACTGCAGCAGGGTATGCCGATGCACTGCTGGTCAATAAAATTACATCAACTCTGTTATTACCTGCTGTTTATTCGCAGGTTTAATTAGAATTGATTTCCTTCCCAATTTATTTGATAAATCAGAGGGGTTTAATACAGAATCTTTGCTTAAATAGATTAATATAAATAATGATGAAGAAAGAAAAATCAAATGAGAAAAAAGTGTCACTTGGAAAAGTTATTGTCGCTGTATTTAATACCGCAGGGAAGACAAATGAATTTGGAAATGATGACCGTAAAAGTGGATCATTTTGTCCCGCATGCATAGATAAACCTCCTTACACAACAATAACAGAAATAATTTAGATAGTATAAACCGAACGGTTTTTTAATAGGAATATGCCTCCAACTTTAGTCATAGTTTGAGGCATATTCATTTAAAAAAATAAATGAATTTTTTGACCGATAATAAATTTTAAACATTCAATTTTAATAGCCTAAACCTTTTATCACCAATGAAACTAAAAACAATACTATTTTTCCTGTTCATAAGCGGAAGCTTATTTAAAGTGAATGCGCAAGATGCCCAGATAAAGTTTTCACAAAGAACTAATGATGACCGGTCTGTCAATTTCAGTTATGATAAAAATGATCCGGGCAGTTATACTATAATTATTAAATTCTCAGAACTAACCAATTGTTCGGGGCCGATGGAACGTGAGTTTACACTAAAAGGGACAGCCGGAAGTTTCATGAACTTAAGACCTGAAAATAAACTATTAAATATTGGTTTTAATTATAGATCAAACTACATCAGAGGGAAATTAAACCCTAAATATGATGCTGATTTTGTCTACCTTCTTCCATATAAAACAGGAACTAAAGTCAATGCAAAAGAAAGTAACTATGTGATGACTCAGTATTTTGGTAAGACGGCTCCTGCGGATTGGAAATCTTATCGCTTTTATACCAAAGATGAAGATACTGTTACTGCTGTCAGAAAGGGTATGGTTGTGGAGTTAAAAGATGGTTATGATCCTGAAAGGCCTGGAGAAGTACAATTTACCTCAAAAGTTAATGAAATCACCATTGAACATCCCGATGGAACACTTGCCAGATATACAGGTTTTAAAAAGGGCAGTTTTGCAGTTAAATTAGGACAAACCGTTTTTCCGGGTACAGCTTTAGGCTTAAATAGTCAGACCAATGGAAATGATAATTTTAATATCTCTTTTATTCTCATGTATCTTAATTCCAAAGATTTTGAGAATGCAAGAAATGAAAACCATAAAAGCATGTATGGTTTTATAACCCCGCATTTCTATTCAGCTGGTATTGACAATGCAATATTGGTTAAAGGCCAGGATTATACTGCCGGTGATACCCCTGACATTATCAGGAAAGAACTGAACAAAAGAGAACTGAAACAGTTTAACAAATAGCTTGCAGTGCGATCAGTATTCTCTTCCCATAAACTTATCTTTATGGGAAGAGAATAAATATATATTAATAAATCTTTTGAATTCTGGTGCCCATTAGCCAGTATCCTGAGCCCTCATTAGCTCAGATAACTCTGAAAGCGTAGTTTCTGCGAAGAGTTTTTTCCCTTTATACCGCTGATATTTGCTGATCCCGTTTAGATGAATAAATAATCTGCTATATAGCCTTCCTTTTGATTTCCTGTCCGGGTGAGTGCAGAATATTGCTGACTAGATTATTTAATAAACAGGGGGCTGTTCGGAAGTTCAAAACCAATTGTTTGATAAACTTCCGGACAGCCCCCCACGGATTAATAACTGAACCAGGTGAAATTTGGCGTTGGACCCGATTCAATCTTGTCATTTAAACCTTTGGTAAAGATAAATAAATAGCATCAGGAATACTAATTCGCAATATTTAGAATATAATCTACTAAATTTATAGATTTAATTGTATTTATGATTTTCATATTATATATTTGTACTAACGCTCTACAAAACAGCACATAACCAATGTTAAAATTAAAATTACATACCGGTTTTAAAATGAATTCTGCCAATGAAAACTTAATGTTTTCTCATGATGCAGGATACTGTTGTTGTTGTTAGCTAATTCTCCCTCTACCGATGGACAGCACGCTGATTCTCTATAAGAATCAGCCTATTTAATAAAAGAACAGGAGTTCAATTGGCGTTGGTACTGTTCAATCTTGTCATTTAAAGAATAAATCATCATGCAATCTCTTTCGGGACTCTTTTGGGTTTACTATGCCCTTTTTATACCCTCTTTATCCTGCGGTTCTACGTATCGGACAGAAAGAGAGATGAGTTGTTTCGCACCTAAAAATTCACCATATGACTATTTCAGACTTACAATTAATCGGAAAGAAGATCGTAGTCGGAATCGTAGTAGCTACTGTTCCACTCGTCATTCTATTAGGAGGGCTATGGCTTATCCAAACAGTTTTATCAGACAATCCTTTGTCTCCATCTACCACCGTTCATCTTAAGTAAATAATATGAAAATCGAAGAAGCTGTAAAGCAAAGGATCATTAAGAATGTATTCCTTAGCCTGTTTATCTATGCGCTGCCCATTTTACTGATGTTTTTCACCTTTTATTTTACAGGACAGCGGCCCTGGTTAAAAAAGGCTGTTAAAACCAGCCATATTAGTAAATAATCAACCACCTAAAACCATCAACAATGATTAAAATTATTCAAGAAGTCATCGATAACCTGAATGGTTACGGACTAAGTGTACTGGTACTCGTATTAGGGATACTGGAGTTTTCTTTCGGCCTCTATAAAAAACGCTGGAACAAGAACGAAAAAATGGTTGATATCGCTTGTTTTGTCTTACCTAAACTGGTAATCAGACCTGCTATTGCATTTTTCGGACTTAAGTTCTTACCCGCTGTCATTCCTGCTTTGAGCAATCAGTTTAGCTGGGTGTCTTTTGGCTGGGGCGTACTGATTATCGCCATTGCAGATGATCTGACCCAATATTGGTATCATCGGTTGCACCATGAAATTCCATGGTTATGGCGTTTTCACCGGACGCACCATTCTGCACCTTATATGGGAATGGCTATGGCGAGCAGACAAAATGCGATTTATACCTTGTTTTTTTCTCAGACTTACGTTACCACTATTCTGGTCTATCTTGGCCTGGGAGCACCTAGAATCGTAGTAGGGGCTATAAAAAGTACGATCACGACCTTAGCGCATTCCAGTATCCCCTGGGATAAGCCTTTTTATCAATACAAAATACTGCATCCGGTTGCCTGGGTTTTAGAACGCTTAATTTCTACACCAGCAACACACCATGCCCATCATGCAGCGACCACAGATGATGGGGTAGGTTATTATAAGGGCAATTTCGGAAACATGTTCTTTTTGTGGGATATCATTTTCGGGACCGCTCATATTTCCAGACAATATCCTGCTGTTTATGGCATTTCACATTACCAGGAAGATCCCTGGTATGCACAGTTATTATGGCCTGTTTTCAAATCTAATGTTGCAGGAAGTGAGCTGGCTGCCGATGGCCCGATGGTTAAGCCCGATATTTCAATTGATCACGAAGATGAGGAACAAGAAGAGCGGATTTTAAAGAAAGTGGAACAGCAGATTTTAGCAGAACAGGAACAGCAGGTTCTGGAAGAAGAAGAAAAGCAAAATTTAAAAGAGCAGGAACAGCGGACTCTGAAAGAGGAAGAACTGTTGATTTTGAAAGAAGTAGCCCTTCAGGCAGGAACCAATTTCTAATTTATACCGCACAAAAATATTATTTAGCTATTTCTACAGATTAATTCAAATAAGTTCAGGAATCAATTGGCGTTGGACCTGCTTATGTCTTGTCATTTTTAAAACGATCAAATATGCAAAATTTTGCTAAAGCCGGGGAGAGTTATGTCCCGGCTTTAATCTATACAGCAGCAAAAAATACTGCTGTTCTTAACTTACAAAAACTAGTAGAAACTTATACCTTTGCACTGTCTTTCAGTATATTACTGTTTTTCTTGTTTACTTTTTCCTTAACTACTGCCGCGCAGGAAAATCAGCCGCTCATCAATTCAACGCTTGCAGGCAGGGTGTTGGATGAAAAAACAAAAGAAGCTTTACCGGGCGTTTTAGTACAGATCAAAGGGACTACGCATAAAGTTGCCACAGATGATAAAGGAAAATTCAACTTCAAAACAGGACAGAAGTTTCCCTATACACTGGTAGTCAGTTTTATCGGTTACGAAAAACTGGAATTAAGCGTAGACGGCAGCCCCGTTGAGATCTTACTCAAAGAAACCACCAACAATCTGAATGATGTAGTGGTAGTGGGTTATGGAACACAGCGGCGTAAAGATATTACGGGATCTGTCGCTTCTATCAAACTGGAAGAGGTCAAAGGACAACCCGTAAGTTCTCCCGAAAGATTACTTCAGGGATCAATCCCGGGCGTTCAGGTGACGCAATCGACCGGTCAGCCGGGTGGTGGCGTGAGTGTACAGGTGAGAGGTACTGCATCACTTACCGCGGGTTCACAGCCACTTTATGTCATTGACGGTTTTCCTTTCTATAATGATGAAAAACTGGCAGATGCAGGTGTAACCAGCGGGCCTAAAATCAATTTGCTCTCTGCAATAAATCCTGGGGATATAGAATCTATTGACGTTTTAAAAGACGCTTCTTCTACAGCTATTTATGGTTCCAGGGGAGCAAACGGTGTCATCATTATCAATACTAAAAAAGGGACTGCCGGGAAATCTTCGGTCAATTTTGACAGTTATTATGGTACGCAGGAAGTGGTGAAAACCATTCCTTTACTGAATGCCACCGAATGGGGGCAACTGAGAAATGACGCCCTGGTCAATGCCGGGAAATCTCCTTATTATACGCAGGCACAGCTCGATGCTTTAGGGGTAGGAACAGACTGGCAGGAGGCGGCTTTTCGGAATGCTGCTGTTCAGAGCCATAACTTATCCATTCTGACAGGTACAGAGAAAACCAAATTTGCGCTTTCGGGTAATTATTTCAAGCAGGACGGTGTATTACAGAATACTGATTTTACACGTTATTCGGGCCGTTTAAATGTTGAACATCAATATAATGACCGTTTAAAAATCGTGTCTTATATTGCCGGAAGCAGTTCAAAAGCACAGGTTGCACCGCAATCCGTTGTACCCAATTTATTACTGATGACCCCTGCTATTCCGATTTACAATCCGGATGGTTCTTTCTATCTGAAAAGTCCTTTTGAGGGTACTTATGGAAATCCGATCAATACCCTGTATAACCAGCTGAACGAAACCCGCACTAACCTGGTATTGGGAAATGCATCAGCAGATTACAAGATCATTGAGGGTTTACAAGCCAAAGTATCGGCGGGGGTACTCATTGTAGATAATAAGCAAAACCGCTATCTGCCATCTACGGTTTATGAAGGTACAGGTACAGCAGGGCTTGCTCAGGTGGGTACCTTGTTTACCACGCGCTGGTTGAACGAGAACACACTGAACTATACCAGGCAGCTAAACAATAACCATAATATCAATGTATTGGTTGGATATACCCAGGAGTCTGCGGTCACTAAAGGTGCTATTGCCGGTGCCGCTGGTTTTGCTACAGATGAAACGGCTTACAATGATCTTTCTTCTGGGATTATCTCTCAAACGCCATCTTCCACTTCTTATCAGACTGCTTTAAGATCATTTCTGGCCAGGGCAAATTACGGTTACAGCAATAAATATCTCCTGACCCTGACTCTGAGAGCTGATGGTTCTTCGCGTTTTTCACCAGGTCATCAGTGGGGGACATTTCCTTCGGCAGCTATAGCCTGGAATGTAAGTGAAGAGGGGTTTTTAAAGAACAGCCCGGCAATCACCAATTTAAAAGTACGCTTTAGTGCAGGTCTGACCGGTAATCAGGAAATCCCTCCTTATCAGTCTTATTCCAGAGAGGTTTTTTACAGGTATAATTTTAACGGGACCAATGCATCGGGCTATGCTCCGGGAACCAATGCCAACCCTAATCTTACCTGGGAAAAAACGGCGCAGTACAATTTGGGAATTGACCTCGCTTTATTCAATAACCGGATTAACGTTGTTGCAGATGTTTACTATAAAAAAACCACCGATCTGTTATACAATATCACCGTACCTGCTACAAGTGGTTTGCTGGATTTCAACACACTGCAAAGCCAGATTTACCAGAATATCGGAGCAGTGCAGAATAAAGGATTTGAACTGGGGATCAATACCAAAAATCTGGTTGGCGATTTTAAATGGTCTTCCAGTATCATCTTTGCGTTAAACAGGAATAAGGTGCTGAGCCTGGACAATGTCAGCCAGCTCATCCCGGATAGCTCTCTGCCTTCAATTGCAGCAGTAGGTTACCCGATCGGGTCTTTTATTGTTTACAAAACTGATGGTTTGATCCCTGCCGGAACCCCTGCGGCCTTAGCGTTGACGCCTTCTGGAAATAAAGCACCGGGCGGCCAGCAATATGTGGACAAAAATGGAGACGGAAAGATTACCCAGGCAGGGGACAGGTATATCATCTCTAACCAGCCCTTATTTACAGGAGGGATTACAAACAATTTTAGTTTCAGAAATTTTGATTTATCAGTGTTTTTTCAGACTTCTTATGGTAATAAACTCTACAATCAGAACAGGGGTACTTTAGAATTGGGGACGGGCTATACCAATGCTTCACGCAATTTATTGGACCGTTATACCGCTACCCATACCAATACAGATGTGCATAGCGCTTATACCGACCCGGCGGTCACCATTTCGGACAGGTTTATTGAAGATGCTTCGTACCTGCGCCTCAAAAATGTAACGTTCGGTTATACTTTACCCCATAAATTATTGAATAAAGCGGGTATAAAAGCGATAAGGTTTTATGTCTCTGCACAGAATTTATGGACCTGGACCAATTATACAGGTTATGATCCTGAGGCAAATTATAATGGGCAGTCTGCGATCAATTCGGGCGTGGATAATGGTGTTTACCCGAATAGTAAAACCATCATGGGTGGTGCTACACTTTCCTTTTAATCTGATATAATGATGAAAACGACTTATAAATATTTTCTGCTGGCATTGACCCTTGGCGTAATCAGCTCCTGTGCCAAACTGAAAGAAAATCCTGATTCTTTTATTCCTGCAAAGGATTATTATAAAACTAAAGCAGATGCGATTAATGCGGTCAATGCTGTTTATTTTCTTTTAAATTCCGGAGGGACTTCCGTTCAAACCCCTTACAATACGCTATTTGCTACAGGTATGGACTTTATGTCCGATGATATTGATCCGGGGCCGGGTGCGACCAATGCCGATGTGCGCTCTCAGGCTGTGCTGAACCATTCTTCTACCGGGCTTAGGGTTTTACAGTTATGGCAGCAGCACTATGCAGGAATTAAGAAGGCAAATATTGCGATTGACCGGGTGCCGGGAATTACAGATGCGGCTTTAACAGAAGATCTTAAAAAAAGACTGGTCGGGGAAGCCAAACTGCTCAGGGCGCTATACTATTTCAATATCGTGCGTTTATTTGGCGCCGTGCCTTTGATTTTACATGATCAGGAAGGCGTGACGATCGTTGATTTTGCGATTGAACAAACCCCTGTTGCCGGAGTATATACACAGATTGAAAAGGATTTGTCTGATGCGGCATCGGCCCTGCCGGATTCTTATAGCGGTGCAGATCTTGGCAGGGCGACAGCAGGCGCGGCAAAATCGCTGCTTGCCAAAGTCTATCTGACCGAGGGGAAATGGGCCCTTGCGGTTTCAAAGGCCGAAGAAGTAACAGGCCCTTATCCTTATAGTGCAGGTTCAAGCCCTTATAAATATGATCTTTTTACCGATTATTCGCAGGTATTTCTTCCTGCTTTTAAAAATGGAAAGGAACATATTCTGTCTGCCCAGTTTAAATCGAACTCTTTGGGACAAGGCAATAACCAGGCTCCAAGGGGCGCACGTTCCGGGGTACCGGGTATGGTTGGTTCTTATGCTGATCAGGTTAGGTTTTATACCCAGGGAACGGACAAAAACTTTAGTATTTATAAGTTATACAGTGCAAATGACCGCAGAAAAAAGAACGGAACTTTTGTAACCCGTTTCTTAGGCTCTGATGGTAAATGGTATGGAGATTTAGTAGATAAATCTATTCCCGGAGATTCTATTCCTTATCTGAACAAATACTGGGACCCGGGACAGGTTGCTAATTTAAGTGAGTCGGCGGCTAATGTACCTGTAATCAGATTTTCTGAGGTACTACTAATCCTGGCAGAAGCGGAGAACGAGCTTAGCGGGCCTTCAGCAAAAGCTTATGCCGCTTATAACCGCGTGCGTGAACGTGCTGGCCTGACACCTTTCAATGCTTTAAGTCAAAATCAATTCAGGGATTCACTTTACCTGGACCGCAGGCTTGAACTGGTCTGGGAAAATCAGCGCTGGTTTGATCTGATCAGAGAAAAGGACGCAACCGGAAAGATTATTCTGGAAGATGCACTTAAAAAAGCAGGTAAAACTAATGTTTCTGTTCCTAAACACCTGTTGTTTCCGATCCCTCAGCAGGAAATTGATCTGAATGCCAAATTGATACAAAACCCTGGCTGGTAAAAGAACAGCTATAACTAATTATTGACCACCTAAAATTATTGAAATGAAATTATTCAGAATTGTGCTTTTCTTGTTATTACTGGCCGTGCTGGGGGCTGCAGCACAAACAGGCCATCAGGGATATGTACAAAAAAGCCCTAATAAAATTGTAGTCACCACACAGCTCAGTCAAAAACTTTTGGCTCAGATCGCAAGCGGAGATGCTTACCTGGTAGATGTCCGTACCGCTGAGGAGTACAAAGGCAGTCATTTGAAATATGCAAAAAACATGGATATTAAATCTGCTGACTTCGGGACTGAAATCAGTAAGCTGAATAAAAATAAGCGTGTTTATCTGTATTGCAGATCTGGGAGCAGGAGCGGAAAGGCGACAGACACCTTGCAAACTTTCGGCTATAAAAGAGGCTATAATATTGGTGGTTTGGATAGCCTGGCTAAATCGGGTTTTCCTTTGGAAAATGGGCATTAGGTTATGTTAAAGACTAGCAAAATAACTATGAAAAATCACTTAAGCCTGTTTATCATATTTTGCATGATGGCTTTGAATGTTTCTGCTCAAAAGTCCAGGCCAAATATTGTTGTGATCCTGGCCGATGATTTAGGGTTTTCTGATCTCGGTGCATTTGGCTCTGAAATTCATACACCAGTTCTGGATAAACTGGCGAAACAAGGGCTTTTGATGAATCAGTTTTATAATGCAGGCAGATGCTGTCCTTCGCGGGCTGCCTTGCTGACCGGGCTTTATCCGCATCAGGCCGGGGTTGGTGATATGGTGCAGAATAAAGGTTCTGAGGCTTATCAGGGATTCCTGAATTCCAATTGTGCTACAATTGGTGAGTTGTTAAAAGCCGGGGGGTACAGCACAATTGTTTCCGGTAAATGGCATATTGGACTGGTGCCTTCTGCCTGGGCTGTAAACAGGGGCTTTGAAAAATCTTTCACACTACAAAACAATGGAAGCAGTTATTTTAATTCGAAACCCTTATATAATGACGGCAGGACGGTGAATTTCTTATTGAATGGCAAGGAGGTGGAAAGGCAGGATACCTCTTTATACCTGACACAGGCAATTACCAATTTTGCTTTAAAATCTCTGGATGAAGTTAAAGACCGGCCAAATCCATTTTTACTCTATGTAGCTTATAATGCACCGCACTGGCCTATTCAGGCTTTGCCTGAGGATATTGCAAGATATAAAGGCAAATATTTAAATGGCTGGGATGCCCTCAGGCAACAGCGGTATAAAAAGCTTCTGGCCCTGGGGATAATCAAAAAGGAGTGGGCTTTATCCCCGCGTTTTGAAAGTGTAAAGGCATGGGATACTTTATCTGAGCAGGAGAAAGAACTATGGGATACCCGGATGGCAATTTATGCCGCTATGATTGACCGGATGGATGCTGGTATTGGCCAGATCCTGAATAAAATCAAGCAGATTAAAAGAGATAAAAATACGCTGGTTGTTTTTCTCTCCGATAATGGCGGAAGTGCCGATGAAGTGAAAAAATGGGATTACGTGACACAGAAGAATGGTGTTCCCGGCAGTGTAAATTCTATAGACAGCTATGAAGCCCCATGGGGAAATGCAAGTAATACCCCTTTCAGGCTATTTAAGAAAAACACGCATGAAGGAGGGATTTCAACTCCATTTATCGCTTATTATCCAGGGGTAATTAAGGCGGGATCAAGAAGTAACCGACCAGCCCATTTTATTGACTTATTACCCACTTTACTGGAGGTCTCGGGTTTGAAATATCCCGAGAAATTTAAGGGTAACCAGTTGAAAAAGCTAGAAGGGTATAGTCTGGTGCCCGTTTTTAAAGGTAAGGCAAACAATAGCAGAGCTGCACTTTACTGGGAACATGAAGGGAGCAGGGCAATCAGGGAAAAGGATTGGAAGCTGGTTGCTGAACTGAATGCCCCCTGGGAATTATATAATCTGAAAACAGACCGGACTGAAACCCATGATCTGGCGCTGAAATATCCTGAACAAGTTAAACAAATGGAAAAAAAATACCTGGCATGGGCTGCAAAAGTTGGTGTCCGGGACTGGAACAAAATCAAATAATTATGAAACAGATTAAACACTTTATTTTAATGTTACTCGTTTCGGCAGCCGGAACGGTTAAGGCACAGCAAAGTCCCGGAGAAAACCACCAGGCACTGGCAAAAGCTAATGGGTTAGCTTCTTCCGGAGCTCATACGGCACTATCAAAGACAAATGGGCCAGCTTCTTCCCGGCCAAAGGAGCAGACTGCTGCTAAAGAATCCTTTTTAACGCTTGCAGAATTTGCATTCAGTGTTAAAAAAGCAAGTGCACAGCTCATCGATGCCCGCACGCACGAAGAGTTTATCCAAAACCATATCAAAGGGGCGATCAATATTGACCCTGCATCTGCAGGCTATGCAAAACAGATTGCAGAACTGGCTAAAGAAAAACCTGTTTTTATTTATTCTATAGCAAACGGACGCAGTGTTACCGTTGCAAAAGAATTGAGGGCTAAAGGATTTAAAGAAGTCAATGTATTGCCGGGTGGCATTGCCAATTGGATCGGATCGGGTTATCCGATTATCAGCAACACTAAAAAAGGGTTAGCCTTGTCTTCCGCCCAGTTTAATACTTTAACGGGATCTTCAGATTTGGTGCTTGTTGATTTTGGTTCAAGATATTGCGGCGCTTGTAAACAGTTGATCCCTGTACTGGATTCCTTAGAAAAGAAACAGGATTTGAAAGCTAAAATTATCAGGATTGAAGCCTATGACAATACAGAATTATTAAAAGATTTGAAAATTAATCAATTGCCAACCCTTGTACTTTATCAGGGTGGCAAACAAATATGGAAAAAAGCCGGATTATCATCTGCTGCTGAATTAGAAACATTGATCAATAGAAAAGGACATGAATAGAAAACATATTATTGCGTTGATGACGTTCATGGCAGGGTTAAGCTATACTGCTGGCTATTCACAAAATATTACGCAGCAGCAAGAACCTTTTAAAGGGGTAATCGGCAAAACCCTGGCAGAATCAAAAGAGTCCTGGACTAAACCGGTCACTGCACCAAAAGGGGCGCCGAACGTCCTTTGGGTATTGCTCGATGATGTCGGTTTTGGTGCCACAAGTACTTTAGGCGGTGTGATCAGTACGCCCACTTTTGATACCCTGGCCAATGAAGGTTTAAAGTATACTAATTTCCATACCACGGCAATTTGTGCACCCACACGTTCTGCACTGTTGACAGGCCGGAATAGTCACTCAGTACATGAGGGGGGCTTTTCGCATATTGTTATGTCTGCTGGTTTTCCAGGCTATGATGGCAGAATCCCTTCCGATAAAGGAACTATTGCAGAGATCCTCCGTGAAAGTGGTTACAATACTTTTGCTGTTGGAAAGTACGGTTTAACACCCGATGAAGATGCTACAGATGCAGGCCCTTTTGACAGGTGGCCTTTGGGAAAAGGCTTTGACCATTTCTTTGGTTTCTTAGGTTCGGCAACAGATCAGTATAAACCAGATTTAGTAGAGGATAATGCACATGTTAAACCCGATGGCAGACATTTGAATGAGCAGATCACAGATAAAGCAATCAGTTTTATTGACAGACAGCAAAAAGCAAATTCAGGTAAGCCATTCTTTTTATATTATGCACCGGGCGCTACACATTCCCCTCATCAGGTAGCTGCACAGTGGAGTGATTTATATAAAGGGAAATTTGATAAAGGCTGGGATGTATTCAGAGAAGAAGTATTTAGCAGACAAAAGAAACTGGGCATTATCCCCGCCAATGCAGTACTGCCGGAACGTAACCCAAATATCAGGGCATGGAATAAACTAACTGATCAGGAGCGGAAATTATATACCCGTTTTATGGAAGTCTACGCAGGTTATCTTACCTATACCGATCATGAGGTTGGCCGGTTGATTCAACACCTGAAAGATATCAGACAACTGGAGAATACGGTTGTATTTGTGATTATTGGTGATAATGGGGCAAGTAAAGAAGGAACCATAAATGGTACCATTGATTTGCAAAGAGCTGCTTCTGCAAAACTGAGTTTACAGGAATCATTAAAACACAATACAGAGGTAATCAGTGAAATAGGAACTCCGGATGCAATTCAGGGCAATTATCCTTTAGGTTGGGCACAGGCCTTAAACACTCCCTTTAAGCAATGGAAGCAAGATGCTGATTCTGAGGGAGGAACACGCAACCCTTTAATTGTTTATTATCCTAAAGGGATTAAAGATAAAGGAGGCATCCGTACACAATATGGTCACGTGATCGATCTTTTACCGACTACTTTGGAGTATACCGGAATTAAAGCTCCTGAATATATCAGGGGGATTAAACAGGATTCTATCCAGGGAACTTCGCTGGTCTACTCTTTTGATAACGCAAAAGCTCCGTCAAGACATACCATTCAGCATTATTATATCTTTGGCGCAAGATCGATTTATAGCAATGGCTGGAAAGCAGCACTACCTTATCATCCTGATCTGATCGATGTAGCAAATAATAAAGAAGGCCTTGCTAAAAATTATACCGAAAACGTTTGGGAATTATATAACCTGAATGAAGATTTCAATGAAAGGATCAATCTGGCTAAAAAGTATCCGGAAAAACTGGAAGAGCTGAAAGCCCTATTTGAAGTACAGGCCAGGAAATACAACCTCTATCCATATATTACCTGGGACGATGTCTATAATTTAAGGCTCCATAAAAATTATTAAAAACTATAAACGCACTAAAGCAGAAGCCCCCGGATTGTTTAAATCCGGGGGCTTCTGCTTTAATTAAGACCTATAATTAGTTAAAGTTGAACTGTTCCCAGATCCCTGCAGAGTCGCGGTTACAAGTCATAGCCTGTGTACCGTTTTCTGTGGAAATAAACTTTCCATTATTCCCGCGCAGTGATATCGTTCCATTGCTGTTTTTAACCCAGTCAAACTGTTCCCAGATCCCTATAGCAGTACGGCTGCAGCTAATTGGTAATGCACCATTCTCAGAAGACACATATTTATCGCCATTTTTCAGGGCAACTTTTCCATTTCCTGCATTAACAACAATAAAACGTTCTGTTCCTGCTGCCGCGCTGCGGTTACAAAACATATTCTGTATACTGCCACCTGTGCTTACAAAAAGATTATTGGAACCTTTTAAGCTCACAGTCTGGTCAAAAGGGATTCCGCCAATAGTGCCTCCGCCAATTACAGGCTCGGTAGGTCTGACAGCTGTCAGCGGGATCTGTCCCTTTAACATTTTACCTCCATCATTGGTTAACCTCAGGTAATAGTCAGCAGAACATTTTACCCCATCTTCGTCCAGCGCCAGAAAACCAGCTCCTGAAGGGACCATACTTGTGTTTTCGGCAGTTTTAGCAATCTGATTGCCCTCATTATATTCATCAAACATAGATATATATATACCCTGACAGCCCGCCTTGATCATATTGTAAAACTGGCGCCACATAAAGTCACCATGTGCACGTTGTCTCTCTTGTAAATCACCAGGTAATACGCAGGGCTGATAATCAATTCCATTTGCATTACAAAAAGCCTGATCAGGTACATTGACATTGCTATAAAAATTATCAGCATCGTTCACATTACCTATCCGGCCAACCATCCAGGGCGAAATCATATTTAAAGCTTTATAAGCCTGCAGGAAATTTGGTCTTGAATCGCTGTTCCCATCACGCCAATGCGTAGGTACCCCGCCAATTACATAACAGCCTTTTGCTTTAAACCAGTTAATTACATCCAGACATACATCTGCAGACCAGGGATGATTATTGTCATCGAATCCAAAACCCCAGATGCAGACTACTGGCTTACCGTTCTGTTTGGCATATGCCGGTGAAGACGTATAAGCCGACATTTTCGAAGTCCAGTCAGCTTTGATTTCCGGCTGCATATTTGCCCAGCCACTTACATCATACATGATATAAAACTTACGGTTATGCGCCTCGGCAGCAATTTTTACTTTGCTGGTTACCGCGTCTCTTATCGGGCCTTCCCAGCCATTAGGGTTGAAACGCTGTAAAGCTGCTGCATCTATGCCATTTTGTTCCATCCACTTGAAATGGATATCAATGGTCTGGTCGCTGTAAGAAGAAAACAGTCTGGCCTGCTGACCATTACCAAGATTAGAGAACCCTGTTTGATAAGATGAAGTATATTCCCGCATATCCGGCCAGGATTTAATTCCATTATTGCCCGAAGAGGGCTGCTGTGAAGCATTTGGTGCCCAATGCCACCAGGCATTAATAGGTGAGCCATCTCCGATACAGGCAAACCAGCCCTGGTAACCAACAGTAATTTTACCGACTACATCGCCAGCAGGTGAGGATTGTACCAGTTTAGTGTTCTGCTGGTTGTCGGACTGCGCATTAAGTTTTTGTTTTGCACAGCTAAATAGCAGGCATAGTGATGCCAGCAGATAAACGTTTGTAATTGTTTTCATAAAATATAGTATAGATGTTTATTGGCAGGTGATGCTTGAATTTACCCTGATTATTTCCCCTGGCTGTGAATTGATATTTGAGCCATTGAATCGATTTAATATGGTTTTTAAGGTATATAGAGGCCGAATATATTAAAAAATCAGAAACAGGCCCTGCTATTTTTTATTCTTTCTGAGAAATGAAAAAACGATATAAAAAAAAGAATAAATATTTCTTTGTGGTGTAAGCGTATCGGCCTTAAAGCCAAAAGACAGTCAAACTGGTTTGAGCATAGCATATATGGCGGTCATGATATAAAATCTATGATTTAAAGCGTATCAGTTTTTGTTTAATCATTTGATATACAGTTAATTGTGTTGTTTTTAACTTGTTTATGTCAATAAAACTCCTTTAAATTTATGCCAACCAAATATTTATCCAATGAGAAAAAACACTAACAACAGACAGTTAATGGCTGCTATGTTATTATTAGCAGTATTGTTCGGTACATCTTGTAAAAAAGACGTAAATCAGCAATCAGCAGGCACTCCTGACAAGGAAACCTCAAAAACAGAAGTAAGTGCTGTAAATTCATCTTTAAACCTGAACTGGGAAAATAGAACAAACGGATCTGCCTATACCAATTCACAAGCTTCTGCCGATTTCGGGAATGTTTCGGGCTGGCAGGATTCAAGGGCTTATATCACAAACGGTAAAGATGCAAATGGCTTAAGAATTACTTTATTACCAAATGCGCTTTCGGCAGCAGGGGGGATGGTGAGCAATACCAATCTGAATCAGGGTTCTGCCTATGAACTTGATTTTGATGTAAAATTCCATAGTAATTTCAATTTTGGCCGTGGCGGAAAGATTGGTTTTGGTTTTGCCATTGGCGAAGGTAATACCGGAGGTGACCCGGGATGGGACGGTAATGGTGGTACCCTGAGATTGATGTGGTATTCCCCAAGTGCAGACAGAGTGTTTTTCCAGCCTTATGTTTATCATAAAGATCAGCCAACTAAATTTGGCGATACTTATACCAAAAGGTTCCCCGCCAGCGGATCACTTCAAAAAGGGGTTTGGTATCATGTACACATGTATGTTAAAAGTAATACAGGTTCTAATACGAACGGACGTGCCCAGATTATTATAGACGGTACAACGATATTGGACAATGATATCCGCTGGACAACCAATGATAGCCAGAGGTTAATCAATAAACTTACTTTCCATACTTTCAGAGGCGGAAGCCAGGACGAATGGAAAACAAATACTACAGATTATATCTATTACGATAATTTGAAGGTAAATAAAATCAACTAATGCTCCTGTCTGGTCCGGTAACTATTTGCCGGGCCAGTCATTTGGTTATTAAATTGTTCATTGCAATTGATTATATTTAATAATCCTGTGATCAACATCTGTACAATTTTTAATGACTAAACTTGTTTTTAACTCTCTGATCGGCCATTTGGTTAGAATCCTTATGGTTGTGTGCCTTTTTTTAATGCTAACCTCCAGGTTGACTTTTGCCCAAAAAGTTGTGGCAATTAATGATAAAATACCCCATTATATTTTCTCGTATGGGGAAATTGAGTATCTGGAAGATAAAACCAGTAAGCTCTCACTGTCTGATATTCTGAAGCCGGCTGTCAATTCAGAATTTCTTGTCAATAAGAAGTATACTCCCAAAAATTATCATCCCGGCTCTGCTTACTGGTATAAATTTAAGATCAAACATTCAGCAGCCTCAGAGAAGAACTGGATTCTTGAATTTTTTGATCAGTCTATCAATAATTTCAGCTTATATGTCCCTGATAATCAAAATAGCTATCATGTCTATCATTCCGGTACGGCTTATCCTTTCAGGAAAAGGGAATATCAGCATAAGAATTTCATTTATGAACTGAAAAACTCTTCGGATGCGGAACTGACCTATTATCTGAGGATAAAATCCCCGCAATCTATAACTGCGATTATCGTGCTGCGGGATATTCGCTGGTTTGTAAGTTATGCATTAAACGAATACCTGTTTTTTGGCCTGTTCTACGGAATGGTTATCGTGTTTAGCCTGTATAATTTACTGATGTTTTTTGCGGTCAGACAAATGCAGTATCTCTATTATGTCCTGTATAACCTGAGTATCGGTCTGTATGAAATGAGTATTGATGGAATAGCTTTTCAATACCTCTGGCCGGATTCGCCTTTATGGAATGAATATGGCATCGGTTTAGCCTTATATCTGAGCAGTTTTTTTGGGCTGATGTTCACACTGAGTTTTCTGCAGGTAAAAACAAAAGCACCAGAATTCTACAAATTAATCCTGACCATTATTGTCTTGCGCAGCCTGTTTTTTGTAGTCTGCATTTTCAATACTCATCTTTTCAATTATAAACTGGTAGAATTTATTCCATTACTAGCCGCTTATGTGACTGGGATTAAGGTTTTAAGGGACGGTTACCGGCCTGCTACCTTTTTTGTGATCGGTTATAGTTTTCTGGTTGCCGGATTTCTCATCAAGATCCTGTTGTTGCTGGGGGTGAGCTGGATGCCCTATGGGCCGGTCAGTTATTACAGTTTAAGTTTCTGTTTTGTGTTTGAAATGATCCTGGTTTCTTTCGCAATCGGCGAAAGTGTAAGGACCTTAAAAGATACCCTGAACAATGAACTGAGTACTTTGGTAGATGAGCGTACCAGGGAAGTCAGGTCAAAAGCGGCGATTATTGAAAAGCAGAATGAAGAAATTTCTTCAATGAATGCAAGGTTGCAAAAGAACAATAGGGAATTGCATGTGGACATTGAGAAAGTGACCAAAGCAAGGGTAATGTCTTACGAAGTAGATTTTGCTGAATTCAGTAAGATTTATCCTGACCGGGAAACCTGTTTTAAATATCTTTCCGAGTTGAAATGGGCAAAGGGATATACTTGTCGTAAGTGTACAAATACAACCTTTCTGGCTGGTTTTTTACCTTATAGCAGGAGATGTACCAAATGTGGTTATGATGAATCTGTCATTGCATACACGATTTTTCAGAATAGCAAGATCCCGATTAATAAGGCTTTTTATATGCTTTTCCTGGTCTATTCTACCAAAGGAAAAATCTCTTCTCATAAACTTTCAGATATATTGCTGATCAGGCAAAGTACCTGCTGGGCTTATAATAGTAAAATGCAGAAAATCCTGGAAGAGCGGAAAAAAGAACTGAAAAATACAGGCGAAGGCGGCTGGAGTAAACTGGTGCTGGACCCGGCTGCTAATTGAAATAAGCCAGTATTTAAATTAAGAAAGCATTTCTTTAAGCATGCCGAACCACTGGTTGTTACCGGATGATAAATAATTCAGATCAATGACCAGGTATACTGTTTTAGTTTCATTGCCCTGGTCATAAACTATTCTGACAGGCTGCCAGAAAGTACCCATGCTTTTAACATAGGTTACTTTATAGATTTCGTCAAAACCCATATAAAGCTGGGTAATATCCCTCAGCGGAATAATTAATTCATCGTCCTGCGCGGCTAAACGAAGCTGATCCTGCGTGAGATAGACCGTACCTGAATGTTTATGTAATGGATTAACCCCCGAAAACAGCATTCCAATTTTCTCTAAAAGAGTGAATTCGGGAAATTCATAGTCAAATACCCATAAGACAGTGCCGGATTGTAATACCATAGTTTAATTTGAAAGCTATATTTTATAGTTTGACCTGTCTGATAATATTCTTGATATTCAGTTCTACAATGTCTGTCATAGTCTTGCATTCCAGATAATTCAGATCTGCAAAATGTTCAGACATGCCTTGAATCAGTGTTTTTATATTTTCGGGTGTGGTTAGGATTTCTGTATTTGATACGTCGCGTAAATCAGCGAGGCGATGACGTTCACTACGGACACGGTGTAATATAGACGATTTTTCTTCCTGCTGATATTGCAGATAAGTTTTATCAGTCAACTGCTCCATACACATTTTTACATAAGGAAGGTTCTCTTTGAAAAACTGGGCGAGATATACTTTGATATTTCCTTCATAAAATTGCTGATCAAAGTCGATAGCCCTGATCCTGAACTGGATGTCGTCAAAGTCGGGGGTAATCTGTACCACAAAATTATAAGCTCTCATATCGCCTAATAACATGACCAGGCAACGTTCATTAAACTTTACAAATTCTTTGGCGATCCTTGTTGGATTATACTCCGGATTATGCAGATACATTTTTGCAAAAACGTCTCCCGGAATTCCGGCAACATGTTCTTCAATAAGCGTTTCCCCATCCACTAAGTAATTCACCTGATTTGGAGACAGAATCTCTTCCAGCTCTAAACCGTAAATCCTTGACGCATCTGCCTTTTTAACATAGAAATAATCATATACATCATTTAAGCGGTTCACAATTTTGATCCGGAAGGGATGTGTATTCCCGAAAGTGCAGTATTCAATTTTTTCGATATACTTATGCTGAACAATGCGCAGGTTACCCGATGCCTTTAAATTGGCATAAATAACTTTTAACCCGTTATGTAAGTGTTCAATCTGGTCTGCAGGATAAATAGGGCCTTCCCAAAGTGAATCTTTTCCATATTTATCCATAATCGGATAAGCTTCGTTAAAGACTAACAAATCGTTATAGGTAATAGGAAGTTTTGAATCGCGCTGATAAGTCCTCAGGTACTTCTGGAGTTCAGGAGTAACCGGAAAAATTGGTTTTTTGCGGGATATTTTTACGTCATTAGAGTCCATGCACAGGCAATTTACGCTAAATGTTTAAGCAATGATCTAAATAAATATTTTAATCTGTCAATGAGACCGCCGCTTAAGCGGTCTTTAAAAAGAACTGTTCAGCCACTTTTTTAAACCTGCCGAACGGTCACGGCTTACTAAAATACTATCCTCATTTGCAGGGATCAGTTCTATTTTCAATTTGCCATTAAAAGACTGATAAATTTTGTGAATAGACCTGACCGAAACAATATACTGACGGCTGATCCTGAAAAAATCCTGTGGATTTAATTCATGTTCAAGTTCTTCGAGCGTCTGTTCAATCATATAACGCTGTCCCTGATGTGTAGTCAGGTAATTCTTTTTATTTTCTGAGGTGAAATAAGCAATATCAGCGGTGATTACAGGCACAAACATATCACGGTAGGAGACCAGAAAACGGGAACGGTAAACATTTTCTTTGATTTCTATCTTCTGGAGAATTTCCTGCATCCCGGAATGATCAGCCTTGCCGATCATATTTTTAACCTTACGGATACTGTTCTCCAATTTGGCAGCTTCCAGTGGTTTTAACAGATAGTCAATACCATTGACTTCAAAAGCCCGGAGTGCATATTCATCATAAGCGGTAATAAAGATAACCTGCGACTGGATTTCAAGCTGATTAAAAAGCTCAAAACTTAATCCGTCCGTTAAACGGATATCCATACAGATCAAATCAGGATGTTTATTTTCATTGAGCCATTGCATACTGGCCCTGATGGTCTGTAATTGTCCGATAATTTCTATCGTATTATCCAGTTTGAGCAGCATTTCTTTTAACCTTAATGCATTCGGGATTTCATCTTCTATTATTAAAACGCTAAGCATATCTGATTTTGTATGGTCAATAATGGTCAGTGGTTATTACTATTTAATAGTAATAACGGTATTTTTACTTCAAAGTAGTCGTCCTGATTATTTATTACAGGTTCCCCGTCACCTAAAAGCAGGTATCGTTCCCTGATATTTTTCAATCCTAACTGTGAACCAGGGTCCCTGGTCAGTTTAAGGGATTTATTGTTTTTTACAATGAGCCATTTCTTATCTTTTGAGAAGATGTCAATTGTTAAAGGTGATTCAGCGGAGAAGGAATTATGTTTAATTGCATTTTCGATAAGTAACTGTAGTGTTAAAGGGGCAATGCCTTTAGTACTTAATTCTTCAATATCTGAGATCTTAATCCGTATCGCTTTACCATAACGGGTCTGATATAAAAATAGGTAGGCATTGATAAATTCCAGCTCGGCTTTGATAGAAATGATATTCTGTGGCCGGTTGGTCAGCATATAGCGGTAAATAGAAGATAATTTGATTACATAATCAACGGACAGCGCCGGATTGTCGGGAATAAGAGAGGCAAGGGTGCTTAAATTATTGAACAAAAAATGCGGATCTAACTGAAGCTTTAATGCATCCAGCTGTGCTTGTGTGGCATGTTGTCTCATCACCGAGGTTTCTAACTGGTTGTCTTTCCATTTATGGAAAAAATGTTCAGCGGCAAATACCGCAGTAGCCAGTAAAGAAAAGATGAAACTAAAAATAATAATCTGCCGGAATAAAAGCTGATCGGCAGCGAACTTACTGGGCAGTTCGATCTGGAAAATGGGGATCAGGGTGATCGAGATCAGTGAAATATGCAAAAGAAACTGGACCACAAACCTGGTCATGATTTTCCTTTCCCAGGGGAGTCTTTTATTGAGCCTTAAAGTTAGTTGTATGCCGGTTTCAAATAATAGGGCAGCATAAGACATCGTCAGCAGGACATCTACAAAAATGAAATCCAGGAAAGAGAATTGTCTCCAGCTGTGAATTGATCTTTCGTAGGGATTAATCAGGAAAAATAGCAGGATCAGGATTAACCCAAAACTAGGATATCCATATAACCTGAAAGATCTGTAACCTGAAGTAGACATTTAGACAAAAATAGGGGTATAGATTTATATAAATGTCATTTACAAATCGTAATCCTATTCCAATTGATAAATCAGTTTATCTTGCGGATTCTATAAAAATATCAATCCGCAGGATAACAGTGCAATCAGAACGATCAATATAACAGGTGCTAATTTGATCAGGTCATATATTTTTCTTACCGAGGATGTTGTTTTCGCTTTTAGGGTCATGGTATAAATCTCCTTTTCATTATTTGAATGTGACAAAGATCAGAATATAGGGTGCTGGATTTGTTTTGGAACGACCCAATTCACAAAATACCGGGCTGAAATTACAAGAATCGGGACTCAATTTTTTTGACTACAAAGAGAGAGATTATCCGTCTTCTATTTAGACTTAATATAAATAAAGCTCTATATTTGCCGGTGTAATATTCACACCAACACACACATTATTTGATGAAATTTTTATTTACTACTTTGCTGTTATCAGGTTTTTATACCAGTTTTGCCCAAACAACGGGAAATATTGACGGAAAAGTCGCTTTAGTTGATGGTCAGCCAGCCGGATCGGTTTCAGTTTCACTGGTAGAACTGCATAAAAATACCCTGACCGATGATCATGGTAATTATACCTTTAAAAAAGTAACCCCGGGAAATTATACCATCAGGGTTCAAATGCTTGGAGCCGCTCAAAAAGATTTGTCTGTAACTGTGATTGCCGGACAGACCGCTCATTCCAATTATCAGCTTGCTAAAGAAAATGTTCAGGCTTTACAGGAAGTGAGTATTGGCGGTACTGCCAATAAATTCTCTAAAAAGGAGAGTGTCTATATTGCGCGCCTTCCGCTAAAAAACCTGGAAAATCCACAGGTTTATATTTCTGTTCCTAAAGAACTGATTCAGGAACAGCTGGCAGTTGATTTAGGCAGTATTGCTAAAAACGTTTCAGGTTCAGGTATCCCTATGCTGGCCAACCAGGGAAGGGTAACCTTCCGTTCCCGGGGTTTTGAAACAGAGCCTATGGTAAGAAATGGGGTTGCTGGTTTTGCCTATACGGCTATCGATCCTGCAAATCTGGAACGTATAGAGGCCATTAAAGGCCCTTCTGCAACCTTATTTGGAACTAACTTATCGAGTTATGGCGGTTTGTTTAACCGGGTAACCAAGAAACCTTATAACGGGGTTGGTGGTGAAGTTTCTTTATTTGGCGGAAGCTGGGATTATAAACGTATGGCTTTTGACATCAATACACCTTTAAATGCAGATAAAACTGTATTGTTCCGTTTAAACGGGGCAGGTACCTATGAAAACAGTTTTCAGGATGCCGGATTTACAAAAAGCTTAAGTATTGCACCAAGTTTCTCTTACCAGATTACCGATAAACTTTCTATGTTGTTTGATGTGGAATATGGAAAAGCTGAAGGTACTTCTGTAGTGCGTTTTAATCCATATACAAAGAATACAGCTAAGGACGGAAGTGTCAAAATTCAGAATATCAGGGATATGGGCTTCCCTTATGATAAATTGTTTGGAAGCAATGACCTGGCTTACCGGACGCAAATGGTGAACGTATTTGCACAGTTTAATTATAAGATGTCCGAAAACTGGACTTCACAAACCGTAATGTCCAGAGCAAGCACAATTATCAGAGGATATATTTCTGCCTTAAACGGCGTATCTGATACAGAACTAAGCCCATTGGTGATGAGAGGATATACTGCATTTACTGCGACTGATCTTCAGCAGAATTTTACGGGTGATTTTAAAATCGGTTCTCACCGGAACCGCGTAGTTATCGGGCTTGATTTTTATAACAATACCAATGTTTTTGACCGCGTACATGTAACCGGGCCAAAAGTTAATTTTGTAAATCCTGGAGCTGATTCAGGGATCAGCAGAAAAACTATTGACGATCTGGCTTTCAACCCAAAATCGACTGTAGTCAGAAATGAATCCAATGCTGATAATAGCTATGCGGTTTATGCATCTAACGTATTCAATGTTAGTGAAAGACTTTTAGCGATGTTAAGTCTTCGTCTGGACCGTTATCAGGCTGACGGTGTAACTAATAAAGTTACGGATGTCAATAAAGGTGCCTATGGCCAAACCGCGCTGTCTCCTAAATTGGGTTTGGTTTATCAATTGATTAAAGACAGAGTGTCTCTTTTTGGAAGTTATATGAACTCCTTTACCAATAAATCCGGTGCTGATGTGAACGGGAATGTTTTCAAACCAGAAGAGGCCAATCAATTTGAAACAGGGATTAAGGCAGATATTTTTGATCATAAATTAGTCGGTACCATTAGCTACTACGATATTAAAGTAAAAAATATGACCCGTGATGATGTGGCTAATGCTGGTTATCAGATCCAGGATGGAAATCAAAAAAGCAGAGGGGTTGAATTTGAACTGACTGCCAATCCATTTCCAGGTTTCAACATTATAGCGGGTTATGCGTATAATGACAGTAAGTTTATTGACGCAGCACCTTCGGTTGAGGGTTTAAGACCAGCTTTATCTGGTCCTGACAAAATGGTTAATTTCTGGTTGAGCTATAAATTCCAGCATGGACAGCTCAAAGGTTTTGGTGCTGGCTTTGGCGGAAATGCAGGAAGTTCTTCTTTTCAGACAAATACAACCACTTCTAAGGTAATTATCCCTGCATATACCATGTTTGACGCGACTGTTTTCTATGATCAGCGCCGTTTTAGAATTGGTGTTAAAGTGGATAACCTAACCAGCGAAAAGGCATGGTCTGTACGCTTAACGCCTCAGAGCCCTGCCCGTTATCTGGCTAACCTGACTGTAAGGTTCTAATTTAATTGACTAATAAACTGTAATTGCAGCGGTGGCGGATACTTGTGTAAGGTAAACCCTGATAAGTACCTGTCACCGGTACAGTGAAATCCTCTCTGATAATATATAAACCTTTCATTGCTGGCATAAAAACAGCCTCTCCGTGTTCATCAATTTCCAGTGATTTTTCCCAGTTTTCAGGATTGAAAACCCGTAATTTGGTGGTGCTGCTTGCCGGATGACCGTTATTGAAAGCTTTGACAACGACCAGTTTTTCTCTTTTTGAGGTCACTATATCTAAAAACTGTACGGGACCGGAGATATATCCGCTCTGTTCTACCTGGTAAGCTGCACATAAATAATCGATAGGGCGGACATTTTTTCCACCAGTCTTAGAGCGGTCTACTACAGGAAGCGTCTCATTGATCCCCAGAATCTGGTAAACACCCTTTTCTTTAGGTATAAATGTCCCTTCCCAGCAATCTGCTTTAGGGTGTATCTGTATACTTGTTTTTTTGCCATGCGCATCAATTACAGTGATTTTGAAATCGCCCAATTGTATCAGTTCCGGCCCGGTTTCGCGGTGACGTATGTTGTATTCGTCTATTTCTCCAAAACAAATTTGAATCTGAACAGGCTGATTCGCTTTTCCTGAGCCTTTAATGTCAAACCAATAACCGTGAGCCTGGCTGATGAACGGTAAACTAACCAAAAGTAAAAGGAGATAAATATTTCTTTTCATAATCGATACAAATGTAAAATATTTCCTGTCCTAAATAGGGGTATCTGGCCTTAAAGGCGTTTATAACATTATTAAAACTGTTTAAATCATTCAAAAAAAATAATTAAGCTATATGAAATTAAAAATCCTGTTATCATTGATTGTAACAGCGCTCTTGTTCAGTTGTAATCCTTTCAAAAATAATGAGATTAACAAAGTAATTAATGCTTTTTATGTCAAGCATAAAGGGCCGTTCGAAGACGTGGATAAAAAATTGCTATCTGCCTCTTTATCAGCTCTGGTCGATAAAGCAATTGCAGAAGAGGTCAAATCTGCTAAAGAGCTGAAAGCTATCAGATCTACAGATAAACCCGCCATGATTGAAGGGGATATCTTTACCAGCCTGTCCGAAAGTTTTACTTCTTATGAAATAGGGAAGACTAAAATTAATGATAATAGGGCTGCGGTAATGGTAGAATTTACCAATAATAAATTGGGTCTGGAAACCTGGAAAGACGAAATAGAACTGATCAAAGAAAATGGGGAATGGAAAATTGATAATGTTCGTTATAAAGGGGAACGTGCTGTAGGAAAAAGTACCAAAGATGTTTTAGCACAATTTCTGACCCCTATTACCCTGGTCCGTACCGATGCTGATGATCAGCGTTGCCGCTTGTCTGCTGGCAGTCAATACCAATGGAGTAATATCAAAAAGGGATGTATCCGCGTTTTTGAATTACCTTTCAAATTAAGAAGTATGGACAGAACTTCAATTGCCAGTGTTATCTTTTCAGATGATCAGAAAAAGGCGGAAGTATTTACACAAAAAACAAGCTGGGTATTGAATAAGAAATCTTTGACAGCTTACGAAACTGAAGCTGTTGAAGGAGGTGTATTTCTGGAGAAAAGAAATAACGTCTGGAGACTTGGAGAGTTAAAGGACGGAAAAACGATTTATTCTGGAAATATGGAATAACTTGTCATTGTTCAGTTGCTAAACCGTTAATTTTAAGGAGATTATATATGGTTTTTTACAGGTATTTTCTTATATTGGATAAGGCTCTTCACCTAAAACCAAATATAAATTTATGAAAATTAAAATTCTATTATCGTCTCTGATTGCTGTCACAATTTTTTTTGGCTGCAGCAATTCTAAAAACAATGCAGTCACTGGGGTAGTTGACTCATTTTACAAACATTATAGTGGTAAATATGTAAGTGCTGATAAGGGATTGCTTTCGGACTCCTTGTCGGCCCTGATTGATAAGGCCCTTGCTAAAGAGGCCGAATCTGCTGAAAAAATCAGAAACTCCAGATCAACTGAAAAACCAGCTGTGATTGAGGGTGATATTTTTACCAGTTTAAGTCAGGGTTATACAGGTTTTAAGATTGGGGATATTAGAATAGAAGGGGATAAAGCTATTGCTTCGGTAGAATTTAAAAACAAAGATCAGAATAATATCACCTGGAAAGATGATGTGGTACTGCTCAAAAATGGTAAAAAATGGAAAATAGATAATGTAAATTATAAGGGAGAGACCGGTGCAGGTAAAAATACAAAAGATGTATTAGCACAATTTTCCTCTTCGGCAGCAGCTCCTGTAGCTATGGTTGGCGGAGATGCTGATGCGCATGGTTGCAAAGCCTCTGCCGGTTATACCTGGAGTACAATTAAAAAGGCTTGTATCCGCGTATTTGAATTACCCTTAAAACTATCTGACCCTAAAGGGAGCATGATTGCTGGAGTTGTGATTGCTGATGACAAAAAGCAGGCTGAGGTTTTTGCTAAAGAAGGTAATTTTATTTTAACCCGGAAATCAGAAACTTCTTATGCAAGTACTACTCCTGGCAGTACCTCTTTCTTAGAAAAGAAAAATGGTCTTTGGGAATTTGGAATATCCAAAGACGGTAAAGCTTTATATACTGAAAGCAAAAAATAATATTTACAGCAAAATAGCCTGCCCTAAAACGGCGGGCTTTTTTGTATTAGCCTGTAATCATCAATTCATGTTGTCTTGTTTTGCCTGTTTTCCGGTTTTTTTTGTACTTAAATAGAGGGGGGGCTGCGGTTGAAGTGCTGAACCTGTCTGTAAATACTGATTTCGCTTCAATTAATTCAAATGATGGATTTCTTAATAAAAATGCTTAATTTTTCGAAAAAAAAGGAAATGGGAGAAAAGATCATATCAAAGGTAATTGGTACTTTAACTGAAGATGACAGCCTTCCGGACTGGTGGATAGGGGAAGAAGTTGCCATTCCATTTTTTGATCAGGAAAAGGTAGGTATCAGTTTTACAGATTACGACCGTGAACATGATGAAACTTTTTTAGCAGAAGCTGATGAAGCATTACAGCATTTTTTAGCACTGACTACTCAGGACAGGGACGCTGTAACACACCTTGTCTATAAAAACTGTATGGATTTTCTGGAAGCAATGGAACCTGATGAGGCAGATGATGAACTAAGGGCGATCACCAGCGAAAGTGAGGTCTGGAAATTTGTACAGCCTACAGAAATCTATGTGACCAGAAGGTTGTATGAGCAGGAAGATCTTTATGTTCAGGTTGCCTGTGCCTGTGACTGGGATCAGGAGCATGGTTTACAATTAGTCTTCAGACAGGGAAAGAAACTGACCAGGGTAAGCGGACAGGATGGCCATTTAACAGAAGCTGACGCTTATGGGAAGCCGGATAGTGAAGATTTCCTCTTATCTCAATTTTAGCTCTTCATGAGAAGAAGAACGAAAATACTCATCGGCCTTGCCGTAATTATTGTCATTCCTTTTTTAATTGTAGCAGCTAATAACCTCGCTAGTCTTTTTTATACCAGGTCCTATAAAAGCCTTGATCAGGGGGCTTCTTCTGCAAACTACGAACTTAAAAGAGTTCCTTTACCTGGATTTATCCAGTCAAAGAATGGGAATACCAATGTGGTTGATTCTTCAAGCTTATCTATTGGTACGGCATCGCAACTGCCAGTAAATTATGTGACTTATGAGGGAAATGTTTATTTAGATACTGTACAGGATGTGTTTAAGGTTGAAACAAAATCCGGAGGGCCTCAAAACGAAAAGTACCGTGGACAGAGCCATTATATCACTTTTAATAAAAAAGGCAAAATTTTATCTGATACCCAGACGAAAAAAGATAGTGCAGATCTTGCTAAAAACGGTCTTTTGCTTAAAGATCAGATTTTACCTTTTCAGCCCTGGCTAAACCAATCAAAACCAATATACATAGCTCATTTCTCCAAAGATGAGTTTAACTCCCATTGCTTTAATCCGCTGCGTGGATGGGGCAGCCCTACGGGCGGCAGTGTCTGTTATTTTTGGAGCGGCAGAGGTTTTTACAATTTAGTTTACAACAAAGAAGTGTTGAAATTTGTAGCGGCAGTTTCGAGTGGGGCAGTCTTGTTTTCGCAGGATGATGATTTTTCAGGTGCCTATCTCCTTAAGTATTCAGAAGTCCCGGAAAGATTCAGGTCCCGGGTTGAAGGCGCATTTTTAATCAGTGAAGATAAACTGTATATGGTCAGCAGAAAATAAGAAATAAAATTTCGGGCGTACCTGAAATTTTATTGCTCCTGAAATTTTACTGATCGTCTGTTTTTCTGATATATCCTTTTTCTACGCTGTCATCGATCAGGGTTTCTGTGAAATCCCATATTACTTTAGAACCATGCTGGATTTTGCTGGTTTTCTGCATCACTGTATCATAAGGGACATCATATTCTGTCCAGGTGCCCCCCTGGTTAGATACGTTTTGTAAGATAGGTTCAAACCTGTCCATGGAACGGGCAAATCTGGCTTCTGCAGTATCACCGGTTTCAAATTCTTCCCAGATTGCAATAAATTCTTTTGCCTGTTCTTCAGGTAGTAAACCAAAGATCCTTTCTGCTGCTTTACGCTCTGCAATGGTATTGTCGTGGTTTACAATGGTGTCGTATAAAAAGACATCACCCGAATCAATCTCTACCACATCATGGATCAGCAGCATTTTTAAAACTTTTAAAGTATCTACCGGCTCATTAGCGTGTTCTGCAAGGATAAGCGACATCATAGCAAGATGCCAGCTATGTTCTGCATCATTTTCTCTTCTGTCACTATTAAAAAGACGGGTTTTGCGCTGTATATATTTAAGTTTATCGATTTCGTGGATGAAAGCAATTTGCTGTAATAATTTATCTGAACTCATAAGAATGGAAATAATTCTCAAATATAAAAATGGAATGTGATTTACAGGGCAGGATTATCAAATATTACAAATGAATGTAAGTTGGCGATATTTAAGCAGTGTTTGCTTAAATATCGCACGGTTACATGAATTAATCTCACTATTTGTTTTATATGAAATTTTGTTGAAATAATAGATATATTTGGATTCAGCGTCGGAATTAGCGTATGGGTTTCTATGAATTTTCAGATTACAGCAAATTAACAGATACTGAGCTGGCGGCTTTGCTCAGGTCTGGTGATCGGCTGGCTTTTACTGAAATTTATGAGCGGTATAAATCCTTATTGCACAGACATGCTTATAAATGGACAAAGGACAGAGATGATGCGAAAGATATCATCCACGAAGTGTTCTCCAATCTATGGACTAAAAGGGAAACTCTTTCTTATTCAGCTAATCTGGGCCCTTTTCTTTATGCTGCAGTACGCAATAGAATATTCAATTTACTTTCTCATCAACGGATAGTTTCAACTTACATCGCTTCTGTGCAGCAGCTTATTGATCAGGGTGAATATGTCACCGACCACGCGCTGAGGGAAAGGGAGCTTCGCCTGATTATTGATAAAGAAATTGCTGTATTACCTAAAAAAATGCAGGCTGTTTTTAAACTCTCCAGAAATGAAAGTTTCAGCCACCGTGAAATTGCCGAAAAACTTGATTTATCTGAACAAACGGTGAGAAAACATATACAGCATGCCTTGAAAATATTGAGGGTTAAGCTGGATATGTTTATCCTGCTATTTTTGCTTCTGGCTTTCAGAATTTAATTTATATCTTTTTTACCCCCTAAGCCTTTTTGGGCTGTATCTTGTATAGTGGCTAAACCTATTCAATTTATAGCTGGAAAAATATGAATGAAAAAGAACTTAGGACGCTTTTAAATAAATATGTTGCTGGCCAATGTACACCTGCAGAAGAAGCTATACTGGAAGCCTGGTTCCTGAAAGAAGATGGCAGTGATATTCCCGGACTGAGCGAAGAGGAAACAGCAGAAGATCTGGCTTTGGTATGGACCCGGCTGGAAGCAAAATTAGCAGCACGGCCCGTCAAAAGATTTTCTGTCCTTAAATATATTGCAGCTGCATCAATTCTGCTGGCAGCTTCGCTGATTTTATTTTTCTATTTACGTTTATCGCCTGTGGCAGCTACCGGGCATAGTATTTATGTGAATGATGTTCCATCCGGAAAAAACAAAGCTTTTCTAACCCTTGGAAATGGAAGCCGGATTGCACTTGACGATGCCGTCAATGGTAATGTCATTGAGCAGCAGGGGACAGTGATTACTAAAACCAGAGACGGGCAATTGGTTTACCGTGCAGATGATAAAAAGAACGGAGACGTTGCTTCTGTCCCAAATACAATTGAAACACCGCAGGGCGGACAGTGGCAGTTAAATTTACCAGATGGTACTAAAGTATGGTTAAATGCTGCTTCTAAATTAACTTATCCATCCACTTTTTCGGGGCTTAAAACACGTCGTGTAACCTTAACCGGAGAGGCTTATTTTGAGGTAGCCCATGACCGGTCCAGGCCTTTTATCATTGTGACGGGCAAACAGGTTGCTGAGGTTCTGGGAACGCATTTTAATATCAATAGTTATGGTGATGAGCCTGCTATCAAAACAACTTTACTGGAAGGATCAATCAAAGTTACGGTTAATAATAACTATGAAATTCTAAAACCCGGCCAGGAGTCCGCTGTAACAGAGAAGATCAGCATACTTAATGTAGATACGGATAATGCCATAGCCTGGAAAAACGGGGATTTCAATTTAGGACAAAATGATTTTCGCGGTGCTATGCGTCAGCTGGCAAGATGGTATAATGTAGAGGTTGTTTATGATCATTCTGCTCCGCAGGATGTGACCTTACATGGGTGGATATCCCGTCAGAAAAGTATTGTTTCTATACTGAAAGTGATGGAGTTAACAGGGGAAGTTCATTTTAAAGTTCAGGGAAGGAGGGTAGTGGTGACTAAATAGTGTTTACAAAAAAACCAGAAGCTGGAAACTCCTGGTTTAAGTCTGATAATTAAAAAAATAATAATTAACCCGCGAAATGCCGAAGCTTCGAAACATAAAGGCAAATCGTGAAACCGACCTAAACAAATGTATAAAATATATACCAAGAAAAATGGTGTGGGGCTTTCTCCTGCCCGTAATATTCTCCTCTATATGAGACTGACCATCATCATATTAATCGCCACCTTTATGCAGGTGAGTGCCGCAGGTTATGCGCAAAAAGTTTCACTGAATGAAAAAAACGTTTTAATAGAGAAGGTTTTTAAAGAAATCCGCCACCAAACGGGTTATGATTTTATTTTTAATGCGAACCTTATTCAGCAGGATAAAAGGATTAATATCAAAGTGAGTAATGTAACGCTCGAAGAAGCCTTGAATGTCTGTTTAGAAGGCTTGCCGTTAACTTATACCATTGAAGAAAAAACAGTTATTATTAAGCGCAAAGAGCTGCGTACGCCTAATTTCGCAGCCATGAATGCAGATCCTGTTGTTTACAGAGGCAGGGTGATTGATGAGTCTGGTTTGCCGGTTATAGGGGCCACAGTACGTGTTAAAGGAAAAGATAAAGGCACGATTACAGATGGAGACGGAAGATTTATGATCTCCGGGGTTTCTGTCAATGAGATCCTGGTTTTCTCTTATCTTGGCTATGAAACCAGGGAAATTCCTGCTGCTGATGGTTTGATGAATGTAATTTTGATAAGTACACCGGGCGAACTGAACGAAGTCCTGGTTGTGGCTTACGGTACTGTAAAACGATCAGGTTTTGTGGGTTCCTTATCTCAGATCAAAGGAGAACAATTAGAAAACAGACAGGTCTCCAATATTAGTAAGGCTTTACAGGGACTGGCTCCTGGTATACAGGTTGCTTCGGCAAGTGGACAGCCAGGTACTCAGGCTACGATCAGGATAAGGGGTATTGGATCTATCAATGCGTCGAGTGCCCCTTTGTATGTGGTGGATGGTGCGCCTTTTCAGGGAGATATTAATTCTATTAATGTAAGTGATATTGCATCTATAAGTGTGCTTAAAGATGCATCTTCAAGCGCTTTATACGGATCAAGAGGAGCAAACGGGGTGATTATTATCACCACCAAAACCGGCAGGTCCTCTGATGGAACAAGGATTAATGCCAGCTTTAGCCGTGGGGTTTCAAACCGTGCGGTGAAGGATTATAAGCAAATGAATACGGACCAGTATTTTGAAAGTTACTGGCTCGCTTTAAGAAATAAACAACTGACTAATGGTTTAACTGATGCACAGGCCAGAACAAGTGCAAGCAGCAGGATAACTAAAGCTTTAGGGATTAATCCTTATGGGGCAAATTATCCTGAGCCCGTAGGGCTGGATGGTAAAATTGTTCCTGGTGCTGCACCTTTATGGGATGATCAATGGCGTGATGTTTTAGAAAGAAATGCAAGCCGCACGCAGGCAGACCTGAATTTTAGCGGTGGTAGTGAGAAAAGCCAGTACTTTATTTCTGGTGGTTACCTGAATGATAAAGGTATAGCGATTGGCTCTGGTTTTAAAAGATATAATGCAAGGGTAAACTTAACGACGCAGGCAAAAAAATGGCTTAAAGCAGGTTTAAACCTCTCGGCTTCTAATACTAAACAGGATTACCCGCAGTCTGAGGATAGCAATACAGCGAATATTATCCTGGTTTCCAGGTCTATACCAAGTTTCTATCCGGTGTATCAGCGTAATCCTGATGGCTCATTTATATTTGATGAAAAGGGTAATAAAGCATTTGATTTTGGTAATTACAGACCAAGTTCAGCGATGCCGAGATCTAATCTCGCAGCGACAACTGATCTGGATAGAAATGAGATCTTAACGGATAATGCATCGATCAGGACTTTCCTGGAAGCCAGTATGCTGCCGGGGCTGAAGTTTAAAACTTCTTATAGCGGCGATTATAAGAATATCAACAGGAATTTTTACACCAATCCTTTGTTAGGGGAAAATGCACCGATCAGAGGTTCAGTTTCAAGAAATAATAACCGTGAATATTCCTTTACCTGGAATAATATCTTTACATATGAAAAAACTATCCATGAAGACCATCATCTGAACTTGCTGGCAGGCCAGGAGTTTTATAGTGATAATGTCAGACAGATATCCGGAAGCCGTCAGGGATTTGTATTGCCAAATCTATATGAACCGGATGCAGCAGCTCAGCTGAATGATTTCAATGGATTTGCTGATAATTACAGGTTATTGAGTTTTTTTGGAAGAGCAGAGTATGATTATAAAAGTAAATACTTTTTCTCAGGATCTTTACGCACAGATGGTTCATCAAGATTTTCTCCGGAAACAAGATGGGGGACATTCTGGTCGCTGGGTGGTTCATGGAGAGCTTCTAAAGAAGAATTCCTGAGTAATTCTGTCTGGTTAAATAACCTGACTTTCAGAGCGAGTTATGGTGCGCAGGGAAATGATGATATCGGTACTTTTTATGCTTATGATGGTTTATATTCAATTTATAACAATCTTGGAGAAAACGGATTAGTAACTAAACGTTTGGCTACGCCCGATTTAAAATGGGAAACGAATCTTAACCTGAATATTGGGGTAGATTTCGGCATCTTAAAAGACCGTATCTCCGGTTCGGTAGAGTATTTCAACAGAGCTTCCAAAAACCTGCTGTTTAGTTTGCCTAAAGCACTTTCAACTGGTTTCAAATCTATTGATGCCAATATTGGTGCCTTGAAAAATACGGGGATAGAAATACAGCTTAATGCAGTTCCTGTACTGACCACTGATTTTAAATGGACTTTCAGTATCAATGCAACGCATTACAAAAACAAGATTACAGATTTACCACAGAATAATCAGATTGCAGGCACAAAATTATTAAGGGTTGGTGGTTCTATTAATGATTTTTATATCAAAGAATGGGCTGGAGTAGATCCTGCAAATGGAGACCCTTTATGGTATAAGGACAATGGTAAAGGAGAAAAAGTTAAAACGAATGATTATACCCAGGCGTCATTTTATCTGGAAGGTACTTCTCTGCCGGATGTACTGGGAGGGATAACGAATACTTTCAATTATAAGCAGTTCGAACTATCGGCTATGCTGGCTTACAGTTTAGGTGGTAAGGTATTAGATCGTGACTACGCTTCATTATTGCATAATGGTAACCGTACCGGAGGAACCTGGTCAGAAGAAATGTTAAATCACTGGACGCCTGAAAATCCAAATACAGATGTACCACGATTAACTACAGATAACCTGGGCTGGACTCAAACCTCTACCCGTCAGTTGTACAGCGCAACTTATGCAAGATTAAAAACGGTAACGCTTGGCTATAATCTGCCGAAAAAAGTATCAGGCAGACTGGGTGTTCAAAACCTGAGGGTTACGCTGACTGGTGAAAACCTGCTTACTTTTTATGGACATAAAGGAATGGACCCTGAGCAGACAATCAGCGGATCAACTTATTTCAGATACCCTGCAATGCGTACTGTTTCTGCAGGAATTAACGTGACTTTTTAACAATGACCTCTAATTATTTCAATATGAATATCAGGATAATTACTTCAATACTAGTTGGTACTTTACTTTTGTCCTTTACCGGGTGTAAGAAAGAGCTGACGACATCATCTTCCAGGGACGTACCAGAATCTGCAATTTATACGGATGTAGCCAATATAGAAGCTGTTTTAAATGGTACCTGGGCTTATATGCATGAACAATTTTTCACTTATGCAAATCCCGGTTATACGACGATATTAAGAACCAGTGATGCAATGGGAAATGATATTGCAGTGAACCCCAATAAATATGGCTATGCAGATGCTTATGCTTTTAACGGAGCTAATAATCAAAGCCGTTTAGAAGCGGTATGGACTATCTTATATAAGGTAATTGATAACTGCAATAATATTATTGCCAAGACTGATGCAGCAAGCGGATCGGCGGATAAAAAAGCGCAGGTTAAAGGACAGGCTTATGCTTTACGTGCGAATAGCTATTTGAACCTGGCTACTTATTATCAGTTTACTTATCTGAAAGATCCACAGGCAAAAGCGGTACCTATCTATACTGAACCAACCGTGGCTTCGACAAATGGTAAAGCAAAGTCTAGCCTGGAAGATGTGTATAAATTAATTACAGCCGATTTAACGCAGGCAGAAACTCTATTGGCTAAATATTCCAGGACTGCTAAATATAAAATCAATATTGATGTGGTGCATGGTTTACAAGCCAGAACTTATCTGAATATGGGCAAATGGGATCTTGCTGCACAAAAAGCAGGAGAAGCGAGGGCAAACTATACTTTTATGGCCCCGGCAGATTATTATTTAGGTTTTAATGATTTGAAGAATAACGAGTGGATCTGGGGACAGGGCCAGACCCCGAATCAAAGCAATGCCAGTTATACTTTTCAATACCTGGATGTAAGTTCTGAAGCATCTGGCTATTATAGTTTTATGGCCGACCCGAATTTTAAATCTTTATTTGATGATAATGATATCCGTACCCAATTGTTTGCCTGGGATGGATGGCCTGGCAGAGAAGGCTTTCTGCGTTATGCGAAGTTTAAAATGCGTCAGGATCAGACTGGGGATATTGTACTGATGCGTTCGGCAGAAATGGTTCTGATACAAGCGGAAGGATTTGCAAGAAATTCTGATTTGAGTAAGGCGGTTCAGTATTTAAATGAGTTACGTACGGCCAGAAGAGCTGACCAGTTTGTGCTTGCCGGAAAAACTGCAGATGATGTTATTAATGCGATCCTGATAGAAAGAAGAAAGGAATTATGGGGGGAGGGTTTCTCACTTTCTGATATTTTAAGGACTCAGGCTTCTGTACAGCGTTCTGCTTATGTAGATGACAAAGGGCAGCCTAAGCTGGTCACCATTGTTACTCCTGATGGAAAGACTAAAACGGTACAGGCAGAACAGCATACTACTTTGAGGTTTCCTGATAAAACGGCATTTAAACCGAATAGTCCTTATTATTTGTTTAATATTCCTCAGCTTGAGCTGAATGCGAATCCGCTGATTACTAATTGATAATAATAAGCGATTAAACTTAATTATAAATCAATAATACAATAATGGCCTGAATTTATTCTGGCCATTATTGTATTATTGATTTCGTGTTAAATGTATTTTATTTGTTTTTGTGGTAATTCTTGTAACTTACGATATGAATAAAACTATCCAGCGCGATCATCAGACCACAAATAAGATATTTGATAACAGGAGTTTAGAGAAGGACTATGCGACCTTAATCCCTGTTCTGAAACAGGGGCTCCGTGTGCTGGATATTGGTTGCGGAACAGGCGCGATATCAAAAGATATTGCCGAAAGAGTAGGCCCTGAAGGGTTTGTTATTGGAATTGATAATACAGAGAAGTTTATTGTTAGTGGTAAAGAAAGTTATCAAACGACCCTGAACCTTGAATTGCTTCATCACGATTTGTTTAGTTATGAGCCGGAAGAGAAATTTGACCTGATTGTTTCTGCACGTACTTTGCAATGGTTAAACAATCCAAAAGAAGCTTTACAGAAATTGAAGTCTTTGTTAAAACCAGGCGGACAGCTTTCTGTTCTGGATTATAACCATGAGCAGTTGAGCTGGGAGCCTCAGCCGCCAGAAAGTATGTTAGCTTTTTACCGGACCTTTTTAAAATGGCGTGCTGATGCAGGGATGAATAATCATATTGCGGAAGATCTGGCCGGTTATTTTGAGGAGACTGGTTTTCAGGAGATTGAAGTCTTGAATGCCGAAGAGGTTTATCGCAAGCAGGATGATAACTTTTTACAGCGGATTGGTATCTGGTCAAAAGTTGCCGGCTCGACTCAAATGGTAGAGGAAGGTTATCTTTCAGATGAACTGAGACTCAAAGCGATTGAAGAGTATGAGCAGTGGATCGTTGCCGGTGCAGAACAAATGACCATGAAATTAAAAGAGGTAAGGGGTAAGATTTAAAATTAAACGTGCGTTAAGATTTGGATCAATAATAGATTAGATTTGGAGTCATTAATAGACAAGAGACAGGTATTGACAGAATTTCCAAAAGGGATCAGGTTTAAATATAGCTGGAGAAAATATCAGCAGCGCGTTTTTGACAGACTTGATCATTATTTAAGAGATGGACATCTGCATGTAATTGCCCCTCCGGGTTCTGGAAAGACGATCCTGGGATTAGAGGTTGCACTAAGACTCAATAGACCCGTTTTGATCCTGGCGCCAACAGTTGCGATCAGACAGCAGTGGATACAAAGATTCAGCGAACTGTTTTTACAAACTGATCAGATACCAGACTGGATATCAACGGATATCCGGAAACCTTGTTTGATGACAGTTGTAACTTATCAGGCACTGCACGCGGCTTGTAATAATTTGCGCATTAACGAGTCTGAAATTGACATAGAGTCCGAAACGGAACTTGAAATTGCAGTTCATCCTGAAACGGAACTTGAAAGCGATGAGATTGATGCAAAAACCAAAGCAATCAAAGGGACCAGAAAAGCCAAACGGTTTTTAGAAGATAGCGATGATAAAAATCTGGCTCAGATTGTTAAAGGGCTGATCGCCCAAAATATCAATACGGTTATAGTAGATGAAGCACATCATCTGAAAAATGAGTGGTGGAAAACACTGACTAAAGTTAAAGATCAACTTAATCCTGTTATTGTTGGCCTGACAGCAACCCCTCCATATGATGTTTCTGTAAATGAATGGCAAAGATATCTGGAACTTAACGGGCCTGTAGATATTGAAATCTCTGTCCCCGAACTAGTGATAGAAAATGATTTATGCCCGCATCAGGATTATATTCATTTTACGTTGCCAACTGCGGAGGATGAGCAGCGTATAAAATCTTTCAGGCAGTCTGTTTCTGATTTGTATTTAGAGATAAAGGCTGATGAAACTTTAATCACAGCATTAAAGACCTGGACTGTATGGATAAACCCAACTGCGCACCTGGAATGGATTTATGGAAATTTCTCTGTTTATGCTGCCTGCCTGATTTTTCTGAAAGCCAGCGGAGCAGAGATACCGGATCAGCACCTGGAAGTTGCCGGAGGTTCAAAATTTGAGATTCCGATATTGGATTATACCCGGATGGAAAACATATTGCAGTTCTATCTTTTTAATGGTGAATATTTTAAGGAGTTTGATGAACATCGTGAAAAACTCAGGAACCGTTTAACACATTACGGAATTGTTAATGGCAAACAGATCAATTTATGGCATAATAAAAAGGTAACAGGTTTCTTAACTTCAAGTACCAATAAGTTAAATAGTATTAAAGAGATTGCTGATTTTGAATATCAGCAGTTGGGTGCAGCACTGAGAATGGTAATCCTTTCGGACTATATTAGGAAAGAATTTTATGTGAATTCTGCTGAACATGCAATGGTGCTGAACAAAATGGGGGTAATGCCAATTTTTGAGAAGCTGAGAAGGGATAATCCTGCGCAAATGAAAATAGGTGTATTGACAGGTTCTATTGTTATTCTTCCTAAAAGTGCTTATGCCTGTTTTGAAGTATTGTCAAAAGCAGAGGGGTTTTTACAGGTTAGTGTATCGGCCTTGCCATTTGATGCAGATTATCTGTTAATTCAAGCCGATGGAAAGCTGAGAAATTCAATTATAAAACTGGTCACTGCTGTTTTTCAGTCTGGTGGTATTGAAGTGCTGATTGGTACTAAATCTTTGTTGGGAGAGGGATGGGATGCACCAGCGATCAATTCATTAATCCTGGCAAGTTTTGTAGGCTCTTTTGTTTTGTCTAATCAGATGAGAGGCAGGGCGATAAGAACGCAAAAGGATAATCCTGGTAAAACAGGGAATATCTGGCATTTAGTCTGTATAGATCCAACTTCGGCCACAGGTGGTGAAGATTTTGAAATGCTGAAACGAAGGTTCAAAGGATTTGCAGGGGTTTCATTTAAAAAGGAAGCAGGAATTGAGAATGGGATAGGCCGCTTAAATATTCCTCAAAGAATTCACAGTGCCGGGGAAATCGCGACCAGAAATCAGGAAACTCTGTATTATGCCGGTGACAGGGCATCTTTGAAAGAAAATTGGAATAGCGCATTAAAGGCCGGTGTAGAACTTGTAGAAGAAATTAAAATCCCCTTTTCGGAGAAGAAACCCTACCAAAAACAGAAAAAGATGTATCTGAATAAAACACTCGCTTATCTTTTAGCGGAGTTGTTTTTTGGTTTGATGAGTTTCGGAATGGATATGATCCGGTTATTCTTTCGCTCTTTAAGGCAGATGAAAAATCTGGATTCTTTCTTTAACTGGTTGATCCTTGCAGGGGTTTTAGGCTTTATTTACTTTGGAAGACAGCTTTATAAAGCTTTGAGGTTATATTTAAAATACCGTGATATATCAAAAGATATGTTTCAGATCTCTAATGCGATATTAAAATCACTGATTAAAGCTAAAGCAATCCAGTCTGATCCTTCACAATTAGAGATTATTGCCGTCCATGATAATTATGGTGCTGTTTACTGTCATTTGAAAGGAGGGACAACGTTCGAAAATTCTGTGTTCATCAATGCCTTAAAAGAAGTTGTTGATATCATGGATAACCCAAGATATATAATGGTTCGAAAAAGCTGGCTGTTTTCTGTTTTCAGACAAAAAGATTATCACGCGGTACCAGAAATCCTGGCAAGAAATAAAAACCTTGCAGAATATCTCAAAGTACAGTGGAAAGCTTTGGTAGGCCCGTGCAATTTGATATTTACAAGAACTTTGGAGGGGAGAAAGTTACTGCTGAAATCAAGAATGCAGTCTTTATCTTCCGAATTTGAGCAGAAAAGCGAACAGGTGAATAAATGGAAATGATAAAAACCCCTGTGATTCTACATATTAAAGTAGAATTTGCAAATTGTTGCATCTATTTTTGCAATATATAACGGCATAGAATTTTTTTAAATTAAATTTGCGCCATAAAAACATACCATGATTTATTTCTTCTCCAACGAGCATAATACCGTTTTTGCTTTACAATCAGAGCAAACTCTCTCATCGTCAGATATTTCAAAGTTAACTTGGCTGTTTGGCGGGGCCCAATTCAAACAAGAAACCGTTTTAACGGAGTTCTTTATTGGTCCGCGCGCTGCAATGATAACTCCATGGAGCACGAATGCTGTTGAAATTACCCAGAATATGGATATTCATGGGATCATCAGAATTGAGGAATTTAAAAATACGTCTGCAGACTTTACTGATTTTGACCCGATGCTGTTCCAGAAATACAGCGAGCTTAATCAGGAAATCTATACAATCAGCATCCAGCCAGAATCTATCCTGGAAATTGATGATGTAGCAGCGTATAATCAACAGGAAGGTCTTTCATTAAGTGAAGAAGAAGTAGATTATTTAAACAGGTTAGCAGAGAAACTGGGACGTAAATTAACAGATTCCGAAGTATTCGGTTTTTCTCAGGTTAACTCAGAACATTGCCGTCACAAGATTTTCAACGGTACCTTTGTGATTGATGGGGAAGAACAGCCTTTGTCATTATTCAAACTTATCCGTAAAACATCTGAAACAAACCCTAATGGCATTGTTTCAGCATATAAAGATAACGTAGCCTTCGTTAAAGGCCCGAGAGTTCAGCAGTTTGCACCTAAAAGAGCTGATGTACCGGAATACTATGAATTGAAAGATTTTGATTCAGTAATCTCACTGAAAGCAGAAACACATAACTTTCCTACTACTGTAGAACCATTCAATGGTGCAGCAACTGGTTCTGGTGGTGAAATCAGAGACAGGTTAGCAGGTGGACAGGGTTCATTGCCTTTGGCAGGAACAGCTGTTTATATGACTTCTTTCTCTCGTCTGGAAGAAAATCGTCCATGGGAAAAAGCAGTGAATGAAAGAGACTGGTTATATCAGACCCCAATGGATATCCTGATTAAAGCTTCGAACGGGGCTTCTGATTTTGGTAACAAATTCGGTCAGCCGCTGATCACAGGTTCAATCCTGACTTTTGAGCATGAAGAAGACGCAAGAAAGCTGGGTTATGATAAAGTAATTATGCAGGCAGGCGGGGTAGGTTATGGAAAGGCTGATCAGGCTAAAAAAGCAAAACCTGCACTGAATGATAAAATCGTTGTATTAGGCGGAGAAAATTATAGAATAGGAATGGGTGGTGCTGCGGTATCATCTGCCGATACAGGAGCTTTAGGTTCAGGTATTGAATTGAATGCGATTCAGCGTTCTAATCCTGAAATGCAGAAAAGAGTTGCCAATGCAGTACGTGGTATGGTAGAAAGCGATCACAATACGATTGTATCTATCCATGATCATGGAGCAGGTGGTCACCTGAACTGTCTTTCGGAACTGGTTGAAGAAACCGGCGGAAAGATTGATCTGGATAAATTGCCGGTAGGTGATCCAACGCTTTCAGCGAAAGAAATTATTGGGAACGAGTCTCAGGAACGTATGGGGCTAGTGATCAGTAAAGAAAATATAGATACCCTGCAAAAAATTGCGGACCGTGAAAGGGCTCCAATGTATACTGTAGGTGAAGTGACCGGAGATCACCGTTTTACTTTTGAGTCGGCTACTAACGGATCTAAACCAATGGATCTGAAAATGGAAGATATGTTTGGCAGTTCTCCAAAGGTAATCATGCAGGATAAAACAGTAGACAGGAAATATGAGCCGGTAGCTTATGATACTGCTCAGCTGAGTACTTACCTGGAGCAGGTATTACAATTAGAGGCTGTAGCAAGTAAAGACTGGTTAACTAATAAAGTTGACCGTTGTGTGGGTGGCCGTGTAGCTAAACAGCAATGTGCAGGTCCTTTACAATTACCACTGAATAACTGTGGGGTAATGGCATTGGATTTTCAGGGTAAAGACGGTATTGCCACTTCAATCGGTCATGCACCGCTTTCAGCATTGATTGATCCGGCTGCAGGTAGCAGAAATGCCATTGCTGAATCTCTTTCTAATATCGTTTGGGCTCCTTTAAAAGATGGTCTGGAAAGTATTTCACTTTCGGCCAACTGGATGTGGGCCTGTAAAAACGAAGGTGAAGATGCCCGTTTATATAAAGCAGTAAAAGCTTGTTCAGAGTTTGCGATCAGTTTAGGTATTAATATCCCTACTGGTAAAGACTCTTTATCAATGAAACAAAAATATAAAGACGGTGAGGTTATCGCACCAGGTACAGTGATTATCTCTGCTGCTGGTCATTGTGATGATATTACCGCAGTTGTAGAGCCTGTTTTACGCAAAAATGGTGGTGCAATCTATTATATCAATCTTTCAGCAGACCGTTATAAATTAGGTGGATCGTCATTTGCACAGATCTTAAATAAAATAGGTACTGAAACGCCTGACGTTTTAGATGCAGGACAATTCAAAACTACTTTTAATACTTTACAGGAATTAATTAAAGCTGGTAAAATCCAGGCAGGACATGATATAGGTAGCGGTGGTTTAATTACTACACTCTTGGAATTGTGTTTTGCAGACCGCAACCTGGGTGCTTCCCTTGATCTTTCTGTTTTAGGAGATCAGGATATTATAGAAACACTTTTTGCGGAGAATATCGGTATCGTATTCCAGGCGGATGCGACTGCTGAAGCAGTTCTTGAAGCTAATGGGGTAGTTTACCATAAAATAGGTAACGTAACTGAGAACGCTGAGTTAACAGTTAAAAATACTGCTGGTCAATGGAGTTTTGATATTGATCATTTACGTGATGTATGGTTTAAAACTTCTTACCTGCTTGATCAGAAACAAAGTGGTCCTGTTAAAGCTAAAGAGCGTTTTGATAACTATAAAAACCATGTATTAAACTATAGCTTCCCATTGAGTTTTGATGGAAGGAAGCCAGTTATTGATCCATCTAAACCAAGACCTAAAGCGGCAGTTATCCGTGAAAAAGGTAGTAACTCTGAAAGAGAATTAGCAAATGCGATGTATTTGGCTGGTTTTGATGTGAAAGATGTACATATGACTGACTTAATCTCAGGCAGAGAGACACTGGAAGATATTCAGTTTATCGGTGCTGTAGGTGGATTCTCTAACTCGGATGTGTTAGGGTCGGCTAAAGGCTGGGCAGGAGCGTTCTTGTACAATGAGAAAGCGAAAAATGCACTGGAGAACTTCTTTAAACGTGAAGATACTTTATCTGTTGGTATTTGTAATGGCTGTCAGTTGTTTATAGAGCTTGGCCTGATCAATGAAGATCATGAAGAAAAACCTAAAATGCTGCATAATGACAGTGCGAAACATGAGAGTGGTTTTACGTCATTAACGATACAGGAAAATAACTCAGTAATGCTTTCTACTTTAGCAGGAAGTACTTTAGGGGTATGGATTTCACATGGTGAAGGTAAGTTCCAGATGCCATATGCAGAAGGGAAATACAATATCGTATCCAAATATGCTTATGAAAGCTATCCGGCTAACCCTAACGGATCTGATTACAATACAGCCATGTTATGTGACCAGACAGGAAGACATTTGGTGATGATGCCGCATATTGAGCGTTCATTGTTCCAATGGCACTGGGCTAATTATCCACAGGGACGTAAAGATGAAGTTTCTCCATGGATGGAAGCCTTTGTAAATGCAAGGAAATGGATTGAGAAATTAGAGAAATAAGTATTTGCTGAAATAGCTTATTGATTATATTCAGGACCTGTTTTTAGACAGGTCCTCTATTACGGCCCGATGTACTATCTTTGTATAGTAATCGGGCCGTATTGCTATAAAGAGGTTTTTATGAGAGGGCAATGGACGGAAATGCGTAGGCTAAAAGATACCTTTTTTGTGACCTGTAAAGATGGGGCACCCCTATGAGTTTATAAACCATGGGAGCCGTATCAATAGATTTTATTATGCAGGGGATACGGTGATTGCTGTTGGTAATCATTCCAGAGACCGCTATATCCGCAAAGGCAGGGTTTTTCATAAAGTAAATAAGCCGAACGATAAACTGTCTTCACCGGCAACCATTTATTCTAATACGAACTGGGAATTGCTATTTACGATCCATTATAAGGAGCATCCGGATGATGATGAAATAAATATCATGACGGAAAGCTTTTTCAAAGATGAACAGGGGAACCTGATTCTGGACAAAACAGTAGGTGCCCGCCGGGACCATCTGGTGTTTAATATGGAAAACGGATTACCCCTCTCATTAAGCATCTTTAAACAGTTCTTAGCTGCGGATAAAAAATCGGTAAAAGAGTCCGGTCCGGAGCCAGATTTGCTAAATTTCAGCTTTGAATATTTCGAAAAATAAAAAAAAACAAAATAAAATACCGTCTATTTTAAAGGTGTGATTTTTGCCCCTTGTTCAAGAGCCGGATTGACTGCCCTGAACAGCTGAAATTATGATCCGTATTCAAGGGAAAACAAAGCCTTTCGATAGGGGTGGATATGCGCAAAAATCATTCTTTATTTTACGTATGCCCACTTTTTTTTGAGCATATCAATAATTGATGGTGCATGGTTTTTTCTGTGAAACCGGCTTAGAATTATTCGTCTTTTTTAAGCCTTAAAACCGGCTTAAATTAATTGTTTTTTTTCTTGATTTCGGACCGTAAAATCGGGTCGGTTCTAAGCCAATATTGGTCACAGGGGCTAAAAACACATAAATTTTGCTTACCTTTGTAATGTTTTTAGTTTAAACGTCCGCTGTTAAAGACGCCATCTGAGCGTTAAATTCTAGAAAGAAACAGCACAATTTCTGTTTAAATATTCAGGGTATTTACGCCCGGGATATTTGTTAGTTAATGTTTTATTTAAAGCATTTTATGGTATGCGGCAATTCGGCCTGCATATATAAATTATTTATATAAAACCTGCACGGGTCTATTCGCTCTTAAGCCTTGAACAAGCTTCTCCTGCAAGTTTTATGACTATTGAAAAAGGAATAAAAAATTATGAAAATAAGATTACAGCATTTATTAAGCTGTATAGTATTTACCGTTATTTTACCCATTACATTAATAGCGCAAGACTCTACATCAGTAAAAAAGGATACAACGATTATCCCTCAGCGTCCAGACAAACCGGTACTGAAAATCGGCGGTGCATTAAGATTCAACTACAATCTTTCTTCCTGGAAAAAAGAACAAGTGAAAAGAGGCGGTGATTTTGGCCTGGATATGTTCCGGATCAATGCAGACGTCGCTTATAAAAAATTAGATTTCCACGCAGAATATCGCTTTTACTCCAAAGATTTTGGAGGGAGTTTTCTGAAAGAAGGTTATGTAAGATATCATTTCAATGATAGTACCCGCATGGATATAGGACTGGTTCAGAATCCATTTGGTAATACAGCCTATAACTCACATAACTGGTTTTTTAACCTTCCATATTATGTAGGTTTCGAAGATAAATTCTCTATGGGAGTTAATTTTCATCAGCGCAGAAACCGCTGGGTCTATGATATTGCTTTCTTTAAAAATGCTATGGAGCTGAATTTTGGAGATAAATCTGAAACAGATCCTTCCCGTTATTCTTATGATGTTGCGGGCAGAAATAAAGAAGTTAATCAGGGTAATATCAAAACAGAATATCTGCTGGCAGAAGATAAAAAGATTGGTGTTTCGGGGATGCTTGGCGGAGTATATAATGTTCCTACAGGGAGAATGGGCGCAAGATGGGCCGCTGCTTTACATACAGACCTGACTTTTGGCAGGGTTAATGTTAAGCTACAGTCTATGTACTATCAGTATAATTTATCTGATTCGGTTCAGTATAAAAATATAGTACAGCTGGCAGCCTATGGTTCATCGTACGATGTAGCCCGAAAAGCTTACCTGCATACTGCATCTTTTGCTTATACACAGCCAGTTAAACTGGGCCCAATAAAGTCGCTTGTCTTTTATGAGAACTATTCTTATATGAATAAGCCTCAGGCAGATTTCAAAGATACACAGATGAATGTATTAGGCTGTATGATCAATGCAGGGAATCTGGTGACCTATGTAGACTGGGCAGCAGGAAAAAATCAGCCCTGGTTAGGGCCAGACTGGCAAAACGGATTATCAACAGGTAACCCGGATTCAAAATGGAGCAGCCGGTTCAACATTAATATCGGTTATTATTTTTAACATATAACATCTATACTATGTCTAAACTTAAGATAGAAGACCTTACACTCATATTCGGTAAAGAAAAAGAGAAGGCGCTTGCACTATTAAAGCAAGGAAAAACTAAAGCTGAGATCCTGAAAGAAACAGGTTGTACAGTAGCGGTAAAGAATGCCAGTTTCAATATAGAAAAAGGTGAATTCTTTGTGATTATGGGTTTGTCAGGAAGTGGTAAATCCAGTTTACTGAGATGTTTTAACCGCTTGATTGAACCGACTTCGGGAAACGTAATTCTGAACGATGTAAATATTACCAGTCTTGGAGATAAGGAGTTACAGAATGTCCGTAAAAAAGAGATGGCCATGGTTTTCCAGAATTTTGGTCTGTTGCCTCACCGGACGGTATTGGAAAATGTCGCTTTCGGTTTAGAGTTACAGGATATTCCAAAAGAAGAGCGGGAAGCAAAAGCTCAGGAAGTTATTGAGATGGTTAGTCTGAAAGGCTATGAGCATCAGAATACTTCAGAACTTTCTGGTGGAATGCAGCAGCGTGTTGGCTTAGCGAGGGCTTTGGCCAATGATCCTGAGATCCTTTTAATGGATGAGGCTTTTTCAGCACTTGATCCGCTGATCCGTACGCAAATGCAGGACGAACTGATTGATTTGCAGGAGAAAATGCATAAAACTATTGTTTTTATTACGCATGATCTTGACGAAGCTATTCGTTTGGGTGACCGTATTGTCATTATGAAAGATGGTGAAGTCATTCAGATTGGTACTCCCGAGGATATTTTAACTAATCCGGCAGATGACTATGTGTCCTCTTTTGTAGAAAAAGTAGACCGGAAAACGATCATTACTGCTGCCAGCCTTTTATTTGATAAACCAACAGTAGCCATTTTTAAGAAAGATGGGGTAGAGGGGACTTTAAGAAAAATGCGTTCTTCAGGACTGACTACTTTACCAGCGGTTTCGGTTGATAAACATTTCCTTGGTTTTGTTTATCTAAAAGATATTCTTGAACTGAAAGCTAAAGGCCATCATACCATAGAACTGGCTATTATTAAAGATATTCCAGTTGCTTATCCGGAAACTACCGTAGAACAAATGCTTCCGTTTATTGCGGAGAATGGTAGGGCAGTACCCATTGTCGATATAAAAACTAATAAACTGCTTGGAATCGTAGCACAGACTTCTTTGCTTATAGAAACCACCGGGACTTCCTGGGAAAATGTGAACGGAAATTCAATTGATAATTTACAAAACGAAGTAATATAATATGATACATATAGGACCTTATATAGAAGAATTTATAAACTGGCTTACCAGCAATTTTGGAGCCTTATTTAATATCATAAAGATCATTGTGATCTCTGTTGTAGACTCGGTGGAATGGGTATTAATGTTCCCCCCGTTTTATGTGATCATCTTACTGGTGGCTTTTCTGGCTTGGAAACGTACTGGTTTGGGTGTGACGATATTTACCATTTTAGGACTAACCCTGATTTGGGCAATGGGTTACTGGGGACAAACGATGGCAACTCTGGCGCTGATTTTATCTGCCGCTTTTATAGCTTTATTAATGGGCGTACCGATGGGAATATGGGCTGCTAAAAATCCTCTTGCCGGAAAAATCATGCGCCCGGTACTGGATTTAATGCAGACAATGCCGGCTTTTGTTTACCTGATACCGGCAGTATTGTTCTTTGGACTGGGGAAAGTACCCGGAGCGTTTGCAACAATTATATTTGCGATGCCCCCTGCAGTTCGTTTAACTACATTGGGAATTAGCCAGGTGCCTAAAGAAATAGTGGAAGCTACCCGTTCATTTGGGGCAACGCCAGGACAATTGCTTTTTAAAGTGGAATTGCCTTTAGCCTTGCCAACGATATTGGCTGGTGTGAACCAGACAATTATGATGGCGCTTTCTATGGTGGTTATTTCGGCCATGATTGCTGCCGGCGGACTGGGAGAGGTGGTTTTGAAAGGAATTACACAGTTGAAAATAGGATTAGGATTTGAAGGTGGTATTGCAGTAGTGATCCTGGCGATTATCCTGGATCGTATTACACAGTCTTTTGGAAATACAAAGAAAAAAATAGCGGCATAGGGAAGAATAAGCTGGTCGTAAACCGCCTTGCGGGAATAGTATCGGAAACAAAAAATTAAATTGAATCAAATGAAAAAAGTAATTAGCGGATTATTAATCGCACTGACAGCAACTTTAATGTATTCTTGTGGTAGTGCGGGTAACCAAAAAAAAGTGACTATAGGTTATGTGAACTGGGCTGAAGGAGTTGCAATGACACAATTATCAAAAGTATTGCTTCAAAATGAAGGTTATACTGTAGAATTGAAAAATGCAGATGTAGCACCAATTTTTGCAGCTGTGGCTGGTGGTGATGCAGATGTTTTTATGGATGCCTGGATGCCGGTTACCCATAAAGAGTATATGGATAAATTTGGTGCAAGACTAGAAGTTTTAGGTACAAATTATGCGAATGCACGTATAGGTTTAGTCGTGCCTGATTATGTGAAAATTAACAGTATTGATGAATTGAATGCCAATACTTCTCTTTTTGAAGGTAAAATCATAGGAATTGATGCGGGTGCAGGAATCATGAATAAAGCAGAAGCCGCTATTAAAGATTATAAATTAAAGTATGAACTGCAATCGGCCAGTGAAGCTGCGATGCTTGCGATTTTAAAGAAAAGCATAGATGCAAAGAAACCAGTAGTGATTACCGGCTGGTCACCGCATTATATTTTCAGTACCTATAAATTGAAGTTTTTAAGTGATCCTAAAGGTGTTTTTGGTAAAGTGGAAACTTTACAGACTGTTGCGAACAAGGATTTTGTGAAAGCAAACCCGCAGGTGAGTTCATTTTTCAGGAATTTTCAATTGGATGATGATCAGTTGGGGTCGTTAATGGCTGCACTTAATGGAGCTGATGATGAAAAAGCAGCGATTGATAAATGGTTAGCTGATCATAATGAATTTGCAGTGAGAATGAGCTCTTTTTTAAAGAGTGAATCGGTAAAATAACAAGATTTTAAATAAGAAGAATATTATCTGATAGTTGATAATATTTGTAACAAGACGGGCCATTCTCTGATTTTTATTAGGAAATGGCCCGTCTTGTTATAAGTGTTTTTTTAAGATAATTTAAATTTGTTCTAAATTCTTTAGCTATTTTCTGTCAATTCGATTAATGTTAATCTTTTCGATTTATAAGATGAGCTGTTTTTATATTATTATGTAATAAAAAATAATTGTCTTATAGATGTAATTTGTATTTTGCGTAATTTTTTAATGATTTTACGTAATATTTAGCTGTGTTTGCGTAAACAAAAATGTATTAATTATTAGTTTTAATAACTTACAGTGTAAATGATGCTTTTCGAGGTTTTTTACTAATAATTAAATGTTTACAAAAAAAATCTAAATCAAAAAAACAATGAAATTGAAATTGACAATTCTGGCGCTAGGCTTGGCGCTGGTTACCCTCTCTTGTAAGAAACAGTCTGTTCCCTCATCTCATGAACAATTCCCGGAGGTTAAATTAGAAAATGATTATTTAGCTTTCAAGGATTATGCAACTTTCTTCAAATACTATCAGTTAAATTCGACACTCTCCGATTCTGAAAGAGTAAAATGGGAGCAGTCTTTAAGTTTTAGTTCTTTAACAACATTATACAACAAATTCAATAATGAATTAGATGTGCTGGAAAAAGGTACTAAAGAAAGTTATTTTAGTGGATTCAAATCGCTCCAGCAAGAATATAAAGGTGCAATACTATTTACAGATGATAGTTATAAAATTAATTCTTCAGGAATCAGGGAATCGGCACTTGCCAATAAAAAAGGAATTATAAAAGTTGGAAACGATTACTTGTATGCTTCTGAAAAAGGTATCACTACTTATAAAGAAACAACTTATCAAAAGGCACTGGAAATGATTGAATCAAAGATCAGTACAGAGCTGAATGGGAGAGCTCCTAATCCAAATTCGTTTACTTCAAACATTGGCGGCTGGTATATTATAAATAAAGACCGCGGCCGGGTGTTATTCAGAATGAAGTTGTATAATATTAATAGTCCTGTTTTTGGCTATCAGAGTTTTTCGTCATTAGAAGGTATGGCTGAACATAAAAACATTTTTGGAACCTATCGTGATGTTCGTATGAGCGCTAATTTTACGCCGGTATCTGGAAAAACTCCTGGTATGAGCGTTTGGTATGATCATATTCCAGCAGATCTTTCTGGAGATGTGAAATATATAAACTTAAATCCGAATTATTTTGATGGGTTATACAATGTTGAACGTTTTGATCGCGTACTAGCCATTTCTGAGGGACTCCAGGGAAATATTAGTGCGATAGATCCAAATGCAAGAGGTAATGCTCAATTCATAAACTATGTTGTTGTACCTCGTTTATCTAATAATCCTAATGTATATTGGAAAACTGTAGGACTGCTTTTTACTGAATTTTCAGTAATGATACAGCCAGGTGGGGTTTTTAGTAATCCAGAAGTGCTCTTTTCTCCATTTATCATGTTTGATACTCAAGATGGAGGTGTGGTCAATCAGTAAATACTGATTCATTAAAGCAGCAGTAAAAAATTGGGGTGAATTTCTGATCAAAAGAGTCACCCCATTTTCTTAATTAAACCTTTTTCAATGACTTCTTATAGTCATCTGTTTGATCCTAATTGATTATCCCTTAAATTAGTTGCCGGAGCTGCTGTGCTTTAACTATAAAACCTAACCAAAGAACCTCATTGATGAAACGTATTTTAATACTTTTAGCTTGTTCAGCTATAGGAACCTGTTTGTATGCCCAGAAAAAACCAGTCGCAACTTCCGGAAACCCAATCTTTCCCGGGTGGTATGCAGACCCCGAAGGTGCTGTCTTTGAAAACAGATTTTGGGTATATCCTACTTATTCTGCTAAATATGAGGAACAGGTATTTATGGACGCTTTCTCTTCTAAAGATCTGGTGAAATGGGAAAAACATGAACACGTTATTGATACGGCTAATTTCAAATGGGCTAAAAAAGCGGTATGGGCACCCTCAATAATTAAAAAAGATAATAAATATTATCTTTTATTCGGAGCGAATGATATACAAAGTGATCAGGAAACAGGAGGGATAGGTATCGGGGTTTCAGATAAACCAGAAGGCCCGTTTAAAGATTACCTGGGGAAACCCCTGGTTGATAAATTCTATAATGGTGCGCAGCCTATTGACCAGTTTGTATTTAAAGATAAAGACGGACAATATTACTTAATTTACGGAGGCTGGGGACACTGTAATATCGGAAAACTGAAAGCTGATTTTACCGGGTTTATTCCTTTTGAGGATGGTAAAATATTCCATGAAATTACACCTAAAGGATATGTGGAAGGTCCTTATATGTTTATGCGGAATGGAAAATATTACTTTATGTGGTCTGAAGGAGGGTGGACAGGACCTGATTATTGTGTAGCTTATGCGATTGCCGATTCACCGATGGGTCCCTTCAAAAGAATTGATAAGATCTTACAGCAGGACCCTAAAGTAGCGACTGGTGCCGGACACCATTCTGTGATTAAACATCCGCAAACCAATGACTACTATATTGTTTACCACCGAAGGCCGCTGGGTGAAACTAACGGTAATAACAGGGTAACCTGTATTGATCGGATGGAATTTGACACCAATGGTCTGATCAAGCCAGTAAAAATTACCTTTGAAGGAGTGAAAGCAAATCCTATTCGTTAAGCAACCCGCAGGTTTGCAAATTGTTACATTTTTGACGCTATAAAGCACATTTTGTTCTTGCCTGACTGTATTATTTTATCATTTGTTTTGTTCATTTTTGCACCCTCTTTAAAATATGTGATTAATTACATATTTTAAAGAGGATAAAAATATGAACTTAGAAAATATAAATTTTAGCTGATTAATCCTTTAGGACTGGTTTTTGTCAATGGTAATAACAAACGCAATTGAACCGGTTTTGAGATATCCTGTAATTAAGAAAGATGTAAATTTTAGCTGATCGTTTTTTGCAGCTTATAATTTATGTCACATCATTTAATTAAAAAGGGATCATGGGAATAAGAAAAAAATAAACTATGTTGTAGATCCCTTAAAATGGGAAGTTACAAGCTGATTTTAGCCAAGAATTAAAATAATACGCTGCTATAGAATGAATGAATTAACCGGGTCTTCTAAACAAACTTTGAACTTATTAAGTGCTGTTACAGGAGCTGTTTATGTGCTGTTGAATAAATACCAGGCCTATCTGAACGATGTTGTAAAGATCGGACTGAGCATTGATGAAAATAAACAATCTGGAAGTAAACGGCCATCTCTGGAATTTGAATATCCACTGGTTACCGGCATGTCTTTCAGTGAATTAAGTGATCATATTGCGCATCGTATTGATGCTTTTTATACCAGTTCCAGTGAAGATTTCTCTTTAGTGATTATCTGGAAAAGTGACGATCAGGCTAATGTATATAAGGGTATTATCCGTATAGAAAACGGAGATGTTATCTCTTCAGTTTTTACTTGCAGTGACACTGCTTTTTATGCAGCTTCTTTTAAAAATGCGGACGCCCACCTGATGAATGTTTTGCAGCAGGTAGCCGAAAATCCGGACGTACTGATCTCAGATCTGACTTTTATGGACACCGAAGAGCTGGAACGTCTTGCTGTTTTTAATGCAGGACTGGTCGATAATGAGGTTGGAACTCCAGAGTTATTACATTCTTTGTTTGAACAGACTGCGCAGGTTTTTCCTCAAAACAGGGCGGTATTTAGTGCAAGCAGACAAATTACTTACGAAGAATTAAATCATGCTGCCAATCAGCTTGCAGCAGTACTGATAGCTAAAGGAATACAAAAAGGTGATTTCGTAGGTATTTTATTAAAACGTTCTCCGGAAGTTTATCTTTCTATGCTGGCTATTCTTAAAGCCGGAGCTGCTTATGTCCCACTGGATATTGGTTATCCGGAAGACAGGGTGAGTTTCATTCTGGAAGACTGCGGCGCTAAATTTTTACTGAGTGACCCTGCTTCTTCTTCTTCATTTAAGCTTTCCTGTGAGGTAATTACAGTTGATGACAGCTCTTTCGCTGTGCATAAAAATATACCTGATGCCCCTTTAGTTGATATTACTGTGGCTGATGCTGCTTATATGATCTATACTTCGGGTTCGACCGGAAGGCCAAAAGGGGTAATTATCTCTCATGCTTCTATTAGTAACCTGGTTAAAGGGGAGGAGCGTTTATTTCAATTAGGCCCTAAAGATAAAGTTGCACAGGTTTTTTCTGTCGCATTTGATGCCTCTTTAGAAGAAATATGGCTTGCTTTCAGATCGGGAGCTACTTTAGTGCCGGTTTCAGAGGCAGTGATGCATTCGGGAGCTGAGCTGAGTGAATTTATCAATGATCATCAGCTGACGGTATTGTCTACAGTACCAACGATGCTTTCTATGATGCAGGGCCCTTTACCTTCACTGCGTTTATTGATCCTTGGCGGAGAGAACTGTCCGCATGAATTACTTTTGCCATGGCACAGTAGTGGTTTACGTATTGTCAATACCTATGGGCCTACAGAAGCAACGGTCATTGCTACCTATGCTGATTTTGATCCTTTACATAAAATTACGATTGGGAAACCAGCTGTAAACTATTATACCTGTATCCTTGATGAGAAGCTTTTACCAGTACCCATAGGTGTACCGGGCGAGCTTTGTATTGGCGGCCCCGGTTTAGCTATAGGCTATTTACATCAGCCTGCACTTACTGCCGAAAAGTTTATTCAGCCATCTTTTCCAATGCCTGACGGGGTATCGCCTTGTTTATACCGCAGTGGTGACCTTGCCCGTTTTAACGGAGATGGAAATATTGAGTTTTTAGGCCGTATCGACCTGCAGGTTAAGTTAAGAGGTTACAGAATTGAACTTTCGGAGATAGAATCACAATTATTACAGATCGAAAGCATTAAAAATGCTGTAGTTACTGTAAAAGAAGATGAGCAGAAAGTGCAGCGTCTGGTCGCTTACCTGATTCTGAAAGGGGAGAAAGATACTTTTAATGAGGAAGCATGTAAAATACAGCTGAAGTCAAGACTGGCCCCTTATATGGTTCCTGCTGTATTTGTGGTGATGGATGCATTTCCATTACTGGCAAGCGGTAAGGTAGACCGCAAACTCCTGCCTCAGCCGGTAAAAAAATATAGAGCAGAAGGGCGTAAACTTGTGGCAGCGCGCACCCCTACAGAAGTAATGCTGCTGGAGGTATGGAAAAAGTATTTTGAGCCACAGGAAGTTTCTGTGACTGATGACTTCTTTGACCTGGGCGGGCATTCGCTTGTGGCCTCTATGATGGTCTCGGAATTAAGAAAAACAGGGGCAGCTGCTCAAATCTCTGTACAGGATATTTATACCTGCCGGACATTGGAGAAGCTGGCTGCAAAGATCAGTGATATTGCTGATGATATTCAACAGTTGCCTAAAGAGAAGAGTGAACCAACTGTAAGGTTAAAAGTATCATCGGGTCTGAAAGCATTGGTGTCCGGATTACAATTAATTAGTGTTCTGATCTTTTTTATGATCGGTTCTGCCGGATTAATGGGGCCATTTGTGATCAGGCATTTTGGATCTGCTACGAATGTATATGATCTGCTTGTTTATGGGGTAACTGGTTTTTCGGCTATATTCTTTTCTATTATTATCCTGTCTATACTGGCAAAATGGATATTGATCGGTAAGTTCAAAGCAGGAAGGTACCCGCTTTGGGGTTGGTATTTTCTGCGTTTCTGGATTGTAAAGAAACTGATTGATCTGAGTCCGATAGGTATTTTGAGCGGAACACCATTTCTGAAATGGTATTTCAGCCTGATGGGGGCTAAAATTGGTAAACGTGTATTTCTTGGCTCTGACAGGATCAGGGTATTTGACCTGCTCACTATTGGTGATGGCTCGAGTATTTCAAAAGAATCACATTTATTAGGTTATAAAATTGAGGACGGAGCCCTGATTATAGGAAGTCTGACTATTGGTGAGAATTGTTTTGTGGGGACGCGCTCTGTGATTTCCTGCGGGGCAGTGATGGAAGATGGTTCTGGAATTGGTGAGTTGTCTCAGTTACAGCCCGACACCACAATTCCTGCAGGGGCTTACTGGAAAGGAACGCCCGCAGTCTATGTTGGGGTTAATAAAGCCATTGAACCGATGCAGTTCTCAGGACAAAATAAACCGATGAATTTTGCACTGTATGTGTCATTGCTTATCGTTACACTGGGTTTTGTATTCCTTTTTCCATTTGGATTGAGTATCCCTTTTATCGTCATTTATTATGAAGTAATCCTTTCTTTTGGTCTTGGCTGGGCAATGATACTTTCGATTCCGATTTCTGCCATGTATATTATCATTTACTGTGCATCGGTAGCACTGTTTAAGTGGTTGATTATTGGTAAGTTAAAAGAAGAACCTTTTAGTGTTTACAGCTTTAAATATATCAGGAAGTGGGCGGTTGATTCCCTGATGAATATGAGTTTAACTTATTTCAGATCTGTTTATGCAACGATATACCTGTCTTCGTGGTTAAGACTGATGGGCACAAGGATTGGTAAAGCAACAGAAATATCGACTGTTAATCAGATTACTACTGACCTTGTAAAAATAGGGGCAGGAAGTTTTCTGGCAGATTCGGTTAGTCTGGGCTCTCCGGAAGTTCACCAGGGAACGATGTATTTACGCCGCATTACGATTGGGAATAAAACCTTTATTGGAAACAGCGCGGTAATATCTTCTGGTGATACGATTGGAAGTAACTGCCTGATTGGTGTCTTGTCTACGCCACCAGCTAATATAGAGCGTAAATATATTAATGATTCTTCGTGGCTTGGCGCACCGCCGATGTATTTACCAAAGAGACAGGAGAGTGTGAAGTTTTCGGATGATTTAACTTTCAGACCTACCAATAAGTTATACTTTCAGCGCGGGCTGATCGAGCTTTTTAAAATCACGCTGCCTTATGCGATTACCTCGGTGATCCTGATGTTGTTTTATCATATAGTGGATAACTATTATGACCATTCGGGAAGACACCTGGTTTATACACTTTGTCTGGCCCCATTGTTATTGATTGCACTGATTGCGGTTTCAGCTTTAGTAACTGTTTTATTTAAGAAAGTATTGATTGGTACTTATAAACCTGCAAACCAGCCTTTATGGAGCATGTTTGTCTGGAAAAATGAACTGGTTAATTCATTGTGTGAAAATATGGTATATCCTTTACTGGTCAATACTTTACTGGGAACGCCATTTGCACCTATATTTTTCAGGATGATGGGTTGTGATATAGGAAAGGATGTTTATATGGATACCAGTGAAATTACAGAATTTGACCTGGTACATATTGGTGATCATGTAGCAATTAATCATATGTGTACATTGCAAACACACCTTTTTGAAGATCGTGTAATGAAAATGGCACATCTGCATATTGGTGATAACTGTAATATTGGTGCAATGAGCGTGGTTTTATACGATTCTACGATTGAAGAGGGTGCAACCCTGCAGGCTTTGTCTTTAGTGATGAAAGGGGAAACAATTCCTAAACAAACACAATGGGCAGGTTCACCTGCTAAGTTTGTCAAATAGACGTTTTGATCTTCAGGTAATTTTTTTGTTGCAGTTCCAGTGTATTCTACTAGATTTGTAGACTTTAAATATAACCTGATGATCACAAACCTAAAACGCAATTTTACCTTAATTTTTTTACTGTTTATTACTCACCTGGCCTTTGCCCAAAATAAGATCCTTGTTTTTCAGTCGGACTTTGGCCTTAAAGATGGTGCGGTCTCTGCAATGAAGGGAGTAGCCATTGGTGTTTCACCAGATCTTAGAATATTTGATCTTACCCACGAAATCCCTGCATATAACATTTGGGAGGCTGCTTACCGTTTAGTACAGACTGTACCTTATTATCCTGCCGGAACTGTATTTGTTTCTGTAGTAGACCCTGGAGTAGGGACTTCCAGGAAATCTGTAGTACTTAAAACTAAAACCGGACAATTTATTGTTACCCCTGATAATGGAACATTGACGCTGGTTGCCCAATCGCTTGGAATTGAAGAAGTGCGGGAAATTAACGAAGTGAAAAACCGCCGTAAAGATTCTGAAAAATCATATACTTTCCACGGACGTGATGTTTATGCCTTTACTGGTGCAAGACTGGCTTCTGGTGCAATTACTTACGATCAGGTTGGCCCTGAACTACCTAAACAGGTTGTCGAAATCCCATATCAGAAAGCTACTTTAGAAAACGGGGTCCTGAAAGGAAGTATTTCTATCCTGGATGTTCAGTACGGTAATGTCTGGACTGATATCAGCGGAGATCTTGTCAAACAGCTTGGCCCTAAATATGGTGATGTGCTGCATTTGCAGATTTTTCATCAGGGCAAAAGGGTATATGAAGGAGATGCGCCTTATAGCCAGACTTTTGGTGCTGTAGCTGAAGGTAAACCTTTAAGTTATCTGAATAGCCTATTACAATTATCATTTGCTTTAAATCAGGGTAATTTTGCACAGGTACATCATATCGCCAGCGGTAATGAATGGAGTGTAGAAGTGACGGTGAAAAAAGGTAAATAGAATGAGGAGATTAATTAGCGCTTTTCTTTTTTTACTGATTTCCAATTCCACATGGGCACAAAACCGTACCATTACCGGACGTATTACCGATCAGCATCATAACCCTTTGCCTGGTGCGACAATTATGATATCGCCCGATGGCAAACAGACCAATAGCAATGCACAGGGTATTTTTAAAATTACTATAACCAGTAGTGCACAATTTATTGGCGTTAATTTTATCGGTTACGAAATTGTTAAAGAAAAACTGACCAGCTCAAATGAGTATGCGATCAGTTTACAGCCTGCATCTTCTGCACTCGAAGAAGTGGTATTAGTTGGTACACGTAGTACGGGCAGAACAAGATTGAATACGGCTGTGCCTGTGGATGTTTTTAATATTCCGAAATTGCAGATGATGGCCCCGCAGAATGACTTGAACCAGTTGCTGCAATATGCTTCGCCTTCTTTTAATTCTAACCGCCAGTCTTCTTCGGATGGGAGTGAGCATATTGACCCTGCGAGTATCCGCGGCCTGGGCCCGGACCAGTTATTAGTTCTGGTAAATGGAAAACGAAGACATACTACTTCATTGGTGAATAATCAGGGGACTATGGGAAATGGTTCTGTAGGTACGGATATGAATGCAATTCCTGCTTCGGCAATTGAAAGGATCGAAGTTTTGCGCGATGGCGCCTCTGCACAATATGGCTCTGATGCTATTGCTGGAGTTGTTAATATTGTCTTGAAACAAAATACGGATAAACTGCTGGCCAGCGCTACAGGAGGTATTACTTCGAGAGGAGATGGTCAGGTTGGACAATTAAATCTGAATTATGGAACTGCTTTGGGTAAAAATGGCGGCTATATTAACCTGACTGCCGAAGGAGCTTACCGCGGTAAAACAACGAGAAACCAGGACCATGATCTGCCGATTTTTGATCAGTCAGCTAACCCAGCGCGTGCTTATGATGATGCACAGCTAAAAGCGGGAGGATTGACAAGAGAGGATTTTAATTTCCAGATCGGTGATGCTAAAATTAAGAACCTTTCTGCCTTTTTTAACCTGGGTCTTCCTTTTAACCAAGGTAAAAGTGAGTTTTATGCTTTTGGAGGATATAGTTACAGGACAGGAGAAGGGTTTGGCTTTCGCAGATTACCAAGCGATGCTTCGGCAAATGTATATGGTATTTTTCCCAATGGCTATCAGCCTAATACGACTTCTAAGATTAATGACAGGTCACTGGCATTTGGATTGAAGCAGAAACTGGGAAACTGGAATGCGGATTTGAGTAATACTTTAGGCGATAACCGTTTTGATTATGCCGTTAACAATACAGTAAATGCTTCTTTGCAAGAAAAATCACCTACCAGCTTCAAAGCAGGGGGACATGAATTTCTGCAAAATACGACTAACCTTGATTTTAGCCGCAAGCTGGATGTCGCTTCGGGTTTGAACCTTGCTTTTGGTGCCGAATTCAGAGTGGATGATTATCAGATCCGTGCAGGAGAAGAAGCCTCGTGGAAAAACTATGCGCTGATTACCAATAGTGACGGGACTGTTTCCAATCCTTCGGGACTGGCTGGCGGTTCACAGTCATTTAATGGTTTTTCACCCGAAAATGTGATCCATAAAAGCAGAAGTAATACGGGTGTATATGCAGACGCAGAATTAGACCTGACTGCTAAATGGCTGGTTAGTGGGGCAGTAAGATTTGAGCATTACAGTGATTTCGGATCTACTGTTAGTGGTAAGTTTGCAACCCGCTATAAAATTACTCCTAAATTCAATGTCAGGGGAGCAATAAGTAATGGATTCAGGGCCCCGTCTTTACATCAGCAATATTTCAGTGCTGTGAGTACGGATATTTTACCTGACAATACTTTAGGACAATCTGGTTTTTTTAGAAATAATAGTCCTGTCGCTAACGCATTGGGTATCCCTAAATTAAAACAGGAAACTTCCGTGAATTATAGCCTTGGTTTCACTGCTCAGCCTTTTACTAATTTCAATATTTCTGTTGATGGCTATCTGACTGATATCAAAAATAGAATTGTACTGACCGGAAGTTTTGGATATGATGCATTTGGTGATCCTGTAGAACAGATACAAAATATTATTAATCCGTTTGGCGTATCTTCTGCCCGCTTTTTCAGCAATGCGATTGATACCAGAACAATGGGGGTAGATGTGGTAGCTGATTATCAGATCAAATCCGGGGCACATACTTATGGCGCTTCTTTAGGTTTTAACCTGAACCGGAATAAAATTATAGGCGATCTGCATATTCCTGTTTTGTTAAAAGGTCAGGAGGATATTTTCTTTTCTCCGAATGACAGAACATTGATTACGGAAGGCACACCAGGGATTAAAACGAATTTAGCACTTAATTATGGCTATAAGAACTTCGCTGTGTTACTTAGAAATGTATATTTCGGGAAAGTTGCCAGGAATAGCTTCCCTTATGGAGAGGAACAGATTCATAACGGTAAGGTCGTTACTGATCTTTCTTTGAGTTATACGGTGAAACCGGTAACCTTTACCCTGGGAGCGAATAACCTGTTTGATATCTTTCCTGATAAACAGATCTATGAAAACAGTTATTTTGGCGTATTTAAATATGCCTCAGTACAGATGGGAACTTTAGGAAGTTATTATTTTTTACGTGCGACACTGGATTTGCCAAACCGGAGGTAAGTCGTTGAATAAATAGTGTAAATGCAAAAGAAAGAGGTTGTCCTTATAGGAATAGCCTCTTTTTTTGATCTGTATATTGAGTTCTGTCTGTTAAAATTTGGTTTATTGATTTCGGGATTTATCTTTCACCGTTAAGAAGTCTTTGGCTTTTTGTACTGCTTCGGCGGCTTTTGATGAGTCTCCCGCGAGACTGTACATACTTGCCATTCTCTTATAGGTACTTGATGTCATACCTAACTCCGGGTAGGGATCTAAATCAATCCATGCCTGACAACATTCTGCTCCTAATCTGTAGATGTTTTCTGGAATGTGTAGTTTATCAGAATTTTCCTCAATCTGGTAAACCAGACTAAGATATGGAGGATTATCGTAATTGGTATGTGTAGCCATTACTTCCATGGCATATGCATAGGCTTTTTGCGGGTTTGTTTGTAATAGTGCGGGGAATGTTCGCCCAACAAAATTCGGAAGAAATTTCAAATTAGGTACATTTTTAACCATCTCATCGATTACCAATAGTACCGAATCGGGACTAATTGTTACCCGCTCATAAGTGTTGCCGGCCATATTGATTTTATACCGGGTTATTCTATTATATAGTTCTTCTGCACTCTCCAATTGTAAATTTCCTAAATAAAGCTGATCGTTGCGCTTTAACTTTGCAAGTTCTGGTTTCCACGTTTTATTTAATATTTCTGTTAAAACACTATCAGCATATTTTGGGTGTCCAATCCAGGCTATTCTGCCATCATTTACGATAAATATGTTTGGTATACCATATGATTTGGATGTATCGGCCCAATTCTTACTCATGAATTTATTTTCTTCAATGCCTATTGTAAAATCCATGCGCTTTCCCATACTGTCTACTATTTTTTTGACTTTTGCTATTGGAATGCTCTCTTTTTCATAGATGTCAATTGATAAAAAGGTAGCTTTATCCTGATATTTATGTGCTAACTCTGAATAATGAGGCATCAATGCCAGGCAGGGTACACACCATGTAGCCCAAAAATCAATAACATAAATCTTACCTTTTTCAAAATTTTTTATAGGCTTACCATTTATCCAGGCTTTTACTTTCAGAGGTGGGGCAGGGTCACCAATATTAAGGCCAATATTAAATAAAGATTGTGCGCTGAGATTGAAGTTTATTGTAAATAAGAAAATTAACAATTGTAATTTTTGTTTCATATCCACTAAAATTGATTTATAATAAAAATAGATTTTTATGCTTGCAAATATTTATTTTGCAATAAAATTAACTTAGTGGTAATTAATATGAATATGTGACTCAAATATTGTTTTGTATTTAAAGATCTTGTTTATGATACTGGATAAAATTAGTGGAGGAAACTGTAAATTGAATTGTCAACAATTAAAATCAGAACGGGATAATTTCTTCCAGGTGGAGACTAATAAGTTCCCGCCTGGAAGAAGTGATATAGATAATTCATCTTAACCCCCCACACAAACTACTGCACATCTACATGCCTCGGCGGCAGTTACTTTAGCACAGGTACCAGTCTGTCCTTTACATGGTCCCGATGATGCGACACATGAATTCGTAGTACAATTAGGATAAGTTCCACATCCAGACGCATTACCTCCTGTTACTTTTTTTAATTGTTCTCTTGTAAGTACTTCTGCTCCCGCAAAATTTACTTTAATTAACTTTGGATTATTCATCATGTTTGAAATTATTTAGGTGAAATTTGAATTGATTATTGATGTAAGATTTATTTAATAAAAAGGTATTTAAAATCTTTAGCAGTATATATTTCGGGTATTTGAAAATATTTTGATGAGCTGTCATTGTCACCGTCATTTATCGAGATGAAAAAGGTTGGCGTGAACTCTATTTTAACTTTGTCACACCAATTCTTCATTTTTTGGATTTTTTTATCTTGTTGTTCCAGTTCCTCATATACTGGATATTTTAATGCAAAAGCTTCGTAGTTTTTTGTGTCAGCGAGGTACCAGTCGTCCAGTGCTTGTTTAAGGGTTTCTTTATCATATTTGTCAGTTAAAGCTAGAAAATGCTTAACTGGTGGTGCTTTAATGTCATTTTTTTCGTTAGTTACAGTGAATAATATCTGTAGCTGGAAATCTTCATTAATCCCAATGAGTTCTTCTATCTCTTTATGTGCATCTGCACAAGGGCCACAATAAGGGTTACAGACTTTAATGATTTTATATTTAGCATTGGGGTTACCCAAAAATATACCCAGATGTTCAGGTGATTCAGCAATCTCTTTTTGATTTTTTAAGAGCGTATTAAAAACATGCGGGTTACTTTTCAGCTTTTGCAGATTTGTGTAATTTTCTCTGCTCTGTTTTGCACTCTGCAATGCTGTAACTAAAACATTGATGATGATCAAGGGAGAAAGAAATGCAATCAGTATTTGAATTATCCGTCCAGCTGTAATTGAATTTAGATTAGTTATTCCATACCAGCCTGCAAGAGCTGAAATAGTTGTTTGCAAAGCCAAAATGCCCAATACACTTAAACATAAAATGCACCATTGTTTCGCTATTATCCATTGATAATAGATAGAAAATATCAAATATGGAATAGTTAATACGCCTAGCCAGGACAGCATAAATAAGATTTTTTTATTGTCTGGTCCTTCAAAAATCAAGAATAGGAGTAGACCGGTAAAATAACCGAGACCAATAATACTCCAACTCAGGCCAGCTATTTTAGAGGCCCCGGATTGTAATATTATTCCACAATTTATCTTTTTCCCTGCTGTACATATTTGATTGAGTGAAGGATTGTGGCTGTCTATTTCGTACCATACTAGTAATGTTCCTAATCCACAGCCTAGTATAGTTAACAATAAGTAACAGAATGGAAAAATAATCATGTTCCCTTCCTGGATATAATAAAATATACCAAAGACAATCAAAAAAAATGGGATACAGAAAATTCCTGCATATTGGATTCTCTTCTTTCTTTTTTCTGCCTTTATTTTTTTGTTATAGTCTTTTTCATAAATTTCATCTCCTCTTCCTACTAATAAGATTATCCCAGTTGTTCTTTTGAAAAAATCGTCTTTGTCAGAAAGTATCCAATGATGTTTTTCGGGGTCGAAGTAGTTAACTTTATTATTTTTTATCTCTTTTACGACGGTGAAAAAAGCGATCTCTTCTTTGCCGTACAATTGAATGATGAAAGGATCTGATGTATCTGCAAGTTGATCTGCAGCGATTTTTAAGGCAGTATTCTCAATACCGTGATTTGTAAGAACATCACTGATACTTAATAAACTTGGATAATCAGGATGTTCTTCGATTTCTTTTTTAAGTGTTGTTTTGGAGATTTTTGCCTTGATTAACTGGATTATCAAATTGGCGGCTTCAATGCCGTTTGTTATAGGTTCCAATAGATTTTTTAAAAAAATCATAATATAAATTTAATATACAAACTATCTCATTACGCACGATAGCCTATGCCTGAACATCTTATTAAATTTACGATAATGGATTATGCTTACTGGAGGACATTTGCCTCATAATATTAGTAAATGATGGATAGCGTCAGTAGTAGTCCGGAATGATGATGGACTTTCTCATGATTCTGCCAGTGGCATAAAAAATCCAATTCATTAAGTTTTAAAATTCCGATGCCCGGATCTGCTATAAAATAGAAGTCATTCTGAATCTTAAATAGGACAACAAAATGATGTTTATCCCAATGTAAAATTACTGGCAGATCAATCAGCCTGAGTTTCTTAATATCAATTTCCAGTCCTGTAGACTTGATCCCTAAAGTGCTGGCAGTATCAATTATATCTAACATCGATGAACCTTCCTGCTTGATTCCTGTCCAATTTTTCATTTGATGCGGATGAAAGCATTTACCATAGTATTTTGCGATCATTTTTAGACAGGTCGGACCACAATCCATTTGATTTGACTGAGGATAGAATGGAAATAATTTCAATTGATTAATTTTTAGATTACTGAATTTACATAATATAAAAATTCGGATCTGTAACAGAATACCCAAAAATTACAATAATATATTTTGGCCCTAATGGCCTGGATTAAGTTGCACTTTGTCTGTAAATTGATTATCTGATATTATTTAAGTTCATGGAAAAGGAAAATGATTTTTTAAAAGAATTGATACTGGATATCAACAATTCAAAGTTGAATATTGTAAAAAGAAGTCTAATGAACAGAACATTTGAACTTTCTTTGAATACCTTTTTGTTGAACAATTTGCATGGCTGGATTGGAGCATATATTATCAGAACTATGTGTTTTGAATTAGGAATAAATGAACATCATATATTTAAATGGAGACCTGAAAATAAATATATCCAATATCTGATTCTTAATCATTATGCAAGAGGTTGTATGCCAAAAACCTTAAGTTTAACGGCCCTGCTGGAAAAAAGTGATTGGGCAGAAAATATCAGGATGCTGATTAAATCCGGTTACTTCATCAAGGCCACCCTTAGTTTTGGCTCTGGTGCGACTAACAGTTTTGACAAAACCACAGGTTTCGAGCAAATATTACGTAATCATCAGAGAAATGACTCGTTTAGTAATGAAAAATGGATAGTCCAAAAATGGTTAAATATCAGTAAAGAATTTAGGATACATACTTTCGGCAAAGATATTCTATATGGACTAACACTAATAATAAACGGTTCAAATGAAATAAACGATTTTGATCAGCCTCAGGCATTTGTAAATTCAATTTTGCAAAAATTGCCTTCTTCTTTTATGGAAGGTTCATTAATAGGATGGGATGTTGGCCTTACTAAAAAGGGGAAATTATATGTTATTGAAGCTAATTTTACAGGGTATCATCCGGTATATTATGAAGGTTTCCAAACCACTGGGTATGTCGGTGATCCTTTTTGCGGGCCTATTGTCTGTGCCTTATTGCATGTTTATTTTAGGAATAAACATGCAATATCAATAGTATCTGCCGAAAATTTTCTGATGGAAAAGTTCCCGTACCTAGCGGAGTTTTTCTATTACAGTTCACTATTCAATGAAGAGTTTATAGAGGTGCTTTTGAGAGCTAAAGGCCGTGTTAAAGCTATTTATATCTATTTAGGGGAAAAAACCGAATTTCATATTATTAAACTTGTTGGTTACATGCAAATGGCAAATTTTGCAGATACTATTTTCATTATTACAAATGAAGAGCTACAAGAAGAAGCACATAGACAATTTAAAGGAGAACGCATCATACATCTTGTTGAAAGTTCCTTATTCACAGAAGACCTGTATAAACAAATACAGAGAAAGGATTACGAAATTAAAAAGAAAGAATGCTATAGTCATTTGACAAGATTAACAAGTGGGCAATCGTGCATATTCTTATAGTTGCATTCTCAGACCGGTTTACTTTAATTCTATAAATTATGAGATTAATTGATGATTACAGTCACTACCATTTTATTCTTTGGAACAAGAATGGAACGATAACCTGTTACGATATGATGTTTTTAAGTTTTGAATTTTTAGAACAGGACTATGATTATATATTATGTCTGAAATTTGACCCACCCCTGGATATTTTTAACCCAGATATGAATGAGTTGACAAAGTCTTTAGAAGTTATTTTTTACAACGATCAGAATACATTTGTCATTTTAACACAAAAAAAAGAAGCACCACTTTATCAGGAGAGACATGATGAATATATTTACTCCTTTAGCTGTGATTTTCATCATTTCAAAAAGATGATCGGGCAGCATTCGACAGTTGAACTATATACTGGAAATCTACTTTATGTTTTATTAAACCATATAGGTAACGGTAATTCAAATTTGTATAAAATTATTGTCAGACAGATTCCGTTCGAAACTTTTGAAGCTCATGGAGTTGATCATTGTGATGTAATTATCCCACATAGAGGCGAGGCAGCCTATTTACGTAGTTTAATGACGTTTTTAAACTATTTGGAAAATATCAATGTGTTTGTCGGGCTAGATCAGTTTAAGATTGGCCAGGAATTAGATTTTCGGTATCAATATCCCAATGCATCCTTTTATTCTTTTAAACCTAACCCTGTCGGACCTTATATTATACGTAACAAATTAATCAATGAAGGTAAGGCCAAATTCATCTTTTTGCAGGATTCTGATGATATACCTTGTGCGGATAGATTTGAACGCCTTTCTGCTTTTATGATAAAAAATAACGTTCCCTTATGCGGTTCGCATGAAATTAGAATGGACTATTTTAATAAGACAGTGCAAGCAATCAGATACCCCAAAAATGTCATTGCTGCATTGAAAGATACCCCTGCACATGCCCTTTTGCATTCCACTTCTGCTATTGAGAGAAATATGTTTTATCATTGTAATACACTATCTGAAGACAGAATTTTTGCTAATGATACTAAGTTTTTATACTATAGTTATTTCAAATTGAATAAGATTGAGAATATTGATGAATTTCTATATATCAGAAGGTCACATCTTAATTCTCTCACAACTTCGCCTATAACCTTTGCAGGTTCACCTATTAGAACGCAGTTAATAAACCAATGGGTAGTTGATTTCACACTTGTAAAACTTGGTGTTCTTAAATTGGAGCATTCATGTCTAAACTATAAAGGGCCAAAACGTAAGTTTGAGTCTAAAAGATTGTAATTAACTCAACGAAGCTTACGAATCAAATGATTGTAAGTTTCGTTGATATAGTTTAAACTCAAATCAGTTTAAAGAAAACAAAATGCCATTGTGGTAAAGTATAATCTTTGTTTTTGTTTGAATTGTGTAATATAATTTGTCGCCTTATTTTCTTGTTATCATTGTTTTTGATGTATTTGATCCGCTTTATAGCATATATCTATGATGCTATCATTGAATTGTGTAATCATTTATTTGATTAGTGTAATTGGCAGAATTGCTAAAGTATTAATTTTGCACTATTATGATAACGATTACCTCCAAATCAACAGCAATAAAAGAAAAACACCAGGGGATAGCCACCCTGCTTGCTTTCGCATTACTTCCGCTTTCTGGCTTCGCAACTGATATTTATATTCCCTCATTGCCGACTATGGCAGGGGAGATGCATGTCAGCAGCATCCAGGTGCAACTAACATTAAGTATTTTTCTAATCAGTTACGGGGTTTCTCAACTCTTTATTGGGAGTGTCCTGGATAGCTTTGGCAGGTACAAAATCTCTTTGATTTCTCTGGTGATTTTTGCCCTTGCAAGTTTTGTAATTGCAGTGACGCATAATATCTACCTCATTTACCTGATGCGGATTATTCACGGACTTACGGTAGGGGCTATTATTGTTGCTAAAAGAGCCTATTTTGTAGACGTCTTTGCTGGTGACAAGCTCAAACATTATCTAAGCCTTTTCTCTATTATATGGTCTACAGGTCCGATTGTTGCCCCTTTTATTGGTGGCTATCTTCAGGCTGCCTTTGGCTGGGAATCTAATTTTTATTTTTTAGGTGGATTTGCCCTTGTATTGCTTGTACTGGAGCTGATTTATAGCGGTGAATCGCTGGTACATTTTACAGAGTTCCGTTTCCGTAAAATTGTAGACATCTATTTGACGATGATCAAAACAGCAAGTTTTTCATTAGGTATTGTGATGCTTGGACTAGCTTATTGTATGGTTATGATTTACAATATGACAGGACCTTTCATTATTGAACATCATTTGAACTTATCACCTATTGTGGCTGGTTACAGCTCTCTGTTTTTAGGTTTTGCCTGGATGGTAGGTGGGTTTATTGGTAAAGCAACGATCAATAAGCCATTTTTCAAAAGACTGGTAGTGAATGTGGGTTTACAGGTGGCATTTGTAATTACGATGATCATCAGCCTTAACTTTATTACGAATTTATATTCTATGATCTTCTTTGCTTTTATCATCCATGTTGGGGCCGGGTATACTTTTAATAACTACTTTACTTTCTGTCTGGGGAAATTTCCAAAGAACGCAGGGATCGCTGGCGGGCTTACCGGTGGGATTACTTATGTAATTGTGTCGTTTTTAAGTTATGCGATTGTGAACGTAGTGCCTGCTAAAGATGAAAGAAATCTGAGTTATAGTTATCTGATCCTTATACTTTTATCAGTAACCATTATGTTTATCATTTTTAATATGAACAAGAAGGCTGTAGCTGAGCCAGCTTCTGAAGCCGTTTAACAAGGAATAAGTATCTGATGAATAGATTAATCGGATAAAATAACGGGGTGATCATACACTGATTATCCCGTTTTTTACAGCATAAATAACCAGTCCGGCAATTTTCTTTGAGCCTATTTTTTCAAATAACCTGGTCCGGTAACCTTCTACAGTACGTACGCTTAGAAATAGCTTTTTAGCAATCTCAATATTCGTGCTTTCTTCACAGATCAATTTAAGGACATCTATTTCGCGGTCATTCAGCATGGCTTCGTGACTGCCAATTGTTGCCGGCGGCTGAACCAGTAAATCTTTAATTAAGGTAACTGATAAATACTCGTTGAAATAAAATCCTTTATCTTGTAGGTCATTGATTGCATGAATGACTTCTTCTGGTTCTGAATCTTTTAACAGATAGCCGTTTGCACCAGCCTTCATTACACTGATAATGCAGTTGTCTTCGTAATTTGCAGATAAGATAAGGATTTTTACCTGATCTGATTTTGCCCTGATCCGACTGATCATTTGTAACCCTTCTATGTCCGGAAACTTAATGTCCATAAGGATGACATCCGGTTTTTTTAGTGCAAGCTGGTCAATAATTTCAAGACCTTTCCCTGTTTCTAAAACAAGGTTAAATTTTTCATAGTCTTCCAATATCGCTGTTAATCCTTTCCTAAAGATTTTGTTTTCGTCAGCGATTGCAATTCTTAAAGGTATCATGAGAGAGGGATAATCATAAATAAATACACAAACCCGTATAATAAATATAAGTCAATTCTTATGAATTATCAAATTTTTATTGCTCTTATGTGTTTTGTGTATTCAAATTTTATTGTTAATATTCAGTTGGATACATGTTTTATCTCATGTTTAACTGTAGTATAATTAGCTAAAGGCTTTTTGTGAAAAGATAAGCTTAAAATCTGTAATTTTGAAAATGCTTATTTTTATGACTCTATTGAATACGATTGTTTTTCTGACTTTATCTTTTATCCATATTTATTGGGCCTTTGGTGGGCAATGGGGTAAAGAATTGTCTGTGCCGACAACCGATTCAGGCCAAAAGTTGTTTGTTCCCGGAGTTCGGGCCACACTTTTTGTTGCCGCTGGGTTATTGATTTTTGCAGCGGTTAATCTGAGTATCCGGGTTCTTCCGGGTTTAGCAACTCATACTTTATTTGTGATCACCCCTTTATATCTGAAATATGGTATCCTGATGATCGGATTGATTTTTCTCTTGCGGTCAATTGGTGATTTTAATTATGTAGGATTGATGAAAAAGCATAAAACTTCGCCTTTTGCCAAAAATGATACGCGATTTTATGTTCCTCTGTGTCTGATTATTTTTATTGCTCATGCCCTGATATTTGCTTTGTTTTAAGCGGATAAATATGATTTGCCTACCTTTAGGCGATTTCCAGGATCACATTTGGAGATGAAATATGAATTTGCTGATATGCGTCAAAAAATAATTTTTTCAGGATTAGTTATTACAGGTCTGATTATCTGTTGTCTTACGGGTTGTAAAAAGAAAATATCTACAGCTGATTCTGCTTTTTATTATTGGAAAACTACATTGCTATTAGACAAACCGCAGGCTGACCTTTTAAAAGGTGCTGCGGATAATCAGTTGTATGTTCGCTTATTTGATGTGATCTGGGATGAACAAAAAAGTGATGTGCGTCCGAATGCGATTATTAGTATCAATCAGGACGTTAGTCAGTTCCACATTGTGCCGGTTATTTACATCACAAATAAAACTTTTGAAAAACTATCACCTGACCAGACGGGGCCGCTGGCAGAAAAGGTGAACAGGTTAATTAATGAGATTACTGCACAGAATAAGATTTCTTATCAGCGTGTACAAATAGATTGTGACTGGACTACAGGGACTAAGAATCGTTATTTCGCTTTTCTGAAGACATTTAAAGAGCTGAATAAAAAACAACTGGAAGCAACTATTCGTTTGCATCAGATTAAATATGCTGATCGCACAGGTGTGCCTCCGGTTGATAAGGGCTTGCTAATGTTTTATAATATGGGTAAGATATCTGCTAATCTAAAACAGCGGAACTCTATTTACAATACAACGGATGCAGCTAAGTATGTTAAGTATTTACCCTTGTATCAATTGCCTTTAGATATCGCTTTGCCTTTGTTTTCGTGGGCAATACAGATCAGAGAGGGAAAAGTGATCCAGCTTTATGGAAAGATTGGCCAGCAGGAATTGTCTGACCGGGCTAATTTTCAGCAGACAGCACAGTCTAATGTTTATAAAGCAAATAAGAGTTTTTATCTCTCAGGAGTTTATATCAAAGAGAATGATGTATTTAAACTTGAAACTGTAAACCAGAAATTACTGGATCAGGCGGCTTATCAATTATCAAAACACCTTGCACATCTTGAAAAACGCAATATTATATATTATGAATTATCAACCAACGCTGCTGCTGCGCTTAAAGCAGAAGATATCAAAGAAGTTTCTGCTCATTTTTAGTGTTTGTTCCCTTGCCATTGCAGGTATTGTGGTTGCCTGTGGTGATGGCGGCTATTATGATGATTATGAACTTTCCAGTTTTGCACCGGAAGCTTTTGTAAACAGTAATTATTCTCCATTTTTCTTCACCAGTTCTACTACTTATTATAATGGGTATAATCTGGATGATAGCAATACGCATTATAGCCAGTTAGTGGTGAATGAGTGGGCTTCATGGTTTGATGGTCAAATAGATACAACTTCATTAAAAGCTTTGATCATCACAGCGGGTGTTGGAAATATTGACTCTGCTTCACGTTATTACAAAGGAAAACTGAATGTTTTACCTGTAGGTTTACCTGATTTGAAAAATTCAAAAGCTGACCGCAGGAAGGTGAGCGCATTTTTTGATTACCTGATTTTAGCTAAAGAATGTGAAAGTTATGCAGTTGGTCCGGGTGATTACTGGTCTTATGAAAAAACTCCTGTAAAAGAAGTGCCGCAGGCATTGGAAAATACTTTGCTTAAAGCAGTTGATGCGGCAAAAGATCCTTTTATTAAACAGCGTCTCTGGTTCCAAATGGTACGTTATTACTATTTTAAACAACGGCAGCATGCTGCCGGTCCGGTGAAAACGGATGTGCCGCTGCCAGCTTATTTTGCTAAAGAAGAAGCCTCTTTTCCAAAGAATATGATGTATTACCGTACGCTGGGATATCTTGCAGGTTATTATTATCAAAAGGGTGAATATGCACAGGCAAATTATCTGTATAGCTTATGTTATAATTATTCTTTTGAAATGAAAATCCCAAGCAGATGGAGTTTTCATCCTCAGAATGAGAAAGACTGGACAGCAACTTTAAACCTGGCAAAAGATGGTGCAGAGAAAATTACTTTATGGCATATGCTGGGTACAAGTAGAGATGAGGCACGTGCAATTAAAGAGATTTATGCAATTGACCCAAAATCTGAGAAACTTGATCTGCTGTTAAGCAGATTGGTTAATGAACGGGAAATGGGAGGGCAACCGTTAAAAGATACAAGCTCGTCTAATCAGGCTAAACGTTTAGAAACAGCAAAGGAAAGGGCCCTGGTCAATAAAATTGCAAATGAAGATAAAACTCAGAAACCGTATTACTGGAATATGGCAGCGGGTTATCTGAATGCACTTTCGGGTAATTACCCGGTGGCAAGGACGTTTTATGGTAAAGCAAGAAAACAATTGCCAGCGCGTGATACGCTGGTTATGGCACAGTATAAATTACTGGACTGGCTGCTTTATATTCAGCAGCTGAAACGTATAGATGCTAAAACTGAGGCCGCAATGGTTGAGCCGCTGAACTGGCTGAACAGTTTAAGCAAGAATAAAAAATCTATTCCTAATCTCCGTTTTCAAAGTGCAATTGGTCAGAGCATGACTATTTTATCAGATTTGTATAAAAAACAGGGAGATGTTTTAAAAGCTTATTTCTTTCATCCTGAGATTGGTTTTTACAATAGTAATGATAGGATAGAAGCTGCAAAAGCACTTTTGAATAAGAAAAATAAGACTGCATTTGAGCAATCCATGCTCAATTACTATTCGATCAATGTAGGGCAGCTCAGCTATTTACAAGCTATATTACTGGTATATCAGGAAAAACTGGATGAAGCAATTGTACACATGAAAGAGGCCGATACGGTAAACAGGAGTGTGATGTATGCTAATCCTTTCAATATCAATATCAAAGATTGTCACGATTGTGATTTTGAGGCTGATAAGGATAAAAAACATTTTACGGTACTGGGTTTCCTTGAAGCATTAAAAACGATTAAGGGAGATCTGGCAGCTGGCAAGAACGTATCGAGAAATGCAGCACTGCTAGCAAATGCTTATTATAATATTACGCATTATGGTAATGCGCGTGTGTTTTACTATTCTGCTACTGTAACGGATAGTTATGGAGATTCTCCATCTGCTATTCCTATGCCATACAGAAGGATTGTGACTGATAGTAAGGTAGCAGAGAAGTATTATCTGATTGCAAGGGCAAATGCTGCATCTAAAGAGTTAAAGGCAAAATATACTTATATGGCCGCAAAATGCGAGCGTAACGAAATTTATAATGCACAATATAATAATCCGGGAAAAGACAGAAAGTATTCGTGGCAATTTGATTTCAGCAATATCCCAACAGGTAAATATTTTGCGGAGCTGAAAGCACAGTATAGTCAGACCAGATATTATCAGGAAATATTAAATGAATGTGGCTATTTTAAGAAATACGTAAGTAAGAAACATTAATGGAATAAGGCAGCCTTTTTAAGGCTGCCTTTATTGTAAAATATCATTATTGCTTTGAAATGGTTATCGCAGGTTCATATTCTTATTTAGCCTGGTATTTAGTGGTGCGCTGATCTTTGATTTTACCTTTCCAGTTTAAACCATATCCAAAGTTGTAAACATTCCCTTCAGTGTCTGTGTGACAGTTCATGTCAAAAGGGATATCTTCATATTGTTTTTCTACAGTTAGCATGTCAGCAGGCATCTGAACAGGCAGCAAGCCCGAAGGTTCGGCCGCTCCTGAAATAATATCAAGCACGGCTTGTCCTGAAACGCCAAAATGTAATACAATTCCTTCAGCCTGTTTTTCAAATTCACTAAAGATCATTGGTTTTGAGGCATTGATAACTACAATAACCGGTTTGTCTTTCATCATTGCCCTGGTGTCAAGTATGGTCCTGAGGTCCATGGTGTTGTAGGCGGTAATGCTTTTGCTGAGATATGAACGATTGTTTATGGAGGGATCAATTACAGGATCACCTGCCGCTATACTCTGTGTTCTGGTTTTTGAAGCGGTATAGGTATTATATTGTAAAGTGATTGGAACATAGCCATTTCCACCTGATTTTCTATCATTCAGGTCATATCCTCCGTTTGCACTGTATGGACTGGATACGAATACAATAGAAAAATCGGCTTTAGCAGGGTCTTCAGTTAGGTTATAATATTTTTTTATTAAATTGATATCTACAGGGTAATCAAATCTGGGCGCCGACAGGTTTCCCCACCAGTCTTTGGAGGCCGGATAATAAATTTTAGGGACGAATACGGTTTTGTTTTTAGCTATTGGCAGGATGGCACTTTTGTTTTTAAGTAAGACAACAGATTTCAATTGTGCCTGGTAACCCGCTTTCATAAATTCTGTATTCCCTACAATCTTTTTACTTTCCTGAGGGTCAAGGTAGGGGTTCTCAAAAAGGCCTACTCTGAAAATGTTTTTCAGTAATCTGACTGCTGAGGTTTCAAAACGGGCCCGCATAAACTGTTCTCCATATTCTTTGATACCCATTTGATAAGCTGCCAGTATAGGTTTTACCTCGTTATTACCGCCAAACTGATCTACACCAGCCATGATTACCTTATAATGTCTCTCATTGATTGATAAAGCTTCTGCACCCCAGGGTTTACCGGCAAAAATATCTGGCGTAGCACCCTCATTTGCTGTAATCAGCCAGTCTGTGCAAACGACACCGTCGTAATTGTACTTTTTTCTTAGCAAATCTGTGATCATATATTTACTGTAACCATTGGCCATATTGTTTCCGGAAGGATCTTGTCCGTAAGCAATCGTATAATAGGGCATAACTGCTGCGGCCTGTTTAGTTTTTCCGGCTAATTTAAATGCCCCTTCGGTAAAGGGATAAATATGCTGCTCCAGATTTTTTCCGGGGTAAACAGCAAATTTACCGTAAGCCCAGTGTCCGTCCCTTCCGCCTTCTTCTGCGCCGCCACCGGGCCAGTGCTTAACCATGGCATTTACACTTTTATATCCCCATCCGTCTTTGATTTCATCCTTTCCGAAAGAGGTTTGAAAACCATCTATATAGGCGCGGGCCATATCTGCTGACAATAGAGGGCTTTCACCAAAAGTCATCGCAATACGGTACCAGCGGGGTTCTGTACCTAAATCTATTTGTGGAGAGAGTGCGGTTGAAATGCCTAGTGCACGGTATTCCTGTGCTGCTATATGTCCAAATTCCTGGACTATTGCAGGATTAAATGTTGCAGCCATACCTAATCCGTCGGGCCACATGGAAATTGTACCCCCGGCACCAGCATTGAATTCACTATTGATGGTTGCTGTATGGCGGGGATCTGTACTGGTATTTCCTGGAATACCCAGACCGGTACCTTCTACGAAAGCCTGCATGTTATTGTTCCAGGCTGCTGCAACTTCCGGACTCTGAACTCTGGTGATTAATATATGCCTGAGATTGTCTTCTTTCAGAAATTTCTTCTGTGCATCACTCAGGTCATCAGCTTTAGCTTTGCCCTGGCTAAAAACCAGTCCATTATAAGTGGAAGAACCAAACCCTGAATCGGCAGCAGGGATCATCTGGTGACTGCTGTAGAGCATTAGTCCGGAGATTTGTGCGATAGTCATCTGGTGGGCAAGGTCTTTTGCCCTTTCTTGGGCCGGGAGCCTCCAGTCTTCATATTTGTCCAGTTTCCCGTTTTTGTTCAGGTCTTTGAATTTTAATCCTTCAATAGTCAATATAGTGACTCCTGAGGCAGGACTATAGCCTAATACAATGCCATTCGGATTTTTGACGAGCTGATAGTTTTTGCCTTCCTGAGCGCTGGAGATTTGCAGGCAGGAAATGGCCAATAAGGTTAGGATAATTTTCTTCATACAGCTTTGGTTTTAGCTTTGCTTCTATGCGAAGCAATGGTAGTCCTTATTTTCTGTTTTTCCAAATTCAAGCTTTATAAAGGCTTTGTCTTATACAATTATTTTAGATTAATTTGTATATATGTAGTTGACTACGTACTTTTACACATATATACTATAAAGCGATGGAAACACAATTTGAAATCAAGACATCAACAGTTGCAGAAACTGAGCAAATCATAGATTTAATACTTACTATTCAACAACAGGAGTTTAACATTCCGATTACAGTTGCAGATCAGCCTGATTTAAAAGTGATAGAAGAATTTTATAAGGTGCCGGGAGGTGAATTCTGGGTTGCAAAACATCAGGACCAGGTGATAGGTTCTATTGCACTGATCAATGTGGGAGATGGCATCGGGGTAATCCGTAAAATGTTTGTTCATAAGGACTTTAGAGGTAAAGAACGGGGAATAGCACAGCAATTACTGGATATCCTGATTGCTTATGCCAGAGAAAAAGGGATAAAGGCGATTTACCTGGGGACTATTCTTCTTTTGCAGGCTGCAATCAGGTTTTATGAGCGTAATGGTTTTATGCCTATTGAAAAGACTAATTTACCAGCCAGTATACCTTTAATGAAGGTGGACACTCATTTTTTTGTTTTACATTTGGAAAATGAGCAGTAAGGAACCTGTTAATCTGATAGATGAATCTGGTATATTAGCTATATCCACACGGTTACAGCGGCTAAGTGATCAATTCCGAAAGGACGGGCTTTTGCTGTATAAAGCTTTTGGTATAGAGTTTGAACCCAAGTGGTTTCCTGTAATCTATACTTTACAATTTAAATCTCCTCTGAGTATCCTGGAGCTGGCATCAGAAATCGGTTATGCACACCCTTCAACTATTAGTTTATTAAAAGAGCTGGAACAGCAAAAGCTGATCAGCTCTTTGCGTGATAAAACGGATGAACGTAAACGTCTGATTATATTAACAGGTAAGGCCTGGGAATTGATCGAGAAAATGAAACCGGTATGGGAGGTCATGATCAAAGTTTTATCTGAGGTTACCCAGACAGAGAATAAGTTACTGCAGGCTTTGAATGAGACTGAGGAACAGCTGCGCAAGAAAAGCTTTTTTGAAAGGGCGCAGCAGCTGGTAGAAACGATGAAAGAACAGCGGTCTGAAAAGTCTTCGGAAGCAGCTGAGATAGAGGTGCGGCTGGTTGAAACCACTGAAGCATTTAAGACTTCTGCTGCAATAGTAAAGTCAGTTTTAAGGAAAATTGATGCGGAACAATCTTTTGCAGGTATTTCGGATGATCAAAACTTAAATTTTCTGGCTACTGTACATGATCTGCCCGCCGGAACCTGCAGTTGCCGTAAAACTAAAACAGGTTTTAAAATCGAAGGATTAGCAGTTTTAGAACAGTATAGAGGTGTTGGGGTAGGTAAAGCCCTTATTGATAAACTACTTGTGCAAAAAAATGAAGCACTTGAGGTGCATTCACCTTTAGCACTGGTTACCTGGTTTGAGAAAATGGGTTTCCAGAAAAAAGGTAAACAGCAGGAGGAATCCGGCAATCTTTATTATAAAATGATTTTAAGTCGTTAAGGTTTATTTATAACGGCTTATTTCTATCAGGTTTTTATCGGGGTCATTAATGTAAACGGATATAATTATTCCGTTTGCCCCTGATTTTTCAACAGGCCCTTCAATAATGGTGACCTTTTTTTCTGTCAGATGTGTGATCACCTTTTCAGTTGTCCAGTCGCTGATCAGGCAAATATCTGCCGACCCTATACCAGCTTTGTTCCTGGTTTCTTGTCCTAAAAGCTGAAGATTAATCTTTTGATCGCCAAATTTTAATGCTCTTCTGCCATTGCCAAAGGTAATAGGGGTCATAAAGAGTACGGATTCGTAAAAGTCAACGGAGCGCTCAATGTTACTCACTGTAATTACAATATGATCAAAATGGTTTATCATTTCGGATGTTTTAGTATGGACAGAAAAAATATTCTAGCTTTGATTACCCCTGATAGTATGTTTGTGTGTCAGTAGGTTAGATAACAAACCTAACAATCTAAAACCAAAAACGTATGAAAAAGATGTATTTTATCGCAATCATTGCGATGCTTGCCGTTTCTTGTAAAAAAGATCAGGCAATTACTGATGTAAATGCTGCAGGACAGGGAAATGGAAAAAATGCCGTTGCTGCAGTGAGTACTATTTCTTTTAGTGGTATTACCTGGAATGTCAAAGATTTGGGAAACACAACAGTTGGTCCCGGGCCAAATTACTGGTCAGGCAGTAGTGTCTGGGTAGATGCGCAAGGCTTTCTGCATTTAAAATTAAAGAAAGATCCGGCAACAGGCAGATGGAACTGCGCGGAGATTTATTCACAGCAAAAATTTGGCTATGGTTCTTATGTCTGGGAAGTAGAAGGCCGTCCGGATCAATTAGATCCGAATATTGTATTTGGTTTATTCAATTATAAAGACGGAGATGACGGGCATCATGAAGTGGATATTGAATTTGCAAGATGGGGCAATTCGCAATGGCCTAATTTCAATTATACAGTATATCCTGCTTATGGTAATCCTGAGACAAGAGATTCAAAGACTTATGAACTTGCTTTAAACGGAACCTATAGTACTTATAAATTTACACGTACAAACCAGGCGGTAACTTATAAAGCTTATCATGGGCATACGCAAAATGAAGCCAATTCTTTTTATCCCTATAGTACGCCGGCAGGCTTTCCTGTAAGTACAGAGGCTTTGCCAGTACACATGAATTTATGGTTGTTTAGCGGGCATGCACCTGTAAATGGTCAGGAAGTGGAAATGATTATTCATTCCTTTAAATTTACGCCTCAATAAGCAGCAATAACATAAAAAGAGCATTGATTAAACTGAAACTCAGTTTAATCAATGCTCTTTTTAGTTTTGGATCCCGATTGAGTAATTTAGTTTACGCCGTTATGTATTGAGGCTAACATGATGTATTTCAGCCCTCTTTCAAAAAATGGTCCGGCCTTACCTTCCCGGTATAACTTCAAAACATTGGACCGTAAAGACGATAACAGATAAGGGAGTAGTTTATGAATTTTTTGACTTTCCTTTTCTTTCCATAGATTGAAATATACTTCCTGTACAATTGATTCTACTAAATCTTTGTCTTTTAATCTTTTATAAGCATTGTTATATAATTTCTTCCAATATCTGTTAAAAATCTCATCAAATGCCCCCCGGTCACCCTGTTTTAAATACTTTAACAACATGGTGTCGCTAAAGTAACTGTAGACGCTCTTTTCTGGATCCATAATCACCTTTTTAAATCAATTAATTACCTGTTTTTTTATCAAGTATATAAAAATAACAGGTAATTATTCTCATCATAAACAGCTCAAATTTTATATTTTTTTGCTAAATGCATTTAAAATACCAGATTGCTATTATCAGGAATTGTGATTTTAGAAGTCTGATTCAATGTGTGTTATCTTTTCGATCGAATGCTGACCTGTTTGTGCTTGCGGTTAGTTTTGCCTAAGAAATTTTTCAGTAGAACTTATTTCTGCATAATAGAAATTCAGTGCTGCAATTAAAGCATTCTGAACCTCTTCTGCTTTTACCTTTTGACCATTGGCTTCCAGGTCCCTTGTGGCTGTTGCATCTGCTATAACTTCGCAATTAAAGCCATAATCTTTGGCGGCTTTGACTGTGGCATCAATACAAACATGCGTCATCATACCTGCAAATACCAGATTTTTAATGTTTTTGCTTTTAAGGTATTCAAGTAAATCTGTTTCACGGAAACTATTAGGATAATGCTTTACGATTAGTTTCTCATTTTTTAAAGGAGTAACATCTTTATGTAATTCTGCACCCTTTGTGTCCGGAAGAAAAAAAGTTGCCCCTTCCTGCAACGCGATATGCTGCACATGAATAACGGGGATACCTGCTTTTCTACTTTTTTCAATTAGTTTTTTAGCGTTATTACTGGCTTCATTTGCATTAACCAGTGTCATTTTACCACCTGGGAAATAATCATTTTGAATGTCAATAACAATTAATGCAGTATTTGCATTGGAAGGCTTCTGAGCAGAGGCAGAAGGAATACTACAGATGGTAAGCAGGCAGCCTGCACCGATGTTTAAGATTGCTTTTTTCATGTTCATTTTTTTTTATGAAACAAAAGTACAGCAGCTCTTTTTACGAAAAATTGAACTAGTTCAATGCCTTGAAAAATAATCAGTTTCGAAAAAGCTTTTTCCTGATCTTGTTTAGAAATTCGTGGGTGATACCAAGATAAGCCGCTACCTGTAATTGAGTTAACCTATCCTCTAAACCCGGATATTTCTCTATGAATTCTATATAACGCTGTGCAGCAGTCTTGCCAATAGAAGAGATGACCCTGCGTTGAAATGATACCAGTGTCCTCTGGTTCATAATCCTGAAAAGCTTTTCGACTTTGGCTAATTGATTGTAAAGAATATCTTTATCAGGTTTATTGATACATAATACCTCACAGTCTTCTAAGGCCTCAATATTCAGAATAGCAGGGACCTGATTAGTAAAACTATCTATGTCTGTTGCCCACCAGTCTTCTGTAGCAAAATAAAGGATCTGTTCTGAACCATTTTCATCCAGGTAATAGACTTTAAAACATCCTTTAGTGACGAAGCCTTCATATCTGCATATTTCGCCCGCTCTTAATAGAAAATCTTTCTTTTTTACTTTTCTGAGCTGAAAATTTGCACAGAATTGTTCAAATTCTTCCTCTGTAATCTGAATGTGCTTTTCTATGTTTTTACGCAACAGCTGGAACATATTTAGTTCTTTAGTATGATTTTTTTGACATACGCACCTCCCCAGATTCCAAGTGCATTAACTATATTTCCTTTAATCGGAACATCTGTTATACCAGCCAGGCTTTTTGCAGCCTGCAAATCAGAACTGTATAAGTAATTAAAATATACAGGATCAGTTGATTTTACAACAAGTACATATTGAATGTTTGCCGTATTTGATAACAGATTCTGATAGTAGATTTCCAAAGTAGTTTTACCTCCGTTGAATGTTTTATCCGTTAAAAAAATTCTGCCTGAATTGTCTTTTAAGACATTGTATTTTACATTCTCAGTTCTGTTGTCGGCTGTTTCAATATATATTCTGCTGAATTTTGTATTAAAGGTTGTATCACGTTTGGGTTCCAGGTTGGGTTTAATTTTGAGCAGTTCAGTAAATTCAGCTTCTGAATTTACTTTTATCTTTTGTCCGTTCTCCAGATAATAACGGTCTACAGTAAATGGTTTTGCAAGTATTTCAAAAGTATAGGCATTGATTTCCAGGCTCAAATCAACTATTTCTGCTATCAGTGAGCTGGCATCCTGCTCAATAAGATTCAAATTAAATGCCGAAGGTATAGTGGTTTGGGCCTGATAAGTTTCTCCATTATAATTGACTGCCAGTTTATATTGCTGGCCAGTCATTGCTTTTTTACCCGTATAATTTCCCTTGCTTTGGTAAGTGTATTTTTCTATCAGCGTATTATTTTTATCCAATAGGCTGATCTGTGCATCTTCAACATCAGGAAATGCTCCCTTTGCAGTGGAAAAAACAGAAGTACTCAGATTGATTAATGCATCATCTTCCTGGTTAAATTCTCCTAATACAACCAGTTTTGCAGGATTTTTACTGATATCTACATTCGTTTCTTTTTCACAACTGCTCATAGATAGTAAAATGAGTAATGCCAGAAGATTTTTCTTACTGTAAATATGCATACTTAGAATTTATAAGTAAATGTAAAATAAGGAATTAGTTTTAATTTGTCCTGCTCCAGAATATAAACATGCGTTGTACTATTATCAATTGATGTCAATACCGTTTTGGACTGAGGATTAGCAATCGCATTGTACATACCTAAAGACCAGATTCTTTCATGTCCGTTTCTAAACTTCCGGGTAAGGTTCAAACCGAGATCAAGTTTGTAATTACTGGAAAGGGTGTAGTTGTTTAAGCCGGAAATTATATAAGTATTAGGAGCAGAAATATTGCCCAGTACATCGTCCAGACTTTTATGGATCGTTTGAGGTACTGTAATATGCTGGCCGGTTGTGTAGGTCCATAAAGCAGATATTCCAAGTCTTTTTCCTAAAGAAGCATTGGCTGCAATATTAAAATTATGCCTGAAATCCTGATTTAAAGGAAAACTCTCTCCTAAATTAAGTGCTTTAAACTGACCGGTAGTTTTGGAGAGGGTATAGGCCATTTGGAATCTCAGCCAGTTGAACTGTTGTACATAACTGAATTCTATACCTTTACTTATCCCTTTTCCAGGAACCAGGCGATCTTCTATTTTCTTGGCGAAATAACCATTCGCAATGTCCTGTCCGGAACCCAAGGCTAGTAAATTGGTCATTTCTTTGTAGTAAGCTTCGATAGTGAAACTGCTTGTTTTACCAGCCTGCAGGCGATAAGAGAGATTTAAGATTTCTGAGATTTCTGGTTTGATATATCTGCCGCTTGGGATCCTGAATTCAGTGGGAAATGAAAATCCATTAACGGTAAACTGATGGATAAACTGAGCCATTTTTGAATAAGATGCAGTAAGCACCTGGTTTTCATTTAGGCGATAAGAAAGCCTTATACGCGGCTGTAGGGTATGATAAGTTGTTTTACCAGATTTAAACCCTGCATAGTGCAGGCCTGCAATAAGTTCTGCATGATCTCCGATTTTAACTTCGTCTTCAACATAAGCATTGAAGTTCAATGTGTTGATTTTTATGCTTTCGGAGGAGGTAAAGACGGCCGGAAATATAAATGAATTCAGGTTCACACCCCCTCCAAAATTCAGTTTAAGGTCAGGTCTCAGGTAGTAGTTGAAATCGCTTTTTATACCATAGTCTTTCACCGTAGAATAGATCTTGTCCGGCAGTGCATCAATGATTAATGGTTCTTTGCTATCAAAACTGTTTGTATACTGACTAAAAGTAACTGTCGTGTTTTTAAAGAGCCGGGGGCTTAGAATTCTATTCCATCTGAAAGCAATGAGCCGGTTACCCCATTTCAGTGTGGATCTGTAATCTTTCTGCGTATTCGTTGAATCAGGAATCAGATTAGTCTTCTGCCGGTAGGCATCACTCCCTAAATAGGCACTGATATAAAACCTGTTATTTGGATCAGCTATATAATTTAGTTTTAAATTGATGTCGGAGAAATAATAAAATAGACCTGCATTTTCCAAAGCTTTTGCACCCAGTAAATCCAGCCAGCTTCTTCTCATATTGAATGAAAAGGATGCTTTTTCTTTTACAATTGGTCCTTCAAGCCCTACAGATGCATAAAGTAACCCAATAGTCGCATGGCCATGATATTTTTCCATATTACCATCACGTGAGCGGATATTGAGCACTGAAGAAAGACGGCCTCCATATTTGGAAGGGAAATCACTACGGTAAAAATCTACGCTTTTTAATACATCGGGATTGAAAATAGAAAACATTCCGTTAAAGTGATTGATATTATATATAGATATATCGTCCAGTGTAACCAGGTTCTGATCGGCATTACCGCCTCTTACAAACATACTTACAGAGCCTCCGCTATTACCAGCCACACCGGGGTAGAGCTGTACGGCCCTTACAACGTCTTTTTCTCCAAGAAATGAAGGCAGCTTACCGGCTTCTTCCAAATCGACATGATCTCCTCTCAGATTTAGATTGCTCTGGGCTTCTGTACTTTTTGTGATTTTCAATTCGGGCAGGTCCAGACCCGATTTCATATAAATATCTTTTCTTATGTTCCCATTTTCAAGATCAACTTCCATACGAACAGGATCATAGCCTGTATGCGTGATGTTGAGTAAATAAGTGCCTTTTTCAAGACTAATGCTATAAAAACCAAATCCATTGGAGGTTGCAGTGCTGTGACTTTCTGGCTCTGTGACATTAGCTCCAATAATAATTTCACCGCTACCCTGTTCCTTGATTATACCACTAATAGTGATTAATCTGGGGTTGCTGATTAAAAGTATTTTGCCTTCATATTCTTTAATGCGGACAGATTCTGCACGGAGGACTTCTTCCAGTAATTCTCCGACGGTTTTTATTCTGCCAGACAAACTTACTTGCCGTTTCATCCGGATATTGTCCGGATTGTAGGTTAATAGTACACCAGTTTGTTCTACCTGGGTCAGGAAGTAGGAGATATGGCCTTTTCTTACCGGGAGTTTAACAGGCGTGTTTAATAAGCTGGTCCTATTCTGTGCATTTAAAAACACAGGAACCAGTATCAGGAAAAGAAAAAAATAGATTTTATTGCCTGTTGTCATTCTCACAGGCTAAATTATGGATTAATATGTAATCTTTTTTAACCTCGTAATTAAACTTAAGAATGAGTTTTAATTCATCCAGAACGCTGTCTAATGATTTGTTTGTAAAAAAGGTAGCTGTCACCGCGCAGGATGAAGCATTACTATCCAATATAATTTTTCTGTGATAAGTGGTTTCGAGTGTTTTGACTACGTTAGCCAGCTGCTCATTTTTGAAAACCAGGCGGCCTGTCTTCCAGGAGAGCTCATTTTCTGAAAGAACTGAGTCTTTTTCCAGCTGATTGTTATTTAGTATCCCTCTGTTTCCAGGTAAAAGTGTAACCATAACATCACGTTTGGTCGTACTGCTTAACTGAACTTTACCAGTTTTTACAATAACTTCTACTTTGTCCGAACCGGTGTTTACATTAAAAGAGGTTCCTAATACTTTAATTTCTCCTTTTCCTGCATCGACAATAAAAGGCCTTGCGGGGTTTTTTGTGACTTCGAAAAAGGCCTCTCCTTCGAGTCTTACCTGTCTTTTATCAGAAGATAAATGCTTGAAATATTTTAATGTGGTGTTTGCGTTTAGTGAAACGATTGAACCGTCTTCAAGTGTAACACGTTTATTGGCCAGATTTCCTGAGGTAACTGTGATGAGCGGATTGTAATAGCTGCTGTAATAGATCAGGCCAAAACTTGTAACCAGGAATAAGGCAGCAGCGACAGACATCCATAACCTGCGCTGTGGAGCTCTCTCAACCAGTTTAATGGTTTTATTTTGCTTTCCCCTGATTTGCGTGTCTATTTTATTCCAGCTATTTTCTAAATCAAATTCAGGTATACGGGAAGCAGCCTGATCGGTTTGCATTATCAATGCTTGCAGACGTTTATATTCCTGTGGGTTGGATGCAATCCACAGCGCTACTATATCCTGTTCTTCAGGAAGAGCTTCGCCGTTGAAATGTTTGGCCAGAAGAGTGTTAATGTCTTGATTTTGCATGTTGTCTGTTAAACAGAAATTAAACGTAAAAATTTGGGATACCCCTATGCCCGATAAAAAAAATAAGTGAAAGTAAAATAGAAAAGGGGATATAATGCGTGCGGGCAAATTCACGCATGATTCCAATTGCTTTTCCCATTTGGTTTTCTACTGTTTTAATAGAAATCCCCAGTTCATTTGCTATTTGCTGATAAGTTAATTTATCAATTCTGCTCATTCTGAAAATTGCACCACATTTTGGCGGGAGGAGGGCTAAAGCCTCATCAACCAGTGCCTGAATATCTGTATTTTCTTTCGTGTCTTCTTCTGCCGGGGTGTCTGTTATTTGATTAGAAACAACTTCATCCTCCATGGATATTGTATGAACCTTTTTTCTCAGTCTTGAAATGCAATTATTACGTACAGCAGTAATCAGGTAATACAATGCATTTTTATCATTGACCATTTCCTTTTTTATCTCCCAGAATTTAACAAAAACTTCCTGTACAGCATCCTGACTTTCATCACTGTCCGCAAGATATTTATAAGCATGCATGCATAAGGTATGATGATGCAGCCGGAATAACTTTTGAAAATCTGAATATAATGGTTCGTTTGTGTGCATAGGTTAACAGCCGTGGTCCTGTTAAGGCTTGTTATAGCGCAAAGGTAAAATTATTTGTAATTGTTCAGGCATATAGATGTTTTGAAAAAAAATAAAATAAGGAGTGGGGGTATTTGCTGTTCTGGTCGTCTATTAACAAAAGGAGAAAATCATCAAAACTTAGGATATGAGAAAAATCACTGGTGCAGCTGTTGTTATGATGATAACGGGGCTATTGACTCAGGCAAAAGCCCAGGATTTTAGGCCGGGAAGAGTAAATAGCATCAGATTATCACAAAGTTTTATAAGAGCAGAATCAGATTTTTCTATGTTAACTGTTTTGGGTTACCGGTATCAGTTTATAGAAAAGATAAGAATCGGAGGGGATCTGGGTTATCAGGGATGTAGTTATTCAGGAAACAAGGTCAATGAATTCACATTCGCAGCAAGCACCGATTTTACTTATTCGCAAGGCAGAACAGTGGAGTTTTATGGTATGGTAAGCGCCGGGTACAGTATACATACCGGGAAAATTGATTATCCGGACAAGCCTGTAAATGAAAAACGCAAAGACGCTGATAAAATTATTTATCAGATTAACCCCATCGCAATGCGGGTCGGTAATAGCAGGATTTCAGGTTTTGCAGAGCTTGGCTGGGGTTACAGAGGTCTGGTTACCGCAGGTGCTGCCTTCAAATTTTAATACATACACACAAATCTTTTAATCATATGGAACCAATTCTAGGAGTTATAGAAAGAAACTCTGTCAAAACAGCACAAGCACTGAATGTAGTTTTAGCAGATGAATTTCTGCTTTATACAAAAACAAGAAACGTGCATAGTAATTTAGATAAGAATGATCTCCACCGCAAAATCATGCTTTTTAAGGCACAATATGAAGAATTAGAGATTATTATGGACAGTATTGCAGAGCGTATTCATTCTACAGGCTACAATATTCCGGCTACGCTGGAAGTATTTCTGGAACTGGAGCATCTTGCTGAACAATACGAGCTTAAAAATGACGGTATGGAAGCTATTGCTGATTTGTTGGAAGACCATGAAAGTCTGATCATCCGGTTACAGAAAAAAGCGGCTTATTTTGGCAACGAACTGCAGGAATCTGGTGTTGGCCGTTATATTATTCAGCTCATAGAGATGCACCAGAATATGATAGGATCACTTAAGATTTATTTGTAATCAGAACAGCCCCTGTGGGATACAGGTTGGCCATAGGGGCAGCATCTGACCTAAATATGAAGAAAGCATAAAAAAATATGGTATTTTTGTGCTTCTGTATGAATGAAATAACAACGCTTTGAAACCAACCTACACTAAATTTCTATCGAGAAAGATTATTCTTGCCTTTGTGGCTGGAGTTATTATCCTTGCTATAGCTGCACTTTTTGTACGTTATTCTATTACGCATAAATTAGAGAACCTTTCAAAGTTTACGCGTCATATTGAGCGGGATCAATCTAAACCACAACGTGCTTTATTATTACTTCACCAGGCGGAGGATGATTTTCAGGAGTCCCTTTTAAGTACTGACAGCACTAAAAATAATGCCTATAAAGTGAAACTGTCGCAAGCTTTTGATGAGATTGATTCGCTGCTTAAGGAAGATACTGACACAGCAGGTTTATCAGCTTTACAACGTGATAAAGTTCGTTACTGGTACCATGAGAAAATAAAACTTTCAGAAAATCTATATACGCTTAAGCATAATTTTGATTCACTGCTTACCGCTTATACTGATCTCAATCAGAATCAGAAAAATCTGCCGGCAATCAGTACGGTAATTCATACCCGTAAAAAAAATGCGAAGACCGATACTGATACGATACGTAAAGATGTAGTCGTTAAAAAGAAAGGTCTTTTTACGAGATTGAAGGATGCTATCTCCAATACCAATGCATCCCGTGCAGGCATTATTGAGATCAATCATAACCGTACCAGTGGCTCTATTGATTCGGTTACGATGAAAATTGCCGGAAGAGATAAAAGGGCCTATACCAAAGGGATTCAACAGTTACAGGAGCGCAATGCAAGGTTACTGACTACGCAAAAGGAATTAATTACCCTGAATATCCGTATCAACAATGAGATGGAACGGATCATTAATGGAGTGAAGGAGATTAATTATAGTATCGTTGCTGAATTTAAAGAAATGGCTTTTAAAAGCTATCAGGAAACTACGGCTTTGTTGAATAAATTCTATCTTGCTGCATTAACTCTGGTACTGATATTTGCTGTATTGCTGATTATTTTCATCATTAAACTTGATAAGTCAGAGGTATTTCTGCGTCAGGAAAATGATCGTGCAGTTACTATTGCGCAACAAAAAATGGACTTGCTGTTACATATGAGCCATGAGATACGTAACCCGTTAACAGCAATTAAAGGGTTTCTGTATATTTTCAGCAGAACAAACCTTTCTCCACGTCAAAAAGAAATGCTGGGTTCTATTACATTATCTTCTGATATGCTGCTGCTTACCCTGAATGATACGCTTGATGCTGCAAAAATGGAAAGCAATGAGTTTAAGATCAATGCAGAACCATTTAACGCGGATTATGCCTTGAAAGAGGTGATAGAAAGTATGGAGTTCAGTGCGGCCAAGAAAAAACTTGCAATCGGTTATAATTTCGAAGGAAATAAAGAAGCGGTATTATCAGGTGATAGTTTCAGATTGAAACAAATTATGGTTAACCTGTTAAGTAATGCCATTAAATATACCAATACCGGAGGGATTACTGTAAATGCTAAATTGATAAATGTAAAACAGGAAACCAGGTTAGAGATTGGTATTACAGATACAGGTATGGGGATCAGTACCGAACAGCAGGCAAACTTATTCTCTAAATACTATCAGACTAATTCTGCTAAAGGAAAGACCGGAACAGGTCTTGGGCTTTATATCTGTAAACAAATGGTGGAGTTACAAAAGGGGGAGATCAGCGTAGAAAGTAAGGCTGGTGAAGGCAGTACTTTCAAATTCTATATTCCTTATCAGGATGGTAGTACGGTTGAGAATACACCCGATAAAACCGGGACAGATGCTCAGTTACTGTTACTTAGTGGCATAAGTATCCTTGCTGTAGATGATAATGAACTGAATTTAATGTTTCTGAAAATGATGACCAGTAAATGGAATGTCAGATTTCATCAGGCATCCAATGGCATTGAGGCTCTGGCCATTTTGCGTAAAACACCTGTAAACATTGTTCTTACTGATATTCAGATGCCTGAAATGGATGGATATGAACTGCTCTCGGCCATCAGAAATTCTGATAGCCCCATCAATAAAATACCTGTTATTGTAATTAGTGGCAATGAGGCAGAAATCGAAGATGCAAATATTAAAGCAAAAGGGTTCTCTGGTTTAATTACTAAACCGTTTATTGATGCAGATCTGGTTCGGGAAATCTCGGCTGTTATGCCTTCTGAATCGGAAAACTCTTAATTTTCTTTTTTCTTTTTTTGTAATTTTAGACTAATACCGGAGTCTTAGAACTAAATTGCTCTATTTCCCGGAACTCTTTTGTCTTTTTTGTACATCAACAGCAGAAAGATAACTGGTGTCAGGAAAAATCAGGCTAATAATTATAAAAAAACGGATAACCTTATTATGAAACAAAAATTATTACTAACAATGGCCATTTCGGGTTTGTTCCTGAGTGCTTCGGCGCAAAAGGTAAAATTCACCGAATATGATATGGACAATGGCTTACATGTTATTCTGCATCAGGATAAAACAGCACCTGTAGTAGCAGTATCTGTGATGTACCATGTAGGTTCAAAAGATGAGGAAGAACAAAGAACTGGTTTTGCGCATTTTTTCGAACACTTGCTGTTTGAAGGCAGCGATAATATGAAACGCGGTGAGTTCATGAAAATTGTGAGCAGTAATGGAGGAGAGAATAATGCGAATACTTCACAGGACAGAACATTTTATTATGAGGTATTTCCTTCTAATCAGCTGGAACTGGGTTTATGGTTAGAAAGTGAGCGCATGCTGCATCCAAAGATTGATGAAGCAGGTGTTAAAACACAGAATGAAGTTGTTAAAGAAGAAAAAAGGTTGCGCATTGACAACTCTCCATATGGTAAATTCACAGAAAAGATATTTGCCCGTTTGTTTGAAGGTCATCCTTACCGCTGGCAGCCAATTGGTTCTATGGAGCATCTTGACGCAGCAAAACTGAGTGAATTTATCGCATTCTTTAAGAAATACTATGTCCCAAACAATGCCGTGTTAACTATTGCGGGTGACCTGGACATTGACAAAACAAAAGCTTTGGTACAGAAATACTTTGATGAAGTGCCAAAAGGAGCACCGGTTGTGAGATCGGCCTATACGTTAAGACCAATTGAAAAGGAGATTATTGATACAGCTTATGATGCAAATATTCAGATCCCTGCCATATTCGCAGCTTACCGTGTTCCGGGTATGAAAAGCCATGATAGTAAAGTTTTAGGATTAATCAGCACATTGCTTTCTGGTGGCGGAAGTTCAAGATTAAGCACTAAAATGGTAGATGAAAAGAAAACGGCTCTTCAGGTCGCAGCTTTCAACTATAGTCTGGAAGATTACGGTGCTTATATTACTTTGGCTTTACCAAATAATAATACCCCGCTCAATGATCTTTTAAAAGATATTGATGCAGAAGTTGCCCGTTTACAGACTGAGCTGATCAGTGAGTCTGAACTAAAGAAATTGCAGAACCAGTTTGAGAATAGTTATGTAAGTGCAAATAGCAAAATGATTGGCGTTGCTCAAAATCTTGCCAGTGGATATACTTTTCACGATAAGGATACCAATGATATTAATGAAGAATTGGAAAAGGTAAGATCCATAACGCGTGAAGAAATCAGGGATGTAGCCCGTAAATATTTGAATAAAAATCAGCGTATTGTTCTTTACTACTTACCTAAGAAATAGTATAATTCTAATCAAGATTAAAATCAGAAAATGAAGAAGATATTCATATTTGCCATAGCAGCACTGTTTGTTCAGAATGTTGCGGCGCAAAAATTAGACAGAAGTCAGAAACCAAAACCAGGCCCGGCACCTGTACTTACCTTTGCCGATCCTGTAATCTATAAGCTTCCTAACGGAATTACAGTGCTTGTAGTCGAAAACCATAAATTACCTAAAGTATCTGCTACTTTTAGTATCGATGCCGGACCAATCACTGAAGGTGCTAAAGCAGGAGTGATGTCTTTTCTTAGCGGATTAATGAATGAAGGGACAACAACTAAAACAAAAAACCAGTTTGATGAAGCTGTTGATCAATTAGGAGCGGATGTCAGTGTTTCTGCCGGTGGCGGTAATACCTCTGCATTAACCCGTTATTTTGATAGTGCATTCTTGCTAATGGCCGAAGCTTTACGTCATCCTTCTTTCCCGGAGCCTTCATTTGAGAAGTTAAAATCTCAGGCGCTTACCGGATTGAAATCAAGCGAACGTAGTGCCAAAGCGATTTCAGGGCGTGTAGTTAAAGCACTGGCTTATGGTGTGAATCATCCTTATGGAGAATTTGAAACCGAAAAAAGCATCAATTCAATTACGTTGAATGATGTGAAAACAGCTTACAGCAAATATGTTACCCCATCCAGAGGCTACCTTACTTTTGTTGGAGATATTAAGCCTGAGGCGGCAAAAGCGTTGGCTATTAAAGCGCTTGGAGACTGGAAAGGTGCTTCTTTAACGCTTCCGGTACTTTCAAAAGTAAGTAATCCTGCTCAAACAGAGATTGATGTCGTTGATGTACCCAATGCTGTACAGTCAGAAATTACGGTCACAAATCTGATTGATCTGCCATTAAGCAGTCCGGATTATCATGCTGTTTTATTGGCAAATGAGATTTTGGGCGGTGGGGCTGATGCTAAACTTTTCAGAAATCTGAGAGAGAAACATGGATTTACTTATGGTGCATATTCATCAGCAGGTACGGGACGTTTTCAAGCGCAATTCCGTGCAAATGCAGCTGTAAGAAATGAAAAAGTAGATAGTGCGGTAGTAGAATTTCTGAATGAGATCAAAGTGATGCGTACAGAAAAAGTAAGTGCTGATGATCTTCAGAATGCGAAGAATTTATACAACGGATCTTTTGCATTGGGATTGGAAAATCCGGCACGTATGGCCGGTTTTGCCAGTAATATCCTGATCAACAATCTTCCAAAAGATTTCTACCGTACTTATCTTCAAAAGATTAATGCGGTTACAGCAGATGATATTTTGCGTGTAAGCAAGAAGTATTTTGGTTATGATGATACACGTGTTGTCATTGTGGGTAACCAGGAGAAATTTGTTCCGGGTTTAAAGAAAAAAGGTTTTGTAGTTAAAACATATGATAAGTTTGCAGCTCCGTTAACTACAGTTCCGGCAGCAGCTGGAAAGACAGCTGAATAAATTTTATCAATTGATAAAAGCTCCGGTGAATGACTGGAAAATATATTTCAGCTATTCATCGGAGCTTTTTTATTATACAGCTATAATTTCTCATCTTTGAACATATAAATTCCAATATTTTTATTGTGAAACGATTAAAGAGCAAGCGCACGACCATACCTATTCATAAACTCCAGGAACGCACGGATCTGGGGATACAGCTTCGCTATTTTACCCATTTCAAAAAGGAAGATATGAGACATCTCGGTGCGCACAGGGATGATCATTATATCTTTATTATGCAGGATAATGGAGGTAGCAGTATCGTTCTGGACTTCAAAAAAATAATTGTAAGAGGTAGCGCTGTTCTTTTTATTCTGCCGGGGCAGGTGCATCATGTGCCCGAATCAGAACAGACATCTGGCTGGTTTATGGCCATAGATTCCTCTTTGGTAGATAAGAATTATAATCAGATTTTTGAAGAACAGGCACTTCATCAGCAAAGTCTGGAGGTTAACCCTGAAAAACTTAACCAGTTAATTAAATGTATGGAACTGTTGTCAGGAATGTTTGATTCTTCGGGAAGACCGTCAATGCCGGTAACGATAATTCATTCTTTAGCTTCTGTTTATATTGGGCTTTTTGCAGATCTTTATAAGTGCAGCGCCCCTGGGAAAGATAAGCAGAATTTAAGACCAGAGGTAATTACCCGGGAATTTAGGGCAATGGTATGCCGACAGTTTAAAACCCTTAAAAATCCAAGCCAGTATGCTGATGCCCTTTCACTTTCTTTATCTTATCTGAATGAAGTGGTTAAAGCTGTGACCGGTTCTCCAGTAAGTTACTGGATACATCAGGAAGTTGTTCTGGAAGCTAAAAGAATGTTATATTATAGTGATTTGAGCGTGAAAGAAATTGCTTTTTCACTGGGTTATGATGATCATGCTTATTTTTCCAGACTTTTTACCAAAGTATCTGGTATCCCGGCAGTCAAATTTCGTAAGTACTACCGCGAATAGTCCAATTCAAACCTTGGATAGTCTCTTGAATGGCTTTTTGTTTTATCGTTGTTTTGTATAAAATAAACGCCATGAATATTATCAAAAAGAAATTCCTGTCAATTTTCGAAAATCAGGTTTTAAAACAAGGTTGTGTATTGGAAGTAAGAGCATGGAATCCAGCGACTTTTTTTGAAGTCGATTTACATCTCCCTGATGTGGATATGGAAAAATGGACCAGTGTACAGCACATGAAAGTTAAAGTTTCTGAATATACTTACCGGGATTATACGCCTGCCTTATGGGATGAGGAGACTCATACCTGTACGCTCTGTGTCAACTCTGACCATGACGGACCTGGAAGTAAATGGGTGTCATCCTTAAAAAAAGGAGATACGATCTCTTATCTTGGTATTGGATCTACTTTTCATAAACCTGTTGCTGACAGTAAATTATTATGTTTAGGAGATAACAGCAGTATCGGACATTTTCTTGCATTGAAACAACTGGCTTTAGGTGTCGGGGAAGTATATGGCGCGATAAGCTTTAGCATGGAATCACATGCAATTGAATTCTCAAATTATTTTGATACTTATCTGCAGCCTATACCAGAAAAAAAATGGGATATTTCTCTGGTATCCTGGCTGGATCAGCAGGAATTGAGTAATGAAACGGTATATATTGCTGGTCATATTCCGACAGCCATGCAACTGCGTACACATTTAAAGCAAAGAAACGATTTTAACGGAAGTATTAAACTTCAGGGATTCTGGCAATAAGAAAATGGTTAAAGAAATGAAATCTGATATTTTACTGGGCCTTTGGTGCCTGGCTGTAGCCATAGATTGTTTATGGATTCTGATTTGTATCCTGTAGCTTATTATTTATCAATTCTTTGTGTTATAAGATTATCTGATAGGTCGGCTTAATTATTTCAAATGTTGATTTCTGATAAAATTATTTAATTTTTTCTGATGGAAATTTATTTAGTATAAACTTACTCTATTGCTTTTGTAGGATAAATAATTATAGCTATTTTTAGACTATAATTACCTCTCGAAAAACTGTTAATCAGTACTTTGGATAAATCAAAGTACGAAATGCACTACCATGCAAAACAACAAATGAGAGCTCAACTACTTAAAATCCCACCGCCGACTGTTAATTCTTTCAGTATCCGGCGCGACAGCGTGCCAGATGTAAACAATTATTGGCATTATCACCGTGAAATAGAATTGATCTATTTTAAATATGGTTCAGGAACCCAGTTTATCGGGGATAGCACCATACCTTTTAAACCCGGCAATATTGTCCTTGTAGGCAGCCATCTGCCGCATTACTGGAAATTCGATGAACGATATTTCTCTTCGGCAGAAGGGGCTGAAATTGATGTTATTGTGATTCATTTCTGTGAAGATTTTCTTGGAGAATGTTTTTTGAACCTGCCCGAAAATAAGATGATCCGGAAGATTCTCCAGAGATCTAAAAAAGGAATCCAGGTTCAGGATAGCAATAGTCAGCAAATAGGAAAGCTGATGGAGCAGATATTTCTTAGTGTAGGGGCAAAGCGATTGCTTTTATTATTGGAAATCCTGGCAATTATAGGAAATGACCTTAAAGGGTTTACTCTATTGTCTGCAGATTTCCTCAACAATATATCGATCAAAGACAACAGTCCGATTAGTAATATCTATAACCATATCCTTGTTAATTTTAATAAAAAGATAAGTATAGCAGAACTGGCTGATTTAGCAAATATCAGTGTTGCTTCTTTTAGCAGATATTTTAAAACCCATATCGGAATGACCTATAAACAATTCCTATTGGATGTCAGGGTCGGACAAGCCTGTAAATTGCTTATTGAAGGTGGTATGAATGTAAAGCAGATAAGATATGAATGTGGCTTTCAGAACGTAGTCAGCTTTCATAAACAATTTAAAGAGATCACCGGGAAAAGCCCGCTGGAATATCAGAAATTCTATTTAAAATCGGGTATGGTTTGAAACCATTAATTAGCTGATAACAGCATTGTTAAATGTTAAAAATAAGAAGAGGCTATTAAAAAATAACCTCTTCTTATCAAGTGTTATTTTTCTCCCTGAAGGTATACAGAAAGAGGAATATATCCCTGTTTATCTTTGAAAACCGCATCAGGAACTTCTATTTTAAAAGTATGATTGCCAGCAGTTAAGTTACCCAGTTCAATCACACGGATAGGAATAGCATCTCCGGGGCACCAGTTGCTAAAGGAAGCCCATTGTGCCTCTGTTTTTGGGCTGGAACCATAAATACCGTTGCCTTGTGTATTGGCAGGGCGATAGGGCTCGCATGATTTACCACCAGGTTTGTAGGTCAGTTTTTGTGTATTATCAAAATAGATAAAATGATCACGCCTGCTATATTCTTCCCCGCCAGAATTAGCGCCATGATTGGAAGTTATCAAATATAATCTGGCTGATTTAACTTCCGCAGCCAGGTTAACCATAATTGATTTTACTGTTTTACCAGCTACGTCTGTATTGTCATAATTATTGATGTTTTGATTAAAAAAAAGAGGTTGCAGAGCAACCGCTGGAGCTGTACCCGTTTTTCCACTAGTACTGCTGATTAAATCAACAGTTCCGAAGAAAGTATCGTTTCTGCCTGCACATCCTGCTATTTCCTTATTGGCAGCGTAAGGGACTCCAAATACACTGAGTTCAAAATATATATCATAATCGGCATTGATAGCCGGATCTTTTAATATGGCTGCTACGTTATTCACACTGAATAGATAAGGTACTTCATCAGGTTTCTTATTTTTATTCATAAAAGGGGTAATGAAACGGCCTATCTCCAGATGTTTGGCATCGGCATCATTATAAACCGCGTTTTTCTTCACTAACGCAAGTGCTGCATAGGCGATCCGGTCATAATTATCACAAGCGGCCTTAATGGTCACTTTCATTTGTAAAACGTCACCCAGGCTTTCTAACTGTGTCTTACTTAATTTCTTTACATATTTTGAATTATTCACTCTGGTGACACCTTCAGGTACGGGTTCTGAAACAGTTGCAGCATAACCGTCATAGAATAAAATCTGATCGAAAACTCTTAATGTACCGCCTGCTGCAGCATTTGTTTCGGTTTTTTTTCCGTTAGACGGGGTGATATGGTCTTGTTTGCAAGCGCATAATAATGTAGTTGCACAACAAATTGCAAATAATAGGTTTTTCATAGGAATATATGTTTTAATTAGGGTTAGCTTATAATCCATTAGGTTTTTGGTTGACTAAAACAATAATAATTAATCCTCCTGATGAAAAAGTTAAGAGGTATAAAAGGTGTATTCTTTTGTCATGAAGATGCACAATATGAGTAGCGTGATCAGGGAGCTTTGTTTATAGAAACAATTAGCTTAAATTTATGCGGGTAAAAATCTAACCAATTGTAAGTTGAAAGCTTATCTGCATAGTTTTATTAAAGCTAATTACAGAACCATTTTTACAGTGGCTTTACTGGCATTGATATTTAAGATAAGTGCAAAGCAAAATTTTCTGTTATTTCATACGATAGTTGAGTTGTCATCTATCGTTATAGCTTTTGCTGTTTTTATAGTTACCTGGAATACCAGGAGAATGCTTGATAATAATTATCTGTACTTTGTTGGAATAGCTTATATCTTTATTGGCGGGCTGGACCTGCTTCATATGATTACTTACCCTGGAATGCATATCATTCCCGGAACTATTTATTATACCAATCAATTTTGGGTAGCTACGAGGTTTTTGGAGGCATTTAGCCTGATGATGGGCTTTTGGTTTTTGAAAAGAAAAAAGACATTGAATGGCGACATTACAATTTTATCTTACTGTATAGTAAGTCTGCTGATTATACTTTCTATTTTGTACTGGCAGATATTTCCTGTTTGTTATGTAGAAGGAACAGGACTGACACCTTTTAAAATAGCTGCAGAATATGTCATTATAGCGATGCTTTTTTTCGCTTGCTTTTTGCTTTATAGTTCAAAAAAAAGCTTTACTCTATCTGTATTCAGGCTTTTAATATTGTCGTTGCTTTTTGCAATCGTCAGTGAATTTTGTTTTACACTGTACGTATCAATTTCTAGTTTTCCAAGTGAAATGGGGCACTATGCAAAGTTGATTTCCTTTTTTCTAATCTATAAAGCTAATGTGGAAACGGGCTTTACGAGGCCTACAGATGTTATCTTTAAAGATCTGAAGGACAATGAGGAAAAATATAGAACCCTTGCAGAAAATCTGCCGGAACTGATCTTCCGCTTTGACAGAAGCTTCAGGTGTTTATACGCTAATAGCGCACTTGAAGAATTCCTTCCTCATAAACATGAATCTTATGCGGGTAAAAAATTAAGCCACCTGGGGTTTCCTGTATCTTTTGAGAATTTGCTGATACGGATGTTGATAGAGGTCAAGCAAACAAGAACCACCAGGGAGATCAATTTTGATTTAAATGAAGATAGTTATGTCAAGTCTTTCTCTATACAGATAATTCCTGAATATGGTTTGGAGAACCATGAAGAAACTTATTTGGTTATTTGTTATGACATCACCGATTTCAGAAATACAGAAAAGAGGTTACAGGAGTTGAATGCTACAAAAGATAAATTCTTTTCTATTATTGCACATGACCTTAGAAATCCTTTTACTTCTTTGATATCATTCAGTGAACTGATCTATAAAAATGTAAACAGGTTAAGTTTAGAAAAGATTGAAAATTTAGCATTCAGGATGAATGATTCTGCTAAACAAGCTTATACTTTGCTGGAAAATCTTTTGCATTGGTCAAAAATGCAGACGGGAGTTTTAGAGCCTGATTTGCAGGAGCTTAATGTGGAAGATATCCTGGAAGAGATGAAAAAGGTCTCTTCTTCTATTGCAATTGCTAAGGGAATAGAGATTCAAATTGAAAAGGTTTGCCCTGGTAAAATTCTTGCCGACAGGCAAATGATGAATACGGTGCTTAGGAATATTATTGCTAATGCTATAAAATTCAGTCATGCCAATGGGACTATTGTCCTCACAGCGCATAAACATCAGGAAGCTATATTGTTTGCTGTTAAGGATTCAGGAATAGGTATTGAAAAGGAGAATATAGAACGGCTGTTTAAAATGGATAGTAGTTTTTCTACACCAGGAACACAGAATGAACGTGGAACAGGGCTTGGACTCAGGCTTTGCCGGGAATTTGTAGAAATAAGCGGTGGAAGTATCTGGCTGGAAAGTGAGCCGGGCTTAGGCACTACGATTTATTTTACTGTTCCGGCAGTAAATGATATTCCTGTTTCAAAGGATCTGGATTAAATGATAAGAGCCCCTGTAAAGAGGCTCTTATCATTTAATTTGGAAACAATTGTTTTTTATATTCCTGAATTGCGTTTTTGATATTCTGGACTATTTCCTGTCTTCCGCCTGGAGAGTTGATATACTCTTCTTCTGCCGGATTACTGATAAAGCCAATTTCGGTTAACACAGCTGGCATACCTGCCCTGGCCAGTACAGCCAGACTTTGTTCTTTCACACCCCGGTTAACACGGCCAACTTTAATATATTGCTGCTGGATTAAAGTAGCCAGCTTAATACTTTGAAGACGGTAAGCATTTTTCATTAAAGAAAGGACAATGAAACTCTCCGGATCATTAGGATTATACCCATCGTAATTGTCTTTGTAATCTTTTTCCAGCAAAATTACGGCATTCTCTCTAACTGCCGTTTCCTGTTCTCCTAATCTTCCTGAACCTGAAACAAAAGTTTCAACACCGGATGTCTCAGTTCTGCCTCTCATATTTGAAGGCATTGAGTTACAGTGAATAGAAATAAACAGATCAGCATGTGCTTTATTTGCAATATCAATCCGTTCGTATAAAGGGATAAATACATCTTCTGTACGCGTATAGATCACCTTTGTGTTCTCAATTTCTTTCTCAATAGTTTGTCCCAGCAACAGTGCAACGGCTAAAGCGACATCTTTCTCTTTAGAAAACAAGCCTCTTGTTGAACCGTCTTTTCCGCCATGACCAGCATCAATAACAATGATCATTGGTTTGGTAGCCGGAGCAGGCTGAGTTTGCGCAGTGGATTGTGCTGGTTGTATTTGTTGTGCTGGTTGTACTTGCTGAGGTGTCTGAGCGTATATATAGGAAGAACTAAGCAGAAAAAGAACAGTAAAGGCAGTTCTGAAGGCTCTTTTGTTTTTAATGTTTTCGGACATTATTTTTTGCAGTTTTTTGGTGTCTTTGTTAATCCCCCGAAGGGTTTAATGTGCAAATTTACAAAGATAACGTTGAAATTCTAAACTTAGTTTGAATTCATTGAAGCCGGATTGATAATAAATTAAACTGTTGGAAATAATGGTTGTTTACAAAAAAAATCAATGCACAACTGCACTGATCAGCAATGATAACCTTAAACAAACGAGAATGAAATTTAAATTTTTAGCGGTCGTAGCTTTAACCGGGATGGTTTTTACGGCATGTCATTCGGACAAAAACAAGAATGGTAGTGATACCCTGAACAGTAAAATGGCAGATACATCTGTTATTGATACTGCCAGAAAAGATACATCGGGGGTTAATGGAACAGTAAATGACAGAAATAACCCGGGGAACCAGGGTAATAATCCTGGCAATCAGGGAAACGGATCTGGAAATGGCCGGAATCCTTCTCCGGTAAATCCTTAACAGTTTCTGGTTTTTTATAGTTCTTCTCAGGCTATAAAAAACCAGTTTTGATTTTTTATGCTAATAAGGATTTGGTAGATTTAGCAGATCATAAATATATCCGATGAAAACACGACTGTTAAGAATTCTTTTCATTTTCGCCTTAATTACATCTCCATATTTAATTCAGGCTCAGGTTACCAGAAAGGCTGCTTTAGTTAGAATTGGCGGGGAAGTAACGCAACCGCTAACGCTCAGTGACGCTGAATTTAATACATTAAAAAAAACTTTGGTCAACAGAAAAGATAAGGATGGTAATAATCATGTTTATTCGGGAGTCGTTTTATCTGATTTGCTGTGGAAGGCAGGAGCTGCCCTTGGAAAAGATTTGAGAGGTGGTAATCTCAATAAATGCTTGCTTGTTGAAGCTATTGACGGTTATCAGGTCGTTTTTGCTTTAGCTGAATTAGATCAGGCATTTACAGACCGCCTTATTATCCTTGCCAATGAAATGGATGGAAAACCTTTGCCTGTTGCAGACGGACCATTTAGAATCATTGTTCAGGATGAAAAGAAACCCGCAAGATGTATCAAACAGGTGACCGGTATGTTTGTGAAAAGTACGGTTCGTTAATCGCCTGATCGGAGGTAAGGAGCTAGAGTTTTTAGTTGATGCAGGTTATGGAAACCGGCTTTTAGTTGCATCATCTATTAAAATCAATCACCTATTCGCTCAGCGCGATGTTAAACCAAACGATTATGGCCGAATTAAACACCTCCCGAAACAGAAAAGAAACTCCAAAAGTTGATCTGACAGCAATGGTAGATCTGGCTTTTTTACTCATTACTTTCTTTATGCTGACTACATCGCTTTCTAAGCCGGTGGCTTTGGATATTGCTAAGCCGGATAGCAGTGTTCCGAATGTTAATCTGGAATTGGCTGCATCCCGGACGATGACGATTTTATTAGGTAAAGACAATAAAGTTGCCTGGTATATGGGGGTAGCCGGTGAAAGCAGACCTCGTATAGAAGACTACAGAAAAATAAGAAACTCTATTTTGAACAATAAAAACAATGTAGCTTTTAAGAATGCGAATGATCCTGAAAAATCACTGGCAGTTATTATCAAGCCTACATCTGGCGCTACCTATAAAAACTTCGTAGATATTATGGACGAGTTGTCTGTCACTAAAATCACTACTGCACCTGCAATTGATGATGATCATATTACTGATGCAGAAAGGGACTTTATGAAGCAGAATAAAATTCTATAAAACAGTTGAGCCTGCGGGTATTTTATCTTTCCGGTATTTAACCAGGTTAATTAGTAATACACTGCAAAGAATCACTACTAATCCGAGAATCTGTATCCAGCTCACTTTTTCGCTGGTAAAACAGATACTTAATAAAAGTGCGACAACCGGGTTAACATAAGCATAAGTACTTACTTGTGTTGCCGGACGCACTTTTAATAACCAGACATAGGCACTAAATGCGATAATAGAACCAAATATAATCAGGTAAATGATAGAAAACCAGGCATCAGCAGGAACATTGCTAAAATGAAATTTACTGTATTCATCACTGATGAAGCTGCCAGGAATGAATATAATTGAAGCTGCAAGCATTTGCCATGCTGTATTTACAGAAACAGAGCTGTCTGGAGCTGTATGATATTTTGAATATAAAGATCCTCCTGCCCAGGCAACCGGAGCAAGTGCTACCAGAACCATTCCTAAGATCTGGTTATTGCTTTGCTGAGTGTTTAATGCCAGAATAACCTGTTCAGAGAACAATAAAATAACTCCTGTAAAGCCAATAATCAGTCCTGCAATTGTTGATTTGCTGCTTAGGTTTTCTTTCCATTTGGATTTATCCAGAATCACAAACCAGATGGCTGCAGATGCGGCCATAATCGCTACCAGGCCACTTGGAATAAACTGCTCAACCCAGATTACCATTCCATTTCCGGCACCCAGCATCAGAATACCACTTACAGCAGCATATTTAATGTTTTTCCAGTCGAATATTTTTTCCCCTTTTAACCTGCACCAGGTCATTAAAAGCGTACCTGCAATGATAAAGCGGATCGTTCCGAGAATGAAAGGAGGAAAACCTGCAAGTGCTTTCTGAATAAAAAAATAAGTTGAACCCCAAACAATGTATACAATAGCAAAGGCGAGATAAACGAGGAGCGGAGAAGCGTTTTTGTTGGTCATGACGTTTTTTTATTTTCAGGGATTACTAATTGCTGTTGTTCTTTTACTGTTTCCAGTACGATAGTAGTGCGGATAGATACAATCGTTGTTATCTTACTAAAAGACGTTCGCATGAGTTCCATTAAAGAAGCCGAATCGGCGGTTCTGACTTTAACTAAATAACAGTCTTCACCAGCTATGACATGTACTTCCTGTACCTCTTCGATTTTAGAAAGTTCGAGCGCCGTGGTTGTACAACCAAGACTGTGGGACGCTTTCATAGAGATAAATGCCAGTAATTTCAGGCCTACAGCAGCAGGATCAATTCTGGTTGTATACTGCTGAATGACTTTTTTCTGCTCGAGTTTTTTTACACGTTCCAAAACAGCAGAAGGGGCCATTTCCAGTTCTTTTGCCAGATGGACATTAGAAATCCGGGCGTTGTCCTGCATTAATCTTAATATAGCAAGATCAATATGATCTAAATTAATGTTGTTTTCGACTATCATTCTATAAATATATGATTAATCCGAATTATATTCATTTTATATGTGAATAAAATATATAAAATTCTGAATGCTGTATTGTGAGACTACCTTTATGCATTAATCCGTTTTGATGATTTGATAACGTTGAGTTAATCCCAATTGCTTGTATTTGAGATAGTTTTGAGCCAATAAATAAGTTGTAATTTTAATATGAAACTACAATTAACGCTGATCAGAAAAACTATTGGCCAGACAAGGTTGTTGATTATTTTAGCTGTATTATTGTCCGGTACTTCTTGCAAAAAGGAAAATATGCTAATAGAAAACAGTTCATTAAATGCTTCTCTAAATAATAATCAGTTCAGTAGTGGGTCTGATGATCCACCTGCAATCAAAGTGCTTACACATAATCTCTTTCTTTTACCTGATGTAGTTGTTGCATCAACTACACAATGGTCGCAAGCAAAAAGGGGAGCTATAATCGGATCGGCAGATTATTTGAAAGATTATGATGTATTATTATTACAAGAGTGTTTTGATAATAGTGCCAGTAAAGTATTAAAAGATAACCTTGCATCAGAATTTCCTTATCAAACCCCGGTGCTTGGCAGATCTAAAGCAGGGTGGGATAAGACAAGTGGTACCTGGCGTGACTTATTACAGGGGGCGGGAACTAGTGGAGGGGTTATGATTGCAAGTAAATGGCCTATAGAAAAGATGATGCAGCATATATATCCTGCAGGTTGTCATGCCGACGCATTTTCTTTGAAAGGTTTTGTATATGCGGTGATTATTAAAGATGGTAAACGTGTTCACTTTGTAGCAAGCCATACACAATCTACGCAACCATCCTGTGAGGGCAGAGATGTCATTATACGCAAAACACAGTTTGAAATGATGAAGTCGTATGTGGATAATTTAAATATTCCTAAAACTGAATTAGTAATTTTTGGCGGTGATTTTAATGTAATCAAAGGAACATCAGAGTATACTGAGATGCTGAAATATCTGAATGTGGGAGAGCCCGATTATTCTGGAGTGCTTTATACCTGGGATACGAAAACCAATTCAATGGCTTCTTATCATTACCCGTATCCGGCAAATAAAAGAGAATACATTGATTATATTTTTGTATCAAAAGATCACTTTTATCCTTCAAAATGGCAGAATTTAGCTTTTGACCCGGTAAGTTCTTCTTTAATGAGTTATACAAATTTATTAAGGGAGAGAAGGTACTGGGCAGATTACTCAGATCATTATCCTGTTGCTGCTTTTATCAATGCTGATGAAGAAGTTCCTGCAAGCAGCATGAAATATAGAAAATATGATCATATATCATTCCAGTCAGTTAAAACGGGTAAATTCATTAATTATGATCTTTCCAAACCGAATGACTGGCTGACTGTAAATGGGATTACATCAAAAGATTTGTCTGCTCATTTTAACCTCGTCAATATCGACCGTCCGGACAAATACAATGAAATTGTTAATGGTAAAATTCGTGTGGAGCTAAGCGAAAGGCTTAATAACTTCTGGTACTGGAATATCCTGAATGGCGGAGACTATTATTACTTTCCTAAAAATGGTGTGTCTTTAAAATCTCTGGAACTGGAGATTGTGAAAAAGGCAAATGGTAATTCAGAAATTCTTGAAGATGGAGATACTATCGTATTCAAGGACTATAATTCTTACAATTTTAATAAACGTTATTATTTGCAGGTAAATCCTGTAAATGGAACTGATAAAATCTATCTGAATGGAACTTCAATTGGTGACAGTGAAAAGTTTATTGTGAAACTAAACACTGATGCACCACTGAATTGGACTAATCAATTGATCGGCTAAATACAATTGATGCCATGTTTATGCATTGATAAATAATGTTTTAATTTTATCGTACGATAAATCTGTATAATTATCTATATATAAATTGCATTCCGGCAATTCTTCTATAGTGTGTGAGCTTAATACACCCACTACACGCATTCCTGCATTTAATGCGGCAGAAATACCAGAGAAAGAATCTTCAAAAACAAGACATTGTTCAGGTGAAACACCCAGATTTCTGGCAGAAGTAAGATATACCTCAGGATCAGGCTTATGCTTTTTTACATCTTCGCTCGCCATAATAGAACCTAGCTTTTCACGGATGATTACTTCACTTAAGATAAGATCCAGATTAGCATATGGAGCAGAAGTAGCCACCCCTAATTTTACCCCATTAATTGCTAAATCATTAATGAATTCAATTATTCCTGCAATTGGTTCGATATGTGGGGCATAGATTTCTCTGAAAAGACTTTCTTTCTCATTTTCCATTTGCAGCAATTCTTCGCCTGTGATAGGTCTTTTTAAGAAATGGGAAAGGATATAACTGTTACTTTTTCCAAACATATGTGCTGCAAAATCTTCATCTGTAGGATTCAGGTTACGGGCAGAGAAAAATTCACGGAAAGCCAGGGAATGGTAAGGATTAGTATGACAGATAACGCCATCCATATCAAAAATTACTGCAATTTCTTTATTCATACTGCAAAGTTAAGCTGATTTTATCTGTTGAATTAAAAATAAGTTTAATAATATTTATGGGCTACTGGTTCATTAACTCCTGAAATTTTTCTACAAACTTACCTACATGATAACCATCCATTAAAGCATGGTTGACATGAATTGAAACATTCATTGTTTTTTTATTATCTGCTGTGATCAGCTTGCTGAATGATATTTTAGGTGAGCTATCTTCAAATGAAAAAGATCTTGCATGAGATAGGGCAGAGAAATCCAGCCAGGGGAGTGCTGAATAATGAATTACACTTTCCCCTAATATAGCAGGGAAGAGTCCGGTTCCTTTTGAAACCCGATCTGCTTCTTGTTGTGCCAGTATATAAAACTGCTCAAAATCTTCATTAAACTCTATATAGGAGAAACCGAAAGTTTCATCGGGACGGCCAATGGTCGCAGAAGCATCAACCTGATCGTGGATGATGACTTTGTCGGCTTTTATTCTGTACCTGAATTCTTCAATTGTGTTTGCCGCTTTTAACGATTGATATAAATAATAGAGAAAAAATGATTTTCCTGACTGTTTAGCATGTGCATATGCTTTAGTACAATCTATATTTACAGTTACACCAAAAAAAGGTTCTTCGAATTTTCTGAAAAAATGAAAATGTTCTTTTCTTTTCCACTGGTCTATGTCTAGTTCTTTTTCCATTATTTTTTTAAGAGTTCAATAATTTCAGTCATTGTATTTAAGGGCATAAAGTTTGGATGTTCCAGGCTTTCGGTAACTTTTTCATGTGCCCAGGTGGTATGAAAGGGAATGTGAGCAGCATGACCACCCAATTCCAATACCGGAAGAATATCAGATTTGATAGAATTCCCCAGCATTAAGAAATTCTCAGGCTGGCAATCCAGATGTTTAATTAATTTTTGATAATCAGCGGTCTGTTTATCACTCATAATTTCAATATGGTGGAAATAGTCCTGTAATCCTGATTTCTTCAGTTTCCTTTCCTGATCAAGCAGATCACCCTTTGTCGCCATCACTAATCTGTAATTTTTCCTGAGGTGCTTTAAAACTTCTTCTACACCTTCCAGTAAAATTACAGGCTGCTGTAACATAGCATGTCCCAGTTCCATGATTTTATCTGCCATTGCGATAGGGGCCCTCCCATTAGATATACGGCTTAAGGTTTCGATCATACAGAGCATAAATCCTTTAATTCCATATCCATAAAGTGATAGATTATCCATCTCGGTTTTGAACAATTCTTTAGACAAAATATCATGTGGCATATATTCTTCCAGTAACTGGCAAAACGCATTTTCTGTCTCCAGAAAATAGGGTTCATTAACCCAAAGCGTATCGTCTGCATCGAATGCGATAACCTGAATTTGATTTGTGATCATTACTTTTGTTTTGAATAGCAGCAAAAGTAAAATACTTTATTATCATAAAAAGGACAATTGTCCCGGATCATTTATATGTTACGAACCAATACTGATTTATTAGCCTTTATCGGGCGGCTTTATACACAGCAGACAAGAAAGGAAGATGTTATCCTGAGGTCTTTCAGTAAAGGCGACAGGCTGCTCGATCAGGATGTGCAAATAAGTAAAGTAATGGTAATCAGTGATGGAGTGGCAAAGTGTTTTATCACGGAAGAAAATGACAAAGATTATCTTTTTGAATTCCTGGGTAAGGGGGAGATTATAGGTGAAATAGAAGCGCTGAAAAACAGGGGATGTCTTTGTACCGTAGAAGCAATAAGTGCAGTGAATGCTTATGTTATGTCTGCATCTTTTTTTCTGTCCCTGCTGGATAAAAATCTTGAAATGAATAAGATTCTGCTTCAGGTATTAGCAGACCGTATCCTTAATACGAGCAGCAGAGCATCCTTTCAGCAATTGTATTCTTTAGAGCATGGTCTTTCTAAATTATTGCAGCTGCAGCAGAAGGAACAGATTGTACTTTCAAGAGATGATATGGCAGCCTATTTAGGTATTACAGTGAGGAGTTTAAACAGGGCATTAAAACAGCTAAAACAATCATAATAACTGTCTTTTTATGATAATGCCCTGTAAAGGGTTTTAAGGTAAGTTGACTTTAACCAGTTCTATGTTATTCTTAAACAGCGCAATTTGGTTATTCAACGTGAAAGCTTTATTGAATAGTAAAACGGCATTGTCCTCATTGTTTTTAAAGGGCTTTTTAAGCCGGATTAACACACGGTCACCCTTTTCTATCTCATAGGGGGCTTTTCTTGATCCCGATATTTTTTCAACCTTTACCAAAGCATTTGAACGGGCTGATACCAGTTCACCGGGATAGCGGATATCCAGCTTTTCCTGATTGATTTTTAAAGAAAAATCTGAATGGTTTACTATAAATATCTCTGCGTTCAGTGTGTCATTTTCGCAATAACTCCTTAGCCTGAAATTCACTCCTGAAAGTGCAATCTCCTGAGCACTGACAAATACAAATGGGGATTGTTTAATTTGTTTTAAAGTAGTCAGGTAAGCTTTCTGTTTTGCAGTAAAATCAGATTTAGTATTAAATGAATAACTGGTAGCAGTGATTTGATACTTTTTGAGATATGCTTTATAGTCTGAAGGTGCCAGAACTGCGGGCAGGCTCATTACTGTTGGGGATTTATAGGTTTGAGACGGAGAACTATAAGTAGATAATCCGGATTCTTTTTCCTCTGTTTTATAAGTAATCAAAAGATTATAAACACCTTTTAAGTATCCATTTCTACCGGTAAGCTGATTTTCTCTGAGCTCATTTAAAGGCTGGAAGTTGAGCAGGACAGCTTTGTTTTCTCCAGGTTTGAGGATCATAGAAGCTGTTCCTGTTTTAGGTATTGTACGGAGCCCTTCGGTAGTAGCTATTTCAATTTCACTAATGGTTAAAGTAGTGCTGCCCGGGTTGCTGAGTTGCAGGTCTGCCTGTAACTCCTGTGTTTTAATAGTCGCAGTCAGGTTTGCTGTAACTGAAATCTGCCCGGATTTTATAGCAGTAGTTGCGTAATTCAAATTACCTTTAACCCTTTTAGTTTCGGTATGATTTTTACAGGCAAAAAGTAGGGTAACGAGGATTAAAGGAATGATTCTTTTCATGGTTTATGATCAGTAATAAAGAGTTGAAGCCTGCTGGAGAACTTCAACTCCCGATTAGCATAAATTAATAACTTTATTTATAAGCCGGTCACAGACCAGATTGAATAGGCATGAGGGGGCGCTTGTATCAATACACGTCCGTCAGCTGCAACTGTTTGTACCCAGTTCGAAATACCTGTATATTCTTTTATTTTTTGATTAGCCCAGTTAGAGGTTACCCATTGCTGCTGCCAATTGTCAGTGCCATTGAAATAGACAATTAAACCAGGCTGTGTTCCGTATCCGTTTCTTCTGTCTATATATTGATCAGGTGCTGAATATAAATTAGAAGTAGTACCCCCCGCCAGATTTTTATGTATCCAGATCAGGTTATTCATCCTGTTTTTATCTAATAGATTTTCGTAGTCTTTATAGAATATACATGGATATCCTTCGTGAGTCATGATATAAGCATAAGAAGAATATTTGTTATAAGTAATGTCAGTATCATGGTTACTTACAAAAGTAACGGCTTTGGCAGCGTTCCTTTTTAATAACATATCGCCATTAAGTTTTGTCAGGTCATTACCGTCAAAGGCATCATGCATGGCATAAAAACAAGCAAAATCAAATGCCGAAGAAGTTTGTTCGGTTGCATCTACCCAGTTCTGTAAATTTGCGGCATTTCCATCCCATTCTTCACCAACAGCAAATACTGCAGCCGGTCCGCCAACACTATTGACAAAGTTCTTCACTACCCATGCGCCATATCCTTTAACATAATCAAAGCGAAATCCGTCAAAATGAATATTGTTCTTGTAAAATTTAGACATACTATAAGAAGCATTGTAGATCCAGTTAGATACATTGGCTTTTTTATGGCAGAGATCAGGAAAACCGGCAAATGCACCTTCATCACTGGCTTCTATATCATTTGGGTGAAAATCGTTGTAAGTACGATTAAATTTGCCCGAAAGAGGGGTATATTTAGTATAGGTATTTGTATTTGTATAGGGATTGGTTTCTAAATTTCCTCCGCTGCAATGGTTAAGTACCATGTCGGCATATACTTTAATATTATTGTTATGTGCGGTAGCTATCAATTTGCTCAGGCTTGTTGAATCGCCAAAACGGGTAATTGTCGTTCCCATTTGATTATAACTTCCAAAGTCGAAATAATCATAAGGGTCATAACCCATACTTGTTCCGCCACCTTGTGCTTTAGTGGCTGGTGGTAACCATATTGCGCCAATGCCTGCTGCCTTCCATGCTGGTATTTTATCATTGAGAACATTCCACCAGGAGCCCTGAGGAACGTCCCAGTAAAATGCCTGCATCATCACATCGCTGCCAGATCCTGTAGCTGCATCCACAGCAATTTGTTTTTGGACGTTGGGTAGAGGAGAATTAATGGTTTCTGATTTTTTACAAGCAGAAAAGGAGAGAAAAATACCCATAAACAGGGCAGTTCTCACCGATAGGTAAGATGTTTTTTTGTTCATACGATTTGGTTATTTATTTGGTTTAATGTTTTTCAATGGTACCATTTTCAGTCAGATCCTAATATTTCGGGAACGTTCCCGTACTACAGTAAATGCTTTTATGATGAATAATTTTAAAACTACTATTATTTCTCTGATTTAATATATACAGGATGATTTTTGTTTAAGCTATTCATGATTTGTTAATTAATGTTATTGAATAGCAAGGTTTTATACAAATTAATAGTTGGGTTGTGAATCACGTTAACTAATAATTATATATTTATTGATAGTAATTAATAAAGCATTTAATCGTTAGGAGTTTCTAAAGCAATGTATATGAATAACTGGATAGAATTTGAGAAAAAGTATAATTTTGAAAATACAGTATTTGAATTGACCAATGCATCTTTTGAGCTGATTGCAAAGTCTGGGGATTTTAAAGAAGAAGTGTTCGGAGCATTTGCATTCAATTGTGGAAGCGGGGACATTTCTTTAAGTTTTGATACGAGCACAGGTGTTGATTTGCGTAAACAGGGGTATTATCCACCGGATTGGACAAATGAAGTTATGGAAGCTGATATCGAAGAAATTGGAGAACTCTGGCAAGATAAGTATGAACATATTCAGGATGCTTTTGATGAAATTATAGAACTTAATGATGCTGATTTTATTGACGAATTTGAAGCTGGTTACCTCCACAGTTTAAGAAAGGTAATGGTGAGGCTTGAAAATAGTAAAGCATTTGAAAAAATAAGTACATCAAAAGACTTTTGGACTTTAGTTACACAGGTGGACGCAGATACGGATCAGGAAGAAGAATTGCTGGACGCGGTTAGAAAAAATAATAATGACTAAAAATACGGAGATATCGGCATTGCGTATGGCTTGTTATCAGCAGGATATAGCATTGGTGCAGCAGCTCTTGTTAACTGTAAAACCTGTTGCACTAAATAAAAAGCTTGTTGACTATGATAACCCGGTTCAGGGGACACCCCTGCAGCTTGTTTGTAAAAATGGGAACCTGAATATTGTAAAACTCTTAATTGAAGCAGGTGCCGATAAAGAGATTAAAGATGTTGCCCGGCAATCTCCTTTATCAATTGCAGTGAGCAATGGCCACTATGATATCATTGATTATTTGATAGAAATAGGGGCGGACATCTATTCTAAAGGGCCTAATAATTTACAGCCAATTCATTTTGCCTGTGTTTATGGAAGCCGGAAAATAATAGAATTACTATTATTAAAAGGTGTTGATGTAAATTTAGTTGATAGTCTGAAAAGCTCTCTGCTTGATTTTACGACAAACCTGGAAGGAGGGAACTTAGATGCAGCTAAAACATTAGTAGAAAACGGAATTAGTAACAGGTATTTTCCTGCTGCTTTTAAATGGGCATGCTGGAGGAATAATCCTGCAATAGCAAAATACTTGCTGGATTGTGGTACTGATTTTAGGGGAGAGACTACGCCAAAGTCTGAGTTGTTATTCTGGATTTGCAGTTTAGGACATAAAGATATAGTCGAATTGTTATTAGAAGTTGGCGTTGATTTTAAAACAAAAGTCAAATTCAAAGGTAAAATGATGGTTTACGATGGTAGTCCTTTAGAAAGGGCAATGGCAACCGGACAAACTGAAATTGTAAACTTGATAAATAGTTTTAATAAGATATAGCACATGGCAAATAAAGACATTTTTGAAGCAGCAAACGAGGGAAACATTCCTTTATTAAAAGAGATATTATTAACAAAACCGGATTTGTCTGCATTTAATGTCTATGGATTTACAGCTTTACATTGTGCTGCAATGGGAAGTAATCTTGTAGAAGAAAATATAATTCTGGAAGTATTAAAGCTTTTGGTTGATGCAGGCAGTCCTTTAGAAATCCTTTCCAGTGATGGGAGGACCCCGCTTTATCTATGTGCAGAATTTTCTTCTTCGATAAAACCCGTTCAGTTTCTTATAGGAGCAGGTGCCAATCCTGATATTTATGTCAATGACCACCATATTGTTCATAATGCATTTCTGCCTGAGGTCAAAGAATTATTAGCTGAATTAACCGGAGTAGCGGTTCCTGCGGAGCCTGAACCCGGTCCACAGTCTTTGAAGATGAATGCTGCAGCATGGAAAAAAGCAAAATTAGCTCTTGACGTCGTATTCAATGAATTGAAAAATACTGGTTTAATTGCTTTGCAGGATGCAGGGGCTACACAATCAGATGGTTTTGAGGATTGTGCAGAAGAATTCCATAAACATAAGGATCAGCAGTCAATTGTCGGATTTTGTTTTTATACCAGACAAGATATTAACCGTGCTAAAAGAACCAGTGAACTTCCTTTAGCTGTTTGGGGAGCCCCTGAGGGGAAAGCTAAAGATACAGAAAGGGTTGCAGGAATAGTTGTTGAGGCTTTTAAAAAGGCTGGAGTTCATACAGGATGGAACGGAAGTGGTTCGGTGCGGCCTTCTTTATATTTACATAGCTTTTCTGAATAAATTCTTATCCTGTAGAAATTAAAAACATTTTAAGCATGGTCTTGTTTAATCGTTTCACCTATTAACAGAGGGAACAATTAGCATATGGAACCATTCAATATTAAGCTTGAGTATCATCAAAAAGATGTTACTTTGACTATATTACCAGAGCCTGATCAGAAAGCGTATTATAAAGTAATTTATTTTGGAGGTATACTTGGTGCCTTGTATTTTGATGGAGAAGATTGGGTAATGGTTCAGCCAGAAGATATTCCGGCTGGAGATTTACCTCTATACGATCCAGATTTAAAAGGTGAACATCTGGAATTAAAATTTACTGAATATCTGGCTGAACAGATAGGACATGAAATTGATCTGTATCATGACCAGCAAATGTTGTGATTTAATCATTATCCTGGATAAAAGTCTGATGGCATGAAGTGCTCTGATGAACAGTGTAAATAGTATCCTGCCTGAAATAACTCAGGCAGGATAAACACCTCATTTCTTTTTGGGCACTTTTGCCCCTTCTTTTCTTGCTTCTGAAAGACCAATAGCGACAGCCTGTTTTTTAGAAGTTACCTTTTTCCCGCTTCCTGATTTCAATTTTCCTTCTTTCATTTCGTGCATCGTAGCTTCTAACTTCTCTGAAGCCTTTTTTGAGTATTTGGCCATAATTTTAGGATTTTATCTTAAAAGGTTAATAATTGTTTCTCTATGAATTTCCAGCTTAACAAACCTGACTGAAAATGGTTTTTTGGAAATAACCTTAAATACAACAATAATCCCTCAAAGAATTAAAATATATTTTTAAGTACCCATATACTTATTAAAAAAAATAATAAGTATTGCATTTGTTTAATATTAAATTATTAAGTTTGGTAAAGGCAACTAAACCAACATATTATACTGATGAAAAATAGAGGGCTCCTGAGGGTTGATATTATTAAGCAACTTTATTATAAAAATCCACTCTCTCTTACAGAGCTGAGTAAACTCACTCAGAAAAGTTTGCCGCTTGTAACTAAGGTCGTAAATGACCTGGTAGAAGAAGGATATGTTCAGGAACAAGGCCTTGGCCCTTCAACCGGGGGCAGAAGAGCTTCTCTTTTTTTATTGAACCTTGAAAAACAAAGATATGTTGTTGCTGTAGCGACCGATCAGTTTACTGCACGTATGATTATATACGATCTGGCTAATAACATTATCCACCCTGTTGAAATGATGGAGCTTGAACTCTCAGATGATCAGGAAGCCGTAGATAAACTAGTTTCCTTTATTCAGAAAAACATTGAAGCTTCTGGTCTCGATAAGAAAAATCTCCTGGGAGTAGGCATCGGTATGCCGGGTTTTATCAGCTCGGAAGAGGGCGCAAATTATTCTAATCTGAAAACGAACGATGGCTCACAGCTGGGTGAATATCTGACTGGCAAACTGAACCTTCCTGTATTCATGGAGAACGATTCACGCCTGATTGCAAATGCTGAACTTTATTTCGGTGCAGCGGTAGGAATGAAGGATGTCATGGTGGTAAATATTGGCTGGGGTACAGGTTTGGGGATGATCATTAACGGTCAGTTATATCGTGGAAACAGCGGTTATGCAGGTGAGTTTAGCCATATTCCATTGTCAACCAATACCGGGATACTGTGCTCTTGCGGTAAACGCGGCTGTCTGGAAGTGGAGACGTCTTTATTAGTAATGACGCAAAAAGCAAAAGCAGAAATAGAAGCCGGTGCAGCAACCAGTATGACCGAACTTTTTAAAGACAAAAGCAGAAATGTTGGAGAATTGTTTCTGGAGGCTGCCCGCAACCACGATCCTCTGGCAGTTTCTATACTTTCTGAAGCAGCGTTCCATATAGGAAAAGGGGTAGCTACATTAATCCATATTATGAATCCCGAATGCATTGTTCTGAGTGGGCGCGGTGCAGCAGCAGGAAAAATACTTCTGCCGCCTATTCAGCAGGCTATCAATGAATTCTGTATTCCAAGAATTGCAGCTCAGACCACAGTTGTACTTTCAGAACTTGCAGCAGATGCAGAATTACTGGCATCAGCCAGCCTGGTGATTGAACATAGTCTATTTGAATAATTATCTTTTGAATTCACACATGCGTTTCTAATAAAATAAAACTAAATCGAATTAATAACCTAAACCACACCAAACATGAGAAAAATTTACTTAAAGTATTTAAGTGTTTTTCTGTTAACTCTGTTGACAGTCAGCGCTTTTGCACAAAAAAACCTTACTGGAACAGTAAGGGATGCTTCGGGGCCGATTCCCGGAGTTAGTGTTTCCTTAAAAGGAAGCTACAAAGTTACCCAGACAGATGGTAACGGAAAATTCTCCATCGCCGTCAGTACAAATGATGTCCTGTCTTTTTCTGCGGTAGGTTATGCTAAACAAGAAGTTCCTGTTGGCAACCAAACTTCACTGAACGTTACCCTGGCCGAAAGTGAAAATAGTCTGAATGAAGTTGTGGTGACCACAGCGCTGGGTATTAAACGCCAGGAAAAATCACTTGGTTATGCCGTAAGTACGGTAACAGCTAAACAATTGACAGAAGCCGGAAATACAAACTTTGCATCTGCATTATATGGTAAAGCTGCCGGTGTGAAAATTACCACAGCGCCAGGTGGCGCAAGCAGTGCGGTCAATGTCCAGATCCGTGGAATCAATTCTATCAATTACAATCAGCAGCCTTTATATGTTGTGGATGGGGTAATGATTAGAAATGACGCACAAAACGGGGCGAAAGGTGCTAATAACAATGATTACTGGGGTGATCAGCGTATCCGGGGAAATGGTATTCTGGATATCAACCCAGCAGATATTGAAAGTCTGACCATTTTAAAAGGAGCCAGTGCATCTGCCTTATATGGTTCGGATGCAGCTAGTGGTGTAATTGTGATTACAACTAAAAAAGGATCAAAAGACAGAGGACTGGGAGTTGATTTCAATTACCAGGGTTCCATAGATAAAGTTGCATTTTTGCCTAACTTTCAGAATGTATATGGTCCGGGTTACGATAGAGCAACAAATTTAGCCAATGCTGGCCGTGAAGATGGCTGGATTGCTGATGCGAGTTCTCCAACAGGATTAAGACCGTATTTTAGAGCTTATGCGAATTTTGGTCCAAAAATGGAAGGCCAGCAGGTAAAGTGGTGGGATGGATCAATCCGTTCTTACTCTCCACAGCCTGATAACTATAAAGATGTATATCAAACTGGTTATACTTCAAATGCAAATGTGGCTATCTCAAATCAAAGTGATGCGATCAATTATCGCTTCTCTGCTTCACGTCTTGATTATAGAGGAACACAGCCAGGAAATACAGGTTCAAAGAATTCCTTTAACTTAAATTCTACTGTTAAGCTTGGATCTAAAGTGTCAGCAGATGTGATTGTAAGTTATGTAAACACGATCACTAAAAACAGACCTTATCAGCTTGGGCAGGTTTTAGGTTCTTTTGGCGGTTACTTCAGCCGTGCTGAGGACATGAACTTAATGAAAGAAAAATTCCAGACCAGCAATGGATACAAGTATGCGCAATTTAATCAATTAGATCGCCCTGAGCCATTTATTTACAATATCAGAGCAACCAATTTACTTGACTTTTACTGGCAGCAATTAAAAAACGAGTATACTGAAAATGAAAATCGTTTATTGTCAAGTTTCACTTTAAACTGGGATGTTGCTAAAAACTTAAAGTTTAGAGGACGTATCGGTAATGATTATACAGGACTGAGATCTGAGAATAATCAGTATACAGAAGTGCCGATAGCATTGAACGGTAATACCAGTACAGGGGGATATACTACTACACAAGGGCAATATGCTATTCTGTATGGAGACGCTTTACTGACTTACTCTAATAAAATTGGTAAAGATCTGAATTTATCGGTAAGTGGTGGTTATCAGGCTAGAAACGAGACTTATAAAGATCAGCAATCCAACACGAAAGATGGATTAGTATCAGAAAACTGGTTTTCAATAAGTAATTCGTACGGTATTGCCGAAACGTCTGACACCAGAAAAAAACAATTGAAATATGCTTATTTAGGAATTTTAAACTTAGGCTATAAAGATTTCTTGTTTTTAGAAGGTACTGCACGCCGCGAGTATGCATCTACTTTGCCTCCTCAGAATAATCAATACTCTTATTATTCTATGAATGGTGGCTTTGTTTTCAGTGATGTTATCAAATTACCGAAATTCTGGAACTATGGTAAATTAAGAGCGTCTTACGGTGTAGTAGGTAATGCGCCGCCTCCGTACGAAGCAAATATCGTTTACACGCAGTCCTCTCTTCAAACTATAAACGGATCAGTTCCTTCACTGGTAACTGCTAGTGCTTATGGGAATAATACCTTAATGCCAGAAATGAAGTATGAGACTGAGTTTGGTTTTGAAACCCGCTTTTTAGATGGCCGTTTAGGACTTGATGTAAGTTACTATACTAACTATATCAAAGATCAGATCCTGCCATTACAGATAAGTACGACTAATGGTGCTAAAAGCCAGCTTGTAAATGTGGGAAGAATTGGTAACAAAGGATGGGAAGTAGCCTTAAACGGAACACCAGTAAAAGGCGAAAAATTCCGCTGGGATACCCGTTTGAATTTCTCTTCTAATAAATCAAAAGTAATTTCATTAATGGAGGGAATGTCTGATTTGAATTTCTATTCTTCAGATCAGTCTACTGCTAAAATTGTTGCTAAAGCCGGCGAAGATTTAGGTAATATTTATATCCGTCCAAGAGCAACTGATGCAAAGGGCAATTATATTATTAATGATGACGGATTGTATGTGATGGATAATAGTACCTATGTGAAAGCAGGAAACATTATGCCTAAAGTAGTTGGCGGTATTTCTAACACTTTCAGCTACGGTAATTTATCATTGACTTTCACTATTGACGGCCGCTTTGGCGGAAAGATGGTTTCACCAAATCTTAAATTTATGCGTGGGGCAGGAATGCTGGAAAACTCTATGCAATACAGAGATGCTGCACATGGTGGATTAACGTATACAAGTAATGGTAAAACCTATGATGATGGCGTATTGTTACCTGGCGTAAATCAAACTACAGGTTTAGCAAATACAAAAATTATTTCTGCTGCTGATTATTACATCAATACTTATAACTGGGGAGAGGGAACTTTAGCAGAAGGGGAGATCTTTGACAATAGTTTCATTAAAATGAGAGAAGCCGTATTGAGTTATAAATTACCTGCTTCATTTACCAGCAAACTTAAAATTACTAACCTGAGAGTTGCACTTACCGGCCGTAATTTATTCTATATCTGGCGTACGCTGAAAGACCTGGATCCAGAAGCTCCGTTAGGAAGCAGATGGTGGTCACAAGGGGTAGATGTGGGCTCGACTGCTGCATCAAGAAGCTATGGTTTTTCAATAAGCGCGAATTTCTAATCGCATTAATCCAGATAACATGAAAAAATTAATTATAAATATAAGCTTTGTTTTAGTTGCAGTAACATCATTGGTGAGTTGCAAAAAAGCTGTTGATGAAAAATTCTATAACCCGGAAAAATCAATCAATGCAAGTCTTTCCGGACTTTTTACAGCCATGTTAAATAATGACAGGGTTGCTGCCAAATATTGGAACGTACGTACATTTTTATGTCAGATGCCTGGTGTATATGCACAAACGTCGTATTTCCCAAATGCAAATTCAGTGTATCAGCAGAGCGATGGTTATTCTCAAAATTATTGGGATGACTTTTATGCCACAGGTGGTAATGGAAGCGGGGTTATGGCACAATATCGTTCTATGGAAACAAAGTTCAGCACCCTTTCTGATGCAGACAAAACAAGTCAGAGTGCGCTGATGCAGGCTGCTAAAGTTGTTTTAATTGAACAGGCTGCAAAAATGGTAGATTTATGGGGTGATATTCCTTATTCTGAAGCTGGTAGTCTGGAAAAAAACAGTACAATTGTGAACCCTAAATTTGATGATCAAAAAGCATTATACACTGGTTTTATCAGTGATTTAGCAACAGTAGCGGCTTATTTTAAAGCAAACTCTACGAATAAAGATTTTGCCAAAGCTGATATTTTGCTTAGAGGTGACATGAATTTATGGGCCCGTTATGCTAATTCATTACGTTTGAGACTACTAATGCGTATTTCAAAAGTAGATGAAGGAACAGCAAGAACTGCGGTAATGGATATGCTAAGCAATTCGGCAAATTACCCACTGATAGACGGTGCGAACAGTGCTTTATATAATCCAGGTTCATCTGACGTATTATTGCAGCCACAAACCAATAGTACGAGCGATTTAAGTGCTGCCTTTATGGAAGGAAGCTGGTATGCTACAGATTATATGTTGAATACAGTGATGGTGCCTGCAAATGACCCGCGTATTCCGGTAATCTATGATAAGTATGGCAGAACAGTAAATGGTAAATTTATACCAAATAAGACTTACAAAGCAATGCCGGTTACGATGAGCGGATCAGATCAGGAGACCAGTTTCCCGGATTATGCTGTACTTGATTCAGCAACTTTCCTTTATAATCAGAAATTACCAGGTATTGTGATCACTGCTTCTGAGGTAAACCTGCTGAAAGCTGAGGCTTTTGAAAGATGGGGAAGTTCAGCAAGTGCTCAGACAGCTTATGAAAGCGCTTTAAGACAGTCTGTTACTTTCTACTATTATCTGAATAATTTAAATAAAGGTGGTGGGTATGTTAATCCTCCAGCTCCTTTAGCAACTGATATTGATGCATGGATAAGCTCGTCATCGGCTGCTTATACTGGCTCTCAGGCAAATAAACTAGCTAATATCTATACACAGAAATGGGTACATTTAGGTGTTCTTCAATCTACTGAAGCCTGGTCTGAATACAGAAGAACAGGATTTCCTGTCTTAACTTTCCCTTCTGCTGGTAAATTATCTGGTTTTGATACGCCTCCAACCAGGTTAATTTATCCTTCACAAGAAAAAGTATTAAATGCCGCCAACTATCAGGCAGTGCAGGCTAAGGATACCCGTAAAACAAAAATATTCTGGCAACAATAATGTTGCGCTGATTTTTAACACCTATAAGTCCCGGTTACATCTTTTTAGCCGGGACATTTTTATATTCAGGAAATGAACCATTTCAAAAAATAGATGCTCATGAAAACAAGAATTATAATTGCGGCTTTGCTTGTTAGTGCTTTTGGAAAATTAACGGCACAGGAAAATGGGGTTCATCAGCAATCAACAGTTTATGAATGGCCTTCTGATCCGCTGGTCAAACAGAAACTGGAAAACTGGCAGGATAAGAAATTTGGGATGATTGTACACTGGGGTTTATATGCTGTACCAGGTATCATTGAATCCTGGTCTATCTGTTCTGAAGATTGGATAGACCGTGATAGTACAAAGACTTATGACGATTATAAAAAGTGGTACTGGGGTTTAAGCAATAGTTTTAATCCGGTAAAATTCAATCCTGAACAATGGGCCAGGGCTGGTAAAAGTGCAGGGATGAAATACCTGGTGTTTACCACCAAACACCATGATGGCTTTGCCATGTTTGATACAAAAGAATCTGATTTCAGTATTGCCAAAGGCCCTTTTGCGAGTAACCCAAAGGCAGATGTTGCCAAATATGTTTTTGATGCTTTCAGAAAAGAAGGTTTTATGATCGGTGCCTATTTTTCTAAACCAGACTGGCACTCCCCGTATTACTGGTGGTCAAAATATGCTACTCCCGACCGCAATAATAATTATGATATCAAAAAGAACCCCTGGAGATGGAATAAATTTAAAGATTTTACTTTTAACCAGATTCAGGAGCTGATGACAAATTATGGAGGGATTGATATCTTATGGCTGGATGGGGGCTGGGTAAGACCTTTGGAAACGGTCAACGAAGAAGTACTTTCCTGGGGTGCCAATATCCCAAAATGGAGCCAGGATATTGATATGCCTAAAATTGCCGGTATGGCCAGAAAAGCACAGCCTGGTTTATTAATGGTGGACAGAACTGTGCATGGCCCTTATGAAAACTATCAAACCCCGGAACAAAAGATACCAGATCATCAGTTAGATCATCCCTGGGAAAGTTGTATGACCCTGGGGGGTGCATGGGGTTTTGTGAATAAAGATCAATATAAACCAGCTGGCGAAGTCATTCATAAATTAGTGGAAATCGTAGCTAAGGGTGGAAGTTTACTTTTAGGAGTAGGGCCTGCTGCAGATGGGACTTTACCTATTGAAGTTGTTACCAGATTAAATGATATTGGTCAATGGACCTCAAAAAATGGTAAGGCGATTTACAATACAAGAATTACTAAAAACTATCATAGCGGGCAGACCTGGTTTACACAAAGTAAAGACGGAAAAACCCGCTATGCAATCTATTGCAGAAACGTTGGTGAAAACACCGCCGGAACAATCAGCTGGACTGGTAATGTACCTGAAAAGGGAACGGCACTGACTATGGTAGCTAATGGTAAAAAACTAAAATGGAGCAGTTCAAATGGAAAGACCATAGTAACCTTACCTGTTGGGCTGGTGGGGGCAGAGCCTGCTCTGTCTTTTGCATTTACTCCTGCTAATTAGTGTTTTACAAGCTTTATGTTATACAAAATAAAATGTGACTGATGAAATATATAATTACTAAAATTATGCTGTTGCTGGTTCTGCTGAGCAATGTGGCAATTGCAAATGATAGTATCAGCGTAGTTAAGAAAAAAGTTCCGCTGTATAAAAATCCAAAGATACCAATTGAAAAAAGAGTAGCGGATTTATTATCCCGAATGACCCCTGAAGAGAAATTCTGGCAGATGTTTATGATCCCCGGTGATCTGGATGGCGTAGATAAAAACCGCTACAAAAACGGTATTTTTGGTTTACAGGTGAGTGCTGTTTCGCAGGGTGGCGGTGGCGCCGGGCAAATGCTGAGTTATAATACACAGGAAAATGCATATACACTGGCAAAAAAGATAAACGCGATACAGCGTTATTTTGTTAAAGAGACCCGTTTAGGAATTCCTGTCATTGCGTTTGATGAAGCGTTGCATGGTTTAGTCAGACAAGGAGCTACAGCTTTTCCACAGTCTATTGGTCTGGCGGCTAGTTTTAATACAGCTATGATGGGGCAGGTAGCAGGTACAATTGCTCAGGAAACCAGGTTAAGAGGGATCAGAGATATTTTAACTCCAGTAGTCAATATAGCCTCTGATGTACGTTGGGGACGTACAGAAGAAACCTATGGTGAAGACCCCTTTCTTTCTTCTGCAATGGGGCTGGCTTTTGTAAGTGCATTTGAAAAACAGAATATCATCACAACGCCCAAACATTTTGTAGCCAATGTTGGTGATGGCGGCAGGGATAGTTACCCTGTTCACTATGATGAACGTTTGCTGGAAGAACTCTATTTTCCTCCTTTTAAAGCGACTATACAACAGGGGAAAAGCCGCTCGCTGATGACTGCTTATAATTCGTTAAATGGTGTTCCTGCAACTTCTAACAACTATCTGCTTACTCAGAAGCTGAAAACAGAATGGGGTTTTAAAGGTTTTGTGATCTCTGATGCCGGGGCAGTTGGCGGCGCAAATGTATTACATTATACTTCCAGTGGTTATGCTGATGCAACCAGGCAAGCAATTACTGCCGGGCTGGATGTCATCTTTCAGACTGAATACGAACATTATAAATTGTTTATTACCCCATTTTTAGATGGATCGATTTCGCAAAAGCGGATAGATGATGCTGTTTCCAGGGTTTTAAGAGCAAAGTTTGAACTGGGGCTTTTTGAAAATCCTTATGTATCTGAGCAGGAGGCGCAAAAAGCATTAAATGATCAAAGTCATAAGGCTATTGCCAAACAGGCAGCTCTTGAATCATTTGTACTGCTGAAAAATGAGCAATCAATTTTACCACTAAAAAACATCAAACATATACTTGTTGTTGGAGAAGATGCAGTGGAGGCTCGTTTAGGCGGCTATAGCGGAACTGGTAATGGGAAGATTAATATCGTAGAAGGGTTAAAGAAACGGGCAGGTGAACAAATTAAGGTAACGTATAGCAAGGGGAGCAGCCGCAATCCTGTTTCATATATACCTATTGCGCAGCAGTTTTTAAAAGCAGATACTGCTCATGGTCTTTTTGCTGCTTATTTTGATAACCTTACTTTAAGTGGTCGGCCGGTATTTAGCAGAATAGATAAAAATGTAGATTTTATGTGGACACTTTCCTCTCCTGATAAGCGTCTGGCTAAAGATCAGTACGCAATAAGGTGGACAGGAGGGCTTAAAGCACCAAAATCCGGGACTTATCAGGTTGGTCTGGAAGGGAATGACGGTTACCGTCTTTATCTGGGTGAAAAACTATTAATTGACAAATGGGAAAAAATATCATATCATACCGAATTAGTATCTTTTGATTTTGAACAGGACAAAACATATCCTGTTCGCATAGAATTTAAAGAACCCAGAGGCAACGCACATATTAAACTGATCTGGAACTATGGAGTATCAGATAATCGGGACAAGGAATTAAATGAAGCAATTAAACTAGCCGCAAATGCGGATGTAATTGTCGTAACTGCAGGAATAAAAGAGGGTGAATTTCAAGATCGTGCCATGTTGAATTTACCGGGAAACCAGGAACAGCTTATCCGGGCGATGGAAAAATCGGGAAAACCGGTAGTGGTCTTATTGGTTGGCGGCAGTGCAATTACGATGGACAATTGGTTAACAGACGCTGCTGCGGTTCTGAATATCTGGTATCCAGGAGAAGAAGGCGGAAATGCGGTTGCAGAAACACTATTTGGTGATTACAACCCTGCGGGCCGTTTACCTGTTACTTATCCTGTTCATGAATCACAGTTGCCGCTGGTATACAATCATAAACCAACTGGCAGGGGCGATGATTATAATAACCTGAGCGGGGAACCTCTTTTTCCTTTTGGATATGGTTTGAGTTATACGAAATTTGACTATAAAGACTTGAAAATAACCAAAAAAGAGATTTCAGGAAAAGAGGCTGTTACTGCAAGTTTTACTTTAAGTAATATTGGAAGATATGCTGGTGATGAAGTGGTGCAGTTGTATATCCGTGATTTGCTGAGCAGTGTTGCCAGGCCTGTATTGGAATTGAAAGGTTTTAAACGCGTTCACTTAAAAGCAGGAGAGATTAAACAGGTCTCTTTTGAGATTACGCCTCAAATGTTAGAAATGCTGAATGCAGAGATGAAAACTGTTATAGAACCAGGTAATTTCAGAATAATGATTGGTTCTTCAAGTAAAGAATTAGTATTGAAAGATACTTTAATGGTATTGAAATAATAATTTTTCAGAAAGGTGCCTAAGTACCTTTCTGAAAAAAATTACTGGTTATTTATCATTCTGAATTATCAGAGGATCAGTAACCAGCCTGTTCTTTTAAAATTTCTTTATTCTGATATGAGATCTCTCTTTGATTAATCCTGTCGGAATAGCTAAATCAGCTTTGAATTCAACACTGTTGAAATCTGCCCCAGCCTCTTTTCTGAATGATTCTTGTCTGGCAAATTTAGATGGGAAAATTAGTCCTAAAGAAGCTTTCAACCCCGGTTCATTGGTATCACCGAAATTAAATCTGGCATCATCATCTGTAGTCAGGTCTGTATGCATTCCATCAAAATAATTCCCCTCATCTCTGGCATTTAAGTTTTGAAACATGGAATAGTAAACCGTGTTTCTACCTATTTTAAGGCCAAAGAACCCAACGGGTTTACCATATGTTTTAACCTGCTGACTACCACTGGTTGAAACTCCAACAAGTTTGACATCAAGGTAGGGTCTGAGACAGTTAATCAATAATTCACTTGCAGAAGCAGTCTGGGAACTTACGATGAAAATAACTCTTTTCAAAGAGCTTATTCCTGCCGTTTTATCAAAGTTATAGGTGTTTGAATTCAGAGAATAATCACCATCGGCCATAGTTGCCGGGCGGTTATCTATATAGAACAAAGGGCGTCCGTTATCATCAGTTAAGAGCTGATTTTTCAATAGTTTAGCTGCATTGCTCTGCATCACTGCATTGTACCTCTCTTTACGCATCACCTGTTTATCAAAAGCAGACGGAATAATCAGGTTAGCAAAATAATCAGCAGTTGAAATATATCCACCAGGATTATAGCGTAAATCAACAATCAATTCGGTAATATTTTCGTTCGCAAAACGGGAAAATACCTCGTCAAGTTGTTTATCCTGTCCGTTTGGACTGCTAAATCTTAGATAGGAAAGATAACCGGTTTTTACACCATTATAATTGAATATAGTGTCCTTGGTTATCGGCTCAGCAACAAATTGCTGTTTTTGCAACGTAAAAGTTTTTTCTGGTTGTAGTGCTGATTTTTCAATAGTTATACTGATCTGAGCACTGCTCACGATAGAATTAAGATATTTGTAAAAAAGGGTTTTAGTCTCAACAGGGGTATTGTTGAATTTAACAACCTTCATTCCTCGCTGCAGTCCTGCTTTCGCAGCCGGTGAACCTGAAATAACATATTCTATCCGGATATCATCTTCCTGAACAGAAACAAACGTTAAACCGAAACCTGCATTCAGGCTGCCATCAGGGACTTTATTTTCAGCTGCATTATCGTTGACAACTATCGCCGAGTATTTAGAAGCTTTCGGATTCTGAGGATTATACTCAAAAGGCTTTTGTGTTTCAGGATTTATTGCATACTGGCTGATATCAAACAATTCCTGATCAAGCGTAATGTAACCTCTGGGGTTGAAAGCCTGATAAGAAGGTAATTTATCATTCCAGAAGTAAACTTCCTTTGCATAAGAAAAAACAGAATCCCTGACGAGTAAATCGCCAGGGTTTTCCTTTTCAATAGTTAAAGACTCAGATTTTTTGCAGCTGGCAAAGGCCAGCAATATAAAAAAGACTACAAAATGCTTCAAACCAATAGGATTAAATGAGTTCATTATTAAGGAAGTATTACTACATAAGATGAATCAGAGCTACCATACCTTATTGGAGGATCACCCTGGTAATTCGCATCTATTCTGGTTAAGTGCGCAGTATTGTTAATACGCCATGCATCACCTTCTCTTACCATTGAAAAGCCGTCTCTATGCGAACCTTCTCGAACCATTCTAAAATTGTTCAGACTGAAAGTTATTCTCGCTGGTGCTATAATCGGTAAAGTTGCCTGCGGATCTGCATAAAAATTCAGATAAGCCCTATACTTATTTCCTTCAGTCGTTCTGGTCAGTTTTACATAGATTTTTTCAACCGGGGCATCAATCCTGAAATTATTATTGATTATTTTATTGTCTTTCAAAGATTTCATTTTAAAGGAGATAGGTACTCCCGGAGTTTGTGCAGAGAAAGAAGAACCTTTTTTAATAAATCCTACTAATTCATCAATAGAAAAAATCTGTTTAACGGCTTCAGCACCATTCGGACCAATAAAATATATTTTCATCATCGAGTTATTGATGGTCGCTGTTTCAGAAGAAGTCAGAGATGATGTTCCTGAAACCAATCCGCCCAGTACATTAAATGCTTTCTTATAGGTACTGTTCACTACATCCTGATTTTCATCACTTTCAATGACCAGTATACCTGTAGATCCATAAGTAATGTTGCTGATATAAGCTGGCCAGTAACCGTCCACAGCATTCAGATCAAGATTGGCATACAATTCACCTTGTTCAGGAACGTCCATGTCCAGCGAAAAGTTTTTCTGTATAAATTTGGCCACAAGACCTGATTTTTTGGCTATTCTAAGCACCCCGTTGGTACTTGTAGAACCTGAACCATAAAACAATGCGCTTACTTTTACATTAGAACCAAAAACAGTTCTAAGTTCATCATAATAGGTAAACTCCTGAAGACTATAGCTATAAGCTGCATTTTGAGTATTTGGCATTCCATTATCCTGTAGTAATTTACTGTAGAATTGTGAGGCCGAGAGTTCATTGGGGTTAAAGATTCCAGACACCGTTTTTCCTGGTAAAGAAACAGAAGCACTGATCGGTCTGGATTCATACTGTCCCAGTCTTTCTGATAATGGGGTCATGTCAAGACTGGAGATCGTATTTCCCTTAATCAGGTTACCCAGGTAAAAATTGTCCTTTTGTCCCAGCCATTCAGGTAGCATTGTAAATTCATCAGCATAACCAATAAAAGATCTTCCGGCAAAATCGCCAAGCCACATACTGTCTTTTCTGATATGGACTGCTCCGATTGTTCTGTCATTCCATGAACCAATGTCCATTAATCTGTCTGGGAATTCCACACCACTTGTTTTTCCGGAGTTTATCCTGGATTTGATGAATGATCCTTCCTGAATCCAGCTGTGGAACGCATTTAGTGAGCCGCTGTTAATACTGACATTGCCTCCTTCCGGAGATTTTAATTCAGTATTTTGGCCGGCACTTTTGATATTTATTGCCTGTTTCTTGCAAGAAGAAAAGACAATGATGACTAAAAATAGGGTATAGCGTAATTTCATAGGACTAAATGGATTAATAGGTTTTGGAACCAGATATGAATAACAGCTTCCTTTTTACAGGAAGCTGTTATGAAGAATTAAAAACCGTGTTTTTATTACGATTAGTTAGGTAGGTTTACATTAAGCTTAAACAGCGAGTAATCACTTAATCTTCTTAATCTGAAACTGATAGGATAACCGGGATTGTCGGCAGAAAAATCCCCTAAAGAAGTTACATAGGTAATAAATGAATTGTATCCGTCTATAGACATCGGACTCCCTGAATTTGGTCCGCCAACTAAAAATAGAGTTATGGTAGACTGCTGGATCAGATGTTTTTCATATTCGGTAAGTGTTTCAGTAGTTTTCTTGAAAATCTTATTCGTTACCTTCGTAAAAGCTTTATTTGTTTCTTCCATATTGAGATCTGTTTCTACAGATAAAATACCTCTCTGACCATATGAAATTGAATTGATATACACAGGGTCCTGGCCTCCTGCTATCAGAGCTGCGAGTTCAGTTTCCCCGATTAATTCAGTTTTTTTAGGTAATGGTGTATCAACAGTAAAGTTTTCAAGTTCAAAACTAGCTACAAAACCAAATCTTTTCTTGATGGTAGTTACGCTATGATTTAAACTAGAGGAAGAAGAAGAAAATAGTCCTCTTACACTTAAATTATAACCAAATTCCTTTCTTAACTCATCATAATCATAGAATGGTCTGTAAGTATAGGAAAATGCCCCAATCTGTGTATTCTGGAAATTGTTTCTCCTTAAAATGTTTTGCAAAGTCTGTCTGAAAGAAGACATTCTTGGGATATTAATCACATCTCCAACATTTTGTCCTGGAAATGAACAGCTGATTCTGATTGGTAATTTCTGATAGCCACTCAGACCCCAGAATTGAGCTGAATCAGTCAGCAATTTTCCTGAAAGTATGTTGCCCAGATAAACGATGTCAGCATTGTTATCCATTACCGTGAAATCAGATGACTCGACCAGGCTTTGGATTTGACGCTTTCCTGACTCTTGATTCACTGAACTCTGGCCAGCTGTCAGAGATTCGTTTTTTTTGCATCCGTAAATACTCATCATCAGTAATGAACAAACACTTAACAAAATGATCCTTGTTTTTCTTAATTGAGTAACATCCATGATTGCTATTCTTTAATTATTTGGCAAGGTTAATTTTGAAGATCGTTTTAAACAAAGCGAAGTTCTTCAGATTTCTCATTCTGAATGAAATTGGTCCGCCATAACTTTCGCTTGTTACCGAAGCACCAGCCAATATTGCATTTTTGAATGCCTCATAACCCGTTACTGTTGCTGTATAAGCCTGGCCCGGGCCAAATTTCATGTAAATAGTGATTTTAGCTTTATCCAGTAATGCTTTCTGAGCGCTGGTTACGTTAACATCAGATTTTACGATACCAATGTTTAAGCCTGCCTTAAAAGCCACATTGAAATCCTGGTATGAAGCATCAGTTTCGGCCATAAACATCCCGAATCTTCCATAAGTAACAGAGTTAACATACACTGGTGCATATTCATCCATTACTGCATTAGCATCAGCAGGGCTGATTAGTTCGGTTTTTTTAGGCAGTGACATATCAACAGTAAAGTTTTCCTGAACAAATTTGGCAATAACCCCTGTACGCGCTTTAATTTTAGTTCCACCACCATTAACACCGATACTTACTATTTTACCGATATCTACGTTTGCACCAAATGTGTATTTAAGTTCATTATAATCCGTAAATTCACTTGAAGTATAAGAGAAGCTATTGATCTGAGGAACAGTTCCTTGTCTTGCTACTACCTGGCCAATAAAATCACGGGTACTTACAATATCAGGGCTCTCGATGACACCGCCAACGTTAGTTCCGGGAATGGAAAGACTTGCACGTATTGGCAGGGCATCATAATCCCTTACACTTAGCGGGTTAAATAAATAACCATTTACAATAGATTTACTATTGAAAATTGCACCAGGGTAGGCAAGATCCGCGTTCTCGTTTGAAACCATAACATCGTCGGTTTCCACAAAAAGTGTTTTTCCGCCACCGTTTGACCAGGTGCTGTCTCTCACAATTCCGCCACTGGTTTTCTGGCCATTAATTAATTGGTTGAAATTAAGGATTGAACCTTTTCCAATCTCAACGATAGGGTTTGCGATAATTTTTCTGTCCTGGAAAACGCTTAACTGTCCGTCTTTTGATTGTTCGTTTTGATCAGGTGAAGCAATTTTTGCTTCCTTCTTACAGGACACTGTTAGTCCGATTGCTAGAATAGAGAGTAGATGTACTTTCTTCATTTTAATTGAAATTTATGGTTTTTGGGTAATTGAAATTCTTTAGAAATTTGTCACTTGAATAAGTATTTCTTAATTCGAATGCTATAGGGACTCCACAGTCTTCATAACTGAATGTTCCACTATTGACAAAATTTGAAGGAGGGCTGGTAATCGCTGAAAAAGTCTTAATAGTTTCCAGTACATTACCCAGATTATTGTTAAGTTTAGTTTGTTCTACGGCACTATATCCCCTGAGATAGGTATATACTTTTGCAGTACTTAATTTTTTAAGGTCACTGTCAGAAACCGGCAGATTTCCGGTAACATTCTGAATGATTTTACTTATTTCCCGCCAATCCAGCTTAGCGTCAATAGTCATGATAGAGATTTTACCATAAGTAACCTTGTCAATAAAACCGCTTTCTTCATTTTTAAGCACATCAAGGCTATATGGCTGTTTAAAAAAATCTTTCTCTGTGTCGGCCATTCTTAAAGAGAATGTTTCTTTTCTGTTATAGTAAACTAATCCATTTTCTACTTTTTCCAAATCGGTATTGCTGCTAATTTTAAACAGATTGCGGATGTCTGAATTTTCTCCAAATAATAATTTTAACTCGTTATAGTTAGAAAAATGATAATACTCATAACGGGAAAAACCAAACAGACTGGGTTTCGCCCCCTTCAAATATTCACGGACAAGGCTATCCATCCCTGCCAGATTATTTACTGGTACATCCAATCTGAAATTCGGGGCATTAAAATTATAAGCATTTGTGGTTACTAACCGGAGTGGGTTTCTTGTATACCTGGTATAGGATTTAAATACCCCTTTATTTTCCATAAAGTATTTTCCATCAATTGGTGAACCCAGATAAAGGGCGTTATAATCACCGTTGATAGGGTATAAGAACTCATTTTCGAAGTTTTTTCTGATGACAATGTCTGAGATTTTATCTTTATTCCAAATCGTATCTATAATATAATATCCTGACTTTGCAGCCATATTCTGGAATTCATAATCACTATAATTCTTTTTTACAATGACCTCTGCAGGTGAAACCGGAACTTGGTTTACCGGCGTATCTTTTTTGCAGGCCAGAAGGCTGATAGTAAATAGAGAAATAAACAGATAGTTCGGTATAATAAAAATATAGTTACTTTTTAGCATAGTAACCAGTTATAAAGTGCAGATATAATGACATGTTTAATAAATTGATACTCTTGATTAATTGATTTTATTTTATTTGTCAAAATTAGTGCATTGTAATTAACTTTTAAGTTTATTACGCGAATCTTGATATACTCTACGTGAAATTGAAATTGGGGGCTGGATAGCGTAGAAAATTATTTAGATAAATTCAAAATAAACAAAAAATGCCGCCCTAACAGGCGGCATTTTTTAGAAGAAATATGAAATATTCAGGATATATGCTGTGAACTATTTCTTTTCAGCGGCATATTTATCACTGAATTTTTTATCCAGTTGCTTGTGGAGGTTATCAAGGTTAATGGCTCTTCCCTGGATAAAAGCCTGTTCAACTTTATTCGTTTTCATATCCAAAGCATCACCTGCTGAAATAAAGAATGTAGCATCTTTTCCTGCTTCTATACTACCGGTAGTCTGATCTGCACCCATAGCTTTTGCTGCATTCAATGTAATAGTTGACAATGCTTTTTCTTTATCCAGTCCCCAGGCAGTCACTGTGCCTGCCATGAAAGGTAAATTGCGCTGTTGCCAGTAGCCATCGATACTTAATACCACATTTAAACCTGCATTAGCCAGAACAGCAGCATTCTTATAGGGCATATTCACATCATCATCATTGTTATCGGGTAAAGCATGCGGTTGTTTGACCACTACAGTGATGTTATTCTCTTTTAAAAAGGGGATAGTTAAATAAGCCTCATCAGCCCCGGTAATGACAGGTGTAATACTAAATTTCTTTGCAAAATTAACCGCTGCAACAATATCCTTTTGTTTATCGGCTGCTATAAACAGTTTTTCTTTACCTGTAAAAACAGGCTTCATAGCTTCGAACCTTGTATTGATCACCTCAGGTTTACCCATTTCTGCATAAGCTTTAGCCTCTGCAAAGAAGGAAGTCAGCTGATTGATTGTTGCTTGTGTACGTTCTGCCAGTGTTTCTGCTGAGGTTTGACTCCTGGCAAAACCTCTGAAACGGGGGGTAGTTGGCCAGCTCATATGCATCGCATCATCTATTTTAATTGCTGCATCTTCCCAGTTCCATGCATCTAATTGTACCAGAGAAGAACTGCCTGAAATTATTCCGCCTTGCGGGGTTGTCTGTGCCAGAAGGATACCATTGCTGCGCAAAGTTGCAGGTACTTTTGAATCCGCATTATAGGCAACAATCGAACGGATATGCGAATTATAGTCTCCAATCTCTGAGAAATCAAGCGTCGCTTTTACAGCTTCAATCTCTGTTAACCCCAAATTAGTTGTGACAGCAATAAATCCCGGATAAATATGTTTTCCGCTGGCATTAATTCTCATCACATCATCCTGAGGAACCTGTCCATCAGCTATGACCGATATAATCTTGCCATTTCCAAAAAGGAGAGTCCCGTTTTCAATGACCAATCCGTTTCCGACATGTATGGTTGCTCCTGTAACGGCTATAGTTTTACTTTGTTTTTTTGCAGGCGATATATTAGCCTGTGCAAAAGAAACCAGGCCAGCTGTTGATAGAGCCAGGGTCAGTAGATATGTTTTCATATTAGTGTACATGTTCTGATTCATTTAATTCTGCTGAATAATCTTCTAAAGTTTCACAATTGTAAAGACGCGGGGCATTTCCAAGCGGGCGCTGTGTACTGGAACCACTGGTTTTACTGTCTAACATTTTTTGAATTAAACGGGCTTTTTCTGTTTGCTGGCTTTTGATCAGCTGTGCATCTTTATCGATATCCCAATAAGGCACACCATCTACAAAAGTTTTTTCTGCTTTGGCATAAATCGAAAGCGGGTCTGCAGACCAGATCACCACATCAGCATCTTTACCGGCTTTTAAACTACCCACTTTATCAGCGATATGAAGCATTTTTGCCGGGTTCAGCGTCACGAATTTCCAGGCATCCTCTTCCGGCACATTTCCATATAAAACTGCTTTACCAGCTTCCTGATTTAAGTGACGGGCCATTTCTGCGTCGTCAGAGTTGAAAGCTGTTGTAATCCCTACGTTATGCATAATCTTTCCGTTATAAGGAATAGCTTCTGCGACTTCATTTTTGTAAGCCCACCAATCTGAGAAGGTTGAACCAGCAATGCCATGAGCCTTCATCTTATCGGCAACTTTATAGCCTTCCAGAATATGAGTGAACGTATTGATTTTAAAGCCAAGACTATCAGCAACATGGATCAGCATATTAATTTCGCTCTGCACATAAGAATGACAGGTGATGAAACGTTTATTCTTTAAAATTTCTACAATCGCATCCAGTTCTAAATCCCGGCGAACGTTATTTCCCTTTACCGCAGTTGTTTTTTCATATTCTTTTGCGCGGGTAAATTCATCTGCAAATGTTTGTTCCACGCCCATACGTGTTACCGGAAAACGGGCTCCAGAACCAAAATTACTTTGTTTCACATTCTCTCCCAAAGCAAATTTGATGAAGCCATCAGCACCTGCAAACTTCAATTCTTCGGGTGCTTTACCCCAGCGTAATTTGATCAGCTGAGACTGACCGCCAATTGGGTTTGCCGAACCATGTAAAATATGAGAAGTGGTTACACCACCGGCCAGCTGGCGATAAATATTGACATCTTCCGAATTGATAATATCAGCAATACGAACTTCTGCAGAAACGGACTGCGCACCTTCATTAATGCCTCCAGAACCCGCTATATGAGAATGTTCATCAATAATACCTGCTGTTACATGTTTGCCTGTTGCATCAATTATCCTGGCATTTCCGGCAGCAAGGTTTTTACCTACGGCTTTGATTTTTCCATTTTCTAACCAGACATCTGCATTTTCCAGTATGCCTTCTTTTTCATTAGTCCAGACGGTTGCATTTTTGATCAGCACATTTTCCTGTTTTGGTATTGCTGCATTTCCAAAAGCACCAAAGGGATAAATTAAAGGACCCATTGCCAAACTGGTTTTAGGCTCTTCTTTTTTCGGTGTTTCTTTAGCAGCTTCTTTATACGTGGCGCTGAATTTTCCTGACAGGCCATCTGGCATTGCTGCTTCTCCTTTGATTAATAATGGACTGGAAGTTGTTAAGTATCCGCTTAAACGGATATTTCCCTCAGGGCTTTTCTTTAAATTGAAACTGATGCTTACCCAATCTCCATTTCTTGTAAAAGCAGCAGTCGTTTTAACACTGTCAATACCCGTTCTTTCAATTGCAGCAACCGAACCTCCTGATGCCCCTGTAATCTTTAAAGTTAAGGGGTTTATACCGTCGATATTTAAATTATAAATACCACGCAGATCAGCAACATCTATTTTATTAACGATAAAACGTTTGCCCTGCACCCAGTTCTCGAAGATGATATTTCCATTTTTAAACAGGTTGTCGGATGAAATAAGAAAGTTTGCAATTTTTCCTTTTTCCAGTGAGCCGACTTTATCGCTAATACCCAATATGGCGGCTGGAATTTCAGTTACTGATTGTAAAGCCTGTTTTTCAGTCAGTCCATTTTCAATGGCCAGGCGGATATTTGTCCAGAAATCACGGCTATGTTCTAAACCAAAAGCGGTCAATGCAAATCTTATTCCTGCTTTTTCTAAAGCAGCAGCATTTGCAGGGGCCATTTCCCATGCTTTCATCTGTGCCAGGGTAATGTTTCTTGCTTCAGCAGGATCTTCTACATCATATGCTTTAGGGAAAGTTAAAGGAATGATCAGACTTGCGCCCGTAGCTTTAACTTCGTTAATACGCTGATATTCCTCACCATTAGACTTGATGATATATTGTTTGCCAAATTCTTTACCGATTTTATCAGCACGAAGAATATTAGCCCATCCATCCGCTTCAAAAAATTGGGGAATAGTTTGCTGTTTAGCGAATTCTTCCAAAGAGATATTGTATTCATCTTTTTGCCTGCCGTACCATTGTGAATCATAATAAGTCTGGCGCAATAAAGCAATAGAACCCATCAATGAGGTGGGATAGTCATTAGCCGAAGTACCTTTGTTAAAGGAGTAATTTGCTGCGGTCTGGTCTTTCAGAAAAAGGTTATTATCAGTACTTTCATTCAACGTTACTGCGGCAGAAATTCCGCGGGCAATGCCATCACGGCTGATAACGTTTACACTTCCAAAACCAGCTTTTCGCAGTTCATCTGCTTTTTTGCTGTCTGCAGAGAAAATGTTTTTCACATAGGTTTCAGGTCGGATTGCTTCATTCCAGCCATATGCGCCTTTTTTGGTGGATATAAAAACAGATTGACGGCTGCCACGTGGCTGAACTGTAGTTTCCGGTAAGCCATAACTTGAAAAAGCGTCAATTAATGAAGGATAGATGAACTTTCCTTTCAGGTCGATAATCACATAACCTTTAGGTACGGATAACCCTGAACCGACAGCTTGTATGAACTGTCCTTTGACTAATAAAGTCGCATTGGGTAGGGTTTGACTGGAATTTACTACAATTGTTGCATTTGTAAAGGCAAACATACCTGGTCTGGTATCAAAAGAGCCGTTAACAGGGTAGGTGGTTTGCTGTGCAAACAGAGTTGTTGCAGAAAATACCAGCGCAATGGCAAGTAAAGTTTTCTTCATAATAGGTTCAAGAGTTAATTTATCTAAAACTAAAACAAATTAGTATTGGAGTGGCTTGATAACCTATTTTTTACAATTAAAATTGCTGTAAATTAGTAGAATTGATTTTTATCTTAAGCCAAATACTATAAGTAAACTTTATGGGTCAAAAACTAAGTAGTTTAAGTTTTACAATATATATAAGATGAAAGTCATATCAGTAAGAGAAAACCCGGAGTATAAAGACAGAGCAATAGCATATTTGCAGCAGGTTTGGGAAGAAGTACCTCCTATAGTCTATGAAGACTGTGTCTATCATTGCATTGGTTCAAAAAGTAATTTACCACAATGGTATCTGCTGGAAAATGATGGAGAAATAGCGGGCTGTGCGGGACTGGTGCCAAATGACTTTATCAGCAGAATGGATTTATATCCCTGGGTTTGTGCCGTATTTGTAGATGAACGCTACAGAGGCCATGCTTATGGCGCTTTATTACTTGAAAAAGCAAAACAGGATACTAAAAAGGCAGGCTTTAATCAACTATACCTTTGCACAGATCATATCGGGTACTATGAGAAATATGGATTTAGCTATGTCGGACAGGGCTATCATCCCTGGGAAGAAGAATCAAGGATTTATGGTATAGAGGTTTAGGTATTTTAACCTAAATAATGAGTAAATTAGTTTTAGTTATAATTTGCTTATTTCTTACCTATGATATTAACCGATAATAACTTTGATCAATCAGTCTTTGCTGATGAACTGCCCTGTATCGTCTTTAGAATTTCCAAAAATGAAGGCGGCTTTTCATTTTCATATTTGAATAAGGTAATTGATGACGAGCTTGCAGTAAAAGCTGCAGCTGTGATTAGCGATATGAATTTGTTTATCAATCTTTTGTCTGAACATGACCAGCATTCATTTTTCAGCTCTCTGGAATATGCCGTAGTTAACCTGATGGAATGGAAATGGGAGGGATGTTTTAATTTGCAATCTGGTAAGAAGAAATGGATGCAAGGTATTGCAAAGCCAGTTGACGGTCATCAGGGCGTGTTCAGTGGTTACTTCAAAGACATCTCCACTGACAAACATATGGTTGAAATGTTTAATGAAGCCGGTAAACTGACTAAAACAGGTGCCTGGGAGATAAATCTGGAAGAAGATTCACTCTTCTGGTCTGATGAGGTTTACCGGATTCACGAACTTGACCCGGCAATAAAACCCGATTTAGAAAGTGCAATGGGCTTTTATTCTGCCGAAGAACAGCGTATTATATCCTATGCCATTAATAAAACGATCCAAAATGGAATTCCCTGGGATCTTGACCTTCCATTTGTTACTGCTAACGGAAATGATAAATGGGTAAGAACAACAGGCAAAGCGATAACCGAAAATGGTAAGGTGACAAAGCTTTACGGTGTTTTTCAGGATATTACAGAAAAGCAGTTGTCAGACGAAATTCTTCGCGTGATATTTGAGTATTCAACAGATGCACATTTATTGTTTGGGGCAGAAGGAATAATAGATTGTAATGATGCCGCCGTAAAAATTTTAAAATGTAGAAATAAAGAAGACCTTCTTGCGCACCATCCGGCACAATTTTCGCCGGAATATCAGCCCGATGGCAGTCTTTCGGTTGAGAAATCTGTAGAAATGGATAAGCTGGCCTATCTAAACGGCTATAATCAATTTGAATGGCTTCATAAGCGTCTGGATGGTGAGGTTTTTCCAGTCATAGTAACTTTAAATCCTGTTAAGATCAATAAAAAGCCTGTCTTATTAGTGGTATGGCATGATATTACAGAGCAGAAACGTGCCGAAGAGCTGATGGTTCGTAACGAAGCCATGCTTTCCGAAACCCAGGAACTTACACACAGCGGGAGCTGGGAGGCAGATTTGTTAACTGGCAAGAATTACTGGTCTGATGAAGCATTTCGCATTTTTGGTCTCCTTCCTGAGAAAGAAGGGCCTGAGACGTTAAGTTTCGGAAAAATGATTCATCCTGATGACAAAGAGCATTATAAGCAAGTAGTTCAGGATACCATTATAAATCGTAAAGTTTCGGAATTTGATTTACGTATAGTTTTACCTGATCAGCAGGTCAAACACATTCATGCTATTGGTAAGCCCTATATCAATGAGAAAGACGAGGTTGTCAGGTTATATGGTGCGATTGTAGATATTACTGCACAAAAAAACGCCGAGCAGGAGTTAATCTCTGCAAAAGAGCTGGCTGAGCTGGCAGTTACTGCAAAATCACAATTTCTTTCTACCATGAGTCATGAAATCAGAACACCAATGAATGCAGTGATAGGTTTTACAAATTTGCTTTTGCAAACGCCACTCACCCCAGAGCAATTAGAATATCTTAAGGTCCTTAAATTCTCCGGTGATAATTTACTGGTACTGATTAACGATATTCTGGATTTCAGCAAGATGGAAGAAGGTAAGATTGTTTTCGAGATGATTCATTTTAATATCGAAGATCTGCTGAAAAGTATCTGCTATACACTTTCAGATAAGGCGGCTGAAAAGGGGTTAGTCTTAGAGTTATCTATGAGCAAAAATTTATCGGATGCCGTCATTGGCGATCCTGTGCGTTTAGGCCAGATTTTAACCAATCTGATCAATAATGCAATTAAATTTACTGATAGCGGCAGCGTTACTGTAGCTGTTGAATTAATCAGAGATGATCAGGGGAGTGCTACAATTGATTTTAAGATTACAGACACTGGTATTGGTATAGCCGGGGATAAAATTCAGTATATATTTGAACGGTTTACCCAGGCAAATTCTGATACCAACAGGAAGTATGGAGGGACAGGGCTGGGGTTGACCATTACAAAAAAACTCATAGAGCTTCAGGGTGGGAACATCAGTGTTGTTAGCAAATTAGGAGCGGGGTCTTCCTTTAAATTTACTTTAACATTTAAAAATGGAAATAATCACCTGATTAAATCATTAGATACCCTTTCATTCAAAGGAATGAAGAGCTTAAAAGGTACAAAGATACTCATTGCAGAAGATAATGAGATTAATGTTATGCTCATCAGGCAGTTTATGAAACTGTGGGATATCAAATGTGATTTTGTTGAAAATGGACTTCTTGCGCTAGAACAGGTACAGCTTAAAAAATATGATATCGTTTTTATGGATTTACAGATGCCGGAAATGGACGGGTATGAGGCTGCTGCTGCGATCCGGGCGCTCAAAGGAAATAAATTTAAGCTGTTGCCAATCATAGCTTTAACCGCTTCTGCGATGCTTGATATTCAGCATAAAGCATTCGAAGCAGGCATGACTGATTATATCAGCAAACCCTTTAAACCTGAAGAATTATATGAGAAAATCGAGCTTTATAGCAGAAATAGGCAGGTATAGGGCAAATTTGAGTGCTGAATAATTTTTTTTAATTCATAATGAGGCATTTAAAGGGATAATACACATTAGTGCTTGTGGAAACACTCTTTTTTCGTACTTTTGTCTCGGAGAGTTGGCAGAGTGGTCGATTGCGGCAGTCTTGAAAACTGTTGACCTGTTACAGGGTCCGCGGGTTCGAATCCCCCATTCTCCGCTAAACAAAAATGCTACCCTCTTCGGGTGGCATTTTTTGTTTTAAACCGGCCTGAGCCCTTCAGCTCAGAGGCCAGGTTAAAAAGGATCAAGTCATAAACTTGTGGATTAGGGATTAAATTTCAAGTTTTGGGTTTGATATTTTTTGAGTTCAAAGCAAAGGGTTACGATTCTTTAATAAGCTAATTACTTCCTGATTTTATAGTTTAATTTATTATTATTAAATGCCCTGATTACTTTGATCAGAGATCGGTCAACGCTTCAGCGGAATGCTTAGGAGGAGGAAAGATCCTGATTTTTTCGGTTTCCATTGATTGTTTCATTGTGCCCGGTACAGAACTTTTGAAACAACCTGTACTCCAGACTGCTGCTTTAAAAATGAAATCACCCAGGATTCCCTTTGAAAATTTACCCGTTAAACTTCCCATAATAAATACCTTTCTACCAATGTAAGCTATTCGCGTTAAAGATTATCCTGATGAGTAAAAAATGTCTGCAATTGTCCGCAGCTGTCTGCAATTGTCCGCAATTGTCCATGGGTTAGTCAAAGGGGAAATTATAATTTCATTAATCTTCATCCGGTTATGATTTGGTTGTGCCTGAATAGAGATCGGGGTGACACCACGTTGTAAACAGCCTTTAAGCATAGGAACTCTAAGTCATTTCAACTAGTTGTTTTTACTTGGACTTGCCATGCTCTTACCTTACTTTAACATTGCTCTTACCCTAACGAGTACCCGGACAGTACCCGGACAGTACCCGGCCGATACAGATTGATTATTTAGCTATTTTAAATTTATTTACTAACTGCCAGGCCTTGTTTCGCCTGAGTCATTCCCATGCAAATTGAAAGCTTTCTGCGCAACTTCCAGAGGTATAAGAGCATCCCTGATAGCAAAGACTTTCTGTTTAGCGTGTCAAAATTTATGCTTAAAAAGAACATCCTCCACAAGTTTATGGCTTGATCCGTTAAAAACAAAAAATTGCCAGGAGCGCAGCGACAAGCATTTTTGGTTGAAGCCCCCACCTCAGGGGATCAGTGAGATCAGCGAGCAGATTTAACACATAATTTTTCACCACAAATCAACTCACACGTTTTCCAGACCATCTATCATCAATACTTATCGGGCCACCTCCAATAAAAATGACATTAAATAAAAACAAAACGTATAATACCTGTGGTAAATACAAAAAATAACTATACCAGGTAAAAACATCCAGATCCTTAGGTATGTGATTTGGTATATCGAAAGTAAATAGTGCTGTAAATAGAATTATATTTAAAACGATAGCACTAAACCTCGTAAAAAGACCTATTGCTAAAAGCAACCCGAAGATTGCTTCATTTGCAGCGGTAAAATTTGCAATAAACTGCGGGTATGGGAAGCCTATTCCAGTAATTGTTTTGAGCATTGAAGCCTGAAAAACTGGATTAAACAATTTATTGATACCTGTTATCAGGAAAAACACACCAATCAGTATTCTACTAACGGCATAGGCATTGAGATTATATTTTGTATTCTGAGAAAAAATAATTTTAAGCATAAAATTTACTATATAGAGTTCAATATTTAATAATTTTTCAAACAAAACATTAGTCGAAGAATATGTTCTTCAAAAACGTATTGTTAAATATGCGCTCACATTCAAGTAAGCGAACCTATTTATTATCTAAGAATAAGGATCATAAGAGGAACGTGCAGAGCCTTATAAATAATGAAGATCTAAATTGTAAGTGAATATGTTTTGTAACCGCACGAAAGTGCTTTAACAGTAATGTCCTTAAGTTTACAGACCAGGAATAAAAAAGCAGAAACGAAAAAAAACTGATTTTTAAAGTATTAGAAGAACTTTCAGAATTATGTTCCTTTATAAAAAAAACAGAACTACAATCACCTGATTGTGAATTTATAACAACAGTATTGGCATCCTTTGTTAAAGAAGCTGAATCCTCATGGGTTATTAAAGACCATATTGTTGTTTTTACAGGGCATGATGTAACAAAGAAAATAGATATAACAAAAGTTGTAAAGATGACCTGTTTAATTAAACTTATCAATTCTCTATTTTCACCAGGCATAGTTTGATTAAATTATGGGGATAATCCAGGGCACGTTAAAATTAAATCCTGGTTCAAAATCGCATGCCCGACTGATCTCTTTATCAAGTAAACGCAAATTTCAATATACTATTGTATCATCTGCTAATGGCATATAAATTTATTAAAACTAATAGAAATTATCATCAATTTTACCAGCTATCTAATCACCTGATATGGAATTAAGACTAAAGCACCATATTAATGAAATAATTACTCTGACTGATGATGAGTTCAATGAAATTTTTACCTTTTTTACGAAAAAAATATACAACAGGTAATATTGCCTTAAATAAAAGAGTCCTGTCGTTATTGAGTAATGATGCATATACAATTCTTCACGTTCAGGTCACCAATCCTTATCGGTTCCAACAGTTTTTTCATAATTAGAAATTTACCAGCAAAACCAAAACCGGTAAATTCAAGCTTAAATGATGTAGATTACTATTTAGGACTGAACTATATCAATCAGTTTAATTAGAATGCTGAGCAGACGAACCCCAGATTCGGTTGATGAATCTTCGGCTGGGACGTTCTATCCATTGATAAGTGATATAAGAGATGAGAATAAGCAGAATTAAATAAGTTATACAATATAAGACTCCACTGGAAAAATCAATATTCTGTTTACCTCTGCCTATACCGATTGTACCTGGCAGATATATCCCATGGGAGAAAGGTTCCTGCAGAAAGATCTGCATCAGATAAACGGAATAAGAAATATTCCCCAGGAATTGTAAAATCTTAAGATTACAGAACTTCGCTATTCTGCCATTATTCGCTGTAAAACTGAGTACTAGCATTGCAAAAAGAAAAACTGTAATCCCATCATTTAATGCAAAGTGAAGTGACAATGTTATCGCAACTATAATAAAAAACGATATTGTATCAGAAGCGAAAGCCCTCCTGATACCCTGTAATTCGTAAACCAGATATACTAAAATCCCGGCTGTAAAACCAGCTATTCCCCTGATATATCCATAATCGAATGTTGTATTCAGATTGTGAGGAACCGGTATCGCAGGGTTTATTGGATTTTTTCTGGGCAGCAGATGCATAATAGAATAGTATGCCACTACAACAAGCACAAGTAAAACAATAACAGAAGCAGTCTTTTTCTTGTGGATACCTAATGCGATCAGAGGAAAAAGCAAATAAGCTGCCCACTCCGCACTGATACTCCAGGAAGGGATATTCCATGAATAGATCCTGGTCACACCAAAAGAATGTAGCAGAAAAACATTCGGCAGAATATCGGCTGGTTGTTCCAGGATAATGGGTGGATTGCCCCAGTCAGTAATCCAGCGAACAATGACCACCAGTAAAAGTAGTGAAAACAGGTGTAGCGGATAGATCCTTGCAAATCTTGCCACAAAGAAGTTTTTCAATGACCCTGCCCGTATTTTTTCTTTAAAATGGCCGCTATATACATGAATCATGATAAAGCCGCTCATGATAAAGAACAGGTCTACCATCAGATAGCATTTTTCAAAAAACATAGATTGTGAAGCAGGAACAAACCTGGCTGCTGCCATCTCGAAATGAAATACAGCAACCAGCAATGCAGCTATACCGCGTAAAGCAGTTAATGAAGGCAGGTACTCAACTTTATGAGCTGTAGGATTATTACCTACACTTGCAGAAGGAGAATAAAGATGAGTTTGATTCATTAATTTAGTGTTTGAAGAATAATCCAATTAAAAGCCCTAAAAGTAGTGCTGTGAAAGAAAATGTGATTAGCCCTAATATGTAGGAAGCCAGTCCTTTAAAATAGCTTGCTGCTTTTCTTTTGTCAAAAAACTGACCTATAGCCCAGCAACAATAACTTATACCCAGAATTCCTGAAATTTTTAGCAGACTTATTTTTGTTAATCCTTCCAGCAGACTGAAAACAGAGAATATCAGCATTTCTATGCCTATGATAAAACATAACAGGATTAAAATTTCAAAAAAATTGTATTCATACTTCTTGAAAAACAGTTTTAGCCAAAAAGCAATAAATACGCCTATTATAATGTTTGCATATCCATAATGATTTTGAATCCAATCAAAAATTGAACTTATTACAGAATTTTCTTCACCATTAAAACTAATGTATTCTGTTTCAATATGAAAGGAATGATTTATTAAAGTATACGCTAATGAAGTAATAATTATAAATATGATTGGCTTTACTAATTTACTTCTGTCTTTTGCAATGAACTCTTTTACGGTTTGTCCCGGTCTGATTAAAAGTTCTTTTATCGTCAATAAGATACCTTTCTCAAAATGTAAAACATGTTCAATTTCATGCACCACATAATGGCCGTCAATTCTTGGTATTTCAATAGCATGGCCACAATTCGAACAATATTTTCCTGTTAACTCATTAGAACACTTAGTGCAATTACTCATTTGTTTTTTATATACGATTTTTAACTTACCCGCAGCAACTTGATGCTTCACTAAATGTATTAAAAAATTACCTGTATTGCATATATGATGTTACCATAACAAAAGAAATATAACACGATTTTTATTTTTAATTTCCTATTCATAACATAATCAATTAATTTGTAGAATTAAATTAACTTGCATTCTGCTATACTATAGCTTATCCAAAGAGCCTAATCCTTATCCATGATCATTTCTAAGCTGAAGTTAACTTATCTGTTCATTTTTCTCCTGTGTATTTTTTCAAAAGGTTTTGCACAAAGTAATTCGGGTATCACGATAAAAGGTATCATTAAGAATACACAGAATGATGCTATTGATGGGGCAACTTTGTTTTTAAAGAATGGTGCCGATGGGGAGGTTGTTAAACAAGGACTGACCAATACAGATGGAACTTTTTCTTTTGCTGTTGCTAAAGGAGGCTATGTGTTGGTTGTAAGCTATTTGGGTGTGCTTGCTTATCAGAGTGAGGTATTGAAACTATCGGATCACACTGATTTAGGAATTATTAAAATTGAGACAGCTGCCAGGAGTTTAAAAGAAATCGTTATACAAAGTTCCGGTAAAAAACCTTTGATCAGGATTGAAGGCAGAAAGATGATTTATAACATTGAGAAAAGTATAACTGCGCAGGGAACTAATGTCTTAGAAGCATTAAAGAAAACTCCGGGTGTTATCGTGAATCAGGATAATTCTATTACGCTGAACGGTGCAAGTGGTGCTCTTTTGATGATTAACGGCAGGCAAACTTATTTGCAGACTGAGGAATTGGCACAGTTGCTGAAATCTATGTCTTCCTCCGACTTGAAATCTATTGAAATTATTAGAAATCCATCTGCTGAGTATGATGCTTCTGGGACTGGTGGTATTATTAATCTTGTATTGCAAAAATCAATTGCCGAGGGGTTCAATGGTAGTATTAACAATGGGATTGCTTATGGTCTTACGGTAAAACAGAATACCAGTTTGAACCTTAACTTCCGTAAAGGAAAAATTAATCTGTTTGGAAGTTACAATCATAATTTCGGGCACTTTGCAATGGACTACGATAATGACAGGACAACCAATGGAAAGATTTATCTCAATTCCAGTCATGATGTGGATAAAAAACATAATATAGGATCAACTGTGGGTGCTGACTATGCTATAGATACAGCCAAAACAATTGGAATTGTAATGAATGGTAATTTTTCAGGCGGTGGTGGTTTAATTACCCCAATCACAAATATCTTTGATCAGTCAACAGGTCAGCTATTGCAAACACTAAGAAGCCAGAGTTCTTATCCAAGCCAGAAGGCCAACCGGTACAACGTGAACTTAAATTACCGGTACAAAGGCAATAAAAATAATACGCTGGATATAGATGCAGACTATGGGATTTTTGATGCAGCGACGAAGAACCTGAGTACTAATACTTTTTACTCGCCCGAAGGGGAGTTTCAATCTGCTAATAATTTTCTGGTAGCCAATAGCAGGGATATTAAATTGTATGCAGTTAAAGCTGATTATGGGTTTCCTGTAGGAAAAGGAAGAATGGTAACCGGGGCAAAATATTCTGATGTCAGTGCCCGCAATATATTTGATCAGTATGATGTAAACAGTGGTGTAAATGTGATCGACATCAACTTGTCCAACACCTTTAAATATCAGGAACAAATAACTGCAGGATACTTGAAATACGAGACATCTTTGAATGATGCACTCCAGATGGATATAGGAGTGAGATTAGAAAATACACATTCTACAGGAGATTTGAAGCCGCATGAGGGGAGTACCCAGTCAGCAGATTTGGTGACCAGAAATTATTTAAATGTCTTTCCAACGGCTAGTATCACTTATAAAACAAAGGAGTCGGGTGCTTATAATCTGAGTTTTGCCCGCCGTGTTGATCGTCCGGCCTATAATGATCTGAATCCATTTTCATATCCTGTCGATGAGCTTTCCTATTGGAAAGGGAATCCATTTCTGCAGCCGCAGTATGCAAATACTTTAGCGCTTCAGTACAGTTATAAAAATACAACAGTATCAGCTGGTTATACGCATACCAGCGATCTGAGCAGTCAGATTACGGAAGTTCTGGAAGGAAACAGAATTATTATGGTGCCCAGGAATATTGGGTTCCAGAATAATATTAACCTGACTGTTACACAGCAGATTGATCTGGTTAAATGGTGGAATATGAGCCTGACAGGGATAGGATACTGGTTAGAAAACAAAGTTGGGACTGCAGCATATGGAGATTATAGCCGTAGCCGATTGGCGGGTACGATTAATATTCAGCAAAACTTTAAAATTCCTGGCCATATTACCGTGGAAATTGCAGGTGTGGTTAACTCAAAAAATATAAGCGGCTTAAATACTTATGTAAAAGGTAATTCACAAATAGACCTGGGTTTACAAAAGAACCTGATGAATGACAAAGCAACCCTTAAGCTGGCAGTTACTGATTTGTTAAGGACAAACAAAATTAATACAGATACACAGCTGAATAATTTAGTTCTACATACAACTTATGCAGGTGAGAGCCGTCAGATACGGTTAAATTTTACATATCGGTTTGGTAATAACAAGATCAAAACAAAAGACGACCGTGAATCGGGATTGCAAAATGAATCACAAAGATTATAGCTTTATTTCATGAACCTGCAGAATCTTGCAGAAAAAAACCTCTCCGATTTCATTTTCATTCATGCCATTTATAATTCCGCAAGCATTAAATCCCATTTTTATATGCCATTGCTGTGGCGCAGTTTCGTTGGCCTGACTTGAACTGTATAGTTTTTTTTGCCCTTTTAATCTGAGTTGTTCTTCCAGAAATTCAAGCATATTTTTCCCAATCTGTTTTCCTCTGAATTCTTGTTTCAGTATGATAAGTCCGATAAATGGATGAGTTGTCCAGATATATTCAAGTCTCAGGTATCCTATAATTTCCTTTTTATTCAGCGCTAAAAATATCTCCTCATTAAGTAATTTCCATGTTAAGAATTTCGGGTTAATATGTTTGTCGAACTTTAAACAAGTTTCAAGGTCATTTATACTTCCTTTCTGAAAAACTAGATCGTCCATCATAAATTTTTGGTTATTATCTACATTTCTATTTCATCCAGCAGCAGAACATACCCGTCAGTTCCATTCACCCTGATTTGTTGTCCATCTTTAATCAGTCTGGTCGCGTGCTCTACCCCAACAACTGCTGGTAAGCCATATTCACGTGCAATAACTGCTCCATGAGTCATCAGTCCGCCAACTTCGGTGACCAGGCCTTTAATAGAAACAAATAACGGTGTCCAGCTGGGATCAGTAAATGAAGTGACCAGTATATCTCCATCTTCCAAGTCAACATCTTCCATATTTAAGATCACACGTGCCCGGCCTTCTATAATTCCGGAAGAAACAGCAAGACCTGCAATAGCCTGTGCCGGGAGGTTCTCCTTTTTGTACGCACCTGAAATGATTTCACCATCAGATGTGATCACACGTGGCGGGTTTAGTTTCTCATTTGATTTGTATTCTTCTTTTCTTTCACTGATGAGTTGATAATCTATCTGATTTGTACTTATAACCTGGCGAAGTTCTTCAAAAGTCAGGTAATACATATCCTCTTTTTCATGAATAATGCCCGCTTGGATAAGGGGGGCAATTTCTTTCAGTAAAGCTTGTTTATAAATAAAATAACGATTAACCATTCCATATTTTGGATATTCACGATAGCCGGTTAAGTCCCGGATCAGGCTAATCGCCCGTTTCGTTTGTTCAGCTTTTTGTTTACCATCAGGCAATTGCATTAGCCGATGCAGCAGTTCTTGTTCTTTTTCTAAAGCATCCTGGCGTCCCAGCTCAAATTTCCGGCGGCTGGCACCGGGTTTTAGGTTTTTGATATTACCCAGGATCATGGGCACTATGGTCAGCGGTTTTTCACTCCAGCGGTTTTTAGAGATATCGATTTCTCCGCTGCACCGCATCCCATATTTGTTCAGATAAGCTGCGATGGCATTCTGGGTTTGCTGTCCGCCATCAAACCTGAGCAGTTCATCTAAAAAATTATCCTCTTTTGTATATTTCAGATAATCAATTATTGCTTTAAAAGGACGAATCACATCTGCTACATCCAAAAGCGCCAGGCCCATTTCGGAAGTAATATTATTGGGTACAGATTGAGAAAGTGTATCTGCTGCGTTTCTTTCGCCTAACCATTCGTTCATTTTTTCGTTAATCCATGCTGCGGCATTCATGGCAGCCATGATTACTTCTATGCTTCCGGGAGCAGATAAAAACTTTGTCAGGTATTGAATATCTTCCAGAATAAAATCAAATAAATCTGTTCCTGATTTTGTTCGGATGTTTTGTTTTAACGCTTCGGTTGATAGCTGATTTTGCTGAATCAATTCAGAAACTATAGCGTGGCCATTTTCAATGGGTGTTTGAAAATCAGCAGATAATATCTCTTTACTGTTTTTACCTGCGGCAGGTATTTGTTGTTCATCTGCAGTGCATTTTATAAAATCTTCCCGCCCCAGAATAGTCAGTAATGCGTCTTTGATCAGCGGATCTGATTTACCCAGGACATCTATTATCCTTTTTCTGCCAGCAGCAGTAGTCAGAAAGCTGGTGATGTCTACAAACAATCTTCCACCAGCTTTACGCATGGGAGCAGGAGTTGTTAAAAGGAAAAAGGACAGTCCCAGCGGTTTCATTGCATCGGTCATCATTTGCTGATGGCCAACAGATACATAAACGTGGTTCTCCTGATCATTTGCTTCAGGAATAGGGTATAGCGTAGTGATTGGTCTGCTCTGAACAATATAAATGGTATCATTTGACAAACACCATTCAATGTCCTGAGGGCGCCCGAAATGTTGTTCGATTGCTCTGCCTGTGCGTTCAAGCTGTAGAATCTGATCATCCGTCAATGCTTGCCTGTTCTGATATGCTGGCTCAACTTCCGTTTCTTGCGTACCACCACCTTCTATAGCAGAAACTGCCAGTTTCTTAGTGGATATCTTTTTCTGGATAATGGAACCGTTACAAACCTGGTAAAGGTCAGTATTGACCAGACCGGAAACCATGGCTTCGCCAAGTCCGAAGCTGGCATCAATGGATACTACTTTCCTGTTAGAAGTAACGGGATCGGCAGTAAATAAAATTCCTGCTGCCTGTGGGAAAACCATTTTTTGAATAATCACAGACAAGTAGACGTTCTGGTGGCCGAACCCATTTTGAATCCGGTAAATTATTGCCCTGGCTGTAAACAGAGAAGCCCAGCATTTACTGATATGTTTCAGGATTTCCTCTTTTCCAATAATGTTCAGATATGTATCCTGCTGCCCTGCAAAGGATGCTTTTGGCAGGTCTTCTGCGGTAGCACTGGAACGCACAGCAAAAGCTTCTTTTTCATCAAACCTGGCGAGATAATCCTCAATTTCTTCTATTATATCTTTAGCGATAGGTGTGCTTTCAATTGTGCTGCGGATTTTAGCACTGATTTTATTGATATTTTCTCTGTCTTCTGCCTCAAGATGCATTAATTGTTCCAGCAGCCTATTCAGTTCCTGATTATTTCCGGTTACTTTCTTATAAGCCTGTGTGGTGATGCAAAAACCTTCTGGTACGCTGATTTCTTTGATTCGGGACAGTTCACCCAGGTTAGTTCCTTTGCCTCCGGTAATTGCAGATTTTGTGCTGTCGGTTTCCTGAAAAGAGATTACATAGTTACCTGTTTTTTTTTCTATCGTACTAAATGCGGTTTGAGCTGTCATCAGAGTTTTTTTTAGAGGTTGCAGCGTCAAAAATATAAGGTATCAAGTGCCAAAACGACGTTTACTGACTATATTTTTTAACAGACAATAATGACCAGAGTAAGGGCGTTATTTATGTGGACAACGAAATGGTTTGCATTAATTTGTAAACTAACTGGAAATCTCAAAATAGTTGTTTTTGATATTGTAAGTAAAATTAAAGCGAACAATTTTACATTTTAAAGCTAATTTTATTTGGTTTTATTTTTTACATTGCAAAAAGTTCTTTGCATACCACATCAAACGGAAATGGTGATATTAATCTTAGATTAATAGGGGTTCATGTCTAAAATCATGAGCTGTTTGCAACTACAAGCCAGCAAACCTGCCTATTCCGAATGGACAATGCTTTCGTGATCTGAAGCTTTTATTCTAACAGATGTTTATTCTTTACCTGGTGAAATCTGTTCCTGATATTCGGGCTCAGGAATTGCCATGTATCGCTATTCATATTTGTTTCTTTAAAATCTTTCTGTCAGCAGCATTGTATTAAAAAAGAAGAACATTTTTAACCGAAGCTAATTTTTCTAAAAAAACTGACGATGCAAACAACAAACCTTAAATCCCCCGGTCAGAAATTCCGGGAGGCTTTAAAAAAAGAAAGTCCCCTTCAAATTGTAGGAGCAATTAATGCCAATCATGCTTTATTGGCTCAGCAAGCGGGATTCAATGCAATTTATCTTTCAGGTGGTGGTGTAGCTGCCGGATCATTAGGGATTCCGGATCTAGGGATTACTACTCTGGAAGATGTACTTATCGACATTCAGCGCATCACAAATGTATGCGACCTGCCGCTTCTGGTAGATGTAGATACTGGTTTTGGCCCTTCAGCATTTAATGTTGCCCGTACTGTGAAATCATTAATCAAAGCAGGTGCTGCGGCGCTGCATATTGAAGATCAGGTAGGTGCAAAACGCTGTGGTCATCGTCCTGGTAAAGAGGTAGTGAGTAAACAAGAAATGGTAGATCGTTTAAAAGCTGCTGCAGATGCCAGGACAGATGAACATTTTGTGATTGGTGCAAGGACAGATGCTTTTGCTGTTGAAGGATTGGAAAAAACATTAGAAAGAGCCGTTGCCTACAAAGAAGCTGGGGCTGACTTCATTTTTGCGGAAGCCGTACCTGACCTTTCTTATTATCAGAAATTTGTGGATGCTACAGGAATTCCTGTGCTGGCCAATATCACTGAGTTTGGAATGATTGAGATGTATACTGTCGATCAGCTGAGCAGTGCCGGTGTAGGATTGATCCTATATCCATTGTCTGCTTTTCGTGCTGCGAATAAAGCTGCCGAAAATGTCTATCAGCACATCCGTAAAGATGGTACGCAAAAAAATGTATTAGACACCATGCAAACCAGAGAAGAACTCTACAAGAGTATCGGATATCACGACTACGAGCAAAAATTAGATAATCTTTTTAAAGCAAATAAAAATGGTTGATAACAAAGAAACACCAGCATTCAAACCTAAGAAAAGCGTAGCACTTTCGGGCGTTGTTGCGGGTAATACTGCTTTATGCAGCGTGGGTAAAAACGGTAATGACTTACATTACAGAGGTTATAATATCCTGGACTTAGCAGAAAAAGCTGAATTTGAAGAAGTAGCTTACCTGCTTATATACGGGTCTTTACCTACTAAGCCGCAGCTGACAAACTATAAAACTAAATTAAAATCACTCCGGGGTTTGCCAAACTCCGTTAAAAATATCTTACAGCAGATTCCTGCGGCTGCACATCCGATGGATGTTATGCGTTCTACAGTTTCGGCTATTGGAAGTATACAACCTGAAAAGGATGATCATAATATTGCGGGTACAAGAGATATTGCAGACAAATTGCTGGCCTGTTTTAGTTCTGCCTTGTTATACTGGTATCATTATGCGCATAATGGAAAAATTATAGAGGTTGAAACTGACGATGAGTCAATTGGCGGACATTTTCTACATCTTTTACACGGCCGTAAACCTTCAGAGTCATGGGTAAAGGCGATGCAAATATCACTTAACCTGTATGCGGAGCATGAATTCAATGCTTCTACTTTTACCAGCAGGGTGATTGCAGGAACAGGTTCTGATATCTATTCGGCTATAACCGGAGCAATTGGTGCATTGCGCGGACCTAAACACGGGGGAGCAAATGAAGTGGCTTTTGATATACAGAGCCGTTATAATTCACCTGAGGAAGCAGAAGAAGATATTCGTAAACGAGTAGAAAATAAGGAAGTTATTATTGGATTTGGCCACCCGGTTTATACCATTTCAGACCCGAGAAATGTTGTGATTAAAAAGGTGGCAAAAGAGCTTTCGGAAGAGGCTGGAGATATGCTCCTGTATAATGTTGCTGAACGTTTGGAAACGCTGATGTGGAGCGAAAAGAAGATGTTCCCGAACCTGGACTGGTTCTCGGCGGTTTCTTATCACCTGATGGGGGTGCCGACTTTAATGTTTACTCCGCTTTTTGTCATTTCAAGAGTGACAGGCTGGAGTGCACATATCATTGAACAAAGACAGGACGGAAAAATCATTCGGCCAAGTGCCAATTATACAGGGCCTGAAAACAGGGAGTTTGTTTCGGTTGAAAACCGTTAAAAGTACCATCAGAGAAAATTTAAAATAGAACGTCAAAAGACACCAGTAAAGAAATTGTTAATCGTAAAATTATTCAGCTAAAAATGTCATCACACATCTCAAACGAAAGACCGCAAACAGATAAAGTACTCACAGATATTGTGGATTATGTATTGAACTATGAAATAAAAAATGAACTGGCCTGGAAAACGGCACATTATTGTTTATTAGATACCCTGGGCTGCGGACTGGAAGCCTTAACTTATCCGGCCTGTACCAAATTATTAGGCCCTGTTGTACAGGGAACAATCGTTCCCCATGGTGCAAAAGTTCCGGGCACACAATTTCAGTTAGATCCGGTTCTTGCAGCGTTTAACATAGGTACAATTATCCGCTGGCTGGATTTTAATGATACCTGGCTGGCTGCGGAATGGGGTCATCCTTCAGATAATCTGGGTGGTATCCTTGCTACTGCAGACTGGTTATCCAGAACTTCAGTTGCGAATGGAAAACCAGCACTGACCATGAAAGATGTATTGGAAGCCATGATCAAAGCGCATGAAATTCAAGGTGTACTGGCATTGGAGAACTCTTTTAATAAAGTAGGATTAGACCATGTTATATTAGTTAAAGTAGCTTCTACAGCTGTTGTAGGGAAATTAATCGGATTAACCCGTGATGAACTGGTCAATGCAGTTTCACTGGCTTTTGTAGATGGACAATCTTTAAGGACTTACCGTCATTCTCCAAATACAGGAAGCCGTAAATCGTGGGCTGCAGGTGATGCTACTTCGCGTGCGGTGCGTCTTGCATTAATTGCCAAAACAGGAGAAATGGGTTATCCATCTGTGCTGACTGCCAAGACCTGGGGGTTTTATGACGTATCGTTCAAAGGAAATGAATTTAAGTTTCAGCGTGAATACGGTTCTTATGTCATGGAAAATGTACTATTCAAGATTTCTTTCCCTGCTGAATTTCACTCGCAGACTGCAGTGGAAGCAGCAATGACATTACAAGGGAAATTAACAGCTTCGGGCAAAACAACAGATGATATCAAAAAGATTACGATTCGTACACATGAAGCGGCTATTCGTATCATTGATAAAAAAGGGCCGTTGAATAATCCTGCAGACAGGGATCATTGTATACAGTATATGGTTGCAGTACCCTTGATTTATGGCAGGCTAACTGCTGCTGATTATGAAGATAATATTGCTGCTGATACCAGAATTGATGTCTTACGCGATAAGATGGAATGTGTCGAAGATATACAGTTTACTAAAGATTACCATGACCCTGCAAAACGTTCGATTGCCAATGCAATGACCGTTGAGTTAAATGACGGAACTGTTTTAGAAGAAGTTGTAGTTGAATATCCTATCGGACATCAGCGCAGAAGAGAAGAAGGTATTCCTGAACTGGTGAAGAAATTCAAGATCAATCTGGCGAGGAAATTTCCTGAAAAACAACAACAAGCTGTTTTGCATGCTGCGTTGGATTATAGCAGGCTAGCCAGTACACCTGTAGATGAATTTATGGATTTACTGGTGATTTAATGATTTGAAATGAGTAAGTGAACTTATGAATAACCCGGTTTTAAAACCGGGTTATTCTATAGTAAATTGTAACTGTTACCCAGCGTATTAAAAACAAAATCCTGGTAATGTTTCATATCCCTGGCATAGACCTTTAATATGAAGTCAAAATCCCCCGAAATATTATAACATTCTACTACTTCATCGATCTTTAAAATGTCTTCTACAAACTGGTTACCTATTTTTCTATCGTGTTTTTTGAGTTTAATATGCCTATGGGATACTATTTAAAACAAGAACTGAAAGAAATTATTATACGCTCGCTTTTGCTTTTAATGCGGGCCGGGTTAGGATTCTTGATGCCCGGTCAAATGAAAAAGGTTTTCAGGAGGACTAACCGTATGAGAACTATAGGAACCAGATTTTTGGGAGATGGGGCGGATAGCTTTAATCCTTTGCCGGTATTGGAAAGTTTTGATGGATTAGTTTTTTACAATAAGACAAGCGCAGCACAGGGTTTTTGAGTGTATCAAAAAATATTTTAGCAGGTGATCATGAACAAGATGAATGGTAAAACAGAATTAATTAAGCTTAATTTAGTTTAAAGGTCCGGCGCAGGATTTCTGGCAATGGATTAGCTTATTAACCATTGTCTTTATGAAAAGATATCTTATATTTTATTGTCTTGCTGTGCTTTTATCCTGCAGTAAAATTGAGCAATTGGATGTGGCAGGTACAAAACAAATCAAAGCCGAAGGTACGACTACATATTATGTGGATTCGGATAACGGCAATGATACGAACAATGGTACTTCTGAAAGTACGGCCTGGAAAACAATAGCTAAAGTAAATGCTACAACCTTTCAGCCCGGGAATAGTATTTTACTGAAATCAGGGGGGATCTGGAATGCACAGCTGTATCCTAAAGGGGCGGGCAGTGCCGCCAGTCCTATCAGGATCAGCTCTTACGGTAGCGGTACAAAACCTAAGATTTTTCTAAGCGGAACTATTGGTGCCCCGGTCTATTTGTTTAATCAATCCAATTGGATTATTGAAAATCTGGAGGTTTCAAATTATAGTGCAACCCGCGGCGATGTATTCCGCCAGGGTATTTTTATTCAGAATACTGGTGGCGGGGTGACCAGTAATATCACTATCCGCAATAATTATGTCCATGCTGTTTCGGGTAGTTTCAGGTATGCAGGTTTTGACCCTCATGCTTTTGGCGGGATCGCTGTAGTGACTACAGGAACTGTGGGTACAGATCGCTTTGATAACATAACCATTGAAGGTAATATAGTTGAAGATGCAGGCCGTACAGGAATTGTGGTCTGGGACAATGTATGGGAAGCCAGCGGCCACGCTTCTACGAATGTGAAAGTACAGAATAATTCAGTTAAGGATATTGACAGTGACGGTATCCTTGTGTTTGGATGTGAAGGTGCCCTGATTGACCATAATGTTGCTAATAACTGTGGCAGGTATCGTGAAGACGGGCAATTTAATGGAGCCGCAGCTATCTGGCCTACACGCGGGCGCAATTGTATAACTCAATTTAATGAAGCTTTTAATACACAGGCTCTGGATGGCAATGGTGATGGACAGGGTTTTGATCTGGATATCGATTCTTATAATTTCATTATGCAGTATAACTATAGCCATGACAATGCAGGTGGTTTTATGCTCATCCTGGATGCTTCTAATTCTGTAAATAGTATAGTGAGGTATAATATCAGTCAGAATGACCGGCGAACCATTTTTAATATTGCAGGCGGTATCACCCCTGGGACCAGTATATATAACAATACAATTTATATCAAATCTGGTTTGAATACGAACATTATCGATCATGACTGGGATGATGGAGGGGGAAAAGGTGATTTAAATCAGGCCTATTCTTTTAAAAATAACATCATTTACAACCTGGGCAGTGGAAGCTATAATATTCCGGGAGTGCTTGGGGTATTTGATCACAATACCTTTTATGGCAACCATCCTTCTGCAGAGCCTGCTGATACGAATAAGCTCACTACAGATCCTTTATTTGTGAGTCCGGGAAGTGGTCTTAATGGAATCAATACTGTCAGTGGATACCGCTTGTCTATGGGTTCTCCGGCGCTGAGCTCTGGGGTGCTGATTCCGGATAATGGTGGTAAGGATTACTATGGAAATATAGTTTCATCTGCAACTGTACCTAACCGTGGCGCATATAATGGAACAGGTTTATAACATAAAAATGAATAGGGGATGGTTTTGGTATGCCCCGTTTATTATATTCTCTATAATTTGTTTTTCCTGTTCGATGGTTTCTGATGGAGTGGCTTTTACGGTGAATGACGAGCCGATCAGTTTAGCCCAGTACGAACAGCAGCTGGAGAAAGAAAAATTGATGGTCATCAGGGATTTTGAAGTTAAATATAAGACCAGGTTTGGTCCCGGATTCTGGACTATGAATTTTGGTGGCGATATTCCTGCTAATGTTTTAAAAAAGCGTGCAAAAGATGCGATCATAGTCAGCACCGTTAAAAAGATGATGGCGAGAGAGCTGGGGTTAATTGAAAAAATCGGTTATGAAGATTTCTTAAAGGAACTGGATAGTGTCAACAACGTAAGGATTAAGGCCGTAAAAGATGGAAAAGTCATCTATGGACCAGTAACCTATACGGTCGAAATATATTCAGGTTATTATATGTCCCTATTGGAAAATGCGATCCTGGATAAAATAAGTACAACGGAGCTCACAGCAGATGAGATCAGGTCCAAATATGAAGGAATGATCCGGGAGCGTATAAAAAAAGTGAAAATTGATATTGACAAGGATGAAGAACTGGTTGTTTTATAATCTTTTTAGAAAAGCCTGGGTTTGCGCTGATCCATAGGAGAGATGATCCTATTGATTTAAGACTATTTTAAAACTCAGACCGACTATTTTATTCTTAAAAATAATTGCAGTTTTATATAGCTGAATATTAAGAAAGCTTTTATGATAATCGCATTTTAAAGATATCAGCTGTAAAAAATCAAAGAGAATTATAAAAAAATAGCTCAGATGATGTTTTTAGAAAATAAAAAAGTTGCCATTGTTGGTGGTGGTCCTGGTGGGGTGACCCTGGCACGGTTACTCCAGCTTAAGGGGGTTGATGTAAAGGTTTATGAAAGGGACAATGATGCCTCTGTCCGTCAGCAGGGTGCTACGCTTGATTTGCATTATGAATCAGGATTAAAAGCATTGCGGGAAGGTGGACTGATAGCAGAATTTGAGAAAAACTACCGGCCAGGTGCTGATCGGTTAACTATTACTGATCAGTATGCGATAGTGCATTTGTCTGAATCGGAGGAAGAAGGGATAATGGATCTGAATAGTGAATATGCACGTCCTGAAATAGACCGGGGCCCGCTTCGTGATCTATTGATCGCATCATTGCAAGGGGGGACTATAGTTTGGAATGCAAAATTCTCTGAGCTGAAAAAGGATGGAAACAGTTGGAGTTTGTTATTTGAAAACGGAACAACTGCCTCTGCTGATTTGGTAATTGCAGCTGACGGGGCAAATTCAAAAATCAGAAAATATCTGACTGATATTAAGCCAGTTTATTCGGGTATTACCATTGTTGAAGGTAATATTTATAACGCTGCGGTCAATGCACCGCATTTGTGGAAATTAACTAACGGAGGAAAGGTTTTTGCATTAGGCAGTTACAAGACAATTGTTCTGAGTGCAAAGGGGGAAGGTTCGCTTTCCTTTTATACAGGGACTAAAGAGACAGAAGACTGGGTTGAAACATCTGGTATTGACTTTGAAAACAAAGAAGAGGTATTCAGCTGGTTTAAACATCGATTTTCGGATTGGAGTGCAGATTGGAATGAAATATTTCTGACTGATGAATCTTATTTCGTAGCCCGTCCACAATATCATTTCCCTTTAAATCAATCGTGGCAAACGCTTCCGGATTTAACTATGATTGGCGATGCAGCTCATCGAATGCCGCCTTTTGCGGGCGAAGGCGTGAATCAGGCTATGCAGGATGCGCTGGAATTATATGAAGCATTGTGTCTGGATAATTTCAATACAATACAGGAAGCAGTTGCTTCTTTTGAAAAGAAGATGTGCAGCAGGAATGCAGGGGTAACTGAAGACACCTTAATGCAAACAGAAGCGTTACATGCTGAAAACAGCCTTCAATATTTACTGGATATGTTTAATCAGCTTCCTGATGAATTGACTTAGTACTGTTTTTTAATAGATTAAATATGATCATTTGAGATATAATAGTATCTCAGTAATTACAAATATTGCATATGTTGAATAGTTTTTTTAACAAATACAGCTATGTGCTTTGGTATAAAGAGTGGATAATGGACGATTTAATATAAACTTAATATAGCAAATTGTTTTTAAATATAAACATTGTTTAGTTTTGCTAAACAATGTTTATTATTATTGCATCAGCTTAAAGGAACATTGTACTTCAACCTGATTTGATATGAAAAAAAACAAAATAGCAATGGTAGTTTTCGATATGGCGGGAACTACAGTAAATGAAGATAATCTTGTTTATAAGATCCTCAAAAATACAATTAACCTTTCCGGCTTTGACTTTAGTCTGGAGCAAGTGCTTGCCCAGGCTGCGGGTAAGGAAAAAAGGCAGGCTATCCGCTCTGTACTTGCTATCTATGCCAATAACAGTGAGGAGGCATTAATTTCAAGAATATATGATGAATTTATAATTACGCTTACAGCGGCTTACAGCCGGGAAGATATATTTCCTCAATCCAATGCTAAAGCACTTTTTTCGGCATTGAAGGACAGGAATATTCTGGTTGTTCTTAATACCGGATACGATAGCTTTACAGCAAATTCAATTATTGAAAAACTTGGCTGGAAAGAAGGGATAGATTTTGATGCGCTGGTAACAGCTTCTGATGTTCCGGGCAACAGACCTGATCCGGATATGATTGAATTTGCTATGAAAAGATTTGGTCTTACAGACAGTAGTAGTGTAGTTAAAGTTGGTGATTCAACTATAGATATCCAGGAGGGACAGAATGCAGGTTGCGGACTTAATATCGGGATTACAACTGGTGCACATACAAGTGTACAGCTTCAGAAAGCCAATCCAGACCAGATAATCGATGATCTTATTGAATTATTGCCATTGGTTGATAATTTCGGATCGTAATTTTTATGCAAAAAATCAGTTGATATAAGTATTGAAATATAGAATTTTAATAATTTTATTTCAAAATTAATATAACATATGGATGTTCAGCCACTCGGGATTAAAACTGGTATTTACAGTATCCGAAGGCTTCGGGAAGATGAAGCCAATCTTTATAAATTTATGCGTTTGGAAGCAATCCAAATGGAACCAGCTATGTTTAGGTGTACTACGCCAGCAGAAACTGATCTCACCGATGCAGAGTGGGTAGAACGGGTAAAAGATCCGAGATCGGTTTTTGGTCTTTTTGCAAATGATGAGCTGATTGGCCTTACCAGTATTTTGTTATTGAATGAGCATGAAGGTTATTTGGGGCAATCTTATATACGGGAACCGTATCGGGGCAAGGGGCTATCTGCTCTTCTTTATCAGGTCAGGATGGCCAGGGCTGCTGAGCTTCAGTTAACACGGTTAAGTGTCAGCCATAGGGAAAGCAATATCGCCTCGAAAGCTGCGAACCAGCGTTTCGGTTTTCGCTACAGCCGCCGCGAAACGTGTAACTGGCAGGATGGGACTACAGAAGATGTGATTTATTATACACTGGATTTATAGATAAATGAGAATAAACAGAAAACCTGTTAGTTTGCCACTAACAGGTTTTCTGTTTATCGGCTAACTATTTTGGTGATCTGATTAAACAGTAAATTGGGAAAACAGCTCAGGAATATATTCAAAAAACGTGTTGGATACACGCCGAATGAATATAGGAATATGAATTAAATTGTAAATCAGTAATAAGTATAAGTAGTTCCATAAAAAGTATAATTAAGCTATTGTCGTTACTCCCACATTTGTATAGTCAAATTTGACTATCAAAAAATTATAAAAAGATGGAAAATACATCAAATAAAGGAGAGACAATGGCTAAGACAATCTTAATTACTGGTGCCTCATCTGGTTTCGGTAAAGAAACAGCAAAATTATTTCAACAGAAAGGATGGAATGTAATTGCAACTATGCGTTCACCTGAAAAAGAACAAGACTTAAATGAGCTGGAAAATATTCTGGTTACAAAATTAGATGTTCAGGATTCTGAATCGATTAATCATGCCATTAAAGAAGGTATTACCCGGTTTGGCAGAATTGATGCTTTATTAAATAATGCTGGTTATGGTTTGATGGGAGTTTTTGAATCTGCTACAAAAGAGCAGATTCAAAACCAATATGCGGTAAATGTTTTTGGATTAATGAATGTCACACAAGCTGTTTTACCTTTTCTGAGGGAAAATGGCCAGGGAACAATTATTAATGTTTCAACATTTGGAGGGATCACAGCTTTACCTTTTGGAAGCCTTTATAACAGCTCAAAATTTGCTGTGGAGGGTTTTTCAGAGAGCCTGTCCCACGAACTTTCATCATTAAATATTGCAGTTAAAATTATAGAACCGGGTGGCGTATCTACTAATTTCCGTAATGGCATAGAAATGATAAAGAATGAAATTCCTGATTATGGCCCTATATTGGCCACCTTCTTTAGCCGTTATGCTACAGCTACAGCACATTTGGCTAAAGCAACAGCCGAAGATGTAGCGGCTACTATCTACCAGGCAGCTACAGATCAAACAAAAAAACTACGGTATGTAGTTGGCGATGACGCCCAATTTTATATTGATGCGAGGATGAAAAATAGTGATGAAGAATTTGTAAAACAAATGAGAGACTATTTCATTGATTAATCACTTATAATATAACTATTAAAATCAACTATTTATTAAAGCCAGCCCTGAAAACCCCTGGTTTACGTGGGGCTGGCTTTAATGATTTCTAAAAATAGTATTCAAAGCAAAATTTCATGGAAAAGCTAAAAAATAAAGTGGCGCTTATCACCGGCGCCTCGAAAGGTATTGGTGCAGGTATAGCAAAGGAATTTGCCCTGCAAGGAGTTAGGGTTGTCCTAAATTATAACCAGGATTCTATTGGTGCAAATGAAACAGTAAAGGAAATAGAAAATCATGGAGGGGAGGCTATTGCTTTACAAGGGGATATTTCAAAGGCAGATGAAGTTGAAAGGCTTTTTTTGGAAACCCAGAATGTCTTTGGCCGTTTAGATATTTTAGTAAACAATGCCGGGGTTTTTCCTCCTAATTCACTTGGAAGTTTTTCGGAAATTGATTTTTACCGAACAATAAATACAAATATTTTAGGAAACATACTTTGTACTAAGGAATCCTTGAAATATTTCTCTGCTCTTGGTGGAAGCATTATAAACTTAACCTCCGTGCAAAGTAAAAACCCAATACCTGAAATGGCAGTTTATGCTTCAACTAAAGGGGCTATTGAGGTGCTTACCATGGCTTATGCCAAAGAATTAGCCGCTAAAAATATCAGGGTTAACGCATTGGCCCCTGGAGCTGTAGAAACGGAAGGTACGCATACAAGAGGTTGGTTTAAAAGTGATTTTCATAAACAAATAGAAAGAATGACCCCTTTGGGCAGGATGGGACAGCCTGCTGATATAGGAAAAGTGGCTGCTTTTTTAGCTTCTGATGACGCATTGTGGATTACAGGCGAAAGGATTACAGCATCCGGTGGCTTACATTAACAAAGGTTTCCATAAGTTATATTGCTAATTTAGCGTTATATAGAGAAACTGGTTGCCTTAATTTTTTAGATAATTCTGATATGTCAAACAAATATGTAGATATAGAATCAATAAGCGACCTGCATAATTTCTATGCTTATGCTAAACCAAAGCATCCGCTCATCACATTAATTGATCTTACACAAATAGATATGAATAACAGGCCTAAAGATGGTATGCTTTACCGTCTGGGTTTCTATTCCATCTTTTTCAAAACTGTAAAAGGTATTCTGAAATATGGTAAGTCTAACTATGACTTTGATGAAGGTTCATTAATGTTTACAGCACCTTATCAGGTGATATCACCTCATGTAGACCTGAGTCTTGAAGAGGGTTGGGGGCTATTTTTTCATCCTGATATTCTAAATAGAAAGGAGCTTGGAAGCAGGATTTCAGAATATTCATTCTTTCAATATGATTCAAACGAAGCGTTACATATTTCGGATGAAGAAAAGGAGCTGATCAGAGTCTGCGTAGAAAATATAAAAAGAGAATATTCTCAAAATATTGATAAGCATACGCTGCAACTTATTCTGAGTAATATAGAATTGTTATTAAATTATTGTAACAGGTTTTACGATAGACAGTTTTTTACCAGGGCAAAGATAAGCAATGACATCGTTCAGCGTTTCGAGAAATCGTTAAAAGAATATTTCGCTCAGGATACTTTAATTAAAGCAGGTCTTCCTGATGTAAAATACTTTGCTGCTAAACTTAATCTTTCGGCTAACTATCTTTCTGATTTGCTGAATAAATATACAGGTAAGACAACGCAGGAGCATATTCATTTGAAGCTTGTAGATAAGGCAAAATCACTTTTGTGGGGTTCTGAAATGTCTATTAGTGAGATTGCATACGAATTAGGGTTTGAGCATCCGTCGCATTTTACGAAGCTTTTCAAATCAAAGATCGGACAAACTCCAAAAGCATTCCGGAATTTAAATTAAGTATATATTTAACTGCAAATGGATTTGTATCATAGACCTTATGATACAAATCCTTTCTTTTTAATATTGATAATCAGATTTTATAAATGGTGATTTGTCATTTAACTGTTCACTATCGTGAGCGCCTGTCTTATATAGGTTTTAGTTTCCAATTGCTCCACCAGCCACACCGCCAGATCAGCCCTTGTAATCACATGTCCGGTTTGCGTTTTTCCTAGTACACGAACTTTTGCTGTCGCGGTTCCATCTGTTAGGATCGGCGGCCTTGCAATCACCCAGTCCATTTGACTCTGCCGGACAATTGTCTCCATGGCCGTCTTGTCTGCTATAACCCCGCGGAGAAAAGTTGGTAATACCAGTAGTCTGTACCACCATGATGAATGACTTTTACTCTCTGCTACACCCATCGCAGATACGACCAGCAGGAGCCGGGCTCCTGACTCTTCCATCAAAGTCACAATGTTGTGCATAATATTACGCTCAAGGGTTTGTGCCATCCAGGGGGCATTTCCGCCGATACATTCTATCACGGCTTCCTGGCAATTCATAGCACGGCGTACATCCATGATTTTCAATGCGTCACCGACTATCACCCTGACGCTGGCAGGAAAGGATAAACTGGCATGCCGGACCAGTACTGTTACTTCATGTCCACTGGCAATAGCACGGTCTACAACTAACCTGCCTGTTTTTCCATTTGCTCCAAATACAAGAACTTTCATCGTAAAAGCTCCCTTTCATTTGTTCTGATTGTTTTCTGAAAAATGCTTTCCAGATGAATTAGTCTATCTCGCTTTGCAGAATTACACATGCTGGCGATCTGGTCCCATTTCTGGAACTGAAAAAGTCTGGCAGCTTCTTTACCAGGTATGGAAGAAGCGCGGATTGTGGTTATAATTTTCATAGCTCAAAATTCCGGCTTATTGAAAATATATATTTGATTATTTCTTCGCTTCTCTTATACATTTCACTGCAATCTAATGAATTTGAAGACCTTAAACAGATTTACATGATCTGGTTTAACGCTCAATCTTTTGAATCAGCTTGTGATGAATGTTTTCTGCTGAGTGAATCAGATTTGAATCTGAAGTGGCCTTTTCAGAACAATAAAATAAGACTTTTTAGAAAAACAAAAAGCGGTAAACCGCAGTAATTTTGTTATGTGAAACATTTACTTTCTAAACTTATAGTTCTGAGGAGGACCTGTTCACTTAAAAAAAAAATGAAAAGAATATTTTATATTAGTTTAACAGTATTAATAACCAGTTTAAACGTTAAAGGACAAGACAAAATGGAAAATAGAAATATTGAGTTAGTCAACGGTAATATTGTGAGAAATGAAGATGTCGCCGATATCATGATGATAGAGCGTGTAATCACATTGACAGGAATGTATAGTGATTTCGGAATGTTTGATGAACAATTAAAGTTATGGGATGATGAAATCACTGTAGATTTTGGAGAAGTAAAGCCTCCGCAGGTAATGAAGGCTACAGATCTTGTTAACTGGGCAAAGGTTGCCTATAAAAATATTAAAGATCAACATATGTTTTTCAACTTTATTGTGAATGTAAAAGGGGATATTGCTAACTCAGTTTGTTATGGCAGGGCTTTACATGAACAAAAAGAAACTGGAGAAAAATGGTCAATCTATATCAGATACGAACATAGTTTTCGTAGAAAAGGAAATGGCTGGGTAATGACAAGGTTAAAAATGGAGCCAACTTTTCAAGAAGGTAATTCTGGTTTAATAGACCAGGAATATGAGAAAAATGTTAAAGTCAAATAGAGCTTAACCTATGGAATCGAAGATTGATATTCTGGTCTATAATTTTATGGATGTTTTTTATGGATGTATCATCCGGAATAGCAATATATGTGAAGAAAAAATTCCAAATCATACTTTAGTTTATCTTATTGATGGGGAACTGGTGATGGATATAAAAGATAAACGGATTATCTTTAAAAAGGGGGATGCATTTCTACTGCGCAGAAACCACTTACCCAGAGTAACTAAACGACTAGCTAAAAAAGATGGTCTTTTTAAAGGGATTTTTCTAGAACTAAGACCTGCATTTTTAAAATCTTTTGTCGCACAAAATAGAATTTCATTAGCCGGTCATATAGAAAAGAATAGAAATCTGACACATGAGATTCTGCCTAAACACCCATTCCTTAATGGTTTATTTCTGTCTTTGGAGCAGTATTTCGATAGTAATACGCACCCAACTGAAAAGTTGATGATCAATAAACTTAATGAGGCTGTTTTAGCATTACTGAAGGTCAGGCCTGAATTTGGTGACATGCTGTTTGATTTTGAAGATCCCTGGAAAATTGATCTGGAAAGTTTTATGCTCAAATATTTTAAATCAAATCTTTCGCTGAATGAATTTGCAAACTATACGGGCCGAAGCTTAACCACTTTTAAAAGAGATTTTAAGAGTCTGTTTAATGAAACTCCTAGTCGATGGGTAATGAAACAAAGATTAAAAGAAGCATATGATTTAATATCTCTTAAGCATGCTAAGCCTTCAGAAATTTATCTGGAAGTTGGTTTTAACAATTTCTCCCATTTTTCTGCCTCATTTATAAAAGAGTTTGGTCAATCTCCTTCATCTTTACTGGACGATCATGGTTAGATGAAAAGAACTGTTCTTTTCATCTAAGCTTCTTGTGAAAAGTTAATTAATATTAAGCCTTAAACTGTAATGTGGTGTTACGCACTTTTTAAATAAGGTTGGTGGTAAATGGAAAGTATTGATTATTTATGCTATTAGCCGTAATTGTAACCGTTTTAGTTCTTTGCAGCGTAATATTCCTGCCATTAGTAAGCAGATGCTGGTTAATGCTTGCGGAAATTATTTGAACGATGATAACAGTGCTGTAAGTTCATTTGGCATGCTGATCATTGCATCATGGCCAGTTTTAAGTTCATAATATTTCCACATTTTGTTCTTTTTGGTTCTCCTTGCAAACTGTTTAAGAACTGGTAGCTCCGGATCTGTACAGGCAATATATATGAGAGGCAGGTGATTGCCATAAGGATGTTTTAAGACTAATGGCTGAGTAAATGTTTTATAGGGTTGACTTGTTAAACTATCATCTGTCAATTTCACTGTAATACTGTCTTTTAAGCCAAACCATGTGCTTGAAGGGGGAGGGATGCTCAATCCTTTATCAAAATCCATAGCTTTTTTTGTAAAGTCATCCTGACTTTGTTTGGGGTTAACAGAAAATGTACTTTCTCCGTTCTCTGTCAGTACGGCATCAAGATATACCAGTTTCTCTAATCGCTCCGGAATTCTGTCTGCTACTCCGGCAATCACCACTCCACCATAGCTATGCCCAACCAGGATGACATGATGAAGGTTGTTCTTTACAATCAGGTTTACAATATCTTCGATATGGGTATTCAGATCGATCTGGTTATTCAGCATGTTTTTATTTTCTCCCAGTCCGCTCAGGGTAGGTGTATAAACAAGGCCACCTTCAGCACGAAGTTTTTTACTTACTTTCTGCCAGCACCAGCCACCATGCCAGGCACCATGAACCAGTACAAAAACAGGTTGCCCGGACTTATTTTGCGCATTAGAATTGAAGGTATTACTTATCAGAAGTAATACGATAAGATAAAATGAGATTGATCTAATTATACTTGTTTTCATATTGATTATTTTTGTGCAAACGTAGCTGATGCGGATAAAAATCACAATAACTCACCCCAAAGTGAGCTGATCTGATACTATAATTATGGCAAGTAAATTGAAAAATGGCACTACAAACGCATGTAATATTGGCGTCCTTTATGGCTCCTGTGAGGTAAATGAAATATTAAGAAACATTAGTCCAAGATGGAAGATGCAGGTTTTGCACAGTATAAAACATGGAATACGTCAATTCAGCCTGTTAAAAGAAGCTTTTCCGTCTCTTTCTGATCAGATACTGGGTAAAAGATTGTCTGAGCTGGTGATAGATGGATTAGTAGATAAAGCAGCAGTTGAAGGTACTGTACCTCAGCAGATAGTTTATACCACTACAAAAAAAGGGGAAGAACTGCTTAAAGTTATCGATGATCTGCACCAGTGGGGAATGCGCTGGTAGGAAAACAAAAGCGTTAAATTTATGAATTGATCAGTTGAAGATATATAAAAGCCAGGGTTAAGTAATGATACCTTAACCCTGGTTTCACCAACCTGGATTGGCTTATAAACCTACTATGGTATAATTCAGAAGTTCTGCAAATGAAATGCTTGTTGCAGGCATACTGTTAACCCAGTTGCGCATGCCATAGGTATCCAGTACATAATCATCATGGATAGAAAGTGCATATTTCTTTCCACCTCCCGAATATAAAAGATAAGTTGTTTTTGTCTTGTCATGATAAAATTTACGCATCGTATTCTCGTCTATTCCAGCGAGAGAAACCACCGGTACACTACTGGTTTCAGGAACAAAATAGTCCCCGCCAGCTAGATAAGTTACATCAAAAAAGGGTTTTTTCCGTGCCACATATGCTTTATGAAGCTCAGCTGGGAAATCTTTTCTGGGTTGCAGCATGTCGGTTGGCGTAATATTGATAAATTCACCAAACCGGGTAAATAAAAACATGGAGAACACCGTATTCACTCCTCCGCGATCTCCCGGAGGATAGGTAGGTCTGATCCATATCACAGGCTTTACTAATTCTTTTCGGCTCAGTATAGTTTCAGGGTTCTTTAGGTATTGCTGAATTGATTTCTTGAAATTTTCTTCCAGTACAAAGTCACTGATAGGATTCAGGCCACCTTCATTTATTCCAATCAGATTATACTTGGAGCGGTCATTTAGGGAGCTCACCCATTCTCCCAAATTGATATTAATATCTTCAATTTTTTTAGGGACTGTAAATGCTCCTAATCCTTTATTTCCACCGATTGTCTGGATTGATAAATTCAATTGCGTAATATTATGTGCCTCAGCCGAGGATTCTCCACTTCCATTTGCAAAGCCAAAGTCACCTCCAATCTTTCCATCACCATCCTTTTTAATTTTAAATCCAAAAGAGGCGTTGATAGATCCATCCATTGCTTTTTCTTTGCTTTCGCTTGTTGTCGTTCTATTATCCGTTCCAATATACATTGCAGTTGCTTTCCCGCCTGTATAATATCTTGCCAGTACAAACGCTCCGTAATTACGTAGGAATTCACCTCTTGAGCTATTATTAACTTCGCTAAAGAAAGTTGGGCTCAGATAATTCTCCAGGATATTTCTGCGTACATTTTCTGAAGATAATAGGGAATAAGATGAGCCTTTTACTTCAACATTCAATTCTCCAAAAACTTTATTGCTTTCATTCACTACTGATGATGAGAATATAGTTGTCCATTTGTTTTTTGCCCCAAAACTAAAAAGCCCCAGATTAACACTGAAACCACCTGATATAGTCTTATTGGAATTGTTTTTTTGCTCATAGCGATCAAATGAAGCAAAGGATGAACTTGTTGCCGTAACGATATCGACGTTCAATGGGGTATAATAATCCGGATGTTCCTGTAACAACCGTTCAATATCTATGACTTTGAAACTTACATTTTCGGGGGTTACGATAATGCTGCCGTCACCACGATAAGATCTGCCCAGGTAATATTCTGGCTGTAAAGGTTCTGGAAGTGCAAGGGGGATAGTTAATGCTGATTTGCCGGGATTTAATTCTTTAGAACTCAGGATAATTTTGCCAGTGCCGGAACGCTCAGATATTACCTGCACGTCTTTGAAGAGTTCGGGTTCTGAATTAGAATTTGTGCCTGGATTGAGAGCGTCCTTGTGACAGGAAGAGAGTGCAAAAAGGGCAATAATTAATGATTTGGTTGAAATTTTCATTTTTTAAGAGTGTTTTAAGGTAGGTTATTAGTTAATCTTAGTTATTCTGTTTTTCTATATGTTAGATCTCTTTTAATGATGTAAATGATTTTTTATTATAGTTTTAGCTAATATAAAATTTAAATATTATTTTTTATATTAACTTAATGTTTGTTTATATTAAAATTGGCGTAAATATAGCTTGAGCGCGTATTTGTTATTTCTGATATGTGATTGTTTGGTGAATGAAGGTTAAAATATCTGCTTACGGTTTCCCGTAAGTGAAATATAGCGGATATGTATATTTTTGTTATCAAGTATTAATTAAACTATATAAAACTTAATAATGGAAAATTTAATCACTGTGATAATCGTAATAGGGTTCTGTGTTTTATTATTTCTGGTCTTAAGACAGGTAATGTTATGGTACTGGAAAATTGATATAATTGTTAAAAATCAGGAAATGACTAATCAACTCCTGGCAAACAATAATACATTATTGAATGAACAACTATCTTTTATGAAATCTTCGCTTAAACCAGAGCAGGAACCAGCGGCAGAAATAATTTAAAATCCAACCGGGAAATATCACATCCCTGCGTTGTAAAAAATCAAAGATGGCTAAGCCATCTTTGAAAAATTTAATAAACAGATCTTTGCAACCTGTTTTAGTTTACCGCATCAATCTTTAAAACCACACTGGTTCTACTGCTTCTCAGCTCAGGATTAAAACCAACTTTCATCAGAAAATCACCCGTATAAACCTGATTGGCATCAATTGGGGAACGCACACCCGGATACAGATTAATCTCTTTAATCGTATATTTTTTAGCCGCATCCAAACCATTTAAAAGAATGGGAAGTTTGCTGCCCTCATCATACCTGTTATTCACCAGGTAATTAAAGATAACCCCTGATGTTTTCTGTGTATCCATATAAAGTACTGAAGCCGTATTGCCTTCACGCGGATCTGCCAGTCTGTACTGATCTCCATGCCAGATCACATCTTTAACCGCATTGTAATTCACAATAGCCGTTTTACCAAACTCAAGATCATTCGCACTTAAATGGCTAATTACAATGTCAAAACCCAGCTTCCCCATCATAGCTACATCAGTACGGAACTTAAGCGGCTGTTTGCCCCAGTCTGTCACATGATTGGCACTGCTGATAGATGGGTAGAAATAAGAATATTCCCATTGCATAAAAATACGTTCCAGCGGATCGGTATTATCACTTGGCCAGTATTCTGTAAAATATTGAAGGGCATTATAATCTACTCTTCCGCCTCCGCCAGAACACAGCATCATCGGAACCTTTGGATATTTAACCCGGATTCTTTCCAATACTTTATTTAAACCACGCATATACGCTATATAAAAATGAGACTGGTTTTTTAATGTAGCAGAATAAGCATTGTAAATGACCGCGTTACAATCCCATTTGATATAAGCAAGTTCCGGGTTTTTGGTGAAAAGATCATCCACTACCCCATAAACAAAATCCTGTACCTTAGGATTACTCAGATCAAGTACCAGTTGATTCCTGAAATAATACTCTTCCCTTTTATTTTGTTTCACAACCCAATCCGGATGTTTTTCATACAATTCGCTTTTCGGGCTTACCATTTCCGGTTCAATCCAGATCCCAAACTTCACCTGGTTAAGCCCGGCTGTCTTAACAATAGAAGCTATACCATTTGGAAGTTTCGTTTTGTTCTCCTGCCAGTCTCCCAAACCTGTATGGTCATCATTCCGCGGATATTTATTGGCAAACCATCCATCATCCAGTAAGAACAGGTCCACGCCTAATTTCTTAGTATCCTTTAACAGTTCTTTCAGTTTGTTTTCATTGAAATCAAAATAAGTAGATTCCCAGTTATTCAGTAAAGTGAGCCTTTCACCGTTCCCGTCCAATAATTTGTAATCCCTTGCCCAGCGGTGCAATTTTCTGCTGGCTTCACCTTTACCATGAGCAGACAAGGTATAAATGAATGCTGGCGTAGTAAATTCTTCTGCAGGTTTTAAAGTATAAGGAGAGGCGTAATTATTAATACCGGAAATAATCTTTAAGTTATCCTGATTATCCAGTTCAAAATCAGTTCTGAAATTTCCGCTATAGGCTAAAGAGCCAAACAGTACAGTTCCCTCATTTTCGGTCGCTGGCTTGTCTAAAGAAACCATAAAAACAGAAGGCTGGAATAAATTAGTACGTGTCCCGAGTTTACTGTCTAATGTTTTAATGCCATGTGTAATCCTGGTCTGTTCGGGCTGCATTTCTTTAGCCCAGTCTCCATGATACTGGTTCAGCCAGTATTTGCCGGCTCTTAAATATAGATTTGCAGAAGCATATTTAGAAAGGATAACATTACCTTTCTCCTGATGGGTAATTACACTCCACTGTTCTATTACATCATCCCTGAAATAGGTTTTATAAAATAAAGTCACCTGAAAATTATAAGCCGGATCTTTAAGTAAAATGCGTAACAGCGTGACATCAGCGCTTATTCTTGTTTGCTCATGACTTACATAACGCAGATCCAGTGAGTTATTACCATCCGCATGGGTTACGGTAATTGCAGGTTCCAGCAGGTTTCTTGAACCCGATGTCGTGTAAACAGAAGCCAGTTCGCCTGTATAATCAGGACTTTGTTTATACAAACCTGGTATCCGGTCATATTCCTTCTGCTGAAGCAATTTCTTTCCAAAGTAAATTGTATTCAGATGTCTGCTGGAGTCAGTTTGTAACACCAGCGCATTGTTAAAGGTCTCTATCGGAATATTTATTTGCTGTGCTTTGAGTTGTGTACCCGTAAGTAACAACAGGCCCAGACATAGTTGATTAAGCTGCATTTTTGTCATTTAAATTTACAAAGCGGTTAATTTGACTAAAGCGGTTACTGCTTAAAAAGCATTGGCTTCTTTTAGCAGGTCCAGTTGTGTTTTTGCACCCTGATGTGATGCATCCAGTTCCAGTACCTTTGCTAATGCTGTTTTGGCTTCTGCTGTTTCTTCTAATCCTAAATGACCTAAACCTTTGATAAAATAACAATGTGTCCGGTTTCTAAGCGCTAAATCGGCCTCAAAGATTAGCAGATCGGGTAGTGAAACAGCAAAGTAATCAATCTTAACCCGGTCATTCAGGTGCTTGTTTCCATAGACAACCAGTTTATTGAATATATCAGTGGCTTTGTTATGGTCACCAAGTTTTTTCCAGGCCAATCCCTGGTAAAAGATCTGATCAGGTTGCTGATCATTATAAAACATCGCTGCTGACGGCTGGTCCAGGCCTACAGTTGCTTTGCGGAAATATACCGCCGCATTTTCTTCCTGTTTCAATCCTTCAAAAGCACATCCCAGCCAGTAAAAGATATCATTTTCCTGTGCACCGAATAATTTCCCTTCGCCAAGGTTATGCGGATAATACTGTACCTGCTCCAGCAATTCAATGGCCTTTTCATATTGCGCATCAGTAATCAATTCTTTGGCCAGTTGTACCAGGCTGTAAATATACTGGCCTGATACTTTTCCTTCACCACCTTCCCAGGGATGAAACTGTCTGCTAAGGATCTGATCCAGGGCTTGCTGATACTGACCAGTCAGATTCAGTAAAGTAATGCGCTCCAGATAGAGATCATCCCTTAGATCTGCAACATCACCGTGCCGGGCTAAAAATTGAAGACGTTGTCCGGCAGAATCATTTAACCTTTTGTTCAGCTGATCAAGTTCCATCAGTATACGTGCATCAGATGGGTCAAGCGAAAATGCTTTTTCAAAAAACTGTAAGGCTTTGTGCGCTTTATTCAGCTTATTGAAATAGGCAATTCCAAGATTTCGCAGCACAGTAGGGAAGGTGTCATCCAATTTAACAGACTGTTCCCAGTAGGATATGGCCTGCATATATTGTCTTTTATCATAAAAGAGATTACCCAGGTAATAAGGTGCTTTAGGATCGGCAGGATTCAGTTCTATAGCCAGTAACAATACCCTGATATCTTCTAACCTGTTTGGGAAACAAAGATAAGAATCTGCTGCTGCTGCCTTCAAAAACCATTGTTTAGCTTCCTGCTGCTGCTGAAGTTCGTTCGCAAACCAGCCAAGATAATAATAAACCAGCGGGCTGGTACCTGTTTCGTGAATAGCATGACTTAAAAAATTCGCTGCTTCTGTATATAATCCGGCAGCTGCATAATCTATCGCATAGGCAATGAAATTTTGTGCTGCCCCTCTTGAAAGTTTGAAGAGTTCTGCTAAGGCTGTTTTTGCCTGGTCATTTTGTTGAAACTGCTGATGCGTTAATACTTTTTCGTACCAGGCACCCAGGTTAAAAGGATCTCTTTCCAGGGCCTGTTCGCAGACAAAGAAAGCCTTTTCGAAATTCCCCTGCTGACGATAGGCTGCTGCTTTTAAAACATAAGCTTTACTATGATTTGCATTGCTGTCTAAGGCCAGCTGAATATGTTCTAAAACAAGTTCCAGATCACCTCTTGACATATCTATCTGTGCTACAGCAAAAAAGCCGGTATCTTTCCATGTCTTACTCCAGGTAGCTTTATAGAAATGCTGGTAAGCCTCTTCCTGCTGATCCTGATAGCTTAAGCAAAGTGCAAGATTGTAATAGGGTTCACTGTCATAAGGATTAGGATTTCTCTGTGTAATGGTGGCGATTGCAGTTCTGAAATAAGCTTCACTTTTAGTAAACATCCCTCTCCTTAAATACCATAGACCCAGTGCATTATTGCTTCTGATATCTTTAGGGTCTTTCTCAATCGCCTTTTCATAATAAGGAACAGGGCTGTAGGTGGCATGGCGGTACTGTTCTAAATGCTGACCAGTTAAAAACAACTGTTCGTTACTTTCTATTTCAGCAGGTTCAAGTGCTGGTTTTGCCGGCTCAGGTATTTCATTTTTCCTGTTTTTTGCCGGCTCATACCGAAGTAATTCTTTCCCTTGTGCAGAGGTGATAATTAGTAATAACCTATCTGCATCCATTGATTCCTTAACTTTGATCTGCTGCTGGAAAACTTCCTCAGGAATGATGGTCTGCTGCGCATGAAATAAGTTTTCATCCTGATAAGAAAGCGTAATATTGATGTTTTCCTGTACTGAGGTGACATATATTTTTAAGTCTGCTTTGTCCCCATGTTTATCAATAGCCAGCAGGATATCTTTATTTGCATTTTTAACCACCCCCAGCTCCCTGTATGGCATGAAGTACTGTGTAAACTCTTTTTGTTCATTAGGCATTAACCAGCTAAAATCAGGCTGATTGTCTGTAAACATTCCGGTCATGAGTTCAATATATGGTCCGTCCTCATCCGTTAGATTTCTATCCCATGCCTGCCCAAAATCACTATGTCCCCAGGTCCATTGTTTTTTACCGGGCGAAACATGATGATTGGCCACATGGAGTAAGCCTGCAGCAGTATCATGTTCATAACCTCCAACAAAATCATAAGCAGAATTGATGGCCATATACGAAGTTGGAACTGGTATATTTTTGTACATAGAAATATCAGTACCAGGTGCGTAATCTACTTTGTAATAAGTTCCGGTAGCAATAGGGAAGGCCGATACATCTCTTTTTCCATGATCAAAAACAGCGTTTACATCGGGCGGGAAAACAGACTGATAATAGTCATTTACTTTAACAGCAGGGTTTGCCCACCAGAGAAAGGTCTGAGGCAATGCCGAGCGGTTCAATAATTTTGCTTTGATTTCTATATAGGCTTTATCCGGATATAAAGTAAAACCAGCCATCCCTTTGGTATGAAACATCTGCTCCAGTTCATTTACCCAGACCGTTTTACTGCCATCCGTATTTTCTTCAATTTTATAGTCTATGGCATCAAATGTACTTGGACGGTGATGCTGCGGCCAGTTAAACTCTATACCTCCTGAAATCCAGGGGCCGGTTAATCCGACCAGTGCAGGTTTAATGACCTGGTTATAATAAATAAAATGTCTTTGTTTGATTTTATCAAAGGCCATCTGTATCCTTCCGCCAAGCTCTGGCAAAATCATAATTTTCAGGTACCTGTTTTCTAAAAACAAGCCTGTATATTCTTTGTCTACCTTTTCGTCATAGATTTTCTCTACAACCGCATTCGGATAAACAACACCGCTGCTTCCCTGGTAAATCCGTTTCTCAAAAAACATAGGGTTTTTCTCTGGTTTTCCAATCCCATAAGTAGGTATGATCACCTGTTCTTCCCAAACGTTTACATACAATTGTTCCATTCGATTATTTTTTATTTGATATAAATTATCCCATAGTAAGGCAATCAAAAAGACAGTTGTCCTGTTTTTATTGCCTGATATTGCCTCTGGAAATGTTTTTTAACCTGATGAATTGATCTTTATCGGGTTAGTGCCTGATTAGATTATCTTCCAGTTCTTCGAGCGTCTGCCCTTTAGTTTCTTTTACCTTTTTTCTGATGAATAGAAATCCTGCAAAACAGATAGCAGCATATAAATAAAATGGGCCATAAGTACCCAGTTTTTCGGCTAGTATAGGAAAGGTAAATACGAGGATAAAATAAGCGCCCCAAAGCGATACAATAGCTACTGATGAAGCCACTCCGCGTATTTTATTAGGAAAGATCTCAGAAATCAATACCCAGGTGACAGGTGCCAGCGAAATCGCATATAAACTGATCGCTATTAAAACAAAAATAGAGACCATACCTGCCGGATATTGATGCTGAAGCAGGAAAGCCAGGATGATATAAACCACAGACAGACCCAGGGAGCCAAAAAGCATTAAGGGTCTGCGCCCCAATTTATCTACCTGCCACATAGCCAGCAGTGTAAATACCAGGTTGACCATGCCAATTGCAATCGTTTCAAAAAGCTGGCGGTCTAAATTAGCACCAACTGATTCGAAAATGGTTGAGGTATAGTTGAATACAACATTTATTCCACAGAATTGTTGAAAAATGGCCAGGGTAATTCCAACCATAACTGCCGGACGTACACTTTTTTCAAATACATTTTTATAAGATTGTTTTTTCGGAGAGCCGTCCAGCGATTTGTTGATCGCTGTTAAAGTGGTTTGTACAAATGAAGCAGAGCCGATTTTATTCAGGACCTGTATTGCTTTTTCCTGCTGACCATCTTTAAGCAGCCATCTTGGGCTTTCAGGCAGCCAGATTACCCCAATCAGAAAAATGACTGAAGGGATAGTTCCCAGACCAAACATCCAGCGCCAGGCATCCGGTCCAATATCTGCCAGGAAATAATTAACCATATTGGTTACGAGTATACCGATAACCACAGTTAATTGATTAATAGCCACATTTCTGCCACGTACTTTTGCCGGGGAAACTTCGGCAATATACATAGGACATAACATGGAGGCCATACCAACACCTATTCCCGCTCCGAAACGCATGATTACAAAAAATGTTAAACCAGTTGACAACGCAATTCCAACTGAGGAGATTGCGAATATGAGTGCTGCAAGCATTAAACCTGGTCTTCTGCCGTATTTATCAGCCATTTTGCCTGCAATTAAACAGCCCACAATACAGCCAAGAGCGAGAGAGCCAGTTAAAAAACCTTCCCACCAGGAGTTCAGCATAAATTCGGTTCGTAAAAAGGGCAGGGCGCCTGAGATAACAGCAAAGTCAAATCCAAATAAATATCCGCCAAGAGCAGAGATAAAGGAAATGCCAATAATGTAACGGCTATTAAATGTAATGGTTTCTTCGCGCATAAATGATTCGTATTTGGTTTTATAAATATCTTTGTTTTAGCCGGATAAAAAATAGCAGATTATCTTTAATAGATGGACAATATTATGATTCTGGACAGCTGTTGCCAGTACTGAATTTCAAATGGATATACTGTTGATAGTGCATGCCCGGTTCCAGTACAGCTGATGGGAAATTTGCATGGTTTGGGCTGTCCGGATAATCCTGGCATTCAATACATAAGCCGTCAAAAGGTTGGTAAGGAACTCCATGGTATCCTGGTAAAGTGCTGGTTAAATAATCTCCTGTATATAACATTAACCCGGGGTAAGAAGTCCTGATTGTTAAGCTACGTCCGGTAGCAGGATGTGATAAAACCGCTGCTTTTCTGCAGGAATTAAGCGGATTGAAAATATAAAAAGTATTCAATCCTTTAAGATCAGCCCCTGCTAAACAGGTTTCAATCTTCTGCCCTTTAAAAGTGAGTGTGCCTGCCGGAATGATCTTTCCAGTAGGGAGGTAAGCTGCATCAGCTTCTAAAACATGCGCTGACTCAATTTGTAACTCGTGCGCCATTATTCCGGAAGATTCACTACTCAGGTTAAAATAGGCATGATTAGTGAAATTAACTACCGTTTTCCGGTCTGTTTGTGCTGAATATTGAATGCGCAGCTCATCTTCGTTACTGAAACTATAACTGACTATAAAATTTAAATTCCCCGGATAGCCGCCCTCACCATCCTTACTGTTTAGCATGAAGTGAATTTCATCGTCCAGTATATTAAAATCAAAGATTTGAGTGTTGAATCCACTAAAGCCGCCATGATTGGTGTTTGCCCCATCATTTTTCTCTAGTTTAAATGTTTCATCGTTAAGTTTAAAACTGGCATCAGAAATCCGGTTAGCAAAGCGGCCAACAGTAGAACCGATATAACAGTGGTCTTGTAAATAACCTTCAAAACTGTCAAAGCCTAAAATTACATTTCCAGGGTTCCCCAAACGATCCGGTACTACGATTGCCGCTAAAGTAGCCCCGTAATTGATCAGCTCGACAAATGAGCCCTTATTATTCTGTATTCTGAAACGGAAAATTTTCTGTCCCTGGTAAGTTGCCCAGTGCTGGTAAGAAACTTTGGGATTGTTCTCTACTTGTTTATAGTGCATCTGTTATCTCAATTTACCGGAACCAGTTTGATCAATAAGGCATCACCTGTCTTTGCAGTCAGGACAAATGAATCCTGTCCTTTTTCTATTTTACCCAGTACTGCATCCGTCATAAAGTCCTTTAGAAGATATTCTTTATCCAAAAGGCCGATCTCTGCACGTAACCATTTCCTGTTATAGATCTTTTGGAGGTCAAAATTGAACATCGAAATTAATGGAGTGGCTGCTTTCAGATAAAAAGACAATTGCTGGTCAAAACTCTCTCCATCAGCAAAATTCATTGGCGTAAATGCCCTGGGGGCGCTAAAAAATAAATTTAAGTCCTTATTATCCAGATAAATCTTTGCCCTTTCAGCAGCCAGTTTATTTCTGAAATCAGATCCGTCACCTAAAATACTTCCCATCGTCATCATTGCATAAAGCCGTACTTTAACTTCCTTTTCGGTCAGATCAGGGTTTTTCTGAAAGTTCTTCATTATACTTACATCCAGGTTCGTATAAGGCCAGAGCGTACCTTGTACCCACCATAAATGTGAGCCGGCAGCCATAGAGGCCTGTGTACTTCCGTAATGCGGAAAACCTTTCTGATCGTCACGCAGATGAGAATAGACATCGGTAGAAATAAACCGGGTATGTGCATACTGATGCGGAAACACCGGAGAAATTGCCTGTGTAATAAAAATGTCGGGCCCAAGGATAGAATCTGTCAGTGATTTAAGCATTTTCATTCCCTGGTTATAGGCCTGCATGCCTGTACGTACTTTAGGATCATATCTTTTGGTAGATTCTAATGCACCTGCAGTCAGAAAGTCTATTTTCAGAAACCTGGCACCAATAGCTTTAGCTTTTTCCAATTGATTGATAATAAACAACCGGATGGCCGGATGGGTTGGGTCCATTGCATAAGCACCCCATTCTCCATCCTTATAGGCAATGGGCTCTCCGTTTTTATCCCGCAGTACCACATCTCTTAAAGTGTATTCAGAGCCTGGAATTTTATTGTCGAATGAGTTTTTCCAGTTCCACATCGCAAAGGGGATAAAATAGAAACCCATCTGCTGATTTTTCTTTTTCGCATATTTCCCGAATGAACTGAGCAGATCAGTCGTATAAATAGACTGGTCATATGAATCAATACTCAATACAGGTTTTGAATACGCATTGAAATTAGACAGCGTTTGCAAAAAGTCAGTGATCTTGCCAAGATCTTTAGGCATCATTACCCCCGAATTGCCTAAAACACCTTCTACGCCAAAGCTATTCCAGTAAACAGGTGCGCTGCCTTTCCATTCCAGTTTGCCATTCCGACTCACATTAGCTTCCCCATAAGCCAGAAAGGCTTTTCTCACATCTTTTAAGCCGCAGAGATAAATCACCGGCGAACTCACCATTTTCCCGGTCATTGTACCATGACTGGTATGGTCATGTGTACCATCAAGTCCTCCATAGGCGGGTTTCAAAGAAGAATTATCTTCAGTTGCTGCTCCGCCATAAATCTTTAACGAATCTGTCAGGCCAGTCTGTTTTGCTGCGCGGTAAACGATGCCTGTTTTCCAGAAGTCGTGTGTTAAACTTCCCATAACCAGTCCAGCCAAAGTCTGGTTGTCGTAAACGGCTGCATACTCGTAACTGATTCCATTAAATACAGTATGGTCTGTGTTTCCCCATTGGCGTTCCAGTATATTTACCCAGTTGTCATTATCAAAAGGGACATCAAGCAGACGCGGCTGTTTTCCGGGTTGAAATAAGCGGCCCTTTTGAGTAGGGGTAACCACCAGCGGGCTGATATCCCTGGTTTCTAAAACCTGTTCCTGTCTGGTAGCTACTGCTTTTAAGTCCGTAAATAGATAAGGCTGATCCTGGTACAGGGTGATTTGCTGGATTAAAGTAATCCCCTGGTCATTGCCACTGTGCGTCAGGATAAGTTTTATACCCTTTCCTATACGGTCTGTGAAAGTTTCGGTAGTTGCCTGATGTAATTTGCAGGAGCCTGTAGAAAGTAACCCTGTCTGGATCTCATTGATTTCGGCGGTGGTATTGCTTAAAACAACACCACCGTCAAAATAATAAGATACGCTTCCGGTTTTAAAATTGGCTGTTACCTTAGCAGTTTGGTTATGTACCACCAGGCTGTCATTTGTTCTGCTGAGCTGCTGGGTATAACCTTGAAAAGACAAGGATAAAAGCAATAGGGAAAATAAATAGATCTTGCTGTTCATTTGCTTTTTTTTTTAATATCCGGGATTCTGACTATTCAGGTTTAAGGCCTGGTTGTTTTGTAATTCTGCCAATGGGATTGGGTATAGATTGTTCTTGTCAGATACATTTTGCGCAGGATGAGGATCTGTTGTAGTATTGTTTAAAGCCATATAATAAGCCTTTGGATTGTTATAAGCCATTACTTTCTGGACTAATGTCCCTGTTCTTTTCAAATCAAACCAGCGCCAGCCTTCACCACCCAGTTCACGGCTGCGTTCATCCAGCAATTCGGCACGTAATTCGGTTTGAGAGGGGATATGACCCAATGCTGTTTGCAGTTCAGATAACCCTGCACGGCTGCGTACTTTGTTTAATGGGACTAGGGCAGGTGTAGTCTGTGAAAGCTCATTCAGTACCTCTGCATACATTAAAAAAACATCTGCTGCCCGCAGGTAATACAAGTTTTTGCCCGAATTGCTGATATCAATATCTGCACTGGTAATATCATATTTTTTCAGCGTCGGTAAACCTGGGTCTATCCACCAGCTCATCTTTTGGCCATTGCCGTCATAGCGGTCATAATTGATAGAAACGGGATATCTTTTATCCTTTGCTTTATCAAAAACAAGGTCAGCATAAAAATGGGTAGAGGTTACGATTGAGCCACCGTTACCAGGGGTATGGTTGTTAAAAGTTGTAAAAGGTATGGTCGGGCCGGCGTAAGAACCAAACAGATTTTGCAGGCTCTGGGTATTACCCGATTCTGTAGAATACTGAATCTCGAAAATTGACTCTGCGTTGTTCTCATGTTTGCCATCAAAAAGATCAGCATATTCTGGCAACAAGGTCAGTCCCGGAAGCACTTCTTCAAATGTTGTTTTGGCTTGCTGATAATCATGCAGTGTCAGGTATACTTTTCCAAGTAATGTTTTGGCTGCTTCTACACTTGCCCTGCCAGGTTCAGGGTTTTTATTTCTGGTCCAGCAGTTTGAGCCCGCAAACTTTAAATCAGAGATGATTTGGGCATAAACATCTGTCACGGGCGATCTTTTGACACCTTCCGAAAAAGACATGTTTTCAAGTCGCAGGGGAATATCGCCATAGAGCTGTACCAGTTGAAAATAAAACAAGGCACGCATAAAATAAGCTTCTCCCAATAAGCGGTTCTGTAAAGATACATCGGCAAAATTCTTGATCTTAGGGATGTACTGAATTGCATAATTAGCATTGGCAATCCCCTGGTAAGATGTTCTCCAGTAGCCGGTGACCCCGTTATTCTGACTGCTGAACTGAATGTCATAAACATCCAGACCAGTAACCCCTGCCCAATAAGCTCCATATCCCTGACTTTGGTAGGTGCAGCGGGCTTCATCAGTACCAATAATTCCGATCAGCGCATAATCCGAAGATTTTAAGCTCTGTAGTTGTTTGTATATACCTGTTATACCAGCGATAGCGCCAGGCTGGTCTTTATAAACCTGTTCTGCGCCCAGAAAAACTTCGGGCGTATAATCCAGTGCTTTCCGGCAACTCCCCATAACCATTACCAGTGTGCTGGTAATCAGTATAATCAAAACTGTATTTAATCTGTTATTGAAAAATTTCATGTGACTGTCTTTAAATGTTATAAGCCTAATTTTGCACCCAGCAAGAAAGTCCGGTATCTTGGATAGTTCTCATTTGTTCCTGAACTACCTGCTATATCAGGGTCTAATCCTTTGTATTTGGTAAACAGGAATGGCTCAATAGCCTGTGCATAAATGTTCAGGTGCCTTACTTTGAGTTTCTGTAAGAATTTGGAAGGGATATCATAGCCTAATGAAATGTTCTTGATGCGTATATAATTTGCATTCTGTATCGAATAACTGGAGCCGCCCTCAGAATTTCCCGGACCACCGGGGCCAGCGGGTAAAGTCTTTAAAGAACTGCCAAAAGCATTTGGACGGGGGATATTCGTATTGGTGTTTTGTGGTGTCCAGTAATTTGCACCTTCTACAGTTACATTACTGGTATTGCCGTCGGCTGCATTATAATAAGTGAGGTTGGTATAAGTCAGGTTATTTAATTGATGACCATATTGGTAAGTTGTAAATATGGTCACAGACAGGTTTTTGTATTTGAAATAATTCCAGAAACCGCCCCATCCTTTAGGAATACTGGAGCCAACCACGACCTGGTCGAGTGGTGTAATTTTACCGTCCCCATTTACATCTTTAATCTTGATATCTCCTGGTTTACCATTAGGATTCAATTTAAAATCATCTCCCTGCTGATATAAACCATCATAAACATAATTCACAAAAGTTCCTGAAGGAGGGAGCCCGACCCTTAAAGCCAGGTTGATAGAATCGCGTCCCGGAAATAATTTAGTCACTTTACTTTCATACTTTGACCAGTTCAGTGAAGCCTGCCAGGTAAAGTTTTTCGTTTGAACCGGGGTAACTTTCAACGCAAGATCAATACCTTTTGTGTTCATTGCTGCCACATTGATCTGTTCATTATAAAATCCAGAAGAAGGTGCAAGGGTAAAAGGAAGTAGTAAACTGCTGATTTTCTTATTATAGACATCAGCACTGAACTGCACTTTGTTATTGAATAAAGCAATGTCAGTACCGATGTTAAACTGGTGCTGGCGTTCCCATTCTAAAGATTCGTTTCCTGCATTACCGCCAATCTGGTACCCACTTGTTGCCGATGAACCGTTAAAAGGGTATTGAGATTGATTATAACGGGTATAGATAGCGTCATAAGGCAGGTTCTGATTGCCAATTAAACCATAACTTAATCTTAATTTCAGATCACTGAATATTGTATGAAATTTATAGCCGATAAATGGCTCATCGATAATTCTCCAGGCTAAACTTGCTGAGGGGAAAAAGCCAAACTTATTGTTTTGCCCGAAACGGGACGATCCATCCTGACGGGCAGTAACGTTCACTATATAACGGCCCTTGTATTTATAAATAGCCCTGGCCAGCAGCGATCTGACAGACCATCCGTCATAATTTGAATTGTCCTGGAGTTTGATTCCGGCACTGCCAATATTTTTATAAGATAACAGGTCAGTAGGGAATTGTGTACCCTGCATGTCTGTGGCAGTATTCTGGTGCCGCTCAAAAGTAAAACCACCCAACACGTTTAATTCGTGATTTTTAGCCGTAAAGCTATAAGTAGCTGTGTTTTCCCATAAGACATCCGTTGATTTATATTTGTAAATCTCTCCAAAACCATTTGTACTAAAACCTTCTCCCGTATTGCGGGGATAATATTTTCCAGTTTCTCCTTCATAAATGTCCACACCAAGACTGGAACGCAGCAGCAAAGATTTAATAGGGGTAAATTCCATGTATAAGTTGCCATTGCTGCGGTTGGTATTACTGTTATTTACACTGTAAAGTGCAGAAGTTAAAGGATTACGGATAGTCAGTGTACCTGTACTATTGTCTGTAATCACCAGAGGTTGGCCGTCTTCACCATAAATAGGCATTAACGGACTTTGAGTTAAGGATTGTCTGAATTGATTGTCAGTACCATTTCTGGTTTCGTCATGTGTTAAATTCATGGAACCACCTAATTTCAATTTATCTGATAGGGTAGATTCCAGGCTAAAGAATGTGCCGTATTTTTTGTAACCAGTATTGATCAGTATACCATCCTGGTTCAGGTAGTTTGCACTAAAATAGACTTTGTTTTTTGCTGTTCCGTTAGATACTGAAATGGAATAGTTCTGCATAGGTGCGTTCTGGCGGGTAATTGCTTTTTGCCAGTCGTAGGTTTTATAGCCGTTAGCAATGCTTTCCAACTCATATTTGTTAAACAATTTGGCATCCGATGTGCCTATTGGAAAAGTCACAGGATCGGCATCAAACATAGCAACACGTCTTAAATTGGCATATTGCTCTCCGTTAAGCATTTTATAGGTAGTGACAGGTTTTTGTATGCCATAATAAACATCAAAATCAACAGTAGATACACCTGCTTTCCCCTTTTTAGTGGTCACAATGATTACACCAGCTGCAGCTCTGGAGCCATAAATACCTGCAGCAGCGGCATCTTTCAGAATCTCTACAGACTGGATGTCATTGGGGTTAATGTTCCTGATATCGCCAACTAAAGCAACACCATCAACAATAAAGAGCGGGCCTTCGCTTTGCGTAATGGAGTTAATCCCTCTTACATTGACAGAAGTACCTGCACCTGGCCGGTAGCCCGTTCCCCTGATTTCCAGTCCCGGGGTTCTTGAAGCCAGCGCACTTGCCAGGTTAGTTACTGGTAATTCTGAGATTTCCTGCGCCGAGATACTTGAAACGGAACTGGTCAGATCGGTACGCTTTTCTTTTCCGTAACCAATCACAACCACTTCAGAAAGATTATTCGCATCCTCCAGTAAAAAGGAGAGAACAGTGGTGGTATCACTTACCGTAATTTGTTTTGGAATAAACCCAATATAGCTTGCTTCTACAACGGCTCCTTTTACAATGTTCAGACTAAAATTACCTTTATCATCCGTGATCATTTTAGTAGGATCAGCTCCCTTCATTTTAATTGTAATGGTGGATAGGGGAAGCTTCTGCTGGGTTTTAGCATCCCTGACCACTCCTTTGATATGCTTTTCCTGGGCTGCTGCACTGAGTACACAGCCAATAAAAAGCATAAGAATCAGTAATTTTCTTTTCATGTTATATTTGGTTATTTGATATTTCTGGTTGCAATGCAGGCTGGTATTGCCTGATGTTTTTAAGCTAAAAGGGGATAAGAGCAATAAATAGGTTTACCTTATTGCTGTTTTAATATAAGAAGCTGTGGATTTGAAATTTTGATGCAGGAACTGGAATGAACCGGAAACAGAAGCTGTTACACGATCTGGAAAAATAGATTGTTTCATACGGAAATTCAAAATCAAAAAATAGATTTATAATATTTGGTTATTGTAAACCTATCTGAAATCTGATGGAAGAAAAATAGTTATTCTTACGGACATGATGGACTTTCTTATGATTATGATAAGTTTGTGTTATGAAAGCAAATGAACTCCGCAAAAGGGAAGGTTTTTATGGGCAGAAACTAATAGTTCTTCCTAAAAAGGTAATCAATGATTTTTTAATCAAGGATGCAATTACTAAGCAGATACATATTACTGATATTGGTTATTATCCTAAGGCGGGCTTTCATTATGCGGAACGTAATGCAGGTATTGGTCAGCACATTATCATTTACTGCATTGAAGGTTTTGGCTGGGTAGAAATTAATAAGAAAAGGATAGAAATAGGGCCTTCTGAGTTTATCGTCATCCCTAAAAATGTTCCGCATAAATATGGTGCAAGTGAAAATAAACCATGGACAATTTACTGGATACATTTTAAAGGAGAATTGTCAAGTTATATTGTGGAACTGATTTTAAAGAATACGGAAAATTTCCAGCCTAATCTGTCTTATAATGAACAGCGAATCAGGTTGTTTGATGATATTTATCATACTTTGGAAATGGGATACGGCAGTGATGCACTGCGTTATGTCAGCATGACTTTCTCGCACTTTTTGTCTTCGTTGATTTATCAGAAGAAATTCAGCAGTCCGGATCAGCAACCACAGAAAAATGTAATAGAACTCACTATCGGATTGATGCAGCGAAAAATCCAGACTGATGTGACGCTAAAAGAGCTGGCCGATTTTGCGAGTCTTTCTGTTTCCCATTTTTCTTCTGTTTTTAAAGCTAAAACGGGGTATTCTCCGATAGAATATTATAACCATCTGAAAATACAGCATGCCTGTCAGTATTTATCATTTACAGATATGTCTGTGAAAAGCGTTTCTGTTACGCTTGGTATTCAGGACCCTTATTATTTTTCGAGGATGTTTACAAGGTTAATGGGAGTTTCACCTGCGGGTTATCGTAAAAAGGCAAAATAAAATTAAAGGGGTTATATTGAGTAATAACCCCTGATGTGAAATTTAGGTTTTACCAGGGACAGTTTGACCCGGGAAAATATTCTTCACTGAAATATTCCCCGGTAGGCCCGTTGTGACCAATTAATGCATATTTGGCAATACGCTGCCCTGCTTCTTCAACAGTACTGGTACCTTGCTGATTGGTAAAGTCAGTTTTAGTCCATCCCGGACAAACAGCATTAACTTTGAATGCAGTGTCACGAAGCTCGTAAGCAAGCTGAACGGTGTACATGTTAAGTGCTGTTTTACTGGACTGGTATATGGCAATTTTATTGTCATAAGCGGCTGAGGATTTGTTGGCTGCCAGCGCTAATGAACCCATTGCGGAACTGACATTCACAATACGTGGTTCTGCTGATTTTTTTAACAATTCAATAAAAGTCTGGGTAACGCGTACGACACCAAAGACGTTTGTCTCATAAACTGTTTTAAATTGATCGATAGTGGAATGGATTGCTGATTGTGGTATTTCTCCCGCTATGCCTGCGTTATTAACCAGGACATCCAAAATTTCCGATTTTTCACCAATTGTTGTAGATGCGGCATGGACAGAGTCCTGATCGGTTACGTCCAGTTCTATCGCTTCTACGTTTGTAAGCCCTAAAGATTTAAGCTTTTCAACTGCTGACAGGCCATTTTCCAGTTTTCGGCAACCTAAATATACTAAGAATCCTTTTTGGGCAAGTATTTTTGCTACTTCAAAGCCAATGCCTTTGTTTGCGCCTGTTACTAATGCTGATTTCATTTTTGTTCCTTTTGTTGTTGAACAAAGGTAGACGGCGAAAAAATGGGAGACAGGGACAAATCCTCTTAATTGTGGGACAAATCCTTCAATTCAGCCAGATAGCTGCTAATGCTCTTACCGATACTTTTTTTGAAAAGACGTGAAAAATAGCCTGGATCGTTAAAGCCTAGTTCATAAGCCAGCTCCTTAACTGAAATATTGGAATATTGCAATTTCCGCTGTGCTTCGAGCATGAGCCGGTTCGTGATCCATTCTTTTGGAGAAACTCCTCCAAATTCTTTTACAATAGCATATAAGGTATTGGAGGTCAGTGCCAGGCTATCTGCAATACTTTGTACATCATGGTGCTCGGTCAGCTGGATTTCCACTGCCAGTTTAAAAGCGATATATTTTTCCAGTCTGGAACCGGTAATACCTTTGTGGTTTTGGTATTGCTCAAAATAGGCGGTATTGAACTCGGTCAGCAAGGTATGGAGATGGGCCAGGATGACTTCTGCTTTTCTTTGCTTTCCGGGGGCGTGAAGGAGTTGAAACAGCCCTGACAGCAGATTTTTGATTCTTTGTTGCGCAGCCGGATCAAAGGTAATCGCATTGGTGTTGAATGGATTAACAAGAAATTGATAAGTGCCGGGCAGCAGTGTTAGTGTATGCTCATCAAAAGAAAGCGCATATTGAGGCATCGTTTTATCATAGGGCAACTTGGTAAAGATCTGGTTGGGCAATCCGAAAGCCAGTTCACCATCATTAATGATGAATTCTTTTAAATCAGTCTTAAATGTTGCTGAATCCTTTTCCAGGTACTGGAAATAATAGAAGGAAAGCCGGTGGGGTTTGCGCAATATACGTATGACGTCCTCAGGCAAAGTTATTTTGCAATTCTCATTCAGGGCGATCGCGAGTTTATCGTGATGCCTGATCTTGTCCAGTAATCCTGTAGTTTCTTCCACCGCTGGTCATTTATTTAAAACAAAGATAAGCTGTTGAATGAATAGCTCAGCCTGAAAATCAGTAAAAAGAATACAAATCACAGGAATTTGTATTATCTGCAGCTCATCTATTGATAGCAATTTTACATTATAATTTAAAATTACAAAAATGAGAAAGACAATTTTAATAACAGGTGCAAGCAGTGGTTTAGGAAAAGAAACAGCTGGATTATTTCAACGTAAAGGCTGGAATGTTATCGCTAGTATGCGTAACACGGTAAACGGTATAGAACTCGCAGCATTAGAAGATGTTCTGGTAACCAAGCTCGACGTTTTGGATTTAAGTTCCATTGAGAATACAGTAAAGATGGGGATTCAAAGATTCGGGAAAATTGATGTACTGCTTAATAACGCTGGTTATGGCGCCTATGGACCTTTGGAATCTTTTCCAAGAGAAAATATTATACGTCAGTTTAATACGAATGTGATTGGCCTGATCGATGTAACTAAATCATTGTTACCTCATTTTCGGGTGAATAGAAGTGGTATGATTATTAATATTTCCTCTATCGGTGGTAAAATGACGTTTCCATTAGGTACTTTGTATCATGGAACCAAATTTGCTATAGAAGGTATTTCTGAATCTTTAAAATATGAGCTTGAACAGTTTGGTGGTCAGGTAAAGATTGTGGAACCGGGGGCTATTGCAACTGATTTTACAGGTCGTTCGCTTGATATTAGTAACGATGAAACTCTTGCTGAATACCAGCCGCTGGTTGGAAAAATTATTTCAGCAATGGGTGAGTTATTTCAGAATGCTTCATCTGCAAGTGTAATCGCTAATGTTATTTATGAAGCGGCTACCGATGGTAAAGATCAACTCAGATATACCGCTGGTAATGATGCGCAGGTTATGGTCGACAACCGCAGACAATATGACGATGAATCTTTCATGGAAGGTATAAAAAAACAATTCGGGATTTAATCTCTTTAAATTGGATTATTGGAGTCATCGCAGTGGTGATGACTCTGATAATAATGATATTTACAGAAAAACATGATTGATATGAGAAATGAATTTATCCATTTGCAAATGATCTCAGATTTACTGAAGCTATTTGGTTTGGGTAATCATATTCAGCATCCTTTGATAGCTATCATAGATTTTAGTAAGATAGGTGAGCCAATAGAAGACGGGCTGAAAATTTCCTCAGATTTTTATTCAATGATGTTTAAAAGTTACCCAAGCAACAAAATAAAATACGGGCGCAAAACTATTGATTTTCAGGATGGCAGTTTAATCTGTATGGCCCCCAATCAGGTCATTGAAATAGATAATGAAGTACAAGCTCAGGAAAACGCAATGGGTTGGGGCTTATTTTTCCATCCTGATCTGATCAGGACGACTTCATTAAATGATAAAATGAGGGAATATAGTTTTTTTTCTTACGAAACATCCGAAGCATTGCATTTGTCAGAAAAGGAAAAGCAGCTCTTATACGACTGTGTATTGAAGCTCGAAACTGAGCTTAAGGAGAACATCGATATGCATAGTCAGGCTATTATTGTTTCTACACTTGAATTGCTGTTAAGTTATTGTACACGTTTTTACGGGCGGCAATTTATTACAAGAAAGAGTTCTAACAATTCAGTAATAGTTCAAATTGAGAAAATTCTGACAGCATATTTTAAGAATACTGCTATAAATGAAAATGGATTGCCGACAGTAAAATATCTGGCAGACCGGGTGAATCTGTCTCCTGGGTATTTGAGCGATCTACTCAAAAAGGAAACAGGGAAAAACACCCTGGACCACATCCATTTTTATTTAATTGAGGAAGCTAAAAATACACTGTTAAGTACAAACAAATCTGTTAGTGAAATAGCGTACGCTTTAGGATTTGATTATCCTCAGTACTTTAATAAACTTTTTAAGCAAAAAACAGGAAAAACTCCCATAGAATTCAGAGTTATGAATAGCTAATCCATAAGTTTTACAGAGGTTTCAACCAGCTTTGCATACATCTTGAAATTACCTGGTGTCCCTCTGACCGTACGGTATGATTTTAACAATCCTTCGTAAGTATAGCCGCATTTAACCAGCACCTTTTCAGAACGTGAATTTGTTTCAAGAACAGTAGCCTGTATCCTTACTAAACCAAGTCTGGAAAAGCCCCAGCTGGTTATTGCTTTGCATATTGCAGGTGCTATACCTTTCCCCCAGTAATCAGGTGATAAATCGTAAGCAATTTCTGCACTTTTGTTTAAAGTAGAGATCGTATGAAAACCTATAGTTCCTATTAACTTATTAGCTGCCTTATCAATTACAGCTAAACGTACAGCAGAATCTTTATCAGCAGAGATATATTCCTGATATAAGACATCCAGATCTTTAACAGAACTGAGGTCCCAGCTTGTATCCTGATATACTTCTTTGATAGACAAATAGCTATACCAGCTCTGTAAATCTTCTTTTTCAAGCTGTCTGAAATAAATTCCGGGATAATTTATTTCAGGGACGAATTCTATTTTCATTATTTATTTTTTAATGCTTATCGCTGAACCCACATTGGATAACCGCCTGTCTGACTCCTGTAATTCTGCTCTCACTTATCAGGTTTTCTACTGCTTTCTGATAATTACCCCGTGGCTCATCTTCATTTAAAACGCAGGATAATTTTGAAGCATTATTACTGTAAATGCTAATGCCTTCCCAACCTGGTAAAGATTGTACAGCTTTCTTATTTTCGATATTTATTAAGTTTGGCTTATTATCCTTATTGTTTTAAACGGGCTTATTTACTGCAAAAATATAAAAGGATTAAAAAATATAGGATAAAATGAGGTTATACAAAATGATTTTACTGATTTCAGTTTTTTTACTCAGCTGTTCCGGAACGCGGCAGCCATACTATCATGGATATGTTTATGATGAAATAACTAGAAAACCAGTGTCAAATGTACTGGTTAAAGAAAATATACGTGGAAATCCCAAATTTACACGGACAGCTACCAATGGCTATTTTAAAATAGAAAATAATACGCAGTATTTTTCAGATTTGATTTTTTCTGATGCACAACATCCGCCAGATACAATCCCCACGGCCTGGACACAACATGGTGAGAAATTGAGTTTTACTTTTGTAACCGATAAACCTGATACGGCTTTTCTCAGATCAAAAAACAAGCTTTAAAACCCAGAAAAGATAGAAATTTATTTTAAATATTTAGTTCAGTTTTAATGAGACTATTAATATATATCCAGCTGGTCTGGCTGTTACTAATCAACTGTAGTTGCACTCAGGCTAAACAAGAAAATCGGTTAAATCACTATAAATATGCGGATACCATGAAGCATATTTATTTTGCCAATTACGATTTTGGAGGTAGTTTTGATTTGATTTTAAATGGAATCAAAATTCGCAGAAATAGAAGAGACGGTGTAATTAGCGGGGCTGACTATCTGAACCCGTTTATATCAAAAAAAGGAATCCAGTATGTAACACTGATTGTAAAACCTTTGAATCCCCGGAATAAAATAACACCGCAACAAGCGAAGGACTATTTTATTGATATCATCTACACAGAAAATGGAGAGCCAGCACCTGTAAACAAGGTGAACAGATGTAGTTTTCCGGAGATTGATCATCCCGTAGATTCTTTAGTCCATACATGGACATTTGATGCAGTTGTATCTTATAAACTGGAAGGTTTAGAGAATTCTCAGGATTTAACAAAAGAAGATCCTGCTAAGCTGCTCAATGAAATTCTGGCTTATTATAAAAATGTACATGAGATAATTAATCTGGGAAACTCTGCTGAATATCTTCGGTTGTACAAAAAATCGCGGGAGCGGGAAATGGTTTCGATGTATTACGATGTGGCAAAACAAAATGAATATCTGCATTCATTTGTTCAAAGCGTAAATCATTCTAAGGGAGAGATGCAACCATTAACAGGTTATAAATTATTTATTCATCCTAATGGGAAATTGGCTGGATTAATAACTGATGACGGATCAACTCCTTTATATGCGAGAGATAAGGAAGGTAACTTGAAAAGTTATGGACTGGAGTTACATCGGGTTAAAAAGAGTGATAAACTGGAGGTCTACTAATTCAAATACGCAAAATAAAGAAAGTAACTTCTCCCTGCCTGATCAGCCTGGGAGAAGTTATCATAAACAGGTTATAAATAAATGGGATTAAATGTTAATTCCAACCAAAACCAATAGTAAAAGTTCCCGGTTGAAGATCTTGTATCTCTTGCAGAACGTAAATTAGTGATCTTATAATTCTTTGGTATTCTAATTTCTTTGAAATCAAGTGTCTGTTTTTCTTTGACCATTACGGTTTCACTCTCAGTTCCATCTTCGTAAACAAAATTTATTGATCTGAGGGCAGATTCGTAACGTGAGCCTGAGTGATAAAATCTTAAAGCAACAATTTCTTTATCCGGATCGGCCTTTACAACTTTCATTTTATCGCCGCCAATTTTTGTAGGTCTTAGTCCGTCATGGTCTTCGAAATTTACCTGAAAACTATCCATATTATTTCCATAATTAAAGATGATTTCTTTGATCTTACCACCCTTTTGATTCTCATTTGCGGGGCGCATCGCATGAAAAGTATTTTCGTTACCAGGTGAGAATGGTCCTATCGTAATTATATTAAAATGAGGGTCAATATTAGGAGGCGCATTTTCTGCGCCTGGCATCAGGCGGTTAGTATAAAAGAAGGAAGCATAAGATTGTGCAAAATCAGCGTTCCAGAATGACATCCAGCCTTCCTTAATCTTAAGTACTTCTTCTCTTCTATAATCCTTGCCATCAACAAACCTGTAGTTTTGTTTAAAGTTGTTGTTATCTGTAAATTTATCCTTTAAAAGAATATCTGTATCTTTAATAAACAGGCCTGTAGTAACGCTTTCGTAAATAATTTGCTGTGAGCGCCAATTGATTAATTCTGGTATCTGTTCTCTGAAAAAAGTCTGATAGCTATCTATTTGTTGCTGCAGGTCAAATACCCAGGCCTCATCAAATTCACCAAATAACGATTTGCCTGAGTTAATTCTCTCTTTAAGAATACCCAGGTGAATAATGGAAAAGGTGACGGTAAAGGGGATGAGCTCAATTTTTTGTTTGGATTTTGTGAGTTTAAAGTACATTTCTGTACACTTGCTGATTAGGATACTCAGCTTCATGGCTTGCTCTGTTTTGTTCTTTGCCATTACATAAGAGATCATGTCGCTTTTGATCGCCATCAGTTCGCTTCCATCACGGTTCATTTCAAATTCCAGAAATGCCAGTTTAATCACGTTCGAAACATTGTCGCTGATTTGTGCCCAGATATCAGCTTTTGCTTCCTTCCAAAAGCTTTTAATGATGAAACTGATGGCACTCCCGATATAAGGGGCTTTGGATGCCAGCGCAAGTGTAACTGTTCTGACTTTGGATTCCCAGCTTTCTTTTGGAGATGGGGCGGGTAGGGGGAAATAGTCTTTGCCTGATAAAACCAGGCGTTCGTAATCCGTAGGGATAGGTTGAGGGGTTAATGACATAAATAAAAAAAATTAAACTTTATTTCTGGTATTAATTGTTTAGATATTGCAATCTAAATAATTCCAGAAAAATTTAAATAGTTAATCTTAATGATTTAAAAATAATATATGAACCAGAAATTTCAAGCTGTAGCTGAATCCATAACCGACAAAAAATTACGAAGAACTGCAATTTCCTTATACACAAAATACAAGCCGACAGCTGCCAAAGAATTGGAAAGAGCAAGCCGGTTTGCTTTTGATTTGTATTTTAAAAACTATCAGAAAGAGTCTTTGGAAGTATGTGAAATTTTAGAAGAAGAAAACTTTACTGGCAATTATAACTTATGGACCTGGATCGAATCGGCATTATTTTTAAAGTGCTGGATTTTATGGAATTCTGATAAACAAAGCAATGAAGAAATCATAAAAAATATCATTCATACCATAAATTCAACAGTTGAATTTGGGAATGATCAATTGAAAAAGAAGATTAGTCTGAATGCAAGAGACCGGAGATTAAATGGAGGTTTATTGTATGATGACAGAATTGAAATTGCTATAAAAGAAGGTGACAGGGAATTTGAGTTACTTTGGCGAACCGGACAATTTAAAGAGTTATTATTTATTTACTTTTTAGGCGGTTCGACAGCATTTCCAAAAGAAAGAGTGTGGAAGGAGTTAGAGGAAAACGAAGATATAATTAAACAGGGAGTTTAAAATAACAGCTATTTTTTTGTTAAAAAATCTCAAAGTAGTGAGGGGACAGGTAATAAGCAAAATGTTTACCTGTCCTGCCTGGTATTGATGAATAAGCTTTATTTTAAACAATTAATTGCAGCGGTCTACCCATTGCGATAAATCCCGTTTTTTTAATATTGCGGTGTACTTCAGTTGTTTAGCTGAAGGGCAGACATTGGTCTGAAAGTTGGATTGGGACATTTTGTCGGTATATTCAACGGCAAAAACAGGTTTGTTTAATTGGATGTAGCCAGACACCTGAGCTTGCCAGCCTTGAGCGAAAGCATCTTCTGTTAAGGCCCAGTCAAATTTGGAGGCATAGTCCGCTGTTAATTCTTTGACATTTTTTTGTCCTATAGATAAGCCGTTGCTATGCGCCAGGTTAATAAGGTAGTCTGCATACTTTTTTGTATCAGCTAACTGAATGTTAAAACCAGGGTCATTATCATAAGAGTCCATATTGTCTGGTTCAATACCGTCAAATCCTTTTTTTAATATCATATTTAATCTGGAATTTAGCCATGGTTTAAGCTTGTCTATCTGCCGGATATCCAGCCATTTTTCTTTTGGCCATTCAGGGTACTGTTTTCCAATAAGCTCAGCAGGGATTAAGGAAGCATCATCGCGATCATTTTCAATAGTTCCAACGGAGAGATAGGCAATTACTTTTTTTCCTTTGGCATGTAAAGCTGCAACTGTTTCTGCAGTGGTCGTGAAGGCATCTACATCGACTACATCAGCCGAAAAATTTGTTGCACTGTTAATATCATCAAGCTGCCAGTCAAAACTAACACCTGCAGCGGGTTTCCACCAGGAGGTTTTGTTTCCGGAAGGTTGTGAAGTGTCAATCGGCTGTGCATCAGCACTGTTGTCTTTTTTGCATGCCACAGATAGGGCTATAGATGCAAATAATAATAAAATTGGCTTTTGATAATTCATTGTGTGTTTTATAAAGTTTCAACATGATAAACGGAAATTCGTTTTAGTTATTGTAATATAAAAGTTACATTTAATTTGATGGAATCACACTGTAGAAATATTCTTAAAATGACAGCTAAAACTGTATATAACCAATGTTTTTTATGATTAAGATCATGGAGAAAACTGTTTAAACTCATGTGAAGGTCGTGTAGTCATGAATACTTTTGATACATAATTTTAAATGATTCATTATGAAAAAGGTATGGATACTAGCGCTTTTAGTAAGCGTGACACTGACAGGTTTAGCGCAACAAAAAGGGGAGTGGCGCGTAAGATTACGTGGAACAGTAGTTGCTCCTGATGCGAGTGCAACGATCAGTACAATAGGCGGATCGGCAGATATAAGTACAACAGTAATCCCTGAACTGGATTTTACTTATTTTTTAACTAAAAACTTCTCAGCAAATTTAATCCTGGGTACAACACGTCATAAAATAACAGCAACAGAAACTGCTTTGGGAAATATAAATGTGGGTAAAGTATGGTTATTGCCACCCACATTAACATTTTTATACCATTTACCAGTTGCAAAAGGTATTTTACCTTATTTAGGTGCGGGTGTAAACTATACGGTTTTTTATGGCGCTAAAAATGGCCCTGCTATAGCGAGTACTGATTATAAAAATAAGTTTGCCTTTGCTGCACAGATTGGTAGTGATTTTGATATTGGTAAGAACTTATTCCTGAATCTAGATGTGAAGAAAATCTGGCTAAGAACAGAGGCAACAATAACTACTATACCGGAAGTTGCTGGTGGTGCAACTGTAATGGCGAATACAAAAATAGATCCGTGGTTATTTAGTTTTGGTATCGGAAAAAGGTTCTGATTTTTTACAGTAAAAGAAAAGATTAGTCAGGGTTAACAGCAATTTGTTTTTTTCTGATGAGATACAAAAAAAACGCGCTGATCAGCGCGTTTTTTTTACGGGGTTATTATTATAAGCCACAAAACGTTTATTGATCGTTACATCGCAAACGTTAAGTTATAAACTGGTGTGGCTACAAACCATGTTTTAAGTATACCATCGCCATTGGTGTCGCCTGGTTGGTTATCACCAGAATAGTAATGTAGGGGCCATCCTTTATAAGTAGTTTGTTTGGTATTATCTGTGCGGGTAATGGTACCAAAGTCTGCACTATCAAGTCCTGTTCCTATGGATGGATTCGCGTCATAAAAAGGAGGCCATTTTACTGCGCAGTCACCATAACAATTGGACTGGGCAGCGGTAGTGGAATCTGCAGCAGAGCTGTATAGAGTACGTCCTGCCTTGTCGGTTAAAATGTTTCCAAACTTTGCATGGTTAGCTAACTGTACGGTTATATCTGATTTCAAATTCTGAGGCTGTAAATTGGAAGACAAGTTCTTGTTATCTTTTGAACAGGATGCAAGACCGGTTACGAATGCAAGGCCAAGGATAATACTTGATTTTAGGAAGTTAATTTTCATCTGTATATGTTTATTGATGAAGCTATAATGATAGCTTCATCACCGATTTTAATTGTTTCTTTTTTAATGTTTTATAGAAAAATATGTGCTGATGACAAATAGCTGCTTGTTATAGCTCTGTGCGGCCCCAATTACCGGCACTGCCACCATTACCCAAACCATTTGGTGCATTCAGCAACACTCTTAGATAACGCTGAACATCTGCCCATGAACGCAAGGTCAAATCGTTAGGCGCTGATGTCGGGCTGTCTCCATTATTAGGATTGGCTCCCCTAACCACAAGCGGCCCTACTCCTGGATTGTTGTTCAGCGTAAAAGCCCATTCCGATATAGCGCCCCATCTGTTCTCCAGCACTTGCTGATAGGCTGGTAGTCCTGTATAAGTCCCGGCACCCATAGCATTATATATCACATTATATACGTCAGGAAAACGTACTGCTTCGGAAGTGATTTGAATCATTGTCATCAACGATTGAGCAGATTCCCTGGTGCGGGGCCCTGTCGGGTCAGTCATAAATGCCAGGTTGAAAAAGGTATTCCAGAATGAATTGTAGTTTAGCGGAGTAGCACCCCTTCCCCGGTTCGCAGCATCTCTACCCGACAGTTCGTTATAATTGCTTCCGTAAGATAGTGTTCTGATTGTCCCTGCCTGATACTCTAAATCTCTTAGCTGATTTGCTAAGTCATATTCAGGATCATTAAACTGAAACGTTTGTCCGTGGACATTTGTAAAACCCCGTACGTAAAGATCCTGTGGTGATATCCAAAGCAATGTTTGTGTTGCACCACTGATAAATCTTATACGGATTATGCCCGGATTGCTATTGCCTTGCGTGGCAAGTACTGTTTGGCGGAAGGTATGACCAGTAGCATTCCTTATTTCATTGATCATTTGTGCATACCGGGATTGCATACTTGACCCAGAGTGATCACCTGGTGAATTCATGTTAAAGTCAATGTAGACAATGCGATTTATTGGAACATCGGCGTGGGCACTTGATACTCCAAATAGCAGGCTGGCAAAAAGACAACAGGTTGCGGTGACTTTAGCCGTTGCCTGAGCTAATTTGTAGGAAATAGCTTTTCGTATTCCTTTCGTTCTGCCCTTTAACAGGTCAATTTCACCTTCACGTTTTGTGTTTTGGTTTTTTGTGTTGTTCATGTTTGATGATTGTGTTTTGTTTGAGGCTTGGTCGTAGAGAAATAGAAAACCTTACAGATTTTAAAAAAAATAAATAAAATTGTCAGGTATCACATTGAAGTATCTTATTTGAGTATAGCTGATATCTTTTTTTGCTGAAAAAAATGCAATTTTTAATCGTTGAGGGATAAGGTCAGCTATCTTAAAGGTGTGCCTGATCATCCGTATTTGCAGGGAAATTCATATCCTGGAATTTATTGAAAAGCGAATAGATTTACCAGACAATTGATTAGGTAAGGAAACAGGGGGAAGCTAAAAATGCCACCTATAGGTAGCATTTTTATTTGACAGAGATTAATTATAATTAGGACGGCAGTTTTTTTGATTAATTTAAAAGGACTGTGCCAGACCATGCCTGAGTACTTTCGATATCTGTAAGATAAGTTTCAATTGTTTTGTTAAGGGGTTGTCCAACTGTCCAGGTTATTAACACACTACTTTGTCCTCCAAGATCTAATGCAGCATTTTTAGGAAGCGTAATTCTTACCTGATCGCCAATACTAAAATCTAATGCTGACTGACCGCCATCATTCGTAACAGTACTTTGTCCCGTTGTCAAATTTTTAATCGTTGCCCTGTTAACTGGTACAACTCTTCCTGAAGATGCGAGTTTTCTTGTAAGTGTAGTGTATATACTTACCCTTGTTTGACCTTGAACGGGCATTTTTGAAAAATTGTGAATTTTTTCTCTTTTCGGAGTTGCACTTGTTAATAGTCCTGCCAGTACTATAAGGCAAAAATAGAAATGTGTTTTCATGTTTGGTTGTTTTTAGGTTTAAAATATTTACTACAAGTTATTTATAAATTATTTTATTCTTGCATTTATTTCATTATTTGTATAGGTTTTTGTGTGTTTATATTTTACAAAAGAGCAATTGAAAAGGTTATTCTCCTGAATTAGGATTGAAGTATTAGTTGACAATTCGTTCAATGTTCAAATAAAATCAAAATAATTTCTAATTAAATGAATAATCATTTAGTTTTGTGCGATAATTAGATTATGCGGACCAGAGATATTAATAAAGAACAATTAGTCAAAGAAAAAGCTATAGAAACCATTGTAAAACACGGTTTGGAAGGTTTTACGATTAATAAACTTGCTAAAGCCTGTGGGGTTTCGGTAGGTACACCTTACGTTTATTACAAAGATAAGGACGATCTTATTCTAAAGATCGTATTGGAAGAGGGGGCAAGAATGGAAGATGCGATAAATAAAAATTTCGATCCGGAGGCTTCATTGGAAGACGGCTTGCGGATCCAGTGGCGCAACCGGTTCGACTATATGGTGGAAAATCCTTTGCTGGGGCAGTTCTTCGATCAGATCAGCAGTTCATCCTATCATCAGCAATTCCTTGAAATGTTCACAAGCAGTACAGGTGCTTTCTTAAGTAAGTTCAAAGAAAATCTGGGGCGTTTCATTAGTAATACTGTAATACGGGGAGAAATCGATGACTTGCCTATTGATGTTTACTGGTCTGTTGCATTTGGTCCATTATATACTTTAATGCGCTTTCACCAACAAGGGCGCGGTATAACAGGTGCTTCGTTTCAGATTAGTGAAGAGTTGATCTGGACCACGTTTAAGCTTGCACTGAAGGCTTTGAAAAAATAACCGTTAATAACAAATAGTATAAAAATATGATAAATTCCTTTTTAATGATAGGCCAGTCAAATATGGCGGGACGGGGATATTTGAATGATGTTAAACAGATCTATGATGAAAAGATCAAAATGCTGGTGAATGGCCGCTGGCAAACGATGATAGAACCAATTAATTTTGATAGACCGACATCCGGTATAGGACTTGCTGCATCATTTGCGGGTGCCTGGAGATTAAAAAATGACCAGAAAGAAATCGGTTTAATACCTTGTGCTGATGGGGGTACCAGTCTGGATGATTGGGCTGTTGGTGGCACACTCTTTGAAAATGCGGTGTTCCAGGCAAAGCTTGCTCAAAAGATCAGCAAGTTGAGTGGGATCTTATGGCATCAGGGAGAAAATGATAGTTTTGGCGGTCTTTCCGCCCTTTATTATGATAAACTGAGTGTTATTGTTGACGCATTTCGTCTTGAGCTTGATGCACCAGATATTCCTTTTATTGCAGGCGGCCTTGGCGATTTTTTAAGCGGTGGCAGGTACGGTAAATATTTTACTGAATATAACCAGGTTAATGATGCCCTTCAGAAACTTGCTGAAACAAAGCCGAACTGTTATTTTGTAACGGCAAATGAATTAACCGCTAATGCGGATGGACTTCATTTTGACGCAGTATCGCAGCGCAGATTTGGAATCCGGTATTTCGAATCCTTACTCGAAAAGAAAAATATTCTGGCACCGATTCCTGGCGAGAATGAGTTAATTGGGATCATTGAGGAGAGGCCTTTAACAAAAAATGAGCAGCGTACATTGTTAGAAATTGATTTTGCCTTTGGTAAAATGTCCTTAAGTGACCTGGAAGAGAAGCTGATCCTGTTGAGCGATTAGTCAAATTGATGTTTTTTCTGATTTTAAGAGTAAAATTGTACAGGAATTACTGGTATTGCACTAAACCGGAGTTAGTTCTAATTTTAGTTCTAACTCTCCTTTATTTTAATTTCTGGATTTCTGAAAATATCGATACGTTTGTGCGATGGAATTAATTATGGTCTTTAAGGCGCTTAGTAATGAAACTAGAATAAACATACTTATCTGGCTTAAGGAGCCTCGTCAACACTTTCCTGCTGAAGAACTGGAAGACTATGATGCAAATCTTGGTGTTTGTGTAAGTGATATTACCAAAAAGGCCGGTTTATCTCCTTCTACAACATCAGACTACCTGAGTATATTACAAAAATGCGGACTTATCGAAGCTACCCGCTCCGGTCAATGGACGTACTACAGACGTAATGAAAGGGCGATTGATACACTGAGCAAATTAATTCAAAAATCATTATGATAAAAATCAGTATGATTTTTTTTTAGGACAAACATTTCGAAAATAAGCGAAACTTCTAATTATGAAAGCAATTGTAATTAAAAATTATGGAGGACCAGAAGTCCTCCAGTTAGCGGAAGTGGCTACGCCTTCCATAACAAATGATTCCCAGGTGCTGGTGAAGGTCAGAGCTACCGCTATCAATCCGCTTGATTACCAGGTAAGGCGAGGGGATTACCTGTCACTGTTTGATTTACCAATTATAACTGGTCACGATATTTCGGGCGAAGTTATTGCAGTAGGTAAAGCCGTGAAAAATTGGATGCCTGGTGATAAAGTATATTATTCCCCTCGTTTTGGCGGTCCCGGCAGTTATGCAGCATATCACCTTACAGACGAGTCCACTTTGTCCAGGATGCCGGAGAATCTTAGTTATGAGGAAGCTGCTGCTGTTCCCCTTGCCGGAGGTACGGTATGGGAAATGCTTGTGGTACGGGCTAAACTAAAAAAGGGGGATACGATTCTGATCCTTGGGGGCGCGGGTGGAGTGGGAACATTCGCTATACAGATAGCTAAATCGCTGGGTGCTTTTGTGTACACAACCGGGCAGCGTATTTTGCATGAAAAACTTCAGCACCTTGGAGCAGATGTAGTCATTGATCATCATCATCAAAACTACATTGAAGAGATACAGGCTCATACGAATGGAAAAGGAGTGGATGTAATCATTGATACTATAGGGGGAAGCACGCTCTCAGATAGCCCGCGTGCCTTAGCTAACTATGGTACAATTGTAACACTGGTCGATATTGCAAAGCCGCAAAACCTGATATACGCCTGGGAAAAAAATGCTACGTATCATTTCGTTTTTACCCGGCAGAGCAGAGATGAACTCCATCACGTTACCAGGTTAATAGAATCCGGACAGGTAAAACCGGTTATAGATAGTATTTATCCAATTGAAGACGTTAAAAATGCCCATCAAAGAATAGAAGATGCGAAACGGGACAGACCTTTATTTGGTAAAATTGTACTGTCCTTATGAAATATTATCAATGTACTGGGCTTAAAGACTTTTGAATGGAATATCCATCAGGGCATAATTCTGCCACCCTATAAAATCATAGTGCCACCATTCGTTTTTGATTACCCTGAAACCATGTGCCTGCATCGTGCGGATCAGGAAATCCCGGTTGCGGAGCACGGCATATGGTAATTTTTGGTAATTTGCAGCAGCCTCCGGAGCAAAACTATCGTAAGGGGTAGGCATTGGGATCTCTTTTTTTGTTTTGAAATCGATCAGCGTAAGATCGACCGCACAGCCACGATTGTGTTTGGAGCCCTTTGCCGGGTTGGCTACGAAACTTTGATCAGAAGCTTTTTTATAAAAGGAAACTGTGATGGCGTAAGGACGGTAAGCATCATAAATTTTTAACCCATATCCTTTTTTGCGGAGCTCTGCCTGGATTTTTTTCAGCTGTTCCGCAACTGGTTTTCTGGCAAAAGCCCGTGCCTGGGGGTACATAATTTGTTTCATGAAATTGTTTGTCGTGGCATACCGGATATCCAGAACAAGGTCGGGGATCATTTTTTTTAGTTCTATCAGTTCCTGGTTTGGATTCTGAGCAAAGGAATTCTGATAGACTTTTAAGGAATTAATGACTTTTATACCATTCTTATGCTGTGCAGACAGCGTATGTGTAATCAAAAAAAATAACAATAGTGCAGTTGTTTTCCTCATGTTACGGATTGGACGAGCTGTTTATTTTTTATTTCTGTAGTCATTTTGATAAGCTTATCCGGTTAAAATTAATAATAATAACCTGGACACAGATGCAAATTACCCATTAAAAATAACCAGTTTGGAATGCTTCTATAGCAATTAGTTAAAATAAAAGTTTATTTGTCTGCCGCTCCAAAATGATTGCACTGAGAATGCCGAAGCCCAGGGGGGGCAATTTATTTAGTATATTGTGCTCCGTTATAAGCTATCTTTTTATCATGCTGAATACTATATGGCGTTATTTGTGGCTGAACTTATTTTATAATAATCATGACTGATAAAATCATTTTATACAAGAGCTTTTATAATCCAATTGAGGCTAATATAATTCGGGCCAGATTGGAAGATAGTGGAATCCCGTGTTTCTTGGTGGATGAGAATATTTCGACCATCCAGCCACTTTATAACCAGGCTGTAGGAGGAGTGAAGTTAATGGTGTTTGAGAAAGATACATTAAAAATTGATTCATTGTTAGCTGAAAACAATGATTTAGTAGATAATGAAGATCAGTTTTTTACTGATAAACCTGTAAACGATGTTAAAAAAAAATGCGAAAAATGCGGTTCAGAAAATGTAGCATTCGGGCAGGCTACAAAAGGCAGATTCAGCTGGTGGGTAACGGTAATTTCAATTATGCTCTTAGTTTACCCATTCAAAGTGAATAAGTGTTTCCATTGTTATGATTGTGGAAATGAATTTCAATAACGGTAACACTCACCCACATGATCATCTGCATAACCTATCGATCAGACTTTTCTGAGATGGGTAAACGCTGCTCAACGAACTTTTAGTTGCCATCTCGAACTCTGAGAAATCGAAACCAGGTGCAACTGCGCAGCTTACCAGTGCAAAGCCCAGTTTTGATGAAATCTCTGCAGCGAACCAACAATTGGATTCGATGAAAACTTGTAGATTACCAGTTTCTGAATCACTAAGTTCTATACACTTATAACCCCCATCCTTATCTAAAACGTGAATGTTTATTGGCTGGCCACTGTGGAAGTACCAAAGCTCATCAGACTTTAAGCGATGAAAGCCGGAGAAATCCTGACCTTCCAGCAAGTAATAAATGGATGTGCAGGCATTTCTTAATTCACTTTCGTTATGACGACGAACTACGGCATGAGATCTGAAAATTTCTCTATAATAACCACCTTCAGGATGTGGTTGAAGATCCAGGCGATCTATCCAATAGCTAGCTTTGTTTTTCATATTCGGTTACCATTTTTCTTAAAAAATTAAGTACTTACAATTTTCACTCCATTTATCGGGTTCAACTAAAACTTATTTATTTAAAGGTGTTTTGCCTGATCTGATCAGTGTGTTTTGGGTGTCAGTTTTATAACAATAAAAAAGTCGGAACCAATTCCCGGAACACTCTCAAATCCTATCTTCCCGCCTTGCCTTTCTATAAACTCCTTGCAAAGTACCAGGCCTAAGCCAATTCCTTTTTCGTTATCCGTACCAAATTCTGATTCGGACTTAATTGAAAAAATATTTTTCTGTTTATCCAGCGGAATCCCTCTTCCATTATCGCTAATACTTATTTTACATTTATCGGATATCACCTCAGCTTTGATTGAAATCTGTCCTCCACCAGGAGTAAATTTTAACGCATTGCTGATTAGGTTGCGTACTACCAGCTGAAGCATATTAATATCAGCAACCACTTCCATTGCAGGAGGGATATGATAATTCAGGGATATATTTTTCTTCAGGGCATGCATACTTTCCATCTCTATGGTAGCCTGTAATGTTGTCATCAAATTTACAACAACCAGGTTTACATTTGGGCCTTCCATCTGCGACTTAGACCACTGTAACAAATTAGAAAGCATTTCCACCGTATTGTTAGTAGATTTAAGCAATGCTTTTTCTAATACCAGCCGGTCTTGCTGATCTATTTCACTTGTATTTAATAACTCCAGATAGCCTTGTATGTTCATTAGTGGAGTCCTCATGTCGTGTGAAATGATAGACATCAGTGTCTGGACTGCAATTGTCTTTTCTTCCGTAGCTTTTCGCTCTTTATCATAACTCCGCCTCATGAATTTAATAACGATGTAAATGATGATTACAGGTATAGGAAATGCAGTAATCCGGTCAATAAACTGTCCCCGACCAGCAGTGAATGGATATTTCACCAAAAAAGGGTAATAATATTCAAGAAAATGCAATACAAGAAAGCATAATAAATAGATAACTAGCCACTTGAGATGCTGTTGATAGGGAGAAATTGTAAATACCAATAAGAGATAAGCCGGCCATATCAGGTCAGTAGATCCAACGATTCCTGAATTAGCAAAGTAATTAACGCTTAAAAGTAAAAGACCTATCAAACCGAATAATGTACAGCTATGTGTTTTGCCACGAAATCTGGAATAATAGTACTGGTGTAAAAAGAACAAACCAATTAGAAAAGTGGATATTGCTGCAATATAAAGACCTGCAGATATATCATATGGCACATATAAACTGGCCAAAACGATCATGCCAATACAGATAGAATGAAATATTCTGCTTTCTAAAGAGAACATTGATGGACTCCCTATTAGTTCAACCCAGAAAGCTTTTTTTTGTGAATAATGATAATTAAGAGTACTGAAGTCGAATTTTGGCATGAAGGAATTTAAGCTACAATAGCCTTCAAAATTAGAATTTTAGTTTGCAAAACCTACGCTTTTTATTGCTACATAGTGTTTTTCTGGAATATAGCTGTTCATTTTATCATTGCTATTTAATATTTCTATACAGAGATAAATAAGTCATATGATGTAGTGCTTTTATTGCTGAACAGGAATAGTAATTGAAGCCAAACCTCCTAAACTTCCTTCGCCCGGGTAATTGCAGGAAAACAAGAGTACCGGTATCAAAAGCAAAAGAAAGGATTTGAGCATAAGATAATTTTGAACGGCCAACGCATTCAATTCTTTGTTCCTTTTGTGCATAGTTTACCCTTTTTAGCCATAGCGATTTATTCAATTTGTTCAATAACGAAAATTCTTACATATTTAGCATATGGGTGTTTTTGTGTGTTGATAATTGACTTATATTGTGCTGTCTATAAGTTTCTTATAGCGAATGGAGTCCAGATGCCATTTCAAAAACGGGGCGCATTCCGAAAAGCCAGATGAGTAGGAAATCATCTTAACTAACGCTCATGAGTATTAAAATTCATCCAACAATTGGAGTTGCCCGTTTAGGAAATAGTCCAAACGAGTTTTGTATTGTTCCTGACAAAATCGGAGGTATACCTTTAGAATTTGAAGGCGGAAAAATCACCACTAAAAAAATCCAGAAGTTTAAGGATAGCAAGGGGCTTATTAAAAAACAAGGGCAACCTTTCAGAGTCTATGACCAAACTGGTGAAATAACCATCAACAGGAAGGATGTTAAATCCATAGAATGGACTGTGCACCTGGCAAATAAGAAAGCTGAGTGGTATGAATTTGACGAACTTAAAGGGAATTTATTATTTGGCGATAAGAATAATTATGCATCATGGAAAGTTCCGTTAAGAAATAGTGATATTATCAAAAACAGGCAATCATTATTCATTGATTATGGTCCCAGAAGAATTACCGTTTTAAAAGGAACAAAACCTATTGATTCTAACTTTAAATTTGATAAAAAATCGGTTCCGGCAAACTATACTGAAGCGCAGTTCCCCCCGGCTAAAGTAAAATATGGCCAGCCGGTTGACTCACTGGGAGGTATCATTACAGATGCCGAAGGCCGGTTAATTGTATTTGGTGGTTTTGGAAGAACAGGTGGTAATACCGATTTAACTGGTTTTGGAGGTGGTGATCAATGGCATGATGATATCTCTGATGGCCCTGTGTACTGCAAAGTGACCTATACTGATAATAAGGTAGAATCGGTAGATGCATGGTGTATTGTCGGATCTCCGGACTTTGCTCCTGAAGTAGTTAATATAAGTACGCTAAGCGACAGTATTTTTGATGTTTATGTTAGAAATAGTCCTGGATTTACTCCAAAATTATTTGATAAAGGTAAGTTTAAGCCAGAATTTGAAGCAAATTTCCAGAGAGACATTAAGCCTATTTTTGATAGAATGAAAGGTTATCAATGGGTAGCGAATGTTCAGCCAATGGCTAATTTAGCTAGTCTGGATTTTTATGAAATCAATAAAAATAACAGCACTGCCAATGCAACGCGCCAAAAGGTGTTCAATTACTTTAGAGGTATTGATCCCTATACGAGAACGCCTATTGAAAATCCAAATCCTTTAACCTATACTCAAAAGGAATTTGATCATCTGGATCAGAATAAAATTATCCTGAAAGAAGAAAAATATAGAGCTAAATACCCTCAGGATAAATATCCTCAGGAGTATTTATTTAAAGATCAAAACAAATACCTGACGGTTGAAGGCGGAAAAGAAATTGTTAAAGAAGGAGATTTATTTCCCTTAATGCCGTTAAATTCAGGCACTAATTCGGTAAGAAATGAGAATCCTTTAAAGTTTTTAGCGCTTACTGAAACGCAGTTGTTTTTACTCAAACAATGGGCAGACGGCAAATTTAATTTGACGCCAGATCAGCATTGGGAAGGTGTAGTACCAGCTTCAGATACGATTAGTGTAGGAAATTGCATTGGCTTACCCATGTCTCCCGGAATTGAAGTGACCTGGAATGTTCATAATCAGATTATTTACAATTTAAACATACCATTTACCCTAAAAGTAAAAAACAGCCTTGTTAAATATGACAAAGTTTTCAATGTAGGGAAGGAAACGGGATTTTTAACTGTGACCAGGGACGAATGTTTAGGCGGCGGATGTGAGCCAGGTGATTTGACCAAAAGAATGGCTTGTCCATGGCAGGCTGATTTCTTCAATTGTACAGTACAAAACATAAACTTTACCAATCCAACTCAGGTTAAAGATTATATCGTAGATAATACCGGAAAAATTATCGACAGAATTCCAACGCCGCCTGTTTATTACAGTTATTGGTGGCCTCCGCAAAGTCCATGGGATGTATTAATTGGTGAATTAACTAAAGAAGGATTTCATGCAAATGGCAAATGGGAATCCGGACGTCAAATGAATTATCAAAGAGGCCTCAATAGTTATGTTCAAATGGTTGAATTTTGGGATACATTAGGGTTTGTTAAAGATATGAATGCTAATAATGCCGGTTTTCCTTATTTGTTAGAGACTGAGCGTGGTCACGAGTTCTATACCAGCCAGAAGCCACTTATAAGTGAAATCATGGTGAAATTGAAATATGATAATAATGGTCTGAATGTGGATGGTCAGGCTATAGAAATTGAAACGCCCATATTTTATCTTGATGTAGCTAAAGCCAGGCGTAGAAGAAAGGAACAATTCGCAACTACAGAAAATGTATCGTTACTGGCTTCAGGTGTTGGTCGTATCAATGCCATTACCTATCATCCTTTCAAAAAAATAAAAATCAGTGAAGAATTATCAAAAGTGAGATTTAAATTTAGAAGATAGCGCTTATGATAAATGCATTTGATACAGATGTACTTATAGTTGGTGGAGGCCCTGCAGGGGCCTCTGCCGCTTTAAGTATTTTAAAATTTTCAGATTTAAATGTTACAGTTGTAGAGCAGAGTGATTTGAATATTCAAAGAATAGGAGAGCAGGTGAGTTCAAGTATTTTTGATCTTCTTGATTATTTGGGGTTAGATAAGTCTGATTTCGGAGATGATTGCTTTCTGCCCGGCTATAGTAGTAATGCAGCCTGGGGTAGTTCACAAATCACTGAGCGTCATTCAATAAGCAGTACACATATTGATAGTTACCAGCTTAACCGTTCTACTTTTGATTTGACTTTGTTAGCTAAAGCCAGTGATATGGGCGCTGTTATTATGGCCGACACCCGTTGTACGGAGTATCAGGCTCAGGGCGAAGGATGGCAGGTAAATATCAATCACGAAACAGAAGGCAGATTTATTGTTAATGCCAGATATTTAATTGATGCTACAGGCAGACAGTCACATTTAGCAAGGCACCTGGAAGCAAATATTACAAAAGATGATGAATTAGTAGCCGTTGGGGCTTTTCTTGAATTTCAGGAAGAGCAAGATTTAGCGCAGGATTTTTTCCTGGAAACAGTTGAGGATGGCTGGTGGTATTATGCCGTTTTACCTGAAAAAAAGATAGTTTTATCATTATTTACGGATGCTGGTAATGCAAAAAAGAAGCAGATTAATAAAATTGAAAACTGGACAGCATTATTATTAGATACGGTTCATGTGAAACATAAGGTTTCAGGAACAGTGGCTTTTGAAAAGCCCTGGGTAAAAAATGCATATTCTCACTTTACGGATAGCACAAAAATTAAAAATTTTATTGCAATTGGTGATGCTGCCTGTTCATTTGATCCTATTTCTTCTATGGGAATCGGCTTTGCAATGAGTTCAGCTTGTAATGGGGCACTGGCTATTATAAGTCAGGATGAGGATGCGAATAGTATCAATAATTATAATGAAGGTTTGAAAAGAATATACGACGATTATATCAGTACTAAATCTCAGTATTACAAGGAAGAAAAGAGATGGCCTGATGCTGAATTCTGGAGGAAGAGAAAGGCAGGAGCATAGTTTCTGTGTATAGAGCAGTATTTCAATTGCCAGATGATCTGGTACATTCATTTGTTTAAAGAAATATTTGTATTTTTGAACAAATCGTTTGAAAATTCGATTTCACAAAATGCCTTTATAGTAATTGACTATTTATCCGGATTATAATAAAGAATTCAATGGATGTAATTAGCAGGAACAATGTCGTAATAAAGGGGAGTGGTACATCACCTATGATGTTTGCACATGGTTTTGGTTGCGATCAAAATATGTGGCGCTTTATTACACCTGCCTTTGAGGATTCTTATCAAATCATTTTATTTGATCATGTTGGAGCGGGGAAATCTGACCTGAAAGCATATCACCCGGCAAAATATAAAGACCTGGATGGTTACACTCAGGATATAATTGAGATTGCAGAGAAGCTGAACTTAGAAGATATTATTTTTATTGGGCACTCCGTTAGCGCCATGATGGGGATACTTTCAGCAGAAAAGGCACCTCACTTATTTAAAACATTAATTTTAGTATCTCCATCTGCTTCTTATATCAATGACGGAGATTATACGGGAGGATTTAGCAAGAGTGAGATTGATGAACTTTTAGAGTCGTTAAATACAAATCATATGGGATGGTCAATGACAATGGCCCCATTAATAATGGCCAATCCTGGCAGGAGTGAGTTGGGGGAAGAATTAACGGATAGTTTTTGCCGTACTGATCCTGCTATCGCTCAGCAATTTGCACGTGTAACTTTTCTCACTGACAGCCGGAGTGTATTGAGTACTTGTACTATACCCGCATTGATACTTCAATGTTCGGATGACATTATTGCGCCTATAGAAGTTGGTGAGTACATTCATGAAAAAATGGATCAGAGTAAGCTGGTAATTTTAGAAGCAACTGGTCATTGTCCTCATTTGAGTGCCCCTGAGGAAACAATATCAGCTATAAAAGCTTATTTATAATATGTCGTCAGATCCAAAAGAACCTAACAATTCAGGCCTTGAGAATAACTTTGAGGACTTTCTTGAACATTCATTATCTGGTTATATCTCTACAAATCCACGTGGCGAAATTATCAGAATAAACTCCAAATTACTGGAATGGCTGGGTTATAATAAAGAAGATCTGATTGGTAAACGTATGACCGGTTTGCTGGCTATGGGCAGCAGAATTTTTTATGAAACCCATTTATCTCCATTATTAAAATTACATGGATCTTTTGAAGAGGTCGCTGCCGAATTATTATTAAAAGATGGCAGCAAGCTTCATATTCTTCTAAATGGATATATTAGAAACGATGAGAACAACAAACCATTATTTATACGTTTAAATGTTTATAAGGCTACTGAGAGAAAAGTTTATGAAGAAAATTTACGGCATGCGGTTATTGACGCAGAAAAGACTTTATTAAAAGAACGTGAAATGGCGACATTAAGAGAGCAATTTATTGCTGTTTTAGGCCATGATTTAAGAAATCCTTTAGGCGCAATAAAATCAGGTGCGTCACTTTTAACCCGTTCTGCTTCATCTGACCGCGATAAATCAATTGTAGGCATGATTAAAAAAAGCAGCCTTCGTATGGAAGAGCTGATAGCTAATGTTATGGATTTTGCCAGGGTGCGTTTGGGAGGGGGCCTATCCCTGGATTTAAAAGATGTATTCATCGAACCAATTATTTTGCATGTTATAGAGGAGTTGCGTATAACTTTTCCTGAAAGAATAGTAACCGTAGATTTTGAAGTTAAAAAAACTATTAATTGTGATGCAGACCGCATTTCACAATTATTATCAAACCTGGTAGCCAATGCGCTTACCCATGGATCACCGAATGAACCTGTAAAAGTCATTGCCAGAATAGCGCTAAATTATTTCGAGCTTATTGTTTCAAATGGAGGTAAGCCGATTCCTGAAGATGCACTCGAAACATTATTTGAACCTTTCACCAGAGAAGCTAGTAGTCCAAGTCAGCAAGGACTGGGTTTAGGATTGTATATCGCCGCTCAAATTGCAAATGCGCATGGTGGAAATCTAGCAGTAACTTCAAACACTACTGGAACGAGCTTTATATTTCGTATGCCGGTTTATATCATAGACTAGCAAGTTATAAATACTGTAATAGTAAGTTGTTTATCAATGCCTATTACTTATTATCTGGTTTCAAACGATAATTTGTAGGTGTAGTATCGTACTTATCATGAAAACTTTTTGTAAAATTTGCCAGGTCATTGAAACCACAGTCAAAGGCTATGTCTGTAATACGTTCATCAGAAGCTAAAAGCAATTCTGCAGCTCTCTCCAACCTTTTGTTTTTAATATAGCTGGCAGGCGAGTCATTATATAGTTTTTTGAAGTCCCTTTTGAATGAAGAAATGCTCAAGTTGACTTTATTTGCCAATTCTTCGATATTCACCTGCGAGAATAGATTGGATTCTATAATTTGTTTAAAAGTATATGTTGTTGGTGAAAAAAGTTGTGACAGTATTACGCGTATGGTTTCAGCATCTTGTGCTTGCGATAACAAAAGGATAATTTCCTTTAGTTTCAAAATCAAAATTTCATCATTCACTAAAGATGGGTTTTCAAAATAAAAAAGCAGACCTTCAATATATTTTTGAATTAAAAAATCATTGTTGACTTTTTTGCCTGACTGATTAGTGATGTTGTCATTTTTCTGAAATATCAGCGGAAGTTCTCTTGCATAAATTTTCTTTAGTATATCTGGATGGAAAGTAACGATTACTATTTCTCCATTGCTATTATTTAAAGTGTTTAACTGTTTACCCGGATTGATGCAATTCAGTAATAGTGCATGATTGGCAGGAATATTAATATGGTTATCGTTAAATTGAAATTGCGTTTCGCCCTTCAGCATATACAAAAAGCAAGCTTGTTCTGCAACAGGAAAAGCAAATTGAAAAGGTGATTTTAAATTCACTTTTTGAATGAATGTTTTCCCAAACAAATCAATTTTTTTATAGTTTGTAACCATTTTAAAATATTTTTGATTATAGCCGATTCTTGTTTTTTTTCTGTAATTAATATCTGATTATTAGTGTATTAATAGCAGTGACTTAATCAGTTTGTATAATGATCACCCAGCATTAAGCCTAATATAGGCAAAATGCTAAGCTATAAATCAGTTAAATATTATTTATCATCCGGTTCAACAATATTATACTGATTTATCAATTTTTTTTGCCCCCTGAATTGAAAAACAGAACCTATAACAAACAAAATGAAAAGCAAGAGAAGGGTTTGTCCAATAATCGGATCTGTAGGTGCTTTAGCTAAAGGATGTCCAATGGGAATACGGGTAAAAGTTTCGTTAACAGTAGGAACCAGTGATAAGAAAAAGCTAAAAGAAAGAAGAATGTTCTCAAAAAAACGGGCTTTGTTATTTCCTTGCTGTTTGCTATGAAGGAAGTAAGCCACCAGTATTAAGATCACAATAAAAAGGGCAAAAACATGCCCTGGATTAAACCCGCCATGTTTAGATAACCCTAAGGCGGTTAATGAGGTAATTAACGTAAGATAAAAATAGATTTTCCCTGTAACCTGACTCAAGTCAATTTTACCGTTTCTTATAAAATCTACTGCCGCAGCAACAATAGCAATAATTCCAATAGCCGTATGGAAAATGCCTAAATTTGATAGTCCCATTTCTTAAAATTTAAATGTCTTTAATTGATAGGACAAAATTGCAGCATTGAAGTCAGGATAGGTTTGCAGATTAGCCCAATCATTTGGCAATTTGGCTCAAAAGTTTGCCTATATAGAATCGATTGATCTTATACAGGCCATTTAAATGAAGATATCACCGCAAATTATAAACTTCAAATAATCTTTATTTGGTTAAAGATTTGAAATCGTGATTGAATTAATGTGTATTGAAATATGGATCTTTTGCCATCAGCCGATAAGCATCTAATGAGTTTTGTTTACTATTGATTTGCCAGTGCCGCTCTTTGTCGACATCGAACCATACTACCGCTTTAATTGCAGGGAATTGGCTTTTTAAAGTTGGTATGATTTCAGAAATCCATTTTGCTTTATCACCACCAACTTCGTCCGAAGCCATTTCACCGATGATCACAGGTTTGCCGGTCGCGGCAATCTTTGCGTATATTTCTTTAAAAACCTGATAAAAAGTTTCCCATTCATGGTCTGAATTTGAGGTTCCCCAATTATAACCATCGACACCTACCCAGTCTACATACACATCCCCTGGATAATATTGCATAGCTGTAGGCCCACCGGGAGAATCGACATTATTCGGGCACCACACCCAAACGACATTTGTAGCACCTTGCCGCACAAAGATGTCATGAATATGCCGGTAAGCTTTAATGTAAAGTTCTGGATTGTGACCTCCCCAACCTTCTTCTTCATTCATTTCAGCTGCAAAATCAAGGAAAAAAAGTTTACCCAATTCCCTGGCCTCATCTGCCTGTAAACTGATCTGGCCATCATATTTACCATTTACTATAGCTGTGAATTTAACATCAAATGGCTCCCAATTGATCAATGGTATACGTCCTTCAAGAAGATCCTGTTTTGTTGATCCGTCTTTGGCCCAATGGTCTGACCAGCCAAAATAAGAAAGGTGAATTTGAGGACGACTCCCTATAATTGCGTCCGTTTCACTGATTGTACCTGTGCCGTAATAATGGCCTAGCAAAGCCCCTTTGGCCGGGACTAATGCAACAGTGGAAAGCGATGGAACTGTTGATGTGATTAAATCGGCGGGAGGAGATTGTGCTTCGGATTTTTTACAGGAGATCACTGTCAAAATACAAAAGCTTATTGTAGTTGATAGATAGAATTTGGATAAGTTCATGTAAGAAGGTTTTAGCATTAATGGTGGGTAATCTTTAACCCCGGCTATGGTGATTATCCGGGCAGGAAAAAATCCCTTACAGCGCTATCAAATACTATCACGCGAAGGTTAGGCGAAGCTTTCATACGGCGTACAACCTCTTCCAGGCCATTAAGTAATTCGGGATCGAATAGATTTAACGGTGGTGAATCTATACTCACCTTCCAATACCCACCATTATAACTGGTGTTCCTACTAGTTGTTCGATTGTTTTTTCTACTTGTTTCATTACTTTATTGTTTTTAAAATGGGATTATATCCCATTTTATATAACTATTTTGTTTTCGCATTGCGGGGGTCATCTGAAGGATTTATGTAACTAATTCCCAGTGGGCCATAGGCGCTAACTTGTGTTTCATAACCTCCAGATTTAGCCCAATGAAAATGAGGTGTATTAGCAGGGAGTACAACCACGCTTCCTGGAGGATATGCTTTTAATTTTGCAGGATCGTATTTTTCTCCAATGCCTATATAAAATACACCACTAATTACCGTATATACCCTGGTTTCTGGATGTTTATGAGGCATTAGTACCACATTGGAAGGAAGTCTTACCCGCACTACGTAAGGGCCTTCCGTCTTCGGGTCGCCTATTAAAACAGCAAGGCGGGCTTCTGGGGGAAATGCAGGAAATGCTGACCATTTGATGTCTTCTGCATAAATATCACCCAGTTTGTTATTCGGTAAACTCTGCGCGTTAGTATACTGAACTCCTAGAGATAGCAGACTACAAAATAGAAATCTGAAATAATTTGTCTTTTTCATAATAATTTAAATATTAATTTTCTCATACCTTTTCTAGCTTCTCGGACGGTTAAATTAATCAGTTGGAAATTTACCTCCTGCAAGGATGGAAGGACAAAGTACGGCAGTGTATCTTAATCTATAGCGTGACCTACATCACATTTATGAAGTTGATAATTTATTTCTTTACTCTCATTGGTAATACAAAGAGCTTTCAGTAATAAAATTTAAATTAATGATTGCAGGAGTTTAGCTAATTATTCGCAATCGAATCCTCAAACAATTGCAAGGCCTTGTGAGATGGTGAATTCTTCATTCTAATAAAAACAGTAGGGCACCGGGCATATTTTTCCGGAATCTTTATTGTAGTCAAACTCCTGTATGTATAATGTTTTTTGATTAATTCTTCGGGAAGTAAGGTAATTCCCAAGCCATTTTCTACCGACTGAATAATGCTGTCAAGCGAATCCATTTCTACAAACTTTAGCTTTTTAAGTTCTGTTTCTGAAAGCAATTCTTCCAGAATGTTACGATATGAACATCCTTTACTGAAAACAATTAATTTGATAGGTTTTGTGCTTTTGTTTAAATGCTCGATACTGGAATATAGAGATGACGATACAAGACAGAGTTTTTCTATAATAACAGGCTTTACAATCAAATCGGGGTGCGTTACCTTTCCTGCCACAAATGCCCCGTCAAGTTTAAATGAAAGTACATTTTTTATCAGCTCACCGGTTGTACCTGTTTTAAGAACAAACTCCATATCTGGATATTCGGATACAAATCTTTGCAGGATGTCTGGTGCCCTAAGTGAAGCAACTGATGGTAAAGAACCGATTTTTAGTTGCCCTGTAAGAGACCCGTTTTTGTTCACCGTATTCTTAAAATCATTTAGCGTATTAACAATCTCTTTAGCGACTTTAAGAAATTGAGTTCCTTCACCGGTTAATTCAAGTTTCCGCGTTGTCCTGGTTAGAAGTTTCACACCCAATTGCTCTTCCAAATATTTTATCCTCGCTGAGACATTGGATTGAACAGTGTTGTTAATGGCAGCTGACTTTGTGATGCTCTCATATTCGGCAACACCTATAAATATGTTTAAATCATTAATGTTCATTTTGCAGAAGATATTAATCGTTTTTAATGATGAATATATATCACAATTTATTGTTTTTAATGATGTAAAAATACAAATAAATTTGTACTGTTAATAATGAATCACTATGGATGAAAAATTGAAAAGGCCCAATTCCCTTGCTTATGCTTTTACAGGATTAGTTACGCTATTAGTTGGTATTGGTATTGGAAGGTTTGGTTATCCACCACTTATACCTGCAATCGTGAATCAAAAATGGTTCACAGTTGAGCAGGCAGATTATCTGGGAGCTGCTAACTTAACAGGTTATATAATAGGATCTGTCATTGCAACTTTATTAAATAAGTATGTGAAATCCGTAACATTGATAAGAATGATGCTAATTCTTACAGCATTAACATTTCTTGGTTGTGCCTTTAATCTTTCGTTTCCGTTATACTTTACATTAAGGGTTCTCGCAGGTATTACTGGTGGTGTTTTAATGGTTCTTACAGCACCCACGCTATTTAAATACACATCAAAAGAAAAAAAAGGATTAATTGGAGGATTTATTTTTTCTGGCGTTGGAATTGGTATAGCCTTGTCAGGAACAATTATTCCTTTACTGGTCAATAAGGGTTTGTCATTAACTTGGTTCGCTTATGCTGTAACAGCCATTGTTTTGATATTAGTTGCGTGGAACGGTTGGCCTAAGGGAAGTAATGAAAGGCATAATATTACTCCCATAACTCAGGGTTCTGGTGTCAGGTTTTGGAATAAAACTGTTGTCTTGCTTGTGGTTTCTTATGCATCCAATGCCATTGGGTTCGTGCCACATACGGTTTTTTGGGTAGATTTTGTCAGTAGGGGACTAAATTTAGGGATTGGGACAGGAACGCAGTTGTGGGTACTTTTAGGATTGTCTGCTGCAATCGGCCCGCTGTTAACAGGTTTTATTGCTGATAAGATAGGTTTTGCAAAAAGCATCAGGATAAGTTTGCTGATTAAAGCAATTGGCGTTGTTTTACCATTAATTTCCACATCCATTTGGAGCCTTGCTATATCCAGTATTTTTGTTGGTAGTCTGGCATTAGGAATAAGTTCACTTGCGGCAGGTAGAACGGCTGAATTGGTTTCACCTAATCTTCAGAAAAAAGTATGGGGTTATATGACAGTAACTTATTCCATTGCACATGCTTTTACAGCTTATATACTCACTTATCTTTTCTCTGTTTATGGATCTTACTATATGCTTTTTACCATCGGCGCAATATCATTGATTATTGGAAGTTTAACCGATTATCTGAGTTCAAAATCTGTTGAAATATAACGGTCAGAAATGGTTCTTTATAATATAGTAATAGAAGTGAATCCTGAAATTGAAACCGATTTCATGGAATGGTTCAGGAAAAAACGGCTGTTTGCAGTAGAAGAAATATAATAATCATGTTATGAGAAAATTAATATACGTTAAAATACTAAGTACTATCTTAATGATTGCTACATCAAAAAATCAAGTTATGGCACAGAGCAAAACTGAAACTTTAATTGAAAAACAAGATAACCCTTCAATTTTTTACAAGACGATTGAAATAAAGGGGCAGGTTATCTTTTATAGAGAAGCTGGGCGCCTGGACAAACCAGTAATCCTTTTTCTACATGGATTTCCATCATCATCACGCATGTGGCAACCCTTATTAGAAAAATTAGCTATGGATTATCATGTAATAGCGCCGGATTATATCGGATTTGGACATAGCAGCCAGCCAGGCCCGGAAAGCTTTACTTATACTTTTGATAATTTAGCAGAATACATAGGTAAGTTTATTACTCAATTATCGCTGGAGAAATTCATATTGGTACAACAGGATTATGGTGGGCCCATTGGAATGCGGATTGCCGAAAAATATCCTGAAAAAGTACAGGCAATAATTATTCAGAATGCTGTTAGCCATAAAGAAGGCCTTTCGCCTTTGTGGGAAACAAGAAAGGCGTTTTGGGCTGATAAAGAAAAATATTATGAAGCCGTAAAAAAGAATTTCATAAGCTTAGAAGCGACCAGACAAAGACACATAGGCAGCACGCCAGCACCTGAAAGAATTAACCCTGATACATATATAGACGAATATTTATTCCTAAATAAACCGGGAATGGCAGATATTCAGTTAAATCTTTTTTACGACTACCAGAGTAATGTTAAATCATATCCTAAATGGCAGGAATGGTTAAAAAAACATCAGCCTGAGATGCTTGTTATTTGGGGTAAATATGATCCCTCATTTACTGTCGCCGGAGCTTGGAAATATAAGGATGATGTTCCCAAAGCGGAAGTACATATAGTGGATGGAGGGCACTTTGCATTAGATGAAGCCGAACCTGAAATTTTAAGGTTAATGCAGCAATTCCTGAAAAGGGTTACCATTGAAAGATAATGCTCATCAAGATGAAAGCTAAAGAAGTTTTTAAGGAGTATGTTTCAAAAAATGCTGCACTTACTGAGGAGCAGTTTGATGATTTTTTTTCTCATTTTGAGCTTCAGAATTTCAAATTTGGTACCCAAAAACCTGATCGCGGCTTACCTTGGCGTATCCCGGGAAACATTAAGCAGACTTTATCATACCTAAGGTGTGATGTAGGTCACTTAATAATAAACCTTTTTCGAATGTGATCCAGGTCACCTGAACTGCTCGTTTTTCCTCCCGTACTTTGTCCTGCAATTAAAAAAAACAAATCACATGGAAAATCAAAAATTCATCATCGATACTGCACAGAGCAATATTGATTGGGTAGGTAAAAAGGTAACCGGAGCACATAACGGAACGATAGCCATTAAAGCGGGTAACATCATTTTTAATGATGATAAAATTATAGGCGGTGATTTTATCATAGACACTACCTCTATTAATATACTTGACATTACTGACCCGGATACAAATGCTCAATTCCTGGGACACCTGATCTCTGACGATTTCTTTGGTGCAGAACAGTTTCAGGAAGCAAATTTGGTGATCAACACCGTTACCGGAAATCGTATTGACGCTGACCTTACCATTAAGGGCATAACACATCCAATAAATTTTGATGCTGAACTGCAATTGAAGGATAATACGGTTTCAGCTACGGCTAAACTTTTGGTAGATCGCACTAAATACGGTATGAAGTTCAGATCTGGAAACTTTTTCTTAAATCTGGGAGATACCCTGATCTATAATGATTTTGAGTTAAATATAAGTATAACCGCTAAAGCTGAGTCATCATATTAAGATGTATGATTTAAACTAAGATGAATTTCTGTCATAGGACAAAATCAAAAAACAATGGGTGATTGTTAATAAAATGGTCAGCTATGTAGTCAAATAAATTGAAAAATTATGTGGTATCAAACAAAAGCAGCCAAAATATTGAATATTCAGTATCCTATTCTTCAAGGTCCGTTTGGTGGTAACTTATCATCTGTTGAATTGGTAGCAACAGTGTCAAATCTAGGGGGGCTTGGTGGCTATGGTGGTTATAATTTGAATCCAGAAGAACTTATCGCAGTGGATAAGCAGATTAAGTTGGCTACAAATAAGCCTTACAATATCAACTTATGGGTTTCAGATACCGATGCGGTGGATGGTTCGGTTTCAGATGAGCAGTTTAAGCTGGCTCAGCAGTTATTTAAGCCTTATTTCGAAGAATTGGGTATAGCACTTCCAGAAAAACCTGCACCATTCAAAAGCAGGTTCGAAAACCAGGTCGAAGTAATTTTGCATCAGCGGCCGCCCGTGTTCAGTTTTATGTTTGGCGTTCCAAAAGGCGATATTCTGGAACAGTGCCATAGACTTGGAATAGTGACTATTGGCACCGCGACTACGTTGGATGAGGCAATTGTTTTGGAATCCGCAGGTGTAGATATTATCATCGCCTCGGGGTTTGAAGCCGGAGGGCATCGCCCATCTTTTCTTGCTTCGGCAGAAAACTCTACAATAGGAACATTTGTATTATTGCAATTGATTAAAGAGAAAGTAAAGACGCCTGTTATTGCTGCAGGTGGAATCGCTAATGGCAAAGGTGTTGCCGCAGCACTTGCCCTGGGGGCAGATGCCGCGCAAATTGGAACTGCTTTTCTGGCAACCGGAGAATCTAATGCTACGGCCATTCATAAACAAATGTTATTCTCGGATGCAGCGAAATATACAACACTGTCAAGGGTATTTACCGGTCGGTCCGGCAGGGGAATCAGCAGTCGTATTGCACAGGATTTGATCCATCAGGAAAATGGATTTCTTCCTTTCCCACTGCAGACTCAATTTATGTCATATCTAAGGAAAGCAGCTATTGAACAGGAGAAATTAGATATGATATTGTTTTGGGGTGGTCATATTGCACCTATCCTGAAGCATACTAAAGCGGCTGAGCTGATGAGATCAATCCTGGAAGAAACGACTGTATACTTTGACCATCTAAAATCTTAAAATAATTTAACCGTGTTTAAGGTCATTGACCAACTCAACCCGGTATCACACTAAAATATAAGTATCATGGAAAATGAAAAAATTATTGTTGATTCCAGCTTTTCAGCTATAATCAACGCCCCAATTGAAAAAATTAATATTCCAGAATGGTGTTTTACACTTTCGGAGCAAGAGTACCAATCCTGCTCGCCAGCCCATATCACAGCAGGGTTTACCACTTCGCCAGAAGGCAAACGCATGTCTATCAATGTGGAGGTAATTGGTGGAAGCCTAATGGTTCAGCACTACATAGAGCATCTGGGTGAACCTGCAAATCTGATCCTGGAATCAGTTTCAGATGTATTTACCCCAGCTGGTCGTAGCGCTATACATGTTCACTGGGAACTTAGTGTCAAAAAAATTGATGATAATACCAGCGAATTTACCAACAGGGTTCAATCACGGGCAACGGAAGCCTTTACAAAGTTTATTGATGAACAGGGGATTCCTTTTGAGCAGTTCAAAGCTCAGCGTCAGCCGGCCTCTATCTATCACAATCAGACTGAAACACCTTTGTTTGCAAAAAGCATCGAGCGTCATGCCTTAGGAAAAAAATAAACGGAATTTGAAATCAATAAGACTGAGAAAATGAAAGTACAATCTTATCAGCGCGAAAAAACAGCGTTACTTTTTATCGATCCCTACAACGACTTTCTGTCAGAGGGAGGAAAAATATGGCCGCGGGTAAAGGAAGTTGCAGAGGCTAATCATTTATTAGATAATCTACGGGCAATTGTAAGTGCAGTAAGAAAAATCGGGATTCAGGTATTTATTGTTCCGCATAAACGATGGGAAGCAACAGACTATAAATATTGGAAGCATCCTAATCCCACACAACTTGGTATCATGGAACGTCATACCTTTGCTAAAGGTACATGGGGAGGGGAATGGCACCCTGATTTTGCCCCACAAGAAGGAGATATCATTGTTAAGGAGCATTGGGCTCAAAGTGGATTTGCGAATACTGATCTGGACATGTTACTCAAACAAAAGGAAATTACTCATGTCATTGCTATCGGATTGTTAGCGAATACCTGCGTTGAAAGTTCAGCTCGTTTTGCCATGGAGCTGGGGTATCATGTTACTCTTATCAAGGATGCTACAGCGGCTTTTAGTCAATAAATGATGCATGCCGCCCATGTACTCAATGGCCCGACATACGCCCATGCAATATTAACGGCCAATGAACTAATTAATGCGCTGGCTATTGACTAGATCTTAACCGGGTTCATTCTATTTTATTCTTACATTTCGTTTCATCAATGGGGCTCTTTGATGTAAAAAGACTGACGGGACCTGATCTTTCTTTTCTGACAGGAGCCTTATTGTTTGAAACAGTGAGAATTAAACTTCCTGAGAATATACGAACAAGTAAGTCCCTGATTAAAGTTCTTGGACAGAACTCTAATCATTTTTATATTGAATGTTTAATGGTAGGCAGGTAAATGAGCAGCCAACCTGGAGGTGAGCTTTTACTGGTTTATCCATGCTTTTCTCAATGAAAGCTGAGCTGTCGAAGGGTTATTAATTTCAATAACAGTCTTCGTTGATTCCCTGTAATCAAGTCCGGCCTTTTGTAAACTCTCTTTCAAAGGAATTGGTAGCCCTGTTTCAACATAATCTTTAAAAAACTGACGAATCTCAGGGAATGTCAGTGCTGTAATTACATTAAACAAGTCTTCATCTCTAAAAGGTTTTTCAGGACCATATTTTTTAATCAGCATCTGCATTAATTCTTGTGTCCCAGTCTTTCCATTGGAAAGTTCTCTTAAACGAATATCAAGACATAAACCCAGCAAAGCCCCTTTTTGGTAAAAATTCATATACTGGTCCTGCATTTTAATGGCATTAGTACTTATCTCAGTCATAGACAGTCTGTTATTAAATCCGTCCATACCTTTAATTTTTCCTTCAATATTTTTAAGAAATTGCTGCATGGTAATCATATGTTGCTTTATGGGCATATGTATGGTCGCATATTCGGTCATACCTTCATAAAGCCAAAGATGTCTGGATAGTATAGGATTAAGAAAATTGAAATTCTGTACTTCTTCAGAATGAACATTGAGTGGGGTCAAAATGTGAAAAAATTCGTGTGAGGCAATTCCCATCAGGGCTTCAGGAAGTTTATCTAAAGTTTCCGAGCCATACAAGCATACAGTCGAATTGTTGTGCTCAAGACCATCACCCATCATCCCTTTGGGGATTTTTTCGTGATAGATCAGAAATGCATATTTATTAACTGGTAATTTGCCTCCAAGATAGGCCTGCTGATTAATTAAAATTTTCTCTATTTTGGCAGACAGGGTTTTTGAATAGGATTGATCCTCCTTTGAATAAAAAGAAACAAGGACATTTGTATTCCCAATTTTTATCCAGGTGGTATCAGGTACGCAATACAATACAGGCGCATCAACCAGGCGACGATAATCTTTCGCTGAAACAATATCTGTTGTATCATTTTTACTGATATAATCCAAAGCTGACGAGGCATAGAATCCTCTGTTCTTTTTTACCGTAACAGTATAGCCTCTGTTTTTAATCTCCTCGAAATAACCTGCCAGAGAATTATAGTTAATTACAAAGACACTGTCTTTTTTAAACATACTTTCGGGAGATTTTGCACTTGAAATCTTTTGCATCAGATGCTCCCAGCCGCCAGATACCTCATAGGTTATCTTAGCTACATTCTTTAAGTTAGGTATGATCCAGGTATTTGTATCTAATCTTTTAACTGCAATATTCTCTCCCTTCTTGTTAAAAGCCTTGAATTCTGAAATATACCGGCCAAAATTCAGTGCGTCATAATAGCCGGGAATTAGCTTTGGCATAACAAATTTCCCCTCTTTCAGATTGTTTTTAGGTGGGACAAAGGAAACCTGTATTTTGTTGTTTTTTTCGTTAATTAAGTTGATTTCGTATTGATAATTATTCATTAGAGATTGCGCCGATAATGTCGATGAAAATACCAGCATTGCAATGAGTAGGAGGAACTTATTCATTATCTTGATTTCTAACATATATTTATAGATTGAAACATTAGCTTTTTACTCCAATAAGCATCAATTGTGCCATTTTGATTTCAAATTACTCATTAAAATTAAGTGTTTTGTAGATAGTTTAAACGAGAACTAAATTAGTGTTGATTTGTTTGTCTGTTTTTTTGCGCTAACATAATGAGTAAATAATGTGATTTATAATACAAGATCAATAAGAACCGGGGTATTCTTTATATTTACCTGACCATCTATTAAATCTGATCCATGAAAAACATACTCAAAACGTTGTTGCTGGTAATCACATTAATTTTTAACAGCTCTTATTTTGTCCAGGCGCAGCAGGCAGGTACTTTGGGTAAATACGTTAATACTTTTATAGGCAGTTACCCGCTGACGAATCCTAAAATACTGGGATATAAATTACCTGAAAACTGGCGTTCATGGGCAGGGCTCACGTTTCCGGGCAGTTCAATGCCCAATGCCATGGTACAGCTGAGCCCAATGACAGAGTATGGTTCGGGTGCAGGCTATGAATATGAAGACAATATTATTTATGGGTTTACCCATACCAATAAAGGCCACTGGAATCTTTGCAATATTCCCCTGATGCCTGTTTGGGAAAAAGGGATAAGTAGTGCTAAGGCAGCAATTGCTGCTTCGCACAATACAATAGAGGGTAAGGGGCGCAATCCGGCAGATTTCGGTTCCTTGTTTTCTCATGATAAAGAAAAGGCCTCACCAGGTTTCTACCAGGTATATCTGGAAAATTACAAAGTGAATGTGAGCCTGACTTCTACTTTACGCTGCGGATTTCACCGGTATGATTTTTCTGGTACTACCGGCAGACAGATCATCTTTGACCTGGGCAGGGCCAATAATAATATATCTGACTGGGAGATCACACAGGTGGATAAAAATGTATTACAGGGAAGCCAGCAAACAGGTGAACGTATTTATTTTTATGCGGTGTTAAACACTGAAATAGCTTCGCTTGATAGAAACAATGCTGCAAAATCCGGAGGTTATGCACGCATCAGGTTATCAGATGGCGATAAAGGGCCGGTAGAAGTTAAAATAGGTTTATCTTTTGTCAGTACAGCAAATGCTCAAGAGAACCTGGAGAAAGAGATTGGAACTAAAAGCTTTGAGGAGATCCATCAGCAGGCTACACAAACCTGGGAGCAGATACTTTCAAAGATCAGGGTTAAAGGTGGTACAGAGAAACAAAAGCAACTCTTATATTCCTGTCTTTACCGGTCATTACTCTGGCCAGCTTTGCGCAGCGATGTGAACGGTGAATATACAGATGTAAAAATGCAGCGTTCGCAATCTTCAGATTTTAATTATTATACCGAACCCTCTCTCTGGGATACTTATAGGAATAAAGATGTGCTTTTAGGCCTTATCTCACCAAATGTAACACTTGATGTGATCAAATCTATGAAAGATGTGGGCGATAAAACCGGATTTATACCTACCTTTTTTCATGGTGATCATGGTGCTTCATCTATTGCAGGCGCGTATCTACGGGGGATTGATAACTTTGATGTCAAAGGTACCTACGCTATTTTACTCAGGAATGCGAATGTTTCGCCAGGCGCGCGGCCACACCTTGTGGAGTATATTGAAAAGGGATATATTTCAGATCCGGACATTGCGCACCCTGAAGTAGAAACGAAAGCAAATGCGGGTGTTTCAAAAACGCTGGAGTATTCATATGATGATTATTCACTTGCCCGGATGGCTAAGAAACTCGGTGATACCAGCAACTACAAGATCCTGATGGCAAGGTCTAAGAATTACAAAAACATGTTTGATCCCTCTACAAGGTTTATGCGGGGAAGGTTAAAAAATGGAGAATGGATCAAACCCTTCGATCCACAGTATCCTTATTATGAATATATGTACAGGGAAGCCAATGCCTGGCAGGTTTCGTTCTTTGCACCGCATGACATGAAAGGATTGATTGAATTGTATGGTGGCCCTGCAGGTTTTGAATCTAAACTTGATTCTTTGTTCACTTTACCCTGGAACCCTAAACATATTGCCCGAAATGTAGAAACTTTTATAGGTCAGTATTGTCATGGTAATCAGCCCGACCACGAGGCGCCATTTGCATATACTTTTATCGGAAAACCGGAGAAAACACAAAAGGTGCTTGACAATATTATGAATAACCTCTATGGCATAGGCGATAAGGGGCTGGCATTGGCAGGCATGGATGATGCCGGTGAAATGTCTGCATGGTATGTATTAAGCTCAATAGGACTGTATACTTTTTCTGCCACTGATCCTGAATATCTGGTTACCGCGCCTTTATTTGATGAAGTGAAATGGACAACAAGTACTGGCCATACATTGACTGTAAGTAAACCGGGAGAAGGAAGAGGTATTACTGGTATAAAAGTTAATGGTAAGGTAAATGAAGGATATTTTGTGTCTCATGACCTGTTTAAGAATGGCGGAAGGGTAGAAGTAATTACAAGGTAATACCTGATTTACTTATGGTTGTATTGGCGTATTGCAGATGGACTAAACTCCAGACGAGGTCTTGACAGATTTTTATTTATTCCAGAAGTTGAGATTAATTAATGCATAATTTTGCGTTATTGAAATAAATATTGATTAATAAATTAAATATTATCACTAACAGATATGTAAGGATATTGATTACGTTTGTATGTACCAAAATTTCAACTCAATATTTATGGAACAAGCAATTAACAAACTTCAGGATTCGGTCGCATTATTAGCTCTGAACATGGCATTGTCATCAGATAAAATGGCATTATCATCAGATAAAATGGCATTGTTAGCAGAAACCATGGCAATTGGTTTTCGAAAGAGTGATGAGAACTTTCTGCTTCTCAACAGGGAGATGGGAGTACTTACTGGAAAGGTAGAAGGACTTGAAGAAAAAGTGGTGGTGTTAAGTGGGGCAGTGGATCAACTCGACGAAAAAGTTGGGTTGTTAAGTGGGGCAGTGGATCAACTCGACGAAAAAGTTGGGATGTTAAGCGGGGCAGTGGATCAACTCGACGAAAAAGTTGGGTTGTTAAGTGGGGCAGTGGATCAACTCGACGAAAAATTTGGGGTGTTAAGTGTTACAGTGGATCAACTCGACGAAAAAGTGGGAGTGTTAAGTGTAACAGTGGATCAACTGAGTGGAACAGTACAGTTACTGGGAGAAAAAGTAGATGACAACTTTGAGTCGCTTAATAAAAGAATCGATTTATTACAAGGGAAATCTACTTGTACTATGGAATCATTAGAAAAGGCAATTAGTGAACTGAAATCTGAACTTCAGAAAGTATCGGTAGTCACCCGCTATGAAAATGATTACTTCTACCTGGTGAGTCCTGGTAAAGGATTGCCAAACTAATTATACACTCTTGAGATAAGTTTTGCCAACTTAATCATTTATAAATCCCATACCATTATTAATAGTATGGGATTTCTTATTTTAATGATAACTATTTCGTTTATTTAAATAGTTTAAAAAAGGATGGTTTGGAATAATCTATACTGAACGGAATAGCCTTATTACATAGTAACTACCAAACGTTTTCCATCAGAGACCTCCATTTCCCATAATTTTTCAATGTCCTTTAGGTTAACGCTTATTGTATCTACTTTGAGCTTGTCATGTGCCAGAAGTTGAAACATTTCAGGAAGTATTTCAGAAATGAGCTGTTCCATTTCACCTTTTGTCCAACTGCCCAGGCCGGAGCCCGAAAGTTGCAGGTCTACACTTCTTAGAACCTCCGATGATAATTGAATTGTATCGCCTGTTATAGAACCTATAGAAACAAATCTTGTTTTATGTGTAAATGAACCATGTCCCTTTAGGCATGAAAGGATAAGTTCTGCCGTATGTCCCCACAAATAATCTACGATAATATCTATTGGTGTATCATTGTGGATTATCTTCAGCTGTTCAATGAATTGTTCATTCGTTTGCATAACGGAAATTGTTTGGTCTGCACCTAATGTCAAAAGAGATTTCAGCGTTTCTTCATTCCTGCCTGTAACTATTATTTTTTTAGCCCCATAATACTTTGCCATCTGAACAGCAATTTTTCCTGTAAAGCCGGTGGCTCCGTTTATTAAAACTGTTTCACCTGATTTTATATTCGCCCTGAAACGAAGTGCCATTGCTGAACCTGCAACGGCATTTGGCAGTGCACAGGCTGCGATATCGTCAATTCCTTCGGGTAATCTTACCATTCTTCTTTTGTCTATTACTGCTTTTTCAGCGATCATTCCACTAATGCCTAAAGCAAAAACTTTTGTACCATCATCAAGTAAACCCACCCCATCGCCACCGATTACGGTTCCATTTTGTTGTTCCTTTCCGGCAGAATAATGTCTGCCGCTAGCTGTACCTTTGTCGAAATGTTTAATTGCCGCTGCTTTCATCGTAATTAAAAGTTCCCCGTCATTTTTTACAACTGGATCTGGAAAATCTGTGTACTGAGGAAGTTCCCCTCTTTGGTAAATTACTGCTGCTTTCATTGTTGAATATTTTTTAAATACAATGCAAAACTAGCAGCATAGTACTGTGTGGGACGATAACATTTGTTATCAAATACAGCCTATTGTTTTTGTTTGGATATTTTACTTTTTATCCTGCTAAGGTGAACAGTTGAAACACCTAAATAAGAAGCGATATAATGTTGGGGAATACGTTGAACGATCTGTGGTTTTTCTTGTAACAAATTGAGATAACGCTCAGTTGGAGTATTCTTTATGAATGAAAAGAAATGCTTCATATAATCAAAGGTACGGTCAAAAAGGGCATTGATTAGCTTATCCCGAAGTAGGGGGACATCTTTTATTTCCTCAATTATCCTGTCTATGTCCTTTTTGTGAATCCACCACAGCACAGATGGCTCAATGGTTTCGATACTTACGGGACTAGGGAATTCTTTTCTGAAACTTTCAATAGATGCTACCGTACTGTTTTCAAAAAAGAATTGAAAAGTCACATCTTTTCCGTTGTTGTTAAACCATACACGGATACATCCTTTTTCAATCAGAAATAGTTTTTTTGAAATTTCGCCTTCTTGTAAAAGCGTTGTCTTTGCAGGGACTTCCAGCCGTTTGAAACAACTGATATAGTCATTCCATTTTTGCTCATTAACAGGGAATTTATTTTTAAACTGATCAAACATTATTTTCAATCCCGAACCAAGGTAATATTTATTTTTTATTTCCTAAGGTCTGTTAATTTGAAAATTGATATTGTCTGTTAGTTTGATTCATTCTAAGCACTTTCAGGGAGGGGTTACAAATATTTCAAACCATTTAATTTAAATCGTCAGTTGAACTGGCAGACGATTTAAATTAAATGGTTTATATATTACAAGCAGACAAGTCCAATAGAAAATCAGTCGGTTTATCTAACATCTATCGTGCTGTTAAACGCTTCACCTTTAGATGTTAAAACAAAAGTTAATTTGTTAGAAAGGGCTTTTCCAACATTAAATTTTCTAACCAATTTTGATGAATCGTTATAAATATTAGTGTAAAGTTGATTGTTGAATTCATCGAAGATTGTAATTTCAACCGGAGCCTTATTTGTATAATCTAAATTAAGGGTTACCACTCCATCTTTCTTTGTCAACACTGGTTTAAAGGCTTCTTTATTTGGGGCTTCAGAAAGTGATGCTTTATTATTTTCAATGTTAATTTGATATTCAACTGATTTTAAACCCGTTTCTAATTTCATTATATAAGTTCCATCAGGAAAATCAGTTAAGTCATAAGTTTTGCTGGACCCGCTTAATTCATGACCTTTTTTCTCATATAAGACTTCATCATTCAGGCCATAGAAGGTTACTTTCATATCCTGCGTCTGATTTATAGAAAGACTAATGGTTTTTCTTTCTGCATTGTTGACTTTTAATGAAAGGTCATCATTATTTGCATATGTATTTACACTGGTAAAAAGGATGGTAGCTATCAGGCTAATTTTGAGTAGATTTTTCATATCATTAATTTTAGAAGAGTTAGTAATTATTTGATGGGTCTAAGTTATTGACAATGAGTTACTATAATTGACTGCATATTTTCCAATAGTTATGCTATATTAACATCAATACGTGTTTTTTTTGTTAAAACACACAATAAAGTATATTTTTGATTCGGTAAATTGAAAAAACATGAAAGCAATAAAGCCTGGATACGAGGTAGTTGAGTCTTCATTTGGAAGCTCTTTCTATTATTCTAAATATTCAATGAATTCCAATAACAAAGCTCATGTATGGCATTACCACGAAGAAATCGAAATGGTTTTTGTAAATGGCGGAGCTGGAAAAAGACAAATTGGGAGCCATATATCTTACTATACCGATGGAGACTTAATATTAATTGGAAGCAATCTCCCACATTGTGGCTTTACTGATCACAATACAGGGAATAAGAATGAAACGGTCATCCAGATGAAACCAGATTTTCTTGGTGCAGGATTTCTAGGTTTGCAAGAAACAAAATGTATACAAGAACTTTTTGATAAGGCCAGGGGAGGAATTGCTTTTGGAAATGAAATCAAAAAAGTTGTTGGCAAACAGATAGAGAAAATGGAGGGTTTATTACCTTTTGAAAGACTGTTAGCACTATTAGCCATTTTAAAAGAACTTCAAAACTCTTCCGATTATAGAATTTTAAATGCTTCCGGGTTTTCACTCGAAACACAGGTTCAGGATAACGATAGAATTAATATGGTTCTCAATTATGTTAAAGATAATTTCAAGACACAAATAAGTTTAGAAAATGTAGCTGCGATGGCAAGTATGACGGTACCTTCTTTCTGCAGATATTTTAAAAAAATGACCAAAAAAACGTTTACTGCTTTTGTTAATGAGTACCGTGTTGTACATGCTTCAAAACTTTTAGCAGAAAAGCCAAGTAGCATCGCAAATATTTGTTATGAAAGTGGGTTTAATAATTTTAGTCATTTCAACAAGTTATTTAAAGAATTTACTGGTAAAAATGCTTCACAATATAGAAAAGAACTAAATTCAGTAATTTATGAAAGTGTTTAGGTTTTGAAAATTTTGAATAAACAGATATAGTTATTACAGGTCTATGTATTATTTAATCCAAGTTTCTATTATGCATGATGATGGTTGTTGGAATTAAAGTTGTCTCACTTTCCGATTCCTGAAAGGAACAAAATTTTCGTAATTTTTAATTTTAGATTAAAATTTTATATTATTTTTGTTCTATTAATTTAAAAATTGTTTTTATCAACACTTAATTAATCTCATAAAAAAATGATATTTAGTATATATATTTGCAATATCACTGTGTATATGGGAGATTAAAAGGAATGAAATCTTTTATTTTAGTGTAGATTTGAAATTTCTATTTTTATCAGATTTTATCACCATTTTTCACCTCCTGTTTTTTGAATAAATTTTATCCTTCTGTAAAGGGTGGTAGAAGTTGTGCCATTTTCAAAGGCAGCAATACTGATATCGGATTAAGTCATAAACTTTTGATACGCTAAACAGAAAGTCTTTGATGTCAGGGATGCTCTTACGGCTCTGGAAGTTGCTCTGAAAGCTTTCAATTTGCATGTGAATGACTCAGCCGAAACAAGGCCGTGCTGTTAGTAAATAAATTCAAAATAGCTAAATAATCAATCTATATCGGCCGGGTACTGCCTGAGTACTGTTCGGGTACTCGTTAGGGTAAGAGCAGTGTTAAAGTAACGTGAGAGCATGGCAAGTCCAAGTAAAAACAACTAGTTGAAATGACTTAGAGTTCCTATGCTTAAAGGCTGTTTACAACCTGTTCTTACACCGACCACCACTCAGGCACAAACAAAGTATAACTCGTTGAAGACTGATGAAATTATAATTATCCTTTGCCCGAACATGGACAAAGCGGACAATTGCAGACAGCTGCGGACAATTGCGGACATTTTTTACTCATCAGGATAATCTTTAACGCGAATAGCTTACATTGGTAGAAAGGCATTTATTTATTATGGGAAGTTTAACGGGTAAATTTTCAAAGGGAATCCTGGGTGATTTCATTTTTAAAGCAGCAGTCTGGGAACTGTTCAAACGAGTGCTTAAGCAATGTATCGGTAAAGGGATGGTCAGTGGTCGGGGTCAGGCTGTTTACAGCGTTTACATCAAGGCCAACGCCTCACTGGATAGTATGGTGGAGAGGGAAATTCTATCAGATGCTGTGGCTTACAGCGCAGAGCTATCTCAACAGGAAGAGGACTGTACTCATGAGGTCAAGCTAGAACGGCCAGGGGACTATGATGAGTTGAAACCAAAAAAGAATCCTGGTAATAAAACACATTATAGTACCTCTGATCTGCATGCTCGGATGTCCGTCAAACCTGGTAAAGCAGCTGCGATGAACTATTTGGGGCAGGTTGGTGTGGACATGGAAAGTCACGTAATCACCCATGTAGAAGTCTTCAGGGCAGACAAATGGGATCAGCAGTGCCTTCCAGAGCTACTCCCAAAACTGGTAGAACTCTAAAGAGAAACGGATTACAGGTGCAGGAGGTCGTAGCCGATGCGGGATATAGTAGTCTGCCAGCTTTAAAGGCGATCGAAGATCAGGGATTGACTGGCCATATCCCCAATAACCATAAGTTCACCTATCAGCGAGAGGGTTTTATCTATCAAACCAATGAAAATCTTTATCTCTGCCCCAGAGGCGGATCATTGACTTACAGAAGAACTCATCCTACTGCAACAGGACATAAATATGTGTATAAACTAAGCAAGCTGGTGTGCAGAGAATGCACAGTATGAAGAACGAATGTCCGGTCATGACCGTCAATGGAGGAGTTATTAATGAGGTCGTGGGTAAATATTATTATGATCGGATGCACGAGCGGATGCAGACGCGAAAGGCAAAGATATTGATGAAAAAGCGCCAAAGTATGGTTGAACCAGTAATCGGAACATTAGTGATTTATATGGGGATAAAAAAGGTCGGATGTAAGGGGGTGGCCGGAGTAAAGAAATGTCTGGCGGTAGCCGCAGCAGCTTATAACCTCAAAAAAATGTTAAAATATCGATCTCGCAAAATCTTAAATCAGGTACAAGTGCTTGAAAAGAATTTGAAAAGTGCTGGATCACATTGTTATCACTCATTCAAACTATATATCCAATACATCGAGGGTGTATAAAAATTTATCACTAAAACTGGAATTCAGCTAACCAAAATCTATACTTCTCATAAAAAAGAACCATTCATTAACTCAATGTTGTGCAACAGCCACTTGATCCGTTTTCATTCTCCTTAGATATACCCTCCAATGTGGATTAGCTCGTTGCTCTCGCTGATCCCCTGATGGGGGAGGCTTCAACCAAAAATGCTTGTCGCTGCGCTCCTGGCAATTTTTGTTTTTAATCAAGCCTTGCGCTAAGAAGTGCAGAGCTTGCTTTAAAACAAAAAATGCCACCCGAAAAGGGTAGCATTTTTGTTTGGCGGAGAGTGGGGGAATTGTACCCCGGTTTAAAATCCCGCTTTAATATGGTGTCGAAGAGGTTTGTGATTGGCGACTCACCGAATCACTCACCAGTCTTGTTTTCTTTTGTAGCTGCAAATGCTAGACCTAAAGATAACGATTATTTAGAGTTATCTTAAAAAATCTTTCGCCACATCCAGTTATGGCTGCATTCTATTTTTTCTTAGCATCAATTTTTATGATAGTTATTTTTCTAGTAGATCTTTTTGAAATATTTGCATATATGTTTTAAGGAATGGATAATCGTATTTTACCTTGCTAAAGTGTTTAATCTGAATATTGTAGTAATCTTGCTCCTTAAATTCATCGAAATGTTTCAAGCAATAATTTTTTAGTTTATGCGAAACATTTAGATGGAACTTATGCATATAATAAATAGTATTTATAATACATAATTGTGGCATTGGGTTGTCCTCTAAGACAAGGTCAATTTCTTTTGTATCTAAAAAATTCTTGAAACTCGGACTAACAATAAATTTTAAATGATTGAAATCGAACACAATAGAGGAGAAATTAAAAAAAGCCGTATTAGGCAGATTATATTCTTTAAATAACTCTAACTCAACTTTTGAGTTAGAGTATGCCCAAGTTTTATCAATATGCCAAATATCTATCTTAACTGAATCAACTTCGATTTTGTATCCTCCAAAACTATTTCTGGTAGAAATGTGTTTTTTTAAAAAGTTCTCGATTAATACTTCATCTCCGTCAATAACAATATCGAAATCACGAACAGCTCCATAATAATTGATAAAAAAATTCCTAATAACCCCACTGAAAACTAAGACCCCAGAAAACTGAGATAATTCGGTAAGAAATCCGAGAATTTTTTCGCCTAGTCTATTATTTAAATATTCTAAAAAAATATCTGGATTAAACCTCTCTTCGAATTTATTAGTTAATTTTTTGTCCACTTATTTTTTGATAATGATTTAATGCATACTGATCAGTCATTCCAGAAATAAAGTCAAGAATTATCCTGAATTTAAAATAGTTGTCCAGATCATCAAAGCATGGTTCTACGGTATTCATTATTCCCTGTTTAATTGAAGACAATTTTCTTTTTTCCTCGGAATCCAATATTGTTGTAAACTGCTTTTTAAATAGATGGTCATAATCATCCTTATGTCCGTTGAAATCGTCTATTTTCCCCTGTAACTCTGTCAGTTTTTTATTTATAATTTCACTCTGTTGCTGATTAAGTTTAAATAAGTCAAGCTCATCATTTAATTTAGTTAATGTCTCATTAAGCTTGTTTTTACACAAAATTATGAGATTTTCTTCAATTGTGCAGTCGATGATTGACTTACTAATCAGACTTTTTGCCCTATCACAATATTTTTGATTGCTATGGAATATGAACTCTATATAAAAATCTAGTAATCCTGTAAAAACAGCGTATCCTGTTGATTCAAGGTAGTTTATTTCTCTAGATTTAAATATCTTGTTAATACTGATTTTCTCAATGATTTGATATATTTTATCTTTGTCCAATTTGACTAATTCCTCATTAAATTCACCATTTTCAATTTTATCCAGATTTTCCTCGAAATTTTTGTAGGCAAGATCAACGAAATACCCAATTAATTTAATTCTAATATTAACAATTTTGGTGTTTGAATTTAACAGATCGTCATCACAAATCTTTTTAATTGCTACGGCAGTTAATGAATTGTTGCCCTCGAATAGGTTTTTTACATATTCGATATCGAAAAGACTTTTATTGAATCCGTCTTCCATATCCATGCATATATAAGCAATTGAATCTGCTGCCTCCATAAGGTAACATAATGGGTGTCTTAAAAATCTATCTCCAACTTTTAAACCACATTCACTCATGATAAGTTCAAAATAGTCTTTTTCAGACACGAAGACTCCATGCTTTGACTTTTCAATATATTTTTTATCTAGCGTTCTTCCTTGGCTTTTTAATTCTGCTGCTTCATCCGAATTAATCTTTTCAAAATTTGGGTATTTCAAATATGAAGCTAATGTCGCGTATGTAAGATTGAGGCCAAATGGGTTATCTAGATATTGAAGTTTCGTAAGCACCCTCAATCCTTGAGCATTACCATCATAATTGATAAAATCGCGTTTTTGATGGGCATCCAATGCATGGAATTGTATGTGCTTTTCTTTATCGAGGTTTTTAAAGTAGTCTGAAACTATTGTTTCTCCGAAATGTCCAAAAGGGGCGTTACCTATATCGTGAACTAGGCATACGTTTTGCAGTAATACAGGCAAAATCCTTAATAGCTCTAATTCGCTTTTATTTGTTCTTTTTTGTATCAACTCGGATTTACTAAGTTTTAAACCAAAAGTATAGCCAAGAGACATTACTTCATTCGAGTGAGTAAGACGAGAGTGTATATTATCATCAGTTGTTAAAGGGAATACTTGCGTTTTATCATGCATTCTTCTTAATGCAGGACTATAGATAATTCTACCGTAGTCACTTTCAAATTCATTTCTAATATCTGTTGTGCCTGATTTCCTGAGTCTTTCACTTGAGAGTAGCTTTTTCCAATCCATTTTTTTGTTAATTTACTGTCTATATTCCTTTAAGCTTAATTTAATTATCTAATCCTAATTCCTTAAAAAAGGCTAAATGCTTTTTCTCACTCATCTCTATGAGTTGTTGGTAGGACATTACTTCAATATGTAGATTTATTACATCATTTAATTTATAAAGCGTTTTATATGGAGTTGATCTAAACCCGTTAAAATTTACATTATGTTCTATTAAATCTTTATGTAAATCACAAACAACGTAACCAAATTTAGGTGTCGTTTTCTCTAAGTTTACAAGTTCACCATCATAGTCTCTTGCTTTGCTCTCCATCAAATCCTGAAAATACTTCATAATTTGGCTATCTAAATTTTTGTCTAATGTTGTGTCCATATTTCTTCCAGGACGTTTAAACTCAAATATTACCATCGAATTCATTTGATTTTGCCTTTCCGAAAAAGCCCAAGGAAAATCAAATATTGCTATATCTGGTTCTTTTTGACTCTTGGAAATCAACAATGGATTTTTTCTTATTTGTTTGTCAGAATTAATATAGGAATGAAAGGCTAACCTTTCATCCAAGAGCCACAAATTATGATATTCGAATGGTACTGTATCATTTGATTGTCCCATTGGAAAAATCAAATTATGCAAATCTTCCTCTAGTTTATATTCTCCATCTTTCGAAATTTTAAGCATTTTTTTTAGTAGCATTAAAATAGCTTTGCGTTGGATGAGCAAATCGGCTAATTTATCTTTTGCAAATTGAGCTTCTTGATCGATTAGCTTCTTGACAGTTGATGAATATTCCTCATAATTTTCAATTTTTCCGTTTTTTGTAGCTTTTTTTAGAGCAATGTTTAAATCTTTTTCCAGAACAAATTTAATCCGATGCAAAAACTCTTCTAGTTTGTCATCTGAAAGATTTGTTGGTATTTTTTGAAGTAAGTCTTTTCTAGCAAGCAGTGATCTATAACCAACTCTTAATTTTTTTGGGTTAAGTATATAGCGCTTAATTCTATCATAATTAATAGCTTGTATTTTTTCAAGCGTGGAAGAATATTTATTTTCTAAAATTGCCTTAATTGAATTTTGAATGCTAGAAATTGTCACCTCGTCGACGATCATATTATCTTCAGGCTGAGAAGGGATATTAAATGAATTTCTTACCGTGTTCACCCTGCTGTCTAAGAACGAAGATAATACATAGGCATCAAGACAGAAGTCCTCATCCAGTTCGTTTTTAAAACTACTTTCAAAGCCTGGAATCAGATTACCAAGATTTTCAGACCTTCCAACGACACGATTGTTAGCGCAAAGTCGTAATCTATGCGTTTTAGCATCTGTTCTTCTTACCAACAATAATTTGAATTCTTCTGTTTCCTTTATTGGATAAAACACTACTGGTTTGCCTTCAAAATTGATGACCGTTTTAATGATGTCGTTCAAAATAATCTTATTGTCATCTAGATTGTCGTACATGACGATTGTGGGAATACTGTCATTGATGAAAAATGGCAAACAATGTTCGATAATATCTTTTGCTATCTGTTGTGAAGCCAAAGCAGACTTTTCCTTGAATTTGGGCTTACAACTATTTAAGCTTATTATGGTATTGTTGTTCTCTACACTAGTTATCTTATTAGGATTACCATCTTTAGGAACGACCTCGTTGCTTACATCGAAGTGGAATTCTCTACTATATTGCTCATTCTTTTCTTTATATACGCTATTAATATGCATGCTATCAAAACAGGCCAAAACCGTAAATCTACCAACCCCTTTACAACCGCGATCCCGATTTTTTTCAGAATATGCAGTATTAAAAGATTTAAAATTTTCATCGTTAAAACCTATACCGTTGTCTATTATAGTGATATTTTTAATAGGAACTGGTAAGATTCTACCCTGTTTGTCCTGTATATCATTAGGCGCAAATAATTCATTCTGACCATCTCTTTCTATCTTAATCTCTATCAAACCTCCACCGTCAGGATACTTTTCAGTAACACTTAGGATTGAGTTTACAACAGCTTCGAATAGCGGTAGTAAAAACTCATGAGGTCTTAAATTAATTTCATCGACCTTGCTTTTAACAGACATTTCCATAGATAAAAACTTTAAATCAAAGCTAACAATTTTAGTAAAATAAATGAACTTTATTACTCTTCTCTAGATTTAGTTAGAATATATTCTCTTAAAGGAATCATTTTGTAGGCGGGTTCAGGGGAAATATTCCGTACTCATCTTAAAGGAAACAAACAGGTGCTCAAAAGAGCATAGGTAATAGGCCGAATTAATACGTTTCAAATCGTGTTTATATATTGAACGTGTATAAGTAATCACAGGATTTTCATTTGTATACGTAACACAAAAGCCCTTTATACCATGCAAAGAGTTATTTTACACATAAAACTTGTCTAGTAATGGCTAAGAACAGCTATAAATCTTATTATAAGTTATGAATTAATAATCATCTTCGTTTCTATAATAATTTTAATTTATCATAACCATTTATTAGTGTCTCTTTAATTGTTTAGATTTACTTATAGTAAACACTCGTAAATTTAAATTAATGATTCAAGTTTCTACTATTCTCAAAAATCAAAGTAAAACAATTACCGTAACCTTGCAACAAGACGAAGTTGATAAGGGGAAAATAGAATTAAAATCTTTCAAAGTTATATATGAAAGTGGGTCATACGACGAATTTGAAGCGGATGAACATGGTTTTGCAAAGAACACAAAGGAAGCAGATCCCGTAGAGCCAAAAATTCTTTTGTTTTATTATTTAGAAAAGCTAAAAAGAAGTTTTTATAAAGGATTAATCCAGAATAAATATAATGAGATTGAAAATTTAGTTGTTTTGTCTGGTGCAGGTTCTTCAGTTGGCATCGGTAAAGATAATTTAGGTCTAACGATGGCTGGTTTATGGGATAAAATGGATGAAGTTGATAAGCCGTGCCTAGAAAGACTTATTAAAGAAACAAAATATGCCGCTGTAAATGATAAAGATGAAATCGATTATACTTCTTTAAATAAAGATTTAGAAGCATTGTTGACCAAGGCAGGGATGAAGAATGCTGTAGAAGAGAATGTTCAACTAAATACAGACATCATTACAGCCAGAAAAATAATAGCACAATATTGTAATTTGATTTTACCAGATGATGCCCCTCATTCGACCTTTTTAAACAGAGTGGTTTTAAGACCCCAGAAATTCTCTAGGGTGAAAATATTTACACTGAATTACGATACTCTATTCGAACAAGCTGCTGCAAAGGAAAAATTTACCGTTATTGATGGATTTACATTCTCTAGTCCAAGAACTTTCAATGGAAAGTATTTTGACTATGATATAATCGAAACCCGTCACAATCGACAGGATAAAAAAGATAGTACGATCAGTAAGCTGTTTTATCTGTTTAAAATGCACGGTTCATTGAATTGGAAAAGGAATCTATTAGAAATCGAACAAAGTGATGCTGAAATAGATGTTGAAGATAGAGTGATGATATTTCCGCAAGATAGTAAATATGAGCATTCTTACGAACAGCCATATTTTGAAATGATGGCTAGATTCCAACAATCATTGCGGATTGAAAATACATTGTTAATTACAATAGGCTTTAGCTTTCTTGATAAGCATATCTCATCCGTTATTCTTGAAACACTGAAACAAAATCCGTCTTTACATCTAATTGTTTTAACATTTCCTGAAGTAGTTGGAGAGGAAAAAATATATCAACAAGAATTGCATAGGATTACAGAACTACAGAGTCGGGTAACAATGATAGCAGAAACGTTTAAGGACTTTACATCTGATTTTCCTGAAAATATCGCTCACAGAAGAATCGATATTTTGGAAGAATTAAATACTCAGCTAAAACACATATCCAAAAATCATGATAAAGAAAAGTAGTCCTTATTCTGATACTAAATTTATTGGATATGTAACTTTAGTTTCACCTAGTATTACTAATGTACATTTTCCTTCATCACTCTTACTTAAAAAGTTTTATAGATCTGATGAGGGTTTTCATGCATTAACAGGAAAGTATGTAATAATTGAAGGTAGCGGTAATGGGTTTCTGGGTAAAATTGCGGAAATAGCATTGCCTGAAAACGAAAGATTAAATTTAACTGACTCTAACTATGAAAGGGACTCATTTCATCCCACAGGAAAAGTTGAAATTTTATTATGCTTTGATAATTTTGAACTTGCGGCAAGGAAGGGACTTGATCAATTACCGCCAGTAGGAGCAAAAGTCTATATGTGTTCAAATGACTTTTTAGGGTCATTACTAACCGAATTTGGAAATACTAAGGAAGTAGGCGATAAAAAAAATAAATTAATACAATTTGCACACCTTCCCCAGGATGAGAACCATGTTGTTAATGTATCTGCACAGGCTTTGTTTGGTAGGCATTGCGCTGTAGTAGGGACGACAGGGGGCGGTAAAAGTTGGACAGTTGCTAAGTTGATTCAAGAGGTATTATTAAATAAGGGAAAAGCTATTTTAATTGACGCTACTGGGGAATATAAATCATATAAGGGACATTCAAAAGTCGATTTTTTAGAGTTTAACTCGGCGGTAAAGGCGGATGGAGTATATTTTAATTATCGAAATCTTAGAGAAACTGATATATATGCACTATTTAGGCCAACGGGACAGGCACAAATCCCTAAACTCCAAGAGGCCATGAGAAGCCTTCGGTTAATCGATATTATCAAATCAAAGGGCGAAAAAACTGAAAACGACAAACACATTGAAGCAGTTGCTAACGGATTTTGGTCAGCTCATGAGACTAGGGAGTATGCTTTACTTTTAAAGGTTAATAATGAAAGGAAGAGAATTATCACAGCTTACAAAGAAAACATCTCCGTTTTTAACGTCTCTTGCGATTTTGATATAAACGCTCTCCCTTTTCAAATATTTAATGAATGTGTAAAAGACTTTGGTAATGGTGATGGGAAATATGGTGGCGCAGATCAGAATGCAGCGGGATTTTGCCAATCAATGATTTCTAGAATATTGGTTACTCTGGGTAGCGAATCTTTTAAAAGTACTTTTGGGTTTACTGAAGAATCTAAGGCTGATAATGAATTTACTTCCAAGGTCGAAGAATTTTTAAAGCCAGAAAGTGAAAAGGATGTACTAATAATATCAGTAGCTAACATACCGTCTGAAAATAAGCTTAGAGAAATTTTAGTGAACACTATTGGGAGATTTCTATTGGAAAAGGCACTCAAAGGAGATTTCAAAAGTATTAATACCAAAGATCAAAAGAAGAGTTTATTGCTATTTTTAGACGAGGCACACTTATTCCTTGATAAGAAAATAAAGGATGAATACTCAATAGAAGTGGAACTTGATGCTTTCGATAGGATTGCAAAGGAATGCAGGAAATACGGGTTATTTTTGGTTCTTTCTACTCAGATGCCTAGAGATATTCCGAAAGGGGTTTTGAGTCAAATGGGTACTTTTATTGTACACAGGTTGATTAATCAACAAGATCGTGAAGCTATAGAATATGCTTGTTCTGAGGCAAACAAATCTGCATTGGCATTTCTTCCAATCCTAAGCTCAGGGGAGGCGATGCTAACTGGTGTAGATTTCCCTATGCCCATTGTTCTTAAGATTATCGAACCCGAAATAAAACCGGATTCAGTCACTCCTAAGGTTTTTTAATGCTGTTTTTAAAATTAGTGAATAAAGAATTTTAAGTCTATAATGATTATTTTAGAAAATCTACTTATTCATTATGAAGTCTAGTTATTTTAAACCCCGCAAGGTTCTTGATTTTTCACCTCATCCTTATGATATTGGTAATCCGATTGGTTTTTGGCATGATCGGGACGATAACCATTTTTTGTTGAAAATATACAAATTTGATGAGAAGCTATACCCAGATTATTATCACTACCATTTGGCTTATACCCTAGAAAACAATATTGGCAGTGCAGAAGATTTCTTTCGTCATGTATGGCAAATCGTTAAGAACAGAATAAAGCATTATGAAAAGCAAGACCCTTTTTCAAGCAGTCACGCATTACATTTACAAAATATTCACAAACTACAGCAGTTCCAGAAGTATTTAAACAGCATCGATGAATGGAACGCCCGCCCGTCACAGATCGTTATTGCTGAAAAAGAAGAAATCATTCAAAACCAAAAGGCCGAAATAGAAAAGCTTCAAGCCCGCCTTGCAGAACTTAACGAATATGAGGTAGCCCAAAAGATCAGGATTGAGGATGATTATCTGCCAACCTTAATTGATTTGGTTCAGCAAATACGTGAACTGGAATTGCCATCAGGCAGGAAGTTTTTAAGAAGCGACCACAAAAGTCCTTACTCCAAAATGATCAGTAAATATTTCTCGCACGGCGGGAAAGACATACCTATTGAAACATCCCGTAATTACTTTGTTGAAAAGAAAGGCGATATTCCGTCAAAAGGAACTCCCATTAAGCAAGAACAACGAATTTTTAAAATCATTCCTGTAAAAGAAGCTAAAAAATAAGAACGGGTTCATAACCTGCACATGACCAAGCCGAACGGATGGTCATGGTTTGGCCGTTTTTACCCGTCACATTTGCCTTGTAAACTTAAAATACGGAGGCATTATGTTAATTGAAATTCTCACAAAAGAGGAACTGTTAAAGTTCAAATCAGAACTCATTCAGGAGATCAAAGCTGTCATCAAATCAGATGAGGTACAACCCAAAGAATGGCTTAGAAGCTCAGAGGTCAGGAAGCTATTAAAGATTTCATCAGGCACACTTCAAAACTTACGGATTAAAGGCATCCTGCCTTATGAAAAAATAGGTGGTATTTTTTACTATGCCTATGCAGATATTGTTCAATTGTTAGGTGAAATCGGGAACTTATGATGGAGACAGGAAAACAGTTGACCAATTTTTTACAGTTGGCCAGTATGAATAAGCACATTCATCAATCACATGTTAGTCTTTATTCCGCCATACTGATGTGCTATAACAAAAGTTATTGCAATAATCCTTTCCGGGTATCCAGACGTGAGCTGATGAAACATTCGGCAATACACTCTTTTGCTACTTACCATAAATGCATGAAGGATTTGGTGATATATGGATATGTCGAATATCAGCCGTCATATCATCCGCACTTGGCCAGTCAGATCACTTTGTTAAATGACGATGAAAGCCATGAGGGGTAAACTCCATGCAGGTCATGTCCTTTTCCTTTTTCGGGAAAAGGAGCAAGCGGAAGTTGGGCAGTAGCCCTACTTGCTTGCCGTATGCGTTGCAAACGGTGTTTTAAGAACCCTCCAGGGGTTCTTTGGGGTGCAGGAAGGACACTCGTAAAGGAAAAAAGAACCCTAACGAGGGTGCAAAGTAACAGGTTACACAGCTATATAATAATATAGCCATATAGATATACTGATATGCAGGAAACTTTAAGAACAGTAAAATACTCCGTACAAGATGCCGGAAAGTTTGAAAGTATTGCTTTGAAGCTAGGGAGACCTAAACGGCTAGTCTTCTCCCAAATGATTGATTATTTCTACCGGAGCAAGAAAGATCCTACAGACCTGAGTGACGATCTTTTGAAAAACACCATCTTAAAAGGTCAAAAGGAATACATCGGTTTCATTAAAACCCAGGAAAACGAATTGCTTATCCCTATTAAACGGGATGTAGCAAGAACAATTGAATCCCAAAAAAATATTGTGGAATGCTTTAACGCTCAGGTTTTAAGGCAGAATAATGAGGTTCTTAAGAACCAACAAGCACAAACATTGGAAATTTCCACACTAAATGAAGTCGTTAAAAGCATTAATGGTAAAATGGCCACCAAGGAAAAACTGAAAAGCCGGTTTATGTATATTCTAAACACTTATATCAAAACCAGGGAATCTTTTGGGCTGATGACCTCATCAAAAGAAAAAGAGGAATTGGCAACCAGTACACGAGAACAAGTAAATATTTTATAAGATGTACATCAATATTACCGACAGCGCCACAGCAAACAATAAAGGGAGCAGTGGAGGATTGACCAACTATTTGGAAAAAGAAAACAGGTTGTACAAAAAACAAGATCCTGAATATTGGTTTAATCATAGAGGAAAGCACATAGAACCATACGAGGTCAGGCGATCCATTGATAATAATATTGCGAAACTCAGTAAAACTGACGCTAAGTTCTTTCTGATCAATATCAGTCCAAGCCAAAAGGAGCTTCGGTATCTTAAAGAGCAGTTTGGAACGGAGAGTGCCAAGGATCAATTGAAGATCTATGCGGAGAAAGTAATGGATGAATACGCTAAGAATTTTAAGCGTAACGGAATTGACAGTGCTAAAGATTTGATGTGGTTCGGTAAATTGGAGAATTACCGTTACTATACCCATAAAGATAAAGAAGTCTTAAATGGTATTAAAAAGCGAGGGGAACGTAAAGAGGGAGAGCAGATGCACATTCAGATCATTGTAAGCCGTAAGGACATAAGCAACAAAGTTAAACTTAGCCCCATGAACAATTCCAAAGGGAAGAATGAGATGCATTCTAAGAAACTGGGACAGTTTAACCGGGTAGCATTTAAACAATCCGGTGAAACGCTTTTTGATAATCTCTTTGAATTTGACCGGAAACTAAAAGATACCTTGGTTTATGCCAACATTCAGAAAAACGGCAGTTTAACACAAAGAGAGCAGTTAAATACATTAGAACTTGGTGCAGAACAAAACTACCATTCAAAATCTTTCGCTAACGAATTGGCAAAAGATGTTGCAGAAGGTCTTTTTCATTCCACCAGTGGTATGTTGCAAAGTGTTGGGGAAACCGTCGCAGGGTTTCTTGAAGTGCTGATGAAACCCGTTTACATTCCCGGATCAGAAATAAATCCAATTGAGGAGGCGCAAAAAAGAAAAAGAAAAAAACGGAAGGGGCAAAGTCAGGGGCATAGTCGGTGAGGACAGTGCGTTCCACAAAGGCAGTTGCCCCGCCCGCATTTGCGGCCTGCAAAAACCCTTGCACACATGGCTTATGCAGTTTTTGCTTTGGTGTTTACGGAAAAAACCAGTCACGTAAATCCGGATGTAAAAAAATGTTTCTTTTCCATAGCCCGGTACACTACAATCCCTTTTTTCTTTTTTCGGCACAAATAAAGGAGGCATTATAAAAATCAACCATTTGGGTATAAAAAGACATCATGGTGCTGATTTGTTCCAGATCAGCATATTCAGAGGCGTGATACGTCCATCCTTTATACAAATCCCACAAAACTACTCTTGTTTGGTGAATCGGGTAATTCTCAAAGAAGGTCTTTATAACTTCTTCGGGGTTGTTCAGCTCAATATCGGATAAGCTGGAGGGCTGATAATTCAGCTTTTTAAATATTTCTTCCATAACAAATGGATTAATGACATAATAATTGATTGTTTTAAAGGATATCTTTAAGCCTTTTGACTTCGGGATCATAGTTCATTAATGTTCCCGGCCTTAGGTCAAAGATTTTTTCCATCATAACCACTTTACCATAAGGAATATCCTGAACATCATCAGACTGGATTCTTCTGTAATTGTGAAAGGTATTTACCGAAATTCCTAAAAGCTGTGGGAGCTTCTTTAACGCTTTTCGATACTCTTTTACATTAAGACCGAGCAGGTAATCCTCGATTTTATACTTCTTAGTGTTGTTTTTCATAACATTTGATTTAAGTGTATGTTGATTCATTAATTGATATCATGCTGATTAGGTTGCTCATAGGACAATGTTTCCACCTGTAGACGCTCAATTTTGTCTTTACACATCAGTCTGGTCAATTTTATAAAGGTGGATACACGAATCAATAATTGCTTTGCATCGTTCTCCGCTACCGGGGAAGGAATACCACAATTCACATCTGAACAGCCTTTGATCAGAATCTCAAATAGTCGTTTATCTTCTGTTGTCGCTAATAATAACTGTTGTGGCTGATCTGAAAAACTACGGCATAGTCCTAGTAAATCGTGCAGGGAGTGTGTTTCTACCCGGTAAGATAGATGTAGACTTACCAGCAACGCTATGCATTGTTCCACGGTATGGTTGAGCATCATTGCACATACTGTATGCTCCCCATTTTTTAAACAGTGCGTTGCTCCGGCAAAGAACGCATCCGTTAACGCGATATAATGTGAGAATTTCTTTTCAGCCTTTTTTAAAGCATTTAGGGGGCTGAAGTTTCTGATGTATTCAGACTGCACCAATTCATCATGGCTATATAATAATTGTGCATGGCTATATATGGTTACAAAGAACATGTTCTTAGCCTTGATTGCATTAGAAACCGTTTTTTGGTTATGGCAAAGGACAGTGATCCCACCAGTTTTAAAGCGTACGTTGATGAACTTTTGTACTATATGTGCTGTTGGTACATCTGATGCTGTCACCATTAACAAGCAATAATGACAACCGACATTTTCCTTCTTAGCTGTAAAACAGCTACTGCTTTCTTTATAGACACCACTTTGAGCGAAGCAGAAGAGTTGCAAAGGCTCAAACTTCCAGATTAATAGCCGGATTAATCTATTAAAAGATTTTGATTGTTCTTTGAGTGCTGATAAAGGTTGCATTTCCATATATTGATCTCATTTAATTTATATTTTAAATGAGTCTTGGAGATGCAGAAATAGGTGCGGAACTGCATCTCGTGGTTGCATAGAAGTTTCTGAAGCCTTACGTAACACGAGTGTACAGCAGTCCCGCACCTATTTTAGGAATATGCAAATATAGCATATTAGAAAATAGGCTGGGCATTCTGCTGTCTTGCGTTACGGCTTCAGAAATGCAACCGCAAGACCATTAATATTTTATTACTTGTTTGTTCTTACATATTCGATTATTTAATACCCTAAGATAATCAGATAATTGGAATACTCCAAATAAAAATACTCTTTTTATGGAGTGTGTAAAAATGGAGTATTTGCTTTACTTTATTTTATGGCAAATAGGAATCTTTTAACAAGTGAAAAAGAGCTAAAGAAAATAGGCTTAAGGCTTAAAAGTCTCCGGAAGTCCGCGGGATATACCAGTCCAGATAAGTTTTCATATGATAACAATCTAAACCGTTCGCAATATGGTAAATATGAAGCAGGGAGTGCCAATATCACCATAGGCACATTAATTAATATTTTGAACTGTTTTGGTGTAAGTCTAAGTGAGTTTTTTAATGAAGACTATGACAATGTAAACAAATAACAGCTTGGATACTCCATATGATTAAAGAACTTATAGGTAATGAGACTATTTGACAAAATATTTAAAACCAGTAAAATTACCGAACCAGTAGACCTAACAACAATTACACGAACAGAAATTATTGAAGGTTTTTCAATTCCAGGGATCATATTAAATATGCATTATTACTATACTGATGTTCAGGTGTATAGTGACGGACTTATTTCTTGTTGGGATATGGTTGACCTCCAAATGTTCAAAGATAAATTGAACAAGAATTGGATTACGACCTCTGTGCCAGATGGACAAGCAATTTCAATTTTCAGTTTAGGACGTTGGTATATTGACAAAGGTGATTGGATACATACAAAGGAAACCTTATATGACTACGTTTATTCCTTGATAAAAAGACTTAATCCTACTACTGAAAACCTTCATAATTATAATGGTAACAACTCGAAGATGATTGGGAAGGCCAATGTCGCTAAGCATTTTATCCCTAGTCCCAAGCCATACCATTATGAAGATCCGAACTCTTTCTTACCCAAAAAGATAAATGGAGAGAAGTTTCATGTTTTCTTTAGAAATGATGATAATAGGACATATTTGGCAGAACTTTCAATTTATAAAAATGGACGTATTGATATAACGAATATTCCCAAAAAGAGAACGTTCAAAGTTGATGATTTGAAAGGCTTAATATCTGACGGACAAATTACTACGAACTTGAAACTTGGCGAGGCTATTACAATTTTAGGATTAGGTTCATTTGTTGTTAAGTCAGGAGAAGGAGTTGATATAACCCATAAGCATAATGAAATTATAGACAAATACAATGAACTAAATGGTGAAGAAAATAGCATTGCAAAATGTTCAAGGATTTTTGAAGAGTATAAGCTTCAACCAACTCAAAAAATAAGGTTGGAGCTAAAAGAAGCATATGAATCCGTTCCTGAGCATCAAAGAATTTTTGTTGGAACAATGGATACCAAAGACTATGAAGTTCGTCAAGTAATTTATGGCGATATAGTAAAAAACGAGTTTGAAGACGAAAATGGTTATGAGTATCCTTATGATGATATGCCTAAGCCAATTGACGAATAAAAAATAGAGTATATTAAATAGGAAAGCGGGAATGATCTCCGACCATTCCCGCTTAATCTAAATTAACGCTCTCATATACAAAGACGTTAAACATGGCTAAATATTGTATAGGTAATTAAATTACCGCATATTTCTTTTTCAAGAGCGCCATATCAGTACCAACTTTAACATCTAAGATTTTTGCATAATGCTGTGTAGTCTGAATGTTGGTGTGCCCTAGCATTTTTGAAACACTTTCTATAGGAATACCATTTAACAAGGTTACCGTGGTTGCAAATGTATGCCGGGCAATGTGAAAGGTTATTGGTTTATTTATGCCACAGAAGTCGGCTATTTCTTTTAGGTAGCTATTCATCTTCTGATTACTTAAGACAGGAAACAGCATTCCGGTATTTAAGCAGATCCGATTATTCTGATATTGATTCAGTAGGGCAGAGGCTGTTGGTAATAGCGGAATTCGGGAAGGAGTGTTAGTCTTTTGCCTTTTTATGGAAATCCATTTTTCGCCATCTATGCCATTTACAATGTCTCTCCTTCTCAAATTTTTAACATCTATATATGCCAGTCCTGTATAACAACAAAACAAAAAGATATCCCTTACGTGGGTAAGTCTTTCAGTTGCCATCTTTTTATTGGTCATTAATTGAATCTCTTCAGTATTGAGATAAACCCGATCTACTTTTTTGATCTTAGGTTTGTAATTTAAGAATGGATCTATATTTAACCATCCATTAGAAAGGCAAATACGAATGATCTTGCCAAAGTTCTTTAAATATTTTACAGCGGAATTGTTAGCGCATTTACGAACAGAACGCAAATAATAATCATACTCTGAAATGAAAGTGTAATCTATCTTTTTGATTTCAATATCTACGAGGTCATATTTCCATGCTAAGAAACCTATGGTGTGCTTTAATGAAGTACGGTAACGTTCTGCTGTTCCTTTCTTAAATTCACTACCTACCAGTGATTCCAATTTTTGGTTATGATCTTTAAAAACGTCAATTAAGGTAATGCGTTTTTCTGTTTTGCCCTGGAATTTATTACGTAAACTTTCAGCAGTAATTACTTCGTCTGCTTCCATTAGTTGACTGTGGGCTTCATAAACTTTGATTTGGAGGTGGTCCAAGAAGGTGTTTAGCGCCTTTATTTCTTCTTTACTACCATTTGCCCTGCCTACGCCAGTATTCCAGCGGGAGGGCTCACAGCTACGTCCAGTGGTAACTTCTGATCTGTTACCATTCACTGTAATGCGAAGATAGATAGGGGCAACGCCTTTTTGATAATTTTTTGGCTTCTTCATGTAGAAGAGCAAGCTGAAATTGGTTTTCATAATGTTAAACATTAAAAAGTAAACAAATTTAGCCTTGCAGTAATTAGAAATCAAGATGTTTAGTCTTGTAACCTGTTCAATATCAAATTGATATTGATGTTCTGGTGAGTTTTTACCTGTTCAAAATTTACTCACCGAATCACTCACCAATTTTATGGGAATTAATGAGAGTTTTGGGTTACTACTAAAATGAAAAAGCCTGCTATCTTACGATTTGCAGGCTTTTTCTTGGTTTTGATACCATAGTTGCGGAGAGTGGGGGATTCGAACCCGCGGACCCTTTGACAAGTCAACAGTTTTCAAGACTGCCGCAATCGACCACTCTGCCAACTCTCCGCGACAAAAGTACAAATACCTCTTGATTCTGCAAACAATGATGTTAATTTTTTAACAGGAAATTTATAACTAGTTAAAACAGAGCTAGAAAAAATTATTCTAATTGATTTAAATGGCCTTTTAAGACCCTTTTTTGAACAAATTAAAGGGCTGCTTGATGATTTTGACACTGCGTTTAGTCACATCCATACTCGCATTTAGCTCAAAACCGATCAAAAGTATGAGAGAATTCAGGTATAACCAGATCATAATTACAATTAATGTACCTATAGAACCATATACTTTATTGTAAGAGCCGAAGTGATTGATGTAAAAAGAGAATCCCCATATGGTTAAAAAGGCAAGGATGGTTGCCAGCCATGATCCCGGACTAAAGAATTGCCATTTCTTAGTATTGGCAGGTCCGTAGCGGTAAAGAATGGATATAGTAACAAAGTAAAGTACGCCTAACAACGCCCAACGGGAAACATCAATGATGTAAGCAATAAAGTGACCTTTGATATGCAATCCTTTATTGATGTAGTTTAAAGCAATTTCTCCCATGGTCATCGCACCAATAGTAAATATCAATGACAACGCTAATACAAAGGTTAAGACTAAAGCTATAAGGCGCTGTTTAAGCCATGTTCTGGTTTCAACGACTAATGACGACTTGTTAAAGGCGTTCATCAGGCTATGCATGCCGTTAGTGGCAAAAAACACGGACAGGATAATACCGAAGGATAGTAATTTCCCGTTTTGTATTTTAATGATCTCTGATAAGGTAGCCTCGAAAGCAATATAGGCCTGTGCCGGAAGGATCAGCTGTAGTAAAACCATTAACTGATCCTGAAAACCGATTCTTTTAGGAATGAAAGGGATCAGCGTAAAAAGAAAGATGATCCCTGGAAATATTGCCAGCATAAAGGTGTAGGCCAGGGAAGATGCTTTGTTGACTAAAGAATCTTTCCCTATCTCCTTAAAAAAGAAGGAGGCTACGGTATAGAGTGGAATCGGGCTAAAACCTGGCAGTACATAAACTTTTGTCCAGTCTATAAATAGAGAATATAGCCTAATTTTTAAAAGTTGTCTGTGTACCCAATTCATTTATTCATAGTATTGTGCAATCCTATCCAGAAAATAGCCTGGCGGAGCGCACGGTTTCTTCTTGACCATATCAAAAAATACTAAAATAGTAGATCCGATATTAATCAATTCTTCTTTTTCATTAAAGAGTTCATAGTCAAATGACATACGGACCCCCGGAAGTTCTTTTATGGACGTTTTAATCGTAATCTCCTGATCGTAATATGCTGGCTTGATAAATTTGCATTTAAGTTCCAGTAAAGGCAACATGACGCCCATTTCTTCCATTTTACCATAGGTCATGCCTAAACTACGCAGCATTTCTACACGGCCTACCTCATAATATTGAGCATAGTTGCCATTGTAAACATACCCCATCTGATCAGTTTCACTATACCTAACCCTGATCTTTGTGCTGTGCGTATACATAAAAAACGCCTATTTAAAAATGTTACGCTTGTCTAATGCTGCTCTATATGCTTTTGCATTGATCTCATGTTGTGCTTTGGTTTCAGCGAAAGCATGGTAACCTGAAAAATCTGCTTTAGCACACATATAAATATAGTTGTTATGTTCGTGATTTAAAACAGCATCAATCGCATTGATACTTGGCATCATAATCGGGCCCGGAGGCAAACCTGCATATTTATAGGTATTGTATTTTGATTCTACACGTAATAATGGTCCGGTTACTCTTTTTACTGTAAAGTCACCATTTGCAAATATTACTGTTGGATCTGCCTGTAATAAAATGCCTTTGTTTAAACGGTTAAGATATAAACCTGCAATAGATGGCATTTCTTTGTCGTATAATGCCTCTCCGTCAACGATCGAAGCCAGAATAGTTACCTGCTGTGGACTCAGGTTTAAAGCTGCAGCTTTCTGTTTACGTTCTGCAGTCCAGAATTTAGTGTACTCTTTTTGCATTCTGTCGAAGAATTCTAGCGGGGTAGTATTCCAGTACATCTCATAAGTGTTCGGGATGAACATAGTATAGCTGTTATCTACTGTAAAACCGTATTTTTCTACTAATGCTGCAGAATCCAATACTTTGATGAAAGCCAGTGAATCTGATTCCAGGCTTTTAGACAGATATGCTGCAAATTCTTCTTTCTTGCGGATGTTATGGAATTTTAGTTTTACCGGGTCCTGGTTACCTGCTTTAATCAGGTTGATCAGACTGCGGTTGTTCATGCCTTTAGCCAATTTATAACGTCCCGGTTTTAAACGCTGATCCAGATCCATTTTTGCTGCTGCTTCACTAAAACTTCCGACATCATTCAACAGGTCTTTACTTTTGATTTCTTTATACAAGTCGTCTATAGTAGATCCTGTTCTGATATACAGGTATTGTTCTTTACCTGAAATATTAGGCGCAAAATAAACTTTATATAGTTTGAGGCCATAAAATGCACCTGCAGCAAGTACGATTAATATTACAGCCCAAACGATTTTGGTGCTCTTTTTTACTTCTTTAGTATTTTCAGTAGTCATAGAAAGTTGAGATTCTAATTTTTGCGCTTATTTCTTGTTAGATAGAGTAATGTTTACCGGCGTTCCGATTTTAACTTTTGTCAGTGTATCTGATAACGCAGGACTTTGTGCTGTAATAACGGCATTTGCAGTATCAGTGATATTGCCCTCATAAGTTATCGTTCCGAGTTTAAGGTTTGAACCTCTCAGAGAGAAAGCTGCTTCATCTTTCGTAAAACCTAAAAGTGCAGGGATTTCTACATCTTCGTTTCCTCTTCCATCACCCAGTAACAGATCTATTTTAGATCCTTTAGGGATTACATCACCTGGCTTGATACTCGATCCGCCAAATGATACTTCCAGTACCACATCTCTGCTGACATCTGCTTTATATACAGTGTCCCCAACTTTTAAGCCAAAACTGGCGATAATAGCCTGTGCCTCGATGAAAGATTTAAATTTAACATCAGGAAACTTCACATTCGGTGCCTGTGCAGTATTTATAGTCAGGTAAATTGTTCTGTTGTCTTTTACAAAAGTATTCGCTTCCGGGTCCTGGTCAATGACTGTTCCAGGTGGCATATCCATAATATATACAGAGTCTACTTCGTAACGTAAACCAAGATCTTCTAATTTTGATACGGCCTGGTTAAAAGAAAGGCCTTTTACTGCTGGTACATTTAAGCCCTGGCCATGTTTGGTATAATAACGAAGGCTGAAAAAAGCAACGAATAAGAGTACAGCCACAGTGGCGATGGCAGCGAATAGGTTGTTTCTGAATGATTTAGTTTGTAAGTAGGATATGAATTTTGCCATTTATCTATTTTGTGTACGTAGTATTTGGCTCAAATTTAGACTAAAAATATATTTTATCGGAATTTAAATGAGATCTGAATAAACTATTTTAATATTTTTGACCCATAAAGGCATCATTTCCGTTTTAAAAATATACATATATAGATGAAAAAAGTAATAGCATTGATAACTGGCGGTACAACAGGAGAATGGGTGATTTCTGTGAAAAGTGCAGCGACTATCGCTCATAACCTTGATCCGGATAAATTTGATGTTTATAAAATCATGCTTACCCAGCAGGGATGGTTTTACGAGCCTGTTGATTCTGTCAGGATAGAAGTAGACCGCAATGATTTCTCGGTACTTTATAACGGCAGAAAGATAACTTTTGACGGGGTGTTTATCGCTATTCATGGCGCTCCGGGCGAAGATGGTAAACTACAGGGGTATTTCGATATGCTGGGTTTACCTTATACTACTTGTGATGCACTGACTTCTGCAGTTACCATGAATAAAGGTTATACCAAAGCAATTGTAAAGGATATTTCAAACCTGTTTATTGCTAAATCTGCACAGATCTTTAAAGGTACCCCTTATAATTTGTCTGATGTTAAAAGTTCATTAACACTGCCTTATTTTGTGAAACCAAATAACGGGGGCAGTAGTATAGGGATGAGTAAGGTGAAAAATCAGTATGACCTGCAATCTGCAATTGATAAAGCTTTTAAAGAAGATACTCAGGTGCTGATTGAAGAATTTATTGAAGGCCGGGAATTTACGGTGGGTGTAGTAAAGCTGGACGGAAAAATTACTGTGCTGCCTGCTACAGAAGTAGAAACTGCAAAAGAGTTTTTTGATTTTGAAGCTAAATATACACCAGGAGTAGCCGTAGAAACTACACCTGCACCATTACGCCCCGAAACACGTAAGCGTGTGGAAGAGATTGCCACGGCAGTTTATGCTAAATTAAATTGCAGGGGTGTAGTGCGGATAGATTTTATTTTGACCGCTGATGAAGGTGATTTCTACTTTATTGAAATTAACACGATTCCAGGACAAACAGTGACCAGTTTCATTCCTCAGCAGGTTGCTGCATCTGGTATGAAGCTAAATGATTTCTATACTAAATTGATTAAAGAGACTATTGGTTAAAATTGATAAATGTATATTCAGTATTTAACAGACCGTAATTTTAAAACCACCTCTTACAAAAAGGGAGAGGTGGTTTATGGACCTGGACAACAGCCAAAATATGTCTACTTTATTAAAAGCGGAGAAGTCAGAATGGCAACTGTTAACCAGGATGGGAGGGAGTTTATTCAGGGGGTCTTTAAATCTAAACAACATTTTGGAGAACCGGCATTATTGCTGGAACGGCCTTATCTGGCTTATACTATCGCTTCGCGCGATACAGAAATTATTCAGCTGGATAAAACAGCCTTCCTGAAAATGATAGAAGAGAACAGATCTTTTAGCATGGATCTGATAATGACGATGAGCGAGAGATTATTTTACAAATCTATGATGCTCGAAGAATTGGCTAATGAACAGGCCGAACACAGACTGTCTACACTGATCAATTATCTCTGCCAGGACCTGGAAAATGGCGCTGCACTAAACATGACGAGGCAGACACTGGCAGATATGAGTGGTTTGCGGGTGGAGACGGTGATCAGAACCATCAAAAAACTGGCTGCAAACGGCGAAATCAAACTTATACGGGGTAAGATTGTTAAGACAACATATGATGTAGATCATAAATTGGAAGTATTATAATGACTAGATTTGTGTATTAATTATTACGTATAAAATAAACGTTATGGTCCCTATTACAAAATTAGAAGCCGTCATCCAGTGTAAATGCCCTAGATGCAGACAGGGTAACATTTTTAGTGGTAAAATGTATTCTTTTTCGTTCAAAGGACAGGTCACTAATGAATATTGTCCGCATTGCAATCTGCGTTTCGAAAGAGAACCTGGATTCTTTTATGTGTCAATGTTTATTAGTTATGCGATGAATGTAGCAGAAATGATTAGTGCAAGTGTAGCTACTTATGTTTTAGGTTTGCCACTTGTCTATGATAATTTGTGGTACTATGTGGGTATCCTGCTATTAACCGTATTTATCTGTTCTCCATTTAATTACCGTTACTCCAGAGTGATGTTACTGCACTGGTTAACACCGGGTCTGGGTTATATTCCAGGAAGCGGCGATGAACCAGGCAATTTCATTAAACCTGCATAGTTTTCCATCTTCCTCTTTTAAATAAGATATAGGCAGCAATAGCGATTCCTGTTTCGGCAACCGGGATCGCTATAAATACTCCATCAGGGCCTAAATTGAAGTGTTTGGCCAGGATATATGCCAGTGGAATCTGGAATATCCAGAAGCCGAAGAAGTTAATCATTGTTGGCGTTGCGGTGTCGCCCGCACCATTAAAGGTACTGGTCATCACCATGCCTACTCCATAGCATAAGAACCCCATACTCATTATATTCAATCCTTTGGCAGCAATGCTCCGGATCAATACGTCATCTGTAAAGAAAGAAATGAAGAAATGTCCGGCCAGTAAACAGAGTACCATAGCTACTCCCATATAGATTATAATATATTTAGTGGTCTGCCATACGGAATCTTCAGCGCGTTTAAGATTCTTTGCACCCAGATTTTGTCCTACCAGGGTAGATGCCGCGCCACTTAAGCCCCAGGCCGGGAGCATGAAGAACATCATTAACCTGATGGCAGTCTGATAACCTGCAGAACCATGATCACCACCAGTTGTGGCAACCAGCTGTGCCAGGAAAATCCAGCTGCAGGAAGCAATGAAGAATTGAAAAACAGCGGGAATTGCTATTTTCAGCAAGGCGGTAATTTGTTTGAAATGGGGGTAAAGGTAAGCTAGTTTTATTTTTAACTGACTTTTTCCTTTCACCATCTGATATAATTGATAACATACACCGGTTGCTCTGCCTATGGTAGTTGCTAAGGCAGCTCCTGTTAAACCAAAAGCGGGTATAGGACCAAATCCGTTGATCAGCACAGGACATAAAATGATGTTGACAATATTAGCTACCCATAAACTTTTCATAGCTATGGCTGCATTTCCTGCACCTCTGAAAATTCCGTTGATCAGGAACAGTAAAACGATGATGGTACTGCTGCACATCATAATTTGTATGAAAGGCGTACCTGCGGTAGCTGTTGCTGCAGAAGCACCCATGAGCATCAGAATTTCACGGGCATAAAAGTAACCGGCTATACTCAATATCAGGTTGAAGAAAACGGCAACTAAAATAGCCTGCATACCTGCTTTTGCAGCTTCGACCGGATCTTTTTCACCAATCCTGCGGGCTACAACTGCTGTGGCAGCCATACTCATCCCAACTGCCAGCGAATAGATAATAGCTAATACGGATTCTGTCAGGCCTACTGTTTGTATGGCTTCACTGCTATTGTGTAAATGACCTACAAAATAAAGATCCACTAAGGCGAAGACAGATTCCATGATCATCTCCAGCATCATCGGTATAGCCAGCAACAAAACAGCTCTGCGCATACTGCCCTGAGTGAAATCGAGTTCTTTCCCCTGGACAGCCTGTTTGAGTAAATCGAAGATTCTTCCAGTCTTGCTGGTTGTACTGTTTTGTTGTGTAGTCATACAATTAATTAGCCTATGCAATAATAGGTTATTTAATGTAAATAAATTATATAATATAAGTTATTTTTATACGCTGTAGGCCTTAATCATCTCCTCGCTTACTTTACACCCTTTACCTGTAGCGGTATCAATTAATACGTAATCAAACCATCCGTCTGAGGCTATTTTGCCTGTACGTACGTTTTCAATTTCAAATTGTACTCTGCAGCCCTTTTCATTGATAGTGAGTATGCCTGTTCTTATTTTAAGCTGGTCTCCTAAAATCAAAGGCCTTTTATAGTCTACATGCGCAGTTCTTACCACCCAGCCAAAACCGCTTTTCAGGAATTCTTCCATCGGCATTTTATAGAATTGTTCCATCTGATCGTAACGGGCAGCCAATACGTAGTCAAAGTATTTACTGTTGTGTACGTGGTTAAACATGTCTATATCATCCGGTCTTACCTTTAATGCTGTCTCAAATATACTATATTCGGTCTTTTCCATCCTGCAAAAGTAAAGTTTGAGGGCTGTTTACAGAAATATTTTATCAGGATAGGTGTTTATCCTGAAAACTTACACTATCTTTGCGCGTAATTAATTAATCAATATACACTTTAGTATAATTCAAGCAATGTATTTAAGTAAAGAAGTAAAAGCCGACATTTTCAAAAAACACGGCGAAGTAGAAACTAACACAGGATCTGCAGAAGGACAAGTAGCGTTATTCACTTACCGTATCGCGCACTTAACAGAACACTTGAAGAAAAATCGTAAAGATTTCTCTACTCAATTGTCTCTTCAAAAATTAGTAGGTAAACGCCGTGGTATTTTGGCTTACCTGTTTAAAAAAGATATCAACCGTTACCGTGCTATCATTAAATCTTTAGGTTTAAGAGATATTATCAAACCATTAGGTTCGACAAGAGATAGCAAATAAGCGTTAAAATATCAAGAAAAGCCATTCTTAGGGATGGCTTTTTTAATTGAAATATAAAAATATAATATATAAATCTGGTGTGTCGAAAGAGGAAAACACACCGCAACAATTTGTAAATGAATGTAATAAAAAAATCGTTCGATCTTGGCGATGGAAGGACCATCGAAATTGAAACAGGAAAATTAGCTAAACAAGCTGATGGTTCCGTTGTGGTAAGAATGGGTGACACAATGCTTTTAGCGACTGTAGTTTCTTCAGTTGGTGCTAAAGCTGGTGTTGACTTTTTACCTTTATCTGTAGATTACCAGGAAAAATATGCGGCTGCAGGTCGTATTCCAGGTGGTTTCTTACGTCGTGAGGCTAGATTATCAGACTATGAAGTTTTAATCTCACGTTTGGTTGACCGTGCTTTACGCCCGATGTTCCCTGAAGATTATCACTCTGATACTCAGGTAATGATCACTTTGATTTCTTCTGATAAAAATATAATGCCAGATTCATTGGCTGGTTTAGCTGCTTCAGCTGCCATCGCTGTTTCTGACATTCCTTTTAACGGACCAATCTCTGAAGTTCGTGTTGCTAAAATTGATGGTCAATTAGTGATCAACCCATATGTTAGTGACTTAGAACGTGCTACTTTAGAATTCTTAGTAGCTGGTACTGAAAATGATATCGTAATGGTAGAAGGTGAAGCTGACGAAATTTCTGAAGAAGAAATGGTTGAAGCTATCGAATTCGCACACAAAGCAATCATTGTTCAGGTTAAAGTTCAAAAAGAATTAGCTGAAGCAGTAGGTAAAACTAAAAAACGTGAATATTCACACGAAGACAGCAATCCAGAATTAAAAGAGCAGGTTTATGCTGCTACTTATGATCAGGTTTATGCTGTAGCTAAAAGCCAGACTTCTAAACATGAGCGTACAGAGAAATTTGCTGAGATTTCAGCAGCTTTCGTAGCAACACTTGGTGAAGAAGTTGATGCAGTTACTGCTTTCTTAGCTAAAAAATATTTCCATGATGTACAATACGATGCTATCCGTAACCTTGTTTTAGACGAAGGTATGCGCTTAGACGGTCGTGATGTACGTACTGTACGCCCTATCTGGAGTGAGGTAAGTTATTTACCATCTGCTCACGGTTCTGCAGTATTTACACGTGGTGAAACTCAATCATTAACTACGGTTACTTTAGGTTCTAAAGATGATGAGCAAATGATTGATGGTGCTTTCATCAATGGATACAACAAATTCTTATTGCACTACAATTTCCCAGGTTTCTCTACAGGTGAAGTTCGCCCTAACAGAGGTGCTGGCCGTCGTGAAATTGGTCATGGTCATTTGGCTATGCGTTCATTAAGAAAAGTATTACCAGGATTAGAAGCAAACCCATACACAATCCGTATCGTTTCTGATATTCTTGAATCTAACGGTTCTTCTTCAATGGCAACTGTTTGTGCTGGTACATTAGCATTAATGGATGCAGGTATTAAAATCAAAGCTCCGGTTTCGGGTATTGCTATGGGATTAATCACTGACGAGAAAACTGGTAAATATGCAATCCTTACTGACATCCTTGGTGATGAAGATCACTTAGGTGATATGGACTTCAAGGTTACTGGTACTGAAAAAGGTATCGTTGCTTGTCAAATGGACTTAAAAATCAATGGTTTGAAATGGGAAGTTTTAACTGCTGCCCTGAAACAAGCTAATGAGGCTCGTTTACACATCTTAAATGAGATGGCTAAAACAATCTCTGCTCCACGTGAAGATTACAAGGATCATGCTCCGCGTATCGTTTCTTTAAGTATTGACAAGGAATTCATAGGTGCTGTAATTGGCCCGGGTGGTAAAATTATTCAGGAAATGCAACGTGAAACTGGCGCATCTATCTCTATCGAAGAGGTTGGTAACAAAGGTATCGTTGAGATCTTCGCGGATAATAAAGCTGCAATTGATGCTGCTGTTAAACGTATTAACGCAATCGCTGCTAAACCAGACATAGGTGCTACTTATGACGGTAAAGTGAAATCTATTATGCCTTTTGGTGCTTTCGTTGAGATTATGCCAGGTAAAGATGGTTTACTTCACATTTCTGAGATTGCCTGGGAACGTTTAGAAACTATGGATGGTGTCCTTAAAGAAGGTGACAAAATCCAGGTTAAATTATTAGACATCGACAAACAAGGTAAAATGAAACTTTCCAGAAAAGCTTTATTGCCTCGTCCACCGAAACCAGAAGGTGTTGAAACTAAGCCAGCTTAGTTCTCTCTCTGAATAATAAATAAAAACGCCTCACGATTAATTTCGTGAGGCGTTTTTTTATGCTTTAAATTTTGGTTGTTCCTGAGCTATTCATGCTTTAAAGAATCTATTGGAGTAGCTTTGGCTACTTTAACGGATTGCACACTAACAGTGATGATTGCAATGATTGACGATAAACCGATTGCGATGACAAAGGGCAACACGTTTATCCCTACATTAAATTCATAGGCTGATAACCATTTGCTGATGATAACATAGGCCAGGGGAAATGCAATCAGGTTAGCAATAGCGACTAGTTTTATGAAATCTTTGTTGAGCAGTGTTAAAATATTCAGTGTACTTGCGCCTAAAACTTTGCGGATACTGATTTCTTTTTTTCTTTGTTCTGCCATGAATAAGGCAAGACCTAATAAGCCCAGGCAGGAGATGAAGATAGCGAAACCACCAAACCAGTTGGATAAAATTCCTAATAAACGCTCATCCTGGAATTTTTGCTCAAAATTATCACTTGCAAATGTTCTGTCTACCGGAAAGTTTGGATTGAGTGCTTTTACAACCTCATCAATTTGCGCTGCCGAGGTACTGATATTCTGTGCCGGATTTAACCTGGCAATGATAAAATCGACGTTTTCCATGTGATTGGTGATATACATCGGGGCGGCAGTTTTATAGGGTGATTCCATGACAAAGTCTTTCATGACGCCGATGATGGTAAAAGGTTTGCCCATTACATTGAGGGTTTTTCCGATAGGATTTTTGAACCCTATTACTTTTGCTGCTGCTTCATTGATCACAATATTTGTAGAATCTGCTGTGAATTTGGCAGAGAATTCTCTTCCTGCTACCATTTCAGTGCCCATTGTTTGCGCAAAGTCTTCACCGGCAGCGCGATTATTAAATAAAATATCTTCTTTGGGATTTTTACCTGGCCAGCTAACGCTAAAGGTATTATTACCGCTCGTATTTAAAGTTGTACTAAAATAAGTCACCTGTGTTACCGCGCCGGTTTTGATCAGCCTTTCTTTCAATAGCGCCAGTTTTTCTTTGCCTGCAAGATTTCCCTGTATGGGTATTTGTACTAAACCTGCTTTGTTATAGCCAACTGGTTTGTCTTTAATGTAGTTGAGCTGCTGATAAATAACAGCTGTACAAATGATAAGGCAGGCTGCAAATACAAATTGAAAGATCACTAAAATTTTTCTTACGGAAAGTGAAGAACTGCCTGCTGTATTAAACCCTTTTAATACTTTAACAGGTTCAAAAGAGGAGAGGTAGAATGCCGGATAACTGCCTGCAACAAAACCTGTGAATGTAGTCAGACCAACCAGAACTGCCCAGAATGTCCAGCTCTCATATTTGATGACCAGTTCAATTCCTAATAGTGAATTGAAATAGGGCAGGCTGATTTCCATTAAAGTAAAGGCCACCAGCATCGCCATGAAAGAAAGTAAAATAGATTCTATCATAAACTGACCTATTAAAGCACCTCTTGATGAGCCGATTGCCTTTCTTACGCCAACCTCTTTAGCCCTTTTTTCTGATCTGGCAGTGGACAGGTTCATAAAGTTTACACAGGCAATTAAAAGTATACAAAAGGCCAGGATGAGAAATATCCTGAGCTGATCAATTTTACCACCAACCGATTTGCCGTTTTCAAAGTTATCGTATAAATGCCATTTCGATAGCGGGTGCAGTAATGCTTTGCTCGTTGTGCCTTCCTGATTGCGGCTATAGATATCTCTGATTTGCGTATTAGCCTGATCAAAAGAGGTGTTTTTCTGTAACTGGACTACGGTAAGACACATATTGTTCCCCCAGTTGATGTCTTTAGCCCATGGGTTTTGTTTGATGAAGAGCGCCCATGGCATGATATAGTCCAGTTGAATGCTACTGTTTTTAGGGACATCCTGAATGACAGCTTCGACTTTTAAAACCTCAGTATTTTGCAGCTTTACCATTTTATTAATGGGGTCTTCGTCGCCAAACAGATTTTTGGCCATAGTTTCTGTTAAAATAACTGAATTAATATTGTTTAAAAGTGTATTTGGGTTCCCCTTAATAAGTTTATAATCGAATATTTTCAGGAATGAAGGGTCTGTATAAACGGCTTTCTTTTTAAATGTCTTTTCTCCATTGCTGATTACTTGTTCCTGCGGATAGGAGGAGTGAGATGCATAGGCTACGCCAGTAATTTTACTCCTAACCTCATCGGCCATGGCATTGGGTGTCCAGGCCCAGCTAAAGGTTTTTGTAGTGGTTTTGACGTTATTATAGATGACATAAGTTTTTTCGAAATTGGTAAACTGTCTGTCGTAGCTCCATTCATAAGCTACATAAAGTAATAATATCATACAGCTGGCCAGGCCGATGGCCAGACCACCTACATTAATTAAGGTATAACCTTTGTTTTTCCAAAGGCTGCGTAATGCTATTTTCAGGTCAAGTTTAAACATGTATTTAAGGCTTATATTTATTTCATGCCAGAAGCTAAACCTATGCCATTACCCTTTTAAAGGGTTTTTGATAGGATAAACCATGTTTTTGGCCGAAAGCAAACCTTAAACCGTTCGAAAACGTACAGCTGGTGTACAATACCGTACTCTTGTTCTTAAGATTTACGGGCATAATTTAATAAAAAAACCGCTCCCTGCTGTTACTCAGGTTACGGTTTTTTACGCATCTCATTAATAAATATTATAGGCCAGATTTTCCGGACTCCCTGACTTCTAATACCAGCCTTCCTGCACACTCTGACTCTAGAAATTTCGAGTAGACAGTTCAACTGTAGCCTCCCGAACTCATGGGCTCAAGGGAAAACGTAGTGCAAATTAGAACATAAATGTATATTAATTAATGAAGTGGTAACATTCAGGAAATTATACTGATTGTTACTGCTTTACTGTTTTTATATTTTGTATAAATCTTGCCTTAAGTTTGTTACAGAATTTTGTTCGGTCTTAAATGAGGTTGTTTTTAATCCGGGGACTAAGTCTGATCAAGCCGGCAGCAGGGGCAGACATCAATCATTTTCCCGAAACCGGGTCTTTTATCTCCTTTAATCTGCGGGATGAACGGGTTATTTTTTTATATTTACTTCCATAAAAACAAACGATTAGAATACATGAAACACCTGATTGCCCCATCCGTACTTTCTGCTGATTTTGCCAATTTACAACGTGATATAGAGATGATTAATTCTAGTGACGCAGATTGGTTTCACGTGGATATCATGGATGGTGTATTTGTACCTAATATCTCTTTTGGTTTCCCGGTAATGGAAGCGATTAAAAAATATGCTAAAAAACCTTTGGATGTGCATTTGATGATTGTAAATCCGGATCAGTACATTGAACAATTTGTTGCTGCCGGTGCAGATAGGATTACTGTACATTACGAAGCCTGCATTCATTTAAATAAAACTATTCAGGCTATCCATAAAAGTGGCGCCCGGGCATGTGTTGCTTTAAATCCGCACACCCCAGTAGAGTTGCTGATCGATATTCTTCCGGTATTGGATATGGTATTGGTCATGTCTGTTAACCCTGGCTTTGGCGGGCAGCAGTTTATCCCTAATACGCTGCTTAAAATCAGAAGGCTTAAAGCAATGGCGGCCCAGGTAAATCCAGAATTGCTGATCGAAGTAGACGGTGGGGTGAGCATTCATAACCTGAGTGATTTACTGGCTGCAGGTGCTGATGTTTTTGTTGCAGGAAATGCAATTTTCGGTGCTGAATCCCCTCTGGAAATGATCAGGACTATGAAAGCTGTATCAGCTTCTCCTATCAGTAGTATATAAAACCTATAATTTTACTCGTTATTTCAAAAAACCAAATATTATTTGGATAAAACAATTACATTTACAATAATTAATTAACATATAAAATGAGACATAATTTTGGAGCTGGCCCCTGTATTTTACCTCAGGAAGTGTTTAGACAGGCGTCGCAAGCCGTTTTAGATTTTAAGGATGGGTTATCGATTTTAGAAATTTCCCACCGTACACCAGAGTTTGAGGCCGTATTAGCTGAAGCTGTTAAGTTGGTTAAAGAGTTGTTAAATGTACCGGAAGGTTACTCTGTTTTATTTTTACAGGGAGGTGCAAGTCTGCAGTTTGCCATGGTTCCAATGAACCTGTTAAGCGAAGGACAAACGGCTGCTTACCTGGAAACAGGTGTATGGGCAAATAAGGCAATTAAGGAAGTGAAAAACTTTGGTACTGCCAATGTAGTGGCTTCTTCGAAAGATGCTAACTTTAATTACGTGCCTAAGGATTATTCAATTCCTGCGGACAGTGCTTATTTCCACTGTACCTCGAATAACACGATTTATGGAACTGAAATGTTCAGCCTGCCTGAAACTCAGGTACCTATCGTATGTGATATGTCGTCTGATATTATGAGCAGGGTAATTGATGTCTCACAATATGATCTGATTTATGCTGGTGCGCAGAAAAATATTGGTCCTGCAGGTTCAACTTTAGTCATTGTTAAAGACGAGATTTTAGGTAAAACAACCAATAAAATCCCTTCTATGTTAAATTATAAAGTGCATGCTGAAGGTGAGTCGATGTATAATACACCTCCTGTTTTTGCAATTTATGTAGCGATGCTAAACCTGAGATGGTTAAAATCTAAAGGTGGTGTTGCTGAGATAGAAAAAGAGAACATCGCTAAAGCGCATGCTTTATATGCTGAAATTGATAGAAATCCTTTGTTTAAAGGTACTGCTGCAGTGGAAGACCGTTCGAAAATGAATATCTGTTTCGTAATGGAGAATCCTGAACTGGAGAAACCGTTCCTGAAATTCGCAGAAGAAAATGATATCGAAGGAATTAAAGGGCATAGAAGTGTCGGTGGATTCAGAGCTTCTATTTACAATGCTTTACCAATTACAAGTGTACACAGACTGGTGGAATTAATGCAGGTTTTTGCAGAGAAACACCAAAAATAAAATTCAATGATTAAGATACTTGCAAACGACGGGATTGACCCGATCGGAAAACGATTATTAGAAGAAGCCGGTTTTATTGTAGATACAGAGACTGTTGCTCAGGATAAACTGATTGAAGCGCTGCAAAATTATGACGCGATTACAGTAAGAAGCGCAACGAAAGTTCGTAAAGATGTAATTGACGCATGTCCTAACCTGAAATTGATAGGCAGAGGTGGAGTAGGGATGGATAATATTGATGTTGACTATGCCAGAGAGCAGGGGCGCGCGGTTGTAAATACACCAGCTGCATCTTCTTTATCAGTTGCAGAACTGGTATTTGCACATTTATTTACAGGTATCCGTTTCTTACAGGATGCTAACCGTAAAATGCCGGTTGAAGGAGCTTCAAATTTCAATAAACTGAAAAAAGATTACGCTAAAGGTACTGAGCTTAGAGGTAAAACTTTAGGGATCATTGGTTTTGGCAGAATAGGAAGAGAAACAGCTACGCTGGCTTTAGGTCTGGGTATGAATGTGCTTGCTTATGATTTGTATCCATTTGATGGTAAATTAACTTTGAAATTTCAGGGTGATTTAAGTCTGGATATTCCTGTTAAAACAGTAAGTCTGGAAGAAGTGATCAAAAATAGTGATTTCATTACTTTACATACGCCTTTCGCTGACCGCCCTATACTGGGTGCTGCTGAGTTTGACCAGGTGAAACCAGGTGTTGGTATCGTTAACTGTTCAAGAGGTGGTACGATTGATGAGCAGGCATTAATTAATGCTTTGGATAGTGGTAAAGTTGCTTTCGCTGGTTTAGACGTATTTGATAATGAGCCTACTCCTTTAGAGGCAATTTTAAAACATGCTAAAATTTCGTTAACGCCACATATCGGGGCTGCCACGAACGAAGCGCAGGAGCGTATCGGTGAAGAATTAGCTTCATTGATCATCGCCCATTTTAAAAAATAATTATTATAAGATGAAATAAGTTAAATGGTTTGGGATTTGATTATATTCGGTCCCAAACCAAATAGCCCCATTTCATGCCTTTAGTCAAGCCTTTTTCAGCGCTTATTCCTGCTGCACATTTGCAGTCTTCAGTGGTTACAAGGCCATTGGAATATTATAGTACAGGTGAGGCCAAACTGATTGCCTCAGAAAACAATTACAGCTTTCTTCATTTAATTAATCCGGCATTGGATCATGCTTATCTGCGTGATATGAACCAGAGTCTGATCTTCCGCAAGATTGCTGAAAACTTCAATACTTTTGTTAATGGTAAAGTTCTGGTAGACTTAAACCGGCCTTGTTATTATATCTATCAGCTAAACTATAATGGGATAACCCAGACAGGTTTATGGACTTTAAGTGATGTACAGAGTTATCTGAATGGCAGTATTAAAAAACATGAATTAACGGTCGAAAGGAGAGAGAAACAGCTGGCTGATTATCTGCACCATACAGGACTGGACGCTAATCCGGTATTGATTACTTACCATCCTGTGGAAGCAATTGAATTGGTTACACAGAAGTACATTAAAGAGCTTCCTGTTATTGATTTTGTCTTTACTGATCTTACAGGTCATAAGGTCTGGCTGATTGATGATCAGGCAGATATAGATTTGATCACTAATGAGATTGGGAAGATTGAATCTGTGTATATTGCAGATGGTCATCATCGCGCGGCAGCGATGTCAAAAATGGACTTCTTTTCTACTGTATTTATGAATACAAAAGAAATCAGGGTATTACAGTTTAACCGCCTGGTTAGAGATCTCCATGGGTTGAGTCCTGAAGATTTTCTGTCCAGGCTGGGAGAGGCCTTTACGATTGAAAAATCTGATCGGCCTGTTGATCCTGATCAGCTGCACCAGATAGGAATGTATCTTAATTTTCAATGGTATATCTTATGCCCTAAACCAGGGATATATGACGCTGATGATCCTGTAGAATTACTGGACGTCAGTATTCTGCAAAATCATTTGTTAGGCCCTGTTCTGGGGATTGATGATCCACGCACCAATGCCAGGATCACTTTTGAAGGCGGGATTACTCCTTTAAGTGAAATTCAGACTATGGTTGATAACGGCCTCTATGCCATAGCATTTACGTTATTTGCTGTCTCGGTTGAACAAATTATCAATGTAGCTGATGCCAATAAGACTATGCCACCAAAATCTACCTGGATAGAACCTAAGTTTCTGGTTGGCATACTGACTAATTATTGTATGCACGAAGAGGAGTATTAATAATGATCAGGGTTTTTTGCGGATCTTGTTGAAAAAGAAGATCCCCCCTCCAATGATAATCAGGATTAAAAATATGATAGAATAGGTTTCTGTGTATTTTTCTGCGGTAATTGTTGCTGTTTTTTTCTTGAGTTCTTCATTCTGATCCTGCAGTTTTTTGATGGTCAGCATATAGGCTTCAATACGTTTTGCATTATTGCCTGCATTGGTTTGCACTTGTTGTACTTCCTGATCTTTATAGTTCATCAATACTTTGAGTTCCCTGAAAATATTATTGTCATTGAGAATAATGCCTCTTAAGATCTCATTTGAGTTTTTAAGGTCATTTTTTGTCTGTAAACCAAAAATTCCTGTTCTGGCACTAAGACTTAAATCATATTGGCCAAATTTGGCGCTTCGCTCTGCGAGTAAGGCATTAATCTTTAAACGTTGTACCTGATAGGCAGAAGTGTCACTTTGTACGGCCAGTGCGTTAATAGAGGTGCTTAAGCAAATAAATAGAAGGAGCGGTCTGATCATAATTGTATCTTTCGGTATATAAAGCAAAATCTATGCCTTATCCTGATTTGGAAAGGGCATTTATGCAGGATTTACTGTTTAAAAGGCGAATTAGGGGTGAAACTGAATGCGGACAATGTCGCCAAGGTGAAGCCCCAGCAGTCCGCTTGCTTTACCCTTGTTAATGGCTATTTCCAAATGGTTGCTAATTCCAAACAGACATAACTTTTCTCCTTCAGATACCTCATTGTAATGCCAGCTCAGCTGGGTAATGGTTTCACTTTTACGGAAGTACAGGGTGAAATCGCGGTTGCGCTGAATTTTGGTGAACAGTTCTTTCGTGATATTGGTGATGACGTTACAGAAAGTATCGATATAAATTACGCTTCCTCTGATCATATCTTTTTCAATGACCGGGTTGAGTAACATTTTTTCTTCAATATTTGCTGTCGGCAATCCAATGTCTTTGAGTTTTCCGCCTTTGGCAAGATGAATTGCTGCTTTAACAAAAATATCAACCAGCGGGAAGTGCAGATATTTTAAATCCTGCATAATATTCAGCTCTACGATTTCATCAGGTTTCCCGTCAAACAGGAGAGAAAAAATACCGTTATCTGCACCGACAAAATAATGATCGTGATATTTCAATCCAATATATTTTGTGTTTTCACTAAAGACAGAATCTATACCTATCAGATGCACAGTACCTTTAGGGAAATAGTGATAAACATTCTTTAAAACAAAGGCTGCATAAGAAATATTGAAAGATGGAACTTCGTGGGTTATATCAACAATAGTAGCTGTAGGCAAGATCGTCAGGATACTGCCTTTGAGTGCAGCCTGATAAAAATCTTTGGATCCTAAATCTGTTGTTAAAGTGATAATGGCCATTAAAAATTGAATATTTATTCTTATTCTTGCGTATGCGGTAAAGCGCTACAAATATTCAACTTTTATATCAAAATATACACTCCTATCTAAAAAACAATATTTTGAACGAACTTAAACTCACATTAGAAACAGTAGATCCAGTGCAATTCTGGGGTGCTAACAACGAGCATTATGAGTTGATCAAACATGCATTTCCTAAACTGAAAGTTGTTGCCAGAGGCAACGAAGTGAAGGTGTTAGGTGATGAAGATGAGCAAAAACTCTTTGAAAAGAAGTTCGGTAAACTCGTAGGTCATCTTGAACAATATGGTTCATTAAGTCCGGGAGATATTGAATCAATTTTAGCGTTTAAATATAACGCAGATTCTTATGGTGCTGATGCTGCACCCGAAAAAGTGAATGGTAATGGTGGCGGTGGAGAGGTCATTGTATTCGGAAATAACGGTATGATGATCAAGGCCAGAACTGCTAATCAGCGCAGAATGGTAGACAGTATTGTGAAGAACGATGTACTTTTTGCGATCGGCCCTGCCGGTACCGGAAAAACGTATACCGCAGTAGCACTTGCTGTGAGAGCATTGAAAAATAAAGAAATTAAAAGAATTATCCTGACCAGGCCGGCTGTAGAGGCGGGGGAGAGCTTAGGCTTTTTACCCGGTGACCTGAAAGAGAAAGTAGATCCTTATCTTCGCCCTTTATATGACGCGCTTGATGATATGATCCCGGCCGAAAAGCTGAAATTATATCTGGAGAACAGAACGATTGAAATTGCACCTCTTGCTTTTATGCGGGGACGTACTTTGGATAATTGTTTTGTAATTTTGGACGAAGCGCAAAATTCGACAGATTTGCAGCTTAAAATGTTCCTGACACGTATGGGGCCTTCTGCGAAATTTATCGTAACGGGTGATGTGACGCAGATCGATTTGCCTAAGAAACAAATGTCTGGTTTACATAATGCTTTACGTATCCTGGATGATATTCCGGGTATTGAGATCATTTATCTTACCGGAGAAGATGTGGTAAGGCATAAGCTGGTGAAAAGGATATTGAAGGCATACGGAGATATACAGTAATTTATAAACAATAATTGATGTGATCCATCAACAACATGAAAGCAATTAAAGAAACAAATTTTAATTTTCCTAAACAGAGTAGTTTTTACAAGGGTAAGGTGCGTGATGTATACACTATTGACCATCGTTTGATGGCTATGGTAGTAACGGATAGAATTTCTGCATTTGATGTGGTTTTGCCAGAGGCAATTCCTTTCAAAGGACAGGTGTTAAATCAGATTGGTGCTAAGTTTTTAAAGGCAACAGCCGATATCGTTCAGAACTGGGTGATTGCTGTACCGGATGAAATGGTGACTATAGGCCGTATCTGTGAGCCTTTTAAAGTAGAAATGGTGGTTAGGGGATATCTTGCCGGTCATGCCTGGAGAGAGTATAGTGAGGGTAAAAGAAGTGTATGTGGTGTAGCTCTTCCGGAGGGTTTGAAGGAAAATGATAAATTGCCTCATCCAATCATCACACCTACAACAAAAGCAGCTGTAGGACATGATGAGGATATCTCGAGAGAGGATATTTTATCGAAAGGTATTGTTTCAATTGTGGATTATGATCAGTTGGAAAATTATACTTATGCGCTGTATAAAAGAGGGACAGAAATGGCTGCAGAACGTGGTTTGATCCTGGTGGATACCAAGTATGAATTTGGTAAATCTGGTGATGAAATCTATCTGATTGACGAAATCCATACGCCTGATTCTTCACGTTATTTTTATGCTGAGGGTTATGAAGAGCGTCAGGCAGAAAATACGCCTCAAAAGCAGCTTTCAAAAGAGTTTGTACGTAAATGGTTAATTGAAAATGGATTTCAGGGTAAAGACGGACAGGTAGTTCCGGTAATGACGCCTGAGATCATTGCTTCAATTTCTGAGCGTTACATTGAGCTTTATGAGCAGATTACCGGCGATACGTTTGTGAAGAATGAGCAGGATAATATTCTGGACAGAATTGAGCAGAATGTTTTAGGAAGCCTTGATACGCTTTTATCGAAATAAATACTTAATTTGTTACCTTAAAAAAGGGGGATGTTATGAAATTTTCAGTAGATAAACACGAAAAGTATGTCGCAATCAGACTTGATGAAGTCAGGCTGACTGCCGATAATGCGCCCAGATTAAAATCTGAATTCATTTTATTGAACGCTGAGGGATATTGTAATATCGTTTTAGATTTATCAGTGGTGAGCGATTGTGACGATTCACAGGACCTGAGCTGCCTTTTGGTAGGCGACAGGCTCTGTAAAAAGGCAAATGGATTGTTCATTGTGACCGGTATTAGCGATTGTATTTCCAAGCTCCTGGAGATGTCTTCGATTGACCAGTCACTTCACATTGTAGGCAACCTGGATGAGGCGGAAGATTTGATCTTCATGGAAGAAATAGAGAAGGAATTACTAGGGAGCTTTGATCAGAAAAATTAATGAAGTTTGAGGTTACCATTTTAGGAAGTAGTTCGGCTACTCCAGTTTTTAATAGAAATCCAACAGCACAACTTTTAAATTGTAAAGATAAGTTTTATCTGATTGACTGCGGCGAAGGTACTCAGCAGCAGTTAATCAGATTTGGTTTTAAAGCCAGCAAAATAGATGTCGCTTTTATCAGTCACCTTCATGGTGACCATTATTTTGGTTTAGTGGGTTTACTCTCCACAATGAACCTTAATGGCCGTATTAAGCCATTCCAAATCTTTGCCCCGGCAGCCTTAATGGAAATACTGGAGATTCAGTTCAGATATTCTGAGACGAATCTCAGGTTTGAAATTGAGTTCTGTCCGATTGTAGCTGATGAACCCAGAGTGATTTTTCAGAATCAGGATATGACGGTGGAAACGATTATTCTCAACCACCGGATTCCTTGTACGGGGTTTAAGTTTACGGAGAAGAAACGTTTGCGCAAAGTTCTGGTTGAGAAATTGGAGCAGGATAATGTTCCTGCAGAATATTATCAGCTGCTAAAGAAGGGCATGGACCTGACTTTACCCGGCGGACAAGTGATATTGAATACAGATTATACGATAGATTCTGATACACCAAAAAGTTATTGCTATTGCTCAGATACGATGGCAGATGGCAGTTACCTGGAAAGCATCCGCGGTTGCACAATGTTGTACCATGAAGCTACTTTTATGAATGACTTGCTGGAGAGGGCAAATGTGACGCACCATACGACGGCTTTGCAGGCCGGTAGGATAGCGAAAGAAGTAGGGGCGGATAAGTTGTTAATTGGGCACTTTTCTTCGAGATATAAGACGTTATTGCCGTTGTTAGAAGAAGCACAAGGGGTTTTTGAGAATACGGAGTTGGCTCTTGAAGGGGTTACATTCACCGTTTAGGTAGTTCTTAGGGAAAATAAAAAGGTTTGTTAATTTTCTGATCGCGTTCATGAATTATGAACAATATCAGAAAATTAACAAACCTTTTTATTTTAATCAAGAAGATTCTAAAGGTTCATTCTATTTAGCAGGGCGCAGATAGCAGAGTTGCTATTTAAGATTAACTTTTTGGATTGTTAGGTTGTTGAAACTCTTGTTTGATTTTATAGATGATTATTTGTTGAATGTGAGGAAAGCATCATTGTTATTATAATAATTTAATGCTTCAACGAGCTCGCTGATGGATGCATTTTTCTTTTCATGTAAGGCGCTGCTTATTACATCCTGAAGGTTCTCACGTGAATAAACTTGGGAAAGCTTTTGCTCTAATACGGTTACTGGATAGATCTCTTCATCCAGATCATTTACTTGTATGGGCTGGTCTATGAATATATTCATCTCTGGAGTAATGAGGTGATCATTATCTTTCCCGTATACAGTGTAGTTGATATGCTGATCGTGCTTGTTGATGACAGCAGCAATGAGCTGTTCAATGGTCATGTGGCTTGAAAGTCTGAAATTTCCTTTGAAGATTTTGGTGATCTTTGTCTCAAGCTCTGTCAGGTTGCTGTGTTTTTTGAGGCTCAGAGGCTTGTTTTTGGCTTTTAATTCCGCAATAATTTCAAGGATGAGTTGCTGGGGATCGCTTTCCTTTCCAATGAGGTTTGCATCCCAGTTTGTTCCTGCTAAATGGTGATCATCAGACATGCCTGTTAACCAGTTCTCGAGAAATGAGGTCAGGGGGATTTGTGTTGGGGTATAGTCTTTCCATTCTTCTTTTGCCAGTTGCCTGGCATAGGCTTTATCTGACCAAAATGGAATAGTTATAGTATCTTCTTCAACATTTACTGGAGCAGACGCCCACCCATCTTTGGATTTAAGCCCCCAGACTATTTCAAATTCTACAATGCGCTCTATAAATTTCTTATGCTTGTAATTGGTTGTGAAAGTATCCTGCAACATCTGGTCTCTTGCTGTTTGTTATCAATATAAATGAATTACCCGTACTAAAAGATTGATTTAGTTTTTTATACCTAAGACTAATTTTTTATTTAATAATCATCACTCAGGTAAAGAGTTCAGGAATGGGCTAAAATAGGCTAAATATTTATAAGCTAAAACAATCAGCAACGAATTCCGTTAATCTAAAATGCCAGATAACTCACCCTATAGGATTGATTTTCCAAACAATTCACTTTTAAAGTGGATCTCCAGATTATCTTTTCTTATGGATGAACAGTTTCGCATTCCAGGAACAAAATATAGGTTTGGCTTAGATCCCTTGCTGAATCTTATTCCTTTTGCCGGTGATATAGCCGGATTCGCAGTTTCTGGTGGATTGGTACTGGCAATGGCCAGTAAAGGCTTAACCAGTAAGATTGTTGTTTTGATGTGTATCAATATTTTTCTTGATACGACCATAGGGGCAATTCCAGGGGTTGGACAGGCCTGGGATTTCTTCTTTAAGTCGAATACCCGCAATATGCGACTGCTCAATGAATATTATCAGGAAGGTAAACACCAGGGAAGCGGAAAGAATACAATTGTACTTGCCCTGATAATCCTTTTCCTGATCTTTGTAGTGCTTATCGGAATTTTATGGGCACTGGCAGCCTGGATGATTAGTTGGTTTTGATTTATTGACTCATTAATAAATTAAGCCTTAAGGTACTTTTAAACTCTGATCAGACCTTACTGAAACTGCTATGCCAGAGCTTCAAAGACATCGTCCGAAAATGAATGATGTCTATCCATAATTGAGGTATTGCTTTTTCTCAACTATATATTAAATTTGATGACCATATTCTTGAATGGGGCGTAAATGGTTGATTTATATCTGATTATGAGGGGTGATTACTGATAGTTAAAACAATGGACTAAAATTGAATTTTACAAATAATAAATTAAAATTATGAGCAAAATTATCTTTGACAGCGGAATATCACTTGATGGCTTTTTCGCAGGCGATAACAGAAGCCCAGGCAATCCTATGGGTAACAATGGACAGACAATTCATCATTGGATGTTTAAACAAAAAGCATTTTGGAAAAACATCAATATGGAAGGCGGTGAAGAATATGGTGCAGATAGTAAATTAATTGATGATGTATTTGCTAGAGCGGGGGCCTACATTATGGGAAAGCGTATGTTTGAAGAAGGGGAAGTCCATTGGCAAGAGGATTTATATAAAACGGATGTTTATGTACTCACCCACGAAAAACGTGAACCCTGGGTTCAAAAGGGGACGACAACTTTCTATTTTATCAATGACGGTATAGAAAGTGCATTAGAAAAAGCAAGAGTGTCAGCCAAAGGAAAGGACATCAGGATACAGGGTGGGGCAAATACTATTCAACAATTTCTCAATGCAGGACTGGTAGACGAATTTTTTATTCATATTGCACCCCTTTTTTTAGGGAATGGTATCCGGCTGTTTGACGGCATAGACAGCAATAAATATGATCTTCAAATCGTAGAAGTAATACCTTCAGACTTAACAACTCATTTAAGGTATAAGCTGACTAAAAAGTGAGAGGAATGACTATACAAAGTATTGCCATCTAAAATCCATTACTGCGACAATATCAGAATTGTTAATTTATTCGCCACACAATTTGTAATACCAGGGAAGTCAACCGGGGCAAGTGTAATCAAACAAATAATTCAAATGGCTTCGCCAAAAGGTTTCAACCAAGTCAAATCGCTTCGTCAAAAGGCATAAATAATAACTATCTTCTAATCGCACTAACAAAGCCCACCAACCCATTGAAGGAACTAAATAAAAAAAGGTGAGCTGGTTTTCTGATATCGTTCATAATTCATGAACGCAATCGGAAAACCAGCTCACCTTTTTTTATTTATTACTTATCTCTTTTAGAACCACCTCCGAATACGGAGAAGTGTACGTAACGTTTTGGATTAGCTTTCAGATCAATAATCAGGTTATCCAGGTTTTTAGAAGCATTGTTCAGGTTATCGTACATTTTAGTATCGTTAACCAGCAAACCTAAAGTTCCTTTACCATCGTTTACTTTACTTACGATTCCCTGTAAATCTGCAACAGCTTTATTTGCATTATCTATAGTTTGTTTGAAGTTTGCAGCAGCAACCTGATCTGTAATTTTATTAATATTGCTTAAAATAGCATTGATCTTCTCATTGTTATTTTTCAGGTTACCTGAGATAGATTCAGCATTCGCTAAAATAGCAGCGATTCTTTTACTCTCACTACCAACCAGTCCGTCTACTTTTTTAGAAGTACCTTCCAGTGAAGCCAGTGTACCAGCAATACTGTTGAAACTCTTGTTTACGTTTTTCTGGAAATCAGGGTTCAGAATTGAATTGACACTGGTCAGGATAGAATCCATTTTGCCAACAATCAACTCAGCCTTCTTTTGAACCGGCTGAACCGTTTCCATCAGGTTCTTCTCTACATTCGAATTTAAAGTATCACCATCCTGCGCATAATCCTTACCAGAACCTAAAGACATCACAATAGCTTTACTTCCTAATAAGTCAGTGCTTTCCAGTCTCGCAATACTTGATTTTGGAATGTCATATTTACCTTTGATTTTTAAAGTCGCCAGAATTGTACCGTTAGGCTGTAAAACAAGTTTGTCTACACGACCAATCTGAAAACCATTAATTAGTACAGGTTTAGATATAGCAAGTCCATCCACACGGGTGTATCTGGCATACAATAGTGTCTCGCTCGAAAATAGGGAGTTTCCTTTCAGAAAGTTATATCCAATAATTAATGCGGCGATAGAAAAGGCTGCTAATATGCCTACTTTGGTTTCGTTTGTTATTTTCACGTAGTTCTTTTTAACTTAATTTACTTCTGTTTCTTTCTTGTAGGTCTTTACAGCTTTGAAAATTGCATTCACAATCTCAGACTGTCCGCTTGCAGAATTTATATAATCTTCTTCAGCAGGGTTGGAGATAAATCCAATCTCTGTCAATACAGCAGGCTGGCCGCATCTTTGTAAGATTAAAATTCCCTGTTCTTTAACACCCCTGTTAAATCTTTTGTTGTCACGGGTATAATTGTTCTGTATTAACCGCGCTAACTTTAAACTTTTATCCCTGTATATATTTTTAAACAAAGATAGTATAATAAATGTTTCAGGATCCTTAGGATCATAACCATCATAATTTTTTTTATAATCCTTTTCCAGACTGATATCGGCATTTTCTCTGAGCGCCCCGTCCTGTTCATTCAGACGGTGACTACCTGCCACAAAGGTTTCAGCACCACTGGTCGTCTTATTCTTTACATAGCCATATTGAGGGGCCCTCTTTCCACGGCGTGTCGTATAACCTGTTACAACGCGTCTGTCTGGCATGGAGTTACAGTGAATAGAAATAAACAAATCGGCCTTTGCCGCAGTAGCAATCTCAGGTCTGCGGTACAGAGATACATCAATGTCGGTTTTTCTGGTGTAAACGATCTTCACTTCAGGCATTTCATCTTCAAATTTCCTGCCTAGTTTTAAAGCAACCTGCAAGGTTACATTTTTCTCTAAAGAATAACTTCCTGCTGCCCCTGGTTTATCACCACCATGTCCGGCATCTATAACAATAGTCTTTACTTTATATCCCTGAGATAAGGCAGCTTTTGAACCGATTAATAAAAAAATAGCGCATAAGAATACATTTCTCTTCAATCTCATTTAAATCTTTTTGTTTAATGACCAGGTATCTGTTTTAATTTATAAACTTAAACAGGCACAATTATCCGTTAATTATAGCTTATTTGCGCACAAAGATAGTATAATATAATTTTTAGTGCAGAATTGATGCCAGGTGTTTGAAAATGTTTGAGCAATGGTACCATTATCTGCGCTGATACTTAGCTTATATATAGCAGAATACAGGTCTGATTTTAATTATTTATATTGCCCAATATGCTGTCAATCTTGTGATTAAGGCATTGTTGGGAAATATTTTTATGCAAAATTGCATTTGCACCCGGCAATGCTATATTTTTCGCTAATTTTGGACGTTTTGGGTTAAAACACTTTGCATTTACTACATTCACACAAGAATTTGAAATTTTTACGAACTATCCTCTTACTGAATTTTATCCTTTTACTGGTATCAGCCGGTCACTCTGCTTTTGCCTTTGAGAATTTTTCTGCACGGCAGATATTACAGCAGGATACGACAAAAAAAAATACACCTAAAGTTAAAACAAATGCAGATCCTAAAGGATTGGTGAGATTACCGCAGGATACTGCGAAAAAAGATACAAGTAAAATTAAAATTGGTGGTGCCGGTGGCAAGAGTACTGTGATAAAACAGGGAGATGAGAAAATTGAATACTCAGCTGTGGATTCTACCAAATACAGTAAAGACAAAAGTATTATCTATTTATATGGAAAAGCAAGGGTTATTTATCAGTCATTTGAGCTGGACGCCGATTATATAACCTATAATTCTAAAACGAATACCGTTTTTGCAAGTGGCAGAAAAGACAGTAAAGGAAAGTACCTTGGTAAACCCATTTTTAAAATGGAGAAACAGGGATCATCTGTTGCCGATTCCCTCTTTTACAATACCAAATCCGGGAAAGGGACCGTTTTTAATACATTCACTGAACAGGAGGGAGGGTTTTTCTCTGGTGGACAAAGTAAAAGACAGCCAGATAATGAAATCCACGTGAAAGGGATGACTTATAGTACCTGTAACCTTCCGCACCCCCATTTCGGAATCTTTATTACTAAAGGTATTGTAACGGATAAACAGATTATTACTGGCCCTGTTTATCTTAAAATTGAAGATATCCCTTTGCCTTTAGGTTTGCCCTTCGCTTTTTTCCCAAAACCCAATAAAAGGAATTCGGGCGTAATCATACCAAGTTTTGGTGATGATTATACCAGGGGATTCAACTTAAGGGATGGAGGTTACTATATGAACCTGAATGATTACTGGGACGCAAAAATACTGGGAACTTATTTTACCAGGGGCTCTTATGGTCTGTCTGTAACCTCAAATTATGTGAAGCGCTATAAATACAACGGAAGTATCAAAATTGACTATGCAAATAACCGCTATGGTTTAGAAGGTACTCCGGCCTATGATCCAAGAAAGGATTATAGTATACAGTGGGTACACTCACAAAATGCCAATGCACATCCTGGAACGACTTTCGGAGCAAGTGTAAATATCAAAACAAGTGGCTATAATTTGAATACTGCGGCAGGTAACACTTATAATTTTAATCAGATCACGGAGAATGCATTATCATCCAGTATAAGTTATGGAAAAACGCTTGCTGACGGTAAAATTACTTTTTCGGCAGCAGCAAGGCATAATCAGAATACCAGGTCCAAAAGTGTTGATATTACCTTACCAGATATCGCATTAGGTGTGCAAACTTTTAGCCCTTTTGATTCTAAAAACAGATTGGGTGAACAAAAATGGTATCAAAAGATTACTGTAGGTTACTCTATGGTGGCTTCTAATTCTATTTCTACTTCGGACAGTATTCTCTTTACCAGGAAAGCACTGGACAGATTGAAGAATGGTTTCAGTCATACTATTCCTGTAAGTATAAACTTTACCGCACTCAAATATTTTACCTTTAATGCCGGAGGTACTTACCTGGAGAAATGGCAATTCCAGTCTGTAAGGCAGACTGCTATCAGGGGAATTGTACAGAACGGTATTGTTCAGCCCTATAAAACAGTTATTGATACGATTCAGGGATTTAATCGCTCTGGTGAGTATAGTGTCAATATGGGGGTGTCAACAAAGATTTACAATACACTGCAGTTTAAAAAAATGGGTAATCTAAAAGCCCTGCGTTTAGTGATGACACCGAATGCTAACTTTAGTTACCGCCCCGATTTTTCAGATCCTTCCAAAGGGAATTATAAAATTTTAAGGTATCAGGATGGTGCACCGGTCTATGATGATGTTTATAAGAGAGATAAACGTTATTCTATTCATGATGGAACATTGTACGGCGGCCCGGGAGAAGGCAGGAATGCCAGTATCAATTTTGGATTGGATAACACATTAGAGGCCAAAGTTTTTTCGAGGAAAGACACTACAGGCACAGGGATGAGGAAAGTTCCGATCATTCAGGGTTTGACATTTAATGGCACCTATAATTTCCTTGCTCCTTCATTTAAACTTTCTGATTTGAGTTTTAGCGGCCGTTCTCAGTTCACAGATAAATTTGGGATTACTTACGACGGTTCATTAACCCCTTATGCAACAAGGGATAGTACTAACAGAATCAATGGTAAGGATGTGTTGGTTGATAAAATACTTGTGGACAGATATATACTTCCAAGGTTAACCAGGTTTAGTCTTTCTTTTGGTTACAGTCTGAATGCTGAAGCCTTTAAAAAACGGAACGAAAGTCTGGATAAAACAAACAAAAAAGCACAACAGAATGGGATGACAGCAGAACAGGCGGAGCAATTGGCCCAGGTGAGCAGTGACCCTAATGCATTTGTCGACTTTAAAATTCCATGGAACTTTACTTTCTCTTATCGTTTTGACTATAGCAAGCAAAGAAATGGATTAAATCCAACCACAACCAGTGTAATCAATGGTAACGGGGACTTTAATGTGACCCCTAAATGGAAGGTGCAGTTCACTTCCGGATATGATATGAGTAATAAGACGCTGGCACCAACGTCTTTTGCGATCTACAGAGATTTGCATTGCTGGGATATGAGTATCAACTGGATTCCGCTGGGTCAATACAGAAGTTATAACCTGACGATCCGGGTAAAAGCATCCATACTACAGGATTTAAAACTGAGCAAACAACAAGCTTATTACACACGTTTTTAACGAATTTTTATGTTAGCTGAAATTATTACGATAGGCGATGAAATACTGATCGGCCAGATTGTAGATACGAATTCTGCATGGATGGCTAAACAATTAAATGCTTCTGGTATTAAGGTGAAGCAGATAACTTCTGTTTCGGATGATGCAGATCATATTATCGAAGCACTGGGGCAGGCAGAGAAAAGAGCTGATATTATTTTAATGACCGGTGGTTTAGGCCCTACTAAGGATGATATTACAAAATATACATTGGCTAAATATTTTAATATGGGGATGCGCCGCGACCCTGAAGTACTGGCTCATGTAGAGGAGATTTTCAGACGGTTTAACCGCCCGATGATCGAATCAAATAACAAACAGGCAGATGTTCCTGATGGCTGTACTGTGATTCAGAATAAAAATGGGACTGCACCATGCATGTGGTTTGAGCATAACGGGACAATTTTTGTTTCTATGCCGGGTGTCCCGTTTGAAATGATGTATCTGATGGATGATGAAATTATTCCAAGGCTTAAAGAGAAATTTGAATTGCCTTTTATATACCATAAAACTATACTTACGGCAAATCTTGGTGAATCCTTTTTAGCACAGCAGATTGAAGAAATTGAGGACAGTCTGCCACCTTCAATCAAGCTGGCCTATTTGCCAAAGCTTGGTCAGGTAAGACTGAGGTTAAGTACTTCGGGAGCTGATGAGGCAAAGTTAAAAGCAGATGTAGAAGTCTTTGTACAGCGGATTATTGCGAAGATCAAGCCTTATATAGTTGCAGAGGATGATATTGCCATTGAGAAGGCTATACTGAATATAATGGATGAAAAGGGATTAACCCTTTCTACAGCCGAAAGTTGTACTGGCGGCTATATTGCACAGCTGATTACTCAGCATGCAGGCTGCTCTTCTGTTTTTGCAGGCGGTGCGGTAGCTTATTCCTATGAACTTAAAGAATCTGTTTTGGGAGTTAAAGCAGAAACACTGGCAAAATACGGTGCAGTAAGTGAGCAAACGGTAAAAGAAATGGCTTCCGGTGCAATTATTAATTTTAAAACTGACTATAGTGTAGCGGTAAGCGGCATTGCCGGCCCGGATGGGGGAACGGTTGATAAACCAGTAGGAACTGTCTGGATAGCAGTAGCAAACAAGAATGGAGTGGTTGCTAAACTATTCAATTTCGGGAGCAAAAGAGCTCAGAATATAGAGCGTTCTGCTATAGCTGCATTAACAATGATTTTGAATCTGCTGAAAGAAGATAACAATTAACTGTAAAAAAGCCTTACTTTTGTCTCCGATAGGAAATACCAAATTTACTGTAAACTAAATGGCACAATACGAATTATTATTACCTAAAATGGGAGAAAGTGTTGCAGAAGCAACCGTCATCAAGTGGTTAAAACAACCTGGTGATATGATCAGTTTAGATGATACCCTCTTAGAAATCGCAACGGATAAAGTAGATTCAGAAGTTCCATCGCCGGTGGCTGGAAAACTGATTAAACAATTATATAAAGAAGATGAAGTGGTTCAGGTTGGGGCTGTTATAGCCTTGATCGAAACTGATGCTGTTGAAACAGAGCCTGCTCAAACCGAAGAGAAGCCAGTTGCTGCTGAGGTAGCTCCGGAAGCTGAGGTAGTGGCAAATATTCCGGGAACAGCACAGTTGAATGACGTACCTGTAAGTTCGGGTGTGACTACTGAATCTGATCGTTTTTATTCTCCTCTGGTTAAAAGTATAGCTGCTCAGGAGCAGATTAGTGTAACAGAGCTTGACCAGATCACTGGTAGCGGTGCGGATGGCCGTCTGACTAAGGATGACTTGCTCAACTATATCCAAAATGGCCGTAAAAGTAATGGAGCTGTTTTGGCTAACCGTATTCAGAGCCAGCCAGCTGCAGAAGCACCAGTAAATAATACACCAGCGCCAGCACCTGTTGCAGCTGCTAAATCAAGCAATGCTCAGACAGTAGTTAGCGTAAGTGGTGCTGATGAAATCATTGAAATGGACCGCATGGGTAAAATCATTGCTGACCACATGGTGATGAGTAAGCAAACATCTGCGCACGTAACCTCATTTGTGGAGGCTGATGTAACCAATATGGTATTATGGAGAGATAAGGTAAAGAAGAATTTCGAGAAAAGAGAGAACGAAAAGATCACCTTTACCCCAATCTTTATTGAGGCGGTAACCAAAGCTATCAAAGACTTCCCAATGATCAATGTTTCGGTTAATGGAACTAAAATCATTAAAAAGAAAGACATAAATATTGGTATGGCTGCGGCATTACCAAGCGGAAACCTGATTGTACCTGTCATTAAAAATGCAGATCAGCTGAACCTTGTTGGTTTGACTAAATCAGTAAATGATCTGGCTAACCGTGCGCGTGGCTCTAAGCTGAAACCAGACGAAACTCAGGGAGGTACTTTCACGCTGACCAATGTTGGATCTTTCGGTAATGTGATGGGAACGCCAATTATCAATCAGCCTCAGGTAGCGATACTTGCGGTAGGGGCGATTAAGAAAAAGCCAGCAGTTTTAGAAACAGAATATGGTGATGTTATTGCAATACGCCACATGATGTTCCTTTCCCTGTCTTATGACCACAGAGTTGTCAACGGGGCCCTGGGTGGTACTTTTGTACGCCGTGTGGCAGACTATCTGGAGAACTGGGATATTAACAGAGAAATCTAATTCGCAAAATAATAAGAATGCAAAAAAGCGGGTGTCTGTAGAAAATCAGATACCCGTTTTTTTATGCTCAGATCTGAGCCATTCATTGAGGTGCTTTTATAACTAAACCGTATAATATTATACTTCGCTCAACCTGAAATACTGGTTGTCAATATATAATTCAGGATCAATTTCTCTCTGTTTTAGCTTGAACTTAGCGGCATTATAACTATCAAAGCCATCCATTCTTTTTATGGCTTCAATGCCCGATTTCCCAAAAACACTGGCCTTAACCAGTGCTAATAAATAATTATCATCCTGTTCAAAATCCCTTTTTGAAATTACCTTTTCCGCTAGCAGGTATTTAAGTATATCAGTGAGTTTTTCATTGGCATAAAGATGCTCTTTCTTCGCAAAATACTCTTTATTCAGAACGCTGAACATCTCGCTGAACCATTGCGCGCCCTTAACAGAGGTCATCATGATTCTTCCGTTATGAATAACAAGTTCCGATACAATGCGATTGACTTCCTCCAGCTTAATGAAACCGGCATAGAATAAATCCCTCAGGGTATAATCAAGTCTGTCTGCGCAAAGATTTGGAAGAGCCTGTTCCAGAATATTAAAATCCTGTTCCAGCAGATCTTCCAATTGGTATCCATATTTCTCTAATATACCAGGGATTTCGGATTCGATTAATATCCTTTGATAAATTTCTTCGTGATAATCTTCTCCCTGCTGTTCAAAGACATAGTCAATCACATGAGAAAAGGCAGTGTGTGAAACATCATGCAATAAACCTGCTGCCTGCTCAATTTCTGTGCCCCCTAAAAACTTAATCAGCAGCATAACCCCAACAGAATGGTCATATCTGGTTAAGGTTAACTTTGGGTTAACCAGAAATATTCCGCCCCCCTGATGAATTCCTTTGAGTCTTTCTACGGGCTTGCTATTGATCAGCTCTTCAAGCAGTGCCGAAACACTAAAACTACCATACAAATTATCTTCTATTATCATAGTCTGATACAAATATTGATCTTCACTTTATTTCGGGCAATTTACAGAATAAAGAATTCCTGCCTACAATGTTTTTTTACTATAAACAATTCATTAAGTTTTGCCGAACCTATAAATAAATGACTTAAATCACTGATATTTAAGTTATCTATTAATAATCATTAAAAAAAAACCTATGAAACACATTAAAATCCTGTTAGCCCTGCTAACCTTTGGTATTCTATTTTCATCCTTCACAAAGGATAGTAGTATTCCGGCATTTGTAAATACCGTACAAGGCACAACAGTAAGTGTAACGAGTAATGCTGCAAAAAAATCCTTTGCTGTTGTTCCTCAAAAAGCCTACACTGTAGCTGATTACGTTGCTAAAAACGGAAGAGCCCCTCAGGGATATGTAGGAGGGACGGTATTCCAAAACCGTGAAGGTCTGTTGCCACAAGGGACAGCTTACAAAGAATATGATGTAAACCCAAAAGTAAACGGTCAGAACAGAGGAGCAGAGCGTATTGTATTAGGAAGTGACGGGAGCCGTTACTACACCGGAGATCACTACGCAACCTTCACTAAATTCTAAACGAAGCGCATAGCATAAAAAAAGCCTGATCATCATGATCAGGCTTTTTTTATGCTCCGGATGCTAAGAAGATTATTTCCCTAACCGTGACATTAATCACTTATTAATCGTGCGGTTTGTCAACACTCATTTCCGGGGGTTATCTGCAATTTTGCTAAATGAAAAAAGCAATCATTAAAAAATCGGCAAAACTACTCACCTTAATACTTCTAATCATTGCGCCTGTATTAGCACAGGCCCAAAAAACTGTTCAAATGGAAAAGAGATCCATTAATCCATGGCAATGGCAGGATGAACGCAGTTATGTGCAGGCTGTTGAAGTGAAAAATGTGCAAAGCACCTTATATATATCGGGTCAGACAGCGATAAGTGCTGAAGGAATATCAAGTAACGAAGATATGGGATCTCAATTGACCAAAGCCCTGCAGAATCTGGAAATGGTTATCAGCAAAGCGGGATATGAACCTAAAGGTATCGTCCGCTTAAACATCTATACTACCTCAACAGCAGAACTCTGGCCTCATTTTGGTATTCTGCAAGCCTGGATAGCTAAACATGGTATTAAGCAAGCCACTACTTTACTAGAAGTAAAAAGTCTTTTTGAAACTTTAAAAGTTGAACTGGAAGCTACGGTTGTGAAATAACCAATTAAAAAAGGAGAAGCTGGTCGTTATCAGTTTCTCCTTAAGTTTTATCGTCAGGTATTATTGTTTTCTCCTTCCGGTCCCTAACCTCCCTGCATGTACGAAGAAACGGTTAGAGGAAGAAAAAAGCCCGGGGGATTCTAGTTGAACAGAACCTCTTCTCCGGCTATTACTTCTATCTGTTTATCCGTATAAGTAAATCTTCCTGTATGTGCTACAAAAACATCCTTATGAACCAGCAGATCCTTATTCGCTAATAGTGATTTCAAGCTTACACTACCAATCACATATTTAAAATCATTTCTTGAGAACCTTTCAACGATATTCTCAATTTTCAATTTCTCTACCGTATACTCATGCGTATATCTCAAATAAATCTCAATGTTTACGTTATCAGTATGGATCAGGCCATTTTTCTGATGGTACTTTTTATACTCATATCTGTATCCATATCTTAGCGCTGCAATATCAGACAATACTGCTGCACCGGTAGGATGGCCGCCGGCACCTTTTCCAAAGAAAAACTGTTTATCGGCAAAAGCAGCCTGTACAGTAACACCATTGTACTCATTTTCTACATTATACAAGAAATCATCAGACTTCACAAATTTAGGAAGCACATAAGTCACCACCTGTTTCGTACTTATTTTGCGTGCTGTAGGTACCAGTTTAATTTTATAATTCTTTTCCCTTGCATATTGAATATCCTGTTCAGATAAATTCTGAATACCAACATTCAAAATCTTATCAGGGTCAATAAACAAGCCATAAGCATGTGCAGTAGCAATGGCCAGTTTAAACTTAGGATCATAACCGCCAACATCCATAATTGGATCAGTTTCTGCAAAACCAAGTTCCTGAGCCTGTTTCAATGCCACATCATAAGGCATGTTCTCATTAAAAATCTTAGATAGAATATAATTAGACGAACCATTGAAAATACCACTTATTCCATGCAACAGCTCATTGTCATAATACTCCTCCAAATTCCTGATGATAGGGATACTACCGCATACTGCACCCTCATAAAGCAGAGAAGCGCCATAAGCAGCCTGTAGTTCTACCAGTTCTTCCAGGTGATTGGCAATCATCTTTTTATTAGCCGAAACTACATGTTTTCCGTTGATTAAAGCTTTCTTTGCAATAGCAAAAGCCGCATCTGCATCATCTATTAACTCTACAATTGTATTAATCTCAGGATTATCCAGAATTTCATCATGATTTGTGGTGAAAAGTCCGGCATCAAGACTACGTTTTTTATCAGGATTTTTAATCGCTATTTTTATAATTTCCAGGTTAAGATCCTGGCCACGGATAATGTCGTGTAGTCCCTGTCCCACAACTCCAAAACCGAATATTCCAATTTTAAGTTTCTTGCTCATTTATGCTGTTTTATGCAGTTTAACAATTTTTTTATTTACACTTTCCTTTAGAAAGCTGCCTATTATATTCGTAAGTATATCTGTTTCAATTAAGAACCCATCATGGCCATAAGCCGAACTGATGCTGTGAAATTCAGCGTTCGGGATATGTTTTCCTAAAAACGCCTGTTCTGATATAGGGAAAAGGAAATCATTCTCTATTCCGATCACCAGCGTATTGGATTTGATAGATTTTAGCGCATCAACAATGCTTTTTCTGCCTCTGCCCACATTGTGGCTATCCATTGCTTTAGTTAAATACCAGTAGCTATAGGCATTATATCTTTTGCATAGCTTTTCTCCCTGGTAACTCTGGTAAGAAGAAGCGCGGAAACCATCAGTTTTATCATTTACACTTTCCAGTTGCGTGGCACCATAAGCCTCATAAGTACGGTAGGAAAGTAAGGCTATACTTCTGGCTGCTTTTAAGCCCTTCATACCACCATCAGGCTGCTGCCCGTAAAAACTTCTGTCGGCAGTAATAGCCAGACGCTGACTTTCATTAAAAGCAATTCCCCATGGAGAATGAGATGCATTGGTTGCTATCAGGATGAGGTTTTCAATTTTGCTTCCCTCAATAATAGCCCATTCAGAAGCCTGCTGGCCACCTAAAGAACCACCAATAAGGACTTTAATTTTCTGGATACCCAGATGTTCAGCCAGAATCTGATGTCCCTGAACTAAATCTCTAATCGTGAATTCAGGAAAAGAAAGATAATAAGGGTTTCCTGTGACCGGGTTAGTACTCAACGGGTTTGTACTTCCATAATGAGAACCAATAATCGTCGCGCAGATAATAAAATGATCTTGTGGATTGAACAGATTTTTTTCTCCGAACAAGCCCTTCCACCAATCTAATACATCTGCATTTGCGGTTAAAGCATGACATACCCAGATTACATTATCCTTATTGGTATTTAGCTTTCCAAAAGTCTGATAGCTAATTTGTAACCCACGCAATTTCTTTCCGTTTTCCAGTTGAAATTGCTTTGGGTGGTTATATATATGTGTTGATGACATTTTGTTTTGTAGTGTTTCTATGCTTAAAGCTATTTTGCAGCTGACAATTTCTCAAATGCCTGTTCAAAATCTGCTTTAATATCGTCTATGTGTTCAATTCCTACCGACACTCTTAATAATTGCGGAGTGATTCCTGCTGCTGCCTGTTCCTGGTCACTTAACTGCTGATGTGTAGTAGCTGAAGGTTGTATGATTAATGTCTTTGCATCACCTACATTGGCAAGGTGGCTTACCAGCTTAAGCTCATTAACAAACTGAACTGCCTGTTCTTTACCGCCATGCAGTTCAAAGGAAAGTACAGCACCAAATCCGTTTTTAAGGTATTTCTTCGCATTCTGGTGATAAGGACTGCTTTCCAAACCAGGATAGAAAACCTTTTTTACTGATTCATGATTTTCCAGCCAGGTAGCCAGGGCAAGGGTATTGTCTACATGTCTTTGTACACGTAACGATAAAGTTTCCAGTCCCTGGATTAATAAGAAAGAGTTGAAAGGGGAGATGGCAGGGCCGAAGTCTCTTAATCCTTCTACTCTGGCGCGGATAATGAACTGAATATTTCCAAAATCACTGCCAATACCGAATACATCATTAAAGACAAGGCCGTGATAACCTTCAGAAGGCTCAGTGAACTGTTTAAACTTACCATTTCCCCAATTGTAATTTCCGCCGTCGATGATTACTCCGCCAATGCTTGTCCCATGTCCGCCGATCCATTTAGTAGCAGATTGTACTACGATATGCGCACCATGTTCAAGAGGTCTGAATAAATAGCCGGCTGCACCGAATGTATTGTCTACAATTAAGGGTAAATCATATTTTTGAGCAATTAAAGAGAGTTTCTCAAAATCAGGAATACTGAATGATGGGTTGCCTATACTTTCCAGGTAGATTGCTTTAGTGTTTTTATCTATTTTGGCTTCAAAGTCTTGTGTGTCATCGCTTTCAGTGAATCTTACTTCTATGCCTAAGCGTTTAAAAGCAACTTTAAACTGATTGTAACTGCCTCCATAAAGGTGAGGAGAAGAAACAAAGTTATCACCTGCTTCCAGTATATTATTTAATGCGATAAATTGAGCGGCCTGTCCTGAAGCAACTGCTAAAGCTGCAACACCACCTTCCAATGCAGCTACACGTTTTTCGAAAACGTCAGTTGTTGGGTTCATCAGGCGGGTATAAATATTACCGAATTCTTTCAGTGCAAATAAATTGGCGCCATGTTCGGCACTTTTAAATCCATAAGAAGTAGTTTGATAAATAGGTACTGCTCTTGAACCGGTTGTCGGGTCAATTTCCTGACCTGCATGGAGTTGTAATGTTTCGAATCTATAGTTTGCTGACATGATTGCGCTTATTTAAAATGATGAATAGAATTTTAGAGTATAAGGGATTGCATACCTCTGAAAAGAGGCCTTCCGGTTGAAATAATAAAATTTTACGTGGAAGATTGTTGTTAGCCGATGCAACAACACATACATGCAACAATTTGCAGATGCTTAATCGTGTAAGAAACAGGTTCGCCTGATTGCGTTGATTGGTGGTTTGTTTTCATTTTGTCTTAATTTATCTTTCCAGAAAGCACTATGCTAACTGGTCAGGAATTGGCACCTTCTCCATTTGGGAGGGTTGCCAGTGGGTCACAGAGCCTGTCTCTCGCCACTTCTTTATAAATCAAACCCAGGTTAAGGGTTGACTTGAATAGCTTTCGCTATATGATTACAAATGTAGAGTTTTTGTCGGTATATCCAAAATAATATTCTGAAAAATAATTAACTTTCTGTTTTTAAGTTGTTTAAACTCAATATTGTTGTCTATTTTAATAGTCTGTAACGCTGTTTTTAGACTAATGCCTGCTCTAAATCGGCAATCAGATCGTCAATGTGTTCTAGTCCAACAGATATCCGAATTAAATTCTGTGGTGTTTTAGTGTCCGGACCTTCTACCGAAGCGCGGTGTTCGATTAAACTTTCTACACCACCAAGGCTCGTTGCCTGTGCAAATAGCTTTACTTTATTGACTATTTTTTTGGCGTCACCTTTGACTAATATAGACATCATACCTGAAAAACCACTCATTTGTTGTTTTGCAATTTCATACTGAGGGTGAGAAGGCAGGCCGGGATAAAATACAGCTTCTACCTTTGGGTGTGCAGACAGGTGTTTGGCGAGAGCCATACCATTTTCTGCGTGTCCGCGCATTCTGTAAGCTAGTGTTTTAATACTTCTGAGTAGCAGAAAACAATCAAAAGGAGAGGGGACAGCACCACCTATCTGCTGAATATTCCTGATTTTATCCCATAGCCCATTTTTAGCAGCGGTGACTAAGATACCCCCAAGCACATCGCTGTGTCCGCCAATATATTTCGTAGAAGAATGCATGACGATATCTGCACCCTGCAGGATTGGGTTCTGGAAACATGGGGAGGCAAAAGTACTATCGCAGGCAAAGATTAAGCGGTGTTTTTTAGTGAGTCCGGCAATAGCAGACAGACTGGTAACTTTCAATAAAGGATTAGAAGGTGTTTCTACCCAGATCATCACTGTATTACTTTTGATATGCTTCTCTATTTCACTAATCTCCGTGAGATCGATAAAATCAATGCTTAATATCCCTTCAAAGATAGATTGCAATTGTTTTTTGAATCCCCAATACATGTCATCAGGGGCAATAATATGGCTGCCGGGAGGCAAGGCCTGAAAAACAGTCATTCCTGCTGCATTTCCAGAAGAAAAAGCACAGGCATCTGCACCTTTTTCCAGATCGGTCATTACTTTTTCCAGTGCAGAACGGTTGGGGTTGCTGACACGGCTATACATGTGTCCGCCAGGATAGCCGCCATCTTCATCTCTGAAAAATGTAGTTGAAAGACTAATTGGCAGGGTTACATCACCTGTGGTACTGTGGGTTAAGTTTCCGGCATGTATAGCAATCGTTTCGGTGTGCATAAAATTTTCTTTTTAGTGTTTTTTTGGCAGGATTTATGTAAGCTGTTTTCGAAAATACAAGATATGAAAAGAATATTAGTTATAGCAGCCATTTTATGTAGTTCATTGATGGTTTTACAAGGTTGCTCACCTAAAGGTGGTGCAGCTGCGAGTTTAAAAAGAGGAAATGTGTCTGGAAACTGGGTGTTAAATGATATTTCATTTGATGGTGTACCGGCAATGAATGTAAAATCTCTTTTTAATGAGGCTTCTTACAAATGTTTTATCGGTAGTACATGGAGATTAACAAACAGTGGAAACGGTTCATATATGCTTCCGGGAACAGCTGATTGTCCTACAAAAACACAAAGTATTTTCTGGTCAGTGAGTACAGCGGATCAAACTTTTCAATTCAAGAAATTGTATGAAGGCGATAAAGCTAAGAATGTGACTGAAGGTTACAGACTGATCCTTTCACAGGCAACAGGAGATAACCTGGTCTTAAAGTCACCTGTGGATTATGGTAAAAATCCAGCTTATATTATATTGAACTTCACAAAAGCGATGAAATAAGAATTTACATCAAACAAAACAAACACCAGCTGAGCTGCCTCTTATCTTAAGGGGCAGCTTTTTTTATGCTGCAAAACCAATCTCCGGCTTGTTTTAATTTTTATCTTTGTTATAAAAATGGATATAATGATAGAATACGTGTCACTGGTTGATGAAAAGGATAATGAGACAGGCATTATGGAGAAACTGGCTGCACATGAGCAGGGCCTGCTTCACCGGGCAATTTCTGTCTTTATTTTTAATGATAAAAATGAACTGCTGCTGCAAAGACGTGCAGCTGGAAAATATCATTCCCCTTTATTATGGACCAATACCTGTTGTTCACATCCCCGGCCAGCAGAGGTACTGATTGATTCGGCACACCGGAGGTTAAAAGAAGAGATGAATATGAACTGTGAACTGTCACATCAGTTTAGCTTTATCTATAAAGCGGAGTTTGAGAATGGGTTGACAGAACATGAACTCGATCATGTTTTTTTTGGTACAACCAACCAGGTTCCTGAACCTGATCCCGAAGAAGTCGCTGAATGGGAGTATTTAAGTCTGGATACTATTGAAAAAGATGTCGCTTCACTGCCTGAAAAATATACTGCCTGGTTCAAATTAATCTTACCTGAAATCAAGAGGCTTATCACCCAATAAATGAGTGTTAAACTGCGCAGCTAAATACCCCCGTTACTTAGCTTTTACATAAAACTGACAGCGTTAAATTATTGTTACGCCTTGTTATGTCGATTTTATCTTACTTTTGAGCTATAAATCAATCAAAGATGGATACGACTGCAAAGCTTACTTTTATACTGGACAATGCTGATTTATCTCAGGAACTGAGAGGGATAGCATTAAAAGTTCAGCAAAAAGAAAGGATCACTTTCGATGAAGGTGTTTACTTATATGAACATGCCGAACTGGGTTTTTTAGGCGTTTTGGCAAATTATATCAGAGAACAAAAGCACGGAGACAAGACTTACTTCAACCGCAATTTTCATATTGAGCCTACTAATGTTTGTATATATACCTGTAATTTCTGTTCTTATTCGCGTCTGATTAAAAACAAAGAAGACGGTTGGGAAATGAGTGTTGACGGGATGATGGATATCCTGAAAAAATATGATAACGAGCCGGTCACAGAAGTACATGTGACAGGAGGAGTAGTACCTAAACAAAATCTTGAATTCTACGCTGAATTTTTTAAAAGAGTAAAAGCACACCGTCCCGAATTACATATTAAAGCTTTAACTCCGGTTGAATGCTATTATATCTTCAAAAAGGCTAAATTAAGTCATTATGATGGCTTGAAATATTTTAAAGAAGCAGGACTTGATTCTATGCCAGGTGGCGGGGCAGAGATTTTCCATCCGGAGGTAAGAGAAAAGATTGCAAATGATAAATGTACTGCCGAACAATGGCTTGATATTCATGAGCAGGCACATAAATTAGGTTTAAAAACTAATGCAACCATGTTATATGGTCATATTGAAGAGTTTAAGCACAGAGTAGACCATATGGAGCGTCTACGTCAGCTGCAAGATAAAACTGGTGGTTTTCAGGCTTTTATTCCACTTAAATTCAGAAATCAGAATAACCAGATGGAACATGTTCCAGAGGTTTCTGTCATTGAAGATTTAAGAAACTATGCCATTGCACGTATTTATCTTGATAATTTTGATCATATCAAAGCATATTGGGCAATGATCAGCCGTCAGACTGCACAGCTTTCTTTAAATTTTGGAGTTGATGATATAGATGGTACGCTGGATGATACCACAAAAATCTACTCTATGGCTGGTGCAGAAGAGCAAACTCCGGGTATGAGTACCCGCGAACTGGCCAATCTGATTAAACAGGTTAACCGTAAGCCAATAGAAAGAGATACATTCTACAATGTAGTGACAGATTATACCGATTTCGTTTTTGAAGAAGATACTAAACCTCAGTACTATAAGCTACCGGTTATTAATTAATGGATAAAGAAATATATATCATTCGTCATGGCGAAACGGATTTAAATAAACAGGGAATTATACAGGGCAGAGGGATAGACAGTGATCTGAATGACACTGGAAGAGCCCAGGCTGCTGCTTTTTATAAATTGTATGCAGCTACACCTTTTGAAAAGGTTTATACCTCTGTTTTAAAAAGGACGCAGCAAACTGTTCAGCAGTTTATTGATTCAGGCATTCCCTGGGAAAAACATACAGAACTTGACGAATTGGCCTGGGGTGAATTTGAAGGGCAGCATACCAGTGAACTGGTAATCGGTGCCTTTAAAGACATCACCGAGAAGTGGCAGGCGGGTGATTATGACGCACATTTCGCAGGAGGAGAAAGTCCGGCGGATGTTGCCATCAGATTGAAAAAGATAGTAGAAGTTATCAAAAGCAGGACTGATGAAAAACTGATACTGATCTGTATGCATGGACGTTCGTTGCGTTTACTGATGTGTTTGTTAACTAACAAACCACTATCAGCCATGTATGATTTCCCACATCAAAATACCGGTCTTTACAGACTGAATCTGACGGGTGATACTTTCACGATCATCGCGCAAAACAATACCGATCATTTAAACGCATAACATTGAATAAGATTAAGATTTCTGCTGTTGCCTATACCAATACCAAGCCTTTTATTTACGGAATTAATCATTCTGAAGTAATCAATCAAATAGATCTGAGTTTAGATATCCCTTCAGATTGTGCCGCCAAATTAATTGATGGTACAGTTGATGTAGGTTTAATCCCGGTTGCAGCAATCCCGCACGTTCCGAATGCAAACATCATCTCTGATTATTGTATCGGGTCGGTAGGGGCTGTAAATTCAGTATTCATCTTTAGTAGTGTTCCTGCCCATGAAATTAAGACCTTGCGTTTGGATAGTCATTCCAGAACATCAAATAATTTAGCCCGTGTCTTGTTAAAGTTTCATTTTAAACAGGAAGTAGCTTATACAACCGATGCCAATGCGGTTACTGATGCCATAGTTTTAATCGGCGACAGGACTTTTGGTAAAAAGGATGATTATGCTTTTGCTTACGATATGGGAGAGGAGTGGATGAATTTTACCGGTCTTCCTTTTGTATACGCAGCGTGGGTAGCGAATAAGGTTATCCCTGAAGAGTTTATAAATGAGTTCAATGCAGCTTTGAAAATTGGTTTAGCAGCAAGAAAAGACTTATTGAAAACATTGCCTTTGAACCCTGTTTTTGATCTGGATGATTATCTGATGCATAAGCTGGATTTTGAACTGACTGCTCAGAAAAGAGAAGCCTTATCCCTGTTTTTATCCTATATAGAACAGTTGTAGCTGAGATTTATTGCTATTTGTGTGCCTTATTTTTTCAAAAAAAAACCTAAAGCTAATCCTTAGATAGTATATTTACATTTTTGTAACGTAACATATATTTTGGCTAAAGATAAGACGAAAGAAACACCATTAATGCAGCAGCACAGTGCGATCAAGGCAAAGTATCCTGATGCATTATTATTGTTTAGGGTTGGGGATTTTTATGAGACTTTTGGCGAGGATGCCATTAAAACCTCTCAGATACTTGGTATAGTATTGACCAGGAGAGCAAATGGGGCTGCCGCATATATAGAGCTGGCAGGTTTTCCTCACCATTCATTGGATACCTATCTCTCAAAATTAGTCCGTGCAGGGCAGCGTGTAGCAATTTGCGATCAGCTGGAAGATCCTAAAACGACTAAGACAATTGTTAAACGCGGGGTAACTGAACTGGTTACACCCGGAGTGGCTTATAATGATAATATTATCAGCCAGAAATCCAATAACTATTTAGGCGCAGTATACTTTGATAAAGCTATGATAGGTGTATCATTTGTAGATATATCTACAGGTGAATTCCATGTAGCACAAGGGAATGCAGAATATATAGATAAACTTTTGCAGGGGTTCAAACCGACAGAAGTTATCTTTCAGAAAAGTAAACGTCAGGAATTCTTTGAACTTTTCGGGGATAAGTTTTATACTTTCCCAATGGACGACTGGGCTTTTACCAGTGACTATGCCAACGAAACTTTAAACAAACATTTTGAAGTCACTTCCTTAAAAGGATTTGGTGTCGATAAATTGCAGACAGGCGTTATCGCTGCGGGAATTGTGCTGCATTATTTAAATGAGACAGAACACCGCAATTTAAAACATATTACTGCGATCTCCCGTCTGGAAGAAGACAATTATATGTGGCTGGACCGATTTACGGTCCGCAACCTGGAACTGGTGGGTTCGGCCAATGAAAATGCTATGACGCTTTTCAATGTGCTGGATCAGACTTCTACCCCAATGGGCGCAAGGATGCTTCATAAATGGATTGTAATGCCATTAAAGGAGCTGAAACCAATACAGGAACGTTTAGGAACAGTAGAGTTTCTGGTTGCCCATGAAGGGATGATCGAAGAGTTTCTAAACCATGTAAAACTGATTGGTGATCTGGAAAGGCTGATTTCTAAAGTAGGTTTGCAGAAATGCGGCCCAAGAGAATTGAGTCAGCTTAAAAAGGCATTATATCATATTGAAGAAATTAAGGAAACAGCTTTAACTGCTGAGAACCCATATTTAACAAAACTTGCCGAGCAGCTTGACCCTTGTTTAAGCATACGTGAAACGCTGGAAAAACAGCTTCAGCAAGATCCTCCGGCATTATTGATTAAAGGAAATGTGATTGCCGAAGGTATCGATGAAGAACTGGACAGACTGCGTGCAATTTCATCGGGCGGTAAAGACTTCCTGGTAGAAATTCAAAAGCGTGAAGCCGCAAAAACAGGAATTCCTTCTCTGAAAATATCTTTTAATAATGTTTTCGGATACTATCTGGAAGTAACCCATACACATAAAGATAAAGTACCTGCCGAATGGACGCGTAAACAAACGCTTGTTAGTGCAGAAAGATACATTACCCCTGAACTTAAAGAATACGAGGAACAGATTTTAGGTGCTGAGGATAAAATCCAGCAGATTGAAGTCCGCCTTTATGAGGCACTGGTACAGCAGGTTGCTGCTTATATCAGACCAATTCAATTGAATGCTTTTCTGGTTGCCCAGCTTGATGTACAATTGTGTTTCGCACAGCTGGCGATTAAAAATCATTATGTTAAGCCTTTAATGAATGCAACGAAAGTGCTGGATATTAAAGGCGGCAGACATCCGGTAATTGAAAAACGTTTGCCGGTTGGCGAAGAATATATTACCAATGATGTTTACCTGGATAATGATACGCAGCAGCTGATTATTATCACAGGGCCCAATATGTCTGGTAAGTCGGCAATTTTAAGACAAACAGGTATTATCGTTCTGATGGCACAGATGGGTTGTTTTGTTCCGGCTAAAGCTGCACATATTGGTTTAATAGACAAGATATTTACCCGTGTGGGGGCTTCTGACAATCTTTCTTCGGGAGAGAGTACATTCATGGTAGAGATGAATGAAACAGCAAGTATCCTGAATAATATCTCTGACAGAAGTCTGATTCTTCTGGATGAGATTGGCCGTGGTACAAGTACATATGACGGTATTTCTATCGCATGGGCGATTGCTGAGTTTTTACATACCCATCCTTCGGCCAGACCTAAAACATTATTTGCGACCCATTACCATGAGCTGAATGAACTGGCGGGAACAATGAACCGCATCAGGAATTTCAATGTCTCTGTCAAAGAGGTTGGAAATAAAATTATATTCCTGCGTAAACTTGTGCCGGGTGGCAGTGAGCATAGTTTTGGTATTCATGTGGCTAAAATAGCTGGTATGCCGCCAAAACTGATTAACAGGGCTAATGAAATCCTTAAAAAACTGGAAATAGACAGAACCGAAGGGCAGAGTATCAAGGACAGTTTTAAGAAAGTTCAGAATCAGGCTTATCAGCTGCATATGTTTGCTGTAGATGATCCTGTTCTGGTACAAATCAGGGATATGCTGAATAACCTTGATGTAAATGTATTGACTCCTGTAGAGGCTTTGCTGAAGCTGGATGAGATTCAGAGACTAATTAAAAACTAAAAAAAAGAGATATGATTTTACGCAGTATACGCACCTCTCACCTGATCATACTGTTGGCCGCAATGGCTTTTTTCTCTTCCTGTGGAAGCAGAAGATCAACAGCTTACAGAGAAACAAGAGGAGCAAAAGCTGCTGAGGTGATGTCAGAACTGAAGAGTAAATCTCTGTACCGTTTTATTAATGACTGGACGGGAGTGAGGTACAAACTGGGCGGACTGGATAAAAGGGGAATAGATTGTTCAGGATTTGCCTTACTTTTGAATAAGGAGATTTATGGATTAAACTTACCAAGAAGGTCCAGGGATCAGGCAGATGTGATTAAACAAAAAAGTATTTCACAGCTTAAAGAGGGAGATTTAATCTTTTTCTCTTTCGGGGGCAATGGAATTGATCATGTTGGCGTTTATCTTAATCATGGTTACTTTGTTCATGCCTCAACAACGCGTGGAGTAATTGTAGATGATTTAAGCCTTCCTGCTTATCAGCGTGCGCTGATTAAAGCAGGGCCGGTAAAAGATTAAAATTGATATAAAAATATAGATGCAAGGCAAGAAACACGAGATATCATTTTGGACTAAGTATAAAAAATTCGCTACTACTGAAATATTAATGTATCTTATTATGATAATTGGTATAGGTTTGGGAATTATTTTTCTTAGTTAACATGAAATTTAGCTGCCAAATCTAAAAACGTGAACTAGTAAAAACAGCTGACCCATTAAAAAATAAAAACACTAATGAACCCGAAATGATTAAAATAACTATTATTCCAGCAGGGCAATAATTATTTTAACCGTCAAAGGCGCCATCTGACAAAAAAAAACAATAATGAAATTAAATCTAATCCGTCCTCTTGCTTTTTTTGATCTGGAAACCACTGGAATTAATGTAGGTTCTGATCGTATCGTTGAAATTGCAATTTTAAAAGCTATGCCAGATGGATCTGAGCTGGTAAAAACATTACGCATTCATCCTGAAATGCCTATTCCATTGCAATCTTCATTGATTCATGGTATTTATGATGAGCATATTGCTGATGCCCCTAAATTTAAAGAAGTAGCAGCGGAAATTGCTGAATTTATTGGTGATGCCGATCTTGCTGGTTATAATTCAAACCGTTTTGATATTCCGGTATTATTGGAAGAATTTTTACGCGTGGGTGTAGATTTTGATATGACAGGCAGAAAGTTTGTTGATGTACAGAATGTATTTCACCAGATGGAGCAACGTACTTTACGCGCTGCCTATAAATTTTATTGCGATAAAGATATTGTCAATGCACACTCTGCAGAGGCGGATATCAAAGCTACTTATCATGTTTTATTAGCGCAGCTTGATCGTTATGAAAATGTAGATTTTGAAGATAAGCAGGGGAATATATCTCAGCCGGTTAAAAATGACGTAGAAGCATTACATGCATTTACAAACATGAACAAGCCTGTTGATTTTGCAGGAAGAATGGTCTTCAATGAAAATGATGAAGAGGTATTCAATTTCGGAAAGCACAAAAATAAGACTGTAGAGCATGTATTTGATACTGAGCCTAGTTATTATGCCTGGATGAAACAGGGAGATTTTCCATTATATACCAAGAAAAAGCTGGAAGAGATCTGGACACGCTGGAACAAGAAAAAGGAATTAAGCAGAGCTGCTAAAATCCCTTCGGCACCAAAACCAGCTGAACAGGCTAATGCTGTTAAGCCTAAACCTGCTGCACCAGCACAACCCAGACCGCAGCAGGCTGGCGGACAAGTAAGACAACCTGCCCAGCAGCCTAAAAAAGAGAAACCAGCAGTAAGTGTTACTCCTGATATGCTCGAACAGTTAAAGATGAAATTCGGTAAATAAATTAAAAGAACCTGCATGCATAACTGTTATGCAGGTTCTTTGCTATAATGGTTTTTGTAATTTTAAAACGCAATGCATTCCTGGCATTGCTTTTACAAAAAGTTTAAATAAACAGGGAATAATAAATTCAGAAGATGAAGAAAATTACAATGCTCAGTCTGTTCAGTATGATAGGTCTGAGCGTTTTTGCACAACAGGCTTTGCCGGTTCCTCCGGAATTTCAGCAGGCCTACACGAAGGGGACGAGAGCGGTAAGTGGCAGACCAGGTTTAAAATACTGGCAAAATACTGCCGATTATGATCTTAAAGTAGATTTTGATCCGGTATCAGGATTATTAAAAGGTACTGTTGATGTAATTTATAAGAACCAGAGCCCGGATACATTGAAAGAGGTTTGGTTTAAGTTATACCCGAATTTATATAAAGATGGCAGTCCGCGTGCAACAAAAGTTGCTGACAGAGATTTGGGGGAAGGTGTGAAAATTGGTTCTTTATCAATTAATGATAAATCTGTTTCAACTGAGGCTTTAAATATTGATGGGACTAATATGCATACTGCAATTGCTGCATTGGCTCCCGGTAAAAGTATCAGAGTTAAAATTGCTTATCAGTATACATTGAATAAAGGTTCTCATAACAGAACCGGTATGGTAGATGAAGGCTCGTATTTTGTAGCTTATTTCTTTCCGCGTATTGCTGTTTATGATGATATTGATGGCTGGAACAAGTATCCTTATCTGGGCGATGCTGAGTTCTATAACGACTTTTGTACGTTCAAGGCAGCAATTACTGTGCCTAAAGATTATGTGATCTGGGCGACCGGAGATTTAGTGAACGCTAAAAATGTGCTGCATAAGAAGATTGCCGATAGAATTACTTTAGCGGAGCAGGTAGACAGCGTAGTTAATGTGATTACTGACAATGACCTTGCAACGCACACAGTTACTAAAGACCAGAATTTTAATACCTGGAGATTTGATGCTAAAAATGTGACTGACTTTGTATTTGCTACGAGTAACCACTATTTATGGAAATCAAGCAGCCTGGTGGTTGATCCTGTAACTAAGCGCAGAACCCGTGTAGATGCTGCTTTTAATCCGATTCATAAGGATTATTATGAAGTGATAGATTTTGCACGTAAATCTGTTGATGCCATGAGCTATAAGTTTCCAAAATGGCCTTACCCTTATGCGCATGAAACAGTGTTTGATGGTCTTGATCAGATGGAGTATCCGATGATGGTCAACGATAATCCTGTTGAAAAACGTGAAAATGGGATTACCTTAACAATCCACGAGATTTTTCATACGATGTTCCCTTTTTATATGGGGATCAATGAGACTAAATATGGCTGGATGGACGAAGGATGGGCAACTATAGGAGAATGGTTAAATTCCCCGCTAATCGATTCTACAATGGTTGATGAGTATGGAATACAGCCTACTGCATTTAGTTCGGGTACAAAGGATGATACACCAATTATGACGCTTACTCCCGATTTAAAGGGGTCAGGTACTTTTACAAATTCTTATCCTAAACCTGCTTTAGGCTATTTATATGTTAAGGATTATCTGGGTGATGAATTGTTTACCAAAGCTTTACATCATTATATTGAGCAGTGGAATGGTAAACATCCTATGCCTTATGATTTCTTTTACAGCATGAATGAAGGTTCTGGAAAAAATCTGGACTGGTTCTGGAAACGCTGGTTTTTTGATGAGGGAGATATTGATCTGGGGATTGTTGCTGCCGATAAAACTGATGATGGTTATATATTTAAGGTAGAAAATAAGAGTCTTAAGCCTCTACCGGTAGATCTGACGTTAACTTATGAGGATAGCACTACTGAAAAGGTACACTGGAGCATTGGCGTCTGGGAGCAACCGGTTCAAATGATTTCTATTCCTTTTAAAACGAATAAGAGAATAAAGAAAGTTGTGATTGGAAGTACGTATGTGCCAGATAAAAACGATTATAATAATATTCTTAGTGTGAGATAAGCACAGTTTAGTGCATTGCTCAATTATTTACTTTCATCAGGAATCTGCCTGATGAAATCAATATTGCGGGTTAAGCCTTTAAACTTAGTCCGCTTTACTGCCGAGTTTTTAAAGATCTGTTTAAATACGTCTTCGGTTATATCCATCCAATCTTCACGCTTCATTCCCAGTAGTTTATCGTTGGGTTTAAATTGCGGCTCTGTATGAGGTACAGAAAATCTGTTCCATGGACATACGTCCTGACAAATATCACAGCCAAACATCCAGTTATCCATTTTATCGTTGAAGCTTTTAGGGATTTCTTCTCTGAGCTCAATGGTTAAATAGGAGATGCATTTGGTAGCATCAATTATAAAAGGGGACAGGATCGCCTCTGTCGGACAGGCATCTATGCATTTGGTACAGGTACCGCAATGGTCGGTGGCAAATGGATCGTCATAAACGAGGTCAAGATCTATGATGAGCTCTGCCAAAAAGAAGAATGACCCGCTTTTTTTACTGATTATATTACTGTTTTTACCTATCCACCCTATACCAGCACGTTTTGCCCAGGCGCGGTCCATTACGGGTGCGGAGTCAACAAATGCCCTGCCGCTTACTTCTCCTATGTTTTCCTGTATGAAATTGAGTAGTTGGAAGAGCTTGTCTTTGATGACAGTATGGTAATCAGCCCCGTAAGCGTATTTGGATATTTTCGGCGCATCAGGATCTGTCTGGCGCTCTTCGGGGAAGTAGTTCAGGGTAAGGGATATGACGGATTTTGCATCGTCAACTAAAAGAGTAGGGTTCAGCCTTTTGTCAAAATGGTTTTCCATGTAACTCATCTGCCCGTGACGGTTGTCTTTTAACCACTTTTCAAGTCTTGGGGCTTCTTCTTCTAAAAAGCCGGCTTTGGCTATACCACATTGCATGAAGCCTAGTCGAAGGGCTTCATCTTTGATGAGCTGGCTGTGTTTGGAAGGGTTGTTGTACATTTTAGTTCACAAAGGTAAGGCTTCTGCGGCTTAATAAAAAAATGACAGGCACAAATACCGGCCGCATTTCCCTCCCCGAAGGGGGCGGGCAACGGACGCCGGATTTGTTGCCTGTCATTTTTTTATTCCAATCCTGGGGCGCTGTCTGCTGGTTGGTGTTCATAGATGGAGCGGATAGGGGATGTTTATTTGATGGAGCGTTTAGGTAATTATTGTTGAAATATTTTATAGAAGTAGCTTTTAGGTGATGTTTATAGAAAATGTTTATTTGATGGAGCGTTTAGGTAATTATTGTTGAAATATTTTATAGAAGAACTTTTAGATGATAATTACAGACAGAGTTTTTAGGTAGCGCATCTGGAAAATGGTTGTTGAAGAATTTTATAGAAGGAGCTTTTAGATGATGTTTGTAGAAAATGTTTATTTGATGGAGCGTTTAGGTAATTATTGTTGAAGAATTTTATAGAAGGAGCTTTTAGATGATGATTATAGAAGAACTTTTAGAAGATTTGTGTAGGTGTTGTAGCTATGTTGTGGTATCCTGATTATACTTGACTTGATTAGGGTATTGTACTTGTTTTTTTTAACTCAGGATTTGATATTCCTTGATCTGCTTTACCTGAGCATACCTATACAGAGGTGTCTGCATCTGACAACTTATATGAGGTCCTTAACTTGTTGTATGTGCCTGACCCTGATTATACCCGACTTGATAATCGTTACTGAAAAAAATGCAGTTTTTGATATAGTATGGAAGGGCAGGGATTTTTTTTTATGGACTTAGAATGGCACTGTTTAAACTTTTTACGGGTTTTGTTGTTCTTTAGGTATAAGCATTTTTACGGCTTAGCACCAGATTTAAGGTGGGATTTATTTTTAAGGCTAAACTAAATGATCAACTATGGAAAATGAAGAACCTCATTTTGAGGAAAACCCGGAGAATAAACCCAGAGAAGTAGAAACTGATTATCCGAAACATAAGGAAGATCCAGGACCATCACCAGAAGCAGTAAATGAAGATAATGATAAAGGAGCAGGGCCTGTAATTAAATGGGGTGTACCCATAATTATAGCACTCCTGCTCATTTATTGGTTGTTTTTACGCAAATAATTTTTTTGAGTAGTTGTTTTAATCTAAAGCTGCTACTCAAAATATTATTTAAGGAGTCTCACCTCATAAAGATCGTTACGACGGTCTTTTAATATTTTTACAGTACCGAAATGATGCAGCTCATCCAAAAGATGCAGATCTACATCTACTACTAGCATCATTTCTGTGTTTGGAGTAGTCTCAGCTTTGACTGCATTGGTTGGAAAAGCAAAGTCGGATGGGGTAAATACAGCCGATTGTGCAAATTGTATGTCCATGTTATTCACCTTTGGTAAGTTACCTACACAACCGGCAATAGCAACATAACATTCGTTTTCTATGGCCCTGGCCTGAGCACATCTTCTCACTCTGGTGTAGCCATTCTGGGTGTCTGTAAGGAATGGAACAAAAAGGATTTGCATACCCTGGTCTGCATAAATACGGCTAAGTTCAGGGAATTCTACGTCGTAGCAAATCAGAATACCAATTTTACCACAGTCAGTATCGAAAACCTGTATTTTATCACCGCCAACCATACCGTAGTATTTCAATTCGTTAGGGGTAATGTGAATCTTTCTGTACTCTTCGGTTTTTCCGCTTCTATGACACAAATAGGTAGCGTTATAGAGTTTGTTGTTTTCCAGGATTGGCATACTGCCCGAAATGACGTTCACATTGTAGGAGACAGCATAGCTTTGGATCTTTTCTACAATTTCCGGGGTTAATTCGGCCAGCTTACGCATGGCTTCCATCTCTGGTAAATGATTGTAAGGTTGTAAGAGCGGAGTATTGAAAAGTTCGGGGAACATGATGAAATCGGATTTATAACCACTTACAGCGTCTACAAAAAACTCCACTTGTTCGTAAAAAGCATCCATATCCGGAAAAAGACGCATTTGCCATTGTACTAACCCAATCCGGATTGTTTTTGCAGAACGCGCCGAAGCATCAACACCCTGATAATAGATGTTGTTCCATTCAATTAGTGTAGCAAACTCTTTTGATTCATGGTCTCCGGGAAGATAGTTTTTTAAGACTTTCCTGACGTGGAAATCATTGGATATCTGGAAGGTAAGTGTAGGGTCATAGATTTCTTTGGCTTTAACCTTGTCGATGTATTGTCTCGGGCTCAGTTTATCAGCATGCTCATGATAACCGGGGATACGGCCACCAGCAATAATGCTCTTTAAATTCAGGCTTTCACAAAGCTCTTTCCGGGCTTCATATAATCTGCGGCCTAATCTTAAGCCCCTGTATTCGGGGGAAACAAAGATCTCGATCCCGTAAAGGGTATCGCCATTAGGATCATGTGTAGAGAAGGTATAACCACCAGTGATCATTTGATAGGTATGCTTATCACCATATTCATCATAATTCACGATGATTGCCAGTGAGCAGGCTACCACTTTATCATCTACAGCTATGCAGAGCTGGCCTTCGGGAAATAGTTTAAGTAGTTTGGCGATAGTTTGTTTACTCCAGATCTGTCCGCCAAGGGTATCATATGCCTGTTCCATTGACTCTTTCAGATCATCATAGTCTTCCAGGGTCAGTTTTCTTGTTTCAATATTCATGTGCGTTATTTTAATTCTTTTATTGCTTACAGCTGGTCTGAAAAAAGCCATCTGTAAGCAGTAAAAGACGTGAAAAGTGTAATATTACCTGTTCACACACATAAATGATGCCTCAAATTATATTTCTTAAAATAACTTGCCGGACTGCGCCTGGTATTGTCTTTTAAGATGTTTGTAAGCTGCCTCAGTAACTTCTCTTCCGCGCGAAGTACGCATCATATAACCTTCCTGAATAAGAAATGGTTCGTATACTTCTTCTATGGTTCCCTCATCTTCACCAACAGCAGTAGCAATGGTCTTAAGGCCAACAGGGCCACCTTTAAATTTATCAATGATAGTCAGCAGGATTTTATTATCCATTTCATCCAGCCCGTGTTCATCAACATTTAAAGCCGTCAGTGCATATTTTGCGATAGTCGTGTCGATAGTACCGTTTCCTTTGATTTGCGCGAAATCTCTTGTTCTTCTCAACAAAGCATTCGCAATCCTTGGGGTACCGCGGCTGCGGCGTGCAATCTCATAAGCACCTTCTTCGGTGATCGGTGTTTTAAGTATCTGTGAGGAGCGCAGGACGATCGTGGTCAGCAGTTTTGCATCATAGTATGCCAGCCGGGAGTTAATACCAAATCTCGCACGCAGTGGCGCAGTCAGTAAACCTGAGCGTGTAGTAGCCCCAACCAATGTAAAAGGGTTCAGGGTAATCTGTACAGAACGGGCATTTGGCCCGCTCTCCAGCATAATGTCAATTTTGAAGTCCTCCATAGCAGAATATAGATATTCTTCTACCAGAGGGCTTAAGCGGTGTATTTCGTCAATAAAAAGTATATCTCCGGTTTCCAGGTTGGTCAAAAGGCCGGCAAGGTCACCAGGTTTATCCAGTACGGGGCCGGAAGTAACTTTAATACCCACACCCATTTCATTGGCTATGATATAAGAAAGTGTAGTTTTTCCGAGTCCCGGAGGGCCGTGAAGCAATACATGGTCTAAAGGTTCGCCGCGCATTTTTGCTGCTTTAACGAAGATCTTTAAATTTTCCATGATTTTGTCCTGACCAGTGAAATCTTCAAAAGCCTGGGGACGCAACACTTTCTCTATATCCCTTTCAATGGGTGATAAGCTTTCTGAAGAGGGATCAAGGTTTTCGTTCATGTGGTAAAGTTAAGATAAAAACTTAGCTGATGGTTTTGCCTCTTTTACGCCATGGGTATAATCATAGAAACCTTCTCCTGATTTTACACCCTTTTTGTCGGCCATAACCATATTCACTAAAAGAGGGCAGGGCGCATATTTAGGATTGCCGAACCCTTTATATAAAACATTCATGATGGCAAGACAGACATCCAGTCCGATGAAATCCGCAAGCTGCAACGGACCCATAGGATGAGCCATACCCAGTTTCATTACTGTGTCGATTTCTTCAACTCCGGCGACGCCTTCAAATAAGGTGTAGATAGCCTCATTAATCATAGGCATCAAAATACGGTTGGCTACAAAACCAGGATAATCATTTACTTCGACAGGTACTTTACCTAGTTTCTGTGACAGGTTCATTACCAGCTCAGTAGTTTCGTCTGATGTCGCATACCCACGGATAACTTCTACCAATTTCATCACAGGTACAGGGTTCATGAAATGCATCCCGATTACTTTTTCTCCTCTGCTGGTTACCGAGGCAATATGTGTGATTGAGATAGAAGAAGTGTTACTTGCTAATATGGCTTCTGGTTTTGCGTAAGCGTCCAGATCTCTGAATATTTTAAGCTTTATATCAAGGTTTTCTGATGCAGCCTCTACAATAAGATCAGCTTCGGCTACGCCCGATTTCAGGTCAATAAAAATAGTTATATTTTGTAAGGTCTTTGTTTTATCCTCTTCAGTTATTGTTCCTTTAGCAACTTGACGGTCAAGGTTTTTACTGACTGTATTTAATCCTTTATTTAAGGCTTCCTGGTTAATATCAATCAGGTTTACCTGGTAGCCGAATTGTGCAAAAGTATGGGCGATACCATTTCCCATGGTACCAGATCCGATTACTGCTATTTTAGTCATTTTGTTTTTTTAAGGTGCTAGTCTGTTGATTGTCCATACGCCGTTGACGCTGGTATAAGTAATTCTATCATGTAAACGACTTGGGCGGCCCTGCCAGAATTCCAGGTGTTCAGGCTTTAAAATATATCCTCCCCAATGCCCGGGGCGTGGGACTTCTGTTTCCTGGTAAGTGGCTGTAAGTTCCTGCACACGGTTTTCCAGAATTTCCCTGTTTGGGATAACTGTGCTTTGAGGAGAGGCGGTTGCACCAATCTGGCTTCCTTTTGGGCGGGAATGAAAATAGGCCGTAGAAACCTCTTCCGTGACCTTACTTACGATACCTTCGATTCTCACTTGTCTTTCCAGTTCCGGCCAGAAAAACTGCATTGCAGCCTGAGGATTTTCCTGCAGGTCCTGACCTTTTTTACTATTGTAATTTGTGAAAAACACGAATCCATTTTCATCAAATCCCTTTAAAAGCAGAATACGGGACGATGGTTTCCCCGAAAGGGAGGCCGTAGCCAGAGTCATTACATTAGGCTCGTACAATTTAGCGTCAATTGCATCTTTGAACCATTTTCCAAATTGTGTGATTGGATTTCTGTCGATATCGCCCTCTGCAAGTTCAGCAGCGCGGTAATCTTGTCTTAGGTTTTGAATATTTTCTTTGGTCAGCTCCATTTGACAAAAATAGTCTTTAGTTTATTTAAAATTATAAGTAATTTTCCGATATGATAAGTCGCTTAGCACCTTCGGCCGGTAAACTGCTTGTTTCCGAACCATTTTTAAATGATCCTAATTTCTCACGTTCTGTAATCTTCCTTACTGAGCATAGTGAACTGGGGACCCTTGGTTTTGTCATTAACCAGCCGAGTCTGCTCCTGTTGGGAGATCTGATTGAAGGCGTTGGCGGACCAGCTTTCCCGGTATGTTACGGGGGGCCGGTAGCGACCGACACTATCCATTTCATCCACAGATGCCCCGGGAAAATCCCGGGTGGAGAGGAAATCGCTAAGGGAGTCTTCTGGGGAGGTAATTTCGAGAGTTTCATGACGTTAATGGGACGGGGGGAGCTAACCAAAGACGATGTAAAAATATTCGTTGGTTATTCGGGCTGGGAGGGTGTGCAGCTCAAAGCTGAGCTGGAAGAAAACACCTGGATAGTTTCCGATCAATATGATGCTGATATGATCTTCTCTACCGATGCCGAAAAGCTTTGGAAAGAAGTGATCATTCACCTTGGTCCTAAATACGCACACATCAGTAATTTCCCTAAAAACCCCAATCTTAATTAGTTAATTCTGAGAATCGTTAATCACTTCCTGTAATAAATTAATCCTGAGGCTTTTATGGGGCTAATAGCTGAAAGCTTCTTTAGCTTCGGCAATGGTGATTATTTATGGCTTAACTTTTAATTTAAGCTCTGGCAATTCTTTCTTCCAGGCTTCAAAATCTACCTTTAAGGCTTCTAATTGTTATCAATTAGAGATTTCACTTAAGTTATTATTTAAACGTACTAACAAGAATGTCTTCTAATATCGCTGAAAGGGAACTAACAAGAGTGTTGCCTGAGGTCACTGACAAAAACCTTATCCAATGGAAATAACAATAGCATTGTCTGAGGTCGCTGACAAAAACCTTATCCAAGGGAGCTAACAAGAGCATTGTCTGAGGTCGCTGACAAAAACCTTATCCAAGGGAACTAACAAGAGTGTTGCCTGAGGTCACTGACAAAAACCTTATCCAAGGGAACTAACAAGAGCATTGTCTGAGGTCACTGACAAAAACCTTATTCAAGGGAGCTAATAAGAGCATTGTCTGAGGTCGCTGACAAAAACCTTATCCAAGGGAACTAACAAGAGTGTTGCCTGAGGTCACTGACAAAAACCTTATCCAAGGGAACTAACAAGAGTGTTGCCTGAGGTCACTGACAAAAACCTTATCCAAGGGAGCTAACAAGAGCATTGTCTGAG
>NZ_JACHCE010000004.1:0-199521 GCF_014200605.1 Pedobacter cryoconitis | reverse complement strand
CTGACAAAAACCTTATTCAAGGGAGCTAACAAGAGCATTGTCTGAGGTCGCTGACAAAAACCTTATCCAAGGGAACTAACAAGAGTATTGCCTGAGGGCGTTAACAAATATCTTCATTTACAGGAAATAACAAAGCGTATTATCTAAAGTCGTTAACAAATAACATTATCTAAGTGCGTTAACAAATAACCTATCTAACCTATTTTCCAAGAACGCCAGCCAGGATTGAAAAAACCATTGGCATTAAAAAAACCGCTTATGGGTCTGGTGGTGTTAGCTCCAATTCAGGAGCGTCTCCGTCAGACCCATAAGCGGTTTTTTTAATCTATTTTTTAAGATCCCAGCTCAGTGGCTGACTCTTCGACCTTTTTCCTCAACTCATCCTTATACCCTTGCATCTTAACCGCCAAACTATCATCCCCAGCAGATAAAATCTGTACTGCTAACAAACCTGCGTTCTTCGCTGCATTCAGTGCAACCGTAGCTACGGGAATTCCGTTTGGCATTTGCAGAATCGACAAAATCGAATCCCATCCATCAATACTATTAGAACTCTTTACCGGCACTCCGATAACTGGTAAAACAGTAATTGAAGCTACCATACCAGGTAAATGAGCGGCGCCACCAGCACCAGCGATAATAACCTTTAGCCCTCTTGAAGCAGCTTCCTTTGCATAGCTGAACATTCTTTCGGGAGTACGGTGAGCTGAAACCACCGTCATTTCAAATTCAACTCCAAATTCCTTTAAAATATCAGCAGCATCATTCATGATATTTAAATCAGATTTGCTGCCCATTATAATCCCTACCTTTGCGCTCATTAAGATATTACTTTTAGTGTTTCTTTAATAAAATTAGCCTTTTCAATAGCCGCTTCCCTGTTTTGGTCAACAATAGTGATATGTCCCATCTTGCGGAAAGGCTTCGTATATTTTTTACCATAAAGGTGTACATAAACACCATCTATCGCCATAATCTTTTCAAGGCCCTGGTATTTTGCTACCCCGTCATGTCCTTTTTCACCCAGTACATTCAGCATCACTGCATTATTAATCGCACGTGTATCGCCCAGGGGCAAATTACAAACAGAACGTAAATGCTGATCAAACTGAGACACATAATTGCCCTCTATAGTATGGTGTCCACTGTTATGAGGTCTTGGTGCCAGCTCATTAACAAGAATCTGTCCATCCTTAGTGATAAACATTTCTACTGCCAGCAGGCCAGTTATATTTAAAGCAGCAGCGATCTTTTTGGCAATCGATTCTGCTCTTTCCTGTACATGATCAGGATAAGTAGAAGGAGAAATTAAAAACTCCACAAGATTCGCTTCCGCGTTGAATTCCATTTCCACCATTGGGAAGGTCTTCACGTCGCCATTAGAATTTCTCGATACAATAACTGCGATTTCTTTTTCAAAATCAACAAGTTCCTCAATTAGGCAGGGGCTGTCAAAAGCGTTATCCAGATCAGCGATATTGTTAATTCTCATTACACCCTTGCCATCATAACCATCTTTACGCTGTTTAAGCATGTATGGGAATGAAAAACTTGAATTTAACAAATCTTCTTTAGTGTTAGCTAATTGAAATGGGGCTGTAGGAATATCATTCTCTTTGAAAAACTGCTTCTGAATACCTTTATCCTGAATTAAGCGGATTACCCTGGCTTGTGGAAATACCAGTTTACCTTCTTTCTCCAATTGCTCCAGAGCTTCGATATTTACTTTTTCAATTTCAATAGTGATTACATCTGCTTTTTTGCCAAACTTATATACGGTGTCGAAATCAGTAATAGAACCGCATTCAAAGTAGTTTGCCAGATGTTTACAGGGAGCGTCATGATCAGGATCCAGAACCAGCGTAGTCAGATTGTAATTAATGGCTTCCTGAATTAACATTCGCCCTAATTGTCCACCGCCCAGAATACCTAATTTTAACTCACTTATTTGTTTTGCCATGTCTATATATAAATATATGCTTTTACGTCTGTTTAAAATTTACCTGATAATTTGTTTATGCTTCTTTTTAGCTGCAACTTCGTCAAATTATATTCAGGAAGGAAGGCCACCAGAATATCATGTAAAATTAACAGGCTTTATTTTGCACAAAAATAACAATATAAACGGATTTGATGGAGGCTGATGCTATAATAATTGGGGCGGGTGCATGCGGATTGATGTGTGCAGTGCAAGCCGGATACTTGGGTAAGAAAGTGATTATACTGGAAAAAGGGAGTAAGGCAGGAGCCAAAATATTGATCTCCGGTGGCGGTAGATGCAACTATACCAACCTGTTCGCTACCGACGAACAATTCATTTCAGGAAACAAACATTTTAGTAAATCGGCCTTTACGCAATGGACGGTTGCAGATACGATCAGTTTTTTTGAAACTTACGGGATTAGTGGGAAAGAAAAAACACTGGGACAATTGTTTCCGGAAGATAAGAATGCAAAAGATATTGTCGATGTATTAACAGGGGTATGTGAAGACTTCGGACAAGAAATAAAATGCAGTGCAGATGTAACTGATATTATACAAAATGACGGTTCTTATACGGTTACTTATCAGCAGTCAGGAAAAACATATACTTTAAATACGCAGAAATTAGTCATTGCCACTGGCGGATTGCCGATTCCAAAGATGGGGGCAACAGATTTTGCTTTACGTTTCGCCCGTAAAAACGGGTTAAATATTATAGATACTGCGCCGGCTTTAGTTCCGCTGACGATTACCGGAAAAGAAGAAGACTGGTATGCACAACTATCAGGGAATTCAGTTTTTTGCGAGGTCAGCAATGATAGAATATCATTTGAAGAGAATATACTGTTTACCCACTGGGGGTTAAGCGGTCCGGCAATTTTACAAATATCATCCTACTGGCGTCCGGGAGAAAGTATAAATATTAACCTGCTGCCTCATCATGATATCACAGCATTACTCGAAGAAGAAAGAAAATACAATGGAAAGACATTATTGTCTACCTTGATGAATAGATATTACGCAAAGAAGTTTACGGATGCAATGAGCAAATATCTGCCTGTAGATAAGCAGGTAGCATCATTGACCAAAAGTGAACTGGAGCTGATCCATCAGACCATCCACTTGTTTAAAGTTAAACCAGCTGGCGATAAAGGTTATGATAAAGCAGAGGTTATGCGGGGTGGAATAGATACAAATGAGTTATCTTCTAAAACGCTTGAATGTAAAAAAATGCCCGGATTATACTTTGGAGGGGAATGTGTAGATGTTACAGGCTGGCTTGGCGGATATAATTTTCAATGGGCATGGGCTTGTGGCTTTGTAATTGCTCAGGGTATTTAGGGCATATTTATGAACGAAACAGATATTTTAAAACAATATTGGGGATTTAATTCATTCAGACCTTTACAGCAGGATATTATCCAGGCAGTATTGGAAGGTAAGGATGTGATGGCACTATTGCCTACAGGAGGAGGGAAATCTTTATGTTTCCAGGTCCCTGCAATGGTGAAAGAAGGGATTTGTATTGTTGTTTCGCCGCTTATTGCCCTGATGAAAGATCAGGTGGAAAATTTAAAGGCAAAAGGTATCAATGCTGTAGCTATCTATGCCGGAATGGGGAAAAGAGAAATAGATATCTTATTAGATAACTGTATCTATGGCCCTGTAAAATTCCTTTACCTGTCTCCCGAACGATTGCTCTCTGATCTGGTCAGAACGCGGATCTCTTATATGAATGTCAACCTCTTTGCTATTGATGAAGCACATTGTATTTCTCAGTGGGGTTATGATTTCAGGCCTTCATACATGCAGATCACTACATTAAGAGAAATTCATCCTGAGGTGCCCTTTATTGCATTAACAGCAACTGCCACAGCTTTTGTGAGGCAGGATATCGTAGATAAATTAACACTTAAAGAGCCGGAAATCTTTGTGCAGAGTTTTGCCCGCAAGAATCTGAGTTATGTAGTTTTTGGTCTGGAAGATAAATATAAAAAACTGATTGATATTGTTACGAATGTAAAAGGCAGTGGACTGGTATATGTACGTAACAGGAGGGAGACTTCGGAAGTCGCTCTTTTTTTGAAAAGAAATCAGATTGCTGCAGATTTTTATCATGCAGGGATAGAGAAAGATGAACGTTCCAAAAAACAAGAGGCTTGGAAACAGAATAAAATCCGGGTAATGGTGGCTACCAACGCCTTTGGAATGGGAATAGATAAACCTGATGTACGTTTTGTGGTCCATCTTGACCTTCCCGAAAGTCTGGAGGCCTATTATCAGGAAGCCGGACGCGGAGGCCGGGACGGAAAAAGGGCTTTTGCTGTTTTACTTGCCAATAAATCAGATCAGCTAGCCCTGAAAGCAAAATATACAGATAGTTTTCCGTCGGTTGAGGAGATTAAAAAAACCTATCATTACCTGGGAAGTTATTTTCAACTGGCCTATGGTGCAGGAGCGGGGGTCAACTTTAGTTTTGACCTGGCAGATTTCTGTAAAAGGTTTAAGCTGGGGGTGATTAAGACTATGGGCGCCTTGAAATTTCTGGAACATGATGGTTATATCACGCTTTCGGAAAATATATTTTTACCTTCCCGTGTGCTTTTTACCGCTGGTAATGAGGATGTTTACAGATTTCAGATTGAAAACTCAGGTTATGATCCGCTGATTAAGACTGTGTTAAGATCTTATGGCGGAATGTTCGATCATTATGCTAATATTAGTGAAAGTGATATTGCCAAAAGATTAAAGATATCATTTAATGACGTGGTAAGACAGTTGAATAACTTGCAGGATCAGGGATTGATTTCTTATCTTCCACAAACAGATCAACCACAATTACAGTTTATTCTGGCCCGGGTAGACCTGCTTCATCTGGATACGGATGTAAAGTATATAGAACTTAGAAAGAAGATACAATCTGAGCAGATTAGCGCGGTACTGGCTTATGCAGATACATTTATTTGCAGAAGTATCCAGTTATTATCTTATTTTGATGAGCCTAATGCAGAACAGTGCGGTGTATGTGATGTTTGTCTGGCACAAAAAAGAAATGAAGATCTTGCAGAACTGGAAGATAAGATTGATTTTGAAATCGCAACACTGGTTCAGACCGAACCGCGGGTACTTGACGATTTGATTAATCAGATCAGAACGGGTACCGATCAGGACAAGCTAAACCGTATCCGTGAGCTGTTAGATGCAGGTAAAATTAAAACAGACGGCAAAAACTATTACCTTTGACAAACCTTGAAAAATTATGATGAAGAAATTATTCCTGTTTAGCTTAGCCCTACCCTTACTTTTTACAGCATGTGAAACGAAATGTGTAGAAGATTCTGGTCTGCATTCTACTAAAGAGTTTACCGTAAAACCTTATAATGAAATTGTAGTCAGTGGTCCTGTGAAACTGATTATGCGTCAGGATAGCAGTTTCAAAGTTAATATACAGGCAGATTCTAATGTAATCAACCTGATTAAGGCCGGGGTCAATAAAAATGGTCTGGTTATAGAATTGGACCCTAAAAGATATTGTGGAAAAGACTCTATTATCGTCAGTGCCGGAATAGGGGAACTTAAAACCCTTGAAGCAAAAGGGGCAAGTCATATTTATACTTCTTCCAGAATCAATGTCAATGATCTTGATGTGAAATCATCAGGAGCAACTATACTTAACCTGGAATTGAATGCTGCCAAACTGACTACCACTACTGATGGTGATGCGCATATCAATCTGATCGGACAGGCCGGAGTACACCAGGTGAAGAGTAAAGGTGTAATACAAATGAATGCATTTGATTTTATTACAGGTATTTACGACCTGAATGTTGAAGGAGTAGGTAAGCTGAATATTAATGTGCTCAATGAGCTTAAAGCAAAAACTTCGGGGGCTACAACCATCTACTACAAGGGAAATCCTAAAAAAGTAAATGAAGATAAATCTGGTGTTGCCAAGCTGGAGAAAGTGAATTAATACATTTAAGATCCTAATATTTTTTAATGAAAGTAGAATTATTTATTCCCTGTTTTGTAGATCAGTTATACCCTGAAACGGCTTTTAGTACGGTTAAACTTCTTGAAAAAGCGGGGTGTGAGGTAAATTATAATCCCGGGCAGACCTGCTGCGGTCAGCCTGCTTATAATGCCGGATACTGGCAGGAAGCAAAACAGACAGGTACAAAGTTTCTGAATGATTTCTCTGGTGCAAATTATATTGTAGCACCATCCGCCTCTTGTGTAGGTATGGTGAAAAACGGGTTCAATGATCTTTTTACTAATTCCAACGTACATAATAAATGCAGAACGCTGCAGGGAAATATTTTTGAACTTTCAGACTTTTTAATTAATGTAGTTAAGAAGGACTATTTTGGTGCAGAACTGGAAGGTAAAGCTGTTTATCATGACTCCTGCAGTGGTTTAAGAGAATGTAAGATTAAAGAGGAGCCCCGGTTACTGCTGGAAAAAGTTCATGGCCTGGAAATGCTGGAAATGAAAGATACAGATATGTGCTGCGGGTTTGGAGGTACTTTTGCCGTTAAATTTGATGCAATTTCTTCTGCAATGGCAGAACAGAAAGTAAATCATGCGCTGGATCAGGATGCTGATTATATCATTTCTACAGATTTATCATGCCTGATGCATTTGCAGGGATATATTGATAAAAACAATCTCCCTATTAAAACGATGCATCTTGCTGATGTTCTCGCAAACGGCTGGCTCGAATATTAATTTGTAAATCTTTTGAGCTGCAAATCGTCAGTTTTCTTTCTGACAGGAAAGCTATCAGAAAGAAAATATGATTTGTTTCGCTTAAAAATACTTACAAATTAGTTTCTTCAATTCTTGCGATTGTAATACTGCTTTTTTTAGAAGATGTTTTTTTTAGACGAGGTGTTTGTTTTTAATTAAACCCTTTAATATTATTGGTGGTTAATATATTGCTGTTATTTAGTGTCTTATTTAGATATTGTAATATTTTACTTCAATCAATGATGACACCTGTCTCTGGTTTTTGTTCTGTCAGATAGACGTAGTCAGCCGGGCAAGGTTCCTGTAAAACGGTTTAATATCAATCAATGTACCTATTCCGATACCCTGGTTATTTAAATCTTTAATGATATCTGTAAGACCTCCCCAATAATGAAAAGCCCCGAAGGCTTCATCCGGGCCAAATCCGAGAAAGCCATGCACAAATAGAACAGGAGGCTGGGTGCCCCTTGCTGATCCTGCGCTGAAGGGTAAATTAATTTCCTTTTCCATCGAAGTTGTTGTCAGTACCCTGACCTGTTCTTTGTTAATTCCCTAAGCAGTACTTACAGTTTTTTCGGGCTGTTCCTGCGTTTTTTTACATTATACGGTTATCAGCAAAAGCATGCTGATCATGGTAAATGTTGATAAATGAAGTTTGATAGGATATTTGGTTTTTGTTTTTCAGTATTAAGCTAAAGAAATTTAAATGGTGTGAACCCCCAAAATTTTTAACCTTTTTTAACATTTTAATAGCTATGATTAGCACTGTTTTTGCATTTGTAAAGCAGATATGAAACAAATATTTATTGCTGTACTTGGCCTGTTTGCATTTTCAGCTCAGGTTCAGGCACAGCCAGGGAGATCGGGAGCGATACAATTTGAGAGTACTTTTGATCCTGCTGCACTTACCGCAGCAAATGGAATAAAACTGAGTCAGGAGGCTACTGCGAGAATACCAAAAAGTTCAGTAACCAGCTTTGAGTTGTTATTTAATACGGATAAGGCCAGTTATAAACAGGCTGCTGATCCAAAAATCAATAATAATGGACGTGGCAGTGGGATCCGTTACGGTGGATTAGGGGTTTTTGGCGGGGGTATCAGTAAGGATTATTATTATGATTTTAAAGACCACAGGCTGACACAGGCTTTCGATTTGAATGATACGCTTTTTTTAATGGAAGATACGCTGGGTATGCCGCCTGTAGTAGGTTTCGGTACACTTCATCCGGCTCCTGCAATTGAATATATCAAGTCTGATGAGAGGAGAGATATCTTAGGGTTCAAATGTCATAAGGTTACTGCGATGACGACAGTAAAACGTAAAATTCAGGGAATGGAAAAGGAGATAACTGATGAGGTTATTTTATGGTATACCGATGAGCTGGGTTTTGACTTTTCTCCAAACCCGGTTTTATGGACAGCAGGAACAGTGCTTGCAATTGAAGGTAAAGGGACAAGAATCGAAGCTAAAAGTATACGTTACAAAGAGGTAGATACAAAGGAAGTCGGCCTGCCTGAAAATATCACAACGATTTCCCGCGGACAGCTGCGGGATAAGTTGGAGTCGCGCAGAAAACAGATCCATTTTTCAAGGATTGGTTCCTGGAATTAATAAAAATTATCAAATAATTGATTCCAGGAAAATGAATAAGTTATCCATAAAATGAACAGGCCAGGTGTGCAATCATTCAGTGGATGTAAAATAAATCGCAATGTTCTTCATGTTAGCGAATTGCAAAAAAACGTTCCTATAGTTTACTTAATATAATTGGTTTTTCAGTAGATAATCGGTCATAATTATTACTCTCTTTTCCACCGGTGTTGATAACATTTAGAATCTGTCTAAGTAGAAATTTGCATTTTTGAGCTCCGCTAAAATAGGTCGGCAAGAGGGCTGATTTACATAAAAACCTTCAAAATGAGCACAAAAAGAATAATCAAATTTGAGAAAGACGATTGCAGTCCATGCAATATGGTTTCAGAATATCTTGATAGAAAAGGTGTTATCTATGAAACTATTAATCCTTTCAACCAGCCTGAGCTAGCTATGCAGTTCCGGGTTCGGTCAGTACCGACAGTAATTTTATTAGAACAGGAGCAGGAGCTTTCCAGAGTAATAGGTTTTAAGCCCGAAGAATTATCTATACTGGTAGCAGTTTAGGTCTTTAATAATCCACAGCTGATGACCTGGATTTATTACGACAGCAAAACCGGTAATGTTGAGCGATTTGTAAACCGTTTGAAGTTACACCGCGACTGGACTATCCAAAAAATAGATGAGGCTTTGCAGCCATTACACGAAGGACATCTGATTACGTATACCACAGGATTTGGAGAAGTTCCACTTTCTACCTTACGTTTTCTGAATGACAACAGTAGTATGATCAAATCTATTTCGTCCAGCGGAAACAAAAACTGGGGACCCAATTATGCTATGGCAGCCACCAGAATATCGGATCAGTTTAAATTACCGGTCCTGATACAGTTTGAGCTTTCGGGAACAATGGCAGATATCCAAAAATTTATAGATAAAATAGAGGGCTAACGATATGGTAACGAAAAAATGGATCTTATTGAACAATGAGATCATGGTTAAAAAGGACGACGAATTCAGCCTTCATAAAGATAAAGAAGCTGTTCGCTCCTATTTTTTGGATTATGTAAATAAAAACACTGTTTTCTTTTATACTTTAAAAGAGAAGATAGATTACCTGATAGAGCAGGAATATTACGTTGATTTTTATCAATGGTATACTTTTGAGCAGATGGAAGAGGTTTATGACCTTGTCTATGCGAAGAAATTCAGATTTCAATCTTTCATGAGCGCATTTAAATTCTTTCAGAGTTATGCACTGAGAGATGATAGCGGAGAGAAATTCCTGGAACGTTATGAAGATCGCGTGGTAGCGGTTTCTTTGTTTCTGGCAAGGGGAGATGTAGCTCAGGCTAAATCATATGCCGAGATGCTGATTAATCAGGAGTATCAGCCAGCAACACCAACATTTTTAAATTCAGGTAAAAAACGTTCAGGAGAGCTGGTTTCATGTTTTCTGGATGAAATAGGTGATAACCTGAATGGTATTGGCTATGCGATAGATTCCGCAATGAAATTATCTTCTATTGGTGGTGGTGTATCTTTTAATTTGTCTAAGATCCGTGCCAGAGGAGAGTCTATTAAAGATGTTGAAGGACGTGCAGGTGGTGTATTGCCAATTATGAAGATCCTGGAAGATACTTTCTCTTATGCAAACCAGTTAGGACAACGTCCGGGTGCTGGTGCGGTATATCTGAATGTTTTCCATACTGATATTGAAGAGTTCCTGGATTGTAAAAAGATCAATGTGGACGAAAAAGTAAGGATCAAATCTTTATCTATTGGCGTAGTTGTTCCTGATAAATTCATGGAGCTGGCCGAAAAAGACGAAGCTTGTTACCTCTTCCATCCGCATACCGTATTAAAACAATATGGTAAATATCTGGATGAAATGGATATGGACGAGATGTATGAAGAGCTCGTAACTAATCCGCTTGTTAAGAAGAAAAAGATTAATGCCCGTCACCTGATGGTGAAAATCGCACAGACCCAAAAGGAAAGTGGTTACCCTTATCTGTTTTTCAAAGGTAATGCAAACCGGGAGCATGCACTAAAAGAGATTGGAAATGTTAAGTTTTCTAATCTGTGTACAGAAATTATGCAGATCTCTGAAGTTTCTGATATAGAGATTTATGGCAAGGAAGACAAAATCCGTTATGGTATTTCCTGTAATCTGGGTTCTTTGAATATTGCTACGGTAATGGACAATAAAAGGATTAAGGAAGCTGTTAAAACGGCTATGAGATCACTTACTGTCGTTTCTGATATGACAAATATCGCTATGGTACCTTCGGTTCAGAAAGCAAATAAAGAGCTGCATAGTGTTGGTTTGGGAGCAATGAACCTGCATGGGTTCCTGGCTAAGAATTTCATAATGTACGAAAGTAAAGAGGCGCTTGATTTTTGCAATGTTTTCTTTATGATGGTTAACTTTTATTCTATCCAGAGCTCTATGGAGATTGCGAAAGAGAAAAAAGAGACCTTTGTAGGTTTTGAGCAATCAGAATATGCAAATGGAAACTACTTTGCTTCTTATATCGCTAAAGATATTACCCCTGTAAATGATAAAATCAGTGTATTATTTGAAGGGATGACTATTCCTTCGGCAGCAGACTGGACGGCTTTAATGAATGAAGTTAAAGAACACGGGCTGTATCACGCTTACAGGCTTGCTATAGCGCCTAATCAGTCTACATCCTACATTATGAACGCAACGGCATCTGTAATGCCTGTAGTGGACGTAATTGAGGTGAGAGAGTATGGTGATAGTACGACTTATTATCCAATGCCTTATCTGGATAATGATAACTATTTCTTCTATAAATCTGCCTATGATATGGATCAGAAGAATGTACTACGGTTAATCTCAGTGATTCAAAAGCATGTGGACCAGGGTATTTCAACTATTCTGCATACCAATACGAAGGATAGTACACGTGATATCGCAAAATACTATATCTACGCACATAAAATGGGCTTAAAGTCCTTGTATTATACCCGTACCCGTAAAGCTTCGATTGACGAATGTGTTTCTTGTTCAGTATAATCAGAATTCAATTAAATAATAAGATTTAAATCAGACATAAATGAGTCAATATAAAGCAGTAAACTGGAATACCCCGGAAAATGATTATGCTGGCATGTTCTGGGAGCAGAACCTGCGCCAGTTCTGGATAGATACAGAATATATCCCTTCCAAAGATATAGATAGCTGGAAATCTTTAACTCCCGAAATTCAGGAAGCTTATAAAAGGGCATTAGGCGGCTTAACATTGCTTGATACCATACAGAGTCATACTGGTATGCCTAAATTACTGGACCATATCGATGGATTACAGAATAAAGCGGTATTATCTTTTATGTGTATGATGGAGGCTATTCATGCCAAGTCATACTCTACTATTTTTACGACAGTAAACAGTACTGCTGAGATCAATGAGTTGTTTGAATGGGTAGAAAGTAATAAACTGCTTCAGTTTAAGGCAGCTACGATTGATAAGTATTACATAAGCCTGGATGCGGCTAAGGTGAGTAATGAAGACTTATTTATGGGGCTTGCTGCATCTGTGTTATTAGAGTCGTTTCTTTTCTATAGCGGATTCTTTATGCCTTTGTGGCTTGCTGGCCAGGGGCAGATGGTAGCGAGTGCTGATATTATCAAAAAAATCGTTGCTGATGAATCCATTCATGGAGTGTTTGTCGGATTACTGGCACAGGATGTTTATAAGAAATTGCCTGATCCTGAAAAAAGCAAAGCAGAGCTTGTTGAGCTGTTAATGGAACTTTACGAAAATGAGTTGAAGTATACAGATGAATTATATACAGAAGTAGGTCTTACTGCCGATGTAAAAGAATATGTCCGTTACAACGCAAATAAGGCAATGATGAACCTTGGTTTTGAAGAGCTGTTTGAGATAAAAGCTGTTAACTCTATAGTTTTGAATGGTTTAAATGGAGAGACTACTCAGCATGATTTCTTCTCTAAGAAGTCAACAAACTATGAAAAAAGTACAGAAATACTCTATTTGAGAGATGAAGATTTCCAAATGGATACCGATCCTGTTTTTTAAAATAACATATTATGGCCCGGCTTTAAACCTGATTTTTCTATTCAAAATAGTTTAATCACAGGTTTTAAGCCGGGCTTTTTTGTGCAGTTAATTTGGTTTTTATCTATATAATATATTGCTATTCAGTGTTTTGTGTGTTACCACTTAAAAGAACATTCTTCTTTTTATAATTTATATTGTTGCGTTAATCTTGTTTGCATTCTATTTCTGTTTAAATATATTTACATTACATTTGCCGGATAGAATAATTGATGCGCGTTTCACTCTTTTTCTTTCTGTTTTTATTGTCAACAGCTGTTTTCAGTCAGGTAATTACTGTTGATCGTAATTTGTCTTACCAGAGCCTGGGTAAATCAGTTGGTTATTTGGTTGATCGACAAGGGGTTCTGGATATAGCCCAGGTGACAGAAAAAGATAATCAGGGTAGGTTTTTAAGAGCTGATGCAGACATTCTTAATTTTGGAAATTCTAAGTCTGCCTTCTGGATAAAAATCTCTTATCTGAATCAAACTCATCGTAAAGCTTATCTTGTACTTGATGCTTCCTGTATAGATGATATAGACTTTTACAGGCCGGCAGATTCAGGTAAATTTGTTAAAATTCATACAGGGAGTCTTGCCCCGAAAAACCCTGAAGTAATTGGTTCTACTAATTATATTTTTACTTTATCTGATAGTGTTTATAATTCTGTTGTACAGACTGTATACTTAAGATTGAAGACTAATAATATTCTTCTTGTTCCACTGAAAATAACTGTTTCAGAGCGATTGGCCGGCGGCTTAAGTTTGATGGAACGTTTAGAGTCTGTTTATATTGGGATATTAAGTGCGCTGTTCTTCTTTAATCTATTTGTATTTATACGATCAAAGGATAAAACATATTTTTATTATAGTGTTTATATTCTATCTCTTTTTATCTACATGGTGTGTTATTTTAGGGGATACGGGTATTATTTAGGCGATAGCTTTCGTATTTTTATCAATACTTATCCTTATGTTTTTATAAGCTTAGGCAGTATCGCAGGAATCGCATTTTCATGTAGCTTCCTGAATTTATCAGTTCTATTGCCGCAATCAAAGCGTATAATTCAATTGCTGATGGTTTGCTGGCTGCTGACCATGCTGATCTGTTTACTGGGTTATAAATCTTATAGTACTGCTTTGGTACAGGTGTTAGCGGCAACCACCTCTCTGGTAGTTTGGTTTTTAGGGTTCATTGCTTATTTCAAAGGATATAAACCAGCATTGTATTATATAATTGCGTGGGCATTCGTTTGTTTAACTTCAGTATGGGTTGTGCTGAGCTTTGCTAATGTATTTGTTTATAGTGAGTTATTGATGGATATTGCGCCCCTTGGTTTTATTTTTGAATTGCTCTTGCTTTCCCTTGCTTTAGGAGATAGGCTAAAGGATCTGAATACCGGAAGGCTGGCAATCCAGTCTGACAGGCTAAGGATGCAGGAAGAAAATCTGTACCTGATCAGAACACAGAAAGAGCGTTTAGAGAAGATAGTTGAATCAAGGACCAGGGCTTTAAATAAGATTGTCAAGTCACTTGAAGAAGCAAATACGGATAAAAGCAGGCTGTTTTCTATTATTGCACATGACTTGCGTAGTCCATTTAATAGTCTGATCAGCTTATATTCCCTGAATGATCTTGATATGTTGTCGCTTGATGAAGTTAAGATGCTGCTCAATGACAGCCGTAAAAGTTTTGATCATATTCATAATACACTGAATAACTTGCTTTACTGGGCCCAAAGTCAATTGAAGGGGATTAATAACGAGCCTGTAAAGTTTAGTATGCTTGACCTGACAAATGAGCTGATGCAGGTTTATCAGCCTTTAATTGTGAAAAAGGATATTGCAATAAAGCTTGAAGTGAGTGAGGATGCAGATGTCTATGCAGATTTAAATCAGATTAATCTTGTTATGCGTAATCTGATTGATAATGCCATTAAGTTTACACCTTTAGGCGCATATATTTCTATTAAGATATACGGTAATGAGCACTCTCTTTTTATAGATGTAAGCAATCCTGTATTAGGGGCGGTAAATATTGACAGGCTCTCTGAGGATACAAATTTACAGCCTGCCTACGGGACTTCTAACGAGCGTGGGGTAGGTCTGGGATTGCAATTATGCAGAGACTTTGTAGAAAGAAATAAAGGTCAGCTACTGGTGAGTAAAGTGGACGGATGCGTAGTTTTGTGTTTCGATCTGCCTAAATTTCGAGTAGAAAACTAATTCAGTTCAGGAAGAATAATCCTATGTTATTCCGGTCGTTTTGATTAAATCAAATAAGAGCAATTACACTTGTTTAAGGGTAAACAATATTATATTTTGTAGTTTATGGGCGCAGAATATAATATTGTTATGATTTATAACTTATTGTTTTTCTTATTATTGAGATTGTTGTGTTGAAGTTTTTATTCTTTTTTGGATTTGAATAGTTGTTAAAATCACTGTAATAAGGCTTAAAATACGGAATATTATTCTGTGAAAGTAAAATTAGCTCTGTATTACAGTGACTTATGATGTTTATCTAAGCTAGTACTCCTGTCTTTTATAGGCTGCGGAGAAATCTGAGCGCATAGCCTTGAAACGGGCTACAACTGTTGCAATAAAGGTTTCGTCAAGGAGTTGGAAAATCTCATTTGCCCCACCTCCTGTCAAGTCCAGTTCAGATAATTTATAGCTCTGTTCAAAAGTTCCCTGCTCAAATTTGACAATATATTTTTGGTTCATATTGAACAATGTAATTTTACATTCCGGATGTGGCAGTTCTGCAATTACTCTCATAAGACGAATTAAATTAATGGCTTTAAATCTGGCGAAGTTGCAGCTAAAAATAAATACAAACAAATTATTAGATAAATTTAAATGACTTAAGGAATATTACGAATACTTTACATCGTTTTATGTCCGATTGTTTAGTTTTAAGCCTTCATAAATAAAATAGAAAATGGCAGAAGATTTAATAATTATAAAAACTGAAAGTAAAGAAGAACAATATCAGTCCCTGATACCTCAGATTGAAGCTTTAATACGTGGAGAGGATGATCTAACTGCGAATCTTGCAAATATCTCTGCCGCATTGAAAGAGCAGTTTGATTGGCTTTGGGTAGGCTTTTACCTGGTTAAAGAAGATGAATTGGTTTTGGGGCCTTTTCAGGGGCCTGTAGCTTGTACAAGAATAAAATTGGGAAAAGGTGTATGTGGTAAAGCATGGCAGGACGCTGAAACTATCATTGTTGAAGACGTTGATAAATTTCCAGGTCATATTGCCTGCAGCTCTGCTTCCAGGTCAGAGATTGTTTTACCACTGTTCAGTGGAGATGTAGTGATCGGAGTGCTTGATGCAGATAGTGCCGATCTTTCTCAATTTGATGAAACTGATAAAGTTTACTTAAACCAGATCATTAATCTGATTCAGTTATAGGTTTCAGGTTTCTTTGTCATCAAAGTGTAACAAAGATTTAATTAGTGTAGAATGATTCTAAATAATGTACCTTTGTGCTACCAAAGCAGGGAAATACTGTGTTCTTAATATTTATTAAATCCTGGTTACCCGTGCAAAAGAGCACGGGTAATACAGGTACAAATCCTAAAGAATTCTAAACATAATCGGTAAAAACATGTCTGAAACTCCTAATAAGCCAGATTTTAAGGAAATAGCAGGTCAATTAGGTTGCCCAAGCGGAGATAAGGGATTAAGGACAGCTGAATCAATGGCTATTAATAATGGCAATATGATTACACTGACTATTTCGGAACTGAATCTGAAACCTAATGATGTTGTATTGGAAATCGGGCCGGGCAATGGCTCTCATGTTATCCAGCTTTTAAAAGATATTAAGTATTTACTTTATTACGGGGTTGATATTTCCTCCCTGATGATCAGTGAAGCTGTCAAATTAAACGAGTCATTTGTAACATCGGGCAGGGCTGATTTCTCTTTGTCAGATGGAGAAAAGCTGAATTTTGCGGCTGATTTTTTTACCAGGATATTTACGGTGAATACATTGTATTTCTGGAGGAATCCCAAAGCTTATGCTGCCGAAATTTTAAGAGTACTTAAACCTGGTGGCCTATTTAGTTTGACCTTCGGATCACGTGAATTCATGGAGAAACTCCCTTTTACACAATATGATTTTCAGCTATATAGTCAGCAGGAAGCAGAAGAGTTGTTACTTAGCAGTGGTTTTAAAATCAGGAGCGTAAATCTTCAGACCGAAAAGGTGAGAAGCAATGCTGGTATGGATGTGGAGCGTGATATTATAATTATCAACGCTGTAAAGCCCCTGATTTAACTCTTTTTAATCAGTAAATGGTGGTAATCTTGCAGATTTTCAAAACCATCAATACAGGCACTTGCACCAGGAGTGCAGTCTCCATGATGTTCGGACAGGTTTAAAAGAATACTGTCAATCGAAAAACCAGGCCAGTCTATGTAGAATTCAATTGCTTTAGCGTAATCAAATATTCTAAAAACAGGAGTGATTGATGTCATGTTCTTCTTGTCTGTTGTTTTTACGCAGGAGAAGGCGTTTTGAGACCTTGTCCCGCGTTTACTTGTTAAAGATGTGTATTATGGCGTTTCTTTTAAAGAATGCCCTTAACGATCAGCTAATGCATTATCTTCTTATTTGCTAAATATGTAACTAAAAACGCCATTGCTTCTCATTACAGGATCTGATGTAATTTTATATATTGCAGCAGCATAATGGTTTTTCCGTCTTTAATTTCTCCATTGTTTATCATTTTCATCGCCTGATCAATAGAAAGTTCCAGAACTTCAATGTTTTCCTGCTCATGTTCCAGTCCACCTCCTTCATGCACTTTCATAGCTTTAGAGTAAGCTGCAATAAAGAAATATAAAATCTCGGTTACTGAACCCGGAGACATATAGGCCTCGAATATTTTACGTACTTCGGTAACTTTATATCCTGTTTCTTCTTCTGTTTCTCTTTTAATGCAGTCTTCTGCATTGTCCTTGTCCAGTAAACCGGCACAGGCCTCAATCAGCAGTCCTGAACTATTTCCATTAATATAAGTTGGAAGTCTGAATTGTCTGGTCAGGATTACAGTTTGCTGTTCCTGGTTATATAATAGAATAACTGCACCATTTCCCCGGTCATAAGCTTCTCTGTCCTGTGTCTGAACGGTTCCGTCATTTAATGAATATTGATAGGTTATCTTTTTAAGCGTGTACCAGTTGTCAGAAAGAACTTCTGATTTTAATATTTTTACGTTGTTAATCATTTATAGGTTTAATTATAAACGCAAAGTAGACAGAAAAGTGCAGATTCCGGTACTGATACTGTACATGAATTGTCTATTCATATTTTAATGCATCAATTGGATTTGCCTTTGCAATCTTAAAACTTTGGATACCCACAGTAAATATGGCAATCAGTAAAGATAGACCTGTTGTAGTCAGCATTGGCCAAATAGTGAGTTCTATGCTGTAGTCAAACTTCTGCAGCCATTGGTATGAAATGATATAGGCAAGGGGACAGGCAATCAGATTGGACAGGACAACAAGTATCAGGAAATCTTTGTTTAATAAGAATAGGATGTTGCTCAGATCGGCACCTAATACTTTACGGATACTGATTTCTTTACTGCGCTGTTCGGCTATGTATAAAGCTAAACCCAATAAACCCAGACAAGAGATGAAAATTGCAAACCCACCAAATAAATTGGAGAGGCTGCTGAGAAGTTTTTCATTGGCAAGCTTATCTTCCATTTCCTGATCTATAAAAATTAATTCTGATGGATAAGCCGGATTTAAGCGTCTGTTCCATTCATTGATGGTTTGAATAGCGCTGCTCAGGTTATGTTTTGGGTTGAGCCTCAATAATATTGTTCTGTCCGCTTCATGGGTATGGTTAGAAAGATAAGTAATCGTAGATGCGGTCCTATAGGATGCTGATTCATAATTATAATCCTGCAGCACACCGATAATTGTAAATAACTTTCCGCTCTTTTTAAACTGTTTGCCTAAAGGTTTCTGGAGTTCCATACTTTTAACAGCCGCCTCGTTCAGCAATACACTGCTGGTATCTGAACTGAAATTTCTTGAAAAATCCCTTCCTTCTAATATTTTCGGACCCAGGGTCTGCGTGAAATCGTAACCAGCAACCCTGTTATTCCATGAATACAGCCAGTGCTGATCATGTCCGGGCCAGGTAATATCAGCTGAATTGTCACCTCCATTTGTTAAACCGGCATAATATTCAGTGGCAGCAGTGATTACACCAGCTTTAAGTAATTCCTGCCTGAACAATTCTGTTTTGACAGGATTAGTAAATTCACCGGCTTTTTCTATCTGTATCAGGTTATCTTTACTAAAGCCCAAAGGTTTATTCCTGACATATTGGATTTGACTGTAAACCAGTATTGCACAGATAATCATGCAGAAAGAAAACGTGAACTGTAACACAACCAGTGCTTTGCGTACAGTTAAGGACGGTTTTCCGATTGTGAGCGCTCCCTTTAAAACTCTAACCGGGGGTAAAAGAAGATAAATAAAGCGATGGATAACTTCCTGCCAGTAAGCCTGAAATGACTATAAGTCCTGCCAGTACGGCCCGGGTTAAAGCGGAATCGTAATCAATTACCATATGGATATACAGCAGATGATTGAAATAGGGCAAAAATAATTCCAGTAAAGCAAAAGCAAGAATCATTGCAGGAAAAGAAATCAATAAAGATTCAGTCAAAAACTGGGCAGCAATTGAATTCCTTGCGGACACCAACTTCTCTTGCTCTTCTTTCCGATTGTGCAGTACTAAGTTTCATGTAATTTATAAAAGCAATCAAAAGGACGCCAAAAGCCAGAAACAGGAAAAATTTAATCTGATCTATTTTACCGCCAACAGGTTTTCCATTCTTAAAATCTGTGTATAAATGATTTTTGGCATATGGAAACAGAAAAGCAGAAAGATAATTATTTGGATCATTGGCATGACTGCGGATCATCTTTCGCATTAAAGCATCGGCAGCCGGGAAACTTTGATTGTTTTTTAGCTGTACAATGGTATTTGTAAAACCCCAATCCCATTGCGCATCTTTAAACTGGGTATTTTCTTTGATAAATAAGGCTCAGTTTAGTAAGACATCAAATTGAATGGTTTGATTTCCTGGCAAACCTTCTATAACGGCTGTGACCTTTAATCCTTCACGATTATCCCATTTGATAACTTTTCCTATTGGATGGATCTGTACGGCCAAATAGTTTTTTGGCAGTGGTCGCTGTAAGGAGTACAGAACCCGGGTCGGAAAGGGCAGAGGCCGGACTTCCCTTTAAATATTTATAGTCAAAGATCTGAAGAAAACCAGGGTCAACAAATGCTGCACCCAGATTGAAACTATTTTGCCTGTAGCTAACCAGTTTATAGCCAAATTGTATTCTGCTGACATGCGCTATGCCTGGTAAAGTCTGTGCTGCGGTTTCAGATAAAACAGCAGCACAGACTATTGCTAAATGTTCCGCGGGTGCCAGTGATTTTTAAACTATCGGCGGAAATGTTTTTGCAAACGCCATAAATGTGGTCTATATTCTTGAATTGTTTATCATAACTCCATTCATAATTACGTACAGCAGCAGCATTAAGCAACTGGCAAGTCCAATTGCCAGTCCTCCGATGTTAATTAATGAAAATCCCTTGTGTTTCCAAAGATTGCGCAGGGCTGTAATGAGGTTTAATTTAAACATGCTGATCAGTATTTTGTTCTTTCCTGTTCCATCATGTCTAATTTTGTACCATGATTTAAAATTATTTAATGGCTTATATATTAGTTTGTTAATTATATTTTGTTAAATGGATATGTTCATGAGCGTACATCGGTGTACAGAAGCGGATAATCGTATTTAATTCTTTTGTTAAATCTACCATTTTTTCCAGATGACGATACAATCTTATATAAGATCTCTTTATTCTCCTTTTATAAATCCTATCAATTCATAAGGGTTGATCTGGTTTAACACTCCTTATTTACCTCTTGTCAAAAGGACAGGACAGGTGGTCAATTAATTTCCCTTAAAAGTTTACATCATATGTTCTTCGCGAAGATTTATAAATCAAATCACAGCTAAAAAAGAAATATGAAAACTTTACACTATTGCCTGATTATCGTTGGATTGGGCTTAAACTTGAAAGCCAGTGCCCAAACTGGCATCTCTGGTACAATTAAGGCAGATTACGTTCCTTTTTCTAATTATATCAGACCAGACAGTGTCAAAACTGGTTCGACAAGTAATTTTAAACGGATGCAGTTAGGATTCAGTATTCCTCTTTCTGCTAAAATAGATTCGTTGGGAAGGCCAAAAATATGGTCGGTGAATGTTGGAGGTTCCTATGCGAAGATAGAAAACCGGGATTATGAAACTAAGTTATTCCCTGCAGAATTGTTAAACGCTCAGGTTGGACTGGTCCATATGCGTCCGATAAGCAGAACATGGTCAATTATGGCGATGGCCTCTGTCGGTGTTTATACTGATATGGAAAAGATAAACGGAGACAATATTTTAGTGCAGGGAGGAGTTTTGTTTATCAAAAATTTCAATCCCCGCCTGGCATTAGGACTTGGACCAGTGGTGTCTAATACTTTTGGTGTACCGATGGTATTGCCTGGCATCTATTTTAACTGGCTTACACCCGGACGTTATCATTTGCATATCAATTTCCCTGAAAACATAGAGTTTGGTGCGCAGCTGACTCCTGCTTTTGAACTTAAATCGGTTGTTGAGCTTAGTGGAATGACTGCCGTAGTAAACAGGGATGATCAATCTATGTTGCTAGGTTATTTGCAGGTAGTGGCTGGTCTGAGGCCAGAATTTAAACTGGGAAAATCGGTTACCTTACAATTGACAGGAGGCGCAACGCTTACGAGGCAATTTTCTACAACAAGCAGAAAACTTAAGGATTTCTTTAAAAGAAAAGAACAGGCTGATCCAAGCTTCTCCACCACAGCTTATGGGGCTGTGGCTATCAAATGGAGTTTGAGTAAGGGAAAGGCCAAGAAATAAAAGACAAAAAAAACTCTTTAAAAGAGGTGAAATTAACAGTGGTCTATACTAAATTGCTTATCTGCTAAGCAATTTAGTATAGACCACTTCTTTTAACAGGTCTTCACGGCGATTTCTGGAGATTGGAAGTTCATTGCCATTAATAAAAACGCGGCCTCCTGATACTGAATCGATATGAGAAATATTAATCAGATAAGATTTGTGTATTCTGAAAAAATTATCTTTAGGCAGGGTTTCTTCCAGGGATATCATAGTTTGATGAATCACCAGTTCGCGGTCTTTAAAATGAAGCTTTGCATAATTCTGCATTCCTTCAATAAATAAGATATCAACCCACGATATCTTTTGAAAGCTATCCCCCTGGCGTATATATAAAAAAGTATCAACTGGCTGGGGGTGCTTAGGAGTGATATTCATCAAATGATGTTGTCTGGCTTTTAGTGCCGCCTGATAAAAACGTTTGAAAGTAATGGGTTTTAACAGATAATCAACGATTTGCAATCTATATCCCTCCAGCGCATGTTCTGAATAAGCTGTAGTTAAAATAGTAAGGGGAGGATGCTCTAATGATTCCAGAAATTCAAGCCCTGAAAGATAAGGCATATTGATATCAAGAAATAGTAAATCTATATTTCCCTGTTGTATATAATCTGATGCTTCCATTGCAGTGGAGCAAGAACCTGCTACTTGCAGAAAATCAAGTTTACTGCAAAAATCTATGATGCCATCTCTGGCTAAAGGCTCGTCGTCAATAACAAGGCACTGTAAAGGTGCCTCGCTGGTATTGCCTGAAGGAATAAGTGCCATTTTTATTTCTTTGAATGTAATTGAATAATTAATGCAACTTTAAATAGGCTATTTGTTTTTTCAATGCTGAGTTCATGCTGCTGCGGATATAACAGACCAAGCCTTTTTCTTACGTTTTCAAGACCAAGGCCATGGCTAGTGCCTTTTCTTGGTTGCTGTACAGAACTTGAATTTTCCATGGTAAAAATCAGTTCATTATTTTCCTGCTTCAAAATTAAAGTTACATAGCCTTTTTCCATAGGTAAACGGGATACGTGTTTAAATGCATTTTCAACAAATGGGACCAGCAAAAGAGGGACTATATCCTTTTTTCCATCCTGTATATTCCAGATGCAAACTACTTTAAGTTCTTCTCCCCAGCGTATTTTTTCGACTGCTACCAGATCTTTCAGATATTGTACTTCGCGCTCCAGTAATACAGACTCTCTGTTGCATTCATAAAGCTGGTACCTGAGGATGTCAGAAAATTTGACCAGCAGAACAGAAGCGAGTTCCACATTTTTCTGCATCAGGATATGGATGTGATTCAATACATTGAACATCAGATGCGGATTAATCTGATCCTGAAGAATTCTGAGTTGTGCTTCAAGATGCGCCTGCTGTAAGAGGGCGTGGTTTTTTTCTATTTTCCCATGTTCCTGGTAAAAGCGCAGGCCACATGCTGTAGCATTAATAAGTATAGCCGAGGGAATGGCACTGCCCAGTTTCAGCCAGAAATTACTATAAGCAAGCATCCTTCCCATACTATCATATTTTGTCCCATGCAAAAATAACCAGTAACAGCTTACTGCTGCGCCAGATAATACTGATGCGAGCAGAAGACTTATCATAGTACATTGAATAGCGAAAATTTTCATTTTTCCTGTCGCCATGGCCTTTGGCAGCAAAAAGTCACTTAAAGTATGAGCTGATATCATAGAACCTATCATGATCACAAATGATACATAGGTTGCAAAGATCAGCGGGTAATCCCGGATCATTTGAGTCCAGAAAGCAATTTCCAGGATAATCCAGAAGGTTGCTGTAATCAGCCAGTGTTTATTGAAAATCAGGGTTTTCATCGGTATATAATTGTTTTTAAATGCGAGAAAGCTCGCAAAAGCTTAATTTAGCCCTTGAAGCTTTCCCGTATTTCTTTCTAGCTTTTAAAATCCACATCTCTATTTGTTTTTAGCTAAAATGATGCATAAACAAATGAATATATGAATTTCAAAAGGCGTAAATTAGTAAGAATTTTTAGAAGATCATGAAACCAACGCTTGCCTGAAAGGTAAGGGGGCGTGATTTGAAATCACTGCTCATTTTGGTTAGTGATCCCTGGGCACTCAGGTCAATGGTTATTTTACCCAGATCAATTCCGGCTCCGGCTATGTAACCGATGTTTGATTTGTCAAACTTATTAAATGATTCTTTTACCTCATGTAAAATCCGGGCTTTATCATTTAATACATAAGAATAAACGCCGCCTCCAAAGACTCTTAGATTTAGTTTGTCGGATTTTAATATTTTATACCCGATGGTTACAGGAACATCAATACTATTCCATGAAGTTTTTTCTGAACCTAATGCATTGGATTCTAATTTAGAAGATTTGTGCGAATACAATAGTTCTCCTTGTAAATACAGTTTAGAAATATCAACTCTTGTAAAGGCCCCTGCAGAATAGCCTGCTGAATATTTGTTTTTTAAATCACCATAATTAAGACTTAAATCAGTGAAATTCGCCCCTCCCTTCAAACCAATATGGAAAGGTATAGAGTTTTGTGATTTTGCTTTAGTGGTAATTAATGCCAGTGCTACCATAGGGATAAGAAATAGCAGTCTTTTGTTAAATTGTGTTCTCATATTTATTTATTTTCCTCAAAAAAAAGGAATAACAATAGGGTTCAGAAAACAATTTGACCAATTGCAATCAGGCGTTGACAGCAGGTTGCTTCCGGAGGTTTTCCGGCATTACAGAAATCGGGATTTAGGACCCGTTAATTCATGCAGATTTTCTGTAATCCGCTCTATTTTCCAATCCCACCACTTCAATTCTAAAAGCTCTTCAATTTTTTCTTCAGAAAAGCGCTTCCTGATTTCTTTGCCGGGATTACCTCCTACAACGGTGTAAGGAGGGACATCTTTGGTTACTGTTGTATTTGTAGCTATAATGGCACCATCTCCAATGTGCACTCCGGGCATTATTGTAGCATTCGATCCGATCCAGACATCATTGCCGACAATCGTATCGCCTTTAAAAGGAAGTTCCTCCATTTTTGGTGTAACCTTTTCCCAGCCATTGCCAAAAATATTAAATGGATAGGCCGTTATACCATCCATCTTGTGATTAGCGCCGTTCATAATAAATGTGACTCCCGAAGCAATCATGCAGAATTTACCTATAATGAGCTTATCTCCTATAAAGTCGAAGTGATACTTTACATTCCTTTCAAAATTATATACATCCTTAAAATCATCATAATAGGTGTAGTCACCTACAATGATATTAGGACTTGTGATGATATTCTTCAAAAAACAGAGTCTGTTATAGTGGCTTATCGGATATTTCTCGTCTTTATCGGGTCCTTTCATCATTATATATTTTTCTTGCAGAAGAAGGTTTGATCTTCAGCTGAGCGTTTGCAATCACGCTAAATTAATAGAAAAACCAATTAAATAAAAATCCTGACCTTTATCATTTTATAACCTTGTCAATAAATCAGATGTTTTCAGACAAACTATATCAGCATTTATTAAATAATGCAGCTGCTCATATCAAATTAACAGACGCAGACCTAACACTTTGTATGAAGTATTTTGAACCTGTGTTTTTTACTAAAAATACAATTATAGAGAAAGAGAACAGTATACCCTGCTATCTTTATTATGTGGTTTCTGGCTTTGTCAGATTATTTCATTACAGCGAAGAAGGAGATGAAATCACCACACATATCAATTGTCCTCCCGGATTTATTACCTCTTATACATCTTTTAATAATTGTACAGAATCTGTTGAAAATGTAGCCTGTATTACCGATTGCGAGCTGTTAAGAATTACCAAAGCTAATCTGGATATTATTTGTGAACAGAGTCTGGCTTTTAAGGACTACAGCATCATGGTCTTCCAGATGGCGCTTGCTTACAATGAAACCCGATCCCGCGAATTGGCCACTTTAACTGCAGAGCAGCGTTATAAAAGGCTGGAATCAAATTATCCGGCTATTATTCAGTATGTCCCTTTACAATATATTGCTTCCTTTTTAGGCATGAAAGCCGAAAGCCTGAGCCGTATCCGCAGAAAAAGAATGCATCATTAACTAACAAATGTCAAGTGTAAGCAGGACACACAATACTCAGATTTGTGTGCTTAACAGACAAGAATATGATACATCAAAATTTAGCATTGGTTACCGGTGCAAATGGACATTTAGGAAATAACCTGATCAGATTGCTCCTTGATAAAGGGGTTCCGGTAAGAGGATCGGTCCGGGATTTAAAAAATAACAGCTCTTTTGCTAAGCTGAATTGTGAAATGGTACAGGCAGATATTACTGAAAAAAGGTCATTAATAGTTGCTATGCAAGGCGTAGAGGTTGTTTATGCCGTAGGTGCTGCTTTTAAGTTATGGGCAAAAGACCCTAAGAAAGAAATATATGATGTTAATCTGCTGGGGACAAAAAATCTAATTGAGGCAGCTGCCGAATCCGGAGTTAAGAGAATTGTTTATGTGAGTTCTATAGCAGCTTTGAATTATTCAGTATTGCCGGTGAAGGAAAGTAGCGGACAAAATCCAGATCGCAGGGATATGTATTATAATTCTAAAAATGATGGCGAAACGCTGGCTTTTGAATTGGCCAGGCAATATGGTATTGAATTAGTCGCGGTATTGCCTTCTGCAATGATCGGAGCAGAGGCCTTTGGGAATTTAAATGTCTCTTATCATATTATAAAGCTGATTTTGAATAAAGAAATTCCGGTTGAAACAAATATTGCCTTAAACTGGGTGGATGTTAAAGATGTGGCTGAGGGATGTTATCTGGCCGCTGTAAAAGGCAGGAGTGGGGAACGTTATATTTTAGCAAATGAAAAATGTACTTCGATCAGGCAAACCACACAAATTGCAAAAGACTTATTCCCTGAATTAAAGCTTAAGCTTCCCTTGGCTGTGCCAAAACCTCTTTTGTTCTTTGCTGCATGGCTGATGGAGACTGGAAGTAAAATTACAGGGAAAGCACCTTTATTAACGACTAAAGATATCGCTATGTTCTCTGGTTTGCAGCAGGACTTTGATATTTCAAAAGCACAGTCTGAACTCGGATTTAATCCTAAAAGCCCGGTTCAAACTGTAAAAGAGGCTATGCTTTATTTAAAAGCAAATAGTGACAGGCTACTCTAAGTCACCATATTCCAGATAAAATGTTTGATGAGCTGAAAATGGAACAGGTTCATGCGTGTGTTTCCGCTCTCCAATGTTTTCTTTCCATGAAAAGGGCTTGCCTAAGTCCTTTTCAGGAAAAGAAACCGTAATATAAAGATTGTCAACTATTGCTTTTAATGTGTTTTTATCGTGTACCCTAACAATTAAACTTTCATCAAAATCTGGCTTGGAAGTGATTTTGTGAACAAGAAATTGTTCCCGCTCGTTACCGAAAAGCAGGTATTGAAGGTTGGCCGGTTTTACTGCATTCTTATCAAATTGTTTATAATAAATCACTTGTTTTATCCTTACCGGAATGTTTTCAAGGAATTTAGTGCCGCCTCTCTCAAAATGGCCGCGATAGATATTAGCTTTGAATACTTTAGTGTGGTTAATCATTTCAGGAAGTACAAATGTTTCCGGCTCAATTGTATATACAAGTTCCTTAGGGTGTTTTCTTTTATCCTGAACATATTTTTCCTGATCCTCTTTTGATAATTCCAGGATTGATATAATCTGATAGTCGTGCGGACTGTGGAACATAGGCAGATGAGAAGCATAAATCACTTCATTGCCCATTAGCATCATGCCATGAGTTGATGGTTTATCCGGATAGGGTATATGCTGTGCAAAAGCAATGGTGGATAAATAAAGAAAAAGGCACGTTAAAGTTAACTTCATGATTTGGCTTTGAATACTTGCAAAATTACAGATTTTTTTCTGCCGGAATAAAATCTGTAATTACTGCTTCTCTGATCAATGCAGGCGGGAGCAAACCTTGTGATAGAATAAAGTCGTGGAAACGCAGTGCATTAAATTGACTACCTAAGGCATCTTCTGCCTCTTTTCTCAATGCAATCATCTTCGTAAAACCGTAGAAATAGCTATTGGCCTGACCCGGTGCTTTAATTGTGTAACGCTCAACTTCCTGCTGTGCCATAGCCGATGACTGCACTACATCTTCCATCAGGACCCTTTTAACTTCTTGCTGTGTAATTTTTCCGGATTGTACTTCCGGATCAAGAAAAGCACGTGCTGCTCTTAATAATCTGTAATCCAGTGAAACCAGCTGGCCTTCAAGCGGCATATAAGGTTTAGTGATATATTCAGCATATAATCCCCATCCTTCGGCATTGGTAGAATTAAAAGCATATAGACTGCGTGCCTGGGAAACTCCTTCTTCTACCATTTTATCAAATTGCAATTCATGACCGGGACGTGCTTCATGTGCAATAATCGTCCATGAAGCAGCATCAAAAGTGAAGTCATCATATTGATCACTTTCCTTTTTTCCAGGTGCAGGAGGCATATTTAAAGGTAAAACAAATACACCCCGCTGACCTGTATTATTTAGAAATGGGGGTGGAACCATATGAGGGGCGGGACTTCTGGCCGTTTCTGCAGCACTTGCCAAACGGATAATAGCGGGACGGGATGGTAAAGTAACCAGGTGGTTGTCAAGAATGATCGCTTCTATATCTTTCAGATGTCTTTCGTAAACCGGGATGATAGAATCACCGTGAATCTGCTCTTTTTTAAGATTACGCATGACATCACGATAGTCTGAAGAAGGCCAGTTTCTCTGTTTCGCGATCTGCTCAGCAATAGGCTTCATCTCCTGCTGGATTTCAGTGAAGGCCATGTGCGCCATTTGTGCCAATCGGTCGGGCGCAATATTTACTCCATAATCTTCAAGCTGCAAGGCATATTCTTCGGGGGTCATTCTAAAATCTTTACGGGCATTAGGAAGTACATTTTCGCGTGTCCACTGGTCGTAATCCTGGACTTGCTTTTTGAGTACAGTATAGGCATTTTCCCATCCTGTGAGCTTATATTTCTTAAAGAGATCTTCTATACCATTGATTATACTTGCATTACGGGATAAGGTGACCTCCATTTCCTGTTTAGAAGGGTAGATCATTTCTTTACCTCTCATTTGTGCTGATACCCTGTCTTTTAAAATTGATGTCAAAGGATTAAATCCGTGTGCCAAGCCAGTATATTTTTGCAAACGGACAACTGCTGCGCTACGTCTTTTCTCTGGAGTCTGGTCATCCAGCAATACCTGCAAACCCTCATAAATTATATTTGCTGCATTTAAAAAAGGTATTTTTCTTAAATGCTCAAAATCCTGTCTTTTGAATCCCAAATTCAGGTGTGCAATCAGAATGTTGAGATCCTGTTTAACCGCTAAGTCCTTTTCTGTTTGTAAAGAGGTTTTATATTTTCCGTTCAATATTTCCTCTTCTTTTCTTTCCGCCATCAGATTAGCAAGGGTTGGAACAACAATCAATGTATCATATTCAGCTAAACCTTGTGCAGAACCATATTCTGGTGAGTATTTTTTATCCAGGTTAATCAATTGTTCTGTATATTGATTAGATTGGGTTATCCATGTTTTATCCGTATGTGCGGGTTTTGTCTGAGAATTTACTGCGAATGGGATGATAATAAATAAACAGGCACTCAGGCTATATTTAATTGATTGTGCTTTGATCATACTATGGCTGATTGATAGAGAATTTGAAATTTAGAACAAGATGAGAAAAAAATGTTACGCATAAAAAAACTCCGACAGTTTATCATACTGTCTGAGTTTTTTTTCACTATAATAGATAAAAGGGCCTGACTAATCTTATTAGTTATTGACCAGTTTCTTCATTGCCCCTTCACTATAGCGTTCACCAGCAACTGGAAAACGTACCAGAAGTTCATCAATAGCTTTTAAATCTGCTGCTAATAAATTAATATCCGCTGCGCCAGCATTTTCCTCCAGGTATTTTCTCTTTTTAGTACCAGGGATAGGGATAATGTCTTCACCCTGAGCTAGTACCCAGGCAAGCGCAAGTTGTGCAGGTGTGCAGTTTTTATCCGCTGCAACAGCAGCAAAACCACTAATCAGTTTCGTATTGTTGTCCAGGTTTTCCTGCTGATAACGTGGAAGTGATCTGCGAAAATCATTGTCCGCCAGGCTGTTTACGTTAAGAGTACTGGTTACCAGGCCTCTTGCCAATGGCGAATAAGGTACCAGAGAAATACCTAATTCTCTTACTGTAGCTAATATTTCAGTTTCTACATCTCTTGTCAGTAAAGAGTATTCACTTTGTAAAGCTGCAATAGGATGAACGGCATGTGCTTTTCGGATAGATGCCGGAGAAGCCTCACTAAGTCCAAGATAACGTACTTTACCTTCTTTTACCAATTCTGCCATTGCACCTACAGTCTCTTCAATTGGTATATTCGGGTCAACACGATGTACATAATATAAGTCTATAGTATCGATATTTAATCTTTTCAGACTTTTCTCAACAGCAATCTTCATCCATTTGGGCGAGCCATCAAAATAAGTTGCATTGGGGGTGCCGGAGCCATTAACATCCTCTTGAAAACGAAAACCGAATTTAGTAGCGATGAATATTTTATTCCTGTTTGGAGCCAGTACTTTTGAGATTAGTTCTTCATTAATTCCATTTCCATACATATCTGCAGTGTCCCAGAAATTAACACCAAGATCGAGGGCTTTATGTAAAGTTGCAATACTTTCAGTATCATCGCCAGGACCATAAGCAAAACTCATTCCCATGCAGCCAAGTCCAATAGCGGATAATTGTTCTTTAGTTGTTCCTAGATTTCTATATTTCATAATTATCAGATTTGATGAAACAAAGTTATCGTGCAGAAAAGGGAAGTAGTTATACTATTCAAACAGATTATTATAATAATCAAATTGCTGTCCGGCAAAATTATCAGGTTGCCATATGGCGAATCTCAATTGGAGATGTTCCTGTATTTTTCTTAAAGAAATTAGTAAAGTATGCAGGGTATTCGAATCCAAGACCATAGGCTATCTCTGAAATATTCCAGTCTGTATGCTGTAGTAAGGCTTTTGCTTCTCTGGTTATTCTTGCTGCAATATGTTCTGTAGTTGTTTTTCCGGTAGTTTCTTTGACAGACCGGTTAAGGTGGTTCACATGTATAGAAAGACTCTTGGCATAATCATTTGCTGTTTTTAATTTCAGGGACAGATGATGGGTATCTATTGGAAACTGTCTTTCTAAAAGTTCCATAAAAAGCGAAGTAATACGTGAGGAGGCATTGGTGTGCTTTTCAAAACTCTCTGTTGGATTCATCTTCATCGCTTCATGAATAATCAAATGAAGATAATTGCGTAACACATTGTATCTGTGTAAGTAATCTGAGGATATCTCTTTGATCATCCTCATGAATATACCAGATATTTCCTTTTGCTGAATTTCATCAATAAAGAAAACAGGATTACTGCCAATACTGAACAAAGGAGAATCTTGTAATGACTCTTTGCGTTCCCCTGTTTGTATAAATTCTTCAGTAAAAAGGCAAAACCAGCCTTCCTGTGTTTCTGATTCTGCTTCCCACGAATAAGGAATGATGGGATTAGAGAATAGCAATGCTGGCTTGTCTATATAGATCCACTTGTCTGCATAGTGTATTTTGCCGGTACCAAGAATTATGGAGACTTTATAGAAATCACGTCTGCTATAAGGCGTAATTGTTGAACAGTTTGCCCTCGAAAACACATTGAAATGACCAGCACCTGCATTATTGATTGTTAAACCTAATGGATTCGCATGAGGCATACGGGTATAAAACTCTTCGACACTTTCTGTTGATTGCATGGTGTAATTTATAAAAATCAAACTGAAATATACTATTCGTCCTTCATATTTATGTAATATCTATTCTGCCGTAGTCAATTGACTAAATTTATTCCAGGCATAATTCAATAAGGAAGGAGATTGCGATTTATTTGTGTTTTTGACTCAGTTGATGGATTTTGGTGATCCATCATTCTCTTTGTTTAACATCTGCTGTCTTCAAAATGCCGATTTAAGTAACGGCAACTGGCTTAATTCCGCAAAATTCCAGGGTAATTTCTTTAATTGACTGACACTTGATTTTCATACAACATCCAGTAATATCAGACTGGCTGGCTGGCTGGCTGGCTGGCTGGCTGGTTTAAAGTTGTAATGATCCTGGCTGTTTTTCCGGTAAACAGGTTATAGCAGGCAATCTCTTCTCCCGATCCGGGAGCAAAATAAGGATGGGGTATTCTACTTTTGGCAATAGCGATTTCTTATTGAATTCTTCAAAAAAGCTGATTATCATATATACTCGTCCTTTCTCTTTTTTGATAAAAGCCGGGAGTAATATATTTTATTTAAAAAAGAGCTTATAATATTGTCATCATGATCATTATTTTCTGCAGGAACTCTCTCAAACTGGCATGACTGGTGATTATCTGATTTTGAACTGTTTTCTGGCTTATTCCTAAGTGCTCACTGATCTCTTTAGTTGTACGCTCTTCCATAAACTTCATTCTGAATATTTCTCCACGCTTTTCTGGTTGAAGGGCCAGCCAGACAGCAATGTAATTTCTGATTTCTTTCTCATTCAATAAAGAGTCGGCACTACTGTAGGAAAGGGCCATATGTTCCAGAGGCTCTTCAAATTGGGGGAGTGTCCTGCCTTTTTTATATAACATGTATACCTGGTATCGTACGGCTGTTAAAAGATATGCGTAAATATTCTGGATATTTTTTCTTTCTTTCTTTGTCCATAGGTCTACAAAGACAGATTGAACAAGCTCTTCAACCTGTTCCATACTTCTTAATCTCTTAAAACTCTCATTGTAGAGTTTTTTCCAATACCTTTCGTAAATCTCATCGAAAGCAGCCTTATCACCTGCTGTCATTGATGCCACCAATTGTGTATCATTCCATGAAGTATATGTACTATGTTTTACTAACATTAATCTATCATGTTTTTGAGTTATGTGTATGATACAAAGTTATATACTTGTTTTACTTATGGAAAATAATTTAGTAGTTAAATGTGTTTCTTTTTTGCTAAAAGCATTTAAAAATATCAGATCTGAATATGGATGTAGCTATTTATAATGGTTAAAATCAGCAAATATTCCTGGTTGCTATAAATTATTCCTATTGGGAATAAATATATTCCTGGTTGCTATAAATTTTAAGAATAATTCAGATTATTCTAAGATGTGAAAAATAAATAATCACAGTTTAATCATCATCTGAGGCGGTGAATATTATTTCTAATAGAAAAAACGATTTATTTTTGAAAAAGCCAATTCTTTAAGAAAAACGGCCACAAATGTTACCAGGTATAATTTTTTTTGAAATCAGTATATGATTTTAACTCTGGTAATAAGATATGTATTTGATGACAAAGGAAAGAAATTTGCTTGTTATATTTTTAAAATAAGCATTTAATCGTTTTTAAGGCCTGTAAATGCAGTTTAGCTGTTTTTTTGTTATTGTATTTTATTTTAAAGAGATATATTTCTTTGATTCAACTGAAAATTGCATAAATTAGAGCTAACAAAACAAAAGCTTATTGGTTGTTGCCTATTAAAAAATAAGACCAAAATGAAGAAAATAGCATATGCTGAAAACTGAACCACAGGCATTAATAGAAAATAAACAAGCAAGTGTGCGCGTCCTGTATGACAGGCATGCAAGCACCTTGTTAGGTTATCTTTTTGAAATTGTAAAGGATCGCAATTTAGCTGAAGAATATCTGGTAAAAATATTCTGTGATGTTTCACAGCATTTTAATGAAATAAATTGGGATGATACAAATAGCTGGTGTCAGCTGCAAAGATTTGCGAAGAATAAGATCAGCCAGCTCATAAATTCCGGAAATCTGGTAAAAGATTCAGATATACATAGATTTGTGAACCCTGCCGATTCTCATCATAAATATCCCGATCTTTTTTCAGAAGAGCAGCATCAGATATTTTATGGTGTTTACTACTACGGAAAATCAATTGAAGAAATTTCAAAGGAATTAAATAAAACAGAGGAATCAACCCGGAAGGCTTTAAAAGAGGCTTTCACAATCATGAGGAACAGTTGTGAAAATTAACGAGTACATAGAAAGCGGAATACTGGAAGCCTATGTATTAGGCGCAGCCTCAGAAGCAGAAGCCAGGGAACTGCTATATCTTAAGGCAAAGCATCCGGAGATACAAGATGCTTTAGTGGATTTAGAAATAGATATGGAACGAATAGCCGAAAATATGGCTATTATTCCTCCTGCTGATACCTGGCTGAAGATTGAGAGCCAGCTTAATGAATTAGCTGAAATACCAGATTTTGAATCCATACCAATTAGAAGACAACCAGAAAGAAAAGGTGGTGAACATCGTAAAAGTGGACAGTTTATTGACGTAGATGCCTCATCCAGCCATATGCGCGTGCATAAAATATGGAGATGGTTATTTATTGGCGTATTTATTCTTGGAAAGATATTCCTTGGTTTTGCTATATATTTTTATCTGGAAAACCGCCAGTTGAAACAAGAAGTATTAAAACTGAAAACACAGTTAGAAAGATACGAAAGACAGGAAGTAGATCATTCTGATTTCAGATAGCTAAAGATAAAGGGAAAATTGAATAAAAAGCCTGCTGATATACAATTAAGCAGGCTTTTTATTTGAACTAGTTTCCGGATTTTATCCTGTTTTGTTCATTCGAAGAGCTATTTGATCTTTGTCTTTCTGCTTTAATTCCGCTGTTCCCAAAATTATAAGAAAATGAAAGCCTGAATATTCTGCTTTCCTGTTTTTGGGAGAGCTTATAATCCTGTAAAGGAATGGCGCTTTTAACATTGATTTGCCTGGTGTTAAAGAGATCATCTGCCGATAATTTAATATTAGCTTTTTTGTCTGCAAATGATTTACTAATTCCCAGATCTATGCTATAAATTGGTTTGGCTACATAAGTCCCAAATACCTGAGCTGATTGATAATTTGCAGAAAGTTCTGCATTTACTGATGAATTAATGGTGAAAGTATGAATGGAACTGATCATATAAGTCCATTTCTTATTTTCAAATGGAACTCCTGATAAGTCTGGTGAACTAAAACGGCTATAATAAGTTGTTGCATCATTATTTGTATTCCACCAGCTGGTGATAGCCAGTGGCCTGTTAATATTCATACTCACCGTGCTGCGGGAAGCAAGGTTCTGCTCAAATATGAATAACGTTTTTTTAACAGGATCTGTTAACAGGGTAGTGGTCATTACGTCCCTGGTATGTGTATACCCAAAAGTAACATTTGTAGTTTTCTTATATCCATAAGATAATTCAAATGAATTGGCGTATTCTGGTTTTAACTGCGGATTACCCTTTGAGTAAGTGTACAAATCAGCAAAATACAAAAATGGATTTAATGACTGATAATCAGGTCTGTTGATTCTGCTGCTGTATGAAAAACCAATTTCATGGTCTTTTGATAAATTCTGATGAATAGATAATGTAGGAAACAGATCTGTATAGTTCCGTTTCACGAGATCTCCTGTGGTTGGAGAATCACCTTCTGAATGCGTCATTTCTGCACGTAAACCAAACTGCAGGTTCGTAGATTTAAATTCTTTATGCAGGTTTGCATATACCGCATTGACTTGCTCTTTATAAGTGAACCTATTACTTTTTGTCCTGTCGTTTATCCAATTGCTATTTTCGAAATTTTGTGACTGGAAGTCATTGTCAGTATTCACATAGCTGCTCTTTATGCCGGTTTCCAGTTTCAGCTTAGGATGAATAGGGTAGGTGTAATCTATTTTGCCAGCCCATATTTTTACTTTCGTCGGGGTGATATTTCTGAAAATAAATGGCGGCTTATTGACTATTCCCAAAGCATCATAAAAGTTATTATTGTAAATGATATTCTGATTACTGCTAAACCTGGAATAATCAAAATCGATATTTAATTCCTGGCCAGAGGTATCCAGTACTGATTTATAGTTCAGATTATAAGTCTGATTCCTGTATTTGCTTTTTCCAGGATTAAGCCCTGTGATAGTAGAGTCAGTTGAGCCCGGACGGCTACCGATTAATGTGCTGACATTATTGGTGGTATTTCCATTGTTCGCATACCCACTTATCAAAAATCCTATCACATTTTTTTTATTTAAATAATAATCAATGCCAGCTTTATAACTATTATTTTTTCTAAGCGTTACCTCCCGGCCCCGCTGATCAAAATAAGTATTTTCATTTTCGGAGGTTATACTTCTTGTGATATTTAAAGTTTCAAAATCTTTAGTATTCACATAATTATAATTGCCAGATACATTGATGTTTTTACTTCGGTGATTTAAAGTTATGCCCCCATTGCTTTTATAATATTTACCATAACCACCACCTGCGGTAAGTGTACCATTAGTACCGTAATTCATGTTTTTCTTTAACCTGATATTGATTATGCCTCCGGTACCTGCGGCGTCATATTTGGCAGATGGATTAGTCATGAGCTCGATAGCCTGAATTGAATTTCCGTCAGTGGTGCGCAGTAAATTGGTTAACTGTGAGTTAGACAGGTAAGTTAGTTTACCGTCAATCATTATATTTACGCCAGCTTTTCCTCTCAAACTAATATTACCGTTGTTATCAACTGTAACTCCTGGTGCTTTAGTGATTATTTCCAGTGCGGTATTTCCAGCAGCTAAAGTACTGTTGGCTATATTCATAATCATCATATCACTTTTTCTTTCTATTAATGGTTTTTTCCCAACTATACTGACTGTATTTAACTGATTTGTTTCTGGTAAAATGACAAGCTGTTCAATATTTAAAAGCTGATGGTTTGCATCAATAACAAAAGGTCCGTTGAATTTCTTTTGATAACCAATCCACTCTATGGTAACGAAGTAAGCATCTTCATCCAGCTGATTAAAGGTGAATGCCCCATTTTCTGTAGTGATCACAGATTTGACGCGGGTAGAATCGGATGCCTTGATCAGGTTTACGACAGCATACATAACCGGAATTGATTTCTCATCGGTTATTTTCCCATTTAACTGACCTTTTCCTATTCCACCAGGTTTTGCCTGCTGTGAATAACCCGGGATAACATGAATAATAATAATAAGTATAAAGATTAAGAATTGAGCAGCTTTTTTCTTCATTTGTTCTGATGATTTCTAATACGTTTTTTAGTTGTGCTTCGCTAAAATATATCGTTTCTTGAAGTGAAAAATATATTTAACATTTTTTAACCGAGGTTAACAATTTTTAACAACAATGATAAATACCTTTGATGTTTTACATCCATTACATCTTTTAAAAATGAAAAAGACAATTTTATTTCTGATTTCCATAATTACTTTGTTGACTGGCAGTATAGTTTCTGCTCAAACCTACCATGTAATTGATGGTGTCGTTATAGACGAAAAGGGGGAGACCCTGCCGTATGTAAGTTTAAGGATTACCGGGCGGGCAGGAACAATGACGAATGCTGATGGCGGTTTTGTATTTAAATATAAACAGACGGTTGATAAAGATTCACTCCTGGTTTCCTATATCGGATATAAAAATCTTAGCATCCCATTTTCGGCTTTGCATACCAGCATGAAGATCAGACTGGAACCAGCAGCAGTCAATCTAAAGGAAGTTGTAATTACCGGAATCAGTGCAGAGTCAATTATCCGGCAGGCCATCAAAGATATCCCTAAAAATTATGATACAAGTCCTTTTGAAATGAAGGGATTTTATCGTGAATCCGGAAAGGTTGATACAAATTATCTTTCTTTCGCGGAAGCTTCACTTCATATCTTAAACCCTGGATATACAACTGATAAAAGAGATCTGATTGTAATTAACAAAGAAAGAAATCTAAAAAAGATAGGAGAAAAAGAAGTTAATAATCCATTGCACCTGAGTGTAGATGGTGCACCTTATACTATTCTTTTAAGCGATATCATTAAAAACCCGGCTCATACTTTAGGTAAAGATTATGCTGAAAAATATAAATTTGAAATAGCTGGCTCTACGGAAATATATGGTGAAGATGCCTGGTTAATTCAATTTGATCAAAGAGATGGAGTCAAACAGGCCCTGTATAAAGGGACTATGGTAATTATCAAAAGTAGTTTTGCTATTGTCTCCATTGATTTTGCGTTAAGCCCTAAAGGAATTGAATATGCTAAAGCTGATATTTCTTTTCTGGCAAGGCCAGTATTTAGTTTATTGGGTTACAGTATAAAAAAACTGAATGAAGAGTTTAGTGAAAGATATATCAAAATTGATGGTAAGTGGTATCCTTATTTTTATAAAATTGTAACAGCTCATCATTTTAAAGCAAGGTATCAACATTTAGAGGGCAATTTATATATTAATGCCGAAATGTTTATCTCGAAAGTGAATAAAATCCCTGAACTAAAATATGATAGCAGATTAATAATGCCGCGTAATTATGTCTTCAAAAACTATGTAACAGAGTATAAAGATGATTATTGGGGAGATTACAACTTTATAAAACCTACTAATTCGCTCAGGGAAATTACGGAGAAGATCAGTCCAGAATAATGATTATCATCTTTATTTTAATAATCTACTAATTTAGTAGATTATGTTTTTATATTTGATTTCACAAAAGATATAAAGACGATGACCACATCAGCCCAATGTCCGGTAGACTTTATTACAATTAATGAGAACCAGGTTAGGCTCACTGCCGGCGGTGTATTTTTGAGTACACTACTTTATTTGCTGACCGCCTATTGGTGGATTATCCTGTTTCTTCTAATTGATTTTACTTTACGTGCGGTCAATAAAGGTAAACTGAGTCCGCTGAACTTACTGAGCGGCCTCATTGTGAAAATATTCCATATCAATTATAAACCAACTGACCGTGCTCCAAAACGTTTTGCAGCAAAAATTGGGGTCACACTTACTTTTATCGCCTTTGGCTTATTATGGGCTGGCTTTTCAACACTCACATTTTATTTACTGATCCTAATTTTGCTCTTTTCCTTTCTGGAATCTGTTTTTGCTTTTTGCGCTGGCTGCCTGTTGTATTCTCTGCTCAGAAAATTCAGTAAACAGGAGCCTTTAGACCTCTGAATTACTAAACCGTTAATTATATAAAACATGGCTGGACAAGTTAAAAACACACAACAAACCGCATTAAATGATGTTGCAGCAAGGCCGTTGGCTATTGCAACCCGTACAGTACCACAAGCACCCTGGATTACGCCAAGATGGCTGCCGCATTTGTTGAGCTGGACTCCTGTAGAATCCGGTATTTACAGGGTCAATAGAGTAAAAGAAGGAGAGTCTGTAGATGTTGACTGTTCAAACAGAGATGAACGTGTATTACCAAATACCTTTGTTGATTATGTAGAACAGCCACGTGAGTATCTTTTGAGTGCAGTTAATACTGTACTGGATGTACATACCAGGGTTTCAGATTTGTATAGTAAACCTTATAATCAGATCAGCGAGCAGTTAAGATTAACAATTGAAGCCATTAAAGAGAGACAGGAAAGTGAGCTGATCAATAACAAAGAATATGGCTTATTACACAGTATCGTTCCTTCACAACGTATTGTCACACGCAGTGGTGCGCCAACTCCCGACGATCTGGATGAACTGATTACAAAAGTATGGAAAGAGCCAGGTTTTTTTCTGCTTCACCCACTTGCTATTGCAGCATTTGGCCGTGAATGTACACGCAGAGGTGTTCCACCCCCAACAGTATCTTTATTCGGTTCACAATTTATTACCTGGAGAGGTATCCCACTTATCCCTTCGGATAAAGTGCCAATTGAAGATAACAAAACTAAAATATTACTTATTCGTACAGGAGAAAGCCGTCAGGGTGTAGTTGGACTTTATCAGCCTGATCTGCCAGGAGAACAATCACCAGGATTATCAGTACGTTTTATGGGAATTAATGAAAAAGCAATAGCCTCTTACCTGGTTTCTTTGTATTGCTCACTAGCTATTCTGGTTGATGATGCAATTGCTGTACTGGAAGAGGTAGAAATCAATAATTATCACGTTTATAAATACTAAGCTATGAGTAATGCAACGAATAATCCGCAAGGATTACCAGATGTGCATGCCTTAGAAAAGCTGGCGAATGCGTATTTCTCTGCATTACCTGGAACCTATAGTGCAGCAACTTTGTCTTCACCAGAGATTCTTCCGCAAAGCAATCATCAAATTCAGGAAGAGGATTTTAATCATTCACCCTCGGCTATTTATCAGGGAAATGCAATTGATCTTTCAGATCCGCAAACCAGTCTGCCAGATTCTAATGGCCTGGGACTTGGCCATGTTCCGGTATCTACAGCAGGAAGCGGCGGGCCTTCAGGAAATATCAAAAAATACGGGCAGTCACCTAACCCTTTTCAGCAAATTTCTCCGTTTAGCTTACCATTTGAATCAGATCAGCCTTATGAAAAAGAATTGCAAAAGGCATTGGCTGGCTTAAGTATATATACACCTTCGGCCCAGTTACCTTTTAATCCTTCGGGTGTTTTAAGTGAAAATTCCTATTACTTTTCTTCAGGGATTCAATTCGTCTCTTCGATTGGTGCAGGTGATAATCATCAGGCCGCCCGCTATGGGAATGGAATTGTAACCGGGAAACCACATCCCTCGTTTAATATTAACCTTGTCAGGAATGATTTTCCTATTCTTTCGGAACAGGTCAACGGGAAGCCGCTTATCTGGCTTGACAATGCTGCTACAACGCAGAAACCAAGACAAGTAATTGACCGGCTGAATTATTTCTATACACACGAAAACTCTAATATTCATCGTGCAGCACATGAACTGGCTGCCCGTTCAACTGATGCTTATGAAGGGGCAAGACAAAAAATACAACGCTTCATCAATGCGCGTTCACCAAATGAGGTCGTGTTTGTACGCGGTACTACCGAAGCAATTAACCTGGTTGCAAATAGCTGGGGAGATGAGTTTCTTGGCCAGGGAGATGAGATTATTCTAACCCACCTGGAGCATCATGCCAATATTGTTCCCTGGCAGATACTTGCTCAAAAGAAAGGTTTGAAAATCAGGGTTATTCCGGTAGATGATGACGGACAGATCTTGCTTGATGAATATGCTAAATTGCTCAATCCAAGAACAAAGCTTGTTTCTTTTACGCTTGTTTCTAACGCATTGGGTACAGTAACACCCGCAAAACAAATTGTAGCTATGGCACATGCTGCAGGGGCAAAAGTGCTTGCAGATGGCGCACAATCAGTCTCTCATATCCGTACAGATGTACAGGATTTGAATGCGGACTGGTTTGTTTTCTCCGGGCATAAAATTTTTGGGCCTACGGGGATTGGGGTTTTATATGGGAAAGAAGATTTACTAAATAGTACGCAGCCTTATCAGGGGGGCGGTAATATGATTCAGGATGTTACTTTTGAACATACTCAATTTCATAAAGCCCCGGCACGTTTTGAGGCCGGAACAGGCAATATTGCCGATGCAGTAGGTTTAGGTGCTGCAATTGATTATGTGCAGAAAATAGGTATTGACAATATTTACCAGTATGAGCATTATCTTTTGGAATATGCGGGTCAAAAATTAGCACAGATACCCGGACTAAGGCCAATCGGAACAGCAAAAAATAAAACAAGCGTTTTGTCCTTTGTACTGGAAGGATTTACTACTGCAGAAGTGGGAGAGGCATTGAGCCGTGAAGGTATTGCTGTACGTTCGGGTCATCATTGTGCACAGCCTATTTTGAGGAGATTTGGGGTAGAGGCTACAGTAAGACCATCCCTTGCATTTTACAATACCTGCGCTGAGATTGATACCTTAGTTAATGTCGTGGGAGGATTAAAATCTTCAAAACAGTTTTATGTTCGTTAATTAAAGAACCAGTACCTGAATTGAGCAGGTACTGGTTTATTTTAATTCAGGAGTGCTTTCTTAAATCAAATAATTAGCTAAATTCAAATCTGATTTTATAAAATGCAATTCAAATTCAATCTTGTTTATTTATCTCTTTTAACTGTTTTATTTTCATGTGAAAATAAGAAGGATAAAAAGACCACTGAACAAAAAAACAGGCATGTTGAAAGTGTCTCCTTACTCAAAGTGAAAACATTTCCAGCAAATGGTGCTGCGATGTGCCGGCCGGCCGGTTTCACGCGATCGGATAGTATCTTATTCATGCAGGGAGGCGGAAAAGAATTTAAGGAGACAATTGCCGATAAACCTGTTGCAGAAATAAATGAACCCAAAGGGATGAAATATATCAATGGAGGGGAGTTTAGTATGGGAGGTGTAAACTCTGTAGGAATGGATGGTGGAGGACATGAAGGAATGAATGATGCCAGACCAGTCCACAGGGTGCATGTGGATGCTTTCTATATGGATGCAACAGAAGTAACGAATAAAGAATTTGCTGCTTTTGTTAAGGCAACAGGTTATGTGACAGTCGCTGAGCAAAAACCGTCGAAAGAAGAATTTCCGGATGTAGCCCCCGAAAATTTGGTGGCTGGGTCCCTTGTTTTTACTCCGCCAGAAAAATCTGTGCCGCTTGATAATTACATACAATGGTGGGCTTATCTCAAAGGTGCAGACTGGAAACATCCTGAAGGTGTCAAAAGTAATATTATTGGTAAAGATAATTACCCCGTTGTACAGGTCTGCTGGGAAGATGCAGCAGCTTATGCTAAATGGGCAGGTAAGCGATTGCCTGCTGAGGCAGAATGGGAATTTGCTGCCAGAGGAGGGTTGTCCGGGAATCTTTACAGCTGGGGTAATACCTTAAAGCCAGAGGGTAAATGGATGGCTAATATATTTGAAGGTAATTTTCCAAATAAAAATATCGCAGCAGATGGATACGCTGGTATTGCGCCTGTAAAAAGTTTTCCTGCCAACGGTTATGGTTTATACGATATGGCCGGTAACGTATGGGAATGGTGCAATGACTGGTACCGTGCTGATTTTTATGAAACATCCTCCACAGGACATCAGATTACAAAAAATCCCGCAGGGCCATCTGAGGGATTTGATCCTGACGAACCAGGAATTAAAAAGAAAGTACAGCGCGGAGGTTCTTTTTTGTGTACTGAGCAATATTGCACCCGTTACATGGTAGGAACCAGGGGGAAAGGAGATTACAGATCTGCCGCTAACCATACTGGTTTCCGGTGTGTTAAAAATGTGAAATCCCTATAGCCCACCTTTATTCTGCAATCCCGGATTAGGGATTGCTGGCCGGAGGCAATTTTAAGCCATCAATACCAGTAACCACTTCTTCCTCTTCTTCTTTTGAATGTTTTCCTTTTTTCTTCTTCTTATCTCCGCCACGAAGCATTTCCTCTAAATATTGATCATATTGAGTTTGCTGTTCACCTTTTAAAATATTTCTTATATTCTTGCTGGTTTCATTCTGTTTCCTGTAAAATTTGGAAATATCATCTTCATTGTACATTCCAGCCTGCTGTTTTTTAGTCAGGGCTACTTGCTCCTTGCATAAATCCAATGTGTAATTATAAATTACATTTTTCTGGGTAGCATTCATTTTTATCTTTTTATCCATGGCCTCTATACTTTTAGTTGCCATTTCGGAGGCAGTAGGAGGTGCTTTTTGTGCTTTAGCAAAAAATATTATTCCCAAAAGCATACAAACAGTCAAAACAGATTTTTTCATCAGATTATTTTATTAAGACGTGCAATTTATAAAATAATCTGCAAAAAATATCAAAACAAATCCAGCTACAGAGATTGTCTCCTGTTAAATAAGTCAGGGGATTCTGGATATTAGTCAAAGGCTGTTAATAGTGAAAATTTTCAGGGCATTTAATTAGATTATTAGCAATAAAATAATAAATTTATAAACTTATAGACAAATAATTAATTTTCATCATTAACCCTTTTTCGAGAATGACAATACAGATCAGATTGTGAATTTTTCCTGTTATTGCTCGTTTTTAGTTCCCCAAATTAAAAATCAAATGAGATTTAAAAAATGTTTACTACTTGCTTTTCTCCTTCCATTAGTTGCTGCGGCACAAAAAGGGAGCACTTCTTACCCCGTAAAGGATCTCCATGTCAAATGGACATTCAAAGAAAACCAGTCCGGCGGTAAAAAACAGTCACTTTCATTACTTACTTTTCTGAACAAGTCGGCACAGAAATTTCCTGCCAGTAACTGGAGCCTGTATTTCAACTCTATGAAAGATATAGAATTGAAAACTTCAGATCAGCTCATTGTTGAACAGGTCAATGGAGACCTTTTCCGGATCAGGCCGGGAAAAGGTTTTAAAGAAATAAATAAGGGTGATTCTGTAGTCCTTAATATCCCTGCCAATGATGAAATTGTCAATTTTGCTGACGCTCCGGGTGGTTTGTACCTTGTTTGGGATAACATGCCAGATAAAGGAATTAAAATTGATCATTATGTAGTTGAAGATGTAGAACGATACATTGAAAATGTCGTTACTCCATTGGATACCTATAATAAGAACAGCAAATTTAGTTCCCTGGAGAAAAACAAACTGATAAAACTTCTGCCTACACCTGTATTTTATGAAGCCCGTTCTGGAAATTTCTCTATCAGTCAGGCTACAGCGATTATTACTGATCCGGATTTTAAAAAAGAGGCCGATTATCTATCAGATGAATTATATAAGCTGTTTAAATTCAAAACTTCTGTCTCTACCGGCACTTCAAAAGATAAGAGTATCAGATTAGTGAAGACCAATTTGCCAGAAAATGAGTATCAGCTGGAGATTACCCCGCAATCTATTACCTTGTCGGCAAGTAATGCAGAAGGGGTCTTTTACGGACTGCAATCTTTGAAATCTTTAATACTGGCCAATAGTCCGGTGAAAAATGAAAAAGCTTTCCTTGTATCGGCCGTATCAATTAAAGATGCACCACGTTTTAAATACAGAGCGCTGATGCTGGATGTAGCACGTAATTTTCATCCAAAAGAAGAAGTATTAAGGATACTGGACCTGATGGCCTTATATAAGCTAAATGTATTCCACTTTCATGTAACTGATGATGAGGCCTGGAGACTGGCGATCCCTGCGCTGCCTGAGTTAACAGAAATCGGAGCAAAAAGAGGGCATACACTCACCAATGAAAAATCTTTGCAGGCCACCTATAGTTCTGGTCCTGATACTACAGAAGTGCTGAATAAAGCTTTTTATACTACCGCAGATTTTGTTGAGATCTTAAAATATGCTGCAAAAAGACATATACAGGTAATTCCGGAGATCGAAACCCCGGGACATGCCAGAGCTGCTATCAAGGCAATGGATACACGCTATAATAGATTCATGGCTAAGGGAATGCGTGCTGAAGCTGAAAAATATCTTTTAAGGGATATCAATGACAAATCCGTTTACAGTTCAGCACAGTACTGGAATGATAATATTGTCTGTGTAGCGCTACCTTCGGTTTATACTTTTCTGGATAAGGTTACTGAAAGTTTACAGGATATGTACCGCGCTGCCGGAGTTCCTTTAACAACGATTCACTTTGGAGGAGATGAAGTTCCGCAGGGTGTCTGGGAAAAATCTCCGCTGTGCCTGGAATTGGTAAAACAGGCAAAAATGAAATCTACTGATGATTTATGGGGTTATTATGTAGGAAAATTGCAAAACATATTAAAACCAAAAGGAATCATTCTTTCTGGCTGGGAAGAGTTCGGAATGATGAAGACTTATTTAGACGGGAACAAGCTGATGGTCCCTAATCCTTTATTTGCTAATGACCCATTACAACTTGATGTCTGGAATAATGTAATTGGCGGTGGAACCGAAGATTTACCTTACCGTTTAGCTAATGGCGGATATAAAGTAGTTTTAACCTGTTCAAGTAATTTCTATCTTGATATGGCCTATAACCGTTCATTAACCGAGGCGGGGCATTACTGGGCGGGTTTTGTGAATATGGAAAAACTTTTCTCTTTCATTCCTTATGACTATTATAAAAATGCAAAGGAAGATAGAAGAGGCCAGGCGATCTCTAAATCTTTATTTGTAGGAAAAGACCGGTTAACTGATTTCGGAAAGTCTAATATTTTAGGTTTAAAGGCTGCTTTATGGACAGAAAAGATCAGAAATACTGAATTGCTTGAATTTATGCTTTTGCCAAGACTGGTAGGTTTTGCTGAGCGGGCATGGGCAAAAGATCCGGCATGGGCACTGGAAAAAGACGAAGCTAAATCAGAACTGGCTTATCAGGACAGTTACGCTGATTTTAAGACAAGGGTTGGTCTGATTGAATTTCCTAAATTAGATGAAGGCGGATGGAATTACCGGATCCCGCCGGTAGGTGTAAAGATTACTGATGGCGAAATATCTGCAAATACTGAATTTCCAGGATTTAATATTTATTATACCACTAATGGAAAAGAGCCATCTGCTAAAGATCATTTGTATACCAAACCAATTAAAGAAAAGGGCCTGATTAAGCTTAAAGCTTATAATGCTAAAGGAAGAGGTGGAAATACAACCTCTATTCAAAACTAAGGGCCCGATCTGGATATTTTAATTTTATTCAATAAGCCGTTTCATCTCTGAATGAAGCGGCTTATTTATTTTAGAACTATTTGTAGTGAATTTCTGTTAAAGCTATATCAGTAAGACGAAAAATTCGTTTATACGTCAATTACATAACTATTATGGAAAAATTAGTGAAAAGTCAGTTAGACTATTTTAATACCAATATTACAAAATCTGTTACTTTCAGGATTGAACAATTAAATAAACTATATAACTTATTAGTTTCTAATGAAAAGTTATTGGAAGAAGCTATTCTTAAGGATTATGGAAAATCTCCTTTTGAAACATTTCAAACTGAATTTGCAGCAGTATATGAGGAAATAAAGATTGCAATAAGAGACCTTGATCAATGGTCTGCTATAAAACCTGTGGCTACTAATTCAAGAAATGAACCAGCTGCCAGTTATCTTATCCCAGAACCATTGGGTGTAAGTCTTGTCATCGGGCCATGGAATTATCCATACCAGCTTTCATTAGCACCAGTTGTTGCTGCTATTGCTGCAGGTTGTACGGTTATTTTAAAACCAAGTGAACTGACTGCAAACTGCAGTGCAGTAATGGCCAGGCTGATCAATGAAAACTTTGAAGCGCAATATTTTTATGTGGTAGAAGGTGGTATAGCAGAAACAACTGCATTATTGGAGCAGAAATTTGATATTATCTTTTTTACCGGAAGTGTACCTGTAGGAAAAATAATTTATCAGGCAGCAGCCAAAAACCTTACTCCGGTTGTACTTGAACTGGGGGGTAAAAGTCCGGTTATTATCATGCCGGACAGTGACCTGGATATATCGGTAAGAAGATTGGTTTGGGCTAAATATCTCAATTCTGGCCAGACCTGTATCTCGCCAGATTATGTGTATGTACATAAAAGTATAGAAGAAGCCTTTTTACAAAAAGTGGCCAAAGAGATAGAAAAAGCTGATTATAAACTGGAGAACGGTAATTTCGTGAACATTATTAATGAAAGAAATACGGAACGTGTTTCGGGGTTGATTAATCCCTCGAAAGTTTATACCGGAGGCAATTACGATGTAGATGCCCGTTTTATTGAGCCAACAGTTTTACACCAGGTGAGCTGGGATGACAAGGTGATGAAAGATGAAATATTCGGGCCAATTATGGCGGTCATGACTTTTGACGATCTGGATGTTGTGATTAAAGAAATAAAAGACCGGCCAAAACCTTTAGCCTTGTACTTATTTACTCAGGATGAAACTATTAAGAAAAAGGTGCTTAGAGAAATTTCTTTTGGTGGTGGTTGTGTAAACGAGGCAATTATGCATATCACTAATGGTAATCTTCCTTTTGGCGGTGTAGGTGCAAGTGGATTGGGAAATTATCATGGAGAAGCGGGGTTCAGGGCATTTTCACATTATAAAGGGGTTCTTGACAAAGCCCTTGTAGAAGATCCTGATATTAAATATTCTCCGCATACCGAAGAAAAACTTCAAAAAATGAAAGCGGCAGCTAAGTAGAAAGAGAATTTATATCGTATATTTAAAGGGCATCAGGAAACAATCCTGATGCCCTTTTTTATAATCCATAATTAAATGAACAGAGCTTACCTTAAACTGATTTTTATTTTATTAGCTGTATTTACTTGTTGTAATGTGGCAAACGCTCAGTTATCATCAGTAAAAATAGATTCCCTGGTAGAAAATGCAATGAAAAAGTTTAATGTGGCTGGCGTTTCAGTTGGGATTGTAAAGGACGGTAAAATCCTCTACAGTAAAGGTTATGGGGTTAAATCAATTGTGACCAAAGAAAAAGTAGATGAAAATACGCAGTTTGCGATTGGTTCGAATAGTAAGGCCTTTACTACAGCAGCTCTTTCCATTTTGGTAGATGAGGGGAAATTATCCTGGACAGATAAAGTCAAAGATCATATTCCGGAATTTAAGATGTATAATGATTATGTAACAGAGAATTTCAATATTCAGGATTTACTAACGCATCGCAGTGGTTTGGGACTTGGTGTCGGAGATCTGATGATTTTTCCCAATGGCAGTGATTTTACGATTAAGGATATATATTCCAGTTTTCAATATTTCCAGCCTAAAACTGCATTCAGAACCAAATTTGACTATGATAACCTTTTATACATTGTGGCCGGAGAAGTCATAGCCAAAGTGAGTGGAATGAGCTGGGAAGAATTTGTTCAAAGCCGTATTCTAAAACCTTTAAGTATGGATCGTAGTTATTCTTCTTTCGCCTCGTTGAAGGACAGAAGTAATCTGGCCATGCCGCATTCAGAAGAAGATGGCAGGCTTAAGCAAATAGAAAGCTTTGGAGATCAGATCAATGGAGCTGCGGGGGGGATTTATTCAAGCTCAAATGATATCTGCAAATGGATGCTGGTACATTTGAATAAGGGTAAATATGGTGAAAAACTGGATAAAAAGCTTTTTTCTGAGGCTAATCATCAGGAAATGTGGACTATCCATACAGTGATGGAGACTAGTAGAAATCCAGTTTACAATTCTCATTTTAGCGGCTATGGCCTGGGTTGGTTTTTGGATGATAAAAAAGGGAGTTTTCATGTTTCACATAGTGGTGGATTACCTGGTATGTTATCATTTACGAATCTGTATCCTGACTTAAATTTAGGAATTATCATCTTAACTAATACAGCAGATGGGGGAGCTTTACTATTTTCTGCAATAGCTAACACCATTGGAGACAGTTATCTGGGCTTAGCAGATAGAAAATGGACAGACGTTATCTATGAACGCACACAGGCCGAGAAATTTGATATAAATGGTGTCTCTAAAGACGTATGGAAAGTAGTCGCTGCTTCCAGTAAACAAAAAATAGATCCTGCCAGCTATGTTGGGATTTATGCAGATAAATGGTTTGGTAAGGTTGAAATCTTTCTAAAGGGAAAGCAGCTTTGGTTTAAGTCGTACCGTTCCCCAAAACTCACAGGACCAATGTCTTTTTATAAAGCAAATGCTTTCGCAATCAAATGGGATTATCAGGACCAGAATGCTGATGCTTTTGCCGTCTTCAGTCTTGATGAAGAGGGGAAAGCACAAAGTATTAAAATGAGGGGGATTTCTCCCAGTATTGATTTTAGCTTTGACTTTCAGGATTTAGATCTGCAAAGACTATAGCAGGACTATTTTCCATTATTTTGCTATTAAGCTGATAATCAAACCCAAAAAACATTATATATTCTATGTATAAATTTTTATTCTTTTTATAAGGAATAAAAATTACTTTTGCGATCTAATTGGATTAAGTCTAAATAAACCAATTGGAAAGGATGATTGGTTTGATCAAAAAAGGTGTTCATGAGTAGGGGTGATTATTTTTGTGTTTATTCAAGTAAAAGACCCTGGGTAGTCTTTACATTCTTGCTGGTGTTTTCTGGTTTACCAGTGCTGTCCCAGCAGAAAAATCCAAAGCCTCAAAAACATAAGACTGTCAGCACGGACACTTTAAAAATAACTCCGGCAGAACTGAAAAAGATTCAGGCAGCATTAAAAAGAAATCAGGAAGAACAGAAAAATGAGTTTGAGCTCAATGAAGTAGTCATTACAGCTTCAGAATCTAAAGGTCTAAGCAGCTCATCTATTATTGACCATAAGGCGATGCAGCATTTGCAGCCCTCAAGTTTTGCAGATCTGCTGGAATTATTACCTGGTGGAAGATCCAAAGATCCTAATCTGACTTCTGCAAACCTGATCAGGCTAAGAGAAGTGGGTATTGCTGATGAAAACTATGACATTTCCTCTTTAGGTACAGCTTTTTATATAGATGGGGCCCCAATTAATACAAGGGCCAATATGCAGTATACTACCGGGTTTGATACGAAATCTGATTTGAACTCTAAACGTAATATAACAGGTAAAGGTGTGGATATGCGTTCACTTTCAACCGATCAGATAGAAAAAGTAGAAGTAGTACGCGGTATTCCATCAGTTCAATATGGAAATCTGACTAGCGGTTTAGTAAAAATAGAACGTAAACAAGGGATAAGTGCATTAGAAGCCAGATTCAAAGCTGATGGTTTTAGTAAATTATTCTATGTGGGCAAAGGTTTTGAGATTCCTGAAAAGAAAATTACCCTTAATGCAGGAATTGACTATTTGAATTCGGTGTCCGATCCAAGAGATCGTTTTGAAAACTATAAACGGTTAAATGCATCGGTCAGACTCCATAAACTTTGGGAAAGCAACTCCTTTAATCTGTCATGGAATAGCAGTCTGGATTATGGAGGTTCTTTTGATAATCAGCGTACAGACCCAGATGCAGGTTATCAATTGGTTGACCGGTATCAGTCATCCAATAACAGAATGGCATTCAATAATAATTTTACTCTTAAATTTAATGAAGTTCAATTGCTTAAATCAATTGATATCTATTCTTCACTGAGCTTGCAGCGTGATAAAATTGATCAGACTAAATGGGTACAGGCGGGTAGTGCACAGATATTACCAATTACAACCGAACAGGGTGCTCACGATGCTCCCTATCTGACACCACAGTACACTGCTCATTTATTAGTAGATGGCAAACCTGTTACCGGTTACCTGAAAGCAATGGCAAATCTTGGTTTTAAAACAGGAGTGGTTAACCATCGCATCTTATTGGGCGCAGAAGGTAATTATAGTAAAAACAATGGTCTGGGACAGGTTTATAATCCTTTATTTCCTCCATCACCAGGAATGACAAGCAGGCCAAGAGCTTATAATGATATTCCTGCAAGTGAGGACCTGTCTTTCTTTGCCGAAGATCAGCTGGATTTTAATATAGGGAGGCACGAATTTAAAATGGCAGCCGGACTACGCAGTATGGCGATGTTCAATTTGCCTGTAAACTATAAATTGAATGGTCAGTTTAATACAGATCCCCGTATCAACGCACAATGGACACTACCTAAAATTGATTTAGGCAGAAAACAGTTGGTTATCGGGTTTGGAGGAGGTTTTGGCTGGCAAACTATGTTTCCTGTTACGGAACAGCTTTATCCTGATTATTACTACAAAGATTTGGTACAGCTCAATTACTATCATAATAACCCGGCCTACAGACGTGCTAACCTGATGACTTATAAAATCCTTCCTGTTAATAAAGACCTTGTTGCAGCAAGGAATAAAAAATGGGAGCTAAGGACTGATATCTCTATAGACGGTAACCGTTTGTCACTAACTTATTTTCAAGAACGGCTAACATCCGGATTCAGAAAAGGATCGGACTTTAAATCACTCGCTTATCAAAAGTATAATACTGCCAATATAGATCCGAATCTGTTAACAGGTCCGCCTGCACTTGAGGCGATGGAATATGAGAATTTAAAAGAATTGATTATTTATAATATACCAGTAAATGGCAGTGCTTTAACAAAAGAAGGTATAGAATATCAGTTTACCTCCAGGCGAATAAAACACATTAATACAAGGATCACCTTAAATGGGGCATGGTTTAAATCTGTTTATGAAAATAGCCTGCCTGTATATAAGTGGATCAAAGAAGACTTGATTATAGATGGAAAGAAGGCACAATATGCAGGTCTTTATCCAGATAATGATGGGTTTATCAGACAGCAGCTAAATACCAACATGATTATAGATACCTATATTCCTAAAATCGGATTTGAATTTTCAACTGCCATTCAGTGTCAATGGTTTTCAAGTAAACAGAATGCACGTAAAAGCGGGACACCAAGTCATTATATAGACGTAAACGGTAATCAGTTTCCGTATACCGAAGCCGATAAAAAAGATAAAGTGCTGCAATGGCTCAATACAGAATATAGTGAAGGTGTGTTCGAAAAAAGCAGTGTTCCAATGAATATGAATGTCAATTTCAAAGCCTCCAGGAATTTTAAAGATAAAATCAGGGTATCCATGTTTGTAAATAGAATCTTCAATTATGCACCTGATTATGTCGTGAAAGGAGTTAAAATCAGACGGTCTGGGTTTAGCAGCCCATATTTTGGGATGGAACTGAATTTTAATATATAATAATTTCAATAAAACAATAGAATGATGAAGAGAAGATTACTTTCCTTATGCCTTGCATTAATTGCTATAACGTTTTTAAATGCATGTAAAAAAGATAAACTCCAGGAACTATCATTAGTTGACCTGACTATTAAACTGGAAAACCCTCCAGGCCTTACTGATATCAAACTTTCTGATCTAAAAGTTACATTTAAAGAGCTGAATAGTGGAAAAGAGAGTACTACGACTAACGTTTCAGATGGACAGGTGAAAATTTCACTGGCAGATGGATCGTATGATATCAATCTTGAAGGTAATATAACCTATCAGTTAGATGGAAAAACTATTACAGGAAAAACAAGGGCTTACCAGTCTGGCGTAATTCTGAAAGGAAAACAGCAAACTCAAACTATGAAACTGTTTTTATATCAGGGAGGATCAGGTTTCGTAATTCAGGAGATCTTTTACACTGGGACAGTAACTCCCGAAGGCAAGCAATATCTGGGTGATAAATATTTCAAAATCTACAACAACTCTGATCAGATCCTTTACGCTGATGGTTTAGTAATCGCTCAGTCCAAATTCTTCACAACCATAAAACAAGACTATAAACCGAATATTATGGCAGATGCCGTAGCTGTAGATGCAGTTATCAAAATTCCTGGTTCTGGCAAAGAACATCCGGTAGCGCCTGGTCAATCCATTGTTATCAGTGAAGATGGCATTAATCATAAAGAATTTAACAGTGCATCTATAGACCTGTCAAAATCTGATTTCGAAATGTATTACGAAGATTCTGACGATGTAGATAACCCTCAGGTCCCTAATATGGAAAACGTATATTCTAAACTGGTTCCTAATAACCGCGGTTATGCAGCTTATGTATTAGCACGTTTTCCTAAAGGTTCAGCAGATTTCCTAAGTAACTATAAATATAATTACAGCTATAATGAAACTTTTGATGGTACTATTTATCCGATAGATGAAAGTGAATATAAAATTCCTAACAGCTGGATAATAGATGCAGTTAATCTAAGTGTACAATCTGAATTTCAGTGGATTGTTACAGATCCGTCATTAGATATGGGCTGGACATTCTGTGGTAAAGTTGCGGGAGATAAATCAAGATATGGAAAGAGTGTAAAACGTAAAGTTTTATCAACTACAGCAGAAGGCAGACAAATCCTGAAGGACACCAATAACTCTACTGTAGATTTTGAAGCGGAGGCAAGACCTTCATTAATGCAATAACAAAAGGATGATACGTTTGTATATCATTTCATTATGTTTTATCATTGGTACAGGAACTGCCTGTGCCAATGATACTACGCGTATAAGCAGGATAGATACCACTGGGCTTAGGGAAAGAATAAGGATAAATAATGCACCTGTATCCCTGTTCACTGATGTTTTTTATAATAGTCCGGCACTTAAATATTTTGCCCGTAACAACTCTCTGACCCAATTAAGCCTGGGATTTAATCAATATAAACAGGACCTATACCAGGTGCAGAAAGGAAGTGGTCAGAAAGTATTTGGTTTTGAGGCAGATGCCTATCAGAAAAACAAAAAAGATGTGGTCTGGGGGAATGCATCTTATCAGAATGGTAAAAGATATCAGGTAAACTGGAATGAAAGTTCAGATCTGCAATTGATTTACCCTTATGTAATGGCTGATACTGTAGGTGGTGACTTGTCATACGAAGAATATGCTTTTAGTGGCGGTTATGCTTTAAAACTTAATCAGACCACATTAGGCATAACTGGTAAATACCGGGCATTAATTGAATACCGGAATATAGATCCGAGGCCCAAAAATGTAACTTCCGATCTGGAAATCTCCATAGGTGTTTCACACCCTGTAAATCGGGCCTATGAAATCGCATTAGGCTTATCTGCCAGAAAATATACACAGGATAACCAGTTGAAGTTTTTTAGTGAGCTGGGTGGGCCGGTTGTATATCACATGGTAGGTATGGGGGTTGCTAATCAACTACTGACGGGTAATAAGCTTAATGCATTTTATGATGGGAGTGGTTCCGGTATACAGGTTCAGCTGATCCCCATGAATAAGAATGGCTTTTTTTCTTCTTTTGCATACAACAGATTCAGCTTTGAAAAGGTGATCAGAGATTTGCAGGCCCTTCCGGTTTCAGATCTGACAGCAACAACAATCAAAGGTGAGTTTGCTTATCTTAAAAATAACGGACAAAACCATTACGGTATAAAAGCAAGTATTTTAAAGGAACAAAGAATAGGGGTAGAGTCCAGATTTGACAACCGGGGCCCGGATAACTATGTGAAAATTTCTTCCGATAAGCGGTACCGGAACGATCGTAGTGATTTAAATCTGGCCTTTATTTACGGACAGCAAAAAAACAAAGACCTTTCATGGACAGTGAATGCAAACCTTGGTTTATTATCTAATGAAACACAATATATTGAGCCAACAAGGAGTATGGAATTCTCAGCTATTCATACCACAATTGATGCACAATTTTCGCTGCCCGCAGGTCAGTCACTTATTCAGGCTGGAGCTGGTTTTACCTTATTAAGAAATACAAAAGGAACTAAATCCTGGCCAGATCTTGTTTCAGCTTCAGCAGCTCAGCAAATGCTGCTGACAAATTTTGCCTATTTAACATCAAACTATAACCAGTTGAATCTCTTTCTGCGCTGGGATAGGCCTATGATCAAAGGAATGGGCGTTTTTCTGAAATCAAACTGGGAACATACCACATTTGATTCATTTCATAAAGGGAATCAATGCATCCTTTCTGCTGGTATTACCTTCTAATTATCAACTTATTATGTTTAGAACATTGACACTTATTTTCTGTTTACTGATTTTTGTAATTACATCTGCCTTTTTAAGCGAAAATGAGGGTGTTGTATTGAGATCTTTATATAGTAAACCTGTAAACCAATGGCCTTCACCAACCATTGACAGCGGTGTCAATTGGGCTGAATTTAGTCCATTAAAACCATTGGACTCTTTGTATTTTGACCTGATGGAACAGCCTAAAGTAAAACTGGGACAGCTCTTGTTCTTTGATCCTTTACTATCTGGATCAAACCAGATATCTTGTAGCAGCTGTCATGACCCTGAAATTTCCTGGGCTGACAAACGTTCGGTAGCTTTAGGAAATGATCACCTGACGGGGAACAGAAACACCCCTTCGCTGCTGAATGTCGCAGCGCGTAAAAGCTTGTTCTGGGATGGCAGAGCTGCTACTTTAGAACAACAGGCAGAAGGACCACTTACTGCACATCATGAAATGAATATGAAAACGAGTCTGCTGGCTAAGAAACTGGGTAAAATCAAAGCTTACAAAGCACTTTTTAAGCAGGCTTATGGCACTGATCAAATCACTTATCCTGAAATATTAGAAGCCTTATCCGAATTTCAGAAAACTATTACAAGCAGAACAAGCCGGTTTGACCGTTTTATGGAAGGTGAATATCAGGCATTAAATGATCAGGAAATTCAGGGACTGCATTTATTCAGGACCAAAGCGAGATGTATGAACTGTCATAATGGAAAGTATCTCACTGATGAAGACTTTCATAATATTGGCCTCACATATTATAAAAGAGAATATGAAGATCTGGGAAGATACCTCATCACCGGAAAACCAGAAGATACAGGAAAGTTCAGAACACCTTCACTACGTGATGTGATGAATACTTCCCCATGGATGCATAATGGTTTGCTCGATAACATGACAGGTATAATCAACCTTTACAATACAGGAATGCATATGATGAATCCCAGTGAAAAGGAAGCAGCAGCCGATCATTTATTCCCCAGGACAGATAAATTGCTTCAGCCCTTAAAATTAACGGATCAGGAGATTAAAGCGATCGTAGCTTTTATGAATGCAGTAACTGCAACTTCATACCATATGCCCAGACCTAAATTACCAGGGTAAATTAAATAGCGTATGAAATTTTCATAAAAAATGCAGATATTCCTGCTATAAGTTAATTTCAATCTAATTTCTATTCATAATGCCTCTTTTATATCATCCATTTTTCCACTTGCTTTTTATTGGTATTATCGCCTTATTTCCAGTTGTAAACCCTATTGGATCTTCATTTATTATCAGCCCGTTCCTTACAGGACTCAGTTCTGCTGAAAAGAGAAAAGCGGTAGGGAAAATTACTTTGTATGCCTTTTCAATTTGTACGGTATCTCTATTTGCGGGACAATGGATACTGGAGTTATTTGGTCTTTCTATTCCGGTTGTTCAATTGGCAGGGGGGATTATGATTTGTAAAATGGGGTGGGAAAATCTCTCTTCCGATAAAAAACAAAATGATATAACTCCCGATCCAGAAGCCAAATTATCAGGATACAGCAATATAGAAGACAAACTTTTTTATCCGATCACTTTTCCTGTAACCACAGGTGCAGGTACGATTTCTGTATTGTTCACACTGAGCGCACACGGTGCCTCATCAGACCGATTGAACTATTTTATGAATACTGCGGCTATTTTATCAGCCATCATTGTCATGTGCATATTGATTTATATTTTTTATCTGAATACAAAAAACATTATCCGTTATCTAAGCTCCAATGCAGAAACGATCTTTAACCGTATTTCTGCATTTCTTATATTCTGTGTAGGCTTACAAATTGCTATTACAGGAATAAAGAGCCTGATGAAAGTATAACTATGATTTATTTTGATCCAAGTCTCTTTTGTTCATCATCAAGCCCGGTAGATCTGTTTCTTGCAGATTTTACAGTCATTTTTCCAAAACGGTAAGTGAAAGTCAGTCTTGCACTTCTTGTGGTTCCAGCTTGTTCAAGATTATATATATTGCCTGGTAATGTACTATATATATAAGCCTTTTGTGAATGAAAGATATCACTTATGCCTAATTTCAGGTTACCGTTTTTATTTGGAAAATTATAACGGAAGCCGGCATCTGTAGTAAATATACTTTTGACTTTGAAAGCCCCTTCAATTTGAGGTGTGCTAAACACAAAGGCTGCATCAGCACTAAACAGATCATTTATTTTAAAATTGTTTTGCAGATAAATATTAGCACTGACCTGTTCAGAGTTCAGGTTAGCCCCATTTAAATCAGGTGACTTAATTTGCTTGAAATATCCAAGTAAATTATTGTTCATGTTCCACCATTTGGTAAGAGTTACCGGGAAATTCAATGTTAATGAAAGCACATTTTCAGAAGCAAGATTTAAAACTGTCTGGTACATTGATTTCTTAGCCTCGTTTTGTAATAATACCTGTGATATTACATCAGAAGTATGACTATAGGCCAAAGCAGCACTATATTTTTGTTTGAACAGGTAGCTCACCTGCAGGTTAGATGAGTATTCAGGTTTTAGATTAGGATTCCCCTGGTTATAAGTATACTGATCGAGAAAAAATATAAAAGGGTTTAAATTCTGATAATTTGGTCTATTGATTTTTCTTGAATAAGAGAAATTTAAATTATTGTCTGCATCAAAATTCTGACTTACCAGTAAGGAAGGGAAAAGATCTGTATATTCTTTTTCAGTCAGCTGATTAGTTGTCACTGAATTCCCTGTTGATTTTGTATGCTCCGCACGCAGCCCCCCCTGTATGGATGTTTTTCCCATGGTGATATTTAGTGTTGCATAAGCTGCACTAACGCTTTCATCATATAGAAACCGGTTACTTTTAGTATCATCAAAAACCCAGCTTCCTTGAATATCATTCTCATAAATATAGTTGTTATCACTTTTTACATTTGCAATTTTAACACCTGCATCTAATTTGAATTTCTTATTTAATGGGAGTACATAATCTGCTTTTATAGCCTTAATATCAATGTTTGAAGCGGTAGAATTTCTATATATCTGACCATTTTTAAAGAAAGTGCCATCTGGAAGAAAAAAACGGTTGATGTAATTTGAGTTATTAGACCCGTCAAATGTAGAATAATCCGCATCTAAACTTATTTCCTGACCTGCAGTATCTATTACTCCTTTATAATTGAGATTATAAGAAAAGTTTTTGCGGTTCGATTTGGTGTAACTTGGTGTTATCAATACTGAATCAGTTACGTCAAAAGATTTTCCAATATTTACATTGCTTAAACTTCCCCCTTTATAATCCGAAATATTACCCTTAACCAAAAAACCAATTGTATGATTTTTGGATAAAAAGAAGTCTGATCCAATTTTAAAATTCTGTGATGCATTAATGGTGGTATCTTTATTTCTTTGTTTGAAATAGAGCGGATTTGTCCCCGGGGTTATACGGTCTATTTTAAGTTCCTGATTATATTCCTGCCTGTTAATTCCATAAGAACCAAATACATTGAAATCCTTTTTACGGTAGTTCAGATTAATAGAATTATTAGTGAGCAGGTGTTTGTTAAAACCACCAGTTAAGGCCACACTGCCATTAAACCCTTCAGCTTTGCTTTTCTTGGTTTTTATATTAATAATACCTCCAGTACTGTTTGCATCGTATTTTGAACCAGGGTTATTAATTATCTCTATGCTTTCTATTTCATTACTCTGCATAGACTTCAGCAGGTTAACAACTTCCGTTGAGCTCAGGTAAGTTTGTTTGCCATCGATAGTAACCAATACATTACTTTTCCCGGCAAGAGATATATTTTCATTGTGGTCTATAGTAACTCCAGGGGCTTTTCTTAAAACTTCAAGTGCTGTTAAGCCAGAAGCCGATGGTGTAGCCTCAATATTAAAGATCAATTTGTCGGCCCTTCTTTCTAAAACCGGTTTCGTAGCTACAATACTAACCTCATTAAGTTTTTTTGAATTCTCCTTTAAAGTTATTGGCGGAACCTGAAAATCCATGGTGCCATTTAAATCAAAAGATGGCGTTTTCACTTTATTATACCCTATGGATGAGGATACAATATAATATTTTCCATTAGCTGTTGTAAAGCTGTATATTCCATTTTGGTCAGTCATGGCAGTAGTTACAAGGATGGAATCTTTAGCTGTATAAAGTAAAATAGTGGCAGCAGGCAATGTTTCTTTACCATCATTTACAATTCCATTGATCTTAGCAGTTTGCTGAGCGTATAAGTTAAGGGGGGAAAGATAAAGTAAAAAAAGGAACGTAGCTGGTAAGATTAGTTTCATGTTGGTTAGAATTTATTCACAAGATACAATGATATATTTTATTTTACATATTCCTTATCCTTTTTAACATAAAAAGGGTAATCAGTTTTAAACTAATTACCCTGTCTGCTATTCTTTTCCAGTTGGAGCTGATTGCCTGGGCTATTCTAAAGATTTGATAATCTTCCTGGCATCGGCATTGTCCGGATTTAATGCTAAGGAGTGCTTATAATTGAGCAAAGCCTTATTCTTATTTCCCTGTTTATAATAGGCTTCCCCTAAACTATCAAATGCATTACCCGATTCAGGGAAAAGTTTTGTATTCTGTTCGAAAATAAGGACTGCATCAGCAAACTTGTTTTTACGTAAAAAGTTGTAACCAATTTCATTTAACGGATTTTCTCCATCAAAATCATATTCATTTTGATGACCTTTTTTCATTTTTTCGAAGAAAGTCAGTACCTCTTGTCCATTCATAGTCTCCAGCTGGCTTCCAAAATCTTTTAATACTGATTTTCTAATCCGGGAATAAGGTTTTCCATCCAGAATTGCTTGTATTGAAGTATTAAAAGCGAATAAATTATTCTGTTGATTATTGGTCATCAGGATTACAGTTCTGCCTTTTGCTATTGTACTGACCAGCAGTGCCTGGTAATTTCTTGCTGTACCATCATGCTTGTGTGTTGCCACCAGCATACCATTCATACTGCCGCCACCTAATCCAGCTTGCTGATCAGGGCCGGAAGCTTCCAGAATTTGTTTGGTAGAAGCAGGGCTGATCAGTCTGAATTCAGTAATTGCTTTGGCCCACTTATAAAAATCGTCAAGCGTAACTGCAACCCATCCATCAATAGGATAAGTCAGTGTATCCTCTATTTTATCATTATTATAAGCCCTTGCAATTAATTTATCTGTATCAACAGGATCTACAATAGCCATTTTCATCCCGCAAGGTTTTAACAAGTACTGCTTTACAAAATCATTGAATGATAAACCTGAAATTTTTTCGATGATCCTCCTTTGCAGAAATACATTATTGTTGTTATAAGCATATTGACTGCCGGGTTCAAAATCAAGCCTTTCCGTTTTTCTAAGGTTCTCCATATTGTCCGTATTACTTTTAACGCTTTTCCATTTTACATCTGGCACACCGCTTGTATATTGCAGTAAATTCAGGATATGAATTTTCGAGGCCCACAAAGGGAGTTCAGGGAGATATTTTGAGACCGGATCTTCAAGGTTTAATTTACCTTGTTCCTTCAGTATCATGATGGCTACTGCGTTAAATTCTTTAGCTATTGAACCAATATGAAAGCGATATTGTTCAGTCAGTTTTGTTTTACCAGATGTATCAGTGAAACCAATAGCAGTTCTAAAAACTATTTTGTTATTGTCTGCAACCAGCATATTGCCATTAAACAAACCCAGCCGATTTGCATTCAGTATCAAAGAATCAATTTGTGCAGCTTTAGATATTTGTGCGCTTGCTCCTGAGCTAAATAATAGCAGGTTACTTAAAAACAGGATAGTAAAAACAGATTTTTTGATCACTTTCATTTGTTATGGATTTATTGTTAGAGTCCAAATGACAATGATTGTTGCAGCGTCTGATAAAAAAATCAATAAGAATCAAATGTGTACATTATATCTCAGGCTTTTTATTGTTCTCCAGGAAATATTTAAACGGGACCCATAACATCCCAAAACACTCCCCATGTTCTTTATTGATGTGTTTATGATGCATTTTATGAGCTCTTCTGATTGCTTTAAAGTACCAGTGATTCGAGTTTCTAAAGATCTTAAACCGCTGATGTATAAAAATATCATGTACAAAAAAATAAGCTGCACCATAAATTGTAATCCCAATTCCAATGCAAAGGGAAATTATATCCCCATAAAATGAGCCTGCAGCCAGGCAGAGAATACCGGGAATGGCAAAAATTAAAAAGAAGAAATCATTTTTTTCCAGAAAGCCATCGTGATCTTTATGGTGATGGTCCTTGTGGAAATACCAGAAAAGCCCATGCATGATATATTTATGTGTAAACCAGGCTACACCTTCCATACCTATAAAAGTTCCGGTTACAATAAGTATATTAATTATCAGGTTATTCATTTTCTAATGTTATTACGTTCCTTATCAGTAGTATATTTTGAAGTCATCAAATAATTGATTACTAATTGTTTTAGATGCTTGTCATGTATGTTATCAATTCTTTCAAGCAACATTTTTTTATCTGCAGTGATCCAGTTATTATAGCCAAGAAAGGAGGGAAGATTGGTTTGAATCGTATATCTTAAAAATCTCATTTCCAAATTTTCCGGCTCGCTGGCAATGGCACTTTCAATAAAATACTTACCTTTTTTGAACTTTCTGAATTTTGTAAACGGACTTAATACGTATTTAGCCTGTATCATCTCAGATGCTCCTTTATAACAAATTAAAAGGTGACGTGAATTGCCATCTACCATTAACAGCAATTTCTGAAGTTCATCTGCTGCTGTCTTACTGGATGCAGCCTGATAGTAAAGACTTCTTAATTCTGCTGTTGCAGGAAGGTCCCGGTTTACCGGAATAGTATATATAGATAAGATTAATAATATTAAAGCTTTCATATAGCATTCATTTTATATCTGATGATCGAATCACACATCAGGCCAAATTTATGACTATTAGAGATACGGATTCTTTCAGACATTACTTTTTCTGCTGTTGCGCCTTTAATCTTATTAAATAGTTCTTTATAATAGATATATGCCAGGTAAACCCCACTTCTGGATGAGGCTGGCAATTGCTTGATCCCTATAAGTGCAAGTTTAAATTCTTCCTCTATCTCTTTCTCTATCAATTTCTTTTCATGGTTAGAAAACACAGAGAGATCTACGTTTGGAAAATAAGTGCGGCCCAGATTGTAATAATCAGCATTGATATCTCTTAGGAAATTGACTTTTTGAAATGCAGAGCCTAATTTCATAGCAGGATCACGGAGCATTTCATATTGTGTTTTATTACCTTCAGTAAAAACATGCAGACACATTAATCCAACTACTTCTGCCGAGCCTAATATATAGTCATCATATTGATCCGGAGTATATTTATTCCCATCCAGATCCATTGCCATGCTTTTTAGAAACAGTTCTATCAGTTCTCTATCAATTGCATATTCATTGACTACGCACTGAAAGGAATTCAGTATTGGGTTCAGGCTTATTTTATGTTCAACAGCCTCATAACAATCCTGTCTGAACTTTGCAAGCAAAAACGGCTTATCAAAATCATGAAAACTATCTACAATTTCATCAGCCAGCCTTACAAAACCGTAGATAGCATAAATGGGATTACGCAGCTTTTTTCCTAAGAAATAAATGCCTAGTGAAAAACTGGTACTATAGCGTTTTGTTGTGATCTTACTGCATTCTGCAGATAACTGGTCAAATATTTCTTTCATAGGTTTCGTTAAAGTATTTTATCAGCTGTATAGCCGCTACATGGCCTGAAATAATCGATGGAGGAACCCCCGGGCCGGGAACGGTAAGCTGCCCTGCGTAAAAAATATTTTTAATTTTATTGTTTTTCAAAGATGGTTTTAGATTGGCAGTTTGCATAAGTGTATTTGCCAGTCCATAAGCATTGCCCTTGTAGGCATTATAATCTGTTACAAAATCATTCACACAATAGCTGCTTTTATAGTCAATATATTTACGGATTTGTACACCTGTATAGTTCTCCAGGCGGTCCATAATTATCGCGAAATATTTTTCTCTTAAAATGTCATTATCCACCACATTAGTGGCAAGCGGCATCAATACAAATAAGTTTTCGTGTCCTTCGGGTGCAACTGTAGTATCTGTTTTAGATGGGCAGCATACATAAAACAAAGGTTTTGTTGGCCATTGAGGTTCTTTGTAAATCTCAATAGCATGTTGCTTCAGGTTTTCATCAAAAAATAAAGTATGATGTCCCAGGCGTTCAGTTTTCCTTTTTACACCCAGATAAAAAATCAGGCAGGAAGGGGCAAGGATGCGTTTATTCCAATATTTCTCACCATAATTCCGATAGTTGTCACCCAATAATTTTTCTTCAACATGATGATAGTCAGCGGCAGCTATAATGCCATCATACTCCTTTTTTTTTGTTGAAGAGATTAATCCTTTAATTCTTTTCCCTTCAATTTTTAATTCTGAAACAGACTCATTCAAATAGAATTTTGCCCCATTTTTCTCTGCTACAGTTTTCATCGCCAGGATTACTTTTCCAAAACCACCTTTAGGGTACCAGGTCCCTAGCTTTAAACCGGCATAGTTCATCAGACTATAGAGTGCAGGTGTGTCTTCGGGCGTAGCACCCAGAAAAAGCACAGGGAACTCCATTAAGGCAATCAATTTTGGATTTTTAAAATACTTTTTAACATGACTGCTGAAAGACGTAAATACCTGCAGTTTAAAAACTCCTTTAATCAAATCCGGATCAGCAAATTCCAACAAAGACAAACCGGGTTTATAAACCAGTTTCTCAATTCCAATCTTGTATTTATAGGCTGCTTCTTCCAGAAACTGCTTAAGTTTTACTGCACTTCCGGGTTCAATAGCATCAAAAGTATCACACAGCGCTTTAAAGTCTGCAGGAATGTCCATGACCTCATTTTGTCCGTAGACAACAGAAAAACCAGGATCTAAAAGTTCCAGTTCGTAAAAATCTTTGGCCTTGTAACCAAAATCATTAAAGAATTTCTCGAATACATCAGGCATCCAGTACCAGCTTGGCCCCATGTCAAAAACATAACCATTATCAGTTTCTAATTGTCTTGCTCTTCCACCAATAGTCGCATTCTTTTCATATACGTCAACTTCGTAACCATTTTTAGCCAGGTAAGCTGCCGCGCTGATACCTGCAAATCCGGAGCCTATGATTGCAATTTTAGGTGTTTGATAATTGTTTTTAATTGGCATTTGAAATTAATTTATATTTCCGGCCAGTTTATTTCGCCAATAAGTTTGTCTGAATATGTTTATTAAAAATAGACAAACATCATGAGCTTTGGCCTGGTAAATGAAATTATATTGAATATTTGAAATTTAAAGAAAAGTTATTGCATCGCGTAGGGGTATAGGGGTAATTTCCCGTTTAACCCGAATATGTGGAAACTTTTAAAACAATGTCCTGTATTTTTTGCGCTATTAGCTATACTTTTAGTTATTGGTATTAGTTCATGTCTGTTAACCTCTAAGCTGATAAGTTTTATTTTCATTAATTCCTATCACGACAAATGGCTGGATCTATTTTTCTCTTATTATACATTTATGGGAGACGGTGTCATGTGTATTGTGGTTATTATTACTTTATTCTTAATCAAAAAGAGAAAACCTGCATTGATCCTATTGGTTTCTTATTTAAGCTCTGGTATTTTTGTTCAGCTGCTAAAAAGATTCATAAATAATCCCAGGCCTTCTCTGTACTTTGATCAGATAGGTTTTAAATATCCATATTTTGTTAAAGGCATACATCAAATGCATTCCGGATCTTTTCCTTCTGGTCACACAACTTCTGCGTTTGCGATGGCAATTGTACTTACACTCTGTTTCAAACAAAAGTGGATTAGCCTTTTATTTATGTTACTAGCTGTTTTTGCGGGTTATTCCCGAATATATTTAGCGCAGCATTTTTTAGAAGATGTTGTGGTAGGTGCACTGATTGGTTCTGTATTTGGACTGATAAGTTATTATTATATCTGGCAGTCCCGGGATATCCGGTTTTTTGGAATATATGAGGCAGAGATCATACCTGAAAAGAGTTAACCAATCAAAAGAAATCTCTTTTGATTGGTTAACCCATGTTTAATACTTAAACACCTCGCCATCTACAGTTACTTCCTGTGATTTTTCATCAAAAAAAGCTTTTTTCCCAGTTCTAACGGCTGCATTAGTCATAATATTCGCAATAGAGTGATAATAACCAGCTTCTACCGGGGCATGGGGTTGCTCACGGCTCCTGACACATTCCATCCAGTTTCTCATATGAGCCGAGGTTAGCTTATCACCTCCGGTATTCGCAGAAGCAGCAACTTTTTCTGTCATATCAGTCAATTTCATATCAGGCAGTAAATTTGGTTTCATGTGCATTGCACTCGCAGCATCCGCTTTCAATCCGCCCTTAGAAGAAACAGTATTGGTATTCAGGTTTAACTCTCCTCCATTGGAATAATAAATCTCTGCCGGGTTTTCATCACCATTATGCATTCTGGAAGTAAAGACTACCTGAAAACCATTCTGAGGATCATTTTCCTGGCCATAATCAAATACAGCCGTCGTCGTATCCCAATTTCTGCGTCCATCTTTCCATTGGTAAATTCCGCCATTAGCCACTACGCTCCGGGGATGTTTTAAGCCTGTAAACCAATGCACTGTATCAATCTGATGTGACATCCACTGTCCTGGCATTCCAGAAGAATAGGGCCAGAATAAACGATATTCAAGATATAAACGCGGGTCCCACTCTTCAAAAGGACGGTTAACCAGAAAACGTTTCCAATCTGTATCCTCCTGTTTTAATTTGGCTACCAGGTCTGGTCTGCGCCAGCGTCCCGGCTGATTTACATTCCAGCTTAGCTCTACCATTGTAATATCGCCAAACTTACCAGCCCTGATAAACTGTTCTGCCGCTTTATAATTGTTACCGCTTCTTCTTTGAGAACCAATCTGAACAATCTGTTTCGATGCTTTAATCGCTTTAAGTGCAGCACGGGCATCAGACATTGTTTCAGCAAAAGGCTTTTCACAATAGACATCACATTTAGCATTCACAGCTTCAATGGCATGTACAGCATGTTGAAAATCGGCTGTGCTTACAATTACAGCATCTATATCTTTCAAGCCATATAATTCCTCATTATTACGACAAGCTGTGATCGCATGTCCAAACTTACTTTTTAATAAGCTTTCACCTAAATCCCTGCGATAATTCCAGAGATCAGATACTGCAGCGATATCAAAATTCAACTCTTTATAATGGTTTAGAAAACCAGGCAACAGAGAATTTGTAAAGCGATCAGAAAATCCGATCACACCAACTCTTACCCGGTCATTTGCCCCAATTATATTTCCATAACTTTTGGCTGTAAGCCCCATCGTTCCCATGTAAGTTCCAGCAGCAGCTATAGCAGTTTGTTTAATAAACTTTCTTCTTGATGATAACATAGCCAGAGAGATTAAAGTTGTTTCAATTTAATACTTCTGAAAAATACCTGGTCTCCATGATCCTGCAAAAGAATATGGCCTTTTGGAGCCATACCAAAGTTTTTCCAGTCTTTATATTTGCTATCTGCAACCAGGGCCAGGAATTCTGCAGATCCTCTGACATATTCCAGTATCTTATAGCCATTTAACCAATATTCTATTTTGTTATCAGGAAAGACCCTGATCAGTCCGCTATTCCATTCTCCAATTTTCCTTTGTGCATTAGGAATCTTTTTACTGGTAATCAGATCGTATAAGGAACCAAGCGTACGGTTGCCATTCTTTCCTAATTTAGCATCGGGATGTCTCTGGTCATCCAATATTTGATATTCAGGACCAATTGCAGATCCCTTATTACCTTCGGTAAGCGTTACAAAGTATTTTACCCCACTATTTGCGCCTTCTGTTAGCTTAAAATCGAACTTTAAGTCAAAAGCACTGTATTGTTGCACTGTTACGATATCACCGCCATTTGTAGATTCTGCACCATTAGATTTTTGAACACTCAATTCTCCATCCTTAATCAGCCAGCCGCTTTGAGGAAATGTGTTTTTATAAGCACCTTTCCAGTTTTTAGTCGTTTTTCCATCCCATAATAGCGCATAGCCTTCCGTTTTTTCCTGTGGAGAAAGCGTATTCGGAACCAGATTTACCACATAAATATGGTCTGCTTTTGAAGGTTTAAGGTTTTCAGTCTGTATGCGGATATTACGCCAGTGTATTTGTTTTCCGGGTTGATCATCTTTGCCAATAGCATGCACTTGTAAAGCGATAAACCCGGATGGGGTAAGTGCATCCACCAGGTTAGCTGCAGGTACACCATTGATCCAAGTTCTGATAGAATTGCCAATACATTCTATCCGATATTTATTCCATTGCTCATTTTTAAATGCCTGCTGGCCCAGTGGATTAATATCCAGCGGATATAACCAGCCTCTTCTTGCTTCGTCATAAATACCTCCTGAAAATTTTCGGTCAGAAGGGTCAACCTCTACCTGATAACCGTGTACTCTGCCATTTTGATAATCCTGTTTGCTTTCGCTGCGTATTTGTATGCCAGAATTCATGGAATTATCGACTTTCAATTCTAATTCCAGAATAAAATTGGTGTAGTTTTTTTCTGTAGCCAGGAAAGAGTTAGGTGTATTAGAAACTGTTGTACCAACAATTTCATTGTTGATGACCTCATACTTTGCCTGTCCGTTGAGTTGTTTCCAGCCCTTAAGATCTTTTCCGTTAAAAAGGTTTTGCCATTTGGGGTTTTGTGCAAGTAAGACAGAAGGAAAGGCGGTTAATGCCAGGCCTGCCATGATAAGAAGATGCTTTGTTTTCATATTTGGTTTTATAGTTGATTTCCTTTTGCTAAAAGACTGTATTGTATCGTTTTAGGTAATCTAATATAGGTTAATATAATAAGCAAAAATAGATTTTGGCTAATATTTTGCCGGCCGGGCATGTATTTTTTTTGTTGTCTTGGCAGATAGTGAATAATCAAGAAAAAATGATTTACTAAGACCTATACCATAAAATAACCTCAGGGTTATCATAGTTAATTTGAAGAATAAACAACTCTTTGATTAAACTATAAATTAATTTAATTATTACTGGTGCAACCCGCTGTTTTTGTGACTTTAATGTTAATAATATGTTCAGTTATTGTGTTAAAATGATGCTTCATACAAAAATTAAATGATTTTTTGTTTTTTAATTGATATTATATTCTAACGCAATTCTTCAGTTAAAACAGTTTAATACGTCTTTTAACGCTTCGTGGTCATGACGATTTGAGTTGTGACACGGTTTAGTCATATTTTGTGCATTTTATACTAAAACCGTTAATAATTAACATTAATTTAATCTTGGTTCTGAAGGGATAACATATTTTTGCGCCGCAAACAAAACAATAAATTTTACTTTTTTAAAAATTAAGACAACTATGAGAAAATCTTTACTCATTTTTCTATTTTTCCTGTTTACGGCCGCTGTTACCTATGCACAGGTAACCTCAAGCAGTGTATCCGGGAGTGTTAAAGATGCTAAACAAGGCCCGCTTCCTGGGGCATCAATCAGAGCGATTCACGTACCTTCAGGAACGTCTTACTCAGCAGTTGCCAACAAAGATGGATTATTTAATCTTCCAGGTATGCGTATTGGTGGACCTTACACTATTGAAGTTAGTTACATCGGCTTCAATAAAAGTACGACTACAGACATTGTACTTCAACTTGGACAACCATTCATTCTGAATGCTGTATTGTCAGATGGCGGGGTAGAATTAAAAGCAGTATCAATTAAAGGTACAAAACGTATTGTTACCGCAAAATCGGGTGCCAGTACTAACATTAACTCTACTGCATTAGCAACTTTGCCTTCTTTTTCAAGAAGCATTACTGATTTTACACGTTTAACACCACAGGCAAGCGGAACAAGTTTTGCTGGTCGTGATAGCCGTTCAAACAGTATCACTGTAGATGGTGCCAACCTGAACAATACTTTTGGTACTTCATCAGACTTACTTCCAGGTGGAGGTGCACAACCAATTTCTATTGAAGCATATGATGAGCTTTCTATCAATATTGCTCCATTTGACGTAAAACAATCTGGTTTTACAGGAGCTGGTGTGTATGCAACTACTAAAAGCGGAACGAACACATTTCATGGGTCAGCATATGGTTATTACAAAGATCAGTCTTTCAATGGTACAAAAATCGGCGAGAATGATATTAGTGGTGCAGTAGCTAAAGCAAGTACTAAAACTTATGGATTTACATTAGGAGGTCCGATTATTAAAAACAAATTATTCTTCTTTGCTAACGTTGAGAGAGATGTTTCAACCTCTCCGGGTGTTAACTTTTCTCCTACAGGAGCAGGCGGGGCTAATAAATCAGCTACTCCGGTTGCAGATTTAGAGGCTGTTTCTAATTATTTAGATTCGAAATTTGGTTATAAAACTGGTGTTTATGACAATTTCCCTTCTTTTCAGAACAAGAATACAAAAGTATTGTTAAAACTTGACTGGAACATCAATGATAAAAACAAGCTGAGTGTTAAATACAGTTATTTAAATGCAACAGCCGATCAGATTATCAATTCAACAGGTACTCCAAACAGTGGTTCTTATACTTTTACAGGTATTGATGGAAAACCAGTAACACGTGCAAACGGTGGTTTGCCAAACGGTCGTTTTGGTTTGAAATCTATGGGCTTTGAAAACTCTAACTATGGTTTCCTAAACAAAGTAACTACTGGTACTGCAGAGTTGAACAGTACAATCAGTTCAAAATTGTCTAACCAATTGTTGCTTACCTTTAAGAAATATGATAACCCACGTACTTCTAAAGGTGGTATCTTTCCAACAATTGATATCTTTAACGGAGCAGGTGACAACTATATCTCAGCTGGTTCTGATCCGAATACAAAATACAATGAGATTATCGATAATACAGTTAGTATTTATGATAACATTACTTATTATGCAGGTAAACACACTTTTACGGCAGGTGTAAATTATGAATTCCAGAAAATTGGTAACTCATTTATGCCAGGTGCTGCAGGTTCTTATATCTACAATTCATTAAGCGACTTTTTAGGGGATAAACCACCAATCCAGTTTACTTACAACCAATCTTTGATTCCAGGTGTAGATCAGGTATTCTCAGCGGATCTTAAAATTGGTACGATCAGTTTATATGCACAGGATGAGTATAGTGTAAATGATAACTTCAAACTGACTTTCGGATTACGTGCTGATAAAGGTATGTATATGAAAGATCCGGTAGAAAACCCTCAGATCACAGCATTACAATTACCGGATGCAAACGGAAATATGACTAACTATAATACTGGTAAATTTCCAAAATCAAGAATCTTACTTTCTCCTAGAGTTGGTTTCAGAGCAAGTCTGTTAGAGGACAAATCACTGGTTATCCGTGGAGGTATGGGAATCTTTACAGGCCGTATTCCTTATGTATTCTTAACCAATAGCCCAAGTAACAGTGCCATGTACAATTTTGGTGGAGTTGCTACAGCAGAGCAGTTAAAGAATATCACTTTAAAAGCAGATCCTTCTGAATATGCAAACTTATTCCCTCAAACTGCAGGTACATCTTTACAAAATTCAACTGTTGTAATTGACAAAAACTATAAATTCCCACAGGTTTTCAGAGCAGATCTTGCTATTGAGAAAAACCTTGGTAATGGTTTTGCTGCTACTTTCGAGGCTATTTATACGAAAGATATCAATGGAACACGTATGAGAAATGCGAATCTTAAATCACCAACTGGTGTAATTAATGAAGGTGATTTCTCAAGAGTTCGTTATGTAGGTACAGGAAACGCTAGCGGTACAAATGTTCCTGTTCAGAATATTGACAGATCTATCTATCCTAATTTAGGGTCTGTAATCGTTTTAGAAAACACAAGCAAAGGTTATTCTTCGGCTTTAACAGCACAACTGACTAAAAACTTCTTCAATGGTTTTACAGCTTCAGCAGCTTATACCTACACTAAATCAAAAGAAGCTTTCTCTACAGCAGGTTCAACTGCTGCACAAGTTTGGGCTGCTACAGCGAACGTAGGTTCGACAAATGATGTTGAATTGAGAAACTCAGCGAACTATGTACCACACCGTATCGTAGTTAATGCATCTTACAAATTCAACTATTTAAAACATGGTGCAACTACTATCGGTCTTTTCTATGAGGGACAGGCAGGAAGCAATCCATTCAGTTATATCATTAACGGAGATTTAAACGGTGATGGTAATGCATCCTCAGATTTAATGTATATTCCAAAAAGAGGTTCTGATGTAAACTTTGTTCCTTTTTCTGCTACTGTTAATGGAGTATCCTATACTTATACTGCTCAGCAGCAATCTGCAGCATTAGAGCAGTTTATTAACAACTCTCCATACCTAAGTAAACACAGAGGTGAATATGCAGACAGAAATGCAGCATTCTCTCCATGGTATCACCGCGTTGATGCAAACATCCTTCAGGATTTCTACATTCAGTCAGGTAATACAAAACACACCTTACAATTAAGTGCTGTAGTGATCAACTTACCTAACTTATTAAGCAAAAACTGGGGTATTAAACAATTCAATACAACAAATAGCCCGTTAACTCTTAGTGGTGTTGATGCAAATGGAGTGCCTTCTTACACACTTCGTCAGTTCAATGGAAAATTAGTAAATCAACCGTTCCAAAATGCAACTTCAAACACAACATGGAGTTTACTTATCGGAGCTAAATACATTTTTTAATCAGACAGGCTTAATTAATTAAATATAATAAGATGAAAAAATATATAAGTATCGCTTTAACTTCGCTCTTAGCGTTAACACTGTTTTCCTGTACTAAAAAGGCAGATATAGCAGGTATAGAGCCAAAGTTGCCTAACCTGCAATTGAGCAGTTTAGGTTATCAGCAAAGCAGTCCATTTAGTTTAACAAACACCTTACAATTAAACTTTGGTGCAACAGCAAAAGTGCCGGTAGGTAAATTTGTAATAGAAGTACTGGATGGAAACGCAGTGATCAGTACGGTAACTTTCCCTGCCTGGTCAGGTTATGATTTAACCTATGTTCCTGCTACGGGTACAACCGCTGCGGTAATTAACCACTCTATAAGTTATGTATTACAGGATACTAATTATCCAAATACTCAGGTTTACAGCGGAGCAATCATCCTTAAACTTAGTAAACTGAATTTAGTGGCTGGTAAAGTTTATGGTATCAGAGCTACTGCTTATGCAGCTACAGGTACTTTGACTTCTGTTTTAACGCAAGCTTCTTTTTTCAAAATAGCTTTATAGGTTTATAGAAACTATAACATTAAAGGCCGGGTAAGCTCAATTGGAAACAATTGAATTTATCCGGCCTTTTTTATAGTATATTAGACATTGATAATGTTATCAATTCTCTGTTCCATGATCGGATCTTCCGGAAATCTCTTTAAATAAAACTCTTCATAGTAAGCTTTAATAATTGCAGCCATTGGTGCAGCAAGAAGTGCCCCAAGTAATCCAAATGCAGTAGTCATTGCCAGTAAAAGAAAAAGTAATGAAACAGGATGGATATTCATCGTTGAAGACCTCAGTTTAGGCATTACAAAATCCGAAATCAGTTCATTCAGTAACAAGAAAAATATCAGACACCAGAAAGCTGTTACCGGACTTACTGATAAAGCTACAAGTGTAGGAGGAATCGCCATAATATAAAAACCTATTTTGGGGATTAACTCTGAGAAAAAAGCTAATGCTGCCCAAACCAGTGCGCCTGGAACATTCATAATAGTCAGGAAAACATAAACCAATACGGCTTGTACCATACCTCCAATCAGATTAGACTTCATCCATCCGCCTAACATTACCGAGGTATGCTGTAAAGCTCTTTCTGCTTTTAGACGTTTTTCCGGTTCAAATACTGAAAGGTACATATTGACTACAGGCCTTGGGTTTCCTACAAAAAAGATAATCATAGATATAAATACAATAAATAGAAATATCCCACCAATTACTGTAAAGGAAATACTTCCTAAACCTAATACTGTTTTACCCAAAGTAGGAACAGCCGCTGATATAGACATTCCGCCATCCTGCAGTTCTTTATTCAATTCGGGATACTTCCTGAGTATATGTGAAACGTGATTAGAAATACTTTCAAAATAACCTGGTACATTTCCTACCAGTGTATCTATCTGCTCACTGATATGTGGTACAATTAAAAACCCCAATAAAGCAGATGCAATAAAAATAGTCCCTAAAATGATTAGGGCGGCAAGCCACCTTTTCATCCCTTTTTTCTCTAACCTGCTAACTGGCTGATTAATGATCAGGCCAAGTACAACCGCAAAAATAGAAAGTATAAATACGCTCACTATCTGATAAAGGAACCAGAGGAGAATAACAAGGCCAAATATGTAAAGGATAACTGAAGTAATTAATTTATAAAGATCTCTGGCGTTCTGATTATTCATTTAGTAAAAATTAAATGGGTTGCGTTTTAATCTTAACAAGCAAAATAAAAGAATGTTTGACTATCTTTTTAATGGGGTTGAAGTCAGTAAACACTATTTAATATTATTGATGAAATTATAGCAGCGATTCATTGAAAATAAATAATCGATTTAGTAATAATCAAAGATTACAATAATCTGAAATATATAAAAAATTACATTAATACACTGTTAATCATTATTTTAGTGTATATAAAAATTATTTTATGAAATTTATTTTACCTCTCATTTTATTGTCTTTTACAGTCACTCTAACCAATGCACAGAGTGGGGAAGACTTTACCAAAACAAAAACAATTCAGGCAGTCAGGGGATTCAGGGATCAGCTTAACTACAATTCCCGTGTCCAGCAAAAATTACTTTCCAGAATTAACACTATGATCAACACAACCAAAAGCCTGAGTGATCCTGTTGAACTTCAAAGATTAAGGAATTATTTTTTGCGGGCAAATGAAGTTTATGCTGAGGCAGATGAAAGACAAAAAGATAGCGTTAGCCGGATTATAAATGAAGATCTGACATTAAAAATGGACTTTATCGATGCAAATACTTCTATCACACTTGGTGTATCTCCTGATGCCTCTTTTGGTGTGCCCCGTCCATTTAAAATCAATGCACAATTTATTTCTGGCAATGTACCTAAGAAGTGCAGAATATACTGGGCAAACTACCTTGGCGGAGACCGCATAAAAATTATTTATAAAAATGCATTTGACGGAAGTTCAAGTCTATTTAAAAACCCTTATGAAATAGAACTTAACCTGCCGGGATACATTACCTTTTGGCTGAAAGATTTGACTTCTCAGCAGGTTTATAAATCTGATTTTGTCTATAAAAAGATTGTTAAAGAAAAAAGTCTTGATGTTGTTTTTATACCTATAAATCAGTAGTTATGAATAATCAAACAGTTTTGTTTATCACAAGGTTGGGAGCTGTAATTTTAGGCACCCTGACAACTTTTATTATTTCTCCCCCTTTGCTTTCTCCGGCAGATGCACAGGTAGTAAGCTGGAGAAACGTATTCGTCTTTTTTACGGGCCTGTTAAGCATTTTTATCTTTGATAATGTATGCAGGATAATCAATATCAGGAAAATAATGTTAGGGTTGCTTGGACTGTTTATGGTAGTTATAGCTTTCTATCAGTATTTGATTACTGAATTTTCAATTTTATGCTATAATGACTTTAGAATTGTCATCAGTCATGGGCCACTTAAAAGTGATGAGATTTCTAATTCAACTGTATGGAAAGATCATCCGGATTATTATAACCTGCTGCTTGAATCACACTTCTGTAATTCGAGGAATTTATGGGGTTTTTCAGAACTATGGATGCCTTATTATGGAATGCTGATTTTGTATTTAATAGCGGCTATTATTCTAACTATCTTATTGATTTCTATCGGAGAAATTATCAAAATCAATTCTCATGAATAAATTATACACACTTTTTTTTATTGCTATCTTAAATTGTGTACCAGTATATGCGCACACATTCGCAGATAATGAAGTACTAAAGAAACTATTCTTCAGGGAATATGAAAAATTCAAACCTTTACAGGAAGGTTTTAAATTTACGATGGGGGATCTCATTTTCTCCAGTCAGAATACTCATTTGGCGAATAACAACCATGATATTGTTGTAAATCTGGCACAGATTAGTAAAAATCTGATTGGTAAGAGTGATAGTTTTAGATCACTTTTTATAAAATACATTATAGCACATGAACTGGGACATCAGATACAATTCGGTACCTATCAGAAAAACGTAATTAATAAAGCTAGTGGAGAGGGAAGGGTCTTTCTGGAATGTTATGCAGATGTGCTTAGCGGATTTATTATATCCCAGGTTTACAGTCAGGTTGAACTAAAGGAGCTTGTACAAAGACCTGGATTTAATCAGGAAGCTTATTTTAAAGAGAATACGACCCTAATTCTGGATGTACTAACAATGGTTTTGGAGATGAATAGAAAAGAAGTGGCATATCAAACACATCCATCTAACTCACAGCGTCTTCAGGCCATAAGACAAGGACTGTTAATGGGGCAGACCTTTTTGACCCATTTGATGATCTTTACAAATAACCCTGCATATCTTGCACTTACAAAAGAAAAACAAGAGGAGATCAAAACGCGTTTAGCAGCCAGAGATAAAACCCTTGGTTATGATATATCTCAATCTAATAACCCATTTACATGGTGTCATAATGAAGCAATTCTAATTATTAATGAGACAAACTCCCTGGCTGTAAATGTGATACGTTATGATGAAAATATTGAATGGGACAAGAGAGCGACTAATCCAATTGTTGATTTTTGTTATCGTTTACTAAACAGAAACCCGGTTACAGTTAAGTTGTCCGGCAGGAACTATACCGAAATTATACTTCGTAAAGACAGCAGAAACATCCTTAATTTAGGCACATGTGATGCTGCTACTTTTGATAAAACACTGGCTCCAGGAGAAAGTGTACTGATTTCAGGCAGACTCAAATGGATTGCAGATGATGATTATATGCCACATATTATTTTACCAGGTGATCCAAGATCGGTTTACTGGATTTTTGCAGCAGAAAACCCTATGCCTGATCAGCAGGCTTTTCAAAATACAAACGCTGATTTTGATGTTTGGAATCAATTAACTCTTGATAATATAATAGATCATATCAGTTATGTCATTCACATACAGGGAAAGCTTTCTGAAAATATTAAAGGAATTGGGAGATCGGGGCGGGTTTCTGCAGATGAAATCAATAAGCATCTGATTATTTATGAACCAAAATTTAAAGCCAGCCATGATCCTGATCAGGAAATCTGGATCTTTCCTGATCAGCCAGCCAGGGATCTGTATCAATTCAAAGTCTTTTCATCATTAGATAAGGATGTCTGTGAAAAACATTATTCAGAGATTGTCAATACTATAGATACTGAAATTAAATCACTTAAAAAAGGGTCGCCAATAGATTCAGATATTTCTCGCTTTATAACTTTTAGGGGAAAAAACGGAAGTTTTGTTCGCGTAAACCTTGACTATGGAACAAAAAAAATAGAAAATAAAATTACAATTCAGGTTCATAAAGAAAATACAATTGAAAATTAGGCTAAATCATGAAAAAATATATTATTTTATTGATGCTCTTGATTAGTAATGCAGCATCTGCACAATACAATCTTACTGATGGTCAGAAATATTTCCTACAGGAATTAAGAGATGCGAATTTTGGCCGGATTTATTATGCTTATAACATACCAAAGGCCAATGTAATTTACAGACAGCTTGTCTCATATTCCAATATGGATTATTACATTGTTCTGGGACAAACCTTCAATTGGGGGCAGGCGCATAACGGAGGGATAATTATTATTGATTATTCCAGTATAAACAAGAATGCAAATATACTCGCCTTTATGTTTGCTCATGAATGGGGGCATCAGGCATTAGGTCACCAGGAAAATATTTATCATCCTTCAGGAAGTAATTTCAGGTTTAAAACAAGTGCAACACAGTATGAAGATGAAGCAGATATATATGCAGGTAAATTTCTGGCAAGCTATGGCTATGATATCAATATAGTATGCAACTATTTGAATGCTCTTCCAGAAAATGATGACCATACACATTCTACAGGAGGTGAACGTGCTGCGCTCGTTAGAGAAGGTTACCGCTACATCAAAAGGTCTTCAGGTGGTGAGCATTCTAGCTCAGTCCGGGTTGCCTGTCAGCATCAGGCACATCCAGATGGACATAGTACTGCCTGCATTCATCCATTGCACAGTTATGGAGATTTAATAGCTTGTGTACATGTATGTAATGGCTATTATGGAAATACTACTCCTTGTCATCCAAATGGAGATCTTATTCCTTGTGCGCATGCGATGCACAGCAACGGAGATTGGTCAGCATGTAATCACCGGCTGCATCCTGATGGTGATATAAAGATGATAAACAGTTATTAAACCCCATTTCTCAAAGAATCTGGTAAATAAAGAAAGTTTTTATCCAAAGAAATATGATTATTTTGGCAGATGGATTCAAGAGAAGTTTTTTTAGATGCATGTAATCAGATAAATGATGGTCTGGCAGAATTTAAATTTAAAGCCATAAAAAAAGGGGCTTGCTTAAAGAAGGTTGCAGCAGACAATGATCTTACTTTTGAAATTGATTTTCAATCCAGTTCCTTAAACACTGGCGGTTATATTAAATTATTGCCTCACATCCAGATCTCTTCTAAGAAATTAAAAAAATGGTTACAGGAACATACTGATGGACAGTACAGTAATGATATTGTATATGGTTCTCAAATAGGGTATATATCTCATTTTCAGGAATGGAAATCATGGAATGTTTCAGGCAGTAATCAGGAAAAGACTATTGCTGAAATAGTCAGTACTATCAAAATTTATGTATTGCCAGTTTTTAATCTCTTTGAAGATACAGATAAAGCAATCTCATTTTTGAGTACCAACGGAACAAAATTTAACCGTTATACTGCGCAGTCTTTAACCCCTTTAGCTTTCATGCTCTGTTTTGCCCCGGTAGAAAAAACTAAAGACTTTTTTAATAATTACCTGCCCGATGCTCCGGGTAAAGGTATGCTGCTTAATTTTTATAAGGAATTGGAAGCAGGAAAAAAGATTGATTTCATGTACTCCGAATTTGCTGATGCATTTTTTATCAAGCTAGCTTTTTTGAATGGATTAAAGCGGAAAAACCAATAACTTCCGCTTTAATCTTTTTGCAAGAACTTAAGAATACTGGATAAGTGGTTTAAGCCCTTTAATAATGGCATTTATAAGATCGGGGCTAATATCCGGCTCTTCCATAACTTCCCATTGCTGATTTTTCTCAGCCATAACAATAGAATCATTTTCTGGAAAAACGATGCGCCAACCTTGTATCCCATGATAATCTTCAGGTAGTGCAGTTAAATCCAAAAGCATATTGTCAGTAGGATCAATGATAGTAAATTTCATAATTTTAATAATTAAAAATCTGTTAGGACCTTTATCCGGCTATAGAACGATGATTAACAGAGCCATTAACAATTAAAGAAGTAACTGGTTTTAAAATAATCATATTTTATTTTCTAATTAGAAATTGGGTACAACAACAGCGCTATTAAAGCTATAACGATCAATCGGTTGCTTTAGGTTTAACCAATTCAAGTAGCCGATCAAGGCGTATTTTATGTAACTCCTTTTGCCGGTCACTGTTCTTACTTTTAAGTACCAGTAAATGACTTTCAATAAATTTGGTTACTTCTTTAATATAAACTCCGGGCCAGAGTTTGATCTCATCTGGCAAATTTAGCTGGCTGAATAGCTCTTCGTACTCTTCTGGTTTCATGATCAGGACTGCTGATTTCAACGGTTTGATAAAGAAGAATTAGGTTAATTTGATTCAAATATTCAACACCTGTGCCAAAAGGTTAATCAGAACCAGTTGCTGAAATATTTTCAGATCTGTTGAAAAACTGACAGCTGAAAAGACAACTTTTCAGCACCTGATCAATCTTCATGATTTGAAATTTGCAAATAATGGATTGATATCTGTAAACACGGTTTTTATATCCGGTTTACCTTTGAGCTATCAATTTAAAAAAAGATGGAAAGTAAAAATAAAATAGCCTTAGTAACCGGTGGTGGTCGTGGTTTAGGTAAAAATATGGCAATCAGACTTGCCGAAAAAGGTATAGATGTAATTCTTACCTATCATAGCAAGAAAGAAGATGCATTAGCAGTAGCGGCTCAAATTGAACAGATCGGACAGAAAGCTGCTGTATTGCAACTGGATGCTGGTGAGGTTAAAAGCTTTAATCGCTTTTTTGATCAGCTTAAAGAAATACTTAACAGCAAATTTAATACAGACCGGTTTGATTTTCTAATTAATAACGGTGGAATTGGGCGTAACGGACTTATTGAAACTATTACTGAAGATACTTTTGATGAGCTGATGAATGTACACTTCAAAGGTGTTTATTTCTTAACGCAGCAAGCAATAAGTTTACTAAACGATGGTGGTGGTATTATCAATGTTTCTTCAGGTCTTGCACGTTTCAGTATGCCTGGATATTCTGCCTATGGGGCAATGAAAGGCGCAATTGAAGTATTTACGAGATACATGGCTGTAGAATTAGGTCCCAGAGGGATTAGAGTAAACAGTATTGCTCCAGGTGCAATAGAGACTGATTTCTCTGGTGGTCATGTAAGAGATAATGAGCAGCTTAATAAACACATCAGCAGTATAACGGCTTTAGGACGTGTAGGGTTGCCAGGTGATATTGGCGGTGTTGTAGCTTTCTTGTGTACAGAAGATGCCGGATGGATAACTGCTCAGCGTCTGGAAGTATCGGGTGGTATGAATGTTTAATTTTGCTCCTTAAAAATTTATACCTTTAATGGGAGCAAAATCTGAATTTTTCAAAAGAATATGATTGGAAATACATCCATAGAAGACTTTTACCAGCAGGCAACAGCTAAACTCCCGGAAGGGATTACCAAAGAGATAGGTCATTTCAATATATTCGAAATTGAAAAACTATTTGATAAAAAAACGGGTACACGGTTTATGCCATATAGCAGAAGAGCCTATTATAAGATCAGTTTAATAAGGGGGAAAAACAGGGCAGAATACGCAGATAAGGTCATAGAAATTGAAGAGAGTGCTTTGCTTTTTGCAACTCCTAAAATTCCTTACCACTGGTTGCCCCATGATGACAACCAAACAGGTCTGTTTTGTATTTTTACAGCCGATTTTTTATCGAAAAATAAAGTTGGAATTGTCCTTGATGATTTGCCCATATTTCAACCCGGTACATTACCAGTATTTCAGCTCACTAAAGAAGAAACTGAAGAACTCGAATATATCTTCCGGAAAATGAATAAAGAGATGGGAGCAGATTATATTTATAAATATGATCTGCTCCGTAATCTTGTACTGGAAGTTATTCATTACGGGCAAAAACTGCAGCCAATGCCTGCAATAGACGCTGTTAAAAATGCTTCTGACAGGATATTTTCTTTATTTATAGAGCTGTTGGAAAGACAATTTCCTATAGAATCCCCACAGCAAAAATTAACTCTTCGCTCAGCTACGGATTATGCAAACAGACTGTCTATTCATGTCAATCATCTCAATAAAGTATTAAAAAATAATACTGGCAGAACAACTACTCATGTGATCAGTCAAAGGATCGTACAGGAGGCAAAAATATTATTGAAACAGACGGATTGGAATATCTCTGAAATATCCTACACGCTGGGGTTTGATGAGCTGGCACATTTTTCCAATTTCTTTAAAAAGCAAACTTCTTTTACTCCTGTAGCATTCAGATCTTAATAAACAGCTATTAACCCCCAAACATCAATTTAATTTATGATCACACAAAAAGAACTTCTGATTTTCCTGATTGCAGCCATTGCTTTGGCCATGACACCTGGTCCTAATATGATTTATCTGATTTCCCGTTCAATTACCCAGGGAAAAAGGGCAGGTCTGATTTCTCTTCTTGGCGTATTATTTGGTTTTTTGTTTCATATCACTATGGTCGCTTTTGGTCTTACAGCAGTTCTGCTTGCGGTACCATTTTTATTTACTGCGTTAAAGGTTTCGGGTGCCATTTACTTATTTTATCTTGCCTTTCAGGCGATAAAACCCGGTACAGGAGGGATTTTCTCTGTGCAAAATAATCTGCCAGAGGATAAACCTTTAAAGTTATTTACCATGGGTCTGCTAACTAATTTGCTGAACCCGAAAATGGCCGTTTTCTATTTATCACTTTTCCCTTTATTTATCAGGCCAGAGGCCGGTCATCTTGTGGCACAGTGCTTTCAGCTTGGTTTAATTCAAATTACAGCGAGTGCAATGATGAACATTACAATCATTCTCATCGCTGCAAGAGCGGCTATATGGTTCAATGCAAACCCGGTATGGGTTAAAATACAAAAATGGGTTATGGCGAGTGTTTTGGTTTCACTTGCTACTAAAATGCTGTTAACCAAAGTGAAAGGGAATTAGCTTCTTTGCTTGATTTTCTTCTTTTTTCCTTTTTTTAACCAGATTATAAAACCGGTAATTGGTAAGCTTGCGGCAATCAGGCTTACTATAGTTGCTACAATTTTACCAAAAAGTCCAAATAATTGTCCGGTGTGTAAATCGTAATTAGTCGCTTCGATTATATCTGCCCGGTTATAATCTTTGTAAAGCTTTGAGCGGATTAACTGACCGTTGTCCGCATTATAAAAAAATGTATTTCGTTTTCTCGCCCAGTCAGACGGATAGGTTAAACGAAGTCTGACATTGCCATCTTTGCGAATAGAAAGATTGGTAAGATCAGCACCAGGATATTGGACAATTGCGTTTCTGTATATCCTTTCATAGCGTTCAGCTATAGTCTCCTTAATAATTGGCTGATCGGGAGCAGCTTTATGGCCTTCCGTTAATTTTGATCCACTTAAAAAACTCACGGCCGTCCGTACTTCTTTAAAACCGAAATACAGCCCTGACAATGCGCTGATTAATAAAATCCCGGAAACATAAAACCCGGCTACATTGTGTAAGTCATAATTAACCCGCTTAAAAGAACCTTTCCATTTAACCGTCAAAGCCTGTTTGATCAGTCTTACCTGTCCTGGAAACCATAAAATCAGGCCAGAGATCAGCATAATTACAAAGATCACCACCGACCAGCGGATTATAAATTTACCCGTTTCCCCTAAAAGCAATGAGGTATGGATCTCCTGAACCGTGATTAAGAAATCTGGTTTGGTCTTTTTCACCAGGCTGCCATTAAAAGGATTGAGATAGTACACATTATGTTTTTTAGTGGTAAAACATACCGTAGCGTTTTTTGCCCTATTATTGATCTTAATACCGGTAATCTTTTGGGCAGGAGCTATCTTTTCAAAATCTTGCAAAAGAACAGCTAAACTTACCGGCTGCTGTTCGTTTGCCGGAACAAAAGCATAGTCCTTTTGCAGATAATCTCTAATCTCTTTTTCAAAAACATAAATACATCCTGTGAGACTAATAATGACTACGATAATACCTGTAAATAACCCCAGCCATAGATGGATAAACCTGGCGGCCTGTTTGAATCCTTTATTTCGTTTCATTAGAATGAATAGCCGGGCTGTAAAATTAAATCTTCATACCTGCTGAATGCGGCAAATATAGTTTTATTTGGATTTAATACAAATACATTAAGATAGGTTGATAGCCCGATTAACTTTAAATCTTTAATATTAACCAGATGAATATTATATTTGAATCATATATGAATATAGAAGAACTGCGTGATTATTGTTTGTCAAAACCAGGAACAACAGAAGGTCTTCCTTTTGGAGAAGATACGCTGGTTTTTAAAATAGGGGAGAAAATATTTTTGCTTATTAGCCTTACAGCCTCAAACCGTTTTAACGTCAAATGTGATCCTGAACGTGCAGTTACATTACGTGAGCAATATGAAGAAATAATACCTGGTTTTCATATGAATAAAAAGCATTGGAATACCATTTATATGGATGGCCGTTTGACTTTCAGGCAATTGCAAGAGAATATAGATCATTCTTATAAACTGGTATATCATAGCCTGCCTAAAAAGATACAAGAAGAAATAAGGGAAAGTAATACGTTATAACATCCAAAAAAGCTATTTGGGGCTTTCCTGTATTTTACTGATTATATCCAGGTGTGACTGAACAATAGCAGCAGTTTTGGCAGCGAAGGTTCTAAGAGCTGCATCTTTACCATCTTTAGCTTCTTTTTGCATCACCTTTAGCAGACTTTTATGTTTATCAACCATAGTTTTTATATAAACCCGGTCAAAATCTCCATCAGCTATTTCATTAAGTTCATGAGATTTTTTCTGATTTTCATGATCAAGAATCAGAGGAAGTGATATGTTTTTCTTTAATGCTATTGAAGCTAATTCCTGATTTGACTTATTATAATCTTTAACCATCATTCTGGCAAAATCCTTTAGCTTTACATTATTTGTACTGTGCAGTGCTATTTTGCCCAGCTCAACTTCCGACATTCCTTCAACTGCAACCTTTGTCGCAAATTCAGCATCAGATAAATTTACTTCAAGTGTACCGGTAGCCATCACATTTGGCGTTCTCTCTTTAACCTGGTTAACACTATCTGCTGCATCCTTAGCATCTTTATCACCGCTACAACTTTGAAATGAAAGTATAGTTATAGTAGTTGCAAGAAAATAAATGATTTGTTTCATTAGATTTTATATTTCCTCTATACAACACAATTATTCCCGTATGGTTTAAGGAATTTATTTAATTATTTCTGTCCATAAATTTTTTCATATATGCAGAGAAATATATAGATTGGAATTCAAAATTCTGTTAAACAAAAATCCCTGAACTCGGTTATATTCAGTTAAAAGCATTAAATTCTCTTATATACATGAGCGAAATCCATTTTTTAAATAAAGATCAGTTAATAGCAGTTTTAAGTCAGACCAAAATTGCGACTGCTATTCATATCGGTGAAGATGCAGTGATCCAAATGGCTAATCAGGCAATGCTGGATATTTGGGATAAAGATCAATTGGTAATAGGAAAGACCTTAGAAGAAGCACTTCCGGAACTTAAAGGGCAGCCCTTTGCAAAGATGTTCAAACGGGTCTGGAAGGAGGGTATTACACTTTCGGGCAGAGAAACTGCTGCTGAACTTAAAGTCGGGGGGCAGATCAGAACCTTTTATTTCGATTTTGAATACAGGGCTATAAAAGATGAATCCGGTCAGACCATTTGTATACTTCATACGGCAACAGATGTGACTGACAGGGTTGCTAACCGCAGTATCCTGCAGCAGGTTTATGACAGGGAAGAGGCCCTTGCACGTGAACAGGCACTCAACGAAGAGCTTGCCGCATCTAATGAAGAGTTGAATGCAGTTAATGAAGAACTTTCTCAAAGTCAGGAAGAATTAGTTAGTTTAAATGAAGATCTGGAGCGAAGAGTCGAAGCCAGGGTAAAGGACCTTTCGGATAGTGAAGCACGTTACCGTAGAATTTCTGACGAGCTGGCTGCTATTAATGAAGAAATGACTGCTTCCAACGAAGAATTAGCTTTAGCCCATGAACATTTAAAACAAACTTTTGATGTGCTTGAAGATAAAGAAATCGCATTGAGACTAGCCATCGAGGCTGCTAATTTCGGCACCTGGCATATCCATTCTGAAAGCAGGGCATTTGTTACCTCCGCCCGTTTGCGGGAGTTATTTGGTTTTCATCCAGATCAGGAGATTACTATAGAAGATGCATTGGGACAGGTTATTGAGGAATATCGCGGATATGTAGCTGAAAAATTAGAGAATGCCATTAGCTTTAATGGAGATTATGATATTTCATATCCTGTGATAGGCTATCATGACAAAGAAACCCGTTGGCTTAGGGCCGTAGGTAATTTAAAAGCAGATAAATCTGGTGAGTTTTCCTCATTTACGGGGGTCGTAATGGATATTTCCATACTCAAAAAAGACGAGCAACGTAAAAACGATTTTATTGCCATGGTAAGCCATGAACTTAAAACACCATTAACTTCCCTAAACGGTCATGTTCAGATTCTTCAGCGTAAGGTCATTGGTTTTCAGGATAGTTTTGTAAATAACTCATTGGAACTGGCTGCAAAACAGGTAAAAAAAATGACAAGTATGATCAATGGTTTTTTAAATGTTTCCAGGCTGGAATCAGGAAAAATTGTATTGAACCTAAGCCATTTCTCTTTAACTGATTTGATTGGTGTTGTCATAGAAGAAAGCAGAATGATGGATACAAGCCATGTCATTCATTTTGAGAGCTGTGGGAAGACGCCTGTTTATGCAGATTATGATAAGATCGGCAATGTGATTGTTAACTTAATAGGGAATGCGGTTAAGTACGCACCTATGGCCAAAAATATAGAAGTAAACTGCAGTATTATTAATCAAATGGTTCAGGTTAGTGTAAAGGATCATGGAATAGGGATTAGCACCAAAGATATTGATAAGCTTTTCGACAGGTATTACCGGGTAGAAAGCGAGAGCCATGTTTCCGGTTTTGGAATAGGTTTGTATTTAAGTGCCGAAATTATAGATCGTCACAATGGCAGGATCTGGGTAGAAAGTGAATTAGGGAACGGGGCTATCTTCTATTTTAATTTGCCACTATACAAAGATAACGACATCTGAATTGTCATTTAGATAATTGTAATGTACCTTTATTAAATTAAAAGAAAATTATATGAATACTGAAAGAGCCATTCTTGCTGGCGGTTGTTTTTGGGGAGTAGAAGAACTGATCAGACACTATCCAGGTGTTATTTCCACAGTTGTTGGATATACAGGCGGAGATGTTTCCAACGCAACTTACCAGAATCACGGCACACATGCCGAAGCTATAGAAATCGTATTTAATCCGGAACAATTATCATATCGTGGTCTCCTTGAGTATTTTTTCAAGATTCATGATCCTACAACAAAAAACAGACAAGGTAATGACAGAGGTACTTCTTATCGTTCTGCCATCTTTTTTATGGATGAAACGCAAAGAGAAACTGCCGGGACTTTAATTGCAGAAATGGAAGCTTCCGGTGTATGGCCGGGGCAGATTGTAACCGAAGTTGTACCTGTAACTGAATTTTGGGATGCAGAAGAAGAACATCAAAATTATTTACAAAAGAACCCATACGGATATACCTGTCACTTTGAAAGACCTGACTGGAAATTAGCCTAACTTAAACCGGCCCTGCAGATGCAGGGCCTTTTTTCTTTTTTATCTTTTCTGACCGGATAAATATCAGGGCCATTAATGAGGCTAGAAAACCAAGACCAGCAGAAACTTTCATAATTTTTCCATAAGCATCAATAAATCCGGAATGATAGGCTGCTGCTACTTCTTTTTCCTGAACCGGGCTTAATCCCGCCGGGACCCTGGCATTCCCAAGATTTGCTGCCTGAGCAATTACAACTTGTTTTTGCTGTGGATTCAGTGAGATTTCGCTGATCCCATTTTGTAACGCTGTTGAAAACAGGAGTACGGCCATTGAACCAAAAACTGCATTTGCAAATACCCCTGCAATCCTTGATACAGCATTATTAATGCCTGATGCTGTACCTGTGAAATGATCACTTACCGAACCCATTACTGCTGCGGTAAGCGGGGCAACGGTAAGGGACATGCCAAAACCAAAAACAAGAATTCCAGGTAAAAAGGTAGTCCAGTAATCCGAAGGCCCTTTAGTTTGCCGGATATAAGATAATAGGAGTAAACCGGTGCCAGCTAAAAAAGGCCCGGCAATCAAAAATAGCCTTGGCCCGTATCGATCGGCAAGGCTACCTGCAAAACGTGCATTAACAACCATAAAAATGGTAAATGGAAGAAAGGTGAGACCTGATTCCAGTTGTGTATAACCCTGTACCTGCACCATATTCAGGGAGAGAAATAACATACCTGCGCCAAGTCCTGCATAAAGGAAAAAAGTAAGCAGATTTGTTCCGCTGAAAATGATATTGCTGAATAAATTCAGCGGCATCATTGGCTGGCTGCTTTTGCGTTCTATCAGGATAAAAGTTAACAGCAATAAAACCCCGGCAGTAATCGGACCATAGCCCTGGATATGATTGAACCCAACTGCTGGCAAACGCAGAAATCCGAAGGTAAGTAAGGCAAGCCCAAGCGCTATAGACAATGCACCTGGAAAATCCAGCTTTTTATTGTTATCCTCATCTTTAATTTCTCTCACTTTTGCAGCTAAAAAGAAGAGCGCAATTACACCAATGGGAACATTAATAAAAAAAATATAGCGCCACAAACCGGCGTCTGCAAGGGCACCGCCAAGAGCAGGCCCACCCATCGTAACCAGGGTTGTAGCTGCAGACCAGGTTCCAATGGCTTTTCCCCGCTCTTTTTCATCAATAGAAGAAGAAATCAAAGATAAACTTCCGGGTATCATCAATGCGCCACCAATACCTTGTATCACCCTGAAAATAATCAGGAAAGCAGCATTCGGTGAAAATCCACAAGCTGCAGAACCCAGTATAAAGATAAAGATCCCAATCATGAAAATCTTTTTGCGGCCTAATCTGTCACCCAAAGTGCCACCAATCAGAATGAGAGATGCCAGCATCAGTAAATAAGCGTTCAATATCCAGAAAAGGTCGGGGCCGGAAGCTTTTAAATGCTGCTGTAAAGAAGGCAGGATCACATTGAGTGCAGTAGCATCAATAAAGGCCATCGCAGAAGCCATTATCGTACAAGCCATAACCCATTTGCCCTGAATACTTCGGAGTGCTACTGTTGCCATAAGTTTAATCTGGTTACAAGCGGTTCAATTTGTCCTGTCTAAATAAAATTAGCTAAAATCATTTTGATTCATGCTATGAAAAATCAAATGATCTTTGCAAGATTTCCAAGTTGTTTTAGTTTAAACTTTATTTCTTCCGACCAGGGGAGGCCAATACAGATTCTGATACAATTTTTAAATTGATCCTGAAGTGTGAATATACGTCCGGGTGCAATACTGATCTGTTGTTTAATTGCCAGCTCATAGAGTTTCTTCGTATCCATTTCCTTCCCGAATTCAATCCAGATAGCAAGTCCGCCCTGGGGTCTGCTGATTTTTGTTCCCTTTGGAAAATATTCGGTAATGGCATGGACATAATTCTGATAATTATCCTGTAACGTCCGTCGAAGCTGACGCAGGTGATTCTCATATTTACCCGTACTCAGGAAATTGGCAACTGATTCCTGAATGATCGTTGCAGAAGAGATCGAATGGATCAGTTTTAATTTGAGCAGTTTTTCTTTGTATTTTCCCGGAGCAACCCAACCAACACGATAACCCGGGGCCAGTGTTTTGGAAACTGAACTGCACCATAAAACATTTCCTTCTGTATCGAATGATTTACAGCATTTTGGGCGTTGTGTACCGAAATACAAATCGCCATATATATCATCCTCAATCAGCGGGATGTTATGCTTTGATAAAAGAGCAACAATTTCTTTTTTATGTGTATCAGGCATACAGCTGCCCAGGGGAGTATTGAAGTTGGGTACCAGCAGGCAAAGGTTAATCTTTGGAATGGCTTTCTTTAAAGCTTCTATTTCTAAACCCGTATCCGGGTGCGTGGGGAGTTCAAGTACTTTAAATCCAAGACTTATTGCCAGTTGCAGCGTACCCTGATAACAAGGGCTTTCCATAGCAATCGTGTCTCCAGGTTTTCCCAGTGCCATTAAACATAGCGCGACTGCATTAATTGCACCATTGGTAGTGATCAGATCATTCTCATTCAAATTCCCTCCCCAGCTTAAAGAGCGGATGGCAATCATTCTTCTTAGTTTGACATTACCTTGCAGTGGCTCATAAGCTGTGCCGCCTTCTTTAAGCACTCTTGTTGCCTGGAGGAGTTCTTTTTTAAGTTTCGCCAAAGGCAGCAACTCTCCGGATGGCGCGCAAATAGAAAAAAGTGTGAGTGTCTCATTTCCCATATCAGCATAGACCTTACTGATTAATTCATCCGGTTCATTATCGCTTGCAAGAGCTGACGGACGGCTTATTTCGGGGATTGGAAGTTTCCTGTAAGCCGAGCGGCCAACAAAATAACCAGACTGGGGTTTTGCATCAATCAGCGATTGGGCTTCCAGTTCCAGAAATACTCTTTTTGCTGTATTCATACTAATACTATATTCCTTACACAGCATTCTTACCGAAGGTAACTTGTCCCCAGGTTTCAGAACCCCACTTCTAATCTGGCTGGCAATCCCGATTGCGATCTCATTATACAGAAAATCCTTACTCATATTACAAATATAACTGTGTCCATTTAAATACGGAAAACTGAGACTGTGTTTGCTGCTTTTTCCCTTTTATTTTTGTACAAGAAATAATTAATCTGATGAGTAGTAAAACAATAGTTAATAAATTAACAGAGAATAGTCGTAGTGGCTGGATAAACGGATTCATCGGTGTACTGATATTCAGCGGTTCACTACCTGCAACAAGATTGGCTGTCATTGAGTTTCCAGCAGTTTTTGTAACAGGTACAAGGGCAAGCATTGCAGGTCTGCTTGCGTTGTGCCTGCTATTGGTTTTTAAAGAAAAGCGCCCCACAAAACAAGATCTTTCTTCGTTAATCATCGTGTCTGCGGGTGTTGTAGTTGGGTTTCCTTTGCTATCGGCTCTGGCTTTGCAGTATATAACTTCAGCGCATTCTATTGTATTCCTTGGTATGCTGCCACTTACAACAGCTATCTTTGGTGTAATGCGCGGGGGAGAACGGCCTAATGGTGCATTTTGGTTTTTCTCAGTCATTGGAAGCCTGCTTGTCATAGGTTTTGCAATCTCACAAGGTCTTTCTGCATCACCAATTGGTGATATCCTGATGCTGGCAGCCACTATTTTGTGTGGACTTGGTTATGCCGAAGGTGCAAAGCTTTCTAAAACGCTGGGAGGATGGCAAGTGATTTCATGGGCATTAGTTTTGTCATTGCCATTTATGGCAATCATTATGTTTTTCAAGCTTCCTGCTTCATTCACAGCAATCAGCATACCGGCCTGGATTGGTTTAGGCTATGTTTCGATATTCAGCATGCTGATTGGTTTTATATTCTGGTATCGGGGCTTAGCTCAGGGAGGTATTGCAGCGGTTGGACAGTTACAATTATTACAGCCATTTTTCGGGTTAATTCTGGCTGCTACTTTTCTTCATGAGCAGGTGAGTACCGGGATGGCAGGAATCACAGCTGGCGTAATTCTTTGTGTTGCCGGTTCAAGAAAATTTGGCAGGTAGCAGCAAAATTCTAAATATGTTTTTTGAATAAGTAAATATTTTTTTTTAAATTTAATACTATCGCTCAAAATTTCTTTCTTTTAGTCAGATGCAGAATTTTTTTACTCTCAAATTAAAACTGTTGTTATGGCTATCCCCACAGATAATTATAATCAATCTATCATTTGGAAAGGGAAAGATACCTTAGAAGTCTTTACCCTTGAACATAATAGTTATGGTATTGTTGCCGGAGGCATGGTTATGTGCAGAGCTGGCAATATCCGGTATAAAACTATCCTTGAACAGGACTGGACGATTACTAAACTAGATATTCACTTAGCTGATTATCCACATAAACATTTACAGATTAACTATGCAGGGGATGGGAAATGGGTTAATGAATATGGAATTGAGATGCCCGAACTGGATGGTTGTGAAGGCGTTGATCTATCAATTACTCCCTTTACAAAATCCCTTCCGCTAAAAACAATGGTAATTGGAAAAGATTATAAATTTAAAGTTGTAAGTATAAAGTTTCCGGAACTCAGTTTCCATGCAATTGAGCAGGTTTATCAAAACCTGGGTTCTGGAATTTTCTCTTATAAAAATTCAGGAAACACAAATCCTACTCAACTAAAAGTTGGTAAATCGGGGCTCATCAAAGATATTGATGGCCATTTCCAGGAGATTTATCAGTGTCACTATACTTAGAGTTATAAATAACTAACCTTATGCTCAGGAGTAGGGCTTAATCGATACTATTTAACTATCCAAAAAAGAAATTCAAGATTATCTAAACAATCGTCAGCGCAATCCTGTTACAAATTAATGAGAGGAAACCGGGTCCGGGCCATATTGTGGCTGATTTTTATCATGCTTGTATGGGGAAGTTCCTATTCGGTTACAAAGTCTGTAGTAGATATATTGCCACCAGGCTGTTTTTCATTTATTCGCTTTACGATTGCTTTACTTTGCCTTTTTCCAGTTTATCTGGCCAGCAATAAACGTTCAGCAGCAGCTCAGAAATTTAAACCTGGTGACTGGTGGTGGTTACTCTTAATGGGGATAACAGGGATTTCATTTTATTATGTCTTCTTCAATTATTCACTGCTATATACCTCTGCTTCAAGCGGTGCGCTCATTCAGGGTTTTATTCCAATCTGTATTGCATTAGCAGGTGTTTTCTTCCTTAAAGAACGGTTAGCGGTTTTGCAGGTAGCCGGAATTCTTTTATCCTTTACCGGCGTAATTCTGGTTGGTTTTATTGCCACAAATGATCCTGCCGAAAAAAGTAGTCTGACAGGTAATCTGTTCATGCTGATCTCCGTATTCTCCTGGGCAACCTATACTTTAGTTTCCCGTAAACTCAGTCATCTGCAGCCGCTCGTCATTACTTTCTGGAGCGGTTGTATAGGGACAATTTTATTATTACCATTAGCTATCTATGAGTTTATCAATCTTAACGGGCCAATACACATCGATATTCAGGGATGGCTCGCTTTAGTTTATCTGGGGGCCATATCATCTGCACTTTGTTTCCTTTTATACAATAAGGCAATTGAGCAGTTACCGGCAGCAATGGTTGGGAACTTTCTAAATCTGGATATTCTAACAGGTGTTTTGATCGCTGTATTGTTTTTACAGGAGCGGATCAGCCTCATGCAGATTATTGGCGGGCTACTTATTCTTTCTGGACTTTTATTAAGTTCACGTAAAATGAAATCATCACATTGAGCTTAGAATTTTAGTATTTTAATATAAACTATTTACTAATTTGTACGTGATAAATTTAACAGACATAAATTTTAACGAATGAATTTTCAAGAACAGCTTAATTCCATTTTTGTTGAAGAGCATGATATCCCTGAAGCATTCAGATTAGAGAATGAGCTGCATCAGCGCGAGTATTTAAGTAATGGGGTGATGCACCCCTGGGCTGGAGAAGTCCACACGGTAGTTTCCCCGGTATGTATTAAAACTTCCGGTGGTTTGCATCGTAAAGTAATTGGTACCTATCCCTTATGCAATGAGAAAGAAGCCATGGAAGCCCTTGACGCAGCTGTTGCTGCTTATGACAATGGCCGTGGAGAATGGCCTACCATGAGCGTAGCTGACAGGATTACACATGTAGAGAAATTTACGGGCAGAATTATTGAGAAAAAAGCAGCAGTTGTTAAACTGCTGATGTGGGAAATAGGTAAATCCTATGCAGATTCTGTCAAAGAATTTGATAGAACGGTAGAATACATCCATGCTACAATTGATGCCCTTAAAGATCTCGACCGCCAGTCCTCAAGATTCACGATAGAGCAGGGGATAGTTGCACAGGTAAGACGCTCTCCACTTGGAGTAGTACTTTGTATGGGCCCATTTAATTACCCTTTAAATGAGACTTTTACTACTTTAATTCCTGCCCTGATTATGGGGAACACCTTATTGTTTAAACCACCTAAACATGGTACCCTTTTACATTACCCTTTACTGGAAGCTTTCAGGGACTCTTTTCCAAAAGGAGTAGTCAATACCATTTATGGAAGAGGAAATGTGATCATTCCAGGGCTCATGAAATCGGGAAAGATCAATGTCTTAACCTTAATTGGTTCCAGCAAGGTCGCTAATGAATTAAAGAAACTGCACCCCAAGGTTAACAGGCTACGTGCAATTTTAGGGTTAGATGCAAAAAATGCTGCCATCATTACTGCTAAAGCAGATCTGGCTTTAGCCGTTCAGGAAACAGTATTAGGTTCTTTATCCTTTAATGGACAGCGTTGTACAGCCCTTAAAATTATTTTTATTCACCGTTCCCTTGCCGATGAATTTCTAAAACTTCTATCAGCAGCAGTTGCCAAATTGAAATTCGGCATGCCCTGGGTAGATGGTGTTTCGTTAACCCCTTTACCAGAAGCACATAAGCCAGCTTATCTTAAAGAATGTATTGATGATGCGATAGCTCATGGTGCTGCGGTAATCAATGAACATGGCGGTGCCACTAATGAATCTTTTGTATATCCTGCAATTGTTTACCCTGTAAACAAAGACATGAAACTCTATACAGAAGAACAATTCGGGCCTGTTATTCCTGTAGTGCCTTTTGATGATCTGGAAGAAACCATAGAATATCTGATCGAATCAACACATGGCCAGCAAGTCAGTATTTTTAGCGAGGACCATGTCGAAGTAGCTGCACTAATTGACCCGCTCATCAATCAGGTTAGCCGCGTAAATATTAATTGTCAGTGTCAGCGTGGCCCTGATGCATTTCCTTTTACCGGCCGGAAAGACAGTGCCGAAGGCACCTTGTCAGTTGTAGATGCACTCAGGTCCTTTTCCATCCGTTCTCTTGTTGCAACGAAACTAAATGATAGCAATAAGTTATTAATCAACGAAATCGTTGATAGCAACAGCTCTAATTTCTTAAGTACTAAATATCTGTTTTAAGACAATTTAACCTGAATATTAATAAAAAGGGTAATCTGGAAATAGACTCCGGATTACCTTTTTTTGATTCAGTTCCCCTGAATCGTCCAATACTTCCCACGGATGGCAACCCATAGTTTTATATTTTATAGGGGACATTTGTAGCATTAGAAAAATAGCTATGAATATAAATGAAGACCAACCAGAAGTTGCAATTATAGGAGCAGGACTGGGAGGCTTATGCCTTGCGCAGGGATTAAAAAAAAGAGGTATTCCTTTTCATATATTCGAAAAAGATATTTCCGCTGCCAGCAGAAGCCAGGGATACCGTATCAGGATTGATCAGACAGGTCAGGATGCCTTAAAAAAATGTCTTCCGGAAAAACTCTTTACGTTATTTAAAAACACTTGTGTCCCTTCCATACAGATCAATACCTTAACACCCCAATTAAAACCACTTAAAAAATGGATTGAAAGCTGGAAAGATGAAAAAGCAGCGTTGCCAGACCTTAAAGCAAACCGGACTACGATGCGGGAAATCTTATTGCAGGGGCTGACAGAGAACATCCACTTTAATAAAGAATTTGAGAGTTATCAAAAACACGAAAATGGTAAAGTGACTCTAAATTTTGCTGATGGAACAAATTACAGCGCTAAAGTTGTAGTTGCAGCAGACGGGATCAATTCGAAGCTTACCAGACAGAGATTTCCAGACAACCATCTGCTGGATACAGGCAGTGTTTGTTTATATGGAAAGACCTATTTTACCGATGCAGTAAAAAAACAAACGCCCGGTTTACTGCAAACAGGCACAACTGTTATTTTTGACGAAGAGCTGGCTGTGATTTCGGATGCCATGCTTTTCAATCAGGGAGCTTTTCAGGAAACAGAAAGTTCTTTAAACCTATCACCCGTACAGGATTATATCTACTGGGCATTTATAGGGAACCGCAGCCGTTTCGGACTAAGGAATCATCATCATCTCAGATTTTCAACAACTGAATTTATGCCAGTCATAAAAAGTGTCACCACAAAATGGAATAAGGATTTAAAAGCACTCTTTGAACACTCAGCTACAGAAACATTAACTATAGTACCTGTTAGGACTTCCTTTCCAAAAGCAGGATGGGCTACAGATCAGATTACAGCCTTAGGGGATGCAATACATGCCATGAGTCCGGCGGGAGGTTTAGGGGCAAACACAGCGCTTTATGATGCTGCTGTTTTAACGGAACAGCTTGCCGGTGCTGTCAACCAACAAACAGATATTATCCGGGCTATAGCAGCTTATGAATATCAAATGTGTAAACATAGTTTTGAAGCCGTAAATATCTCCGGACAGGGGAGTACGAAACTTTATTCTTCTTCCGTAAACCAGCCAGCAGAATAAATAGCTGGAGTTAAGGATAAATCAGCGGGCTTTTTAGGGGAGAGCGTGATGTTTCTTTTTAAAGAGTGCGATAATGGCACCCGGATATATAGTAACTCCATAACTATAATAAGTGCCCCTGAAATTTTCACGGAAACCAATAGAGGAAACAGTGTTTCGATAGCCGATCTGTGTAAAAACCCCGGCCCAGGGAGTTGCATGGTATTCCGCATAAAAGCCTGCCTGAACTGGTATAAATGGAGTGTTGGCTTTTCCCTGACTGAAATTATCCTGTGAACGGAAATAGGAGGCAGATTCTTTTCCGATTCCCAGTTCCAGCGGAAAAGAAAGAACCCATTTTTTAGTATGAACCAACGGGTACCAATAGCCCAGACTTAGAAAAAAGACATCAGTTTTAGTATATGCACTCAGATCGAATATAGAAGAATGCTGATTACTTCCGGTTCCTGCCGATGCAAGGCCGTAATTTAACCAGTAATAACCCAATGTGATTTTATGATGTTTTTTGCCAAATTCCAGTCCCGTCCATGCCCCGTAGATTTTCACATGTGTCTTGTTAATAATGGTGCTGCGGGAATCCAGACTAAATACCACATGGGCATTGGATTCCTTTTTATCTGCGGGCAATGGTTCTGTTGGGGGCTGTATAGTGGACTGGTTTTTGTCCACAGGTTCTTGTCCTGATGCGGGGTTTATCAAAAAGAGCAGCAGGCTTATAACCAGTTCAGTAAATAATAAAGGGGAAAATCTCAGCATTGTTTCAATCGCAGCAAAATAAGTAAATTTATTTATCAAATACAGTACACTTATCAAATAGATATCATTAACACCATCATTAAACAGCAAATAAAAATGAAAGCAGCAGTATTATATCAATTAGGCATTAACCCTGTTTACGGTGATTTTCCAGATCCGGTACCTGCAGGAGAAGATCAGATTTTGATCCATGTGAAAGCAACAGCAGTCAAAAACATTGACAAATCCAGGGCAAGTGGTGTGCATTATACAAGCTATAAGAGCTTTCCCGCAGTTGTAGGTTTTGATGGCGTTGGTCTTTTAGCAGATGGGACCAAAGTTTATGCTCAGGGCATTACCGGCATGATTGCAGAGCAGGCGATCATCCCCAAAAACAATTATATAACCTTACCCGAAAATATTGACTTAACAATGGCCGCAGCATTGCCTAATGCTGTCCTGGGTGCTGCAATGGCATTAAAAAACAGGGCAAATATCAAAACCGGGGATGTTGTTCTGATTAATGGAGCTACGGGTATTACGGGCCAGATAGCTGTTCAGATCGCTAAACATTATGGGGCATCTAAAGTTTTTGTTACCGGCAGAAATATAGAGGCTTTGCAAAAATTAAAAAGTCTTGGAGCAGAAAAGGAGATTATTTCTCTTGTGCAGGAAGATGAAGAAATTATAAAAGCCATTCAAGACATACATCATCAGCATCCAATAAATATTGTACTTGATTATCTTTGGGGCCATCCTATGGAATTGATTTTAAAATCACTGCAGGGGCATAGTGTTGATAGTTCCAATACCAGTGTAAAAATAGTTACAGTAGGGGCAATGGCAGGAGAGTCCATCAAGCTGGAATCGGGAACTTTAAGAAGTGCAGCTATTGAAATACTCGGCTCTGGCCTGGGCAGCTTATCAGAAAATGATATCCGGCATTTTAACACCAGAGTTTTACCAGAAATGTTTCAGCTTGCCGCCGATGGAAAGTTAACGATGGAAATACATGAAGAAAAAATAGAAGACATAGAAGCTGTCTGGAATAAAGACTTTAACGGAAAAAGACTTGTCATTTTAATAGACTAAACTACATATCCAATAAAATTGATTCTGTTTATGCCTGTGACATTAAAAAAAACTGTGGTTTTGTTTAATGTCACAGGCATAAAACATCAATACTTTTTCAGGTAAAAATTCAGATCCACGTGGTTGTTTTTTACAGCAAAAATAACCAGACCCGCAGTATTTTTTACATTGGTTTTTAGAATTAAACTGTTGCGGTGGCCTTCAACAGTTCTTTCACTAATGAAAAGTTTTTTTGCAATATCCTTAGTAGACAGGTCTTCACAGATACACTGTAAAACCTCTTGTTCCCTTTTGGTGAAATCTGTTGCTAAGGCAGTTCTTTTTCTGGTACCGTTTATATTGCTGAACAAAATATTAGAAATTCTGTCATTGAAATAGAAACCCTTTTCTGAGGTAATCCTGATCGTTTTTTCAACTTCTTCGGGCGAAGCATTTTTGACAAGATAACTGTTTGCACCTAATTCAATTAACCGGATGATAAAACGCTCTTCGTCATGTATAGAAAGAATAATGACCTTGATGTCAGGAAATTTTTCCTTCAGCTGTTTAATTACTTCAATCCCATCTGTACCCGGCATATTCAGATCTAAAAGTATAATATCTGTTTTTTCTGGCTGTTCGTGTAGCCGGTCCATTGCTTCTGCTCCGCTTTGCGCTTCCCAGAGTACATTAAAACCTTTGTATCTTTCTAAAAGTGAGACCATACCTTTAAGAAAAAGTAACTGATCATCGACAATACCAATATTAATCTGCATAAAAACTCTTTATTATAATATTTGATTCAAAGCCTTGTTTAAAATTAAAATCAAAGCTTCCGTTTAATAATTGCACCCTGCTTTCAATGTTACTTAACCCATATCCTTTTCTTTGATCAGCAGTACGCTCATGTTTTACAGTACCATTATCCCGGTATAGAATCTGCATTTCTTCACCCATATCACAGAAGATCAAAGTCAGCCTGTCTGCATTAGAGTGTTTAATCGTATTGCTGATCAGTTCCTGTACTATCCGGTACAGCGAAAGCTGAATCCTTAAGCTATAGTGCTTAAGGTCACATTTAACCGGCCATTCTGCTACCAGGGTATTACTTTTATTGACCCGGATACAAATTTCTTCCAGTGCATATTCCAGCCCGAATAATTTCAGTTCCGGGGGCATGATCTGATAAACCAGTTCACGTGTATTGTTTAACCCATTTTCTACCAGTAACAAAGCCTCCTTTACTTTTTCATCCTCAGATTGCTGCAGAATTAAAGAAAGCAAAGAAAAAGTATTCCCTATCTGATCATGTAAATCCCTCGCAATCCTCGTTCGCTCTATTTCAACAGACTCTATGATATTTTCCAGCACTTGCTGCTTATGTATCCTCTCTAGTTCAACCAGCTTTCTTTGCTCTTTTGTTAATTTCCGTAACCACTTGATATAAATAGTTATAAAGCCTATAGAGAGAATTAATAACGCTATTGTACCGGTGAATAAGAAGTGTATGACTTCGATTTCCAAATTGTCCATAATCCAAAAAATAACAGCAAGTAGTAAACCGTGCTAAAAAATGCATGACATGTCCACAACATCATACGCGCATCCGTAAATTCAGGTTTTCGTAAATAATTACTTAAGGTAAAAAGTAAACAAGAGCTTGTAAAGTAGATCAGTACACCCGAATTAATTAACAATAAACTATTATGATAGGGTTTTGATATGGCAGGAGTGTTATTGATCAGTTTATGAAAACAAATAATAGCGTAAATCATGCACAATAAACTTTCCAATCCCCTTGCATAGGTATTGTTAACGGTTATTGGCTGCAGAAATAAAGAATTCAGAAGCGTTAAAATTGTGAATGTAATCAGGCAGCCCCGGAAGAAAATCTTCCAGGAACTGCCTGTAATGATTGTTGCATAGAACCAGCTTAACAAAGCAAACTCTTCCAGTGTATAGATATGCAGCAAGAAAATATTATTAATTTTCAATGACCAGAGCAGTGTGGCACTAAACTCGGTAACTGAACTGATCAGAATATGAATACTCAATATTCTGAACGTAATATTACTATTGCGCAATAAAACTACTGCCATGATTGCCGGCGGAATCAGGGCAAAAGGAGCAGTGTTAAAGATCAGACTTTGCAGGCTCATAGATTAATCAGGAAGAGATTAATCTGCGTTTAATGGAGAAAGTCCATCTGCACAAGTATCCGGGCAGGGATGAGTAAAATCAAATATTCCTGATTCCTCAGTATTCTCATCTTCGCCTGGTACACTGATCATATCTTCGTTATCCTTGTTTACGCCTACTAAAACAAGTGTCTCTTTGTTTTTATCATTGATACCAATGTAAAGACGAATTTTTTCCACCCCGATTTCATGAATGATTTCCTGTAACTCGGCAATATCGATGTTAAATGCCCTGACCTTGGTTCCTGGATCTTTTGGATTTAAACTTTGGATTTCTCTCCATTTTGCGGTGTAGGCTACTGCACGTTCCAGAGGGATACGATATTTTTCTAATTTAAACATATGAGGTAAGGTTAATTTTCGTAAATATAGAAAAATATGTATTCCTAACTAGAATAAATTCAGGTAAATTTACGTGGTTATCTGATCACGTATTTCCGCGTATAAAACACTAACATTCTCTTATTAATTTGAGGGTCCTTATAACTGACCTTATGAATTTTATGTATTGGATGCTGCAAATGCCTTCCTTCGTTCTATTACTGTTAATTGTATTGATTTTCACTTCAGGGGGAGTCGTTTTTACTTATTATTTCAGAAAAAAAATACGGCTTTCTCCCAGGCGTTCCCATAACGAAGCGGTAGGTTATATTTTTGCCATAGTTAGCGGTTTTTATGGATTACTGCTTGGCTTTGTCGTGTTTTTGGTTTGGGATTCCCTGAATAGTGCACAAAGTGATGTAAGCCGTGAAGGCAGTGCGGCCATTGCGCTTTACAGAGATATCAATTTTTTTCCTGATCAGGAGAAAATTGCCCCGCTTAAAACTGCTTACCTGGCTTATGTCCGTTCAGTTACAGATCTTGAATTTCCGCGTATGGAAGCCATGAAAGCTATGGATAAACATCATAGGGACGCTTTCAATCAGGTATTTGCAATTATGGGCAAACTTAAACTTGGAGATTTATATTCCGGACAAATGTTCCGTCAGTTAAATGAACTCAGCATGTACAGAAGTCTCCGGGACCTGGACGCTTCTTCATGCATACCCACAGAAATATGGATACCTATTTTGCTGGGTGCCTTAATCATACTCATTCTTGCAGTAATGCTGGATGTAGAAAGTCTGAGGCTTCATTTAACGGTGAACGGTTTGCTGGGTGCTTTTATCGGACTGGTCATTTATATTATCATTCTTTTAGACCATCCTTTTACCGGTCAATTGAAAATTGAGCCTGAAGAATACAAGATTATTTTGATGATGGCCAAAGAAAATCATTAGATAATCTTACCATCCTTAGCCAGCTCACGTCTTATGCTTTCTATTATATCCTTGTTTAATAGTATATTATCACCTCTTTTTATCGCTCTTAGTGCCGCATAACGCACAATATTGATGATAGTCCCCCCGGTAAGTTCATATTTTCCGGCAATGTCCTTCAGATCCATTTTATCTTCCAGAATGGCTTTATCAGATAAAGCCATTTGCCATAGTTTTAAGCGTTGTTCTGCATCTGGCTGTGCAAAATAAATCATGGCCTGAAACCTTCTGCTAAATGCATCGTCAATATTGGCTTTAAGATTGGTCGCCAGGATAATAACTCCAGGAAAATCTTCAATCCTTTGCAGTAAATAAGAAACTTCCTGGTTGGCATGTCTGTCATTCGAACTATTAGTTTGTGTACGTTTACCAAACAAGGCATCAGCCTCATCAAAAAATAAAATCCAGTTCTTATTTTCGGCCTGATCAAAAACACTGGCCAGATTTTTCTCCGTTTCTCCTATAAACTTAGAGACGACCATAGAAAGATCAATTCTATAAACTTCCAGTCCGGTCGTTTTTCCAAGTAAACTTGCCGTTAGTGTTTTACCAGTACCAGGCGGACCATAAAACAATGCTCTGTATCCGGGTTTTATGGTACGTTTCATCCCCCAGTCGTTTAACAGGGTGTCACCATAAACAACCCAGTCCTGAATTTCTTCTACCTCTCTTTTTACATGGTCACTAAGCACCAGATCATCCCATTCCAGGTTTGTAGAAATGCGTTTAGCCGGAAAGCCCGGTCCAAAATCCGGCTGATGTGCAGTACCAATAGTAAAATAGCTTAGATATTCGGGAGTAATTTGAAGGCCACGGCTTAAAAATGGCTCATCCGTATGTATCGCTACCAGTTTCAGGATATTGTGTTTTCGAAACGCATGGGTTTCGTTGAATAACCGGATCACAGCAAAGCGTTCCTCCAGGTTATTGGCTGCCAGTATAAAGGCCGCTGTTTCTCCCGTTGGTAAAAAGCCATTGAAATTTTGACCTGTTATACCGCCAAATTCCGTGAACACACGATCATAACCACTATTTTTAACAAAAAAAACATCCAGTAAATGAGGGAGCAGATGCGGGGCCAGTGCCAGTAAAAGAACTATTCGCTCTTCAAAATTAAACCTGTAATAATTTACGATCTGTGCATAGACAGAATCTTCTGTTTTCAGCAGCGGGGGGCTGACTTCTGTCACCTGTTGATAGGTGCATGGGCGGCCCCAGTAAAGATCCATCCGTGTTTCTATAACTCTGGCCAGCCAATCCATTTCAGCTTTCAGGCTTAAAGCGTTCTGTTGCATCAGCGTTAAATCCATTCTACAATTATTGGTTTATCCATCCATTGAAATTTAATCATGCCAAAAGCCCAGGGTAAGGTTTGTAAAATAAGGTCATAACCTCTTTGATCTACTCTAAGCGTCCATTCTTCTGCGGTTTCTGTTAAGGCACCGTCTCTTTGTAAAAATGATACCCTAAAGCCGTCTGCCGATGAGGATGATAATTTACCCGCCCGTTCAATTGCTACCTGCAAAAGTTCAGCAGATAAACTGATCTCCTGTTCAGAAATTAAAACCTCCAGAGGTAAAGGTTCCTGGATCGGATAATTACATAAAATCTTATTCAGCACCAGTTCATGCTCCGGGTTTTCTGTTGTTTTACAGGCCAGGTATTGCAGCAAATGTACTGCTCTTGCCCTGGCTTCAAGGTTAATGAATTTTCCCTTCTCCATTAAATTAAGGCGGGTAAAATAAGTGCTTAAAAAAGGGTGTAACAGGACAAGCCCTGCATTGCCAACATATAATTTATCTCCTTTTTTTAATACACTTGTTATTTTCTTTTCTGTTTCCTGTTTTAAGGATTCATCGCGCATCTTTTGTTCGGCAGACCTTTTGGCTATATCCATTACTTTGCGTTCTTCTTCCATTTTTCTTTTTAAAAATAATTCCCGCTCCTGCAATTTTAACTGATGCTCCAATTCATTCTTCACAGGTACAATAACTTCCTTATAAGCAGGGGTGAGGCTCGTGGTAGTTTGTATCTGATCAAGTAAAATATGGAAGAAACCGGCAGAGGAAGCAATATAAAATGATCCTGCTAAATAACGAAAAGTGAAGCTGATATAACTGCTTATATTTTTGGCCTGCACTAAACCTGACAGATAAAAAAGTGCGGCCTCGTTTAACAGGACTTTGAGTTTTTGGTAGTCATGTGTACTGGTGGCAATACTCAAAATCAGCTTCCTCACCAACGCTGTCTGCTGTTTAAAAACAAGGTCGCTACCTGAACGTTTCTCTATCAGCCATTCCATAGTTTCATCTCCATAGTGCAAGGCTACATACTTAGTTAGAGATGATGATTTTAAGAGTTGCTTCAGTTGTTCTTCGGTGTTTCCGGCTCTTGCCTTTTCCAGCAGACGGTCCAGTGCAGGTTTTAACTCCGGGTTTCCCGTAACACTTCCGCTTCCTGTAATTTCCCTTACATATTGCAGTGCATCTTTCTCTATAAAATCATCCAGTAACAGGCTTAGCTGTTTATGATCACCACCTTTATGATCAGGTAAAAATAGCTGATGTACCTTCATACGGGCATTAACCGAATGCTTATCACTTTTGAGTATGCGCATTAATGCTTCCCGGTTCTCCAGGTATAAAAGCAGTAATAACTCTGTCAGCAGGTTATCCTGTTCTTTATGGTTTAATACCGGTGAGTCTTCTGGTAAGCGGTTCCAGGATAAATAGTACTCCAGCAAATAGATAGCTTTCTGCTGTTTTTGTTTAAGATCCGGAGCACTGTCCGGTCCATGTTGCTTTAACAGGAAGCTATCCAGTGTCTCATAAGGATTAGCCGTTACCCATGGTTGTAAAACAGGGATTCGACCTGCCTGTTTTACAGAATTGAAAAGGCCAAGAGTCAGTTCTATCTGGTAAAGTATACTATCCCTGTGATCCTTAGTATCATCAGTGCCCGCAATAATAGGGGCGTTCTTCAGCTTAGACCAGGAATAAAAAGATCTCATTTTTTGAAATTCGGTAACCTCTTTCTGAGCACCCCTGATTACACCGCTAAATAGCCTGGCAATTGATCCAGGTTCCAGTTTGCTGTATTGCGAGAGGTTTTTGAAAACATTCAGGTAGAAACAATTTTCATTAAACGTCTTATAGTTCATCTCCACATAGCTTAACCAGACAGCTTCCATGATGATTTGTTTGAATGCTGATTGCGTAATTTGAGAAAAAGCAGCTATACCTTCAATGAGTTCAATCATAAGCTCAGTTGCAACTGTCACGAAATTCCAATCTGGCAAATAACTAAAAATCTGATAAGTCAGCTCATCGGTGAACTGCCATAAAAAGCGTTTTCTTGACGCAGGTTGTTTTCCGGCCTGCTCCAGTACAATCAATGTTTCACTAACAGATAAGGCAAAAAGCATGCTTAATAATTTTTCTGGCGAATGCTGGCTATATGCTTTACCCCACCAGGGGACTGTGCCATATTGCATAAAGTAATGAAGGATGTTTGCTATTTTAATAGGTTGATTATTAGTGTTTATTGATTTTGAACCCTCAGTCTGTACCGCTCCGGCAGGTATAATTCTCTCATCCTTAAATCCCGTAAACGGAAATTCTAATAAACTTTGAAAGCGCTGTACATGATCAGTTAAACCTGGCGTATCAGCTTCTGGCAACAGGAAATTCAGGATTACCGGGATTGCTGTATTACAGTATCCGGAAAGAAATGGTAAGCTAAACTCAATGAAATCTGAATTTCCGGACTGCCTGTTTTCAGTATTGAAAATATACCGGGCAATTATCTTTTGCAGGATGAAGCCGAATGTGTCTCCGTTAACAGTTTTCAGCAAACCCTTAGTATGGACAAGGATTAGCAGATGTAAATATTCTTCCATAAAACCAGTCTGACCGGGCCATAAAAACCTGATCAGACCTGTTAATTCACTGATTGGTAAAAGCTCAGTGATTCTTTTGACCACAGCATCGGTAGGTGTTAAAGCAAAGATTATTTTTCTAAGTGCTACCGGCACTTTGACGATTGCTTCTTTAAAATATAGACTCAGTTCTTTTTGATTGCTATTAAAAAAGGCCGACCAGACAGGCAACGAACCTTCATTCAGATAATATTGCAATAACTCCAGCAGTTCATCTAAGTTCATAACTGCATCAGTTGTCTGTGCAGTAGTATTCAGTTCAGCAGGCGCGTGACCTTCAAGCTGGAGCTCCTTAATAATTTCAAACAAAGTATGCTCAGTAGTTGCCGCATAACCGGATACAGGCAGCGCGTCATGTAAAATATCCAGTAAGGCAAAATAAGAAACATTGAAATGGCCTGCCATTTGATTCAAAATGCTTTTGATAAACATTTTTTGGCTGAATAAACTCCCGGGCTCTGCTAACAAATAAGTTAAAATGAAAAAGGAAACTGCATGTTCAAAATCTTCTGTATCGGCCTTTACAAATTGCTTCTGATACTGAGTTCTTTCAATATTCTTTTTGTACGAAAGAATAACAGGGGCCTCAACTGGTATAATCGTATTCACTATTTTTTCTATATCCTGTACTGAGGTTTGAAAAGCAAGTCTTTTTCTCACTTCCGTCTGCCGGCCCAAACGCAACAGTAAATTGCGCAGGTTCTCCCGGTCATTCGCATAAAGCTGATGAAGCGTAACCTTCCAGGTTAACCCATGCTGTACTGCAGCTTGCCAGGGTAAAGTACCATTGAGCAGATAAAACTCCAGTATAAACTGATATCCTTTTTCAGCAGGCAGATTTTCAAAATCCTGGCTGTTCCAGTGTAAAACGTCTTTTGAAGACAGCAGAGGAGCAAAAAGTTCTTCCAAAGCTTTTTCCAGTCTTTCCGGCAATTCATTTTCCAATCTTTCATAAGAGATACTGCCCAGATCAACAACGAGGCTGTCTTTTCTGATCAATGCATTTTCGGGAATATTCGCGGAGAAAAAATTCCCCAGGGTTTGCTGAACCTGCTGATGATATAACCGGCTTAATCTATTTTGAAGTTCATAAGCCATTTCTTTAGAAAAGAAATCAACATCAAACCTGAGTTGCCGGATTGTGTAATACTGACTGCTCATGAATTGTCCTCCGCAGTCTTTTTAAGCTCAGAGGCCATGAGAAACCTGCTGAGTTCTGTAGCTGCCCGATGTGTAGTTTCAGCAGCCGGATTTGCCCTTAAATGATCCCGCCAGTCAAAATATAATTTATCAAATATCGTCATTTGTGAAAGTGATAACCAGCAGAACGAGACTTTAATATGCGCAGGACATTCTTCCAGAAAAAGCTGTCTGGCCAATTTCTCAAAACTATCGTCCTGGAATCTGGCAGGCCATGAAGGAAAAACAACAGTCATTCTGAAATTATAAAAGTCCTCTGCTATTTTCTGCCCATCCGTTTGTCTGACTATATAGTTAAAAGAAGGGAAAAATTTATTATTGTGTAAATCAAACTGTTTCAGGTTATACATCAGATATTCTAAAGCCTGCCGATCAGGATGCAGTTCATCATCCTGCTGATCGCTCCCTGCAGATAAAGGCTTTTTAAAAACACAGAATTCTTTCAATTTTTCTACTGTAGCTGCATAACCAGTTTTATCGTCGTAGGCTTGAGCCAGGGCTAATAAACCTGTAATGACTGCTTCTCTTTTGGAGAAAGAATACCAGTCAGGCTGTTCAATCAATATATTCCCGGATTCTCCGGAGAAAGTAAACCCATATTGTTGCGCGTCGAAGGCTGGTTTTAACAACAGGTGCTCCACCATATAAAAACCTTCGCTTTCCATATTGAGTTCTTTAAAGAAACTGACATTTTTCTTTAATGCAGTCAAGGCCTCATAATCATTCTGATGTTTACTGACCATAGTCCACTTATCCTCTTGCTCATCTTCGTGTTTAGCCATTTGTTTAAATACGATAACCGTGGTTTCACTATTTACAGACGGATAGGGGACAATTCTATAATTATCAAGTACCATTGCCGATTTAAAAAGTTTTTCAGATTGCCTCCTGAAGGTTAAACCAGCGGTTAGTGCAGTATGGTCTGCCGGGTCTATATTCAGTTCATCCGGATTTGACAGGATACGGAGTTCTTCATCCCTGCATCTTAAAATAGTTTCCTTTTCTGGCTCATGCTCATCTTTTGCTGAAGCCCTTAATGATAACTGGTCTTTATATTTGGCTACAATTCTGCCCATAATACTACCGGTCTCCTGATACCGGATGTGAAGTAACAGGGACATTTTTTTTCCAAAACCACTTTTGAAACCTCCGTTTGCCCCGGACAGCATATAATTATCTGCTTTGACTCTATCGGTAGTGAAAACAGACAAATTATTAAGTATGGCTGATTTCCATTGGATTTCCAGGTCATTGCGGTTCACATGGTTCTCCTGATCGTAATAAAGCTCATACAGAAATACAGGATGTTTGTGAACTGCGATGTTGAAACGGGATAACATATGTTCTAATGCTCTTTTTTTTCTATCCTTATATTGCTCATCTGTTTCTATAAACTGCCCGGCTTTGCGGATAAATTCATTATCCGGGTCATTTTTGAAATTTTCCCATGCTGCAGTATTTAAAGGGTCATTTTTATCGGTGAATGCTTTCAGTATATATTTTGCATCCGGAACATGATAGAGTGGCTGAAAAAAATAAGAAGAAGCTGAAGAATTATCCGTAGAAAAAATATCGCTAAGATGTGATAACTGTGCCAGCGAATTTGCGATCAGCTGTTCAAACAACATCAGATAAGCCTTTAGCTGACGGCTTTTAGCTATAGCGTCGGGTGTTGCAGAAAGCGTTCCTTCTTCTCCAATACCATAAATTGCAGGAAATAAAGTTTGGATAGAGACATAATCCTTCAGTCTTTTATATTCTCCCTGGAGAACAGGAATTTGTTTTTTTGGTACTGCGGCACTGATGAGCTGTCTTTTTATCTTTTGCTCATTCTTCAGGACATCTATTCTGCGGATATATAAATTATAAGTATCATGATAAAGTGTAACATCAGGATGAAGATCATTCATCTTCATCACAGGATAATGACCACTATCAAATTGCATCATACCGCTATGATAGTTTTTTCCATCAGCAGATAGTTCTAATTTTTTAATGCTGATGACCCCTGTGATTCCTGATATGGCTTTGACCAGGTCAAAAGGGTCAATACTGGTCACTCTTTTATGGAGTTCATGATCCGGAAGAATACCTTTATCCAGTAAAGGACCGCTATAAATAGCTTCAACCGGATATCCCTTTGCCAATAGTTCTGCTTCGGTATAATAAGTAACTGACGGACTAATCGTTCTTTCCAATGCATCATATACGGCTACCAGGACCTGGCTTGGAGAGACATTTTTTTCGATAACAATTTCTGTCCTCAGGTAAATATCCAATGGTTGAAGTACCTGGAAACCCTCATAATTATCTCCAATATTCCTATTGGCCATCAGCATGGCTTTCACCTTTTGAGATAACTGATCAAAATGCTCATTACCAGCGGCTTCTGGTGCTGTTGTAAACCTGTCGGTAAAGTGGGCAACAGGTTTAATAATCACATTATAAACCCCTTTACCATAACTGGAAGAAAACTGTGATTTAACAGGCTCTATCCATACATTATCAACCTCATCTATACTATCTATCAGCAGCTTTCTATAATCATTGACAGTAACCGCACCAGAAGAAAGTACCTCTTCTTTTGGGAAAAAGAAATTTTGCTCCCGGTTAATCTGTCCTTTTTCATTCGCCAGGATATCAGTAATAGGAAATGTAGTTCTATAACCTACATCAGTTAATGCATAACAGACATATTCTAAAATGGTGACACCAGGATCATGTAAATTAAAATCAGACCAGTTTTTACCGGCATATTTCTGAATCAGTCCGATACCTTCTTTTCTTAAAAAATCAAAATCCAGCGCATGCTCCAGCACCGCATCTTTTTCAATCACACTATTTTTATCAGGCTGGATTTCCATTTTTATAATCGCTTTTATTAATAATAATGTTCGTCGCTTAAAAAGCTTTCATCATCCCATAACCTGGTGACTTTGTAATCAATAAATATGGCAGTGCCATAGTTACAATTCGTTCTTAGTTGAAGCGCATAATCGTGCGTATTTTTGCTTTTCCAGCGAATACCGATTTTATTCCAGAAAAAACCATAATAAGCGGATGTTTTTCTGATTTTATTCCTGGAGCCACCAAATGCACTGAGTGCATAAGCATGAAGAATAGCGAATTTGCCAGATCTTTTTTTGCCGGTACGGGCCATAACCTCAAAAGCCTGGCAATTATCCAGTCCATCAATAATGGTATGCCATTTTCCGTCTGCGGGGATTTTTCCATTACAAAAAGTACCCACACGGCCTTCCATCGCAGCAAATCCATTGACGTCAAGGTTGTAATCCTTGTGACTTCGTTTGCCTATACCTAAACTTCCATTGACATGGAAAAAGAAGCTCGTTTTCTCTGATAGATTATCACTTAAATCATCGGCAGGGCTAAACCTTAAGCCCGAAATATCCTGCTCATCCTTTTCAATATAAAAGAATGGATTTACATCATCTATACTTTTAAACAACGTGATCAGCTTTTTGGAAACCTTACTCGAATGCAGGATTAGTCCATTTTCATTGTCTTTCTCAAAGCCATCATCATGTCTGTTAAGCATCGAATCAATAAGATCCGAAAAATGGTTTTCGGTAGGGATCCCACCATTACGAAAGAACTTCTTCAGGTCTTCACGGCCATGGACTTTGCTCTTAAACATAGTTTTTTAATTTAATGAGGGTAAATAGTAAAATCATATAATTCTTCTTTCACAACAGGGTTACCGGCAACTGTACTGGTTTCAGGAGACTGCAAAACGAGTAAATCTGACCCGATAGAGAAATCCCCGATTCCGGATTTTACAGGTTCTTCTGGTTTATGCTCTCTGATCACCTTTAGCTGATGATCATCGGCCGGGATCAGTATCGCACCAGCTACAGAGCCCTGCAGGCTATCTGTCAGATCAATCGAAGTATCAATAAGCTGTGCATCAAACCGGCCTTCTTTCTGGTTCCATACCTTAAAGAAATGCACCAGTGAAAAACCCGTGATATATTCGATATAGGGCTGATGCTGCAAATGGTTTAAAATTTCCAGAATATATATTTTCGAGCCCATTTTAAAATCAGCTTTAGCATCATAAAGCCAGGCAGAAATATATTTGTTAATATCCTGGTTCAGCTGTTTGATATAATAACCATCACTCTGCAATGTATTTCCGGCAGCTTTAAATTTCACTTTAGCAACCACCATTACTCTTTCATAGATCGGATTTCCTACCTCTATACGGATGAAATCTGAAACAGAACCTGTAACGAATTTTTTAATAGCATATAAAAGTGATAAACTAACCCTGGGTTCCTGGCTGATAAAACTGCCATCTTCCCGTTCTTTGGGGATCACGATCAAATGGATATCTATTCCCGGCAAAATCACAGCCTCATTGTCGGTTGTACCATAACATTTAACCATCATAATCTGCGGAAAGGCATCCAGTACGGCCTGACAGATATCCAGTACAGATAACAAGCGTTGTTTATGCCTTAATCTTTCACTCACCCTGATATTGTATTTGCCGTCAGACTCTTTCGGATAGCCGCCAAAAGAAGGGAAAAATTGCATCAGGCTTTTTACTGCCGGCAAACTGCCCCGAAAACCTTTAACGGCATCTTTGGGCAGGATATAAGCCGAATCAGGAAAATTTGATTGTCCGGGTTCCCTGACTGCAATGACGGCCTGCGAAAATATGGCGATCGTCCTGGATTTTAAAGAGCTCGCACAAGGTAAAGATGCCCTTATCCAGTACAGGTCTGCATTAAGAATTGTATTTCCTTTATCGACCCCCTCCGGAATTTTGAGTGTGACCACACCTGTATTCATAAAATTATTTGTGGTATCCATCAGTACGCCCGAATTTGGAAAAGGAACCCATTTATTTTGAACTAAATGGCTCCAGTTGATTAATTCTGGTTCATGCATGGAATGGTGCAGGTTTGCTTCCGCCAATTGAAACAAAAGAGACAGTTCCTGGTTTTCTGTCAGCTCACTTAAGCCCAGAAAGAGATTGCTTTCATGATTGGGAGGAGGGACAAAGAAGTTGTTTTTTAAATTCTTACCATTATAAAACTCTTCATATCCAAAAGGGTAAAGATGAAACAGCACAAGATCATCTCTGTTTTCCTGTGTGCTTCCATAAATTAATTCTGAATGTTCCAGTGTATAATCGATAGACATCGACTTCAACACGGGCACATAAGGCGGGTTAGGGGCGTCCTTCTTTTTGACGAACCTTTTGGCATTATGTTCAGCTATTTCAATAAATGACCTGGTATACAGCCGGTTTCCAAAAGCATCATCAGGCTGTACCAGTTCAACCCGCAAAGTACCCTGTTTAAAGTCATCATTTGTATCATCCTTATCCAATTCGGGCATATTCTCAAATTTGATCCGCTTTAAATCAATTCTGTTAATGGTGGTCCTGTTCTTCAGCAAGGCTTTACCATGAGGGCTCTGACGCTCAAATAAATTAAACTCTTGTTTTTCTTCTGTTCCGGGGGTAAATCTGGAATTGGTATTGCTGCTCAGTGTTATCTTAAAAGAATCATTGGTAAACGGATATGGATAACCCTGATAATAATCCTCAAAACCATTCTCATCAGCAGGAAGATCAAACCAGTAAAACTGAAGACGGAAATTAACCAGGTAGCTGTTAAAGATATTACTGTTATGAATATCCAGGTATGAACCTCTGACTGGCAGAGCGCCAAAAGGCTGAAATGGCGCTTTTCCATGCAAATCAAACTGGTTGTTTCTTAGTTTAAAATGTTCAGATTCCCTGACATCCACTTTGATATTGACCCTTTCTATTACAAAATAAGAAAGAAAAGTATAAGGGTGGTGAAAAGAGTAATTATTGAGTGATAAACGCAAAGCTGGTAATTGCAAACCAAGATCCTGTCCATGCAAAGCCGGATTATAAATAGCAATAGCCTCTTCAGTACTCTTCATCCTGAATTTGATTTCCATGCAGCAGCTGCTGGTCGTGCTGGCAGGGGTAAAAGATACTGCATAGTGTTTAATGGGCAACCAGCCATTGGCCCCCGTAATTGTGATATCAAAACTCTGATTCAGCAATTGCAGTATTAATACCTCCTTATTGGTGTTTAAAGCCTTATACATCCGGGTTACATGTTCATCAAATTTTAGACAGGATTCCTGCTTGATAAAAAATTTGACACTAAAATTCCTTTGCCCATCCACCTGGTATAAAAGCGGAGAGGCAACCATCAGTCCTATATCTGCCTGGTCCATTGTTTTTTGCTGGAGCGGTAATTCACTTTGATCCTCGCCCAGTAAAGGCCAGGGAAAAGAAATTCCGTCTTTTTGAAAAGTATCGGGAACAGCAGAAGGATAATTCCCCTGGTATACCTGCAATTCATTGACATCTCCGGCACTGCTTGTTCTCCCTTTTAACTGTAATTTGTTACTGATAAAAACTGTTTTTAGTTCCCTGACCTGTGTTGCACTGATTTCTGTATCATTGGCTAAAGCATAAATGAGCTTCTCCTGGTACCCTTCAACTTCAGCAATCAGTTGTTCACCCTTATTTAACACAAAAGGCGTGCTCAAAGGTATTGGCCCAACAATAAGGTGCATCTTGTCCAGCTGCTCTTCTTTATTTTTGATACCGATAATATCATGATAGAAATAATCCAGATGTTTTTGCAGTAAATGGTTAACTGGCTGCTGCAGATAAGTATAAAGTTTTAAAAAGGAGAGCAATAAAGCAGTGTGCGGGTCAAAGACATCACCATCAACTATTTGAGTTTTTATATACTGTCTTGCAGTATTGGAAAGTTTGTTAAATTTCGCTTCTAAATCAGCAACAAGATTGTCAAAATAGGGAACAGACAGGATTACCTTTTCGCGGACAGACCCGTTTTTATGGAAAGGTTCATCAATAACTTCAAAATTCCTTTCAAATATATAGCTGAATGATTGCTCCTCAAAGTGAATTCTAACCGCTTCACCAAGCAGTTCTATCGCATTCAGATTATAATCATAAAGCCGCTGCAAATGGTGGGCGAACGTTTCTTTAGTGAGGTCAAAATGATTGGTACGGCCCAGGTTATTGGCCGTTTCCAGTCTTTTATGAAACTCCATCTGGAGAATTGCAAAACCCTGGATAAAAAGAAAAATATTTCTTAAGCAGATAGTCAGATCCTGTTGGTTTTCTGCCAGTTTAAGCGCATGGGTTAATTTTTTATACTGGTCGGTCGAAGTCCTGCTCTCTACACTGGCCAGCAATTCTATAAGTATATCAATATCTGAACTCAGGAAGTCTTGCCAGTCTCCCTGAATATGATTCGTTTCATCGTAGTAATTGAACTGGCCGCAAAGCTCATAAAGTAATTTGAACAAATCGGGTGCGTCTTTCTCATCTATACCAAAATAGGAGGTATCCAAAGAAGCCAGGTAGCGTTCCGACTGGCTCATGCCATCTTTAATTTCGGGCTTTAGTTCTGTTGCCATAAGCTTAAATAGAAACGTTAGTACCTTCTGCCAGATAAAAGGGATAAACAATATTGTGCCTGGTATTCGTGGTGATCACAGTATATTCTATATGCATGTAAACTAAACCCTCTAAATTGGCTTCCTGTGAAATCTCCGCCTGATGAAATCTGATTCTGGGTTCAAAATTTAATAAAGCCTGTCCGATCATCTGATTTAATTCAGTAATCAGGTTCGAACTCAGCTGCTCGAAAACCATTTTTTTGAGATTACAGCCAAATTCAGGCTGCATGATCCTTTCACCAGGGGTAGTGCCCAGTATAATATGTATACTCTGTTCAATATCTTTAACCCCCGAAGACATCCGGTTTTTATTATTTATCCGGTCAAACGCAGGCGGAAAACTCCAGCCCCGTCCTAAAAATGTTCTTTCTTCCTGTTCCATTTTATCCTCCTATAAGTACGGTCGGGCATCCTATAGCAATCGTTCCTCCATGAGCTGTGGTATCTCCCATACGCGCTGCAGGTTTGCCGCAGAGTAAAACTGTTGACGATCCTTTAATAATAGAGTCTGGCGGTCCGACACATACTGCCATATCGCCCACCACGGCAGCTATCATTTTTCCTATAATTACAGTAGGGGCGCCAGGGCCAATAACCGGGCCGCCTACATGAGGTATAGGAGGAAGGCCAGGGGTGAGCATAGGACAAGTATGCATATCAGTAATTCTTGCGGCCATTAATCCCATATCATTTCATTTAATTTCTGTTAGTTAATCATGACCATTGCACCTTTAATGGTAGTGGGGCCCGAGGCAGAGACTTCGGCAGTACCACCTTTTGCAGCAAATTCTCCCAAAGCTGTATTTTTGATACTCTGCCCCGAAACGGCTACATCTCCGCCACTTGAAGAAATCGTTATCTTGCCGCCAGCCGAAAGTTTCAGGCTGCCTTTAGCATCCAGTACAATGTCTTTATCACTGGTCAGTTTGATGCCATCTGCAGTCATACTGATCAGGTTATTGTTTTTATCTTTGAGTTCAATCGTATGTTTATCATCCTTTTCGCTGATGGTAATTTTGTTTTCACCAGGAGTTTCAATCTGTATTACTTTATACTGATCGTCAAAAGATATTTTAAGCTTACTTTTAGTTGTGATTCTTTTGATATAATTATTTTCATCAGGTGCAGGGTTAGGAGCAACGTTTTTATGACCAAAAAGTGAACCCAGTATAACTGGGAAATTGGGATCACTATCTACAAAACCAACCGCCACTTCATCGCCAATTTCAGGCAGAAATTCTAATCCCGATCCCGAGGTTGCATAAAAATTGGCCATTCTTGCCCAAACTTCATTTTCTTTATCCTGTTCAGCTGGTAAAGCAACCAGAACTTTGTATAAAGAACCCGGCTCTTTTGTATCCTGTGCTAATCTGACTACTCTTGCAGTTCTCAGTCCGTAAGCTACTGGCACCCTGCCATTGGCTGGCTGTGCTGAAAAATCTTGCTTTTTACTGATTGGTTTATTATCCAGGCCGAATTTTGCGGTTGTTTTCCATAAACCCTTGTTAATAGAATGGGTTACAGAAGTCACATAAGCATTTCCATTATATCTTTTTCCTACCCCTTCAAGGAGTATAATTGTCCCGGTTTTTACCAGTGGGGAACCTACAAAACTGACACTTCCCCTAATCGCGCTTAAACGGATCTGCAATAATTTGCTATTTACATACCCTTCTAATTCTGCCGGAGTGGTTGGTGTATTTAAACGGTGTGACTGTGGGGCGGGGCTAAATTTTCCGGCTAATTCTTTGGGCTGTAAATTACCCTGATTATTCATCGAAGGTTCTTTAGCTGTCACATTGATTGGTACCTGCTTGTCATCATAACCAGAGCCTTTAACAGTAGTTGGTTGGTTTTCAGCGATAAGTTCACCCGAAAAGTCCAGTATAGAATCCCCTGAAGCCAGCCTGATGACTGGCTGCTGTGTTAAGCCCGGAGGTTTAACGCTGACCGTATCTGCATCCAGACTAACAATAAACCCATTTTCGTCGGCTCTTGAAACCATAAAGTCCCAGTCGGTAGCTTGGTTTTGAGCAAATTGTTCATGTTTAATAGTGGTAGTCTCTACCGATTTCTTAATTCCATAGTTATCCAGTATTTTTTCAATAATACCGCTATCTGTTAAATTCTGAAAGGTCGTTGTTTTTTGATTCCTGGTCATATTCACAACCATGTGTTTACAACTTAATTTCATGCTTACAGGCTGATCGCCACTAAGCTGAATGGAATGACTGACAATACAGCCCTTAAATAATACAGTTTCGCCCTTATCATCATAGCCCCCTGTAATTTCAAGGGTATTGCCCGGAGTAAATATTTCATCATCAGCTACGGTCAAACTGGAAAAGTCGCTGGCATAATTACCAGAAATAGAGAGTTCTGCCGAAGAGATAGTGCCAAGCTGATGTGAAATAGAAATTGATTCAATCCCATATTCCTCCTTCATTTCTGTATTGTTAATTTTAACAGTACAGCGCAGAGACATGTTCTTTATAATTTCCCAGGGACTTGCAGGCATAGCTTTTATTTTTTTAAAGGAGGAAAATAGATCTGGTCTCCTGGTTTAATTGCATTGATATTACTCAGGTTATTGATTCTGGCAACCTCCATATAATAAGCACTGGTCCCATAAATCCGGTATGTCATCAGCGGTAAAGTATCACCTGCTTTAACGGTACGCGCATGTGTTAAATCAGGAGAACTGTTAGCTGCTTTATTAACTTTAGTCTGCGGGTCAACAGATGCTTTGAATTCCATAGAGACCTCAGCCCTTAAACAAGTTCCGTCTGGTTTAAACAGCGTGTATTTGACATTATAGGAAGTACATACCCCTTTAAAAACAAAATTACCCCAGGTAACTTTTACATAAGGCGGCATATGAATTTCTCCATTATATTCATAAACCAGTTTGGAGAGGTCTTTCAGATAGGCATCTACATCTTTAAAACCGGCTGACTGAACAATTTTTGTTCCGTCAACCAGTAATTTATCTATCTTCAACACACTGCCCCCGGTATTGTTAAAGAAGAATGTTTGTTCAGAATCTCCTTTAATATTGAAAGAACTGAAGTTATTGGAATTGGTCACTGCATAACTTTCCGGGTTGATAAAAGCATTAATTGTGCCTTTATGGCTACTTATATAATCTGCTTTACCATAAGAATCTATTCTTAGTTTAATGAGTGCCATATTACCTTTCTAAACTTTTTTCAATTTTGCGCTGAATTTTTTCCAGACATTTCTCAATAATCCGGTCTTCGAGGTCACGCATCTGCTCTTTTACATCCGTATTTGATGTATGGTTAGCAGTTTCTATATTAACTTTGATCACAAGCTCCCGTATCTCTAAAGGCATAATTCAACAAATTATTATTCCATTCTTACAAAATAGTCATAGGCAATAGTCAGTGTTTCAATGGCCAGTGCATTCTCCTCAGCCTTAAATTCAGACATCTCGATACCTACAGGATAAGCATTTTCCACTCTCCATCTGATCGTAGGGGCTCTTTGCTCATCAATCAGACTGATATAGATCTGTTTAGGCTTAAAATTGAAATTCCTGATGGCGTCATTGATCCATGCCGTAAACTGTGAACCTCTCAGGATTCCCCGCTTCAAAACCAGTGGATTATACTGTGCTCTTTTAGGCAGTTTATGTTCATAGTCATTCACTCCACCTTCAATTACAGTTTCAAGATCCATTTTAACAGAAAGTCCACCTACATCCCTGAAGCTGCATTCTCCTTCATTGCTAAACCCAGGTATTCTGACTTCAAAACTAAAAGCGACAGGGACCTCATATGGATATGCCATCTGTGTTATATTTAGCTAGCCAGTTCAAACCCTTCATGAGCAAGTTCCATAGTTTCTACCGCAGGCTCATTCGCATCTGCTTTCATATCAGATACCGACATTTTAACCGGGAAAGCGTTTTTAAGGTTCCAGGACATTGCTACAGCATTGGATTCATCCAATAAGCTGATTACCACAGTCTGTCTTTCAAATGTGTTCATCTTGATCTTATTGTATAAGTCCCATAACTTTTTGTCATCTTTAAAAATGCCTTTCTTCAGGGTTACATTCCCGAATTTCTTAATCCCCGGCATTTTCACTGTAGAAAACACAGCACTATTGCCAACCCTGTATTCAATCACCTGTGTCTCAGAAGAAAGACCGGTTACTTCCTGAAATAATAATTCGTCACTTCCAATCTTCACTGAGAACTGAAATTTAACCAACGGCCACGTTGTGGCTGCCTGAGCGGCTCCATTATCTGCCATAAAAAATGTTTTAGTATGAGGTTAATAAATAAATTAAGATTGTTGTTGTTGTTGCTGGAACGTCAGTACGATAAATTCTGCAGGGCGTACAATGGCTAACATAACCGTAATACGCATAATTCCGTCCAGTATATCATTTGGGGTCATCGTAGAACCCAGTCCGATCTGTACATTATAAGCCTGCTCTGGCGCGGCACCTGCAAGAGCACCCTGTTTCCATAAATTATACAGGAAATTATTGATCATACTGCTGATCGTAACCCAGGTATTTCCGTCATTGGCCTCAAAAACATAAGCTCTTGTAGCCAGTTTTAAAGACTGCTCTATCATAATCAGTGTACGTCTTACGTTAATGTATCTCCAATCCTGGCTATTACCGTCTAAGGTACGTGCACCCCAAACCAATGTACCTATACCCGGAAAAGGACGGATGACGTTGATAGATTTACCCGCCATAACATCTACATTCAGTTTTTGCTGTTCCTCATGAGAAACGGCAATTGCAGGCTCATTCACCATTGTTAAAGACACATTAGCCGGTGATTTCCAAACGCCCCTTGCGGTATCCACAAAAGTATAAATCCCTGCTATAGCAGAACTTGGCGGCAGTAAATTCAGTTTAGACCTGATCTCTTCAATGATTGCCACATAACTTGGGCTGGCAGCTTTTAACGACTGATGATAATTTATCTGATCAGTCAGGGTTACTTTATCTGGCGCAATAGCTTCAAAGGCCGTAACAATAGCTTTTACATTATCTTCAGGTAATAAATCTTCCAGTTTTACTGAAGGATCAATATTCTCATAATTAATTTCGCTGGGCTGTATTACAGAAGTTTTAAGATAAGGATAATAGGCAGCACCGTAATTTAAAGAATTGGCACCTATACCAGTGCGGAAACTTTCACTATCCTGTTCAATTGTATTTCCTGGTTTATTGTAAACATCAAATATCCCAAAGCGGCTTTGCATGCCTGCACAATGTTGTAAAGCTAAGACATATAGACCATAAGCAAGCGTTTCGCCTTTGGTAATCACATCCGGTAATACAACTAATGTAGGTTCATATTCTTTTTCAAGGAGAGAAAAAACGTTTTGATTTTCAGGCCCTTGTGTAAAGTGGTTGGCGTCAATGTCAAATCCGTCAGGTTTATCACCATAAGTATCTACAGCAAGGATGTAACATACACTTCCTCCATTGTAATAAAATAACCTGATTGCATTATAAAGCAGGAATTCATGATTTGGATTAATTTCTACCACTTGATCTTTGCCATTGATCTTAAAGGTTTCAACTCCTGCCACTGCAGGTGTTGGCGGGTCTTTAATCGTAAACTTAGGATTGAAACCTTTGCCAAAATACTCTACGAATACTGCAAGAGAAGTAATCCTTGTGGGTTTGTACACCAGCGATTTACCATTTCTTTCTGCTTTTTCAGTATAACCAATAAAAACCGGTATGGCGGTTTCTACTGCTACTGCGGATCCGGGAAAGGCGTTTTTCTCCTCTATGTATACACCGGGGGTTTTGTAATCTAATGCCATAGTTTTTCTTTTTATTTTATGTGCGATTAATTAAATTTCTGGATGTCAGATAAATATGAATGAGATGTTTTTACCCTTGTGTTGCTCTGCAATTTCAATAGCTGATATATATTGTGGATTTGGGCCGGGTAATACCGGCAGTATCACTTTATGGCGCTGCGTCTCTGGCTGATAATCTTCAACCAGTTGAAAAGTATGAGGTACCCGCTGATAATGAGGAATAGGTCTTTTAGAAAAGAATAAAAAGGCTGTTTGATTTTCAGTAATCCGGGATGGCTCAGGGCCAGAAAATAATTCCTTTGTTTCTTTATCCAGAATCGCAGGGTTAATTAACTCCTGAAGATAATCAGTAGTTACCACATAACACCAATAGGTTGAAACCGTACTAAAAGAAATTTGCAGGCTTTCTTCCAGTGCATCATGCAATTGGAGATCAATCACTCCAAAAGGTTTGGTAAAAAAATCACCAGTTCTGGTGTCTGCCTTTCTGAAATCCGCTTTACCTACATAGGCGCCTGTATGTAAATTTGCATTTCCAGTGTTTGTAAAAAAGAAATAATTACAGGAGATATCCGTATTAAATTCGGTAGTATAATTATAAAAGTTGTTGTCCATGTTCATCACTAAGAATTTTAATTGTTCAGCACTTCCTAAAAAATCTCTTCTCAATCTTTCATTTCCGTAATAAAGCGAATCATAAAGCACATGGATCCCATATTGAAAAGGAACCAGTATGCCTCCATTATTTCTGAGCGTCAGTTTGGTTTCAGCCGTAGGCTTAACTGTTAAAGACCTCAGGTTCCCATCCGGGAAGAAATCGTGTTTAAAAAAGATGCTGAATGCTTTCTCGTATTGCTGCATCATACTACCTGAGGATTATTTTCGGCAATACCTGTTACTACCGGGCGGTATTCGCTTACTTTGTTCGCATTATAAACAATCATTCGTACTTTATATAAAACAGACGGCATATATTTAGCACCTAGTACAGACCAGATATTGCTTAATTTATCTGGTTCAACTGATTCCATTTCAAAAATCAATTTCTCTAAATCTTTATCCATCCCTGGTGTATTGGTATGGTCAAAGACATTTTTCTCCTGTAAAAAGCCTATTGCAAAAGATAAGAATCTAAGTGCTTCGACATAATTTGTATCAGAGAAATAACAGGAAATCATTAAATGCAGCTGTATACAAATTGGTTTGGCTGTATTTATGTTTAATCCGGCCCCTGTTAAACCTTCGCGTTTTAGATTGGTATCCCTAATAATATTGATTAGTGTAATTAATACTTTGTTTTCTCCCTGCACTGCAATACTTCCGTTCTGGTTGACTATTCCAGAAATAATAGCCCTGTCATCATCTATTTTAAGTTTGCTCTTAAAAAAAATATTCATTTCTTCAGCAAGACAGTTTAAACAAGCGTAGATCATTATAAAACTGGTTTATTGTTTAAATTTCAATAGGGGTAACCAAAACTATTCAATATAACCCGAGAGCTTACCGGTAGAATTACGTGTTTATGAATACACGTAATTCTACTTGATTTTATGCTGGCTAATAAGATCAAATTAGCATTGCGGATAAATAGCAATATAGAATCCAAAAATCGTGGCCTGCATATGAAAAGGATAGCCTTAAATTTCCTCTTACTTCTTTTTTTTGTTTTATTATTTCAGAGTAGTGGGGCAGCTTATACAAATTCCTCTTTAAAGCTATTGTCTGACCGTAGTGCGGTAAGTACGATCTCAGTTTTTCAGCAGCAGGACCCTAAAAAAGAACAACCCAAACCAGAAGTTAAGAAAACTAATCTCTGGAAGACTTTGCTTGCCTTTTTGAAATTCAAAAGCAGAGCAGATAAAAAGCTGGATGGAAAAATACTGCTGGCCATTGAAAAATTGGGTTTAACAGATTCTATTGCGGCTACCTCAGCCAATGTAAGGGTGATGATTGCCGAATTAAAAAAAACGAGATACCATGATATGGATTCTCTTCAATCTGTTTTATCCGGCCTGATTCAGCAGCAAAAAGAAGTAAACAATACCGTAAAGCCTGGTGAAACCGCTGCTTCAACACCTTCAAATGCAGATCTGGCTGCACTTGCCAACCAGCTCATCCCGATATTAGATCAGCGGGCCGTTCAGGAGACTGGCAGCATCGATAAATTTGAAAAACTGAGAAAGTTAAACCGTGTTAAAAATGCAGATCCAAAAACCATTTATACTTTAAAGATCTCCGATACGCTGAACCGTAAATATACGCTCCAGCTGAAAAACAAAGTAGAAATTTTTGGTTTTTTTGATGCGGCTTACGGAGGCAGTGCCAATGCTTTTTTCAATCCGGCAACTTCCCTGGTTTATTATCCACTGCCTATCAATGAATCAACTGGTAATTTTGATCGTTTAAATGGCTGGGATACTGCCCCTGTAATTAGCCAGGCGCAAAAAAGTGGTTCTAAAGTATATTTCTCCGTATTGATTGCCAATAGAAGTTCAAAGCCGGCAATATTGTTTAATGAGCAGGTTCAGAGAAAATCTATTGCCAATATATTACTGCTGTTAAAGCAACGAAAGGCCAGCGGTGTGAATATCAGTTTCAAGAACCTGGCTAAGCAGGATAAAAAACGTTTCTCTGCATTTATTGGCCTTTTGCATCAATCATTACAGGCCGCAGACAAGGCGGCTCAATTATTTGTTACCCTGCCGCGGACAAATTTTGACGGTGCCTACGAACTGGAAGAACTGAATAAATACACTGACCGGTATTTCATAGATTTTGCTTCTAATACTTCGCGTAAAGGGGCTGCGCTTGCCCCGCTTACGGGAAAGGGGCATGAAACAATTGATGCTTCTTATACCTGGTACATCGCACATGGCATTGAGGCAGAAAAGCTAATTATAGTCCTGCCATACCGGGGAGCAAAATGTGAAATAGATCCGGTTACTTTTGCGCCGAAAGTATTCACCGGATATTTACCATTTAATGAGATAGGGCTCATGACTCAAAATCATGCTTTATATAGTGCTGCAAATGAAAGTTTATACATTGATTCTGTGTTTCATAATGGCCGGAGTTATCGGATATGGTATGATGACGAGGTAACTTTATCTAAAAAATATGAATATATCTTAAAGAATAATGTAGCGGGAATAGGCCTTTATTATATCAATTATGATGATTCTTTCGCTGTACTCAATGATGAGCTGATGTATAAATTTACTTATGTTGATACGACCTATTTAAAACCCATACCAGCAGTGGTCAGCTCCAAAATCACTTTTCTGGAACAGGTTAAAAGACATATTACTTTGTGGAACTTTATTCTTCAAAATCCCTGTGCTACGTGTTTTGAAAGTGAGGTTTCCTCTGCCGGCAACTCAAAAATCAATGCTTACCTCAGTGAGCTGAAAGTATATTCGCTGGTTAAGGAAGAAAAACAGGAAAACGCAAAAACACTGGGTACTTATCAGGGGACGAAAACGAATAATGTCACCTTTAAAGAAGTTTTTAATTATGTCAATGCCGAGTTGAATACCTTTTTAAAGTATGTTACACTCATCTTTTTTATGATCAGTCTGGCTGTTACAATCTACTTTATCTGGGGAATACGCTATTACGCGGGTGACTGGAAATACAAGAAACTGGTTGCCGGGATATTATTTGGTCTTATTTCTTTGTTTGTCCTTTTTGGATCTACCTTTTGTTTTACCAGTGACCTGATACCAATTTTCGGGGTGTCGGCAGCTACCGCAGATAGTCCTGGCTGTGTTACCGACCCCGAATGCGTTAATATGCCTTTCAATACTTTGTTTATCATTATTGTCATCAGCGTGGCAATTGGCTTCCTGATTTTTAACTATTTGATTACGCCATTGATTAAAAAGGACGATTTGCCTTAAAATCGAAATCATTCTAAAACATGAATTATGAGTAATTACGCTAATGAAAATAGGGAAAAGAAAGGCCAGTCATTGTCCAGAAACGTTTCTCAGAGAAAAAAAGAAAATAACACGGGTTTACCAGATAATTTGAAATCTGGTATCGAGAATCTTTCCAGCTATTCACTGGATGATGTCAAAGTGCACTATAATTCAGATAAACCTTCTCAATTGCAGGCACATGCATATGCACAGGGAACAGATATACATCTGGCACCCGGTCAGGAGAAACATTTACCGCATGAGGCCTGGCATGTGGTACAGCAGAAGCAGGGTAGGGTTGAGCCGACGATGCAGTTGAAAGGACAGGTTAATGTAAATGATGATGCAGGATTGGAAAAAGAAGCAGATGTGATGGGGGCAAAAGCCTTCCAGTTTGTAAATTATCAACTTAAGGCTGTTGAGCCTGCATCTAATCCAAATTCCTTGCAAAAAGGTGTCGTACAAGCAGCTATGGCAGATTTAACCAGGATTCAAAAAGAACGGTTTAAAAAATCGGATAAGGGTAAGTATACAACAGTTGGTTTTGAAATAGATGTGCTGACTACAAATGCAGGAAATCCTATACAAGGGATGTCCCATCTTGTAGTAGGTAAAGGTACTGCTCCATTTGCCGGTCAATCTTTGGGTTATCAATTAGAAACAGATGCTGGTAATGTTTTGGAAATGGTGACACCACCATACTTAATTGAAAAAAATGAAAATGGTGTTTTGAATGCTGCTGATCTAATCATGGTTGTAGGTCATTTGAAGCAGGGTTATGATGCCGCTCAAAACTCTATAGACAGTATTCCTAAGCCAGGAAAAAAAGCAAATGTGAATGCAGAACTCGCTAATATAACGAATAGCGTAAGTGGAAATTTTGATGCTGGATTAACTCCTCAAGCGATTAAGATTTATAATCCTCTAATACCACCAGCACCAGCACCAGCACCACCAACAACAACAATACCACCACCAGAAGTAATGGTCAATGAAACCCACATGTCCCCAAAGGCAAATCTTAATACGCTTATTAATTCTTTAGCCGGCAAAAACAACATTCATATCACTGCTGGTGCGGGACCTGCATTTAATCCTCAATTGAATATTTTTACATCTGTGCAAAATTACGATGCACTATCTGCTTCAACAGAATCCCGTTTGGATAAATTAAACGATTTTAAACATAAAGAAGCTAAAGATATAACTGATGTAAAAGTCGATCTTATTACACGGCTTAGAACAATGCTGGTTGATGTTTCATTTAAAACATCAATCGATTTTCTTGAATATACCTTAAAGGTACTTGATCCAAGACGTACTGCTTTGGCCATACAAAAAAGTGGACAGGATAAGATGTTTTCAGATAAAGCACCATTAACTGGCACGAAAGCAGCAGAGTTTAATGAGGCCGCCAGCGATGTGAGTTATGTGAAAGATCAAAAAGGTGTGTGGCTTAAAACTGACGTTTATAATTATATTGTTAAATCTTTATATGGCGATCAGACCAAGATAAATGAATTCGGAAATAATCTCAAGAGTGTGTATGATAGCCTGAATTTGGTAACGCATATTGCAACCCGGAGCTGGGTATTAGGTCTATCACATTTATATAATGATTTAAAATTATTTGAAGCTTCTAATGGAAACCGACCAACGCCGGCTCTTGAAAAGGATTGGGGAGGTGCCACTTTTTTCACTAGCGATACTGTTCTGGGAATACGGCATGATACCCTATTAAAAGAAGAAAAAGTAAAGGAATGTTATGAAATGCTCAACAGACCAGGCAGCTATAACTTTGACGACGGCCGTGTTTTAGTAGAACTAAGGAATATGGGGTTCGTAAAAGGAGATACTATAACTGAAATCAATGATAAATTGACTGCTTTTCTTGCGGCCTGGGAAGGGGCACTCTAAAGACTGAACTATTTTTACAGAGCTGAAAGGAAACAATGATTGTATTGTTTCTGAAAATAAATCTATTTTAGCGTTTCTTTTGGATTCTAATGAATAAAACAACCTTGTTGAGCTGTGATCAACTTCTTAGTATTTTTTCCTCGTCGCATATTGCTACTGCAATATATACTACTGACAATTTAATTATTGAAGCGGCAACAGATGCGATGATTAACTTTTGGGGAAAGGACAGATCTATTATTGGTCTGCCATTACTGGAAGCAGTCCCTGAATTAGCAGGGCAGCCTTTTGGTGAGTTGTTAAGAACTGTATTAAGAACAGGTATAACAAATGAAGGAAAAGGTGTGCCTGCAGTGCTGGAGTCAGATGGTGTTTTGAGAACAAGCTATTATGATTATGAGTATAAAGCCATAAAAAATGAGCAAGGGGAGTGTTACTGTATTTTACACCATGCAACAGAGGTAACAGAACGTGTTTTAGGATTAAAAGCAATTGAAAATGAGAAACAACTGCTTGTTAATTTAGAAAATGAGCAGGCTTTAAATGAAGAATTGACTGCTGCAAATGAAAAAGTATCTGCGGCATACGAAGAACTATATACGATTAATGAAGAGCTGAACAACAGTCAGCAAAGCCTTTATAAGCTGAATACAGAGTTAGAAGAACGTGTATTTGAAAGAACAAAAAGTCTGGCAGCCAGTGAAAATAACCTGCGTTATTTAATCAATGATGCACCCGTTGCTATAGGGGTATTAAACGGGACTGGCCTGATCATTGAATTTGCTAATGAATATTTGCTGAACATCTTTGGAAAATCAAGCGAAATTATAGGTAAAACCCTTTATGAAACTGTTCATGAGCTTTATGGGACTTCTTTTTTGGCCTCATTAACTGAAATACTTGAGAAAGGTGATTCTTATGTTGGCGATGAAGTTAAGGGCGTAGTCACCTATGCTGGCCATACGGAAGAAATTTATACAAATTTTAATTGCAAGCCTTTAATAGATGTATCCGGTCAAACAGAAAAGGTAATTATCATTGCGAAAGACGTTACCGAAAAGGTGAAGTCAAGAATTGCTATAGAAGAAAGCAAACACAGGCTGAATGAGATGATCATGACTACACCGGTGGCAATGGCACTTTTTAACGGTAAAGATTTGATTATTGAGCAGGCAAATCATGCTATGCTAAACGATACCTGGCACCGTGAGAAAGAAGAAGTATTAGGGAAAAAACTAATTGAGGCATTTCCTGAATTGGAAGGGCAGCAATTCCCTCAATTATTAATGGATGTATTTGATTCCGGGAACCGTGTGGCTATGCCCGAAGTACCGGTGAAAATCGTATTGTCAGATGGATCAGTTAAAGAAATCTATGTCAACTTCTCTTACGATCCTTTAAAGAATAAAGCAGGTAAAGTAGAATCAATTTTAGCGACAGTTATTGATATTACAGCTATAGTGACTGCAAGGCAATTACTGGAAAGGAGTGAAGTTAAACTTCAGGCATCCTTAGAAGAAACTGCGGCTACTAACGAAGAACTTCAAGCCTCCTCAGAGGAGCTGGCAGCCACTATCGAAGAGCTTCAGGCTTCTTCAGAAGAAATTGCTGCAACCAACGAAGAACTCCAGGCATCCATGGAAGAATTAGCGGCAACCAATGAAGAAATAGCCGCTTCGCACGAAGAAGTACTCAGTACAAATGAAGAATTACTAGCTACCCAGGATCAATTAGAACAAGTGGTCCTGCAGATCAGGGAAAGCGAAAACCGGTTTAAATTTCTATTGAACGCTATCCCTCAGCAGGTCTGGACAGCTACACACGATGGCGCCCTTAATTACTTAAATGAGCGTGTCTGTACCGATTTTGGTTATGAAAATGAAGAAATTATTGGTTACGGATGGCAAAAATTCATTCATGCAGATGATTTACCTATGGCTTTGGTCAACTGGTCGGAGGCTTTAAAAACAGGTAAAGAATATTTAGTTGAATTCCGTTTATTATTTAGTGATGGCAGTTACAGGTGGCATCTGGCGAGGGCACTCCCATTAATAGAAAATGGCAGGGTGACTTTATGGATTGGAACCAATACAGACATTCATTTGCAGAAAAACAATGAGCAGCTAAAAGATGAATTTATATCGATTGCCAGTCATGAACTGAAAACACCATTAACCAGTATAAAGGCATTTAATCAGTTGATGATAAAGACAAAAGACCAGGATAGGTTAAATGGATTTGTAATTAAATGTTCAGATAATATTACCAGGCTGGAGAAACTGATTGCAGATCTGCTGGATGTGACTAAACTCAACGCTGGTAAGATTGAATATAATATGGCCCCCTTTAGTTTTAAAAAACTATTGATGGATACGGTAGAAAGTGCCCAGCATATCTTTCCATCACATCAGATTATACTGGAAACCTGCTGTGATATTGAATTCACCGGAGATCAGTTCCGTTTAGAGCAGGTCATTAATAATTTTCTGACCAATGCAGTGAAATATTCGCCTCAGGGGAAATTTGTATTGGTCAATACGCATCTTGACTATGAGCATATTATAGTTTCTATAAAAGATTTTGGTATTGGTATAGCGCCTTCAAATATCAATAAGTTATTTGATCGTTATTTTAGGGTAGATAGTACAGCTATGCGATTTGAGGGTTTGGGGTTGGGCCTGTTTATCACCTCCGAAATCTTAAAAAGACATAGCGGTGAAGTCTGGATAGAAAGTGAAGTTGGAAAAGGCTCAACATTTCATTTCAAACTTCCGGTGAACCCAATAAAAGCAGAATTTGAAAATAGAATCTCTATGAGTGAAAATTAGAGGATATTGATCAATATTATAGATACAAAATTGAAAGGCGGATAATTATCCGCCTTTTTCTTTTTACATGAATTTCGTCCCGTTAACCCCCAATAAATACGGATAGAATCAAGATAATACGTATCGCACCAAATTAATACGGATGGCATAAAAGATAATACAGATCGGATTAAAGATAATACAGATTGAATAAATATATGCGGAAGGCTTTATATAAGTTTGCGCCATATTAATTAGAATCATTTTAAATAACAGTGAAAATCTTGTATATCATGCCTGAAAAAGGCATTTCGGTCCATCACAAAAACAACAACATGAAAAAAGTAATATCTATTCAGAGGAAGACAATGCTGTCTTTCCTGGCCTTGCTTGCGCTCCTGTTTTCCTCTTGTTCCAAAGAGGATACTATTCAGCCAGATGCCCCACAGAAACCTCCTGCAGATGTACCCTTTCAGGGAACTGCCCCTTACAATAAACTGACCCGGATCAGTAACCTTCAGATTACTAAAGAGGACGCACTATATGCCGGGGTAACCCCGCCTTTCTATTACAGTCTGGAGAACAACAAAGCAATCAGTGCTGATCAGGCCAGGACAGCCGATTGGGATATCGCATTTGATGGTATTTTCAATAGTTTCCTGGAAGGGAACAACAGCATTGATAAAAGTAATAAAGGATACAGAGGGGGCGGAATTGGTGGAATTATGATTCTGCCTATCCCTTTTGACCAGGTCACGACTATTCCGGCCGACTCCGAATTTAAAACAAACAGCAGGGCAGTAGGATCTGATGATGCCGGTGCATTTGGAGAGGGTGTAGGGTGGTATCTCTATGATTACGGCGGAACCATCAGGGGTGGCGGTGCAATTGATAAAAAACATGTTGCTTATGCCATGCCCGAATCCAGGACGATTATTCTGCGGACTGCAAAAGGGAATTATGCCAAGATAAAAATTATCAGCTGCTATAAAGATGTTTTAACACCCGACAAGATGTTCAAAGACACTCCTAAAATGTTCCTTACGTTCGACTTTATTCTATTACCAAAAGGCAGTACTAAATTCTAATATTACAATTAAAAAAATGAAACCAAATTATCTGATCGCTGCATGCTGCGCTGTATTTATCCTATTGACAACGGCCTGTACTAAAAAGAATGACCCCACACCAGAACCTAACAGTAAAATTCTGACCTATACGATCTCTTTACCTGAAAATGATATTCACGGAGTAGTGGATGATCTTGAAAAAACTGTTACAGTTTATATCCCTTTACAGTATGGCCTGACATTTATTGAGCCTAAAATCACACTTTCACCGGGTGCAACCATCAAAGATGCCCCACAAAGAATAGATATACAAAGTGAAGGAACTACTTATGTGGTCAAAGGAAGTGACAATAGTACAGCCACTTATAAGCTTGTGATTATTGTACAGCAAAAAACTCCGCTGGTTGTGGATGAACTATCCAAAGATGATATTACAAAAATCAATATCGGCAGCTCCATCACAATTACAGGGAACTTTGAAAGAACCCTCTTTGATGAAGTAAAGATGACCCTGATTGCTGCTGACGGCAAAGAAACTATCCTGTCAAAAGGCGGTGAATATGTGAGTTCAGTTATTAAAGCTGACGGAAAAATCTTCTATTCTATAGACAGACAGATGCCGCTTGATATGCAGCCAGGTGTTTATAAAGTCAGAGTTAAATTCTTGAAACTGACAATAGAAATGAAAAAGCCAATAGAACTTGTTTTTGGAAGACCGGGCTGGTTATTAGGGAATAAAATTGTAAATCAGGGGGAGACTTTCATTATTGAGCGTTCTTATAACTCTGTATTCAAAAACTTCAAAGAGTTCAGTATTATGGTCAATGGGGTGAAAACATTATTACCTATTGTTTCTTACACCTTAAGCGAAGCTGTAATCCGGGTTCCTGAAAATGTGCCTCCGGGAGATTATATCCCAACTGCATTATTTGAAGGCTTCCCGCCTAAAACAGGTTTCTCTTATGTCACAGTCAGAGAGAAAGTAAAAAACTAAATTATAGCCAGACATTGTCCTTAAACCATTAATAAAACATGAAATTTATATATAGTCCATTCAGAATTGCACAAATAGTATGCAGCCTAGCTATACTCTTGTCCATTTTCTCGTCCTGCAAGAAAGAAGAAAATAAAATCTATAAAACTGAGATCCTGAGTTTTCAAACTATTGATGCCAGCGGAGAGCCGATTAAAGGAGCGATCACAGCAAATAATGAGATCTATTTCTACTGGCCGCCTGAGCAAAAAATGCCAGATAGTATTGCCCCGGTCATTAAAATTTCGGAAGGAAGTACCGTAAAACCAGCTTCGGGCACCAAGGTGCCATTTAATGAGCAAACATCTTTCAGTGTAACAGGTCATGATGGAAGTGTTAAAGTTTACAAACTTAAAATTTCACCTTATGATCCTGAACCTTTTATCAAATCGGTAGGTTTTTCGGCAAATAACCTGTTCATTTATCCGGCATCCGAATTTTATGAATATAATCTGATTGATATAGAAAATGTAGGGATCAACGAAGGTATTGCCGCAAATAATAAAAATATAGAGCTTTTTCTGGTTGATGCAAATAATACTGATATTCCTCTGAAAATGATCAATAAGGAAGACGTTCCGGCGGCTCAGCTAAAAACTTATTTAAGCTGGCTGGACGGTCAGAAAGGAACTTTCTTTGTCTCTGTTAACAAAATTGAGGCAGGAGCTTACAAAAAGATCAAACTGAAGTATAAAAATCATATCGTTTATTATGAGAAAACTATAAACGTTAAAGTTAGAAAATAACTTAAAAGCCTCCTGGAATAAAAGCTGGGAGGCTTTTCCTTTAAAAAGCCCGGATTAACTGATACTTGCCTGATTTAACTAATTAGGCATTTGTTTTTTAAATGCATTCGGGCTAAGACCAACTTCTTTTTTGAACAATCTGGAGAAATAAGATAAGTTCTCAAATCCAAGTGCATAAGCAATTTCAGACACATTATGCTGCTGGGCAATCAATCGGTTTTTCGCCTCCGAAATCAGGTACATATGAATATGTTCCAGGGCAGTTTTTCCACTCTCCAGCTTTAACAGATTACTCAGATAACCCGGAGACATATTTAGCCTTTCTGCTATAAAATTAACAGAAGGCAGCCCTTTAGTATCTAATAAGCCACTGCGTACATAGCTATCTAACTCCTCATTAAATTTGGTTACTGTTCTTGCTGAAATATCAGTCCGGTTAATAAACTGTCTTTTATAAAACCGTTGTGAATATTTAAGCAGGGTATCTACATTGGCGAGAATGATATCCCGGCTATATTCATCCTGGTTATTGTAATATTCATTTGCAATCTTGTGATACAATTCCCAGATTACCTTTTCTTCTGTAGGTGAAAGGTGCAGGGCTTCATTGGTTTCGTAATCGAAGTAATGATATTTTTTGATCTCATTATGGAGTAAATGGCCATTTAAGAAATCTTCATGGATAAAGATCAGGAAACCATCTTCTTCCAGTTCAAGATCTCTCATCTCGATAATCTGATGCGGTTTAAAAAATAACATAGAACCACTTTGATGGTCATATTGAGTACGGCCATATTTGATTACACCATCCAGGACGTTTTTCAAACCAACTAAATAAAAATCACTGGTAAATTCCCGGTTGCCGAGTGTACAAATATGATCACATTTGTAAATGCTGAACAGTGGATGCTCAGGGGGTGGCAATCCATTTTCTTTATGCAGTTCAATAAGGCTTTTATAATGTTTCATCAGATTATTGGTTTTAGCCGGGGAAAACAAAGTACAATCTACAAAAAATAGTTATGCAGATTGTACCTTGAATGTCTTAAGATTAATTGCTTACTAATTAGCCTGTTATTTCATTGCTAATTTATCCATGCGCTTCAGTGGCAACATCTTTCCACTGCTCAAACTCAGCAAGACGTTGGTTATAGACCTGTTTAAGTGCTGGATAAGCCATTTTACCAAGCAAAAAGTGTAAAGGAGGATTCTCACTATCAATTAATTTCAGGAAAGCTGGTACTGTCGCTTCCGGTTTACCCCAGCTATCAGGAGTTGCACCTTCTTTAAAGGCTTTTTTTAGCGGATTATAAACTTCATTAGCCTCTGTTTGGATAGCTGATGCACCAGACCAGTCTGTTGCAAAACCATTAGGTTCAATTAAACTTACATTGATACCAAAGCTTTTAACTTCTGTTGCTAATGTTTCACTCAAACCATTAACTGCATATTTAGACGCATTATAAAGGCCTAAAACTGGTAGGGTAACCAGACCAAGGAAACTGGAAACCTGGATAATATGTCCGCTTTTTTGTGCTCTCATCACTGGGATAACAGCCTGGGTAAGCCAAAGTAAACCAAAAAAATTAGTTTCCATTTGTGCACGTGCCTGTTGTTCTGAAGTTTCTTCAATCGCTCCGAATAAACCAAAACCTGCATTGTTAACCAAGACATCAATACGTCCGAAATGTGCATTTACTTTTTGTACAACTCCGAAACAAGCTTCTCTATCATCAACATTCAATTGTAAGGGATAAACTGAATCTCCGAATTCCGAAACCAGGTCTTTCAGATCTTCTGTGTTTCTTGCGGTTGCAGCAACTTTATCGCCACGTTTTAAAAGGGCTTTAGCCCATAGTTTACCGAAGCCACGTGAGGCACCGGTGATTAAAATTATTCTTGACATTGCTTAATTTTTAAATTGTTAATTATTACAAGACAAATTTATGGCGACAGGCTGAGCCGGATTTATACAAAACATTGAATTATTAGCACAGATCACGAATCTTCAAAAGAACAGGAGGGCAGGGACAGGCAAATGTTTTCATTGTTTTTTCTAATGGTTTAAATCAATATTAATTTTGTTTATCTTTCACATAAAAATACTGGAACAATAATTAGTTTTGTTCTACGGATTTATATATGGAAAATTTGAGAGAACTTGAGCTAAGAATTGAGCAGTATGAACAGGAAAACAAAGAACTCAAGCTGCGTTTAGCGGAGCTGAATGACTTTGTTGAAAATGCTTCATTGCCACTTCACTGGGTTAATGCTGAAGGAATTATTATATGGGCTAATCAGGCCGAGTTTGTTTCTCTTGGTTACAAAAGAGAAGAATATATTGGATTTCCTATCAGTAATTTTCATGCAGATCAAGAAGTTATCACAGATATTCTATATCGTCTTAAAAATAACCAGACCCTTTTAAATTATCCGGCCAGACTGCTGTGTAAAGATGGAACGATTAAACATGTGCTCATCAACTCGAGTGTACTGTGGAAGGATGGAGAATTTATCCATACGCGTTGTTTTACCCGGGACATCACGCTACTGATCCAGGAGCAGGAAAAAAAGGCAGATCTGATATATGATCTGGAGCAAAGTGAAACTAAGTTAAAAATAGCCATAGAGTCCACTAATCTGGGGATATGGGAGTGGAACCCCAAAACAAATGATCTGTATTGGTCAGAAGAATCCAGACATGTTTTCGGTTATCCGGCCGAAGAAAAAATAACTTTTGATACTTTCATTGAGCTGATTCATCCAGAAGACAGATCCCTTGTTCTTGAGGCCTTGCGTGGAGCTGGTGAGCATGGTAGTGATGGACAAAATTATGTTATTTACAGGATTCACCGGTTTAATGACAATGGATTGCGCTGGATTAAAGCACAATGGAAACTGAGTTTTAAAACCGACCGTTATGCCAGCTTGCTGATTGGGACTATTTTAGATATTACAGACGTTAAATATTCCGAAGAGAGAAGTGCAAAATTAGCAGCTATTATTGGTTCCAGTAATGATGCGGTAATCAGTAAAACCCTGAATGGGATTATTACCAGCTGGAATGATTCGGCAGAGCGGACTTTTGGCTATAGTGCAGAGGAAATTATAGGTCATCCCATACTCAAATTAATACCGCCCGACAGAGTAGAAGAAGAGATTCAGATTCTTTCCCGTTTAAGTAAAGGGGAAAGGGTAGATCATTTTGAAACTAAAAGAGTTACCAAAAACGGTAACTTGATCGATGTATCTTTAACTATATCACCTATTAAAGATGCAGAAGGTAAAATTATCGGTTTATCAAAAATAGCCAGGGATATTACGGAGAAGAAGCAGGAAGAGCAGCGGAAGAATGATTTTGTAGCCATGGTCAGTCACGAATTGAAAACACCTTTAACTGCATTGACAGGTTATCTGCAGTTATTGACTATGCGTGCAAAAAAGGCAGAAGATGATTTCGGTATCAAAGCATTGATCAGAGCTGAAGCTCAAACCAAAAAAATGGTTGCTATGATTCATGATTTTCTGAGCCTGGCCAGGATGGAAGAAGGAAAAATACAGATTCAGAGAGAGCTGTTTGAACTGCACCACCTGATTGTCGGAATTGCGGAGGATGCTAAATTCTTAACCTCACAACATACTATAAAATCATTTGGCTGTGAAGGAGTTGTGTTGTATGCGGACAAAGATAAAATCGGACAGGTACTGATGAACCTGATCAGTAATGCAATTAAGTATTCGCCTGCAGGTGGTTTAATTACATTGGGCTGTGAGCAGCTTGATGGAAAAATCAAAATATATGTCAGTGATGAGGGAATTGGAATAAGTCCTGCCGATCAGAAAAGATTGTTTGAGCGTTTTTACAGAGTCAATAACAGCGGGATAAAAACAGTACCTGGTTTTGGGATAGGATTATACCTTGTTTCAGAGATTTTAAGTCATCATGGCAGTGAAATTAAGGTTGAAAGTGAAGAAAACGCAGGCTCTGTATTTTCATTTTATTTAGAAACTGTAACGAGACAGTAACATTATATAATGTTTCTTGTCTATCAGTCAGGAGAAATATCATGAAAAAAACTTTAATCTTTTTAATGCTGTCTATATTGACTGGCAGTATTGTGAATACGGTCAGGGCGCAGGACACAGTGGTCAGGAAAATTGACTATGGTAAAATAGACTCTCTGGGTTCGGGTGTATTAAAAGAAAAACGGCTTTTTGAGGTATTTCTTCCCAAAGCTTATAAAGCAGGCAGCACCAGTAAATATGATGTGCTTTATGTGCTGGACGGCGGTAACCCGAATACGGGTCTTATCAATGAGATACAGCATTTTTTGGAGAGTGAGTCTTATATGCCGCCAACAATCATTGTCAGCATTTTAAATACTGACCGGAACAGGGACCTTACACCAACAAAAGTGAAAGATTGGGAAACCTCGGGCGGAGCAGATAAGTTTCTTCTTTTTATTAAAAGCGAGTTGATTCCTTATATCAATAAAAAATATCCTTCCAATGGTGAAAATACTTTATGGGGACATTCATTTGGCGGTTTGTTTGTGACTTATGCGCTATTCAATGAACCTCAAACTTTTAAATCGTATATCGCTGCTGATCCCAGCCTGTGGTGGGATAATTGTTATATACAAAAAATTGCATCTGATAAATTACCAGCTTTAGCTGGTTCAAATGTTACTTTTTTTATGGGAGGCAGAGACGGAGAGGGAGGCCGTTCTATGAAAATTGATACCATGAGCACTATTCTTCAAAAACTTGCCCCTGCAGGGTTAACCTGGAAAAGCATGGTTTATCCTGATGAAACACATGGTTCAGTAAGACTGAAAAGTATATATGACGGTTTAAAGTTTTCTTACCGTGGCTTTAACAACAAGGCAGACTTTCTTCCGATGAACGGTATTATAGTGAAAAATAAACCCATTAAAATTTGGTATTTTAACGATACGGCGACAGTATATTATACCGTTGACGGAACGGTGCCTGCTGTTTCATCCCATAAAATGCAAAAGGAAGTCTCCTTAACAGCTGCAGGCAGGTTTACTGCAAAAAATATAATCAGCCGGAGCCGATATGACCACATAGCAACTGGTGATTTTGTGGATGGGGAAACTTTAAAGCCCGTTTCAAATAAGAAAAACATGAAACCGGGTGGTTTTAACTATGCTTATTACGAAGGTAATTGGGATAAATGGCCAGCTTTTAAAAGCTTAAAAAATCCGGTTAAAACAGGGTTGACTGATGCAGCTTTTAACCTGGATAAAATACCAGAAAAGAATAACCATGCAGTGATTGTTGAAGGCTTTCTGGAAACTAAAGAAGAAGGGTATTATGTATTTATCTTAGAGGATGGTGAAGAAGCGAAATTATACCTCGGTAATAAACTATTAATGAAGATGACTGCACCTAATAACCAGTTTTCCAGCTATATCGTACCTTTGACGAAAGGATTTTATCCGCTTCGTTTAGAATCTTATCATCAAAAACAAGGTTATAAATTAAAGCTGAGTTATATGACACCAGGTATGATGCAGCATATAAATTTTATCCCTATCCCATTGGATCTTCAATACCACAAACCGTAATTTAATAATTTCTTAAACAATCTATCAGTAAGCCTGTTAATCAACCATTGTAAATAATTGGTGAAAGGATTGATTGTATATAAAAGTTAAGATTTTATGGGAAATATAGAAGAACCCTGGGAACCATTTGAGATTCAGGTTTTAATAGAAGGGAATAATGAACGACTACTTGTAATTCCTGATATGGATGAGCCTAAATATGAGATTTTTGATGAGCATACCTCCATTGGTACTGTGTGGGTAGAAAATCAAAAGCAAGCAAGAAATTGGTGTGGAGAAGGACTGGTCGTCAAAGAATTATTAGCCCGGATCGGTGAGCAAATTGATGACTATCTGAATAATAAACCTGTATAAAATTTCTGCTGTTATCTTTTATTTGAATAGAAGATAACAGCAGAAATTTCAATAGATAACCAATATTTTCTATGGGCTTACTGCGGCTGTTGTGCCTAAAAATGGTAAAGTAAACCAAAAAGTGCTTCCTTCGCCGGGTTTGCTGTCTACCCCGATAGTACCGCCATGTTTTTTAATGATTTCTGAACAGATGTACAGTCCAAGGCCAAGACCTGAATATTGACTCCCCGAACTATCAACCCTGTAATAGCGGTCAAATATATGTGGTATTTTCTCTGATGCAATTCCCGGACCTTTATCCTGAACAGTTAATTTAACCTGATCATTTTCTTTATAAACACGAACAATTATCTCTTTAGATTTAGGTGCATATTTTATGGCATTGTTAATGAAATTGGTAACGATCTGGCTTATTCTTCCTGCATCTGCATAAACCTTTAAATTTGTATCTCCGGTAATTTTAATTGTATGTTTTCCTTCGTAATCTATATGGGAACAACATTCATCAATTACATCAGCCATTTCAAATACTGTTTTCTTTAAATGTAGTTGTCCGTGATTATATTTACTGGTGTTCAGCAAATCTTCAATTAAGACACCAACTTTATCCATGCTTTTATTAGCCCTTTCGATCAGGTTGCTCATCATTTGCGGAGATTGGTTATCAATCATCCGCTGCATAAGCTGTAAGGAGACCTTTAACGTGGTGATAGGGGTTTTAAGCTCATGGCTTGCAATACTGATGAAGTCATCTTTTTGTTCCTGTAATAATTTTTGGTCATGAATATCAGTACATGTCCCAAACCATTTGGCAATTTTTCCTTCTGCATTGTAAAATGGGGCAGCTCTGCCCAGTACCCAGACATATTCACCAGTATGTTTTTTTAACCGGTATTCTATCTCAAACGGATCACCTGTATTTAAAGAATGAATCCATTTTTCTGCTGCTCTTGCAACATCATCAGGATGCACCAAATCATCCCAGCCCTCATTCTTTGTATGATCAAAGTTTGAACCTGTAAAATCGTACCACCTTTTGTTAAGATATTCATGTGTACCTGATTCGTCAGTTACCCATACCATCTGAGCAATCGAATCGGCCAGTTGTCTGAACTGCAAAAAGTTTTCTTCTATAATCTTTCTGGCCTCTACCTGCTCAGTCAGATCTGTAGCCACGACAAGAATACTTTCTGTTTCGCCCGATTGATTTAGAATTGGCTGATAAAGGAAATCAAAATAACATATTTTAAATATACCGTTGTATTCTATTCTGGCGGGTATTTCATAACTGGAGTAGGGAGTGCCTGTCGTATAGACGTCATCCAGTATTTGCAGAAAAGGCTGTCCTTCAAGTTCGGGCAGGGCAAGGGCTAAAGGCAGGCCAATGATATTTGCTGATTTACCCCAAAACTGCAGGATTTTACTATTTGCGGTTTCAATGATCAGGTCTTTTGTTTTAAGTACGCCAACAGCTACAGGAGCCTGGGTAATGAGTTTATTAGACCTCGACTCACTTTCAGCAAGTTTGATTAAGGTCTGCTCAATTTCTTGTGTCCTCTTTATTTTGTTAGTTGTTTCAGTACAAGTTACCAAAATACCGCCAATTTCTCCATTTACATCTATTACACGGCTATAACAAAAAGTCCAGTAAACATCTTCCAGGTTGTTATTCCTATAGATCGGAATAAGCTGATCCTCCTGCCATGTTGCTTCTCCGCCATTCATCACCTGATCAATCAGGGGTTTGATGACCGGCCATATCTCCGGCCAGCATTCTGCTCCTTTTTGTCCTAAAGCTTTTGGATGTTTACCATCCTTTCCTAAACTTGGTTTATAGGCATCATTGTAAAATTGTATCAGGTCTGGGCCCCACCATAAAAACATTGGGAATTTTGAATGGAGGATAATACTTAATGTGGTTAGCAGGTTAGGGGACCATTTATCCGGGGTACCCAACACTGTTTCGGACCAATTGAATGAGCGGGTCAGCATCCCCATTTCGCCACCACCTTCTAAATATAAAGGATAAGATGCCTGCTGCCTTTCTTGTAAGGACATAGTAATTTATTCAGTAGAACGTAAATATAGATTTTAAGTTTTAACTCTTTTAATTCTTTAATAACTTAAATCGTTGTTAAAATGTTTACCTGTTTACAAATATAAACAATAATTGAAATACTAAAAATATTAGTATAAATTTGTTTTATGGAACAATTGAGTATTTTTGCTGAGGCAGGGCAGAGTCCAGGACTTCCAACTGAACTTTTAGCCTATCAGCCCGGGTTATTTGATGAAAAGGAATGTAATATGCTGCTGCAAAAATTTATTGCCGGAACACCCTGGCAGCAAAAGGTAGTAAAAATGTATGATAAACAGGTGCTTACACCAAGGCTTACAGCCTGGTATGCCAATGAAGAAACATACGATTATACGTCTTTACGTAAATCTGCACCTTTAAACTGGACTCCGGAACTTCTGATGATTAAACAAAGGGTAGAGGCGATTGCCGGTGTAACCTTTAACAGCGTACTGCTGAATTATTACCGGGACGGAAATGATTCTGTAGCCTGGCATAGTGACAATGAAAAAGCTTTAGGCACACATCCGGTTATTGGCTCAGTGAGTTTTGGCCAGGTGAGGACATTTGAGATCCGAAACAAACAGGATCATTCTGATAAATATTCAATCAGACTGGAAAGTGGTGCGTTGATGGTGATGAAAGGTAATTTACAAACAGATTGGGAACATCGGGTGCCAAAATCAAAAAAACCGATGCGCGCAAGAGTAAACCTGACCTTCAGAATAGTGAATAATTTTTTCTAAAAACATTTGATACGGTATAATGTTCAACCCCTGGTAAACATCAAATCTTATCCTATGAAAGAAGAGCATAAAAAAGTAACAAGTAAACCACTTGAAGATCCGGCTACAAAATATCCCAGACCACCTTATCAGGAACAAACACAGCCCTGGCCTGGTTTAGCAGGAAAAATGACTCCGGTACCAGATCATGGAGAGAAAAGTTACGTAGGTTCAGGCAGACTGGCCGGACGTAAAGCCTTAATTACTGGTGGAGATTCTGGTATGGGCAGAGCGGCTGCGATTGCTTATGCAAGGGAAGGTGCTGACGTTGCCATTAATTACTTACCAGATGAAGAACCAGATGCTAAAGAGGTTATTGAACTGATTAAAAAAGCAGGGCGTAAAGCAATCGCTATTCCTGGTGACCTGAGAGAAGAATCATTCTGCAAAAAACTGGTTGAAGATGCTGTAAAAGGTCTTGGTGGGTTAGATATTTTAGTAAGTAATGCAGGCAGACAGCAAACCCATGAGTCTATTCTTGACATTAGTACAGCGCAATTTGACTGGACGATGAAGACTAATATATATGCACCTTTCTGGATTATTAAAGCTGCATTGCCTCATCTTAAGCCAGGATCTGTGATTATTGGTACTACCTCAGTTCAGGCTACAGACCCCTCTGCTGAACTATATGATTATGCACAAACTAAAGCAGCGACCACAAGCTTTGTAAAGTCACTGGCTAAACAATTGGGGCCAAAGGGGATTCGTGTTAACGGAGTCGCTCCCGGACCCATCTGGACAGCTTTGCAGGTAAGTGGTGGTGCGACTATGGAAAAATTAAAACAGTTTGGTGCCGATGCCCCTTTAGGAAGAGCAGGGCAGCCGGCCGAACTTGCTTCCATATATGTACAGCTCGCAGCCAGCGACGCAAGTTATGCTACTGGTCAGATCTATGGAGCAGCCGGAGGTAACGGTCAGCCTTAAAATATTTGAATACTGATTACAGGTGTGCAGGCTATACCATTAATTTTAGTAGCTAATGTTATTAATAACTAATGGTATAGCTGCACACTTTATAATCAAAGGATATATTGTATTAGCCTGTAAATCTTCCGCAATAGACACTCCTGGAAAACTCATCGCTTTTTACATCTTTAAAGATAAAAATTGGATTAGGTTTGCAGCATCCCTGAAACAGCTCTGAATCATGTCTGGACAAAACCAGGTTACTACATTAGCTATCAGCTATTTGAAGAGATTTATTTTATTCCTCCAAAAGCAGCGAAATATGAATTTTTATGGAGTATTTCAGTCTTTTTAAATCCTGCCTTATTTAACAGATTCAGTTGATAGCTAACCGAGCGTGGGGTATCCTCATAAGCAATATAATCAAACACCTTTTGTCTATATTCAGGGCCGCCCAATGTTTCCAGATATTTACCATATTTATCCTGAAAAAGCTGATTAATTGGTTCAGAATCATGCGTGATTAAATCCGAAATCCAAATACATCCACCAGGTTTAAGCGCTTTATATACCTTAGTAAACATAAGTTCCCAATCTTCGTCGGTGCGCAAATGATGAAATGTAGCAGCGGCAAGCACAATGTCAAAATGATTATCCGGTAAATCCAGGTTACGCATATCATCCTGTATCACAGTTATCTGACCATTTGTATTTGCAGAAACTCTTTCTTTTGCTTTTTCCAGCATGGGTAAACTTAAATCGTTCAGGGTACAGTTTAATCCGGGGATTTTACTTAACATTTTCAAAGTATAATTGCCTGCACCACAACCTATATCAAGCAGTTCTCTGGCATCCGGATTAATGTATTTTGCAGCCTCAGTACATAATTCCATGGTAAGGGGGGCATCAATAGTTGTTTGCTGTCCGGATTCAAGATTAGAGAAGCGTTCAACATCCTGATCAAATCTTTCTTTAATTTCCTGGTTAGTGGCTTTTTGTGAATTTCCTGTATTCATATCTAAATTTTAATTTGTTAAAGCTAACAGCATTTGTCATATTTGAAAAATATCATATTTATCAAAGTATGATACTTGTAAGGTATTATTGGTATGGAGCTCAGACATCTTTTATATTTTAAAACTGTTGCTGAAGAATTGCATTTTACAAAAGCAGCGGCTAAACTTTTTATCTCTCAGCCACCATTAAGCCGGCAGATCAAAGAACTGGAAGAAGAATTAGCAGTACAGCTATTTACACGTGATAATAAAAGAGTTACTTTAACAGATGCCGGGAAATATTTCAAAGCTGAAGTAGATACTATTTTTGCCAGATTAGAAGAAAGTAAAAGTATAGTCCGGCAAATTCACTTAAGTGTAAGCGGAGAATTGAAGATAGGTTATATCAGTTCTGTTTATCAGTCTTACCTGGCAGAGATTTTAAAGGCCATGCGTAAAGAATTCCCTCATATTAAAACAGGCTTATTTGAATTGCCGACAATCAGCCAGATAAAAGCACTGGAACAGGGAAAACTGGATGTAGGTATTTTAAGGGCTCCGGTTATCTCTGAAAAATTAATTGTTAAGACCTTATTTTTTGATCCCTTTATAGTCGTTATTCCTTTTTCTACAGAAAAATTTAATACAAATGAGGAACTGGCTGTCTTTTTGAAAAAGAGCCCATTCATATTTTTCAATAAAGAATTTGCTCCTCATTACAACCATAAACTACTTGAAATCTGTCAGCGGATGCAATTTACACCTGACATCACACATGAAGCCAATAATGTGCATTCCATCTTACAATTAGTAGAAGCCGGGCTTGGTGTATCAATATTGCCTTTATCACTTAAAAAGCAGTATGAACATTTGAAAATCTCCTTTATTGAATTAACAGATATCCCGGTCAATACTGAAGTGGTTGTAGCTTATAAACAGACCAATAGGAATCCCGCATTGAAATGGTTTGTTGAACATTACAGCAATACAAAAGGCTAACCTGTTTAGCTGTTTGGTTCAATATGGATTAAAACATGGGCAAGTTCAGGCATTTTCTCACGCAGTGTATCCTGCAGACGGTGTGCAATCTCATGACCTTCTTTTACGCTGATACTTGCATCAACGATAGCATGAAGGTCAACATGATATTGCATGCCGGCTTTACGTACATAACATTTCTCAGTATCGATGACACCTTTTACCGTTGTTGAAACCTCTTTAATACTGATCACCAGGTCATCGTATAAATGCTCGTCCATGATTTCCCCTAAAGCCGGACGGAAAATCTTATAACTGTTATAAAGGATGAAAGCGGCAGCGAAAAGAGCTGCAATATCGTCTGCTGACTCATAACCTTTACCCAAAATTAATGCAACTGAGATCCCTATAAACGCTGCAACAGAAGTAATTGCATCACTGCGGTGATGCCAGGCATCTGCTTTTAAGGAAGAACTATTGGTCTCTATCGCTTTTTTCATGACTTTACGGAAAGAGATTTCTTTCCATACCATGAGTGCTGCAAGTAGAAATAAAGTCCAGGGTTTGGGTAAACCATGCGGAGTCCCTATGTTTTGAATACTTTCGTAAGCTATAATCGTAGCAGAGGTAATCAGGAAACCGACAACCAGGAAGGTAATCAGAGGTTCTGCTCTTCCATGACCATAAGGGTGATTTTCATCTGCTGGCCTGCTGGTATATTTAAGCCCGAAAAGAACGAGAAATGAAGAGAAAATATCTGCAGTTGATTCTATTGCATCGGCTATCAAAGCATAAGAGTTTCCGAAGATGCCTGCAACTCCTTTGATGATTGCAAGTACAGTATTACTCGCTATACTGAAATATGTTGTCCGTATAGCTTTTTGATGATTTGTCATGAATCCCTTTTAATCTTTGCTTTTTAGATTCCAAAGGTAAAATAAATCATTTGGATAATCAGGGGTTGTCCAGCCAGTTCAGGAATAAAGTGGCCTTATCTTTACCAACTATTAATTGCTGGCTGGTAGAGATATTTAGTTTGACGATCAGTTTACGGGCAAAGTAATGCTCTACTTCTTTAACAGCACTATAGCTGATCAGATACTGGCGGTTAATCCGGAAGAACTGTTTTGGGTTCAGCACCTTGTAAAGTTCTTCCAACGATTGTGAAATCCCATATTCCTGCTGCGTAAAGGTTACCAGTGTGGTCAGCTCATCAATGATATAAAAAAAGGCAATATCATCAGTTTGAATGGTCACGTATTTATTGTTTTTAAACACCAAAAAGCCTTTTTTACCAGTTGTCTCTTTATTATCCAGCAGTGTATTGATTCTGGCTGAGGCTTGTTCATTGACCTGGAAGAAGTTCTGGAGTAAAGCAACTTTTTTAAATGCAATGTCCAGGCTCTCCTGCGAAAAAGGTTTTAGAATATAATCTACACCGTTGGTCTTAAAAGCATCCATTGCATACTCATCAAAAGCTGTACAAAAAATGACGGGAGAAAGTACCTGCGTCTGTTTAAAGATCTCAAAGCAATTGCCATCAGCCAGTTGAACATCCATAAATATAAGATCAGGATGAACATTCGCCGAAAGATAAGTCACTGCTGTTTTGACACTTTGAATGGTCGCTGTAATTTTAGCACCAGGTTGAATGGATGTGATCATTTTCGCTAATGCTTTAGCAGTTTTAATCTCATCCTCTATAATGACAATATTCATATCAATGGAAGTTTAACAGTGAATGAATCTTGATTTTTCTCTATTGCAATGTTTTTGCGGGTCAGATGCTGGTAACGCTCATTGATATTTTCCAGTCCCATTTGAATAGAAGGATCGGAGGTCATTTTTAACTGCAGATTGTTTTTAACATGCAGCATATTGTCATTGATATATAAAGAGATAGTTAAGGGTTGTTCAAGTGAAACTACATTGTGTTTTATACAGTTTTCGACTAGTAGCTGTAAGGTAAACGGAGGTATTAATGATGTTGCATATTGTTCGGACATCTGATCATCAAAAATAATTCCTTCTTCGAACCTGGCACGCAACAAAAACATATAAGAATGCAAAATATTCAATTCGTCTGCTAAAGGAATAAGATCCTGTTTACGTTTCTCGAGGGTAAATCTATAAAAATCTGATAGGTTCAATATAAATTCTGAGATATGTTCGTCATCAATTTCTACCATTGATTTTAAGGTATTCAGACTATTGAAAAGAAAATGCGGGTTGACCTGATGTTTCAGTAACTCATATTGTGCAGATAGGTGATCGGCTTTAACATTCCCCAATTCAATCTCAATCTGATGATTTCTATAGGTCTGATAAAGAAAATACAAAAACATGCAGATAGTCAGATTAATCAGTATCCCACGAAACTGGTACATCAGGATCATGGACTGAAAATCATATTTCGGGAATAATAGCTGATGAAAAACCACAAAAACCAACATAAAGACTATGCCAGTTGAGAGACTGTAAAGAAGCTTGAGATTAAAAAATCTGTTGGTAACCTGAACGTTCGAAAATTTTGGCAATCCATAGATGTTGAAATACCAGACAGAAATGGAGAATACAAAAGCAATCACAGCATCCATTACTAATTCTGCAGCTGTAATATGAAGCTGCAGAATTTTTGGGACAGAGGCCAGTATCCCCATAAATAGGGAACTAAACCAAATGATTTTTGCGGAGACAAAGAAAATTGATTTATTAGCTGAATTATTGAATTTATCTGGAGTCATTAAATCAAGTGATTTGATCAAATTTACGGCATTACTGAAGCTGTTTGCGCTAAGATATATTTTATTCTTGCTTTTTCAGTTAAAGGATCGTTCTGCCATTTGCCTTCTTTTCCTTTATAGATCTTATAGGAGGTCTGGATTTCAGGGCCATTGGTTTTGGATGTCACCATTTCTACACTTTGAAATTGTCCGGGGATTTTTGCTCCGAACCATCTTTCGTCATCCTGCTGTTTCCAGGTAACCAGGGCAAAGATCATGTCTTTGGCATTGCTATCTGCTTTAGCTTTTGAATAATCCAATGCGCCGGGATTACCATATAGGGTAGACATGGTCGCATTTTTCTTATTGATCATAGAGGTAATGACTTTGAAGCCCAGCTGATCGAATTTTAATGCTTGTGGTAAACCCGCTGCATCATTTAACTCACCTGCATGATTGTTTGGTTGTTTACAGCCTATTGCAACTAGCAATAGCAGAACAAAGACTGAATATTGTGGTTTTAATTGCATAATTTATTGTTTAACAGGGAGGGTAAATACAAAATCATTATTAGAAACAGGACGGTGACAGTTGATACATTCGGTGGTATATCCTATATTTTTACCGTAAGGCAGTAATTTCATCGTTTTAAATCTGGCCCAGCCCCAGCCTTTGGTACTCTTATATTTATTGCTGTCTTTAATCATGTATTCTACTTGCTTGAAAGCTCCGGCTTTTATATTCCCATCCGCATCCTCAATTTTGTCCCATGCAGCTTTAGCGATAATAGTTCCATCGGGCCATGGATTAATATGATGTTCTGCTATGGCTTTAACGGCAATTGGGTTTCCGAAAACTACGCGCATGGTCCCATTGTCTGTCCGGTCAGTTGAACTAATGGCCTGCCAGTTTTTATAATCGGGCTCAAAGGGGATACCTGTCAGGGTTTTTGGTAATTCTGGAGTTTGGGTATTTTGTATTTTCCAGTTTTTGAATTGCTTGTCTGCGGTATTGATCAGCGCAGTATCTGCAGGATGCTCTTTAATCATACCTGCCGCATAGTTTTTGACTACAGCGATTTCCTCAGGGCTCAGGATTGCTGAATGATGCAATAGCTGATAACTTTTCAAAGGCATCGTCCCCGTAGTTATCTGGTTAAGAATTTCGAATAACTTGGCTTTTTGATCGCCAGGGGCCATATTAGCCCATTCTGAAAAGTTAAGGCCAGATTTGCCATTTTCTACATCTGCAACAGCAATACTGTAAGCAGGTTGTAAATGATCAAACCACTTTAAATCTGTTTCATTGGAATGGCAATCATAACAGGCTTTTTTGAAAATGACTTTTACATTTTCAGGGCCATTAAAATCTGCGGTTACCGGTTGCTTTTTTAATTCCGGTCTAAAGAGCTGCATGGCAGCAAAACAAATCAAAAGTACAACTAATACCTTTGCTGTTCTTCGTTTATAAAAAGGTTGATTCATGTTTAGAATTATTTCCTGTATCTAAATTTACGAAAACCAAAGCTTTATAAAAGCTTAAAATGGGCATGCTGGCCAAATGATCCTTAAGCTGGACAATAGCAGGGGGGAGCCGCTCCATATAAAACCATGAAAATGCAAACTGACTGGTATGATAATTGTTTCCTAATTTTAGCGTTGAAACTGGCAAAGCTTAATCTATCTATATCAATGAAATTAATAATCCCTCTTTTCTTACTGTTAACTACCTCAGCATTCGGACAAAAAACCAGAAGCGGGGAGAAAAAACTGAATGATACATTTGCCAAAATTAATTACTGGGCTTCTTATCAGAATTCTGATGATAAAATCAGCCCTATGGATTCGGCATGGAAATACGATTCAATATTTAGCAAAATGCTTTTGAAATACACTGCCACAAATCCAGAGACGATACATTATAATTTCGATGCCCTGGAAAAGAACGGGATGAGAATCGTGACTTCTGAGGATGGGAATTTCAGGATATATTCATGGGATGATGAAACGGGCGGAACAATGAGGAGATTTAACCAGATCTATCAGTTCAGAGATGGAAAAAAAGTTATGGTCAAATCAAATGAGAATAATCAGGAAGGGGCGGGCAGTGCTTTTTATACGCAGATCAATGATGTGATTTCTGGAAATAAAACATTTTATGTCACGCAAAGTGTCTCTATTTTAAGTTCGGCCTTGTCTTATCACAATATAAAAATCTTCTCTATTGAGCATGGTCAGTTAAATGACAAAGCTGTTTTAATCAAGACAAAGACTGGTATCAGAAATCAACTGGGCTATGAAGTGGATCTGAGCAGTAAAGCTAACAGGGACCAGGATACTCCTGACTATTCAATTGTTTATGATAAAAAGGCTAAAATATTAGCTATTCCCTTAATCAAATCAGATGGTGAGGTAACTGCTCAAAAGATCAGATATCAGTTTAAAGGCAAATTTTTTGAAAAATTATAATTTTAGCAGTAGTTCGAAGAAGAATTTTGATCCCTTTCCAGGATGACTTTCCAGTTGAATTTTACTCTCATGTCTATGCATGATTTCTGCACTGACATATAATCCGATACCAAAACCTGAAATGGTTTTGGTATTTTTATTTTCAACCCGGTAATAACGTTCAAAAAGCTTGTCTTTATCATTTTCACTGATTCCAATTCCCTGATCGCTTACACTGATCATAGCTTTGTCTATTGTCTTTTTACATTCAATTTCAACAGTTGAACCAATCGGTGAATATTTGATGGCATTACTAATCAGGTTTGAAATCACTGATCCCAGCTTATCTCTGTCTCCATTAATTAGAATGACCGGGCAGGAATGATAAACAAGCTCATGTGAAGAGGCTAATATCCTGAATTCTGCAATAAGTTCATCAACAAGCTCTGTTAAATTGAAGTCTTCTTTTTCCAGAGAAATCTTTCCTGATTCTAATTTTGATATATTCAGAAAACCATTGATCAATGATGTCATTTTCTTTACCTGCGCTTCAGATCTCTGGAGAAGATCTGCAACAAATTCAGCGCTGCTATTATTTGCTTTGGCCTTCAGGATTTGTATATAAGCTTTAAGAGATGTTAAAGGGGTTTTGAGTTCGTGGCTGACCATACCAATAAAATCATTCTTGCGTAATTCGTCAGATTTTTGCTCTGTGATATCTAATACAGATCCTATAAATCTTATGGGTTTATCCTGAGCATCAAAATAGGCTTTTCCTTTGGCCCTTATCCAGCGTATTTTATGATCTTCTGCACCTACAGTTCTGTATTCAACATCATAATCTCCATTTGTTTTAGATTTGATGTATACGTCACTGATCATATCCAATACTCTTTCCCGGTCATCCGGATGAAGGCCGTTGGTGAAATCATGCTGGTAGGAAACTTGATTCTGGTGATTTATTCCAAATAGAACCCTGCAGCGGTCATCCCATTCCATGGTATTTTTTTCAAGATCGAGGTCAAAGGTCCCCAACTGGGCTGCGATCTTAGAAAGACTGGATTGCTCCAGGGCAAGTTCTAGCTGACGGTTACTATCTCTAAGCTCTTGTAAGATGTTGTGTTCACTGGTAATATCCTGTAAAATACCACTGAACCTTATAACTTCTTTGTTTTCATTAAACAGTGCCTTACCTTTTGCCCATACCCGTCTCGGGGTAGAATATTCAGGATTAATGATATGATATTTAGTATCATATTGTCCTCCTGTTTTATAAATCTGTGCTTGCGCAATATCAGCCAAAACCCTGCTTCTGTCTTCTTCAGCAATCACATCGGTTGCTTTATTAAGGTCTATCTCTTCGTCTGCAGAGAGGCCAAACCAGGATTTTAAACGTTCATTTCCAATAAATTTATTGGTAGATGGGTCCAGATCCCAGGTACCTAATTCTGCGGCACCAATTGCAAAATCAAGTTCTTGTTTTGCCTGCTGTAATTCTTTAAAAGCATTGACCTGCCTTGTCTTTTCATTACAGATTACTAAAACACCATCTGTCTCTCCATTTTCGTTCCGGATAGGACTATAGGAGAAATCAAAATAACAATCTTCTAAATAGCCATTGCGGTGCAGTGGAACCTTGAAATTCGGGAAACCAAAGGTTTCTCCCTGCATCACACCTTCAAACATAGGGCCTATGGTATCCCATATCTCTGCATAGGTTTCTTTGGCAGTGCCGCCTAATGCATCAGGATGTTTTGTAAGGCCATTTATTGGCCTGAAATTATCATTATATAACTGTGTAAAATCTTTACCCCAACAAATTAACACGGGGAAGTTGGTTGTCAGCATCATGCTAACTAGTGTTTTTAAGGAGCTGCTCCAGCTTTCCGGATTACCTAATGGATTTTTATCCCAGTTAAATGATCTGATCAGGGCTCCCATTTCGCCGCCCCCTTGTAGAAAATGATGTTGGTTTTTATCCATAGATAAGAATAAACTTTACTTATGATATTTTATAAATATATAAAAAAGGAGAGGGATTTGTATTTCTTTAAGCTCTCCTGATAAGATAACTAAATTAATATTAACTTTTAGTTTTTATATATTTTTACTTATGAAAGTCAGATTGTCGATGCTAATAGAGATTAAGTTGATTAATTGGTGATTTTGGAAAGGTATCATTTTTCATTAAAATATAGAATAACATATAAGAATTTATTTTTCCAGTTAGGTTCCAATATATGATAAATAAGAAGTAAAACGTTATAGTATAATACAGCTCATAAATTCTTTATAAATATTGCTTTTTTGCCTATATTATGCATTTAAATGTCCAAAATGCTAAACAAAGCTAAAGATGCAGTTCAGCCTTGTTCAAGTTTTGATTGTTTTAAATCAGACGCATTATTAATTAACGGTTAATTTGGTGTGGCACTCTGTTTTAGCTGTCCATCAAATAGGTATATGGTTTCGAAATTTATTTGTAATTATGTTTTCTTCTTCTGATTTAAATAATATACTCAATAGCAGCCCGGTTTCCATGGCTGTTCTTGACTTAAACCTAAGATTTCAGGCTGTATCGAAACAGTGGTTAATCATTAACGGGCTTGAAGATACAAAGGTTAACGGGAAATTACATGCTGAGGTATTTCCTGAAGAAAAAGATGAATGGCAGACCATTTTCGCAAACTGTTTTAGGGGAATTGATTATAGTGGTGAGAAAAAAAGAACTGCCAATTTAAATCAACCCGCTGTATGGATAAAATGGCAGGCTCATCAATGGACTACCGCCGGATTAAATGCCGGGGGAATTGTGTTATGTTGTGAAGAAATCACCAAAACTAAAAAACCTGAAAAACAGGAAAAGCAGTTTCGCCTCTTTATGGACTATATACCCGGGCTTTGCTGGATCACCAATGCAGAAAATGTGCTCATCTATGCCAATAAACGTTTTCTCGATATACATCAGCTTCCGGCGGAGGTTATCGGTAAAAATAAAAAGGATATTTTTGGATATGATGTCGCTAATGATGCGTATATCAACAATTCGGAGGTATTAAAGACAAAACAGAGTAAAGAATTTCAACAAACTTTTCGTGATCAGGAGGGTTTCCCTCAATATTTTCTGACCTGTAAATTTCCTTTTTTAGATGCCGCAGGAAAGATGAGTTTAGTTGGGGCTGTCGGTTTTAATGTGACCAGACATAAACAGCTTGAAGAGAACCTGTATCAGAGTGAAGCACAGTTCCGGCAGGCATTTGAACATTCTTTGGTGGGTATGGCTTTGATTTCGCCGGATGGAGGCTGGAAACGGGTGAATGCCAGTCTGTGCGAAATTACTGGTTATAGTGAAAAAGAGTTACAAATGATGCATATGCAGGATATTACGCATCCTGACGATTTATTGGAAAGCACTGAAAGACTTACTGAACTTGCTGAGAACATCACCGAAAGTGTGAAGCTGGAAAAGCGTTATATCCATAAGAATGGGAATGTGATCTGGGTCGTTATTGCGGCTACTATGCTGAAAGATAGCCTTGGCAAACCACTTCATTATGTTTCGCAAATTGAAGACATCACCAAAAGAAAGGAAATTGAAGGGGATTTAAAGCAAAGTGAAAAGAAATACCGTTCTATATTCGAAAACGTACAGGATGTATTTTATCAGGCAGATCAGACTGGTCTGGTTACTGAAATAAGTCCTTCAATCCTGCAATATTCTGGCTATACCAGGGAGGCTATTATTGGTCAGCCTGTTTCCAATTTTTACTATTATCCGAATGACAGAGAAAGGATTATCAATTGTTTGAAACACGAGGGGACGGTAATTGATTTCGAGGTTAGATTAATGACAATCGATAAGGAATTAAGGTACGTATCTGTTAACGCCAGGCTAATTTTCGAAGATGGACGTATTGTAGGGACTGAAGGAAGTATGCGGGATGTCACTGCGAGGAAATTTCAGGAGAATGCACTTAAAGCATTAAACCTGGAGCTGACTGCTTCTAATAAACAAAAAGATAAACTTTTATCAATTATTGGACATGACCTGAGGAATCCAATCTCCGGGAGTTTAGAACTTCTGGAAATGACCATAGCCGATCTTTATTCTATTTCGGCAGATGATGTTCATTTACATCTCTCTATGATCAAACAGGAATTATCGAATGCGAATGAACTTTTAGAAGGTTTGTTGATCTGGGCAAAATCGCAGTTTAATGAAATTGGTTTTCGTCCGGTAGAAATTGCAGAACTATCTTCGCTTATACAGCGTTCTGTTCAGAATGTGCTGCCAATGGCCCACAAAAAATCTATCCGGATAACTCCTGTACTGGAGCCTGCACTGAAAATTTATGCAGATAAAGAGATGCTGGAAACTATCATCAGAAATTTACTATCCAATGCTATCAAATTCTCGCATAAAGGAGGGGAGATCGCTGTAAATGTCTCCAAAAGAGCAAATGATATTCTCTTTTCTGTCAGGGATAACGGAATAGGCATACCAAAAGAAAAAGTCCGGGAGCTGCTGAATAATAAATCAAACTACACAACTTATGGTACGTCCGGAGAAAAAGGCACGGGGCTTGGATTAAACCTTGTAATTGATTTTGTCTGGAGGCACGGTGGCGAATTCTGGATAAATAGCGAGCTGGGTGCCGGCAGTACATTCTATTTTACAATTCCCGGCAGTGCATTACATCTTTGAGCGTATAATTATCATTTGATACTCTTTAAATATGCTGCTGAATTGTTCCGTTGACTCATAATTGCTCAATTCAAATTCTGCATTAAACTTGTTATTTGTCAATAACCGAAGTTCACCGTATTGAACAATTGGGATTTGATAATTATCATTAAATCTCCTGTCTGGTGTACCATTTTTATTGACGTTGAACCAGGTAGTACCAATTATTTTTGAGTCTGGCGGCACAGCCCCGGTTTCTGTAAACCGGATGGAACTCTGCTGCAGGTTTATTTCTTCAATACTGATAATTGCAAAATCGAACTCGCTTGATTGTATGACAATAAAGCCCGGATAGAAGTATAAGTCTGCTCCATTTGTGGTTTGGAAGTAAAGTGACTGAAAATCAGACCTGATGTCGGGAAGGGACCTGAAAAAGAATTTTACATTTTTCTTATCGACTATTGTACTGGCTGAAGATCTTGCGGCCACACGGTCCTGAAAATGGGTGTTTGTAATGTGCCAGATTTGATGACTGCTCATCATATTTTTAAAAGCGTTGACCAGCTGATCATATTTTATCCTGATTTCTGGTTCAAAATTAATGTCCAGGCTTACGTAACAGTTCTCTATTTCTTCACTAATCTGTTTAATTGTCTCTCTTTGTGTTTTTATATCTGTTTTTAAGTGCTCAGGAATTGTCCTGATTATAAAACCATATAGAAACAGGTAACTGATGATTAATTTAAATTGCGAAATCCTCAGGGATGTTTGAGTACTCAGCAAATCATTCCTTAATTCTTTTCTTTGCTGGCGCGACAGGATAATAGCTTCTTTTACACCCGGCATACCCGGCGTTTTTATTGGATGGACATCTGTACTAAAAACAGGGTTAATGGTGCCGGATGGTTCGTAAAGGTTATTTATTGCTTCGGCTCCGATGGTAATCGACAGACCACTTTTGCTTAAGTTCAAATGAACTCCCGGGATCAGTTTTATTTGTTTGTGGAAACTCCATGCCATTTTTTGGGATGCTAATTTTGTTGATTTACGAGCAAAAGTAGGTAGGTTTTCGGGCTGATTTTACGGGAAACCGTATTAACACAATGACTAACAACTATTTTTTGCACGGGATTTGCATGAACTCTATATTTTTACCCAAATAGTTACCTGATGCCTGTTAATGCCAATTCTTTTTCAATGGAGTACTTGTACGAAGTACTTTCACTTTCACCTAATGCAACCGGAATTTATACTGGTGAAAATATAACCATCCTTGCTGCCAATGATGCCATGCTTGCACTATGGTCTAAAAAGAGGGACATTATAGGTAAACCAATGGGCGAAGGAGTTCCTGAACTTCGCGGACAGCCTTTTCTGGAGATTTTAAAAAATGTTTATCTCAGCGGAGAAGATTACCAGGCTGAAGATATGTCCGCAGAGCTATTGGTAAATGGCAAGCTGCAAACCAGGTATTTTGATTTTTTGTATAAAGCGATCAAAAATCAGGACGGTGAGACAGAATGTATTCTTCATACAGCTACTGATGTCACATCCCGCCACTTATCTATGGAGAAGGTAGGGATGCTGGATCATGATCTTAAATTGATTAATATAGAATTGATAGCTGCTAATGAGCGCCTGAATGTAATCAATGAAGAGTTGATCCTGGCTCAAAAAGAATCAGAACAGGAGCGCCAGCGACTTTCAGATTTTGTGATGCAGGCCCCGGCCGGGATATGTGTATTGAGAGGTCAGGAGCTGGTCTATGAACTGGTTAATCCAGCTTATCAAAGATTAATACCAGGAAGGCAGCTGATCGGCAAGCCAATTTTTGAAGCTTTGCCGGAACTTGCCGGACAGCCTATAGAGGAAATTTTATTGAATGTATATCATACCGGAAAAAGCCAGACTCAGCATGATTTACCCATACCGGTTGCCAGTTTAGAGGGTGGTGAGATCGAAGAACGGTATTTTACTTTTAACTATTTGCCAATTAAGGATTCAGTTAGCGGGTTAAAAGGGATAATGGCCTTTGTTTATGAAGTTACAGAGCAGGTTGTTGCAAGGAAAAAAGTTGAGGAGAGCGAGCTGCATTTCAGGTACCTGGCAGACCTGGTTCCGGCCAAGATCAACAATGCCGCGGCTAATGGAGAAATTACTTTTTTCAATAAACAATGGCTGGATTTTTCAAATATGAGCTTTGAAGAGTTCAGGGATTTTGGATACTATGAAATGATGCACCCGGAAGAAATCCCTGAATTTCAGGAACGTTTGAAAATATCAGCACAGAGTGGTGTTCCTTTAGAAATGGAAATGAGATTCAGAAATATCCATGGTAAATATATCTGGCATTTAAATATTGTCTCTCCAATATTGGATGAACATGGACAGATCAAAATGTGGGTAGGATCGACCACAGATATTCAAAAACTGAAAGAAGAGGAGCAGCGTAAAGGGGATTTTGTAAGTATGCTGAGTCATGAACTGAAAACTCCGGTAACTTCGATCAAAGGATATGTGCAGTTATTGTTGAAAGCAGCGAATCAGGAAGAGGAGACGCTATTTTCAGGAAAAATGAAAACCTCTCTGGTCCGTATTGATAAACTTGTTGTACAGTTGACCAATCTGATCTCTGATATGCTGGACCTGACCAGAATTGAGACCGATCGTGTAAAGATGAAAATGGAATGTTTGAACCTGAAAGAACTGGTGGAGGAAATTAAGGATGATTTTAGTTTCATTAACCCTAAACACCAGATCAATGTCAACTACCATCTGGATGCCATGGTCATGGCAGATAAAAACAAGATTTCACAGGTCTTAATCAACTTTGTCAGCAATGCAATCAAATATGCTCCCCATAGTGAAGTGGTGGATATCAGCATTTTTAAAACTGAAGACGGCATGGCAGCAGTTAGTGTAAGGGATTATGGAATTGGTATAGATGAGAAAGAACATCAAAAAGTATTTGAACGTTTTTACCGTGTTGAGGAGCAATCTACCCAGATTTTTTCTGGCTTTGGAATAGGACTTTTTATTGCAAAATCTATTATCAGCAGGCATCATGGTCAGATAACCATTGACAGCCAGGTTGGTAAAGGATCTGTGTTTACCCTTATGCTTCCTGTAATGACGTAATTTTCTTTGTAAATTTAGTGTTAGTACAGCTAAATTGCCTGTTCGTGTAATAAAAATTGTTTTGAGGTGTAAACAAATCATATTAGCAAAAATAATAACTGCATATGACATATAAACCACTATAACAAACATGAACAAACAAACAAAAAACGCCTGTTTAATCCTTGCCTTTGCGGCTATTTTAGGGAGCTGTAAAAAGCAAAACAACTTTCAGGACCCGGGTACGGACCAGCAAATCACAAATGAACTTAATCAGTTTAAAGATCTGAAAGCTCCTCAGACATCCAGATCAAAATCTGAAAATCTAACAAAAACACAATCTGTTGCAGCCGATGTGAACTCAGGATGTACAGCCGTGTTACATCAGCAATCTGCAGAGTTTGACAAATTATCTGTTTTAGACCCTTCTACGGATATTATGTATGTTGGTTCGCTGCTGGATGGGCAAAGTATTCAGGAAGGTACCTATAAGCCCATATTCCTAAGTGCTGATTATGTACGTAAACCGATTACTTATTCTGTATCTATTCAGGGATCAAATCAGGCTATCAGTAAGACAATCTCTCCGGATCTTGCAAGTTTCAGGAATTCTATGCAGGAAATCATGAATGCCAATATTATTGGCCAGCAGCCTGCTAATTTTACTTTTGAATTGGAGCATGCACGTTCTAAAAGAGAGATAGAAATGAAAATAAAAGCTAATCTAAAGTTTAGCAGTTTCTTTAGCTCTTTAGGAAATTATGAAGAAAGCCAGCTCAGTACAAAAAACTATTACCTGTTAAAGATTTATCAGAAGTTTTTCTCAGCTGATATTAACATTCCTTCTGATGGTAATTTATTCAATAAACCTGCTGATTATACAGGTACTATTGCTCCTGTATACATTTCTACGATTGATTATGGAAGAAGTGCTTATTTACTGATTGAAAGTTCTTATGACTCATCACGCGTTTACAAATCTTTAGAAGCGTCATTTGGTTTCTGGAAAATTGGTGGCGGCGGATCAGTGACCAAAGAACAAAAAGATGTGATGGATAACATGAAAATCAGCGGGACAGTAATTGGAGGATCTTCGTCCGACGCTGTTAAAACCATTTCCGGCCTGCAGGCTTTCCAGGAATATGTAGTCAACAGCGGAAATATGGGACCTGATTCAAGAGGAGAAGTGATTGCTTATAAATTGCGTAATGCGAAGGATCATGGTATCTATAAAACATTGATTAACGGTGATTACTATACTTCGGACTGCAGTTCACAATTAGGTGGTGTTACTGAATTTTTTCACCCGAGAACGGGAGGGCACGCATTTACCATTAATGTGAATGATTACAATTATGCACAAAATGGCTGGCAAAATTTCGGGGTCAAATTTAATGCTTACCGGAATCAGATACCAGGAACTTTACCTGTTCATTTGTTCCTTTATGAACGTGCTAACCGCCATGTTTATACCATTAACAGATACGATTGGAATTATGAGGGCGAAGGTGGCAGATATATTGGAATTGCATTCTATGCTTATCCTGGCCAGGTACCAGGAGCTTTACCGGTTTATGCTTTTTATCACGCGTCTAACAATAAGAATACTTATACGGCTTATCCGGGCGAGTATGCCTATGAGCAAAATGGCTGGAGAAACCTGGGAATTAATTTTTACGCTTTCCCAAGATAAATTTTAAGGATAAAGATCAAGAGGCCTTATCACTTCAATAAAGTGATAAGGCATCTTTTTCATATACTGAATTACATAGGCTGTGTAGTTGGACGAATGATCATTTCACTCACATCTACGTCTTCTGGCTGCGAAATAACATAAGCAATGGCATTGGCAATACTTTCTGCAGAAATCGACATTTTTCTAAGTTCTTCAATTGAAGTTTTTACTGCTGCTACAGAGATCGTATCTGACAGTTCACTTTCTGTAAGTCCCGGAGAGATAATCGTGGTGCGGATATTATAAGGTTTTACCTCTTGACGGAAGCCTTCGCTGATCATCAGAACGGCAGATTTAGTTGCTGAATATATGGCAGAAGTCGGAGCGACCATATGTCCTGCAACTGAAGAAACATTAATGACCTGACCTGATTTCTGTTCTTTAAAATAAGGTAAGACTGCTGCCAGTCCATATAATACGCCTTTGATATTGACATTGATCATTTGATCCCACTCATCAAACTTTAAATCTTCTATTAAAGATAAAGGCATTACGCCTGCATTGTTTACAATAACATCTACTTTACCAAAAGCTTTTACGGTATCTGATACCAATGCTGCCAGTTCTTCTTTTTGGCCTACATCAGTACGGCGGGCAAGCGCCTGACCACCATGAGCTGTGATTTCTTTAACCAGAGCCTCCAATTTTTCTATCCGTCTGGCGCCTAAGCTTACAATAGCACCCTGTTCACTTAGTTTTTTTGCTGTGGCATAACCTATTCCGCTGCTGGCACCGGTAATAACAATAACTTTTCCTGAAATATTTGTATTCATTTTCTTTGATTTTATAAGACAAATTTCAGAAATGATATCTCCGTATTATTTGCTTTACAGCTCATTCTTTTGTTGGCAGAAAGCTCAGCTCTTATCAGGGTTAATGCGATAACTCAAATTTAAAAATGAGCTGTACACCAAATAAAAGTTGAGCCGCAGAGAAAACTATAATACCCTTGAACTGCAGAACTTTGTTAAATAATTTATTTAAATCAAAAGAAGATGAGTAAGACCATTTTAATAACAGGCAGCAGCAGTGGTATTGGTAAGGCTACCGCGATATTTTTCGCAGCGCAGGGCTGGAACGTGATTGCGACCATGCGGAACCCTGAAAAAGAGGAAGAACTGAACAACCTAAAAAATGTTTGGGTAGCTGCATTAGACGTCCTTGATCCGGTTAGTATTCAAAAAACGGTAAATGAAGGTATTGAACGTTTCGGCAAAATTGATGTTTTAGTTAATAATGCTGGTTATGGCGCATATGGGCCTTTAGAAGTATTTGAAAGAGAAAATATAATTCGTCAGTTCAATACGAATGTTATTGGGTTATTAGACGTCATCAAAGCGGTTCTACCTCATTTCAGAGCAAATAAAGATGGGATAATTATCAATGTTTCTTCTATGGGCGGTAAATTTGCTTTTCCTTTTGGTTCTTTATATCATGGAACTAAATTTGCTGTAGAAGGTATCTCTGAATCGTTGAGTTTTGAGGTCGCTTCATTTGGTGTAAAGGTCAAAATTATTGAACCGGGTGCTACAGCAACGGACTTCGCCGGAAGATCTTTTGATTTCAAAAACGATGAGACTATAGCAGAGTATCAGGGATTAATGAATACATTGATGAATATGATGAAGGAACTGGGAGGAAATAGTGTTTCTCCGGTTGTTGTGGCTGAAAAAATATTTGAGGCTGCTACAGATGGTACTGACCGGTTGCGTTATCCGGCAACACCAGACGCGGTGGCTTTGTTAGAGAAACGTGATCAGGAGAGTGACGAAACCTTTATTAAAGGATTTAGAGAACAATTTGGCTTATAATATTGTGGCGGAATTAATAAAATCAATATGCAACGAGGACGGTGATATGGGCAATGCCTTTGTCTATTCCTGTTATTTCGAGAAAGCTTTTGGTTATGAGCAGTTTGTTTCAGAACATATTGTGTTTTTCCAGATTGCCGGAGAAACACATATCAGTCATCAGAAAGGAATCCTGATTCTGAAAGAAGGACAAATGGCAATTGCACATAGAAATCAACTGGCAAAAGCTTTCAAGTATCCTGCGAAGGATAAGGAATATAGTTCAGTTTCGGTAGTACTGCATGCAGACCGGCTGAAAAGGTATGCTATGGAAAACCACATGGCTACGGATAAAAGATATACAGGTGATTTTAATATTCCGCTGCAGTCTAATGTCTTTCTGGAAGGTTATTTCAAATCTTTGCTGCCTTATGTTGAGCAATCGGCAGCAGTGAGCAGACCAATGGAAATAGTGAAAGTAAATGAAATTGTGACTTTACTGTTGGAAAATCACCCGGAACTTAAAACTTTCTTATTTGATTTTTCTGAGCCTTTTAAAATTGATCTGGAAAAATTCATGCTGGAAAACTATCAGTACAACGTTCCCCTGGAGAATTTTTCAAAATTGACAGGGCGTAGCCTGGCGAGTTTTAAGCGTGATTTTGAAAAGATATTTCAAAGCTCGCCACGCAAATGGCTAAAGGAAAAAAGACTTTCAGAGGCTTATGAGCTCATTATGAAAAAACAACAGAAACCTGCCGACTTTTATCTGGATCTGGGTTTTGAAAATCTCTCTCATTTCTATACTTCTTTTAAAGAAAAATTCGGGGTAACCCCGGCAAATATCATTTCAAAATAATTCACAATGGAACAATTTATTCAAGAGACCCGTGACCGTCTCGCCATCCGCGAATTAGTGGATCAATATGCTTACTGTGCGGATACACGTGATGCAAAGGGACAAATGTCTTTATTTACAGTGGATACAAACTTTGTAGTTTATATGGACAGCAAATCTGATACGCCAGGTCAAATTATAAATAACAGGGCAGATCTATTGCCAGTGTTTGAAAATCTGAATACTTATAATTCTACGATGCACTTCAACGGGCAAAGTACTGTAAAGCTGGAAGATGACCGTGCAACCGGAATTACCTATTGTTTTGCGCATCATTTAACAATTGATGAGCAGGGACAGCATTTAATGGTCGCTACTATCCGTTATCATGATGTTTTTGTAAAACAGGAGGGGAAATGGCTTTTTGCAGAACGGAAATTACTGGTAGACTGGATTGAAAACAGATAAACCCGGCAACCCCGGAATGATTTTTATTTCGGGGTTTCAAATCTTCACCTACGATATACCTGGTTAAGCCAAAGAATCCGTTCTGCTTTTTTGCTGTTTTCATGATTTTTATGTTACAAAGATAAACAAGGGCGCTAATCGACACTTTCCTTAAAAGCTCAATTATTGTTTTCTGAGAAGCTCATGAATGAGAAAAATTGTAAGGATAAACTAATCGCTTAAATTGTTTTCAACGGAGGATAAAACAGGCTTTATAGTTCTTTTTCTATATGGATTTAGTATAGTTTCTTTGAGGAAAAATAGCCTTTTTGAGTAAGAATGCACTTGTAGTTATTGTTTAGACCACATAGATTTGCGGCTGTTTTTCTACAACTTACATATGAAAATTAACCAAAAAAGTTATGCTCAGGCATTAGCTGGTATGCTCCTTTTAATTGGAACAGCATTTACATCTGCGGCCATTGCACAACTCAAAACGGATGATCCCTTAATGAAAATTAACCGGGAGACCCCTGTCAGAATAAACGACCTTATCCATACCAGACTGGATGTCCGTTTTGATTATAAAAAGCGTTATCTGTATGGCAAAGAATGGGTGACCATTAAGCCTCATTTTTATCCAACAGATACCTTAAGACTGGATGCAAAAGGGATGGATATTCAAACAGTGGCACTGGTTAAAAATGGAAAAAATATTCCTTTGAAGTATACCTACGATCAGCTCTCATTAGCTATAAATCTGGACAAGGAGTATCAGCATACCGAAAATTACACCGTTTTTATTGCGTATACAGCTAAACCCGATGAGCCTAAGCATGGCAAATACAACCCTGCACCTGATGCTAAGGGGCTTTATTTTATTAATCAGGATAGTACGGTGAAAGATAAACCTGTACAGATCTGGACAGATGGTGAACCTGAGAATTCTTCTGCATGGTTTCCTACTATAGATAAACCAGGTCAGAAAACGACTGATGAAATCAGTATGACTGTGCCGGCCAAATATGTGACTTTATCTAATGGCAGACTGGCATCGCAGAAAAACAATACTGACGGCACCAGAACGGATACCTGGAAAATGGAATTACCACATTCTCCTTATCTATTTATGATGGCTGTTGGTGATTTTAAAATTTACCATGATAAATGGAGGGATAAGGAGGTGAATTATTATCTGGAGCCTCTATACGCACCCTATGCCAGAGAAATTTTTGGGGATACGCCCCAAATGATGGATTTCTTCTCGAAAACACTGGGTATTGACTATCCCTGGAATAAATATTCGCAGATCGTTGTACGTGATTATATCAGCGGTGCTATGGAAAATACAACAGCAACTTTACATGGTACTTATATTCAGGGCACTTCACGTGAGCTGGCAGACCGTTATTATGATGCGGGAAGAAGTACAATTGCTCATGAGCTGTTTCACCAGTGGTTTGGTGATTATGTAACCGCGAAAAACTGGGGCAATATTACCGTTGGTGAATCATTTGCTAATTTTGGTGAAGTCCTGTGGGCTGAACATAAATATGGACAGGATGTTGCCGACGACCATAACAACGCAGATCTTGAACTCTATCTGGAAAATACTGAGTATGCAGATAAAGACCTGGTACGTTTCCATTACCGTAAAACCGAAGATGTCTTTGATCCGGTAAGTTATCAGAAGGGTGGACGTATTGTAAATATGCTGCGTCACTATCTTGGCGGACCGGCTTTCTATAAAGGCTTGAATATTTATCTTAAAACCAATGCATTTAAGACAGCAGAGGCCCAGCAGCTGAGATTAGCTATGGAAGAAGCAAGTGGTAAAGATCTCAACTGGTTCTTTGACCAGTGGTATTACGGCGCAGGACATCCGTTACTGGATATCAGTTATAAATGGGAGGAAAAAACGCATACACAAACCATTTATCTGAAACAGACTCAGCCAGGCAAAGCTTTTATACTGCCGATGTTTGTTGACATTTATGCTGGTGGGAAAAAAGAGCGTCATAAGATCCGGATGAATAACCAGTCTGATACTTTGAGTTATCAGCTTGCTGAGAAACCACAATTGGTTAATGTGGATGCAGAAAAGAGTATACTCAGTCAAAAAACGGATCACAAAAGTATCGCTGAGTTCTTGTTCCAGTATCAGAATGCCCCTTTGTATATGGACAGATATGAAGCAATCAATGCTGCTTTAGCCCTTCAAAAGGATGCAACTGCACAGAAAACTCTAATTTTAGCTTTGCAGGACAAATATTATGGTTTGCGTCTGAAAGCTCTTAAAAGTATAGACCCTGCAAATAGTAACTTAAATGAGCAGGCTCTTCCTATCATTCTTAAATTAGCTAAAAGTGATGAGAATAACCTGGTTAAAGCAGCTGCAATTCAGGTGATCGGTGCTTCTAAGATTGCCCCGCAACAATCAGAACTTTTTAAAGCTGAATTGAAAAACCAATCTTATGCGATCATGGGAGCGTCACTGAGTGCATTGGCTGATATTGATCATGCAGAAGGTGTGAAAATGGCCAAAACCTATGAAAAAGGAAGTACAGACCGTTTGGTTTCGGCTATTATAGGCGTTTATGGTAAATATGGACAGGATACGGAATGGCCTTATGTCTATAAAAACTTTCTAGAGGCTAATTCCCGCAGTAAGATCCTGGTCATGAAAGATTTTACAGGGATGCTCGAAAGATTGAAAAATCCTGAATATACACAGCAAGGCGTTACAGTGATTAAAGACTTTGGAATAAGACTTAAGGAATATGGATTTGGAGCTAAAGCAATTGAAGATCTGAACCGGATTAAAGAAGCACGCAAGCAAATGGGTGATGATGCTTCAGTTCAATTTATAAATAGAGCGATTGAAGAGATTAATACTGCAAAATAGTAGTTGCTAAGATTTTTAAAACCTCAAAATGGCCGCCTGTTTTTAGGATTAGCGGCCATTTTGATTGTAAAGAATTTGTGAGGTATGCTTTAGGGCCCAATCTGACCCCAAACAAAACATTAACTTAATATGCAGGCCATATCAATGCATTTTATTTGCAGCTTAATGTAAAAACAATGCATAGAAGAGAGCTTCTGAAGACCATTGGCATCCTGTCAGGTTCATTATTAATCAGTGATTATGCAGCCGCACAGGAAAATGCTGCGTCTATAGTACTGGAAAATGAAAAAGATCAGTTATCTATCCGGGAATTCCAGAAATATTATAAAACAGACCAATCATTTACCAATCTGGAAAATGGTTTTTTTGGGGTCATGTCCGAACCTGTTCTGAATACTTTTATTGAAAACACCAGAATTGTTAACAGCAGATTATCAGGCTTCGCAAGATTGGATTTTCCGAAGATTTACCGGGACGCGCTGATCCTGACGGGAACTTATCTGAAATTACCTTCAAATTCATTCATCTTTACCAGAAATGCCACAGAAGCACTCAATATTGCTATTCAGGGTTATCCTTTAGCTGAAGGTGATGAGGTTGTGATCAGTCAGTTTGACTATGACAGTATGGTTGAAACCTGGGAAATGCTGCAAAATACGAAAAAGATAAAACTGGTTTATCTGGACATCCCTGCTCATCCTGTATCTACGGAACAAATTGTTCAATTGTATAAAAATGCAGTGACCAGCAAGACCAGAATCGTTCATCTTACACATATCAATCATTTTACCGGGTTGATTCTTCCTATAAAAGAAATTACTGCTGCTTTAAAGCCTTCTGGCGTGAAAACTATACTGGATGCAGCACATTCATTTGCACATATAGATTATTCGGTTACAGACCTTGGAGCTGATCTGGTAGCGATCAATCTTCATAAATGGTTCGGTTCTCCTGTAGGTACCGGTTTACTTTATATTAAGCCAGAACTGATCAGCGCCATGAACCCATTGTTCGGAGATGTTAAACATGAAGGAAACAGTATTTACAAATTAACTCATTTTGGTACTACGCCATTTGCCAATATAATGACCATACAGGCTGCAATGACTTTTCAGCAAAAGATTGCCCCCGCGGTTAAACAGAATTACCTGCATGAATTAAAGAAAAACTGGATTAGTGGGGTACAGAATTTATCGGCAGTAGAAGTATTGACACCTATTGATCCGCAATGGTCCTGTGGTATAGGGGCTTTCAGGATGAAAAATATGGATGCTAAACGTGTAGTTGATAAACTATGGGCTGATCATCAGATTCTGAGCGTTGTAAGGAACCTGAAAGGAGGGGATTGTATCAGGATTACTCCTCAGATTTACAGTACAATTGCAGATACGGAACGTTTGATCAGAGCAATGACGGTACTGAATAAGTCTTAAGGTTGGATAAACAGGTTTATTGTCTGTTTTTTTGTGTTAAAACGGGTGGGGCATGATGAGATGGCCCACCCGTTTTTTTTAACGATCAGCTGCTAAAAGCTATACCCTAATTTAGCGTAATAATAAGCACCTGTAACACCTAACTGACTATTGTTACCATTGTAATACTTGAAGTTTCCGTTGAAACTCAGGCTTGGATCATTCAATGGAGGCATTTTATCAAAGATATTATTTGCACCTATTCCAAATCTTACTTTGTTTTTGAAAAGATAAGAAACCTCAGCATCTAGTGTAGTCAGTGCCGGCATGGTGTTTAAACCAATCACTTTTTCAGGAATCGGATATTTGTTAGATAACTCTCCGGCCCTGTAAACTCTTAGTGAACTTGTAAAGCCTTTCAGGTTATGTACAATAGACATGGTGAAGTTATTCTGTTTGGTTGCGGTTGCAGCAACACGTTCGGCATTAAAAATAGTTTCATTTAATGAAGCCAAAGTTGCCGGGTTGTGTACACCTACAATGGTAAGCAAGTTGTAGTTATAAGAAGCAAGGAAAGTAAAATGTCCTAAATCATTGGCATGTAATTCATATTGTGCAACAATGTCTATACCCTGGGTACGGGTATCAATCGCATTCGCAAAATATCTGGCAGACTGGATACCAACGATATTATAATCACTAAATAATTTTTTGATCAAAGGATTGCTTGTCGTAAAAAAACTGGTCCTTACAATCCTGTCATTTACCCTTACCGCATAAAGATCGGCTGTGATGAAGAGGTTTTTTACTGGTAAAGCAGTTAATCCGGCACTCACATTATATGATTTCTCTGGTTTTAAAGGTTGTGCACCTAAAGCAATAGCAGCAGGAGAGTTGATCGGTAAAGTACTGTTCTCTCTTGAAACGATCTGACCAACTGCGGGATCCAGGGTATAATTGGTTTGTGTCTGTGAGAAATACGATTGCTGTAATGAAGGTGCCCTGAAGCCTGTATTGGCTGCAGCACGGATCGCATAACCTTTTATAAATTCATAACGGGCAGAGATTTTTCCATTCAGCGTAGAACCGAAATCACTGTAATATTCATATCTTGATGCTGCACTTACGGTAAAAGATTTGGTGAAATCGGCAGTTAATTCTGCATAAACAGCACTTGTATTCCTGCTTTTATCAACTTCGTTGCTTGGACGGTAACCTACATAACCCTGTGAACCTACAGGAGCTCTTTTTCCTGCATTCGGTCCATCCAGAATAGGCACTCCGCCATCTATATATGAAGCTTCTTCACCTGCTTTGATCGAATAGTTTTCTACCCTGAACTCTGCACCATAAGCTAATGAATAAACTTTATTCTGATCGAGTGGCTTTACAAAATCAAGATTGGCAGCATACTGGTTGAAATGGTGTGTACCCAAATAGAAGTTTGTAGGGCTTTTATCGCCTAAAGATGGATTGTCGGAGTTTAACAGGTTGAACTGTACCGAGTTTCCACCCATGGAAATACTCGCATCCATCATACCTAACGACTTGAAGTCTTGTTTGTAACCGCCTGCAAAAGAGTAGTCTGTGGTTACTATTTTACCTCTGGCCAAAAAGCCGTCAGGATATATAGAACGCACAGTACCGTCATCACTTGGCAATCTGAAACGGTTACTTCCGTTTAAGGTGTTGTTGTAGTTTACCCCTCCAAATGCATAAATTTTACCTTCATTTTTTAAAGGCTGTGAATAATTGAACATGGTTCCCAGAACCTTTTTCTGCGGATCTCCTTCAATCATCGTTACTTTTGGATTGGCAGCATAAGCAGCATTTTTGGCGTCTCCCACAGGATCTGAAAAGATCACATCACCAGCCGCATTTTTAATGGTTCCAAAATACTGCTTTCTTTGATCGGCGCCAGCTCTCACTGTCTTTTCAGCATATAATCCTTGTATAGCGACATTTAATACACCGTTGTTTTTCAGGGCGAAACCTTTATCTATACCAATTTTGGTATTGAATCCATCTCCTCTGGAAGTGATTCCGCTCTGTACGTCCACACTGCCCCCGGTATCTTTTTTTAGAATGATATTGATTACTCCGGCAATCGCATCAGAGCCGTAGATAGCCGCCGCACCATCTTTTAATACTTCTATAGATTCAATTGCCGATACTGGAATCGCATTTAAATCTACACCAGTATTGTCAGCGATCAGAAAGGCACTGATATGTCTTCTTTTTCCGTTGACTAATACCAGCATCTGGTCGGTTCCCATTCCGCGCATGGTACTAGGCCTGATGGTTTCTGATCCATCTCCACGTACAATACGGTTTTGGGTAAATGAAGGTACAAGCATTTGTATCAATTCGGCGGTATTGGTATAACCGGAAGTCTTGATCTCCTGCGAAGAAATCAGCTGAACCGGTACTGCCGATTTGATTATACTTCTGCTTTTCCCTCTGTTACCAACCGAAATGCTGACCTCGTTTAAGTTAGATGAGTTATCGGCCAGCATCACTTTGATGATAGTATCTCTGGTTAATTTAATCGTTTTAGTGTATTTACCAAGGCCTACACTGGAAACTTCCAGCTGATATTCCCCGGTTTTTAATCCTGTGAGTACGAATGAACCATCTGCTGTAGATTTTGTCATTTTGTGTACAGGATTTAAAGTAATTGTGGCTCCTTCTATCAGACGGCTGTTTTCTTCAGCAGCTACCTTACCTCTTAGGGTGAACTGTGCTTTTAAAGTACCTGCTGATAGCGTGAATAGAACCATTAGACCAAACATTTTTTTAAAGCTGGTTGACATAGTTTTCATATATAATATTATATTTTTTGACAAAGATGTCCTGTCCATATGAAGTTGATGTTACCACATGTTTATCGTAGTCTACATAGGTTTGAGAGGGGATATGGTTAAGATTTCCAGTATTTACAGGCAGGCGATACTTTCTAAATTTGTAATCAATAATAAAATGCCATTGGCCATATCAGCTATCTCATTATTGAAAATCTGATTAGAAAACGTAAAATTATTAGCTGTTAAAGAAGAACCCGCAAAGATGACGGTCAGAATAAATTTAAAGCTTAATTCTTTTTTTTACTGCTACTTATCAGTTCTGTCACTCAGGGATATAGTAACCACTGATTGACAGAACTGATTGAGATTGATCAATTTCAATGATATCATTAATAGTTTATATAATGTTCATCGAAAGTTCCGTCCGAATATAAATCTATCAAACCATATCCAGGTGCAGTTTCGCGCTTATTGCCGTCCCACCAGGCACCGCTGACAGCTCCGTTGCAAATGTAAGTTACCCCATTGTAGAGAACCTTATCACGCAGATGAATATGTCCGCTGAGACATAGTTTCACATTGGGATGCTGATAAAACAGTTTTATTATTTTAGCCGTATCGGTGTGCATATCACCCCCAAGCATTTCCCATTTATTGATAATGTTATCCTCTATCATCAGGGTCGCTGTTAAAATAGGAATATGAGACATGACCAGCACAGGGATATTGGCAGCTGTATTTTTTAGTTCATTTTCAAGCCAGCTAAATTGTGCTTCTCCAAGTTTGCCAATATACCAGGTGTTATCAATATCCAGATGTACACTGTCCAGGATAATAAATTTCCAGCCATTTTTTATAAAACTATAATAAGGACTGGAAAGTTTCAGCTGGTCCATAGCGTACTGTTTACCATAGATAGCCTGACCTTTATTGTTTTCATTCCACCAGATATCATGATTGCCCAAACAGTATTGTACGGGAATACTGCATTCCTGCTTCATTATTCCCTGTACCAGTTTCCATTGCGCATCGATCGTGGTTAATTGCTCTTTGTTCATATCGTATACGATATCACCGCCATTCAGGATCAGATCTGGTTTTGGGTGCTGCTGTTGTACATGGTGCAAGCATTTAGTGAATTTTTTAGGCGCATTGAAATCATCTTTTAAATGGATATCAGTCAGATGGGCAATTCGCATCACCTTTGTTTTTGCCGTCAGCTTGTTAGCCATGCTGATGGAAGGGGCCAGTAAAAGGCCACTCAGACCGGCCAGATTTTTAAGAACTGATCTTCTTTTCATTTGTGTTTATTAATTTAAAAGCAGCCCCGTTAATTTATGGGGCTGCTGAATTATTAGATTACCAATTAGGGTTTTGTTTCAGGTTAGGGTTGAGCAGTAAATCCTGGCTTGGCAAAGGAAATAGATAATCTCTTTCTTCTCTGAAAGTTTTTGGTGTATTAGGGTTAACCACGATATTCCCACCGGACGATCCATTTTCAAGAGAAATATCAACGTCTAATTTAAGGAATTGTGCATCCGGTACAGCAGGCTGATTTCCGGTGTAAATGACCAGGTCAATTTTACCATCGCCATCAAGATCATAATTACCTGCACCAGGGAAGTAAGCACCTTTGAATTGTTCTGTGAGCAGGTGGCCTTCTTTCCAGCGCATCAGATCATTCCATCTGAATCCTTCCATCACCAGCTCGATTCTTCTTTCTCTACGCAATTCCAGGATAACCCCTTTGTTAGCACTATTCACATGCGTATATTGTCCGGCAAGATAAGGGTCAGGATTGCTATTCGCAAGGGCGAGGTTCATACCCGGCATATTTACCCGGTCTCTTAGTTTTTTAATAGATTTATCAAGATCTCCCTGTGTTAAAGTACCGAGCTCTGCTTTAGCTTCGGCAAAATTAAGCAATACCTCTGCATAGCGGAAAACAGGAAGTGGATTTGGGGATTTACTATTGGCATCATTCACTGCCGAGGTTACGAATTTGGTCAGCTGATAACCGGTTACGGTACCGCTGTAAGAAGGAGCGAGTACACTGGTACCATCTACTCTTTTATAGCCGGGTGTCCTGATGGTTTGAGCAAGGCGTGGATCTCTGTCTTTTGTTTCTTCTAAAAAGCCCAGCGCAGCATATCCTGGCTTATCAGTAAAACGGGAACCATCTTTCATTAAATAACTGTTTACCAGCTTTTTTTCTAATCCGGGTTTACCAAAAGAAGGGGATACCGTATAATAATTCACGTTATGATTAATCTGGAGATTGGTACTGTATTGTCTGGCCAGGATTATTTCTGCCGGATTTACTGTTAGTGCATGGAAAAGATCAGTATATGCTTTATCGGGGCTGCTGGTATATACACTGTATGGCCCTTTATCGATCAATTGTTCTGCTGCATCTGCAGAGGCCTGTAAAAAGCGATCAGCATCCGGCAGGTTAAATTCTGTATGATATTTTCTAAATGTACCTTCAAACAGGCATAATCTTGATTTCAAGGCCAGTGCAGTCCATTTATTAACTTCGGTAAATGTTTGCGCTGTTGGTAAATTGGCTATTGCAAAATCGATATCATTCAGCACAGAATCCATAACCAGCGTACGCGAATCCCTGCTTTTGGTCAGGGCAGCATTATCAGTGGTTTCAATGGGCTTACTATACCAGGGTACATCTCCATAAGCGGCGACCATATTGGCGTAGAAATAAGCTCTGAAAAATTTAGCAACTGCAGCATATTTAACCGAGATCGCAGGGCTTACACCACCGCGCTGATAATTTTGAAGAAAGTAGTTCACATTTCTCAGGTCTGCCCAGTTCCAGCCTCCAGCGGCAACAGGGACTACGCGGTTACCTGTTATCTTTTTATCCAGTCCGTTGAGTACAATATTATCACTGCTCTCAGTATACAAACTTGTGAAAGCTTTATCCTCGTTGTCTGCGTTAGGCAGCATCTTATCATAAAATGAAGTGACATACAGCCTGAGTTCATTTTCTGAATTGAAACTATTGTTTGGAGAGATCTGTGAAAGCGGTTCCAGATCGAGTGATTTTTTACAGGCCGTAATCAGGGTGATGGCTGCCAGGGCCAGATATATAATTCTTTTCATGTTTTTCTATTAAAATGTGACGTTCAATCCAAGGGTATAGGTTTTCATGAAAGGATAAGCCCTTCCGCCTTTGTCTGTACCATCTGGTGTGAGTTGTTCCGGATCGATATATTTGGTTTTAAGTTTGGTCAGCGTAAGCATGTTCTGTCCGGTGAAAAAGAACCTGAGCTTTTCTATTTTCCATTTTTTAATCATCGAGGCAGGCAGATTATAACCTACAGTCAGATTTTTTAAACGCACATAAGCTATGTTCTGTAAGTATTTATCGTTGTTATAATACAGTTCTCCACCATCGTATGCAGCATATCCACGGTTTAAAGGGAAATAAGAATTCGGGTTTTCCGGGCTCCAGAGTTTACTTTCGAAATCTTTAGGAATGAAAGAAGAGTAAGGTCTTCCAAAGGTTCCCCAGAACATTCCTGCCTCTGTATTCGGATACCAGTCTTGTTTACCAATTCCCTGTAAGGAAACAGAAAGGTCAAAATTACTCCAGTTGAAACCTGCATTGATACCGAAAGAATATCTTGGAAGTGAATTACCAATTTTGCGCAAATCACCGTGATCCTGTAAAGTGTTTTTACCATCATTGATTACCCCATCTCCATTGAGATCTTTAAATTTCAGGTCACCTGCATGTAGTTTGCTCCATTCTCCAGGCGATCCGGTACGCTGTCCGTCTACATAGTCCTGATTGATTTTCCAGTTTTGTGCTTCCTGATCGGACTTGAAATAACCATCTATACTGTAGCCCCAGATTTCTCCAAGTTCCTGTCCTGCATAATAATTGCTAAGCAGGTTGTTGGGATTATCAAATTTGGTAATCTTTGCCGTGTAATCTGACAGGACCACCCCGAAGTTATAACCAAAAGGTTTACCCATTAATGTTCCGTTATCTTTCCAGCTAACACTGATATCCCAGCCCTTAGTTAGCAGATCTCCTGCATTCTGTTTAGGAGAGTCAGCTCCATAAACCGAGGGAAGTGTTTTACCATTGATTAGCATGTCGGTCGTTTTACGTCTGTAGATATCAAGGGAAGTCTGGAGGCGGTTATTGAAAAAGGCCATATCCGCACCAAAATTGAGTGAGGTAGATTTTTCCCAGGTAAAATCAGGTACAACAGGGTTAGGGGCACTTAACGTTTGTGCCTGATTTCCATTGACTACCCATTTGGATAAAGTCGAATTGATCACAGGAATATATGGATAGAGATTATTCGAACCAGTACCTACATCCTGATTTCCTAGTGTGCCATAAGAAGCTCTCAGTTTAAATTCTGAGACAACAGGTTTTAATGCATTAAAAAAGGATTCTTCACTGATTCTCCACCCGCCTGATACTGAAGGGAAGAAACCAAACCTGCTTGTTTTCGGAAAGCGGGAGGTACCGTCGTATCTTCCATTTAATTCAAGCAGGTATTTCCCTTTGTAGTCATAATTGATACGGCCAAAATATCCTAATAAAGCCCATTCACTGGCACTGCCTGTAGCTTGTTGAGCCCCGGTACCCAGATCAATCTGGTTCAGGTCTTCAGAAAGGAGGTCAAAACGGAGTGCTGTGTTTGTTTTATACTTTTGCAGCTCGTAGTTATAACCTGCAGTGACTTTAAAGTTGTTGTCTTTTATTTTTTTCTCGTAGGTTGCATATAAATTTACGGAATGGTGCTGATCCATATCATTACCTTCCTGGTATTTATCGTTCCCTTCGTATTTAATGAGACCTGGGTTAATGGACCAGGGGATAACCGCCTGACGCTGGAAATTGGAAGCCGGACGAAGCTGATAAGCATAATTACCGGTCAAAATTAAGTCAGGTATTATATTTGCATTGAAACCAATCGTATTTGTTAAATCATAGTTTTGAGTCCCTCCAAAAGTCTTTTTGTTTTGCAGACTGGCATATTCATTCGCTCCGTAATTGTTCAGGTTTGTACGGTAAGTAAATGTGCCGTCCGGATTTTGTGGTACATAAGCTGCCATTGCATGGTTATAGAAACCCGGGCCATCAGATTTATAGCCATGACCAGGATAGGTATAGTTATTAGCAGCAAATTGCGTATTGGAGAAAACAGTAAGCCATTTGGACAGATGTGCATTGATTTTTGCCCTGAAGTTGTAGGCGTTGTAAACATCTTCGCGCAAATAAGATTGAAAGAGGCCTTTTTGCTGATAGTATCTGCCTGATAAGAGAAAGTCAACCTTTTTATCTCCGCCTGTAACATTTAAATAATGTTCCATGGTTGGCGCATCTTTTTTAAACAGGAAGTTCCACCAGTCTGTGTTTCCATAATATACATACTGGTCTTGTCCGTTTCTGTTTTGTACCACTACCTGCGGTAAGGTCTTATCGGTCTGTCTGAGTTTAAGCTGCGCATAATCATCTGCATTATAACCGCTATAACTGTTACCAACATTACGGGAGAAAGCCTCATCAACTAATCTCATCTGCGTATAACCATCGGTAATAAAGTCTGTTTTAGTCGTTACCTGCTGCAAACTAAAGTTACTCCCGTAGTTTACACTTACTTTTCCTGCTTCGGCCTTTTTGGTTGTAATCAGGATCACACCAAAAGCTGCTCTGGCACCATATATAGCTGCAGAAGCTGCATCTTTTAAAACAGTTACATTTTCGATGTCATGCGGGTTGATCATGTTTACATCACCGGGTATTCCATCAATCAGGATCAGGGGAGAACCGCTTACGTTAGTAATAGAAGCGAAACCACGTACGTTAAATTTTCCTGGACTACCTGGCTGACCATCTCCGAAAGTAATGTTCAGATTGGGGATAGCACCTTGCAGTGCCTGGGCGATTCCGGCAACAGGACGGTCTTCGAAGACTTTGGAATCTACCTGACTTAAAGCACCAGTGAGGTTTACCTTTTTTTGTGTTCCATAACCAACTACCACAACTTCACTGAGGCCGTTTTGTCCTGGTGAAAGTTTAATATCCATAACAGTGGTCTGTCCCGCTTTAATCTGGATATGCTGGAACTGCTGATTTTCATAAGAGATATAACTGGCTACAATAGTATAGGTTCCCTCTGGTGCCGGAATCTTATAATTACCCTGTTCATCACTCTGTACGTATTTATTGAGCTCAATGATTTTAATGGTCGCACCTGGCAGGGGCAGACCTTTTTCATCCGTGATTTTCCCGGAGAGTTTACCTGGTTCCTGCTGTTTGATCTCTTCTTTGCTCATGGCATTGATCACAATGACCCCATTTACTTCTCTGAAGCTCATCGGTTTAGATTCGAATAGTTTTTTTAAGATGTTTCCAATTGTTTCATTTGAAAAAGTGAAATTGCTGGTAGAATAACGATTCAGCAGGTGGCGGTCATAGGCAAAATTCACTTTGCTCTGATACTCCAGGTTTTTAATAGCGGTTTCTATGGTCGCATGTTTAATGCTGACCGATATCCTTTTTTCCAAAACCTGCCCGTTTCCGGCAAATGACGGAAACAGCAGCGAAATGGTGCAAAGAATGGTTAACAAGACAAAAGTGAATCTCATCGTTTGAATTATGACATTGTTAAGTTTTAATTTCATACATTGTATGGCTTTTAATTGTGAAATGATTGGAAGCTTTTTTTTGCCTTATGGGCCTAAAAATGAAGGCAGTTGTTCGAGCAACTGTCTTTTTTTGATTAGTAGATTTCTATGTCGTTCCTCCTTTTTTTAATTTTTAACTGGTGTATTGCTGCAACAATTTCCATGGCTTTGAGGGCAGGAGTAGAGGTGCTTATTGTGGTTGTGAAATGTTTTGTATGGAGATCCTGTCTGCTGGTGTGTATCTGAATACCAAAGTTTTTGGCCATCAGAATTGACATTTCTTCAAAAGAAGCATTGTTCAAAACCAGGTTACCTTTTTGCCAGGCCAGGTTTTTTTCATCCAGCGGCATCAGGCGAATACTTTGATTGTTACGCTGATAAGCCAGTTGCTGGCCTTTGATCAGGAAATGACTGGGCTGGTTGTCTAAACGGACACCAACTTTGCCACGGATTACACCGACTGTCATTTTTTCCATTTGGCTGTAAGCACGGATATTAAATGCAGTACCCAGTACCTGTGTAGTTAAACGTCCGATTTTGATCATAAAAGGACGTTTGGAATCGTGTTTTACATCAAAGAAAACTTCTCCGTCAACAAGTTGAACGATACGTTTGGTACTGAAGTTCTCTGAAATCTTAATGGTGGAAACACTATTGAGCATCAACATTGTTCCATCAGGCAGGGTAACAGTTTTTCTTTCGCCGGTTTGGGTTGATACTGTTGTGAAGCATCCTCCCGGACATTGTTCTTTCACTGGCTTAGCCGGACCGGGGATTTTCCAAAATAATAAAGCTATGGAACTGATCGTAATCAGGACTGCAGCAGCATTTAGCCAGTTCAACCGGAATCTTTTGGGCCCGGTTTTTAGTCCGGGGGCTATCGATGCCCAGATCTCTTCTTTAACCTGCGTTTCTTTTTTAGTATCCAATAGCATCGGTTCTGTATCGTCCAGCTGCTGGTACCAGTTGTCTACAATCTCTTTTTCTGCTGCTGAATTTTTATGTTGCAGGTAATTTTTTAATAATTGCCTGGGCTTGCTGCTGCTCATACGTATCCTTTTAACCTACTATCTGAAAAAGTGGTTTCGGGTACTATACGAAGTATGTGAAGTGTATGTTAAGTTTTTATGAAGCGGACAGATAGCAAATTACAAGTACCGGAACTACCCAGTCTCCTTCGTGGTGATGGATAACTGTGTTGCGTAGCCGTTTTAGTGCCTGCCCAATTTGATTTTTTACCGTTTGTTCAGAGAGATTGAGCTGGGCCGCAATATCGGCTACAGAGAAGTTTTCATCTCTGCTCATGCGGAAGATCTGCTGCATTTTACCGGGCATTCTTTTGACTTCTGCCTCGATTACAGTTTTAAGTTCTTTGTTTTCGAGCAGGATATCAGGAGCAGTGTCCAGAGGGATTTCCAGCAACTGTGCTTTTTTGATCTGACCTGAAGTATTTGCGTAAAAGCTGATTATGCGATATTTTAAGGCTGTGAAGAGATATTTTCCAAGATCATCTTTTTCCAGTGCTTTGATATGGTGCCTTCTGTTCCAGACGGAAAGCATCACTTCCTGGATCATATCTTTAGCTTCATCTTCGTCTACTCCTTTACGGGCCCTCAGATAGAGGTCTTTCCAGTATTTATCATAGAGCAAACGGAATGCAGACTGATCGTTTGCCTGAATAGCAGCGATAATATAGGTATCAGAGATATGATTGGAGTCCACGGCTCAAAATTAGAGAGTTTAGTGGTTGATTGGAGACGGCTATGTGTTAAGGATTTGTTATAATTATAATTCAGGATTTTTTGATGTGTTCTGGTGTAATTAATATTGCTGTAATAGATGAACAGTTTATTGCCTTTCCTGGCGCAACGGTAAGTTTAAAGGAAATAAATTAAGGATACACGTACAAATCCTGGTGGGATAGGGAAAATAGCGGTTCCGCGATACAGTTATGCGGCCACTGCAGTTTCATTTAGTGGTTATCAGCGTAAAGAAGTCAAGCGGTTATACAGTAAATCGTTAAATTGCGCCATGCTTCGTTCAAAAAAGCAGCTCATTTTAGTATTGGATCAATATCAGAGCCAATAAGATATTATAAGTAATAAAGATGAAAGATATACCTGTTCATAAACTTGAACTCAGCACTGCTATAGGAGTAGAGGTGCAATATTTTGAAATGGATGATTTCTCTGACGCCAAAATGGAGACCATGGGCGCCCATAGAGATGATCATTATTTGTTTTTCTTTATTGAAGAAGGACATGCTTCTATCCAGGTAGAATTTAAGGAAAGACAATTTACAGCCGGATCATTATATTATGTTCTGCCTTCTCAGGTGCATCACCGGATCAATAACAAAGATGCCAGGGGTTGGATACTGGCATTAGACCCCGCTTTAATCCCACTTGATTACGCTAATATTTTTGATCATGTTTCATTGCTTCAAGAACCTTACTTGTTGAATTCAGTTCAACTAAAGCAGTGGAGCAGTATGCTGAAACTACTCGATGTAAAGTATAATGAAGATCAGGATGATCCTTTCTATATACCGATAGTTCATGCCATGGTCCAGTTAATTCTGGCCATGACCGCGAAGTGTTTCAGCTCAGGTCCGGATATCAGCTTTAAAGTATCCAGACCCGTTGAAATATCCAAACAGTTTAAGCGAATGGTTATCGAAAACTTTAAAACGATCAAGAGCCCGTCTGTTTATGCTGACAGGTTAAATGTTTCTGAATCCTATCTGAATGAAGTCGTAAAAAAAGTGACTGGATTCCCTGTCAGCTTCTGGATAAACCAGGAAATCATATTGGAAGCAAAGAGACAGCTTTATTATAGTCAATTGGATATCAAAGGTATATCAACTTTGTTAGGATACGATGATCAATCTTATTTTTCCAGATTCTTTAAGAAAATAACAGGAATGTCTGCTATAGCTTTTCGGGCGAAATACCGCAAATAGTGCTAAATTAACTCGTGTATTGCTATTTCAGCAGACCCTAAATCTGCGTCAATTTGCCTGTACTAAATCATAGTATATGCAAAACGATTCTCTTCAACAAGTACATGGCAATTTGATCGGTGAACGATTATTGCTGCAAGCCGGATATCTGAAAAAGGTAAATATAACTGTGCAGGTTATATGGAAAGGGTTCTGGTCATGAGCGACTCTTTTGCAGCCTTAAGGCATAGGGATTTCAGGGTATATATTGGTACGCGTTTGTTTTTTACTTTCGCCTATCAGATGCAAACTGTAATTACTGGTTTTTACATCTATCACTTAACAAATAGTGTCTTTTTACTGGGATTGTTCGGGCTTTTTGAAGCTGTGCCAGCAATTGTAGTTTCATTGTATGGCGGTTACGTTGCTGATAAGTCAGAAAAGAGAAAGGTGTTACTCTGGATTTATACAGCTGTATTACTCTTTTCGCTGGTCATGTCAGGAGTTACAATGACTAGTGTCAGGTCATATATATCGTCCGGGGCAATAATAAAAATCATCTTTTTTCTTGTTTTCTGTAATGGGGTAGCGCGTGCATTTTTAGGACCTGCAAACTTTACAATTTATACTGATAGCCTGCCAAAAGATGCTTATGCGAATGGAAACAGCTGGAACAGTACCATAAGACAGGCAGGATCTATTCTGGGGCCAGCCGTGGGAGGTATGGTATATGGTTATTTTGGAATAACTGCTGCATTAGGATTAATTGTTATTTTTATTTTAATCGCCCTGATCACAGCCTGTTTTCTTAAAAAGTACCCGCCTGCTTTTATCCCTAAAGAGAATTTCTGGAAGAGCCTTGCCGAAGGGATACAGTTTGTTTTCAAGAATAAAATGATGCTGGGTGCAATGAGCCTTGATCTGTTCTCTGTTTTTTTTGGAGGCTTCGTTGCTCTTTTACCGGTTTTTGCAAATGACATCTTAAAGGTTGGGCCGCAAGGATTAGGACTAATGCGTGCTGCGAGTTCTGCAGGTGCAATTTTAGTGATGCTGCTGATGACGAAATATTCCCCGATGAACAAACCCTGGCGGAATTTGCTTTTAGCGATTACTGGTTTTGGCCTGTCCATCATCTGTTTCGGATTGTCTAAGAACTTTTATTGGTCACTTTTCCTGCTTTTTGCCAGTGGTGGATTTGATAGTATAAATATGTTAATCCGTGGGACTATCATGCAATTACTAACACCAGAAACCATGCGGGGCCGGGTATCGGCAGTAACGTCCATGTTTATAGATTCCTCTAATGAGATTGGTGACTTTGAATCTGGCACCGTTGCGGGATTTATTGGTACAATACCAGCGGTCATTTTTGGCGGATGTATGACTTTATTAGTGGTTGGGGTCACGTATTATAAAACTAAAAAGTTCCTGCTGCTAACTGTTGAAGATATCCATTAGCAAAAGCAGTTTTTTTCAAACAAGGGAAACCTTATCATCTTAAATTTTATGAAGTTATTTTCATCGCTGATCATGCGTATAGCAGTGATTCTATTATTTATTATCGCCAATTCATTCTTAAGCGAGGCACAATCTATTGATAAAGGAGAGATTAAAGGAGCAGTAGTTGACTCTGTTACGAATGCAGGTGTCGATTTCGCTACGGTCAGTTTATTCAAAGCTGGTGCTCCCGAACCTTTTATTCTGATGAATACAAATCAAAAGGGTGAATTCCATTTTGTAAATATTCTTCCGGGAGTGTACCGGCTTACTATTGATTTTATCGGCTATCGCCGGAAAATTATTAATCCTGTCGTTATAGCTGCTAAAATGCCAGGCCTTGCTCTTGGCAATATTAGATTGTCTGCTGCCGGAAATGTGCTCAGGGAAGTAGTGATTCAGGCTAAAGTTCAGGTTATGGAGAATAAAGCTGATAAACTAGTCTATAACGCAGCTGCCGATATTACTTCTCAAAGCGGGGTAGCTACTGATGTGTTAAAAAAGGTTCCCATGGTTTCTGTAGATATAGACGGCAATGTAGAATTACAGGGAAATGCAAATGTCAGGTTTCTGATCAATGGCAAACCGGCTAATATATTTGGCTCCAAGATATCGGATGTTTTACAATCTGTCCCGGCCAGTCAGATAAAAAATATTGAGGTGATGACCAGTCCAGGGGCAAAATATGATGCTGCGGGCACAGCTGGAATTATTAATCTCGTTTTGAAAGATAACCTGATCAAAGGTATCAATGGCAGTGTGAACTTATCGGCGGGAACCCGTCTTGAAAACGGTTCTTTTAATCTGAATGCCAGGAATAAAAATCTGGGTTTAAGTGCCTTTTTTAGTGCAAATAAACAATTAAATTCTAATATCGCCAATCTTGGAGACAGGTTATCTTTTAATTCTGCTAAAGATACTTTAACCCGGTACGTGCAGGACCGCTTTAGTCCGTTTACAAAAAGTGGCTATCAATCAGGTTTAAGCATAGATTGGAATATTACCTCTAAAGATGTATTGACAGCTACTGTGGGACTAAATCAGAATATTACTCATGGAACTGGCAGAATTATGCAGAACCAGCAAACTTATCTTTCTACTGGCAGGGTATTGTCGGATATTACGAGTGAGCGTACAGATGCTACAGATTTTGGTGGAAATTCTCAAAACTGGAGTTTGCTTTATAAAAAGACGTTTTTGAAAGAAGGCAGGGAACTGAACTTTGCTTATGTAGCCAGTGCGACCCAAAACAAGAATTACGATTCACAGCTGACCAGTTATCAGAATGGAGCATTCCCAAATAGTGGAATCAAAAGTGATAATCCTGGAAATGACCGGGAAACTGATATTTCCATAGACTATGTTGAGCCCTTAGCAAAGAATTTCAAGATAGAAACCGGTGTAAAAGCTGTATTTGAAAATATAAATAACAGTGTGGTTACAGACAGTTTGTTAAATAACGGAACTTTTGTAAATAATCCGGGTCAGACTTATAAGTTTAATTTTACAAGGAAAATCTATGCAGGTTATATTTCAACTTCCTTTTCTTTGTTCAATGACTTTTTAAATGGAAAAGCGGGTATCCGTTACGAAAGAACGGATATCCATTCGGACTTATCAAATGATGCTATACCGGGAAATAATATATGGGCACCAAATCTTTTAATTCAGCATAAACTAAATGAAACGCAGTCGGTTAAGTTCAGCTATGCTTACAGGATACAAAGACCGGATTATGGAGACCTGAACCCTTTTCTGGAGATTATTGACCCACGCAATATCAGTACCGGAACCCCTGAGCTGAAAAATGAAACAGGCAGGAAATTTGAATTGGGTTACAGCAAAAGCTTTGCTAATAGTAGTAGTCTTTATATAGGTGTGCTTTATAACAGAAATAGCAATGATATCCAGCATTTTACAACTTTTTTCCCCATATATGTTGCAAATGGGACTACTTATAATAATGTTTCTCTTACGAAGACTGCAAATATTGGATCACAGACTACTTTAGGATTAAATATTTCGGGTTCAGCAGTTATCAATGATAAGTTAAGCTTACGTGCTAATCTGCTTTTACTTGAAAAAAACAACCTTGTTCCGGGCTTACCCAGTGTTGGCGGATTTTCCTATAATGCGAACCTGAATGCTACTTATAAACTGAGAGAAGATCTGGTTGCCGAAGCGTTTGGTATGATAGATTCGAAAAGGACGGATTTTCAAAGTATTCGTCCCGGTTCTTATAATTATACAATTGCTGTTAGGAAACAATTGTTTAGTAATAGGGCCAGTATTGGTGTGACGACCACCAATCCTTTCAATCATTATACAAATCAATATTCCAGCGCATATGGCACAGGCTTTACGCAAACCAATTTAAGACAACAAACAATGCGTTCTTTTGGGGTTATTTTTGGTTATAAATTTGATCGTATCAGGAATAATAAGGAGGGAGCTTCTTAGGGCAGAAAATGATTTTATACATCAATAAAAACTCGTTTTCTTTAAAAAAATCAAACAGCATCTTGATAAAAGCCTTAATAAGGATTTAGATAGTCATATTTATGCTAATTATAAAAAAGAGAACGTTTTTTTTATGGTAGAAATCAGTCATCAGGACTCTGAAAAATATGAGCAGTCAGCTTATCTTGAATTAGCATTAAGAAGTCATGATAGGTAAGCAATATTCAAAAAAAAGCCATCTCATACTTGCTATGAGACGGCTTTCTATAAAATGATCAAACAGTTCTAGAAATTATAACGGAGTGTAATTCCATATGTTCTCGGATCACCAAGTACACCTGCATATAAACCAGAGTTACCTGCAGCTGCCTGTAATTGTTCGTAATAGTTTTTATTCGCAATGTTTCTTGCCCAGAAGAATACGGAGAATTTATCTGACTTAAATCCTAATCTGGCATTCAGCAGTGCATAACCTTGTATATTTAATACACGTGAAGGTGTTGGGTTTGAAGAATATTCTGAGCGGTAACTCGCATCTGCTGCGATAAAATATCTGCCTGTGATGTTCGCTATCTTACCAGGGTTACTGAATTCTGCACCACCTGAAACATTCCATTTAGAAATACCTGGTAATCTGCCTCCTGAGGCATCTTTAAATGCCACCTGCGTAGCTACGCCATTCACAACTTCTGTATGTCCGGTTTCTTCTAATGGGAGCGGTGCATTCGTAAATTTCACATATTTTCCGTCAAGATAAGCCAAAGCAGCATTTAAAGTCAGGAACCTGCCCAATTGATAAATTCCATCAATTTCCAGACCTTTCACATTAACTTTCTCTGCATTGGCAAGATAACCTCTGTTTACACCCAGTTGTGGTGACTGCACATTGGTTTGATAGTCTTTGATATCTGTAGTGAATGCACTGATATTTACTATCGCACCTTTAGCAGGTTTGGTTTTAACACCTAATTCGTAATGCTGAACGTATTCTGGTTTAACTACAGCTACAGACAAGTCTGCTTCTCCAGTAGATGTAGTTGGCAAACCACCCACGTTCACACCAACTGGTTTGTAAGCAGTAGAGAAAGTTCCATAAGCATTTAACTTTGGAGAAGGACGGTAGGAAAGCGTGATATTACCAGATAAATTATTGTTATCTACATTGGTAGTGAATCTTTGATTGCTGTAAACAGCAGCTTTAAGCGCAAGCAAATCGGCATTTGTGGTTTGCAGGCCACCATAGGTTACCCTATCATAATTCACATCTTTTTTATCATAAGTATATCTTAATCCAGGTAAAATGTGAAAGTGATTTAAAAATTCCCAATCCACCTGAGCAAATACAGCAGCACTTAATGATTTGATAGTTGAATTGGTTTTAATACCGTAGCCATCTAACAAACCAGGGGTTGAGTATAAGGCCTGAGTACCAGTATTACTTGTCTGTACAAATCTCCACTGATCTTTACCAACTTCTTCGGTTTGGTCTAATCCTTTTAAGTTCTGGCCAAGGGCAAATAAACCTATAACACCACTTACTTTTTCCGATAAGTTACCAGCGTATCTGATTTCCTGCGAATATTGATCGTGGCGGGAGTTTCCCTGAGATTTGGTTAATGCTGCAAGTTCAGAGAAATCTCTATCATTTGTAGGGTCCCAGTTCCAGAATCTCCAGGCAGTAGTTGAAGTCAAAGTTCCTTTGCCAATCTTATAGTCGACATTTACAGAGATACCCCCAATTGACTGATCATGTTTCCAGGGCGTATTGGTATTGATTGTTCTGGATGCCGGATCTACTACAGGCTGCTGATAGCCTAAATCAGAAATGATTTTTGCATATTGACGAAACGCACTTCTTTCTGTTGTTGTGACACCAGCAATTACCAGAGGGTAACCTGCCGGATGCTGAATGCTGACATCACCACTTAACAATATTTGTAATTTATCTGAGGGGGTAAAATATAACTGACCTTTAAAACCAAGGTTGTTTTGACCGCTATATCTGCGCTCTTCTCTCGTATTGTAAATTGTACCGTCACGCTGAGTTCCGGAAATCGATAATCTTGCTGAAAGATTTTTCGCAACAGCTCCGGTAACCGATGTTTTGGCCTGCATGAAATTATAGTTTCCAAAACTCAATTCAACTTTTCCACTTGGTGTTTGAGTCGGTTTTGCGGTAGTGATGTTAAATGCACCAGCAGTAGTATTTTTACCAAATAAGGTTCCTTGCGGGCCGCGAAGAATTTCTATTTGCTCGATGTCAAGAAAATCAGTAGAGGTAGCGGCAGGACGGGCCTGATAAACACCATCTACATAAAAGCCTACTCCGGGATCAATACCATCGTTCGTTAAACCAAATGTCGAACCTAAACCTCTGATATTAAGCGTTGTATTTCTAGCATTCGAAGCATACAACTGTACAGAAGGTACCAGCTCTTTTAAACGGTTAACGTTGAAAGCCCCTGCATTTTCTGCAGCTTGTCCTCCGATAACAGTAATTGCAATAGGAACATCCTGTAATACCTCAGAACGTCTTCTTGAGGTGACCACGATTTCGTCCAGTAGTGCGCTTTCAATCAAAACTAACTCGAAAGGTGTATCCTGAAATTTTAAGATCTGAAAATCCTGAGATTTGTAGCCCACTGAACTCACCTGCAAATAAAATGGAAGGTCTTGCTTTGAATCGATACTGAATTTGCCGTCGACATCTGCAATCGCAGATATCTTAGTACCTCTGATCGTTACTGTTGCATGTGGTATTGTAGTGCCGTTACTACTTTTTATGACACCTGTGATTGCACTCTGGGCAAAGACAAAATTTGCCGTGAGCAAAAGTGAAAGGATAATGAGTAAATGTTTCTTCATCATTTGAGGGTTTAAATGGTTAGTTGGTTATACGCAGCCTGGCAGTTGGCTTTATGCGTTTAGTTTGGGCCTGATTATTTATGAGCTAAAAAGGGGATAGCGTGCAAAGCAAAGCCATATCAATGTTTTTGGCATTTGTTGGAATTCAAAATATGCGATGGGATTTGCAGACGTTTTTGTCTTGTCCAGCGGAATACTGAACAGAATCAACAACAACAGTTACAGTCTAATAGGAAGAGGATTCTTTCTTCATTAGATGTATGTTTTTTCATGAGCATGAAATGTAGTTCTGTTTTCATTAGATTCTATATTGTTGGTTTTGGTTATACGAATATAGGATTCTTTTTTATTAAACATATAATATCTATAGATTTTATAGTATTTATTTTAATAAGGAAAATATGAATAGAAAAACGGGGGTTAGGATGGCGTATGATTTAAATGGCTATTCAGGCTCTTGATAAAATCAATCAGATTAGCTTTCTCTTTTTTAGTTAGTTGCAGCGGCGCTTCGTCCAGGGTTTGATTGGGAATCCTGATACCTGTACCTGCGCCACCTCCTTTGTTATAGAAATCGACTACTTCTTCGAGCGTACGGAATACTCCATTATGCATATAGGGTGCTGTCAGTGCAGTGTTTCGAACGGTAGTAGATTTAAAAGCATGACGGTTAAAATCTCCGCCCTGTATACTATAGAGCCCTAAATCAGGATCGATACGCTTGCCATTTCTTTTTTGAGGTACACCAATTACTTCTGCTTCTATTTGCACATAACGCGGTGGTAATACACTATTGAACAGGGGAAGGTAATGACAGGTTGCACAGCGTGCTTTACCCATAAATAAATTAAAACCTCTTATTTCGGCGTTTTTAAGTGCATGCTGATCGCCCTGCATATAGGAATCAAAACGGCTGTTGAGTGCTGTCAGGCTACGTACGTAACTTGCCAGCGCATTCATGACTTCGAAGGTGTCAATCCTGATACGGTCCTTTTGCGGATAAGTGAGGCTGAACAATTTGCGATAACTGCTGTCACGCCAGAGTTTATTTGTTGTGAGAAGCATATCTCCGTGCATTTCCTCTTTGTTCTGTATCACGCTCATGACCTGATCTTCTAATGAAGGTGCCCGCAAATCGTAAAACTGTGCAGGTTGCAAAGCTGCATTGATTAATGAAGGGGTATTGCGCCTGATCATTCTTTTTCCGGTGACATCAAGATTTTTGATAAGCCCATCTGTAAAAGCCAGATTTGGCTGATGGCAGGAAGCGCAGCTGCGTTTACCATTACCGGAGAGCATGGTATCAAAGAATAGTTTCTTTCCTAAGGCTATTTTTTCAGTAGTTGCAGAATCTCCCAATTCGGCAGTAAAAGCATTACGGTTAAAAGCATTTTTATCAAATAAGGTTGCAGCATCCTGATTAAGCAGACGGTTATAGCGAACATCAGGCAGTTTTAGTTTCGTTTTTAATGTTTGGAGTGATCGGGTTAATGGATTTGCATATTGGGTGATAAAGGCGGCGCGGTCAAATAGATCAAATGTTGCAGGATACTGCAGATAACGAATTGCAGGATCAAAATCTGGCAGGGGAGCATAATGATCAGTAGCCTCCTTTACACTTTGCAATGCAGCCGCTGATTCAGCAAAACATCTTTTGGATAATGGATCATCGAAATCATTTAGCCCAATTGTCTCTATCCGGAATACCTCCATTTTTACAGCATCCATTATTTGCCAGTCATGCAGGTCTGCCTTTTGAAAGTATGCACTGAATTCGGATGCATTGATCTCCATCTGGCTTAATAAGTGTTCCAGCTCTTGTTTTTTGTTTGGGTCGGGGTGAGGAAAAATGTATTGCTCGACGACTTGCAACCCTGATGGTTGAGTAACCAGTCCGCTTAGTTCAGTTTCGGGAACCGGAGGGCCGTTCACTTGTCTTGCGGTTAATGGCACAAAGTATTCAGTTGCCCACTCCAGCCTTTTATAGGCTAGTCTTACCTTGCGGAACTGTTGCTGGAATAATTGGCTTTGAGTCCGGTCTTTTTTTGTCGCCCGCAGCAATTTAACCTCACTAAGCAAATCGTCTGCCTGGTGAATTAATTGTTGTTTAATCTGAACAGCCGGAATATCCGGCTGTCTCAGAGAAAGCAGTGAGACCGTTACCAACCCCAATAAACCAAAAATGATTAGTTTAGAAATCGAACGCATTGCTTAAAGGATCTGCTTGCTGGTCACGTTTATTGAGCGGTTTTAAGCCCCATCTTTTTTCTATGAAAGCCAGGATACTTACAGTTTCATAAGAGGTATGGTCTACATAGTTTTTCTTTGCAAAAGGGGAGATTACCAAGGCTGGGATACGCGTTCCAGGTCCCCATTTGTCAATTACAGGAGGAGCTATATGGTCCCAGAAACCGCCATTTTCATCGTAAGTAAGAATGATAGCTACGTCTTTGCCGTTTGGACCATTAAGTACTGCATTGATCAGTTCTACGGCATGACTTTCTCCGCCGGTTATAGTCGATTCACCTGGATGCTCGTTTTCCAGTCCGATAGGTTTAACAAATGAAACTGCTGGTAAAGTTCCATTCTTTGCAGCATTCAGAAATTCAGTTTCATCTTTCAGATGTTCTTTTCTGCCTGGCGTTCCCTGAGCATAACGTGTGAAATAAGCAAAAGGCTGATGATGATAAGTAAAGGAAGGATCTGGTTTACCAGCAACAGCGTTGTCCCAGCCACCTGAATACCAGGCCCAGGAAATACCTTTATCCGATAAACGGTCACCAATGTTAGGTCCGGTTAGCGTAGGTACCAGGAATGCCGGATTTCCACCCGCAGGATACAGATTGATTGAGTTGATGGTGTTCACCGCATAACCATCGGGTGTAACAGTACCGTCTTTAATGAGCTTGCCATTAGCATCAACCTGAGCTACGATACTTGCAGGAGCATTAGGAAACTTTGGTGAGGCAGCAGCAACCAGCCACTGGTGATTTAGAAATGAACCACCAAATACGCTATGGAAGAAGTGGTCACATAGTGTGTATTTTCTGGCAAGTTCATATAAAGGAAGATCTTTGGTGCGGTAATAACCCATTGCAAAACCTTTGGTGAAGTTATGCTCGGCATATTTATTCATCATACCTCCGTTAATCTGTAACTGCTCCTGGTAAAAACGGTGTGTTACATCTGGGGTAACCTGATCTGCGGCTACATATTGATCAATATTGAAATAAGTATTAGGCAGGTTAGTGGGAAAAGCACTGCTTCTTGGAATTGGCGGCAGCGTCTGATATGGCTGACCTGTGTGGTCCAGCTGAATAATATTTTCTTTTTGGGCTTGCTCCAGGCCATCTGCACCAGGGAATTGTCCGTACAAATTATCAAAGCTGTGGTTTTCCATGTAGATCACTACAACATGCTTCACTTTATTTAATTGGGCAGATGCCGGCACAGCTGAAAGACTTAAAGCCGCCAGCAAAAGGAATGGGGTTTTGAGAATTGTTCTCATATAAAGATTAAATGAATATAAATTTAATTCACGATTTACGTAATTGAGCAGGCACGAAGATGTGCTATTGAAGGGAAGAGATCAATTATTTTATGGTGCGCCTGGCTGGAAACAATGATGCAGAAGCTGCTGATACCAGGAGATATGGTAGCAGGGCAGGTCTTTAATAATCGTATTAGCAAAATGATAGATAGAACTAACTACTGTCTTTTGTGTAAGCACCATGATTCTGGATACTTCAGCATTTTGTTCATGTTTATCATCTTTTTTTTTGACTAACCGCTGTAACAGGCTCCAGGCATGTGCCGGGTTGTTTTTATAACTTTCAGTGGTAGTGATCTGATAGACCAGGAAAGGGCGCATCAATAACATCAACACCCCAAGGGTGAAGATAAAAATGCCGATTCTGTTTTTACGATCCATCAGTATGAAGGGGTGAAAGTACAGTTTATTGTTGTACTTTCCTAAAAGAAGGGGATTAGTAATCGCGGGGGATCAGTAAGTTTTTGGGTAAAAACAAAAATCCCTGAATCTTTCGGGTTCAGGGATTTGATTAAAATGAGAAGAGTGACTGATTACTATCCATTATAGACATAGATCATTTTCGCTTTTGATTTTTGCTTTGCTGATATACGTTTGATATGGTCTTGAAAATCGTCATATTCTTTCTGGTCTGCGGTGACTAACTTGCCTTTTTCATACTGTTCTTTAGCAGCAATAAAATCCTGTTGCTGCTCAGCATAACTCCCCATTAATGCATGAAATTCTACCAATGATACACCAGGAATGAGCAGTGCTTTTTCTGCAATCTGAGCAATCGATTTATGCATTTTTAAGGTCACTAAAAGTTCTAGGTAATCCATGTAACTATCAGGGAATGAAGGGTCCAGATCTATACACTTTTTAAAGTGATATCCAGCTGTCTGATAATTTTTAAACTCGTAAAAATAACAATAACCTAATTGATAATGTGCCCTGGCATAATCAGGATCAGCATCTATGATTTCATTAAATAAATGAAGTGCTTTGGGTAACTCACCAAAAGTAAGTTCTTCTACTGCCTGAAGATATTTCTCGTCCGCAGTATATAAAATCTCCATAAGGATATATTTTGTTTGTCAGACGTTAATAAAGTCTTAACAATGATTTGCTAATAAAAATGTATTGAATTTTGTTGAAGGGAATCCTTCTGAAATAGAAATTATGGTACTATTTCATACCCGAAACTACTAGCGCAAAGACGTTGCAGCCAGAGTTTAATTTGATATGTAAGGTATATAACATATATGTATGGTGTTTTTACAAAGATATAAAATAAAACACCAATAGTATAATCGTGGTCAGTTTGATTGTCAATGATAGGTTTTAAGCTTAAAAGGTATCATTGACAGTCCAAAGTCCGGCACACTATTTTCATCTGTAAAACTGCCAAAGGATTGATGTTCATCAGTGCCTGAATCACAGGCAAGTTCTTGATTGGTTTTAACGTATCCGCGTAATTCATTTTCATAATTATTTAATCCCATTAGCAGATCGTGTTTATTAGTGCTTAATTCTCCTGCCAAAACATAAGCACCTACCATGGCAATTGTGGTTCCCTGTCCGGTAGCAGGAGATACGCTGTAACCTGCATCTCCAACCAGAACAACCCGATCTTTAGACCAGTTGTCCATAATGATTTGGTTCATGGAGTCAAAGTAGAAGTTAGAGGAGGTTTGCATATGTTCCAGTATTTTTGGAAGGTTATTCCCAACATTTGGAACTCTTTCGGTTAGCAAAGCTTTTTGTGTCTTAATATCATGGTAATCGTAGTCTAAAGGTTCATCAGCACTGAACCCCAAATAGGTTCTTGCTTCGCTGTCTTTTTCTTTAACGATACTGACTGCAACAGGAATGCCTTCATGTTGGAAGAATACTTCCCAATGGTCGAGATTAAGGAAATTAGGCATGGTAAATGTCGCTACGTAGTTACCGAGATAGCGCATAAATTGCTTATCAGGGCCAAATACGAGTCTTCGTACATTTGAACGTAACCCGTCTGCGCCGATAACCAGGTCGAAGTGTTGAGGTGCTGCATGAAGGAATGTTACGTCTACACCTGTTTCATTTTGGTGGATCGATATGATCGTATCATTGAAAATATATTCTGCCTGATTATTAACTGTCTGAAACAAAATACGACATAGATCATCACGCAGTATCTCCAAATCAGGGCTGTCTAGTTTGCCTCCGGTCATTGTACGTTCAGTACTGCTGAAAATTTCTTCTCCGGATGTGGCATCAATTACAGACATCCCTTTTAGTTTGGTACTGTTGTTACGGATAAGTTCTAATATCCCCATTTGTGCAGCTACTTGTAATGCCGGACCACGAATATCGAGTGCCTGTCCTCCGGGACGAATATGTTCCGCACGTTCTGCAATTGTGACGTTAAAGCCATATTTGATTAGCCAGTAAGCTGTGCTGAGCCCTGCGATACCTGCACCTGAGATGAGTATGTGTTTTTTTATTGATTCCATTTTTTATACAGTTAATCTGATTTACAAATGAACGTCGTATAAATAGGATAAAATATGGTAATAGGGAGTAGGTGTTGGACTAAACGGAGTTTTTCTTCTTAAAGACCTTTGGGGACATACCTGCAACTTTGGTAAACAGCCGCGAAAAATATGGATAATCATCATAGCCTAATTCAGCTGCAATTTCTTTTATGGATTTGTCAGAATGGTAAAGTAAACGTTTTGCCTCCAGGATAATACGTTGTTGTATATGTGAGGAAATGGATTGACCAGTTGTATTTTTGACGCACTCGTTTAGATAATGGGTAGATATATTTAGTTTTTGAAAGTCAACATCAATAGGAGTGGTACCTTTTTCCTGGAGAAAGAATAAGTGGTAGTCATCCCGGTGCGCATGTGATGCTTCGTCGAAAGTGCGTAATTCTGTAATTGATGCTTTTCCAATGGCAATTCCTTTGCCGAATTTGTCGGTCATCAGGTTTATTGGAATGGAAGGTTTTTTAGGCATCTGGGTTTTTGGATGTAAAGATAGTTTTTTGGTAGACCTAAGCCATCAAAATTAGATTTTGATGGCTCGTTTGTAAAAATATTTAGAGGTATACACTACCTTGATTTTGAATAAATTATACAGAAAGCGGAGATCAAACAGGTTTTTCATCTCTTTATTCAATCAATCTGCAGAAGGATTGTATTACATTTGATTTCTAATCTTAAACAGTATGAGTAGTACTACAAATAGTTCGGATAGGGTCTGTGAAGGGTATATTGAGGAATTGACTTTACACTATCAAGCCTATTTTGGTTTGCCAGGTAAACCTTTAAAACTTACTAAAGGACCAACTGAGAAATTACACAGCGATTTCGTTGTTTTGGAATTCCCACCAACTGATAAAAATGCAATGTTCTGTTATTGTACGGTTGGTATGTCTGTAGATAGATCCGATGATCATCTAATTGAACTATTTGTTTATGCTCCAAAAGCAGATATGCAGTTGGTTGAGCTTTTAACAGTTTGCGCATCGTATCACAGAAATAAATCTCCATTAGGTTTGGATCATACTGTTAATATCGGCCAGCCCTGGCTGGATAATTCGAAATGTGACCATGGTTTTATTTCATGGCCTTATTTGGATGGGGAAGATCTGGCTGTTTTTGAAGTTGAAGGGAAAGGAGTAGGGTGTTATTGGCTTATTCCGATAACGGAGCAAGAAAGGGATTATAAGATTGAAGCTGGTACTGAGGCACTCGAACAACTTTTTGAAGATAAGGGGATTGATTATTTGAATTCGGGAAGAGAGAGTCTTGTTTAGTGAGAAAATCCTATTAGATGATTACGATCAATGAACGCGAAGATCTGAACTTTTAACTGTTTGCGCATCATCATCATAAGTTAAATAAGATTGACTATTCATTATGAATGAAAGAGATATAATTCCTAAATTAGAATTATAAGTATTGAAATACGCGAACAAAAAGAAGATCAAATAGCAGAAGTCATTTCAGATGATATTTTGGTCAGAAATGCGAAAGAATGATTGGAGCTGCTTGTTGATCTTTGTTTTTAGTCAAAAAAGCTTTGGCAGTTTCAGCTCGTTTTATATGATCAATAAAATATAAAATCCCCAGAATTAATGAAAAGCGAACATACAGAAAGGGTACCTGAAAAATCATCGAATGCAGTATCCAATAACCGTTTTGCATCAAATGGAATCAGTATGCCTGCCGTTCCTGTGTTTCAGCAGCCGGAGGAAAAGCCTATACAAATGAAATCGAATAATACCGGTTTACCTGATCAACTCAAATCTGGTGTGGAACAGCTTTCAGGCTATAGTCTTGATGATGTTAACGTACATTACAATTCAAATCAACCTGCACAATTGAATGCACATGCTTTTGCACAGGGCGAAAATATTCATATTGCCCCCGGCCAGGAGAGACACCTTCCGCATGAGGCCTGGCATGTGGTGCAACAAAAACAAGGAAGAGTACAACCAACTTTGCAAATGAAAGGTATAGGGTTGGCAATAAATGATAATGAAGGACTGGAAAGTGAAGCGGATGTAATGGGAGGAAAGGCGCTTAATATTGCCAGAGATCAATCTCTTCCACTGTTAAAAAATGTTTCCCCGGGTATTGAGGTACATCAGCTGGAATCGGTAATTCGCCCCAATCATGGAATACCAGAAATTAACCTTTTACCAGATTCTCATTCCAAAAAAAAGCTGACTGAATCGCTCGCTGAAAAAGGTGTTGATGCAGAAAATGCAGCTACTGCAAGAAGTAAAACAATCATTATCGCTGCAAAAGAAGCAGAAGCGAGAGCCTCAATCAGAAAGGCAATTGATAAAAGTGAGGACACGATAGAACTTTCGGCTTTCCTGGAAACGATTAAAAATGAATTAAACCTGATTGATATTATGATGGTTGATCTTGGAACAGCTCAGGCAGCAGTAAAATTCCATATTAACCCCTGGTTTATAGAAGCAATCCCATCAGGAAAGGTAATCTGGAGGATGATTGGTACTGGCATACACAGCAAGCCAATAACTGATGTACATTGGGAATCTGAGAGCTTAACTATTGGGACTAAGGCAGCAATGGTAGGAAAAAGAATGATTGCAGAGCCATTGGCTCCAGATCATGAACCGGGTTCCAAAAGTACTGTTGATAGTGACCAAACACTTATGATGGCTCAATTGGCTAATGCGGGCAATACCTCTGTTTCTAATCATTCTAAATATATAAAAGGGCATCTGTTGAATGACCATGTAGGCGGACCAGGAGAAAGTTTAAATCTTTTTCCTATTACAGCCGATGCAAATGCGAAGCACCTGGCTTTCGTTGAAAAATATATTAAAGCACAGATCTCAGACAATTATGTACTCGTATATGAAATTGTAGTTTCTCATGATGCTCCTGTTAAATTAAAGAACGGACAACATTCAATCAACGCTAAGTTTAATTTTCACTGGCAATTAATGAGTACCGCAGGGATAGCATTTCTTGCCAAACATCAGGATGAAATTCAATCGGTATACGAAAATGCAGGTGACGAACCTTTTGATATACCCACAGAATATAATGGATTGTTTTTTCCATTAAACAGTGGTAAATCTACTCCTAACGTAATTCCTCAACCTGGTCAGATGCATGAACCATCTGTCTCCTCGCCGGCTATGGTGACCTCTAAAATAGTCCCCACCTCAAGTCATATTACGACGATGCCTAGTGGATTTTTAAGCAGCTCCAGTAGCGCTCCTCCACCTATTGACTATACCGGTAATCATAGTAAATTGGATACGGTTAAGAACTTAAATTTTATCAGTACCAGAAAACCAGACTTATCCCTGAAACCTGGTAGTCAGATTTTAGTTGCGGGTTCATCTGTTCCGGTAACTGTAGTGAGTTTAGATAATGCCGGTGGTGGCTGGATAAGAATTTATTATAAATAGGGGTTTATACGGTTTATTCTAAAAGAAGGATTGCTGTGTTAGAAAGTTATCAGACAAAATTCAGACAACTTGTAGCATGGAAGTTGCCTGGCTCCGATATTTCGGAAGTATTAGTGAACTGTAGCTTTGTACGTTTTTTTGAGAATATTTATCTGTATATTGCTGTTAAATTATTCTCTCCCAATGAGCTTACCCGCTGACAAAACTCAACAAATCAAGGCTCAGGCACCTGCTAACATAACTGTTCAAAAACAAAACAGCAGTAATTCACCTGCTAACTTTGTTGATAACAGACCGGAAGCCATAGCACAAAGAGAATTACAGGAAACTATAAATAACAGTCCCCGCATACAGCAATTGAAAGCTTATCAGGAAATGGCTGATAGTTATACCCATAAAATAAAACAACGAAAAGAATATATTGAAGAAGACCCTATTCATGAAAAATCCGGACCTATTCAAAAGAAAGCTAACAACACTGGCATACCTGATAACCTCAAAGCAGGAATAGAAAACCTGAGTGGTTATGACATAAGTGACGTCAAGGTGCATTACAATTCCGGCAAACCCGCACAACTCAATGCACACGCTTATGCACAGGGGACAGATATTCATATTGCCAACGGGCAAGAAAAACATTTACCCCATGAGGCATGGCATGTTGTACAGCAAAAGCAAGGCAGGGTAAGTGCGACAAGGCAGTTGAAGCAGGATGTGCTGATCAATGACGATACCGGACTGGAGGCGGAAGCGGATCAGATGGGGCAGGCAGCCTTATCCATAAGCCCTGTTGCACGGCCTGTATACATGAAAACTACAGCCGGTGATACCAGCCAGCGTAAGGTCATACAACTTATTACGACCCAGATCGTCATGAATGATAGTTACCGGATAACGCAGGTGATCATTCGTGGACGCCCCCCGCGCGTGCACAAGGATTCTATGGGAGATCACACCACGGCGTTCATCGTGCATACAGAAGGTATCAATATTGCCTTGCAGGGTAAGACACTCCCGGAAGCCGGAGTATATATTGAATTGCTGATGAAAGATTTGCAGCATTTACCCGGTGCGAAATTTATGGGAATCGGTGCATCAGGCAGCGTCGGAACTGAAACAGGTGCAAGATTCATGTCTGAATTCGCTGCATTAAACGGCCATATTAATACATTAAAGATCATTTTAACCAGTGAAATGGTGGATTTTAACCTGGGCCTGCAACATATTCAACTAGCCGTGAGCGCCTATCTGAATGCAAGGGAACTGGTGCCATTCAGTACGATCAATGTGGCGGCAAAAAGTAAAGGATTGGCAGGTAAGGGCCGCGGCGAATCCCGTCCTGCAGCTATTCTAAGTACTTACGAACGCGGAAATGGCGACAAACTGGAAGACTTTACACTCATTAACGCAGTATATAAATTATTTGATGACCAGTCTTCCGCCATGATCGCAGCGGAGCCATATGAACCTATGGTGCAGAGGATGAGTGGCGGCTTGTCTTTCGGTGATTACAAAGATATGGAAACCAGGTTTATGATCATTTGGGAGCAGCATAGAAGAAGCATTGAAAGAATGTTCCCAAAAGTCTATGCAAAAATAAACGGCAGCTTACATACCACGCATTTGCTTAAAAACCTGGAGACAGTAAAAGCCATCAACTTTATTGACCTGCGTACTCAGATGAATAGACATTTATCGCTTCTGGGTAACTCTTTGCGAGATTATCAGGTGAATTTTACCAGGTCTATCGTCTATAGAGGCGCATTAAACCAGAAAAAACTGGAAGCGATTGCGCGTATTTACGGGCACCAAAGCGATGCCAGAGCACTTTTGTCAGAAATGTATATAATTAATGGGCAAGCAGATAAAATGTTTTCTGGCAATATCAGTGAGATAGAACAGACTTTGTTTAATACCCAGGCGGCTGTCAACCGAACGATCCCGCAATATGATCCGGCTATCGAAGGTGAAATGGCTATGAAAATGCTTGCCTCTCAAGCGCCAAAAGTACTTACCGCGAGCAGTAACGACCCGAAACGAACAATTGATCATATCAAGGCTTACCAGCACGGTAACCCACTTGCCGATTTTAAGCCGGTTATATCAGATATTCCATCCCGGGACCTGAGTGGTTATAAGCGTCCGGGGCCGCAGGGATCAGCAGGTTCCGACAATAAAGTTCCGATAAGCACACTGACCATGGGTATGAGTACCATGTCTATACAAATCGTCCTGGACTCCTCCGGCGGACTAATTAGAGATATGCTATCAAGCGGCAGGCCACCATCACCATTTAAAGCAACCATGGGTGCACATACAACTTCCTGGATTGTACATCTGGACCGCATACGGAACATTATTGCCGGAAAAAATATTCCTGCGGCCACTGCTGAAATTTTAGTTTTGATGGCGAGTGTGCGGACGTTAGCGGAGAGTAGGGTATACTCCAACAAAAAAAACCTGGGGGATAATGCTATTAATATTTTTGATACATCATTCGCGGAGATGAACAAGTACGCAGCCATAGATCCCGCCACTTCTAATCTGATCGTCCTTCAGCAAATGATCAATGCCACTCTTTCATTTTATAATCTCATTCCTGGGGTATCGACTGATAAGATCAACACCAGCGGGCATGGTGAAGGCACTTACCGACAAACAATCTTACGGTATGAGTTTTACGGGCACGGTAGCCAGTCTGAACTGCGAACAGCAATTGCAGGCTTATATGACGGTGGCCGTTCAGGGCAAATGTTTGATTTACACGGCACTTTTATTAGACAGGCCTATCCAAAGGCTCATTTATTTGCTACAAAAGGAGAATCCACAGTAGAAAAGAGAGAACTTCCAAAAACCCCCATTGCCCAGGATATTGAAGAAGACGACTCGGATAGACAATTGAGCACCAGCGATGTCAAGGAGATGGAGTCATTTAAAAATGATGGTAATTGGCTGGCAAGCGTTAATAACTGCCTCATCAATGCCATTACTGATGGGGCCGGTATTGCAAGGGCGACTGGCGACCAGGTGGTTGCTATCCGGCACCTTATAGGCGCACCCCTGGGTGAAATGCTTTACGCCTCAGAAAGGATTTTAAACATCATCACCCTGCAACTCGGCTTGCAGGCGCGGGGAGTCATTGTTTTATACCAGGGCGGTGATGGTACCGACCAGACTACCACAAGGGGAGCACATCCGATTTATATTTATCATGATGGCATCAATCATTTTACCGCGCTGCAGGATCATGTTCGAAAACCGGCCCCAATAAAAGACGAAGCTGTTGCTATAGCTGAAGATTAATTAGCACAAAGTTGCATTTGTGTTTTGGAACAATAGAAGAAAAACTGGACATTTTCTTTATTTTAGAACATTGAACCGGATCATGTGATTTTTTTTAAGAAAACATCTGTTTCATCATCATCCACAATTAAAATATGGAAATGAATATCAGCACTGTTGATCAGTTGCAGGGCGAAATACTGAGCGTTGCCGAAGATAATTACCAAAGGGGTTGATGAGAAATATGGACAACAAATTTATCCACGTGATTATTCAGGTTAAATGAAGGAACAAACTCTATTAATGAAATATACTATAAAACTGCTTTATATTTGGATAGTTGCAGCTGCAACCGGTTGTAATAACGCTTCGGATGAAATTAAAATACCCTATCAGGCTGTGGCCAAGAGTGATACAGCCAGTCTTAAAATTATACTCAAGAAGAAAGAGTTTTATGGTCAACTGGAAGTTAACTATAGCGGGCTATATAAAGATTCCGGAGATGTATCAGGGATTGTAAAAGGGGATACTTTAAAAGGGAGTTTTTATTATCAGCGTTATGGAAAAGGACCAAAACGAAGGATTCCGATAGCTTTATTAAAAAAAGATCATCAGCTAGTCATGGGCATAGGGGAGATGGAAGTTTATATGAATATAACTTTCTTTAAAAAGGGTGTTCCGATAGATTATCAACACTCAAAATTTGTATTTCAGAGATTACATTAAATGAAAAACTCTCCAAAGTGCCAGAGGATTCCTGATGGATCATGCAGAAAACATTCTTTACCCCAGTCTTCGATGCGGATAGGCGTTAATCTGACATTTTCATACTTAGCAGGTAAATCTAATGCAACAAGCTCTTTCCAATAGCGATCAACACTGTCAACTTCCAGAAAGATCATGGTGTTTTCTATCCATTCCCTGGCATAATAGTTCTGTAAATAAAAAGATAAAGTACCAGTTTGAAAAACAGACATTTCTGAGTCTATTACACCTTCTTCGAATCCCAGGTCACGGTAAAAACTTCGGGACAATTCAAAGTCCTTAGCACCGATAAATGGCCGGATTGATTTGCCTTTATGTTCCATAGCATTAAATTTTAAAATTATTTGCTCCTTAATTTACATCCAACCTTTATTGCCACTTTCAACCTGGTATAACCAATAATTTACCAAATGCTTAATTTCGGTATAATTACCGTATTTAAAGCGGATTTGTCCGGCGGCGGTGTGCAGACAAAGATGACCAACATCTACACCTTTATGCCATGGGTATTGAAAAGTTGTAATGGCTTGTATTTTATCAGGCATGATAATTTCGTGTGAAATATCCCAAATGCCACTTTTTTTTATGATAAACTCTTCGTTTACAGTAATATCATGTCTTTTGTAACTAATGTAAATCATCAATACACCTGTTAAAAAGTAAAAACCTGCTAACGGTAAATAAGGACTGATTTCTACAACGTTGAAACCAATAATTAAAAATACAACTACTGGTATAACCAGATTGAAAAAGATTGGAAGGTTTAAAAATCTCCAATTGGGTATAAATATTTTACCCTTAGCCGGAATTTTGCCCAATATCATTTTTAATAATTCATCTCGTTCATTAGCATTGCAGCCTACAATTTCCAGGGTATTGCCTTGCATTTCATGACCATCCTTACTTTTTCCATAGTGAGCCTGCTTTAAACTCATATTTAAAAGCCTTATTTTTTTCTGCAAAAAATTTTGGGTATACTTTGTAATCTGAACTTTTTTTGGATTAACTAACGTATTCTTCTTTGCAAATAAACCGTAAGATATTAGTAACGAGTGCTTGTGCCGGGTAATTTTGAGTTCGAAATATTTATAAAATACGCTAACTAAATTGAAAATTAAGAATAACAGCAATAGCGTAACAACTAGAATCGCAATAGAAAACATGGTAGCCATACCGCTCATTAGCGACATATAATGAATACTATCGATTTTAAAAGCTTTAATAATTTGCTGTCCCTCATGAAATAGTGAGGCTAAAAACAAGATTAACAAACCTGAACTTCTTCCGTAATTTGAAGTTAAACCAACTTTAAACAAAGTCGAGGCACTAATTTGAAGGATAGAGAGATCTTCTGTGGTGATATTTGCTTCATCATTTTCTTTAATATCAAGTGCAAAATCAGTGCTTTTATTAAGTAAGTGCTCTTTTAAATTATAAGCTGAACTTTCATCAATAGCCATTATATTCGCTTCCACACCATTAGAGCCAGCAGTATCAATCTTTAATCCATAAACGCCAATAATTTTCTGAAGAATGGTTTGATTGATGTTTACCTGCTGAATTTTATCAAGTTGAATAATAATCTGATCTCTATTAAAAATTCCCTTGTTAATAATGAATTCTTGCTTATCCTTATTTAAAAAGAAAGTAAATTTTAAATACCATAGATATGCAAAAAGAAAGCTCAGGAAAATAACAATTACCAAACCGGAGATTAGGAATATTAAGCTATTGGTTTTCATATTAACCAGCGATATAGCAAAGGGAATAATAAAAATTTTCACAATTTGTAAAGCTGTGTGACTTCCCATAATAATTATTCCTGCTGCTGATTGGCGCTGCGGTTTACTGAAATCGTTTTCCATTTATTCTTCAATAATTGTTGAATTTTCAGCCAAATTGAGTGTGTTCAGTAACAAATCACGAATGCTTTTAGCTTCATCAATAGGAATTCCTTTAATTTTTAAATGTCCGCTATCGCCACCGGCAGTAAAAACCTGTATAGAGCCGAGTTTGAAAATTCTGGAAAAAATCCCTTCATTTAATTCAATATGCTGAATCCTATTTAAAGGAACAATCGTAGTAGATTCAGCGATTATCCCACTTTTATAAATAACATCTTTAGACCGGATTGCATAACCTCTTTTTTTAAAACTCGCTACAAATAGGAGTATAAGCAGGCCCATAAAAACCAGATATATAGATAGGATTAAAACAATATTGAGTTTAAGCTCATCAATAAAAGTGACTCCTAAACCTATTAATGCTCCAAAAACAATAAAAAAAATAGTAAAGTTGATGAAAATAACTTTAAGGTAATCCCGGTGTGGTTTATTTAGTTCAATTTCTTCGTAGCGCGGAATTCTACTAATATCGATCGGATCATTTTCAAATAGGGACATGATGTTTGAGCTTTCCATTAAATATATAAAACAATTGATCTATTAATAGATGAAAGATGAATTGTTTTGTTACAAAACAGAATGAATTTGTTAGTAGCGGAGCAATGATCAGCAAACAGGAGATAACGCCGATACGTAACTGTCTGTTAATTTGAATCAGTTTATTGCTATTTTTGAATAAAGGGTTAGAGCTTGATACCCTAACTCTCAAATTTGTTTACACTGTTTAGTATTGAAAGTGTTATTGCCTGTAAATTGTGATTAGCAATTCAATACATAATGGTATAGTGAACCACTTGTTTTATAGTTCATTTTATCATTATTAAACACCCTGATTACTTTGATCAGAGATCGGTCAACGCTTCAGCGGAATTCTTAGGGGGAGGAAAGATCCTGTTTTTTTCGGTTTCCATTGATTGTTTCA
>NZ_JACHCE010000003.1 GCF_014200605.1 Pedobacter cryoconitis | reverse complement strand
GAGCCGATGGTACTGCGGTAACACGTGGGAGAGTAGGTCGGTGCCAAATCTTAAAGAAAGCCTGTAGGAAACTACAGGCTTTTCTTGTTTATAGGGGTTTTTTAAATGGAGGGCTGTTTATCTGATTCTAGTGCCCCCATTGCCTGTGCTTAATCTTAGCAGATCCCGTGGTTCATACATTGATTATATTTGGTAAGAATCTTAACGATCCTTATGGAATAAGGGTGTATTTTAGCTCTCCTATACGGGCTTAATAATCTTAAAGAATATTACTAGCTCATTTGGCTTAGAATGACGCTTAAAAACGCTTATATCGTGTCAGGTATAAATTGATCAGATATAATCACTGAAATTAATTCAGACCTGATGATGCATTGAAAAAGATGTAATAAATATTGTTTTTACATTGTCAAAGCAAACAAAGATGGTTTTATTTCCTGTTATCCTAATTCTATCTGTCTTCTAATACTTTCTTCCAGTGAAATCAATGTCTCAGTCCGCTGTATCCCGGCTACTGCCTGGATCTCTTCGTTCAGCACATGACGCAGGTGATTTGTATCTCTGCAAATAATTTTTGCGAACATACTATACGCACCAGTAGTATAATGTAATTCTACAACCTCTTTAATTCTGCTGAGCTGTTCAACAGCATCTTTATATTGTATACCCTTTTCCAGGTAAATACCAAGAAAAGCACAGATATCATATCCTGCTTTCTGGGGATCTATAATTAAATGGGATCCTTTTATAATACCCATTTCCTGCAGTTTTTTCATTCTTACGTGAATGGTACCACCCGAAACGATCAAATCTTTAGCTATTTCTGTGTAGGGTTTAGTCGCATCCTGCATCAGTTGCTTTAAAATGTCAATATCGAGGTTATCAATTTCTAAATTTTGGCTTTCTTTTTTGAGCATGATTTAAATTAATTTTAATGATGATCTAATATAATTACAATAGTCGTAATAATGAAATTAAATCATTAAAATATTTGCAACGTATGTAGTCTATCATTACATTTGTATCAAGCAAGTAAGAAAAAAACGTTCATTTTAATAATTGCTTATACTCTGTAGGGTGGTGGAACTGGCAGACGCACCTCCTTGTCTCGGTGGTGGAGAATATGGAAAACCTGTAAAGGCTAACCACTCCTTGAAGGTTCGACTCCTTCCCCTACAGCCAAAGAATGATTGTTCTTTATTTAATGTTGGGTGGTGAAATTGGCAGACACACCTTCTTGTCTCGGTGGTGGGGATCATGGGATAAACACAGTTTATGGGTTGACCACAAATTAATTTTTTGAACTGCAGCTAACTTCCCCTTGAAGGTTCGACTCCTTCCCCAACAGCCAGTTTTTTTATTTTAATAAGTTAGTTAATTAGGGTAATCCGGAGGCGGGTTACCCTTTTTGATTTAAATTAAATTATTTTCTTAAAGTTAATCTGTCAGGTATAATAAATTAACAATTCGGGGCTAGTTTAGCATAATGTAATGGCGAAATAAAAATCGCATATTCATTAACAATCTAACCGGAAAAACAATTTATTATGAACATTAGAAAACTACAATTAGTTTTAATCACATTTGGTGTCCTTATTTTCACCGCATGTAAAAAACAAGATATTCAGGGCAACGTTCCTGAATCGAAAAAGGAAAGCTCAATTGCCTTAACCAAACAAACAGCTTTATTAAATTATAACCTGAGTAACTGGATGAGCTTTTTACCAGATACTACCAGTATTGCACAAGTATCCATTCCTGGAACACATGATTCTGGTGCAAGGTTTGAACCGGTATCAGGTACTGCAAAATGCCAGGAACTGACTATCGCTGAGCAATTATCTGCAGGTGTGAGGTTCCTGGATGTCAGGTGCAGACATATTAACAACACCTTTGCTATTCACCATGACCTGGTTTATCAGAATCTGAACTATAGCGACGTTTTAAAGGCATGTATTGACTTCCTGAATGCAAATCCTTCAGAAACTATTATCATGAGTGTAAAGGAAGAATATACAGCCACAGGAAACACCCGCAGTTTTGAAGATACGTTTGATGCCTATGTTCAGGAAAATGCATCTAAATGGGACCTGGGAACAGGTATTTCCAAAATCTCAGCGCTCCGTGGCAAGATTAAACTCCTGAGAAGATTTAGTTCAGGAAAGGCGAAAGGAATTGATGCAACCCAATGGGCAGATAATACAACTTTTGACATTAGTAATCCTGCCGCTAATTTAAAGATACAGGATGAGTACAGGGTTGCTAATACAGATGCCAAATGGACCAGGATCAGAACTTTGCTGGATGCTGCACATCAGGATACTTCGAACCGATTGTATATCAACTTTGGCAGCGGATATAAACCATTGATTTTTGGTATCCCTGATATCAGGACGGTGAATAACTTTATAAATCCTAAGATTACTGCCTTTTTTGGAGGTAATCCAAGTGGTAAATATGGTGTAATGCCATTGGATTTTGTTACTTCCGATTTAGCCAGAGGAATTATAAAGTCAAACTTTAATCCTGCATTATAACTCATAACGCCATCCAGCTTAGGTGGATTTTACTCAGAATTTGCACTTGATTATAATGATTCTAAATACCAATAAAACGCCTCTGTTTTTATAAGCGAGCATTAATTTCTTATTTTTGAAGAAAAAACTTGTTATGGGTATTTATGAAATCTTGAAGAGTGCGCACTCTGGATGGCGTTATTTGGTAATCATCTTATTGCTGGTTGCTTTTATCAATGCATTAATGGGATATGTGGGAAAGAAACCATATACCGAAGGAAACCGCAAATTAAATGTGTTTGCTCTAATCTCCGCACATATTCAGCTTCTTTTAGGTTTGGTTATCTATTTTATGCATGATTGGTATAAAGGAGATAGCTCAGTAGCTATACAGCGTTATTGGAAAATGGAACATGTTTCGATGATGTTAATCGCAATTGTTTTAATTACAGTGGGTAATGCCCGGTCTAAGAGAGGGGCTACTGCATTAGCGAAACATAAAACTATAACCATATTTTTTGGCCTGGCGCTTTTATTAATCACAGCTGCAATTTTTGCAATGGTTAAAGTTGATCCGGGCAGACATCTGTTTGGAATGTGATAATTATTTTACGATTTAATTTTGGTTTGTAAGATTTATTTCTATTTTTGCTACTCAATGATTAACAATAAACATACTACTTGGCAATGGCGTGGTAATTCTGAAAAGAGTTTCGTCGCTGTCTCGTGTACCTTATAGTTTATCAACCTAAACCAAACCACACATACTAACCCGACGTACAACACGTCGGGTTTTTTTTGTTTTAATAATTTCAGATGGAGAAGATCAAAATCAATACCGTTTTTAAAAAGAGATTAGCAGATACCATTACTCCGGTAAGTATTTATCTGCGATTGAGGGATGTTTTTCCAAACTCCCTTCTGCTGGAAAGTTCTGATTACCATAGCCGGGAGAACTCCGTAAGTTACGTTTGTGCTGATCCTGTTGCAGGAATCATGCTGGAAAACGGAAAACTATCTTCTTATTTCCCGAATGGAGAAAAAGCAGTGAAGGATAAATTTGTTCTGACGGAGGAAATCGAAGCTTTTAAAGCCAGATTTGATCCGCAGACTGTAGAAGAACAACGCCGTATCTCTACGGGGATGTTTGGTTATTTTACCTGGAATACCGTACAGTATTTTGAGGATATTAAATTTACAGCGCAATCTCCAAAGGATGAAGAGATTCCAATGATGCAATATCATGTTTACCGCTATATCATTGCAATTGATCACTTTAAGAATGAGATTACACTCTTTAAAAATAATTTCAATGAGGAAGATGATGAAGATTTGGAGAAAATCGAATATCTGATTCAGAATAAAAACTTCCCTGAATATAGTTTTGACACGGTAGGTGAGGAGCAGTCTAACCTGACAGATGAGGGTTTCATGGATATCGTGGAGAAAATGAAGAAACATATCCTGCGTGGTGACGTTTTTCAAATTGTTCCTTCCAGAGCATATAATCAGCAGTTTTCGGGTGATGAGTTTAATGTTTACCGTTGTCTGCGCTCTATTAACCCTTCTCCTTATCTGTTCTATTTTGATTACGGCAGCTTTAAGCTTTTCGGCTCATCGCCTGAAGCACAGATTACGATTAAAAATGGTGCTGCTAACATTTTTCCGATCGCCGGAACATTTAAACGTACCGGTAATGATGAAGAGGATGCTGAATTAGCGAGAAAACTGGAACAAGATCCTAAAGAGAGTGCTGAACATGTCATGCTGGTAGATTTAGCCAGAAATGACCTGAGCAGACATTGCAAGGGGGTTGAAGTTAAATCGTTTAAAGAAGTTCAGTATTATTCTCATTTAATCCACCTGGTTTCAAAAGTAAGCGGAAATATACAGCAGGATGTTTCAGCCTTTAAAGTAGTGGCTGATACCTATCCGGCAGGTACTTTAAGTGGCGCTCCAAAATATAAAGCCATGCAGCTGATTGATGAATATGAAGGATTGGCGCGTAATTTTTATGCGGGTGCAATTGGTTATATGGACTTTGGTGGTTCGTTTAATCATGCCATTATGATCCGTACGTTTATGAGTAAGAATAACCAGTTACATTATAGGGCTGGTGCTGGTATTGTAGCAGATTCTATCGCAATAAACGAGCTGAATGAAGTAAATAATAAAATTGCTGCCTTACGTAAAGCAGTAGAAATGGCTAAGGGAATTAACAAAATTTAAGTTAAAGACATGCAAAAGAAAATATTAGTTATAGATAATTATGACTCCTTCACCTATAATTTAGTGCATTTAATTAATGAATTGGGCAGGGAAGCAGAAGTGTGGAGAAATGATAAATTTGCTATTGCTGATGTAGCGCAGTTCGATAAGATTTTGTTATCGCCAGGACCAGGCATTCCTTCTGAGGCAGGTTTGTTATTAGAGGTTATCAAAACTTATGCGGCTGAAAAAAGCATTTTGGGAATCTGTCTTGGACAGCAGGCGATCGCTGAGGCATTTGGCGGCCAGTTATTGAACCTGGGCAGGCCTATGCATGGAATAGCTACACCTATAAATGTAATTGATAAAGAAGAGTTTTTATTTAATGATTGCCCGGAAACGATCAATGTAGGCAGATATCATTCGTGGGTAGTTAGTCAGGAAGGTTTCCCTGCTGAGCTGACTATTACTGCGACAGATGTGAGCCGGGAGATTATGGCACTCAGACATAAAAACTATGATGTTCGTGGGGTACAGTTTCATCCTGAAAGTGTACTCACCGAATATGGTAAAGAGATGATGAAAAATTGGTTGGAAAATTAAAATAGATCTCATGAATATTTTGGATAAAATCGTAATCAGAAAACTTGAAGAAGTTGCGCAGGCTAAGAAATTAGTGACTATAAAGGAGTTGGAGAATGGTGTTTATTTTGATAGAACACCTTATTCTTTGAAGGAATTTATACTTACTCCGGAACGTACAGGAATTATTGCGGAATTTAAAAGGCGTTCACCTTCAAAAGGAGTGATCAATGCGCATTCTACGGTTGTAGAAGTGACCAATGGTTATGCTGCTGCAGGAGCTTCTGCTATTTCTGTGCTGACAGATATCGATTTCTTTGGTGGCCATCCTAATGATTTGCTGGAAGCGAGAGCTGCAAACAGCGTTCCTTTGTTACGTAAGGATTTTATGATTGATGAATATCAGATTGTTGAAGCAAAAGCTTTGGGAGCTGATATTATTCTGCTGATTGCAGCAATTCTGACTCCTGTACAGATAGAGACATTTGGCAAACTGGCAAAAAGTCTGGGTTTAAATGTTTTATTGGAAGTGCATAATCTGGAAGAATTACAGCGCAGTATTAATCCTTATATTGACGCAATTGGTGTTAATAATCGTAATCTGACAGACTTTTCTGTCAATATTCAGACCTCTTTTGATCTGGCAGATCAGATCCCAAAAGAATTTCTGAAAATTTCTGAGAGCGCAATAAGCGATCCACAGACTATTAAACAGCTAAAAACGGCAGGATTTAACGGTTTTCTGATTGGTGAAAACTTTATGAAGACCTCTGATCCGGGAGCTGCGATGCATGAGTTTGTAGGGGAGTTGATCTCGGTATAACTTTTGTATCTTTGTACATTACATGGGAAAAGAGAAAACTTATGATACCGCGGTAAAGCAGGAACGGGCTGTCCTGGTAGGTGTGATCAGACCGGGGGAAAAACCGGAAGAAACAAAAGAATATTTAGACGAACTAACATTCCTGGTAGATACGGCTGGTGGTGTGGTGGATCACATTTTCACACAGAAAATGCTGAAGCCTGATCGGGGTACCTTTGTAGGTACAGGAAAATTAGAAGAAATAAGAGCCTACGTCAAGTCGGAGGAGATTGATATGGTCGTTTTTGACGATGAATTATCACCTTCACAATTGCGTAATATAGAAAGGGAACTGGAAGTGAAAGTTCTGGACAGGAGTAATCTTATCCTTGATATTTTTGCCGGAAGGGCCCAGACCTCACAAGCAAAAACTCAGGTTGAATTAGCTCAGCTGCAATATTTATTACCACGTCTGACACGTTTATGGACTCACTTAGAGCGCCAGAAAGGTGGTATTGGTATGCGTGGACCAGGTGAAACACAGATCGAGAGTGACAGAAGGATGATCCTGGAAAAAATCTCTCTTTTAAAAGGAAGATTGAAGCTGATTGATAAACAGAATGAAACACAGCGGAAAAACCGTAATGAGTTAATCAGAGTGGCACTGGTGGGTTACACGAACGTTGGTAAATCGACTATTATGAACATGCTTTCGAAATCGGAGGTGTTTGCAGAAAATAAGTTGTTTGCAACTTTAGATACTACGGTAAGGAAAGTTGTCATAGAAAACCTGCCTTTCTTATTGTCAGATACAGTTGGATTTATCCGTAAACTGCCACATCATTTGGTTGAATGTTTCAAATCAACACTGGATGAGGTTAGGGAAGCTGATATATTAATCCATGTGGTAGATGTTTCTCATTCGAGTTTTGAAGATCAGATTAATGTGGTTAATGAAACCTTAAAAGATCTGGGCGCAAGGGATAAGGAAATGATTGTAGTATTCAATAAAATTGATGCTTATGTTAATCCTGAAGCTGACGAAATGAACGAGGATGAGAAAGTGACCTTAACACTGGAAGATTTTAAAAAGAGCTGGATGGCACAGCATAATACGCCGTCATTATTTATTTCAGCGCTGCATAAGGAGAACCTGGAAGAGTTTAAACAACTTTTATATGATAAAATTGTTGCGCTGCATACAGTAAGGTATCCTTATGACAAATTATTATACTAAATAAAAAGTAACAACAAAACATGGAAAGTAAACGTCAACAGAAATTTGCTGGTGTACTGCAAGAGGAATTAGCGACAATATTTCAAAGAGAAGGGGCAGAGTACTTACCCAATACATTGGTTACGATTACAAAGGTCCGCGTATCTCCGGATTTAGCGGTAGCTAAGGTTTACCTGAGCTTTTTAGCCACAAACAATACAGGATTATCAATCGCTACAGTAAATTCTCATGCCGGAGAAATCAGGTATAAGCTTGGTGCACGTATTCGTCACCAGGTGAGAGTTGTACCTACATTGACTTTCTTTTTGGATGATACCAATACCTATGTAGAACATATGGATAAAATCTTTGATAAGATTTCAAAAGAACGTAAAGAACAAGGTACAGAAGAAGAAACAACAGAAGACTAATTCTGATGGGGCCTCTGGAAAAACTTAAGGAATGGTTATTAAATTCTGAAAACAAGATCAGCAGTGTGGTAGATTTCGATCCTTCTGCTGATCTGTTATATCCTTTCGATTTTACAGCGGCTAACCTGGAACTGACTGATGAAATCCTTGCGGACACATCGGTTTTTTCTTCATGGGTAAATAAAAAATTAGCTGATACCCATTCACGTTATGGTATTGGCGGATATGCGGAACACCGGACCATCTATTCAAGAAGTATTCATTTTGATACTGTAGAGGAACCCAGAAGATTGCATCTTGGAGTTGATATCTGGGGTCCTGCGGGGACACCGGTTTATAATTTCTATGATGCTGTAGTGCATAGTTTCAGGAACAATGATCATTTTGGCGATTATGGTGGAACTATTATTTTAAAATATGAGCTTGATGGACTTGCATTATATGCCCTTTACGGACATTTAAGCCTGGCATCGATAGCAGGGCTTAAAACCGGACAGTTTATTGCAGCTGGAACCAGGTTTGCTGCTTTTGGTATTCCTGCAGAAAATGGGAACTGGCCCCCTCATCTGCATTTTCAACTGATGTTTGATATGCAGGGAAGAGAAGGTGATTATCCAGGTGTCTGCCAGTTTTCTAATCAAGCTGTTTATCTGAATAACTGTCCCGATCCGGGATTGGTCCTTCACCATACCTTTAAGCTTCCTAACGGATAATTTCGTAAATTAGGGAATGAAGAAGATTCTTGTTGTATTCCTGTTTTTGGCTGGTTTATCCTCAAAGGCGCAGCCTGTACTCAAAGGTGGCCTGGGAACTTTTATTCAGAAGAATATCGTTTATCCCGCATTTTCATTGCAGAACTGTATTCAGGGGAAGATTAATATTAGTTTTAAGGTGAACCTTGCCGGAGAAGTTTATACTTCGAAAGTGAGCAGCGGACTGGGAATAGATCTTGATCAGGAAGCTTTACGTTTAATCAGACTGAGCAGCGGTCAATGGCAGGTTCCTGCGCAATATGATACTACTTATGTCTTGATTGCACCGGTAAATTTTACACTTTCGGGCGGTGATTGCAATCTGATAAATGCAACACAAAAGAACAAGGCAATTGCAGCTTATAAAGCGAATGAAGGCCTTACAGACGTAATTACTAATTTTTACCGTAATAAGGCTCAGGGAAATTACAATGAAGCTGACGAAGGCAGAATTGTTGCGCTAAGACAAGAATTAGGTTATGATGATGCTTATCTGGAGAAGATTATCGCACAGGGACAGAAAAAATTAAAGCAAAAAGACAAACAGGGGGCTTGTGAAGATTTTCTGTTTGTCAAATATATGGGTTCAGCTTTGGCTGATGAACTACTTGAAAAATATTGTAAGTAATTGTGTCCTTTATTCAAATTATTCGCGCTGCTGGATAGCATCAGCATTGAAAATGACAGTTATAGCTGCAGGCAATAGTTTAGCCTCAATGGTATTGACTTTGCCTATATATTCTCCGTCTACCTGAAAATGTACTTTGTTCCTGGTTTTTATATAAAGCCTTTCAGTCTGAAAACATTCAATTTTTTCTGGATTAAAGGGCAAATTGGTGAAGCGTATTTTAAGAATCTCCAGAAAGGAATATTTTTTGACAAGGATAACTTCAAATACATCATCATCTAATTTTCCAACAGGGTTGATCTTTACGCCTGTACCATACATGGTCGCGTTTGCAATGACTACCATTGCAGCCTCTGAGCGGATTGTATCTTGTCCGATATTAAACTCTACCTCCATCTTATGGTGGCTCCATAGGGCTTTCCATAATGCCCTGGCATAACCCAGCATTCCCCGTTGTGGTAAATCATCAAACTTTTTAACGATATAAGCATTGAAACCAATATCCGATAAATGAATACAAAATTCATCGTTCACAACTACTGCATGAATCTCTTTGGTATTTCCGTTTATAGTTAAATCAAGTGCTTCCTGTATGTCAAGCGGAATACCCAGTTCTTTGGCCATACCATTGGCAGAACCGGCTGGAATAATTCCCATTGGGATTTTTGTGCCTTTTAATAGTTCAGCTACCAGTTTTAAGGTACCATCTCCACCTACAGCGATAACGCGATCTGCTTTTGCCTGATCAATGGCTGTCTTTATCTGTTCAGGATTACAATTCTTTGTGAGCTGATAGATTTCAAAAGTATGTTTAAGGGATTTGAAGAAATCCGATATCACCGTTTTGAAATCTGTATCATCACTTCCCGAACCTGGGTTGACAATAAAAAGTAGTTTCATACGGTAATTAATATTATTTAATAACACAAACAACTCTGCACCCGCTCTGTTTTGTTTATAATGAATAATTCTGTCAGCGTAAAAGTATATCATGGCTATGGCCACACTAATAATCTGGTCATATATGGGCATGTCTTTAAATTCAGAGCGAAGAATACTCAGAACTACAGCAATAATTTCTTTGTGAACATTGTTTACCTGATCAGGATGTTTATTTTAAAACCTTATCCCTGGCTTAAAGTGAGGCTAAGTTTTTATGATCAGATAGTTTATCAGACAACAGAATATGATGGTTTTTTTAAATTTGAATGGAAAGCAGAGCAAAACGTTAGTGCAGGCTGGCACCAGGTAAAAGTAGAAGCTTTAACTGATAATGGTGAAGTACTTGCTGTAAATACCGGAGACGTTTATGTCCCGCATATTACGCAGTATGCATTTATATCTGATATTGACGATACGATCATGGTTTCACATTCTGCAACTATTGGCAGAAGACTGAGAGAGCTTTTTATCAAAAATCCGCATACACGAAAAACGTTCCCCGGTGTAACGTCTTATTATAATTTACTGGCGCTGTCCCGTACTGATGCTGAACATCCTAACCCTTTCTTTTATGTTTCCAGCAGTGAATGGAATTTATATGACTACCTGGTCAGTACTTTTAGATTTAATCAGCTTCCTGAGGGCGCTTTTTTACTCAATCAGATTAAGAGATGGAAAGATTTATTAAAGACTGGTAAAACCGGGCATGAAGGTAAATTAATGCGTGTGATGCGCATTATAGATGCTTTCCCGAATCAAAAGTTTATACTTTTTGGGGATAACTCACAGCAGGACCCTGAAATTTATACGACAATTGCTATGAAGCACCCAGAATGTATAGAGGCTATCTATATCAGAAATATCAGACGGGAAAGACAAAAGGCAACATTGGATACTTTAAGCAAAGCAGCAGAAAAAAGTATTCATACCTGCCTCTTTACTGATAGTAAAGAGGCGATGTCGGATGCTGTTAAAATAGGACTGATCAATATTTAGATAAAACCCAGATTGTTGAATCGTTTGTTGAGAATCTGTGAGTTGCTGACATCCAGCCATTTGTCTAAGATTGTTCCATACACTTCTCTAAAGTCTACCTGGTATTTCAGATCGCCATTATCCAGGTTCGCCAGATCGGGTGCCGGATTATAAATTCCTTGTTTTTTTAATCTTCCGCCAAATAAAAACATATTATTTGCTGTCCCATGGTCGGTTCCATTGCTTGCATTTTGCGCTACACGTCTGCCAAACTCAGAAAAAGTAATTACTAAAGTATCATCCAGCTTATTATTCTGATGCAGATCTTTAACAAAAGCATTCATCCCTTCGGCATATTGCTGTAATAACCGGCCTTGCTGATTCAACTGATTTACATGGGTGTCAAAACCACTTAAAGACACGTAATAAACTCTGGTTTTTAAACCTGAACAGATAAATTTGGAAACGGTTTTAAGTTGATTGGCAAAGCCTGAATTCGGATAAGTATAATTCGGGGCGTAAATTTTAGAAGTATTTTGGATATAGTTAGCTGAAGAAGAAGTTTCAATCATCGTTTTATACAGATAACCCAGGTTTTCTTCGTCAAGGTGGTCTTTATCGCTGTTAATCATCTCTCTGAAAAATGGCTCATTGGTATTACGGAACAAAGCGGCCGGGTCTTTTAAGGCAATCCCTTTTTTACTCCTGCCTTTCATAGCCAGAGAGAGGCTGTCATCCACTTCGATCGCTGTGTAAGGGAATTTACAAGTTTCACAGTTTGAATCCAGGTAACGGCCTATCCAGCCTGTAGAAAGGTATTGATTGGAATCACTCGCTGTTTGCCAGATATCCATAGAACGGAAATGTGACCGGTCTGGATTAGGATAACCGACATCATTGATAATTGACATCCATCCCTGATCATAAAGTTCTTTCAAACAAGTCAGGTTAGGGTTCAGCCCCTGCATATCATTCAGTTTGATTACCTCTTCAGGTTTAATGGCTATACCTTTTCTCATTTGATAATAAATATCATTTCCAAAAGGGATAACTGTATTCAGTCCATCATTCCCGCCGGAGAGCTGAACGACAACGAGGTTTTTATATAAACTCAGTTCATCCAGTGCCAATGCTTCAAAAGGCTTCATAAATGCAGGAACGAAAACTGTTCCTGCTGCTGCAAGGGTTGCTTTTCTTAAAAAATCTCTTCTTTCCATTTTGTTTTATTTAGCACAATTGATATTCGGGCATACTGGTTACTGCAATTGCCGTATTTTTTAGTTTGACATTAGTTGAAATTACATCGCTGATTTTTTTTCCCACTGCAGGTTCCAGCAGAAATGATGCAAGCTCTGTTTGTTTCATATCTTTTGGGAAACAAGCTAAAAACTTAGACCAGTCTGCCTGCGCATTAATATAAGACTTGACAGGTCTGGCTTTTTGCTTTTTATTCAGGGCGATGACTGCTTCATCTTCGGGGTCAGCTTTTCCATCAAAATCCAGGATACCATCATTTAAAACCAAAGAAGGTATTTTTAACCGCAGCATTAAGGATGAACTGTCAATCCAGCTTTTTCCTCCTGGCCAGCCTGCAACATTTGGGGGGTTAAAGAGGTATTGACCCAGGCTGGTTTGTAATTGTATTAGGATCTGTGGTTTATTATAGGTGACATAAAATTCTCTGCTCAGATTAACTAAAAATTCTACCGGAGATTTGATTTTATTGCCTGTGTTTTCTTTGCCATAGAACCATTCAGAACTAAATAACCTGTTCATCAGCGCTGAGATATCATATTTCTGTTCATAGAAATGTGTGGCCAGTTCCTTTACGTGTGCTTCATCAGGGTTATCATTGACAAAAAAGATGTAAAGCTTACGGCAAATAAAAGTAGCTGTTTCGGGTTTGGCCAGTATCATATCAATAATTGCTTCCCCATCAAATGCACCTGTCTGACCAAAAAAGGTTTTTACTTTCTCATCATGTGCTTTTGTATTGAATTCAAAATCACCATTTTTATTATAAGCCCATCCGGTAAATGAACGGGCGGCTTCTTTAATATCATTTTCAGTATAATTACCTCTGCCAAGCGTAAATAATTCCATTAATTCTCTGGAGAAATTCTCATTGGGATGGCCTTTTCTGTTTTGTTGATTGTTGAGGTAGTCCAGCATTGCCGGCGACTTGGAAACTTCTGACAATAAAGTCTTGAAATTTCCTAAAGCATTGTTCCTTTGGATGTTGTTTAGCTGCTGCGCATGAAATGGATTATTGGAACGGCAGGCAAAATGTCCATGCCAAAACAGGGTCATCTTTTCCAGTAAAGGATTATCTGTGGCAATCATCCTTTGTATCCAGCTCAGGTTAAGATCGCGGCTTTTCTCATTGCGGGCTTTGGTGATGTCTTCCCTTTGTTGTTTTTCTTCGGGACTTAATTCTTTTTTGCCATTCAAACCAGACAGCAGGAGCTGCTGCTCTTTAAATTCTTCGGGAGTAATCACCATCAGCTCCGTTCCCTTTGCAGAAGAGTTAAACAGGCCATTAATAGCTTTGCTTATTTTTCTCTTGCTTAATTGGAGTAAATCGGGATAGGCTATTCCAAATCCGGCTCTGTTGTAGAGGTGCTTGATGTTGACGAAATTATCTTTTCTATCCATGGTATCAGGCTATTTTCATTGGTATGACAGATATAACAAGTACTATGACAGATATAAAACGTTTAGGTTTAAAATTTTATATTTTTGTCCCTATGATATTTCAGTTGCCCGAAGGAGAATTGGTTTTCCCTAATCCTGCATTAGCAGAAGAAGATGGGTTACTGGCTATTGGTGGAGATTTAAGTAAGGACAGGCTGGTACTCGCCTATGAAAATGGAATCTTTCCGTGGTTTAGTGAAGGAGACCCAATCTGCTGGTTTGCTCCTCCTGAACGTTGTGTGATCTTTCCTGAAAAGGTTAAAGTGAGCAAAAGTATGCGTAAGATAATTGCAGACCAGGTATTTACGATCACAATGGATCAGGCCTTTGCAGATGTTATTGTTTGTTGTGCAAAATCACCGAGAAAGGATCAGGACGGCACATGGATTACCACTGCGATGCAAAATGCCTATATTAATCTGCATAAATACGGCTGGGCCCATAGTATAGAAGTATGGTATGAGGGTGAGCTGGCGGGTGGTTTATATGGTTTGGTAATTAATGGTGTATTTGTTGGTGAAAGTATGTTCAGTTTAAAGAGCAATGCTTCGAAAACAGCATTGATCTGGCTTTGTCAGCAAAATAAATACCGCTTGATTGATTGCCAGGTTCCAAATGATCATTTAATGAGTTTGGGAGCAGAAATGATTCCAAGAGAAGATTATACTGCGATTTTACAATTTCCACAAGTTTAATACTCTCCTGATGTGTGTTTTAAGACCTATTTCAGGATTTCCCGGATATCTTCCTTGCTCAATGATTTAAAAAAGCTTTCTTCGGTAGTGATCAATGAACTGGCAAGACGCTTTTTACGGTTCTGTAAAGCAAGTATTTTCTCTTCGACTGTGTCTTTAGCGATAAACTTATAGATAAAGACTTTCTTTTCCTGTCCGATCCGGTGTGACCTGTCTATAGCCTGCTGTTCAACTGCAGGGTTCCACCAGGGATCTAATATAAAGACGTAATCTGCCTGTGTAAGATTTAAACCTACCCCACCTGCTTTTATTGAGATCAGGAAGACTTTAAGATCTTTGTTATCCTGGAATTCGGCAACAATTTCACCACGGTTTTTTGTAGAACCGTCAAGATAGGCAAATGGAATCAGTTCTTTTTCAAAGTGATTTTTGAAGATAGTCAGGTGCTTAACGAACTGTGAAAATATAAGTACTTTATGACCACCTTTAAGCACGTTGTCAAGGGTATGGACTACGTTTTCAAATTTACCTGAATCAGAGGTATACTGGTCGTCAATCATGCCTGGATGGTTTGCTAACTGACGTAATGCAGTTAAGCCCTGGAGCAGTTGAACCTGTTTTTTTGCATAAGTTCCGTCATCCATACTGCTCAGTAAGTCATTTCTGTAGGCAGATTTTGTCTTTTCATAATAAGATGCCTGGTCCTCGCTCATGTCACAGTAAATGATCTGCTCGGTTTTTGCCGGCAGTTCTTCTGCAACCTGTTCTTTGGTTCGTCTTAAGACAAAAGGTTTAATAATTGCCTGGAGTTTTTTTGCCTTATCCTCATCTTTCCTTTTTTCAATAGCCTGTACATATTCTTCATTGAAAAAAGCCTGTGTACCCAGTAATCCCGGATTAAGGAAGGTTAGTTGTGTCCAAAGATCACCCACAGAATTTTCTACAGGTGTACCACTCAGAATTAACCGGTGTCTTGATTTTAACTGCTTTACAGCTTTAAAAGACTTTGAAGAAGGATTTTTAATATTCTGACTTTCATCCAGAATAATATAATTGAAATAAAAATTCTGTATTTCGTTGACATCTACCCTGGTAATTCCATAGGTAGTAATTACAATATCGTATTTAATAAAATGACTGACATCTTTATTTCTGGCACTGCCGGTATGTGCAAGAATTTTCAGCTTAGGGGTAAATTTCTTTGCTTCTGCCAGCCAGTTATATATCAGTGAAGTTGGCATAATGATTAATGAAGTGCTGTGTGTATTGTTCAGCTCATCTTCTTCTTTCAGTTTTTGAAGCATAGCCAGGGTTTGGATGGTTTTACCTAAACCCATATCATCCGCTAAACAGCCACCAAAGTTGTACTCCCTTAAAAAGCTGAACCAGTTATAGCCTGCTTTTTGATAACTCCTGAGTTCGCCTTTAAAGTGAACCGGCATTTGCACATCTTCGATATTCTCAAAATCATTTAGTTTCTGAAGTTTGCGCTGAAGGGTCACATTTGCAATTCCATCACCAGCAAGATCATTGATCAAACCTATATGGTGTTTTTTCAGCTTCAGCATTTTTCCTCCGTCAGAAAGACTGAATAAACTTCCGTATTGCGAAAACCATTTTTCGGGAATGATCGCTATCGTGCCATCGGGAAGTGGAAATTCTCTTCTTTTATGCAGAATATGCTGCTTTAAAGCAATAAAAGGAACGGGATGTATACCGAAATATACAATCGCGTTAATATCAAACCAGTCATTGTCTTCTTTGATCTCAAAATCAATTTTGCTCGAAGCAAATAAGAACTTCTTTTGACCGGTTGATTGCTCAATGCTGTAGCCTTTAGCTTCTAACAGTTCAATATGTTCGTTAACCCAGTTCAGAACACCATAAGACTTATCTTCTGTTGCAGCAGCAGAACCCAGTTCGAGGTTATAAAAGATTGCACTCGTTTTTTTAAGTCCCAGCTTAATTAATTCTGCGTATTTAAACTTTTCCCATGAAGTATCTCTTTTGACACGGGTAAAGACATAATTATTATCTTGTTTTTCTACATGAACAGTTACTTTCTTTTCATTCCCCAGGGCAAAAACATGTTCACCGTATTTGAAGTACAATTGGAGTTGTGAAATCCCGCCTTCAATATAAATTACTTTAAGAATTGCAGTTGGTTCGTGTTTCTCTGTCTGAATCTCAAATCCTTCTGCATAAACATGATACTTCTCTATCAGGGGTGCAACAAACTTCTCAAAATAAGTTTCTTCTTTAGCTGTAGGAATCGTGATATATCGTTTATTCAGAAAAGGAAAGAGCTTTTTTCCTTCAATATCCTGTTCAAAGAAATAAAGAACATCATTCAGTAATAGCCATGCCGGCTGGTTGCTGACAATCTGAGCTTCTTTAAACATAAAGTCAATTCGAAGAGACTGATATTTGATTGTTGGGAAATATCTGGTTTCTACCTCGTTTCTTCTGAAATGAAATAAGATGGTAGCAGGTTCGGTAGCGAGTTCTATTTTACGCTCTGCCGGCCACCCGTCTTTATCCATAAGGTATAACTCATCTTTAATTTTAAGGATTTCAAGTACCTCGGCAAGCTTTTTCTCAATTTTTGGACGTACACTATCGTAAAATTTGTCGTCATAAAATTTGCTGAAAAACTCAAAAGGCCTGATCGCTTTTTTATGATATTTCTTAATCACATGATCCTGTTCAGTTTCATCCAGCATTTTAATGATCTTAAGATCTGACTCTGTAAGATGCCTGGTAAATTCTTTGGCTGTATGGCTAAATAACCGCTGATAGGTTAAAGAGAAATCGCCTTGTGGATTAAGCTGGACAATATGTGGTTCAATTAAATAGCCTAAATACTCATGTTTGCACAGTGAATATACGATTTTGCAGGGTTTAGAGCTATCTACGCGTAACATGAGGTAAATGATTAAAAAAAAGGAGTCTTTAGGTATGGAAAATCCTTAAACATACATCAAATTTGAGTTGTGGTCAAATAGAATTGAATTTTTCGTGCGATTATTCTCTATTATCTGACTGATAATTGTGCGAAAGAAGGTAAGTGTAGCAAAAATCAGGTCAGAGTTTGTCGGAAAATTAAGGGCGTTCGTCGGGTTATACAGGTCCGTGGTATAAAAGGCAAGAAAATTTGCAACGTAGGGTAGGAGTTTGCGTCTTAATTACAAACTATTAAGAAACAGACTTTTATAAAAAACTTAAAAATAAAGACATGAAAAATTCATTGAAAACATTAGTAACATCGGCAATGACTGCCATCATTTTGTCGGCCACAGTATTCAGTTCAATCGCTGCTGAAAAAGTAGTGCCTGTTGTAGCAGCATCTGCTAAAATGGATATTAAAAGAGTTATCGTACAAGGTAATACTAGAGTACATCTTGTACAGAGTAAAAATGAATGGGTTTCTGTTGAGGAAAGCGAGATGGATAAAATATCGGTTAAGCAAATGGGAAATACACTGACTGTGAGCTCATCTGAAGAAAGTCCGGTAACAGTAACTGTTTATGTTAAAGATTTATACCGGATCTCTGCTTTGGATAATTCAGAGGTAAGTACTATTGGAACATTTAATTTAGCTTATCTGCAAGTGATTTTAAGAGATAATGCTGTTGCTCATATTAAAGCTAATACAGAGAGCATGTATACTGATATGGATGGATTGGGTAGTCTGGAACTGGCGGGTACAACCGAAAGCCACACAATTAAGAATTCAGGACTGGGCAGTTTGAAAACAGAAAAATTAGCTGCTTTAAGAACAGATAACCTGCCGGTAGAATCAAGACTTGCAATGAATGTAATGAAAGCAAAGGTTAAAAAAGCAAATACAGGAGATGTGAAAAAATAAATAGATTGCTACAAGGTAATTGTTTAATAAAAAAGCCGGTATTTGATTACTGGCTTTTTTTATGGACTGGTTTCTTGACTTGAATTTTACGCAGATTAAAATTAAGTTGCGTTTATTTGTAGTAATTCAGGAAAAACTCCCAACAGCAATAGAAAAATGCTGACCCAGGCTAGCCAGCTTATTTACTGCTAAATTTAATATTATCAGCTAATTACAATGTAAGTTGTTTGAATGTTGATAATTATTTCGGTTACAAGCTATATAATACTGTAAACTTATACTGTATTTTAGAAAAAAAGGGAGCTGTTCTTTAATTATTCAATACAATGGAAGAGGAATTTTACTTTGATTTTAGTGATGATGCACAGCGTTCGGTAGAGCGCTATGAAGAGATGATAAGGAACCAGGATCAGTATTTTTTTGATGCCCAGGCCTTTGAGAATATCATTGACTACTATATAGAAAAAAGTGACCCTATAAAGGCACTACAGGTGATAGAATATGCGTTGAATCAGCATCCTTATGCTGCTGTGTTTTTAATTAAACAGGCGCAATTGTTTTTTATCACTGATCAGATTGATAAAGCATTTTTCTCTTTGCAGAAAGCGGAAATGCTCGAAGCTTCTGAGTCAGAAATCTATGTCCTTCGCGGAAATATATACAATAGCCTGGAGCGTTATACAGAGGCACTGGATAATTTTCAGATTGCATTGACTTTTGCCGAAACGACAGATGAAATTCTGCTTCAGATAGCTTATGTTTATCAGAATATGCTGGATTACGAAAGTGCAATCAAGTACATCAAGCAGAGCCTGGAACAGAATATGGAAAACAAAGACGGTTTATATGAACTGGCCTTTTGTTATGATATTTTAGACAAACAGGAAGAGAGTATCCAGTTTTACATGGAATATATCGATAACGATCCCTATTCTTATGCTGCATGGTACAACCTGGCAAATTCTTATCATAAGCTTGATTTGTTTGAAAAGGCGATAGATGCCTATGACTATGCAATTCTTATAAAAGATAATTTTGCTTCGGCTTATTATAACAAAGGCAATGCCCTTGTACAGCTTGACCGCTATGCAGAGGCAATTGAAGTTTATAAACAAACCTGGGAGTACGAAAAGCCAAATGCTGATACTTATTGTGCAATAGGTGAATGTTATGAGAAGCTGGAGCGCATGGACGAAGCGCGTGCCTATTATAAGAAATCTGTGAAAATGGATAATAAGCTGGCAGATGCCTGGTTTGGAATCGGTGTTACACTTAATTTCGAAGAGCGTTACTTTGAATCTCTTCATTTTTATAAAAAAGCGATAGAGCTGGATGATGAAAACCCTGATTTCTGGTTCGCAATGGCGGATGCCTATTATAAACTCGGACAAATAGAACAGTCTGTAGAGGCATATCATAAAGTGCTGGAATATAATCCGCTTGATATAGAGGCATGGCTGGATTTTTCTACCGTTTTATATGAGCAGGGGAGATTACTGGAAGCTTCGGAAACTATTTCGGACGGGATAAAAAATAATCCGGATGCTGCTGAGCTTTATTACAGGCAGGTGGCTTATTTATTTGCTCTTGGACAGCATAAAGAAGCGCTGGTTTACCTGGAAACAGCTTTAGTAACAGACCCGGAAAAACATTATATCCTGTTTGAGTATCTGCCGCAATTACAAGATAACAATGCGATTGTTGAGGTTATTAACAGATATATCAAATAACCATTTAACCGTTGCAAAATAATACATGGGACAATTTTGCGTTATGCAATTGACGACCTCTAAAAAGCTTATGTCAGCGAATGGCATAAGCTTTTTGTGTTAAATAATATACTGATGAAACCATCCTGATCTTACAGCCTGGCTCACGAAGTCAATACAAGATCATGATAGCTTCATCTCCATTAAAAAACAAATATATACTGATGAAACCTGCATATTTCATGCAAGCTTCATAACCGATAAAAAACAAATATATACTGATGAAAATAGCCTTATTTTTTTCACCTTTACAGCAGATATGAATTACCCATTGAATAATATCCCGGAACGTCCAGTAAAACCACGCCAGAGCGGCATAACTATGGTGATGGACAAGGGCCTCAGTTTGAGACAGACAGAAGATTTTATTGATGTTGCTGGTATCCATTCCGACATCGTAAAATTAGGTTGGGCAACATCTTTTGTTACCCCTAAATTAAAAGAGAAATTAGATATATATCGTAGTGCAGGTATCCCGACTTATTTTGGCGGTACTTTGTTTGAAGCGTTTATTATCCGTAATCAATTTGAAGATTATATTCGTGTTCTGGAACAATATGGTATGGAATACGCAGAAGTTTCTGATGGTTCCATTGATATTGAACATGACCTTAAATGTGAATACATCCATAAATTAGCTAAACATGTTACTGTGATCTCGGAAGTAGGATCTAAAGATGCTACCAAAATATTTGCTCCATATAAATGGATCAAATTGATGAACGCTGAGATTGAAGCCGGATCGTGGAAAGTAATTGCTGAAGCCAGAGAAGGTGGAAATGTAGGTATATACAGAGGATCGGGCGAAGTGCGTGAAGGATTAGTAGATGAGATTTTAACACAAATTCCAGCTGAAACAATTATCTGGGAAGCTCCGCAAAAAGAGCAGCAGGTTTGGTTTATTAAACTGATTGGAAGTAATGTGAATCTTGGTAATATTGCTCCTGCCGAAGTTATTCCTTTGGAAACAATTCGTTTAGGACTAAGAGGCGATACATTTGATTACTTTCTTAATTTAAATAAGTAACCGGTTACGGTCTGCTGCTGATATATATGAGAACATTCGGACTAATTGGTTATCCGCTCGCACATTCTTTCTCCAAAAAATTCTTTACGGAGAAATTTGAGAAGGAAGGAATTGCAGCGCATAAGTATGAGCTGTTTCCAATTGAAAATATAGCTGCTGTGGTCTCTTTGATTGCAGCAGATAATTCACTCGGCGGGCTGAATGTAACTATTCCTCATAAAGTTGGTGTAATACCCTATCTGAATGAAATGGAGCCCGCTGCCGAAAAAATAGGTGCTGTAAACTGTATTTCTATTCAACAGAAGGACGGGGAAACCTGGCTTAAAGGGTATAATACTGATGCATTTGGTTTTCAGGAATCATTAAAACCTTATTTGAAAGAGTACCATACCCATGCGCTCATACTTGGTGATGGCGGTGCTGCTAAAGCAGTGAAATATGTATTGGATCAATTGAATATCACTTATCTTTCTGTTGTCAGAACATCAGTTCCGGATGCTATCCTATATACTGATCTGACAAAAGAACTGATGGAGAAATATCAGGTGGTTATTAATACGACTCCTTTGGGCACTTTCCCAAATATTGAAGCTGCTCCGGCTATTCCATATCAGTGGCTTACTTCAAAGCACCTGGCTTATGATCTGGTTTATAATCCTGAAGTAACTGAGTTTTTAAAACGTGCAAAAGCGCAGGGAGCTGCGATTAAAAACGGATATGAAATGTTGGAGCTTCAGGCAGAAAGATCATGGACTATCTGGAACTCTTAGGTTAAAATGACCATGAAACATTATTTGCTGTACAGTATCTTTCTTCTTTTATGCTGTAGTGCGGCTTGTACCAGTAATGAGAGTTATACGCCAAAACCAAGAGGTTATTTTCAGATTAAATTCCCCAAAAAGGAATATCTGACTTATAACGATGGTTGCCCGTTTTCTTTTGACTATCCAAAATATACAAAAATAGAGGCTGATCAGGAACGCGGGGCCGGTACATGCTGGAATAATCTTCATTTCCCCCAGTTTAATGCGCGTCTGCATCTCACTTATTATAATGTTTCTTCAAAAAAGGAATATGAGGGACTAGTTGAAGATGCACGTACATTAGCATTTAAACATACGGTTAAAGCAAATGCCATTGATCAGAGACTGATCAATTTTCCGGATAGAAAAGTTTATGGTATCTATTATGCCATTGAAGGAAATACAGCATCTTCTGTGCAATTTTTTCTGACTGATAGTGCTAAACATTATTTTAGAGGGGCTTTATACTTTAACGAACGTCCGCAATATGACTCAGTGGCCCCGGTTGTGAGTTTTATAAAGAAAGATGTTGATCGAATGATCAATACTTTCAGATGGAAAAACTAATTATAAATTTTATGATTACTCTTAAGCAATTTACCTTTAACCCATACCAGGAAAACACTTATGTTTTATATGATGAAACAGGAGAATGTGTTATTATTGATCCGGGAATGTACGATGGTGCAGAACAGAATATACTGGCTGGCTGGATCAGGGAAGCAAAGCTAAAACCCGTATTACTGTTAAATACGCATTGTCACCTGGACCATGTTTTTGGCAATAAATTTGTTTTTGATACCTGGGGCTTAAAACCTCAGTTTCATAAAGGAGAATTGTATATTCTTCAGGCAGTTCCAGGATATGCACCGCAAATGGGCTTAAACTATGAGCTGTCACCAGAACCAGAAGTTTTTCTGGAAGAGACAGGTAAGGTAGTTTTTGGAAACAGTGAACTGGAGCTTATTTTTGCTCCCGGACATTCTCCTGCACATTTATGTTTTTACGCAAAGGCAGATGGGTTCATTGTGGGTGGGGATGTCTTATTTTATTCTTCGATTGGCCGGACTGACCTGCCAGGAGGGAATCATCAGCAGCTTCTTGATAATATCAGAGAAAAGCTTTTCATTTTACCAGAAAATGTAGAAGTTTACCCTGGTCATGGCCAGTCAACTACTATCGGTTATGAAAAACAGTATAATCCTTTTTTAAAATAAGTACCTGTATATTTGACCAAACGACCAGCATTTGAACACAGCCCTTTATATTGCCCGCAGGTATCTTTTTGCTAAAAAGTCTACCAATGCTATAAATATCATTTCTACCATATCGGTACTGGGGGTTTTTGTAGGGAGTGCGGCATTGATTATTATTTTATCGGTATTCAATGGGTTTGAAGAAGTGGTATTGAAAATGTTTAATACGATTACTCCGCATCTGGTTATCGCGCCTGCTCAGGGGAAGACTTTTGATCCCCGGTCGGTCTATTTTACAGAGCTTAAAACAGCGAAAGAAGTTTACTCCTATACAGAAGTGCTCTCCGAAAATGCATTACTGAGATATCGTGACAAGCAATCTGTAGGTTTGGTGAAGGGGGTTAGTACAGCTTACCTTAAAAATAAGAGTCTGGATAGCATTACCGTTCAGGGAAAATTTGTGCTGGAGACCGAAGCTGGTCCCAATGCTGTTATTGGCTCTGCTTTGCAAAATTATTTGATGGTGAATACCAATGATCCATTTACACAATTACAGGTTTTTTCTCCCAAAAAGGGATTGAAGACCAGCTCAGTTAATCCGGCAGATGACTTTATGGATCTTTACATCCCGGTGTCAGGTATTTTTGAGGTGCAGCAGGATTTTGATAACGTTGCGATAGTACCTTTAAGCTTTGCCCGAAAATTATTGCAGGAAGATATTAAGGTCTCTTCTATAGAGCTTAATCTGCAAAAAGGTGTAGACCCGGATGTTTTTAAAGCTAAGATTGAAGGGCAGTTGGGGGCCAACTATGTGGTTAAAGACAGGGTAGAGCAGAACAAGGCCCTATACAATATCTTAAGCACTGAAAAATGGGCGGTGTATATCATTCTGACTTTTATTCTGATTATTGCTATTTTTAATATCATAGGTTCATTGACGATGCTGGTTATTGATAAATTGAAAGATATTGCCATTTTAAGCAGTCTTGGAGCTGGTAAGGGCCTGATCAGAAAGATCTTCCTTTTTGAAGGCATGATGATTACGCTGGCAGGTTGTATTTTTGGTCTTTTTGTCGGGCTGATATTTTGTTTGGTTCAGCAGAAATTTGGATTAGTCAAAATGTCACAGGACAATCTGCTGATCAGTAATGCCTATCCTATAGGCCTTAAATGGAAAGATTTTTTATTAGTATTCATCACTGTGAGTATTTTCTCGTTTATGGCATCAGCTTTGTCATCTAATTTGAGCGTGAAGAACATTAATCACTTAAATCAAGATCTCTAACATGAATTTCTTAAAACGTACGTCTTTATTGTTATTTATACTTTCTGTTGTTTTTGTGGCCTGTAACCGTACCGGAACAGATAGTCAAAAGAGTAAAACAAAAATAATAAAAGGTCTTTATAGCTATGGGCCTGAAATAAAGTCGTTTACTGATTGTGAAGAGGGCAGGGAATATTGGGTTGCAGATAGTTCTAAAACATTGGAATTAGGCTATAGCAAATTCAATTTCGAGAAACCATATGAGCCTGTTTATATCGAGGCAGAATGTCATGTGATCAAATCTGATAGCCTGGTCGTGTCAGCAGACTTTGATTCTACTTTAGTAGTCACTAAACTGATTAAAATAACCAAAGAAATTCCTGACGGGCCTTGTAACCAGTAAAAGCTGCGCCGCTATATTAGTTGGTGACGTAGAGGTTCTGTGTGATTTCTGGAATAATCCCTTTTTCCTGTGCCATTTTAAAGAGGATATCTATTGCCTTTCTACCTTCGGTGCCTAGCTCAACGGAATATTTGTTGACGTATAAATCTATATGTTTATACATGACTTCTTCCTCCATTTCCTGAGCGTGACTGGAAATGAATTCAACACCTGATTTTGGGTTTTTGAATGCAAACTCTACTGATTTCCGGATCAGACGGTTTACTTTAAGTTGTATTTCGCGATCGAGGTTGCGGTTGATCACAATTCCGCCCAGTGGAATAGCACAACCAGTCAGTTCTTCCCAGTAGCTGCCAAGGTCTACAATTTTATGCAGCCCTTTACCCGTATAGGTGAACCGGTTTTCATGAATAATTAATCCAAGATCGATAGTGTCATTCAGTAAGGCATCCTGGATTTCTGAGAAAACCATTACCTGTTTATGAAGTAAATTGGGAAATGCAATACCCAATAAAAAGTTTGCAGTTGTTAATTCTCCCGGAATGGCTACAGATAATGGCGAATCTTTCTGATTTAGTTTCTCACTGCCAATTAAGTCTGGATTGTTGCAGATCAGTAATGGGCCAACACCAAATCCTAAAGCACTTCCCGAATCCAGCAATGCATATTTGTCTGCCACATGGGCAAAAGCATGAAAACTTAATTTGGTAATGTCCAGCTCAGCTCTCAACGCCTTTTGGTTTAGAGTCTCCACATCATCGAAGAATACCTCGAACTCCAGCCCTTCAGTATCAATTTTATGATGAATCAGTGCGTCAAAAATAAAAGTATCGTTTGGACAAGGAGAAAAGCCGAGTGAAAGTTTCATGTGGTAAATGTAAGCAGTTCCTGTATCTGCTTGGTTAATAGTTTGTCAAAAATTCAATTGCCCAATCATTGAGGTTTTTAATGGCTAATCCTATTTTCCAGCTGTCACGATCTCTTTCTTCCACATAATTAGAGATGCTGCGGACCTGAATACATGGGATGTCAAGCTGTTCACAGCTATAAAAGACGGCGGCGCCCTCCATACTTTCTGTAATAGGGTTCAGCCGGTTAACAATAGCGGCTATACTTGTCTTGTTACCATGTACTTTATTGACCGTTATCCCATTGACTTCTGGCAGATTGAGCGGAACAGATTTGTTTTTAGCCGCATATTTGCCTTTTCCGAATCCGAGGGTATCTATGGTTAAAAACTCCTCTTTATTCTCTGCACCTAATTCTGAAAATTCATCATTGACGACATTGACAAGACTGCCTAAGGGGATATTCCGGTCATAACATCCGGCGATGCCTAAATTAACAACCAGGCTATAGCCGGCAGATAAATGCTGCCCTAAAGCAAATGCTGTAGCGGTCATTCCTACGCCTGTAATCAACAGGTCAAAACGGGGGTGCTGAATAAAATTTCCTTCAGCAAGGTTAAAAGTATGGCAGCATTCAGCTAGCTCAGCTCTTGTGGCTGCAACAACCAGTATCTTCATTTAACGAAGTTACAAAATAATGGATCCACCCAGGGTGCTTGTTTTTAGATAGTCTTCGTATATTTGCAATCAATTACTGAAATATGATTTATATAACCCGCAAAGAATCTTTCAACGCCGCACATAAATTAGCCAGACCAGACTGGTCTGATGATCATAATCTTGAAGTTTTTGGCAAATGTGCCAATCCTAACTGGCATGGTCATAATTATCAGCTTTTTGTTACTGTAAAGGGAGAGATCAATCCTGAGACAGGATTTTTAGTTGACCTGAAATGGATGAAAGAAATTATCAATGAGCATATCATTGACAAACTTGACCATAGAAACCTTAATCTGGATGTAGATTTTATGGAAGGCAAACTTGCTTCAACAGAAAACCTGGTGATTGCAGTCTGGGATCAATTACTACCCCATATTCAAACAGGTGGTGCAATCTTGCATTGCGTTAAAATTTACGAAACCGAAAATAATTTTGTAGAGTACTTCGGTTAATCAAACGATATACATGGAAAATAATACACTAGATGCCTTTGATGAAGAGAACGAAGGGTATGTTAAAATAGATCGTTATAATACAGCGAAAACAGTTTCTATTTCCAGCCACTATACGGATATACTGACCCAGCTGGGAGAAGATCCACAGCGTGAGGGTTTGTTGAAAACACCTGAACGTGTAGCTAAAGCATTGCAGTTTCTGACACATGGTTACGATATCAAACCAGATGAAATCCTGCGTTCGGCAATGTTTAAAGAGGATTACAGCCAAATGGTTGTGGTAAAGGACATAGAAGTTTATTCTATGTGTGAACATCATATGCTGCCTTTTTTTGGTAAAGCCCATGTGGCTTACATTCCTAACGGACATATCGTTGGTTTGAGCAAAATCCCTCGTGTAGTTGATGCTTTTGCAAGAAGATTACAGGTACAGGAAAGATTGACAAACGAAATCAGAGATTGTATTCAGGAAACTTTAAACCCTGCAGGAGTAGCGGTGGTTATCGAATGTCAGCATTTATGTATGGCAATGAGAGGGATACAGAAACAAAATTCAGTAACGACAACTTCGGCTTTTACAGGAGAATTTGCAAAAGACAAAACGAGGGCAGAGTTTTTGAGGTTAATAACAGCACGGTTACATTAGAAAACAGCATAATATAAATGAAAGCATATTTATTTCCAGGGCAGGGCGCACAATTTTCAGGTATGGGTAAAGAACTGTACGAAACTGAGATGGCCAGAGAATTATTTGAAAAAGCAAATAATATTATTGGATTCCGTATCAGCGACATCATGTTCTCAGGTACTGAAGAAGAGTTGAAGCAGACTAAGGTTACCCAGCCAGCTATATTTCTTCACTCTGTTATACTTGCCAAATCTTTAGGAGATGATTTTAAGCCTGATATGGTTGCCGGACACTCTTTAGGGGAGTTTTCAGCATTGGTTGCTGCATCAGCAATCTCATTTGAAGATGGATTAAAACTAGTAATCGCACGGGCAAATGCAATGCAGAAAGCTTGCGAACTGCAGCCTTCTACGATGGCTGCGATCTTAGGATTGGCAGATGATGTAGTGGAAAATATCTGTGCAGAAATTGATGAAGTAGTTGTAGCAGCAAATTATAACTGCCCTGGTCAATTGGTTATTTCAGGCAGTATAGAAGGCGTTGATATCGCCTGTGCGAAACTGACTGAAGCAGGAGCAAAAAGAGCATTGAAGTTAAATGTTGGTGGTGCATTCCACTCTCCATTAATGGAACCTGCCAGAATTGAATTGAAGGAAGCGATTGAAAACACTACAATTTTGCCTCCTGTATGTCCAATTTACCAGAATGTTGATCCAAGACCGCAAACAGATCCTGAAAAAATAAAATTTAATTTAATTACACAACTTACGGGTGCTGTAAGATGGACGCAAACAGTAGAACGTATGCTTGCAGACGGCGCCGATGAATTTATAGAAGTAGGACCGGGCAAAGTATTGCAGGGGCTGGTTAAAAAAGTAAGCAGAGAAGCTCAGACCAGTTCTGCAGCAATTCCTGTTTAATCAGTGATCATCAATTAAAAAAAACCGGCGTGAATATAGGGGGTAAAATAAGATTTCTTTTATTGATTCTGGGGATATGTTGTATTGCTACAGCATTATCGTTAAAACATTCTATAACAGAAAAAGACCTTCTTCAACACGAGGCAAGTAAACTTCAGGAAAATCTTGCTTTAAACGAACAAACTGTATATAATTTCTTAGCAGATGCGCAGCAGCTCGAAAGGGCCAAGCAGTTTCACCTGAATGAAACATTTGCTTTGAATTATATCAATTCATTTGGTGTAAAAGGGATAAATATCCTTACTTACGACCACTCTGTCCTTAAATTCTGGAGTTCATATAAAGCTATACCACCTAATCCTGATAAGGTAAAAGAAGGATCTTCTTTTCTGCAATTGGCTAATGGCTGGTATGAAGCAATTAAGAAAACAGAAGGAAGTTATACGCTGATCTTTCTGATTGATGTAAAAGATCAGTTTAGTATACAAAACCGTTATCTTAAAAATGGGATTGTAAATAGCCTGTCCTCTTCAAATTCTCTGGCCCTGGCCTCCTTTATGGATGAACAGGTTAACGGAATTATGAATCTGGATGGTAAATTGTTATTTGAGGTCAAACTCAAACCCAATTATACCGAAAGCGTTTATTCAGCTCTTCAGATCTGGCTTTGGATAATTGGTTTATTCAGTTTCTCTCTTTTTGTTAACTCTTTTTGTGGCAGACTCGCTAAAAGGGGCTATCTGGTCCCCGCAACCTTATTGCTCATTACTTTTTTCTTAGGGGTCAGAATTACAGATCTGGAGTATGGCTGGTATAATCACCAGTTTAGCCTCGAGATTTTCAGCCCCTCTATCTATGCTGAAAGTTTCTTTTTACCTTCTTTGGGAGATTTTCTGCTGAATGTACTTTCTATTACATGGGTTGTCCTTTTTATTTATACTTATAAAGATAGTTACAGGCTGCCGCAATGGATGGTCAGAAGTAAAATAGCCGGATTGTTTTTCCATTTTTTGCTACTGCTGCTTTTCGCTGGTATCGCCTTTTTGATGAACGATGTTTTCTTTGGCCTTATTTATAACTCCAAAATAAACTTTGATATCACTAATATTATCAATCTTAGCTGGCTAAGCTGGGTTTGTATTATCATTCTTTGCCTGGTCTGGTTTAATGTTTATCTGATTGCCAGTATTTGTATAGAACTCACCAGGCAATTAATTGTAACCAATAAAGAAAGGGTGATCCTGTTTGTTACCCTGTTCTCGCTGTATTTCATCTACATGTTATGTACAGATTTTACAGCCTTTTTTATTGCATATGCTTTATTCCTGTTTATCATTTCCTATAATAGTTATATCCAGAAGAATAAATTTTCAATAGGCGTTTTTGCTGCGGTCTTTTTCTGTCTTGCATTCATTTCATCTATCAAGTATTTAAAATTTAATGATATTAAGGAACGCAGTAACCGCTATGTGATAGCACAGCGCCTGCAATCTTCTGATGATCCTAAAGTGATCAATTCTATTGAGAGCCTGGGAAACGGGATTTCAAATGACCTTTTTATCACGGATTACTTTAAAAGCCCGGGATCAAACAGGCATCTTGCCTTGCAGAATTATATTATTAAGACCTTTCTGGATGGATATTTAGCGCCTTTTGAACATAATTTCTATGAATTTAACGCGTCAGATTCTACGCTTGCTGTAAGAGAAGACAGGTCATTACAGCATTATCAGAACCTGGTTAAATCGGGATCAGTAAAAATTTCTAATTTCTTCTATCGCCTGAATGATACTTTTGGTTATCAGAACTATTTTGGCATCATCCCAATTTTTGACGATAACCATATTCTGGGGACACTGGTTATTGAACTGAAGTCTCAGCAATATAATTATAACAGCCAGTTTCCTGAGATCCTGATTGACGGGAAGTTGAAAAATGATGAAGACTACAGTAATTACTCTTTTGCCTTTTATAACAATAATAAGCTGATTAAACAGGCGGGAAAGTATACTTATAAAATTGCCAATACAGAATTTAAAGGTATTTATGGTGAACCGGTAATTGTCAATGAGCCGAAATTAGGGTATAGCCATTTAATTTATTCGGCCAGTAACTCAAAAATCATAGTTATCAGTAAAGAAAAGGTGAACTATATTGTCAGGCTGGCGGCATTATCTTTCTTTTTCCTGATGTTCATTATCTTCTCTGCAGCTTTATATATGCTGATATGGCTGCTGAAAAATATTGATAAGAGTTGGGGAGGGTGGTTTAATATCAACCGCTCTTTAATGATCAATGCGAATAAAATCTTATATAAAACACGTATCCAGCTTTCTATTGTATTATCTGTAGTGGCGACCTTATTGATCGTTGGGTGGTCTACTTTCTTTTATATCAGAGATGAATACAGGAAACAACAGGAAGATTTTATCAGAGAAAAAATAAGAAAAGTGCAGCTTTCTTATGAGAAGCAGATTTTTGGCAGTGGTATACCGGAAGCTACGGATATGGCAGTGATCAATTTTAATCAGTTTGCAGATATCAACTCCGCTTATTTAAACCTGTTTGATACGGATGGAAATCTTTTGTTCACTTCATTGCCCAAGATGTATGATTATGGGATTATAGGGACTAAAATGGAGCCCAAAGCTTATATTTATCTTAAACAGCTGCAGCGCTCTGAATATTCTAATCCACAGGAAACAGTAGGGGCGTTTAAGTATTCATCTGCCTATGCGCCGATTCGTAATGCGCAAAACCAGACCGTAGCTTATATAGGACTGCCTTATTATGGAAATGAAGCAGATTATCAATCGAAAATAGGCCTGTTCATCAATACACTGATTAATATTTATGCGCTTGTTTTTGTGGCCATTGGTATCCTTGCGGTGTTCCTCGCCAATCAGATTACAAGTCCTCTGACTTTTATACAGGAAAGTATCAAAAAGACAAAGCTGGGACAAAAGAACCAGCCGATTGTCTGGTCCCGTCATGATGAGATTGGTTCTTTGATTAAAGAATATAATAAGATGATCGCTGCGCTGGAAGAAAGTGCGGTAAAACTCGCCAAGTCTGAAAGAGAGAGTGCATGGCGTGAAATGGCTAAACAAGTGGCTCATGAAATTAAAAATCCGCTCACTCCCTTAAAACTTGGTGTACAGTTACTGGAGAAATCATGGAAAGAGAAAGACCCTAACTTTGAACAGAAATTTGAGCGTTTTTACAGATCTTTTGTAGAACAGATTGACAGTCTGGCAACGATCGCTTCCGAATTTTCAAACTTTGCAAAAATGCCAGATACGAAGCTGGAGAAATTAAAGCTTATCCCGATTATTGAGCAAACGAGAGATGTCTTTGTCAATACCAAAAATGTGGAGATCTATATCTCTAACCTAACTAACACAGAGGTGATTATACAGGGGGATAAAGATCAGATGCTGCGTTCATTTAATAACCTGATGAAGAATGCAATCGAAGCTGCAAACCAAAAGGAAAAGTGTATGATCTTTATTAAGATCACGAATGATTCTGATTATGTATGGGTTGAGGTCGAAGACAATGGAAAAGGAATTGACCAGGAATTACAGCCAAAAATATTTGTCCCTAATTTTACAACTAAATCTTCTGGAACAGGTCTTGGACTTGCTTTCGTTAAACAGGCAGTAGATAATGCAGGTGGAACGATAGAATTTAAATCGGTGGAGGATACCGGAACAACGTTTTACCTCAGCTTCCCGCTGGTTCAGGATTAAGTTTTACTTATCTCAATGTGATGGCAGCCTTGCCCATTGTAAAACCGTTTGCATATAACAGAATAGAATAAGTCCCTTTAACGAAAGGTCTTGGGTTTACCCATTCCATAGTATAGGCTGTATTATCATTATTATAGGAAATAGTTATCATATCACTAAACTGCATTTCCTGCCCTTCTGCTTCAAACATGTTTTGCTCATCTGCGATGAGATTACCTGAAGGGTCGAATACCCGGATATATATTTTATGATAGTCTTTTGTCGCAAGCTGATTAGGAATGATATTAAAATAGGTGACTAGTTTCTTTGCAGTGGAAGCTCTGGTCACTTCTACGTTTTTACCGCTGTTCTTTACTTTGAAAGCAAGCAGGTTGACATTGAAAGCTTTTAAAGCAGCACCGCTTTTTACCTTTGCACTTAATTCTGAATTCTTCTTCTCCAGCGCATTGGCTTTAGCAGATACGGAGCTTACGGATTTAACCAGGCTGTCTCTTTCTGCTTTAAGGAAAGTATTCTCTTTCTCCAGACGGGAGAAATCCTCTTTATAATCACTCAGGAACGCTCTTAGTTTTTTTAGCTCATTTTGCGCGGCAGCAAGTTCTGCCTGAGTAACCTCACCTCTTTGTAAGGATTGTTTGAGTGATGATATTTTGGCTCTTGCCAAAGCTTGTTCTTTTTGAAGTTTATCAGTTAAAGCAACATTCATCGTGTTGACTTTATCAAACTCAACTTCTATTTTCTCTACTTCCAGCTTTAATCTTTCTTTTTCTGTATTGGTAGTGACAAAGCGTTCTTTTTCATGTTTGTCTTTGAAGTATAGGAATGCATTTGTACCCAGGAGGGCAGCAATGACTACAATCAAAAAATATATTTTATTACGGTCTCCTTTATTTACGGGATCTTTTCGGTCTAACATTTGAAATCAAAAATTGAGGTTTCTTTGTCGTATTGTTTAATACTTATTGATAAAAAAAAACGAACATAGGATAAAAAAAATAATTTGTGGTAAAAAAATGCCTGAAATTGTATGAGACCTTAAAAAAAATCGTTTAATTGCTAACGTTGGGCACAAATGTATAGTCTGTTTTCCCCACATTGATATTAAGTTTAAACTACCAAAAGAACCAATAATGCTGAAAAAGATTGTTTTTGCAATTCTAACAACTTTAATTACCCCACTTTTTATTTATGCACAAACACCAGCAAAAATTGCTCCAAAAAGGGAGTTTAGAGGGGTCTGGGTTGCAACTGTTACCAATATTGACTGGCCTTCAAGACCAGGACTGAGCGTAGATGAGCAAAAGCAGGAGCTGATTGCATTACTGGATCAGCATAAAAGAAATGGAATGAATGCCATTTTGCTGCAGGTAAGGCCTGCTGCGGATGCATTTTACCGGAAATCAAGAGAGCCCTGGAGCCAATGGCTGATGGGGAAACAAGGTATTGCGCCAAGCCCTGGATATGACCCGCTGGAATTTGCAATTACAGAAGCGCATTCCCGTGGAATGGAATTGCATGCCTGGTTTAACCCATATCGGGCAAGTATGAGTGCAAATACAGTTTTCAGTGAAGAGCATATGACCAAAAAAAGGCCGGACATGTTCTTTACTTACGGAGGGAAAAAACAATTCGATCCTGGAATACCTGAGGTCAGAGAATATATCGTTCAGGTAATTCTGGATGTAGTTAAGGGATATGATGTAGATGGTATTCACTTTGATGACTATTTCTATCCTTACCCTATTTCGGGACAAAGGATCAATGATGGGGCAACTTTTAGTAAATATCCAAATGGATTTACTAATCTGAATGATTGGAGAAGGAACAATGTTGACCTGTTGATTAAACAGCTTGATGATAGTATTCATCATTATAAAAAGTATGTGAAATTTGGAATCAGTCCTTTTGGAATCTGGAAAAACAGCAATGAAGACCCGCAGGGTTCTGCAACTCACGGGCTTTCCAATTATACAGAACTTTATGCCGATTCAAGAAAATGGGTAAAAGAAGGATGGGTTGACTATATCAATCCTCAGATCTATTTCAGTTTCACCAGAAAAGCTGCACCATTTGGTACTTTAGTAGACTGGTGGAGTAATAACACTTATGGCCGGCATCTTTATATCGGGCAGGGAGCATACCTGATGAATCAGCGTATGGAGGCAGCTTGGCGTATTCCAAGCCAGATTCCTGATCAGATCAGGTATATGAGAGAAAATAACCGGGTTCAGGGAAGTGTTTTCTTTAGCTCAAAATCATTTTCTACAGTAGCAAGGGCAACAGGAGATTCTTTGAGAAACGATTTGTACAAGTATCCGGCACTTCCGCCGCAAATGCCATGGCTGGATGAAATTGTTCCAAATGCGCCTCAAGGCTTAGCAGCAGAGGCTGTAGGAGTTGGGGTACAGCTGAAATGGGCTGCGCCGTTAAAAGCAGAAGATGGGGAAACTGCCTCTGGTTATGTGATCTACCGGTTTGATGAAGGAGAGAAAATCAGTGTAGTGAATCCGAAAAATATTATAAAGATAAGTTTTGAAAATATAACGTCCTTTTTGGACACCGGTATAGTCAGAGGAAAAAGGTACACCTATCTGGTTACTGCACTTGACAGGTTAAAGAACGAAAGTGAGCCAGGTGGTCCGGTAGGCGTAGAGACCAAATAAAAAAAACGGACATGAATTAATGGAATGCCCCCAGAAAGTCAGACAATTCCGGGGGCATTTTTATTTTATCAATTTATATGCTTACCGGGGCATTAAAACAAGTCTGATATAATTGTCCTGTTTTAAATACTTTTGTGCAGCAGCTTTAGAAGATTCAACGGTTACTTCATCTAAGCGTTGTTTTTCTGTGAGTAACTGATTTAAGCTGTCATTGTATTTTAGCCTTGTAGTCAGATAGCCCAGCCAGTATCCATTATTGCGAAGATTTAATTCCTGCTGACGCTGTTCTTCAGACTTGAACTTCACAATATCCTGTGCCGTTGCACCATTAGTCCTGATATTTTTCACTTCTTCCAGGGCAGCAGTGATGAGTTTTTCTACATTAGCCGGTGCGCAACTGAAGGAGATCACAAAATAATAATGCGCTGCTGGATATTTACTGACACTCAGAGAAACCCCGGGAGAATAAACACCACTCTCTTTTTCACGCAGTCTTTCCAGTATCTTAATTTCCAGAGCACTGTTTAAGGCGTCAAGTTGTACGTTGTTATTGGCCGTATAATCATAATCGCCATGAATGTAAAGCTGAACACTGGCTTTATCTTCCAGTCCTTTACGAACAGTTTTACTGATCAGGCCATCTGGTGTACGTGCACCTAAGTCTATGAAATCAGTTTTCTTATTTAAAGTAGGTAATCCCGCAATATAAGTCTCTATAAGAGGCTTAATGGTGTTTAGGTCAAAGTTACCTACAAAAACAAAGGTTTGCTCTCCAAGGTCTGCAAAACGGTCTTTATAGAAGTCAAAAGCTTTGTCCAGCGATATTTTATCCAGATCGGACAAAGTATAGGGCATACTTCTTTTGTTGTAAGAAGAAAGAACGGCTTGTACGGTGTCTGCAAAGACACTTTCGGGATCTGCATTTTTATTTTCCAGACTTACTCTGGCATCGCTGATCCATTTGTTGAAAATATCTGTGTCTTTACGTGGGTTCAATGCCGAAGCGACAACCATCTGCAAAGCATTTTCTAAATCTTTAGGAGCAGCGCTTCCGCTAAATCCCTGGTAAAGTTCGCCAATATAGGCACTTGCATTACCCGTATTTCCTGCTAATAACCTGTTCAGTTGTGAAGGGTTAAAATCTCCAAGGCCACTTTGCGGGATGATTCCTGCGTTATCAGCGGATTGATAATCATTTGGGTTTGCCAGAGAAGTACCTCCTTTAGAGAAAGAGCTGAAAAGAATCTGGTCATTTTTGAAATCCGTTGGTTTCAGTAAAACCTTAATTCCATTACTTAAAGTCCATTCCGTAACCCCTATATCCTCAAATTTCTTTTCTGCTGTTACTTTACCCGCTACCGGTGGCTGCGCTAAAAGAGGTTTCCTGATCGTATGATCTACATAGGGTTTCAGGTTTTTTCCTGTATTGGCCAAAATGGCAAGCAGCTGTGCTGCAGTTGGAAGATTGGCCTTTTCTTTTTCAGGGGCCTGTACAATAACGATCTGATTGTCTTTGGTAATCAACGTTTTTGCCAGGGCATTAACTTCTGCCAGTGTGATTGTCTTTAGATTCTGTTTGGTAGCTGCATAATTGAAATCAATAGATCCTATGGCAGCTCCGGTAAGAAAATGGCTAAGATAGTCACCTACAAAAGCACCGGAAGAGGTTTTGTCTTTTTCTTTGAGCAACATCTCATTTCCGGCTTCAATATTTTTTTTGATTACATCGAGCTCCGATTGCAGGAACCCAAATTTCACTGCGCTTTCAGTTTCGGCAATGGCTGCGGTAAAAGCATGTGCGAGCTCTTTGCCTGATTTCGCTCCAACTGTGGTTTGAAAAGCATTGAGATCAGGTATTAACCCGCCCTGATAACCACCAAATGAGCTTTGTGCAAATAAGAATGGCGCATTATCTTTCTCCATAATTTCCTGAAAACGTGCAGACAACATAGCGTTAATCATTCCGTAAACCATGTTTTTTCGCTGATCTGTGGTAGTTTTCAATATGTTGCCACGCTGTTTCCAGGTTACAGAGGCAATATTATACTGCTGTTCAGGATCCGTAACTATTTTTACCAGCGGGGTTTTATTGTCAGGGAGATCGTATTTTAATCTTTCTCTTTCTTTAGCCGGGTTTTTTAAGTCAGAGAAGTTGGCTATAATTAATTTTTCAACTTCATTGACATCAAAATCCCCTACAGCAATTACAGCTTGTAAATCAGGCCTGTACCAGTCTGCATAGAAATTCCTGATTTTATCATGCGTAAAGGTTTTTAGTAAATCAATTTTTCCAATAGGAATACGATTTTCATAACGGGAGTCTTTTAATAATACAGGTAACAGTTGTTTCCTGATCCTTTCTCCCGAATTTTTACCGCTCTGACGATCCTCTTCAATAATTACCCCCCTTTCTTTGTCTATATCATCGGCTTCCATGCTGATTTTTCCTGCCCAGTTGGCCAGTATTTTGAAACCTGTTTTAAAAAGCTCTGTGCTGTCTGTTGGGATTGGAAGCTGATAAACTGTCTGATCAAATGAAGTATAAGCATTTAAATCTGCACCAAAACGGACTCCTGCTTTTTGCAGATAATTAATAATCTCATTTTTGGGAAAGTCTTTTGTACCGTTAAAAGCCATATGTTCTGTGAAGTGTGCCAGTCCCTGCTGGTCATCATTTTCCATTAAAGAACCTATGCGGTTGGCAAGATAGAGTTCAGCCCTGTTTTTAGGTTCAGTGTTTTTCCTGATATAGTAAGTGAGGCCATTTGGGAGTTTGCCGATTTTGACCGCCGGGTCATTAGGTATTGGCTTTCCGGCATTAGCCGTTGCAGCTGGTTTTTGTTGAATTGTTTTATGCTGTCCAGATACCGGATTGCTAATTGCGGCAAGCAAAGTTAGCCCGATTACCGGGATAATATTTTTATACATATGGATTTAATTTAAGCGCCTGTTTAAGAAACGGTCTAAAGCTATATTTAATATAGTTTGAGACTGTTTTTTAAACAGGCGCTAAGATTTTAAGATAAAATAACGACTAGAATTTCCAGCGGACGAAAGCTTCCATTGCTTCGTATTCCGCTAATCCTAAGTCATCATAAGCTTTTGCCGTTTCCCGGTTTCTGTCTTCGGCACGTTCCCAGAATTCTCTGGCATCATCGCCCGGAAATACTGCTCTGTCTTTTTGTGACTGATGTTTGAAAATTGCATATTTCTTTTTCAGCAATTCCTGAGGACTTAATGGAACTGCCATTTCAATTTCGTGTGTATCGAATTCCTGCCATGCGCCACGGTACATCCATAACCAGCAGTCTTTTGCCCATGCTTCTGTTTCGCGCAGACGGTTCATCGCCTCAATGATTATATGGAAACAAACCAAATGTGTCCCATGTGGATCTTCAAAGTCTCCGGCAGCAAAAATCTGCTCTGGTTTAACTTTTTGAAGTAAGTCCATCGTCATTTCTACATCCAGATTGGTGACCGGGTTTTTCTTGTTTTTACCGCTTTCATAAAAAGGTAAAGCCATAAAATGGATGTGGTCATCCTGAAGGCCGCAATAGCGTGCACCAGCTATAGCTTCTCCTTTTCTGATCAATCCTTTTACGGATTGAATTTCGGGTGTGTCTACCTGGTTAGGCTGCTTTTGCGCAATAAAAGAGCGCATATTCTGATAAATGTCTGTTAGCTCTTTCTGGTCTAATCCCATTTTCTCTGCAAAGTCAATGCTGAACTCTACAAATCTTAAAGCATCGTCGTCCCAGACAGCTGTATTGCCTGAAGTCTGGTAAGCTACATGGACCTCATGCTGCTGATCTACGAGACGGATAAAAGTGCCACCCATAGAGATGACATCGTCATCCGGATGAGGAGAGAAAATAACAACTCTTTTTTTAGCTGGTGCTGCTCTTTCCGGACGCTGAGAATCATCTGCATTGGGTTTCCCTCCCGGCCATCCGGTAATTGTATGTTGTAATTTGTTGAATATATGAATATTGATGTTGTAAACCGGGCCTCTTTCAATGGCCAGTTGTGCCATTCCATTATTGTTGAAATCGTCTTCGGTAAGTTTCAGAATTGGCTTCTTTAAAGTATTAGCCAGCCAGATTACGGCTTTTCTGATTAATTTATCTTCCCATACACAGTCTTTAACCAGCCATGGTGTATCGAAGCGGGTTAGTAATGATGCTGCATCTTTATCCAGGATAAATTCTACATGATCAGAAAGTTGCAGGTATGTGGCCGGTACTTCACTTGAAATCTCTCCTTCTACAGCCTTTTTAATAATGGAAGCTTTCTTTTGGCTCCAGGCCATCAGGATAATCTCGCGGGCTTTGAAAATAGTCCCGATTCCCATGGTAATTGCTTTTGAAGGAACGAAAGATTTTCCCCCAAAGTCTCTTGCGGCATCTCTTCTGGTCAGGTCATCCAGTGTAACTAAACGGGTTCCTGAATTTGGCGCAGAACCAGGTTCGTTAAAACCAATGTGCCCCGTACGTCCAATTCCGAGAATCTGAATGTCCAGGCCTCCGAGTTCACCGATTTTACGTTCGTAATCCAGACAGAATGCCGGGATAGCCTCAAGACTTAGTGTACCGTCAGGGATATTGATATTTTCTTTAGGAATATCAATGTGATCAAATAAATGCTCTTTCATGAAGGTCACATAACTCTGGGCAGCATCAGGCTGCATTGGATAGTATTCATCCAGGTTGAAAGTGATTACATTACTGAAACTAAGATTTTCTTCTTTGTGCAGACGAACAAGTTCTGCATATACAGCAACTGGTGTGGCGCCTGTTGCCAGACCGATAACTGCTTTTTGCTTTTTTTCTTGTTTGTCTCTGATGAGATTTGCGATGCGCTGTGCAACGTTTAGAGATGCTGCTGCTGGATTATCAAATACTGAAACAGGGAGTTTTTCAAAACGTGTTTCTTCCAAAAGATTTAATCTTGCCATTTTTAGTATGGAGTTTTGAGGATTTAAGGAAGACGTAAATATAAAAAAGATTTCGGCTCTTCGATTAAAAAAGGGAGATCATGTTTGGTGACGGCATTCATATAGAATGAATGATGTCACCAAACATGATCTCCCTTTTTTAACGCATCGTATGGGGGTGGTGTGCTGGTTGGCGCTTTATATAGATAGAGCTTTAAGATTTTGCTTTTAGAAGAGCTCAGGGATTGCTTTTGGAAGGGACTTTAGATGTACTTTTTGAAGAAGTTTAGAGAATAAGACCTGCTCTTTTAATAAGCTTAGAGCGATTACTTCCAGAAGATGTTTTTAGATATTCTTTTGAAGGAACTTTTGGTTTTACTTTTTAGAAGGCGCTTTAAGATTTTGCTTTTTAGAAGAGCTCATGATTTCATCTTTAAGAATAGCGTTTGGTCTCAGCATCCCAAGATCTTATGAATCTTGAAGGGAGGATGAGATATACATTATATAGAAGGTGCATTGCTGTTTTTTTTTTATATTTTTGCGGGAAAGAATATATTATGGCAAGTTTTACATTCACTCCTGAAACAGCACAAAGAGTTAAAATCAAAGTTCTTAGGAAATACAGAGATTTAGCTAAAGAGAATTTAATATTTGCTCCTGGTCAGGAAGATCAGTTGGTTGGTCAATTGACTACTTTATTGAAAAGAGATGTCAAATACGTAGAATTCACTATTAACAAGGCGCTTGCTGATCCTGACGGAAATAGATTGTAAGCTAAGCCGCATGTAAAACATTCTCTTAAATAATTTGCATGCTCATGAAAAGAAATAAGTTTGCACTCCTGTTTGCTCTTATTGCACTGGCATCCTTTACCTGGTCTTTTAAGGAGGACTTATTCCTGGTATCTAAAAACCTGGATATTTTCGCTTCTCTTTATAAAGAGATCAGTGTCAACTATGTGGATGAAACCAATCCTTCAGATTTAATGAAAAATGGCATAGATGCTATGCTGGAAACACTGGACCCTTATACAACTTACATTCCTGAATCTGAGATAGAGGAATATAAGCTTAAGTATGTAAGTACACAGTTTGGAGGAATAGGGGCAAGCACTGTTTTTATAGAGGGTAAACTTTTTGTGAATGAAGTGAGTGCAGGCTATCCGGCTTTTAAGCTGGGTATTCAGCCAGGAGATCAGATTGTAAAAATTAATGGCGTTGAGGTAAAGGGGAAAGAGCGATTAGAGGTTAGCCGCCTGCTTCGTGGCCCGCGTGGGTCTGCTGTTGACCTGCTGATTGTCAGAGAAGGTACAGTAATTCAAAAACAACTGATCAGAGATGAAATCAGACAGCCCAATGTTTCTTATTCAGGGATGGTTGGTGATCTTGTTTATATCCGTTTAGATAAATTTCTGGAAGGTTCTGCACAGGAGGTACAGGATGCCGCTGTCGAACTAAATAAACAACATCCCAAAGGAATGATCCTTGACCTGAGGTATAATGGTGGTGGAATTTTGCAGGAAGCAGTGAAAATCGTTAATCTCTTTGTCAATAAAGACCTGGTTGTCGTTACTCAAAAAGGGCGCAATCCTGAAAAAACAATCAATTATAAAACTACTAGTCTGCCATTGCTTCCAGACCTCCCTTTGGCCGTATTGATTAATGGATCTTCTGCATCGGCCTCCGAAATAGTAGCGGGTGCATTACAGGACCTGGATAGAGGTGTTATTGTCGGGCAGCGGAGTTATGGTAAAGGGCTGGTTCAACAAACTTTTAATCTTCCTTATAACAGTCTGGTTAAAGTTACGGTAGCCAAGTATTTTACACCTTCAGGCAGATGCATACAAGCGGTGGATTATACCCATAAAAATGCACAGGGTAAAAATGTGAAAATAGCTGATTCACTGATCGCAAAATATAAAACAAGGACAGGAAGAAGTGTATATAACGGTTCTGGGGTTTATCCTGATGTAGAAGTCGGAGCGACAAAATTAAGTCCTATCACTATCTCTCTGATTAGTAAAAGTATGTTTTTTGACTTTGCTAATGCCTATAAAAAGACTCATGCATCAATTAGTCCGGCCACAGATTTTCAATTATCAGACGAAGACTATACCGCATTTGCAAATTCATTGGATGGTAAGGACTATGCTTATGTTTCCACAACAGAAAAGTTGTTGTCGGATCTGAGAGCCGAAGCCGAAAAAGAACAAAAGCTTACTGAAGTTAAAAAGGATTTAGACGAGCTGAAAGCGAAAATGCTTGTTGCAAAGAAAACTGAGGTGCTTGCACACAAAGCAGAGATCAAAAGAATATTGGAAACACAGATTGTAAGCCGGTATTATTTTGAGAAGGGTAAAATAATGCAAGCATTTCAGTATGATAAAGAATTGGAGGCAGCGAAATCTGTGCTTGGCAACTCTACTAAAATGCTTGCAATATTGAAAGGTGAAGGTGCTTATAAAACTATAGGTGATCCTGTAAAAATAATAGCAGGACCGGCAGATAGTAATTAATTATCCTGCACCGTGTAATTTAACTACTAGTCCGTCCATGTCATGGCTCAGCTGCAGCTGGCACGCTAATCTTGAATTAGGTAAAAGATCAGGTAATGTATCCAGCATCGCATACTCGTCATCTGTCATTTCCTTTAATTTCTCTTCACCTTCTAAAACATCTACGCAGCAGGTTGCGCATAAAGCCATACCTCCGCAGGTAGCTAAAATGTCGTACTCACAAGCTTTAAGATATTCCATCAGGCTTAACCCCATATCTACAGGGGCTTCCAGTGAAGTCAAAGTACCATCAGGATTCTGAACGTGTACGGTAATATTATTTTCTTCCATTATTTAAAATTCTGCTACTCCGTTAACTGTAGTATATTTCATAGTGTATTTAATTCCAGGATTTATATACTGGTAAGCACTGTGACTCATTAATGCAGCTTCATGGAATCCACAAAGGATTAGTTTTAACTTGTTTGTATAAGTATTGATATCGCCAATTGCATAAATACCAGGGATATTTGTAGAATAATCATCTGTATTTACTTCAATTGCACTTTTATGAATGTTCAGGTTCCACTGTTCAATAGGACCTAATTTTGGGCTTAAACCAAAAAGAGGAATCAGGTGATCAGCAGGGATGATTGTTTTTTCAAGGCTGCGGTTATGTACTAACTCTACGTTTTCCAGTTTACCGTGTCCTGATACTGAATTCAGATTGCTGTTTAATACCAGGTTGATTTTTCCGCTTTCAGCAAGTTCCATTACTTTATTTACTGAATCCGGTGCGCCACGGAAGCTCTCACTACGGTGAACAAGTGTTAATTCTTCTACGATATCAGCCAGGAAAATAGTCCAGTCTAATGCAGAGTCACCACCACCGGCAATCACCATTTTTTGTCCCCTGTATTGTTCAGGATCTAAAATCATATAGTTTACACCACGTCCGTTTTCGAATTGTTCTAATCCGGCAACAGCAGGTTTACGAGGTTCGAAGCAACCTAATCCACCAGCAATTACAACTACTTTGGCTTCTATCTTTGTCCCCATGTTCGTTGTTAACACGAAATCGCCTTCACCACGTTTTTCTAACCCTTCAATACGCTCACCTAAAGTATAACCAGGATGAAAAGGCTTAGCTTGTTCTACCAGATTATCAACCAGTTCCTGAGCCAGTACGCTCGGATAACCAGGGATATCATATATCGGTTTTTTAGGATAAATCTCAGAGAGCTGACCTCCAACCTGAGGTAAGTAATCAATTAAATGACAACGCATTTTAAGTAAACCTGCTTCGAAAATAGCAAACAAACCTACGGGTCCGGCGCCAATGATGGCTATATCTGTAGAAATCATGTATTTAAATTTGTTGCGAATTTACAAAATTTGTTTGTAATGATTCTCAATTGTCTGCATTTGGTTTAAAATTGAGGCTGATTTGACAAAGTTGACCAATCTAGTGGGGTAAGTATTCATTTTATCATATAGTTAAGGCCGATTATGCTTAAAAAATATTTTTGAACATGAATGATAAAATGGTTGACTATCTTTGAATATTGATGAAAAAGAACATATATTTTGCCTCTGATTTTCATTTAGGGTCACCAGATCATGCCACAAGCCGTCTTCGTGAAGACCGTATTGTACGCTGGCTTACTTCCATTGAACAGGACTGCGCTGAGTTATTTTTAATGGGGGATATTTTTGATTTTTGGTTTGAGTACAAAACAGTTATCCCTAAAGGATATATCCGTTTAATGGGCAAGCTGGCTTTTATGTCTGATGCCGGTGTTAAAATCTACTTTTTTAGGGGGAACCACGATATGTGGGTAGATGATTATTTTACCAAAGAAATGGGTATGCAGATCATTAGTGATGAACTTGTTATCCATAGAGGAGGAAAAAGTTTTTATCTGCATCATGGAGATGGGTTAGGACCTGGAGATGCCAATTACAGAATACTAAGAAAGATTTTCAGAAACCCGGTATGCCGCTGGTTGTTTTCAGTACTTCCTCCGAGAATTGGTTTAGGCATTGCCACAGGCTGGTCCGGTCATAGCCGTATAGCAAACACTGCTACAGAAGAAGTTTTTCTGGGTGAGGATAAAGAATGGTTAGCTGTTTATTCACGTGAAGTACTGGAAAAACAGCATTATGATTATTTTATTTATGGGCACCGGCACCTGCCAATGATCGTTGATCTGGGCAGTGATAGTAAATATTATAATATAGGGGAGTGGTTTGGATTTAATTCTTATGCCGTTTTTGATGGCGAAGAGTTGAGTTTGAAGTACTTTGAAAAGGATGGGGATTGATCCTGAGTTGAAAAATCAATGATTTATTTCAATGAAACCATCATGTGCAGCAGAGTATAAACCGATTGAACAGAAACTAAGTAGCATATGATAGCTTCATTACCGTTAAAAATCAATGATTTATTTCAATGAAAAACCTTATTTTTGTAATCCTATAAATACCAATTGCTTCAGTACATCCGTCTGATACGGTAATTCCCGGTAATTAATACTGGCTATTAACTAAATAAACGTTGTTAAATGGATCGGGGCAATTATTTATTTGCTGAATAAAAAGATTATGTTAGAGAAATTAGAAGCTATAAAAATTCGCTGGGAAGATGTCGAAGAGCAGCTGACCAATCCTGATACGATGCAGGATATGAAACGTTTTGCCCAGTTGAATAAAGAATATAAAGACCTTACCAAGATTGTAAACGAATATCTGGTTTACAAAAATGTAATGAGCAATATTGACGCAAACAAAGAGATCCTGCTTACAGAAAAGGATGCTGAAATGCGTGAAATGGCTAAAGAAGAACTGGATTTGTTATTGGCACAGCAGGAAGAAATTGAAGAGCGTGTACGTTTGATGCTGATTCCTGTAGATCCTGAAGATTCCAAAAATGCAGTATTCGAGATCAGAGGTGGTACAGGAGGTGATGAGGCAGCTTTATTTGCTGGTGATTTATTTAGAATGTATACCCGTTTCTTCGAGCAGAAACGCTGGAAAGTTGAAGTTGTTGATGTAACAGAAGGTACAGCTGGCGGATACAAAGAGGTGATCATGAAAGTTTCGGGAGAAGATGTATACGGACAATTGAAATATGAGTCTGGCGTACACCGTGTACAGCGTGTGCCTGACACAGAAACACAAGGCCGGGTACATACATCAGCTGCTTCTGTAGCTGTGTTGCCTGAAGCAGAGGAAATCGATTTCTATTTGAACCCTGCTGATATTGATCTGCAAACTTCCCGCTCAGGTGGTGCAGGTGGACAGAACGTAAATAAGGTAGAGACTAAAGTTCAGTTGACGCACAGGCCATCAGGTATGGTTGTTGTTTGTCAGCAGGAGCGCTCGCAGCTAGGTAACAGGGAAATTGCGATGGAGATGTTACGTAGTAAGTTATATGATATCGAATTGCAGAAACGCAATGGTGATATTGCTTCAAGACGTAAGACTATGGTATCTACAGGAGACCGTTCAGCTAAGATCAGAACTTACAATTATCCTCAGGGAAGAGTAACAGATCACCGTATCGGATTGACTTTATATAATCTGAATGGTGTAATGGATGGTGGCGTGCAGGAGCTTATTGATGCATTACAGTTTGCTGAGAATGCTGAGAAAATGAAAGAAGGATCTGTAGCTTAATGAGTTGCATTTTTTGTCGAAAATAATTGAAATATTAATTTCGTAATGCGATTATAGTTCCTATATTCGCATTCCCAAATGGGAAAACGGACCGGTAGTTCAGCTGGTTAGAATGCCGCCCTGTCACGGCGGAGGTCGCGGGTTCGAGTCCCGTCCGGTCCGCTTAAATTAAATAGAAAGCCTGTTATCATTAGATAACAGGCTTTTCTCGTTTAAAGATTCGCGAATTTTAAATATACCAGCAATCAGCGGAAGGAAAATTATATTAATTAATATTCCTATTACAATGAAACCAGAGATAAAGGTATAGCATTTAAAATCTTCCGTCCCGGTGCCTGAAAAAGATGTGGGTACAAGAAATATTATTATGGATGCAAAAGGTGTAATCAGGCCTGTTAAGAATGCATTTGTGGTGATTTTAAGTAATGAAGTTCCTTCTCCGGTTTTAGTTCTCCTGTATCCATATTTTATCAGGAAAATCAATGGTATTAAAAGAATACATAAAGATAAAAGCGTAAAAAGCAGAGAAATGAATTTCATAGATGTAAAAGTAAATATTAATTTTAAGCAAATATTTACAATGAAAAGAACACTTCTGTCGCTCATTATCCCTGTTGTTTTTCTTGTCTCCTGTAATAACAGCGTTGATAAAGAAGGAAAAACGCATGGTAAATATATGTTTACTGTGAAAAAGCAGATAAAAACAGCCGGTACGCTAAACAATGATACGCTGAGGGCTTTTGGTGAGGTTGGTTTTACAAGGCCACTGCGGATAAAAACCCCTGTAAAACTGCAGCAATATCTTAAGGATTCAATCAATTATGTAGAGGAGGTTGATTTTACAGGAGATAAAATTCCAGATTTCATTTGTAAGATGAAGCTTGATTCGACAGGCGTAGGAAATGAGTATTGGATCACCTCTAATCTTAAAACAGTCAAAAAACTTCAATACTATGGAGATGGATTTCATTATCGCTGGTTTATTAATCTTGATAGTGATCCGGAGCCTGAGATTTATGAGGCGATAGGTGATGAAGATGGTGCTGATTATACCTTTGTGGATCAGAACTTAAAAACCGGAAAGGATAAAACCCTTCTTTATATTAACCCCGTAGTGATTGAGAATGATAAGAAATACTGGGGTTATCCGTGGGATGTTAAAGATTTTATGGCAAGAACAGATGGTAAAACAGTTGAATTATTCTGTTCGCTAAAACATTCTATAACGAGGGATGGAAATGAAATCAGTCTTCCACCTGGTCAGAAACAGATGCCTGTTGTGCTTTTTAGGGGACATCCTACGCAAAAAGGAGAGTTAAAAGGAGTGAAAAATGAAGAATGGTTGAGTTTGACGGAGATTGTTGATAGAACAAAAAAATAATAGTTGCTCATTTTCAGTGAATTATATAGATTTTTTAAAATTCATCACTTTTTAAAATTGTTTTTAATTTATTAGCGTATATTTGCAGTCCAGAAAACAACGAACAGTATTTATACTGAAATTGTCGAAAGGAAACGGACCGGTAGTTCAGCTGGTTAGAATGCCGCCCTGTCACGGCGGAGGTCGCGGGTTCGAGTCCCGTCCGGTCCGCAAGATTAGACATCAATCACATTAAAAGGCCTGTTATCATCCGATAACAGGCCTTTTTTTATTGTAAAATCTTCTGGAATTGTATCGTGTAGTAATTTTTATTAAAGCCGTAAACCGGATGGAAAATAATCGGATCAAGTCATAAACTTGTGGATTAGGGATTAAATTTCAAGTTTTGTGTTTGATATTTTTTGAGTTCAAAGCAGATGGTTACGATTCTTTAATAAGCTAATTACTTCCTGATTTTATAGTTCAATTTATCATTATTAAACGTCCTGATTACTTTGATCAGAGATCGGTCAACGCTTCAGCGGAATTCTTAGGGGGAGGAAAGATCCTGTTTTTTTCGGTTTCCATTGATTGTTTCATTGTGCCCGGTACAGAACTTTTGAAACAACCTGTACTCCAGACTGCTGCCTTAAAAATGAAATCACCCAGGATTCCCTTTGAAAATTTATCCGTTAAACTTCCCATAATAAATAAATGCCTTTCTACCAATGTAAGCTATTCGCGTTAAAGATTATCCTGATGAGTAAAAAATGTCCGTAATTGTCCGCAGCTGTCCGCAGCTGTCCGCAGCTGTCTGCAATTGTCCGCTTTGTCCATGGGTTAGTCAAAGGGAAAATTATAATTTCATTAATCTTCGTCCGGTTATGATTTGGTTGTGCCTGAATAGAGATCGGGGTGACACCACGTTGTAAACAGCCTTTAAGCATAGGAACTCTAAGTCATTTCAACTAGTTGTTTTTACTTGGACTTGCCATGCTCTTACCTTACTTTAACATTGCTCTTACCCTAACGAGTACCCGAACAGTACCCGAACAGTACCCGGGCAGTACCCGGCCGATATAGATTGATTATTTAGCTATTTTGAATCTATTTACTAACAGCACGGCCTTGTTTCGGCTTTGAGTCATTCCCATGCAAATTGAAAGCTTTCAGAGCCATAAGAGCATCCCTGACACCAAAGACTTTCAAAAAAAATGAACATTTACCTGGTTTTCCTTCTGCAATTCAGGCTGGAGCTAATGGGGTAGAATTGGGTAATCTTAATAAGGTATTGCTTAAACATCAAGAAGAGCTTACATTGCATCTTATTGAACAAAATAAGAAAATAGAAATCTTGATGCAATTAATGCAAAAACAACAAGATGATATTAATAAATTAAAATCTGAAAATTCTAAGTCATTATAAAATGCCTGTCTCATTACAGGATTAGGCATCAATCAAATTAAAAGGTCTGTTATCATCCGATAACAGACCTTTTGTGTTTCTACTATTTTTCTATAACTGTGAATTTATCCTGATAGATGCTTTAACCATTGCAAGCGCTTTGATTGCATGAAGTGGAAACTCGATCGACTGATGATGCTGATTCTGAGAAACAAATTTTACGAATCCCTCTTTTTCAGATCTCTGTAAATATTTGGTGAAAAAGAATTCGTCTCCGTTATGCTCAATATAAGTCAGGTACATCTCTCCCCAAATAATGTTATGGGCAATGTCCTTGATTTCTTTATACATCACAATATCACCTGATTTTAATAGTGGATACATACTATCCCCGGTAATGTATAATGCACCATCACATTTTGGTAGTTTAGGAATCCGTATATAATCTATCGGTATTTGTTTAAGCCGGTTTTTTCCTAGTAATTCAATAACCCCTGCACTCGCCTGTACATCATAAAGCGGAATATTTTGTGTATCCATCAGCATATCTGTTCTTAACTTTCTAACAGTTACCTCTTGCCCTTCGTTTTTAAGCATCTCTCCCTGCCCGGTCAATAACCAGTTTGCATCAATATCAACACATTTTGTGACTATTAATTCATAGTCTATCGTGTTCCTGCTGTGCCAGTTAGATAGTGTATTTGGCTTTATATCTAAGTAACGTGCAAATTCTGCATCATTCTTAAAGTTATAGTGAGATTTTATTTGGCTAAGGATCTGTGATTTACCTGAAGTCTCCTTCATATTGTGAATATTTATTTGATTTTAAACACTTTTTGTGTGTATGTTTGTTCCGGCAAGAAAGACAAACTATACCATGCACAAAAGTAAATAAAAAAATAATAAGTGCAACTATCAGGCTATAAACGATCTGATGTCAGATTAATCTTGTTATTACTGATATATACAAATGATCAGCTATTGTGAAAATTATCACAAAACTGTGAGGTAATGCAAAATATTGATCACAAATTGAGGTAAACTTAACATTTGCACTCAATATGTAAGTGAATTAACCCAACGGCTATATAAATTATTAGACATTAAATTATGAATAACTCACCAGACAATAAGGTTGCTTACTATGCGGAAAGCGAAATTAAAGTAATTGATGAATACCACCTGCATTTCTGTAAAATAGGGGAAGAGATAGGTGAAAATACACAGGAACAATTCTATATATACGATACCAGTCAATTAAAAATTATTAAACGAAAATAATATGGAAATGATGAGAATGAACACAACTGAATTAAGCATTATTCAACTGGAAGGGATGCTGGCCGACCGTAAGAAACAGGAAAAGGCCAGACTGGACAGAGCCAGGGTGGATTATGAAACTGAGCGTGATACGGATATTACAGCGCTCACAGACGAAGCGGCAATGCTGCATCATATGATAGCTAGGTTTAAGGCCAGGGTACATACAGTAATGGCGATGCAGGCCCAGAAAACTGCAGCATATGGTTTAATCCCTGCTACAAGTAAAGGCGGTTTCAGTCTGACTAATAAAACTGGCAATAAAAGAATCACCAGAAGGAGGGATACTGATCCGGTGTGGGATGAAAGAGCGGTTAAAGCGATCAGTCTGATCAAAGATTTCCTGGGCGATGCTGTTAAAAAAAGAGATGTAAAGCTATTTGAGATCCTTTTGAGCTTTCTGGAGCGAAATCAGAATGGAGATCTGGAATATGCAAGAGTCTTTAGTCTGATGCAGCATGAAAACAAATTTGATGATATACGCTGGACAGAAGGACTACGTCTTTTAAAGGAAAGCTATAGTATTACCCTGAAAGGTTTCGCTTATGATTTCAAAATGAAAAATGAAACAGGTAAATGGGATCGTCTGGAGCTAAATTTCTCCAGCCTGTAAGTCCAGCCAATTATACCAGGAATTCTATCTATTAAACAATCTATGCGCCAACGAGCGCTCTTAAAAAATTACATTGATGGCAAAACAACAATTTATATCTAGAAATCAAGCGGTTAAAGACTATTTTGACGAATTGGTAAAGCAAAAACCCGAATGGCGCCTGGATGCGCTGGAAGAAAAGACGGCGGCTAAATTTTATATCAGTCCGCGTACTGTCAGAGCAATTTTAAAGGGTGAAGGCAATTACGCCAGTTAACCCTCTTTCCCTAAAACCCCGGCGCCTGTTTTACATTCACCCCTTCGAAGGCTGTAAAACAGGCTTTTCTGTGTAATAACAGAAGGCTACAATTCTGTTCTGATGAATAGGTCTAAAAAAACCAATCTTCGAAACCTTCTTCCATTAAAGTGTTTTCTTCTGTAAAACGGGACTCCCTCACTTTTGCCCGGTCGTTTTCAAAATAACGTCTGGCCTCATTTAAAGAACCTGTTTCCTCTTCAGATTTCAACAGATCGAAAACCTCCGGATCAACCCCATCATCCTGTTCATTCCTACTGTGTTCAGACCTGGTTCCAGGCTGCTGCTGTTTCACCATAATTGTGTTTTTAACCGGCTCATCTGCCTTGTTTTTTTTCTTGTTTTTTAAGATCAAATCCTTCATATCAAATACTTTATAATACAAATCTCTATGAAAAAACAGGGGTAAAAAAACTGATGATCAATGCTTGTATATGGCTGATACAAAAAATGTTATGAAAGTTACAATGCCTGATTCACGATTTTTTTAGCCCTGAAAAATGATACACCTTTGTCATTGTAAGGACGACAAAATATCAGATGTCACACAAATTCAGCTCAGGTTTACAAGCCTGAAAAATTAGGCTGTAATACATATATGAATGAGAAACATTCTTGTATTCAGACCCATGTTTTAAGCTATTATTTGTATAGAAAGTCGTGGCTTCAAAACAAGATATGGAAGCCGGTAACGGACTCCTTTAATAGGGTTAATTAAACAGGTTCAAATGGCGGGGAGGCTTAGTGCCACCCGCATAACCCTATCCTGATTAGAAACAATAAAAAGAGAGAGATGAAAACACTACCACAAAAATTTACATGGCTTGACAGTTTCAAATCTCCACGAATATGGGTGGAGGCACGCAGGCATTATGGCCTGCTGGAGATCCCTGGCAAAGACAGCAACCCAAATATTTTAGCATGGGCTAAAGAAGTTGGCGTTTCGGGCTGGTACACAAATGATGACATTCCATGGTGTGGATTGTTTGTCGGAGTCTGTGTACAGCGTGCAGGGTACAAAACAGTTGGAAGTAAGCTGCTGGCAGCATTAGAATGGTCAAAATGGGGCATTGAGGTTGGAAAAGGACAAGAAGGATTTAATGACATTCTAGTATTTAAACGTCCGGGTGGCGGCCATGTAGGCTTCTACTGCGGGGAGAATGATAAAGCCTTTTTAGTTTATGGAGGTAACCAGAGTAACGCAGTTGGTCTGGCCTGGATTGAAAAGACCAGGCTGGTAGCGTGCAGAAGAGTAGCCTTCAAAAACAAACCTGAAACCGTAAAAAAAATAAGACTTAGCGATAGCGGAGCATTTTCAGAAAATGAAGTTTAAAAATCACGTGGCCATTGGAAAATATACAAGAAAGTTTGGAGAAGATCTCTTTGAGAGAGATTGCGCAGACCCCATTTGCTTATGCACTTTATGTGGTTACAATGGTTCTGGTCAGTGTAATTGTGACCGAGCGCTTTGATGCGGGCACAGCAAAAGAAGATTACTCAAGAAAGATTGAACAGCTTGAAAACATGGTGAAAGCTGAAAGAAAAGAGAAAGATGAGGTATTTAAGGCCTATTTAATAGAGCGGTCAGCGAACCTCCAGATACAAAAAACAGTAGACAGTACGGCTATCAGCAGATATAAGTACCACTAAACCCAGAAACCAAAATCAACATAAAACAACCTAAAATTTAAGCTGATGAAACCCTTAAAAACCAATTCGTTCTAATGAAAACAAGAGGATTACAACTGGCATTAATTGCTGCAGTTTCACTGATTGTCTGGCTTAGTTTTAAACTATTCAAACTCGCTCCGCAACCGGCATCTCAGAATGAAACAAGATCCCCGGCACTTATTGATGAAGCAAAAACGGCTGCAAAAATACTGGCAACTGCAGTAGATCAAAAAGGTTATACCAAAGTAACGCTCGAAAGAAAAGCCGCCATCATTGGTGATGGCGACATCAGTAAGCTGCCTATCAGTAAGTCTGTGATGGATAGCTTAAGGCTGGATAACCTGGATAAAACTAAAAAACTGCAGCAGGCTTCCCTGATCAACGCCAACCTGAAGGTTACTGCACAAAGAGCGACCAGTATTATCGATAGTCTTCAAAAGAAGCATTATGTCTATCATGATGATTATTTAACAGCGAGTTTCAGCCTGGATACGACGGGTGGCACTTTTGATATTAATTATCAGATCAAACTGTTAAGGCAGGATTACGCAAAGCGGAAGAACTGGTTTTCTCCCTATGTACAATATACTGATATCCTGAGTCCGGATAAACGGATCTCTATCAATGGCATGCAGTCTTTAACGATTACAGCACCTAAGCCCTCCCGTTTTGGTCTGAGCTTACTGGCCGGCTATTATTACAACCCATTTAAAGGCCAGTTTTCACCTGGACTGGGCCTTGGCCTGTCTTACAACTTAGTAGAATTTTAAACAATAATTAACCCGTCAACATGGCAAAACGTAACAAAGGAACACCTGCGATTAAAGCGCAAAAAGAGACAAATGCCCCAAATGAGGTATTTGTACCGCATCCGGCAGTGGATGTGTATTACCTGACCAGTGATGGCAGCCCATTCTATTTGGAATCAGCTGCACAGGATCATGCTAAAGAGTTAAATAACAAAACAATTCAAAAAATAACAAAAACAAATCAATGAACGGTGTAAAATTCATCAGAGAAAACGGCGGGCTTGCAAGACAGCTTTCAGGCAACGACCACATTAGCGGACTTATTGTTTATGGCGAATCAGACGTGCCAAGAAGATTAGTGTTATCGGCAAGTGAAGTGGAGGAGTTCGCTTTAAATAGTCCGGTACTGGTTTATCATGTACAAGAGTTCTTCAGAATCAATGAAGGCGCAAAATTATATATACAAAGCCGATTGATGGCTGACTGGATGTATACAGAGATTAAAAGTTTACAGAACCTTGCGGAAGGTAATATCAGACAGATTGCGATTTATGATACCTCTTTATCCATGGGAATGATAAATAGTAATGTCTCTAATTTGCAACAGGTTGCCGTAGAACTTAGTAACCAGAATATTCCTTTAAGTATTTTATTGGCAGGACCTCTTATGGAAAATGATATTCCTGCTTTATCTGACCTGCATAATTTGAATGCTGACCGTGTAAGTGTTGTGGTTGGTCAGGATATTGGCGGAAAAGGAGATTATTTATCCAGACGAAACGGCATATACCGTGGTGTTTCCTGTATTGGGGCAGTTTTGGGTGCAGTGTCTAAAGCAAAAGTTCAGGAGTCTATTGGTTGGGTTGAGAAACAAAACCTGGTATCTACTGCTTATCCGAAACCAATTGAAGCAACTACAGAAATGGCGAGAGAGCTTGATGTATTAGGTTTTTCAGACGGAACTAAGATCAGTGATTATACACCTGCACAGCTACAGTCAATTCATGAAAAAGGATACATCTTCGGTACTAAGTACACAGGAATTGCTGGTTCTTATCTGAACGATAGTTTCACCGCAACAAAATTAACCAGTGACTTTGCTTATATCGAAAACAACAGAACAGTTGATAAGGCTATCAGAGAAGTCAACAAAGTGCTTTTACCAAAAGTTTCTGGTCCTGCTTACGTTGATCCGGACACCGGAAAGATCCAGGCTTCAACAGCATCAGCATTAGAATCTATTTGTGATGATGTTTTAGATCAGATGGTAAGAAACGGTGAATTGAGCGGCTATAAAGTTGTCATCAATCCCGATCAGCCGATCCTTAAAACTTCAAAATTAGAAGTCGTATTAAGACTGGTACCAGTAGGCACCTTAAGAGAGATTACAGTAAAAATTGGTTTAACACTTCAAAAATAAAATAAAAATGGGAATCACATTAGAGCCATTAATTAACGGTAGAGAATATGGATGGGCGGATATTATTGTCAATATCGACGCCGTACCATTAACAGGGATCAGGGCCATCAAGTATGAAGAGGTCATGGAAAAGGAAAATATTTATGGTGCAGGCAGAAACCCGGTAAGCCGCGGTTACGGTCGTATTTCAACAACAGCTTCTATTACACTGCTTGCAGGAACTGTATTCGCTTTAAAAGCCGGAGCACCAAAAGGTCAGTTACACCGTGTTGCGCCATTTAGCATTACAGTAAACTATCAGCCTGAAGCAGGCCCGCTGATTACGCATGTATTAAAAAACTGCGAATTCAAAAAGAATGCTTTTGACTGGAAAGAAGGTGATATGAGCAAAGAGGTAGAATTAGAATTAATCGTTTCACACGTAGTAGACAAGAGTATTTAATCATGGAAAACAATGAAAAACTAATCTGCGGACTTAGTGATGCTCAGATTCTGCAACTTAAAGAAAAGCATGGCTTTTTAATTTTAGGAGAAGTAAAACAGGCTGGTACAACTTACCAGGCGATTTTCAGGGAACCGGATTTCAAAACACTGGAAGCTACAGGAGCAGTAGGAGAGAAAAATGCGATTAAAGGTACGATTGCACTTTTTGACAACTGTGTAATTGCTTCGGACGATGCATTGAGTCAGCGCGACTTTTTAAAGTTAAAGGCTGTAGAATGCCTGGCGCAGCATATGAACTCTTTTAATGTGACCGTAAAAAACTTGTAGGCTCGCTTAATGGCGAGCCGGACAATAGCAAAACGGACACCGGAAGGTGGCAGGGCGATGCATTAATCCGCTCAAACTTCAGTGTCGATCCGGAAAGACTGCAGCTTAGTGAATGGGCAAAATTACATGCCCAGGCACAATGGCTGGAGCGCTGGCGACTCGAAAATCAGGCTGAACTATTCAAAGTGATGTTTGGAGCTTAGGGGTATTGTGTCTCAAGCCGATACCCCGGCTTTTAAATCAGATTCAGTGCTGAACAAAAATAATAATTATATCAAATCAACAAAACAATATTCCAACATGGCTGACGGCGGCATTACTTTTCCTATTAATTTCATCACCAATGGCGACCCTGTTTTTGTGAATATAAAAAAAGGGTTAACAGCAATTGATGAAACGATCCAAAAAACGACTAAATCAATTGACGATCTCCAGAATAATTTTCAGAAGGTCTTCTCCTTAACAAAGTTAACATCTGACCTTAATAAGGCTTCAGAGTCATTTAAAAACCTTAAAACTAGTTTCTCCGGTGCTATCCAGGCCGGAAGAGATATCCTTGCGGCGACAAGGGTGCAGCCCGAACAGGCTCAGGGCATTACCGATATCGTAGGCAATTCTGTGGACAGGCTTGGAGCCTTTGCAGGCCAGATGGGTACGGTAACCAGCAATATCGGCGGTGTAATGGGTACAATGAGCGAAGTGTCAGGCAGTATGGGAGAACTGTCTTCCAATATCGGTAACACGATGGGAACTGTAGGCAATCTGATGACAGAGCTGGGTAGTTCTATGGAAAACATGGGTGGTGTTTCCGGAAATATTGGCCGTGTGGTTGGTCACATCGGGGATTATACAAGTACTATTGGTGACACCTTAGGTGGTGTTGGCGAAGTGATGGACACCTTAAGCCAGGGCATGGGTAGTGTAGGCGGACTGGTAGACGGTATTGGCAAGAGTATGGGTGGATTAGGAACAGTGATCAGTACGGTAGGTTCGGGCATAAAAAATATCATTCCTGCTTTAAGCGGAGTGGGAACTGCAATTATGAGCATCCCTGGTATCGGATGGATTATTGCCGCCATCGCCGCTGTTGTGGTAGCTGTTAAATTATTGTGGGATAATTCACAGCGTTTCAGAGAGATCCTCTTCAGCATCTGGGAGGTCGCACAAGCTGTATTTTACAATATTGGCATAGTGGTCAATAGGGTATGGGAGCTGGTTATTAAACCTGTTGCCGCGTTTATCTGGGAAGTTTATTCCGGTGTGTTTATGGCCATTGGAGCATTCATACAAACCGTATGGGAGGGAATCAGCAACGGGCTGCAATGGCTTTGGTCATCTGTAATCCAGCCTGTAGCCATATTTATCTGGGATTTATACACTGGTATTTTTATGGGTATCTGGAATGTGGTTAAATCTGTTTTTACGGCTATCCTTGGTTTTGCCTCTGGTATCTGGACCTGGATTACAAAAACCTTTTCGGGCTTTGCCAAGTGGATCAATGATCTTTTGATTAAACCTATCAGAGAAGCTTTTAGCGGCATTTGGAAATGGGTTTCTGAACTATTCGATGGGATTATGAACAAGATTATGAAACTGATCAAACCTATAAAAGATCTGTGGAATAAGATTTTCTCTTCTGATGGCATGAAAGATCTGAAGGTTGCTGCACAGGAAGGTAAAGAAAAAGGAGCGAAAAGTTTTCAGGACAGTCAGAAAGAAAAAGAAGGGGAATCTAAAAAGGAGAAAAATGCGGCTGGAAAAAATGTCTCTAATGAGACTATGCTCGCACTTTCCAGCTTCAATCTGAAGGCAACACCTGCTTTACCGGCAATGAGCCCGATTGGTGGAGTGGCTGCAACTCAGGTGATGAGTACTGCGGGGCCGGATAAGGCTGGCGCTACTCAAAATACTGGAAACCTGAACATTACTAAGCTGATCGAAAACCTGAATATCTATAATCAAAACGGTACTACAATGAGCAAAGAAAGCATGGTCACCATGGTGAAAGATGCATTGCTTACTGCAGTGGCAGATTTTTCACTTGTAAAAGCACAATAATATGGAGAGTCCAATTAAAATACAATTACCCAACAATAAACAACCGGCGGGCGGGGCTGCGCAAAACCTGACATTTCGCTTTGGTTCTGCTAAACCCTTTCAGGTTATTAGTCAGCCGGGACCGGATTTTAAAATCCTGGATGACCTGGAAGGTGTTTCCTGGCTGACATCCCTGGCCATACAACACGATTCAATTGCGGGATCTTTTACTTTTGAAGAGTGTATTATGTCTTTAAACCTGGAGAAGACGGTTGTTTCTACCCCTTTACAGGGCAGAAACGGAACAATTAAAGAATACGTAACACAAGGTGATTATATCATCACTATGGCAGCTGGTATTACGCAGTATGAGAACAGCAATCTGACACCCGCTTTTACTGAATATCCAACGGATAAAATTAAAGAGCTTAACCGTTATCTGAGCATTAAGGACTCACTTAAAGTACATAGTGAGTTCCTGAATTTCTTCAATATTGAGTCGGTCGTTATTCAAAAATTTTCGCTGAACCAGGAAACACATAGTAATCGTCAGGGGGTATCCATAACGATGCTTTCGGATACCCCTTATGAAATCAAATTAAAACAGGAGAAAGATGTTAAGGTTATGCAGTAAAACTACGATCACTCAGTCTGACGGAGAAAAACTGAGCTGGGAATTTGACGCTCTGGTCAATTGCAGCATTCAAACTGACGTTACTACGCTAACTGATACCTGTGAACTGGAGCTGCCCAAAAAGATCTCGTGGGAAGGCAGCAAAAACAAAAGCGGATTACCTATAAAAAAGGGTGATAAAATAACTATAAGGCTTGGATATGATGATGAGTTGAAACTTCGCTTTTCTGGTCTGATTAAAAGTATAGATACCAAAAATCCCATCAAAATCAGGTGTGAAGATGGGATGTATATCCTTAAACAGAAAAAACCAGAACCAAAGGCCTTCAAATCAGCAAAGCTGAAAGATGTCATGAAACATCTGCTGCAGGGAACAGACTTTGATTTTAAACTAATTGATGATGAGCTGAATATTGGGAATTACCGGGTCTGTAAATCTACAGTTTCTGAAGAATTACAAGAACTCAAAGAAAAATACATGCTGACTGCTTACTTCCGCAATATTGACGGGAAAAGCATTCTGTATGTTGGTTTAACCTATCCATTTGACAACCGGAATAAAGTAAAGTTTATAAACGGGAAAAACATCATCGGTGAAACCTTCGAATACCGGGATAATAGTGAAGTCAAGGCGAAAGTTGTCGCAGTTTCTTTCAATGAAAAGCATGTAGAGACCAGGGTCGAGATAGGGGATAAAGAAGTCGGAGAGATTATTCAGATCCGTATTGACGGGTTAACGGAACCAGAACTCAGAAAATATGCTCAACAGTCACTGGACACCTATAAAGAGGATGGGCTTAAGGGCAGTTTCGAAGCTTTTGGAGAACCTCTGGTCAATACCTGTGACATGATCGAGATCTATCCTGCAGAAGGTGCAGGTGGAACTTATCTGGTTAAAAAGAATGAGATAAAATTTGGAATCAGCGGTTACCGGCAGAAAATTGAATTGGGGCAACCCATAAATATTAACAAAACCAAGGCATAGACATGAAAGAATTAATACAGGCACTCGCCCGGACGGGCGATGAAATATACGCCAAAATAGGTAGAGTGGTTGCTGTTGAGCTCAAAGGAATGACCTGCGATGTACAGCCTATCGATGGCTCTTCAAAGATCCTTGGAGTTCATTTGCAGACCGACAGTGATCACGGGGGCTTTCTTTTAATTCCAAAGGATAAGAGCCTGGTTTCGGTCATATTTATCAATAAGGAGACTGCTGTACTGGCTAATTCGGGTGAGCTGACCAGTGCCACCTTTCAGATCGAAAAAACAAAATTCGAAATGACCAGTGAAGGTTTCCTGCTTCAAAAGGAGCAGGAAACCTTAAAAAAACTTATGCTCGATTTACTGGCAGCGATTAAGTTAATGACGTTCACAACCAATATGGGACCGACTATCAAGCTGATCAACGAAGCCCAGTTTACAGCCATTGAAAACAGATTTAAAAGCTTTTTAAAATGAGTTTAGACCAGCAAAGATTAAAACAGAAAATTAAGACTGCTATCCAGGCCGAGCAGGCAGAAGAACAGAATGCAAATACGTCTTTAGATCGTCTTTCTGAAGCTATATCACAAGCTGTAATTGCCGAAATCAAAGCCCTAAAGATAAATTATACCAGTGGTCTGGTCAGTCCGAACGGTCCGGTAACAGGAACTTTAAACATGACAATAGAATAAGATGAAAGACATTTTAGTAAAAGATGATGATTTGCTGATTATCAAAGGTGACTTTTTAACCGAAGAATCCGATGCGCAGCATGTAGAGCATCTCTTGAAAAGTAAACAGGGTGAATGGAAGGAGAACCCACATGTAGGGATCGATATCAGTCAGGCACATTATGGCGTCATAGATCGCTTTTTGTACCGGAATATCCGTGTTCAGCTTGAAGCAGATGGTTTTATAGTTAAACAATTGGCTATTAATGAAAATGGCGTAGATCTAAACGGAGCATATGAAGGAATATAGAATTTATGAGCAGCAGTCCTGGTGGGATATTTCCATGCATGAATATGGAACTGCTGAATTCGCTACTGACCTGGCAGTATTTAACAATTCGAGCCCGGTAGAAAATTTGGTAGCAGGCAGATTAATATTCCTGCCCGATTACAAACCCGAAAAACTGGTATTGCTCAGCATGAAAAATATCCCGGCGACCGGATTTGACAAGCTTGGAGAAGGAGCAGTAAATAAACCCCAGGGAATAGACTACTGGGCAATCAGTTACGATTTTATAGTAAGTTAATTATGGCAAGAAGCATAGAACAAATACAAGCAGAAATTATACAGGCTAAAGAAGCCGATTCCGATTTGGATGTATTGAACAGTACAAGTAAAGTAGCCATATGGCGTTTGATAACCTTTGTTATCGCTGCTGCTATTTCTACACTCGAAAAGCTGTTTGACCTGCATAAAAATGAGACAGATCTTAAAATCTCACTGTTAAAACCGCATACAGCAAGATGGTACCGCGAGAAAACAAAGGCCTTTCAGTATGGCTTTCCATTGGTTCGTGATGCAGACTATTATGACAATAGTAAAGTGGCAGCGGATCTGGTTGAAAATAGTAAGATTATCAAATATGCTGCGGTAACAGAAGCAGAGGAAGACAGCCGGCTGATCGTTAAAATCGCTACAGAAACGGCGGGGAAATTAGGGCCAATTTCTGCGGCACAAAAAGAAAGTTTTGAAGCCTATCTGTCCGAAATCAGAGATGCCGGAGTAAGAACAAATGTAATCAATTTTCCTGCGGACAAACTTTTTCTGAACATGCGGATTTTCCGTGACCCGTTGCTCATAGACGCAGAAGGGAATAGTATTCTGAACGGGGGCCGGCCGATAGAAGAAACGCTTAAACAGTATCTCAAAGAAATGCCTTTCAATGGTGAGTTGGTCCTTGCCTCACTGGTAGACCGCTTGCAGTTGCTGCCTGGTGTAAAGATACCTCATATTGACAGTGCACAAAGCAGCTGGATTGATGGAGATGGGAAATCTAACAATTACGGCACACCACGCGAAATTAATGTACGTGAGATTCCGGTATCGGGATATTTCGAGATCGCAAACTTTAACGGGATAAAATATGTGGTATAAAATAGACTTTAAAAAGCTGGTGGTTCTGGTACTGCCTACTTTTCTGAGACAAAATCTGACAGTAAGTTATGTACAGGCATTGGTTACACCGATTTCTATGTTATATCAGCTTTGGTATGCTAAGAGGGATGATAACCTTTATAAACTAGCTCACAACGGGCAGGTTTGCTATCTGAGAAAAGCACTGAATGATATGTTCGATACGGAGTTAAGGCGTATCTATATTGATAACGGCAACCGGTTTAAAAGGACTTATATCTACACACAGGCCGAAAGTCAGCCCCGCTATCTGAAGCGGCTGTTTCTGCAGCCAAGTTCAAGCTTTGCCGATACAGGTTCTGATTTTAAGGTGATCATCCCCGCAGAACTGAATACACAAGCAAACTACTACCAATTAAACGCACTGATTGATTTTTATAAACTAGCAAGTAAACGATATACAATAGAGACGATATGAACAACATAGATTTTCAACAAACCGGAGGATTTCCACTTGAAACCGATACTTTAAACTTCATGCAGACCAGTTATGCTTCTCTGCAATCTATAACCGCCCTGGGTGGCAGTAATTACATTCTGTCTGGTTGTATAACTTCAGGCAGTACAGTTACTGATGGTTATGTCGTTCTGGGTGGCGAACTGCTGCCTTTCAGAGGTGGATTATTACAGAGCAATATTGTGATCAGAGAAGATACGCAAGCCCGTCCATTCGAAAATGGGCAAAATAGAAATGTATTCTTTACACGTTATGCGCAATTCGGTACTGGTACAGGTGCAGTTGTCTGGGCAAGTCTGCCCCGTCTGATGGATTTGCAGACTGTGACCACAGAGATTGCTAACAAAGCACTTACTGTAGATCTTACAGCACTGAGAAACGAAGTGGAAACGCTTAAAAAAATAGCTGCCCCTTTTTCTTTGGGTGGTGGTATGGTCTTATTCAAAAAACCTTTTGTTGAAATTCCTGTAGGTTGGTCTGAAGTAAAAGAATGGCGTGGGCGATTACCAATGGGCTGGAACCCTGATGACTTTAATTTTAACACAGTTGGACTCAACGGAGGAGCAAAAACACATACTTTAAATGAATCACAATTACCTATATTATCTAACAACAGAGCCGGTCTTCAGCGTCAGTCAAACTGGGGTGAAAGTGTAACGATCAGTAAGGTCGACAGTATAAACTCCGGGACAGAACCAGATTTGATCAATCATGTGGGCTGGCCAGGATCTGCTGCTGAGATTAACCATCTGAATCCTTACCGTATTGTGATGTTCATTGAATACACAGGAGGATAAGATGGCAAAACAAACTTTATATGCGATAAAAAACTGGTTTAAGACTGGTTTAAAACCAAGTCAGCAGCAATTTTGGGATACCTGGGATTCATTCTGGCATAAAGATGAGATTATTCCTGCTGCAAATATTGAAAATCTGGATAAACGTCTGGATGAGAAAGCAGATCAGCAGGCTTTTGCCGGACATTTGACAGATCCTCTGGCCCATCAGGCTCTTTTAGCGTCAAAAGCGAACTTGAATCACACACATACAATCGCTCAGGTTGAGGGATTACAATTATTGTTGAATAGCAAAACAAGCAGAGAAGAGGTTTTAAGCTGGATTGATGACTATGATCTTGATATAAAAGATGGAGTTCCTGAGGATGGTAATACTTTCATGAAATTGTATCAGAAAATTGCTGGTAGTTTCAAAGAGATTACTGTTGCAGATCTTACCGCAAGAGATGCATATAATATTTCTGGTTTACCAATGAATGTCTTTGTGCTCAATGATGGTGACGGACGCTGGGCACTTTATAAAGCGACTACAACCGGGACAAATGCAGTTTATATTAAAATAAGTGATCCGGATTTACTGAATGCCGCGATGTCGGCCAGTCAGATTAAGACTGCTTATGAAAGTAACCCTGATACTAATGCTTTCACTAATGTTTTACTCAGTAAGCTGAACAGTTTGCAAAATGTAACTCTTGCCAGTGATGCAGAAGTTCAGCTAACTGCGGCTGTTACGGAGGATAGTAAAGTGGTGAGCAGATTAAAGTTATTTAACTGGTGGGCCTGGATCAAAACACAAGCCCAGGTCATCACTAAACCCTGGACTTTCAACTCTGGAATTATATTAGGAGCAGGAACGACGACGACACCTCCACTGGTTATTCCAGGAGGTTCGCTGACGTCTGCTTTACAAAACGGGGCTATAGAAAGAGATGCGAATGGTGTGTTGTGGAATACTTTTGGAAGTGTAAGAAATCCATTATTGAGTATAGCTACAGTCAGTAGTTTACCGGCGACTGTTCCTGCAGCGCTAACTTTTGTGTATCTCAGCAGTGATAAATGTATTTATTACTCAGATGGTACACGCTGGCAGCTATTGGTGAGATCCTCGGTGCCTGTTGGTGGGAATACGACAAATCTGATCAAGACGATCAGGCAGGTTACTACAGATGAATATACGGCACTTCCAGCTTCTGAAAAGAATGCAGACACTTTATATATTTCGAAAGGATCACCTTATAACGTAATTACTATACCTCCACCCCCGGCACCGGTTATTATCAATATAGGAGACCTGGATCTGACAGATAAAATGACAATAGAATATGGAAGGTTTTATGACTGTCCTGCGAATTATTCACTGCCAAATGGGTTGTTTTTTCAATTTACTCAATGGCATCAGGACAAAAAACAAGATGTTATTGTTCAGATATTCCATTTAAATGATGATAGTACGGAGAGTAAGGTTGCAGAATATATTGGAAGAGGTGTTAATAACTGGTACTTCGGAGAAAAACCGGGAATAAAAATTATCAAGTATATAATTAACCCCTTGGGGGTTAAAAGTATGAATGTGGGAATTGAATTTTATTATTCATTGCAAACTCCGAAACCATCGAACTTTGAATTAAATAAAGGTTTTATTAATTTTTTTAAAAACCTACAGTCACTAATTCTTGCAGTCAATGGAAGTTTCGTAGTAAACTCTGGGGTTCTGGATTGTTCAGAATTAAAAGAGCTGGTAAATATTGGAGATTATAGCCCTTTGATTCTAGACCCGAAAAGTCCTCCTGATGGTGATAACCTATTTATGAGCACAATCTCACTTCATCCGGTTGCCAGAATACAATCATTTATTATTCTGCTTAGTGGTGGTTTTCCAGATGATGAACCTGGTAAAAAGGGACAATGGGCAGGGAGATTCTCTAAAATCCCTGAAAACTTAGCCGATATAACCGTACTTCAATTGGATTATACAAATATAAGTTCGGCTGAAATGGATAGAATGTTAATTGACCTCGATAAGGCGGGAAGGTTTAATGGACGCCTGCTAATTGAGAATAATTACAATGGAACTTACCTGAATCCAGTTAAAAGAACTTCTGCGTCTAATGCGTCTAAAGTATCCTTACTTCAAAAAGGATGGAGTATTCAATTGCCTGAATAAGCTAACGTAATATTTCAACCTCAAAAATTAAAATACTATCAAAAAACTATGGCAAAACAAACTTTAAATGTAATAAAAAACTGGTTTAAAACTGGTTTAAAACCCAGTCAGTTGCAATTTTGGGATACCTGGGATTCCTTCTGGCATAAAGATGAAATTATTCCTGCTGCGAATATCGAAAACCTTGATAAGCGTTTTGATGAGAAAGCCGATCAGCAGGCTTTTGCGGGGCACCTGAAAGATGTTTCAGCACACGGAATTAATAATAAAGTAGATAAAGAAGCGGGTAAAGGTTTATCTGCCAATGACTATACAGATATTGAAAAGCAAAAATTAGCAAGACTTTACAATTTCGACGATACTGATATGCAGGAACAGATTGATGTTATCAATCAAAAAAATACTGCACAGGATGTCGAAATTGAAGTTGTTAAAGATTTAGCCCTGACTATAAATAGCAAAGAGAACATTATTGCTATAGGTACTAAAAATCAATATTTCCGGGGTGATAAAACCTGGCAAACACTGGATAAAACAGCCATTGGATTAGGTAATCTCCCAACCTATTTGAGTAATTATGGTGCCTTGAAAGCGGGACTGTCTTTGGGGGATTTTTATAGTATAACAGATGTTTTTGGTAACTATATGCTGGCTGTAACTTCAGCTGAAACTTCTCCACCCCTTATTCTTACTTTAAATATTCCGTCAGATAATTACAAATTGGATCTTGGTACTGAAATATATAGTTATAACGGGATGGAAAACATTTTGGATTATGGAGATGGATATTCGCAAAAGAGTAATAACATTGGGGTAGTATTTGAACATACTTATCTTAAAGCAGGCATCTATAAGATCGCATTAATATTGGCAGATTATTCAAATGTTACGGTAGCTTATATAAGGGAGAGTACTATAACTAAAATGGAAAATTTATCTAAGCTAAATAGTTTGACTTTTCTAAGTATAACAAGTGGTAATCTGGGCTATTTTAACACTGAGCTTCCATCTAATCTATCACGTTTTTATTTAGGCGGTATAGAGAACAAGGATAAAAATAACGAAATAATAACAGGGATTGAGATAGATATTTTTAGAAAAAATACTGACTCATACTTTGATCTTGAGATTTCTTATACAGCGCTGGCAGATATTAATTTTAAAGTTGGATTCCCAGGCAGTTTGAAATCAGCAAATTTTAGTTATAATAAGAGCCTGACCCATATTGACTTAGATATTTTTAAGAATTGTACAAATCTTACAAAAATAGAATTGAATGACAATGGAAACCTGTTTGTTGTTAAGTCTGTTTCTAGTTTGCCAAAAGGACTTAAAGAGCTCCATTTGCAAGGAAACAAGTTGACTTACGTTACGGTGAATAATATCTTAATCGATTTAGACAAAATTGAATTCACTGCGCTTACTGTCACCTTAAATAATCAAAACCAGCCGGCAGTGCCAACGGGAGACGGCTTAATTGCCAAAAATAATCTGATTGCAAAGGGCTTTTCTATTATTACTGATTAGTAAGTAATCAGGATTTTGGGATATGGAATCACATATCTGACTTTAGCTTACCTCATGAAATTATAAAATGTCAAAACAAACTTTAAATACCATAAAAAGCTGGTTTAATACGGGTTTTAAACCACTACAGCAGCAATTCTGGGATACCTTTGATTCTTTCTGGCATAAGGATGAAATTATTCCTGCGGCAAATATTGAAAATCTGGAAATCCGTTTTGGTGAAAAAGCAGATAACGATTCCTTAACCCGTCATATACACGATCTTAGCGCGCATGGCCTGGATCGGAAGGCCGGTCTGGGAAATCAGAATAACTTCCTTGTGGAGAACACATTTTTGCAAAAGATCAGAGCACCAGAAATAAACACTGATTCTGGTCTTGATTTTAACCTGGATAAGAAAGGTCAGGTCGGTGTTAAAGGTTTTTCCGGGAAGTTATCTTTTGATACAACGGACGGAACATTATCGTTCTCTAATACACCGTCTGCTCAGCAAGCCTCAACTGACCCTTCTTTCTCTGGTTCAACGGTTAAGATCACCCAAACTGGTGACCTTTATACACCAGGAACGCTAAATGCTGCGGGACTATCATTAAATGCAAATTTTCATCAGCATATTAAGCCGGCGATAGCCTCCAGCTCTGAAGATACGATACTCTTTTTACCCAAAGAGGATGGGACGCTGTCCAGAAAGGAAGATATACCAGTAGTCAGTGGCGGAAATAACATAACTATTACTGGTAGTGGTTTAAATCTGGTAATCAATGCGGCAGGTGGCGGTGGTGAGGATACCTCCCTGATTACAACAGTAACCTATGAAGAACTGAAAGGGTTGATTCAAACGAAAAGCCTGATACCCGGTAAAGAATATCAGATTTCAGATTTCCAGAGCACCTTTGTTTATGGAGAACATTCTGTAAATGGGCTTTCTGAAGGTTTGGTTTATGGGTCGGTAGTTTATTCAGGGCCAATAGAACCATTAATTGTAATGGCGATAACCCCTGTTAAGTTTTACTCCGTTGCCAGATCTGCTGAATATCCAGAGGATGAAATTATTTATACTACGGAGAATTTATTTGGAGGTATATTATCCTCTACAAAAGGTACTATACTTCGAAGGACTGATACCGGGTTAAAAAACACTGCCAATTTTGATTATAGAAGAACAAAATTCAGAACTAATAAAGGAGAGCCTAAAAATGCCTTAAACCTGGTGTCAAACTGTACAATAAACGCATCAGGTTTTTATGGTTCAATCATGCCAGTAATAATCGGTCGTATGAAAAACTCTGAGCTGTTCTCTATTAATGGAGATATTATGTCTTCACTAATAGATTCATATTTGAATATGGATATGTGCAGGATTCATTCCAGCAGAATGGATGTATACAAATGTTATGTAAAAGGAGCTGTGTTTTCCAGCTACATAAATTTTGTTGGTGGGGCTACACTTAATTCTATCTGTGCCAGAATAGGACATGTTAATACTCCTATTCAGAATGTAATGCTTATAATTAATAGATATGGTACTTCTTGTATTGTAGGCACGAAGGATTATTATGGATTATATATGCAGGAGAATGATGCTGCAGGAGTGAGAATATCAAACAGATTAAACTAAAAATATCAATCATAAATAAAGCTGCTTTATGGCAGGCACACCATATAAGATTAAAAAAATGGCAAAACAAACTTTAAATATTATAAAAAACTGGTTTAGAACTGGTTTAAAGCCCTCTCAGCAACAATTCTGGGATACATGGGATTCTTTTTGGCATAAAGATGCTATGATACCATCAGGGAATATTGAGAACCTGGATAAACGCTTTGATGAGAAAGCAGATGCTGAAGCGCTAAATAGTCATATGCGGGATCTTACTGCGCATGGACTTGGCTTGAAAGCCGGCTTAGGAGATCAGAATATATTTACTGCGGCGAATACATTTACGCATAAGATCAGAACGCCGGAAGTGTTAACTGATACAGGGATAAATTTCAATATTGATCTGCAAAATAAAGTGTCTGCCAGAGGGTTTGCAGGAAAAATAGCATTTGGTTTGGAGGATGGAAATATTTCATTTTCAAGTACGTCTGGTGTTCAGGATGCTTCGGCTGATCCTTCTTTTATTGGTTCACAGTTCAGGGTCGGCGTCAAAGGGGATACTGATATTGCGGGTGTCTTAAGTACTGCTGCAGTATCCTTCAATACAACCGAAGATTTTCATCAGTATATCAGACCTGCTAAGGCAACAATTAGCGCAGATACGCAGCTTTTTTTACCTGATTTAAGCGGGACTTTAGCTAGAATAGAAGATATCCCTGTGATTACTGCGGGAAATAATATTACGATTACAGGAACACTTTTAAATCCTGTCATCAATGCTTCTGGCAGTAGTAATGGGAGCGCTACTCTTATTTCTGTCACTTATAATGAGCTAAATGTATTACTGAATGAGAAAAATCTTGTACCAGGACAACTGTATCTGCTCACGGATTTTCAAAGTACTTTTGTTTATGGTATACATGATATGAATGACGTTGATGAGTATTTATCTTATGGATCGGCATCCTATTCTGGTGATATAGAACCTTTAATTATAAAAGCACTGAAAAAAGATAGGTTATCTGCAATAGTGAAATCGACAGTCTATGAAAATGATGAGGTTTGCTATACTATACAAAATCTAAATAAGGGGATATTAGCCTCTACCAAAGGCACGATTCTTAGAAGGACGGATAAACGTTTTAATAATACTGCTAATTTTGACTATAGAGTTACCAAATATATTACCAATAATGGAGTGCCCAAAACTGCTTTAAATTTGATAAGAAATTGTAAAATTGAGATAAACGGTAGTTATAACGAGGTTCTTCCTTTAGTTATTGGTGAAATGTCCGATTCAGAATTTTTCTCGTCCGAAAGTAATATTATGATGAGATTAACAAATTCAAAGATAAGTATGGTAGGAGGAGCTATTATGTCAAGCAGGGTCTCTGTTAATAGTTGTGAGATTAATGGGTCATTACTTTTGGTATCTAAATATTATAGCAATGGACTATCCTTAAACTATATCTACGCATACACAGGGGTTAGTTATAAATATCTCTATGATGCTACGATCGTTAAATATTTAGCAAATAAGAGCACTCCTTCTTATGTTGCGTATAATGAGGAAGTCTTTTATCTTCAGAACAATGTCTCAGAAGGTCCGGTAACCAATACAATATTACCACGTCATTATGATTCTTAACATTGCCACCACAAATTCCAGTATGTCTTTGCAAAGGCATACCGGATTGTTCCAAATGCTGAAAAGCCATGCAGTTCCTTACCGGATGTACACTACGGAAGTAACACCATTAAAATTTGACAGTCTGTACAACACCGCTAAAAAGATAATTCAGGATCATATAGAAGATCCTTATGTGATCTTTGCTGAAGATGATCTGGTTTTAACCGAAGCCTTTAGTATAGAAAAAATGGAAACCTATATTGATCTGGCTGCGGGATTAAACCTGGATGTGCTGGCTACGGGGGCGCTACTAAGCTATGAAGAAGTTGCTGTTACTGATAGTATGTTAAAAATAGGAGGGTTCAGGGGGACGCAGTTAATCGTAATTTTCAAGTCAGCTTACCAGATTTTACTGGATTCGCCGACCTACAACCATTTTGAAGATACGATCAGCAAGTGCCAGCCGAAATTGCAGATTGGACTGACCTTTCCTTTCCTCAGCAAACAGCGGGAAGATGTGCCTTCTATGATTGTAGCTAAAAACCATAATTATCTCTTCCATGAAAATGAAGAACAAATCAAAAGACGTTTAAATTTGTAATCTTTATAAAGCGATTTACATAGCGTATTAGAAATAAAGAGGTCATAAAACGCTATTTTTGAAGAAATTCGTAAGAAAGAGCTATGCCGGAGAAAAATGATTTACTTAAAACGGAACCAAAAAACAGATTATTGACTGAGCGTAAGCTTATTGATGCTGTAGGGGAAATTATCCGGTCAAAAGGGTATACGGGATTAGGCGTAAACGCAATTGCCAAAAGTGCAGATGTGAGCAAAAAACTGATCTATCGCTATTTTGGAACTGTAGACGCCCTGATAGAAACTTATCTGGTAGAAAGAGATTATTGGGTTACTTTCTCTAAAAAGGTAAGTGATGCCACTGCTGCGGTTAATAAAAAACAAACCATGATTGAGTTTGTATCAGGTATTTTTGAAAACCAGTTTGATTTCTTTTTCAATGAGGACGAAATGCAGCGTATCATTCTTTGGGAGATCTCGGAAAAGAGTAATATTTTAAATGATCTGAGTAAAAAAAGGGAAACTATGGGAGAGGAGCTTTTAAAGTTAACTGATCCTTATTTTAAAGATTCAGACATCAATTTCAGAGCAATTTCGGCAATTATTGTCTGTGGAATTTACTATTCAGTACTACATACTAAAAAAAATACAAGCACACTGTGCGGCCTTGATTTGAATACTGAATCGGGGAGGGAAGAGATGACGAAAGCTGTCAGAAAAATAGTGGAGCTCTGTTTTGGAAGCAAAAAAAAGAAAGCCGTTTAAACAAATTCAGAATAAATACCTCATGGCTAAACACACCTAAAGCCATGAGGTATAAAATTAATGTTGGTAAGAACGATTTCTAATCTTATAAAGATTCACACAATACAAAGTTAATTTACATTAATTCCCTAAGTGGTGACATACATAAAAAAAACTAAAATTGTTTTTGCACTGAAAGTGTTGTTAAATGCTTGATAATTAATTGTTTAATTCTAAACTGGTAACATGAGTGGATAAAATTATCTGATAAAAAAGATCATAATCCATAATTGGACGTCAAAAATCATTCAATTATCAGCAGGAATCCCTGCCCTTTTTTAACAGGTATTTCTTCATCAGCAGAAAAAGTCCTTGCGGTCTGAAAGTTCTGAATGGCTGGTGCGGTCAGGCTTGCTTTTTTCGGATCAATACCTAAGTTTTTCCAGTCAATCACTAGTTTTATCTTTGTATCTTCTTTTGCCCAGCTTGCTATAGCGACCAGTGCTTTCTTATCCTTTAAATAAACAGTAGCTAAAATATCATGCTGTGCTATTTTAACCGGGTTGTTTTTTACCCAGTAACCAATCATCCTGCTGCCCTGAATACCAAAACTATCCCAGATCTTCCAGATTGGACGCGGGTCAGCATTGTCAGACCAGGGCATACGGTTGGTCATGCCATAAACCATGCCCCTCCATGGGTTTCCGCCCCCTTCAAGCATTTCGCCCATTAGTCCAAATGGGATCCCTGAAACTTCTGTCAGGTAAAAATCCTGAGTATTGTTCTGATAATCGAAGTTTTCTCCAAACCATAACCTGTTTAAATAAGGAAAATGGTCCATGTATAAATTGGCACTGTTATTAAAACCATCGCGTTTATTATATTGATTAGCAGAATGCAGATCAATAATTCCGGGATGACCATTTTGAGTCAGCACCCTTTTAATCCGCTTCATGGTTGTCCTGTCATAAGCCACATCATCCAGATATATGCCGTCAATACCCACATTTTTTACCAGCCAGCTCATGCCTTCTACATAATAATTATGCCAGCGGCTCATTCCGCTATTGATAATCGCTGCATCTTTCACTTCTGGTACATACCAGGCAGCAATATAATCTGCATTCAAATGTTCCTGTAGCCAGGCATAACCACCACCTTTACCTTGTGAAAATACTTCATGCCCCAGGCTTCTTAATGGCGCAAGCTCATAAGCACTATTGGAAACTTCACGTACGGTATTATAAATTTTTACTTTCAGGCCCAGGTGATGCGCCGAATCTATATAACTCTTCATCGCGTTATGCGCGATAAAAGGATAATTGATATAAGGGTTAATCGCAGTTCCATGATGAATATTAATCACAGTTGCCCCGGTAGCCTTAATAGTATCTGCATTATTATATTTATGATAATATCTTGTTGCCCATTGATCTTCAGTATGGAGCGCATGGAATGGCGTGATCATCAGGTTAAAATTATAATACAGTGTATCGCCGGTTTTCATTGCTCTTGCACCACTATAATTAGTAACAGAAGTATTTAAAGCATTCTGCAGGATATCAATTCCGCCCTTATCGTGGTTTCCCCAGGAGGATGGCAATAAGAGCGGTTTGTCCAGATAGAAGTTTGTATTTAATGGGCGGGTGTAGTGTTCATCTTTTAATGAAAAACGTAAACCAGCATTTACAGTTCCGATCCATGCCCCATCCTGATTTTTATGGGCAACATCCCATTTCCATTTATAATCGGCTGGTATTTTTCCCCCTTTCAGATTCAGTCCCATCATATATTCCGCAACTTCTTTTTTGAAGGGGATGACCATTCTGATATCCTTAAAACTAACATCTTTCAACGCAATAAGTTTAACGGAGTAATTGACAAATCCATCAAATTCCAGACTTCCCTTAACCTCCATACGTAGTTTGGGCGATGTATTTACAGCTGTCCATACTGCTTCACCGGGTTCAATCTGCCTGATGTCAGGCTTACCAGTCTTCCAGCGGAGATTTGAACCATCAGTTTCTTCAGCAATCAGTGCAAAAGGAGAGTAGAGTAAAGGGCGGGAACGCTGATCGGTCGCTGTCATCTCTTCTGTGAAAAAAGATTCGATCTGTGCAGGCATACCGTCATTGCCAAGCGTCATTTTTCTACCTAATAAACTGATCGTATTTCCGTTTATCTTTAAAGGGGTATAGGGTTTGATCAATTCATTTTTCTGTCCCAGAGAAGAATTCAGCCAGGTTAAACGGGTCTGTTTCCAGGGTTCATTCACTCCGCCGTTTAGTGCCTTTTCCGGGCCTATGACTAATTCGATTTGTACAGGAATTGCTGTAATCCCATCGGCCATCACAGTTACCATTCCGCTATAGACAGCAGGTTTTATGTTTTCGGGGATATCCAGCAGACACCATAAAGCCTGAATTTTATCCTTTTTAATGTCTATCTGTTTCTTAAGCACGCTATTATCCCAGTTTATGCCATCGGTATTCAGACAAGACAACAGTTTCGAATCAATGATATCACCACCGGTACTTTTTAAATCGGTAAATTTCAAGCTTACATTGTGCAGCTCTTTGGAGAAAGCATACAAGCCCAACTGGAAGCTGTAATGTTCGCCACGGCTGGCCGTATCTGTGAATTTCCCGGAGGTTCCTTTGAAAATCCATCGCTGAGGAAGGTCTCTCTCCATCTTTATAGGATGTAACCTGTCTTCAGGAAATACCAGGTAAGGCTGATCTTTGTTTTTCGAGATCAGGTTTTCTACTTCTTTTGCAGTGGCGATAACTTCCATTGGATAAAAGCTGTTTAACTGATTAAAAGATTCCAGGTAATCAACTTTGGCTGCAATTGCCTGCTTATTTATTTTGCTTGTCCATGCAGCAGCTGCACGGTCCGAAGGTTTTTTATAAATAGCAGTCGGGTAATTTGAACCGGGTTGAACATGAAAAGGCAGGTAATAAATATAATAGGTTCCTGCACCCGAAACAGGTTCAAAATATACCGTTCCTGTCTCCCGTGAAATAGCTTCTGTTTTGATGTTGAATATGCGTTTGTTTGAACGGGCATCAACGACAATGATTTCTTTATTTGCAGGATTATCTTTCCTTCGCCAGTCAATTACAGCCTTTGCTACTGTACCTGCAGATGGAACAAAAATAACGGCGCGGTGATTTCCTAATGAATCTGCATCCCAGCTACTTTTGCCCGATACATATTTTAATTGCTGTGCATGCGTTTGTGCGCAATTTATGCTGAAAAATAAAGCGGTCAAAAGGACTGCTTTTGATAGAAGTTTTGCTTTGGTTAATCTGAACATGACCTTCGGTTAGGGATATTTGCCCGTGATGAAGGTATTCATTTTTATTGCTAAAGACCTGAAAACAACCCTGATTTGACCCTGAAAATTAACGCAAACGTTTGATTAGTATTGGAATCGGGCAATAAGCTGTTGATTTTTAACCATGTGCTGTTCTGCTATCTGAAGGGGCTTCTTTACGGTCAAACATCCCATAATCTCTTACAACAGTAGCGATCCTTAAGTGATAATCCTTAAAAACAGAATCATGGCCTTTTGATTGTGCTTCACGATGCATTTCGATATTCCTCCACTGCATAATGGCTTTTTCATCCTCCCAAAAAGAAAGAGATAGAATCTTGTCAGGATGTACCAGGCTTTGGAATCTTTCAATAGAAATAAACCCCTGAATAGTTGACAAAACAGGATTAAGACTGGCGGCTATGGCAAGGTAGTCTGTCATTTTACCTTCTTCTGGTATGACTTCGAAAATTACTGCGATCATTTGAATGATTTTAAATGGTGATAAATAGATTTTTAACCAATCTGACATTTAACAATGGTTCATAATTTATAGCTTGTTCCGGCATTTGGATTCGGTGATATAAGAGCTTAAAGGTCTCAGCAGTCAGCTCTGTCATTAAATGTTTAGCCAGACACTGATGATGACCCGCGCCAAAAGTAAGGTGTTCGTGGTTATTAGCTCTTAAGGGGTTATAAGTTGATGAAGATTCAAATATTTGAGGGTCAAGATTGGCTGCTGCCAGTACTATTGTAATCATTTCTCCCTTTTTTATAACCTGATTACCTATCAGGATATCTCTTCCGGCAATCCTTTTAGTAAGATGTACCGGTGGGTCGAAACGTAAAGTTTCAGTGATTACCTGTTTGAAATAGTCTTCTGTTCTGTTTCCCGGCAGAGGATGATGATTGCGGATCAGCTGAATCAGGGTATTCGTTAATAAACCTCTCCCTGCATCATAACTTTGAATCAGCAGGCCTATCAGATTAGAAATCAGTAACTCTGTCCATTCGTCATTTTCTGTAAGATGTCTGGTTGTATCCGTATTGGAGAAGTGTTTTTGTACTAAGATGAACAGGGTATCAGTGAGCTCATTCAGCAATATAATTTCGGCTGCTGTTTTTTGTACAGACATGATTTTAACCAATGCTGAGAGGTGATTAATGATATATAAACAATCATCATGTCCAAAATTTAAGCTTTTTAAGATATAAAGCGCAGGTAATTTTTTGCCTATAGTATTAACCCAGTCTATACTGTTATTTGTTGTACCCGCTTTGAGCAGGGTGCTAAGAATATCATGAACAGAAACAGGTTGTATTTGGTTATAAATCTGCATGGCAGCCTGTCTTGACTTTTTATGCTGTTCAAAATTATTTAAACGGGCTAGTTGCCTGGTTAGTTTTAAGGTATTTTGATTCAGACCGGTATGGCCGGTTTTAATTTCAGGGATGAGTGCATCCTGATGAAGCATTATTTCTCTGGCTTGCCGATAAGCATATATATTCCAGCCCTGTTGTGCTGAAACGTAATGAACAGGATGTTCTTTAAGGTGCTTTAAATAAAAAGTATGAGGGTCTGTAGTATGCCAATCTATGATAAGTCCTGTTTCCATTTGGTTATTTGCTTCACCAAAATTAACGAACCTGAAAAGTTAATACTTCAGTTTGAAATGAAGTATGGGGCTGAAATAGAATAAAGAAATAATTGCTGATAAGTAATTGAGCAAAGAAAAACGGGTTTGTTCCTCTTTGCTCAATCTAAAAATTACTTGAATAGTTCTTGCATATCCCTGTCGGCAGTAGGGATTTTTTTCAGGAAGTCATCAAAACCTGTTCCTTCATGAGAACTATACATGCCATAGGCATCAATAATATAGCCGATCTGACCGTCTTTGTCTTCTAACAAATAAAGCACAGAATTATCTCCAGGATCTGAGTCACCTTCAAAACGATAAGTTTTTATGATAGTCAGATCTTCGGGTATATATATTTTGTGCAGACCGACACCCTGCATTTTGCCATGATCGGTCATCTTTATTTCGTTATCTAACCCTTTTTGCCTCAATTTTTCTAAAATCTGGCTAAGTGTGTTCATTTCAGCTGGTTGTTCCATAATAAAGATTCTTTTGCTTATTAAACAAAGCCCTCTTTAAATGGTTTTGTTTTTATTTAGCGTAGCCGTATTTTTTCATCAGGGAAAGTAATACACCATTTGTCCATCCAAATCCATCCTGAGAAGCATATTCTCCTCCTCCGGCTTTCAAGTCAAGATCAACAACATTGTATTTCTCCATCAATTTTCCTGTTCTTTTATAAACATTAGTATTTAAATTAATCCAGCGTACAGCCACATGTTTTTCCAGCTCATGAAAGCCATAATTACCTAATCCATTGATAGCCATCCATTGCAGTGGAGCCCATCCGTTAGGGGCATCCCATTGCTGATGTGTATTGAGCGGAGTAGAAACCAATCCTCCCGGTTTCAGGAATTTTTGCTGTAAAACGTTTTTAACCAGGTTTGCCTGTTTTAAACTGGCCAGCTTAAAGTACAATGGATACATACCGGCAAGACTTAATACCGGGGACTGTTTTTTGGTTTTTATATTATAATCAGTAAACCAGGACTGCTGCGGGGACCAGAAATATTTCAGCATACTGATCTTTCTTTTTAAAGCTAAAGACTCAAAGTACTTCTGCTTTTCGGTATTATGTTTAAGTGCATAACATTTCTGAATGGTTAGTTCCAGATTATATAACAGGCAGTTTAAATCTACAGGAACTATTTGTGTGGTTTCAATGGTGTTTAAATGCATTCCGTCAGCCAGCCATCTGCTGCTAAAATCCCATCCGCTTTCTGCTGCTGACCTGATATCACGATAGATTTCAGGATTTTTCGACCCGGCCTGTCTGCCAATCAATACATCTTCTTTATAGGATTCTTGTCTTGGTGTATTTAGCTGGTCGTAATACCGGTTTAATTTACTTCCATCAGGCATGATAACCACATGTTTAGTCGGCGCTGACTGATCCATCCAGTAAGCATATTCTTTTTCCAATGCTGGTAAATAAGTTGAATATACCTGATCTCCTTTGATTTGAGCAAGAAGTTCCACCATCAGTGAGAAATATGGGGGCTGCGATCTGCTGAGATAATAATTTCTGTTCCCGTTCGGAATATGTCCGTTCTGCTTAATCAGGTATGCGAAATTCTTTACCATATTTTCAATAGTTTCGTTTTCTCCGGATACCTGAAGGCCTAACATGGTAAAGTAGCTGTCCCAATAGTAAATCTCCCTGAAACGGCCTCCCGGTACAATATATGGAGCAGGCAGGTCTAACAGTGAGCTATTGGCGATCTTATTTGCTGGCTTACGGCGCAAGGCTTCCCAAAGTTGGTTGATATGCGCTGCGACTGGTTTATTCCCGGTGATCACAATAGTAGTATTGGTATCAGGAAGGATGAAATTGGCTTTTACAAAGTCCAGCGTGCTAAACTTATCCTTTGCATTTTTCAGCTTCATATAATCTTCCAGAATTTTAGCAGGATCTCTTTTAGGGATGCAATCAACAAATGTTTTACCGTCCTTAAGCACGTTTTGCATTTGTACATCAATAAATAATTGTCCGTATAACTGATCAGGTGTTTTGGTCTGGGCATGAACATTTCCAAATTGAAGCCCTATAAACAGGATAAATATAAATCTGCGTATCATAATCTTTTATTATTGACTAATGATACGATTTATTCCGGGATTTTGCATTTTTTAAACAGAATAACAGCTGGAGAACGGAGGTAGAAGAGGTCGTATTGTCTAGGTTATGAGTCCACCTTTTCCCGGTAAATAGATTGACTCAACGTGAAAGCATTATGGAGAAAATGTGGATTCATAGCGAAGTCAAATAGAAGCCAGCCAAAGGGCCTTGTAATTGCAGCAGAAATATCAGGATGAGGGTTAAATGAAAAAGAGCGTTGTCTGTGAAGACAACGCTCTTTTAAAATTTTAAGACCTTTAAAGGTTTATAGAGAAAATGCTTTTTTAACAGCATCTACGAAATCTAATTTTTCCCAGGTAAATAATTCTACTGTGATTTCTTTTTCAACACCGTTTGATGCTTTGAATACTTTAGTAATTACTTCGTTGTTTTTACCAAAGTGACCATAAGCTGCGGTTTCTGAATAAATCGGGTTACGCAATTTTAAACGTGTTTCAATACCGTAAGGAGTCATATCGAAAATCTTTTCTACTTCTTTCGCTATTTCACCATCAGTAAGCAATTTGCCATCTGCTGATTTAGCTTTAGCTGTTCCGTAAGTATTTACGTAGATACCCATAGGCTGAGCAACACCGATTGCATAAGATACCTGTACCAGTATTTCGTCAGCAACACCAGCTGCAACTAAGTTTTTAGCGATATGTCTGGTTGCATAAGCAGCCGAACGGTCAACTTTAGATGGATCTTTTCCTGAGAATGCACCACCACCGTGAGCACCTTTACCACCGTAAGTATCCACGATGATTTTTCTTCCGGTTAAACCAGTATCGCCATGCGGGCCACCGATAACAAATTTACCAGTTGGGTTGATGTGATATTTAATATCCTTGTTAAACAATTTGCTGAACTGAGGATATTGGCTTGATACACGTGGAATAAGGATATTGATAATATCGTCGTTTATCTTTTTAAGCATAGCCTGTTCTTCATCAAAATCATCATGCTGTGTCGACACCACGATAGAATCGATTCTTACCGGCTCATTGTTATCATTATATTCTAAAGTAACCTGTGATTTTGCATCAGGACGTAAATACTTGATTTCAGTGTTTTCGCGACGGATAGCAGCTAATTCAATCAGGATTTTGTGTGCAAGGTCAAGTGCAAGAGGCATGAAGTTTTCAGTTTCTCTTGTTGCATAACCAAACATCATTCCCTGGTCACCAGCTCCCTGAGTTGTTTTGTCAGCTTTATCTACACCCTGATTGATGTCAGGTGATTGCTCATGAATAGCAGATAACACACTACAAGAGTTGCTATCAAACATATATTCACCTTTAGTGTAACCAATTTTGTTGATTACCTCTCTTGCGATTTTCTGTACATCAAGATATGCTGTTGATTTCACTTCGCCAGCCAGAAAAACCTGACCGGTAGTTACTAAAGTTTCGCAAGCAACTTTTGATTCAGGATCAAATGCTAAAAAATTATCAATTAGTGCATCCGAAATTTGATCTGCTACTTTATCAGGATGGCCTTCAGAAACAGATTCTGATGTAAATAAATATGACATTTTAAATAATTAGTTTGTTAATCAACAATTTTTTAAAATGGACAATGATCCCGTCTAAACAGGCAGTAAAATGAAGTGTATGAATGGTTAGCACTTTTTTTTACGTGGTTGCAATCCCGTCATGCTGGCATAACATCGCAAATCAGTCCACCTTTACAATGCAAAATTACTATATATATTCAAAATAGTCAAAAAATATCAATTATTTTGTGCCATAATTAATTCATATCCTTTGGCAAAGTCGAACATTCTATTTATTATTAATCCTATATCCGGGGGTAAGGACAAATTAAAGATCCCTGCTATAATTGATGCGAACCTGGACAGATCCAAGTTTAATCCTAATTATAGTTTCACGGAATATGTAGGGCATGCTGCAGAGATAGCGGAAGAAGCTGCAAATAAGAACTTTGATATTATTGTTGCCGTAGGTGGTGATGGTACGATTAATGAAATTGCAGCGAAAGTAATGCAGCAGCAGAAGATCTTAGGAATTATTCCCTTTGGGTCAGGAAATGGTCTGGCCCGGTTTTTAAAGGTCCCTATGAATACGGCTAAGGCAATTCAGGTATTGAATGACCTGAATGTTATCAAAATAGATACAGGCACATTCAATGATAAGTTTTTCTTTAATATGGCAGGAATGGGATTTGATGCACATATCAGTTCTGTATTTGTCGGAAATAAAAAAAGGGGGCTGTCGGGCTATCTGAAACTTGGGTTTAAAGAAATGATTAGTTATAAGCCTGAAACCTATCATTTGCGGATAGATGGGGTTGGGTATACCAGAACGGCTTTTGTGGTGAGTGTGGCCAATTCTTCTCAATATGGAAATAATGCGCATGTTTCTCCACATGCCTCTGTAACAGATGGTTTACTGGATGTTTGCATCATCAAATCATTCCCGTTATATAAATTACCTATACTGGCCTATCATATGCTGAATGCAAGTACCGACCGTTCTGATATGGTAGAAATTATCAAAGGAAAAGAGATACAGATTACCAGAGTAGAAGATGCGGCGATCCATATTGATGGAGAACCTTATTTTATGGGCAGAGAGATTGCGGTAAGTATTTCACCGCTGTCTTTGAATGTAATTGTTCCCCAGGCAATGGGTGGTGCAGTTGCAGAAATTGTTTAGGGATTTCTAAAATAATAAATAAAGAGATGAAACCGAATAAAAAATCATTGAGTGATCTTGGTGGAATTATGTATTCTACAGATCCTTCTTATAGTTATGAAACTGATCAGGATACAGAGCAGGAGGTGATTGCAAATAATCAGCAGGACCTGCGTGTGATGCTGGACAGGAAAAACAGGGGCGGTAAAGCAGTGACACTGATTACCGGGTACCGCGGAAATGCTGCAGATTTAGAGAAGCTTTCAAAAATGCTGAAGACCAAATGCGGAGTAGGCGGAAGTGCTAAAGATGGTGAAATTATTATACAGGGTGACTTCAGGGATAAGGTAGTTTTGATGCTTCAAAAAGAGGGGTATAAAGTGAAAAAATCGGGAGGATAATAAGTGAGTTAAGCTGCTGTAAATCAGTTAGTTGTTTTATAGTGTATATGCCACAATAAGTGAAATATTTCCTTTGAAATGATATTTTTTCCATAAATATCTCCTTAGCTTTGCCTAAACAAATAATCATTTTATGAGCAAAGTTTTAATGCCTAAACCAGACTTATCCCGGTTGAATTTGGGTACTGATAATGCATACTATCAGTTAAGCGTACCGCAATTGGTAGAAGAAGCCATCAATAACGGAGAGGGTACGCTCTCATCATCAGGTGCTTTGGCAATTGATACGGGTAAATTTACCGGTCGTTCGCCAAAAGACAGATTTATAGTGCTGGATGATATTACAAGAGATTCGGTTTGGTGGGGCGATATCAATATCCAGTTTAGTCAGGCAAATTTCGAATCATTACTGCACAAAGTTTGTGCACATCTTAACAAAGACAAGTTTTATGTAAGGGATGCTTATGCCTGCGCTGATGAAGCCTATAAAATGAGCATCAGAGTAATCACAGAGACTGCTTATCAAAATTTATTTGCTAATAATTTATTCCTCAGACCAGAGGAAGGAGAGGTTATTGAGAACCCTGAGTGGACAATTATTGCAGCACCTACCTTTCTGGCAGATCCGGCAACAGATGGAACACGTCAGGCTAATTTCGCTATTCTGAATTTTTCAGATAAAATTATATTAATCGGCGGAACAGGGTATACAGGTGAAATAAAAAAAGGGATTTTCTCTGTGTTAAATTTTATTTTGCCTGAATTGAAAAACACTTTGTCGATGCATTGCTCTGCTAATGTGGGTACTGAGGATGACACTGCAATTTTCTTTGGACTATCAGGTACAGGTAAGACTACTTTGTCGGCTGATCCTGCAAGAGGCTTAATTGGTGATGATGAACATGGATGGGGAGACTCTTCTGTTTTCAATTTTGAAGGCGGATGTTATGCTAAATGTGTAGACCTGACAGCCGAAAAGGAGCCTCAGATATATAACGCAATCAAATTCGGCTCTTTACTGGAGAATATCAATTATTTTCCTGGTACCAGGGATGTCGATTATTCAAATATTGATAAAACTGAAAATACAAGGGTTGCTTATCCTATAAATTATATAGATAATGCTGTCTTACCTTCTATTGCAGGTATCCCTAAAAATATTTTCTTCCTTACAGCGGATGCATTTGGGGTTTTACCCCCATTGTCAAAATTAAATCCTGGTCAGGCTATGTTCCATTTTATTTCTGGTTATACAGCTAAGGTTGCGGGTACAGAAGCTGGGGTAACTGAGCCTCAGGTAACTTTTTCTGCTTGTTTTGGAAAGGCCTTCCTGCCTTTGCACCCAACTAAATATGCAGATCTGCTTGGAAAGAAAATGGAAGAGCACAAAGTTAATGTATGGTTAGTTAACACAGGCTGGAGCGGCGGCGCATATGGGGTAGGGCAGCGGATGAAACTAAGTTATACCCGTGCTTTAATCACTGCAGCTTTAAATGGGGAATTATCTTCTGCGACATTTACTGAACATCCTGTTTTTGGATTACAGATGCCTGATGCTTGTCCTGGAGTTCCTTCGGAAATTTTAAATCCGAGAAATACCTGGTTTGACAAACAAAATTACGATAAGAAAGCAAACGAACTTGCTAAAGCGTTTATTGATAACTTTAGACAGTTTGAAGAGTTCGCAAATGACGAAATACTCAAATCAATCCCAAAAGTTGTAGAAAACACACTTTAAATCATTTTTTTTAGGGAAAAATTTGCATTTCAATTTTTTTTTAGTTTTCATTGTGAAAGATTGTCTCCTAACCGGGACAATCTTTTTTAATATGGGCTGCGCGATGGGAGAATTATTGCGAAAATCAAATTTACCTGGTAATGATAATTTAATTTGGAATTAAAATCAAAGTTGTAGATTTGTTATTGCAACATTTGATTTTATTCGTCGTTGTGTGTATTACAGATATTTAATATAAATTTAAAAAAACAAAGTACTAAAAACTCAAAAACTAAAAAAAAATGGCAAACGCACCAAAACCAACAACAGTTAAAAAGGAAAGCTCATCAGCTTCAAATCTATTCGCTACTCTAGTCATTCCAATTTGTATTATCATCGCAGCACTTATTTATAAATTCGTTCTTGGAGATGCAAATAACTTTATTGACAACAACGTTGAGAACCTACCTAAAGTTGGTAACTATGCAGGTATGGCTTACAAAGGTGGACCAATCGTTCCAATCTTAATGGGTATGCTTTTAATGGTAATCGTATTCTCAGTAGAACGTTTCATCGTTATCGGAAAAGCAACTGGTACATCTAGTTTAGATGCTTTTGTGAAAAAAGTACAAGCACTTTTAAATTCAAATAATATCGAAGCAGCTATGGCTGAGTGCGATAAACAACAAGGTTCGGTTGCTAACGTAATCAAATCTGGTTTGAAAAAATACCGTGAGATGGAAGTTGAAGCAAACATGGATACAGATCAAAAATGTTTAGCTATTCAAAAAGACATCGAAGAAGCTACTACATTAGAAATGCCAATGTTAGAGCAAAACTTAACTGTAATTGCAACATTAGTATCTGTTGGTACATTAATGGGATTATTAGGTACAGTAACAGGTATGATCAAGGCATTTGGTGGTTTAGGTGCTTCTGGAGCTCCGGATTCAGCAGCATTAGCAACAGGTATCTCTGAGGCACTTATCAATACTGCAACTGGTATCGGTACTTCAACTTTAGCGATTATCATGTACAACATCCTTACTTCTAAAATTGATAAATTAACTTATGCAATTGATGAAGCTGGTTTTAGCATCATCCAAACTTATGCTTCTACGCATAAATAGAAAATAATGTAATTTTTTTTTACCGGCTTTATGGAAAACCGGAAGAATTAACATCATTATACAAAACATAAGTAATTTTTAAAATTATGCCTAGAGCAAAGGTTCAAAGAAAGAGTACCTCGATTGATATGACCGCCATGTGCGACGTGTCCTTCCTGTTACTTACTTACTTTATTTTATCAGCGACTGCAAAACAACCGGACCCTTTGGATGTAAGACTTCCTACGTCAACGTATAAAATTAAGGTTCCTGAAAAGGACATCGCAATTTTAACGATTGGTGGAGACAAAGTTTTCTTCGAAGCTGCTGGTCAGGATATCAAAGTAGCTACGCTTGAAAAAATTGGTGAGCAATATAAAATCAATTTTACACCAGAAGAAAAAAAACGCTTTAGCGTTATCGGATCATTTGGTGTGCCAATCCAGAGTTTAAAACAGTTTGTGATGCTGGACGGAGATAAGAGAAAGAAATCAGGTCTGGAAACAGGTATACCTACCGATTCTACCAATAATCAATTGGCAGATTGGATTCTTCAATCCCGTAAAGCTGTTGCTGAGCTGCATTCTGAAGGAATGAGAGTAAGTATCAAAGGTGATTCTGAAGAAGGTTACCCTATGATAAAGAAAGTTGTTGACATCCTTCAAAAACAAAAAATTAACAAATTCAGTTTAATCACCACTGCTGAAGGCGGTAGCAAATAATTAAAACATGGCAGAATTAGATACCTCCGGCGGGGGTGGCAAAAAGGGTGGGAAAGTAAGAAGTAAGAAATCGTCTACGAAAGTAGATTTAACCGCGATGGTTGATTTAGCGTTCTTATTGATTACCTTCTTCATGTTAACCACCACGCTGAATAAACCAATCGCAATGGATATTGCGAAGCCAGATAAAGATGATAAATCTGAACAGAGACTTGAATTAAGAGCATCTCAGACAATGACAATTTTATTAGGTAAAAATAATAAAGTTGCATGGTATATGGGAGAAGCTGGTAAATCAGCTCCTGAAGTTCAGGATTTTACTCAGATCAGAAAATCGATACTGGATAACAAACAAAAAGTACAGGCCGCAAGTGGTAAATCTATCGTTATGGTGATTAAACCAACTTCTGGCGCAACTTATAAAAACTTTGTTGATATCATGGATGAATTAGCAATTACCGGAATCAAATCGGCTCCGGCAATTGACGACGAAAACATCACTGATGCTGAGAAAGCATTCATGAAGTCGCAGAATCTTTTATAATATTATTAACATTTTAAATAACAAGCAATGTTCGGATCTAAAATAGATTTATTCAATAAGGAATGGCTTGATGTTATTTTCGCTAAAAAGAACAAAGCTTACGGAGCTTACGAGTTACGTAAACAAAATGGCGCGAATACTTCAAGAGCACTACTTTTTGCTTCGGCAGCTTTTATATTTTTGTTTCTTTTACCTAAGATCGTTAGTTTGATCAAAGGTCAGTTGCCTGAAGAGGAAATTGTGAAACAAGTTGAAGTTGTTGTTGCGCCACCGCCACCGGTGGATCCAAAAACACCTCCACCGCCACCGGTTGAGCCGCCGCCACCAAAGACGGATCAAATCAAGTTCCCTCCTCCGATTGTAAAACCGGATAACCAGGTTCGTGATGAAGATCCTCCTCAGATTGAGCAATTAAAAGCTGCTGACCCAGGTCAGAAAACAATTGAGGGTGATCCGGGTGCTGATATTGTTGTGGTTGGTCCGGTAGGAGAAGGCCCTAAACAAGCAGCAGTAGTAGAAGATACTAAAGTCTATGACTTCGTAAGTATCGAAACTCAGCCAGGTTTCCCTGGAGGTATGGACAAGTTTTATGCATACTTGCATAAAGCGGTAAGATATCCTCCTATGGCTCAGGAAAATAATATTCAGGGTAAGGTGTTCTTATCTTTCGTAGTTGAGAAAGATGGTCGTCTGACTGATATTAAAGTTGAGCGTAAATTAGGTGGTGGTACTGATGAAGAGGCTATCAGGGTATTAAAGGCTAGTCCAAAATGGACTCCTGGTATCCAGAATGGTAAACCTGTTCGTGTTAAATATAACATTCCGATCAGTTTCACTTTATCTAACTAAATATTATTACAATAATGTTTAACTTCAATACATTCAAACAGAAATCGCCTCAACAGCGATTTCTGTTCATTTTAGGCCTTGTGATGTTGACCATGTACCTTGTACTTGGAGCTGCATTAATCTTCTGGAAAGACATCCCTTTCGAAATTAAGCCTACTTACCGCATCTTATTTGGACTATTACTGATCGTTTATGCTGTGATAAGATTTTTCCGTTTGATTAATCAAAAAGACAATTAGTATGAAGAAACTAGTTTTTATCCTGCCATTATTTTTATTCATTGCCTGTAAGCAAAAGCCTAAAAGTGATGATAGGAAAGAGTCCCGTGTTTCAGGTACAGTAAAAATGCTTGTTGATGAGAGTTTTTCTTCAGTTCTGCAAGATCAGATTGAAGTTTTCAAGCTCGACTATCCGGATGCTAAGTTTGAATTGATTCAGGGAAATGAAAATAAAATCCTCCCTACGTTCTTAAATGACAGTGTAAGGGTTGCAATTTTATCAAGAATGCTTACCGCTGACGAAGAAAAAGCTTATAGCAAGAGAAGTATTCCAATTTTTACTTCCAGATTCGCAATTGATGGTATTGCATTGATTACTGGAAATGATAATCCGGATTCAACGATTACTGCTGATGAAGTGGTTTCGATTATGAAAGGGACTTCAACTTCTGGTAAACAACTGGTTTTTGATAATGCTTATTCAAGTACACTGCGCTATTTTAAGGACCTTTCTCAAATTAAGGAATTACCTAAATCAGGTATTTATACTTTGCAAAATAATAAAGATGTTATAAAATACGTTGCAGAACATAAGAACTATATTGGGGTTGTTGGGGTGAACTGGTTGTTGAAAAACGGCCGTGATCAGCAGGACTTTACCGATCAGGTGAAAGTTATGGGTGTGAAAAATACCAAGGGTAAAAAAGGTGATGATACCTTTTATAAACCTACTCAAAAGAACTTAATTGATGGCATATATCCGTTCCTGAGGAATGTTTATATCATTAATGCAGAAGGTAAAAATGGTTTAGGCACGGGTTTTGCAACGTGGTTAACGGGTCAGAGAGGTCAGTTAATCGTTTTGAAATCGGGATTGGGACCAAATAAAATGAATCCGAGAGAGATTAATATAAAAAAAGAAAATTAGTATTATATTGAGCCATGGCTTTAAGTAGTCGGGTAATAGAAAAAAACGAATTAGCTTATACAATAAATAAAAAATAAGTAACCGATGGGCCTGCATATTCCATGCGAGCTTCATCACCTTTAAAATCAAATCGAAAACGGATGAAAATGACAAAGAAAGCAATAACCTTAAGTTTAGGTTTAGTAGTGATGGGTTCTGCCTCTTTTGCTCAAAACTTAAGTGATGCAAAAAAAGCAATTGATGCTGAGCAGTTTGCTAAAGCAACTTCTATGCTTAAATCACTGGTAAGTTCTCAGGCGGGTAAAGGGGAGAACTATTTTAACTTAGGTGATGTATATCTGCATAATGAGTATGTGGATTCTGCTAAAGCAGTTTTTAACAAAGGAATTACTGCTGATCCTAAATATGCGTTGAACTACGTTGGATTAGGACAGGCAGATCTTGCTTCTAACAATGCGGCATCAGCAAAAGCTAATTTTGATAAAGCTATTGGATTAGCTTCTAAAAAAGACCACACTCCCTATTTATACATTGGTAAAGCTTACCTGGCGCAAGATAAACCAGATTTCGCAGCAGCTTTATCTAACTTAACAAAAGCTGACGAAGTAGATGCAGCTGATAAAGATCCTGAGACATTTTTGGCTTTAGGTGATTTATATGCAGCTCAGAAAAAGAATTCTGAAGCATTACAAAACTACATGCGTGCTTTAAATATCAATGAAGGCTTAGTTAGAGCTAAAGTTCAGATTGGTAGAATGTACAAAGAGTCAAGAGCATTTCCTGAGTCTGAAACACAATTAAAAGAGGTAATTACTGCAGATCCTAACTATGGTCCTGCTTACCGTGAGATTGCTGAGTTATACATGCAATGGGCAAATTTTGAACCAGCTCATTATGCAGAAAAATCTAAACAGGCTTTAGAGAACTACAAAAAATACATGGACCTGACTGATAAATCTTTTGATACAAGATTACGTTATGCACAGTTCCTGTTCTATGCAAAAGACTACAAAGCTCTGGAAACTGAGACTGCTGATATCGCAAAATTATATCCTAATAACCAAAAAACTATGGTTATTAACCGTTTACAAGCTTATTCAGCAGCTGAAAATAAAAACCCTGAAAGCTTAAAATTATTAACTGATTTCTTCGCTAAAAATGCTGATACTTCACGTTTAATCGCTGCCGATTACCTTTATTTAGGTAAAGCTCAGTTAAACGCAGGACAAGACAGTTTAGCTTTAAAGAGCATCAGACATGCAATTGCTAAAGATTCTACAAATGTTGAAGCATTAGAAGATGTAGGAAAGGCTTTGTATACAAACAAGAAATATGATCAGGCAGCTAACGTTTACAAAGACGCTATCAGATTAAATCCAAACGGTAAAGGTTCATTAACTAACTATTACTACCTGGCTTCTGCAGATTATTTTGATTACGCAAACAAAGACAGAGACAAGAAAAATCCAAGTAAAACTATCTTAGTAGAAGCTGATTCGGCTTTAGCACACTTAAATAAAGTTTCACCTGAATTTACTTTGGCTTACATTATGAGAGCACGTGTTGCCCGTTTAATGGATGATCAAACAAATCCTAAAGGATTACTTGTTCCTTACTATGAGCAATACCTGGATCTGGTAACTGTTAAAAAACCTGAATTGGGTGCTGGTGATGCTGAAAAAAGAAACTTAGTTGAGGCTTATACTAACTTAGGTTTCTTCTATACTGCTACTGATAAAACAAAAGCAGGTGACTACTTCAAAAAAGCTTTAGCTATTGACCCGGCAAATGCAAATGCATTAGCTGGTGCAAAACAGTTAGCAGCTCCGGCAGCAAAAGCTCCAACGAAAAAGAAATAGTAAAATCTAATAAATAAGATGAAAAGGCTACCTGTTGAGGGTAGCCTTTTTTTGTTTCAATAGGTTGTGTATTTAAGCAACACTATGTGTAAATAAAGGACAGCTGCATCCCACTCAGACTAATCACTAGTTTTTGCTCTGACCATAGTCAATTATATCCTATTAGTTTCTTCTTTGTCCGCGTCATCGGTCTTTCTCTACCTAATAATCCCAACCACCAAGCCCAAAGCGCGCATTTCTCTTCATTGATGCTTTAAAAGTAAAACACCATGCAAGGTTGCAGAATGAATAATTAAAAATACAGGCTAGCGTGAGGACCTTGCGTTTCAGGCTCCTTCAGGCGCGGCAATGCCTGCCTAACATAGCTTGTCTTTTTAATTATTGGATTTCCCCCTTTTTTCTTTTACTTTTGTTGCCTAATTAAGATTATATGGAAACGCAGAGTTTACCTTCGGATTTTTTACCCATCATTTTTCAAGTTATCGTAGCCTTAGGCTTTGTTGTAGTAACCCTTATTGCTACTCACTTCTTAGGTCCTTCCCGTAAAACCAATGACAAACTGGGAACTTTCGAAGCAGGGGTAAAAGTTGTAGGTAATGCGCGTCAGCCGTTCTCCATCAAATATTTCCTTGTGGCTATACTTTTCGTCCTGTTCGACGTCGAAGTTATCTTTATGTACCCTTGGGCTGTGAATTTCAGAGAGCTTGGCTGGCCAGGACTTATTGAGATGTTTGTCTTTATGGGGACACTTTTATTAGGCTTTATTTACATTCTGAAAAAGAAAGCGCTCGATTGGAATTAAGCTATTTAGATCGGTTCTAAATCGAGATAGATTAAACCTTTTTGGCTCTAAATATTGTAGATTTGTGGTTCATTCTGTATTAGAATGAGCCTTTTTTGTTTTATGATATGAGTGACATCAATATAGTAGACGCGCCTCCAGGCATTGAAGGATCTGGCTTTTTCGCTACTTCTTTAGACAAGGTTATCGGTTTAGCCCGTTCCCATTCATTATGGCCATTGCCATTTGCAACTTCATGCTGTGGAATTGAATTCATGGCTACAATGGGTTCGCACTATGATTTCGGTCGTTTTGGTTCAGAACGTTTAAGTTTTTCTCCCCGTCAGGCAGATTTATTAATGGTTATGGGTACCATAGCTAAAAAGATGAGTCCTGTTTTAAAGCAAGTGTATTTACAGATGGCAGAACCTCGTTGGGTGATGGCAGTAGGTGCATGTGCATCAAGCGGTGGTATTTTTGATACTTATTCAGTTCTACAGGGAATCGATGAGATTATTCCGGTAGATGTTTACGTTCCTGGCTGTCCGCCGAGACCTGAAGCAATTTTAGACGGCTTCGGTAAGATTCAGGAATTAGTAAGAAACGAATCTGGCAGAAGAAGAGATTCTGATCAGTATAAACAAATGTTGGCTTCATACGGAATTGAATAATGGCAGACATTAACAATAGTAGTGTAATACAGCTTCTGGCTGAACGTTTCGGAGCTAAAGTAAGCGGAGTGAACGAACCTTATGGTTTGCTTACTGTAGAAACGACAAAAGACGTAATTGTCGAAGTACTTAGATTTCTTAAAGAGACAGAAGGTGCTAATTTTGCTTTCCTGACTGATATTACCGCAGTTCATTACCCTGACACTAAACATATCGCTGTAGTTTACCATTTACATAACATGGTGAACAAAATCAGGATCAGGGTTAAGGTATTTATACATGAACAAACTCCGGTAATTCCTACAGCTACTGTGCTTTGGAACGGAGCTAACTGGATGGAAAGAGAAACATATGACTTTTTCGGCGTTAAATTCGAAGGTCACCCTGATTTAAGAAGGATTTTAAATATGGACGAACTGAATGTTCATCCGATGTTAAAACAATATCCTTTAGAAGATCCGAACAGAGTTGATAAAAAAGACGAATACTTTGGTAGATAAGAACATGAATCACAATCAACCAGTATATACAGACAACGATCCTCAGAGCGAGTTAGTAACCTTAAACTTAGGTCCTACTCACCCTGCAACACACGGTGTTTTCCAAAACGTACTCCAGTTAGACGGAGAGCGTATTGTGAGCGGAGTTTCTACCATCGGGTATATTCACCGCGCTTTTGAAAAGATTGCTGAACACAGGCCTTTCTATCAGATAACCCCGCTGACAGACAGGTTAAACTACTGCTCATCACCTATTAACAATATGGGATGGCATATGACAGTAGAGAAACTGTTAAATATAACCGTACCTAAACGTGTAGATTATCTGCGGATAATCGTCATGGAGCTGGCGCGTATTTCAGACCACATTATCTGTAATACGATTATTGCTCAGGATACAGGGGCAACGACCACCTTCCTATATCTTTTCCAGTTCAGAGAGCATATCTATGAAATTTACGAAGAGATCTGCGGTGCGCGTTTAACAACAAATATTGGCCGTATAGGTGGTTTTGAAAGAGATTTCAATGATATCGCCTTTGCTAAAATCAATAAATTCTTAAAAGAGTTCCCTGTTGCTTTGAGGGAATTTGAAAGCCTGCTTAACCGTAACCGTATCTTTATTGACCGTACTGCCGGCGTTGCCTGCGTTACGCCAGAACAAGCTTTGGATTACAGTTGGAGCGGTCCTTTGTTGCGTGCAACCGGTGTGGATTACGACGTGCGTGTAAGTGAGCCTTATTGTTCTTATGATGAATTCGATTTCGAAGTTCCTGTAGGTACAAGCGGCGATATTTACGACCGTTATTTAGTCCGTAACGAAGAAATGTGGCAGAGTGTAAGTCTGATTGAACAGGCATTAGAGAAAATCAAACACGAACCTGCCGGAGTTTTCCACGCAGATGTTCCCGATTTTTATCTGCCTGCTAAAGAAGAAGTATATAACAATATGGAGGCCTTGATTTACCATTTCAAAATTGTTATGGGAGAGATTGATGCACCTAAAGCAGAAGTATATCATGCTGTTGAAGGCGGAAACGGAGAACTTGGGTTTTATCTGATCAATGACGGTGGAAGAACACCTTACCGTCTGCATTTCAGAAGACCTAGTTTTATTAATTATTCCATGTATGCAAAGATGAGTGAAGGAATGTTACTGTCTGATGCCATTATCAACATGAGTAGTATGAATATTATTGCCGGAGAATTAGATGCTTAAAGTAGAAGAACAACAACCTGTAGAGTTTTCGTCAGCTTTGATCGCAAAGTGTGATGAAATTTCAAGTAGATATCCGCAAGGGAAACAAAAATCTGCCTTATTGCCTATACTTCACGAAGTTCAGGCAGAGCTGGGTTGGTTAAGTTCCAATGCAATGGATAAAGTAGCAGCATATTTAAAAATTGAGCCTATCGAAGTTTATGAGGTAGCCTCTTTTTACAGTATGTACTTCTTGCAGCCAAAGGGTAAATATGTTTTAGAAGTTTGCCGCACAGGGCCTTGCTGCCTGGTAGGAGCGGAAAAACTGATGGAGCATATGGAACAGACTCTTGGAGTAAAAGAAGGAGAGGTTACAGCTGATGGTTTATTTAGCTGGAGAGGTGTTGAATGTCTTGCAGCCTGTGGTTACGGCCCGGTTCTGCAAATAGGCCCTGAATACACTTTTTATGAAAACCTCGACAATCAAAAGGTAGACACATTGATAGAAGAATTACGCAAAAAATAATGGCCCGTAAACTCTTATTAGAACATATAAACGTACCAGGCATCAATACTCTTGATGTTTACCGCCAGAAAGGCGGCTACCGTGCTGTGGAGAAAGCTTTGAAAACTCTGACCCCTGATGAAGTGGTAGAAGAGGTTAAAAAGTCTGGATTACGCGGCCGTGGAGGTGCAGGTTTCCCTACAGGAATGAAGTGGAGCTTTCTGGCAAAACCAGAAGGTGTTGCCCGCTACCTGGTATGTAATGCTGACGAATCAGAGCCGGGTACTTTTAAAGACCGCTATCTGATGACGCATATTCCTCATGCTTTAATTGAAGGAATGATCGTGTCAAGTTATGCATTGGGCGCTAAAACATCATATATCTACGTACGTGGAGAAATGATGCCTCAGATCAGAATTCTGGAAAGAGCTATCGCAGAAGCAAAAGCTGCAGGCTTTTTAGGAAAAAATATCTTAGGGTCAGGTTATGATCTGGAATTATATGTTCAGCCGGGTGGCGGGGCATATATCTGCGGAGAAGAAACGGCCCTATTGGAATCACTGGAAGGTAAAAGGGGTAATCCAAGGATTAAACCACCATTTCCGGCTATTGCTGGATTATATGGTTGTCCTACAGTAGTTAACAATGTAGAATCTATTGCTGCTGTTGTGCCTATCATTAATGATGGCGGTGATGAATATATGAAAATCGGTATCGGACGCAGTACCGGAACAAAATTAATCTCTGCTTCGGGAAATCTGGTAAGACCAGGTGTATACGAAATAGAATTAGGCCTTCCGGTCGAAGAGTTCATTTATTCTGATGAATATTGCGGTGGTATTGCGAATGGAAAAAGACTGAAGGCTACCGTTGCCGGAGGATCTTCTGTTCCTGTATTACCAGCTAACCTGACGCTTAAATTAGCGAACGGTGAACCACGTTTAATGAGTTATGAATCTTTATCTGAAGGAGGGTTTGCTACAGGAACTATGTTAGGTTCAGGTGGTTTTATCGCTTTTGATGAAGATCAGTGTATTGTAAGAAACACCTGGAACTTTTCCCGCTTTTATCACCATGAAAGCTGTGGTCAGTGTTCTCCTTGCCGTGAAGGTACCGGATGGATGGAAAAAGTATTACACAGACTGGAGCATGGACATGGTAAAATGAGCGATATTGACTTATTGGTTGATGTGTCTAAAAAGATTGAAGGAAATACAATTTGTCCTTTAGGGGATGCTGCTGCATGGCCTGTGGCAAGTGCAATCAGACATTTCAGAGATGAGTTTGAATGGCATGTAAAAGAGCCTATAAAAAGTCTTCAGGGAAATTATGGTATCGCTAATTATGCAGTACCTATTGCTAAAGCAGAAGTAAAACAGGAAAATTAACTGTCTGACCTGCGTTTTTATTGATAAAACACAGGAAGGATAAAAGAATATCTTTAACAATGAGTGAAAAAGTTAAGGTAACCATAGACGGGATAACCGTCGAAGTAGAGCCCGGTACAACAATCCTGAATGCTGCAAGGCAAATAGGAGGGGATATTGTGCCTCCTGCAATGTGCTATTATTCTAAATTAGAAGGTAGCGGAGGTAAATGCCGTACTTGTATCGTAAAAGTAAGCAAGGGTTCTGAAAAAGATCCCAGACCAATGCCTAAACTGGTAGCTTCATGCCGTACTACAGTAATGGACGGAATGGAAGTACAGAATATTACTTCTCCTGAAGTAATTGAAGCCAGAAGTGGTGTTGTAGAGATGCTGTTAATTAACCACCCGCTTGATTGTCCTGTTTGTGACCAGGCTGGAGAGTGTGATTTGCAGAATCTGGGTTATGAACACGGTTTACAGAAAACACGTTATGAATTTGAACGCCGTACTTTTGAGCGTATCGATATAGGAGATAAGATCCAGTTACACATGAACAGATGCATTTTATGCTACCGTTGTGTGTTTACAGCAGATCAGATCACTAATAAACGTGTTCATGGTATCTTAAACAGAGGTGATCACTCAGAAATTTCTACTTATATCCAGACTGCTGTTGATAATGATTTCTCAGGAAACGTAATTGATGTTTGTCCGGTTGGTGCTTTAACTGATAAAACTTTCCGTTTCAAAAACAGGGTTTGGTTTACAAAACCTGTTGATGCACATAGAGACTGTCCTACTTGTAGCGGTAAAGTGACTTTATGGTACAAAGGAGAGGATGTTTTAAGAGTAACTGCCCGTAAAGATATTTATGGGGAAGTAGAAGAGTTCATTTGTAACACCTGCCGTTTCGATAAAAAGAAAACAGCGGACTGGACTATTGAGCATCCTACGCATATCAGCGATACTTCTGTAATCTCTGCTAATCATTACGAAACGCTGATCCCATTACCTGTAATTCAGGAAGATCTTCGTTTGCAGGAAGCTAATAAAGTTGAACTGGAAAAAACCGCTAAATTCTAATGGATATCTCATTCGTCATAGAAAAATTTGTACTTGTAGCTATCATCTTTGGTATAAGTTTAGTTATCGCTATGTATTCTACATATGCGGAAAGAAAAGTTGCTGCCTTCTTGCAGGATAGACTTGGACCAGACCGTGCAGGCCCTTTTGGGATTTTGCAGCCATTGGCAGACGGACTGAAAATGTTTATGAAGGAAGAAATCATTCCTACCCATGCCAACAAATGGCTGTTTATGGTTGGCCCTGGTTTAGCCATGCTGACTGCTTGTATCGGAACTGCAGTTATTCCATGGGGAAGCCCGATTACGACGGCTGCTGGAAGAATTATCCCTTTACAGGTTACTGATATTAACGTTGGTGTTTTATACATCTTTGGTGTAGTTTCCCTGAGTGTGTACGGTGTAATGATTGGTGGATGGGCTTCTAACAATAAATACTCTCTTTTAAGTGCTATTCGTGCGGCTTCGCAGAATATCAGTTATGAGGTTGCTATGGGACTTTCTATTATCGCCCTGTTATTGGTGACTAATACGATGAGCCTTAAAGAAATCGTTGAAATGCAGCATGGATGGCACTGGAACGTGCTTTATCAGCCATTAGGCTTCCTGCTGTTTATCATTTGTGCATTTGCTGAAACCAACAGGGCACCATTCGATTTACCGGAATGTGAGACTGAATTAATTGGTGGATACCATACTGAGTATTCTTCGATGAAATTAGGTTTCTACCTGTTCGCTGAATATATCAACATGTTTGTTTCATCGGCAGTTATGGCTACCTTATACTTCGGGGGATATAACTATCCGGGTATGGACTGGGTACTGACGCAGGTTGGTCCTGTAATCGCTCCGTTAATCGGAACAGCAGTATTGTTTGCTAAAATATTCGCATTTATATTTTTCTTTATGTGGGTAAGATGGACAATCCCTCGTTTCCGTTACGATCAGCTGATGCATTTGGGCTGGAAAGTATTAATCCCGATTGCCATAGCGAATGTAATTGTCACAGGTATTGTGATTGCAATAGTAGAAAAGTTTTAACTATCCGCTCAGCGGAATATAAAAGGAGGTTTAATGGAACCATTAACCAGTAAAAAGAAAATATTAATACAAAAGCCGCTTAATTTTGCAGAGCGTATGTACCTGCCTGCATTAGGAAAGGGGCTGGCTATCACGATCAGTCACTTCTTCAAAAAAGAGGCGACCATCAGATACCCTGAAGTTCAGCGTGAAATGTCTATCAACTGGAGAGGGATGCATTCCCTTAAAAGAGATGAGAATGGTAAAGAGCGTTGTACTGCTTGTGGATTATGTGCATTATCATGCCCTGCAGAAGCGATCACAATGATTGCTGCTGAGCGTAAACCAGAAGAAAAGGACTTGTATAGAGAAGAGAAATATGCTGCCGTATATGAAATCAATATGCTGCGTTGTATTTTCTGCGGTTTATGTGAAGAGGCTTGTCCGAAAGAGGCAATTTATCTTGACGGGCCAATCGTTCCTTCAGACTATTTACGTAAAGACTTTATTTACGGTAAAGATAAGCTGGTAGAAGAGCCACTGGTAAAGAAATAATGAAATTGAAGCTTTAATTACGCTTCTTGATATAAACAGTTTATACATTTGCCGTTTACACGGCTTTAAAACAAAAATAATAAATGGGTACATCAGTATTCTATTTGGTCGCTTTTTTAAGTATTTTCTTTTCACTGATGGTGATTTTCGCAAAGAACCCGGTGCATAGTGTACTTTATCTGATCGTAACGTTTTTTACGTTCACAGTCCATTACATTTTGCTTAATGCCCAGTTTCTGGCAGTAGTAAACTTTATTGTGTACATGGGGGCAATTATGGTTCTATTCCTGTTTGTTCTGATGCTGCTCAATCTTAATAAAGAGAATGAGCCTTTAAAGTCAGGTCTGGTAAAAGTTGTTGGTATCGTTGCCGGATGTTGTCTGGTAGTGACACTGATTGGCTCTTTAAAGGCTACAGCTGTATCTGATCCATTGGTCTTGCAGAATCCAAACTTAGGTCTGGTTAAAAACCTGGGTAAAGAATTGTTCGGTCCGTTTATGCTGCCTTTCGAATTGTCCTCAATTCTATTGCTTACAGCTATGGTGGGTGCCGTATTATTAACTAAAAAAGAAAAAGTATAGTGGATAATCTTACTCAAACCTTACAGGGTGTACCGCTTAATCATTATATATGGTTAAGTGCTATCATTTTCACCATTGGTGTAATAGGCGTACTGACCCGTAGAAATGCTATCGTAATCTTTATGTCGGTAGAATTGATGCTGAATGCTGTTAATTTATTACTTACCGCTTTCTCTGTACATAGCAACGATCCTTCGGGGCAGGTGTTTGTATTTTTCATCATGGCTCTGGCAGCGGCCGAAGTAGCAGTGGGCTTAAGTATTATTGTAATGGTTTACAGAAATACGCAGTCAACAGATATTAATGTATTGAATCGCCTTAAGTGGTAATTATTAAGAATAAATTATAAAATGATAAATTTAGTTTGGCTGGTTCCGTTAATTCCTCTTTTAGGCTTTATCATCAACGGTCTTGGGAGAAATACATTATCCAAAAACCTGATAGGTTTTATTGGGAGTAGCGTGATATTCATATCTTTTGTGATTAGTATCGGCATCTTTTTAGCTTTAGGCAATGATGCTGTGAAATCGCATGAGATTTTCTTGTTTGACTGGATCAGTGCTGGTTCATTAAAAATACCGGTATCCTTCCTGGTAGATCCGCTGAGCTCAATCATGCTGCTGATCATTACCGGAATCGGGTTCCTGATTCATGTATATTCGATCGGGTATATGCATGATGATGAAGGGTTCGGTAAATTCTTCAGCTATTTAAACTTGTTTATCTTTTTCATGTTATTGCTGGTTCTCGGATCAAACTATATCGTGATGTTTATCGGCTGGGAGGGTGTAGGTTTATGCTCTTATCTGCTGATCGGCTTCTGGTTTACCAACAGCAGTTATGCTACAGCAGCAAAAAAGGCCTTTGTGATGAACCGTATTGGTGATCTTGGGTTTCTGATTGCTGTATTTTTAATCTTCACTACTTTCGGTAGTGTTGAGTTCTCTAAAGTATTCCCACTGGCTGGCAATATGATTTCCGGTAACTCTACCATCGCATTAATTGCTTTGTTATTATTTGTAGGGGCCTGCGGTAAATCTGCACAGATTCCATTGTTTACCTGGTTACCTGATGCGATGGCTGGTCCAACGCCTGTTTCGGCGTTAATCCACGCAGCAACGATGGTAACAGCTGGTATCTATATGATTGCCCGTTCAAATGTATTATTTGACCTGGCTCCGGTAGTACAGCACTTAATTGCAATTATCGGTCTGGCAACAGCTGTAATGGGTGCATTGATTGCCCTGACACAAACGGACATCAAAAAAGTACTGGCTTATTCTACAGTATCTCAATTGGGGTATATGTTCTTAGGATTAGGTGTTGGCGCTTATAACGGTTCTTTCTTCCACGTAATCACACACGCTTTCTTCAAAGCATTATTGTTCTTATGTGCGGGATCGGTTATTCATGCGATGCACCATGAGCAGGATATGAGACATATGGGTGGTTTGCGTAAAAAACTTCCGGTTACTTTCTTAACCATGCTGATTGGTACGATAGCTATTTCAGGCTTACCTCCATTCTCTGGTTTCTTCTCTAAAGACGAAATTCTTTCTCATGTATATGAGTATAACAAAGTAATGTGGGCAATCGGGGTATTTACTGCCTTCTTAACTGCATTCTATATGTTCAGAATGTTGTTCCTTACCTTTTTCGGTAAATACAGAGGAACACACCATGCTGAAGAAAAAATTCATGAGTCACCAAAAAGTATGACTATTCCATTAATCGTTCTTGCTGTGCTTTCAGCTATCGGTGGTGCGATTGGCATTCCAGAATCGCTGGGTGGTTCTCATTGGTTATCACATTGGCTTGCGCCGGTTATCCAGCATCATGGAGAAGCACCGGATCATGCTACTGAATACATTTTAATGGCTGTTTCAGTGGTGGGTGTATTGATTTCTATCGCATTTGCTTACAGCAAATATGTGAAACAGAATCATGTTCCTGTGGCAGACGAAGGACAACGTTCAGCATTAGCTAAATTATCTTATCATAAATTCTATATCGACGAGATTTATGATACCGTAATCAGAAAACCTCTGGACGCTTTATCAGTATTCTTTTATAAGGTATTTGATAAGAAAATTATTGATGGTATTGTCAATGGTTTAGGATGGAGCACATCAGAAGCAAGCAAAGGTGTCAGATTATTACAATCGGGTAATGTTGGTTTCTATATTTTTATGATGGTGGTTGGAATCATCTCGTTGTTATTGTATACTTATTTATCTCTATAAAAGATCGTCCAAGAAAACATAATGGAACAACTTTTAATACTTCTTATATTTCTGCCAGTAGTTGGTGCACTGGTTACAGCATTTACCGGCAATGCCGCTAAACATGTAGCCCTGGTTTTCGCTGTTGCTTCATTGGCATTAACAGCAGTTGTTGCCGGACAGTTTGTTCCGGACGCAAGTACACAGTTTGTCGTTAATTTACCGTGGATTCAGGATCTTGGGATTCATTTCCATGCGGGTATTGACGGGATCAGTTTAATTACTGTATTACTGACCAATGTACTGGTACCTATCATTATACTGGCAAGTTATCAGCATAATTATAAATCGCCGGCCGGCTTCTTTGCTTTAATCTTATTTATGCAGGCAGGTTTGCTTGTTGTATTTACAGCAATGGATGCTTTCTTATTCTATATCGGATGGGAAGCGGCTTTAATTCCAATCTACTTTATCTGTGCAATCTGGGGAGGTAAAGACCGTATTAAAGTAAACATGAAATTCTTTGTTTACACTATTGCCGGTTCTTTATTCATGTTATTGGGTATTATTTACCTGTATTTACAGAATCCTGCACATAACTTTGATATACAGGCATTTTATCAGCTTCATTTAGATCCTGTTCAGCAAGGATGGATTTTCTGGTCATTCTTTATTGCTTTTGCAATTAAAATGCCGGTTTTCCCATTCCACACCTGGCAGCCGGACACTTATACAGAAGCACCTGCGGCAGGTACTATGCTGCTTTCGGGTATCATGTTAAAAATGGGTATTTACGGAGTGATCAGATGGTTATTGCCAATCGTACCAGCAGGTGTACAGGATTGGGGTAATACAGCGATCATCCTGTCTATTATAGGAATTGTATATGCTTCTTTAATCGCTTTCAAGCAAAGGGATGCAAAAAGACTGGTTGCTTACTCTTCTATTGCTCACGTGGGGTTGATCTCTGCAGGTATCTTTGCCTTAAACACGCAGGGTTTACAGGGCGCAATGATTCAGATGTTAAGTCACGGTGTTAACGTAATCGGTTTGTTCTTTGTTCTGGATATTATCTTCTCCAGGGTGAAAACAAATACTATCGCTGAATTGGGTGGTATTGCTAAATCGGCGCCAAAACTGGCAATTGCATTTCTGATTATTATACTGGGAACAGTAGCTTTACCAGGAACTAACGGTTTCATCGGAGAGTTTCTATTGCTGATTGGTATTTATCAGTACAATATCTGGGCGGTTGTATTTGCTGGTCTGACAGTTATTTTTGGTGCGGTATATATGTTCCGTCTTTACCAGAATATCATGTTAGGGAAAACAAATGACCTTACGCTTGGATTTGCAGACATTAAAGGAACAGAACAAATTGTGTTATTTATAATTTGTGCGTTGATTATCGTATTGGGAGTATATCCTAAGCCAATTCTGCATTTGTCAGAAGCTTCGGTACAACAATTATTAGAACAGGTAAATCAAAAATTAACATCGGTAAAATAAGGAAATGAATATCATTATAACAATTGTTGTTACAGCTTTAGCGGTGCTTTATGCAGGTTTATTCAAAGCGAAAAAAGCTTTGTTACCACTAACTCTTGTGGGGTTACTGATCTCTCTGACCTTTGCAGTTACAGCCTGGAATTCTAATACAGTGTATTATGGAATGATGGAAATGGATAATTATGCATTAGCCTTTTCGTCTCTTACTATCCTGGGTACTATTTTTATCTTTTTACTGACACAAAATTACTTCGCTAAAGACAGTGAAAATGTGGCTGAGTATTATACTTTGATCTTATTTGCTCTTGCAGGTATTGTCATCATGGTTTCTTATACCAATATGTCCATGTTATTTATTGGAATAGAGATTATGTCTGTTGCCCTGTATATTCTTGCAGGTATTAGAAAGAGCAATTTTGCTTCTAATGAAGCTTCTTTAAAATACTTCCTGATGGGTGCCTTTTCTACAGGTTTCCTTTTATTCGGGATCACTTTAGTTTATGGCGCGACGGGTTCATTCAGTTTACATGCCATCAATCAGTACCTGGTTGGAAATTACCAGGCAGTATCTCCTTTGTTTTATCCTGGGGTGATTTTGATTATGGTTGGTTTATGTTTTAAAATTGGTGCTGCACCTTTCCACTTCTGGACTCCGGATGTATATGAAGGCGCACCTTCTTTAATTACAGCATTCATGTCTACAGTGGTTAAAACTGCTGGTTTTGCAGCTTTCCTGCGTCTTTTCGCTGGTACTTTCGCTCCGCTTCATGATTTCTGGATGCCACCACTGATGGCAATTGTATGTATTACCCTGTTTATCGGTAACGTTACAGCCCTTTTCCAAAAGAACTTCAAAAGAATGCTTGCTTATTCAAGTATCTCTCATGCAGGTTACCTGTTGTTCTCTTTAGTTACACTGACTGCTAATTCGGCTAACAATGTAATGGTTTACGCAGCAGCCTATACTTTTGCCAGCATTATTGCTTTTGCAGTATTGATCCTGGTTAAACAGAAAACAGGGCATGATACTTTCGAAAGTTTCAATGGACTGGGAAAACGTAATCCTTTAGTGGCGCTTGCGCTGACTATTGCGATGCTTTCTCTGGCAGGGATTCCGCTTACGGCTGGTTTTATAGGAAAATACCTGATGTTCTTAAACGTAATGAGTCAATACCAGGTTTATCTGGTTGCATTTGCAATTTTAAACGCGCTTGTAGGCTTTTACTACTACCTGAGGGTAATTGTGGCCATGTACTTTAAAGAAGGTTCTGACATCGTCTTAGAAACACCAGTTCAATATAAAGTTGTTTTAGTTTTATCTGTAATCATCACGATATTCTTAGGAGTTTATCCAACTATAATATTAAATCTGATATAGGCATTTCTCAGGAAATTATTTGTAATTTTACGATTACTTGAACTATGCACGATTTCTGGACCTCCGTACATCACTTTATTGATCCTGAGAAATTACTTAAAGAAGGTGGTTTTTATGTCCTGATATTCGTAATTTTTGCTGAGACAGGATTATTTTTTGGATTTTTCTTACCTGGTGATTACTTACTGTTTTTAGCCGGGATGTTTGTGGCGACGGGTAAACTTGACGTGAATATCTACGTGCTTATTTTCGGTTTAATCGCTGCAGCAGTTTCGGGTAATTTTACAGGGTATTGGTTCGGAAAAAAGACGGGTCCGGTTTTATATGACCGTAAAGACACTCTTTTCTTTAAAAAGCGCTATCTTAAAGCCGCTGAAGCTTACTATCATAAACAGGGTGCTTTTGCTTTAATTATGGGCAGGTTTGTACCTATCGTAAGAACATTTGCACCAATTATTGCCGGAGTAGTCAGACTTGATTTTAAGAAGTTTGCACTATATAATATTTGTGGTGCTTTTTTATGGATAACATCTTTAACTTTGCTGGGCTATTTTCTTGGCAGGAAATTTGAAAAAGAGATCAGCGATTACCTGCTTTATATTATTGTGGGTTTTATGGTTATAACTACTATCCCTCTGCTCTATACTTTTTTGAAAAAGAGGGTACATACAAACGAAGAGAATAAATAACAACATTAAAAAAAAATGCAAATAGACACAAAACATCCCTGGCACAGTGTTTCTCCAGGTGCTAATTTACCAGAATCGGTAAATGCTATTATTGAAATTCCTAAAGGATCAAAAGCTAAATACGAAATAGATAAAGACTCTCATTTAATTAAATTGGATCGTGTCCTGTTTTCTTCTGTAATGTATCCTGCAAACTATGGTTTCATCCCTCAGACTTACTGTGATGATAATGATCCGTTAGATATTCTTGTTTTATGTTCTGTTGATGTTTATCCATTATCTATTGTTGAGGCAAAAGTTATTGGTGTAATGCATATGGTTGACAATGGTGAGCAGGATGATAAAATCATTGCTGTTGCAAAAAACGACATGTCAGTAAACTATATCAATGACATCTCAGAATTGCCACCGCACCAGATGAAAGAAATCGTAAGATTCTTCCAGGATTATAAAGCTTTAGAAGAAAAGAACGTAACTATCGAAAAACTGATGGGCGTAACTTATGCTTATAAAGTAATTGAAGAAAGTATCGAACTTTATAATAGTACATTTAGAAACAACTCTTAATGGGCTTTCAAATATTCTTAACCTTTTTCTTAGTCGTCTTAAACGGCTTTTTCGTTGCAGCTGAGTTTGCAATCGTTAAAGTCAGAGCGTCGCAAATAGAAATTAAGGCTAAATCTGGTAATAGAGTAGCTAATATTGCTAAATATATTACACAACATCTTGATGGATACCTGGCTGCCACGCAGCTGGGTATTACATTAGCATCACTGGGATTAGGCTGGGTTGGAGAATCAGTAATGGAACATCTGTTACACAATTTATTAACCTCATTAAACCAGTCCCCGGAATTCATTGATTCTTTCTCTAAAACAGCTTCTCCAATTATCGCATTTAGTTTTATTACGATTATGCATATCGTATTCGGAGAGCTTGCCCCAAAATCAATCGCAATTCAACGCCCCGTTGCCACTACACTTTTTATCTCTGTTCCGTTACAGGTTTTCTATGTAGTTTTCAGACCATTTATCTGGTTACTGAATGGATTTGCCACTTTTATCTTAAAAGGGTTTGGCATTTCAACAGCTGGCGGCCATGAAGCAGTACACAGTACAGAAGAACTTTATTACCTGTTAGACCAGGGAAGAGAGAGTGGTGCTCTGGATAATAACGAGCACGAACTCATCCGCAACGTTTTTGATTTCAATGAACGTGTGGTAAAAAATATTATGGTACCAAGAACCAAGATTTCTGGTATAGAACTGTCTACGCCTAAAGAAGAGGTGGTTGAGCTGATTATTGCAGAGGGTTATTCTAGAATGCCGGTATATGATGATATCATTGATAAGATCATTGGTATCGTTCACGCCAAAGATGTTTTGCCTTTACTGGCAGGAAATAAAGAGTGGTCATTAAAAGATATTATCAGAAAGCCTTATTTTGTTCCTGAGACGAAAAAGATTAATGATCTGTTAAGCGAGCTGCAGCAGAAACGTATCCAGATTGCTATTGTAATTGATGAATTTGGAGGTACTGCCGGTATGGTGACCCTCGAAGATATCGTAGAGGAGATTGTAGGGGAGATCCAGGATGAGTATGATGAAGAGAAACCTACAGTAGAGAAAATATCTGACACAGAGTTTGTGATCAATGCTTATGCAACGGTTTATGACGTGAATGAACACCTTCCGCATGACCTGCCTGAGGATCTTGACTTTGATACTGTTGGTGGTCTGGTATCTCATGCTTTTGGGAAAATTCCTGATGTAGGGGATAGTGAAGAATGTTATGGGTATTTATTTACCATCCTTAAAAAAACAGAGCAGAATATAGAAACCATCAAATTGGAATTGGTAATCAATGACGATGATATGGTAGATAACCATTAAAATTTTACAGGATGCACGTTTTTTATACGCCAGATATTACTGCTGATACTTATATTTTAAATGAGGAAGAGAGCCGGCACTGTATGAAAGTACTGCGCCTGGTGATTGGTGATATTGTTCATCTGATTGATGGGCATGGCGGTTTATATGAAGCAGAGATCGTTGCTGAGTCTAAAAGAAATGTAACCCTGAATGTGCTCAAAACCACCAGGGAATATCAAAAAAGAAACCATAGTCTTCATATTGCAGTGGCACCCACTAAAAATATAGACAGGCTGGAATGGTTTCTGGAAAAAGCCACAGAGATCGGAATTGATACCATCACCCCGCTGATCTGTGACCGTTCAGAACGTAAGATTGTAAAAGATGAGCGCTTGAATAAAGTGATAACTTCTGCGGTCAAACAATCTTTACAGGCCTATCATCCGGTATTGAATGCTGCTGTCAGCTTCAAAGAGTTTATCGGTAAAACAACTGCTGATTATAAAATGATAGCTCATTGCGTTGATGGTGAAACCCGTGGGTTTATCAGCCAGGTTTCCAAACCGGGACAGAGTTACCTGATCCTGATTGGTCCGGAAGGAGACTTTAGCCCAAATGAAATTGAACTGGCCTTGCAAAATGACTTTAAACCATTAACTTTAGGTAATACACGTCTCAGGACAGAAACTGCTGCTTTGGCTGCATGTTTTGAGGTGAATTACTTAAACAGATGAAATTTAAATTATTAATCCTTTTTCCTTTACTGGTTTTATTGACAAGCGGTTTTCATACGCCAGCTTATCAATTGGCAAGACTTAAATATAACGGAGGCGGGGATTGGTATGGCAACAGGACAGCTTTAATTAATCTGATAGCCTTTTGTAATCAGAACCTCCATACAAATTTTGCTCCGGAAGAAGCGATCGCTGAAGCCGGGAGCCCCGAACTCTTTAATTATCCTTTTATTTATATGACCGGGCATGGAAACGTTGTTTTCAGTGCACAGGAGGCGCAGAATCTTCGCCGCTATTTAACGGGCGGGGGCTTTCTGCATATAGATGATAATTATGGCCTTGATAAGTATGTAAGGGTACAAATGAAAAAGGTGTTTCCTGAGTTATCATTTGTCGAATTGCCGGTCAGCCATCCTGTTTACAGCCAAAAATTTAAACTGGTAAACGGATTACCGAAAATACATGAGCATGATGGAAAACGTGCACAGGGATTTGGACTGATCTGGGAGGGAAGAGTAGTTTGTTATTATTCCTATGAAAGTGATTTAGGGAACGGCTGGGAAGACTTTGGTACTTATCCTGGTGATAGTGCCGAAAAAAGAACCAGCGCGCTTAAAATGGGCGCAAATTTAGTCAGTTATGTTTTAACCCATTAACCTGTTGTTTTGATAGGGAAATACTAAGGACCTGATACGGGGTGACAAAATATTCCATAAAAAAAGAGGAGCCATTTGGCTCCTCTTTTTTTATAATCTTAAGCTAATTATTATTTCTTTTTAGCATTGAATGGTTTTTGTTGTTTAGGCTTAAACTGAGGTTTACCAACTGAATGGATCTCAGAAGCACCAAGCATAGTCATTGCGCAGCGGAAACCGATATCGGCAGTAGACTCATCCTGTTGTAAGAAACGTCTGGTAGCCGGGTTTAACCATAAAGCCTGATCATCCCATGAACCACCTTTATAAACTCTGGATTTGTTATTAACCAGGGTAATTTCGCCATATAATTTGTTTTCCTCATCGCGGAAACCTCTTTGGTCAGCGTATGAATTTTTTAACGTATCCGCTTTAGCTGCTGCAGCCTGTTTTTCTGCCCAGGTTTGTTTTTTGCCAGAAACAGCAGCAGTCATAATCGGTCTGTTATAAGCATCCTTTTCCAGTCTGCCAGTCAGCGGATCTGCCACTTTTTTATTCTGATAGTAATTTCCTCTATATGGATTTAAAGCATCCGCATCAGCAAATGTATTAGAGCGGTAAACATCAGCTACCCACTCATTCACGTTTCCAGCCATGTTATATAAACCGAAATCGTTAGGAACATAAGAACGAACAGGAACAGTAATACTTCCTTTATCATTCAATGTTCCGCCAACACCCATATAATCTCCTTTAGTTCTTTTAAAGTTGGCCAGGATTAAACCACGTGTTTTATTTTTTGCAGAACTGATACCTAAACCATCCCATGGATAGATTTTATTATTAGAAATATTCTCGTAGTTTGTATTTCCGATCAGACCCAGAGCTGCATATTCCCATTCAGCTTCAGTTGGCAGGCGGTAAGGTTGTTTTACGATACCGTCCTCTAACCTTACATTTCTTGTTGCACCACCTTTAGCACCTTTACCACTCGCATTTGCAGCTGTTGCAGCGGGGCTAAAATCTTTCATGGCTTTAGTTCCTTTATCATCATACTGACCATTTAAATAAAGATCAGTATTAAATGGTCCGGTTGGCTTAGCGGCAGTAGCTGCAGCATTTCCTTTTTTATTACCAGTGCCATTCAGATCTTTGTAGCTGGTCATATAGTTCTGCTCTCTTAAAAGAGACTCATTCACGATGTTGGTTCTCCATACACAGTATCTTTGTGCCTGTTCCCAGCTTACACCTACAACAGGATAATCCTGATAAGCAGGATGTCTTAAATAGTTGTCAACGTAAGGTTCGTTATAAGAAAGAGGCCTGCGCCAAACCAGCGTATCAGGTAACTCATCGTAATAATATTCGTAATTTGTAGGATCGGTTTTTCTGATCCAGTTCAGATATTCTAACCAGTTTGTATTGGAAACTTCGGTTTCATCCATGTAAAATGAAGACACTGTGGTTTCTCTTTTGTGGTTATAATCTTTAAGTTCCTGTCCCGGAACATCGGTCGCGCTTCCGCTCATCACAAATACACCACCCTCAATCTCAACCAAACCAGGACCAGGTCCGCGTTTGAATTTGTTATTTACCTGAAACCCTCCGTTTTCTGGTCTATTGTATGCTAATCCTGTTTTTTCGGAGGTTGCACTTTTTTTCGATGTGCACGAAATCAATGAGGAAACAGACAATAAAAAAGCAAATGAATATAGGTATGTTTTTTCCATAATTGCGTTTTGAGCTATTCTAACTGTTAAAATTACACAAAAAAAGATCTAAGCAACAAAATAATTGAATAATATCATATCAGATTAACATCTTAGATTATTTACAACCCTAAATCTTAAGTCTTAATTTAAATAAATTGCTTAATTAAATTATATTTGAGGAAGAGAGTCAGTACTGATTCGCACCTATCTATGAACCTGAAAACAGAAAATCGATTAAATGAGGATAATAAATCTTAAGCGCTCTTCAAAACTTCTATTGATTTGCTTCTTTTTTTCTGTGACAAGTTTCTCCCTGTATGCGCAGGTCCCTGAAACACAAACGAATGGCAGCAGGCTGAATAGTCTGAAAACTGCGGTTCCATTCTTATTAATTACACCGGATGCCAGAGTGGGCGGAATGGGAGAGGCTGGTGTGGCAATCGCACCGGATGCAAACTCAAACAGTATAAACCCTTCAAAAATTGCCTTTCTGGAACAAAAATATGGCTTCTCAGCTTCTTATAGTCCCTGGTTAAGGAGTATAGTGTCCGATATTAATCTGGGATATCTGAGTGGATTTTATAAAGTCGATGACAGAACAACTTTAGGAGCTTCGCTTCGGTATTTCTCTTTGGGGAAAATTCAGATGACAGATGTCAATCAGCAGGACCTGGGTACTTATAATCCAAATGAATTTGCTATTGATGCAACCTTTGCGCGCCGGTTTGGAGACTCTTTCTCTTTAGGAACCTCAGCAAGGTATATTTATTCCAATCTCGCTGCCGGTCAGTTTTCAGTAGGCCAGCAGTCAAAAGCAGGGAAATCATTTGCAATGGACGTTTCTGCCTATTTTAAAAAGCCTACAGTTTTGTTTGGCTATGATGCGATTGTATCTGCGGGTGCAAATATTTCCAATATCGGCACAAAGATGAATTATATGGATGGGGGACAGAGTTATTTCCTGCCTACCAACCTGAAAATCGGGGGTGCGTCAACTTTCATCCTGGACGATTATAATGAAATAACCATTGCCCTTGATTTTAATAAACTTTTAGTACCTACGCAGCCTATCTATAATCAGGATGGGACTATACAATCCGGAAGAGATCCTGACCGTTCAGTTCCTTCTGGTATATTCGGTTCATTCAGTGATGCGCCGGGAGGGTTCAGCGAAGAGATGAGGGAAATCAATATAGCTTCGGGGCTGGAGTATTGGTATAACCGGAAATTCGCTTTAAGAGCGGGGTATTTTTACGAAAACCCGCAAAAGGGAGACCGGAGATATTTTACATTGGGTACAGGTTTTAAATATGAGAATTTTAACCTGGATGTATCTTATCTGGCAGCTACTGCCCGTAAAAGCCCGTTGGCTAATACCTTAAGGTTTACCTTGTTGTTCAATTTTGGAGAAACCAGTAAATAATCGGGAATACCAGTAAATAATATATAATTAGAAATGAAGATTAAAGTAGGATTTGGTTTTGACGTGCACCAGTTAAAGGGTGGTCATCCATTTGTGGTTGGAGGAGTAAATCTTGAACACCATCAGGGTGCATTCGGACATTCGGATGCAGATGTTTTGTTACATGCAATTTGTGATGCTTTATTAGGGGCTGCGAACCTGCGCGATATCGGCTTCCATTTTAAAAATACAGATCCGCAGTGGAAAGGAATCAGCAGTATTATCCTTTTAAAGGAAACGGTAAAACTGATTGCAGAAAAGGGTTGGACAATTGGAAATATTGATGCCATGTTATGCCTTGAAGCTCCTAAAATCAATCCTCATATTCCACAGATGCAGGAAAATATAGCCGCTGCAACAGGAATGTCTGTAGAGGATATTTCGATTAAAGCAACTACAAATGAGACAATGGGTTTTATTGGAAGGGAAGAGGGAGTAGTAGCTTACGCAGTTTGTTTGATTGAAAAATAAAAACAATTAGCGTTAGGATGGGTTTTTAAGAAAAGAAAACCTTGATTATGAAAAATTCATTCAAATGTTTATTGATAGCGGGTGTAACAGCTGTTTCTTTTTCATCCTGTACTCTGGGAGATAAAGGAAGTGAAAAGGTTCCCGATTCAATAAAAATAGATACAAACATTAAAGCTTCACAGCCGGTGCAGCAAAAAGACAGTAAAGATTCTACCACATTGATTGATAGTTTGCAGACTGATCATTCTAAACCGGTTAAAAAGTAATCAAATAATAAAGCCGCTGAATCATTTGATTCAGCGGCTTTATTATTTATAATCGGCTTTGATATTAATCCTCGAGGTAGCCAAATTTACCTTCATTATAATCGTTGATGGCTAATTTTATCTCTGCCTGGTTATTCATTAAGAACGGACCATATTGTGCAACGGGTTCGTTAATAGGTTCACCGCTCAAGACTAAAATAATACTGTTTTCAGAAGCTTTAACGTGGATTTCTTCTCCATCATTTTTGAAATAGACAAACTGATTTCCAATTGCTTTTTCTCCATTGATGACAACGCTGCCTTCAACAATCAATATCCCGCTATTAAAACCGGCAGGAAAATTAAATACAGCTTCACCATCGGCATTTAAGCGTGCATTATATACATTTAAAAGCGTAAATGTACTTGCTGTACCTTTAGACCCATTATATTCGCCTGCAATGATTTCTATTACCCCTGCATTTTCAGGCAGTACATATTTTTCAATAGTATCATTTTGAATAGCCTGATATTTAGGCTTACTCATTTTATCTTTTGCCGGCAGGTTTACCCATAATTGCACCATCTGAAACAGGCCGCCCTGCTGGCTAAATTCCTTTTCAAAATACTCTTTATGCAGAATACCACTTGCAGCAGTCATCCACTGAACGTCACCGGCATAAATTATCCCGCTGTTCCCGGAACTATCGTGATGCGCAATAGCTCCATGATAAGCAATGGTTACTGTTTCAAAACCACGGTGCGGATGTACACCAACACCGCGTAATTGATTAGTTGGCAACAGCTCTGTTTTGTCATTAAAATCGAGCAAAAAGAAGGGGCTCATTTTAATCTGGTAACCTCCTGGGAAAAAATTACTTACTTTAAAGCCATCCCCCACCATATGCGGTGACGGTGCATCTAAAACAGCCGAAACGGATTTTACATTGGTTCCCATAAAAATTTTATAATTAATGTTGCTTATTAAGCTTGTTTTGCAAATTGCAATTCACCTAATACGCGAACTTCTTCACCTAACATTACACCACCAGTTTCCAGTGCTGCATTGTAAGTAAGGCCAAAATCAGTTCTGTTTATTTTTCCTTTGATTGTAAAACCTGCTTTAGTATTACCCCATGGATCTTGTGCGGTACCACCAAATTCAACATCAAGTGTTACTGGTTTAGTTACGTCTTTAATAGTCAGGTTTCCTGCTAATTTGTAATCATCACCATCTTTAGTGAATGAAGTAGATACAAATGAAACTGATGGAAATTCAGCAGCATTAAAGAAATCACCGCTTTTCAAGTGACCGTCTCTGTCTTTATTACCCGTATCGATAGAATCTACGCCTGCTTTAAATGAAACAGTTGAATTTTCGAAGTCATCGTTATCAGTCGCTAATTCTGCAGAAAATTCATTGAAGCTACCTGTTACAGTAGAGATCATTAAATGTTTTACTTTGAATTGAAGTTCACTGTGTGTTGGATCTAATACCCATTTAGTAGTTGCCATAATCTTTGTTTTTAATATTGGTTTTTTAGTATAACACAAAATTAAAGCTATTGTTAGGCGTGGGTGTTGATGTATGATAAGAAATGTTAAACTTTAAAATGTTTGTGTGCCAGGTCTTTACGTACGCGGCTTAAGGACTCTGGAGTAATGCCCAGATAAGAGGCAATCATCCATTGTGGAACCCTCAGTGTAAGGTTTGGGTATAATTTGATAAAATCAAGGTATCTTTCCTCAGCGGTAGCACTTAATAACATATTGATCCTTCTTTGCATAAAGCGGATCGAGTTGTTAAGCATCGTATAATTCAGGTCAGCGAAACAAGGGATATTTTTTGCGGCATCGTCGAAATAGTTTTTCGGAATCTGCAATACCGTAGTTCGTTCTACAGCATCAATATAGAAATCAGAAGGTTCGTTGAAAAGACTGTTCCTTTCAGACATCCACCAGTTCTCGGGAGCGAACTGAATGATATTAACCTTTGCTTTACTGTCTACAGAATAACAGCGGATTAATCCTTCGGTTACAAAATAACCCTTGGAATTGATATCTCCAGGAGCAACAAGCACCTGGTTTTTCTCAAAAACTTTAACTTTAATATCTCTTGAAATCAGTTCAAACTGCTCATCAGTTACTGTAATTCTTTTCTGTAAGTACTCTTTAAGCTGTTCGAACATATTGATATAGATGAAAACTATTTATTCTTAGTTTCAATATTAGAGAAATCTACACCACATTTGCAATTAGATCCGCATCCGCCACTTTTTGGGGATACAGCACGATAAATGAGCCGTCCGATATAAAACAGGGCAGCAACAAATAAAAGGCCTACTAAAATAGCTTGAATATCCATAATACAATTATAATTAATTCATTTTCTCATGGAGTCTGTTAATTGTCAATTTCTTGTGCCATCAGGCCTACGGTGCCTCCAACCCAATCAAAATCAGCATTATAGCGTACTCCGATCATTTTTCCCCTGCTTAACCGTGCCAGGTTAATACATAATTGCGGTTCTTCACCGTCAGGCCAGATATATAAAAGCCTGATCTCTGCTTTTACATAGCCATCCGGCGATTTTACAACGGGCTCGTAATTTACTTTTCGCTGTAATATCCAGTTTTCGGGATCAGCTATCTCTTCGATATCCGTTTGAGTCACATCTATAATTACACCCATTCCTGCAAATGAAAACAAAGGTTTAAGTACGTAATTCTCCAGATCAGCAGGAATTGATGCTATGGTATTCAGAAACCGGGTTTCTGGTACAAATTCATTCTTCAGAAATGGCATCGTATACTTACTGATTCTGTAGAACCAGTTAGGATGTGTTATCCATTCGACATCGACAGGTTCACGGGGGTCAAAACTGATCTTGAATAAGTCTTGCTGTGTGCTGACCTCGTCGAAAATCAAGCGGTTATAAATCCTTCTTAACCGTATTTTCTTTCCCTGTTCCTTGTAAAATAGCTGGCCATTTTCTTTGAAAATATCTGTCAGGCTTAGAATCCGGATACCCAGATGTTTTGCTGTCACAAAAAAATCAATCGCAGTTTTTTGATTTGGGGCATCAATATCCATTAATGCAACCTCTTCGGGGGCATATGGCCCCAGGATTACCTTTTTTAATAAAGCGATATACTCCTGCTGATCTATGCCATTAAAAAACGGACTGAAATCTGCCAGGTTATTCAGCTCAAATACTTCTTTATAGGTGTCGGCCAGATGAAGCTGGAAACCGAAAAGTGAAGGAAATCCCTGCATTTCTATGAGTCTTGGTACCAGCCGTCCCTTTTCATCTTTGGATATACCAAAGTCAAAAGCTAGAAAATGAGGATGGTCATTTTCATTAGGAACAGTCCATTCTTTAGGAATGGACTGTTCTGTAAGCGTTTTGAAATCAGGTTGTTTGATTAATTTGATGATCTCTTCACCCGCTTCGATCAGTTGATTCTTTAAATCTTCAGGAATAAAGATTGGTGTTTCAGCGAATCTTATCGATACTGGCGGATAGTCTTTGCCCAGCATCTGTAAAAAACTCACATACTTATCTCTTGTAAAATTCCGGTTAAAATATTCCCTGTAAGTATGGATCATATCAGGCTTCTTTTAGCGATTGAATAGCTTCAGTTAAAAAATTAGGAAGGATTGATTGCTGGGTCAGCAGGATTCTTTCCGGATGATCCAGGCTTTCCAGCATGTCAAGATACTTTTCCTCTCCATGGTCCTCAATAATTTTATTTTTCTTTTCCTCTTCCAAAAGATAGAGTCTCATGCCCTCAGGGTCTGCTTCGGGATGGAATTGTGTACCTACAAACTCTTTCGAAAAACGAATTGACATAATACAGCGTTCCAGGTCAACATGAGGACGTTCTTTTTCAAGTGCCAGAATCTCTGCTCCGGTTTCGCTGAAAGTTTCATCCTCCGCATCTACCACCTGCCAGTCTCTGCTATCAATTGCATAAAAAGGGTTATTCAGGCCGGCATAAATGATATCATTTTCACCCTGCTCAGTTAGCGTTACCGGGAAAATTCCAAAGGCATTGGATTTCCTTTCAGTCACCATGCCCAGGCCATATTTACGGCAGGCCATCTGGAATGAATGGCAGATCAGGAAGACGTATTTTTTAAGATCGTGTGTTTGATTATAAGCTTCAAGGTTATCCAGAAGATCAAAAAATGAGTTTTCCCAGGCCTGGCCTTCCCCTTCATAAGGGCTGCCGGGACCTCCGCTTGAAATATAAATATCATATTCAGTTCCTGGTATTTCATTCTTTACCCGCAGATCAAATACTTTACAGGACAAATCCAGCGCATGTTCTTTTTTGTAAGTAGCCACAATATCAAGAATACCTCTCAGTCCCTGATTAGGCACCCCTTTATTCATGTCTATTACGGCAACCTTTATTTCTTTTATTTGTCCTGTCATGCGTGTGCCCCAATTAAGGTTTGTGAAGTAATATAATCCACAACCGATTCAAAACTGCCGGTTTGTGAGTAAACAGCCAGCTGACGGTCTGCTCCGGTACCATTTTCCAGAATCTTGTGGATATAATTCAGATCCTCTCTGCATCCTAATTCATCCACTACATCATCCACAAAATCTAGTAATTCAAGGACAAGGTTACGGCAGTTAATTTCCATCTCCTTACCAAAATCAATCAGGTTCCCGTCGATACCATAACGTGCTGCCCGCCATTTATTTTCATTGATCAGTGCCCTTGAATAATTGATAAAACTCATATTCTGCAATCGAAGTTTATATAATTTAGCGCAAAGAGCCTGGAACAAGGCTACAAAAGCCATAGTTTCATCAATCAGCATCGGGCAATCACAAATTCTGAACTCGATGGTTTCAAAGAAAGGATGGACACGGATATCCCACCAGATTTTTTTTGCATTATCAATGCTATTGGTCTTAATCAATAATTTAACGTAATTATCATAGTCTTCTATACTATTGAATACGTCCGGAATACCGGTTCTTGGAAACTTATCAAAGATTTTAGTTCTATAGGATTTATAACCTGTATTTCTTCCTTCCCAAAAAGGAGAGTTGGTCGATAAAGCGAAAACGTGCGGTAAAAAATAGCGCACCTGGTTAGCAATATGAATAGCCAGCTCGCGCGATTGGAAACCTACATGCACATGCAGTCCAAAAATCAGGTTAGAACGTGCAGCTTCCTGCAGTTCATTTACGATCTCACTATATCTTGGATGTTCAGTAATCAACTGTTTTTCCCAGTGAGAAAAAGGGTGGGTTCCTGAAGCGCCAATGCGTAAGCCCTGTTCACCGGCTAATGTTGAAACCGTATGGCGCAGTTGCGAGATTTCTTTCCTGGCCTGTTCCGTATTTTTACAAATACCAGTACCTACTTCCACAACGGCCTGGTGCATCTCTGCTTTTACCTGGTCTTTATGGATTTTCTGCGCAGCCTCCACTATCTTTTGATCATGTGAAGTCAGTTCACGGGTAACCGGGTCAATGACCATGTACTCTTCTTCTACACCGAGCGTAAATTCATTCATCATCTTGAAACCTCCTTATCGAGTTTATTTTTTCTTTGCAGCAGTTTTACCAGCTGCTGCGGGTTTTGCCTTTTTATCGGGTGTTGTATTTTTAGCAGCTGTTTTAGGTTTTGCAGTCGTGTCAGTTTTGGCTTGAACAGTTTTAGGCTGAGCTGTTTTAGCTTTAACCTCAACTGTTTTTGCCGGCGTACCTTTGGCTGATAATGGTTTTCCGGCAATTGCCGATTTTACATATTCGCCCCAGGTTAAATTGTCCTGTCCGTTGATCTGTGCTTTTGCCCTTTCTATTGCATATTTAGCTGAGGTATCGACTACCCAGTCAAAATTTTCCTGTCCTACACTGGATACCTCAGCATCGGGTGCGGGGTTGCAAAAGTCAATTGCATAGGGAATACCATCACGAACAGCAAATTCTACCGTATTAAAATCATAACCTAAATACTGGTTCAGTTTAATGACATAGTCATGTATCGTTTGAAGCAGCTCTTCACTGGAGACTTTTTGATCCACAGCATATCTCAAATGGAAGGGGTTGCGGGGTTCGTATTGCATAATGCGTACATATTTTCCACCTATACAATAACATCTGAAATACTCATCAAACTCGATTTCTTCCTGCAGCATCATCACATGCTGATGTGTCTGGCTATGTTTATCAAAAAACTCCTCTTTAGTATTCAATTTATAAACCTCTTTCCAGCCACCCCCGTCAAAAGGTTTCATGTAGGCCGGGAAGCCCGTATATTCAAAAATATGCTCCCAGTCAAAAGGGAAAGCCAGATTGCTGAAAGAATTTTCTGTCGTATCATCAGGCCTTGCATGAGAAGGGATCAGGGCCGTTTTAGGTACTGGTATTCCCAGTTTAACAGCCAGTGCATTATTAAAAAACTTCTCATCAGCGCTCCACCAGAAAGGGTTGTTAATCACCGCAGTTCCAGTAATTGCTGCGTTTTTCAGCGCTGCCCTGTAGAATGGTACATCCTGAGAAATGCGGTCAATAATTACCGCATAATCCAATGGTTCTGCCTGGTATATTTTACTGATATTTACGTATTCTGCTTTGAAGTCTTTTCCTCCTAATTCATTTACACGTTTCACGAAGGCTTCAGGAAATGAACGCTCCTGTCCGAATAAAATGCCTATTTTCTTCATAGAATTTTTTTTTAATTAGAGGTGATGAAGCTGATATGATTTATATTTTTGATAAGTATTCTGGAAATTGCTGGCGCCATACCGGCCAGTCATGGTCTGCACCGGGCCTGATATCCAGCCAGTGCGCTATGTTTTTTTGATAAAGGATACCAGATAGCCTCTCATTAAATGATCTGCAAATATCTCTGTCACCAGTACCTAGTATAATGGATATTTTCCATAAATCCGGGTCCTGATCTCCGGGCAGGAAATCGACAGGGTTATTATAGTAAATATCATTGTTATAAAAGCCGTCCGCTTGCGGGCTGATATCAAAAGTACCGCTCATGCTAAAAAGATGACTGACCAGTGCAGGATGTTTGAAAGCGAAATTTGCGGCATGATAACCGCCAAAGCTGCAGCCGGCAGTTACCACTTTTTCGTATCCTGTTTCATGGGTTGCCAGAGGAAAAAGCTCTTCAACCAGCATTTTATCATACCAGTTGTGATTTTTCGCCCGGTCCGCAGGAGCTATGGATTTATTATACCAGCTCAGTGCATCAATGCTGTCGGGGCAGTATATTTTAACTTTTCCATCCTCAATCAGGTGTTGTACTGAGGTGATCAGACCAAAGTCTTTGGTTTCATAATAACGCCCCTTACTGGTAGGGAAAAGAAATACAGGGTGTCCGCTGTGCCCGTAAATCAGAAGTTCTATCTCGCCGCTTAAATTAGGACTGTACCATTTTTTATATTCTTCTTTCACGGATTCCCCTTTTATGTATTGAATATAGCTAAACCCCACTAGACCGCAAAAGGTTTTGCCGATTTATTCTTATGGAAGAACAATTAATTAAAACTGTATAGGATTCGGTTTGAAAAGATCAACCGGATACCCTTAAATATAGTTCGCTGTCAAAAAATAACTCATATTATTACAGAGATTGTTAAATTTGCAGGGAATTTGTGAGAAAGGGAATTCGTTCGAATTATGTATAGTACCGTGTCAATACCTGGGGTAAGCCCTGTCAGCCTTCAATTAGAATCCGTTCATTTACAGCGGGTAGTGGAAATAGATATTTTTTATCCTTCAGGATTGTTGGGTAATGAAAAGCTGAATCTGTTGCTGTTAAACGACGGACAGGATGCTGCCGGATTAAATCTGAAAGAGACACTGGATAATCTATATGAAGACCAGAAAATTGAACCAGTTGTTGTTGTAGCAATTAAAGCATCGGCAGACCGGCTTTTAGAATATGGGGTTGCTGGTGTCCCCGATTTTGCAGGAAGAGGCAGCAGGGCTGATAACTATGCTAAATTCATCACTTTAGAGCTGATGCCTTTTATTGAAAAAGAAAGTGGAATGCCATTTCTGGGTAAACGTGCATTTGCCGGATGTTCTTTGGGAGGGCTGACTGCTTTTGATATCGTTTGGAAAAATAATAGCTTTTTCGATACTATAGGGGTCTTTTCAGGTTCTTTCTGGTGGAGAAAAAAGGACCTGAAAGATGGTTATACAGATGAAGACAGGATTATGCATCAGGTGGTCAGAGAGACGCAGGGGCAGCCAGCTCTCAAATTCTGGTTAATGACAGGAACGGAAGATGAAACGGCCGACCGTAACCGCAATTTTATCATTGACTCTATTGATGATACTATTGATCTGATTAAAGAGCTTACCAAAAAGGGATATAAAAGACAGGATGATATCTTTTACTATGAAATGGTAGGGGGTAAACATAATGTCGCTACCTGGTCTAAAGCACTGCCTGCATTTTTATGCTGGGCTTTTGCCAGAAAAACGTTTTTATAGCACATCACTCAACATTTGTATCTGATCGGAGGGATGTATAAATATGCCTTTCTGGTCATTCAGTGACTGGGCCAGCATCACTTTTGCTACAGACTCTACTTTGATACTTCTGTATTTTTTCCAGGAGCCCATCAGTAAGGGATTAATCAGCTGCATTAAGCTGTTCAAAACACTTTCACCAAAGCGTTTTTGGGTTCTTTTGCCGTCCAGTAAAGAGGGGCGGTAAATATGGATACTTTTAAAAGGGACAGTTTTCAGTTCACTTTCTACTTCTCCTTTAGTTCTGTTGTAAAAAAAAGAAGAGTTTTTATCTGCGCCCATTGCAGATACCAGGTGATAACTTTGTGCGCCATTGGTATAAGCCATCCAGGCGATGTCTAAAGGGTACTGATAATCTATTTTTAAATATTCTTTCTGATCGGGAGTCTGGCTTTTTGTGGTTCCCAGGCAGCAAAAAACAGCATCTCCTTTAAGGTCTGCCGAATAGTCACTGAGACGGTTAAAATCTATAACCAGTTGTTTTAATTTAGGATGTTCAATGTCTGATTTCCTGCGGACCAGGATCAGGACCTCTTTATAATTACTGTCATTTAATAAATCCTGCAGTAAGCACCGGCCTATCGCGCCGCTTGCACCAACTAGTATCGCCTTCATATCCGTCATCGTCATAAACTGTCCCGCTTTAGCTATTTTTGATTAATATTTAAATATCAGTTTTCTGCGTGAAAATACGTGTTATCAATTTCTTTCTTTGCGGATTAAACACATTTGTTACATAATCATCCTTTCGTCAGATGAAAAGAATTTTGGTCTTTCAGCGGCTTATAATACAAAATATATTGACATAGTCCTAGGTAATAGGCTGATATATCAATTATTTACGTTATCTTTGCGCCAAAATTTAGGCGCATTTTATGCAAAAAATAAGAAACATAGCTATTATAGCACACGTTGACCACGGTAAAACTACATTGGTTGATAAGATTTTACACACTTGTTCTATTTTTCGTGACAACGAGCAAACAGGTGACTTAATACTTGACAATAACGACCTGGAAAGAGAACGTGGTATTACGATCGTTTCCAAAAACGTTTCAGTAATGTATAAAGATATTAAAATTAATATCATTGATACACCTGGTCACGCCGATTTCGGTGGTGAAGTTGAACGTGTATTAAAAATGGCTGATGGTGTATTGTTGTTATGCGATGCGTTTGAAGGTGCAATGCCTCAAACTCGTTTCGTAACTCAAAAAGCTTTGGCTTTAGGTTTGAAACCTATTGTTGTTGTAAATAAAGTAGACAAAGAAAACTGTCGTCCTGAAGAGGTTTATGAGCAGATTTTTGAATTGTTCTTTAACCTTGAAGCTACAGAAGATCAGTTGGATTTCCCTGTAATCTACGGTTCATCCAAACAAGGATGGATGAGTACTGATTATACTAAACCAACTACAGATATTTTCCCGTTATTAGATGCAGTTGTTGCTAACATTCCTGCACCAAAATTAATCGAGGGAACTCTTCAAATGCAGATCACTTCGTTAGATTATTCATCTTTCGTAGGCCGTATCGCAGTTGGACGTATCCACCGTGGAACAATTAAAGAAAACCAGCCGGTTACTTTAATCAAACGCGATGGTAAAATGGTAAAATCAAGAGTAAAAGAATTATACACTTTCGAAGGATTAGGTAAAATTCGTACTACTCAGGTAAGTTCAGGTGATATCTGCGCAGTTGTAGGTATTGATGGATTTGATATTGGTGATACTATTGCTGATTTTGATGCTCCTGAGCAATTACCAGTTATCAAAATTGATGAGCCGACTATGAACATGCTGTTCACAATCAACAACTCACCATTCTTTGGTAAGGAAGGTAAATTTGTTACATCTCAACGTATCAAAGAACGTTTGTACAAAGAGATGGAGAAAAATCTTGCCTTGAAAGTTGTTGAAACTGAATCTCCTGATGCTTATTTAGTATACGGAAGAGGTATTCTGCATTTATCAGTATTGATCGAGACTATGCGTCGCGAAGGATACGAAATTCAGGTAGGACAGCCACAGGTTATTATCAAAGAAATTGATGGTAAGAAATGTGAGCCGGTTGAAACTTTAATCGTAGATGTTCCTGGTGAAGTTGCTGGTAAAGTAATTGAACTGGTTACTCAGCGTAAAGGTGAGTTACTGATTATGGAACCAAAAGGAGATTTACAGCATTTAGAGTTTGAAATCCCTGCACGTGGTATCATTGGATTAAGAAATAACGTATTAACTGCTACAGGTGGTGAAGCGATTATGGCTCACCGTTTCAAAGCTTACGAGCCTTGGAAAGGTACTATTCCTGGAAGATTGAATGGTGTATTGGTTTCTATGGAAAAAGGAAGCACAACAGCTTATTCAATTGATAAATTACAGGATCGTGGTCGTTTCTTCGTTGATCCGGGTGTTGATGTTTATGAAGGTCAGATTATGGGTGAGCACATCCGTGATAACGACTTAGTAGTTAACATTGTTAAAGGAAAAGCTTTAACTAACATGCGTGCATCAGGTACAGATGATAGTAACCGTATTGCTCCGGCAATTAAGTTCTCTCTGGAAGAGGCAATGGAATATATCCAGGCTGATGAGTACATCGAGATCACTCCGTTAAGTATGCGTTTACGTAAAATCTACTTAACTGAAGGTGAACGTAAAATAAAAGGTAAAAATTTCTAATACCTTATAAATTTGATAAAGGGGTGCCCAAAAGGCACCCCTTTTTTATTTTAATGGGCTGAAAGATCAAAAGGAATGACTACCTTAAAACTAACGTTTCGTCCCATATTAAAAATACCGGGTTGTATACCTGCTGGTACATTCGGGTTATCAAAATACTTTAGCCTGCTCACATTGGACTGATAGTTTACATTGGTCAGGTTTCTGCCTTCAATGAAAATCTGTACAATAGTCTGACCAGTTTTATTAACCAGGCTTCCGCCTATTCCTGCGCTCAGCAGGTTATAGCCAGCTGTATAGGTTTCTGTACCATAAGCCCCAAAGAAATGATCCTGTGCGCTAAAATGATCAAAGCCTGCAAAAGCGTAACAATTTCTGATACTACCCCCAAATGCTTTATTAAAATTCCCTCTCAGTTCACTGTGTGTATGCAATGGCGGAATAAAAGGCAGATATTTCAGGCTATCTGGTACCGGGCCGCCATTTCCCAGGTTCTTGCCGTAAGTTAGTGTGAGTGAATTCTCGAAGTGCAGCCATGGCAGGGGATGGATATCCAGGCTGAATTCCCCGCCATTGATCCTTGCTTTACTTTGTACATAGGTAAAAGTGTTGTAGCCCTGGGTCACCACAGGAGAACCATCCGTATTTAATTCCTGCTCCTGGAATATATAGTTCTGAATGTTATTGTTAAACAGGTCTAAACTTGCTGTAACATGCGGTAAATTCAGCACAGCACCGATATCTTCCTGAACACTGAATTCTGGTTTGAAATTATTATTTCCGATATGATAGATCTGAGAACCCGGATCAGGCCCGTTGGCAGAAAGCTCAGCTATACTTGGCGCTCTGAACCCTCTTGCGATATTTGCCTTCATCAGGAATTCATCAGAAAAGTTATAAGTACCGCCCAGACTTCCTGAAAGGCCCGAAAATGTCTTCTTCAGGGCACTGAACTGTGAAACTACATTCGGAGCAGAAGTTGGGTCCGTACCATTATAAATTGCCGGATAAAAGGCTTTCGTGGTATCAATATAAGCAGCCTGTCCATTAAACGAGCGGCTGTCATATCTTATACCTGCCGAAAGGTCTAATTTGCCATAGCTCTTTTTGACGATGACAAAAGGGCCAATGTCAAATTGATGATAGGCTGGTATTGGGAAAGCGGTACTTTCGCCCAGCGTATTTTTTTGATACATACCATTTAATCCTACCGATGTTTCAAAACCATTTCCCAGGTTGTAATTATATTTTACATCGTAAGTATAGGTAGTCAGGTTAAGGTTCAAACCAGGGATACTGGTCTGGGTCGGGTGCGTATACTCTCTTCTGTGACTAAACTGGTACCCTAAATTAACGACAAGGTTTCCATTGCCCAAAATGAAATTGCTATTGCTATAGATCCGGTATAGCTGTACATGCTGGTGTAAAGGTGATATCGCATAAGAATCCAGTTCCGAAGGCGAAACTATACGTCTGAAGGCGTCATCGTCTGTTATCTGTTTGGTAAACTGACGGGTTGCCGGATCACGGCTTCCATCAGGTATTTCCTGCAAATCATCAAAAATTGAAGCGTTGACATGTGTATATCCCCACGATTTATTCAGGCCTACCATTACCCTTGCATCTTTTTCCTGATAGCCGGTATTGTAGACCCTGCCATCATGCTGATTCTGGTAATCCTTAGCTTGTTTCGCTGAAAGAACGGTACCCCAAACCAGTCCGTTCTGGTTCCCATACAGCTTAAATGATCCATTGACCAGTCCCTGGTTTGTACCATATGTTCCTTGCAGTGACCCCAGGATTTTGCCGTCAGGCACTGCTGGGGCAGTAATCAGGTTAACCACACCACCTATGGCGTCAGAGCCGTACGATAAGCTGGCCGGACCTTTAATAACCTCTATCCGGTCAATAGAATTCTGATCTACTTCTATACCATGTTCATCACCCCATTGTTGTCCTTCCTGGCGGATACCATCCTGTAAGGTTACGACCCGGTTATAGCCCAGTCCATGAATAAAAGGTTTAGAAACATTGGGGCCAGTGGTCAGCGCGCTGATCCCGGGTAAATTGGCTATCGCATCAATGATGTTTCCCGATGCTGCACGCTGATCTAAATAAACTTTACCTACTGCTAAAATCGGAATAGGGCTCTTTTTTAATTCAGTTGCCCTGCTTACACCTGTAATGACAACTTCGCCTGCTTCGATCGTGGCGGTCTTCATGCTAATATTCAGACTGTTAGTTTTTGAAAGGTCAACTGTGCGTACCACTGTCGAGTAACCTATAATACTGAATTGTACCAGGTAAGCACCTTTGGGCATATGTTTCAATACGTATTTACCATTGGCGTCTGTTACAGTCCCGATCTTTAGATCTGGAATAGTGATGGTCACTCCGGGAATCGGTTTGTTGTCTGCCTGGTCAGTTACAGCGCCTGTCAGAGAGCTTGTTAAAGAACTTACAGGAATATTTCCCGCAAAGGCTGAATGGTTGAAAAAAGAGAAAATCAAGAGCATGAGAAGCCCTGTACATAATATTTTATGTTTCATAAATTTTATACAAATGGGGTATATATATATCAAAAGGCCAGCTATAAAATATAGTGGCAGACCCGGAACGGGTTTTAAAATCAGGAAGAAACTAAAGGAGGGGAGAGCCCATCGGAATGGGCCAGGTAAGTACCCTTATAATGCTGAAGAATGTCCTGCCAGTAAAAGACAGCACTGTCCAGAATAAAAGTGGAGTTGGCATGTTCAATTGCAATAACAGAATGAACGGCGAGGTCACAAATCGAACACCTGGCCTGTGCCGTATTCGCAGGTCTTGGTTTTTGTGTATGGTGAAAGGCTGTGGCGCTATTGTCCTGATGCGTATGGCCGTAAATAATCAGCTGGCCTGTAAAAAGGCATAGCAGAAAAAAGAAAGAAAGTATGCTATGACTGATACGGCTTTTCATGAGTACATGATATATGTCATCCTATTATGGATCAAAAATAAGTATAATATATTATAAATGCAACACTGTTACTTTTTATGTGTCAATCAATAAGATCTTTATCTTATCCACAGGTGCTCCGGATTTTTTTTTGGAGGGATTGCCTTTTCCTGTCACAGATGCAGGTTGTTGATATAGATAAAAACTATAGTTATCTAATTATGAAATAGCTATTGGGGTATTTTTGCAAAGTTTCTTAGTTTTGTGTCTCAATAAAATTAGCTCATGGAATCATTAAAAGGAAAAAGTGCACTGATTACAGGTGCTGGTAAAGGAATTGGTCGTGCTTTGGCGATTGCTCTTGCGCAAGAAGGAGTAAATGTAGGGCTGATTGCAAGAACGGAATCTGATTTGCAGCAGGTAGCTGAAGAGCTCAAAACTTTTAATGTTCAGGTTGCGGTTGCTATGGCAGATGTCTCTTCTATCGATTCAGTAAATACTGCTGTTGCAAAGGTAAAATCTGATTTGGGTGCTATAGACATCTTAATTAACAATGCGGGGATCAGCTCTTTTGGTTCATTCCTGGAATTAGAGCCAGCCAGATGGGAAGAAATTGTAAAAGTCAACCTATTTGGTGTTTATTATGTAACCCGTGCCGTTTTGCCGGAAATGATTGAAAGACAGACAGGTGATATTGTGAATATCTCTTCTACAGCTGGCCAGCGCGGCGCTGCGGTAACGAGTGCTTATAGTGCTTCTAAGTTTGGTTTAATTGGTCTTTCAGAATCATTAATGCAGGAAGTCCGTAAACACAATATCAGGGTAACTACTTTGACCCCCAGTACTGTCGCAACAGATATGGCAAAAGACCTGAAGCTTACTGATGGTAATCCCGATAAAGTTATGCAGGCCGAAGATCTTGCTGAACTGGTAGTTAGTCAATTGAAATTAAACAGAAGAGTTTTTGTAAAAGAAGCAGGGCTCTGGTCTACAAACCCATAATATGCAACGGATTCTATACTGGCTTGCGGCCGTAATTTTATTAATTGTTCTCCTTTTTGCTGTCCTGTTTACCTGGCGCCCCGAACTGGTGCGGGTTTTACGTTATCAGTCTCCGGATGCCAATACCTATAAAATATTTCCGCAAGCCATCATCCAGCCTTCGGACAGTGCTTTTCATTTTGTAAAAGCTGCGGTAAACAGAGATGATCTGGATACGGTGAAAGTACTGAACTGGAAAAATGAATCCGTTCCCTTTACAACCTTTCTTAAAGATGGGCAGGCAAACCTTTTTATGGTGATCAGGAATGATACGATCATTTATCAGAAGTTTGCTCCCGGTTATAGCGACACTACGCTGACCACACTCTTCTCTGTAGCGAAAACTATGGTCTCCATAATGGTTGGTGAGGCCATAAAAGAAGGAAAAATTAAAAGCCTGGATGATCAGCTGATCAGCTATGTCCCAGAATTAAAGGTGAACCCGGCATTTGATCAGATCACTTTAAGGAATTTACTGGATATGAAATCCGGTCTTGAATTTAAAGATGTTTACGGAGGCATTATAGCTGCTTTCTTATCAGATGAAGCCAAATATTATTATACAGAAGATATCAAAAAAGAATTAATCAAAGTAAAGGCTGTTAATCCTCCGGGGACCGTCTGGAAGTATAAAAGTATCGATGCTTTTCTGCTGACCTGGGCATTGGAGAATGCGACCGGGAAAAAGGCGGCGACCTACTTTCAGGATAAAATCTGGAAAAAGATTGGTACAGCTTATCCGGCAAGTTTCGGGCTGGACCATGTGAATGGATTGGCAAATACGGCAAGCAGATTTCAGTCAACGGCAATAGATTTGGCTAAGCTGGGACGTTTATACCTGAATAAAGGTCAGTATAACGGAGACCAGGTGATTTCACAAGACTGGGTGACCCGGTCTGTGAACATGGGTAAAGATACTCCGGCCAACTCCAAAGGCTGGCAGCAATCGGCGCAGCATTATTTGTGGTGGGTGCCTCAGCAGGGTATAAACGGAGATTATGCGGCAGAAGGAATGAGAGGGCAAAGGTTATACATTGATCCTTTAACCCATACCATCATTGTTCAATTCTCGGGTAAAGGGGCAGGGGGATATCCTTTCAGAAAGATAAGCCGGTATTTGTCAGGCTTACCTTTCACTTATCCGAAGAATCCGCCATTAGAACCGGCGATAAGTCAATAAAATATAAAGGCAGTTAGTCATTCGTTTTTTTATGTTTCACATAGTACTGCGTCAGATTGATGGCGATCCAGAAGTGGTTAACCAGGTTTGGAATAAATCCGTAGTACTTATTAAATATGCGGAAGCGTTCCTTTAAACTCGCAAAATGTTTTTGTTTAGAAATCCCCCCAACCAGGTATTTGGCTACATAACTATGCGTATTTACGATACTTGAAGCTTTTTTTGCTGCCTTAATAATCCAGTCAATATCTGAACTGTATTTATATTGCAAATCGTAAGGTTCTGCTAAGCTGCGTTTCACATAAATCGCCTGATGGCTAATACTCATGCCGTGTTTAAAACTGCGCCAGCTAAAACATTCGGGGGCGCGGTGTCTTCTTTGTCCTAAACTTTGCCATGCATCATTAAACATTTCCGTCTCTCCATAATAAATATCAGCTCCGGGAGCTGTATCGAATATCTCCGTAACTGTTTCGGGTGCATAAATCTCATCTCCCGAATTCATAAAAAGAATATAATCGCCGGTGGCAACTTTTAATCCTTTATTCATGGCATCATAAATCCCCTTATCCTTTTCCGAGATAAACTGGGCGAGCCTGGATTTGTATTTATAGATAATATCTTTAGTCCCATCATTTGAGGCTCCGTCAATAATAATATATTCAATATTCGGGTACGTCTGATTTAATACCGAAAGCATGGTGCGCTCAATATCCCTTACATTATTATATACGATGGTAATGACACTAAGTTTTGGCTGTAACATGAAAAGAAAAATATAATTGATTAACGGGGATGTAAATTGATCATGGATTGGTATAAACTAATATGTTTATCAGCAATTACCTCTTCCGAGAAATGAGTAAGTATAGTTAAGCGGGCTTCCTTCTGAATGTCCGAAGCATTTTCTTCATGGTATAGCCATTCCATTCCGGTGGCCAGATCTTCTGAGGATTCATAATCGGCTAGATAGCCATTCACTAAATGCTCCACCATATCCGGAATCCCACCTGTTTTAAAGGCCACTACAGGAGTTCCACAAGCCAGGCTCTCCATAACCGTGTTCGGAAGATTATCTTCCAGAGAAGCTGTAATAAAGGCATCGGCGGCAGAATAACATTTAGCCAGATGTGCATCATTATCTATTTTGCCGAGGAATGTCGTTTTAAAAGGAAAAATAGGCATATCTGTATTTTCTTTATTTCCGAAAATCAGCAATTCTATATTCTCCTTAACAATGCCTGGTCTGTTTGCCAGATCATTCATGGCATCAATCAGGTAAGCTGTTCCTTTATGCTTATCATTTGCAGAAGGCATAAAACCACTCATCAGCACAAACTTCTCAGGAGCTATATTTAATAACCTTTTGGCTTCGGTTTTCAGATAAGGCTTAAAGACCTTCGTTTCAATTGTGTTAGGGATTACTGTAACTTCTCTTGCGCCCATCAAACTGCTGAACTTAACAGATTTCGCCATCCAGTTGCTTGGTGCCACGATATGAAAACCCAGATTGGCGTATCCTTTCTTCTTGCTTAACCAGTTGCGGTGAGAAATATCGTTCTTCCCGCTCATTTTCAGTAGTGGACAGAACCCGCATTGTTTATGAAAATTCTCGCAGGAATAGCGTACGTGGCAGCCTCCTGTAAAAGCGTTACTGTCATGGAAAGTCCATACAATCGGCTTATCCAGTTCTTCAAGTTCGGCGAGATCTTTTGGTCTTAAAAAACCGTGATTAATCCAGTGAATATGGATAAGATCGGCTTCCTTCAAAGCTTTGCTGGAAATCACAGAACGTCCAAACCACTGCAAAGAAAAAGGGGTTTTAAGTGCTTTAGTTAAGCCTTTCGCTAAATATCTTTCAGAAAGAATATTAAAAATGGCTTTTCCCTTTTGGAAAGGTGTGCGGCTGAATGCATCTGCTTTCTGGCTTTCCTTAAACTGATAATAAACCATAACACGGGATTCAATGCCGCTTGTTTGCAGTGCATCACTTAACCTGAGGCAGGCCCTTCCGGCGCCTCCGTTTCCTTCGTATGTATTTAAATGGATTATTTTCAATCGTGTAAATTTGTTTTTTCCTGCTGTATAAGTTTCTAATGGTTCTCAAGAGCAAGTTTGGTTTCAAGGGTATTGAGGTTATCGTGTGCTACCTGATTTTGTTCTGTATTTTACTGCACATAATGCTTTCAACAGATCAAAATTACATATAATTGTTCTCCTTATTAGAGCCTGTAAATAATTTTATCATATTTTTACAGCACCCAAAATAAGCAATTGAGACATATTTTTCTTTCATAACGTCACATCCATAAACTCTAGTGCCTGAATTTGACGTTAATTAACAAAAGATCAAAACAATAAAACAACAACAAAAGCAAATACAACATGGATAACCTTTTAACAGACAGACAATTTTGGGTAAATTATTGGGAAAGCAAAACAGGATTGTCCGTCAATATCCCTGCAAACTATTTGTTTCATCGAGAGCTCGCTGCTATAGCCAGCACCCAGAAAGTAAAAACTGCTATTGAGCTTGGGGGCTTCCCTGGCTATTACGCTGTATTCCTAAAAAAATACCTGAAACTTGATGTAACCCTTTTGGATTACTTTGTTCATCAGCCTGTAACCAACGACCTGCTCAAAGCCAATAACCTTAATCAGAGCGATATCCACATCATCGAAACCGATCTCTTCAACCATAAAGAGACCCAAAAATACGACCTCGTCCTATCCTGTGGCCTGATCGAGCACTTCAATGACACCGCCGACATCATTCAGCGTCACATTGACTTTGTAAAACCCGGAGGAACCCTTTTCATTACCCTTCCCAACTTCAAAGCTGTCAACGGATGGTTCCAAAAGAACTTTGACCGGGACAACTACGACAAACACAACATCAACTGCATGGACCCCGAATTTCTTGCTTCCATCTGTAAAAATGCGGGCCTCGAAGTAATTCAATCCAAATACTTCGGACATTTCAGCTTGTGGTTAGAAAACGAAAAACAAAGATCAGCCGGAGTAAAACTCCTGAAAAAGACAATATGGTTAACCGGGAAAGTATTCACGAAAATATTCCCTTTCAATTCGCGTCAGCTGTCTCCATACATCATCCTCGAGGCTAGAAAACAAAAATAAGCTGTAGTAATAAGTGATAGTACTAAGCAGAAGTAATAAGTAATAAGCAGTAGTAATAAGTAATAGTAATAAGCTATATCAGATAAAGTAACAAATAACTCAATTATCCTCCTAACCAACACCACTCAAATATCTTAAATTACGTCTGCTTTGCAGCCCTAAAACGGGCGTCATACCGGTATGAAAAAAATAAAAAACCTATACTACTTTCCGACTATTGTTGACCTCAGTCAACGCGAGTCGGAAAGTAGTATAGGTTTTTATTTTTCCCTTAGAAGCCCCCCTTTTTTTTACCTGAAAAGCCTCATCTCTTTCAGATATCTCTTTACTCTTTCTACGAAACTCCCCTTCCTCGTACTTAAAAACCCTTTAATCGCTTCATAGGCTTCCTTATCTTCTGCAATCACTTTCGGAAAAACCTTTATCGGTTTCGGGTTAATAATCACATTATAAATATCATTAATCCCGGAATGCACTCCAGTACCATCATGTCCGATATTATTCACCAGAGACTGGCTTGGGTTCAGTGTCAGTCCGCCTTTTAAAAATATCGAGGCGTACCATCTGATTGCCCATGAATTATTCTTTCCTTTCTTAAAATCCTTCATTTGTTTCCAGAAATTCATCTGGTGGTCAATAGAAAAACCGGCACGTTTCTTCGCATCAAAACCCTTCATCAACTTATCAATATCAGGTTCAAAATGATCCCAGGCTCTTTCCCACGTTGCCCATCCCCAGCTTGTTGCTGCTCTGTAGAAAAAAGATTCAGGCAGTTTATTTTCCTTCAGGTGATACATATAAGCACCAATGTGCATCACCTTTTCTTCCTTGCGGTAGCGGTTTAGTGCGTCATTGAAATAAGTCAATGTATAAGGTGAGCTGACCAGGTCGTCCTCAAAAACTATAACCTGCTTATAATCCCTGACCAATCTGGTTACTCCGGCAATGACAGACTCTGCAAGGCCCATATTTTCCTTTCTTTCAATAATTTCAACAGATTTAAAGCCATCGGCATGTTTCAGCAACGCTCTTACTTCCATTACATTTTCTTCTTCTTCCGGTGTTTTGGCACCATCAGAGAAAATGAATAACCGGGTTTCGGCTGCCAGTTCATTCTGTTTTAAAAACTTAAGCGTACGTTCAGTATGCTTAGGTCTGTTATAAACGAATAAGGCGATAGGAGCGAAGATTTGCATAAATTAAAATATTTGAAGAGTCTGACTTGATTTCTTGGTTAAAACGGTATAAGCATTTCCATATTGTTCCTGCTTTTTTGTGCCTAATAGATTTCCAAAGAACTTTTTAATATTGTATTCCAGTTCTATTCTAAAAACCCGGGCAAAAGTTTTCGGTTCTTTATTATTGACAAAATGATTGAATTTAATTGTTGCTGTAGGTGTCATAGAAACCTTGTCCTTAACAATTTCGAGGCCTTCACTTTGTAAAAGGAAGCGTACTGCGGTGGGCGTATACATATTGATATGGCCATAATCCAGAAAATGCTTCATCCGTTTATCTACGCCAAAACGATAATCCAATGGAACTTCGATCACTAAATTTTTAGCTACACGTTTCAGTTCCCTGATTAAAATACGTTCATGTTCCACATGTTCAAGCACATGTGCTAAAATAACAAGGTCAAACTCATTGTCAGCATAAGGGATCTGGTAGCCATCAAAGCTCTGCACTTCTTTCAGGCGGTTCAAATTGCGGCTCTTAATCAAAGAAACGCCGGTATCTGCAATTTCCAGTGCATAAAGCTCCTTGCCAAAGTTCCATTCATTTAAAAAATGAAGAATACTACCGTCACCGGCACCAACTTCCAGCACTTTATCGGGGTGGATGCTTTTGCAGACATCCATAATATTCGTTGCTTTGGCTTCTGCTCCGAGCATGCGCCAGGTGGTATCCGTTTGTGTATAAAAATTATCGTAGGCTGATTTTACTTCATCGCTTAACATAGCAAAAGGTCTTTTATAGGTGTAAATAAGATGTGATGTATAAAAAATTGAGGCAGGCTATGCATGCGGTAAATTTTTCTGACGTTTAAACACTTTTTGAAATACAGTAAACAAAAATAATGATTTTAGCATCACTATACCTTGCTGTCTGGTTTTGGAAATAAATAAAAGATAAAATGCGCTGACCACACAAGCGATTAATGTAGCAATTGATGCACCTATACCGCCATATTTGGGGATCAGCCAGAAGTTCAGCAGGATATTGACGATTGCGCCCATAGCTGTGCGCTGAAAAGAAATCATTGTATAACCCTCTGCCAGTAAATATTGTGAACTGGCGCTGCCCAGGAATACAAACACCCCGGACCAGATATGAATAGCTAACATTGGCCCTGCACCATCATATTTTCCACCATAGAGCAGTTGAATAATAAACGGAGCAGTGAAAGTAATGAATACTGCTACAGGCACACTGATAAATACCAGTAAATCATACAAATTTCTCAATCTTTTTGTATAGCGGTCCAGATCAGTTTTCCGGGCATTAATTAAAGCAGGGAATACAGAAGTGACAATGGCTACAGGAATAAAATACCAGGCTTCACTAAGTTTGGCTGCGGCACTATAGATCCCTACTTCGACACTGCCCACACTTTTTAACATTACCTGATCAATCTTCATATAGATAGAAACCATCACCGCAGACAGGATCAGCGGGAAAGACTGTTTTAATAAATTGCGTGCTCTTTTAAAATCAAAAGTCCAGGTAAACAGGCTAAAACCTCTGTGATGATACATGTAAACCAATCCGGCCGAAAGTGCAAGACTGTCAAAGGTAATTGAAGCAGCAAAATAAATCAGTGGCATTTTAAAAACAACCAGCAGAATTTTAACACCGGCAGATAAGATGACGCAGACATTCTGAACTTTTACTACATATTTAGAGGCTACCTGCGATTGAAAATAAGAATCAATCACATTAAAAGATTTAAAAAACGAGGCGAAAGATAAGATCAGGATAATCCAGGTTAGCGGATCTCCCGGTTTTTCGGCATAATTGTGAAAAAACAAATAAATACCTACCGTCAGAGGGATCAGCAGTGCATTCACGCCTAGTCTCATCAATAAAGCAGTACCCAGGATTTCGTCCTTTTTGTGTGGTTCATTGAGAATTTCCCGGATGATAAAAGTATCCAGGCCTAAAGCGCCGACAGCGGCAATGATCAGTGTAAAAGCATCAGCAAAACTGAGTTCTCCAAAAGAAGAGGCCATGAGATATCTTGCAATAACCAGATTGGTTACCATGCTCAGGATCTTTCCAAACATCAGCCAGCCCGTATTTTTAAAATACTTGTTAAATGCTTCTTCGTCAAAACCTTTTAAACCGGGTAATTTCATTCGCGCAAAGATGTGAAATTAAAAACTCTTCTCAATTCGCTTTAGTTGTTTCAGGTGATGTTTCAGATGTATTTCCATAAAACGTAACCATTGGTCTGCATTTAAATAGCCCAAACGGGGGTGTAATGTTTTTATCGAAGGATCAGCCAGGTGGAGCTGTGAATAAACAATATGCAGTTGTTCAAGAAACTTTTCTATGAGATCAGCAGCTGCATCTTTTGTGATTTTCTTTTCTCTACCTACCAATGCTTTGGGTACTTTGTATCTTGCATTAGGGGGAAAACTTCCAAAAAACAGAATCACTTTGACAATAAATGCTGTGGGTTTCACCTTGCCTTCGCCTTTAATACAGTTTTCAACTTCCTTTAAGGTCAGGATACTGATGTCAAAAATATGTGAATAGACTTCACTGTATGACCATCCGCCAATAGGGGGGGTGAGCTGAAACTGCTCTTCAGGAATTTCCTGTAATGTTTTACTATAGGCTGCTGAAATGCTTTTCAGAGAAGAAAATACAGAAGAATTACGCATAAGGTCAGGTCGGGGTTTAGCAGCTGTTCAAATTCACGATTTAAACAGCTGTCTGGTTAAAACAGCAAATTGCTAAAAATGTTGCATCAATTCTTCCAGATGTAAAATCTGCCACTCCACATCATCAGGTTTCGCAATATTCAGTGGATTAAAAAAGATCGCTTTGATACCGAAATCCTGCGCACCGCGGATATCAGCTTCCAGGCTATCGCCAATCATAATACTTTCCTCTTTATGCGCGCCGGCTTTCTGCAGTGCATATTCAAAAATTGCTTTGTCAGGTTTGTTTACACCTACATCTTCCGAAATAATTACATTCGAAAAATAAGGGTTTAATTTGCAGGTTTCCATTTTGGTCAGCGTCGTTTCCTTAAAGCCGTTGGAAATAATATGGAGCGTATATTTTTGCTGTAGATAAGCCAGTACCTTTTCTGAACCTTCAAAAAGATTTCTTTTTCTAGGGCTCTGGTTGACATAATCTGCTTCAAAATTCTGCGGTAATAATTTTGGTGCAACCCCCAACTGAATAAAAGTCCTGCTGAACCTTTCAGTTCTCAGCGTCTCTTTGGTAATTTTTCCCAAATGATATTCGGCCCAGAGTGCGTGGTTATTTTCTGTATAAACATCAATAAATTGATCACATGCAGGCAGGCCCAGCAGGTTCAATTCATATTGATGGTATAATTCAGTTAGCGTTTCTCTTGCATTTTTATCAAAATCCCAGATCGTATGATCCAGATCAAAAAAGATATGTTTTATCATTTGATACTTAGATTTTGGTTCCGTAAGCAAGATCCCCTGCGTCACCTAATCCGGGTACGATATATGATTTAACGGTCATTTCATCATCAATTGCCCCTAACCATAATTTGGCATTCGGTAAATTTGCACGTACATGTTTTACACCTTCTGCACTTGCAATGGCAGCGACAATATGTAACTCTTTGATTTTGTATTTCGCCATTAATTCTTTGCAGCATAAAACCATGCTTAAGCCAGTAGCCAGCATCGGATCAACCATAATTAATACCCTGTCTGTTAAATCAGGAGAAGAGATATAATCCACATGAATTTCTATCGTTCCTGCGGGATTTGACTTTCTGTAAGCAGTCACAAAAGCTGCATCGGCACGGTCAAAAATATTCAGCATCCCTTGTTGCATAGGTAAACCTGCGCGAAGGATCGTAGCCAGTACAGGCTGACTTTCTAAAGCTTTAGTTTTTGCAATACCCAGTGGTGTTTGTGTTTCTGAATCATTATAAGTCAGATTTCTGCTGATTTCCCAGGCAAAAAACTCACCGAGTCTTTCCAGGTTTTTACGGAAACGCATCGTATCCTTCTGTATATTTTCATCACGTAATTCTGCCATGAAAATATTTGCAATAGAATTTGTTTTACTCAGGTCAAATATCATTCTGCAAAGATAAAAAATTGCTTAACAATTGTGTGTAAAGTCTTCTTCCGACTTTACCCTTGCCAAACTCTGGCAATGATTCTTTATGCCATAAAATATAAAAATGCCCATTAAGTAATTTTACATTTTCTATTAATCTGCCCCAGTTATAAAGGGTTTCATCAATGTTGAAAGTTCTGTGTTTTAACAAAATGGAATCATTTATTGCGATGGGATAAATTTGCAGGTGTGTTGTTTTTTCCAGCTGCAGGTCGTACCAGAAAAAAGGGACAGAGGTGCCCGCCCTAAAGCCAATTGTTGTGGGATAACCCATTCTGTAATCTTTCATTACTCCGCTTTTCAGCAATTGGAGATAGCTTTTGGGAAATGTGATCTGCCGGTCGCAAACCAGGTCAATTTCGGCAGAAGGTTTAAAAAAGTAAACCGGGTTTAACCTGTATTTTTTATGTTCAGTATTGAGAAATAAGGACAAACCGCTGCCTTTGGTCTGCTCAGCAGACTTTTTACCAGAAACAAAAGGGATATTCCTTAAAAAGTTAATGGCATGTTTAAATATATTAAATGAGCTCATTCCCGGAGCATCATACATACAGATTAAAGGCGTGAATTCGAATTTCTGCTGTCCGAAATGCATTTTTGGATAACGTTTCAAAAGTATGTTTTTCAGTAGCAGTGCCCAGCCGTCTATCACCGGAAATTCAAGAAGTTTAAGTTTGAACTGTAAGCTTGCTTCGGGGGGATAATTTCCTTCCGCATCGGGGTCAAAAGGTAAATATTCTTCATACCGGCTGACAAAATAAAATGCAGCAGCAAAAACATCAAAGGGTAAACTGCTGTTATCAACTGCAAAAGGGACAATCATGTCTCCGAATGTGGTGGTCTTAATATTTGGCGGGGAAATTGTATGTTCAAGAAGTAAATCAGAATTTTTAAAAAAGGGTTCATCAGCTATGGGCTGATCAGAATAAGTAATCTTTGGTAATTTTGAAGCTTTAAATTCTTGCACGTTAGAACTAAACCCTGCTTGTGTTTTGAGGATATCGGTGAAAATGAAGCTGAAAACATACTTAATCCTTGGCGTAAGTATGGGGACGTAAACCAGTAGTTTCATGATGCCAATAAATTTAGGATATAATCACGACAATCCAATACATCAATAATTGTTATCTTTGAATAGCTATGAAATTTCAACTTGTTTCAGATTACAAACCTACGGGTGATCAACCGGCCGCCATTGAACAATTGGTTACAGGCGTTAACAATAATGAAAATTATCAGACCTTATTGGGGGTGACAGGGTCCGGTAAAACGTTTACGGTGGCTAATGTAATCCAGCAGACACAGAAGCCTACCCTGATTCTGAGTCATAATAAAACGCTGGCTGCTCAGTTATATGGAGAATTCAAAAACTTTTTTCCTGAAAACCAGGTCAATTATTTTGTTTCTTACTATGATTACTATCAGCCGGAGGCATATATGCCGAGCAGTAATACTTATATCGAAAAGGATTTAAGTATCAATGAAGAAATAGAAAAGCTGAGGTTGAGAACAACTTCGGCATTAATGTCGGGGCGCAGGGACGTTATTGTAGTTTCTTCTATCTCCTGTATTTATGGTATGGGAAACCCGGAAGATTTCTCCCGTTCAGTATTCCGGTTTGCTGTAGGTACAAAGGTTTCCAGAAATTCATTTCTGCATAGCCTTGTAGAAATCTTATATGCCCGGACGATCAACGATTTTAAAAGAGGAACATTCAGGGTAAAAGGGGATACTGTTGATATCTTTCCGGCTTATCTGGATACGGCTTACCGTATATCTTTTTTCGGAGATGATATCGAAGAGCTGAGTATCATTGATCCGGTAACAGGTAAAACAATAGAAAAAGTAGAAGATATGGCCGTTTATCCGGCAAATCTTTTCGTGACCCCAAAAGATAGATTTACTTCATCCATCTGGGGGATACAGGAAGAACTTGAAGTGCGTAAAAATCAATTGATAGGTGACAGACAATTGCTGGAAGCCAAGAGATTGGAAGAAAGAGTGAATTTTGATATTGAAATGATGAAAGAACTGGGCTATTGCTCAGGTATTGAGAACTATTCAAGATTCTTTGATGGCCGTCAGCCAGGTATGCGCCCTTTCTGTTTACTGGATTATTTCCCTGATGATTACCTGATGGTGATTGATGAAAGTCACGTAACTGTTCCGCAAATCAGGGCGATGTACGGAGGAGACAGATCCCGTAAAATGTCATTGGTAGAATACGGGTTCAGGTTGCCGTCTGCACTGGACAACAGGCCTTTAAACTTTGAAGAATTTGAAAGTCTTGCCCCGCAGACGATTTATGTCAGTGCGACCCCTGCAGATTATGAATTACAGAAAACAGAAGGAGTGGTAATTGAGCAGGTGATCCGCCCTACGGGATTACTGGACCCGCTGATAGAGGTAAGGCCGGCAGTCAACCAGGTAGATGATTTGCTGGATGAAATCGATAAAACTATAAAAATGGGTGACCGTGTACTGGTAACTACACTGACCAAGAGAATGGCAGAAGAGTTAACCAAATACATGGACAGGCTCAATATTAAATGCCGTTATATCCATTCGGAGGTAAAAACGCTCGAAAGAGTAGAGATCCTGCGGGGTTTACGTTTAGGAGAGTTCGATGTACTGATCGGGATTAACCTTTTAAGAGAAGGTCTGGATTTACCGGAAGTGTCATTTGTAGCCATATTGGATGCCGATAAAGAAGGATTTTTAAGATCTGACCGTGCACTGATCCAGACTGTAGGACGCGCCGCAAGGAATGATAGGGGCAGGGTAATTCTCTATGCAGATAAGATCACTGATTCTATGGCCAGAACTATGGATGAGACCAATCGCCGCAGAGAAAGACAGATTGCTTACAATACAGAGCATGGCATTGTCCCTAAAACTGTAGGAAAAAGCAGGGAAGCTATTCTGGAGCAGACTTCTGTACTGGATTTTTCAGCAAATGCAGAGCATAAGAACGCTTATGTAGAAACTAATCAGGCAAGTATAATTGCAGATCCGATTGTTCAGTATATGACACAGCCGGAAATGCAGAAATCAATTGATAAAACACGTAAAGAAATGGCTAAAGCAGCCAGGGATATGGACTTCTTAATGGCGGCAAGATTGCGTGACGAAATGTTCGCAATGGAAACCGTATTTGAAGAAAGGTTTGGTAAACAAAAAGTTAAATAATGGACGGAAAAAACAGATCGGATATATATCCGGGACTAGAGGTAGATATCATCTTAAAGAAAGATCAGCGCAGCGGGAAGCTGACCAGGGGCATCGTAGCTAATTTATTGACATCATCGGCTTTTCACTCCCGTGGAATCAAGGTCCGTCTCGAAGACGGGCAAATAGGTAGGGTCGCAGAGATCGTTGAAGAAGATTAGGGCTTTAAAAAGAGCCCTGATAACGTTTAAAACGAGATTTCTGTACAAATTGTAATTATAATGCAACAAACAGACAGACTTTGTAATTATTCACCTTGAATTCTGTCTATATTTGTAGATTAACTGAAAAATAAATGGGATTAATTAAATTTCTTTTTTTTACTATACTGATACTCTGGATTATCCGTCTTCTTTTGAGATTGGTTTTCCCTTTAGTAATCAAAAGTATCTTCGGGAAAATGCAGCAGTCTTCTGGTTATGCCGGACAGCAGCAGCAACATCAGCAACAACATCCTTCTAACAGACCTGAGGGCTCATTGTCCATCGATTATGTACCACCGCAACCCAAGAAGGGAAATGCCGATAAATTAGGTGATTTTGTTGATTACGAGGAGGTTAAATAAAAATATCACGCTAATCGAGATATTTCCTTCCTAATCTGTATCAATTTTATATTTTTGGGGTTAGTTTAATATAAACAGACCTTAATGAACAATTGGTTAAAAAGGAATGGCATACACTTAGCCATCAGTGCATTTTTTGTAATTTTATGTTTCGTCTATTTTAGTCCTGTTTTACAGGGAAAAGTTCCGATTCAAGGCGATGTAATGCAGGCTAAAGCCATGCAAAGGGAGATCATGGAGTATAAGGCCAAAGATGGTAAAGGCCCTCTATGGACAAACGAAATGTTTGGCGGGATGCCCGCTTATCAGATCTGGGTTCAATATCCCCTGAACTTAACAACTTATGGGATCTCTCTGATCACAGACGTTCTTCCTAATCCGGTTGGAACAGTATTAATGTATCTTTTAGGTGCTTATTTACTTTTCTGTGTGTTAAAGGTTAATCCCTGGCTTGCAGCAGCAGGAGCGATCGCTTTTGCATTTACCTCTTATAATTTTATTATCATTAGTGCAGGGCATAGCAATAAAGCACTGGCAATTGGTTTATTTGCCCCGATTCTTGCAGGAATTATCCTGACCATGCGTGGTAAATACTGGATGGGTGCGAGTTTAACGGCACTTTTCCTGGCGCTGAATATCAGGGCCAACCATATCCAGATGACTTATTATTTTCTGCTGGCGCTGTTAATTTATATCGGAATCGAAATATATCATGCTTTCAAAGCACATAAAACGAAAGAACTTTCTAAAGCAATTGCGTTTTTAGGTGCTGCGGTACTGCTTTCAGTGATGGTGAACGCGAGTAATCTCTGGACTACTTATGAATATGGAAAAGAAACTATCCGTGGTAAATCTAATCTGACTGCTGATGCAGCTGAACCAGACAATGGACTTCCAAAAGATTATGCCTATCAGTGGAGCCAGGGAGTAAGTGAATCTTTCACTTTCTTAATCCCTAATTTATATGGGGGCGGAACTAATCGCCTTGATGGAAAGTCAAACGTAGCTAAAGCGATTGAGACTGTTGGTGCATCACCAGAACAGGCTGCAGGTTTTGCTGCACAGATGCCTGTATACTGGGGCGATAAGCCAGGTACAGCCGGACCTTATTATTTTGGGGCTATTATTTGCTTTCTGTTTGTTTTCGGTTTGTTTATCGTTCGTAACCGGATCAAATGGTGGGTATTAGCAACTACCATTTTATTCCTTTTCTTATCGTTTGGTAAAAATCTGCCATTTATATCTGATCTCTTTTTCGACTACGTACCGCTTTACAACAAATTCAGAGCTGTAGAATCGATTCTGGCGGTAGTAGGATTGTTATTCCCAATCTTAGCTGTACTTGCCGTAAAAGAAGCTCAGGACGGACAATATGATGAGAAATACCTGGTTAAGAAATTAACCTGGTCTGCCTGTATTACAGGTGGTTTTGCTTTGATCATAGCGATCATGCCTACCTTATTTTTCAGTTTCAGGACCTCTGACCATGAGGCATTCCTGAATTCATTGACCCAGGCTTTAAATAACAATAAAAGTGCTGCGGTCACTATAGGTAATGCTTTGATACAAGACAGAGCAGATCTGGCAAAGGCCGATGCCTGGAGAACTTTAATCTTTATTGCTATAGGCTTTGGATTAACGTGGGCGTTCATTACTAAGAAAATGAAAGCTGAATATGCTTTCGGTTTACTGGCTTTATTCACGCTGATTGATATGTGGCAGATAGACCGCCGTTATCTGAATAACGAAAATTTTGTACCTGCATCTTCGCTGACTAATCATTATCAGCCAAGAGATGTCGATACTTTCATTTTGGCAGATAAAGATCCTGACTTCAGGGTGTTTGATACAACTATCCCTACTTTTACCAGTGCTGATGCTTCTTATTTCCACAAAACAGTTGGCGGGGCACATTCTGCAAGATTAAAACGTATTCAGGAACTGATTGATCATCAGTTTACAAAAAGCGTAAACCATGATGTGCTGGATATGTTCAATACTAAATATATCATCACACAAGATCAGCAATCAGGTGCCTATAAAATGCAGCGTAACGAAACAGCAGCAGGTAATGCCTGGATTGTAGAGCAGGTGCAGTTTGTAAAGAACTCTGATGAGGAGATGAAAGCGATCAGTAGTTTTGACCCTAAAAAAGAGGCTATTGTAGACATTAAGTATAAACACTTAATTGATACGGCTAAAGCTGGTTTGGGCGGGCCTACAGCTATGATTAAATTAGATAGTTATCATCCTGATCATATGGTCTACTCTTACAGCGCTCCAAGAGATGTCATTGCTGTATTCTCTGAGATCTATTATGATAAAGGCTGGAAAATGTTGATTGATGGTGTTGAGAAGCCATATTTCAGAGCTGATTATGTGTTGCGTGCAGCACAGCTTGAAGCTGGAAATCACAAACTGGAATTTGTTTTCCACCCGACTTCTTATTATACAGGAGAGAAAATCTCTCTGGCAGGATCACTCTTGCTGGTACTGGGTTTGGGATTTGCTGTTTATACCGATCAGAAAAAAACAAAAAAGGTGAATTAAGACCTGAACAAATAATTAGAAAAAGGCCTGTTGCATGATCGCAACAGGCCTTTTTTTGTTTCCTTTTGTGGTCGGTAAGACGGCGTTTTAATCCTATGCCTCTGCTATAAATGTGCTATGTTCGCCTTATCTTTCAACCCCGTTTCAATGTCGTATCATTGTTAGTCAGTATATAGCCTTGTTATAGTTTAAATACTTTTTGTGATATATGTCTAATAGCTGTCTTACAGTAAAGTAGTAGGCTCAATTACAAATAGTTATACGATAATGTTGACTTAACACATTGTTAACCTGAGTTTTGCACATTTGTGTATATAAACTGAAAGATATGCAAGAAGTAATTACGTTTGTTTGTGTTATCGCTCTTGTAGCCTTCTTTTTCAGTCCTTATGATTTAACCATTGATGAAGACGATGTGTAAAAGAGAAGTTGATATTGTAGTGATTTCTGATGTCCATTTGGGCACTTATGGCTGTCATGCAAAAGAACTCCTTAAATATTTGAAAAGTATTAAGCCTAAAATGCTGATCCTTAACGGGGATATCATTGATATCTGGCAGTTTAGCAAAAGATACTGGCCTGAGACACATATGAAGGTGGTCAGGAAACTGATGAAATTTGTAGTAGAAGGCGTACCTGTATACTATTTAACTGGTAACCACGATGAGCTGCTGCGTAAATTTGCAGATATGCACCTGGGAACTTTCCATATTCAGAATAAATTAGTTTTAGAACTTGACGGCAAAAAGGCGTGGTTTTTCCACGGTGATATTTTTGACGTGACTATGCAGCATTCCAAATGGCTTGCCAAACTGGGAGCTGTAGGTTATGACAGTTTAATTCTGATCAATAGTTTTGTCAACTGGGGCCTTAAACTATTTGGCAGAGAAAAAATGAGTTTCTCTAAAAAAGTTAAAGCACAGTTTAAAGACGCTGTTAAGTTTATCAATAAATTTGAAGATACGGCTGCTGAACTGGCAGCAAAAAACGGATATGCCTATGTGGTTTGCGGTCATATCCATCAACCCGAAATGCGGAATGTGACAACTGAAGATGGTCAGGTCCTGTATTTAAACAGTGGAGACTGGGTAGAGAACCTGACTGCACTGGAATATAATCAGGAAAACTGGACTGTCTTTAAGTATGACGCTAAAGACTTCCAAACAGATGAGGTAGAAGAAGGAATTCTTTCAGATAGTGAGGATTTACATAGTAAGCTGGATATCAATATGTTGCTGCAAAAGATAAAATTAGAAATTGTCTAGCAAATAAAATTACAGATATTCGGCAAGGATGAAGATACTTTATGCTATTCAGGGTACAGGAAACGGCCATATCAGCCGTGCAAGGGAAATTGTACCCTTATTACAACAGCACGGTGATGTAGAATTGTTGATTAGCGGAACACAGGCAGACGTTAAATTAAGTCAGCAGGTAGCTTATCAGCTTCACGGATTCAGTTTTATTTTCGGTAAAAAAGGTGGTGTAGATCATTATGAAACCTGGAAGTCCATGAACCTTCCGAGATTTGTAAAGGATATGCGCAGTCTGCCTTTAAAAAATTACGATCTTATTTTAAATGATTTTGAGCCTGTTACTGCCTGGGCTTGTAAATTGAAAGGGGTAGAAAGTGTGGGGTTGAGTCATCAGGCCTCTTTTCAGTCAAAAAAAGTTCCTAAACCCAAAAGCATAGACTGGGCACAGCTGGTGATGAAATATTATGCACCATCTACACATTATGTGGGCTTTCACTTCAAGGAATACGATGATTTTATTCATACGCCCGTTATCCGCTCAGAGATCAGAAACCTTCAAACCAGTAACCTGGGACATTATACGGTATATCTGCCGGCAATCGATGATAAATTACTGGTACCTATTTTAAAACAGATCCCGCATGTTCGGTGGGAAGTGTTTTCAAAACATACTAAAGTTAGTTTTACAGATGGTAATGTAAATGTACGCCCTGTTAATAATGAACAGTTTAACAGCAGCCTGGCCAGTTGTGAAGGCTTGTTTACAGGAGGAGGCTTTGAGGGCCCCGCAGAAGCCTTGTTTTTAGGAAAGAAGTTATTGGTCGTTCCCATGAAATTCCAGTATGAGCAGCAGTGTAATGCCTATGCTTTGCAGCAAATGGGTTTGCCGGTGATCTGGGGTTCTAATAAAAACTGGCTGCCTGTGATTCAGAAATGGGTACTTCAGCCGCAGGAACATCAATTTAATTTTCCAGATGAAACGGCAGATGTGATTGCAAAAGTTGTAAAGGATTTTGCCAGATAAATTTCTTTACTTTGCCTTTCTATTTATGGCATGATCAATCAATTCAAAACGTTAAATCCAATCAACCTGCTTCTGTTGTTCGCATATACTTTTTTTATGCGGATTTCTATCCTGATTAATCCACCTGTCAGATTGAATTTTGAATTCCTGGAGCCTTATACCAAGTTTCTGATTCAAATTCCTATAGGAGATAGTTTTTCTGTGACTGGCAATATCCTGATAGCAGGTTTATTGATTTATATACAGGCAATCATTTTCAACAGAATCGTCAATAATCATACGCTGCTGGCAAAACCAAGTTTTCTGCCAGCTTTGCTTTTTATTACCGGAGCCAGTTTATTTGATCCGTTTCTGATTTTGAGCCCGGTACTGATCTGCAATTTCATGCTGATCCTGATCATGGACAAGCTACTGAAAATCGGTAAATCACCCAATGCGATCATGCTGATGTTTGATATCGGTCTGTATATTGCTGTAGGGACATTGATCTATTTTCCTTTTGTAATGATGCTGTTGCTGACATGGCTTAGTTTGCTGCTGTACAGGTCGTTTAACTGGAGAGAATGGATTTCCGGACTGGTGGGCTTTCTGACCATTATTTTCTTCCTGGCAGTGTTCTATTACTGGAATGATAACCTGGGGATGTTTTATAAGATCTGGCTGCCTCTGAAAAATAAGTTTCCTTCGATGTTTAAAATCAGATATAATGATTACCTGGTGTTAGTGCCGGTAGGACTAACGATGGTTTTGGCAACGATACAATTGCGTGAAAATTTCTTCAGGAGTTTTATCAGTACAAGAAAGGCATTTCAAATGCTGTTTTTTATGTTTTTGATTGGCGTTTTAAGTGTTTATACCAAATCAAACTTCAAGCTGTACCATTTTTTACTTTGTGTGCCGCCGGGAGCAGTCTTGCTGGCTTATTATTTTTCTAACGCAACAAAACGCTGGTTTTATGAAAGTTTATTCCTCATTTTAGTTCTGACAATTCAGTTCTTTTTATTTGTTTAACTTTTTTTAACAATTTGACGGCTTGAAACTTGGTAAAGATTAATAGCTTTGTAACATGAAGTGTGGATTGGTAAATGCATAATCTTGTTATAGATATCGGCAATACTAACAGTAAAATAGCTGTTTTTAAGGATAAGGTGCTGGTATTTTTTCAAATCCTTGAGCATTTTGATCAGCAGGTGCTGACGGCATTAATAGCAGAATATAAAATAGTTAATTCCACTGTTTCCAGTGTGAAGAAAGCTGATTCTCAATTGGTAGCTGTTTTAAAGGCTAAAACTAATTATTTGCCGTTTTCTACCAATTTGAATACTGGCATTAATAATTATTATAAAACAATATCCACCCTTGGGCAGGATAGATGGGCTAAAATAATAGCTGTTCACCACGCTTATCCCCAGCAGAATTGTTTGGTTATAGATGCAGGTACCTGCATTACTTATGATTTGTTAAACAATGAGGGGGCTTATTATGGTGGGAGCATAAGTTTGGGCTTAAATATGAGGTTCAATGCTTTAAATCACTACACAGGTAAGCTGCCACTGGTGAAGTGGGACAGAGAATTAGAAAATATTCCATCAGGTACAGATACAGAGACGGCGATAATAAATGGGGTTTTACAGGGCGTAATCAACGAAGTTGAAGGTTTTATAACACTCAACGCTAAGAATAATAAAGAACTGAAGGTAGTTATAACTGGAGGGGATGCTACTTTTTTGCTGGAACAATTAAAAAACAGCATCTTTGCACCTCAAATTATACACGATCCCTATTTAGTATTAAAAGGATTAAATGAAGTCATTGCATTTGAATATGTACAAAAAAATTAACTATATAACTGCAGTTTTAGTTCTGCTAGCCAGCATTTCTGTGAACGCACAGGTTACGACTCAATCACCGTACTCTAAGTATGGAATCGGAAATCTAAAAGGAATTTTGCTCCCTCAGTTCAGGGCGATGGGCGGTATTTCTACAGCTGTTAACAAGCCGACTGGTTATAACAACATCAATATGCAGAATCCAGCTTCTTATGCCGGGATTACTTCAACTACGATAGATGTGGGTATTGGTGGTACTTTTACCAATCTGAAAAAGAATGGCGGGAGTGAAAACAGTTTCAATGGTACATTAAGTCATCTTGCATTGGCATTTCCTGTAAATCAGCATTCTGCATTGAGTTTTGGTATCCTTCCATATTCAGAGCTTGGGTATAACTTTTCTAATCCGCAAACTATTACAGGTACGGATCCTCAGAACCCTTCCTCTTCTCAGGTAAATAATGTTTATTCTGGTGAGGGTGGTTTAACAAAAGCCTATATTGGTTATGGTTACCGTTTTGGTGAGCATTTCAGGATCGGTGGTAATATTGAGTATCTTTTTGGAAACCTGATTGAGAATAAAGGTGTAGAATTTGTGAATGATCCGGCAGCGTTTGCTACCCGTCTTCAAAATAAAAACAGCGTTGGCGGTATCAGCTTTTCTTATGGTGCACAATATGACATCCGCCTGAATTCGAAAATGTTACTGACTTTTGGTTATTCAGGATCGTCAGCATCTACTGTTAATTCAACAAGGACCTTCATGGCAAGTAAATACTTGTATGACGGAAATACAGGAGAAAGTAATGTTACTGTCGAAACTGTAGATTCTATTGGAAGCGGAAAATCTAACATGAAACTTCCTTTGATACATAATTTCGGTATCGCCCTGCAAAAAGATAATAAATGGTTAATCGGAGCGGATTTCAGAACAGGTAAATGGTCTGCATTATCTATTAATGGTGTTAACCAGGGATTGCAGAATAGTCAGGGAGTATCGGTAGGTGGTCAGATTACACCTGATATTACTTCGATCAATAGCTATTTTAAGAGAGTTGATTATCGCTTAGGCTTTAGTTACGATAAAACATATATTAATATTTCTGATCAGGACGTAAAGCAGGCTGCTGTCTCTTTTGGTCTGGGTCTGCCATTGGCAAATGCACAAACCAGGGGTACATTCTATAAACTGAACTTTACTACTGAAATTGGCCGCAGGGGTACCATGCAAAGTGGATCTCTTCAGGAAAATTATGTCAGCTTTCATTTAGGCTTTACGCTTAATGATACATGGTTTAAAAGATTTAAATTCGATTAATGAACTGTGCCGGTATATTATCACGTATAGTTATACTGTGCTTTATTCCGCTTTTTTTAAGCTCTTGTAATGATGATGACTTAAAAAAAGCGGCTACTATTTCTTCTAAGAAACTTACACTCAGTAAGGACAGGTCTTTAAACGTAGAAATTATTTTTAGTGATTCTGCCATCGTAAAGGCCAAAGGGTTCGCACCCATACTTGATCAGGTAAATCCATCTTCTGGTACTAAATATCAGGAAATGCCGAAGGGAATAAAAATTACCTTCTTTGATCCTCAGCAAAAAATAACAGGCACAATTACTTCTGATTATGCGATCAGGAAAGAAACTGAACAATTGACCATTTTTAGAAAAAATGTAGTTGTAGTCAGGGACGAAATGACTTTTAACACAGAAGAACTTACCTGGAATCAGCAGAAGAAAATGTATTATTCTCCAAAAGGCATAGTCACCAGGCCTGACGGAACTGTTTTAAATGCGGTTAACTTTACTGCACCAGAAGATTTTGGTTCGGTTGCTTTTGAGCAGGGTTCCGGAGAGACTTATCTGAAAGGAAATTTAGGGGAATAAAAAAAGGTTGTACGTGTATTCAGTCTACGTTCCATTTCATGGAACTAATGTCTGAATACACGTACAACCTTTTTTTATGATCACACAGTATTTCCTTCTGCGAACGTGTGTTAGTTAATTGGTGATTTAGTTAACTGGTTGGTGACTTAATAAGAGGCTTTCTGATATAAAAGAATATTCTAGGGTAAATTATTGGTTGTTAGCGGCATAGGGTGAATAATATTGTATATTCAATGTAATATTATTATTACCTAAACCAAAAAACTAACCAGGACCTATGAGAAAACATTTATTCTTCATTGCTGCCTTGCTATTTCTTAGCACAGGGGTAGCAATCGCACAAAAAAAAGTGATTAGTGGAACCGTTACCGATGGGGTCAGCAAAGAAACCATTCCAGGGGTTTCTGTACGGATTAAAGGGGGTACTTTAAGTACCAGTACCAATCAGAACGGGGCTTTTGCGATTAAAGCAGATCCGTCAGATCAACTGATTTTTAGCTATACAGGGTATACCCCGGTAACTTTGGTGGTTGGAAACAATACAAAAATTGATGTTGTACTACAGAGTAATACCGCTCAGCTGGATGAAGTGGTGCTCATTGGTACCCGTTCTGCAGGCCGGGTGAAATTGGAAACGGCTGTTCCGGTCGATATTGTTAATGTGAGTAAATCTGCAGCGACTACCGGACGTATGGAGCTTACGGATATTTTGAATTATGCAGCACCCTCATTCAATTATAATAAACAATCTGGTTCTGATGGGGCAGATCATGTTGAACTGGGAACTTTGAGAGGGTTGGGGCCAGATCAGACCTTAGTTTTGGTGAATGGTAAACGCAGGCACTCTACTGCTTTTGTATCGGTATTTGGTACAAGGGGCAGGGGCAATTCGGGAGTGGACCTGAGTTCTATCCCTACAGCTTCCATTGAGCGGGTAGAGATTTTAAGAGATGGAGCTTCTGCACAATATGGCTCTGACGCGATTGCAGGGGTAATTAATATCGTTCTGAAGAAAACGGTGAATCAGTTTAATATCAATGCGGGCTATTCTGGCTATTATGATCCGGCATTTAATAGTGGTAAAAGTATTGTTGCCAATCAATATCCGCATGGCGGGGCTATTGATGGAAATGCAGTGAATGCAGATGCCAATTATGGATTTAAGATTGGCAAGGAAGGGTTTTTGAATATCACAGCTGATTATTCCAAGAGCGGAAAAACTTATAGGCAGGTACATGATACTGCAACTGCAAATCCTAAAGCACTGCCTGTAAATACGGCAAGAAGGGCTAATGGAGATGGTTCTTCTGAAAATGGAACTATATTCTTTAATAACGAGATCCCGGTGAGTGGCAAGACAACTTTTTATAGTTTTGGTGGTTATAGCTATAAAGGCTCTGATGCTTATGCCTTTTCGAGAAATTTCCTGGCCAGACCAGATCGTTTTCCAACCACTGCAGCTGGAGCATTGATCCCTGCAGAGGGGATAATTTTTAATACACCAAATGGGGATTCTTATTATAATCCGCTGATTGAAACCCATAACAGCGATTTGTCTTTTGCAGCTGGTCTGAAAGGGACTTTTGGCGATGCCTGGGATTGGGATTTCAGCAATAATACGGGGAATAATAATTTTCATTTTTATGGAAAAAAGACATATAATGCTTCCTTAGGTGCTGATAAAACACATTTTGATGATGGTGGTTCTGCGTTTCTGCAGAATACAAGTAATCTGAATTTTAGTAAACATTTTGATAAAGTATTATCGGGATTTAACCTTGGCTTTGGTGCGGAATATCGCTATGAGCGCTACAAGATTTTTTCGGGCGAAGAGGCCTCTTATAAAAATTATGATCCCAATGGGGTAAAGGCGGCCGGTTCACAGGGTTTTCCTGGTTTTCAACCTGGGGATGTCGCCAATGCAAACCGGTCTGTATTTGGTGGTTTTGTTGATTTTGAGGTGGATATTACTGAAAAATGGCTGATTGATTTTGCCAATCGCCTGGAGCATTACAGTGATTTTGGTTATAATTTCAGTACTAAGTTTGCTACCCGTTATAAAATAACAGACAACTTTAATGTCCGCGGATCGGTTGGAACGGGTTTCCGTGCGCCATCGCTGCAGCAGATTAATTATAGTTCTACGTTTACGAATGTGCAGGGAGCTATTATTTCGGAGGTTAAGATTACCCCTAATGGCAGCCCGATCACGCAGGCTGCTGGCATACCCAGTCTGAAACAGGAGAAATCTAAAAATGCAGGTTTAGGATTTACTTTTAAACCAGTTCCTGAATTTAGTATTACAGTTGACGGTTATATCATCAGGGTTACAGACCGTGTGGTTTTGTCTGGTCAGTTTAGTGCAGATGATACCTCACTGGACCCCTCTTTTACCAATGCATTGAAAGCCCTTCATGTGGGTTCTGCACAGTTTTTTGCCAATGCTGTCAATACCACAAACCGAGGGCTTGATGTGGTACTGGATTACAATAAAACAATAGGCGATAACCGGTACAGAATGCTGTTTACAGGTAACTTTCAGCATATGACTATCGATAAGATTAATTATCCGCCAATATTAGGCAGAACAGAAGCTTTACAGCAGACTTTTCTGAGTTTAAGGGAGCAGAAGTTCATTCTGGCCTCTGCACCGCCTGCTAAGTTTTCTCTTAATCCTGAGTTTGGGCATAAGGATTTTACTGTTGGGACACGTTTTACTTATTTTGGTAAAGTTGAAATCTATGGATATGGTGATGGTACAAGCATTTATCCTACTGTACCTGCCGATAATGGGTCTGGCCCGCTGCCAGATTTATATAATTATAACGGTAAGGTAGTGAGTGATGTATATTTCTCGTTTAAACCGAATAAAATAGCCCGCATTACGCTGGGATCTGATAATGTTTTTAATGTTCATCCGGATCTTGGTTATGTGAAAGGGGCAAAAGGATTTGCTTATAACAATGAACCTGCCGGGCCTTTTGATGCGGTGCAGATGGGCGGAAATGGAAGACGCTTCTTTGTTCGTGTGGGTTTAACCTTATAGTTTTTCAGTTAAAATAGTCAAAAAGCACACTGGCTGTCTGAGTTAGTCAGTGTGCTTTTAAATGAGGCCTTATTCAAAAACATTAAATTGTTTTCTTTTTTTAGCAAAAGTTGTATCTTGCGCCCTCTTTAAAAAATATAAATAATAGATATTATGGGTTTTATGACTTTTTTGCGGAATCGCATGGGCATTATCTTAGTGGGCGCCATCGGTTTTGCAATTGTTGCATTTTTAGTCGGTGATGCAATTAACGTAGGAAAGCCTTTCTGGGCAGCATCTCAAAAGGTTGTTGGGTCAGTGGATGGTGAGGAAATCAACATCGATGAATTTGGTCCTAAAGTAGATCAGAATTTACAACAGTTCAAACAGCAGTATGGCGGCAGCGCTAATCCTCAAATGACAGCTATGGCTGTTGATAACGCGTGGAATGGTGAGTTAGCTGGCTTATTACTTGCTAAAGAGTATCACCGTTTAGGTTTAGGTATTTCCAGTGAAGAATTGTTCGATTTATATCAGGGCAAAAACCCCAGCCCGCTGATCGTTCAATATTTTGGTAATCCTCAAACTGGTCAGGTTGACCGTGCTGCGGTAATCAATTCATTGAAACAACAGGCAACAAACCCTCAGTTGAAACAACAATGGGATTTGCTGGAAGCTGAAGTTGAAAAACAAGCTTTACAACAGAAATATGGTAACCTGATTAAAAACTCTGTTTACGTAACTTCTATCGAAGCTAACGATGAGTATCAGAACAGAAATAAACTGGCTAGCTTCAATTATGTAAGTTTAGACTATGCAAGCATTCCTGATGCATCAGTTAAACCAGCAGAATCTGATTATGCAGATTACTACAATAACAACAAAAAAAGATTTGATAACCCTACTGAAACCCGTTCATTTGAGTATGTTTCATTTAATGTAAATCCAACAAAAGAAGATTCTGCAGCGGTTAAAAACCAGGTAGAAAAATTAGCTTCGGATTTCAAAGCTTCTAAAAGCGATTCATTATTTGCAGCAGTGAACTCTGATGTTAAAGTTCCATATACTTATATCAACAAAGGTAAATTAGACCCGAAAATTGATTCAGCGGTATTCGCTTTACCAGCAGGTAGTTTCTACGGACCTGTGTTCACTGGAAACTCTTACAAACTGGTTAAAGTGATCGATACCCGTTTTTCTCCTGATTCGGTAAAAGCAAGTCATATCCTTTTAGACGCAACCAAATTAGGTGGGGTTGATAAAGCAGAGAAACTTGCTGACTCTTTAAAGAGCCTGATTCAAAAAGGTGCAAGTTTCGAAGCACTGGCTAAAACTTACAGTGTAGACGGATCAAAAGATAAAGGCGGTGAGCTTGGTACTTTCTCCAGAGGACAAATGGTTCCTGAATTTGAGAATGCAGCATTTAATGGTCAGGTTGGTGATCTTAAAGTAGTGCGTTCACAGTTTGGTGTTCACCTGATTAAAATTGAAAAACAAATTGGTTCTTCTAAAGTAGCTAAACTGGCTTATATTGAGAAAAACCTTACCCCAAGCAGCAAAACTAAAGATCAGGCTTATAAAAAAGCTTCATCTTTCCTGAATATTGCTAAAGGTGATAACTTTAGTGCAGAAGCTAAGAAATTAGGTTATACTGTAGCTATCGCAGATAGAATTACAGGAAGCCAGGGTTATGCGCCAGGATTAGATAATCCACGTCAATTGATCCGTGATGGTTTTGCAGCTAAAAAAGGAGATGTCTTATCAGAAGTTTATCAAATGGATAATGCATTTGTTGTAGCTCACGTTACAGATATCAAAGCAAAAGGTATTTTACCTCTTGATGCAGTTAAGAAAGATATTGAACCAATGGTAATCAATGCCGTTAAAGCTAAGATGCTAACGGAAAAATTAAACAATGCAGCTAAAGGTGCTGGTACACTTGCACAGGTAGCTCAGAAAGTTGGAAAAGCAGTTACACCAGTTACAAACATCGTATTCTCTAATCCGATTGTTCCGGGTGCGGCACAGGAAAATAAATTGATTGGTAGCGTATTTGGTTCAGCACCAGGTAAATTATCTAAACCAGTTGACGGTGAACATGGCGTATATGTTTTCACAGTGAACGGATTCACTAATCCTGCTCCAATTGGAAATACTTACAAACAAAAAGAAACTATGCGTCAGGCTATTGCTCAGAAGTCATTAGGAGCAGCATTCCAGGCATTGCAAGATAAAAGTGACATAAAAGACAATAGAGTGAAATTCTATTAATCTTATTTTGCGTAATTTTGAAACCGGAAGTATATCACTTCCGGTTTTTTTATTTTAGATACAAATGGACATTCAGGAAAATATAGTCAATAAGGTTGCTGCCAGTGGTTTAGTTACTTTTAATCTGGAGCTCTATTATCATAAAGGGGAAAGAGTAGTTTATGATATCAAGGACAATCTTTTTCATGGTTTAATGCTAAGAGAAAAGGATTTCAGGGCATTTATTAAAGAGCATGACTGGGCATCTTATACCGGTAAAAATATCGCAGTAATCTGCAGTGCTGATGCCATTGTTCCGACATGGGCATATATGCTGCTGGCTAATAAATTAAAGCCTTATGCCAATGAGGTTGTATTTGGAAGCCCCGAGACTTTAGAAGCTGTTTTGTTCAGTAAAGCATTGGCTAAGGTTGATCTGTCGGTTTACCAGGATGAACGTGTAGTGATTAAAGGGTGTGCAGATATTGATGTCCCTGTAGCGGCTTATGTAGAAATCACTTCTTTGTTAACCCCGGTGGTTAAAAGTATAATGTATGGTGAACCTTGTTCTACGGTTCCTATCTTTAAACGAAAGGATTGATTTTTTTGGATGAGTTTTTGTTCAGATCAGGTATGAGGAAATTATTTTTGCTATTATTTTTTTTGATTACCATTGTTGATGCTGAAGCTCAGGAATTACCCTTAAAAAAGGAACCCATCTTTCAGGCTGGTGAAGTTTTATCCTATAAATTGAGATATGGCTTTATTACAGCAGCAGAAGCGACCATTAAAGTGATGAATTCAGATCTCAAATTTGATGACAATGAAACTTATAAACTGGTAGTGGATGCGAAAACATCAGGGACCTTTGATATTTTTTATAAAATCAGGGATCATTATGATTCCTATATAGATAAGACTACACTAACTCCCTATTTTTATCAGGAGGATATAAAAGAAGCAAGTTATACAAGAAAAGATAAGGCGAGGTTTACTCAGGAGACAAAGAAAGTTGTTTCTAATAAAGGGACTTTTACTGCACCAACCACGCAGACTTTTGATCTTGTTTCGGCCTATTATTTTGCAAGGAGTCTGGATATTTCCAAACTCAAAATAGGAGAGAAATTTAAACTGAATTACTTTCTGGGGGATGGGATTCACCAGCTGGAAATTAAATATGCCGGAAAAGAAGTTATAAAAAGTAAACTGGGAAGTATACGCTGTCTGAAATTCAGTCCTTCTATTGAGCCTGGAAGGATCTTTAGAAAAGACAGTGCTTTGTATCTATGGATAACCGATGACGGCAACAGGGTGCCTGTAAAGGCTCAGGTAGAGATTATAGTGGGTGCGGTAACTATGGAAATTAAATCAGCTGAAGGATTGAAGTATCCTCTGGCTAAAGAAAACTAAAAGAAATGATAGAAGTACAAAATACCCTTATACACGAGGATGTTATACGTGAAAACTTTGTGTGTAACCTGAACAAGTGTAAAGGTATCTGTTGCGTAGAGGGAGATGCGGGTGCACCGCTTGATGTAGCTGAGACAGCTATTCTTGCAGAAATTTATCCTAAGATCAAACATATGCTTGCCCCCAAAGGGATTGCAGCCATTGAAGAGTATGGAACCTCTGTTGTTGATGCAGACGGTGATCTGACCACTCCATGTGTGGATGGTAATAAAGAATGTGCTTATGTAACATTCGAAAATGGAATTACTAAATGTGCGATTGAAAAAGCACATGAACAGGGAATTGTGGACTGGCAAAAACCAATCTCCTGTCATTTATATCCCATACGTATTACCCAATATCCTGAATTTGATGTGCTTAATTATGACAGATGGCATATTTGTTCTGACGCATGTGCATTTGGCAGAGAGCTTAAGGTACCCGTTTATACTTTTTTGAAAGGGCCACTGATCAGAAAATATGGTGCTGACTGGTATGAAGAATTGGAAAATAGTGTATCTTCAAATCGATAACCTTAAAATATAATATCTTGAAAGGAATAATTTTAGCAGGCGGGAGCGGTACAAGACTGCATCCCCTAACTCTGGTTATGAGTAAACAAATGATGCCTGTTTACGATAAACCAATGATTTATTATCCGTTGTCCATATTAATGCTGGCCGGAATCAATGAAATACTGATTATTTCTACTCCTCATGACCTTCCTAATTTTGAGAAACTTTTGGGTGACGGAAGCAGTTTAGGCTGTAAGTTTTCTTATGCAGTTCAGCATGAGCCAAACGGACTGGCACAGGCTTTCGTGATTGGTGCAGATTTTATAGGAACCGATAAAGTTGCCCTGGTATTAGGAGATAATATTTTCTATGGAGATGGAATGGCTAAACTGTTACAAGCCAGTTCTGATCCTGATGGAGGTGTTGTTTTTGCTTATCGTGTTTCGGACCCTGAACGTTATGGAGTTGTTGAATTTGACGAAAATAAAAAAGCAATATCTATTGAAGAGAAACCAGTAGCACCAAAATCTGATTATGCAGTTCCGGGATTGTATTTTTATGATAACAGTGTAGTCGAAATTGCTAAAAATATTAAACCTTCTGCCCGTGGTGAATATGAAATCACTGACGTCAACAAAGTATATCTTGAGCAGGGTAAACTAAAGGTTGGGGTTTTGAGCCGCGGAACTGCATGGCTGGACACAGGGACGTTTGCTTCACTGATGCAGGCCGGACAGTTTGTTCAGGTAATTGAAGAACGCCAGGGGCTTAAAATAGGATGTATTGAAGAAATAGCTTATCGCATGGAATATATCGATGCCGAGCAATTGCGTAAAATCGCAACTCCGCTTGTTAAAAGTGGGTACGGTGCCTATTTGTTAAAAATGATCAAATAAATTTAAACCAATCTTAACCAGAAACATGAATTATAATTCGCCTGAACTGCCCTATGTAGGGGTAGATATTGGAGGCTCTCATATTACGGCAGCACACGTAGGTGCTGCTGATTTGAAAGTAATAAAAAGTTCACTTATCAGAGAACGTGTAGCTTCGATGGAAGGTGCAGATGTAATTATTAAATCCTGGGTGGACGCTTTGAAGCCCCTGATTGAAAATAATGGAGAAAAAATCACTTATGTTGGCATTGCAATGCCAGGACCTTTTGATTATGAAAAAGGTATTTCCTTAATGAAAGGAACTAAGAAATATGATTCTTTATATGGACTTAATGTTTTAGAAATTCTAGCCGAAAAATTAAGCATCCCAGCCAGCCATATTCTTTTCCGAAATGATGCTGAATCGTTTTTGCATGGTGAATTGGCATCGGGAGCAGTTGCTGGTGAGAAAAGGGCACTTGGAATTACTTTAGGTACAGGATTAGGCTCTGCAAGCAATTGCCAGGGTAAAACTGTAGATTCAGACCGTGCCTTTATTCCGTTTAAGGATAGCATAGCTGAAGAATATATTTCAACCAGGTGGTTCGCTAAAAGATTCAAAGAATTAACAGGCGAAGACATTAAAAATGTGGAATCTTTGCTGGCTTCAGGTAAACAGGAAATCATAGATCAGATCTTTGAAGAATTTGGGGAGAACCTTGCTTTATTCCTTAATGATTTTATTGACCAGGAGAAACCTGATGTGATTGTTATTGGTGGAAATATTGCTAAAACCTGGGATTATTTTATCCCGCAGGTAGAGAAACATCTGAAAGATAAACAGGTAGTTTTAAAACAAAGCGTAATGTGGGAAGATGCAGCTCTTGTGGGGGCAGCTTATACCTGGTTGCAGGCTTAAGGTTATATATATTTATAAATAAAAGCGTTGCTTCCTGATCAGGAAGCAACGCTTTTTGTTTTCAGCCCGTTTGTCTGTCTTTATTTCTTTTCATCACAAAGGTGTATAAAAGAGCTGCAAAGATTATAATTCCGGCGTAGCCTGCAATTAATACCAGGGAAAAATTAATCGCTTCTCCCATGATATAATAGCTGAACAGCGTGGATATAATTTGCAGACAGGTGAATAACAAACAACCTTTCAGAAAAGTGATGATATTACACTTTATAAATTTATACATATAGCTAAGATTTTATGAGATGGCTTTTGTCGCTTCTTTCAACCAGTCGCTTTCTTCCTGAGTTAATCTTGGGCTTAGTTTTTCAAAAACCTCTGCATTATAATTATTCAGCCAGTTAATCTGTGATTGCTCCAGCAATTCTTTTTTCACAATCGTTGTATTGATTGGCGCAATAGTCAGTGTTTCAAAACCATAGAATTCGTTAAATTCATTGGCTTCAACTGAAATGGTCTGCACCAGATTTTCAATACGGATACCGTGTCTTCCCGGGCGATATATACCTGGTTCAATAGAAGTAATCATACCCTGTTCTATAGCTACCGGAGTATTGGTTGGATTAAATACCTGTGGGCCCTCATGTACATTAAGGAAATAACCTACACCATGACCTGTACCGTGACCATAGTTAATGGCATAATCCCATAGCGGCTTTCTGGTGATCGCATCAATCTGATAACCGCAGGTGCCTTTAGGGAACTTTGCTTTACAGCCATCAATCATTCCTTTAAGGACAAGTGTATAATCAGTTTCCTCCTGTTCGGTTGTGATGCCCATTGGAATGGTCCTGGTAATATCAGTCGTTCCATAAAAATACTGGCCACCCGAATCTACAAGAAAAAGACTTTCAGGAATGACTTCTGCATCACTTTCTGCCGAAGCGGAATAATGTGGTAATGCACCATGTGCTCTATAAGCACTTATTGTGGTGAAACTATCTCCAATGAAGCCTTCCTGTTCTGCTCTGTATTTACGTAATTGTGCCGCTGCAGAAAGTTCGGTAATCTTAGTTTTTCCGATGGTTTCTTCTAACCATTTTAAAAATCTGGTGATCGCAACACCATCCTTAAGCATGGCTTCGCGGGTGTTTTTTAGCTCCGTTTCATTCTTAACGGCTTTCAGATTAGCAGAAGGGTTAGTTTCTTTAATTATCCTGACTGAAGAAGGTACTAATTTGGCATAAGCATAACAGTTGCGCTTGGGATCGATAAAGATCGAACTGTTTGCAGGAAGCAAAGTCAATGCACGCTCTATTTCTTCATAAGGAAGAACTTCAACACCACTTTTCAGTAAAGTCACTTTCTCATTTTCTGTTAACTTATCCGGATTGATAAATAAAGTTGCATGATCCTGGTTGATCAGGGCAAAAGCTAATACTACAGGATTGAAATTCACATCTTTACCTCTGATGTTGAATAACCAGGCGATATCATCCAATGAGGAAACAAGATGATGATCTGCCTGATATTTAGCCAGTACAGCTCTGACCTGCGTCAGTTTACTGCTTACCGATTGTCCGATATGTTCATCTGCAATTAAAAATGCTGGATCAACAGGTAATTCAGGGCGGTTTTCCCAGATCGGGCTCAAATAATCTTTACTTACTAATTTAATATCACTTACAGCTAACTGCTGCGTAAGCAGGTCACCCAGCAATACCGAAAGAAGTTTTTCATTGGTCGCAACGATTGCACCTTTATCCAGTGTCTCATTTAACCATTGTATATATTCTGGCGCATGCTGTACTTTTTGTTTCACCAGTTCAAAACCACTGTGCGCCAATTGTTCAGCCCCTTGTTCGAAATATCTGAAATCAGTCCATAAACCAGCAAAATCATGTGTAATCACTAAAGTCCCGGCAGAACCTGTAAAGCCAGAAGTAAATGGAATGCATTTATAATGTTTTGGCAAATATTCACTGATATGAGGGTCAGCAGATGGAATTATATAGGCCTGTACATTATCGGCCTTCATTTGTTTACGTATTTCGCGCAGTTTATCCTGATATGTCATATGCAAATGTTAGTGTATAGAATTTGATGTCCAAATTTAGCGAATTTATTGACATGCTTGAGACAAAGGGGATTTTGGCCAGCGCCCAGCAATAAATAATTGACCTCATAAAATGGGTTTAAACAAGACAGTAGGTGAGTTTTAAATTATTCTTTATCAATAGCAACAAAAAGACGCTGTTATAGGAGTTTTAATTTATCTTTGGGGTCGAGGAGAAGAATATGGGATTGAAAATGCGTATAACGTATAGAGACACAGATTATGTGTACGAAATTATAGATGGTGCTGCAATAAACAAAGAGACTACCGAATTGAAGATTATTTTAAATGGGCAACCAATAACTTTATTGAAAAATGTCAATCAGGTCTGGATGCAGCAGGAAAGTGAATTTACTATTGAACCTGATCTTGCTCAGGCTTTAGGAAGATCAGTATCATTGCGCTATCGTATGTAGTCACATCCTTAATTCCCTCCATAAAGATTCATAAAGACTGCACATGATCAAGGATTCTTTTGACCGGGTACATAATTATCTGCGGATATCGCTTACAGACAACTGTAATCTCCGCTGTTTTTATTGTATGCCAGAAGAGGATTATGAATTCACACAGGCTTCAAAATTGATGCATGCCGCAGAAATTTCTTCTCTTGCAGAAATATTTGCAGGGGCAGGGGTTAATAAAATCCGGCTCACCGGGGGTGAGCCCTTAGTGCGTAAAGATGCGGCACAAATCATTTTATCCCTCTCCAAATTACCGGTAGACCTTTCTTTTACAACCAATGGTGTCAGAATACATGACTTTATTGATGTATTGCTGGAGGCAAAAATTAAAAGTATAAATATCAGTCTGGATACGCTGGATGCCGATAAGTTCCGGATCATTACCAGGAGAGATCTTTTTCAGCAGGTCAGGAATAATATTGACCTTTTACTGGAACATCAGATCAAAGTTAAGATTAATGTGGTGCTGATGAAGGAATTCAACGATCATGAAATTCTGGATTTTATAGCCTGGACAAAAGAGGTACCTGTAGAGGTCCGCTTTATAGAGTTTATGCCTTTTGAAGGTAACCGCTGGACGAGTAATCAAGTGGTCTCCCTTGAAGATATTCTTGCCCGGGTGCAAACAAAATATACTTTTACCTCCATGGAAGCCGGTCAGAATGATACAGCTAAACATTATCAGATTGCAGGACATGCGGGTACATTTGCTATTATCAGTACCATGACCGAACCTTTCTGTGGTACTTGTAACCGGATGCGCTTAACGGCCGACGGAAAATTAAAAAACTGTCTTTTCTCGATCACTGAAACCGATCTGCTCTCGCCTTTAAGAAGAGGTGAAGATGTCTTACCTTTAATCCAGGAATGTATTGCGGGTAAAGCTGAAGCACTGGGTGGTCAGTTTTCCGGATTATTCAAAAATATAAATCCTGATACTATTCACAATAGAAGTATGATCACTATTGGTGGTTGATACCTAAACCTGTTTCTATGATCTCTGTCCATAAGGCTAAATCATTCCTGCAAGAAAATATTAATACATTGCCTGTTCAGCAGGTGCCTCTGGCTATGGCTGCGGGATATATCCTGGCAAAGGATGTCTATGCTCAAACGGACATCCCTGCTTTTGAACAATCTTCTATGGATGGTTATGCGATCCGTTTTGATGAACATAACCAGACTTTGGTGATCAGTGGCGAAATGCAGGCAGGAACAGCAATTCAATATACCCTTATGCCAGGACAGGCAGCACGTATATTTACAGGGGCGCCTTTACCTATAGGGGCCGATACGGTTGTGATGCAGGAAAAAGTTGAAATTACAGCCGGGGTTTTAACGATACAGGATGCACAGTTAACCAAAGGTATGAATGTTAGGAACAAAGGGGCCGAAGTGAAAAATGCTGCATTGGCAATTTCAAAAGGCTGCCGCTTAACACCAGCAGCAATAGGTTTCCTGGCCGGAATTGGAGAAACTGAGGTCGAAATTTACGGTGTACCCCCGGTTGGTGTGATCATTACCGGTAAAGAATTACAGCAGCCTGGAAAAGAGCTGGCTTTTGGTCAGGTTTACGAGTCCAATTCCGCTGCTTTAACTGCTGCTTTGCAGCAGGCACAAATTACAAAAATCAAACTTTATGCAGCAGATGATCAATTAGATGAACTTTCGGATGTTTTAGCAGAAGCGCTGAAAAATAATGAGGTGGTTTTACTGACTGGTGGGGTGAGTGTCGGTGATTATGATTTTGTTGTCAAAGCAGCAGAACGCAATGGGATCACGCAGATTTTTCATAAGGTGAAACAGAAACCCGGAAAGCCTTTGTATTTTGGCCGGAAAGAAAATAAGGCGATCTTTGGTTTACCGGGGAATCCTTCTTCGGTTTTAAGTTGTTTTTATCAATATGTGTTCCCTGCCTTACAAAAAATGTATGGGCTTAAGGATGAAATTGAAACTGGCGGATTACAAACCAGGGAAGCAATTTTGACGGATAACTATAAAAAGGCTGCAGGTTTGACCCATTTTTTAAAAGCGCATTTTGAAAATGGAAATGTTACCCCTTTGAATGCTCAGGAATCTTTTAGAATGAGTTCTTTTGCACAGGCAAATTGTATGATTGAACTGGATGAGGAAGGAACTGAATTTTCGGCTGGTACAAAAGTTAAGATTTATCTTCTTCCATAAGCACATAGAAGATTTATAATATAAAGAGATTTGAAAGTAGAGATTTTATTATTCGGGCGGCTCACAGAAATTTTTGGGGTTACACATCTCTTGTTAGCAGATGTCGCAGATACGGATGCGGTCCGCAACCGTCTGGAAGAACAATTTCCTGCGTTAAAACAGGTTAAATACCAGGTGGCTGCAGATCAATTGATCATTCACGGTAATAAGCAATTAACAGACGGAATGACTGTTGCTTTAATGCCGCCATTTTCGGGAGGTTAAAATGAATATAAAAGGAGAGGAACGTTATCAGCGGCAAATCTTACTGAGAGATTTTGGACTTAGCGGTCAGCAAAAACTGTTTAACGCAAAAGTATTGGTCATTGGTGCAGGCGGACTCGGGTGCCCTGTACTGCAATATCTGGCTGCTGCCGGGATAGGTACTTTAGGTATTGTGGATAATGACGTTGTTGAACTGAGTAATTTACACCGGCAAATATTATATACTGTAGCAGATGTTGGGCTCTCCAAAGCAACCTGTGCAGCAGAAAGATTAAGAAAATTCAATCCAGATATTACAGTTATCACTTATCCTGTACAGCTGACTAACCAGAATGCAGTATCAATTCTGAATGAATTTGATATCATTATAGATGGATCTGATAATTTTCCTACCCGTTATATGATTAACGATGCTTGTGTGTTATTAAATAAGCCATTAATTTACGGGGCATTGTCTGAATCAGAAGGACAGGTGGCTGTTTTTAATGTAGCAGATCCTGCTGGTGTGAAAGTAAATTACAGAGATATATTTCCAGCTGCTCCGAAGCCCGGTGAAGTGTTAAACTGCTCAGAAGCTGGTGTTCTGGGGGTATTGCCGGGTATAATCGGTACCATGCAGGCAAATGAAGCTATTAAATTAATTTCCGGAACAGGAGAGACACTGATCAATCAGCTGATGATCTATAACCTGTATACCAGTCAAACCTATAAAGTTAAATTATCGCCGGCTGGCTTAACCTCGGCAAACCTGCCTGCTGACCTGGAAGCATTTGAAAAAATGGACTATAATTGGTTTTGCGGCATCAAACAGGTTACCGGAGAAGTAAAGGAAATGAGCCCTGCAGAATTTGGCCGGGTTATGCATGAAGAAAGTTTTACGATCATTGATGTGCGTGAACCGGGAGAATTACCAGTTGCTTCGGGATTTGACCATATCCGTTTACCTTTATCTGAATTAAGAAAAGAAATTCCACCGGTTAAGGGAAATAAGGTCATTTTGTTTTGCCATTCGGGCATCAGGAGCATTATTGCCGGGGAATTATTTCTGGAAGCTTATCCGGATAAAGAATTTTATAGTCTTAAAGGCGGTGTTTTACGTTTGAATTTACAGACCAATGAAAGAGAAGAAGCTTAAAAATATATTTATCAACGGTGCGGTATCCGCTCAGTTTATTGCAGAAAGTATTCAGAAACATCAGCATAATACTACGATCGGCGCACATAGTATTTTTTTAGGACAGGTACGTGCCGATCAGATTGGTGAGGAAAAGGTAGCAGGTATAAATTATACTGCTTATGAAGAAATGGCATTGAATAAAATGTATGAGATCCGGGAAGCTATTTTTGAAAAGTATCCTGTGATCTGTTTACATGTACACCACAGTTTAGGTTTAGTCCCTGCTGGCGAAGTTTGTCTTTTTGTGTTTTGTTCATCTGTCCATCGTAAAGCCGCAATGGAGGCCTGTGATGAACTGGTGGAAAGGATCAAGGCAGAATTACCTATCTGGGGCAAAGAGATTTTAACCAATGCAGCTCATCAATGGAAGGAGAATAAATAATGGTAGATATCACCAGTAAATCCAATACGCTTAGAAAAGCGGTAGCTACTGCGAAACTGAAAGTTTCCAGCATAGGGACTATTGAGGCAGTTCTTGCTAAAAAAGTACCTAAAGGAGATGTTTTTGAGTTTTCCAGGGCTGCGGGACTGTTTGCTGTTAAAAAGACAAGTGATGTGATTCCTGATTGTCATCCGCTGCCGATAGAATATACGGCAATCACGCATCAGATAGAGGGACTGTATATTATAATCCGTGTCGAGGTACATACCATTTATAAAACAGGAGTGGAAGTCGAGGCCATGCATGGCGCTTCGGTAACTGCACTGACTATTTATGATATGCTGAAACCAATTGATAAAGGTATTGAGATTGAGAATATCCGTCTGGAGCATAAATCGGGTGGAAAAAGTCAATATAAACTTGCGGATCAGGATGATTTGAAATGTGCTGTAATTGTTTGTTCAGATCGTATCAGTGCAGGTGAAAAACAAGATAAATCCGGTAAAGCGATCATTCAGAAATTGGCATTGCACAAAATAGAAACAAATCATTATGACATTATCCGGGACGATTTTGCACTGATCCAGCAAAAAGTAAAAGAACTGGTTAAAGAAGGCTTTGATCTGGTCATTTTTACGGGTGGTACAGGGTTATCTCCAAGAGATGTGACACCTGATGCGATTAGACCTTTATTAGAAAGAGAAATTCCCGGGATGATGGAAAATGTACGTAAATATGGGCAGGAGCGCATGCCTTATGCCATGTTGTCCAGAGGGGTCGCTGGTTTTATCGGCGCTGCACTGGTCATTACACTGCCGGGTTCTGTAAGTGGGGCAGAAGAAAGTATGGATGCACTTTTTCCTGCCGCCTTACATGTATTTAAGGTCCAAAAAGGAGTGAACCACGATTAGTTATTCATAACGAAGTGCTTCGATAGGATCAAGGCGGGAAGCTTTTAAAGCAGGATAATAGCCAAAGAAAATGCCCGTTACTGCACAGACCACAAATGAGATTACGATAGAGAATTCTGAAATTACAGTTGGCCAGTTCAGCATTTTTGGGACAATCAATGCAGCTGAAACACCGATCACTACGCCGATTACACCGCCTGTAATACTGATCATCACGGCTTCAATTAAAAACTGGAGCAGAATATCGATACCCCTGGCCCCGATAGACATTCTTAAACCTATTTCGCGTGTTCTTTCGGTAACAGAAACGTACATGATGTTCATAATTCCAATTCCGCCAATAACCAGCGATATACTTGCTACAGCGGTTAATAAAGCTGTCATCATACTACTGGTCGAATTCATCATGGTCATCAGTTCGGCCTGGGTCCTTACCTGGAAATCGTTATCCTGATTTTGTCTTAAACGGTGACTTTCTCTTAAAATGCTGTTTATTTCATTGACTGCAGCATCCGAAGCACCTTCGTTAATTGCAGAAGCATAGATACTGCCAAAATAAATAGAAGAAGTTATTCTTTTTTGGATGGTTGTATATGGGGCGATAATCAAATCATCCTGATCCTGTCCAAAATTACTATAGCCTTTAGGAACCAGGACACCGATAACCTGGAAGGGGATTTTTCCAAAGCGGATAACTTTTCCTATCGGGTCTTCCCCGTTAGGGAAAAGATTGTCAACGACGGTTTTACCAAGAAGGCAAACTTTGGCCGAGGCCCTTACATCCTGTTCAGAAAATACAATCCCCTCTTTAATGACCAGTTTTCTGATGTCAAGGTATTCCGGAGTTACCCCCTGTATATTTGTCGGCCAGTTATTCGCCCCATTGATGGCTTGTCCGCTGGAAGAAGCCAGTGGGGAGATGATAGAAATATCGGGCGCATTTTTCTTCATCGCCTCTACATCTTTGAAGGTTAAAGTCTTGAAGCTGCTACCTCCCAGTCTGGCTCCTCCGGGCTCATTGCTGTAAGGAGTAATAGTGATCATGTTAGAGCCCATACTGGATAAAGAGGCATTGATACTTTCTTTTGATCCTTCTCCAATGGACATCATGGTGATTACAGAACCTACGCCTATAATAATGCCCAGCATGGTTAGCAGTGCACGTAATTTATTACGTTCCAAAGCTAAAAGGGCTAGTCTGATCAGATTAAAGAGTTTCATAATTTTATAAGATTAATAGTCATCAGCTGCCGGAAGAGAAGCCAGGGCTTCTTTTGCAGAACGGTGGTTCGTATTCATAGAATCCTTTTGAACTTTTCCATCCCTGAGCATAATTGTCCGGGTGCTGAACCCGGCTATGTCCGGCTCATGGGTAACAAATACAATTGTTTTTCCATTCTGGTTCAGATCCTGCATCAGTGACATAATTTCATAAGAAGTCCGGGTGTCCAGGTTTCCAGTTGCCTCATCTGCAAGGATCATAACCGGTTCATTGACTAAAGCCCTTGCAATAGCTACGCGCTGCTGCTGACCACCTGATAACTGATTAGGGGTGTGATCAAACCTTCCGTCCAGTTTTACTGCCTGCAGGGCAGCAATAGCCCTTTCTTTCCGCTCTTTTGCGCCGATTGCAGGATTATAAAGTAAGGGTAATTCCACATTTTCGAGTGCAGTAGTACGCGGTAAAAGGTTATAAGCCTGGAACACAAAACCAATTTTTGTATTTCTTAGTTTGGCCAGCTGGTCTCTTGAAAGCTCCTTGACATTTACTTTATCGAGCATATAAATGCCATCTGTAGGTTTATCCAGGCAACCCAGCATATTGAGTAAGGTCGTTTTTCCTGATCCGCTGCTTCCCATAATGGTTACAAATTCTCCGGAGTTTACCTCGAATGAAATACCTTTTAATGCCCTTACAATTTCTGTACCCATAGTAAATTCACGCTTTACATTCAGGATTTCAAGGATTTTATTGTTCATCGTTTTCTTCCTCCTGGTCTTTGTGGCATAAACGGACTTTTTACAGCAGCGGCATTTGCAGCAGCTACCGATTCAGTTCCGGTAACCACTACCTCATTATCATTCAATCCGCTTATTACCTGTACATGGTTATTATCATTCAGTCCTGTTTTAATCTTTTTCTGAATGAGTTTGTTGTCTTGTAAAACCCAGACATAGCTGTCAGGGATCTTAACAGTTTCAGCTTTTGGTGTAGTGTCTGCAGTTTCTTTCTTCATCCCTTTATGGCCATGCATCTTATTGCCTTCCCGGTTTTCGGGAGCAGGTATAAGCTCATACTGTTTCTTTAACGAAGAGTCAGGGTGGAATTTCAATGCCTGTACAGAAATAAGCGATGCATCTTTAATCTCCTTCGTATAAATGACAATGTTTGCAGTCATTCCCGGTTTTAGCTTTTTATCATCATTGGGTGCGTCGATCAGGGTAGAATAAGTGACCACATTTGCTGAAATAGAGGGTTGCAGACGAATTTCTTTAACAGTACCACTAAAGGTGTCATCAAGAAAAGCATCGACCGTAAATGCGGCGCGCAGGCCTACAACTACATTGCCTATATCCGCCTCGTCTACTTTTGCCTGTACCTGCATTTTTGTGATATCCTTTGCAATAGTGAAAATTGTTGGCGTGTTGAAACTTGCTGCCACCGTCTGTCCTATATTCACACTTCTGCCCAGCACAACCCCATCAATGGGAGAGTAAATCTGTGTAAAGGAAAGGTTTCTTTCTGCTGCCCTTAGCTGTGCCTGGGCACTATTTACATTGGCTTTAGAAACCTGATAAGTGTTTAATGCAATATCATAATCCTGTTTACTGATAGACCCGGTTTCAAATAACTGCTTTTGGCGGCTAAAATTGGCAGCCTGATAACTTTGATTACTTATCGCCTGCGCAACACCTGCTTTAGCCTGGTCTACAGTAGCCATGATCAGGGTTTTGTCCAGTTCGGCAAGCAATTGCCCTTTCTTTACCGCCGAGTTGAAATCGGCATATAAAGCAGACACTGTACCTGATACTTGTGTACCTACAGTTACGGTATCTACCGGTTGTATTGTCCCTGTAGCAGTTACACTGGTAGAAATAGCACCCTTACTGATGGTTTCTGTTGTTAAAACCACAGGTTTTTCTTTGTTTCTCAAAAAGAAGTACCAAACCAGGCCAATTAAAACAATGACCGATGCTATAATTAAGATTGTTCTTTTAGACTTCATGATTTATAATTTAATGGGTACTCCCAGGTAAAAGGCATAGATTTTTGCAGCGAGTGCGGCGTTATATTTGGATTGTATATAAGACTGCATAGCCTGTACATACAGATTTCTTTGCTGATAGAAAGCGACTATATTGAATACACCTATCTTAAGCTCCTGGGTGGCTATGCGATAAACTTCCGTATTATATTTAAGCTGTTCAATAGCAGAGGCAAGCTGGCTTTGCGCATTTTGAGTGGTGATATATGCTTTTTCGGTAGTTAGGGCCAGCGTTGTTTTCGTATTTTCCAGTGCCAGTGTTGACTGCGCCATTTCTATTTTTGCTTTGGCTACATTAGTCTTGTTTATTCTGTTGGTGAAAATCGGGATTGAAAGTGTTAAACCGCCTTGCTGATAAAAGTTATTATCAAATTGTTTGAAGGCATTATAGGTAGGGTCATTGGCATAGCTTGTTCCAATTCCAGCCCCCAGGGTTAAGGTAGGGAGATAACCAGATTTGGCTTTGTCAAGGTCATAACCTGAGATGCGTACGCCCAATTCTGCATTTTTGACCTCCGGACGGTTCTGTAAAGCATATTGCTGTACAGTTTGCAGATCAGGGATAGGTTCACCGGAAATAACAGTATCTGGTTTCACAATGTCAAAGTTATGAGTTGCAGGTAACTGTAAGAGTTGTTTTAGGGTGATTTTATCCTGACGTTCTGCATTTTCGGCGGTAGTCAGATTATAATTGTCTCCGGCAAGCTGAGCCTCAAATTGTGCTACATCTTTTTTTGCGGCAGTACCGGCATTAAAGAGATGCTGTGTTTGTGCCAGCTGCGCATTAGACGTTTTAACCAGCTCTTTGTTGTAAACGATACTTTCCTTATCCAGCAGAATACTTAAATAGGCTTGTGTAATAGATAAAGTAATATCATTTTCGGTGGACAGAACCGTATAGTTCGCAGACTGAACTGCCAGATCTTTTTGTTTAATATCTGTTTTCAGGTAACCACCTTTATATAAGGTCCAGGAAGAGCTTAAACCATAGGCCCCTGAAGAATTGATGGCATTGGTTGTACCATTTGTGTTCAGGTTATAATGATTAAAAGATTGAGAAGCAGAACCTGAGAGGTTAGGTAAAAGTGCAGATTTTGATTGCAGTTCATCTTGTTTGGCACTTTCAGTAGTTAACCTCAGTGTCTTTAGCTGAATGTTATTCTGTTTCGCATATTGCAAACATGTGGCCAGATCCCATATTACTGGAATCTCTTTAGCTGTCGTATCCTGGCTGAATCCCCTGAGGTAAGAAAAGACAAGAAATAAAAAGAGCAGACTTTTAATGGTTAATTGTGACATATGATGAGAATAAAAATCCGATTAACAGATCTAATTAACGCTAATTTTCAAGGTCAAAAAAACATAATAGACTGATGATTAAAACATACCGACAAAAACCAGTTTATGAACGATGGAAAGATTTGCACCTATTGCAATAGGTTGATTACCTTGTCCATTATAAATATAATCAAATTCCCAATAGATGAATGCTGTAAAAATCAGGGCCTTTATTACCGTTCTTCTCCATTTTTTATTATGGATGCTTTTCGGCTTTATTTTACTTTTTTATTTGCCATTAACCTGGAGCATTACAGTCCCTCCGCAATTTTGGGTAAGGCAGGGTTGTGAGCTGATTTTACTGATTATTATATTTTATATCAACAGTTCTGTTTTTGTCCCGCAATTACTCCTGAAAAATCAGTCCTTTCTTTTTTTACTGGTGATCATCGGTGTGGGGCTACTGAGCAATTTTGTGATCAAATTTTTAGATGATGCCTTGAACCTGCCATTTTTGATCAATCAGGCTTTTCTGAAAATTGGCATTCCAAAACTTCCTAAACCTGGTAATAAAATGGACATCTTCCTGATTATGATGACCTTTTTAATTATAGGGATTAGTACCAGTGTGACGCTGATTCAGAAATGGCAGGCCGATAAACAGTTGCGGGAAGCATTGGAGAAGGATAAGATAGGATCAGAGCTGTCTTTTTTGAAAGCACAGATTAATCCGCACTTCTTTTTCAATACATTGAATAATATTTATGCACTGACCCATGTCAACGTAGAAAAGTCCAGAAATGCTTTACATAAGTTATCCAGGATGATGCGGTATCTTTTATATGATACACAGGCAGGCAGTACGCCCTTAAGTAAAGAAGTATCTTTTATTGTAGACTATATAGAGTTGATGAAACTGCGTTTGAACGAGACCACTAAGGTTACTTTTGAAGGCCCGCTGATCAACCATGATATACAGATTGCGCCTATGCTTTTTCTGCCTTATATTGAAAATGCTTTTAAACATGGTGTAAGTTCAATCTCTCCTTCTGTGATCGCTATAGATTTAAGTATGGAAGATAAAACACTGGAGATGAATGTCCGGAACTCAATTTTTAGCGAAAATGCAGAGATTGCTGATAACTATAGAGGGATTGGACTAGCCAATACTAAAAGACGCCTGGATTTATTATATCCGGGAAAACATACATTTTCGGCTGGTAAAACTGAAGATACGAATGAATTTGTTGTTCACTTAACCCTGATACTTGATGATATTGAATTGCATAGCGGTAGACGATGAACCCCTGGCTTTGGGGCTGGTTTGTAGTTTTATTGAACAAACACCTTTTTTGAACCTGGCAGGCAGCTTCTCAAGCGGGGTAACTGCATTGAGTATGATCCATGAACAGGAAATAGATCTTATTTTTCTGGATATACAAATGCCTGATCTGACCGGTATACAATTGGCCAGGATTTTAGACAGACAGCCGGGCAGTCATGGGCCCAGGGTAATATTTACAACAGCCTTTAATAATTTTGCGCTGGAGGGTTATAAAGTAGATGCATTGGATTATCTGCTAAAGCCTTTTGATTATGAGGAATTTCTGATTGCAGCCAACAAGGGAAGAGCTTATGCTGAACTGGTAAAACCAGCACAGCAGCCAATGATTCAAAACAACGGGCTGGAAGAAGAATATATTTTTCTAAAGGTCGAATATCATCTGGTCAGGGTTGCCATTAAAGATATTTTGTATATCGAAGGACTTAAAGATTATGTAAAGGTATATCTTGAAAATACAGATAAACCGATTTTGACTTTAACCAGTTTGAAGACGCTTGAGCAGAAACTTTCACCTAAAACATTTATGCGGGTCCACCGCTCTTATATTGTATCCCTCGAAAAGGTAAATTCTGTAACGAAAAATAGTTTGAATATTGGTTCATTGAGCATAACCATAGGCGAACAATATAAAGATGCATTCAATACCTATTTAAGCAGGTGGATGTAGGGAGTGTTAATCAATAGTTCTATATTCTTCTTTTAGGAAATCAATTCAACTTACCGGCTTTTTCTTGCAAAAAAGAGTGCATCCATTCCTTTTTTGAGGGGATGCATGTTTTTATTGTGGAAATAAAATATAAAATTAATTAACTGACAGTCAGTATTTTGGCTCGTAGTTTTGCCTGCTGCCATGTGTGCATTGCGTATTGTGCAATAAAATTCCGTTCTGGATTGGTAGATTAGCTCCCAAATTGATAAATTTTTGTATAAGCTGACCTAATCAGGTCTCTGAAACACAAAATTTCAATAATAACGATTGTTCCTGTAAATATATTTCCAGAAATGAAAAAAGCATCTGAATACAACAATGACGGTCTCTCTCCAATACTTTCCATCCCTCCTGAGTGGTATGAAATATTAAAAGGTTCCTGATTCGCAATTAAAAAAAACAACTGCCAACTAATGTAAGGAAATGAATAAAAGGGTTTACTCTACGCTTAGAGTGGATCTTTTTATGCTCGTTTCCCTGTTTTTGTTATAAAATATATCTACTGTTTTAAATTCAATACGCTCATGAATAAAAAAGTTAAGCATTTTGCCGTGCTTATCGGATTGCTCTCTGCATTCGGTGCTAAAGCTCAAGTTGGAATAGGAACTAATGTTCCTGATGCAAGTGCCCAGCTTGAAGTACTTTCTACTTCAAAAGGTCTTCTGATTCCAAGGATGTCACTTTTACAACGTAATGATATCAATAATCCTGCCAATGGTCTGTTAATTTATCAGACGAACAGTTCTCCGGGTTTTTATTTTTACAATAACGGGCAGTGGCAGAGGCTGGTAAATAACTCAGAGTTAAGTTCAGGAGGTAATGGGACCAGTGGAAATACTATCTTAAATGGAAATGTTGTCCCAACTTCAAATATTGGGGCAAATGGGGATTTCTATCTGAATACCAGTAACAATACACTTTACGGACCTAAGGGATCAGGAAGCTGGCCATCAAACGGAATTCTGCTGGTAGGGCCTAAAGGAGATCCGGGGATTCCGGGGAGTTCTTTACCCACAACAGGGAAAACGGTCACATCAAAAGGGACTATAACGATTGGAAATGGTCAGGAAGCTGTTTTGAAAGACCTTACTCTTGATCTGGCAGATAATGCAGTGACTTCAATTAAAATTGCTGATGGTACAGTTAGTGATATTGATTTAGATAAAAAGAATATTCCACTCAGTGGTTTTGGTGCGCCTGTTAAAAATGTGTCCTTAGGAGGCTACAAAATAACAAATCTGGGCCCTCCATTAAAAGAGCAGGATGCGGTAAACAAAAAATATGTTGATGATTTACTGGGTACAGGCCCTGTTCCGGGTGGCGGTACACAGGTTCCGGCCCTGAGTTACGATGGAGCAAGCAATTTATCTATCAAAGGTGGAAATACAGTAAGTCTTGAAAATCTAAATCAATCCTTGAGCCTTGTAGGAACAGTATTATCTATTTCCGGTCCAAGAAACAGCCAGGTTGATCTTTACTCTTTATTGAGTGACGGCAGCAGTGGCGGGCCAGTGGTTCACGATGCGACACTTACAGGTCTTGGGAATCTGAGTAAACCTTTAGGACTTTCCAATACAGGGGTTATTCCTGGTGAATATAAATCGGCAAATATTACAGTAGATGCAAAAGGAAGAATTACTGCGGCAACAGCTGGTGCAGGTGGCAATATAGGGCAGGGGACGGTAACTTCTGTCTCTGTGAACTCGGCAAATGGGTTAACGGGTTCTGTTACTGACCCTTCAACTACCCCTGCTATTACACTGGGAACCTCGGTCGAAGGACTCTTAAAAGGAACAGCAGGGGCGATTACTGCAGCAGCAACCACTGGTTCAGGAGCTGTTGTTTTAGGTGATTCACCTACTTTAACTACCCCAAATATTGGGAATGCTACAGGTAATATTGATGGTACTGCACGTAATGTGACTGGTATTGTTGCCATTACCAACGGCGGTACAGGCGCAAATAATGCTCCTGATGCCAGGACAAATTTAGGTTTGGGGAATGTTGACAATACATCTGATGTCAACAAACCGGTTAGTGATGCCGTAAAAATTGAATTGGGAAAAAAATTAGACAGTAATCCAGCTGTAACCGCTGCTACCAAAACCAAAATAACTTATGATACCAAAGGTTTAGTTGTAAGAGGTGAAGATGCAACTACTGCAGACATCCTGGAAACTACGAATAAAAAATATGTGACTGATGCACAATTAACCTTAATCAATAGCATTACAAACACCAATAGTGGTGATCAGATTGCACTTACAGTTCCTGTTACCCCAAAAGGAGCATTGACCTCAACTAACGTACAGGCTGCACTGGAAGAATTACAAGGAAAAATCACAACTTCTACCGGTGGTGGAATGACAGGTGTCAGACATGACGGAACATTAACCGGAGATGGTAATACGACTGATTTAGGAATAGCTGATAAAGCGGTTACACTGGCTAAAATGGCCGATGCATTGCCAAATTCATTGATCGGAAACAGTTCGGCAGTTGCGGGTAAACCAGACTATATTACTGTGGGTAATGGGATCTCCTTAACTGGCGGAGCCTTAGCTGTTAATATCCCGGATGCAACTACTGCAAAATCTGGTTTAATGAACCCTGCAGATAAAACGAAACTGGATGGATTAACCAATTATATTTTACCAGTTGCTTCTGCTTCTGCATTAGGGGGGGTGAAAGTTGGTGCAAATCTGAGTATTGATGCAGGTGGTGTTTTGTCTGCAAGTGCTTCGGGCAATATCCCTGAAGTAACAACGACTACACCAGGTTTAATGAATCCGGCAGATAAAGTAAAACTGGATGGATTAACTAATTATACTTTGCCAGTGGCTTCTGCTTCTGCATTAGGAGGAATTAAAGTTGGTGCAAATCTGAGTATTGATGCAGATGGTATATTATCGGCAAGTGGATCGGGTAATATCGCTGATGCAACTACGCTTGCGAAAGGTAAGGTTCAGTTAGCTGGAGATCTGACCGGAACAGCAGATTTGCCTCTTGTCGCAAATGATGCAATTACGACTGCGAAAATAAAAAATGGAAATGTAACAGATGCTAAAATAGCGACTGTGAGTGGTTCAAAAGTGACCGGGAACATTCCTGGAAATGCTGCTAATGTTACTGGAATTGTAGGTGTAGTTAATGGGGGAACAGGTGCAGACAGTCCTGAAGGAGCTAAAAAGAATCTGGACCTGGATAAAGTTGAAAATACTAAAGATGCAGATAAGCCTGTGAGTATAGCAACAGGATTAGCTTTAGGCTTAAAAGAAGATAAAGCAAACAGAAGTTCAGATATTAATGCGGATGCACTTTCTGATACTAAATATCCAAGCGTACTGGCAACTAAAAACTATGTGGATGCAAAAGTAAATGCTGCGGTTATCGGAGCAGGTGGTGTGCCGGATGCAACAACAACCCTTTTAGGTAAAGTTCAGCTGGCTGGTGATCTGAGCGGTGTAGCTTCGGCACCTGTTATAGCAAATGACGCAATCACTACCATAAAAATAAGAGATGGAAATGTAACAGATGCTAAAATAGCTACGGTCAGTGGTGCTAAAGTAACTGGAAATATTCCTGGAAATGCAGCTAATGTTACAGGAGTAGTCGCAATTGCTAATGGTGGTACAGGTGGAAATGATGTGAATACGGCAAAGAAAAATCTGGGACTGGAAAATGTTGATAATACTAAAGATGCAGATAAACCTATAAACAATGCAACTAAAGCGGCGCTTGATGGTAAAATCAATCTGACAGAAAAAGCAGCCAATAATGGGGTTGCAACTTTAGATGGATCTGGTAAAATTCCAACAAGTCAGATTCCGGCAATGTCCTTTTCGTCTGTTGACGTGTTAAGCGACCAGGGAAGTATGCTTAGTTTAACAGGAGCAGTAGTTGGTAGTACTGTGATCAGAACTGATCAGAGTAAAAGTTATGTGTTAAGGGCTTTACCTTCCTCTGCACTAGCTAACTGGGTAGAGATTCTTACCCCTTCAACATCACCTGTACAATCTGTAAATGGTAAGATTGGAGCGGTAACGATTACTAAAGCAGATGTAGGGTTAGGAAATGTTGATAATACGAAGGATATAGATAAACCTTTAAGTACAGCAACTTCGGATGCATTACTTTTAAAAGAAGATAAATCAAATAAAAGCAGTGACGTAGCAGCCGATGCTTTATCTACAGTTAAATATCCAACTGTAAAAGCGATCAAGGACTATGTAGATAATAAAGTTAGCGGCGGTGGAACTCCTGATGCGACCACAGCAGTAAAGGGTATTCTGAAATTAGCTAATGATCTGGCTGGTACAGCAGATTTACCAGTTGTAAAAACTGTTGGCGGCTCAACTGCAGCGAATATCAATACTGCAACTATTGCAGCACTGGCGGCTACCAGTGCAAATACTTCGAATACTATTGTTAAAAGAGATAACAATGGCAGTTTTATAGCAGGAACAATTACAGGAACGCTGGATGGTAATGCAAAAACTGCAACTACCGCTATTTCGGCTGGAAAACTTGCTCCGGGAGTGACCATTAATGGGGTTGCTTTTGACGGTTCAGCAAATATTGTTCTTCCTGTAACTGCAGATGCAACTAAACAGGATAAAACTCCAAATCTGACTGCGATTTCGGGATTAAATACGACAGGTATTATGGTGAGGACTGGTGCAGGTTCGGCAACCACCCGTACCATACAATCGGGAGGAGGGTTGAGCGTAACTAATGGAGATGGTGTTGCAGGAGATCCAACAATAACATTACCTCAGACAGGAGTTATTCCAGCAAGTTATACTTTGGCAAATATCAGTGTTGATGCACAGGGCAGAATTATCAGTGCTTCTAATGGATCAAGTGGTGGTAGTTCTTATGTATTGCCTGCAGCAACGGCTTCTGTTTTAGGAGGGGTTAAAGTAGGTACCGGGCTGACTGTTGATGGAACAGGAAATATCACAACCAAAACAGATCTGGGTTATACTGCTGATCCGGCTAAAGGAACAGTAACCAGCAGTACTGGTACTGCTGCTGTTATCCTGGCAGGATCAACGACAAACGCAAGTCTGATGGTCCCGGCAGATAAAAATAAGCTGGATAAGATAGATGATATTGTGACCGCAACTGATGCAAATAAAGTATTAACAGTAAGTGCAGATGGAAAAAGGGCGAAATGGGTTACTCCGGCAGCTGGTGGTAGTGGCGGTGCTACTGACCTGACTTATACAGCAGCTCCGTTACAAGGAACAATTACGCCGACTTCTCCGGGAAGAGCAGTGGTGCTTCCGGCAGCAACAGCTGCGGCAGCAGGTCTGATGCCGAATACTGATAAAGTTAAGCTGGATAAAATTGATGATATCGTAACCGCTACGGATGCGAAAAAAGTATTGACAGTTAGTGATGATGGTAAAACAGCAAAATGGGTTACCCAGGCAGCTGGAGGTGGAGGGGCCGCTTATCAGATTTATAAGCTGAATGGAGGAAAGGTTTTGGTTAAAGCATCCGGTCCCGGAGTAACCTATACTTTAACCGGTAATGCAATGAATATTACGATCCCGGCCGGTGTACTGGTTTATTATATCAGAGCGAATACAACGCTTTTGGAAATTGGTAGTAAATCATTTATTAATCTTTCTATTAAAGATGAATCGGGATTGGTCAACAACGATGCGACCGATACGATGATCCCGTTTATAAGTTTTGCTCAGAGAACAGCTGCTGCAGCAAGTTTAACATCTTTGGACAGTTACCAGCCTGCAGGTACCGCCAATCTTAATGTTCAAACTGCAGGATACAGCGGAGGGACATTAAATCTGATGTTAACCGGGGTGAACAATCTTACAAACAGTAATGGATTTTATGTAATGATTAATTTTTAACAGATGAAAATATCGAGGTTCTGCATATTTATTATTCTGATTTTCTCAGTCTGCAGCAGTAGGGCACAATCTATAGTACAGTTCAACGGACAGTTTGTTATCCAGAAAATTGAGGCTCTGGGAATCGGTGAATATCAGATTCGCGGTGCCTTTAGTGATCAGTCTGGTGTATTTCAGTCAAGTGATGCGCTGTCAGGTGACAGGATCATTGATGGTAGTGGAAAGATGTTTCAAATCGTCTCTTTAACTACCGAAGGTTCTATTATCAATGCCTTATCAAAGGCCATGGATGGGCTCGCACCAACTATTGGAGATGGATTGATCTACCGGCCATCAGCTAAAGGATTTCCTTTGATTACCAATAATGCAGGGGTTGCAATTCTGACCAGTGCCAACAATACAGCAACCTTATCGATAGATAATAGCATCCCTACTTATGGTTCTGGTACCGCACTTCCTGAGGCAACAGCCAGAGTTGGAGATGTTGTATTGCTTTCCGGAAATTCAAAAATATATAGGATGGAGACTGGTGGCTGGAAAATGGTCAGTAATATACCTTTCGTATTTGGTCTTCCTGATAATGCAGTTAAAGGAGATGTTGTTTATAATGCGCTTGATGACCAGAACTACACCTATGACGGAAAATCGTGGGTATTGCCAAAAGTGCTGACTTCATTGCCTGCGCAATCTAAATATGGAGATGTATTCTATGACAAAAGTCAGCAAAAACTGTTCATGTTTGACGCCAATAACAAGTGGGTAAATATTGGCGGAGTATCTATTCCCGGTGGCCCCGGAACTGAATTTCCCGGCAATAGTAAACCAGGAGATCTTTATTTCAATACTGATAACAATACACTTTACGTTTTAGATAATTCCAAAAAATGGCTGGAGATTTCAGCTAACGGATCAACCCCGTCAGGAGATACCAATCCGGATCCATCTGCTGTTCTTGTCAAAGAAGGAAATTTGTTTTACAATACAGCAGATCACAAATTATATGTTTACAATGGTACAGCCTGGGTACCTATCGATCTTTCACTGGCCAGCGGACAAATCTTTATGGGAAACAGTTCCAATATTGCAAGCGGGGTAACGATTTCCGGAGACGCAACGCTTGGAACTTCCGGCAGGTTAATTATTGAAAAGAATGCAGTTACAGACGAAAAACTGGATAAAGCACGTATCCCGTTAAGTGGTTTTGGTAATCCTGTTGACGATATCAAATTGGGTAACGGAACTTTAAATTTTAAAATTACCAATCTTAAAGACCCATCACAACCATCGGATGCTGTAACCCTGGGTTATTTAAAGTCTTTATTTGCAAAACCTACACTTTTAGCCTTACCTGCAGATAACCTATTTGTCGGAAACTCTTCTGGTATCGCTACTGCAGTAGCCAAAAGTATGATTCCGATCAGTGGATTTGACAGACCTCTGAAAGAAGTTTCTATGGGTGATGGAATTCCGGGTGGTGTGAGTTTCAGGATTATTAATATGACTGATCCAAAGCTTCCGCAGGACGCTGCAACTATGAATTATGTAGATAACCGCGTTGTGGCACCGGGAAAATTAAGTCTCCCAAAAGGCTTTATGTTTGTTGGAAATGATATCAGTACAGCAACAGCTGTAGACAAGAAAACTATTCCTTTTAGTGAGTTCGGGGCAGCAACATTGCCTGTTTCTTTGGGTGGTGTTAATATTAACAATCTGGCTGAACCAATCCTGGCCCAGGATGCAGCGACCAGAAATTACGTAGATACTAAAGTGATCGGCGCGGCCAATCTCTCTTTGACTAAAGGGAACTTTTTTGTGGGTGACGATAAAGGAAAAGCTGCCGATGTACTGAAAAATACAATTCCATTAAGTGGTTTTGGCTTACCGGTTATCCCTGTTTCTATGGGTGGATTGGTGATTAACAATTTAGGTACCCCTGTAGCTGACGGAGATGCATCTACAAAAAAATATGTGGATGATCAATTCAAAAAACCAGACTCTCTGGTTTTACAGGAAGGGTATTTCTTTGTTGGTAATACGAAAGGAAGAGCTAAAGGCACAGATAAAAAACTAATTCCTATCAGTGGTTTTGGAGAAGCAAAAGACAATATTTATATGGGAGATAAGGATATACAGTTCGGTATTAGTTTCCTGAAATATCCTGATGCCCCTTTAGATGCTGCTACGAAAAGTTATGTAGATGATCAGTTTTCTGCCCCTAGCTCTTTGACTATTCCAAGAGACCATATTTTAGTTGGTGATGTATTGAATAAAGCAAAAGCAGTTGCCAAAGATGAGGTTCCATTGAATGATTTTGGTTTTGCAACAGCCGATGTTCGTCTGGGCAATGGAGTGAAAAATTATAAGATCATTAATCTTGCCGATCCAAAAGATAAGCAGGATGCTGCAAATAAGAAATACGTAGATTCTGTAGCTGCTACAGGCGCTACCAAAACACCGGTTGGACCGGTAGCCCCAGACAAACCATCAGCCGGTGATACTTATTACAATACCTCAGATAACCGCCTTTATGTTTTTAATGGTACAGACTGGGTTCCGGTTGACAATAAATTAAAAGAGAAAGAACTGTTTGTAGGTGATGCTAAAGGAATCGCTGTTTCTACCCCGCAAAATGCTGTCTCTCTAAGTGGATTTGGCTTTGCAACCAAAGATATTGTGCTGAGTGAGGGGACAAAAAAAATCAGGATTACTCAGCTTGCCGATCCTGAAGACAAACAGGATGCTGCAACTAAAGAGTATGTAGATTCCAAAACTTCTAAAACACCGGTTGGCCCAACAGCCCCAGACAAACCAGTTGCTGGTGATACCTATTACAATACTGCTGATAACCGCCTTTATGTTTTTAATGGGAAGGACTGGGTCCCTGTGGACAATAAATTAAAGGACAAAGAACTGTTTGTTGGTGATGCGAATGGGATAGCTGTTTCCACTCCAAAAAGCCAAATTCCATTAAGTGGTTTTGGTTCAGCTGAGAGAGAAGTTTCTATGGGTAATTTCAGGATCTATAATCTTGCTGATCCCGTAGAAAAGCAGGACGCGGTAACCAGGAATTACCTCGAAACTGCATTGGTAACCGCAGGGGCAAATGCTAAAGATAACCTGGGTAATCATAGAGCGACAGAAAGTATCAAACTTTCTGTCTATGCGATCAGCAATGACGGAGCAGACGGAAAAGGACTGACTTTCGATACGCAGGGTAATGCCAGTTTCGGACAGGATGTTACTGTGAACGGCAACTTCTTTACCCCATCAGACAGAAGATTGAAAACCAATATTGAAACTTTAAGCAGTGTCCTTCAAAAAATCGATCAGCTTAGAGGAGTAAAATTTGAATATAAAGATCAGCATAAATACGCTGCCGGTACTAAGATCGGGGTGATCGCTCAGGAACTGCAGCAGGTATATCCCGAAATGGTCATTAAAGGTAAAGATGGCTTCCTGAAAGTTGATTATACCCAGCTTACAGGTATGCTGATCCAGGCTGTAAAAGAACAGCAAAAACAAATAGAGGAGCTGCAAATCCGGATGAACAATCAGCAGGAACAGATCAACAGTATTCTGAAAAAAATACAATAAGCGCAAAGGATTAGGAAACAGGTTAAAGGAACAAAGAGAAACGTAAGATTTTGAAGAGATTACTACATATTGTTAAAATTATATTTTTCTTCTTGCTCGCTGGAATTTCGAATGTTTCAGCGCAGAACTATTTCAGGGTAATCGGGGGAATTCCTCATTTACCAGTTTTACTACCTTCTGCTGTGCCAGCTCCTGCAATAGGAATGCTGATCTACAGCCCTGCTGATAAACAACCTTTAATCTATAATGGCGTTTCGTGGGAAACATTCTGCAGCAGCAATCTCAATACCACTAACGTTAAAGATTACCTGGAAGTAAAAACCGGTATCCCTTATTTATCCGCTCTGGCAGCCGAACCTGCAGGTACAGCAAGTAATGGAGGCGTTTATTTTTCGAAAACGGAAAATACCATGAAGGTTTATGATGGCAGCATCTGGTGGTCAGTTGCCAGACTCTATGGCAAAGGTAATTTTACGCAAAACACCGGTTTTTCTACCAGCAGTGGTATGAAGATTTCGAAGCTTCCTGTACTCAATAATAATCCGGCTCCTCTGGGTTTATCTCCGGGGGCTATTTATATCAGCACCGTATCAAAAGCCATTCGTTTTTATGATGGTACAAAATGGATAGATATCAGTTGTCTTCCTGTAATTTCAACTCTTATACCTACCAGAATAACTAATGTTTCTGCACTAAGCGGAGCCAATATTATCAGCAATGGCGGATCTGCGATTACCACTCAGGGCATCTGCTGGGATACCTCTGCGAATCCTGAAATCACGCTGAGCAGTAAGACCGGGAACCCGGTATTTGGAAATGATACAGGAATTTTTCCGGGGGTAATCTCAGGTTTAAAAGCTAATACCGTTTATCATGTGAGGGCCTACGCGATCAACAGTGCCGGAATTGTTTATGGCGAAGATTTAACCTTTACTTCAGCAAGAGCTTCCTTACCGGATATCATCACTTTAGACATAGACAACTTTTCGCCGGTTATGGCAAACAGCGGTGGAGATATCAGAAGTGATGGCGGTGCCCCGGTTACCAAAAGAGGGATTATCTGGAGTAAAACGGCAGACCCTGCAAATGATCCTGATGCGGTCACCACATTTGATGGTTCGGGCGTTGGGATATTCCCAAGCCGGTTGATTGACCTGTTAAGGAATACCACCTATTATGTGATGGCTTATGCGGTCAATGTGATTGGAACTGCTTATGGTAACCTGCTGCAATTTACTACCCCTGCTGCCACTGCACCGGTATTAAGTTCACCAAATATTAAGATTACAGATATTACCGATAAATCGGCGGTCAGTGAAGTCACCATTATCAACAATGGAGGAGAACTGGTTACTGAACGCGGAATGAGCTGGAGTACTGACAGAGTGAATATCATCTATGGTCCTTCCACCACTGTGAATGCAACAGATATAGGTACATTTATCTGTAACCTCACCAACTTGCAGGAAGGAACACTCTATTATGTACGTGCCTATGCTAAAAACAGTGTAGGGATCAGCTATAGCAGTGAATCTAGTTTTGTGACGAGTTCTGTACCTACAGTCAATACCATAGAGCCTTTTAATTATGATATGGCCAGTCATATCAATGGTTCACCGGAAAGCTATAATGGGACAAATGCAATGACAGGTGGCGATATTACCAGTAACGGGGTGTCGGCTATCACTAAAAGAGGTGTCTGCTGGAGTACAAGCCCGCAGCCTACCATTGCTTTAACCACTAAAACAGTACAAAATATCACAGATAATAACGGTAAAGGAATTTATAATAGTTATCTGAATTCACTTACACCAGGAACGAAATACTATGTCAGGGCCTATGCGACCAATAGTAAAGGAACAGGTTATGGCGAAGAAATGAGTTTTACGACCCCGCAGTTAGCCGCATTAACAACCAACCCTGCTATCCTGGTCAAAAATACAAGTATCAGCAGCGGTGGAAATATTACCGATGACGGTCGTATGCCTGTGCTGCAAAGAGGGGTAGTCTGGAGTACTGAGGAAAACCCGGACCTGGAAGGAACATTAACCAAAGACGGCAGGGGTACAGGGGCTTTTGTCAGTGACTTAAAAGACCTGATGGGCAGTACCAGATATTATCTTCGTGCTTATGCGGTCAATTATGTAGGTACCAGTTACGGAGCTGCTCAAATCGTGACTACCGCCCCGCCAGAAAAACCAGATGTCATTACTTTGCCCGTTGAAGGCAATGAGGGGACTACTGCAGCAGGTGGTGGAAATATTACTAGTAATGGAGGTGCAGAGCTGACCAGCCACGGGGTAATCTGGAGTCTGACCCCGGGTTTCACGCCTGATCTTTCCAGTGCCAGTAAAACCAGCCAGACTGAAAAGGTAACCAGGTTTACCAGCACATTAAACCAGCTTTTACCTAACAAAACTTATTATGCAAGAGCTTATGCAGTTAATAGTGCTGGGGTAGGTTATGGACAGGAAATTAGTTTCAAAACATTCACTATTGCTTCACTAATTACCACTCCGGCAAGTAATATGACCAGTATTACCGCAACCAGCGGTGGAGATATTTTTAGTGACGGAGGCGATAAAGTCACCAAAAGCGGGATTGTATGGAATACTTCCGGAAGCCCCACTATCGAGCTGACTACCAAAACTCAGAATGGAACCGGTATCGGGACATTTATTGACCCGATTAAAGATTTAATGGGAAGTACAACTTACTATGTTCGTGCTTATGCCGTGAATAGAGCTGGCGTGGCTTATGGTAATGAAATCAGCTTTATAACAACGCCTCCGGTTTCCCCTGTACTGACTACCATAGAGGCCACAGATATTACCGGGAGTACTGCGGTTAGCGGCGGGCATATCATCAATAATGGTGGTGCATTGCTTTCGGGGGCAGGGGTCATCTGGAATACGCTTTCCGGATTTCAGCCAGATACTGCAACCAGTCAAAAAACAGTACAGCAGGTCAAAGGAGATTTTGTAAGTGTATTGAAAGGATTAACTCCGGGTACTACCTATTATGCACGCGCTTATGCTGCAAACTCTGCGGGCCTGACTTTTGGTAACCAGGTTGTCTTAAGGACAGCCACTTTGGCTACCTTAACGACCTTAAAGCCTGTTGAGCAAACCATTACAAGTACTTCTGCAACCAGTGGGGGAACGATTTTAAGTAATGGCGGATCTTATATTCAGCGTAACGGAATTTGCTGGAGTACTAATCCCAATCCAACTATAGATGACCAGTTCGTTGTAGCAGGCTCTGGTTCCGGCAGTTTTACCGCAGACCTGAAAGATCTGATGGGAAGTACAATCTATTATGTACGTGCTTTTGCCACTAATTTTGCCGGTACCGCCTATGGAAACCAGGAAATAGTAGAGACTAAACCAGCTGTAAAAGCCACATTGGTGACTACTAAAATTACCGGAATTACAGGTACAACAGCGATCAGTGGTGGAAATATTACCAGTGATGGCGGTGCGCTGATTACCACCCGGGGAGTTATCTGGAGCCTGAACCCTAATTTCGACCCTGCTGCCGAATCGATAAACAGGACAGCCGAAACAGGTTATGGAAAAGGGGTTTTTGAGAGTGATCTCATCAATCTTTCCATAGGTAAAACTTATTATGTTTGTGCGTATGCGGTAAGTAAAGCGGGTACGGCTTATGGAAATATCCTGAGTTTTATTACTACAAGAAAAGCGGCAATTGTAACCACTTTACCATCGCTGATTACCCATACTACTGCAGTGACCGGCGGTACAATTACAGATGCCGGTGGTTCTCCGGTAACCGGCCGTGGCGTATTCTGGAGTACCCTTGAAAATTTTGAGCCAGATGAATTATCCTTAGATAAAACAGAAGACAAGGCAGGAACAGGGAATTTTGATAGTTTCTTAAAGAACCTGACCCCATCTACTAAATATTATATCCGGGCCTATGCATTTACCAATACCGGAATGTCTTATGGCCAGCAGGTTAGTCTGACAACAAATCCGGCTACAGTTCCGGTGTTAACTACCGTAGTGCCAGCTCAGATTACGGTAACGAGTGCTTCAAGCGGAGGAAATATTTCTGATGAAGGTGGAATGCCGTCTGCTACACGTGGGGTGATATGGAGTACGCAGGCTGATTTTATCCCTGAATCAATTCTTTTGAACCGGACTACGCAGACAGGTTCAGGAAAAGGTCTTTATAGCAGCAGTATAACCAGTCTGACCCCTGGTACACAATACTATGTGCGTGCTTATGCCCGCAATGGGGTAGGTTATGGTTATGGAAATCTGGAAAGTTTTGTGACTAAACCATCTGTTGCAGCAACAGTTACGACCAATACAGTGACTCAGATTACGGCGACAACCGCATTGAGTGGTGGTAATATTATCAGCAATGGAAACACAACGCTGAAAACAATGGGAATTGTCTGGAGTATTTATCCTGATTTTAACCCGGATACGATTTCAAAAAATAAAGTGACTATGGCAGGCCAGGACAAAGGGGTCTTTACAGCGGGTATGAATAACCTGAAGCCAGGAACAATTTATTATGTCCGTGCCTATGCAATTAACGATGCAGAGACTTCTTATGGAGAATTAACCAGTTTTACAACGATTGGATTGCCTGTTGTTGTGACAAATTCACCTGGATTAATCACCAATACAGCAGGCTTAATGGGCGGTACAGTGACCAGTGCCAGCGGAGGCATCATCAGTAGCCGCGGGGTTTACTGGAGTACGGTTGAGAATTTTGAACCAAATCCTTTATCACCTGACAAAACCTTCAATGGCGGGGGCACAGGTAGTTTTGACAGTCAGCTGAAAGACCTGATGGCCGATACGAAATATTATGTCAAAGCTTATGCAACTAACGTTGCAGGTACCGCATACGGGCAGCAGGTTGGTTTTACGACCTATCCTCCGGGATTGCCTTTACTGACTACGGTTACGCCTGTGTCGGTTACCGGAACAACTGCGTCCAGTGGTGGAAATATTACCGAAGAAGGAGGTGTTCCGACCACGATACGTGGCGTGGTATGGAGTACTGTTGCAAACTTTAAACCGGAGACAGAAACAGTTCACAGAACTGTGGAAGGTGGTGCAGGAAAAGGAATTTTTACCAGCCAGGTTACAGGTTTAAAACCAGGAACTATTTATTATATCAGGGCCTATGCCACCAATAGAGTAGGGGTACAATATGGAAATGAATTGAGTTTCACCACTCAGAACTATGCCAGTTTAACGACAACAGAGATCACTGAGAATACAGAAGGAACTGCAATGAGTGGAGGTGTAATCAGCAGTGATGGCGGTTCAAAAGTAACCGTGCAGGGATTATGCTGGAGTACCAGTCCAAATCCTACTTCAGAATTGGTGTCTAAAACAATCGACAAGGGAGCGGACAGTTTTATCAGTAAACTGAAAGACCTGACACCTTCCACTTTATATTATGTCAGGGCCTATGCCACCAACGGTCTGGGCACAGCTTATGGAAATGAAATTAGTTTTGTTTCGGCAGCAGTGCGCCCTACTTTAACCACTACCGATCCTGTGGTTACCAGCGGCTCTACAGCAAGCAGCGGCGGTATCATCAGTTCAAATGGTGGAGCAGCAATTACAAGCAAAGGTATTGTCTGGAGCAGTAAAAAGGATTTTGATCCTAAAACGGAACTTTTAAACAGAACCAATGAAGGGTCTGGTCAAAGTACCTTTATCAGTGAGCTTAAAGATTTAGAGCGGAGTACTGCTTATTATGTACGTGCTTATGCAGAGAATAATGCCGGGATAACTTATGGTAACCAGCTTACGGTAACTATATTTCCGACTTCACCAATCCTGTTAACCAACAGGGTAACAGAAGTTACAGGTACAACCGCTACAAGTGGTGGAAAGATTACCAGTGATGGTGGTGCAGCCGTAACCAAACGTGGTATTTGCTGGAGTACACAGCAAAATCCAACGAATAATTTACTGACAAAAACAGTAGATGCTGTAGGAGGTGACGGAGACTTTATAGGTAAAATGACCGGCCTGCTGCCTAATACCATTTATTATGTCCGGGCCTATGCGGTCAATGGAATCGGTGTAGCTTATGGTCTGGAAGAATCCTTTATTACACTGGCCCCACCAACATTGACAGCGACCGCGCCGGTAACAAATATCCGTGCAACTACTGCAACCAGCGGAGGCGAAATTACCGATGATGGCAGAACACCAATATTAAGCAGGGGAATTGTATGGGACAGATACAGTGATCCGACAATTTCACTGACTACTAAAACAGTAGATAACGTGACTAAAGGTATTGGTGCATTTACTGCTGATTTAACTGGTCTTAGCCCGAATACAATTTATTATGTCAGGGCTTATGCGACCAATCTTATTGGGGTAACTTACGGAAGTGCGGTACAGTTTAAAACCAATACGGTGAGTTTACCAACACTGTCAACCACAAGCGTAACCTCTATAGACGGCTATTCTGCCAAAGGTATTGCCGAGGTGAGTGATGATGGTGGAATGCCAGTGGTAACCCGTGGTTTTGTATGGGCTACAACGACATTGCCAACTATTTCTTCTACAGGAAAAATTGTAAATGGTACTGCAGGCACAGGCATATTTGAAAATGTGTTTGGCGGAATGATACCAGGTGCAACTTACTATATCCGGTCATTTGCAACCAATAGCCAGGGTACGGCTTATGGAAATGAAATTGTACTGACTTCGGCAGGGGTGGTACCTAACCTGAGTGCAGTCACGATTTCTAATATCCAGCTGAATACTGCTGCGGCTGTAGCCAGTCTGAGCTTTAATGGCGGTTCTGCGATCACGGATCTTGGATTTATCTGGAATACAGAAGATGTTATTCCGGCCTTTGCCGATGGAAATAACTCAAGTACAGGCGCTGTTGGGACAGCGATCTCAGGTACAGTGGCCAATTTATTACCAGCTACCAGATATTATGTCTGGGCTTATGGTAAAAATGCTATTGGAACAGGATACAGTGTGAAATCAACGCCATTCAATACGCGCGATTTTGGAAAAGTAAACACCATTCCGGCATCGCAGATTACCAGTAGTTCTTTTGTTTCTGGTGGTATAATTCAGAGTGAAGGCGGGACTGACATCACTCAAAGGGGAGTCGTATGGAGTGAAAATAAAAACCCAACGGTAAATGATCCGACTAAAACTACTCAGGGCCCCGGATACTTAGCTTATGCAAGTCCTGTTACAGGATTGAAATTTGGTACTACCTATTATTTCAGAGCTTATGTGACCAATGCAGTAGGCACAGGTTATGGTAATCTCGATAGCGTAACCACTATTAATATTCCAGCAGTAACGACTACAGCAGCTACAAATATTTTAAGTACAAGTTTTACTGCAGGAGGGGAAGTGACTAAAGATGGCGGTTCGGCGGTGACTGCCAGAGGTATTGTGATGAGTACAACTCCCGGACCTACTATCGCCTCAGCAATTAAAACAACCGATGGCAATGGACTGGGGATCTTTATCAGTAACCCAAAACTGCTGACCATAGTTACTAAATATTATTACAGAGCTTATGCCACTAATGCTGTAGGTACAGCTTATGGTAAGCAGGATAGTGTGACTACGACTGCAATCCTTCCGGTAATTGATAACGTGAAACTGTCTGAGATTACGGATCATTCTGCAAGAGGAACAGCGACGATTACCGCTGATGGCGGTGCTCCGGTAACCGCGAATGGATTAGTTTGGAATACAACTGGCAATCCTACGCTCGAAGATCACGTGATTATTTCAGGGAAGGATATCGGTTCAGTAACAGGCGTACTGGATGGATTGGAAGAAGGGCCTGTTTATTATGTGAGAGCTTATGCAACCAATAGTGTCGGCACTGTTTACAGTGCTGTTGCAGTAAACTTTAAAATCTGTAAACCACTTACAGTGATACACAGAGCTGGAATTAGTGGCGCGCCAACAGATAAAACAATTACTTATGAAACTGTTGGAGCTAATATTTCAGGGGACTATAAATGCTGGATCACCAGGAATTTAGGTGCAGATCAGCAGGCAACTGATGTAAAAGATGCGACCGAAGCCTCTTCAGGCTGGTACTGGCAGTTTAACCGTTTACAAGGTTATCAGTATGATGGAGCAACACGTACACCAAACCAGATTGTGGCCCCATGGGCAACCCAGATTAGTGAAGGTTCAGGCTGGTTAGCCGCAAATGACCCATGTACACAATTGCTGGGCAATGGCTGGAGAATTCCAACCAATACGGAATGGAGCAATGTGATTGGTCCTCCTCAAAACTGGAAAAATGCTGCCGATGCTTATAATTCTATATTGAAATTACATGCTGCCGGAGATTTAACTGCAACTGGAATTTTAAATGTCAGAGGGGTCAATAGTAGCTATTGGACCAGTACAATTTATAGCAACAATAGCCAGGGATATTACTTCATTAATGGAAGAACGAGTTATAATGAAAAATCAGTTGGATTACCGGTGCGCTGTTTACAGGATGGGGGCATGACGAGTGTTCCTTCTTTAAGTAATGTGGATATTCCTGCTGCTACGATAACTGCCAATACTGCCCGGGCTTTGGCTGCGGTCATCAATTCTGGCAGTAGTCCGGTAACCAGCAGAGGGCTGGTTTGGAACACAACGGGAAACCCGGGAATGGGGGATAAGGTAATTTCCCTGGGTACTGGTATGGGAGAGATGGCAGGTATACTAAGCGGCCTGAATGAAAAGGATGTTTACTATGTCCGTGCTTTTGCAACGAATAGTGCAGGCACTGCATTTAGTCCGGTAGTGGCTGGTTTTAAAGTTTGTTTACCAGTTACAATTACTCATACTGCTGGATTAAATGGTGCACCGGTAGATAAAACGATAACCTATAAAACAATAAGTACAACTATTTCGGGTGAAGCCAGATGCTGGATTACCCAGAATCTGGGCGCAGATCAGCAGGCTACAACTGTTAGTGACGGAACAGAAGCATCGGCAGGCTGGTACTTCCAGTTCAACCGCTTACAGGGCTATAAACATGATGGAACTGCCCGCACGCCAAATGATCCACTGCAACCATGGGTAGGAAACATAGATGAAGCTGGTCAGTGGCTGCCGGTAAATGATCCTTGTTTCAGAATGATGGGTGGTGGCTGGAGATTGCCAACCGGTGCAGAATTGAAAACTGCGATTGGTGCCCCTCAATACTGGAGAACAGCTGCTGATACCTATAACTCTGTTTTAAAACTTCATTCTGCCGGTGCAATTGTGACTGACGTTTTAACTGCCAGGGGAACTGATTCCCGCTACTGGAGCAGTTCAGCGGTATCTTCAGGAGCCGGAAATATAATTGCTAACGGTGCTGCAAGTGTTGCTAATAAAGGTACAGCTTTGCCAGTCCGCTGTCTTCGGAATGAGGTGATCACTACTTTACCTTCAGTGAGTAATGTGATCCTTCCATTGACGGAGATGACAGAGACTACAGCTAAAGGATCTGCTGTAATTAATCCGGATGGAAATGCAACTGTAACGTCCCGTGGTTTTGTCTGGAATACGACAGGTAACCCGACCATTGCAGATCAGGTGGTGCCGATGGGATCAGGTACAGGTTCAATCAGCGGCTTGATCTCAGGTCTGGAGAACGGACCCACTTATTATGTCAGAGCTTTTGCAACCAATAGCGTAGGTACTGCTTACAGTGAAATTGCAACCAGCTTTAAAATCTGTATGCCTTTTACAGTGATTCACAGAGCAGGGCTGAATGGCGCTCCGGTAGACAAAACCGTAACTTATGGTTCGGTGAGCACTAAGATATCCGGTACTGATAAATGCTGGATTACCCAGAATCTGGGTGCAGGCAGACAGGCTACCGATTTAAAAGATGTAACTGAAGCTTCTGCTGGCTGGTACTGGCAGTTTAACCGTTTACAGGGTTATCAGCATGATGGCACAACCCGTACCCCAAATCAGATTGTGGCCCCATGGGCAACCCAGATTAGTGAAGGTTTAAGCTGGACTCCAGCCAATGACCCATGTACACAAATGCTGGGTAACGGCTGGCGGATCCCGACCAATGCGGAATGGACCAGTGCTGCTGCTACCCCTCAAAACTGGAAAAATGCTGCCGATGTATATGCTTCTGTTTTGAAATTACATGCTGCCGGAGATTTAACCAGTACAGGAGCTTTAAATATCCGGGGGGTTAATAGTAACTACTGGACCAGTACGATTTACTCAAATAATAGCCAGGCTTATTTCTTTAATAATGTAAGGTCAAATAATAATGAAAAATCAGTAGGCTTACCGTTGCGCTGTTTGCAGGATGAGGTTGTAAAACGTCTTCCTTCGGTGACCAGTGTGATCGTTCCTTCAGAAACAATAAGCGCTGCGGCAGCTGTGGCCAATGCAACGGTAACCAATACTGGTGGAGCTGCGGTGACCAGCAGAGGACTGGTCTGGAACACAACCGGAAACCCGGGTATGGGCGATCAGGTTATTCTTTTAGGGACTGGAATTGGAGATATAACCGGTACACTGGAAGGGCTGGATGAAAAGGCTGTTTATTATGTACGTGCTTTTGCAACCAATAGTGTAGGCACAAGTTTAAGTGCAGCAGTGACCAGCTTTAAAGTTTGTTTGCCTTTTACGATTACCCATACTGCCGGGTTAAACGGGGTGCCGGTAGACAAGACCGTTACTTATAAAACAGTGAGTACCACTTATTCGGGAGAGGCACGCTGCTGGATTGCCCAGAACCTGGGTGCAGACCAGCAGGCAGCAGCGGTTAACGACGGGACAGAAGCCACTGCAGGCTGGTATTTCCAGTTTAACAAACTGCAGGGTTATAAACATGACGGGACTACGCGTACGCCAAATGATCCGCTGGTACCCTGGATAAGCAATATACAAGAAGCCTCACAATGGTTACCAGTTAATGATCCTTGTTTAAGGATGCTGGGTGGTGGCTGGAGATTACCTACAGCTGCAGAGTGGACAAAAGCTATTTCGCCTCCTCAATACTGGAGATCAAATGAGGATACCTATGCTTCTTTACTGAAAATACATGCTGCGGGTTACCTGGTGAATAATACTGCCGGATTAACTGCTAAAGGTACAGATAGCCGTTACTGGAGCGGAACTGCAGTTTCCAGTACCACTGCAACTGCATTTTATGGCTGGAGATTGCTGGAGTCTGACAAAGCTTCTGCGCTGCCTGTCCGTTGTCTGCGGAATGAAGTTATTTCTACGCTGCCTTCGGTAAGTAATGTGATCCTGCCGCTGGCAGAGATGACAGAAACTACAGCTAAAGGATCTGCGATTATTAATCCTGACGGACGTGAAGCCGTGACTGTCCGTGGTTTTGTCTGGAATACGACAGGTAACCCGACTCTTGCAGACCAGGTGGTGCCGATGGGATCAGGTACTGGCTCAATCAGCGGCTTGATCTCAGGTCTGGAGAACGGACCCACTTATTATGTCAGAGCTTTTGCAACCAATAGCGTAGGTACTGCCTACAGTGAAATTGCAACCAGCTTTAAAATCTGTATGCCATTTACAGTGATTCACAGAGCTGGGCTGAATGGCGCTCCGGTAGACAAAACCGTAACTTATGGTTCGGTAAGTACTAAAATATCAGGTGCCGATAAATGCTGGATTACCCAGAATCTTGGATCGGGTCAGCAGGCTACCGATTTAAAAGATGTAACTGAAGCTTCTGCTGGCTGGTACTGGCAGTTTAACCGTTTACAGGGTTATCAGCATGATGGCACAACCCGTACCCCAAATCAGATTGTGGCCCCATGGGCAACCCAGATTAGTGAAGGTTTAAGCTGGACTCCAGCCAATGACCCATGTACACAAATGCTGGGCGCGGGCTGGCGTATCCCGACCAATGCGGAATGGACCAGTGCTGCTGCTACCCCTCAAAACTGGAAAAATGCTGCCGATGTATATGCTTCTGTTTTGAAATTACATGCTGCCGGAGATTTAACTGCTGCGGGAAATTTAAACATCAGAGGGGTCAATAGTAACTACTGGACCAGTACGATTTATTCGAATAATAGCCAGGCTTATTTCTTTAATAATGTAAGGTCAAACAATAATGAAAAATCAGTAGGCTTACCGTTGCGCTGTCTGCAGGATGAGGTTGTAAAACGTCTTCCTTCGGTGACCAGTGTGATCGTTCCTTCAGAAACAATAAGCGCTGCGGCGGCTGTGGCCAATGCAACGGTAACCAATACTGGTGGAGCTGCGGTGACCAGCAGAGGACTGGTCTGGAACACAACCGGAAACCCGGATATGGGCGATCAGGTTATTTTTTTAGGGACTGGTATGGGTGATATAACCGGTACACTGAAAGGGCTGGATGAAAAGGCTGTTTATTATGTACGTGCTTTTGCAACCAATAGTGTAGGCACAAGTTTAAGTGCAGCGGTGACCAGCTTTAAAGTTTGTTTGCCTTTTACGATTACCCATACTGCCGGGTTAAACGGGGTACCGGTAGACAAGACCGTTACTTATAAAACAGTGAGTACCACTTATTCGGGAGAGGCACGTTGCTGGATTGCCCAGAACCTGGGTGCAGACCAGCAGGCAGCAGCGGTTAACGACGGGACAGAAGCCACTGCAGGCTGGTATTTCCAGTTTAACAAACTGCAGGGTTATAAACATGACGGGACTACGCGTACGCCAAATGATCCGCTGGTACCCTGGATAAGCAATATACAAGAAGCCTCACAATGGTTACCAGTTAATGATCCTTGTTTAAGGATGCTGGGTGGCGGCTGGAGATTACCTACAGCTGCAGAGTGGACAAAAGCTATTTCGCCTCCTCAATACTGGAGATCAAATGAGGATACCTATGCTTCTTTACTGAAACTACATGCTGCGGGTTACCTGGTGAATAATACTGCCGGATTAACTGCTAAAGGTACGGATAGCCGTTACTGGAGCGGAACTGCAGTTTCCAGTACCACTGCAACTGCATTTTATGGCTGGAGATTGCTGGAGTCTGACAAAGCTTCTGCGCTGCCTGTCCGTTGTCTGCGGAATGAAGTTATTTCTACCCTGCCTTCGGTAAGTAATGTGATTCTGCCGCTGGCAGAAGTAACACCTACTACGGCTAAAGGATCTGCGATCATTAACCCTGACGGACGTGAAGCCGTGACTGCCCGTGGATTTGTCTGGAATACAACAGGTAACCCGACTCTTGCAGATCAGGTGGTACCTATGGGATCAGGTACAGGAACAATCAGCGGCTTGATTTCGGGATTAGAGAACGGCCCTACTTATTATGTGAAAGCTTTTGCAACCAATAGCGTAGGTACTGCCTACAGTGAAATTGCAACCAGTTTTAAGGTATGTATGCCGTTTACAGTAATTCACAAAACGGGGATAAAAGGGGCTCCGGTAGACAAAACCGTAACTTATGGTTCAGTAAGTACTAAAATATCAGGTGCCGATAAATGCTGGATTACCCAGAATCTGGGTGCAGATCAGCAGGCTACTGATTTAAAAGATGTAACTGAAGCCTCTGCTGGCTGGTACTGGCAGTTTAACCGTTTACAGGGTTATCAGCATGATGGCACAAACCGTAAACCAGCGGGTGTATGGGCAACCCAGATTAGTGAAGGTTTAAGCTGGACTCCAGCCAATGACCCATGTACACAAATGCTGGGCGCGGGTTGGCGTATCCCGACCAATACGGAATGGACCAATGCTGCTGCGACCCCTCAAAACTGGAAAACGGCTGCCGATGTATATGCTTCTGTTTTGAAATTACATGCTGCCGGAGATTTAACTGCTGCGGGAAATTTAAACATCAGAGGGGTCAATAGTAACTACTGGAGCAGTACGATTTACTCGAATAATAGCCAGGCTTATTTTTTTAATAATGTAAGATCAAACTATAATGATAAAGCAGTAGGCTTACCGCTGCGCTGTTTAAAAGATTAAATAATAAGAATAAAATTGAAGACATTTTACCACGCGATAAATCTTTTATGTATCCTGATGCTTGCCGGAACTGTTTCAGTTTCGGCACAGGCATTTTTTAGGGTCATCGGTGGTATCCCTCATCTTCCTGCAATTGATCCGGTAACTGTCACTGCACCTTTACCGGGTATGTTGATTTATAGTAAACCGGATAAACAGCCGATGATTTATAACGGATCGGGATGGGAAACTTTGTGCAGCAGTAATATCAATACGAATACCATTAAAGATTATCTGGAGGTAAAAACAGGAATCCCATACTTACCTGCTTTAAAACAAGAGCCTGCAGGTACGATCAACCCTGGAGGAGTTTATTTCTCTCAGACCGAAAAGACGATGATGGTCAATGACGGGAATTCGTGGTATGCGGTTGCTGAATTAGTAGCAAAAAGTAATTTCAAACCGCACAATGGTTTCTCTACCAATAGCGGATTAAAGATTGCCAAATTACCTGTACTCGGTAGTAATCCGGCACCTTTAGGTTTATCGGCAGGTGCTGTTTATATCAATACGGTAGCTAAAACGATCCGTTTTTACGATGGAACGAAATGGAAAGATATCAGCTGTTTGCCTGTTATCGCCACAATATTGCCTGCAAAAATTACGAACATTTCAGCAATAGGTGGCGCACAAATCCTAAGTAATGGTGGGTCTGCAGTAACCTTGCAGGGAATTTGCTGGAGTACCAGCATCTATCCTGATACCACCTTGAAGACTAAAACCCGCAATCTGATTTTTGGAGCTGATACCGGTCTTTTTCCGGGAATAATCTCCGGCTTACAAGCCAATACAGTTTATCATGTGCGTGCTTATGCAGTAAACAGTTCAGGAATCATATATGGTGAAGATTTAACTTTTACATCGGCTATGGCATCGCTGCCATCTATTATTACCCTTGACATAGATAATATCTTCCCTGTCATGGCCAATAGCGGCGGGATTATTAACAGTGATGGCGGTGCACCGGTAACCGTGCGCGGGATTACCTGGAATACAACAGGTGATCCAAAAGATGATGAAAGTGCGGAGTTTACCCTTGATGGTTCTGGTGTCGGAACTTTTCCTAGCCGTTTGGTCGATCTGTTAAAAAATACAACTTACTATGTACGGGCCTATGCGGTGAATATTATCGGTAAAGCCTATGGCAACCTGCTTCAGTTTACTACTCCCGCAGCTACAGCGCCGGTACTAAGTTCTCCGAATATCAAAATCGTAGATATTACTGATGTTTCTGCAGTGAGTGAAGTGACCATTATTAACAATGGGGGAGAGATGGTGACCGAGCGCGGGATGAGCTGGAGCACCGACCGGGTGAACATCATTTATGGTCCTTCGACCGGTGTCAATGCTACAGATATCGGAACATTTATTTGTAATATTACCGGTTTGAAACCCGGTACGCTATACTATGTCAGGGCTTATGCAAAGAATAGTGCTGGTACAAGTTTTAGCAGTGAATCTAGTTTTATCACCACTTCTCTGCCAACATTAACAACAGTAACCCCTTTCAATTATGACGCGGCAAGCCATGTGGATGGTGCCTTTGAAGGCTATAACGGAAGGATCGCTACAGGCGGCGGGGATATCACCAGTAATGGTGTTGCACCGATTACCAAACGTGGAATTTGCTGGAGTACAGCTCCGAACCCAACTACGGTTTTGACAACCAAAGCAGAACAGGATATAACCGGTAATGCCAAAGGGCTATTCCGTAATTATATGACGTCGCTGATTCCTGGTACACTATATTATGTCAGGGCTTATGCGATTAATGCAATGGGTACTGCTTATGGAGAGGAATACCTGTTTAAAACACCTGAACCGCCACAATTGAGTACAACTGCGGCTGCCCTGATTAAAAATACATCGGCTACCAGTGGTGGTGAAATTACTGATGATGGCAGAATGCCTGTACATACCCGTGGGGTTTGCTGGAGTACATTAAATAATCCTTCAGTAGCTGATGCGCATACCAGTAACGGAGCAGGAAGCGGAACTTTTGTAAGCTGGATAAAAGGTTTGCTGGGGAACACTAAATATTATATCAGAGCTTATGCGATTAATAACGCAGGGATAAGTTATGGTCATATGACTTCCTTTGTAACCGGGCCGCCAGAAAAACCAACAGTCGTGACTTCGCCGGTTCTGGCAACTTTAGGCGCTAATGCTACCGGCGGTGGTGAGGTCACAGAAACCGGAGGTGCTGAAATTAATCTAAGGGGTGTGGTTTGGAGTTTAACGGCTGATTTTAACCCCAGTCTTTCGATGTCCACCAAAACACAGGAAGCAGGCGGGGAAGGAAAATTCAATAGTACAATCACAGGACTGGCACCCAATAAAACTTATTATGTAAGAGCCTATGCAGTTAACAGTGTAGGGGTGGTATTTGGAGAACAGGAGATTTTTAAAACATTTACTATCCCTTCATTGATTACAACAACAGCAAGTAGCGTGAGCAGTACAGCAGCGGTAAGCGGAGGAGATATTTTTAGTGATGGAGGTGATAAAGTAACTAAAAGCGGGATCATCTGGAGTACTGTACCAAATCCAACCACAGATTTAGCAACAAAAACTGAAAGCGGAACAGGGATAGGGACTTTTATTCATACCGTGTCAGGGTTATTGGGTAACACAGTTTATTATGTGCGCGCCTATGCGGTTAACAATGCTGGTACCGCCTATGGAAATGAGATTAGCTTTACTACCGGGCCACCTGTCATCCCTGTGATCAGAACATTGGAAGCTACAGAGATTACCGGGACCAGCGCATCTGGCGGGGCAAAAGTAATCAGTAACGGAGGTGCATTATTCACGGTTAATGGAATTGTATGGAGTACGATCTCAGGATTCCGGCCCGACACGGCAACAAAGCAGAAAACAATTCAGAAAAACACAGGGGATTTTACCAGTGAACTGAAAGGTTTATTGCCCGGTACTACTTATTATGTACGTGCTTATGCGGTTAATGCTGCAGGCCTGGTTTTTGGTAACGAGATTGTTCTGAGAACACCGAATGTCCCTTCATTAACTACATTAACACCAATTCCGGCAACGATCACAAGTACATCTGCAACCAGTGGCGGCAGTATCATCACCAATGGCGGGAACTATATCTCAAGTAATGGTATTTGCTGGAGTACTTCTAAAAACCCAACACTGGCCGATGAAAATGTAATTTCAGGTTCAGGTTCCGGTAATTTTACTGCAGCATTGAAAGACCTGATGGGTTCTACTACTTATTATATACGCGCCTTTGCGACAAATTTTGCGGGTACAGGATATGGAAATCTGGATAGCCTGACCACCAAACCACCTGTTCCAATTACGATTATCACGACCAGAGGAACTGATATCACTGCAACTACGGCATCTTCGGGTGGAGAAATTACCAGCAATGGCGGGGCACTGGTTAGCACCAGGGGGATTGTATGGAGTATTTATTCTGATTTTAAACCGGATACGGTTACTAAAAACAGAACCGCAGATACGGGTTATGAGAAAGGTATTTTTACCAGTTATCTGAAAAAACTGATTCCTGGAACTACCTATTATGTATGTGCCTATGCGGTCAGTATAGCCGGAACTTCTTATGGAGATGTAATTAGTTTTACTACCCCTGATTTTGCGGTTTTAACCACAAATTCTCCTTCGCTGGTAGGCAATACTTCGGCTGTTACAGGCGGAACAGTTACCAGTAGCGGAGGCTCTCCTGTTATCGGAAGAGGCGTTGTCTGGAGTACTATAGCCAATTTTGTTCCGGATGCCACTACCGGGAATGTGACCAGTAACGGGGTGGGTCCCGGAAGTTTTGACAGCCAGTTAAAAGACCTTAAACCAGATACTAAATATTATATCAGGGCTTATGCAGCCACAATGGCCGGTATCGCTTACGGGCAGCAGGTTAGTTTGACGACTTACCCTGCGGGATTAAGTTTGCTCACTACAGTGGCCGCTTCGCAAATTACAGGTACAACTGCTTTGAGCGGTGGGGTGATTACTGACGAAGGGGGCGCGGTTGCAAATACGCGTGGTATAGTCTGGAGTACCCGGCCTGGTTTTAATCCGGTTGCGGTAACTGCGAATAAAACAGTTCAGACAGGTTCTGGTATTGGTCAGTTTACGGGGCAGCTCACTGCTTTATCTCCGGGCAATACTTATTATGTACGTGCTTATGCCTCCAACAGTGTAGGTACTGAATATGGAAATGAGGTCAGTTTTACTACCCCGGACCTTGCAGTTTTGACTACGATTGAAGCTTCTTCAGTGACCGGAACCACTGCTTTAAGTGGTGGCATTATCAGTCAGACTGGTGGTACGCCAATCCTGGTGCAAGGGATCTGCTGGAGTACCAGCCCTGGTCCGGTTATCGGTCTTTCAACTAAAACAAGTGACGGGGGAGCAGGGGTTTTTACCAGTTCCTTAAATGCATTGAAACCGGTTACTAAATATTATGTCAGAGCCTATGCAGTAAACCAGATTGGTACAGCTTACGGCAATGAAATCAGTTTTACTACCGGGCCGCTTTTAGCAAGTATTACGACAAATGACCCTGTGGTAACTTCAGAAAATTCGATCAGCAGCGGTGGAACGATTACCAGTGATGGAGGAAACCCAGTGACTGCCCGTGGTCTGTTATGGAGCAGGAGAGCTAATTTTAAACCAGATACTGTTGTCAATAATAAAACTGTTGACGGAAGCGGTATCGGGAATTTTATCAGTGACATTAACCGCATGGAAAGAAGTGCGACTTATTATATTCGGGCCTATGCGACCAATAGTGCTGGAACTGCCTATGGGAATCAGCTCACCGTTGCTATTTTTCCTACTTCGCCAGTGCTGAATACAACTATTGTAACCGCAATTACAGGTTCAACTGCTGCAAGTGGCGGTGAGATAGTCAAAGATGGCGGGGCATTGATTACCAAACGTGGTATCGTCTGGGACACCTCACAGAATCCGACAATCTCTTTGATCACCAAAACCAGTGATCTGGACTATGGAGATGGAAATTTCACGAGTTATCTGAGCGGTTTGCAACAAAATACCACTTACTATGTCAGGGCCTATGCGGTCAATGGTATTGGGGTTGCTTATGGTCTGGAAAAATCATTGACCACCTTGACCGTTCCGACTTTAACGGCAACTACCCCGGCTACAAATATTCTGGCGACGACAGCAGTCAGCGGTGGTAAGATTACTGATGATGGCCGCACACCAATTACCAGTCGTGGAATTGTATGGAGTACTTATGATAACCCTACGGTAGATCTGCCTACTAAAACCGTTGATCTGCTTACGCAGGGAATAGGAAGTTTTACCGCAAACCTGACCGGTTTAAAACCGAAAACTACTTATTATGTAAGAGCCTATGCGACCAATAGTGTCGGGATTACTTATGGAAGTCCAATCATTATCCAGACAAACCCAGTTGCCCTGCCAGCCTTAACTACTGCGCCGGTAAGTGCTATAGAAGGATTCTCGGCAATGGGTGGTGGAAATGTTATAGACGATGGTGGAATGCCGGTAGTCACCAGGGGGCTTGTATGGAGCTTAACCAGTTCGCCAACTATCGCCCTGCCAACTAAGATTATTAATGGTACCGCAGGTACAGGGGCGTTTAGCAATGTATTTGCCGGATTAATTCCAGGTACAACCTATTATATCCGCTCTTTTGCGACTAATAGTGTTGGCACTGCTTATGGTAATGAACTGACTTTTACTACTCCTGCAATTGTACCTGCTTTGAGTAATGTGGTTATTTCAAATGCAAAAATAAGTAGTGCAGATGGTCTTGCTAATTTAGTTTTTGATGGCGGTGCTGCGATTACTGATCTTGGTCTGATCTGGAATACAGAAGATATAATTCCTGTAGATTTTACCAACAGCCTGTCTGTTGGTGCTGCGGGAACTTCAATCAGCGGAACGCTGACTAATTTACTGCCTGCAACTAAATATTTTGTATGGGCATACGGTAAAAACAGTATAGGGACAGGTTACAGTGCTAAATCAGTAGTTTTAACCACGCCTGCCCTGGCCAGTCTGATCACGACTAAACCAGGCGCAATTACCCAGAATTCTGCAAATTCAGGAGGTATGATCAGCAATGATGGTGGAGTTCCGGTAACTGCAAAAGGAATCTGCTGGGGCACTACTGAAAACCCAACGGTGGATGGCTTGTTCAAAACAGTAAACGGGGCAGGGGCTGCAGCTTTCACCAGCAGTATGACCGGTTTAACCAAAGGAACGAAATACTATGTCAGAGCTTATGCTACCAATAGTGTGGGTACGGGTTATGGTAACCAGGAGAACTTTACCACCTTTGATGTCCCAACGCTGAAAACTACACCTGCAACAGCTATCCTGACAACTTCGGCTGTGAGCGGAGGCGAAGTTATAGCCGATAATGGTGCTGCGGTAACTGCCAGAGGCGTGGTTTGGGATACTAAAACAGACCCACTGGTCAGCCTGACGACAAAAACCTTAAATGGTACGGGAACCGGAGTTTTCATCAGTAACCTGAGCCCTTTAGCAGTAGGTACTAAATACTATACCAGGGCTTATGCAACCAATAGTATTGGTACAGGTTATGGTCAGCTGGAAACCTTTAATACACCTCAGATCCCACCTGTAGTGAGCCTGGTTACACTTTCAGAAATGACACAGACTACCGCCAGAGGAACAGCTGAAATTACTTTTGATGGAGGTGCCGGAGTTACTGCCCGTGGATTAATCTGGAATACGACGGGAAACCCTACTTTGGAATCGGGTAATGTAATTACTATAGGGGCCGGAACGGGCAGTTTTAATGAAGTGTTAAAAAATCTGGCCGAAGGGCCAACTTATTATATTACTGCTTATGCCACAAGCAGTGCCGGTACAGGATATAGTCCGAAGGTAATCAGCTTTAAAATCTGTCCTGCAGAATTTACTGTAACTCATATTGCAGGCTTGAGCGGTGCGCCAGTTACCAAAACAGTAACTTATCATTCAATAAGTACTGAGATTTCTGGTGCGGCCAGATGCTGGATTACCCAAAATCTGGGGGCTGATACACAAGCATCGGCATTAGCAGATGGTACGGAATCTTCATCAGGCTGGTACTGGCAGTTTAACCGTTTACAAGGTTACAAAATGGATGCGCAGGGAGCCCGTACACCTGCAAGCACCTGGCCGGTAGCAACCAGCGAAACAGTTGACTGGAGTTTAGACAATGATCCATGTGCTCAGTTATTGTCAACCGGCTGGAGAATCCCTACAGAAACAGAATGGAATAACGCGTATAAAGGCTGGAAGGGCCCGGCAGATATTTTTGCGTCTGTGCTGAAAATACATGCCGCAGGATTAATTAATTACATTTCTGGTGGGCTGGTGAATAGGGGGAGTCAGGGTAATTATTATTCAGGTACCTCCAGAGATGCAGGCTCTGTGAACTTCACTTACTTTACCACCGGTGGCGGGCCCACTACACAGCCTATTCAGAAAACTTATGGATTCCCGCTGCGCTGTGTTCGTGATGGGCTAACCTATAGTGTGCCTTCGGTAGCGAAAGTTGTTGTGCCAGCAGTAACAATGACCGCTAATTCGGCAGTGGCGCAGACAAATGTAGGCAATAGCGGCGGTAAGGAAGTAACGGACAGAGGTTTTGTCTGGAATACAACCGGAAATCCTACTTTAGCAGATCAGGTGGTTCATACCGGAGCCGGAACGGGTGCAATGACAGGGCAGTTGACAGGTTTAAATGAGAGTTCTTCTTATTATATCAGGGCTTTCGCTACTAATAGTTTAGGAACCGGTTATAGTAAAGAGGCATTGAACTTTAGAATTTGCCCGCCAGCTTTTGTGGTGACACATACAGCCGGCATAAACGGCTCACCGGAGACTAAAACAGTGACTTACCATGCTGTAAGCTCTATACTTTCCGGGGCAGCCAAATGCTGGATTACACAAGATTTAGGGGCAGATAATGAAGCTGCTTCGGCTGTTGACCTTACAGATGGTGCAGCAGGCTGGTACTGGCAGTTTAATAAAGTACAGGGCTTCAAATCTATAAATGGTGTCCGGACTCCAAATACGCCGTGGATCGGATCTATTTCAGAGAACTCAGACTGGAAGCCAGCTAATGATCCTTGTGCATTAATGCTTGGCGGAGGCTGGAGAATTCCAACAGCAACAGAATATACGAACCTGGTTGCACCGTCTAATGGATTTGCGACTTTAAATAGCGGGTATGCTACCGAATTAAAACTGCATGCTGCGGGTCACCTGCTCAATAGTACGGCAGCGAAAAGTGCTTTTGGCGGTCAGATTAATTACTGGTCAAATACGCAGGATGGAGATAATGCACGCTATCCTTATATCAATGGGTCAACTGCCAGTATGTATTCTTCAGCTAAGGCTTATGCGATGCCGGTTCGTTGTATCCGGGATTAATAAACAGTAACAATTAAATAAGAATAATAATTAAATAATAAATATATAAATGATCAAGAACCAATTTAAAAACGCAGTGCGGCCTTTATCCATTGCATTTTTATGCCTGCTTGGAATCAGTGCGAATGGACAGGATGTGAGTCTGAAAATACATTTATCAGGGGTATCCAAAAGTAAAATTACTTTACAATCTATCTCAGGATCTTCTCTGAAAACCATAGCCGAAAACCCAGGCATTAAAAGCGGAGAAACAGCGGTGCTGCAGATTCCTAAAGCACAGCTTCCTGCTGAGTTTGTTTTACGTTTCGACTATCAGGAAAAAGATACCAGCAATCCTTATCCTTCAGAAAGGCACATCTTTATTAATCAGCAAAACCTGGAGTTATGGGTACGGCCTAAAGCAATCAACCATCCGGACAGTACTTATTTTCAAAAGGGTGAAATAGAGAATACTTTATTTGTTGCTTTCGCTAAAGAGAATGGAAAAAAGAGAGAACAATTAGGCTTATTGCAAAACTTCCTGATGAACTATGATCAGCCGGAATCTGCATTTTTCACTTTGGGCACTAAAGAATATGAACAAAGAAGACTGACTTATAACAGCTGGATAAAATCGCAGACCGAACAGCATAAATCTACGTTTATCAGCAATGGTTTTGCCTTCCAGTACGTCTCTCCGATTTTATGGAAAGGAACAGAAACCGACAGGATGAATAGTGTCATTGAACACTATTTTGATGGAATGGATTTCAAGAACCCGCTTGTGCTAAAAACTGCCGATATCAAAGACTGGATGGATAAATACGTAAATATTTATGGGGCAATGTCTACGACTGTGCAGCTGCGTGATTCCCTGTTTACACTGGCAGGAAAGAGAGCAATTGAGCAGGCCCGTAAAGGTCACCCTTTAGTTTACGGATGGATGGTAGACTATTTCTATAACGGTTTTGAAAGTTTCAATATGACTGCAGGAATTAAAATGCTGGAGCCTTATCTGAATGACCCGCTTTGCCTGACAGCCAAAAGAAAAGCAATTGAACAAAGACTTAAAGGCATGGAAACATTGGTTAACGGATCTGTTGCCCCTGATTTTAGCTGGACGCTGAGTTCTGGTAAATCAGTGCAGTTTCATCAGTTTAAAACTGAGGCCAAATACAAGTTAGTCCTGTTCTGGTCGGCAGAATGCCAGCATTGTAAAGAACTGCTCGATAAACTGCATCCCTGGTATCAGCAAGTTGCAAACAGAGAGATGATGGATGTATTTGCGATTAGCCTGGATGAGACAGAAACCGAGATCCCTGCATGGGAAAAAGCAAAAGTTAACCTGCCTGCTTTCAAACATAAAAGAGCGGAACAGGGAATCAGGAGCCCGGAAGCAAGTGCATATTTCGTGTTATCCACTCCAACATTGATTCTGGTAGATGCAAAGACCAATAAAATTGTTGCCCAGCCAGAAACTATAGAACAGCTTCAGGCAGCTATGAAATAATCTTCAGGTATAAATAATAGATAAGATGAAAAAGATAATTGTATCCATTGCCGCAGGTCTGCTGTTATTTGGCAGCCAGTCTTTAAAGGCACAGCTTAGCGTAGGTTCTGACGGCTTGTTTATTCAAAACGGGACGGTATTCAGTACTGACGGATTAACGCTTGTACCTGCTAAAGACTGGGGTTTGAACAACCTTAAAGTCATGATGAGCCCTGCTGTTGTAATCTGGCCAAGATTCAATAGTATTCAGCGGATGTACAGATTTAGCAAACCTGTCACCTTTGAAGGAGAAGTTGCGCTAAGTTTTCAGGATATCGAGTTGAACGGGAATGAAGCAAAAGATCTGGTATTAGCGCATTCTAAAGTAACCAGTACTAATTATAAGGATTATACGCTGGTTCAGGAGAGTGTTTCTTCCGAAAAGGAGCATTACGTTGGACAGCTCTTTACTAAACCTATTGTTTTTGCTGATTTGAATGCAGTGAGCATGATCTCGTCCAGTACTGTCATGTATAAAGACATAGAAGCGAATAACATGATTACACCTAATGGAGATGGGGTCAATGATGTCTGGATAGTTAAAAATATACTTCAGTACCCAAACAATGAGCTGAAGATTTTCGACAGGGAAGGAAGGGTTGTGTTTTCTAAAATTGGCTATGACAATACCTGGGACGGACAATTTAATGGTAATCCTTTACCAGAGGATACTTATTACTATATCCTTTATTTCGATTCAGGAAAAGCTAAGAAAACAGGGTTTATTACGATAGTGAAAGAACAATAATTTATAAATAAGAGATGATAAAATTTATACTTCAAAAAGTGCTGCTGATGGTTTTGATGATAGGCTGTGTATGCATAGGTATGCAGCAGACCTGCGCACAAATAAGGCCGCTCGGAACGCAGTATTATGAGAACCAGTATATCAGTAACCCGGCTTTTGCGGGGATGGATGAGGGCATGAATATCAATATGAGTTACCGGAACCAATGGAGGGCTATACCTGGTTCTCCGGTGACAATGGCTGTCAGTGGCGACTATCGTGTACTGGATAAAGTAGGTGTTGGTTTTAATGTATACAATGATAAGGCAGGATTGATTGGCCGTACACGTGTGATGGGAACCTATGCTTACCACTTACCGCTGAATTTGGATAATACAGCACTGCATTTTGGGATCTCGCTTGGCGCTATGAAAGAACGTCTGGATGAACAGAGTATCATTGCCACTCCGGATGATATTGCAGCTGCTAAATATAATCAGCGTAAAAGCTATGTGGATGGAGATTTTGGGATGGCTTATACTACAGAACGGCTGACCTTACAGGGTGCATTGCCTAATCTGAAAAAGTTCTTTAAAAAGGATCAGATGAATACCGTTGACGGATCTACTTATCTTGTTGCCATGTCCTATAAAATAGGGACTACGCTTGATGTGGTATCTATCGAACCAAAAATCAGTTTCAGGGGAGCGAAGGATATCGATAATATCTGGGATATCGGAACGAACCTTAAAATGCAAAATAACCTGATTTCTTTTCTTGGTATGTACCATAGTGATAAGAGCTCTACATTTGGGGTAGGGTTAAATTATGAGAACTTTTTTATCCAGGGATTTTATACAAGTCAGCTGGCAGGAGAGCGTCAGCGTACCGGAGGTGATTTTGAGATCAATCTTAAGATTAACCTGTTAAAAGATCAAAGGAGATAAACTAAATGGACCTGGTGGGAATAACGATCGTAAAAGTTGTTCCCACACCAGTTTCGCTTTGTATGGTAATATCTCCCCCCATTTCAAGGGTCTGCTTTTTGACCAGGTATAAGCCGATTCCATGGCTGTCCTGTTCGGTATGGAAGGTTTTGAACAGACCGAATATCTCGCTGCCATATTTATCCATATCAATTCCCTTTCCATTATCTGCAATCGTTAATTGTACCGTGTTTTCTTTTTTAGAGGTTTTCAGTCTGATGTGATTTTTGCGTTCAGGATCGCGGTATTTAATCGCATTGGTGATTAAATTTTGCAGGATACTTTGCATATATATTTTGACAAAAGGTACCTCATCAGATTCACTGAAATCGGCCTCTATAAATGTCCCTGAGTTTTCTATCTGTATCCTGTGGTTCGTTTGAACTTCTTCCAGCAGTTCAGAAAAGATAACTGTTTCTTTCAGCAATAACCCGTTTTTCCTCTCTTTTAATAAGATAATCAAGTCATCCAGTTTATGAAATAATCCGGTTGAGACATTCTTTAACATTTTAAAAGCAGGATCATTTACTTTGGAGTCTTCCTGATCTTCCAGAATCCTGGTCAGGGCAAGGATATTATTTAAAGGCCCCCTGAGATCGTGTGAAATAATATGTGTAAAGTGTTCCAGCTCTGAGTTTCTGGCAGAAAAATTTTCACTCAAAGTTCTCAGTTCCTGCTGATGGATGATCAGTCTGGAGTTTTGCTGCTCCAGCACATCAAACAAGTCAGTAATTCTTTTCTGACGTTTCATTAATTTGTAGTTCATGATCGCAATAACCACGATCACTATAGAGCTGAAAAATAAGAGACTGATCTTTGTCCTTGTTAATGTTTTAGCTACTTTCTGGTCTTCTGTTTTGATATTCTCATAGTAATCACCGAGCATAGCATTACTTACCTCCCTGATCTTATTCATTTGATTCTCTCCGATATCAGAGTTAATCTCTTCTATGACCTCTTCATCTTTGTGCTGGATTTTTAACTGGATAGTTCTTTCCAGTTCTGCACGTTTCGCTGCAATAGCCTTATTCAATAAATTGATATCATCTATATTGGCTGTAGTGAAATTTCTTTTGATGTGGGTGGTCAGCTTCTGCTGATTTTCATTGACTACATCAATGGCCCTGGTATAGGGAAGCATATACTTTTTTCTGCCAGTCAGGATATAACCCCGTTCTCCGAGATCGGCATCTTTCATGTTTCCCAGAATTCTGCGGATAAGCAGCATCGCCTTCTCATTTTGCTCTCTTTTGATTAAGCTATCTTTATTCTGCTTGATCAGATGGAAAAAGAAAATACCATTAATGAGAACTGCACCGAAAATAACCAGGATTAGGAGCTGTACTGTTCTTCTGCTGTATATGTGCTGGAGTTGGTTCCGGGTGTCAGGCTTCATAGGATTAAAGCATTAAGGGTGAACAGCAATACCTGTTTTACTTGCCGGATAATTGCTGTACGACGGCTTCAAGTTTTTCTTTTAATCGTTGAGAGGAAAATGGCTTGGTCAGATAATCATCAAGATAGGTATAACTAAATGATTGCTGGATATCTACGTCGCTCGAAGCAGTGAGCGCAATAATCTTAATCTTGGAAATATTAACATCCGGCAATTCCCTGATCTGCCTGGAGGCTTCAAAACCATCCATCACGGGCATATGGATGTCCATCAGTACAACATCATATACGCCCGTCTTTACCATGTCAAGTGCTTCCTTTCCATTTTTGGAAAGAGAATAGTTACAGTTCCACTGATCCAGTATTTTTTTGAGCAGCATAATATTGATAATATTATCTTCTGCAATGAGTATATTCAGATTGCTGATGTTTGAAATAGTAGTACTGGTTACCGGTTCAGGTTCTTTTGAAACAATAGGTGCGGCAAGCTCATAATTGATTTCAAAAGAGAAAATAGAACCTGTATTTTCTTCACTAACCAGAATAAGCTTACTCTGATGCAGGCTAATTAGTCTTTTGACGATAGCAAGGCCTAAACCGGTCCCCCCATAACGCTTGGTGATGTTATTATTGGCTTGTAAAAAGGGTTCAAAGATGATTTCCTGTTTATTCTTTGGGATACCTATCCCGGAATCTTTGATCGCAAAAAGTAAAAGAATATGATCATCACTGCGTGTTTTGGTCTCTACTGAAATTTCTACCTTACCATTGTTATCCGTAAATTTCAGCGCATTGGAGATCAGGTTGTTTAAAATCTGGGCAAGCCTTGTCTGGTCACCAATAATATGGAGCGGTGTATTTTCGAAGTCCAGGTTCAGCCGGATGTCTATATTTTTCAGCTCGGCTTTTGGCCTGAAAGAAGCGAGTATGTTCTGTAAAAGTATACTCAGATTGAAGGGGGACTTATTCAGTTCAATCTGTTCGGCATTCATTTTACTGAAATCCAGGGTATCGTTAATAAGCGCAAGCAGGTTTTCTGCCGAAAAACGCAGGATAGCGAGATTCTCCTCCTGGTCTTTCCTTGGGTTCTCTACACTCAGGATATTAATCAGACCTATTACCGCATGTAAAGGTGTACGTAATTCGTGAGACATAGAAGACAGGAAATCTGACCTGAGGCGGGTAGCCTGCTGAGCTTCTTTAAGGGCCGATTGCAACTGGATATTGAGTTCTCTTTCTTTAGAATGGCTTTTAAAAAATGATTTAAAAAATTCATGGTGCATGGCAATCAGAATACCAAAATTGGCAACCAGCGCCAGCATAAATGAGCTATTGTTAAGTTGTAATGGAGTGACTGTAATCCTGCCGTCCTGGCTATTGGTGAAAAGCAGGTGTATGATAATAGGGATGACATTGGCCAGTGAATAGACTATTCCCCAGTTCTTGCCTAAAGTATAAAAACTGGCAGAGATAATAATTAAAGAGAGCTGCAGACTGACCAGGTTAATTCCAAAGGTATACAGCAGCAGATTAGTCCAGATAATACTGCAAAGCGCTAATAGGAAAAGATGGCCTGCCAGCTGCCAGTTCTTCTTCTCCAGCAGAAAGTATAATCCGGCAGCCATTGCCCCGATAGAAATACTTAATCTGGAGGCGGTTTTAAAATCAGATTTAAATACAGACTTGGTCGCAATGATCAATAAAAGGACAAGCATCAGGATTAATCCGAAAGTTAAAATCCGGACTCTGGACTGCATGAGTGGAATTTGCTTATCTCTTAATAAAGCTGAATACTTTTCCCTGAGTCTGATAATAATATTCATATGCCCGAACTATAAGAAGCTGTTTATTAGTTTCTATCTCAATATTACAAAAAAAAGAGTTCGTTTTTAGGTGCAAAAAGTATTATATGTTTAGCTTTGGGAGTAAATGCTAAACCGTCTGATCGCTATAGTTGTATTAGTCACACTGATAGGTGCCAACTTGTCAAGGTTTATGGTTTATGCTGGTTTTGAAGTTAATCAGAAGTTTATTGCAGAAAATCTTTGCGAGAATAAATCCCGCCCCTGGATGCATTGCAATGGACATTGTTATCTGATGAACAAATTGAAGCAGACCGAAGAAAAAGAGAAGAAACAAGAGCGCGCAGAACAGAAAAATCGTTACCATGAAGTTTTGCCTAATGAGAAGCTGACCCTGGCTTTTAAAGTTCCTGTTTCCAGGCTTACTTATCCAGAATATTTCTCTGAAAATACGGTACAGCGCTCATTTGCCATATTTCATCCACCCCGAACTGTATAATTTCTTTACTTAATGGATTTGCATGCTGGTATCTGAACAGGATATTGTGCCAGGCTATGTCTTGTCAATTGATTTTCTTAATTCTTTTAAAAATAATCTTTAAATAAGGGTATGCTTTGTGGTATGCCCCTAATAATCATATTATATGAAAACTTATTCATTCATACTTTTTATATCCACTATATTATTTATCTCTTGTCGTAAAGATGAGGTGAAACCTGATCCTAATCCTGCAGCGGCTGGTCAGTTGACGCTTAGTTTTGATGCCGTCCTTGGAATTAATGATTTCACGCTGAACAAAGATTTTACTGTCAATGGAAAAACCTGGAATTTTACGCAATTACGTTACTGGGTAAGTAACGTAATTCTTGTGAATACCAAAGGTGAAGAATTTGCAGTTCCTAATGCTTATTATCTGATCGAAGAGAATAATGCAGCGGCGACAAACAGTGACTTTATTTATCCTGCCAATAAAAGAGAAGACGTAAAGTTGAGCGGTATTCCTGCAGGGACTTATAAAAGTATAAAATTTGCTATCGGTGTACCGGAAAAATACAATAATAACCTGAGTCTTCAGGCTGGTGAATTATCCCAGTTGAATGGAATGACTAATGTCTCCTGGATGTGGTCAACCAGTTATATTTTCTCTTCTTTGAAAGGGAAGGTAGCAGATGGAAATACAACCAGTACGGCTGCGGCTAAAGAACTGAAGATCGAGACCGGTCTGAATGTCAACTTTAAGACTATTGTTTTAAACTTGCCTTCAGCTTTAAATATTGGTGGCACCTCTTCTTCGGCGATTGTGCTGAATACAGATGTATCAAAAATTACTGAGGGTGTGGATATCATGGCTACACCAACTGTTGGCGCATCACAAGCCAGTGTAATGTCTGTTGTCGCAGGTAATTATGCAGCAAGGGTTTTTACGGTGAAATCAGTCAAATAACAGTATTGATGAGCGGATTAAATATCTTTCGGTATTTTATCTCCGCAAGCCTTTTAATGGTCATTCTGGTAGTTTCTTCTTGTAAGAAAGAAGGAGCTGCCGGGATTATGACTGTGCTTCATCCTGTAGAATTGGCTATCCCGGAGAATTTCTCCAGGCCGGCCGGTGATCTGGATAATCCACTAACCAGTGAAGGCATTGCTTTAGGTAAAATGTTATTTTATGACACCAGGCTTTCAGGTAATAACCGGCTTTCCTGTGCTTCCTGTCACAGGCCCGAACTGGCATTCAGTGATGGTGTGGCATTGAGCCATATCGGTGAATCAGGGAAAACACTGCCCCGTCATTCTCCGGCACTGATTAATATGGCCTGGATGAACAAGGGCCTGTTTTGGGATGGAGGCTCAACTAATCTGGAATCACAGGCATTCGGGCCACTGACCAGCGAGGATGAAATGTATCAAAACCTGGCTGAACTGGAATATGAACTTAGCCAGGTACCGGCCTATGTTAAACAGTTTAAAATGGTGTTTAACAGCCAGGTTAAATCTGCTGCTATTGTTAAAGCGCTTGCACAGTTTGAAAGAACACTTATTTCTGGCGATTCCCGCTATGACCGCTATGTGCGTAAAGAGCCGGGAGGGGTTTTATCTGCAGAAGAGTTGCATGGACTAACGCTGGTCAATCAAAAATGCCGTTCCTGTCATGCAGGAGAGCTGTTTACGGACAATGATTTTCACAATAACGGGCTTGATCAGGATTTCAGTGATAGTTCTCTGGAAGGGATTTTTCAGGGAAGATACAGGATTACTTATCAGCTGACTGATTTGGGAAAGTTCAAAACCCCCACTTTGAGAAATGTGATGTTAACGGCTCCTTATATGCATGATGGCAGATTTGCTTCAATCGATCAGGTATTGACACATTACCAGAAAAATACACAGCTGGCTATCCCGCTGTCTGCTGCAGAAAAAAAAGCCATTATCGCTTTTTTGGGAAGCCTGACTGACAGTCTTTTTATTCAAAACAAAAATTTATCACAACCAATTTAATTTTATGAAACCTATATATATAGTTATTCTGACCGTCTTAACGGCTCTTTCTGCTTGTTCTAAAAAGGATGATGCGCCACAGCCTCAGGCAGCTAATAAAGCGACCCTGAGTTTGCAATTTGATAATATTGCTGGTGACCGTAATCTCCAGCTCAATACCGGTACTTATAAAAATGCTTCTGGTGAGCAGTTTACGGTACAATTATTACAATATTTTATCAGCAATATCAAAGTCAGAACTAAAGATGATCAGGAGTTTATAGTGCCTCAGGATGAGAGCTATTTTCTGGTTAAAGAAAGTGATGGTGCAAGCCAGTTTTGTAAGGTCAAAGTGCCGGAAGGTGATTATAAAACGCTGACTTTTACTTTAGGAGTAGATAGTTTACGCAATACGATGGATATTTCTAAGCGTACTGGTGTACTTGATCCAACCGGAGGAATGGATGATGGGATGTATTGGGGCTGGAACAGCGGTTATATCTTTTTTAAAATGGAGGGTACTTCTGAACAGGCCCCCATTGATCCGACAGGTGTACGTAAATTCCGTTTCCATATTGGTGGTTTCGGAGGCTATTCAGCACCAACCTTTAATAATATTAAAACGGTTACTGTCGATCTTTCTGCTGCAGGGATTGCAAGGGTAAGACAAGGCAGAGAGAGTAATGTCCATTTTTTTGTGGATATCATGAAGATGTTCAACGGCAAAACGAATATTAGCATTGCAGCAAATCCACAGGTCATGTTTAGCAATTATAGTGTGAACGTTGCGAATAATTTCAGCAGTATGTTTTATCATGACCACACTGAAAATTAAGGAGATGAAAAAAAGAACATTATATCTGATCCTGTTTGCTTTCAGTTTGTTTATTTATGCCTGTAAAAAGGAAACCAGTATTAAAGAAGCTGTCAGTACTTTCCTGGGATTTCAAAAGCCTTTAAACTTTCCTGACCCGGTGTATAAACTGGAAAATAATCCGATCACAGAAAATGGTTTTTTGCTGGGCAGGGCTCTGTTTTATGAACCTCGTTTATCAAGGGATAACACGATTTCCTGTGGTTCCTGTCATATTCAGACTTCTGGATTTACGCAGCATGGGCATGATGTAAGTCATGGAATTGATGACCGTTTAGGGAGCCGTAATTCTCCGCCAATGATGAATCTGGCCTGGAATAAGGCCTTTATGTGGGACGGCGGAGTTTTTGACCTCGATTTACAGCCTGTCAGTCCGATTACCAACCCGGTAGAAATGGATGAAAGGATAGAAAACGTGCTGGCGAAGTTAAAGCAGATGCCCAAATATGTGTCTTTGTTTAATAAGGCCTTTGGGACGGAAGAAATTACCAATGCCCGGATGATGAAAGCGCTTTCTCAGTTTATGCTGATGTGTATAAGTGCCAATTCTAAATATGACAAGGTGATGCGTAAAGAGGAAGGGCAGGTGTTTACTGCAGATGAGCAGGCAGGATATACCATTTTTAAGGATAAGTGCAGTCGTTGCCATAGTGAGCCCTTATTCACGGATGGTTCTTTCCGGAATAATGGAATCGCCGTTGGCCCTAATAATGATCAGGGCCGGTATATGGCTACATTAAATCCTGCAGATGAATATAAGTTTAAGGTTCCAAGTCTGAGGAATCTGAGTTATACAGCTCCTTATATGCATGATGGAAGGTTTCTGACCCTGAATGGAGTTCTTGAACACTATGCAAACGAGGTAAAGGCAACGCCTAATCTTGATCCTTTTCTACAGCAGAATAACCAGCTGGGAATTTCTTTGCCGGCAGATGCCAGACTCAAATTACTTACTTTTTTAAAAACGCTGGACGATAAGGATTTCGTAACCCGGAAAGATCTGGCAGAACAATAATGATGATGAAAAAATATATTTTATTACTTTTTATATGCCTTAACGGCCTGAGTACTTTTGCCTGTGATATTTGCGGTTGCGGTGTAGGTAGTTATTATCTGGGGATTTTACCCGAATTTAATAAACGGTTTATCGGCTTGCGTTATCAGCATAAAACACTGCGGACCCATTTAGGGCCTGGCGGTAAAACGAGTTACCTGACTACGGATGAAACTTATCAGTCTGCAGAACTTTGGGGCGGGTGGAACCTGGGCAGTAAATTCCGTATCCTGTATTTTGTTCCTTATAACTTTAATGAGCGGAATAGTATCGAAACCAGCGGCAGGAAGAATGGACTGGGTGATATCGCGCTAATGGGTTATTATAATGTTTTTAACAGCAGGAATACTTTAAAGGATCAATTGCTCGTACAGTCTTTATGGATAGGAGCAGGTGTAAAAGTGCCAAGCGGTAAATATGAACCGCGTGACAGGGAGGTACTGACAGAATCACCTAATAATTTTCAATTAGGAACTGCCAGTACTGATTTTACCCTGAACGCAACCTATGATATCAGGCTGATGGATTTTGGTGTGAATGTGAATACCAATTATAAAATCAATACGAACAATAAATACGATTACCGTTATGGCAATAAATTTACCACTAATGCACTGGCCTATTATAAAATCAGGGTGGCTAAAATGATGACTATTGCGCCAAATGCAGGTATTTTGTATGAAACTTCACAGAAAGATGTAGAAAATAAAAAATTTGCTGTAGACGTTTCCGGAGGTCATTCTCTGGCTGTTTTAACTGGCTTGGAAGCAAATCTCAGTAGATTTTCTTTTGGAATAAATTACCAGGCTATAGCCTCACAAAATCTTGCGGGTGGAAGTGTGAAGGCTGGAAATCGCTTTATGGTACATACCTCGATGGCTTTTTAACAGGCTGATTTCTATTTATAATTAATAAGGGCTGTTTCATTTATATAAATGGGCAGCCTTTGTTATTTTACTGATGTTACTATTAATCCAGGTTGAAAACACAGGCGATAACAGCTGCGGCAATGACTCCGGATACATAAAATTCGGCTGGTAATTTTATCTTTTTAATCACAAGGTAAACTAAATATATAAGTGTCAAAAACTGCAGGATGATTAGTGGGACAGTAAATAACTCTACGAAAACACCAGGAAGCGGGGATGCTATTTTTTGAAGCTGTCCGGAAAAAAGAGCAATAAAATAAGCTCCTGATATTAATCCTGAAATCAGAATATTCTTTTTTGATATCATATACATCTTGAGCTTTTGGTAAATTTTATTCAATATAGGAATATTTTATTAATTTATGTAATCCGTATTATTTCATGGGTAGGTGTGATTTCTTAATACAAACATATTCTGTCGCTAATATGGAGGGCTTTAAATTTGCCTGAAAAAAATGTCCCCGTATATGATGAAAAACTTACTTTGCACCTTACTCATGCTATTGTTTTTTTCTTTTTTTAAAAACGAATTAGCAGCACAAACGACCCAGGCCTCTATCTCCGGGATCATAACAGACGATCTTAAAAAAACTATTCCTGGCGCATCCGTACAGGTACGGAATGAGTCTACTGGTTTTACAACCAGGACAACGACCAACGCAAAAGGAGAATATACTTTTAAAGAACTGCCTTTAGGTACTCCTTATAGCGTTACAATTACTTATATCGGTTTTGGAGAACAGAAAAGAACTGGCTATTCTCTGAATCAGGGTGATGCATTAAGAATTGATATTACAATGAAGGATGCTGTAAACGACCTTGCTGTAGTAGAAATTGTAGGTTCAGGAATGAAAAACAAGACTGAAACTCTGGGCGCAGCGACTACGATCTCGGCCAGGGATATTACAAGACTTCCTGTAAATGGCCGTAATTTTACCTCTCTGATGGATCTTTCTCCGTTAAGTAAAGGCACGAATATTTCAGGTCAGCTTGGTTCTTCTACAGGTTTTACTATTGATGGTATGACTGCTAAAAATCCTACCTCTGCGGGTTCAACAACCAGCAGAAGTGGTGCGCCTTATTCTATTTCTATAGAAGCTGTACGTGAATTTAAGGTCGTGACTAACCAGTATGATGTAACTCAGGGAAGAAGCGGTGGTGGTGCGATAAGTGCCGTAACCAAATCAGGAACGAATACATTAAGCGGTAGTGCATTTACTTACGGACGTGCTGACTGGTTATCCAGCCCTTATGATATCAATGGAAATAAACGTAACTCGGATTTCTCTACTTATCAATATGGTTTTTCATTAAGCGGTCCGATCATTAAAGATAAATTACACTTCTTTATGGTTTGGGATCATCAGAAAGAAGCCCGCCCATTGCAGATTGCAAATATTTTATCACCAGCAGATGAAACCAGGTTAAAAGTTAACCAGCCTACATTAGACAAGTATCTGGATATTGCACGCAGGGTATACGGTGTTGCCAATACTCCGCAATTTGGATCATTCAATAAAAAAAGAGGTTCTGATGCTGCATTTGTACGTTTAGACTGGCAGATCAATGAGAAAAACTTACTGACTGTCCGCGATAACTATACAAATGATAGAAATCCGCTGGGATTAGAAGATAATACAGCTATCAATCTATATGAATCTTATGGAAATGATAAAAATGTTGATAATAGTCTGCTTGCAACTTTACGTACTTCGATCAGTCCGCGTTTAACCAATGAGCTGAAAGCACAACATTTATATACTTATCAGTTAAGCAGCCCTGGTAACCAGTTGCCTTCAGCAAATATTCCACGTGCGGTTGTTGAAGGGGTTGCTTCTTCTATTGGTGGTAGTACACTGGCTACTGATATTCAAATGGGTGGTCACCGTTTTGCACAGGAAGGGTTTACAAATAATGTATACCAGTTAGTAGATAACTTATATTTCAATACAGATAAGGTTAAATATACTTTTGGTGTTGACTTCATGTATACGAACGCACACTCTACTTATGGAAGTGAGTTAAACGGACGTTTCTATTTTAGAGATGATGCGGCTACCAATACTACTGCGCTGGATAATTTTGAGGCTAGAAGACCTTACCGTTATACCAGAGAGGTACCTCTTTTGGCAGATCCTAGTGTGAGACAAGGAATTTATAATACTGCAATCTATGGTCAGATGCAAACCAAACTTGCATTAGGCCTTGATATGATTGCAGGTTTACGTCTGGATTACAGCAGCTATCCTAAAGGAAAATTTAATCAGCTGGTTTTTGATGAACTGGGTTTAAGAACTGATAATTCACTTTCTACGCTGCAGGTTCAGCCACGTGTGCAATTTAACTGGGATATCAATGATAAACACCAGGATTTTGTGCGTTTTGGTGCTGGTATTTTTGCTTCAGATATCAACAACTATGCGACGATCAATAATATGGTATTTGATGGAAACCACCTGGCTTCAATTGATGTAAGAGGAGCGAGTGTACCTACACCTAATTTCCCTGGTTACCGTGCAGATCCGGGTACTACACCAGGACAAGAGTTATTTGGTTTGCCGGGTGTAAATAAATTAACAACAATTAATGCGAATGCAAATGATGCTCAGGTTCCTGTAGTTTATAAGGCCAATATATCTTATAACCGTTTTATTACCGATCGTTTAAAAGTAGGTATTACTGGTTATATGACTTTAGCAAGGCATAATTATATGTACGTAGACCGTAACATGGTTGCAGATCCTTTCTTCCGTTTATCAAATGAAGGTAACCGCGGTGTTTATGTGCCTGCAGAAAGTATTCAGAATAGTTCACCAGATTGGCAAAAAGGCCGTATAAGTGATAAATTAGGCCGTGTGCTGGAATTGAACAGTAAAGGTAAGGTGAATCAGTTTGCTGTTGTTATTGATGGTAGTTATCAATATTTCAAGGATGGTGCAATTTCATTCAGCTATACCTGGAATGATGCCAGAGATAATACTTCTTATAATGGTAACGTAGCTAACAGTGCCACGCTATCTTTACCGGTGAAAGATGATCCGCGTGATTTAAGTAAAATGACAGCGTCTGACAATCAGTTCCGCCATAAAATTGTAGTTTACGGAACATTACCTACTTTTTATGGAATAGGTATTGGTGTTCGTTACTCTGGAATTGGTGGTACACGTTATACATTATTATCTGGTGCGAATACCAATGGTGATTTTGTTGCAAGTAATGATCTGGCTTATATTTTTGACAGAAACAATCCTTCAGTGCCTAAAAATGTTCGTGATGGATTACAGGCTGTTTTAGATAACCCGAATGCGAGTCAGAGTGTAAAAGATTATATTCTGAAATACTCTGGTCAGATTGCAGAAAGAAATGGCGGGATCAATAAATTTTATGGGATCTTTGATTTGAGGATTACCAAGAAGTTCAAGATTTACAAAACGCATAGCCTGGAGCTGTCGGGTGATATCTTCAACGTGGGTAACTTGCTGAATAAGAAATGGGGCGTAAATGAGTCATTGGGTACCCAGGCATTGTATTCTTTAGGAATTCCTAAAACGGCAACTACACCAGCTGTTGATGGATTTGATAAAACAACGAAAAACTTTGTTTACAGAGTGAATGGTGCAGGAGTAGTCAGACCTTCAGGTAATCCTTATCAGTGCCAGATAGGACTTCGTTATAGTTTTTAATCTTTATCATATGAAATATCTATTTGTAATTATATGCTGCTTCTCTATAACAGCAGCGACAGCCCAGCAAAAACTGGATGTGCAGGCGCACCGTGGTGGAAGAGGCATTATGCCTGAGAATTCTATTGCAGCAATGCTGCATGCTATAGACCTTGGGGTAAGAACACTTGAGCTGGATTGTGTAATTTCTAAGGATGAGCAGGTCGTTGTTTCGCATGATTTATATATGTCTGCCGATTTTATGCTGAAGCCTGATGGCTCAACTATCAGTAAAGAGGAAGAAAAAACACTTTTGTTATATCAGATGCCTTATGAACTGATCAAAAGTTATGATGGCGGTACAAAAGTGAATGTATCATTTCCTAAACAGCAGAAAATTAAAACGGTGAAACCGCTCTTGTCGGTATTGATCGATAGCGTTGAAACTTATGTTAAACTGCATAAACTGAAGCCTGTATTTTATAATATAGAAATCAAAAGTTCGGCAGATGGAGACGGTACGGCACATCCTGTACCAGAAGTTTTTTCTAAACTGGTGATGAATGTGATCAAAAGTAAAGGAATTGCGAAGAGGGTGATTATACAATCATTTGACACCCGCCCTTTAGTGGTATTACATCAGACAGATCCTAAACAGAAGCTTTCTTACCTGGTTGCGAATAAAGATAATTTTGCGGTTAACCTGAGTAAACTTGGTTTTACCCCGGATACGATCAGTCCTTATTATCTGATGGTGAATGATACATTTGTACAAGAGGCACATCAGTTAAAGGTTAAGGTATTGCCATGGACTGTGAATGATGAAGCGTCTTTGAAAAAGATGGCAGAGCTGAAAGTTGATGGAATTATATCAGATTATCCGGATCTGGCTGTGAGTTTGTTTGGAAAGTACCAGAAATAGATTAACTGCTTAAAAGGCATTTTATAAAAGGTCATGTTGTTTTCTTGCTGTATCCCCGTTGTGAAGGGTTAAAGGCATGAAAATAACATGGCCTTTTTGCTGGAAGAGTTTTTTTTAGATCAGGAAAACCTGGGGACTGGTCAGGTTAGTGGGTACTCTGATGTGAATCCATATCACATTCATAATATATCCACGTTGAGTCCACCTGTTTACGGCGAAAAGGTGGACTCACCTACTAGTTAACCCGGCTGGTGTGATACCGAAATATGATCGGTATAAGGCATGTTTCTCCATAAAATTGAAGGCGTTTTTAAATAAAACCTTTTATTAACTCATATTATTGATAATTATTGCCTAAGAGTGATTGCTAAATGCTATTTTAGACTTTAGAAGCGTAAACGCATATTACTTTTTCTGGGAATTTTTAGGGGGTTAAGGAGTTTAATGAAGATTAATGAAGCAACAGACGGTATAGTTACAGGGGAGGATTTACTTAATCTCATAGAAGATGATGACAAAAGTGCGTTTACAATTTTTTACTCTAATAATTTTCAAAAATTAGTTCTTGTGTCTGACCGGTATGTTAAAAATATACATGCTGCTGAAGAGATTGTGCAAGATATGTTCCTTAAAATATGGGAAGATAAAGGCCTGTTACTATATGTAAATTCAGTTAAAGCTTATTTGTACAGGAGTGTAGTTAATGCATCTCTGAATTATGTAAACAGACAAAAAAATATAGAGAAACATCATCTCAAAATAGCTGAGCATCTGACAGATGATGATATTGAAATTATCAATGAGCAAAATGAATTAATTGTTCTTCTCTATAATGAAATTGAGCTGTTACCTGAAAAATGTCAGAAAGTTTTTAAGTTAAGCCGTTTAGAAGGTTTGAAATACAGAGATATAGCTGTCGAATTGTCTATTTCTGAAAAAACAGTCGAAAATCATATGAGTAATGCTTTAAGGTTGCTCAGAATGCGTGTAATTCATAATATACAGACAGAAGATCCTAAAAGTAAGGCTAAATATTTCTCTTTATTATCCTTATTTCTGTATTAAAGCGTGTTTTTCAAATTGTTTTAAAATAAATATCATTTTTTTGTAAAATAGACTAGGGGTTTTTGGTTGGTTATTTGTCATCCATACAAAACCTAGACATTTGAAAGACGATTTGACATTTCAGAATATTATTCTGAACCATTTTAATGCCCCTGATGATGAAGTTCTGGCAAAGCAGGTTGCCGCTCTCAGACAATTGTCGGAAGAAAATGAAACAATTTTTCAGGAAACCAAAACTATTTGGGAATCTTCTGTTTTAACAAAAAGACTTTATGAGCTTGATCGTCTCGGTTCTGCCAGAAAATTCAGCGAACGGTTGAGTGGAGCAAGCCTGGTTAAAAGAAGATCTTTCGGCTGGCTTAAGGTTGCTGCTGCAGTTATGGCTACAGGAGCTGCTGCTTTCTTTTTCTATCCCAAACCAGTTGAAGTGCCCTTTTTAGTTAAAGAGACTAAACAGCAAATAGATTCAGTCCTGCTTAGCGATGGTACAAAAGTCATTCTTGCAGAAAATACCCGGATCCGTTATCCTCAGAAACTTGCAGATAGCGCACGTCAGATAACCCTTGTTAAAGGTCAGGCTTTTTTCAAAGTACACCATGAAGTTAAACGTGCTTTTAATGTCCTTGTCGGACAATCGAAAGTCACTGTACTGGGAACATCCTTCAATATAAATTATCATAATGCTTCTATCAAACTGGCAGTTAAAACCGGTAAGGTAATGTTTACGCCAAATTCGGTAAGCTCATTTGCTATTCTGGTAGCAGGACAGGCCATTAATTACAATGAGGCCGGGCATAAAATGGAATGGGAAAGCAGTTCAAACGCTACTTCGTGGATTACTAAAGAGCTTGTCTTTGTCGATATGCCTTTAGATGAAGTCTGCAAACAGGTCAGTGCCTATTACAAGGTAAACCTGGTTGTGCATGATAAAATGCGCAGTGCTAAAAAGTTCAATGCCAATTTTAAGGATAGCAATCTTGATGAAATACTAACTGTACTGAAACAAACTTATAAAATCAAAATAGACTCCAGTGACCATCAGATCACGATAAAGAACCTTTAAAATAAATCAACTTAAACCAATAACTAATTAACAATTATGGAGAAACACTACTCAGAAAAAATGCGAAGACTAAAGTATGGCCTCATGGCAATGCTGATGTGCATTGTTTTTTGCACTTCATTTGCTCAGGCAGAGGAGGTACAGCGTGAAGCACTCAAGATCGAAAGACTAGATAGCTATCTTAAAAAAATTGAACTGGCATACCAGGTAAGTTTTGTTTACGATGCAGCTCAAATTAATAAAGCCACCAATATTGAAGTTCCTGCTAAGCTGGTTTCAATTAAGGCTGACCTGGAGCCCCTGAAGGAAAAAGGGATCAATTATAACATTGTAGGGAAACAGGTGATTCTAGTAAAAGTCCCGCTCCAGGTCGTAAAACAAATGATTACTGTAACTGGTCGTATCACATCAAAAAAAGATGGCGGTTATCTTCCGGGTGTAAGTATCAGAGAGAAAGGTGCTAAAAATGCAGTTTCCAGTAATGCTCAGGGAGATTACCAGATTAAAGTTCAGGACAATGCTGTGCTTACTTTCAGTTTTATAGGTTATAAAACTGCAGTTGCAGAAGTCAATGGCAGAACGAAGATTGATATTGCTTTAGACGAGGATGCCGGTCAGTTAAATGAGGTAAGTATTGTCTCTACCGGATACCAGGATATCAATAAAAAACTGTTCACGGGATCATCTACTGTATTGAAAGCTTCGGATGTGAAGCGTGATGGTATTACAGATGTGAGCAGAATGTTAGAAGGCCGTGTTGCGGGTGTATCTGTACAAAACGTATCAGGAACATTTGGTGCGGCCCCTAAAATCCGGGTCCGTGGTGCAACTTCAATCACTGGAGATAATAAACCATTATGGGTTGTTGACGGGATTATCCTGGAAGATGTTGTAAACATTTCTAATGAGCAGCTTTCTACCGGTGATCCTTCTACTTTAGTTGGTTCGTCTGTGGCAGGTTTAAATCCTGACGATATTGAAAGTTTCAATATTCTGAAAGATGCTGCGGCAACTGCACAATATGGTGCAAGAGCAATGAATGGTGTTGTAATTATTACGACTAAAAAAGGTAAAAATACAGGTGGTAAACCGGTTGTTTCTTATACTGGTAACTTTTCGAGTTATATGAAACCTTCTTACAGCAGTTTCGATATCATGAACTCTGCGGATCAGATGAATGTATATCTGGAGATGCAGAATAAAGGGTTGTTAAACCATGCTGAAGCTTCACGCGCTGAAAATGGCGGGGTGTTCACTACGATGTATAATCAGATGTATTCATATAATCCTTTAACGGATTCTTATGCACTGAGAAATGATGCGCCAAGCCAGAAACAATTTTTACAGCGTTATGCAAATGCAAATACAGATTGGTTTGATGTTTTGTTTAAACAATCATTTATGCAGGAACATTCTGTAAGTATTTCTTCAGGTACACAGCGTTCTAAAATCTATGCGTCAACCAGTTTTCTAAAAGATAACGGATGGTCTATCGGTGATAACGTAAAGCGTTTTACAGGTAATATACGTGGTAATTTTGATCTTAATGACAGACTGAGTGTTGAATTAATCACACAGGGATCTGTTCGTAACCAAAAGGCTCCTGGAACATTAGGAAGAAAGGGAAATCCTGTTTATGGTACTTATGACCGTGACTTTGATATTAACCCTTTTAGCTACGCTTTAAATACAAGCCGTACACTGACGCCATATGATGCAAATGGTAACCGTGAGTTCTTTACACAGAATTATGCTCCTTTTAACATCCTGAATGAGCTGGAGAATAATACATTGGATCTGAATGTGATAGATCTGAAAGTTCAGGCAGGATTAAAGTATAAAATTTCTGATAACCTGAAATACTCTTTTGACGGTGCTTACCGTTTTGCCAGAACAAGTCAGGAACATAAAATAACAGAACACTCTAATATGGCAGAGGCTTACCGTGCAGGTATCAGCCCTCTTGATGCAACTATTAAAAAGAACAACAGATTCTTGTATAAGAACCCTGATGATCCGAATGCGCTTCCGGTTTCTGTTTTACCTTTTGGTGGATTCTATAATACCAATGATGATAACATTACCAACTATTATGTGCGTAACAGTTTAGAGTTCAATAAAGTATTCAATACAGATCATACCGTTAACATTTTTGGTACACAGGAGATGAGATTTATCGATCGTCAGAATAAGACTTTCGATGGATATGGTTACCAATATGATAAAGGTGGGATTCCTTTCATTGATCCAACTATTGTGAAATCAAATGTTGAAGGCGGATTTAACTATTATAGTATGGGATACCGTTATGAGAGATATTTAAATTATTCGGTGAGAGCTGCTTATTCTTATAAAGGGAAATATGCTTTCAATGCAACAGGAAGATATGACGGATCAAATCTTTTAGGCGAATCTACTACAGCGAGATGGTTACCAACATGGAATGTTTCAGGTTCATGGAATATTGATACGGAAGATTTTATGCAGGGTGCTGGTTTGAAGAAAGTAATTAACCGTGCTACTTTGCGTGCAACTTACGGTTTGGTTGCAAGTATGGGAGATGCTACAAATTCAAGTCTGGTAGTTAAAAGTATGGCTACAAAACGTCCGTATCTGACAGAGAAAGAGACTAAACTTTATATTGCTGGTTTAGAAAACTCTGAACTGACTTTTGAGAAGTTGAATGAGTTTAACTTAGGTCTTGATGTAGGTTTGTTTGATGATCGTATTTCATTAACTGTAGATGCTTACAGAAGAAAAAGTTTTGATCTGATTGGTGATTTCAGAACTGGTGGTATCGGTGGTGAACCTGTTAAAAAGGCTAACTATGCAGATATGAAATCTCAGGGTATTGAGGTTGCAATTGGTGGAACAGTACTTAAAGCAGGAGCTTTTAACTGGAAAACACAGATTATTTTTGCACATAATACCAATAAAATCACTAACCTGAAAAGTCAGCCATTAATTTTTGCACTGACTGGTGCTGATGGTGGTGCATTAGAAGGTTATGCGCAAAGAGGATTATTCTCATTGGATTTTAAAGGGCTGGATCCAACTAATGGTTCCCCACGTTTTATCAATGAATATGGAGTAGTTGGTAATGATATCAACCTGCAGAGTAACCAGGTTCAGTATTTAAAATATGAAGGTCCTGTAGATCCTACTTATACCGGAGGTTTTTCTAATAATTTTAAATATAAAGAATTCACACTGTCAACTTTAATTACATTTTCTGCAGGTAATAAGGTAAGATTAAACCCTGCTTTCAAAACTTCTTACAGTGACCTTGATGCAATGCCGCGTGGTTTCTTAAGCAGATGGGAGATGCCAGGGGATGAGGCGAAAACTAACTGGCCTTCTATTCTTGATAAACAACAGGCGGCAGCTTTTGACAGAATATATGCTTACAGCAATTATAACTATTCTACTGAAAGGGTTGCAGATGGTGGTTTTGTGAGAATGAAACAAATTATACTGAGCTATGCCGTACCAGCAGCATTCTCGAGAAAATTGGGTTTCACCAATTCATCTCTGAGTGTAGTAGGTAATAACTTGTTCCTGATTTATTCAGATAAGAAATTAAATGGTCAGGACCCTGAATTCTTTGGTACAGGAGGAGTAGCATTACCTATCCCGCGTCAGTTTACATTATCATTAAAAGTAGGATTCTAAAGAGAAGAACATGAAAAAAATATATATCCCATTTCTTGCCTTGGCTCTGGTGTCGTCCGGAGGCTGCAAAAAATTTCTGGAGCATTCACCAGATCAAAGAACACAAATAAATTCTGTCGATAAGGTTGCACAACTATTAACCAGTGCTTATCCTGAAGCTAATTATATTGCTTTTGCTGAAGCTGCTTCTGACAATATGGAAGATAAAGGGCCTCAGGTTATAAATACAGAGAGATTTGTTACTTTACCTTATTTCTGGCAGGATAACCCTGATAATACTCAGGATACGCCTACAGATTACTGGAATGGAAGTTATACAGCTATTGCTGCTGCTAACGAAGCATTATCAGCTATCGAAAAGGCTACAGATAAAACGGCTTATCAGCCTTATAAAGGAGAAGCACTGCTTGCCCGGGCCTATGCACATTTTATGCTGGTAACCTTGTTTTCGAAGGCATATACTGCTGGTGGAGATAACACCTCACCTGGTATTCCATATGTAACAACACCAGAAAAAGTTGTAAATGGTCAATATACCCGCGGAACTGTAGCTTCAGTATATGATCAGATTGAAAAAGATCTGATTGAAGGCCTGCCGTTAATTAAGAACAGTGCTTATGGAATTCCAAAATACCATTTCAATATAGCTGCTGCACATGCTTTTGCTGCAAGATTTTACTTATTCAAGCAGGATTATAATAAAGTAATTGAACATGCAAGTGCTGTTTCATCTGGTAATTCATTTGCTGGAATTCTCAGACCGTGGAGTACACGGTACAAGAACTATTCTGCTGCTGAAATGTATACCAATTTTACGATGGCTACAGAACCTTCTACTTTGTTATTGATAGAAACAGCTTCTTCATGGGCAAGAACAAGAACAAATCGTTACGGATTTGGACAGACGCTTAATAATGCTTTGTTTGGAATTCCTAATGTGACTGGTAAAGCATGGGTACATTCTGTATACAATTATAGTGTGCCAAATTATACGCTTTTGAAATGGAATGAATATTTTGTTAAAACAAGTCAGAATGCAACTATCGGTGATCCTTATACGATTGTTCCGGTATTAACTGCTGATGAAGCGTTAATTAACAGAGCTGAAGCTTATGCTGCAACAGGACAGAATGCACTTGCTATACAGGACCTCAATACTTTTGCAAGTACAAGACTTGCGAATTATAATGCTGTTTCTGATGGGCTTACTTTACCCAGGATCGCTACCTATTACGGTACTACAGATGCTAAGCAGGGATTAATCAATACTATTCTTGATTTTAAGAAAGCAGAATTCATTATGGAAGGTATGCGCTGGTTTGATGTTTTAAGATATAAACTTCCTGTGAAGCATAATGTGGTAGCTGCTAATGGAAGTTTTACAACTATAGAATTGAAAGCTGATGATCCGAGAAAATTATTCCAGTTGCCATCACAAGTTACACTATCTGGTATAGCTCTTAACCCTAGATAATTAATTATGAAAAATATATTTAATACTGGTGTTTTTACACTATTCATCTTAATGACCATGGCTTCCTGCAAAAAGGAAGAAAAACTAAATGCTAATCTTAATATTATAGATAAAAACATTATAGATAAAACAGATGTGGATATATGGCTGGATAACAATTATCTGAAACCATATAATATCGAAACTAAATTCAGGTTTGACAGGTTTGAACTGGATAACGGAAAGAATATTACTCCGCCAAATGAATTACAGGTTATTCCGATGATGGAAACTGTAAGAGATGTATGGATTAAGCCTTTCGAGAAAATCGGAGGTGCGGATTTTATTAAAAGGATTTCTCCTAAACAGTTTGTTCTGGCAGGTAGTGCTGCATATAACCAGGATGGTAGTATTACGTTGGGAACTGCAGAAGGCGGACGCAAAATTGTGTTATATGTGGTTAATACTTTTGATAAAACCAACCTGGCCTCTGTAAAACAGGCAATTCAGGTTATACAGCATGAGTATACGCATATTTTAAATCAGACTGTTGATTATCAGACTGATTTTCAATCTATATCTAAAGGCGGGTATATGGGTAACTGGCTTCTGGGAACACTGGCAGAGGCAAGAGCTTTAGGGTTTATTACGCAATATGCAAGAGCAGCTCCTGAGGAGGATTACGCAGAGATGTCATCTAATATGCTGATGATGGGTCGTGTGGCTTATAATGCGGCTGTAAGTACTGCCCCTGCTGATGCACAGGTGAAGCTAAAAAAGAAAGAGCAGTATGTAGTTGATTACTTTAAGTCATCATTTAATATTGATTTTTATGCTTTACAAACAGAAGTTCAGAATGCATTGTATAAAATAAGTGCACCTGTACTGGCTAAGCTGATAGGACCGGGAGTAGGATATACGACCATGTATTCTAATCCGGCTAAAGATGTGAATCAATCAGCAGAGTTTTCAGGTTTATGGAATGCTGCTTCGGCAAATATGGTTGCTGCTGGCTTTAATCTGCAGGACATCACACTGACGTTTAAAGCGGCTGGTGCAATGACTTTAAATTATAGCTTTACCAGAGGTAATACTGTGTTTTTTGCAGATGCTGATTACACCATTAAGATTGATGCTGCCGGAGTAGCTACACTTGCTCTGGTTGCTACGCAGCCAACAACTACCACTTATGGGAATATGGCCTTTGTTAATCCACAAATGGTTGGAGTAAATAACTACTTCAAGAATAATAAATTCAAACTGGACTGGATCAATACAATTATACCGGGGAATATTGGTGGCTTAGGGTCTTTGGGTGCTTTTTATAAGTCAACCGACACTAAATCGTATTTCTATGGTACTATGGGACAATAATTTTAAGAACAAACAGATGAAAAGAATTTTAATATATGCTTTGCTATCCCTGGCTGTGTTTTCTGGTTGTAAAAAGAACAACGAGATCCTGATAGACGGAGAGAGGCCAGAAGAAAGAGTCGCTGAGGCGCTTACAAAATACAGTGATCAACTAACCGGTAGTCCTTATGGCTGGAAAGCTTATTTATACCCGGCAGGTGGGGGAGGGTTTTCATTCTATCTGAACTTTACAAAAAAGAACAGAGTGACGATGTACTCGGATCTGGATGTTGTTCCGGCTACGACGAGTAAGGAGAGCTCATATCGTTTAAAAGCAAGTATGAATCCTTCGCTGGTATTTGATACTTATAATTATATGCATATCCTCGCTGATCCTGATCCAAAGGTATTCGGCGGAGCATCAGGCTGGGGAATGTATTCTGATTTTGAGTTCAATTTTGGTGTACAGACTGGTGATACCTTAAAATTAACTGGTAAACTTTTGGGAAGTAAACTGGTAATGGTGAGAGCCAGTAAAGAAGAACAGGACTCTTATAATAATAAAGGGTTGATTAATTTACTGAATGACGCTACTGGTTATATCGATAACAACAGCACGCTATATACCAATTTAGATGGAGCTGTGAATGTTCAGACTATCTTTGATTATTTTCAGAAAAAAATGACTTTGGTCTGGTCTGATAAAGGTGTGATCAGTGCAGCAACCAGTCCATTCGTATTTACTTTGAATGGTATCCTGTTACAAGACCCTGTATCCTATAAAGGGAAATTGCTGAGAGAGTTTATATGGGATGTGGCGACGCAGTCGTTTTATACTACTGTGGATGGAAAAAGATTTGATATCAAATCATCTCCAAGTCCATTATTACCTCTGAACTCGCTTATAGGGATCAATTACTCTGTAATTACTGTTCCTAACGCGACCTCATATCCAGGATGGTCTGCAGATTTTGTTACAAGAAGAGCTAAAGCTGCGGCAGGAACCCTGAGTAGTGGTTACAATTTAAGGTTAGATAAAATGGCCTTTCTATTTAATGTAAATCAAAATTCATTGGTATTAACTGCCGATGTCTATCAAACGTCAAATAAGTTTTTGGCTGTTTATCCTTATACTTATACGAAAACTCCGGCAGGCGTTTACAAATTTACATTAGGTGCAATGAATGGAAATGCTTCAGTTATTGCCACTGCAATGGCTCCATTGGTTAGTGAAAGACTAAGTGCAGATCAGTTCACCTTAGATTATTTTACAAATCCGACAACTAAACAAGTATTGGGTCAGTTCAAAAGTGTTGAACATCCGGACTTTACATTCTCTGGATCTCTTCAGTAATACGACGATTTGGTCCACAATAAAAAAGCTTCTCTTCTGTAAAAAGAAGAGAAGCTTTTTTTATTTTCAACTTTACTTTAGCCGATACTAATTGGGGATTTATTTAAGGGGTGTAGAAAATAATTCCCTAATTGGGCATTATTTTCCCCTTATACGCAGTATTTATACTTCCCTTGAATTGGGTATGCTGCTTTGAATTAATGAGAAGCGGACTTCTGAGTCCTTATAATTTCATATAACTGAATTATCTTCTTTTGCTGATCGTTGTACTTTTCGCTCAGGTCATCCAATTGCTTTTTCACATCCGGATACTGTTCATCCTGAGCATCTTTTTCTCCAATACGTAGCATGTCAATTATTGAAACTCCGTATATATCAGCTATTTGCTGAACTTTATAAAAAGATACGTCTGTTATTCCGGTCTCTATTTTAGAGTAGGCTGTAACAGATATACCCAATTGATCGGCTACAATTTTCTGGCTAATGCAATGCGTGTTACGGATTGCTCTAAGCTTTTTTCCAATATTTTGAATCATTTGTTATAGATTTTAACGGGGATAAGAAAATGATGGTTATTAAAAAAATATTTTTGTTACATGAAATATTGCAAAATGAAGGCCAAGGAGAAATTCTGTATGTATCAAACTTGTTTCTGATTATCTGAATCTTCTTAAATGCCGGTGATAGGTGAATAGACGACTTATTTACTCGTTTTTTTTAGAGGGGTATAATTACCGGATTATGTTAAATTAGTGTGAAGCAGAAGTTGTAAAGGTGTTGTGGGTTTTAGGATAATGATTGTGATATTAATTAAAAGGATATTATTTTTATTGAGAATTGCATTTGATGAAAGGTAATGGGCATGATGCTTAATTGGTCATTCATGCTGGCAGACATTTCCTGAGTGATTATTGATATTTTTTATCAGGGCATTTGAACTGTTTTTGAATTGATGGATAAATTAAATGTATTAAAGAGCCTGTCGTGTTGAATGATCGGATTTTCTTTTTAAATTTTTGTCTCTATAGTATATGGCACATCCGGATATTTGGTAAGTATATTTTTTTAGGTCTGTCATTTGAAGAGATGTAAATCTTAATAAAATGAAGATATCATTAAAACAAGTTATAAAGAATTGAAAATCTGGCCTCAGCTGAATTTGAAAAGTGGGAGCTATTAGTGACCATAATTTTTTATAATCCAATTACTATCAATTATGAACTACATGAATAGAAATACATATCAGACCGATTTTTTATCAGTAAGTCTTTTTTTGTTAAACTCAACTGAGGAGGAGAAGACTAAGTAAATACAATGAAGATAAACTGAATATGGAATTAAGATGCCCCAGGCGGGCGCTGCATAAATAATTACCATTGGAAGCAGTAACTGTGCAAATCTGTGCCAGAATCTGGAAATTGATATCTGAGAATGGATTTATAATCGATAGGAATAGCCTGTGCCTGAGTATTCATAAAGTGCAGAATTGCGATGAGAAATGCCTGGAGGGAGTAAAGGTTTTCAGGATTAATAAGGTTTTAATGAATTAATAGTTTTTTGATAACCCTACATATCAGCGGAGATAATACTATACTTACAAGTAGCCAGATGATAAAAATACTGTACAGAAGATTATTTTTTATAAAAATATATCTTTTTGTCGTGGAACTTTGCGGGGAATAATGAGCTGATTTTCGTAAAAAAATTATTTATAACTTGAGGAGTAATCTCTATATGGTTAATTTAAAATGATAGTAATTAATTTAAGAATATTGGTCGAATTATTGCATTAGGGGGATCTAAGCGGATTTAAGGCTGAGGTGTATTTTATTCAGTACTTTTAAATCTAAATCTAAATAATATGATAAAAACTTACCTCCTTCTCTTTTTTTTAATGCTTTCAACTCTGGCTTATTCACAAACAAATGGTGATTATCTTTATAGTGTCGGTGTTAGGGGGTACAGTTATATGCAGATGCCCAAAATAATGAATCAAACTTCTGGAAATAGCTATTTGAATAGTTATTTTAATAGTTTTATCCTGAAATTTAATGATAATCTTTTCAGTTACAGGTTGAATGGTAGCTATATGAACAAAGATGAGAATTTCCGTAATAATTGTGCGAATTGTGAACTGGTTAGTGGGAAAATGAAGGATTATTCCTTCAAAATTGGCTTTGAGAAAAATTTTAACTACTCAGTGTTCCAACCTTATTTTGCGCTTGATTTAGGGTTTAGATCAAATAAATTTGATGGGACTTCTAGTAATATAAACCCGATATTAAATGCGCAGGCAGATATTTCAAATGTTGCACTGCCTTCAAATCAGGTAATAGCAACAAAAGAAGGTTTTACTATTACCCCGGTTATTGGAATAAAGATTAACCCTGTCAAACAAGTTTCTATCTTTATAGAAAGTAACCTGGAATTCTTTTATTCTTATGAACGTCAGGAATCTGTACCGCAAGACGCTTCAAATATCCGTTCTTTGGAAAGATTCCATAAAACAGAGTATTTATTGAATCCAGTATCAATAGGTATTCAATTTCATCTTGGGAATAAGAATTAATGAAGAAAAATATTATTGTAATAGGAGGAAATGGACAGCTTGGACAATGTCTGAATGAAGCTGTAACTGGGAAAGAACAGTCTTACAACTATTTTTTTCTGTCCAAAACTGATCTGGATTTTGTAAATGCAGATCATGTGGCACAGATTTTTGAAAAATATCATCCTTTGTATTGTATTAACTGTGCAGCTTATACTGCAGTTGATGCTGCTGAAGAAGATCTTGATCGCGTATTTGAAATCAATGAATATGCCGTTAAAAGATTGGCAGAAAATTGCTTAAAATATCAGACAACCTTAATACATATTTCTACAGACTACGTATTTGATGGGAATTCTTGTGTCCCTTTACGAGAAGATATGCATCCGGGGCCTGTCAATGTATATGGTCTGTCAAAATTAAAAGGTGAACAGGAAATTCAGGCAGTAATGGGCCAGTATTATATAATCCGCACCAGTTGGTTGTATTCTGAAAAGGCAGGTAATTTTGTTAAAACGATGTTAAAACTTGCACAAAGCAGAAATCAGCTTACTGTTATTTATGATCAGATAGGCACGCCTACTTACGCAATGGATCTGGCGAGGGCGATTATTCATATTATAAGTAATGAAATAAAGGATTATGGCGTTTATCATTATAGCAATGAAGGTGTTGCTTCATGGTATGATTTTGCAAAGGCTATTTTTGAATTTGCGGAGATGGATATAGAAGTTTTTCCTGTGAACTCTTCTGCATTTGTGACTAAAGCTAAACGACCTTTATATTCAGTTATGGACAAAACGAAAATTAAAACGAAGTTAGGTATTGATATCCCTTACTGGCGTGATAGTTTGAATTCCTGTATACAAAAAATATGATGAAGGGAATAATAACACTAAAAAAGAAGTTGAAATTGCAATTTTAACTTCAATGATAAAATATAAGATCAAATTTGATCTTTATTAAATATAACTAATTAATAGAACAGAAGGAAAATATAGGCTATATATATGATTCAATTTTACAATATGGACTTAAGCAGTTTCCTGAAACTTAAGTTAAAATATTACTTATCTTTGTTGTCTTAAATTTAAAATATGACAAAAGTTGCCTTAATTACTGGTGTTACCGGTCAGGATGGAGCCTATTTGGCAGAATTTCTTTTGAAAAAAGGATATTTTGTTCATGGACTTAAAAGACGTTCCTCTTTATTCAATACTGAACGAATTGATCATTTGTATCAGGATCAGCACGAACATGGGGTTAACTTTAAATTGCATTTTGGAGATCTTACTGACTCTACCAATCTGATCCGGATTATTCAGGAAACACAACCGGATGAAATTTATAATCTGGCGGCAATGAGTCATGTACAAGTTAGTTTTGAAATGCCTGAATATACAGCAAATGCTGATGGTATAGGAACACTGCGTTTGTTGGAAGCGATACGTATTCTGGGATTAGAAAAGAAAACAAAAATATATCAAGCTTCTACATCAGAGCTATATGGTTTGGTACAAGCAGTACCTCAAAGTGAAAATACACCATTTTATCCAAGATCTCCTTATGCGGTGGCTAAAATATATGGTTACTGGATAACTGTGAACTATAGGGAAGCTTATGGGATGTTTGCTTGTAACGGTATCTTATTTAATCATGAGAGCCCACTCAGGGGTGAGACATTTGTTACTAGGAAAATTACAAGAGCAGCCAGTAAAATTGCTTTAGGCCTTCAGAAGTGTCTATATCTTGGTAACCTTTCTGCGCAAAGGGATTGGGGGCATGCTAAAGATTATATTGAGGCGATGTGGTTAATCCTTCAACAAGAAAAGGCAGAAGATTTTGTAATTGCTACTGGTGTAACAACTACTGTGCGGGATTTTGTGAAAATGAGCTTTGCAGAACTGGGAATTGAAATAGAGTTTAGTGGGAAAGATGAAAATGAGAAAGGCGTAATTATTGATGTTGATCAGGAAGTTATTTTATCTTTAGGCCTGAATGACATTTATTTAAAACCTGGAACTACTGTTGTGAGTGTGGACCCTAAGTATTTCAGGCCAACTGAAGTTGACTTATTGTTAGGTGATCCGACAAAATCTAAAACTCAACTGGGATGGACACCAAAATACGATTTGCCAATGTTGGTTAAGGAAATGGTTCATTCTGATCTGCAATTAATGAAAAAAGATGAATATTTGAAAGATGGTGGCTTTAATACACTTAATAGTTTCGAATAATAATAAAAAATAATACTACAGGTTTCCCTTATGAATGTTAAAAAAATAATAGCTCCAATACTGTTCCTTTTTTGTTTAGTATTAGGTCAGCGTGTTTTTGCTCAAACTAATTATTCTGATGTAAAAGTTGACGAACTTACGGACGTACAAATTCGTCAATTAATACAACGTGCAGAGTCTGTCGGTTATAATGATACACAATTAGAACAAATGGCTGCTGCTCAGGGGATGAAATCTGATGAAGTTACTAAGTTAAGGGCCCGTGTAGAAAAAATCAGGAAAAGTGGCAATAATGAGAATAAAGCGGCCAATCAAAATTCTTCTGATGAGTTCTCAAATAGAAATTATAATGCTCCTGATTCAGCGAATAACAATAATCTCGCTGATAAGAAAAATGATCAGAGAGATATTTTTGGAAATATTATTCCTAAAATTTTTGGGGCTGAATTGTTCAAAAATAATGATATAAAGTTTGAGCCAAATTTAAGGATGGCAACTCCTAAAAGTTATATTATCGGTCCTGACGATCAATTGTTAATTGATCTGACAGGTGATAATGAGGCAAACTATAAGTTGCAGGTAAGTCCTGAAGGAACTATTCGCTTACAATATGTCGGTCTGATTGCTGTTGGTGGAATGTCTATTGAGCAGGCTACGTCTAAAATACGTACCGCGATGGCAGGGACTTATCCGAGTTTAAGAACCGGCAGAACAAATGTCACAATTAATCTGGGTAATATAAGGAGTATCAAAATTACTATTCTGGGAGAGGTTGTTAAGCCCGGATCTTATACTTTATCATCCTTATCTACAGTTTTTAATGCGTTAAATGCCTCTGGTGGACCTAATCAGAATGGGTCATTCAGAAAGATACAGGTTATACGTAATAACAAAGTTGTATCTACTATAGACGTTTATAATTTTCTTCTAAAAGGAATACAGACCGGAAATATTCGTTTGCAGGATCAGGATGTAATTAATATTCCTGTCTATCAAACAAGGGTTGAGATGTCTGGAGAGGTGAAAAGACCAGCACTTTACGAAATATTAAGTAATGAGTCTTTAGAAGATGTTATCAATTTCGCAGGTGGATTCTCAAATAAGGCCTATACTGCTAAAATCAAGGTTTTACAGAATACAAACAAAGAAAGACGGATAACTGATGTAAGTGCTGATCAGTTTAATAAATATTATCCTCTTAATGGAGATAAATACTTAGTGGAAACGATTCTGGATCGTTTTGCGAATAGGGTAGAAATTAATGGGGCTGTATTCCGTCCCGGACAATATGAATTGGAAAGTGGGTTAACTCTTAAACAACTTATACAAAAGGCAGATGGTTTAAAAGAAGATGCCTTTTTAAGCAGAGGTTATATTTCAAGATTAAATCCAGACAATAGTCTGGCTTTACTATCATTTGATGTAGATAAAATTCTCAAAGGAACAGAGCAGGATATTCCTTTGAGAAGAGAAGATAAGGTTACTATCTCTTCAATATTTGATTTGCGTGAAGAATACAAGGTTGATATTAAAGGTGAGGTCAGGTTACCGGGTGTATTTGATTATGCTGAGGGAATGACACTTGAATCTTTAATTCAGATGGCTGGTGGTTTTAAGGAAGGGGCCACTCCAAACCGTATTGAGATTGCAAGAAGAATAAAAGATAGCGATGCTAGTTCCATCTCTGCGAAAACTGCTGAGGTATTAAATGTGAATATCTCGAAAGATTTAAAATTGCAGGATTCCACTTTTGTATTACAGCCATTCGATATTGTATCGATAAGAAGTTCTGAAGGATATCAGGTTCAACAGCAGGTAAAGATTGAAGGAGAGGTTCTTTATCCTGGTATTTATACGATTACAAGAAAAGACGAAAGGATTTCTGATATAATTAAAAGAGCAGGTGGACTTACCGTTCTTTCTTTTGCTGAAGGTGCCTCTCTGAAAAGACCTGGACCTGATAAGGTAGAAGGTGATGACTTAAAAGATAAAAATGGAAAACTTCTTAACGGAAAATCTTTAAGTACTTCAAATAAAAATGCTATTGATAAGAAAGAAGAAGAACTGCAGAAATTAGCTAACCTAAAAAGGTTGCAAGGTGTAGGTGTACAAGATACTGCTCAATTGATTCAGGAAGTTAAGATTTTAGGGAGTGACCTTGTAGGTATTGATTTAGTGAAAATTTTGAAAACTCCAGCTTCGAAGTTCGATCTGTTAGTGGAAGATGGGGATATAATCAGAGTACCAAAGCAATTGCAGACTGTAAGAGTTACTGGTGAGGTTCTTAGACCAACTAATATCGTTTACAGTTCTAATAAGAGTATGAAGCAGTATATTAATGGTGCTGGAGGATTCACTTATAATGCAAATAAGAAGAGTGCATATATTCAATATGCAAATGGATCTGTAGATGCGGGCAGTAAATTTTTGTTTTTCAATAACTATCCGCGTGTTAAGCCGGGAGCGGAGATTTTTGTACCTAAACAAGCTCCAAGAGAGAAGATTGGCATACAGGGGATAGTAGGAATTTCGACTGCTCTGGCTTCCTTGGCTGCTATATTAATAACTGTTTTACGTAAATAGTTAACAATATAACCTTAAGTGGTTAGTGAAATTTTTAATTAAAGAATAATGAGCTTGTAAAAGCAGAATATGGAAGAGAAAAGTACCAGTTATAATGAGCAGTCGGATGAAATTTCTATGAAGGAACTTCTCCTGAATATCCAGGAATGGTATAAAAATATGTTATCCAAATGGCTCATTATCGTTTTGTTTGGCTTACTTGGTGGCTTACTTGGATTTGTTTATGCATATTATAAAAAACCTGTATTTACTGCTTCAACAACTTTTGTTCTGGAAGAATCTGGATCAGGAGGTGCTTTAGGTGGCTTAGGTGGGTTAGCCTCAATGGTTGGAGTAGACATCGGCGGTGGCGGAGGTGGAATATTTCAGGGAGATAATATCTTAGAATTATATAAATCCAGAACCATGATTGAAAAGACTCTTTTAACAGAGGCTACATACGACGGGAAAAAAGATTTATTGGTTAACTGGTATATCTCATTTAATAAACTTAGAGAAAACTGGAAAGAGAAACCTCTCTTAAAAAACCTTCAATTTAATAATCAGAAACAATCCTCACCTGTTACATCACGTCTTCGGGATAGTGTTTTGTCGACAATCGTTTCTGATATCAATAAAAATTACCTGACTGTATCTAAGGAAGACAAAAAACTAAGTATCATCGATGCTAAAGTGAAATCTAAGAGTGAATTCTTTTCCAAAGCTTTTAATGAAACGATAGTAAAGAATGTGAACGATTTTTATGTGCAGACAAAAACGAAAAAATCGATGCACAATATAGCTGTCTTGCAAAAGAAGACGGATTCTGTTCGTGCTGTAATGACAGGTGCAATTTATTCGGCAGCAGGGATAACTGATGCTACCCCAAATCTTAATACGACAAGACAATCACAACGTGTAGCTCCTGTACAACGATCACAATTCACAGCAGAAACTAACAGAGCTATTCTGATTGAATTAACGAAGAACCTTGAGTTGACCAAAATGAGCTTGTTAAATGAAACACCATTGATTCAGGTAATTGATGAGCCAATTTATCCCTTGCCTAAAGAACAATTTGGGAAATTAAAAGGTATTATATTAGGTGGATTGATCGCAGGTATATTAACAGTTATTTTCATAACAATTAGGACAATTTTAAAAAATATTATAAGTGAATAAACATTATATCGCAATAGTAGGTTTAGGTTATGTTGGTCTGCCTCTGGCTATAGAATTTGCCAGAAAGTATACCGTTTTGGGATTTGACATTAATGTAAACAGGGTTCAGGAACTATCCAGAGGAGAGGACCGGACAAGAGAAGCTGATTTAGAAACATTAGAAGATGTTCTGAGTTTAAAAGGTGATAAAGGGCTAAAATTTTCTTCAGATACAAAGGATCTGGTTGATCCTAACATATACATTGTAACTGTACCAACTCCGATTAATCAGTTTAAATCGCCTGATCTTACCCCTTTAATTAAAGCTTCGGAAATGATTGGAAAGGTTTTGAAAAAAGGTGATATCGTCATCTACGAATCAACTGTTTACCCTGGTTGCACCGAAGAAGATTGTGTACCTGTTCTGGAAAAGTATTCCGGGTTGATATATAATGTAGATTTCTTCTGTGGTTATTCTCCTGAAAGGATTAATCCGGGTGATAAAATTAATACATTAACCAAGATCAAGAAAGTGACTTCGGGCTCCACACCGGAAATTGCTAATGTGGTTGATGATTTATATGCAAGCATCATTACTGCGGGTACACATAAAGCGCCAAGTCTGAAAGTTGCAGAAGCTTCAAAGGCGATTGAGAATGCACAAAGGGATGTAAATATTTCGTTTGTAAATGAATTAGCATTGATCTTTGATCGGATAGGAATTGATACTACCGATGTAATTGAGGCTGCAGGAACTAAATGGAACTTTCTTAAATATAAACCAGGACTTGTTGGTGGACATTGTATAGGCGTTGATCCATACTACCTTGCTCATAAAGCAGAATCATTAGGTTATCATCCTCAGGTCATCTTATCGGGGAGAAGAGTAAATGATAACATGGGAATGTTTGTTGCTAATAAGGTGATTAAACTAATGATCCACAAAGGACACAAGATACAGGGAGCAAAAGCATTAATCTTAGGCGTAACATTTAAAGAGGATTGTCCTGATATCAGAAATTCAAGAGTTATTGATATTTATACAGAGCTAAAACAGTTTGGTTTAGAGGTTGATGTTTATGATCCTCATGCGAATGCTGTTGAAGTTGAAAAAGAATATAAAATAAACCTGGTTGGTGATATGAATAATCAATACGATGCGATTGTACTGGCTGTTAGTCATAAAGAATTTTTAGAACTGAATTTGAAAGAATTGAGAAATGGACATAACACTGTAATCTTTGACACTAAATCTTGTTTGGACCGTAATTTAATTGATGCCCGTTTATAATGGAAAAAATACATATGGTAGACCTGAAAGGTCAATATTTAAAGATTAAAAGTGAGATTGATGCTGAAATTAAAAGATGTATTGATACAACTGCATTTATAAATGGGCCTCAGGTTGACGAATTTAAAAGTGGATTGTCAGCTTATCTGGATGCCAAACACATCATTACTTGTGCTAATGGTACTGATGCACTTCAACTAGCTCTTATGGCGCTTGAATTGAGTCAGGGAGATGAGGTTATCGTTCCTTCTTTTACTTATGTGGCGACTACTGAAGTCATTGCTTTATTAGGACTGACTCCAGTTATGGTAGATGTTGATCCGGATACATTTAATATTACAGCAGAGCTTATCAAATCTGCTATAACTTCTAAAACAAAGGTGATAGTACCGGTTCATTTATTTGGTCAGTCTGCCAATATGGAAGAGATCATGGCTATCGCTAAGGAATATGATTTATATGTTATAGAAGATAATGCACAAGCCATAGGTGCAACTTATACCTTTTCTGACGGAACTCAACAAAAAGCGGGGACCATCGGGCATATTGGATGTACTTCATTTTTTCCTTCAAAGAATTTAGGTTGTTATGGAGATGGGGGAGCAATATCTACTAATAATGATGAATTAGGTGCGAAACTACAAATGATGGCAAATCATGGACAGGAGCGTAAATATGTTCATAAATATATTGGAATAAACTCGAGACTGGATACTTTACAAGCTGGTATTCTTAAGGTGAAACTGAAATATTTAGATCAGTATTCAGCAGCTAGATCAGCGGTTGCCAGTTATTATGACAATAGCCTGGCCGAAATTGCTGAAATCCAGATACCACAGCGTAATCCACAGTCTACTCATGTTTTTCATCAGTATACGATTCTTGTTAAGAACAATAAACGTGATGATTTAAAGAAATTCCTTGAAGCTAAAAATATACCTTCAATGATTTACTATCCTATTCCGTTGAATCAGCAGGCGGCTTTTAAAATGATTAGTAAAGTTGTTGGTGATTTAAGTGTCTCCAGTAATTTGTGTGCCTCAGTTTTATCGTTACCAATTCACACGGAAATGGAAACCAAAACTCAGGACTATATCATCCAGACAATTAAAGAATTTTATGCTCAGTAAAGTGAAATATAAAGCTCATGAAACAGCTGTCATAGATGCTGGCTGTGAAATTGGAGATGGAACCAGTATCTGGCATTTCTCTCATATTATGACAAATTGCAAAATTGGTGAACAGTGTAATATAGGACAAAATGTGGTGATTTCACCTGAAGTTATTCTTGGAAAGAACGTTAAAGTCCAGAATAACGTTTCTATTTACACTGGTGTTACTTGTGAAGACGATGTTTTTTTAGGTCCATCAATGGTCTTTACCAATGTAATCAATCCGAGAAGTGCAATTAATAGGAGGGACCAGTACGCCAAAACAAAAGTTGGTATTGGAGCTTCAATTGGAGCAAATGCAACTATAGTTTGCGGTCATGATATTGGTAAGTATGCTTTCATTGGTGCGGGTGCTGTAGTAACTAAAACAGTTCCTGATTTTGCATTAGTTGTAGGCAATCCTGCTAAACAGATTGGTTGGGTTGGAGAATATGGACACCGCTTAGAATTTGACGAAAATGGAGTGGCTGTTTGTATAGAGAGCAAGCAAGAATATAAATTAGAGAATCTTATAGTAAAAAGAATAAAGTAATGACTCTGGATAGGAAAATAAAATTTGCTGTTGTTGGCTGTGGCCATATTGGGAAAAGGCATGCTGAAATGATTTCAAGGAATTCTGAAAGTGAGCTTGTAGCTTTAGTAGATGTAAAGGATAAAAGCGTCCTGAACATTGACAGCTATGATGTACCTTTATTTGAAACACTTGAAGATCTTTTTAATTCAGGTATTGAGGTTGATGTTGTAAATATCGCAACCCCAAATGGGTTTCATGCTGTACAAGCTTTAAAGTGTCTTGAGGCTAACAAACATATTGTTGTAGAGAAGCCAATGGCATTGACAAAGCAAGATGCAGAGAAGGTGATTTTTAAAGCTTTACATGTCCATAAATATCTTTTTGCTGTAATGCAAAACCGTTATTCACCTCCATCAGCATGGATTAAAGAATTAGTTGAGAGTGGAAAACTGGGTAAGATTTACATGGTTCAGTTAAACTGCTACTGGAACAGGGATAATCGTTATTATAAGCCAGAAAGCTGGCATGGTAAAAAAGATCTGGATGGTGGAACGCTATTTACACAATTCTCTCACTTTATTGATATTATGTATTGGCTGTTTGGAGATATTCAAAATCTGCAAGCCAAATTTAACGATTTTAATCACCAGAATTTAACAGATTTTGAAGATTCAGGATTTGTTAGTTTCGACTTTACGAATGGTGGGATGGGAAGTATTAACTATTCTACATCTATCTGGGATCAGAATCTGGAAAGCAGCATGACAATTATTGCTGAAAACGGATCTGTGAAGATTGGCGGTCAGTATATGGATAAAGTTGAAGTTTGTCATGTTAAGGACTATGTTATGCCAGACCTGGCCCCAACAAATCCAGGAAATGATTACGGTGCATATAAAGGCTCTGCTGCAAATCATCATTATGTTATAGAAAATATTGTTGATGTTTTAAAAGGCAGAGACTCTATTACAACTAACGCATTGGAAGGATTAAAAGTAGTAGATATTATTGAGAGAATATACGCTTTAAAAAGCTAAGATGATAGAAATTCGCTTATTAAGTACAATAGCTTCTTTTATTGTTAAGCAGCATGAGAAAAGGATTGAAAGGATAAGGCGACAATATCTAAGCAGCTTTGGTCTGGATGGAAATAACATCACTCCGGCCGTACAGATAATCAATATTCATAATGTATCAGTTGGAGAAGGAAGTTATATGAACGGTGGGCATCTCCATGCTGGCAAAGTATCCAGAATAATCATTGGAAAGTGGTGCGCAATTGGTTATAATGTGAGTATAAAAAGTAAAACCCACAATAAAGAAAAACCAACAGGACCTCTTTCGGAAATAGGTGAAGAGCTGGAAAAGGACATAATTATTGGAGATCACGCATGGATTGGTGATAATGTTTTTATCAGAGAAGGTATAACTATTGGAAATCATGTAACCATCGGTGCCAATAGTGTCGTAACCAAAGATGTGCCTGATAACTGTGTTTTTGCCGGAGTACCAGCAAAATTAATTAAAAAAAATAAGTTATAATTTGTTATAAATAGTATCACTCTGGGTCTGTAGAAGTTAAATACGGATTTTTTGTATTGACTTTAAAAGACTTAAAATCAAATTTGAATGAAAAATAATATATTAATAGTTTTTGGAACTAGACCTGAAGCTATAAAAATGGCACCTCTTGTAAATGCCTTAAAGAAAGAAGCCCTTTTTAATGTAAAGGTTTGCGTAACAGCTCAGCACCGCGAAATGTTAGATCAGGTTTTGGATTTTTTTAGTATTATTCCAGATTATGATCTTAATATTATGAAAGCTAATCAAACCCTTCATAGTTTGACTGCTGCAGTGATAGAAGGATTGAAACCTATTCTTGATGATTTTTCTCCTCAATATGTATTTGTTCATGGTGATACAACAACTACAATGGCAGCCAGCTTAGCAGGGTTCTATTCCGGAGCAGAAGTTTGTCACGTTGAGGCAGGATTAAGAACATTTAATAAATATTCTCCTTTCCCGGAAGAAATTAATAGAAAGATTACAGGTGTAATAGCTAATTATCATTTTGCACCTACTCAAATTGCTCAGCAAAATTTATTATCAGAAGGAGTTAAAGCAGAAGATATCATTGTAACCGGTAATACGGTAATTGATTCTTTACTGGAAAGTATGTTGAAAGTAAATAGTGCTTACAGCAACGAGGAAATTGAAGAATTAAAAGGGACACTTTCATTTGAAAAAGATATTGTTCTGGTTACAGGGCATAGAAGAGAAAATCATGGAGATGGATTCCTGAATATATGTAAGGCACTGGAAATGATTAGTAAATTAGACAATGTAGAAATTGTTTATCCGGTTCACCTGAATCCTAATGTTAAGGATGTTGTATTTGAAAAACTATCAAATAATGAGAATATCAAATTGATTAAACCACTTTCATATCCTACATTTCTATGGTTAATGAATAAGTCAAAGATAATTTTAACAGATAGTGGTGGTATACAAGAAGAAGCACCAAGTTTAGGGAAGCCTGTACTTGTTATGCGTGATACAACTGAGAGACCAGAAGCTGTTAGCGCAGGAACAGTATTACTAGTGGGTACTGAAACGAATAAAATATTTGAAGAGTCTAAAAGATTGCTTCAGGACAAAAAGAGCTATGAGGAAATGTCAATGCTACATAATCCATATGGCGATGGTCATGCAGTGAAAAGAATCGTAGAATTTGTTTTAAATAGAGCGTCGAAAAATAGCAATGGTTAAACCCAGGTTAGTTATCTTAAATAGTAATTACCCCAGTGATGAGAATCCATATGGGGATGTATTTGTACATTCGAGATTAAAATATTATCAAGAGGTATTTGATGTAGTTGTTTTAGGTTACAGGCCTATGGATGCCACTACAAATTATGTTTTTGATGGTATTAGTGTTTTTAATTATTCCAGTAAAACCGAGTATGTAAATGCAATTAAAATGAATAAGCCAGATATAATTGGAATTCATTTTGTAGGGGGATGGCTTTATGATGCTTTTTTAAAAGACAATAAAATTCCTGTTATTATTTGGGTGCATGGTGAGGAAGCGCTTGGGTGGTACAGACGGTTATATAATTATGGGCTTAAGACGATTAAAAGCTTTGGCATATTTGCAGTTAAAAATATGTTTCAGCTTTATCATTTGAGAAGGATTATTAACCATTCTAATAAAACGGGGGACATCAAATTTATTTTTGTCTCTGCCTGGATGAAAAGAATTACAGAGACAGATACCTTTTCTAAAATTAATTACTTTGATGTAATTCCAAACCCAATTGATACGGATCTTTTTAATTATGTTCCCAAGACTGAAGAACAGTCGAAAAAGGTTCTCCTGATCCGATCTTTTCAAACCAATAAATATGCGAATGATATTGCTGCTGAAGCAATCCTTCTCTTAAGCCGTAAAAAAATATTTCAGGAACTGACATTTGACCTTTATGGGAAGGGGAAGCTTTTCAATAAGCTGACCGATCCGTTGAAGGACTTTAGTAATGTTCATCTTCACAATCATTATATCTCAAATAAAGATATTCCTACTGTGCATAAACAATATGGAATTTTCTTATGTCCTACAAGGCAGGATGCTCAGGGGGTTTCCATGTGCGAAGCTATGTCCAGTGGTTTAATCCCTATAACATCTGATAATACAGCGATTCCTGAATTCGTAGAACATCTGACAAGTGGGATGTTAACAAATAATGCTGAAGAAATTGCCAATTCAATTGAGCAGCTTGCGCTTGATTATGAGCTATATAAAAAGATTTCTGCACAAGCTTCTGAACGAATTAAAATTAAGTCCGGACATAAGTTTGTAGTTGAAAAGGAAATAAATCTTTTGGTAAATACTATTGCTAAATGAAGTTAATTAAATCCTTTGCCAAATTCTCTATAGGAGTCTGGATACAGGCGGTTTTATCGCTTATTAGTACGCCTATAATGGCGTGGTACATTACACCAGATGATTTTGGTAAAGCTTCCATGTTTATTTTAGCTTACAAACTCGTATTTAATGTCATTCTGTTAGGAGCAGATCAGGGATTTGCGAGATATTACAATGAGGACCCTTCTCCAGTTAAATTATTAAGGGCTGCATTGCTTCCCGTCATTGTTATGGGGGGACTTGTAATTGCGATTTTAGAATTATTCAGAGGTCAATTTTCAACACTCCTATTTGGTAATATAGATCATTCTGGATTAATCCACTTATTGTCTGTTACTATAATTACCGGTGTGTTATTGCAGCTTGGGGTAGCGATGATCAGAATGCAATCTAACGCATTAAAATATTCTGTTATCCAAATTTCCCAGGCCATACTAAACTTTGTATTTGTAATTGGATATGCAAAATATGTAACAAGGGATTTTAGTGCAGTAATATTCGGACTTGTATTTTCTCAGGTGATCGGGTTAATAATAACCATATTTTATAATTATAAAATATGGTTTTCTGCCTTGGGTGGAGTTCTTATCATTGATAAGAAAAAGATAAGGACAATTCTAATTTATAGTTTGCCTTTTGTGCCAACATTTTTACTGGATTGGGTATTTCAGGGAGCTGACAGGACTTTTTTAAGGATATACAGTGATTTTACGCAAATTGGGTTGTACGCGACAGCTGCAAAAATAGCCTTTAGTTTAAATATTATTCAATCTGGCTTTACAGCATTCTGGCTCCCTTTTTCATTAGAAAAGTATAATAACCATCCAGAGGACACAAAAATTTATTCTACTATTTTCAATGTATTGGTATTGGTTTTTGGGGGCTTGATTCTTGGGCTCATATTATTCCAGAAGGTTATTCTTCTTTTATTGCCTGCAACTTATGATGGAATTTTAACCGTATTCCCGATATTACTTTTTATTCCCATGTTATATACCCTTTCTGAAGTAACTGTTGTTGGCGTAAACTATAAAGCTAAAACTGTTCAGCATCTTTATGTAATCATATTTTCAGTAATTGCGAATATAATTATTGCATATCTTCTCACTCCTGTATGGGGAGCTAAAGGCGCAGCCATGGCTATGTTTGTTGGGTACATCGTGTTCTTCTGCTGCAGAACTTTTTTTGGAATTAAAAACTATTACATCCACTTTGATATAAAAAGGTTTATTTTTGCATTTATATTAATCTTAATACCAGTAATCTTGACTGTATTTACTAATAATAATAATTTATATCTGCTCTCTATTATTAGTATCGCTGTATTATTGAGGATGTACATAACTGATCTTAAATCAATAAGGACGATATAGACCCATTTATATGATTGGAATAATAAATTACGGCCTTGGAAACTTAGGCTCAATAAAAAATATGTTGAGTTACCTGGGGCATGACTCAATGATTATCGATAATCCATCTTATTTAAATCAGGTATCAAAGCTTATTTTACCTGGCGTTGGGGCATTTGATACTGGAATGAATTCTTTAACAGATAATGGCTGGCTTGATCTGCTAAATGAAAAAGTACTGGTAGAAAAGATGCCCGTACTTGGAATTTGTTTAGGAATGCAATTAATGACAAAATATAGTGATGAAGGTCAGACAAAGGGATTAGGATGGATTGATGCAAAGGCTAAGAAATTCAAGTTTGAGCCTGATTCCGGACTTAAAATCCCGCATATGGGCTGGAACACCGTTACTCCTTTTACCTCATCTGTTCTTCATCATGGTTTATTGGAACTTGAGGAAATAAAATATTACTTTGTCCATTCTTATTATATTGAAGTTGAGAATGCTAAAGACTGTATTTTCTCCTGTAATTATGGAATACCATTTTGTGCAGCATTTCAAAATGATAATATCTTTGGAGTTCAGTTCCATCCGGAGAAAAGTCATAAGTTTGGATTTAGTTTATTAAATAATTTTGCAACTCTTTAAATTGATCTGATGTTAAAAACGAGAGTTATACCGTGTTTATTATTAAGAGATGAGGGGTTGGTCAAAACCCAGAAATTTAAAGACTCCAAGTATGTGGGGGATTCAATTAATGCAGTTAAGATCTTTAATAAGAAAGAAGTAGATGAGTTAATATTCATTGATATTGATGTTTCAAAAAACAATGGAGAACCCAATTGGGAAATTATAAAAGATTTAGCCTCTGAATGTTTTATGCCCCTGGCATATGGGGGAGGTATAAAATCTTTAGAACAAATTGAATATTTATTAAAAATAGGTGTTGAAAAGGTTGTTATTAATCATAAAACTTTAGAAGACCCTGATTTTATAAGGAAGGCGGTACAATATTTTGGATCTTCAACTATTGTATGTGCTGTTGATATTAAAAAGAACTTCTGGGGTAAGTATCTTGTTTATGATCATGTCAAGGGGAAACTTACTGATATTGCTGTAATTGACTATGTTAAGGCAATTGAGGAAATGGGGGCCGGAGAAATATTTGTCAATAATGTGGATAGAGAAGGAACTTATTCAGGTTTTGATCTGGACATTATCAAAAGCGTAACCTCAGCTGTAAATATTCCGGTAATTGTTTGTGGCGGTGCATCAAAGTTATCAGATATAAGTCTGGCTGCAAATGCAGGAGCTTCTGCTGTTGCAGTTGGAAGTCTTTTTATATTTCAAGGCCCGCACAGAGCAGTATTAATATCATATCCTACCCAAAAAGAACTAAAAGAGATTATTTAAAGATAGAATTCATGAATAAGAGTGAAGTTGTTTGTACATGCTGTGTAATGGATACCACAGATCCTGAGATTGTTTTTGATCAGGAGGGAGTATGTAATTATTGTCGTTACCTGGAAAATGTACTGCCTTTATACCATTTTAGTAAAGAGCAGGAAGTAACTAACCTGGAACGGATTATCAAAGAGATTAAAGAAGGAAGCAATACTAAGTATGATTCTGTTATTGGTCTGAGTGGAGGTGTTGATAGCTCATATGTTGCTTATCTAGCTCATAAAAGTGGATTGAATCCTCTCTGTGTACATTTTGATAATGGCTGGAATTCTGAAATTGCAGTATCAAATATTAAAAAGATAGTTGATAAATGCGGGTTCGATTTGGAAACATATGTCATCAACTGGCCAGAGTTTAAAGATTTGCAGCGTGCATTTTTTAAAGCCGGGGTCCTGGATATTGAGATGTTAACAGACCATGCTATTATGGCGACGATGTTTAACTTAAGAAAAAAACATAACATAAAATATGTTTTGTCTGGCGTAAACATAAGAACGGAAAACGGAATGCCTAATGCGTGGCTTTGGAGAAAACAAGATCTTGTAAACATCAAAGATATTCACAAAAAATTCGGGTCTGTTCCACTTAAAGAGTTCCCTACACTTAGCTCTTTAGGTTTCAAGATAAAAAAGATGTTAGGATGGGGTGGGAAATATGTGGAAATCCTTAATAATATAAACTATTCAAAAAAGGAAGCAATGAAAACTTTAGCTTCGGAGTTTGGATGGGAATATTATGGTGGTAAGCACTACGAGTCCGTATTTACCAGGTTTTATCAGGCCTATATCTTACCATTTAAATTTAATGTGGATAAGCGTAAAGTACATTTGTCATCATTGATCAGAAGTGGTGAAATCACAAGAGACGAAGCGTTGATTGAATTAGGGAAGCCACTTTATGATCCTCAGGAACTAAAAAGGGACCGTCAGTATGTAACTAAGAAATTAGGGTTTACGGAAGATGAATTTGAGAAGATGATGAATGAAAAGCCTAAATCCCATTTAGACTATAAAAGTGATGAATGGATTATTCAACTCTGGCTTAAGTTGATGGGTAAGAAAAAAATGAGTTAATTTTTTGATTATAAATATGTCATCGGAGAAGCAGAACAACAGGCATTCAATTATTTCGCTATTTGGCTACGCGTGTTATATGCTGGTGAAAAACTTATTTGAAATCCCTCCGTATAAATTAAATATAGTAGGTAGTTTAAGAATCTTTTTTGCCAGGTTATACATACGGAGTTGTGGTAAAGGGGTGGCAATAGAAAGAGGGGCAAGCTTTAGTAGGAAATTGACTCTTGGAGATCATTCCGGGGTAGGAAGAAATGCCTGGGTCAGAGGTGAAGTTACCATTGGTAATTATGTTTTAATGGCACCAAACGTTGTTATTTTGACTCAGAATCATATTTTTGACCGTATTGATATTCCGATACTTGAGCAGGGAACCACAGCAGAGAAGCCAGTAGTCATAGAAGACGATTGCTGGATTTGTCAGAACGTAATTATACTTCCTGGCATAACTATTGGTAAGGGTTCAGTCATTGCAGCGGGTGCAGTTGTTACTAAAAATGTTGCACCTTATTCAATTATGGGTGGAAATCCAGCAAAACTAATAAAACACAGAGGTTGAAAGATATAGATTTAGCAATTATTGTATTCTCAGATTTAAACTCAAGCAGTGGTGGAGTGGAGACTTGGCTGAATCTTTTTCTGGAAGAAATAAATCTTAACAGAGATCAGTATAATAATGGGACAATACACATTTATCATTATGAAAGGGCGTATTTGAAGAATCCTGTAGGAGCTGATCTGGATTTTGTTAAGCTTCATCCTCTTAAAATTGATATGGAGGTAAAAGGGTTGTTGGGCAATCTTATAACCTTATATAAATTCCATTCTTTTGCTATTAAACACTTAAAAGCTAATCAAGAAGTAATCCCGTTTACCATTTCAATTGGAAGTTATCCAAGTGGGATTTTTGACTGGGTGATTTTAAAATTACTCTGTTTCAGAAAAAAGACAAAACACATTATCTGGTTAAGAACAACGCTAAAAAAATATATTAAGACGCATCAGTCAAGAATATTTTCAAGATCTATTTTATGGCTGGAACAGAAGGCCCTGAAAGATGCGGATATAATTATATCTAATGGTTGGGATACCAGGGTTAATTATCTGGAAGATTATAATATTAATTCAGTTGTCATTCCTAATGCCATTAAACTGGAGCGGTATCAAAATTCCAAATCTTTGTCTGCTTTAAGTGAGCCGGTTAAAATTGCTTTTATAGGCAGATTTTTTGAAAATAAAGGTATTTTTAATTTTGTTGAAGCCATCAGAATATTTAATATAAGCTATCCGGATTTAATAGACAGAGTAAAATTTGTTTTTATAGGATGGGGGGAAGAGTCGGTAGAAACGTTTGCATCAGAGACAAAGAATTGTGACTTTATTGGTAAGGTCGCTAATGAAAAGATGTTAACTTATCTGGACGATATTTTTTGTGGTGTTGCATTAACAAAGTTTAGTGATGATGAGGCAGGTGGTAGTGGGGTCTCTAACGCTTTATTGGAATTGATGGGTTCCGGCCGTGCTATTATAGCTTACGATAATCCTATTTTTCGTCAGTTTCCCGATGCTGATTTTATGATCTATTCTCCTGAGAATGATGATGCTGAATTAGCCGCTAACTTTGCAAAACTGGTACTCAATAAGGATATGTATATTGTAAATGGGACAAAGGCCAGGGAATATTCTCAATCGTTCTCTATTTCGTCTCATGTTAATTCTTTCTTTAAATTGCTAAATGAAAACATGAAATGAGATGGAGTGTCAACAGGCACCTTATACTGGACAAGGTTTTTCTTTTTGTTATAGTCATACTAGTTCCAATATTTGATAGTGCTACAGGATTTTTAGTACGTGGAGAAACGATGTCTACATCGTCCGGCGGTCTTGGAACACCTTCTCAATTGATCAGGTTTGTGATAATAGGTCTATCTATTTTATTGATCAAATCTAAAAGCAGATACATCATACTATTACTCGCTTCTTTATATTTAATTATTATCGAAAGTGGATCTTTTATAGCACATGGAAGTCTTCAGGGATATCTGATAGGGGTGGTTTTCGCCTATAAGTTCATTTTTTCAACGTTTGTTTTTTTTGCACTAGACAAAGTTTTTAAAGATCTTAATTATACTGAAAAAGACATCATAAAGTTTATTTATAAATCTCTTTTAGTATTGTGCATATCGTTTGTTTTAGGAGACGTCATTGCCTTAAAAGTTGGAATTTCTGAGAGTTTCTTTCGCTCTTCCGGATTATTCTCATCTGGAAATGGTTTAGGAGTACTGTTAGGAGTTTGCTCTATGATTATGCTTTACGGGTCCAGAATGGGATACCTGAACAGACGTATTCATAAGGTTATTTATCTACTGAATTTATTCTGTTTGCTTCTTATTTCAACTAAAGCGAGTGGGATCTTTTTGGTGATTAATTTGGCTTTTATCATTGGGAAACTACCTGTTTATTACAAGATATTGGTAGGCATAATCGTAACTATAGTGCTTGTCGTGTTCTATACAGAGATTATAAATATCCTGAGTGTAGCATTTGAGCTGGTGATTTTTAGGTTCGAAAATAAATCGTCATGGATGAACTTTATATTCAGTGCTAGAGAGGACTATATCGATAATGCATTCAATAGCTTTAATCAGTCAGGGTGGAAAGTATTCCGGATTATATTTGGGGCAGGCTCATTTTTATCTTACGAGTTACCATCAGATTTTACCATGAAATATAAGATGATGGAAATGGACTCTTTCGATACGTTCTTTATGTATGGCGTTTTGGGAATGATGGTTTATTTATACTTGATGTTTTATTGTATTATCGGAGCATATAGAAAGAATAAAATGTTAGGTGTAACAACGATTGCTTTGTTCTTGCACTCTATGGTTGCGGGCCATACCATGTATAATGGTCTATCCGCAATGGGAGTTGTATTTATGATATTATTAATAAATAGTAAAAAGCATGTTTATAAGGCTGTGCCTGAGAAACAACTGCTTGTAGCAAATGCATAATTTAATTTAAATTAGTTGAAAGGATAATCATTAAATGAGTATAAAAATTTTATTTCAATCTAGAAAAAGCCTTTTTGAGGCACCAGGTGGCGACACGATACAACTTCATAAAACCAAAGAGTATTTGGAAAAATTGGGGCTTCAAATTGATATTTCAATTGAATTAGAACCTGATTTATCTGGATATGACATGGTTCATATTTTCAATTTAATGCGGGGGCAGGAAACTTTATTACAAGTTCTTAATGCTAAAAAGCAGAATAAAAAGGTTGCTTTATCAACTATTTATGGGCTTTATACTGAGTTTGATAAGAAAGCAAGAGGGGGTAAAGCACAAAAGATCTTTAAGTATTTAAATCCTTATCAGATTGAATATGTAAAAGTAATTGCACGTGCAGTGTTTGGGAATGAATTCCATTTAGGAACAATATCAGTATTGTTTCGGGGGTATTACAAGACCTTAAAGAAGATTTGTGAGCATGTAGATGTCTTTCTGCCAAATTCTAATACAGAAATGGATAGAATAATTCGTGATTTCAAGTTGCAGTCGCCTAAGTTTGTGAATGTTCCGAATGCTGTAGATGTTGCCTTATTCAAGGACGATGTTGTGATCAGTGAAAAATATGCACACCTGGAAGGATGTGTACTTTCTGCTGCCAGAATTGAAGGTAGAAAATGTCAGCTTGAATTAGTGCAGGCATTGAAAGGATCTCCTTACAAACTCGTGTTAGTAGGCAAGGCTGCCAAATATCATCAAAAGTATTACGACCTTATTAAAGAAGAAGCTGGTGATAATGTGGTATTTATAGAGCATCTTACTCAGGAAGAACTTGTTCAGCTTTATAAACTTAGTAAAGTTCATGCGCTGGTAAGCTGGATGGAAACACCAGGTTTATCTTCATTAGAAGCCGGAATTATGGGCGCTAACGTAGTGATTACAGACAAGGGTGACACAAGAGCTTATTTTGAGGATATGGCTTTTTATTGCGAGCCTGATGATGTTCAATCTATTAGAAATGCAATCGATAAAGCTTATGCTGCTGCACCAAATGCAGAACTGAAGAAGAAAATAATTGAGAATTATACCTGGGAAAATACAGCGAAAGCTACCCTGGCAGGGTATAAAATGATTCTTGATTTTAATAACTAAACTAATAACTGCTGAAAATAATATGAAATTGAAAGTTGCAATAATTGGAACAAACGGCTTGCCTGGGAGATATGGCGGGTGGGATCAGTTATTAAATCATTTAACGATAAATTTAAGAGATAAATTCTCATTCATTGTATATACAAGTTCTCATGATGCCGTAAAGGGTTTAAAAGAATATAATGGAGCTCAACTTAAGATAGTTCCATTAAAGGCTAATGGGATGCAAAGTGTATTATATGATATTGTCTCTTTAATACATGCGGCTTTTAAATATGATGTTCTGATTGTATTGGGTACTTCAGGATGTATTTTTCTACCTTTTATCAGGTTGGCGGGAAAAAAAATTATATTGAACCCTGACGGTGCGGAGTGGAAAAGAGGAAAATGGAGTAAGCCAATTAAATGGTTTCTGAAGGTATCTGAAAGTTTCGGAATAAAATATTCTGATGTTGTTGTGTCTGATAATAAGGTAATACAGGAATATATTAAAGATACTTATCATAAAGATGCAGAACTTATTGAATATGGTGGAGACAATGCTTCTCCTGTTTTATTAAGTTCGAAAACAGCCGGAGATTATGGTATTACTGCGCTTAATTATGCTTTCAAAGTTTGTCGGATAGAACCTGAAAACAACATAGACTTAATTTTAGAGGCATTTAAAGATAGTAAAGTGAAATTCATTTTAGTTGGTAACTGGAATTTCAGTAGTTATGGGAAAAACCTGAGAGCACAGTATGCAAATCATGCTAATTTGAACTTACTGGACCCTATTTATGATCAGAAAACGCTTGATGAATTACGTGGGAATTGCGGGTTATATATCCATGGACATAGTGTTGGAGGGACCAACCCTTCTTTAGTTGAAGCCATGAACCTTGGACTTTGCTGTGTGGTTTTTGATGTAAACTACAATAGAGAAACAACTGAGAATTCTGCTGTTTATTTTAAAACTGCAAATGAATTAAAAGCAGTAGTAAATAACTATGAAGCAGGGGCATTCGATCCGGTTATTTATAGGGAGAAAATGAAGGAAATTGCTAAAAGGAGATATTACTGGAGTCTGATTACAGAGAAATATGCTTCAGTTATTGCTAAATAGAGGCTTAAAATATCAATTCCTTCAATAACAAGCACACTAATTGATAAATTTCATTTTCAACTGATCAAGACAATTATAATGACTATACACCTAACTGGCTCTTCGGGTTTTGTGGGATTAAATTTAAAGCCCTTTTTAGAAAAGAAAGGTCTGTCTGTTAGTGCGCTGAATTTAAGAGGTGAATGGCAGAAAGAGGTCTTTGAAACGAATGATTGTATTATTCATCTTGCTGGAAAGGCGCATGATTTAAAAAACACATCAGTTTCCGCGGATTATTATAATATCAATTACGAATTGACAAAAGAACTTTATGATAAGTTTTTGATCTCAGCTTCCGACAGATTTATTTTTATCAGCTCAGTAAAAGCTTCCGCAGATTCGATTGATGAAATTCTTACTGAACAACATTCGCCGGATCCTAAAACTCATTACGGGAAATCGAAACTGATGGCTGAACAGTATATTGAGGCACAGCCTTTACCTGCTGGCAAATCTTATTATATTCTCAGGCCTTGTATGATCCATGGTCCTGGAAATAAGGGTAATTTAAATTTACTTTATAAATTTATACAAAAGGGTATTCCTTATCCTTTGGCTGCTTTTGAAAATAGACGTTCTTATTTGAGTATAGACAATTTGTGCTTTTTGATTTCTGAATTGATTAACCAAAAAGATGTACCTGTAGGAATATATCATGTAGCGGATGATTATGCATTATCAACAAATGAGGTTGTTTCTATTTTAGCAGATTCTATGGACAAGAAAGCCAGGTTATGGCATATTTCATCGGGTCTAATTTTTTGGATGGCCCGTATAGGAGATAAATTAGGTCTTCCATTAAACTCGGAGCGTTTAAAAAAGCTTACAGAAAATTATGTTGTTAGCAACACAAAAATAATTAGTGCCTTAAACTCAAAGCTTCCCCTATCTTCTGTAGAAGGCCTGAAATTAACTGCAAAATCATTCAAAATATAGCTATACTATACCGTTAATACACAGTGAAATGATGATATATTTAATATTTGTGATTCTCTTTTTTATTGTAATGCTTCTTTATTTCAAGGTTGCAGAACGCTATAATATTATAGATCGTCCAAACGAACGGAGTTCTCATAAAGAGCTTACCATTAGAGGTGGGGGCATTATTTTTCTGTTCGCTGCTTTAATGGCTGTTATTTTACATACAGAATTCTGGATACCTGTGATTGCTATGTTTATTATTGGAATTATTAGTTTTATTGATGACCGGATCACTTTATCAGGTAAGATTAGAATTATCTTCCATCTGGCAGCAGTTACATTACTTTTTGTTTTCTTAAACATATTCCAAATATTTGATTGGTGGGTAAGTGTAATAGGTTATGTTTTAGTAATAGGTATTATTAATGCTTATAACTTTATGGACGGAATCAACGGTATTACAGGAGTTTATAGTCTTATTGTTTTATGTGGATTACAGTATTTAAATCTTCAGATTTTTAATTTCATTCATCCGGACATGATCTGGTTGCCAATATTAGCTTCTTTGGTTTTTTTATTTTTCAATTTTAGAAAGAAGGCAAAATGTTTTGCAGGGGATGTTGGAAGTGTAACTATAGCCTTTTGGATTATCTTTCTCTTATTAAAGCTGATGTTAATGACAGGAGATTATTCTTATATATTATTTTTATCGGTATATGGTGTTGATTCTGTATTGACTATCCTGCACAGATTAAAATTAAAGCATAATATTTTTGATGCACATAGGTTACATTTTTATCAGATTCTGGCAAATGAACAGAGATGGCCTCAACTACTTATTTCATCAATATATGGTATAATACAATTAGTGATAATTGCTATCATTATATTTTTGCCAGTAAATTTTGCTATTAAATTTTGCCTGACTACGGTTCCACTGGTTATAGCCTATATTTTAATTAAGCCCCGGATGATGGTTATAACTCGCTATTAATATTCTATTTTTAGAGTGTCAGGAATTAATTATTTTGAATAACATATATTTGCCTTATGAACTGTACCAAACTTAAATTTACCTGTTTCATCCTTTTTACGCTCCTCATTAATAAGGCAAATGGTCAATCTGAATTATTACCTATTGGTCATGATCTTAATAACAAACTTATAAAAGAAATATATTTTAATAATTCTAAAAGGAGTCATTCCTCTTTATTGCCTTATGTCGTTAGTGATATTGATAGTACAGGAAAAGATAGTTTATTGAAGAGCCTGATGCCAGAAGAAAAGGACTGGCAGAAGAAAAACTGGTTATTCCGCAAAATTTTTCAGGAGCATCTTGTAGAAGTCAAGGATAAAGATTATTCTTTTTATCTTGATTTTCTACCTGATATGCAAATAGGCAGAGAGGGGAGTAACACGACATGGTTAAATACCAGAGGTGTTGAATTGGGAGGTAAAATAGGAAAGCAATTTTCATTTACCAGTCATTTTTATGAAAACCAGGGTAGGTTTGCACGTTATATGACTGATTATATCAGATCAAATAGAGTAGTTCCCGGACAGGCTTATGCCAAAGAATATGGTACTAATGGATTTGATTATGCTTATTCGGGAGGAACTTTGTCTTATACTCCATCAAAATTTGTGAATTTCCAATTGGGTTATGATAAAAACTTTATTGGAGATGGTTACAGATCTTTATTATTGTCTGATAATACGATGAATTATCCTTTTTTTAAGGTTACTGCAACCTTAGGAAATGTAAGATACATGGCTATGTGGGCTCAATTTATAGATTTATATGATAAACCACTTGATGATGAAACTCCCTTTCCAAAAAAATACGGCCTTTTTCATTATTTAAGCTGGAATGTAAATAAACGACTGAGTGTAGGACTTTTTGAAAACATCATGTGGACTCCAAGGGGATTTGAATTCAGCTATGTAAATCCACTGATGTTTATGAGACCAACTGAATTTGCTAATGGATCTCCTGATAAGGCATTACTTGGATTTAATGCAAGTTATAAGATTGCTGACAGGTACGTGGCTTATGGTCAATTAATGATTAATGAGTTTACATTTAAAGAAGTTTTTGCCAACACAGGATACTGGGCTAACAAACAAGGCGGACAATTAGGGATTAAAGGGTATGACGTTTTTAAAGTTAAGAACCTCAGTCTTCAAATTGAAACTAACAGAGTAAGGCCTTATTCATATTCGGCTACTGATCATTATAAGAACTATGGTCATTATAATCAATCTTTGGCCCATCCTTATGGTGCTAATTTTGCAGAGTACTTAGGTATTGCTAATTATCGGTATAAAAGGTTTGATGTTAGAATGCAATTAACATCGGCTACCTATGGTTTGGATATTAATGGTCTTAATTATGGTAAAGATATTTATAAGTCATATAATACCCGTATTGATGATTATGGAGTAAATATAGGTCATGGATTAAAAACAAATTTATTCTATGCTGACATGAAGCTTGGCTATATACTTAATCCAAAAAATAATCTTCGTTTAGAATTTGGTGCTACTTATAGAAAAGAGTCTAACAGTGAATTCGATAATAGAGAAAAGTTTTTCACGATAGGATTAAGGTCTTCATTTAGGAATTTGTATAGCGATTTTTAGATTTTACAGACACTATGATAGCAAGATGTTCATTTTTTAGGTCATGCTGTCAAAATCAAAGCAAATTTTAAAAATAAAATAACATTATCTTTTTGAGTTGTTTTTTATGAAATAGAAAATTTAAATAGAGTTTTGATCGTGTTTTTAACTTGTTTGTGGGGGTAAATGACGAATTAGTCACAAATCTCTTTTATCATTTCAATAGTGAGTGTTAGTTAATTTTAACTTGGTATGATTTTTTGATTAAATTCGTGGATTATTAAAATATAAAATCTTGTTCAGTCAAATAAACATAGTTCCCAGATGGATAATATTTACGCTTGATTTAACGATATGTTTTGTATCGTTAACATTGGCTTACCTGATTAAAAGAAATTTTGACTTCTCTACGTTAGATTATGTAGAGTTTAGTAGAAATGTATTGGTTACAACTGTGATCAGTACACTAGTCTTTCTAAAAGTCAAAACATTTTCTGGCATCATCCGCTATACAAGTGCTCAGGATACTTTCCGTATTCTATATGCTGTAATTGTAATTAACAGTACATTTTTTCTGGTTAACATGTCGTTTGTAGCCACTGGTAACTCACCCATAATCCCAAATAGTGTTCTTATTATTAACGGTTTATCCAGCTTTCTGCTGTTAATAACCTACCGTGTACTGATCAAATACTTCTTTATCTATATCAAAAACCTGAAACTTGATAAGATTAGAGTTATGATTTACGGTGCTGGTGAAGCCGGAGTAGCTACTAAAAGAACTTTTGACCATGATCCGCATGTGAATAAGAATATCATAGCCTTCGTAGACGATGATCAGCGTAAAATGGGTAAAACCATTGACGGGATTAAAATCCTTGATGCTAAGGATCTTGTAAACCTTATTGTAGAACATCAGCTTGATGAAATCATCTTCGCTTCCTATACCATTCCTAAAGAAAGAAAAAACCAGATCGTAGATGTTTGTCTTGAAAATGGGATTAAAGTATTAAACATCCCACCGCCTAATGTGTGGACAGATGGGAAATTACAGCCAACTCAGATTAAGAAATTAAATATCGAAGACCTGTTGGACCGTAAGTCTATTCACATCGATATTGAAGGAATTGGTCATCAGCTTAGAAACAAGCGTATCTTAATTACCGGAGCAGCAGGTTCTATCGGAAGTGAGATTGTACGTCAGCTGACTAAATTTGAAGTAGGTTTGATTATCCTTTGTGATCAATCAGAAACAGCATTACACGAATTATACCTGGAATTGACTGAAACTGCAAAGAATCAGAATTTCCATGCCTTTATAGGTGACGTACGTGATGAAAAAAGAATGGAGCACTTATTCAGTACTTTTAAGCCTCACTACGTCTACCATGCCGGAGCCTATAAACATGTGCCTCTGATGGAAGATAATCCATGTGAGGCCATTAAAACGAACGTACTGGGTACAAAAACAATTGCAGACAAGGCTGTGAAGTATGGTGTACAGAAATTCGTCATGATTTCTACGGATAAAGCTGTAAACCCTACCAATGTGATGGGTGCTTCCAAAAGAATTGCCGAAATCTATGTACAGTCACTTAACAATTCTCTTCATAACAATAACCATATCTTTAGTAATGGATTAAGTTATATCAACGAACTTGATGTAAAACCAATTACCAAATTTATCACGACCCGTTTCGGAAACGTATTAGGATCAAACGGATCAGTGATACCAAGATTCAAACAGCAAATTGAAAAAGGAGGACCGGTTACCGTGACCCATCCTGAGATTACCCGTTATTTCATGACCATACCCGAAGCCTGCCGTCTGGTGCTTGAAGCAGGGTGTATGGGAGATGGTGGTGAGATCTTCATTTTTGACATGGGTAAATCTGTAAAAATTGTCGATCTGGCTAAAAAGATGATTCAATTGGCAGGACTTGTGCCTAATCAGGATATTCAAATTGAATATTCAGGATTAAGACCAGGAGAAAAACTATTCGAAGAGTTATTAAATGATAATGAAAATACGATGCCTACACATCATGAAAAAATTATGATAGGTAAAGTAAGGGAATATGCATTTGATGAGATCCAGCTTCAGATTTATGCCCTTATCGAACATGCTAAAAGATGTGATGATCTGCAGGTTGTTACTTTGATGAAAGAACTGGTTAAAGAATACAAAAGCAAAAACTCAATCTTTGAAGACCTGGATGTAAAATCTTAATACCAGGTCAGTTATTGTTTAATCCATAACTTTAAGGATTCGCCGGTTACATGCTGTACTCTTTTGTACGAAGGCGGAATATAGTTATCGTCACAATGAAAAGTGGCAACACGTGTACCAGAAGGCTTATCTTCCAATATCTCATAAAAAAGAGAAAGGTATTCATTATAAATAGCTTCAGAACAATCAATCAGATTATCTATAGGCTTGTAGTGAAACAGGTTTTCACTGAAAGAGTTATAGAAATAGATATGATCATACTTATCCATGTCCAGTTCATTAAAATTAGCGTGAATGAAATGGACGTTAGGAGTGTTTGTTGCATTTTGGGCAATAATTGCCTCGTCTATTAAAGCTTTCCTCTGCTCCACACCATGAAAAATATGGTCTGGAAAAATATGGCCGCCTACAATACAAAATTTACCAACGCCGCTTCCTATATCCAGAATGTTTTTACCAGCCGGACCACCAGTGAGGTATGCGGCGGCTTTTTTTGCAACTTCAATAGGAGTCCAATGGATAGAAGATAGCTGTTGTGCTCTCAGCGAATATAAACTGTCAAAGGCGGCATCGCTCGAAAAATTGTCAATCATAGTAATTTCCTGCTCCATACAAAGGTACTTGTAATTTTATCAACGGCCTATTCAGCAATCTTAAAAAAAAATGGAGTAACTTTTGCTAATTTGTATTCAACTATTTTAAAATTCTATGGATACAACAAAACCTTCTCTTGTCATTTTAGCTGCAGGTATGGCTAGCAGATATGGAGGAAATAAACAAATTGAATCTTTCGGCCCTTCCGGAGAAACTATAATGGAGTACTCCATTTATGACGCTATAAAAGCCGGATTTGGAAAAGTAATATTTATTATCAGAGAAGAGTTCTCTGTTGCGTTTAAAGAAGCTATAGAACCAAAATTAAAGGATAAAATCTCAACCGGATACGTATATCAATCACTTGAAAGCTTTAGCGGAGGAAGACAAATTCCTGCGGACAGAACAAAGCCATTCGGAACTTCCCATGCTTTATTATGCTGTAAAGAAATATTGGACGGGCCATTTGCCGTAATTAATGCGGATGATTTTTATGGTTTTGATGCTTTTAAACAGGCCTATAACTTTTTGACTACACAAATAGCAGTAAATAAGTATGCATGTATTGGCTATGAGCTTAAGAATACGCTGAGCGATAATGGATCAGTAACCCGTGGCGAAATCAATGTAAATGCACAGAACGAAATTGTAAGTATTACAGAACGTAAAGAAATTTACAAGCAGGATGCTAAGGCATTTACTAAAGTAGATGATTCGATTATAGAATTACCTCTGGATACCAAAGTAAGTATGAATTTCTTTTGTTTTACACCAGAATTTGTCAATTGGTCTGAGGGAGAATACTATAAATTCCTGGATAAGAATATAACGGAGCTTAAAGCTGAATTCCTTATCCCTGAAGTTGCAGATATACTGATTAAATCTGGAGAGGGTGTAGTGAAAATGATTCCTACACAGGCAAAATGGTTCGGCGTAACCTTTAAAGAAGACGCACCTATAGTAAAAGCTGCATTGCAGAAGCTTGCAGATGAAGGTGTTTATCCTGTTAATCTTTGGGCATAAAAAATATGTTTTCACTTAGAGAATATTGGTGGAAAGTTAAACGTCAGATCGAACAGGCGGTGTTGAGGAATTCAGATCCTTCAGAAGAGGAGCATGTTTTCTGGCGCAAAAGACTTTTCACCAATGTGATCAGCTATGGGTTTATTGTTAGCATAATAGCATTTGTCTCTTCCGTGACTTTTGGTTTTTTTGCTGGCAGTACTATAGTTCAGTGGTTTAACGTTATTTTTGTTTTTGCTCTATTATCTATCATTTTCAATAAGAAAATCATGATCCATACCAGGAAAATCCTAGCATTATTTCTTCTTTATGCGCTAGCGATCATTTATATAGCAGTTTTGGGTTCAGAAGGACCAGGCGTACTTTATCTGATTATTATCACGATATTCTCTGCTATGATTTTTCCGCGTCCGGCTGCTTACTGGCTTGTCGGTCTGAATGTCCTGATTTGTGCAGGTTTCGGTGCTGTAATACAGTATAAGCTATTTGAAAGCCCTTTGCTTCAAAGCTATGACTTACCTTTATGGGCATCCTATTCAGGTAACCTGATCTTTGTCAGTCTCATTAGCGTCATGCTCATCAGTAAGGTTTTAAATGGATTGGAGCAGACTATAAAAAAAGAAGCAAATCTTATATCAAGGCTTGATGCCTCAGAGCGGTATTTCCGGAATACTTTTGAAGCAAACCCGGTTCCGATGTATGTATTTGACATGGAAGACGGCCGGTTTTTGCACGCCAATGAAGCTGCCTGTAATAAATACGGTTATACAAAAGAGGAATTCTTACAGATGAACATTGTGGATATACGTCCGCAATCAGAAAGCAGTAAATTGATGGATCTGCATAGTATGATCAAAAACAGGGATTATTCAGGGATATTAATTCATATTAATAAAAATAAAGAAGTTTTCCCGGTAGAAATAGAGACCAATACGATTCGTTTCGAAGAAAGAGAAGCGAGGCTGGTATTAGCCACCGATGTATCCGAAAGAATAAATTATATCAAAGAAATTGAGCGTCAGAATAGAGATCTGAAAGAAATTGCATGGATACAAAGCCATATGGTCCGGGCTCCTTTAGCGAATATTATGAGTTTAACAGAGTTTCTGATCAAATATCCCGGAGAAGATACACAAGAGACCTTGAATTTTTTAAATGACTCTTCTCAAAAGCTGAACATGGCAATCAAGTCTATTGTAGGACAGGCAGGCGGTTCTGGTTTGACAAGCTAAGAACATCTCCACAGAAAGTAATCGTAAATGCTGTTCCCTCATTAATTTTGCTGGTGACATCAATATTTCCGCCCAGAGAAATGATTTGAGATTTAGTGATAAATAAACCCACTCCATTTCCGGCAATATGGCTATGGAACCGTTGATGGAGCCCAAAAATCTTATCCTTATTGGTTTTCATATCAATACCCATCCCATTGTCAGAAAAAATTAAGGTACAAGTATTCTGATAGTCCCTGGATAAGTCTACCCTGATTTCCAGTTGTCTGTCAGGCATCCTGTACTTGATCGCATTTGACAACAGGTTCATTAATATACTTTCCAGATAACTTTTATTAAAAAGTATATGATTACAATCAAAGTTTAAAATCAATTTAACGCCCAGTTGTTTAATCTGCTCATGAAATGAATGGCATACTTTTTCAAATATTTTCAGCACATTTACCTTCGTGATTTTTACACCCTGGTTGTCTTTGAGTGTTAAAATATGTGTGAGATCAAAAACTGTTTCACTAAGCCGGTCCGTAGAGGATTTAAATAAGTCAACTATTCCTTTATTATAATCATCCAGCAGATCAATCTCCAGGATATTAATCAAACCGATCAGGTTTGCTAAGGGTGTTCTCAGGTTATGTGAAATAATATAAACGAACTGATTAAGGTCCTGGTTCCTTTTTGTAAAGTCCTGGATAAGCAACGCCTGTTCATTTTCAGCATTTATACGATCAGTAATATCATTAAATCTTATCATTAAGGCTTGCATAGTATCATCAAGCATATTGATCACAGTTCCCTCTATCCAGCGGTATTCTCCCAGCTTTGTTCTGTTCCTGAATTTTAGATTAACTGTTGCGCCCGCAGTGGCCAGTGCCAGCTGAAGTTTCTCTTTGATACCATTTATATCTTCCGGGTGAATATGATCAGTAATATTGATTTGCAGTAATTCAGTATTGCTAAAACCAAATAGTCTTTCAACGGCTGTAGTTACATGAATGAACTCCCCATTTTTTTTTGTAAAAAATATTAGATCATTACACTTTTCAATGATTGCAAGAAAGTTTCTATTCATCTCAGCATATCCCATTATATGCTCAGTCTTATATCCTGTCTGATACCTAAAGTTTTGTCTCATAACCATTTAAAAATCTAAAATATTCAAACATCCTGACAATTTCTTAATTTTTTTACAGATAATGAATAAAATGAGCGGGCTTTATTCACATATTCAGAAAGACGGTGAATAAAAAGAACGGCAGTTTACTTTTGAGCAGGATTGAATGTGGAGAAAAAATTCTATCTTGGATAAATGATGACAAGGCGTTTTCTTTTTAACAAAAGAATCAATCTAATAATTAGCTTTGTATCGTCAAAATTGTTGACTGAAACCTGCATATGATTAATATCCCATCACTTAGGAATGAAGCTGACAGAATTGATGCGCTTTATGTGTTGGAAATTTTGGATACTGGTGAAGAACAGGAGTTTGACAATATTGTCAGGCTTGCTGCTATAATAGCGCAGGCACCGGTTTCTGCGATCACTTTTGTAGATAAAGACAGAATCTGGTATAAAGCAAAACTGGGTATAGAAATTAAAGAAACACCAAGAGACAATTCTGTAGAAGAAGACTTCCCGTTTTTTGTTGCTATACCGATTGTCGTTAATAAGAATCTTGTAATTGGACATTTAAGTGTGGCCGGTCCGGTTCCGGTTACTTTAAATCAGGAACAACATAAAGGTCTCGCTTTACTTGCACAGCAGGTGACTACACTCTTACAGCTTAAACTTCCGGTTATTAACAATAGTATCAAGGAATTTTATGAAAGTATCCTGAATAATATTCCAACAGATATTGTCGTTTTTGATGCCGACCACAGATATCTTTTTGCTAACCCGATGGCAATTAAAAATGAAGAGTACAGAAAGTTCATTATAGGTAAAGATGACTTTGAATACGGTGCCTTCAGGAATCGGGACCCAAAGATTGCTATGGAAAGGCGGGAGCAGTTTCTGGAAGTGAAAAGTACAGGAAAAGCCATAGGATGGGAAGAAAGTCAAAAAGACCCTGAAGGAAATACAATCACATTTCTGCGGAGAATGTTTCCAATGCATGATGAAAAGGGAAATTTCATTATGGTTATTGGTTTTGGAATAGACATCACCGAACGTAAGCTGCTCGAAGAGAAACAAACAATGATCATGGAGCAGCTGGCCATTCAGAATACCCAGCTGATAGATTTCTGTAATGTAGTCTCGCATAATCTCCGCGGGCCATTAATCAATATGGCGATGCTGGCAGAATTTATACAAGAAGCCGAGGATGCAGAAGAACAAAAATTGCTGGTTTCAAAACTGGAACCTGTAATTGAAAATCTAAAGAGCACATTTAATGAGCTGGTAGAGTCCATACAAATCAGATTAGACAGAGATATTAAATTGGACAGACTGAATTTTAGTACCTGTCTGCAGGAAGCACTGGATGGATTATATGTAGAAATCCAGAAAGCAAAGGCCAAAATAAAGGTCGATTTTGAAGATGCACCTGCTGTATTATATCCGCATAAATATCTGGCCAGTATATTTTATAACCTGATCAGTAATGCGATCAAGTATCAATCGCCTGAAAGACAGCTATCCCTGAATCTTGCTTCTAAAGTTAAGGAAGGAAATATCGTATTGACCGTTCAGGATAACGGATTAGGCATAGATCTTGTGAAACATAAAGATAACATTTTTAAAATTGGAAAGGTATTTCACCGTCATCCGGATGCTAAAGGTCTGGGATTATTTATGACAAAAACACAAGTTGAAGCTATGGGAGGTAAGATTTGGGTAGAGAGTTTTCCTGATCAGGGATCTATTTTTTCTATAGAATTTGTAAATCAAAATATGAATTGGTAATGAAAAAAGTATATCTCATTGATGATGATGATATTTTTGTATTTCTTACAAAAAAGACAATGCTCAAAGTGTCTGAAAATGTTGAAGTAGAAGTATTTTCGGACGGCCTGCAGGCGATTACCTATCTTAAAGAGATTCAGGATAAAAAGGAATTATTACCTGATATTATTTTCCTTGATCTAAACATGCCGGTTATGGATGGCTGGGAATTTCTGACTGAATATCAGGACCTGTATCCATCTTTTGCCAAGAAAAATGAACTGTATATAGTTTCCTCTTCCATATCTCCTCACGAGATGGAGCGCTCAAAAAATATAAATGAGGTCTGTGAATTTATAATCAAGCCATTGGTTAAAGAAAAGTTTCTCGAAATTCTGGAAAATTTATAGTTTTAGAGGATGTTTCAATCCCACTCTGTCAACCTGGATATATTAAAGAAAAGAGCGTTTAATTTACGCTGGGCTACTGTTGCTGAGGGGGTTATCCCTTTGACAGCTGCTGATCCTGATTTCCCTAGCGCACCTGAGATTGCTGAATCTATCATTCGATTTACGAAAGATAGATATCTATCTTATGGCCCGCCTGCCGGATTACCTGATTTCAAGGAAAGTTTAGCGGCCTATTTCACCAATAAACGCAGAATTCCAGCGAATCCTGATTTTATATTTCCGGTGGACAGTGCAGCTTTTGGTATTTATTTAACCTGCAAAGCTTTTCTTTCTCCTGGTGATGAGGCCATAATTTTTGATCCTGTAGACTTTCTTTTCAGATATTCCACAGAGGCTGTAGGAGGCGTAGCTGTTCCTTTCGCTATCCCACCGGGATCTGATGCTGTTGATTTTGATCATTTGGAACAGCTGATTACCAGTAAAACCCGTATGATTTGCCTGTGCAATCCATTAAATCCAACTGGTAAGGTTTTTAGAAGTGACGAATTACTCCAATTAGGAGAAATCGCTATCAAACACGGGCTTATCATTTTATCAGATGAAATATGGAGTGATATTGTTTATACTCCTCATTTATATACAAGTATAGCTTCATTAAATAAAGAAATCAGAAATCAGACCGTAACCGTAACAGGTTTTAGTAAATCCTACGGGCTGGCCGGATTAAGAATAGGAGCAGTAATGGCGTCCAATCAGGTGCATTATGACCGGTTGTTCGAAGTCTCTCTTCATGGTTCTACCATTCATGGGGCCAACATACTTTCGCAGGTTGCGGCTACAACAGCACTCAATGAATGTGGATACTGGCTTGATGAATTTCTGGTACACCTTCAAAAAATGAGAGATCTGGCAGTTGCAGAACTAAATGCTACCCAGGGGTTTAAATGTATTTCCCCGGAAGGTTGTTACGTTGCATTCACAGATATTACCGGTACAAATAAAACCAGTCAGGAAATCTATCAGCTCTTATTGGATAAAGCTAAAGTCGCAGTCGTACCAGGTGCTAAACAGTGGTTCGGTGAAGGTGCAGAAGGCTTCATCAGAATGAGTTTTGCCACCTCAGAATCTATTCTTGGAGAAGCACTGCACCACATAAAAACTACAGTAAATAATTTATGAAAGTAGTTATTATAGGTGGAGGGATCGCTGGTTTATGTATGGGTATCTACCTGCATCAGCATCATTTTGAGGTTAGTGTAAATGAACGGCAGATTTTTACAGCTGTCGGGGGACATGCCTTTTTGATGCATCATGATGGTATCGCAGTGCTGAATGAGCTGGCAGCAAATAGTGGCTATGTGCTGCCTGGCAGACCAGTATATACTTTTACACTGAAAGATCCGGCAGGGAATATCATTACCGAAAAACCTCTGGAAGACTGGCAATGTTTTAAACGAACAGACTTGCTGGCCTGTTTACACCAGCTTTTACCCACTTCCACGTTAAACAATAATCGTGTATTTTCTCATTTTATTTATGAAGACCATAAAATAGTCGCGGCTGCGTTTTTAAATGGAGAAGTCGAATATGGTGACTTGTTTATTGGGGCTGACGGGGCAAATTCAATTGTCCGGCGTCAGCTATTCGGAGAGGTAGATTTTGAATCCGGTAAAGTAAAAGAAGTTGTTGGAATTGTGCAGCATGCTGAACTCGCCGGGTCCCTGCAGGGTAAATTCACTAAATTTCAGCAAAAAAACATAGGGCTTTCATTTGGGCTTATCCCTACTTCGGGAACTGAAATGGTTTGGTTTATGCAATATGACCCTTTACTGGATGATATCAAAGAAAGTGTCAATGCACGTTCTTCAGAAAATTATCATGAACAGCTCCGTGAACTGTGTCAGAATCTGCTGAAAGACTTTCCCGCCGAAGTGCAATCAGTTTTAGAACACAATGATTTCAAAACCAGTTATATCTGGAATACCAGGGATTTTGATCTCCTTCCTGACTTCCATCATCAAAATGTAGTGCTGATTGGGGATGCAGCCCATGTAGCTTTGCCTTTCACGAGTGCAGGTACAACCAATGCCATGCTTGATGCAAAGATTCTATCCGGATGTTTAATGGATTATGCTGAACCAGATACTGCCTTTAAAGCTTATTATCAAGCCAGGGCAGAAAGTATCAAAGCGCATGTCAGCCTGGGCCGGGAGCTAAGAGATGCCTTCCTAAATCCATCTTCTTTGGGTACTATTCCGCTCATTAGTAGTGTTTTAAAGCAATAGTTGTTCCTGGTTGTTTTTTCTGTTCGTTAATGAACGGAATGAATGGAGAAGCGGTTAAAGTATTTCTTAACTTTATTTCATATCATTTCAAGTTATTACTGAATGAAGTAAAAAGAGGGGAGAAACTATGATTAAAGTTGGAATTATTGATGTCAATCAACAAAGCAGAAATATGATGCGTGTGATGCTTCATCATCAGCATCAGCATAATTTAAAAGTAACCCTTGATATCGGATCTATGGGTGAATGTAAAAAAGTGCAGCCTTCACAAGAACCTAATGTCACCTTATTAGATATCGAAGTGAATGGAATTGATATCATTCCTGACATTTACCGTAAGTTTCCCAATACCAACGTTGTAGTTTATAGTCATATTCAAGACCATAATACAGTCCTTGCCTGCGTGAAGGCAGGTGCTATGGGGTATCTTACCAAAGATACCTGTGTAGATGACGTAATTTCAACGATCGTAACCACTTATCGCGGAGGTTCTGTTTTTAGTCCTTCCATCTCCAGAAATGTAATTCAGCAGGTACAGTATACCATAGACTATCAGTCTAAACTTAGCCATAGAGAACGGCAGATTGTAGAAGGCCTTCAGCATGGTTTAAGTTATAAACTGATAGGCTATAAATATGGAATATCATTGGATACTGTGCGTCAGTATATCAAAAGGACCTATAAAAAACTGAATATTAACAGTAAGGGTGAATTACTTGCCCAATTCAAATAAAAATTCAATAGGTGGTACTGCTGCTTGCCAGGACAGGCAGATATGCTTTCATCAATCAATCAGGATGCATAAAATCGGCTATTTGAAAATATTATGTCTTATGTTTTGCTGTCTTGCCGGGTTTACCGTATCTGCCCAGGTAAAATACACTTTCCTGCATGATACATTGGCAATTAAAGGGGGAGAAACATTCTCGAACCTTTTAAAAGTTACAAATCCTGAAACAAAAATGATTGTTCTCAGGCAGAATAAAAGCGGATCAATCCTCCCTAAAGGATTGATCTCATTGCCGGATAGTCTGATTTTAAAAGCTGGTGAAAGCAAGGTTTTTCCTGTAAAATATATCGCCGACCGGCAAACTCTCCATAGTAATAACCAGGTTTTTACACTTCATCTGACCTCTGCTGGAGGTGTTCAGGTACAGGAATCTGCTGCATTTACAACCATTTTGACTGATATTGGCGGGTTAACTATCGGTACAGAAGAAAATGAGGTCTATCTGAGTCAGATGAGCAATCAGGCACAGGTTGTAGTCCGTTGTGCAAATAATGGTTTTGTACCCATCACCTTTAGACTCTTACTTTCTGGCATACCCGATGGACTAGAATTTACAGGGCAAACCATGAACCTTACTTTACAGCCTGGTTCTCAGCAATTATTACCCTTTCTGGCCAGAAATAAAGTAAATACAAATATTCCCGCAGATTTTACGGTAACCATTCAAGCAGTAGATGCCAGTAATAATCAGCTGGCTGTTAAAGTCATCAGGATTGTCAACCTGACCAATGCCAGGAAAATGAGCATGAGCAATGATCAGTATAGCGGAACGCTGGCCAATACAGTAGCCTTGCGTTATGCAAGTATGAGCAGTAATTCTTCTTTTTATCAGTTGCAGGCCAATGGTAAAGTAAAGACAGGGGATAACGGAACAATTGAATACCGGTTAAATGCAGATCAGTATCATCAGCCAGGTGTTAATGGAATAAATATCTATAATACTTATGCAGATTATCAAACCAAAAGTTGGGGTATTAAAGTGGGGAATATCTATGAAAATGTAGATTTTTCATTAGGTGGCAGGGGAGTTAAAGCCAGTCTGAAATTTAACCCTAATGAGAGTTTATCCGTTTATGGTATTCAGAATAACTTTCTTTTATATGATCAGTTCAGTACGACTATTGCAGGCGCAAAAATACTGGCCATTGATTATAACCTGGCTACTGCCGATGGTAAAGGAGACAGGAGGCTCACTTATATTCACAGCCGCGATTCATTTACCGGGCTTGAGGCAGATCAGATGAGTTTTAAAACCGGTGTGAGATTAAAAAAGGGGCAATTTCTGAATTTTGAAGGTGGTTACTCATTAGAGAAACAGAATACCATATTTTCTACTTCCAAACATGGTGTTTCTGCGGGTATAAATTATGGTCTCAACAGTAGTGACTATCAGTTTTTTGGGAACGGATATTATAGCAGTCCATATTACACAGGGTTAAGGCGTGGTTTACTGATGACAGATGTTCGTTTGACACGTAAACTTGAAAACAACAATTCGGTGGATGCTCATGTCAATATACAGGTTAACAGTCCAAAATATCAATATGATATCAATAGTATTTTTAATGCGGGCATCAATAAAAATGCGATATACATTTATGAACTAGGCTATAATACCCGGGCTGGAAACCTTTTTATAGGCTTTGGCCCTTATTTTATGAATCAGCACGTCATCACTTCAGCTATAACTGACCTGTCTGGCGCTCATGCAGACTGGAAATCTTCGGCTATGCGTTTTACAACCAATATGGCCTATAGCGGGAGAATAAACAGCTTCTCAATGACAGCTGATTACGGTTATACTTACATCAATACATCCGGCAGACCGATGGCCCCTTTTCATTCCTTAAAGGTCAATGCGAGCTACAACATACCTATTTTGGGCTTTAGCAGTTATGTCCAGCTAAACCCATTTTATATCTCAGATATATTGTCTTCAACAGGGAACAATAAATATCGATTATACTCCTTTGGTCCTAACATACATTTTGAGCTGTTACAAAACAGTCTTAATTTCCGGTTTAGCGGTATGTATAATTATTATGGTTTTACACATAGTGATAACTATTCAGTGACCGGGAATATGAGATATCTGATGAAAGGCCACTGGGCGCTTACCGGTGATTTTACCTATACCATAACTAAACAGAAACCACTAATTCAGGGTTACAATCCGGCTGAGCAGGTGAATATGAACAACCTGTTTTATGAAAACAGGCAATTGAGGGTGGGAATAGAAAAGCAATTTGGCGCTCAGGGGCAATCGGGAACCAAAAAATTACTATTGACTTATTACCAGGATGACAATAGCAATGGCATATGGGATGCTGGGGAGAAACCTGCAGGAGGCTTATTAGTGAAAATAAATGGGGAGGCAGCTTTAACCAACAGCAAAGGGGTTGTTGAATTCAAGGATATGAAAAAAGAGGCCTATACAGTTAGTGTGACCAATACCAAAGGCTGGAGTTTGCAGGATCCAACAGTCGTTTTCCTGGATAAAAGTAAGAAATTGGAAGTCCCCCTGGTCAGAACACAAGCCCTGAACGGTTGTTTAAAGCTGAAAGCTGAAAAATATATGGATGGGCCGCCTGCGCTGGCCGGAATAAAAATTAATGCAATAGACCCTAACGGGCGTATCCATCAGACCTTAACCGACGACAGAGGTAATTTCTGTTTTTATCTGCCAAGAAACAATTATACAGTATATATAGAAACTGCAGGTATGCCATTCTCTATTGAAAACGAAAAAGAAGAAGTGTCACTTCGGGGAGGTCCGGTTGAGATGCTTACTTTCCTTTATCGTGATGAACGCAGAAAAATTGTAGTCAGCAGGTTTTAGCTTCTGTTCTGAATTAAAAGCCTAATCAGGGTGCAACAATACTATAGGTAACTGTTGTACTATAACTTCCGGCTGTTTTATTTAATAGATTGGAAGTCTGAGTTGCCGGAATCCGGTATTGAAGATTAAGCAAACGGTCTATGACAGGATTAGCAGAAGAAATAATTACCTGTGGAGCCGAAGAAAGGACAATAGGCTGGATTCCTGTCTGACCAGTCATCCCTTCAATGGTAATTACCCCGACAGGTATTTGTGCGCCACCTGCAGAACTCAGAAAATTACTGCTCGCCTTCACCGTTACATTATAAGGTACTGTGCTGCTCACTTTAATATGGCCTGGCTTTGTGGTCGTAACCCCTTGCTGATAGTTCGCAGTCGTACTCACTGTTAAGGTGACATTGGGATCCGGAACTACCAGTTCCATCATGTTACTTACATTCACCTGAGCGGTACTGTTCATTGTTTTTGAAATTGGAGTTGCCGGAAACGACGATGCAGTTTTTGCAACTGTATAAACCACAGGTGCAGAATAAGTTCCGGCCTGTACGAAATTGCTGCTGAGATTTGCTCCGCTGATACTTAAAGCAGGAGTAAGTACATCTTTATTACCGATCTGAACAGGGATACCGGTCGAAGTAGTCAGGAGCTGATCGGCGGCAGAAAGATTAATTGCCGGACCACTATAAGCACCTGTCAGCAACGCGCTCATTAAACTTACATTATTTGTTGCAGGCAACTGATTATAAGGCTGAGTGGTCGTAAATGAAAAGACAGAACTGGTTGCCCTGAGGCTGATTTGAGTAGGTACCGTAGTAAAATAATCATTATTAATCGGAGCGCTTATCCCTGCCGAATTTCTAAAAAAAGCAAATGAGTTCACATTCAGTGCCGTTGTAGCAGGAATCAGGGTATTTAAAGTTACATAAGCGGGTATAACAATAGTCAGTGTCTGTGAAGCCGGGTTAACTCCCCCTGTCAAAGTTAAGGTTGTTGCATAACTTCCCGCTGCCCATGCAACGCCCACTGAAGAGACCGTATAATCTACAAGTATCGTTCCGCTGAGCAGGGCCAGCAAGACATAATAGATGTTTTGAGGGGTATTAGAGAGTACGATCTGTGTTGTGCCCCCAAGCACGCCTATACTGCCACCAATAGAAGTTATTTTCATATTGATCAGATTTGGGGCTAATAAAACAGGGGCTAAAGTACTGGGGGTAGGAGATAGGCTTGCAGCACCTGCATTCGCATTGATAGCAGATATCAGGCTTAAAAAGGGAGATGCACCAGTATTTATATTGACTTTATAATCAGTCTGACCTGAAATATTAGCTTCAGGTAAGCTGATGGTTAACTGTGCATTGGCTTTTCCTGCTGTAAAACAGCAAAAAATAACACTAAGGGCGGTATATAATCTCTTTTTCAGCAACTTTCAAGTCATAAGAAGATCCGGCATCAAGTAAAGCAACTGCAAGAAATTTGCCTTTTAAATCAAAAGGTAAGTCAACCATGACCCATTGTGTGGCATCGGGCAGCATGGCAAGCACTTCTGGTTTTATTTTTATTTCCTCTCCGGTTTCTTTATTGGTTAATTCAAACCGGATGAAAGCATCTTTATTCAGGCTTCCTTTATTGTGTATTTTTAAAGCGAGCCTGCGATATTTGTTTTTACCATTTTCATATAATCCGTGATCATCAAAAGATAGAAATTCAAGCTCTCCCGGGCTAAGTCCTCTGGGAACATAATAAACCTGTATCCCAACCTCCATTAAAACATTGATCCCAATCTTGGCTGTACTTTTTTGTTGTGCTTCCTGTTCCCTGACCTGTGTGAAAAATAGCATGCTGCTGGTCAGTTTTTTCGCGTCGGCTGGAATATTGAGCGATATGATAACCTGTTTATTCTCTCCGGGCTGTACAGATACATCATTTGAAGAAAGTGTAATCCAGCCCGCATTGGATAATGGCTTTGTATTGCTGTCATAATACACTTTGGTTCCCAGAGAATCTCTTTCCCAGTCCTGCTTCCTTGTGGTAAAGGAGAGTACACCGCCAGAAGTATTGCCAAAAGTAATCGTCTGACTAACTGTTTCTCCGGGGTTTCCGGTAAAGAAGATCCTGGATGGAGAAATTGAAAACCCTTGCCCCTGAGCTGGATTGAGGAGTACAGGAGCAAGGTATAAGGTAAATAGAATAGTTAATAACCTCATTAAAGCCGGTTATGGTTGTGTGATCGTATATACGATGTTTGTAGCATAAGTTCCAGCTGCTTTATTGATCAGACCAGCACCATTGGCTATCGTATAATCTATATTGTAAGCCGTACCAATTGTGGGTGCGGCGGCAGCTGCTATAATCTGGGAAGTTGTTGTAAGATTTGCATTGGAATAAGTTGCACCTGTTGCAGCAGTACTGGGATCAACACTTATCTGTACAATACCTAAAGATACCGGTGTTGTATTCGCAGCAAAAGTATTAAATTCGGCAGTTGCCTTTACATTGATGCTGTAAGGTTTATTACTGATCACAGAGAAATGACTTGCTTTGGTTACCGTCTGACTTGCAACGTAGTCAGCAGCTGATGCATAAGTGAAAACTACTCCCGGATTAGGGCCCAGGGTGATAGAAAAGGCATCAGAAAGTACAATACTAAGTGGTACATTTCCAGTTACAGTCTGCGCATTGGCTTTCACATTAAAAAATGTAAAGGCGGCTAGCAGTGCGGCGATAATGAGTAAAGTTTTTTTCATGTTCTGTTGAAATACGTTATCAACAAAACTAGACGTAAAGTGATATTAAATCGCCAGAAGAATGACACATGTTGATGTCACAACAATTATGGTTTTTTGAAGGTGATGATAAAAGTACAACCCTGATCCAGTTCACTTTCTACTTCAATTTCGCCCCCCATTGAAGTAATCTGGGTTTTTGTGATAAATAAGCCGACCCCGCTACCGTTAACATGGTTATGAAAACGCTGGTTTAATCCGAAAATTTTGTCTTTATATTTTAAAAGATCAATACCAATACCATTATCAGAGAAAGTAAGAATGATATTTCCATCTTCATTTTTCTTTGTCAAGATTTCAATTCTGAGTGGTCTGTTTGTCGAATAATACTTCATTGCATTCGACATTAAGTTCATCAGTATGCTTTCTAAATAACTTTTGGGAAAGGGGATCATTTCACATTCGAAATCAGTGTGTATATAAATTCCCAGTTTGTGGATTTGTTTATTAAAATAGTTGCATACTTTTTTAAAAACATAAGACACACTTACATTATCTATGATTACTTTTTTATTGCTTTTAATGCTTAGCATTTGTGTCAGGTCATAAATAGTTTCATTCAGTTTGAAAGCTGAATCCCTGAACATATCTACAATTGTTTTATTATAATCATCCAGAAGATCATAATTCAATATGTCAATAAGCCCGATTAAGTTAGATAAAGGGGCACGGAGGTTATGTGAAGTGATATAAGCAAATTGATTTAAATCCTGGTTACGGGAAGTCAGTTCTTCTATCAGCTGGTCTCTTTCTTCTATTAATTTGTTACGGGTGATATATTCACGAAAATTAGTCGCCAATGCACTAACATCAGAGTTTTTAATCATATTGTCTTTAAGTTGATTCGACATGAGTATAAATTCATTGGAGATGTTTGGTATAAGGCAAACACCTTGCCATACTCAGATTAAATAAGCTGTTTCAGCCTGCTGTATTTACTTCTTAGCAGAATATAAAGGGCTAATATATTGATAAAACGTATTTTCTGTATTGTTGATGTATGTTGTTGATTGTTAGTATTATATGTATGTGTGTGATGTGGCTGTTAAAGGAGAAAAACCGATTGCCGGAATTCAGCAATAATTTGATGGTGTTTATAACTGTCAATAACTTATATCGGGCTTTTGCCCATTTTTCTTTTGTGTATTTTTGTTTAAAACATTGTTATTCATTGTGTTGGATTTGTTTTAATATTTGATTAACAATAAATGAATGTTTCTTTTTCAGTTGGATAACAACATTACCAACAGTTATCCACATTAAAATGTGGATAACTGTTGGTAATGTAAATAAGTCCTGATCATCCGGATGTATATAAAAAAAACCTGCTCCTTTACAGAGCAGGTTTTTTTATCTTAATGAGGTATTATTATTAAATAATTGTACCGTCTTTACCAATTTTTAATGAAGCAGTTTCACTTCCTTTTTTGGCATCAACCTGGTAATATTCCGCTTTACTTGCATCAGTGATTTTGAATGCTGCAACCGGAGCCCAGTCTTTATATTTATCTGATGATAAAGTTGCTTTTACTGCATCAGGTAATTCTTCAATTTTAACCGGAGTTTTAGTTGTACTATCTTGTTGAGCTACGATAGCAACCGGAGTTTTAATATCGTTTGCTTTAACTGTTGAAACTCCTGCAAATGCTAATAAGGCTGCGCCTAAGATTAAATTTTTCATATGTTATATTTTTAAATATGTTTTAAACGATGATTCGTATTAACCCTTGTTACATAATGATGCCAAGGGCTTTTCATTTATTTAATTCCTTGTTAATGAGATATTTATGTTTTTTAACTATATTTCTTACTGTAGACAAGTTCTACACTTTGATGCGAATAGAATCAACAGCTTATTTGTTTTTAAGCTAAAACGTATTGATAATACTTCCCATGTTGTCCCGTTATAAGTCTGGTGTTAATTTTAAGACTGGATCATTTGGCCCAAAACAAACAGACAATTTTTATTTTAATGTAATTAAATCATTAATTGACTAGATTTACACCTTTATACTAGAATAATATGTGTGGAATAGTAGGATATATAGGTTACAGAGAAGCCTGGCCGATTGTGCTTAAAGGCTTAAAAAGATTAGAATACCGCGGATATGATAGTGCAGGTATTGCACTGATTAATCAGAGTGGATTAAACTTATACAAAAAAGCGGGAAAAGTTCAGGAACTTGAAAATTTCAGTGAAGGAAAAGACAAATCGGGAACGATTGGTATGGGGCACACCCGTTGGGCAACTCACGGTGAACCATCAGACAGGAATTCACACCCGCATACTTCTAATGATGGTAAATTAACTATTATCCACAATGGGATTATAGAGAATTATGCCACCCTGAAAGAAGAGTTGCTTTCAAGAGGTCATGTATTCAATAGTGATACAGATACCGAAGTATTAATTCATTTGGTTGAAGAGATCTATAAAAAAGAAAATACAGATTTATTAGAAGCTGTACGTTTGGCTTTACATCAGGTTAGCGGTGCTTATGCCATTGTGATTATGGATAATGATCATCCGGATCAATTGATTGCAGCCAGAAAAGGTAGCCCAATGGTTATTGGGGTAGGGACAGGAGAATATTTTATTGCTTCGGATGCTACACCGATTATTGAGTACACCAAAAACGTAATTTATCTGAACGATAATGAAATCGCATTCTTAAAACGTGATGAATTATTGATCAAACGTCTGGATAACGTAGTACAAACCCCATATATCCAGGAGCTGGAGCTTAAACTTGAAATGCTTGAAAAGGGTGGATACGAACACTTCATGCTGAAAGAGATTTTTGAGCAATCGAGATCTATCAGAGACTGTATGAGAGGTCGTATTTATCCAAATGAAGGAAGAGTACAGCTTGGCGGGATCAAGGAATATGCAGATAAACTTAAAAACATAGACCGTATTATTATCGTAGCCTGCGGAACGTCATGGCATGCTGGTCTGGTTGGAGAATATCTGATCGAAGAATATGCAAGGATACCGGTAGAAGTAGAATACGCTTCAGAATTCCGTTATAGAAATCCTATTATCACTGAAAAAGACGTAGTGATTGCCATTTCCCAATCCGGTGAAACAGCTGATACGATGGCTGCCATAGAAATGGCCAAAGAAAAAGGAGCGACTATTTTTGGAGTTTGTAACGTAGTAGGTTCATCAATTCCACGTCTTACCCATGCAGGTGTATATACCCATGCAGGACCAGAAATCGGTGTGGCTTCAACTAAAGCATTTACCGCGCAGGTAACCGTACTGACGCTGATGGCTTTTTACATGGCACAGCAGAAAGGTACTTTAACGCAAGCCAAGCTGGTAGAGTTATTGACTGAACTGGATTGTATCCCTGAAAAAATTACGAAAGCTTTAGAGTCCAATGAATTGATTAAAGAGATTGCCCATAAATTCAAAGATTCAAGAAATTGCCTTTTCTTAGGCAGAGGAAGTGGCTTCCCTGTCGCATTAGAAGGTGCATTGAAATTAAAAGAGATCTCTTATATTCACGCTGAAGGTTATCCTGCTGCTGAAATGAAACATGGTCCGATAGCCCTGATAGATGAAGAAATGCCAGTAGTCGTAATTGCTACAAAAAACTCTTCTTACGAAAAGGTAATCAGTAATATTCAGGAAGTAAAAGCAAGAAAAGGAATTGTATTAGCTATTGTTACCGAAGGGGATACGGAAGTTCGTAAAATGGCTGATTACTGTATTGAAATTCCTGACGCGAGCGAGGCTTTCTTACCATTGCTGGCTACAATACCATTACAGTTACTTTCTTATCATATAGCCTTGCTAAGAGGCTGTAATGTAGATCAGCCAAGAAACCTGGCTAAATCTGTCACAGTAGAATAAGAAAAGAATTTTTCTCTAATCAAACAGCCCCCGGTTTAGCTAAACCGGGGGCTGTTTGATTTAACGTAATTAAAGAATTCCCGCTAAGAGCAATCTGCTTTTAAGAAGCGATAGTTGCAGTTGTTCTGCCAACCACCATCTTTTTTACAGTCTCTATAACCGAGGCTTTATCATAACCACAAAGGGCCCAGAGTTCAGGTTGTTCACCATGCTCAATGATTTCATCCGGTATACCCAGACGGGTTACAGTTGCCTGGTAATTATGATCAGCCATAAATTCAAGTATAGCAGAGCCCATTCCACCCTGAATGCAGCCATCCTCTACAGTAACTATCTTTTTATAACGTTTAAATACATCATGTAATAAAGCCTCATCCAGAGGTTTTACAAAGCGGATATCATAATGTGCAGGATGAATCCCTTCTGTATTCAGTTCCTTACAAGCTTCAACGGCAAAATTGCCGACATGCCCGATGGTCAGAATCGCAACTTCTTCACCATCACATATTTTTCTGCCTTTTCCAACTTCAATAACTTTAAGCGGGCGTTTCCAGTCTGTCATGACTCCGTTTCCTCTTGGATAACGAATAGAAAAAGGTCCCATGTTTTCCAGCTGTGCCGTATACATCAGGTTTCTTAATTCTTCTTCATTCATAGGGGCAGCAACCGTCATGTTTGGAATACAACGCATATAAGCAAGGTCATAGGCACCATGATGTGTCGCACCATCCGAGCCGGCAACACCAGCACGATCCAGACAGAAAACAACATTTAAGTTTTGTATGGCAACATCGTGGATCACCTGATCATAAGCACGCTGCATGAAACTTGAATAAATATTACAGAATGGAACCATCCCCTGAGTAGCCAGTCCGGCAGAGAAAGTTACCGCATGCTGTTCGGCAATGCCGACGTCAAATGCACGGTCCGGCATAGCTTTCATCATGATATTCATTGACGAGCCAGACGGCATAGCAGGTGTAATACCTACAATATTTTTATTCGCCTCAGCAAGCTCAACCAGCGTATGTCCAAAAACATCCTGGTATTTTGGCGGCTGTGGTTTATCAGATACAGACTTCTTAATCTCACCGGTAATTTTATCAAAAAGGCCTGGAGCATGCCATTTGGTCTGATCCTTTTCGGCCAGTGCAAAACCCTTTCCTTTAACGGTTACACAATGTAATAGTTTAGGGCCGGGGATATCTTTAAGGTCTTTTAAAATAGAAGCCAGTTTTTTTACATCATGACCGTCCACAGGACCAAAGTATCTGAAATTCAGTGCTTCAAAAAGATTGCTTTGATTCAGTAAAGTACCTTTGATACTTTTCTCTATCTTTTTAACAAACTTATGCGCATTCGGGCCAAGCTCAGAAAGTTTGATTAATACATTTGATATATCATCTCTGAACCGGTTATAAGACTTGGAAGTGGTAATGCTGGTCAGATATTCTTTAAGTGCACCAACATTCGGATCAATGGACATACAATTATCATTCAGGATAACCAGCAGATTTGAATTTTCAATTCCAGCGTGATTAAGTCCTTCAAAAGCAAGTCCGGCAGTCATTGCACCATCACCAATGACGGCAACATGCTGACGGTCTTTCTCCCCTTTTAACTGTGAAGCCACAGCCATACCCAATGCTGCAGAAATTGAAGTAGAAGAGTGTCCTACACCCATCGTATCATATTCACTTTCACTGATATTCGGGAAACCACTGATGCCGTTAAGCAGGCGGTTTGTATGAAAAACAGATTTTCTTCCGGTCAGAATTTTATGGCCATAAGCCTGGTGGCCCACATCCCATACTAATTTATCGTAAGGGGTGTTCATAACGTAATGTAAAGCCACAGTAAGCTCTACAACACCAAGACTGGAAGAAAAATGTCCGCCGTTTACACTTACTGTATCAATGATATACTGACGTAATTCCTGGCTGATTTGTTCCAGATCATCTTCTTTATACTGCTTTAAATCAGCAGGATAATTTATGTTTGGTAGTAATGGAGTGTTGAAGTTTTCCATGCAGGGTTTAATAGACAACAATATACAAAGTACGGGATTTTAGTTAAGATAACCACAAAATAATAGTCATTCGAATAACAAGAACTTTTTTGATTTGCAGGATACATTATTCAGGGCCTCTAAATCAATGAAAAAACCATAGATAGCTTCATCACCATTAAAAAAATATATATTACCGAAACAGTTTAAAATTCATCTGCTCACTTATTTATGTTTCTTTTTAGCTCCAACCGCGCCATATTCATTTCTGATAGTAAAGCTATCAGAAATAAATCTGACTTGTTTCGCTTAAAAATAAATTATAAACAATTGAGTATCTAAATTCCAGCAGCTTCTGATGAAAATGATTATTTTTACAGAAATATACTTTGATAAATGGAAAGAGATACTTTAATTTTTGATTTGATTGACAGGGAATTAGACCGTCAGGAAAACGGCCTTGAACTGATTGCTTCAGAGAATTTTGTAAGCAAACAGGTGATGGAAGCTGCGGGTTCAGTATTAACTAACAAATATGCTGAAGGCTTACCAGGCAAACGTTATTATGGCGGATGTCAGGTAGTTGATGAGGTGGAGAATATTGCCATTGAGCGTGCAAAAAAACTATTTGGTGCTGAATGGGTTAACGTTCAACCACACTCTGGTGCACAAGCTAACGCAGCAGTAATGCTTGCTGTTATACAACCAGGAGACAAAATTCTTGGATTTGATCTTTCTCACGGAGGACACTTAACACATGGTTCTCCTGTAAATTTTTCAGGTAAATTATACCACCCGCTTTTCTACGGAGTAAAAAAAGAAGATGGACTGATTGATTATGCAAAACTAGAAGAGTTAGCATTAGCTGAACGTCCAAAATTGATTATCTGCGGTGCATCTGCTTATTCCAGAGAATGGGATTATGCTTTTATCCGTAGCGTAGCAGATAAAATTGGCGCATTGGTGCTTGCTGATATCTCACACCCAGCCGGACTGATTGCAAAAGGATTATTGGCAAATCCACTTCCTCATTGCCATATCGTTACTACAACTACACACAAAACATTACGTGGTCCACGTGGCGGACTGATTATGATGGGGAAAGATTTTGAAAACCCATTTGGTCTGAAAACTCCAAAAGGAGAAACCAGAATGATGTCATCTGTTTTAGATATGGCAGTTTTTCCAGGTACTCAGGGTGGGCCTTTAGAACATATTATTGCAGCTAAAGCGATCGCATTTGGTGAAGCTTTAAGTGATGAATATCTGGTTTATATTAAGCAGGTACAGGCAAATGCGCAGGCAATGGCGAAGGCATTTGTGAACAGAGGTTACGGTATCATCTCAGGAGGAACAGACAACCACCTTATGCTGATCGATTTACGTAATAAAAATATAACTGGAAAACTTGCAGAAAATGCGCTTGAAAAAGCAGATATTACCGTGAACAAGAATATGGTGCCGTTTGACGATAAATCTCCTTTTGTAACTTCAGGAATCCGCATTGGAACTGCTGCGATTACAACCAGAGGATTTAAAGAACAGGAAATGGAAAAAATTGTTGATTTAATAGATCAGGTTTTAACTAATCCAGAAGATGATGCCCATTTGAGTGAAGTGAGAAAACAAGTAACTGAACTGGTTGCTGGTTTTCCATTATACAAGTAACAAATACGGGTAATCAATTATGCCAATAAATACAGGAGTATTATCACCTAGTGAAAAGGAAAGATTATGTGCTTTATACACGTATGATATACTTGATACTCCTGTAGAAAAAAGCTTTGATAACCTTGCGAGGTTAGCAGCACAAGTATTTAATATACCCATTGTCCTGATTACTTTTTTAGATAAAGACAGGCAATGGGTTAAATCCTCCATCGGGGCCGATGTGAAGGAGCTTTCACGTGAACAATCTTTTTGTGAATATACGATTCAGGGCGATACCGTATTCGAAGTCCGGGATGCTTTACTGGATTATCGTTTCGTTAATCATCCTTCGGTCAGTTCAGCACCTCATATCAGATATTATGCCGGTGCACCGCTGATTGATGATCATGGTTATGCGCTGGGTACCATCTGTTTATTTGATCTGTTTCCCCGCGAATTAAATGATAGTCAGAAAGATATTCTGAAAAGTATTGCCGGAGAAGTTGTTGTCCATCTGTTACTCAGAAGAAAAGATGAGCAGATCCGTTCCAGTGTTTCACGCTGTCAGGAACTTCTTGATATTACAGGCGTATCTCCCGAAATCCATTGTATTCTTGACCATAGGGGAAAAGTATTATTTGTGAATGAGGCGGTAACCCGTTTACTGGGTTATACTGTGCCGGAAGCAATGGAACTGGGGCTTTTGGATGTCTGTTATCCGGAAGATATCCCGGGAGTTTTAAAGAGCATAGAGCAAGGTCTTCAAAACAAAGATAAAGAACTTCATATTGATTTCCGGGTAATTGGCCGTGATGAGGTTGTCCGCTGGATAAGCTGGTCACTGGTTTCTAAAAATCGCCGCTGGTATACTTATGGCAGAGACATTACAGCGAATAAAAAGGTTGAAAGTGACCTGATGAAATTATCCTTTGTAGCGAGCAAAGTAAATAATGCAGTGGTGATTAACGATGCAGATAATCACGTAACCTGGGTAAATGCTGCCTTTGAAAAGATTACCGGTTTTAGTCTGGAAGACGTTCGTGGAAAGCGGCTCGGAGACATGATTATTGGCCCGAATACCGATCTGGAACTGATCGATGAAGTCAGAAGGTTAACTAAGCAGCGTCAGTCTTTCACCATTGATATGCTGGCTTATCGAAAAGATAAAAAAGAAATATGGATCTCAGTTTATAATACTGTCGTACTCGATGAGCGTGGTAATGTGGATCTTGAAGTCGAAATTATTATTGATATCACTGATAAAAAGCGTGCAGAAGAAGAATTGCAGGTATTATCTATGGTGGCAAGCAAGACAAATACCGGTGTAAATATCCAGGATAATGAAGGGATTACAACCTGGGTAAATCAATCACTTGAAAAATTAACCGGTTATAGAAAAGAAGAGCTTTACGGACATCATCTGGGAAATATACTTTCTCCTAATTTTTATGATCAGGAACTTATTTCTACTTCAAGAGATAAAAGTAAAAACAATCAATCCTATACCATAGAGGTCCTGGCCGAAAAGAAAGATGGATCTACCGTCTGGTTATCTGTATCCAATACCCCGATTATCAATAGTAAAGGTAAAGTTGAAAGGCAGATAGACCTTATATCTGATATTACACAGCGTAAACAGGTAGAAAAGGAAATGATTGAGGCTAAAGAACAAGCCCTGAAGCTGAGTGAGGCTAAGGAAATGTTTCTCTCTGTGATGAGTCATGAAATCCGTACCCCTTTAAATGCAGTGATTGGTATGACGCACCTATTATTGGATAATGACCCTAAAATCTCACAGATAGATGACCTGAATATCCTGAAATTTTCCGGAGAGAATTTGTTACATATTATCAATGACATCCTGGATTTCACTAAAATGGAAACCGGTAAAATGGAGCTGGAAGTTTTTCCTTTCAATCTGAAAACGCTGGCAAATGATATCATTAACTCTTTGCAGGTCAATGTCAAAAAAAAGGGCAATCAATTAAATCTTGTCTTTGACCCGCTTATACCTACAATGATTTCCGGGGATAAAAACAGGTTATATCAGGTCCTGATGAACTTTTTGGGTAATGCCATAAAATTCACAGAAAACGGTCAGGTACAATTGAAGCTTACCCTTAACGGGGAAACTGAAGAGCATTCCATCATCCGGTTTGAAATTGTAGACAATGGAATAGGAATACCTAAAGATAAGCAAAACTATATTTTCGAAACCTTTACCCAGGCTAAAACTGATATTTCCAGAAAATATGGAGGGACAGGTTTAGGGCTTGCTATTACAAAGAAACTACTGCAGATGTTTAATTCTGATATTATCGTTGATAGTACAGAAGGTGAAGGAACAACTTTTTCTTTTGAAATTGCATTTAGCAAAACAGCGGAGTTGTCCGCTTCTCCCGGCAATAATACAGAGATGAGTGTTTTTGTAGGAAAGAAAATACTGGTTGTGGATGATAATGAGATTAATATTCTTATCGCAAAACGTATTTTAAGTAAATGGGGGCTGGAAATCGAATCTGCTGTTAACGGATATGAAGCCATAGAGAAGATTATGACAGAAAGTTATGATCTGATTTTTATGGATATTAAAATGGCTGGAATAGATGGTTTTGAAACCACTGGCATTATCCGGGATATCAGCGGAGCTTATTATAAAAATGTACCTATTATTGCATTGACTGCTTCTACATTAAAAAATGATCATTATAAATTCAAAGAATGCGGCATGAATGGTCATGTGTTGAAACCTTTTAATCCTGAAGAGATCAAAAGATTACTTTCTGGATTTCTTTCCAAAGAAAAATAGTAGAAAATCGTCCTGAAAAAAAGGCTGTAAAAAAGAAGAGCCGGAATTCTGTTAAGAAATTCCGACCCCTAAATTAACGCTCTCGGTATATAAACGATTGACTGCGGATATTGTTTTAGATAAAATGTTTTTTTTTATAAAATAAGCAGATTTGTTATCAAAAGATAAAGGGCCGATATTTCTATGAAGAAAATATCGACCCTTACCATCTAAATTAACGCTCTCGAATATATAAACGAGCATAATATGGAAATGTTATGTGGCCTGATTATTTTTCTTAAATATTTTTTAATAACATATAAATTATCATTTATTATTCTGCATAAGCTGCTGCTGCAATAGATAGCTTGTTTAATCCGCTATCCAGCAATATCTTCCCGCAGGCTTCAAGGGTGGCGCCAGTTGTAATCACATCATCAATTAATAGGACATGCTGGTTTTTCAAAATATGTGACTTACTCAGCTTAAATACAGACTGCATATTCTCAAAACGGCTATACCTGCTTTTCTTAGTTTGCGTAAACGTATCGGTTTGCCGGATAAGCAAGCCTGTAACGACAGGAAGCTGCAAAATTTTAGCTATGCCATCTGCAATAGATTTACTTTGATTATAACCCCTGCTATTTTCTTTTTTCCGGTGCAGGGGAACCGGAATGATAAGGTCCGCTTTTTGATAAGATGGGTTTGATAATAGTTTCTCACCAATCATAAGGCCCAGCATAAACCCAACATCAATCTGCCCCTTGTATTTGAGCTGATGAATTAAATTCTGAGCTTTTGTACCTTTTTTAAAGTACAATAAAGCCATTACTTCCTGGCATGGCAATCTGCCCCAAAATAGTTTGGCAGCCGGATGATCTGGATAAAGATGGAAATCAGTATAGGGGAGGTCATACAGACATCGGATGCAGATACATTTCTCCCCATAAAATAGCCTGGTTCCGCATGCATTACAGCACTCTGGAAACAGCAGATGAAAAAAGTCGGCAGTAAGTTGTTTAATCAGGGACATTTTTGCAATGTAACCCTGATCAGTCAGAAAATGGTTGAAATTTAAACAGGTTTTATGCCTGGTCTTTTACAGCGAGTTGTCCGCAGGCAGCATCAATATCTTTACCACGACTGCGTCTGATATTTGTATTCACTCCCTGGCTCTTCAAATAATTAGAGAAAGCATCAATTTTATCTCCCTCAGCATTGATGTAATCTGCAAACTGAATTGGGTTATATTCAATCAGGTTAACTTTACAAGGTACATGTTTACAGAACTTTGCCAAATCTATTGCATCCTGAATTTCATCATTGAAATCATTGAATACAATATATTCGTAAGTAACCGGATTTTTTGTTTTTGCGAAATAGTATTTTAATGCATCTGCCAGAACTTTTAAGGTATTCTGCTCATTGATAGGCATAATCTCATTTCTTTTCTTGTCATCCGCAGCATGCAGAGAAAGCGCAAGATTGAATTTAGCACCATCATCGCCCAGTTTCCTGATCATTTTGGCAATACCGGCAGTAGAAACAGTAATTCTTTTGTAGGACATATTTAAACCATCCGGAGCAGTAATCCGCTCTATCGATTTCATGACATTGGCATAATTCAGCAAAGGTTCACCCATACCCATATAAACGATATTGGTCAATGGTGCATTGTAATTCTTTTTTGCCTGCTGATCAATCAGCACAACCTGGTCATAGATTTCATCTGCATTAAGATTGCGTTTTCTATCCATATAACCTGTTGCACAGAACTTACAGCTTAAACTACAGCCAACCTGTGAACTTACACAGGCAGTCATTCGTTCTTCCATCGGAATTAAAACACCTTCAACAATGTTTCCATCATATAAACGGAATGTGTTTTTAATCGTTTGGTCATTACTAAACTGCGTGTTGTTTACTTCAACTGCATTGATCGTATAGTTCTCATCTAATTTCTTTCTCAAGTCTTTAGACAGATTACTCATCTCTTCAAAAGAACGCGCAGATTTTTCCCAAAGCCATTGGTAAACCTGTTTGGCCCGGTAAGCGGGTTCTTTCATTTCAGTAAAGTGCTGCTGGAGCTGGATTAAGCTCAGAGAACGGATATCAGTTTTAGTTGTTACTAGCATTTGATGCAAAGTTACCTAAAAATAATAAGCCACCCAATTTTTCATTGGAACTTACTTGTTTTTAATAAGTTATGAAATTTGCATGACCTTGTGACTGATTTTAACAGCTAAGGTCATGCAGGAATGAATTGATATTCTTGATATTATCTTTTCGGACTTCTTGTTTTTGCAGGTGCAGTACCTGATCTTCCTTTGGTTGGTTTAACAGATCTTCTGCTTGGGCCATTGCTTTTATTCCAGTCATTTGTAGCAGCAGGTGCTTTAAATGAAGAAGAACCAGATGCTGGTTTTGCTTTGGATGACCTTGCTGGTTTTTCAGATCTTTCACCACGTTCAGCTCTTTCTCCTCTTGGAGACGCTGTTCTTGGTTTCCCTTTAGATGGGCCTGCTGGTCTTGCTCTGAATGCTTTTGCCGGAGTTACATTAACTTCTTCTTCAGCAGTAGCTGATTTGGTTTTTTTAGCAACCCTTTTTGCGGCAGCATGTTCTACAGAACTTGATTTTGCAATCATGTTATGGATTTCAGTCAGCTCTTCGGGAGTAAATTCTCTCCATTCACCAATAGGAAGGCCTTTAAGGTTGATATTCATAATGCGAATACGTTCCAGTTTGGTTACTTCAAAACCGAAATGCTCACACATCCTTCTGATTTGTCTGTTTAAGCCCTGGATCAATGTGATTTTGAAGATGAAAGGGCTTTCTTTAGTTACTTTACATTTCTTGGTCATTACCCCTAAAACAGGTACTCCCTTTGCCATGTTAGTAATAAACTGATCAGTAAGTGGTTTATTAACTGTAACCAGGTATTCTTTTTCGTGGTTGTTCCCGGCACGAAGGATTTTATTGACAAGGTCACCATTGTTAGTCATGAAGATTAACCCCTGTGAATCTTTGTCTAATCTTCCAATCGGGAAAACTCTTTCACTGTGGTTTACATAGTCAACAATGTTGCTTTTTACGCCAGCCTCAGTAGTACTGGTGACACCAACAGGTTTATTAAATGCAAGTAAAATTGAATTGTCTACTTGTTTAGGCTCAATTGTTTGTCCGTTTACTGTAATCAGATCACCGAAGTAAACCTGGTCACCAACTTTGGCTTTTTTGCCATTAATAAACACATTTCCCTGTTCAATGTATCTGTCTGCTGCTCTGCGCGAGCACATGCCGCTTTCACTAATGTATTTATTTAATCGGGTAGTAGAATCGGACATAGTTTATTTCTTTTTACAAAGTAATCAATTTCTACCCACATATGCTATCAAAATTAAAGTTTATAGTACAATTGTTAAAAAAACAGCTGCTGTTTCTCGCTGGATTTCCTTCTAAGAAGGAAATAGGCTTCGAAATCAGCAGCTGTTTTTTTAACCGCTTTCCATAGACTTGTAATGTGGATAACAGCATGAGGGGAAGGAAGGTTGACTACTTGGGACATAAGAAGATAAGATCAGACCTCATTTGTGGGGGAAAGGTTTTTTTTAAGGATTACTATTTGAGGATGCTGTTTGCAGATAGTTTTTCAGGGATTACTGTTTAAGGATTGCTGTTTGCAGATAGTTTTTCAGGGATTGCTATTTGAGGATTGCTGAATAATGAACATGATATCGGGGAATTCCGGTATAAGACAAGACGACAATTTGAGAACTAATCTTAGTTTTCAGACGCAGGAACCTCAGTATAGGCATCTCTCAACAGATGTCAAGCCAATTCAGGACAATTTATTAAAACGTAAAGTGATTTCAGGAAAATCTTATAAGGTAAAGTAAAACAGCATTACCTAATAGGTCAGGTGAAATCCGTATAAGACACGGTATAGGACTGTACAATACAACAAAATCCAGAAACTATACTTATTCTATATACGGGCTATCATTGATACGGGGTTGATACGCCTTGACCCGTTTCAACCCCGCTTAAACCCTGTATCAAACATAGCTGGAATATAGTCAGATTATAGGGCGTGTATCTTTTGTAACAGGTCCCTCCATTGATTCAACAAGGTTTGATTAAGTCTCAGGTTCTTTTCTGCACGATTTTCTATTTAGCGGTAAATTGTCTGTTGTTTTTTTTAGGCTTTGAACGGAATAACCGTAATTTGTAAACATGAGTTCTTATTTGTCGGCAAAATGGATATACCCGGTTAGTGATGCACCTTTACAGCATGGAATAATTGCAGTCAGTGATGACGGTACAATTACCGCAGTAATGACTGCTGAACAAGGGAAAGCACTAGGGATAAAGGATATACAATATTATGACGGGGTACTGGTACCGGGACTCGTCAATACACATTGTCACTTAGAGCTATCACACCTTTTTGGGAAAATAGGGGAACATACAGGGTTGCCGGGTTTTGTGCAGCAGGTTATTCAGCAAAGACAAGCCTCTGAACTTGAAATAGAGGAGGCTATGCGCATAGCGGATGCAGAAATGTATGCCAATGGTATTGTTGCCACGGGCGATATCTCCAATCAGATTTATTCAAAAGGAGTCAAAGTCAAGAGTAAAGTTTACTACCATACTTTTGTGGAGGCTATGGGCTTTAATCCAGGGCGTGCACAGGAGATTATTCAAAAGGCAGTGGAAATGCGGGATGAGTTTTTGCCTTTAAAAGCTACGATTGTTCCACATGCCCCTTATTCTGTTTCAGAAGAGCTTTTTGTAGAGATTGAGAAGGTGTCGGGAGCTGAAACTGAATCGGTTTCTATACATAATCAGGAAACGGCGGATGAGAATAGGTTCTTTGAAAAAAAAGAGGGGCATTTTCTTAATTTATATAAGTTCCTTGGCCTGGATATTGATTTTTTTCAGGCGAAAGGAAAAACTTCTTTGCAATGTTATCTGCCTCTTTTATCGGCGGCCGCCAAAACGTTATTAGTGCATAATACTTTTACCAGTAAGCAGGATATTGAATTTGCAAAAGGTCAGCACCCAAAACTTTACTGGTGTTTATGCCCGAATGCGAATTTGTATATTGAAAATAAATTACCCGATGTCGCTTTATTGATGGAATCTGGAGCTACGATTACACTGGGAACAGATAGTTTAGCAAGTAATCATCAACTGAGTATCCTGGCCGAAATGAAGACTTTACAGGAATATCAACAAATTTCTTTTGATACTTTGCTGCGCTGGGCCACGCTAAACGGAGCGCTTTTTCTGGGGATAGACACTCAGTTTGGGAGTTTTGAAAAAGGGAAAAAACCTGGGGTGAATTTCATTGAACATTTAGAGGATGGTCTGATTAAGCCCTATACCCGTATTCAAAGGATCATATAAAAGAATAACATAAATTATAGATATGTCAAATCGTATTACCTCATTATTTAAGATTCAATATCCGATTATTCAGGCGGGAATGATCTGGTGTAGTGGCTGGAAACTGGCTGCAGCAGTATCAAATGCAGGCGGTTTGGGGATTATTGGGGCTGGTTCAATGTATCCGGAAGTTTTACGTGAACATATCCGGAAGATTAAACTGGCCACAGACAAGCCTTTTGCAGTGAATGTGCCTTTTCTTTATCCTAATATAGAGGAGATAATGCAGTTACTGGTTGCCGAAGGAGTGAAAATTGTATTTACATCGGCAGGAAATCCAGCCCTGTGGACAGGTTTTCTGAAAGCTCAGCATATGACTGTGGTACACGTGGTGTCTAATACTAAATTTGCCTTGAAAGCTGAAGCAAGCGGGGTAGATGCTATTGTTGCGGAAGGATTTGAAGCCGGCGGCCATAATGGGCGGGAGGAAACCACAACGATGTGCCTGATCCCCATGGTTGCCGATGCAGTGAAGATTCCGGTTATTGCAGCCGGGGGGATTTCCTCGGGCCGGAGTATGCTGGCGGCAATGGCCTTAGGGGCAGATGGCGTACAGGTAGGTTCTGCTTTTGCAGTAGCGGAAGAATCTTCTGCACATCCTGCATTTAAACAGCGGGTTATCGGTGCGGCCGAAGGGGATACTAAACTGAGGATGCAGAAATTGTTTCCTGTAAGGTTATTGAAGAATTCTTTTGAAGGTCTGATCGCAGCAGCAGAGGCCGAAGGGGCAGATGCAGAAACATTAAAGGGGTTGTTAGGCCGTGCAAAAGCAAAATTAGGTATGTTTGAAGGAAATTTAGAAGAAGGCGAATTGGAAATCGGACAGGTTTCTGCCTTGCTAAAGGAAGTTAAGCCCGCTGCGGCTATTTTAGATGAAATATGGCAGGGGTTTTTAACAGAGAAAAATAGAGTGAGTCAGTTTAATTATTAGCTATAGAAATGAAACAAATCATTATAAGAATTACAGGAAAAGTGCAGGGAGTGGGGTTCAGGTATACCACAAAGGTCGTAGCCGACCAGATGGGGGTACGCGGAATTATCAAAAATGAAAAGGATGGCAGCTTGTATATCGAGGCCGAAGGTGATGATACCCTGCTGGATATTTTTGAAGAATGGTGTAACGAAGGGCCAGACCGTGCGAAGATAGAAAAGGTGGAGATCACACCTGGCGAGCTTAAAAACTATCGTAATTTTGAAATTATTAAGAAATAAGGTGCTTTATTATCCGTTTAATCCTATCAAGTGTCAGTTTTAAAAAAGTTTTTAGGTCAGACTGCAGTATATGGTGTGAGTACCATTCTGTCCAGACTACTCAATTTTATATTAACCCCTATTTATGTTAAGGCTTATTTGCCCGGGACATTTGGTATTTTAACCAAGCTTTTCAGCTATGCGTCACTGATCAATGCAGTGCTTGCTTTTGGAATGGAAAGTACCTATTTCAGGTATCTGAATAAATATGAGGATAAAAAGGATGCGGTATACAACAACTCTTTTATCTGTATCGCTTTTATAGCCGGACTATTCCTGATTACAGGTTCTGTCTTTTCAACTTCAATTGCCGCCTGGATTAATAATGGTGAACAAGCTCAGGTACTGGATTATCAGCGGTATGTGAAGTATTTTGTAGGGATCTTATTCATAGATGCCATCTGTGTAATCCCATTTGCTAAAATCCGTGCAGACAATAAAGCATTTAAATACAGTGTGATCAAATTCCTGAATATAGGGAGTTTTGTAGGGCTGAACCTGGTCTTTATTTTTGTTATTCCCTTAATCATTAAAAATAACTGGCCGCTGGCAGGATGGTTTTCAAGCTGGTACCACTATCAGTGGGTAGGTTATGTTTTTATCTCCAATTTAGTGGCCAGCATACTTACTTTTGTAATGCTGCTGCCTGAGTTTATGCAGATCAGATTTAAATTTGATAAAGATCTGTTTTTGAAGATGATCTCTTACAGCTGGCCTATCCTGGTAGCGAATCTGTCTTTTATTATCAATGAAAACCTGGACAAGATTGTACTGAGTAAATTATTACCGGAAGCAGTCGCTGATATCGATGTAGGGATCTATGGGGCAGTATGTAAAATTGCAATCTTCCTGAGTATCTTTATTACGGCATTCAGACTGGGGGCAGAACCGTTCTTTTTTAGCCATGCCAAACAGGAGAATGCCCGGAAAACATATGCCACAATCCTTCATTATTTTGTAATTGCACTTTCGCTATTATTCGTCGCTTTAGTGGCAAATATTGAAATCCTGAAATACTTTATTAAAGGGGATCATGCCCATACCGCACAGTATTGGTCGGGGCTGCCGGCAGTACCTTACCTGTTATTTGGTTATGTCTGCCTGGGTATTTACATGAACCTTTCGATCTGGTACAGGCTTTCAGATCAGACCAGGTTTGGTTTGTATCTCTCGGTAATCGGTGCAGTGATCACCATTGTATTTAATTTTATACTGATTCCAAGATACAGTTATATGGGGTCCGCATGGGTTTCTATGCTGGCTTATTTTGTGATGATGGTAATGTCTTATATACTGGGACAGAAATATTACCCGATTCCTTATAAGCTCAACCGGATACTGGCTTATATGGTTACCTCAGTAATTATTGTCATTTTGTCTTTCTGGGTATTTAACAGGAATATCTATATTGGTAATGGATTACTACTGCTTTTCTTTGCCGGGATAGCTTATGTTGAAAAAGATGAAGTAAAGGCACTTCTGGCAAGAGGAAAATAATCCTGACAAGGGGAATGAATTTTATTGCACAGACCATTAAAAAATAATACGGGCCGGTTTTAAAGGCTTTAATACATAAATAAACAGAACAAGATGAAGATTAACATTATTAACAAATCAGGATTGGCATTGCCTCAGTATGAAACAGCTCATGCAGCAGGTATGGACATGAGAGCTTTTGTAACTGAAGAACTGGTCATCAAACCGATGCAACGTGTTTTAGTACCTACAGGTTTGCATATTGAACTGCCAGTAGGATATGAGGCACAGATCCGCCCGCGTAGTGGTTTGGCTTATAAACATGGAATCAGCATTGTGAATTCTCCGGGAACTATTGATGCCGATTACCGTGGAGAAATCAAAGTATTGTTAATTAATCTTTCAGATACTGATTTTGTGGTTAACAATGGTGACCGTATCGCACAAATGGTCATTTCAAAACATGAAACTATTACCTGGGAAAGTGCAGAAGAATTAAGTGACACCGCACGTGGTGAAGGTGGTTACGGACATACTGGTAAATAACCAAAAGAAATGAACAGGATCGTTGTTTTATGCTGTATACTAGTCCTGGCACTACCTTCTGCGGGTCAGCAGAAACCGGTTTCTGCAAGAGATAGTGTACTCATTAAACAACTTTTCTTTGCTGGTCTGAGCGATAAACTCAAAGAGAACTACGTAAGGAGCAATGAGAGTTTTAGTAAGATCACCACTATTGACGTACGAAATGCTGCGGCATGGTATGAAATAGCCTTATTGAATTTCAGGCAAAATAAAATGGCTGAGGCCGAAATCGCTATAAAAAATGCGGTTGGCATTGATCAGAATAATCCATGGTACTGGAAACTCATGGCCGAGCTTTATAAAAGTACCGGGAGTATGGACCGTCTGATCCCGGTTTTTGACCAGCTCATCCGCCTGGCTCCAGACCAGCAGAGTTACCAGTTTGACCGTGCCAATGCAATTGCTATAGCCGGCAGAAAAGAAGAAGCAATGGCCGCTTATGCCTTGCTGGAAAAGAAATTTGGCCCGTCAGAATCTCTGGACAGGGCCCGTCAGAGAATTACAGGGGTCACCAAAGAGAATGGCCCTGCAGTTAGCGGGACAGAAGCTATGGCTGCCGCTACGCTGTATCTCTCCCAAAAGAAATTTTTGGCTGCCTCTAAAGTATTGGAGAATATTGCAGCTACACATCAGGATGACCCGCTTTTTCTGGCACTCTATGGTGATGTGCTTTATGAAACCGGAAATCTGCCGGGTGCACTCATTTATTATAAAAAAGCCTTAAAACTGACCGATCAGCTCTATGGTGTCTGGGAAAAGGTCCTCAATATATCTATCCTGATGGGGCAGTATAAACAGATGATTGCCATCGGCGAGGATGCCTTGTCGGTCTATCCTAATCAGGCTATTTTATACTATTATATGGCTTTCGCCCTGCATCGTGAAGATCAGAATAAAGACGCACTGGAACATATCAGGTCAGCAATGGCGCTGGATGGGGAAAATAAAGAATTGCAGGCACTGATTTCGGCATTGCAGGCAGAAATATTGATTGATCAGGGCAAAACTGCTGCTGCAGATATGGCTTTTGAGAAAGCTGTAAAGCTGGACCCGCAGAATTTTCTGATTATGAACAATTATGCGTACTACCTGGCATTAAGGAATGAGAACCTGGATAAAGCCGTATCTTTAATTGCTATAGCAGCTAAAGCTTTACCTCAAAACGCTTCTATAGCCGATACTTATGCACTGATTTTGTTTAGAAAGGGACAATATGACCTTGCAAAGTCGTGGATAGAAAAGGCGTTAAAAAACAATGAAGCCGAAAACAGCGTTTATCTGGAACATTACGGGGACATTTTGTTTTATACCGGAACGCCGGATGAGGCATTGATCCAATGGAAGAAATCGTGGGATGCGGGGAATGATTCTTCCTTGTTAAAAAGAAAAATAAATGAGAAAAAGTACCTTACAAAATAGCCTGCTGATTCTTGTGCTGAGTTGCACGGTAATGGCCTGTAAAACAAAAAAGAATATCGTTAAGGCACCCGATGTAGCTGTTACACCTGTAGTGAACAACAAGAAAGCAGAGAATCTTTCGTTGTTGCGCAGTAAAGATATGCCCTTTAATACACTTGCGCTTAAAGGCAAAGTCAGCCTGGACATGAACGGGAATGTCAATAATGTAAGTATGGTGATCAGGATTCAGAAGGATCAGAAAATCTGGGCAAGCATCACTGCTATTGCAGGGATTGAAGTGGCAAGGGCCCTGATTACCCCGGACAGTGTTTTGGTAAGGAACAACTTGCAGTCTGTAGGGGTGAGAAAGCCATTCAGTTATCTGAACAGCTTTACCAGTAAACAGGTTACTTTCAAAATGCTGCAATCTATTCTTTCTGGAAATACAATTGCTGAATTTACGAACGATCAGGTCACACTGGATGGGGATGCAGGTATATTTACAGCAAAAGGCACTCAGGGAGAGCTTGCTTTCAATGTACTGTTTAATACACTGATGAAGACTTCAGAACTTCATATGAATGAAGTAAAAGCCGGGAAATCACTTCAGGTCGTTTACTCCGATTATCAGCAGGTAGCAGATGCTTTATTCCCTTCTGTGGTGAAAATCAATTCTATGTCGGGCACCAAGAAAACCAATCTGTCATTCGACTTCTCAAAAATAGAACGCAATGTCCAGCTTGATTTTCCGTTTACTCTTCCTAAAAGGTTTGAGATAATAAACTAATTTTTTTTATACTTTTGATGCAATGAAGCTACACAAATTACTTTTGTTTCTTTTGTTTATCACGTTTGCGTCAACGGGCTTTGCCCAGAGCAGTTCTCAGTTAAAGAGAAAAAAGGAAGCTATCCAGCGTGAAATTGAACTTTTACAGAAAAACCTGAATAAGGCTGCTCAAGGTAAGAAACTTACTTTGAGTGAGATACGTGCGTTAAGTACGAAAATCAGCCTGATGCAGAACAAGATCACGGTCATCAATTCAGAAATAAAAAATCTGGACAATGAGATCCATGAGAATAAAAACACCGTACATTCATTGCAGGGTCAGCTGGCACAGCTTAAAAAAGAATATGCCGGAATGATCAGGTTTGCACAGCGCAATAAAAACTCATACGATAAAATGATGTTTATTTTTGCTGCCCGTGACTTTAACCAGGCTTATAAAAGGATAAAATATTTGCAGCAATTTGGTCAGTACCGTAAAAAACAGGCTGATTATATACAGGGAACAGAAAAAAACCTGAACTATAAAATTGTAGTGCTTGATAAAAGTTTAAAAGCAAAAAGCAGTCTATTGCGCGAACAGGAAACTGAGCAAAGTAAACTGGCGAAAAATAAGAGTGAGCAGGCCTCTGTACTGAATAAATTCAGTAAACAGGAAAAACAGTTTGGCCGTGACATTGCCACAAGAAAAAGACAACAGGCAGCAATTGACCGCGAAATCAGAAATGCGATTAACCGTGAAATTGCCTTAGCCAGAAAGAAAGCAGAAGAAGAGGCCAGGGCTGCGGCAGCGAAAGCAAGAGCAGAAAGTAAACCAGCCCCTGTTGAAAAAGCGAAAACTAATAGTAACTACCTGACTTCAACACCAGAGGCAGCAAGGTTATCAGCAGGATTTGAAACTAACAGAGGACGTTTACCATGGCCGGTAGCTACAGGCTCTATTACAGAAGGTTTTGGAAGACATACAGAAGGTCAGGCCAGCTATAGTAATGACGGGATAAATATCATGACCAGCGATGGGGCAGGTGTACGTGCCGTGTTTGGTGGTGAGGTGTTATTTGTAAGGGTGATACAGGGAATTTATGTCGTAGCAATACGTCATGGTGATTATTTTACAATCTATCAGGGTTTAAAATCATCAAATGTATCCAAAGGAGAGAAGGTTGAAACGCGCCAGAGTATTGGTACTGTTGCAACGACTTCTGATGGGGCTGTACTGCACTTTGAAATTATGAGGGGACAGTCAAAATTGAATCCTGAAGCGTGGATTGCGAAATAAATTGATGCTTATTTGAAGAAGATATTGACATTGCGCATTCAATTGTATCAGTTTAATGACATTAGAAAGCAATTAGAACTGAGATAAAATACAAGAGGTGCGTTTGAAAAATGTTTATATTTGTTATATATAATAATTGAATGATATGAATACTGGAATAGTAGTATTAGAATTTTTAAATATGGGTGGCAGTGAAATCATGCTTATCCTGGCAGTGGTATTGTTGTTGTTCGGAGGTAAAAAATTACCGGAACTGGCAAGAGGATTAGGAAAAGGGATCAGAGATTTTAAAGATGCCTCTGAAGGGGTGAAGAGAGAAATTCACCGAAATATTAATGCAATGGACATTGACGATGAGATCAAGGCTACTGATGCCGCTTATCCTGCAACTCCAAGATCAGGTACAGAAGCTCATGATGCCAATTCTTCAGTGCATATTGATCCTTCTGCCCCTACAGCTGTACATACAGAAACACCGGTTGTAGCGCACACTGAAACAGCAGCCGTAGCACATACAGAAACATCAACTGCAGCGCATATTGAAACACCAGCTGGAGAAACACTGTCTGAAATAGAAAAAAACAAAATTTAACTCAATAACCATGTTAAACACAACAATATTAGCAGCACTGGGTACGCCAGAGATCATTATTATTTTAGTAGTTGTTTTGCTGCTTTTTGGTGGTAAAAAAATCCCTGAACTGATGCGTGGACTGGGTAAAGGCGTTAAAGAATTCAAAGATGGTAAAGACGGAGCAGATAATGATCCTCTTGATCATAACAATACGCATAAACCATCATAGGTTTATTTGAATTTTTGAACTCTAGATCCCCTTTATAATTGAAGAAGTATAACTCTCTATCAGAGATACAAGCCCTTATTGCAAAAAAAGAGCTCAGTCTTACTGATTTACTGGACTATTATTTTACGCAAATAGACACACAGAAACACCTCAATGTATTCAATGAGGTGTTTGTTGATTCTGCCAAAAAGCAAGCAGTCAGCGTTCAGCAAAAAATAGAAAACGGTACAGCTGGTAAACTGGCGGGTATGGTTATTGGTATTAAAGATAATATCCTTTATAAAGACCATATCACCACTGCCTCTTCAAAAATGCTGGAAGGGTTTATTTCCCCTTATTCCTCTACTGTCGTAACCAGGTTAATCCAGGAAGATGCAATTATCATTGGCAGGACAAACTGTGATGAATTTGCTATGGGCGGTTCTAATGAAACATCTTATTATGGCACTGTTAGAAATGCCGCAGATACAGAAAGGGTAGCCGGTGGTTCCTCGGGTGGTTCTGCTGTTGCAGTACAAGCCGATATGTGTTTGGCTGCATTGGGTACTGATACTGGTGGATCGGTTAGACAGCCTGCAGCTTTTTGCGGTTGTTTTGGTTTGAAACCAACTTATGGACGTATTTCCAGGTATGGTGTAATTGCCTATGCTTCTTCTTTTGATCAGGTTGGCCCGATTACCTCTTCGGTGAGTGATGCTGCATTACTTTTAGAAGTGCTGGCAGGGGCTGATGAAGATGACAGTACGGTATCCCGTTTACCTGTTCCTTCTTATCTTGCTGAAATGGACAGCGCTTCACCAAAGAAGATTGCCGTATTGAAAGAAACGCTGGAAAGTGAAGCATTGGACACGGAAATTAAAGGAGCGATCCTTAAAGCTATTGACGAATTTAAAGCACAGGGGCATACCGTTGAGTATGTATCTTTTGATTTGCTGGATTATCTTGTCCCTGCATATTATGTGCTGACCGCTGCAGAAGCTTCATCTAACCTTTCCAGATATGATGGTGTACATTATGGCCACCGTAATCTGCAGGCAGAGAACCTGAACCAGCTCTATAAAAAATCCAGGGCCGAAGGTTTTGGAGAAGAGGTTAAAAGAAGGATTTTATTAGGGACTTTTGTATTAAGCGCAGGATATTATGATGCTTATTATCAGAAAGCACAACAGGTAAGGCGTTTGATCAGAGAAAAAATCGAAACATTGTTTACTGATTTTGATGTGATCCTTACCCCGGTTGCACCTACACCACCATTTAAAATTGGCGAAAATATACAAGATCCGCTGGTGATGTATATGGCCGATATTTTTACAGTACTGGCTTCGTTAACAGGGGTGCCTGCAATAGCTATCCCCCTGGGCAATAATAAGCTAGGTTTACCGTTAAGTCTTCAGTTAATGGGCAAACACTTTGAAGAAGGGGCATTGCTGTCTATTTCAAAAAGTTTTAATACATTAGCTCAACCCGGACCATAAACCAAAGATTATAATTGCATCATTGCAAGGACAGCCTATGAAAAGAAATGTACTTATCCTCTCATTTTGTGTTTTTACCATCGCTGCCTTCAACAGCCGCGCACAGCAAAAAATCAACAGGCTGGATTCCATTTCTCCGATCAGCTTTCTTTCGACAACTTATTCTGGTGACACTACCGCAGTTCCCGAAGTCTTAGAAAACCCCTTATTCTATAATTATAATTTCACGTACAAGAAACGTTTGGATTCTATTCAAAGAGATATCCCTTTGAGTTATAATGAATCGGTACAGCGTTATATTGATATCTACAGCAGCCGGAAAGATATGATGGGCAAAATGCTGGGCCTGTCTGAATATTATTTTCCGATTTTTGAAAATGCATTGAAAGCTTATAATGTTCCTGCCGAACTTAAGTTTTTGCCAATCATAGAATCATCCATGAATTCTCATGCTATTTCCAGAGTTGGTGCAACAGGACTGTGGCAGTTTATGTTTTCTACTGCTAAAGATTATGGTTTAAATATGGACAATTTCGTTGATGAACGTAAAGATCCTATTCAGGCAAGTTATGCTGCGGCAGCATATTTCAAAGATGCTTATAAAAATTTAGGTGACTGGTTACTGGCTATTGCGGCCTATAATTGTGGAACAGGGAATGTAAACAGAGCTATTGCTAAAGCACATTCAAGAGATTTCTGGGCAATCAGACCTTTTTTACCACAGGAAACGCGTAATTATGTTCCCGCTTTTATTGCAGCTATTTATGTAATGAATTGCCCGGATAAACATCATATTAAAGCACAGAAATCATTATTCGCAATTAAAACGGATACGATCCAGGTAAGCCGCTTTGTCTCTTTACCGGAACTTGCACAAGCACTGGCTATGGAAGAAAGTGATCTGTATACCTTAAATCCATCCTACAAGAAAAAGATCGTGAACGGATCGGCCGATCAGCCGAAACGAATTATTATACCCAAAGTAAGTCTTGTGAATTTTGCAGGCATTTATGAGGTGTTAAATAACAATGTGGTAGAAACCAGTACCGAGGTTATCCTTGCATCCAATGATGACAGAAGACTGCATAAAAAGCGGAAAGAAGTTTCCGAAAGCAGACATGCAGTGAAATACCACAAGGTTGGTGCAGGCCAGAACTTAAATGTAATTGCCGATCAGTACCATGTAGAAGTTCAGGATCTGAAGGTATGGAATAACCTGAAAGGAAGTAATATTGTTCCTGGACAACGCTTAATTGTTTCTCAGAAATCTGGAATTTCAAAAGACGCCGGAACCAAATCCGGTAAGAAATATATCTCTTATAAGGCCAAAGGAAAAAACGGCTTGAGAGCATCAGAACGGTTGTAAAAACAATCCCTGTTCTTTTTGTTCATTTATGTTGAACATGTTCTTTTACTAAAATATTTATCCATATTAGTTTGGATATATTGATTAGTTAAAAGCTTCATTATGGTTCATTTGATCTCATCTTTCAACATATTGTAATGCCTTGTCAAGGTATTTTAATCTGCGTTAAAATTGATGAAAACCAGTTTGGTTTTATTGTTGGGAGTATTAAAAGAATTGTAACTTTGAATCTTTTATCCAAAACAAACGTATGAGCAAAATTAACAGGAAGCAAGATGCATTAGACTACCATTCGCAGGGCAGGCCGGGCAAGATAGAAGTTATTCCAACCAAGCCGACCAATTCACAAAGAGACTTAGCCCTGGCTTACTCTCCCGGAGTAGCCGAACCTTGTTTAAAAATTGCCGATAAGACTGAAGATGTGTATAAATATACTGCTAAGGGTAACCTGGTGGCAGTAATCAGTAACGGAACAGCAGTTCTGGGACTGGGTAATATAGGACCCGAAGCCTCTAAGCCAGTAATGGAAGGTAAGGGTTTATTGTTTAAGATATTTGCTGATATTGATGTATTTGATCTGGAACTGGATGCGACTAATGTAGATGATTTTGTAAAGATCGTAAAGGCGCTGGAACCAACTTTTGGCGGGGTTAACCTGGAAGATATTAAGGCGCCAGAATGTTTCGAAATAGAACGCCGCCTTAAAGAAGTGATGAACATTCCGGTGATGCACGATGATCAGCATGGTACCGCAATTATTTCTGCAGCAGCTTTATTGAATGCCTGTGAACTGCAAAAGAAAAAAATAGACAAAATTAAAATTGTGGTTAACGGTGCGGGTGCAGCAGCGATTTCCTGCAGCCGTCTGTATATTTCATTAGGGGCGAAAAAAGAAAACCTGGTCATGTGTGACCGTTCGGGTGTGATTCGTGATACACGCGAAAATCTGGACCCTACAAAAGCTGAATTCGCAACCTCAAGAAACCTTACTACATTAGAAGAAGCATTGAAAGATGCGGATGTATTTATTGGTTTATCGTCCGCTGACTGCGTAACGGTAGAAATGTTAAAGTCTATGGCCCGCAACCCGATTGTGTTTGCTATGGCTAACCCTAACCCGGAAATTGCTTATGAACTGGCTATCAGTTCACGTAAAGATCTGATTATGGCCACAGGCCGTTCAGATTATCCTAACCAGGTGAACAATGTACTGGGTTTCCCTTATATATTCAGAGGGGCATTGGATGTAAGGGCTACCGGTATCAACGAACCGATGAAAATTGCTGCGGTCAGAGCCATTGCAGAATTAGCAAAAAAATCTGTTCCCGAGGCTGTTAACATGGCTTACAATGAGCGGAATATTAAATTCGGCAAGGAATATATTATTCCAAAACCAATGGATTCACGTTTGATTACCAATGTGTCTATAGCCGTTGCTAAAGCAGCGATAGATTCAGGGATCGCGCGTAAAATTATTACCGACTGGGATGCCTATGCCGAAGAACTTAAACAAAGAATTGGCGGTGATGATGCCATTATGCGTACTATCACAAATAAAGCTAAATTAGATCCTAAACGTGTTGTTTTTGCCGAAGCGGATAATTATAAGATCTTAAAGGCTGCCCAGATTGTGAAGGATGAAAACATCGCTATTCCTATTCTATTAGGAAATAAGGATGTAATCCAGAAAATTATTGGTGAGACGGCGCTTGATCTTGAAGGGGTATTGATTATCGATCCGCTACAGGAGCCAGAACGTATGGCCAGATATTCAGAATCACTTTTTCAGAAAAGACAGCGTAAGGGGGTAACTCTTTTTGATGCGACCAAATTAATGCGGGACAGAAATTATTTTGGTTCTTCGATGGTAGAATTTGGAGAGGCTGATGCAATGATTTCGGGACTAACCAGAAATTATGCTTCAACGATCAAACCAGCATTGCAGGTTATCGGAACAGAGGCAGGAGTTAACAGAGTTGCAGGGATGTACATGATGATGACCAAAAAAGGGCCTGTTTTCTTTGGTGATACGACGGTAAACGTTGATCCAACGGTTCAGGAGCTGGTCGATCTGACTTTATTGCTTGAACGTGCTGTAGCTAAATTTAATATACAACCAAGAATTGCTTTACTTTCTTATTCTAACTTTGGTTCAAACGATGGTATCGTTCCTCAAAAGGTAAGACAGGCAGTTAAAATATTACATGATAAGCATCCTGAGATTTTAGTAGACGGAGAAATGCAGGCGAATTTTGCAATTAGCAATTCTTTGCTAAAAGATAACTTTCCTTTTAGTAGATTAGCAGAAAGCCCCGCGAATACGCTGATATTTCCAAATTTAGAATCAGGAAATATTGCTTATAAGCTATTGCAGGAATTGGGTGAAGCAGAGGCTGTTGGGCCAATTTTATTGGGACTGAAAAAACCAGTCCATGTGGTACAGCTCGGAAGTTCGGTACGGGAGATTGTAAACATGGTCACAATTGCTGTACTGGATGTACAGGGAAAACAAGCAGGTGCAAAACCTAAAAAAACAGGATTATTAAAAAAAACGAGTAAAGAATAAAATATTATGTACGATTATATTGATGGCAGGCTGACTTTTAAATGTCCTGCATATATTGTGGTAGAGGCGGGTGGTATTGGATATCACATCAATATATCATTGAACACCTATAGCAGTCTGGGAGATGCCGAGCGTTGTAAAATCTATGTATGGCTGCATGTCAAAGAAGATGCCCATACTTTATATGGTTTTATGGATGAAGGAGAACGCCGGTTATTTTTACACCTGATATCAGTCTCTGGTATCGGGCCGAATACCGGACGCATGATGCTCTCTTCTATTACCCCGGCCGAAATTCAAACTGCTATAGTCAATGCTGATTTACCTTTGATACAACGTATCAAAGGTATCGGTGTGAAATCAGCGCAGAGATTAGTACTGGAGCTTCAGGATAAGCTGAAAAAAGAGGGGACAGGAGGATCATTGATCGCTGCACCTTTAAATCATACAGTCAGAGAAGAGGCATTGTCAGCATTAACTATGCTTGGATTTGCAAAAGTACCTGCCGAGAAAGCAATAGATAATGCAATTAAGAATGGTGGACAGGATTTAACTGTGGAACAGATGATTAAAATAGCTTTAAAGAATTTATAATAAAAAAACACCTATAATCAAATATTTAGCCTTTGAGAAACACTTTTACTTTAATCATCTTATTGATTTTTTCCTTTTGGGGACAACAAGCTTTCTCACAAATAAATCAGGAGGACCGCAATGCGGATACCACCAGAAATAACTTTGGGCTGAAAGAAAAACAACGTCTGGGTATCCGTCAGCCATTTAATTCATTTACCCCTTTGCCTGACAATATCAAAAGGGAAGTTGAATTTGATGCGGTAAACAAGCGTTATATTATCAGGGAAAAAGTGGGGGGTCGGTATTTTAACCCTCCTCAATATCTGACTATAGAAGAGTATCAGCGCCTGGTGAACTCTGAACTTAAAAGGGATAACTGGAGGGTGATCTCTAATGCGGAAACAGATGAAATACGCAGAACGGGTGTGATACCAAGTCTGACGGTCAATAATCCTGCATTTGAGAAAATATTTGGCGGAAATCAGATTAGTATCCAGCCAAGAGGTGAAGCCGAGCTTACCTTTTTAGGGCGTGTCAATAAAAATGAAAATCCGCTCTTCAATGAGCAGCAAAGAGTACAGAGCAATTTCGATTTCAACCAGCGTATCCAGATGGACCTGGTTGGAAATATCGGGACCAAACTGAAACTCAATATGAATTATAACACCGAAGCACAGTTTGATTTTGAGAATCAGATCAAGCTGGACTATACGGGTGGAGAGGATGATATTATCAAGAAAATAGAGGCCGGTAACGTAAGTTTACCATTAAGTACTTCGTTAATTACAGGTACGCAGGCCCTTTTCGGTATCAAAACACAATTACAATTCGGGAGACTGAATGTAACTACCGTGTTTACCCAGCAGAAATCTCAATCCAGAGAATTACAGATCAGTAATGGTGCGCAACATAATGATTTCCGTATTGGTGGGGATAATTATGAAGCGAACAAACATTATTTCTTAGCCAAATTCTTTAGAGATAACTACAATAAAGCCATGATGAATGCACCCAATCTGTTATCGGGGGTAAACATTACTAAAGTAGAAGTCTGGATTACCAACAAAACTGGTAATACACAAGATTCAAGGGACGTTTTAGGTTTGATCGATCTTGGAGAGAACCAGGTCTTCAACAATCTTTTTACCGGGGGATCAGGCTATTCAGCAGCACCATCCGGATTTGCTCTTCAGGGGGTCAGACAATCCAATGATATCTTAACCAAATTGCCTGCGGGTGCCAGGTTTACCAATTCAAACGACATTATCTCTTATTTCCAGGCTAATAAAGGAACTGACAATTATGCGAAACTGACTTATGCGCGTAAACTTGCGGACAGGGAATATACTTTTCACTCTCAACTGGGTTATATCTCCCTGAACAATGCTTTAAATTCTGATGAGGTACTGGCAGTTGTTTACCGTTATACTTACAATGGTGTAGAATACCAGGTTGGTGAATTCTCCACAGATGTACCTTTTGACCCTGCAAACCCTAAAGTCCTTTATGCTAAATTATTAAAGAACGAAACGACTAAAACAAACCTGCCTACCTGGAACCTGATGATGAAAAACATCTATTCTATTGGTGGGTATCAAATCAGTCCTCAAAACTTTAAACTGGATATTTTCCGTCTGGACAATGATAGTGGTATTGAAAGACCTGTCATGTCCGAAGGGGTAAATACAGCGAATAAATTATGGATTGCCCTGACCGGTTTAGACAGGCTGAATCAGCAGAATGACCATAAGCCGGATGGTATATTTGACTTCCAGGCCGAAGACAAACCGTTTAGCAGTACAACCAGTGCGAACCCGCCTACTTCGATGAGCAGTATCGGAACCATTGGTACCAACGGGAATAACGGAATGGCTGCTTTTGCAACGAATATGAGCAAAGGCTATATTACGATTGACCCGCTTAACGGGCGTATTATATTTCCGGTAGTAGAACCTTTTGGAAGGGATCTGGCTGCGCAGTTTAATCCTGGTGAGCAGAACCTGATCGATAAATATACGTATACTGCATTATACGATTCGACGAAAGTAGTTGCCCAGCAGCTTTTCATTAAACAAAACAGATATATCATTAAAGGGGTTTATCAGTCTCAGATAGCTTCAGAGTTTAGTTTGAATTCTATTAATGTTCCCGAAGGGTCTGTAAAAGTATTTTCAGGAACTATTCCTTTACAGGAAGGTGTGGATTTCACCGTTGATTACCAGGGTGGAAGAGTACGTATCATTAATACCGGAGTATTACTTTCAGGTCAGGCGATCCGGATCACGACAGAAAATAATGAACTTTTTGGCTTGCAGCAGCGTTCCCTGTTTGGTACAAGGCTGGATTATAAGGTGAATAATAAACTGAATTTAGGGGCAACTTATATGAACCTTTCAGAGAAACCGCTTACGCCAAAGGTCAATATCGGGGAAGAGCCAATCTCCAATACGATCTGGGGTATGGATTTGAACTATAGCACTTCGTCCAGGTTTTTAACAAAAATGGTGGATAAGCTACCTTTCATTTCTACTAAAGCACCTTCCAAGTTCTCTTTCTCAGGAGAGTTTGCACAACTGGTACCCGGACACCCAAAAGCAATCAACAGTTTAGGGGATAAAGGCGGGGTAAGTTATATTGATGATTTCGAGGCTTCGCGTTCGGTGATTGATTTGAAGAGTGCTGTGGCCTGGCAGATTTCGGGTACGCCCCAGCTTTTCCCGGAAGCATCTTTAATCAATGATCTTGCTTATGGCTATAACAGGGCAAGGCTTGCTTTTTATAACATCGACCCGACATTTTATAACAAGACGGCCTCCAATATTCCTGATAATTTAAGAAACAATAAAACAGAGCTGTCTAACCATTATGTGAGGGAAATTATTGAACAGGAAGTTTTTCCATTCAAAGAGACCCCAACAGGTCAGGCTGTTTCTTTGCCAACGCTGAATGTGGCTTTTTATCCTACTAAACGTGGTCCTTATAATTATGTAACCAATGGTTTTAACAACAATGGTGATCTATCAAATCCAAGATCACGCTGGGGAGGGATGTTCAGGAAAATTGAAACGAATGATTTCCAGGCTTTAAATATTGAATATATAGAGCTATGGGTCATGGACCCTAATATCTACAGGACCAACTCAACAGGCGGGGATTTATATTTTAACATTGGTAATATTTCTGAGGATATTCTGAAAGACGGTAGAAAATCTCTGGAAAATGGATTACCTCCCGATGGAGACCCAACTAAATATGATGAAACAAACTGGGGTAGGGTGCCGAAATTACAACCCGTTGTACAGGCATTTGACAATGACCCGGCTGCCCGTAAAGCACAGGATGTTGGTCTGGACGGATTAAGTAATAATGATGAGCAGACTAAGTTTGCGCCAGCTTTAGGTCAGATCATCCCTAAATTAAATCCGGCAGCAGCCAATGAATTGCGTGGTGACCCAAGTTCTGATGATTATGCTTATTTCAGAGGGCCACAGCTGGATCAGCAAAACGCGGGTATTATGAAACGTTATGAAAAATATAACGGAACAGATGGTAACTCAAAAACCTCTCAGCAATCTTTACAGGATTTAGGAATTGATAACTCTGCGTCTACTTCTCTGCCAGATGGGGAAGATGTAAACAGGGATAACAATATGACACAGTCGGATGAGTATTTCCAATATAAGGTTTCTATGCGTAAAGGAGACCTTGAGGTTGGAAAAAATTATGTAACTGATGCGGTGACTTCACAGGTGAAACTGGCTAACGGGCAAACACAACCTGTTACCTGGTACCAGATCCGTATCCCTTTGTCAGCTTATCAGCAGAAAGTAGGCAATATACAGGATTTTAAATCTATCCGGTTTTTCAGAATGTTCCTGACTAATTTTGAAGATACTACGGTGCTGAGATTCGCCAAAATCCAATTGGTAAGAGGGGACTGGAGAAAATATAATGATATGAATATCGGTACACAGCTGATTACTGATCCCGGATTAAATAATACAGTGACCCCTGATAATTCAACGATCGAAGTGAGTACAGTGAATATTGAGGAAAATGGAAAACGTTCTCCTATTCCTTATGTAGTTCCACCGGGTATCCAAAGAGAGCTGGATTACAATAACTATAGAACTAACACGAAGTTAAACGAGCAATCCCTTGCTTTCACTGTCAGAAATCTGCGTGATGGTTATGGCCGTGCAACTTTCAAAACTGCACTGAATGATTTCAGATCTTACAAAAGGCTGGAAATGTTTGTCCATTTAGAGGCGCTCGGAAATACAGTAATAAATAACGGGGATCTAAGTGCCTTTATCAGGATCGGATCAGATAACCAGGATAACTATTATGAGTATTCACAACCACTGGTCGTGACACAGCCGAATACCAGTGACCCTTATGCGATATGGCCTGATGCCAATAAAATGGATATTCAGTTGTCACTTTTCCAGGATATTAAACTGGCGCGTAACAGAGCTACCGGGCCAACGGGGGGAATGTGGGATATCAGTAAACCTTTCTCTTATGTGATAGACGGTAAAACTATTACGATCAAAGGACAACCGGATATGGGCCAGGTCAAAGTCTATATGCTTGGGGTGAAAAACCCTTTGAAACAGGCTGCAAACCCGGGCACTGATGATGGTCTGGATAAAAGCGGGCAAATCTGGTTCAATGAGCTGAGGTTAACAGAATTTGATGAGCGGGGCGGATGGGCAGCAGCAGCCAGAATGAATGCGCAGCTTGCTGATTTTGCGGAAGTCAATGTTTCCGGAAGTAAATCAACTATTGGTTTCGGCTCTATTGATAAAAGAGTGAGTGAAAGAAACAGGTCTGATAATACTTTTTTTGATATCTCTTCGAGTATGGAACTTGGTAAATTCTTCCCTAAGAAATCAGGTATCAAAATTCCAACCTATATTAGTTATTCCAAACAGGTAAGTACTCCTCAGTATGATCCCCGGAACCCGGATATTGAATTGAAAACTTCGCTGGCGGGTGCAACTGCGGCTGAGAAAAAGGTTATTTTGGAGTATTCACAGGATTATACCACAAGAAATAGTGTGAACTTTACCAATGTGCATAAAGAACGTACTGACCCTACCAGGGTGCCTAAGCTCTGGGATATAGAAAACTTTAGTGCAACTTACTCTTATACTAAAATCCTGCATCACGATTTTATCAATGAAAGTTCGATACAAAAAACCTATTTCGGTTCCCTTGCCTATAACTATTCAGGTCAGTCAAAAAATTACAGGCCTTTTGATAAACTGATCAAATCAAACCTGCTTACTTTATTAAAGGATATTAATATTAGTCCTTTGCCAACAGCTATTAATTTCAGGATTGATGTGAACCGTTACTATTCAGAGAATAGTTTGAGGAACAATGATCCCGGCAATAGTATTCCGGTGAATACGACATTCAATAAAAACTTTTTAATTACCAGGGTTTATGGAATTTCATGGAACCTGACCAAGTCACTGACGCTGGATTTTGATGCGACAAATTACTCGATCATAGATGAGCCTGATGGGCGCATTAATGGATTGAAACGTGATACGGTATGGCAGAACCTGATCAGGTTGGGACGTACAACTGACTACAGCCATAATATGAATATTACCTATGCTTTGCCTATCAATAAGATTCCGGGCTTAGACTGGATTAATGTGGCTACGCGTTATGGTACAAACTTTAGCTGGCAGACAGAGCCTCTGGCTACGCTAAAAGATCCGCTGATTAACCTGGGTAATACCATTCAGAATGCGAGAACAATACAGATCAACCCAACATTTAACTTTACCAGCCTGTACAATAAATTTGGTGCTTTGCGAAGAGCTAAGAATAATGACGGCGGCCCTGGAATTCTGATGGGTCTGTTAACGAGCATTAAAAATATCAATGCGGCTTATACGCAGACTAAAGGAATCTTCTTACCGGGTTATTTACCTAAAACTGATTACTTTGGAATTGACAAATTCTCTGGTGCGCCGGGTTGGGGTTTTGTATTCGGTAGTCAGCGTGATATCCGTGAGATGGCGATAAGGAATAACTGGATTACGCACGATACCCTGCAGACACAGCTGTATGTGAATACGATGAGAGAAGACTTAAGTATTACCAGTGTGATAGAGCCTTTCCGTGATTTCAGGATTACGCTGACGGCAAACAAAAACAGGACAATGAATTATTCTACCAATTTCAGGTATGATAATACAAGTCAGGCTTTCCGTAACCTGAGCCCGTCTACTACTGGTGATTACAGCATTTCATTTATTACCCTGGGTACCGCGTTTTCAGAGAGCCCTGGTAGTACAGTCTCTAAGCTGTTTAACCAGTTTATGGCTAACCGTTCAACGATCTCCCAGCGTTTAGGATTAATAAATCCGAATTCTAATGGGGTGAGCCGTGGTTTTGCAGATGGATATGATAAGAATTCACAGGATGTAATTATATCGGCGTTTATCGCAGCTTATACGGGTAAGGATGCTTCTAAAGTGAGTTTAAATTCCTTCCCTAAAATACCTTTGCCTAACTGGCGTATCAATTATGGTGGCTTGACGAGATGGGATTTTCTGGGTGATTACTTTAAATCTATTGATTTAAGGCACTCTTACCGCTCTATTTATAGTGTGAACGGATTTAACTCGCTGGCACGTTATCAGGAAACTGACGGCTATGTGAGCAGCAGGGATGATAATCAGAATTTCCTTCCTTTCTATCAATACTCGCAGGTAACCATTGCGGAGCAGTTTGCCCCACTGATTGGAATTGATACCCGTTTAAAGAATAACCTGACGGCTAATTTTGAAATAGGCAGAACCCGTTTATTAGGTTTAAGCCTTGCCAACAGTCAGCTTGCGCAATTGTCTGAAAACAATGTGGTGGTCGGGATCGGTTACCGTACTACGAAGTTCAGGTTCCCTTTTGGCTTATTTAAACAGTTAAAAATGGATAACAACATGGACTTTAAGCTGGATATTTCAATCAGGGATAATAAGACTGTAATTTACAGGGCTGATATTGCTACAGCAGAGATTTCCTCTGGTGCTAAAAACATTACTTACAGGCCAAGTATTGACTATATTCTTAATCAGCGGTTTAATATCAAGCTTTTCTATGATTCGAACATTACCAAACCTTATACTTCGCAGTCATTTAATACCTCATTCAGCAATTTCGGATTTAGTTTAAGGATCACCTTGAATTAGGATTATCCTGCGCAGCAGTTTTTGTTCTGCTGTGCGGGATGATTTTATTCCAAAAAAACAAAACAATAGGAATGAAAAACTAACGTTTTGTATAAAGTATATATTAATTACCTTTGGACAATCAAATCGAATAAAAAATGAATTTTCCATCAGAACTAAAGTACACTAAAGACCACGAATGGGTTAGAGTTGAAGGTAATGAAGCCTTTATAGGTATAACTGATTTTGCACAACGCGAATTAGGTGATATCGTTTATATCGATATCAATACTGTAGGTGAGGAAGTAGGTCAGGATGAGGTTTTCGGTAGCGTTGAAGCTGTTAAAACTGTATCAGATTTATTTATGCCAGTTACTGCTACTGTATTAGAAATTAATGCTGAATTGAACGACAGCCCGGAATTAGTGAATAATGATCCTTATGGAGATGGCTGGATGGTAAAAGTTACGCTTTCTGACGCTGCTCAGGTAGCTGGATTATTAGATGCTGAGGCATACCAGGCTTTAGTTGGTGCTTAGTAAATGAATAAAATCAAAGTATTCTCACATCAGCGCCTTGCCCTTTTATGGACGGTGTTTATCTTGATTCTTTGTACAATGAAAATGCCTGATTCAATTGGTGAATCGGGCTTTTTCTTTACAGGATTTGACAAGGTAGTTCACCTGGGCTTTTTTTTCGTACTTACTATTTTACTGTTTTTTGGTGAAACCAAAAGTCAGCAGCGTTATAATTTCGGTGTTTCAACTATCTTTAAGATTTTACTGCTTACCTTTACACTGGGTGGTGGAATTGAGTTGATACAGCTTAAATTTTTCCCTTACAGATCTGCGGAATGGTGGGATCTGGGAGCTGACATGATTGGTGTATTTATGGGCATATTTGCCTATATACTTTTAAATAAATCCAACTATAATGAAAAAGAAAGTTAGTATTCTGTTTTTGTTAGCGATCGGGCTGCTGAGCAGCTGCAGCATTTTTAAACCAGGGTGTCATTGTCCTAAAGTGAGTTATTCTGCTCCCTCTGCCGATAAAATCGGACGGAATTCTTAAGTGTTTAAACTCATGTATTTAAAATGTTACCCTTTTTTTAAAGATTAACAACAAACTATTTCGTGTGAATAGAGTCTGATAAGGAGTTAATAGAAACAAGCTCCCTCAATGATGACTTTTACAAAAAACCTCTTGCTGATTGTATTCCTTATTTTCAGCGTTTCTTCGTATGCACAGGTAAAAAACGGCTCCGTAAGCGGAAAGGTCGTGAATGCGAAAGACCAATTACCTGTAGACTATGCTTCAGTAGCAGTTAAAAGTCTTAAAGATTCCAGTGTAGCAGGTGTGATTAACACAGAAGCGAATGGTGCTTTTGTCATCAAAGGGCTTGCTCCCGGACCCTACAGGATTACTGTAGCTTACCTGGGTTTAAAAAATATTAATAAAGAATTTACTGTATCTGCTGCAAATCCTGTCATTAATCTGGGGACGCTGGCTATGGATAATACCGGATTTGATTTAAATACGGTAGTCATTAAAGGGGTGGTTACCCCGGTAGTGGTTAAAACTGATACTGTCGAATATAGTGCGAGTGCTTATAAGGTGATTGAAAATGCTGTAGTGGAAGATGTGCTGAAGAAATTGCCTGGTGTTGATGTCGCTAAGGATGGATCGATAAAAGCTCAGGGAGAAACGATTACCCGTGTGCGTGTAGATGGGAAAGATTTCTTTGGTAATGACCCTTTACTCGCTACAAAGAATTTACCGGCAGATATGATTGATAAGATCCAGGTGATTGATTTGCTTTCTGATCAGGCCCAGTTTACCGGGGTAGATGATGGAAACAGAGAGAAGATTATTAACATTACGACTAAGAAGGATAAGAAAAATGGTTATTTCGGTAATTCAAGCGTTGGTTATGGCACTGATGACCGCTATGATGTGAACCTGAATGTGAATAAGTTTAATAAGGAACAGCAGTTTTCTGTGATCGGGCAGTTTAATAATGTGAATAAACAGAATTTTGGTGCTGGCGGTGGGGTAGGAAACGGCGGTGGCGGCGGCGGAGGTGGTGGTCGCTTTAGTGTAGCATCAGGTGCGCCGCCACAAGGGATTACCAATACCAATGCTTTCGGTATTAACTTTGCCGATGTTTATACAGACCAGACTAAAATCACTGCAAGTTATTTCTTCAATAAGACTTCGCTTTTTAATGACCAGACAAGCTCTATCCAGAACCTGTTAGGGGATAATAATAAAACTACATTTAATCAGAACCTGAACAGTACTACAGATAGCAGAAATCACCGTTTCAACTTTTTGATAGATACTAAAATTGATTCGTCAATGTCTATCCGCGTACAGCCAACTATTACTTATACGGAAAGTGGAACGGGACAGAATACTGATTATGTGAATGACTATAGTAAATATCAGACTGTAGGTACTCAAGGGTATAATACGAATTCCAGTACACCGGTGATTGGTAATAATATTCTGTTAAGGAAGAAGTTTGCTAAGAAAGGGCGTACGTTATCATTAAATATCAATACAAGTATTAATGATAATGATTCAAAGATCTATAATGATATTAACAATGTAACAACTAAGGGCGATACAGTGACCAATGCAATTACGAATCAGCTGAATAAGCAGAATTCGCATGCAATCAGTAATACATCAAGATTGGTTTATACGGAGCCTCTTTCTAAAACACTTAACCTGGAATTGAACTATCAGAATTTATATAGCTTCAGTAACAGTGAACGATATAACTTTAATTTTAATCCTGTGACTTCACAGTATGATATACCTGATTTTACCTATACGAATACTTATGAGAACAGGACATTGACTAATGCGGTTGGTGCAAGTATCAATAAGAATACGGATAAGTATAACTGGAATATAGGGGTTGGCGTACAGAATACGGATAGAAGAAATGAGAACCTGACAACAGGTAATATTATCAATCAGAATTTTTATAATATTATTCCTACAGCACAATTGCGCTATAAGTTTAGCAAGAGCAAAAGGTTAGTTTTCAGATACCGCGGTTCAACAGCTCAACCGTCAATTGCACAGATCCAGCCGATACCTGATAATACGAATACGCAAACAGTACCTATCGGAAATCCTGGTTTAAAACCTTCTTTTACGAATAATCTTACGGTATTATATAATAATTTTGATTTCGCCAAAACCAGATCCCTGTTTATCTTTGCTAATATCAGCCAGACATTTAACGCTTTTGGAAATAATACGAAGCTGATTAATGCACCTAATGACCCTAACTTTGGAAAACTTTCGGTTACTCCTGTAAATGTGGATGGGGTTTATCAGGGTACTTTAGGTTCTTCTCTTGGCCTGCCTATTATTAAGGAAAATAAACTGAATCTGAATATTGACCTTGGTGGTACTTATGCAAGAGGGGTAAACTTTACAAATTCATTGGAGAATATTACGAACGATTTATCGATTACCAATAAATACAGACTGGTTTCTTCTATGGATAAACTGGATCTGACAGCGAGTATCGCCGGTTCGTTAAACAGAGCTACTTATTCTGCACAATCTAGTTCAAATACTACTTATTATACGTTAAACCCTGCAATTGATGTGAGCTATATGTTTCCTGGAAATATCCGCCTTGCTGTAAATGTTGATTATTATCAAAATACAGGAAGAGGCCCTGGTTATGATACGAACTTTACGATTATGAACGGTTATGTGAGTAAACAGTTTTTTAAAAATAGAGGAACTTTTAAGATCGCTGTAAATGATGCGCTGAACCAGAATCAGGGGATTTCAAGAACATCTGGCAATAACACGATTACAGATTTAAGGTATAATGTGTTGCAAAGATATTATATGTTTTCTTTTACCTATTCGCTGAGCAGAATGGGTGGGAAGACTATGCAAAGTGGCGATATGGGAATGCCAGGTATGGGTGGAAGAGGTTATGGTGGTGGCGGTGGTGGTGGTCGAAGAGGGGGGGATATGTAATTTAAAAAAAATTGACATACCATGTTCGGTGGGCATTAATTTCCTGAAGAAGGAAAAAGAACGCTATACCCTCACATTGGTATATCAATTTTTTTTAATCAATAACCTTGGGGGAATGTGCTGGTAGGATTGCTATTAGATGATACTTGTTGGATTGTTAGTTAGGGGGTACTTGTTGGATTATTGTTTAGATGGTGCCATTGGTTGGTTTTCTTAGACATCACCATTGTGATAATAGATAATACTTTTGGCTTGCGATTTATATCCTGCTTTTTTGGTAATAATCAAATAAAATTATAGGGCTGAATATGTGGGTTTTTGATTGTAATTCTGAATGTTTTTACTGAGGGATTTGTTGCGGATATAGGAAATAATTATCTAAGGGACCAAATAAGCTAAAACAATTTAATGATTAGAGGCACAATATTCTGTGTTAAAGGTCAATTATTTAGAATGATTAAAAATAATTTGAATACTTAGTAAAATAGCAGTTACTTTGCGCTGAATTATATTTAATCAATCTAAATCATTATTATGCCCAAAAAATTACTTTCACTCATTTTTATTTTATTTTTAAGTACACAGTTATTTGCCCAGCATACGGGAAGTGTCAAAGGTAGGATTACTACTTCTGATGGAACAGTTGCTGATGGGGTAACAGTTAAGCTAAAGGGTACTACTTTTGGTGCAGTTACAGAAGAGAATGGTTCTTATTCAATCAGAAAGGTACCAGCAGGGGAATATACTCTTGTTGTTTCTGCAATTGGTCTGTATCCTAAAGAAAAACAAATTACGGTGACTAGAGAGACTGTAATCGCTGACTTCTCTTTGAATGAGAACAAGTCGCAGTTGAAGGATGTACAGATTTCTACCAATAAAAAATACAAAGTAGAAAAAGTCTCTTCTTCTCTACGTTTACAGACAAAATTATTGGAATTGCCTCAGAATATTAAAGTGGTTACAAGCCAGCTGATGGCAGACCAAATGGCTTTTGATATTGTTGATGGTGTAACCAGAAACGTAAGTGGTGCCGTAAGGGTTGGCCACTGGGATGCGCAGTATGCAAACATCCTGATGCGTGGTTTCTCTATTCCAGCCTTCCGTAACGGAATGAATTTAAAGACTCCATGGGGGCCGCTTGCAGATGATGCTGCTACAATTGACCGTATTGAATTCGTGAAAGGCCCTGCTGGCTTCATGATGGCAAATGGTGAGCCGGGTGGTCTTTACAATATCGTTACTAAAAAGCCTACAGGTATGAATCAAAGTTCTGTCAGCCTGAGTGCTGGTGGATATAACCTGGCACGTGCAGCGGTAGATTTGGATACCAAGCTTTCTGCTGATGGTAAATTGTTATTCCGTTTAAACGTAGCTGCACAAACTAAAGGCAGTTTCAATAAGTACAATTACAATGATAAGTATGTAATTGCACCGGTAATCAGCTATCAGATTGACAGCAATACGAAAGTTACTGCTGAATATACACACCAGCACGTTGAAGCATTAGCATTGGGTAACTACGGATTTTCTCCGAAAGGATTTGGTGATACCGATCCCAGCTTCTTTGTTGGAGATCCTTCATTAGACCCGAATAAGCTGAATGACCATAACCTTACACTTTATTTCAATCATAAATTCAATAAAGACTGGACATTTAATGCACAAGCTGCCTATTTGAACTATTCCCTGGTGGGCAGTTCGGTATGGCCTTCTATGATTGCTGCGAATGGCGACATGAAAAGAGGACTGAATATCAGTGAAGAACTGGCTATCAATAAAAATATCCAGTTTAGTGTGCAGGGCGAGTTTAAAACAGGTGAAATTGTACACCGTGTTTTAGGTGGTATGGATATGGGGAACTTAAAAACCTGGGGTGACTTTTCAAGTACCTCACAACCAGATCTTCAATTGGCAAATGGTACTTTTAATATTTATAATCCTGTTTATGGTATCCCGGCAGCTAATATTCCTGTGTTTGACAGGTCTAGAAGCATTCAGGTAAGATCAGGTGCAAACACTTATGCTACCAATTCAACTTATACAGGAGCTTATTTACAAGACGAATTGCGTTTTCTGAATGAGAAACTACGTTTGACATTGGCTGGTCGTTTTACCCATGCAGAAACTGTTGGTAAAACCAATGCGACAGAGATGTCTGATAATGCATTTACCCCAAGAGTGGGCTTAAGTTATTCCATCACTAAAAATTTCTCAGCTTATACCTTATACGATCAAAGTTTTATCCCGCAATCACAAGCATCGAGATCAGCAACCGGAGAAGTCTTTAAACCAGTAACTGGTAATAACATCGAATTTGGATTGAAAAAAGACTGGTTTGAAGGTAAGTGGAACTCGACTTTCTCTATCTATAAGATTAAAAAGAAAAATGTGTTAACCCCTGACCCTGCATATCCTCTTGGTGACCCAAATAATTTCATGGTACAATTAGGTGAAGTTGAATCTAAAGGTATTGAGTTTGACTTAGTAGGAGAAATAGCAAGAGGCTTAAACTTAACCCTGAACTATGCTTACACAGATCCAAAAGTAACCAGGGATGAGAACAAAGACCCGGCAAAAAATGCAACTGGGACTTACCTGGCTAATACGGCTAAACACATCACTAACGGATGGTTGTCTTACCGTTACAGAAATGCAAGCTCTATATTTAATGGAATCGGATTCGCAGGTGGTTACCAAATGCAATTTCGCCGCTACGCAGGATCTGGCCCCACTCAAATCCCATTTGCAGATTACATTCGTTTCGACGCAGGTATATCTTACGTAAAAGGTAAATTCGAGATTACAGGCCTGGTGAGTAATTTGTTAGACAGAAAGCTGTTTACCCAGGGATCTTATACTAAATTGGCAAAAGAAACAGCGACGGCAGTTTCTTATTACACTTACATTTATGAAGTACCTAGAAATGGAAGAATCAGTGTTAAATACAAATTCTAATGAAACAGCCTGAGATCATCTAAGACACCAATAAAATAAATAACCAAAAATGGCCTTGCAATTAATGTAAGGCCATTTTTGGTTAAAAAACCAACCAAGAGCTTCATCAATTATCAAACAAAGGCGCTGTCTAAGAAAACCAACCAAGGGCTTCATCAATTATCAAACAAAGGTGCTGTCCAGGAAAACCAACCAAGAGCTTCATCAATTATCAATCAAAGGCGCTGTCTAAGAAAACCAACCAAGAGCTTCATCTATTATCAATCTAAGGTGCTGTCCAGGAAAAAAAGTTATCATATAACGCGCCAACCACCAAAAACTGCAGTCCATAATTAACCACAATGTCAAGCCCCTCGCTATGTACACCAACTCCAGTTAGGATTGGATAAAATAAAAAGAGACTTAATGTGAAGGCCTAGCGTTCTTTTGCCCCTTCAGGCAAAGTAATGCCCGCCTGAACATAAGTCTCTTTTTATTTTATGTATTAATGGTGTCACAACGAGGGGCTTTATTTGGATTTATTATTGATAAAGGATACCTTAGTGCGATAATTAAAGATATGAACCTTTCGCAGTTAAATCCAGGAGAACGTGGCACTATTGTAGCTTTTACAGACTTAGAAATGTCAGTAAAATTAATGGAAATGGGTTGTTTACCTGGAGAAGTTGTGGAGGTTGAACGTTTTGCACCACTAGGAGATCCTATCGCGATACGTGTTGCAGGGTACCAATTGTGTTTACGTAAAAACGAAGCTTCTGTTATTATAATTTCTTAGATCTATCTTGGCTACTACATTAAAAATTGCTTTAGTTGGTAATCCAAATACTGGAAAATCAACCTTATTTAACTTATTAACCGGGTTAAACCAGAAAATTGGAAACTTTCCCGGAATTACCGTTGATAAAAAAATTGGTTTCTGTAAACTTTCTGCCACACAGCAAGGTGAAATCATCGATTTACCAGGAACCTACAGTTTATATCCAAAAAGTAAAGATGAAAGTATCGTCTTTCAGGTACTTGCTGACAAAAATAATTCAAGCCATCCCGATCTGGTTGTACTGGTTGCTGATGCAACCAACCTTCGCAGAAATCTATTACTGTACTCACAGGTTGCTGACCTCAATATTCCAGTCATATTAGCACTGAATATGACAGATATGGCCAACAAAGAAGGAATCAATATCAATATTGATGAACTTTCTTCACGTCTGGGCATACAGGTTGTAGCCATCTCAGCAAGAAGTAAAACAGGATTAGAAGAGCTGAAAAAAGCAATTGCCAATACCACAAGTATACCTACACAGGTTGATGGCACTGACGTTAATGTGCTCGCTGCGGCTCCTATCAATGAAGCTAAAGCTATACTGGCTACCGAAAATGATTACTTCGCATTGCAGGTCCTGCATCAGCATGAATATCTGGAAGCTTACACTGCTGAACAGCATACGGCTTTTGAGCAGATCAAAAAAATACACCATTTCGACTCTTCAAAATTACAGGCAGCCGAAACAATTGCCCGTTACAGATATTTAAGTACAGTACTATCCGGTGTTATTGAAGATACCGGTGCAGTAAAGAAATTTGCATTCAGTGATAAGATCGATTCCGTATTGACTAACCGATTCTGGGGATTCCTTATTTTCATTTTTATCCTGTTCTTTATTTTTAACGCTATCTTTTCGTGGTCCGCTTATCCAATGGGACTTATCGAAGGTCTTTTCGGCTGGATTGCTAAAACAGGACATGCCTATCTTCCGGATGGGATATTAACCAATCTGCTGCTGGATGGTGTCGTTGCCGGACTGGGTGGAATTGTTGTGTTTATCCCTCAGATAGCTATTTTATTTGCAATGATCTCCATTCTGGAGGATACAGGTTATATGGCCAGGGTAACCTTTATGATGGATAAGATCATGCGTAAGTTTGGAATGAGCGGGAAATCGGTTGTACCTATGATAGGCAGTTTTGCCTGTGCAGTACCTTCTATTATGAGTGCACGGACGATTGAAAACTGGAAAGACAGGATCATTACCATCATGGTTTCTCCTTTAGTGAGCTGCTCTGCAAGACTTCCGGTTTATACGCTACTGATCTCTCTGATTATTCCGGATACGAAACTATTAGGCTTTATCAGCCTGCAGGCATTGGCATTAATGGGAATGTACCTGATTAGTATTGTAGCCGCGGTGCTTGTTGCTTTTGTTATGAAATTTATCATCAAGGCTACAGAGAAGTCTTACTTTATTATGGAGCTGCCCGTTTACAGGATGCCGCGCTGGGGTAATGTAATATTCACCATGTACGAAAAGTCTAAGACTTTTGTATTTGAAGCCGGTAAGGTGATTATAGCTATTTCCATTGTTTTATGGGTAATGTCTGCTTATGGTCCGCCATCACGCTTCGAGAAAATAGAAAAGAAATATGCGCAGATTGAACTGCAAAAAGATAGTGTTCAGATCAGTACTTTAGAAAGAGATAAATCGGCCGAAAGACTGGAAAACTCTTATGCAGGTATTTTAGGAAGAACAATTGAACCGGTAATTAAACCTTTAGGTTTTGACTGGAAGATTGGAATTGCACTGATTACCTCATTTGCAGCCAGAGAAGCATTTGTCGGTACGATGGCTACAATTTATAGTGTCGACAACGGTGAAGAGAATACAGGAACTATCAGGGATAAAATGCGGGAAGCTAAAAATCCTGAAACAGGATTGCCGGTATTTACTTTTGCCACGGGATTTGCACTGATGCTATTTTATGCTTTTGCCATGCAATGCATGAGTACGGTTGCCGTCGTTTACAGAGAGACAAAATCATGGAAATGGCCTGCTATACAAATGGTGTATATGACAGCTATGGCCTACGTAGCCAGTTTAATAGCTTACCAGTTTCTAAAGTAATTTCTTTATCTTAGTACTGTGGAAAAAGTTGATGTTTTAGCACAGTATATGCCCCCTGAGGCGGCCCCGGTAATAGCTAAATGGATTGACTATTTTCAATGTGAATTTAAGATATCCAAAAGCAGGGCAACTAAATTAGGAGACTACAGACACCCGTTTAAAGAATTGGGACATAAGATATCGGTTAATAATAATTTAAACCGATATGCCTTTCTGGTAACCACAGTGCATGAATTTGCACATCTGCTTACCTGGAATGACCATAAAAATAAGGTCAGGCCGCATGGCGGAGAATGGAAGCATAATTTTAAAAGAATGATGACTCCTTTTCTGGATCAGCAGATTTTTCCTGATGATCTGCAACAGGCCATTAGTACTTATCTGAGTAATCCTTCGGCATCAAGCTGCACTGATTTAAAGCTATCCAGGGCGCTTAAAAAATATGATGGCGTTATGGATCATTCCCGTCTCGAAGAATTGCCTAAGCACACTATATTTACCATTAAGGATGGGCGGAGATTTAAAAAGGGAGAACAGCTGAGGAAACGTTTCAGATGCGAATGTCTTGATAACGGAAACATTTACTTATTCAGCCCGCTTGCCGAAGTCATTGTATCAGCCACAGGTACATAGATAGTCAGATTATCCTCTATTTTCCATTTCAATTTTAACTTCCCGTCTTTAAATAATGAGGGGAAATTCAATAAGCTGTCAATATAGGTGTCTTTGTTTTTCACCAGAATGCTGGACCTGTAATTAGGCTGTTTCTTACTTTTAAGCATAATATAAAGCGCATCAGGATAGGTGGAGATATTGTCAAATACCATATCAAATTTATCAGTCCCATTGATAGCATCGTTTATCCCTTTAATATCCGAGGGATAATTCTCTTCAGGATACTTGTTGTCAGCCACCTGCACCAGTAAATAGGGCAGGGTACGCAGCGCATCAGCTGTGCTGGCTGTACGGCTGTCTATTTTGAAAGTAACATTGTTCCGTATATAGGTACGGATATCCTTAAAAACACTCCCTTCTTCGTTCATGAGTTTAATCCGTTCCTTCACAAGAATCAGGCTGTCATTCTTAAAATAATAACTTTTTACTGTGTTACTGATGGTGCCATTAGCGGTATAGGTTTTATATAACAACCCGTCATTATGTGCGCTGTACTTTTCTGCGTACACGGAAAGATCACCGGATTGATAAATAAGGCTATATTGCTTTTTATAATCGTTAATGTTCCTGTCAATTGCCGCGGCAAAATTGAGTATCGATTTGTCCGTCATACCGGTCGTTGCCTCATCTGGTAAACCAGCCTGAGGATGTGTAGACTTAAAATACTGGCAACCCGGAAGTATAAACAGTAAAATCCCTATATATAGTAAAAAGATGGTTCTCATAGCTCCGGTTAATTGTAGTATCGCTATAAGCAGGCCATTATCGTGCCAAGGGTTTACCAGGCCAGGAGTTTTTGCACGGTTTCATGCAAACGGCTTTTGGCTAAAAACTGATCTTCCAGTACTTTACTCATTGGAATTGCTGTGTCTATACTTGCACAGCGCATGATTGGGGCATCCAGATCTGTAAAACAATGTTCAGCTATCCATGCGGCTATTTCGGCACCAAAACCACTGCTTAATGTATCCTCATGGAGAATAATGACTTTTCCGGTGGCTTTTACTGCGGCAGCAACGGTTTCTTTATCCCAGGGCTGTAAACTGTAAAGATCTATCAGGCTGATTGATAATTCGGGATGATCATCCAGATAAGCTAAAGACCAGTGTACACCCAGTCCATAGGTGATAATAGTGAACTGATCGCCTTTCTTTAACCAATTGGCTTTTCCGATTTCCAGGGTATAATGACCAGCAGGAACCATTCCTGTTAAACTTCTGTATAAATATTTATGTTCAAAATAAATAACCGGATTAGGGTCTTCAATAGCAGCTATTAAAAGCCCCTTAGCATCATAAGGGAAAGCCGGGTAAACTATTTTAAGACCAGGTGTCTTGGTAAACCAGGCTTCGTTGCTCTGCGAGTGAAATGGACCTGCACCAGTTCCTGCACCTGTGGGCATTCTGATAACTACATCTGCCTTCTCACCCCAGCGGTAATGTGTCTTAGCCAGGTTATTAATGATCTGATTAAATCCGCAGGTCACAAAATCTGCAAATTGCATTTCTACCACAGCCTTATAGCCATTGATAGATAAGCCGAGTCCGGCACCTACAATTGCAGATTCACAAATGGGTGTATTGCGCACCCTGGCCTTACCAAATTCTTCTGTAAAACCTGCGGTGATTTTAAATGCACCTCCGTATGCGGCAATATCCTGACCCATCATGACCAGATTGGGATGCTGCTGCATGCCAATTCTTAAACCATCACTGATCGCATCAAGATAACGTATTTCAGCAGCTGGCTCAGTTGGCAAAACTACTTGCTGTACATATGGATAATACATATCTGCCATTTCTGTTATTACAGAAGACTGTGGATCTTCATCAGTAAAGGCCTGCTCAATTTCTTGATCCAGTATGATCTTAAATTCAGCTGTTATTTCTTGTAAGAGATTATCATTCAGTATATTCTGCTCAAATAGATAGTGCTCAAATGTCTTCACCGGATCTTTAACAGACCACTCTTCAAACAGATGAGGGGGAACATATTTTGTGCCTGAGGCTTCTTCATGACCTCTCATTCTGAAAGTCATACATTCCAGTAGAACAGGTCTTGGGTTTTTACGGATGTTTGCTGTAATTTCAGTAATCGTATCGAAAACCTCTAAGACATTGTTTCCATCGATCTGAATGCCCTCAATTCCATAACCAACAGCCCTGTCAACCAGATGTTCGCAGTTGTATTGTTCATTCACAGGAGTAGAGAGCCCGTAGCCATTATTCTCAATCAGAAAAATGACTGGTAAGTCCCATACCGAAGCCACATTGATTGCTTCATGGAAATCACCTTCGCTGGTTGCACCTTCACCTGTAAAAACAAGGGTAGCCTGTTCTCTGCCAGCAATCAGATCTGCCAGAGCAATTCCATCTGCCAGGGCCATTTGCGGACCAAGGTGAGAGATCATCCCTATAATTTTATGAGCTTGTGTACCGAAGTGAAAAGATCTGTCCCTGCCTTTGGTAAAACCTGTAGTTTTTCCCTGCCACTGCGCCATTAAATTGCGCAAAGGGATATCCCTGGTCGTAAAAACACCCAGATTTCTATGCATGGGCAGGATATACTCTTCGGGTTTCATTGCTAAGGCAGCGCCTACAGCAATGGCTTCCTGACCAATGCCCGAAAACCATTTTCCTATACGGCCCTGCCTGAGCAGGATAAGCATTTTTTCTTCGACCATTCTGGGATAAAGGAGACGCTTATAAAGTGATAATAAGGTCCCATCGTCTTTTTCTTTGCGGTCAAAATGCATATCAGTTAGGTTTGAGGTTTAGCTTTAGAATTTTCCTCCCATTGTTTGGCGAAGGATTTCGGTGCAACTTCGGGCATAACGCGATACTTGCCCCACATTTTCTTAAAGAGGAACTTCATCAGGAAGTTTTTGATTTTCCCTCCGAACATGTCCATTTTGGATCTTTTAGACATGCCAGAATTCCAGATCTTCCAGCCTATATCTTCGGCTTTAGTATTTTGATGTTGTTCTGCTGCGTCTCTTCTGTTAAGCAGCAGCATCTTATGAATATCAATCTTTACAGGGCATACCTCAGAACATTTGCCGCAAAGGCTTGAAGCATAACTCAGATGTTTGAATTCTTTCATTCCCTGCAGATGCGGGGTGATGATAGAACCAATAGGGCCGCTATAGGTGGTATTATAAGTGTGACCGCCTATGTTTTTATAAACGGGGCAGGCATTCAGACAGGCCCCGCAACGGATACAATATAAGCCCTGACGCTGATCTTTTTGTGCCAGCAGGTTAGTACGGCCATTATCCAGCAGGATGACGTACATTTCTTCGGGACCATCTGTTTCATTTGGTTTTCTTGGCCCGCTTAAAATTGTATTGTATACAGTTAAATTCTGACCTGTTCCATGGCTTGATAATAATGGCCAGAAAAGATCTAGGTCTGCCATAGAAGGAATGATTTTCTCAATCCCAACAATAGCAATATGGATTTTAGGGAAGGTTGTGCTTAATCTGGCATTTCCTTCGTTTTCAGTTAATGCAATACTTCCTGTATCTGCGATCAGAAAATTTCCACCAGTGATCCCTATGTCAGCAGTCAGATACTTCTCTCTTAAAAGTTCTCTGGCTTTCTGTGTAAGCTGCTCTGGGGTATAATCTATGGGGGTCCCAAACTTTTCGTGAAAAAGCTTAGCAATATCCTCTTTAGTGAGGTGCATGGCAGGGGTAACGATATGATAGGGGGCCTGGCCCAGCAATTGAACGATAAATTCGCCCAGATCACTTTCTAAAGAGCTGATCTCATTTTTTTCAAGAAACTCATTCAGATGAATTTCTTCGGTAGTCATGGATTTCGATTTAATAACCGATTTTCCACCACTTCTTTTAATTATATTTAATATCTCTTTTTGTGCTTCTTCTGCGTCATTTGCCCAGATTACCTTTCCACCACGGCGCTGGAAATTGGCCTCAAATTCCGGTAAGAATTTGTCCAGGTTTTCCATTACCCTCCACTTGATGACATGCGCCCTCTTCTTGGAATTTTCTAAATTCTCAAACCTCGTTAAACCTCTTCCAACCGCATCATTGTATTTTCCAATGTTGTGGTTGATTGTGTTACGATGATCTACATCAAATGCCTTCTCATCTGCCTTTACCAAAAACTCCTCAGCAATCTTCGTCATGTTCAAATATAATAATTAGAGTTAGAGTCTGTTTATATTAAGATTATAATTTTATAACATACTCTGGCAGTTAAACGAAAAAACCTGCAGGTTATGCAGGTTTTCAGAATTATTTTTTTGGAGTGCCATCTTCGTTTTTATCAACCACAGGTCGTTTAGGCCTATTGGCTAAATCCCATGCGGTATAATAGACAAGCTGCGCACGTCTGGCCAGTAAATCGAAATTGATCTTGCTCACTTCATCTCCTGGCTGGTGGTAATCTTCGTGGACACCATTGAAATAAAAGATGACCGGGATACCATGTTTAGCGAAGTTATAATGATCTGAACGATAGTAGAATTGATTTGGATCTGTACGGTTATTGTACTTCATATCCAGGTTCATTTTGATATACTGCTCATTTGCATTGATTCCGGCAGCATTCAAATCTGAACTCAGCATGTCTGAACCAATAATATAAATATAGTCCTGTTTGTCTTCGTGCTCTTTATCTACACGGCCAATCATATCAATATTTAAATTGGTAATTGTATTTTCCAATGGCAGTACGGGATGCTCAGAGTACCATTCAGAACCTAAAAGCCCTTTTTCTTCTCCGACAACTGTCATAAACAGAATACTTCTTTTAGGGCCTTTTCCTGCTTGTTTAGCCTTAGCAAAAGCGTCAGCAATTAACAATACCCCTGTAGTTCCTGAACCATCATCGTCAGCACCATTGTTCACTTTATCAGTACCGGAAAGCGTTAAGCCAATGTGGTCATAGTGACCAGTGATTACCAGAATTTCTTTTTTCAGGACAGGATCGGAGCCTTCAAGAAAACCTAAAACATTTTCAGCCCTTACTTTGACTTCGTCTTTCTGAGCGCTTCCTGATACCGCAATATTGATGACCTGGGTAGCTGGTTTACCAGTTGAACTGATTTTTTGCTGTAAAGCTTCAACTGTTGTTCCTGCAGCTTTTAAAAGTTCATTTGCAGTAGCAGTAGATACATTAATGGTTGGGAAAGTTTTAACTTTTGCCATCCTTGCCGTGTTCTCTGCAGTTTTGAGCGAAAGTTGCCCTGAACCTGCATACATAGCTTTTGTTTCTTCATTGAGTGTATCCAGTGAAGGGTCTATCTGAATTACTGCCAGTGCTTTATGGTTAGCAAGGTATTGTATTTTCTCTCTTTTAGAGGCCATTGCTTTTCTTCTTGCAGCACGGTCGGTTGGGGCAGCTTCATCTTTTCTGCCCGGGTTACCGGAAGCAAAAATCAATACAACCTTACCAGTAACATCAATACCTGCATAATCATTATAACCTTCTGAGTCCAGCCCGTAACCAGCAAATACAATCTCTTTTGTATTGAATGTAAAACCCTGAAGCGATACATTGGCCGCAGGGATTACGAAATCTTTGTTGCTCTCTTTAGCCTGGCCATCAATCGTGAAAACCGTTTGGGTAAGCTTATAGGTTACCATATCTATAGGCTGAAAATAGTCCCCTTGTACAGGGCCTTTCAGGCCGATACTTTTAAAGTAGTTTTTGATATAATCGGCTGCCATCCATGCACCCTTTTTACCAGTTTCCCTGCCCTCGTATTCATCAGATGCGAGTACAGATAAATGCTTATAAGCGTTTGTCTTATCAATGCTTGCGCTAAATTTAACTGCTGTCTTATTTTGAACAGAAGTCTGACTTTGTGCACATGCACCTAAGCAAAGCAATAAAGCCATGCTTGTACTTAAAATGTGTTTGTTCATTATTTAATTTTATGCTGTATTTTTTAGAGGTTATCAAGATAAGAAATTAACTATATCCTTTCATAAACTGGCGGTGCTTTTCTCAGGAGTCACTATTATGTTACAGCCTACGGGTATTCTGAAAATATCAATGGCCCGAAATTCTTGATTTCGGGCCATTGATATTGTTTCCTGATCGTTTTTTAGGTACTAACAGGATATTTTCTCTACACGTGAAGCATGTCTGCCGCCTTCAAATGCTGTGTTTATAAATGTTATTACCATTTCTTTAGCGAGTTTCTCTGATACGAATCTTGCCGGTATACAGATGATATTCGCATTGTTATGCTGTCTTGATAAAGAAGCCAGTTCATTCTCCCAGCAAATTGCAGCTCTGATACCCTGGTGTTTATTTGCTGAGATCGCAATCCCGTTAGCACTTCCACAAATCAGAATACCAAAAGAGAATTCTCCATTTTCCACAGCCGAAGCTACAGGATGTGCAAAATCAGGATAATCTACAGAAGCTGAAGAATAGGTTCCGAAATCCTGTACCTCAAAATCCGTAAGATAGTCACGTAATAACTCTTTATAGGCAAAACCAGCGTGGTCAGCACCAATGGCAATTTTTAGTTGTGTGGACATGTAATTAAGAGTTATTACCTTTTGTTGTACCGTAAAGTTCTTTGTTTTTTCTGCGTTCAATTTTAGCAGAAATGAATATACTCAATTCGTATAAAATGAATAGCGGGAATGCAACGACAAGCATGGTCATCATATCTGGAGTAGGGGTAACTACAGCAGCTATAATCAGGATAATTACAATTGCATATCTCCGGCTTGCCCGCATAAAGGCAGGAGTCATAATACCGAATATAGAGAGGATATAGATGACAACAGGTAATTCAAATATAATTCCTGTTCCAATGGTTAAAGTCGAGACAGATGACAAATAAGAGTCAATGGTGAAAGTATTTTCGATCATCGGACTTACTGAGAAATTGGTCAGGAAGTTAATCGATAACGGACAAATAATGTAATAACCGAAAAGGACACCTATCAGAAATAATACAGAAGCAAAGAAGACAAATCCCCTTGCAGCCTTTCTTTCTTTCTCATGAAGGGCAGGTTTTATAAATAACCAGAGTTCAAAAAGTATATAGGGAATCCCAAAAACTATACCGGTCATAATACAGGAATTGATCTGTAAAGTGAACTGACCGGCCATTTCAGTATTGATAATTTTACCCTTGATATCGGTAATACAGAAGTCCGATCCCAGTGAAGGGAAGATCTGAACTAATTTGCACATCATCCGGTAGGTCCAGAAATCCGGGCTCTTGGGGCCCATAATCACCGTGTTAAACAGGAAATCGTAATACCAGAAGGCTAAACCTGTAAAAATTACAATGGCTAACAATGCTCTGAGCAAGTGTTTTCTTAATACATCAATATGGTCAAAGAAAGACATTTCAGACTCCAGATTCTTTCCTTTATTCTTAATGGCCCCTATAAGGTCCTGCGCTTTATTATCACTCATGTACGTTATTTGTAAAACAAAAATACCATTCTATTTTATTAGAATGGTATTTACGTTTTAAATATAATAATTAGATGTCTTTATTCAGAAAAAACAAATGTTTCCATGAATTTAGTAGTGAAGTTTCCTGCTCTGAAGTTCGGATCTTTCATTAATTTCAAGTGGAAAGGAATAGTTGTTTTTACACCTTCAATTACAAATTCACTTAAAGCACGCTCCATGGTACTGATTGCTTCTTCACGTGTTTGTGCAACACAGATTAGTTTAGCAATCATTGAATCATAGTTAGAAGGAATCTGATAACCTGCATAAACATGTGTATCAACCCTTACCCCATGTCCACCCGGAGAATGGAAATTAGTGATTTTTCCAGGACAAGGTCTGAAATTGTTAAAAGGATCTTCCGCGTTAATTCTGCATTCAATAGCATGCATATTCGGAAGATAGTTTTTACCAGAAATCGGAACGCCTGAAGCTACTTTAATTTGTTCTTTGATTAAATCGTAGTTGATTACCTCTTCTGTAACCGGGTGCTCTACCTGGATACGGGTATTCATTTCCATGAAATAGAAATTACGGTGTTTGTCAACCAGGAATTCAATAGTTCCTGCTCCTTCGTAAGAGACAGCAGTAGCACCTTTAATTGCAGCTTCACCCATACGTTCTCTCAATTCCGGAGTCATGAAAGGAGATGGAGCTTCTTCTACTAATTTTTGGTGACGACGCTGAATAGAACAATCACGCTCAGAAAGGTGACAGGCTTTACCATACTGATCACCAATAATCTGGATTTCAATGTGGCGTGGATCTTCGATATATTTTTCTAAATATAAACCGTCATTTCCAAAAGCAGCACCAGATTCCTGTCTTGCGCTATCCCATGCATTCTCGAATTCTTCATCTTTCCATACCACACGCATTCCACGGCCACCACCACCGGCAGTTGCTTTCAGGATTACCGGATAACCGATTTCATTCGCTAATACAATACCTTCTTTAACGCTTTCCAGCAAACCCTGAGAACCAGGTATAGTCGGTACACCAGCCAATTTCATCGTTTCTTTAGCGGAAGCCTTATCTCCCATAGAATTGATCTGCTCAGGTGTAGCACCAATGAACTTAATTCCATAGTCTCTGCAAACAGAAGAGAACTTAGCATTCTCAGACAAAAAGCCGTAGCCAGGATGAATTGCATCTGCATTTGTTAATTCAGCAGCAGAAATAATATTCGGAATACTTAAGTAAGAATCTTTACTCGGAGGCGGGCCTATACAAACAGCTTCATCTGCGAAACGAACATGCAGACTTTCTCTGTCAGCAGTTGAATAAACTGCAACAGTTTTAATGCCCATTTCTTTACAGGTACGAATAATACGCAAGGCAATTTCGCCCCTGTTGGCAATTAATATTTTTTTAAACATATAATTGATAAGATGATAATTTGCCAGAAGCAAATATTACATAGGTTCTACTAAAAATAATGGTTGGTCGTATTCTACTGGTGATGAGTTATCAACCAATACTTTAACGATTCTTCCAGAAACTTCACTTTCAATTTCGTTGAATAACTTCATTGCCTCAATGATACAGATAACTTTACCTGCAGTAACCTCGTCACCAACATTCACGAATGAAGGTTTATCCGGGCTTGATGAACGGTAGAAAGTTCCGATCATTGGAGATTTGATGGTAATATATTTAGAGTCATCAGCTTCTGCAGCAGCATTATTGTTCGCCGTTACAGCTACTGGTTGTACAGCAGGAGCAGATGGTAACACCTGTGGTGCCACAGCCTGTGCAGGAACTGTCGTTGTAATAACTGTTGGGGTCTGGTTAGTTTTAATAGTGATTTTGAAGTCCTTTTGTTCTATTGCAACTTCATTGACGCCCGAACGAGAAACAAATTTAATGAGTTCCTGAATTTGTTTTATATCCATTTTTTGGTGTTTTGTTGAAAAGATATTGGTCTTTTAAAGACTCTAAGTTAATATTTTTATTTGTATAAAATTTAGTAAGCCCACTTTATGTATACTGATCCCCAGGTAAATCCACCTCCAAAAGCAGCCAGAATAATGTTGTCTCCTTTTTTAAGTTTATCTTCCCATTCCCATAAGCATAAAGGTATAGTTCCGTTGGTGGTATTACCGTAACGCTCAATATTGATCATTACTTTTTCAGATCCTACCCCCATTCTTGAAGCCGTAGCATCAATAATTCTTTTATTTGCCTGATGCGGAACCAGCCAGGTTACATCATCAGCACTTAGCTGATTACGTTCCATGATCTCGGCTGCTACATCTGCCATGTTGGTGACTGCAAATTTAAAAACAGCTTTTCCTTCCTGATATACAAAATGTTCTCTCTGGTCAATAGTTTCATGCGAAGCTGGTTTAACAGATCCACCAGCTTTCTGATGCAGAAATTGTCTTCCGGCACCGTCCGATTTCAGGACAGAATCAATGATCCCGTTACCCTCATCATTTGGTTCCAGCAATACCGCACCACATCCGTCACCAAAAATGATGCAGGTTGTCCTGTCTGTATAATCAATAATTGACGACATTTTGTCGCCGCCAACTACCAGTACTTTCTGATGTTTTCCAGATTCAATAAATTGTGAAGCGGTAGAAATCCCATAGATAAATCCGGAGCAGGCCGCCTGCAGATCAAAACCCCATGCATTTTTTGCGCCGATTTTATCAGCTAAAATATTTGCAGTGGCTGGGAAAGGCATGTCGGGAGTCGTTGTACAGAAGATAATCAGATCGATCTCTTCTGCCGTAATACCTCTTTTTTTCAACAGTCCATTAACCGCATGAACTGCCATATCAGAGGTACCTAATCCTTCACCTTTTAATATTCTTCGCTCTTTAATACCCGTTCGAGAAGTGATCCATTCATCTGTTGTGTCAACTATCGTTTCTAATTCTTTATTAGAAAGGACATAATCAGGAACATAACCTTGAACCGCAGTAATTGCAGCGTGAATTTTACTCATTTGTTGTCAGATTTTATTTGAATGCATCTTGTATTTTTCCAACCAGACCTGTAGTAATCATGTCTCTCGCTTGAAAGATCATGTTTTTTACAGCGGTAGGCGAGGAGATTCCATGACCTATGATCACAGGTGCATTTACTCCAAGAACCGGACTTCCACCGTAATTTTCATAATTAAACCTGTCAAAGAACTCATCTTTAAGTCCTTTTTTGATGGTCATTATGTAAAACGATTCAGCTAATTTAAGCATAATGTTTCCGGTAAACCCATCACATACAATTACATCAGCTTTTTCATTGAATAAATCACGTCCCTCAATATTTCCAATAAAGTTAAAAAGATTACAATCTTTCATCAATGGAAAAGTAGCCAGACTTAACATATTTCCTTTTTCATCTTCTTCGCCAATATTGATCAGGCCGACTTTAGGACTATTTATCTGCATCACATTTTCAGCATATAAACTACCTAAAACACCGAACTGGAGTAAAGTATCAGGCTTGCAGTCGGCATTTGCGCCAACATCAAGCATTAAACCTCTTCCTCCATCAAGTTTGGGAACAATTGTACACAGACAAGGTCTGATAATGCCAGGAACCGTTTTTACACTAAAAACAGCACCAACCATCATCGCACCAGAATTACCTGCGCCAACAAATGCGTCGATCTCTCCTTTTTTTAACATAGAGAAACCAATAGAAATACTTGAGTTTGGTTTTTGAGCAATTGCTCTTGTGGGATGTTCGCCCATACCAATTACCTCTTCGGTATGAACATATTCAAAGTGATCGGGATTAAACCCATTTTCAGCGAGCAAAGGCTTAATTTGCTGAGTATCGCCGATTAGCACTAAATGCTCATTTGGCGCTAATAATTCATGGGCAGCTATTGCTCCCAAAACGTTTGCTTTGGGAGCATAGTCTCCGCCCATTATATCGAGACCTATTTTCATAGTAAAAAATCAGTTTGTGAGTAAAGCATTATTGCCTTTTTTTCAAGCGCCTAAGTTAAACTTAATGAGGCTGAAAACACAAACAATTTCTCAGGAAAATTAACCTATAGAGGTGTTTTCAATAACCAGTTTACCGTTGTAGTACAAATTACCGTCAACATTGTATGCATGGTGAGGAGTGTGGATTGCACCAGTAGTTTGACAAGTAGATAAAGAAGGAGCTACCGCTTTATAGTGTGTTCTTCTTTTATCTCTTCTACTTTTAGAGATCTTACGTTTTGGATGTGCCATTGCTGATTTATTTAATTATTATTTTAATTTTTTTAATGCTTCCCAGCGTGGGTCTGCACCTGTTGTATTTTCTTCTTGTTGAGAAGGATTAGCCAGACTTTCCAGTCTTTCAATCATCTCTTTGTCGCATTTGGCACCATTGCCGTTCTGCTCACAAATTTTTATATAGGGAACCGATACAGTGATAAATTCATATAGAATCTCCGCAATATCGATACTACTTTCTTTTTTGTTCAAAACGATGATTTCTAAATCATCACTTTCCAAATCATCTTCAGCGAACTTAACAATCTGTCTCTCTGAAATATCCAGAGGGGCATCAAATTCAGCTAAACATTTATCACAATCAAGTTTTATCGTTCCGGCAATGCGGATTTTCAAAATCAGCATTGTCTCCTGTTTATCCAATTCCACAGTTACTTTCAGCGCCCCTTTTTTTACCAAAGAGTACTCAAAAGCGTCAAAAAAGCTGTTATCAATCTCAAAATCAAATTGATGCTTGCCAATTTTTAAGCCAGTAAACGGGATTGAAAATTGTTTTAAAGGTTTCAATTGTAACAAAATTTTAGCCCGCAAATGTATGAATTAATTTGATATTTCTGAAATGTTTTAGAAATATTATTGTCGTTAATTTGCATCGTCCTTCACATCTGCCGCAGTTTCTATAATTTTTCCGCCGCTTCTTAACTGGTTGCTTAACAGATCATCCTGCTCACGTCTGTGTTTTACGATGTGCGTTGCTGCAAAAACTGCCTCTATAAAAGAAGACGGATCTGCCAGGTCTTTTCCTGCGATATCGAACCCTGTGCCATGATCAGGTGAAGTGCGTACATATTTCATTCCGGCAGTGAAATTAACCCCGGTTCCGAAAGCTATGGTCTTGAAGGGAATTAAACCCTGGTCATGATACATCGCTAATACCGCATCGAATTGTTTATAAGCACCTTTGCCGAAAAATCCATCTGCCGGATAAGGACCAAAACAAATTACACCCGAATCAAAGGCTTCCTGGATAGCAGGCATAATAATATCCTGCTCTTCGCTTCCCAGTAAACCATTATCGCCGGCATGAGGATTTAATCCTAATACGGCAATTTTTGGTTTCTCAATCCAGAAATCTCTTTTTAAGCTTTTATTGATCAGGATCAGTTTCTTAACAATACTTTCTTTAGTAATGCTTTCTGATACCTTCGCTACAGGGATATGTCCGGTAACTACACCTACACGAATATCCTCGCTGAGTAAAAACATGAGTACATCCGGACTTCCGGTGCGTTCCTGTAAATATTCTGTATGTCCGGGGAATTTAAAATTCTCTGACTGAATGGTATGTTTATTAATAGGGGCAGTAACTAAAGCGTCAATATTTCCTTTAACCAGATCTTCTGTTGCTCTTTCTAAGGATAAAAGGGCATATTTTCCACCGGTTTCGTTGGCTACACCCAGTTCAATTTTTACATCCTCTTCCCAGCAATTGATCATATTTGCTTTTTTAGGATTAGCGGCCTCAGCGTCATTGATGACGTTAAAACTGAAATCTCCTAAACCCAATGCTTTTCTATGGTAAGAAGCTACTTTTGTATGTCCATAAACGATAGGGGTGCAGTAATCAAGAATACTGTTGTTGGCTAATGTTTTAAGAATAACTTCTAAACCAATGCCATTTACATCACCTATACTGATTCCTATTTTGATTTTATTGCTCATGCTCAAATGAAAATTTGCGCAAAATACAGAATTTAACGATAAATATCCCTCATGGCAAAATTAAACTGCGTCATGATTTGCCGGGTCAGCTCTCTGTATAGCTCATCATAGCCCGGTTTGTTACCGGCTGTACCGTTGATGATTGCGAGGTCCCTTCCGCTTAATGCGGCCGGGTCACCTGTATATCTTCCAGTGAGACTTTCCCAGGTATACTGTGCAGGAATGCGGTTTGAGGCTATTATTTTTTGTGAAACGGCATCAGTAATCCGATAGTCCAGTACTGCTCTTGAATTAATGATGCGTCTGGTTACATAGACCGTGGCTGTAATTGTTTTAGTGCTTTCACTGCCAGCCATTTTATTACTTTTTACGGGGATTTTCTTTGAAACATTATAAGAATAAGTATTTGTTGACAGGTTACTGAACCATATATCATAGAGATTGATGTCCATATACTGGTCTGTTTTTAAATCAGTTTGCTGTCCGGAATCTATACTGAAAAACCTGTAGTAATTTCTATCTCCGATCGAATTGAGATTCCACAGTATATCACTTTCTAAGAAATTTCCATTGATAGAATAATAGCCAAAACGCTGATCCACCCTGTTCACTGCTACATTGATGATTGCAGCATTATAGGCCTGTTGTTTTTTTTCAATGACGTCTTTATAACCGGGAACATAGGTATCCGCCAGTTTGAAGCTTTCATAAGCCTTTCTCGCACTGAGCTTATCCTGGTGAGGTTGCAATAGCGCAATACCCCGGTTGTAATTTGCAGCGGCGGCATTGGTTGCTGCTGCATTTAATTCTGTACTATAATCTTTAGGGCTGAAAGAATTGATTTGAATTTTGGCATCAATCAGTGCATCGTACATTTTTTGCAATGCCTGATAGCCAGTGTAAATCTGATCAAGGATTTCTCCTTTTCTGCCTTTGCTATTTTGTGCTGCTGTAATATCCTGTTCATAACTGGCAGCAGCTTCTCTATAAGAAACCGGGAGTATTCCTAAAGCTATGGCATTGGAAGGGTCTTTTTTAAGATCGTTGACTGCTGCATAATAGGCTTTGCTGTATTCACCTTTATCAAATAATTTCTGTGTGGATTTACAAGAAGAAAATAAGATCAGCAGCAGCACTATTTTACCAATGTTTCTCATGATGTTGGTTTATGATCTTAAAGATAATCAACTTTATCAATACATAATATAGGGTAGAGGAGTTAGAAATACCGCCGGTATTTAGGGCCTGATTTCTAAAATTTAACCTTTACTCGTAAAACTTTAGTTATTTTGCACCTTTTAGAAGTTCAGGCTTCTTCAGGTTAATAAAATATAACAGCAATCATATGAGTTTGGTAAGGGCGAAAAAACATTTAGGGCAACATTTTTTGACCGATAAAAAAATAGCAGCTAAAATTGTAGACGGTCTTGTCCATACAGACCAATACCGCCAGGTACTTGAAGTAGGACCGGGTATGGGGATTCTTTCAGATATTTTGCTGGAAAGGGAACACCTGGAAACCTTCATGATCGATATTGACGTAGAATCTTATCATTTTTTAAATGAGAAGTATCCGCAAATGGGTGAAAGGCTGATTAACGGAGATTTTTTGGCCATGGATCTGAAAAAGGTGTTTCCTGGTAAATTCGCTATCATAGGTAACTTCCCTTATAATATTTCTTCTCAGATTTTATTTAAAGTATTGGAACACAGAGAAAATGTAGTGGAGATGGTGGGGATGTTTCAAAAAGAGGTTGCAGAACGCTGTGCTTCGAAAAGCGGAACTAAAGATTATGGAATTTTAAGTGTGCTGATTCAGGCCTATTATAATATTGATTATTTATTCACTGTAAAGCCAGGGACTTTTAATCCGCCGCCTAAAGTAAACTCGGGTGTAATCCGTTTGAGCAGAAACGAAAGGGTGACTTTAGATTGCGATGAGAAATTATTCTGGACTGTGGTTAAAGCCGGATTTAATCAGCGTAGAAAAACATTAAGAAATGCTTTGTCGGGTGTATTGCCTAAGGCTAAAATGGATGATAACATCTATTTTGAGAAAAGAGCAGAGCAACTGAGCGTAGAAGATTTTATTACCCTTACGCAGCTGGTCACTAAGCTGGCGTTATAATTATAAAACAGATGAATGGTAAAATATTAATTGTTGATGATTTACACCCTGTATTTAAAAGCAGGGCAGAGCAATTAGGTTACGAAGTAGATGATCTGCCTAAAATCACCAGAGCAGAGACGCTGGCTGTGATTTCAGGATATGATGGTATTGCAGTGCGTACCAAATTTAAGATAGACAGGGAGCTGATGGCAGCAGCACCAGGACTTAAATTTGTTGCCAGAGCAGGAGCAGGACTGGATAATATTGATGAAGCTTATGCTAAAGAGAAAAATATTCAATTGCTGAATGCACCCGAAGGTAACAGAGATGCAGTAGGGGAACATGCTATGGGAATGCTTCTTTCCTTAATCAACAATCACCGTAAAGCGGATATTGAGATCAGAAATGGTATCTGGGATCGGGAAGGAAACCGTGGATGGGAGCTGAAAGGCAAAACTGTCGGCATTATTGGTTACGGTTTTATGGGAAGCAGCATGGCTAAGAAACTTTCGGGTTTTGAGGTGAAGGTGCTTGCTTATGATAAATATAAAACGGGTTTTTCTGATGCTTATGCTCAGGAATGCAGTATGGAAGAAATTGTTAAACATAGTGATGTGTTAAGTTTGCATATTCCGCTGACTGCTGAAACAAGGCAGATGGTGGATGAAGAATATTTATACCATTTTAAAAAGAATATCTTCTTTATCAATACAGCCAGAGGCGAAATTGTCAATACCACAGCGATACTTGCTGCGATCAGATCGGGTAAGATACTGGGTGCCGGACTGGATGTACTGGAAGCAGAAAAATTTCCGGTCCTTGCTGAGCAACCCTGGTATGAGGAATTGAAAGAATCCCCTAAAGTGATACTGACACCGCATGTAGGTGGCTGGACTTTTGATTCGTACAGGAAAATTTCTGAGGTGCTTGCCGATAAACTGGGGCAGCTTTAATGACCTGATATAAAAAATGCCCCCAAAAAGTCAGACAAATTTGTGGGCATTTTTTATTGAATAAGGTTTTGATATACTTACTTGTTCCAGCTGTTATCGCCTGGTTTAGCATCCATATAAATACCGCCATCCAGAACCAGGGAAGAAACTGTTTTCTTCGCAGTGAACTGAATGTTAATCGCTTTCTGGTTGAACTTCCATACCTGCGGGGTTTCATGAATCACCTGTGAAGTACCATCGGTATAGGTAACTTTGATATCGAAAGGAATGGCAAAACCACCAGTGTTTTTAATAGAAACACTATAAGTCAATCCTTTGATAGTTACTTTATCTATAGCCAGGTCTATATAGTTATTACTGAAAAACCAGTTATTCCAGAACCAGTTCAGGTCTTGTTTAGAAGCATCATTGATGGTATTAAAGAAATCCCATGGAATAGGGTGTTTCCCATTCCAGCGGTCCATATAAGTATGCAGGTATTTCTTAAATAACTCATCCCCGAACATATCCTTTAAAGCAAGATAGGCAAGAGAAGGTTTAACATAAGCATTATTGCCATAACCAGCACCAGAAACCTGGGTAGATAATGTGATAATTGGCTGATCTTCTTCAGTAGAAGGATCTTTAATCCATCTTTCTACCCTGAATTTTTTGTAATTCTGATCTGCTTTCTCTTTTCCAAGCTGATGCTGGCCAATCAGGTATTCCAGTGTCGTTGCCCAGCCTTCATCCATATGTGCATAACGTGTTTCGTTAGTCCCCATATAAAAAGGAAAATAAGTATGTGCAATTTCATGGTTAAGTACAAACTGACTGAATTCCATATCTGGTGTACTGGAGTCATTGACCATCATTGGAAATTCCATATCAGCAAAACCCTGTACTGCCGTCATTTTTGAAAATGGATAAGGAACACCCGGCCAGTTATTAGAGAACCAGTCTAAAGCCAGTCTGGTCCATGCTGCTGCATGTGAAAAATCTTCAGCTTTGCTATCGTAGGCTGATTGTACACTAGTCCTTCTTTTAGTTTTATTGTCTACAATTACACTACCTGCATCCCATAAATAATGATTACTCATCGCAAAAGTGATATCAGTAATATGATCTGCTGAAAATTTCCATGAATTCCACTCGTTTTGCCTGGTTACTTCACCATTTGCCATTTCCTGTGCATTTGCGATAGAAACAACTTCGTCGCTTGTATAAGACTTTTTAAGCTTCTCAGCAAACTTTGGCTGTAGGACTTCATCAGGGTTCTTTAAATCGCCTGTGGCCCATACTACATAGTTTTTAGGCGCTTTAACGGTTAACAGATAATCATTGAAATCGTTGTAGAATTCTACTCTGTCCATATGCGGGATTTTATCCCATCCGTTATAATCATCATAAACAGAAATCCTTGGGAAAGCATAAGCTACAAAAAAGGTGGTACTGTCTATCTGACCTTCTCTGCCGCTTAATTTTGACAGGGGATAACTCCAGTTGATTTTAAATGAAGCAGATTTACCAGGGGCTAAAGCGTTATTCAGCTTAATGTCTCCGGTAGTGCCCCAGTCACGGGTGTCAACATGGTAACTCTGGCCATCTACAGTGAATAAACTGATGTCTAAACCAGAGGTTAAAAAGTCTTTATTGACATAACCTGCTCTTGGTGCTTCGGGCTTATGAATGTTGTTGACAAATCTTATCGTAACTTTTTTGAGTGTGTCAGGGCTATTATTGGTATAGGTGATTGTTTCTGTTCCTTTAACGAGCTTGTCATTTGGGGTGACCGTGATGGTCATATCATATTTTCCCTTGTTTTGCCAGTAATTCTTACCTGGTTTGCCATCCAGAGAACGTGTACCATTGTCGTATGCCGTTTTGATATTTCTTGGCATATACAGTTCCTGGGCCTGAGCAGTAAGGGTTCCCATTAAAAATAAAGCAGCTATCCTGAAAATGTTTTTTTGCATAATCTTTTTTATAATTGATCCGGCGCCTGTCGGGCAGGCGCTCAAAAGTAATTGTTTTACGTCTGTAAACAAGTTTATTGGCCGAATTTTAAACGCAGTCCCTGGCCTTTCCAAACAATTCAAATCAAAAGATTTGCTTTTGTAAGAATTGCCTGTTATCTTCGTTTTAATTGAAGCAAGACTATAGGGGCTTATTGCCAATATAGTCTTGTTTGTATTTTAAAGGTTTTACAAATAATAAATTAAGCTATGACAGAGGTAACATATTACACTCAGGAAGGATTAGATAAGCTAAAGGAAGAGGTACATTACTTAACTACTACAGGGAGACAATTGATCTCCAAAGCTATAGCTGAAGCAAGAGATAAAGGCGATCTATCTGAAAATGCGGAGTATGATGCTGCTAAGGAAGCACAAGGTCTGCATGAAGCAAAAATATCTAAATTGAAAACTACACTTGCATCTGCAAGATTAATTGATGAATCGAAACTGGACCTGACTAAGGTACTTGCTTTATCGATCGTTAAAATAAAGAATCTTAAAAACGGTGCAACAATGAGCTATCAGCTGGTTGCTGAAACTGAAGCTGATCTTAAAACCGGAAAAATTTCTGTGAAATCTCCTATTGCTCAGGGCTTGCTGGGTAAATCGGTAGGTGATAGAACAGAGATCGAAGTTCCGGCAGGAAAGATCGAATTTGAAATATTAGAAATCACCAGATAATCATTTTATATGTCAAGTATATTTTCCAAGATCGTAGCCGGAGAAATTCCCGCACATGTAGTTGCAGAAACGACAGAGTTTCTGGCATTTTTAGATGTTAGTCCTTTAACTATGGGCCATGTACTGGTAATCCCTAAAAAGGAAATTGATTATATATTTGATATGGACGAAGAGAGTTATTTCGGCCTTACTTTATTTGCAAAGATTGTAGCGGTAGCTTTAAAGAAAGCTTTTCCATGTGTAAAAGTAGGAATGGCTGTTATCGGGCTGGAAGTACCACATGTACATATCCACCTGATTCCTATGAATGCAGTAGGGGATATGAACTTCAGCAAAGCGAAGCTAACTCCTACGCAGGAAGAACTGCAGGAAGCTGCACTGAAAATTAAAGCACAGTTATAAAAAAGATAAGAGCCAGTTTTACTGGCTCTATTGCTATTTTAACTTCTCATTATTTTTATGCCTGTCGGCATCTCTGATACTCTTTTTAACCAGGTTTTTCTCCATTGCTTCAGTCAGGTTAATCCCTGTTTGGTTAGCCAGACAGATCAGCACAAATAGGACATCAGCCATTTCATCACCAAGATCTACTGCCTCATCACTTTTTTTGAAAGATTGTTCTCCGTATTTGCGGGACATAATGCGGGCCACCTCGCCTACTTCTTCCATTAAAATGGCTGTATTGGTTAATTCATTAAAATAGCGGATTCCGGTCGTGTTAATCCACTGATCAACGGTGTCTTGTGCTTCCTGTATGGTCATCTATTCTTTGTTTTTAGTATCTATTACCAGGGTAACCGGGCCATCATTCACCAAACTGATCTTCATATCTGCACCAAATATACCTGTCTGTACAGGTCTGTTTAAATGTAAGGTGAGCTGTTTGATCATAGCCTCATAAAGCGGAATGGCTTTATCTGGTCTTGCAGCCCTGGTAAAACCCGGTCTGTTTCCTTTTTTAGTCGCTGCAAATAAAGTGAACTGACTGATCAGTAAAATATTGCCATCAATATCTGCAAGAGACTTATTCATTAAACCGTTCTCATCACTAAAAATCCTGATGTTGAATATTTTAGCTGCAAGCCATTCCATGTCTTCTGTTTCATCAGCATCTTCGATACCCAGTAAAACCAGTAATCCGTTTTCGATGGCGCCGGTTATCACTCCATCTACTTTGCAGCTTGCCTGTGTAACTCTTTGTATGACTGCTCTCATGAATATTTATGCTCTGGTTTCATTACCATGATACATGCTCAGGTAACTTTCGTAACGGCTGCTTTCTATTTCTCCGCTTTTAACCGCATCTAAAACAGCACAGCTAGGTTCATTAATGTGACGGCAGTTGTGAAATTTGCATTGAGGCATCAGCTCACGCATCTCTCTGAAATAGTGTCCCAGTTCTTCTGGTTTAATATCATAAATACCCAGTTCTCTGATTCCCGGGCTATCGATCAGGTAGCCGCCAAAAGGTAATGTATGCATTTCGGCAAAAGTAGTGGTATGCTGTCCTTTGTCACTCGCCTCAGATATTTCTCCGGTTTTAATATTTCTGTCTGGTAACAGGACATTGATCAGACTGGATTTTCCTACCCCCGAATGACCTGAAAAAAGCGTCGTTTTATCTTTTAATAAACTTTCTATCAAAGGCATGTTGGTGCCTTCTGTAGCAGAGACTTCATAACATGGATAACCCAGGCGTTCATAAATATTTTTATATTCTGCCAATACTTCCAGACCGTCTTCATTGTATAAATCCAGTTTGTTGAATATTAAGACCGAAGGAATACTATAAGCCTCTGCAGTAACTAAAAACCGGTCTATAAAACCTAATGAGGTACGTGGTGAAGCGAGTGTGACAACCAGAAAGGCCTCATCTATATTGGCTGCAATAATCTGAGCCTGTTTTGATAAGTTAATTGATTTTCTGATGATATAGTTCTTTCGGGGATGAAGTTTATAAATGACCCCATTTTCAGAATTTGGTTCCATTTCAAAATCTACCTGATCTCCAACTGCAATAGGATTGGTGGTCTGAATTCCTTTGATCCGGAATTTTCCTTTAATCCTGCATTGATAATCACGGTCATCTTCCCCATGAACCAAATACCAGCTCCCTGTTGATTTTATTATTAGTCCTTGCATAATTTTACAGGGCAAAGGTAAGGAAATATGCAAGCTTCTTATAGTTAACCCGCAAAACGTATTCTGATTAATAATAATCCTCAACAAGGATTATTATTAATCAGAATACGTTATTTTTTTATGGGCAATTTAATATCCTTTACTTCTTTTTTTAAAATCACATTTTCTTTTTTTATTTCGATCATATAAAGTGTCAGTTCTTCAATTTTTTGCAATAGCTTGGCATTCATTTCACCTAATGAAATGCCATTTTCTCTGACTTCTTTTTCAGAGGGGATCTCTGGAAGATGTTTATTTTTCTTAATGTATAATTCAACAGATGAAAGTGTTCTGAGTGGATAGGTTTCTTCAAATACAAAATCAGGCCATTCTGTATCTACCTGTATCTCTTTGGCCCTTATCTTTCCGTTAACAGCTAGCCGGTAAATGCCAGGTTCATCTGTTCCAATACCCACATTACCGTCGTTTTTAATTAACATGGATAGTTTACCTGTGAAATTTGCATCTTCTATTGCCGCTGCCGGGCGGTTAGTATAAAATAAGATTCCTCCCTGATAAGGTCTGGAATTACCTGGTATTAATATAGAGGCGCCTGACATTGTAGTATGAGATTTAGCAATTAACAAGTTGTCATCTAACTTGAAATATAAGTTGGATGATATTAAAACTTATCCATGATTGTTAGAACTGAAATTAGCATAGTTTTTACTGCTTGTATATAGGTAGTTTCATTCCGGCAGGGGATAAAGGAGCCTCAAAGAGAAGTCCATTTGTCAAATCTGAAATATGGCTGTCTTTTGAAAATCAGATCCATTCAAGCCAGGACCCCATATAAACAAAGGGCTTTGTGCAAAGCCCTGATAAGAGCAGTATAGAAGTAAAGTGCTAAAAATCAGTAATTTTTTTCTTATTCCCTTGTTTATTAGAAAAATATAACTTTACTTTATAGCGTAGCGATAACGAAGCAATATTGCTATAGACATATGATAAATAATTCAACACTTACATCCATTATTATTACTACCACCGGGGAAGCCGGAGGCAGGTGTATATTGGTATAATAAGAAAAATAAAAACCATAAAAAAGCGCCTTCCTCTAAACCGGAAGGCGCTTTTTTTTTTAATACCTGAACCAAAAACTTAATACCTATTCAAAAATAGATTAACAATTAAAACTATGAACATTCTAAAATTCGGCGGTACTTCAGTAGGATCTGCGTCAGGTATCCGAACCCTGATCAGCATCCTCAAAGAAAGAGAACAGGATGATTATCCGGTAGTTGTACTTTCAGCAATGAGTGGGGTAACCAATCTGCTACAGGCAATGGCAGAAAAAGCACAGGTAGCAGAAGAGTATGCTGCAGAGCTCAAAGAAATCGAAGAAAAACACTTCGATGTGATTAAAGCGCTGCTTCCTGCCTCTGCACAAAATCCAGTGTTTACCAGGTTGAAAATATACTTCAATGAACTTGAAGATATTTTACAATCGGTTTATCATTTAAAGGAATTGAGTGCTCAAACCAGAGATCTGATCCTGAGTTTTGGAGAGCGCTGTTCTGCTTTTATGATTAGTCATATTGCAAAGCAGGATTTTCCAAATGCGCTTTGTGTAGATGGGGCCGAGTTAATTAAAACTGATAGTAATTTTGGACAGGCCAAAGTAAATACACCTTTAACAGAATTACTTATTCAGGATTTTTATGGGGCAAATAGAGATAAACTATTGTTTGTAACTGGATTCATAGCCAGCAATACCGAAGGAAGAACCACAACTTTGGGGCGCGGTGGCAGTGACTTTACAGCTGCAATATGGGGCGCGGCATTAAATGCAAATGAAATTGAAATCTGGACTGATGTAGATGGAATGCTTACCGCTGATCCAAGAATGGTAGAGAAAGCATTTTCTTTACCTGAGCTAAGTTATACGGAAGCTATGGAGTTATCTTATTTTGGGGCGAAAGTTATTTATCCGCCTACAATGACACCGGCCTTTCTTAAAAAGATTCCTATTGTTATTAAAAATACCTTTAATAAAGATTTCAAAGGCACTTATATCCGCCATGGCGTAAATACTTCAACATTACCGATCAAAGGGATTTCATCTATCAATGAGATCAGTATATTGAATTTGTCGGGAAGTGGAATGGTTGGGAAAGCTGGTTTTAGCGGCAGATTGTTTTCTCTTTTATCGCGCGAGCAGATCAATGTCGTATTGATCACCCAGTCTTCATCTGAACATAGTATCACTTTTGCTGTTAAACCCGCAGATGCATTAAGTGCATTAGCGATTATCAATAAAGAATTTGAACTGGAACTGCAGGCTAAAAAACTGGAGTATCCGGAAGTAGAGAATGGATTAGCTGTACTGGCAATTGTAGGGGAAAATATGAAACATACACCAGGGATGTCTGGAAAATTGTTTCATGCATTAGGCAGAAACGGTGTCAATGTCCGTGCTATTGCACAGGGGTCTTCAGAATACAATATATCAGTTATTCTATCAAAAACAGATTTATCAAAAGCTGTAAATGCAGTACACGATGCCTTTTTTGAAGATCTGAAAAAAACACTTCATGTATTTTGTCTGGGTACAGGAAATATTGGTAAAACTTTATTCCGTCAGTTACTGGTGCAAAGCCCGCTTCTTGCTCAAAATAATGACCTGGAAGTAAAGGTGATGGGAATCAGTAATTCAAGACAGATGTATGTAAGTAAAACTGCACTGGATCTTGCTGACTGGGAAAATGAACTAAATAACAATGCTGAAAAAGCAGATTTAGCTTCATTTGTGAAGCAGATGAAAGCAATGAACCTGCCTAATTGTGTCTTTGTGGACAATACTGCAAGCGTTAATCCGGTGAATTATTATCAGGAAATATTGGAATCGAGTATTTCGCTGGTTACTTGTAATAAGATTGGTAATTCTGCAGAATATGCGCAATATGATGCTTTTAAAACAGCAGCACGTAAATATGGGGTAGATTTTCATTATGAAACGAATGTAGGGGCTGGCCTGCCCATCATCCGTACACTTAAAGATTTGATGCTGAGCGGAGATAATATTTTCAGTATTGAAGCTATTTTGTCAGGGACGATCTCTTTTATCTTTAATAACTTTAAAAATGAGGTACTCTTCCACGAAATTGTAAAGGAGGCACAGGAAAAGGGATATACAGAACCTGATCCCCGTGATGACTTAAATGGAAAAGACTTTATGCGTAAAATGCTGATCCTGGCCAGAGATGCAGGTTACCCACTGGAAGAAGCAGATGTAGAGTTGGAAAGTATGCTGCCGCCAGCTTGTATGGCTGCGACCAGCGTAGCTGATTTTTATCAGGAACTTGAAAAAAAAACAGCTTATTTTGAGGATTTAAAGAACCAGGCTGCTGCAGGTAATAAGGTGTTGAGATATATCGGAAGACTGGAAGAAGGAAAGGTTAAAATCAATCTTCAGATGGTTGATGAGACTCATCCTTTCTATATGCTTTCGGGTAGTGATAATATTATTTCTTTTACGACTGACAGGTATAAAGATCGTCCTTTAGTGATTAAAGGGCCTGGTGCCGGTGCTGAGGTAACTGCTGCTGGTGTATTTGCGGATATTATAAATGTAGGTAAGAAATGAGAGAGTCAGTAAAAGTTTTTGCTCCGGCAACTGTAGCGAATGTAGTTTGCGGATTTGATGTTTTGGGTTTTGCAGTGAATGCCCCTGGTGATGAAGTCATCATGCGGGTTACTGATAAACCAGGTGTGCTTATTTCTAAAATTACTGGCGATGATGGCCGGTTGCCGCTTAATCCGGCAAAAAATACAGTAAGTGCCAGTGTACAGGATTACCTGAAACATATTGGCCGTACTGATATAGGAATTGATATTGAACTGCATAAAAAAATGCCTATCGGGAGTGGTTTAGGTTCAAGTTCGGCAAGTACTGTGGCTGGTCTGTTTGCCATTAATACTTTATTTGATAACCAGCTGAGCAATAAAGAACTGGTGCCTTTTGCCATGAAAGGAGAGGAACTGGCTTGCGGTTACGGGCATGCAGATAATGTTGCACCTGCTTTACTGGGTGGTTTTGTGTTGGTTAGAAGTTATGAACCTCTGGACGTCATCAGTCTTCCTTTTCCACAGGATATGTGCGCAGCTATTGTTTATCCTGAAGTGGATGTACCGACTAAAGATGCGCGGCAAATGATCCGTTCTAAAGTTTTTCTGAAAGATGCGGTTAAACAATGGGGAAATGTAGCAGGCCTGGTCACCGGTCTGTTTACGAATGATTATGATTTGATTGGCAGGAGTATGGTTGACGTATTGGTAGAGCCTACAAGATCTATTTTAATTCCTGATTTTTATAAAATGAGAAGTATTGCAATGGAGCTGGGAGCGATTAGTTTTGGGATCTCCGGTTCAGGGCCCTCTGTATTTGCACTGACTAAAGATCAGGATACTGCAGGACGGATCACCGTTGCACTGCAAAAACAATTGAAATCTATTCAGATTAACAGTCTTTCATTTGTATCTCCGGTTAATAAAAAGGGGCCGGTTATACTAGATTAAAAAACACAAACATGAAATTATACAGTACGAATAACCACGACCTGAAAATAGATTTCCAAACAGCTGTTTTCAATAGTATGCCACAGGACAAAGGCCTTTATATGCCTGTAGAGATTCCTGTGCTTGATCAGGATTTTATTCAGCACCTGGATCAGTATACACTACCTGAAATTGCTTATAAAGTAGCCTCTGCACTTTTACAGGATGATATTCCTGCAGCTGATCTCAAAGCTATAATCGATGACGCCATTAATTTTGAAGCACCCTTGCATCAATTAAATGAAAAGACCTACGTGCTTGAATTGTTTCATGGCCCTTCTTTAGCATTTAAAGATTTCGGAGCAAGATTTATGAGCAGGATTATGGCTTATTTTCTAAAAGACAATGAGCAATTGCTTGATGTGCTGGTGGCTACTTCCGGAGATACAGGAGGAGCAGTAGCGCTGGGCTTCTTAGGTGTGCCAAATACCAGGGTAACCATTTTATATCCTAAAGGAAAAGTAAGTGAAATTCAGGAACTGCAATTATGCAGTAATGGGCATAATATCCGTGCCATAGAGATTGATGGTACTTTTGATGATTGTCAGCATCTGGTGAAACAGGCCTTTGCCGATGAGGAGCTGAATAGCAAAATGAGGCTTACTTCTGCGAACTCAATTAATATTGCAAGACTTATTCCACAAACTTTCTATTATTTTAATGCAATTGCCCAATTATTCAGAGCAGGAAAAAGAGAGGTTGTGTTTTCAGTGCCAAGTGGAAACTTCGGTAATATTGGTGCTGGTTTATTAGCTTATAGAATGGGGCTGCCAGTAAAACAGTTTATAGCAGCTACGAATGCAAATGATACTGTTCCACGCTTTTTGGAGACCGGTGTTTACCAGACAAGACCTTCTGTACAGACTTATGCAAATGCAATGGATGTGGGCGCACCAAGCAACTGGGTAAGAATTATGGCTTTGTTTAACGATCAAAGAGAACAAGTCAAAGAGCTCGTTAAAAGTTATCGTTATACAGATAAACAGACTGTTCAGGCTATTGCGGATATTTTTCAGAAATTTAACTATGTGGCCTGTCCGCATACAGCTATTGCCTGGTTAGCGGTACAGGAATATCAGCAACAGCATTTCTCTGCTGAGGATACTTTTGTATTCCTGTCTACTGCGCATCCATGTAAGTTCCCTGATATCTTTGATGCGGAACTTGCTGCACAGATCAGAATTCCTGAGCAGGTGAATGAACTGAAAAAGAAAGAGAAAACAGCTACAGCTATGCAGGCTGACTTTGCTGCTTTTAAGACATTTTTACTAACGTCAAACTAAGCGTTTGTCTTTTCAAATAAAAGCCTGTTTAATTGATTTAAACAGGCTTTTTCTTATTTAATTTTTTTGAACCTCATGATGGCAATATCACCCATCATAAAATTCAGTATCGTATCTCCTTTCACGGAGTATTTATTTACTTTTTTGAGTGTCTCAAAGAAGACGGCTTCTCCTTCACCCGGGCAGGCCATTTTAGTGACTGCCATAGGCTGATTGAAATTGATAGAGGTATCATCTGCATTCAATTTCCCTGAAAAGGAATTACAACTGCTGTTCCCGCTTACTTTCTTATCTGCAAGGTCAAAAACTAAGGTTGGTTTCTGACCGGGGTATAAGCCGTTGAAAGCAATTCTTGGTCCCGAAATATAATTCAATTCCCAGGTTCCTCCAAGCTTTGATAAATCTGAACTTGCTTCTACTGTATTCTTTAAAGCATTACAGGAAGTTAAAGTGCCAATAACTGTAAGTACCATCAATGTCGTCCTTCTCATATCGTTCTTTGTAGAGAACGAAATATACAAAGAATCTGCCAAATATTCTTCAGGTGTGTAATCTGACTATCAGATTAGAAAACTGCGCGTGCAATTCGTTGAGTAGGTTCAGGATTACTCATCGTATAAAAATGAAGAACCGGAGCGCCAACTTTGATTAACTCTTTGCACTGCTGTATCATCCACTCTATTCCTACCTCTTTTACTTCTTTCTCATTTTTACATTCCTGTACCGCTTCTGTCAGATCTTCGGGCAGATCGATATGGAAAATTTTTGGCAAGCTGATCAGTTGTTTAGAAGAAGTAAGGGGTTTAAGTCCGGGAATAATGGGGACATTTATCCCATTTGCTCTGCATTGGGCAACAAAATCACAATATTTAGAGTTATCGAAAAACATTTGTGTAACGATAAATTCGGCACCCATATCCACTTTTTGCTTCAGGTATTTAAAGTCGGTTTTAAGATTTGGGGCTTCAAAATGTTTTTCAGGATAGCCTGCTACGCCAATACAAAAGTCTGTCTGGAAAGCCGAGTGATCTTCGAACAGATATTTCCCGTTATTCATATCATTAACCTGGCCTAATAGATCAGTCGCATAAGCATGTCCGCCTGGTGTAGGAATAAAAGAGGAATCTGCATGTCTGGCATCCCCGCGTAATACCAGAACATTATCGATACCTAAAAACTGGAGGTCAATCAGTGCATTTTCGGTTTCTTCTTTGGTAAAGCCACCACAAATTAAATGAGGAACAGCATCTACCTTATATTTGTTCATAATAGCAGCACAGATCGCTACAGTTCCAGGGCGTTTACGGTAAGAAACTTTTTCCAGCAGGCCGTTGTCATGCTGTTTATAAATATAGTCCTCTCTATGATAGGTCACATCAATAAAGGGTGGGTTAAACTCCATTAAAGGATCAATGGCAGCATAGATATCGGTGATGCTTTTTCCTTTAACCGGCGGCAGGAGCTCGAAAGAAAACAAGGTTTTACCCTTGGCATTGGTGATGTGGTCGGTGATCTTCATTTGTTTTTGTTAGAAGTTAATAAGCTAAATTCGGGCTAAGCCATCTTTCTGTATCTTCAAGTGACATATTTTTTCTGATGGCATATTCTTCTACCTGATCTTTGGTTATTTTTCCAAGGCCAAAGTATCTTGATTGTGGATGTGAGAAATAAAATCCGCTTACAGCTGCAGTAGGGTACATGGCAAAACTTTCTGTCAGACGAAGCCCTATTTTTTGTTCTGCTCCCAATAAGTCAAAAAGTGTTTCTTTCTCTGTATGGTCCGGACAGGCAGGGTAACCTGGTGCGGGGCGGATACCTGCGTATTCTTCTTTAATCAGGTCCTCATTGGTCAGTTGTTCATCTGCTGCATAACCCCAATACTCTTTACGTACCAGTTCATGTAAATGCTCTGCAAAGGCTTCAGCAAGTCTGTCTGCCAATGCTTTGACCATAATACTGTTGTAATCGTCATAATTAGCCTCAAATTCGGCTACCATTTCATCACAGCCGATACCAGTTGTTACTGCAAAACCGCCAAAATAATCCTGAACGCCATCTTCTTTGGTCGCTACAAAATCAGATAAAGCATAATAAGGTTCTCCGGCAACTTTTTCTGCCTGCTGACGCAGGGTATGAATTGTTACAGGTTTTCCATCGGCCTCTAATACGATATCATCGCCTTTGGCATATGCAGGCCAGAAGCCGATTACTGCCTTAGCAGTTAATAATTTTTCCTCAACAATCTTTTGCAGCAGGACCCGGGCATCATCATATAGTTTTTTTGCCTCGTCACCTACAGATTTGTCATTGAATATTTTAGGGTAACTGCCTCTTAATTCCCAGGTATGGAAAAAAGGAGTCCAGTCAATATAAGGCACAAGGGTCTCTAACGGGAAATCTTCAAATGTCTTTGTTCCTGTAAATTTAGGCGCCGGAGCAACCAGTGCAGGATCTATAGTAAATTTATCTGTTCTCGCTTCCGCTATAGATTTAAAACGTTTATCGTTACGTTTATTCAAATGCGTTTCACGCGCTTTATCATATTCCTTTCTGATATTGTCAATATAATCGCCACGGGTTTCTTCGTTCATCAGTGTACTGCATACAGTCACACTTCTGGAAGCGTCCAGTACGTGAATAGCAGGACCAGAATAATTTGGCGCTATTTTTACAGCTGCGTGAATTCTGGAAGTTGTTGCACCACCGATAAGCAGGGGTACAGTAAAACCTTCCCTTTCCATCTCTTTGGCAAAATGCACCATCTCATCCAGCGAAGGAGTGATCAGCCCACTTAAACCAATAATATCTGCATTGATTTCTTTTGCTTTTTTAATGATTTCCTGAGCAGGGACCATCACCCCTAAATCAACGATTTCAAAGTTATTACAAGCTAAAACTACACCTACAATGTTTTTACCAATATCGTGTACGTCACCTTTTACAGTGGCCAGTAAAATTTTTCCGGCAGATGAACTTTGATTGCCGTCAGGATTGTCCAGTTTTTCCTGTTCAATAAATGGGAGCAGATAAGCTACCGCTTTTTTCATTACCCGGGCAGATTTTACAACCTGCGGAAGGAACATTTTTCCAGCTCCGAATAAATCACCTACAATATTCATCCCATCCATCAGCGGCCCTTCAATGACGTGGATAGGGCGGTCATATTGTTGTCTTGCTTCTTCGACGTCGGCATCCAGGTATTCAATAATTCCTTTCACCAAAGAGTGGGATAGACGTGATTCTACTGATTCTTTTCTCCACTCTTCGTCTTTAACTAATTCTTTTCCTTTAGATTTTACCGTTTCTGCAAAGTCTACCAGGCGTTCTGTGGCATCCTCCCGACGATTCAGTAAGACGTCTTCTACACGTTCTAATAACTCAGCAGGGATAGCTTCATATACTTCGAGCATCCCGGCGTTCACAATTCCCATATCCAGGCCAGCTTTAATCGCATGGAAAAGAAAGGCAGAGTGCATCGCTTCACGTACGGTATTATTTCCTCTGAAAGAGAAAGAGATATTGGATACACCTCCGCTTACTTTTGCATAAGGCAGGTTTTCTTTGATCCAGCGTGCTGCATTGATAAAATCAACCGCATAGTTATTGTGTTCTTCCAGTCCTGTGGCAACAGTTAAGATGTTAGGGTCAAAAATGATATCCTCTGCCGGAAAACCAATTTCATCTACTAAGATATCATAAGAACGTTTACAGATTTCTTTTCTGCGTTCAAAGTTATCTGCCTGGCCATTTTCATCGAAAGCCATCACAACGATAGCAGCACCGTAATTCATAATTTTACGGGCACTTTCACGGAATTTATCTTCCCCTTCTTTTAAAGAGATCGAGTTGACAATCCCTTTTCCCTGTAAACATTTTAAGCCATTTTCAATGACACTCCATTTAGAGGAATCGACCATGATTGGCAGTTTAGAGATATCCGGTTCTGAAGCAATAAGATTAAGAAATTTAGTCATTGCAGCTTCAGAATCAAGCATCCCCTCATCCATGTTCACATCAATAACCTGTGCGCCACCTTCAACCTGTTGTCTGGCAACGGTCAGTGCTGCTTCATAGTCACCGCTTAAAATTAATTTAGAGAATTTTGGAGAGCCCGTGATATTGGTTCTTTCACCAATGTTGACAAACATGCTGTCGGGTGTGATGGTAACGGGTTCTAATCCGCTTAAGCGCAGGTAACGTGGTATTTCCGGGATTTGTCTTGGGGTAACATTTTTAGCTTTTGCAGCAATAGCTGCGATATGCTCTGGCGTGGTGCCACAACAACCACCCACAATATTGACAAAGCCATTTTGAATAAAATCTCCAACCATTGAGGCTGTTTCATTTGGCATTTCATCATAGGCACCAAATTCATTTGGTAATCCTGCATTTGGATAAGCGGACACATAACATGGGGCCTTTGAAGCCAGTTCTTCAATATGCGGTCTCATATCTTTTGCGCCAAGGGCACAGTTAAAACCGATACTTAAAGGGTTTGCATGAATAATTGAATTCAGAAAAGCCTCTACAGTCTGGCCGGACAGGGTTCTGCCTGACGCATCTGTAATAGTTCCGGAAATCATAATTTCGATCTTGCGGCCAATAACTTCTTCATATTTTTTGATTGAAAAAATTGCGGCTTTGGCATTTAAAGTATCAAAAATAGTCTCGATTAATAATACATCAGAACCGCCATCAATCAGACCCCTGACCTGCTCATAGTAGGCATCAACCAATTCATCAAAGGTTAATGCTCTGTATCCCGGATCATTAACGTCTGGAGAAATAGATAAAGTACGGTTAGTTGGTCCTACAGCTCCGGCAACAAAACAGACCCGGTCCGGATTTGCTGCCATGAACTCATTGACTGCCTCTTTAGCAATCTTAGCACCTTCAAAGCTCATTTCATAATCGAGCTCTTCCATTTGATAATCCGCAAGCGAGATCCGCTGCGTACTAAAAGTATTGGTTTCAATAATATCGGTACCTGCTTTGAGATATTCGGTATGTATAGCCTTGATAATATCAGGGCGTGTAATATTTAACAGGTCATTATTACCCTTCACATCGCATGGGTGGTTCGCAAACCGCTCTCCCCTGAAATCTTCTTCGGTCAGGATATAGCGCTGGATCATGGTGCCCATAGCGCCATCGATGATTAGTATTCGTTTTGCAAGCTCTTCTCTTATGCTCATTTATCTGTATGGTGGATAGCCATTTTTTCGTATTATAGCTTTACAATGCTATTTGATAAAAAATACGGAAAAATTTGATGTAACAGGCCTAATCAGAAATCCGGTATCGGATCGAATTAACTTATCTTTCAAGAACAACCAAAGCTGTTCAAGTAGAATGTAGCACCTTGTAAGCACAGGTTGCTAAGACTTCGTTGGGTCTAATCCCTCCGTCTTTCTTTATAAGCGGACACAAAAATGCAACAAAGAAAAATCATTTCCAAGGAAATAGAGTTTAAAGCATATAAAATTGCAAAAATCAGGCAAATAGAAGGGGTGTTCCGAACAATGTTCTGTGCGCTCGGAAATATGAGTTAAAAGGAACGAGGGGAGTTATTAATTGCGGTACGTATTCATAACAAAAAAGGCTGGAAGGATTCAATCCAGCCAGCCTTTTAAAAAGAATTTATGCTTGTTTATTTCCTTCCGCCGAATATTCTCAATAAGAAGATAAAGATGTTAAGGAAGTCAAGGTATAGGGATAAAGCTCCCATGATTGCTAATTTTTTAGTGTCATCAACTGCCATTGTACCGCCGTTTTCTTCGATCCCAGCACCAATGCGTTTTAGTTTCTGAACATCATAAGCTGTTAATGCAGTGAAGATCGCTACACCAAAGAAGCTCATAATATAATCAAAACCTGAACTTTTCAGGAACATATTAACGACACTTGCGATAACCAGACCTATTACACCAACCATCAGGATGGAGCCGAATTTACTTAAATCAGTGTTGGTGGTATAACCTAATATAGCCATTAAACCAAATATCCCTGCTGCGGCAGCAAAACAAGCCACTACTGAAGTTGTGGTATATGCTAAAAGGATGAAACTTAAACTTACACCAGTCAATAAAGAATACAGGATAAAAACACCTAATAAAGCTCCGTAAGATAGTCTGCTTAAACCAGCGCTCATTAAAAGTACAAGTCCGAGTGGCGCAAACATTACTGCGTAACCTATAATAGACATTTTACCTGTTGCCTGATTGATCAGGTAACCGAACATTTCAGGAGTATTAGCCATATAAACTGCAGCAAGTGTAGAGATACCCAGTGCTACGAACATCCATAAAAACACGTTGGCAAAGAATTTCTTTGCAACAGTTCCTGATTGGTTTTCCACAAAAACTGATTGTTGTGACCAATTATTATTATTGTTATCCATGTTATTTTAAAATTTAATTAAATATACGAATCTATTTGTATCAGCAAAAGCTATGCCCCTAGTCTTTTTGTCAGAATTTCTTCAACTTTATGGAATATTTGAAGAGGTTTAAGGGTTCTCCATGCCAAATCGTCAAGTTCACCGCCGAAATTGATATAATAATCAATATTGCTGCTTCTGAATTCTTCGATGACATGCGGGTTGAAATTTACTCCGGTAATCCATCCATCTTCTACATCCTGGAACCACTCTTCATAATAACTGTCTTCTGAAGAATGAAAATTAAGGACATTTTCTCCGATCAGGATAAATTTATTAACCCCCTCGTCAATCATCAGTTCTAATATCTCCCGTTTTAAGAGCATAATATCATTTCCTATCGCATCATTCCATTCCCCGATAAACTCAATAATTGCATAATTATGTTCATAATCAACAAACAGAACTTTAATGTACAGTGTATTTGAACCAAAATCATCCCATTGCGGATGGATCAGGAAATTATATAACTGTTTATCGAAATAAAACTCAGAGTATTCCGTATTGTAAAAAGGTGACCTTGGGTCTTCTGCGGCGATATAATCGTCACGCCAGCGGTAAAAAGGTTCTATTTCGTGCATTTTCTTTCTTATTTAGTACCGGCTTCAACAGCCTTTCTTACACTTCCATAACGAAGCAGCAGATCTTCTGCTTTTTTATAATCCACATGAAGTTCGTTCATGACCATTTGGGTTCCTCTGTCAACGAGCTTATGATTAGTTAACTGCATATCGACCATTCTATTGCCCTTAACCCGGCCTAATCTGATCATTACAGTGGTACTCAGCATATTTAATACTAATTTTTGAGCGGTACCGGATTTCATACGGGTCGATCCGGTTAAAAATTCGGGACCTACAACTACTTCCACAGGGAAATCACTGGCTTCGACCACAGGGCCGCCTTCGTTACAAATGATACAGCCGGTAAGAACTCCGTTTTCTTTGGCTTTTTTCAGTCCTCCAACTACGTAGGGCGTTGTTCCGGAAGCTGCAAGGCCAACCAGGCTGTCTTTGGCATTTATATTAAATTCCTGTAAATCTACCCATGCCTGAACATCATCATCTTCGGCATTTTCCACTGCCCTTCTGATAGCTTTATCCCCACCGGCAATAATTCCGACAACTTCATCAAAAGGAACTCCAAATGTAGGAGGACATTCTGAGGCATCAACGACACCTAATCTGCCACTTGTCCCTGCACCAATATAGAATAGTCTTCCGCCGTTTTTCATGCGTTCTGCAACAGCGCTCGCCAGTTTCTCAATCTGGGGGATTGCTTTCTCTACTGCCAGCGGAACTGTTTTATCCTCATTGTTTATACTTTTAAGGATATCAAGGACTTCCATCTGATCAATATGATGATATTTTGATTCTTGTTCAGTGATGCGTATCATATTGTTTATTTTTTGATAAAAATCGTCAATTTCTTTTTAACAGGGAAATATGAATACGATTCGGGATGATTTATAGCCTGATTTTTATAAACATTTGAGGATTATAATTAAATATGAAACAATTACAATTCTAATGGGGTTAATGACTTAATTAACAGCGTAATTTCATAACTTTGTACAAAACTACCTCAGTGAAACCTACTACCCGTAAAAACCTGCTTATCGCGATCACTTATTCAGTAACATTAATAGGTGGTATGTTTTTGGGTTACAAGTTTTTAAAGGATCAGGGTTTCACTTTTGAACGGAATGTACAGTTTGCTGATAAGAACTCTAATAAAGTTGACGAGATTATCAATCTGATCAATAAAAATTACGTGGATGAAATCAATGCAGATACCCTGAGCCATCTGGAAATTGATAGTCTGCTTCATCAGCTCGATCCGCACAGTGTCTATCTGCCTCCTGTGAAAGCAAATGCTCAATCTGATCTTCTGGAAGGCAATTTCGAAGGCATTGGTATCGAGTATTATATCCTGAAAGATACATTGCTGGTAACTAATGTGATCAAGGATGGACCGGCTGCACAGGCAGGATTAAGGCTTGGCGATAAAATTCTGAAAATTGATAGTCTTTTTGTGAGTGGCAAACATCTTACAAAAGATAAAATGATAGGAAAGATCAAAGGAAAAAAAGGAACACCAGTACAATTGGTTGTCCTGCATTCCGGTTCCCCTCACCCTGTTTTATTAACTATAAAAAGAGGAAGGGTTAATGTCAGCAGTATTGATGCCGCCTATATGATCAATGCTGACGCCGGATATATCCGGATTAGTGAGTTCGGGGCAAATACAGATAAAGATTTTGTGGAATCAGTAAAAACACTGAAAGCTGCCGGAATGAAAAAACTGGTACTTGATCTCAGAGATAATGGGGGAGGGTATCTGACTGCGGCTACTGGTTTGGCCAATCAGATTCTCCCGGAGAATAAACTGATTGTATATACGGAAGGGAAACATGAACCCCGTACTGATTATATCGCTACAGGGGGCGGAGAGTTTGAAAATGGTAAACTTGCTGTACTGATTAATGAAAATACGGCTTCTGCAAGTGAAATACTTGCAGGTGCTGTTCAGGATCTGGATAGAGGAATCATTATTGGACGCCGTTCATTTGGAAAAGGGCTGGTACAGGAACAGTTCCCTTTTGGAGACGGTTCTGCGTTAAACCTGACTATTGCCAGATATTATACGCCATTGGGACGCAGTATTCAAAAGTCTTATAAAAAAGGATATACAGCTTATCAGAATGAGATAGATGATCGTTTCAACGATGGTGAGCTTACAGAGAAGCCTGTTGCAGCAAAAGATAGTTTAAGAAGAAACCTTGCTTTTACTACAGGCTCCGGTAAAAAGGTTTTTGCCGGAGGCGGTATCGAGCCAGATATCTATGTGAAAATGGATACCACCGGCATGAATAAATTTTATGGCTTGCTTTTAACTAAAAAGGTACTTTTTGATTATGTCTTCGATATTTTAGCTAATCGCTATAATGCAGCTTATCTGGAACAGAACCTTGCTTCTTTTACGATTAGCGATGCAGATTATAAAGATTTTGTGAAGTATATACAATCTAAAAATATTGTAATTGACCCTAAACAGCTGGCTGCTGCAAAACCTGTTATATATAGCGACTTAAAAGCATTGCTTTGTAAGTATCATTTAGGCGAAGCAGGTTATTATAAGGCTTTGAACTTAAACGACAGCATGGTTAAGCAGGCTATTTCGAGCATGCAATAAATTAAAATTCTTTATTCATAAAAATGCCCCCATAAATATTTGATTTTCCGGAGGCATCTTAATAGGTTTATGAAACGGCCTTTCTGCTGAGCAGGTCGGCTATATGTTTTGCACTCAGTTCATTAGAATTCAGGTTGTTGAGTTCTTCTGCTAACCTAATCACATTATTCTTGTAAAGATCATTTGCTATAATCTCCTCTACGGCAGCGCGGAGTTGTTCCGGAGCAGGATTTTCAGTGTTGAGGTTGATCCCATAATTGAAATAGCCTATGCGCGCACAAATTTCATTTTTAGCTTCATGTACACCAGCCGCAATGAGCGGTGTTTTATATTTAATGCCAAGCAGTGAGCCACCATATCCTCCATTAGTGATAAAAGCGTGGGTGTAAGGAAGAATTTCATCAAATGGAAGATAATCTTCAATGATGAAGTTATGGTCAGGATATTTTTCTCTCAAAGCAGCAGTTTCACTTCCTCCTGTGGTGGCAATGACCATTACATCGGTATCCCTGAATGCTTCCAGTGTCGGTACAATTATTTTTTGAACATCTTTTTCAACAGTACCCTGAGTAACCAGGACTACTTTTTTATATTGATTTAAGCGTTCGTCAAACCATAGCTTATGTCCGCCTTTTTGAGTGTATGGAAATAATGCACCGATAAAATGGATGTTTTTGCCAAGATCACTTCTTTCATATTCAAAACCAGGTGTACCAATCTGTAAATACAGATCTGATGTTTTGATCAATAAATTAATCAGCATAGATGGGGGCAGGGAAATATTATAACTCTTGAGCAGGGCATCATAACTATCAATTGATTCCTTGAAGAGTACATTTGCGGCCAGGTCGCGTAATCCATCATATTTTTTTCGCTCTTCTTCATTTTGCGGTGGCAATAAAGCCATTCCATAAGGTGCCAGATCCACTGAAATTTCTCCTAAAGGCATTATGCCAATTGCGACAACTGGTACATGCATCAGATGTTTGACCAGGGGTGCGACAGGAAATACAGAATCTGAAATCAGTAAATCAAATGGGAATGATTCACGTATTTGCTGAAGATCTTCATAAAACTCTGATGAACGGTTAACCAGTCCATGGATGATGTCGAGGTTTGCTTTCTTAATAGGATCGTCGATGAGCTTTCTTTCTGGAAATAGATTGTCTATACCGGCTGCGTTAGTATCTATAGCTTTAACGTATGGGAATTGTGGAATAGCCAGTTGCTGCAGCTTTTTAGTGAATGTATCTGATGCGTACCAGCGTACGTCGGCTCCAGCTTCCTGAAAGTATTTTGCCAGACCGGTAAGCGGATTAAAATGTCCGTCTGCGGGAACAGTTGCAAATAAGATTTTTTTGCCGGTGAGTTGTTCTTTAATAAGTTGATCCATTGGTGCGTTTTTTAGTTTAACGTAGTTTAAACGCACATATTGGGGGTATATTTTTGGCTTCCTAAAAAAGATGGTTTTTATTGAAATGGTTAATTATATCTTTCAATCAGGTATGGAAATTTCTATTATTCAGCTAAATATAAACGAAAAGCCACCTGCTGTTTTTTTTGTTTGATTTACTCTCAGCAAAGGAGTTTTTCTACCTGTAAAAATGCCCCCGTGATTACTTGAATTCCGGGGGCATTGCTTCGTACTGAATTGTTAATGATATGCTTAAATTTCAGGGCTTATTTCTGTCTGAAATAGATCTGAATCGGCACTCCGCTAAAATCGAAGTTTTCGCGTAATTTGTTCTCAATGAAACGTTTATACGGTTCTTTGATGTACTGTGGAAGGTTACAGAAGAAAGCAAACATGGGTGAAGTCGCATTGATTTGCGTCACATATTTTACTTTGATGTATTTTCCTTTTAATGCTGGTGGCGGATATTTCTCAATAATAGGCAGCATCACATCATTTAGTTTAGAAGTAGGGATTTTCTTACCTCTGTTCTGGAATGTTTCTAATGCTACTTCGATTGCTTTGAAAATACGCTGTTTACTCAATACCGATGTAAATACAATCGGTACATCTGTAAATGGTTGTAATTTAGTACGGATCTGTTCCTCGAAAGCTTTCATTGTTTTATGATCTTTCTCTACTAAATCCCATTTGTTAACCAGGATTACAATACCTTTTTTGTTTTTCTCAGCTAAGTGGAAAATGTTGACATCCTGAGACTCCAGTCCATCAACAGCATCTATCATCAATAATACTACGTCGGCTTCTTCAAGAGCCTTAATAGTACGCATAACAGAATAGAACTCAATATTCTCTTTTACTTTTGTTTTTTTACGAAGCCCTGCGGTGTCGATGAACATAAATTCATGTCCGAACTGATTATAGTGAATATGGATGGAATCACGTGTTGTACCTGCAATTGGGGTAACAATATTTCTATCCTGGCCCATTAAGGCGTTAATCAGGGAAGATTTACCCACATTTGGTCTGCCGACTATTGTCAGTTTTGGTAAAGCATTTTCTTCGACTACGTCATCCTCAAAGTGTGAGATCACGTCATCCAGTAAATCACCTGTACCTGAACCTGTCATGGAAGAGATTGAATAAATATCTCCAAGGCCAAATCCGTAGAATACAGCTGCATCATTTTCTAATGAAGTATTGTCTACTTTATTTACAACAATGAAAACCGGTTTTTTACTTCGGCGTAATAGCTGTGCTATTTCATCGTCTAAATCTGTAATTCCAGTGATTACGTCAACCATAAACAGGATAACGGAAGCTTCTTCGATCGCGATAACTACCTGTTCGCGGATTGCCGCTTCAAATAGATCTTCAGAATTTGCTACATAACCTCCTGTGTCAATTACAGTAAATTGTTTGTGTGTCCATTCAGCAACGCCATAATGACGATCGCGTGTTACACCACTGAAATCATCAACAATTGCTTTACGACTTTCAGTTAAGCGGTTAAAAAGGGTAGATTTGCCTACGTTTGGTCTTCCGACGATTGCGATAATGTTACTCATGTGTTTTGTGAATTGTATTAATTATTAAGGGGTTGCAAAGGTAGGTTTAATTTTCGTACCCGAAACTTTTTAAATAGTTCTTTTTACTGCGCCAGTCTGGAAGTACCTTTACGAAGGTTTCAAGGAAGACTTTCTGATCTAAGAATTTCTCAATATCCTTACGGGCTTCAGTACCAACCTTTTTCAGCATTGATCCTCCTTTGCCAATCAGGATGTTTTTCTGGGAGTCACGTTCAACTATAATTTCTGCACTGATCCTGGTGATTTTTTCTTCTTCTTTAAAAGAAGTGATCACTACCTCTGTACTATATGGGATTTCTTTCTGGTAATTGTTAAAGATTTTCTCTCTGATAATTTCAGAAACAAAGAAACGCTGTGTCTTATCAGTAAGGTCTTCTTTATCATAATAGGGTGGGTGTTCCGGAAGGTATTCTAATACTCTTTCCATAATCCCGTCTAAATTGTATCTGTGCAATGCAGAAATTGCATAGATATATTTAGGTTTTAACAGATCCTGCCAGTAGGCTTGTTTTTCATCAACCTGCTCCTGGGTTGCACCATCAATTTTATTGATCAGTACAATCATAGGAATGGTCGTGTTGATTATTTTCTCCAGCACATCATTTTCATCATGCTGCTCATTGATATCTGTTACAAATAGAATTAAATCTGCATCACTCAATGCGCCTTTAACAAAATTCATCATTGAATCCTGTAGTCCGTAACGTGGTTTTATGATCCCCGGAGTGTCAGAAAAAACTATTTGTGAATTTTCATCATTGACAATTCCAAGAATACGGTGACGAGTAGTTTGAGCTTTCGGTGTAATGATCGATAGTTTCTCCCCCACCAGTGCATTCATTAACGTGGATTTACCAACATTTGGCTTTCCTATTATGCTTACAAAACCTGCTTTATGCGACATTGAATTTTTTTTTAAAATAAATTTGCATTGCAAAGAAACGAAATATATCTTTGCAGACCAATTTAAAAACAAAGGAACATTAAAATTTCTGGCTTTTAAATTGATAAATAGTGCGGGGTGGAGCAGTTGGTAGCTCGTCGGGCTCATAACCCGAAGGTCATCAGTTCGAGTCTGGTCCCCGCTACCTGGAGAAGCAGAGCCTGCAAAGGTTGTCAGCTTTGAAATGGCCCGTTCGTCTACCGGTTAGGACGCCAGATTTTCATTCTGGAAATAGGGGTTCGATTCCCCTACGGGCTACAAAAGAAACGCTGACCTGCACGTCAGCGTTTTTGATTAAAAACATAGTGCGGGGTGGAGCAGTTGGTAGCTCGTCGGGCTCATAACCCGAAGGTCATCAGTTCGAGTCTGGTCCCCGCTACCTGGAAAGCGTTTAACCTGATAAGTTAAGCGCTTTAATTTATGGCCCGTTCGTCTAGGGGTGAGGACGCCAGATTTTCATTCTGGAAACAGGGGTTCGATTCCCCTACGGGCTACTTAGAATTCCATCTTATTTTCTCAGCTAAAAATCTTATTCACCTGCTGAATTATTCTGTCTGTTTTTTTTGACCGGATCTCCTTTTCAAAATCATTCTCAGCATTTAATTATCTTATAAAAAACCGGTATCCACATTGAGCTTTTGCTGACAGTAGCGCTTGATTTTGGGATCAAGTCATAAATTGGTATCAAGTCATCAACTTGTGGAGCAGGCTGTTTTTAAGCATAAATTTTGACACGCTAAACAGAAAGTCTTTGATTTCAGGGATGCTCTTATAGCTCTGGAAGTTGCGCTGAAAGCTTTCAATTTGCATGGGAATGACTCAAAGCCGAAACAAGGCCGTGCTGTTAGTAAATAGATTCAAAATAGCTAAATAATCAATCTATACCGGCCGGGTACTGCCCGGGTACTCGTTAGGGTAAGAGCAATGCTAAAGTAAGGTAAGAGCATGGCAAGTCCAAGTAAAAACAACTAGTTGAAATGACTTAGAGTTACTATGCTTAAAACCTGTTCTCAACGTAGTGTCACCCCGATCTCTATTCAGGCACAACTAAATCATAACCGGATGAAGATTAATGAAATTATAATTTTCCCTTTGACTAACCCATGGACAAAGCGGACAATTGCAGACAGCTGCGGACAATTACGGACATTTTTTACTCATCAGGATAATCTTTAACGCGAATAGCTTACATTGGTAGAAAGGTATTTATTATGGGAAGTTTAACGGGTAAATTTTCAAAGGGAATCCTGGGCGATTTCATTTTTAAGGCAGCAGTCTGGAGTACAGGTTGTTTCAAAAGTTCTGTACCGGGCACAATGAAACAATCAATGGAAACCGAAAAAAACAGGATCTTTCCTCCCCCTAAGAATTCCGCTGAAGCGTTGACCGATCTCTGATCAAAGTAATCAGGACGTTTAATAATGATAAATTGAACTATAAAATCAGGAAGTAATTAGCTTATTAAAGAATCGTAACCATCTGCTTTGAACTCAAAAAATATCAAACACAAAACTTGAAATTTAATCCCTAATCCACAAGTTTATGACTTAATCCTAAATCGGGATATTGAATTGGATGTTTGATGTTAATTCTATGTAAACATGTATGGTGATCCTGTTTTTTAAAGAAAAATTAACATTAGATGTGTCTGTTAATTAGGGTGATATGATTTTTTATTAAAATTAATGCAAGGAATAGTTACTATTACTTGTGGTTTTTAAAAAATAATCCTATGTTTGCATCACTTTAGAAAACAGCAGTATTAGCCTTTGAAGGCCTGTTTATTAAAGCATATAGTGCGGGGTGGAGCAGTTGGTAGCTCGTCGGGCTCATAACCCGAAGGTCATCAGTTCGAGTCTGGTCCCCGCTACCTGGAGAAGCAGAGCCTGCAAAGGTTGTCAGCTTTGAAATGGCCCGTTCGTCTACCGGTTAGGACGCCAGATTTTCATTCTGGAAATAGGGGTTCGATTCCCCTACGGGCTACAAGAAAAAGGTCTTCCTGTTCATTCAGGAAGACCTTTTTTTATTCATAAAAGATTTTGTTTTTACTGTAATAGTCAAATAACTATTTGGCGCAGTTCTCTACAAACTCCCACGGGCCCCATTGGTTAGCCTCTGGTACTTCATTAGGGTTTACATACCATTTGTTCTTAAATATTTTACTATTATAATAAACTTTTGTACCCGGTGTCGGATAAGGGTTTGCTGCATTATAAGCGGCTATTCCACAGCCTCCTGTTCCTGGATTGGTGGGATTGGTTGGGTTGGTTGGATCAGTAGGTATAACTGGTACTTCATTTTTATAATCAAATGCATTTGCCAGTGCTGCTGAAGTACTTTGGCCATTTAAAACCTTTTTGGCGACGTTCAAATAAGTTACACCAGTGTAATTTGTTCCTTTTGCAGATAACAGTGCAAGGTTCCAGATCATAATACCATCATTTTTGCCTGCTCTGCTTTGTGAACCGCCATCATGGATGTATTTTGCTAAATCCGCTTCAAATTGTGGTGTATGTTCAAAATAAGGTCCCCATGGTTCATTGGGTACGTGTGTACCATGTGCCAGCTGGAAGCCATATATATTCGCATAATAAGCATAAGAATCATACATAAGCTTACGATTAGGGGCTGCCCCGATATTATAAGCCTGGTAGGCAATAATATCTAATTTATCCCCTGCAGATTTAATCACAGGTATCATTGCACCTGTAGAGCTGAATCCAAATAAACTGATACTCTTTGTGCCGTCAGTAGCGCTATACAGATAGGTGTCAGGTTCACCGGTTACTGTATTGCGTTTGCTGTAAGCAAATGGAGACGCAGCATCATCGTTATTCAGTCCGCCTATTGCTCCTGAGCCAACAGGGGCTGTAGCAATAATGTATCCTGCTGACTTTGGCATTAGTTTCCTTGATTCGGTAATGAACCTTGTTAAATAGGCTACATTGGCAGCATTGCCTGATTCGCTAAAACTACCGTTAGGTTCAAAATCCCAGTCAATTCCTCCGAATCCGATATCGTCCACGAAATCTTTAATCTGCTGATAATTGATGTCGTTGAAGTTTTCCGGAGCTCTCCAGTAAGTTTCACCACCTAATGATAAAATTACGGTGATGCCGCGCTGTTTCAGGATTCCAACTGCACGTTTTAACATTTGGCCTCCTTCTGTTGCCTGATAACACTCCAGTCCGGTATTTGCTGTGGAAATGTTGTAAGAGCCTTTTACGTACTTTAAGTTAGGTTTGGCAAAAGCGAAAAATACATGGGTCACAGCTGTTGGTAAAGTGGTAAATGCACTTTTTCCGTCTTCATTCAGCCATCCTTCTGTCCAGCTTGGATAGTAGCCTATGGTAATTGGCTTGCTTAAACTTGGATTGGTGTTGCGTTCGAAATTGACCTGTGTTTTCGAATTGCTTAATGATTGGTCCCCGGATTGTGGGTTGCCGACGTCTGATTTCTTACAGGAAGAAAAAATGGTTAAAAATAACAGACCTGCTGCGGTACTGTTCTTGACGAAATTGCACAATTTCTTTTTTGATGACAAGATGTTGTCATCAACTGATAAATGTTGTTTCATAGGGTTAGGTTTTTAAGTTAATATCAAAAATAGTATTGGATATGACATTCGCAACTTTAATTGTAACATTATCGTGATAAATTATGAATTTATTATTTATTCGTTAATTATTGTTGTTGTAAGATAATAATTACTCGTCTTTTAGATTGTTTTGAGAAGTGTTTATATTAGTGATGTGTCTAATTGTCACATTGTTATGAAAAATGAGTGTTTTTATTTGTTTTAATAGATGAAAGTGTTTAATGTATATGATAAATATTTAGATCTTTTGTTGTAAACCTTGCGCTGTATTTTCGTCTTTATAGGCTGTGGAGGCCTTGAAGTCAATAATTTGAAATTAAAATATGTTTAACGAATTGATAATGAGTAGATTTAATATTCATTAACCAATAGTCAGATTATGCTGGGTAACAACAATTCAAGGAAAGTGGCGATAGTTGGATACAATCGCATTCCATTTGCACGTCACAATACTTTTTACGTTCAGGCAAGTAATAAAGATATGTTTAGCCAGGCCCTGAATGGGTTGATTGAACGTTATAATTTACAAGGTAAGTTGATTGGAGAGGTCGCCGCAGGGGCAGTAATCAAACACAGCACACAACTGAATCTGACCAGAGAATGTGTGATGGATTCTGCGCTGGACCAGAAAACTCCTGCCTGTGATCTTCAGCAGGCCTGTAATACAGGTATTGAAACGGCTATTTATATTGCAAATAAAATTGCATTGGGGCAGATTGATGCGGGGATAGCTGGTGGTGTTGATTCTGCGAGTGATGCGCCATTGGTATTAGGAGAAAAACTGCGCAAAATTTTACTGGCTGCACGCCGTGCGAAAACATTTGGTCAAAAATTAACGGAATTTTCTAAGCTCAGAATTAAAGATCTGACCCCGGTTGCACCGATGAACATGGAACCTGGTACTGGCTTGTCTATGGGGGAACATACAGAGATAACGGCTAAATATTATCATATCCGCAGGGAGGAGCAGGATAGTTTTGCTTTAAAAAGTCATCAAAAGCTGGCTGCAGCTTATGACCGTGGATTCTTTAATGATATGTTAAGCCCATATTTAGGGCTGGATCAGGATAACAATATGCGCAGAGATACCAGTCTGGAAAAATTATCCGGATTAAAACCTGCATTTGATAAAGAAAACGGTTCACTTACTGCGGGTAATTCTTCGCCGTTAACAGACGGTGCATCCTGTATTTTACTGGCCAGTGAAGAATGGGCAGCTGCACATGGATTGCCGGTTCTTGCTTATATAACCTTTGCCGAAGTAACTGGAATTGAATACCTGAAACAAAAACAAAATCTATTGCTTGCACCGGTTTATGCGGCTGCAGATATGCTTAAAAAGGCAGACTTGAAGCTGCAGGATTTTGATTTTTATGAAATTCATGAAGCTTTTGCTGCTCAGGTACTGGCTATTCTCAAAATATGGGAGAGCCCTGAGCTAATTAAAGAATTTGGATTTAGTGCAGCCTTTGGTCAGATTGATCCTGATAAATTAAACGTGAATGGGAGCAGCCTTGCCACCGGGCATCCATTTGCTGCTACCGGGGGACGTATTTTGGCTACACTGGCCAAATTATTATACGAAAAAGGCAGTGGTAAAGGGTTTATCTCTGTATGTGCAGCAGGCGGGATGGGGGCTACAGTAATTTTAGAAAGATAAATTCCTGTTCACTCCATAACCAGCCAGGTATAGCTATTTGCTGGTATGGTTACTTCATAACTTACCGTATAGTCCCTGTCTATGTGATAAGAAACGGTTTTACCTTCTTTTTCTCTGATATTTACCTGATTGGTAAGCCCGGTATAATAAACAGGAAGTACAATCTTCCTGGTGATTTTCTCAGCAGAAGGGTTGTACAGCATCGCTAATCCCTTTTCTTTACTGGATGGATTGACATGTAAAATTCCATCCCAATCTATTCCATCCGCTCTGCGCAGATGTACAATATCTGAATTCAGAATCGTACGATACTTCTTATACCAGTTAATTACCCTGATCACCAGTTTCTTTGTTACTTCAGTATCATATAGTCTGGGGCCACGGTAACAGGCTTGTATTCCTGAACCATAATATTGCATCATCAATTGCTGATAGGAATCCAGGTGTTCTGAAAGCGGCTCTAGCGTAGCTGCTGCACCACCACCCTGATATTGGGTCAGTGGAACAAAACCCCAGCTCATGGCAGGTGTTTTTTCCCAGGTTCCGTCATAAATATTCTGACGGTTTAAGATCACCTGCTGTGCCCTTGGCAAACTGAAATTTGCTTCCCGATAGCCTAATGCTATTTTATTTGTTCCATCCAGAAAATACCAGTCAGGCGCATTGACATAAACCCCATTTTCATTACACCAGTGATACAACTCTTTCTGAAGCTCCATTTGTGCCCACTGAGAGTCATCTAATCCTTTATGGCCCGGGTGTTTAACAGATGCGCAGACATCGCCCGGATAGGGGCCGTCATTTTCAAATATATCCAGTCCTGTTTTTTTTATAAATTCTTTGATTTTAGCCAGATAGGCTAAGCCCCAGTTCGAACCTAAACAGGGCGCATGGGCAAATTGTGCATGAACATCTGCTTTTCCGGTTTTAGGATCGATAACATCTTCGTCATCATTGATACGGCGGCTGGAAAATAAAGAATATCCACCCATCAATATGCCTTTACTATGTGCATAATCAACAAGGCCTTTAATTCTGGCGATGTTTTCAGCAGAAAGGTCTTCCATTTCCAAACCACTGGCAAAACTTAAAATAATAGCCTCATAACCAGTTTCTGCACATTGATCAACTGCTTTTCTGACAACTGCCGGATCTATAGAGATCAGGTGCATGAAAATTGGATTTTCTGTTGACCAGGGGGCCAGCTTACGATACATCATTCGCTGTGCCAATCCATTTCTATCTCTATCATAACTATCCAGTAAAAGCTCGTTTGTTCTGATAGAATTAAAGGTTTTTTCGGGCGCCAGTTCAACCCCCGGACCGATAGGAGGGTATACCTCCAGCAGACAAGGCGCCTTGTAGCTATAGTTTACCTGAGAAGTATAGGCAGAATCTATATTCCAGTGTGTGGTCTGATCAGACAGGCGGGCATTCATAGAATTATTAAAAGCATAATTGCTTTCTATATAAATTCCATGAGGAGTTTTCATCTCAGCAGGGTTACCATCTACCGTAGATTCCTCTTCATGCGCTGCTATGACCTCGTTAATCACCTTGTTGATTTTGAGTGTTTTTTTACTCTTGTTTTCAATGCTCAGCCACTTACAAATCAAAGGTGCGCCGTCATATAATTCGTAATTTATATTTACTATAACCCCTTTAAGGGCTACCAGATCAGATTCGAAAGAAAATGTCAGCATTTTTCCTGTGGGTTGTTTCCTGTTGGAGGCCCATTCATTTGCCGCAGGTTTCCAGTTGACAACAGGGGTAACCGGGTTTATTTTATAAGATTTATAAAGAAAATCAGCATTGCTGGCGGTGAGTTCATCAAGCCAGTTATTTAAAAGATAAGCTTTCTGCTTTTGACCATGCAAACCGCCAACCTGGTAGGTTTTACCATCGATTGTTAATCTGGCTTCCGGGCTCACTGCCCGTATTAACTGCTGATCGTTGCTTAAATTAATGAAATCGGTACAGGCCAGATTTGGTTGTAAGCGGAAAGATCTTTTGATAAGCCCGTTAGAAAGAATAATATCTTTATTATTTATACTTCGGTATACCTGTGCATTTTTGCCAGAACTGTTAATCAGCCAGTCTTGTTTTTTGCCTGGTTCTTCTATTTTTTTCCATATCGGAAGGGTCGAAATCTGATCTTGTGCAAAAAGACTGCCGGCCTGAAACAGCAGTAAAAAAGCGACTATTTTTCTCATATTTTAATATCTGGTCTGACGAATATAGAGAGATAAAATAATAGAAAAAAACAGTCTTTCTGCTTTGTAAATCATAAAATGATTTAGCTGTATTTAATTGATTAATTGTTTTTTATGAATTGTTTTCAGCTTCAGACTGTGCCAATACCTGCAGGCCCACAGCTAAAAATGCCAGATCCTTTACGATGAAAAAATCTGTAACCGGTACACCATCCATCATTTTCCAGATTCCGGGAGTGCTGATTAAGAAACTGAGTGTAGTAGCGAATATGACAATCGTTAGTAAACCAGCAATTTTTCCGGCTTTTTTACTCCAGAAAGAAGCAGTCAGAAATAGTGCTGTAACGATTTCAAAAATTCCAATAATTGTGGAAGTTGTTTGAATAGAGAAAAGCTGATAAAGCCAGCTCATTAACCAGCTATGTTCTACCAGGGGTTGAATAGCTTTTGCTTCTGAAGGTGTGAATTTTACTATGCCTATCCACAATAGTACAATGATAGCGGCGATTACGCCTGTTACGTATCCTGATTTATTTGTTTTCATAACCTTTTGTCGAAAGCAACGGGCAAACCTTACAAGGAATTTGAAAAAATATGAATGTCTCCCGAAAAGGAGCTCATCACCTGATGACCGGAACTTTACTGTTTGGTGTAAACGAATGCTGGTACAGGACAGACCGTATTGTCATTTACGTTGGAAGGGTGTTGGAAGGGTACTGCACCCTTCCAACACCCTTCCAACTACGGCCACTAATAGACGTCAGTCTTCATTCAGACAGTGACCACTATCTTTCCAGCAGTTCTGCCTGATTCTATTGCTGAATGCGCTTCTGGTAATTGCTCAAACGGATAGGTTTTGGATACGTGTGATTTGATAATACCCTTTTCCAGTAATGCAGCGATCTGTTTCATATCTTCTCCATTAGATTCAACGAGGATAAAATATCCATTGATCCCTTTGGCTGATGCTTTGGAAGTAACTTCTTCATTTAAACCAGAAGGTATACTAATGATTGTTCCGCCTGTTTTAATGACTTCCAGTGAACGATCTATATTATCCCCGCCAATTGTGTCCAAAGTAAAATCAATAGCGCTGGTAGCTTCTTCGAAGCGTTGACTCGTATAATCAATATGCTCATCTGCGCCAAGTTCCATGACAAAATCTTTATTTTTTGCAGACGATGTACCAACTACATAGGCCCCTATATGTTTTGCGATTTGTACTGCGTAATGTCCTACGCCACCAGCTGCCGCATGAATCAGTATTTTATCTGTTGCTTTGATTTTTGCATGGCTCACTAATGCCTGCCAGGCTGTAAGTGCTGCAAGCGTTGCTGCAGCAGCTTCTTCATGTGATATATTGGCTGGCTTTAAAGCAAGATGGGCTGCCGGGGCAGCAACGTATTCTGCATAAGCTCTTCCATGACCAGGGAAATTAACCATTCCAAAAACTTCATCACCAGTTTTAAATAATGGAGAATTTGATTCAGTAACAATCCCGGAAATATCCCATCCCAGGATAACAGGAGGGTTTTCTTTCAGTCTGCCGTATAATCCTTTTCCACTTCTTGTTTTTGCATCCACAGGATTAATACTAATGGCTTTAACCTGTATTAAAACTTCATTCTCTGTAATAACGGGAACAGGTAATGTATTGATCACCAGTTTTTCTATGCCACCGGCTTCAGTTAGAATTATTGCTTTCATTTTTCAGTGTTTAAATTTGTAACGCAAAATTGTACTTAATTATCAGTGTTTTTACGGTATATATTTTCCTTATTTCGGTATATTTACTGCATGAAGAAAGAAAATCTCTATGAACCATTTTCAGTTAGTTTTGAAACCCTGGATAAAGGGGGAGTCTGGGCACATAAAAATAGTTTTTTTGAGTTGATATATGTACTTTCCGGTACCGGCCAGCAGTGTATCAATCAGCATAAATTTGATTATCATCCGGATCATATGTTCTTGATTACGCCCGATGATTGTCATTCTTTGGATATCAAAACGTCTTCACAGTTTTTCTTTCTTCGTTTTAATGATATTTATATCCGGTCAAAAGGGATCAGCAGTGCTGATTTGCAGCGGCTGGAATTTATTCTGCATAATGCAAATCATCAGCCAGGCTGTATACTGAAAAATCAACCGGATAAAAGTCTGGTGCGACCCGTAATCGAGGCTGTTATCCGTGAATATTTAAATCGTGATTTGTATAATAAGGAGCTGGTACAGCAATTAGTGAATACCCTGATTGTGGTCGTTGCCAGAAATATTGCAAGATATCTTCCCAAAAAAGTGAGTGAATGTACCGAAGAAAAGGCTATAGGCATTCTGGAGTATATTCAAAATAATATTTATCATCCTGAAAAGATCAGGACCGAAATGGTCAGTAAGCATTTTGGCATTTCAGAAACTTACCTGGGGCGGTATTTCAAAAAGCATATGAATGAGACTTTGCAGCAGTATACTACCAATTACAGGACCAGGTTTATCGTGAACAGGTTACAGCATAGCGATATGCGGATCAATGAGATTGCTGATGAACTTGGTTTTACAGACGAGAGCCATCTGAATAAGTTTTTCAAAAAGCAAAAAGGACTTAGCCCGGGGCAGTACAGGAAGTCTTTTAAAGAGCCGTTATGCTGATTTCAGCATAACGGCAAGCGTTAATCTATGATTGGTTTTATAGAGAGCCGAAAATAATTTTTAGTTGATCCCCGACAAATCCAAGAGTGCTTTTTACAAGATTACCTGTGATTCCTGTAAGCTCTTTAAATAAATCGCCAATAACTCCTCCTCCTTCAACTGCAGACATTTCTGTTGTGTTCATTTCCTGAACACCAAGGGTTTTTAAATCTAAATTTTTCATAATGGGGTTGATTAAATTAGGTATTCAGTTGTTTTGGATAGGCAGACTAACCGTTATTCCGGGGGACAGAATAACGGAGAATAATTTATTGCTTAAAGCGAGCCTAAAATTGTAAAAAGTTGGGCAAGACCAAATTTAACAGTATTACCTACAACAGTGCTTACTGTATTTACAACTCCGCCTACAGTAGTACTAACCGCACCAAGTATACCAAAAATATTACCTAGTAAACCACCGCCTTCGATTGTTGACATTTCATTCGCATTCAATTCCTGAACGCCAAGGTTTTTTAACTCTAAATTTTTCATAATGGGGGATTATTATAAAATAAATTCCTTACTCGTTAAAGGCTTTTCAGGATACGCCTAGGTTGGCCAAACACTATAACGAAAGTAATGATATTTAGCTAAAACGTGGAGGTGTAAACAGGATGGTTGTAATTGGTTTTTGTTTTGCAGTTGCCTGAATATTTGGTTTTTAGCATTAAAAATGAGCTTTTTTGTGCCGAAGTGTGGTACGCTGTGGTTCTTATTCAATTCGTTCATTTAATGCATTTTCAGGTTGACCTTGTAAATAGCCGTTTTAGGGTTGCGGAAAATTGAATTACAGCTGTGGTAACTGGAGTTTCCATAAGTTGGCATAGACCGAGTCAGGACTGTAAATCAGCTCATGGTGTGTACCTTGTTCAACGACTACTCCCTTGTCCAGTACAATGATTTTATCTGCATTATTCAGTGTACTTAGCCGATGTGCAATTACAATGACTGTTTTCTGGTTGGTTTTTAAAAGATCAATCATTTTTTGAACATATTGTTCTGAAGCTGAATCGAGCGAAGAAGTGGCCTCGTCTAAAATAAGTATCTCTGGATTACGATATAATGCTCTTGCAATAGCAATACGTTGTCTTTGACCACCAGATAGGGCAGTTCCATTTTCACCCAGATAGGTTTGAAACCCTCCTGGAAGTGTTTCTATAAAATCAATGATTCCAAGCTGTGTGGATATCTCGATGATTTTCTGCATATCAGGTTCATAATCTCCTACAGCAATATTATCAATGACATTTCCTGCAAACAGATCAATTTTCTGAGGGACCACAGCTACAGCCTGCCGGAGTGAAGAATTCCTGATATATTTTAAATCATAACTTCCTATACGCACATTGCCTTCCTGTATAGGGTAGATGTTTTGCAGAATTGACATCAGTGTTGACTTTCCCGAACCACTCTCGCCAACAATGGCTGTAAACTTGCCCTTAGGAATAGTCAGGTTTAAATTTTCAAAAACATTGAGTCTTGTGCCATAGCGAAAAGAGACTTTTTCAAAATGTATATCTCCTATCTTATCTGGCGTAAGGTCAACCTGATTTTCATCATTTTCACGTTCCAGATCCATAATTTCAAACAGCCTGTCTGCCGCAATAACAGCATCCTGTACAGTTTTGTTCATGCCGATAAGCGAAGTAACAGGGCCTGTGAAATAACCAATCAGGGTATAGAATGATAAGAGTTCTCCTGGCGTGATATTACCATCCAGTACATATCCTGCACCTACCCAAAGCAGAACAATGGTTAATAACCTCGATATTAATTCGGATGATGTACCTGAAAAAACGGCATTCATATTGGATTTATAACCCGTCTTTAAAAGATTGATAAAACGGATTTCTGTTTTTTCATTGGCATGAGCCTCCAGGCCAAAACGTTTGATCGTACCTACTGAATTTAAACTCTCAACCAGTTGAGATTCTAATTCTGCAGATTCTTCCATCAATTTCCGCTGTGCTTTCTTATTGAGTTTATTTGTGATCCAATAAATCATCAGGTACAGTGGAATAACAGTCAGCATAATCAGCGCCAGCTTCCAGTAATAGGTAAACATCATAATAAACGAAAAGAATACAATGAAGATGTTGACCAGGAAATTAATACTGACATCGTTTAAAAATGCCCTGATTTTTACGGCATCATTGATCCTTGAAATAATTTCACCCACACGCATCGTGTCAAAAAACTGCTGGGGTAATTTTAGCAAGTGTTTATAATACCCTAAAATTAACTGGGTATCTATCATCTGACCTGTTTTGAGTGTGAATATAGTCTTCGCGGTTCCGATAAATAACTGAATCGCCAGAATAATGACCATAGCCATACTCATTAAATTGAGCAGGTTCCGGTTGCCGTCTACCAGTACAAAATCTACTAATTTTTGTACAAAAACTGAAGTGGACAGACCTAAAATTGTATAGACGATTGCTCCTGATAAAGCCTGGATTAAAATGCTTTGATGAGGTCTGATCAGATTCCAGAAACGCGTTTGTACCGATATTTTTTCATTTCCACTCTTAAATTCTTCTGCTGGTAACAACAGTACCAGCGCACCAGTCCATTCTTTTTTAAATTCATCAGTTGTTTTCCGGTGCATCTGACCATCAGCAGGGTCCATCACCAAAATGAATTTACTGGTCACTTTGTAGATTACTACATAGTGTTGTAAGATGTTATCAACAATAAGGTGGGCAACAGCAGGTTTTGGTATCTTGAATAAACTATCAAACGGACCTTTTACACCTGCCGCTTCGAAGCCTAATTTCCTGCCCGCCTCAACCATTCCTAAAACTGTAGTCCCTTTCTTATCCGTTCCAGCCATTTGTCTGATACGTGCTACAGAAAGGTCCAGTTTATAATGGAATGCAATTGAAGCTAAACAAGCCGCACCACAATCTGTAATATCTCTTTGTTTTACTTTGGTGCTCATATTTTGTCGCTTACATTAGGATTCACCCAGTCATCTACTTTATCATAAAGTAATTGATATAAACTGCGTTCAGTTACGGTAAAACGTGCAGTGAAATCCATTCCCTTCTTTAAATATCCTTTATAGCCATTTTTGAGCACTAAATAATTTCTGGTCAGATTACATCTCACTTTAAACACGGGCTGGTTGTTATTGATAATGATGATATCATCTGATATATCGAGTACTTTACCTGTGGCCAGGCCCCATTGATTGTAGTTAAAGGCGTCTACCTGGAAACGGACTTCCTGACCTTTTTTGATGAGCCCTATGTCGGCAGGTCTGACATAACAAAAGGCGGTAATATTTGTATCTGGTGATATTTCCCCGATTTTCTGATTAGCAAATACATAAGTCCCTTTTTGTATACCAGAAAGGTTTTGTACTGAACCGCTGATCGGTGCCCTCAAGGTGTATTGTTTTTTCTGTTCATTCAGGTCTACCTGCTGACTTGAAAGCTGACGCAATTCATTTCTGAACTGATTTGCTTCCGTCTGCCATTTTGTTTTATACTTGGTACTTACCATCAGATAGGCTGAGGCTGCCTGTTCTTTTTCAAATTTATATTTTTCGTATTCGGATTCTGTGACCACCTTGTTGTGGTACAATTTACTGTACCTGTTAAAGGTGGTCTCGGTCTGTTCTTTTGCAATTCTTGAATTTTCAGACTCCTGTGCAAATTCCTGCCAGGCTGCGGTATACTGGCCGGTTTTGGGATTAGGATAGCTATATCCGTTCCACTGCAGGTAAACTAACAGTTTGTTAAGGTCCTGTAGAAATTCACTGATTTGTTCCTGCCTTGTTTGTACCAGGGCATCTTGTTTTTTAGGGGCAGAGGCATCGATCACTAAGAGAATATCCCCCTGCTTTATTTTTTTGTTATCTTTTAATTCAAGCTGAATAATCCTGCCGTTAACAGGAACGGTCAGTTCGGTTTTCTCCATAGAAGATTGTAAAAGTCCTGTACTTTTTACACTGATAGGTGTCTTAATAAAAGGTAATGCTGCGAATGTCAATAGAATAGCAAGCACAGTAACGATATAAATAAGCTGGCTTGGCTTACCGATTTTTGACCGGTAAACAATGGAATTGCTTGATATGGTTTCAATGGAGTAAGTAGACAGAGACATACTGGCTTATATAAAATAACCGTTATGCTAAAAATGGCATAACGGTTATCGTTAAGAATGTAGAATTCTAATTTTTTAAAGAGGACCTATGCCGATATTGATGAGTGGGCCAAGAAGCTTATTCAGCGTACCAACAACATTGGTTAATAGCGTGTTTACTCCCCCAAATAGCCCATTAAGGAGATCCACTACACCACCAAGTAAACTACCGCCTTCGGTGTTTAACATTTCTGTTTTGCTCATTTCCTGAACATCCATTTTGTTTAACTCTAATTTTTTCATAATATCAGATTGTTACAAATACGTCCCTACTCATTTAAGGCTTTTCAGGATACGCCTCTTTGGTCAAACGCTGGATCGAAAATAGATAATAAGAAGTTAAAAACATTGCGGGGATAAATAATGGAAAACAGGATAAACCTGATTTTATCATTTAAGAATAGGCTTTTTGGGCTAATAAAAGCCTTTTTCTGAAAAAATACCTGATGTCTGAGCCTTTATTCAGTTTATTCATTATTAAGGATGGTGATCAGGCCGGATAAAATTCTGCAGGGAGGCAGGCCATGAACTTCCGGAATTTATTACCTTGTAGGCGTTTTGCGGGCTATTTTTTATGAAGAAATATATTTTTTACACACTATTGATCAGCATACTTTTTGGAGTAAAAGGTATCTCTTTTGGACAGAACAAGATTGACTGTAACCAGGTGCTGGATCAGGAACCTTATTTTGCCAAACATCAGGTGGTACAAACAGATTCTCTTTTTTTGAGGGATATTGAAATATTAAAACATTGCGGGGATTATGCAGAGGTAGATAGTATGATATTAAAAGGATCTGTACTTTCTGCATTTTTACATACTGCAATGGACGAAGGAAAACCAGCTACCTATCGGACCATGATCGATTTTATGCATGAATTTAAAACAACACAAGACTATCGTCAGTTTATAGAATCACTGCAGTTATATAGAAATCTGGAAAACAGAAAGGTAAACCTGGCAGAATGGGACCTTGCCCAGCCATTTTTTGTAATGATGGGTTTTACGCAAAATGATATTGATGATTTCAAGCAGTTCATTGCCAATCCTGCTTATCATAACCTGACTTATATTGCGGTCTATAATTTGTATATGAAAGAACTGAATAAAGCTACCGGCAGTAAATAGTCTTTAAAATAGCAAGTTTCGGGTAGTTAAAGCTTATTCCGGTCTCTATTTTTGTAGAGTCAAATCAATTACAGAAGCAATGAAAGCACAGGAAGAAACTAATTATAGCCGTATTGCCGAAGCAATCAGTTATCTCAATGGCAACTTTAAAACACAGCCCGGTCTGGAAGAAGTAGCTGAAAAAATAAATCTAAGCCCTTTTCATTTTCAGCGGTTATTTACAGAATGGGCAGGCGTAAGCCCTAAAAAATTTCTACAGTATCTGACTATAGAACATGCCAAAAAGATGCTGAAAGAAAATCAGGCAACACTTTTTGAAACTGCATTCGAAACTGGTCTTTCAGGAACCAGCAGGTTACATGACTTATTTGTTAATATCGAAGGGATGACGCCCGGGGAATATAAAAATGGTGGAGAGAACCTGGTGATCAACTATAGTTTTGCTGAAACCCCTTTTGGAAATATCCTTGTGGCCTCTACATCCAAAGGAATTTGTCATATCGCTTTTGCTGATGATGCAGCAACCGGACTGGATGTTCTGAAAACTAAATTCCCCAACGCTGCCTATAAACAGATTGCTGACGCGATTCAGCAAAATGCCCTTTACATATTTACACATGACTGGGAAAAGATCAGTGAAATTAAGCTGCATTTAAAAGGAACAGACTTCCAGTTGAAAGTATGGGAAACCTTATTGAAGATCCCGGCAGGTCAGTTAACTACTTATGGAGCTGTAGCTAAAAATATAGGTATGCCAACTGCTTCAAGAGCTGTCGGTACAGCAATAGGGGCTAACCCGGTTGCTTTTTTAATTCCTTGTCACCGTATTATTCAGTCAACAGGTGCTTTTGGTGGTTATCATTGGGGCAGTACCCGTAAAACGGCTATAATTGGATGGGAAGCGGCAATGACAGCTAAAGAAGGATAAGATGAAGACAATTGATGAAAAAATAAATGCCGCTGACTGGCAGCAGGTAACAGAAAGTATGCATGATAAAGGTTATGCTATTATTGAAAATATCCTGACAGCAGCAGATTGTTCAGCGCTGATCCATAATTATCAGAATCCGGAGGGCTATCGTAAAACCGTTGTCATGGAAAGATATCGTTTTGGTCTTGGAGAATATAAATATTTCAATTATCCATTGCCTGCATTGATTCAGTCCATCAGAACACAAATCTATCCCCGCCTTGCACCAATAGCGAATACCTGGATGAGGGTTCTCCAAATAGATAATCAGTATCCCCTTGTACATGAAGAACTGCTGAATCTTTGTGAACAGCAGGGGCAAACTAAAGCAACCGTACTTATTTTGAAATATGGACAGGGGGGATATAATACTTTACATCAGGATCTTTATGGAGATCTTTACTTTCCAATTCAATTGGTTTTATTCTTAAATGAACCTGGAGAAGATTATGACGGGGGTGAGTTTGTGCTAACTCAGCAAAATCCAAGGGCGCAGTCTAAAGCAATTGTATTGAAACCGCGTAAAGGTGATATGCTGATGTTTACTACTAATTTCAGACCTGCAAAAGGCAGTAAAGGATACTATCAGATGAAGATGAAACATGGTGTCAGTGAAGTACATCAGGGTGAACGTTATGCCGTAGGCATTATATTTCATGATGCATTAACTTAAGATGATCAGGCATATATTAACCAGTGATCAAGACCTCAGAAAATTAATCAGAAAGGGTATAATCACCATCGGTGGAAATGAAAAACTGAAAATCTACGGATGTCTGAACTGTAAAAGCGGAAAAAGGATGAAGCGGGTAAACAGGGTCTTTTTTACAGATGAAAAAGAAGCGGTCTCTAACGGGTTCCGCCCATGCGGAAATTGTAAAAGAAATTTATATAAAGAATGGATTTATTCAGTACAGAAAAGCCTTTAAACTTATTGCCCTATGACGGGGAAGTGATTTATTACGGGCAGGTAATCAGTTCCGGCAGGCTTGCTTATTATTTACAGCGGCTGTTAGAAGATATCGTCTGGAAGAATGATGAAGCAATTATTTTCGGGAAACATATCAACACTAAAAGGAAAGTAGCCTGGTATGGGGATGCTGAATATGCCTATACTTACTCTAATACCACCAAACATGCCTTGTTATGGACTGAAGATTTGCTGGCCCTGAAACAGGTGGTAGAGCAGTTGAGCGGTACTCAATTTAATTCCTGTCTGCTTAATTTATATCATGATGGCAATGAAGGGATGGCATGGCACAGTGATGATGAAAAATCACTGGGGAGGAATACCACCATTGCTTCTTTAAGTTTTGGTGCTGAACGCAAATTTGCCTTTAAGCACAAAAGCACGAAACAAGCACTGTCGGTACTGTTGGAAAATGGGAGTTTACTGGTGATGAAAGGAGCGACGCAAAGCCATTGGTTACACGCTTTACCCAAAACAACTAAGGTTGCCCGTCCAAGGATAAACTTAACCTTCAGGACAATCGTGTAACAAATTCTTTTGATCATTGTTATCTTTACGGATATTATCAAAACCAGCAAATGACAGATGTTTCCCGTAAAAGTTTTCTGAGTGATGCTAAAGGCAAAATTATAATCGGTTTCGTACTTGCCTTTTTTGCCCTTTTTTTAGCATGGGGAGTTAGTAAGATTGCTTTTGATGAAATGCTGAATACCGTAGATACAATATCAACACCTAATGCCAAATTACGACTGGTGAATAAGGTTTCCAGAAAAGTAGCCAGCCTGGACCAGCAGCAAAGAAACCTGGCCTTTAATTCTCCGGGAAATTACGGTAACTTCTTTAAACAGTCCGGTCAGCTCAGGGGAATGCTTGATTCTTTAGGAGGAATGTATAGTACGGATTCTGTTCAGCTAAACAGAATAAAATCAATAGAAAAGCTATTGGTTCAAAGAGATAAACAGTTCATCAATTACCTGAAAGTCAGAGAAGGACTGGTTAATAATAAATCATTTACCCAGGAGGTTCAAAAGCTGAATGAAATGGTCAATAAAGGGCCGCAGCAGCAGGATAGTACTATTGTGACTACTGAAAAAAAGACTTCTACGGTGACCATACTTCCGGTAGATGAGTCGAAACAGCGTAAAGGCTTTTTTAACCGTTTGTTCAGTAAGAAAAAGGAAGAAGAGGACAAGTCTTACCAGGTGACCAATGAAGAAAAGATAAAAAGGGATACGATTGCTTTAGCCGGAGAGACCGTAATTGCAAAAGGTTTAGAGAAATCATTGCGAAGCATAGCCAAAGAACAACAGTTAAAAAGTGCCCGTTTTCTGGACAGGGAGGCCACGCTTGCCAGTGCAAATGAAGTGCTTATCCGTCAGATGCTTGATATTTTAAGAAAAGTAGAAAGTGAGGTCGTTACACAGATCGAGCAGAATGGGGTAGAAGCTAAAGCAGTTGTCAATACGGGGATTACAAGGATCAGCTTTATTATGATTGGCTTTTTCCTGTTGACTGTGGTATTATTATACCTGATTCTGACAGATATTACTAAAAGTAATCTCTACAGGAAAGAACTGGAAGCAGCGAGAGATGAGGCTGAGTACCATGGTATGGCCAAACAGCGGTTCCTGTCCAATATGAGCCATGAAATAAGGACACCTTTGCAATCTATTATCGGTTATGCTGAAATTATCAGACATCAGGAGCATCCTAAATTAAAAGATATAGATGCAATCTATCATTCTTCAGAACATTTATTGCAGATCGTAAATGAAATTCTTGATTATAACCGGATCATATCAGGTAAATTCACTTTCCAGCAAAAACCGTTTAATATTAGTGAGCTTCTGGAAGAAGTGATTACGATCATGAAGCCTCAGGCAGAGCAGAAAAAACTTGAAATGCAGACAGAAATGGAGCTGCATGGTGTTGATTTTGTAATGGGAGATGCTTTCAGGCTTAAACAGATTTTATATAACCTGTTGAGCAATGCGATTAAGTTTACACAAACCGGTCAGGTATTGCTGAGTGTTTTTTACAAGCGGCAATCCGATAACCTGCACTTTACTTTTATGGTAAAAGATACAGGAATTGGTTTGACGGAAGAAGAAAGTAACCGGGTTTTTAATGAATTTGAGCAGATTGATTCGGCCGATAAAGAAGTGATTAATAAAGCAGGTGCAGGGCTTGGACTGACTATTATTAAATCATTGGTAGAAAACCAGGACGGTCGTATTTATGTGAAGAGTAAGCCGGGAGAAGGAAGTACTTTTACTGTTTATCTAACCTTTGGGATTGCTGCTGCGCCGGTTGGAGAACAACATATTCCATTGATCAGTGAAAAAGTATATGTTAAAGATAAGGTTTGGGTAGTAGACGACGACCAGTTAATTCTGGATTTGTGCCAGATTATTTTCACGAAGAAACATATTGATCATTTATGTTTCAATTCACCTGCAGATTTACTGGCTGCGGCCTGGGACCCTAAAGTTAAATATATCCTGATGGATATGCGTATGCCAGAGATTTCAGGTGCGGAGCTTTGCAGACGGATGAAGGCTAAGATCCCATCGGATGTAAAGATCTATGCAATGACTGCCCAGGTACTCCCTGAAGAGCTGGAATCGGTCTTAAAACAAGGATTTGACGGATTAATTATGAAACCGTTCCGTGAAAATGACCTGCTGGCTGTTTTTAGCAGTACAAAACCAGCGGACCAGAAAGAAATCACTGAAACTGATGATTTCTCTGACATCGCTTTAGATACTGCGATGGTAGAAAAGATGACTTTTGGAGATGAGGAGCTGTTACTGAAAATTCTGAACCGGTTTAAAGAAGACTGTCAGCATGATATGGTTGAATTGCAGCAAAGTATGAGCACAAACGATCAGCCACTGGCGAGGTTAATTGTTCACCGGATAGCAGGAAGAACCGCACAAATGGGTTCGGGACAACTGGCTGCAGAATTCAGGAAAATGGAAATAGAGCTTGCTGAAATACAGGAAATTGATGCTGTACATCAGGAAAAGCTGACGCTTCTAATCAAAAAACTCAGCTTATTGATGCAGTTGGTAGATCAGAAAATTAACTGATCTACTCAATCTCATAGCGCTCCATTTTACTGTAAAGCGTTTTTCTGTCTATATTAAGCAATTTTGCAGCTTTTGATTTATTGTATTTTACCTTAATCAGTGTCTCCATGATCAGGCTTTTCTCATTACTTTCATTAATAGCCTTCAGGTCCGAGCCGCCAGGTTTAGGCGTTTGTTTAATAGCCAGGATCATTTCATCAGGTAGTGATTCAATACCAGCGGTATCCCCGGGAGTAAGCAGGACCATTCTTTTAATCACATTTTTCAGCTCTCTCAGGTTACCAGGCCAATCGTATTGTAAAAGAAGATCTTTAACAGGTGCAGACAGCTTTTGAACATTTCTGTCAAGCTCAGCATTAGAAAGTTTAATAAAATGGTCAATGAAAAGTTCAAGATCTTTACCCCGTTCACGTAAAGCAGGCAGAAGAATTTTAAACTCATTTAAACGGTGATAAAGGTCCTCACGAAATTCACCATTTTGTATACTGGTTAATAAATCGTCGTTTGTAGCTGTAATGATGCGCACATTTACAGAGATTTTCTTCGTACTGCCTAATGGTTGAATAACGCGTTCCTGCAGGGCCCTTAATAGTTTAACCTGTACCTCATAGCTCAGGTTACCTACTTCATCCAAAAATAGGGTGCCACCCTCAGCAGCTTCAAATTGTCCTTTTTTGTCATTAACAGCACCGGTGAAGGCACCTTTGACATGGCCAAATAATTCGCTTGCGGCTAAATCTTTAGAAAGCGCACCGCAGTCAATTGCGACAAAGGGTTTAGTGTTTCTTTTACTTTGGGTATGAAGCGTACGGGCAGCATATTCTTTACCAGTTCCGCTTTCGCCCTGTATAATGACAGACATATCAGTAGGGGCAACCAGGTCTATATGTCCATATAGTTTATCGGCTGTTGCGCTTTTTCCTTTGATAAAATCTTCATGTTCAACAGAAGCCGTTTGATTATTTTCAACTTTTTTACCCAGCGCACCTCCGATAATCATTAACAGTTCATCAGGGTTAACTGGTTTGGTAATATAGTCCATTGCACCAAGCTGAATTGATTTTACAGCTGTTCGTACATCATTAAAGCTGGTCATGATCACGACCGGATAGTTTGAACCGTTTTCCCTTAAATGAGCCAGGACATCCAGTCCTGTTCCATCAGGAAGACGATAATCAATCAGGAATAGTTCAAAATTGTGTTGTGTGATGATTTTGAAAGTACTTTTAACATCATGGACCACATATGGCTCGTGGCCATGCTTTTTAAGAAAGCCTTCTAACAACTGTGAGAAAGTTAGATCATCTTCAATAATAAGTATTTTCGCCATAAGTATCCGCTTCTCTTTTGAATATACAGGCAAAAATACAAAAGCCGGAGAACTTCCGGCTTTTATATTATTTATATTTTATTTGTGTGTAATGACTATTGTTGAACAACACCGTCAGCACCTACTTTTAAGAAGGCAACTTTCTCGTCTTTTTTAACGTCAACCTGGTAATAAGTTGATTTATCTGCATTTGTAACTAAAAATGCTCCTGTTGGTGTCCAGTCTTTATAAGCATCTGCTTTTAAAGTAGCTTTTACTGGTTCTGGTAATTCTTCCAGTTTAACCGGTACTTTAGCACCATCGTCTTGTCTTACTGAATAAGCTGCGCTGTCTTTTTTCATTGTATAAGAAGCACTGTCTGTTTTTACTAAAGTTGCTGCACTATCCAATGTGGCTGTATAAGCTGCACTATCAATTGGATTTTTAATTTCATTTGCTTTAACTGTTGATACTCCTGCGATTGCTATAACTGCTGCTGATAAAATGAAATTTCTCATAATTGTTTATTTTAATTTAAAATTCTAATTGACTAATTCTGTTTAGTTAGGTTTCAAAATGGTGCCAGCGTGCCAGAAAACAAGTAATTGGCTTTTTTAGAGTGATTTATGATTTTTAGCCAAAAATAAACGTGTTGACTTTCTCTACACTCTGCCCTGATTTACAGCATATCTGGCAGAACAAATCGATCTGCCGGGTGTTATTTGCTGAGAAAACTTAATCAGAACTGTTATGACCTATAAAGAAATGCTGGATATGCTGGCTAAAAAGACTGCTGAAACTTATAACCTGTATTTACAGGCGAAAATCTCAACCTTAGTTGATGACAATGATTTTTCTTCTGATAAAGCCGAGCAGCACAGAGCAGAATACGAAAGACTGGAAAAGAAACTGGTTGCGCTGATAGCCACAATAAAAAATGAGGAGTCTATTGATCAGGAGGCCCCGGGTAACTTCTTTGAAGAGTTTATTAAATAAAGACTATAAAATTAGTAGTCTTTATTTAATAAAGGTATTTTTGAAAGATTAAATCAAAAATGCCTGATATGAAGTTACCCATAAACTACCTTGCTTTCATTATACCTGTATTCTTTATCTTTTTGCTTTTAGAGTATAAACTGGCTAAAAGGAAAAAGAAAGAACACTACTTTAAACATGAAAGCTCGGTAGCTAATGTGAGTATTGGGATAGCAGAACGTTTAATCAACCTTTTTGTTACTGTTGGTTTTTACCAGGTTTTTGACTGGATATATACAAATTATGCCCTTATTCATATCCCCAATACCTGGTGGGTATATATTATTCTGATGCTGGCAACAGATCTGTTATGGTATTGGTACCATAGGCTGGGGCACGAAATAAATTTTTTATGGGCTGCTCACATTGTCCATCACCAAAGTGAAGAATTCAATCTGACGGTCTCTGCCCGGATCACCACTATTCAGGCCTTAATCCGAAATATCTTTTATGCGGTTCTGCCTTTAATCGGTTTTCCTCCGGTTATGGTTTTTACTATTTTATTAGTACATGGGGCTTATTCATTTTTTACCCATACCCAATTAATCGGTAAACTAGGCTGGCTTGAACAGGTGCTGATCACTCCGTCCCTGCATGGTATTCATCATGCCAGTGACGAAAAATATCTGGATAAAAATTATGGGGATGTTTTTACTTTCTGGGATAAGCTTTTCGGGACCTTTCAGCCCGAAGAAGAAAAGCCAAGTTATGGATTGACACACCCGCTAAAAAGCTATAGCTTTTTATGGCAGCATTTTCATTATTATCTGGAAATTATAGAGGCCTGCCGTCGTGTAAAAGGCTTTAAACAAAAATGCCGGATTATTTTTGGGAGCCCTGCTTTGTTAGATCAGGATATCCGGCCTGCGCTGGAAAAGAAATTTTTAATGTCAGGGCGAAGAGATAATCCTCAGTTTAAAGTCAGGAATTATCTCAATGCTCAGGTCATTTTTTCTATTTTGATGCTGACTGGTTTTACCGCATGGTTTCCTGTGCTTGGGCCGGCCGATAAGCTTTTCATTGCAGTAACTATACTCTTGACACTGATTAATTGCGGTGCGCTGATGGAACAGCGTAAATATATATATGAGCTGGAGTGTATCCGGTTAATTCTGCTATTGAGTTATATCTTCTGGAAAGCTGGCATCTTTGAATGGATTTTACTGCCTGCGGTAGTGATGATTATCCTGGAACGTGTTTTTCAGGTTAGCAGATTATATTACCGTTATATATTAAAGGACGAAACAATATATTAAATTCGTCACATTTATCAATACCTAAATCTTTTCTTAGCTTTGTATTTAATATGTTGTCTAAGAAAACAAAATATGCCATTAAAGCACTGGTGGCTTTAGGCAAGAACGTAGAGAATCCTCCGATGCAAATCGTAAGGTTGGCAGAACAGGAGATGATACCCAGAAAATTTCTGGAACAGATATTATTGGATTTGCGTAATGCAGGATATTTGTACAGTAAGAAGGGAGCAGGTGGTGGTTATAGTCTGAACAAGAATGCTGCGGATATATATCTGGTAGACATTTTGAGAATAACAGACGGACCTATCGCTATGGTTCCTTGTGCAAGCTTAAAGTTTTACCGTAAATGTGACGAGTGTCATGATGAGAAAACCTGCGGGATCAGAAAAACATTTATTGATGTTAGAGATGCGACCCTGGAAGTACTTTCAAAGACCTCTGTTGCCGATGTAATTGCCCGTGAAAATAGCGGAGAACTGCTTTATTAATTTTATCATAAAAAAAAGACGACTATTTGAATAGACTTTATTATATTTGTTTATCAACAGATATATAAACCTTTAAAATAGCCGGTTATGATTTTAAATAAAATAAAAAACAGCATCCAGGAATCCCGTATTACTTTAGTAGGAGCCGGCCCGGGAGATCCTGATTTAATTAGTTTAAAAGGAGTAAAGGCACTTCACACTGCCGATGTTGTTTTATATGACGCCTTAGTCAATGGAGCATTGCTCAATCATGCTCCTGAACATGCCATCAAAATCTTTGTGGGAGGACAATCTGACGGAGAGTCATTCTCACAGGATGCCGTAAATAAGTTAATGATTGATTATGCTTTGAATTATGGTCATGTTGTAAGACTTAAAAGCGGTGATCCATTTGTATTTGCGAAAGGCTTCGAAGAAATCAACTTTGCAGAATCTTATAGTATAAAGACTGAAATCGTACCGGGTATATCAAGTGCTATCGGCGTTCCCGGCTTGCAGAAGATCCCAATGATTTATGGGAATATGAGTGAAAGTTTCTGGGTTCTTTCGGGTGTTAATTCCAAAGGGGAGCTTTCTTCTGATTTAAAAGGCGCTGCCAAATCAAAGGCTACCGTTGTAGTTTTAATGGGAATTGAGCGTATCAGAGAAATTGCAGCTATTTTTATAGCAGAAGGTAAAGAAAGATTGCCTGTTGCTTTTATTGAAAACGGCTCGGCCCATGATGAGAAAACAGTAGTTGGCGTGGTCGAAACTATTGCAGAGCTGGTTGAAGAACATAAGGTTTCATCTCCTGCTTTATTGATTTTTGGTGATGTAGTTTCCTTACATCCGGCTTTTGCCAGAATCAGGGACTTCTACCATATGCTTGCTGAATCTTAATAATAATTCCAGTTATTTATAGTTAAAATCGTAAACGATCATTTGTGTTAAATAAAAATCTTATGAGTTTATAATAGAAAGCCAGGAGAAATACCTGGTTTTTTGATTTGTAATAGTTTGTAAACCGTTACCTTTGAATTGGCTCTTAAATCGACAATTAAATAGATTAAAGGCATAACTATTTATCATTATTAACGTTTATAGTATAATTTAATTAACACATATGAATATATTAAGAAGCAGAGTTGTATTGCGGGGAATTTTTAGTGCCGTATTTATAGCAGGGTTGGGTTTCAGCTCATTTGCACAAGCTCAAAAGGATAACTGGCATAACCTGGATTTAAAAACGGACTCTGTTTTCGGGGTTAGTACAGAAAAAGCATATAAAGAATTATTAAAAGGTAAGAAATCTAAACCGGTTATAGTTGGAGTTCTTGATGGTGGTGTTGATATCAAACATGAAGACCTTTTAAGCGTGATCTGGGTAAATAAGAAGGAAATCGCTGGTAATGGAAAAGATGATGATAAGAACGGATATATTGATGATGTCAATGGATGGAACTTTATTGGTTCGGCAAAAGGTTCGGTAAGTCACGAAGCATTAGAACTTACGCGTGTGCTGCGCAGAGATAAAGCCAGGTTTGACGGAGTAACTGCCCAAACGGTTAAACCTGCTGATTTACCTGCTTTTGAAGCTTATCAAAAAGAGCAGGCTGATTTTGATAAACAAACCAATGAAGCAAAAAATGCGGTTGCCAATATCGGAGGGTTAAAAATGGCACTGGATGCAATGGTGAAGTCCATGGGTAAAGAAAATCCAACTCTTGCTGATTTTCAAAATTATGCACCCGGATCAGATATAGAGGGCCGTTTGAAAAATATAATGATTGCTCAATTACAGAACTCTACTTACGAAGCTTTCTATAAATCACAGATTGTTAAAGGACTGGAGCATTATCAGGATCAGCTGGCTTATAATTTAAATCTCGATTTTGATCCCAGAGCTGAGTTTGTTGGTGATAACTATGCGGACAGTAAGCAAAGAAATTATGGAAATAATGATGTAACAGGTCCTGATGCAAGTCATGGAACGCACGTATCAGGAATTATAGCTGCAGACCGTACCAATACTATTGGTATTAAAGGAGTTGCAGATAATGTGAAAATCATGGGTGTCCGTAGTGTACCAGATGGTGATGAGCGTGATAAAGATGTTGCCAATGCGATCCGTTATGCCGTTGAGAATGGAGCAAAGGTACTGAACATGAGTTTTGGTAAAGCTTATTCATGGGATAAAAAGACTGTTGATGAAGCTGTTAAATATGCAATGTCTAAAGACGTTCTTATCATTCAGGCTGCTGGTAATGACAATAAAAACCTGGATGTGGTTAAAAGCTTCCCGGACCGTAAATATGAAGACGGCGGGATTGCTGATTCTTATATCGTAGTAGGTGCTTCGGGATCTGCAGACGATAAAACCCTGAAAGCAGATTTCTCTAATTATGGTAAAACTACAGTAGATGTATTTGCACCTGGTGTGAAAATTTACTCAACAGTGCCTGGTTCAAAATATGAAGCTTATGACGGTACAAGTATGGCATCCCCTGTAGTTGCAGGTATTGCAGCACTGATCAGAGAATATTATCCAAAATTAACTGCTGTACAGGTTAAGGATATTATCCTGAAATCAGTTGTGAAAGTGAACCATAACGTAGATGTAACTGGCGAAGATGGTGAAACACCTAAATCTGTACCTTTTGCAGATCTTTGTATCACAGGTGGAATTGTAAATGCTTATAACGCATTAAAACTGGCTGCTGATTATAAATAAGGTTTATTCAGTATGACATTATAAAAAGGCGGGTTGTATCTCTTAAAGATACAACCCGCCTTTTTATAATGTTGATTTAAAAAAGTTGTCTTGACACCTGATTTTCATCTAACAGACAAAGTTTTTCATATTTGTATTCATTAACCAGGTCATATTCTTTCAGATCTGTATAGATTTTAATCAGCAGGTTAAACATGAACATGGCATTTAACAGCACATTATTTCTTCTAAACATTAAAAGACATTCTTTGGTATGATGAATAGCAATCTCATACTCTTTCTTGTTATAATACTGTTGTGCCTGGAACATTAATAAAATCACTTCCTGGTACTTGGCAAAATTAGTGCAATTCCTGTTAGACAGATAAACTATGATATTTTCTATCTGATCTGTTTTTTTATCGGGCCCGCTCCTGGAAGTGTACATTCCATAAACCGCCAGAATATAAATAGTGAAAGTCGTTTTTTTTGCAAATTCTCTTGGATGAAGTTTGACGATGTTCGAAATTACTTCATGTCCTGATGCAGCATCTCCGGTAAACAGGTTAACATATAAAATCAGGAGGTATGAAATGCCTTGCCTGGGATCTATATGATGCTCTGGTTTAACCCCAAACGGATTATCTCCATTTTTTAGGCTCTCGATATGACCAAGTAAGTTTTTTTTTACTGGTTGTTCTGCATTGATCTTAGCATAGATGATCTCCAGCGCCTCTACAGGGTTTACCATCCAGTCGGCTGTGTTCAGCGTACTGATGCTTTTAATCCGGGCCTTGATAGCTGGTTTGTCAAGTTTAATGACTTCAAGGACACCTAATATAGAATTATAGACCAGTAAGTGATCATCATTACTTGCAATATCAATCAGGGCTGCAACAGCTTCTTTATAACAGGAATCTATAAAATCAAAATTGATCAGTTTGGAGATAATAATTTCATGGAATTGGTTTTCGTCCAGCACCCTGATAATATCCGGATTAAACTTTGATCTGTATTTAATCTCCTCGGCCATGAACAGGATCAGGTAATTAGTTTCAAAGCTATTGAGATTCAGTTTGAAGACAGATTTCAGTTCATGGAAATTACCTGTTTTAATCAGGAAGCGTGTAGTCCATTGCAAGAGTTGAAAACGTACCTGGTTAGATTCATATTCCGTATTGATATAAGTAAAGAAATCCATGTTCACCTGCAGGTGGAATTTCTCCAGTATTTCAACAAATAGAAAGTATTCAAACATATGCGGATGCAAGAAGCGCACATATTCTTTTGGATGTGCATTTTCAGTTCGCTTTTCTTCCATTAAAATACCATCAGCAAGCAGCTCCATATAGGCATTTCTGAAAGCAGAGAGTTCTGAAAGAAGACTGTCCTTTTCTACTGCATTGGTTTGTTTTCCATACTCCGTGAGCTGGATGATTTTTTTAAGGAAGAGTATTTTCTCTGTATAATAATTTGAGCGGTAGATTTTTTCCTGGATGAAACGGGAAACAAGTTCATAAAAAGTAATGTTCGTATAATAGTTAAAATCCGGGTCCTCTTCTTTGAGCTGGTAATATAACTGGATATGAAGCGGGAATTTTAACTGCGCTTTGAGCCTTGGATTAATTTCTTTGTTATCCAGGTAATTTATTTTGGAGATGATAATATCTACTTCTTTCTCTGTAAGGGGAGGAACATTAGATAATTCGTGCAGATTAAAATAATTGCCGGGAAACCATTTAGACTTTAGAAAGGACGAATGGCGGATGCGTTCATAAAATCTCATCCATGTAGTAGAACGTAAGCTCATCATTAATTTGATGTTCTTGAAATCTTCCAGAGAACAAATCAGATTAATAATATTATCAAACAAGCGATTTTTGTCATCTTTTTTCAAGATCAGTTCTGCAAATCCATCTAACATAATGATGAATTTGCCGCCATGTGCTGCTTGTATATCATTAATATATTCAAGCGTGTTCTCATGGGAGTCAATTTGCAGCTGGAGTTTGAGCTGGTCTTCCATATTAAGATCTGCCTGATCTTTATTAAAGAAATTATAAGCCTGGACGAACAAAACAGTAGAGTTTTTATAAGCGGCATCCTGTTTATAAAACAAGTCTTCGGCCAGATGGCTGAGTAAAATTGTTTTCCCATAACCAGGTTGTGAAATTACACTGCTAAAAATATAATCACCAGCATAAAACTCATCAAAATCATACTCTGCAAATTTCCGGCTGATTGTAATATCATAAGGAATACCAGACCTGTTCCTGATAGTTTTTAAGGTGAATTGTGTAATCTTATCTGCTTTGTCCTTTAGACTTTTCCATTCGTCTGTAGGACCAGATAATAGTGGCATATCGTTGATATCAATTGTTGCGATGTCAACGTATTCAGCGAGAGTGGTGAGGGTGAACGTAGAAAATTTATGTTTAACAACAGCGAAACCAAATAACCTTTTAATAGTTGTTTCACTAACGTTCTTGTTAAGATGCTTACTAATCTCAATTGAGATTCTCTTACAATCAGCAGGTGTAATAAATCGAATACCGCATTTTAAGAGAATCAAGCTTTTAAGTTCGTTCAGCCGGTGACTGTATTCCATAGATCCGTTTTTTTCTATTGTATTATTCGATTTTAGGTAAAAAAGCTAGCTAGACACCAATAGTAACCGAATATACACATATACGTGATAAATGAACAGAAAGCATTTAAATAAAAAAAGCAGGAAATTATCCTTTAAATAGATAAATGCATTTAGAATGTGTTTTAAGGCAGATGTTAGAAATTTTCTGATTTAGAAATCAAAAATTGAACAAAATGAACGGAATGCACTGTTCATTTCCCTTTTTTCAAATGAATGATTTGAACGCGAGTTTAGAAGTCCGCTTTACTTAAAATTGCCGTAACTATTAAAGTTAACCTCTAAAACTGCCGGTATGAAATATACTTCTACTCCCCGAATTCTTAAAAATTACCTCTGTCTTCTCGTAAGTATTTTAGCTATAACGCTATTTAATACACGATCGTATGCACAAACTAAAAACTACGCACTGGTAACGCCTTCAACAGGAATTGCCAGTTATAACATTGGATCGGAGACTCCAAATTCCAATCCGGGTAATGTAGCGTCGATTGATAATCCGGGCAATGCAATTTTGCAGCCTCCGGGAGCTCCGGCAACACTGAACGCCCGATATTTTAGTCTGCTCGGATTAGGTTACGAAGGGGAAGCCTATATACAGTTGAAATATGGCAGCCCGCTGGCGGCAGGCAAAACAACATATATTGGTTTTGATCAGCCTACCAATAATGGCCTGAATCTAGATCTGTTAGGAATTGTAGGAGATCTTACCGGGCTCTTTACAAGAAAAATTGTTCAGATTGACGCTTATAACGGTGCAACGGCCAGCAGTGATGGTACTATTGTACCCGCAGCAAATGTGTCGGCTACTGTCGTTACAGACGCAGCCGGAAAAACTTATTTTGCTGTTACTTCAGCTGCTGCCTATAATTCTGTCCGCATCAGGTTAAGAGTAAGAAGTAATGCACTTTCAATCAGTCTTGGCAGTTCAATTAATATGAATGTATATCCGGCATTCAATTATAGTGCTGATAATTGCGGTACTTCTATATTTACCAGTGTCGCTGCTACAGGTTTAAATGTTTCACTGACCAGTTTAGTCACTAATCCTCAAAATGCCATTGATGGTAACATCAACACCTCTTCGCAATTACAAGCCGGATTGGTTACCCTGGGATCTTCTGTTTCGCAGACTATTTATTTAAATGGACTGTCTGGTTCGGGAGACGTGGCTAAAGTTATTTTATCACAAGGTGGTTCACTGCTTACTGTGAATGTGCTGAAAACAATTACAGTACAGGCATTCAATGGCAATACAGCAATAGGTACACCTATATCCATAAGTAATCTTATCAATCTTGATTTACTCGGGTTGTTTTCAAATAATAGACCATTTCCCGTCTTTTTTACTCCGGGAGTCCCCTTTGACCGGATCAGAGTCTCTTTAGATAATGGGTTGGCAATAGGAGGAAATATTCTGGCAGGTGGCCTTAATATTAACGAGGCACAGCGTACCGTGCCTAAACCATTATTTACAAATATAACCGGCAATGCACAAACGTTATGTGGCGGCAGTACCCTGACCTTAGCTCCGCAAAGCCCTAATGCCACTTATACTTATAATTTTTATAAAAAGATAGGAGCTAATGGTACAAAAACGGCGATCACAGGAGTGACTGGTAATACTGTTTCAGAAACTGGCCTTACCGCCGGCGTTTATACCTATTATGTAGCAGCGCAGTTAACAGGTTGTACCGCAGAGTCTGATATGGACAGTGTGGTAGTTACCGTGAATCCAACCTTATTGTTTACGGCAACTCCGCTTAGTAATGGTACAGTTGGTAAAGTTTATTCCAAACAACTTAATCCCGCAACCAGCGGTACACCAGCCTATACTTATGCATTAGCTGCGGGAAGTACATTACCAGCAGGTTTGACTTTGACTCCGGCCGGTTTGATTAGCGGAACACCAACAACAGCAGTTGCGGCAGGAACTTTTGGTGTGGTAGCTACCGATGCCGGAGGTTGTACGGCTACAGCAACACATACTTTAACGATTACAGGAACCTTAACTTTGCCAGGGGGAACTTTACCGAATGGTACAGTTAATAAAGTTTATCCTTCCACTACCTTACCGGCACCTTCAGGCGGCAGTACACCCTATACCTATACAGCAACTAATTTGCCTCCCGGGGTTATACTGAATCCGGCTACGGGTGTGCTGACCGGAACACCGACTACAGCCGGGACCTATCCGATCCCGGTAACCATTGCTGATGCAGACGGAAATACTGCGACAACTACCTATACGATTATAGTTAGAAGCCCGCTGGTATTAACGGCCTCTGTTTTATCGGATGGTACTACCGGAACTCCATATCCTGCTCAGGTTATTCCTGCAGCGACAGGCGGAAGCGGTGTGAATACTTATGTGGCTACTAATCTGCCTCCGGGATTAAGCTTTAACCCGGCTACCAGAGCAATCACAGGAACACCAACACAAACAGGAACTTTTACTTTCCCTGTTACGGTAACAGATGACGAAGGGAATACAACGACCTTAAACTATACGATTGTAGTTAAAGATCCTTTGGCACTGGCAAATGTAGTCTTGCCAGACGGAGCGGTAAATGTTGTTTATCCTGCTCAGGTTATTCCTGCAGCAACAGGAGGAACCGGACCCTATACTTATATAGGTACAAACCTGCCTCCGGGACTGATATTTGATCCTGTAACCAGGACCATTTCAGGAACACCCACACAGTCTGGTACTTTCACGCTATCCATCAAAGTAACTGATAGCGGAAACGGAACAATCACTGTCCCATATACGCTAAAAGTTGCGGGAGCGCTTACTTTACCTACCGCTACACTGGCAAATGGAAAAGTAGGCACAGCTTATACTTCGCCAGCGCTGCCGGCAGTAAGTGGCGGCACTGGCCCTTATACTTATTCTGCAATTAACCTGCCTCCGGGATTATCATTCAACGCTGCAACCAGGGTCATCTCAGGAAACCCAACATCCGGCGGTAATTATACTGTAACGATGAAGGTTACTGACAATGCAGGAAACAGCACAAGTACTGACTATGCGCTCAATATTACTGTGGATGCACCTTCAATTGCCGGAATGACTATTTGCAGTGGAAACACAGCAACTTTAGTGATTGATAACAGCCAGGCAAATACAACTTATAATTTCTATTCTTCTACAGGCAATACACCGATTGCAAGCGGAACTACTTTTACAACACCAGCATTAACTGTGACAACCACATATTATGCTGAAGCAGTTTCAGGAACCGCAGTAAGTGCACGTGTGCCGGTTACAGTAACCGTAAACCCGGTACCGGATCTGCCTGTTGTAGCCATTAATAATGTAACAATAAGTGCCGGACAAACAGCGACACTTCAGGCTTCTGCAGCATCTGGCTCTACCATTAAATGGTATGGGGCAGCAACTGGCGGTATTGAGCTGGGTTCAGGTGTAAGCTTTACCACGCCTGCACTGAGTGCCAATACTACTTATTATGCAGGAACAACAAACAGCTCAGGCTGTATGAGCCTAACCAGGATACCAGTAACTGTAACTGTGATTAACGGAACAGTTAACCCTAATTGCTATGCTGCTACAAAACAAGAAAGCGGTATTACAGGGGGCTTACTTTGTGTGGCCTGTACGATTCAGAATCCTGGTTATTCTACAGATGCTGATCTGACCAATTTTACACGTATCTCTCTGCCAGTGGGTATAGGGACTACAGGATATCAGCGTTTAATTTTCCAAAATCCGGGTGCTGCAACCGATAGTATCAGTGTTGATCTGGAAACACCTACCGGCTTATTGGACTTAACTGCTTTAGGTGGTATAACCGTAAGCGTTATGAATGGCACGACAGTAGTAAGCAGTTATCCATTGAATGGAAATTTACTTGGCTTAAGACTGATCACCGGAAACAGGTTTACAGCAACAGTTGCAGCCGGTGGTGTTTATGACAGGGTAGAAGTTAAAGTAAATGCTTTGCTTACTGCACTAACTAACCTGAATATTTATGGTGCAAATGTTATTGCCCCAAATCCAACTATTAATGCTGGCAATCAAAGTATCTGTTCAGGATCGACAGCGACCCTGAAAGTTACACCAGTTACCGGAACTACAATTACCTGGTACAGTGCAGCAACCGGAGGAACTATTTTATCTGCCAATACTACTTTCACTACACCTGTTTTAACTGCAACTACGATTTATTATATAGAAGTGAGTAAAGCCGGCTGTGCAAATCCAACTCGTGTTCCTGTAACAGTAACAGTGACTACTGCGCTTGCGCCACCAGTACTGGCAGCAGTAGTTCCTGTCTGTTCAGGTTCACCAGCCACCTTATCAGTTGACTCTCCGGTAGCAGGAGTAACCTATAACTGGTTTACTGCCGCTACAGGAGGTACATCAGTATTTACCGGTACAGTTTTCACTACACCAGCACTTACTGCAAATACCACCTATTATCTGGAAGCTTCGAATGGCAGTTGTGTTTCTGCAACGCGTACAGCAGCAAACATTACAATTAATCCACGTCCGGCTACTCCACAGATTACTGCTTCGGCAACTACAGTGAACCAGGGAGAGAGTGCAATTCTGACAGGTTCATCGACAGAAACCAACGTTACCTTTAACTGGTATACCTCACAAAATGCAGTTACGCCTGTATTTACAGGAGCTGTTTATGTAACTCCACCACTTACAGCAACTACAACTTTCTATCTGGATGCTGTTTCAACAGTAACAGGATGTGCTTCTTCAGTGCGCGTTCAGCAAACGATTACCGTAAACCCAACCGGAACACCAGTGCCAGTTGGATGTGAAGGCCCGGTTAGTGAAACACATGGCGTTGGAGGTTTAATCTCCCTGTTGGCCAGAGTAGATAATCCGGCCCTGGCTATTGATGGCGATCAGGTAACAGCATCAACTTTATCTATTCCGGTAGGTATAGGTTCAAATGTATTTCAGCAGGTTAATTTTGCTGGTTTATCAAATGTGGGTGATACAGTGCGTGTGCTATTGACTTCACCAGCCCAGGTTTTATCACTTGCACTTTTACCAAGTGTGACTGTAACTACTTATAAAGGTACAGTAAGTAATAATGACGGAGTTGCGGTAAACAATCCTCTGATTAATCTTCAGCTATTAAGCGGAGGATCTCAGGCCCTGCTTACTTTTGTTCCTGCCGCCCAGTTTGACGGTGTAGAAGTTAAATTGAATTCAGGTCTTTTAGGTGCATTAACTGCAATCAATTTCAACTATGCAAAAAGAACTGCAGTAGCTCCGGTAGTAGCTTCTGCTAATGTAACCGCTTGTTTAAATGCGACAGCAACTTTATCTGTGCCTGCTCCGCAGCCAGGTATAATTTATAAATGGTACGATGCTTCGGGCAACTATCTGGGTAATGACGGTGCTACTTTTACAACACCAGCAATTACTGCTGATACTAAATTCTTTGTGGAAGCTTCAAGAGGAGGCTGCGGAAGTTCAAGGACTCAGGTGAACGTAACTGTAACACCTGCACCTGCAGTACCGCAATTACTATCTCCAACAGAAAATACCTGTGTGGGTTCAGGCGTATCGCTAAAAGTACAAAATCCGCAAGCCGGGGTTACTTATAACTGGTATAAAGCTGGTGTCTTAAACCCTGTTCAAAAAGGGGCAGTATTCAATGATGTGGTTACAGCTAATGTAATATATGCTGTAGAAGCTGTTAACGCTTGCGGCGTCGTTTCTGCACAAGCTACAGTTTCTATTGTTGTTGGCTCGCTTACCCCACCAGTGCTTACTCCACCGGCAGTCACTATTAATTCTGGTGAAAAAGCATCTCTTGTTGCTAATTCATCAACTACAGGTTTAACCTATAGCTGGTATCTTGTTGATCCGGCTACGCCAGGTGCAACTCCAATATCAACATTAACTAATGGCGCAAATGGAACTTTCATTACAGATCCATTGACTGCCACTACAACTTTCTATGTAACTGCACAGGGTGCATTAGGTACATGTATTTCAGGTACTGCTTCGGTAGTTGTGACCGTAAATACGGTTACACCAAATCCAGGCTCAGTTCCTTGTGAAGCTGCAGTGACCGAAACCCATACAGCCGGAGGCTCAGCTTTATTACCAAGCGTAGCTAATCCGGGTTTTGCAATTGATGATGACATTAACACCAGTTCTTCGCTCTTCATTCCAATTGGATTAGGTGCTGCCAGCGTTCAGCAGACTGTAGGGTTCACAGGTTCTTCGGTTATTGGGGATCAGGTAAAACTTGGCCTGACCCAGACTGGTGCACTGCTTACTTTAGGCGTTGCCAATAGTATTTCAGTAACTACCTATAATAACGGTATCAGTAATAATGATGAAACCTTTATCTCAGATCCGGCACTTAACTTAAATATAGGAACAGGTAATAAAGATGCAACTGTTCAGTTTACGCCAGCTAAAGTATTCGATGCTGTACAATTGAAACTTAATTCTGGTCTGGTAGGTTTGCTTACTTCTATCAACCTGAATTACGCGCAGCGGATTATTGCTTCTCCAACTGTTGTTTCTGCTAATGTTTCAGCATGTGAAGGTAGTTCAGCTACGCTTGCAGTCAGCAATCCGGTAGCGGGATTAACCTATAACTGGTATGATTCGGCAAATCCAACCGCAATTGTGGCTGCAAACACAGCTACCTATACAACACCTGCTAATTTAGTGGCAGGAACCCATGTTTATTTTGTAAAAGCAAACCGTAATGGTTGTGCAAGCCCTGTGGGAACAAATGTAACTGTGACAATTAACGGTTCTGCTCCGGCTCCTGTACCAGCTACAGGCAATCCGGTAACGACCTGTCTGAATACTCCGGTTACCTTATCAGTAGATCAGGTTGCGGGTGTCAGCTATAACTGGTACACCAGTTTAACAGGTGGAACTCCGGTTGCTTCGAACACCAATAGCTTTACCACTCCGGCAACGCTTACTACCGGAACTACTGATTACTATGTAGAAGCCGTAAATGGTAATTCTTGTGTGAGTACATCAGCAAGAACTAAAATATCAATTACAATTAATCCTCCTGCAACTGCAGGTGATATCACCGTTTCTGGTGCAGCAAATCCATTCTGTGCAGGAACCAGTGCAGTGTTAACTGCCACCAGTGCATTGCCAAATCCAGTATTTACCTGGTATAGTGATGCTGCTTTAACTAATGCAGTATTTACCGGGCCAACCTTTAATATCGCTTCTGTTACTGCAACTACTACTTACTACGTAACTGTAAAAGCAGATAACAGATGTGCAAATGAACCGGGAACAGCTAATGTGGTTACTTTAACAGTGAACCCGCCGGCGTCATCGGCAGATATTACAATTAGTGGTATACCAGCAAGTCTTTGTGCAGGAACTCCGGTTATTTTAACAGCGAGTACAACTACAGTAACCAATCCTGTATTTACCTGGTATAAAGAAGCAGCTTTAATTAATGTGGTCTATACCGGGGCCGTATTTAATACTCCGGGATCAACAGTGACTACACAATATTATGTAACTGTTAGTGGAAGTAACAAATGTGCAAATTCTGCTGATGCGAAAGTTGTGACATTGACTATTAATCCGCCAGCAACTGCTGCAGATATCAGTGTGAACGGTGTGCCGGCAGTGGTATGTGCAGGATCAGGTACAAGCTTAACTGCAAGCAGTCTGACTGTCAATAATCCGGTATTTACCTGGTATAGTGATGCTGCATTAACAAATGCGGTCTTTACAGGTGCGGTATTCTCTACACCAGTATTAACTGCTAATACTACTTATTATGTAACTGTACAAGGATTAAATAAATGTCCGAATGTTGCGGGAACAGCTTCAGTAGTTGTGTTGAATGTAAATCCTCAATTGAGCTTTACAGGTACAGCATTAAGTAATGGATCTACAGTTAACCCTTATAGTGTACAACTTAACCCTGCTACCGGAGGTACACCTGCTTATAGCTACGCGCTGGCAGCAGGAAGTAATTTACCAGCAGGTTTATCATTGTCTCCTTCAGGACTGATTAGCGGAACACCAACAGCAGCAGGAAATTATACTTTCTCTATTATAGTTACAGATAGTAAAGGATGTAGTGCTGTAGGTATGTTTACCTTAAATATTGGTACTAGTTCTGTTTTATCATTGCCGGCAGCAACCCTGCCTGACGGAATAGTTGGAACAATTTATACAGTGCAGACTTTACCAGCTGCAATCGGTGGAAGCGCCCCTTATACTTATAGTTTAACGGGACTGCCAGCAGGGCTGAACTTTGATCCTGCAACCAGAAATATTTCGGGAACACCAGCTATAGGCGGGCTCTTTACTGCTACGATGACAGTAACTGATGGTAACAATTCAACTGCTTCAGCTAATTATCAGCTTAGAGTTATAGTACCGGCACCAGTTGTTGCTGATGGATCAAATTGCGGTGGAAGCAGTGCTACACTGACCGTTTCAAATGTAATTACCGGAGTTACCTATAACTGGTACAACCAGGCATCAGGCGGAGCATCAATATTTACAGGAACAGTTTTCCAAACCCCTGTAATCACAGCTAATACGACCTATTATGTAGAAGGAGTTGCAGGAGTAAGCAGTATAAGGGTGGCCGTAAATGTCAGCCTGAAATCTCCTGCTTCGGCTGCAGATGTAAGTGTGGCAGGTATACCTTCTGTGGTATGCGGAGGCTCAACAGCTACGCTGACTGCAAGCAGTGCAACAGTAAGTAATCCAACATTTAACTGGTACACTGATGCCGCTTTAACAAACCGTGTTTACACAGGTGCAGTCTTTACTACTCCTGTACTTACAGCAAATACAACCTATTATTTAACGGTACAGGGACCAGGTACCTGCGAAAGTTCAGCAGCTACCGCAAAAGTGGTTGCACTGAATGTAAATCCTCAGTTGAACTTTGCGGGCGGCGCATTAACCAATGGCTCTACCATTAGTCCTTACAATACACAGCTGAACGCTGCTACCGGGGGCACAGCACCTTATACCTATGCACTGGCCAGTGGCAGTACTTTACCAGCAGGCTTAATTTTATCTAACTCAGGATTGATCAGTGGATTGCCATTAGCAACTGGTAATTATACCTTTTCAATTACTGCAACAGATAGTAAAGGCTGTAGTGCTACTGCGCAGTTCACTTTAAATATTGGGGCAATAGCAGTTCTGGTTTTACCTCCGGCAATCCTGCCAGACGGGCAAGTAGGTACGGTTTATCCGGTACAAACTTTACCTGCGGTAATTGGCGGAACAGCACCTTATACCTATACGGCTATAGGTGTACCTCCGGGACTCAACTTTAACCCTGCAGACAGAACAATTTCAGGAACACCAACACTAGGAGGAACCTTCACCGTTATAGTAACTGTAACTGATGCAAACGGTTCAACAGCAACAGGTAACTATCCGGTTACAGTGACCGTGCCAGCACCAGTAGTTGCTGACGGATCAAGCTGCGGCGGTTCAAGAGTTACTTTAACAGTTTCAAATCCAATAGCCGGGGTTACTTATAACTGGTATACCAGTGCTATAGGAGGAGCGCCGATCTTTACAGGTACAAGCTTCCAGACACCGGCAATTACAGCCAGCACCACCTATTATGCAGAAGGGTTTGCCGGAACAACCAGCAACAGAGTGGCAGTAAATGTAAATATTGGAACTCCGGCTACAGCAGCAGATATCAGTGTTGCAGGTGTGCCTTCAGTAGTATGTGCAGGGTCAGGGGTTATTTTAACCGCCAGCAGTGCTACAGTAACCAGCCCTGTATTCAAATGGTATACAGATCCGGCATTGACCAGTCTTGTATTTACCGGTGCGGTCTATAATATCCCTGCGGTTACAGCAAACATCACTTATTATGTAACTGTACAAGGACCTAATACTTGTGAAAGTTCACCGGCCACTGCCAAAGTTGTTACCTTAACTGTCAATCCGGCATTGGTTTTCAACGGAGCAGCATTGGCAGGTGCATCTACAACAACTACTTATTCTGCGCAGATCGGTTCTGCAACAGGTGGTACACCGGGATATACCTACTCGGTGGCATCAGGAAGCACTCTTCCTGCAGGTTTAACCTTGTCGCCTGCAGGTCAGCTGACCGGAACACCAGCAGCTACCGGAAATTATACCTTCTCTATAGTAGCTACCGATAGCAAAGGATGTAATGCAACAGCTGTATTTACACTTGCAGTAGGCAGTGGTACGCAAATCTCATTGCCGCCAGCAACCTTGCCAAACGGACAGGTAGGTACGGCATATGTACCACAAACCTTACCTGCGGTAATTGGAGGAACAGCACCATTTACCTATGTGGCTAACAATCTGCCTCCGGGATTAAGATTTGATCCGGCAACCAGAACAATTTCAGGGACACCGACACTTGGAGGAACTTTCACAGTGACCGTAACTGTAACTGATGGAAACGGACTAACAGCAGCCAATGATTATGTGGTGGTCGTTAACGTCCCGGCATCAGCAGTAGGAGATGCAGTAAGTTGCGGAGGAACGCCTGTTACTTTAACAGTAACCAATGTAATTGCAGGTGTTACCTATAACTGGTACAGTACACCGACAGGAGGGGCAATACTCTTTACAGGGCCAGCCTTCCAGACTCCGGCGATAACTGCGACAACGATTTACTATGTGGAGGCAATTTCAGGAACGGCTACCAGCGGTAGAATCCCGGTAAATGTTACTGTAGCCACTGCGCTTGCATCACCTGTGGTGACTGTGAAATCAAGTACACTGAGCAGTATAACGTTTGGCTGGAACGATGTCCCTGGAGCAACAGCTTACGAAGTATCAACTGATGGCGGTACCACCTGGGTAAATCCAAGTTCGGGAGCTGCGGGTACTACACATCTGATCACAGGCCTTCAGGCAAATACCATGGTAAAACTGATGGTAAGGGCAAAAGGAAACACAAGCTGTCAGACCAGTGCTGCAGGAAGTGTTACAGGTACGGCAACGGATGGACTAGTACCTAATGATGTCTTTATCCCGAATACGTTCACGCCAAATGGGGATGGAAGAAATGACATCTTCTATGTTTATGGAACTGGAATTTCAAAACTGAAATTGCAGGTTTATAACCAGTGGGGACAATTCATCTTTGAATCACTGCAGCAGCAAGTAGGATGGGATGGTTCATACAGAGGACAGATACAGCCAAATGGGGTATATGTCTACTATGTTGAACTCGTAATGACAGACGGTTCTACAGTTAAGAGAAAAGGAACAATTACAATATTAAGATAAGACACACATTAACCTGAAATATTAATAACATGAAGAAACTATCAAAAATCATCGTCTTGGGCTTGTTGTGCATTACGGGAGCTTCGAGGGTTAGTGCACAGATCGATCCTCACTTTTCACAATACTATGCCAATCCGCTCTGGCTTAACCCGGCTTTAACAGGCGTAATCGACGGAGATTACAGAGTATCAGTAAATGCAAAACAACAATGGGGGTCCGTTTCTCATTCTTATCTTACAGCAGGCGCCTCCTTTGATATGGCGCCTACTAAAAACCTGGCTTTTGGTGGAATGATCCTGAATCAGAATGCGGGGGATGTGAGTTATAATTACCTGAATGCTTTAGCTTCGGCAGCTTACCGGATCCGTTTTGGGAGAGCAGGTTTGAATATGATTAATTTTGGTTTGCAGGCAGGTATCCTGAACAAGAGTTTCGATCCTTCGAAAGTTACGCTGGGTAACCAGTTTAATCCTGGAACGGGATATGACCCGGGTTTGCCTTTTAATGAAAACTTTACTTCGAGTAATACGCTTGTCCCTGATGTCAATTTCGGGGTCATGTATTTCGATGGAAGCGGGGATAAACGTGTTAACGTTTTTGGTGGGGCAGCAGCAAATCACCTGACCAGGCCAATTGACCGTTTTCTTGGAAATGATGTCAGGATTCCAATCAGATATACTGTACATGGTGGTGCGCGTATTAAAGTAAACGATGTGTTTGACATCACGCCTAACGGTCTTTATATGAAACAGGGAAATGCGCATGAAACTTCGGTAGGGGCCTATGGACAATTTTATGTCAATCCGGAAGCAGATCTGATGTTTGGATCTAATTATCGTTTTGATGATGCTGCAATAGCTTTTTTCGGGCTGCATTTGAAGAATATGGCTTTCGGAGTGAGTTATGATTTTAATACCTCAGGGCTTAACCGTGCAACAGGCAGTAAAGGCGGACTGGAATTATCCATATCCTTTACCAGCCGTAAGGGGATTTCTGGTCCTAACTTCTTTTGTCCACGATTATAAACAACTTATATGAAACCTCTCAGACTATTGCTTTTGATCTGTTTACTCAGTACAGGGGCACAGGCTCAATACGTAACAAATAATAAAAGAGTAGCTGATGTATATTTCCAGAATAAGGATTATTACGCAGCAGCAGAGTACTATAAAAAAGCATTGAATATATCATCTGATACTACTGGTTTTGTAGTGCCATATGCCTTTGAAGTTAAAATGAAGAAAGAAAGCCCTAAACGCGCTGAATACGAATATTGCGTATATCAGCTGGCCAACTCACTTCGTCTTTATAAAGATTTTAGGGGAGCGGAAGCCTGGTATGCCATTTCCAGGAATTTCAGCGACCCTAAATACACTTTAAGTTTATTTTACTACGGAGAAAGTCAGCGTTCCAATCAGAAATTTAATGATGCGATCACTTCCTTCAAAGATTTCCTGTCAAAGTATAAAACTAATGACAGCTATACGGAAAAGGCAAAAATTGAGATCGCGTCCTGTAATTTTGCCTTGTATGAAATGCGTTATCCGCGTTTATACAGATTTAGTAAGTTATTGAATCAGATCAATGATCAGGGTTCTAACTATGCACCATTATTGCTGAATAATAATTTCTATTTCACCTCTTCCAGACCTGTTGCTGTGGGTAACAAAACCGAGACTATCCGGGACAGTAAGATGAAGACTAAGGTGGTTAAATCAGAAAACCCTTTCGTGAATGCGATTTATTCGGCTTCCGGTAATCCGCAAAGAGCATCAACAACGGTTAAAAAAGTGGGAACACCAGAGAAAGGGAAGGAGTTTGCAGCACCAGCTTTCAGCCCTAATGGAAGGGTGATGTATCTGACAATCTGGAATGGCACGGCGAATAAGAAAATCTACCAGGTCAATGTTTCAAAAGGTAACGGAGATGTCTGGTCTGCACCAAAAATGCTGGGTACCGAAGTCAATATTGAAGGTTTTAACTCGATGCAGCCTTTCGTGACAAAGGATGGTAAATACCTGATATTCTCTTCGGACAGGCCGGGAGGTTTAGGTAAATTTGACCTTTGGTATTGCAGGATTCGTAGCGACGGGACTTTAAGTGAGGCCTCAAATATGGGGAATGCAATCAATTCCAAAGAGAATGATGAAGCGGCCTATTATAATACCCGTACTAAAAAATTGCTATTCAGCAGTGATGGAAGGGTAGGAATGGGAGGACTTGATTTTTATGAAAGTTCAGGTGATTTCGGGAGTTGGTCTGAGCCAAGAAATGTAGGATATCCATTTAACTCTTCTAAGGATGATATTTACTTTACACCATCAGATAGCGAGGATAGCGAAGGCTATATCAGTTCGGACAGAGAGTCGGTATGTTGTCTGGAAATCTTCCGTGTTAAAAAAGACTTTATGACTATTGAGGGAACAATTTTAGACTGTAAAACTAATTTGCCTCTGGATAGTGCTGTAGTTACGCTTAGTGATTCTACTCAGGAGATGAAATTTACAACTGCAGAGGATGGAAAATATTCATTCAGGATTAACTCTAACCGTCAGCTGAAATTAATTGCTCAAAGAAATATGTATTTCAAAAAAGTACTGACTTATAATTATGATGAGCTGGCTAAATCAGATACTCTTGTTAATCCTAGAATCTGTCTGGATGGTTTTATAATTAATAAGCCAATCATATTGGAGAATATACTATACGATTTCAATAGTTATCAGCTTAACCCGGCATCAGAGGCTATTTTAGATAAACTCTACCAAAAACTGGTTGATAATGAAACTTTGGAGATTGAACTCAGTGCACATACTGATAATATAGGTACGGCAGCTTATAACCTGAAACTTTCAGAAAGAAGGGCTAAGTCGTGTGTGGATTACCTGGTTGGTAAAGGTATTGCTGCCAGCAGGATGACAAGTAAAGGTTATGGATTTAGTAAACCTATAGCACCAAATCAGCTTCCAAGTGGAAAAGACAATCCACAAGGCCGTCAGCTGAACAGGAGAACAGAATTTAAGGTCACCAAAAAATAAAAGCTCAGGACCTGTATCATAGCTTAGAGCCTGCTTAAATTTTAGATTTAAGCAGGCTCTTTCAATAATAGCTGTAATTTTTCGAGCATAACAGCCATCTCAAATGGTTTTTCCAGGTAAGCATCTGCGAGTAAACTTTCTCTCATGATATAATCTTCAGAGAAACCACCCGAAGTCAGGACAACAGGCAAATGAGCCGTATCTGGTCTGGTCCGGATTTCTTTGAAAATTGCCCTTCCATCCATTCCGTCGAGCCTGATATCCATTAAAATAATATCTGGTCTGAACTCTTCAATAATTTTAAATATTGGTCTTCCGTTCATCAGGGGGAAAACCTTATAATTATTTTCTTCCAGTACCATTTGAACGACTTCCAATAAATCAGGATCGTCTTCAACAACAAGTATTCTATTCATAAATTAAAAAATACATGCTGAACAAACAGAGTGCCATGATTGGCAGAAAGAATTGATACTTTTGCTTTATTACTCACAAAATACACATGCAGCTAAAAGATCAAATAGAAGCAATCGCTAATACCTTAATGCCTAGTTTTATACCTAAAGATAGCCAGGAAACGACATTGTCTTTTCATTTTACGCTGCCTCCGGACAATAGTTACAAAGTTTTCTTTGAAAAGGATGCAAAGGCAAAATGGCAGTTTATACGCTTTGAAGAAGCAGAACGTTAAAGATAAAATGAGTCATTTTCAGAACAGGCTCTTCATTTATAAATAAGCTCAGGAATATGTTGAATTTCGAATTTAAGAATCCGGTAAAGATAATTTTCGGGAAAGGTCAGATCGTGAAAATTGCACAGGAGATCCCGGCAAATGCAAAAGTTTTACTGCTTTATGGCGGTGGAAGTATCAGGTCGAACGGTATTTACGATCAGGTGATTTCGGCGCTTGCAGGTTTCGATGTCATAGAATTTGGTGGAATTCCTGCCAATCCGGAATATGAAGTGTTAATAGAGGCACTAAATGTGATCAAAAAAGAGAATATAACTTATCTGCTTGCGGTTGGCGGTGGCTCTGTCATAGATGGTACTAAGTTCCTTTCTGCGGCCGCCCTGTATCAGGGAGATGAACCCTGGGATATTTTAAAAAATAAGATCAGAACTGATAAAGGTATGCCTTTTGGCACAGTGCTGACTTTACCGGCTACGGGTTCAGAAATGAATTCGGGAGCGGTAATTACACGTGCATCTACCCAGGAAAAATTTGGAATGGGCGGACCAGGATTATTCCCTGAATTTTCTATACTTGACCCGCTTGTCGTAAAATCTGTGCCCCAGCGCCAGCTTGCGAATGGGATTACAGATGCATTTACCCATGTACTGGAACAGTATATGACTTATCCTGCCCAGGCATTTCTGCAGGATAGGTTTGCAGAAGGAATTATGCAGACACTGATAGAGATTGCACCCAGGATACAAAAAGATCCTGCAGATTATGAGGCTGCAGCTAATTTTATGTGGTGCTGTACAATGGCTTTAAACGGGTTGATTCAAAAGGGGGTGCCTACCGACTGGTCGGTACATGCAATCGGACATGAGCTTACCGCACTATTCGGGATCGATCATGCCCGTACTTTAGCAATCATTGTGCCCGGCCATTACAGGTATAATTTTGAGCATAAAAAGGAAAAACTTGCCCAGTATGCGGAGCGTATCTGGAATATTCAGGAAGGTACAGCAGACGAAAAGGCAGAACTTGCCATTGTTAAAACAGAATCTTTTTTTCATTCTTTAGGAATTGACACTAAACTTTCAGAGTATACTGGTGATTATCAGGGTACTGCCGAAAAAATAGCAAAACGATTTACTGAAAGGGGATGGATGGGCTTAGGAGAGCGTAAAAGCCTTAATCCGGATGATGTAAGAAAAATTGTTGAATTAAGCTATTAGTTCTTCGTGTTCATACACCAGGCAGTATACGTTGTATTCCTGTTTGGTGTATGTTTTTTTTAATAAAAAATTTTAAAAGGGTATGGTAATTGTATAGGTTAGCGGGTATAAGTTATACAAGTAATAAAATAACAAATTGGAGAATACTTTTGGAAGGAATATAATTCCACAGAATGAAGAGGCGCGCTTAGAGAACTTAAAAAAGTATAATATTCTATATACCAAATCCGAACCTATTTTTGATCAGCTGGCTGCGGTTGCTGCAACGATGCTTAAGGTACCTTTGGCGATGATCAATTTCGTGGATAAGAATCATGTCTGGACTAAAGCAGACCAGCAGGGTGATTCTGGGAGTGAAGTTGAGCGGGGTACAAGTTTGTGTTCACTTGCGATTCTGAAAGGTGAAGCCACCGTATTTGAAAATGCATTGGCTGAGCCGTGTCTGATGTCCAATCCCCTGGTTGTAGGGGAATTTGGCCTTAGGTTTTATGCTGCAGTACCCATTACTACCCCCGAAGGTTTTAATATTGGTGCAGTTTGTATTGTTGATAAAAAGGTCCGCGAGTTTACTCCGCAAGATAAGGAGAAGCTGGAGTGGGTAGCAAAGCTGATACAAATCGAAATAGAAAAAAGAGTTTAAGCCCTTTTCTTATTTCGCGCAGACAAATTTCCTGGTATAGGAGTTCTGCCCGATTTTTATCACCATAAAATACAATCCGCTTGCATAGCCTGATAAATTGATCTGGCTATAGTATACCCCTTTGAAATCATTTTTCTTCTCTGTATAAAGTTTTTGTCCTGATATATTGATCAGCTCGATGCTCACATTATTATTATCGGCTACATTGAAGTTAACATTGATTTCATTTCGGGCTGGTACGGGATAAACTACCATGTTCAAATCATCTTTATTTACCTTATTGGATACAAAGCCGGCATCGGCATCTATTCCCGTAAGCAGGATAGAATATGCCTGTGCACCACGCTTGAGTGTCCCTTTGTGAGATACATTGAACCTATAGGTCTTTCCTGCAACCGGTTCATCAATTTTCACCTGTTCTACATTATCCCTTGTATTGTCCCCTTTGGTAGCTGGAGCTGATGGATTGGCCGGATTAAGTACCCATGGATAATAGGTTGTTGATTCCTGAACTGCTCTTAAATCAAGGTCATTCATTAATCTGGGGGCCGGATTGTTTAATGCATCTAAAGTACTTACAGGGGTTGCTTCCGGGTCAGTCCAGCAGATCGTTCCGGTTAGCGGTACTCCACCTTTCGCTTTAACTTCAATAAATTGCTGTTCACCCTGTGTGAGTATATTTTCGGCAATTTTACTTTTAAGCTGGTTATCCAGAATAGCCTGTGCGGCAGCCTCCATATTTAACAAGCCCCAGCCATAACTATAATCGGGGCCTGGTGCAGTGCCAGCTTCGGCTGCTGTACCTATAGCTACAGCCTTTAAGGTAGCAGAGCGCATATAACCGGCATTATTGCGGCTGTTATAAAGCTCTTGCAGAAGAATCAGTGACCCACTGACATTAGGTGTAGCCATAGAGGTTCCGGAAAGTGTTGTATATCGATCATCTCCGGCATTACTTGTAGAGGTTACTCTAATACCGTCAGCTACTAAATCGGGCTTAATCCTGCCGTCATCGGTTGGTCCCCAGCTGCTGAAAGTTGTAACCTGAATGCGGTCAGGTGTATAAGGGCCGTCCGCTAATGGGTTAATTGCACCAATGGTCAGAATATTTTTTGCGGTACCATAAGTTGCGATATTATCATATTTATCATTGTCACTCAGACCAGCAGGGCGTTTGCCAGCATCAGCCATCACTTTATCTGCATTAAATCTATAATAAGGAGCTCCTACGGCTGGTCCGTTAGAAGATCTGTTATTGCCTGCAGATTTCACCGGCAGATAATAGGGTGCGTTATAACATATTTTATCCCAATCAGAAGACTGTGAGTCATAATATCCAAATTTATAGTCTTCGGTTGCTCCCGGTGAGGCGTAGAATTCCCAGCGCTGAGGGTTAACATCTGTATTTAAAGACCAGCCTGCTACTACACCATAAGAATGATTTGAGATGAGCAGTCCGGCCGCATTTGCGGACATTTCGGGCGTGTCATTGTCAAAGTCAAATGAATAAAGTTTTGGCAGTCCAAAAGCCATACCTCTGGCAATAGGGTTTACCCCCGCGGCCATTATCGTTCCGGCTACATGCGTAGAATGTTCTGATGTGGTTGTGGTTTGATCTTTAATTTCAACTCTTCCTCCGGCAAACTCTACATGGCTTGTTAAAACTCCGTCTCCGTCCCATATGGCTATTTTCCCAACGGGAATACTGCTCCCACTGAGTGCGAGGCCTAAGCCACCTCCACTATATAATTTATTGGTTCTTGTGGTAGCAGCAGCCACTGTATTGTTATTAGTGACATAGTATACTGGTAAACCAGTATCATCGGTACGTTGTAATCTCATTACGGTTCCATCCGGAGCTTTTCTTGTGATGACCCATCCTTTTCTGGCCGCCTGAGAAAAAGCAGTGATTCTTTGCTGTTGGGCGATGTTTGCTAAGGAAACACTATTGCTGCGCAGGAATGTAGTATTGGTTACATTTGGCGTGACAATTCCCTGGGCCTGGATAGAAGAAACAGAAGAAAATGCTATACTTGTGCAAAGGAGTATGGATAATAGTCCACACTTTCGTAAATTGAGAGAATTAATCATAATGCACAAAGGATTGCATGAATTGCGTTTTGAGGTAACCAAATTTAACTTTAATACTTATACAGATGAAATTTTATTTAGCTATTTTTTGTTCAGTGATCACATTACTGGCTTTTTCTTGCGCTTCCAGAAATCCTGGCCAGGAAAAAAGTATCGTGGAAGGAATAAGTGGAAGGGTGTCGGTTCAGGAAGGGAACATGATGCCAGGGCCTGGTATAAAGCAGGGAAGCAGTAAGGGGGCGCAGCGTACCGTTTATATTTATGCAGTTACTACGGGTGCGCAGGCTGAGGGCAATGGCCCTTTGTATAAAGCTATTCATCAGCCATTGATTGCAAAGGTGAAAACTGATGGAAAGGGTTTTTTTCAGTGTAAAGTGCCTGCGGGAACGTATTCGGTGTTTACTGGTGAACAGGACGGTCAGTTTTTCGCAAGTTTGTCTAATGGAAAAGGGGAGTTGAATCCTGTGGAGGTTTCTGCAGGTAAGGTAAGTGTTTGTGATATTGTGGTGAATCATAAAGCAGTGTACTAAGGGGGCTTCGGGGGGTAAGTCTAGCTTCGCAAAAAAAACGATATACCATGTTCGGTGGGCATTGCCTTCGCTTGAAGGAGCTCGGAACGCTATACCCTCACATTGGTATATCGTTTTTTTTTCCAAACTCTCCAACTGGGGGGCGTCTATTGGTTGGCGTGTTACTGGGAGGGGTAAGTCTAGCTTCGCAAAAAAAACAACATACCATGTTCGGTGGGCATTGCCTTCGCTTGAAGGAGCTCGGAACGCTATACCCTCACATTGGTATATCGTTTTTTTTTCCAAACTCTCCAACTGGGGGGCGTCTATTGGTTGGCGTGTTAATAGGATGCGCTGATATGGATTGTTATATAGAAGCTTAAAAAGAGGTTAGATTATATGATGAGGAAGAAAGATAGGAAGGCGGTTAGGTTCTATAAAAGGAAGAGATTTTAGTTAGTTAGTTAGTTAGTTAGTTAGTTAGTTAGTTAGTTAGTTAGTTAGTTTTCTGAATTGAGACAGGTGGGGTTTAGATTATTTGATAAGATGATTAATAGTAGGGATAATGAGGGGAAATTGCAGTTTATTTATAAATGGGAATAATAATAAAGGAAATAGATGCTTCTAAAACGTGGGATTTACGGCACAGGGTGATGTGGCCGGATAAGCCTGTTGAGTATGTGAAGTTGGAAGAAGATAAAGATGGGCTACATTTTGGGCTTTTTGAGGATGGGCAGTTAAGGTCAATAGTGTCCCTTTTTGTTTTTGGACAGGAGGCCCAGTTCAGGAAGTTTGCTACGGATAATCTTATGCAGGGGCGGGGATATGGATCAAAATTACTAGAGCATTTAATGGGGGTAGTACAGCAGCAAAATATTGCCAGGGTCTGGTGTAATGCAAGGTTGGATAAAGTACCGTTTTATAAGAAATTCGGAATGGTTGAGGTTGGCGAAGAATTTATTAAAGGGGGAATCAATTATGTGAAGATGCAAAGAGCAATCTTTACATGAAGTGCTTTAATCAATTAATCTAACGCAATTATAAGATAATAGCACCTTTGGGAGGTAGCTTTAATGCGCATGACCTTATGGTGTGTCGATCAGTTTTATCAAACGTGTGGCCAATTCAGAACGCACTGAGTTTAGAATTGAACTGAACATATTACCGTTTGCCTGAGCTCACTAGTCTAACTGCCGGTATCGTGCATATTCTGTTATAGAGATATTATCAATATTAAGTTTATGAGCATTCTTAATGTTGTCTGTTCGGGAGATGGGGTAACTATGAAGCATTAAATTCGGGTTGCCAGATCATAAACGAATATGAATACTCGCATCAGCAATCTATATTAACAATTCTCAAAGTCACATCATGTTAACACGCCAGCCCACAGGTGAACGCCAATTGGAGAGTTTTGAAAAAAAAACAATATACCAATGTGAGGGTATAGCGTTCCGAGCTCCTTCAAGCGAAGGCAATGCCCACCGAACATGGTATCTTGTTTTTTTTGCGAAGCTAGACTTACCCCTAGAGAATCCCTTCTTTTTTCAGAATATAATTATATATCCCTTCAATCGGCTTCTGCATAATCCTGCCAATCTTCAATCCGTTCAACTCACACACCTGTTTCAGCGTATCCTGATAATAATAGGCAACAGATCCTACAAAGTGACAATCAAGCGTCTTATAATCCTTAAAATTCTTAATATTTACATCAATAAATTCCTGGAAGCCATCAATCAGTATTTGATTAATAAAAGGATGTTCCCGGTTCGTATACATAAACCTGCTAAATCCCGCTAAATAAGTATTTGGAAAAGGTTTTTGATAAACATTAGTAATAATAGTTTCCTTATCCGTATTAAACTCCTTTTCAAATAGGGTGCGTAAATCTTCAGGCATCTGTTTATAAAGATAAGAAGTAACCATTTTCTTTCCGAAAGTAGTACCTGACCCCTCATCGCCCAGAATATAACCTAAGCCATAATTACTGTCATAGGTCGATACCCCATCAAAATAAGAAACATTAGATCCTGTACCAAGGATACAGATTAATCCCTTCTCATCACCACAGGTTGCGTAAGCACAACCAATTAAATCATTCTCAACACTGATAAAAGCTTTGGTAAAATACAGAGATAAGCCATTAGAGATGACCTCATGTTTATCAGGAGTAGAGCATCCGGAGCCATAAAAATAAATTTCCCTGACATCCTCAGCAAACTCCTCCGTTACCTTCATTTTAGAAAATATCTTGAAGATATCCTGCGCATTTAAAAAATACGGATTGATGCCCTGCGTGCTAAAACTAATTGTTTTGCCATCTTTATATCCAAGCCAGTCTGTCTTTGAAGACCCGCTATCTGCTACTAGTATCATAAACGAAAGTAATAATCTTATTTAACATTTAAAGTACCACTAATCTCTTTTAAATTAATTTCTGTTAGTTTAGCCTGATATTGTGCATCCAGAAAGCGAATAATGGCATTTATAGAATTTCTTTGTGCCTCACGCAATTCCAGCGGACTGATACTGCCAAGGCGATATTTTTCAAATGTAATATCAAGGTTTTGTTTTGCCAGATCTACATTCCCGGTTTCCACTTTAAGCAGATCCAGGTTGGTCACGTAATTTTGATAAGTAGTGTTTAGCAATGCACTGACATCCTGTTTCGTCTTGTCAAGACTTAACTCCGAAGAATTGAGCTGCACTTTTGCATTACGCTCATTCTGTCTTTGCAAAAAACCATTGAAAATATTCAGACTCGCCGTTAACCCGTAAGTAAGACCATTAGCCCTGAATTTTTGGTTAAATCCTGTTGGACTGGTACTTCTTGAAAACTCATAGCCACTATTTAAGGCAACCGTAGGATAACGTTGTCCTTTAACCTGTTTTAAACTCAGTTCGGCAATCTTCTTATTGATAAAGGCATTTTGTAAAGCGGGGTTCAAACGCTGCATAGACAATTCCAGATCTGCTAATTTCAGATCATTCTCCATATTGAGTTTCTCATTCACAGCAAATACAATATTCAGATCTCTTGCCATTAATTGGTTCAGCGTTATCCTGGAAGTATTCAGAATGTTCTTCTGTTGCAGAAATAAAGTAGTGTCTGTATTGTAATCTACTTTCGCACTCAGCACATCCAGTCTGGAACCGCGGCCAATTTTTAATTTATTATCTGCAATAGATACCCTTAACCTGGAGATTTTCAGCGCACTGTCTGTTGCCAGTACGAGTTGCTGCTGTCTGACCAGTGCATAATAGGCCGATACAACATCAGACACTGTATTCAATATCGTTAGTTTACCATTAACCTCGCCTTGTTTTTGTAGCTCCTTTAGTTTATCATAATTAGCAAACATCTGAAACCCATCAAAAATAGTCCAGTCCAGGGCCACTCCATAGTTTAAACTGGTACTGCGCGCACCAGTCGTTTTTTTCTCCGGACCCGTTGCCGGGCTCTGTACCGTATTCTGCCTGCTGCCCCCATTGCTGAAAGTTCCTGCAAGCCCAGGCAGCATTCCTGCGTTTCCTGCATTCAGGTTGTTTTTGGCAATTTGTATTTCATTATTGACCAGCCTGATATCATAGTTGTTCTTTAATGCAGTACTGATCGCGTCCTCCAGGCTGAGCGTATCCTGAGCTATTAACCTTGGTGTACAGCAGGTAATCAGGAATGCTAAGAAATAAAAGAAATGCTTGTTCATTTGTCTGTATAATTATTTAGGCCGAAGGATTTTTTTCTTCAGCCAATGCTGCTTTTAAGGACTCTTGTAAATCAGTATTTGTTTTGTGCTCTTTAGACCAGTAAGAATAAATTGAAGGAATAACGAACAGGGTAAGGACTAATGAGAAAGTGGTTCCGCCGACAATGACAACACCCATACCCATACGGCTTTTTGCTGCAGCACCCAGTGCCATAGCAATTGGTAAAGCACCAATGGCAATAGCCAGACTGGTCATCAGGATGGGTCTCAAACGTGAAACTGAAGCTTCTCTGATCGCATCATGTACGCTCTTACCATCCTCTTTAAGCTGGTTAGCAAATTCTACAATCAGAATACCATTTTTGGTAACCAGACCGATCAGCATGATTGTACCAATCTGACTGAAAATGTTCCAGCTTTGTCCAAATAGCCATAACGATAAAAAGGCACCTGCTACTGCCATAGGTACAGTCATAATGATAATAACAGGATCTTTGAAACTCTCAAACTGTGCCGATAGAATCAGGTATACCAATAATAAAGCCAGCCCGAAAGCAAACATGGTATTCGAAGAGCTTTCCTGGAAATCTCTGGACTCACCACTCAGGTCTGTAGAAAATGTCTCATCTAAAATTTTGTCCCTGATTTTGTCCATTGCCGCTATACCATCACCTATACTTTTTCCGGGAGCCAGACCAGCAGAAATTGTCGCTGCAGTAAAACGATTATTTCTATACAACTGCGGAGGACTGCTTTCTTCTTTTGCACTTACCAGGTTGTCAATTTGTATCAGCTCTCCTTTATCACTTCTTACATACACAGAACTCAGATCCAGAGGATCTTTACGGTTACCGCGATCGAATTGTCCAATCACCTGATATTGCTTACCATTCATAAAGAAATAGGAGAAACGCTGACCACTTAGCCCAAGCTGTAAAGTTTGCGCAATGGCGGAGACCGATACACCAAGGTTCCGGGCTTTGTCCCTGTCTATAGTCAGATTGATTTCTGGTTTATTAAATTTCAGGTTGACATCCGAAACAGTGAATGTTGGATCTTTACTTACCTCGTCCATAAACTGAGGTACTTTTTCTCTGAGCTTTTCAAAATTCTGTGCCTGGATAATATAGCTGATCGGTAAGCCGCCACGACGGCCAACTGATATCGTTGGCTGCTGGGTAACCAATACTTTTCCTTCGGTATATTTTTTTGTAATCCGCGTAAGCTGAGCGGCTATCTCTTCCTGTGAACGGCCACGCAATTCGGGATCAATAAGCCCTATTCTGACAAAACCACTGTTTACAGCCCCTGTTCCACCAAATCCCGGAGAAGTAACGGTGATGTTTACATTCTTTTCGGGAATAGAATCCTCGACCATTTTGGCTATTTTCATCATGAACTTATCCGTGTAATCATAAGATGCACCCTCGGGAGTTGTGATGCTCATATTGATTGCACTTCTATCATCATAAGGCGCAGTTTCTTTAGGAAGGATCTTCCAGAACAAGACAATCAGACCAAGACAGGCTACTATAATAGGGATCGCCAGCCATCTTTTGTTCAGAAACTTATTGAGGTTTTCGGCATAATTATCATTCAGTCTGACAAAATAAGGTTCAGACCATTCATAAAACCTCGATTTTTTGTGACCTGTCTTTTTCATCAGGTAAGCATTTAACATCGGGGTTAAAGTAAGCGATACAAAAGCCGAAATTAATACTGCCGCACCAATTACAATTCCAAATTCCCTGAATAGCCGGCCCACAAATCCCTGCAGGAATACTACAGGTAAAAATACTGCTGCCAGTGTAACCGAAATGGAAATAACAGCAAAGAAAATTTCATTGGAACCTTTAATTGCAGCTTCAAAAGGAGAATAGCCTTCCTCTACTTTCTTGAAAATATTCTCTGTTACCACAATTCCATCATCCACTACCAGGCCTGTTGCCAGTACTATAGCCAGTAAACTCAGTACATTGATGGAAAAGCCAAAAATATACATGATAAAGAAAGTGAAAACCAGCGATACAGGGATATCTATTAAAGGTCTTACGGCAATGGCCCAATCCCTGAAAAACAAGTAGATAATCAGAATAACCAGCACCAGCGAAAGGATAATCGTTTCTGCAACTTCTGTTACTGAGTTTTTGATAAACCTGGTATTATCCAGAGAAACATTCAGTTTGATATCTTTAGGGACATCATCTTTCAGCCTCGCAAAACGCTTTTCAAATTCTGTTGAAATATCCATGTAATTTGCTCCCGGTTGCGGAATAAGAGCTACTGCAACCATGGGTTTACCTGAGTCCCTTAAAATAGTTTCTTCATTTTCAGGACCAAGTTCTGCATAACCAACGTCTTTCAATTGAATAACATTATTGCCGTCATTTCTAATAATCAGATCGTTGAACTGTTTTTCATTCGTTAACTTACCTAATGTTTTTACAGTTAATTCTGTACTCGAACCTGTAATTTTTCCAGAAGGAAGTTCTACGTTTTCATTATCAAGAGCGGTGACAATATCCTGCGAAGTCAGGCCTAAGGCAGCCAGTTTATTCGGATCAATACGAATCCGCATAGCATATTTCTTCTGCCCCTGAATCTGCACACTGCTCACGCCTGGTATAGTTTGTATACGCTCGGCAATTACATTCTCTGCATAGTCACTTAGCTCCAGCTGATTTCTTTTATCACTCTGGATAGTCATGGTTATGATCGCATCCGAATTGGCATCGGCCTTGCTCACTACCGGGTTCCCGTCAATATCTTTAGGCAAATTACGCGTGGCCTGTGAAACTTTATCACGGACATCATTCGCTGCTTCCTCAATATTTTTACCCAGGTTAAATTCTATGGTAATTGTACTGCTTCCCTGGTTACTGGAAGAAGACATGTTTCTGATCCCGTCAATCCCGTTAATGGATTTTTCCAGGGGTTCGGTAATCTGTGACTCGATAATATCCGAGTTGGCACCAGGATAGGAGGTACGCACAGAAACTACCGTAGGGTCAATATTCGGGAACTCTCTTACACCCAGAAAATTGTACCCGATAACCCCGAAAAGGAGGATCATCAGATTCATTACAATTGCCAGAACGGGTCTTTTTATACTCGTGGTGGATATACTCATTTCGGTTAGTTTTTAACTACTGATACTTTTACAGGGGCCTCATTCTTTAAAGCAAGCGCTCCTGTTGTTAAAACTGTGTCACCGATTTTTAGTCCGGAGGTAATTAATATGTTGTCATCTGTGCGTGTGCCGGATTGTACTTCAACCTGCCTGGCTTTACCGTTTTTGCTAATAAATACAGTTTTACCTCTCAATACAGGAATTACAGCCTGGTTAGGGATTAGTATCGCATTTTCAACCTTATCAAGTGTAAGGGACACTTTCGCAAAAGAGCCGGGACGTAATTCATTATTCTCGTTTGATGCCAGTGCTTTTACCTGTAAGGTTCTGGTTTGTGCATTGATTCCAGGTTCCAGTGCAAAAACTTTTCCTGTATAAAGTTGCGCAGAACCATCTGTGCGGAAGGTGATGGTCGCGTTTACTTTGATCTGGCCCATGTATTTTTCAGGAACAGAAAAGTTGATCTTTACAGGGTTTGTACTGAGCAGGTTTGCAATGATTTTAGTCGGTGTAATATATTCACCGGCAGAAATTGAACGTAAACCTATTTTTCCGCTGAAAGGTGCGAGAATAGAAGTTTTAGCAAGTTGTGCACTGATTAACTGTGTTTGCGCTTTTAATGATTTTAAATCGGCAAGTGCTGTATCATACTCTTCCTGGCTGATTGCCCCTTTTTGTAAAAGTTGTTTTGCCCGGTTTTCATTCGCAGCGGACAAATTTTGTTTAGTGATGGCCTGCTGTAATTGTGCCTGAATATCACGGTCATTAATTTTGACCAGTAAACTGCCTTTACTTACATTACTGCCTTCTTTAAAATAAATACCAGTGACTAAACCAGGGACCTCGCTTTGTAAAGCAACGGACTCATTGGCTTCTATAGTTCCGGTAACGTCCAGTTTATTGGCAAAAGAGGTAGTCTGTACCACTATGCCGTTAACCAGCATATGTTGTGATTTTCCACCTTTAGCACTTCCTGAACCTTTGGCACCAGCACCCATTCCAGAGCTTTCAAGTTTCTTGTTAGTAGATATCCTGTGATAAATGAGGTAAGCGATCCCCAGGAAAATAACGGGGTAAATGACGTATTTCAGTTTCATAATGGGTTCTTGGAGCGACTAATTATACAAAAATATTTAAATATGTGCGCCAGCCATGCTTGTATTAAGTATGTTACAGCTAATTTCCGATTAAAACTTATAACAAATGTGATAAATTCTAAATTTGCGCAAAAAGAATTATAATATGCTGTTGAAACAAATAGGATTAGGGTTATTAATTTTACTGGCGCCTGCCCTGGCTGCTAAAGCACAAATTAAAGTTAATTATGAAGTAAGTTTCAGAGAACCACAAGCGCATTATACAGATGTTAAAATGCATATCGGTGGTCTGAATAAAGAATATGTAGACGTTAAAATGCCTGTATGGGCTCCCGGATCTTATCTGATCAGAGAGTTTTCAAGGAATGTGGAAGGCTTTGCAGCTACATCGGGTAAAAAACTGCTTAAAACAGAAAAGCTTAAAAAAAATACCTGGAGAGTCTATACCAGTAATTCTAATTCAATTGATATCAACTACAGTGTTTATGCTTTTGAAATATCAGTGCGTACCCCTTTTATAGATGCTACCCATGCATTTTTATCGCCAACTGCGATTTTTATGTACCCTGATAATCAACTTGCTTTATCGAGCACGGTTAAAGTTATTCCTTTTGAAGGATGGACTAAGGTTTCTACAGGACTGGAGCCCGTAGCTGGTCAGAAATTTACCTATACGGCAAAAAATTATGATATTTTATTTGATAGCCCGATAGAAGTTGGTAATCAGGAAGTATTTGAATTTACAGCTGCGGGTGTAAAACATGAAGTGGCAATGTATGGCGGAGGAAACTATAATGTGGAACGTTTAAAAACTGATATGGCTAAGGTTGTAGAGCAGGCAACTGCAATCTACGGCGAGAACCCAAACAAACATTATACGTTTATTGTCCATAATTTCCTGAGAGGCGGTGGTGGTCTGGAGCATTTAAATTCTACAGTATTAGGTGCTTCCAGAGATGCTTATGCCACAGAAAAGGGACATAAAGATTTCCTTGGCCTGGTAGCACATGAGTATCACCATTTATGGAATGTGAAAAGACTGCGTCCCGTAGCTCTGGGGCCTTTTGATTATGAAAATGAAAATTATACGACAGATTTATGGATTGCTGAAGGATTTACAGCATACTATGAAAATAAACTGCTGCTGCGTGCAGGACTGATTAGTCCGGAAGAATTTATCGGAAACCTGACCAGGGCAACATCCGATGTTATCAATTCACGTGGTGGTTATGTGCAGTCGGCAGCGATGTCAAGTTTTGATGCATGGATCAAATACTACCGTCCGGATGAAAATTCAAAGAACAGTGGTATCTCTTATTACAGCAAAGGCGAAATTGTAGGAATGCTTATGGATCTTGAAATTGCAAAGGCAACAAAAGGTAAAGCGAGTCTTGACAATGTAATGAAGGCGATGTATGAACAATGCAAAATTAAAGGCAGAGGATATACAGATGCTGAATTTAAAGCTATGGTGGAAAAAATCAGTGGAATCAGTTTTACAGATTTCTGGGCTAAATATGTGAATGGTACTGAGACGATTGAGTATGAAAAGTATCTGGGTTATGCAGGGATCAAGGTAAAAGATATGGCACAAAAAGATGCTTATCTTGGTATTGCAACCAGGGTAACTGAAGGTCATATCCTGATTACTGCAGTTTCCCGTAATTCTGCAGCGTGGGTTGATGGATTAAATGTGAATGACGAATTGATCGGTGTTGACGGCACTTATGCAGAGCCGGCTATTGATAAAATGTCTGTGATGAAACAAAAGAAAGTTGGAGATATAGTAACTTTTCAGATTAGAAGAGATGGTCTGCCAAAAGAGATTAAAGTTACACTGAAAGAAAGTCCTAATGTTCAGCTGGTCTCTTCAATGGATCCGGAAGGAACGGAAATTGATAAGGCAGTTTTTAAGCGCTGGACAGGAATATAGATTCATTTATTTTTATACAAGAAAGGCGTATGGACTAAAATCCATACGCCTTTCTTGTATAAATACGTTTTATCTGATGCCTAGAAAGTGAAGCGCAGAGATATCCCCACGCCAGAAGCATCGAAATTAGTATCAGGAGCTAATTGAATAGCTGGTTTCCAGTCTAAAGAAACGTTGATAGGTGCGTCTGCAAACTTGTAGTCCAAACCTAAAACACCATCAACTGAAAGGTACAGATCGCTTGAATTATATGGTTTGTATTTTACAGTACCAATACTACCACCACCACCATAGTACCAGTTAAGGCCACGCGCACCGTTAACAGGCTGATAAACTTCATATAAAGCTGTTGCGCGGAAATAGTTGTAGTTATTATTAGACCTGAAATTTGCAATAATGTCCAGCATCTTATTTTCACCTAAAGATGTTTTGAAAGTCACGCCGTTAGCAGCACCAAAACGACCACCAATGGCATTTTTGTAGCTCTGAGCTTGAGAAGAAGATTGGATCGCAAACGTTGCGATTACAGTAAGGCAAAGTATTGTAAATACTTTTTTCATATGAGTTATATAATGTTTAAATGTAAAAATGAGCTTATCAATTATTATGCCGCGCATTCTTTTTGCTCGAAATTACTTCTGGCTGAGTAGGGTGTGAGTCCACGTATTTGCAGAAAATAGGTGGACCCAACGTGAACCGTTTATAGAAGTGATATGGATTGACATACAGTAGTAACAGGACAGCCTGTTATCCAGGATCATATTAAATTTGTTTCCAGCAGGATGATTTTATGTATTTATAAAGATTACGGGAATAAAACATACCGAAATTAAAATTGGTTTTATTACAATAATTAATTTGTTAGATTTGGGAATAACAATGTAATCCGGAACTAATTTCGTTCTTCGAACCTTGTCAGGTTCATCTGTATAAAATATTTAAACTGATAAAATCAATATTATGCCTGTAACTGTAACAAGAGTATTTGATTTACTTAAATACAACTTAGAGAAATTCCCAAAAGACGAGTTTATTAGTGGAAAGAGTAATGGGGTATGGAAAAAATATAGCACTCAGCAATTTTCTGAGACAGCAGATAACCTGAGCAAAGGTTTACTTCAGCTCGGAATGGTTAAAGGAGACAGGATTGCCGTCATGTCGCATAACAGGCCTGAATGGAATATTGCTGATTTTGCGGTAAATCAGTTTGGTGGTTACCATGTACCGCTATATCCGACATTGGCAGAACATGATATTAAATTTATTCTGGAAAATGCAGAAGTAAGTATATTCTTTGTTGAAGATGAAGAGTTGTTCAGAAAAATAAAACCTATAGGTGAAGCCGTTAATCCAAAATTGAAAATTTACACCTTTAATGAAGTAACGGGAGCAAATCACTGGATGGAACTTGTTGATGCAGGAGCAAAAAGCGAAGGCATAGACCTGGAAACTTATCGTGCTGCTGTGACACCTGATGATGTGTTAACCTTAATTTATACATCGGGTACAACCGGAACTCCTAAAGGAGTAATGCTTACGCATAATAATCTGGTTCAGAATTTTATTAATTCTTCTGTAGTTGTACCGCCTGGACTGGACAAGGGCCTTAGTTTCCTGCCCCTGTCACATATTTTTGAAAGAATGATTATTTATCTCTATCTGTATATGGGGGTGTCTGTTTATTATGCGGAGAGTATAGACACTATTGTTGCAGATATTCAATTTGTTAAACCAAATGTTTTCTCTACAGTTCCAAGACTGCTTGAAAAGGTTTATGACAAGATCATGGAAAAAGGGAAGGCTCTTACTGGTATTAAAAGAGGCATTTTCTTTTGGTCTGTAGCACTTGCAGAGCAATTTGATATGAAAAGCGGGTGGTTTTATAACCTGAAGCTGGGTATTGCAAGAAAACTGGTGTTTAAAAAATGGCAGGAAGCCCTGGGTGGAAATATTGTCGTAGTTGTTTCCGGAGGTGCAGCATTAAACCCCCGTCTGGCACGTATTTTCTGGGCAGCGGGTATGCCGGTTTTTGAAGGATATGGATTGACAGAGACTTCACCAGTGATTACTGTTAACCATTTTGATCATGCGATGTTCGGCACTGTTGGTGTTGTGATTGATGGCGTAGAAGTCAAAATTGCTGCGGACGGAGAAGTGCTCACCAGGGGGCACAATGTAATGAAAGGATATTATAAGAGAGAAGACCTGACTGCAGAAGCAATTGATAAGGATGGCTGGTTCCATACCGAGGATATAGGAGAACTGGTGAATGGCAGGTTTCTGAAAATTACAGATCGTAAAAAGGAAATTTTCAAAACCGCAGGAGGTAAATATGTTGCACCGCAGATGCTTGAAAATAAGTATAAAGAGTCTGTATTGATCGATCATATTATGGTACTTGGCGAAAACCGTAAATTTCCTTCTGCTTTAATAGTCCCTAATTTTGAAGCATTGAAATCGTGGTGTACGAAAAAAGGTATCAGTTACACTACTGACGAAGAAATGGTTCAAAACCCTCAGGTGCTGGAGAAATATAACCAGGAGATCGCCAATGGGTCTAAAGAATTTGGTAAATGGGAACAGGTGAAGCGATTTGTATTGTTAACTAAGCCATGGAGTATAGAAGGAGGTGAGTTTACGCCTAAGTTAAGTTTAAAAAGAAAAATTATTCTGGAGAAAAATAAAGATCTGATTGAGAAAATGTATAAAGAGGCAGAAGATTATAAACCTGAAAAAAATTAATTAATTGTATTTATATGGTAATATATAATCTCCAGAGGTGAAAATTATTTGTCATGTTTCTTTATAATCCATACCTTGGCGCCATTATAAAGCTTTCTGTTCATTTAAAACGGCAGATTTTGCTTCATTAAACATACAGTTTATGGAGGAAAACCTGCCTCGAAAGTGCTTAGAGCGATATAAATTAATTTGGTATAGATATTGCTTAAGTATCAAAAAAAATACCAGAACTATTTTTTATTAAACTCATATTATGAAACAAAAATTATTTAAAAGTTTGCCGGTAGCATTAGCTGCCCTTTTCATTGGTGGTGCTGCACAGGCACAAGAGCAACCAGTTTCTAATGCTGCTCAGCAGTTCAGTACCTGGTCTATCGGTGTAAATGCTGGTGTTTTAACTCCAACTTCTCCACTGGGTGGTCACAATGATTTCTCTAAGAACAGTTCTAACTTAGGATATGGTCTTTACATTAAAAAACAATTTACTCCATATTTCTCTTTGAAATTAGACGGAATCAGAGGTAAATTAAAAGGCGATAACTCTAAATCATTTAATGATGGTAAAGGAGCTGCTATTGTTGGTGGAAATACTGCATTCGAAACTCAGTTAAACTATGCTGCTTCATTAAGCGCTGAAGTAAATATGTTCAATATTGACATGTTCAGAAAACAAGATGCATTACAGTTATTCGTAACAGGTGGTGCTGGTTTAGCTGGTTATAAACCAAAAGTTACTAACGCTTCTGGAACTAGTGAATATCCAAAAGATGTTAAAGAATTAATCATTCCTGTAGGATTAGGTGCAAGATTCAAAGTTTCTGAAAAAGTTAACTTTAACTTAGGATGGTCTGTTTATTTTGTTGATGGCGATAACTTAGACGGAACTCGTCGTGGTCCTCGTCATAGCGATAAATTTAACTATGCTAGTGCTGGTTTAGAGTTTGCATTGGGTAAAGGAAAACAATTAGCTTTCCACAATCCGGTAGCTGCTACTTATGACGAAGCTCTTCAGGCTAAAAACCTTGCAAATTCTTTGAAAAGCGATTTAGATGCTCAGAAATCTGAAAATGCTAAATTAAGAACTGAAATGAGCGATTTATTGAGAGATACTGACGGTGACGGTGTTGCTGATAAATTGGATAAATGCCCTAACACTCCATCTGGAACTGTTGTTGATGGTGCTGGTTGTCCATTAGTTACTCCTGCTCCGGTTGTTACTGAAAAAGTAATCATTACTGAAGCAGATCGTAAAGTTGTTAAACAAGCGATTAAAGACTTAGAATTTGATTTAGCTAAAGCTACTATCAGAGCTAAATCATATCCTTCATTAAACCGTGTTGCTAACTTATTAGTAACTAAAAACTTTAGCTTGAAATTAGCTGGTCACACAGATAACACAGGTTCAGCAGATTTGAACATGAGATTATCTAAAGACAGAGCTGAGTCAGTTAAAGCTTACTTAGTTTCTCAAGGTGCTAATGCATCTAGAATCGAAGCTACTGGTTACGGTAAAAACCAACCAATTGCAACTAACAAAACTGCAGCTGGTCGTCAGAAAAACAGAAGAGTAGAATTTACTTTATACTAGTCTGAAACCAATATTTGAGAAGCCGCCAGGGTCAAACCTGGCGGCTTTTTTTGTGCTCTTTTTTTTTACCGGTATGTGATTGTTTTTTAGCGGTTATAAAGCGATCATGATTTTGATATTCATTTCGTTACGGGAATTGAAAAATCATAATGGTTTCTTGGATTCTAGTTTTATATTCTTTAGCTTTGTTATGCAAGCATAGTAATTAATGAAACAACAGGAAACTATAGATTATTTATTGAAAGTGGTTTGGCAGAACATGTCTAACACTTATAACCAGATCGCTTCGGGTTTTGATATCACACAAGCAATTGGTTATGTGTTAATTAATATTGATAAAGAGGGTACGGCTGTTTCGCAGCTTGCAGGACTGCTGGGCGTAAAGGCAACCAGTTTATCGAGAATGCTAAACAATATGGAAGAATCCGGGTTAATATATCGTGAGGCATCTTCCGGGGATAAAAGATCCGTAAAAGTCTTCCTGACCGATTTTGGCAGGGAGAAGAGACAGGTCGCTAAAAGCGTTGTCCGTTCTTTCAATGAATACCTCAACGAACATCTGACTATAGCAGAAAAGAATAGCCTGGTACTAGGCCTGCAGAAATTAAATAAACTCACTTTAGCATATACAGTAACTACAGGAAATGATGAACAAAAAGATAAATAAAGTAGCGGTATTAGGCTCCGGTATCATGGGCTCACGCATTGCTTGTCACTTTGCGAATATAGGTGTAGAAGTATTGTTGTTAGACATCGCACCAAAGGAACTGAGTCCAGAGGAAGCAGCAAAAGGTTTACAGCTGGATAATCCGGCAGTTCAGAACCGTATTGTCAATGCAGCATTACAGAATGCCATTAAAACGAATCCTTCTCCGGTTTATACCAAAACGGTAGTCAATAAGATTACAACAGGTAATTTTGAAGCTGATATGTCAAAAATTGCTGGTGTAGACTGGATTATTGAGGTCGTTGTTGAAAATCTTGATATTAAGAAAAAAGTATTTGAGCAGGTTGAACAATTCCGTAAACCCGGTACATTGATCACTTCCAATACTTCTGGTATCCCTATTCATTTAATGACTGAAGGAAGAAGCGATGACTTTAAAGCTAATTTCTGTGGTACCCACTTTTTTAATCCTCCACGTTATCTGCGTTTGCTGGAAATTATACCTACTCCGGACACTAAACCTGAGCTGGTAGATTTCTTAATGCATTATGGAGACAAATTTTTAGGTAAAACAACTGTTTTATGTAAAGATACTCCTGCATTCATCGCTAACCGCGTGGGTGTATATTCGATGATGGCTTTATTACATCTGGTAGAAAAATTAGACCTCACTGTAGAGGAAGTAGATAAATTCACCGGGCCTGCTTTGGGCAGACCGAAATCTGCTACTTTCCGTACTTCTGATGTGGTCGGATTAGATACCATGATTAAAGTATCAAAAGGTCTTTATGATAACTGTCCTGACGATAAAGCGCACGATTTATTTAAACTTCCGGACTATGTAGTCAAAATGGAAGAGAATAAATGGTTAGGCGATAAAACTAAGCAGGGTTTTTATAAAAAAACAAAAACTGCTGATGGTAAAACAGAAATTTTAGCACTGGATTTAAAAACACTGGAATATCGTACACAGCAAAAAGTTAAATCGGCTACGCTTGATCTGACAAAACCTATCGAAAATGTCAGAGACAGGATGAAGGTTTTTGCTGCAGGTAAAGATAAAGCAGCAGAAGTATTCAGACATTCTTTCTTTGGTTTGTTTGAATATGTATCGGACAGAATTCCTGAAATTGCAAACGAACTGTATAGGATTGATGATGCCCTGCGTGCAGGATTCGGATGGGATTTAGGCCCGTTTGAAGTCTGGGACGCAGTAGGAATCACTGAATCGCTCGAAGGCATGAAAAAGTATGGACATGAGGCTGCTGCCTGGGTACATGAAATGCTTGCTGCCGGCCATACCAGTTTCTATAAAGTAGAAGATGGGGTTAAAAAATATTACGATATTCCTTCTAAGAGTTATAAAGCATTGCCAGGTGCTGATTCATTCATTATCCTGGATAATATCCGCACTACTAAAACAATCTGGAAGAACTCAGGTGCTTCTATTCTTGATTTGGGTGATGGAATACTGAATGTAGAGTTCCATTCAAAAATGAATACTATAGGTGGTGATACACTACAGGCTATCAATAAGGCTATAGATCTGGCGGAAAAAGAATACAGAGGAGTAGTTATTGGAAATGATGGTGCTAATTTCTCGGCAGGAGCTAATGTAGGGATGATTTTTATGATGGCTGTGGAGCAGGAATGGGATGAATTGAACATGGCTATCCGTGCTTTCCAGAATACTTCCATGAGAATCAGATATTCTTCTATTCCGGTTGTCGTTGCTCCGCATAACCTGACTTTAGGTGGTGGATGTGAATTTAGTTTGCATGCAGATCATGTACAATTGAATGCAGAGACCTATATGGGACTGGTAGAATTTGGCGTTGGGGTGATTCCTGGTGGCGGAGGTACAAAAGAATTCGCTTTACGTGCTTCTGATGAATATAAAGCTGATCAGATTGTGCAGAATGTATTAAAGGATCGTTTCCTGACGATAGGAATGGCTAAAGTTTCGACTTCTGCACTGGAAGCCTATGAACTGGGTTATTTACAAAAAGATAAGTTCTCTGTGACGATGAACCGCAGCAGGCTAATTGCAGATGCTAAAGCAAAAGCAATTGAGCTTGCAGATGCTGGTTATACGCAGCCGGTAAGAAGAAATGATATCAGGGTATTGGGTAAACAAGGATTAGGAATTGTTTATGCAGGTGCTAATACGATGTATTCGGGTCATTATATTTCTGAACATGATAAGAAGATTTCAGAAAAACTGGGTTATGTAATGTGTGGCGGAGATTTATCTTCACCAACAGAGGTAACGGAACAGTATTTACTGGATTTAGAAAGAGAAGCTTTCCTGTCACTTTGCGGTGAAAGAAAAACGCTGGAAAGAATTCAGAGTATTGTGACTAAGGGTAAGCCACTTCGTAACTAAATATATAGAGACGCTAACCAGAGGATATTAAAAATATAATGTTTAACAGCAAACGACGGTCAGGATTTATTCCGCGGAGTTTCCTTAACTACATCAAAAAATGCAAGAAGCATATATTATAGCAGGTTTACGTACGGCAGTGGGCAAAGCACCACGTGGCGTATTTCGTTTTACAAGGGCCGATGATCTGGCTGCTGAAGTCATCAGACAACTGGTAGCCTCAGTACCTAATCTGGATAAAGAACAAATAGATGATGTTATCGTTGGGAATGCTACACCAGAAGCAGAACAAGGATTAAATATAGGCCGTATGGTTTCCCTGATGGGATTGGATACCGATAAAGTTCCGGGTGTAACCCTGAATAGGTATTGTGCATCCGGATTGGATACTATTGCTACTGCTGTTGCTAAAATTAAAAGCGGAATGGCAGATTGTATCATTGCCGGCGGGGTTGAAGTGATGTCCGGAATGCCTTTTGGCGGATGGAAAGTAGTGCCTAACTATGAGGTGGCGAAAAAGAACCCGGACTGGTACTGGGGAATGGGGCTTACTGCCGAGGCTGTAGCTAATGAATATAAAGTGAGCAGAGAAGATCAGGATGAATTTGCCTTCAGGTCTAATATGAAAGCTGTAGAAGCGATCAAAAATGGTCATTTAAAAGCCGGTGTAGCCCCAATTACGGTTACTGAAAATTATCTGGATGGTCAGATGAAAAAGAAAACAAGGAGTTATGTGGTAGATACAGATGAAGGGCCGCGTGCGGATACTACATTGGATAAATTAGCTAAACTTAAACCTGTTTTTGCTGCTGACGGCAGTGTGACTGCTGGTAACTCTTCTCAGACATCAGATGGTGCAGCTTTCGTGATTGTGGTTTCTGAAAGTAAACTGAAAGAACTGGGGGTTGAACCTATTGCCCGCCTGGTAAGTTATGGCGTGGTAGGTGTACCGCCAAGAATTATGGGTATAGGCCCTGTTGATGCTATTCCTCTGGCTTTGAAGAAAGCAGGGTTGACATTGGAGCAAATGGACCTGATCGAACTGAATGAGGCTTTTGCCTCTCAGTCACTTGCTGTGGTGAGAACTTTAGGTATCAACCAGGATATTGTGAACGTGAATGGTGGAGCTATTGCTTTAGGTCACCCACTGGGCTGTACTGGTGCAAAACTCTCTGTACAGTTGTTTAATGAACTGAAACGCAGAAATGGTAAATACGGAATGGTAACGATGTGTGTGGGTAGCGGACAAGGTGCTGCCGGTATTTTTGAAATGTTATAGTGCTTTTAGATCGGGCGCTTAATTATAAAATTTAAAAATGGAATCTCCGGAAATATTCCGGTAGAGATCAGCTACAAAAAATATGGAAACTACAGACAAAACAAAAGTAAAAGGTGGCGAGTTTTTGATAAAGGAAACCACATACCAGGATGTATTTATTCCTGAAGAATTTGATGAAGAACAGCAAATGATTGCACAAACCTGCAGGGACTTTTTAACTGCGGAAGTGTATCCTAACCTGGATCGTATTGATAAAATGGAAGAAGGCCTGATGCCTTCACTGGTTACTAAGGCTGGTGAACTTGGTTTGCTTGGTGTTTCTATTCCTGAGGAATACGGTGGTTTTGGTAAGAACTTTAATACTTCAATGCTGGTTGCTGATGTAATTGGTGCTGGTCATTCATTTGCAGTAGCAATTTCTGCACATACGGGAATTGGTACTTTACCTATCCTTTATTATGGAAATGAAGAGCAGAAAGCAAAATATATACCGAAACTGGGATCAGGAGAATGGAAAGCAGCTTATTGCTTAACAGAACCAAACTCGGGATCTGATGCTAATTCTGGTAAAACCAAAGCTAAGTTATCAGCAGACGGTAAACATTATGTGATTAACGGACAGAAAATGTGGATTACCAATGGTGGTTTTGCAGATATCTTTATTGTCTTTGCAAAAATCGATGATGATAAAAATCTGACTGCGTTTATTGTAGAGCGTGAATTTGGAGGGGTAACGATGAACCCTGAAGAACATAAAATGGGGATCAAAGGATCATCAACCCGTCAGGTGTTTTTCAACGATTGTGAAGTTCCTGTGGAAAACATGCTTTCTGAGCGTGAAAATGGATTTAAAATTGCTGTAAATATCTTGAATATTGGCAGGATTAAACTGGCTGCTGCAGCCGTTGGAGCTTCAAAAGCTGTAATCAGTACTGCAATTAATTATTCAAATGAGCGTATCCAGTTTGAACGTCCGATTTCAAAATATGGTGCTATCCGCTATAAACTGGCCGAAATGGCGACAAAGGTTTATGCAGTAGAATCAGCTAATTACCGTGCAGGTCAGAATATTGATGATGCTTATGAGGCATTGGTTGCAGGTGGAATGGATAAAAGTAAAGCAAAATTAAAATCTACGGAGCAGTTTGCTGTAGAATGTGCGATCCTGAAAGTATGGGGTTCTGAGGCTTTGGATTATGTAGTAGATGAAGGTGTTCAGATTTATGGTGGAATGGGCTTCTCGGCCGATGCACCAATGGACAGGGCATACCGTGATGCAAGGATCAACAGAATCTTTGAAGGCACAAACGAAATCAACAGGTTATTAACTGTGGATATGATGTTGAAAAGAGCTATGAAAGGTGAATTGGACCTGATGACTCCAGCTACTGCTGTTGCTGCTGAACTAATGTCTATTCCTGATTTTGGGGAAGAAGATGATACCCTTTTCGCTGCTGAAAAGAAAATCATTAAAAACCTGAAAAAAGCGACTTTAATGGTAGCTGGTGCTGCGGTTCAGAAGTTAATGTTAAGTCTTTCTAAAGAACAGGAAATTTTAATGAATATTGCAGATATGGCAAGTTATGTTTACGTAGCTGAATCGGTGATGTTAAGAACTGAAAAACTGGTTAGTTTAAGAGGTGCTGAGGCTTGTGAAGGACAATTGAATATGATGCGTATTTATTTTGTAGAGGCTGTTGATGCTTTACAAAAAGCTGGAAAAGAGGCTTTATGGGCTTTCGCAGAAGGTGATGAGCAGCGTATGATGCTGGTAGGATTGAAAAGATTTACTAAAATGGAAGCATTTAATGTAAAAGATGTCCGTCAGAAAGTTGCACAACAATTAATTGCCGAAAATAAATATTGCTTTTAACCCTGAAGTCCTGTTTGAACCTGGATTTAGACAGGCATATGGTTAACAAAGAAAAGGCCGGAACATGTATTGTGATCCGGCCTTTTTTCGTTCTATTTGTTAAAATTGGTTAAATATTGTTCCATCCCTAATAAAAGACTATTTTTGTGCAATATGTTAAAAAGCAAAATCATACTGTTGTTTATTGCAGCAGCTTGTTCTTTCGCAGCCTGTAAGACAGATCCTGCCTATGATCAGGCTACACAAGCTGCAATTGATGATGGTATAATTAAAAAGTTTTTAGCAGATAGTAATATCGTGGCCGGTAAAACGCCTGATGGGTTATATTATCAAGTGATCAAACAGGGAACCGGAACCAGTGATATTGTATATAATCCTACTGATACGATAAAATTGCGTTATGTTGGCAGAACGCTTCCGCCAAAAAGTATTGTATATGATTCCACGCTTACCCTGATAGATAGCCTGGCGCCTATATTTATTTATAATACAGCAATGATAGGCTGGCAGGAAGGTCTCAGATTTATCAGACCCGGAGGAACGATCAGATTGATTATCCCTTCAACACTTGCTTACCAGAATACGGTAGTCAGTGCATTGCCGGGGGCAAATAATACTCCTGTGTTCCTGCCTGCAAATACAATATTGGATTTCAGGATTAAATTAATTAGTGTAAAAAAAGTCATTCCACCAAAAACGTCCAACTAAAATAAACAATGCTTAAAAAGTTATCACAATTTACTCTTGCCTTGATTGGCTTAACTGTTCTTTTTAGTTCATGTAAAAAGGATTATGAATCTATACAGGTTGTAGATGGCAGAAAGATACAGGATTATATTACGGCAAATAAATTGACTGTCACAGAAGATTCTTTAAAATCAGGATATTTTTATCAAATCCTGACTCAGGGGGCTGGTACTGTAAATTATGCAACCAGTGACACTGTTTTGTATAATGTTACGGTAAAAGGACTGGAAAATGGAAACGTTTACTGGGCTTCAGCAATACAGGGGAACAGAGGGACACTTGCCGGATATGTGAATGGATTGACTTCATCTGATGGAACTATGTCTGCTAATATACCAGCATTACGTGATGTGGTCTTAAGACTTAAACCAGGAGGATCTGCACGTATTTTACTTCCTTCTTACCTGGCTTATGGTAAAAATGGTGTCGGAGTGGTTCCTTCTAATGAAAATATTGATCTTTTGATCAATACTTTTCCAGAGAAGTCACAAAATGTATTGGATGACCGTTTAATCAACGATTTCATTAAAAAGAATAGTTTAACGATGACTAAAGGTCCTACAAGAGTTTATTATAATGTTTCAACAGCGGGAACCGGTACAACTCCGATCAGTCTGACTTCAACAATAACGGCTAAATATACAGGTAGATTCCTGGATGGTACTGTCTTTGACTCGAATACTGATGGCACATTTGTGACTACATTAAACTCATTGGTTCTTGGATGGGGTGATGTTATCCCGGGTAAACTAACTAAAGGCGGTAAAATACGTATCCTTATCCCTTCTGACCGTGCTTACGGTTCTGCTGGAAAAGGTTCTGTTCCTTCAAATGCGGTATTGGATTTTGATATCGAAATTGTAGATGTAACCAATTAAATATATTGTTTAAGCATAAAAAAAGCCGTCTCTTAATTTTAAGAGACGGCTTTTTTGCGTGTTATAATTTAGGTTCTGACAAGGCGTCCGAAATGAATAATGTTAATCTTTAAGTGCCTCTTTAAATACTTTAAGAATCCTTTCTCTTGCAAAAGCATGGTCAACTATAGGCTGAACATGCTTTCCCTGTTTATACTCAGGTGCCCATTTGTAGATATACTTATTTTCAGGATCAAATTTCTTTGCCTGTAATTCGGGGTTGAATACCCTGAAATAAGGGGCTGCATCATTTCCACAACCACAGGCCCATTGCCATCCACCTACATTACTTGCCAGCTCATAATCCAGTAATTTCTCCGCAAAATAAGTTTCTCCCCAGCGCCAGTCAATCAACAGGTGTTTAGTCAGAAAACTCCCTACGATCATTCTGACCCGGTTATGCATATATCCTGTTTGGTTAAGCTGGTTCATTCCTGCATCAACAATAGGGTAGCCCGTTTTACCGTTTTTCCATGCCTCAAAGTCTTCTGCTTTGTTCAGCCATTTAATCTGATCATAAGCTGGTTTAAATGAGTGTGTAACAATATGTGGAAAATGATATAAAATCATCATGTAGAAATCTCTCCAGGCCAGCTCAGATAGCCATTTCTCTGCACCTGCCTGTATTGCTGAATTTGCAGCCGCTCTGATACTGACAGTCCCAAATCTTAAATGGATGCCAAGGCGGGTAGTTGCATCGTCTGCAGGAAAATCTCTTCTTTCTTCGTATGCAGCCAGTTTTTCTTCAAAAGTTACTGCAGGGAAAGAGAGTTCCGATTCTTCAAAGCCCAGTTCAGCTAGTTCAGGGAAAAGTAATGACTTGGTTTGAAAGAAATTCTGATCATATTTTTCTACCGGATAAGACTTCACGTAAAAGTCGTTCAGCTTCATTTTCCACTGACGGAAATAGGGCGTAAAAACGGTATATGGCTTTCCATCAGATTTTAGAATCTCTTTTCTTTCAAAAATTACCTGGTCTTTATAGCTGTGAAATGAAATATCCTCTGAACGCAGATATTCTGCAAGGGTATCATCACGGTCCTTAGCATAAGGTTCGTAGTCGTGATTTGTATAGACTGCGTTGATGCTATATTCCTGGAGAAGCTCTGGCCAGATTTGTTCGGGTACACCGTACCTGATTAGCAGAGAAGACCCTTTTTGCTCTAATTCCTTTTCGAGCGCTTTTAATCTTTTGTAAATGAAGGTTACCCTGGCATCTTTTGGATCATTTAAATCATCCAGAATATTCCTGTCAAATATAAAAAGCAACAAAACCGGGATATTACTTTTTAGTGCATGGTATAATGCAGCGTTATCCTGTAATCTTAAATCTCTTCTTAACCAGCAAATATTTACTTTTTCTGTTTTCATTGGCCGTAAATATCGGCTAAAGCCTGCTCAATATGTGTATAGTTGAATTTAAATCCACTGGATAATATTTTCTGTGCGGATGTATTTGTACTGTTCATAACCAGCGAGCTCATTTCTCCTAAGATCAATTTTAGCAGGCCTTCTGGTACACTGAATGGCCATACAGGACGATTCAATTGTTTGGCAATGGCTTTGGTCATCACTTTATTGGTCACAGGAAAAGGCGCGCTTGCATTGTAAGCGCCGGTTAATGATTGATTTTCCAATGCATAGAGATAGATGCGGGTCATATCCTGATAATGGATCCATGGGGTCCACTGTTTCCCATTTCCTAAAGGAGCACCTGCAAATAAGCGGATTGGTTTGGCCATAGCTTCAAGTGCACCTTCTTTTTTTGCGAGTACAACGCCTGTTCTGATTTTTACAATTCTTAAACCAGTTTGCTGACCCTGATCGACAGCTTTTTCCCACTGGATACAACATTCTGCAAGAAAGTTACGACCAGGGTTACTTTCTTCTGTCAGCATTTCATCTCCGCGGGTACCATAATAACCAACTGCGGCAGCAGATATAAAGTTTTTGACCTGATTTTTAGTTTCAGCCATGGCTTGATATAAAAGCTGTGTGGATAAGACCCTGCTGTCAATAATTTCTTTTTTGCGTTTTTCGGTCCATCTGCCTTTGGATATGTTTTCTCCGGCCAGATGTATGATACTATCTACTCCTTCAAGACAGTTCGTGTCAATTTTCTGTTGATATACATCCCACAAAAAAACTTTTACCCGGTTGATCTGAATAGGTTTTCTGGAGAGTATAGAAATGGTATGACCTTGTGATAAGAGGGATTTTATTAGCTCTTTGCCGAGCATGCCGGTTGCACCTGTGAGTAAAATATGCTGGTTCATTTTAGATTAACTATTAAAAGAGCGTTTTGTTTCTAAATAAGAGGTGTAAAAAGCAGTTTTAACATAAACTTTTGTTTCGCTTATGTAAATATTACTTTGTGTATTAGATGTTAGGAAAAAAATGGTATATTTTTGGTAATTGCAACAAAAACTTTAGTCTAAATAAATGGAATCTCGGAAAATACTCGTCTGGTTTAGAAATGATTTGCGGTTACACGACAACGAAATGTTAGTAGAAGCGATCAGTAAGTCCGATAGTATCCTGCCTGTTTATTTCTTTGACCCACGCCACTTCGAAAACAAAGTTGATGAAAATGCGCAAGAAAAACATAACAGATTTCAATTTTTAGCAGAAAGTGTAATCGCCCTGCGTGAATCTTTGAAAAAAATGGGTGGTAATCTGCTGATTATCTCAGGTACTCCAGAAGATCATATTCCTGTATTGGCTGAAAAATATGAAATCGCAGAGGTCTATCATCATAGAGAGGTGGCAACTGAAGAGACTACTGTTTCTTCGAATGTTGAAGACCTTTTATGGAAATTGAGAATCAATCTGAAACATTTTATTGGCCATACACTTTATAATAAAGAGGATTTGCCATTTCCAATTAAAGATATTCCTGATGTCTTTTCTCAGTTTAAGAAAAAAACAGAGAGAGATGCAATAGTCAAAGACTGCTTTCCTTCTCCCGAACATATTTCTTTTGTAGAAGCAGAAGAATGGGGTGAATTACCGGAATGTGCAGGGGCATTTTCTGCTGTTCCTGCAGGAGGCGAAGAGCATGGGATAAAACATTTACAGGAATTATTTGCTGTCGGTTCGGATATTTATATCCGCAGTAGCAAAGCACATGCTGCCCAACATAGTTTTTCATCTAAGCTTTCTCCGTGGCTGGCAGTAGGGGCCTTATCTCCAAGAAAAGTATATTGGGCTGTAAAAGAAGCTGAACAAAAATTTGGTTCCAACAGTCATTTTACACAATTGATATTAGGTTTGCTCTGGAGAGATTTTTTCAGATTTATGTTTAAAAAACATAGTGTGAATTACTTTAGGGATATCGTGGCGGAAGTGACTGATTTCCCGCAAACTGAAGTGTATTTGTTAAGCCTGCAGCAATGGAAAGATGGTGATACAGGTAATCCTGTTGTCGATCAGTATATGGCTGAACTTAATCAGTCTGGGTTCATCACCCATACCGGACGTTTACTGGTAGCTACTTATCTGATTTATATTTTAAAGTTAAACTGGGTAGATGGTGCAGAATACTTTGAACAGAAATTAATTGACTATTCGCCGGCAAGTAATTGGGGTAACTGGGCTTATGTTGCAGGAGGCGGGAAAGATCCGCGTTCTAAAAATGCATTTGATTTAGATAAACAGATTAAACTGCTGGATATCGAAGTTCAGGATCTTTAACAAAATCTTTGTTTTACTGATAAAATAAGGAATGCTTTTTGGCGTTAACTTAAACAGAAAAAATATTTAAAACTTTTTTTGTTTAACAATTGTTCTCACTTCACGTGAAAAGATTCTCCATCAGTGACATAGAAGGCCTAATCGGCATTAAAGCACATACAATCCGCGCATGGGAGGCGAGATATAATCTTGTGCCTCCAAAACGAACTCCTACTAATATCAGGTATTATGAGGAGGAGGATCTGAAACACCTGCTCAATATTGTAACCCTGAATGAAAAAGGATACAAAATCAGCAGGATCGCAAAAATGAGCAAAGAGCAGATTAATGATCTGGTATTGCAGTTACAATCTGATTTCAATAACGATACTGTACAGGTGCTCCGTCTTTCGGATGCTACACTTAAATATGATGAAATTGCATTCGCAGAGATTTTATCCGGCTGTATTGATGAGTTAGGACTGGTCAATACAATGGATCTTGTGCTTTTTCCTTTTATGAAGAAAGTTGGTATGTTATGGCAGACAGGGGCAATTGATCCTTCTCAAGAGCATTTTGCCTCAAATCTGATCAGGGATAGAATTATTGTAGAGATTGACCGGGTGAAAAAACCGGAGAGAAAAGATCCTAAAAGATTTTTGTTATTCCTTCCCGAAGCAGAGATGCATGAGACGGGGTTACTTTTTGCACGTTATTTACTAAAACGTTGTGGCATGGACACGCTGTATCTTGGCCAGGAAATCCCATATAGTGATTTGAAAAAGGTAATTTTGCATTATAAACCTGATTATGCTTTTATTGTGCTTACTTCCTTAAACCTTGGAAAAGATATCAATAAAATATTGACTAAAGTATTGGACCATATGGATGTCCCTCTGCTGGTTGCAGGTAGTTTAATCTCTGAATTTGACATACTTCTTGACGATAGGCTGACACCACTGAAAAAGGTTTGTGAAATCGTAGAATTTCTTGAGGATTTATAGCTGTTTTTAAAGGTAAAATCCTAATTTTGCCATACTTATACCAATTCTTAAACAATGGATAATTTATCTTATCTCAACGGCGCAAATGCCGAATACATCGATTCTATTTATCAAGCTTATAAAGAAGATCCTAATGCGGTTGAATTCGGCTGGCAAAAGTTTTTTGAAGGGTTTGATTTTGGAAGAGGAGCAGATGCCGGCGTAGCCAGTGAAGCAACTCCCGAACATTTTTTAAAAGAAGTGAATGTCTTAAATCTGATCAATGGTTATCGCCAGCGTGGTCATTTGTTTACCCAAACAAATCCGGTAAGAGAAAGACGTCATCATTTACCAACTCTGGACATAGAGAATTTCGGTTTAAACCAGAATGATCTGGATACCGTTTTCAACTCTGGTGTAGAACTTGGAATTGGTGCTGCTAAACTTAGCGACATCGTAACCTTCTTAAAAAAGACTTATTGCAGATCTATTGGTGCGGAATATAAATTCGTACGTACCCCTGAAGTATTAGGCTGGATTGAAAATAAGATGGAGAGTGTACAGAACACGCCAAATTTTTCAATCGAAGAGAAAAGAAGAATCCTGAAGAAGTTAAATGAGGCCGTTAGCTTTGAAAACTTTTTGGGAACTAAATTTCTTGGTCAGAAGAGATTCTCTTTAGAAGGAGCAGAAGCTTTGATCCCGGCACTGGATTCAGTTATTGAAAAAGGTTCATCAATGGGTATTGAAGAATTTGTAATCGGTATGGCACACAGAGGACGTCTGAACGTTCTTGCCAATATCATGCAGAAAACTTATAAAGATATTTTTGCTGAATTTGAAGGTAAAGGTTACAGCGCTGAATCTCCATTTGGAGGTGATGTGAAGTACCACCTTGGTTATTCTACGGATGTAACCACAAACGACGGAAAAAACGTTCACTTGAGTTTATGCCCTAACCCATCTCACCTGGAAACAGTGAATGGTGTGGTTGAAGGAATGACACGTTCTAAAATTGATTTCAAATACGAAGGTGATAATTCAAGAATTGCACCTATCCTTATTCATGGTGACGCTTCAGTTGCCGGACAGGGTATCGTTTATGAAGTGATTCAAATGGCTGGTCTTGATGGCTATAAAACCGGTGGTACGATTCACCTGGTAATTAATAACCAGATTGGTTTTACTACAAATTATAAAGACGGACGTACCAGTACTTACTGTACTGATATTGCCAAGGTTACACTTTCACCTGTATTCCATGTTAATGGAGATGATGTGGAAGCTTTGGTTTATGCCATCAACCTGGCTATGGAATACCGTCAGAAATATAAAAATGATGTGTTCATCGATATTCTGTGTTACCGCAGATTTGGACATAATGAATCAGATGAGCCTAAATTCACTCAGCCTTTATTATACAAAAGTATCGAGCAGCATGCTAATCCAAGAGATATCTATATCAAACAACTGATTGGTGAAGGTAAACTGGAAGCAAGCCTGGCAAAAGAAATGGAAGCTGAATTCCGTGGTATTTTACAGGAGAGATTAAACGAAGCTAAAGAGATCACTTCTACTTATAAGGGAGTGAAATTTGCCGGTGCATGGTCAGATATGAGAATTGCCAGTGCAGAAGATTTCCTGACTTCTCCGGATACCTCTGTTAAAAAAACTACTTTATTAGAAATTGCTAAAAGAATCAGTACTTTACCTTCAGATAAGAAGTTCTTCAAGAAGATTGAAAAACTATTCGCTGAGCGTAACAAAATGGCAACGTCTACTCATATTTTTGACTGGGCAATGGGTGAGCAGCTTGCTTACGCTACTTTGCTTACAGAAGGTAAAAGGGTTCGTTTGAGCGGCCAGGATGTAGAGCGTGGTACGTTCTCACACCGTCATGCTGTATTGACTTTAGAAGATTCTGAAGAAGAGTACATCCCTTTAAGTAACCTTTCTGATCAGCAGGCTCCATTTGATATCTACAATTCACATTTATCAGAATATGGCGTTTTAGGATTTGAATATGGTTATGCAATGGCTAACCCTAATGCCTTAACTATCTGGGAAGCACAATTTGGTGATTTCTTCAATGGGGCGCAAATTGTTGTGGATCAGTATATCGCAAGTGCGGAAACTAAATGGCAGCGTGAAAATGGATTAGTGATGTTATTACCACATGGTTATGAAGGACAAGGACCTGAGCACTCTTCTGCAAGGATTGAGCGTTTTATGGAACTGTGTGCTGATTATAATATGCAGGTAACCAACTGTACTACTCCTGCTAACTTCTTCCATGCAATCCGTCGTCAGTTTAAACGTGACTTTAGAAAACCATTAATCGTTTTCACACCTAAAAGCTTATTGCGTCATCCTTCATGTGTATCTAAACTGACAGAATTTACTGAAGGTAAGTTCCAGGAGGTCATCAATGACGAGAATGTTAAAGCTAATGAGGTGAACAGAGTATTGTTCTGCAGTGGTAAGATCTATTATGAGTTGTTAGAGAAACAACAAAAAGAGCAGATCAAAAATGTGGCCATCGTTCGTGTTGAGCAGTTATATCCTACGCCATTAAAACAAATGGAAGAGGTTTATAAAGGTTATAAAAATGCGAAAGAAGCTATCTGGGTTCAGGAAGAACCTGAAAATATGGGTGCATGGCCTTATTTCTTGCGTAAAACAAGAAAAACAATATTTAGTGATATCGAAGTGATATCAAGAAAAGAAAGCAGCAGTACTGCAACTGGATTTGCGAAACAACATGCAGATGAGCAGGCAAGTATCCTGGCAAAAGCTTTTGAAGTCCCTGTAACTGAGGTGGATCATAAAATTGCCAAGAAATCAGTGAGTAAAGCATATAACGTAGATTAGGAAAATATAATACATCAATTATGAGTCTAGAAATAAAAGTTCCGCCAGTAGGCGAATCAATTACCGAAGTTGTTTTATCCCGTTGGGTGAAGAATGATGGTGATGCCGTAGAAATGGATGAAGTAATCGCCGAGTTAGAGTCTGATAAAGCAACTTTTGAATTAACTGCTGAGCAAGCCGGAACTTTGAAAATAGTGGCGGCCGAAGGCGATACACTGGCTATAGGTGCTGTAGTTTGTTCTATCGAAACTAGTGGGGCTGCTCCGGCAAAAGCGGCAGCACCAGCTGCAGAAGAAAAAACAGTTGTAAATAACACTCAGTCTGCTGCTCCGGTAGCGGAAAGAAATGGGGAAAGTTATGCAACTGGTACTCCTTCGCCGGCAGCAGGTAAAATTCTTGCAGAAAAAGGTGTTGACGCAGGTTCTGTTAAAGGTTCTGGCGTTGATGGCAGAATTACTAAAGAAGATGCGCTTAAGGCAGAGAAACCAGCAGCACCAGCAGCTAAAGCTCCTGAGAAGGCAGCAGTAGCGGCACCAGCGGTTGCGGGATCTAGAAATGAACGCAAAGAAAAAATGTCCCCACTGCGCAAAACTGTTGCAAAACGTTTAGTTGCTGTGAAAAATGAAACGGCCATGTTAACTACTTTTAATGAAGTAAACATGAAACCGATTATGGACCTGCGTGGAAAATATAAAGATCAGTTCAAAGAGAAATATGGTGTTGGATTAGGTTTCATGAGTTTCTTTACAAAAGCTGTTTGTGAAGCAATGAAAGATTTCCCTGCTGTTAATGCACGTATTGATGGTGATTCTGTTGTTTACAATGACTTCGTAGATATTTCTATCGCAGTTTCTGCACCTAAAGGATTGGTAGTACCAATTATCAGAAATGCAGAAAGCATGACGCTTGCCCAGATTGAAAAATCTGTTATTGAACTGGCTACTAAAGCGCGTGACAGCAAATTGACTTTGGAAGAAATGACTGGTGGAACTTTTACAATCACTAATGGTGGTGTATTTGGTTCAATGATGTCTACGCCAATTATCAATGCGCCCCAATCTGCTATTTTAGGTATGCACAATATTATTGAGCGCCCTATCGCAGAAAAAGGTGAAGTTGTTGTTCGCCCGATGATGTATCTTGCTTTATCTTATGATCACAGAATCATTGATGGTAGAGAATCTGTTGGATTCTTAGTGAGAGTAAAACAACTATTAGAAGATCCTGCACGTTTGTTGTTAGGCGTATAGGTAAACTAAAATATATTGAAAACCTGCTATTTCGTTATAGCAGGTTTTTTTGTTTTTATTGCGTCTTGTTCATGTCATTTGTTTTACTCTAATTAGTTTTTGACAGGATTTCTGTACTTTTACACTGTGAAAAAAAGCTACTTATTACTGTTGTTCCTTGTTCTTGGTAAAAAGATGAAGGCGCAAGAAACTACAAATACAACCGATAACCCGGTTAAGATTGGAAAGAGTATATTCTCTAATGAGATCAAAAGGAATTTCTCAAGAAAGGGAGATTTTTTTGTTCATTGGGGTTATAATCATTCCTGGTATGGAAAAAGTGATATCAATTTTAAAGGGCCAAACTATGATTTTACATTGAAAGATGTAGTTGCCCATGATAGACAGTCTCCGCTAAAATGGAATTACTTAAACCCTGCAAAGATTTCTGAACCTCAGTATAATCTTAGGGTAGGATATTTTATCGCTGATAATTATAGTGTTTCCATTGGCTGGGATCATATGAAATATGTAATGGATATTCCACAAAAAGTGGCAATTACTGGTTTTATCGGAGAAACTATTTCTGATCCGGGAGTACCTACCGGTGCAATGGCGGGAACGTATAATGGACAGATGATTAATGTAACGGATAAGATGCTTACTTATGAGCATACGGATGGATTCAATTATGCAAATATCGAGTTTGAACGTTATGATGATATTTGGGTTGCACCTTCAAGACAGACTTCTTTAACTTTGGAAACTGGTCTTGGTGGTGGTATGCTGGTACCAAGATCTGATGTACGTTTATTCGAACAGGGAAGAAATAACCACTGGAACGTTTCTGGTTATGGTTTTTCAGCTAAGATTGGTTTGAAGTTTTATGTAAGTAAAGGATTATATATTCAGAATACAACGAAGGTTGGGGCAACGAATTTGAAAAACGTTCATACAACTGGAAGAGATGATCTGGATAAGGCCAGCCAGAAGATTAACTATGTGCAGAATATGTGGGCTCTGGGGTATCAGTTCTAGGTTGACAAAAAAAGAACATCAATGTTCTTTTTTTGTCAACCCCTCAGGGGTTTGTCTGCTGCAGGGGGGATAGCCTTTTTGGAGGATCATTATATTATTAACTCAGAAATAATATATACGTGTTGTGGTAATGGTAGTTATAGTTGATATTGCAGGATATCTATAATTATATCTACTATGATGAAAAACATTAAATTACCTGTGTACACCGCCTTGTTAGCGGTGTCTTTTTTTACTGCCTGTAATAAGGCCGGTAACAATCTTTCACCTGAAGGTTCTTCTTTAGGTCAGCTTAATTCTTCTCAGGCAGTTTCAGGAGGCAATAGTGCATTAAATGCCGGCGGGGTTACTGTATTGGGAGCCCCGGTTGCTGAAGCGAAAGTTTATAAGCTGCTTAAGGGCTATAATAAGGACGATAAATTTGAGGCAAGCGGAGTTTATTACCTGAATGGCTATTTTTATGTGGCTTCTGATAATCGCTATGAGATCGCTAAGATTAAGCAGAGTCTACCTGAAAATAGTAATGAGAATAGTTTACTGGGCGCTGGTTCCGGAGATTCTGGCTTTGAAGGTATTACTTATGCAGCCAAAAGTACACCTGGATTTTTTGTGGTCGAGGAGGCTGTAAAGAATGGTAGCCAGTATCAGCCCCGTATTCGGGAGTATAACGCCAATATGGGATATCTGAATAGCTTGTGGGCGGATTATTATTTTACGGAAGCCAATAGCAATAAGGGATTTGAAGGTATTGCATGGGTGTCACGTGATGGGATCGATTATATGCTGGGCCTTGTTGAAGGGACCGGAAAAATCGCAGTCCTGAAAAAGACGGCCAGCCAATGGCAAAAGGTCGGGGAAATCAATTTGCCTGCTTCTGCCAGCTTTACTGATTATTCTGATATTACTGTTTATGGGAATAAGGTCGCAATTACTTCTCAGCAGGATTCCAGATTATGGATAGGAACACTTAGTAGCACCGAATGGACAATTACCGGAGGTAAAACTTATGCTTTCCCTACAGGAAATAGCAATGGGGTAGTGGGTTCAGGGAATAACGTGTTGTATGCTAATGTAGAAGGGGTTTCCTTCATTAATGATACACAGATCGTAGTGGTTTCTGATAAAGCGAAATCTGATCAGCCATCTTATCAGAAGTTTAAAGATCAATCAGTCCATATCTTTAATCTGCCTTTATAAGGGTTGTTTATAGATTTTGATTCTGATGTAGGTTTCCTATTGAAAGGGCCGGTATTTTGTCAATACCGGCCCTCTTATTTTGGATTAATTTTTTTATAATATTGATTTGCTGATGCTTTGTAATCACAGCTGCAGCTCCAATGCTATTCTTTTCTGACACTTCCAGACCCTATGATTGTTTTTTTAACGGTTGCGTTGCCTGCATAACGGATACCACCTGAACCACTGATCACTGCCTCGATAGTCTTGTTTGCAGTGATATAAATATTGGCAGAACCACTGATTTGTGCAGACAGGTCATTTACTGCGAAATCTTTTCCTTTAAAACCGCCTGAGCCACTTAGGGTAAGGTTTGAGTTGTCAGCCTTGCCGCTAAGTTTGATTGATCCTGAACCGCTGATGGTGCCGGTAAATGTTTTTAGATTGGCAATGGCTGTAATCCCTCCTGAACCACTCAAGGTAGCCACGAGTTCTGGTGAGTTAATTGCATTCTCAACTTCCATATTACCGGATCCGCTCATTGTTAAGGAGCTGAGCTTTTTGGCAGTAATATAAACAGTTACCTGCGCCCGGTTATATCTTCTTGACCAGTCATTCCATTTGGTTTTTGGTTTGATGGTCAATATACCGGAATTTACTTCAGTAACTAAATTAGCAATTGCTTCCTGATCACCCTCCAGACGCAGGGATTCTTTATTGCCCATTGTGATTTTTATAGTGAGCGAACCACCGGTAGCAACGCCTTTAAAGCTTCCGATTGGTCTTTCTTCTTCATTGAAAGATCTGGTGGTTTTTATAGGGCCGGTCGCATTAGCGTTATAATTAAACGCCAGGAAGGCTAATAGGAGTAAGCTACTTAGTTTTTTCATTGCTGTTAGGTTTTTTTATAGGACACTCAAAAGATTGTTTCGTTGCATAAGAATTGTAATATTATTTACTCTTCTTTAGTAAGATATAAAAATTTGGGTCTGCTTTAAAATCTGTTTCACTTATATCTTTGATAGCTATGGTTTTCCATGTAGTTGTGGGGTAGATAAAATTAAAGTTATCTTTACCCAGGGTTACTTTAACCGGCATGTTAAATCCTTCAACAACATCTGTCCAGCGGTAGTTTAATTGACCGCCTTTAATATAATAGCTCAATACAGGTACTTTTGTCGTTCTTAAATACTGATCAAATACTTTAGCTAATTTTAAACCGCTTTCTTTAATGATATAGTCTTCAATCTGTGCAGTGGTTACTGTCTGGTGGTAAAATGTTTTGTTCAGACCTCTTAAGATCTGACGGAATTTTTCATCATCCTGAATCAGCTGCCGAATGGTATGGACCATGTTTGCACCTTTATAATACATATCACCAGAACCTTCGCTGTTAACGTTGTATGTGCCTATGATAGGAATATCATTCTGAATTTTTTTTCTGATGCCTTCCACGTAGGCTGTAGATGCTTTTTTTCCATACTGAGATTCAACCATTAATGCTTCCGAATAATTAGTGAAACTTTCATGAGTCCACATGTCTGCAATGTCTTTGGCAGTTATATTATTGCCAAACCACTCATGGCCGCTTTCATGCACGGTAATGAAATCGAATTTCAATCCCCAGCCAGAACCTGACAGGTCATTGCCAAGATATCCCATTTTAAAATGATTACCATAGGCAACGGCACTTTGATGTTCCATGCCCAGATGTGGTGCCTGAACCAGTTTATAACCATCTTTATAGAAAGGATAAGGACCAAACCAATGTTCGAAAGCTTTGAGCATTGGTTTTACATCGGCATCCCAATGTGGTCTTGCTATTGCACTGTCAGCTTTTAATGACCAGTAATCTAAAGTAAGATCTCCGTCTTCTCCTTTATAGACATCTGTCCAATGGGCATATTTTCCAATATAAAAGGTAATGTTGTAGTTATTGATCGGATTACTGACAAACCAGTTGTATTGTTTATAGCCGTCCGGCTTATCTACTACATTACGCAAACGACCATTGGATACTTCCTGCAAATCTTTAGGAACACTAATACTGATGAGCACACTGTCTACTTCATCACTCTGGTGTTCTTTGGTTGGCCACCATGAACTTGCACCAAAGCCCTGACAGGCTACTGATACCCATGGATCTCCGGCCTGATCTTTACTGAAAATGAAACCGCCATCCCATGGCGGGTTTTTAGCGATTACCGGACTGCCTGAGTAAAAGACCTCAAATTTGTCTTTTACCCCCTTTTTAACAGTGGAGGGAAAGGTGATAAATACGGCATTGAATTCTCTTTTGAAAGGTAACTCCTGGTTTTTATAGATTACTTTTTCAATTTTAAGGTTACTAAACAAATCAAACTGTAGTTGCCTGAAGTCTGTTGTAGCTGTAAAATTGAATTCATTACTTCCGCTGATTGATTTGTTATCAATATCAACTTTGACGTCCAGATGGTAGTAATTAATATCATAACAGGTACGCAATGGGGTTAACATCCCTCTTAAAGTATCTGCGCGGGTAAAGTTATGCTTCCCTTTTAAGAGTTGTGCATCTGTCTTGATTAGGGCGCTTAGTACAATAAGTGTACTTAGAAATAATCTTTTCATCTATTTATATGTTATTTTTTTCAGATGGGCCTTTGTCAGGTTCATCCTGTAACTATGGTTTTAATACGGTCACTGTTAAGGAAGAGGTATTCGCCTTATCATGGTAAATACGGTGTGTCGCTTTCTGGAAATCTTTATCTTCTGCATGATAAATATCCAGGAATTTCTGAGGGTTTCTGTCTACCAGCGGGAACCATGAGTTTTGAACCTGGATCATTATTCTGTGGCCCTTTTTAAAAGTATGGCCTACGTCCGGAAGACTATAGTTTACTTTTGTCACCTGACCTGGAACAAAAGCTTCTGGCTTCTCAAAGCTGTTACGGAATTTACCACGCATCACTTCACCACGAACCAGCATTTCATAACCACCCATGATAATGTCTTTTGGGTTAATGGCTGGCTGAGGTTCATCTTCTGGATAAGCATCAATTAATTTAACGATATAATCCGCATCAGTACCAGTGGTGGATACAGAGAGTTTAGCCATTAATGGGCCCGTTAAAGTGATGTCTTCTGTAAGAATGTCGGTTTGATAAACTTTTACATCTGGTCTGCGTGCAGCAAAACGCTGATCGTCGATCATATATTCGCGGGTTCTTTTTTCTTGTATGCCCTGCTGATAAGGAACAGGATTATTCGGATCACTCACGTATTCGTCAAAACTGGTGTCTGTTTCTGGTGCTTTAAAACTCAGTTTTCCATCTGCCTGAAAATACAGGGTTTGCTCTTCTGTATTTTGAGGAGGCCAGCTGCTGAATTTTTTCCACTCGTTACTGCCGGTCAGGAAGATTGTAGCTTCTGCTAAATCAGCATCTTTTTTATCTTTGAGGTACTGCATAAAGAAGGGGAATTCTACATTTTGCTGAAACCAGATGCTTGTTGGCTGTCCAAATTGTATGTCACCAAAACTGCTTCCTGTGCTTCTTACCCAGCCTCCGTGAAACCACGGGCCCATAACTAAGTTGTTTTTAGCTTTTGGGTTTTGCTGTTCAATTGCTTTGTAGGTATGCAAAGCACCATAGGCATCTTCAGCATCAAAGAATCCACCAACAACCAGAACTGCCGGTTTGACATTGGTTAAGTGCTGACGGATATCCATGGCCTTCCAAAATGAATCATAGGTGCCATGGTTCATCATGTCATTCCAGAATTTAATGGTATCCCCAAAATATTTAAGCTGAACATTTTTTAATGCCCCAACACTTAAGAAAAAGCGATAATTATCCTTTATCGGGAACTTAAAAGCTTTAGGGCCCTTATCAGGAGTAATTGGATGTGGTCTTGGAACACCAAATACAGAATAAAAGTTAAAAGCATCTGCGAGCATAAATGCACCGTTATGGTGAAAGTCATCTCCCCTGAACCAATCTGTTACGGGAGCCTGAGGAGATACTGCTTTCAGACCGGGGTGGGCACCAGGTAAAGATGCTGTTGAATAAAATCCCGGGTAAGAAATGCCATAGATACCGGCTTTGCCATTGTTATTGGGAATGTTTTTAATCAGCCAGTCAATAGTATCGTAAGTATCCGAGCTTTCGTCTATATCTTCTTTACTTTTTTTATTGGCAATATGAGGACGTACATCCACAAATTCTCCTTCACTCATCCACCTGCCGCGAACGTCCTGGTAAACAAAAATAAAGCCTTCTCTGAGGAATAGTCCATCAGGTCCCAAAGATGTTTTGAAGTTGTTTTCTCCATATGGAGAGCTGGTATATGGAGTGCGGTTAATCAGAAAAGGATACTTCTGATCTTTATTTTTTGGGATGTAAATGGCAGTGAAAAGTTTAACCCCATCCCGCATAGGAATCTGTTTTTCAATTTTAATATAGTTTTCACGGATATAGGCCGAATCCGTTACCTGAGCGATTGAAGAATAGGTTGTTAAGAGGAAGCAGAGTGCTACCCAGAACATTTTAGAAGAAGGGTTCATATGAAAAGTTTAGATGGGATAAATATAAGGGATATGGCGTATTTTTTATATGACAACAGGGGATATAATCTAAAATGTTACGGATTTTGACCCTCAATTCTAAAATGATTGTACCTTTGGCTCATCTAATAATCAATCATGCCGCAAAATAGATTTAGTATATTTTCTGTTTCCTCTTTATTAACGCCAAAACTTCTGGCGTTTATTAAATTTGGAATTACAGGGGCATGCGGACTGATTATAGATTTTTCGCTGACCTGGTTTTTTAAGGACGAACTTAATTTTAATAAATTCCTTGCCAATGGAATAGGATTTTCGGTAGCTGTAATTTGTAATTATATCATTAATCGTAACTGGACATTTAAGGATAACAAATCGAAATCCGGATTGCAGTTTACAGCATTTTTTACAGTTTCATTAATTGGGCTGCTTTTAAATTCAGCTATCATTTTTCTATTAAACAATATGTTCTCTGTTAACTTTTATATCAGTAAAGCAGCTGCTATATTTATTGTTTTTTTCTGGAATTTCAGTGCCAACTATTTCTTTGTCTTTAAAGCTCCTGACAAAGAAAAATCAATCTAAAAATAACTATGCAGAAAGTACTTGCAGATCAGACTACAAAATGGCTTTACCTTTTTATCGGGTTCGCTGTACTGTTAAATTTTACTGGATTATTTGTTACGGTAATTGGCCCGGATGGTGCTTTATATGCTACTATAGCCAAAGGGATGGCACAGCACAATAATTTCAGCGATTTATTGGTGGAAGGAAAAGACTGGCTGGATAAACCGCATTTCCCTTTTTGGATTACTGCTGTTTTCTTTAAAATATTTGGAATCAATACCTGGGCTTATAAATTGCCGGGTATATTATTTGTGCTTTTAGCTGCTTTTTATACTTATAAGTTTGCGAAGGAACTTTATACTAAACAGATTGCCTTATGGGCGGCTTTATTCTTGTTAACGGCACAGCATATTCTGATCTGTACTATGGATGTTCGTGCAGAGCCTTTTTTGACGGGGTTGATTATCGCAAGTGTTTATCATTTTTATAAATGTTTGGGTAAACAATGGTTTTTACATTTATTGATAGCCTCTGTATTTGCTGCCTGTGCGGTTATGACTAAGGGCGTATTTGCATTAATTCCTATTGGGGGTGCAATTGGCGGGCATTTACTGATCAGAAAAGATTGGATAATGGTGTTTAATTTCAGATGGCTGCTTGCATTGGTGCTTATCCTGATCTTTATGCTCCCTGAACTTTATACGTTGTACAACCAGTTTGATATTCATCCTGAGAAAATCATTTTTGGACGTCAGGGGGTATCAGGAATCAGGTTTTTCTTTTGGGACAGTCAGTTTGGAAGGTTTTTTAACAACGGGCCGATTAAAAAGTCAAGTGGTGACCCTACTTTCTTTTTACATACCATTTTATGGGCATTTTTACCCTGGAGCCTTCTTTTTTATACTGCAGTGTTCCAGTTTTTTCGCCAGAATTTCAAAAAGCCTGTGCAGGCTGAATGGTACTGTATTTCGGGTTCTTTACTTACTTTACTGATCTTTTCTTTATCAAAGTTTCAGCTTCCTTTTTACATTACTATCGTATTTCCTTTTTTTAGTATTCTTTGTGCACAATATCTGTGTAACCTTAAACTGGAGAGTTCTGTGAAAGCAATCAGGTTAATGCAGCTTATTGTAGGAGGGATTATGATGTTCCTGATTATTGTTCTGCATTACTTTTTCCGGCCGGATAACCTGACTGTGTTTTCATCTGTCTTGTTATTGGGAGCCGTTGTTTTATTTGTAATGGTCTCTTTTACACCTGTTAATGGCCGCTATAAAGTGTTCTTCCAGGTTTGTGCTGTCGCATTTTTTGTCAATCTGTATTTTAACCTGGCTTATTATCCACGGTTAGTTAAATACCAGGCAGACAGTGAGGCTGCATTCTGGATTAATGCACATAATGAAAAGGATTTGCCGGTAGTAAGGAGCCGTATTGGCTATGCCTTTGGTATGGATTTTTATCTTAACGCCCCGCTTTACTTTTTAACAGATGGCGATAAGTCTCTGTTACCTGCAAAACCTTATTTGCTTTATGCAGATACTGAGCTTATTGATCAGTATATTAAACAAGGGGTGAAGGTACAGCGCTTAAAAACCTTTGAAGGTTACCGGATTACGAAGGTAAACGGGAAGTTTTTGAATCATGCTACACGGAAGGGCGTATTGTCCACTACCGAAGTAGTGTTGATTAATTGAAAGATTAACAAGAAACACCCCTTGTGATGCCTTATTTCTATTGGGGATTATTAACTTTGTACAACAAAATTTTATCATTATGCAATACGACGTCGTTATTATTGGTTCTGGTCCTGGTGGTTATGTTAGCGCAATAAGATGTGCACAATTGGGGTTAAAAACAGCAGTTATAGAAAAATATAAAACTTTTGGTGGAACTTGCTTAAATGTAGGTTGTATTCCATCTAAAGCATTGTTAGACTCTTCAGAGCATTATCATAATGCTGCACATACTTTCACTACCCACGGGATTGAACTGAAGAATCTGAGCGTGAATATGTCACAAATGATCGCGCGTAAAGATGATGTGGTTGCACAAAATACAGCGGGTATCACTTACTTGTTTAAAAAGAATAAAATTGACAGTTTTGAAGGAGTGGGATCTTTTGTAGATAAAAATACAATCAAGATTACTAAAACTGACGGAACAACTGAAAATATCACTGCTAAAAATGTAGTTATTGCATCCGGTTCTAAACCTACTGCTTTACCATTTTTACCAATTGATAAAAAAAGAATCATTACTTCAACAGAAGCTTTAAATATCAAAGAAGTTCCGAAAACGATGATCGTTATCGGTGGTGGTGTAATCGGACTGGAATTAGGGTCTGTTTACGCACGTTTAGGAACTAAAGTTTCTGTAGTTGAATACTTACCATCAATCATTGCTACAATGGATGCTGGTTTAGGTAAAGAATTGCAACGTGTATTGAAAAAATCACTGGGTATGGAGTTCTTTATGGGCCATAAAGTAACTGGTGCAACTGCAAAAGGTAAAACTGTAACTGTTTCGGCATTGAACGCTAAAGGCGAAGAAGTGAGTTTAGAAGCTGATTACTGTATCGTAGCTGTTGGCCGAACAGCTTATACTGCTGGTTTAGGTTTAGAGAACATTGGTATCAAAACTGAAGAACGTGGTAATAAAATTCCTGTAAACGCGCATTTAGAAACTGCTGTACCAGGTGTATATGCAATTGGTGATGTAATTACAGGCGCAATGCTTGCCCATAAAGCAGAAGATGAAGGTGTTTTTGTCGCAGAGACTATTGCTGGTCAGAAACCGCATATTAATTATAACCTGATCCCAGGTGTTGTTTACACATGGCCAGAGGTTGCATCGGTAGGTTATACTGAAGAGCAGCTGAAAGAAAAAGGTGTTAAATATAAAGCAGGATCTTTCCCATTCAAAGCCAGCGGACGTGCTAAAGCAAGTATGGATACAGATGGTTTTGTAAAGGTATTAGCTGATGAGGCTACTGATGAGATATTAGGTGTTCATATGATTGGCCCGCGTGCTGCTGATATGATTGCTGAAGCTGTTGTAGCCATGGAATTCCGTGCTTCTGCAGAAGATATCGCAAGAATTTGTCATGCTCACCCTACTTATACGGAAGCTATTAAAGAAGCGGCTATGGCTGCAACTGCAAACAGAGCGATTCATATCTAGGATCAGTTCTGTAAATGATTAAAAACCCGCGGTTTCTGCTGCGGGTTTTTTTATGCCCAGTTTTGGATAAGCTTCGGCCATTGCTTTTACACCCAGCTGAATTAGTCTGAGGTTTTCTTCCAGATGACCATGCTGTACTTCTACATTGATGTAAGGAATGTGATTCTGCATGGCATAAATGGATAGTGAACCGTCATCTACTGCTTCTTCTGATTGCAGGACAACATTTACATCGGCTTTTTTCAGCAGGTTGAAGAGCTTTAACTCGGTAACCAGTATCATATCATCTTCATCCATTTCATAGTTTACATGTACTGAATCTGCGGTACTGCCCAATTCGTTGTCTGGCAGATAACTCTGAATGCCAAATCCGCCGTCTGCGTTGTTATGCAAAGTAAATATGTAAGCTGGGTTTTTAGGATTGTAGGTTTTAAGAATAGTTTTACCAGTGCTTTTGAGTTCGGCAACTACAGCTTCGCTGGACTTTCCATATTTTTCCAGTCCTATTGGAATTCCTTCATCTGTATAAATACTGTTCGGGTCTGTTTGATAAGTGATCCCGTCTTGTATGAACTTGAAATTTCTTGCACCTCCATATTGACAATCTAATATGCTCCCCCCATTTATTGCGATATAGTCAAACGCCGCTTTTACGCCGGTGTCCTCATTATCATGTATAGCAAGGAAGTTGGTGCCGGGTGTATGGTAACTATACTTAATGAGGCCTAATTCCATGTCGCCTAACATGATTCTGGTACTGTCTGTGGTCATACCTTCAAATACTGGAGGATGCTGCGCCCTGGCGATAAATGAACAGGTTAAAAACAGGATAAATGCTAAAGTATATTTAATGGCTGCCATAGGGATCATTGGTTTATAAATCTTTATAACGCAAAAAAGGAACCACAATGGATTCCTTTTTTGAATTTATATGAAATCATCTTAATGCTGATGATCTAAATCGTATTCGTGAACGTCTTTATGATCATAAGGTTCTACCATTAATTCTTCAATGGTAACTCCTTTTTTATTATATCCAAGGCGATCAAGAATGCCGTCAAAGATCTGATACATTACCGGCACTACAATTAGTGTCAGGAATAATGAACTTAATAAACCTCCGATAATTACCCAGGCCAGTCCATTTTTCCATTCTGCTCCTGCACCAGCTGCAAGGGCAATTGGCAACATACCGATTACCATCGCAATGGTTGTCATTAAGATTGGGCGTAAACGTGCATGGTTAGCTAAAACAAGTGCCTCATGTGTAGTTTTACCCTCAGCTTTCATCTGGTTGGTGAAATCGACCAGGATAATCGCATTTTTGGCTACCAGTCCGATTAGCATGATTAATCCCAGAATGGTGAATATGTTTAAGGCATTATTGGTCAGTGCCAGGGCAAGTAAGGCTCCGATAACTGATAATGGAATAGAGAACATCACCACAAATGGATAGACAAAACTATCGTAAAGGGCTACCATAATCAGGTAAACCAGAATAATTGAAGCTAATAGGGCTATACCCAAAGTTCCGAAACCATCTCCCTGGTTTTCGGCATCTCCTGCCCATACATAACTTACCCCTACAGGTTTTTTAAGTTTACCGGATTTCTCCAGATCTAATAACTGCTGCTGGAATTCAGCTACGATTGTACCCGTTGGACGGCCGATTGACTGTGCTCTTACTGATACAGAAGTACTCTTGTCCCTTCTTTCCAGCTGACTCGGACCTGAACCATTTGTAATCGATGCAAATTGAGATAACTTGATTTGTTTACCCGCTGTATTCACAAAAATCAGATTTCTAACATCATCAATGTTTTTACGGTTAAAGGTCTGATAACGGATATTGATATCGTATTCATATTCTCCTCTACGGAATTTACCGTCCGTATTACCACTAAATGCAGTTTGCATAGTTGCACCTACAGTTTGTAGTGTAAGGCCTAATGAAGCCATCTTATCGCGGTCTACCTGTACGTTAATCTCAGGACTACCATTCTCAACTGATAATTTAAGTTCTGCCGATCCTTTAATTTTAGCCAGAACAGCTTTAGCGCCTTCTGCATATTTCATTGCACTGTCTAAATCTGAACCCATTACAACCAGTTCAATAGGCGCATTTTCTGCAATCCCTAAAATACTGATCGGAACGGTTTTTACTTTAGCACCAACAAGTACTTTAGATAATTCACGGCTTACTTTAGTTGCGTAGATGCTGGAGACATCCTCACGTTTGTCGCGTTCAACCAGTTTTACGTTAATTTCAGACTTATAGGCAGTAGCCTGTGTTCCTCCAAAGTCACCACTTGATTGTCCTACTGTAGTAATTAATTGCAGGATTTCTGGTTTTTTAACTAGAAAGGCTTCTGCTTTCTGCGTCATCAAATTCGTTTGTTCTATGGAAGCGTCCTTAGGAAGCTCAATCTGAACAAGAAATTCTCCTTTATCACTTTTTGGGAAAAACTCTGTTCCTATGTAACCTGCCGGGATTAATCCGCATGAACCAAAAAACATGACTAATACAATCAGAATTGTTTTTCCTTTATTGGCCAGTGACCAGGTCAGAATACTTGTAATCCATACGGTGAATTTGCGTAACTGACTTTCGAACCACAAGATGAAACGGCCGAATATGTTTTTGCCTTCTATCTTCTCTAATTTTCCAAAACGGGATGATAAAAGAGGTACGATAGAGAATGAGGCCAGTAAGGAGAGCAGGGTAGCGATAATTACCACCACGCAGAACTGACGGAGGATATTGGATACCAGACCAGTACTTACAGCAATTGGAAAGAATACAACGACAATTACCAGGGTAATGGAAACAACTGTAAAACCAATTTCACTTGTTGCATCATATGCAGCACGGACTTTGTTTTTACCCATTTCCATGTGACGGTATATATTCTCTAAGACCACAATTGCATCATCGACCAGGATACCAACTACCAGGGATAATCCCAGCAATGACATCAGGTTTAAAGTATATCCTAATACGCTGATCCCAATAAAAGTTGCAATCAGTGAAGCAGGAATAGAGACCATTACAATCAGTGCGTTTCTAATACTGTGTAAGAAGAAAAGCATCACGAAAGCTACCAGAACAATAGCAAGTAATAAATCGTGGATTACCGCGTCTGCAGATTCTAAAGTGAAAATTGAACTGTCATTCGCAATGATTATTTTTAAGTCGTTTTTAGCGTAGTCTTTTTGCAAGGTTGCAATAACCTTATGAACACTTTTACTTACCTCTACCGCATTTGCATCAGATTGTTTGATGATCTGTATCGCGATAGCTCCTTTACGGTCAATACGTGCTAGTTTTTCTACCTCTTTTTGTGCGTCTCTCACATCTGCAATATCCTGCAAACGAATCTGAGCACCGTCTTTTCCTGTACCTACAACTAGTTTACGAAGTTCATCGACATTTTTATATTTACCAGATAAACGGATTAAGATATCCTGTGCATGTGTTTTTACGCTACCAGTGGGGAAATCAAGATTCGAAGTCAAAATTGACTGCTGTACCTGTAAAACAGACAGGCCATAACCCTGAATTTTATCTGCATCCAGACCTACTTCAATTTCACGTTCCTGTCCGCCTACGAGGTTGACCTGTGCAACACCATTTACCCTGGAGATAATCGGTGCAATACGTTTGTCAATCAAATCGTAGAAAGAGGCATCATCCATTTTGGCTGAGGCCGACATGGTAATAACCGGTAAATCATCTAACGAGAATTTATTCAGGGAAGGTGGCTTTACGTCGGTAGGTAAATCTTTAAGAATTGAATTTACTTTACGTTGTGCCTCATTCAATGATAAATCGACATTGGCCTTGTCATTTAATGTGATCGTTACTACGGATAAACTTTCGTAAGAAACTGCATTCAGTTTCTTTATATTCTCCATGGAGGATACGGCATCCTCAATTTTCTTGGTTACCGTATTTTCTACCTCACTTGGCGAAGCACCCGGATATACCGTGGAAATAGACACAACATTCTGCGAGAATTTGGGCAGCAACTCATAACTTAAAGAGAAGTAGCTCAATAAACCCAGCAATGTCAATACGCTAAATACAACGATGACAAGTGAAGGTCTTTTTATTGATATTTCTGTTAATTTCATCTATATATAGATTTATATGCTGATCTGATATTATTTTATAATTGCAACCGGACTGCCGTCAACTAAATTGATCTGTCCGCTGGTAATCACTGTTTCGCCTTCTTTCAAGCCATCAAGGATTTCCACTTCATCACCTATAATTCTGCCTGCAACTACTTTACGTTGTTTCGCGGTATTTCCTTCACCCAGTACAAAAACCTCGTTACTGCTTACACTACCCACAAATGAACCGCGTGGAATCGTAATTGTAGCTGCCTGAGCAGGGAATTTGAAGATCGCAGTACCGTACATACCTGCTTTAATCGTGTTTTTATGGTTGTTATCTACTTCGATCTCAATAGGGAAATTCAATGTTTCATCGGCTTTGGGAGCTATGAAAGTAATTTTACCAGAGAAATTATCAGCAGGGAAAACGTTGGATTTAATCTGTACAGCTTCACCAACTTTAAGGTTCGCCACCTGACCCTCGTTTACATTTACTTTTAGTTTTAATTTAGAAACATCAACCAGTTCAAATAATTGAGTACCCTGTGCAGTAACAAAAGCACCGGTTTCAATATATTTTTTATTCACTATACCATCAATCGGAGATTTGATATTTGCATCACTTACTCTTCTTGCAGAACTTTGTAATCTTAGTTTTGCATTTCTTGTAGCCAGTTTAGCCTGATCAAGCTGTTGTTGTGTAACACCGCCTGTCTGGAAAGAACTTGCATATCTTGCTTCATCTCTGATTGCATTGTCCAGTGCTGCCTGTGCAGTTTCTTTATCTGTATTGATAATCTCTGCATCAATATGAGCCAAAACCTGCCCTTTATGTACGCGGTCACCTTCTTCTACATAGATTTTAGTAATACGACCTGCATTTTCTGATAAAAAGTTTAGCTCTTTTTTAGGAATGAAATTACCATTTGCACTAAAATCCAAATCAACGTCTACTTTTTTCACTGGAGCCACGCGTACACTGATAGCACCACTTCCCTGAGCTACCAAAGCCGTTTGCGCGTCATTTTTCTTCTTATTGTTTTTGAGTACCAAAGCAATAGCCCCGATAACAACTATAATTAGAATGACTGTTATAATTCCTCTTTTCATTTTAATAGTGATTTTATATTTCCGTTTGATTTGATTAGTTGTATTTCGGCAATTTTGTAGTTCAGTAATGCCTGGGTATAGCTATTTTGTGCTGAAGTTAATGCATTTTCAGTATCAAGGAGATCTGTCAATGCAGCAAGCCCGTTATTGTAGTTATTTTGAGTACTGTTATAGATCTCTTGTGCCAGCTGAACATTTTGACGTTGTGATCTGATCGTATTGATGTTGTCTTTTAATTGAATTTTAGCATTCTCATAAGCCAGGTTCAATGTATTTTTTGCTTGTCTGATATCTTCATTGTTCTTTTTGATATCCACATCTGCCTGACGTATTCTTGAGCGGGTCGCAAAACCATTAAATATAGGGATGTTCAATGTTAATCCAATTGCAGAAGAGTTATAGTAAGTAGCTAGTCCATGACGGGAAAGCAAATCAAATTTATCACTCAGACCAGTTCTGGAAATATTTCCTGTTAAAGAAAGCTGCGGGTAGTACTCTGAAACATATGCTTTGCGCTGTAAACCCAGTAATTCATTTTGAATGGTCAGTAACCTGATTTCAGTTCTGCCAGTAACATTAATACTATCTGCCATAGCAGGTAAAGTTTCCACTTTGCTGAACTCATCCGGTGGTAATGTAATTGTGGTGGCAACCGGCATGCCCATTGAATATTTTAACTGATTTTCTAACTGTACAACAGCGTTAACAGTCTGCTCACGCTGAGTTTCCAGGTTAGTTAGGTTGACTTTAATCCTGTCTACGTCAATTTTTTTGGCCAGACCATTCTTATATTGATTTGAAATGATCTTTTCTACAACTTTAACGTTTTTAATATTGGTGTCAATTACGTTCAGTTGCTGTCTGCTTACCAAAACCTGGTAATAATTGTTAGCAACCATTTCAATTACTTGTTCCTCTGTGTAATCGGAAGTAAGATTGTAGTATTGTTCGCTCTTTTTTGCAGCCTGCAGACCTGTAAAGACCTGTTGATTAAAAAGCTGCTGACTTAATTGAACACCGCCATTTACATTCCAGCTTCTGCCCATAGGAAATGAAAGGCTCCCAACGACAAGCTGACCAATAATAGGGTTGTAGGTCAGATTGCCGCTTCCTGTGATTTGGGGAAGGGCCTTTGCTCTTATTTCCTGCGTTTTGTATTTCCCGCCGTCTATATCCAGTTTTGCTTTACGCGCGTTAACGTTGTTTTGTATGGCAAAATTGAGTGCATCTTTTAGTTTAAGCTGCTCTTGTGCATCCGCAAGGTTTGCGAGCAGCAGGCATAACATTAAGATGGGAATTGATTTTACTCTTTTAATCATGATCGTGGTTTTCTTGTAATAGGGCTGATTTAATATTTTAGTCCTTTAATGAATATTTTGGAAAGACTTATTTGTTTTTCCTTCATTAGTTTCAATTCTTTTTTACCTGGGAAAAGTTCTTTATTTCCATGCATAATACACAATGAAGTTAAACCAGACTGACACGATAAATACAATTCAGCGAGTTTAGGTATGTCTTCTTGCGGAGCGATTTCTTTGTTTGCCACAGCTGTCTCAAATATTTTTTCGTGAAACTGGACATTTTTTTCTAACATTTTTTCTAAATATGATTTTAATTCTACCGAGTTTAACGAAGAATCCGGATTTCCGTTAGATAAATGCAGCATATAATAGCGCAGAAAAAAACGATGTTTGATTTCCACAATATTTAATAATGTGGTTTCAATATTAGATGACTGTTTCAGATCTGCATAGAGTACGTCAAAATAATCTTTAAAAATTCGCTCTACTACACCAAGAATTAAGCTGGTTTTATCTGGGAAATAATAATATAATGAAGGTTTAGAGACAGATAGGTCCTCTGCTATTTCATTCATTGTAGTTTTATTGATGCCAAAGTGTATAAAACGTTTTATTGCACCCTCTATAATTAGCTCTCTTTTTTTATCCGTTTCTGCCATTTTACTTTTTTACCTTCTGACTTTATTATTTGTAAAGTCAAAAGTATGGCAAGCGTTTCTATTAAAGAAATTTTCCCTATAAAACAAGTCTTTCTAATGTAGAAATGACAATTTCATGACTAAATTTAGGCTGTTAATAACTTATAATACGACTTATGAGGGGATTGTCAAAATAAATGGTAATTCTATGACTTAATCTATTGGCTTTAAGCCTGCCAAAAAGATTTCAGCGAAGCGCTTTTCTTTCAGGAAAATTAATTTAAACTGTTCTTTGCCTGGAAAGATGTTTTTAGCACGGTTAAGTATGTTGAAATGTATGCCTGAAACTGCTTCAACGAATATTTCGGTAGTGAATGGGATGTCTCTGATTGCAAATTCGCCTGATGAATCTCCTTTGGTAAATAAACCGGTAATAATCTTTAGTTCAAATGCCCTGGCGCGCTGAAATTTTTCATAGAGTGCTTCTGGCAGGTCCGGACCAATCATTTGGGTGTATTCCAAAAGATTATAATATTTCTGAGTGAATGTTTGTCTTTTTTGCAGCAGCATCAGGATTCCTTCTGTAGCCGTAGAGGTTTTTTCTACTGATTTGACAAGGTCTCTGCTGACAGTGTGCATCATATGCTCGATGACACTTACATACAGGCTCAGTTTATCTGGGAAATAATAATAAAGCAGGGCTTTTGAAAAGGCAATGTCCTTTGCAATTTCGGTCATAGTAGTCTTTGCAAGTCCGTAATGTGCGAACCTTTTTAATGCGGCGTCTATAATTAAAAGTCTTTTTCTATCTTGATTTTCCATTGTGAATGAGCAATGCTTTTTTTTCTATTGGGGTTTGGGCTTGAATAAGGTTAGAATCGCATGTAAATTATGCAAATTTATTAAATATTATAATTAACATGTTTATTACACAGGGTAACAATTACATTTGCGCTAAATAATTCCATCAATTCTTATGCTTGTATTACAAGAAAATATATCCCTTATACCTTACAATACTTTTGGTATTGACGTCAAAGCCCGTTTTTTTGCTGAAATTTTCACTCCTGAAGATTTAGTGGAATTAAGGAACAGTGCAGTTTTTAAAGAAAATAAGCTACTGATACTTGGTGGTGGGAGTAATGTGCTTTTTACGGAAGATTACGAAGGTTTGGTACTTAAAGTTAGTATTCCGGGTATTGTGACAGAAATTTCAGATAGTCAGGTTGTTGTTACGGCTGGGGCAGGGGTGATTTGGAATGATCTGGTTAATTATTGTGTTGAAAATGGTTTCGCAGGAATGGAAAATTTAACTCTTATTCCCGGAACGGTTGGTGCGTCTCCTATACAAAATATTGGCGCGTATGGTGTTGAATTGAAAGATGTTTTTGAATCCTGTGAAGCTTTTGAGATCGCTACGGGAGAATTTAAGAAATTCGATTATTCAGCTTGTCATTTCGCCTACAGAGACAGTGTTTTTAAAAATGAATTAAAAGGCCAGTATATTATTACGCGTGTAAATTTTAAATTATTTACCCGTATTCGTATCAACTCTCAGTATGGTGCTATTCAATCCTTGCTTGCTGAAAGGAGAATAACTCATCCTACGATTACAGATATTTCTAAAATTGTTGCTGAAATCAGGGTCAGTAAATTACCGGATCCTTCAACTATCGGTAATGCCGGAAGTTTCTTCAAGAATCCGATTATTGAACGTGCTGAATTTGAAAAATTGAAGCATGCCTTTCCTGCAGTGATCAGTTATCCTGCTGGTGAAGGAAAAGTTAAATTAGCAGCTGGCTGGCTAATCGAACAATGTGGTTTTAAAGGAATAACTGAAGGTCATACCGGTACATGGAAAAATCAGGCGCTCGTATTGGTTAATCATGGCGGTGCAAGCGGTAAAGAAGTGTATAGTTTTTCAGAAAAGATTATAGACACTGTCTCCTCAAAATTTGGTGTTAAATTGGAACGGGAAGTAAATATTCTGTAACAATGATGTGATTTACATCATTATAGCTAGTTTTATCATGGTTAAACATACAAATCTATGTGTTTAACCATGAATTGTTTTTTTGGTACATATGTTGTATAAGTGTTAATATACAAGATTAAACAAACTCGATAACGCCACTTTTAAAAGGTCTTGTTTGCTTGCTTTTTTAACCTTAAAACTTAAACACTATGACAAAAAATGAATTCAACCTTCAGCTTCACAACCACTCGGTTTCCTTACAGTCATTCGCTTTAAATTTTACTAAAGATATTGAAGACGCAAACGACCTGGTTCAGGATACAATGCTGAAAGCGGTTACCTATTACAGCAAATTTAAAGAAGGTACAAATCTAAAAGGCTGGTTGTTTACTATTATGAAAAACACCTTTATTAATAATTACAGACGTTTGGTTAAAACAAATGCTTTAATTACAAAATCCGAGGATATTTCATCAGCCAACCTGCATTACAGTGCCACAAAAAATACAATAGACAGTAAATTTATTATCGGGGATATCAATAAAGCTCTGGCAACATTACAGCCGGAATACTATATCCCTTTTATTAAATATTTTGAAGGTTATAAGTATCATGAAATAGCTGATATACTTGATATCCCAATTGGAACAGTAAAAACCAGGATTCACGTAGCACGTCAGATATTAAAAAAATATCTTAAAACATATTCTAAAGAAATTTTAGGAACAGAGATCGTTTAACAAACTGTTTTTTTTATCTAAAAGCTGTTGTTTAAGAAAACAACAGCTTTTTTTATGAGATCTTGATCTTTTCTGGGAAAGCTATATGTTTTTTATGGAAAAGTAAAAAGTTATAATATCATAAATGTTACATGCTGTTTTTCCTTGTTAATTCAATGTAAAATAAGCTTATTTCACCAGAAATACAGATTTAATGAATTGATAAAATAATTCCTGTTAGGAGTCTGCTGTTCAGTAAATTGTTTTAGTAAATTGGGTTATCAATTAACTAAAACAATTATTTATGAAAAAACTTCTACTGAGTTTGTTTTTACTCATGTTTCTCGCTGTATCAGCGATGGCGCAAGAACGAACTATTACAGGTACAATTACAGGTCAGGAAGATGGATTGCCTTTACCAGGTGTTTCTGTCAAAATTAAAGGGTCTGGAAAAGGCACTTTTACTAATTCAAGCGGCAGATATTCTCTGGTCATTCCATCCGCTACATCGGAAATTGTATTTTCATTTATAGGTTATCTCCCGCAGACTAAGATAGCTGGCAGTTCCGGTCTTTTGAATCTTCAACTGGTTTCGGACGTAAAAGGCTTGTCTGAAGTCATTATTACTGGTTATGGTAATCAGGTAAAAGGAAAGTCGGCGATATCTTCGTCATTAATTAAGGCTAAAGATATTCAGGACGTTCCACTGACAAATGTAAATGATATTCTTCAGGGTAAAGCTGCAGGCGTGACTGTTCTGAGTACTTCGGGCCAGCCTGGAGCACAATCCAATGTGAGGGTTAGGGGGGTTGGTTCTATTTCAGCCTCTGCTTCACCACTTTATGTAATAGATGGAGTTATTGTTGAAACAGGACAATTTGCTAATGACTACAACCAGATAGCTCAGAGCAATGATATCTTGTCCAATTTAAATCCTAATGATCTGGAAAGTGTGACAGTCTTAAAAGATGCATCTGCTCTGGCCTTGTATGGTTCAAGAGGTGGTAATGGTGTGATTGTGATCACAACTAAAAGAGGTAAAGCAGGTGAATCTGTTATTAATTTCAGTGCACAGATGGGTACAGTCAGACCTAGCTTCGGTAAATGGAAAATGATGGATGGTAAACAGGTTTATGATTACGAAAGGTCTGTATTGGCTGTAAATGGTAGTACTCCCGCAGAAATCGATGCAGCTTATCCTGCATCTTTATTAGATAAAACGTTTGACTGGGTTAAAGCTGCATATAGACATGGATCTACAAAAGCTTATGATTTGTCAATTAGTGGTGGAAATGAGAAAACTACTCACGCGATATCATTGGGATACTTTGATCAGGATGGAACTGTTATAAACTCTGGCTTTAAAAGGATAAATGCTAATCTGAATGTAGATAGTAAAGCTAAAAGCTGGCTGAAGGTGGGAATGTCCCTGAATACATCTTTTTCTAATGCACTTAATGCTGATGGGGGTGGTTATTATTCAAGTCCGCTTTATGGATCTATGGCAAACAGCCCTTTACATGTTTATCCTTATAAACCGGACGGTTCTCTTTTTACAGGTTCAGAACCTGAGTACGGAGGTAACTTTTCGGATAATTTCCTGTACTCTAATCCACTGAATTATACTAAAATGAAGCAATTCAGGGGCTTGGGAAATGGTTATGCTGAAGTTAAGATTAAAGACTGGTTAAATGTAAAACAGACCATAGGTATTGACTTGATTAATGCTGCACTTAAGAATTATCTTGACCCGACAACTGGTAATGGTCTTGGCGCTACACCTGCTAAAAGTGGTGAGTTAACCCAAACCCAGACTAATGTCTATACATTTACTTCTCAGTCCTCTATTTATGGTAATTTCCGTTTAAAAGATACCCGTCATGAATTAGGGTATATGATTTTAACAGAATATCAGAGATATAATTCTTCTAATTTTTATGCAGATGCGCTTGGAAGTTCAGATCCGAGGTTACAGGAACTAGGTACCTTTGGTACGCCGAATGCTGTTGGTGGCGGGCAATCTGAATATTCATTTTTATCTTATTTAGGGCAGGTTAATTATACTTTTGATAGTAAATATTCACTGACAGGGTCTATTAGAAGAGATGGATCTTCACGATTTGGTAAAAACAACAGGTATGCTAATTTTTATTCGATAGGCGGTTCCTGGAAAATTATTGATGAGGATTTCATGAAAACACAGCATCTTTTTTCTGACCTGCGTCTTCGTTCAAGTTTTGGAACATCAGGGGTAGCTTCTGTCCCTAATATTGAAAATAGCAATTATCTGGCGCAACCACTTTATACCTATAAAAATATTACTTACAATGGTGTAGGTGGTAGCGGTCCTTCAACGCCGGGCAATGAGAATCTGACCTGGGAGAAAAATAAGCAGTTTGATGTGGGATTGGAGGTTGCAATCTTAAAAGGTCGTTTAAGAGGTACTTTTGACTTCTACAATAGAAAATCAACTGATGTACTTTTAAGAGTACCGGTTTCCAGAACGAGTGGGTTTACTACTGCCTTTAAGAACGCAGCTTCACTAACCAATAAAGGATTTGAAGCAACTTTAAGCAGTGATAATATTAAATCGTCATCGGGATTTTCATGGACAACAGATTTTAATTTCTCCTATAATAACAATGAGGTGACCAAACTATTTAATGATCAGGATATTATTACCAGTTTGGGAATCACCAGAGTAGGTTTACCGATTAATGCCTGGTTCTTACCAGTATGGGCAGGTGTTGATCCGAGTAACGGCGATCCTTTGTGGTATCTGGCTGACGGGAAAACAACAACTAATAATTATGCGATCGCTAACAGAAATGAAAACAAAAAGTATAGCGGTACATCGTTGCCAAAATATATATATGGATTAAGTAATACATTCCGTTATAAGGGAGTCGAGCTTGCTTTTACTATTTATGCTTCTACAGGAGCAAAAGCATATAACCAGGCCGGATCTATCATTGACTCGGATGGAGCGAATTGGCAAGGTGGTTATTTTATTGATGCAGATAAGAATTTCTGGACTACCCCGGGTCAGAATGCTGAAAGACCAAAGCCGGTTATTGGTGGTAATCAAAACTCTGCCGGGCTCTCTACACGTTTTCTTGAAAGTAATGACTTTTTGCGTCTGAGAAATGTAACTCTGGGTTATACATTGCCAGCTTCTGTAGCTCAGAAAATGAAATTATCCTCTCTTAAAGTTTTTGTAACGGGAATAAATTTATTAACGATTACCAAGTATAAAGGTGTTGATCCTGAGGGCGCACTTACAGCAAATGAGTTTTTTAAATACCCTGTGAGTAAGAGTATTACGGCGGGTGTAAAGGTGTCATTATAAAAAATATAATATAAAATATAATATGAAAAAGATTCTAATCATAGGTTTAACGGCATTCACTGTGATTTTTTCGGCCTGCACAAAGCAGCTGGATTTAAATCCGAAAGATGCATTGGGTACAGATGTTGCACTGGGAACAATAAAAGGAATAAATACAGCTATTTTAGGGATGTACGCAAGTATGCGGGATGTAGACTATTATGGCAGATCACTTTATATATATGGTGATTTAAGTGCAAGTGACGTTTATATTTCAAAAGCAAACAGTAATCGTTATTTGTCTACTTTTCAGAAAAACTATGCTGCAAATGATGCAGGTATTACCAGTATATGGACAGCTATGTATTCTACTATAGCGAGAGCTAATAATATCATTAATAAGGTTGATAAAGTTGAGGCCAGCCAGGCGGAAAAAGATCTGGCAAAAGGTCAGGCCCAGTTTGTAAGGGCTTTAGGGTACTTTGATCTGGTAAGGGTATTTGCTAAGCCCTATAACCAGGGAAATGGATCTCAGCTGGGAGTTCCGGTTGTCTTAGTCTCTGACGTTAGCAATTATCCAGGCAGAAACACTGTTGCTGAGGTTTATACACAAATTATAAATGATCTTGTAAGTGCGAAAACTTTATTAGCTGCAACTTCGGCTTCAGATAAGGTAACCGCTAGTAAATATGCTGCTTCTGCATTACTTTCCAGAGTTTATTTATACAAAGGTGATAATGCAAATGCTATAGCTGAGGCTAATACTGTGACTGGTGCGGGTTATGTGATTACTCCTGCAGGTTCTCTGACAACCTATTATGCTACACCGGGAGCCCCTGAAGATATTTTTACTATCAAATTTTTACCAACAGAAAGTCAGGGGTCTGATAATATTGGGAATATCTATTTGAAACCTGGATATGGTGATATACGCGTTTCTCCTGATCTTGTTGCAGTATTTGATAAAACTAATGATAACAGATATAAGCTTTTTATTAGTCCTTTTAGCAATAGTCCTGCAGAATTTCAGAATAATAAATATAAACAACAGGACGGTGCCCAGGGAATGTACAGTCCTAAGGTATTGCGTTTATCAGAGGTTATCTTAAATAGGGCTGAGGCTGAAAATAAAATTGGTGGTCAGGATACCCAGGCTCTGGCTGACTTGAATATCATTAAGACTAATCGTGGTTTAGCGCCTGTTTCCGGGCTTTCCGGAGCGGCTTTATTACAAGAAATCTTATTAGAAAGAAGAAGAGAACTAATGTTCGAGGGGCAGGTTTTCTTTGATCTGATGAGGAATGGTATTACTATGCAGCGAAATTTCTGTAATGATCCGCTGGAAATTACGGTAACCAGATGTAGTTTGACTGCTACAGACCCAAAAACAATAGCGCCGATCCCACAGGCTGAGATTAGTGCGAATATTAATTTAGCCGGACAGCAAAATGCTGGTTATTAATTAATATTAAACTTGGTTGATCGCTGCAATGATGCAGCGGTCAACTTTTTTGATGAGACAGCCGGGAAAAAGAAAATGATTTAATGGGATCAAAAGTATATTTTTGATCTTCAGACTTATCCTGCTAAATGAACTATACTTATTTATTCGTCAATCTGGCTCTTTTATTATTGCCTGTCCTACTATTTTCTATCAGACAACTCGATTTTACCAATAATAGTAAATTCATTATTCTTGCTGTGCTGATTAATGTTTTTGCTTTTTCTATACCTACAGAGTTCCTGACACAACTTAAAGTAATCGTATTTAATCCACCTTACCTGAGTGGTATGACCTTATGGCAATTACCTATAGAAGAGCTGCTGTTTTCATTTATCCTGCCCTTATCTGGTCTTGCTATCTATCTTTTTTTAAATTATCGTTTTCCTGATAATAGCCATGATAAGTATAGTCTTGCTTTAAGTAATATTATGCTTGGCGTATGCATAGCGATGCTCTATTTTGGTCATCAGAAATTATATACATTGTTTACGTTTTCGATATTGCTGGTGTTCATTCTCTATATAGAATATGTGAATAAAATCAGGTTTATGTACCGGTTTTATAGAGCATTCCTCGTTACCTTAATTCCATTTTATATCGTTTATAGTGTTATAGTTAACCTTCCTGTAATACAGTATAACAGCGTGGAAACATTACGCTTTAATCAGTTTAATATTCCTTTTGAAACGCCTTTTTATTTTATGGCGATGTTATTACTGACTGTTTATCTTTTTGAATTCTTTAAATTAAGATCACGTCGTTAATGGAACTGCCGGAATTTACCAAACAACAGCTTGCCCTGAGGAACGGGCAGGATAAACCACAGATATGGGTTGCTTTTCTGGGCTTGATCTATGACGTAAGTGAGAGCCGCTTGTGGAAAAATGGAAAACATTATGAACATTGGGCAGGGCAGGATCTTACCGATGAACTGGCGGATGCGCCGCATTCTGAAACTGTGTTTGAAAAGTTTACTGCTATTGGGAAACTTAAAACTTAAATAAAAAAAGCATCAGCCCGAAGGCTGATGCTTTTATAAATATTTATTTCGGGAATGACCTGAATAATTAGGCTTCAGTAAGTGTGAAAGCGCTTAAGTTCACAAATTCCTGGATACGGTCAGCAACCTCTTTTTCTGTAAGGTTGACGATTTTTTCAGTACCAAATTTTTCTACGCAGAAAGATGCTAATGCAGATCCATAGACAATTGCATTTTTCATCGTCTCAAAATTGATGGTTCCGGCTTTTGCCATGTAACCAATGAAACCACCTGCAAAAGTATCTCCTGCACCTGTTGGATCAAATACATCTGCTAACGGAAGAGCAGGGGTAGAGAATACTTTATCTTCATTGAAAAGTAATGCACCATGCTCACCTTTTTTAATGATCAGGTATTTAGGTCCCATAGCAAGAATTTTCTTCGCTGCTTTAACCAATGAGTATTCTCCTGAAAGCTGACGGGCTTCTTCATCATTGATAGTTAACACATCAATCAATTTAATCGTTTCCAGTAAATCATCTAAGGCGATGTCCATCCAGAAATTCATTGTGTCTAAAATGATTAATTTAGGCTTGTTTTTAAGACGTTTGATGACTGTTTGCTGTACTTGTGGACTCAGATTACCTAACATCAGGTATTCGCAGTCCTGGTAGCTCTCAGGGATAATCGGATCAAAGTCTCCTAATACGTTCAATTCTGTAATTAAAGTATCTCTGCTGTTCATATCATTATGATATTTTCCAGACCAGAAGAATGATTTTTCACCTGCTTTTATTTGCAGTCCTTCAGTGTCAATACCGTGTTCTGTAAAGGTGTCGATGTCTTTTTTATGGAAGTCATCACCTACAACTCCGACTATTTTTACCTTTTTATAGAAGTAAGATGCAGCTAAACTTGCGTAAGTTGCAGCTCCACCCACTATTTTATCAGTCTTTCCGAAGGGAGTTTCGATTGCATCGAATGCTACACTACCTATGATTATCAGGCTCATATGTTTTTTTTTAATTTTTTTTGAAAAATATTGTCTACAAATATTGCATAAATAATTTAAAAGCCCTAATATTGCATTCCCAAAACGAACGAAGCTTTATGTTCTTTATTAAAGCAGAAAGACGTTTTCGGATAACCAGAGTACTCCTTCTTAGCTCAGCTGGTTAGAGCATCTGACTGTTAATCAGAGGGTCGCTGGTTCGAGCCCAGCAGAGGGAGCAGGTAAAAAACCGTTCAATGTCATGTTGAACGGTTTTTTCTGTTAAAGTAGAGGGCATTGCCTTTTATAATACGCTTAACCTTTTAAAAAAAGCGTTATTTTTTTTAAAAACCAGCACTCCTTCTTAGCTCAGCTGGTTAGAGCATCTGACTGTTAATCAGAGGGTCGCTGGTTCGAGCCCAGCAGAGGGAGCAAAGATTTTCAGGAATGAAAATCACGTAAAAACCCCATTTCTAACTATTAGGATGGGGTTTTTTATTTCCATAATAGGAAGTATCCTACTTCCGGAAAATTTTTCAATTGCCATTTTCACGGATCAAGTGATAAACTTGTGGATCAGGCTCTTTTTTAAGCATAAATTTTTGACACGCTAAACAAGTCTTTGATATCACTGATGCTCTTATGCCTCTGGAAGTTGCGCTGAAAGCTTTCAATTTGCATGGGAATGACTCAGCCGAAACAAGGTCGGGCTGTTAGTAAATAAATTCAAAATAGCTAAATAATCAATCTATATCGGCCGGGTACTGCCCGGGTACTGTCCGGGTACTCGTTAGGGTAAGAGCAGTGTTAAAGTAACGTAAGAGCATGGCAAGTCCAAGTAAAAACAACTAGTTGAAATGACATAGAGTTCCTATGCTTAAAGGCTGTTTACAACCTGGTGTTACACCGACCACCACTCAGGCACAACCAAATCATAACCGGATGAAGATTAATGAAATTATAATTTTCCCTTTGACTAACCCATGGACAATTGCGGACAATTGCAGACAGCTGCGGACAATTACGGACATTTTTTACGCATCAGGATAATCTTTAACGCGAATAGCTTACATTGGTAGAAAGGTATTTATTATGGGAAGTTTAACGGGTAAATCACAAGTTTATGACTTGATCCTTTTTCATCAGGTTCAACAGCCAAAATTGCTGGACTAAACGCAAATGTTCTACAAGTATTTAACAAGAAAAATCCTGCGATTTGGGGCCTCCGGTTTCCGCAAATGCAATTTTAAACTTGAAGAATGGCACAGTAGAAGCTAAAGTTTATGTGCACCATCCTGGAAGTTTGACCTTCGCCCTGTGTCAACCCGCGACGGGAACACGGGTTGAAGAAATCTGCCAATTATTATCCTATATGAATTCCAGCTATAAATGAAACAACATCCTGCTACCCGCTTTATAATAAAGCTCTGCCAATGTTTTCTGATAACCTGAAATCATTTCTTCCCGTTTGATTTTCATGTCAATCAACTTAGATTCACGGCTGTTTATCAAAAACAATGTACTTTCACCCAGATCAAACTTAGAAGATTCACCATTCAACAGTACTTCCTGGTTTGAAATGCTTTTCACCTGGACGGCAAGCTGTTCACTGTAGGCATTTAAATGATTGTAACTGGTCAGTACCGAATTCCTGATTTCACGGTTGGATCGCTGCATATCATATTCTAATTCTTGCTGCTTGATTTTCACCTCTCTTAACTTACCCCGCTCTGCACGAAGGAAAAGAGGTAGTGCAAATTCGAATCCGAGCTTATAATTACCCATCTTAAAATCATAATTATCAGGAATGTAGCTGTTGAAATTTCTACGGGTAGACAATAATGATCCGCTAACATTAAGTTTAGGTTTCAGCATTTCTTTTCTGTAAGAGCGCTCCACGGCGAGCTGCTCTCCTTTTATACGCAGCTTGATCAGCTCAGGGTGGCTCCCTGCTGCAAATTCCAGCAAAGTATCTAATACTTGCCTTTGAGGTTTATCATGTAATTGTATGACATGAAGCGGGCGGGCCTTCTCGGGCAATTCCAGGGGTTGTGCTTCATCATTCCATAAATGGTTAGATAAAGTAAGCCTGGCATTTAGAAGTTCTATTTTCATCTTTTCATACTGGATCATTCGATCCTGCACTGTAATAGCTGCTTCAACCGAATCAATGGCCGCCTTATCGCCCAGGCTTGTTTGCCTGCTGATTGCATTAAATCTTGTCTGTGCAAGTTCCAGTCCTTCATTGATCAGTTGAAACTGATTATAAAAGAAATACCAGTTCCAGTAGTCCTTAACAATACTATACCAAATGGCATTGATCTGCTTTACACGTTCGGCTTCTGCATAGCTGACCATAATCTTTGCCTGCCTTAGGGTATTTCTTCTGCTATCTATCAACAAACCCTGCCCCAAAGGAATACTGAGGCCAATACCCGCTAAACCAGCTGTAGAAGTATGTGTTTCCGGGTTTACATAATCGCCAACATTACGGTCGTATCCTATTTTAAGATCCGCACCAGCAAGCCAGAGCGGTACTTTCAGTTCGCTCACCCAGCGATTATAATATGTCTTATTACCAAACATCTTGCTGTCGAAACCAGCCTTGATTTTAGGATCGAAATAGCCAAGCGATTGCATCACATTTGCGCGTGCTGATTCACTCAGCAGCGCTGCCTGCTTAACTATAGGATGATTACGAAATACCATTACCTCCAGATCCTGTAACATAAATATATCGGCAGTATCAGTTTGCGATTGTGCACGGGAGCTCAGCAAACCGGATAACGATATAATTAAGATTAATAACAACTTCATAAATGTCTCTATTTACCCTGATTACCAATACTTTTTGGTTCTCTCTCCAGACTTGGAGGAAAACCATTTAATTGTCGCCATATCTCGTACCAAACTGGTACAGAATTTAAAATGACCCTGCCAAATACCCCTGATCCCTGTCTAAGCTGAATTGGCCATGGCTCATCAGTCTGAGGAACCGGAACCATCTGTTTAACCAGTACGCGGTAAGTACCATTTGCGCTAATCATTCTATCTATTGAAAATACCCTGCCGGCAAATGTACCCACAGCTACCGAAGGCCAGCCAGAAAACTGTACCGAGGGCCATCCCACAAATTGTAAACGAACCTCACTTCCTTCTTGCATTAGCGGTACATCCATTGCATTCACGTAAATTTCTGCCGCTACCAAAGGATTTTCAGGTTGCAGTGTAGCTACCGATTCCCCTTCTTTAATAAGCTCACCAATCCCGGCTTTCATGGTTTTAATCACATACCCGTCCTGAGGTGCACGAACGACATACAAACCTCTGCGAAAATCAATACTTGCAATCTCGTTGCGTAATTTTGCGATATCGCCCTGGGCGCTTGCCTCTCCCGATAGGGCAGTTCCCATATCAGATTGTGCCTTAGCCAGAGATTCCTGGTATTTAGCTCTGATGTTATCTAATTCGATCTGTGCATTAAGCATCGACTGTTTCGAACTGTTCAGCTTATTCTCCTGCGCAATAAGCTTCGCATGATCATTCTGCACATTCAGACGACGGGTCTCGATATCAGTAAGAGAAAACAGGCCATCTTTAAATCCTTGTTCGTAACGCGCTAAACGGGATTGACTGACGCGATAGAACTGACGCAGGGCCTGTAGGTCGGCACTGTCGCTTTGAACATAGTTCATACTCTGTTTTACTTTATTTTCTGCGGTTACCAGCTGAAAGTTTAATCCGCGGCCAAGAGCGCCGATTTGATCTTCAGTAGCGCGCTTTTTTTGTCTTGCTGCTGCTTCGCTACCTTGCTTTGCTTTTAGCTGCTCCTTCAATCTAAGCGGAAGCTCAGTATCAAAGTAAGATTGACTAATCTCTGATATCAGCAATATGGTATCGCCTTGCCGTACCTTTTGCCCTTCACTAACATGCCAGCGTTCTATCCGGCCTCCAATTTGATTTTGAATGGTCTGAGGTCTATCCTGGGGTCTTAAAGCGGTAACAGTACCCTTACCCGGAATAGTTTGCCGCCATGGCAGAAATAAAATACCAAGCGAAAGTAAAAAAGCAACGAGCATAATCCTTTCTAATACGAGTACTTTACGCATGCGCAGTAAAGACCGACTGGTCTTATCTCCAAGGTTTTCCCAATTGGCCTGGTGGTTTACCTGACGATGATTACCCATGGTTTACCTCCTGTCCGTCTTCCAGATCCAGATCGGTTACTACCGCCAGCTTTTCTGCACTGGTTACCATATCGAATACTGTATTCATATTGGTCATTAGTTTTTCTACCGCATAGCTGATCTGAACAACAATCACTTCGGCCGCCACAAACTGACCGAAGGTCATTTGCCTGTCAATGACAAAATAAGAGCCCATCAAAAGCAGGGCGCCCATCAGTACCGCCCGTATGATTATAGAACTGGCAAAAAATTTACGTAAAACCCTGAAGTGACCAGTACGCGCTTTGAGGTATCTGGAAGTGATATCATCTGTCTTTTCCATCGCCTCCTTCATTCTGCTTTTGTTGCCACGGTAATGATCCAGGTTTGCCGCTACATCTTCTAAGTAAGCTACGACCTCGTATTTATGCCCGGATTCCTCTATACTAGTCCGCACAGCGTCTTTATAGTAAAGTGCGACCACAATAGCCAGTACCAATGTAATAAAGATTCCGAAGGCCATATACACCGGGTGGTAAAATGATAGTAGAATAGCACTGAAAAAAATCAGCACCGCTGAGGATATCATTTCTACGACTAATTTGGCAAGTCCCTTTTGGATCGTCAGGATATCAAAGAAACGGTTTACCAGTTCCGGTGGATATTCTCCGGATAATTCAGACTTTTTGATACGTGGCAAACGGTACGCAAACTCCAGGGCGGTTCTTGCGAATATCTTTTGCTCGACAAGCTCAACAAGGGTTAACTGGCCAATGAGCAGCAGACCACCGATCAATATGCCAATCAGCACTACCCCGATTAAAATATAGGTAGAACTGTACATTGAACCATTGCTCAGCAAATTGAAGATTGCTGTTGTACCTAAAGGCAGGGTCAATCCTAGCAATCCGATCAATACCGCATAAAAAAATATGTAATTAATGGTGGATCGCTCAAAATGGAGTATTCCAACCAGGCGTTGCCAGGGCCTAAGCGCTGGCACATCATGTTTTTTGCTCATGATAGGCTTTAAAATTTAAGTGTCAGGAAAAATAGGATTACCTACCCGTATTTTATACGTGTAGAAAGTCTGCCGCATTTTCGGGCGGCTCAGTGGATATTGCGATATGGGGCTCTGAGAGTTTAGCCAATAGATAGACTTTATTGTGGGCTTCCGTAGCTATGGAAATTTTTGACCAAAGCTGATCCGTTTCTGTCGATTCCAAATACCACATTTTTTTTGCGGATCTATCAGATTTCTCCTTCTTTGTATTCTTTTCTGCATCAGTTAGGGACTCGTCTTCCATTGTCAGATAAAAAGCCGACCATTTACCAATGGAAACTGTTGCTTTAAAGCCAAAAGCCAAAAACAACACCATACTGAATAAGCAAATCACAATTTTATATCTAAAAACGGCTACCATCTGGCCGCAAATATATTATTGCGGAGATTACGCTAAACAAATTTCGTGATTTCGGGAAGCATTTGACGAAATCGTGACCACAACATTAGAACCTGATTAGAAAAGCCTGTTGAATTAACTCTTTTAGTGAATGAAGGGCTCTTTTGTTTTATATGATTCTTTCTCTTTATCTAATTTGATTTTCTTTGTAAGGATTAATGTGAAGTTTCGACTAATAGAAAAAGCATCACCCATTTTTGATAAAATTCATGGCACTATTTATCACTATAAAAGATTACCTGTTTCATCAGGCTTATTTGCATCAGGTTAATCCCTGGTTATTTGGTGTTCTGTACTTGTTAAGCAAAATTCTGTTTCTTACTTTTATAGGTCAGGCCATCAAAAAATTAAGAAAAAAAAAGTCGGTCCTGCTGCCTTTGTTGTTTGCTGCTTTAGGCTACAGTCTGCCTTACCTCTATTTAATCATTGCAGGGAAAAATATCCCGGTTTGGATATACCTGGTAATTAGTGTGATCTATGTATTCAGCGGATGGTCTATCCGTGCAAAACTCCAGAATGCGCAGCTCAAGTCTGCAAGTGACCATGCACTAATTTCCGGCGCTGAAGAAGCTGACAGTTAAAGACAGCGTTTTTTAATCATTGTTTTAAATCTGGAAAAGCAGATATTAACATCTGCTTTTCCAGATTTTCTGTTAACGGACATCATTAAATATAGCATTTGTATCAGCGATCAGCGCTTGCATAAGTTCAGTTGCGCTGGTGTGTTTTAAACTCACTGCATTTTGTCCGGACCAAAAATTAATCAGATCTGTTTTTCCCTGAGCAAGTGCTGCTGCTCTTAAAGGGCCCATTAAACGCGTTTGCAAGGGAAAAGGAAGTACTTCAGTTTCATATTTAATTTCTTCCGAAATACGGTTTCGGATCAGTCTGCCCATTCTGCCAGTCATAGATTTAGAAAGTACAGTATATCTGGATTCCCCGGAAAGTATTTTTGCTTTATGAATAGGGGTTGCATTTGATTCATCTGTGACTAAAAATGCTGTTCCTAACTGCACTGCATCTGCGCCTAAAGTTAATGCAGCGGCAATACCCTTAGCGTCAGCGATACCTCCTGCCGCGATAACAGGGGTTTTTATGTTGGATTTCAGCTGCTGGATCAAGGCAAATGTCCCTGTTAATGAATCCTGTGCCGGGCGTAGAAATGAAGGTCTGTGCCCTCCGGCCTCAAAGCCTGCAGCAACTATGGCGTCAACGTTTGCTTCTTCAAGTGCTAAAGCCTCGTCAAGTGTGGTTGCAGCTCCAACGGTTTTAATACCAAGCCTGCGGCACTCATCAAGTATTTCCTTTGCCGGTATACCAAATATAAAGCTGAATACAGCCGGTTTGATCTCAAAAATGGTTTCAACCTGTTTTAAAAACCTTGAGGGGATATGCGTATCCAGATCTGGAAGGGGAATACTTAATTCATCAAAATAAGGCTTTAACAACTGTTTTACTTTTTCAAGGTTTTCAGCAGGATAATCAATTAAAGATTTATCTACGTCAGATACCCATAGATTGATATTGTAAGGTTTATCTGTTTTTGTCTTTATAATTTTATTTGCTTCAAATATCTCTTCAGGATTAAGGGTATATGCACCAAAACTCCCTAATCCACCTGCATTTGATACGGCAGCTAAAAGTTCAGGAGTTGAAAAACCTCCTCCCATGGGACCTGACAATATAGGGTAACTGATACCTAAAAGTTCGCTTATCTTAGTTTTATGCCACATTATTTAAAGATTTACATGCGTTAGTAATTTATTAATTATAATCCATTCCCCGTTAATTTTATTCAGAGAAAGCAGATCATAATAATTAAAACCAAGCATTGGCAAATGTGTTTTGGCAATTGCTATAGAATTGATAATTTCTATAGCTAATATTTCCATTTGAAATGGTTCATTCAATTCAAATGGGCTTTTGCGGTTTTGAACACCATCAAGATATTGATCGAGAGCCTTAAAATATGGTACTCCTTTAATATCACCGGTTACCAGAGCCTGTGGATGAAAGATTTTTCTGAGACTTGCTGTATCCCCTATGAAAACGCTTTGAAAGTAAGTAGATAATACGGCTGCTATAGCCGCCGCATTATCTGTATAATTATTTTCCATTTTTTTGTCGTTATCCGATATGATGGCCTGAGACATGACCTCCATCCAGGTTAATAATCTCACCAGTTACAAAGTTGCTTTCTGCCAGGTAAAGAGCCAGTGCAGCAACATCGGTAGTTTCACCAATGCGGTTCAGTAGATGAAGCCCGGCTAAGCTATCCGCATCGCTGACACCAGTTTTAGCTTGAAGAGGACTTCTTATAATTCCGGGGGCGATACCATTGACGCGGATATTGTTAAGGCCAAATTCTGCAGCCAGCTGTTTGGTTAATGCATGGATACCACCTTTACTTGAAATAGGCGCAGTAGCAGGAAATCCACCAATTGCATGATCTACCAGCACAGTGCCAATATTAATGATTGAACCTCCTTCTTGTTTCAGCATCTGTCTGATAGCCGACTGGCTTGTAAAATAAGTGCCTTTCAGGTTAATGTTTAAAAAACGGTCGAGATGTGCCTCATCAACATCTAAGAAGGGTTTTGGCTCAAATATTCCAGCATTATTTATCAATACGTCGACAGTGCCAAAGCGGGTTAAGGCAGTATCAACAAGTAATTGTCCTGTTGCCGGATTGCTAATGTCTCCGGTTATCATCGCTAAGCGCTCGTGATTGCCTAATTCGTTAAAGGTTTCCTCTAAATTATCCTGATTGGCTGAGTTAATGACTACATTATATCCTTGTTGCAGAAATAAACCTGCGATAGCTTTACCAATACCTGTTGATGCGCCTGTTACGATTACAGTTTGTGTTTTCATGATCTTGATTTAAAATATTATTAATAATTATCTTTTAGCTGTTATTCCTTTTTCACGGAGCACAGATACCTGTTCACCGGCATAACCCCAGTCATCGAGCTCAATTTCCTGGATGACGACATGGGTTAGTTTAGGGTCTTTATCTAATACTTCTGTGATTAATTCTGTTATTCCTGCAATCAGGGATTGTTTTTGCTCCCTGGTAACACCTTCGCGTGTCACCTCTATTTTTACATATGGCATGGCTATAGATTAAAGGGCTGCTAATGCAGTTAATTTCACATCCAGTTCAAATTCATTATAAATGAGTGTATCGCCAAGATTGGTGAAAAAATTACCGGAGCGGAATTTCATGTCGTATTTGGTACGGTCAACCACGATTTTACCAGTGGCGGTAATCACACCTTCTGTTATAACTACGTCTGCAGGAAAACTTATTGAATGCGTGATGCCTTTAATTGTTAAGTCCCCTGTAATCGAATAGCTTAACGTACTAACCTGATCAGAACCAGTAATTGTAAATATGGCCTCAGGAAAACTTTCCGAAGCAAAGAAGTCCTCAGAAAACAGGTGGCCCGCAAATTGTGCATTAGTGGCCGGGTCAGTAATATCAACTATTTTTATAGAGGTTGTATCAATAATAAAGTTTCCACCACTGAGTTTATTGTCATTCAGTATAAGTGTACCATTATTGATGGATATGGTACCATAATGTGCGCCGGTTACTTTTTTTCCGGTCCAGCCGATGCTGCTCTGCGTATCAGCAACTTTAAATTTTTTCATTTCCATTCGTTTATATTGTCAATCGCTGATGATTTGACACAGCAAAGGACGGCAGGAAATTCCGGCTGGTTACGTGATGTATATCACATTCGGCTGAAGCTTATTTATGGGCATTATAGAGCCTGCTGAGTGTTTCCCGCGAAACGCCAAGGTAGGCAGCTATGAGATGTTTTGGAACAAGGTTATAAAGTTGCGGGTATAAGGATAGTAATTCTTCATAACGTACTTTGGTGTCGTTATTCATAAAGGATAGTAATCTCTTTTGTGAAGCGAGGTACCCTCTATTGGTTCTCCATCTAAAAAAATGCTCTGCCTGGTGGAGTTCATTACATATTTTTTCACGGTCATGATTGGAAAGACAAAGTATCTCTGCATCGGTTATACAATCTACGCTAATGGTTGCATCTGTCTGATTATATAAGGCCCCGTAGTCAGAAGTCCACCAGGTTGGCATGGCAAATTGAAGGATGTACATTTTGATCTCATCATTGATGAAGAAGGCTTTGAGGCAGCCGGAAATAACAAAATATTCGTGATCTACTTTTTCACCGGCACTGATAACGATCTGGCCTTTTTTGTATGACAACGGCTTGAAATGTGAAAAAAAGTAATCGAACTGTTCGTCAGTTAGTGTGGCAGTTTTGGCGATATGCTGCTTTAATATTTCTTTCGCTTCCATTCTTCTGTTTGATTTGATTGACTACTGCAATATTATCACCAAAATTCATAATTTCATTCAGAGAAGTGATAAAATGATTTTAAATTGAATGCGGGCTTTCTTAGGCTTGAAACAATAAAAACTATATTCATATCTTAGGGTCCTGTAAGGGATACTTATTACTCCCTGAATTTCTTATAAAATCAATATTAATATGAAAAGATACATTGTGTTATTTCTTTTATTTATTTCTTTTTCTGGCTCTGCACAGACTTCGGTTAATAACTACAAATACGTGTTAGTACCGGAAAAATTCAGTTTCCTTAAAGAGAATGATCAGTATAGATTAAATACGCTGACCAAATACCTTTTACAAGATAAAGGTTTTACACCTTATTTTGATAATTCTGAATTGCCTACTGAAATTGCTAATAATAAATGCAGTGCGCTGCAGGTTGAAGTATTGGAAAAAAACGGAATGTTTACTACCAATCTTACACTGCTGCTGAAAGATTGCAAAGGAAACATAATTTTTAAAAGCAAGGAAGGAAAGAGCAGAGAGAAAGAATTTAAAACGTCTTATAATCTTGCTCTAAGAGATGCATTTACTTCACTGGATGAGATTCAGTATGCTTATAATGGAACTACCAATGTACAAGAGCAGGCGGTGGTTACAACACCAGTAGCTGTTGCTTCGGCAAGTATACCTTCAAGTACAGCAGTTGCTGCTGCTGCAGGTCAGCCTGCTGCAAAAATTTTAACGGGTACAGCAATAGCAACCCAGCCAGCGGGAACTTTGTATGCTCAGCCAACAACTAACGGATATCAATTGATAGATACTACACCGAAAAAAGTTTTAACGTTATCCAGAACTTCTGTTCAGGATTATTTTATTGCTGATAATGGGACTTCTAATGGAATTGTGTTGAAAAAGAACGGAGAATGGTTCTTTGAATACTATAAAGAGGATAAATTAATGGCCGAAAAGCTATTGATTAAATTCTAGAATAAGATACAGAAAATATTCCTGCACATTAAAAAATAGTTAATGCTGCACTCCAGCCAATCCATCCCCGTAGTTTACTATCATTCAGATTAAACCTGTCAGTTCTGTTCTGTATGTAAGCATAGTTTTCCAGCTGTGCCCCCTGAGTAGAATAAAATATATTAGCAGATGGTCCTGTAGTAATCCTCAGACCATCTGCTAATTTGAAGTTAAAGCCCAGATCAAAGCGATTCAACAAATTCCGATCTTTCCAGTTTCCCTGATAGATATATCTGCAGCTTAATTCTGGATTTAAAGTCAGCCATTTTGTAATATTTATTGATTTCCCCAAACCCAAACCCAAAGCATATAACTTGTCATCTTTTTTAGCATTCATACCACCCAGCAAAAGTGTATAAAGTTTTTTAGTTCCTGTTTTCAGTGAGATGTTCAAATCAATTGTTTCATTATAACCCAAACTAACTTTGTTATAACCATTTCCAATAAAGTTTAATAAGCCCAGGCTATAACCTGTAGAAGATTTTGCAACATTGATCAATCCGATCTGTAAACCATCAAACTGGTTAGCCTGATTGAAAATTCCGGCAAGCTGTATCCCGCTGGCTTTCCCATGTACACTATTAAAAAGTCCTGCTATCTGAACACCAGATGAGTTCTTTTTAACGTTATTAAAAATACCTGCTATCTGAACACCTGTTCTGTTTCCCTTAATATTATTTTTAATCCCGGTAAGTTGCACACCGTCAGTATTACCCCGGACATCGTTATAAATACCAGATAGCTGAACAGCTCTTACTGAACCTCCTGATATATTAAATAATCCGGCCAATTGAAAGCCTTTAATATTCATCTTATTGATATTAAAAAATCCACCAATTTCTATCCCTTTAACTCCGGCATTATAACCCCCCATTAAATTGAGGGAAATCTTATTGACAATCTGGCCGCTAAAAGTGCCATGCGTGTTTATTGCAGGGGTTAATGAAAGCTGATAAGGAGCTTGAGAAATAACCCGGCCAAGGTTCAATGAATGAATTTGCTGTTTTGCAGAAGTAAGAAACCTGGCAATACCCAGACTGGCAATATCTTCAAAGTCACTAGTATAATAATTGCTGTCTTCATCCTGTTTTTTTTGTTGAATGTTAACTTCTGATAAATAATAGGTTGTGATATCTTTATAGTTTTCTTTACTTACAGTTAATGCAATGGGTTGATAAATATGATGTAATACAATTTCGAAATATCCATCTTCATTGGTAAGTGTTGCCTGTGCAAGGTCATGTTCATAAACACTTGCATTATGCATTTTCTTATGCTGCTCATCTGCCACATAACCACTTATTATATAAGTATTTTTATCTCCCCATGCTTTATCAGTAATCAATGAAAGCCGGAGAGGTGCGTAACGAAGAACAATGAAATTCTTAGTTTCCTTATATTCATAATGCTCATTTAATAACAGATCCAATGCCTCTTTAATTGTTATTCCATCGACTTGTAAGTTAACAATGCTATCCTGAGGAACTATTTTACTTGTGTAAGAAAACCCGAATGAACCTTTTGTTTCCATGAGGCTCATTACAGTTCCCAGTCGCTGATTAACAATGTTGAGTGAGATCTTACGTGCAAGTATCGACTGAGCATTTGTCTTATTACAAATGCATATGGCAAGAATTATAAAAAATATCTTAGAGGTAAAGCGCTTCATAGGGTTGTGATCACTTCAATATTATCTGTTGATTTTTATGCTGAATCCGGACATTGATGGTTAAAGAAATTACATCCAGGATTTCTTCCAGTGAGGAGTTCCTGAAGCTAGCCGTAATCTGCTTGTTTTTTAAAGTATGATTAGCAATAACTATGTTGGTATGGTATATTTCATTCAGCGCGTCAACTAGTTCCTGTAGCGTGGTATTTTTACATTCCAGTTGATTGCTGCGATAATAATTATACAATTTTCCAGGATTGCTTTCTTTGGATAATGTTTTTTGATCCTGATTTATAGTTACGCGTTCTCCAGGATGCAATTCGATACTACTTTGGTATCTGCTAATTTTTACAATTCCGGTTTCGACTACAATAACGGTTTTACCGTTCCTGTTTTTAACATTGAATGAGGTGCCAATTACTTTTACTGTTATATTATTTACGCTGATTATAAATGGTTTGGCTGAATTAGGAGCAACCTTGAAAAAAGCTTCTCCCTGCAATTTTACTGGTCTGGTGGCTCCGGTAAATTTGCTGGCATAAGAAATCAGAGAGTTTTTATTGAGTGTAACCTGAGATCCGTCTGGTAAGATCTGTGTGAGTACCTGCTCCTTGGTTTTTATGTTCATTATAGCAGGACTTTTGAAATGGTTAAAGGCAAGCCAACTCAGCCCGCAAACCATGGCAATCGAAGCTGCTAAGCGTAACCAGCTTTTATTAATTAAAGATTTTCTTTTGAGTATGACAGGTGTATTAAAATTCAAACGGTCTTCAATCTTACTCCATGTAGCCGATTCATTATCCTCACTGTGCTCAGTAAGCCGCAGACTATCCTCCCAGATTTTTTTCATATCATTGAAATACTTCTGGTTTTCGGCTTTGGCATTTAACCAGGCCTGCACTTCAATTACTTCACTGGCATTAGCCTCATTGAGCATATATTTCACCAGCACATCATCATTCATATTAGGGCTCATTGTTTTTTATTAGTTATAATTGTTTTTTAATTGCTCCCAGGAGCATCCCGTGGTTAACTGTTAAATTTATGATCATCTTCTATTCAATTATTGCAGGGTTTCTAAACCTATCATTTTTTGTGTTAAATGAAGTAAAACTATAATAACAGGGAGGAATTCTATAAGCTTAAGGCGTAATACTTTTAGTGCTTTTCCCATTTGATTTTCAACTGTTTTAATAGAAATCTGGAGAATATCTGCTATTTGCTGATACTTAAGCTGCTCAAAACGGCTCATTTGAAAAATGATACGACATTGTTGGGGTAGTTCTGCTATTGCACACTGAATGTGACGGTCTAATTCATTGGCTAATATTTTATTTACAACCTCATTACTAGCTTCTTCCGTATTTTCTTTATAATAATCCTGAAATGAATTTTTCACTTTCTGATGTCTCAGATAGCTTAGGCTTTCATTATGTACTACTCTGTAGAGATAGGAGCGTAAAGAACCATCAGTTTTTAGCTGATCCCTCCTTTCCCATATCCTGCAGAATACATTCTGTATAATTTCTTCGGCACCTTCATTATCTTTTATAAAAGTATAAGCATAAGCCCGCAGCATTTTATAAAACGTCCTGAACGTTTGTTCAAATGCATCTTTATTTCCTTCTTTTATTAAATTAATAATCTGATTGTGGCTATATTCCATTCACTAGCTAGGATATTTCATGTTCTGTTTTGTTTGATGAATTTACACTAAAAATAAATTATTTACTCAATGGTCAATGTTTTTATTGTGTTTTCTTTAACTGTTAATTTACTTTTGGCGATGTTGTCGGGACTGGCAAAAACATAATATAGTTTTCTTTTTAACGTATCAGCTTGTTTAACATCTTTTATGATATCCTGAAATTCATGTAAATTGAGATATAAGGGATTGATTTTACTTTTTAACGGACTGGTAATACCATAAACCGGGGGCTCTTCTTCATATTGAAAAGTTCCCAGCAAATGATCCCATACCATGAATACCGCACTGAAATTCTTGTCAAGATATTTTTCCTGACTGCCATGATGTACCCTATGATTAGAAGGAGTACCGAAATGTTTTTCAATAAAAGGATGGAGTTTACCAATTGCTTCAGTATGTACCCAAAATTGATATAAGATACTCAGCTGATTCGCTACAAAGAATATCACAGGATGTACACCAGTAAGCATGAGTGGAATGAAAAAGATGATTTTTGTATACTGAAACCAGCTTTGCCTGAAATTAACCGTAAGATTATAATGATCCGCTGAGTGATGTACTACATGTGAGGCCCAGAAAAAACGGCAGAAGTGTGATACATAATGCGTGCAGTAAGTGCAAAAATCATAGATTAAAAAACAGGGTATAAGTGTCCACCAGTTGAGGGGCATCCGGTAAGGAATAAGGTTGTATAACCATACAACCGCGTATAACATCACTGTTTTCATGACCAGATTGATCATAAGATTACCAGCACCAACGAATATTGATCCCAGGACCTCTTTTCCTTCATAATTCTTTCTTTCCAAAAAATAAGACAAAACAAATTCCAGTACAGTAATCGCGAGGACTGCTGGAAGGGCATACACAATAAGGTTTGGTGCACTTTTTTCTACCAGCCCAATATCTGCTATTGCGATTTGAGGGGCACCAAAAAAAGTAGAGAGCTGGTCTTGAACACTATTGATAATCAACATGGATATCTTGTTTAAATGATTTGAATCGTTTTATAGAACTTAGTTAGTGTTTGCGGATCTGGTTCAGGCAAGCTGAATTTTAATGGTATATAATGAATGATGTACGATCACCTGCTGACAGATACCTTTGATGAAGTAATAATCATTGTAATTGCCATCGGGTAAAATGATACGATAAGTATGTGGCTCAGTTTGTTTAATCTTTAGAAATTGGAGGTAATTATCAGAATAAACCTGTGATAGATTGATTGGCTCGTTAGTATAAAGAAGCATCAGGTTGTAATTGATTGATTCCCTGATCTGACTAATTTTATCATCCGATTGGGTTTGATAAACATTATTGATAAACATGGTTTGATTATTTGCTTTCTTTTTACCATTTACATGGCGTACTACTTTAGAGCTGATGAGTTTACCATTTTTGAAATGGGCATCCTCTTCAATATTTACATTAATACTCATAATGAATTGAGTTTTAACTTGTGATGTCATTTTCAAATACAAATCATCGCCATCATTTTTTTGGCAGAATTGCATCTGTCCGATAATATTGCCATTTCTTAATATGTTATATTTTGTTCTTTTTTCCTGTGCATAAGTATTTGCTGCCAGGGAAAAGATCAACAGTGTATAAAGAATAACTGCATTTTTTAAGTGATATATAATAAGAGTTACCATAGGACCATGTTTTATAATATGTTAAGTATTTATCTTACCCATATATTTATAGTACGTCTCAGTTGGATTATACCCCTACGCCATTTTTAATTTTATGTTTTGAGTTATAAAGTCAAAATATCTCAATAGCTTTTATCTCATCTTATCAATTGAAAAGGCTGTTTTTGACGTCCTGTGAAAATATCTATATGCTTAATAATTTGTTGTCTGGAATAGGGGTCTTGATAAATTCTGCGTTTATCAGTCAAATAATCACAAATGAACTATTATAGGAGAATGTATTTATTATTTAAAAGGGCACTTTTCAGTTTTAAGAATTTAGCCTGATTAAATATGCAGGGCTGAAAACAGGTAATTTGAAATTCCATTGGATAGAGATAAATGTCGTTTCAGTATTGGAAATTTCTGTCTCAGTGACTTTGTAACCCGGGGAGCCTGCAGGACAAAGTAAACTTGCATCATAAAGAACATTAAAAAATTAATTATTTGAGTATGAAAAAAATACTATTGGTAGCAGGTTTGCTTGCCTCAGTACATTTTGTAAAAGCACAGAGTGTACAATTAATTCCGAAAGCTGGTTTGAATTTCTCAAAACAAGCGATAAGTAATGTAGATGGAGAACAATCGAAAACTGGTTTTACTGCAGGGTTAGGTGTTAATTTTAAGGTGAAAAGTTCAGCATTTTCAATTCAGCCTGAGTTGAATTACGTGGGAGCAGGTACAAAGATTAAAAATGATAATAATAAGTATAACCTGAATTACCTTGAACTTCCGGTGCTGCTAAAATACTCTTTCGGTCCGGTATACATTAATGCGGGCCCATCTATTGGAATGGCAATAGGCGGTACGAAAAAGATGGAGTCCCTTTATGGAGCTAAAGTGGAAAGGTTCAATTTCGGTGTCCAGATGGGGGGTGGCATAGCTATCCCTGTTGGTAAAGGAAGTGTGCTGATTGACGGCAGATATGCATTGGGTTTAACAGATGTAAACAAAGGTCCTGCAAAAGCTAAAAATCGTGGTTTTATGGCCACAATTGGTTACGCAATACCATTTTAATGATTTAGAAATCATACAAACTGCCCGTGATTTGGGTAATGGGCAGTTTGTAATTTGAATTATTCTGTTATCCCATTCAATGACAGCCTATAGGCTTTATGAGGTTTTCTATTTTAATAATTTCTTTTTTTTTCTTTTTTGGGGCAGAAGCCCAGATCATACAGGTTAAAGGTCAGATTACAGACAAATCAACAGGACAAGCAGTTCACGGAGTAACCATTGGATTTGAACATAGTTCTGTTAAAACTTCCAGTGATGCTAAAGGATTATACCATCTCCAGTCGGGGGATAAGGTAAAACATATTATTTTCCACAGTATAGGTTATCATAAATTAAGATTACAAATACCTGCGGGCCAGATCCACCAGATAGATATCCAATTAGAGCCTAATGCTCAGGATCTTTCGGAGGTTAGTATCTCCGTAGCGCATAAACCAAGATATAAAAATAAGAATAATCCTGCTGTTGAGTTGATCAGGCAGGTTATTGAGCATAAAAAATCAAATGCTGCAAATCTTCAGAATTATCTTTCCTACCAGGAATATGAAAAACTGAATATTTCTTTAAGTATGGCTACTGAAAAAGCAAAGACATCAAAACTGCTTAAAAAGTTATCATTTTTAAAGGATAATTCAGATTCAATAACCCGGCCCGGAAGAGTGCTGACTCCCATTTTTATGAAAGAAAAGATAAGCCATAACCTGGTCTATCAGAATCCATTTAAACAGGAATCAACTGTTCTGGCAGAAAACCAGTCGAGGATAGACCAATTTATTGATGAAGATGGTATCAACGAATATTTAGATAAGATCTATCAGCGGGTTGATATTTATCAAAATGATATTGGGATTGGAAATCAGAGTTTTATGAGCCCTATTTCTGATCTGGCCCCACAGTTTTATAAGTATTTTATCATTGATACTTTGAAAGATGTTTCCCCTATGCAAATCAAGCTGATGATTGCTCCCCGTAACAAAGAAGATGTGCTTTTCCTGGGATATTTATATGTTTCACTGGATGGTAAATATGCGGTTCAAAAAGCTACTCTTTCTGTTAATTCCAAAATCAATATCAACTGGGTAAAGGATATGAATATATCTCTTGACTATCATCAGGATAAAACCGGGCACTATTATTTAGGAAAAAGTATAATGGCTATGGATCTTGGCCTTTTTAAGGAAGGCGCAAGTCTTTACGGAGAAAGAACCTTATTTATTAATGACTTTGTGAGTAGCGCGACTGCTTTAAATCAAACGCTAAAGCTGAAACCCGGTGGGTCAGCAAAGCCTATAGCCATGGAAGAATTAAGGCCTGAAAAACTTACGCCCATTGAGCAGATGGCTTATAAAAATATAGATAGTCTTAAGAATTCAAAACCATTTAAGCGTGCTATGGGCATTGCTTCATTTTTGCTTTCCGGCTATATAGGACAAGGCAAAGTAGAAGTAGGGCCATTTAACTCATTCTACAGTTTTAATCCGGTAGAGGGGCTGAGACTTAAGGTTGGTGGCCGTACTACAGATCTGTTTAGTAAAAGGGTTTTCTTTGATGGTCATGTTGCCTACGGTACCCGTGACAGGAAATGGAAGTATTCACTGGGAACTGTTCTTTCTCTTTCGCCCGGTTCTATTTATGAATTCCCTGTAAAGTCATTAACACTGAGGCATAGCTATGAAACACAGATACCGGGGCAGGATCTTAACTTCCTGGAAGATGATAACTTCCTTTTATCATTCAAAAGAGGAATTAATGATAAGTGGCTATACAATAGAAAATGGCTTTTGGAGTACCTTCACGAAACAAAAGATCACTTCTCTTTTAAAGTTGCCTATAAAAACCAGATTCTTGATCCTGCCGGAGGGCTGCGGTTCATTGCGCTGAATAGTTCTGGCCCTGCAGAAGTGCAGGATATCACCAATTCTGAATTTACCGGAGAGGTGAGATGGGCGCCCCACGAACAATTTTACCAGGGAAAACGCTTCAGGAGACCAATCAGGAATGAATATCCTATCTTCACCTTACGTGGATCTATAGGAGTTAAGGGCTTTTTAAATGGAGACTATAATTATCAGAATCTGACATTTAATGTTTTTAAAAGAGCCTATTTCTCTCAGTTTGGTTATTCGGATGTTATTCTGGAAGCAGGGAAGGTGTTTGGAAAAGTTCCTTTTCCCTTACTGACGATACATAGAGCGAACCAGAGTTATGCTTATGAACTGCCATCCTATAACCTGATGAATTTTATGGAATTCCTGAGTGATAAATATGCCAGCGTTAATCTGGAACATAATTTTAATGGATTCATCCTGAACAAAGTCCCACTGGTCAAAAGACTTCAGTTAAGAGAAATTATAACATTAAAGGTATTGTACGGTTCACTTTCCAGCAAAAATGATCCAACTCAGAATTCTGGTTTATATCAATTTCCACAAGACAGACATGGTCGTATTATGTCATCTGGATTGGGTTCTGCTCCTTATATGGAAGGAAGTGTAGGGCTATCCAATATATTCAAAATATTAAGGGTTGACCTGGTTAGAAGACTTACATATCTGGATAATCCTCATATCTCTAAATGGGGTATAAGAGCTAAGATTAAAGTTGATTTTTAATATCCGGTTAAGTACCTGAAATGCTCCCGGATATTTTAATCCGGGAGCATTTCAGGTCATTTTATCAATTGTTCTTTAATTTTACTAATTCGGTTAAGCGAAATTAAACCACGAACTTTCTGCAGTATAATCTTCTATTACCTGAGAACTGTTATCAAAATTAAAAGCACAGATCAGTGTACGGATTTCCTGTTTCACGTTTACAATACAGTTGTCAATCAAGTCTTTTCTGAAACCTTTAATTTCCAGATCTAATACATAACCTAAAGAGACAATTCTTCCTATTACTTTTCCAAGGTCAAATAGTTTACGTTGTGAAAGGGTATTATTTAACGTGAAACTCAGTTCCTTTTTGAAATAATGGCATGCTTCTGCAGTTTGTTTCAATGTCGTCAGAAAATCAAATAAATTTGACTCCTTCTGTTTTTTCATCTGGCGTATAATGATTTCTGAGATCTGTGCATAAAGCATCTCATTAGAACCTTCAAAAATCTGGAAAGGCCTGCTATCCATAATACCACGTCCGCCAATATGTGATGTCTTGTATCCTTTAGCACCAGAAACCTGAGTTAAAATTTGAGCAGATTCCTGCATCAGATCAGTAACTACTGCTTTCATACTATTCGCTTCCAGACCTTCGGATGCTAAATTATGTTCAATCCCGCTAATCTGACTGCTTCTTACACACATAGCTGAACAGATCGTATAAGCAGACTGGATTCTAGAAATCTGGAACTGGATCTGATCCATTGATAACAAATTTGAAGCACCGACAATCCTGTTCTTACATTGCAGAATAGCTTCATCAAGCATACGCTTTATAAAGCCCATACCCATCCCTGGAAACTGCATTCTGCTTCGGTGAAGGATGTCCAGCATCATTTTGATACCAGTGGTTTCAGGGTTTAATTTAAACGTTTTTGGTACTTCAATGTTTAAAACATTGCGTCCGTAAGGGATCATATGAAGCCCCATCGTATCGAAGTATTCATCCACAAAGACATGCTGCTTTTCTTGTGTATTATCACATAAAAAGAAGTCAATATCTCTGCTTAGGCCACCATCAGCAAGTTCTGCCCGGGAGGCAATCAGCCAGTAATCAGCCAGACCTGTAAGTCCCTGCCAATGCTTTGTCCCTTTGATTTGATATCCGTTTGCGGTTTCCTTATTACGGGTTTTCATATTGAGTGCATCACTTCCATAATCAGGTTCAGTGATCATCAGTCCGCCCATATTCTGTTCATATAGGAAACGGTCAAATACTTCTTTCTTAACAGATTCCTCTGCATATTTAGAAAGAGGTTCCAGGAAAAGTGCGATGTTAATACCAAAGGTCAGAGAGAGTGGTAAAGATTCATAAGAAGCTGCTGATAACACGCTCAGACATTCTTTTACGATACTTCCATTTCCTCCGTATTCTTCAGGAATTGCTGCAGCTAAAGGCTGTTCAGCAAGGATCTCCTTCATAATTGAAGGAGGTAGCTTAGCTGCTAAGTCAAACTGTTCAGTATTGTCTTTCCCCCGGAATAAGATTTTTAATTTCTCTTCGAAATTCTTGATGTATTCTGAAAATTCTGTTTTTAATTCTATCATTATTAAGGGTAATTTACTATAATATTTTCGGAAAGTTCTTTTTTCAAGATATCCACAAATATACCAAAGTAATTTAGAATAGTTCTAAACAGAATGTCCTTTTATTCTTTGAGTAGTAAATACTCTTTTCCGGAATATAAATCAGTGCTCCATTACATCATCAATAAGAAATGAATTAGCGTTACGAATAACCTTAATATCCATTTTATACTTCTTTTTATACTGAGGATCTGCTATAACCAGATTGAAAATAAACCCATTAGCTATTTTCTTTTTTAATTCGCATTGTGACACACTGATGTGCCCATAATCTTGTTCCGGAATTAAAAAACCTGTTCCAACTCCTGCAAGCTCCGGATTATATTTGTCTTTCCATTTCAGAAAAAATTCTTCATTGGTTAGTCCATCATCCAAATCCACATTGATGGCATCGTCTTTATAATCATAGTACTGTTTTGTATAAATAGTGTTCACATTTCCTTCAGCTTCTGTATTGGAGTTTTCCATATTCCCATTTGCCTTGTTCAAAGAATTCTCTATCGCTGTAGTCAGCCAGGTTTTTGCCTTTGAAATTTCCGGAAGATCTTCTTTTTTAGTAATTGAAGGGGATTTATGGGTTGAATCCAGAGTGCTGGTATCTTTTGTAAGTGTAGTTTTCCGGTTTTCTTTATGCTGTCCGTTACAAGAAATCAGCAGGATTGAAGAAAAAATAATTGTGGAGAGCTGCTTCATATGTTCGCTTTTTTGTTAGATAAACTGGTCAGATATAAGTCTGTTCAGTTTATCTAACAATAAGGATACCATATTATTAAGGGTCAAATAAAAGCAGATGGAAAGAATAACAGTTAAGGTATAATCAGACTTTTTCTTTGTGTAGTATGGGCACTGAAATAGCCTAGTGCACCACCAGTAATATTGCTGATCGGATTAGCCGGTGCAGCATTATTTCCGCTTCCTTTTGCACCAGTCAGACTAAAAAGATAGAGATAAACCGAAGCGTCAATACTATGCATTTCCACACCTAATTTATCCCCCCTTTTAATATCTTTTGCTCTGTTTTTAGTTGTATTCTGAAATATAACCCCCGAATTTATTACTTGTCCTGTCGTAAAATCATCATTTGCTAAACTATAATTATCCTGCCTTTTATCATTAACGAATAATTCAAACCAGTAGTAATTCTTAATCTCAGCAGAGTCCTTATATTTTACATAGGCAACTGTTCTGAGGCTATCAAAGTCTTTTGGTTTAAGATAAAAATCTAAAAAAGGTATTGGATCCTGCATTGTACTGGTTGCTGTAAATGTTTCTCCATTGACCGTAGCAGTTAAGCGATAGGTTTGACCAGGAGTTCCGTTAATTGCACTGGTTTTATAGACACCCATACTGGTTTCGGGAAGCGTGATGCTGTTGCCATTGTTCTCTATTTTGACAACCGCCCCGCTAACCCCATTAAAAGTATTGTCGTCATCAAAATTTTTGGTTTTGCTGATTAAAACTGAACAGGTTCCCGGTTCATTGGTAATTGTTCCTTCAATCACATATTTATCCTGTTTATCGGCAGGTTTTAATTGTATCACCTTCTCACAAGATACAAGGAGTACTGCAAGTACTATCAAAAGATATATTTTCATTTTATATTAATTATTCTTTAATGGTAATGAAGCTATCATGTGCGACCAGGTTTTGTTAATTCGGGTTTGTGTTTTGCTGCACATAATGGTTTCATGGTTAAAATTTAAAATCATAAGAAATAGAAGGAACAAATCTGAACAAGCTTGTTTGTACAGCCTCAGTCCGGTTAGCGTCATACGGATTATCTCTGAACTGGATCCCGTAGGCATTTGATCTTCCGTAAGCATTGTATAAACTCATGCTGAGCTCAGAAGAATATGTTTTTGTTTTCTTCAGGATACGGGTTGCACCAAGATCTAACCTGTGGTAAGATGGCATTCTTTCTCCGTTGCGCTCAGAAAAGTAGAAATAACTCTCTCCTAATAATCTGTATTTTGCATTTGGAAAAGTTACTGCACTGCCTGTAGAGAATACCCAGTTGGCAGATAATGACCATTTATCATTCAATGCATACATTCCGACAATAGAAATATCATGTGTTCTGTCCTGACGGGTATTATACCATTGATTGTTATTAATTCCATCCACCTGTCTTTCAGACTTAGAAAGTGTATAGCCAATCCATCCGGTTAGTCTTCCAGTCTTCTTTTTAAGCAGCATTTCTATCCCGTAAGCTCTTCCTTTACCATAAAGTAACTGGGTTTCGATAGGCCTGTTGGTATAAATATCTGCACCATCACGGTAGTCAATCTGATTTTTAAGGTCTTTATAATACACTTCCGAAGTAAATTCATAGGCATTATCTGCCAGGTTTTTATAATAACCTAAAGATACCTGGTCACTAATCTCTGGTTTGATAATATTCGTACTCGCGAGCCATCTGTCTGTCGGTGAAATAGAATTAGAGTTCGAAATCAAATGCAGATTTTGTGCATTACGTACATAAGAAGCCTTAATTGAAGTAGATTCGTTTAACTGAAGTGCGGCGGCAATCCGGGGTTCCAGATTGAAATACGTTTTTACAATTTCGCCCTTTTTGTAACTTGTAGTTCCGGTTACCTGTCCGGCACTGTTTACGTCATAGTAATCACCACTTCCTAAAATAGAAAAAGCAGAAAGACGCAATCCATAAGTCAGGCTAAACAAGTCATTGGCTTTCCATGTATTGCTCACATAAGCCGCATTTTCCAACGAATATCTTTTTTGCAGATCCTGTGGAATAAATCCTGTATTCCCATCCGCACGGACCTCACCTGGTTTGATGGTATGATAAATCGCATTTACACCAAAACTTACTGTGTTTTTCTCATTAGCAAACCATTGTATATCTTCTTTGAAATTCCAATCTCTGATTTGTGAAAACAGTGATAATGAATTCTGTTCTTCTGTACTCTGGATTGTGTAATCGTAATTGCTGAAAATCAAAGAGGTATTAGAAAAGAGCTTACTATTGAATACATGGTTCCAGCGAAGGGTAGAAGTCACGTTTCCCCAGTCCAGTCCGGTTAACTTGTCTGAGCGGAGTACATCGCGACCAAGATATCCCGAAATAAATAACCTGTCTTTATCTCCCAGTATATAATTTGCTTTGGCGTTGACATCATAGAAATAGAGTTTAATCTTTTTAACCGATGTGTCAGAAGAAAGTTTAAGAAAGGGGTCCAGATAAGTCCTTCTTGCAGAAATTAAGAAAGATGATTTTCCTTTCTGTATAGGGCCTTCGACATTCAGTCTGGCCGCAATCATTCCAACTCCACCACTTACACTGACTTTTTGATTATTTCCGTCATTCATCTTGATATCCATAACAGAGGATAACCGGCCACCATATTGTGCAGGCATTCCACTTTTATACAGGGTTACGTTTTTAATAGCGTCCGAATTAAATGTAGAAAAGAAACCTAGCAGGTGACTTGCATTATAAACCGGTGCTTCATCCAGCAGGATCATATTCTGGTCTGCACTTCCTCCTCTTACAAAAAAACCGCTGGTCCCTTCTGAAGAAGCTTTTACACCTGGCAACAGCTGCAGTGTTTTGATAATATCCCTTTCACCTAATATGACAGGAATAGTTTTAGTTTCTGACACAGTTAAACGTTCCATCCCCATCTGAGGGTTATCAATAGCCCTTCTGGCCGAAGAAGACGTAATATTTACGGTCTCCAGCTCATTGGCACTATCATCAAGAGCAATGTTCAGCTTTAAATTCTTATTTACCTGAACAGCTTGCGTATTGGTTTGGCTGCCTACTGCGCTCACCTCTATTGTGTATTTTCCCTTTGGAAGTAATATGGAGTAAAAACCATACTCATTACTTAAAGTAGCTTGTTTTGTACCGGAAACTCTGATCGTAGCTGCAATTAAGGTTTCTCCTGTTTTAGAAGAAGAAATCGTACCACTTATAGTATGTCTTTCCTGACCTTCTGCCGGATTGGCCGCCGGGTCGGCCAGAACCTTTTTTTCTTTAGCAGGATCAGATTTGATATATACCTCTTTGCCTAGTTCTGTGAATTTGAAAGGCTGATCAGCTAATGCTGTATTCAATATTTCATTCAGGCTTTTATCCTGTGCAAAAACAGTTATCTTTATTTTACTGTTCGCAACCTGGTCATTATAAGTGAATTTAATTCCACTTATAAGGCTGATTTTATCTAGTGCAGATTTTAATGGTTCATTTTTCAGGCTGATACTTAACTTTTTCCCTAATGGACTTTGGGCATAGGATTCTATCTGTACAAATACCAGGAGCAGTAACAATAAGGCAATAATTGCCAGGAACCTTATCGGTTCGTATTTTTTCATAACTTTATATTTAAATATTGATTTGATATGCCCTATAGTTCTCAAGGCTCGGGCATTTTTTAACTGATCTGTATGATGTCCGGTTTTCTAGACCCAGAAGCCGGACATTTATCTTACAATAACATATTGCCCTCCTTCTTTCTTCCAGCTTACCTCCATTACTGTGCTTAATTTATTCAGGCATTGTTCAATAGGTACAGTCATATCCAGCTGACCATAAAATTTACCAGGGTCAAGATCCGGGCTCAAGCTGATTTTCGAATGATATTGTGATTCCAGATCTGTAATCACATTTCTGAAAGGGATGCCTTTATAATCAAAAAGGCCTAAACGCCTGTTCAGAAAATCTTCTGCATCCGGAAAATCTGTTTTAGTGATTTTTTCTGAAGACTTGTCTATAGTAATTCTTTGATTGGAGGTGATAATAACCGGAACTGAACTTTTTAAAGCCACAGCAACTTTTCCTGTCACCAGCGTTACATTAATCTCCTGCTGGTCTTTGTAAGCGCTAACATTAAAACTTGTTCCTAATACAGTTGTACTAATCTGTTCGCTTTGAATAATAAAGGGGCGTGCGGCATCGTGGGTAACTTCAAAAAAGGCTTCTCCATCCAAACTAACTATCCGTTTGTCATCATTGAACCGGTCAGGATAGGTTAATTTACTATTCGGGCTCAGCCAGACCCTAGTCCCATCTGCCAGTATGAACTGTTTACGTTCAGCATTTTTACTGAAAGTTTCCAGTTGCTGTACAGGATTAACAATTTGAGATATTTGAGCACGATATAAATAAGCTCCACCCAAAACAAGCAGGATAGCTGCGGCTGCGGCAAATTGCCTCAGGCTGTAACTAATCCTGCGAGTCAGCATTGGTTTCGATTGTGTAATTTCTTTTTCAGGAAGGAAAGGAGGAATTAATCCGGTTTCAGGTATAGCTTCTGTACGATCCCAGGTGGCAGATAGCAAACCAATAAGTTCGTCATCATCCTGATTTTCTCTAATTAAAGAAAAGAAACGCTCAAGTTCGGCTGAAGAACATTGATTCGTTAAATACAGCTGATATAATAGCTTTAATTCCTCTTTTTTGTCCATAGTATTTTAAAAACGGGACGTATGCTATCCCATTTATACATACTATACAACTGCCGGAGACCGAAGGACTAGCTGGAATGAAAATAATTTGAAGAAGCAATGATAAAACAGATAATACCACCGTTTTTACTGACATAATCACGGATAGATCTGCTGGCTTCTACCATATGGTTTTTTACTGTGTTTTTGGAAATATTGAGTTTTAATGCAATTTCATCATGGCTTAACTCTTCTATGCGGCTTAATTGGTAAATGAGTTTTTTTTGCTGCGGTAAACGGGCAATGGCTTCATCATAGACTTTACGAAGTTCTTTTTCCAGCATCTGATCTTCTGTCCGGTTGGAACTGACTTCTATCGTATGAAAAATCTGTTCTTGCAGCACCCTTTCACGGGCTACCTTTTTAAGGTGGTTCAGGACATGGTTCAGGGTGATCTTTTTAATATAAGCATTAAATGATAACTCAGGATTCAGCTGATCTTTCTTTTGCCATATTTTGATAAATACCTCCTGAACAATCTCTTCCGCAGTATCTGATGACTTACACAATTGATAAGCATAAGTATAGATTTTGCTTCTGTACTGATTGTAAATTTGTATAAACGCAGACTCATCACCCTCTCTGAGTTTGATCAGCAAGTCTGTGTTCTGCAGCTTATCTAATTGAGGTATGTCCATGAATATAGGGGACAATGATAAATATTAATTTTTGAAAACTGACCATTTGATCAAAGCGGCTTAGGATATTGCACTTATATGTTTTATATCTTTGTAATCACATGGAGGCAGCCAAAATCATTGAAATAGAATCTGATAAACATTATATTTTCAAATCAGAAAGACTGGGTTTTAGAGATTGGAAGGATACAGATTTGGGGAAACTGGCTGAAATTAATGCTGATCCTGAAGTGATGAAGTTCTTTCCTGCAACTCAATCGAGAGAACAGACAAAGATATTTATTGATAGAATGTCTTTACAATTCAAAGAAAAAGGGTTTTGTTATTTTGCTGTCGACAGACTGGACACCCTGGAATTTACTGGTTTTATCGGTTTATCAGTTCAAACCTTTGAAGCTGATTTTAATCCATGTATAGATGTTGGCTGGAGATTGAAACAATCTGCATGGAATAAGGGATTTGCAACTGAGGGTGCTAAGAAGTGCCTGGATTATGCTTTTAATCATTTAAAACTGAAAAAGATAAATGCAATGGCTCCCAAAGCTAACCTGCCTTCGATAAATGTGATGAAAAAACTGGGAATGAAAGAGGTAAGGACTTTTGATCATCCGCTATTACTTAATGATGCAAGGCTGAGGGAATGTATTTTATATGAGACTCCGGGAAATCTATCCTAAATAAATTAACTTGATTCGAAAAATCAGGATTAGTTTTGTTCTAGTCAGTTCAACTTAAATAAAATTAGATGCTCGTTTTCAATCATCATGGACACCTGATCCCCAATACCAATATCAAATCTAACCTGCTTGAATTTCAGGTTGAGTTTGTTGATAAAATTAATACCCCCAGGCGATATGAGCTTTTTGCTAAATATAATCACTATTCCAGCAGTCTCAAAGCCGTACTAAATGAACTTCCATTATTGCAATGGATAGATGGATCATTTGTAACAAAAAAAGCCGCGCCCGGTGACATAGATCTGGTGACATTTATTGACGATAGGAGTGTAAACTTGCTTGGAGGGGCTATTGAGCAATTTAAATATCCATTTTCTATGGAGATTTATGGGGTTGATGCCTATTTGGTTAAAACGTATCGAAGAGAAGATAAAAAATATCCGCTATATATTGGAGATTCAATGTATTGGATGAATAGCTTTGATAAAACCCAGAGCGGGAGGAATGGTAAGAAACTACCCAAAGGGTTTCTTGAAATTATTTACTAATTTGGTTGTTATGAAAGATACAGAGTTGAATAAATTAGTTGATCTTATTGATGAGGTGAAAAAGATAGATTCAATGATCTTATTACATCAGGACCTTGATGATTCCCGATTTATGGTTGATCAGTATGAGGCAAAGAAAACTCAGTTAATCAGTAAATTAATTGATGAATTAGTTTCTCCCGGAATACAGTCACCCAAAAGCTTTTCCTTAATTCAATTAATCATCGCCAAATTCTATCCATCCTTTGATCAATATAGAATAACTCCTGATGATGAAATTTTTAAGTTAGCTGCAGCTATTTAACAATTGGAATGATTTGGTGTCAGTTAAATAAATCAAATTAATTGTACGGTAATATTTAGACATTTGCAGTAGTTTACTACGGGTTATGGAATTTGATCTATAATTCCATCTTCTCTTAAAACCGTTGCACATGAAAATCATTTTACGTCTTGTACTTTTTTTAATCTCCCTTCTATTATTTACGGCAAAAAGCTTCTCTCAGCAACGGCCAAAAATCAGCAATAACGATTTTATTAAAGTCGATTCCTTAGCTAATAAGGCAAAACCTAAAGAAGCTTTAGCGATTATTAACAGCTTGAATATACAAGCCAGAAAAGATGGAAACACAGTCCTGCTGATTAAATCAGCAATGTACAGGATGATGTTTCAAAGCTATCTGGCAGAAGACGCCCTCACGAAAATCCTCATAGATCTGAAAGAAGACATCCGGGGAGCAAAACAACCTGAAAAAAGTGTACTGCAATCTTTGCTTGCAGAAACTTACTGGAGATATTACCAGCAAAACAGGTATAGAATATTCAGACGCACAGAGGTACAGGCAAATATTGATAATGATATCAATCTCTGGTCAGCTAAGAAGATAGCCGATGAAATTGTAAAGACCCTTCTTCTATCGCTCTCTAAAAAAGAGTTATTACAAGATACAAAAATAGGAGTTTTAAATAATCTATTACTTGGTGATACAACAACCAGGTCTCTGCGTCCGACACTTTACGATTTGCTGGCACATCGTGCTTTGGATATTTTGATGAATACAGAAGTTGATCTGGCAAAAACTGCTGATACTGGTGTTGATTTTACAAATCCTGTATTATTTGGTGATTATAAAACTTTTATGTCTATTAAACTGACTGTAAATGATAGTACTTCTTTCGCAGCAGAAAAGATAAAGATCTTCCAAAATCTGCTTCAATACCATTCCAGTCATTATAATGAAGCAGCCCTGGCTGATGCAGATCTTAAAAGACTCAAATTTATCTACGAAAGAAGTACGGGGCTCAATAAAAGAGCAGATTATCTCAAAGCAATCCGGTTATTGGCTACAAAGGCAACTAAGACAGAAATATATGCTGATCTACTCTACGAGCAGGCCCTGTTTTATAAAAATGACGAATTTCGTTTATATGGACAGTTATCAGCAAGCAGCCCATACGATAGAAATCCAGATTTAATTAAAGCAGTAGAACTTGCAAATAAAGCTATTGCAGCATTTCCTAAAAGTAACGGGGCTATAAATGCAGCGAATCTGATTAAAGATATTAAAGATAAAACGTTAGGTATTGAGTTAAAAGAATTTAGCCAGCCCGGCCGTCCATCTCAACTTTTCTTTAGCTACAAAAACATAGACACGATACATTTACAAGTTTACAAAGTACCTGCTGAGTTTAGTTATTATTCAGGATATGAAGGAAAACAAGAGTATCAGGAGTTTCTACAAAACCATAAGGCTGTGAAATCCTGGTCAGTTATTTTACCTCGTTTGGTCGATTATCAGCCACATACTTTAATAGACAAGATGGATGGCTTTCCTGAAGGCAACTATATTGTACTTGTTCAGAATACAATGGATACCAGTCGGGCCGATCGCATTATTCAGCGTGCTAATTTTAAAGTAACCTCAATTGCTGCAACCCATAGATTTATCCATAATACAAATGAATATTTCTTAGCTGACAGATTAACTGGTACTCCTTTGAAAGATGTAAGTATTCAGGAAATAGTAACAGAATTTAAAGGGAATCAGGGAATCAATTATAATGGTGAGAAAGTTAAAACTGACGGGTTGGGTTATGCAATATCCAAAGAAGTCAGAGGGGTGCAGTATGCCCGGATTATTAATGGTTCAGATACGCTTTGTATGTCTGTCAATAATTATAGAAACAATTATAAACCTGAACTAAAAAGGGTAGTTCTATTTACAGACCGGTCTATTTATCGTCCCGGGCAAACCGTATTCTATAAGGGGCTTTTTATGCAAACTGAGCTTGATAGAAATAGTATCATCCCTGCACAGAGTATTGCACTGAAATTTAAGGATGCCAACTATAAGGACATAGAAGAGGTTACGGTAACTACTAATGATTACGGAACTTTTCAAGGGTCTTTTGTGATTCCTGCCGGAAAGTTAAACGGTAGTATGCTATTATCTACTGACTATGGAAGTATTTCTGTCCAGGTAGAAGAATATAAAAGGCCGGCTTTTGAGATTGCTTTTGATCCGTTAAATCAGAAATACAAATTAAATGATAGTATAAAAGTACAAGGAAAAGCTTCATCTTTTTCGGGCTATCCGGTAACGGGCGCAACAGTAAACTATAAGGTTTACAGAAGCAGAATCACAGATTATTTCCGGTCTTATCAGACTGATTCCCCTAAACAAATTGCCATAGGAACTACTAAAACTAAAGAAGGGGGAGGTTTTGAGATTACCTTCTTTGCAGCGGGTGACCCTAATACATATGTTAATTATACTTTTAGAATCACAGCTGATATTACTGACCTGAACGGAGAGACCAGAACAGCTTCTAAAAGTATTAATGCAGGTAAAATTGATCTGGTCTTAAATGCTGCTTTACCTGATCAATTGTTTCTGAAATCAAAAACAGACAGTATACCGTTTATTATACAAAATCTGAATGGGGAACCAATAGCGGCAAAAGTACAAGCAGAATGGACAGCCCTTAAATACCCTGGCAGATTAATAAACAGAAGTGTATTTGCATCTATAGCAGAAAATTATACACTTAACAAAGAGAATTTTTTAAAAATATTTCCTGATGAAGAATATAAAGGAGACGGTAATCCCAAAAATTGGGGGCCACTTAAGCAGAGTTTTATTCAAAATATAGCTGTAAGTAAAGGAAAAGGTGCATTGGCCTTAAATGAAAAGAGTCTGTCTCCTGGTTATTATAAGGTTAAGTTAATCGCGCAGAATAGTCAGAACGATACGCTTTCCCAAACCAGTATAGTTCGTATTTATACAGATGAAAGGACAGCTATACTGCGTATGAATGAATGGCTGGTTGCGGAGAAAACCACTATAGCACCTTCAGAAAGTGCCATCTTCAGAATCGCGGGAGCTTTGCCAGGTGCGAGAGCATATTATGAGATTTATTATAAAGATAAAATAATAGAAAAAGTATGGATAAAAACATCTCAGAAACAGACGATCATTAAAGTGCCACAAAAACCAGGATTTGAAAATAGTTTTGCTGTTCAGTTTACGATGATACAAAATGGAGAGGTTTATAACTCCCTGCAAAATGTGAATATTATTGATCCTTCCAAAGAGCTGAGTATTAGTTTTCTGACCTTCCGTAATAAATTACAGCCTGGAGAAAAAGAAAGCTGGAAACTGAAAATCAGCAATAAAAAAGGGGAGAAACAAATGGCAGAAATGGTAGCCACGTTATATGATGTATCATTGGATAAACTCAAGAAGATGGATTGGGCAGACATCAATGCACCATATTACAACTATACGGCTTATCAATGGGATTTTAACGTAAATAAAATAGGTTATGGTACTGAACTTTGGTTTTTAAGAAGGTATCCAGATTATTTTCGGGCAAAACAACGTAATTATGAACATTTGAATGCCTTTGGATTTGAGACTGGTGGAGGTGCATACAATTATCGGAGTTATTTACAGGGGCTGGCCCGACAAGAAAGAATGGGCAATTCGGCGGTAGCTATCAGGAAATTAGAGAAATTACAAAGTGGGCAGGAGAGATACGGTGTCATCAGCGATAGTGAAGGTTATGCTGTACCGGGAGCACTTGTGCGTATAGGAAAACTAAAGGTCTTTACTGATGCGAATGGCATTTATAACATGAAAGGACAATTGGGTGATGAGTTAAAAGTTAGTGCTATAGGTTATCAAACTTTTACGCTAAAATTAACCCAGATCAGAAGGGAAGATATTATTTTAGAAAATGAGACGAATGGTTTGAGTGAGATTTCTGTTATGCCTTCACCAAAGCAGAAAAAGGAGATAACTAGTTCTGCGGTAATGATCAGAGGATTATCATCGGCCTCTGCTGGATTGAGTACTGAACGTGCGACGCTTCATGAAATCCGAACTGAACGTATTGCAGAAGACTCAAAAGTTTATGATTTTGTATCTATAGCAGATACTTATGACGCGAAAAATGATATCTATATTATCAATGGAAAACCAGTAAGAGGGACCTCAAAAATTATTCCCAGAACAAACTTTAATGAAATAGCTTTCTTTTATCCACAGTTGAAAACCAATGAAGCGGGTGAAATTAATATTGAGTTTACGATTCCTCAATCGTTAACACGCTTTAAAATGATGGGCTTTGCACATACAAAAGATTTAAAAACCGCAACTATTGAAAGGGAACTCATTACTCAGAAACAATTGGCTATTTCAATAAATGCACCACGTTTCTTCCGTGAAGGGGATACTATCTTGCTTATTGGAAAGCTAAATAACTTGTCGGGGAAGGCCCTTAATGGAAATGCTTCTTTGGAATTAAGAGATGCGTTAACAGGAAAGATTATCCAGATCCTGGCAGCAGGAGGGAAATCTGCACAAGAATTTAAAGTCGCAGATAAAAGTAATGAAATTTTAAAATGGCCATTAATTATCCCATCAGGAGTTAATGCGATAACTTATAAAGTTCTTGCCCAATCCGGAAAATACAGTGATGGAGAAGAAATGACAGTTCCGGTTTTATCCAATGCAATGCTGGTGACCGAAACGATGCCGTTGAATGTAAGAGGAAATACGTCAAAGACTTTTACATTCGATAAATTACTGAAATCAGGATCTTCAAAAACATTAAAGAACCAGGCATTAACATTAGAATTTACGGCTAACCCTATCTGGTATGCGATACAATCACTGCCATATTTAATGGAATACCCATATGAATGTGCAGAACAGACTTTCAGCCGTTTTTACGCGAATAGTTTTGCAACTGGAATCATTAATAGCTCTCCGAAAATAAAACAGGTATTTAACCAATGGAAGCAAACGAATAATGGAGAAGCATTACTTTCAAATTTAGAGAAGAACCAGGAGCTGAAGTCAATCTTATTAGAAGAAACTCCCTGGGTAAGCGCAGCGGCTTCACAAACTGAACAGAAAAAGAGACTCGCTATTTTATTTGATCTGAACAGAATGAGTTATGAGCTGAAAACCAATTTTGAGAAGCTTGAAAAAATGCAAAAGCCAAACGGCTCTTTTGCCTGGTTTACCGGAATGAGTGATGACAGGTACATTACCCAGCATATTGTATTGGGAATGGGGCAGCTTAAACATTTGAAACTCATTGATGAGAAAGTATTTCCCGCATTTAATGTGACATTGAATAAAGCGATTATCTATCTTGATAATCAATTAAAGGATGACTTCAAAAAAGAGGTAAAAGGTAAAGGGATAGCTTATCTGCCACTGCATTATTTATATGGACGTAGTTATACAGCTCAGAAGAATGATGATCCGAAATTCAGGAAAGCGATTGCTTTTTATCTGAAAAAAGTAGCTGATAACTGGAACACTATGGAACCCTATCAGCAGGGGCAGGCAGCATTGGTCTTAAGTAGAAACGGGAATAAAACCGAGGCTTTAAAAATCATTAACCTATTAAAAGAGCGTGCTCAGCAAAATGATGAACTGGGAATGTACTGGGCTAACAACCGCAATGGCTGGTGGTGGTATCAAAACCCAATAGAAACACAGGCACTGCTCATAGAGGCATTTGATGAAGTGGCTGAGGATTCCAGATCGGTAGAGGAGATGAAAATATGGCTTTTAAAAAATAAGCAAACTAACGATTGGAAAACGACTAAAGCGACTGCTGCGGCTTGTTATGCACTTTTGAGAAAGGGCTATAATTTACTGGAAGAATCTGCAGAACCGGAAATATTAATTGGCAATAAAACATTCGGTGAAACAGGTCTTGCCGATTCTCCCAAAGAAGCTGGGACAGGCTATCAGAAAGTCAGTATAACCGGAGTAAATGTCAAACCGGAAATGGGTACTGTTAAAGTCAAAAACAATAATAAAACAATAGCCTGGGGTGGTGTATACTGGCAATATTTTGAGCAGTTGGATAAAATTACACCTGCTCAGACAGGCGTTAGAATTAAAAAACAATTATTTATACAGAAGCAGACAACAAAAGGAGATGTACTTACCCCGCTTAATGCGAATAATGTTCTTACACCTGGCGACTTGTTAAAAGTCAGGATAGAAATTTATGCGGACAGAGATATGGAATATGTACATTTAAAAGATATGAGATCATCTGGTTTTGAACCCGTAAATGTGATCTCCCGGTATAAGTATCAGGATGGGCTTGGGTATTATGAAAGTACTAAAGACGCTTCAACAAATTTCTTTATCAGCTATTTACGTAAAGGGGTGTATGTATTTGAGTATGCATTAAGAGTGACTCATGCAGGAGATTTTTCTAACGGAATAACTTCTTTGCAATGTATGTATGCTCCGGAATTCACTACACACTCTGAAGGTGTAAGGATTAAAGTGAAGCCTTAACAACAACAAATTACCGATATTTATAGCTATTTTTAAGAGTCTGTTTAATGAAAGCAGGCTCTTGAATTTATAAGCCCGGTCAATTGAAAAATAAAAATCACATCGTACTACTGTACGTTATTATAGGTTGTATCTGGGTTGTCTTAAGTGATCAGATAATTGCCTTTTTGATAGATGGAATGCCTGTTAAAGACCGTGCTATAATCAATAGCCTGAAGGGATTTATATTCATCGGATTCAGTGCTTTACTTTTGCATTACCTGGTCAATCTTTATAATAAAGGCAAAAAACGTGAGTTGTCTTATCTTCAGCAGGATTTGGAAAATAGCAGGAAGCAGCAGCAACAATGGTATTATGCGCAAAAAATGGCTAAAGTTGCAGGCTGGGAGTACTTCCTGCAAACAGACGAAGTTATCTGGTCTGATAATTTGTATGCATTGTTTGGTCTGGAGCCGAATGCAGCAATTACACCAGCGTCATTTTTTCTGGAGCAGATACATCCTGATGATTTGGCTGGATTCCTTGCACAGCATGATAAAACTGTAATCGATGGTGAGATGGATTATATCCATCGCTTAAAAATAGATAATGAATGGCACTATGTACGGCATGCCGGAACGGTAGTTTATCAGGATGGGAAACCTTATAAAATAAGTGGCGTATTAAAAGATATTAATGACACCTTTAACCGTGAATTAATGTTGAATAATACCTTGGAAAGGTATGAATTGGTTAATAAAGCTACACATGATGCGATATGGGACTGGGACCTCACTACCAATCAGGTAACCTGGAATTCGGGTTTACAGCAGCTATTTGGTTATGATCATCAACCTGGTTTTGCACCCGAATGGTGGATGGAGAAAATGCATCCATCTGATAGTAAAAGGGTGATTGACAGTTTAAGATCATTTGTTAAGCAAGCTAAAAAACGTTGGGATGCTACTTACAGGGTATTGTGTGCAGATGGAACTTATAGATATGTTTTTGACCAGGCCTATTTACTGACCGAAGATGATGGTAAACCTAAACGTATCATTGGTGCAGTTAAAGATATTGATGACCTCAGAAAAAGAGACGAAGAAAACAAGCAGTTGGCAGATGTTGTGAGTAAGGTTAAAAGTGGCGTAGTTATTAAAGACACAGATGCGAAAATAAGCTGGGTCAATTCTTCATTTGAACAGCTTTCAGGATATACTCTGGACGAGCTGAAAGGTAAATTACCACTTGATTTACTATATGGGCCTGAAACCAAACAAGTCACTAAAGACTTTGTTACCGCCTCAATCCAGGTAAATGATTTTTTTAATATTGAAATTATTAATTATTCTAAGAGTGGTAATCCTTACTGGGTAGAGGTTCACAGCACTCCAATTTTTGATGCAGAAGACCGTCATTCGGGATATATTGATATTGTTACTGAGATAACGGAACGGAAAAAGCGTGAAGAACAGATTAATGAACAGAATCAGACTTTAAAAGAGATTGCATGGATCTATTCTCATGAGATAAGAAAACCCGTTGCTTCTATATTAGGATTATCATCCTTAATTGAAAGCACAACAGATCAGCAAGAGAAGGAAGAATATTATAAAATGATAAATAGCTGTGTAAAAGAAATGGATTTAATTATTTATCAGACTTCTGCAAAGGTTAACGAGTTGATGGGAAAAGAGCCTGATCATCATTGATGATACAGACCCTTGTTCTACAGCTGATTATTTCACAACTGTAGCTTCAAATTCAACTTTTAATGTTTCAAAAAGGCTTTTCACTTCCAGTAAAGTAAGGGCTTGTTTAATACCATGCCTGGCTATCCAATCCTGAAAAATATTAAAATGAGGCCAAAGCTCTGCTGTAGAAGTAGTGTAGATATTTAACCGGACAATACCTTTACACTCATATCCGGCCTCACTGATTACCTGTTCCAAATTCTGCAGCGCCAGAATTATTTGAGATTTCATGTCTTCATTACTTGATATTCCGTCAGCATCTATAGCTGCCTGACCTGAACAATATAATGTGCTTTCTACATTTTTTACTTCAACAGCTTGCGAATAACTGCGTTCATCCTGCCATTTCCAGGGATTAATATTTCTTATTTCCATCTTAGGGTTTTATTTTGTGTCCTTGCAGACACAGTGTTTAAAATTTACCCTGCAATTTGTGAATAACAGCTGGAATAGAGGCTTGACAAACCGCACGATTATCAAGTGATATTTATCACACTAAGGAGATAACCGGCTTAATGTTTCGCGGGAAACCCCCAGGTAAGAAGCAAGGAGGCTTTTAGGGACGCGCTGAATCAGTGCAGGATATTGTTTAAGCAGCTGCTCATAGCGCTCTTTTGCATTAGAAGTCAGCCAGGATATGATGCGCCGCTGTGACGCGATAAAGCCAAAATTCGATTTTTCGAGAAAGAAACGTTCCATCTTCTGAAGACCATCACATAACTTTCTATAATCTTCGAACGAGAGACATAAGACTTCAGTGTTTTCAACGCATTCCAGAGACATGGTGGCCAGAGTTTGCGTATAAAACGCATAGTAATCACTTTCCCACCAGTCTTCCATCGCAAAAGAAACAATGCGCTGTTTTCCGGTCTCATCAGTATGTACAAGCTTTAAAAGTCCTGTAATTATAAAATAAGAATACTTAACTGCTTCCCCTTCCTGGATAAGGAATTGATGTTTCTTAAACTTTTTAGGAGTAAAATGAGTACAGACAAATGCAAATTCATCATCACTAAGCGGTACTATTTTTTCTATATGTTCCCTTAGTTTATCATGCATTGTGGCCGGTTATAAAAGATGATCACAAAGTTAAGGTATTCAGAGAAGGTTTCAAATCAAATCAGGGCCAGGTAATTAGTTATGTCGGCCAGCTACGGTTCTAAATATGAAAAATCGCATTCAAGGGCAGTTCTGTCCCAGTTTCCGGTTATCGCTGCTGCTTCATAAGTAGATTGCAGAAAATCCATTAGAAATTTTTCCGGATCGGGGGCATTTCTCACCTCATCATAATGAAGAATAAATTCACCTAAATCATGGCTGAAGAATGCTTTTTCAGGTTTAACAGGCTGATCTTTGAAAGTTTCTGGTGTTGGATAGCAATAGGCATAAAAAACCGGATGAGGGAAATTCTCATTGCCAGGCCAAAAACCACAGCTGCTTACCTCATGAGAATAAGCCTCCTGCATAACATCCAATGGCATATTAGGCATCCCACCAGAATGCTTAGGAGCCGTTCTCCCTGAAAACCGGGTTACGGCAAGATCAAATCCTCCCCAAAAGAAATGAACCGGACTGCATTTTCCACTAAACTTTGCCCTGAAGCCGAGAAAGACAGCGTCTATTCTGACCAGCGCCTGCCAAAAAGCAACTATTTGCTTTTCATCGTAATGACAATGAATGTCATCTTTTTGAAATGGAATAGCAACCTCTATCTCATTTGGTTTCGCATAGATTTCTGCATCAATTTCTAAAAGATGAAGTTTCTCGAAAAGTTCTTCATAAAAGCTGGCTACAGTACGTGGATACAAGTTCATATGCTGCTGTCCATTAGCACTGGAAGTGATAATCAGCTGATGAGTCGTAAAATCAAAATCTATTTGAAACAGACCATTGTGATAGGGGATGCTTCCGGTAGTGAGCCCCATTCCGGATACATATAGTGTTACATGCCACGAATGGTTTAACCATGGTGTTTTTACCAGTCTGATCTTTCCAACTATCTGCGTCCATAACTGTACAGTGGCAAGTGTATCTTTCAGGTTCTCAAATTTCAGTTCCGGCCAATTATTCTTAACCATATCTTATTGATTTATCTAAATATACAGAAAATCATAGGTAAGTCATAGCAGTGATCTCATTTTAAATGATTCATTTGTCTGCTTAGAAACTGATACTTTTGTTCCAGGGAGAATTAAATCTGTTAAATAAAATGTCCACTATAAAAAATTTATTCGTCATCTTATTATTTACCATCAGTTTTTGCAATGCACAAGAGAAGACAGCAGGAACATCGGCGCAGGATAAGTTTAACTATGCAGGCTTTATTAACAAAAATATTCCGGTAGAACTTAGCCTTACTATTCTGGGGGATCATACCGTTTTTGGGGAAATAAAATATTTAGATGCTAAACCTGTCTTACCGGTTAAAATTATTGGTGTTTATTCTGAAAATGGAAATGATTTTACATTAGCAGAATTCCAGAAAAATGGAAATGTCAGTGGTGTAATCCGTGCAGATTTGAAAAACCTGAATATTGATGGGGAATGGGGATCAACAAAATCTGATGACAGCTACCCTATTAACGTGGTCTTTAAATCTCATGAAAGCATTAAACAGGAAATCTCTGCAAATAGAAATGTAGAAGGAGAGTATGCTTATCATTATGCAGAAACAGGATTTGATGGCGTGATTAAGATTACAAAAGAAAAAAATGGTACCTACAGCTATGTTATAGGCACGGTTACTGGTGAAAAAATAAGAGATACAGCCAATGCCAGCGGTAGTGGCCTGACCCTCAATAATGATGAATTTATTATTGAAGTCAATAAAAACTGCAGGTTCAGAGTTGATTTTTATGATGGGTTTTTAAAAATCAGTGCGGTAGATGATGATCCTGGTGCTTGTGGTTTTAGCGGTACCAATGCAACTTTAAGAGGTGCATATCTGAAAATTAAATAAGGATAAAAGATCTTTTTGAAAAAGCTAAACCTATTTAGGTAAGCATTAACGTAAGTTTTTATTATTATAACTGTCCTCAAACAGGATTTAGCGGCGATATTGGAATAGTTCGCGTAAAAAAAAGGCCGAAGGAATAAGACATATAGGTGGTTCTCCTATTTTTACGACTGTTGATATCAAGTATTTAACGTCTCTCATCTTCTGATAAGCCCCAAACTTAATAGAAGGTTTTACTACCAGCAAAAAAAATCTAACCGATTTTGATTAACGGGGCCAATTAACTACTAACCTATCTACCTATGAAAACTAAATCCTATTTAAGCCTGATTATCCTGATATTAGGGATTACGGTATTTATCAGCTGTAAAAAAAACGGCAAATCAGATGTTCCATCGACGGAACAAAATTCAAATTTAACTAAAGACGAGCAGTCTTCTATAGCCAAAGCAGGTCTGTCTCCCGAAGGCGCTATTAAAAAAGATGGCGGTTATTTAATTGAAGGAGATATTTTTCTGACGATGGAAGACCTTGCTGCACAGCAAAACTATATAGCAGAACTAAAATCTGGTCCCAAAACAGAGCAATACCGTTCTACTAATATTGTAACAGGTTTACCCAAAGTAATCAATGTAAGAGTTGATGCAGGAGCATCACAAAAAGTCTTTACTGATGCAACAAAGGCAGCCGTTAAACGCTATAATGATCTGGGTGTAAAACTTACTTTTAATCTATTGGATTCAGCATCTAAAACTAAAACTGATATCTTAATCAATGGTGCAAATTTAGGGACTATCACTCAGAATGGTAAAGTATATACTGTACTTGGTCAATCGGCAGGTTTCCCGAAAAATGGAAATCCGGCAACTCCAATTAAGTTGAGTAATACGTATTATAACAAAGACTATAAACAAAACGAGTTATTAGCGACTGTAATTGCGCATGAAATTGGTCATGCGATTGGTTTCAGGCATACAGACTATGCAAATAGAAACTATAGTTGTGATAAAGATGCTTACGATGCAGGTTCTATATGGGATGAAGGAAAAGGCACTGATGGCGCCGTTCTTATTCCTGGCACACCGGCAGGTGCAGATCCGGATTCATGGATGCTGGCCTGTGCTGGTTCTTCAAGCCGTCCGTTTACTGCAAATGATATCATTGCTATCAAAGCACTTTATCCTGTAAAATAATTAAATCAAATGTTAATTGGCCCGGGAAAGGCATCTGATCCTAAATGATCAGATGCCTTTTTTATGGCTGTTACCCAAAGATGAAATTTTTGTTATTCTTTACCATCATATATTTTAATTGATACTAATACGTTATTTTAGAATATAATCTCACCGAAATGGAAAATCAAATCTTATCAGGGTTATCAGAAAAAACAAAGGACCTGCTGTTTTTCAGTGAATCTGAAGCCCCTCTGCTTATAGAAAATCTCGGACAGTTGCCAAAAGATCAATTGGATAAAAAGCTTATTGAATTAAACAGTGAAAATCCCGGCACTTTAAAAACACTGGATCCTGATGAATTCTTTGCCTACCTGGTGAAAAGGGCCGATCCGGGAGATCACTATATGGTGGATAATGCAAATAAGTTTACCGCTATATATGCTTATTTGAAAGCAAATTTCTCTGATATAGCAGTGAAAAGAATAGAGGGAGGAGTACATGTTCCGATCATTATTACTGCCTATCAGCCTGATGGTAGCTGTATTTCCCTATCAACATACGCTATCGAAACCTAAAAAATATCTTCAGTCTAAAAGGTTATTCAGTTGAAGATCCTTTTAGACTTACGGGATTTCATTCAGGTAATCAACTTTATTGCTGGTATGAACTGAATCCGTCTGCAATTTGTGGTGAACTTGTTGAGAAACCTTGTGATCTGTTGTTGACGGTTGTATTTTTTGTTTCTCCTTACTCTGGCAGGAGTAAAATAACAGGCCAATAAAGCTTAAGCCCAATAGTATCTTTTTCATACTCAAATATCGGTACTGCTTTTCGATTGTTATAATTGATTGTTTTAATAGTATTGATTGATAAAACCGATTGATCGGACTGATTGATTTATAGAGGGATGGAAAGTAAAGGGATGTTCAATCCTGAGGCCATTACACGTGTTTTACTCCGGTGAATAATATTGGCCCAGAAGCCATATTTTTTTGGAACCATAATCAGCAGATCGGCCTGAAATTCAATAATCTCTTTTTCTATTTCCCGGATAACCATAAATGATTTCACATTTTTATAGTAATAGGTAATCCCATCTAATCCATCATCCAGTGCATTGACAACTGTTGAATGTTCCTGCTCTGATCTTAATACCTCCAATGTCTGATCGACGTTGAAAACCTCTACCTGTGCCTCCAGGTCTAAGGCTACCTCTTTGATACTTGCTAATGCTTTTTTAGATAACCCACGCAATACATCGCAGGCAAAAAGTACTTTTTTTGTTCCCTCAAACCTGGCATTCTGCGGTACGGCCAGTACCGGGATTTTTAAATTCTTAATGGCAAAGGAAGTTGTATTTCCCCAAAGATCCTGTTCCAGTGTTTTCTTAGGCATTCCTAAAACAACAAGTTCAGCTTTATATTTCTGAATTACTTCTTTCAATTCGTCTTCAATAAACGAAAAGGCAGATTCATGTCCTACCTCAATTTCATAATCGTAGGAAAGAGAAAAAGAGCGCTCTAATAAACGGATCTCATTCTCAATCATTAATGCCTGGATACTCGATGCAGGTAAAAGCGTATTGGCAGCATGAAACGGGATAACAAAGGAATTAAACAAGATCAGCTTTGCATTTTTATGTTTTGCAATCGCAGCAGCATATTCCACTGCATTGTCAGCAAGAATGGAAAAATCGGTAGCAGCAATTATAGTCATCATAAGTTGATTCTGTTTAAACCAATTTACTGAGATGTTTTAGTATTCAAACAAAAGGGGATAAAATTTACAATAATAAAACTATTGCTGATCTTTTTTTGGGAATAAAAATATTTATAATACATTTGAATCATCAGATGATATGATGAATACAACTACACTAATCTCCCGCAAATCATTAGCCGACGAAGTTGCCGAAAAATTACAGCAGCAAATCGCCTTTGGCACTTATAAAGTAGACGAAAAGCTGCCTATAGAACCAGAATTGATGTCGTCCTTTGGGGTTGGACGTTCTACAATCAGAGAAGCCATCAAAATCCTGGCAAATTGTGGTCTATTAAGGGTCCAGCAGGGTATTGGTACTTTTGTGGAGAATGCAACAGGTATAAAAGAACCTTTATCCCAACGTTTAAAGCGTGCAGATTGGGAAGACCTGGACGAAGTAAGGCAATTGCTCGAAATGAAAATTGCAGAAAAGGCAGCATTAAACAGAACCAAAGCTGATGTGGTAAAAATATATGACTGGTTAAAAAAGCGTGATAAAGCCGCGAAAAATGAGCTGCTTGAAGAATGTATTGATGCGGATATCCAGTTTCACATTTCTATTGCAGAAGCCTCAGGAAATGAAATCCTGATCGATCTGTATAAATCGGTCGCAATTCACATGAGAAACTGGTTTCTGGAAGTCTATAAAGACACTAAAATATTTAAAGAAACCAGTCATCAGCACAAACAGCTTGTTAAAAGTATTGAAGCCGGAGATGCAAAAAAGGCATGGAATAACTCCGCAAAAATAATAGGACATATTTCTCAATAATAAATCATCGCAAAGATGAACTGATCTAATTTATGGAAACCAATACAGCTACACTTGATCCCGCTACAAAAAAGGACATCGTTCAGAAAACGATTTACCCGATCCTTTTTACAATCAGCTTCACGCATTTATTAAACGATATGCTACAAGCGGTAATTCCGTCTGTTTATCCACTTTTTAAGACTGAATTTAATCTCTCATTTTCTCAGATTGGATTGATCACACTGACTTATCAGCTGACAGCTTCACTTTTACAGCCTTTTGTAGGGCACTATTCTGATAAAAAACCAAAGCCTTATTCTCTGGCGGTTGGAATGGGGTTTACACTCATCGGTTTGATCTTCGTTGCTATGGCATCCAGCTTTGCAGCAATCCTGGTTTCAGTTGGTTTTATTGGAATAGGATCTTCGATATTTCATCCTGAGGCCTCAAGGGTTGCTCACCTTGCTTCGGGAGGTAAAAAAGGACTGGCTCAATCTATATTTCAGCTTGGAGGTAATGCGGGGAGTGCCATTGGCCCCTTACTGGCCGCATTAATTGTTATTCCTTACGGGCAATTTTATATTATCTGGTTTGGAATAGCAGCTGTCGCAGGTATCCTGATCTTAATACAAATTGGTAAATGGTATAAAGATCATCTGGACCTTAGAATTAAAGGAAAGGCTCCGGCTTTAGATGAAGTAAAGCATAACCTGTCAAAAGCAAGAGTAGTTAGCTCTATTGTAATTCTACTGATACTGACCTTTTCTAAGTACTTCTATATGGCCAGTATGACCAGTTATTTTACTTTCTATCTGATTGATAAATTTCATATCTCTGTTCAGCAGTCGCAACTTTATTTATTCGCATTTTTAGCGGCAGTAGCTGCGGGAACTATGATAGGCGGGCCATTGGGTGACCGTTTTGGCAGAAAATATATTATCTGGATCTCTATTTTAGGCGTTGCCCCATTTACCTTATTGCTTCCTTATACCGGGTTATTTTTAACAGGTGTGCTGGCTGTAATCATTGGCGTAATTATCTCTTCTGCTTTTTCCGCGATCCTGGTTTATGCGACTGAACTTATTCCTGGAAAGGTAGGTATGATTGCAGGCTTATTCTTTGGGTTCGCTTTTGGTATGGGCGGGGTAGGATCTGCTGTTCTGGGTAAACTTGCCGATTATACCAGTATTGAATATGTATTCAAGGTTTGTGCTTTCTTACCACTGATTGGTGTGATTACAGGATTCCTGCCTAATATAGAGAAAAAGAAAAAGGCGGTTGATTAAAACCCTTCAACTGATATTTTATTAGTTTTGAAATTCTGAATATCATTAAACATGGAACAAATTACAATTAGAAAAGCGACGCGCAGTGATCTGGATATATTATTGGAATTTGAACAGGGTATAGTTGAAGCGGAACGTCCTTTTAATCCCAAATTAAAAGACTCGGATGTACATTATTACAATATCCCTGAAATGATCAAAGCCGATCATATTCAATTGCTGGTTGCTTTATCAGGAAATGAAGTTGTTGGATCAGGATATGCACGCATAGAAAATGCGAGTCCCTATATGAAATATGACAGGTATGCTTATCTGGGGTTTATGTATGTTACGCCACTACATCGTGGAAGAGGTGTGAATAAGGCTATTCTTCATGATTTATCGGCATGGTCTAAAGCACAGGGTATTACAGAACTGAGACTGGAAGTCTATTCAGCTAATGCTGTTGCGGTTAAAGCTTACGAAAAAGCTGGATTTGCTAAACTTTTCACGCAGATGAGATGTGAAATTTAAGTTAGTATTAAAGGATTTATCTCATATTTGTAAAAAAAACCTGACCAGTCAATTATGAAATTACCTTTATTTGCCGTTGCTTTAATTATTCTTGCTGCCGGATGTAATCAGCAGGAAAAAAAAGTTAAAAACTATATTCCCGGAATTTTAACTAAAAATGAAGTCTTTAATGATTTTCCTAAGGACGCATCAGATTCTCTTTCTGTTGTCAGGGTCAATGAACAAGGACAGAAAGATTATCTTACAGTAAAATTCAGGGATACTACTGTGCGTATTCAAACAGAGAAATCTGATACTGCTAAAGCGGCGTATAAATTTGTATCTGCCCAGTTTACCAATAATCAGAAAACATGTTTACTGGTTCAGCTGGCTGATAGCTCTGGTTTGGTTCCACGTCCGTTTCTAATTGCAACCAATTCTGGTAAACTGGAGGTAATTAGTTTATATCGTCCTTCTAATGGTAAAGACGACCGGAAATTCAGCAGAGGTGTAGAAAGAGTTGGTGCAACCGGTTACCTGGTAAACAATGATTTCTTTATAACGAATGTAACATCTAAAGTTTACCTGCTTAAAAGACAGCATCCTGACGAAAGAATTCAGGGGCAGATATTATTATTATCTCCTGATAAACAGACAATTGTTTTTGCAGTTCAGGACTATCTGTATCAGGTGAGTTACCGGACCAATGAAGATTTGAATGAGCCTATTGCACCTGGTAGTCCTAAAGATATAGCTTCCATCTATAAGTGGATCACTGCGAATTACAGTTTTAGAAAAAACAAGAATGAGGTTACCTTCTTAAGATACAATGATGACAACAGGATTGTTGATATGAGACAATCCAGATAAAATAATAGAAAAAGGGCAGCCTGAGCTGCCCTTTTCTGTTGTAAACTATCTCAATAATGCGGAGAATTATTAAGTTCTTGAAGCAATATACTGCTCGCATAATCCAAAAGACAAAGTCATACCATTACCACCTAAACCATTGATGACCGTTACTCCCGGTGTTGCTTCTGCGATGAATTCTGTTGCACCGTTAGTCATCTTAGGATAAATGCCATGCCATGATTGCAGCATTTTCCAATCTTTAAAATCGGCAAAAGTATGCAGGTATTCCAGGATCATGGTATTGATAAACTCTTTATCAAAAGGATCATGAACCAAACCATATTCATGAGAATCTCCAATAGTCAGCTCACCGCTTCCATTTTGAGAAACCATGACGTGGATACCCCAGTTAAGCTGTGTGGCATATTGCTCGTCATATCTTTTCTTTAATGCAGGTAAAGAAGCTGCCGCCTGGAAACCAGGGTAATGAATCATGGATAAGCCACCGCATAAAGACGGTCCGATGCGCCATTCATCCGGTTGAGTAACCAAACGCATCATTTGTAATTTACATTTAGTGATAGCTGTAGCAGCAAATAATTCTGGATAAAGAGTCTCAAAATCGGCTCCGCTGCAAACAAAAATTTCGTCTGCTTCCCAGCTTTGATTTCCCGAACTTACTTTGGGATGCGCTATACGGCTGATCGCTGTGTTCCAATGAAAAATTACACCATATTTTTCTGCCAGGTAAGCAGCTACCTGTCCAACGGCAACCCTCGACTCTATGATCATTTCATCACCACTCCATAAAGCGCCTTTTAAGCCATTTACATTAATAGCAGGTGACTTTGCTAAAGCTTGTTCAGGAGTTAATAAGCTGCAATTGCGATGCTGATGGTTAATGTCTGCATATTCGCTCATGACCTGTAACTCATCTGCATGGTATGCGATATGTAAAGAGCCTACCTCTTCATGCCATATTTTAGCCTCTGTACAGATCTCTTTCCAGATACTACGGGATAACATGGCCCGGTCAAACATGGGGCCTGTAGCTTGTCCAATAGGCCATACCATACCAAAATTACGTATAGATGCACCAACGGCGCGCTCATTCCTTTCAATAATTGTTACCTGATAACCTCTTATTGCTAATGCACGGGCAGTAGCCAAACCTACAATGCCTGCGCCAATTACTATTGCGTTCTTCATAATGATACGATATTAAATTGCTGCTCTTCCAGTTTTTGTTCTTCAGTTTTTTTTTCTTTTTTGCGGTTCCTCTGAGCAGTTTGTAAAAAATAAATAAGTGACAGTACAGCGCTGATTCCACCTATTACAGCAACGAGCATAATACCTTCTCTGAAAAAATTGCCCCAGCTAATATTGGGTTTGCCCAATTCTTTCACTACTAAAATACTGACACTTGCTAAATAACCGGCAGCGTCGGCTACATACATAATAAAACCAGCATTGCTCCGGTAATTGAAAGAGGCGATCATCCTTTCAAAAAATATAGCATTATAGGGTACATAAGCAAGGTAAAGACCTAGTCCTGCCATAGTCATCCATGCAATAGGACTAATCATTTTATGATCAAAAAGATAGGTTGATATTCCAACCAGTAAACATCCGCCAATAATAAACAGGTGAATAATACTGAATGCTTTAAGATTTTTTCTGATCAGGATGAGTAAACTCATTCCTACCAGAACAATAATGGAAATAAATAAATCGATATGTGTATAAATACTATTGCTCTTTACACCAAGATCAGCCCAGATTTCTACTTCAAAGTTGTCCCGCACATCACGCATAATCGTTAGCAGCACATAAATAATTAAGGTCAGAATAATGCCTGGCAAAAAACGGATCAGGAAATCTCTTCTCTCCCGGGCATTCATCGGGGTACGTTCTACTCTTAATTTTTTATCTTCTGCAGTAGGGGGGGGCATCAGCTCTAAGCAAAATACAAAGAATAAAAGCGGGATTACAAATATCGCCCCTGTTAAAAAAGGCATATGATATTCATTCACATGAAATACGGTCAGTAAAGTACGGCCAACAGTTTTTACAAAACCAGAAGCAAAGATTAAACTGATAGACATAACCGCTGCCATAAATTCTGTAGATTTCCGGCCTTCTAAATACCCGAATACCAATCCCCAGATCATGCCTAACGGAAAACCATTGATAAACAGGAATACAATATTCCAGGGAGCAGGTACCAGGGCGAATCCAAGTAATGCCAGCCAGGAGATGCCAATCAGGATCAGAATACTTTTCCCCCTGTTATTGCCTTTGATTTCAGAAATAAAACGGATACCGTAAAATTTACTTAACATATAGCCTAAAACCTGGGCAATTACCAGCCATACTTTATAATCAACGTGCAGATACTGATGGTCTGTGAAGGTACCGGCTGCAAAAGCCTTACGGAAAGAATACATTGCCGTATAGGTCCCAAATGCAGAAAGCGCAGCGAGTATCGAGATTACAGCATAAGGTAATGTGGCAACTTTGGCGCGTAATACTGCTAGTTTTATAAGACTCATAAAGCTTATCTTTTGTTTAGCAATACTAAACTTTGTTTATTAATATCAAATTATCCCAATGTTAAGCTTTGGTAAACAACCGATTTATAAATTTTAAAGGCATATAATCTGAAACTAAATTTAGCTAAATTTATACCATGCATATCGTAACTGTTTTATGGCTTAAGTCGCTTGAGGTTTTTAGTAATGTTCCTGATGGTCAGTTACAATGGTTCATTGATCATAGTGATGACCAGCGGCTCGGTGATGGTGAATATCTCACTGAACCAGGCGATCCGATCAAAGGGCCGCATGTACTTGTCGAAGGTAAACTGAGCCTTCATATGTTCCAGAACGGATCAAAACGGGAATTTGTCATGTTTACAAAAGGAGATATTTCAGGATACCTGCCTTATTCCAGAGGGAAAATTTCCGGGGGCTATGCACAGGCAATTGGTGAGGTTCAGTTACTGAGCTTCCGGACAGAAAAAATGCAGGAAATGATTAAAGATCATTTCGAGCTTACACAGTCTCTTGTGCATGTGATGAATAACCGGGTCAGGGAATTTACAGCAATGCAGCAGCAGAATGAAAAAATGATGGCTTTGGGTAAACTGAGTGCCGGACTGGCCCATGAGTTAAATAATCCTGCCTCGGCAATTGTTCGTGATTCTATTTCGCTGAAAGAGCATTTAAGACTGGGACCGCAGGTATTTAAGAAAGTGGTGGGCATTACCATTAAAGAAGAGCAGATAGACAAATTAAATGAAGTACTGTTTAGGATCATAGGTGTAAAAGAACAGCCTCTTTTATCTCTGAAACAACGTATGGTACTCGAAGATGAGATTGCTGACTGGTTCGAAGAGAAGAATGTAGAGAATAGTTATACTATTGCAGAGAATTTTGTTGACTTTAATTTCAGTGTTGCTGATCTGGAAGCCTGTGCGGAACCAATTGCAGAATATTTATCTCCTGTTTTTAACTGGATCAGTAATTTACTGGTCACAGAACGTATGGTAGAAGATATTCAGGAATCTTCTAAAAGAATCGCCGATCTGGTTAATTCTGTGAAAACATTCACGCATATGGATAGAGGAATGGAAAAAGAATATGCAGATATTCATATTGGTATCCGTAACACACTAACCATGCTGGGTTATAAAATCAAAAAAGGAAATATTACAGTAGTGGAAGATTATGATGAAACACTTCCACAGGTCAAAGGAATGATTGGTGAACTTAATCAGGTATGGACTAATCTGATTGATAATGCTATAGATGCAATGGAACCTAATCTTAAGGGTACTTTAACCCTGAAAACTGAAAAGGACAGAGAATTTGTGAATGTTTCAATTATTGATGACGGGCCGGGGATTCCGGCAGATGTGCTGTCTAGTATATTCGATCCTTTTTTTACCACTAAACCAATGGGAAAAGGCACAGGAATGGGGCTTGAAGTAGTGCAAAGAATCATCCATCAGCATAATGGAAATGTTAAAGTTAAATCTGTCCCGGGCCGTACGGAATTTACGGTATGTTTTCCATTGGAGAATTAACGGCAGTATCCTGCTGTTAAATAAATTTTAAACAATTATAAAAAATGAACCTACCCATAATTTTTTCTATAGATGATGATCCGCAGGTCTTGCGCTCTATCAGCCGTGACCTGAAAATAAAATATAGTAAAGAATATAAAATATTAAGTACAACTTCTGCCCGGGAGGCCCTGGATATGCTGACAGAGCTGAAAAACAGCGCTGATGTAGTTGCCTTGTTTTTATGTGACCAGAGGATGCCTGAAATGGAGGGGGTTGAATTCCTGGAAAAAGCAATGCTGATTTATCCGGATGCTAAACGTGTCTTGCTGACTGCTTATTCTGACACTGAGGCCGCAATTAAGGCTATCAATGAGGTAAAACTGGATTATTATCTCATTAAACCCTGGGACCCGCCAGAAGACAAACTATATCCCGTAATCAATGATCTGCTGGATGACTGGCAGGGGGATTATATTCCGGAGTTTAAAGGGATAAGGGTTGTGGGCTTCCAGTTTTCCCCTTTATCACATGTGGTTAAAGATTATTTAGCGAGCAATTTGATCCCATATCGCTGGATGGATATAAGGACAAATTCTGATGCAGCTGCTTTATTAACACTCAATAAGCTGTCCAATGATGATTTGCCAATCGTATTAATGGATGATGGGACATTTTTAACCAAACCATCTATTAAGGAAATCGCTTCTAAAATAGGTAAGAACCCAGAAGTCATCCATGATATTTATGATGTGGTGATTATTGGTGCTGGCCCGGCCGGACTGGCGGCAGCAGTATATGGGGCTTCCGAAGGGTTAAAAACATTAATGATTGAGCGTAAAGCGCCTGGCGGACAGGCAGGGACAAGTTCAAGAATAGAAAATTATCTGGGTTTCCCATCCGGATTAAGCGGAGCAGATCTGACCAGAAGGGCAATCAGCCAGGCCGTACGTTTAGGTGCCGGATTTTTATCGCCTCAATCCGTTAGTGATATTAAACAGAAAGATGGCTATAAAACTATTATACTGGAAGACGGACCTGAAATTATCAGCCGTTCGGTGATCATCACCACAGGTGTGGACTACCGGAAACTGGAAGTAAAGGGAGTTTCAGAGCTAACTGGTGCAGGTATTTATTATGGTGCGGCAACAACAGAAGCTGCTGCCTGCAAAGGTAAAAGTGTTTATATAATAGGCGGGGGCAACTCTGCTGGTCAGGCGGCAATGTACCTTTCTAAGTTTGCGTGTGATGTAAGTATTGTCATCCGTAAAGATGATTTAACCCCGACGATGTCTTCTTATCTGATTGATCAGATTGGTCATACTCCTAATATTCATGTTTTAGGAAATACAGAGGTGATAGAAGCGAAGGGAGATAACTGTCTGGAAAAACTGGTGCTGATTAATGTTAAAACAAAAGAAACAACGGAAAAAGATGCGACTGCACTTTATATTTTTATAGGGGCAAAACCTTATACAGACTGGTTGAAACTGGATATTCTGAAAGATGAAAAAGGCTTTATTGAAACGGGCCGTGAATTGAGAAGCTACGAGGGTTTCAATAAAACATGGAAGTTGAAAAGAGATCCTTTTTTATTGGAGACCAGTTGTGCTGGTATTTTTGCTGCAGGCGATGTCCGTTCCGGAGCAATGAACAGAGTTGCTTCAGCAGTGGGTGAAGGTTCAATGGCTATAAGTTTTGTACATAAATATCTGGCAGAAGTTTAAATTAAAAATGGGCTTTTCGGCTAAAGAAAGGCCCGTTTTAATTAATTTGTAATAGAGTAGAAAAACTCTCCGACTGAGTAGCCGAACTTATAAATCATATATATAGATAAGAGGATAGTGAAAACTGTTACTCTTGTTCTTCTTTTAGTCAGCATCGAGCTGATTAACGTTTGTAATTCCATATTATCTTTTAGTTGTATCTCTATTAATGCACCAAGATAATTATTTCATTTAAAATTCAAACCGAAATCAGTCTTAAAATGAAATTTATAACTGATTCTTATTGCTTAACAAAGGCTTTACAATTAAGAATTATGCGGGCAATATCTTTGTTACAGACGTATTAATTTTAGCTATTATTTATAATATTATAAAAATACCTAAATGCGTTTCGGGTAAGAGTGACACACATAATTTGATTAACAATAATGAATTCCAGAAGAGATTTTTTGAAGAAAGCAGCAATGTTTTCTGGTGCAGCGGGTTTAGCCAATGTAATTCCGATGTCTATACAAAAGGCAATGGCAATTGAAGCTGATCCGGGAACTACTTTTTATGATGCAGAGCATGTGGTATTCCTGATGCAGGAGAACCGTTCTTTTGATCATATGTTTGGTAAATTGAGCGGTGTACGCGGGTTTAATGATCCCCGTGCGGCTATTTTGCCTAATAAAAATAAAGTATGGCTGCAGCAGGATGCTTCGGGAAATACCTTTGCTCCATTCCATATTGATATTAATAAGACCAAAATTACCTGGCAGGGAGGATTACCTCATTCCTGGAATGATCAGGTTGCTGCACGCAATAAAGGGAAGTACGATAAATGGGTCCCAGTTAAGAGTTTAATGACTTTGGGTCACTATGAGCGTACTGATATTCCTTTCTATTATGCTTTAGCAGATGCTTTTACGATATGTGACCATAGTTTCTGTTCTTCATTAACTGGTACAACGCCAAACAGATTGTTTTTTTGGACCGGAACTATCCGTCCTGAGCAAAATGGGAAAGCTATTGCTGCTGTAGATAACTCACAGGCAGAATCACATTCCAATACTTTCGTAGACTGGGATACTTTTCCTGAACTGCTGGAAGATCATCATGTATCCTGGAAGGTTTATCAGAATGAACTTTGGACTGCCAATTTACAGGACAAAAGAGTAGGTGACTGGGTTGATAATTATGGGGATAATGCGCTGGAATACATCAAACGCTACAATGTTAAATTATCTGCTTATTTCCGTAAGAATGGAGACCGGACCAATAAAAAAGAAATATTAACAGCCGAACAGGTAACCGCAAAATACAATAAGCTAAGTCAAAAGGAGAAGAATCTGATTGATAAGGCATTTGCTACAAACATCAATATACCTGGTGATTATCTGGAACTGGAACCTTTTACCTATACCAATGATCTGGGAGTTAAGGAAACTGTAGAGATTCCCAAAAATGATATTTTTCACCAGTTCAGGACTGATGTTGATCAGGGTAAATTACCAACTGTTTCGTGGCTGGTTGCGCCTCAGCGTTTCTCTGACCATACCAGTTCTCCATTGTATGGAACATGGTACGTCTCAGAGGCAATTGATATTCTGACTAAGAACCCTGAAGTCTGGAAAAAGACAATCTTTGTGCTGACCTATGATGAAAATGATGGTTACTTCGATCATATTCCACCATTTGTTGCGCCTAACCCTAATGATCAGGATACAGGAAAAGTTTCTTCCAAAATGAATATTGACGTGGAATGGGAATCTAAAAAAGGAAGCCCTATAGGATTAGGATATCGTGTACCTATGCTGATTGCTTCACCATGGAGTAAAGGGGGCTATGTGAATTCACAGGTATTTGATCATACTTCTTCACAGCAATTTTTAGAAAAATTCCTTAGTAAAAAGATGGGTAAAAAAATCAGGAGCCATCAGATCAGCGATTGGAGAAGAGCGGTTTGCGGCGACCTGACTTCTGTATTCAGACCTTATAATGGAGAAAAAATAGTTAACCCTAAATCATTGCAAAAAGATGAAGTGGTTACCAGTATACAAAATGCGAAGAATAAACCTGCACAAGTCACACCAGATGCATTAACTCCAGCAGAAATAGCGGCAATCAATAATCATTTACCATTTGCATCTGCATCTCCTGTGGCTATGCCGGTACAGGAAAAAGGAACAAGAAAGGCTTGTGCTTTGCCCTACCGGTTGTATGCAGAAGCCAACCTGAACTCAGATAAAACGGCAGTAGAATTAAGGTTTGAATCCGGAAAAACAGGTTTTGGACAATTACTGGAACCTGTCGGTGCTGCATTTAATGTAACTTCCTTAAATCCATATGCAGAAGTAGCAGGTAAAAATTGGGATTATGCGGTAAATGCAGGGGATCAGGTGAGCCACCAGCTTGAACTGAATAAATTCAAAACTGAAAGCTATGATTTGCTTTTAAGAGGGCCTAATGGATTTTTCAGACATTTTAAGGGCAATAAAAATGACCCTGAATTTAGTGTCTCCTGTATGGAAGAGAAATCGGGATTATTGAAAGAGAAACTTAGTGGCAATGTAATCATCCTGCTGGAAAATAAAGGTACAAAACCTTTAGATGTACAAATTAAACAAGGTGTATATGCTGCCTCTGAACCAGCCCGTAAAATTCAGTTGAAACCGGGAAGTAAAGAACAAGTAGTTTTAAATCTTAAAAACTATTCGGGCTGGTATGATTTTACTGTATTTGCCGGAAATAACACCTATAGCAGACAATACGCCGGACATGTGGAAACTGGTGAAGAGTCTATCACAGATCCTTATATGGCCGGAATCCTGTAAAAACTATTGTGTAAATACGGGCAGGGAGATGAAAAAGGAGCTTCCAAGATTCTTACCCTCACTTTCTGCCCATAATCTGCCTTTATGACTTTCTACAAGCATTTTAATGATGAAAAGACCCAGTCCATAAGATTTTTCATGTGCAGTGGGAATCGCACTTAGCTTGGCAAACTTAAAAAAGAGTTTTTTCTTATCTTCTTCACTCAGGCCCAATCCTTCATCTTTGAATTCAATAATCAGTTCATCTTCTACCAGCGAAGTATTAACTGTAATTGTGGCACCTTCATAAGAATATTTCATTGCATTGCTTAACAGGTTGTCCAATACATCAAGAATACGTTCCTTATCTGCATAGATTAAAACAGATAAATCATTGTTGATTATAAGGGTTTGTTTTTTTGCGGCTAATGAAAGTTCAAATGCCTGCTGCATCTGTAAAAGCAGATTCGTAATAATTACTGGTTCATGAACTAATTCCAGCGCAGCGTTCTCGCTCCTGGCATCTGTCAGCAGGTTGTTTAGTTTCTTTTCTATCCCTTTAGAAGAGTTTTCGATCTTAGCTGCCATAGAAAACACTTTCTCGCTAGTCATTTCTCTGCTGCTCAGCAATTGTGCATATAGGGAAATCGAAGTTACCGGGTTTTTCATATCATGTGCAAGGCGATGTAGCCGATCGTCATAAGCTCTCACTATTTTCCTATTGATCATCCGTGTTTCCAGCTTTTCCATAACCATTTTGGAAAGTAGCAGCAGCATTTTTGACTGATGCTCTGTAACCGTTGTCCGGGGTTCTGCATCAAGTACGCATACTGTCCCCAGCGCAAATCCGTCAGCAGTTCTGATCTGGGCTGCAGCATAAAACCTTACACCACCGTCCCTTGCGATATATGGATTTTTCATTAATTCAGGAAACTCATGCGTATCATAGAATATTGTTAAGTCATCTTCCATAATACTAAGGGAGCAGAGACCATAAGCCCTTGATATATGGTCTGCTTCAATTCTGCTGCTGCTTGCTTTGACAAAAACATGTCCTTTGTCAACAAAAGTTACAAAAGCTTTCTTTGTGCCAAATATTTCGGCCGCCATTAAAGCAATAGTATCAAAATCCGTTTCAGAATGGGTGTCCAGAATTTCATATTGATAAAGTTTCTTTAACCTTATCTCATCATTATCGGGAATAATATTGTCCGGGGTATTAATATTTGTCATCAGTTTTGTTTCAGAATCTGTTTTCTTTCATAATAGAACCCCTTTTATCTGTTTTCAGCCTGGCCAGGAAAATAGTTTTGAGAATAATATTATGTATTAAACAAAAAACTGGTTTGATTGTTGTATAAAATGTTGTTTTATAAATATGATGTTGATTAGCTATAGAACTAAAACCATTTGTCTTCCGGATAAACCTCTGGATGACTATAATAATAGGTCATTTATAATGACTGCTCCGTGTATGTTTATGTATAAATATTATTCATTTTTATAAATTATGAGTATAATTAGACTTTGCCTGGGATTTATTAAATTTTTGTTCTCTCAGGTGTAAGAACCCGCATAGTATTTAACTATGCATGTTCAAATCTGAAAGAATATGATGAAACAAAAAAGCGTTAAACTTATTGTTGTTTTTTTAATCTGTTTGTGTGCCGGGCTTCCTGTAAGTGCCGCATTCAAATTAAACAATTCTATTCACAAAGCAGTTCCTGTTTCATTTTCTTCATTGCTTTCTCCTATAGTTTTTAATAAGCTTTTTCCTTTGAGAAATAAGTTTTATAGCTACAATTCTTTAGTACAGGCTGTTCAGAATTTAGCACAGATAAAAATTCAGATAGAGAAAAGAGGCCCGTTTATTTATAAGATCACCAGATTTGATAAACATACAGGAAAACAAGTTGTTGTTCGTCAGGATAAGGACTGGAATGAGCCCTGGGCGCAGCAAAAAGAATATACCAGTACTATAATTGATTACGGTTTGTTCTGTAATCACAGCGATCAGAAAATTAATCAGAGAGAGCTTGCAGCCTTTTTTGCACAAGCTGCCCATGAAACAAGGGATGGACAGGATGGGCGTTTCAATGATGGCTTAATGCTCAAACGGGAATTGGATACTACGAATACTTATGTGGCTGCCAATGTATTTTATCCTGCCATAGCAGGTAAGAGATATTATGGCCGCGGGCCGCTTCAGCTGAGTTATAATGGGAATTATGGTTTTGCCTCAGACTGTATTTTCGGGGACAAAAATAAATTACTTGCTGATCCTGACCTGATCCTTAAAGATCCCGTGATTGCTTTCGAAACGGCTATTTATTTCTGGATGACCCCACAGGGGACTAAGCCCTCAGCACATGATGTAATTATTGGGAAATGGAAACCCTCAGCCGCCGATCAGGCGAAGGGCTGGACTGCCGGATTTGGTATGGTAACCAATATTGTCAATGGGGCAATCGAATGCAATCATGGTGATGCGTTACCTGCAATGAAAAACAGGGCTGGTTATTATCAGCACTATTTACAGTTGTTCGGATTAACTGACTCCAGGAAATGCTCTTGTGGCTCTATGCAACCTTTTCCTTAAGCGCTTAATAAGGGTAAAATTTCATCCACATACTTTCTTTCATTAGCCAGTCTTGGGACTTTATGCTGTCCGCCTAACTTACCTTTTGATTTCAGCCAGTTATAAAAAGTATCTTTTGGTGCATTGTGGACTTTAGGTCTGCAAAGGGCCATATTATTAAAACGTTTGGCATCATAATCCGAATTAATTTCCCGGAGTGTCTGATCCAGGATATCTACGAATTTCTCAAAGTTATCAGGCTGCTGATCAAATTCTATAATCCATTCATGTCCGCCTGCGTCATTTCCTTTGAAATAAATAGGGCAGGCTGTATAATCTTTGAAAGCGGCGCCGGTTTCCCTGCATGCTTTACTGATCGCCTGTTCAGCATTATCAATAATTACTTCCTCACCAAAAGCATTGATAAAATGTTTGGTACGGCCGGTAATTTTGATTCTGAAAGGAGACAGAGAGGTAAACTGAACAGTATCACCAATAATATAGCGCCATAAACCCGCATTGGTAGAAATGATAATTGCATAGTTTTTATACAATTCTACTTCACCCAGACTAAGTGTGACCGGGTTATCATCACAAAGCTGTTCTAAGGGTAAAAACTCATAATAGATACCATAATCAAGCATTAACAGCATCTCCTCCGAATTTACCTGATCCTGAATACCAAAGAAGCCTTCAGAAGCATTATATGTTTCCAGATAATACATATCATTCCTTGGGATCAATTCTTTAAACTGCGCTCTGTATGGGCTGAAATTAACTGCTCCATGGAAATAAAGTTCCAGATTAGGCCATACTTCCAGCAGATTTTTCTTTCCGGTAATTTCCAGAACTTTCTTGGCCAGAACGATTGTCCATGTAGGTACACCTGATATATTGGTTACATTCTCTTTAATGGTGGCTTCTGCCATTCTATCCATCTTTTGTTCGTAATCATCCATCAGGGCAATTGAAATATCCGGTGTCCTGTAATACTCGGCCCACATTGGAAGGTTTTTGATCAGTACAGCAGAAAGATCACCGTAAAAAGAATCTTCGTTTAACTGATTTATCTGATGACTGCCTCCTAATACCAATGCTTTTCCTGTCAGGATCTGGTTAGATGGTTTGTTATTACAGAAGATGGAAATCATGTCTTTTCCGCCTTTGAAATGGCATTCTTCCAATGCTTCGGGAGAGACAGGGATAAATTTACTCCGGTCACTGGTTGTTCCGGATGATTTAGCAAACCATTTAATCTCAGATGGCCAGAGAATATTTTGTTCACCCTGAAGCATCCGCTCGATATACGGTTTTAAAGAATCGTAGTTTTGTAACGGAACACGCTGTTTAAACTGTTCCAGGTTTTCAATAGACTTATAATCATATTTTTTTCCCCACTCTGTATTTTCAGCGGACGAAATCAGGTTATGGAACCATTCTTCCTGGACATCTATAGGATATTTCATGAAAAGCTCTATCTGATGGACACGCTTTTTCATATACCAGGTAAAAATAGAATTTACAATTGCCATGTTATTAGCTTATAAGTTTTTACTGCGAAGTACGAAATTGGAACCTAAATAGACTTTTCTTACCATTTCATTAGCGGCAAGAACTTCCGGAGTACCAGACTCCAGTATTTTGCCTTCAAATAATAAATAAGCTCTGTCAGTAATGGAAAGTGTTTCCTGAACATTGTGGTCGGTAATCAGGATACCTATATTTTTGTTTCTGAGTTTTGCTACAATAGTCTGGATCTCTTCTACAGCAATAGGATCTACCCCTGCAAATGGTTCATCCAGTAAAATGAAATTAGGACTTGCAGCCAGTGCCCTGGCAATTTCTGTCCTCCGGCGTTCCCCTCCTGATAAAAGGTCCCCCCGGTTTCTTCTTACTTTATGAAGACTGAATTCATCAATTAATTCTTCTAGTTTTTCTTCCCGTTCTACCCTGGTCATGGAGGTCATCTCCAGAATAGAGAGAATGTTGTCTTCAACAGATAGTTTTCTGAAAACAGAAGCTTCCTGTGCTAAATACCCAATTCCTTTTTGTGCCCTGCGGTACATGGCATCTTTGGTAATATCCTCATCACCCAGGTAAATATTACCTTCATTAGGCTTGATCAATCCCACAATCATATAAAAGGAAGTTGTCTTTCCCGCTCCGTTAGGTCCTAACAGACCCACGATTTCACCCTGGCTCACATTAAACGAAACGTCATTAACGACAGTCCGCTGTTTGTACTTTTTTATAAGATTATCAGCTCTTAATATCATTTATATGATTGGTTATTAATCTCTATTGCTTTAATATTCAGTTGTAAACGTTTCTGTTCCTTCCACACATTTTCTTCTATCGTATAGCAAATAGAGAAAGGTTGATCAGGTTGTAATAGTTGTTCAAATTCTGCCATTCCGAATCCAATGGTTTCAAAAATAGGGGAATTTTGTTGTTTAATACTCAACTTTAAATGTTTTGTACCTACAATATAAGGTCTTCCTGTATAATATACATCATGACTGACAAATACCGGTGCAGGATTCATCGGCCCGAAAGGCGCCATTTGGGCAAGAATACGCTGAAATTTGCCATCTATCTGCGTCAATAAAATTTCATTGTCAATTAAAATTTCCGGACAAAGTAAATTTTCTGTTATGGTTGCGGCTACTATATTTTCAAAGCGGTCGGCAAAAGCTTCAATATTTTCAGGTTTGATAGTCATACCCGCGGCAAACTTATGTCCGCCAAATTGCTCTAGTAAATCTGCACAGCTTAATAAGGCTTCATACAGATCATAACCGGGTACCGAACGGGCCGATCCTGTCAGCATTCCGTTAGAAAGTGTTAATACGATTGTTGGTCTGTAATACTTCTCTGTTAAACGGGAGGCAACGATACCAATTACACCTTTGTTCCAATGGTCATTATAAACGACTGTGGTTTTTTTATTGATCAGAATCTCAGACTCATCAATTAATGCCAATGCCTCTGCGGTGATACTCTGATCAGATGTTTTACGGTCTGTATTTTGCAGGTTAATAAAAAGACTTTGTTCTGCTGCAAGGGTATCCGCTGTACATAACAGCATTTTAACAGCCTGATTGCCATGATCCATACGGCCTGCAGCGTTAATGCGCGGGGCTAAGGTGAAAACGACATCAGTAATTGTAAAATCCTTGTTCTTACCACAGCTATCCATTAAAGCTTTCAATCCTGTACAGGGATTTGTATTTAATTTGATCAGTCCAAAATAGGCAAGGGTACGGTTTTCATCTACTATAGGTACAATATCTGCAGCAATAGAAACCATGACTAAATCCAGATATCGTTCGTAATTTTCTGCCGGCAGGTGATGCGTCTGACAGTAGGCCTGAGCCAGTTTAAAGCCTATTCCGCAACCTGCAAGTTCTTTAAAAGGATAAGAACAGTCTAAGCGTTTCGGATCAAGTATAGCTGCTGCTGCGGGTAGTTCATCGCCAGGTAAATGGTGATCACAAATGATAAAATCTATATTTAACGTATTGGCATAATCAATCTTATCATTTGATTTAATGCCACAGTCTAAAGCTATAATCAGCGTAATCCCCTGAGCTTTTGCATGATCAATACCTGCAGTAGAAATCCCATATCCTTCTTTATGTCTGTCAGGAATATAGTATTCTATGTTTTTTGTAAACTGGCCGAAGAAACTATAGGCAAGTGCTACTGAAGTAGTTCCGTCCACATCGTAATCGCCATAAATCATGATATGCTCGCCGGCGGCTAATGCAAGATCAATCCTGGCTATAGCTTTATCCATATCCTTCATTAAAAAAGGATCATATAACTGAGTTAGTTGCGGACGAAAGAAATCTTTGGCTTCCTGAAAAGAAGTAATCCCTCTCTGGACTAAGATTTCCGCTAAACTGAGGTCTATATTTAATTGCTGTGCAAGCGAATCTGTTATTTCTGTCTTACCTTTTACGGCTTGCACCCATCTTTTCTTCATTTAGTTTTTTTGATTTTTGTTTTGTTTTAGCTGCAAAGCCCCTTTCAAGAGCGGTAATGACGTTAACATGAAGGTATTTCAAGCAGGTTACCTATCTTTGCAGCAGATTGTAAATATATCATTAATTATTCTTTTGACTAATACCTACGCCATTGCAAGTTTTCACTTTATATGAAGGTTCTTATTCTGTAGCAGCCGACAAAAAATTTGTTCCCTTTAATCCTCAGACAGATAACCCTAAAGACAGACCGGGATCTCTGTTTATAAATGTCAATCCTTTTCTTGTTAAACTGGGAGATAAGCTATTGGTATTGGACACCGGATTGGGATACAGTAACAACGGGGGACAATTGATTTTACATGAAAATATCAGAAAAGCTGGTTTTGATCCTGATGATGTTGATTATGTTTTAATGTCGCATCTTCATTTTGATCATGCCGGTGGTATGGTTCATAAAGAAAATAATGGAATGGAACTTAGCTTTCCAAATGCAACCTATGTTATTCAGCGTGGAGAATGGGAGGGGGCGTTTACCAATCCTTCTTCCTCTTACAGAACAGAGATTTTTGATTTTCTGCAGCGGAATGCCACTTTGCAGTTTGTTGATGAAACTGGAGATTTTATGCCAGGGATCAGACATATCTTAACTGGCGGACATACTCCTTTTCACCAGGCATGGTTACTGGATGATGGAGAAGATATGGTGTTTTTTGGTGGTGATGTTTTGCCTGAACCAGAAGAGCTGCTTAAAAAATTTATTGCGAAATATGACTATGATGGGCGCAAGTCCATGGAATTAAGAGAAGAATTTGGGCATAAGGCCGTGAAAGAACATTGGAATTGTCTTTTTTATCATGGTAAGAGTAAAGCTACAGGCTTTATTGAACCAGGAGATGAGGGGCAGTTTAAGATTGTATAGCGCCTGAACTTTTACCTTCAAAAAGTTCAACCAAACGTTCAATAGAAAGGGGTTTAGAAATAAACCCTTTTACTGTTTTATAGGTTTTAGCTTTCTCAATATCATTCTCATAAACTGAAGATGACAGCATATACATATCTATATCATTCTGAATGCCTAATTTTTCATAAGCATCTAAAAATTCCCAGCCATTTAAAACTGGCATATTGATGTCAATCAGAATCAGATGTGGTAATATCTGATCACTTTCTATCAACTCTTTCAGATAGTCAATAGCCATTAGCCCATTTGTCTTTGCAACCATTTTAGCTTCATAGCCTGTTTTCTCTACGATTTTCTTAATAATGAAGATATTGATATCATCATCATCAATTACCAGCAGGTTAATTTTAGTATTCATCAGCTTAAGGTTATAAAAAGATCACAAGGATTAATATAAAGATATAAAATAGAAACGTAAAGTAAATATTTGACAATTTATATATTTAACAAAAGGAGGGTCATCTTTTAAAATGACCCTCCTTTTCAATAAAAGGAATAAGAAATGCTTACGAAGCCACTTCTTCTTCCATATAACTTTCTATTGGAGGGCAGGCACAAACTAATGACCTGTCACCAAATGAATCATTCACTCTTCCTACCGAAGGCCAGAATTTATGTTCTGCAACATAAGCTAACGGGAAAGCTGCAATTTGTCTGCTGTAGCTATGTGACCATTCGTCCCCAGTAACTTTAGCAGCAGTATGCGGTGCATTTTTCAGTGGATTATCAATTTTATCCAGTGTACCTTTTTCTACCTGGGTGATCTCATTTCTGATTGCAATTAATGCATCACAGAAACGGTCCAGCTCATGTTTAGGCTCACTTTCTGTTGGTTCAACCATTAAAGTACCAGCAACCGGGAAAGATACTGTTGGTGCGTGGAAACCATAATCCATTAATCTTTTCGCAATATCAACTACTTCAATACCGAAGTTTTTGAATTCACGGCAGTCAAGGATCATTTCATGTGCACAACGTCCTTTGCTTCCTGAATAAAGTACCGGATAGTGTTGCTCTAAACGCGCTTTCATATAATTAGCGTTTAAGATTGCGTATTCAGTAGCATTTTTCAATCCTTCGCCACCCATCATTGCAATATAAGCATGAGAGATGATCAGGATAGAGGCAGAACCCCATGGCGCAGAAGATACCGCATGAATTGATTTTTCATTGTTGATATCAACAACAGCATGTCCGGGTAAATATTTAACCAGGTGAGCAGCTACACCGATCGGGCCCATACCAGGACCACCACCACCGTGCGGGATACAGAATGTTTTATGTAAGTTCAGGTGACATACGTCAGCGCCAATGTTTGCAGGGCTGGTTAATCCTACCTGGGCATTCATATTTGCACCATCCATATAAACCTGTCCGCCATTAGCATGGATAATCTCACAGATTTCAATGATACTTTCTTCAAATACACCATGTGTTGATGGATAAGTAACCATGAAGCATGAAAGATTTGCTTTATGCTCTTCGGCTTTTGCTTTTAAATCAGCTACGTCAATATTACCGTTTGCATCACATTTAACAATCACAATCTTCATACCGGCCATGGCTGCTGATGCAGGATTAGTACCATGTGCAGAAGAAGGAATTAAAGCGATATTACGCTGATCGTCACCACGGTCCTGATGATAAGCTCTGATAACCATTAAGCCAGCATATTCACCCTGAGCACCAGCATTTGGCTGTAAGCTCATTGCTGCAAAACCAGTAATTTCACTTAACCAGCGGTCAATCTCATTAAATACAGTATAATAACCAGCTACCTGATCTGCCGGAGCAAATGGGTGGACCCTGCCAAATTCAGGCCAGGTCACAGGAATCATTTCTGTAGTTGCATTTAATTTCATGGTACATGAACCTAAAGCAATCATAGAGTGACAAAGAGAAAGATCTTTTGCCTCCAGAGATTTAATATAACGCAGCATTTCATGTTCTGAATGATGCGAATTAAATACCGGGTGAGTTAAATAAGCTGAGGTACGTTGTTGTGCAGCAGGGATTACGGTCTCAATGTTTTTTTCTTCAGCCAGCTCAACGCTGTCAGCAGAGATGCCTTTTACTTTAGAAAAGATTTTGTTCAGTAATTTAATGTCTGCAATAGAAGTCGTTTCATCTAATGCAATCGTTGCTACAGTACCGTTGTAGTTCAGGTTGATTTCGTTATCAATACATTCTTTGTGGATTGAATCTTTTAAATCTCCTAAATCAACACGGATAGTGTCAAAATAAACGTCGTTTAATTGTTTATAGCCGATTTGCTCAATGGATTGTGAAAGTGCTACCGCTAAACCGTGAGTTCTTTCAGCAATTAATTTAAGACCTTTCGGGCCATGATATACCGCATAGAAACCAGCCATAATAGCCAGTAAAGCCTGTGCAGTACAAATATTTGATGTTGCTTTATCTCTGCGGATGTGCTGCTCTCTTGTTTGCAGCGCCATACGTAAAGCGTAGTTGTTATGACTATCGATTGTTACACCGATGATTCTGCCTGGAATAGAACGTTTGTATTCATCCTTAGTAGCGAAAAATGCAGCATGAGGACCACCAAAGCCCATTGGTACACCAAAACGTTGTGTAGTACCTACAACGATATCAGCTCCCCATTCTCCGGGAGGTGTTAACAAGGTTAAACTTAAAATATCAGCTACAACAGTTAATTTAACGTTTTTAGCATGTGCTTTTTCAGCAAATGAAGCGTAGTTAAATACCTGGCCGTTTCCAGCAGGATACTGAACGATAGCACCAAAGAAATCTTCAGTAGCCCCGAATGTCTGGTGATCACCGATTACCAGTTCAATTCCGAAAGGATTTGCACGGGTTTTTAAGATATCTATAGTTTGTGCGAATAATAATTCTGAAACAAAGAATTTTCTTGCCTGCTGGTTTTTACGCAAACTGAATTGCATAAACATAGCCTCGGCAGCTGCAGTACCTTCATCTAACAATGAAGCATTTGCAATTTCCATACCTGTCAGGTCAATGACCATAGTTTGAAAATTCAGTAAAGCCTGTAAGCGGCCTTGTGCAATTTCAGCCTGATATGGAGTATATTGAGTATACCATCCTGGATTCTCCATCACATTTCTCAGAATCACTCCTGGAGTCGTGGTGTCATAATATCCTTGTCCGATATAAGATTTGAAAACCTTGTTTAGAGAAGCCGTTTGTCTAAGGCTTTCCAGGTATTCTTTTTCAGACTTCGCTGCAGGTAAGTTAAGGGGCTGTTTTAACCTGATTTTTTGAGGAACAGTTTGTTCGATCAATTCGGCAACAGAACCCAGACCAAGGGTGCTTAACATCGCCGCAGTATCCTCCGGATTTGGAGCAATATGGCGGTTTTTAAAGTCTTCTTTGTAATGGATGTTTAAACTCATGACGGTTAACAATAAATTTGCGCAAAGGTATTAAAAATTCAGTTTTATTCCAATGGAATGGCCTGAACTAAATATATTCTACAATTGTTTCAGATATAGCTGAATGGTGTTTTCAAGGCCTAAATACAGTGCATCGCTGATTAAAGCATGGCCGATAGAAACTTCCAGTAGATTAGGGATGTTATCGGCAAAATATTTCAGGTTATGCAGATCAAGATCATGTCCTGCATTGATCCCTAAACCTAATTTATTGGCTGTATGTGCTGCTTGTGTATAAGGCGTTATTGCTTTAAGCGGATCTTTTGAATAATTAGCTGCATAAAATTCTGTATAAAGTTCTATACGGTTTGTTCCTGTAGTTTGTGCAGCTTCGATAATTTCTCTTACCGGATCTGTGAAAATAGAAACTCTGATACCTTCTTTTTGAAACAGCTGTACCATTTCTTTAAGATAGGCCTGATGTTTAATCGTATCCCATCCATGATTGGAAGTGATCTGTCCTTCAGTATCCGGTACCAGTGTAACCTGTGCAGGCTTGTTTGCCAGTACAAGGTCAATGAATTTTTGTTCTCTGCAGTTACCTTCTATATTGAATTCTGTTGAAATGGCTGTTTTAAGATCGAATACATCCTGATAACGGATATGTCGTTCATCAGGTCTTGGATGTACAGTGATTCCTTCCGCACCAAAACGTTCACAGTCAAGTGCTACCTTAACCAGATCTGGATTGTTTCCCCCGCGACTGTTGCGTAACGTGGCTATTTTATTGATATTTACTGATAGTTTTGCCATGTACAAAGATAATCCATAAATGATGAAGAGGTATAATATTATTGTAAACAGGTTAACATTAAGTGTAATTATTTGTTGTTTTCTGTTTTTTGAGTCAGCTGTCTGTGTGGCACAGCAGGTAATTAAAAATTACACAGTCTATACCGGGGTTGCTAAAGTGAAAGACGCTGAACTTTTGGTGATCCGTAAAATGGAAAAAGATGAGCAGTTAGTTTATCTGACCGTGAACCCTCAAACGCTGTCAACAGAATTATTACCTGCTTCGGGTGTCGGTTTCAAACAAATGAGCTGGGAGAATGCGAAAACTTATTTTCAGCAGACGGCCTATTTTAAAGCATATTCGGCTGCTGCCAGACAAGCTATTGCTTTACAGGATGCTGGTGTGACGCATGGTTTCCCTAAAGATAAGGGCATCACACTGACCATAGATCTCTGTCCTTCACACAAACCTCTGGATCGTATTATTTTCACTTCATTGATTAAAGAGTTTGCAAAAATTGAACAGCCTGTACCCATTGCCCTTTCAATTACCGGGAGGTGGATGTTAACCCATATTGATGATTTAAACTGGCTGAAAGAGCTGGTCGCTAAAAAAGAAATTGATATCACCTGGATAGACCACTCTTTTAATCATCATGTAAGTCCTACAGCTCCTTTAAGGACTAATTTTTTACTGGAACCTGGGACAGATATGAATTTTGAGATATTAGGTACTGAACTGGCTATGCTGCAGCATGGTTTGACCCCATCCGTATTCTTCAGATTTCCAGGACTGGTTTCTGATCAGCAGATGGTAGATAAAGTACTTGCTTATGGGATTATCCCGATAGGCAGTGATGCCTGGCTGGCTAAAGGTCAGAAGCCATCTGCCGGCAGTATTGTGCTGATTCATGGAAATGGAAATGAACCGGTAGGGGTGGCTGATTTTATTAAACTTTTAAAGAGTAAAGCTGCCGATGTAACTAATAAGCAGTGGCTGATGTATGACCTGACCGAAAGCCTGGAAGACGAATTTGGTAATCATAAATCATAGAAAAAGGGATGCTGACCTTTTCGGTGCATCCCTTTTATATAGTCAAAACCTGTTAAAGGGTTTAAAAAGACTAGTATCTGTAAGCTTCCGGTTTGAAAGGACCTTCAACTGGTACACCGATATAATCAGCTTGTTGTTGATCTAATACATCTAATTCAACACCGATTTTAGCTAAGTGTAAACGTGCTACTTTTTCATCCAGTGATTTAGGAAGAACATAAACTTTGTTCTCGTATTTACCTGGGTTAGTCCAAAGCTCTAACTGTGCTAAAGTCTGGTTAGTGAATGAAGCAGACATTACAAAACTTGGGTGGCCGGTAGCACATCCTAAGTTTACCAAACGGCCTTCGGCTAATAAAATAACATCTTTACCGTCGATAGTATATTTATCAACCTGAGGTTTGATTTCGATTTTAGTATGACCATAGTTAGAATTTAACCAGGCAACATCGATTTCATTGTCAAAGTGGCCAATGTTACAAACGATAACTTTATCTTTCATCACTCTGAAATGCTCAGGACGAACGATATTACAGTTACCAGTAGTAGTTACCACGATATCAGCTTCTTTAACTGCTGTAGCGAATTTCTTCACTTCATAACCTTCCATTGCAGCTTGTAATGCACAGATAGGGTCAATTTCAGAAACGATAACACGTACACCCTGTGAGCTTAATGATTCAGCAGAACCTTTACCTACATCACCGTAACCAGCAACTACAGCTACTTTACCAGCAAGCATAACATCAGTAGCACGACGGATCGCATCTACCAATGATTCACGGCAACCGTATTTGTTGTCAAATTTAGATTTAGTTACTGAGTCATTTACGTTAATAGCTGGTAAATGCAAAGTTCCGTTTTTCATACGTTCGTATAAACGGTGAACACCTGTAGTAGTTTCTTCTGATAATCCTTTGATTGCAGCAATCAGCTCAGGGAATTTATCAAAAACCATGTTAGTTAAATCACCACCATCATCTAAGATCATATTCAAAGGTTGTTGCTCCGGGCCGAAGTGTAAAGTTTGCTCAATACACCAGTCGAAATCAGCTTCATTCAAGCCTTTCCATGCATAAACCTGGATTCCTGCAGCAGCAATAGCAGCAGCAGCGTGGTCTTGTGTAGAAAAGATATTACATGATGACCAGGTCACTTCTGCTCCAAGTTCAACTAAAGTTTCAATTAAAACTGCAGTTTGGATAGTCATGTGCAAACATCCTGCGATACGTGCACCTTTTAATGGTTTAGATGGACCAAATTCTTCGCGTAAAGACATTAAGCCTGGCATTTCTGCTTCTGCTAATCCAATTTCTTTACGGCCCCATTCTGCCAGTGAAATGTCCTTTACTTTAAAAGGAACATAAGTAGTCTCTACTGATGACATATTTATTTTATTAAGTGACTGATTTATAGTTAATTGTTAAGTTTTGTAAAACAGACTGATTATCTTTTTAAAATACGGCTGTTTTCCTTCCACAAAATTACACAATAGTTTGGCCAAATTCAAAAGGGTCTCAGCTGGCTGAGGTATTTATACAAAGATCTCCACATTTCTGATTTTCAAATGATACTCCTGGTTACCGCTTATCCTTGAATTAGTTCGCATTGCCGGAGATCAATAATTGGATATAGAATTTAATTATTTATTATCTGTAATAGACAAATTATGTTTTGTTGTGAATGTCAGCAAAGACGTTTTTGTGAATTCCTGTTTTTTGTTGAAAATCAACATATAAGCTGATAAATGAGCTGTAGCATGCTTTGGTGCTATTAATAATGTTTTTAATATTTAAAATAGATGTCACTATTAAATAATAAATGGTGTAATTTTAATATTTATTTATTAATAAAATTATTATTTATATTGTTTTAATTAATATAATCATATATATTGTGCTGGTCAAATAATTAAATTGAAATATGATAAAAAAAATCTCGTTATCCCTATTTGTTGTTTTCATGCTGTGCGCATTTGTCAGCACAGCTTCTGCCATGCAAATCTTTGTAAGGACTTTAACTGGTAAGACCATCACACTTGAAGTTGAATCTTCCGATACGATTGACAATATAAAATCTAAAATCCAGGACAAAGAAGGTATACCTGTCGATAAACAGATTTTGGTTTATGGAGGGAAACTCCTGGAAGAAGGAAGAACTTTGAGTGATTATAATCTTCTGAAAGAAAGTACACTACATCTGATGATAAGGCCGTAATAGCTAAAACTTATGTCTCAAATTTAATAACCTGAATTCATAATTTAATAAACCTTAAAACCCTAAAACTATGTTAAAAAAAATCTCGTTATCCTTTCTTGTAGTTTTTATGCTTTGCTCATTTGTTAGTACGGCCAGTGCTTTTCAAATTTTTGTAAAGACGTTAGAAAACAGAACAATCACGCTTGAAGTAGAATCTTCAGATACGATTGATAATGTAAAACAAAAAATCCGTGACAAAGAAGGTATACCTACTGATTGGCAGCGCTTAATTTTTGCAGGCAGACAATTAGAAGATGGAAGAACTTTGAGTGATTACAATATTCAGAAAGAAGCTACTTTGCATTTAGTATTAAGGTAAGAAAATTATGTATTTGCCCAATAAAAAAGCCCCCTTCGGTAAGAAGGGGTTTTTTTACAACTGTAATTTTTAGTTTAAAACAGAAAATATGATAAAGAAACTCTCAACAGCCCTATTTGTGGTTTTTATACTTTGCTCTTTCGTAAGCACAGTAGCTGCCATGCAAATCTATGTGAAGACCTTAACTGGCAAAACAATTACACTTGAAGTACAGTCTAGTGATACGATTGAAAATGTGAAAGCTAAAATACAAGATAAAGAGGGTATACCTCCGGATCAGCAGCGTTTAATCTTTGGAGGTAAACAATTAGAAGACGGAAGAACCTTAAGTGATTATAATATTAAAAAAGAAAGTACGTTGCATTTGGTATTAAGATAGTAATGAAAAAGAACCTGGTTCCCGGAATCAGATTATAAGTTTAAAATACTATTCTTATAATCTTTTGAATTTAAAAATATGTTAAAAAAAATCTCCCTATCCTTATTTGTGGTTTTCATGCTTTGCTCATTGGTGAGCTCAGCTTATGCCATGCAAATCTTTGTGAAAACTTTAACGGGTAAAACGATCCCATTGGAAGTACGTCCCTCAGACACCATTGAGAATGTGAAAATTAAAATACAGGATAAAGAAGGCATACCACCCGATCAGCAGCGTTTAATTTTTGGAGGCAAGCTACTGGAAGACGGAAGGACTTTAAATGATTATAACGTTATTAAGGATAGTACGCTGCATCTGGCATTAAGGTAATGCAGCGTACTATAGGTTCAAAGTAATTTCAAGGTAAAAAACTATTCACTCAAACAGTATTCCTTTGATGCTATGTAACAGCACTGTACCTTTGTATAATCAAGTTGAATAATATTAAAGCTTTTTATATATGTATCCAGAATATTTAGTTGAACCAATGCGTGCAGAACTTACTAAAGTAGGTTTTGAAGAAATGAAAACTGCAGAAGATGTGGACAACGCTATTTCTTCGGAAGGAACTGTTTTTGTAGTCGTGAATTCTGTTTGCGGTTGTGCAGCTTCAAACGCAAGACCAGCAGCAAGATTAGCTGCTGCTAATGAAAAACATCCTGATAAAATGATTACTGTTTTTGCAGGAATGGAAAAAGAGGCAGTAGACAGAGCAAGAAGTTATATGATGCCTTTCCCTCCATCTTCACCAGCAATGGCTTTATTTAAAGATGGTAAACTGGTTCATATGATTGAACGTCACCAAATTGAAGGTCGTGCAGCTCAAATGATTGCTGATAACCTGGTAGGTGCTTTCAATGAATATTGCTAATTGATATCTTAAATGATATATCCGGTGAATACCGGTAAAGGATCCGGTCTTTGTACCGGATTTTTTATTGCCCTTTATTTTTCAAGTCCTGTTTTTAAAATACAGGGCCTGAAAATTAAAAATCCTTATTCAGTAATTTCTCCAGTTCTCCAAAAGACACGTTCATTCTTACCCTGCCTTGTTTAGCGTAAGCAATTTCTCCTGTCTCTTCGGATACGATTACTGCAACTGCATCAGTAGTTTCAGATACACCGATTCCTGCACGGTGACGTAAACCGAACTGAGGGGGTAATTTGTCGTTATCCGTAAGCGGTAATATACAGCTTGCGCTTTTAATCTTATTTTCAGCAATAACAACCGCTCCGTCATGCAGTGGGCTGTATTTTTGAAATATACTTTCCAGTAAACGTTTGGAGATTTTAGAGTCAATAAGTTCACAGCTATTGGCAAACAATTGATCATCATAGAATTTAACAAAAACAATCAAGGCGCCTGTTCTTGACTTTTTCATACTTTTACAGGCATCAATAATAGGTTTGATCCTGACCAGGTTATCGCGTTCAATATCTCTGCTGCCAAATAAATAACCCCACCAGGCCTTATTCTTCTGCAAAAAAGTATTCTTTCCAATAAGCAGCAGGAAACGTCTGATCTCGGGCTGAAAAATCACAATCAATGCAATGATCCCGACACTCATAAATTTATTAATGATCGTAGATAAAAGACGCATATTAAGCGCATCAACTACAAACCATAGAATCAATATGATAAACATACCCAGCAGTAAATTTACTGCCAGCGTATTTTTAATCAGGTTATAAGTATAGTAAATCAGGAAGGCAACGAACAAAATGTCCACTACATCCGTAACTGTTATCGTTAGAAAATCAAAGTCAAAGCCTTTCATTGTTGCCAAGTTAGGAAAATATTAAGAATCTGTTTGAATTTAAAACAGACTATCAGTTTCGGGACTGCTGCATTTTTTCGACAATTGTTATACATTCAACTGCTGCACGTACATCATGTACTCTTAATATAGACGCACCTTTTTGCAAAGCGATTGTATTCAAGACCGTAGTGCCGTTCAGCGCCTCTTCTGCTGTAGTACCTAATAATTTATAAATCATAGATTTTCTTGAAATTCCAACCAAAACAGGCAAGCCAAATACATCCAGATTTTCCAGCTGATTAAACAACTGGTAATTATGTGTCGTGTTTTTTGCAAACCCGAATCCAGGATCAAGAATAATATCTTTAACCCCCAGGGTCTTCAGAATACTTAATTTTTCTGCCAGATAATTAACCACTTCAAGACCTATGTTTTTGTACACAGGTTTTTGCTGCATAGTTTGAGGTGTACCCAGCATATGCATCAGAATGTAAGGAACAGCTAAAGCTGCAACAGTTTCAAACATTTGCTCATCCAGGTTTCCCCCAGAAATATCATTGATCAGGTGTGCCCCGGCTTCAATACTTTCCTTTGCTACTTTGGCCCTGAAAGTATCAATAGATAATTTAGCCTCTGGAAATCTTTTGCTGATCGCTTCAATTGCGGGTATCATTCTTTTCAGCTCTTCATCTGTAGTGACTTCATCTGCTCCCGGACGGGAAGAATAAGCTCCTATATCTATAAAAGCAGCCCCTTCATTTAAGCAAATTTCTGTTCTCTCCAATGCGGCATCTATAGAGCTCATCCGGCTGTTACTGTAAAAAGAATCAGGGGTTAAATTAAGGATACCCATCACACATGGGCGGCTTAAATCCAGGAGTTCACCTTTTAGGTTAAGTGTTATTTTTCGGTTTAAAAACGTATCTTTAGCCATCATTCTGTACAAAAATACAGTATTAAAATAGCTTTAAACTAAGAAGCTGTTTAAATTTATCTGATAAATTTAAACGATTTCTACTAGCCGTTTAAAATTTATCAGACTCTAAATATTTTAATTGTTTTGGCAACAAATACCTCACAAGAATTCGATTCAGTAATTGCGGTTTGCAAATCGCTTTTTTTAAAGAAAACCAAAGACTACGGAACTGCCTGGCGCATTCTGCGTTTATCCTCTATAACCGATCAGTTATTTATCAAAGCTCAGCGTATCCGTACCCTGGAAGAAAAGAAAGTTTCCAAAGTAGGAGAGGGCATCATTCCTGAATATATCGGTATCATTAATTACTGTGTAATTGCAATGATGCAAAGTGAAATGACAGAGAATGATCCAAATGAACTGGAGCTTACAACTGTGGAAACACTTTTTGATCAAAAAGTGAAAGAAACAAAAGACCTGATGCTTGCCAAAAATCACGATTATGGTGAAGCATGGAGAGATATGAGGGTGAGTTCACTAACCGATCTTATCCTGATGAAAGTATTCAGAGTAAAACAGATTGAAGATAATCTGGGCGAAACAGTAGCATCAGAAGGTGTGGTCGCTAATTATCAGGATATGCTGAACTATGCAGTTTTTGCACTGATCAGAATGGATGTAAAATAATATCAATTATAAAAATAGCTGTAAAAAGATGAACAAAGCCGCGCTGAATTTTTCAAGAATATTTGTAGGTATACTTTTTATTTTCTCAGGTCTGATTAAGGCCAATGACCCATTAGGATTTGGCTATAAACTAGAAGAATACTTTGATGTGTTCCATAATTTTACTTACTCCACCCTGACTAAGGTCGTTCATCTGTTTGGGTCAGGGCATAAACTTGATGAAGCTTTAGGCCTGTTTCATGTTTTTAGCCCTTATGTAACCGGAATAGCTATTGTTCTTTGTGTAATTGAAATCGTATTAGGTGCATTATTATTGCTGGGGTTCTGGAGTAAAAAAGTAACGGCCGGTTTACTCGGAACAATTATATTTTTCACTTTCCTCACCTTTATATCTGCTGCTTTTAAAGTTGTTACTTCCTGCGGTTGTTTTGGTGATGCGATTCCTTTAACCCCATGGCAATCTTTCTCCAAAGATTTAATTTTGCTGGTACTGATCGTCTATTTATTTATCAACCGCAATAAGATTTTACCGCTTACTGTAAATCCTGGTAAACAAAAGATTGGATTAGTTGCTGTAATTGCAATTTCTGTGATATTCAGTATTTATACTTATACCTACCTGCCTATACTGGACTTTTTACCTTATAAAAAAGGGGCGAGTTTACCAGAGGCGATGAAAATCCCTGCAGGCGCAGAACCAGATTTGTTTCTGATTATGTACAAGCTGAAAAATAAGTCAACTGGTGAAACCAAAGAAATGAGTGATAAAGATTATCTGAAAACAGAAATCTGGAAAGATAATAACTGGGAGATTGTTGGTCAGCCGGAACAGAAACTGATTAAAAAAGGTTATGAAGCTAAAATCAAAGATCTGGTAATTAGTGATGCCTCAGGTACTGACTATACCAAAGAACTGATTGAAAATCCATATTATAATATTCTGATTGTTGCTTATAACCTGAAACATACAGATGAAGATGCAATAGGAAAACTCAATGCAATGACCGTAGACCTGACAGAACAATTCAATATCCGTACTGTTCTGCTTACTTCTAACTCTGCTCAGGACGCCGCAGTATTCAGTAAAAGCCATAAATTGATGGCTGAGATATTTTATGCTGATGCCGTACCTTTAAAAAGTATGGTCAGAGCTAATCCTGGTATTATTTTATTAAAAAATGGTGTAGTGATCAATAAATGGAGTTATCAGTCCCTGCCTTCGTTAGAAAAATTAAAAGCCGCTTATTTCAATAAATAAGATGTGGTTTTATGCGCTCAGGAAATTCTTCTATGGGCTCGTTGTAATGGCGGGTGTGGTAGTCGTTGTATTTGTCCTGTTCAATATCCTTCCGGGAGATCCGGCAAGGATGACCCTGGGACAGCGCGCAGACATACAGTCTTTAGAGGCAGTGCGTAAAGAATTTGGATTAGACCGTTCCAAACCCATGCAGTTTGTACTATTTATCAATGACCTGTCTCCAATAGGCTTTCATGAAAACAGTAAACTGGCTCAGGAAAAATATCATTATATCCGTTTAGTCAGTTTTGGATCTGATATAGTTGCCTTAAAATGGCCATATCTGAGGCGCTCTTATCAAACGAAGCGTGAGGTATCAGTTATCTTATCCGAAACTGTTCCAAATACCTTTATACTAGCCGCTACTGCTATGTTATTTGCTACCCTGTCGGGTATTTTCCTGGGGGTATTATCTGCAATACATAAAAATACCTGGATAGATCAGGCTATAAACGCCTTTGCGATCATGGGGCTCTCCGCACCTTCTTTTTTTGCAGGTATTATTATAGCCTGGTTTTTCGGTTTCGTACTGGGGCCCTATACCGGTTTAAATATGTCCGGGAGTTTGTATACTTACGATCCTTTCAAAGGAGAAGTAATGACACCGAAAAATCTGATATTACCTGTGCTAACCCTTGGACTGCGGCCGCTGGCAATTATTGTGCAGCTCACCAGAACAGCAATGCTTGATATACTGGCGCAGGATTATATTCGTACGGCCCGTGCAAAAGGATTAGGCCGCAGGGCGATCATTTATAAACATGCACTCAAAAATGCTTTAAATCCAGTGATAACAGCTATCTCCGGATGGTTTGCATCTCTGCTGGCAGGTTCTTTTTTTGTAGAATATATTTTTGGTTATAATGGTTTAGGAAGAGCAACGGTAAGAGCCTTAGAAATGTCAGATTTTCCTGTAGTGATGGGATCGATTCTTTTTATTGCACTGATATTCGTTGTAATTAATATTTTTGTGGACGTATTATATGCCCTTGTTGATCCGAGGGTAAAATTAAATAATTAATGAAGATATTTCTGATTGGTTTTATGGGATGCGGCAAAAGTACGCTGGGAAGAAAGTTAGCTACTAAACTTGGGTATGACCTGATTGATCTTGATCACCAGATTGAAAAGAATACAGGTGTTACAGTAGGAGATTATTTTGCAGCTCATGGAGAAGATGCCTTCCGGAAACTGGAAAGTGACACACTTAAAAGTTTTGACTACCCTAAAAACTGTGTCATTGCAACAGGTGGTGGCACGCCCTGTTTCTTTGATAATATAGAGTGGATGAACCAAAATGGGACAACCATTTACATAGAAATGCCGGCTCAGGCTTTAGCTAAACGTCTGGAAAGCGGAATGGCTAAACGTCCGCTGCTGCGTAATCTTACAGCAGAGGGCGTAATTGAATTTATTGAAAATAAATTAGCAGAACGGGAAGTATTCTATCATAAAGCTGCGCTTGTTATGAGTGGGATAAGCCTTACTGCCGATGATATCCGTGTCGAAATTCTGGCCAGGAACTAGTTATCCTCAGCAGCAAACTGTTCTTCTATAAACTTGATCTCTTTCTTGCCGTGAGCAACAGGGTTACCGTACTCATCTACATTCACAAAGACCATTTTATCGATTGTTAAAATACTTTTACGGGTGATCTTGTTGCGCACTTCACAACGCATGGTCAGAGAGGTATTGCCAAATGCAATCGCAGTAATACCCATTTCAATGATATCACCCTGTTTTGCTGAACTCACGAAATTAATCTCTGATATATACTTTGTAACTACCCTTGGATTGCTTAGTTGCACAATTGCATAAATTGCTGCTTCTTCATCTATCCATCTTAATAAACTACCTCCAAATAAGCTTCCGTTAGGATTTAAGTCTTCGGGTTTGATCCATTTTCTGGTGTGGAAATTCATAATAATTGATTTTCCACAAAAATAAGGCTTTCTCAACGCCCGAATCTCACCTTAGCGTAAATAATATCAGAGCGTATGCCAGTTCGTATCTGCATGTTTTTGAAGAACAGCGGAGAAATCGACTCTTGGCGGGAGGTTCAGATAAGGATAAGTTACTTTAGAAAGATATAATCCCTGTGGATGAGCAGGAGTAATTAGTGCAGGGGTTTCCTTACTGATCAGATGACTTTCAAATTCATCCACACTCAATACGCCCTTACCTATTTTAAGCAGCTGCCCCATAATAATACGGATCATCTTCCCTAAAAACCGGTTAGAGGAAATCTGAAATCTCATTTTTTCTTCCTTATCATCCACCATTAAACTGGCAGAACGTACATAACATAAAGTATGTTCGTATTTATCCGGACTGGTACAGAAAGCCCGGTAATCTTTATACTGAGGCAGTAAAGCGACTGCTGCCTTCATTTTATCCCATTGCAGGTCCTGCAACAGGTAATAAGAACTTAAGCCATTTAAAAATGGATCTTTATAAGTATGCAGAAAATAGTCATAAGCACGCTGTACCGCATCAAAGCGGGCATGAGGTAATCCCTCCATCGGGATGATGTCATAAACAGCAATATTCAAAGGTAATAGCTTATTGAGTCTGAAAATCAAATCAAAATCCCATTCCTGTTCTATATCCATATGGAAAAAGAACTGGCTGGCATGAACCTGTGCATCTGTTCTGCCGCAGCCATTAATAAATACCTGTGTTTTAAAAATCTGGCTCAGGGCATTCTCTATGACGCCCTGGATGTTCAATACATTCGCTTGCTTTTGCCAGCCGTTATATTGTAAACCATTGTAACCGATGTGTACGAAATATCTCAACCGCTTATCTTTTTCCTGCTCGTTTATTTAAATCATCAACAGATATAGTTAACAATCTGCCAATAGGCTGTTTACCTCTATAGGTAATCACACGCATTTGACTGGCGTCCTTAGGGATCACCAATTTCTCTGTATATTTTGGGTAAAACCTATCTGGTGTGGAATTGTCAAAACTATAGTAAATGTCCAGTCCGTCAATTTCTGTAGTCAGTTCAACCATCACCTGTCTGTCAGCTGCTCTGCTTGCTTTGACAATAGGATCAAAAACTGCTGGTGAATATTTGGTTTCAGCAATATCCATTCTGTGGAAATGCTGCTCCACCTTACCTGTAAAATTAGTCCAGTTTTTCTTCTCTTTCGGAGACCATACAGCTTCTGCAATGGCATAACCTCTCGGCCAGGTCATATATTCGGCCTGACGGATATTATAGATCTGTTCTGCCCATAAATTACCTTGTCCCCCTTTGATATATTTAGGATCTGCTCCGGCCGGAATAGGGTCAAACTCATAAGCTTTACCTAAACGGATAGAATTGTATACTCTGGATTCAGAAACAGGATCACCCTGCATTAAATCCAGATAATTAGTACCCTGAGGGCTCATCACCACCTCACGTTTAGCACGGGAAGCTTCTATACCATAGTTTGCATTTCTCCAGCTCATTACCGCTGCAGTTACAGGCATATCACCGTTAAGGATTTCATCCCAGCCCATAAATTTCTTACCTTTTGATTCTACTATTTTCTGCACTCTCTTTTCAAAATATCCTTGTACCTGGTGCATATCTTTTAAGCCTTCTTTCAACATTAAAGCTTTAATCGCGTCACTTTTCTGCCAGTAATTTATCGGAGCTTCATCGCCACCCATATGGATATATTCGAAAGGGAATAAAGCAGCTACCTGTGTAATTATAGTATCTAAGAAAGAATAAACTTTTTCATTGGCAGGGCATAATGTATTATCTACCAATGCAATTGGCGGAGCGCCTTTAGACCAGTCCATAATACGCTCTCCAGAACGTACGCGGTAAGTCTCTGCACCCGGTGTACAAGAAAGTTCCGGATAAGAAACAATCGCTGCAAGGCTGTGTCCCGGAACATCAATTTCCGGTAAAATATCTACAAATCTATCTTTAGCATATTTAATCAGCTCTCTGACATCGTCCTGCGTATAGAAACCACCATAAGTACGGGGTTCATCAGCGCCGGGCGTACTGAAAGTACCGAAATCACCAACTTTCTTAACATTCCATGCGCCTACCTCAGTCAGTCTTGGTAAACCTTTAATCTCCAGTCTCCATCCCTCATCATCTGTCAGGTGAAGATGAAGCAGGTTAAATTTATAGCGGACCATGGCATCAATATATTGCTTTACTTCCTGCCTGGTGAAAAAGTGGCGGGCAACATCGAACATTAACCCTCTCCAGGCCACACGTGGATAATCGGTCACTTCAACGCATGGTATTTTCCATTTTACGCCTTCAACCAGTTCTTTCGATTCTATTTCCTTTGGAAAAAGCTGTAAAAGACTTTGAACACCATAAAACAAACCGGCAGTCTGGTTCGCTTTAATGACAATTAAAGCTGGTGTCACCAAAAGCTGATAGCCTTCATTACCCAGTACTGCATCCGGTTTAGGATTAAGTACCAGTCTGATCGTACCTGCCGCTTGTGTATGCGTAAATTCAGCAATAAACTTCCCTGTTGGTACAGACAATTTTTCTTTCAGATAATCCACAACCAGTTTCATTTCTGGTGTGGCCAGCACAACAACTTTCTCTGGTAAAGTAAAAGATCCATTGGTTTTTAACAAGGAAACGGGCTCAGGAATAATTGAAAATTCAGGCGCTCTGCTGGTGAAATTTGCATCACTATCGGTTACAGAAGAATTAAAAGTTGCGGATCCCATTTGTTGACTATATGTGCTTGTGTAAAAAAGAAGGCAGCATATAAAAGGTAAGAATTTATTCATACAATGAAGAGGGGCTTGTGCTTGTGAAATTGGTAAAAGGTTGCAATTTAGCAATTTGTGGATAAATACGGGCTTTCTGTGGAGAATTTATTCCTATTTGAGTGCATCCAGCACCCTAAACAGTTTACTATTAATTCCAGAGCCCGAATAATTGTTAATATTGATCACAATTACGTATTTACTGCCATTTTCTGCGGTATAATAACCAGCAAAAGCAGATACATCGTTAATCGTACCACTTTTTAGTTTCATTCCATTATTTTCTGGCAGGGATTTATAAAAATCAGGGAACCAGTCTTCCTGCTGTACCTGGAAAAGGATATTGGCCATGGCCGAAGTGGTCACTCTTGTCGCCGGAGAAAGTCCGCTTCCGTCGATAATATTCAAAGCATTTTTGTCAAAACCTTTAGCTGTCCAGTATTTAACCTCTGCTGCGGCTCCGTTACTTGCAGTTGGGGCTACGCCCGATTTCCAGGCTATAGTTCTCAACAGATGTTCTGCATACAGGTTAATACTCTTTTTATTCAGCCAGTAAACAATTTCAGGTAAAGCAGGAGAGGTAACTGTGCTTAATTTTTGCTGTACCTGAGGTAAAGGCAATTGAGCTGCTGCCAGCTGACGGGTAGTTACCGGTGGCTCACTAATTTGAATGCCTGCTTTAGCCAAAGTATCCTGCAAACGGAATGCAGCTTCATAAGCCGGATCTGGTAAAGCTGCTGCAATACCTTGCTTTTGTATATCTGTAGCCCATGTACCCCTTATATAAGCCGTAGTAGAAAAAGGGGGAAGATAAACATAAGCATGATCCCCGCTGCCTGCATTACCTGGTTTTAATTCATTCATAATAGTCAGGTAAGGCATCTCCGGTACGGTTTTAATTACTGAAACTGTATTTCCAGGACGTAATTTAATATCAAACTGATTTTCACGCCAGCTCAGTGCAGAGGAACCTGCACCATAATAATTTCCCAGATCCTGCCATAACCATCCGTCAGGCGTAGTTTGCGTACCCCAAAGGCGATCATCACCAACTACTTTACCTTCAATTTTTTTAATTCCTGCAACTTTGATTGCTGCAACCCATTGACTCAGGACAAAACTTTCCTTGCTATGGGCATAACGCCACGATCCTAAAGTAGGGTCACCGCCACCGATAATTACCAGATCTCCCTTTAATGTTCCATCAGCGCTGATACTTCCGCTATAACCAATACTGGTCTGATACTGGAAATCTTTTCCTAATATATAAAATGCCGAAGCAGCAGTAATTGTTTTTAAGGTAGAAGCAGTAGCAAGGCCGATATTCTCATTCCTGGCATAGAGTTGTTTTCCTGTTTTCGCATCTAAAACACAAATGGAAGTAACCGCATATTTTGTCTGCCTGTCTTCTAAAAAGTTATTAAAGGACTGGGTGAGTTTCTGTACAGGGCTCTGTGCAAAAGAAAAACTGTGCGAAAGCACAAACAGGAATACAATTGATTTTTTTAACATCTATGTCGGATAATTCAAGTACAAATAACGGGAAAGCAAAAGATTAATAACAAAAAAATGTGGTGTTATTCTGGCATTTTGCCGGATCAACACCACATTATATATTTTAGGACCTGTTCCGAGAAGTACAGGTCTTTTTAAAGAATCAGTTTAAATCAGCTCTTTTCTTAATAAGAATTCAGCGATCTGAACAGCATTTGTCGCTGCACCTTTACGCAGGTTATCAGCAACAATCCAAAGATTTAAAGTATTAGGCAATGACTCGTCTCTTCTGATACGGCCAACAAAAACCTCATCTTTTTCATGTGCATCTTTTGGCATCGGGTATTTAAGATTAGCAATGTCATCCACTACAATAATACCTTCTGTTTTTTCCAGTACAGACGTTACATCAGCCAGATCAAAATCATTCTCAAACTCGATATTTACAGACTCTGAGTGACCACCCATTACCGGAATCCTTACTGTTGTTGCCGTCACACGAATGTTCTCATCGCCCATAATTTTACGGGTTTCTTTGATCATTTTCATTTCTTCTTTAGTGTATCCGTTCTCTTCGAATACATCAATCTGAGGAATAACGTTTAAATCGATCTGGTGAGGATAAGCCATTGGGCCATCCATAATACCTTTACGTTCGTTCATCATCTGTTCTACCGCTTTAACACCAGTACCAGTCACCGACTGATAAGTAGAAACGACTACACGTTTGATTTTGTATTTATCATGCAATGGTTTTAAAGCCACTACCATTTGTATCGTTGAACAGTTAGGGTTAGCAATGATTTTATCATCAATTGATAATTCATACGCATTAACTTCCGGTACAATCAGTTTTTTAGACGGGTCCATGCGCCATGCAGATGAATTGTCAATTACTGTTGTTCCTGCTTCTGCAAATAAAGGAGCGTATTTCAATGAAGTACTGCCACCCGCAGAGAATAAAGCCACATCAGGTTTCATTGCAATTGCTGTTTCCATGCTAACGACCTTGAACTTCTTACCCTTAAAAGTGATTTCTTTACCAACACTCTTCTCAGATGCAACCGGAATTAATTCGGTTAACGGGAAATTACGCTCTTCTAGTACTTTTAACATAACAGTGCCAACTAAACCAGTAGCACCTACAACTGCAATTTTCATGATTTGATTTTGTTTTTAAATTATTTCTTTAATGATAATACATCATATTCCAAATATGGGAAAAAAAATGCTTTTTCCTTAGAATCCGTTTAAATAGTTCTTAGAAATCTCTCTTTTCTAAGTATTTCACTGTGTTTTAAAAAATCCGGTCAAAAAAAAAGCGGGCTTATTTAAGCCCGCTTTTCAAATATGATTTTTACAAGAGCGCTTTTTTAACATAGTTTGCACTTTGCTTGATACTCACATAAGGATCAATGCTGAAATTTTCCTGCTCTACAATCAGGTGTTTCAATCCAGCTAGTTTAGCGTCTTTACAAATAGCTTTGAAGTCAATTTTTCCAGTTCCCACTTCTGTGTTAATTGTATTGTCAACTTTATCCATATCCTTCACATGCCACATTGGGAAACGTCCGGGATGGTCTGTAAATAATTTAATCGGATCATTACCCGATCTCACTACCCAGTATAAATCCATTTCAAACTTAACTGATTCCGGATCTGTTTCTTTAAGTAAGATATCATAACCCGTATGTTCGCCATATTTTACAAATTCAAAATTATGGTTATGGTAGCCAAGGCCTAAACCACTCGCTTTACAGATTGCAGAAGCTTCGTTTAATCTTGCTGCAACTTTTTTCCAGTCATCTTCTGTCCTGCGTAAATTATCTCCTAAATAAGGAACTACAATATAGCTGCTGCCAATTGTATTTGCTGCCTCAATATAACTTTTAAGTTCATCCGGATTACCCGTTCCAATGAAATGATCCATTCCATAGTGTCCGCTTGGTGCAGTCAGGCCATTATCAGAGAGTAAAGTTTTAAAAGCCTTAGGGTCTAAGCCCCAGTACTTATCTTTTAATGAATAACCATAAGTTTCTACTTCTTTATAGCCAGCTTTTGCAACTTTAGCAATCGTACCTTTTACATCAGTTGGCAACTGTGCCCTTAATGAATATAGTTGTAAGCCGACCACTTTAGCCGGGGCAGCAGCAAAAGTAAGTGAAGGCAATACTACGGCACCTGCTGCAGCTAAACCCGCTTGTTTGAGGAAATCTCTTCTTGAGTTCATAATTAAATCTTTATAAGTCACAAATTTTAATCGCGTTTCTTAAGGACTGAAGTTTATCCTTCTGTTTAGGAATAAATTCCTGTGCGATGTATCCTTTAAAACCTGTTGCCAGGATAGCTTTGATGATTGCAGGATAAAAAAGCTCCTGCGTGTCATCTATTTCATTCCTGCCGGGTACACCAGCAGTATGGTAATGTGCAATATACGGATGATAAGTCCTGATATTATGAATAACGTCTCCTTCATCAATCTGCATATGATAAATATCATATAACAGCTTAAAGTTTTCGGAACCTAATCTTTTAGCTAATTCTGCGCCCCAGGCTGTATGGTCACACTGGTAATCTTTATGGTCAACCTTACTATTCAGCAGTTCCATAACCAGTACGACATTGTGTTGCTCGGCAAGGCCTATAACCTGTTTTAATCCTGCTACACAATTATTCCATCCTTCCTCATCCGTTTTTCCTCTGCGGCTTCCGCTAAAGCAAATCAGGTTTTTATACCCGGCTTCAGCCACCAGGGGAATCATCTTTTTATAATTCTCTATCAGCTGCGGATGAAAAGCAGGATCGTTCCAGCCATCTGTCAGATTAATCTCTGCACCATTACACATCGATGAATACAGACCATGTTTTTTCAACACAGGCCAGTCAGCAGGGCCTGCAAGGTCCATCGCTTTCAAACCCATTCCTTTTACTGCAATACAAAGTTCATCTAAAGGGACATCGCTAAAACACCAGCGGCAAACCGAATGGTTCACATTACCTTTTAACGGAGCATTTTGTGTTTCCATTTCTGTAGCATACGAAGGAATAGCAGAAGAAAGGCCCAGAATTGCTGTACCCGTAATCATTGTTTTCAATGCATTTCTGCGGCTCTGCTCAGTTCCCATAATTAAACCTCATTAAATTGAGTGTCAATAACTCTCTTGCGCTTTTCATTAAAGAAAAGAGTGAAAAGCAAGAATACAACCAGGGCAATTCCGGCAGGGATAATCCAGACCATTTTCCAGTCTACGCCGCCATCAGCTAATTTATAGCTATCAGTAATCATACCAGCAACTTTAAAACCGATCAGCATACCTACGCCATAAGTAGCCAGGGTGATCAGGCCCTGAGCTGCACTTTTATATTTTTCTCCAGCTCTTGAATTGGTATAAATCTGTCCTGATACAAAGAAAAAGTCATAACATACCCCGTGTAATGCGATACCAATAATCAGCATAAAGCTTAATTCACCAGCATTACCATAAGCGAACAAGGCATAACGAACTGCCCATGCAATCATACCCACAAGGATTGTAGCTTTAAATCCGAATCTTTTAAAGAATACCGGGATCATCAATAAGAATAAGGCTTCAGAAACTTGTCCGATTGCCATTTTCCCGGTAGGCTCCTCTACACCAATATTGGATAAGAAAAGATTTGCATTCTGATAATAGAAGGCAAGCGGGATACAGATTAAGATAGCAGATACAAAAAAGATAGCAAAGTTTTTATCCTTTAATAACTTCAAAGCATCTAAACCCAGAATATCTGAAATCGCAATTTTTTCTCCTTTAGCCACTTTTGGTGGTGTTTTAGGCAGTGCAAAACTGAAAAGGCCTAAAATAAGAGAAGCTATTCCAGCCATTGCGAAAGTGTTTTTTAACATTCCCGAATCCATATTAGCTTTTGAATCCCAAAGGAACAGGTAACTGATACATAGTCCGGCAACGATCCATCCTATAGTACCCCAGAACCTGATATTTGAAAACTCTTTTTCCGCATCTTTCATCTGATTAAAAGACACAGAGTTCACTAAGGCCAGCGTTGGCATAAACAGGATCATATATCCTAAAACATAGGGATAAAATACATTGACATCTGTAGCCGTGTACATCTGATACATTAATACAGCTCCGATAATATGCAGCACGCCGAGAATCTTCTCCGCATTAAAAAACCTGTCGGCAATTAGTCCGATAATAAAAGGGGCGATAATCGCTCCCCATGACTGCGTAGAAAATACTGCAGCTGAGTCAGCACCTGTAGCATGCAGGTTTTTCTCTAAGAAAGTACCCAGAGTAACAAACCATGAGCCCCAGATAAAGAACTCCAGGAACATCATTGCTGATAATTTAATACGGGTATTGATATTCATCATATAGTTTAAAGATTTTTTTATGAATGATAAGGGTGTGTTTAATTAGTTAAAACTAAACAATTTTAAAGTTCTTTGATCATAATATTACGGAACCAAACTTCATCCCCATGATCCTGTAATGCTATTTTCCCTTTTGTAAAAGTTCCAAAACCATCCCATTTGGCAAATTTGCTGCCTGCAATCAAAGCTTTCCAGTTATCATCAAATTGTGTAGTTGAAACTGTTTTTATACCATTCAATATAAATTCCAATTTACCTTTATTACTAATGATTTCGGCGGTATTCCATTGTCCAACCGGTTTTACAGGTTCTGAACTGCTTTTCACTAAATCATATAAATCACCTGCACGGTGTTTGATAATTTTTCCATCAGGATGTCCATCATTATCAATCACCTGCATTTCCGGACCAGTACTATAAGTCTGATGATATTTCTCAGGGTTCTCATTGATATGGAATAAAATTCCGCTATTAGACTTAGGAGCTACTTTCCATTCGATGATCAAATGGAAATTTGCATATTCCTTGTCTGTCACTAAATCACCTTCATCATTTTGTTTAGCTTTAGGGTCAAGATGGATTGCACCGTTTTCAACTTTCCAGCCTTTTCCTACAGAAGTCTTTCCATAGCTATGCCATCCTTTAGTTGTTTTTCCATCAAATAAAGAAGTGAATCCCTTTTTTGAAGTTTGAGCTTTTGAGTTAAAGCCAATCATTGTAAATATCAGTATCGCAGAAATAGCGTAAGTCTTCATAGTTGTTTTTTTAATAAAATTAAGCACCCAGTGTCCAGCCTTTGCGGTATTCCCGTTTCACATACTGGTTCACATCGTCAAAATTGGTCACTTTCATATTGTCATTATCCCATAACAGTTTAATGTTTCTGCCAGGATAAGTTATTTTTCCATTGTCATTTTTACGTTGTACGTCATTTGCCCTGATTGCAAGATTAGCCATGAGTAAAGCTTCAGTAAGCGGACCGGCAATTTCAAAAGGAGAACTGAGTTCTTTTTTGCCATGACCGGCGATACAAGCCTCAACCCATTGCGCATAATGACCGTCAGCACCATTCGGTACACGTGCAAATCTTTCTGGAACTTTAATGTCTTTATTGCGGCTTAATGGTAAAAGACGAGGGTTTGCACTATAAGTTTCGCTCATCATTTTTCCTTTTGTTCCGATAAATAACGTTCCGTTGCCACCATCACCAAATACTTCATTGGCTTCCAGTTCTTCGGGACGGGTAGGCTGGATACCACCATCCATCCAGTGTACCGTAACATCTCCCTGTGTTTTAGCAGTTTTAGGGAATTTTAAAGTCACATGACTTGAAGGAGGGCAGCTGTCCGGGAAATAACAACGTTTAAATTCGTCCACATAAACAGAACCAACACTAGCCTCTACCTCTGATGCATATTTTAAACCAAGTACACTAAAAGGGGCTTCCAGTAAATGGCAGCCCATATCTCCTAAAGCACCGGTTCCATAATCCCACCAGCCTCTCCAGTTAAAAGGAACAAGTTTTTCAACATAGTCTTTAAAAGGGGCACTGTTCAGCCATAAATCCCAATCCAGATTTTTAGGTACTTCTGCTTTATTTGCAGACCATGGAATACCTTGCGGCCATACCGGACGGTCTGTCCATGCATAAACAGTATGCACATCTCCAATCAGACCAGCATCGTACCATTCTTTCATTTGGCGGGGCCCATCATTTGATGCTCCCTGATTACCCATTTGAGTAACAACTTTATATTTTTTTGCAGCCTCAGTTAACTTTCTGGCTTCATAAATGTCATGCGTCAGTGGTTTCTGAACATAAACATGTTTACCCAATTGCATCGCAGCAAGGGCAATCATCGCATGACTATGATCTGGTGTGGAAACACTAACTGCATCAAAGTTTTTATGCTCTTTATCGAGCAATTCACGCCAGTCTTTATAAAATTTAGCTTTAGGAAAGTTTTTAACCGACCCTGCAGCTCTGTTTGTATCTACATCACAAAGAAAACCAATATTTGCTTTCCCGCTTTTGGCGAAATTAGCAATATCAGAAGATCCTTTTCCACCGGCACCAATACCCGCCACAATCAATCTATCACTAGGTGCTAAAAAGCCATTTCCGCCTAATACATGACGGGGTACAATCATAAATGAAGCTGCAGCAATTGCAGTTGTCTTAAGAAATGAGCGTCTGTTGGACGCATCTATTTCCTTATTCGTTTTATCCATGCTTATTAATATTTGGTTAGATAGGGATGTTTGGTGTTCAGGAACTTATTTTTTAAGTGACAAGATCCAGGTCACCATTTGTTTTGCATCGTCTTTACTTAAATTAGGGTGAGGGGTCATTGGCAGGTCGCCCCATGTTCCTTTACTTCCTTTAATAACTACATCCGACAGTTTGTCGATATTTTCTTCACTTGAAGGGTATTTAGCAGCAATATCTACATATGCCGGGCCGATTACCTTTTGAGTCTTATTGTGGCAACCGACACAATCAGCTTTAGCTACCAGTTTTTCACCAGGCAGCATTTCTGTTGGAGCTGCTTTTGCCGAAGCTTCAGTATCTGAAGACGCAGATGTAGATGCAGATGTCGTTGATGATTCGCTCGATGATCCTGGATTTCCGCAAGAAGCAATTGCTAAACTAACGCATCCTAAAATTAACAGTGTTTTTTTCATTGTGTGTGTTTTACTATTTACTTTATACCTAAAATTTGTTTGTTGAATTCCTGATCTGCACCTGTAGCAGCAAAATCATCAAATGCTCTTGTGGTAACCGGAATAATGTGATTTTTAATAAATTCAACACCTTCTCTGGCACCAGTTTCAGAATCTTTGATACAGCATTCCCATTCCATTACCGCCCAGCCTTTAAAATCATACTGTGCAAGTTTGCTGAATATAGTTTTGAAATCAACCTGTCCGTCTCCAGGAGAACGGTAACGGCCGGCACGGTTTGCCCAGCTCTGATAGCCGCCAAAAGTACCTTGTCTGCCTGTTGGATTGAATTCTGCATCCTTCACATGGAAAGCTTTAATTCTTTCATGATAAAGATCAATATAATGGATATAGTCCAGTTGCTGTAATACAAAGTGTGACGGATCATATAATAGACATGCTCTTGGATGGAAATTCACCTGTTCCAAAAACATCTCATAAGTGATCCCGTCAAATAAATCTTCACCGGGGTGTATCTCATAGCAAACATCTACACCACAGGTATCAAACTCATTTAATATAGGTAACCAGCGGCGGGCAAGTTCTTTAAAACCTTCCTCTACCAATCCTTCTGGTCTTTGCGGCCATGGATGGAACATATGCCATAATAGTGAACCACTAAAAGTAGCATGTGCATTCAGTCCAAGATTTTGAGAAGCTTTAGCAGCATATTTCAGCTGTTGTACTGCCCATTCTGTTCTGGCTGCCGGATTATTCTGATAAGCAGCCGGAGCAAAACCGTCAAACACCTTATCATAGGCAGGGTTGACAGCTACTAACTGTCCCTGAATATGTGTAGAAAGTTCTGTGATTTCCAGTCCATAAGAGTTTATCTTTCCTTTCAGCTCGTCAGCATAAGTTTTGCTTTCTGCTGCTTTCTGCAAGTCAATAAACCTGTTATCCAGGGTTGGCATTTGTATACCTTTAAACCCTAAATCTGCTGCCCATTTACAAATTCCGTCCAAAGAATTAAACGGGGCTTCATCTCCAATAAACTGGGCTAAAAAAACTGCTGGTCCTTTAATTGTTGTCATTGTTTTTATATTTTAAAATCAAACCATTTCTGATCTGACAGCCCTGAGGCTACTACATTTTCTATAAAAGCCATTCCACGTACACCTTCTTCTACACCAGGGAAATCTAACATCTCCGGGGTAGGGGTTTTACCGTCCAGCTTCGATCTTAAAGTTAATGCGAAATTTCTATAAATGTTAGCAAAAGCTTCCAGATAACCTTCCGGATGTCCGGCTGGTGTTCTGGCATTAAATTGTGCAGACGGTGTTAAATAACCTTGTCCTGCACGATAAAGCTGAGTTGGTGCTTCCAGCCATTTTACTTTCAGCGTATTTGGTTCTTCCTGGTGCCATTCAAGGCTGCCTTTTTCACCATATACCTTAATTTTTAATGCATTTTCTTCTCCTGCAGCAATTTGCGAAGCAACTAAAACACCATTTGCCCCATTATTGAACTTAAGCAATACATTACCATCATCATCCAGTGGACGGCCATCTACCACTATATTCAGGTCTGCACAGATTTTTGTAATCTCCAGACCTGATATATATTCGGCAAGCTGTGCAGCATGTGTTCCAATGTCACCCATACAACCGCTGATACCACTTTTTGAAGGATCGGTTCTCCAGGCAGACTGTTTGTTTCCATCACGCTCCGAAGGTAAACTTAACCAGCCCTGTGGATATTCCACCAGGACTTTTCTGATCTTTCCAAAAGCACCATCTTTCACCATTTGACGTGCCTGTTTAACTAGTGGATAACCGGAATAGGTATAGGTAAGACATAAAGTCAACCCTGTTTCCAATACTTTATCCCTGAGTTGTTTAGCTTCATCCAGCGTCAGGCTGATTGGTTTGTCAATCACTACATGAAAGCCATTTTCGAGCGCCATCATCGCAGGTGCGAAATGTGCAAAATTAGGCGTAACAATAGTCACAAAATGCATTCTTATTTCTGCAGGCAGGAGACTCTCTTTTTCGATCATCTCCTGATAAGTCCCGTAATTTCTGTCTTCTGCCAGGAACAATAATTCACCTGATTCTTTAGCGGTTTCAGGATTGGAGCTCAGGGCTCCGCAAACCAGTTCTATCTGACCATCTATATTGGCTGCGATACGGTGGACGGCGCCTATAAAAGCATTTTTACCGCCACCGATCATACCCATTCTTATTTTACTATTCATTAAAGATTACCTTTTTTTAATTCACTTACTGCAAAGTCAGCTGCTCTTGCTGTCAAAGCCATAAAAGTCAGCGAAGGATTTTGACATGCGATAGAAGGCATGCAAGAACCATCCGTTACAAATACGTTTTTCACTTCGTGCATTTGGTTCCATTTATTCAATACCGAAGTTTTAGGATCATTTCCCATACGGGCCGTTCCCTGCTCATGGATAGCCATACCTGGTGTTGAGCCGGCATCATAAGTCTGTACATTTTTGATTCCTGCTGCTTCAAGCATTTCTGCTGCATCATTCATCATGTCAATACGCATTTTCTCTTCGTTACCTTTAAATTCACAGTCGATTGCCAATACCGGCATTCCCCATTTATCTTTTTTAGTTTTATCAATATAAACTCTGTTTTCATGGTAAGGAAGAGCTTCACCGAAACCGCCTAATCCCATTTTCCATGCGCCTGGCTGAGTCATCAGATCTTTAAAGTCGCCGCCAAAAGCAAGTTCAGCTACATCTTTATGCCATCCTGTACGGCTTGCACCACCCTGATAACCAAATCCGCGTAAGTAATTACGTTTGTCACCATTCATGTTCTGGTATCTCGGAACATAAATACCATTAGCTCTGCGGCCGTAAGTATATTTATCGTCAAAACCTTCTGCATCTCCCGAAGCACCGCAACGGAAATGGTGATCCATTAAATTGTGTCCCAGCTCACCGCTTCCATTACCTAAACCATTAGGATGTTCAGCAGAAGTAGAATTCAATAATAAGAATGTACTACCTAAAGTAGAGCCGTTTACAAAAACAATTTTTGCAAAGTATTCTATATTTTCTTTGGTTTCCGAATCAATGATAACTACACCTGTTGCTTTTTGTGTTTCTTTGTCATAGACGATATGATCCACCAGTGAGAAAGGGCGTAAAGTAAGATTTCCCGTAGCTACAGCAGCTGGAAGGGTAGAAGATTGTGTGCTGAAATATGCACCAAAAGGACATCCTCTGCTACATCTGTCACGATATTGACAACTGCCTCTTCCTCCATGGGGAACAGTCAGATTGGCTGTACGGCCAATAGTCATGATACGTGATTTATTCCATTTCTCTTCAATACGTTTTTTAACGTCTTTCTCTACACAGTTCATTTCCATTGGTGGCAGGAAATGTCCATCAGGTAAAGCCGGCCAGTTTTCTACCTGACCACTAATTCCTGCAAATTTTTCCACATGGTCATACCATGGGCTTAAGTCTTTATATCTGATAGGCCAGTCAGTACCATGGCCGTCTTTTTTGTTGTCTTCAAAGTTCAGGTCACTGAAACGGTAACTTTGTCTGCCCCACATCAGTGATTTTCCACCTACATGGAAGCCACGGTACCAGTCAAAACGTTTTACCTCTGTATACGGACATTCGTGATCATTTACCCAAAAGCTTTCATTAAACTCCTGATAAGGGTAATCACGTTTTTGTACCGGATGTGCTTCTTTTTGTACTTCAGTTAATTTACCACGGTGTTCAAACTCCCATGGTTTTTTCATTGCAGTAGTATAGTCTTTAATATGTTCAATATTTCTGCCACGTTCAAGAAGCAGAACTTTAAGCCCTTTTTCAGTCAGTTCTTTTGCTGCCCATCCTCCACTGATTCCTGATCCGACTACTATAGCATCGTATGTATTTTGTGCGGTTGCTTTTGTGTTTAAATTCATGTGTGTTGTAAATAGATTAAGCGTAAACTCTTTGTCCAGGTTTTAAATCGACACAGCCATCGTAACGGCCGGGAATATCAATGTATTCTAATGCTTGTGTAGCACCGATTTCGGAGGTGAAATAACCTAGCAGGGTTAAATCTCTCGCTATTGCAAAAAAGTATGAGGGACCTTGCGGACCATATTTAGCAGCTTTAACAGTATTTGTCAGTGCTTTTGGTTTAGCTTTTTCGGCGGCTGCGGCTTTTTCACCATCAGCTTTCTGTGCAGCAACAGTCTCGTCTCTTACTTTACCCAGTAATTGCTCACGTTCTTTTACAGAAATTTTAAGGAATGAATTGTTGAATTCTTTCTTAGATCTGGCTTCCAGATCTTCCAGGCCCTTGATGAACACATCCTGTGCTTCTTTAGGATAGCACTCTTTCACCATCATGGAAATCCATGGGCCAACTCCGGCAGCTTTCGCGCCAGGTGTTTTTGTTGAAGGGATGATGACGTCCGCTATTTCTGTGATCATCTGGTCCTGATCAGCTGAAAATATTCCCGCTCCGTTCTTGGCAGAAGGGGTGTTACAGCTGTCAAGAAATACTCCAATTGTAGTAGCAGATAATGCGCCTCCCATTAAAAAGGCAATGTTTCTGACTGCTTCTCTTCTTTCCATACTTTAATATTTGGTTATTTAAGGTGTTGTTTTTACACTATCAACTACTAAAAATAGAAAAAAAATATGCGGAATGAACAAAATATTGGTATTTAATTCTCAGTTATCATCCTTTTGTTACACCCTATATTCATTCTAAATAAGGATTTAGCAATAGCGCGCTTTAACATATATCCAGAGACTGTTCAGGCACTGATCTTTACTTTAATCATGACTAGTGTAAAAACATTTTTCAACAGGTTTCACACAATTTTTTACCTTTGCCAAAATCAAATGACCAATGACTGAAAAAATACTAGTATTAGGCTCTAATGGGCAGATAGGAACTGAACTGGTGACTGCACTGCGTAAGACTTATGGTGAAGACAATGTAGTTGCCTGTGATATCCGACGTCCTGATTATGACATTAAGAATTCAGGACCTTTTGAATTCGTGAATGTTTTAGAGAAGGATACTTTAAATACAATTTTTAATAAATATAAACCAAGTCAGGTTTATTTACTGGCAGCATTATTATCAGCTACAGGGGAGCAGAATCCAAAGCTTGCCTGGGACCTGAATATGAATGGCCTGCTGAATATTCTTGATCTGGCGATTGTATATAAAACTGCAAAAGTTTACTGGCCTAGTTCTATCGCTGTATTCGGACCTAATTCTCCGAAGGATCAGACTTCACAATTCTGTGTGATGGATCCAAATACTGTTTATGGAATCAGTAAATTAGCTGGTGAAAGATGGTGTGAGTATTATCATCAGAAATTTGGTCTTGACGTAAGAAGTATCCGTTACCCTGGTTTGATCAGCTGGAAGGCTGCACCTGGTGGGGGTACAACGGATTATGCGATCCATATTTTCCATGATGCATTGAAAAAAGGAAGCTATGCTTCTTTCCTTTCTGCAGAAACGGAATTGCCAATGATGTATATGGATGATGCTATCCGTGGAACAATAGAATTGATGGATGCCCCGGCAGATCGTATTTCTATCCGTTCAAGCTATAATTTTGCGGGTGTAAGTTTCACTCCTGAAATTCTGGCTGCAGAAATCAGGAAACATATTCCGGATTTTACATTAACTTATACTGCTAATGATCCACGTCAGCAAATAGCTTCAAGCTGGCCGCGTTCGATTGAGGATCAGGTTGCAAGAAATGACTGGGGCTGGAAGCCTGAATTTGATTTGTCAAAAATGACGATCGATATGTTAAACAATTTAAAAAAAGTAGGGTAAACCTCTATAATTTATACCATGGGAAGAGCATTTGAGTTCAGAAAAGAAAGAAAATTTAAGCGTTGGGCTAAAATGGCCGTACAGTTTACCCGTATAGGTAAAGAGATTGTAATGGCTGTAAAGGACGGTGGTCCGAATCCTGAAACGAATTCACGTTTACGTACAGCAATCCAAAACTCTAAAGCGGTAAATATGCCGAAAGACAGAGTGGATGCAGCGATTAAACGGGCATCTAATAAGGATGAAAATGGTTACGAAGAGCATGTTTATGAAGGATATGCACTTCATGGTGTAGCTATATTAATTGAAACAGCTACTGATAATACGAACAGAACTGTAGCGAACGTACGTAGCTATTTCAGTAAAACTGGTGGCTCTTTAGGTAAAACCGGCTCTCTTGATTTCATTTTTAACCGTAAATCTATTTTCAGATTTGTACCAGGTGAGAAAGATATGGAAGAACTGGAGTTTGAACTGATTGATGCCGGCCTGGAAGAATTGTACCTGGAATCTGATGAAGAAGGTAACGATATCGCAGTTGTTCAGACCGCATTTGAAGATTTTGGTAAAATGCAGAAAGCACTGGAAGATTTAGGCTTTGAAATGAAAAGCGCGAAACTGGAAAGAATTGCAATGTCCACAACCCCTATTTCTGAAGAACAAGCAGTTGACGTTTTTAAACTGATCGATAAGTTAGAAGAAGATGATGATGTACAGGCAGTATATCATAATATGGCAGAATAACGGGGGGGATTCTCTGAGAATAAAAAAACCAGAAGTAATTTTCTGACGGGCGTTCATGAAAAATGAACGATGTCAGAAAATTACTTCTGGTTTTTTTATTCACATCCTAACTAGGGGAGTTGGGAAAGAAAGAAAGAAAGAAAGAAAGAAAGAAAGAAAGAAAGAAAGAAACCCCTGGGTTTATCGCGAAAATAAGTCCGGTGAGAATAAAAAAGTCGCTGGCAGTTTTCTGACATTGTTTATTCTTTATGAACGTCAGAAGAAAACTGCCAGCGACTTTTTTTTATATTATGGATACATTTTTAAGAACTGCCTTTTGGATTGCTTTCAGGAATCACTTTCAGGATTGCTTCTAAAAATTACTTCTTGTGACTAAACAACCATGGCAAAAGCTGCGGCTCAGCGAAAGCCGAATCCCAGCTGTTATGGTTTGCGTCAGGGTAAAGCGTGAATTTTACTTCCTTTCCAATAATTTTTAACTGATTTGCGATTGCCGTAGATCCCGCTGGTGGTACCACATCGTCTTTTCCACCGTGGAAAATCCAAAGGGGAATCTTTTTGTACTTATCTGCATTTGCAATGTTATCACCGCCGCAGATTGAAAATGCAGCAGCGAAGGTTTTTGGTTTACGCCTCAAAAGCTCAAATGTCCCCATACCACCCATAGATAATCCACCGATATAAACCTGCTGATGATTAATGTAAGGTTTATCAAGAATGTTATCTATCATGCCTAAAAGGGCCTTCATGGCTTTTGTTGGCTTTCCACTTTTTTGGTAATTAAAGACTCTTTTTCCAGTGGAATCAGAAGACATCTCTACATTAGCCCAGAAACTGTCTTCAGGACACTGAGGGAAAATTACAATTGCAGGGTACTGCTTACGGATGTCATTTCTGAGAAATAACTTTCCGCCATGTGTTAATTGTTTAGTGTTATCATTTCCTCTTTCCCCACTACCGTGAAGAAAGAACAGTACAGGGTATTTTTGCTTAGGATCGAAATTTTCAGGAAACAGAATACGATAGGAGATGCTGTCTTTACCATCGATAAAACTTCCCTTGTCGTATTTTTTGAAGTCCTGAGCCTTTGTTTGTAAGGTCAGCAGGAGGGAGAACCAGAGGATTAATTGGAGATGCTTCATGCGACTAAATTAAAAAACCCGCTCGAAATTAAGCGGGTTTTAGAGAGAATTAATGTTTATTTAGATGATTTATTTCATTTGAATGTTAGTAACCAGGGCTTTGTACTAATTTACCCTGACTTCTGTCAATCTGATCCTGTGGCAATGGCCAATACTCATCACGTGGTTTCAGACTGATACCCTTAAGGTAATCGAAGTACCCCCCCTCAAAGGTAAAGTAGCTTTCCAGAGTTGTTTTCGCAATACCCCAGCGTACAAGGTCAAAGAACCTGTGACCTTCCAGTGCCAGCTCTAACCTACGCTCAAAACGAACAGCAGTTCTGGCGTAATCAGTACTTGGGAAAGAAGTATAAAGACCTACTTTATAAGCTGCTGCAGGTGCTCCATTGATCGTTTGTGGAGTGATTTTCGCTGCACGTTGTCTCACCGCATTTACCAGTGTCATTGCTGTTCCAAGATCACCTGTTTCTACAGCACATTCAGCAGCCATCAGATAGATATCTGCCAGACGGATCAGGTTAATATTTAATCCGGTTACATTCGGACTTCCAGGAGCTAATCCGCTGGTAAACTGAGCAACTTCAATTGTGTTTTTAATCGGAAGGAATGGTCCGCCATTACTCGCATCACGAATCCAGGCATCACCAGGCATGATTCCCCAGTCACGATAAGGAACACCTCTTCGGCCTAGAGTAGATTCAATCCTTGGATCTAAAGCTAAAGCGGTATTCACTTTATAGGCATTCTTTTGATCTACCGTTAATCCTAAATCAGAAGTATATGGATTGTTCCGGTAACTTCCATCTAATAATGGTAAACCAGCAGCATCAACTTTGAACGAGTTAGCCAGGTCAATTGTTGGCTGGAAGAAACCACAGCAGTTGATTGGCGCAGTTCCAGAAGGGAAGTTTAACATATCTCCCACGTTTCCGTTATCGCCACCTGTACCATCTGTTCCTACAGAATTCTGAACAGCAACAATCGCTTCCGGACCATCTTCTTTAGTGATATCGAAGTTATCCGTATAAGGTAAATTTACAAGACTTGGTTTTGCAGTAATAATAGCGTTAAACTGTGCATAGGCCTCAGCATATTTTTTCTGATATAATAATACTTTTCCAAGATAAGCCTGTGCAGCATATTTATCCATACGCGCCTTCTGACCTTTTGGTTTGGTAGTATTCAGGTTTGCTACTGCTGCCTGCAAATCTTCGATAATGTTAGGATAAATATCCTTATCGTTTGGTACGATAGCTCCATTGGTAGCCTCAGTAACATAAGGAACAACTTTAAACACCCTAACTAAAAAGAAATAATAATGGGCACGAAGTACTTTAGCTTCGCCCTGAATTTCTTTCGCACGTGCATCATCAAATTTAGTACCACCACCACCAGATTGCAGTGAAGCTAAAATTTTAAGGGTGTTGTTACAGCGCTGAATACCTTCAAAACATCTGTCCCATAAATTTGATAAATTATCATTTGTACTCGTTGGAGCATGTCTTTCTATAGCGTTCATGTTTGGCTGATCACCATTGCTACTACCTTTATGGGCATTGTCAGAAGCAACCTCACCAAACAACCACTGGCTGGGAGCAGCACCGTAATTGCCCCATGTGCCGCTTACATTACCATTGAGTAATCCATAGGCACCTACCAGTAAACCTTCAACACCATCCTGTGTAGTCAATTGCGATTCCGAAAGTTCCCCTTGCGGCTGAACCGTCAGAAAATTCTTCTTGCAGGATAACGTACTGCAAATCATGAAGGATAAGAAAATATATTTTAAGTGTTTCATCTTTGTATCTTTTAATTAAAATCCAACATTTATACCAATAAGGAACTGACGCGGTGAAGGGTAAATTCCCTTGTCAACGCCAAGTGCTGAGAAAGTATCAGCTGGTGCCCCCGCATTTCCAACAGCAGCAGAAGCATCTCTTGTCTGACTAACTTCCGGATCAAGACCAGTATACTTTGTAATTGTGAAAAGGTTGGTTGCACTGACATAAACTCTTAATCTGCTGATGCCTGATTTTGGTCCGAATGCTTTAGCTGTTGGAATTGAATAACCGATCTGGATATTCTTCATCCTGAAGAAGCTGCCTTTTTGTACATAATAGCTTGAAGAAGCATATTCCAGATCTGATGCACCTACATAAGAAGAAGGAATCTGACTTGAAGTGTTCGTTGGGCTCCATGCATTTAACAATCTTGTACTTTTTGCACCGTCAAATGATGGGAAATCTGTGAAGTAACGAGTGGCTTCAAAAAGATCATTGCCCTGAACCCCATAAAAGAAGGTTGCAATATCCCAGTTTTTATAAGAAGCATTTAAATTGATACCGTAAGAGAAGTCAGGATTCGGATTTCCAATAATCGTACGATCTTTAGCATCAATTACACCATCGCCGTTGATATCAGCATAACGTAAACCACCAACCCTCGCTCCAACATAAGATGGATTGTTAGCAATATCTGCCGCACTTTGATAAATTCCAGCTGTCTGGTAACCATAGAATGAACCAAAAGGAGCACCTTCCTGCAATACACTGGTTTGTAAACTTCTGTAATTGCCATAAACCTGGTTGAAAATACCTGGAGCAAGCTTCACAATTTTATTGACGTTTTTAGAGAAATTCAGTCCGATATCAAATTTAAAAGGACTGTCTGATTTTTTTCCATAGTGATAAGCCACGTTAAACTCAATACCCTTATTGCTCATATCACCAATATTTACATAAGGTGAACTTCCCATTCCTACTACACTCGAAGGCTGTGGTAAGTTATAAAGCATATCGGTGGTTTTTTTATTATACCAGTCTGCCGATCCATCAAATGCACCATCAAATAAGGTAAAGTCAATACCTACGTTAAGAGATTTTACAGATTCCCATTTGATGTCCGGGTTTTGATAAGCATTTTGCCAAACACCAGTAGTTAAGCTATTTCCTCCGCCTGTTGCATAGCCTGCATTAGAAATAGAACTCTGGAATCTGTTAAGATACTGGTTAGAAGGTATTCTTTGATTACCTGTTTCTCCATAACCTACACGGAATTTGAAGTCAGAGATCCATTTAACACTTTTCAGGAAGTCCTCTTCAGAAATTCTCCATGCTGCACTCGCTGCCGGGAAATAACCATACTTGTTGGCCGGTCCAAAGTTAGAAGAACCATCACGACGAAGGGTAGCACTCAATAAGTAACGGTCATTATAAGAATAATCAACTTTACCAAATAAAGAGAAAAGTGATCCGATTGCACCGTAACTAGAGTTACTGAAATTTGAAGAACCAGTGTTCAGATAATAATAATCCTGATTTCCTAAAAGGAAGAAATCATTTCTACCTGCATTTAACTGGCGCGATTTAGATCTGATAGCCTCTGTACCTACTAATACATTTAGTCTGTGCTTCTCATTGAATACTTTACTATAGTTCAATGTATTTGACCAGGTCCACTCTGTCGTATAACCCATGTACTCATTTAGATTATTAGAGTTGTTGCCCTCCGAGAATTCAAGGTTTGGATAACGCATCGTTAAACCGTTAAAGTTCTCATAGCGCAGACCGAAATTAGTCTTCAAAACAAGTCCCGGTAAGATATCACCTTCAGCATATACATTTCCGAAGAAGAAGTTACTTTTGTTTTTGTTGTCTTTTGCACGGTAAAGGAAAGCTAATGGATTTTCAGCATTACCTAACTGGCTGCCGCGGCTTCCTGCAAAATTTCCGTTAATATCATAAACCGGAATAATTGTTGGTATACGATATGCCCAGCTGATTGCACTTCCCTGATCCTGATAATCTCCTGACGTATTTGGATTTACACCCAGACCATAGCCTTCAGAATAACTATACTGCGCATTTTCACCAAAACGTACCTTTTTATTAAAGGCAGAAATATTAGTGTTTGATCTGAAGTTATAGCGTTTAAAGCCTGTGTATTTGATTGTTCCTTTTTGATCCAGATAACCACCCGAAAAAGTATAAGTGGCATTTTCTCCACCACCAGTGGCACTTAACTGATAGTTTTGAACCGGAGCAACATCTGTAATTTCGTCAAACCAGTTAGTTCCCTGTTTATTCGCTCTGGTAATCTGATAAAATGTAGCAGGGTCACGGCTGTAATTGTATTTAGACGGATCTGCATCAGCAGGAGTAATTTCCTGACCTGTTTTTGAACCTGCAACAAGATAGTCTGGTAATGTAGGTACTGAACCTGATCCATAGTTTGTTCCTGCTGCAATAGTTTTTCCGGCATTGGTATAGCCATCAAATACATATTGCGCATATTGCTGCGGATTCATCATTTTTGGAAAAGTGCTTTTTCTTGGGACCTGAGTACCATAATAAGAATCAAGCGTAATTTTTGGCGTTCCGGCTACCCCTTTTTTAGTCGTGATGATCACAACCCCATTATTCGCTCTTGATCCATAAATGGAAGCAGAAGATGCATCTTTCAGTACCTGAAGACTTTCGATATCATTCTGGTTAAGCCATGATAACTTACCTTCAAATGGTACTCCGTCAATCACATAAAGTGGTTCATTATTGTTAATTGTACTGATACCACGGATTCTGATCTGTGGTGTTGAACCTGGTGCCCCGTCATTGATGATCTGTACACCGGTCGCTTTACCTTGTAAAGCTTCAACAGCACTTGCAGCAGGCTGAGCTTTTAACAGGCCCATATTAACTACTGCTACAGAACCAGTTAAATCCTTTTTACGCTGTGAAGAGTAACCTGTTACAATGACTTCTGTCAGATTGTTGTTGTCAGCGAGCAAGACAATCGTCACATTGCTTTGTCTGCCAACCGGAACTTCTTTTGTTCCATAGCCAACAAAGGATACAATTAATACATCTGATGGTTTTACATTTAGTGCAAATGCACCATTGGCATCTGTGGTTGTGCCACCGGGGGCATTTTTGATTTTGATTGAAGCGCCTATAACGGGTAGTTTATCATCGCTGGCGATGACCTTTCCGGTAATTTTGCTTTGAGCCATTGCTGTGAAAGCAAATGACAAGCCCAGGCACAAGAGAAGGAGGACCCTCTTGAAAAGTGGTAAAATTCGTTGCATAAGTTATATTTGGTTTAGGTGAAGGGATGATTAGTTATAAAGCTGTTTTTCTATATATTTAATTTTAAAGGTGAATAAAATAAGCGGGTGTAACTGATACACAATGGTATATGTGTAGTTCGTACACTATATCTAAACTAAAGAAAGGAAAGTTTAAATGCAACAGTTAAAGAAATTTATTTTTCACAGGTCGACATTAAGCTTCTGAAATTGGTCAAAACGGGGCTGAATATTTTTTAAATATTTTCCTGATTAAACAGAAAAAGCCCATCAGTTAATTACTGAGGGGCTTTTTAAAATGATTTGATTAAAGCGTAAAACCGAATTTAGCTGTCGAAACATCTCTTGAATTTGAACCAATAAATACATTAAAGTCACCAGATTCAGCTGCAAATTTTAAATCTGTGTTATAAAACTTAAGCATTTCTGCATCGATAGTAAATGTAACTTCTTTAGATTCACCTTTTTTCAGGAAGATTTTTTGAAAACCTTTTAGCTCTTTAACCGGGCGTGTCACAGAACCATAAATATCCTGGATGTATAATTGAACTATTTCATGTCCGTCAAAGTTTCCGGTATTTTTAACCTCTACAGTTGCTTTGATAGTCTGACCGCTTTTTAGAGTTGATTTATCTAATTTAACCGGTGAGAAAGTGAAATTTGTATAGCTCAGACCGAAACCAAATGGGTATAAAGGATCATTCGAGCTATCGATATAACGTGATTTAAATTTCTCGTTTGAAACACCATCATATGGACGACCAGTGCTTTTATGATTGTAATAAAGAGGGATCTGACCTACATTTCTTGGGAAAGTAGCAGTCAGTTTACCTGAAGGGTTATAATTACCTACCAATACATCAGCAATTGCATTTCCTGCTTCAGTACCACTGAACCATGTTTCTAAAATAGCAGGAACATTGGCATCTTCCCATTCCAGTGTTAATGGACGGCTGTTCATTAACACTAAGACAATCGGTTTACCAGTAGCTGACAAAGCTTTTAATAAATCTTTCTGATTAGGCAATAAATCAAGGTTGGTACGGCTTGTTGCCTCACCACCCATAATTGCACTTTCACCGAGTACGACAACAGCAATATCAGATTTCTTTGCTGCAGCTACTGCTTCATCAATTAATTGTTTTGGTGATTTTGCATCAGCTGTAATATCAGCACCATTCGCGTTAATTTGTTTTAATATAGCTGCATCATCAACTAAATTAGCACCTTTAGCATAAGTGATGTTCATATCAGGAGCGACATTTTTTAATCCTTCAATTACGCTGATCGCTTTTTTCCAGTCACCTGCTGCACTCCAGTTACCAATCATATCACGTTTATTATCCGCCAGCGGACCAATTAAAGCGATCTTCGCATTTTTCTTTAATGGAAGTAATTGATTGTTGTTTTTCAATAGCACCATCGAAGCAGCTGCAATGTTTTTTGCATCCAGTCTGTTTTGTGCCGACAGGATTTCTGTTTTTGCACGTTCTTCATTCACATACTTATATGGGTCTTCAAATAAACCAAGTTTGTATTTTGACTCAAGAATTCTGCGGCAAGCGATATCAATCACTTCCTGAGTGATTTTTTTCTCTTTCAATGATTGTTTTAAAGTAGAAAGGAAACCTTCACTTACCATATCCATGTCAGTTCCGGCATCCAGTGCTTTTGCACTCACCGTTTGCAGATCACCCAGACCATGAGCAATAAGTTCACTTACACCAGTATAATCACTAACTACAAAACCTTTGAAACCCCAGTCTTTACGCAATAAATCTGTTAATAACCATTTATTAGCAGTAGCCGGTGTTCCGTTAATATCATTGAAAGATACCATTACAGTTTCAGCACCTGCATCAATAGCTGCTTTATAAGGAGGTAAATATTCATTATACATTCTGATCAGACTCATATCTGTGGTATTGTAATCTCTTCCACCTTCGGCAGCGCCATATAAAGCAAAATGTTTTACAGAAGCCATAATCGCATCTTTATTAGAAAGGCTGTTGGTCTGGTATCCTCTAACCATAGCAGCACCGATTAATGAACCCAAATAAGGATCTTCACCAGAACCTTCAGATATTCTTCCCCATCTTGGATCTCTTGCAATATCCACCATAGGAGAGAAGGTCCAGTTTAAACCGTCAGCACTTGCCTCTCTTGCAGCAATACGTGCACTTTTTTCAATTAAATCCATATCCCAGCTTGCACTTAAGCCTAAAGGAATAGGGAATATAGTTTTGTGACCATGAACAACGTCATATCCGAATAACAAAGGGATCTTTAAACGTGATTTGGTCATTGCAAGCTTTTGTAATTTAAGTACAGCCTGCGGAGTGAATGTATTGAAAACACCTCCTACCAGGCCCTTTTCAATCTTTTCATCTACTCCCTGACTTAAAATAGGACCCGTTACATCAAAACCTACCGCCGGAAGGTTCAATTGTCCGATTTTCTCATCCACTGTCATTTTAGACATTAGATTGTTGATGAAGGTGTTCATCTTCTGGTCAGTCGCGCTTGCAGCTTTTTTCTGTTGTGCAACTAGAGTGTTTGCACTGAAAATAGCCGCCAGGAAAAATAAGGAAGTCGTTTTTTTCATGAGTGTATATTTTTGTTTAATGGTATTCGAGCTGGCATTGCCAGGTTTTCATTTGTGTATTGCGTTTTCTTTTAATTAACCCTGATTACTTTTGATCTTTCAGAGACTCCATTTTCATTGATGGCTTCTATGCAGAAATAATAAGGCTTTTCTTTATCCATTCCCTTATACCAATATTCATTGGCCTGGTAAACCATGATGCTATTGTATAATTTATCAGGCGCAGTGCCTAAATAAATATTATACCCATAGGCACCATCTACAGTATCCCACCTGATCCAGGAATTTCTTTTGTCTTTTTCTGTTCTCAGCACAGTGAAATCTTTCACTGCTGCTGGCTGCTGACCGTTACCATGACCAAATACCCTTAACCCGCTAATGGCAAATTTTCCGGTTGGCATATGGATATTTTCCAATCTGATAAAGCGGGCAGAAACAGGTTTATCCAGTTCTATATAATCATGAGGGACATCTGTTTGGCTGGCACTTTTATCGGCCAGTATCTTCCAGTTTTTACCATCTGCAGAATAGGAGAGTTTATATTGGTGATAAACACCTTTTTGTTTTCCTGAAAATTCAGCATCCTGGTCTGCATAATTAATCTGTACTGCATTTACCTCAGATAAGTTCCCTAAATCAGACTGTATCCATTCCCCTTTTTTAGCACTTTGCGCACTCCAGTAGGTTTTGATATTTTCGTCTACTGCATTATTTGCAGTATAGCCACCCAGTGTAGAAGAAACAGTAACCGGTTTATTATAATTCAGCAGCATCCAGCCTGTAAAACCGGACTTTAAATGATCAGTAGCTTTTGTTGGCAGGTAATGCGGATAATCACCAAAGGCGGCGTCCATATACATCACGTCGTCTTTATCAAATCCAGCAGGCCAGATACCCAGCCGGCGTTCAAAATTATTCTTCACAGAAACGACCATTGTCGAAACATGCCAGTAATTTTTCCACCTGTCCTGAAAAGTAGCTCCATGACCAGCACCTCTTGCAAAACCTCCGGGTTTATAAGAAAGCGGTAAGGACTGATGCTCAAACGGGCCAAGCGGACTCTTTGAAATAGCTACACCATCGGCATAACCACTAAATTCTGTTGCCGGCCCACCATACTGTAAATAATATTTACCATGATATTTAGTCATCCATGCGCCTTCAATAAAAGGATCAAGAAAAGTATTGTCCAGGTTTTCACCGAAACGCTGCCATCCGTATCTCTGGTCATTAAGCAGTAACAGTTCTTTTCTTGTTCCGATAGGGGCAAAAGTTTTTCGGTTCAGCTCCACACCATATAAGGGGTATTGATTACTGCTGCCGTTGTACATATATAATTTTCCATCCTCATCTACAAAATGAGCAGGGTCCCATCCACCAATTTCAAATTCATGTACTACTTCTTTCCACGAATCCTTTTTGGGATCTGTACTCATCCATACCGGGAAATTCTTTGAATAGGTAGAACCAAAAACCAGCATCGTATCACCCTGTATCCATACCGATGGGGCACATAAATCATCATAGACCTTATGCTCCGGACGGAGGAATGAACGGGATACAAAATTCCAGTTGTATAAATCAGCACTCCACCAGTAACCCATCTGGTTTGTAGAGAACAAAAAATAATCTCCTTTATAGTTTACAATGACAGGGTCTGCTGTTGCGCGATGTTTTCCCTGCTTAGTAAAATCAGGAATAGGGGTATAGCCATAATCCAGGTTTAGCGGATTACAATAGGTCAACTGTTTTTTCTGCGCAAATAAGGCACAGCCTGAAATCAAGAAGCATAATAACAGAATATTCCTTTTCATCGGCATTTTATTTAGTTAACGCAGGGCTTTCAATACCCAGTTTGTTTAAACCGTTTTTAACATCCGGATTGCTCATAAACAATTTCCAGAGTAACCCGCTGCGGTAGTTTTCTATCATACAGATAATAGGCCCCTGATCAATAGCGAGGTGCGATTTCGCATACCAGTTATGTTCCTCGCTAAAGCCATCAACAAAGCCATATTCACTCCATATTTTATCACCTAAATCAAAGTAGAAGTGTTTTAAGGCTTTCATTGAATATTCAGGGGTATAGGGGAAAGCTGATAATGCAGCAGTAGGGCTGATCACACTTAAATCCTCAGCAGGAGAGTGTGCAGCATATCCCTGCCAGCTATCACTGGCAGTTAATCCCCAGCTATTTTCACCGTAGCCTTTAAATTTTTTCGGATTTTCAACGCAATAGGCATGATTAATTAAAGTATGGTTTTTATTCTGTTCAAAATAATCTGCGTAACGATCTTTCAATCCGCGCGGATCCAGTCCTAAAAAGGAATATTGTGAAAAGAATAATGGGCCGCCAAAATCAAAACCAAGCGGAAGGGTAATCCCTTCAAATTTCTTTCCATTGAAAAAGGTATTGCTGTTCGCCCAGCCTTCTTCGTAAACTTTTTTATCAATAGCAGATTTAGGCGAGGATGCGGCCAGTACATAAGTGATAAAACATTCATTCCATCCTTTAATCTGGTGGTTCATGCTCCAGCCATTATTAGGGCTCCAATGCCAGTAAAGTACATTTTGTTGTTGAGTGAACCAGTTCCATTCTACTCCTTCCCACATCCATAGTATTTTATTGCGGATATCGGTTTCTACAGCATTGTCAGCTGTATAATATTGTCTTGCGGTTAGTAATCCCTGAAAAAGCAAAGAAGTCTCTACAATGTCAGCTCCATCATCTTTAGGACTGAAACGGATTACTTTTCCTGTTTCCCCATTTAACCAATGCGGGAAAGCACCATGAAACTGATCGGCTTTATATAAAAAGTCTACAATTTTTTTAGTTCTTGCAGCAGCCTGTTCGCGGGTAATAAATTTACGCTCAGCAGCTACAATAGTTGCCATCACCCCAAAACCTGTTCCACCAATTGTAACTACTTCATTGCCATATTCGAAAGCAACATTACTGCGCTCACGGGCCATTCCGCTTACCGGGTGACCAAAGTCCCAGAAATATCTGAAAGTCTGTTTCTGTACCAAATCAAGAAGCTGATCGTCAGTCAGTTTTTTCTGTATTTTCAATTCTGGTTTAATACCTTGAAAAGCTACTTCTTTCTTTTGAGCCAGGGCTGAAAAGTTAACAGCAGTTAAAATAAGCAGGCTAAGTATAGAGTTAAATTTCATTTCGTAACGGTGTATTTAGTTTGCAGGGTCTGAATGATGTTAAAAGAGGTTACCAGGCTAAGCCCGGCAACCTCTCAGAATTGTGTGTGGTTTGAATTAATAACCTGGGTTTTGAGTGAGTACCCCACCACTCAGATCGACTTCTGTTTGTGGGATAGGCCAAACTTCATTTCTATTTGCTTTCCATCCTTTAGGACCGAAAACTGCGGCAGCTCTTCCCTGACGGATAACATCAAAGTAGCGGTCAAATTCCATAGCAAATTCTACACGTCTTTCTCTGTAGATAGCTGCACGTAAAGCGGTCTGATCTGTAGTTGTTACTGCAGGCAGGATATCAGGATTTCCCTGACGTGCTCTTTTTCTCACTTGTTCAAGTGAAGATAAAGCCTGACCAGAATTACCCAGTTCGTTCGCTGCTTCTGCATTCATTAATAAAACATCAGAATAGCGAAGCATACGTACATTTTGTTGCGCACCTTCATTGAAACCACTTACATATAATTTGAAAGGAACGTAAGATTTCATGTTGTACATTGGGTTATCACCAACTGCAGGGATCACATCTCCTTCAGGAGTAGTTGTGCCTCTGAAAAGGATAGTACCTGATCTTCTTGGGTCACCAGGCTCGAAAGCAGCAGCTAAATCAGCAGTAGGAACATTGAACCCCCATCCGCCACCATCTACACCGCTTGTACCACGTACACCCTGTACCTGTGAATACTGTGAATTCGATGCGCTTGCATTTCCAGATAATAAAACACACTGAACTTCAAATATAGATTCTGGTCCGTTTTCATTAGCCAGTCTGAATACCTGTTCAAAATTAGGTAACAATGAATAACCCATGCCCATTACCTGGTTGGTATAATTTAATACATCTCCCCATTTCTTTTGGTACATCGCTACCTTAGCATGTAAAGTTAAAGCAGCGCCTTTGGTTGCTCTTCCTAAATCTGCAGCTGGATAGGTTTGTGGCAAAATAGCCTCAGCTTCAGCCAGATCTTTTTCAATTTGTGCATAAACCTGAGCAGCAGGCGTCTGTGGCAAATTATAATCCTTGTTAGGATCAGTTGGAACATGCAGACGTAAAGGGATATTACCAAAAGCACGAACTAACCTGAAATAAGAGAAAGCTCTTACAAATTTAGCTTCAGCCAGGTATCTCGCTTTTAAAGCCTCATCCATTACAATTGCAGGGACATTATCAAGAACCTGGTTTGCATAATTGATATTTCTGTATTGTCCGCTCCAGAAACCACCAATATTTCCCTGTGCAGGATCTACACTAAACTGATCGAAGTCATTGAAAAAACTTGCATCACTAGGTGTACTTCCTTTTTCGGCGTCATCAGAACCCATACTTTCAATTGCAATAGCAGGGAAAGCTGTATTCTCCCATGAACGCAGGTTACCATAGATTGCATTTACACCTTTTCCAGCATCTTCTGCTGTTTTCCAGAATACGTCACTGCTTTGTTGTCCTTGTTGAGGGACATCTAAAAAGCTCTTTTTACAAGCAGGAATAATGGCAATAGAAACGATTAGGCCAAGACCTAAAACCGTCTTTGTATATATGTTTTTATTTTGTTTCATGATGTTTCAGATTAAAAAGTAAGGTTAACACCAAAGTTGTAAGTCGCATATAACGGATAAACGTTAGCATCAAGACCAGCATTTAAAGAGTTTGTACGTCTGTCAGCAATCTTTTCCGAATTGTCAACTGGTACAGGTCCAACCTCAGGACTGAATCCTTTGTAACCAAACAGGTTGATCGCGTTTTGAGCATTAGCGTAGATTCTGATTTTCTGGATTTTCCATTTCGCCAGAATGCTTTTAGGTAAAGTATAACCTAATTGTGCATTTCTTACCCTGAAATAAGAACCGCTGCTCACATAGAATGAACTTGGTGCAGAGTTAGCTGATGAACCAATGTTTACAGATGGATAGGTATTTGAAGTACCTTCCCCATGCCAGCGGTTATCTACGAAATCTTTAGTGAAATTCTCATTTCCAAAACGGTAAGCAAGGTTAGAGTTATAAATCTGAACACCAGCTACACCCTGAAAATCTAAAGCAAGATCAAAGTTTTTGTAAGAGAAGCTTGTATTTACACCATAAGTGTATTTAGGGTTAGGATTTCCTAATGGAACTCTGTCCTGAGAATTGATTTTTCCGTCACCATTCGTATCAGCGTATTTAAATCCGCCAGGTAAAGCACCTGATTGTGTTGGTGAATTTGCGATATCTGCTGCATTCTGGAAAATACCTACAGTTTTATAACCGAAGAATTCTCCGATAGGACTGCCTTCCATTGTTCTGTTAGCTACAAAACCATTGGTCAGACCTGTGCTACCTGCATAAATAGGAGTTTTACCAGAAAGTACTGATAATACTTTATTCTGGTTATAACTGATGTTACCGCCAATCGAATAAGTTAAGCCGCCACCTGTTACATCACTCCAGTTTACTGAAAGTTCAGCACCTCTGTTTTGTATATCAGCCTGGTTACCTATGATCATATCATTTTTAGTTCCTAAAGAAGCAAGAACTGGTATGGCGAAAATTGCTCTCGAAGTTTTTCTGGTGTAATAATCACCTTCAATAGTTAATCTGTTTTTCAGAAAACCTGCTTCAAAACCTATATTACTACCAATTCCTTTTTCCCAGACAATACTTGGTGGAACCAGCATATCTTTACTCGCACCAGGATATGGAAGGTTGTTGAAAAAAGCAACCATATCACCTGTTTGTGAGATTAATGACTGACTTGGGTTAATCGGTACGCTTGCGTTACCTACTTTACCCCAGCTTCCTCTGATTTTTAAGTTACTGAATACAGTTTGATCTTTCATGAAATCTTCATTCGTAACTACCCATCCGGCACCGATTGAAGGAAAGTAACCCCATGTTTCATTACCATAGAACTGAGAAGCACCATCTGCACGCATAGACGCATTCAGCAGGTATTTATTTTTGAAAGCATAATTTACCCTTCCAAAATATGACGCGAATTTAATCAGTGTTCCTGCATCGGCTAAACTTTGTGTACCAGGAGCACCTAAGCTTAAATATAAATCTGCATCACTGTTAAAAGGAACATTTTGTGCAGAAGCATTCAAAGTATAAGATTTATTGCTTTGTGCAGACTGGCCTAACAATACAGTCAGACTATGATCAGTATTAAAGGTATTCTGATAAGTCAACGTGTTCTCTACAATCCAGTTTCTGGTTTCAACACGTTTAAGATCTAAAATACTGATATCATTTTTTTGCGCTGTGGTTGCAAAATAAACCGGAGTATATTTCTTGTTCTCGGTCTGACCAAATTCTCCGCCAATACTGGTTTTGAAAGTGAAATGATCTGCAAATTTTAATTCAGCATACACATTACCCGTAGCTCTGTAATCCTTTGTTCTCTGATTAAAGAAATCAAGTGTAGCCTGTGGATTGAAATTAGCTCCATCCCCTAAGTTCTGTAATTTTGGATCACCGTAAGTTCCATCAGGATTAAATACTGATATCGTTGGAGAAGCAGAGTACATCTGGTGGAAAATAGTTTGAGGAACATCTCTTGACTCACTACCTACGCCAGTAATGTTATATCCTACTTTCAGGGCTTTGAAGATCTGAATATCATTGGATACTCTTGCAGTATATCTTTTAAAGTTATTTGTTTTTACAATACCGTCCTGGTTCAAATAACCCAGGGAAACATTGTAAGTAGATTTTTCAGTACCACCAGCAATAGATATATTGTGGTTCATCACGAAAGCATTCTGTAAGATCTGTTTGTACCAGTCTGTACCGGTTCCTAAATTTGTATCCTTAAATAATGGGGCCTGACCGTTATAAGTATATAACTCATTGGTCAAAGTCGCATATTCAGTAGCATTAGCCATTTTAACTTTATTCGTTACCGTCTGGAATCCAGCATAGGCATCGTAGTTAATTGTGGTCGCAGAACCTAATTTCCCTTTTTTAGTAGTAATTAAAACTACACCATTCGCTGCACGGATACCATAAATAGACTGCGCTGACGCATCTTTTAAAATACTCATGTTTTCGATATCACCTGGATTCAGGAAGTTGATATCGCTGTACCATACACCATCCACTACATATAAAGGAGCCTGGTTACCGAATATCGTACCTAAACCCCTGATGTTAATTTGTGGAGATGCACCTGGTGTACCAGAGTTGGTAATAGAAACACCGGCTACTTTACCCTGTAATGCACTTACCGGGTTAGTCGAAGCTTGCTTAGAAATCTCAGTTCCTTTAAGGCTCGCTACAGAACCCGTTACATCAACTTTACGTTGTGTACCATAACCAACTACTACGACCTGCTCTAATTGCTGAGAGCTGGAAGCTAAAGTCACGTTAAGTGTTGTTTGATTGTTTACAGGAACCTCCTGTGTATTGTATCCTATATAGGTGAAAACTAAAGTTCCGTTAGCCGGAACGCTGATGGCATATCTGCCATTAGCATCTGTTTGGGTTCCTACGGTTGTCCCTTTTACAACGACGCTCACTGCAGGAATTGTTGTCTTGTCCTGACCATCTGAAATGGTACCCTTAACAGTAATGTTTTGGGCAGATGCTGCGTTTATAAAAAGCAAACATAGAAAAGTTAAAACAGAAAATTTTGTAAAGATTCGTTTCATACTGATTATTGGTTTTGTGTTAATAGTTCGTTAAATCTCTGTCGGATTTGGGGCATAAACAAAGAAAACGCCTCTACATTATTACATCAGTATAGCTTTGTGTAAAAATTACAATAAGCTTTATTGCTGTAAAAAGGCTGCTGAAGCAACCTTTAAGGTAGGATAGGTGATAGAATGCTTGTGAAAGAAGAATTGATGTATTTAAAACGTTTTCGTGGCTTTGTGTAGTAATGATGTAGTCCTAAAGTTCCATAAAGAACTCTGCAAGGTTCTTATCGTGGGGTATGTTCAGTTTCTTGCGCAGCCTGTATCTTCTGATTTCGACACCTCTCAGGGAGATATTCAACAGTGAGGCCATTTCTTTACTGCTCATATTCATGTGCAGATAAGCACAGAGTTTAAGGTCGTTTGGTACCAGGTCAGGATGGCTTGCTTTAAGCTTTTTGAAGAAGCTTCCATGTGCTTCATTGAAGCTAGTCTCGAATAAATTCCAGTCCCGCTCATCATTCATTCCTTCGTCGATAACCTTCTGTATTTTTCTGAACTGATCATCGGCAAGTGCCTTACCTTTTTCATCTTTCAGCTTGATCATTTCCTGACTTAACTTCTGCAGCAGCTCATTTTTATAAACCAGGCTCATGGCCGAATTTGCCAGTTCCCGATTTTTACTTTTCAGCTCTGCCTGGAGTCTCTCTGTTTGAATGATGTTCAATTGTCTTTCTCTTTCTTCCGCTTCTTTCTTCAGGAAAATCTCTTTTTCCAATTGTACTTTTGCCACAATCTCCTCATGATCTTTCTGAAGTCTTAACTGATATTGTTTCTTCGCCAGTATAAACAGCAGAATAATCAGGATGACATATAAAGCGAAGGCCCAGTTGCTCGCATAAAAAGGAGGGAGGACTGTAAATTCAAATACACTGACCTTACTCACCAGTTCATCATTAATTTTGGCACGCACCAGGAACCTGTAATGCCCTTTGGCCAGATTGGTGAAATCCTTTTGTGAAGAAGGGCTCCATTCAGACCATTGGTTCGCATATCCTTCCAGGTAATACTGGAACTTGATCTTTGCCTGTCTGTAATAAGGCAGTGCAAAAGAGATCCTGATATTATTTCTGTTAAAAGGTATTTCAATCTCTCCACCACTGTTTCCGTTTTCGCTGATTGTTTTATAAACATCGGTCACGTCCTCTACTCTTCTGATCAGAACGGCAGGTAAGACGTTTTTCTTTCCGGGATGGTTACCTGCTATGGCATCGTAGATCACAAAACCGTCATCTACACTCACTAAATGCATAGAATTACTGATCGGACTGATATTTTCATAATACTGAACCATTCTGCCATCCAGTAAACTGAGCCTGTTAGAATCTACAATCAGTCTGCCTGGCTCGCTGAAATCGACCATGGCAGTTTTTCCATGATTAATAAACCAGTATTTCTTGACACCTGCGCTGATAATCTTATTCGAATTGGCGAAACTTCCCAAACCTTTGTTTAATTCCTTATAGGGTGTAAAACGATTACTGATATCATCATAAAGCATAAAACCAGCATCAGAAGAGAAGATTAGTTTATTCTCCAGGGTAAACAGGTTGATGTTATAATTACCAGGAAGACCATTCTTCTCATCATAATAATTCTTTTTGATGACCCTTTTAAAGTCGGGGCTTAAAGTAAGCTTGTATAAACCTTTATAAGCATGACTTACCCAGATATCTCCCCTGGAATCCTGTTCTACATAGCGGGATGGGATATCAAAGTTCTCTATTTTTGTAAAATATCTCCATTGTCCGTTCGCATCTTTGCGGTATAAAACCAGGCCGTTATAAGTTCCCTGAATCAGATAGTCGGGATTGCTGTTTAATTTTTTAATGGTCCAGCCACCGCTTGAACTGGAAATCTTTTCAAGCTGATTACCTGTTACTCTAAAACTGCCAACATTATGACCCATAATCAGCTGACCATCCAATACACTCAGGTCCCATACCTGTCCCTGTGAATTTGGGACCAGCCTGAAATCGAAAGTATTAAAGTTTTTACTGTTTCCCGGACTCCATGGGCTATAAAAAAGGCCCTGATTTGTACCCAGGTAAATATTGTTATTATAAATCAGGCTGGAATACACTGTTCCAAACTGTCCGGCCTTATCCAGATAAAAATAAAGCGGAGAATTCAGTTCGACCCTGTCAATCCCATTGTCCAGACCTGCCCATAAGTTCTGTTCATCATCAGTAAATACACTTAAAACGGTGTTGTTTTGCAAACCCCTTGACTTATTGATTTGCTGGACCGTATTTCCATCCTGATCAATTAATATCAGTCCGTTCAGGATCGTACCAAAGGCATAATACTTATCGTTGATCCTGCTGCCATTATTGAGCTGAAATGTTTTGAGAAAATCATTTGCCGGGATATTAAAAGGGGTAAAAGTTGATCCATTATAAATAAACAGACCATCTTTGCTGGTCCCAATTAACATACTTCCGTTTTTATAAGGAAGAATCGTCATGATATTTTTTGGTACAGTCAGATCTGTATGCGGCAGAGGTATAAGATTGTGCCCTTTCAGTTCAAAGATCCCTTTATCGAGTACTTCAACTAAAAATCTGCTGCCAACATGGTGCAGGAAAAGAAATGAGCCTGGTCCTTTAATCTTGGTGATTTTATTGTTTTCGTAGCTATAAATCGTAGTGAATGACTGAAAGATAATTCTTTTGCCATCTACAATGATTTTCCATACCTCATCAGTGAGTTGTCCTTTTCCGGGGATAAGTTTAACTAATGAAGTATAGGTTAGTTTTTTATTTTGTGTAGACCAGTACCCAAATTCGCCGAAGGCACCTGTATAAATCATTCCATTGTTACCAGCTGCAACCGAACGCACAATTTGACGGTTAGGCAATTGATATTGCTGCCAGTATTTGCCGTCATAAGTTAACAGGCCTTGTGTATTCCCAAAATACATGATTCCCTGTCTATCTTTTGCGATGGCCCAGTTTTGATTTCCGGAAAGGTAAACTGATTTTGGAAAATTCTGAACATAAGGAACACCAATACTCTTTATTTGTGAGGCCTTAAGCAGCGTACCTGTTAAAATAAAACACAGGAACAACAGGTAATTCAGGAGATAACGGATTTTCATTTATAAAATGGATGCTCAATATTTGGAAACTATTTAAATGCAAACAGCTTCTTATAAAAATAAAAGCTGCAAATTATACATTAAAAATTAGTTTCCCTTTATAAAGTCAAACACATAGGGTGTGATTTTCCTTTCCGGCCCGCGTTTGCAACCACATTAAAACATATTTATCCATAAACGAAAGAGCCGGTTTAAATTTAAACCGGCTCTTTTCAAAAAAAAATGAATATAAATCAGTCTCTATTACAATTATCTTGCAGACTTGTAGGTCCAGCTTTCATCAAAGAATGTTCTGTCGGCACCATCTTTTATCAAAATGTATTTCGTCTTTAAACTTACAGGGACTTTTCCGGTTGCGGACATCACGAATTTATTGTCTCCTGTCTGGTCTATTCGGGCTGCATATCCTTTGGGCGAAGGTTGTCCATAATAATTTACGGTACTGGTAACCGCATTTGTCGCAGGGTCAATGGTAAATACAGGGCTAAAAGTTTCATAAGTACTGTTTGCACCACTATTCAGAATCGCATGCGCAAATGAATTATATCCGGGATCATACAATGCTACTGTATACGTGCCGCGTGTAACCAGCTGAACAGTTCTTGGATAAGCACCTGTAAAAGTACCATCCATGGTATCATTCATGGTCCCGGTAAGGGTATAGACCCCATCCCATCTGTTTCGCAGCGTAATCACAGAAATCAATGTTCCAAAGTTACCGCTAACCGTAAAGCCACCCCCATCAGTAATGGTTACAGGCAAAGCATAAGTTTTAGTCGGGTCCAGATTTATCGTATTGATCTTGACAGGAAGCTGAACTTTACGTTGTCCTGCAGGTATGACAACTTTATTAGAAGCCAGGGTATAACCTGCTGGTGGTAATAGCGTGTAATTTTTATTATTGGCCTGGTTGTATTTATCCAAAGCGGCACCATCTACAGTTAGCGTTACCGTTACATCCTGTGGATTAGCATCCGGCGCAGCATAATTCACATAAATAAAATAGTCTGAAGGAACTTCATCCTGTATAAATGCAGCATCAATCGTATTGCCGGCACCATTCGAATTCGAAGAACCTATTGGCAATTCAATAATTGGTTTGTTTTGTGTGAAATCGGGCTGAGAATCATCTTTCAGACAGGCAGAAAAGCTGCTGATGATCAGTGTCCCGATTAAAAAGTTATATAATGATCTTTTGTACATATTCTTTAGCTTAAAATTAAACACCCTATTAATTGATATCCCAGAAAATTCTCGAAGTAAACTGGCTGATTGTTCCCTGGCCCAGAACATTATCCGGGTTATAATTATACTCGCTCTGCGGATACAATAAACGTACAGGAATCTGACGGGTAGATGCTGCCGGGTTATTTGAAATGGGAATGTCGGCAGGAATGTTCAATCTGCGGTAATCAGCCCACGATTCCATATCGTTGAGCCCATTCATACCTGCCCATTTCTGGGTCATGATCAGTTTAAGTTTATCAGCAGCTATATCCCAGTTTGCGACATCGGCTTTTAGATAGGTCGCTACATTATCGGCACCCAGATAGGTAAACGATTGGCGGATAGCTGACTCATATAAAGCACGGGTATCACCGCTGATATAATTACGCTGAGCAGCTTCTGCCTGAAGAAACAATGCTTCAACATCTGTCAGTAAAGGCTGTGCCATATCTGCACTTTTTAATAAGCCGGTTCCGATAGCAGATCTAAACTCTGGATTATCACCAGAATTAGCGGTAGGACCAAATGGACTGCCCGAATAGGTAGTACCTTTCCCGTCGTTAATGGTCGTATATAATTTGCCGAGTCTTGGATCATTGTTATTCTGATAAAAGTTAATCGCGTATTCACTGGCAATAAAATAGCGGTGATTATCCGTTGGTGCTGTTTTGCCAAGGGGCGTATAACCAAAAGTAGCCCAGAATGGATTTTGCTTTCCTGCCGAATTATTATATCCCGGATTAACAGCACCAGTTTCTCCGGCTCCGATAAAGCCTAAACCATTGGCATTGATTTTAGCAATTTCCCCAAGGATATAATTACCTCTTCCGGGAATTTCAGACTGACGTAATAATAAACGCAGTTTAAGCGTATTTGCGAATTTTCCCCATTTGCCGGCATCACCTTTATACATGATGTCAAAAGCAGCATCAGCTGAAGAAACTTTTCCTGCATTTGCTTTGAACAAAGAAGCGGCTGTATCTAATTGTTTAGCCAGGTCTTCATAAATATCCTGTGCTTTATCATATCCCGGTCTGATCACTGCAGTGGATTTCAGCGCCTGGCTATAAGGAATATTGCCATATACATCCACTAAATTCTGAAAGTCATAGGCCTTCATGGTTTTTGCCACGGCCACATAAAACGGATTTTTAGTAGCCACTCCCTTTTTTTCTACATAATCGTAATCTTCCAGGTTATGGTATAAAGAATTCCAGATATTCACAACACCACTATAGTTTGTGGTAAACTGATAACTGCGCTCTTCTGCAAATGCAGCTACAGCACCGCTAAAATTCCAGTAACCAATCCATGCAGATGCAAACTGATAGAAACTGCTTGATCCTGTTGTGCTTTTTGCTGTTGAATTCAGCGCATTGGTTAAAACTAAACCTGGAATTACATCTGTTGGTTTGTTCACATTGGTGTTAATATCCAGGTAACCTTTTTTGCATGCCCCTAAAAGTAATAAGGCTGCAAGACAAAATAATGTTGATTTATTTTTAAGCTTTTGCATAATTTAAAGAGTTATGGTAGCTGTAAAGCCGTAAATACGTGTTGGCGGAGTTTGATTCAGGTTGTTTGATCCTTGTGCATTGTCAGTGGTCGCATTATATTCCGGATCACTGTACATATTGCTTTTTGGTCTGAACATAAACAGGTTTCTGCCTACTAAAGCAAAATTTGCCCTTTTAATAAATTTGGTATGTTCCAGAACTTTCGCAGGAATTTCATAACCAATAGATAACTCACGGATTTTCCAGAAAGCTGCACTGGTTACATAATTTTGTAATACATCGTAGCGTGTTGTCGAACCCGCCCAATAATCAATCCCCCCGGTTCTGGTGGTAATATTGGTATTCGGAACATATACACCCGGAGAAGTTTCTATCACCGAATTAGGATAAACAAAACGTTCGCGGCCGTTTGTAGCAGAACCATAGCTGATTCCGGAGAAATCCATTGTACTGCCTGCACCACTGTAAACTACGCTTCCGCTGCGGTATTCGGCTGTGCCCGATAAAGTGAAGTTGTGATAACTTAAGCTAGAGCTGATACCCAGAATGTTTTTAGGTGTGGTTTGTCCGAAAAGGATATTCGTCGGACTTAAAACCGGAAAACCAGTCCCTGCATTTACAATCGTTCTTCCCTGCGGATCTTTTGCAAAACCAGTACCCATTAAAACAGGGTATGGCTGATCTTTAACAATATAGTTGTTGTTACCAATACTTAAGTTTGGCAATCCCTGGTAAAGTTCAACCGCTTTGTTGGTATTGTATGAATAGTTAACACCGATGTTCCAGGTCACGCCACGTCCGTTTTGACTGACAAATGGTGAACCTTTCAGCGATAATTCCAGACCTTTGTTTTTCCCTGATCCGGTATTGATTACTGCATTGGTGAAACCAGTAGCACCCGAAATATTGATCCCTTTTAAAATCTCCTGATCTTTTGTGGTTTCCCAGTAAGCGGAAGTTTCCATGGTGATCCTGTTATTGAAGAAGCCTAATTCCAAACCTATCTCAGAAGAAACTGTTTGCTCAGGTTTCAAATCAGGTGCATAGACTGTACCACCAACGCTGTATCCTGCAGTACTTCCATAAGGAAAACCTGAACCGACATCAAATGTGGCTTCCAGAGAGTAAGGGTCAAACTGTACGGCATAGACCTTAGCTATCCCCCCTCTGATTTTACCATAAGAAAGTATTTTATTTTCTTTAAGTGATTTGAAGGCATCTGTAAATACAAAGGAAAGATCTGCAGAAGGGTAAAAGAAAGAACGGTTTTTTGCATCCAGTCTTGAATCCCAGTCATTACGGCCCGAAGCATGCAGAAATAAATAGTCTTTATAACCTACAGTCAAATCTCCGAAAGCAGCAAGCTGTCTGTCTTTTCTGCTGGTTTCTGAAACATTGGCATCGCCAGCTCTGTAACCTACATTATAGAAATCCGGAATAACCAGGAAATCAGTTCCGACATTGATATCACGAATTGATTTCTGTATAGTTTGCGCACCGGCAATCAGTGTAAAGTTGAAATCTGAGACTTTCTTTTTAAAAGTAGCCATGAAGTTTCCTTCCATACGGCTGTTAAAGCTGGAATAATCAGATTCAGTTGCCGGAGAATTCTGAGGGTTAGCAATTGCCTTACCGCTGTCATGTGCAAAATCAGAATAACTCACTGCCTTTTTTATATACTTCCCATTTTTAGTATAAGTAGTAATACCACCTCTGGCTGTTAAATTCAGCCATGGAGCTACATCATAAGATAAAGACAGGTTGCCTAAAAGATCATCCCTGCGTTCATTATTACGTTGCTGCTGTAAATAGAAATAAGGATTTAGCCCATAGTCATTAAAGTAATTGTCTAAACTTCCGTATAGCGAGTTGATATCTTTATACTGAGTAAGCGGAATATTTGCCGGTGTATTGATAATATTATTATAAATCTGTGAATAAGACTTATCATAATTCTTTTGTGTATAGTTTAGCGTATAGTCTATTTTTAGTTTATTGTAAATACGCGTGCCATTAAATCTGGCAGCAGTACGGTTAGCAAAGTCTCCAGGTACATAACCTTTGCTATTTACACGCTGAATATTGATATAGGTAGACCCTTTATCATTTCCTGTACTGTAACTAAGGTCATTCTGCTCATCAATTCCAGTTTGAAAGAATTTCTTCTTCTCATCTGATAAATTTGAATAAGGAGTCATCTGTATAGATCCATCAGGCAGCGTACGGCCCAAAGGACGCAGGCTTCCGTCAAAGCGATCACCGAAGTTTTGATTTTCAATAGGGGTGTACTGAGGGAAACCATAAACATCCTGACCTGAACCACCCCCAAACTGTGTTTGCATTTTAGGGAAATAGGCCAGCTGATTCAATTGTGTAGTATTGGTATAAGTAATCTGTGTCTGATCTTTCACGCCATGTTTAGTCGTTACAATCATTACCCCGTTCGAAGCTTCAGAACCATATAAAGCGGCTGCGTTTGCTCCTTTAAGGATGTTTACATTATCAACATCATTTGGGTTGATAGAATTCAGGTAACTTAAGGGCACTACAACTCCGTCCAATACCAATAAGGCCTGGTTGCTACCCTGGAAAGATCTGTTTCCACGAAGCACAACTCTGATCTGATCACCGGCATCTATCTGGTTATTGGTCTGTACAATTTGTAAACCAGCTACTTTTCCCGATAGTCCGGCAGCAAGATTGGTTGGCCTGCTTTGGGTAAGATCTTTGGAATTGACCTGCTGTGTAGCATAACCAAGTTCTTTAGCTGAACGTTTAATCCCTAAGGCGGTTACCACAACTTCACCCAGCTGATGTGAATCTTCTGTTAAAATCACATTCACTAGAGTTCTTCCGGCTACAGGTACTTCTTTGTGAACATAACCAAGATATTCAAAAACCAGGACGCTGTTGGCATCAGGGGCTTTGATGACGTATTTCCCTGAACCGTCAGTATAGGTGCCTGATTTGGTTCCTTTGACAAATACGCTTACTCCCGGTAAAGATTCTCCGTTGTTGCTGGTTACTGTTCCGGAAATCAGTTGCTGCTGATTCGAATCGTTTTGTTTTCCGTTTGCCGGAGATTGTGCTGGTTGTACTTCCAGTAAAATATCCCCGTTAATAATCTCATAATGGATGTTGTATTTATTCAGTAAATCATTGAGTAAGTTTCTTAGCGGTTGATTTTTCGCATCAACTGAGACTAAAGCGTCAGTATTGACGAAGTCTTTACTGTAAATGAACTTTACTGAAGTGATTGAAGTTACTTTTTTTAACACGGTTTCCAGGCTTCTGTTTTTTACAGAAATATTGATTGACCGGTCTAATACAACATCCTGAGCTTTGCTGTTTTCGGCATAAGAAGCGCCTGAAAGAGCAAGTACAATGGCTAGTTGACTCAAGGTGACTTTCATAATTTTAAATAAGCCAATACGGTCTTGTAAAATTAAATTCATAAATTAGAATGTTTCTTTTGAACAAATGAGACAAATAATTCCCCTTTAGAGCGGATTAGACGCTCTATCAATGTGGGAATTGTTATTATGAACAGGAGTGGTGAGAACACTTCTGTTCCTTTTTCTGAAAATTTATGGGGCTTTTATTTTGGCATGTGGTTCTGGTTTTTGGTTAGGTTTATGGTTGAGTTTAGTTTTTTAAAATAATTTGCTGATCGTTCCTCACATAAGTAGTATGTACTGACCTGCAGATGAGGAAGAGTATATCTGCAAGGTTTTTATCTGTAAAGTCTGCAGTTAACCGATATTCATTTAACTGCTTACCCTGTGCTTGTATTTGCAGGTTATAATGCTGACTTAAAATTTTTGTAACCTGTTCAATCGTTGCATTTTCGAAAGACAGATTTACATTGTTCCAGATTTTTAAATCGGAAGACGGTGATACTGGTGTCTTCAATAAATGATTGACTGTCTTTTGATAAGTAGCTTCCTGCTGCGGGAGCAAAATAACCTCTTCAGGTTCCTTTAGGGTAGTTGAAGCCTTTACAGGAATACTTACAGATACCTTTCCAGTTAACACAGATACTTTAGTGCTGTTTTCGCCCGGAATAGAGCGGATACGAAAACTTGTTCCCCAAACTTTGGTTAATACGTTGCCACTTGTAATGATAAATGGGTGCTGGTGATCTTTAGTTACGTTGAAAAATGCTTCGCCCTGCATAGTTACTTCACGGAACTTCCCAAATTTTGAAGGGTAGCTTAAACTGGCATTTGGATTTAGCCAGACCTGGGTTCCGTCTGGTAAAACTTCTTTATAAATAATGCCGGTATGGTTATTTATGCTGATCGTGTTAATCGCTGTGAATTGCTGTTTATCGTTTTTATAAAAATAGAGGAAGCTGATTAAGCCTGAAACTAGTAATATACTGGCGGCAATTTTCAGATATAAACTGATAGGTCCTTTTTTAGGGTGATTGATAGCGGGCTGAGGAATATTGATGTCGGTAGCTGCCTTGATATCTGTATCCATTACTTCCTGAATATATTGATCCAGTTTACCCTGTTTCATCAGGTATACGAAAACCTCCAGCTCCTCGTCTGTAGATTTTTTATCAAGATATCTTTTAACTAGTTTCCTGAGGTAGTCTTCGTTCATAATTGCCGGCTTCTTAATAGTAAGACAATAAAAAGACAGGACAGGGTAGCTGATATTGAAAAAAAAATATGGTTTTTATGGTTTGCTAAATGCTTTTACTATCGAATGCCATTTAAAATGATCATAAACAGGGTTAAAGAGATTCCAAATTCTTTTTTGATAGAAGAACTTAGTAATTTCATGGATTGGACCATGTGATTTTTTACTGCATTGCGCGAAATGTTCAGAGATTTAGCGACTTCGTCATAAGTTTTCTCCTGTTCGCGGCAAAGTTTGAAAATCTGCCTTGTCCTTTCGGGAAGGGCATCCATCGTTTTCTTTAAGAATTCAAGATATTCTTTGTGTAAGATATCTTCTTCGGTTTCGCTTCTGGTATCAATAAAACTTTTGATAACTTCTCCAATTGCCGCTTCAGAACGGAAAACTACTTTAAGACTGTTTAAGGTGTGATTACGTGCTACGGTAAACAAATAAGCTTTAAAGGATTTTACACTTTTGAGGTAGAGTCTGTTTTCCCAGATTTTAATAAAGACTTCTTGCGTAAGGTCTTCTGCAAGGGGCACAGAGTGTACAAACCTGATTATAAAATTATATATAGCGCGGTTATACAAGTCGTATAAACCAGCAAAACCACTTTCATCTCCGGCAATAAGTTGCTGAAGGAGTTCATCCTGATTATTTTCTGCGTGATTTGACAATTTTATACCTGTAAAAATTTTGGTTAGTTTTTTATAGACCTGCTTAAATTTTAAGCGGACTCCTATAATCAAATCTAATAAAATAATTAGGGTTAAAAATAAACTGTTTTTAATACGGTCGGTTAAGATTTAAAAATCCTGACCAAATGCATTAAAAACAGCGAATATAGATAGGCTTCAATGATTGCCACTGAAGCCGTAATAGTTATTTTACAGAGACATTTACTTGCTGTGGAACTTTTACATAGTAACCAGTTCCATCATATGGACGACGGCGTGGATTAGTTACACAAGCAGCAGAGCAGCATCCTTCTAGTTTTGTACCACATTCATCACATTGAGTAATGTGTTCATTACATTCCGGATTGGCGCAGTTGATCATTTTTGCAGTAGTTGTACCACAGTTATAGCATTTAGATACGATAGTTGGGTTTACTGAGTTTACATCTACAGCTATACGGTTATCAAATACGTAACATTTACCTTCGAAATCTTCACCACCAGCTTCTTTACCATATTTAATAATACCACCATGTAATTGGTAAACATCATTAAAGCCATGATGAAGCAATAGGGCAGAGGCTTTTTCACATTTAATCCCCCCGGTACAATAAGTAAGGACTTTTTTGTCTTTGTATTGCGCCAGTTCATTGATTTTTTCCGGGAATTCCCTGAAGTTGTCTATGTCAAGGGTAATAGCGTTTTTGAATCTGCCAAGACTGTGTTCATAATTGGAACGTACATCCAGGATAATTACGTCTTCCTGATCCAGCATTTCTTTAAATGCTGCGGGTTCAAGGTGTTTTCCTGTTTGCTCATTAGGATCGATAATACTTGTATCTCTTAAACCAGAATGTACAATCTCTGATTTATAGCGGCAATGCATTTTAATGAAGGATGGTTCAGGAACCTCATCGATCTTAAATTCTGTTTTTGCGAAACGTTCATCTGCATGAACTGCTGTCATATAAGCTTTACAAGCACTTTCAGTACCTGAAACTGTTCCGTTTAAACCTTCATCTGCAACGATGATCCGTCCAACAAGACCTAATGATTTACAAAATTTAAGGTGATCAGCTGCAAATTGTTCTGCATTTGCTATAGGGCTATAGCAATAGTATAGTATTGTATTGAATTTTTCCATAAAAAATTGATACCGCTGCAAACGGCGTTTAACAGCTGCAAATTTAAGAATAAAATCTAAATATTGTGAAGATTGAATAGAGAATGCGGTAAGGAAGGGTTTTGAGAAGGAAATTGAGGGGTTGAGGTGTCACTTTTCTATATAGTATATAAGTATGAATAGCGTTGAAATGGAGAAAGTGTGTTGACTAGTGGTTAACGGCTATTTCAGGCAATGTTGCAGGAATCCTTATACTATATTAAAGCTATGGTTGAATCGGGGTTGATACGGGGTTGAAATCCGTATCAAGGATAGGGAGTGTATAGGTTTAACATTGGTTGTACATTCGTTGAACATTGTCTGTGACACTGTTTGGGGCTGATTGTGTGTTATCCGGGGTCTGCCTGCCTGGATGTCTTTCGCTGATTATAGTTGATTAAGGTATTGTAGCTATTTTGTTTTACCTCATTATTTGATATCCCTGGGGCCGTTTTGCCTTTTTACTTCAGATTCCTTAATCTGTTTTACACAGGAAAGGCCTGTTTGTTATTGTTTGTGTTTTCTGGATAGGGTAGCAGGAAGGTATCTGAGAGGAAATTGATGGTTTGACGGGTAGTTTAAAGTGAAGGGGAATCGTTTATGATGTGTTTTGAGTATATCAGGATATATTTAGGAGGGATTAATTTGTGTTTTGAATCGTTTGGGTTATGATTTGCAGGGTATGCGGTGTGTTTAAGCTGCGATTTGTATAGCTTAGTTCCTGGTTTTCCCTGGCTAAATGGAGGTGTGCTGTTACTTATTCTTTCGCTGTCTGAATTAACCGGGATTATTTCTTGTTGTAAATCATGTAGTTAGGTGAAGCGTACAATTAATAGTGGGACATTGTTTGGCTTATAGTTAAATTTTCCTACATTTGCATCCCGCTTCGGAGGAAGGGAAACAGTGAAAAAGATGAGTGCTGAGGATTGAAAGGCTGTAAAGTAGGATTGTGTTTGAGCATTTTAGGAAGGGATAAAAAACTTCTAAAAATAAAAAATAAAAAGCTTGACAAAACGAAAAAGATTTCTACCTTTGCAGTCCCAACAAAAACGGGAAGCTTTACAACGGATGTTGCTGGAGCAATAACAACAAGATTGAAACATTGAAATACTGGAAGAGACCTGAAGAACATTAAGACTTAAGGAATTAGAAAGTAAATCATTGCAACATATAAAGGTAACCGTGAGGTACTACCGAGAAGTTCATTAAAGAGATGTCATTTACAAACGTAGCGAGGTAAACACGTACAAGTTCAAAGTACATGAACCGCGCGAGTTTTTTAAGTCTA
>NZ_JACHCE010000002.1:53299-1102773 GCF_014200605.1 Pedobacter cryoconitis | reverse complement strand
AAATAATAAGGTAAAACAAAATAGCTACAATACCTTAATCAACTATAATCAGCGAAAGACATCCAGGCAGGCAGACCCCGGATAACACACAATCAACCCCAAACAGTGTCACAGACAATGTTCAACGAATGTACAACCAATGTTAAACCTATACACTCCCTATCCTTGATACGGATTTCAATCGGGGTTGAAACGCCTTGACCCGTTTCAACCCCGTATCAACCCCGATTCAACCATAGCTTTAATATAGTATAAGGATTCCTGCAACATTGCCTGAAATAGCCGTTAACCACTTGTCAACACACTTTCTCCATTTCAACGCTATTCGTATATACCTATACTATATATACTACTTCAAAATCACGATAAAATCCTTCCCATTATACCCGGCTAACCGATTAAAAACAACTGATAACCCAGACCAAACATGCTCCTTAACCCCTATCAAATTATACCATATAAGAAAGAGAAGATCCCTGCTAATGAAAAAAGAAGGCCCAGATACCACAAACTCTTTCTTTTAGTCAGAATTGAAATAGCAGAAATAGCAATTGCGATCTGAAATAGCGTAACCGCTTTAGCCAGCGAAACATGTTTATCTAAATGATCTTCAGATAATTTTTCATGTGCTGTCGCTATCTTTTTTATTTCCTGCTGTTCCTTTTTATACTGCGCTATTTTAGCAGCATCATCTGTCCCATTTACCCGCAGAGATCTGATTTCCGCTTTAATCCCCTTTGCCTGGTAATACGCCCATTGATCAGAAGCCTTTATTTGTTCAATTAATGCTTCATTTGAATGGTGTCCGGCCATTAATCCTGCGATAGCAGCAAAAACAGCAACCAAAGCAGTAGATATTGCTAAATACATGATCCACTTATTTTCATTGCCCTTCAATGCCTCTTCCGATTTCTCTGCGATAGTTTCATGAAGATGTTCCGTAGGTATTTCTATTTCTTCCATAATTTGATTTTAACTACGTTTAGTATATCAATAATTTAAAATTTCAGTGCTATCCCTGTCTCCAGATTGAAAAGGTTGGTTTTATCAGATAATCCCGAACTGATATTTCCAGGTAATTTGTTCTGAGCCCTGGAATACGTTGGGGTTAAAGTAAAAATGAAATGGTTGAGCTTATATTCAACCGGAATCGAAAACTCATAATCCAGCAACCTGAATTTTTCAAGATCCTGCTTCTGTATTGCGGTCAGTTTACTCTGTGCAGTATTCTTAGCTGTATTTTTGAGTTTTTTATTGACCAGATAGGAATCATAAAAGTTTTGTGTACCTGTATTCAATATAACTGTTGGCGAAATAGTCAGCTGATCTTTGATATTGAAAAGATCAGCCAGCATAAAAGCATGGCTTATTCCAGCACTTAAAAAAATATCATTTTTAAACCCCTGCTTATTAAAACCATAATCTGCACTGATGGAAGGTGTGATAATATCGTTCAGATCATAATTGAAACTGGCATTAATTGTCGCACTTTGAGAAGAAGCAATCTGGGTACTTTTAGGATTATAAAATGATTTTGTAAAAGATATTGCCCCGTCCAGGTTATCGGTCAGGTCGAAATCATACCCGGCAGCAAGATCTCCGCTCGTCAATTTTGCATTTTTGCTATTTAACAGATAGTCCAGACTTCCAGCCACATAAATACCAGATTTAAAAGTATATCTGATGCCGGGTGTGATAACAGGCGTACGTGCCGTATCTGACCGTCCCATGAAAACACTGTTGTTCAAATAATTGACTCCAAATTTCAAGGATGGTTTCTGCTCATCTCTTTTGCTGCTGTTAACTGCAGGATCACTTTGTGCAAAGCTGCATAATGCATAAAAAACAAGAAATAAGGTGAATAGGGGTTTATAAACAGATTTTATCATGAGAAAACGTTAAAGCTTGATTCAAAAGACTATAGAATATAAATAAGGTTTAACGGTTTCATAAAAGATATAATTGTAACCAATTGCCATGATTTAAGTACCACTTACCCGAAAACAGTCAATTCCGGATGCTATTTCACCACCAAATATTTATTGTTTCAACAAATTTAAATAGCTATATTTAAACGGCCGTTTAGAAATGAGGGCGTAATCCAAATCATTTAACCTCTTCGAAACAGCGTTTTTATCCCCATTTTTGCCATTAATTAAATAGATAACCCCTTTCAGAGAATTTATTTGTTAAAATATGTTAACAGCTTGACTTATAAAAAGGCTTTATATAGCTTAGCGGTCGATTATTTTTAATTGACGTTATCGTATTATTAACTTATCTTTGCACAATGTTTAAAATTAAACACGTTTTTATACTAAGTTTTACTGTTATTGCCCTGAGTATTGCAGGTTGCAAAAGCCGTTTTGAAAAAATCAGGCTCAGCAATGATGTGGCCAAAAAATATCAGGAAGCAATAAAACTATATAACAAGAAGGATTATTCAAAAGCCCTTATTCTATTTGAAGATCTTTCTCAGAAATATAGAGGAAGAACTGAAGCAGAAGATTTGAATTATTACTACGCTTATACGTTATACAGACTAAAGGATTTTACCACTGCCCGTTATCAGTTTAAATACTTCGCGGATACTTATCCAACAAGTAAAAACGCTGAAGAATGCCGCTATATGGGTGCTTATTGCTACTACCTGGATTCTCCTGAATATACATTAGAGCAGGAAAACACTTATAAAGCGATTGATGCATTACAGTTGTTTATCAACTTATATCCTAAAAGTGAGCGTGTTGCTCAGGCAAGTCAGTACATTACTGACCTGCGTGCAAAACTGGAGTTAAAAGCCTATACAAATGCAAGGTTATATTATGATTTGGGTGGATATGATTTATCTTACTACAAATCATCTGTAATTGCTTTGAAAAATGCAGAAACTGATTTCCCGGATATCAAGTATATAGAAGATATGGACTTGCTGATTGTTAAATCACAATATTCATATGCTAAAAACAGTTATGCTTTCCGTCAGGAAGACAGATATAACGAAGCAATTGGTTATGCTAACGAATTTATTGAAGCACATCCTGAAAGCAAATATATTCCTGAAGTGAAAACGCTTAAAACAAATAGTGAAGAAGGAATAGCAAGTGCAAAACAATTGATGGCTCAGGATGCCAAACTCACTGCAAAATACAGAGCATTAATGGAAAAAGATGCTAAAAAAGATACTACCACGATTAAAACCCCCAACAAATAATGAATACGAATAAACCCGCTATACCAAATACTACGGTAACAAGAAATGTAAACGATTTAGACCAGAAGACACACAACATTTATGAGTCTTTAGTGATTATTTCTAAAAGGGCTAATCAGATTTCAAATAACATGAAAGAGGAGTTACATGGCAAATTAGCTGAGTTTGCTTCTTCTAATGATAATCTGGAAGAGATTTTCGAAAACAGAGAGCAAATTGAAATCAGCAAGCACTATGAGCGCATGCCAAAACCAAGCCTTATTGCAATTGATGAGTTTCTGAATGATAAAATTTACCACAGAAATCCATCTAAAGATTCACAATAAATTTCGCATAGGTATTAAATCGCATATCCATTTGCATTAATAGACCATGCTCAGAAATAAAAATATCATCCTTGGCGTTTGCGGCAGTATTGCAGCGTATAAATCTGCGGTACTAGTTAGATTACTAGTTAAAGCTGGTGCAAACGTCAGGGTAATTCTTACAGCAGATGCGGCAAACTTCATCACGCCGCTTACCCTTGCTACCCTCTCTAAAAATCCTGTTTACACCAAATACTTCGAAGAAGAAACCGGAGTGTGGAGTAATCATGTTGAATTAGGTCTGTGGGCTGATTATATGATAATTGCCCCTGTCAGTGCTAATACGATCGGCAAAATGGCCAATGGTCTTTGCGACAACCTCCTTAGCGCTGTATATCTTTCCGCAAAATGTCCTGTGTTTTATGCCCCGGCAATGGACCTGGATATGTGGAAACATGAAAGCACAAAAGCCAATATAGAGAAATTACAAGGCTTCGGCAATACCATCATCTCACCAAACAATGGTGAACTTGCCAGTGGCTTATATGGAGAAGGAAGAATGGCAGAGCCGGAAGAAATCGTAGCCTATCTATCTGATACGATCAGAAAGAATCTGCCTCTGGCGGGTGTGAAAGTGATGGTTACTGCCGGTCCTACTTATGAACCTATAGATCCCGTACGTTTTATAGGGAACCATTCCTCAGGGAAAATGGGTTTTGCCATTGCAGATGAAATGGCAAGTCTGGGCGCAGAGGTAACTCTGATCAGCGGGCCTACCTCAGAAAAAAGCACACAGTATGTACATAGAATAGATGTAACTACTGCTGGCGAAATGCTCGAAGCCTGCAAAAAAAATTTCCCGGATAACTCAATTACTGTAATGAGCGCCGCAGTTGCGGATTATACCCCTGTACACGTCGCTGCACAAAAGATCAAGAAAGCTTCCGAAGAATTTAGTATTGAATTAAAAAAGACAACGGATATTCTTGCTACCCTGGGTCAGACAAAGACCAAAACGCAGCTTCTTATTGGATTTGCATTAGAAACCAATAACGAGGAAGAACATGCAAAAGCTAAACTGATCAAAAAGAACCTTGATCTGATTATTCTGAATTCATTAAATGATGCAGGAGCAGGCTTTCAAAAAGATACGAACAAAATTACTATCTTTAATCAGTGCCTGGAGAAAACGGTATACGCAGTAAAATCAAAAGCTGAAGTTGCCAAAGACATTTGCACTGAAATATTAAAGCTGCGCCAAGCATGAAAAAAATCACTTCTTTAGTTTTCGCTTCACTATTCTTTTTTTTAACTGGTTTTAGCCAGGAATTAAATGTCAGGGTAACAGTCACAGCACCTACTGTACCTAACATGGATAAAAAGAATATAGAGCTGATTCAAACTACGGTACGTGAGTTCATGAACAACAATAAGTGGACAAATGAAACTTACCTGCCTCAGGAAAGAATTGAAGGTAGTCTTGTCATCACCATCAGCTCTTGGGATGGCGGTTCTGGCTATAAAGCAGATGCACAGATACAAACCAGCAGACCTATCTTTGGTACCTCCTATAACAGTACAATTCTGAATTTAAGTGATAAGGATTTCGATTTCAGTTATAATGAAGGTGAGCCGGTGAACTTCTCGGATCAGAACTTTTTAAGTAATCTGGGTTCATTGTTATCCTACTATGCGTATACGATGATTGGATTAGATAAAGATACTTTTAGTAAACTGGGCGGAACGCAATATTATCTGAAAGCGCAGAATATTCTGAATGTAGCACAGGTATCAGGCAATACCGGCTGGAAAGCCTATGACGGTTTACGTAACAGATACTGGCTAAATGAAAACCTGCTGAACAAGAGTTTTGAAGATCTCAGAATTTTCATTTATAACTATCATACCAATACACTTGATCGTATACAGGATAATCCAACCAAAGGCTGCCAGATGTTATTAGGTTTTTTACCAGACTTAAAACAGATGGATAAACAAAAATTAGGTTCGATTTTCCCTAATGTGTATCTCGCTACTAAAGCAGAAGAAATGGTCAATATCCTTGTCACAGGAAATACCCAGGATAAAATTCAGGCCTATAACCTGCTCAGTGAAATCGATCCTGCAAATATCAATAAATACGAAGCATTGAAAAAAGGGCTTTAAATACCCCCTCTCCCCTCCTTTTCTTATTCCTTATTTTAACCTTTCTTATTTTTCTTAAAATATATTTTGGATATACGAATATATTCGTACATTAGTACTACGAAACAATTCGTAAATAAAATATGTCATCCGAAATCACAACAAAACCAACAGAGAGCGAATTGGAGATACTTCAGATTTTATGGGAGAAAGGAAACTGTACGGTTAGAGAAGTGCACGAAATACTGACCCTGAACAGAGAAGCTGGTTATACAACTACCCTGAAAATTATGCAGATTATGCATGAAAAAGGGCTGGTCAAACGAGATACAAATCAAAAGACTCATATCTATAGTGCATTGGCCAGTCAGCAGAAGACCCAGCAGCACCTGGTTTCTAAATTAATTGACAATGCATTTAGCGGATCTGCTGCAAGGTTAGTGATGCAGGCCCTGGGAAATCATACTTCAAGCAAAGACGAGATAGAAGCAATAAGGAAATATTTAAATGAATTAGATCATCAATAAAATTATGGAAGCTTTATTAAACAATCTCATACAGGCAACAGGATGGAGTATCCTGCATTCGCTATGGCAGGCCGCATTTATCTATGCTTTACTGCTTCCAAGTCAACTGCATGTCTTTCAATTGAAAGCAAAAACGAAATACAATCTAGCCTATGCCGCTAACGTAGTTATACTGATCTGTTTTGCAGCTACCTTCTTTAGCGTATTTAAATGGCCGGCAGCACAGGACAATACGATCATGTCTAATATAGCTCCTGCTTATCAGCTAACCCATTCAGGCCTGGCTGCAATTATAACTCGTTATGCAGAAAAAGCTTTCCCTTTTCTGGTCTTGCTTTATAGCATAGGTATGATTATTCAATCTTTTATCGTTTTTAAAGGATACAATAAAATACAAAATCTAAAAATGGCAGCGCGTATCCATATTCCTGAAGAATGGAATACACTTTTTGAAGATCTAACCAAAAAACTGAATATCAGTAAACACGTCTCCTTTCATTTATCTGATCATGTAAATGTACCCTTGGTTATTGGCTTCTTTAAACCAGTTATTCTTTTTCCGGTAGCACTGGCAGCACAAATGGATATGAAGCATGTGGAGGCCATTCTTATTCATGAACTCTCCCACATCAGACGGAACGATTATATATTCAACCTGATCAGGACCCTGATTGAAACTATCTTGTTTTTCAATCCTTTTGTATGGCTGACAGGCAAATTTATAGATATCGAGCGCGAACATGCCTGTGATGACCTGGTAGTTAGTTTAACCAGTACACCATTGACCTATGCGCATGCATTACTGCAGGTAGAGTTGCTTTCGGACAAGAGTTCGCCACTATTCGCTTTAGCGGCGACAGGAAACAACCAGCATTTATATCAAAGAATCAAAAGAATAACAGATATGAAAACAAGCTATATGAACTCCAAACAGAAGTTGTTTGCGGTTACAATTACCGTTGCAACTATAGTTTCACTGGCATGGATTAGTCCGGCAAAAAGTGAAAAACAGCAAAAGAATTTTAAGTTACAGACCAACACAGCTTTAACCGCTTCTACTGTACAGCTTCCTGCAGATACAGGAAAAAAGAAATTAAAGCGGATTATAATCACTAAGAATAATGGTGCTGATTTGAGCAGAAGATTAGATACTACTGTTCTTGACAAAGATAGACATGCTGAAAATTCAGCGCTGATTTCGGGTAATTCGCTCAACATCAGAATAGATTCCATCATCAGTCCTGAAGTTTCGGTTTCAGTTGCAAATTTTGCAGTAGATGTAAAAGATATGGTGTTGGCCAGTCTTTCCGGAGATCAGAGCAAATTAGCAGGCATGACTGCAGATCTCGAGAAAAAAGGTCTGGAATTACAAAAGAAATTCGACTCACCAGAACAAAAGGCAAAATGGGAGAAGTTTGCAGCTGAGGCGAAAGCAAAGTATGATAATCCTAAGGAACGTGCTAAGCTTGAGAAAATGGCTGCTGAAATGAAAGCTAAAGCTGTCGAAATGAGAGCCAAATATGATACGCCTGCACAAAGGGAAAAAATCAGAAAGATGCAGACCCAGGCTGCATTACAGGTTGCAAATATTCAGAAAATGGTCAATTCGGAAGAGTTTAAAAACAGGAGCCAGTTTATCATCAGCGATAACATCCCTAACAGAATTGTAATATTGGGTGATACTGAAGATCAGAAAAAACTCAAACAAACTGCAGAATACCAGGAATTGAAAAAGAAATTTGATGAGGATGTGGAGAAGCTGAAAGCCAGGACACTCAAAAAAGAAAACCAATAGCACAATTGAATGGCTATAGCGTAAAAAATTAATACACAAATAAACGGGACGGCAGGAGAAACATCTTCTGCCGTTTTTTGTTAAAAAAGAATAAACATCAAATGACTAAGTTTTCATAATTTAGCAATCAAATATGCTACAGAAACTTTCTATACGTAACTACGCGCTGATTGATAGTGTTGATTTAGAACTTGATAAAGGTTTAAATATCATTACTGGTGAAACCGGTGCAGGGAAATCTATCATGTTAGGTGCGCTATCCCTGATATTGGGGCAGCGGGCAGAAACAAAATACTTTTTCAACCAGGCTAAAAAGTGTGTGATAGAAGGGCAGTTTAAGCTTACCAGTTCCGGATTGCAGCCTTATTTTGAAGAATTCGACCTGGATTATCAGCAGGAAAGTATTCTGAGAAGGGAGATTTCTATCGACGGCAAGTCCAGAGCTTTCATTAATGATACGCCTGTAACCCTTGCGGTGATGAAGCAAATCGGTGAAAAGCTCATTGATATACATTCACAACATGCTACATCTGAGGTGAATGATCCTGGATTTCAATTATCGGTAGTAGATACTTTATCTGATCATTTACCTCTGCTTACCCAGTACAGACTGAAATTCAGAGAATATAAGAAGAATCTCCAGCTGTTGATTAATATGCAGACATCGGCCGATGAGGCCAGAAGCAAACAGGATTACGAGCAGTTTCTATTTAACGAGCTGGAGAGTGCAAACTTACAACCGGGTGAACAAGCAGCGCTGGAGATCGAGCTGGAAGCTTTAAATCATGCAGAAAGTATCAAAAGAGGTTTATTAAATGGCCATGTTCTGCTGGATGGTGAGGAAACTGCAGTGCTTCCGATATTAAAAGAAGTTATCAATCAGATCCAGGCGATCGAGAAATTCAGTCCTTCTTATAGTGCAATGAATGAACGTTTGCGTTCAGCACTGATAGAAATCAAGGATATTGCAGAAGAAACTATAGTACTGGAAGAGAATATTGTATATAGTCCGGCGAGGATTGATGAAATAAATATCAGGTTAGATACTATTTATACCTTACAGCAAAAACACAGGGTAACCTCTGTGGAAGAGCTGCTGGCCCTACAAAACGAATTATCAGACAATTTAAATACCCTCTTAAACAGTGATGAAGAGATAGAACGTTTAATTCTGGTGATCAATAAGTTAAAGATAGAGCTGGAAAAGATAGCTGATACCTTATCAAAAAACCGCAGCAAGGCAATTAATGTTGCTCAGAAACAGGTCGGTGAAATATTGGTCCGAGTGGGGATGCCTAATGCGAAGATCAAAATTGAACAAACCGTTGTAGAGAATTTAAACAAAGATGGGAAAGATATGATCTCCCTGTTGTTTTCTGCAAACGCAGGACAGGCACCTGCACCGGTAGGCAAAGTAGCTTCGGGTGGTGAACTTTCGCGTTTAATGCTGGCTATTAAATCGATCATCTCTAAACATACTTCCTTACCTACTCTGATATTTGATGAAATCGACACTGGTATTTCTGGTGAAACGGCGCTTCGTGTGGGTGATGTCATTGGAGAGCTGGAGCAAAATATGCAGGTTATCTGCATTACCCATCTCCCTCAGATTGCAGCAAAGGGAGAGGCACACTATTTCGTTTATAAAAAAGAAGAATCCGAGCGTACTACAACGGGCATACGCAGACTTAACCCGCAGGAGCGCATTCTGGCTATTGCTGAAATGCTGAGTGGTAAAAATCCAGGGGAGTCGGCGTTGAAAAATGCGCAGGACTTACTGAGTTATAAAAATTGAGGCCAATCAAAATAAACCTTAACAAATACAAATCAGATCAATTACAAAAAAGAACATTAATATGTATAATTTATTAAAAGGTAAAAGAGGTATAATTACAGGTGCTTTAGATGAAAATTCTATTGCCTGGAAAGTTGCTGAAAAAGCCCATGAAGAAGGGGCTACATTTGTCTTAACTAATGCCCCTATTGCAATGCGTATGGGTGAGATTAACAAATTAGCAGAAAAAACAAACTCTCAGATTGTACCTGCTGATGCGACAAGTGTAGAAGATCTGACTAATTTATATATACAATCTCAGGAGATATTAGGCGGTAAAATTGATTTCGTCTTGCATTCTATAGGAATGAGTGTGAACATCCGTAAAAAAATTCCTTATACAGATTTGAATTATGATTATTTTCAAAAAGGAATAGATGTATCTGCTTTATCATTACATAAGATGCTTGCTGTTGCAAAAAAGCTGGATGCGATTAATGAAGGTGGCAGTGTAGTTGCCCTTACTTATATGGCAGCACAAAGAACTTATCCATTTTACACGGACATGGCTGATATCAAAGCTATGCTGGAATCTATCGCCAGAAGTTTCGGTTATCATTATGGAGTAGAAAAGAAAGTACGTATCAATACAGTATCTCAGTCTCCTACTAAAACAACTGCAGGTGCGGGTATTAAAGGTTTTGGTGATTTTTATGATTTCGCTGATTCGGTTGCTCCATTAGGAAATGCTGATGCAGCTTCTTGTGCAGATTATTGTATTACTTTATTCTCAGATCTGACGCGTATGGTCACTATGCAAAATCTTTTCCATGATGGCGGATACTCTTCAACCGGTGTAAGTAACCAGGTGATGGAGAAATTAGGTGTAGATACAGAAGTATAAATCAATTAACTTTATTTAACATTTAGATAGCCCTTTAAGGGCTATTTTTATGCTTATATAAACCGCAGATCTTTAAATTAGCTCCATGATAAAATATCTCTTCGGGACGGTATTACTTTTATTATTCTGCCTGAATACGCATGCACAAAAACTCTACACCATCAGTGGGGTTGTCAAGGATAAAAAAGGAGAAACGCTTCCTGGAGCCGGTATTTATTTAAGCGGATATACCACTGCGACTGTCACTAACGGAGACGGGCAATTTTCCCTGACCAAAATCAAACCTGGTTCTTACGAGGTTGTGGTACAAATGATTGGTTATCTGCCATACAGCAAGAGTGTCATCGTTTCAGATAACTCGGTTAATATATCCATTACCCTTGCAGAAAACACCATACAGCTTAATGAGGTTGTGATCAGGGCAGATCCTGACAGGGAAAAGAACCTTAAGATATTTGAAGATTTTTTCATTGGCAAAACCCCTAATTCGGCAAAGTGCAAAATTCTGAACCCAAATGTATTATATATCAAATACGATGGAGATGCTAAAATACTTAGTGTGACCACTAATGAGTTTCTGGTCGTTGAAAATAAGGCATTAGGCTATCGTCTAAAATACATGCTGAATCTATTTGAATATAATTACAACACAAGGATTGTTTATTTCTCTGGTCTCCCTGTATTTGAAGACCTTAAGGGTTCCGGAAAGAAAAGAAGGACCTGGTTAAATAACAGAGAGATTGCTTATGCTGGTTCTCCGCAGCATTTCTTCCAATCCCTATACCAGAACAAGGTAGAAGAAAACGGCTTTATCATCTACAAGCGGATTAAAGTACCTAATCCAAACCGGCCGTCGGACGGTTATATTGCGGCTACAAAAGCAAGGCTGATGAAAAGAATGCATGGGGCCAGCACTATAGGCTCAGTATTTAGCGATTCTTTGTTAATGATGCAGCGTTTATATAATCTTCCTAAAGAATTTACCACTCTGGATATGTCAGGAGTAGCGACAGACACCTTGGTTAAAAGTATCTATCCTAACATGAAGACCATCAACTATAAAGATGAACTTTATGTGATGTATACCAAAGAAGAAGAAAGCATTGGTTATTCTAATACCGGTCATTATATCATGCGGCCGCTAACGGTTCCAAATTATCAGATTTCGGTAGTTAGTATGTTAAAAGGTCCGGTAAGTTTTTATCCGAACGGGGCCATACACGATTCAAAAGCGATACTATTTGAAGGCTTCTGGGCCTATGAAAAAATTGGTGATATGGTACCTATGGACTACATCCCCATAAATAAAAGATAAAAACCATTTCCTTATTACTAAAAATATTAGTAATTTTAGAGATGATTTCAGCGGAAAAGCCAGAAGAGCAATATTTGAAAGGGAGAGGCGCGCAATTTAATCCCCACAATCACTTTCTAAGTCATTCGTACGTTAAAGAACATAACGAGGGAATAGATGACTGGGAAAATGAAAATCATAAGACCACCTTCATTATCGGGAAGTCTAAGTCTATCGTCAATAAAGTAACCAGCCCTGACGTTGGCATGGCCTATTCACTTAATCCCTATCAGGGATGCGAGCATGGCTGTACCTATTGCTATGCCAGAAATGCACATGAATACTGGGGTTTCAGTGCTGGTTTGGATTTCGAGAGAAAGATCATTGTAAAAAAAGATGCGCCAGAACTATTTAAAAAATTTCTGGAGCGTAAAGGGTGGAATGCGGAGACGATTTCCCTATCCGGAAATACCGACTGTTATCAGCCTGCGGAGCGTGAGTATAAACTTACCCGCCAGCTCTTAGAGATTGCGCTTGCCTATAAGCAGCCCATAGGTATGATCACAAAAAATTCCCTGATCTTACGTGACCTTGATATTCTCCAGGAAATGGCTAAGGACAACCTCTGCATGGTATATATCTCTATCAATAGCCTGAATGAAAAACTAAGATTAAAGATGGAGCCCCGTACTACAACTGTCAGGCAAAGACTAAAAGTAGTAGAGCAGCTCAGTAAAGCCGGTATTCCGACTGGCGTAATGGTAGCTCCATTGGTTCCGGGCCTGAGTGATCATGAGATTCCTGGTATCCTGAAAACGATTGCATCCTGCGGAGCAGAAAATGCGGGCTATACGATCGTAAGACTAAACGGTGCAGTTAGCCCTATCTTCGAAGACTGGCTGCGTCAGAACTTCCCTGACCGTTTCGATAAAGTCTGGCATATGATTCAATCCTGCCACGGTGGAACTGTCAACGACAGCCGTTTCGGGGATAGGATGACAGGCGAAGGTAACATTGCAAAAATGATCCACGACACCTTTAAGCTTCATTGTAGAATCAACCATTTAAACGTGAAAAGAAACCACCTGAACTCCAGCTTATTCTGTGTACCCAAACAACAGCTCAGTCTTTTCTAAAGCCGGAATCATAAATTAAGATTTTTCATTAATCCGGGGGCTCTGTTTGTCGATCTGGTAGTAAAGTTTATCAATCCGGATAATCCAAACTATTGAGCTGTAATTTTCAACTTATTCAGTATATTTCTGACAGCTTTAAGTTCTTCCTCCTGATCCTTATAATTCTTCACTAGTGATTTGACATTAGATCTCAGCATTTTTACTTCATCTTCTTTATCAAGTAGATAAAGTGTGAGTTCTTCCACCTTCTTAGTTAAAAGTGTATTCATTTCACCTAAATTCAATCCTTTAGCCTCAACTTGTGCAGCAGACGGCATTTCTGGCAAATGCTTACTCTTTTCGATATATGCTTTAACTTCACCAAGAGCAGGAAGATTATATTGGGGATGAAACACATAGTCCGGCCAATTATTTGAATCTACCCTTACCTCTTTCGAGTGTATCGTGCCATTCACTGCAAGTTTTTCATCCGGGTTTGTTGTACCAATCCCAACATTACCATTCGAGGCAATTCTCATCTTCTCTGTACGCCCTGTCAGGAAACTATCTGTAGTTAGCAAAGCCATCCCATAATGATTCGCACCCGCATCTTCTACAACATGGTTCATTGACACTCCCCATGTAGAATATGCTGCTCCGATACTTCCATAAATAACAGGAACAGATGAACCAACTGTATTTGCAATATTAATCGTGCTTATGGTTCCAGCAACCTGTAACTTTGAATTCGGTGTAATAGTTCCAATCCCTACATTACCTTCAGAGGTAATTCTCATCTTTTCTGTACGTCCTGTTAAATAGCTATCCTGGGTAAGGAGAGCCATTCCGTACTTATTTTCACCAACGTCCTCTACAATATGATTCATTGAGACTCCCCATGTAGGATATGCTACACCAACACTTCCAAAAATAACAGGAGAAGAAGAACCCAATGTGCTGGAAAGGTTAGTGGCGCTTAATGTTCCCGCGACCTGTAACTTTGAACCTGGGCTTAAAACCCAATACCAACATTACCATCCAGAGGGAAAGTATTTGTCTGAGCAATGGATATCTGAGCACTAATCCCAACTATTAATGCATTAAGAAATAGGAATTTCATCTGTTTATATTTTTTTATGATTAACAATTACGCTAAGATATTCTAATTAATTAAATCATCACAAAGAGAAATACCGGCTATTAAAAAAAGAATTATCCCAATAGTTTCTTCTCAAAGCAAAAGCAAACCTTTCTTCTTAAAGCAACAGCAAAGGCAACTCTCAAAGCAACAACAAACCTTTCTTCTTAAAGCAACAGCAAAGGCAACTCTCAAAGCAACAGCAAACCTTTCTTCTTAAAGCAACAGCAAAGGCAACTCTCAAAGCAACAGCAAACCTTTCTTCTTAAAGCAAAGGCAACTCTCAAAGCAACAACAAACCTTTCTTCTTAATAATTTCACCTCCCTGCCACCCCCCTATTTGTAATCCTTCCAATGAACATCATATAATTGGCTCCTTCAAAGGTCAGACAAACGAAAAAAAACAGGTCTTGCTATTTAAAAGACATTGGCCGTCTCTTCGGACGGGCGCAGTCTTTGAAATAGCAAGACCTGTTTTTTTAACAGAAAAGGCCGCCCTTTGGGGGCAGCCTTTTAGATGCTAGTTTTGGAGTGATTACTCTACACTACCTTCTTCTTTCTTCTTCTTCTTACCTGGGCTCTTATTTTCAACCACAATCAGATCAGTTTCCTTATTGTAATCAATTTCAAGTATATCTCCATCATTGATTTCACCTTTCAGGATTTCTTCAGCGATAGGGTCTTCCAGATATTTCTGAATTGCGCGTTTCAATGGTCTGGCGCCAAAGTTAATATCAAAACCTTTATCGGCGATAAAATCTTTTGCTACATCAGTCAGTTTAACTTCATAACCTAGTGTATGAACTCTGCCAAACAATGATTTAAGTTCGATATCAATAATTTTAAAGATCTCTTCTTTACCTAAAGTATTGAATACAACTACATCATCCACACGGTTCAGGAATTCAGGAGCGAAAGCACGTTTCAATGCATTTTCGATTACCCCTCTTGAATGTGCATCAACCTGATTAGTTTTAGCATTTGTAGAGAAGCCGATACCCTGACCGAAATCTTTAAGCTGGCGTGCGCCGATATTAGAAGTCATGATAATAATCGTGTTTCTAAAATCTACCTTACGGCCTAAGCTATCAGTCAGCTGACCTTCGTCCAGCACCTGTAACAGGATATTAAACACATCAGGGTGAGCTTTTTCGATCTCATCTAACAAGATCACGGCATAAGGTTTACGGCGTACTTTTTCAGTTAACTGACCACCTTCTTCATAACCAACATATCCCGGAGGCGCTCCCACTAAACGTGAAACAGCGAATTTCTCCATATACTCACTCATGTCAATCTGAATCAGTGAATCGTCGCTATCGAACATGAATCTCGCCAGTTCTTTAGCAAGCTCAGTTTTACCGACACCTGTAGGGCCTAAGAAAATAAATGAACCGATTGGTTTTTTAGGATCTTTTAATCCGGCTCTTGTACGTTGAATAGCTTTACTTAATTTCTTGATCGCATCGTCCTGACCAATAATTTTAGTAGCGATCGTATCATACATATTCAGCAATTTCACGCTGTCAGTCTGACCTACACGTTGTAAAGGAATACCAGTCATCATGGAAACAACTTCTGCAACATTATCCTCAGTTACGGTGTAACGTTTAGTTTTAGTTTCAGCTTCCCACTCAATTTTTGCACGGTCAAGCTCTTCCAGAAGATTCTTTTCAGTATCTCTCAGTTTAGCAGCTTCCTCATATTTCTGGCTTTTTACAACTTTATTCTTTTCAACCTTAATATTTTCGATCTTATTCTCAATATCAATGATGTTTTCAGGCACATGAATATTAGTCAAATGTACTCTTGAACCAGCTTCATCCAGCGCGTCAATAGCTTTATCCGGAAGGAATCTGTCAGTGATATATCTTGTAGTTAAAGCAACACAGGCATTTATTGCCTCAGCTGTGTAAGTAACACCATGGTGTTCCTCATATTTCTCTTTAATACGGTTTAAGATCTCAATAGTTTCATCAGGAGAAGCAGGCTCGATCATTACCTTTTGGAAACGACGGTCTAAAGCTCCATCTTTCTCAATATACTGACGGTACTCATCAAGCGTAGTCGCACCAATACATTGTATTTCGCCCCTTGCTAAAGCAGGTTTGAACATATTGGAAGCATCCAGTGAACCAGAAGCCCCACCAGCACCAACAATAGTATGGATCTCATCAATGAATAGGATTACATCGGTTGATTTTTCCAGTTCATTCATTACTGCTTTCATACGTTCTTCAAACTGTCCGCGATATTTAGTACCTGCAACTAAAGAAGCAAGGTCCAGGGTAACCACACGTTTATTGAACAATACTCTTGATACCTTACGCTGAACGATACGTAATGCAAGACCTTCAGCAATTGCTGATTTACCTACACCCGGCTCACCAATCAGAATAGGGTTATTTTTTTTACGTCGTGATAAGATCTGAGAAACACGTTCAATTTCTTTTTCACGACCTACGATAGGGTCCAGACGGCCTTCTTCTGCAGCTTTCGTTAAGTCTCTTCCAAAGTTATCCAGAACCGGAGTTTTAGATTTAATGTCAGACACTTTTTTAGGACTGCTAAAGCTTTCCTCTTCACGATAATCGTCATCACCACCAGTTGAAGCGCTACCTTGAGTTTCATCTCTGAAACCATTTTTATTTACTTCTACTTCCTGTTTGAAGATTTCGTAATTGATGCTGTATTGTAATAATATCTGAGATGCGATATTATCATCATCACGAAGGATGGACAACAGCAAATGCTCTGTTCCTATTAAATCACTCTTGAAGATTTTGGCTTCCAGATATGTGATTTTTAATACTTTTTCGGCCTGTTTGGTCAAAGGGATATTTCCCAGATTAACCGTAACACTGGAAGTACCTCTTACTGCTTCCTCAATTGAGCGGCGCAATTTAGAGGTATCAACCCCCAGCGATTTCAATATTTTGATAGCCATTCCATCGCCTTCGCGAATCAGACCTAACAAAAGATGTTCAGCGCCTATATAATCATGACCTAATCTCAGGGCTTCTTCCCTGCTAAACGAAATCACGTCTTTTACCTGTGGTGAAAATTTAGCTTCCATATATACCTTTTCTTAAACGCAACGCCCCTAAACTATAAAATATGTTTTATAAAAGAGCGTCACCTATATGATTTATTTTTATCAACAATTACGCCATATGGCAGCAGATAGATTTCGTTACTGACCTTATTTCACTAAACTTACTAAGTTTTGACACTAATAGCAATATTATTTTAATTGTCTTAGAAAAATATAATAAGTCCTAAAGTAGTTTAAATAATCATTAGAGAAAAAAAACCTCCTATTTTGGGAGAATTGTCCCTAAAATGTAATGATTATTATGCCATAAACCACCTGTCATTTTGTTAGTTAGACCCAGTTAAAAGCAACAAAATGGCAGTCATTAATTAGATTTCTCTATCCATTCCCCTATTTTTTTTACAATAGGCTTCAATATATTGTAATCAGTTTGCCAGCTTAAAGTTTCTTCATTGACTACCGGGGTGATTAATCCTATAAATTTGGCCTCTAAAAACACTCTGTAACCTGAACCGTCCTCTACGGATAAGATTAATAATTTTCTTTTTTGACCACGATACTCATCCTCGTAGATGTACTGCTCCATAATTAGGCGTTGATATATATTTAACGCATCAAATCTCTAAAAATTTCACAGTTATAACCTGTCTGTGCAGAATATTATAAATATTAAACCTGCCGGTCATATTGTTAAATTTTCCCTATTCTTGAACCGGAAATTATTTCAGAGACTGATCCCTTAACTGAGAACATGATAAACGACCTTATTCTTAAAAACATTGCCAGACATATTTCGCTGGATAAAGAGGAAACAGCTTGTTTCATTTCATCTTTAAAACAAAGAAAAGTATCAAAAAAAGAATTCATACTTCAGGGAGAGGAAGTCTGTAAGTATATCAACTTTGTTCATTCGGGTACATTGAGAGCATATTACCTGGACAAAGCCGGTAAAGAATCTACGATTATGTTTGCCGTTAGCGACTGGTGGATAACTGATATATTTTGTTTTATCAATCAGCAGCCGGCAATGCTGACCATTGAAGCGGTAGAAGAAAGTATTATTTTTCAGCTATCAAAAGATGAGCTCGACCGGCTCTATATAAAAATACCAAAATTTGAAAGATTCTTCCGGGTGATCTTTCAAAACGCCTATATCAGGGAACAGCTCAGGACGATACAGAATCTATCGCTTTCGGCCGAGGAACGCTATCATATATTTCTGAATAAATATCCCCAGGTAGTTAAACAGGTTACTCAGAAACAAATTGCGTCTTATTTAGGAATTACCCCAGAGTTCTTAAGTACAATCCGCGGTCATAAACACAAAAAGTAATTGCTTTAATATTCCTGAATTTCTTAAACTACCTTATTTTTTTCAAAGCCGCTGTTTACTTGTTTTGTATAAATAAAAAAAAGATATGTTAATACTTATAGCAGGACCTTACCGCAGCGGGACAAATGATAATCCTGAATTAATGCGGCAAAATCTAAGCAGATTAGAAGCAGCTGCCCTTCCCCTATTTAGATTAGGGCATATTCCAATGATTGGTGAATGGGCAGCATTACCATTACTCAGGCTTGCAGGCTCTATGAAACCTGGTGATGAAGCCTATGAAGAGATTTTATATCCGGTGGCGCACCGTTTACTTCTAAAATGTGACGCTGTTCTTCGTTTGGAAGGCGCTTCAAAAGGAGCAGATGAGGATGTAAGAATTGCTAAAGAAAGAGGACTAAAAGTGTACTATCGTCTGGAAGATGTACCGCATGCAGAAGAGTAAAAATAAAGATATTATCTTTTTGGGGACAGCTACTGTCCCCATCTTCATACAAGAAAAGCGTACCTGTTATAAGCGACCTGATTTTTCAGAAACTACCTGTTTTTTCAGACTGAATGGATAAACGTTCTTATCTATTTCGAGCAATAAACTATCACAGTCTTTATAATCCAGTATATAAACTTTTGACTCCCATTTTTGCAGGAGTGAAGCCATACCACTAGCTACATCCCCTAAACGTTTGGAGATGAGTTCAACTTTGCGTTTTTTATCATCAAGACCATCATCCATTACTTTATCCACATAAATTGCCTGATTTGTATTCACCTCACCCAGCACAATTGATGGGGTGGATTTAGGATGTGCAACAAGCAATACAAAGTTTTTCCTAAAGTCAATGGCTCCTGTTTGTGCTGAAAAATCCTCCCTGTTTATTCCGAAACGCTTTGCTGTATAATCGCCCATTACGTTATCCAATTCTTCTGCACTCACTATGGGTAAAAATGCAATATCTTCATAAAAAGGCAGCTTTGTCTTATCGTCTGACTGAAATATCAGCACACTGTCCTTCCCTGCCTTTTGCGCCTGCTCCATTAATGCCCCATTTAGCTTGTTTGCTAAATCTGAAACCCTGCCATTGCCCGGACGTAAGGTAGTCTCAAAAGTAAATCCTTCTTTTACCTCTACCGGTGAACTACATGAAGTCAGCAAGCCCAAAAACGGCAAAAGTAAAAAAGCCTTTTTTAATGGAAACAATAATTTGTATTTCATGGTTTAAATATAAAAATTAAGGTGATCTTTTCAATCCTGATCAATACCAATTAACGTTTAAAATAGAAATATTTGATACTTAAAAATAAACATAAACCGTTTAATGGTTAAAAACCCTTATTTTGAACGGCCATATTTGCCTTTAACAATCATTTTATACCATGCTTGAAATTAATAAAAAAGAAGATATCATTATACCCTTTGATCAAATTGGAGACGATGACTGGAAGATCAGAACCAGTCAGATTATTGAAGCTATTGCTGATAACTGGGATGATGAATTAACAGCCCCGGTTGCTGCAGATGAAATCTCTGAACTGGAAAATAAACTGGGTACCACCCTGCCAGAATCTTTAAGTATTTTCTATCAGACCTTCGGCCTGGCTAACATTGGTGAAGAATTGCAGGCTTTTGAAGATATTGGCTGGTTAAAAGATACCGATGCTACCGATCCGGAACACGGAGTGGACTTCACTGCAGAAGAGCAGGCAGTTTTACCTTATCTGATAACGTTCAGTGACTACCTGGGCAACGGAAATATGTTCTGTTTCCATAGTGAAACCAAAGAGATCTATTATTTTGACCATGACGAGGCACCTTATATATATAAAATGTTCAGCACCGTTGACGATTATATCAAAGACTGCCTGATTTTTGGTCAATCTGATCTTTTCGGAGAAAACGCCACACAGGAAGAGGCCGATCAATGGACTGAGGAAATTGTTGGAGAAATGATTGGCAAACACAAGATCAGGAAATGGAGATATTTTGACGGTTGGGAATAACATGGAAACAGGTAGAAAAAAATGCAGAACTCTTGCTTAATATAGAAGAAATCATTTCGTTACTACCTTACCTTGTTTATCTTTGCGCCTGCTATTGTTTTAATCAGGAGGAAGAGCAAACTGCAATCGCTCTGCTCCCGCTATCCAGGCAATAAATCAAAAATCCTTTTAAAGGTGTAAAATATTAAAAACCAATTATGTCAGACGAAAAAATAATCTTTTCAATGGCGGGAGTAAATAAGATTTACCCCCCTCAAAAACAAGTATTAAAAAACATATACCTTTCATTTTTCTACGGAGCCAAAATTGGTGTTATTGGTCTTAACGGATCAGGTAAATCATCTGTATTAAAAATTATTGCAGGAATTGACAAAGCATTTCAGGGTGAAGTGGTGTTTTCACCAGGTTATACAGTAGGTTATCTTGCACAGGAGCCGGAACTGGATGAGAACAAAACTGTACGTGAGGTTGTAGAAGAAGGTGTTGCAGAGATTACAGCTATCTTAAAAGAATACGAATCAATCAATGAGCAGTTTGGCTTACCAGAAGTTTATGAAGATGCAGATGCAATGGATAAACTGATGGCTAAACAAGGTGAGCTGCAGGATAAAATTGATGCAGTAAATGCATGGGAACTGGACAACAAATTAGAGCGTGCAATGGATGCTTTACGCTGCCCTGATCCTGACACTAAAATTGGTGTACTATCAGGAGGTGAACGCCGCCGTGTAGCGATGTGCCGTTTGTTATTACAGGAACCAGATGTTTTATTACTGGATGAGCCAACCAATCACCTTGATGCAGAAAGTATCGATTGGCTTGAGCAGTTCCTGAAAGACTATAAAGGAACAGTAATCGCAGTAACCCACGATAGATATTTCCTTGATAATGTTGCCGGATGGATACTTGAACTTGACCGTGGAGAAGGTATTCCATGGAAAGGTAATTACTCTTCATGGTTAGATCAGAAAGCGAAACGTTTATCACAAGAAGAAAAAACTGAAAGTAAACGTCAGAAAACATTAGAGCGCGAATTGGAATGGGTACGTATGGCGCCAAAAGCCAGACATGCTAAATCTAAAGCACGTTTATCTAATTATGATAAACTGGCCTCAGAAGATTCTAAAGAAAGAGAAGACAAACTGGAGCTGTTTATCCCGGCAGGCCCAAGATTAGGTAATGTAGTGATCGAAGCGAATAATGTCACTAAATCATACGGAGATAAGATTCTTTTCGAAAACCTGAGTTTCTCTTTACCACCAGCAGGAATTGTAGGTATTGTAGGTCCTAACGGAGCGGGTAAAACCACTTTATTCCGTTTAATCACGGAGCAGGAAACACCAGATGAAGGAACATTCAGAGTAGGTGAAACAGTAGCTTTAGGTTATGTTGACCAGATGCACAATGACCTTGACGGAGCCAAAACAGTTTATGAAAATATTACTGACGGACTTGATAACATCATGTTAGGCAATAAAGCTGTAAACGGACGTGCTTATGTTTCGAAATTCAACTTCAATGGTGGTGATCAGCAGAAAAAAGTATCTGTATTATCAGGTGGAGAGCGTAACAGGGTGCATCTTGCCATTACTTTGAAAAAAGGGGCAAACGTTTTACTTCTGGATGAGCCAACCAATGATATCGACGTAAATACTTTACGTGCACTGGAAGAAGCATTGGAAAACTTTGGTGGCTGCGCGGTAGTCATCAGTCACGATAGATGGTTCTTAGACCGTATCTGTACGCATATACTTGCGTTTGAAGGTAACTCACAGGTTTACTTCTTTGAAGGTAACTACAGTGATTACGAAGAGAACCGTAAGAAACGTTTAGGTGATGTAACACCTCACAGAATCAGATATAAAAAGTTAAGCTAAGCTGATTTACTTTTTATGACCGAAGTTCTGTAAACGGTAATTAAAACTAACGAGGAAATATCTGGTAATTTGATTATACCGACTATCGGTAATCGAATTATCAGATATACTTCTAACCAGGTTATTTCCCTGGTTCAGTAAATCATAAGCCTGCAAAGAGATTGTCCCCTGCCTGTTTTTAAACAGGATCTTCTCCAGGCTAAGGTTAATCAGCAATGGGTTCGCAACTGCAAGTGAATAACCTGAGTTTATCTTTTTCGACACATCGGCATTCAGCGAAAAGTTTTTATTCAGAAAGGCGCGGCCGCTCCAGTTAAACTGCCATGTTTCTATATTCCTCAATTTCAGCAGTTCAATAGAATAGCGGTTACTGCTATAGTTATAAGTTGCAGAAGTTGATAAAGTTAAACGCCGCTGATTCATCCTTAGTTTCAATGTCTGCGAAAGATTGATATTTCTATTCTGATTCAGATCATCATTCGCATAAGAGATCATATTCACATAATCAAATATCCCTCTTAACTCTACATTGAATTTATTCTTTGCAAAAGGCAGGGAATAAGAATACATACTTCCAACCATATATGCCCCATTGGCATTTGCATAATGTGTTTCCTGTTTTAAGCTTCCCAGCGTGTCTTTGACCAGTACGACATTGCTGACTACCTGATCTTCGACGACAGATCCGTTTAATGCCAGTTGCAAAGTAGAACCATCCTGTTCATCAGTATGCTGATAGCTCAGGTTTCCGGAATGCGTAAAGCTGGATTTCAGATTTGGATTACCAATGATCACATTCTGGAGATTGCTAATATTTGGTACCGGCTGCAATTGATAAAAATCAGGAGCAGTACTGCTGCCTGTATATACAAAACCAACATTATCCCAGTTTGACAAATTATAGCTCACATTTACAATAGGAGAAACGTTAAGCTCAAAATGACTGATCTTATTATCATTACCGGCATATTGTCCGGTCAGCAGACTAGGCTGTGCAGTTACCCCCAGATTGTAGTTGAGACGCTCTGCCTGATAACGATAACTCACTGCAAAACGCTGAAACATAAATGCAGAAGAATAAATAGAACTCAGCGAATCTACTACAGTAGTCTTACCAGTACTATTATCAACCTTGGTATATAAACTATTCCTGGTTTTACTCAGGGAGAAGAAATAGGAAAAGTCGATATTCCTTTTTACTAAAGAATCACTCCCGGATTTTAGAGGTTCACTATATCTGAAATCGGCAGTAATCGAATTTGTTCTGTTCTCTGTATCGACAAACCTGTTCACTAAAGAGTCTTTTGCCAATTTACCAGTCTCCCTGTCATAATAACTGATCTTATTACGCAAATCATCATTCACCTGGTTGACCCCGCTACTCACTACGACCCCCGCAGCCATACTTCTGCCAGGTTTCTCCATACTTCTTGCCCATACAAAATTACCCGTCAGATTAGGCGTTTTAGCATTTGAGCCGCTTTCACTTTGTAAATCCTGCAGGATAAGACCGGTCTGCTTGGACAATATATTCCCATCCTTGTTTTTTGTAGCTAAAGAAGCCCCCAGAGAAGCCTGAAAATAACTTTTATTTGCAATGGACTGTAAATTAAAGTTCACATTATGACTGTTGTCTTCGGCTTTGGCACCAGATTCTGCAATATTCTTAATTGTTCCTTCTGTGGTTACAGTTTCAGTAGAGTTCTGCTGCTGTGAAATATTTTTATTGTAGTTGTAATTATAACTTGCACTCGCTGTAACTTCGTTTGATAATTTGTCCCGGTAATTTACCCCCGCAGCCGTGGTTGTATTCACCCCTGCTTCATTGTTGGTATTATTGGAACTGCTGCTAAACCCGATCTGCTGGCTGCCTTCCCACAAATTTCCATTTCCCTGAAGCCCGTAACGCTTGTTTGACCCACCACTAATCAGTGTATTACCGAATGTCCCCCTATTCTGTCCTGCTTTAGTAACCAGGTTCAGCATTTTTTGAGGCTCTCCGGTTTTCATTCCGGTAAAATTAGCCTCATCGCCATAATCATTAATGATTTCTACTTTATCTATGACACTGGCAGGAAGCTGACTGATAAAATCTTTCACATTACTTGTAAAGAAATCCTCTCCGTTTACCCTTAATTTCTGTAATGGCCTGCCCATGGTAGTGGTATTTCCATGTTCATCAACTTCTATACCGGGCAATTGCCGCAGTAAATCTTCTACCCTGTCATTTTCTGAGATCTGATAAAAAGAAGCATTATACTCAATTGTATCTTTTTTAACCTTGATCGGCTTGTCTCTGCCATTAATCACAACTTCGTTCAGCAGATTAGATTCCAGATCAAGTATAATCATATCCAGATCAAGATTCTGCTGATCGGGTTTAAATTCAAAAGATCTGGTATAAGGTTTGAAACCCACACTCATAACGAGCAGAGAGATTTTGTCGGCTTTAAAACCTGAAAAAACAAATCTTCCGTGGGCATTGGTGACCGAAGAGAGTGTGTCTTTATCTGCAATGATAAAAACATCAGCTCCAGAAACGACATCTTTTAAGGAATCAATTACAGTTCCTGTCAGTCTGTGTGCTGTTTGTGCTTTGACAGTATAGGAACAAAGAAAAATAAAAGCATGGAATAAAATTATGCATTTTAAATGACCTGAATTTCCAGTAAATTTTAAAAATCTAATCATTCGTCATGCAATCCTATTGGCCATTTTCAAAAATGCAATCCTTGTGAGAAGGCTATACTCAGCCTTCTTTTCACAAGTATAACTGTTTGTTGGAGTAAATTAACCTAATTTCAAAAAATACAGGGAAATTCCCGGGATTTAGCATTCAAAAGGCAATTAATCTATAGCTGGCGGAGTCTGTTTCTCAACTCTCGGACCTCTTTTGAAGATCACTAATCCATTGAGAAAGTTACGCAGGATCTGATCACCGCATGGTTTAAAATTAGGATGATCTTCACTTCTGAAAAACGACCCCAGCTCACTTTTTGTTACCTTAAAATTTACCAGTTCAAGGATTTTAATAATATCTTCATTATTCAGCTCCAGCGCTACGCGGAGTTTCTTTAAAATGTCATTGTTGCTCATAATTACATCGCTACTTCTATCTTCACTTTCTTGTTTTTTATTTTCTCGTTGGCCAGTGCAGCAAGAACTTTATGAACCATATTACGTTTGACGGCAACATATGAACTCTGATCCTTTACTTCTATTAATCCTACATCATCTTTCTCTAATCCACCTTTTTTTAGCAGTAAACCAACGATATCAATTTTATTCACCTTATCTTTTTTACCCGCAGCAATATATAATGTCTGCCACTGACTATCTTTTGGTAACTGATAATTACCTTTTAGTTTTTCAACTTCTATATCACTTTTCAGGAAAGGGTACTTATCTTCCTCAGTCATCATCAGATAAGCTGTTCCTTTAGCATTCATCCGTGCGGTACGGCCATTTCTATGCAGGAACGCATCTTCCGTATAAGGCAATTGATAGTGAATGATATATTCTACCTCAGGAATATCCAGTCCGCGGGAAGCAAGATCGGTAGTGATTAATATTTTAATACTTCCATTCCTGAATTTTAATAAAGCACGCTCTCTCTCGTCCTGTTCCATCCCTCCGTGAAAGATATCATGCGCAAGGTCCTTATCAATCAGCAGGTCACTGATCCTGTCTACAGTTTCCCGGTGATTACAGAAAAGCAGCGTAGTTTTATTCCCTATTTTACAGATCAGTTCAAATAACGTATCCAGTTTATCTTCTGCAGTAGTCATTACCTTTTTCAGTTTCAAATCTGGTGCAACCTTAACATCTTTCAGGAAATTGATCTCTACAGGAGATTTAAGACCCGTGAAATCTGGAATAGCCTCCATCTGTGTTGCAGAAGTCAGCATCCGTTGTTTTAAAGAACGCAGGTTACCTATAATATAAGCCATATCTTCCTGAAACCCAAATTCAAGGGCCTTATCAAATTCATCCAGTACCAAAGTGGTAATAGAGGATTCATCAAAGTTTTCTTTACGAAGGTGATAAGCGATCCTTCCAGGTGTACCAATAAGAACCGCAGGAGGTTGTTCAAAGTTATTTCTCTCGGTTTTCACCGGATGCCCGCCATAGCAGCAGTTCACTTTAAAACCAGTACCCATTTGTTTAAATACCTGCTCAATCTGTAAAGCCAGTTCCCTTGAAGGAACCAATACCAACGCCTGCACCCCTTTTGTAGCAGCATTTAAATTTTTTAAAACCGGCAATAAAAAGCCGAGAGTTTTACCAGAACCTGTTGGTGCAAGTAAAACCACATCTTTCCCTTTATCTGTAGCGGCAATTGCTGCCTGCTGCATTTCATTTAAAGAAGCGATTTTTAAATTACCCAATACCTTTTCTACCATCATTCAGCAAAGATAAGGGAATTAAGCAAAGATTAGCGCAAAAGGGAATTGACTAGTATTTTAGGAACTTTTTTCTGATTTTGTTCATGCGCAGCTGTGCATTCTTTTCCAGCTTCATGAGCATAGTGCCCCTCTTAGTCATCCATGAAGTTACTTTATTATTCGCCTTCTGAATTGGGGAATAGATCCTTTCCTCCAGAATATCAAGATATTTAGCATTAGATCTGCTCTGTTGCAGTAAGAAGAATTCATTCAACAGTTCTGTTTTCATCTTTAATAGCTTTAAGTGAGGAATCGGTTTATTGTTAATTTAACGCATGGTAACCACACAATAGTATCACCTATGTTCTCATAAATATACATAATTTCTTTACGCCAACAAATAGTCTGAAAATTTGTTCTATTGATATCAAACACAATAAAAATAGCGTAAAACCAACATTTAATGGAGAGACATACCTATCAGACAGGAATAATTGGAAACTGTGCATTTCTTGCGCACATCAACAAAAACACTAATATTGATTGGTTATGCTGGCCAAGATTTGACAGTTCGTTCGTATTTGGCGGACTGCTTGATCAGGAGAAAGGCGGGGAGTTTTCTATCCTCCCTCACGGAGCATATACTTCGGAACAGTATTACATGGAGAACACCAATATTCTATGTACTGAAATTACCAGCGAAGAAGGAAAATACCGGATTACTGATTTTGCACCAAGATTTTATCAGCACGAACGCTTTTATAAACCATTAATGCTCATCCGCAAAATTGAACGGCTGGAGGGCAACCCCAGGATTAAGGTAACCTGTAATCCTGTTTTTAATTATGGGGAAGGAAAACAGCAGGGCTCAAGAGGAAGTAATCATATCCAGTTTACCGGAGATGAATATGAGATGCAGTTGAGTACCAATATCTCACTTTCTTATATTGAGGATGAAAAACACTTTGCACTGAATGATACTAAATATCTGATTCTTACTTACGGCCACGACCTGAATGCGCCGATTGAAAGTACAGCAGAACGGTTTTTAACGGAGACCAGAAAATACTGGAGAACCTGGATCAAACACTCTACGATTGCCGGTTTTCATCAGTCGCTGGTTATCCGTTCAGCATTAGTCCTTAAAATCCACCAGTACGAAGACACCGGGGCAATTATCGCCGCAAGTACAACCAGCCTGCCCGAATCTCCAGGAAGCACACGTAACTGGGATTACCGCTATTGCTGGATGAGAGATACTTATTATGTGATTACTTCTCTAAACCATATTGGCCATTTTGAAGAAATGGAAAGATACTTTAATTATATCACGGATATTTCATTCCGGGATGATAAAAGGTATCAGCCGCTCTTTGGTATTGCCGGTGAACGTGTACTCACTGAAAGAATACTGACTAACCTGAAAGGTTATATGGGCAATCAGCCTGTGCGTGTAGGTAATCAGGCTTATGAACATATCCAGAATGATATTTATGGACAGGTACTGATCTCTATGCTGCCTTTATATACTGATAACCGGTTCATTTTTACTGAACGTAAGGACTCTGCTATCTGGCTGGATTATTTGTTATCCAAAATTGAAAGTACGATAGATGAGAAGGATGCAGGGATATGGGAATTCAGGAACCTGGCCAATATGCATTGTTATACCAATTTATTTCAGTGGGCAGGTGCCAGTGCCGCATTAAAAATGGCAAAAACCATTGGAAATAAAGAATTTGAAAAAAGGGCAAGCCTGCTGATAGACCGCGCTGCTGCACATATAGAAGCTTGTTACGACCCCGAGAGAAAAGTATATAACCATGCGGTTGACAGTGCGCACCTGGATGCGAGCACACTACAGCTGATCCTGATGAATTATCTTGCCCCAGATTCACAAAGGGCAAAAGACCATCTTATTGCTTTAGAGCAGGAGCTTAAAGGTGCAAACGGACTATTTTACCGCTACAGGCATACGGATGATTTTGGTAAACCTAAAACAACCTTCCTGATCTGTGCTTTCTGGTATGTAGAAGCACTGGCGATAGTAGGCAGACTGGATGATGCGGTAAGAGAGTTTGAGTTATTGATTGGTTATGGCAATCACCTTGACCTTTTCGCAGAAGATGTTGATGAAAAAGATGGCAGTCAGTGGGGTAATTTTCCGCAGGCTTACAGCCATGTAGGACTGATGAATGCCGCACACAGAATAGCTATTAAACTAGACAAGCCCGTTTTCTTATAGAAAATGGGCTTGTCTACTGAGGAATTTTGAGGGTTCTATGCTATTTCTGATAATGTTTTCAGGAATTCACGGACTTCCATAAAATTTCTCAGATAATATCTTGCCGCTGAGAGATTACTGCCTACTTTAATTGTATAATCTTCCGGTTTTAATGCCTTAAAGATATCTTCATCTGTATGGTCATCGCCTAAGGCGATAATAAAATCAGGATGGTGGTCATGTAACCAGGCTAAAGTAGCTTTCCCTTTATTAACCTCTATATTTTTAAACTCTATAACTTTATTACCCGGCATCATCTGCAGCCCATGATCTGCAACCGTTGCTTCCAAGTGATTGACAATTTCATTAGCTCTGAGTTCCCCTAAACCCTCTTCTGCTTTGCGGTAATGCCATACCAGGGAATAACTTTTGTCTTCTGTAAAAGAACCCGGAGTCCGGTCAGTATAACTATCCAGTACTGTTTTGATTTCCTGTTTCCATTTGTCGGTAAGCAATGGCAGTGATTTCCATTCCTGCCCATCGTGTTTTTGCCACGCGCCATGTTCAGCGATTAAACCAAGTTTTAAGTGTCCAAACCACGCTTCCAGTGTCTGATGCCTGCGTCCGCTGACAATAACGACCTGATTGCCCGGGTCAGCAGTCAGCTGCTGAAGAATCTGATATAACTCTTCATCGGGCGCAGCCTTATCTATATCTCCGTTAAAGCCGACAAGTGTACCATCATAATCTAAAAAGATATATCTGTCTGCAGCTTTTCTATACGCTATTCCAATTTGTTCTTTAACCTCTGCTGCAGCATATTTAGTTAACAATGACTCTTGCATATTTTTGACTTCTTCTAACTTATCCATAAAATTCTTTACCCAAAGGTGTATATCAAATTTCCTTACGATGCCTCTCAATACAGACATCCTTGTCTTTTGCTCCTGAACAGGCATATTTATCGCTTCTACGATTGCCCGCATGACTTCCCCAATATTATTAGGATTCACAATCAGTGCATCATTTAGTTCTTTAGACGCACCGGCCATTTCACTTAAAATAAGTACACCGGTTTGGTCTGCTCTGCTGGCTATATATTCTTTACTGACCAGGTTCATTCCATCGCGCATAGGCGTAACCAGACAGATATCTGCAGTAGAATAAAGTGCAGATAAAAATTCTACAGGAAAAGAGCGATAGAAATAATGTACCGGCAACCAGTTTAAGGTTCTGAAATGTGCATTGATATTTCCAACCAGCTGATCAATCTGATCTTTTAATTCTTTATACTGTGCGACTGTATCCCTTGAAGGAACAACAATCATATACAATGATAACTGCTCTATATATTCAGGATGACTTTCCAGTAATAGTTCATAGGCCTGTAAACGCTGGAGAATACCTTTACTATAATCCAGCCTGTCAATCGTTAAAATAACTTTACAGCCATGCATAGTCTCTTTAAGAGATAAAACATGTTCAGCTACCAGCGGATCGTGGGTCAGGTTTTCAAATTTCGCGGCATCAATTCCCATAGGGAATGCTTCTACAACAATCTGCCGGTCTTTATAAGTGATTACATTATTTGATACTTTGGCCGTGGATAAATGTGAAGCTGCACTCAGAAAATGTCTGACATCATCAAAAGTATGGAAGCCTAACAGATCTGCCCCAAACATCCCGCTGATCAGCTCTTCTCTCCAGGGAATGAGACGAAACATCTCATAAGACGGGAAAGGGATATGCTGAAAAAAGCCAATGGTTACCTGAGGCTGAAAACTTCTGATCAGTTCAGGTAATAATAAAAGCTGGTAATCGTGTACCCAGACCGTATCTCCCTTATTAAGATGTGAAATCACTACATTTTTGAACTTCGCATTTACACTTTGATAAAAGTCCCAGTAGGTTTGTTCGAAATGTGCATAGGTGACCATATAATGAAAAACAGGCCACAAAACTTCATTAGAGAACCCTTCGTAATAAAGATTGATTTCATCAGGAGTTAAAAAGACAGGGATCAGGTTTAATGCAGCGAGCTTTTCAGTTACCTCCTGCTGCCGGTGTTCGGGAACCTCGATTCCGGGCCATCCTACCCATATATTATGTCCTTTTTTGTATACCGATCCTAAACCGGTTGCGAGCCCCCCTTCACTTGGACTCAGAATGTATTCCCCATTCTCTTCAACTATTTTAACGGGTAATCTGTTCGAAACTATAATTGTTTTATTCACCATGTTATAGCTTAAATAACCTGTTTTCTTACATATTGTTTTAATTTTTATGTATTAAAGAAATTACACTAATTCACAAAAACAGGCAGGAAATGTTGACAACTACCTGATTGTTAGCAAATAAACAACAAATAATTAACGTATCTTTAACATAATCACCTTAATTTTAGGAAACCTGAATACGGGTTGTTCTTTAACACCAATAACGTATGACCTGGAAAAAATTCAATGGCGAAGTGATCCACTTGCCGATCTTAGAAGAAGTAGAAAAAGCTATTATCAGAGAAACCCAAAATGGCTACCATCTTAAAGTATGTGTTGGTACAGACTCGCAGGTTAAAGGTCCTTCCACAGACTTTGCTACCGTGATTGTTCTATTAAGAGAACAGCATGGTGGATTTATGTACATCCATCAGGAAAAAACCACACAGAAAATGAGCATCAAAGAAAGAATGCTGATTGAAGTGCAGAAATCTATAGAAACAGCTTATGCTGTATGTGATCTTCTGGACTTATATGATGTAGATCTGGAAGTTCATGCAGACATTAACACCAATCCTATGTTCAAGTCCAATAAGGCATTGAATGAGGCTATGGGTTATATTTTAAGTATGGGGTTTATTTTCAAAGCTAAACCAGAGGCTTTTGCCAGCTCAACCTGTGCAGATAAAATGGTTCATTAGCAAAACAGGCTTACCAGCTTTTAGTAGAAATTATACTAGTGGATTTGTGAAGCGGTTTGGCTTGTTGCGATGCAGACAGATATTCTTTGAACCCGGCAGCAAAGGCAGCCGATTGTCTGCCCGCGTCACTTACATAGTCAGACCACTCTCCCGCATTTAATTTACCGGGACTTTTTTCCAAAGGAATTCCTTTAGTTGTTGAAGGGACAAAATTACCGTATCGATCCCGCTGATAAGGGATGAATTGAAAATCTGTCAGCCAGAATCTGTATTTACTCCCCCTGGTTTCAAAGACAAGATTATACAGTATTTCGCCCGAAGGATGCGACAAAACGAACGCAGTCCTGCTAATGATAAACTTTCCGCTTCTCATCAATTGATCATTTAACCCGGCTGGTATAGTATCAGCTGTCAGGGGGCTCATTTTTTTTAGCTTAAAGAATGCATGTGCCCTGTCAACCAGAGAATCAGCAGGTGCAGTAATCTCATTAACGATTTCATAATAGATATACTTCCCTTTTTCATCCTTTTTCAATTCTTCTACTTTCTCCTTATTCTGGGCAGCAGAGGGTGATACCGTCATAAGCAGGAATAAAAATAGAAATGCACCAGGCCAAATGGCCTGATACAATTCATGGTTATAGTTGAATTTAAAATGCATATACCGCAGCTAATGAAAATTGTGAAGCGTTTTTTGTAGGGTCCAGATTATTCTTAACAAATCTGGCAGTAGAACCGTTATCAAATCTGACCTCAGGAATAAATGTTAATCCGCCCGACTTTAAATTGGCAGTTAAAGTGATCGATTTAACATTAGATCCTTTCAAATCAGGAACATCTTTAGTCTGAAAATACTCTCCCCTCAGTCCTAAAGAAAAATTAGGGGTAAAGGCATTTTGCAAATAAAGTGCAACGCCACTATATCCTCCATTATCATTTGTTACGGCGTAATCGGCAGCATTCAGTCCGATTTTTACTTTCTCAGTGACCTGATAGGCAGAAGTCAGGTCATAGATCGTTCCGGTTCCTGTGGCTCCGGAAGCTCTTCCGCTCAATACATTAAAATAGGCAGTCCAGCCTTCTACAGGAACAACAGTCAGCTGGGCCCCGAAGTGTGTGACTCCATTCACATCTTTGTACGCATTCCAGTCATTAAACAGACCTACCATTAAGGCAACTTTTGGGGAGAAGACATAATTAGCTCTTATCCCTGCATTCTGAAAAGGCCCGCTGGTAAACAGGTAAGAAGTGGAGTAATTAAAATTACCTGTCGGAACAATCACCTCATATCCTATAAATGTACTCATATAACCAGCCGTCAAAGCCAGCTTGCCGGTCACAGCATAAGACATATACAGGTTCTGGATATGAAAAGAGTTATCCGCATTTCCAGTTTCTCCTTCACCGTTCGGGATGGACCCATATTGTCCCCTAGGCCCAAAGGACAGCTCCCCTACAAAAGAAGCTTTTCCCGTAGTCTTTTTTAAAGCAAGATCGATCATTCCGATTGATACTGAATTTTGATCATTCGCAAAGCTCGTCCCAATATTCGGCTTTTTAGAGAAATCATACTTGTAGTAAACATCAGCAGATCCCGAAATCTGCAGCGGCGTTGATGTAGTCGTTTCCTGAGCATAAGTGGCAGCGCTCATGGTGAGGGCAGAAAGCGTGAATAAAGATTTCATTTTCATATGGGTTGGTTAGGTTGGTTGCGATGCGAAGGGTATGGTTGGTCAGACCAATGAAGAATGCTCCATTTCAACGCCAGTTGAAGCAACAATCAAAGTACCCTGAGAATATTTCTCATTATGCTGACTTGCATCCAGACCTTCTTCTTCCTCTTCGGAGGTTACACGGATTGGCTGAATTACATTAATCAGTTTAAAAATCACGAAGGACACTACAAAACTGAATACCGCCACAATCAGCACACCTTTTAGCTGTGTCAGAAAGAAGTCGGCATTCCCATAAAATAAACCATCTGCACCTGCAGGATTTACTGTTTTAGTCGCAAATACACCTGTCAGCAACATCCCTACAATACCACCAACACCATGACAAGGAAATACATCAAGTGTATCATCCAGACTCGTTTTAGATTTCCACATGACTGCCAGGTTGGAGATAATTGCCGCAGCGACACCTATGAAAATACTATGTGAGATAGCTACAAAACCTGCTCCGGGAGTAATTGCAACCAGACCAACTACTGCGCCGATACAAAACCCAAGTACTGATGGCTTTTTACCTCTCAATACATCAAAAAACATCCATGAAAGACCTGCAGCACCTGCAGCTATATTTGTAGTTGCAAAAGCAGACACTGCTAAACTGTTTGCACCTAGGGCAGAACCTGCATTAAAGCCAAACCAGCCAAACCATAAAAGGCCTGTACCTATTAATACATATGGAATATTTGCTGGTGGAATTTCCTGATGATCCTGGTGAACTTTTCTTCTTTTAAGTACCAGCGCACCCGCTAATGCGGCCATACCTGCCGAAATATGTACAACTGTACCCCCTGCAAAATCCAGTACGCCCATTTTAAACAGGATACCATCAGGATGCCAGGTCCAGTGTGCCAGTGGAGAGTAAACAAATATGGCAAACAGTACAATAAACAAAATATAGGAAGTAAAACGAATACGTTCTGCTACCGCTCCTACTACCAGTCCCGGAGTAATAATGGCGAACATCAGCTGGAACAGCGCAAATAAGGTTAAAGGAATGGTTGGCGCAAGGCTCCATGACGGTCCGGAATTAACTCCCTGAAAAAACAGGAAAGTCAATGGGTTTCCTATCAAACCATGGATACTTTCTCCAAATGCAAGACTAAAACCCACTGTTACCCACAGTACGCTGATGATACCAGCCGAGACTATACTTTTAATCATTGTGGAAAGCACATTTTTTCTGTGAACCATACCACCATAAAAGAAAGCAAGACCTGGTGTCATCAAAAACACCAATGCAGTTGCAACTAAAATCCATGCAATATCAGCTGCATTGTATTTTCCTGCAGAAAAATCGGCATGTAACGGGACAAAAAGCGCCGCAATTGCGACAATCGCAAGAACAACGAACGGAATTACCTGTTTAAATGATACTTTATTCATATAAATTATATTATTATTGGTTTTTTAGTTGATTTATTTTGTTATTAATATAAAAATATGAATAAACTTCAATAAAAAACAATAAATAATCACAATAACACTAAAACAAGAATCAAAACAAGAGCAAAAACACTTAAAAAAAAACAAAAACAACTACAATAAAAATCAATTATTCTAATTTCAGACCATAATCAGAACTATTATTTAAAATAAATTCAAAAAATAGCCTAAAAATATGTAACAATTGTTTTAATTGGGTTTTATGGTAAAAATCACAAACAAGAAGTCTTTTAAACTGTTTATCACTAGATTGCAGCCTCTATAATTAAGATATGAAAGCCTTCCATCTAAAATTCTCCCAGTTTCTTCCGATAAGTTTGCATGAAGCATGGGATTTCTTTTCTTCACCAGCTAATCTGGCCAAAATAACCCCAAAAGAAATGGCCTTTACAGTCACTTCTCCTTTACAGATAGAAGAAAAGATGTATCCGGGAATGATTATTACTTATAAGGTATCTCCGGTAGCGGGCATTAAGCTAAACTGGATGACAGAAATTACACATGTAGCAGATCATCAGTATTTTATTGATGAGCAGCGTTTCGGCCCTTATAAATTCTGGCATCACCAGCATCATTTCAAGCAGGTACCAGGAGGTGTGGAGATGACAGATCTGCTTACTTATGGATTACCCTTTGGAATAATCGGAAATATAGCCAATAGTGTATTTGTAGCCCACAAATTACAGCAGATCTTTAATTTCAGAAAGCAGAAAACAATTGAATTATTCGGGGATTACACCAAAGAAACAGCAGGTATATAAGCAGAACCCTGTACTATTCCTCTTTTTTCTATTTCCTTGTCAATATAAGTCTGAATAGCTGATTTATTTAATCCCCAGTTTGGAGCTATTAATAAATCCCAGTCAGAAATACCAAAAAGGCGCTGAATAACAATATCAGGTCTTAACAGAGGAATCAGTTTACATAAAAGGTCAGTATATTCTTCGAGGCTAAACAGCTTGAAAGGTTCTTTCTTGTATTTAGCACCCATAATAGATCCTTCCACGATATGAAGGTGGTGAAATTTAACAAACTTAATTTTTGGGAATTTATTAATCTCATGGATATATTCCAGCATCATATCTTCAGTCTCCCATGGGAAACCAAAAATCGTGTGTACACAAAGATCCAGTTTGCTGTTATCCAATAATTTAACAGCCTCTACAAATTCTCCATGACTGCAGCCCCTGTTGATCTGATTTAAGGTATCATCATAAATAGATTCCATCCCCATTTCCAGATCCACGTCAAAGCGATCAGTATAACTTTCAAGTAAGGCTACTTTTTCGGCATCAATACAATCAGGGCGTGTGCCTACAGAAAACCCAACGACATCTTCACTATTAATAGATAAAGCTTCATCGTACATCATTTTCAGGTAATGCACCGGAGCGTAGGTATTGGTATTTGGCTGAAAATAAACGATAAACTTATCAGCTTTATAAAATCCTTTACCGCGTTCCATTCCCTGTTCCAGTTGTTCTCTGATGGTAGGTAATTTTCTGGAAAGCTCAGGTGTAAAAGAGTCAACATTGCAATAGGTACATCCTCCATAACCTTTGCTGCCATCCCGGTTAGGGCAGGTAAACCCACCGTCAACAATCACTTTGAACACACGTTGTCCCTTATACTTTTCCTTAAGGTGAGTACCGTAATTATTATAACCTTTTATGCCTGAATCTAATGGAGTTCCCAAATTTCTTGTGTATTATTATTTTTGCAAAAATACACCTTTTAATTTAAAGTTCAAGCCACAGGAAAGCAACATCTCTAAGAAATGAAAAGCTCAATTACTTGAGTGCTGGCAGATCTGTACCAGTCTTGGTGAAATCGCTATAACTTTTCTTGATATAAATAATCAGTTCATAATCCGACATCTCTTCGGCCTGCGTGCGCGAAGGTCTGTACCTGTTAATAAACTGCTGTAGTGCGTCCCCTTTTAAAGAAGTAACCCTGGAAATCTTCGACTTTGAAAATATCTTATCTACATAATTATTGTCTTCGGTAGTCAGGAGTGTCTTTTGTAGTCTTGACGTCTGATTTTTATCCTTACCCAGTAAGTTAATAAACTGGAGTACATCAATACCTGCTATAGAAGTAGTACTGCCGGGGTTTAAGTTCCGGTCAACAAAGCGGGGTGATCTGACATAAGCTGATTTAGAGAGTAGTATATTCTGTATTTTGGGTCCTTTATAGGCAAACACCGGTCTAAAATCCTGTCTGTTTCGTAGCGAATCGAACTGATATTTATTCTTAGCTTCAATCCTCACCTCCTGTAAAATAAGCGGAACAGCTTCAAGCATAATCACCATATTCCCTTTATTGGCTTTCAGCGTGAAATAGTAAGTCACATAATTAGCCCGGCTCACCTTAATAACTTCACCCGCATTAATATCCGACAGACCAAAATCCCCTTTCGGATTGGTAAATACAATCCCATATCCCGTAGTTATCGTAGCATTTTCAATTGGAAGTCTGGTGTCCTTATCGAGAACAGTTCCTGTTATGCGCTGAGCGAAGAGGTGATAAGAACAAAAAACAAACACTAAAGTCCATATATATTTCATGCCTGTTGATTTAGTAAGGTGTAAATAATTTTATGATCTAAATTTAAGCAACTTCTGATTATTATAATGTACAAAACAATAATAACAGTGAAAAGTTAACACAAAATGACAAATCAAATCAGCTATGAAAAAGCAATCCCGGAAGAAACCCTAAAAGTCATCCTTTAAGGCTATCCAAACAGTTATCCTAAATCAGCTATCCTGACAGGCAACTCTGAAAACCAGCTATCCAACTAGCTATCCTAAATCAGCTATCCTGACAGGCAACTCTGAAAAGCCAACCAGTCTTCCTTAACAACGAGTCATGCCTTCAGGAAAGCTATTCTATTCTTTTCTACTCCTAAACAGGTTCCTTCTCCCCTTAGAAAAATAAAAAAAACTTTACCAATGTGAGGGTATAGCGTTCCGAGCTTTTTCAAGCGAAGGCAATGCCCACCGAACATGGTAAAGCTTTTTTTATTTCTTATTGGGTGGCCTCTTGTTTAGGTTTAGATAAGTAATAGACCGGTATTCCTGCAATCATGATGAGTACTCCCCATCCACACGTACTAAACTTTGTCACCAGCAGCGCCACACAAATAGCTGCTGCAACCACCATATAAATCGCCGGCAGCACCGGATATCCAAAAGCCTTATAAGGTCTTACTAAATCAGGGCGTTTCCTTCTAAGAATAAAAATCCCATAAATAGTCAGAATATAAAAGATCATTACAATAATCACCACATAATCCAGTAAATCGCCATACTTACCTGTCAGACATAAAAAAGAAGCCCAGAAACATTGAAACCACAAAGCCCAGCCTGGTACACTCGACTTATTCAATTCAGCTGCTTTCTTAAAAAACAGCCCATCTTTAGCCATCGTATAATAAACCCTTGCACCAGCCATAATCAGTCCATTATTACAGGCAAAAGTTGAAACCATGATCATCACTGCAATCGTAATCGTACCTACATCACCAAAAATATATTGTGCTGCTGCTACCGCTACGCGATCGGACTTAGCAAAAGCAATCTCATTTAAAGGCATTACAGATATATACATCAGATTTGCCGAAATATAAATCACACTTACAATAAAAGTCCCGAAGAACAGGCTTAGTCCAACATTACGTTCCGGCTTTTTAATCTCACCTGCAATAAAAGTAACCCCTACCCAGGCATCGCTCGAAAAAAGAGAACCTACCATCGCTGCAGCGATTCCCGAAAGCAAAGCGGTGCCGCCAATAGAAATCCACGAACCATGCTGCGCGTCAAAAGACCTCGTACTCCAGGCATCAGCCCAGTTTGCGTTCCACACTTCAGTATTCGCTGCGATTAAAAACCCACCAACAATTAAACCCAGTAAAGAGAAAATCTTAATAATAGTCAGGAAAGTCTGGAGAATTTTACTTTCTCTCACCCCTCTGCTATTGATATAAGTAAGCAGGATAATCGTTACAATAGAAACCAGCTGAGCGGCATTCAGGTGAAAAGATCCTACACTATATAATATATTAGTATCACTTAAAGGTTCATAGAGATAAGCCGCGAATTTAGAAAAAGCAACACCTACCGCAGCAATCGTACCTGTTTGTATCACTGCAAAAAAACTCCAGCCATACAAAAATGCAATCAGTTTATTATATGCTTCTTTAAGATACACATATTGTCCACCAGCTTTAGGGAACATTGCACTCAGTTCACCGTAACTTACTGCTGCGACAACAGTAACCAGTCCGGTCAGTACCCAGATCAGGATCAGCCATCCGGCTGAGCCCACCTGCCTTGCAATATCAGCACTTACAATAAATATACCCGAGCCGATCATGGAGCCTACAACCAGCATAGTTCCGTCTAAAAGACCAAGCTCTCTCTTAAAAGAGGCATCCTCAATTTCTTTATTCATTAGTTTTGGTTGTTGATTTTAAATCTGTAAAAGAAGTTTTGTGGGTGCTAATATATTTAAATTATCAAAATAAATTACCCTAAAAAACTTTACACAATCATATTGTAAATCTTTCAGACATAGACGATTAATTTGGCAATGTCAGAAACTCTGATTATTTTGTATAACGGCCAGAAAGCCATCTACCGCGAAACCAAATTTAAACAACATATGATTTTTTTACAGCAGAACTTAATTTATTTCATCCCCCTTTTTGGCCTTATTGGGATACTCGTTATGGCCTTCCAGAGTGCCTGGGTTACCCGGCAGGAAGCAGGAGACAAAAACATGTCTGAACTTGCAGGTTATATAGCAGACGGTGCTATGGCTTTTTTAAAAGCAGAGTGGAAAGTCCTTAGTTATTTCGTCATCATTGCAGGCATCCTGTTAGCCTGGTCAGGCACATTGACAGGAAGTGCCGCAAGCCCTATTCATTCCAGTCCGATTATCGCTATCGCCTTTCTGATAGGCGCAGTATTTTCAGCCTTTGCAGGTTATTTAGGTATGCGGATCGCTACAAAGGCCAATGTAAGAACCACACAGGCAGCCAGAACCAGTTTAGCACAAGCATTAAAAGTTTCATTCAGAGGCGGCACAGTGATGGGTTTCGGTGTTGCCGGATTAGCCATTCTGGGTTTAGGAACCTTATTCATCGTTCTCTATCATACCTTCGTACATCCCGGAGGCCCGGAATCATCAGCAGAACTCAAAAAAACCATTGAAGTTTTAGCAGGTTTCTCTTTAGGTGCAGAAAGTATCGCCCTGTTTGCCAGAGTTGGCGGAGGGATTTATACCAAAGCAGCAGATGTTGGCGCTGACCTTGTTGGGAAAGTAGAAGCAGGAATTCCCGAAGATGATGTACGTAACCCGGCAACCATTGCAGATAATGTCGGAGACAATGTTGGCGACGTAGCAGGTATGGGGGCCGATTTATTTGGTTCTTATGTAGCCACAATCCTGGCCACCATGGTATTGGGACAGGAAATCGTTTCTAAAGATATGTTTGGCGGGATGGCTCCGGTCCTGTTACCTATGCTGATTGCCGGATTAGGGCTAATCTTATCTATAGTTGCTTCCCTGTTTGTCAAAATCAAGAACGAGACTGACAGCGTACAAAACGCATTGAATATGGGCAACTGGTTATCTATTATACTGACCGCTATTGCTTCTTATTTCGCTGTCCGCTGGCTGTTGCCCCCGGTAATGTCCATCCGCGGATTCGAATTTACATCCCTGTCCGTCTTTTATGCCATCTTAATTGGCCTGATCGTTGGGACATTGATGAGCCTGATTACAGAATACTATACCGCAATGGGCAATCGCCCTGTCAATTCAATCATCCAGCAATCTTCAACCGGCCATGCTACAAACATTATCGGTGGTCTTTCTGTAGGTATGGAATCTACGGTATTACCAATCCTTGTACTTGCAGCCGGAATATATACTTCTTATTATTTTGCAGGTTTCTATGGTGTGGCTATTGCCGCAGCAGGGATGATGGCTACTACTGCCATGCAGCTCGCTATTGATGCTTTCGGGCCAATTGCAGATAATGCAGGCGGAATTGCAGAAATGAGCGGATTACCAAAAGAAGTAAGAGAAAGAACGGATATGCTCGACGCTGTAGGAAATACAACCGCAGCAACAGGAAAAGGATTTGCTATTGCTTCTGCCGCATTAACCTCTCTTGCGTTATTTGCTGCATTCGCAGGAATTTCGGGTATCACTTCGATTGACATTTATAAAGCAAATGTACTTGCCGGGTTATTTGTAGGCGGGATGATCCCTTTCATCTTCTCTTCTCTTTGCATTGCCGCAGTAGGCCGGGCGGCAATGGCGATGGTACAGGAAGTGAGAAGGCAGTTTAAAGAAATTCCGGGAATCATGGAATACAAAGCTAAACCTGAATACGAAAAATGTGTGGCTATTTCCACCGAAGCTTCTATTCGCGAAATGATGCTGCCCGGGGCAATCGCTTTAATCGTACCGATTATAGTAGGTTTTACATTTGGTCCCGAAGTGCTGGGCGGATTGCTTGCAGGCGTAACAGTTTCGGGCGTACTGATGGGAATATTCCAGTCCAATGCCGGCGGAGCATGGGATAATGCTAAAAAATCCTTTGAAAAAGGAGTGATGATCGAAGGTAAAATGGAATATAAAGGATCAGATCCTCATAAGGCATCTGTCACCGGTGATACTGTCGGAGATCCGTTTAAAGATACTTCAGGCCCATCCATGAACATCCTGATTAAGCTGATGTCTATCGTTTCACTCATCATTGCCCCTCATATTGCCGTTGGAATCAGTAATCCGGGTACAACAGAGATTAGAAAAGAGATACAAATCAGCAAATCAACCGATTCTAAAGGAAAAATAAAGATAGATACTGTCAAAAATGTGACAGATACCCTGGTTCACCCTTAAGTAAACCATATATTGTTCTGAATAAAAGGGATTTCCAACAAAAATCCCTTTTATTATTAAATATATTTTAATTAGGTTTGATTTCGAACTAACCTTACCCTAAAATAAAACAACTCAACTTAACTTATGTTATTTAAAAAATCAATCCCACAACTATTAGCTGAGGCGAATGAGAGTGGCGAAGGTACATTAAAGCGTACCTTAACCAGTTTCAACCTGGTGGCCCTGGGCGTCGGCGCTATTATTGGTGCTGGATTATTCTCCCTTACAGGTATTGCTGCAGCCGATAATGCCGGCCCCGCAGTCATACTTTCCTTTATTATTGCAGCAATTGGTTGTGGTTTTGCAGGTCTTTGCTATGCAGAATTCGCTTCTATGATTCCCGTTGCCGGCAGTGCCTACACTTACTCTTATGCCACTATGGGAGAATTTATGGCCTGGATCATCGGATGGGATTTAGTCCTGGAATACGCATTAGGCTCAGCAACAGTCGCCTCCAGCTGGTCACAGTATTTCTCACAATTCCTGTTAGAGTTCGGTATCCATTTCCCCACCAGCCTGCTTCATGGCCCATGGGAAGGCGGTATCGTTAACCTGCCAGCGATTATCATTGTTTGCCTGTTATCCCTGCTTTTAATGAAAGGTACAAAAGACTCTTCTTCAGTAAACAACGTATTGGTTATTGTGAAGGTATCTGTTGTATTGATCTTTATTGCTTTAGGATGGAGCTTTATCAATCCTGTTAACCATCATCCATTCATCCCTGTTAACTTAGGTGAAGAAGCAGTGAAATCGGGTACGAAAGGTTTCTTTGAATTCTTCGCCAGTGATGATTTCGGACATTATGGGATCAGTGGTATTCTGCGCGGTGCAGGAGTTGTTTTCTTCGCCTTTATCGGTTTTGATGCCGTAAGTACTGCTGCGCAGGAAGCCAAGAACCCGCAAAAAGGTATGCCTATTGGTATTATCGGTTCACTGGTTGTATGTACCTTATTATATGTACTGTTCTCTTATGTAATGACAGGACTGGAAAACTACACCAAATTTGCCGGTGATGCTAAGCCGGTTGCGACTGCTTTTGCACAAACAGGTTATACTTTCTTAAACAGGTTCTTAATGATTGCCATTCTTGCTGGTTATACCTCAGTGATCCTGGTTTTATTATTAGGACAGAGCCGCGTGTTCTACAGTATGAGTAAAGACGGGTTATTGCCTAAAGTATTCTCAGAGCTGCACCCTAAAAATCAGACCCCCTGGAAAACCAATCTTGCCTTTATGGTTTTCGTCAGTATTTTTGCCGGGTTTGTACCTGTATCAGACTTAGGCCACATGGTAAGTATCGGTACTTTATTTGCCTTCTCCCTGGTTTGTATTGGTGTATTGATTTTAAGAAAAACTGATCCAGAGTTAGAAAGACCTTTCCGTACCCCATGGGTTCCATTGGTGCCTATCATGGGTATTATCGTTTGTGTATTGATGATGGCTTCTTTACCTATTGTAAGCTGGGAGCGTTTAGCGATCTGGATGGCGCTGGGTATTATCATCTATTATGCTTACAGTAAGAAACATAGTAAGATCAGAAACGAACATATTTCTTAAAGGTTATCTGTGTGACAGACAAAAGGTTAATCTTTAACCACTCCATATATTATATTGAATAAAAGGGATTTTCAACGAGAATCCCTTTTATTTTTAAATATATTTTAATTAGGTTTGAGATTCAATTAATCCAATCCTAAAAACAAAACAATCTTAAAAAAACTATCAATTAACTTATGTTATTTAAAAAATCTATTCCACAATTATTAGCTGAAGCAAATGAGAGTGGCGAGGGTACATTGAAACGTTCCCTAACCAGTTTCAATCTTGTAGCCTTAGGCGTCGGTGCTATTATTGGTGCAGGTTTATTTTCCCTTACAGGTATTGCAGCCGCAGATAATGCCGGCCCTGCAGTAATACTTTCCTTTATCATCGCTGCAGTTGGTTGTGGTTTCGCAGGTCTTTGCTATGCAGAATTCGCTTCTATGATTCCCGTTGCCGGAAGTGCCTATACTTACTCTTATGCCACTATGGGAGAATTTATGGCCTGGATCATCGGATGGGACTTAGTTCTTGAATATGCATTAAGTGCAGCTACAGTAGCTTCCAGCTGGTCACAATATTTCTCGCAGTTCCTCTTAGAATTCGGTATTCATTTCCCGCAAAACCTTTTACACGGTCCATGGGAAGGTGGAATTGTCAATGTACCGGCAATCGTCATTGTTTGTCTTTTATCCCTTTTATTAATGAAAGGTACAAAGGATTCATCAGCTGTAAATAACGTTTTGGTTATTGTGAAAGTAGCTGTTGTATTGATCTTTATTGTTTTAGGATGGAGTTTCATCAACCCTGCCAATCATCATCCTTTTATTCCTGTTAACCCGGGAGAAGATGCTGTAAAAGCTGGTACAAGAGGTTTCATGGAATTCTTTTCAAGTGATGATTTCGGACATTTCGGTATCAGTGGTGTTCTGCGTGGTGCAGGGGTTGTTTTCTTCGCCTTTATCGGTTTTGATGCCGTAAGTACTGCTGCGCAGGAAGCTAAGAACCCGCAAAAAGGTATGCCAGTTGGTATTATCGGTTCATTGGTTGTATGTACCTTATTATATGTACTGTTCTCTTATGTAATGACAGGACTGGAAAACTACACCAAATTTGCTGGTGATGCTAAACCGGTTGCGACTGCCTTTGCACAAACAGGCTATACTTTCTTAAACAGGTTCTTAATGATTGCTATTCTTGCTGGTTATACTTCAGTAATCCTGGTGATGTTATTAGGTCAGAGCCGTGTGTTCTATAGCATGAGTAAAGACGGGTTATTGCCTAAAATCTTCTCTGATTTACACCCTAAAAACCAGACTCCATGGAAAACCAATCTTGTGTTCATGGTTTTTGTAAGTATTTTCACTGGATTTGTACCTGTATCAGACTTAGGCCACATGGTGAGTATCGGTACTTTATTTGCCTTCTCACTGGTTTGTATTGGTGTATTGATCTTAAGAAAAACCAATCCAGAGTTAGAAAGACCTTTCCGTACCCCATGGGTTCCATTAATCCCTATCTTAGGTATTGTGGTTTGTGTACTGATGATGGCTTCTTTACCTATTGTAAGCTGGGAGCGTTTAGCGATCTGGATGGCCTTAGGCGTAATCATCTATTATGCTTACAGTAAGAAACATAGCAAGATCAGAAATGAATATAATGACAGCTTATTAAAGTAAGCTCTCTATAAAATGAATTAAATAAAAAAGCCACTTATAAGTGGCTTTTTTATTTAATTCATTTTACATTTACACAAAAATATACCATGGAATTCAATCTAAGTCAAATACTCTCCACCTCAATGGTTTTGTTTGCAATCATTGATATATTAGGTGCAATTCCCGTGGTTATTCAGCTGCGTCGTAAAGCAGGTCATATCGAATCAGAAAAAGCGACAATTGTAGCTACCTGCCTGATGATCATTTTCCTTTTTGCCGGAGAAACCTTATTGAAAGTTATCGGACTGGATGTAGAATCATTTGCGATTGCCGGTTCTCTTGTGATCTTTTGTATTGCTATGGAAATGGTACTGGGGCTAACCTTATTTCATGAAGAGGCCCCTGAAACAGTTTCTATCGTTCCCCTTGCCTTCCCGCTGATTGCAGGTGCAGGAACAATGACCACCTTATTATCCCTTAAAACTGAATATGCAACTCAGAATATCATCGTAGGTATCTTAATCAATATGATGTTCGTTTATTTTGTGTTGAAAAACACAGAACGCTTAGAAAAGCTATTTGGAAAATCAGGCTTAAACGTATTGAGAAAGGCATTTGGAGTGATCTTATTAGCTATTGCGATTAAGCTTTTCAGAAGTAACACAGGTTTATAAAACAGGGAACCTATAAAAAAGGTCTGTCCTAAAAAATTTCAGACAGACCTTTCCAATCATTAATCTTTTTTAATCAGCCTTGCGACAAACATCGTATCGGCCTTATCATTATAACCTGTTACACTTTGCATACTTTCTAAAGTAAGCGGTAAGTTAGCCAGCAGGTAAGCAATGACCTCTTCATTCTCTTTCTTGAAAACCGAGCAGGTGATATAAATCAGTGGTTTACCAACTTTCAGGTATTTCACTATACGTTCGGCTATCCCCTTCTGCAATTTAGAGAAGTACTCAATTCTGTGGGTATCAAAATGAACCAGCATTTCTGGTGTACGGCCCCAGGTTCCGGAACCTGTACAAGGTGCATCCAGGATAATCCCGTCAAATTTATAATCATGTAAATCCTGCTCATTATTCTGCAGCAGGTCAAGTACCTTCTTATGATATTTCTTAATACCCGCAGCAGCAAAACGCTCATCCAGGTTATGCAGGCTATTCTCTCTGACATCACTAACCAGCAGTTCTATTTTAGGTTGCATATCGTGGAGCAGAAGAGACTTTCCGCCCGAAGCAGCACAACAGTCCCACCAATAATCATAGGGCTGCGGAGCGAACAATTCACCTGTTTTTTGAGAAGACAAATCCTGCACCTGATAATATTGATCTTCCGGAAGCAGTTTCTCCAATTTGGTCCCATTAGGCAAGGCCAGTGTTTGCTCACTGATCTCTCTGACAGCAACCTCTGCTGCAACCAGCAGATCGAAAATCTTTTGATGATGTACAGACTTAATCCGCAGAAATAAATCTGGCTGGATAAAGAACGATTGTAAAAACTCCGTTTGATCGATCCCCTCAGATAATTCAGCGCCAAAAGAAAAGACATCCGTTAACTTAAATTTCGGGAAGGCATCTTCAACGAGCTTCAGTTTAGCTTGTATCGGCAATAACAGCTGTTCTTTAAACTGAGGCAGATAATGATCAATCATCAGACTGTCTGTTTGATTGCATAAAAAGTCGGCAATAGCCAGACGCAACAGCTGTTTTTCTTTCTTTAAAGCCTGGCCTAAACGGAAATAGCTATACAGATACCTGGTAGCCCAGCGTCTGTCTGACGAGCCCATTTGCTTGTGCTGCTTAAAATAAGTAACCAGGAACCTGTGCAAAGGTAAAATACCGTCATATTGTTTGAAGACATCCTCAAAGGAACGTATCTGATATTCGATTTTCATTTAGTATCTATTGTTTTTCAACGGTAATGAAGCTTGCATGAACTATGCAGGTTTCATTTAGTATCTATTGTTTTTCAACGGTAATGAAGCCCACCCTATTCTATCGGGTCTAAAGTATAGTTTTTATACTCCAGCAAAAACAGGCTTGTATTGATATAACCCAGCTTTTCATCTTTTATAAAACGGAAAGAGTTACCCAATCCGTTATACCGTTCTGTGGTCAGGTGTTTCAGATATCCGGCACCATATTCAGCGAAGAGTTTTCCAAAGAAAAATCCTATATCAAACCCTTTAAATGAATATTCAGCAGGTTCAAATTTATTAAGCTGGCGGTACTTTTTGATAAAATTAATGACATCCCGGCTTTTGTAATCAACCCAGTAAGAGGTGGTGATTTTTGTACGCAGTAATTGCAGCTTTTCTGTATTATAATTCTGTTTGATCCAGTTTGGATGACCAAATAGCTCAATCGCATTGCCAGCACCCTGCATTTTAGCCAGTTTATCTAAACTTGCTACAACAAAAGCTCTGTCAGACGAAGAAATCAGCACTGCATACTGTTTACCAGGCACCATTTTAGTTTCCATGGTATACACAGAACTATATTCCTGAAACGTATAACGTGAGCCCCTGCCCTTCTGAAAATAATCACGCAAAGGATCACCTAATACTTCATCACCCGATTTCTTTGGGTTAATCAGCACAATAATAGCCTTTCCAGGGTCATATTCCCTTCTGATATAATCCCCGATTTTATCAGCGTGCAGATCGATATTATTCACAACAGAGATCAGATTTGGATTATTAAATTCAGCAGGATGTGTAGCTGCCAGAGGCGAAACCACAGGAACATTATTCACGATAGAATAGTTGGTAATAAATTTAACCCCATCAGGAAATACAGGGCCAACAATTAAGTTAGTGCCTTTAATTTGGCCCGACTTAATTAAAGAAGTAATCTGAACATTATTATCACGTGTATCCAGCACTTTCAGCTTAAAATTCATCCCTGTTGCGGCTGCAGAATCAACGCCCATTTTAAAGCCCTGATAAAAATCAATGGACATGGCAGATTTCTCCAGTTCAGCTTTAGTACCCGATTTTATTCTGACACTATTCAGGTTCAGCGGAATCAGTAAAGAGATATTAGCCTCAGTGAATTTCTTCTCTGACGCCATATCTTTTTTATCATCCGTTTTTCCGATTTCTTTTTTAGGTGACTTATTTGTTCTTGTCTTTGGCGAACAGGCCGCCAGACAAAAACAAATAAATATCAGACACCAGAATCTATTCCCACTCAATCGTTGCAGGTGGTTTTGAACTAATATCATATACAACCCTATTAATACCTTTTACTTTATTGATTATTTCATTCGAAATTTTCGCAAGAACCGGATAAGGTAAATGACACCAGTCAGCAGTCATTCCATCCACAGACTCTACAGCACGAAGACAAATTACGTTTTCGTAAGTACGTTCATCGCCCATTACACCTACAGACTGAACCGGAAGGAAAATTGCTCCTGCCTGCCAAACCTGGTCGTATAAGCCTGCTTCTTTAAGATTATTAATATAGATTGCATCAGCTTCCTGAAGGATAGCTACTTTTTCTGCGGTTACATCACCCAGAATACGAATCGCTAAACCTGGGCCCGGGAAAGGGTGACGGCCTAAGATAAAGTCTTCTAAGCCTAATGATTTACCTACTCTTCTTACTTCATCTTTAAACAAAGTATTCAAAGGTTCCACTACTTTAAGTTTCATGAAATCAGGTAAACCACCCACGTTATGGTGAGATTTAATTGTTGCTGAAGGGCCTTTTACAGAAACTGACTCAATTACATCAGGATAGATCGTACCCTGTGCAAGCCATTTTACATCCTGTACTTCATGCGCTGCATCATCAAATACTTCGATGAATACACGGCCTATAGCTTTACGTTTCAGCTCAGGATCTTTAATACCAGCAAGCTGGCTTAAGAAACGGTCCTTTGCATCAACCCCTTTAATATTTAAACCTAAGTGTTTGTATTGTTCTAAAACAGCTTCATACTCATCTTTACGTAATAAGCCATTATCTACAAAAATACAGTGCAGGTTAGTTCCGATAGCTTTGTGCAATAGAATTGCTGCAACGCTCGAATCCACACCACCAGAAAGACCAAGAACAACTTTATCGTCGCCTAGTTTCTCTTTCAGGTCTGCAATTGTAGTTTCAACAAAAGCATCTGGTGTCCAGTTCTGGCTGCAGCCACAAATATCTACCAGGAAGTTTTCCAGTAATTGTTTTCCGTCAGTACTATGTGTTACCTCAGGGTGGAACTGAATTGCATAAGTATCCGAATTTTTCACATGGAAACCGGCAACTTTTACGCTTTCAGTACTTGCTATGATCTCAAAAGATTCAGGAACTACAGTGATGGTATCACCATGTGACATCCAAACCTGAGAATCCAAACCTATGTTTTTTAATAATTTATTATCTGACTGAACAAAATTCAGATTTGCCCTGCCATATTCACGTGTTGAAGAAGCCTGAACTTCACCACCTGAATGCTGCGCAAGATATTGTGCACCATAACAAACAGCCAGCACCGGAAATTTCTGGTGAAAGCGTGTTAAATCTATTTGAGGTGCATCTTCCTGACGCACAGAATACGGGCTACCTGAAAAGATAATACCTTTAACATCTGATAAGGTTTCCGGAATGTTATTAAATGGATGTATTTCGCAATAAACATTTAGCTCACGTACCCTGCGGGCTATCAGTTGTGTGAATTGAGATCCAAAATCGATAATGATGATTTTTTCTAGCATGGCCAAAGTTAGTATTTATTCACTTCAACACCGAATCTTTTTAAGAAATCCACACCCTCATCACTGGACAAACCTTTATAGGCTGCATATGAATCTTTAAAATAAACAACTTTTATCCCAGACGAAAGGATTAATCGTGCACAGGCAATACAAGGGGAAAGCGTCGTATATAAAGTAGCGCCTTCAATCTTAGAACCATTTCTGGAAGCATAAAGAATTGCATTTTCTTCTGCATGCAGGGCGAGCGAACAACTACCCCGGGAATCTTTTTCACAGCCCTGACCGGGCCATTCTTCATCACAATTATGGGTACCCGACGGCGGCCCGTTATACCCGATAGAAATGATCCGGGTATCTTTTGTCAATACAGCACCAACCTGTGCCCTTACACAATGAGATCTGGCGGCAAGATCTACCGCCAGATTCATATAAATATCATTAAAACCAGGTTTAACTGTCATAAAATTAATGGCCTCCTTCTGCTTCGATATGTTCTACATCAATTCCTTGTCTTTTCAATACCGAACTCACTTTCCATGCAAAGAATATCAGGTAAACAAACCCAAACAGCGGGATAATATATGAATGGTGGATACCATGTGTATCCGCTAACTGTCCCTGTACCGGTGGCAAAATAGCACCACCTAAAATCATCATAATCAGGAATGATGAACCCTGGCTTGTATATTTTCCCAGTCCGGTGATAGATAAGGCAAATATAGAAGGCCACATAATTGAGCAGCATAAACCACCGCTGATAAATGCGAAAGTAGCAACCTCGCCAGTAGTCATTAAACCAACCAGCATACAAACTACGCCCAGAGTAGCAAAAATTGCCAGTGTTTTAGCTGGTTTCTCCTGACCCAGGAAGAAGCCTACAATCAGTACAGCCACACAAACACCATAAATATATAAGTTACCTACGTCCGTTCCTGTAAAATGATTTACTAAAAGGATCACGCCAAAAGCAACAAAAGGAACAATAACCGTTAATATATTTTTAGTAATTTTTGATAAGTTGAAAGCACTCACAGCACCTGTCCAACGGCCAATCATCATACTTCCCCAGTATAAAGCGATATATGGTTTAATTGCAGATTCAGGGAAACCACCAAATTCTTTCAGGTGTAATAAAGCACCCAGGTTACTTTGAATAGTTACCTCAACCCCTACATAAGTAAAGATGGCGATCATTCCCATAATCAGCTGAGGATATTGCATTGCTCCCCATTGATTGCCATTTTCTTTCTTTTTAAGCAGTACAAAGATTAATGCACCAACAATAATAGCCAGTGAAGAATATACAAAATTTGCTTCAGGCAGGTTAGTTAAACCAGCTAATGGTTTAGCTGCAAGTACCATTAAAAATCCAAGAATGATCACTAAAAGCGGTCCGTTTGACTTTGGACTTGCCTCCATTGTTTCTTTACTCGTTACTTCTGGTAATTTAGTGATGGCATAGAAACCAGCAACCAATAAGAATAAACCAGATAATGCATAGTATAAGGTAGTGATTGATGAAATTTCTACTGTTTTAGCTACTGCATCACTTGCAGAACCAAAAAGCACAAGACTTACAATTACAGGTCCCATTAAACCACCGAAGTTATTTACACCACCAGCAAGGTTTAAACGGTGTGTACCACTTTCAGGGGCACCTAAAGCTACCACGAATGGCTGTGCAGCTGTTTGTTGTAAAGAAAACCCTATGGCAATCACAAAGAAAGCTACCAGAATAAACAGGAATGACCCTGAGTGAACTGCAGGAACCATTAATAAAGCACCGCCTGCCGAGATAATCAGCCCCAGAATAATACCTTTCTTATAACCTATTTTGTTAAGGATATCGACCTTGCTAGCCTGAGAAGCAAAGTATAAAATTAATGAACCAATAAAATATCCGCCATAAAACGTAAAGTCAATCAGTTGCGATTCAAATTGTGTCAGGTTAAAATGTGACTTACAGAAGGGTATAAAAATACCGTTCGATGCGGCCACAAAGCCCCAGAAAAAGAACACGGTGATGATTGAATACAACGCCGTTCCATAGTTTTTTTGTTTTTGGTTTTCCATTGATTATGCAAGTTTTTTTTTGGTTGTCTGAAACTATCTTATGGTTATGATTGTTCCGTATAATTATAGCTATAATATTATCAATACTTAGTGTCGATAATACAAGGCATAAACATAATTAAAATATTGTGTATAGTGTACACAATAAATGAAGCAAAAAAAATAGGCGGTATTATACTTTAAAATCAGATATTAGCGCGAATTATATGTAAGTTGAATGATTGAAGCAATATTACAAGGGATAGGTGCGGGTATTTTGTTTTCGTTTTTAACGGGCCCAGTCTTCTTTTCCATGATCAAAACCAGCATTGAAAAGGGCTTTAAAGCTGGTTTTTCTTTGGCCATTGGCGTGATCTTAAGTGACATTATATTTATCAGCCTCACGATTTTCAGCTCACAGTTTGTAGATTATAATGCAGATTATAATCAATACATAGGCATTATCGGGGGTCTTTTTCTTTTAGGAATTGGTTTGTATTACCTGATCAATAAAGTCAAGGTAAATTACGAAACTTCTGAAATAGTAAAGGTGCGCAAGCGCGGATATATCATTAAAGGATTCTTAATGTGCCTGCTCTCTCCCACTACATTAATGTTTTGGATTATGGTAGGCGGTATTGTTTCTGGTCAGCTGCATTATGCAATGGCCGAAAAAGTAGTCTTTTTTGTAGTAGCCATGTGTACCCAACTCTTTGTAGACTTCATTAAAACCTATTATGCAGCTAAACTGAGGTACCGGATTAAAGAGAAAAACATCAAGATCCTGAACCGGATTGCAGGCGCAGTCATCATCATTTTCGCTATCAGATTGTTTATCGAAGTCGCAATCAAATATTACAGTTAATTTCAAAAGGGTGAAATCACCCTACTCCTTAAAGCTCTAAAGTAGCTACAAAGCATATTTTCAAGAAAAATATAATCTTAAACGTAAATATACTTAATTATTAAAGCCAGTATTTACACTCTTTCTTATCAGACCCATTCTTTCTTCCTTTACATTGTCATCTGGAAGCACAGCGACAGAAGATTGGGAAAGCCGAAAACCAGACAGAGTAGGCCGAATTACCTAAAACTATTTACCATGACAACCAAAGGGAATCCAGGAGAATCAGACTCTACAGGAAAAATTATTGACATTCTTGTTGTAATCGATACCGATTATATAAAAAAAAACTGCGCCAGTATCCACGGTATTAATGACCAGGACAAAAGCAAGCCATATGCCATCGATCATCATTCAGAATATGTCGTAGCTGCAGGTGCAAATAATATCACCAATCAGGGGAAAGCAGATATTACATTTAGCGCCAAACCAAATGACAGGATTTCTTTTAGAGGTGTGTCAGCCTATAATAATTCTGACGATGCTATAATCATCTATGGTATCATTCCTATGAATTCAGACCCTAAAGGCAACGTACTCAATCCATTCCATTATGACATGGTAACCAGAGCTTATGCCGTAGTACCTGTTATAGAGTCCTCCAATGGCTTTAATACTACAACAACAAGTATAACCTTCTATTCCTATAACTCTACAGTACAAAAACAGGGAACTGAATCTTATATCATTCAATTTGCGCTTTATACTTTAGCCGGAGATGGTGAAACACAGCAGCTTTATGGATATTATCAATGGGATCCAACGATATATGTCAGCTAAATAACTTTTAATTAATTATTTAAGAACAAAAAAGCCGGTGCTGAAAACAGCACCGGCTTTTAAGTAAAATATACTGTAATTAGTAGGCTCTCTGGTTATTTCCTTCTTTCCAGTTCACAAAAGCCTTGTTAACAACTTTGTTTCCACCTGGAGTTGGGTAGTTACCTGAGAAATACCAGTCACCTGTATGATTAGGACAAGCGATATGTAAATTATCCAGTGTCTGGTAAATTACTTCAACCTGTGCAACCGTATCTTTAGGAGTAATGATTTTTGTAATCTGTGCAGAGATCTCTTCCTGTTTGAAAGGTCTGTAGATATCTTTTACATGATTGACAATTTCCTCTTTAGGCAATAAAAGAGAAGCTTTACATTTCTGATATACTTCTTCAATGATATGCTCCAATCCACGTTCTTTTAATAACTGGATAGCTGCTTCGAAAGCTACGAACTGACCTAATTTAGACATGTCAATTCCGTAACAGTCCGGATAGCGGATCTGAGGTGCAGAAGAAACAATAATGATTTTCTTAGGATGTAACCTGTCAATAATCTTGATAATACTTTGTTTCAGTGTAGTTCCCCTTACAATAGAGTCATCCACTGCTACCAGTGTATCCACATTATTTTTGATTACCCCATAGGTAGTATCATAAACGTGTGCTACCATTTCTTTACGGTCAGCATCAGCGGTAATGAAAGTACGTAACTTCACGTCTTTAATAGCCAGCTTCTCTACACGCGGAGCCATAGATAACAGTTCATCTAATTCTGCATCCGTCAGCGTTTCTTTACGCTCAATAAGCGTATTCTTCTGGATTTTTTTAATATGCTTATGCACTCCTTCTACCAAACCGTAGAATGAGATTTCAGCAGTATTCGGGATAAAAGAGAAAACTGTGTTTTTCAAATCTGAATTTACTGCATTCAAAATCTGATCAATCAGTAATCTTCCTAATTGTTTTCTTTCTTTATAGATATCAGCATCACTGCCACGAGAGAAATAAATACGTTCAAATGAACATGCTCTTTTTTCCTGAGGCTCTCTGAAAATTTCCTGTGTTACTGTACCATCCTTTTTAACGATCAGTGCATGTCCTGGTTTTATTTCCTGAACACTGTTGATGCCTACATTAAATGCAGTTTGAATTGCCGGACGCTCAGAAGCTGCCACAACAATTTCATCATCCTGATAGAAAAACGCCGGACGGATTCCTGATGGGTCACGCAGAATAAATGCATCACCATTTCCAACGATTCCGGAAATAGCATAACCACCATCCCAGTTCTTAGCAGAACGGGTAAGGATATTCGCGATGTTTAAGTTTTGAGATATTTTAGCGGTAATCTCTACATTTGATAATCCTTCTTTTTTGTAGGTATCAAATAATTCCTGATTTTCATCATCAAGGAAGTGACCGATTTTTTCCAATACAGTAACTGTATCAGCTTGTTCTTTTGGATGTTGTCCCAGTTCGTACAATTGCTCTAATAACTCATCAACGTTAGTCATGTTGAAGTTACCGGCAATAACAAGGTTACGTGTCATCCAGTTGTTCTGACGAAGGAATGGGTGACAGTTCTCGATACTGTTCTGACCATGTGTTCCGTAGCGAAGGTGTCCTAACAATACCTCTCCTATGAAACTTACATTTTGTTTCAGCCATTCTGCATCCTGCATTAATTCAGGTGTCTCGTTTTGAATGTCTGCAAATTTACCCTGGACGTATCCGAAGATATCGGCAACGGCATTCTGCGCCATTGACCTGTAACGGCTAATGTACCGGTGACCTGGTTTTACATCTAATTTGATTGTTGCAATTCCTGCGCCATCCTGTCCCCTGTTGTGTTGTTTCTCCATCAAAAGGTATAGTTTATTCAGTCCGTAAAGGGCTGTACCATACTTTTCCTGGTAGAATGAGAGAGGTTTTAAAAGACGGATAAAAGCAATTCCGCACTCGTGTTTTATCTGGTCACTCATTTGTTTGTGGTTTGAGCCGCAAATTTACCTTTAATAAAAATCAGAACCTAGCTAAAAATACAATCTTTCATCAGCGAAATGTTTGTTTTTGGGGGGTGTTGTAAGGGATTTGAGGAAAAATAAAAACATACTATGCCCGAGCTGCATTTACTTATACCAAAAAAGGGTAACGACATGCTATGCTCTTTGTATTGGTATACTTTTATTTTTTCAAATTCCATCCCTTGCAGGTTGTTAAAAAACGACATAGCGCAGATGAAGAATTATATAATTTAGAGACAGTTTGTTTTTTACTCTGCGGACTTCTGTTGGTTAGTGGTTAAAGCTTGATTACGAATGATAATTAAACGACGCAATAAGTTCAATACTTGCCAGACCAGAAATACCTACAATACTATAATGAAAAGGACAATTAAAGGTTTTTGTACCAGCCGTTTAATCCTGCAGCTGTATTTTTTCCTTTACTATTCAAAAATCTGATCTTTCTTAATTACAGCTTTTAAGATGCTAAAAACAGTTTAAGGCTGTTTTTTATGCCCGAAAGTTTAATTTCATTCATTCAATACAGGAGATAAGTGCATGCTTATTACGCAAATAGATCTCAACTTATTCTTATTGGCTAAATTTTTGTGAAGTAAGAAATAGGTCTTTAGACTTTAAATCAAATATTTAAAACAGAATTACACTAGAAGAAGGTATTCATGATGACCAAGAGCGTACCGACCGAAAATTTAGAGCCCGTATTATTTAATGGAAACTGAAGACCTCATTAAAAAACACCTCCCCGTAACTTTCTCTGGTAACCATAAGCTGAATTTAAAATTACAGCCTCCGTTCTTTTCCAGAAAGTATGGCTATTTGCAAATTTTCAAAAACCAGGATGAAGAGAATGCAATCAAGTACGAGTTAGAAATAAAATATATAAAAACTGTTTCGCAGGATATAAGAATTTTCAGACTGGAAAGACTTACCGAAGTCTTTATAAACAATGTTGTTCCTGACCTCTTAGTAGATCAGCTTGCCTATGAATGCGGGAAAGTATTTTATCCGCTTGATGTTAAAGTGGGCTTCAACGGACAGTTTGCAGGCATTTACAACGAACAGGAAATCATTGAGCGATGGAAAGAGGTTAAAGAGCGCGTAAAGAAGTATTTTCTCGGAGATCTGGTCACCCGATATATCGAACTGATGGATGTTACGATCAATTCATCAGAGCTGCTAGCCGATAGTTTCAGGAACGATCTGCTGTTCAGGGCCTATTTCAATGATATTTATAAGTCTTATACTCCCGATCTGCAAATTCAGGAAGATGTGTTTTTTCCGGTAGCTGCAAAAGGAAACCAGGTTAGTTTTGAAACCAGTCAGTTGGTTAAGCCCTTATTAAATGATTACGAAGAAATTGAAATCATCCATAAAGGCACTGTAAATGATAAAAGAACTAAATTCAATATAGAGAATGGTTATCATTTTATACTCGAAGGTCAGGGTGCACGGACAATTTCCGGGACCTATAATGCTACTTATAAATTAGCTGCAAACACAAAATCAATAGAATCAATAGTAGCCAAATGGGTTTTAGAGGAGCCCATTAACAAATCTATAGAGATCAGGTTATTCAGGATTGATGAAGAGAAGGATTCCGATAATTTAATGTCAGAAGAGCAGCAAGGCAGCAGTCTTGTCTTTTTAGATGGGAACAACTCTCAGAAATCAGAAAATAGTATTACACGTATAATTAGCTCATTCTTCAAGAAATAGTGGGTTAACAGAAATTGAGATACAATGGCAGAGAAACATTTAGTAGTACAAGGGGCCACATGCCTGTGTAATTTTGGTACAGCCCCCGACAAGTTAAAAGTACTCACACATAAAAGAGAGTTTGCTAATGATAAGGATAGCGGGAAGAAACTCATTGCCAGTAATAAGGATATTGGTTCTACACTGGAGAAGAACACATTCGGCAACTGCGCTAAACAACTCATGAAACCATGTACTGCAATCATTACTGAATGGACAGGCTTTTATGAAAAGACAACTTTAACCAATGGCGGGAAGATCTTATTAGAAGATAGTAAGGCCACTTGTCCTGTAGGTGGGAAAGATTGTATCCTGATCATTGACCATGGACAAACTGCCGAATTAAGTAAACAGACTATGCAGCGTGCTAAACCAGCAGTATCCAAAGCATTAAACCCTGCTGTAGATCTAGAAGAACTAACCCAGCCTCAGTTTAATGACGCCGGAAATACTGAAAAAGCAATAACAAATCCTCAGGTATAATAATTATGTTAAAAGGTGTAAAAAAGATTAAATGGGAAGGTACAGGTAAGGTTTTCGGAAACCTGTCCATTCCCAATTATAAGCTTACAATAGCCCCTGATCAATGGGTATATTTTATAGTCGGCGAATGGTTTCCCGGAACCACTGAGGAAGATAAAAAAAAGACAGTAACCTGGGTAAGACAGAGCGGGGACAAAAAGATAGAATTCAAGAAGACAGTAATTCCCGCAAGAGACATCTATGGTTATCAAATTACCAGAAAACAATGCGGCAGTTATAACTTTTATATAGAAGCTACCTTGTCAGGTATTAAGGATGCAAAAAACAATACCGGGCTTTTAGTTGGCGGATATTGTGAACAGAAACTGATCAAATCATCATGGATAGTTGATGAGCCTGGCAATGATAATCAGATTACCACAGACAACCCCACTATTTATGGTGTACCACTTAAACTTCATCTGGAATTAGAAGGCTTAAATGGCGATGATTGTGTAGTAGAGATCTATAATACTTCATTAGGGACTATTAAACGTATGAGAAAAACATACGGTATAAAATGTGTTAATGGAGATATCGAACTTCAGATTCCGGCAGTAGATACCATGGCCTGGTACAATGAATTGGGAGGGCTAAGAAAACCTAAAGAACATTTTTTCATTAAGGTAAAAGGAGACCCCGCCAAAGGTTATGTAACTGATGAAAAAGGTCAGGACAAACATGCTACTCATCTTTACATCAACAATAAAATGGGTACTTTTATTGAACAGATCATGCCTGCCAAGACCAGTACCCCGGCAAAAACCGGGCAACAGGCTGAGTCTTATGTGATGCATGGCTGTAAATTCCAGAGTATAAATGTTACCGACCGCGGTAAACCTAAACTACTTTTTGACGAACGCGAGAAACTGACATTCGGTTCTAATGAACCTAAGTTCAAATTCGACCTGAAGATATACTATGATACTGACCAGTACGATATCAGAGCAGATGCAAAACCTGTGATGGATAACCTGGCAAAGCTTTTAAAATCAAATCCGCAGATTTCACTTTTAATTGAATCGTATGCAGATATCCGGAAAGATGCCCAGTACAATATGGATCTTACCGAAAAACGTGCAAATGGTGTTTTAAGCTACCTGAATACACATGGAGTTACCAATAAATTGTCCACAAAATGGTATGGCTCATCGAAGGCCAAGCAGTTTATCTATGAAACAAATATAGATACCCCTATTCATAAATTGAACCGCTACACCGAGCTTACTTTTTACACCCCTGGTATCAAGGCTATATTTTATAATACCATTGTTCCGACACTGGAAACACCGACAGTATTAGACTTTCGTATAACGAATTTCAATATCAAAAACTGTATGATGGCCAGTGATCCGGCAAAAAAACATGATGAAAAGAAAGCAAAATATCTTGAATTAACGAACGAAGAATCTATCAGGACCGTTGCAAAGGATGTAGATATTAATGGAGGATTATTAAAGATCCCCGTATTTGCTGATATCGCACCGATGTTACCCATTGTTCTACCCCCTTTAAGAACACTGACCCCAAACCGTTTTCAGGTTTCGATTAATTCATGTAACTATTTTCCTGATAAGACTAAGCCAACCGTTATTGTACAAGCATTTACAGATGCTTTATGGATCTTTCATGCAAGCTATGACTATGATGAATCTTTCTACTTTAAAAAAGAAGGAAAAGAGCAAAAGGTAAAGATTGTAAAAGGCATAGAGACACTATATGGTAAAGTAGAGAAATACCTGGAAATGTACTTCAGTGCAATTAAATGGGTACCTATGTTTACAATAAGTGCATATGCCCAGGAATGGCTGGTAAATTATATCAGAGAAGAATCTAAAATGTATGGTTTAGGTTATCACAAGAGATGGAACTGGACAGGCGGGTCTTTTGATGGTTTTGCCAGAGAAGACGACTATACAGAGAAACACAGAATCGTAACTGAGATCGCTATCCTGACCCTGACCATACTCGTAATCGTAGTCGAAGTAGTTATTGCGGTATTAACTGGTGGAGAGACTGCAGCAGCCAAATTACCGAAACTAAAAAAGGCAGCCCGTTTCTTAAAAGAGGCAAAAGCTGTAAAAGATAAAATGGAGGATCTTGGCTTTGAATTCATCTTCCCTAAAGTAGCGATGAACAGAGGCCTATATCTTAAGAAAGGCAGTGATGGCAATATCTATTATATGATAGAAGATAATGTGAGCGCAAAACCTTTGATTGCCATTCAATATAAGAAGACGTTTAAACTGGCTGATCTTGTTGCATCTGTTAAGCATAAAAAAAATGCTAAAGCAACCATTGAAGAGAATGCTGCGGCTAAAACAGAAATAAGTAAAGAAGTTCAGGCAGTTTTAAATAAAATTGGGGGGGATGCAGAGCTCACCTTAGAATTTATAGGAAGGATTGAGGCCAATTATGAACTAAAAATTGCACTTCCAATGACTGCTAATGCAGGAGATAAAAAAATCACAGTACTTAATCTTTTGAATAGTGCATTAAGCAATAGTAGTGGTGAAGTTATTGGCGAGGATACAATTAAAGCTAGAATATTCCTTGAAGCCACTGGTAAAAGAGTAATTCAGATATGGAAGCCCTTAAGAAAATATGTTCCTCCAATAGGAATTGACGGAGCATTGAAGCTCAATTTAGAGGGCTATATTACACATAAAAGAACTTATGGTGTTGATGTTAGCAGGGGTCCTTACTATAAAGATCAAATCTATTTTTCTGGTATAAAAGGATACGTTACTCTTAAATCAAAATTAACAGTTGATGGTGAAAAAGTGCTCGAATTAAATCCAGATGATGAGAAACTGGACTTTGTATTATTTGAGCCTCAAAATATTGATATTGCTGATGTCCAATTGTATTAAAAATTCTAAACGATTATGAAAAAAATGTTCTTCTTTTTGGGGGTTATTTATATGCTTATGGGCTGTACAGAACCTACGAAAACAATTAATGATAAAAACACACTTATGTCTACAAACCCTAAACTTACCAGTAAAAACTTCATAGAGACCATGTCTAAGGCTGTTAAACACTATCCCGAAGAGCCTTATTACTTCTTGGAGATCAACAACATAGTTGGATGTGCATATGAAATTTTAATAAATGATGTGCCTGTTTTTAAGTATTACGATGATGGGCAGGTAACTTCTCAAATAGATATACAATACTATATGCTAAAAAGTGGCCCTCAGAAAATAACATATAAACTATATCCAATTGGTAAGAGAGAAGATGGTGATGTTATTAATACGTTAGCTGACTGGACACGCGTGGATCTTAATTTGTTAAAAATAGATAAAACCGTAAAAGATCCTTATTTGCGTAAAAAGGTCTTACTAGAACATCACAGTCCTAACAAACCAGATGGGAGGACCTTTATGGGTGCTGGGCTCAAATATTATGAAAATAGTTTCACTTTCGATGCCCAATTACCTTATGAAAATAAAGGATGGGCCAACAGTGTCGATTTAAGTAAAATGGACCAGAAAGAATTACTTCAAAAAACTGAAACAGCTTATAAGTTAATATGGCAGCTATTAGATGAACATCAAACTGAAGACTTCTTCGGATATCTATATGCCAAGGAAATCGAAACTTGCCAAAGTGAATATAGTTCAAACGAAGACTTAAAGGAGACATTAGATGCTTACTTAAAACCATTCACAAAATCAAGTTATAAGCTGGAACCGTTGGCAAATTACAAAATGTCATTATATGGAAATGGTAAACTGGTATGCCTGGAACAAAATTCTATGGATATCCGATTTAGAGGTGAGTCGGCCCTATGGGGTAAATACAAAAATGATAAAGGAAGTGTTATTGGAAATTTCCGTAAACTTTACCTGCATATCCCCAAAGGGAAGACTGCTTTTGAAATAATCAGATAACCTTGTGCAGAAAACTCTAATTGTCTCTTGTCTAATATTAGTAAGCTTCTTTTTTTCGTGTAAACGGGAAAAGGAGCTTCCAAATGTCTTTTTGCCTGCAAAGTCAAATCTTACAGCACACCATTACATAGAGACAATATCTAAAGCTATAAAGCATTATCCCGAAGAACCTTATTACTTTCTGGAACTCAATAAAGTAGTTGGCTGTGCATAGGAAATTTTAATAAACGATGTACCTGTTTTTAAGTATTACGATGATGGCCAGGTAACTTCTCAAATAGATATCCAGCATTATATTTTAAAAAGCGGACCTCAGAAAATAACATATAGGTTATATCCTATTGGTCAAAGAAAATGGTGATGCTATTCATACTTTACCCGATTGGACAGGCGTGGAACTTATTTTGTTAAAAATAGATAAAACAGGAAAAGATCCTTATCTGCGTAAAAAGTTGTTACCAGAACATCATAGCCCTAAAAAACCAGATGGGATGACTTTTATGGGTGCTATTAGATGAACATCAAACTGAAGACTTCTTCATTATATGGAAATGGTAACCTGGTATGTTTAGAACAAAATTCAATGGATATCAGATTTAGAGGTGAGTCTGCTCTATGGGGTAAATACAAAAATAAAAAAGGGAGTACTATAGGAAATTTCTATAAACTCTATCTCCATATCCCCAAAGGAAAAACTGCTTTTGAAATAATCCGCTAGCAATTACCTTAAAAATCCTACCCCTAATCCTATCCAACATTCAATTCCCATCTCATCAACTGATGCGGAATAGCTCCATATTGGTACACAATTTGCGCAACGATAGTTTCATGAAATTTACAAAATAGTAATTAAACTACAATTAACTAATAATAAACACCTTATCATTTAAAATAAATAACGTACAAGAGCTGGGTGCCTTAAAAAGCAAACACAATCCCGGAAAAGGCTTCACTTACTTCGCAGTTTTTATCCTTATTTTATTTTCAGCCATTTCAGCCTTCATTTATTTCGGAGCCATACTTGCAGTTAAAGAAGGAAAGATGAATTTCTCAGGAGACATCAGCATACTTTACTGGTGCATTGCATTCATCATGGGAATGGGAATTGCCATCTTATTGCTGGCCTTAAAACTTAGCCAGGGCAAGACCTATACTTTATATGAAAAAGGTATCCTGACAGCAGGAAAAGGACAAAACAAAGTACAGCTTTTTGAAGATTTAGAAGACCTTTACTTATTTAGTTCCGGACGTTCATTCTTAACTAATAACATCGCTTTCCGTTCCGGGAAAGAAGACAGTTGGGAAACTATTACCCCTCGCTACACCAATGTCATCAGCGCAATTAATTTGATGACTACCCAGCACGAAAAATTCTATGTACCCAAAGTACTAAAGGAACTGGAGCAGAATAAGACCATTACATTTCAATACATCAACTACAGTACAGCAATGGGCAAAAAGCTATTTGCTACAGGTACAAACTCCTTCTTAAACGTACAACCAAAAGAAATTGCTGTCAATAAAGATTACCTGGTAATCGATTCAAAAAAGATCATGATTTCAGATCTCAATCATTTCTCAGTAAACAACTGGATTAGTCAGATCAGTTTACAGGACAAAGAAAACAACATTGTTTTCAGTACATCTACCAACGGTATTTTCAGTGGCAGAAGTTTCGTCTCCCTACTGGATCAACTCATCAACAAAGCATAAAAACAATCCCTATAAAACAATATGATTATTTACAAAGGTTGGGGGCCACTAGCCCTTCTGACACCAGTTTGCACAATTCTGATTGGAATATTCTTTTTTGGCACCAATGGAAATGCAAGTCTCGAAATATTCTTGTATAGCCTACTGTGTTCAGCACCCCTGGTTTATATCACGGGTCTAAGATTAAACAAAAAATCAGTTAACGATCTTTATTTTATCCCATTACAATACTGGGGCATCGCATGGGGGGTTATTTCAATTGCAATTTTGCTTTTCAGGTATATCAAGACCCACTAAAAAAACAAAGACAATAATTGAGGCTATTGAAGCGACAAAACCGGTGTAACTACAATCCCGCCCATATAAGCTTCATTAGCCTCAAATTTAATCCCCTTGATATAGCAAATATTGGAACCATAAACCTCTTCACTATCCTTATAGCTCCCAACACATCCATGCCCAAATATATCTGAGTTAAAAAACTCCAGGGCTTTCCCTTCCTCATCAGTTGCCAATAAAACACAGTCCCTGCAAACATAATTTGGATAACGTGATGACACCACGACACCACGTTTACAGGCTGGGCAAAACTGCTCATCTTTCTCTTTTTTAACTTCGTCCATCATAGTTTATCTCCTCATGGCAAAGAAAAGAAAATTCTCCTGGCCAGCAAACCTGTACTTAGCAACAATATCAATTCAACTATTTAGATTTTCACCCCTCTTTAATTAGAATTTCATCCTCTCTGATCCCAATGATCTGGCGAATTTGCAATATCAAATTCATAATAAAACAACGATGAAAAAATTAATCTACTCAGCAGCTATCGCATTAACGGTATGCACTACAAGCTGTAAAAAACAGTCAGTCCAGCAAGACAGATCTTCAGATCCACTCACAGAAACACAAGGTACCGGAGACACGGCACCCTTTACAAAAAACCTTGTATTCAGTGCCACCGGACTCAACAAAATTGCATCAGATCTAGCTGGGCCAAACCAGGGACAAATCCAAAAACTAATCACCAATCCTGCCTATGCTGCACTCACAAAAACGCCAAACACAACAACAGTAGGCACTCAGGGTACCGAACTAAAATGCCTTGCGCTGCAATACACCATCTCTCCCGGAAGAGATACCGCGACCAAATATCTTGACAAGGCAAAAGCCAATCTGCTCGCATGGGCAGCAGTAAACAGTCCATCAGGCAGTACCCCGACAGAGGCGGCCTTTATAGAAATCTTCGAAGCTTATTCAATCATCAGGGCAAGCATTCCTGACACCAATAAAGCAACCATAGACGCGTGGTTAAAAAAGACAGCAAACTACTACATCAGTAATGCATCCGGTTTCACCAGCAGAAAGAACAATTGGGAAACCATCAGATTAAACATCCTTTTTGACATCGGCTATATCCTGAACGACACAGCGATCCTTACCCATGTCAAAAACGCCTATAACGTACAGCTGAATGCAAACTTGTTTGCCGGAGGCAAAACCGAAGACTACGTAAACAGAGATGCCTTTGCTTACCATGCCTACAACCTCTACTTCTATGCAAGAGCCCTAAGAGCAGTCAGCTTATATGAAGGTCAGACAGCCGGAAACACCTTATTAAACAAAGCCAATAACATCAACATCAGCATCCCAAACACCGTAACTTTCTGGGAGCCCTACCTGATAGATCCGGTTAACAACGTACACATTGAATTTGTCAACACCGGGTGGGCGCCAGACAAGACACGTTCAGATTATAACAAACCTTATAACCCATCAAGCACGGTTTACGTATTAGATCAGTTAGCCTATAGTTTCCCACAGGTAATCGACTACGAAAAAATCATAGTTGGAGCAAACACCACCAGATTCAGAACATTAGAATATTATCTAAACACCTTAGAATACAACTTATAATCAAGATCCAGAAATAAAAACCAACCTCGCCTCCTAACCAACCACCAAACCAGGCGTGGAGAATGGAAAATAGAAAAAGCTGCTTCACATTTCAAGCATTGGCCATCTCTTCAGATGGGCGCAGCTTGAAATGTGAAGCAGCTTTTTCTATTTTTTCGAAGATCCGCAGTTCAACCGAACCTGAGAAGAAACCACTTCCCCCGGAAAAAAAATCGAAGCATTATGGTCAAACACTAAATTATCCCCTGTCGTGTAAAAACTCATTTCCCCTTCCTTTGTCAGCTCACCTTCAATCTCCGGATGCCTGTTTAAGTAGTCAACCAGACTATCTGCAACAATATCACCCTGTGATACTAGTGAAACCCCTTCAGGAAGATAATCTTTCATCTTAGGCACTAATAACGGATAATGTGTACAAGCCAGTAATATCGCATCAATATCTCCCGACTTCTCCAGCAAATTATCAATATACTTCTTCACAAAATAATCTGCCCCTTCATTCACATGCTCATTATTTTCAATCAGCGGTACCCACATCGGGCAGCTTTGCTGGATCACATTCAGTTCCGGGTACTGATGATGAATCTCGATCAGATAAGACTCTGACTTCACCGTCCCTCTTGTCCCCATCACTCCAATACTATTCGTCTTTGTATAAGAACCGATCACTTCGGCCGTAGGCCTGATCACCCCTAAAACCCGGTACCCCGGATACTTCACCGGAAGCACCTTTTGCTGAATCGTGCGCAGTGCTTTTGCAGAAGCCGTATTACAGGCCAGAATCACTAACGGGCAACCCTGCGCAAACAACCATTCCACACACTCCAGTGTATACTGGTAAATCGTCTCAAAAGAATGGTCACCATAAGGAGCACGTGCATTATCCCCAAAATAGATATAATTATAATCAGGCAATAACTTAGCGATTGACTCAAAGACAGTCAGGCCACCATAACCCGAATCGAAAATACCTATAGATTTCTTACTCATCATAACAAAAAAAAGCGGCACCGGGTATTTTCCCGGTGCCGCAATTTAAATATTTTTTAAATACTATTTTTTAGGAGCTGCTGCTGATGCAGAGATACCTAATTTAGCTTTAACTAAAGCAGTAACATCGTCACCACCTTCCCATGCTAACAGGTTGTTTGCACCATTCTGAGCTGAGCTATCAAAAACATAAGCTAAACCTTTTTCTCTAGCTACAGCTTTAACTGCAGTTTGGAATTTAGCGTTTAAAGGAGCTAATAACTCACCTTGTTTAGTAGCGATATCTTGTTGAGCTTTTTGGCTTGCTTCACCGATACGTTTTTCCATATCCTGTAATTCAACACCCATTGCTTGTAATTCTTTACCAACTGTTTCTTTATTAGCTTCACTCAAAGTTTTGTTCTTAGCAACTGCAGCTTCATATTTCACAGTATACTCACTTCTCATTTTTTCGATTTCAGCTTGTTTTTGTTTTTGAAGAGTCTCTAAAGTAGCTGAGGCAGTTTTTGCTTCAGGCATAGCAGCAAAGATTGCTTCAGAATCCAAATGTGCAATTTTTTGTTGAGCACTAGCAACATTAGCAGTAAACATAAGGCCAGCTGCCACAAAAAATACGTTAATTAACTTTCTCATTTCTATTGTTCTTAATAATTGTTTTTATAATTTATTTGGTGTGTTTATTTTACGGTGTTTGGTTTATAACCTAATCTGATAATAACGTCATTACTCAGATCATAATTGCTGCTCGCATAAATCATCATAGTAGCTTCGCTGCTTTTATCAAAGATAAAGTCCAGAAACTTAGTTTTTGCAAGATCGGCAATCACACCGGTTACTTTATCCTGAATAGGCTTAAGCAACTTTGCTCTCGTCTGGAAAAGCTCTCCTTCAGGACCGAATTTCTGACGTTGAAATTCTTTAGCTGCTTTCTCCTTTTCAATGATATCATTCTCTCTGCGTTTGCGCATATCATCAGTTAATAACACCTGATCTGCCTGATAAGCTTTATACATCTTGTCGATCGCTGTAAAGTTAGCATCAACTTCCTTCTGCCACTGTTGAGATAATACGTTCAACTGGTTTTGCGAGGACTTATATTCAGGTAAATTTTTAAGAATATACTCTGTATCAACATAAGCAAACTTTTGTGCAAAGGCACCAAAACCTGCGAAAACCAAAACCCCGATTAAAATAATTTTCTTCATTTCTATATTAATTAAATCCACCCAATTGCTGAGCAATACTAAACGTGAAGTTTTGTTTACCTCCGTTAGCCTGACCAGGAATGCTATCAAACGGAAATCCGTAATCAATACCCAGCATACCAAATATCGGTAAAAATATCCTAGCTCCAATACCCGCAGACCTTCTCACGTTAAAAGGATTGAATTCTGCGAACTTGTTCCAGGTATTACCACCCTCAGCAAAGCCCACAAGATACGCAGTTGCCTGCTGACTTGCAATAACCGGATATCTTAATTCCATTACATATTTAGCATATACCGGACTTCCTGAGTTTGTTGCTGTCTGGATCTGCTGAGCGGTAGTAGCCGTTGCCGGAGTAACTACGTTATTCGCATAACCACGCATTGTAATAATCTCAGAACCCTGAAGGAAGTCAAATCCCTGCATACCATCACCACCCAGTTTAAATCTTTCAAATGGCGACTGGCCTACAGCCTGGTTGTATGATCCTAAGAACCCAAACTGAGCCTGACCTTTGAAGACCAATTTACCACCAACTCTCTGGAACCACTGACCTTCAAATTTCCATTTGTGGTATTCAGTGAACTTATAACGTTGTTTATCTGATGCTGTTGCATAGTTTGTATTATTTAACAACGAGTAAGGAGGAGTTGCCTGTATAGTGAATTTAAAATAAGAACCTTCGGTTGGAAAGATCGGAGAATTTCTTGAATCTCTGCTGATCTCCTGTGTTAAGTTTAAGTTATATGATGTACCAGTAGAGAATAAATATCCAGGATAGTTATTCAGGATATACTGCTGCAAGTTGATCGCATGTGAGATCTGGAAATAGTTATCAGGCCATTTCAATCTTCTACCCAAACTGAAAGTCACACCGTTTAGGCGGATACGCTGAACATTCGGACCAGAAGAAAGACCATTTGCAGATGAAAGTGAAGTAAATGCACTCACACCAAAACTAACTGGTTTCTTTCCACCTAACCAAGGCTCAGAGAAAGAGAAACTGTAAGACTGGTAGTACTTACCGTTAGTCTGTCCACGAAGACTTAATTTCTGACCATCACCTTTAGGAAGCGGTCTGTAAGCTTTTGGATTTAAAATATTTCTTAAAGAGAAGTTATTGAAAGTTAAACCAATTGTTCCGATCACACGGCCACCACCAAAACCACCTGATAATTCTACCTGATCAGAAGGTTTCTCTTCAACAGCATACTCAATATCAACCGTACCATCCGAAGGATTTGGTTTTGGAGTTGGTACAGTTTTAGACTCATCAAAGTTACCCAGCTGACCAAGGTCACGTACTGTACGAACCAATAAATCTTTAGAGAACTTATCACCTGGTCTTGTACGTACCTCACGTAAAACTACCCTGTCATTGGTGATTGTATTTCCTTTAACAGTAATCCTGTTATTGGTATACTGAGGACCTTCATAAATTCTGATTTCAAGGTCAACCGTATCATTGTATATTTTTGTCTGAACAGGCTCCACGTTAAAAGTCAGGTAACCATCATTCAGATAGATACTCGACACATCATCACTTTCAGCACCGTTACCATGAAGTTTAGTATTCAGTTTTTCTTCACTGAAAACTTCACCTTTCTCAATACCCAATACTTTACCCAGATCTTTAGTTGCATATTTTGCATTTCCAGCCCAGGTAATATTTCCAACATAATATTTTGGACCTTCGTACAGATCAATTTTAATACCAACAGATTTTTTATTGTACTGATAAGTGGTATCCTTGATAATTACCGCATCACGGTAACCTTTATCCTGCATTTTAGCGATCAGCTTATCTTTATCCTCTTTATATTTCTCCTTACTGAATTTACCAGAACCGAATACTTTATAGAAAGCCTGCTGTTTAGTCTTTTTCAAATACTTGCGTAAAGTTGAAGCCTTAAAATCTTTATTACCTGTAAATTCGATTTTATGCACTTTTACCTTATTTCCCCTATCGACAAAAACCTGCAGAACCACCCCATTTTCCATGTTCGGATCAGGCTTGGTTTTGTAGTCAACTTTCGTAAAGAAATAACCTTTTTCAGCAAGATATTTATTAATTATCCCCGTTGTACTGTTATAAGTATTTTCGTTAATAATTGTCTTTCCTGATTTAGAATTCAATTTTTCGGTAATATCCGTCTTCTGGGATTTGGTCAGTCCGTTCAGTTCAAAAGAGCTTAAACGAGGTCTTTCAACCACTTTAATGTCGAAATAAACAGTATCCAGCACCATTTTAGAGATATCAAGTTCGATATCATCAAATAAACCCTGTGACCACAATGTTTTGATTGCATTGGAGGTAGCTTCACCTGGAAGCAAGATTTTTTCACCTTTAATTAACTTCGAAAGTGTGATAATAACTTCCTTATCAATAAACTTTGCGCCGCTTAAAGTTGTTCCTCCTATAATATATTCTTTAGGTTGAAAATAGTCCATATCGGTACCGCTGACTTTTAAGCTGGGGGTATTTGGATTGGACTTTGGACGGGTAATCTGTGCCATTGCCGGTGACCCGATCAATAGCAATAATATGAGTTGGTATATTCTTTTCATTTACAATCTAAAAAACGTTGCTAAGTTAATTTAAACACATGTTAAAAAGTGTTAAAAGTAAAATTAGTTCAACTGTTCACTAATTTTACCGAAGCGACGTTCGCGCTTTTGGTAGTCCACAATAGCTTCAAAAAGGTCTTCTCTTCTAAAGTCCGGCCATAAAGTTTCCGTAAAATACAGCTCACTGTAAGCCATCTGCCAAAGCAGAAAATTACTCACCCTGTGCTCTCCGCTGGTACGGATCATCAATTCAGGATCAGGAATATTTACAGTAGTTAATTGAGACGAAAATTTCGCCTCATCGATTTCATCCACTTTAATTTTGCCTTCCTGTACCAGCAATGCAATTTTTTTCGCAGCCTCTAAAATCTCCCATTTGGCACTATAACTCAAAGCCAGTGTTAAAGTACAAGTGGTATTTCCCGCCGTTTTTTCCATTGCGCTCTTTAAATCATCAATACATTTCTGAGGTAAAGAGGCGATATCGCCAATGGCATTTAACCGGATATTATTCTTATTCAGCGTATCAGTTTCATTGTTGATTGTAGCAATCAACAACTCCATAAGCGCATTGACTTCATCAATTGGTCTGTTCCAGTTCTCGGTAGAAAAGGCATAAATTGTAAGATATCTCACACCAATGTCTGCACATCCCTCTACAATATCCTTTACAGATATCACTCCGCTTTCATGACCGAAAGATCTGAATTTACCCTGGTTTTTAGCCCATCTTCCATTCCCATCCATAATAATAGCGATGTGTTCTGGTAAGCGGCTAGTATCGATTTGTTCTTTAAATCCCATTTATGGTGCAAATATGGCTAAAATGTCTAACATACAGAAGAATGGCAGGTTAGAAAGCTTCAAAGTTATAAGATATTTTGTTTATTTCTATCATAATCGTCAGCCTGAAAGAAGGATATATTGATTTTATGAAAGAAAATGTAAATAAAAGGGCCTAAAAAGAATAACATTTATCGGAAGTAAAAGTGTAGGAAAGGCCTATATGTACAAAGAAGTAAGTATCATTTTTCACAAAATTACCCCGCTGCACACCGCCAGGAAAATTCTTTCCGGATGGATCAGAAAGGTTTACCCCATTAGGGTTCTGCCTGCTAGGGTCACTGATTACCGGAACTGCCGGATATCTGTCCCCTACATCATCCAGGTAATCTGTTTTCGCAGTTCTGTAGCCCAGCTGCGTGAACAGCCCCAAACGCTCCCCTATCCGGTACTTCATACCTACCCCATAAGGGATACTGAATGCATAATTTTTATACTTTTTACCCTCAGTTTCATAGTATCTTAATTCAAATGTTTCTCCATTATATTTAGCTTTCGGATTGAACAGTACACCACCAATTCCGGCAAACATATAAGGCGTAAAATTCTTTATCCCTCCACCAGAAAAGTATTCCAGGAAATTGAAATCCACCTGTACACTCAGCTCATTTAGTGAAGTAGAAAAATTAAGGTTACGGGTTCTTAAGCTTGCGTCATCAGAATTTGCATCATAACCCTTGATTTTACCATAGTTATAATGGATTCCGATAGCCCAGTAAGGATCAAGATTACGCTTTACATAAGCGCCGAAAGCTACTCCGCTTGGTTTAAAAAGATTGGAAGGATTGATATCGCCGATATACCCGGCAGCACCGGCATTGATCCCCAGTTCTGTCGTCTGAGCCAATGCAGCACCAGAAAAAACACAGCATAAAACAGCAGAAAATACAATCTTTTTAAATCCCATCTTAATAATTACGTGTATCAATTCCCCAAAGCAATTTGTTCCTCAAGGTAGTAAGATAACTTTCATTATTCAAACGAACAAGGTTTACATGAAAAGCAGCCTTGTTCACGGTGATTTTAACGGACCTGTCCACTGTTGCAGTCCTGGAATCGCATGACACCAAAAACTTGGTACTTCTTGCTTCCACCTCAAAACGCAGCGTCACATCATCGGGAATAATAACAGGTCTTACATTCAGGTTATGCGGTGCAATCGGGGTAATTACAAAGTTTTGCGCACTAGGAAAAATAATCGGGCCTCCGCAGCTTAAAGAATAAGCTGTAGAACCTGTAGGCGTGGCAATAATTAAACCATCTGCCCAGTATGAATTGATAAATTCATCATTCATATAGGCATGTATAATCATCATTGCCGTGTTATCACGCCTGTGTATGGTGATATCATTCAGCGCAAAATTCTCATCTCCAAAAAGGTGATGTTTAGATTCAACATTCAGTAAAGTACGTTTATCCAGAGAATATTCATGATTGACCAATGCTTCGATCGCATTCCTGATCTCATTTTTATTAATACTGGCCAGAAAACCAAGCCTGCCGAAGTTAATCCCAATCACAGGGATTCCAGAATCCCTGATTAAAGCCAGCGTATCCAGCAAGGTACCGTCCCCGCCTAAACTGATCAGTATATCTGCATGGTCACGCAATTCAGGATGATTGGAAAAAGTCGGGACATGAGCAGGAAGTTTTACTTTATCCTCAATAAAATCGTGGTATTCCTTATGGACAATTGTTTCAATCCCATAATGTTCCATGGCATTAAAAACTTCTTGTACAAAGGGTAAAACGCTATTATTGAACTCTCTGCCGTAAATTGCAATCTTCATTAGATAAATATTGTATGTTGAATGGTTACAGGAATGAATTAAACATTTAGATAACTCATTAACAAATTATATCTGTCTTCTGTTCCATTGTCCTGAGTAGTACTGTTAAAGACTGCTTTAACCTGGTAATCATACCTTTCAAAAGCAGATATGATTCCAGATAATTCAGTTTTATTGATTTTCAGTGTGACCTCCAGGCGCGTAGAATCCGGAAAGTTCTGCACATAAGAGGATAAGATTTGTGCATTATCAGCTTCCACAATCTGAGCCATATGCGATAAAGAATTGTTGCGGTTATTAATCTCCAGAACGATGATCCCTCCTGGTTCTTTCACCGCAAAAATATCTGAGGTATACTTTAATAAGTCATGTATAGAAATAACCCCAAGGTAATTTTTTTTATAATCAAGTACCGGTACTAAAGAAAGTTTAAGCTGATCAAATATCCTGATGACATCATAAACATGTACATCCTGATAGACAAAAGGATTCAGAATAGTTAAAGAAAGTGCCCCGATAGGCTCCTCTACATTTCTTATCTCCAGCAGATGATCTTCTGCAACAATGCCCAGAAAAGTACCATTATTTAAAACCGGCAAATGATTTAATTTGAACTCAGCCATTCTGTCCAATGCAGTATGCACCGTTTCAGTAGTCTGTAACGGCGGGATTGAATTAGATATGAGTTCAGATGCAAACATTGTTATTTCAATAAAATTCTATCCAGGAATTTGCTCAGATAGTCGTTAAAAATTTCAGGATGCTCCATCATAGGTACATGCCCGCATTTATCAACCCAGTTTAACTCTGAATTAGGCAACAGCTGATGAAATTCTTCTGCTACGTCAGGTGGAGTTACCTGGTCATTTTTACCCCAGATCAAAGAAACAGGGATCGTAATTTTGCTCAGTTCCTTAGACATATTGTGACGGATGGCAGATTTTGCCAGAGCCAGAATACGGATAACTCTTGAACGCTCATTTACTGTTTTATAAATCTCATCCACCATCTCTTTAGTGGCGATAGAAGGATCATAAAAAGTAAATTCTACTTTTTCACGGATATAATCATAGCTCTCTCTTCTTGGGAAAGTACCGCCAAATGCATTTTCATATAAACCAGAGCTTCCGGTCAGTACCAATGCTTTAACGCTTTCCTGGTGTGCCGCTGTAACGACAAGCCCAAGATGTCCGCCTAATGAATTACCGATAAGAACAACCTGACCAAGCTTTTTAAATTTAATAAATTTATGAATATACTTAGCTAAACTTTTAACGCCCAGTGTAAGAATAGGTAAATCGTAAATTGGCAAAATCGGTACCAGTATGCGATAATTTTCTTTAAAATGATCGATAACCGGCTCCCAGTTACTCAATTCGCCCATTAAACCATGAAGTAATACCAGGGTCTCGCCTTTTCCAGCCTCTATATACTTAAACCCATCCTCTTCTATTACTTCGTATTTCATGTATATATATTATATATTTTCTGTAAATATTTCCCGGAATAGTTATTACCACAATGTTGTCCGGTCCATCATTGCTTCTTAAGATACGCTACTAAGTTAGTCGCCTATTTTAATTTTAAACAAAAAAAACTGTTAATTTTAAAAATAATATTTTCAGATAGCTTCTAACACAATTTATGCCAATTGATTTTTAACAATTTCAGCTATCAATTTGCCATCTGCCTTTCCAGCCAGTTCTTTATTTGCCAATCCCATAATACGGCCCATATCTTTCACTGTGCTCGCACCAGAATCCTGTATGAGTTTAGCAATCAAAGCTTCTACTTCTTCTTTACTTAATTGCTGTGGCATAAACTGGTTGATCACTGTAATCTCTTCATCTTCAATCACAGCCAGATCTTCTCTGCCTTGTTGTTTGTAAATATCAGAAGATTCTTTTCTTTGTTTAATCAAACGCTGAAGAATCTTCATTTCTGCATCTTCAGTGATTTCTTCTGCAGAACCTTTTTCTGTTCTTGCTACTAATAAAGCAGCTTTAATAGCACGTAAACCTCTCAATGAAGCCTGATCTTTGGCTAACATTGCTTTTTTTATTTCCTGATCTATAATTGATGATACCATATAATAAATTCTATTCTAATTTCTATTGACTACTGTTGCTGAAGCCTGCGCGGTTGGCATAATCAGCATATCATTAATATTCACATGTGCAGGTCTGCTCACTGCAAACCAGATTGCATCTGCAATATCCTGCGCTAATAAAGGCTCCAATCCTTCATAAACTTTTTTCGCTTTATCTTCATCTCCCTTAAAACGGACTACAGAAAACTCTGTTTCGACCATTCCAGGGTTGATTGCGGTCACTTTGATACCATGCGGCACCAGGTCAAGACGCATTCCTTTATTTAGGGCATCCACTGCATGTTTTGTTGCACAATACACATTTCCATTCGGATAAACCTCTTTACCAGCAATCGACCCTATATTAATGATATGTCCCTTTTTGGCCGGAATCATCCAGTTGGAAACAATTTTAGTGACATAAAGTAAACCCTTTACGTTAGTATCGATCATGGTATCCCAGTCACTGGTATCCCCTTTATCAATTGGCTCAAGTCCCTGGCTAAGACCTGCGTTGTTAATCAGCACATCTATTTGTTTCCACTGCGCCGGCAGCCCTTCCAATACCGTTGTTAAGACTTCTTTATTTCTTACATCTGCAATCAGCGTTTTAACCTCAATTGCATATTTATCTGCTAAATGTTTAGCAACTTCATTCAGCTTCTCTTCTCTTCTGGCTACCAATACCAATTGATATCCCTGCTGTGCAAATAAATGTGCACATGCTTTTCCTATTCCTGAAGTCGCGCCTGTAATTAATGCAGTTTTCATCTCTTTTTATTTATCGTTAGCGGTAAAGCTATTAAATTTCATCCTGTCAGCATCATTCAAAGAATAAACTGAATGTTACATGACGCAACATCAATTTATCAATTGGATTGTTAAAAGGATTCACTTCTTTCCTGTCTAAAATATCATTTAATGAATAAGACAGTTTGATCTCAGGGGACATTTTGAAATACTCAAAATACAGATCCATCCCAAATGCAGCCTCCGCAGAAAAATAACTCTTCTGATTTTTAAGCAGTTTATATTCTTCATCCAGCTGAGAGTCATCTGTTTTCTTCTTCGAAGCGATATCCATAGAATATTTTGCACCGTATAACATATAGGCCCTGAAATTGTTCCTCCGGTTAGACTTGATCTTAATACCCAAAGGGAATTCAACCATAGTTGCGACCACTTTTTTTTCCTGCTGACTGAATGGAGACTTAGGTATCTGGTTAATGGTAGAATAATCATATTCCATCAGCCTGTCTGTAAAAACCAGTGTCGGTGTTAACCTCACATCGACATTGTTACTGATTCTGCCATTCACCACAAAGCCAATTCCAAAACCCGGAGAAGCCTTGCTATAGATCGCATTCAATGAATCTGTGATATTACCTCTTGACGGATCAAGACGTGATTTAAATGGTTCTCTCCAGTCTGGTTTCTTCTTGATTTTATAAGAAGAAGACGTATACTGAAAAGTAAAGCCGAAGTGTACTAATTCATCATCCACACCACCGCCCCAGTTTTGGGCCCTGGCGGCAGCAAATGAAAAAAGAAGAACGACTAACAGGCTTATTTTTAATCTCATCTAGTTCTATTAACCTTTTATTCCAGTATATATTGTACTGATCCCAAAAGTAAGGGGTCTGTATTTAGTAGTTTTATAACCAACTTTATCCATTACTGCAATAAAAGACTTTCCATCCGGAAATGCAACAGCAGACTCATTTAAATAAGTATATGCCCTGGCATCTTTAGAAAATATTTTTCCAAAAACAGGCAGTACATACTTAAAATAAAAATTATAGAGTTGCTTAACCGGGAATGCTACAGGTTTAGAGAACTCAAGGATCACGACCTTTCCACCTGGTTTTAATACCCGCAGCATGTCTGATAAACCTTGTTCCAGGTTCTGATAATTGCGCACTCCGAAGGCAACAGTGATTGCATCAAAATGATTATCTTCGAATTTAAGACCTTCAGAATCTCCGATTTCTACACTAAAAACATCCTGTAAATTGCGTTCTGCAATTTTTTTACGGGCTACTTCAAGCATTCCTGCAGAAATATCTACGCCTGTTACCTTTTTAGGATGAAGTATTTTGATCGCTTCAAAAGCAAGGTCACCCGTTCCTGTAGCCACATCCAGAATATGCTGTGGCTTTAAAGCTGACAACTCACGAATGGCCTTTTTACGCCATAGAATGTCTATTCCTATAGAAAGGAAGTGATTCAGGAAGTCATAAGTTCCGGCAATGTTATCAAACATTGTAGTCACCTGTTCCTTTTTCGTAATTGTAGCAGATTGATATGGAGTTATTTTTTCGTTCATGGTGTGGAGCAAAGATAAGTATTGTTGAAAACTAATTTTCTACCTTTGTCAAATGATTATAAAATCAGCAACATTTATTTGCAGTAATACCAAGATATCGGCACTGCCAGTAGCCAACATGCCCGAATATGCTTTTATTGGCCGCTCTAACGTAGGAAAGTCATCCCTTATTAATATGCTGGTTAACCAGCATGGATTGGCTAAAACGTCCCAAAAACCAGGAAAAACACAGCTAATTAACCATTTTTTAGTCAACGAAAAGTGGTATATAGTCGATTTGCCAGGTTACGGTTATGCTAAAGTTTCTAAAAACAGCCGTGAAAGCTGGGAAAAATTTATCCGTAATTACATCACTAAGAGAGAAAGTTTACAGTGTGTATTCGTTTTAATTGACAGTCGCATCCCACCACAAAAGATCGATATTGAATTTTGCTGCTGGATGGGAGAGATACAAATCCCGTTTGTTCTTGCCTTTACCAAGACCGATAAACAGTCTACGTCGAAAACACATCAGAATATAGCGCTGTTCAAAAAAGAACTTTCAGGATGGTTTGAAGAAATTCCACCGATATTTACAACCTCCGCAGAGAAGTTAGTTGGAAGAGATGAGATTCTGAACTTTGTTGATCAGACCAATCTTGATTTTGCAATGCCCATCCTGACGCCTGACGAAGATTAATAACAGCACTATTAAATGAAGAAGTATTTTTCACTCGTGCTTTTTGCACATTCGGTTTTCGCACTACCTTTTGCGATGATCGGTTTCTTTTTAGGAGTTACCACTACTGATCACCCTTTCAACTGGGTGATTTTGTTGTTAGTACTCCTTTGTATGGTATTCGCCAGAAACTCGGCGATGGCCTTTAACAGGTATCTTGACAGAGATATCGATGCTAAAAATCCACGTACCAATATGCGTGATATCCCTGCCGGAAAAGTCTCGGCCAATGAAGCACTGATCTTTGTCATTGTCAACTGTGTACTTTTCATTATCACTACGGCATTCATCAACAGGTTGTGTTTATACCTTTCTCCTGTAGCCTTGTTTGTTGTCCTGTTTTACAGTTATACCAAAAGATTTACAGCGCTTTGCCATATGGTACTCGGACTGGGTTTATCGCTCGCCCCTATTGGTGCCTATATTGCCGTAACCGGTGAATTTGCACTCGTGCCTGTATTTTATTCGCTGGCTGTATTATTCTGGGTAAGTGGTTTTGATATCATTTATGCCTTGCAGGATGAAGAGTTTGATAAAGGAGAGAAACTACATTCAATCCCTTCGGCTATCGGCCGTAAAAGAGCGCTCCGGTTATCTGAGTTTTTACATGTGCTGTCTGCTATTTGTGTGATCTTACCTATAGTATTTTCTACCTTTAGCTGGGCTTACTATCTGGGTGTAACTTTCTTTTGCTCGATGTTGATTTATCAGCATCTGCTGGTTAAACCCAATGACATCAGTAAAGTGAACAAGGCATTTGCCACTACTAACGGATTAGCCTCAGTGATTTTTGCAGCCTGCTTTTTGCTGGATGCTTTTTTAAGAACAATTTTCAAATTCTAGAACGATGAGCAATCTTATTATACCGAAAAAAACCAGGACCTATATTCCTCAGCATCTTGAAATTAAATGGGAGAATCTTTCTCCTGTACTGGATGAACTGCTGGACAGAAAAATTACTGATGTTGCAGGACTGGAAAAGTGGCTGAAAGACAAAAGTGAATTTGAAGCTGCACTTGAAGAAGATTTCGCCTGGAGATATATCAAAATGAGCTGTGATACAGCGAACGAAGAATTATTAAACAGCTTTCAATATTTTGCAACTGAGATTGAACCAAAGATCTCTCCTGTTGCGAATCTATTGAATCAGAAATTGGTTGACAGCCCTTTTATAGATCAGCTTGACCAGGCTAAATACTTTGTTTATTTAAGGGCGATTAAAAAAGCACTGGAGATTTACAGAGAAGAGAATGTAGAGTTGTTTACTAAATTGCAAATCACGCAGCAAAAATACCAGTCAGCTACAGGTGCAATGAGTGTGGTGATTAACGATAAAGAATATACGCTTGAACAGGCAGCCGTGCTGACTAAAGACATTGAAAGAGCGGTGCGTCAGCAGGCCTGGGAAACCATTCAGCAGCGTAGACTGATAGATAAAGATGCTTTAAATATCGTGTTCGATGAACTGATAGCCATGCGTCATGAGGTAGCGTTGAATGCAGGGTTCGAAAATTACAGAGATTATATGTTCCAGGCTTTAGGAAGATTTGATTACGGTCCTAAAGACTGTTATGCTTTCCATGAAGCGATAGAAAAAGAAATTGTCCCTATTTTAAAAGAACAGGCAGAGAAAAGAGCAGAATTACTGGGTCTTGAAGCATTAAAGCCATGGGATATGGAAGTCAGTACTTCCGGACAGGCAGCCTTGAAACCATTCAAAAATGGCGAAGAGCTGATTGATAAAACTATTGTTGCCTTTACTGCAATTGATCCTAAACTGGGCCACATGCTTTCGGTCATGAAAGCAAATAACCTGTTTGATGTAGAAAGCAGAAAAGGTAAAGCACCAGGCGGCTATAACTATCCCCTGGCAGAAACAGGGGCACCGTTTATTTTTATGAATTCTGCGGGCTCCCTGAGAGACCTGACTACAATGGTTCATGAAGGCGGACATGCGATCCACACTTTCCTGACTGCAAACCTGGAACTGAATGACTTTAAACATTGTCCTTCGGAAGTTGCAGAGTTAGCATCCATGAGTATGGAGCTTATTTCTATGGATCAGTGGGATGTCTATTTTGAGAACCCTGCCGATTTAGTCCGTGCTAAAAAAGAGCAATTGCAGGATGTATTAAAAACTTTGCCATGGGTAGCTGTAATTGATCAGTTCCAGCACTGGATTTATACCAACCCTTCACATAACGCGGCCGACAGAGAGGTTGCTTTTAAGCAGATCTATGAAAGATTTGGTGCAGGTTTTGCCAATTGGGAAGGATTGGAGCAGGAGTTTGGCAATGTATGGCAAAAACAGCTGCATATTTTCGAGCTTCCGTTCTACTATATAGAATATGCAATTGCACAGCTTGGTGCTATTGCGATCTGGAAAAACTATAAAGAGAATCCTGAAAAAGCTTTACAGCAATATCTTGAAGCATTGGCATTAGGTTATACCAAACCAATGAACGAGATCTATGAAACTGCAGGTATTAAATTTGACTTCAGCAGCAGTTATATTAAAGAACTGGCTTCATTTGTAAAAGACGAATTAGACAAACTAGGTTAGTATGCTAATATTTTTTTATACTTTCAGCGAAACAATCTAACCAAATTGCCCATTATGTTTGAAAATCTTTTCAGAAAAAAGTCTATTACTAAAATACTTGAAGATGCCGAAAAGGGCTATGGCGATCATGGCTCATCTTTAAATAAAACTCTGGGAGTAAGAGACCTTACTGCTTTCGGAATTGCCGCAATTATTGGCGCCGGGATTTTCAGTACGATTGGGAAAGCAAGTGCCGATGGTGGCCCTGCCGTAATTTTCCTTTTCATTTTCACAGCCGTGGCCTGCAGTTTTGCAGCTTTTGCTTATGCAGAATTTGCTTCTATGGTTCCCGTTTCGGGCAGTGCCTATACTTATTCATATGTTGCTTTTGGAGAACTGGTGGCCTGGATTATCGGCTGGTCCCTCATTATGGAGTATGCCATCGGAAATATTACTGTCGCCATATCCTGGTCCGATTATTTTACCGGGTTACTCTCTTCTATCCGGATACCGGCATTAGGTATCAATGGAATTAATCTTCCCGACTGGACGACTATGGACTACCTGACTGCATTCAATGGTCATAAACATGCCGAGGCCTTGTTAAATGCAGGTAAGAGTTTTGCAAATCTTGATGATGCTACCCGTATAGCGAACAATGCCTGGAATACAGCCCCTACAATTGGCGGTTTCCACATTGTAGCCGATTTACCTGCTTTAGGGATCATTATTCTGATTACCTGGCTGGTTTATAGAGGGATGAAAGAGTCTAAAAATGCGAGTAATGCCATGGTAATTGTGAAATTGGCTGTGATTTTACTGGTTCTTTCTGTAGGTGTATTTTATATAGATACAGAAAACTGGAACCCTTTTGCACCAAATGGTGTTTCTGGTATCCTTAAGGGTGTGTCAGCTGTATTCTTTGCTTATATTGGTTTCGATGCCATCTCTACGACTGCCGAAGAATGTAAAAACCCGCAGCGTGATTTACCAAGAGGTATGATGTGGGCAATCATTATTTGTACCGTTCTTTATGTCGCAATTGCATTGGTATTGACAGGAATTGTAAGATATGACTTACTGGCTGTAGGTGATCCGCTGGCTTTTGTATTTGATCAGATCAACCTGAAACTGATGAGTGGAATTATTGCGGTCAGTGCTGTATTTGCAATGGCGAGTGTATTGCTTGTTTTTCAAATGGGACAGCCAAGAATCTGGATGAGCATGAGCCGTGATGGTTTATTACCTAAAAGATTTTCTAAGATCCACCCTGTCTATAAAACACCTTCATTTGCAACTATCGTTGTCGGTTTTGTAGTAGCTGTACCATCTCTGTTTATGAACCTGACTATCGTTACAGATTTATGTTCCATAGGTACGCTGTTTGCTTTCGTACTGGTATGTGCGGGGGTACTGGTTTTACAGAACAAGAAGGATATTCCAAGAGGGAAATTCAAAACTCCTTATGTAAATTCAAAGTATATTATCCCGGTTGTTTTTATTGGTGCAATCATTTCTGGTTTCATCTTCTTTAAGGCGGAAACCACTGCTTTCATTACCAATGAGACCAAAGTGCATGATCCGATAAGTTTCATTACTTCACTGGATAAAAATGAATTGAACACGATTAAGGAGGAAATTAAAACAGAGCAAAAGACTTTAAACGTTATAGAGAAAAACATAGATTCTGAGGCTTATCTGAATAGCCTGACGAAAGAACAATATCAAAGTTTTATAGAAAAAAGTTCCGTAAGTGCCGATAAGAAATTTGAAAGCGGCTGGGCATTATTTAAACACAAAATCCCGATGTGGATATTCTTTGTGATCTGTATCGTGATTACTTATTTCTGTATCACCCATAACTTATCTCTGATCCCGGTATTGGGTTTACTGAGCTGTTTATATATGATGTGCGAACTGGGTATATCTAACTGGATAGGATTTGGTATCTGGTTAGTTATAGGATTGGTTGTTTATTTCTTATATGGTGTTCACCATAGTAAGTTAAACGTGAAGAATAATCTGGCTTAAAGGCTAATTATTTAAAATATTAGCTAATTATATAAAAATGGGATCTGAGGTAAAAACTCAGCTCCCATTTTTTATGAAATTTTGATAAATCGATATACCATCGGCAGTAAGTCATAAAAAACATAAACAACTGATTTATTGATGATTAACAAAACAATATCATGAAATAAATCAAGAATGTTACTTATATTTAAGACCTAGCTAAAATTAAATATATCATTATGGACTGCGATAAAGCATATCAGGAAGGGGCTAAAAAGGTTGGTGAATATTACAAACCAATTTTAGACGAAAACAACAGAATAATAAACAATATGTCTGCAAAAGGGCTGGACCCTAAGCAATATTACGACGCAAAAAACGACCAGATTATTAACTTGGTTGCTTTCCAAACAGACATTCAATCAAAAATTACAGCCCAGATAAATGACCTTAGGGCTGAGGTTGATGAAAAATGCGGCAAAATAGTTGATATTTTGCAATTTGCCCTGGATAGTGCAATCGGATATTATACCGACGGTATAACCCTTATTTTACCAAAGCATATGACCCATATTGATATGGCCGAGATACTAAAGGGAAATATTGCTGGAGGCGAAAACAGCTTTGTAAATGAAGTTAAAAATAAGCTCTATAGCAGTATGGGGATGGGCGAAAATAATGATTTACGAAAGCTACTGGATACTCCTGTTGATGCAGTTAAGGACTTCTTTAGCGGCTTAGGTATTCATCTGTAAATTTTCAGCAATGACCAGACAAGAAGTTGAAAATTTCTATAATCCCCGGATTGAAAATGTAGAAAGAATTATCGCAAATATGAATTTAAGGGGATTAGATCCCAGGAATTTCTACGATGCGATGAACAATGAATTGTTAAACCTACCATCTATACTTGACCAGATTAAATTGGAGAAAGCTAAACAGCTTGCAATTATTACGGCGTCTGAAGCTATAGGCCATTTTCCATTTGGGATTGGTAAAATATTTTAACCTAAGAGCTAACATTAAAAACATACACATTTTAATGTTAGCTCCGATTCTGACCTCAAACATGAGATCCTGATTTAATTACCGAGTTCCAATTGATTTTTCACCAGCTTGTAATAATCACTTTTGGAGTATACAAGTTCCTGGTGGCTTCCACTTTCTACAATTCTGCCTTCTTTTAAAACAATGATCTGGTCAGCTTTTTTTACAGTCGATAAGCGGTGCGCAATGATAACTACAGTTTTGCCCTTAAAAAATGACTGCAGGTTATTGTGAATAATCATCTCGTTATCTGCGTCCAGGGCTGATGTAGCTTCATCAAAAAAGATATAATGCGGGTTTTTATACACAGCCCTTGCAATTAATATGCGCTGTTTTTGTCCTCCCGATATTCCATTACCCGAAGCCCCGATCTTGGTCTCATAACCTAAGGGGAGATTATTAATAAAATCCTCAATGTTTGCCGTTTTCACAGCATTGCTGAGCCTCTGCCTGTCAATATTCTGATCACCGGCAACGATATTTCTTTCAATTGTATCAGAAAAAATAAAGCCGTCCTGCATCACCACGCCACAATTGCTGCGAACACTTTTTGGAGACAAATCATTCAGGTCATCATTATTGTATAGAATATGGCCATCTGTAGGTGCATAAAACCTTAGCAACAGTTTCATTAAGGTTGTCTTACCGCTCCCGCTGGCACCTACAATTGCCGTTACTTTTCCTTCAGGTATTTTGAAACTCAGGTCTTTTAATACCAATGGAGAAATCGGTCCGGCATATTGAAAAAATAAATTTTTAACATCAATCCCATTGTCAGTAGCAGCTTCCGGTTCACCAGAAACAGACATCTCCCTTTGATTTTCATTCTCCTCCCTTTGCTGTACATGAACTTCATTCAAACGTTCTAAGCTTAGTTTAGCATCCTGAAACGACCTGATAAATGCAACTAAATAATTTACCGGTGCATTCAATTGTCCAATGATGTAAGAAATAGATAACAATGCACCTAAAGTTATTTCTCCTTTTACCACAAGGCTTGCTGCCAGAAAAGTAACCAGAATATTTTTAATCTGGTTTACAAACTCAAAACCGGAAAGCTGGAGCTGGTTTACCTTTAGAAGCCGGATATTGACCTTAAATAACTTATCCTGGATATTTTCCCATTCTTTTCTTTTAAAATCCTCAAACTGGTTAAGTTTTAACTCAGTAACTCCGTTGACAATCTCATATATCCCCTCCTGACTCTCCCCGCGATAAAGGAACCGAAAATAATCCAGCGTTTTTCTTTTCTTTAGCCAGTATAAAGACCAGATTAAGGATATAGTTGTGAGTGCCAGATAGGTAACCATAATGATGGTATTATAGAACCATAGCACACCAAAAAACACAGCAAACGTAATTAGAGAAAAGAAAGTAGTCAGACTTTGAGAAGTTAAAAATTGTTCAATGCGCTCATTATCCTGTATACGCTGATTAAAGTCACCCATCATTTTAGTATCAAAAAACTTTAACGGCAAGCTCAAAATCCGCATTAAATAATCTGAAATTATAGTGATACTTATTTTAGTCCCTATGTATAGCGTAAACCAGTTTCTGATAACCTCAATAGTAATACTTCCTATATATAAAGCCAATTGTGCCAAAAGGATAATCGTAATTACATTCAGATCTTTTGCTGTTACCCCTTTATCAATCAGATTCTGTGTTAAAAACGGAAAAACGAGTGAAATCAAACTTCCGGTCAACAACATAATTGTCAGGATAATGACCTTCCTTTTATGAGGTTTCAAATAAGAAAGGGTCCGTTTGATAGATATCTGCTCTTCAACCGGTGGAACCTGATTATAAAATTTCTCCGTAGGCTTCAAAAATAGCGCAATCCCTTCATTGTCTCTGCTGCACCAAGACTGTTTGAATCTTTCTTCTGGAACCTTAAGTAAACCATAAGAAGGATCTGCCACATGATATTGAGTTTTCCTGGAAAATATTCCAGTACTAATTCTATCTAAAACAATAAAATGATTTTGGTTCCAATGTATAATACAAGGGAATTCATCACCCTGTTGTCTTAATTCATTAATGCCTAACTGATAGGTAAAAGAATCAAAACCAATTTTTTTTGCAGCTTCTTTTATTCCTGCGATGGATACTCCTTCTTTTGTAAGAAATGAATTTCCCCTTAAATATTGCAAAGGATAATTTTTGCCATATTTTTTTGCAATCATTGCCAGGCAGGCCGGACCACAATCCATTTGATCATGCTGGGGTATAAATTTCAAACTCATTATCTGATCGCTATAAAGTTAATTCAGGCCTATTAATTTATTTAACTATTCAATCCATAACGAGATGCTGCTGCTCACCTATTTCAAAACCGTTTTTATCATATATGAGTGACAAAAAGTAAAGGCCTATCTCTTCTGGCCACTCCTTGCTTAATCCAGCCAGTAAATCCTTTACATTCTGGCTTTCGAATGTGTTTAACTTTTCTATGATCCTGATAAGCTCCGGATGATACCTCATTTCCATCTTTATCCCTCTGACATAAATACTAAACTCTTCACTCTTGCCGTCATACTCATGTACAATACTAAAATGATTGATAATTTTAATACTTTTACCTATAAGGTGTTCATATTCATCTATATCATAACCACTGTTTATTTCTTTGGTAATTGTTGGTGATTCCCAACCGCCATTACTATAAATTGAGTATTTATATTCGTCATATATCTTTTTCAAAAATCCCTGTAAAGACCCTTGTAAGGTCGTCTCATCGATCTTTAAACCTGATAATAAATCATTAAATGATTCTTCGTTGTTAAGAAAATCTTTCTGAGCAACGATGACATCATCTTTCCCGGCATCCAGACACTTATTAAAAAACGTATTGATTACTTTATCAAGGAATATAGTTTTAGATGGATTTACAAACCAGAATGTCAATCCAACAGATAACTCATCACTAAATCCTATATGAAATTTATTCCATGGCATGTAGAAGAGATCACCTGCTCCAAATTCATGTTTGTCTGCATGAGGAAGAAGAGGCGCAATATCATGGTTGTTATGTTTTAAGCCAGTAAGCTCTTTATATTTTTCCTGATCCCAGGTATACATTGTTTTATTTCCAGGACCGAGATGAAAATGAATAACATTTGCACCCTTATCATCCTGATGAATACCAAGTGGTGTCCATCCATAGTTTCCGATGAATACTGTAACGTGCATTCCACAGACAGGTATACCATTTTTTTCAAGAAGAGGCGCAACAATATCTCTCAGTCTTACGGCAATATTGTCTGAGTATTTTTCAACAGAATTAACAATCAGACCAAATTTATCAGTAAAACTTCTCTCGCAGTATTCAACAATATTTTCATCTTCGAGCGGTGGGTTTTCATATAGAAAATTTATAAATTCTCTGTTCACCATCCCTTTTCCTTCTTTCGGAAAAAACACTCTGAATCCGGCTCTGTCTTTCTTTTCAAAGCGGTTGACTAATGAGTCGGCGATCTCCTTATTCAAAAGATCAATCAAATCTTTTGACAAGACATTTTTTACAACACATGTTTCAGTAAAGTCTTTATTTTCATTAGAAAAGTTATCCCACCATTGCTCGTTAAATACAGTATTTTTCATAAGTAAATAATTATTTTGTTATCGGTGATGAAGCGATCATGTGTTGTTCAAGCCCCCAGCTAAGCCCCTTGTTGATTTCGGCTTTGCGCTGCAGCACATGATGGTTTCCACAAGTGAATTCTTTTTGACGAATAAAAATGGCAATAGGAATATTTCCTATTGCCACTAAATACATCGAAAGGTTACTAAGCTTCAGTAACTGTTTCTTTTTCTTTTTCTTTAACGGTAATTTTTACGCCAATACCACCTTTAATTTGGTTTTCTTCAAGTGGAGAAAGTGTCTTTACGTTTAAGAAGCTTTTTGCATCAATTTTTTTAGTTTTCATGGTTCTTTTTTTTATAGATTTATGATGATGAATAGTAGTTTAAAGACATATATTCTTATCGGTCTTCCCTTGCAAGGTTTTATCTTAAGGACCTATAGCCTGTTTATTTCCTCCGAATTTTTTGATTGATCAGGCTTGGTTTTGAATGACTTTCCAAAATTGTAAATCAGGGATAATCTTAAAGCCCTCTCATCGTAATAGTTTTGAAATGAATTCTTTATATTGTTATTATAAGTAGTGTAGACCGGTTTGTTAGATTTCAGAATATCATTAAAATTCAAAGCCACAGTCATCCTTTTATCCAGAAACAGCATTTTGAAAGAAGCATCCAGCTTAGATGACGAATTATTTGTATAAACATTGGCAACTCCACTAGTGACATACTGATAGGTAACATTCATTAAACAGGTTTTACTCTTATTGAGGATCACATCATTACTCACTGAAAACTCACCACTCCAGCCATCATTAAAATTCAGTGTTTCAGGTATACTCGTCCTTGTCGAAGCATAATAAACATCTGCTGACAAATTGAAATTCAACCAATTAAACCCTTTTAACATTAAAGTCTCATTAAAGCCATAGGTTTTGCTGGTCATAAAATTCTTTGGTGTGATCTGCTGAATATTGGTAGAAGGATGTATAATAGTGATCTGATCAAATCCATTTTGCAAATAGGAAAAATATACTTTACTGATCAGGATGTCTTTGTAGCCATATTCAAATTCTACGTTATGCGTGTAAGAAGGCTGTAAGTATGGATTTCCATTTGAATAGGAAAAAGGAGAGTTGACTACATGAAAAGGGTTCAAAAGACTGTAACCCGGCCTTTTTATTCGTCTCCCATAATTTAATGTAAATGTATTATTCGGATTTAAAACATAGGATACATAGGCTGTAGGGAACAGTTTTGTATAATTGAACCTATTGGTTTGACTCAGGGTTTCAGAATTCCCTTCTGTTTGTGTGTTTTCAACTCTTAACCCAATTTTTGCCTGCCAGGTTTCCGAAAACTCCTTTTGAGCAGATAAATAGAAAGATTGCGTGTTTTCCTGAAAATGGAAGGCATTACTGATTTCCGGATTATATTTATAATCATTTTCTATAATATCAAAATACTCAAAGTTATTTTTCGTTTTAATATTAGAGATCCTGGCCCCATAATTAAGATTTGCAAAACCTATAGGATGCTCCATATCCAAATTGAAAGAATAGTTCTTTATTTTTTGAATACCATGACTTAAAGCAGCTTCATAACCGTCTGGCAGTATGGTCAGGTCAGGCAAATAACGATTTGACACAAATTGCCGCCTGGAGCCCAATGAATAATCAAGTAAGTCAAAATCAAAAGTCAATTTTCTTTTAAGGTCATCCAGCTGATAGATCAGATGGTAATTTAACCTGTTTGTTTTCTTTGTCCGGTTTTCATTACCAATAGTTGACACGGTAGAATCTAACCCGTTAGTTGCTTTGCTATAAATACTGCTGATATTATTATTATCAGAGTGGGGCTTACTGTTGATATAATTATAAGAAAATCCAGTTGATATTTTTTTTGAGATCGCATACTCTATTCCTATTCTTGCCCCAAATGATTTTTCATAATCAATACGATTATTTACTTCATTCCAGGTTTTTTCAGTATAATAAATAGTATTGCTTTCTACTGGTGCGAACTTACCATCGAGATAATTTAGGCCTGAGGTAAGTGTAAATTTATCTTTTTGATAATTAAAAGTTCCTGCTACTGAGCCGGTAGCATAAGTGGACTGTTTATAAATGGTTCTTATAGAAGAATTCCAGGAATCTTTCTTTGCTTTTTTTAATCTTAAATTCAGAATCCCACTATTTCCCTCAGCACTATATTTTGCAGATGGGTTGGTAATCACCTCTATGCTTTTTATCTCTTCAGATTTGATTGTTTTCAGATAATTCAACAAATCTTCGCCTGAAAGCTGCACAATCCGGTCATCGATCATTACAGCCATGCCGCTTTTACCGACCATAGAGATCCCATCATTTTTCACTTTTACACGGGGCGTAACCCTTAAAGCATCTAATGCATCTCCACCAATAGCAGCTATAGAATTCTCTACGTTAAAAACCAGTCTGTCTATCTTCTTTTCAATTAGTCTTTTACGTATTTCAATCGTAACTCCCCTGAGCATCAAAGATTCATCAATCAATATTTCACCCAGATCAATATTCTCCTGCTGCAGATGAACTGATTTTCTAAATATTTCGTGACCAAACTGCGTTAACTGTAAGTTATAAAGACCTTGTGGCGCATGGATAGCAAATGCGCCCAGACTATCCGTCATAGTTTCTTTTACGCGGATAGTATCATTTTTGAAAAGAGCAACTGTAGTATACTCCAAAGCCTGCTTACTTGTATTCGCAACTTTACCATGAATCATTTTATCCTGCGAATGCGCACGATAAAAAGAAAAAAAGGAAAAAATTACGAATAAAGATTTTTTCATCACTAGACATTGATTAACAGCTATTTAGTAAAATAAATGAAATAAAATCAAATAAGCAAATAAAACAAACAATTAAATACTAATATTTTACAAAAAGGATAAGCAAATAATTAAAATAAACAATTACACTTCAAAAAGCCTGTTTTTATATATTATAGAGATCAAAAGCTCGTCAATCACCCGGACAATTTTCCTTTAAATAAAGTAATCTGTCACAAAAAAAAGACATTTGTCAACAAGGAATACAGATCAATTCCCAACCATATCCTTAACTGAATAAGCACATACGTTACTATATTCCCATAATTACAGGTTTCGTATTAACTACATGATGTTCACAGTACAAACAATTACACAAATAATGACAACACTATTACAACTGAATATTATTCCTATGTTCCGTTAAAGTTTAAAGCGGGGTTGATACGGGTCAAGGCGTTTCAACCCCGCTTCAACCTCGTATCAATGATAGCCAGTGTATAGCTCCTGCATTTATTGAACATATCTCTGCTATGTCTACAACAAGACCGGTAAAAGACTCGAAATCTTCTAGCCTGTAAACACGCAAAAAGCCGCCTTCCAAACTAATAGAAGACGGCTTTTAAGAATTGAGTATTTCCTGAAAATTATTCCTGGTAAAGTTTACTGCGGAATCAGGCTGATCGCTTTTTCCAGTTGAGGATCTGTTCCCGCATCGAGCGCAGCTTTGTTATATTTCACTTCTATATCAGGTGGGAAACCTATTCCTTCGTAGATTTTACCATCTTTATAACGCATCATCAGTGTTGAAGTATAAACTAGTTTTAAGAAGCTGGTTGTAAACTGCCCGCCATTGAACACATCATCATTTCCATACAACGGGCCGTTTCCACCCCAGGTACGTTCTCCAACAAATGTTGCATTATTTGCAGGTAAAGCTTTTAATGCCATAGTTGTCATTTCGGCCATGCTTACCGAGTTTAAATCTGCCAATACCACAATCGGAGCAGTAAATGTTTTTGCGTCCTTAGCCGGATGAACAGATGCTGGTATCCAGGGCGTATAATCCAGACGCCCCATTCCACCTTTTGCGCGTGTGGCACCAATGACATAAGCCTTGTCCGTTAAACTGCCAACCAGTAAATCCAGATCGGCTAATGCACCGCCCCCGTTACTTCTGACATCTAAAATCAATCCTTTAAGATTGGGCGTGGTCTTTAACTGGTCAAAATAATATTTCAATACTTTCTGTGCATTATTCGGGGTCGCCGCATTAAAAACGGTATTGAGTTTAAAACTGTTAAAGTGCAGGTATAGGATATTATTTTTAATCTTTCCTGAGATGGCAAAAAACTGACTTCCATCAGCAAAATTGAAGAATCCTTTCACATAACCCGGATCAAGATATTTTGGAGGGATAGTACTGTAAAAGAAATTAGGATTAATATTGCCATGATAACCCGGTTGTTTCTGATGCCTTAAATCAGATGGGCTGATATAAGTTGCTGAATCTTTTACATAGCCACTGTTAATCTGCAATGCATAATGCGAATCCACCAGCTTTGAAGTCATTTCCTTAAAATAGGTATAGGATTTTCTCACATCTGTAGAATCATTGATATTCAGCTGAGCGAATAATGGCTTATATTTTTTGTAAACATCATCCCAGTTAGTCGGGTCGATATCCCAAAAAATATAATTATTGTTCATCCCATTCCAGTAGGCTTCAAAAGCTTCACTAAAATTCCCGGTGATATAACGTTCGGGCTGGTTGATTTGCGGCAGTTCTTTTCGGCAGGACGATACTGTGCTGATCACGAAAATTCCCAGAACGAGCTGGAACATATTTTTATATAAAAAAAGGTAAATCGAGTTCATCTGTTGATTTATTTTAAGTTTTTGTTAGACGGAGCCTTTAATGACTAATTAGAGAAGGGGTTTATTTGCCTAAACGGTACATACAACCCACCTGAACTATAAAAGTGTCGTTGTAACGGGGAATCTGGTTAAGCATATAGTTTTTTTGCTGATCAGTCAGTGCCCGGTAATATCTCCCTTCTGCAAACAGTTCATAACGGGACTTTAACTGATAGCTGACACCTGCTCCGGCCAGCAAGCCCAACTCAATCCGGCGGTCCTTACGTTTGTCAAAATCATATTTCTCGTCATAATTGTACCCTGGTTCAAAATCCAAAGCTCTTTTAGCCTGAAAGTCATCAGGAAGATCATAGGATTGTGAAAAGGCATCCAGCTGTGTTCCTTTAATATGTGATGCCGTCCAATAGCCTGCATATCCACCCAGATTGAAAAAGCCCTTAATTTTTTCTCCTCCAAAAGTAAAATGCGCCATTAAAGGCAATTGGATATAACTATTGGTATTTTTCTGATAGATACCTTCAAAATATCCGGACCGCTCCATTTTATAGCTTTTACGGATAAACTGCGGATCGGCCTGAATACCAAACCAGTTATTAAGTGTATACTTTACGGGTATACCAATATTAAATCCCTCTAAAGGTTTATAAGACGTAAAAGCTCTGAAACCGGTGTTCGTAAAGATGTAATTTTTGTTGTAGCCAGCTTCGAGCCCTACAGACCACTGCGCATGCAGTGTAAGCGTCCCGGCAATGATGCACAGGAGAAAAAGTAGACATTTTTTTTTCATAGAATAGGTTAGTTTTTGATTTTTTTTCTTAAAACCAGAATAAAATGTGATTTTAAATCAATCTGGTTAACGGGTCTTAAATTATAAAAACAATAGTATTAAACGCAACACAATGTCATTTAAACGTACTGTTATGTATAAAAAAGATACTATTAGTTATTTATCGGGTATGATCGCAGATATCCTTAATTCATATCCGCTGATCTCAAAAACAACACAGGCAAAAAATACAAAATTTAAATTAACAAATTAGCCCAGTAATTAAATACTTAATCCATATCGATTTATTTACACTCTTTAAAAGAAAAAAACCCAATGAAACGATCATTAGCGCTCCTCATTCTAACAGTATCTTACAATTTATGTTTTGCACAAACTAATCAGTTCAATGGAACCAGAAATGCCGGAGTTGGTACCCTGACCCCTGCCGCCCCATTTCACATCAGAGGAGAATCCAATAATTTTACCGGATCCAGAAATGCATTAATCCTTGATAATTCGATTACTGCCGGGAACCGTTCAAGTGATATTATCTGGGCTGCCAATGGACTGGCCAAATGGGAAATGGGCAACGATGTCAATGCTAATGGTCAGCAAAATTTTTATTTATTCGATTTGGAAAGCCAGGGAGGCATCCCCAGTTTTTATATCAATTCAATTGGTAATATAGGTATAGGTACTACAGCAGCTACAGATAAACTCTCCGTAAATGGAAGTATTTCTATGATTGACGGAAGTAGTCTGAACATGTATTCTTCCAATGGATCTGTATGGGCAAATAAAAGACTATTAACCAGAGGTTACGATACACAGGACTTTATTGAAATAGCTGTTCACGGAGCGCAGGCCAATACAGCATCATTAAGGCTAAACGCTAATGGTAATGTTGGCATTGGGACGACTAATCCTACTGCAAAATTATCAGTCAACGGAAATTTATGGGCAACTGAGATCCAGGTAACTCTTACTAACCCATGGCCTGATTATGTATTTGAAAAAGATTATACCCCTATGTCCCTGGCTAATCTGGAAACCTTTATAAAAGCTAATAAACACCTTCCTGAAATCCCTTCTGCAAAAGAAATAGCTGAAAATGGATTGAATCTGGGAGAGATAAATACTACACTGCTAAAAAAAATAGAAGAGCTGACTTTACATCTGATCGACTTAAAAAAAGAAAACGACCAATTAAAGAAATCTGTTGAGCGTATTGATAATTTAGAGCAGATAATTAAACAATTAACATTAAAAAATCATTAACAAAAATTAAAAAACCAGGCCATATACACGTAAAAAAGACACTAAGGCATAATTGATGATTTCACAACTGTTAAAATGTGTTAAATATTGTCCGAATGAAAAAAAAGTTTAATTATTGTGTAGATTTATTCATTACTTTTGTTGCAATAGATGAATACAAAAACTAAAACGATCTCAGCCCTCTACATAATTTGCATTTTTTGCATCAGTGTATGCTGTGGGTCTACAGTTTTTGCACAACGCTCTGACAGTGTTAACATTAATTCCAAATACAAAAGAATTGTTAAGACTCCTCAGATCAGGGGCGATGTACCATCTTATAAACCGAGTTACATCCCAGGATCATCCTATACACCAGCTAACGGCCTGCTTTCACATGGCAGATCAGCTAGTGGCAGACCTGATAAAATCCTTTCTGTACTTAAAGTTTATCCAAATCCGGTTGATGACCAGATCAATCTTACTTTACGTTTAGAACGCGAGTCTAACCTGTCTATTAAGATCATGGACCTGCTGGGCAATGAAGTAGTTACTTTATCTAACGAGCGCCTGTCTGCAGGAGAACAAACTAAAACGTTTACTATTCCCAATCGCCTGAACAGCGGAATCTACTTCCTTCGTTTTGTTGCAGGTTCAGAAACCGTAGTGAAACGTATTTCTATTCTATAAGAATACTTTTAATTTCCCTTTTCAATCTTTTTTTTAACGGATATAATTACTTTTACGCATCATGCAACCTGCATGTTCAGATAAAAGACGTTTTTTTATATACCAGTCATCATGAAGATAATTGCAATTGGCCGTAACTACGCTGCACACGCTAAAGAATTAAATAACCCTCTCCCAACAAGTCCTGTAATCTTTATGAAGCCAGAGACGGCTGTACTTAAAGACAACAAACCTTTTTATATCCCCGATTTCTCCTCAGATGTTCACTATGAACTGGAAGTAGTTATCAAAATCAATAAAGAAGGAAAACATATTGCAGAGAAATTCGCAGCTAATTATTATGATGAAATTGGTTTGGGTATAGATTTCACAGCTCGTGACCTGCAATCTGCATTAAAAGAAAAGGGATTACCCTGGGAATTGGCCAAAGCATTTGACAACTCAGCTGCTGTTAGCCATTTTATCCCTAAAACTTCCATTGCTGATCTGACCGATCTGCAGTTTGAATTGAAAGTAAACGGAGAAACCCGTCAGAATGGAAATACTAAAAACATCCTGTTCTCTTTCGAAAAAATCATTGCATTCGTTTCTCAGTACATCACCTTAAAAAAAGGAGATCTGATTTTTACCGGCACACCTGAAGGGGTTGGCCAGGTGCATCCGGGCGATAAGCTCCAGGCATGGATAGGTAAAGAACAGTTTCTGAATTTCGATATAAAATAATCTTGATGATCAAAAAAAGCATATTCCTGTTTCTCCTTTCTGTATTGACAATCAGTACACAGGCACAGCAGATTTTTAGTAATAACAAGTATCCGCTGGTAGATTTCCGTCCGCCGCTGGACATTGTTCCTCCGGCACTTGCAGGTTCTTTTGGCGAGCTGAGAGGAAATCACTTCCATTCGGGAATAGATTTCCGTACCAATCAGCGCGAAGGTTATCCGGTTCATGCCATTGCAGATGGTTATGTTTCCAGAATGCGGGTACAAAATAGTGGATTTGGTTTGGCATTGTACCTGGTACATCCCAATGGATATACTTCTGTATATGGCCACTTATCACGCTTTGCCCCTAAAATCGCAGAAGCAGTAAAAGCTTTGGAATATCAGAAAAAAACATTTGAGCTGGATGAATTTCCTGCCGCAGATTTATTTCCGGTACATAAAGGTGATGTTATTGCCTATTCCGGAAACCGCGGAAGCTCAGGAGGCCCTCACCTTCATTTTGAAATCAGGGATTCTAAAACAGAAAACACGATTAACCCACAGCTATTTGGCATACAGATCCCGGATAATATTCCTCCGGTTATTTATTCCTTATATGTTTATAAGCTGAATAAAAAACCTTTTAGTGAATATACACCTAAAATAGCCATCCCGATTACCGGTGCCGCAGGGAAATATGCAGTTGCCAAAGCCGGACCGGTTATCGTAAGCGGTGAGGTTGGATTTGGAATTACAGCTACAGACAGACATAATGGAGCCTCTGGAATTAATGGTGTATATTCTATTGAACTCGAGGTAGATGGCCAAACGGTATTTACTTCTTCTTTAGAGAAGTTTGCTTTTGAAAATAGCAAGGCGATTAATTCGCATATCGATTATCCGGCATTGATGACTTCCAGAAGAAGTATCCAGAAAAGCTTTGTAGATCCCGGGAATCCTTTACAGATTTATAGTAACCTGGTTAACAATGGCAGGATTGAATTTAAAGATCAGCAGGTCCATGAACTGAAATATATTGTCACCGATGCCAAAGGGAATAAAAGCATATTGCCATTTACAGTAAAGTCAGACGGCCAGACGGTTATCTCTACTCCCGACCAGCCGGATGGTATTCCTTTCTTTTATAATAAAGAGAATGAATTCTCGACTGCTGGTGTTAAAGTGGTATTGCCAAAAGGAACTTTATACAATGATTTCAACCTGGTTTATAAAGTTAAACCCGAGCCTGCAAGAGGTGCATATTCTCCTGTTTATCAGATTCACAATAACCTTACTCCTTTACATATTGGTTTTGATTTATGGATTAAAGCCGATGCCCGTTTAGGTGCATTAAAAGATAAAGCTGTGATTGTGAGTACCAGTGGTGCTTCACAAGGTGGTGTTTTCGAAAATGGTTATGTTAAGGCTACGCCAAGGAATTTCGGCAGTTTCTATATCGCCGTGGATACTGTTGCCCCTTCTGTTACCCCGGTGAACATCGCCGATGGCAAAAATATGGCTGGCATAGCAAAAATGATTTTTAAAATTCATGATAACCTTTCCGGGATTAAAAGCTTTAATGGCTATATTGATGGCAATTGGGTTTTAATGGAATTTGACACGAAAACTGCTACCCTATGGCATTCTTTTGATGAGCGTACCACCACCGGAAAACATCATTTCAAACTGGTAGTGGAAGACATGAAAGGAAATATTAAAACGTATTCAATTAATTTTATAAAATAGTTATGAGTGAATTAAAAGAAGGTCAGAAAGCTCCTGAATTTACCGCAGCGGATCAGGATGGGAATACCGTTTCTCTGGATCAGTTTGCAGGTAAAAAAGTGGTTTTATACTTTTATCCTAAAGATGATACCCCTGGATGTACAGCCGAAGCCTGTGATTTCAGGGACAATTACCAGGGATTAAAAGCAAAAGATATTGTTGTGCTTGGTGTAAGTGTTGATGATGAAAAATCACATCAGAAATTTGCAGCTAAACACAGTCTTCCTTTTACCTTACTGGCAGATACTGATAAAAAAATTGTAGAAGCTTACGGGGTTTGGGGCGAAAAGAATATGTATGGCAAGAAATACATGGGCACCAACCGCACTACTTTTGTGATTGATGAAAATGGTGTAATCGCACATATCATTAAAAAGGTTGACACTAAAAATTCAACTGCACAAATCCTGGAGTTATTAAATAATTAAGAAGCTGTTATTTTAAAACTTCAAACGCTGTAAACGTATAATATCAAAGCTAAATGGTATTTCATTGCTTTTACATGAAATAATAAACGATAGCAATAAACTATATTTGCTATCAATAGATAAAAATCGAATTTACATGAAGGCGGTATGATTATAATTATAATCATACCGCCTTCATCTGACAAAAGAAGACAATAAATAAATTAGATGAAACATACAATCAATGAATTAGAGGACATTGTTTCTCAGGTACGAAGAGATATTGTAAGAATGGTACATGGCTGCCAGTCTGGACACCCGGGCGGATCACTTGGCTGTGCCGAGTTTTTAACAGCCTTATATTTTGAAACCATGAACCACTCCACAGATTTTAAAATGGATGGTAAAGGCGAAGATTTATTCTTCCTGTCTAATGGTCACATTTCTCCGGTATTTTATAGCGTGCTTGCCCGTTCTGGTTATTTCGAAGTGAGTGAACTGGCTACTTTCAGAAAGTTAAACTCCCGTGTTCAGGGTCACCCTACTACACACGAAGGCTTACCTGGTATCAGAATTGCATCCGGATCTTTAGGTCAGGGTATGTCTGTAGCTATCGGTGCAGCTTTAACCAAGAAATTAAACAAAGATCATTCATTGGTTTTCAGTTTACATGGAGATGGTGAGTTACAGGAAGGTCAAAACTGGGAAGCGATTATGTTTGCTCCTCACAATAAAGTTGATAACCTGATTGCTACAATTGATTATAACGGACAGCAGATTGATGGTCCTACTGAAAAAGTATTATCATTAGAGAACCTGCAGGCAAAATTCGAAGCTTTTGGCTGGCATGTAATTACTTCTAATGGAAATAACATGGAAGATATCGTTAAAGCACTGGAATATGCTAAATCACTTACTGGTAAAGGCAGACCAATCTTAAACTTAATGAGTACTCAAATGGGTTATGGTGTAGATTTCATGGTGGGTTCACATAAATGGCACGGTACTGCGCCTAATGATGAGCAACTGGCTTCTGCTTTAAATCAGAACAAAGAAACATTAGGGGACTATTAATTCATCACATTAAAAGCGCCGGTCCTGATGGACAGGCAATAAAAAAAATAAGAGACTCATGAAAAAATATACATATTCAGAAAAAAAAGATACCCGTTCTGGTTTCGGGGCTGGTTTACATGAAGCTGGTCAGAAAAACCCAGAGGTCGTTGCACTTTGTGCGGATCTGAAAGGTTCTTTGAAAATGGATGCTTTTGCAGATGAATTTCCTGAAAGATTTATTCAGATCGGAATTGCTGAAGCAAATATGATCGGTATTGCAGCAGGTATGACTATTGGAGGAAAAATTCCTTTTACCGGTACTTTTGCAAACTTTTCTACAGGAAGAGTTTATGACCAGATCAGACAATCTGTGGCTTACTCTAATAAAAACGTTAAAATCTGTGCTTCTCATGCTGGTTTAACTTTAGGCGAAGATGGTGCTACACACCAGATCCTTGAAGATATAGGTTTGATGAAAATGTTACCTGGAATGGTTGTGATCAATCCTTGTGATTATAATCAGACTAAAGCTGCTACTTTAGCTATTGCAGAATATGAAGGACCTGTTTATCTTCGTTTCGGCAGACCAAGCATTCCTGTATTTACTGATCCTGATCAGAAATTTGAAATTGGTAAAGCATGGATGGTTAATGAAGGTACTGATGTCACTATTATTGCAACAGGACATATGGTTTGGAAAGCTATTGAAGCAGGTGAGCAACTGGCTGAACTGGGTATTGATGCAGAAATTATAAACATTCATACCATTAAACCGTTAGATGAAGAAGCGATTTTAAAATCACTTCAAAAAACTGGTTGTGTGGTAACTTGCGAAGAACATAATAAATTTGGTGGATTAGGTGAAAGTGTTGCCCGTTTATTAAGTACAGAACTTCCTTCCCCACAAGAATTTGTGGCTGTAAATGATAGTTTTGGAGAGAGCGGAACACCAGATCAGCTAATGACTAAATATGGTCTGGATACAATTAACATTGTTGAAGCAGCTCAAAAAGTTATAAAAAGAAAAAAATAATCAATGAAGCAGGTTGAAGATGATGAAATTTTAGCAAAGTTCTCTGTAGAGGGCACGCGTAATGAAGCCTTTAACCTGCTCGTTACCAAATATCAGGAAAAGATCTACTGGCATATCCGCCGCCTGGTAATTGACCATGACGATGCAGATGACCTGGTACAGGAGGTTTTCATTAAAGTATGGAAAAATCTGGCTAAGTTCAGGAACGACTCTAAATTGTATACCTGGATCTACCGGATTGCAACAAATGATTGCATCACCTTTTTAAATAAGAAGAAACAACGGAATAATATCTCTCTGGACGATGTCTCTGACGAGCTTTCTGAAAGTCTGATTGCTTCTTCTTATTTTAATGGAGATAAAATCCAGATGAAGTTACAGCAGGCTTTGCTGACTCTTCCAGAAAAGCAGCGCCTCATTTTTAATATGAAGTACTATGACGAACTCAAATATGAGGAGATCTCTGAAATCCTTGGAACGTCAGTAGGCGCATTAAAAGCATCATTTCACATTGCGGTAAAAAAAATTGAAGTTTTTATGCTAAATGATGACATTACTTTTTAAACCTTTTGTGATTTATAGCATCCATATAGCATATAATTTTAGTAGAAGCTGATATTATAATGTTGTAATAGTTAAATTATCAAATAATGAAACACGATGTAGAAGACAACGAGTGGAAAAAAGAGGCCACTTATCTGGCCTCCCTTCAAAAGGAAAATCCATTTAGTGTTCCGGAACAGTATTTTGATACCCTACCTGAGATGATTCATGGCGCAATTTACGTCAATGAGCTGAAGGAGGCTATTCCTGTATCCGGATTTGTCGTACCTGATCAATACTTTGATATTTTGCAAGGCTGTATTTTAGCTGAAACCACAGGTCATAGTTTACAATCCCTTCCAAAGTCTGAAGGTTTTAAAACACCTGAACTGTATTTTCAGAAATTACAATCCAGTATACTTGCTCAAACAACAGGTGCGGGTTTTTCGGATAAAGAAATCGGGACAACACATGCCACTAAGACAATTGAGGCTAAAGCTACCGTTAAAAGTGAGCCTAAAATTATCCGTTTATGGCATAATGATCTGATCAAATATGCTTCAGCTGCTTGTTTTATCCTGGTTACTGCTTTTGGCCTTTTCCTTAATCAGCAGAACTTCAATGCGGAAAACAAGGCTACCGAAATAGCCAATGAGCAAATGTTATATGATATGAATGAACAGGATATCATTGATCATATTGACGGAAATACGACCGCTGTACAAAGTGACAATACGACCAGCTCAGATCTGGAAACTTATATTTTGAATAATTATTCTCAAAGTGATCTGACATCAGCATTATAATTCAACATACTATGAAAAATTTAATAGCTATCGCCTTCCTTTTATCTCTCCCCTTTCTTGCCTCTGCACAAAGAAATGAAGGAAGAGGTAAGGAAATTCAAGCTTATAAAAACACTTACCTAAAAGACAAACTGGAGCTAAATCCCGAAGAAGCGAAGATATTCTGGCCTATTTATAATGCGATGCAGCATGAGCAGAATGAATTACGTCAGGAACGCAGAAAGAATATGATCAGCTTTAGAAAAATTACTGAGATTGAGAATCTTTCGGATACAGAGGTAGAAAGCCTGATTAATAATGAGCTCAATTTTAAACAGAAAGATTTGAATATTGACCGCAAATATTATAATCAGCTCAAAAAGAGCCTGCCAATTAAAGTTGTCGGTAAATATTACAGAGCTGAACAGACTTTTAAAAAAGAATTGTTAAGCAGATATAAAGAAGCAAAAAAATAATCTGTTTAATTCATCTTTTGTCTTTTGATCAGATAGGCTGATAGTATGCCCGAAAAACCGGCGGCGATATCTGCATCAATAAGGTCGATTTTGTACTGGGCGCATTTTAGTTCGAGCATTTTACGGTAATCTCCGTAAGATTTCAGATAGGCATCCTTTACGGTGGCGGCATTGGCCTTTAGCAATTCACCAGTCTCCATATCTACAAATTGATAAGGCCTGTTCTCGAAATTAAAATCTGCTTCCTTAGCTTTATCATTCACATTGAAAATGATCACTTCATGTTTATTGAATTTCAAATGCTGCAGGGCGGAGAATAATGCTTCCTGATCCTGATCTGCAGGAGCTGTTGTTAAAAGATCACTAAAAATCACCACCATAGACCGCTTGTGAACCGACTCTGCTACCTGATGGAGTGAGACATCTAATTTCGTTGTTACGTTCATCTGAGGGGCTCTGAGTACCTCTTCGAGATGAGTTAGCAGATACTTCTGATGCACAGTTGTCGATCTGGCAGGAGTGTTTAAACCCAGCTGGTCTGTAAACAGGCTCAATCCGAATGCATCTCTTTGTTTTTTAAGCAGCTCAATCAATGCTGCTACTGCCTGCACAGAGAAAGTCAGCTTATGATAAGCTCCCTCTGGGAAATACATTGAAGAAGAAGTATCAATTACAAACTGGCAGCGAAGATTAGTCTCTTCTTCATATCTTTTGGTATATAATTTATCAGTTCTGGCAAAGAGCTTCCAATCAATATTTTTAACGTTATCCCCGCTGTTATAAGCTCTGTGTTCTGCAAATTCAACAGAAAATCCATGAAACGGGCTTTTATGCAGTCCGGTGATAAATCCTTCAACCACCTGCTTAGCGAGTAATTCCAGATTACTGTTAAATTGATATTCAAACGGATCGGTATAGAGGCCCATTTTGTAAATTTAACAAAAGAACTCTAACTTGCCACATTCATAAACAGAATGAATAAGTCTTTAAAACCTATCCCCCGCGATTCTGCCATTCACCGTTTGCTGTTAAGGGCTATTGTGATTTTTTATATGTTATTATTTCTGAGCGGGCTGGTTTCTTCCGGTTACTTTTTTAGTGAGGTGATTAAACTGGTACCTATTCCTATGCTCGGTTTTCTTAAATATATCCTGCTGAGTATTCTTTTTTTAGTGCTTTTGGTTACTGCATTACGTGCTTTAACACTGAAACCAATGCATCTAAGCCGTTTAACCAGTGCTACCGGGAATTTCAAATGGTTGTTTACCCTTGCCGTTATGATCTGCATCGCTGCAAAGGCCGGATTGTTTGATTTAAGCAGGAACCACCCTGTTGAGATTTCTTATATACAGATTGTTGTATTGACCGTTATAGCTGTATTTTGCTATTGGAGTGATCAAATGCTGAAAGGGGAAGAAACGTTTATTGAAGAAAATGAAGGGGAGCAATTTCATGAAAATCCGTAAAAGAATGACCAGTCACAAAATATCAGCATATAAAAAAAGCATCTGTTATACAGATGCTTTTTTTGATATATATCGGGTTAATTAAATTTGTTTGTCCAGTTTACCAGCCAATACTGATTTTGGAACTGCACCAACTTGTTTATCAACTACTTCACCATTTTTGAAGAATAACAACGCAGGGATGTTACGGATACCAAACTGAGTAGAAATCTGTGGGTTATTATCCACATTTACTTTACCCACGATTGCTTTTCCTTCGTATTCTTTTGAGATTTCATCTACTACCGGACCTACCATGCGACATGGACCACACCATTCTGCCCAAAAGTCTACTAAAACGGGTTTATCTGATTTCAACACAACTTCCTCGAAGTTAGCGTCTGTGATTTCTATAGCCATAATTCTTATTTTTATTTACACAAAGATATAATCAATTGTAATGCCACCATATTTTCTAATGCCAAAATGACATTAGTTCAACTTATAACTTACTACATTCAGCGCCGTCAACTGCTCTAAAAACTGGTTATCAGGATTGACTTTCAATGACTTAGAAGGAAGATCGAGCGAAACATTCTGTTCTCTATCGTATACAACAAAATTCAATTGACAGTTTTGTTGCTCAGTATTTTCTTTATTCTCTTCAATCATAGCCAGAATCCGGGTGATGATCTGTTCATTAATTCCGTGAATTGGAATCTGTATCGTGATAGTTTTAGCGAGCTTATCCCTTAAATCAGACAATAGGGCTATAGAAGTGATTTTAAACTCCCAATCTCCTTCTTTCCGGAACCTTTCTCCTACACGGCCACGGATTTGCAGGAAATAACCATCAGTCATAAACTGCTTGAATTTCACAAAGTCTTCTCCGAATAAGGCCAGTTCACAACTGTCATTGTAATCTTCAAAAACAATGGTACCAAATGGTTTTCCGGTTTTAGTCATACGCTGCGCAGAGATGACCACTAATCCTCCAACCACTAATTCTCTGTTTTTTATTTGCTCAAACTCTGCCAATACGTCTTCATTGGTATCCCCCATCCGTATTTTATTAACAACAGCCAGGTGACGAACGTTGTGCTGACAGAACTCTTTCAGCTCTAATTTATAGTTGTCGAGCGGATGACCGCTCAGGAAAATCCCGATCGCATCTTTCTCGTATTTTAACCTGTCTATTAAAGTCCATTCGGCAGCTACGGGCAAAGTAGGCTCGTTAATCATATCTGCCACTGTACCTCCAAAAAGAGAGGATTGTGCAGAAGATTCACTGTTCTGGAAATCATTTGAATACTTGATCAGCTTTTCAATGCCGTTCAGCTTATCATTCATCCCTATAAAAAAGAACTGTGCCCGGTGAGAACCGAAACTATCAAAAGCCCCGCTGTACACAAAACTTTCGTAGGCTTTTTTATTCACTGTCCTGGTATTAGACCGCCTTGCAAAGTCATAAATACTTTTATAGGCCCCATTGGTATTCCGTTCATCGATAATACTTTCTACAGCTTTCTCCCCTACTCCTTTAATTCCCGAAAGACCAAAACGTACCTCTCCCTGAGGGTTTACAGAAAATTTCAGAATGGATTCGTTGACATCCGGGCCCAATACCTGCACGCCCATCTGTTTACACTCTTCCATGAAAAAGGCTACCTGCTTAATATCACTCATATTATTGGTCAGTACCGCAGCCATATATTCTGCCGGATAATGTGCTTTCAGATAAGCAGTCTGATAAGCAATCCACGCGTAACAGGTAGAGTGGGATTTGTTGAAGGCATAAGAAGCGAAAGCTTCCCAATCCTTCCATATTTTTTCTAAAGTAGTCGGAGCATGTCCCTTTTCTGCTGCCTGGGCAACAAATTTAGGTTTCATTTTGTCCAAAACGTCTTTTTGTTTCTTACCCATTGCCTTACGCAGAACGTCGGCCTCACCTTTGGTAAAACCTGCCAGTTTCTGTGATAAAAGCATCACCTGCTCCTGGTATACGGTAATTCCGTAGGTCTCTTTCAGGTATTCTTCACAAGCATCTAAATCGTACTTTATTTCTTCTTCCCCATTTTTTCTGCGGACAAAACTCGGGATATACTCCAGTGGCCCCGGACGGTAAAGTGCATTCATGGCAATTAAATCTCCGAATACGGTAGGTTTTAATTCCTTCATGTATTTCTGCATCCCGGTAGACTCGTACTGGAAAATACCAATCGTTTCTCCACGCTGGAACAGCTCATAAGTCCTGACATCATCAATAGGAAACGCATCAGGATCAAGCTGGATACCAGTTCTTAAACGCACCAGTTTAACGGTATCTTTAATCAGGGTCAGTGTTTTTAACCCCAGGAAGTCCATTTTCAGCAGTCCCGCACTTTCTACTACCGAGTTATCAAACTGCGTGACGTAAAGATCCGAATCTTTGGCCATAGCCACAGGTACGTAATTCGTAATATCATCTGGTGTAATGATGACCCCGCAGGCATGGATACCTGTATTTCTTAATGACCCTTCGAGGATACGTGCCTGTTGTATGGTTTCGGCACTTAAACTCTTTGAATCTGCTATATCTTTTAATTCAACGACCTTTTCATATTCATCAGCACGCAATACCCCTCTGAGTGACTTCTCATCCAGGTTAAAGATTTTTGCGAGCTTCAGATTGGGGATCAGCTTAGCGATCTTGTCTGCTTCAAAAAGTGGCAGGTCCAATACACGGGCAGTATCTTTTATCGAAGATTTAGCCGCCATTGTACCATAGGTGATGATCTGTGCCACCTGGTTTGCACCATACTTATTGATTACGTATTCCATGACACGGCCCCTGCCCTCATCGTCAAAGTCGATATCTATATCGGGCATGGATACACGGTCAGGATTCAGGAAACGCTCAAAAAGGAGGTCATATTTGATCGGATCTATATTGGTAATCCATAAACAATAAGCCACTACAGAACCCGCAGCAGAACCACGGCCGGGGCCTACAGAAACATCCAGGTTTCTGGCTTCTCTGATAAAATCCTGCACAATCAGGAAATAACCCGGATAACCGGTTTTCTCTATGGTCTGGAGTTCAAAATCCAGACGTTCTATAATTTCGGGAGTGAGCTCCCCGTATCTTTTTTCTGCGCCCACGTAAGTGAGGTGACGCAGGTATTTATTTTCTCCTCTTTTACCACCATCTTCTTCATCTTCCTGAACTAAAAATTGCTCAGGGATATCAAATTTAGGTAAGAGAACCTCTCTGGCCAGTTTGTAAATGGAAATCTTATCTACTATTTCCTGAATATTTAAAATTGCTTCAGGAAGATCCGCAAACAGCTTTTTCATCTCTTCCGAAGATTTGAAATAGTATTCCTGGTTTGGTAAACCATAACGGTATCCACGGCCACGACCTATTGGTGTCGCCTGCTTTTCAGCATCTTTTACACATAATAAAATATCATGTGCATTGGCGTCTTTTTTATTGATATAATAGGTATTATTTGTCGCAATCAGCTTAATTTCATGCTTTTGAGCTAAAGAAACAAGTGTCTTATTGACTACGTTTTCGTCGTCCTGACTGTGACGCATAATCTCCATATAGAAATCAGAACCGAATAATGATTTCCACCAGATCAGCGCCTCTTCTGCCTGGTTTTCACCCATATTCAGAATCTTACTGGCTATTTCACCATAAAGGTTTCCGGAAAGGACAATAATATCTTCTTTGTATTGCTCAATCACATTCCGGTCAATCCTTGGAACGTAATAAAATCCTTTGGTATAGGCAACTGAAGACATTTTTGCCAGGTTATGATAACCTGTTTTATTTTTGGCCAGCAGTACCATCTGATAACCGTTGTCTTTACGGGATTTATCCAGGTGGTTTTCACAGACAAAAAATTCACAGCCTACAATTGGGGTGATCGGAACTTCTGTGGGCACTTCGCCTTTCTCTATAGCAGCCGCATTTTTTGCTTCAACGCCTTTGTTATGGTTGAGTACCTGGTTCACAAAATGAAAGGCCCCCATCATATTGGCATGGTCTGTCATCGCTACCGCAGGCATTTTATCGGCCGCTGCCGCAGCAATTAAACCCGGAATATTAATGGTAGACTGCAAGACTGAAAACTGCGTATGGTTATGCAGATGGACAAAAGTGGCGTCCTTAAGTTCTTGCTGGTTGTCTTTTAAAGTTTGTCTGGATACTCCCGGCCCCTCAGCCTTTTCCTGTCTTTTCCTGATTTCATCAGAAGCTGCTTTAAGGTTAATATGCTGAATACCAGCACTTGGAATAACGGCTGGCTGAACGGCAATAAATGAACGGATATAATCCTGATCGGCCTGAAGCTGCTCGGGCGTAAAAACCTCCATTTTAACCAATTGAAGGAAACAGCGAGTGGTTGCTTCAACATCGGCCGTTGCATTGTGCGCTTCGGCAAAAGGTACTCCAAACAGATAATTATGTAATTCGGTCAGTGTTGGCAATTTAAACCTGCCCCCTCTGCCGCCCGGAATCTTTAATAAATTAGCAGTGACTTCTGTACAGGTGTCCAGAACGGGCATTTGAGCCATAGGGCTTTCTACACCCATCCGGTAAAACTCAGATCCCATAATATTGACGTCGAAGCCAATATTCTGTCCTACTACAAATTTTGCTTTGGAAAGGGCTATATTAAATTTCTCCAGAACTTCCCCAAGTTCAATACCTTGCTCTGTAGCTAATTCTGTTGAAATACCGTGTATACGCTCTGCATCATATGGGATGTTAAATCCATCCGGTTTGACCAGATAGTCCTGATGTTCAACCAGATTTCCCATTGCATCATGTAACTGCCAGGCAATCTGAATACACCTTGGCCAATTGTTCGTATCGGATACGGGTGCATTGTAATTGCCAGGTAAACCTGTAGTTTCGGTATCAAAAATTAAATACATAGAAGGGTAATTATGAAGCCCTGTGCTGCCAATTTAATTCCTCAGACAAAGGGAGGTACAAAATTACGGATTTTTAAGAAGCTTTCTAAATTCTTACCGCTAAGAAATCATAAATTTCAGGAAGAATGTATCTCTCCTTTTTGAACTGTAGCTTTATGTTCCTGTGAGACAAGCTTTGAGATATCATAACCTTTTTCTTCACAGCGGCCCAGAATTTCTTCAAGCAGAGTTTCCGGTAACACAGGCTTGCGCGACATAATGGAAAGATGTTTATGCTTAGGATGCCCAACTACTACATAAGAGTAATCTTCGGCCAGCTCTATTACCCAGTAATCGACTTTTAAGGGCCAGACAAACTGTGCTTTAAGCTGTGCATTACTGGTACCGCGAACCACAATAAGTTTTGATCTTACGTATTTGGTCTCCTCTTCTGCAGGTAATTTATAAGTAGTGAAAACCGCATAATAACCATCAGGATGTATCACATAGGTTTCTGTGGTTTCCACCCAGTGTTTGTCCATAAAGGTGGGTATGGAATATAGTGAATACCATTTACCTGCGTAAGACATTATATCAACTTTTTCAACAGGTTTATTCTCTAACATAGCGCTCCCTCATTTTAATATGGTAAGAATATCTGTTCAGGTATATTGATCAAAGTCAATTTACAAACCTAAGCAGACGTTAAGCAAATGTAAATTCTTTCTCATAAAACCACGAAGGTCTGATAAAGTTTTAAAAAGCAATTTTAAACTTTAGCTAAGAATATGTCGAAATTTTCTAATAATGCCTTAAATTTTATAACTTGGGCAGGAAGATCTAATGAAGATTTTATTACAATTTAAAAATTGAATCCATGAAGATAACAGTTGTTGGTGCAGGAGCAGTTGGTGCTACTTGTGCAGATAATATTGCTAGAAAAGAATTAGCAGAAGAGTTAGTTTTATTAGATATTAAAGAAGGTTTTGCTGAAGGTAAAGCTATTGATATGATGCAGACTGCCGCATTATTGGGTTTTAATACTAAAATTACTGGTGTGACTAATGACTACAGCCAGACTGCAGGCTCTGCAGTAGCTGTAATTACCTCTGGCCTTCCGCGTAAACCGGGAATGACCCGCGAAGAGCTGATTGGTATCAATGCTGGTATTGTTAAAGGTGTTGCCGAAAATATATTGAAGTTCTCTCCTGATGCGATTATTATCGTGATCAGTAATCCAATGGATACGATGACTTATTTGTCGCTTAAATCACTGGGACTGCCTAAAAACAGAATCATTGGTATGGGTGGTACATTGGACAGCGCAAGATTTAAATATTACCTGAGCGTTGCATTAAATTGTAATTCAAATGATTTACAGGGATTCGTTATTGGCGGACATGGCGATACAACGATGATTCCATTAACACGTTACGCAACTTACCAGAGTTTACCTGTGACGAACCTTTTATCTGCTGAGGTACTGGCTAAAGTTGCTGCTGATACCATGGTGGGTGGAGCGACCTTAACTGGTTTACTGGGTACTTCGGCATGGTATGCACCTGGTGCTGCCGGCGCCGCTTTAGTGGAGAGCATTGTACGCGATGAGAAAAAATTATTTACCTGCTGTGTAGCCCTTGATGGCGAATATGGCCAGTCGGATATCTGCCTGGGTGTTCCTGTAATTGTAGGCCGTAATGGCTGGGAACAAATTATAGATTATAAATTGAATGAACAGGAGCAAGCGGCTTTCAATAAGAGCGCTGATGCAGTAAGGGCAATGAATAATGTACTGAAAGATATGAAGCTGATTTAATGCGGACAATCACAGTACCTCTTACTTTAATAAATTTAAATGATGACGGTTTCCACTTATTGGTGGAAATCGTTGTTTTTGGCACTAAACACTGGGCGGTTGTAGATACAGGAGCTTCGAGATCTGTATTTAATAAAACTTTTATTGAGCAGAACAGCGACGATATCATGATTCCCGAAGATGCAAATGCGACTACGCTGTTTACCACTTCGAGCACGATACAGGCTGTAATCCCAAAACTAAAAATCGGTAAGCTGATTATTAAATCTTATCCTGCGGTTGCACTGGATCTGGAAACAGTAAATGATGCTTATGTATTAATGGGGCACCCGCGGATTGTAGCTATTTTAGGGAGTGATATATTCCATAAATATCATGCAAAAATCAATTATAAGAAGCTAAAGATTCTATTTTCGTCCAAACCGGGCTAATTTTGCTTATTCTGCTTAAATTTGTGTTCAAATAAAATATTTGCTTATGAAACTTCTTATTGTTGAGGACGAGCCGAATGTGGTGTCTGTTTTGAAAAGAGGTTTAAGCAATGAGGGATTTGAGTTAAGTATAGCCCCCGACGGATTTATTGCTTTAGAAATGGTTGGCGCACATTCTTTTGCCCTGATTATTCTTGATATTATGCTTCCGGGAATTAACGGGCTTGACTTGTGTAAACAAATCAAGAAAAATTACCCGCAGACACCTATTATCATGCTTACTGCACTTGGAAGTACTGAAAATATAGTGACCGGACTGGACAATGGTGCTGATGATTACCTGGTCAAACCTTTCAAAATTGCTGAGCTTAGTGCCCGCATACGTACTCTGTTAAGAAGGTATGCTGGTTTTCAACAGGCTGACGAGATTATTACCATAGGTGATTTACAAATCAATATTTCTGGTAAAACGGTAACCAGAGCTGATCAGGAAATCACACTTACAGCTACCGAATACCGCCTGCTTCAGTTTTTTGCCAGGAATAAAAATAAGACTTTATCCAGAATTGATATCCTTGAGAATGTATGGGATATTGATTTTAATATGGGAACCAATGTGGTTGATGTTTATGTCAATTACCTCAGAAAGAAAATAGACAAGGGTTTTAGTACCAATCTGATCCATACGGTAGTTGGTCTTGGCTATCTGTTAAAAGAAAAATCAATGTAATGAATTTAAATACCCGCATCACTTTCTTATTTGCTATTCTATCAGCCGTTATCATCTCTTTATTAAGTGGTTTTGTCTGGTATTTTGCCAATGAGTTTGCTTTTGAAGATTTCTACAAAAGACTGGAAGCCAGGGTAAATATAGCGAGCCAGATTAAACTGGCTACCGGAGCAAACACAGTTGAATACAGAGAGGCACGTCAAAAATATCTGGAACGTCTTCCACAAGAGGAGGAACAGGTTTTTTTAGCCGACAAGGCAAGCAAAATAGCTTTTGATAAAAGGGTACACCTGCCTTCCAGTTTTTATAAAACCATAGAATCCGGTCAGATGGCCCGTTATAGAAATGAGAATGTATTTTATGCAGGTAAATACTTAAAACAGGGCCCAAATGGCTATATAGTTATTATTTCGGCTAAAGATCCTTATGGTTACAGGGAGCTAAAGGATCTGCAGAAGATCTTGTTTGCAGGTTTTTTCCTTTCGGTAGCCCTATCCTATTTTGTGGGAAGAAAGTTTTCTGATTTTACTTTTAAACCAATCAGGGAATTGATTAAGAAGGCGAAAGGGATCAGTGCAGAAAATTTACATCAGCGCCTGCCGCTAATTAAAGGCAGTGATGAGATTGCGGAAATTACACAGACTTTTAATGATATGCTGGACAGGCTGCAGACTGCATTTGAAACGCAGAATAATTTTATCAGTAATGCTTCGCATGAATTAAGGACGCCTTTAACGATTATCAGCGGGGAAGCTGAACTGGCAGTGTTTAGGGCCGGACATCTGGACCCCGAATTTCAAAAATCACTGGCCACAATTCAAGCGGAGGCGGAAAGACTTGAAAACATTCTGACCAGTTTGCTGAGTTTAGCACAATCGGGCTTTGACGGAGAAAAACAGCGCTGGGAAGATATCCGTCTGGATGAGCTGATCTGGGATGTCAAAGAGTCTATTGACCTGGTTAACCCGGAAAACCAGATCCGGATAGACCTTTCTAAACTTCCTGATAATCCGGAAAGCATTAATCTGCATGGTAATTTAAACCTGATTAAATTGGCTGTAACCAACATTGTTAACAATGCGTGTAAATATTCTGACAACAGGGTTGTTGACCTGGGTTTGTCAGTGACAAGAACAAATATTGTAATTAGTGTGAAAGATCAGGGTATCGGAATTCCTGAGGATGAATTACAGCATGTGTTTGAACCTTTTTTCCGTGCGTCGAATACAACACGCTATAATGGCTATGGGGTAGGTCTTCCTTTATCTTTAAATATTATCCGACTGCACAAAGGCAGTATTGCAATTAAAACAGTTCAGGAATCAGGAACTGAAATGAGTATTCTACTGCCCCGCGCTCTTTAATTAAGCCACTGGTTTTCAATAATTCAGCTTTTAAGCCCCATTTATCGGGCTTACTTACAATTCTAATCCCGCTCTAATCTCACTCTTATGTGGCTGTAATGTACGGCCTGTACTATTGTATCATTAACTAATCAAGATACAATATGAAAACCATTTTAATTCCTACAGATTTCAACGAAACATCGGTCTATCTAACAGAGGATATTTTAAAGAATTTTAAAAGCGAACCGGTTAAGATTATTTTCTTTCATGCTTATAAGCTAACTGATTCTATCTCTGATTTATTAATGCTCTCCCGCCGAAGTACCGAGTATGGACAGATTCCAGAATCTTTTCATAAGGCATGTTACGACTTCAAAAAAAAGTATGCAGAAAAAGTAAGTGCTGTAGGAATTGAATATTTCTATGGGAGTACAATGGCTGCCTTCAGAAATTTCGCTGAAGCGAATGAGGTGGATTTCATTTACTGTCCTGTTACTTATAGTTTCCGCCCAATCTCTAAATACAGCATCAACCCTGATGTTTTTTTGAATAAATCGGGTATCCCGGTAATTGATGTCGTTCAGGATGAACCATCGGTTAAAACCAACAAAAAGATCGCTCTGGAGCAGGAAACAGCCCAGCTTGTCTAGTTATTAATTTTAAAACATCTATTATGTTATTAAAGAAGAATGTCCCGCTTAGTTATATATTTGGCAAAATCTATAAAGATCTGATTTTAGTTTCTGTGTATGCCGTTGGTATCGTAGTCCTTTATGAAAACTTTCATTTTACCAGAATTTCTATTCCAATTGCTGTTCCTGCACTTTTAGGAACTGTGATCTCCCTTTTATTAGCGTTCCGCTCTAACCAGGCTTATGACCGCTGGTGGGAAGCACGTATCCTATGGGGTGCAATTGTCAATGATTCAAGATCTCTGACCAGACAGATCCTGTATTTTATTGATGACCCTTATTATTCTGCAGAGATCCAGTTATTTAAAGAGCGTTTTGTAAAAAGACAGATTGCCTGGGCCCATGGTTTAAGTCAGTCGCTGAGAAATACCAGCCCGGTACTCGGACTGGATAAGTTTATGAAACCTGAGGAACTTGATTTTATCAGCCGTTATAAAAACATCCCGATGTCTATTTTAGAATTACATGCAAGGGATATCAAAATGGCGGTTAAAGAAGGCTGGATTAATACTTATCAGCAGGTAGAAATCGATAGAACTTTGTCTAATCTGTGTGACCGTATGGGTGGTTCTGAAAGGATTAAAAATACGGTGTTCCCGGTGACTTATAGTAAGTATATTAATATGACGATTTACCTGTTTATTATTATGCTGCCTTTCGGACTGATTGAGTTTTTTGGTTATATCGAAGTGCCTGTAGTAATTGCTATTGCAGCTGCATTCCTGTTAATTGAGAAAATGGCTATTCATCTGCAAGACCCTTTTGAGAATAAACCTACTGATACGCCTACAACGACCATTTCGAGAACAATAGAACGTGATTTATCTCAGATGTTAAATGATGCACATTACCAGGAAGACAAAATGGCAATGGAGCCTGTGCATAATTCCAAAACCTATTATATCTTATAGTATAAGGGAATTGATTGGCTTATATTTTATGAAAAAAGGAGGTGTCTTTTTACAGACATCTCCTTTTTTATGCGATTAAAGCTTAATGCTTAAGCGTCAATCTTCGCGTATTTCGCGTTTCTTTCTATAAACTCTCTTCTTGGTGCTACTTCATCTCCCATTAACATAGAGAAAGTATGATCACACTCAGCAGCGTTTTCAATTGTAGCCTGCATTAACGTACGGTTAGCCGGATTTAAAGTAGTATCCCAAAGTTGTTCTGCGTTCATCTCACCCAAACCTTTGTAACGTTGAATGTGAACACTTTCTTCTTTACCTTGTCCTTTTAAGCGCTGTACTGCTGCATCACGCTGAATATCATTCCAGCAATATTCCTGCTCTTTTCCTTTTTTAACCAGGTAAAGTGGCGGCGCTGCAATATAAACGTAACCAGCTTCGATTAATGCTTTCATGTATCTGAAGAAGAAGGTAAGGATCAGCGTAGTAATGTGTGATCCGTCAATATCCGCATCCGTCATGATGACAATCTTATGGTAGCGAAGTTTAGTCAGGTTTAATGCTTTATCATCTTCAGGAGTACCAATACTTACCCCAAGGGCAGTAAACATATTCTTGATCTCGTCGTTTTCGTAGATTTTATGCTCCATTGCTTTTTCCACGTTCAGGATTTTACCTTTAAGCGGAAGAATAGCCTGGAAATTACGGTCACGGCCTTGTTTTGCCGTTCCACCCGCCGAATCTCCCTCGACAAGGTATAATTCACATTTTTCAGGATCACTGTCCGAGCAATCGGCTAATTTACCTGGCAAGCCAGATCCGCCCATTACACTCTTACGCTGAACCATCTCACGTGCTTTACGTGCTGCTGCACGTGCTGTTGCCGCAAGAATAACCTTGTTGACAATCATTTTGGCTTCTCTTGGATATTCTTCCAGATAAATACCTAATGCTTCACCAACAGCAATATCTACAGCTCCCATAACCTCAGTATTACCTAATTTGGTTTTGGTCTGCCCTTCAAATTGCGGCTCCTGTACTTTTACTGAAATTACTGCAGTAAGACCTTCACGAAAGTCATCACCTGTAATTTCAAATTTAACGTTTTTAAGTAAACCTGATTTATCAGCATAAGCTTTCAAAGTACGGGTTAAACCTCTTCTGAAACCGGCAATGTGTGTACCACCTTCATGTGTATTGATATTATTTACATAAGAGTGTACATTTTCAGCATAACTGTCATTGTATTGCAAAGCAAGCTCTACCGGAATACCATTTTTGATTCCCTCTACATAAATAGGCTCAGCAATTAACGAAGGACGACCTCCATCTAAAAACTGAACAAACTCTTTTAAACCACCTTCAGAAAGGAAAAGCTCAGTCAGGAAATTGCCCTGATCATCTACTTCACGTTCGTCTGTAAGGGTCAGACTGATTCCTTTATTTAAGAAAGATAACTCTCTTAGACGGGAAGCCAATGTATCGTAACGATATTCTGTAGTCTGGGTAAAGATCTTGTCATCAGGGGTAAAAGTGATCACAGTACCTCTTTTTTCAGTTTCCCCAACAGTTTTCACATCATACTGTGGTTTACCTTCACGGTACTCCTGTACCCAGATTTTACCTTCACGGTGAACTTCTGCTTTCAGGTGTGTAGATAGTGCGTTCACGCAACTTACCCCTACCCCGTGCAATCCTCCGGAAACTTTATAAGTATCTTTATCGAACTTACCACCGGCATGCAGTACGGTCATTACAACCTCAAGTGCCGATTTTTGTTCTTTTTGCATGATCCCGGTAGGAATACCACGACCGTTATCTTCAACCCTGATTGAATTATCTTTAAGGATATTTACCGTAATCGTATTGGCATGTCCGGCTAAAGCCTCGTCAATGGAGTTATCCACGACTTCATAAACCAAATGGTGTAATCCTTTAACACCCGTATCACCTATATACATTGAAGGGCGCTTACGCACCGCTTCTAAACCTTCTAATACCTGTATATTATCTGCCGAATAATTTGACTTTGAATCTTTTTCTTCGCTCATAAATGTTAATAAAAAATAAGATTCAAAAATAACCAATTATGGCCAATTAAAGGCAAATGTGGATAACTATTTGAGCAAAAAAGTGCATTAGTGACCCAAAAAAAACAAGTTATTTAGGATACTAAATTGGAAATTTTATATTTGCTAAAATTTCTCCCATTCTTTTAAAGCAGAAAAGGGTACGATAACTGAAAAAGAATTAAAACCCACAAAAAATAATAAGCGCATAAATGAACAGAACATCCTTCAAACTAAGCACACTGGCTACCGCTGTAGCATTAGTTTCAGTAATGGCATCCTGCCAGAATAAAGACAATAAAGCTGCGACTGATACTGCGGTAAAAACTGACGCTGCTGCAACTCCAGTTAAAGCTAACGAGCCTATCGTTTATGTAAATTCGGATTCTTTATTAACCAAGTACCAGTACTTCAAAGATCTTAAGGTTAAATTAGATGCTAAATCTAAAGCTGCTCAAACTGATCTTGCTGCTAAACAACAAGCTTTCCAGCGTGAGGTTGCTCAATATCAGCAAACTCAAAATACTTTACCTGCTGACCAGAGAGCGACTACTGAACAAAGATTAGCACGTAAACAACAGGAATTACAGGCTTATCAGCAAAATGCTGGTGCAGCATTGCAAAATGAGCAAGGTGCTGAACAAGAAAAATTGTACAACAAAATTGCTGACTACCTGAAAATCTATGCTAAAGGTAAAGGCTATAAAATGGTATTGACTTACCAGAAAGGTAACAGTGCAATTTTATTCGCTGATCCTTCTCTGGATGTGACAAGTGAAGTAATTACCGGTCTTAATGACGGTTACAAAGCTGACAAAAAATAAGCTGCTACAGCTCATAAAAAAGCCCCGGAATTGCACTGCCCCCAAAAAGTTAGACACTATTTGGGGGCTTTTTTATGCTTATTCTTCTTTTTTATCGTCATCAAACAGACTGCCTGTTAAATCGTCAATCTCCCTGCGGTCTCTTTTAGTAGGCCTGCCGGCTCCTCTGTCCCGGATCAATACCGGAGAATGGAACATTGATTTATAGCCCTGGGTTTCTTCCAGCGGGGTAATATCTTTATATTTTGTAACCGCAATCTTAGATTCTACCCTGGTATACAAAAGCTCAACTACTTCGATTACTTTTTTCTCGATCCCTTTGGAAACCTGGTAAACATCTCCGGGTTTTACTACTACAGAAGCTTTCACATTCTGACCGTTAAATTTAACACGGCCGGCTTTACACGCTTCAGTTGCTAAAGTTCTTGTTTTAAACAATCTTATTGCCCACAAGTATTTATCTATCCTTAATTTTTCCTGCTCTGCCATAAAAAATCAAAAATACACAAGTAAAAGATCGCGCAATACATAAAATTGATTTATTTTGTGAAAAAATAAAATTGATAATGATTAAAGAGTTGAAAAAGTTAATAGAGGCTGCCTGGGAAGACAGAACTTTATTAGAATATACTGAATATTGTGAAGCGATCGAGACTGTAGTCATGCAGCTTGATAAAGGAGAAATCCGTGTTGCTGAACCAATTCTAAATTCTTGGGGAATCAATGAGTGGATAAAGAAAGCTGTTATTCTTTACTTCCCTATCAGAGAAATGAAAGAAATTGAAGTTGGCCCTTTTGTATTTCATGATAAAATGAAATTGAAGACCAATTATAAAGAACTGGGTGTAAGAGTTGTTCCTGGTGCAAGTGCACGTTATGGAGCATACTTATCTAAAGGGGTAATCTTAATGCCTTCTTATGTGAACATCGGTGCTTATATTGATGAAGGTACAATGGTGGATACCTGGGCTACTGTAGGTTCATGTGCACAAATCGGAAAACATGTACATTTAAGTGGTGGTGTTGGTATTGGTGGCGTTTTAGAGCCGATTCAAGCTGCTCCGGTTATCATTGAAGACAATTGTTTCTTAGGTTCAAGAGCTATTGTTGTGGAAGGTGTACGCGTAGAACGTGAGGCTGTTTTAGGCGCAAACGTTGTATTGACTGCTTCTACTAAAATTATTGACGTTACGGGAAGTACTCCTGTTGAATATAAGGGTATCGTGCCTGCAAGATCAGTAGTGATCCCAGGAAGTTATACTAAAAAATTCCCTGCAGGTGATTACCAGGTTCCATGTGCACTGATCATCGGAAAACGTAAAGAGTCTACAGATAAAAAGACTTCACTTAATGATGCATTAAGAGAAAATAACGTAGCAGTTTAATGAATATTGGTTTTGACGGAAAAAGGGCTGCCAATAACCTGACTGGTTTAGGTAATTACAGCAGATCTCTTGTTTTACAGTTATCAGAATTTTTTCCTCAAAACCAATACTTTGTTTACAGCCCGAAGGTCAAAAGTCACGGGCAGATTTCTTCTTTTTTCAAAAAGGAGAATATCCATCTTATGCTTCCCCGGAAATCTTCTTTGTTATGGAGAAGTTTCGGTATCAAAAAGCAGTTAAAGCAAGACAATATTACTATCTATCACGGTTTGAGTAACGAAATCCCAATAGGGATGCCTTCTTCTATTCAGACTATGGTTACTATGCATGATCTTATTTTTTTGCGTTACCCGCAGTACTATAAATTCATAGACCGTACGATTTACAATTTTAAAAGTAAATATGCCTGTCGGCATGCAGATCATATTATCGCAATCAGCGAACAGACAAAAAATGATATTATTAAATATTATCATATTGACCCTTCAAAAATAGAAGTGCTCTATCAGACCTGTGATGATTCATTTAAACAGCTGATCCCACAGGATTTTAAAGAGAAGATACGTGAAAAGTACAGTTTGCCACAGAAGTACCTGCTTAATGTAGGGACTATTGAACCCCGAAAAAATCTGTTGGCTGTGGTGCGGGCGCTGCCTGCTATCGATCCTGCCTATAAACTGGTTGTAGTAGGTAAAAAGCAGCCCTATGCACAAAAAGTAATGGCCGAAATTCAGCGCCTGGGCCTCGAAGAAAGGGTAATCTTTCTGAAAGATATTCCATTCTCCGACCTCCCTTCTATTTATCAGTTAGCCACAGTATTTGTTTATCCTTCTTTTTACGAAGGATTTGGTATCCCGGTAATTGAAGCACTTTATGGTAAAATACCAGTTGTTTCTGCCACAGGTTCCTGCCTGGAAGAGGCTGGCGGCCCTTATAGCCTGTATGTAGATCCTCATGATTTTACTGCACTGGCCAAAGCAGTGAATACTATTTTAGCGGATCCCGACCTGGCTGAACGGATGAAAGAGGGAGGATTAAGCTTTGCGCAAAAATTCAATACCCCGGTATTAGCCAGTCAACTGATGAATTCTTACAGGAACATGATCCTGCCGGCTTAAGATCCTGCTTGAATAACAAGATTATTTAATAAATTTACACCATGCTAAAAACGGAAATTGACAAGGCTTTAACGGTCTTGAAAAATGGGGGTGTAATTCTTTATCCTACTGATACAGTCTGGGGTATTGGTTGTGACGCTACAAACGAAGAAGCAGTCGAAAAAATTAACGCAATCAAAGGCCGCTCATCTGACAAAAGTTTTATTATTCTGCTAGATAATGATTCGAAAATACAAAGTTATATTGATGAAGTACCTGAGGTAGCTTACGATTTGATTGAATATGCTGAGCATCCTTTAACCATCATTTTTTCAGGAGCAAAAAACCTGGCTAAAAATGTAATCAATGCAGATGGTAGTGTGGGCATAAGGGTCATTAAACATGATTTCGTCCAGCAATTACTACAACGTTTCAGAAAACCGGTTGTCTCTACTTCCGCAAACATTTCCGGACAGCCGACTCCTGCTTTTTTTGACGAAATCGACGAAGAGATTAAGTCAGCAGTAGACTATGTAGTGGACTGGGAGCAAGAACTTAAAATCAAAAAGAAGTCATCGACCATCATGAAATTAAGTCCATCTGGTCAATTTTCCTTCATTAGAAAGTAAGTTTTGCTATTTTTGCAGTCTCATTGAAATCAACATTGGGCCTATAGGCTCAAAACAATATATAATTTTGAAAAAAAATCTAGAACATCCTGTCTTTAAGGTGCTGGCTGGCATTGCCGATGAAAATCATATCGAAGCCTATGTGATTGGTGGATACGTACGGGATATTTTTCTGAAAAGACCATCAAAGGATATTGATGTAGTCGTTTTAGGGAATGGGATTGAATTTGCTGAACTTGCCGGAAAACATTTAAAGAGCAAAGTTGCTGTTTTTAAGAATTTTGGTACGGCTATGTTAAAGTACCGTGATCTTGAGCTTGAATTCGTTGGGGCAAGAAAAGAGTCTTACCGTGCCGATTCCCGCAAGCCTATCGTAGAAAACGGGACTATTAAAGATGATCAGCTCAGAAGGGATTTTACGATCAACGCTTTGGCAATTTCACTTAATAAAGAGAATTTTGGTCAGTTGGTTGATCCTTTTGGTGGTGTAGAAGATTTAAATAATAAATTGATCCGCACGCCACTGGATGCCGAAATTACTTTTTCTGATGACCCTTTGCGCATGATGCGTGCCATCCGCTTTGCGACTCAGCTGAATTTCAGCATTGACGCTCAGGCATTGGCTGCAATAGCCAAACAAAAAGAAAGAATCAGCATTGTTTCTAAAGAAAGAATTACAGATGAACTGAATAAAATTATTCTTTCGCCTGTTCCTTCTATAGGGTTCAAATATCTTTTTGATACTGGTCTGCTTCATATCATCTTCCCGCAGATGGCTAATCTGTTTGGTGTAGAGGTGATCAATGGAAAAGGACATAAAGACAATTTTTATCATACCTTACAGGTACTGGACAATATTTGTGAAGTTACAGAGGATCTCTGGCTGCGCTGGGCAGCAATTCTTCATGACATAGCGAAACCACCAACCAAACGTTTTGAAGAAAATCATGGCTGGACTTTTCATGGACATGAGGATAAAGGGGCAAGAATGGTTCCTCATATTTTTGCACAGCTGAAACTTCCATTGAATGAGAAGATGAAATTTGTTCAGAAGCTTGTTCAGCTGCATTTACGACCTATTGTTCTTGCCCAGGAAGTAGTTACAGATTCGGCGGTAAGACGTGTTCTGTTTGATGCGGGCGAAGATATTGAAAGCCTGATGTTACTTTGCAATGCAGATGTCACTACGAAAAACGAATATAAAATAAAAAAATACCGCAATAACTTTGAGCTGGTTAAACAAAAGCTGAAAGATGTTGAAGAGCGGGACAAAATTAGAAACTGGCAACCTCCTGTTTCAGGAAATGACATCATGGAAGTATTCGGCCTTGCTGCCGGTAAAGAAGTGGGCATGATAAAAAATGCAATTCGTGAAGCAATTCTGGAAGGCGAAATAACAAATTCACCCGATGAAGCGTTAGCATTTATGCTGCGTAAAGGAAAAGAATTTGGACTTACACCTGTTACAGAAAAAACCAAATAAATAATGTTACCACTATAGCTGTAATTATCAGGATTACAGTTCATAGTGTCGTCATATCTCGTAAAATAAAATATATTCAAATGAAAACTATATTTTATTTTATAATTTTATACTATTAGAAATAAAGCTCAAATGGCAATTTACAGATTCAGACTTAGTTTTGACGATTACGATGAAGTAATCAGAGAGATCGATATCAAATCAACACAAACTTTTGAAGATTTACATAAAGCACTGCACCGCACAACAGGTTATAACGCTGAAAAATCTTCTTCTTTTTATGTAAGCTCTGATCACTGGATCAAAGGGGATGAAATCGCCTATTTACCTACTCAAAAGAAGGTTGATCGTGGCGTAGCTTTAATGGAGAAGGCAAAACTGAGTGCTTTTATTGAAGATCCACACCAAAAATTCTACTATATATACAATTTTGACCGTCCCTATGAATTCCATGTAGAGCTGATCAAGATTATTTTGCAGACAGATCCTAATATAGAATATCCTGTGCTTTTCAAAAGTATTGGTGAAGCACCTAAGATTTTTGATGCAAACAATATTCCAACCGAAGTAGTAACAAATAACCCGATTTCAAATGATTTCGACTTCCTGAACGAAATGGATTTTGTACCTGAGGATACGGAAGAAATTGAAGCTATGGATGGCAGAGGTATCACGACATCAGAAAAAAGTGAAGATGCTGATGACGATGACTCAGATGCAGATGATTTCTCTGAGGATGAGGATTACCATGAAGACGAATATGATAGCAAAGAAGACTATTAAGCCATATAATGGCAAAAAATAAAACATTAATTGTAATTGCGGGGCCAACGGCGATAGGTAAAACAGCTTTAGCTATTACGCTGGCCCGGCATTTCAAAACAGAAATCATCTCTGCCGATTCCAGACAGTTTTTCAAAGAGATGTCTATCGGGACAGCGAAGCCTCACGCGCATGAACTTGCTGCAGCTAAGCATCATTTTATTGATTCCCATTCTATTCATACTTTTTTTAGTACCGGAGATTTCGAGAAACAAGCCCTTGAGATTCTAGATGAAATATTTACAAGGAATGACCTGGCTATTATGGTTGGCGGATCTGGTTTATACCTGGATGCTGTAACCAAAGGCCTTGATGAATTACCTGATACGGATATGGAGATCAGAAATCAGCTGAATGCTTTATTTGAGGCAGAAGGACTGGAACCAATTAAAAGGCAGCTTGAAGCTGCAGATCCGGAGTATTATGCCAAAGTAGACCAGGCAAATACACAACGCCTTATCCGCGGACTGGAGTTTTTCCTGTCTACAGGAAAAAAGGTTTCTTCTTTCCTCACAAACAGTAAAAAACAAAGGCCCTTTGATATTATAAAAATTGGGTTGAACATGGAGAGACCGCTGCTTTATGGGCGGATTAATCACAGAGTAGACCTCATGTTACAGGAAGGTTTATTAGAAGAGGTAAAATCGCTGCAGGATTACAGAGCACTCAATGCCTTGAAAACTGTCGGTTATGCAGAGCTTTTTGACTATATGGATGGTACAATCACTTATGAGGAAGCAGTTGAAAAGATTAAACAGAATACACGCCGTTTTGCAAAACGTCAGTTAACCTGGTTTAGAAGAGATGAACAAATCCATTGGTTCACTCCTGATCAATCTATCGAGGTCATTAATTTTCTCGAAACGAGCGTTGCAGCAGCACACCAATCGAAATAAACAGAATTGGGCAGCATAGGAGGATAGCTTCATCAGTCCAATAAGACTTCTAATCAGTCCGGCTGATCTTTGTCATTCAGAATCGACCATATAAATTGTATCCGGCTCCGGACAAAATTTATATGGGGATTCTTTGGATAGATGTTATAAAAGATTAAGCCTGCGCTGTTGGCCCGCCAAAATTCATTGGGAACCCTGATGGTTCTTCCTGAGTTTTAATTCTGCCATTAATTGCTTCAAACTTTTCTATATTATCCTGCATAGCTATCATTAATCTTTTAGCATGCTCCGGGGTCAGGATAATTCTTGATTTTACCTTCGCCTTTGGCACTCCTGGCATTACTCTGATAAAATCCAGTACAAACTCCGTATTGGAATGGGTAATAATTGCAAGGTTTGAAAATATACCTTCTGCTACTTCTTCAGAAAGTTCAATATTAATTTGATTGTCGTTGTTTTCGTTTTCCATAACACAAAACTACTTTTTTAAATGATTAGGGTGGTAGCCTAATCAAATATATTTTATTACCGGGTCCCTGGTAATATCAGATCTGTACAGCTAAAAAACAAGCAAAAAAAATCCCCCCTGATTGCTCAGGAGGGATTAAAAAAAATTAACTATTTAAATTACGCTTCAATTTCTTCTTCTTGTTTCGAAGCTAATAATTTGTCATACTCATCTTGTGAACCAACGATAATACGTTCGTATCCGCGTACACCAGTACCTGAAGGAATCAAGTGACCAACGATTACGTTTTCTTTCAATCCAAGCATGTTATCACGTTTACCCGCAATTGCAGCTTCGTTTAATACTTTTGTAGTTTCCTGGAAGGAAGCTGCAGAGATGAATGATTTCGTACCTAATGATGCACGTGTAATACCTTGTAATACAGAACTAGCAGTTGCTGATCTTGCATCACGAACTTCGATCTGTTTCAAATCTTTACGTTTTAACTGAGAATTTTCGTCTCTTAATTTACGCAGAGAAAGAATCTGACCTGGTTTAACAGTATTTGAATCACCAGCATCAATAACAACTTTCTTGTCATAGATATCATCGTTTTCAATCATGAAGTCCCAACGATCTACAGAGTTATTTTCTAAGAATGTAGTATCTCCCGGATCTTCAATATGAACTTTCTGCATCATCTGGTGTACAATAACCTCAAAGTGTTTATCATTGATTTTTACACCTTGTAAACGGTAAACCTCCTGGATACCATTCACTAAGTATTCTTGTACAGCCGCAGGACCTTTAATTGCTAAAATATCCGCAGGAGAAATCGATCCGTCCGATAATGGCATACCAGCTTTCACGAAGTCATTGTCCTGAACCAGGATGTGTTTAGATAATGGTACCAGATATTTCTTGATCTCACCATCTTTTGATTCGATAGTCATCTCACGATTACCACGTTTCACACCACCTAAAGTTACAACACCATCAATCTCGGTTACTACAGCCGGGTTAGAAGGGTTACGTGCTTCGAACAATTCAGTTACACGTGGTAAACCACCCGTAATATCTCTTGTTTTTCCTGTAGCACGAGGGATTTTAACTAAGATCTGACCAGTTTTAACTGCTTCTCCATCATCGATAGAAACGTGAGCACCAACAGGAATGTTATACTGTCTGATTAATTCACCTTTTTTATCTAATACTCTTACTGATGGATTTTTAGTTTTATCACGTGTATCGATAATTACTTTCTCACGGTGACCGGTTTGCTCATCTGACTCTTCACGGAAGGTAACACCTTCAATAATTGCGTCAAATTCGATTTTACCGGCAAACTCTGAGATAATAACCGCGTTATACGGATCCCATGAACAAATCTTATCTCCTTTTTTAATTTCAGCTCCTTCTTCAACATATAAGAATGAACCGTAAGGGATATTATTAGTCATGATAACTTTACCAGTACCTTTTTCTACGATTTTGAATTCACCTGAACGGCCTAAAACAATTTGTTTCACACCTTGCTCACCTGTATCATTTGCTACAGTACGAACGTTTTCGAATTCTATGATACCATCAAACTTCGCATTGATCTGAGATTCAGCAGCAATGTTCGATGCGGTACCACCCACGTGAAACGTACGTAATGTTAACTGTGTACCCGGCTCACCGATAGACTGTGCAGCAATTACGCCGACAGCTTCACCACGTTGAACACGTTTACCAGTTGCAAGGTTACGTCCGTAACAAAGCGCACAAACACCTCTTTTATTTTCACATGTCAATACTGAACGTATTTCCACGCCTTCTAAAGGAGACTCATCGATTGCTTTTGCGATATCTTCGTCAATATCCTGACCAGCACTTACCAATAATGCACCATCCAGAGGATTAAATACATCATGAAGTGAAATACGACCTAAAATTCTGTCATATAATGGTTCAACGATATCTTCGTTATCTTTCAACGCAGTAGTATACATACCTCTTAAAGTACCACAATCAGCAGCGTTCACGATCATATCCTGAGCAACGTCATGTAAACGACGGGTCAGGTAACCAGCATCTGCAGTTTTTAACGCTGTATCCGCCAAACCTTTACGCGCACCGTGGGTAGAGATAAAGTATTCTAATACTGATAGTCCTTCTTTAAAGTTCGAAAGAATCGGATTCTCAATAATTTCACCACCTGAACCTGATTTCTGAGGTTTTGCCATCAGACCACGCATTCCGCAAAGCTGACGAATCTGCTCTTTAGATCCACGTGCTCCAGAGTCAAGCATCATATATACCGAGTTAAATCCTTGGTTATCGCTGGATAACTGAGTCATCACGAATGATGTTAAACGGTTGTTGATACGAGTCCAGATATCGATAATCTGATTGTAACGCTCGTTGTTGGTAATGAATCCCATGTTATAGTTATTCCTTACCTCTTCAACTTCAGCAGAAGCCTGTTCTAAAAGAACTTGTTTTTCTGCAGGGATGTTCACATCCTGTAAGTTAAACGATAGTCCACCTCTGAATGCCATTTGGAAACCTAACTCTTTAATATCATCAAGGAATCTTGATGCACGAGCCATACCAGTAACCTTAACTACATCACCGATAATATCTCTCAGTGATTTTTTAGTCAGCAATTCATTGATATATCCTACTTCTGCCGGAACCATTTGATTAAACAGTACACGACCAACTGTAGTTTCAGTTAATTTATTAACGATATTTCCATCAGCGTCTTTAACATTTACCTTTACTTTGATAAATGCGTGAAGATCGATACGTTTCTCATTGTAAGCAATGATAACTTCTTCCGGAGAATAGAATGAGAAATCCTGTCCGTTAACAACACGCTGAGCATCAGTTCTACGGCCTTTAGTAATATAATAAAGACCCAAAACCATATCCTGAGAAGGTACAGTAATCGGAGTACCGTTTGCAGGATTCAGAATGTTGTGTGCAGCTAACATCAATACCTGGGCTTCCAAAATCGCAGCATGACCTAAAGGTAAATGCACAGCCATCTGGTCACCGTCAAAATCGGCGTTGAATGCAGTACACACTAACGGGTGTAACTGGATTGCTTTTCCTTCCACCAATTTAGGCTGGAAAGACTGGATACCCAATCTGTGCAGCGTAGGTGCACGATTCAGTAATACAGGGTGTCCTTTTAAAACGTTTTCAAGAATATCCCAAACTAACGGATCTTTTCTGTCAACAATTTTCTTTGCAGATTTAACTGTTTTCACAATTCCACGTTCGATCATCTTACGAATGATAAACGGTTTGAATAGCTCAGCAGCCATATCTTTAGGTAAACCACATTCGTGTAATTTAAGGTTTGGACCTACAACAATTACCGAACGCGCAGAATAATCCACACGTTTACCCAATAAGTTTTGACGGAAACGACCTTGTTTACCTTTCAGAATATCTGAAAGAGATTTCAAAGCACGGTTACCTTCAGTTTTTACCGCATTTACTTTACGTGAGTTATCGAATAACGAATCTACAGCTTCCTGTAACATACGTTTCTCGTTACGTAAAATAACCTCTGGTGCTTTAATCTCGATCAAACGCTTTAAACGGTTGTTACGGATAATCACCCGACGGTACAGATCATTCAAATCTGAAGTAGCAAAACGACCACCTTCAAGAGGTACTAACGGACGCAATTCTGGTGGAATAACAGGAACAATTTTGATAATCATCCATTCTGGATTATTCTCAATACGTGTTCTTGCACCACGGAAAGCTTCAACAACCTGTAAGCGTTTTAATGCTTCGTTTTTACGTTGCTGAGAAGTCTCGTTTGCAGCCTGGTGACGTAAGTTATAAGATAAAGTATCTAAGTCAATACGTTTCAATAAATCTTCTAATGCTTCAGCACCCATTTTGGCGATGAATTTATTAGGATCCTTATCGTCTAAGTATTGGTTTTCTTTAGGTAATTTATCAAGAATATCTAAGTACTCTTCCTCAGTCAGGAAATCCATATACTGGATACCCTGTTCTTCCATTAAACCAGATTGAATAACTACATAACGCTCGTAGTAAATGATCAAATCTAATCTTTTGGTAGGAAGGCCTAATAAGTAACCAATTTTGTTTGGCAATGAACGGAAATACCAGATATGCGCAACAGGAACTACTAAGTTAATGTGTCCCATACGCTCTCTACGTACTTTTTTCTCCGTTACCTCAACACCACAACGGTCACAAACAATACCTTTATAACGGATACGTTTGTATTTACCACAGTGACATTCGTAATCTTTTACCGGACCAAAAATACGCTCGCAGAACAAACCATCACGTTCAGGTTTGTAAGTACGATAATTAATAGTCTCAGGTTTTAACACCTCACCACTAGAGCGCTCTAAAATAGCCTCCGGCGATGCCAAACTAATGGTAATCGAGGTGAAATTGCTTTTTAATTTATTATCCTTTTTGTAAGACATAGCTCTGTTGTTTGAATTTGAAAATTTAAAAAGTCAGAATGGGCTCCTGTTTGAACAGGTCCCATTCCGACATTAAAAAATTCAACATTAGTCTAACGTAATATCTAAACCTAATCCGCGCAGCTCATGTACCAGTACATTGAATGATTCCGGTACACCTGGAGTCGGCAGGTTTTCGCCTTTTACAATTGCTTCATAAGTTTTGGCTCTACCAATTACATCATCAGACTTCACAGTCAGGATCTCTTGTAGAATATTAGCCGCACCAAATGCTTCTAATGCCCAAACCTCCATCTCACCAAAACGCTGACCCCCGAATTGAGCTTTACCACCCAATGGTTGTTGTGTAATTAATGAATATGGTCCGATTGAACGGGCGTGCATTTTATCATCAACCATGTGTCCAAGTTTCAGCATGTAGATAATACCTACTGTAGTTGGCTGGTCGAAACGCTCACCTGTTAAACCATTATGTAAATAAGTTCTTCCTGAAGCAGGAACACCAGCTTTAGCGATCCACTCTTCAACTTCATCATGCTTAGCACCATCAAAGATCGGAGTTGCAAATTTCACACCCAATTCTTTACCGGCCCATGCCAATACAGTTTCATAGATCTGTCCAAGGTTCATACGTGAAGGTACACCCAGTGGGTTCAACACGATATCAACAGGAGTTCCATCATCAAGGAACGGCATATCTTCATCACGAACGATACGGGCAACAATACCCTTATTACCGTGACGACCAGCCATCTTATCCCCTACTTTTAGTTTACGTTTTTTAGCAACATAAACTTTAGCCATCTGCACAATACCTGAAGGCAATTCATCACCAACACTGATGGCAAATTTATCACGCTTATATGCACCCAGTTCTTCGTTTACACGGATACCATAGTTGTGGATCAAAATTTTGATCTGATCATTTTTATCGTCATCAGTAGTCCATTTGTATGGATTAATGTGAGCGAATTCAAGATCAGCTAAACTTTTTTGAGTGAACTTAGCACCTTTAGGGAATAATAATTCCTTGTAAACGTTGAAAATACCCTGAGAAGTTTTACCATTTACAATCTGGAACAATTTGTCAACCAACTCATTTTTAAGATTGGTTGTAGCCAGATTATATCTCTTGTCTAATTTCTCTATCGCTGCTTTTTCTTCAGCTTTAGTAGTTTTCTTAGCTCTTGAGAATAATTTAGTATCAATTACAACACCTCTGATCGAAGGAGGAGTTTTCAAGGATGCATCTTTCACATCACCTGCTTTATCTCCAAAGATAGCGCGTAATAATTTCTCTTCCGGTGAAGGATCAGACTCACCTTTTGGTGTAATTTTACCAATAAGGATATCGCCTTCTTTTACTTCAGCACCGATACGAATGATACCGTTTTCATCTAAATCTTTAGTAGCTTCTTCAGAAACGTTAGGGATATCTGGTGTTAATTCCTCTTCTCCACGTTTTGTATCACGTACTTCCAATTCAAACTCTTCAATATGCAATGAAGTGAAAATGTCTTCACGAACAATACGTTCACTGATTACAATCGCATCCTCAAAGTTATATCCCTGCCAAGGCATGAACGCTACTTTAAGGTTCCTGCCTAAAGCAAGTTCACCGTTTTCAGTTGCATAACCTTCACAAAGTACTTGTCCTTTAACAACTTTCTGACCTTTTTTAACAATTGGTTTTAAGTTGATACAAGTATTCTGGTTGGTTTTCTTGAATTTAATTAATTTATAAGTTTTGCTATCACCTTCAAATGATACTAAACGATCTGCATCGTTTCTTACATATTTGATAGTAATTTCATTTGCATCAACATATTCAACAATACCATCACCTTCAGCATTGATCAATGTTCTTGAGTCACGTGCAACACGACCTTCAAGACCAGTACCAACAATCGGAGCTTCAGGACGTAACAATGGTACGGCCTGACGTTGCATGTTGGAACCCATCAGGGCTCTGTTCGCATCATCATGCTCAAGGAAAGGAATCAATGAAGCAGCAATCGAAGTAATCTGATTTGGCGCCACGTCCATTAAGTCTAATTTCTCAGGCTCAATAATCGGGAAGTCACCCTCATAACGTGCTTTAACACGTGCAGTGGTGAAATTACCTTTATCATCATAAGCAGCGTTTGCCTGTGCGATAGTTTTACCATCTTCATCTTCAGCAGAAAGATAAATTACATCTTCATCTACAGCAACCACACCGTCTCTTACGATTTTGTATGGAGTTTCGATAAATCCTAATGTATTAATCTTCGCATGTACACAAAGAGATGAAATCAAACCAATGTTTGGTCCCTCTGGTGTTTCAATTGTACACAACCTACCGTAGTGGGTATAGTGAACGTCACGCACCTCGAAACCAGCTCTTTCACGGGAAAGACCACCTGGGCCTAATGCCGAAAGACGACGCTTGTGCGTAATCTCTGCAAGAGGATTGGTCTGGTCCATAAACTGTGATAGCTGGTTAGTACCAAAGAATGAATTAATAACCGACGATAAAGTACGGGCGTTAATTAAGTCTGTTGGTGTGAAAACCTCATTATCACGAATATTCATCCGCTCACGGATTGTACGTGCCATACGCGCAAGACCTACACCAAACTGAGCATATAACTGCTCACCTACTGTACGTACACGACGGTTTGACAAGTGGTCAATATCATCGACCTCTTCCTTAGAGTTGATTAATTTGATCAGGTATTTAACAATTGCAATAATATCTGCTTTTGTTAATACTTTAACGTGATCAGGAGTATCCATTTTCAACTTACGGTTGATGCGGTAACGACCAACATCTCCTAAGTCATAACGTTTGTCCGAGAAGAATAAACGCTCAATGATACCTCTTGCAGTTTCCTCATCAGGTGGTTCTGCGTTACGCAAAGCACGGTAGATGTTTTCAACAGCCTCTTTTTCAGAGTTTGAAGTATCTTTTTGTAATGTATTATATATAATAGTATAATCAGCCTGACTAGCACCATCATCTTTAGATAAGATAATAGTTTTAACGCCAGCGTCAATGATCATATCAATATGCTCGTCTTCTAAAACAGTATCCCTGTCTAAGATCACTTCGTTACGATCTATCGAAACTACTTCACCAGTATCTTCGTCTACAAAATCTTCAACCCATTTTCTTAAAACTCTCGCAGCAAGCTTACGTCCGATATATTTTTTCAAACCAGATTTGCTAACCTTAACCTCATCAGCTAAGTCAAACAATTCAAGGATGTCTTTATCAGAGTCGTAACCAATAGCACGTAATAACGTGGTAACCGGGAACTTTTTCTTACGGTCGATATACGCATACATGACGTTATTTACGTCAGTAGCAAACTCGATCCAGGATCCTTTGAAAGGAATCACACGTGCAGAATAAAGCTTGGTACCATTTGTGTGACGGCTCTGGCCGAAGAACACACCTGGAGACCTGTGTAACTGAGAAACAATTACACGCTCTGCACCATTGATTACGAATGTACCCTTAGGGGTCATATATGGGATAGTTCCCAGATATACATCCTGAATGATAGTTTCAAAATCTTCGTGCTCCGCATCATTACAAGACAATTTCAACTTTGCCTTTAACGGAACACTATAAGTTAACCCACGATCAATACACTCAGGTATATCATAGCGCGGCGGGTCAATAAAATAATCAAGGAATTCCAAAACGAAAATATTTCTGGAATCAGTGATTGGAAAGTTTTCAGCAAACACTTTAAACAAGCCCTCTGTATGACGGTTGTCTGAAGTAGTTTCTATCTGGAAAAATTCTCTGAATGATTGCAACTGTACATCTAGAAAATCCGGGTAATCTATGATGTGCTTACTACGTGCAAAATTTACTCTTTGGTCGACTTTATTTGCCAAGGTACTAAAGTTAATTTAGTTTAAGAATAAACTATTTGTTTGGTTTGCCGTGAACATCTCACCAACCAAACTTAGATGAAATGTATATAAACAGGTATAGACTCCGACTGTACAGTCGGAGTCTATGTTTAAAGTTATATTAAAATTAAGTGATTACTTAATCTCAACTACAGCTCCAGCTTCTTCTAATTGTTTTTTCAAAGCTTCAGCTTCGTCTTTAGAAACACCAGCTTTTAATTCTTTTGGTGCACCGTCAACTAAATCTTTAGCTTCTTTCAAACCTAATCCAGTTAAGTCTTTAACCAACTTAACAACTGCTAATTTAGAACCACCAGCTTCTTTCAAGATAACATCGAAAGTAGATTTTTCTTCAGCTGCAGGAGCAGCATCACCAGCAGGACCTGCAACAGCAACTGCAGCAGCAGCTGGTTCGATACCATACTCGTCTTTAAGGATTTGAGCTAATTCGTTAACTTCTTTAACTGTTAAGTTTACTAATTGCTCAGCAAACGCTTTTAAATCTGCCATTTTATAGAGTTTTTAAAATTTGACGTGAAAAATAATTTATAATAATATGAAACTTATAAGGTGTTCCTTAACCTTCTCTTTCCTGAAGAGTTTTAACAATTCCTGCGATTTTACCACCACTAGATTTAAGTGCTGAAATAACATTTTTAGCTGGCGATTGTAGCAAGCCAATGATGTCTCCAATAAGCTCTTCTCTTGATTTCAAGCTTACTAATGCATCTAAATGATTATCTCCAACATAGATTGCTGTGTCAATAAACGCAGCTTTCAACTGTGGTTTGTCAGATCCTTTTCTCAAGGCTTTGATCAGCTTAGCCGGACCATTACCTGTTCTTGAGAATAATAATGCTGACTGGCCTTTTAATGCTTCAAAAATACTTGAATTATCGCCTTCCAATCCTTCAATCGCTTTTCTGATTAAAGTATTTTTAGCAACTTGCATTTCAATACCGCTTTCGAAACATTTGCGACGGATGTTGTTAATTTTCTCAACAGATAAGCTTGATGTATCAGCAATATAAAAATTGCCAAAGTCCTGCATCTTCTCTTGAAGAGCCGAAACTACTTCGTGTTTTTCTTCTCTGTTCATAATTAGATCCCTGCTACTGATTTTGTTTCGATTGCGATTCCAGGACTCATTGTAGAAGAAACATGAATGCTCTTAAAATAAGTTCCTTTAGCAGCAGATGGTTTAAGCTTAGAAATTACTTGAAGAACTTCTAATGCATTTTCATATATTTTTTCTGCTGGGAATGATACTTTTCCTACCGAAGCATGAATGATACCACTTTTGTCAACTTTAAAATCAATCTTACCGCCTTTTACGTCAGTTACTGCTTTACCAACTTCGTTAGTTACAGTACCTGATTTTGGGTTTGGCATAAGGTTACGTGGACCTAAAACGCGGCCCAGTTTACCTACTTTTGCCATACAAGCAGGAGTAGTGATAATAATGTCAACATCAGTCCATCCACCTTCAATCTTGGCAACATATTCGTCTAAACCTACGAAATCTGCACCTGCCGCTTTAGCTTCGTCTTCCTTATCAGGATTACAAAGAACTAATACACGTACAGTTTTACCTGTACCGTGTGGTAAAGTAGCGATACCACGTACCATTTGATTCGCTTTACGCGGATCAACACCTAAAGCGATGTCGATATCAACCGAAGCATCAAATTTAGTAGTAGTGATTTCTTTTACCAAAGCAGCCGCATCCTGTAAAGAATACGTTTTACCAGATTCTAGTTTAGCATGTGCCTTTTTTTGATTTTTTGTTAATTTAGCCACTGTTGTAAACTGTTTTTTGTTAATTAATTTGTCCAGGGTGCATCGCCGCTAACGGTGATTCCCATACTGCGTGCTGTACCGGCAACCATACTCATTGCCGACTCGATAGTGAATGCATTTAAATCAGTCATTTTATCTTCAGCAATTGACTTAACCTGATCCCAAGTCACCGAACCAACTTTCTTACGGTTGGGCTCAGCAGAACCACTCGCTAATTTAGTAGCATCCTTTAACTGGATAGCAACCGGCGGGGTTTTGATGATAAATTCGAAAGACTTGTCAGCATAAACAGTAATTACAACAGGTAATACTTTACCAGGCTTATCTTGGGTACGAGCATTAAATTGCTTGCAAAATTCCATGATGTTAACACCTTTAGCACCTAATGCAGGTCCTACTGGTGGCGATGGATTTGCAGCTCCTCCTTTGATTTGTAATTTAACAAGCGCACTGACTTCTTTTGCCATTTTCTGATTTGTTAATTGTAATACTCAATGTTAAAATGTTGGAAGCATGTAACATTTAAGATTTTTATTCTACTCTTTTTCTACTTGCATATAGTTAAGTTCCAGAGGAGTTTTCCTTCCGAAAATCTTAACCATTACTTTTAGTTTTTTCTTCTCTTCGTTAACCTCTTCAATCACACCAGTAAAGCCATTGAAAGGACCGTCCATTACTTTGACGTTCTCACCAACATAGTAAGCTACATTCATAGTCTCACCCTGCTGACTCATTTCATCTACTTTACCCAGGATACGGTTAACTTCTGCCTGACGCATAGGAACAGGATTTCCACCTTTATCCCCTAAGAAACCGATAACGCTATTCACATTTTTAATAATGTGTTCTAACTCACCGTCCAAAGTTGCTTCAATCAAAACATAACCAGGATAAAAGTTGCGTTCTTTTGCAATCTTCTTTCCTTCTTTCATCTGGTAGTATTTTTCCATAGGGATTAATACCTGCGGAACAAGATGAGAAAAACCTAAACGACTGATCTCTGAATCGATGTATTGTTTTACCTTCTTCTCTTTTCCGCTTACCGCCCTAACTACATACCATTTTAGCTGATCGTTCATTTAGTTCTATTAATTAGAAAGTGATTTATAAAAAGTATCTAACACAAAAGTAGATCCCTTATCCATTGCAAAAATAACCACTGCAATAATAAACGAAGCTACCAAAACCAGCACTGCAGAACTTTGCAGTTCTCCCCATGTAGGCCAGGTAACCTTCTGGGTCATTTCCTCATACGATTCTTTAATAAATTGAACTATGCTAGCCATATCTAAGTTTTTGCACGGGAACAAGGATTCGAACCCTGATCAAAGGTTTTGGAGACCTCTATTCTACCGTTGAACTATTCCCGTGTATAAGAATCAACCCCTGAAGGTTAATGTAAACATTTTTGGAACAAAGTATCCAGACTATAACGTCCGGATACTTTGTAATATTATTTAATTGCTTAGTGACCCGAAGGACAGTTAAGTAATTATTTTACGATTTCAGTTACCTGACCAGCACCTACTGTTCTACCACCTTCACGGATAGCGAAACGAAGTCCTTTTTCCATTGCGATTGCGTTGATCAATTTAACATTGATTGTAACGTTATCACCTGGCATAACCATTTCAGTTCCTTCTTGAAGAGTGATCTCTCCAGTAACGTCTGTGGTACGGAAATAGAATTGTGGACGGTATTTGTTAAAGAATGGAGTGTGACGTCCACCTTCTGCTTTTGATAATACATAGATCTCAGCTTTGAAATCAGTGTGAGGAGTTACAGAACCTGGTTTACAGATAACCATACCACGACGGATATCAGTTTTCTCAATACCACGTAATAATAAACCTACGTTATCTCCTGCTTCACCATAATCAAGGATCTTACGGAACATCTCAACACCTGTTACAGTTGATTTAAGATTTTCTGCACCCATACCTAAGATCTCAACTGGATCTCCAGAGTTGATTACACCACGCTCAATACGACCAGTTGCAACAGTACCACGACCAGTGATCGAGAATACATCTTCAACAGGCATTAAGAAAGGAAGGTCAGTTAAACGTGGAGGAATTGGAATGTAGCTATCTACAGCATCCATTAATTCCATAATTTTAGCTACCCATTTCTCATCACCGTTCAATCCACCCAAAGCAGAACCTTGAATAACTGGGATATCATCACCTGGGAAATCATAGAAAGATAATAATTCACGAACTTCCATCTCTACTAATTCTAGTAATTCAGGATCGTCAACCATATCCACTTTGTTCATGAAAACCACCAATGAAGGTACACCTACCTGGCGAGCCAATAGAATGTGCTCACGAGTTTGTGGCATAGGACCATCTGTAGCCGCTACAACGATAATAGCACCATCCATTTGCGCCGCACCTGTAACCATGTTTTTCACGTAATCCGCGTGACCTGGACAGTCAACGTGAGCATAGTGACGGTTAGCAGTTGAATACTCAACGTGTGCAGTGTTAATAGTGATACCTCTTTCTTTTTCCTCTGGAGCAGAGTCAATCGAATCAAATGAACGCGCCTCAGATAAACCAGCATCAGATAACACTTTAGTGATAGCTGCTGTTAAGGTTGTTTTACCGTGGTCAACGTGACCGATAGTGCCGATGTTTAAGTGCGGCTTGCTGCGGTCAAACTTTTCTTTTGCCATGTTTTTATACTTATTAGTAGGTTAACTTTTATTTTTAATTATTGTTTTGATACAATTCAATACAAAAAACCTTGTTGATTCTGCATATAAAAACAGATTTAACAAAGCTTTTTTATCTTTATTCCTGAGCCAACGATGGGACTTGAACCCATGACCTCTTCCTTACCAAGGAAGTGCTCTACCGCTGAGCTACGTCGGCTTTTATTCCCTTCACAATCTTCAATACCGGTCTGGCATTTAAACTGTGACCATCCTGCCGACTGCTCTTTGAATCAAGAGCGAAAGACGAGGTTCGAACTCGCGACCTATAGCTTGGAAGGCTATCGCTCTACCAACTGAGCTACTTTCGCTTTTATTATTATAAAGTGGGGGGAGAAGGATTCGAACCTTCGAAGTCTTGCGACAACAGAGTTACAGTCTGTCCCATTTGGCCACTCTGGTATCCCCCCATTCCCTTAAACCGTCTCATCATAAAGATGCAGGTTTAAAAGAGCCTCCTATCGGAATCGAACCAATGACCTACTGATTACAAGTCAGTTGCTCTACCAGCTGAGCTAAGGAGGCTTATTATTTTATTAAACATTCACAGAACAAACCAACTCTTTATGGGTTAACCCCTGTTCCGAATTGGAATGCAAATCTACAAGAATATTTTATACTTGCAAAACTATTTTCAAAAAAAAACCGGCAGATTGTAATCTGCCGGTTTCATATTTAAAATTCCGAAAAATAGACTCCTAATAATCAGACACTTCATCGGCATTTAATACCGCCTTAAGCTCAGAAACTTTTATTCTATTTTTTTCTTTATGTTTTGTTATTTGCTTTTTTAACGACTCAATTGACAAATCTGTCGCTTCTTCGAAAGACTTGCATTGTTCCTTTGCGAACAAAATTCCGCCCGGAACCATTAGTTTTATTTCACTTATTTTGTTAGCCTCATCGTCTACGTTCTCTAATTTCAAATAAACTTCGCCACTTATGATCTGGTCGTGGAACTGTTCCAGTTTATCAACTTTCTTTTGAATAAAGTCTAATAATTTGTGATCTGCATTGAAATGGATTGATTGAACTGTAATTTTCATGTTGTCCTCCTTTTTTTATGCCTTTGGATGGGCCTGTTTATATATTGATTTTAATCTTTCTATAGAATTATGCGTGTAGACCTGGGTAGCTGCTAAACTCGCATGCCCCAATAGTTCCTTAATCGCATTTAAATCTGCTCCCCTGTTCAGCAGGCTGGTCGCGTACGAATGACGCAACACATGGGGACTTTTCTTATCTTGTGTAGATATATATGTCAAATAACTTTTTACAATCTTATAAATAAAGACCGGGTAAACTGCCGTTCCTTTATTAGTAACGAACAAGTCATCCGTTTTGTTATTAAATTTCTGTAACGATTTTAGCTCAATGTACTCTTTTAGCTGATTAATAAGCTGTTTAGTCACAGGAATAATTCTTTCTTTTTTCCTTTTTCCTAAAACCTTCACAGATTCCTGGTAAAAGTCAATATCTGTTTCTTTCAAACCTAAAAGCTCAGCCAGGCGCATGCCTGTACCAAAAAGCATTTCAATGACCATTTTATCACGTACAGATGAAAAAGTCTCGTCAAAGAACTCTCCTGAGTCCAGCAGATGGTCCAGCTTCTGTTCATCAATAAATACAGGTAAGCGTTCAGGTGTTTTAGGTGCTCTGATCATAGTCATCGGACTGGTCAGAATAATTTTCTGGCGATAAAGATATTTATAGAACCCGCGCAGACTGGATAATTTACGGCCAATAGAATTTGCGCCAACCTTATCTTCCATCAGATGTACAATATAGTCCCTGATATGAACATATTTAGCCTGCTCAGGCTTCATTTCATAAGTTTGTTCAATATATTCATTATACTGTACCAGGTCCGTCCGATAGGCCGTAACGGTATGCAGAGAATAGCGCTTCTCGTGTTGAAGGTAGTTTAGGTAGGATTCTACTGACATTGATTACAATTGTTATCCTGTAAAAGTGAATGTACGCAATTTTGTATATAAAAAGAAAGCGCCATCGGAAAAATCCGACGGCGCTTTAAAATATTTAGAAAATAAAAGAAAAAATTAGATCTTTCCTTCTAAGTGCATATTTTCTTTATAAATCGCGTGCTTAACTAATGTACGACGAGCTACAGATTTTTTCTCGTATGCCTGACGGCTACGTAGTTCTCTCAATACACCAGTTTTTTCAAATTTCTTTTTGAAACGTTTAAGGGCTTTATCAAGTGATTCGCCGTCTTTAATATTAATTATGATCATAACGTTAAAATACCTCCTCTCGTTGTTTTAAGGATTGCAAAGGTAGAACATAAAACCTTATAAAACAAGTATAAAAAAATCCAGTCTACTTTCGTAAACTGGATTGGTAAAATATATTTGGTTAGAATATGTCTTATTGTATGATAACAGCTGTTTTAGATCCAGGCCGTTCTTATTTATTTAATATCTCTCTGGCAATTACAATCTTCTGAATTTCAGAAGTCCCCTCTCCTATAGTACATAATTTACTGTCACGGTAGAACTTCTCTACAGGGAAATCTTTCGTATACCCATACCCGCCAAAGATCTGTACAGCTTCAGTAGCCGCTCTTACAGCAACTTCTGAGGCAAAATACTTAGCCATCGCAGACTCTTTAGTCATTTTCTGTCCGCGGTTCTTCAGATCAGCAGATTGTCTGATTAATAATTCAGCTGCTTCAATTTCAGTAGCCATATCCGCCAGTTTAAAACTGATCGCCTGGAAGCTTGATATCGGCTGTCCAAACTGATGTCTTTCCTGAGCATAAGCCAGTGCCGCTTCATAAGCACCTTTTGCAATACCCAATGACAATGCAGCAATAGAAATCCTTCCACCATCCAGCACTTTCATAGCCTGTTTAAAACCTTCGCCTACATTACCCAGTAAATTAGCTACAGGTACGCGGCAGTTATCAAATATCATTTCTGTAGTCTCAGATGCACGCATCCCTAACTTATTCTCTTTTTTACCAGCCGAAAAACCCGGAGTTCCGCGTTCAACCACAATTGCTGAAATACCTTTAGAATCTCCCTTTTCACCTGTACGTACCATTACTACTGCGATATCACCCGATTTACCATGTGTAATCCAGTTTTTCGCACCATTCAAGACATAATGATCACCGTCTAAAGTAGCCGTAGTCATCATTCTCAAAGCATCAGAACCTGTATTAGCTTCAGTTAATCCCCATGCACCAATCCACTCGGCAGTTGCCAGTTTAGGCAGCCATTTATGTTTTTGTTCTTCTGTTCCAAAAGCAAGAATATGCCCGGTACATAAAGAATTATGTGCTGCAAGAGATAAACCAATAGAACCGCAGACTTTAGCAACCTCTACAATTACGTCCACATATTCCTGATAGCCAAATCCCGAACCACCATAAACTTCAGGGACTAATACACCCATCATTCCCAGCTCACCCAGTTTCTTAAAAACTTCCACAGGAAAAGTCTGTGCCTCGTCCCACTCCATTACATGAGGGCGGATATTTTTTTCCGCAAAATCTTTAACCATACTTCTGATCATCAGCTGATTTTCTGAAGTACTAAAACTGAAACCTGTATTTTCTGCCAACGTGTCTTGCATGTTTTATATTTGAATACGACAAGTATAGAGAATATAAGCTCAAAGCAGCAGTTGAATATTTGCCCGGAAACAGAACGAAATAGTATTCAGTTCATTTTACAGTATAGCACAAGTATAGACCCGCTAAAACGACAGCAATTTAATTTCAAATATTTATAGCTTTTAATAGGAAGCTAAGGCGAAATTGTTTGCAGAAAACGCTTTTAATCTATCTTTTCCGTTTAAAAAGTCAAGCGAGATAATAAAAGAGTAGCCTGCCACAACTGCATCCAGCTTCTCAATCAGTTTAGAAGCAGCAACAACAGTACCACCGGTTGCCAGTAAATCATCATGGATCAATACATGCTGTCCTGGTAAAATTGCATCTTCATGCATTTCAAGTGTAGCACTTCCATATTCCAGGTCATAAGACTGCTGTATAGTTTTATAAGGTAACTTGCCAGCTTTGCGGATGGGTACAAACGGAACATTCAGTAAATTGGCCAAAGACATTCCAAACAGGAAACCTCTGCTTTCAATTCCGGCAACAACATCAATTTTAACCGCCGAAAGCTGCATAGCAAGCGCAGTAGTAATTTCACCGCACAAAACTGCATCTTTTAAAATTGGAGTAATGTCTTTAAAAACGATACCAGCTTTAGGAAAATCGTTTACATCGCGTACCACCTGTTTTATTTTTGTTTCAATCATGATTAAAAAGAAATATACGGAGCTAACTTCTCTATCGTTTCAGCAGATAAAATAGCTACCTTTTTTAAGTCCGCAATATTACCATAATTTCCGTGTTGTTTTCGAAACTGAATGATCGCATTGACCTGTTTATACTTTAAATAGGGGTGATTCTTTAAATCATCAAACATTGCTGTATTCAGGTTAATTCTGGTCAGTGCCTGTTCATCCAGTATCAGCTGATCTTTGATTTCATTATACTTTAAACTATCCAGTCCATATACTTCCAGCAGCTGTTCTTTTTTATAAAAACCACCAAGACGCTGCCGGTAATTAAAAATTCTTCTTGCAAAAGCCGGCCCCACCCCTTTAATTTCCAGCAATTGTAAAGTATCTGCAGTATTCAGTGCGATTAATGCCGGTTTCTGCTTCGCAGGATGCGTATATTCAGGATAAAGATGATGCCCGGGTTCCTTTGTTTTTTCAATCACTATATAAGGTATAAGTTTTTCATAGAGTTTGGGACTGATCACATACATTTTCTGCAGATCTTCCTTTTTAAAATAACGCCCGCCTTTTGATCTGTATCTTAAGATTACAGCAGCTTGTTTAGCAGATAAACCCAGTAACTGCCACTCCTGTGCCCCTATTGTATTAGGATCAAAATTAAAAAGCTTCAAATCTTTACCCGGAACAGAAGGCTGTCTATTCATAACCTTCGGATTCTTTTTGATCATTGTCAATTTTCTGATAGCAGAAGCTTCTGCATGCTGATCCCATTTATCCTCCACAAAAAAATCGTAGACTACCGGAGTCATCCGGATCAATCCGATCAGTCCAAGCATCACCAGTAAGCCATTATATTCTCGTTTGGAGAAATTAAAATATATATTTAGCCATTTTCTCATCTCCATACAATGTACTTCCGTTATTTAAGAATATAAATCTTATTTTTGAGATTGATTCACGCGCGTGTTTAAATTTAGAAGACCAACATGCGTCTGATTCCCCCCTTTAAAAACAGATATGAAGATCATAACCACCAAAGAATTTGCTAAGGCCACTAAAATTGATAAACTCGGTGTTCCGGGACTGGCAGATCTGCTGATGGAAGTCATGAAATTAAACGATATCAATAAAGTTTTCTCCCAAAACCAGCACTTTAATGGTTTAGAGTTTGTAGATAAGATACTGGAAACAATTGGGGTATCTATTGATTTCGATGAGGATGACTTGAAGAACATCCCTAAAACCGGAGGTTTTATTGCAATTGCCAATCATCCTTATGGCGGTATAGAAGGTCTTGCATTAGTCAAGTTATTATGTACTGTGCGTCCCGAAGCCAAAGTCATGGTTAATTTCATCCTTCAGAAGATTCCTAACCTGAATGAGTTTTTTGTTGCTGTAAACCCTTTCGAAAATGTACAGCATTCTTCGAGCATCAGCGGATTAAAAGCAACTTTCGATCTTTTGCAAAATGGTGTTCCAATCGGGATTTTCCCTGCAGGTGAGGTATCAACCTTTAGCCTTGACAAACAGGAAATCACAGACCGTTTATGGCATCCTGTCGTTGGAAAACTAATTGCCCGTGCAAAAGTTCCCGTAGTACCTATTTATTTCCATGGTAACAACGGCGTGCTGTTCAACATCCTTAGTTTCATACATCCTACACTGCGTACAGCGAAATTACCTTCCGAGTTCTTAAATAAACAAGGATTAAAAATTAAAGTCAGAATAGGTAAGCCTATCCATATTGAGGATATCTCCTACCGTAACAATACCAATAAACTACTGGATTTCCTTCGTGCACGTACTTATGCCCTGGGCACAAGTATAGAACAGGAAAAAAAGCTGTTTAATCCAATCAATCTTTTCAAGATCAGAAAAACACCTGAACCTATCATTGAAGAGACTTCAAGAGCAAGTATCGTTGAAGAGATTGATGAGCTGGAAACTTACCGTGTATGGTCAGAAAAAAACTATGAGGTTTATATCAGTCCTTCGGCAAATATTCCAAATGTTTTAAGAGAGATCGGTCGTTTAAGAGAAATCACTTTCAGAGAAGTAGGGGAAGGCTCAAATAAAAAAATAGACCTTGATAATTATGATATCTATTATCATCATTTATTTATCTGGGATAAAGACCTGCAGAACATTGTTGGTGCTTACCGGATTGGAAAAGGTGATGAAATATTAAATACCTTAGGGAAAAGAGGATTTTATCTTTCTGAACTCTTTAAGATCAAAGAACCATTTTACCCTGTATTACAACAAGGAATTGAATTGGGCCGCTCGTGGATCCGTAAAGAATATCAGCAGAAAGCCCTGCCCCTGTTCTTATTATGGAAAGGTATCTTAAAATATCTTTTAGATAATCCGCAATACCGTTACATGTTTGGCCCTGTAAGTATCAGTAATAACTTCTCTAAGTTTTCTAAATCACTGATCGTAGATTTCATTACCAAAAATCACTTTGATTATGAACTGGGACAATATGTAAAACCAAGAAATAAATTCAAGGCAGATTTGTCTGCTATAGATAAAGACCTGCTTATTGAAAGCAGTGATTCATTGAAAGATCTTGATGTCTTGATATCTGACATCGAAAATACGCATATTAAGATCCCTGTATTGTTAAGACAGTATCTTAACCTGAATGCAAAAATCATTTGTTTCAATATAGATCCGAAATTTTCAGATTGTCTGGATGGATTTCTTGTGGTGGATATGCAAAGTATTCCACCAGAGATGCTGGAGAAAATTGGTAAAAACTTTTAAAAAACAAATAGCCCGGACATCCACCCGGGCTATTTTGTTATCAACTAAACCTAAACTTGATAAATACTAACCAAATATTTACATCACAAATATAGAGGCCACATGTTAAGTCATGATTAAGGATTGATTATCTGTATTAAACATTTCTATACATTAATAACACATCGGCTATTTCATATATTCTGCCAGCTGATACTGTAATTCATGGCTATTCAGGTCTTTCAACGCTATTTTTCCATCCGGATCAACAACAATACTTACCGGAGTCCCTAAATTCCCATATAGCTTTGTTGTAGCGAGCGGCCCGGATTTCAGCCCCCATACCTGAACCCATGGTAAATTATTTTCTCTCACTTCTTTCTCCCATACCCTCTTCTTTTTTTCAGGGTCTAAAGAAATACTGATAATCTTAAACTTCTTGTTCTTATACAATCCCGAAGCTTTGCTCATTCTATAGTTTTCTGCTTTAATCAGATCATTACCGGTTACCCAAAAATACAGGACCACGTAGCTACCCCGATAAGCAGATAGTGTAACCGGTTTATGATTGACATCATACAAAGTAAAATCAGGTGCCATAGTACCTACAGCTCCCTGACTCCTGATTTGAATAAGCCTGCCTATACGTAGCCCCTCTTGAGTATTACGCAGTTTTACATCCATAGATCTGTAAGCAGCACCTGTTTTACTCATATCCTTATCAAAACCCATACTAATAATATCTGTCAGCGCATACAGGCTGAATAAAGATTCAGGGTTCTCATCGATAAACTTTAATTGCTTTTCAAAACGTCTGGTCTTAAACCGGTACATATACTCATCAAATTCTTTAGTAAAAGGGTATGAGTTCCATAAATAAGGAGAAATCCTGTTCCGGTAATTTTTATAGGCAGCAGTAACCGTCCCACCTATATATTTATCATAGGCCATATACTGATCATTCCGCTTTGAACCCGTAACCTTTCCCCGTATCAGGGAATCCTGAGCATTCACAGTGATTTCTGAATTATCTAAAAAAAAGGTTAGCTCATCCGTATTATTTTCCAGGTCAATATTATCCTTTCCAACACCATAGCGGTCTAAACTCAAATCTGCAAACCCTGGTTTCTTTACTATACCTTTAAATTGGAAGGTTCCATTCTTTAATATCGCTGAATCCAGGGTCTTTGTTTCATGAGAAACGAAATAGACTTTTGCAGGAGCATTTAGGCTTCCTATCTTTCCTTTGATCGTAAAACCTTTCTGCTGAGCCAATACCGCTCCTGCTCCCACAATGGAGATCAATAAACTTAAAACTATACGCTTCATAAATTCCGTGACTATATCTTTCTATCAGATGAATAAATCATCATTTCGGGTCTAATATAGCAGATTTTGAGGGATAAGGACCGATTTCAACAGCCTGAATTATGTACCCCCTCTAACATTAAATTACTCAAGCATATTCTTTAAGAAACCTCCTTTGTAATTAATTCAACAAATGGAAAAAACAAGGAAAGTGTAATTAATGATCCTATTTTATCAAGAGCAATTGTCAGAAGCTTAGAAATAATTGGCGAAGCAAGCGCAAAAGTTGATCCTGAATTCAAAACACTATATCCTGATATTGAGTGGAGAAAGATCAATTCAACCAGAAATCATTTAATACATGTCTATTTTGGAATAGATTATGATATCGCAGAAATCATTTCAGCGAGCTAATTCTTTAAATCAATTTGATTTTAAAACTGAATAAACAAAAAACCCCTTATCTAAATAAATAGATAAGGGGTTTTAATTATGTTCTCTTCAAAGAGAGTATTTATTAGAAGCTATATCTCAAGCCAAATTGCATTTGGAATCTTGAAGCAAAGAAGTCTTTTGAGTAGTTACTTGCATTATCCTTATTGAAGGTATAAGTAGGGTAAGTAGTAGCGTTACCTGCAGCACCTTTAACAGGGCTCAGACCAATACTTGCCATTGAGTTATACGTATTAGGAGAGAAATACTGAACTCCCCAGTTTTTGTTTAACAAGTTAGTCAAGTTAACAATATCATAAGTGAACGTTAAAGTATGTTTATGTTTACCGTTTTCTATGATTCTGATATCCTGAGTAAAACGGAAATCAAGTTGTGTATTCCATGGAGTACGCGCTGCATTTCTTTCAGTGAAATTACCTCTTCTTGTTTTAAGATATTTATCACCATCAATATAAGAATCAAAAGCTGCTGCTTGTGTCGCTGCAGAAATTGCCGGAGATCCTGCAGATGTACCACTTGGTGGAACTGCTGCGATATCTTTAAAGAAGTTAATAGTTTCGCCCGCTTTAGGAATATAAGCTAAACTTACGTTCTGACCTGTTCCGTTGATTGTAGTATTCAGGAATCCATATGAGTATGGAGAACCAGACTGTGCGCTATAGAACAGAGAGAAACTCGACACATATTTATTCGCTTTATCCCATGCAAATCTATAGTTAACAGTAGATACGATACGGTTACGGATATCAAAGTTAGAGTTAGCTAACTGAGGATTGTTTGGGCTTAAAGCCTGGTTCAACTGCCAGTTAGATTCCATTGAGTTTCTGATACCATTGGTCACATCTTTAGACTGTCCATAAGTATAAGCAGCCATCACATCTAAACCAAAAGGGAAGGATTTAGAAACCTGACCCGTTATACTGTAACGGTAACCTTTACTTGTATTAGACAATAAGTATGCGTTAGTGTATAACGGATTATTCGTGTTACTAGCATTGTAAATTGGTTGCTGATGTTGAGTGTCATAGACTAAATATGTAGGTTTATCTGTAATATTGATCTGTTGGAATTTCAAATCATTGATAACCTTAGTATAAATACCTTCTACAGTAAATTTCCACTGATTCTCAGTTTTATAATCGAAAGCTAAACTTGTTCTCCATGTTTTTGGCATTTTGAAATTGTTATCAATTAAATCTACCTGAGTTTGACCATTTGCATCACTTACATTGATTGGCTTACCATTTTTATCTACTTGTTTAGAAACAAATCCAGCTTCACCATTACCAGTCAACGCATCTCTGATAGGATCGCTTCCAGGAGCAAATGCAACTTGACTTGATTTATTATCATATGCACCATAAGTTACCCCATTATTATAATAAGCATAACCTAACCATGCAAAAGGAACTCTACCAGTAAATAAACCACTACCACCACGCATGATCAGACTTTGATCGCCTAACACATCGAAGTTAAATCCAACACGAGGAGAAACTTGGACCTGTCCAAAGAAGCTATTTTTAATCTGGCTTGGCTGAGTGTAAGTAAAAGTAGTACCATAATTAGGATCAACTGGTGCACCAGTAGTTTTTGAACTTAAAGGTTGTTTGTTTGGCATATCAGCTAAATCAAATCTCAAACCGTAAGTTAGTTTGAAACGATCAGTTACCTGCCATTGATCTTCACCATAAACACTGTACATATTTAACTTGAATTGTGCTGGTGGGTTAGCCATAATGTTATCCCTTGAATTATCAGCATAATTGTAGTTAGTACGAACACGACTAGGAACACCTGCTAAGAAGTCAGGTATATTGGCATAAGCTACACGGCCGTTCCATGAATTCACGAAACCATAAGTAATATTATATAACTCATTGTGTGTACCAAAAGTAAATGTGTGTTTTCCTTTAGTTAAAGTAAAGTTATCTGTAAATTCAAGAGTCTTTTGTTTCATGTTGAAGATACTGGCTTCACGGTCAGTACCTAAAAATATCGTTCCACCATTTGCTCCGCCGATCTCAATTTGAGGTAATGCAGGGTTAGACGTTGGTGTTCTAAAATCATGAATATTTGAATAACCAACTACTAAACTGTTCGACATATCATTGTTGATTCTGCTTTTTAATTCAGCAACAGTTGAACTCTGGTTATTTGTTTGTTTATAATCAATACCACCAAATCTGAAGTTTGACTGGTCACGTTCTAAGTTAGTCGCTTCAGAAGTAATCGTGTTGTTACGGATAGTCAATTGATTTTTATCATCGATATTCCAATCTACACGGTTAAAGAACTTATTTGATCTGGCATAGATTGAATAGTTATCGGTAGCTTTAAATGCACCGGCATCAATACCATATTTGTTTTTCATCAAATCAGATATCTGCTGCGCCTGATCTAAAGTAAGAACTTTCATATCAGGAGAACCAGCTCCTAAGATCACAGGATCCTGACGACGGGTGATCTCCTCATTGGTAAAGAAGAATAATTTATTTTTAATAATCGGGAAACCTAATCTGAAACCAGTCTGGTAATCATGGAAAGCAGAAGGCTCTTTTGAACCATCACCAGTTTTGTTGTTACCAATCAAACTTGCATTACGGCCATAACCATAAACAGATCCCGATACATCATTTGTACCAGAACGCGTTACCGCATTCACACTACCACCAGTAAAGTTACCAATCTTAACATCGTAAGGAGCTAATAATACCTGAACATCCTGAATCGCATCAATTGATACCGGGTTTGTTCTTGTACTGCTACCTGGCATACCAGAACTTCCACTCTGCCCCCCTAATGAAGGACTGAAACCAATAGCATCATTATTAATAGCACCATCAATAGTTACGTTGTTGTATCTGAAGTTGGTACCCATAAAAGAGTTGTCCTTGCTACCTTGTGGCGTAGTACGGGTTAAATCCGTTAAGCTTCTGCTAACTGTAGGCATGTTTTTGATCTGCTCTTCGCCGATCTGTGTACCTGCACCAACTTTAACACCACCTTTTCTACCTTTAACAGTAACCTCACTCAGTTGTTGTCCTTCATCTGTTAAAGTGAAGTCCATACGCTGATCGATACCTAAACCAAGGCTGTTGATTTCTTTTTCCTGTTTGTTGTAACCTACATAAGTAACTGTGATTTTGTAAGGTCCTCCAGGATTTAAGTTATTAATACGGAAATATCCATCAGATCCTGTAACTGCACCATATTTAGTTCCAGTAGGAACGTGTAACACTAAAACACTTGCTCCAGGAATGGTCTGTCCCTTCGCATCTTTAATTTTACCGTTAACGCTTGATGTCGTTACCTGCGCGCTCACACCTAACCCCATAAAAAGGAGGAAGGTTAGCATTACGCAGGAGAGATTAATTGTTAGAAATTTTTTCATTTTTCTTGCTTCTGTTTTTTTTGTAAAACTAGGTGAGCAATGTGACGTTAATATTAATTTCACATTAACGAGCCAATCAGTTAATATCAAATTATAGATGAATTAAAAAAAGATTAAAACCGTATTAAAATGCCTTGTTAAAACGCTAAAACCAGCATACAGAGGCTAAATAATATTTCGCCAGGCTCCCTGTAAGCCTTAAAATAATATTTCCTCAATATTAAGATTACGTTAAGTCGCTACAAATCCGAATATATCGTAAAAAGGAAGCCGCTGAGTGATTACTCAGCGGCTTCCTTTTTAACCTTCCAGACTAACACTGGCATAGCCAGTTAACTAAAACGTGTAGAGTTAATATTTCAATCCAACCTTAAGACAGATGAAATGTAACAACCAGATTGGTCCGATTAACAGAAATTTAACATCCTGTAAAAATGAGGGCTTTTTACCTTCTATTTTGTGTCCAATGAACTGACCAATCCAGGAGAGTACAAAAATCACCGCACAAACCAGCCAAAGTGCAGGTCCGCCTGCCAGTGCCCACTTCTCCAGCTGTACAATAACAAATGCAGCTGCGAAGATCAGCAGGATCATCATATAAGAAAGTACAGGCGAAAGACGGTAATAATAATACCCAGAAAAGGCAATTAAAAAAGAAGCCCAGTTCACAAAGCCATTATATTTTCCCAGAAAACCCAGATAAGGAAAAGGGATAGACCAGATCAGGCCCAATATACTAAATACGATTAAAGGTACACAGACCCAATGAATCAGCTCGTTAGATGGATTCTGATGACTTTCTGAGTAGGTATCAAACAGAATATCTACTTCTTTCTTATGCTCCAATTTTCCCACCGGGGATTTCTGTTTCTTCATACTATAAAAATAAAAAAAGCGATAGAATAATCTATCGCTTCATCAGTATATTTTTTTTAGATTATTTAGCAAAGGCAACCGAACGGGTCTCTCTGATCACAGTAACTTTAATCTGACCCGGGTAAGTCATTTCAGTCTGGATACGGTTAGAGATATCTGCCGCTAATAATTCAGCCTGCTGATCCGTTACTCTTTCACTTTCAACTACAACTCTTAATTCTCTACCAGCCTGGATAGCAAAAGTCTTCTCAACACCAGGATAAGAAAGCGCAAGCTCTTCTAATTCCTTTAAACGTTTGATATAACTTTCAACTACTTCACGCCTTGCACCAGGACGGGCACCAGAAATTGCATCACAAGCCTGTATGATCGGTGAGATCATAGAAGTCATCTCGATTTCATCATGGTGGGCACCGATAGCATTACAAATTTCAGGATGTTCTTTATACTTCTCTGCAAGCTGCATACCTAAAATAGCGTGAGGCAATTCAGGGTTATCATCAGGCACTTTCCCTATATCGTGAAGTAATCCTGCACGTTTAGCCATTTTAGCATTCAAGCCTAATTCTGCTGCCATTGTTGCACAGAAGTTAGCTACCTCACGGGAGTGATGTAATAAGTTCTGTCCATAAGAAGAACGGTAACGCATACGTCCAACCATTCTGATTAACTCAGGGTGCAGACCGTGAATACCTAAATCGATTACTGTACGTTCACCGATTTCGACAATCTCATCTTCAATTTGTTTTTTGGTTTTAGCAACCACCTCTTCAATACGTGCAGGGTGGATACGTCCGTCAGTTACCAGACGGTGTAAAGCTAAACGGGCGATCTCTCTTCTTACCGGATCAAAACCTGAAAGGATAATCGCCTCAGGAGTATCATCCACAATAATCTCAATACCGGTAGCAGCTTCAAGCGCACGGATATTTCTTCCTTCACGTCCAATTACACGACCTTTGATCTCATCACTTTCAATATGAAAGATAGATACCGTATTTTCAATTGCCGCTTCAACAGCAGTACGCTGTATGGTTTGGATCACGACTTTTTTAGCTTCTTTAGTTGCAGTAAGCCTGGCCTCGTCAACGATATCCTTTACCTGGATCATTGCCTGCGTTCTGGCCTCCTGTTTCATATTTTCAACCAACTGGTTTTTTGCTTCTTCAGCACTTAATCCTGCGATTGTTTCCAGTTGCTTCACATGCTGATTTTTCAGCAAGTCAACTTCTTCTTGTTTTTTAATGGCAATATCAGTCTGTTTCTCCAGGTTTTTCTTGCTGTTATCCAGTTCCTGTTCCTTGCGGTTCATGTTTTCCAGACGCTGGTTTACAGATTGTTCTTTCTGTTTAATCGCATTTTCACGTTGGTTTACCTGATTATTTTTAGCGTTTACTTCCTGCTCATGCTCAGTTTTTAATTGCAGAAACTTCTCTTTTGCTTCCAGTAATCTGTCTTTCTTTAAAATCTCAGCGTTACTTTCAGCCTCTTTTAAAATTTTCTTCACCTTTGACTGTGCTGCAATCTCCTGTTTTTTTAACAGGCTGCGCAGTAAATATCTGCCCACCAGTATACCAACAACTAAGCTGGCCAGTACATATCCAATTATTCCTATTATTTCCATTTTAATTTATATATATAAACGTGCATAAACATCACTTAATCCTGTATGCTCATGCAAGCCTCTCATTACCATTGTTCAATTTTAACTTAAAAAAAAACCGCTGTTAAATTTTATTTCCCTGTCTTACCGCTCTAAATACATGCAACGATTAACAGCAGCTGATCCCAGCTACCCTGCCTGCATTTAAAGATTACGAAACAATGAAACTAAAATTTAACAACGGTTAAATCTTTATTACGCTTTTGAAATTAAAGGACGATCCTATTTGGTAAAAAAATCGTTCAGTAAACTATCTAATTCTTCAACTTTTTCAGCTACCGCAGTATCTTGATCCTGCACTTTATTTTCTACCCTTAATACAGCCGTTGCATAATGCAACACCGCCATGGATAGCAAATCCTGTTTATCTCTGACCGCATAATTTTCCTGATAGTCCTTTATACGCTCATTAATAATTTTGGCTGCCCGCCTTACAATTTCTTCCTCCTCCATATTCACTTTTAAAGGATAAATACGGTCCGAGATAGTTATTTTTATCGAGATTTCTCCCATTTCTTAGCTTTGTTTCAATTTCGTGTAATCCCTATTTTTTAAGCAACACTACACATTTATCGATTTCACGCACAAAATCGTTAATTTTTTGCTTTATATCAAGTGTCTTTTCGCTTGTTCCTTCAATACTTTTCGCCAATTTAAGTACTCTCATCTTTTCATCAAGATCTGAGTTTTTAATTTTAGCAGCATTCAAGGCTAATTTTACAGATGAATTCTCCTGCTTTAACAACTCATTTTCCTCTTGTAATGCATTACAGAGCTCGATAAGCCGAGCTGCTTTAAGTAATACTGAATCTAATTGTTCTGCAACCGAAGACATCTTTTATTTAAAAATTGATAGTATTTATAATATTCCTAAAAGTAACAAATAAAATTACTTTCTTATCTCTGCTTTCGCACTTTGGGCTAAGTTAGCTATAATCTTTTGCATAACTGCATCAATCTGCTTGTCAGTTAATGTCTGCTGCTCATCCTGCAAGGTAAAGTTCAATGCATAAGATTTTTTGTTCTCAGGTAATTTATCACCCACATAGACATCAAATATCTGAACATTCTTAAGCAGTTTCTTTTCTGTTTTGAAAGCTATAGTTTTCAAAGTATCAAAAGTAACATCCGTATCTACCAGCATAGAAAGATCTCTTCTTACTGCAGGGTATTTAGGGATTTCTTTACTGATTACCTTGTTTTTTCTAACGATATCCAATAATAAAGCCCAGTCAAAGTCTGCATAATAAACATCCTTATCCACATCCGCCTGTTTTTTATCTGCCGCTGTTACCGCACCAAAACTTACAATCGGCTGTGGCCCTCTGAAATATTTCAATCCGAAAGCAAAGTTCTCATCACTGATTTCCTCAGTCTGGTAGTTTGTAATTCCCAATCTGCCGATCACTGCATCCACTGCAGCTTTTAAGTTGTAGAAACTTACCGGAGCAGGTTTCTGATTCCATTGTTCTGTCTGATCAGATCCTGAAAGCACAAGCAATAATCTTGGACGTTCAACATACTTCTCATTTATCAAATGATAAGTTTTGCCAAATTCATAGAATTTAACATCCCCGTTTTTTCTGTTCTGATTATAGGCAACACTTTCCAGTGCCGGCATCAGCAAACTCTGACGCATCACATTCAGATCTGAACTTAAAGGGTTTAAAATCCTAACTACTTCTTCTTCATTTTTAGAATAAACACCTTTAGTTAAAGAGTTACACCAGATTTCAAGATATCCGTTAGCTGTTAACATATCAGCAACCACATGTTGTGTCTGCTCTCTGTCTGGCTTGGCAGAAAATGTCAGTGAAGCATTGATCTTACCTGGAATCTCAATATTATTATATCCGTAGATTCTTAAAACTTCTTCGGTGATATCACATTCACGGGTAACATCTACTTTAAAGCTTGGAACTTTTAAAGATAAACCTTCAGGAGTTTCAGCAGCAACCGTAATACCCAGTGAGGTAATAATTGCTTTGATTTCCTGATCAGGAATAGCCGCACCAATCAGTCCGGTAATATTTTTATAAGTAACCTCTACATCAAAAGGAGCAACTGGTTCTGGATATAAATCAGAAATCACAGAAGATATCTCTCCTCCCGCCAGTTCCTGGATTAACAGTGCAGCAAATTTTAAAGCTGTAATTGTCATTTCCGGATCAGTACCACGCTCATAACGGAAAGAAGCATCAGTTTTCAGGCCATGTCTTTTCGCTGTTTTACGTACCGATACTGAATTGAAATAAGCACTCTCTAAAAATATATTTTTAGTCTCAGCACTTACACCAGAATTCTTACCTCCGTAAACCCCGGCAATAGTTACAGGTTTCTCTGCATCACAGATCATCAGATCTTCTGCAGATAATTTACGTTCTACACCATCCAGAGTTACAAATGGAGTTCCTTCAGCAACCTTTTGTACAATGATCTTATTACCTGCCAGCTGATCTGCATCAAAAGCATGAAGCGGCTGGCCTAAACCATGCAGTACATAATTGGTAATGTCTACTATATTATTAATCGGGCGTATGCCGATAACTTTTAATTTATCCTGTAACCAGTCAGGAGAAGTCTTAACTGTCACCCCACTGATTGAAACACTGCTATATCTAGGGCAGGCAACAGCGTCAGCTACTTCAACTGCAACAGTCAGGTTTTCATTAGCTGTTTTAAAAGAATCAATCTCCGGCATTTTCAAGTCGATTCTCAGGTAAGCTGCTAAATCTCTTGCCACACCTAAATGTGAAGCTGCATCAGCTCTGTTTGGCGTTAATCCTATTTCAAAAAGGTAATCATCTTCCATTTTGAAATAGTCTTTAGCTGGCTGTCCGATAACTGCATCTTCAGCAAGCACCATAATACCGGCATGAGAACCTCCTAAACCGATCTCGTCTTCCGCACAAATCATTCCTTCAGAAACTTCGCCTCTGATTTTTGATTTATTGATTTTGAAAGGCTCACCTTCATTCGGATAAACTGTTGTACCAACAGTAGCCACAACAACTTTCTGGCCTTCTGCTACGTTTGGCGCACCACATACAACTTGTATTGCTTCTGCTGCCCCAACATTTACAGTAGTAACCCTCAGCTTGTCCGCATTGGAATGTTGAACGCATGTAAGCACATGGCCTATCACTAATCCTTCCAGACCGCCTGCCACCGGTTGTACTTTTTCAAGACTTTCTACCTCCAGACCAATATTGGTCAGTATCAGTGAAAGCTCCTGTGGGTTAAGGTCAGTTTGTATGAATTGTTTAAGCCAGTTATATGATATCTTCATGTTATATTTTATTCTAAAATGCAAAGATATAAAATAATGCTTTGCAGTATATTTATTAGGACAGAAACATAGGGAATTGGTATTAAATAATTTCCTGATCGGCCATACTAAAGAACTCTGTATTGGTAATAATCAGGTGATCAAGTATCGGTGTATCCATCAGCATCCCCGCTTCAACCAGTTTTTTGGTCACAGCAACATCTTCTTTACTGGGCTGACAGTTACCTGAAGGATGATTGTGTGCGAGAATGATATAGGCCGCTTTCATTTTGAGTGCCTTTTCAAAAATGATTTTAGGATCAACGGCTGTGCTGGCTTGTCCACCCTTACTGATCATATGCTTACAAGTCACAAAGTTAGCTTTATTCATAATCAGCATCCAGAATTCCTCGTGGTCCAGATCGGCCAGTACAGGCCGGAGCAGATCAAAAGCATCATTGGAAGAATGGATCTGCTGTAATTGAGCGGGTGCCTGCTCTCTTCTTCGCCGTCCGAGTTCCAGGGCAGCAATAATTGACAATGCCTTTACTTTACCTATTCCTTTAAACATAGTCAGGTCTTCGACCGAAACTCTGCCCAGTAAATCAAGGTCATTGCTATAATTATAAAGTATCCGCTGTCCAACTTCTACAGCCGTCTCACTTGTATGCCCTGAACGGATTAGAATTGCAATTAACTCTGCATCCGACAAGTGTCTTCTGCCATTCAGAATTAACTTTTCACGTGGCCGCTCGGCCAGTGCTAAAGATTTGATATTCAGATTTTGTTCATATTTTACCATAAACAAAAAAACGGGATAAGCCAAAGCCTATCCCGTTTACAATATTGTAAAGTTATTACTATTTTAAGCCGTTAACAAATTTAGTTAACTTAGATTTGTTGTTTGCAGCTTTGTTTTTGTGAATAACATTTTTCTTAGCTAAACGATCTAACATAGAAATCACTTTAGGCAATAACTCCTGACCTGATTTTTTATCTACAGATGCACGTAATCTTTTAACAAAAGTACGAGTAGTTTTTGCTTGGTATCTGTTACGTAAACGTTTAGTAGCGTTTGCTCTGATTCTTTTTAAAGATGATTTATGATTTGCCATTTTTTAGTATAATAATATTTTTATATGTAAAGGCCTGATAATTAAAAACAAACCTTGTTTATCCTTTTTCGGACTGCAAATATAGAACTTATGTTTTTAATATGCAAAACGATATCACAAATATTTAAAATAATTTTGATTATAGCTTAATATGAAGTAGAGGGGGCTTTCCTCCCTAATATCCGGTGATTGACCCCTGATCATATATATTCTATTTCACCTGACACTTGCGCAAACAGAGTGGCTAATTCATATAACTTATCTAAAAATAAGTGAATTTAGCCCATTCTTTATGTTGTCAATTATATATTCGAGCCGATTATACAGATTAATCGGCTTAACAATCAAAAACAGTATAATATATAAGACATTAAAGCTTACATAAAAATAAAATCATCAACATCCCCATATTTATCACACCAGTAATCTGCCCAAAGATGAAAGCCTTCTTCCTGGGTATGCTCTTTAAGAATGAGTAACCGCTTAGCTACTTCAATTGGAGTGAACCCAGGACCATTAATAGTTAACCAGGCGTGTCCCAATTCCCGCTTTTGTATATACTGATCAAATAATTCCTTTTTATTTGATCCTGACCTTAACCACTCAGGTATATTTTCAACTGTTTCGTATGGAGACTTCTTCTTAAATAAGCTGAAACCCCCTTTTTTTTCTACATAACCGATCCATTCTTTATGGGCAATTTCACAGTAGCAGGCATTGTTCAGATTTTTTTGAATTAGAAAATCGTTATTTGTGGGTGAAGTTCCTTTATACAAGCCCTGTTCAGATTCAGTGAAATAACCAATCGGCCTGAAATCAGAAAAAGAAGGAAGATCAGAATTATTAAACCCGTCATTTTTACTTAATTTAAGAACTAAATCTGGGGGAGCAGATGATTTAAAGTCTCTTCTCACTTCATCTAAATGCCCCTCCTCAAACAGATTATCATATTCTTCAATTAGCAGGCTATCTAAAAATTGATCTGCAGTTAGCGCAAATTCACCAACTTCAAATTCTTTAGCAAAATCCATATCACCATAAGAGCGGCCACGCTCAACAAACCAATGGTTTATAATGCCGTATGAAATTGGAGTACTGTCATAATTTATAACTATTGGAATAAAAAATGGCGGTTGCGGGAACGATTTGTCTTCATTGAATTTACCGAAATAATTATACCCACTATATTCGCTATATAATGGAATCCTTCCCATAGCCAAATCTATTATTCTTTGGTCTACTTCTAATTTTTTTAAAACCTCTTCCATTATTTATGCTTTAATCGTTGTCATTATCATCAATTGGTTTTGGATTATATTGATACAGTGGTTTTTCATGTTGCGGCGAAATTGGATCTCTGGTAATATGACCAGAAGTTGTTGCTCTATGTGCATCCATATGCTGTGAAGTACTTTCACTCGGATATAGATTTTTAGAATCAATAGCATTGTCTGAATATTTTTCAATACTCCAGTTATTATGATGAATAGGTCCGCCAGGAAGCTGCTGTCCGCGTTGATTCGCCAGCCTGTTAAGCTCAGTTCTCATTGCATCAAATGCTTTTCTTTCATAAGAAGCACTTCTTCTATTATTCGGATCAATCTTACCTCTTTTTCCTTCAAGATAGTTTTTTAAATGCTGATTCTCATTTCGCAGAAGATTTTCTCTGGCCTGATCCCAAAGCGCACGCAAAGCGGGACTATCATATATAGAAGTCATACCAAGCGACTCCAGACTAGTCCGCTCAAACAATCTCCCCTTGGCTAACACATTAAATTTCTGAATGCCCTGCTTCACAATTCCAGAAGCTATATTTGGGTTTGTCTTTGCACTTGCAGCCATTGCACCATGTGCAGTGACAGCCAGTCCCATATAGTATAAATCTGTCAGCAAAGAGCCCGCTCCATGCCCATTTTCATCTGCCGTATTCTCCGCATAATGCCCGGTATAATAACCACTGTTTACTTTTTTGTAAAAATTAACAAAAGGCTGCTCAAGTATGGTTAACCCTGCAATTGCCTCATCTCCACTTTCAGCTAAACTTTTACCATTACGCAACATCCCCTCAAACCCCACCTGATCAGCTACACCGATAACCCTTGCACCAGCCTGCAAAGTCAAAAAATTAACGAGCGCAGTTTTTACAGAAGCCGAAGCTGTTCCTCCAAAAGCTTTAACAAAATTCCCCCCTGCACCAGCTAATTTCCCCCACATAAAACCTTCAAAAACAGCCCATGTCGTGTTCCGAGCAGTATAAGCTGCAGCACTCCAAAAACCAGTAATTCCAGGTGCATAGGTAATCACGCCGCCAATCGGACAAGTCATCTGAGAGTGTGCGGTTAAAGAATAAGCATCAATCCTGCCAAAACTTCTGTTAGAACGATAGTTCGTCCATTTTCTAAACGGAGCCGCAAGCCCTCCGCACATCGCCATACTTGCAGCAACCGCTACTGCAGCCAAAGCGACTAAAGCGGCCCCGCCTGTCACAATTCCGGCGGCAGCAATCGCAGCCGCCAAAACCACTGTCCAACGGCAGCAAAAATCACCAAGATTCGACGTTGCCGTATCATCCTTAACCAGATAATAATAATTCTCTTTGGTTTTCACGACCCTTTGAGTACTCACCATCCGGGCCGGTGCAAGACCAGAAGAACAAGTTAAATAATGGTTCTCATGCAGGGTTTCTATCCCTGTTACATTTTCAGTCTCCTGCTCAGCCATATGAATTTATTTTATAAATTATTGCGGCATTTAGTTCCGGTGAAATATATTCTTTAAATACAATTAAAGCTTCCCTGACGTATCCATTTTCACTATCGAGAACATAATCAGAACTATATTTAAAATCAGGTTTAATTTCCTTTATATCTATAAAAGGAAAGTTACCATACGCTTTTTTCAACTCGTCATCCTTTAATACAACCTCATTATTTCTAAAAGATATAGAAATATTTCCTTCATTATCTATGACCGAAGATCCCGATACCTCAAATGGTATTTCAGTTGTTTTAAAGACATTTCCTTTCCTGATTTTTGTACGGAATGGAAACGATCTACCGTAGATTACACTAAAATAAAACTCAAAAAATTCCAATGCACCGATCATTTTATTTAACGCGTCCCCGTTATTAAAGCTTTCTGACTGCAATGCAAACAGATCATTCAATGAAGACATGTTTTTATTATAGGCCAAAGCTTCTTTCCTTACTGATTCCCATTTCTCACGGATCACCTCTTTATTGAGTATCTGTTTTATCCGCCCCTGAAAATCCGAGATAAACTCCACTTCATTTAATGCCTTTTGCAGTTGATTAACGAGATGATGGATCTCTATAAAACCATCATTATTGGTATACACCATCGTATTATCTATCGTTATAAACTCAAAATGGTAGCCATCAGCTAATATCTTTTTCAATTCCAGCATCCATCTTACCTCGACCTTGCTTTCGCTCACAATACCGCCGATACTTAAATTACTTGTAATAGTAAATAAATATTTTTTTCTAAAAGGCTTCAATAAATGTATAGCAGCAGAATGTGTTTTTCCCATGTAATTTAATCCAAAAAATCTGTTATTAATTTATAAATACATCACCACCATCCCACGTACCTTTTCCTTTGATAGAATTATTAGAACTCTTAATTGAATTGCTTCCCGGGGTGTCTAAACTGATACCCTTGCTACTTATCGTTACAATAGAATCCCCTACTTTAAATTTTATCTCCGTAGCTGCTTCAATCATCACATTTCCAGCTTTATCCATTTTTAAAAGTGCCTGGCCTTCACCTATATCAATCTTTTTAGACTCGCTGCCTTTAACATCTATATTACCAGCCCCATCCATATTAAAATGATTACCCAAAGCATCTGCAGCTAAAACGCTTCCGGTTAAATCATTTAATGAGATCGTGCTCCCGCTTCTCGTTGTCAGACTTTTGTTTTTATTCTGATCACTTCCTCCAGTTCCGCTTTTCCCATGAAATACGCTTCCCATTACTATAGGCCTTGCAATATTACCTTCTTCAAAAGCAATAACAACCTGATCACCAACTTCAGGAATAAATACAAAACCTCTGTTCTTACTTACTTTATCACTGCTTCCTGCATCCGGCGTCATTACCCTTAACCATTCTGTAGGATCATTGACCTGACAAGCCCATTTAAACCTGACTTTGATACGGCCATGCCCCTGAGGGTCATTATTATCCACCACATCTGCCAATTGCATATCGGCAAATGGCTTCTGCACCTTTTGTGCCTGAAGTCTCTCGCTATCAGCCGCAACTCCCTCAAACGTATGGTGATAATGGCCTACGCCATCAATTTCATGATGTATAGCTGTTACGATAAACCGCCCAAAATCCTCTACCTGAAAATCTGTCCCATTATGCATACTGGTACTGATATCCACGATTTTCCCTATCCCTACTTTCACATTATCCCCTTTTGCAGCAATACTTACTAAACCCGAAATCAAAGCTTTCTGCTCCTCATTCACAAAAGTCTCAATCTCCTTTTGAGAGTTAACCCTTACACTTAATGGCTGGTTGAACTGTTTGCTATAAACATTATTAGAAGCAGAAATTGCATGAGCAACATCTGATAAACCAGAGCTTGCCGATGCAGGCCGGGCACTCAGTAATTCATCCTGCTGAGAATGGTAAGCAAATTTTTTATAATTAAGCGGGGCGATTTGCATCCCATATTGCAAGCTTTGAAGATCACGCCCGTAAATCAGTGCAATTTCCTCCAGCTTATCGGGCTTACCGAAACGCAGCACACTACCGTCATAATAAAACCATTCATGATATTCTGCTGAAAGCCTGTTGATAAAATCAAAATCACTTTCTTTATATTGTATGATATAATCAATCGTAGCCTGATTTGCCGGATTGATTTGAAAATCAAGATCATTCTGCGGCGTATCATTCGTTGCCTGCTGTAAGATTGTTTTCAGGTTTTTACCTAAATAAGATCCCAGATCCGGCCCCCTGTCTAATAGAATATCAGGACTATAACCAGTGATGACAATATCCCCCCTGAAACCATGAGTCTGCGCAATCTCTACTTTGGTAATTATTCCTGTAAAAACAATACCCGATTCTCCCAATCGCCCAAACTGTACCGTTATACTCTTGCCTATAAAGTCTTTAGATTTTGCAAGTGTAATACCTCCGGTTTCTTCAACCTGGTCATGATTAATATGGAGTTCGAAACTATGATGTTTATTGAAATGCTGATCCAGTGTAAAGCGGCTGAAATGCGTTACAGACACCTGCTCAATGCTGATGTCTACTACTAGTTTATTTACCATAACGTAGTTTTGAGTCGTTAAAAAAATATTGCCGGAAGACAAAAATGCTTCCGGCAATACTCAATTTAGCCTGTTTTATTAAGCTTTTGGCCAGTCATTGGTATGCTCAGCATTACCAATCTTAAGTTTACGTGCAGAAACCACAAAACTTAAAGTCATTGGGGTATTGTCGTTTACCGCAATCCCCTCGTTGTACTGAATGATGTAACCATCTTCAAAATGCAATTCTTTCATCTTTGCATCTTCTTCACCCTTTTTGAAAACAATGGTACCCGCCTGTGGCTTGTACTGATTGTTGACCATGGATTCAATCACCGAAGTATCTTCAGTTGATTCAATTTCCAGGTGAATAGTTCCACCGTAAACCCCTGATGATGGACGTCCCTTTGCATCCACATCTCTGTTTAATGAGTAGCTGCACTGCAGCACATCAAATTCTTTCGACCCTAGAGTCAATCTGGTTTTAAATGCCATGATAATTTTCTTTAAATGTTAAACTCCTTTACAATTAAGCCTTAGGCCAGTCATTAGTGTGCTCTGCATTACCCAGTTTTAATTTACGGGCAGAGATCTGGAACTTCAATGTCATTGGATCATCTCCAGTGATGTTGATTCCTTCGGTATATTTCACAATATACCCGTCTTCAAAATGAACTTCCTTCATCTTGGCATCTTCTTCTGATTTCTTAATCAGTAAAGTGCCTGCTAAAGGTTTGTACTGGTTGTTTACCATTGCTTCAACAACTGAGGTATCGTCGGTAGATTCGAGTTCGATATCGATCGTTCCACCATACACTCCGGAAGAGGGCCTTCCTTTTGCATCCACATCACGGTTTAGAGAATAGGCACAGTGAAGCACATCGTACTCCTTGCCCGAAAAGTTTAATCTTGCTTTGAAAGCCATAACTTTTAGTTTTAGGGTTGTTAAAATTAATTACAAGATCCACGACAAAAATTCTGCCATTAACAACTACTAATCAGACCATTAAGAAAATATATTTTAAAAAAATGGATTTAGATAGGTATTGAACAAGTATTATCTCAAAATAAAAATATCAATCGCTAAGAAAAACAAGCTATCACACTTGTTTTCAGACAGTTTAAAACAATTAAATGTTCAAAAAAGTAACACTTTGTAGTAAAATACAGACATACAACTGGTCATTTTCAAGTTAACGCTATAGCCTCATCAATATTTATAAGGGAGTTAGAGGCGTCAGGTATAATCAGTATCCCCCCCCCGTATCAACCCCGCTTCAATGTCGTATCAATGATAAGGAGTATATAGCCTGTTCATAATTTCCGTATAGTTTTAATATAGCGTGTGTATGGGTAGACATTGCGCTCACACGTCCTGTAACCTGATTTCGTTACTTACAATCAGGTTTGACTATCCAGCTATATATTGCACCGCCTGTCTTTTCATAAATTCAGGTTAACCTTAAAAATTAAATTGATAACTTAACATGTTATTAACAACAGCAATCGGGTAATGACACAGATAATCAATACTGTTTTTGAAGCTCAGAAACAAAACAAGTATGCGCTCAGACTGAGCACAGCTACTGAGCGGATTGATAAATTACACTTATTGAAACTAACCATAGAAAAGTATAAGAGCGAAATCTATGGTGCGCTGCAAACTGATTTAAGGAAAAGCAAATTTGAGACTGCGGTTACAGAACTGATCTTTATTTCAAGCGAAATAGACTTTGCTATCAAAAACCTCAGAAGCTGGATGGAGCCCGGATATGCAGCCAAGAGCATAGTCAACTTCATGGCCAGAAATAGAATTTATTATGAACCCAAAGGTGTCTGTCTGATTATCTCTCCCTGGAACTATCCATTTCAATTAACAATGAGCCCTTTGATTTCAGCTATTGCGGCTGGTAATTGTGTGATATTAAAACCTTCAGAATTCAGTAGCGCAACAAGTGCTGTAATTGCAAAAATTATTAAAGCAGCGTTTAACAAAAATGAGATCGCGTGTTTTGAAGGTGATGAATCTGTTTCCAGGACTTTGCTGGAACTTCCATTTGATCATATTTTTTTTACAGGAAGTACTGCTGTTGGAAAGATAGTGATGAAAGCAGCTGCAGCACACCTCACTTCGGTTACACTGGAATTAGGTGGAAAATCACCGGTTATTATTGATGAGACTGCAAAAATTAAAAATGCAGCGACAAAAATAGCCTGGGGCAAGCTGATCAATGCCGGACAAACTTGTATTGCTCCTGATTATGTACTTATACATGAATCAAAAATTGAAGAATTTATATCCTTTTATAAATCGGCAGCTCAGGACATGTTCCTGAATAAAAATGGACTGATCAACGAATCAGCATATGCAAAGATTATTAACATCAGGCATTTCGATCGATTAACGGCCCTGATTAAAGACGCAGTAAATAAAGGTGCAGAAATTGCCTGGGGAGGTGATTCTGTACTATTAGAACACACTATCTATCCTACAATACTAAGAAATGTCGATTTTGACTGTAAAATTATGCAGGAAGAAATATTTGGCCCTGTTTTACCAGTTATACCTTATACAAACCCTGATACCCCCATCCGGATGATCAATGAGAAAAGCAAACCGCTGGCCATCTATATATTTAGTGAAAGTAAGGCTAACATTAAGCATTTATTGAAAAGTACAAGTTCGGGCGGGGCATGTGTCAATGATGTCTTAATCCACATTTCAAATTCTCATTTACCATTTGGCGGAGCGAATGAAAGTGGAACAGGCAGTTGTCATGGCATTTTTGGCTTCAAAACATTCTCACACGAAAGAGCAGTAGTTTTTCAATCCTCAATGAATATCTCAAAAATGATTTATCCGCCTTATGACAAAAAGGGATGGGTCTTAAAAATACTGGAGAAACTGATGTGATTATTAACGTTTTACGTTAAAAAATGAATATATTCTGATTAAACCCTTTCATTCAATACTCAAAATACTATTTTTGACAAAAAACAACGTTATATGGGTTCAGTTACTCTTAGCCAGCTTGAATACCATTAAAGAACAATAAACAACGAATGAAAACCGGCGTAGCCAGCTTGAATACCATTAAAGAACAATAAACAACGAATGAAAAAACGTATAGCAATCTTTGCCTCCGGTTCGGGTTCCAATGCCCAGAAAATCATGGAACTGTTCAAACACAGTCCTGAAGTAGAAATTGCACTGGTATTAACCAATAATCCTGATGCATACGTTTTACAGCGTGCAGATAATTTCGAGATTCCTTCACATATTTTTGACAGAAAAGAGTTTTATCAGACCGATTCTATAATTGATTTATTAAAAAACCTGGATATTGACCTGATTGTCCTTGCAGGTTTCTTATGGCTTATTCCTCAAAATCTGATTTCAGAATATCCTGGGCGCATTATCAATATCCACCCTGCTATACTTCCTAAATTTGGAGGAAAGGGAATGTATGGAGATCATGTTCATAAAGCAGTATTGGCGGCAGGCGAAACTGAAGGCGGCATCACTATTCATTACGTAAATGAAAATTATGATGAAGGTGAATATATCTATCAGGCCAAATATAAAATTGATAAAGACGACAATTTGGAAATGGTAAAATTCAAGGGACAACAGCTTGAACACCAACATTATCCCAGGATTGTGGAGACTATTTTGAAAAAGATAAAAAAATAAGACGTTTTTTATCATTTCTCTCTGAAATTTATCGCTTAAAAATCATAATTTTGCGGCTCAAAAATCACACCCAATGAGTCAACAAATAAAGATCAAAAACGCTTTAATCTCAGTATATTACAAAGACGGTCTAGAACCACTTGTTCGCTTGCTAGCACAGCAAGGTGTTCAATTGTTTTCTACAGGTGGAACAGAACAGTTCATTAAAGACTTGAATTTGCCTGTTACAGCTGTTGAAGATCTGACCGGTTATCCCTCTATTTTAGGCGGAAGGGTTAAAACGTTGCACCCAAAAGTATTCGGTGGTATCTTAAACCGCAGAAACCTAAAGGAAGACAAGGAGCAGATTGCAGCATATGAAATCCCTGAAATCGACCTGGTTATCGTTGATTTATATCCATTTGAAGAAACACTTAAAGCAGGTGGTTCGGAAGAGGAAATCATTGAAAAAATTGACATTGGCGGTATTTCTCTGATCAGAGCTGCTGCCAAGAATTTTAATGACGTAGTTATCCTGGCATCAAAAGATGATTACGCAACCTTACAACAACAATTAGAAGAACAAAACGGAGAAACATCTTTGGCACAGCGTAAAGCTTATGCTAAAAAAGCATTCCATACTTCTTCTCACTACGATACAGCGATCTTCAACTACTTCAATACAGAAGAACCGCTTACTTTATTCAAACAGAGTATCAATACGGCAAAAACTCTTCGTTATGGAGAAAATCCACATCAGCAAGGTGTTTTTTACGGAGACCTGGATGAAATGTTTACCAAATTAAACGGAAAAGAACTTTCTTACAATAACTTAGTTGACGTTGATGCTGCAGTAAGTCTGATCGATGAATTTATCGAGCCTACTTTCGCTATTTTAAAACATACTAACGCTTGTGGTATTGCTTCGAGAGAAACCATCGGACAAGCATGGGATGATGCCTTAGCTTGTGACCCTGTATCTGCTTTTGGTGGTGTATTGATTGCAAACCGTGAAATTGACCTGGCTACAGCTACAGAAATCAATAAATTATTTTTTGAAGTGCTAATCGCACCTTCTTATCAGCCAGAAGCCATTGAATTGTTCAAAGCGAAAAAGAACAGAGTAATTTTACAGCGTAATCACGTTGAATTAGGAAAAAAACAATTCAAAACTTTATTGAATGGTGTAATTGAGCAGGATAAAGATTTAATCGTTGAAGGACCAGATCAAATGGTTACTGTAACTGAAAAATCACCTTCAGCTGCCGAGCTAAAAGATCTTTTTTTCGCAAATAAAATTGTAAAACATACTAAATCGAACACAATTGTGTTTGTTAAGGACAATACTTTACTGGCAAGCGGTGTCGGACAAACTTCGAGAGTTGATGCTTTGAAGCAGGCAATTGTAAAAGCAGAAGCTTTCAACTTTAGCTTAATCGGATCGGTAATGGCTTCAGACGCCTTTTTCCCTTTCCCTGATTGTGTTGAAATTGCAGCTGATGCGGGTATTACAGCAGTGCTTCAACCAGGCGGATCAATTAAAGATGCTGATTCTATCAACAAAGCAAATGAAAAAGGTATCGCAATGGTAACCACCGGCATCAGACATTTCAAGCACTAATTTTTTAGCTGCGAATACAATAAAAAGCCGTAGTTTTACATTAAATAGTATATAGAATTTTTAATAATAACTTATCCACCTATAAATGGGTTTATTTAACTGGTTCACACAAGAGGTTGCCATCGATTTAGGCACCGCCAACACCCTGATAATACACAATGATAAAGTGGTTGTTGATGAGCCTTCAATAGTTGCTTTTGACAGACAAACAAATAAAATTATCGCAATAGGCCGTCAGGCGATGCAGATGGAGGGTAAAACCCACGACAACATCCGTACCGTAAGGCCACTGAAAGATGGTGTTATCGCCGACTTTAATGCTGCTGAGGCTATGATCAAAGGTATGATCCGTATGCTGAATGGTGGAAAAGGCTGGATGTTCCCATCTTTGAGAATGGTAATCTGTATTCCATCAGGAATTACTGAAGTTGAAAAACGTGCAGTAAGAGATTCGGCAGAAATCGCCGGAGCTAAAGAGGTTTACTTAATTCACGAGCCAATGGCTGCAGCTGTAGGTATCGGAATTGACGTAGAAGAGCCGATGGGTAACATGATCATCGATATCGGTGGTGGTACGACTGAAATCGCTGTAATTGCTTTGTCTGGTATTGTATGCGATCAGTCTATCCGTGTTGCGGGAGATAACTTTGATTCGGATATCGTCAACTATATCCGTCGTCAGCACAACATTATGATTGGTGACCGTACAGCAGAAAAAATCAAAATTGAAGTTGGTGCGGCTTTACCTGAATTATCAGATCCACCAGCAGATTTCGCTGTACAGGGAAGAGATTTAATGACTGGTGTACCGAAACAAATTACAGTTTCTTACACTGAGATTGCACACTGTCTGGACAAGTCTATCTCTAAAATTGAAGAAGCAATTCTAAAAGCCTTGGAGATTACCCCACCAGAACTTTCTGCAGATATTTACCAGACAGGTATTTACCTGACAGGTGGCGGAGCGTTATTACGCGGACTGGACAAACGTGTGGCAGCCAAAACTAAACTTCCGGTACACGTAGCAGAAGATCCTTTACGTGCGGTTGTTCGTGGTACAGGTATTGCACTGAAAAATATCGGTGGCTATAAGTTTTTAATGCAATAAATTAATCATCATATACAGCATAAAAATGTGAGCAGCTTCAAAACTGCTCACATTTTATCATTTAAATAAAGATGAGAGCTGTATTTCAATACAGAATGAAGAAATATGCGTAACCTTTGGATTTTCATTAACAGATATAACGCATTTTTTCTGTTTGTCATTTTTTTTACCATTGGTATCATCCTTACTGTTAAAAACAATGCTTACCAAAGAAGTGTGACCTTTAACTCTACCAATGAGGTTGTAGGTCATGCTTATGAAAAATTAAATGTATTTAAAAAGTACATGAACCTGGGCTCGGTAAATGACAGTCTTGCACTTGAAAATGCAAAACTAAACACCGCACTTTTAGCGCTTAAAAATATTGACAGTGCTAAAAACACAGTAGTTAAAGATACAGCCACACATGTTCAGTATACTTACCTTGCAGCCAGGGTAATCAAAAACTCTATCACACTCCGGAATAACGTTATTACCATTAACAAAGGGGCTTTGGATGGTATAGAAAGCGGAATGGCTGTCATCTCTGCAGGCAGAGGTGTAGTTGGTATTATCCGTGATGTTTCTCCCCACCTGGCTACTATAGAGTCTCTTTTAAATAAAGATGCTAAAATCAGTGTAAGCATTAAATCAACAAAAGCACTGGGTTCACTGGTTTGGGGTGACCGCAATTCAGATTACAGAACAGCTTATATCAAAGATGTCCCTAACCATTTCAAAGTCAAATTAAAGGATACCGTTATCACCTCTGGTTTTGGATCATTCCCTCCTGGAATACAGGTAGGAACAATCAGTAACAGAGGGATCTCGACCGGGGATAATTTCCTCACCATCCAGATAAATCTTTTTAATGATTTCAGTACCTTACAATATGTGTATGTAATCAAAGATAAATTCGCAGAGGAAGAAAAAGCATTAGAATCAAAATTGCCGAATGAACAGTAGAATTATATTAATCAATATCTTAAGGTGGTTCATCCTGCTTTCCATACAAATTCTTTTGTTGAGGAACCTGAGCTTTTATGATCTCGCGACGCCTTTCACTTATATCTTATTTTTACTGTTGCTTCCCTTCAGTATCCCTAACCCTATTTTGTACCTCATCGCTTTTGGTACTGGTTTAACACTGGATGCGTTTTATGATACTTTAGGTGTACATGCAGCAGCCTGTGTAACCTTGGTTTTTGTAAGGATCTTATTTATTTCGGTTACCGTTAGCCGTGATAACTTTGATGAACCTGAGCCTACTTTAGGTAATATGGGTTTTAAATGGTTTGGTCTTTATGCCTTACTATGTACATTTGCCCATCACCTTGTGCTTTTCTTATTAGAAGCTTTTAAATTAACAGAACTCTCCTACACTTTGTTAAGATGCCTGCTTAGCGGTATCTTTACTTTATTCACTGTTATATTAATAGAATTTATCTTCTATAATAGAAAAATGCGCTAATGGAGAATCTTTTCAACCGAAAATATATTATACAAGGTCTTTTTATAGTCATTGCACTCATTTTAATGGGGCAGCTTTTCTATATACAAGTAGCCAGTGACCGTTATTTCTTATCTGCAAACAGTAATGTGCTGCGTAAAAAATATACTTTTCCGGCACGCGGTGTTATTACAGACAGAAACAGCAAAGTATTGGTTCAGAATGAACCTGTATATGACCTGATGGTCACTCCTAACCTGGTTAAACCTTTTGATACACTGGCTTTATGCAGAATTATTGGTATTGACATGGATGGCTTTCACAAGCGTTTCAATAAGGCCAGAAATCAATCCAGATATCAGCGCTCAGTATTTGAGAAACAATTATCTGTACAGACTTATGCTGCTTTACAGGAAAGACTTTCCCGTTTTATTGGTTTTGAGACACAGAACAGAACCGTAAGACATTATCCGGATAGTGTTGCCGGACAGTTTTTCGGTTATGTAAAAGAGGTTTCAGATAAAGATATTGAAGAAAGCGAAGGCTATTACCGCCCCGGAGATTATATTGGAAAATCGGGTGTGGAACGTCAGTATAATGATGTACTGCGTGGTGAACGTGGCGTAGAAAATACTATTTACAATGCCAGGAACGTCCCTCAGGGAAGTTATCTGAATGGTAAATTTGATACACTGGCCATTTCTGGAGAAACATTGGTTTCTTCGCTGGATATAGATATTCAGAAATTGGGTGAACAGCTGTTAAAGAACAAAGTTGGAAGTATTGTAGCTATAGAACCCAGTACTGGTGAAGTGCTGGCTTTTGTCAGCAGCCCTACTTATGATCCCAATCTGATGGTTGGAAGACAGCAGGGAAATAATTACATGGATATTTTCCGTTCTGCAAACAGACCTTTCCTGGTCAGGCCGCTTTCGGGATATTATTCACCAGGTTCTTCTTTTAAGCCACTGGATGACTTAATCGCACTGCAGGAAGGTGTAATAGACCCCAATACAACATTCAATTGTCCGGGCGGCTACTGGGCGGGTAATCACTTTGTGAGCTGCGAACACGTGGACGGAAACATTTCACTGCGTAAAGGTCTGGCCAGATCTTGTAATACTTATGCCTGTTATGTGTTTCAGAAGCTGATGACGCAAAAGAAATTCAAAAACAAAACTGAGGCTTATGATTCCTGGTCTGCTAAAGTGCGCAAATTCGGATTAGGTTCTAAACTTGATCTTGATATGCCTTTTGAGCGTAAAGGAAGGATATTTACTTCCGAAGAATATACCAAACGATTTGGCAAACACTGGGGATATACTACGGTAATTTCATTGGCTATTGGCCAGGGAGAGATGAGTGCCACACCTTTACAAATGGCCAATATCATGGCTATTATTGCCAACAGAGGATATTATATCAAACCTCACCTGATCAAAGGGATTGGGGAAAAGAAAGAAGTAAAAAAGGAATACCTGATTAAAAACTCTGTGGATATTGATGCTTCACATTTTGAGCCCGTAATTGACGGAATGCAGGATGCAGTAAATGCGCCTTATGGTACAGCCCGCGCTTCTGCTATCCCTAATATTCTTTTTTGTGGAAAAACAGGTACTGTACAAAACCCGCATGGAAAAAATCACTCTGTGTTTGTTGGTTTTGCACCCCGTGATAATCCTAAAATTGCTATCGCTGTAATTGTAGAAAATGCTGGTTTCGGTGGTGCCTATGCTGCTCCTATAGCGAGTTTTATTACAGAAAAATATCTGACAGGTAAAATATCCGGCAGCAGACTGGCACAATCAGAAGCAATGAAGAAAGTTGTAGTTTTGCCTGATGTACCAAAACCAAAAATTAAATGGGCTCCTAAAAGTGCGGATAGCGCAGCTAAACCTGTAGCCACATTACCCGCTTCATCAGAAAATAAAATAGTCCCTACTAAAACAACAACTATTAACTAAGCAAATGACTACGCAACAAGGCAGCCGCTTCTTCTTTAATGTAGATTGGATCACAATTTTGATTTACACGGCTTTATGTACCATTGGCTTTGTCAATATTTACGCTTCCCTATATAATCCGGAAACATCAGCGGTATTTAATTTTGCCAGTAATTATGGTAAACAACTGATTTATATCATTACAGGATTAATCATTGGGTTTTCCATTCTGTTGCTTGATGCCAAGTTTTTCAGTGTGTTCTCCCCCATCGTTTATGGGATTACCATGCTGCTGCTTATGGCAGTACTGGTTGTAGGCCGGAAAGTAGCAGGTAACCAGGCCTGGATTCCTTTAGGGGCTTTCAGGTTACAGCCTTCGGAACTTGCAAAATTTGGTACAGCGCTGCTGATTGCAAGATATGTCGGGAATTTTAATCCCAAATTCACTGATATCAAATCTATTTTCTTTGCCGGACTGATCATCGGATTTCCACTTTTACTGATTATGCTTCAGCCTGATACAGGTTCTGCGCTGGTATTCCTGGCTTTCATGTTCCCTTTATACCGTGAAGGTTTATCTGGTTATTTCCTCTTGATTTTCCTGGGAATGATTGTCTTGTTTATTGCCGATTTCCTTGTGCCTGCTTATATACTCATCCCTATTATTGCTGCTATTGGCGGATTCTTTATCTATCAGAACCGCAGAAAACAGAAGATGATGTTCTCCATGATCTTTGCAACAATCATAGCTATTGGTTATTTATTCCTGGTAAAAGTAGCTTATGAGAAAGTTCTTGAACCGCATCAGCGTACGCGTATCGAAATTATGCTTGGTCTTAAAACAGACCCCAAAGGGGCTGGTTATAACGTAATACAATCTAAAATTGCTATTGGTGCCGGCCAGCTGACAGGAAGAGGTTTTCTGGAAGGTACACAGACCAAATACGGTTATGTTCCTGAACAAAGTACCGACTTTATCTTTTCTACAATTGGTGAAGAATGGGGATTTATGGGGTGTTCGGTAGTTATAGGACTATATGTCTTTTTACTTCTAAGGGTAATTAACCTCGCCGAAAGACAGCGTTCTACATTTTCAAGGGTATATGGTTATTGTGTGGCAAGTATTATCTTTTTCCACGTCTTTATCAATATAGGGATGACGATAGGCATCATCCCGGTAATCGGTATCCCTTTGCCGTTTATAAGCTACGGAGGTTCTTCTTTGTGGAGTTTTACGGTCTTACTATTTATCTTCCTTAAACTGGATTCAAATAGAATGGGCTTTATTTAACGGTAAAGCGCTGGTTTAATAATTCATAAAACTGATCTGCTGTATCCTGTTTGGATGACCAGTTATTTTTAGCTGCATAATTGCGCTGTAAAAATTCGTCTGCAGATTTGAAGTCAGGCATTTTATTAATCAGGTCAATCGCTTCTGCATAAGCCAGGTTATACCCATTAAACAGATCTTTAATATAACGCATCTTGTCATTCAGACTAATTGCTTGTTTTAAGTCCTTAATCTGAACCCTGCTGCTCTCTGTGTTTAAGTTGCGGCTAGTTGTATTACCTGAAAGAATATCGTTCAGTGTAGGCTTTGCTATTGGTTTTGCAGTCTCAGTTGTGGTATTATTTTGTACTGGTGTAAATAATTCTTCCTGAACTGGTTTCGGTTCAAACGCAAAAATCGGTTCTTTAGCCGGCTCTTTAAAAGCTTCTTTAACTGGCTCAGGTATATGTGCAGGAACAGCTTCTTCTTCAATTTCCTCTTTTGCATGCTCAATTACAGGAACAGGTTTTTCTGCAACTGGTTCAGGAACATGGATAATTTCCGGTTGTGCCGGTTCTGCCAAAGGTGTTATCTCCTGCACAACAGGCAGCGCTTCAGGAAGGTCTTTAATTTCTTCTTTTGAAAGTAGCTCATCATGAATTTCCACGGCTTCAGCCTTTATTACAGGTTCTGATACTAAAAATGGTTCAGGGCCAACTTCATCCTCTTCTGGTGGCTGTATCCCCAGACTATCCATTTCTCTTAGTTTTTGCTTCTGAGCAATAATCAGCTCTTCTTCTTTACTTAATGGTCTGTCAAATATGGCATCTATAGATTTCTCTTCAAATTCAAACTTATCTGTAGATGGTTTTTCATTGAGGATAAATTCAAAATTAGAAGGTTCATTATCCAGTTTAAAAATATCATCCAGAATAGGTTTTGCCGGTAATATTTCATGGACAGGGGAATTATCCTGCACAACATGATCGGTTTTAGTTTCGGCCTGCCCGGATAAAACCCGCTGCACAGCACCACTATTTATTTTCTTAATGATATGGACATGATCAGATAAAAAATTGGCATTCGCCAGAAAAAGCTCAAGCTCTAATTCATTGAGTTCAAGTGGATTTTGAGCTAAATATTGATATTGATCATTTAACTCATTGAGTATCTGCCCTATCTTTTTGAATATATCCTCCTGGTTCATCATAGTACTATAACGTAAGAATTGGTAATTTATGTTGATAACTAAACACTCAAAAGTACTACAAAATTTCGATATTCGCCGGGCATTACACCCCAGAATACAGCATGTTATTTAGCGAACAAAATTACAGCAGAGGAGAATATGGTGGCAGCATTGAAGTAATTTGCGGCTCCATGTTTTCAGGCAAAACGGAAGAACTGATCAGAAGATTAAAGCGGGCAGAGATCGCTAAGTTAAAAGTGGAGATTTACAAACCTGCAACTGATACCCGTTACGACGAAACTGCAGTCGTTTCCCATAACTACAATTCGATTGAAGCTACCCCTGTAGCACACTCTTCTGCAATTTTATTACTCAGGGCCGATACACAGGTGGTGGGCATTGACGAAGCACAATTTTTCGATGACGAACTTCCTGAAGTATGTAATAAACTGGCTAACAAAGGCGTAAGGGTAATTATTGCAGGTCTGGATATGGATTTCAGCGGAAAACCTTTTGGCCCTGTCCCAGCATTAATGGCTGTTGCAGAATTAGTGACTAAAGTAAATGCAGTCTGTGTCAGATGCGGCAGCCCTGCCATGTATTCTTTCCGCAGAGTAGCAAGTGATGCTAAGATTCTGCTTGGAGAGAAAGAAAGCTACGAGCCAAGATGCAGAGCATGTTTCCACGCTAAAGATTAGGCCCGGGCTTCACAAAATAGATGTCCCCGTCTTTAAAACTGTATTGTTTAATGACCTGTGCGCGTTGATGCAGTTCCTTTAAGCTAACCAGATCAGGATCATCTATGGTTTTGAACCAGATCAGATATAGTCCCTTTTTCAGAAAAAATTCATAGACATCTTTCTTATCAACATTGTGAGGTAAGGACAAAGCCGTTTGTTTCCCGTTAAAATAAACAGCTTCTGCTGCATTAGAATAGACCTCAAACCCGGGCTTGAAAAGTTGCTGATGCTGACGCAGAAAACCTGCCATCGGAGAACTTCTCCATGAATTATCTGCATAACCAGCTATTCCATAATCCCTGGCCTCTTCGTACATACCGTATAGCTTTTTAAGTTCATTAAACTGAAAAGCAATAGTCACCAGACCGATAGATGCCAATGCTGTAATATGCAGTGGCAAAGCCAGTTTTCTTAGCGTTCCGGGTATCCAGCAGGTTGTGATAACCAGTAAAGGGACAAACACAGGAGAAATAAATCTGTTATTGATCTGTTCAAAATGTGAAAGCGTAGAAACTCCAATAATAAATACAGTATAAACTATAAAAGAGGCGGTGAAGCAATTTTCTGCAGTCGCATAATTTTCTGCAAACCAGCTTCTTCTTAAAAATACAATACAAATCACCACAAAAAGAAAAACAGAGCTCAGGACATAAATTGCCGGGTAACTTTCTAAAACCGGGAACCATCCGCAGATTACCTTTCCGTAATAAAAGATATTATCTCTTAAAGAAGTTATCCCGGCTTCCCTTGGCCCGGTAAGCTCACCAGAAACCAGTCTGTTGCGCACCAGGTTTGCAATTAACAGAGAAACCGACAGAAGGCCAAATACAGCACAGTGAAGTATTTTTTTCCGCCATTCAAAAGAACGGTCAAAAACCAGGAGCATTAATCCCGTTCCGATAAGCGTAATTCCTGCATAACGTGTCACACAGGCAATGGCAGCAATCAAAGCACAGATAAGCAGGCTTACCATAGAATAGGTCCTGAGATAGCCTTTAAATGCGATAATAAACAAGATCGTTAACAGGATAAACAACGTTTCTGACCATAACATGGTGTAGATCTCAAATAATGCAGGACTGATTGCCATGCATAAAAGTATAGCGATTTTATAGAGACGGCTGCTTTCCCTGAAGGAACCGATCAGATAACCAGCACAAAAAATTATCCCCCCAAACATCGCAGCGTTCAGATATGGCGAAAAACCAACGACATCGGCCCTGGAAAAAAAAGTGATTATACTCAGGAAAAAAGGATAAAAAAAAGGAAAATCGACCATTGGCTTCTGACTATACTCTATCCATGAACCATGTTCATAAATATTTCTTGCTGTACTTACATAAACAATAGAATCAGGAGAAATTCCGACACCCGAATGTTTGGTATAAATTAAGATCAGGATAAAGCCTATAAAAGAAACAAAAAGGCTATCCAAATGTTTAAAATCAGATAAACCAGAGATGGTCTTATTCATTTAGAATTTTAAAATCAATTGTAATGTAACAAATATAGTGAATGAACGTGATTAATAAGACTTTTGTATAATCAGATCAGCATAATAAATTTTGTAGAGACTTTCGTAAAAATGATAAAACGTTATGCACTTCATATTTTTTTTTATGTAACTTATCCTTTAATTTCAGCCGGTTATTTTTTAAATATTTATGGTCAGACACCGTTTTAAATCTGTCAGATATTGTTAAAATTGCCTTCAATCATTAAAACAAATAAAGCTTTACAAATACTAAACAACTCAAAAACAGCAATATTATATTGTCAGATTTCAATAAATTAACTTGTATAATAGAAATACGCGATAATTACACATATCGATGTAAATTATAAATGAGAATATAAATTACTTAGTCGGCAAATGGAAGGAAAGGTAAAACTCGATCTTATTGAACAGCATGTGGTTGATTTCGTCAGAAAATTAAGAGCTGATAAGAAATTAAGACAGGAAGATATTGCCTACATTATAGGAGTTAAAGCTTCTTTTATTGGCAATGTTGAGAATAGTGGAAATCCTGCAAAATACAATTTGAAACATATCAATGTATTTGCAGATCATTTCGGTTTATCTCCTAAAGATTTCCTGCCGAATACCGCGCTGATTGAAAAAGAAGATAAAAACTTATAATGAGAATTTAAACAGGTTTAACGGATTTCGCATTGATCCTGTTAAACCTGTTAATTTATATTTTTTCTCAGTGAATTATACCATTCCTTATAAAATGCCCTGTAAACAGCCACCCTTTTCTCCAGGCTGCCTTCTGTCTTTAACCTTTCATCCAGTAAGAGTAACTTCTCGCTATACCATTTATGAACTTCCTGATGTATTGGTATTTTATTTTTTTTATCGCCAGCACTCATTCTCATCATTCCGAAAAGAGACATACATGAATTAGTTTCCACGAATTCTATGAGATTAAGAGCCCTTTCTTGAGCCATAGAAATATGGTTCATAAAATACTGCAATACCTGATCTGCAGCAACACCATTCATCCGGCATAACAAATTAAAATCAAATGTAAGCGAGACTACCCGGTATTCATCCAACTGAAATTCAACCGGATAATCTACCAAAGGAGCCATCTCAGTTTCCCATTCTTTCATCAGCAGAAAGCTTTCCTTCATCTTATCCACAGTAGACAGATAAGCATTATCATTGAGATCCCCAAGCATTAGAATGTATTTCAAAGACACCCGCTTCACTTTCCGGTCAGTTTCGGCTTTTACTTCTCCGTTAACCTCCGCTTTACAATCAACCATAATACTTGTAGCCCATAAAGAGACTGCCTCCATTTCACCACCGTTAAATGCATAAAAAGAAACTCTGTCGATGAAATATTGCAAAACATCTTCATATTTCAAATTATTGATTGTACAGGCAACCTGGAAATCTTCTGTATACGTTAACCTAAGTCGTTCTTTTGAGTTCATATTATTTACATTTATTACTCACAGGCATAACCATGTCCATGACTCAGGATTCTATTTCTGGTGTATTATACCTCTTAGATATTTCATCAGGTAATCAAGGTAAAAAATTAACTGGAACTGAGGATTAGAAAAATCAATCAATTGATGTTTTTATTCAATGAATTATACCAGTCCAGATAAAAGATATTATAATTTCTTATTTTATTTTCAAGATTACTTTCCCCCTCTTGCTGCTCATCAAGTTTCAATAACCTGGCAGCAAATTTCTTATACATTTCCTGCTGAGGCAAAATCTTATATTTAACATTTTCATGCTGGCTGATCAACAGCAATAAGAACGCGGTACTCGGATCGGTTTTAATCAAACGATGAAGATTCAGGGCCCGTTCTCTGGCCAGAGAAATCCTGTTAATAAAATACTGGAGCAGTCCCTGTATCTCCGTCCCATTCATTCTGCAAACCAGATTAAAATCAAATGTCAGCTGCAGCAATACTTCGTCACTGATCTGTACATACGTTTCATAATTTGTAATAGGAGACATTTCCACAGACCATTCTTTCATGATCGAAACACTATTATAGTGTTCTAAAGTCTTAGGAGCTCCATCATCCATATTTAAGGCTGTAAGCATTTTAATATATTTCAAAGAGATTTCCTGTATTCTATGGTCAGTAACAGGTTGTGGCTCTCCTCCATATTCTTCTTTAAAATCAATACAAACCGTTGTTGCCCATAAGTAAATTGCCTCCATGTTACCACCAATAAAAGCATAGAAAGAAACATGATTTATAAAATATTGCAGCAAGTCTTCTGGTCTCAAATTATTTATTTTACAGGCAATTTTGAATTCCTGAGTATACTCGAGTTCAATTCGTCTTTTTGTTTCCATCTTTTATTATTCATTACGATTTAAACATAAAAACAGGCTTCTTTCTTCAGAGAAGATGAAACTTCATTCGGTCTGCAAAAACCTGCAAAATATTGTTAATAGTTCAACAGGGAACTTAAACCTCTAAAATAATAGTTTTGATTAAAAACACAGAATCATAAGAGATATTTTTTCTATGTAAAAATAAATTTAACTCTACCTATCTTATTACACAGCATATAACCATAAGTATATCAACAGGTTATTATACTTTTAAAATTATCATCCCTGTTAAATAAATTACCCGGCATATACAAAAAACAATTAAAGCGCTAAAAGATGTAATATTATTACTGATTAAATTACTAACTTAAGCCTTTGATACATAAAACGATTTCTTTTATAAAGATTCTGTTTAATTTTATAAGGATTGGGGATGTGTTTTAAAAGATATAGCAGTTATCACTAATATTTTCCACATATAGCTCAAATTATCTTTCATTTAAGAATTATAATTAAATAAATAGATGTTAAAACGAATTAAAAGTATAATTAAATTTTATTGCCAGATATAATTTCAATGAAATACACCAGTCTCTCCGATAATTTGTTGGTAGATTTATTAAAAACTAATGATGGATTAGCTTTTAAGGAAATTTATGCCCGTTATTGGATGGGAATTTACAAGGCCGCCTATATAAAAACATATCATAAAGAGCTGGCAGAAGAACTTACGCAGAACCTTTTTGTAGATCTTTGGAGAAGAAGAGAAACTATTACTATAAATTCCTTGGATTGTTATTTATACGGAAGCCTGAAGTATAGTATCATTAACCATTACAAATCTCAACTGGTTAAAGAAAAATACCAGGATCATATGAATGGTCAGAAGCAAAGTATCTCCAATAATACTGATGATTTGGTGCTGGTAAATGATCTTTCCAAAGCACTTAACCAGGGAATTGCCTTATTACCTAAAAAAACCGGAGAAATCTTTAAAATGAGCCGGATTGACAATCGTTCTACCAAAGAAATCTCCCAACAATTGAATATATCTGAAAAAGCAGTGGAATATCATATCACACAATCTATTAAAAGCATGCGTTTTCATTTAAAAGAGTATCTTTTTCTATTCCTTTCTTTCATCTTTCTGCATAAATTTTAAATTTATTTTATTTTTCTTTAGGGACAGGGCCTTTTAAACGTACATATAGTTTTAAAGGCATAACCAAATGAAAAGACAGGCCCTTCATTCTTTATTAGAAAAATATCTTCAGAACAAATGTTCTGACGAGGAACTGATTGTGATTGAAAAGCTGTACGGAATGCTTGACAGAGATGACCTGGAAGAGATTTATCCGAATGAATTACCTACACTAGAACAAAAGCTCTGGGACAGGATCAATCTGGAAACATGTATCAGTGATGAAGATATGTCGTTCGAAGACGAATTAAAACCAGTAAAACGCTTACCAGCCATAATCTGGTTTGCCGCTGCTGCCATTTCTATACTTACCCTGTTCACAGGATACTTGTTTTTATATAATCATCAGAATCCTCAATATTTAAAATTTCAGTCTCTGGCTAATATGCTGGAAAAGAAAAATAACAACCCTACTCCTTTAGAAATCAAACTTGAAGATGGCAGTATTGTTATATTGCAGCCAAATTCTTCACTTTCTTATCCGCAGCACTTCTCGCCAGGAACACGTGAAGTATCTTTATCGGGAGAGGGTTATTTTCTGATCAGCAAGAATCCGCACAGACCATTTTTCGTTTATAACAAAAATGTGATCACAAGGGTAGTCGGCACAAGTTTTATCATTAAAGCTAATCCGCATACTGAAGAGACACAGGTCATTGTAAAAACTGGAAAAGTAATGGTTTCCAGAAATGAAGACCAGCATTTACATCTTAAACATCTCTTTGACCAAGAGAAAAAGGTGATATTAACCCCAAATCAGAAAACCACCTATACAAAGGACAATGACGATTTTAAGACCACACTGGTAGCAGATCCTATTCCAATAAGTCCGGCAGGCGATAAAAAAGCGACTAAATCAAATTATATTTTTGACGAAGCACCGCTGACAGAGGTTCTGAATCAACTACAGGCTTCTTATGGAATTGAAATCATTATTGAAGACCAGGAGCTCTACAATAATACCTTCACCGGTGATATTTCCAAACAGAATTTATATAAGAAACTAGACTTGCTGTGCCATACGATAAAAGCACATTATGAAATATCAGGCACTAAAATAATTATCAAAACAAAATAACCGATCAACAAACCTAACCAACCTGAACTAATAACCAAAATCAAATAGCCTATGGATCAATTGAAGCTTTACTAACCAAATTCTTCAAAAAAAAAGGCTGACAAAGTTCCCCAACATTGCCAGCCAATAATCTCTGTACGAAATTTTCACATTAACGAACAAAAACTTCTAAAGGTATGAAAAAAAAGCGATTTGTTGCTTTAATCAAAACAGCAATGCGGATATCCATGACACAAATTTTTCTTGGCATTTTATTCACCTGCACCTCATTCGCAAAGAATGTCAGAGGGCAGGAAATATTAAATAGAGAAATATCCATTAATATTAACCAGGGACAGATCAGACAGATACTGACCGAGATACAACAATTAACCAAAGTCAATTTTGTATACAGCTCAACGGTCATCAAAGCACAGCGTAAAGTTACGGTGAATGCAGTGAATAAACCTTTAGGCCAGATACTTGACGAGGCATTAAGTCCATTAAACATTTATTATAAAGTAGAAGACGATCAGATACTTCTTTATGAAAAAGAGACTACAGCAATAGCTGGCTTGTCTGTGAACCAGATCACTGTCAAAGGAAAGGTTTCATCCGATAAAGGCGAATCATTACCCGGCGTAAGTGTCAATGTGAAAGGTACTAAAATTGGTACCACTACTGATGGCAATGGTGGCTATGCCATTACAGCACCATCTGCAGATGCTGTTCTGGTATTCTCTTATATCGGCTTTACAGCTAAAGAAGTTCCTGTAAACGGACGTACTACTTTAAATGTCCAGCTTGTTGAAGAGCTGACTTCTTTAGGGGAAGTCGTTGTGGTAGGTTATGGTACACAAAGAAAGAAGGACCTGACCAGCGCCGTATCTGTAGTGAATGTTGGGTCTATGATCAAACAACCTACCGCATCAGTTAACAATCTTTTACAGGGTCAGGCATCGGGCGTAACCGTATTAGGTTCAGGACAGCCTGGAGAAGAACCCCAGGTAAGAATCAGAGGTGTCAATACATTCGGGAACAATAATCCTTTGTATGTCGTAGATGGTGTGCCTACGCAAAGCATTGCTGATTTAAACCCGAATGATATTGAGACCATGCAGGTTTTAAAAGATGCAGGATCTGCTTCAATCTATGGATCGAGAGCTGCAAACGGAGTTATTGTGATTACCACTAAAAAAGGTAAAGGCAAAGTAACGGTAAGTTATGATGCCTATTATGGCACTCAACGTCCTAAAGGCGGCAACGTATGGAATATCCTGACCCCTCAGGAGATGGCAGATCTGAAGCATATGGCCATGACAAATTCAGGGGCTACCGACTTTGTGGATTCTTTGTATGGAAGTGGCCCTGCTTATGTGCTGCCTGATTATATTCTGCCTGCAGGTGCTAAAGAAGGTGATCCAAGAGCAAATCCTGCGCTCTATAAACTAAAACCTTTTTATACTTCAGCCAATGAATACAACAGTTTTTATCGGATCAGCAAAGCCAATAAGGAAGGTACAGACTGGTATCATGAAATATTTAAACCAGCGTCAATCACCAGTCAGAATGTCGCTATAACCGGAGGATCTGATCAGGGTAACTATTTGTTTTCTGCCAATTATTTCAATCAGCAGGGAACACTTTTAAATACTTATCTGAAAAGATATACCATTCGTTCAAATAGTCAGTATAATATTAGTAAAAGAATCAGGGTAGGTGAAAACCTTGCTTATTCCATTACTAATAATCCACAGATTGCCGGATTAAGCGGAGACAATGCTATTGGTCATGCTTTCAGGGAACAGCCAATCATCCCTGTAAGAGATATTATGGGAAATTTTGCAGGCTCTTATGGTGGTAACCTGGGCGATGCTTATAATCCGGTAGCGATGCTGGAGCGTACTAAAGATAACAGATCACAACAGAACAGGTTATTCGGTAATATTTTTGCCGAGGTCGATGTGACTGATTTTCTAACGCTCAGATCACAGTTTGGAGGAGAAAATTATTCTGGTGCTACCCGCGCATTTGTTTATCCGATGTATGAGAATGCTGAAAACTCAACGATCAATTCTTATACTGAATCTGCTTTGGATGGGTATAATTATAGCTGGACCAATACCCTGTCTTTTAACAAGTCATTTGGCAAACACCGTATTAAAGCAGTAGCCGGAACAGAGTTTTTCAGAGAGAGCACACATGTGTCTACAGGATCTAATCAGGGCTATTTCTCTTTTGACCCGGATTATACCAACCTTTCAACAGGCAGCGGTCCAATGAAGACGACCAGTGCAAGAACAGCAAATACTTTATTCTCGCTGATAGGCAGAGTTGATTATAGCTATAATGATAAATATTTACTGGGTGCTACTATCCGTCGGGATGGTTCCTCTAAATTTCTGGAGCATGTATATGGCTGGTTCCCTGCAGTTAGTGCCGGGTGGAGACTATCTCAGGAAAACTTCCTGAAAAATGTTAAATGGATTACCGACCTGAAAGTAAGAGGTGGATATGGTATTATGGGAAATCAGTTGAATGTAAGCGGTGGGAATGCCTTTACTACATTTGGAAGTGCTGTAGGAACTTCTTATTATGCAATTGGTGGCGGCAATAATATTGTTTCCGGATTTTATCAGAACCAGACTGGTAATCCCGGGGCTAAATGGGAGAAAAACATCAATTCAAATTTTGGTTTTGATGCTACTTTATTTGGCGGACATATTGATATCTCTGCAGATTATTATCGTAAAAACATCAAAGATCTGTTATATAATCCAGAGATGATCGCCACAAGCGGCGCAGCAAAGGTCCCTTTTGTCAATATCGCCCAAATGAGAAATAATGGTTTTGACATCTCGGTTTCAGGAAACACACAAGTAAGCAGCTCGGTAAAATTGAATGCAACTGCTACCATTACTACCTATCACAATGAGATTGAAAAGATTTCTGGCGGCTCTGATTACTATGATGTGGATGCCCGTCGTTTTGACGGAAGTAACATTATCCGTAATGCTGTAGGCCATCCTATAAGCCAGTTTTTTGGCTATAAAGTAGATGGTTTCTGGAATTCTCAACAGGAAATTGATGCTGCTAACAAAAAAGCTCAGCAAGCTACCGGTAACCCGAACGATGTATACCAGACAGATATAGGTGTAGGACGCTTCAAATATGCGGATACCAATGGAGATGGCCGTATTACGGCAGATGACCGTACTTTTCTCGGTAATGCCAACCCAAGTTATAGTTATGGCTTAAACCTGGGGATAACTTACAAAAACTGGGACTTCAGTGCTTTCTTCTATGGTGTTCAGGGAAATTCGATCTGGAACCAGGTAAAGTGGTGGACTGATTTTAATCCATCATTTGGAGGTGCAAAAAGCAAAACGGCTTTATATGATTCGTGGACTCCGCAAAACCACAACGCAAAGGCCCCTATTCAGGAAACAGCAAATTCTTTTAGCACTAACGCTGTTCCAAACTCTTATTTTGTTGAAAATGGTTCTTATCTGAGATTGAAAAATGCACAGATCGGTTACTCATTTAATTCGGCAAGATTGCAGAAAATAGGAATTAACAAATTAAGGGTTTACCTGTCGGGAGCTAACTTATTCACGATCACCAAATATTCTGGTGTAGACCCAGAAATTGGAACTTCAAGCGAAACAGGACAGCAAACTGCTTATGGAGTAGATGATGGTTCTTACCCTAGTCAGCGTACTTTCTTATTAGGTTTAAACTTATCCTTTTAATCACCCTTTGGTTTAAAAAATATAAAGATGAAGAAATCTACATTTATTTTGTTAACTGTACTGCTCTTTACAGGACAATTATTCTATTCATGCAAAAAGGCATTACAGCAGCCTCCTCTAGGTTCTGTATCTGAAGAACTGGTGGCTAATAAAAACGGAGTTAACGCCTTATTGATTGGCTCTTATGCCGCCTTATATGGGATGCAGGGAAATAATCAGAGTTTAGGTGGCGGTGAAGCCTGGCAGGGCTCACCAAGCAACTGGGTTTTTGGATCTATTGCCGGTGGTGATGCTTCTAAAGGTAGCGATGGTTCTGATCAGCCAGCTATTGATCCTATTGCAAATTTCTATTCAGATCCTAATAATGCTTATTATAACGGGAAATGGAAAGCATTATACGAAGGTGTTTCCCGTACCAATAATGTATTAAAGTTTCTGGCGAAAGCAACTGATATCACTCCTGAGGAAGGAAAAACAATTGCCGGACAGGCAAGGTTTCTAAGAGCCCACTTCTATTTTGAAATTAAGAAACTCTGGAACAATGCACCCTGGATTGATGAAACTACAACAGATTTTAATCAGCCTGTCAGTACTGATTTATGGTCTAAAATTACTGGTGATTTCAAATTTGCCTATGAAAATCTACCTGCAACACAGGGAGAAATAGGCCGGGTAAATAAATGGGCCGCCGGAGCTTACCTGGCCAAGTCTTATTTATATCAGAAGAAATATGCAGATGCTAAAGCCATATTCGATGTGGTTATTCCTTCAGGGGTAACCAGTGGTGGCAAAAAATACGACCTGAACCCTTCTTTTGAGGATAATTTCATGCCAAGTAAAGAAAACAATCCTGAAGAAGTATTTACGATACAGATGGCAGCTAATGCTGACCCTTCGGGTCCGACAAGCGGAAATAATGGTGATATGCTGAATTTCCCTTATGGAGGCAGTCCTTTTGGATGCTGCGGTTTCTTCCAGCCATCTATTGATCTGGTAAACAGGTTCAGGACAAATGAAGTGACGGGCTTACCTTATCTTTCCAATTACAACGACTATGCAGTTAAAAATGACATGGGTGTTAGCGGAGGGGCCGATTTCACACCAGATCAGGGCACACTTGATCCAAGGATAGACTGGACAGCAGGCAGACGTGGCGTTCCTTACCTGGACTGGGGTAATTATCCTGGTGCAGCATGGATCAGGGACCAGAGTTATGGCGGTCCTTATGGACCAAAGAAAAATATATACTGGCAAAAAACAGCTGCGACAGATGCAGATAAAACTACCTGGGCACCAGGATCAGCAATTAATTATCTGGTTATCCGCTTTGCAGACGTCTTGTTACAGGCTGCCGAGTGTGAAGCTCAGGCAGGAAGTCTGGCTACAGCACAGCAATATGTAAACAGGGTAAGAGCAAGGGCTGCGAATAAAGAAGGCTGGGTTTATAAATATAAAGATGATAGCAATCCAATGGGGGGCTTCTCTGATATTCCGGCTGCAAATTATAAAATCAGTGAATACCCTGCGGGCGATTTTGCCAGTCAGGGTCAGGCTTATGCACTGAGTGCTATCTACTATGAGCGCAAAATAGAACTGGCTATGGAAGGACATCGCTTTTTTGACCTGGTACGCTGGGGTCTTGCAGACAAAGAGTTGAATGCCTATTTTAATTACCAGGGTAAGTTAACTTCTGACGTAAGAAGAGGTAAATTCACAACTGGAAGAAATGAGTATTACCCGATTCCTCAGCGTCAAATTGACCTGAGCCTGAAAGGCAGTGCGAAAGTACTTACACAAAATCCCGGCTACAACTAGCTCTAAATAAAATAAGCCTATGAAACCATTAACCGAGCGTTTTCTTTCCCTGGATGTATTCCGTGGCATGACTTTATGTTTCATGATCATTGTAAATTCTCCTGGAAGAGGCGCAATACCTTTTGGTATACTTGAACATGCAGCCTGGCACGGGTTTACCCCGACAGATCTGGTTTTCCCTTCGTTTCTTTTTGCAGTAGGGAATGCCATGAGCTTTTCTATGAAAAGATTTAGTCAGATGGATAATTCCCAGGTGCTGCTGAAAATATTCAAACGTACTTTTTTAATTTTCCTGATCGGTTTCCTCATCTACTGGTTTCCGTTTTTTAAATATGATAAACAAGGACATATCATATTTGCATCCATAGAAAATACCCGTATCCTGGGTGTTTTACAAAGAATAGCGCTGTGTTTTGGAATTGCTTCGCTAATGATCCACTACCTATCAGGAAAAACTGTCATCTGGATGAGCGTTCTCTTCCTGGTAGGTTATTGGATTTGCTTATTAGTTTTTGGAGATCCTGGTGCTGAATTCACTATGACAGGTAATGCAGGTTATTATCTGGATAAATTGCTGCTTGGAGAATCGCATTTATACCATGGCGATTTTATGAATGGTAAACATATTGCCTTTGATCCTGAAGGGGTACTGAGTACAATTCCGTCCATTGTGAATGTGATTATCGGCTATTTTGCCGGTAAATTTATTCAGGAAAAAGGGAAAGGGTATGAAAGTATAGCTAAGCTTTTCCTGATGGGAAGTTTATTCGTTTTGATCGCTATTTGCTGGAATGCAGTATTACCAATCAACAAGAAATTATGGACCAGTTCATTTGTGATGGTAACCACCGGACTTGACCTGATGATTATTGGTGTACTCCTTTATATAATCGAGGTCAGACAGTCTGTTAAATGGACAAAATTCTTTGTGATTTTTGGAAAAAATCCTTTGTTCATCTATATCGTTTCAGACTTATTACTGATTATTATCGATTTACTTTTTCCACAATTACATTTTACGAAGTGGATAAATGTTAATTTCTTTCAGGTGATTGCACCAGGCCCGATTGGTTCATTATTATTCGCAATTAGCTTTATGCTAGTATGTTGGCTTGTTGCTTATGTACTTGACAAACGTAAAATCTATATCAAGGTTTAATGCTGTAATTTTAACGCTAACAAGTTATCCACATAAAATGTGGATAACTTGTTAGTTAATCACAATAAGGCGTTCTGATTCGGTTAAAGCCATGCTTTCCTTAAGAAACGAAGCCAGTTACCCTGCATCAGATTCCGGATATCTTCTGCTGAATATCCCCTTTTCTCTAAGTGTCCTGGTATTTTCTGTAAGTCTGCTATGTTTTCCACATCATATGGACATTGCTCTCTTCCAAAAGCACCATCCAGATCTGAACCGATACCTACATGCAGTGTATTACCTGCAATCTGACAAATATGATCTAAGTGGTTGACCATAACTTCGAGATTACAGTTTGTACTTTTTGGTGTAGACTGTCCCCTTACCCAGTTAGGGACCATCATCCAGGCATCTAGTGCCAGTCCAATGACAGCACCACGTTCAACCAATGCTTTAATTTGTCCGTCGCTATACTGACGGTTGTGATTGACAAGAGCTCTGCAATTGTTATGAGATGCCCAGATATGCCCGCTAAAATGATCCAGTGCTTCCCAGAAACTATCATCGCACAAATGTGTAGCATCTAAAATAATGTTCAGACGTTCCATTTCTTTAAGCAGCTCATGCCCCTTTGCACCCATAAAACCTGTAGCATCAGTACCTTGTGCATATCTTCCCGGTCCATAATGTGCAGGGCCAACAGCCCGAAGACCATAAGCATGCGCACGTTCCAGATGCTGAACAGTGACGATAGAGTCTGCACCTTCCAGGCTTAAAATGTATCCAATGGGTTTCTTTTCATCCGCCAATTCGCTTTCCCATAAAAGCACATGTTTTTCCAGGCTGTCCAGGTTATTGATCTGTACCATTTCTCCTGCTTCTTCCATGGCTTTATACCAGGCCAGCTGCCCCTGGGTTTGTGCCCAGGCCTGCTCTGGAGAATGCCAGCCGGGTAAATTATTTCCGGGAGCTACATATCGTGCAATCTGGGTAGCAACAACCAGACCGATCTTACCTTTTCTCAGTTCGGGCAAAGAAACTACAGCTTTAGCCCTGTCGGGTTTATCTGTCAATCCTTGTTCTCTTTCATTAATAGCTGAAACTGGTAAACGCAGATCGCGGTTCCATTCCAGTGCATTCATACTTAAATCGAGGTGTGCATCTATAGTAAACATCAGCTTAAAAATTAAATATTAATCTTCCTCTCCCTTGAAATTATCTTCCACTCTCCTGTTATTTTATGATTGGTCACAATAGTCGCCTGACCGTAAAGTGCTACCGTTGGGCAGATATGTATAGGTAAACCATACAAAACATCGCCTATCTGAAAACCATGATCCGGCCCCAGTTCAAGAACCAGGTGTTCTTCACTCTGACTGACAGCTTCTGCCTGTGTTGCGTTTAGAAAATATACCCTTCTTTTCAGTACGTTTTCTGCAGCGACAGATTTATGCCCAAGATCTACCGTAACTTTTGTCGCATCTGTCAATGAAATTACACGGGTCAGCACTACCGCAGCAGTCAGATAATCCTGTTCCTGAAAAGCATCCTGATATCCTTTATCCCAAAGAATAAAAGTCCCCGGACTGCATTCTATATCTTCCAGTTTTGCATAAACAGGAAAAGTTGGTGTGCCGCCAGCAATGATGACTGGTTCTGCTATCCCTTTGCGGACAAGCTGCGCTGTTAATTTACTGATCGCATCCAGTATACCTGCCGCTTTATTTTCTCTTACCATATAATCAGCATCATGAATGTGACCATCGTAAGCATGCAAACCTAAAACCTCCACACCTTTTTCGGCTGTTACAGATTCATAGAGTGCTAAAGCTTTATCTTCAGGAAGGATGCCAGTTCTGTTCATACCGACATTCAGATCTACAAAAACACCTACAGTTATTCCTGCTGCCAAAGCTGCCGCAGCAATCGCTTTTAATGAATACTCATTATCTATCAGACAAGAAAAAGAAGTTGCCGGATAGGTTTTTATCAATTGAATAAACCTATCAATTTTAGGCCCTGTGGGCTGATAAGCCAACAATACGTCCGGTACTTTGCTCATACCCAGCATTTCTGCTTCGGCAATAGTTGCACATTTAAATTTAGTGATACCGGCTGCAAGTAGCTGCAAGGTAATTTCGCTTGTTTTATGTGTCTTAACATGTGGTCTAAGCCTGCTTATATCATGGATACTCTGCTTTAATTTTTCAATATTCGCAGTCATCCTTTCCTGGTAAAATACCAGGGCAGGTGAATCAAGCTGATCCACCTGATCAATCAGATACCAGTCTTTTTTGTCCATATTATTCATGTAATTCAAACATCGCTTCAATTTCTACAGGGATATTATCTGGTAATGAACCAAACCCTACTGCACTGCGTGTACCAATTCCGTTTTCTTCGCCCCATACCTGTGCAAATAATTCACTGCAGCCATTGATAATGAAAGGATGTTTTTCAAAGTCCGGGGTACAATTGACCATTCCCAAAACTTTGATTACTCTTTTTACCCGGTTTAAAGTACCCAGATTGGTTTTGATTGTAGACAACATGGTTAAGCCAACTTGTCTTGCTGCCAGCTTTCCTTCTTCCTGGTTAAGATCTGCGCCAATACGGCCAATAATCAGACTTTTATCGTTGTTTACAGGGCCATGACCTGATAAATAAAGATATTTACCGTCTATCAGGTAAGGTTTATAAACACCAAGAGGGGTTGGTGCCGGTGGTAATGTTAATCCTGATTTTGCAAATTGCGCTTCTGCACTTAAATTTTCCATTGCTTATTTATTTCTTTAGATAATTTGATTTAATAAAAGTACGCCTATCAGGCCTACGATCCCAACTATTGACTCCATTAACGCCCATGACTTAAATGTATTTTTAAGACTGAGATTAAAATATTCTTTGAACATCCAGAATCCCGCATCATTAACATGGGAGAACATTAAACTTCCTGCCCCTACTGCCAGTACCATTAAGTTGGGATTGGTATTGGTTGCGATCATTAAGGGTAAGATTATCCCTGCGGTTGTTAACCCTGCAACTGTAGCTGAGCCCACACAAAACCTGATGACAGCAGTAATCAGCCAGCCTAAAAACAAGGGCTGCATGTGCAGTTCTTTTAACATGATGGCAATCTGTCCGCTTACCCCACTATCTACCAGTATTTGCTTTAATGCACCTGAGCCTCCGATAATCAACAGGATCATAGCCACATCTTTAATCGCTTCTCCATAGAGGTCCATGAGATAAGTCACTTTCTTTCCCTGGCATATACCGAGTGTAAGTGTTGCTGTAACCAGGGCTATCAGCATGACTACATTTGATTCTCCTGCAAGTGACATGATATTGGCCATTTCGGGCATCCGGCTGGCAAAAAATGAGAATGCAGCTGCAATAACCAATAACAAGACAGGCAAAAGCGCTGTAAAGAAACTATTGAATGTTCCGGGCAGTTCGCTCTCTGGTTTTTCAACAGGGACAAAACTCTGTAAAGGAGTGGAAGGAATATTTTTGAGTGTCCTGGCAAAAAGAGGTCCGCCAATAACAATTGCTGGTATGGCAACGATTAAACCATACAGCAGGGTAAGCCCCATATTTGCTTTAAACTGTATGACTAAAGCAGATGGCGAAGGGTGCGGCGGCAAAAATCCATGGGTTACTGAAAGGGCAGCAAGCATGGGCAGACCGATATAAATTGCGGGCAGCTTGTATTTGTAAACTACAGAGAAGATCAGCGGGATCATCAGCACAAAACCTATTCCGTAAAAAAGAGGGATACCGATCAGAAATCCGGTGATCACTACTCCCCATTGAATGTACTTTTCTCCGCAGATATTCATAATAACGGAAGCGATTCTCTGGGCTGCCCCGCTGTCTGCAACCAGTTTTCCTAACATGGCGCCAACAGTAATGATAATGAGTAAAGAACCTAGTACATCTCCTATGCCTTTTTCTACAGAACCGGCAATTTTATTTAGCGGGATACCCAGTACAATACCAGCTACGATAGATACAACGAGAAAAGAAAGGAAGGCATTGATCCGCAGGGCGGACACCATAATAATCAGTAAGAGGATGCACAACAGTACAATGATAAGAGTCATTCAGCTTTTTTTTTAAAAATATATAAACCTCCATCGATGAAGATGTTACAGATGGGAATATACAATTTTTTAAGCTTTCACTGAATTTTTGAGCATGCTAAAACGTTGATTTTTTTCCAATTTATTTTAGCAGTTGATAATTGTAATAACCAGAAAACCCTATTTGAATAGGGTTTTCTGGTTATTACAATTCGAGCTGAATATTAAACGTTTTCCATTCCGTACTGCTTTAACACATCAGCAGGTACTCCTGTCCATTTATTGGGCACATTCCCCGCATAACCTAAGTCTTTTACCCCCATTTCTGTGGTGAAAAAACCAGAAGCTGTCAGGTCTCTCATTAAGCTGAAAAAAGCGGCTCCCTGCTGCATACCGGGTTTAACTTTTTTAGGATAGGCAATATCATCCACCATTTCGATACGCTGTTTCCCGGATGCCTCTTTAAAAGTTTTCTGAAAACGGTTAAGACATTGGATGTCCAGCCATTTTAACCCTCCACGCATAGGAATCTGATGCTCAGGAATATCTTTAACGATGAACTCAATAAAATCAGGGACTTTAGCATCTGTTGCGCTTCCTGATTTTTCGTCTTTAGGAATGATAATATCTGAAAGGATAGCAATAGTAGCCATCTCATGTTCATTAAAAAACTTTGCAGCGTTTAAGGCATTATCTCTTTCTACCTCGAAAGCTTCTCTGCCTGGCTGGGCAGCGGCTTTTTCATCTGCTGCTTTTTCTGTTTTAAGTGCCCCTGGTTTACAAGCTTCCAGCAATACTGCTGAACTTATAGCCGTTAAGCCAATGGCTTTTAGTGATTCACGTCTGTTCATGTCTATTTTGGTTAGCTTAGATTTAGTTTTTTCTTTTCTGCAAGGATATATTCTGCTGTACGCATAGATAAAGCCAGAATAGTCCAGGTTGCATTTTTATCGCCCTGCTGTACAAAAGGAGCAGCATCTACAACAAACAGGTTTTTACAGTCATGCGCCTGGCACCATTTATTTAAAGCAGATTTTTTTGGATCATCTCCCATTCTTACAGTACCTACCTCGTGGATGATTTTACCTGGTGCTTCTAATCCGTAATTATCTTCCGGACCATGAATTTTAGAAGTTACAATAGCGCCCATAGTATGCATCATTTCCTGGAAGGTTTCTTGCATATGTTTAGCCTGTTTGACTTCTTCAACAGCCCACTTATAATTGAAACGAAGCACTGGTATACCGTATTTATCTACAACTTTAGGATCTATTTCACAATAGTTAGATTCTCTGGCTATTGCAGTTCCACGTCCTGCCATGCCTACCTGTGTACCAAAGAAACGTCTGTAATCATCTTTCAGACCCGCACCATAACCACCAGCTTCTTTCATTTTACCATCTTTGCCTGGTACTGCACCGTTCATATTTTCGATACCGCCACCAAAACCATAACCCGGCATATGTAATCCGCCACCATATTCAATGTGATAACCACGCGGGAAATCCAGTTTTTTATTGTCAAGCCACCACGGAGAGTAAATATGAACACTTCCTACCCCATCCTCATTATAACGTTTACGATCTAATAATTGCGGGAGAAAACCACCCAGACTTGCTCCTGTAGAATCGTGCAGATATTTACCTACTACGTTACTGTTATTTGCAAGGCCGTTAGGGTGTGCCACAGATTTAGAATTAAGCAGCAAACGGGCAGATTCGCAGGCACTGGCTCCAAGGATAACGATTTTCCCTCTCACCTGATGCTCTTCCATAGTGGTTTTATCCACATAAGAAACACCTGTAGCCAGACCAGCTTTATCAGTTAATACTTCACGAACCATTGCATTGGTGATTACAGTCAGGTTTCCTGTCTTCACTGCTGGTATAACCAGACAAGAAGAAGAAGAAAAATCACCATAAACTTTACAGCTTCTGCCGCACTGTCCGCAATAGAAACAAGGGGCACGGTCTTTATTATTTGGTAAGGCCTCTGTTAATACAGAACCCCGGCCAGGAATTACAGTTACGCCATTTTTCTTAGCTGCTTTTTTAATAAACAGCTCGTTTAACCTTGGTTTTGGCGGGGCCATAAAGATCCCGTCAGGTTCACTTTCTATCCCTTCGACAGTTCCATAGATCCCGATTAAACGGTCAACTTTATCATAAAATGGTTTGATTTCTGCATAGGTAATCGGCCAGTCATCAGTCAGCCCGTCTTTACATTTAAAATCCTCTGGCCCCATTCTTAAAGAAATACGTCCCCAGTGATTGGTTCTGCCTCCCAGCATTCTTGAACGGAACCAGGCGAACTCAGAATTATTTTTTTGGGTGTAGGGTTCTCCATCAAGTTCCCAGCCTCCATAAGCAGCATCAAAATCTCCAAATGGGCGTACAGTTCCTGCACCGCGTCTTGGAGATTCCCATGGCCATTTTAGTTGCTGCGCATCCAGGCGCGGGTCAAAATAGGCACCTGCTTCAAGCATAAGCACTTTTTGACCAGCATTAGCCAGTACGTATCCTGCCATACCCCCTCCTGCTCCTGATCCAACTATTATGGCGTCATATTCGACGTCTGACTTTTTAATTTGAAATTCGTTCATACTACCTGCTTTTATATATTAAATGGTTTTAGCTCGTATTTGGTGTACGTAATTTAGAATTTAAAAATTAAATTTCTTAGTTTTTATCAAATAAGTTACTGATACCTCATGCTACTGCCGGGAGCTGCTCAAAAGGTGGATCAGAAAGCTAAGTGCGGCTTAATTGAGTCAAAACTGCTGAAAGGGTATTCATACCCCAATGTTCAATATATTTACCATTTACAACCCTGACTATATCAATAACCTGAATATTTACTTTCTTGCCGGTAGCTGGTATGCCCATTAGCAGACCATAATGGGTTCCTGTAATTGTTTTATGTGTGGTCACCAGGTCACCTTCTGCAATCTGCTGATGAATGATCACCTTTAAATTGGGAAAAGCTGGTCTTAAAACCTGATTAAAGGTATAAATCATCCCTTGCGGACCATTATCGGCACCTTCCGGAGCTGTTCTGTTTATAAACTGCTCATTCATTAATTCTTTAAAGCTTTCCAGGTTGCCTTGTTCAATGACTTCGAGATTGAAGCGTTTAACTACTGCCTTGTTTTTTTCCAGTTGAGTTTCCATGTTTTGTTTATTTTTTGTTTGCCCGGGGGGTGAATCAATACTCCCCCTTTGTTACAATACAAAGATAAAATGGATTAAAAACGTACAATAGGGCTGGAAGTTCAAACTTTAAGGCTTGACGTTCAAATCCTGATATTGTCTGGGGGTCATCCCATAATGCTGTTTAAAAGACTGTGTAAAGCTCGAGTGGTTTTCATACCCTATTTTCTGATATATGATCCCTGGTCTTTGGTCCGGATGTTTCAACAGCTCAGCAGCAAACTGCAATTTTCGCAGTAACAGCCATTTTTGAGGGGATGTATTATAGATACGCTTAAATCTTCTTTTAAAAGTGGACATACTGGAGTTGCATAAAAATGCCAGCTCTTCGATAGTGACTGTGTGCCCGATATTACTTTCTACAGTTTTTCTTAACTGCATATCTTCATTATCCTTTGCAACAATAAGCAGCGAGCGTAATTTTGCCGGATATAACTTAAGCAGATAAAGCAGCAGCTCTTCGAGTTTAAGTAAATTGAATTCTTCACTCAGAGCTACCCCGGATTGTAAAAGCAAGTCCAGAGAATTAATATAATTCAGAATGAACGGATCTTGTTTAAAAATAAGATAGGGTTTCTGATCAGTTGGCTCTTCCCCTTTTAAAGAGGATTTATATTTAATAAAAAAATCAGCCAGCAGCTCATGACTAAAATAAAGCAGGATACTACTGAATAAACCATGTTCAGGCAATATTTCGGAAGTCAGACAGTTCCCTTTGGAAAGTATTAAAAATTCCTTTTCCTGAACGGTCACCGTACCTTCGGGATAAGTAATTGTTTTAGTCCCGCTGATTAATAAATTAATCATGTTCTGATGCAGAATAATTTTATTCCTGACGGTATTGTGCTGTGCTTTATAGCACCTGATAATTACAGATTTATCCGGGTTGATTGTTCCTGGTGCTAAATCATAGGGTAAATTATAAATATTCAGGGCCATCTTATCATCAAAGAATTTGAACAATTGAAGATAAACCTATTTCAGGTATAATGATTAAATTAGTCCTTTAAAATTTTTATGGCCGAATTACTTCTGTTAATGGGGTTGTTATTACCACAAACTATCGCTGGAATCTTTGCAAAGAGTCAGGGCAGAAGTTTTTGGTTTTGGTTTTTCATCTCATTTCTGATTCCGATCATCTCTTTAGTTGTATTACTATTCTTAGATGATAAGAAAAAAGGAGATACAGGCTTTAAACTTGCTGATCATGTCAATAAAGACAGGGAGCAGGTATAACTTGTACTTCTACCGCCTGCAGACTCTTTAGTTAAAATACCTTTTTCAACTAAATCCTGTATATCACGTACGGCTGTATCCTGAGAACATTTAGCAATTTTAGCCCATTTAGAAGAATTAAATTTACCTTCAAATCCATCCAGTAGTTTATTCAGCATCAATTTCTGACGTTCATTTAAGGCAATATCTGTTAGATTATCCCAAAATCCTGCCTTTTGAAATACTTTAACTAAAGTCTGATCTGTTGCCGTTAAGGCATTTCCAAAACAATCAAGGAACCAATGCAGCCATTTTGTAATGTCCAATGATCCTTTTTGTGTGTTTTCCAGACTATCATAATAGCTATTTCTTTCCCTGCGAATCTGCGCCGACATGCTATAAAAACGCTGTGAGTTTGCATCAGCTCTTGCCAGTTGCATATCAGTAATTGCTCTTGCGATACGGCCATTCCCATCCTCAAAAGGATGAATGGTTACAAACCACAGCTGTGCGATCCCTGCCTTTAATACTGGATCAATGTCCTGATTTGCATTGAACCAGTCCAAAAATCTTTTCATTTCTAATCCCACTATATCAGAGTCTGGTGCCTGGTAATGTACTTTTTCTTTACCCATAGCGCCGGATACGACCTGCATCAGATCATCTTTACGATTATTGCGCCAGTTACCAACAACAATTTTGTGCATTCCGCTACGCCCTGCCGGAAATAATGCGGCGTGCCATCCAAATAAACGATCTTCAGTTAATTCCTCCCGATAACGCTGAGTAGCATCCAGCGTCATTTCAACTACACCGTCAACGTTTCTATCTGAAGGGACCAGACCGGCAACATCCATTCCTAATCGTCTGGCGATAGAAGACCTTACCTGATCCGGGCTAAGAATTTCTCCTTCAATTTCACTGCTTTTTAAAACATCCTGTGTCAGAATTTCAAGGGTAGCCTCACTTTGAAGATTAAATTTTATTCCCTCCATTTTACCTAATAATCTTCCCTGAATGTGCCTGACATTAGCCAACAAGGTGGAAAGCTGACCTGCAGTCCAAAAGAAACCGGGCCATTCAGGTAGTTGATGTATATATTTATTGAATCTTCGCATATATGCTGTTAAATATACCAGATAATAGCTGTAAAACGTCTTAATCTCCGCATTATTTGCGGAGATTAAGACGTTTATTCTACGCATAGATAATCTTCATGAGATTAGTAATTGTATTCAGGATAATGATGAGGGTATTAAATAGAATCGCCAAAAAGCTTTTAAAAACAAAAAAGCTCCAGATTTCTCTGAAGCTTTTTGCAGTGGTGTGGGCCGGGATCGAACCGGCGACACAAGGATTTTCAATCCTTTGCTCTACCGACTGAGCTACCGCACCATCCTTTTATTCACATGATTTCGATCATGCCCCACCTCGGTTGGTGGGCTGCAAATGTAGTTTCTTTTTTTGAATTTCAAAACGGTTAAGCACTTTTATTTAAAAATAATGCATTTTTATTCTTCCGGGTCCGGATTTACGGGCTCCAACGTTGCCAATTCTTCGTCTCTAAACAGCCTTGAATGTATAATAAAGCCCATATCTAAAGTTGATTCAAGGGAGAAACCAGCGCCTCTCCCTTCAATTACATCTAAAGTTAACTGGGTATGTTTCCAGTATTCGAATTGATCACCAGCCATATAGAACTTACATCCTTCAATTTCTCCCAGGCAAACATCATTAGAACCAATCAGAAAACCTCCTTTTTCAAAGCAATGCGGATAAGAGCCTTCACAGCATCCCCCGCTCTGATGAAAAAATAATTCACCATATTCTGCTTTCAACTGATTGATTACACCGATGGCTTTTTCAGTAACTAAGATTCTCTTGCTGCCCATATTTTTTTATTTAGCAATTTTAACTAATATCTTCACCTGTGTAGGATTGTTCAGCAGTGCTTCAAACCCATCTTCTACGATGTTTTCAAGCTCAATTCTTGCAGTCACCAGCTTTTCAACAGGCATTCTGCCAGTATGGATCAGCTGGATCACCTCTGGAAAGATATTGCGGTAAGCTATAGTGCCTTTTATCGTAATTTCACGCACAACCTGATCAAAAGCATTCGTTGTAACCGGTTTTCCAAAAAGAGCGACTAATAATGCGGTTCCTCCATTTTTCAAACTAGCAATTCCCGCATCGTATGTTGCCTGTACACCTGCTGCATCAATATAAATATCTGCACCGCCGGCAGTGAGTTGCTTAACCTGAGCCGAAACATCTTTTCTTTTCCATTGATGACCTGCGTAGCACCAATTTCAAGTGCTTTCTCCAAACGTTTTTCTGCCACATCCACAACGATCACAGTTGCAGCACCAGCTGCAATTGCAGCCTGTACGCAGAGTAAACCTATCGGGCCTGCACCAAATATCACGCAAGACTGCCCAAGTTTTAATCCGCTGCTTTTTACTGCATATACAGCTACCGCAGCTGGTTCAACCAATGCCCCCTGCTCAAAGCTCATATTGTCCGGAATAGCATGTACCATATAATCTTCTACGACAACAAACCTGGCAAAACCACCGTTCGAAGTTAGTCCGACAAAACCAAGAGGTTCTGACAGGTTATACTCCCCGGTAACAATAAAAGGACTTTCGGGGTTTCTGAAAAGAGGTTCTACAACTACCCTATCTCCTATTTTCACTTGTTTAACCTCTTCTCCAACTTCGGTTACCACACCCGAAAATTCATGGCCCAAAGTAGTAACTCCGATATGCCCGTTTAAAGGATAAGGCACATTTGCAGGGATTAGCATAGGCCCGTGTGCATATTCATGCAAATCAGAACCGCAAATCCCTGCATACTGTACTTCTATTTTCACTTGCTTACTACCTGTGGAGGGTATAGGGGCATCTTCTACTCTAATATCTTTAGCGGCATACCAACGGGCAGCTTTCATAGCGGGAACTGACATATATAAAATGGTTTTTAATAATAATTAATTTAAAAGAACCCTAATTTGTTCTTGTCATAAGAGATCAGCATATTCTTAACGCTTCTGTAATGGTCAAGCATCATTTTATGATTTTCTCTGCCAAAACCTGATTTCTTATATCCTCCAAACGGTGCATGGGCCGGATAAGCATGATACTGGTTCACCCATACCCTGCCAGCCTGTATAGCACGTGGCACCTGATATAACTCATGTGCATCACGTGTCCATACGCCAGCTCCTAACCCATATAAAGTATCATTCGCAATTTCAATGGCTTCTTCTACAGTTTTAAATGTAGTTACACAAAGCACAGGCCCGAAAATTTCTTCCTGAAAAATCCGCATCTTATTATGCCCTTTAAAGATTGTCGGTTCGATATAATAACCTCTTTCCAGATCTCCGGGTAATTTATTGATTTCACCGCCTATCAGAACTTCTGCCCCTTCCTCTTTTCCTATTTTGATATAGGATAATATCTTTTGATACTGCTCATTGGAAGTCTGCGCCCCCATCATACTATTCTGATCTAATGGGCTTAAAGTTTTAATCGCTTTGGTACGTTCAATTACCCGGGCAATAAATTGATCATAAATGCTCTCCTGTATTAAAAGGCGCGAAGGACAAGTACAGATTTCTCCCTGGTTTAAAGCAAACATGACTGCCCCTTCTACTGCTTTATCAAAGAATTCGTCATCCTGATCAGCTACAGACTCAAAAAATATATTAGGTGATTTCCCACCCAGCTCCATCGTAGAGGGAATAATATTTTCAGCAGCATACTGCATAATTAAACGGCCCGAAGTTGTACTTCCTGTAAAAGCAACTTTTGAAATTCTGGAAGAAGTCGCTAAAGGTTTCCCTACTTCCAGTCCATAACCATTGACAATGTTTAATACACCAGGAGGCAGAATATCACCAATCAGCTCCATTAAGATAATAATAGAAACCGGTGTCTGTTCTGCGGGCTTAACCACAGTACAACAGCCTGCTGCTAATGCAGGGGCTATTTTCCAGGTTGCCATTAACAAAGGAAAATTCCAGGGGATAATTTGTGCAACAACTCCAATTGGTTCATGCAGCACTATGCTTACAGTATGCTCATCATGTTCTGCTATAGTACCTTCTTCTCCTCTGATTACACTGGCAAAATATCTGAAATGATCTACAACAAGTGGTAAATCGGCTGCCAGTGTTTCTCTGATAGCCTTACCATTATCTATAGTTTCTACTGTAGCCAGGTAAGTTAAATTATCTTCGATTTTCTGCGCAACTTTCAACAGTATATTGCTTCTATAGGCCGGAGAACTTTTACTCCATGTTTTAAAGGCTTCATGTGCAGCATCCAGCGCCAGTTCTACATCTTCTTTACCTGATCTGGCTGCTTTGGTAAATACTTTCCCGTCTACAGGAGAGATATTATCAAAGTATATGCCTTTGACTGGCGGGACAAACTTGCCTCCGATAAAATTATCATAATGTGATTTAAATGCCGGTCTTTCCATGATGGTATGAATTTATGATTTGGTTTATACAAACCTAAAGGCTAACGGCAAGTGGAGATAGGACAATTGTAGCAAGTAGTAGCATTATCGTTGCACAATTGGTAAGCCAGATGAAAAACTTATATTTGAGTATACGCCTCTTAGAACTAACCAAACCTATAGGTTATGATGCAGCATAAATTAAATCCTGTTAGCCTGAGCAAGACAGCTAACTTACAAACCTTAGTCGAAAACAGAACAGCTTATACCCTTGAACGCTGTGAACTGAATGTTTTTGAAACTTATTCTGAGTCTTATAAAGTTCCACTAATATTTAATGACTTTGTCATCACCAGCATGCTGCGTGGTAAAAAGGTAATGCATCTGTTTAATAAGGCAGGTTTTGAATACCTCCCCGGAGAGACCGTGATCATTCCTCCATCGCAGGCTATGCAAATCGATTTCCCCGAAGCATCGGGTGAGAACCCGGCGCAGTGTATCGCCCTGGCTATTGACCATGATCAGATCAAGCAGACTATCCTTTATCTGAATGAATATTTTCCAAAAGTAACCGATGGCCAGCAATGGGCACTCAATTATGATGAGTATCATTTTTATAATAATGAAGAGATCTCATTTTTAATCAATAAGATGATCAGGATTTGCGGTGAAGGATCAAAAGAGAAAGATATATTGGCAGATCTGACCCTGAAAGAATTACTGGTCAGAATTATGCAAACGCAGAATTTAAAAATTATTGATCAGCAAAATACTGATACGAATCAAAATCCCCTGGCTTATGTCATAGGTTATATCAAAGCTAATTTAAGTGAAAAAATAAACATCAGTAGCTTAAGCAGCAAAGCCTGTATGAGCAAAGCCACTTTTTACAGGTTATTTAAACGTGAGCTGGGCATCAGTCCAAATGATTTCATTCTGAGCGAAAAAATCAGCCGGGCTAAGCAAATGCTGGCCAGACCAGGTTCAAAGATTGCAGCCATCAGTTATGACTTAGGCTTCAGTGACGCCAATTATTTTATCCGTGTATTTAAAAAACTGGAAGGAATAACTCCGGGCAGCTATCAGGGCCAGTTGTCTGGCATAAAAAATTACAGATAAATCATTTGCTGTTATAAAGCTTCTTATCGATCAATGGCATAACAATTAATATAATTAAATCTGCAATAGATAAAATCAATATTGCGATATCTGTAGTTTGCATAAATAGCCTGAATTAAAATCGGGCCCGGCAAATGCCAGACCCGATAGAGCGCATAATCAAATTATAAGATCTTATTTAAGGAAAACTTTTCTTACTGCATTGTTATTGTAATCAATAATGTACAGCGTTCCATCTTTGCCAATGGCTATATCTCCCATAGAGCCAAACCGGGCCTCACCAAGACTTCCATCATTGCTGCCAGTAACAAATTTTGCAATAGTAGTTACTTCTCTGGTTGAAATATTGACATTTCTGATTGCACGGTTACCATTATCAGCGATCAGGATATTTCCTTTTCCATCAGAAGTTAAACCATTGATATCGGTAAACATTGCTGCTGGTCCAATACCATCTGCGTAGCCATAGTTAGCACCGCAAAGACTTGGGTTTCTTTTACCCGTGAAATCAGTGCTGGTCACATAAATTGATTCGTTGCTCACTGCATAGAAAGTATCGCCAAAAATTGCCGGTCTTGAACTTTCCAATATTCCACTGAGATTAACCGTTGATCTCTGACCATTCTTATCAAATCTCAATGCATTAGAAAATCCATTAATTACATATAAGAAACCTTTTTCATCGAAAGCGATCTTGCTGCTGTATCCTATATTGGTGGCAAATGTACTCACAACTCCCTGTGGGGTGATTTTCCGGACCACTTGATTAGCGTAATCACTCAAAAACAGGTTATCCTGATCATCTATAGCCATACCTGATCCTACATTTAAGCTAAAAAGTGCGTCAGTCCCTGTTCCATTTCTGAATCCTGATTGTCCGGACGGGCTTCCTGCAAAAATAGAAACAGTTCCGTCAGGGGTAACTTTCTTAACCCGGTTTAATTTTGCTTCCAGTACATATACATTTCCATGGGTATCTACGGTAATCGCACCGCTTCTTCCATCAAATACGAAGTCATTCTTACCTGGTCCACCTGCCAGTGTAATTACCCCGGCACGGTTAAAGTCTGCGGGAGCAAAGGTGGTCTGACCATCAACTACAACTTTTAATGGTCCGGAAGTAAATCCTTCTGGTGCAATAACAACCAGACTGGTTTCTGAAGCACTAACTACAGTTGCCCTTTTACCATTAAAGGTTACTGCATTTTGTCCGGCAGCAGCATTAAAACCTGTACCAGTAATAGTTACCCTTGTACCTGCCAGACCATTTTCAGGACTTAATTTTGAAATACCCAGACTCTGATCTTTAAATTCAGGTCCTTCAGTTACCTGATCATTTACACTCAGTACAATTTTACCATTTCCAGTACCACCAGGAATAGTCAGGGTGATCCTGGTAGGAGTTGCTGCGATTAATGCAACCTGTTTACCATTGATTGTTACCTTATTTTCGTCTGTAAAGGTACTGAATGTTGTTCCGGTAATGGTCATTACTGCACCAGCCGGACCACTCAGCGGACTCACACTCAGAATTACCGGTGAGGCTACGACTGTAAATGCAGGCCCGGTCACTTTCTGGCTATTGATCGTCACAGATACAGGACCAGTATTTACCGCGTCCGGTGCGATCACAATAAGATGATCATCTGCAGCTTCTACTACTAAAGCCTGTTTACCGTTAAAATCAACATAATTACCCTGTACCAGTTCTTCAAATCCAGAACCTGTAATGCGTACATGTGTTCCTTTTCCTCCGGTAAGTGGTTTAATAGCTGTTATAGATTGATATTTAAAAGTCTGTCCGGATGCTTCTTTACCGTTTACCTTTACGGTCACCGGTCCGGTTCCTGCTGCTTCTGGTACTTCTGCAACCAGTAAAGTATCACTGGCACTCACTATCAGGGCAGTTTTTCCATTAATAAATACTTGCGCAGGCCCCGACTGACTGCCAAAACCTTCTCCCGAAATACGGATATGTGTTCCGGCAGCACCATTTTTAGGACTGATCCCTTTAATGGTCAGCTCCTGGTAAGTGAATTTACCAATAGTAATTGTTTCACCGTTTACTTTCATCACGATATCTCCGCTTGTACCGCCGGCAGGTGCCCTCATGACAATAGCTTTAGCTGTACTACTTACAATATCTGCGGTTGTCCCTGAAAAGGCAGCTGACACGTCACCGCCAAAACCTGTACCTTCTACTGTAACCAGTGTTCCTTTATTCCCGCTGTTAGGATAATAATCAGTGACTTTTACGGGCTCTTTAACCGGCTCGGTATGGTCTTTTTTACAGGCAGCAAACAACAGTATTACTATACCGAAGCTACAAATAACCCTATAAATTAAGGCTTGTCTGGATATCCAATGATTCTTCATTTTGTTTTTTATATGTAGGTTCATCCCCGTCTTTTAAAAAGTATATCTTACACCCAATTGCACCTGTGTTCTTGATCCATAATAATCAATACTATAAGGTTGTCCCGGATCATTAAATGTATAAACCGGATAACCGCCAGGATTCTGCTGAGGTGGGAACAAAGTTGGCGTCAGGCCCACACTCGAAGTAGAATTGAAAGTATTTGGTGAGAAATATTGTATCCCCCAGTTCTTATTGATCAGATTAGTCAGGTTCATTACATCAGCAGTCAGGGTAATGAACTGCTTGTTGTTTTTGTTAATAAATAAATCGTGCGATAAGTGAAGATCTGCCTGTACATTCCATGGTGTACGGCCTTTATTTCTTTCTGTATAATCACCTCTTCTGCTGCTTAGATATTCGTTACCGTCAATCAGCTGGTTAAAAGCTGCGGCTTGCTGTGCTGCGGTTCCCGAAGCATTGTTCTGGAAGAAACGGATAGCTTCTTCTCTTTGCGGAATATAAGCTAAACTCACCTGCTGCGGTAATCCCTGTACACTGTTGTTCACAATTCCGTAAGTAAAAGGACTGCCCGACTGTGCACTGAAAAATAAGGACACATTGGTTCTGCCTGCTTTACTCCAGATTTTATTATAGCTGATGCTACTTACAATACGGTTTCTGATATCAAAATTACTGTTAGCCAAACCTGGGTTATTAGGTACTAATGACTGATTTAACTGCCAGTTGGATTCCATCGAGTTACGTACTCCGTTTGAAAGATCTTTTGACTGTCCGTAAGTATAGGATACTGAAGCCTGCAATACATCTGCAATAGTTTTACTGATACTTCCTGTTAAACTGTATCTGTAACCTTTATTGGTATTGCTCAGTAAATAAGTATTAGAAAAACGCGGATCTACTGTACCGCTGTAAATTGGCTGCTGACGCAATTTATCATAAGGATAATAAGTTGGATTATCCTGAACATTCAATTGCTGGAAAAGTACATCTTTGATGTTTTTGGTATAGATTGCTTCTACACTAAATTTCCACTGGCTTGCTGTGGTATAGTCCAGCGCTAAACTTGTTCTTAATACCTGAGGCATTACAAAACCATTGTCTACTAAATCTGCCTGTGTTTTACCACTGTTAGGATTATTGATGATGGCACCGTTCTCCTGGATAAAACCACCAATACCGTTAGGACCGCCTTTAAGCGGATTTGTACCCGGTACAAATGGTTTTTGATCTGCTTTCTGATCAAATCCGCCATAACTGTCCCCCGTATTGTAGAAGGCATAAGCTAACCAGGCCATAGGGATTCTTCCTGTAAATAAACCAGCTCCTCCTCTTAAAATCAGGCTCTGATCACCTAACCAGTCATAACGGAAACCAACTCTTGGAGAGATTTGCACTTTATTCAAAAAGTTATTTCCAATTCTGTTAAGTGGTGTATAGGTATAGGTAGTCCCAAAATTAGGGTCTGTCAATGCGGTATGTGTTTTATCACTCAGACCTGGTCTTTGCGGCAGGTCTGTCAGATCTGCTCTCAGACCCGGAATCACTTTTAATTTATCTGACACCCGGATTTCATCCTGGAAATACACACTATACATATTCACATTAAAAATTGCACCCGGATTATTCAGGATATAATCTCTGTTGTTATTGGTATAGTTGTAAGAACCTCTCACACGGTAAGGGTTATTATTCAAATAATCATCTATACTCAGATAATCAACCCTCCCATTCCAGGAGTTTACAAATCCGTAATTGATTTTGTACAACTCGTTATGCGTACCCATAGTCAGTGTATGTTTACCGATATTCCAGTTCAGGTTCGCTGTCAGCTCTAATGTGCGCTGTTTCATGTTAAAGATACTTGCCTCACGATCTGTTCCCAGGTAAATAGTTGTACCAGGCGTACGGCCCATAATCTGTACCTGTGGTGCGCTTGGGTCACCCAGTGGATCTCTGGAGTCATTTACACGGGTATAACCAACCAGAAAATTACCTGAGAGGCTATTACTCATTCTGCTTTTCAATTCTGCAACTGTAGCTGTCTGCTTATTTTTCTGCAAAAAGGCCATGCTGCTGAACCTGAAATCCTGCTGATCGCGGTCCATATGGGTAGCTTCAGAGATAATTGTATTATTTCTTACAGCCAGCTGAAGTTTATCACTGATATTCCAGTCTATCCTATTAAAGAACTTGCGGGATTTGGCATAGGTAGTAAATTCTCCGGCAGTACCAGCGTCAATAAAACCCGCAGCAGTAATTGCATTTGCATCTGCGATTGTTAGTATACGGCTGGTTTCCAACTGTCCAACGTTTAATTGAGTTGGGTCATTCCTGCGGGTAATCTCTTCATTACTGAAGAAAAACAATTTGTTCCTGATAATTGGAAAACCTACACGGAAACCGGTCTGATAATCAGAGAAATCACTATTCATTTTACCTAATGTACCTACGCGGTCATTTCCTGTTAACGCTGCGTTACGGCCAAAACCATAAACAGACCCGCTTAAAGTGTTGGTTCCGCTGCGTGTTACGGCATTGACCGAACCACCGGTAAAATTACCAATCTTCACATCATAAGGCGCAAGGTAAACCTGCATATCCTCAATCGCATCAAGAGAAATCGGATTGGTGCGGGTAGAGCTTCCTGCCATACCAGAAGTACCGGATTGTCCACCTAAAGACGGACTGAAACCGATAGCATCATTATTTACCGCTCCGTCAATAGTGACGTTATTGTACCTGAAGTTGGCCCCTCCAAAACTATTGTCTTTACTTGCCTGCGGAACCAGACGGGTGATATCGGTAATACTGCGTGATACAGTTGCCATATTACGGACCTGGTCTGCATTGATATTTTTACCCGATCCGTAAGTACTTGCCTGCGCCCCTCTTTTGGTCGCTTTGACTGTAACCTCGGCCAGCTGCTGACTTTGGTCAGTTAATGCAAAATTCAGTTGAATAGCCGCCCCTAAACGAATGGATATTCCTTCTTTTTTGTCACTTTTCATACTAATCATCGCAGCTTCTACAATGTATGGTCCGCCTATCCTGAGGTTAGTCAGATAATAACGTCCGTTTTTATCGGCCGATGTGGCATATTTAGTACCTGATGGCTGGTGAATTGCAATAACAGATGCACCCGGCAATGTCTGTCCTGCTGCATCATATACTGTTCCGCTTAATGTTCCGCTGGTTTCCTGCCCGCTAACCATAAAGGGGAGCAGCAAAAACAAGAGCACACTTATTTTTTTGAATATCTGAGTTAATGTCATCTCTAAAATCTTAATGTTTAATTACTGTGTGATCTTCAGTACATTCTTAATGGTATGCAATACACCATTTCCTGTCAGCACATCTTTTTTAGTGGGATCCAGCTGGACTTCTGTCGTGTTACCCGTTCCTTTTAAACTAATACTTTTAGTAGCTCCCTGAGGGGAGTACACATCGATCAGCTTGATTTGAACTGAATTTCCATCCAGCATGGTCTGCTGAGTAAGCATAGAGCTACCTGTACTGAGTACATAATCGTAAATAAACCTGCGGTCTGACAGGATATGATAACGTACTACAGTTGCTAATACAGCCGGATCCATCTGATTGATAGCCTCCAGTGAAGGCAAACCAAATGTGGTCATAGCAGCATTGTTTGGTGCAAATATTGTATAAGGGCCCTTGCCTTTTAAGGTTTCAATTACCCCCGAACGTTGAAGTGCCTGATAAAACAGACTTACATTCCGGTCAGAAGCAATCGCATCGATGATCAGTTCGTGTGTATAAGGCTCCAGCATCTGGTCAATTACCTGTATCAGGCCATTGGACGCCCTGATGTTTTGCGAGATTACTTTTGAACCATTAATAGTCAGTACTGTATCTGCACCTTTTACCCAATGGGTAACAAAGAGCTTCCCTCCATTACCTGAACGGATCTCCTGATTAAACAAAAAAGGCAGTTTATTCAGTTCATACTTCCCATCCAGGATATGGTAATTCATAATCGCAGAAACCCTTGCCGGTTCTGCACCTAAAACATCCGCAGCGGTCTTAAAACCTGCCAGTGCGAAAGCGGCATCCGAAGGGGTAATTGCAGTAAAAGGTCCTGGTTCCAGCAATCTGGCTTTTAAACCAGATCTGATAAGGCCCGTATTGAAGATAGATAGATTAAAGTTATCAGCTACAACAGTACTGATCTTATTGGTATCTCCGTCTTTAGTTTGTTCTTTATCTTTTTTACAACTGTACAGGCTCAGACTAAAAGCGAGTAAACACAGTAAAATATATTTATAGTTATTCATTGGTCTGCTGTTAAATCTTTAGTATTGATAAGCTATTTCAATTTGAAACCCTTAGGCACCATAAAATGGTCTACCACATGCACAGGGCCCATTATGGTATTGATATCCGGATCTGTAATTGCTGCAGCAGGGTAATTGGCTCCCTTAACCTTCACTTTTACTGTTCCTCCTTCTTTACTAAATTCCAATGGATTCGTATAAACGGGTAATTTGCCATAAGCCCCCGAGCTAACTATAGTATAATTTGACAACAAGTTATTGGTCAGATCATTCGTGTAAAAATTAGTTAACCCCTGCTCTCCTCTTCCTGACTGAGGGTCATTATAAGAAAACGTAGCGCCCCAGCGATTATAAGCTACTAATGTATCAGTTGCCAGTCCACCTATCAGTGTATAAGTATCATAATCAAAGTAAGGAGTTGGATTCCTGTCGTTCAGGGCTAAAACATCATCTACTGTATTAAAGCCTGCCTGATGAAAAACTTCGTCAGGAATAGCGAAAATAGAATTGAAAACCACATTATAATTCGCAAAAGGTGCTAAGGTTATTCCCTGTGTAAAATCATGAAAAACAGCTCCCTCACTAAATTCTGTAATTAATGCGTCGTTACGCAGGTTTAGTTCCAGAAACATCCCAAAACGCCCATCTTCTTCTAATACCTGTAAAATTGTTTTGGCAGGTTTATGCAGTACATGATCTACCGGCCATAAAACACCATCTTTCGCCTGCACCGGGGCTGTAGTACTCTCTTTTTTACCGTTAATAAAAAGTCCTCCGTCAGCATATTTTAAATAGTGCAGATATATATAGATGTCAAATGGTGACTCTCCTGAAACTGCAGGTTTAACTCTCAGATTTGGATTTTCAAGCATGGTTCTGCCTGTAAAACGATTTTCACTTACCTTGAAATCCTCTACCTTCATATTTCCTGCTATAGCATGGTACAACAAGACGCTATCGAGTAGTTCGGGGGTTGTTTTATTGATAACCTCCAGCGTTAATCCATCTGCAATAAAGGCAGCATCCGAAGGGACCAGTAAAATCAAAGGAACCTTATTTCCTTTTGCCTTTATAATCTTGTCCATATTACTGCGTTGCCAGGCCGCCTTGAACAGCGTATAGGGAGAAGCAGTTAACACTTCTTTTAAAGTAATCGTAATATCAGTATGTGGTACAGGCTGCCCTTCTTCTTCGGGCATAAACTCTGCTTTTCTGCATGATGCCAGCATAACAATAAGCAAGCAGCACATTAATAATTTGATCAGTTTCATTTGCTTAGTTATTTGGTGAGTTATTAATTAGCGCCTGCTCAGGTAAGAGTAAAAGTCCCTGAACATCATGTACCAGTCCATTGTCTGTCAGATTATCCGATAACCCCGGGGTTGAAGCATAGATCGTATTGTAGTTTGTATAAAAATCAACAGGCGTCCTTAAGTTGAGTGTCAATGTATTGAGCCTGTTAAAAGAATCTGAAGCAGAGTTCATAATCATCAGCCAGTTATCATCATCCACTTTTCTGATAAAGACAGTTTCATCATTGATAAACTTGAAAGCAAAAAAATCAGAAATAAAGAAGTGCTTTTTATCCATAACATATCCACCAAAAAGCCTTTTGCCATTATAATTCTTTGTGTTTAAGGCAGCAATAGAAGCTTCGGTAATATTGCTGGCTTCAAATTCCTTATTCTGAGGCGCAAACACGGTAAAAGGGCCTGCTGTTGCTAATTTGTCCCAAAGACCGAATTTTTTTAACCCGCTGACAAAAATGCTATACTGAGGACGTTTGGCCAGCCAGTCCTGCACGGTACTTTTAGGTGTATATTTCATCACCTTATTGATGACATGAAGAGCTCCGTTAGCCAGGTTCACATCTTCTTTAACAACAGCAGCTCCATTGAAAAAAAGATCAAGCTGATAATTCGCAAACCCTTTGGGGTTAAAATTTGAAGAAGTAGTATAGAGCTCCTCTCCCGCAAGGGTAAGATACCGGATATCTACTCCATTTAAAGGGATATCCCTGGTTAGCAGACGGTAATTCAGAACATGGCGCTGTACGAGACTTTTCAGACTATCCTGATTCATCTTGTCAAAATCAGATGGCCTGCTGATTCCAATCTGCTGAAATGCCAGGTTATTAGGTACAAGCACTGTAAATGGACCTGGCCCCTGTAGTTGAGCTTTCATGCCTGCTTTTTCTATAGCGGCATAAAAAAGGCTCATGTCATAATTATTTTTAATAAAATCTGAGGCTAGCCTGAAATTCTCATTTTCTTTTGCAATTTCCAGGTCTTCATGCTTGCAGGAATTAAACAGCAGCAATAAAACAGGGATCAGCAGAAGTAATTTTTTGATTGATTTTCTAGTATTCATTAGAATTTAATTATTTAAGGTCTGATCTTCCAGGTTAATAAATTGGAGGTGCATATTTCCGCTGCACAGTAGTGAGATAAACATTCCCATTGACAATCTCAATCGTGTTTACTGTAGAGAATGAGCGCGGATTATAAACACCAGAATGAATATTTACAATCATATTCGGTAATTGAGCAGCATTATCATTACCTATCAGCTGTGATTTCCCATCTGTCATACAGTTAACCGGAGCCCAGTTTCCATCGGTCTCCATTTGAAAGGCTTCATATGGGTTATTTGCAGGGTCCATTCCTGGTGTCATCAGATCGAGCCGCTGCCAGATATTAGTAAATTTTCCATTGGATTTGCCATCTGCAAACAGCGGAAAATTATAATACGGGCTAACTTCAAGAACTTCTGAGTTGCGGGTCAGTTTACCTAATAATATATTCTGATAACCATACACAGGACCTTTCATCGTTTTTTCACTGGTATATAAAGAATAAAAAATATTCATCTCATCTTTAATTCCACCATATAATGCTCCTGATTTTTTATAGCTTGTTTTCTGATCTTTACTGGCATTCACAAAACCCTTTGCACTCATGTTATAAAAATTGACATAAACCAGAGAGTCTGATAAGGACAGTTTATGAAAATTCTCTTTTCTTAAATAAACGCCGTTCTTCTTGGTCACAAAATTCTTTTGAAGGACATGCAGCGTATATACTTCCTTTGCGTCAAGGACCATCGTTGTATCTATTAAAACACTCCGTTTAAGCTTAGTGTCCAGGTCAAAAAAAGGAACATTATTAACCGGTCTGAACAGAAATACAACCCGGTGTTTACCGGAAGGAATCTGGGCCCAGCTGCTCAGATCGAAACCATTAAGTATCGGACCGACCAGTACATTCTCTTTTCCCGGATATTCTACATTTTTATAAGAAATGCCTGTTCCTATATGGGAAGGATATGGCGGGGCATAAGGTTCACGCTGATCCAGAAAGTCGCCTTTAACAGCAGCTTTTACCGGTATCCCATCCTTATCCATTTCCGGATCTATCAGCATAGTCAGAAAGGGCACAGCCTCATCTTTATTATCCAGGCCTATGGTATAATTAAGGTTATTAAAAACTCTTAAATAAGCCGGGTCATCTATTTTTGCATATTCTACCTTGCTGCACCCTGCTGCAAAAAGCAATAGGATTATCGGGCTTAACAGGATATTTTTTAATCTTGATTGTGGCATAACTAACATCTATTTACTGTGTTTCACAATGATCATTTTTGCTTTCTTGTCAGCAGGTGCAGACGGGCTTGTACTGCCAACTAAGGCTATCGTATAAAAACCCGGCTCCTGATTGGGCAGATTCCCCCTGACATATAGTTCTGGTCTTGCTATTAAATCCTTACTGTTCACTACGGGTATATCACTTGCCCAGGTTCCAGGAAATACCGTTGGCGAAGAACGGAATGCCAGAATCTGATAAGGCTTCGCATCGTACGGAGGTATGACATAAGGGAATTCTATAGGAAATATGCCAGGTCTGAGGTTTTTCACTGCAGCAGTATTAAATCCATATGGCCCTTGAAAATCCTGTGCATTGTTAGTAGTCAGTGATAAATAAGGCATATCCGGACAAAGATTTAAAAAACGGATATTGAACGGGAAGCCTGCCGTGTAACGGGAGTAAGTCGCATCATCGCCATTGCCGGTACCTGCATACAAGGTCCCGCTCAGGTCATTGGCCACTGCACTGATCGTTGTTTTACCGCTGGCATCAGGATGCACCCACAGTGTAAAATTGGTATTGGCACCAAGATTTAAAGAATTACTTGCAATTACAGTTCCTGAAGCATCTGTTGCTTCAATTTTATAATTTCCGATCACGAAAGGTTCATAGCTGGTTTGTGCGGTATAGTTCATTGGTGCCCCAAGCGCTTTTCCATTCACCAATACCTTCATTCCATTGATCCCCGGAATAGCATTTACAGCTTGCAGACGTCCGTAGGTTAAATTTACTGGTTCGCTGACATCGTTGATCACTCTTAAGCTGTTTTGATATCCTGTTACAGTTTCTCCTGTATTAGAACTTCTGTAAGGAATCTTAAATTCTCTGGCTGCGACAACTATGGTATAGACCCCACCCGGAACATAAGTTTTTATAGGAACATAAGTCATAGTCAGTCCTTCTATAGTTGAAGTTGAAGGATTCAGAATTTGTCCATCACCAAAGCCAGGCACCTGTATACCAGCAGGCGTAAGTACCTTTAACTGAGCAGTGGTATAAGGCAGTTCAATATAGTCTGAATACTGTCCCGGAAGAATATTATTGGTTTTACTGCTGATGAGCGTCCCATCAGCCCAGGCCAGGCTCATCGGCCCGTTAATACTTTCCATTCCCTGTTCAGGCTTTACTGTTGCGGAAAGATTCAGTATCCTGACCTTGAAACTGGCCGGGTTAGAAGCTGCCGCAATTGATCTTGGCACTTTGATAAAGTCTGGCTGACCAGTTACCTGTACATTTGCCCCTGGCAGCAAATAGTAATCTGCTGGCTGTGCATCTTCTTTCACATTCAGTCCCAATGTATCCTTTGCGGATTGATAGGCAATACGCTCTACCAATACTTTAGCAGTCCCGTTTTTTAAAAAACTCTGCTGAATATTCCAGGTCGTACCTAAACGCCCATTGTCAGGAAAGTAATTCGTACCCGGATAAAAAGACTCCAGAGGATCGTTAGGTTTTCTGATGATATAGTTAGTCAGTGTATCTCCATTTGCTATTACCTGATTATATCCTGAAAGATTGATAATTCTTACAGATGAACTTTTACGTGCATCGGTTATAACACGGTTATCATATCCGGAGTCTATTTTTTCTTTTTTGCAACCAGCCAGAACCAGTAGCGAAACCAGCATCAAAGGAGTTACTTTAAGATATTTCTTTAGTTCTTTCATTGTTAAAACAAGTTATAAGTGAATCCCATCATAAATTCAGTACCGCGCTTGAAACTCCGGTTGATGTATTTGTTCCCGTACCATGTACCACCGGTTCCGGGATTTGCATATACAGTCTGCACTGCTGGGTTTAGCATGTTCTTGATATAACCTTTAAAAATCACGCGCTTTAAAATGCGCTGACTGAACACAAAATCAAGTACTGGTACAGGACGTGTATAGAGATCAGGTTCACCGGTCAGGTTGATTTGTACCAGGCGCTCTCCTACCATATTAAAGGTTCCTGTCAGACTTGTACCTGAACGTTTATTGTTATAGTTTAACCAGCCGTTTATAGAATAAGGAGCTTGTTCAAACAACGGACTGTTATCTGGCGTGTGTCTGTCTAAAGAGCGGTTCGCTTCTAAACGTTCTGGTGATTTTTTAATATCACTTTGTGCCAGTAAAAGGTTTGAGCCAATAAAGAAATTATTAAGCGGGTCCCAGATTCTACCCAGATCTTTTACAATTTCAAATTCTACTCCCCATACTTTACCAATATTCGGGTCATTCTCGAACCTGATAGTCGGATATTCAGGATAAGTTGCGGCAAGGCCACTGGTCTTTAAACTAAATACTTTGTATAACTGATTTTTGATACGTTTACCAAATAGGGAGACTGCTATTACCTCTCCGTTATTCGGAAAATATTCCCAGCGGAAATCAAGATTCTGAGTAGACTGATTAACCAGGTTAGGGTTACCTACAACCAATCCCATCTGAAAAGCATCAAATTCAAATACATTGGTGATTTCTCTGAGTTCAGGTCTGGCAAGTGTGGTATTGTATCCGGCTCTGAAATTCATTTTATCTTTTAAGCTGTAGGTCATATTTAAAGAGTAAAATGGCTTGTAACCAGTTTTGTAAACTGAATTAGGGCTTGTCAGTGATAAAGGAATACGAACACCACCTGCTCCAGGCGTAGTTAACGCCGGATCAAGAAAAACGCCTGCTGTATCTACTTTGGACTGGATATTGGTAGATTCAAAACGTAATCCACCTGTAACTCTCAGATCCTGGATTACTTTTAAATCGAGCATAGCATAGGCTGCCTTGGTTTCAAAGAAACCTGTATAGTTATTTGGCGATTTCTGACTGTTATATAAAAATCCGCCAACCGGCCCTGCACCTTCACCTGTACCAGGGGTCATCGCATGGATACCGATGATTTCGTTGCTGACCAAACGGTTCAGATTCCCTTCTACAGTATATAATGGTAAAGAACCCAGAGAAGAAAAATTAGAGCCTGGTAAGAAAAGTACATTCTCTGTAAATACACGGTCGCGGTTCAAATAATTAACCCCCGTTTTGAATTCCTGTTTCTGTCCCAGAAACTTGAATGGAAGACTTACATCTGCTTTATAATTATAGTTTGTTTCATCCAGATTTCTATAACGGCGGCCGTTAGGTTCTGCCTGGATAATACCATAAGCACCAAATCCGTTTACATAACCAGAAGAAAGTGCATACAGGTGCCTGGTAGATCCCATTCCCGGATTGGCAGCAATCGGCCCCGTTTGAGGCTGTCCATAATACGAATCACTACGTGGAGCATAATCTGCAAGGGTAACAAAACGATAATCAGGATCATTCTGGCCAGCTTTTGAACTCGCTATATTATAACTTAATCTTGGAGAATATTCTCCCTTTAAAAATTTATGCTCTCCCTGTAAGTTGAAAGTATTCAGCTTACGGTAAGATTGTTTTAAGGAATAAATAGTACTGTTTACCTCTCCTGGTAACCCGGTATATTCATATCTCCCCCTCATATTTGTAGCTTGTGTTTCACCACCCCAGCTGCCCAGATATTGCATACTGATCTCGTGCTGCGGACTAAAGCGGTAAGTCAAACCTAACAGGCCGCCATAGTTCAGTGTCTCTGTACCTGTATTCTCCTTATAAGTCTGATACTTGCCCATAAACAGGCTATTCGGCGTAATATAATTTGGAATATTTCGTGGACTGCTCACCTGAGGATTTCCGGTTACCACCCCCTGGTAAATACTATACTGCTGGATATCCCCGTTATAAATATCTGTGGTACGGCGATAATAATTTGCACCTGCAATTACACCCAATTTGTGTGTTTTAAACAGTTTATAACTGTTACCAAAAGTGGCAGAATACAACTGGTTTAAGGGCGCCTGTTTGTAACCTGTTGTTAAAACCGGATCAAATCCCTGCATAATTCCATTAATGCGGTTAACTTCCTGTTTTACCGCAGGGCTATAACCGCTATTGGCAATCATTTTTTGAATTTGAGGTAAACCACCTTTATATTGCTGTGCCAGATTTAAGAAATCCTGTGAAAGGTTCTTTTTATTGATATTATTACCTAAAAAGCCCATATCACTGTTATAAAAACTATTCACCTTTCCGCCTATTCCTATATTAGAATTAAAACCGGATTGCATAATCAGATCAAATACCATACTGTCTGGTACTGATTTAGTTTTTAGTTCCACGATACCCGCAGCCGCATCGGCTGGTTTATCTGGTGTTACAGTTTTATAAATAGTAATGTTATCTAAAAGCGAGGCCGGGACAAGGTCCAGGGGAATTGCACTGCGGTCCGGATCTGAAGAAGCAAGACGGATACCGTTCAGCTGCGCAATTACACTCCTGTCCCCTAATCCCCGGATCGCAACATATTTATCATCAGTAACAGTTACACCCGATACCCGCTGTAAAGCCTGGGTAGTTGTGATACTCGCTGTACGCTCTATTTGTACAGCAGATATCGCATCCTGTACTGTAGCTGATTTTTTTCTTTCATCTAATACGGCAGACTCAGTATTGGTCTTTCTCCTTGCCTGAACTGTGACTTCACCCAACTGGGTTGAAGATGCCTTTAAACTAATATTGATTTCTTTTGATTTTCCATCTACCCTAACCTCACGTGTCTGATATCCCATATAAGAAATGATCAGTACAGCCCCCCCTTCGGGTATAGTCATACGGAATTTACCGTTTGCATCAGTTGATACCGCACTACCTGTTCCTTTGATCTTCACACTTACCCCGATCAGGGTTTCTTTTGAGTTTTCGTCGGTAACAGTCCCGCTAATTATAATGGGTACTGGCTTCTGATCAACTACGACATAACCTTCTACAAGTTTATATTGTAAACCAGTATGAATTAAAAGTCGGTTGATCGCTTCTCTTACTGTAATCTGAGCAGAAACAAGGGTTACATTCTTTGTCACCATTTTCATGGATTGCTCTCTGACTGAAAATTTAATATTACCCTGTTTGCCTATGGCAGACAGGCCTTCTGCTACGGTAACATTCTCCAGACGCAGGCTTATTTTATGATCAAGATCCTGGCTCTTTACATTATTCGCCGCGAGAATACTTAAAAAAGTAAGCTGGACTACAATGATTACAAAAGAGCATCTCATAATAAATTGAATTGAAGGATAATGATTTAATCCTTTTTGCATATTTTTGAACATTACGGGTTTATTCGCTGCGAGGCGATGATCTGTTTACTGAAACCGGAGGACGTCGAAATCACACGGTTTTTGGTCATTAAATTTGCTTCCTGCCTTTCAGGCGGGGAGCATTTATGTTTGTAGAATTTTACATAATTTCCCTTTCTTTAATTAATCGTAATATTTTTCTCATTGATTTTATAATGGAAATGACCTGTAGCACTCAGCACTTCCATAATTTTACGCAGGGGAACACTTGCTTGCAAAACAACACTGAGTTCTTCTTCTGCCTTAGCTTTATTTTTATAAATTATTTTCACATCATACCAGCGTTCCAGCTCTGCGGTGATATCCTGTAAAGTGCGTTTGTTAAATACCAGTCTGCCATCCTTCCATGCCTTTACATTATCGATGACTGTTTTTGAGATGATCGCATTTCCCATCAGACAGGTAACCTGCTGTCCGGGGGTTAATATGGCAAGTGACTTAACCAGATGTCCTGTATACTCATCAACCCTTACTTTTCCTGTAGCTACAGCGACAGTAATTGGCCGGTTCTTAAATGCTTCAATTTTAAAGGAAGTTCCCAGCACCCTGGTCTGCACATTGCCGGTATGGATAATAAAAGGTCTCTTTGGATTTTTGGTGACCTGGAAAAATGCTTCACCTTCCAGTTTAACCTCTCTGCTGCCCGCAGCAAATTTATCCGGGAAAACAAGTTTACTGCCAGCACCCAGAAAAACTTCAGAGTTATCTGGCAAAGTTACTGTGGAACGCTGTCCGTTAGCATTCACTACCTGACGCAACACCGCTAATCCCTGAACGGGAGTTTTTTTAAACTTTAACAAACTATAGGTTGCGAAACTGAAAATAAACAGCGCCAGTACAGCTGCATACTGTAAATAATTTCTTCTTTTTATTTTCCGGATAACAGTTTGTTCCGAATTTGTCTTTCGCAGGGCCGAGCCTTCTTCTGTTTCCAGCCGCTGATAAAAATCTTTAAGTCTTTCATTTAATATGGGCTGATCAATATCTTTCTCCTGCACTAAGCCAGTCCAGCTCTCTGCCAGCACTTCATCAAAAAGTTGCTGCGTACCCGGAAGCAGCATTAATTTTTTCATGTCTTCCAGTTCTTCCGGACTACAATCCTGATTAATGTATTTCCTGATTAAGTTCTTTTGTGTAATATCCGATTGCATTCTAATTGTCGTTCAATAAGTAAAACACAATTAACCGGAGCTACCACCTATAGGAAATGAAAAAAAATAAAAATTAATTAAATAGTACAGAAAGGACTATCAGTAGTGTAAAATCAGCATGTTCGTTTAGCTGCTTACGAAAAAAGCTGAGTGAAGCCACCATATAGTTTTCAACGGTGTTTACAGAGAGATCCAGATTTTTAGCAATTTCAGCATAACTCATATCCTCATCTCTGCTCAGTTCATAAACTTTGCGGCGCTGCGGACTGAGCTGACTGATTTTCTGGCGATAAAAGTTTTCCAGCTCTCTGCTGTTCAATTGATAATCAACAGCTGTAGAAGTTAAAGTGATATGATCCCTGACCAGTTCTAAAGAAACGGTAGGTAATATTTTTTTACGGTAATGATTATAGATCGCATTCTTTACCGAGCGGTAGAGATAAGCTTTGAGATCATCTTCAATAATAATTTCGCCTTTCTTTTTCCATAACCCCATCATAACATCCATAACGAGCTCTTCTGCTACGCAGGATTCTTTCAGGTTTTTTAAAGCGAAACTATAAAGTGAATTATAATAGCGTTTAAAAAGTACGTTATAGGCTACAGTATTACCAGTACGGTATTTTTCCAGCAGAAACTTATCAGATAAATCGTTTGTTATTTTTGACATTTGCTAACCAAAGAATCTCTTGGTCGCAAAAGTAACAGGGAAAAAACTTCTGTATATTAAGAGAATATTAAGTTATTAAAACACTCTTGTATCCTAAAGTTAAAAATAAAAAACTGCAAAGCTTTGATGTCATCATCTGAGGTAAATAGAATTCAACTCCCCTGACTGAATGAAGTGGAATTTTATTCAAAAAAAATAACCTATTATTTTCAATTTAAAACATCTTAATTTAATTAAACACTGACAATCAATTGATTAAATCGAATTTAAGTATGTTTTTTATAGCTAATAAAATTATAATAGTAAAAAAAAACATTATGATTAACTTCTCTGCACATGCCGTTCGACAGGGCGAAACTGTCGAAGTAACGGTGAATGGAATTTTACCAAATTCCTGTACTAAAATTATAATCAGTGACTTTTATCCGGGAAACAGGGTCTATATTCATGATCCGGGACATGCCCAGCTCTTTCTGGAGGTAGTAACGAATATAGAATCAGGCATCTGTATCATGAATACAGTTCCTTTCTCCATTACAAAACATCTTCATGATAATATACATAAAGATGTTGAAGTCTATAAACGGTCAGTTGACTATTCCAATTACTGATATAAAAAATCAGTTTATAGTTGTCAATCTGATTGGTGGTTTTGTGGATCAAGTCATAAACTTGCGGAGCGGGCTCTTTTTAAGCATAAATTTTGACATGCTAAACAGAAAGTCTTTGCTATCAGGGATGCTCTTATGCCTCTGGAAGTTGTGCTGAAAGCTTTCAATTTGCATGGGAATGACTCAGCCGAAACAAAGCCGGGCTGTCAGTAAATAAATTCAAAATAGCTAAATAATCAATCTATATCGGCCGGGTACTGCCCGGGTACTGTCCGGGTACTCGTTAGGGTAAGAGCAATGCTAAAGTAAGGTAAGAGCATGGCAAGTCCAGGTAAAAACAACTAGTTGAAATGACTTAGAGTTACTATGCTTAAAGGCTGTTCTCAACGTGGTGTCACCCCGATCTCTATTCAGGCACAACCAAATCATAACCGGATGAAGATTAATGAAATTATAATTTTCCCTTTGATTAACCCATGGACAATTGCGGACATTTTTTACTCATCAGGATAATCTATAACGCGAATAGCTTACATTGGTAGAAAGGCATTTATTTATTATGGGAAGTTTAACGGGTAAATTTTCAAAGGGAATCCTGGGCGGTTTCATTTTTAAAGCAGCAGTTTGGAGTACAGGTTGTTTCAAAAGTTCTGTACCGGGCACAATGAAACAATCAATGGAAACCGAAAAAAAATTAGAGAACTTTCGTAAAAGTAGAAAACCTGGAAAAATCAGGATCTTTCCTCCCCCTAAGCATTCCGCTGAAGCGTTGACCGATCTCTGATCAAAGTAATCAGGGCGTTTAATCATGTTAAATTGAACTATAAAATCAGGAAGTAATTAGCTTATTAAAGAATCGTAACCATCTGCTTTGAACTCAAAAAATATCAAACCCAAAACTTGGAATTTAATCCCTAATCCACAAGTTTATGACTTGATCCGGTTTTGTACCGCCACCCTCCTATAGTATTGTACCAGCTGATTTTAAATTAATTCCAAACATTTATGAAAAATCATATGGCCCTGCTGCCTACGACCAGTGTAAAGCATGCATTAAAAAAGAATCCTTTAAACAAAATCCTTATACGTTTTTCTTAAGTGGAGGCGGAGGCAGTGGTGCCCCAGGGGGTTAGGTTAATATTTAAAATATCTTTTAAAACAAAAAAGCTTCAGAGAAATCTGAAGCTTTTAGAAGAAGTGGTGTGGGCCGGGATCGAACCGGCGACACAAGGATTTTCAATCCTTTGCTCTACCGACTGAGCTACCGCACCATCTTATTTCAACATGTTTGAGCATGTTCCCCTCGGTTGGGAGTGCAAATGTAGTTTCTTTTTTTGAATTGCAAAACTTTTTCTGAAAATAATTCAAAAAGGCCCCAGAATTATTTAAAACTGCTCTAAATTTAAAATAATTATGCAAGCATAGTATTTTTTTACTGCTAATTATTTTAACTTAGCATGACTGTAAAAGATTAACCAAATAATGATTTCACAAATTCTATTTATAGCAATCACTTTAGCGGCAATCGCACTATTCAGCTTCAACCTGAAAAAGGTGATCCGCAATATTAAAATCGGGAAAGCGGCAGACCGCACCGACCAGCCTCAAAAAAGACTGATGACCATGATCAGGGTTGCCCTTGGGCAAAGCAAAATGGTGGTCCGTCCAATTCCTGCTGCGCTGCATTTTGTCGTTTATATAGGTTTTGTAATCATCAATATCGAGGTACTCGAAATTATGATTGACGGGATATTCGGTACCCACCGTGTTTTCGGAGGCCTGGGCAGTCTGTACAACTTTCTGATAGGCTCTTTTGAGATCCTCGCCCTGGGTGTATGGGTTGGCTGTGCAATTTTCCTGATCAGAAGAAATATTCTAAAACTAAAAAGATTAAATAGCCCGGAACTGAAAGGCTGGCCAAAATCTGATGCCAATTACATCCTGATTACAGAAATTCTGCTGATGTCAGCATTTCTGTTAATGAATGCAGCGGATGCCAAATTACAGGCTATGGGTGCCCATCATTATATAACAGCTGGCTCTTTCCCGGTCAGTCAGTTCCTGCAAAATATATTACCAGCAAGTGAAGGCAGTCTTATTGCCATTGAAAGAGGCTGCTGGTGGTTTCACATTTTAGGTATTCTTGCCTTCCTGAACTACCTGCCTTATTCTAAGCATTTCCATATCCTTTTTGCTTTTCCAAACACTTACTTCTCTAACCTGGAACCAAAAGGTGAGTTCAGCAATATGCAAAGCGTAACCAATGAGGTTAAGGCGATGCTTGATCCATCTTTCACCCCTCCTGAAGCAGAAGCAGGCCGGTTTGGTGCAAAAGATGTGAATGATTTATCGTGGGTAAACCTGATGAACGCTTATACCTGTACTGAATGCGGACGCTGTACCTCAGTATGTCCTGCTAATATTACAGGTAAACTGCTTTCTCCACGCAAAATAATGATGGATACCCGTGACCGTATGGAAGAAGTGGGTAAAAACATTGATAAAACCGGAGCTGGCTTCGACGATGGGAAATCATTAATTGATGATTATATCACCAGAGAAGAAATATGGGCTTGTACCAGCTGTAATGCTTGCGTAGAAGCCTGCCCTATCAACATTGATCCACTGGCTATCATTACAGACCTTCGAAGGTATGCTGTAATGGAAGAATCTCAGGCACCATCAAGTATCAATGCAATGCTTGGAAATATTGAGAACAACGGGGCTCCATGGAAATATTCTCCTGCTGACCGGTTGAACTGGGCTAAAGAAAATTAATTTTAATCTATTACTCAAGCTGAATAATGAGCGAGAAACTAAATATAGAAGTACCTACAATGGCAGAGATGATTGCCAGGGGCGAAGAACCTGAAATCTTATTCTGGGTAGGCTGTGCGGGTAGTTATGATGAGCGTGCCCAAAAAACAACACGTGATATCTGTAAAATACTTCATCACGTAGGCATTAAATATGCCGTATTGGGCACAGAAGAAAGCTGTACCGGAGATCCTGCTAAACGTGCCGGAAATGAATTCCTGTTCCAGATGCAGGCTATGACAAATATTGAAGTACTGAACGGTTATAATATTAAAAAGATCGTGACTGGTTGTCCGCATTGCTTCAATACCATCAAAAACGAATATCCTGGTCTGGGTGGCAGTTATGAAGTGATTCACCATACACAATTAATTCAGGACCTGATTAATGAAGGTAAACTGAAAGCTGAAGGGGGCGAAAGTTTTAAAGGTAAAAAAATCACTTATCATGATCCTTGTTATCTGGGCCGTGGTAATGGTATATATGAAGCTCCAAGAAAAGCATTAGAAGTATTAGACGCGCAACTGGTTGAAATGAAACGTTGTAAATCTAATGGTCTTTGCTGTGGTGCTGGCGGTGCTCAAATGTTTAAGGAACCAGAAAAAGGGAACAAAGACATCAATATCGAAAGAATTGAAGAAGCACTGGAAACCAGTCCCAATATCATTGCTGCAGGTTGTCCTTTCTGTATGACCATGTTAAGTGACGGTGTTAAAATGAAAGAACAGAATCAAAATGTTCAGGTTTTAGATATAGCAGAAATTACAGCAAGAGCAAATGGGTTGTAACCCTCTTTTTATTACTTCATTAAATTCGGGCAGTAACGGCAATTGCTATTACATTGGTAATGCAAAGGAAGCCGTACTTATAGATGCTGGAATCTCCTGCCGGGAAACAGAAAAAAGGATGCTTCGCCTGGGTTTATCCATGGGCAAAATCAAAGCTATTTTTATTTCCCACGAACACGGTGATCATATCCGTGGCTTAACTGTCATGGCCAAAAAATACCGAATCCCGGTTTATATTACTCCTGGAACTATTGGGAACAGTAAACTGGAACTACCAGAAGATCTGGTGAATTCTTTCACCAGCCACCAGGTTGTAGAAATAGGCTCTTTACAGATTACCTGTTTTCCTAAAATACATGATGCTGCAGAACCACATAGCTTTATGGTTTCGTGCGAAGATATTAAAGTGGGCGTTTTTACCGATCTTGGCATTGTATGTGAACAGCTGACCCATCATTTTAAACAATGTGATGCTGCATTTCTGGAAACAAACTATGACGAGGAACTTTTACAGCAAGGGAATTATCCCTATTATCTGAAAAAGAGAATTAGCGATGGTTTTGGTCACTTAAGTAATAAACAGGCCTTAGAATTGTTTATTAACTCACGTCCGGCCAGGCTTACGCATTTATTATTAGCCCACTTATCAAAAGATAATAATAATCCTGTTTTAGTAGAAAACCTGTTTAAAGAACATGCGCAGGATACGATGATCATTGTAGCTTCGCGTGATATGGAAACTCCATTGTTTACTATTGGCGGAGCTTCGAACTCATCTGCTGAAATTTCTCCATTAGCTGATTCAGCTCTTCGGGCTCAATATTCTTAAGTGGTATGGCCATAAAAGTGGCCATACTATCAATATCCCCGCCCTTGCTATCATTATAAGTCTGCACAATGACATCATCCCCTTTTGTCCGCAATATTAAAGTACCTGACTGCGAAGTTCCGGCATAATCTATATCCTTGTATTTTAAAAAATTAAAAGAGAAATATTCTATCTTCCCATTGTTAAAGAAACACTTATAACGGCAAAAGCCAGTGTTGGTAACATGGAGTTCATACTTTTTGATAAGCCCTCCTTTCGCCTCTGCATTATAATGATCATACAATTTCTGCTGCACATAAACGGCCTCTTCTTCAGTTGGTCCGTAAGCTGAAAAAGAGAGAAAAACAGTGCATAGCAAGGCATACGCGGCTATTTTTAAGGAGATTGTAAACTTTTTCATCTCAGTTACTATTTGGGTATGTCAATTTAAATAAAATGTTAAATTTGTAATATGAGTTTTTCTCCACAATCAAAAGTTTGGATCTATCAGAGCGATCGTGAATTCAGTGACCAGGAGGTTAGTGCAATTCAACAACAATTAGACGGTTTTACTGCGCAATGGAAAGCCCATGGCCATCAATTGCAGGCAAAAGCAGAAATCAGATACAATTATTTCATTATTTTCACCGTAGATGAGTCTACAGCTGGCGCTACCGGTTGTTCAATTGACGCTTCGGTAAGGATCATCAAAGGAATTGAGAGCGAATATGGAGCAGATTTATTTAACCGCTTCAATATGGCTTACAAAGTAGACGGAAAGGTGATTGTAGTGAATAAAGAAGATTTTGAAACGCTGATCAGCATTAAAAATATAACACCGGATTCTATTGTGTTTAACAATATGGTTCAAACTCTGGAAGATTTCCAGACGAAATGGGAAGTCCCTTTTAAAGAGAGCTGGCATCATAAAGTTTTTGCAGATTTAATTTAATCTGCAAAAACCTTATTCTATTTTACTTAAATTTTAATGGGCCCAGGTTTCTGATATTTTTCATAATCAGATATTGTCTGTGTCTGATATATAGAGTAGGATGCGAAGGGGTCCAGCGCAAGGGATTAGGGAAACAGGCTACAATCAATGCAGCTTCAGATCTGTTCAGGTCCCTGCATGACTTTCCATAATAACTTTGTGAGGCAGCTTCGGCACCATAAATACCATCCCCCATCTCTATAACATTGAGATAAACCTCCAGTATCCGCTGCTTACTCCAGATCATCTCAATCAGGACTGTAAAATAAGCCTCAAAACCCTTACGTATCCACGATCTGCCTGGCCATAAAAACACATTTTTGGCCGTCTGCTGAGAAATTGTACTTCCGCCTTTAACTTTCGTACTATCTTCTTTGTTGGCACTATAAGCCCTTCCGATCGCTTTCATATCAAAGCCCCAGTGATGAACAAATTTCTGGTCTTCACCAGCAATGGCAGCACGTTTAATCTGATCAGACATTTCACTGAGTTTCACCCAGTCTTTTTCTGTTTTAAAAGTTTTCCCATCCGATTTACGCTCAATATTACGCAGGATCATTAAAGAAGTAAATGGCGGGTTAATAAACCGGTAAGCCAGTACCCAGAGGATCGTACTTAAGAAAAACCATAAAATACATTTCCCTATGAGTATAGGTAAATTTCTGAAATCAAACTTTCTTGATTTACTGCTTTTGCCGCGTTTTCTAGCCATCGCCCAAAGGTAAATAAAATTAGAAGCTGTTTAAATCCGGATGATAAAATTGTTGATATGGATTTGTCATTTCAGTGCATATATTTAAAGCAGCTTAAACATTCAGACTTATCCCTTGTTTTTAATTAAAAGAATACAATATGGAAGCGAATAAAGTAAAAAAAATACATGATTATGGTCAGAGTATCTGGCTCGACTTTATTGATCGTGAAATCATTAAATCCGGTAAATTAAAAGAACTGATTGAAATTGACGGAGTAAGAGGCCTGACTTCTAATCCTGCAATTTTCGAAAAAGCAATCAGCAGCAGTTCTGATTATGATGCGGATATTGCAGAATTATCAAAAGAGAATATCAGTAACGAAGATATATTTTACCGTCTTGCTATTAAAGATATTCAGCAGGCCGCAGATCTCTTATTACCTGTTTATAATGAAGAAATAAAAGGTACTGATGGGTATGCCAGTCTGGAGGTATCTCCATTGTTAGCATTAGATACAGCAGGTACCATCAAACAGGCTTTACAACTCTGGAAAGAAGTAGACCGTAAAAATGTAATGATTAAAATTCCGGGTACACAACCCGGGCTGGCAGCTATCAAAAAGACCATCGCTGAAGGATTGAATATCAATGTGACCTTATTGTTTGGACTGGAGCGCTATAAAAAAGTAACTGACGCTTATATAGAAGGTCTGGAAGAACGTGCCGCTAATGGAGAGTCAATTAAAGGTATTGCTTCGGTAGCGAGCTTCTTTCTAAGCCGTATAGATGTTTTAATTGATCCTATACTGGACGAGAAACATCTGGGTGAATTAAAAGGTGAAGTTGCCATTGCGTCTGCAAAAAAGGCCTATGAAATTTACAAACAGGTATTTAGCGGTGAAAGATGGGAAAAACTTGCTGCACTGGGTGCAAAACCGCAGCGTTTACTCTGGGCAAGTACAAGCAGTAAAAATCCCGCCTTTAAAGACACCAAATATGTGGAAGCCCTGATTGGCCCTGATACAGTTGATACCATTCCTATGGAAACACTGGAAGCTTACCGCGATCATGGTGACCCCGAAAACAGGTTGGAGATAGACCTTGAAGGTGCGTCTGCTATTCTTGCCCAGTTACGCCATGAAGAGATTGATCTGGCGAAACTAACCCAGCAATTAGAGGACGAGGGTATAGAAAAATTCAATGCGCCTTATGAAAAATTATTAAATGCAATAGAAAAGCAAAAACAATTAGCTTAATAACTAGATTTGCCGTTACATTCAGATTAAAGAAAATGAAGTTTACAGCATCAAGGCTCTCAGAGGGAAACAAGGTTTTTCCGGCAGAGATCTATTTAGAAGAGAATAGTATTGAGATCAAAGTACCGGGTTTATTTAGTGGAGACTCTAAATATCTGAATTACGAAGACATTACCTCAATCGAAGTTGATTCACCGATGATTGGATTTGCAACCTTACGTTTATTCGTTAATGGTAATAAGGTAGAAATTCATGGGTTCTCAAAGAAAGATATCAAAGAGATCAGAAGAGTAATTGACGAAAACAGATCTAAAAGAAGAAGACTTTAATAGCTTCTCTTTATCATTTGCATCAGAGAAGCTATTAAAGTCTTCTCTAAAGCTAAAGCATAAAAAAAGCGTTCCGATTTTATCGGAACGCTTTTTTTATATTCGTTTAAGATGAGATTACTCAGCTACAACTGCGAAAGGAACTTTAACTTTCACTTCTTTGTGTAAGTTTAAGTTAGCGATATATTCACCAACAAATTTAGGTTCAGTTTCGAAAGTGATACGGCGACGGTCAACATCAAAACCTTGTTGTTTTAATGCATCAGCAATCATAATAGTGTTTACTGCACCAAAGATTTTACCAGTTTCACCAGCTTTAGCACCGATACTCAATTTAACATCAGCTAAACGAGTTGCGATACCTTCAGCATCTTTCTTAATTTTATCTTGTTTAAACGCTGCTTGTTTCAAATTCTCTGCTAATACTTTTTTAGCAGATGGAGTAGCTAAAGCACCGAATCCTTGTGGGATAAGGTAGTTACGTCCGTAACCTGGCTTTACGTTTACAATATCATCTTTCTCTCCAAGAGATTTGATGTCCTGTTTTAATATAATTTCCATGTTCAGCTCTTATTTTAATTGGTCAGCAACGAAAGGTAACAAACCAATGTGGCGAGAACGTTTAACCGCTTGAGCCACTTTACGTTGAAATTTCAATGAAGTACCGGTTAAGCGGCGAGGTAAAATTTTACCCTGATCATTGATGAATTTTAACAAAAAGTTTGCGTCTTTATAATCAATATATTTAATACCATTCTTTTTGAAACGGCAATATTTTTTTCTGTTATCGTCCACTTTTGGAGCGGTAACATATTGTATTTGATCTTTAGCCATTATGCAGAAGCCTCCTCTTTCTTAGGTTTTTTGTTAAAAGCACCACTGCGTTTCTTCTCATTATAAGCAACCGCGTGACGGTCTAATCTAATGGTAAGGAAACGAAGAACACGCTCATCGCGTTTTAGTTCTAATTCCAATTTGTTAATTAATTCACCTGAAGATTTGTACTCTGTAAGGTGGAAAAATCCGCTTGCTTTTTTTTCAATCGGATACGCTAATTTTCTCAAACCCCAATTGTCCTCTTGAACAATTTCGGCACCGCTGTCAGTGATGATTTTGCTAAATTTCGCTAATGCTTCTTTCGCAACTTCTTCTGACAACAACGGGGTTAGAACGATAACAGTTTCGTACTGATTCATTGTTATGATTATTTTATGTTAAATCCTGTCTTAAACAGGGATGCAAACTTAGGAATAATTTTCTACAATTCAAAACATTTAAAGCTTGCCAAACAGGTAATTAACACCAACCCGATAACGCTGCATATTAATACTGAAACTGCTATAATTTGTAATTGGTGAAGCAAAAGCGTAACCTGCAGAGATCTCTACTTTTTTATTAAAGACTAAACCAGCGGTAAAAGGAAACGAGAAATTGAATTTCTCCAGATCAATTTTACGGGAAGTAAGCTCGGTTTCATTTCCTGAATTGCTATACAATGTCGTTTTGTTATTGCTGTAGCCCGAAAAATTAAGTCCCGGCCCGCCACCTACAAATGCTTTTAAGCGATTTGTATTATAGAAATTATAGATGATCTGAGGGGTAATATTAATGGTGAACTGATTAAAAGTATGAGTCATATAGGTTTTAGAAGGAGAAGGTTCTCTGATTGTCGCTTCATGTTTACCCATCAGTAAAGATAATTCTGCTCTGTAAATCAGTTTGCCTATAGCCGGATTAGCAAAAAGATCAAAACCTGCCGTGATTAAAGGCATCAGCGAAACCTTGCTTTCGGCACCCGGTAAAGCGAAAGGAGTATCACCTTTATAATGAGCCCTGCTCATATTCAATCCTGCTCCTGCAAAAAATCTTACAGCTGAATTTTTATTAGTTTTAATCAATTGCTGTTCATTAATCACAGCAACAGCATTCATGATAGGCTTTATTCCATAATTTGAAATTTCTAAACTATGGCGCTCAGCTTCAGTACCCACATTCAGTTTAGTCATCACTAAACCAAGCTGTCTGATATATTGGTTGTCAGTAACCATTAAATTATCCTCTTTAGATTTCATATATAACTGTGAACCCAGTTCGTAAGGTATAGATTCATCTTTTTCCAGCAGGTAAAACCTTTGTTTAATTCCATCAGTATAAGAAAACAAGGTCGCATTTTTACCGGTCTGCAATACTTTTAAAAAGACAACACTCTTTGCCTTTGAATTATCCCGGCCTACAGAAAGACGGCTCACATCTACCTGGCTCATACTGACCTCTACTTCATATTTTTGATAAATCTCCAAACCGGTAACCGCCCACGCCAAAGAGTTTTTCACGGTAAAATCCTGGATTCCAGCATCCAAATCAGTCTTGAAAGCTATTTTGCCAGGATTTAAATCCCATTCTTTGTAATCAATATACCCTCTGAGTGTGTCTTTTTCATTGTTGACAACGTATCCTTTTTGAAAATTGGACTGAGCGAAAGAGAGAGCAGATATGCTCAATAAAATACCTAATAGAAAGAGTTTCATTAATTTAGTTAAAATACAGTGATTTATTATAAGGTTAATTACAAAAAGATCAAAGGTATATTTAATTGTCGTTAAAATGAAAGAATAGCTTTTATCCCAATACTTCTGCCCATCCCCTGTATACCTCTGTACCCATTTGGTGAATGCTCATAATATTCAAAATATTTAAGCCTGCTCAGGTTAGACTGATAAGTTTCATTCAATAAATTATTAGCCTGTAATTGCAATTGCAGTGTATGCTTTTTTGAATAATTAATCTTTGTCCCGGCAGCAACATTGAAAAGCAGATAAGACGAAGTAGCAGTTTCTGTATCATTCAAAGCCAGATAACGATTTTGTGCTCCATTGTATTCTGCCTCTATTCTAAAATTCATTTCTGAGAACAACTTTGAATTAAGCCTGATATCCTGACTTACACTGCTTAATAGCCTGACTGGCGGAATAAGTGGTAAATATTCTCCACCTGTTTTCTTATCTTTAAATATTTGTTTTCTGTTATATCCCCTGATAACTGAAAATGAATTATCAAATGAAAAGCCTTTCAAAGACTCAGGATGCAGACTAAAAGTAGCTTCAAATCCATAAAGTTGTGCAGAAGCCTGTTGATATTGATAAGTTTTATCTCCCTGCGCACTGATGACCGGATTTCCATCCGCATCTAACAGCTGACTCAGATAAATGTAGTTTTGAATATTATTGTTAAAAATGCTGAATGACATGGACAAATCTTTCAGCGTTATATCTGCACCTATATCTTCCTGCAAAGAAAATTCAGGTTTAAAATCACGGTTTCCCAGGTAAATAATATGTGCCCCCGGATCTAATCCATTAGAAGCAAATTCTGTAATACTGGGTGCCCGGTACCCTCTTGCAACATTAGCCTTCAGGCTTACCTGATCACTCAGCTCATAAGTACTCCCAAGGCTTAATGAAATCCCACCAAAAGATTTACTAAAAGAAGGGAATTGCAGATTTGCTTTTGGATCCTGTGCCAGTGAAACATGCTGACCAAAACCGGTTTGAGGATTTGTTGAGGTATAAAAATCCTGTGCATTTAAATAACGCAGATCAGATCTTATCCCTCCCCCAATTGTCCATTTTTCATATTTCCATTTAGCAAAAATATAAGCTCCTGCGTCAAACAGGTTGTAATCAGGAATTGGAAAATCTGTCGCATTCTTATTCAGGTTATTCTGGTACATTCCATTTATACCGAATGTGAACTCCGTATTTAAGAATTTAGGCGCATTATATTTCACCCCGTAATTTAATGTATTCAACCTGACGAACATTCCAGCCTGATCGGTCATTGTAGGGTGATTATACTCTCTGCGAATATTTTGCTGGAAAGCAAGCATGAAATCAATATCTCCTTCACCAACCGCATAATGATTATTACTATATATCCGGTAATGCTGAATATGCTGATGCAGAGGACTCAGCTGATAAGAATTCAGCATTGCATCAGAAACAATGGGGCGTTTTTTGATATCATCCAGATCTCCTTCATGGATCTGATAAGTAAACTTTCTGGTTAATGAGTCCCGGCTGCCATCCGGAATCCCCTGAATATTATCATAAAGACTCAGGTTCAGTGTTGAATTACCTTTACCAGTCTGGTAACGTACAGTACCAGATGCATTTGTTTCCCGGAATCCCGTATTATAGACCCTGCCGTCTATAGCGTTACTGTAGTTTTTAGCTATACGATAAGAGCCGCGCAAAGCAAATGACCAATGATTTTTCGCATAAAATAAGCCCAGACCATTACCGATTAAACCATTATTACTCTGATATTCGGAAAGAACTTTACCATGCAGCAGACCATCTGTTACAGACGGCATTGATGACATCAGGCTAACTACTCCCGCAAGCGCATCGCTCCCATACATCAAACTTGCAGGCCCCTTAATGACTTCAGAACGTTCAATATTATAGGCATCCACTTCAATTCCATGTTCATCTCCCCATTGCTGCCCCTCCTGACGGATTCCATCATATAAAGTCAGCACTCTGTTATATCCTAAACCCCTGATAAAAGGTTTTGAGATATTAGGGCCTGTTTTTACAGCATTAAGACCTGGAACGTTCCGAACCAGCACATCTATAATATTACTCTCCGAAGATTGTTCTATCTTCTTTTTAGATACACTTACAATCGGCACAGGGTTCTCTCTCGACAAAGTAGCTCTGGATACACCAGTAACAACAATTTCACTGAGTGCGTCTGCCTTAGTATGCAATAATATTTCATAAAATTTTTTATTACTATCGATTAATATAGTATCCGGTTTATAACCCAGATAAGAGACCAGCAGAGTTCCTCCTTTGAATTGCTGAGGAACAGACATTTGAAATCTCCCTTGTTTATCGGCAACAGCAGAACGCTTAGAATTTTTGAGTTTAATATTACTTCCACCAATAGCTTCATTGCTATTGATATCCTTAACCATTCCTGAGATTTCGATATTCTGTGCCATAGAACTGACAGAAACAAGAAGAAAGGAAATGACCATTAATTGTTTTAAAACGTGTTTCAGCATAATTATATTTTATTTTTAGTTCGTGCAAATCTAATAAATTAGATTTAACTAATTTATATAATTATACAATACTAAAAATAAAAACAAACAAGCCTAATATCTATAATTGACTTCATAACATTCAATGCTGCCTTTAACTACACCATCTTTGATTTTATTTTGTCTAAAATCCCTTCTGCTCCATAAAAATTTTATAATTTCGCAGTGAAATGGAAAATTTTATTGTCTCGGCCCGTAAGTATCGTCCAGCAACGTTTGAAACAGTTGTCGGACAAAACCACATTACCGGAACTTTAAAAAATGCGATCAAAAATAATCAGCTTGCCCAGGCATTCCTTTTTTGTGGTCCAAGAGGTGTAGGTAAAACGACTTGTGCAAGGATTCTTGCCAAAACGATTAACTGTACCAATTTAACCAATGAAGTTGAGGCCTGCGGAACCTGTGATTCGTGCGTTTCTTTTCAAACTGGTCATTCTTTCAATTTCCATGAACTGGATGCCGCATCCAACAATTCAGTAGACGATATCCGAAGTCTGATAGAGCAGGTTCGTATCCCGCCCCAGGCAGGTAAATACAAAATCTACATTATAGATGAGGTACACATGCTTTCAGCAAATGCATTTAATGCATTCCTGAAAACATTAGAAGAACCACCTTCTTATGCTATATTTATATTAGCGACTACAGAGAAACATAAGATTTTACCAACTATTCTTTCACGTTGCCAGATTTTTGACTTTAACAGAATCCAGGTAGATGATATTTCGGGGCTGCTAAATAAAATCGCTATACGCGAACAGATCACTGTAGAAGCTGACGGACTTCACATCATTGCCCAAAAGGCAGACGGAGGTTTGCGTGATGCACTTTCCATGTTTGATCAGATTGTAAGTTATACCAATAAAAATCTGACTTATAAATCAGTAATCGACAACCTGAATATTCTGGATTACGATTATTATTTCAAGTTAACCCAATATCTTAACACTGCAGATGTGAGCCAGGCATTAATCTTATTTGATGAAATCCTGAATAACGGTTTTGATGGTAATAATTTCATCAACGGACTGGCAGGTCATTTACGGAATTTACTGGTAAGCAAAGACCCTCAGACCGTCAAACTACTGGAGGTCAGTGAAAATATAAAACAAAAATACATCACACAGAGTCAGCAGGTACAAGTATCGTTTATCCTTACCGCACTCAATTTAGCTAACCAGTGTGACCTTACTTATAAAAACAGCAAAAACCAGCGGTTACAGGTAGAACTTGCACTCATCAAGATGTGCCATATTCCATCCGTCCTGCAACTTGCACAACTCCCTCATACAGCATCTACAACAGCAACTGACACAGATCAGACTAAAAAAAAAACTGATGTAAAAACTGAATCTGCTGCGAATACGGAAAGGCCTGAGCCTCTGCCACCTCCAGCAGGAATGACTGCTAAGCCTATAGAAACAGCTTCTAAGCCTGCTCCATCAGCAAACCAGGTTAACCCTTCAGCTACCAACCGTGTTTCAGTAACTCCGAATTTAAATTCTGTTAATAAGATTGCTTTAAAACCTAATCCTACCGGAAATACGACAGGAGGAACATTAATTCCATCTCTTACTGCATTGACAAATGCAGCCGGCGGCATAGAAAGTGATGAACCAAAATTTGTGTTCGGAGAGGAAAAAGAACCTTTTACGCATGAAGAGCTAATGGTTCTCTGGAAAGAGTATGTACAGAAAGTTAAAGAAGAAAATAAAATTAACTTTTATACTATCCTGACCACAAATGATCCTGAATTAACCAAACCCGATCAGATCACTGTGTCAATAACTAATCTTGCTCAGGAAAGCATTCTACAAAATGAACTGGTAGAATTTTTAAACTTTCTGAGAACCAGATTAAAGAATTTCAGTGTAGGAATCGTTACTAAAAGAGTAGAGAATAAAATTGAAAACCGATTATACACCAGTATTGAAAAATACCACTATCTTTTAGAAAAGAATCCTAAACTTGAAGAACTGCGCAAGCGCCTTAATCTGGACCTGCTACCTTAACTTAGGCTCGTCATTTACCGGATAGCCTTCTTCATCAAGATCTGTACGGTCATCCTCGGGTGTTCTGGCTAAAAATTCATCCTCAGCATTGACTTCTACTATATTACCGTGATCGATGTGCATGCCCTGGTTATCCAGCTCGGCTTTTCTCTTTTCTGCCCATGTCGCATATTCATCACCAACATAAGGATTAGCCTCGTCATAATCTGAGTTCTCATCGCCGCCATTCTCCGCAGTCGTATCATATGGAAGCGGGTGATCGTAATCTTTATTATCACCTTTTACATCCAGTTCATAACTATTCTTCTCTTTGTTAAAAGATAATTGATTAAAATCTTTTGTCTCTCCTAAGTCAGAATTATGGAGTTTATCCCCAGATCCTTTGCCCTCACCTGCATTATTTGCGTCTGTAACCATAGCTTAATGTTTTATGTCAATATAACGTTACTTAATCTTCATTTGTTTTGGTAATTTACGCGAAAATGAGGCGATAAACTCAAAATTTATATCTTTGTTTTTTTATAAAGTTAAAATTGAAACCATAATATGTCTGTACAAAAAATTAAAGTAGACCAGCCAGTTGTAGAGTTAGATGGTGATGAGATGACCCGTATCATCTGGAAATTCATTAAGGATAAACTGATTTTACCTTATCTTGATCTTGATATTAAATATTACGATCTTGGTATAGAATACCGTGATGAGACCAATGATCAGGTAACTATTGATTCAGCTGAAGCCATTAAAAAATATGGTGTAGGTATCAAATGTGCTACCATTACTCCTGATGAAGACCGCGTAAAAGAATTCAACCTGAAACAAATGTGGAAATCACCAAACGGAACCATCCGTAATATCTTAGATGGTACTGTTTTCCGTGAGCCAATTGTGATGAGTAATGTTCCTCGTTTAGTACCAAACTGGACTGCACCGATCTGTATCGGACGTCATGCTTTCGGTGACCAATACCGTGCTACCGATTTAGTAACCAAAGGAAAAGGTAAACTTACATTGACATTTACACCAGAAGATGGTGGAGAAGTTCAGTCATTTGACGTATATAACTTTAAAGGTGATGGTGTTGCTTTAGCAATGTACAACACTGACGAAAGTATCCGTGGTTTTGCACATGCTTGTTTCAATCAGGCATTAATCAAAAAATGGCCTTTATACTTATCTACAAAAAATACTATTCTTAAAAAATATGATGGTCGTTTCAAAGATATCTTCCAGGAGATCTATGAAAATGATTTCTTAGCTAAATTCAAAGAAGCAGGTATTACTTATGAGCACCGTTTGATCGATGACATGGTAGCTTCTGCCTTAAAATGGAATGGTAACTTTGTTTGGGCTTGTAAAAACTATGATGGAGACGTTCAGTCTGACACAGTTGCACAAGGCTTTGGTTCATTAGGCTTAATGACTTCAGTACTGGTTACTCCAGATGGAAAAACTATGGAAGCCGAAGCAGCACATGGTACAGTGACCCGTCACTACCGTGATCACCAGGCAGGAAAACCAACTTCTACAAACCCTATTGCTTCTATCTTTGCATGGACAAGAGGATTAGAATTCCGTGGTGTATTAGATAATAACCAGCCATTAATTAACTTCTGTCATGCTTTAGAGCAAGTTTGTATTGAAACTGTTGAAAGTGGAAAAATGACTAAAGATTTAGCTGTTTGTATCCATGGTAATCAAGTAGAACATGGTAAACATTACTTATATACTGAAGAATTCTTAGCTGCAATTGATGAAAACCTGCAATCAAAATTAGGTTAATCAATTAAAGAGTTATTTATTGAATGAAATGCCCTTGTTAATCAGGGGCATTTTTTATTTTACCCCCTTTTGATTCAACATTTCCTTTTGAAATCGTTAATAAATATGAAAGCTGTCCTAAAAAATATATTTTTCCTGAAACATCCTTTTAACTAACTTGTTAAAAAATATATTGATCAGCTAACTATGAAAAAATATCTTTTACTAATCGGTGTTGTACCTTTTATGCTTTCTTGTAATTCTCAAACTAAAACAAGTACAGCAAAAGCAGATACCAGTGGCAATGATACCACTACAAACAGTGCTTTAAACCTGCCTGCACCAAACCCGGATGCTTCAAAAACTAAATTCAGTAAAGTTATAGGCTGGCCCAAAGGAAAAACCCCTGTCGCACCGGCGGGGTTTACAGTAACTAAATTTGCAGGAAACATCAAAAGCCCAAGAAACATCTACATTGCCCCTAACGGAGATATATTGGTCGTACTTTCAAACTCTGAACGGAATACTAAAGAGAAAATAGCCAATGCCTTAAGCGGAAAAGATAAAGCAGAAGTAAGCGGTTCAAGTGCAAATACAGTGCTCCTTTACAGAGACAGCAACAAGGATGGCAAATTTGATTTACAAACTACCTTCTTATCAGGACTTGATCAGCCTTATGGCGTATTGATTATTGGCGATTCATTTTATGTTGCCAATACAGATGGATTATACAAATATCCATATCAAACAGGCGATACTAAAATTACTGCAAAAGGTAAGAAGATTGTGGATTTGCCTGCCGGTGGATATAACAATCACTGGACAAGAAATCTGATTACCAATGCCGGCCATTCTAAGATCTATATCACCGTAGGATCGGGAAGTAATGCAGGAGAAAATGGAATGGAGCATGAAGTACGCCGTGCAAATATCCTGGAGGTTAATCCTGACGGAACCGGCGAAAAAATATATGCTGCCGGATTAAGAAATCCTGTAGGTGTAGCCTGGGCTCCTGGCACAAATACGCTATGGACAGCGGTCAATGAACGTGATGGACTTGGAGATGATCTTGTACCTGATTATATCACCAGTGTAAAACAAGGTGGTTTTTACGGCTGGCCATATTCTTATTACGGGCAGCATGAAGATCCAAGACTAAAAGGTCAGCACCCGGAATTAGTTAAATCTACCCTTGTTCCTGATCTGGCTGTGGGTTCACATACAGCTTCTTTAGGCCTGGCTTTTTATACAGATAGCAAATTTCCGGCAAAATATCAGGGTGGAGCCTTCATTGGCCAGCATGGTTCATGGAACCGGTCAGTACTGGCAGGTTATAAAGTAGCTTTTGTTCCCTTTAAGAATGGGAAACCAGCCGGAAAATTAGAAGACTTCTTAACAGGCTTTATTGCAGACGAGGCCAAAGGCGAGGTTTATGGCAGACCTGTTGGTGTGGCCGTAGCTAATGACGGTGCCCTATTGGTAGCTGATGATGTAAGTAGTACGGTATGGAGAGTTGCAGCTAAATAAATGAAGCAAATCATTACCCTTATCTTATTAACACTTACAATCAACAGCTTTAGCCAGATTAAACAGGATACAGCAAAGAAACTTGAAGAGGTAGTTATTCGTCCTTATTTTTCTACTCAGCCCTTGTTAAGAGCAACAGGGGCTGTTGCGCTTTTAAATAAAGCAGCCCTTGACCAACAACCTAACAGCTCGCTGGTTTCAGCGATGAATACCATTGCGGGTGTACGAATGGAAGAGCGTTCACCGGGAAGTTACAGGTTATCAATACGTGGCAGTTTATTACGTTCTCCTTTTGGAGTCAGAAATGTAAAGATTTACTTTGACGAATTCCCGCTGACTGATGCAGGTGGTAATACCTATCTGAATGCACTTGATTTATCCGCAATAGGAAATATTCAGCTCTTGAAAGGTCCTCAAAGCAGTATCTATGGAGCAAACTCAGGAGGAGTAGTTCTGATTGCCCCAAACACTATAGAAACAGATAGTACAAAAATTACCTTCAATCTTACAGGTGGTTCATTTGGCTTATTCCATGAAAATTTGAATTTGAGTAAACGCTGGAAAAATTACAGTTTTAGTTTCAATCAGTCCTACCAAAGAAGTGACGGTTACCGTGATCATAGTGGAATGGACCGTAAATATTTCCAGCTTCATCAAAAATGGGCCTATTCAGCTAAAGCAAATCTGACTGCACTCTTATTCTATAGTGATTTACAGTATGAAACCCCGGGAGGGTTAACAGCTGCAGAATATGAACTGAATCCCCGGTTATCAAGACCAGCAGCAGGCGCAATCAGGAGTGCAGCCGAACAACAGGCCGGAATTTACAGCAAAACTTCTTATGCCGGCATTACTAACAGCTGGCAAATCAATAAGCAATTCAAACATGTGGTTTCAGTCTTTACTTCCTATACCGATTTCAAAAATCCTTTCCTTACAAATTATGAACATAGAAAGGAATCCACATTCGGAATCAGAACATATGTGGAATACTTTAAAAAAACAGAGGATATCTCCTGGAGATTTAATTTAGGCCTGGAAGCCTCCAAAACCCACTCAAACATCGATAATTCAGATAATAACTACGGAACACCTGCCAACTTACAAGCATCCGACAAGCTAAATGCTGCAACCAATTTTAGTTATGCACATTTAAATGTGGATATCTTTCGTAAACTCTTTGTGGAATTATCAGCCAGTGCCAACTTGTACCATTTCAGTTATAAGCGACTCGCACCTGTTCTGATTCCAGAAAAAAACAAGAATTTCGAGTTGCAGTTTATGCCAAGAGCTGCCCTCTCCTATTTACTTACAAAAAATCTATCCCTGCGCGGTTCTGTGAGCAGAGGTTACTCTCCACCAACACTGGCAGAAATAAGAGCATCAGATAATGTGATCAATATTAATTTACAACCAGAGAGTGGATGGAACTATGAAACTGGGATCAGGTACCAGACAGCAAATAAAAGGATCACGCTAGATCTGAATGGCTTTTATTATCACCTGAAAAATGCAATTGTCAGAAGGTTAAATGAAAATGCAACAGAATATTTCATTAATGCAGGCGGCACAAAACAATTGGGACTGGAGACCTCTATTTCAGCCATACTGATTAAACCAAATACAACTACCATAATCAGGGCTTTATCAATCAATACAGCCTATACACTAAGTCATTTTAAATTTGACCATTATCTGGACCGCACAATAGATTTATCAGGTAAAGATCTGACAGGGGTACCAAAAAATGTAATTGTGACATCAATAGATTTACAATTACCAAAGAGGTTCTATATTTTCCTTCAATACAATTATACTGCAAAACTCCCGCTAACAGATGCAAATACCGCATATGCCAGCGCATATCATCTTGTCCAGAGCAAAATAGGCTGGAAAGAACTCCGGATTGCAAATACTCAGGTAGAAATTTTTGCAGGGGCAGATAATCTGCTCAATCAAAAATACAGTCTGGGCAACGATCTGAATGCCGCAGGAGGAAGATACTTCAATGCGGCAGCCACCAGAAGTTTTTACGGAGGATTAAATGTTCATTTCTAAAATCCGGCTATAAACAGTTGTTCCCCCCATCAAAAAGGTCCGGAGGGAATAACCTGTTATAGTTCATATTTATCGATCACCTCGAGTTTATGAATCACAATTTCAGTCGTATAACGCTGATCGCCATTTTTATCCGTATAAGTCTGTGCACTTAGTTTCCCTTCAACCCGCATTGCAGCACCCTTTTTTACCACGTTCTCCACCAGATCTACCTTCTGATTCCAGAAAATCAGGTTGAACCATTGCGTCTGATCCACCGCTTCTCCTAAACCATTTTTATAAAACTCATGCACACCTAAACTCAATCTGGCCATTTTTTTTCCTGTAGCGAAATTAACAATTATCGGATCTGCGGACGCATAACCTGTTAAACGCACACTGTTTCTTACTCTATCCATCTTTCTTTGTATTACATAAACACCTGTTTTCAAAAAACTATAAAATAAATTCTAAAGCAATTTGTCAAACAAAGATGAAAAGGGAATAATTACTAGTCGTTCGTTAAACGGTTATAATCGGATAGACAGCCCTCCAAAGAATAAATAACTAACAAGTTTTACCCGAAACGGATTACTTTACCCCTATGAAATATTGTCAGGATTGCGGGACCAAACTTATAGGGCGTACGGATAAAAAATTTTGTGACGATCATTGCAGGTGTCATTATAACAATGCCATAAACAGAGATCGCTGTACAAATTTTAGAGATATCAACCGTATTTTGAAAAGAAACACCTCGATTCTGGAACAATTTAATCAGAAAGGGATTAAATTCACAACATTACACACGCTTTCAGCAACTGGTTTCAATTTCAGCTTTTTCACTCATCAGTTAGAAGAACAAAACGGAAAAATTTGTATTTGTTGTTATAATTACGGTTATATCCGACTAAATGAGCAAGAATTAACAATAAAACAAGTCTCTCATTTACTGCACAATAGCGAAAAACAATAATTCTATCGTTAAATATTGAAATTCGAATGACAGGTTATTTCAATGTTAGTACCTCAATATCGTTTAGGTTTAGTACTTTGGCTTATCAATCAATTTAGACCTAACCTTTAATGAGTTTTTTAACCGCAGAATGGAGAAAATTAGCTATAGCTAATTATGCTATCGATCAAGAAATCTTACGCCCTTACCTGCCAGCAGGTACAGAGCTGGACATTTGGAATGACACCTGTTACGTAAGTTTAATAGGTTTCCTTTTTAAAAACACCAAACTATTGGGCTTCAGCGTTCCTTTTCATGCAAATTTTGAAGAAGTAAACCTGCGTTTCTATGTGAAGTATAAAGATGGAGATGCCGTAAAACGGGGTGTAGTTTTTATTAAAGAAATAGTGCCTAAATTTGCACTTTCTGTAGTAGCAAATACTGTTTATCATGAACATTATGAAGCTATGCCAATGACGCACCGCTGGTCGGAAACAGAAGATGAAAGAGAAGTGGAATATAGCTGGAGATGCAAAAATGAATGGCAGGTTTTCACTGTAAAGGCAAATAAGGCATTATCAGAGATCGTACCTGACAGCGAAGCCGATTTCATCACCAATCATTACTGGGGTTATACCAAAGTTGATGAAACCAAAACCAATGAATATGAGGTAAAACACCCTAAATGGGCACAATATAAAGTAAAAGACTTTAAAATTGCAGTAGATTTTGCCCATACCTACGGACCGGAATTTGATTGTTTAAACCACCAGCAACCCCTATCAGTAATGCTGGCAGAAGGTTCAGATATTTCTGTAGAAGGCAAAAAAGAAATTCAGGGCTAAGAACCCTATTTAAATATTTATGATCAATACATCAGACCTTCAATTGTTGCCGGACAACAAAAAACTACAATCAGCCTGCAAAGCTATGGCAGTATTAGATGCCATACTTTGTCAGGATTGGACTTACCGTTACTACTCTTATAACAGTCAGTGGAGTGAAGGAGAAGAATTCTTTGAAATGCGCAATGGAGAAGGTGACCAGTTACTGGCCTTATTCAGAAATGAAGGGGCAGTAATTAATGGTTATTTTTCAGAAGCAGAACAAGGAGAAAAAGCTAACCTGACTGATCAGCTGCCAGAAGCCTTCCATGAATTCATTTTTGGAGAACCAGTAAACTCTGCGGGTACTACATTTTCAGTATGGCAATTAAACGGTCAGCCCTGGACAACAGGAATTCTGGCAGAAAATGACGATCATTCTGCAGAACTGCTTACTCCGCTGGATGGAAAGCCTGTTACCTATCTGGAATGGGCATCAGTTTATTTTAAAGGAAGTTATCCGGAAACTGGAATTCCACTGGATACCGTCACCCGTATTTTTAATCAGGAACCGTTAACTAAAGAAATGGTTTTATCTCTTGCAGGTGAACTGGAAGACTGGGACCAGCTGATTGAAGATCTGATAGAAATTTCATATCCGTATCATATAAATCTGTAAACCACATAATTGGCTCTAACAATCTTATCTTTGCGGCCATTATGAAATTACTGAAGCTAATTACCAACACAAAGATAAGTCTGATCACACTCTGCCTGGGCGGCATTAGCCTGGGAATGACAGAGTTTATGATGATGGGGGTATTGCCCGATGTAGCCAAAACCCTCAAAATAAGTATTCCTTCAGCAGGGAATCTAATTTCCATTTATGCGTTAGGTGTGATTATCGGAGCTCCGATCATGGTTGCTGTTTTAGGTAAATATCCACCCAAAAAGGTATTGATCGGTCTGATGATAACCGTTGCCAGTGGAAATATATTATTCAGTTTCGCCCCTACTTATCAATTATTACTTGTTGCACGATTTTTAGTAGGCTTACCACATGGTGCCTTTTTTGGTATAGGTGCAGTAGTTGCCAGCAGACTGGCCGATCCTGGAAGTGAAGCTAAATCAGTATCAGTTATGTTTGCCGGTTTAACCATAGCTAATATCATCGGTGTACCGCTAGGTACATTTATTGGTCATAATGTAAGCTGGAGAATCTCATTTCTGATCGTTTCAGTAATTGCCCTGATTACCGCAGCAAGCATCAAACTATGGTTGCCCGTATTACCTTCACAATCAGAAACCAAATTTTCGGACAGCCTTAAAGTTTTCAAGAAACCAGAGCTCTGGATTATTATCGGAATTTCTGCAATAGGTACAGGGGGTTTATTTGCCTGGATCAGTTATATAGCGCCATTAATGACCGAAGTAGCTCATTTCAACAGTAATATGATTACCCCGATTATGGTGATTGCAGGTCTTGGAATGGCAGTAGGTAATTTTGCAGGTGGCCGCCTGGCGGATAAATTTTCACCCTTAAAAACAACCAGTTATTTATTACTGGCAATGATTATGACATTGATATTAGTTGCCCTTTTAAGCCATATTAAAATTGCAGCTATCTTATTGACTTTCCTTACCGGCGCCCTTGCATTCGCTGTTATTGCACCCATGCAAATGCTGATGATAGGCGCAGCAAAAGGAGCCGAAATGTTAGCATCCTCTTCTATGCAGGCCAGTGCCAATACCGGAAATGCGCTTGGTGCATTTTTAGGTGGTATGCCAATTGCAGCCTATGGTTTTACTTCTCCACAATATGTTGGTGCGGGATTAGCCTTTGGAGGATTTCTGCTTTGTATGTTATTGACTACGCTGTTAAACAACAGAACAAAAATGAAAACCGTTATTGCTTAACGGTTTTCATCGGTGTATTCTCAGGTTCACTTCTTTTAAGATACATAATGACCATTCCTGTTAAAATAAAGGGGATGCTTAACAATTGTCCCATATTTAAAAACATACCCGCCTCAAAAGCAGACTGATCTTCCTTAATAAATTCAATACCCAATCTGAAACAGAAAATCAGGAAGATAACCAGTCCGAAATAAAAACCAGATGATCTTGGGTATTTTTTCATCAGCAGATATACGAAGCCAAAGATCAATAAATAGGCAATAGCCTCATATAACTGTGCAGGGTGACGCGGAATATTATCATCTCTCAAAAACACAAAAGCCCAGCTTACATCAGTTGGCTTACCAATAATCTCTGAATTCATCAGGTTTCCCAAACGGATAAAAGTACCTGCCAGCGGAACAACCAGTGCAATCTGATCCAGCAGGAACCACAATTTTATTTTAAACTTTCTACTAAATAAAATCAAACCCAGCATGATCCCTATTCCACCGCCATGACTTGCCAGCCCGAGGAAACCCGTGATCCGGAAGTGCGGAGAAAAAGTAACCGGAAGGATTGCTTCCAGCGGATGCTTAGAAAAATAAGCAAAATCATAAAACAGTACGTGACCAAGACGCGCACCAATTAAAGTTCCCAAAACAGTATATATGGTTAAAGAGTCCATCAGTTCGACATCAATACCATATTTAATAAATTGTTTTTTCACAACGATATAGCTGGAAACAAAAGCAAGAAGAAAAAACAAAGAGTAATATTTTAAGGCAAAAAATCCTAAATCAATTATTGAATCACCGGGGTTCCATATTATAGTCGCTATGCTCATATTTGCTTAAAAATTTTGTATTAATGCCTGCAAATATAGACCATATAAAGACATATGCAATAACGTTGCAGAATTGCAATCAAATTAAGTTTATATTTGCTTCTGTACCAAATGCCATGGGCTTCTTTATTCATTTATGTTTAACCAGTTCACTCACTCTCTTTTACGCGTTTTTATAACAGCACTATTACTTCTTGTTCTCAGCCCGGCTATCTATGCACAGAAAGTTGTTACAGTCAACGATCATGTAGATCAGCACATCTTTAATTTCAACGAGATAGAATGGTTAAAAGATACAGCGAACAAGCTGAGTTTTGAAAAAATCAGTGGTAAAGATTACGAACACCGTTTCACAAAAAGTCTAAAAAGCACACCGCAGACCACAGATCTGAAAGCAACATATTGGTTTAAAATTAAGATTAAACACAATAGCAAAGCCAATAAAAGATATCTGCTTGAATTTTTCGATCAGACTATAGATCATGTAACTGCCTATTTACCTCAAAAAAATGGAACTTATGAGATCAAAGAATTTGGAGATCAGTTTAAGTTTGATCAGCGGGAAGTTCACCATAAGAATTTCGAGCTTTATATCAATAACGACAACGATGAAACACAAGTTTATTATTTCAAATTCAAGTCCTCACAAATATCTGATGCCATCATCGTACTAAGAAGCGTAGACTGGTTTATCTCTTACGCCCTTGACGAGTACTTTTACTTCGGTATCTTCTATGGGATGATCCTGGTCTTTAGTTTTTACAACCTGATCATGTTTATTGCTATCCGGCAAAGACAATACCTCTATTATGTACTTTATAATTTAAGTGTAGGCTTCTTTGAAATGAGTACAGATGGTATTGCCTATCAGTATCTCTGGTCTGCTGCCACTGCATGGAACCAGATTGCCTATGCCTTTGCCTTATATGCTACGAGTCTGTTTGCCCTGCTGTTTACCAAACAATTATTACTTGTTAAAGCTAAAGCACCAAGACTAAATCAATTCATTTTATATGTTATCGGTATCAGAACAGTACTTTTCCTTTACAGTCTGTTTTTTGACCGCTCTTTATTCACTTATAAATTCCTTGAATTTATCCCCTTAGCTGTTGCCTTTTATACCGGTATTTACATTTATAAACAAGGTTATAAACCTGCACGTTTCTTTGTGCTGGGCTATAGCTTCCTGTTTATTGGTTTTACCTTAAAATTCCTGATCATGTTAGGGTTTGAATGGCTAAACTTTGGCGTAATCAGCTATTATAGCTTAAGTTTCTGTTTTGTACTGGAAATGGTCTTTCTTTCTTTTGCCATTGGCGATAAAGTCCGTATCCTGAAAACAAAGAAAGAAAAAGTACAGCGCCAGATCATCCGTCAGATGGCAGAAAATGCCAAATTGAAAGACACCTTAAACCAGCAACTGGAAACTAAAGTAGAGGAACGTACTAAAGAAGTATTTCACAAATCGCTCATTATTGAAGCTAAAAATGCAGAATTACTTGCTGTCAATGACCGTTTACAACAACAGGCCGAAGAAATATCCAGGATGAATGTCCTGCTGGAGCAGGATAACCAGGAATTGCAGACTAATGTGGAGAAAGTAACCCGTGACCGGGTGATGTCTGCAGATGTCGATTTTGAAGAATTCAGCAGAATTTATCCTGACAAAGAAAGCTGTAATCTTTTCCTTTCCGAGCTGAAATGGAAAGATGGCTATACCTGCCGCAAATGTAAAAACACACATTTCTATACCGGACATATTGCATTTAGCAGAAGATGCAGTAAATGCGGATACGAAGAATCAGTTACTGCCTATACTGTTTTTCAAAATACCCGTATCCCGATCAATAAAGCTTTCTATATGATCTTCCTGATCTACTCCAGTAAAGGAAAGATCTCCTCTCATAAGCTCGCCGAAATTTTGAATATCCGTCAAAGTACCTGCTGGACTTATGGATCAAAGATTAAAATTCTGATGGAAGAAAGAAAAGCAGTCTTAAAAAAGGTCAGTAAAAATGGATGGAGTCAGCTTGTTCTCGAATAAAAGCCAATAAATTCTTCTCAAGAATCGTATTAATTTTAAAGGGTATCAGAGCGTATCGTTTACCGGATGCGGCGGATAGATTATGTTTCACTAACTCCTGTAAATCAGCTATAAACCAGAATTAATCCTACGGTATTGAAGCGTATCAAATAGTTTATAACAATCTATATATCAGTATTTTACGCAAAATATATTTACCGATTATCTTGTTTTTAACAGATATTAGGCGTTAACTTTAACAATCAAACACAAATATAAACAAGCAAATCATGACTAAAAACTTTACTCTTTTTATCATTTGTCTTTTATGCGGGATCTCTGTGGCACTAGCACAGAACATCAACATCAAAGGTGAAGTGAAAGATCATCAGGGCCTGCCCTTACCGGGAGTTTCGGTAAAGGTTAAAGGAACTAACAATGGTGTGGTAACCAGCGGAAATGGTTCCTATACTTTATCTGCACCAGCAAACAGTACCCTTATTTTTTCTTTTATAGGTTATAAGACAATAGAAGAAGCAATAAGCAACCGTAAAAATGTTAGTGTAAAACTAGCAGACGACAATCAACAGTTAAATGAAGTAATCGTAGTTGGTTACGGTACACAGACTAAGAAAGACCTGACTACAGCAGTATCTTCTATTTCTGCTAAAGATATCCAGAATCAACCTGTAACCAATGCACTGCAAGCCCTTCAGGGTAAAGCAGCAGGTGTACAGGTTACTTCTCAATCTGGTAAGCCAGGTGCTGGTATTTCGGTAAGTATTCGTGGTAATACATCTTTGACTGCATCAAACAGTCCTTTATATGTTATTAACGGTGTTACTTCCAGAGATGCAAGTTTCATCAATCCAAACGATATCGAAACGATGACCATTTTAAAGGATGCATCGGCAGCTGCCATCTATGGTTCAAGCGGTGCAAATGGAGTCGTATTGATTACAACTAAAAAAGGTACTGCAGGCCAGGTGAAGGTTGGGTTTAATGCATTTACAGGTATATCTAACTTCTGGAGAAAACAAAAAGTTTTAAACAGTGATCAATACATTTCATTAATGAAAGATCTGGGTTACACTGAATTTGGCGGTACGCAGAACACTGACTGGCAAAAAGAAGCTTTTGGAACCGGACAGCAAAATAACTATCAGTTATCGCTATCTGGCGGAACTAAAGGAGGACAATATTATTTATCTTCAGGTTATCAGCAAGACAAAGGTGTTGTTGCCCCTGCAAAATTAGATAGATATAGTTTCAACTTTAACGGTAGCCAGCGCATGACCAGCTGGTTAAAATTCAACGTTACTGCTGCTTTAACTTCTAATAAGTCTATTGATGTATCAGATAACGCCGGAATTTCTAAAGGAGGTGTCATACTGGCAGCTTTAACTACACCACCTACTTTAACTATTTTTGATCCTAATGGTAATTATACACCAGTACCGGGGGGATATGAAAACCCTATCGGAAATGCATTTGGTTCTAAAAACACAAGAAGACAATTAAAGTTTATCGGTGCATTTGGCGGTGAGATCAATTTCAATAAAGATTTAGTTTTTAAATCTACCATTAGTACGAATGTTAGAAATGAATACTATGATTATACCCTTGATCCTTTTAAAACAGTTTACGGACGTACCGAAAGAGGGATCTATAATAACAACAAGACCAATGACCATGTATGGTTAAATGAAAATATCCTGAGTTATAATAAAACAATTGGTAAAAATGTTTTTGGTGCAATGGCCGGTTATACTATCCAGGAATCTGATTACACCTATCTGGAATATTCAGCTACCCGTTTTGTAGATCAGCAAGGTCTTCCAATTGCTCCATCAATTGCCCCAAAAATACCACAGCGTTCTCAATGGGCTAAACAGTCTTATTTAGCAAGAGTTAATTATGCTTTTGATGGCAAATATTTACTGAGTTCTAACTTCAGAGCTGACGGATCTTCGCGTTTTGCCCCTGGTCATAAATTTGGTTATTTCCCTTCTGTTTCTGCAGGATGGAGAATATCAGGAGAAAACTTCATGAAAGACAGTAAAACGATCAATGATTTAAAGATTCGTGGTAGCTGGGGTAAAGTTGGTAATGATGAAGGTATCGGAGACTATGCATATATGAAACTATATCAGATCACTGCACAGAATTCTTATACACTCGATCAGCCTGCAAATGATCAGCTTTCATGGGAAAAGACCACACAAACTAATATCGGTATCGATTTAACGATGTTTGATAGTAGATTAACTTTCACAGCTGATGCTTATCTGAAAAAGACCAATGATCTTTTAGTGAAAGTTCAACTACCTACCTCTTCGGGATTAGGAACACAGGCGTTGAATGTTGGATCAATGGAAAATAAAGGTTTAGAGTTTGCATTATCTACCAAAAACATTGTAAAAAGCAAATTCACCTGGTCGACAGACTTAAATTTCTCCCTGAACAGAAATAAAGTAACCAGCCTTGGAAATACAACACAATCCCTTGATTATGGTGGAATCTTTGAACGCGACGCTGCCATAAGAGTTGTGGTTGGACGCCCGTTAGGAAGTATTTATGGTTATGTATTCACAGGAGTTGATCCAAAAACTGGTAATGCGACTTATCAGGATACCAACAACAATGGACAGAGAGATAACGGCGACCGTCAGTTTATCGGATCAGCACAGCCTAAATTCACTTATGGTATAAACAACAATTTCACTTATGGAAACTTCGGTCTGTCTGTATTTTTCCAGGGTGTACAAGGCAATCAGTTGTTTAATGCTTCAAGAATTGAACTGGAAGGAATGTATGATGCAAAAAACCAGTCAGCAGCTGTATTAAACAGATGGACTACTCCTGGACAGATTACAGATATCCCAAAAGCACAGTTAACTACTTCTTCATTTACAAATACCAATTCACTGACATCCAGCAGATTTGTAGAGAATGCTTCTTATCTTAGACTTAAAACTGCGACTCTATCGTACAATTTTGGAAAGACAGCATTAGGAAAGTTAAAAATGGATAAACTAACCATATTCGCTACAGGCTATAACATTCTGACTTTCACTAAATATAGTGGATTAGACCCTGAAGTAAGCCGTTACGATGCAAACGGCCCTGACATGGGTGTTGATTATGGAACTTATCCACAATCAAGAAGTTTCTTATTAGGTGTTAATGTTGGCTTTTAATCTTAGAAAAAAAATGAACTTAAAAATATATTCACTGATCGCAGCCGGGGCTTTTGTCCTTTCCATACAATCTGGCTGTAAAAAGGACTTTCTAAGCAAAGATCCTATTGATAAAATTACCGGAGAGGTTGCTTTAACTGATGCTGCAGGCGCCAATAAATTAATGAAAGGCGTTTATGATGGCATGTACAATGATTATCACATCTGGGATTTCATGACCAATGGTGATGTAATTTCTGATAATGCTTATGCTGGCGGTGATAATCCTGCTAATATCCAGCTAGACTTATTCACAACAAATTCAACGAATGGAAATGTTGACCGTGACTGGTCATCACTTTATTCAGATATTAAAAACGCGAATGAGGTTATAGAAAACATACCAAAAGTACCTGATCCCTCATTAGATGCCAGCGGCAGAAGAAATCAGATTCTTGGTGAAGCAAGCGGAATACGTGCTTATATGTACTTTAACATTGTACGTTTATACGGAGCTGCACCCCTGATTTTAAAAACCCCTACAAATCTTGCAGATACTCAGCAGCCTAAGGTTGCTATAGACAAGATCTATGCACAAATTATCAAAGATCTTGAATTTGCAGTAGCAAATGCAAGTGCAACATCTGCCAATAAGGGTATTTTTACAAAAGGTGTGGCAAATGCATTACTTGCCAAAGTGTATGCAACCATGCCATCCCCGGACTGGACAAAAGTTAATCAGTATTGCGATGCAACTATAGCTGGCGGATATTCATTATTTCCTAATTTTAATGGATTATTTGATATCGCTAACAAAAACAATTCAGAGTCTATCTGGGAACTGCAATTTCAGGGAAATGGTGGCGAGCATGGTAACTGGATGCCAGGTATCATTACCGGAACAGGCTGGAAAAGATTTAACACACCATCGAATGATTTGGTTAAGGCATTTGACGATGAAGGAGACCTGATCCGTAAAAACTCAAGTGTTCTCTTTAGAAATGTAAGTTCAGACGGCTGGTCAGATATCTACTGGCCAAAAAGTAACTATCCGTTCATCAATAAATACAGAGCAGATGATAAAAGTGATAATTATATCCTGCGTCTTGCAGATATTCTATTGCTAAAAGCTGAAGCACTGAATGAGATCAGCAGTGCAGGATGGGTACAATCAAAGGTGATTGTAGATCAGATCAGAGCAAGGGTAAAGCTATCAGGTACACCTGCAGCTGATCAGGCTTCAATGCGTTTGGCTATTGAAAAAGAACGCAGACTGGAACTTGCATTTGAAGGTCACCGCTGGTTTGATTTATTAAGAACAAACAGGGCAATTGCAGTGATGAATGCACAATTAGATGGTAAAGGAGCACCATTAAACTATAATGTAACACCTGAAAAATTACTTTTCCCTATTCCACAAAAGGAAATAGATAGAAATCCTAATATCAGATAATAAAAAATCAATCCTTAAGGCAGCTCAGGCTGCCTTTTAATTAAGTCAAAAATTGAAATGTATTTAAAAAAACCCCTCTCAGCCCTTTTATTATTGATCTCTTGCGGAGTGGCGAATAGCCAGACGAAGAACAATGCCAAAGTAGAAAGCCTGCTTCAGAAAATGACTCTTGAAGAAAAGGTTGGTCAGATGGCCCAGATAACATTAGATGTTATAGGCGCAGGTAATGACCGTTATACCAGTACAGAGCCATTTTCACTGGATCAAAAGGCAATGGAAAAGGCATTGATCCAATATAAGCTGGGCTCCGTGTTAAATACCTCAAACAACAGAGCCAGAACGACTAAAGTCTGGTATGAAATTATCAGCAAAATCCAGCAGACTGCGATGAAAGGGAATAAGAATGGTATTCCTGTAATCTATGGTATTGATGCGATTCATGGTGAAACTTATACTGCCGGTGCAACGATGTTCCCTCAGCAAATAGGCCAGGCAGCAACTTTTAATAGAAGCCTTGTACGTAAAGGAGCTGAAATTACTGCTTACGAAACCCGTGCAAGCTCTATTCCATGGGCTTTTTCTCCTTTATTGGATTTAGGTGCTGACCCGCGTTTTCCACGTCAGTGGGAAAGTTTTGGAGAAGATCCTTATTTAGTAAGCGAAATGGGTATTCAGGCTGTAAAAGGTCTGGAAGGAGACAATAATGATGTTTCAAACCCATACCGTGTCGCTTCTTCAATTAAACACTTTTTAGGTTACCAGGTACCGGTTTCGGGTAAAGACAGAACTCCTGCCTATATTTCTGATCAGGCTTTAAGAGAATACCACTTACCTTCTTTCAGGGCTGCTATTCAGGCAGGTGCTAAAACTATTATGATTAACTCGGGTATTATCAACGGTGTTCCGGTACATGCCAACTATAACCTGCTGACTAAACTATTAAAAGAAGAATTAGGCTTCAAAGGTTTAGCAGTTACTGACTGGGGTGATATCGAGAACCTTTACAAAAGAGATCATGTAGCTAAAGACAATAAAGATGCAGTAAGAATTGCGATCAATGCAGGTATTGATATGTCAATGGTTGCTTATAACTATGAGCCATTTTGTGATGACCTGATTGCTTTGGTTAAAGAAGGTAAAGTTAAAGAAAGCCGTATTGATGATGCAGTAAGAAGAATCTTACAGGTAAAATTTGATTTGGATCTTTTCAATAAACCAACAACCAATCCTAAAGATTATCCTAAGTTTGGAAGTAAGGAATTTGAACAGGCTTCTTACCAGGCAGCTGCCGAGTCTATTACTTTATTAAAAAACACTGATCAGGCATTGCCATTGAATAAATCAATGAAGATCCTGGTTACAGGTCCTAATGCCAATTCTATGAGAACACTGAATGGTGCATGGACTTATTCGTGGCAGGGAGAAAAAGTTGAAGAATTTGCAGCAAAATATAACACGATCCTGAAAGCGCTGGAACTTAAAGCAGGTAAACAAAACGTGACTTATGTACCAGGTGTGAGCTATAAAATGGATGGCAAATACTTTGAAGAATACGCAGATCAAATGGATGCAGCTATTGCCGCAGCAAAAGATGCGGATGTAGTTGTATTATGTTTAGGAGAGAACTCTTATACAGAAACTCCAGGTAATTTAAGTGACCTTTATCTTTCAGATCTTCAAACTGAGCTTGCACAAAAACTTGCTGCAACTGGAAAAAAGATCATTTTAGTATTAAACGAAGGCCGTCCAAGAGTGATCTCTAAGTTTGAAAAGAAAATGAGTGCTGTTGTACAAAGTTATTTACCAGGAAATTTTGGGGGTGATGCTATTGCTGATGTCCTTTTAGGTACAGTAAACCCATCAGGTAAACTGCCTTATACTTATCCGCAATATCCAAATGCTTTATTCACTTATTACCATAAGCCATCAGAGTCACGTTCTACTACAGAAGGTGTTTATAACTACGATGCAGATTATAATCCTCAATATGTTTTCGGATTTGGTTTAAGCTATACGACTTTCAAATACAGTCCGGTTAAATTAAGTACTGCTAATTTGAAAAAAGGAGAAACTTTAACAATTGCTGTGGATGTAACCAATACAGGTAAAGTTACCGGTAAAGAAAGTGTATTGTTATTCACTTCAGACCTGGTTGCTACCCTGGTTAGTCCGGATGTAAAACGTTTAAGAGGTTTTGATAAAATAGAACTTAAAGCTGGTGAAACTAAAACAGTAACTTTTAAAATTACTGCTGATGATTTAGGCTTTATTAATCCAGAAGGCCAAAAAGTAACAGAAGACGGAGATTTTACCGTACAAATTGCTGATCAGAAAATCAATTTTACTTACAACCAGTAATTAATTATGAAGAGAAATATCTTATTTGCTTTTGCGATCACGCTGGCTGCGTGTTCAGCAAAAAGAACAGCTACAGATTCTAACGGGTCTGCTGCTGTTAATGGAGAAGTTAAGTACTGGCTGACTAAAGGCGATAAATCAGCCTTACTGCAAGAACAGCCGGCAACTTTAAAGTTTGGTACAGCGCAATCTGCCAATCCGGTAATTAAAGTTGATGAAACACAAAAATTCCAAACGATTGATGGCTTTGGCTACACTTTAACTGGTGGAAGTGCGGGCTTAATCAACGCATTGGATGCAAAAACTAAAGATGCCTTATTACAGGAATTGTTCTCTCCCAGGAAAAACGGTATCGGTGTAAGTTATTTGAGAATCAGTATCGGTGCTTCTGATCTGAGTGCAGATAACTTTACTTACAATGAATTGCCAGAGGGACAGACTGATATTAATCAGGATAAATTCTCTATCGCGAAAGAAATGACGGATTTAGTACCTATCCTGAAAAAGATCCTGGCTATTAATCCAGATTTAAAAATTCTGGGTTCTCCATGGACTGCCCCTACCTGGATGAAAACTAATCACAGTTTTAAAGGTGGAAGTCTGAAACCAGAATATTATGAGTCTTATTCGAAATACCTGGTGAAGTATATCCATGCGATGAAAGCCCAGGGAATTACGATCGATGCGATCACTATTCAGAACGAGCCTTTGCATCCTGGAAATGTACCAAGTATGTATATGGAAGCCAAAGACCAGGCTGTATTTATTAAAACTGCTTTAGGCCCGGTATTTAAAGCTGCTGGTGTTAAAACAAAGATTATCATTTACGATCATAATGCAGACCGCCCTGATTATCCGATTACAATTCTGGATGATCCACAGGCGAAACAATATGTGGACGGATCAGCTTTCCATTTATATGGCGGCCAGATCACTGCATTGTCTAAAGTTCATGAGGCACACCCTGATAAAAATCTGTACTTCACAGAGCAATGGGTTGGCGGTCCTGGTAAATTCGATGATGATTTAAAATGGCATGTTTCTACCCTGATTATCGGAGCGACCCGTAACTGGAGCAGAAACGTTTTAGAGTGGAATGTAGCTGCCGATCCTTCTTATGGGCCACATACCGTTGGAGGCTGTACAACTTGCTTAGGGGCGATCACAATAGCTCCTGAGGTAACCAGAAATGTAGCTTATTACATTATTGGTCATGCTTCTAAATTTGTGAGACCAGGATCTTATAGAATTGGTTCTAATATTACTGACAATTTAGAAAACGTAGCTTTCAGGACTCCTGATGGAAAGACCGCATTGATCGTTGTCAATGGGAACTCTGCTGAAAAGACTTTTAACATTCAGTATAAAGGAAAAACAGTGGAGACTACATTGCCGGCTGGTGCTGTTGCGACTTATGTTTGGTAACAACCAGGACGTTTAAAAAGCTTTACAAATAAAACAAGCTCTGTTTCACAATCATTTCCTTTTAATGGAAAGATTGCGAAACAGAGCTTTTCTTTTGCAGGTATCCTAAATGTTATGTCACAACGCTCTATTAAATATTTATAAATTTTAAATCATAAGATCAATTTACAAATGATTTCAAAACAAATATTAGTCCGACAATAATTATTACCATTGGCAGAAATTATTTTTGGCCAGACTCTTGTGCTAAATAAACCGTATACTTATTTTTAGCAGGTAATCTCTGTACAAAAACACCAATATGAAAAAAACAATCTTATCATTAGTTATACTGGCAGGGCTTTTCGCAGCCTGTAAACAAAATAAAACTACAGAACAAAAAATAGACAGTCTGGCCACAGCTCCTGATACGACTGCTTCCAAAGCAAAAACCTGTTATGTTTATATTAAAGATAAAGACACTGTTTCTTTATCATTGATTACCGCAGGAAATGCAGTAGCAGGTAGCTTAAACTATAATTTTTATGAGAAAGATAAAAATGCCGGTACTATCGCAGGAATAATCAAAGGAGATACGATCATTGCTGATTATACTTTTCAGTCTGAAGGAACTACCTCTTACAGACAGGTTGCATTTGTCAAAAAAGGAGATCAGTTGTTAGAAGGTTACGGGCCAAGTCAGGAAGCTGATGGCAGAAGAGTATTTACCAATCTGGCAGGTCTTAAATTTGGGGATATTACCTTATCACCGGTAGCCTGTAAATAAAAAGTGTTTTGAATCCTTAAAAGGATTCAAAACGTTCCCAAAACCCATCTACAGGAAGTTTGGCAAAGATATTTACCGGTTCCTTTTTAACAGGATGAAGAAACTGCAGTCTTCTGGCATGCAAACAAATACTTCCTTTACGGCTGCCACGAGGGTAGCCGTATTTATTATCACCCACAATCGGGCAGCCTAAAGTAGAAAGCTGCACCCTGATCTGATGAGAACGTCCTGTTAAAGGATCAACCTCGATCAGATAATAACCGCCCAGCTCACCAAGCAGTCTGTAGCTTAATTCAGCACGCTGACTCCCCTGAACTTCTGTGTTATGTGCAGTAACCACATTTGTCTTTGGATTTTTAACCAGCCAATGCACTAAAGTTCCGGAAATATTGGCCGGACGGTTGCGTACAACCGCCCAGTAAGTTTTCTTAACTTCCCTGTTTTTAAAAATGGCATTCATTCTTTCCAGCGCCTTACTTGTTTTAGCAAATAAGATCACCCCGCTTACCGGACGGTCTAAACGATGTACCACTCCCAGAAACGCACTGTTAGGTTTATTGTATTTTTTAGCGATATATCTTTTCACCATATCTTCCAATGGTTCGTCACGGGTTTCATCAACCTGGACAATATCACCTGCACGTTTGCAAATTGCAATCAGGTGATTATCTTCGAAAAGTACATCTTTATCAGTTACCGACATTTTTAGTATTGCTCTTTTTCATTTGGAAAGTCATTCGCTTTCACATCCTTAATATATGCTTTTGCGGCATCTAAAATTCCGTCATACAGATTGATGTACTGACGTAAAAAACGTGGTTTAAAGCCTTTAGTTAATCCGATCATATCGTTTACAACTAAAACCTGTCCGTCACAATGCGGACCAGCACCTATTCCGATAACCGGGATATGCAGACTTTCAGAAACTTCTTTAGCTAATGCTGCAGGTATTTTTTCCAATACAACTGCAAAACAACCAGCATCCTGTAAAGCCTGGGCATCAACCTTAAGTTTTTCTGCTTCAGCTTCCCCTTTAGCCCTTACAGTGTAAGTACCAAATTTATAAATTGATTGAGGTGTTAAACCTAAATGGCCCATAACCGGAATTCCCGCAGTAATAATACGCGAAATAGAATCTACAACTTCAGTTCCACCTTCCAGTTTTACGCCGTGGGCACCTGATTCTTTCATAATCCTGATTGCAGAGCTTAAAGCTTCCTTTGAATTACCCTGGTAAGAACCAAAAGGAAGATCCACTACGACAAAAGCACGTGTTGCGCCTCTAACGACACCCTGTGCATGATAAATCATCTGATCCAGTGTAATCGGCAAAGTAGTTTCATGGCCCGCCATTACGTTTGAAGCTGAATCACCAACCAATAAAACATCAAGTCCTGCATCATCCAGAACCGTAGCCATGGAATAATCATAAGCAGTTAACATCGATATTTTCTCACCACTCTGTTTCATTTCTTGCAGAATGTGGGTTGTAATACGCTTTACTTCTTTGTGTATAGACATAAATTTATGCTTTTAGGGGAGCAAAATTAGGGTATTCAATCGAGAAAATTACCCTAACCCTTTAATATATGAGCGATATCTGATGTAACAATATAATCCTGATAAAAAAAATATGGATTTAAAGATGAAAAAGCTATCTTTGTATCCCGAAATGAACGGGTTAAACAACAGCACATTTGTTAATCATTATAGCGACATCAAAACCGCAAATCTTCGTTCATTAATCCCTTTTTTAAACTTTATTTTTCATTTTAATTACGATGACTAACTACACCAAGTTACCTGCTATCCTGTTATTGGCTGACGGTACTGTTTACCACGGTAAAGCTGCCGGAAAGATTGGTACAACAACAGGAGAGATTTGTTTCAATACAGGAATGACGGGTTATCAGGAAATTTTCACTGACCCATCTTATTTCGGACAAATCATGGTCACTACGAATGCCCATATTGGTAATTATGGAATTCATAAAGAAGAAATCGAATCAGATTCGATTAAGATTGCAGGTTTAGTTTGCAAAAACTACAACATCGGTTATAGCCGTAAAGAGGCTAATGAATCTATACAGGATTATTTCCAGGATGAAAACATTGTTGGAATATCTGATATCGATACCCGTGCTTTGGTAAGAAAAATCAGAGATCAGGGAGCAATGAATGCGATTATCTCTTCTGAAATTACTGATATCGAAGAACTGAAAGCTAAATTAGCGCAAGTGCCTTCTATGGACGGACTAGAATTATCTTCACAGGTTTCGACCAAAGAACCTTATTTCTACGGTTCACCAGATGCAACTTATAAAGTAGCTACCCTGGATTTCGGAATCAAGAAAAACACATTGCGTAATTTCGACGAAAGAGATTTATACGTACAGGTTTTCCCTGCAAAAACTACTTTTGAAGAAATGGACAAATGGGGAGCTGATGCTTACTTTGTGTCTAACGGCCCTGGAGATCCATCGGCAATGCCTTATGCTATTGAAACTGTTAAACAAATTCTTGCTTCAGACAAACCATTATTTGGTATTTGTTTAGGCCACCAGTTATTAGCTCAGGCTAATGGAATTGGTACGATGAAAATGTTTAACGGCCACAGGGGATTAAATCACCCGGTAAAAAATATTATTAAAAACCACTGCGAAGTAACTTCTCAGAATCACGGTTTCGGTGTAATCCCCGAAGAAGTGAGAAATTCTGACAAAGTGGAAATCACCCATATCAACTTAAACGACCAGTCTATCGAAGGAATTCGTGTGAAAGGCAAAAAAGCATTCTCGGTACAATATCACCCGGAGTCTTCACCTGGCCCGCATGATTCACGTTATTTATTTGATGACTTTGTGAGCCTGATCAAAGGTGAATTAAGCTGGTAGATCGGTAATCACCGGTTCTAACCATCATTTTACCGACATTTTAAGAAAGGATTGAGTCACATCAATCCTTTTTACATTAAACCTTATTACATTTATCTCATGGATAAAACGAATACCATTATCAGTGTCCGTAATCTGGTAAAAAATTATGCTGACTTCACAGCAGTCAAAGGGATTAGTTTCGACGTCTATCAAAATGAGATCTTCGGACTACTGGGCCCTAACGGTGCAGGAAAAACGACTACTTTAGAAATTATCGAAACACTCCGGGAGAAAACTTCGGGAGAAATCACAGTAGATGGCCTTTCTGTAGATAAAGATGCCAACGAAATCAAAAGGATTATTGGTGTACAATTACAGGCAGCGGGTTATTACCCCAACCTGAACCTTGTGGAGCTGATGGAACTTTTTGCCGGTTTATATGGCGTAAACATCAAACCTATGGAGATGCTGGAGAAAGTAAATCTTCAGGATAAAGCCAAAGCAAAATTCAAAGCACTTTCTGGCGGACAGAAACAACGCTTTTCTATTGCGACTACTTTATTGAATTCTCCTAAAATTATCTTTCTGGACGAACCTACAACGGGACTTGACCCTCAGGCACGCCGTAACTTATGGGACCTGATTATCGACATCAGGAACAATGGAACAACGGTAGTACTGACCACCCATTATATGGATGAAGCAGAGCAGCTTTGTGACCGTGTCGCTTTTGTAGAACATGGTGAAATCATTGCATTGGACACTCCTGACAATCTGATAGATCAGTTAATCAACAGTGGATTCGAGAGAAAAAAAGAAGTAAAGAAAGCTAATCTCGAAGATGTATTTATCAATCTTACAGGCCAGGAATGGCGTGAAGGCTAAATGAGCTCAAAAATGAACAAATCATATAACAACACTAAAGCCACACTGGCACTCGCTAAGGCAAGTTTCAGATCTATTACCCGCAGCCCTTCGGCTGTAGTCTTCACACTGGCCTTTCCACTGATTTTCATCCTTGTATTTGGTTTTCTGGGAGGCGGAGGTGTAAAATTAGATCTTGCCGTAGCACCAGAATCTGACCTGCAGAACCCTGTGATTATCGCCCTGCAACATACCTCAGTAGTGCATTTAATTACAGATAAAAATAACGCGGAAATTCAGCAGCGTCTGGAAAAAGGAACTATTGCAGGTGTAATTGATGTCCGTAAAAACAGTATCGCTGAACCTGCTTATTTAGCAAATGTAAAATACACATCTGCCTCGATGGATAAAGGGAATATCCTTAAATCTATCTTAAACAACCTGATGTATACTTTAAATACGAAAGATTTAAAGCCATCAGTAGCAGAGCTGAAAGAAAGTACAGTTCATGGCAGAACTTACCGTACCATTGATTTTATCCTGCCCGGACAGCTTGGCTTCTCTTTATTGAGCACAGGTGTGTTTGGAACAGCCTTCGTCTTTTTCAGTTTAAGACAAACCCTGGTTATTAAACGTTTCTTTGCTACGCCGGTAAAAAGATCAAGTATTATCCTTGGCGAAGGACTTGCGAGAATCGGTTTTGCCTTAATCGGGGCGCTGTTCATTATCCTGATTGGTCACTTCTTATTCCATTTTACACTCGTACATGGAGTCACGACAGTCCTGAACATGCTGATCCTATCCACCATTGGTGTGATTGTTTTTATGGGCTTTGGTTTCGTCGTTTCAGGTATAGCAAAAAGCGAAAGTACAATCCCTCCTATCTCAAATATTATTACCTTACCACAATTTTTATTATCTGGTACGTTCTTCTCTATAGAGAACTTCCCAAACTGGTTGCAACCAATCAGCAGGGCATTGCCGCTGACCTATTTAAACGATGCAATGAGACAAGTTGCTTTTGAAGGCGCAGGGCTATGGGATGTGAAACAACAGATTTTAATCATGGTGATCTGGGGGATAGGAATATACGCGGTAGCGGTGAAGGTATTCAAGTGGGAATAAAATTATAGGGAAATCAATCCTGATAATTTATAATTTTATTTTAACTTTGATCATCACCTGGTAATTGTATTATTTACACTAAGGAGATAAAAACACTTAAAACAACTAAAATGAGTTTAATTATTGATGTTCATGCAAGGCAAATCCTCGATTCAAGAGGTAACCCTACTGTTGAAGTAGAAGTAATCACTGAAAATGGCCAAATGGGCCGTGCTGCTGTACCATCTGGTGCAAGTACTGGTAAACACGAGGCTGTTGAGCTAAGAGACGGAGATAAGAAAGTTTACATGGGCAAAGGTGTATTAAAAGCCGTTGAGAATGTGAACAAGAAAATAGCTAAAGAACTTCAGGGTATCGATGTTTTTGAGCAAAATCTGATTGACAAGGCGATGATTGACCTTGATGGTTCAGAAAACAAAGGAAATTTAGGTGCAAATGCAATCTTAGGTGTTTCTTTAGCGGTAGCTAAAGCAGCAGCAGCAGAAAGCAGACAACCATTATACCGTTATATCGGTGGTGTAAATGCAAATACATTACCTGTTCCAATGATGAACATCTTAAACGGTGGTGCACATGCGGATAACAAAATCGACTTCCAGGAGTTTATGATTATGCCATTGGGTGCCAGCAGCTTCTCTGAAGCATTACAAATGGGAACTCAGGTATTTCACCACCTGAAAGACGTATTAAAGAAAAAAGGTTATTCAACAAATGTTGGTGATGAAGGTGGTTTTGCACCAAACATTGGCTCAAACGTTGAAGCAATCGAAACTGTTTTAACAGCGATTGAAACTGCAGGTTTCACTCCTGGTAAAGATATCTGGATCGCTATGGATGCAGCTGCATCTGAGATGTATGATTCAAAAACTAAAACTTACAACTTCCATAAATCATCAGGTGAGAAATTAACTTCTGACGAAATGGTTAAATATTGGGTTGACTGGGCTAACAAATACCCTATCATCTCTATTGAAGACGGTTTAGATGAAGATGACTGGAATGCATGGGAAGCTTTAACTTTAGCTATCGGTAACAAAGTACAGTTAGTAGGTGATGATTTGTTTGTAACTAACGTAAAACGTTTACAACAGGGAATCGATAAAAGCATTGCTAACTCTATCTTAGTCAAAGTAAACCAGATCGGTTCATTGACTGAAACTATCAACGCTGTATCATTGGCTCAAAACAATGGTTACACGTCTGTAATGAGTCACCGTTCAGGAGAAACTGAAGATACAACTATCGCTGATTTAGCAGTAGCTTTAAACTGTGGTCAGATCAAAACCGGTTCAGCTTCACGTTCTGACAGGATAGCAAAATACAACCAGTTATTACGTATTGAAGAAGAATTAGGTTCTGCTGCACGTTTTATTGGTAAAGATTTCAAATTCTTGAAAAAATAAGCTGGATTTTTCAGTTTTAGCATAGGAAGCATAGTCGGAAACGGCTATGCTTTTTTTGTATTATAATTTATATCTTTGTTTATATGAACAGATTACTGGAAATCTTTCGCAACAAATACTTTCTTTCTGCTGTGGCATTCGCAGTCTGGATGATGTTCTTTGATAAGAACGACATGCTTTCTCAATACGAGTACCGTACAGAAGTTCATAAACTGCAGGAAGAGAAAGATTTCTATGAAAAGCAAACTGCCGAGGTGAAAAAAGATCTGAACGAGCTGAACACCAATCTGAATACGGCAGAAAAATTTGCAAGGGAAAAATACTTTATGAAGAAAGACAATGAAGATGTCTTTGTGATCATCAGAGCTACTCCTAAAGACTAATACCCAAATCTTGGCAAACTCAGTTTATAACGGACTACGACTACCCGGAGTGCGAAAATAAACCCGATAACCAACACTTTTGCCACGTCCGCTTTCAGGTTAAAGAACAATAAGGTAAAATACAGAATCCCGCCAAGGATACAGGCTGTCGCATAAATTTCCTTTTTAAAGATCAAAGGGATTGTATTCAGTAAAGTATCCCGGATTATTCCGCCGAAACAACCAGTAATCGTACCCAATGCCACACATATCCCCGGACTCAAACCAAAAGCAATCCCCTTTTGAATTCCCAATATGGTGAATAGCCCCAACCCCATAGAGTCAAAAAGGAACAATGTAACGGTAAACCTCTTGCGGTGTCTTTTTAAAACTATAGTCAGCAGAGAGGTCACCAGGATCAGCAAACAATAGTTTACGTCTCTCATCCATTTAACGGGTGTATCACCTAACAGTAAATCGCGGACAGTACCGCCACCAATAGAAGTTACAAAAGCAATAATTAATACACCAAAAGGGTCAAGGCGCCGCTGAATAGCAGAAAATGATCCGGATATCGCAAAAGCAATAGTCCCTAAAATTTCTATAACCTGAGAGGTAGTAAATTCCATAAATTAATCTTTATTACAGCGCTGAATTTCTTTTACGTACAAACCATTCTATACTAAGCAATACTAAAATCAGTACAAATAAACTCTTAAAATTGATTAATTCCTCATACTTACGGTCTTCGTAACTCCATGTTTTTAACTGGTTACTTTGAAGCAGGTCGTCCTTAATTTTTAAAAGCTGGTCTGGAAGATACAATTTTCCATTGGTCTGGCTGGCTAACTGATATAATAATTGATGATTTGCCAGTGTCTGCTGAAATTCGGCAGTTAAGGTATTTACAAAAAAAGAACCTTTATCCTGATAATGCTGGCTTCCCAGTGAAGTACTGGCTGTATAGCTGTAATTACCAGGAGGCAATATACCAGCATCCAGCTGATAGGAAGATTCAAATCTGGAAAAGGTAAAGTTATAAGTCTTTCCTTTTTCATCTTTTAGCAGTAAATTGACATCAGGTGTATTTACCGGTTGATAACTATCATTGTATAGTATTGCATTCAAGAGTATCCGGTCATTCTCTTCAAACGTATTTTTAACCGGCCTTACCCTGAATTTTCTACGGTCGTCCTTCACAGAAAGATATTGTGTGATTTTGCCAAGCAGCTCATTGAACACCGGGGTCTGAGGATTTTCACGGGCTTCTGACAGTTTCCACTTCCATAAACCTTCGCCAATCAGATAACCAGTTTTACGCCCGTTATCATTCATAAAAAATAAAGCCGGACGGTCTGTCTTCATTTTGCCATTGCGCTGATCCAGTACAACCTGCTGGTTACCCAGCCCCTTAAATAAACCAGAAGGTGCCTGCAGCGGATCAAAATTTTCAATTATTTTACGGGAAGCAGGATCTAAATCAAAAATGGACAGGTTTTTATCTACATCACTATATTGATACTGAATGGCATTATTTCCCGAAAAACTAACTTGCTGCTGCACCTGGTTAAACCTGTTCAGATTACTTTGCGCTCCTATGATATACCATACAGGAACCTTTTCAGCTTTTATCTTAGTCAATAAAGTATTCGCATCGAATTGATTATCCGGCAACTGATATAAAATAATCAATCCATATCCTTTAGGATCAATCTTTAGCAAATCATCATTCAGTACTACAGAAACTTCATGGTGTTTATTCAGACTGATTGCTTGTTTGAGTGCTGCCAGATCAGGATGCGGGCCCGCAGCAGCAATTAATACTTTCTGACGCTCATCAATAACCTCCACTAAAGTTTGAAAAATGTTGTTTTTCACCGAAATCTCTTTTTCAACCGGAGACAGCGAAATGATATATTTATGCTGACCCGTTTTTGAAGCTTTCAGATTAACCGGAATATTTTTCGAAAACAGTTCAGAATTTACGCTCACCGTCTCTTCATGAACCTTTTTCCCATCTTCCAGCACAGTTAATTTAACAGGAACACCATTGCATTGATAAGCTTGTACCTGTACTTCCATCCTGAAATCATTATCCAGATAAACCAGGTCATTGACATTTACAGCGCTAATTAAGATATCTTTTTTGGGAATCGTATCACCCAGGGCAATGGTATAAACAGGTGCTTTTAGCGAAGCCAGCTCCTGTGCCGGATTCCCTCCCCTGTTAAATACGCCATCTGTAGCCAGAATGACTGCGCCAACATTTTTATTCATCAGCTCATCACTAAGCTGTTTAATTAATTGAGTAGCATTAGTTAATTTCCCTTTATAGCTAAAATCAAGCCCATCAGTTACCTTATCACTAAAGCTGTAGCCTCTTACCTCATATTTATCTGAAAGTCCGGCCTGTAGCCGCTGAACATCTTTTCTGTATTTAAGGCTGTCAAATCCAGCTGGTGTAAAAGCACCAATAGATTCAGAATTATCCTGAGCGATAACTATAACAGGCTTTTCCAGTGTATAACTTATTTGCTGAATCAGTGGAGAGAACAAAAGCCACAGGATCAAAGACATCGTTACCGTTCTGCCAATAGCTAAACCTATCCTTAACTGACGCGTCAGATTAGACTCCCTCCAATAGAGCAGCCAGGCAAAAAATAAACCAGTAGCTAAGCAGCCAGTAAATGCAAGGAAGGTATAAAGGTTAAAGGTCTCATTCATAGGTTAGAGTAAAGATGCTGATTTATGGTGATTTTCAAGCCCTAAAAAGGCCAAAAACGAAGCGATCGTAACTAACTGCAAATCAACACACTACAAGCGCCTTATCCAGACCTTTGTTAAGTCCTCTTTCACGTCTTGTTCAGAACTTGTTTGCATTGAGCTGGATTTAGCCTGTATAAAGTGTTTAATTCTGGTGTTTAACATTTTTTTACGCTCTTTTCCCCTCAGCGCCGAACCAGTTTTCATCCCCAAAGAAAAAGGGTAAGAACCCATCCCCTGACAGGAAGATTCTTACCCTTTACCATAAATTATATGAAATGATACCCTATAACATACCACCGCAAACCGACAATACCTGCCCGGTTACATAGGCACTCATATCAGAAGCAAGGAATACACAAACATTTGCTACATCTTCTGGTTCACCGGCGCGTTTCAATGGAATACCTTCTTCCCAGCCTTTGACAACTTTAGGATCTAATACATCAGTCATCTCTGTACGGATAAATCCAGGTGCAACTACATTAGTACGGATATTTCTTGAGCCTAATTCTTTAGCAACAGATTTAGAGAAACCAATGATACCTGCTTTAGAAGCTGCATAGTTTGCCTGTCCTGCATTTCCCTGTACACCTACTACTGAGCTCAGGTTAATGAAAGATCCTTTACGGTTTTTCATCATCACTTTTGAAGCTGCTTTAGTAACGTTAAAAACAGATTTCAGGTTTACGTTGATCACGTCATCCCAGTTTTCTTCGCTCATACGCATCAACAAACCGTCTTTAGTAATTCCGGCATTGTTTACAACGATATCAATAGTACCAAATTCAGCAACGATATCACTAATTAGTTTTTCTGCTTCATCAAATTTAGAGGCATCAGAACGGTATCCTTTGATTTTAGTTCCGAAAGATTGTAATTCCTGCTCTAATGCTTCTCCCTTTTCTACTGAAGACAAATAAGTGAAAGCAACATTCGCACCCTGTTCTGCAAATTTCTCCGCTATTTTGCGGCCTATTCCTTTTGAAGCACCAGTAACTAATGCTGTTTTTCCTTCTAATAGTTTCATTTAGTGTTTGTATGTTATTTAATAATGGTTAGTTCAAGTTTAAATCCGTCAATCCAATCTGAATCCAGCTTTTCGGAAAATCTTAAATTGCCGGTTCCTGCTGGCTTAAGCAATGGAAACTTCCCAGCCCCCAGATAATATCTGTAGAATCAATTCCAATAACCTCACGGTCAGGAAAAGCACCTTTAATAATATCTAATGCAATCGAATCATTTACATCTCTGAAAGTAGGTACGATTACCGCAGCATTTGCTATATAGAAATTAGCATACGAAGCTGGTAAACGGGTATCTTCATGTATAACCGGTGATGGCATTGGTAACTGGATAATGTTTAAAGCCTCTCCGTTTAATAAACGCATTGCTTTCAGTTCTTCCAGGTTCTCTTTTAAAAGAATATAGTTCTCATCCAGCGGATTTGACTCCACAACAGTCAATACTGTATTGGCATTCACAAAACGGGTAATATCATCGATATGGCCATCTGTATCGTCTCCGACAATACCATCTCCAACCCATAAAACCTGTTCTGCGCCGTAACACTCTTTCAGATATTCTTCGATCTGTTCCTTGTTAAGATGTGGATTTCTGTTTGGATTTAACAGACAGGCTCTGGAAGTTAAAATAGTTCCTGCCCCATTAAATTCTACAGATCCGCCTTCCATTACAATACCCGGATTAAATACCGGTAAGCCAAAATGATCTGCAATACGCGTAGGTATAACATCGTCCAGCTCATAAGGAGGATATTTTCCACCCCATGCATTATACCCCCAGTCAATAACTACTTTCTGCTGTTCCGCTTTTGGGTTTAATAAAAAAGCAGGTCCGTGATCACGGCACCAGGCATCATTACTTGGGTTGAAATAGAATTCAATCTGTGTTAAATCTGCACCAGCTTCTTCCAGTTTCGAAATGGCAAAAGCTTTGGTTGCTTCATCGTTCACATTGATCCTTACCTTCTCTCCACGGGCTACAACTTTGATAAATTCACAATATGGTGCATAAATCGTATCAATCTTACCAGGCCATGAGGCTTCTTTATGAGGCCATGTTAACCAGGTTGCTTCATGTTTTGCCCATTCAGCTGGAAAGCTATATCCGGCTTTCTTCGGAGAGTTATCAAATAGACTCGTCATCAATATATCTTTTGGTAATTGGTGAATAAGTTTCAATTCTTCTGTCACGTAAAAAAGGCCAGTGTGTTCTGTAACTGTCAGATTTAGACAAGTCAAGTTCTACGACTTTTAATTCTTCTTTATCGTGCGAAGCCTGGTATAAAAGTGAACCAAATGGATTCGATACAAATGACCCTCCCCAGAAAGCAACACCAGCTTCTTCACCTACACGGTTAATACTTACTACAGGTACACCATTCGCAATGGAATGTGATCGCTGAATAGTCTGCCATGCATTATATTGTTCTTTATTAGTTTCTTCATCCTGTGTAGTTGCCCATCCTATTGCGGTTGGGTAAACCAGGAAATCAGCGCCCATTAAAGCAGTAATTCTTGCTGCTTCAGGATACCATTGATCCCAGCAGATCAGAACTCCTATTTTTGCATATTTAGTTTTGAAAACTTTATAGCCCAGGTCACCAGGAGTAAAATAGAATTTTTCATAGAATCCAGGATCATCAGGGATATGCATTTTACGGTATTTACCTAAATATGCACCATCAGCATCCAGAACAGCCGTAGTATTATGATATAATCCTTCCGCTCTTTTTTCGAATAGAGAGGCAACAATTACTACGTTTAATTCTTTGGCAACAGCCGATAAAACATCGGTTGACGGGCCTGGAATAGTTTCTGCTAATTTGAAGTTTTCATAATCTTCAACATCACAGAAATATAATGAGGTGAAAAGCTCCTGCAGACAAACCACCTGGGCTCCCTGTGCCGCAACTTCGCGGATCTTTGCAATCGCCTTATCTAAATTTTCTTGTTTGTTATTGGAACAGGTCATCTGCACCAATCCAACTTGTACTTTAGCCATTCTTTGAATTTTTGTGACCACAAAGTTAACAGAAAAAATTTTCTGTAGTCCATTATTCTGAAAAGGGTCTCTCAGGCATCAAAAAGGGCTTAAAATCAGAATTTTATATACGTCTCCGGCTTATAATAATATCGGTAGAAAAGAAGATACGAAATAAGCAGGCTTGCGCTAAAAGCTAATCTGGGCAAGTCAAACATGATGATATAGAATGATAACATAAACCATCCGAATACCCATAACAGGTACCGGTACATTCTCAAACCCATCAGGTGTAATATACTGCGGAAAAGCAGTGCTGTACTCAGTCCAAAAAACAGCATTTCCAGAGCTGCAGGCAACGGAAATTTAGATAAACACCAAATACATTCGGGCAGAATAAGCAGAAAATAGATGAAGGAAAAATTGAAAAACAGACGGGACCTGTTATAAGGGAGATTTCTGGCAAAACTCAGAGAGGTCTCTTTAAAACGGTGTTCCTGAAAAATCAGCACGCTATGTAAGGTCACAATAGAAAGCATAATCAGATAAGGCACACGTAAATCCTGTTTAAAATCAGCAAAAATATAGAGTATACCAGTCATCACTAATAAGGATGCTATTTTAGTCAGCAGGTAAATCAGTTTGTACCGGTCAAACAAATGATACATAAACAGGCTTGAAAAAGGTTTGCTCAGCTTACTGCTCATCCTGATCAGCAAAGCAGATTTCCTGGTTTTATTAATCCGGTTAACCAGATATACATATAGCCATGCACTTATAGAAGCCAATAACAAGATATATACCAGTGTAATTGCAGGAATCAGGTTTGCATGATAAATGAACCCCAGTACCGTTGCAAAAAGCCAATAACCTAAAAATGGCAGAGAGATCATTAACTGTACACAAAACCAGCTTTTGAACTGTCTGGCCTTACTGAAAGAGGTAATACCATAAAACAGGAACTGGTTATTTTCCAGCTGTAATTGTGCAGCTACATATCGCCAGCTTTTGATCGTATAAATCAGCCAGCAGGCGAAAACAAGCAGCATCATTACCGGGGTGATAATAAAAGTCATCATTAACATCAAATGATAAAATGTAGATTCTTCCATTTGATAAACACCCGCAGTATTGATAAAGAAGCAATAACTTATAATCGTGACAAACAGAAAAAGCAAAAGCCCGGACTGCTCCCTGTAAAAGCGATAAGCAAATATTTTAAGCAATACCCTGGTGAGCGATCCGGACATCTCAATTAAGTTTTAAGGATTGATGTTCGATTAAAATCTCTTTTACAGCCGGCAGTATTATACTTTCAAGAGGCTGATGGGAAGCTAAAAGAAAACTGGTCTGATCTTTAAAATATTTTTCAGCAATCCATTGATAAAGAACTTCCAGCGATTCTACATCTACAGTGATCAGGGGTTCATCCAGTAAAATAATTTCAGGCTGCCCCAAAAAGGCCAGGATCAGAGATAGTTTTTTCAGCATTCCACTCGAATAGGTTCCCAGCGGACGGTTGATATAAGACTGCATCTTCATGCTTTCTATATAATAGTCTTCCTGTCCTTTGGCAGCTCCTTTCGCCTCAGCGAACAAACGGACCATTTCTTTACCCGTTAAAAATTCAGGAAAAACAGGTTCGGCCTCCGCAAAATTAACCAGTTTACGAAAAGCAAGGGTTTGTCTTTTCACGCTGATATCGGGGTGAAGAATAATATCTCCTTTAAAATCCAGTATTCCGGCTATTGTTTTTAGCAAAGTGCTTTTTCCGGACCCATTAGCTCCTTTGATCCAGTAAATACCAGGCTCAATAGTAAGGTCAGCTATTTTTAAAGCAGGAAAGGAATGATATGATTTCTGAAAATTGACAAATCTGAGCATACTGTACCTTTAGGGTATTAGGACAGCGGCAAATGAAAATTGTTACGGCTTTAAAAAAAACGGGGATACAGCGCTTATGAAGACGAAGTTTGTGTTAAAGAATCCCTGTATTCCTGTTGCAATTCGAACAAACATTTAGCGCAAAGACAGCTATCATAATGCTCGCTGATATACTGAACTTCATTCAGGTCAAGGTATACTATGCTGCACTGACACTTAGTATAGGAATTAGCCTTGCACTCAATAGGTACACCGCAACGTTCGCATGGTATAATTTCGTGTTTGGCCATTTACAAAGAGGTATAATACAACAAAAGTACGGTAATTTGAATTACCGTACTTGTTGCCTTTTATTTTATGAGATTTAGATTATCCTGAGCAGCTGATGCAGCCTTCTTCCATTGAACAAACCGGACCATCAGTGATTTCTTCAACCACCTGTCCGATATGTTCCGGAATTACAGGTTCCATGTTTTTACCAGCCTGGTTCTCTACTGTGAATTTAACAGCCTGAGAAGCAGCTTGTGTACGCAGATAATACATTCCTGTTTTTAATCCTTTCTTCCATGCGTAGAAGTGCATTGAAGTCAGTTTAGAAGTGTTAGGTGCGTTGATAAACAAGTTAAGGGATTGCGACTGACAGATATAAGCACCACGATCGGCTGCCATATCAATGATACTGCGCATTTTAATTTCCCAAACTGTTTTATACAATTCTTTGATATAATCAGGGATTTCAACGATGTCCTGGATAGAACCGTTAGCCAAAATAATTCTGTCTTTCATTGCCGGAGTCCATAAACCTAAAGCAACTAAATCTTTCAATAAGTGTTTGTTAACCACGATAAATTCACCGCTCAATACACGTCTTGTATAGATGTTTGAAGTATAAGGTTCAAAACATTCATTGTTACCTAAAATCTGAGAAGTTGAAGCTGTAGGCATTGGCGCAACCAATAAAGAGTTACGTACACCGTCTTTAACTACTTTTTTACGTAAAGTTTCCCAGTCCCAACGGTTACTCGATGGAGTTACGTTCCAAAGATCAAACTGGAATTTACCTTTTGATAAAGGAGAACCTTTGAAAGTTTCATAAGCTCCGTCTTTAACCGCAAGATCATGCGAAGCAGTCATTGAAGCAAAGTAAATCGTTTCAAAAATCTCTTTATTCAGTTCTCTTGCGCCTTCACTTTCGAAAGGTAAACGCATTAAGATAAATGCATCTGCAAGTCCCTGTACACCTAAACCAACCGGTCTGTGACGCATGTTAGAGTTCCTTGCTTCTTCTACCGGGTAGAAGTTATAATCAATAATTTTATTCAGGTTTAAAGTAGCCTGATAAGTTACATCATATAATTTTTGGTGGTCAAATTCTCCGTTGATTACATATCTTGGTAAAGCCAGTGAAGCTAAGTTACATACCGCAACTTCGTCTTTAGAGGTATACTCAATGATCTCAGTACATAAGTTAGAACTTTTGATAGTTCCTAAATTCTGCTGATTAGATTTACCGTTTGCGGCATCTTTATATAACAGGTAAGGAGTTCCGGTTTCAATTTGTGAATCCAGGATAGCAAACCATAATTCCTGAGCTTTGATTGTTTTACGGGCACGGCCTTCTTTTTCGTAACGGGTATATAACGCGTTAAATTCTTCTCCCCAGCATTCTGCAAGTCCTGGTGCTTCATGTGGACAGAACAGGCTCCATTCGCCATTTTCTTCTACGCGCTGCATAAATAAATCGCAAACCCAAAGTGCATAGAATAAGTCACGTGCGCGCATTTCTTCTTTACCGTGATTTTTACGTAAATCAAGGAAAGCGAATACGTCTGCATGCCATGGCTCCAGATAGATTGCGAAAGCACCTTTACGTTTACCTCCACCCTGATCTACATAACGTGCAGTATCATTGAATACTTTTAGCATAGGTACGATACCATTACTGGTTCCGTTTGTTCCACTGATATAAGAACCTGTAGCCCTTACGTTGTGGATACTCAAACCAATACCGCCAGCACTTTGTGAGATTTTAGCAGTTTGTTTTAAAGTATCATAAATTCCTTCGATACTATCATCCTGCATAGATAATAAGAAACAGGATGACATTTGAGGTTTAGGTGTTGCTGCATTAAATAAGGTAGGCGTAGCATGGGTAAACCAACGCTCACTCATCAGGTTATAAGTAGCAATTACGCTATCGATATCACCTTTGTGAATCCCTACAGATACACGCATAAATAAATGCTGAGGGCGTTCTACAATTTCACCGTTAATTTTAAGCAGGTACGATTTTTCAAGGGTCTTGAAACCAAAGTAATCGAAACCAAAATCTCTGTCATAAATAATTGTGCTGTCTAAAAGATCAGCATTTGCCTGAATAACTTCCCAAACATCTTCAGCAATTAGAGAAGCAGATTTTTCAGTTTTAGGATCTATATATCTATATAACATTTCCATCGTCTTTGAGAACGATTTCGTGGTATTCTTATGCAGATTTGACACGGCTATTCTTGAGGCTAATAAAGCATAGTCCGGGTGTTTAGTCGTTAAAGAGGCAGCAGTTTCAGCAGCAAGATTATCCAATTCTGAGGTTGTAACACCATCATACAATCCTTCAATTACTTTCTTGGCTACATCTATAGGATCAACAAGTTCTACATTAAAGCCATAACATAACTTTTCGATGCGGGCAGTGATCTTATCAAACCGAACCGCTTCTTTGCGACCATCTCTTTTTTCTACAAACATATTTTCTTAGGTTTTATGCTGCTTATTCTTGTTGTTCAAGGCAATTCCGAACATAGGCAACAGTTTATATTCTTTTATTAAAAATCATCATCCAGAGAGAAAGCCGAAGCTTTGTCTTCTGAAGACGTCAACACACCACTTTTCTGGTAATCACCAACACGTTTCTCAAAGAAATTGGTTTTTCCCTGTAATGAAATCATTTCCATGAAATCAAACGGGTTAGTAGCGTTATATATTTTATCATAGCCTAATTCACTTGACCATCTGTCAGCCACAAATTCAATGTACTGAGACATTAGTTTGGCGTTCATACCGATCAGTGCAACCGGCAATGCATCTGTTACAAATTCTTTCTCTATCTCAACAGCATCTTTGATGATACCATGAACTGCTTCCTGAGAAAGTTTGTTTTTCAGCATTTTATAAAGCAGGCAGGCAAATTCGCAGTGCATCCCTTCGTCTCTTGAGATCAGCTCATTGCTAAAGGTTAAACCTGGCATTAATCCACGTTTCTTTAGCCAGAAAATAGAGCAGAAACTTCCACTGAAGAAGATACCTTCTACAGCCGCAAAAGCAACCAGACGTTCTGCGAAGTTTCCTCCGTCGATCCAGCGTAATGCCCATTCTGCTTTTTTCTTTACACAAGGTACAGTGTCAATGGCGTGGAACAGTCTGTCTTTTTCAGCTTCATCTTTGATATAAGTATCAATTAATAAAGCATAAGTCTCAGAGTGGATGTTTTCCATCATAATCTGGAAACCATAAAAGCAGCGTGCTTCTGGTAACTGGACTTCACTCATAAAGTTAACTGCAAGATTCTCATTTACAATGCCGTCGCTGGCTGAGAAAAATGCCAGGATGTGAGAGATAAAGTGGCGCTCTCCATCATTAAGGTTATCCCAGTGTTTTTGATCATCAGACAGATCAATCTCCTCTGCCGTCCAAAAACTAGCTTCACTCTTTTTGTACATTTCCCAGATTGCCGGATACTTAATTGGCAAAAGTACAAAGCGATCTTTGTTCTCTTTCAGTAATACTTCTTCTTCCATGGGTATATTATAAGGGTAATAAACGATGTCAATATGTGTAAATCCTCTCAGACAGTCCTTTTAGTAGACTGAATCAGCAAATCATAAGATTTAAATATAATAAGGGCTTGCATTTGACTATAAAATACTAATTACTAAACCGTTACCTAACAAATTATTGATAATTATGTCAGAATTTTTGTTTAAACAAATATAAACTTTGATGCTTTTAAACGTTAGCAATAGTTGTTAACAAGCGGACGTAGTTATCCACAAGCGGAGACAAAAATTACAGTTAATTTACTTTGTAAAGTTGTTATTGATTTCTGCTGTTATTAAAGAAGCATTAAAAAGCTGTTAATAACATTCGCAAATCTGACTATTGCGACCTGATATTCAGGATTTAAGAGGATTTATCATAGCTGATTTTTACTTTGGATTGTCCTTTTCTGTAAAAACCCAGCTCTTTAGCGGCTTCTTCTGAAACATCGATAATATATCTTTTTGTAAAAGGGCCTCTGTCATTGATTTCAACATCTACTGATTTTCCGTTGGCGATGTTGGTTACGGTTACGATTGTACCAAGGGGAAGTGTGCGGTGTGCAGCTGTTAATTTCTTTCTCCGGTATTTGGCTCCGCTGGTAGTTCTTCTGCCTTCAAACTTCCTATGATAATAGGTTGCCATTCCTGTTTTTATTCGCGTAGCAAGGTCTAACGTTGTACTGTCTAGCGTTGTAGTATCTCCCTGTGCGTCAACCCGCAAGAACAGGAACATACTCAATAAAAGCAAACAATATTTCATATTTAATTTTGTTGGTGAACTTTCAAAGGTAAGCAAAAAAATTACATCCCACCAAAAAAAAACGCCCAATGATCTGATCATCGGGCATTTACACAAATACCAGAGGGCATTTACAGGGTTTAAGTTATCTTAAAAGCTATTTATCGGGAACAAAATTCATTGAAATTGAGTTCACACAGTTACGTGTATTTTTTGCTGTAAACCCTTCCCCTATGAACACGTGTCCAAGGTGTGCTTTACAGTTTGCGCAGACGATTTCGGTACGTGATCCGTCTGCATCCGGAATACGGATTACCGCCCCTTTGATCTCATCATCAAAACTTGGCCAGCCGCATGAAGACTCAAATTTCGACTCTGAACGGTAAAGGGGTGCATTACAGCGTTTGCAGATATAAGTCCCTTTTGCTGTATTTTTTAGTAACGTTCCTGTTCCTGGATATTCCGTGCCTTTGTGCACAATTACATCCTCTTCTTCTGCAGTTAGTTTATTCCATTCCATTTTGCCGGTGTTTTTGGGTGTAGGTTGTTTTTCCTGTTTCTGAGCGCAGGCCATCAGGCTGCAAATGCAAACCAGCCCCGCTATAAATATTGATTTACTGATGATCGTTCTCATACGCTATATACGTTTAAACGGCAGCTCATAGTTTTTAGCACAAAGCTGATTTAAGCTGACAAATACATGATAAAAATGCATTTACAAAAAAAGAGGTTCGTTTTGATGCGAACCTCTTTTATATTAGATCTTGCCTGGGCAATTTCTTGATTTAAGAAGGATTATTTCTTTAATAATTCTGCCATAGCTTCACCGATTTCAGCAGGACTTTCTACTACACGGATTCCGCATTCTGCCATAATTTTCATTTTAGCAGCAGCTGTATCATCAGCACCACCAACGATAGCACCAGCATGACCCATTCTACGTCCCGCAGGAGCAGTCTGACCAGCGATGAAACCTACAACTGGTTTTGTACCATGTTCTTTAATCCAAAGCGCAGCTTCAGCTTCCATACCACCACCAATTTCACCGATCATGATGATACCTTCAGTTTCAGGATCATTCATTAACAATTCAACAGCTTCTTTAGTAGTTGTTCCGATAATCGGGTCTCCACCGATACCGATTGCTGTAGTGATACCTAAACCTGCTTTCACTACCTGGTCAACTGCTTCATAAGTTAATGTTCCTGATTTAGAAACCACACCTACTGTACCTTTTTTGAAGATAAAACCTGGCATGATACCAACTTTAGCTTCATCAGCAGTAATAACACCCGGACAGTTTGGACCGATTAAACGGCAATCTCTTCCAGCAATATATTCTTTAACCTGAATCATATCCTTTGTAGGGATACCTTCAGTAATACATACAATAACTTTTATTCCAGCTTCAGCAGCTTCCATAATAGCATCTGCAGCGAATGCAGGTGGAACAAAGATAATAGATACATTAGCTCCAGCTTGATCAACCGCATCTTTAACCGTGTTAAAAACCGGTCTGTCTAAATGAGTTTGTCCGCCTTTACCAGGAGTTACCCCGCCAACTACGTCAGTTCCGTATTCTATCATTTGTGAAGCATGGTAAGTACCTTCATTTCCGGTAAAACCTTGTACAATTACTTTTGAATCTTTATTTACTAAAACACTCATGTATCTATAATTTTTTATGCAAATCTAAGATTATTGAATGGAATGGCAAATGCATTTCCAATTATAATGAAAAGAATGTTTCTCAGCAGTAAGGGGGTGGCGTAAGAAAACTTTAATAAAATAAGAGTATAGTAGTTTTATGGCTGGCGTTCCTTGAAACAGGAACGATGCCAAAAAACTACTATACTCTTATTTTATTTCGATATCTGACTTGTTTAAGGGTTAGACAGGTGAAAATTAAGGAAGACCTGGTTGGTGGTTATCCGGAGAGAATCAGGTTAAATGAAGGTTAAGTTAGATGGGTTAATTATTTAGCAGGATAGTTGGATAGTACAAAATTTGACACCCAGTAAAGAAATAATATTGTTTTTTAGTCAAAAAGATAATTTGACTTCTCACTTATGGTGAACCTGTTTGATAGAATACCTTATACTTAGTAAATATATATTGACATCTTATGCTTAATTGTGTGTGTTGATACTTAACAATATGCAATATCTTAATAATATGCAGTATCGTAAAAAATTGTAAGCATAAGCACCCCTGTTTATTAAATTATCATGCAAAGTATCAATATTAAGTGCTAAGCTCATGAACACGAACCATGATCACCAACCAACAAAGGAGCGCCCCCGAGGGGTTAAAAATGTCATCATAAAAAAGCAACAGGTGTATTCGGGCATCAGCTCCGGCATGGAGCGTAGGCCGAATACACCTGTTACTTTTTTATGATCTTTTAGACAAACCTTAATTAGCGACAATCCCAACAGAGTGAAACTGCAAATCGTACAATTTCTTATAATACCCGTCCAGTTTCAGTAACTCCTGGTGATTACCAATTTCCTTAATCTCGCCCTTATCCAGCACAATAATCTGATCTGCTTTCTGTATTGTTGACAAGCGATGGGCAATAACAATAGAAGTACGCCCTTTCATTAACTTATCGATAGCCGTTTGAATCAGCATTTCCGTTTCTGTGTCTACAGAAGAAGTTGCTTCATCCAGCACCAGAATCGATGGATTATACACTAGCGCCCTGATAAATGAAATCAGCTGTGCCTGCCCTGCCGACAGCGTTGCACCACGCTCCATTACATTATACTGATATCCTCCCGGAAGTCTCTCTATGAAATCATGTGCGCCTACTTTTTGTGCAGCGTCTACCACCTCATCCATTGTGATCTTTGGATTATTCAAGGTGATATTATTAAAAATAGTATCAGAAAACAGGAAAACGTCCTGCAGTACAGTCGCAATATTATTTCTCAGATAGCTTAACTCGTAATCATCAATACTGACACCATCTACTTTAATCTCCCCTTTCTGAATCGCATAAAAACGGTTCAGGATATTAATGGTAGAAGATTTCCCGGCTCCGGTAGCACCTACCATGGCCACTGTCTGCCCCGCCTTTACTTCAAAAGTAAGATCCTTTAACACATAGTTCTCGTCATTATAAGCGAACCAAACTTTATCAAAAGAGATATTACCAGCCATTTTCTCTGGTTGATAAGTCCCGCTATTTGTAGTCAGCTCTTTCGTATCTAATACTTTAAATACGCGCTCCGCCCCTACCATCCCCATTTGCAGCGTATTGAATTTATCAGCAAGCTCTCTGATTGGCCTGAAAAGCATGCCGATATAAAGAATAAATTCGGCGATAGTACCGGGGGTAACATCCAGAGGTTTACTAAGTATACTTCTGGAACCATACCAGACCAAAAGACCCAGTGACATGGCAGATATAATTTCTACGACAGGAAAGAAGATGGAATAATACCAGTTTGAACGAATATTTGCATCGCGGTAACGGGCATTGATCTTTTTGAATTTACGGAATTCCTGGTCTTCTCTCGCAAAATACTGAATGATAGAAATACCTGTGATATGTTCCTGCAGATAGGTATTCAGGTTGGAAACTTCAGTCCTGATTTCCTGAAATGCAGATTTAATAGATTTCTGAAATACAGAGGTTGCCATAATCAGCAGTGGCATAGGCAGCAGCACAACCACTGTCAGCTCCCAGTCTGCATAAAACATGACTGCTATGATGGCAATGACCTGTAGTATATCACCAATGATAACAATCAGACCTTCCGAAAAAATATCGGATATAGTTTCCAGATCGGATACTGTACGGGTAATCAGTTGTCCTATCGGAGTTTTATCAAAGTATTGCAGTCTGAGCTTAGTGATATGATTAAATACATTAATCCTCAGATCGCGGATAGCAGACTGCCCGAGCGTATTGGTCAGCAGTGTGTGGCTATACTGAATGACACTTTGTACAACCAGTAAAAAAAGCATCAGCAGGGTCATCATCACCAATCCGCTGTGCTGTCCCTTCAGAATATAATTATCTAAGGTGTATTTGATCAGGAATGGTCTTACCGGCGCAATCAGCGCAAGCAGTATGGTTAAAATAACCGACCAGATAAATATGCTGCGGTAAGGCTTTACATACTGAAAAACCCTTTTCAGTAAGCCAACATTTAACGCATCACCTGTAATTTTCGACATATAATTATTTTACAAAAGGATAAATGATATTCACGAGGTAAAGACCACAGGCAGGTACTGACTGCCCGGCATTACTCCGGTTTTTACTTCCTATAATTTCTTCCAGCTGCGCAAGTCCTATCTCTTTTCTGCCAATCAGGATTAAGGTTCCAACAATTGCACGGACCATATTCCTTAAAAAGCGGTCTGCTGAGATAGTAAATATAAGCCCATCAGCCGTTTCACGGAAATAAGCCTCGGTAATTTTACAATTATTTGTAGCCGTTGAAGTATTAGACTTACTAAAACTAGTAAAATCGGTATAGTTTAACAGCGCTGCCGCAGCAATATTCATAGCCTCAATATCCAGCTTACCCTTATAGAGCCATGACCGGTTCAGCTTGAAAGGGTCTTTATGGAAATGAAAATGGTATTCATAAGATCTGGCTGTCGCATCAAAACGTGCATGCGCCACCGGTGAAACACCGAAGATCCTTTTGATAGCGATAGGGTAAGGCAAAAGAGAATTCAGGCTTCCCACTGCATTCATAGCAGCTGCTTCTGTGACATCCTGCAAATCTGCATGCGCAAAAAATTTGCTGGCATGAACACCTGCATCGGTTCTGCCACAGCCTAATGTTTCAACAGGCTGCCTGAAGAAAACAGATAAAGCTCTATCCAGTTCCTGCTGAACGGTTATTGCATTCGGCTGCGTCTGCCAGCCATGATAGCTTGTTCCATCGTAGGCTAATTCTATAAAAAAACGTTGTGTATTCAATGTAATGCAAAAATACTTTTTTCCGCTTAACAAGACAGACGTTTAATGTCTTTTAATATATTTGTTGGAAATTATTAAATTGATATGATACAAAGAGTCCAATCCATCTGGTTATTTTTAGCATCTGCTGCACTGTTTTTACTGTTAATTTTACCTATTTTAACTGTGCAGGGCAATACCGGGGATTTGTCATTCCAGATTAGTGGTATTTATCAGAAGGTTAATAATATCAGCCAGAAAACGGCATCTTTTACTGCACTTTTTGGGGGAACAATTCTTACAGCACTCATTTGCCTGGCCAATATCTTCAATTTCAAAAACAGAACATTACAAAAACGTATCGTCCTGCTTACGCTGATCCTAATCCTTGTTCTGATTGGCTGGACAGCAAGTTATGCACTCAATACACCTAACCTTTTACAAAGTTCTACTATCGGGACAGGCGCATTTTTACCCTTGCTCTCCATTATTTTCTGTCTGCTTGCAATCCGGGGTATTAATCAGGATGATAAACTAATCAGATCGGCAGACAGACTAAGATAAACGGCCCCACTGGCTGTAACATCACAATTTTTGCTGGCTGGTTAACCCCTTTTATCTGCTAATTTTTTTACTTAAAGGTCAAATAGCCTAACCATTAACACTCAAAAAGTTAAGCTTATAATTATTATTTGGTTATGTACCAAACAAATACCAAAAATTAAGCTTACCTTTGCGGCTTAATAAATAAAGTTAAAATGATAAACCCATTTAAATTATTGGGGATAAGTGATGACGTTGTTAATGCCGTAAAGGATTTAGGTTTCGAAAATCCAACACCTATTCAGGAGCAAGCTATTCCTGTGCTGTTAGAGGGCAATAATGATTTTGTTGGTTTGGCCCAAACAGGAACAGGAAAAACAGCAGCATTTGGTTTGCCGCTAATTGAACTGATTGACTTCAAGATGAATAAGCCTCAGGCTTTAATTCTATGCCCTACTCGGGAGCTGTGCTTACAAATTGCCAGCGACATCAAAAATTACTCAAAAAACACGCCTGGTGCTAGTGTTGTTGCCGTTTACGGTGGCGCGAACATTGTGCAGCAATTGCGTGAAATTAGAAACGGTGTACAAGTAGTTGTAGCTACACCGGGTCGTATGTTAGACATTATCGGTCGTAAGGCTATAGATTTCAGCAGTGTGAAATATGTAGTTCTTGATGAGGCTGACGAAATGCTAAACATGGGCTTCCAGGAAGACATTAATGATATCTTGTCTACTACACCTGACGACAAAAAAACCTGGTTGTTTTCAGCTACTATGCCTCCTGAGGTTAGAAGAATAGCTAAAAACTACATGGACAACCCTACTGAGTTGACTATGGGAACCAAAAACACGGGTAACGTAAATATTGAGCATGAGTACTATGTAGTACGTGCCAGAGATAAATATGCTGCCTTGAAACGTATTGTAGATTTCAACCCTGAAATTTTCGCAGTAGTTTTCTGTAAAACCAAAATGGATACACAGGATGTTGCTGAGAACTTAATTAAGGATGGTTACAATGCTGATGCTTTGCATGGTGACTTATCACAACAACAACGTGATAAAGTTATGCAGCGTTTCCGTGACCGTAACATGCAATTATTAATTGCTACTGATGTTGCAGCACGTGGTATCGATGTTAACAACGTAACCCACGTTATTAACTATTCATTACCTGATGAAATTGAAAGTTATACCCACAGAAGTGGTCGTACAGGAAGAGCTGGTAAATCTGGTGTTTCAATCTGTATCATCAACTCTAAAGAAACTGGAAAAATCCGTCAGATTGAAAGAATCATCGGTAAACAATTTACTAAAGCTGAATTACCTACTGGATTTGATGTTTGTGAAAAACAACTTTTCTCACTGGTTCACAAAGTTCACAATGTTGAAGTAAATGAAGCACAAATTGAGCAGTACATCCCAAGAATCATGGATGAATTTGCTGAATTAAGCAAAGAAGAAGTGATCAAACGTTTTGCATCTTTAGAGTTTAACCGCTTTTTAGAGTATTACAAAAATGCACCTGATTTAAATGCAGCTGCTAACGACGAACGTGGTGAACGTTCTGAGCGTGGCGCAAGAGGTGCTAGAAACAGTGATTTTACCCGTTTGTTTATCAACGTAGGTTCGGTAGATGAATTTACAAGAGGTGACTTATTATCTTTTGTATGTAACAATGGTAAAATCAGTGGAAAAAACATTGGTAAAATTGACCTTAAAGGTGTTTATTCATTCTTTGAAGTTGAAAATGCTATTGTTGATTCATTGTTCGCAAATTTCAAAGACATCCAGTTCAATAACCGTAGTGTTAGAATTGAAAAATCTGGCGACGCTCCTGAAGGTGGCGAAAGAAGAGGTGGCGGTGAAAGAAGAAGCTATAGCGGCGGTGGCGACAGAAGAAGTTCTGGCGGTGGCGGTGAAAGAAGAAGCTATGGTGGTGGTGAAAGAAAGAGTTACGGCGGTGGCGAAAGAAAAAGCTACGGTGGCGGTAATTCTGGCGGAAGCGGAAGACGCGAAGGTGGAAGCAGCGCTGGAGGTTTCAGAGATTTCTCTGGTAAACCACGTGAAGGCGGAAGCGGAACTGGCGAAAGAAGACGCAGATCTTAATCTCAACTTAAATATAAAATTAGCAGCCCGATTTATCGGGCTGTTTTTTTTTGAAAGGGTTTTTGGGGAGGGGAATAAAAAAAGGAACCATAAAATAGGCTTGTCTGATTTGATATTTGGGTTAAGGTATAAATGTTTGCAGTTTCTTTTGGCATTTCTCCTTCCTTCTTCACGCATAGGTTATACCGCCAAAACTCTTTCATTTGTTGGTTGGCGCGTTATTAAGCGCATAAAAAAACCTGCCGGAGTCAATCTGGCAGGTTTATGTTTTTTGAGGGTTTTAGTAGCCTAAACCTTTATCCGTACCTCTTGGGTCTGCACCTGTTTCCAGGGTTCCGTCTGGCTTGACCAGGATAGCATCTACACGTCCCATCGGCTTACGCTCTGTTATTTTATAGCCTTTGTATTCTAGTTTGACTCTTGTAGCATTGTCAATTGCTCCTTTTTCCACATATACCTCATCAGGTAACCACTGGTGGTGGAATCTTGGGGCTGCAACTGCCTGCTGCATGTTTTGTCCAAAGACCAGTACATTTAATATCGTCTGGAAAACTGAGGTAATGATAGTTGATCCTCCAGGGGTCCCTACAACCATTTTTAATTTCCCGTTTTCTTCCAGAATTGTCGGGGTCATTGAACTCAGCATTCTCTTGCCGGGAACAATTGAGTTGGCTTCCCCGCCAACCAGACCATACATGTTTGGAGTACCCGGTTTTACAGAGAAGTCATCCATTTCGTTGTTCAGGATAAAACCACCACCATCTACTACCACAAGTGATCCATAAGCACCGTTCAATGTTGTTGTCGCAGATACTGCGTTACCTTCGCTGTCTATGATGGAGTAATGCGTAGTTTCTTCTCTCTCTATAGGGGCCAAAATACCAGGTTTTACCCCGGAGCTTGGGGTAGCTTTGTCAAAACTGATTCCTTTAGTTCTTGAATTGATGTATTCAGGGTTTAACAGGGCAGCCTGAGGCACTTTAAAGAAGTCAGGATCTCCTAAATAGGTCGCACGGTCTGCGTAGGCCCTGCGTTCTACTTCGACCATAAGCTGCACTGTAGAGTCTCTCTGAAAACCCCATTTGTTCAATGGGTAATCACTAACCTGCTGTAACATCGTAATTAATGAGATACCACCACTGGACGGTGGAGGCATAGAGATTACTGTATAGTTTTTGTATTTACCAGTTACGGTTTTTCTCCATACAGACTGGTAATCTTTTAAATCTTTTGCTGTGATTACACCTTTGGTATTTTGCATGGAAGCGACTATCGCCGCTGCAACTGGTCCTTCATAAAAACCTTTTCTGCCGTTATCCCTGATCAGTTTTAAAGTTTTTGCTAATTGTGGCTGTCTTAATAAATCACCAGCTTTCCACAAACCGTCCTTATTAACAAAGGCTACCGGCTTCTGGTTGTATTTTAAGAATCCTTCTTTAAGACCATTTAATTCTGAAGCTTGCTGAGCAGTAATCTGAAACCCGTTTTCTGCCAGCTCTATAGCAGGCTGAATATCTTTTTTCCAGCTTAGTTTACCATATTTATTATGGGCTTTTACCATCCCATCGACAGTTCCGGGAATTCCTGTTGCTAATGCACCGTAAAGGCTTTTATCAGTAATTGCATTTCCCTGAGCATCCAGATACATATCTCTGGATGCTTTTTCAGGAGCTTTTTCTCTATAATCAAGAGCATCAGAATCTCCACCTTTACCCCTGTAAACCAGAAAACCACCACCACCAATGTTCCCCGCATCCGGATAAACTACAGCCAGGGCAAATTGTACGGCTATTGCCGCATCAATTGCATTTCCGCCACGTTTAATAACTGCAACCCCTACTTTAGAAGCTTCCGGATGTGCAGTAACGACGGCTGCATGCTTAAACTGGTTTTCCTGCCCCTTTGCTGTAAAGGATACCAATAGCCCCAGACATAAGGGTGCTAACAACAGGTTTGATAATGATGTTTTTGTTTTCATTCTAAGATAAATTATAAAAAAATTCCTGCTGCTGAGTTTTGAGCCTGTTAAGATTTGCTGACTCAAAACTCAGCGGCAGGAAAACGCATTAAATTTAAAGAATTATATCGGAATTAAAAGTTCAGTGATAGTCTTGTAAATACATATCTGCCAAGGAAACCAAATTGTGGCGCCTGATTAGGATATAATATACCTGAGGTTCCTTGTGAACCCAATAATAATTCCTGAGGATAAACATCAAATAAATTGTTTGCCCCTACAGTGATTTTAAGATTTTTAGTTAAGTTATAACCTGCTCCTATATCTGTAATTACCCTGCCTGTAAGCTCTTGTCTGTTGGCAACAACGTTGGTAGGCTGAGAAACTTTACCGAAGTATACGTTACGCAAAAAAACATTCCATTTATTGATGGTATAATCGAAGGTAAGATTGGATTTTATACGTGGAGTAACTTTCTCAATCAGAATACGGCTGGCATCATCCAGATAAGTACTCTCTTTGCCTGCAAGTAACGGAGATGCATGTACCGGGCCTACAATAGAGGTCTTAGTAAAAGTCGTTGCCCAGTCTGTTCTCAGGTTACCTGCACCCAAAGCAGTATTATAGGACAGGACTACATCAAGTCCTTTGGTCTCTGTATTTACGGCATTGGCAAAGAATCTTGCAGTGGTCGCATTTGCTAAACGTAACAGGTCATAAATCTCTTTGTCCTGCGGCGATGCAGTTGGTGAGTTATTTCCTGTAAATTGTCCGGTATAGATTACCCTGTCATTGATTCTGATGAAGTAACCATCAACGGTAATTTTTAGCTTCCCAAGATTAGAAGTGAATCCTGCACTTAAACTTTTAGAGGTTTCTTGTTTTAATTTAGGGATACCCAGCAGCTGTGCAATACGACTGTCGTTTGCAAAAGTCCCTGACTCTACAATATTCCCATCTATATAAACTGATGAGGTAGAACTAAAGTATTGCTGATGAAGAGAGGGTGCCCTGAAACCTGTACTTGCCGCAGCACGGAACAGGAATTTATCAGAGAATTTATACCTGGCCGCCAGTTTACCATTCAGTGTAGAACCAAAGTCTGAATAGTTTTCAAATCGTGCTGCCGCATCTACCAATAGCTTTTCTGTGAAGTTTAGTTCCACATCTCCATAGGCTGCAATCGAGTTACGGGATTCGTTGGTTAAATTTGCATTGCTGATTCCAGGGAAACCTTGTGCCCCGCCTGCATAAGCAACACCGTTAGGTGCAAAACGGGTGGAGATATTACCATTCGCATCTGGAATGAGAATTGGCTTGCCTGTGCCGTCTACCCCTACCTGCAGTGCATTGCCGTAATTTCTCCATGAAGCTTCTTCTCCTGGCTTGATCTTATAATTTTCATATCTGTTTTCAAATCCGAAAGCTACGTTGATTCCATTTAAAGGACCTTTAAAGAAACGGGTAAAGTCTAAATTGGTTGTATTTTGTGCAAACTCATAACCTCCTGATTCAAATGAAGTAGGTGAAGCGGTGAGCATTGAGGCGTTTAAGCTATTCGCTGTTTTAAAATCGATTACATTTCTACCATAGGTATTACTGAAATCTGCTTTCCACTCTCCTAATTTTCCTCTGATACCAGCTGCAACAGACTGATCAAGACTGTTTGTTACAATTTCTGGTAAAAATCCGTTTGGATAAATAATGGCATTATTCTGGTTGAGCTGGCGCGGGGTACGGTAAAAGGCATTAGAGATCCCATTTCTATAGTTTACCCCTCCAAAAGCGTAGATTTCGGCGTCCTGTGCAACAGGAATAACTGAGTTAAAGAATAGTGCCCCTCCCCTGTTTTTTGATTGCCCGATATTCGGTACAAAATCAGATCTGGTCTGCCCTCTTCTTGCCAGTTCGGCATCGGTAATATCAACGCCGGTAGGGGTTGGATATAAGCCCGGATTGTTATAATCTGTATAAATGACACCACGATAAGGTGTCGTACGGGAAGCAAAATCTCTGTAATCGTAAGAACCTGCAAGATTCAGGAAACCTCCCTTATCACTTAATTTCACCCCATAGTTTACATTAGCCTGTATAGTTTGACCATCAAGGCCATCAGAATGTTTGCCGGTATACCCTCCGCCAGAGACATTAGCTGTAAGTTTATTTACATCGTCATTTAAGATGATATTGATCACTCCTGCAATTGCATCTGATCCATACTGAGCCGCAGCTCCGTCACGCAGAATTTCTACTCTTTTTATAGCTGAAGTAGGAATTGCATTAAGATCGGTACCTACAGACCCTTTACCCAAACTTCCATTAATGTTCACAAGGGCAGTAGTATGTCTTCTTTTCCCATTGATTAAAACCAATACCTGGTCCGGTCCTAAGCCACGTAAGGATGCAGGGTCAATATGATCTGTTCCATCGGTCAGACTCATCACATTTGAGGTGAAAGAAGGGGCTATAAAATTCAGGATCTGGTTCAGTGAAACCTGGGGAATGTTCTGTGTGATTTTTTTAATATCAACAACATCAACCGGAACCGGAGTGTCCAAATTGGATCTCGGCGCACTTCTTGAGCCTAATACGACTATATTTTCAAGATTATTATCATTGGATAATAACTGAAAGTCGAGATCTTTAGTCTCATTTTCGGCTATCGTGATTTTCTTTTGCTGTGTCTGATAACCTATATAAGAAACTGAGACAGTATAAGTGCCGCCTTTTGCCAGCTTAAGCTGATATTTTCCTGTGCTGCTTGTACCTGCCTTCTGGCCTGTACCGATTACAGAAATGGTAGCACCTATAATCGTTTGAGAGGTGTCACTTATCGTGCCTCTTATGGTTTGGGCTTGCGTGGTCAGTGCAAGAGCTGTAAAAAACAGGATGATTGAGTAGAGTTTAATCTTCATATGCAATTGTTTAGGTTTGGGTTTAGGTTTGTCAATAAACAGGTTTCTGGTTATCAGCTTTTTCAAATATATTCTTATTCTGATTAAAAACTACTTATTCAGTAGACATTAATAAAAACAGATGGTCATTTAACGAATAGTTGATAAAAAAGAGCAAAAAAAATCCGGACCTTTCGATCCGGATTGCATTTATGATTACGATCTGACTATTTGCCAGCTGGTTTGTCTTTAATCTGAGAAGCTTTAAGATAAACTTTAGCTCCTTTTTTGTTTATATAATACTTCCGGTTTTTTCCATTGATATAAACATCTGAACCATCTGGTGCAACTTTACCTTTATAGGTTTTGTCGCCTACTTTTGAAACTCCTTTTACTGCAACTTCTGCTGTCTTATTACCAACTGCCGAAGCTGTGTTTCCGATTTTTTCACCAACAGTTTTCTTTTTTTCCTGTGCCTGAGTAGAAAGAGAGACTGTACCCGCTAATGCCAGGGTTAATAAACCCACTAGATATTTCTTGTTCATATTATAGATTGTTTTTAAGTTTCCATTTGCAGAAATGCAGTTTCTCTTCGCTGGAAACTGAATTTTATACAGCGGTATACTGTATATAACAATCTGATAATTATATTGTTTTAATTTAATTGTTCTGTTAATAATGTCATTTCAATCTGCGGAGAATGACGTTCATAGAGGATCGCATAAACAGCGCGGCAAATAGGCATTTCTACTTTATATTTCTTGTTGATCACATGCATACAACTCGCTGCGTAATATCCTTCAGCAATCATATTCATCTCCAGCTGGGCAGATTTAACGGTATAACCCTTTCCTATCATATTTCCGAAAGTCCGGTTACGGCTAAACTGAGAATAAGCAGTGACCAGAAGATCTCCTAAATAAGCAGATTCTTTGATATCACGATTGATAGGATGTACAGCTTCTACAAATCGCTTGATCTCGCGGATTGCATTTGAAATCAATACGGCCTGGAAGTTATCCCCATAACCAATACCATGACAGATACCACTGGCTACGGCATAAATGTTTTTGAGTACCGCAGCATATTCAGTCCCAAAAATATCATCCGATATATTGGTTTTGATATATCTTGTATTCAGTAATTTCGAGAAACTGCCTGCAATTTCCAGGTTAATTGAGGCTATAGTCAGGTAAGATAGTTTTTCAAGTGCAACTTCTTCTGCATGACATGGTCCGCTGATTACCAGGATATCATTCAGGGGAACATTGAACTTCTCGTGCATAAATTCACCGATAATCTGATTTTCGTCGGGTACTATTCCTTTAATCGCTGAAACGATCTTTTTACCCGCCAGCATCTCTGGAGTAACGCCCCGCAAAGTTTCTTTTAAAAAAGCCGCTGGAACATTCAGAATTACATAATCGGCTTGTTTAATAATATGAGTGATGTCACTGGAGATATTATCTTCTGGTATTCTCAGCTCTACTGAACTCAGGTATTTTGGATTGTGTTTGTATTGCTTAAGGTGTGCAATAGATGCGGTATCACGCAGCCACCAATAGATCTCTTTTTCTGTAAGATTATCTGAAAGCATTTTTATGACAGCAGTTGCCCAACTACCGCCACCAATCATTGCGACTTTTGGTATCATGATATATAAATAAAAAATCCCGGCTTAATGTTTTAAACCGGGACAAATTACTTAATTTATTGCGAACAGCTTGTTTTACTTCTTAGCTGATTTGGAAACTGACTGATCTTTAACGTCTTTTTCTACTTTCATACCGTCCTTCAGTTTGTTCTGAACAGTTGAATATGGACCGCTTACAATCTCTGTCCCTTCTTTCAGACCACCTTTAATCTGGATATATTTATCATCCTGAATACCGGTTGTCACCTCAACTTTTTTCACTTTACCATCAGCATAGGTATATAGATATTGCTTAACTGCTTTATCTGTCAGTTTACTTTTCTGTTTATCTGCCGCCGGATCTTCATCCCCTTTGTCTTCTTTAGCAGCATCTTTTTTAAGCCCTTCAACAAATATGGCCATAATAGGAACTGACAAACTTTTCACAGAAGAACTTTGAATATCAACGGTAGCTGACAATCCCGGTCTGAAAGGTGAAGGAAGATCTTTTGCACCACCTTTAACCCCATTATATGAATCTGCTGAAATACGAACCTTTACAACAAAATTAGTCACCTGGTCAACCGTTGTAGCTGCCACAGCGATGTCTTTCGAAGAACTTGCTATTTCAGTAACAACTCCTTTGAATTTCTTATCATCAAATGCATCTACCTGGATTGCTGCACTATCACCTACGTTTACACGGTTAATATCATTCTCATTCACATCAACGTTTACTTCCATAGAATTCAGGTTGGAAATTCTCATCAGCTCTGTACCTGCAAATTGTGCAGTACCTAAAATCCTGTCTCCAAGTTCTACTGATAATTTAGAGATAACCCCGTCAACTGGTGAGAATACGGTTGCTTTTGCCAGGTTAGCACTCGCTTCCTGCACACCTGCACTCATTTGTGCAAGATTATATTTTGCAGCAACAACAGCCTGTTTTGCAGCCTCAAGATTAGTCCTGCCAGTCACAAAAGCTGCTTTAGCAGCATCATATTCTGCCAGTGAAATTACTTTCTTCTTGAATAGCTCCACATTACGTTTGAAAATTGCCTCCTGGTTTACAAAATTGGCCTGAGATTGTTTTAACTGCTCTTCGGATGAACCAACAGTTGCACGCTGTGCGCTATAAGATGCACTCGCCCTGTCTAAACCAGACTTCAATACATCAGGTCTGATCCTGAATAAAAGTTGTCCCTTTTTAACTACATCACCTTCTTTAACGCGCAATTCAACAACCTCACCGGATACCTCGGAACTCACTTTAACTTCCGTTTCTGGTTTAATTTTACCACTTGCAGTAACTGTTTCAACAATTTTTCTGACTGTAGCTTTTTCTAAAGTAACTTTTTCAGCTTTATCACCGCCTATTACTCCGGTCATGGCTCCGATAACTAGTAAGACGACCAGCGCCCCTACTGCGATGAGTATGTGTTTTAGTTTCATTTCTTTCTTTTTTATTTTTGAGTATTGCGGGCTTAATTAAAAGGCTATCTGTTTTCCTAAATAATAATCTATAACTTTTGATTTAAACAGTAAATCATATTTTGACTGTATAAAATCAACTTCTGCTTTGTTTCTATTTGTTCTTGAAGTATTATAATCTAATGAATTTACCAATCCTACAGCATAACGCTGTTCAATTACATTGAAAGCATCTTTTTGCGCATTAAAGGTTTTTTCATTTGATTTATATCTGCTGTCAGCGGCCCTTAAATCGGCTACTGCCTGAGCGATTACTTTATTTAAATTGTTCTTGGCCAGCTGCTCACTTACTTTACTGGTTTCGTAAGAGATCCTTGCTCTTTTCACATTTGACCTTGCAGTAAGACCATTGAAAATAGGGAACTTTAAAGAGACCTGAATGCCCTGATAAAAATTATTACTTATCTGATCATTAAAATGTGCATCAGGAGTAAGCAATGGTGATTTCTGACCTATAGAATAAGAATATTGTGACCCTATCGCGCCGCCCAGTGAAAGCTTTGGATAAAGACTTCCCTTAGCCACATCGACACCTTTTTCGGCTGCTTCTCTGTTTAACTGAGCCAGCTTGATATCCGGAAAAAATGAAAGAGATGTATTATAAACATCATTGGCATCGTATACCTTCTGTGCTTCTGCAATATCTTTAATCGTTGGCTTAACCACTGTATAATTCTGAGCATCCGGCTGCATTTCCATTAACTGTGAAAGCGTCAGATAAGAAATAGTCAATTGGTTTTGGGCATTAGTGACATTAAGTTCTGCTGTAGCTGCCTGAGCCTTTGCCTGAGAAATGTCAGCCAGGGTTTTATTTCCTGCATCTAATAAAGACTGTTCACGTCGCTCTGTTTCCAGCGCAACTAATAGTTGTTCTTTAGATGCTTTTAATAAGTCAGTATTAAATATCACTTGAAAATAAGCAGTAACCACCTGTAAAATAAGATCATTTTTCATCTTATCCAGATTGCTGTTCCCTGCAGCCAATAAGATTTTATTCTGCTTAATCTGGTTGACTTTTGCAAAACCTCCAAAGACATCTACTGAAGCAGTAAGATTACCATCTCCCTGATAAAAATTCTGAGTGATCAGCTGATTGGTTGCCGGATTCAGACTACGTCCATAGTTAAAGTTATTATTTACACCTGTACTCACGCTTGGGTAAAGGGCCGCTTTCGACTGCTCCAGGTTCACCGCTGCAGTTGACACGTTAAGTGAAGACTGCTTAATATTCAGGTTATTCTCCAGCATGCGGTCAATAGCATCCTGAATGGTAAGCGTCTCCTGCGCATGCAGGTTAGCAGACATACCTATCGTTACCAAACTAAAAGTAACGGCAAAAGCTAATTTTGAGAACATCGTATTATTAGTAAACATTTTCATTGGTTTTATATTTTTCTTAAATAAACAACTTATCGATTTTATCAATTTCTTTACAACCACTTGTAATTTCTTACATTTGGTCAATGTATCTGGTTAAATCACCTCTTTTATTAAAATGGTATTATTCATCTTTAGTCTGGAACAAAAGCAGGCATGACAAAGTCGTCTATTTAACCTTTGACGACGGACCTATACCTGTTGTTACAGAGTTTGTTTTAAATACTTTAAAAAGTTTCAATTGCAAGGCGACTTTCTTCTGTATTGGTGACAATATAAACAAACATGCTGAAATTTTTGAACAGGTTAAAAATGAAGGTCATGCTATCGGAAATCACACTTTCAACCACTTAAAAGGCTGGAAAACTGAGAATAAGACCTATGTTCAAAATTTCCTGGACTGCCAGAAATTAACGAAAACAGATCTTTTTCGTCCGCCATACGGACGAATAAAAAAATCTCAGATTAAAGAAATCCGCAAAATTAACCCACAGCTTAATCTGATTATGTGGGATGTGCTGAGCGGAGACTTTGATCTTAATCTTTCTCCTGAAAAATGCTATGAGAATGTGATCAAAAACACAAGGAATGGATCTATAATTGTATTCCATGATAGTCTGAAAGCATTTGACAGATTAAAGTTTGCTTTACCAGCTGCCTTAAAATATTTAACCGCTCAGGGTTATAAGTTCCATACGCTTTAATTTTTTTAATACCCTTTATCGAAGTTCAGGCCAAAAGCAAAACAGGTGTTTTTATACGCCCTGTCCTCTTCTGGAAGCATGATGTCTAAAAACACCTGTCCATAAATGAACGATATCGTTCATTTATGGACAGCCTGCTGCTGAATTGAATAGAAGAAGAGCATTTATTTTATTTAGAACATGTATAAATAATATAATGAACTTATATAGGTTACTCTGACCCTGTTTTTTTTTGTAAATTCGCTACAAATAATTTAAATTATATTACCTTTTAACACATATTATCAATGGCTTTTGATATAGAAATGATCAAAAAGGTGTATGCAAACTTTGGTCCCCGAGTTGAGGCGGCCCGTAAATTAGTAGGCAGACCTTTAACACTCTCAGAAAAAATCTTATACACCCACCTTTGGGATGAAAATACAAATACCTCCTATGTAAGGGGTACTGATTATGTAGATTTTGCTCCTGACCGTGTAGCTATGCAGGATGCAACAGCGCAAATGGCGTTATTGCAGTTTATGCAGGCTGGCAGACCGAAAGTTGCTGTGCCTTCAACGGTACACTGTGATCACCTGATTACTGCAAAACTAGGTGCAGAGCAAGATCTTCCTGCTGCAAATACAGAAAGTAAAGAAGTATTTGATTTCCTTGCTTCGGTATCAAATAAATACGGTATTGGTTTCTGGAAACCAGGTGCAGGTATTATTCACCAGGTGGTATTGGAAAACTATGCTTTTCCAGGTGGAATGATGATCGGAACCGACTCACACACAGTAAATGCTGGTGGTTTAGGTATGGTTGCGATTGGTGTTGGTGGAGCTGATGCCTGTGATGTAATGGCAGGTTTACCATGGGAACTTAAATTTCCTAAATTAATTGGTGTCAAGTTAACCGGTAAATTAAGCGGCTGGACTTCACCTAAAGACGTGATCTTAAAAGTAGCTGGTATCCTTACTGTAAAAGGTGGTACTGGCGCTATTGTTGAATATTTTGGTGAAGGTGCAACTAATATGAGTTGTACTGGTAAAGGTACCATCTGTAATATGGGTGCTGAAATCGGTGCTACAACTTCGACATTCGGTTATGATGAAAGCATGGAACGTTATTTACGTGCTACAAACAGAGCTGATGTTGCTGATGCTGCCAATGCTGTGAAAGAACATTTAACTGGTGACGCTGAAGTTTATGCTGATCCTGCTAAATATTTTGATCAGGTAATTGAAATTGACTTATCTACACTTGAGCCTTATCTGAACGGTCCTTTTACTCCGGATTTAGCAACTCCTATTTCAAAAATGAAAGAGGTTGCTTTAGCTAACGGATGGCCGATGAAAATCGACGTTGGTTTGATCGGATCTTGTACTAACTCTTCTTACGAAGATATTTCAAGAGCAGTAAGTGTTGCAAAACAAGTTGCAGAAAAAGGCTTAACGGCTAAATCTGAATATTGTATTAACCCTGGATCTGAGCAAATCCGTTTCACGATACAACGTGATGGATTTATTGATGTGTTCAAACAAATCGGCGCTAAAGTATTTACAAATGCCTGCGGACCTTGTATTGGAATGTGGGACAGAGTAGGTTCGGAGAAACAAGAGAAAAACACTATCGTTCACTCTTTCAACCGTAACTTTGCGAAACGTGCTGATGGTAACCCGAACACTTTTGCTTTTGTTGGTTCTCCGGAATTAGTAACAGCTTTAGCTATTGCAGGTGACTTAAGCTTCAACCCGCTGACAGATACTTTAACCAATGCAAATGGTGAGCAGGTAAAACTTGACGAGCCTACAGGATTTGAATTGCCTCCAAGAGGTTTTGCTGTTGATGACGCAGGTTATCAGGAACCAGCAGCTGATGGAAGTGGTGTTCAGATTTTAGTATCTCCAACTTCTCACAGGCTGCAATTGCTTGATCCTTTTACTCCATGGGAAGGTACAGACCTTAAAGGTTTAAGATTACTGATCAAAGCAAAAGGAAAATGTACAACTGACCATATTTCTATGGCTGGCCCATGGTTGAAATTCCGTGGTCACCTGGATAATATCTCTAATAATATGCTGATCGGTGCAGTGAATTATTTCAATGATAAAACTGATACGGTTAAAAACTTGTTAACTGGTGAATATGGCCCTGTTCCAGCAACACAACGTGCTTATAAAGCAGATCATATCGGAACGATTGTAGTTGGAGATGAAAACTACGGTGAAGGTTCTTCACGTGAGCATGCTGCAATGGAGCCCCGTCACCTTGGTGTTCGTGTAGTATTGGTGAAATCATTTGCACGTATCCACGAAACAAACCTGAAAAAACAGGGAATGTTAGGTTTGACATTTGCTAACAAGGAAGACTATGATAAAATCCGCGAAGATGATGTAATTGATATCGTTGGATTAACAACTTTCACTCCTGATGTACCTTTAACAGTGGTATTAAACCATGCTGACGGAACGAAAGAAGAGTTTAAAGTTAACCATAGTTATAATGCACAGCAGATCGACTGGTTCAAAGCCGGTGGTGCATTGAATATTATCCGTAAACAAGTAGCTCAGGCTTAATTATAGTTTTATAATTTATAAAAAAACTCCCGCTTTAAAACGGGAGTTTTTTTTATGCCTTTATTTTGGGGCTTATTTCTTCAAAAACTCCTGCCACCAGTATCCTGATGATTTTATGGTTCGCTGCTGCGTCTTGAAATCGTTGTGTACTAAACCAAACCTGGCATTAAATCCTTCTGCCCATTCAAAATTATCGAGCAGTGTCCATGCCATATATCCTGTGATATTAATCCCCTCTTTTTTGGCTCTTAATACTGCTAAAAGATAGAGCCTGAAATATTCTATACGCTCAGTATCATCTACTGCACCACCTGCCAGCTTATCATGAAAGGCTGCCCCATTTTCTGTAATGATCAGGTTTTTGATATTGGGATAGGAAGCAAACTGTTTAATAATATTATAAAAACTGTCTCCGTTAATTTCCCAGCCCATAGCGGTATAGGGTTTCTTTCTGTTTTTAGCTTTCACCTCCCAGGCCTGTACCACTGGTATAAAAGCATTGTACTTTATGGTTAGTGGAAAATAATTCTGTAAACCGATAAAATCAAAGTCAAATGTTAACCGCTCTGTATGTCTCCAGGTAGAGTGTGAAATCGCAAATTTTTCCATGACCTCCCATTCCTGCCCCGGATAACCCATTCCTAATGCAGGTTCTATAAATAGCCTGTTCATCAGACAATCTACACGTGAGGCCGCCAGAATATCAGCATCGCTCTGCGTATAGGGAATAATTTCTGAACAGGAGTAGGTAGTCCCGATATTTGCATTAGAAACTTCTGCACGTAAGATACGTCCTCCGTCGGCCTGAGCAATAGCAGTATGATGAACTGCAGAAAAGAAATTGGTTAATCCGGTTTTACCTGGTGCATGTACGCCAAGCATATAACCCAGAGAAGTAAAACCAAAAGGTTCATTCAGCACGATCCAGTTTTTTACTTTATCTCCATAGGTCTGAGCACAAAGTGTAACAAAAGCATTAAATGCCATATTAACTGAAAATGCCGTCCAGCCCCCTTCTTCTTCCAGTATTTCTGGCAGATCCCAGTGGTATAAGGTAATGTAAGGTGTGATCCCCTGTTCCAGACATTCATCGATCACGTTATGATAAAACCTGATTCCTTCATCGTTAACAATGCCTTTACCGTAAGGAAGTATCCTTGGCCAGGAGATTGAAAACCTGAATACAGAAAATCCAAGCAATTTAACCAGTGCAATATCTTCGTTATACCGATGATAGAAATCACAGGCCATAGCCGGATTATGCCCTTTTTTAATCTTACCAGATCTTTTAGAAAAGGTATCCCATATAGATGGGCCCTTACCATACATATCTGCTGCACCTTCAATCTGTAAAGCGGCAGTAGCCACGCCCCACGAAAAATCGTCACCAAAGTCGGATGCTTTAATCATATCTGAATTCTATAACAGGCAATATGAGAATTTGATGTTAACTTCATGTTATGTTTACAGTAAAGTTATAGTCTGATTAAAATCCAGCAGCTTACCGGGAGTCTGATTCATCAGGATTGAAACTCAAACCTATCTCTTTCAACAGCAGCGCTGCATTAAAAGTTTTACAGGCTCCATCTTTAAGTTTGTAATCAAAATTCATCTCTCCTTCTGACAACTGAATATCAAAATGATAATTTCTTACTTCCTTTGCGTACTTTTCAATCATTTCTGATAACTGAAGATCATGTGTAGCAAAGAGCGTTGGCGTTTTTTTAAGGATCATTTGCTGGATAAAAACCTTTGATCCCAGGTATTTATCTTTACTGTTTGTTCCTCTCAGCATTTCATCAATCAGTACTAAAGGATAAGATAATGTGGTTACGCCTTCAAGAATCATTTTTAATCTGTTGAGCTCTGCTTTGAATGTTGAGGTCTGATCATTCAATGAATCTTTAATCCTCATATACGTAAGGATTTCGAAGATCGACACCTTCATGTATTTAGCGCATACAGGAGCCCCGGCAAAAGCCAGGACCATATTTATACCGGCCGTGCGTAAAAAGGTGCTCTTACCGGCCATATTTGATCCGGTTACAATATCAACAGTTGGCAGACTATTAAAACTATAAGTATTGACAACCCGCTTATTTTCTGTAATCAGTGGATGCCCCAACTCTTTGGCCCCGAAATGAAAAGTGTCTGAGATAACCGGGAATGTAAAATCCGGTTCATTATGATTGAATGTGGCAAAAGATATCAATTCTTCAAACTGACTAATGGTATATAATCCTCTGATCAGCTGATTCGAAGATTTGATAAACCATTGATCAAGTCTGATGGAGCATCTGAAATCCCACAAAAGGAATATGTTAAACATAATCATTAACAAAACGTTCAGCCTTACATCGAATGCATTGATAATGCCAGACAGCTCTTTAATTTGTGTACTTAAAGGTGTTTCACTCTTTATTTCTGCAGAGAACCGCTGAATATATTTGCTCTCCCATTTTAACTCTTCTGTCCACTTTACAGTTCCTGAAATCGCACTAAGCAAACTTGCACTTCTACTGAATCCCATGTATATTTTACCAATCTCATGACGATAAGCAAAGTTTAAAATTACATTGATCAGTGCATAAAGTCCTAATACTTCCCAATATACACCACCATATAATATGCCCGGCAGAATAAATCCGGCAGATAGAAAAGGTGCAATTGCTGTATAAATCTTCAAAAGAGGCTTGTGCGTAAATTTCAGTTGTTCCGGCAGCTGATGCTCCAGTTTATAGGCAATAATTTCCAGCTGTTCAGGTTTATGATTTTGAAGCCCCGCCCTGAAATGGAAAGTACGGTCAATATTCCTGGTCAGCTCTGCAATTGCTTCCTGACGTTCAATAATTGTCTCTGGATTGCCTGGTTTACTCAAGCTGTCAGCAAGCAGCTTCATACCGTTCACAGTGTTTGAACGGTTGATAAATGCATATAAAGAGGAATGTCCGTAAATATCAAGATCTGATGAATATGGATGATATTCGTCTTCAAAATGTTTACCTTCTTTATATTTATTTTTACCGGTAACGATCAGGTTTACTTCATTCTGAAATACAAAGAGTAGTTTCTCTGCATAATTAAGTTCATTTTCTTTAGCGCTCTGGCGTTTCACAATAACCATAAAACATAAGACAGGCAGGCACATCAGCAGGCCGGTTACCCAGTGATAACCAAAATAAATAGTAATGCTGACTAAAAGTATTTCGATAATAAACAGACCTAATCTGGATAAAGAGATGTTATTAAGGGTTTTATGCAGTTCTTTAATTTGTGTTTCCTGAATTGCAACGTTATTTTGATAGTCCTTTAAAATACTATCTTTAGATTTTACCATATCTTTGAATCCTATAATTATTAAAAGCGCTAAGATTTTGGCTGTTGTTTAGATCTTAATGATATATTCCTGATCATACAAATCCAAACAGCCTCCTTGTCCCGGCGTTTCTAAATATAGGAATTACTATACTAGCAGATTAATATTGAATGAAAATAACTTTACTCGTTGTTGGAAAAACTGAAGACAAGTATCTGATTGAAGGCATAGAAAAATATCTTAACCGGTTAAAGCACTATATTGGGTTTAGCCTGGTTGTGATCCCTGATGTCAAGAATACCAAGAACTTAACAGAAGCACAGCAAAAAACTAAAGAAGCTGAACTGATTCTAAAACAGGTCAGCAATCTCGATACTGTCATTTTAATGGACGAAAAAGGGAAAAAATATACTTCTGTCCAGTTCGCAAACTATTTAAATAAACAAATGATAGGAAGTGTTCAGCATATGATTTTTGTTATTGGAGGACCTTATGGTTTTGATGAAAGTGTGTATAAAAGAGCAAACGGAAGTATATCTTTATCAGATATGACTTTTTCTCATCAGATGGTCCGCCTGTTTTTTGTGGAACAACTGTACAGGGCATTCAGTATCTTAAAGGGAGAGCCTTATCACCACGAATAAAAATCCATATTTATTCAAATGAGTATTATGGAATATTTTGCTTTATGCATCATTATAATAACCTATTAAAAAGAAAGGAATTTTATGCAACCAGGAGATTTTAAAAGAAAATACAGATTCAGAAGCAGAACAGATAACCGCCTGACTTTTGCGATTGCTATTATAGTTTCAATTATCGCATTTCTGCTCATCGTATATTATTTGTAATGCTTAACACAGGAATTCTTACCCATAAAAAAACCGGATGATAAACATCCGGTTTTTTTATGGGTAATTAAAAGGAGAGTATTAAACCCCTTTTTTACTTGTCATGTTAGCTTTCTTAGCCGGCTGAGATGTTTTAACAGGAGCTTTAGCATTTGAAGGTTTAGGCGTAGCCTTAACTTTCTTATCTTCTGCTGCCTTTACCGCCTCAACACCTTCTACAGCTCCAGGAGCAGCTTCTGTAAACAAAGGAAGATCCTTTAATAAGTGGTACCAGGTAACGATTTTCTTCATATCTGAAGTATAAACCTTTTCCTGATCGTGTGTAGGTGCAACCTCAACGAATAATGCTCTTAAAACTGCTGCATCAGCTTTCGCATCAGCAACTTCACCTTTTAATACAGCAATATTTGCTAAAACATCAATCAGCTTTAAATCTTCATCTTCACCGTAGATAGTAATATCTTCTAATGAAGCCAGTTTAGTAGAAGAGATACTAGTTACAATTTTAACCTTTTGAGCATCTAAGCCTTCCAGTACATAACCTGCTTTATTTTGTCCAACAAGTTTAAATAAACCTGGTCTGCCAGATACGGCTACAATTCCTCTTAAATTCATATCTTAATCTTCTATCACTTCTATACCTAAAATTCTGTCTCCTTGCTTGATGCTGTCAACAATGTCTACATTTTCAACAACTTTACCAAAACAAGTATGGTTTCTGTCTAAATGTGCAGTATTTGATCTGCTGTGGCAAATGAAAAATTGTGAACCACCTGTATTTCTACCTGCATGTGCCATAGATAATACACCACGCTCATGATGTTGGTTTCCACCATCAAGTTCACAGTCAATCTTATAACCAGGACCACCAGTTCCAGCTAAATGAGCTGTAGCTGCATCTTTGGAATTCGGGCATCCTGCCTGTACTACGAAATCAGGAATTACACGGTGAAAAGTAATTCCATCATAAAACCCCTCATTTGCTAATTTTTTAAAGTTCGCAACTGTGTTAGGGGCATCATTGTCATAAAACTCGACAGTCATGTCGCCTTTTTCTGTTTTTATTATTGCTTTGCTCATATTCCTTTTTTGTAATGGTCAAATTTAGTAAATTGAAATGACTAGATAAACTAAAGGTTTAAAAAACCATCCAACCTATAAATGTATATATAATGATTCATTTTAACGTTTATTAGTAATAAAAATTTCAATTACGCCCTTAGAGCTTGTTTAAAAGTTTAGATTCGTACCTGATCTGTTCTGCTTATGATTTTAAAAAAGAGTTTTTTTCTCCTGTTATTTCTAACTTTAACACTGGCGGTAAAAGCCTCATCAATTCTGATTTATATGGATGAGGATCAGAAAAATCATCTCAAGGCTTATGGCATTGCTTATTGGAGCATCAAACAAAATGCAGAGGTAAGCTGGCTCTTAAACTATCGTGGAGGTAGCTTTTTGATTAAATACAGTAAGCTTGTCGAAGATGAGTGTAAAACAAGGGGAGTTTCTTTTCAGGTACTGGCTGATGGTAAGGTGACTACCCTGCTCAATGAAATCAGTGACCCATCGGTCAACATGGAAATGGTTAAACTCGAAAAAGCTCCAAAAATCGCTGTCTATTCTCCAAAAAGTAAATTGCCCTGGGATGATGCGGTAACGATGGTGCTTACCTATGCAGAAATCCCTTATGATATTGTATATGATGATGAAGTATTAAAAGATAAACTAAGTGGCTATGACTGGCTGCATTTGCATCATGAAGATTTCACCGGACAGTATGGCCGTTTCTGGAGTGCTTTTCAGAATGCCACCTGGTATAGAGAAGACGTAAAAACACAGGAGGCAACAGCAAAAAGAAATGGATTCAGCAAAGTATCTCAAATGAAACTTGCTGTAGCTAAGAAAATGACGGAGTTCTGTGCTGGTGGTGGTTTCCTTTTCGCGATGTGCTCTGCCACTGATAGTTTTGATATTGCTTTATCGGCAGATGGAGTGGATATCTGCGCAAGCATGTTTGATGGAGATGCGATTGATCCGAATGCACAGTCAAAGCTTGATTATAATAAGACCCTTGCTTTTAAAGACTTTAAATTAGATCCTAATCCTGCAAATTACGAGTTTTCTGATATTGATGTCACCCAAACCAGAACCCTGACACAACAGAATGATTACTTCACTTTATTTGAATTTTCAGCTAAATCAGATCTTGTGCCAACCATGTTAACACAGGACCATGACCGGGTGATTAAAGGATTTATGGGCCAGACAACAGCTTTCAGAAAAAGTCTTGTTAAACCTAATATCATTGTTTTAGGTGAGAATAAAGGAGTTTCTGAAGTCCGTTACCTGCATGGGGATATTGGAAAAGGACAGTTCACTTTTTATGGTGGCCACGACCCTGAAGATTATCAGCATGCAGTGGGTGACCCTCCCACTGATTTAAATCTGCATCCTAATTCACCTGGATATCGTTTGATTCTGAATAATGTATTATTTCCGGCAGCTAAGAAAAAACATCAGAAAACCTGATGCTTAGTCGTAGAAATTCCAGCTCAGTCCAATCTTGAATAATTTATCCGGCATTGGATATCTGTTGACAGTATAATATCCTTTAGACTGGAGCCCCTGGTTAACGTATTCGTATTTAAGGAAGATATTTGCTTTTCTTAAGCTCGCTCTTACCCAAAGATCTACAATAGGATAGCTATCAAATTTAACTGGCTTATACTGGATCTTCGCATCCGGAGCCGACTGCCGGATATAAAACTGGCTGACTGCTGGCGAATAGGAGTAATTCACATATTTTGAATTATATCTTACGTCAAACCCAAATTCAGTCTTTAATACTTTAAAAACAGTTGCTTTCATGTACAGACTGTTAAAAGTATAAAAATCGGGCATTGGCATAATATCTTGTCTGCTTGTCTTTTGATAAACAATATAACTGTCAAGATTAAACCTGCCATAAGTAAATTTCTTCCCTAAAGTCAGCTTTAATACACTAATACTTTTTGACTCCTGCATTGGTCTGATCGTAAGCGAATCAACTGTCGTATTTCCCTGCAAAAAATACAAATAGTTATTAATCATATAGTATTCTGCACCAACATCCAATCCGAGTTTATCATTGATATATTTAAAGGACAGGTTTACAGTTTTTGTTCTGTTGAACGGACTAATGATAAATATATTGGAATCAGCCTTACTAGCAATAACAGCAGGAGTGTTTCTATAATCCACGTACTTAGGATCGACAGTACTATTGGTCCACCCAAAATGATTTCCGTAATGGGTATCATAAATCTCTTCTGGTGATTTATTCTGTAAATAAGCCCCTAAAACTATCCTGCCCAGGTTATGACTAACCAGCACATTGCTTTTAGCTTCATACATAAAATCTCCTGCCTGTCTGCCCTGAAATATTTGCTGTACATCAACGTTCAGATCTATCCGGTTACTAAACCTGTAACCTGCAGAGCCTAAAAGGGTAACGTTTTGAAATGATTTTGTATAATTAGAAAAGTACTTGTTATTAATAGTAGTTGTAGTCGTAGTAACTACTCCTTTATCATCAGTATTGGTATTGGTAGTGGTAGTAGGCAATACACCAACCATTTGGGAGTAATTATAGAAATCATGACGTATTCCCGCATCCAGCTTTAACTCATTTTTGATTACTGAACTGGATTTCCCCCGAAGAAAGAAACTATAAATAAATTCATTCTGGATATGCTTTACCGAAGTACTGTCATTGGTATAAGTAAGATCGCGCATCCCTGCCGGCAATACGGTATGATCATCCGATTCATTCTTTTGGAAAGCATAAGAATCCTTATCATATTTTATTGTATAAGAGATCTTATTGGTAGGCAGAATCTTTTTACTGATTTCCTGATCCAGAGTATCAATACGACCTACAAAATAAGTTTGTTTCAGGAAAAAGGTGTTCTTTCTGTAGATTTGCCTCGAAGCAGATAACCTGACACTCTGAGACATCCTGTCTATAGACAATTGATTATTCCCGAAGATATCGTCATTTACAATCGATCCGTTTTCAAAAGCTTTCAAGGTATTAAAGATAGCATTTGCATAAAGTGCGTATCTTTTATTTGGCGAAGTATACCAACTGAAAAAAGTACCGTTCAGCACATCTCCCCTTTGTCTGGGATAAAATCCATTAGCCCCGATCCGGTTATAACTTGCACCTACGTTTAAGTTTTTCTTAATATTCTGCGTGTGCATAACTTTAAAGATCTGCTCCCCTTCTCCGCTATATTGCCCTGCAAAATAAAGATTACTGAATGGTGTCCTTGCCTGATAATATTTGATATCATTATTTCCAAGGGCATACCAGTCCAGTGAATGAAATCCAGGATCAAAGCCAATTGTCTTTGAAGGTACAAATAACAGATCTTTAGCAGCTAACCCGATATTTCCGGTATTGAGCGTCGGCCTTCTGGGCTGTGCTATAGGACTGAAATTCTGCATTCCCCTTAAACTGGTATCCAGCGCCAATGTCTGAATACTATCTTTAGTGAGCTGCAGCGTTGTATAACGAACAAACCTGGAGGTAAAAACAACCGAATCCTTACTATTTTCAAGTTTACTTCTTAAGGAATCCAATTCTTTATTTTGATTCACAGAAGTCTTCAAATCCTGAGCAATAGCTTGCTTCGCCCCGAAAAAGAGACAGCTCAAAAGAAATAAAACAATGGTTTTACGCATTATAAAGAAAGAATTAACTGGCTTAATATTTTTGTCATTTTAGGCTCAGCAGTTCTTGCTGTTTCTACAATTTCTTCCAGGCTTACCGGAGCAAGCACATCTGTAAATCCTTCATCGGTCAATACTGAAATTGCAAAAACAGGAATACTCATATGATTGGCAACAATGACTTCCGGAACAGTACTCATCCCTACTGCGTCACCACCAATAATACGTAAATAGTTGTATTCTGCTTTTGTTTCCAGGTTAGGGCCTGTCACAGAAACATAAACTCCCTGATGACAGGTGATTTTTTCTTCTTTTGCGATTTCCAGGGCACGTTTGATAAAATCTTTTTGATAAGGCTGACTCATATCAGGGAATCTTGGTCCCATATCAGCATCATTTCTTCCACGTAACGGGCTTTCGGGCTGCAAATTGATATGATCATTGATAATCATCAGATCGCCTTTCTTAAAATCAGCATTCAAAGAACCCGCTGCATTTGAAATAAACAAATGCTGAATACCCAGCGCTTTCATTACTCTTATCGGAAAAGTAATCTGCTGCATAGAATATCCTTCGTAGTAATGTAATCTGCCTTGCATAGCAATTACCTTTTTACCATTTAGCTTTCCAAAAATCAATTTTCCTGAATGAAACTCTAAAGTCGAAATCGGAAAATTGGGAATATTAGAATACATCAGACTAAATTCTACTTCAATCTCATTTACAAGTCCGCCTAATCCGGTTCCAAGTACTATTCCTATTTCCGGCTGGAAATTATCACATTTTAGTTTTATATATTCAACGGTCTCGTGTAGTGTCTGAAACATATTTTAGTATCTTTTGGTCAAATGTTTTTTTACAGTCTGCCTCAATATTTATATTGATAGGCAAATAAAATACAGGCAAATTTAACAGTAATTCTTTGATTGTAACATCAAATAAACGCTGCGCATCCTTTTCTGTTGTGATAATAATTTTTTCTTTCGCCTGATCCTGAATATAGGCTTTTACCAATTTACTCAAATTTCCCGAACTGAATGAATGATGGTCCGGATAATCGTGATGCTCAATAGCTGGAGAAAACTGCAATAGATAGTCAAACAAGGGTTTTGGATTGGCTATTCCTGTCAGTAAAAAGATTTTTTTATTTTTCAGATCTTCAATATTAAGCGTAGCTGAACTGAAAAGACTCTGCAAATCTTTATAGTGTATAGAAGAGAAGAAAAGCTGATTAGAAACTGCTGATTTATTAAAGTGACTGCTACACTGCTCTTTTTGCAGTTCACTTATTTGCCAGGGCGATTTTGTAACCAGCAAAAGATCTGCCCGTTTATAACCCCGGAAAGGTTCTCTCATATTTCCGGCGGGCAGCAGAAACTGTGTCTCTAATAGTTTTTGAAATTCAAAAAGAAGAATACTAAAACCCGGGCTTAACCTTCTATGCTGGAAAGCATCATCCAGTATAATCACATCATGTGCATCTTTCAGCTGCTTTATTCCCTTAACTCTGTCTTCACAAACGGCAACTGTTACTTGCGGAAATTTATGATAAAATTGCAAAGGCTCATCACCTATTGACTTTGCTGTAGAAGTCTGGTCTGCATATAAGAAGCCTTTGGTATCACGTCCATATCCCCTGCTTAAAATTGCAATTTTATAATCAGCCAGCAAATGCACAAGATATTCAGTAACTGGACTTTTTCCTGAACCGCCAACCACCAGGTTTCCTACACATATAACTGGTATATCAAATTTTGTGGATTTGAAAAACCCCAGGTCATAGAGTTTATTTCTAAAAATAATCACTATACCATAGATCACAGAAAAGGGCAGTAATAGTAACCGGGCGTATTTTATCATGTTATGGAAGCTGCTTAAAGCTATCAGCTAAATTTAAACAGTTCCTCAAAAATAAGAATTATTTTCTGCCGCCCTATTGTCTGTTAGAAGAATATCATATAGTAGAATGGATTGACAGGCAATAAAATAAAAAACTATCTTTGTACAAACAACAATATTATATCATGCTCAAAGGATTTTTTAACGTACCAACACCTGAGAACGAACCTATTTTAGGTTATGCACCAGGAAGTAAAGAACGTGAATTATTGAAAGCTGCTTTAACTGAAGCACGTTCAAAAAAAGGTGACATCCCAATGTATATCGGTGGCAAAGCAGTCCATACTGATAAAAAAGGAACAGTTACTCCACCGCACGATCACCAACACGTTTTAGCACAATATAGCATAGGCGACAAAACTCATGTACAACAGGCAATAGATGCGGCATTAGCAGCAAAGCCTCAATGGGAAAACTTGCCATGGGAACAACGTGCAGCTATATTTTTAAAGATCGCTGAGTTAATTTCAGGCCCATACCGCTATAAATTAAATGCGGCAACAATGCTTGGCCAGTCAAAAAATGCTTATCAGGCTGAAATTGATGCAGCTTGTGAGCTGATAGATTTCTTACGCTTCAACGTAAGTTATATGGCTGACATTTATAAACAACAACCTCCTGTATCACCTAAAGGTGTTTGGAACAGAGTTGAACAGCGTCCTTTAGAAGGTTTTGTTTTTGCTTTGACTCCTTTTAACTTCACTGCTATTGCGGCAAACCTGCCAACATCAGCAGCATTAATGGGCAACGTTGTCGTTTGGAAACCTGCGGATACTCAGGTTTATGCAGCTAATTTATTAATGGAAATTTTCAGAGAAGCTGGTTTACCTGACGGGGTTATTAACCTTGTTTATGTAGATGGCCCTGAAGCTGGTGAAGTTATTTTCAACAGTCCTGACTTTGCTGGTATTCACTTTACCGGTTCTACTGCTGTATTCCAGAATATCTGGAAAACGATAGGTACAAATATCCACAAGTACAAAACATATCCTCGTATTGTAGGTGAAACCGGCGGTAAAGATTTTATTCTTGTTCACGGTTCTGCGGATGCTGAGGTTTCAAGTACAGCTATTTTACGTGGTGCTTTTGAATATCAGGGACAGAAATGTTCTGCTGCTTCAAGAACTTACATCGCGAAAAGTCTATGGCCAAAAATTAAAGAACTGATGCTGCGTGATCTTGCTACCTTCAAAATGGGTGGAACTGAAGATTTCGGTAACTTCATCAATGCTGTTATTGATGACCGCTCTTTCACTAAACTGGCAAAATATATTGATCAGGCAAAAGCTGATAAGGGAGTAGAAATCATTGCAGGTGGAAACTATGATAAATCTAAAGGTTATTTTATTGAGCCTACAGTTTTAGTAGTTGATGATCCTAAATATACAACCATGTGCGAAGAATTATTCGGACCTGTTTTAAGTGTATATGTATATGATGATGCAGATTTTGATCAGGTTTTAGAAATTATTGATACCACTTCTCCATACGCTTTAACTGGTGCTGTGATTGCTCAGGACCGTTATGCTATCGAAAAAGCATCTTATGCCCTACGTAATGCAGCTGGTAACTTCTATATCAATGATAAATGTACGGGTGCTGTAGTTGGTCAACAGCCATTTGGCGGTGCCAGAGGTTCAGGTACTAACGATAAAGCTGGTTCAATGATTAACTTATTACGCTGGGCTTCTCCACGTACAATCAAAGAAACATTCGATCCGCCTAAGGATTACCGTTACCCATTCATGGGATAATCAAAACATAAAAAAAGCCGGTTAATACCGGCTTTTTTATACTATTATTTATAGCTGAATTATTTCTGATCAGTAGTTGTTTTAGCCTGCACTTCTATTTTAGGCTTAGTTAGTCCTTCTATTTTAAATACAGAAGAAATGTGATCGTTAGATTCTGTAGTTACTCCCAAATCTTTAATCAATCCTGTTTCCAGACTATAAACCCAGCCATGGATACCTAGTTTTTTACCATTTCCCCATCTGTTTTGAACAATAGATGTTTTTGTCAGGTTAAATACACCTTCTATTACATTCAATTCTACCAGTCTGTCTGTACGTTTTTTCTCATTTGAGATCCTGTCCAGTTCATGGTAGTGCAAACGATAAGTATCTTTAATATTTCTAAGCCAGTTATCAATAATTCCGAATTGTTTATTACCTAGTGCTGCCGCAACACCACCACAGCCATAATGTCCACAAACAATAACATGCTCTACTTCCAATACGTTTACTGCATAATCCAATACACTTAACATGTTCATATCCGTATGCACTACAACATTTGCAATGTTACGATGAACAAAAATGTCTCCCGGATTGGTATTGGTGATCTGATTGGCAGGAACCCTGCTATCTGAACATCCTATCCACAAAATCGGTGGCTTCTGTCCTGCTGATAAACGGTCGAAAAAGGTTGGATCCTCAGCCAAAGTAGACGCTACCCAGTCTTTATTTCCCTGTAATAATCCTTCGTAAGTTATATTGTGGTTATGAGATTCTAATTTTGCGCACATAATATTTATATTTTATGAATATCTTCAATGATTTTGTTAGTTATTTTTGGTACTATATAATGTTCTTTGATGTCTACTAAGGTAACGATAATCCCCTTTGTATAAGCATTATGCTTAAAATTGTAGATGGTTTCCAAAACATCCGGATGAATGTATCTGGAGTTGCTTCCATCAATAATTACATTGGTTTCCTGAGGGATTTTTGTCAATACAACCTGTATTGCTGCCTTGTTCAGAAACGAAACTTCTTCAGACAGTTTAATTCTCAGATTTTTTTTATTTCCTTCTTCCTGAATTTTATAAAAGAAAGGATTACGCATGTTGGTACGAAGCAGATAAAACACTGATAACAACATACCAATAGCCACACCTTTCAATAAATCAGTCAATAAAACGGCAATTACCGTTATAAAAAATGGAACAAACTGGTCCCAGCCTTTATGGTACATATGTTTAAACAAACTGATTCTTGTCAGTTTATATCCTGTTACCAGCAGAATTGCTGCCAGACAGGCCAGTGGAATCATATTGATCAGTCCCGGTATAAAAAGGAAAGATAATAATAACCAGGAACCATGTAATATGGCAGACATCTTAGTTTTTCCACCTGCATTCACATTTGCAGAACTTCTTACAATTACAGAGGTCATTGGTAATCCGCCAAGCAAACCGCTTGTCATATTTCCCACTCCTTGTGCAATTAGCTCTCTGTTGGTTGGTGAAACCCTTTTTACAGGATCTATCTTATCTACAGCCTCGATACTCAGCAATGTTTCTAAACTTGCCACAACAGCAATTGTTAAGGCAACTATCCATACTTCCTTATTCTGAATCGCCGAGAAGTCAGGCATAGTAAACAAACCGGAAAACTCTGTCCATCCATTTACTACAGGGATGCTAACCATTTGCTCAGCTCTTAAAGCAAATTGTGTCTGCTGAAAAAACAAGCTTAACCCTATACCTAACATTACAACAAGTAACGGCGCAGGTACCACACTCAGCTTTTTGAATTTTGGCCAAAAGATCAGAATAGCAATAGAAAGCACAGTAATGATTATAGCAGCAGGATTGAGTAGTTTTAATGCTTCCCCAACCACACTATACATATGACCATTGCTTAAATTTTCATCCAGAAAATCTGTATCAACACCTAATGCATGTGGTAATTGTTTAAGTATCAGTATCAGTCCAATTGCAGCAAGCATCCCTTCAATTACGCTGGAGGGGAAGTAATTACCGATTGTTCCTGCTTTTACAAACCCAAGAATGACCTGCATTAGTCCAGCCAGCATTACGGCCAGTAAAAATACCTGATAACTGCCTAAATGAGCTATCGCACCTAATACAATAACTGTCAAACCTGCAGCAGGACCACTTACACTTAATTGAGATCCGCTTACACTAGCGACTACTATTCCCCCAATTACACCTGTCACAATACCCGCAAACAGCGGTGCGCCCGAAGCCAGGGCTATACCCAGACACAAAGGCAGGGCCACTAAAAACACGACAATACTTGCCGGGAAATCGCGCTTTAAATTCTTTTTTAAGATATATTTCTTCAATCCAACCTTTGAGGAGATTGAGTTTCCATTCTGCATAACATTCCTGCTAATTATTACTTATAATTATTTAATTGCGGTTAAACCATAGGTTTAGCCGTTATAATCTGTAAAAATTAAGAAAAGTTAGGCGGCGGTGTGGGTACCGAAGGATGATAAGGATTTACGTACCGTTTAAAGTGATCAATATAACAGTTCCTGATTCCGAAATCTACCAGTAACGGTACATAAGTATAGGTGTTATGAAAATCAATCGGTTTATAATCGATAAATTTAAGTAAAGACTTTCCTGAATCACAATCAGAACTATGTTCCTGCTCCAATTGGAGAATAACACTTTTAATAGTGTTTTTATCCATATGACCGACAAATACTGGTGCAGCAGAAATAATCATCTTCACAGTGAAGATGCTTATGAAGGCTATAACAATATGTAATCGATATTTATAAAAGGACATCCCGTGTGTATTCAGCTTTTTTAGTTTCCAAATGTAATACCAAGAAGCACTTTTTATCAATAAAATATGTAAAAAAAATGTAATTAAGTTTTTGGGTATCAGATTGCCTTTTTAGAATTACAGAATACATGATGAATTAATTTAGCAATAACTGTACTTTCGCAATTCCTAAACCTATGAATTAATGAAACCTGCATGAGCTTTTCAAAGCTTATGAATTTTCATTATTGTTAAAAAACAACAAATATTTATGAAAAAAAGTCTGCTAACCCTGGTTTTCTTCTATCCGCTGTTAGTCTTCAGTCAAAGTAACAATGCCCCATCTTCTTATGACATCCATGACATTAAGATTACCGGTTATCTTCAGACACAATTTCAGATGGCACAATCGCCAGGGATTTCGTCTTTTTCCGGGGGTGACTTTGCAGAAAACTCGGATAACCGTTTTATGATCCGGAGGGGCCGTCTTAAAATCGACCGCGTAGATAAATATTCCAGCATAGTTTTTCAGATTGATGCTACCCAGAATGGTGTGCAATTAATGGATGCATTTATCCAGCTCCATCAACCCGATAACAGAAGGTTTCAGTTAACAGCAGGTCTTTTTAACAGACCCTTCGGTTATTCAATTGTATATTCTTCAGGTTATAGAGATTTCCCCGAACGTGCAAGAGTATTTCAAACTATCATGCCACGCGAACGCGATATTGGAGCTATGTTATCCTACCAGCCTATTAAAGAACTCAGCTTTCTTAATATGGATCTGGCAGTTGTTAATGGAAGCGGGCTTTTCGCCAGAGATTATGACTCCAAAAAAGATGTTATTGGTAATCTATCTTTTAAATTTGATAGTCTTGCCAATAAAAAACTTCATATCGGTTTCGGAGGTTCAATTTATAAGGGTTCGGTCCGCAGTAATACGGATACCTATTATTCAGATAACGGAAACGGGTTCACAAAAAACACTGATCCCTCAATAAAAGGCTCTAATTTAAAGAGAAATTATTATGGTGGAAATATTCAGATCCAATATGACAATACTTTTGGGACAACTAGTCTTAAAGCCGAATATGTTGCAGGAACACAGCCAGGGGTAGCCTCTTCAAGCACAGTAAGTGGAACGCTCGCCAGCCAGAGTTTTTCTATTCAGCCCGCTACAGACCTTTATCTGCGTAATTTTTCTGGCTATTATATCTGGTTTACACAGCAAATCCTTCAAAGCAAATTCAGCGCTTTACTTGCATACGATGTCTATGATCCTAATCGTAAAATAAGTGAAAGTCAGATTGGGATGCTGAACAATAATACCACTGCCGGCGATATTAAATTCAGGACACTCGGCTATGGTATGACTTATCTGTTTAGTTCAAGACTAAAGCTTACCGTTTATAATGAACGGGTAATCAACTCCCCTACCCAATTAACAGATTATAATAAAGATATCAGAGATGATGTCTTTACCACACGTTTACAATATCGCTGGTAATCTGCCAGATATAGGGAAATAGCTCATTATAATAAAAAATAACCACTTATGCTGTCATGCTTAAAGTCATCTTTATATATTTGTTTATCATAAAAATATAAAGATGGCTAAAAAGAAAGACGAGAAGCAGAAACATGTATCTGTCGTAACTAAGAAATCACTTCAGTTTTTTGAAGAATATATCAATAATCCATCCCCAACAGGATTTGAATACCCTGGTCAAAAACTTTGGTTAGACTATCTAAAGCCTTATATCGATGAAAGCTTTATCGATAACTACGGAACAGCAGTAGGCGTTATTAATCCAAAAGCAGAATATAGAGTAGTCATAGAAGCACATGCTGATGAAATTTCATGGTTTGTAAACTATATCACCAGTGACGGTTTAATTTATGTAATCAGAAATGGTGGTTCGGATCATCAGATCGCTCCTTCAAAACGTGTAAATATTCATACTGATAAAGGTTTAGTGAAAGCTGTTTTCGGATGGCCTGCAATTCATACACGTGGTGCAGGAGAAAAAGAAGAAGCACCTGCTTTAAAGAATATTTTTCTGGATTGCGGTTGTACCACTAAAGAAGAAGTTGAAGCATTAGGTGTCCATGTAGGTTGCGTCATTACCTACGAGGATGAATTTATGGTTCTGAACGATCGCTACTATGTAGGACGTGCTTTAGATAACCGTGCAGGTGGATTTATGATTGCAGAGGTAGCACGTTTACTTAAAGAAAACAAACAGAAATTACCTTTCGCTTTGTATATTGTGAACTCTGTACAGGAAGAGATTGGTCTGAGAGGTGCAGAAATGATTGCACACAGGATTAAACCACATGTTGCTATAGTTACTGATGTAACCCACGATACTTCCACACCGATGATCAATAAGATTACACAAGGAGATTTAGCCTGCGGTAAAGGTCCGGTAGTTTCCTATGCACCAGCAGTACAAACTAACCTGAATAAACTATTAATCGAGACTGCTGAGAAAAATGAAATTCCTTTCCAGCGCCAGGCTTCCTCACGTTCTACAGGAACTGATACTGATGCCTTTGCTTATTCAAATGGTGGTGTACCATCAGCACTAATTTCACTACCTTTGCGTTATATGCATACAACAGTCGAAATGATCCATAAAGAAGATGTAGATAATGTGATTAGTCTGATCTATCACTCTTTGTTGAACATAAAAAAAGACCACGATTTTAAATACAATAAATAAGATCTTATCTTCACCAAATATTAAGCGTGTTTGATCTTTCAGACACGCTTTTTTATGACAGACTATTGTCTAAAAATGTCCTGAACTAAAAAAATAAAAATCAATGAAACCTACCTTATTAATACTCGCAGCCGGTATGGCAAGTCGCTATGGCAGCATGAAACAAATTGATGGTTTTGGCCCTAATGACGAGACCATAATCGACTATTCTATCTATGATGCTATCAAAGCCGGCTTTGGGAAAGTAGTGTTTATTATCAAAGAAGAATATGTAGAAAACTTCAAAGCTATTTTTGATGCGAAACTTGCAGGAAAAATTGAAACGGACTATGTATTTCAGAATTTCGATCTTAAACAATATGGAATTGATATTGAAATAGAAAGAAGTAAACCGTGGGGAACAGCCCATGCTGTACTTGCAGCAAGACATGCAATAAAAGAACCATTCTGTGTAATTAACGCAGATGATTTCTATGGTCTGGATGCTTATGAGAAAATGGTTAAATTTTTAACTACCGAAGTTAGCGGCAGCAACTATTCTATGATTGGTTACGAAATTGGCAAAACTTTATCAGACTACGGTTCTGTATCACGTGGTGTTTGTAAAGTTAGCGCAGATGGTTACCTGGAAGAAGTAATAGAGCGTACTAAAGTATTCCGTGATGGAGAGGCTATTATCTATGAAGAAGATGAAAAACAATATCCTTTATCATTAGATACACGCGTATCGATGAACTTCTGGGGCTTCACACCAGAAATGTTTAAGATTTCGGAAGAACTTTTCAGAGACTTCGCCCACGCAAATAAAGACAACCCGAAAGCAGAGTTCTTTATTCCATTGGTAGCAGATAGTTTACTGAGCTCAGAAACGGCAGACTTTAAAGTTGTTCCTACAGATAGTAAATGGTTTGGAGTAACTTATAAAGAAGATAAACCTATCGTACAGGCATGTATTGATCAATTGATCAAAGACGGCGTTTACCCTGAGAATTTGTGGAATTAACATAAAAACCATACCTTATTATAATAATCTGTTAAAAGGCTTTAAATTAATTTTTAAGGCCTTTTATCATTAAAATATTATCCCATAAGGTCTGGTCAAGATTTAGCTTAGAAAAGACAGCGCATAAAAAAAGAGGATAACTTTTCAGTTACCCTCTTTTTTATATGGTTACAATTCGATTATTTTTTATCGTCTTTTACTTCTTCGAAGTCAACATCAGTAACGTTATCAGCAGCATCAGCTGTTTGACCGTTAGACTGAGCACCACCTTCAGCAGGTGCACCGCCATCCTGACCAGCTTTGTACATCTCTTCAGATGCTTCATTCCATGCTGCTTGTAATTCTTCCTGAGCTGCATCAATATCAGCAAAACTTCTTGCTGCGTGTGCTGCTTGTAATTTAGCTAATCCAGCTTCAATCGGAGCTTTTTTATCAGCAGAGATTTTATCACCAAATTCTTTTAATTGTTTCTCAGTTGAGAAGATTAAAGCATCAGCGCTGTTAATTTTATCAGCTTCTTCTTTAGCAATTTTATCAGCATCAGCATTTTGCTCAGCTTCTTCTCTCATTCTTTTGATTTCTTCTTCTGTTAAACCAGATGAAGCTTCAATACGAATTTTTTGCTCTTTACCAGTAGCTTTATCTTTTGCACTTACGTGTAAGATACCATTCGCATCAATGTCAAAAGCAACTTCAACCTGAGGAACACCACGTGGAGATGGAGGTATACCGTCTAAGATAAAACGGCCAATCGTACGGTTCTGAGCAGCCATTGGACGCTCACCTTGTAAGATGTGGATTTCTACCGAAGGCTGGTTATCTGCAGCTGTAGAGAAAGTTTCTGCTTTTTTAGAAGGAATAGTTGTATTAGCTTCAATTAGTTTAGTCATTACACCACCCATAGTCTCAATACCTAAAGAAAGAGGAGTTACGTCTAATAATAATACATCTTTAACTTCACCAGTTAAAACACCACCTTGAATTGCAGCACCGATAGCTACAACCTCATCAGGATTTACACCTTTAGATGGCTCTTTACCGAAGAATGCTTTTACTGCATCCTGAATAGCAGGAATACGTGTAGAACCACCTACTAAAATGATCTCATCGATATCAGAAGTTTTTAAACCAGCATTTTTCAATGCAGATTTACAAGGTTCGATAGTACGTTTGATCAGGTCAGCAGCCAATTGCTCAAATTTAGCACGGCTTAAAGTTCTAACTAAGTGTTTTGGTCCGCTTGCATCAGCAGTAATATATGGTAAGTTAACTTCTGTAGAAGTAGTGCTTGAAAGCTCAATTTTAGCTTTTTCAGCAGCTTCTTTCAAACGTTGCAATGCCATTGGATCCTGGTTAAGGTCCATACCATTTTCAGCTTTGAATTCAGCAGCTAACCAGTCAATGATAATGTGGTCAAAGTCATCACCACCTAAGTGCGTATCACCGTCAGTAGATTTTACTTCAAATACACCATCACCTAATTCTAATACAGAAACGTCATGAGTACCACCACCACAGTCAAACACAACAATTTTCATGTCTTTATGTGCTTTATCCAAACCGTAAGCTAAAGCAGCTGCAGTTGGCTCGTTGATGATACGTTTAACTGTTAAACCAGCGATTTCACCAGCTTCTTTCGTAGCCTGACGTTGAGCATCATTGAAATAAGCAGGAACAGTAATAACTGCTTCAGTTACTTCATGACCTAAAAAGTCTTCCGCAGTTTTTTTCATTTTTTGCAAGATCATTGCAGAAATTTCCTGTGGAGTATATTTACGGTCATCAATTTCAACACGTGGAGTATTGTTGTCACCCTTAACAACTTTGTAAGGTACGCGACCAGTTTCTTTAGCAACCTCAGCAAAGCTGCTGCCCATGAAACGCTTAATTGAATAAATTGTTTTTGTTGGGTTAGTGATTGCCTGGCGTTTTGCAGAATCACCTACTTTACGCTCACCATTTTCTGCAAAAGCAACAATGGATGGCGTTGTACGTTTCCCCTCACTGTTGGCTATAACTACAGGTTCGTTACCTTCCATTACGGCTACGCAAGAGTTTGTTGTTCCTAAGTCTATACCAATAATTTTTGACATGCTATTTTATCTTTGTTTATGTTATGAATTCTTATTTCCTAATTCTATTTAACAAGCAATGTGCCAATTGGCATTTGTCAGTTAAACAGGCACTGGTTTTTAGATTTTAGTTGAAATGTAAATAAAAACCTTTTACAATTCTGACAGGTTGTCATAATTGACATTTTCTATGGCTGTAAATACCTCAAAACTTGACTAAAGTTTCAAGATGATGATACTCAATGCCAAAATATTCTTTTGTCCGTTTAATCTTCTCCAGAATCTCTTCTTTAGCTACTGGTTGTTCTTTGGTTTTCACCCCTACAACCAGTACATTTTTTGGAGTATGTGCATCTGAAATAAATTCAAATACCTTAGTCTTATACCCAAAATATTCTAATATTAACGCCCTGATTCCATCAGTCACCATCTCTGCCTGGCGCTCTAAAAAGATACCATACTTCGTTAAAAAGTCCAGCTCATTTACAGCCTTCCCTTTTTCTATCTGTCTTCTGATTTGCTTGTGGCAACAGGGTGCAACAACAATAAGTTCGGCATTGCCTTTAATCCCCTTATAAATCGCATCATCCGTGGCCGTATCGCAGGCATGTAAAGCTATCAACAGGTTAATCTCTTCCGAAGCATAATCTTCTATAGTCCCCTGAACAAAATCAAGTCCTTCAAAATCTGACCTCGAAGCTATTTTATTACATAAGTCCACCAGGTCCTGACGATATTCAACCCCGGTAACACTTGCTTCAATCTTTAATACATTAACCAGATAGTCATATAAAGCGAAAGTAAGATATCCCTTACCAGACCCCATGTCCACCACCTTTTTGAACTTCCCGGCAGGCAGAGTCCTGATCAGTGGATCTAATAAGGCCACGTACTGATTAATCTGCTTATACTTATCCTGTGCATTTTTATAAACAGCTCCGGTTGCATCAGTAATATTTAATTCCTGTAAGTAATTTTTGCCAGCAGGCTGAATCAGCCTTTTCTTCTCTTTATCATGAGAAAGCAGAACCGGAACCTGCGTTTTGATGAATCTTTCTCTAACCGTGATCACTCCTTTTTTATCATGTTCAACAATCACTTCTTTCTCTGTGCTAAAAAAAGTACAGATTTTAAAATCATTGCTGATGAAATGACCAATCCTGGTCAGACCGTCCTCAATCGAAAAATTCTTGACAATATCCCTTGTCTTATTCCGGTAAGTAAAAGAAAGCATTTCTACTTTTTTAATCTTTATCCGGCGGACATATACATTCTTTAGTTCCTTATCATTTCCCTGGTAATTGCCAAGGGAAATCTTTACAAATACATTAGCCGGAATACTCTCCGCTAATTGCTTCTGGAAATCCTGAAGGATAGATTGATTGGACATAAATTATAAATTTACAACCTGTTTAAACAACAGGCTCTTACGATGTTCTTATATATAAGAAAAGCCCTGTCCAATTAAGAACAGGGCCTTCTGTATTTTGATGAGGAAGAATATTATTCTCCTTTATCTTCTTTTGTTTCTTCAGCTGCAGGAGCTTCAACAACAGCCTCAGTTTCAACTGCAGCTTCTGCTTTAGCAGGAGCGTCAGTAGCATCAGCTTTCTTAGTAGTAGATTTACTTCTACCACGACGAGTTGTTTTCTTTTCTTCAGCAGCAGCTTCTTTACCGTAAACTTCGTTGTAATCAACAAGTTCAATTAATGCCATCTCAGCGTTATCACCTAAACGATTGTTTAATTTGATAATTCTGGTATAACCACCTGGACGGTTAGCAACCTTAGCAGCTACGTCACGGAACAATTCAGTAACTGAATCTTTGTCCTGTAAATAACTAAAAACAGTACGACGAGAGTGAGTAGTATCGTTTTTAGATTTAGTGATCAAAGGCTCAACATACATACGCAAAGCTTTTGCTTTTGCTAAAGTAGTAGAGATTCTTTTGTGTTTGATCAATGATGAGGCCATGTTAGCCAACATCGCTTTACGATGGGACTTAGTTCTGCCTAAGTGATTGTGTTTTTTACCGTGTCTCATTTTTTTTCTATTTAGTCTGTACCGTCTCTTCTTAATTAAAGAGGGAATTACAGCCTATTAACAATTTGTTATTTGTCTGTTGAAATTATTCTTCGTCCAGTTTGTATTTACCTAAATTCATACCGAATGATAAGCTTTTAGATTTTACTAATTCCTGAATTTCAGTTAATGATTTCTTACCGAAGTTTCTGAACTTTAACATGTCAGCTACATCGTAAGAAACTAGATCAGCAAGTGTACGGATATCAGCTGCTTTTAGGCAGTTTAACGCACGAACTGATAAATCAAGGTCAACTAATTCAGTTTTAAGAATTTTACGCATATGTAAAATTTCTTCATCAACTTCTTTAGTTTCTTCTTTAGCTTGAGATTCTAATACCAGGTTCTCATCAGAGAACAGCATGAAATGCTGAATTAAAATTTTAGCAGCTTCTTTTAATGCTTCTTCAGGATGAATAGATCCGTCAGTAGATATATCTAAAATTAATTTTTCATAATCTGTTTTTTGTTCAACACGATAATTTTCAATCGTGTATTTTACATTTTTCATTGGAGTAAAAATCGAATCGATTGCAATTACACCAACTACAGCATCATTAATTTTGTTTTCTTCAGCTGGAACATAACCACGTCCTTTATTGATAGTTAATTCTACCTCTAAAGTAACTGATTTCTCCATATTACAAATTACGAATTCCGGATTAAGGACTTCGAAGTTGTTAGAGAATTTAGTTATATCTCCTGCAAGAAATTGATCCTGGCCATTAACTACAATAAAGACTTTTTCAGATTCACCTGAATCACCAGCTTTTTTAAAACGAACTTGTTTCAAATTAAGGATAATTTCAGTTAAATCCTCTACAACACCTTTCATTGTAGAAAATTCATGTGATACGCCAGAAAAACGAATACTTGTAATGGCATAGCCCTCTAAAGAAGAAAGTAAAATTCTTCTCAAGGCATTACCAATTGTTACACCGAAACCGGGTTCTAAAGGACGAAATTCAAATATACCATCGAAATCCGTTGATTTCTGCATGATGACCTTATCGGGTTTCTGAAATGCTAAAATTGCCATTTATAATGTTTTTAGATCGTTATTAAAATTATGTAACGTAAAATAGTTAAAGCCTGTATAAAAGGCTTTAACTAAATTTATTACTTAGAGTACAACTCTATAATAAGGTTTTCTTTGATATTTTCTGGAATCTCGTCACGATTTGGATAAGTTAAGAACTTACCGCTTAATTCTGATGCATTCCAATCTAACCAATTAAACTTATTGATTACTCTTCCTGCTACTGAATTAGTGATGCTTTCAAGAGTTTTAGATTTCTCACGTACTGCAACAACATCACCAGCTTTCAATTGATAAGAAGGGATATTTACTACTTCACCGTTCACTGTTACGTGTTTATGGCTAACTAACTGACGTGCAGCAGAACGAGTAGTTGCAATACCTAATCTATAAACTGTATTATCTAAACGAGCTTCTAATAATTGTAATAAGTTATCACCTGTAATGCCCTGACGGGAAGATGCTTTAGTAAACAAGTTACGGAACTGACGTTCTAATACACCATAAGTGTATTTAACTTTTTGTTTCTCCATTAACTGTACTGAATATTCAGATTGTTTACCTCTTCTTTTAGACGCACCATGTTGTCCAGGAGGATAGTTTTTTCTATCTAATACTTTATCAGGACCGAAAATTGGTTCTCTGAATTTACGCGCGATTTTGGACTTAGGTCCTGTATATCTTGCCATTGCTTTTTGTTTTAAAGTATCATACAACCTTAAGCTGCAGACTCTTAGCTTTAAAAATTAATAAATTAAACTCTTCTCTTCTTAGGAGGACGACATCCATTGTGTGGAAGCGGTGTAATATCTTTGATTGAGGTAACTTCGATACCAGAGATTTGCAATGTTCTAATTGCAGACTCACGACCTGAACCTGGACCTTTAACAAAAACTTCTACTTTACGCAGACCTAAATCAAAAGCTACTTTACCACAATCAGATGCAGCTTGTCCGGCAGCGTATGGAGTGTTCTTTTTAGAACCCTTGAAGCCCATTTTACCAGCTGAAGACCATGAAATAGTTTGACCGTTGTTATTTGTTAGGGTAACAATGATATTATTAAAAGTCGCATTGATATGTGCTTGACCAACTGGTTCAATAACAACAATACGCTTTTTGGTTACTTTTTTACTCTTAGCCATAATTATTATTCGTTACTAATTTTATTTAGTAGCTTTTTTCTTGTTAGCAACTGTTTTTCTCTTGCCTTTACGAGTACGAGAATTGTTCTTAGTACGTTGTCCACGTACTGGTAAACCTTTTCTGTGACGTAATCCGCGGTAACAACCAATATCCATTAAACGTTTAATGTTTAACTGAACTTCAGAACGTAAAGCACCTTCTACTTTAATTCCGTCGTTAATGATTGTACGAATCGCTGATAACTCATCATCAGACCAGTCTTGTACTTTTTTGCTAAAATCGATACCTGCCTCAGTTAATATACGCTGAGCAGTTGATCTGCCTACACCGAAGATGTAAGTTAGTCCAATTTCGCCTCTTTTGTTTCTTGGTAAATCTATACCTGATATCCTTGCCATATTTGTACTAAATGTTTGATTAATTGACGACAGATTGAGTAACCTGTACATTCAATCTAATCATACCTCAATAATTTTCTCTTAACCTTGACGCTGCTTGTACTTAGGATTTTTCTTGTTGATTACGTAAAGTTTACCTTTACGACGAATAATCTTGCAATCAGCGCTGCGTTTTTTAATTGATGACCTAACTTTCATTTTATTTATATCTATAAGTAATCCTGCCCTTTGATAAATCGTAAGGCGACATCTCTAATTTTACTTTATCCCCTGGTAATATCTTGATGTAGTGCATCCTCATTTTACCTGAGATATGGGCAATAATCTCATGACCATTTTCCAGCTCAACGCGAAACATGGCATTTGATAATGCTTCTCTTATTACACCGTCTTGTTCAATCGAGGCTTGTTTAGCCATATAATATTGATTTTTACTTGATTAGCTGCTATTAAACAGGGTTGCAAAATTAAATAAAAATATTTAATTATTTACCTTTTTTCTTTTAAAACTTCTTCAATAAATGAAAAGGTTGATAAAACGTCTGCTTTACCCTTTTTAACAGCGATTGTGTGTTCAAAATGTGCCGACGGTGAATCATCACGACTAGTAACAGTCCATCCATCAGACCAAAACTTTACATTAGCTGTACCGGCATTAATCATTGGTTCTATGGCAATTACCATTCCTTCCTCTAATTTCATCCCTGTGCCCCGTTTCCCGTAATTTGGTACTTCAGGCTTCTCATGCAATTTAACACCAACACCATGACCAACAAGCTCTCTCACTACACCAAAACCGTTCTCCTCCGCTAAGGACTGAACTGCGAATCCGACATCACCGATACGGGATCCGACAACAGCCTTATCAATGGCACGCTTTAAACATTCCTGAGTGATATCAACAAGTTTCTGACGTTCAGGGCTAATTTCTCCGATAGAGAAAGTATAAGCCGAGTCACCAAAGAAATTGTTTTTAATAACACCACAATCAACAGAAATTAAATCACCTTCCTGTATCACATAGTCACTTGGGAATCCATGAACAACCTGCTCATTAGGAGAAATACAAAGTGAATATGGAAATCCGTTATAGTTTAGAAATGCAGGGATTGCTCCGTTATCTTGTATATAAGTCTCCGCGAGTTTGTTTAACTGCATCGTTGTAACCCCCGGTGCTATGATTTTCGCAACTTCTGCGAGCGTCTTAGACACTAATAATGAGCTTTCCCTGATTAGCTCTACCTCTTCGGGAGACTTATAATAAACCTTAGACATTCAATATTAAATTACAGCACTGCTGCTGCTTGTATTTGCAGCGGCTACACCGGTACGACCTGTTACTCTTCCTGTTTTCATTAATCCATCATAATGACGCATTAATAAATAACTTTCAATCTGTTGCAAAGTATCCAATACAACACCTACTAAAATCAGCAGGGAAGTACCACCATAGAAATGCGCAAATTCAGATTTGATACCAAATTTTACAGCAATCGATGGAAGGATAGCGATAATAGCTAAGAATACTGAACCTGGAAAGGTGATCTTAGAAATTACATCATCAATGAATGATGAAGTTGACAAACCTGGTTTAATACCGGGAATGAAACCGCCATTTTTCTTCATATCATCAGACATCTGTACCGGATTAACAGTAATCGCAGTATAGAAGAATGTGAAAGCAATGATTAAAAATGCAAATGTTAAGCTATAAGCCAGTGAAGTAGGATCACTAAACTGGATTAACCAGGTATTCTGCAGCTTAGGAAAAAACTGAGTTACTGTAGTTGGAATAAACATCAGTGCCTGAGCAAAGATGATAGGCATTACACCTGCAGCATTCACTTTTAAAGGGATATATTGTCTTACTCCACCGAATTGTCTGTTACCAACAATACGTTTCGCATACTGAACAGGAACCTTGCGGACACCCTGAACAATAAGGATAGTAAACATTACCACAGCAAACAGTGCTACGATTTCAAGAACAAGAGCGATTAAACCACCACCCTCTCCCAGAAGTCTTGAACTGATTTCCTGTTGTAAAGCTACTGGAAGACGTGCTATAATACCAACCATAATGATTAGTGAAATACCATTTCCTATACCTTTATCTGTTATTTTTTCCCCTAACCACATTACAAACAAAGTACCCGCAGATAAAACAAATGTTGCAAGAACGAAGAATAAAGTGTGGTCAATAAGAATTGCTTCCTGAGGAACCTGAGTCTTTACATAACCAACAGCCTGAACAGCTGTAATAGCTACAGTTAAGTAACGGGTAATCTGATTTAGTTTATTTCTGCCACTCTCTCCTTCTTTTTGCATTTTCTGGAAAGAAGGAACAGCGATACCTAATAACTGAACTACAATTGATGCAGAAATATATGGCATTACCCCAAGCGCAAGAATAGATACGCGGGAGAATGATCCCCCAGCAAACATATCCAGCAGACCCAGGATTCCAGATTTCTGATTATCGCCTAAAGCTGTTGCATCCACACCTGGCAAAACCACGTGAGAAACGAACCTGTAGACCAAAAGAATTACGAGCGTAAATACTATACGCTCTTTTAATTCTTGAATTTTCCAAATATTACTTAAAGTAGTAAAGAGCTTCTTCATTAATTATAATTAATTACAATTTTTCTATTGAGCCTCCAACAGCTTCAATAGCTTTCTGTGCAGTTGCAGAAAAAGCATGTGCTTTAACTTCGATTTTAGATTTTACTTCACCACGTCCTAAGATCTTAACAAGATCGTTTTTGTGTGCTAAACCATGATCTTGCAAAGTAGCAAAATCAATAGATGTTAAGCTGAATCTTTCCGCTAAACCTTGTAACACGTCTAAGTTAACGCCTACATATTCAACACGGTTAATTGGTTTGAAACCAACCTTAGGTACACGACGTTGTAATGGCATCTGACCACCTTCAAAACCGATTTTAGTTTTGTGACCAGAACGTGATCCAGCACCTTTATGACCACGAGTGGAAGTACCACCACGACCAGAACCAGTACCACGACCTATTCTCTTACTGTTTTTAGTAGAACCTGATGCAGGTTTTAAATTACTTAAGTTCATTTTGAAACTTATTGTGCTGCCCTTCGCTTTCACTAATCAGGGCAACGGTTAAACATATACAAAGGTTGCAAATTAGCAAAATTAAACTAATTTACAACCTCTGCGAATTATATACTTTCGATAGCTACTAAGTGATTCACTTTTCTTACCATCCCAATGATAGCAGCGTTAGCTTCAACTTCAACAGACTGGTTCATTTTTTTTAAACCTAATGCCTGCATAGTTCTTTTTTGACGCTCGCTTCTGTCAATGATACTTTTTACCTGGGTTATTTTGATCTTAGCCATGTTCTTATCCGTTAAAAACTTTGTTTAAATCAACACCACGTTGCTGAGCGATGGTATAAGCATCACGCATTTTTGTTAAAGCATCTACTGTTGCTTTTACCACGTTGTGAGGATTTGATGAACCTTTTGATTTTGCTAATACGTTGTGTACACCAGCACTTTCTAATACAGCACGCATTGCACCACCCGCGATAACTCCAGTACCTACTGCAGCTGGTTTGATTAATACAAAACCACCTGAGAATTTACCGATTTGTTCGTGAGGAACAGTACCGTTTAATAAAGGAACTTTTACCAAGTTCTTTTTAGCATCATCGATACCTTTAGCAATAGCTTCAGTTACCTCTTTTGCTTTACCTAAACCATAACCTACGATTCCGTTTTCATCTCCAACAACTACGATAGCTGAGAAACTGAAAGTACGTCCACCTTTGGTTACTTTGGCAACACGTTGTATACTAACTAAACGGTCTTTTAATTCGACCTCGCTAGTCTTAACTCTTTTTATATTGATAGTTGACATTCTTATCCTATTTTCAGATTAAAATACTAAACCAGCTTCACGGGCACCTTCTGCCAACGATTTTACGCGACCATGGTATAAATAGCCATTTCTATCGAAAACAACTTCTTTAATGCCAGCTGCGATTGCTTTTTCAGCTACTAATTTACCTACAGCTACAGATTGCTCTGATTTGTTTCCATTACCAGAAAAATCTTTTGATAATGATGATGCTGATACGATTGTGCTTCCAGTTACGTCGTTAATGATTTGAGCATAAATTCCTTTATTGCTTCTATAAACTGATAAACGTGGACGGCTTTCAGAACCGGTAAGTCTTTTTCTGATTCCTTTTTTTATACGATCTCTACGAGATAATTTTTTCCCTGCCATGATGATTATTTTTTAGAAGCTGATTTACCTGCTTTTCTTCTTAACACTTCGCCTACAAACTTGATACCTTTACCTTTATATGGCTCTGGTGCACGTAACGAGCGTATTTTCGCTGCAACCTGACCAATCAGTTGTTTGTCAATACTTTCTAAAATAATTTTAGGAGTCTGACCTTTTTCTGAAGTAGTAGTAACTTTAATCTCTTCCGGTAATTGGAATACATAATGGTGAGAGAAACCTAAAACAAGATCAAGTGTATTACCTGTGTTAGTTGCGCGGTAACCCACACCAACTAATTCCTGAGAGATTTTGTAACCTTCTGTTACACCAATAACCATATTGTTTAACAATGAACGGTATAAACCATGCAATGCTTTGTGTCTTTTTTGTTCAGTCGGGCGTGTTACAGTAACTACACCGTCTTCCTGAGTAACAGTGATGTCTGCATCAACTGCTTGTTGTAATTCACCTTTTGGGCCTTTTACAGTTACTAAATTGTCTTTATCAACTGTAATTGTTACTCCAGCAGGTACATTAATTGGGGCTTTTCCTATTCTTGACATTTTGCTATCCTCCTTTAATTAATAAACGTGACACAAAACTTCGCCACCAATGTTTAGTCTGGCTGCTTCTTTATCAGTCATAACTCCTTTAGAAGTAGACAAGATAGCGATACCTAAACCGTTCAATACTCTTGGCATATTATCAACGCCTGCATACTGCCTTAAACCTGGCTTGCTGATACGCATTAAAGTGCGGATAGCAGGTATTTTAGTTATAGGATTGTATTTCAAAGCGATTTTAATCGTTCCCTGAACTGTTGTTTCCTCAAACTTGTAGTTGGCAATGTAACCTTTGTCAAAAAGTACTTTAGTAATTTCCTTTTTAAGATTTGATGCAGGAATTTCTACAATTCTGTGATTTGCCTTAATGGCATTTCTTACTCTTGTAAGATAATCTGCTATTGGATCTGTATTCATCTTTGTTGATTTGTGATAGTGGTTTCCTTTCCGAACTATTCGGAGCGACCTTCCATCGGTTAATTTTTCTATTTAAACGTATAACGTTAGAAGTTAAACGCATGATGCGTAAAACTCTCTAACGTAAAACGATTTTACCAGCTTGCTTTGGTAACTCCAGGAATTTTTCCTGCTAATGCCATATCACGGAATGTAACCCTTGATATACCGAAAGTACGCATGTAACCACGTGGACGGCCAGTTAATTTACAACGGTTGTGTAAACGTACTGGTGATGAGTTTTTTGGTAACTTATCTAATCCTTCGAAATCACCTGCAGCTTTTAATTCTGCACGTTTGTCTGCATATTTAGCTACCAATCTCTGGCGCTTAATTTCGCGAGCTTTTACACCTTCTTTTGCCATTATTGATCTGTATTAAGGGTTTGGTTTTTAAACGGTAATCCAAATTGCTTTAAAAGTTCCAATGCTTCAACATCAGTTGTTGCTGAAGTTACAAAGGTAATATCCATACCTAAAATCTTAGAGATTTTGTCGATGTTGATCTCAGGGAAGATGATTTGTTCAGTAATACCCAATGTGTAGTTACCTTTTCCATCAAAACCTTTATCATTAATACCTTTGAAATCACGGATACGTGGTAAAGCTACGGAAATTAAACGATCTAAAAACTCAAACATGTTGTTATCACGTAAAGTTACACGTACACCTACTGGCATACCTTTACGTAATTTGAAGTTTGAGATATCTTTTTTAGATTTCGCACCTACTGCCTGCTGACCTGTGATTGTAGTCATTTCTAAAATAGAACTGTCCATAATCTTTTTGTCAGTTACAGAGAAACGACCAACTCCCTGGTTGACAGCTATCTTAGTTAACTTAGGAACTTGCATTACGCTTTTGTAATTGAACTTCTCTTTAAGAGCAGTTACAATTTCCTCTTTGTATTTAGTCTTTAATCTTGGTATGTAAGTCATTATTTGATCTCCTCTCCTGATTTTTTAGATACCCTAACTAATTTCCCATCAGCGTTAAGCTTTCTGCCAACACGCGTAGTTTTTCCTGATTTAGGATCAATTAACGCAACGTTAGAAATATGAAGAGCAGCCTCTTTTTTAATGATACCTCCGTTAGGATTAGCAGCATTTGGTTTTGTATGTTTAGATACAAGGTTAACACCTTCTATCAGTATCCTGCTTTTAGTAATTAATACTGAAAGCACTTTACCTTCCTGGCCTCTTGAATCACCAGCGATAACCTTTACTAAATCTCCTTTACGGATTTTAATTTTTGGTTGAACAGTTACTTTATTTTTCATTTTATAATACCTCCGGTGCTAATGATACAATCTTCATGAATTGTTTCTCACGCAGTTCTCTCGCTACCGGGCCAAAAATACGTGTTCCACGCGGCTCATCTTGTGCATTTAATAAGACTGCTGCATTATCGTCGAAACGGATGTAAGAACCATCTTTACGTCTGATCTCTTTCTTTGTTCTTACAACAACTGCTTTAGAAACGGTTCCTTTTTTAATGTTACCTGAAGGCAATGCACTTTTAACGGTAACAACGATTTTGTCACCAATAGAAGCGTATCTCTTTCCGGTTCCACCAAGTACACGGATAACCAATACTTGTTTTGCGCCGCTATTGTCGGCTACGTTTAATCTTGATTCCTGTTGTACCATGTTATTTAGCCCTCTCTAAAATTTCCACTAATCTCCAGTTCTTGTTTTTACTCAGCGGACGAGTCTCCATGATAAGTACTGTATCACCAATACCACAATCGTTTTTCTCGTCATGAGCCATAAATTTGGTAGTTTTCTTAACAAACTTACCATAGATCGGGTGTTTCACTTTACGTTCTACCGCTACAACAACAGATTTATCCATTTTGTTGCTTACCACCAACCCGGTTCTTGTTTTTCTTAATTGTCTTTCCATTTCGACTCTAAAGTTATTTAGTTTCACTAGCTGACTCAGCATTACGCTTAGTCATTTCAGTATTTAATCGGGCGATGTCTTTTCTTACCTTAGTGATACGGGTAGGATTCTCTATAGCCGAAATTGTATGTGCAAATTTTAACTTAACTAAGTTTTCTTTCTCTTCTGCAATCCTGACTACTAGTTCTTCTTTTGAAAGCCCTGTGATTTCTGAGTTCTTCATTTTATTAATTTTTATGTTCTGGGTCTAGCGGTTATAATAACAAGTTACTTACAACATTGACCCCAAAACTTTTTTTTATGCTTCTACGTAATCTCTACGTACTACAAATTTTGTTTGGATAGGTAATTTTTGAGCAGCTAATCTCATTGCTTCTTTAGCAACTTCTAAAGATACACCTTCAGCTTCAAAAATGATGCGTCCTGGTCTAACAACAGCTACCCAGTACTCTGGAGCACCTTTACCTTTACCCATACGTACTTCAGCTGGTTTCTTAGTAACCGGTTTGTCCGGGAAAATTCTAATCCACACTTGGCCTTCACGTTTCATGAAACGAGTTACCGCAATACGGGCTGCCTCTATCTGACGACTTGTAATCCAGGTCGCCTCTAAAGATTTAATCCCGAAAGACCCGAATGATAATTCAGCTCCACGTGTAGCTAAACCTTTCATTCTGCCCTTTTGCATCTTTCTGAACTTCGTTCTTTTTGGCTGTAACATTTTATCTTAATATTATCGTAAAACGATCTGTTAACTAATTATTTACGAGGACCTCTGTTAGGAGTATTTCCGCCTCTATTATCTCTACCTGGACCGCCTTGACCTGGACCACCCTGACCTGGACCTCTTCCACGACCACCTTTGTTGTCGTTTCTTCTGTCACCACCGCCACGGTTATCTCTGTCTCTGCCACCTGCACCAAAAGCACCTTCAGGTCTGCCACCTTTACCAGGAGCGTTACTTACTGCACCAATGTTTGGAGAAAGATCACGTTTACCATAAACTTCGCCTTTACAGATCCATACTTTAACACCAATCTTACCATAGGTAGTTAATGCCTCAGCTAATGCATAGTCAATATCAGCACGGAAAGTATGCAAAGGAATTCTTCCTTCTTTATACTGCTCGTTACGAGCCATCTCTGCTCCGCCTAAACGACCTGAAGTCATTATTTTGATACCTTCAGCACCCATACGCATTGTTGATGCGATAGTTGACTTCATGGCTCTACGGAAAGAGATTCTTGCCTCTAATTGTTTTGCTACACCTTCTGCTACCAGTTGTGCATCAAGCTCAGGACGTTTGATCTCAAAAATGTTAATTTGAATTTCCTTTTTAGTCAATTTCTTTAACTCTTCTTTGATTTTATCAACCTCAGCTCCTGCTTTACCGATCACGATACCTGGACGGGCAGTGTGGATAGTTACAGTGATACGTTTTAACGTACGTTCGATAACTACTTTAGCTACTCCTCCTTTTGCGATACGCACAGAAAGATATTTTCTTATTTTTTCGTCCTCAACTAATTTGTCAGCATAGTTGTTGCCACCGAACCAGTTAGAATCCCAACCTCTGATGATTCCTAACCTGTTTCCTATTGGATGTGCTTTTTGTCCCATTTCTACTAATTAGTTTGAGTTTCAACGTTTTTACTATCTACTACCAAAGTTACATGGTTAGAACGCTTACGTATTCTGTAACCACGACCTTGAGGTGCTGGTCTCAGTCTTTTCAACTGACGGCCGCCACCAACCATTATAGTTTTCACATATAATTGGTTTTCTTCAGGGCGAGAACCTTCATTTTTAGTTTCCCAGTTTTTGATAGCTGATAATAAAAGTTTTTCAACTTTTGTTGCAGCTTCTTTATTGGTAAATTTTAAAATATGTAATGCTTTCTCAACACGCTCACCTCTGATAAGATCTACAACCAAACGCATCTTACGTGGTGAGGTTGGACAATTGTTTAATTTCGCTACTGCTTCCATCTCTTAATTATTTTTTCTTTTCAGAGTGACCCCTAAATGTTCTGGTTGGAGCAAACTCTCCCAGCTTGTGACCAACCATGTTTTCTGTTACGTATACCGGTATAAATTTATTACCGTTATGCACTGCAAATGTATGACCCACAAAATCTGGTGAGATCATTGATCTGCGTGACCAAGTTTTAATGACAGACTTTTTGCCTGAATCATTCATAGATACTACTTTCTTCTCTACGTTATGGTCAATATAAGGTCCTTTTTTAATCGAACGAGCCATTATTTCTTCCTTTTCTCTATGATGAAACGATTTGAGTATTTTTTAAGTTGACGGGTCTTGAAGCCTTTAGAATACATACCATTCCTTGATCTTGGCTGACCACCTGATGAACGACCTTCACCACCACCCATTGGGTGATCGACAGGGTTCATCGCAACTGGACGTGTTCTAGGACGACGTCCTAACCAACGTTTACGACCTGCTTTACCTAATACTTCATTTGCGTGATCTGAATTTGAAACAGATCCGATAGTAGCTAAACAAGTAGTCAAGATTAATCTTGTCTCACCTGAAGGCATTTTCAATGTAGCATATTTACCATCACGAGCAGCTAATTGTGCATAAGCACCAGCGCTACGAGCCAATTGAGCTCCACGACCTGGATGAATCTCCACGTTGTGTATAATCGATCCCAATGGAATATTTGATAATTTTAAAGCATTTCCAACTTCTGGAGTTGCAGTATCACCTGATAATACTTTTTGCCCAACTTGTAATCCTTCTGGCGAAATAATGTAACGCTTCTCACCATCAGCATAATGTAATAATGCGATACGTGCAGTACGGTTTGGATCGTATTCAACAGTAGCAACTGTTGCAGGAATATCAAACTTATCACGTTTAAAATCAATTAAACGGTAAGATTTTTTGTGACCACCACCCATGTAGCGCATAGTCATCTTTCCTGTATTGTTACGTCCTCCCGATTTCTTAGAAGAAACAACCAATGATTTTTCGGGCTTGGTTGCTGTAATCTCCGAAAAACTGGCCCCAACTCTAAAGCGGGTACCCGGAGTGACTGGTTTAAATTTTCTTAAGCCCATAGTTATAAAATATTCAATTCTTATTAAATGTTCGCGTAATAATCAATTGTTTCACCTGCTGCCAGAGTAACAATCGCTTTTTTGTATTTCGGGCTACGACCCGTAACTAAACCACCTTTTGTATTTCTTGATTTTAACTTTCCGTTTACAATCATAGTATTGATTGCAAGGATGTTAACACCATACATTTTTTCGATAGCTTGTTTAATTTGCAATTTATTTGCTTTGTGTTCAACCTGGAAAGTAAAGCGGCTAGACTTTTCTGTAAGTGCAGATGCTTTTTCGGTTAGTATTGGTTTCTTTAAAAATTCCATATTACTTGGCAAATGCCTCCTCCAATGTTTTAACAGTATTTGCAGTTAACAAAAGTTTACCACAGTTTAATACATCATATGTATTGATCTGATCTACAGTAATTACTTTTACTTTCTGAATGTTTCTGCTTGATAAATAAATATTGTTATCCTGAACAGGTAAAACCAATAAAGTTTTCTCACCAGCTAAGCTTAAAGCATTAACTAAAGAGATGTAATTTTTAGTTTTGATTGAGTCAAAAGTAAAATCTTCTAAAACAAGGATGTTTGAATCCTGAGCTTTGTATGACAACGCAGATTTACGTGCCAGTGATTTTAATTTTTTGTTCAGTTTAAAACTGTAATCACGTGGTTGAGGACCGAATACACGACCACCACCATTAAACAATGGAGATTTGATACTACCCGCACGAGCACCACCAGTTCCTTTTTGTTTATACAATTTACGTGTTGAACCAGCGATTTCATTACGTTGTTTAGACTTGTGAGTACCCTGACGTTGATTAGCCAAATACTGTTTAACATCTAAATAAATTGCATGATCGCTAGGTGTTACACCAAATACCGACTCAGGAAGTTGCACCTTGGCACCTGTCTCTTTTCCTGAAATGTTTACTACATTTAATTCCATCTGCTTACTTGTCTAAGATTACGTAAGAACCTTTAGCTCCTGGAATGGAACCACTAACTACAACAAGATTTTGATCTGCATAAACTTTCAAAACCTGTAAGTTCTGAACCTTCACTCTATCTCCACCCATTCTACCTGCCATACGCATACCTTTAAATACACGTGCTGGATACGAAGCCGCACCCAATGAACCTGGCGCACGCATTCTGTTATGCTGACCGTGAGTTTGTCCACCCACACCCGCAAATCCATGGCGTTTCACAACACCTTGAAAACCTTTACCTTTTGAAGTACCAACTACATCAACAAAATCGCCTTCAGCAAAAATATTAACCGTTACAGTATCGCCTAAATTCAACGATTCTTCAAACGGTTCAAATTCTACCAACTTGCGTTTAGGAGTTGTGCTTGCTTTCGCAAAGTGGCCTTTCAAAGGCTTGGTGGTGTTCTTTTCTTTAGCTTCATCGAAGCCTAACTGAACTGAAACGTAACCGTCTTTCTCTGCGGTTTTAACCTGTGTAACTACACAAGGCCCAGCTTCGATCACCGTACATGGAATGTTTTTTCCATCGGCGTCGAAAATGCTGGTCATTCCTACTTTTTTTCCAATAATACCTGACATTTTCTTTTTTTAATTTAACACCCATCGAAGCAGTAGGGCTTCGTTCAAGGTGGATACACATCCCTATTAAGGGAGGGCAAAAATAAGAAATAAATCTTAATGATCAAATAGTTAGCGAATTTATTTTGCAAATAAATGCTATTATTTTTGGAGAGATCGGATAAAACGCAGTTAAGCCATTATTTATCCTACCAGCTTGTTACTCAAACTGATCAGAATTACACACAATACAAACACGCCTATCAGCACATATAAATAATCGCGTTCAATCAGGAAGCCAAAAATCGAAAACACAACCCGGGTAACCGGTGTAAAAATCAGTAGCAAAGTTCCGAATTGGATGATCGCTTTTCCGTCTAATACACTCAAGCCCTGAAAGATAGCGAGAATAGAAGAATATTTGGTTTTCGAAGGATTAAAAACACTGTAATCAATGATTTCACGGCTGTATCCGCTCAGATAAATCAGACCGCCAATAAAAACCACAAGCATAGAAGCAATCACACCTACCCGGAGTAATGTTCCCAGAATTACCTGTATATCCTTATCTGCGAAATAATGTTTACCCATTTGCTTCATTACAGTTTTCCTGCCAGTCCGTTATAAATCATCTGCAGCGCCAGAAAAGTTACCACTACTGCAAATATAACCTTTAGTTTGTCTGTATTCGTTTTTACTAATAATTTAGAACCCACTGTCGCCCCCGTCAATACACCTAAAGTAACTGGCATAGCAATACCGGGATCAATTTGTCCGCGGTGTAAATAAACAATCGCACTCGCTGCAGCAGTTACTCCCATCATAAAATTGCTGGTTGTTGTAGAGACTTTAAATGGTAAACGCATAATATTATCCATCGCCACCACTTTTAAAGCTCCAGAACCGATCCCCAGAAGACCGGATATAATTCCAGCCACGAACATCATTATAAAGCCGCCCACCACATTATGAACGCCATACTTAACTGTACCGCCGGCAGTGGGATAACTTCCGTTTAACTTAAAGAAATTAGCTAATATACCAGTTGTTTTATCATCCGAGTGGTCCACTTTTTTACGTACCATCATTGCCGCAGAGAAAAGCAGGATACATCCAAAGATCACAGCAATATATCCGGGATTGATATAAACGGTAATTATTGCACCAATCACCGCACTTATCGTCGTGGCAATTTCCAGGAACATTCCAATACGGATATTTGTTATCCCTTCTTTAACATAAGCTGCCGCAGAACCTGATGAGGTCGCAATTACAGAAACAATAGAAGCGCCTATAGCATAATGAATATCAACCCCTAAAACCAGTGTTAATAAGGGAATTATGATCACTCCCCCACCCAGGCCTGTTAAAGAACCAACAAGTCCTGCTAAAAAAGCACCCGCCAAAACAATAATTGTAAATAGTAATACCGACATTGAGACAAATATACTATCTACAATCAAAACACAATAAAATTAAAATCTCATTGTTAAATTATAAATAACCTATTCCAAATGAACAAATTCTTATTCCCGCTCCTTACCCTTGTGATGATTAACCTATCATTTATGCAGGCCAGTGCCCAGGTAAAACTTCCTGTTGACAGCACAAAAGCCGACCCAAGCTTAAGAGGTCAGTATGAGTTTATGCTTTCAAAATCAAAAACACTTAACACTTATAAACTGATCAATCCATACAGGCTTGCATCTTTTTATAAGAGCGTCACTGACTCAATCCGGAAAGAACGCAATACTTATAAAACTGTAAATGCTAAAGTTGCCGAGCAGGCTAAAACAATTACCGACCTCAATAACCAGATCAGGGGAAATCAAAGCTCACTGGCCACCTCAAATTCAAAAGTTAATGAAATCACCTTTTTAGGCATTCCTTTTGCCAAAGGGACTTATAACACAATTGTATGGACACTGATTATCGTACTGGCATTAGGCTTTGCCTTTGTAACCATCAGGTCTGCCAAAAATATTCACGAAGCAAAATATAGAAGCGGCCTGTATGAAGAAATTTCTCAGGAATATCAGGCTTATAAAGTGAAGGCTAATGAAAAAGAAAAGAAATTAGCCAGAGAATTACAAGATGAACGTAATAAACTTGATGATTATAAAAGCCGTGGGCTTCAATAACAATTCATAAAAAAAGCCGCTGAACTTTTTCAGCGGCTTTTTTTTATAAAAGAACTTAAATTCACACTACATTAAAATCTCGCAATTATATCCATTGCGGCAGTGTACTGATCCTTTTTAACACCATTATCATATGGAGTTATCCCATCTTTATAAGCATGCTCATATCTAATTTCAGGACGGATCATGATCAAACTATTAAAGTGATGCACAAAACCTATCGTATGATCTGAATACTGAGTAGCATAACCAGTTCTGTTTCCCTGAGGATCACTCAAATAGCCATTACGTACAGACAAGTAATCCTTCGCAGAGAACTTAATCTGAAAATAGTTAACCGCCCCAACAGCCTGTGAAGTTCCTGGTATCAGATTCCCGGCACCTACTCCGGTATAAAAATCTTTTGGAGGTCCGTCTATCACAGTTCCCCCAACCAATGCATCCTTTTGCCACATATAATAAACCTCAGTCATCATATGCACCCGACCGCTAAAGCGGTGTCCCCAGGTAGCCACAGCCATCTGCAGATTATCATGGTTATTTTTATACTTTCCTGATCCCAGTGAATTGATCCCTCCGAAAAGAGAGTTATTATTATCATCCGATACCCAGCGTGCCATCAGCAGGCCATTAATACTCGCTGAATTACTCCATGGAGCCATATCATTACCCGCATGTGCCCCTGCCATTAACTGCCAGTGCGCTCCTAATTTAAAAGTGGCCTGCACACCGGTAAAAGTATAGGGATCAACTGTAAACATCAGAGAGTGTGAATACAAATAATTATCAGGTGCCCACTGCGCTTCAATATCAGCAGGAGAAATAAAACGTCCTATTTTTAAAACCAGACCATCCGCTACTTTAGGAAAGTAAAGCAATCCGTAGATTTCAGCAGGATCATAACCATATTTATTATTATGCTTCAATAACTGGTCACTGAAATAACCTTTACCAGTCGTATAACGATAGTCTGTACCAAATATATTCGTCAACAAAAAACCATAATCAAAATGTTTGGTCTGCACCGTATTAGGCTGTCTTTCTATTTTGATAATAGCCTGATCCAGTCCGACACCATTGGGCACTAAATCATAAGATTCAGGGGCATTGGAATGTTTCGATGAACTTATATTGCCACCGAAATCAAGCCATCCATATATTTTAAAACGTCCCTTAAGCCCCAGTAGTTTTTGCAAAGGATAGTTTGGTGCTTCAGAGTTCACACCAATCAGAGGAGCACCGTCCCACTCTGAACTTGGAAAAGGAGGTGAATCAATAGGTGAAGGCAGTGATCGGGCCACTGTATCTTTTTTCACTTTTAAGATGTCTTGTTGTGCCTGTACATTTAGCGTAACAGTAGTTAGAGCAATTATTGCCAGTATTAGTTTTTTCATTACGAATGAGGTGTATTTATTTTTAATATTTACCAGCTTATCCAAGCCAGTGCCACAAATCAACACAAAGCACAAAACACTAATTAACAGTCAATTAACCAATAAAAATAATTCAAATATATGTTACTACTAAAAAGACCCTTCCAAAACGGAAAGGTCTTTTTTCATAATAATAAAGCAATCATCACAAGAATAAAATAGAAAAGACAAGGATTCCAATAACAACGGAAACCAAAAAAAGGCCTGCGGAAATTCCACAGGCCTTTTTCTTTGTAATCTAAAAAAGCATTAAACTTTGATTTCTACTTCAACACCGCTAGGTAATTCAAGTTTCATCAACGCATCAACAGTTTTAGAGTTAGAGCTATAAATATCTAACAAACGTTTGTATGCACATAATTGAAACTGCTCACGTGCTTTTTTGTTCACGTGTGGTGAACGTAAAACAGTGAAGATTTTCTTTTCTGTTGGCAATGGAATTGGTCCACTAACAACTGCACCCGTAGGTTTTACAGTCTTAACGATTTTCTCAGCAGATTTATCTACCAGATTGTAATCGTAAGATTTTAATTTAATTCTGATTCTTTGGCTCATTTTATTTTTATTTAAGGCTGCCTGTTAGAGCTATTAATAACAGGCGGCCGGTTTATTTTTTATTACTCAGCAGATTTGATTCTGCCTTTTGATTTAGCAATTACTTCATCCATAACGTTTCTTGGAGCTGGTTCATAGTGATCGAACTCCATAGTAGACGTTGCACGACCTGAAGTGATTGTACGTAACTGAGTTACATAACCAAACATTTCAGAAAGTGGTACAGTTGCTTTAATTACCTGAGAACCATTACGTGTATCCATACCTAAAAGCTGACCACGACGACGGTTCATGTCACCGATAACATCACCCATGTTTTCTTCAGGGGTTAAGATTTCGATTTTCATGATTGGCTCCATCAATACTGGGCTACATTTTGGTAATGCTTCACGGTATGCCATTTTAGCGGCAAGTTCGAAAGATAAAGCATCTGAATCGACTGCGTGGAATGAACCGTCAATTAAACGAACTTTCATATCCGGAAGTGGGTATCCAGCTAAAACTCCGTTAGACATTGAAGCAGCAAATCCTTTTTCAACTGAAGGAATAAATTCACGAGGAATAGAACCACCAGTAATTTCGTTTACGAATTGTAAACCACCTTTTTCAAAGTCAGCATCGATTGGCGAAATAACAATCTGAATGTCCGCGAATTTACCACGACCACCTGATTGTTTTTTATACGTCTCACGGTGTTGAACAGTACCAGTGATTGCCTCTTTGTAAGAAACCTGTGGCGCTCCCTGGTTAACCTCTACTTTAAACTCACGTTTTAAGCGGTCAATCAGGATATCTAAGTGAAGCTCACCCATACCAGAGATAATAGTCTGACCAGAATCCTCATCAGTTTGTACTCTGAATGTAGGATCTTCTTCAGCTAATTTAGATAATCCGATACCTAATTTATCAACATCAGCCTGAGTTTTAGGCTCAATAGCTAAACCGATAACTGGCTCAGGGAATACCATTGACTCCAGAATGATTGGGTTTTTCTCATCACAAAGTGTATCACCTGTTTTGATATCTTTAAAACCTACAACCGCAGCAATATCACCAGCTCCAACATTTGGAATAGGGTTTTGCTTGTTTGCATGCATTTGGAAGATACGGGAGATACGCTCTTTGTTTTCAGAACGTGCGTTATAAACGTAAGAACCAGCCTCTAAGTTACCCGAGTAAACACGGATAAAGCAAAGACGACCAACGAAAGGATCTGTTGCAATTTTAAATGCTAAAGCTGCAAAAGGCTCTGCCTCACTTGGTTTACGTAAAATTTCTTCACCTGTGTTTGGATTAGTTCCAATTACACCTTCTTGATCCATTGGTGAAGGCAATAATTCCATCACGTAATCAAGCATAGTCTGAACACCTTTGTTTTTGAAAGATGAACCACAAACCATAGGTACAATTTTAGCATCCAATACTGCTTTACGTAAAGCATCCAGGATCTCACGTTCTGTGATTGAGTTAGGATCTTCGAAGAATTTCTCCATCAAAGTCTCATCGTAATCAGCAACAGATTCTAATAATTTTTCTCTCCATTCAGCAACTTCATCCAGCATATCTTCTGGAATTGGCACTTCAGTAAAGGTCATACCTTTATCATGCTCATTCCAAACGATACCACGGTTGTTGATTAAATCAACTACACCTTTAAAGCCTTCTTCAGCACCGATAGGTAATTGTAAAGGAACTGCGTTACTGCCTAACATGCTTTTAACCTGTCCAACAACTTTCAAGAAATCTGCACCTGAACGGTCCATTTTGTTGACGAAGCCAATACGGGCAACGTTGTAGTTGTTAGCCAGACGCCAGTTAGTTTCAGATTGAGGCTCAACACCATCAACCGCAGAAAATAAGAATACCAAACCATCTAATACACGAAGTGAACGGTTTACCTCAACGGTAAAATCCACGTGACCCGGTGTATCGATAATGTTAATATGGTAATCTTGTCCTCTATATTTCCAGCCAACTGTAGTAGCAGCAGAAGTAATAGTGATACCACGCTCCTGCTCCTGTGCCATCCAGTCCATGGTTGCAGCACCTTCGTGCACTTCACCAATTTTGTGACTAACACCAGCATAATAAAGGATACGCTCTGTAGTAGTGGTTTTACCAGCATCAATGTGCGCAGCAATACCAATGTTTCTTGTGAATTTTAAATCTCTTGACATCTTATGTTTTCAATAATTAAAAACGGAAATGTGAGAACGCTTTGTTGGCTTCAGCCATTTTGTGCGTATCTTCTTTCTTCTTAACTGCAGCACCTTCACCTTTAGCAGCTGAAACGATTTCTCCTGCTAATTTTTCTTTCATGGTTTTTTCACCACGTCTGCGTGCATAAGAAATTAACCATTTCATGCCTAAAGCAATTTTACGGTCTGGACGAACTTCTGTAGGAACCTGGAAGTTAGCACCACCAACACGGCGTGACTTAACCTCTACTGCAGGCATTACATTAGTTAAAGCACGTTTCCATACTTCTAATCCATTTTCACCAGATTTTTTCTCAGCTAATTCTACTGCATCATAAAAAATAGAGTAAGCGATAGATTTTTTTCCATCGTACATCATATTATTTACAAATCTCGTCACCTGAACATCGTTAAATTTCGGATCAGGAAGGATAATTCTCTTTTTTGGTTTTGACTTTCTCATTTTCTGTTCCTCCTAATTATTTCTTTTTACCTTTTGTTGGTGCGGCAGCTACTTGTCCTGGTTTAGGGCGTTTAGTACCGTATTTTGAACGACGTTGGTTACGACCAGCAACTCCTGAAGTATCTAATGCTCCACGGATGATGTGATAACGTACACCTGGTAAATCTTTAACACGACCACCACGGATCAATACAATGGAGTGCTCCTGTAAGTTGTGACCTTCTCCAGGAATATAAGCGTTAACTTCTTTTCCATTGGTCAAACGTACACGTGCAACTTTACGCATTGCTGAGTTTGGTTTTTTAGGGGTAGTGGTATATACACGTGTACATACACCTCTTCGCTGTGGACAGCTGTCCAACGCAGGAGACTTACTCTTGAACTCCAGTGCTACTCTACCTTTTCTAACTAATTGTTGAATGGTTGGCATTGTTTTTTGTTTTTTTCTATATTTTTATTAAAAACTTTACCCCTCAATAAGGGACTGCAAAGGTAAGACAATACATTTTATAAATCAAGGGGTTAACTATAATTTAATCCCTTTGAAACATAAAAAAACGAAAACACAGACTTACAGGCTATTTACGAGATCAAGAATATTTATTTTTCCCTTAGAGAAGGAGAAATTCTTTGTGCTTCGGGCAAAGCTTTAAACGTTTTATAAGCATTTATTAAATAGAATTTAAAATCCTCTTCATCCAATTTATCCAGCTCTTTTAATGAAGGCCGGTATAGCACCATAAAATAATCCAGCTCTGCTCCTTTTAACGGGGTCAGTGCCGTAACCGCACGCTCATTAAAACGCTCATCTATTTTACGTTCGCTTTTTTCTCTCTCCAAATTACGTTTAAACCGCCTTGCATCCCTGCCCTCTTTTCCAAAGAGCCCGGAAGGAGAAAGTATAAAAGGTTTATTCTGAGCTAATTTTGCAAACCGGGCTTTCCGGTACACATCAGCATACTCCGCCTCCGGGTTAAAAGCACCCGCTTTAATTTCTATTGTATGTAATAGTTTATTATTCAGCGAAAGATATCTTTTCACAGGTTTCAGGTCAACCAGAAAAAGTGTATCAGGTAAATAACCCGGCTGATAAAAGATAATTACCTGGTTAGCCGCAGCAGCAATACTGAATTCACCTTTAGCATTCGTCGTTGTTTTTTTCCTTGTCTGCTGATTAAATACTTCTACTTGTTCCAGTCTTAACTGAGTAGCCCTGTCAGAGACAGTTCCCTGTAACTGCTGACTTTTAGCGCCAGTATAAAAAAAGAAGATAAAGCTGAACAAACATAGCCGGCGAAGCATATGGCTAATGAAAAGTATTCAGGTAAAGCTTCTCAACCTTTTTACGTGCCCATTCCGTTTTCCTCAGAAAGGTCAGACTTGATTTTAAACTTGGGTCATTATTAAAACAGGCAATCTTAATCAGTGCACCCAGTTCAGGCCATCCATAATGCCAAACCAGTTGTTTAAGAATAAACTCCAATGTTTTCCCGTGTAGTGGATTATTAACCTGTTTCTCTTCCGACATAAATTTTTCCTTACTGCAAAGATAAAAAACTTAGCGAATTTGCGCCAAACCCATTTATTCTATATAATTCCTTAGGTTTGTATGAATAACATTAGTATTCCCTTAAAAAAACAATGATATGAACTTGAACCTAGGTGATTTCGTCCGTTTTGTAGACGAAAATATAGAAGGGTATATTACCCGCATAATTGACAAAGACACGATTGGCGTAACTGATTCAAATGATTTTGAAATTCCGGTACAAGCCTCTAAAGTGACTTTAGTACATGGTGAAATTCCGGATGAGAATACAGTAGTCTCCAACCGTCAGACTGTAGTTGTTCCCGTTGCAGAATTTATCAAAGAAGGAATTTATCTTGGTCTGGTAACCGATCAGCACAGTACAGCAGTTGCCCATTTCAACTTATTAAATGAAACTTCTTTCCAGGTACTGGCTACGCTTACTACAGAAAAAGGAGGAAACTATAAAGGTGAATTTGCAGCCGTTATTCCGGCTCACAGTGCTAAAAAGATCTTCTCAGCAAATCTTGGTGACATACAGTTATGGCCAAAATTTAATATTGAAGTTCTGTTTTCCACTACTGCAAACGTTGAACCACCTGCACCACTAATCTACCGCGAAAACATTAAAGGGAAAGATCTTTCTGTGGCCAAAGTAGAAATCGCCTTACTCAAACAAAAAGGCTGGTTAATCAGACTGGACGAACCTGCACCAATCATAGACGCACAGAAATTAAAAGAAAGTTTTTTTAAAGCACGCTAAACACAGCTTTAAACCTGCACAGTTAAAGCATGAGAGAATTTAGATTTACCTATACTTTAAGTACGACAAGCCGCTGGACCTATAACCTGCTGGTAAAATGGGGTGTACCTGAAGATCTGGCAGCATTTGTCAATCTTTTCCTGCTTCTTTTTGCACTGCTGATTATCGTATATATTTTCCACCATGTGGTTAGACGGCTGTTACGTATTGTATTGATCCGTTTCAGTAAACGTTCAAAAATCAAATTCTTTCATCATTTACTCAATAACCGATTTCCCCATTTCCTGGCGCAATGTGCACCCCTGATTCTGGTCAATGCAGTTATTCCGATTTTATTTTCGGATTTCCCTGATATGATCAAACCTATGAATGCCATTACAGATGTATATATGGTATTCATCGTGATCTGGATGCTGCTGGCATTAATTAAAGCCAGTGGCGATGATCTGCGTACCAAACCAACTTTCCGTGAAAAGCCAATAGACAGTTATATTCAGGTCGCGAGGATGATCCTTTACCTTATCGGTGCAGTGGTCATCTTCTCTCATCTGACCGGACAATCTCCCATTGCTTTTTTCACTGCAATGGGTGCGATCTCAGCAGTACTGCTTCTGATGTTCAAAGATACCATCATGGGTTTTGTAGCCAGTATCCAGGTCACAGCCAACGATACAGTAAGAATCGGAGACTGGATTACCATGACAAAATACGGAGCTGATGGTGATGTCATTGCTATTAATCTCACTACCGTTAAAGTTCAGAATTTTGATAAGACCATTACCACTATTCCTACTTATTCCCTGATTTCAGATTCTTTTCAGAACTGGCGTGGGATGAGCGAGGCGGGGGGAAGAAGGATTAAAAGGGCAATTCTAATTAAACAGGCAACTATCCGGTTTATCACTCCGGCCGAAGTAGAAGAATTTAAAAAGATCCAGTCCCTCACCAGTTATATCGAACACAGACAAAAGGATATTGATAAAAACAATGAACGTTTAGGAATAGACAAATCACTTTTAATCAACGGCAGAAACCTCACCAACGCCGGACTTTACAGGAAGTACATTGATAACTATATCAATTCACATTCAGGAACACATAAAAAAATGACCATGATGGTCAGGCATCTTGCCCCTACCCCCAACGGTCTGCCAATTGAAATCTATGTATTCACCAGTACAACAAAATGGGCAGACTATGAATATATCATGGCAGATATCTTTGACCATATGATTGCAGCAGCCCGTTACTTTGATCTTCAGATTTACGAAACAGAAGCTTCGGGAGATACCACAACCATAAGCTTTAATGATCCGCTCACAGTTAGCCGTCCGCCTGCATCCCAGGCCCGCTAAAATCAATACGATCAGTTTAAAAGACCACTCAAAGAATTATAAAAGAGAATTCAACAAGTTTATTTGTAATCATTATAAATAAACTATATTTGCCCGACAATACACCCTTCCATTGGCAGATATAAAAAGCATAGATTCACTTACTTCCATTTCTATCGATAAGAAAAATTTCGAATGGATTTATAATCTCTATTGGGAAAAAGTCTATGCTGTATGCTATAACAGCATCAGGGAAACTGAACCCGCAAAAGAAATGGTTCAGGATATCTTCAAGTCCCTGTGGGAACGCCGGGAAAATCTCGAACTTGAAAAAACCGAGCATTATCTTGTCCGTTGTGCTAAATTCAAGAGTTTTGAATACATCAGAAATAAAATCAGCAGGGAGAAACATATGGATCTCAAAATGCAGGATTGCAAGATGTCAACCAATTGCACTGAAGAACATATCCTTTTCAACAATCTTAAAGAAAAAGTAAGCACCATTGTGGAAAAGCTCCCTTGTCAATGTAAAAGGGTCTATAAAATGAGCCGCGAAGAAGGCTTAGGCAATAAAGAAATCGCCTCCTCATTATTGATTTCTGAACGCGCCGTTGAATACCATATTCATAAGGCCACCAATATGCTCAAACTCAGTCTTGCCAGTTACGCTATTTAATTTCAATCCGGCTTACGGAAAATCCTATATTATGCTACTTATATTTTATCTAAGTTTGTATTAAGAATAGCCAGCATGAAGATCAGTAAGGAACTTATAGAAAAATACCACCTCGGCGAATGTTCCCCCAAAGAATGTGAAACCGTAGAGAACTGGCTATTTTCTGAAGAAACAGATCTGGAATTACAACTTCCGGCTACCGAAAATAAGGAAGAACATAAAGCACAGATGTGGGCAGAGATTCAAACTATATTTCCACTCGAAGCGCAAAAAACCACACCTCAAGACCAGAAAACTACACCTGCAAACAAAATCCCGAAATTAAAACCGGAGTATACCATTACCTGGAAAAAAGTCATAGCTGCTTCTCTTATTCTCGGATTCATTTCATTCATCAGTTACAGAGTTTATTTTACCCCTGCAGCCCCTTTAGAGTTTGTCTCTGTAAATAATAATTCTCTAATGGATGTAAGACATATCGAATCCGCAGCCTACTGTATTGCACTGGCCCCGGAATCAACCGCAAAAATAAACTACCAGACAGGGATCATTGATTTTTCAGGGAGCATTCTAATTTCACCCAAAGAAGATATTGAACTGAATATAGGAGGGAACGGAGGAAAAGTAATTTTCAAGACAGGTCAGACCTATATCGCAATGAATGGTAAATCTCAGCATGACCAGTTTATCCTCATCAACGAAAGAAACCTCATGGATCTGCCCCCCGTACTTCAAAAACAGATTATCAGTAAGTTTAAAATCTAAAGCATCTTATAACAATATTAGCTATGCACCATACGGCAAAAACTGCTGCTCTTCTGCTCTGTTCACTTATTTTATGCTGTTTTTTTTCATCCTGCCATCAACAGGAAAAAGAAGATTTAAATCCATCGAAAAAAAAATACAGTATCTATATTCTGGCCAAAGATGGTAAAGAGTATCTTCTGGAGATAGACTCCCTGAGCAGTGGAACAATAAAACCAGAAGATCGGGGTGCTCTATTAAATGGAGAAGTAATGGATCGTGATGTCATTGTTCACGAAGGATATTATTATCATCTGAGCAGAAAAAAAGCATCATTTGAAAAATACAAAATCAACGGAAAACAATTAATTCTTGTTGCCGCCATGCCATTGAAAGATTTTTCCATTGAAAACTGCAAATGGATTGCCGGAGACACTCTTTTACTAACCGGCCTAAACAAAGCAGATTATACTCAGGTAAAATATTTGAAAGTAAATGCAGCAGCCATGACCAGAATATCGGGAGGTGATATTAACATTCCGCATCCGTCTGGGAAATTCACTTCCATATCCATAGGCTTCACAGAACTCAGAAAAGATAAACTGCTGATCGGTTATAGTTATAATCAGCAACTGGGTGCTTCCAATTACAGCACCAGTGATACGAGTTATGTATCAGTTCTCCAATATCCGGAGATGACGCTGCTTAAAACTGACAAAGATACCAGGTCCACTTCTCCCGGCGGGATCAATACTATACAGTCCTATGCTTTCAATGACGAAAAGGGAGACTACTATTTTATGTCCTGCCCGGGTATAGCACTTGGAAACCGGCCGGAACTGCCCACAGGGATATTCAGGATTAATAAAGGGGACCAAGCTCCTGACAAATCCTATTTCTTCAATATTTCAGGTTCAGTAATCCAGAACCATGCCTACGGCATCTGGTATCTGGGCAACCACAAAGCGATCATCAGAAGCGAAAGAAAAGATTTGTTCAAAGGATTAAGCGACCATTACAATACCGCTCATTTCGAATTTTATGTTATTGATCTGCTTAAAAAGGATATTAAAAAACTAGCTCTTCCATTAGATAAAGGAACCAGAAGAGAATGTATTATTGTAGAAGGTAACCTCGCTTACATTGCTGTGAACTCCACCTTACATGGCAATTATATATGGATCTATAATATAACTACAGGTACCCTTAGAAAGGGGTTACAGCTGGCAGGGGACACTGATTTTATCATGCGGACCGACAAACTGAATTAAAGCAAACTTTTTTTCTTTTCCACCTTCGGGAAAGTGGTGATTATGCTACTAACAGTATAAACACACCAGATTAGAAAAGATGTCATTTCGTAAAATTCTACTATCGCTAGCTATAACCTTTTTATCCTTTACAGCCTTCGCACAAAAAAGTGCTATAATTTCAGGATACATCAAAGACAGTACAGCTGTAATCCCAGGAGCCTCAGTCGTATTAAAAAACACTAAAACAGGGACCGTTTCAAATACTGACGGGTATTATGAGCTTACACAAATTCCTCCCGGCAATTATGTAGTTATAGCTTCTTACATGGGCTATATTTCAACTACCAAACAAATAGCCCTCAAATCAGGACAGCAGCTTTCGCTATCCTTTACCTTAAAAAAGAATTTTCAGGAGCTTGACAATGTCGCCATTACCGGTAAAACAAAAAGTCAGGAGCTCAAAGAATCAGGTTTTGCTGTGAATACCATAGACCTTAAAAAATTTGCCAATACCACTGCCGATTTAAACCAGGTCCTGAACAGAACTTCTGGAATCAAGATAAGAGAGCAGGGCGGAATGGGGTCAGACTTTAAATTTGCAATGAACGGTCTTTCAGGCAAACAAGTCAAGTTCTTTCTGGACGGCATACCTATGGAAACATTTGGAACCGCAATGTCCCTGAACAACATCCCGGTTAACCTTGCAGAACGCATTGAAATTTATAAAGGCGTTGTACCTGTAGAACTAGGATCTGATGCATTGGGCGGAGCGATAAATATCGTCACTGACCAGCATACTAAAAAGTTTCTGGACGCCAGTTTTAGCTATGGCTCATTCAATACCAGCCGGGCTGCACTCTCAGGCAGGTATACAGCAGACAAAACTGGACTAATCTTTAATTTCAGTGGTTATCATAATTATTCAGATAATGATTATTTAATGCGCAATAACCCAAAATACGGTGCGCCGATACAGGTTAATGAAAATGGAGAAACTGTACAAAAAGACGCTTACCGTTTCCATGACGCCTATAAAACTACCATGGGCCAGTTTGATGTTGGTGTAATCAACAAATCATGGGCAGATCAGCTAACCCTTGGTTTTATTTACTCTTCCCTTTACAAAGAGATACAAACAGGTGCAAGCCAGAACATCGTTTACGGTGGGGTAAATAACCGGGAACACTTCTTCATGCCAAGCCTGAAATACAGAAAAAAAGACTTTCTGATCAAAGGCCTTTCATTGAATACGACAGCTTCCTATTCTTCTACCCAATACAAAGTCACAGACACTGCCTCTCACAAATACGGATGGGGAGGAATTGGGGCTCCGGAATTAATTGCCGGTGAAATTGGCGGTGTTAAAACAATTACCCGTTTTAAAAATAACGCAACAACAATCAGAGCAAACTTTGCTTATGAGATTGATGCGCATCAGAGCCTTAATCTGAACTACACCTATAGTCATTTTGCACGTTCATCTAAAGAAGATATTGGAAAACTGCAGAACAATCCATTTGCAGTACCCAACACCATCACTAAAAACATTTTAGGTCTTGCTTATCAAAATAATCTGTTAAACAACAGGCTGACCATTACCCCATTCGCAAAATACTATGGATACAGTGCATTCGTACCTGACGCACTTTCACTGGGCGCAGGTAACGGCTGGACAAAGGAAGACAGCCGCATCAACCAGAACAATTTTGGTTATGGAATAGCTACCAGATTTAAAATCATAGAAAATGCAGGTATTAAAGCTTCCTATGAGAATGCTTACCGTTTACAGGAACCAGACGAGCTATTTGGAGATGGTATTACCGTAGCAGCAAACAGTGCATTAAAACCTGAAAAGAGTAAAAACATCAACGCAGGACTTTATTATAATTACCAGCACAACGCTCATAGAATAGCCGTAGAAGCTTCATACTTCTACAGAGATGCCAAAGACTTTATCCTGATGGGTGTACCTTCTGGTAAATTTACTGTTTATTCAAACGTAGGTAAAACAAAAATAAAAGGCGTTGAAGCAGAAATCAGATATAGCTATAGCCAATTGCTCGAAGCCTCTGTCAATGCCAGTTACGAAAATGCCCGCAACCTTGGAGAGACACAAGCCGGCGGCCCTGCAATTAACGACAGAATTCCAAATCAGCCATGGATTTATGGAAATGCCAATATCGGAATTGGTAAAAATGATCTGATTGGCAAACATTCACGTTTACAGTTTAACTGGTCAACACAATACGTCCATTGGTTTTACCTCAGATGGGAATCACTTGGGAGTAAAGAATCAAACAATCAGATCCCGAGTCAGCTAATCCATAATGCCTCACTATCCTATTCATTTATGGATGGCAAATACAATATTTCGGCAGAATCTTTCAATCTGACCAATGTAATTGCCTATGACAATTTCAGATTACAAAAACCAGGAAGATCAGTTTTCCTGAAACTACGCTACTTTATTAAATAAGCCCACACAATTAAAAATCAAACCATATTATGTTAAAAGCCAACAAATTATTCCCCTTACTTGCGTCAGCAATAATCATTTCAGGATTATCATCCTGCAAAAAAAGTGAAACAAACACCAGTACACCTGATGAAAAGCCGGTAACAGAAAGCACATATAGCCTTAGAGTATCAGCAGGTAACCCAGCTGCAGAGTACCTGCTTCAAGTTGGGTCATTAACAAGCGGTACCGCTAATCTTCTTGGTATAGGCGTAGGTACAAATCTTACCACAATAACTACTAAGAATGGATTCTATTATGGTAGAAACGACGACACTGGAAACCTGGTTAAATATACTTCCAATAACAAGGTCAACACGATCGTTAAAGAGATCCCATTCACTCAGATCAGCTGGGCGTATTATTCCAGCTTCTACAAATGGAAAGACGATAAAACCCTTATTCTATTCAGCAGTAACGCATCCATCCAGTTTGAATATGCGATTCTTAATGTAGAGACAATGACTATTACCTCAAGTGGTAAAATCAATGTACCGGGTTTACTTAAAGACCATTATTTCTGGGGATATGGAGCAACTATCGTAGACAACAAAATAAACCTGACCTATACTCAGAATGCGAATGCAGGTGATCTACCGGTAGATACAACTTACCTGGCAACATTCGATTACCCTGCAATGAATAATATCAAAGTAACCAAAGACACCAGGTTCACTCTTCCTGAGCATTATTCATTGAATATGTCAAACTCCTTTGTTGACAATGGTATATCTTATTTTATGGCTTCTCCAAATACCTGGACAACAGACGTTAAAAATAAGCCATTTGGTATCTTCCGTGTTAAAAGCGGTGCAACACAGATTGACCCTGATTATTTCTATGAACTTACAGAAAGAACAAAAGAAGAAGCTCTTGGCCTATTCTACATTGGAAACGGAAAAGCAATTGTAAAAGTTCTTGACAGAAGCCAGATTGTAAACTGGGAATCTTACACTAAATCATACATCATGGATTATTATGTTGTAGACGTCGTTAACAAAACTAAAACCAAGTTGAATATCCCAAAAAGTATGTTTGGTTTCTCGGAAGACGTGCTGCTTGAAGACGGGAAAGTATCTATAGCTGCAAAAACCACTGATGGTGTCTTCGTTTATCAGTATAATCCAGCTACCTCTGTAATCACTAAAGGCCTGAAAATAGAAGGGATCAACAGTTTATCACGCTTAGACAAAATTAAATAGAAAATAATAAATCATAAAAAAGCCCCGGTACCATTTTACTGATACCGGGGCTTCCTGCAATTAAAAAAAACTATTTAAACCACGTATTATTCGTTACATCCACATCCGGAAAAACCTTTTCAGGATCTAACTCCGCAGAAAGCAATTCAACCGTAGTCGGGTAATTAATTGTCCAGCTCTTATTTCTCATCCAGACATCCACTGGTATTTTAATTGTATCCACCTTACCATTTTTATCCTTAACCTGTAAAATGATCGGCATTGGCATTTGCTCAAGGTTAGTTATAACAATATTATAACTCTCCAGTTGTCCGCCGTTTTTCACCGGTGTTACACTCGTAATTGCCTGGTCCGTTTTCCAGTTTTCCAGAAACCATCCTTTCCAGAACCAGGAAAGATCTTCACCAGCACCATTCTCCATAGACCTGAAAAAATCAAATGGTGTAGGATGTTTAAAGGCCCAGTGTTTAATATAATTTTTAAATGCATAATCAAAACGATCAGCACCTAAAACTTCATTTCTCAGGATTTGAAGACCCCATGCTGGTTTACTATATAAATTCACACCAATATTAGCTTCCATCATTGCATCCGGGCTTAACAAAATAAACTCCCTTTCAGGTTTCGCCATATACTTAGCAGCAGCCTGCATATTATCATGTGGTTTTTTATACTCTCCATTATTAAAAGCTTCCGAAGCCAGGCCATTAATAAAAGTATTAAAACCTTCATCCATCCAGCCATATTTACGTTCGTTGCTACCCACAATCATCGGGAACCAGCTATGACCAAACTCATGATCTATCACACCCCATGCCTGCGCATTTTTAGCCTTCCAGCCACAAAAAACTATCCCCGGATATTCCATCCCACTAATATTCGAAGCCACATTAACAGCCATCGGATAAGGATATTCAAACCACTTATTCGAATAATGTTCTATAGAAGCTTTTACATACTCTACACCCCTTCCATAACCATCCTGACCATTGCTCTCTACCGGCTGTGCAGAAACCGCAAGTGATTTCTTACCACTTGGCAGATTAATTCTTGCTGCATCCAGCACAAAAGCTTTAGAAGAAGCAAAAGCTACATCCCTTGTATTAGACATTCTGTATTTCCAGGTTAACTTATCTTTTGCAGGGCGGGACTTAGCATCCGTCACTTCATCGGCCGTACGTATAGAAATAGTCTTATCACTTAATTTTGCTGCATTCCATCTTTTCAATTGCTCAGGAGTAAATACCTCCTCAGGATTCAGCAGCTCACCAGATCCCATTAAAATATGGCTGGCAGGAGCAGTTACACTAAAATTAACATCTCCATATTCACAGTAAAATTCTCCTGCTCCCCAATATGGAAGCGTATTCCAGCCCAGTACATCATCATAAACACATAATCTCGGGAACCACTGTGCAATAGAATATATTTCTCCATTCTGAGTAACCAGATGTCCCATACGGTCCGATCCATTAATCGGGATTACAAAAGAGTAATTCATTTTTATGGTAAGCTGTTCATTTGGTGCCAAAGGCTTATCCAGACGGATCTGCATACGCGTATCTTCAACAATAGAGCTAAACTTAACCCCTTGTGCTTTCTGAGAAACCGCAAGATCAGCAATCTTATACCCACCATTTACCTTCTCTCCTCTTGCACCATAACGGCTGCCCGCCTTTATCAGTCCATTTCCTCTTGAATGCTCTTCAAAAAGATTCTGATCCAGCTGTAACCAGATATAAGGCAGCTGGTCCGGGCTATTATTTTTATAAGTAATCGTTACTGTACCTGTCACAGTATTTTTCTGATCATCCAAAACAGCAGAAATATTATAATCTGCACGGTTTTGCCAATACTTAGCGCCTGGATAACCACTTGCTGAGCGGAACTCATTTCCATTTTGTGTATAAAACAAAGGGCTGAAAGCCAAATGCGGATCGTACTTACTATCGGCAACCTGTGCCTGCGAATTGATGCTAAAAGCAAAAAACACTACAAAAAGGAGTGTTTTCTGGATAAATTGATGGTTCATTATATCGGGTTTAATGTTTGCTGAGTAGGCTAGTTCTTTTCCAGCTTTTTCATAGGAGGCAGTTTTCTTTGTGACGGAGGCAACTTCAACCAGGTCTGATAAGCAACAGCAATATAGTAATCATAATTGAAAGGATCATCAGCTTTGACTCTCTCTACTGTAGGCCGGTAAAGTTCAATAAACTCCTTAAGCTCCTGGCCCTGCAATTTGATTAAACTGCTAACATGTTCCTCATTAAAATACTGACTGATTTCGGCCTCATATGCGCCTTTCTCTTCCAGTGCCCTTTCCTTAGCTTTTTCTCTTCTTACTTTTCCAGAGCCGAATGCCAGGCCAATTCCTCCTGCACGCTGAATGTTTTGCGTTGGAGAAATACCATGTACACGTTCAAAACCTTTGGCATTAGGATTTCTCAGGTTCAGATCCTTAGAAAGTTTTGCACTTTGAATATCCACTTGTTTCAGCTGTGTAGACGAAGCAGGGAGATAAATAGTTTTAGAAAGCATATTGGTCAGATACAAAGTATCCGTATGAAACCCAGGTAAAGAAAACTCCAGCAAATCACCCTTGTTAGCCTTAATTGTAAATTGTCCGGCAGCGCCAGTAAATGTACTTTCCTTATTATTCAGGTTTCTTACAGTTACTTTTTGCAAAGGGAAACTCTTGTTGTCATAATCAAATACGCCACCCGTTATACCGGTCTGCGCAAATGTATATAGCGGTATTGTCAGAAACAATACGGCAATTAATCGCTTAAACGTTTTCATTGTGTTTGATTTTTCGCTATTCCGGTCATTTCCCTGTATAGAGAATTCGGGAACATACGTGGTTTTTTACAGGTGCAGATCTCAAATATAATCCAGTTTGCCTCTGCATCTTATTTTTTAACAAAAATTAACAGGTAATTGTTCCCTTACAGCAGAACAATTTAAACAGCAGTCAATAATTTACTATACAGTTCCTCATCAAAGCTAATCAGGATAGCTTTACCGTTTTGCTCTATAACAGGTCTTTTAATCGCACTCGTATGGTTCAATAAAACAGCAACGGCCGATTTTTCATCTTTAACTTCCTGCTGCTGCTCAGCTGTCAGTTTTTTCCAGGTCGTACCCTTTTTATTTAAAACTACTTCCCAGCCAAAAGCAGCACACCATTCATGAAGTTTTTCAGCAGTGATACCCTGCTTTTTAAAATCATGGAATTCATAGGCTATGCCATTACCTGTCAACCATGTTCTTGCTTTTTTAACTGTATTACAATTTGGAATTCCGTAAACTATCATCTGTATAATATAAAAGCTAAAGATACCGATATTTCCTAATTCGTCACATTTTTTGAGGCATTCATCACATTTTGACGGTATAAAGAGAAACGCTTTGTACTATTGCAGAGGAATCCGAATACAACAGCTAATTCCAGCAATATGAAAATAGACATTAAAGATTTAGGCAAAATAGAATTCTGGACAACTAGCATGCTCTACGGCTTTGCTGTAATGATGCTCATTTCAAATGGTTCTGATAATAACATTTCAACTCCCTACAACTTTAAAGAAGCCGGAGTAAGCTTTAGTTATCTTTCCAATTATTTCCTGCCGGGATTGTATAAATATTCCATTCTTTATTTCAGTTTTCTACTGCTCAATTTCTGCTGTCTGCCGCCATTATATCAAAAGAAAAACACAGGTATTAACCTTTCCATTCTATTTGGCGTTTACTTATTTTCAGGATTAGTCTTGAGTATCGCGCAGACCTATAGTCACGCCTATATGCTGGTACAATATGATAATCTGGATGAAGCATATAATCACATTTTTTTTAAAGGTTTCGCTTATGCAGGCTGGGTGATCGTTCTGACTGCCATCTATGTGGCCTTAAAGAAGCTGATCATACAATTGATAGAACATAAAGAAGAAGAAAGTAATAAAAGGATGAAACTTGAGATTGCATTTGCATCCGCTTTCTGGTTTGCCGGTCTATTGGTCTGGCTCACCATAGGCGTAGATTTCGAGGTTATCCTTTGCTGGACATTAGTCATCGGGTCCTGTACCTTTTTAACTATCTATAGTATTTATTATCTGATCCCAACCACTCTTGCTCAGGGTAAAAAATTCCGTCATTTTTTTGGTAAAAACATCTTGCTAACCCTTCTCTTTTCCATACCATTAGGATTAATAGCTGTTGTGATTATCGGAAGAGGCGAAATGTTTCCTATAGTTAATGCTTTTCATATAGCCGCCCAGCTGATGATCAGTACCCCCCTTGCCTGGTATATCTATAAAACAAGAAATGCTACCGATCAGCAGATATTTGCATTACAAAAAGAATTAGGCAAGTCGGATGCAAACCTTGGATTTCTTAAATCTCAGATCAATCCTCACTTTCTTTTTAACGCTTTAAACACTCTTTATGGAACTGCTTTACAAGAAAAGGCCGACCGTACAGGAGAAGGTATACAGAAACTGGGAGATATGATGCGTTTTATGCTGCATGAAAATATGCAGGACAAAATTTCCCTCACCAGGGACATTGATTATTTAAATAATTACATAGAATTGCAAAAACTCAGAACTTCAACCACTGTAGATATTCTGATCAAAGCAGAAATTGAAGAACAGCTGGCCGATTTACAAATTTCACCTATGCTATTAATCCCCTTCGTTGAAAATGCATTCAAACATGGGATCAGCCTGCAATCTCCTTCCCATATTAAAGTCACCCTGCAAACCAAAGCAAAGACCTTATACTTTGACGTTAACAATAGTATCCACCTGAAGGCTGATGGTGATCCCGAAAAAATAAATAGTGGCATAGGCCTTCAAAATGTAAAACAACGCTTAAATTTACTCTACCCTAAAAAGCATGAACTGATCATCAGAGAAAGCGCCAAGGAGTTTTTTGTACATTTAACGTTGAACCTGGACTAAAAAAAATGATTGCCATAGCCATAGATGACGAGCCGATAGCATTGGATGTGGTAAAATCTCACGCCTCTAAAGTTTCCTTTATTACATTGCAGGCTGTATTTACAAATGCCTTTGATGCTATTGCTTTTTTACAGCAAAATGAAGTAGACCTTATTTTTCTTGATATCAAGATGCCCGATATCAATGGTATTGACTTCCTGAACAGCTTAAGTAATCCACCACTGGTTATTTTCACAACCGCCTATGCAGAACATGCAGTTAAAGGGTTCGAACTGAATGCACTCGATTATCTGCTTAAACCTTTTTCGCTGGCGCGTTTTTTAAAAGCCTGCAATAAGGCAGAAGAATTACATAGTCTGCGTAAAAAGGCAAATAATAGCCCCCAGTCATCTGCATATCTATTCATCAAAGATGGCTACGAACAGATTAAAGTAGAGATTAATAACATTTTGTTTATCGAAGCTGCTGGCAATTACACCCAGATTAACTTACTGGACAATTCATCCCTCAGTACCAGGATGCCAATCAGTGAGATGCATGCCCTGCTGCCTGCCAAAAAATTCATCCGTACACACCGTGCTTTTATTGTAGCCAAAAATGCAGTCACCAGATTTGACCGGAACCAGGTATGGATTGGTGACAAGATTATTCCTATAGGACCTACCTATGCCCAATGCCTGCAAGAATTCTAAAAGAAGTTTAAAATTTTAACAAGTGATTAAAAACAACCGGCATATTTCAGACTAAGTCCTGATCCATGCGTATTTATCTGTATTATTGTCCGTTATTTCAGGTCTGTTCATCATAAACACCAGACAGGCACCGGATAATCAGCCATATTAATCATCAGATTTTCAATCAAATATGTTCAAATTAACATTTAAACAACAGGTACTAACAGGATTTGTTATTTCCCTTTTATTTGTTCTCATCTCTGCAGTCACTTCCTACATCAGCATTCAGCTCATGAATGAAGATGCCAGATGGGAAAACCACACTTACGACGTAATTGATGTTGCACAGGAAATAGAATTGAAATTATTAAATTCTGAAACCTCTCTTAGAGGGTATATCATTACGCAACGTGCCGAATACCTTGACACCTACACTAAAAACATTCACCAGATCATCCCTAAGGTAAAGGAAATCCAAAGAATGACTACCGACAATCCGGATCAGCAGCAGCGCCTGGATTCTCTTGAATTGTATTCCGCACAAAAAGTAAAAGATATGGAGGATATTCTCCAGACCAATACCACGCTCGGCAAAGATTCTGCGGTCAAAATGATTCTTACCGATAAGGGAAGGGTATTTAAAACGAGCCTGCTTAGAACTAACCATGATGCTATACAGGCAGAAAAAGTACTCTTAAAAATCAGAACAGACAAAAGGATCAATAGCGCTATACAATCTACAATTGTCGTTATTATCAGTTCGGTGATCATTTTTGGATTAATTCTGTACTTATTCACCTTTATCAAAAGAACATTTGATGAACAAAAGCTAACAGAAATAACGATTAGAGAGAATAACAATCAACTGGAGGCACTTTCAGAACAGAATAAACAAAAGAACTGGTTACTTTCCGGTGCCTCTGCCATCAATGAATCCATGCGCGGAGAACAGGAAATTGACGAACTCTCCACTCATGTGATTACCGAATTATGTACTTATCTATCTGCCTCAGTAGGCGCATTATACTTGTTTAATCCCAAAAGACAGACTTTACAGTTAACTGGCGGTTACGCTTATCCTGAGAAAAAAGGCAAGATTAAAGAAATTGCTATCGGCGAAGGTCTGGTAGGTCAGGCTGCCTTAGAAAAACGAATTAAACAAATAGATGAGATACCAGCAAATTACCTGAAAATATCGTCTGGTTTGGGCAATACCGCACCAAATACAATCATTGTACTCCCTGTCTTATTCGAAGAAGAGATTATTGCAGTCATAGAGCTGGGCTTACTTACCACACCTTCTGAAATCATTAGCACTTTCTTAAATATTATCACAGAAAGCATAGGCGTTGGTATTAATAGCGCAGTTGCAAGGGCTCAGTTACGTGATCTGTTTATGCAGACACAGCAACAAGCAGAAGAATTGGAAAGTCAGCAGGAAGAATTAAGGACTACCAACGAAGAACTGATTCACAAATCTGAAGAATTGCAAGCCTCCGAAGAAGAACTTAGAGTACAGCAGGAAGAACTTCGTCAGACTAATGCAGAGCTGGAAGAAAAAGCAAATTTACTGGAAGAACGTAATATGTCGGTTAATGAAGCCCGGGAAGCTATGAGCTTAAAAGCAGAAGAGCTTGAAGTATCCAGCAAATACAAATCTGAATTTCTGGCTAATATGAGCCATGAATTGCGTACACCACTCAATAGTATCCTTATCCTGGCAAGGATATTAAAAGAAAACAGACCTGAAAATCTAAACGATGAACAGCTTAAATACGCCGGGGTGATTCACAATGCCGGCAGTGATTTATTAACCTTAATTAATGACATTCTTGATCTGTCTAAAATCGAATCAGGTAAAGTTGATCTGAATATTGAGCAGGTAAGACCTCTGGAAATCAAACAAAACATGGAATCTCTCTTTACAGAGATTGCCAAAAGCAAAAAGATAGCTTATCAGATTACACTGAGCCCCGAATTACCTGAGCGAATGCTAACTGACTTATCCAGAGCAGAACAAATTATTAAAAATCTTTTATCCAATGCCTTCAAGTTCACACCCGAACATGGGGAGATTAAATTGGATATCAGTATTGCCGACCAGCAAATTAAATTCTATTCAGACCAGCTTAAAAATACAAATCAACAGGTCATCTCATTCAGTGTAAAAGATTCTGGAATAGGCATTCCATCAGATAAACAAAAATTAATCTTTGAAGCCTTCAAACAGGCAGATGGTACAACCAGTAGAAAATATGGCGGAACCGGTCTTGGCTTGTCGATCAGTAAAGAACTTGCAAATATATTAGGTGGAGAAATACAGGTAAGGAGTGAACCGGGAACAGGAAGTTGTTTTACCCTATATCTGCCGGTGATCCCTGATGAACAAATTTCAGGGACACCCTATGAACTTAAACAACAGCAAACTGCGCCTGTATCAATACCATTTATAGCAGAAGCCCCGGCACTGAACCCGGTCAATAAAAACAGGAAACAGACCTTATTAATTGTTGAAGATGACTTGATTTTTGCTGACGTATTGAAAGATTATGCTATAGAAAAAGGATTTGAGCCACTTCTTGCCCATAGTGGTGATACAGGTCTGGATATGGCAACTACCAAACTTCCGGATGCAATTATTCTGGATGTCATGCTGCCTGTGATGGATGGATGGAATATCCTAAACCGGTTAAAATCAAACCCGCTGACCAAACATATCCCTGTACATATGATGTCTGCCGGAGAAGTCAGAGGTGAAAAAGCTTTAAAAGAAGGAGCCATCGGGTTCTTAAAAAAACCAATAGAAGAAGACCAGCTTGATCATGCTTTCTCTGTTTTAAACTCAGGTCACATCCTGTACAACTTCCAGACTGTACTGATTATTGAAGACCATGAGCTGCAAAGTCTTGCAGTTAAAGAGCAGCTGGTAGAAAAAGGGATTGAAGTTGCACAGGCTTTTACAGGTCAGGAGGCATTAAAGATGCTGGAAGATCAGACATTTGACTGTATCATTCTCGATTTAAATCTCCCTGATATCTCAGGATTTGACTTACTTGACCGGATAAAAACACAAGACCGGTTTACCCATATCCCGGTAATTATCAATACCGCAATGGAGCTTGATCAGGATAAGATAGCACATATCATGAAATATTCGGAAGCCATGGTATTGAAGTCGAATAAATCTAATGACAGATTGATCGACGAAGTAAGCCTGTTTATGAATAAGCTGAAAAAACAGGATAATTTCCAGACTGTCAAAGGTACATCTAAAACAAAAACAGTATCTACCATAGAGAAGGCATTGAAAGGTAAAACAATTCTGATTACCGATGATGATATGAGAAACATCTTCGCCTTATCGAGTGCTTTGCAAGTTTATGATATCAATATTGTAATTGCCAACAATGGTAGAGAAGCATTAGAAAAACTAGAGGAAACAGAAACTATTGATCTGGTTTTGATGGACATTATGATGCCCGAAATGGATGGTTATGAAGCAATGCAGACCATCAGAGAGCAAAAGAAATATAAGAAACTGCCAATTATAGCGTTAACCGCTAAAGCTATGAAGAACGATCGTGAAAAATGTATCGAAGCAGGGGCTAACGATTATATCGCCAAACCAGTGGATATTGACCAGTTGTTGTCTATGTTAAGAGTCTGGCTAAGTTAATATGGAACAACAAGCAGCGAATCCCGAAGAAGTAATTAGCTACGAAGAATTAGAAAGTCTCACTGACTTCATTAACAATATACATGGTTTTGATTTCAGTAATTATTCTGCTGCCTCTCTCAAAAGAAGGGTGACAAGAATTATGCAGCTGCAACAACTGAGTTTGTTTGAATTACGTACATTACTGACAAATGACCACGATTACTTTGAATACTTTTTAATTGAAGTAACCGTAAATGTAACAGAGATGTTCAGGGATCCTCCCTTTTACAAATCAGTTACTGAGCATATTATACCTTATCTGAGATCCTATCAAAGAATAAAGGTCTGGAATGCAGGTTGTTCGACCGGAGAAGAGCTTTATTCGTTTGCCATTCTGTTTTCAGAACAGAACTTGTACGAAAGAAGTTTTTTCTACGGAACAGATATTAATGCAGATGTTTTAGAATTTGCGAAAAATGGAATATACGACTTGCAAAAAATGAAACACTATTCAGAAAATTATCAGAAAACAGGAGCATTACATACGCTCTCTGATTATTATACCGCACGTTATGGAGCTGCCTCAATAAATCATTCCTTGAAGAAAAACATGTTGTTTTCGGCGCATAATTTAGCGTCTGACGGAGTATTTAATGAGTTCCAGCTGATTTCGTGCCGAAATGTGCTGATTTACTTCAATTCAACCCTGCAAAAAAAGGTGATTGATCTTTTTTACAATAGTTTAGCTAACTTTGGCTTTCTTTGTTTAGGTTTAAAAGAGACCCTTAGAAATACCGAAATCGGACGCTTTAAGATCGTAGATCAAAAAAATAATATTTACCAGAAAATAGCATAGATCTTTTCAAAAAGATACCACCCTTAAAATTATGGAAAAGATTAACATTCTTATTGTTGATGACAGACCCGAAAATATAATCGCCCTGGAAGCCTTATTAGAAAGAGATGATGTAAATCTTATATCTACTACCCTGCCTAATGAAGCACTCAGACTGGCATGGGAGATGGATATTGCGATTGCTCTGGTAGATGTTCAGATGCCTGAAATGGATGGGTTCGAGCTGGTAGAGATCTTAAAAAGCAACCCCAGGACCAAAGACATTCTGGTTATTTTCGTAACAGCAATTTCAACTGATGCCAAGTATGCAGTAAAAGGACTCAATACAGGAGCAGTTGATTATTTATATAAACCACTAAACCCCTATGTGACTTCTGCAAAAGTAGATTCCTTTTTACAGTTTGTAAGGACACAAAGAGATATTGTTAAAAAGAATAAACAACTTGAAGCCTATCAGAAAGACCTGATCAAAGCAAAAGAACTTGCAGAACAGGGAAAAAAGATAAAAGAAAATTTTCTGGCCAATATGAGCCACGAAATACGCACACCTATCAATGGTATAATTGGCCTGGCCAATCTATTGGAAAAAACAGCACTTACTCCTGAGCAAAATGAGATGATTTCACTCTTACAGATCTCGTCCAACTCTTTACTTGGTGTAATTAATGACATCCTCGATTTATCGAAAATAGACGCCGGTATGTTTAAGATCAACCGTACAGCTACAGATATTGTTGAGGTTTGTCATGCAGTAAATAATCTGTTAAGCATAAGGGCAAAAGAAAAAGACCTTGAGCTGATTACTATTTTTGATCCCGAATTGCCTAAAAATGTATCGGCAGATTCTTTAAGATTGAATCAGATTCTGATGAACCTGATTGGTAATGCTATTAAATTCACCAATAAAGGCAGTGTAACACTCAAAGTAGAAATCATCGACCGTAAAGGAAATAACCTGCAGATCAGGTTCTCTGTGACCGATACTGGTATAGGTATTCCTGCAGATAGAATTGATAAAATATTTGAGACTTTTGAACAGGCAGATGATAATACTGCTTTAAATTTTGGTGGTACGGGCCTTGGTTTGTCTATTGTTAAAAACCTGGCCAGGTTAAAAGGTGGAATACTCACTGTAGACAGTATTGAAGGTCAGGGCAGCACTTTCTGTTTTGTCAATTGGTATGAAGTACTGCAGGATATTCCTCAGCCCAAAGAAAATACACAGGAAAAGCTCCTTCCTTTCAGTAATGTAAGGATTCTGGTTGCCGAGGACAACCCTATTAACAAATTTCTGATCGTTAAAATCATGAAAGACTGGGAAGTGACGGCCGATTTTGTAGATAACGGACAGGAAGCACTAGATAAGCTTAGAGATAATAACTATGATTTAATCCTTATGGATACTTTCATGCCTGTCATGAATGGGCTGGAGGCCACCAAACTGATCAGAACAGATTTTATAGCCGGCAAGAAAGATATCCCTATCATCACCTTCTCTGCAGCAGTCATGGAAAATGATAAAAAAGCGGCAATTGATGCGGGTGCAAACGATGTATTAAGCAAACCTTTTGAATTAAGATTATTACATCAAAAAATCACACATTTTATAGATAAAAAGACATTAATGGTTTAATGTTTTTTTATTATTTATTAAAAGCAGTCATCGTATGAGCTGGTCCAACAGTCACAAAACTCTGGATCAGTGCTACACTTCTTTCAATCAGTGCAGGCAGTTCAGGCAGTTCATCCTGATCAAATCCGCTTAATACATAATCAGCCTGTCTGCCTTTTGGAAAATTATCACTTACACCGAAACGTAATCTTGGATAATCCTGTCCTCCGCAGCTCGCTTCAATACTTTTCAGTCCATTATGTCCGGCACTGCTGCCCTTTAATTTAAGACGTAATTTCCCTAAAGGCAGTGCGATATCATCTACAATAACCAATACATTTTCTAAAGGGATATTCAATTCCTGCATCCAGTAGTTTACCGCTCTTCCGCTCAGGTTCATGTAAGTTGTAGGTTTAATCACATGAAGTTTTCTGCCCTTCCATGAGACTTCTGAATAATAAGCTAAACGTATATTAGAAAACGAACCACCAAGCCCTTTAACCAGTTCATCTGCAATTTCAAAACCTATATTATGTCTGGTACCCGCATATTCTGATCCGATATTCCCCAGACCAACTATCAAATATTTCATGTCCAAAGATAACAGTTTCTATCAAATCTGCCATTTTTGGGATCAAGTCATAAACTTGTGGATTAAGGATGAAATTTCAAGTTTTGGGTTTGATATTTTTTGAGTTCAAAGCAGATGGTTACGATTCTTTAATAAGCTAATTACTTCCTGATTTTATAGTTCAATTTATCATTATTCAACGCCCTGATTACTTTGATCAGAGATCGGTCAACGCTTCAGCGGAATTCTTAGGGGGAGGAAAGATCCTGTTTTTTTCGGTTTCCATTGATTGTTTCATTGTGCCCGGTACAGAACTTTTGAAACAACCCGTACTCCAGACTGCTGCCTTAAAAATGAAATCGTCCAGGATTCCCTTTGAAAATTTACCCGTTAAACTTCCCATAATAAATAAATGCCTTTCTACCAATGTAAGCTATTCGCGTTATAGATTATCCTGATGAGTAAAAAATGTCCGTAATTGTCCGCAGCTGTCTGCAATTGTCCGCAATTGTCCATGGGTTAGTCAAAGGGAAAATTATAATTTCATTAATCTTCATCCGGTTATGATTTGGTTGTGCCTGAGTAGTGGTCGGTGTAAGAACAGGTTGTAAACAGCCTTTAAGAATAGTAACTCTAAGTCATTTCAACTAGTTGTTTTTACTTGGACTTGCCATGCTCTTACGTTACTTTAGCATTGCTCTTACCCTAACGAGTACCCGAACAGTACCCGGACAGTACCCGGCCGATATAGATTGATTATTTACCTATTTTGAATTTATTTACTAACTGCCAGGCCTTGTTTCTGCTGAGTCATTCCCATGCAAATTGAAAGCTTTCAGCGCAACTTCCAGAGCCATCAGAGCATCCCTGATAGCAAAGACTTTCTGTTTAGCGTGTCAGAATTTATGCTTAAAAAGAGACTGCTCCACAAGTTGATGACTTGATCCCATTTTTGAAACAATTCTCCTATCGGCAGAAAAATAACCCACAAAAAAAGCAGCACTGAAATTCAGTGCTGCTTTTAAATAACTGAAAAAGATCAGCTTATTTTTTACCTGCTTGTTGTTCAGCTTGTTTAAGAGCTCTTGACATACCAACAGAAACGATTGTATCTTCTGGAGTGTTAGTAACAGTATAAGCACCTTTTGCAAGGTCACGTACACGGAATAAGTTACCTACTTCTAATTTAGCAATGCTTACTTCAACTACCTGTGGCATATCTTTTGGTAAAGATTTAACACGAAGTTTACGTAATTTCTGAACTAATTTACCACCCATTTTAACACCTGGAGAAGTACCTGTTAATTTTACAGGAATTTCCATAACGATATCTTTGTCATCAAATAACTGAAGAAAATCAACGTGTAATAATACGTCTGTTAATGGGTGAAATTGTAACTCTTTTATGATTGCTTTGGTTTTTGTACCATTGATATCAATTTCTAAAAAGTTTGCTTCTGGAGTGTAAATAGCATCTTTTAATTCTGTAATAACTACAGCAAAATGTGCTTGTTCTTTACCACCATACAATACTGCAGGAACTTTACCTTCATAGCGAAGCTCTTTAGCATCGCGTTTCCCTACGTTCTCTCTTGGAGAACCGCTAATTGCGATTATTTTCATCTTGTTTTAATTTGTTTTTTAATGGAGATGAAGCTTTCATGGTCTTGCAGACCCTTCAGGTTTCATCTTGTTTTATATTTATTTGTTATTAATATTAAACTCTGAACAGATCACTGATTGAACCGTGTTCATTTACATTCGCAATTGCTTTTGCAAATAAACCAGCTGTACTCAGTACTCTGATTTTTGGGCTTTCCTGTTTTAAAGGAATAGTATCTGTAACAATCAGTTCCGTAAGCTGAGAATTTTCAACAGTCTCATAAGCCTTACCTGATAACACAGGGTGTGTACAAACCGCTCTTACACTTTTTGCCCCTTTTTCCATGATTAAAGCCGCAGCTTTAGCCAGTGTTCCTGCTGTATCACAAATATCGTCAATCAGCACAATGTCCATTCCGGTTACATCTCCAATAATTGACATAGACTCAATTTCATTGGCACGTTTACGGCGTTTATCACAAATTACAACCTCTGCATTAAAGAACTTGGCAAAAGTACGTGCTCTGTAAGATCCACCCATATCCGGAGAAGCAATAGTCAGATTTTCCAGGCCTAAGCTTTTGATATAAGGAACAAAAATCACTGAACCATCTAAGTGGTCCACAGGAATATCGAAGAAACCCTGTATCTGTGCTGCATGCAAATCCATCGTCATAATACGGTGAATACCTGCAGATTTCAACAAATTGGCAACTAACTTTGCTCCTATAGCAACTCTTGGTTTATCTTTTCTGTCCTGTCTGGCCAAACCATAATAAGGAACAACAGCAGTGATATAATGCGCAGAAGCTCTCTTTGCGGCATCAATCATCAACAAAAGTTCCATTAAATTATCAGAAGGCTGGTAGGTAGATTGGATAAGGAATACGTCGCATCCTCTAACTGTTTCATCATATGAGGGCTGAAACTCACCATCGCTAAACCTGCTTAAGGTTACATTACCGAGTGGTTTGCCGTAACTTTCGGCAATTTTGTGTGCTAATGCTTTTGTACCGGTTCCGGCGAAAAGTTTAACGGGATTAAATTGCAATGGCATGATTAGACGGGTATCAATGCTGGGTTACGAAAAAATCGGATTGTGATTACTCACAATCCGATATATTGTTTAGTTGCCCGACCAGGATTCGAACCTAGACAAACGGTACCAAAAACCGTTGTACTACCTTTATACTATCGGGCAATCTTCCTAGCAAACCAACCATGAGTTGTTTCGTTTGGGAATGCAAATATACGTACCTTTTTGATAAATGCAAATCTTCCGCAAAAAAAAATGAAATATTTTTAAAAACAGCCTTTAAACCACCCTAACACATTAAAATTTGTTAATATGAATTGATATATGTACTATTATCAATCTATTTGATTATTTTCGGCTGCATTTTTAGAAGCCAAAATTTTATAATAAAAAAGAAATGAACTATTCGAAAATTAATAACCTTACAGGATGGATGTGCTTTGTCCTGGCGGCCCTCACCTATATACTTACCTTAGAACCTTCGGTAAGTTTCTGGGACTGTGGAGAGTTTATAGCCTCTGCACTTAAAATGCAGGTCGTTCACCAACCGGGTGCACCTTTATTTTTAATGATTCAGCGCTTCTTCTCGATATTTGCTTTCGGCGATATTCATAAGATTGCCTATTTTATGAATGTGGGTTCTGCGCTTGCAAGTGCAGCAACTATTTTGTTCTTATTCTGGTCAATTACTGCTCTGGCTAAAAAAATGGTCATTAAAACTGATGCAGACCTGACTACAGGAAACCTGATTACAGTAATGGGTGCCGGAGTTGTAGGTGCTATGGCTTATACTTTCTCTGACAGTTTCTGGTTCTCGGCAGTGGAATCTGAGGTATATGCATTATCTTCACTATTTACAGCGATCGTATTTTGGGGTATCCTGAAATGGGAAGCCAATGCAGATGAGCCCCGTGCAGACAGATGGTTATTGTTTATCGCCTATATCATGGGTTTATCCATCGGTATCCACTTATTAAACTTACTAACTATCCCTGCGATAGCCTTTGTATACTATTTCAAGAAAACACCAAAACCTACTAACTTCGGAATTGTAAAGACTTTCTTTGTGGGTGTACTGATTCTTGCCTTTGTGCAATATGGTATCATACAGTACGTAGTTTCATTTGGTGCTTACTTTGATTTATTCTTCGTTAATACTTTAGGGCTGGGCTTCGGAACCGGTGTAATCTTCTTTGCACTCCTTTTAATAGGTGCTTTAACCTGGGGGATTACCTATTCCATTAAAAAACGTAACAAGACACTAAACCTTGCATTCCTTTCTACAGCACTGATTATTTTCGGTTACTGCTCTTTCGCAATGATCATTATCAGAGCAAAAGCAAACCCTAATCTGAATAACAGTAATCCTGACAATGCATTCTCTTTCTTAAGTTACCTGAACAGAGAGCAATACGGAGACAGACCACTCGTATTCGGTCCTAATTACAACTCTGAGAAAGTTAGTCTTAAAGAAGGTAAAAACATTTATAGAAAAGGAGATACCAAATACGAAGTTGCCGGTAAAAAAACCGACTATGAATATGACAGAGTAACCCCTTTCCCAAGGATGTATAGTGACGATCCAAGACACGTACAGGAATATAAAGGCCTGATGGGTTTTGATGACAGCCACTTCCCTGGCTTATTTGATAACATTTCTTACCTGTTTAAATACCAGATCGGCAACATGTACATGCGTTATTTCATGTGGAACTTTGTTGGCCGTCAAAACGATGATCAGGGTGCTGGTATTTACCAGGGACAATTTTTAAGTGGTATTAAACCTATTGATGCCATGATGCTGGGCGACCAGAGTCATTTACCTCCTTCTATTGCAGAAAGCAGTGCTTATACCCGCTTCTTCTTCCTTCCATTAATTTTAGGATTATTAGGTGCAGTATGGCATTTCAAACGCAATGAAAAAGATGCTGGTATAGTAGGTCTGTTATTCTTCTTTACAGGTCTGGCTATTGTTTTATACCTGAACCAGAAACCACTGGAACCAAGAGAAAGGGATTATGCCTATGCAGGTTCATTCTATGCCTTTGCCATCTGGGTCGGTTTCGGAGTACTGGCCTTAAGAGAATGGGTATTCAGTAAAATCACACCAAAAAATGGGGCGATTGCTGCCACTACCATATCTTTATTTGCAGGTCCTGTAATTATGGGCGCACAAGGCTGGAAAGCACATAATCGTTCTGAGAAAATGGTTGCACATGATATTGCAGTTGATTACCTGGAATCCTGTGCCCCGAATGCGATCCTGTTTACCTATGGTGATAATGACACCTACCCGCTCTGGTATATCCAGGAGGTAGAAAATGTAAGGCCTGACGTAAGACTGGTCAACCTGAGTTTATTTGATACAGATTGGTACATTGACGGCATGAAACGTAAGCAGAACGAATCTGCACCACTTCCTATCAGCATGAAACCTTCTCAATACGTACAAGGTGTGAGAGATGTAATGTATTACCAGGATTACAAACTTGCAGGTTCAGTAGAATTAAAAAACATTCTTGATGTATTATTATCAGATGACGATGATGATAAAATTCCATTGCAAAACGGAACTAAAGAGAATTTCATTCCTACTAAAAACTTCAAGCTAACCATTAACCCGGAAGATGTAATTAAAACAGGAACAGTTAAAGCAGCAGATGCTTCAAAAATTACCCCTGTAATGCAATGGACATTTAACAAAAGTTATGTCACCAAAGGTACACTGGCCATGCTGGACATCCTGGTACATAACAACTGGAAAAGACCTATTTATTTTGCAAGTACAGTTCCTTCTGACCAGTTTAATGGTTTAGACAACTATTTATATACTGAAGGTCTGGCTATGCGTTTATTACCGCTTAAAACGGATTCAGCATCAAGCAGGGGCGATTTAGTGAATACAGATATTCTTTACCATAACATGTACACCAAATTCAAATGGGGTAATGTTAAAAATGCAAGCTACCTTGATCCGCAGTCTGCAGATGATATCTCTATTTTCAACAATGTATTCAACACTACAATCTCCGGATTAATTAAAGAAGGAAAAATCGCTGATGCGAAAAAAGTAGTAACCCGTTATTTCGAAGTAATGCCTGAGCGTTTCTATGGTATGCGCTCTATGATGGGAGTTTACTTCTTTGCAGAAAACCTGTATATCTTAGGAGACACTAACAGAGCTAATGCGCTGATTGAGAAATCGGCGGATTATATCCAGAAAGAGTTAACTTATCTGGCTGACGTTTCCAAAAGCAAAAACAGATTTGTAGGCGGACAAAATGTTCAGCTGGGCTTACAGTTCCTTAACCAGATGGTTAAAACTACAGCACAACAAAAACAAACTAAGTTATCTCAGAAACTGGCACAACAGTTCCAGGGACTGGAATCGAGATTCTCGATCTACTTCGCACAGCAGGCTCAGGAACCACAAGGTCCTGCGCAGCAATCTCCGGAAGAATAACAGAAATTACAAACAAAAAAAAGCCTGCCGTACAATACGGCAGGCTTTTTTTTGTTGATAGGAAAGGTAAGAAAACCTACCTCCAGTGCCCTCTGTGCCAGGCGTAGCCACGCCTTCCCGGACGCCAATATCCACGAACATAAACATGGTTAGGTCTTGACCGGACATAATAGCCATTAACATGTATATATACTCCATTTCTCCATGTCCACTCATCCGGCACCCAATAAGCATTTGGATAGGGTGCAACCGGACGCACATAGACTGGCTCAACAGGCCGGCTGGCCACATAATAGGAAGGAGCACAGGAAGCGGCGAATAACATAACTGATAACGACAGTAGTACCGTAACATATCTTATCTTTTTCATCATCATTTAATTAAAATCCATAAAAAAATAAACTCCTGCTGCTAAAGCTCTTTTACCAGCAATGTCTATAGTAATGACGATATGGTCTGTAATAAGCTGATGGCCTGTAGTTATAATAATAAACAGGGCGTTCATAAACGCGCTCCACAATAGCCGGCCTGTGAACAACCACTACCCTTCGATAGTAATGACCAGGATAAACAGTTTCAACTACAGACTGTGCTTTTGCTAAAGTACTGAAGGATATCATCACTAATGCTGCTATGAAAAATCTGGTGAGTTTCATAAATTCCAAATTAAATAAACATTTATAACCTTCTGACTCTGGCAAATCATGAAGGTTTAACGTTTTGTTCAGATAAAAAAAAATCCAAAAAAAAGGCTCAGATAAATTATCTGAGCCTTTTTCTTCTTGTATTTTGAATTACTCAACAACTACGCCCATAGCGCAGAACTTATCAATTCTATTAGAGATCATCTTTTCTGTTTTCTCTTTTCCAAGAGCCTTAATATCTTTCAGGATCTGAGTTTTCACTGTCTCTGCCATTGCAGCAGGATTCTGATGTGCACCTCCCAGGGGTTCTTTAATGATACCGTCAATCAGTTTGTTTTTCAGCATATCATTCGAAGTCAGCTTCAAACACTCCGCTGCTTTCTCTTTAAAGTCCCAGCTGCGCCATAAAATAGAAGAACATGATTCCGGAGAAATTACCGAATACCAGGTATGCTCCAGCATATATACTTTATCACCGATACCGATACCCAATGCACCACCTGATGCACCTTCACCAATAATCAGACAAATAATAGGTACTTTCAGGACCGACATTTCCATCAGGTTTCTTGCAATTGCTTCACCCTGTCCGCGTTCCTCTGCCTCAATACCAGGATAAGCACCCATTGTATCAATAAAAGAAATAACCGGTTTGTTGAATTTTTCTGCAAGACGCATCAGCCTTAAAGCTTTGCGGTATCCCTCAGGATTAGCCATTCCGAAATTACGGTATTGACGTTCCTTCGTGTTTTTACCTTTCTGATGACCAATAACCATGACTGTTTCGCCACCAATAGTAGCAAAACCACCAATAATCGCTTTATCATCCCTTACTGTACGGTCACCGTGCAATTCAATAAAATCATCACAGATCATTCCAATATAGTCAAGCGTCTGAGGCCTTTCCGGATGACGTGACAACTGTACTTCCTGCCAGCCTGTAAGACTTGCATAAAGTGCATTCTGCGTTTTAGACAGCTTATCTTCAAGCTCAATCAGTGTAGCAGACATATCTACTTTTGTTTTATCAGCAACCTGTTTAACCTTTTCAATTTGCTGCATCAGTTCAGCAATAGGTTTTTCAAAATCAAATGACGTTTTTATCTGTTCCATAAGTGGGCGGTAAAAATAGGTATTTTATTTAGAAAAGTCTAAAATTTCGAAGCGACTCCTGCTTTAGGTAAAGATTTTTTAATAAAGTCTCTCAGATCGTCATTTCCTTTTTGCAGATCAGCACTTCTTAAATACATCATATGGCCTCCTTCATACCCTTCCCAGCTCATTCTATCCTTTAATTTCCCTCCCGGATCCATTTGCCACATGCTATATTTTGCATTAAAATAATCACATGCACCATCAAAATAACCAGATTGTACAAACAGATGCAAAGCAGGATTTTGTGCCATTGCATCCCGTAAATTCTCTGCAGTATGGTTTCCTGTATTATCCCATGGATAAACAGAGCCAAACATATTATATTTCAGGTCAGTCTTATAATTGAGTTCATTGCGGATATACATATTAATTGCAGGCGTAAAAGAATGTAACCAGGAACTCAGCTCTGCATTATAATCAGGCCCTTCCCCTGCATCCTGTCTATCCATCCCGCGATATCTTGAATCCAGCCTGCCGATGGTAAAGCCCTGATCACGCAGTAATTCTTTCCAGAAAAAATCAGCTGGTACGTCCAGGTTATGCTGTAAAATAGTTTTTTCACTAATGCCGGCATAGGCAGCCATTTTTGCTGCAATTACTTTTTTCTGTTCCTCACCCAACTGGCTTCCTTTAGCTAGAGCAGGGATCAGTTCATTCATCGTAAACTGTTCTACTTCCGGTAATAATGCCCTTAAAGCCCGGTCCTGAAATTCAGGTTTCAACATTTTATGATACCATGCAGCAGCAGCAAAATAAGGTAAACGTAAAGCAGCAGACAGGGCGTCTCCTCTTTCTATCCCAAGCGTAGTTGGTGAAACCAGTACCACACCATTCAAATACATCCATTGCGAATTTTGAAGTTCCAGGGCTAAACCAGAGACACGGGCAGTACCATAACTTTCACCAATCAGAAATTTAGGAGAACCCCAGCGGTTATTGCGGGTTACAAAAGTATTGATCCACTCTGCCAGATATTTAATATCCGCATTGACGCCAAAAAACTTACTACCCGGAATATCTTTATTAATTGCTCTGGAATAACCCGTATTTACAGGGTCGATATAGACAATATCAGCCACATCCAGTATAGAGAACTTATTCTCTTTATATCCATAAGGCTGCACTGGATACCCCTGGTCATCAATATTCAACAATACAGGCCCGGTATAAGCAATATGCATCCATACTGATGCAGAACCGGGACCACCGTTAAAAGAGATCACCAGTGGCCTGTTGGTTTTATCTTTGACATCTGTTCTTTCATAATAAGTATAAAACAGGCCAGCTATAGCTTTACCCGCCTCATCCCATACTGGTAAAGTGCCGGTAATCGCTTTATAAGGGACACGCTGTCCTTTAATGGTAACCTGATGCTGTGTAACTACTGCACTTTCTGTAACTATTTTACGGGAATTTACTTCACTGTTTGCTGAACTATCAGCTTTCTTAGTTTCAGGAACAGGTTTGATTGGCTGCATCTTTTGTGCAGTCGCCGTATAGCAAACACACAATCCAGCCAGGATTAACGTATAAAATATCTTCATTTCAATCGGATTGTTTAGGTCCTCAAATATCAAAATAAGATCAGAAATCTATGTTAATCCCTTAAAAATGTTACTCTTCCGAATATTATCCCCTTACTCAGCATAAACAGATATTTACTTTTCTTTACTTCCCTGTATATATAATACAGAGATTGCGCCCAGGATCATAAATATTCCGGCAAGAACAATCGCGTAAATAGCTTCTCCATGATAAAACTGCTTCACAATGATCCCGCCAAAAATACCATTGACAATTTGTGGCATCGTGATAAAGAAATTAAATATTCCCATATAAACACCCATTTTACGCGGAGGTATCGCACTCGATAAAATCGCATAGGGCATAGAAAGGATACTCCCCCAGGCAAGGCCGATACCAATCATAGAATAGATCAGATAATCCGGATTACTAATAAAATAAATAGACAGCAATCCTGCACCACCCGCCAGTAAAGAAAAAGCATGAGCTACTTTACGGCTGGTTGCCCTGGCGATAGAAGGTAAAATCAAGGCATAAATAGCCGAAACCCCATTATAAACACCAAACAGAATACCTACCCAATTCCCTGCATCAGCAAATTTAACCGAAGAAGTATCGCCGGGAAGCACTTTATAAATATGCTGAGCGATAGCAGGCGTAGTAAATACCCACATCGAAAACAGTGCAAACCACGAGAAAAACTGAACCAGTCCCAACTGCTTCATCGTTAAAGGCATATTCGAGAAATCCGTCAGAATAGACAATAAACCTTTTTGTTCCTCTGCTTCTGGTTCCCCAGCATGGTATAAAGCCATTTCCTCCGGCGGATATTCTTTAGTGGACAATACCGTCCATAAGATCGTAATCAGTAAGATGGCTGCACCCGCATAAAAGGAATAAATTACATTATGCGGCACCTGTCCTGCTGCTGCAACTTTCGAAGCGCCCAGGTATTCAGAGAAGACATAAGGTAGCCACGAACCCGATATGGCACCCGCTCCTATTAAAAAAGTCTGCATCGAAAAGCCAAAACTTCTTTGACTTTCCGGTAATTTATCCCCAACTAAAGCTCTGAAAGGCTCCATCGCCACATTAATAGAGGCATCCATGATCATCAGCATTCCTGCCCCGATAATAATCGGTGGGAGGAAACTCGCCATAGCGCCTGCATTAGGCATCAGGATCAAAGCAATAGCCGTTAAAATTGCGCCAATCAGGAAATAAGGTCTCCTTCTGCCAAAACGGTTCCAGGTTTTATCACTGTAATAACCAATAATCGGTTGTACAATCATCCCTGTTAAAGGGGCTGCCAGCCAGAAAAGGGATAGATGTTCCACATCTGCACCAAAAGTCTGCAGGATTCTTGAAGCATTTCCATTTTGCAAAGCAAAACCAAACTGTATCCCAAAAAAGCCAGCACTCATATTAAAGATCTGTGCATTGGACAATTTTGGTTTGGAGGCAGCGGCTTTATTTAGTTCCATAAGGATTGGTTTGGTTTAGCGGTTCAGGTCTTTCTTAGAATGCGATAATCTGCGCACTCATTGGCAATACCCAGACAGGTACTGTATTCTCTTTAATATCATTTAATTTCTGGCCGGAAAGCTGATCAACAGCGTTAGTAACCGGACGGTTCTGTAAAATCTCTGCCGGAATCTGTACCTGGCTTTCCATCCTGTAATGACGGTCAAAATTGACAAGGATCAGTAAACGCTGATTAGCAGTATAACGGACATAACCATACATCCTTTTGTTCATATTGCCGCCAACCGGGATTTCCCATAACTGACCATTGGCGATAGCTTCCGATGCACCTACAAACTGAAGCAGTTTTTTATAGTAATTTCTCAACTCCTTTTGCGCACCAACTAATTGTCCGCCATCAAAAGCCCCGTTGTTCATCCATTTTTGATGTTCAGGAACACCCCAGTAATCAAAAATAGTAGTCCGGTTATCCTCTCCGCCAAATCCTTCTGCACCTCTGCCCGGTTCACCAACTTCCTGACCAAAATAAGTCATCACCGGCCCGCCGGATAAAGTAGCAGAAACAACCATTGCAGGTAATGCCAATTCGGCTTGTCCGGCAAAACCAGCAGAAGCAATACGTTCCTCATCATGGTTTTCCAGGAAACGCAGCATCTGATCTCCAAAACCCGCACTTTCATGCTGCCATACTTTTCTGATATCATTTACATCGGCCTGATCTTCACTTCTGATTAGTTTCTTCAAACCATCATACAGTCCAACCTTGTCATATAAATAATCAAATTTACCAGTAGTCAGAAACGATTTATAAGTAGAAGGGTCATAAGCTTCCCCGATAAAGATCAGTTCAGGATTTACCTTTTTAACTTCCGGAATTACCCAGTGCCAGAATTCAAGAGGAACCATCTCCGCCATATCACAACGGAAACCATCTACCCCTTTCTTTGTCCAGTAAACCAAAATATCTCTCATTTTAGTCCATACTGCCGGCGTCGGTGCAAAATACTGTTTCGCCCCATTCACCTGATCTACCCCATAATTCAGTTTTATAGTTTCATACCAGTCATCTACCGAAGGGCTTGCTGAAAAAACATTATTTCCTGTTGCTTTAGCAGGCGATTCCGTATAATTCTGCTGCTGCAAAACCGAAAGCGGTGTTTGCTGATCAGATTTCGGGGCCGGAACTACAAAATCCTTTCCCGGTACATAATAATAATCATTGGCCGCACTAAAAGCCACATGTACATCATCCCCCTCTCCGAAATCTTTAACCCCGGCAGGCTTCATCTTTGACTGATACTGACGGGCTACATGATTAGGGACAAAATCAATAATCACTTTTAACCCTTTCTCATGCGTCCTTTTGATCAATGCTTCAAACTCCGCCATCCGGTTAGCCACATTCACTGACAAATCAGGGTCTACGTCATAATAATCTCTTACGGCATACGGAGACCCCGCTCTGCCTTTCACTACTTTCGCATTATTGGCTGGTAATCCGGCACTGCTATAATCCGTTAAAGTCGCATGAGAAATTACCCCTGTAAACCACACATGTGTTGTCCCCAGTTCTTTAATTCCATCCAGGGCCTGCGCTGTGATATCATTGAATTTCCCGCTGCCATTCTGCTGAATCGTTCCGTAAGGAATATTACTTTGCTGCTTATTACCAAATAACCTTGGTAAAAGCTGGTAAATCATTATCTTTTTGTTATTCTGCGCCATACCTCTATTTATAAATCCAGAAAACAGTAAAATAACTATGGTTAAAATCCAGTAACGGGTTTTCATCATACCAATAGCCCTTTGTAATTAATTACTGTTTCACCTGCCGAAACAGGGTGTAACTTATTAAATATATTGATGTGCACCAACTCTTTACTTGTTGTATTGATTATAATTTCATCTTTAGTGACTTTCACATTGAACTGAGTTCCGCGGAATCCGATTGTAAAAGCGAATGAAGTCCATTGTTCAGGAAGGAAAGGATTAAACGAAAGCGTATTCTCTTTGACACGCATTCCACCAAATCCTTCAACAATACTCATCCATGTTCCGGCCATCGAAGTAATATGCAGGCCATCTTCCGTATCATTATTATAATCATCCAGATCTAAACGCGAAGTACGCAGATAAAACTCATAGGCCCGGTCACCATCATTCAGTTTAGCCGCTAAAATACTATGTACACAAGGCGATAAAGAACTTTCATGTACGGTACGTGATTCATAGAAATCAAAATTCCGTTTTAAAGTATCCATGTCGTAGTCATCCTCAAAGAAGTACATGCCCTGTAAAACGTCCGCCTGTTTAATAAAACAAGAACGCAAAATCCTGTCCCAGCTCCATTTCTGATTCAACGGGCGCTCTGAAGCAGGAAGATCCTTTACCAGGATCTGCTCCTTATCCAGATATCCATCCTGTTGTAAAAACACCCCCCGCTCTTCATCATATGGCAGGTAGATATTTTCAGAGATCTTTTTCCAATCTGCAAATTCTGTCGCCTCTTTTAAAGAAGTTTTAGCCACAATAAGCTGATATTGTTCCGGATCTTCTGCGTTCACAATTCCGGCAGCCTCAGCAGCATATTTTAAACACCAGCTGGCTAATGTATTGGTATACCAGTTATTGTTAATATTATTTTCATACTCATTAGGCCCGGTCACACCCAGCATCACGTATTGCTTTTTATCAGCACTCCAGTTTACTCTTTGTTTCCAGAAACGGGCGATACCAATCAATACTTCTAATCCGAATTCTTTCAGATAAGCAACGTCACCTGTATACCTGATATAGTTGAAGATCGCAAAAGCGATAGCTCCATTTCTATGAATCTCTTCAAAGGTGATTTCCCATTCATTGTGACATTCTTCACCATTCATGGTTACCATCGGATATAAAGCCGCACCTTTATTGAAGCCTAATTTCTCTGCATTTTCAATTGCTTTTTCCAGGTGTTTATAACGGTAAACCAACAGGTTTTTAGAAACTTCCTGCGGAGCGGTCGATAAATAGAAAGGAATACAATAAGCTTCGGTATCCCAATAGGTAGAACCTCCGTATTTCTCACCGGTAAAACCTTTAGGACCGATATTCAGACGTGCATCTTTTCCGGTATAAGTTTGATTCAACTGGAAAATATTAAAACGGATTGCCTGTTGTGCAGCTACATCACCCTCTATAATAATATCTCCTTCCTGCCATTTGGTTGCCCAGGCAGCAGCCTGCTCTTTTAATAATTCATCAAAACCTTTAGCTACCGCAGCATTCACCACTTCTTCGGCTCTTGCCTGCAGGTCAGCAGCAGGATAATTTTGTGAAGAAAGATTAGTTGCTATTTTATAGATATCAATTCCTTCATTCTCTGTTAGCACTATGGAAACGCTTTCAGAAAGATATTTCTCAAGATTGGTTGTATCAATAGAAAGCTCAACCGCTTTATCATTTTTAATTACCAGAGTCTTCACCCCTGTAATAACATCAAATTCAGTTTTTTTAGTGCGTAAAGTCAAATAAGTACCCTTTGTACCCTGTACCCTGCTCACCTCATCCCAAAACTTCTCTTCATAGTTTGAATCCTGGTTTTTAACATCTCCATCAATAAAAGAAGTTAAATCCAGTTTTCCGGAAAAGTTTAGCGGGGTTAATTGATAATGTAACGCTGCAACTTCATCATTCGCAATACTGAAGAAACGTTTAGCCTTTACCTGCACTTGTTTACCCGAAGCCAGTTCTGCAGTAAATGTACGTTCCAGGTAACCTTCTTTCATGTTCAGCAAACGCTGGAAAGCTGTTACTTTACATAAATTTAAATCTAAAAGTTCTCCATCTAACCGAAGCTCCAGACCCATCCAGTCTGCAGCGTTCAATACTTTGGCAAAATATTCAGGATATCCGTTTTTCCACCAGCCTACACGGGTTTTATCCGGATAATAAACACCTGCAACGTAGTTTCCCTGTAAAGTATCACCGGTATAAGTTTCCTCAAAATTTGCACGTTGTCCCATCCGGCCATTACCAAGGCTGAATATACTTTCCGATATCTTATTCAAATGAGAATCAAAACCATTCTCAATGATGTTCCACTGTTCTGCTTGTATATAATTCTTCATGTTTACCCTTTTACGCTATGCTTATGCTTTACTAAATTAATCAGCCCTTCGACAGTGATTGTCGAAAGGTCTTTATGAAACTCATCTGCCCCTGGCAAATTCGCTTCCGTTCCGATACCTACTACAGCCATTTTTGCGGCAATTGCTGCCTGTACACCAGCAGATGCATCTTCAAAAACAATACAATCTGCCGGATCTGCATTTAATAATTCTGCTCCTTTAATAAAAACTTCCGGATCAGGCTTTGAAGTCGTCACCGAATTACCATCTACAATCGCATCAAAGAAATGTGCTATTTCAGTTCTTTCCAAAATTAATCCTGAATTCTTACTTGCCGAACCTAAGGCAATTTTAATTCCCTGAGCTTTCAATGCTTTCAGCAAATCCAGTGATCCTGGTAATACTTCCGAGACAGACATCTTACTAATCATATCTACATACCAGCTATTTTTCAAAGTAGCCAGTTCTTCCTTTTCAGCTGCCGTCTTTTCCACTCCACCCCAGTTTAAAATCATATCCAGAGAACGCATTCTATTTACCCCTTTAAGCTGTTCGTTTTGTGCCTCTGTAAAATCAAAACCCAGTGAGTTTGCCAGTTTCTTCCATGCCTGATAATGATAAACAGCCGTATCTACCAATACTCCGTCAAGATCAAAAATGCAGGCTATATTTATATGTTCCATTCTTATTTCTATTATAGATGAAGCTTGCTGGCTCCATGTTACAAAATTTAAATGCTAAGCAATTAAAAATTCTAATTCAATTCCAGTACCAGTGTTGTTTTAGCTGGTACACTAATCGTTTTAACTGTATTTAATTTTTCTCCGCTGATCACATTCACAGCCGAGCCTGTATTTTTCATTCTTTCTGCAAACCTTGAAGTTTCCAGTGTTTTAGCTTTATCTTCATTATTTAAGATCACCATCACATCTTTAACCCCATTTCCTTCAGGAAGGTACCTGAAATAAACATACATTCCATCTTCAGGCACAAATTGCATCATCTTTCCATTTTGCAGTGCGGGACTGTTCTTTCTGTAAACAGCCAGTTTACTTACAAAATTCCATGCTTCATTTTCCTGTGCATTACGGCCGGCAGCAGTAAATTTATCTTTTGCATCACCAGCCCAGCCTCCCGGAAAGTCTGAACGTACCAGTCCATCAGGATCAGAATAGTTTTTCATCAGGATCTCTGTTCCATAGTATAGCTGAGGGATACCACGCATAGTCAATAATAGCGCCATACCTGATTTATACTTATTGATATCTTCTTTGATCATAGAATAGAAACGGCTCATATCATGGTTATCCCAGTAGATTACATTCTTTGTTGCATCCTGATATAGAAAATCCTGTGAAACGATATTGTATAATCTGAAAACACCATCCGTCCAGCCATTTGTCCCGTTCAGCGCTTCATAAACCGCGCTTTTCATCATGTTATCTGTTACACCTGGTAAATGTGTATCAAAACCTCTGTTTACTGTATTTCCCTGTGTAAAGAAAGCCTGTGCTGGTACAGAGTTAACTAAAGTTTCTCCAAAAATAGACAAGTGAGGAAATTCGGCTTTAAGTTTCAGAGCCCAGTCGGCCATATATGCAGGATCATTATAAGCATAAGTATCCAGTCTCAACCCGTCAATTCCGGCATATTCAATCCACCAGATATGATTTTGGGTCAGGTAGTTTTGTACATAAGGATTTCTTTCATTCAGATCGGGCATGCTGGGTACAAACCAGCCATCCAATTGTTTTTTCTTATCAGCTTCCGAAGTATGCGGATCCATAACCGGTTCATCACGGTAACTCGTCTGTGTATAAACCGGCCACTGATTTACCCAGTTTTTCATTGGCATATCTTTAAAGATCCAATGTCCTGTTCCAATATGATTGTGTACTATATCTTTAATCACTTTTAACCCTTTCGCATGTACCTTATCCACATAAGTTTTATATAAAGCATTGGTACCATAACGCGGATCTATTTTATAATGATCTGTTACTGCATAACCATGATAAGAAGCTTTTGCCATATCATTTTCTATCTCCGGAGTCATCCAGATCGTAGTTACACCTAACTCTTTCAGATAATCCAGGTGATTAATTACCCCTTGAATATCGCCGCCATGACGGTAATACATCGAATCACGGTTCAGTGTAGTTTCCGCAAGCCCTTTAACAATATCATTTGATTTATCTCCGTTCGAGAAACGGTCAGGCATTAATAAATAGATAAAATCTTTATCCGTTACCCCCTGAATACGGGCATTGGAATTATCTCTGTTTTTCAATTCATAACTATATTCTGATACTTTCTTCCCTTTATCCATAAAAGAAATCGGGAACTTACCCGCTTTAGCATCCGCAGCAATTTCCAGATCAATAAACAGATAATTTGGATTCTCCACTTTGTGAACTTCAATCAGTTTTACACCAGGATAATTCAGGTTCACGGTATATTCACCGATCCGCTGGCCGTGAACCAATAGCTGAAGTTTAGGGTTTTTCATACCTGCCCACCAGAACATGGGCTCCACATGGTCCGGTTTAGCCTGTGCCCATGCATTTGCAGTAAACAGAACAAATAGTACGATTAATAGTTTCTTCATTTTTAAGGGGGTTTTTAATAGGTAATTACAAACTGTGCCGAAGCATTGTTAAGGATTAAACTCTTAACCTTTGCTCCTTCTGCGGGGTTTGCAGTTCCCTGAGGATCGAAGTGAGAAATTGGTATCATGAACGAATTAAATTCATCCTTGATTTGTTGGCCTTTATTTAATTGAGCTGTTGAACCCGTTATTTTATCTGCTTCACTGAAACCATGAAAAACAATTTTAAGCTGGTTAAATTTCGATGGGAATGATCCTTCTGCCTGCTCAAATATAATACTACGCTTTATAGGATCATAGGTGATTTTACGTTTATAAAAATCACCTTTTTCATAATTAAAAGTCTGACCATCATCTTCATAATATACAAAAGAATTCGTCAAAGCTCCTCTATAAATATGCAGTACCAGGGTATCAGCTGGCTTCTCCTGCGTAGACTGAACCAATGATTGCATCGGTACAATACTGCTCTCTTTCACATATACAGGAAGCTTGTTTTTAGAAAGGCGAAGGATCTTTTCTGTTCCACCAGTCTGTGTTTCATCCGTATACAAATCATACCATAATCCTTTAGGAAAATAGGCATTTCCAAATTCCTTAGTACTTTCAAATGGCAGGACCATAAAGGATTTACCGAACAGGTATTGATTTTGAAATTGCGTATCAAATACTTTTGCATCGAATGTATAATCAATCGCCAGTGTTCTCATCACAGGTAAACCATTCTGGGTAGCTTCGAAAAAAGTTGAATACAGATAAGGCATCAGTTTATAACGGAGATTGATGTAGTTTCTTGAAACTTCCAATACTTCTTCGCCATGTGTCCAGGGTTCAGAAGACTGTGTATTGACAGCAGCATGGTTACGGAAATACGGATTAAATGCACCAATCTGTACCCATCTTGCAAACAGTGAATTACCTGGCGTACCAATAAATCCGCCGATATCCATTCCGGCAAAAGGGACACCACTTAAACCTAAACTATTAATCAGGCGTACCCCTAATAACATATGATCTTCTTCAGGACGGTTATCTCCGGTCCAGATTGCGGTATAACGTTGTAATCCGGCATAACCTGCACGGGTCAAAATAAACGGACGTTTGTTGCCCATAGACGCTTTAGCCCCTTCATAACTTGAACGTGCCATTTGTAACCCGTAGACATTATGTGCCTGTTTATGACTTGCAATTGCACCATCATAGTCAAACAAAACATTATTTGGCATCTTATTTCCCCAGGTAGCAATTTCGTTCATGTCATTCCAGATGCCTGAAACACCTGTATTCGCAAAAAACTTAACTTCGTTTCTCCACCATGATCTTCCTTTTTCGCTGGTAAAATCAGGGAAGTTGCACCAGCCCGGCCAAACCTGGCCAGAGTAATTTGTACTGTCCGGATATTTAATAAAAATATTTTCTTTCAGGCCGCTTTCGTAAGCCTGATAACCTTTTTCTACTTTAATGCCCGGATCTACGATAACCGTTGTGGTAAAACCCATAGCTGCCAGCTTTTTATTCATAGCCAGCGGATTCGGGAAACGTGATTTGTCCCAGGTGAATAATTTATACTGGTCCATATAATGGATATCCAGTGTGATTCCATCTGCCGGAATCTTCTTTTCCCTCAGTGTTTGCGCAATGCGGAAAACTTCTGTTTCAGGGTAATAAGTATATCTGTTTTGCTGATAACCTAAACTCCAGAGCGGAGGCAGGTTCATACGGCCTGTTAAGGCGGTATAAGAGGTAATGATATCTGCCAGACGCTGATGATAGATGAAATAATAGTTCATTTCACCACCCTGCGCACCAAAAGAAGAGAATCTGTTGTTGCTGGCCCCAAAGTTAAAATCACTCTGGTAAGTATTGTCCAGAAATATACCATAGTTTAAACCATGATGTATCCCCATATAAAAAGGTATAGTGGAGTAAATCGGATCTTGTCCGGTCGAATAACCATAGGCATCAAAATTCCAGTTGGTATAACCGCTGCCTTTACGGTCAAGGTTACCTGTTTTCTCGCCAAGGCCAACAAAACGTTCGCCTTCCTGCATTTTTTTGTAAGTCGTTACTTCATTGGATACCCACGAAGTAGTCAGTCCTTTTTCATCCTGACTGATCACTTTATCGTCTAAAGTGTAAAAAGTAATACTATAAGGTTTTTTAGTAATCCTGGCTTTCAGGGAATCGGTCTTTACTGTAATCTCCTGCTCATTCTGAGTAATCGTAACATTGGTTTTAACCGGTTTGGAAATCACTGCATAAGAAAAGTCTTTGCCCAGGTCTTTCTGATCTAATCTGACCCTGATCACAGCAGGACTGTAAACTGTTACTTCTCCATGTGCATGTGTTGTAGTAAAAGATACTTTCTGGCCGGCAATATTCACCGATGTAATATCTCCTGTGCCCAGCACCGGGTTACTTTGTGCAAAGCCCAGAACAGGGAGGGTTAAAAACAACAGCAGCTTAGGGATCGTAGACAGTTTTCTCATATGGATCGGAAAAGTTTAATAGGAATTAACGAAGGAAATGCCCTGAATAAATTCAGGGCATTTCTTATTTTATTGTTTAATCAGACTGTAAGTATAGTTACCCGGAATAGCCAGGTTTAAAATGATCTTGTAAGTTCCTGCTGTGGCAACAGGAATGTTATCACCATTGTATACCGGTTTACCGGTTACTTGTTTACTGATACCAAAATTAATATCATTCGTACCATTGGCTCTGAATTTAAATGAACCAACTGATAGCGCTTTAGTCACTGTCCACACTTTATTAACAGCATCATAAGCCATTGGCGTATCGCTGGAAGCTGAACCTGTCGCATCACCAATTACAGCCCAGACTGTTTTGGTCAGTGAATAAGTCAATGCTTTAGTGTCGGCTTTGACCAGATAATAACCAGCACCATCCTGATGCAGGTTGTCTCCGCCTCCGGCATTCAGTGTACCTGGTGATGAAGTACCATAATTTACGCCATTCCAGTCAGGTTGTGGAGTAAACTTAAAGTCTGTGCTTGCATCAGGGAAATTAATATATCCTTCATAAATTTTATTATCAGTTACCGAAGAGATTTTCGAAGCACTTTTCGGGTCCCAGCCCTGATAAGATCCAGGAACATATAGTGAAGGATAATCGATAATGATCTGATAAGGTGTTACCGTTAGCGTTAATACATTCGAATAAGCAGGTGCAAAAACATCACCGATACTCGCTTTAGCCCTCATTTCTATTTTACCTGCAGTACCAGGAGTCAGTCCAAGCTGGTTAACCAGGTTATTGATTTCGGCAACAGTAAAAGTTTTTGTTAAGGCAGTATTCAATGCTACTTCTTTAGGTCCGCTGAAATTATTGCCGGCAAGATCAAGCTGTACAGCATAGGATATGGCTGCGCTATAATTAAAGGATGATGCTGTCCAGTTCAAAACAACCGCATCTTTCTTCGCACTGGCACTGTCTAATACCAGCGTGCTTTGCGTAGCTGTAAAAACCGGAGCTGTACCATTGCTGGCCACAACTTTAGTCTCATCCTTTTTACATGACACAAATAATAGCATCAAAAGGCTATAGGTCATGGTTTTTATATATAATGATTTCATCTGTTTATCTATTTATGTTTTGTCAGCTGAACCCGACATGATTAATAACCTGGATTTTGAGATAGATTAGGATTGGCAATCAAATCTGCAGATGGCAATGGGAAAATACTGCGGCTTGCATCTGTACCACGCCCAGCTTTAACACCACCTTTATAAGGCCATAGGTAAGAACCATCAGTGAATTTACCAAAGCGTACTAAATCTGTACGTCTGTAACCTTCCCAGAAGAATTCTTTTGCTCTTTCTGCCAAAACATTATCTAAAGTCAATGCACTTACATTTCCAGAATCATTACCATAAGCACGGCGGCGTAAAAGGTTAACATAAGTCAGAGCCTGGCTGGTTGAACCAGCACCACCACGCAGTACAGCCTCTGCATAATTCAGGTAAGCTTCCGGTAAGCGGAACAGCGGGAAATCTATAGAACAGAAAGTTCCATTGTTTGAAGGTGCTGTAACACCTGCTTTATTCACATTTCTGAATTTTATAGCACGTAAACCATCAGTAAATACGGCTACGTCATCATTTGCAGCTTTATCACCATAAAACATGGCTCTTGAATCCGGATTAGAAGTGAAAGCGCCGGTAATCCCAAACAGAGCAGGCAGTGTTGAGCGTGTACGTATACCGCCCCAGCCACCACTTGGTACACCAAAACTTGCAGGGTTCATATCACCGTTGATAGATGCGTTGGTCAGGAAAGTAGTACCACCAAAATTCTGAGTGAAAGTTCCGTCATAGTTGATCGATAAGATCACCTCAGAATTATTCTGATCATTATCAGCAAGGAATAGATTCTTGTAAACAGGATTTAAGGTATAACCAGCTGAGATTACTTTGCTTGCATAAGCAGCAGCCTCTGTATATTTAGCCGTTCCGGTATAAACCGCAGCATTCAGATATACACGTGATAATAACATTTCATCAGCCCCTCTGGTTACTCTTCCATATTCATTTGTAGTTTTTAATTCTGGCTCTATCGCTAACAATTCACTTTCTACATATTTGAACAGATCTGCACGTTTGATTTGCTGAGGTGCAACTTTACCAATGTCATTTGCTTCGGTAATAAATGGTGGGTTACCAAACATATCCATCAGTACCCAGTATTGGTAAGCACGTAAAAATCTGGCTTCCGATCTGTAAGCTGCAATATTAGTCGCATCGGTACCTGTGATATTGCGGGAAGCCAATTTCTCAGGTGTACTTTCACGTAGAAACTCATTGATTACAGTGATCTGGTATAAACTTCTGGTATATAAACCACGCAGAATCACATTATCAGAAGTATAAGTCTGATAGTTTAAATCATAAACTCCAGGATCATTCCATACACAAATACCTTCATCAGAAGTTAATTCCTGTGCATTCCAGTATAAACGGATAAAATCAGAAGCACCAGCGTCAATACCACCAAGGTCACTTGATCCTGAGCCTCCGCCACCTGTGGTAGCGAAACTTCCGTAGATCTTAGCCAAAACTTGTTTGTACCCATCAGGAGTAGAATAAGCGACATCCGAAGTGATATCGTTAGTTGGCTTTAAATTCAGGTCTTTTTTACAAGACGAGAAGGTGGCCAGTAATACGGCCGTAGCCGCAAATATTTTGAATAGATTCTTCATCTCTCTCTTAAATTTATATTATTAAAATCCTACGTTAAGACCTAAACTATAAGTTCTTGGTCTTGGGTATAAGTTATAATCTATACCAGTACTGTTTTCCGGATCAATCCCTTTGTATTTAGAGATTACGAATACATTCTGAACATTTGCTGTGATACGCAGATTTGCTTTTGAATTTGGTGAGAAACGGCCAAAGTTATAGGCAAGACCAGCATTATCCATTTTCAGGAAAGAAGCATTGTGTATATAATAATCACTCAGGTATTGGTTATTCGAAAAATTAGTATCGAAGAACGTAGTGCTTGCGTTATTAATTAATCCGCTAGGACTTAATATATTTCTGTTTACACCAAGATTAGAGGAAACGTTGTCATAAATATAGTTACCAATATTAGCACGTAACACTGTACTTAATGTTAGTTTTTTATAGGTAAATGAGGTGGTGAAGCCCATTATATATTTAGGTACAGGTGACTTGTAGAAATATCTGTCCTGATCATTCACTACCCCATCATGGTTAAGATCTGCATATACACCTTCCAGAGGTTTTCCATCTGAACCATAAACCTGTTTATAGACGAAGAAAGAACCTGGGTTATAGTTAGGCGCATTCCATTTTAACGTAGTACCGGTTGCACCAGTAATATCACCAGCACCTACTTTAAAGTTAGGGTCCGGGTTCAGGCTCAGATTGGTCACTTTATTTTTATTGTAAGTAAAGTTGAAGCCCATGTCCCATTTGATATCATCTGTTTTAATGATACCTACATTGATACTTGCTTCAATACCTCTATTCTCCATGTTACCCACATTAGTTAATAACTGGTTACTAAAGTTTGTTCCAACTGCAATTGGTACAAGACTTAACAAGTCTTTCGTTTTTTTGTAATACACATCTACACTACCATAAACTCTCCCATTGAAAAATCCATAGTCAATACCTGCGTTATAAGTTGTAGAAGTTTCCCATTTCAGGTCTTTATCATATTGAATTGGAGTAAACATATGATAAAACTTATCTCCGATCTGGTACTGCGATTCATTCACGCTGGTATAATAGTTAGGCAGATAAGTATAGTTACCAAAACCGTCCTGCTGACCAGTAACCCCATAACTTAAACGCATTTTCAAATCAGAGAAAACTTTGCTGTCTTTTAAGAATGATTCATCAATTGCTCTCCAGGTAAATCCTGCTGATGGAAAATAGCCCCATCTTCCGGCTTCGCTGAATTTAGAAGATCCATCAGAACGCATCGTTCCCGAAAGGATATATTTATCAGCAAAAGTATATACTAAACGTCCATAGTAAGACAACAATCTGTTCTGTTGGGTATCAAAAGGAAATACAGGGACTTTCTGTACTACACCAATTGCATTATAGTCTGTAAAATTATAAGTTGTCGTAGAGTTCTCGTAAAAACCATATCCGGCAGTTGCATTGATATTACTTCTGATGCTTTTCAGATCTTTATTATAGCTAAAGAAAGCTTCCGCTACTTTATTGTGCTGCACTGCCTCATATTGAGTAGCCGTTCCTAATGTTGCATTACTTTGCGCTGCATATTCAGGAACTCTTACTGTTCCATATCCTTTAGACACATCGTATCCACCGTTTACATTGAAGTGCAATTCTGGTAAGAAATGGAAAGAGTAGTCCAGTCTTAAATTACCAAAACTCCTGTCTGCTTTACCATTATTTTCTTTTTCTTCAATTAATCCAAGAGGATTTTTAGGTGCATTAGGATTTAATTGCCCTGTAGACCCTACCCACTCATAATAACCTCCATAGGCATTGTTTGCATATACCGGTTGTGTAGGATCAAAAGAAATTGCAGAAGCTACAGCATCTGTATTCGCAAAACGGGTTTCGCTTAAAGATCCTTTTAAATTCAGGTCTACTTTCAGATGGTTATCAAAGAAAGTCGGGTTTACGGTAATTCCTGCAGTGGCCCTTGTCATGCGGTCGGTACGTAACAGACCTTTCTGATCCAGGTAACCACCAGAAATTCTATAAGGCACATTTTTAAAGCTTCCTGAAATGCTCAGATTATTATCTGTGGTGAAAGCGCTGTTATAGATTACATTTTGCCAATCTGTATTCGCTGTTCCTAATAATGCTTTCTGTGCAGCATTACCATTGGCATTTACATAAGCACGAATCTGATCTGCACTTAACACGCTTACTTTCTTAGCTACAGTAGAATAAGAATTTACAGTACTAAAATCAATTGAAGGCTCACCAGATTTACCTTTTTTGGTCGTAATCAGAATAACCCCGTTCGAAGCTCTTGATCCATATATCGCAGTTGCGTTCGCATCCTTCAATACGGTGAAAGTTTCAATATCATTCGGGTTAATTAAGCTTAAAGGGTTACCAACCCCAGCTATCACATTACCACTTGTAGCACCAACAGTCAGATTGTTACCAAAAGGGACACCGTCAATAACGATCAAAGGATCATTACTTGCAGTTAGTGAGGCTCCGCCACGTACACGGATTACACTTCCTGATCCTGGTTGTCCGCCATTGGATACAATAGATACACCGGCTACTTTACCTGCGATCAGTTGTTCCGGAGAAGTAATATTACCCGTCTGGAAATCTTTTGAGCTTACCGTGGTAACTGATCCTGTCAGGTCTTTCTTTTGTACCGAACCGTAACCAATCACGACAACTTCATTTAAGTTTTGTGCATCTGGTTTCAGGGAGAAATTTGCTGCAGTATTTCCTTTTACAGTTACATTCAGATCAATAGAACTGTAACCGATATAACTAGCAGTCAGGGTAACCGGGCCATTGGCAACACCAGTAATTTTATAGGTACCGCTGGCATCTGTACTTGCACTTCTGCCCTGGCCTTTGATCAGTACTGATGCTCCCGGAAGGCCGATACCGGTTTCATCAACAATTTTACCAGTGATTGAACCGGTTTGTGCTTGTACAGTCAATGCTGTGATGGTAAAAACCAGTAGCAGACAATACCTCATCACGTAAAATACTTTCATATTTAATAGTTTTTTTTGGTTATATATTTGGATAATCCAGGGTGTGTATCACACACATCGTAAATTTACATTCGGGGATCATATTTCAAAATTTTATATCAAATAATTTTTTAACACAATATTTAATATTTCAAAAGATCAAAAAAACCCTAATAAATTCTACCAACTTTTTCATCAATATTCCAAAAACATCTAAATAAACATCTGATAATCAAAATATTAAATCAAAATAAGACCTCATAAAAGTGTTTTTTTTACACTAAGCCATTTTTGACCAGTTTTACGGGAACGATACCGGGAACGTTCCCGAACTTAGAGAACATTATTAACAATGACGACAGAAAAAAAAACTGGAATTCTGCGTATTTCCGGAGAAACCTAAAATATTCTGCTCAAAAACACACGATTTTTTTATAGAAATTTAACGTTTTTTTAACGTTCCGGAGGCTGTAGAATTTCGCTTCACAAGTTTGGATTCGAGTATGATTTTTTCATTGACATTGACTGTCTCAGGGCGCTCCAGCATTTTGAATAAAAGCGATGCTGCCTCCACTCCAATCTCTGTAGATGGCTGGGTAACTGTAGTTAAGGAAGGGTTCAGTAAAGGTGCGATCTGCAGGCTCGAGAAGCCCACAACTTTGACCTGTCCGGGGATATTAATGTCAAGATCATTGCAGGCATAGTAAGTCGCAAAGGCCAGACGTTCTACAGAAGTGAATACCCCGTCAGGTTTTAGGTTTTTCAGCATATCCTTCAGAATTACATTATTCCTTTTATAGCTATTGGTACAATCTACGATCAGGCGATCATCAAAAGGGATCTTATATTTTGCCAGTGCATCCAGATACCCCTGCATCCTGGTTTTACCGATTGAAAGGTTCTTATTAATAACTAAACAGGCAATACGTTCACACCCCTGTTTAATCAGATGTTGTACAGCAGAGAAGCTGCTGTCATAGTCATTGGTAATGACTCTTGGTGTAATAATATCTTCATATACCCTGTCAAAGAAAACCAGCGGTAGTCTTTTCTGGTGGAGCTCATTCAGGTAATTATGATCATTGGCTTCGCCAGATACGGACATAATAATCCCGTCAGCTCTTCCATTATGAAGATGTCTGATAAAGGAAACTTCCTTCTCATACTCATCATCCGTGGCATAGATCAGAATATGATAACCTTTAGCTCTGGCTACCCCTTCAATTCCATGAATAACCTGTGCAAAGAAATTATTGGCCAGTTCGGGAACAATCACAGCAATAGTTTTACTGCGCTGTTCTCTTAGATTGCTTGCATAATGATTTGGCTGATAATTCAGTTCTTTTGCAGCCGCCAATATTTTATCTTTGGTTTCTTTACTGATATCACTATTATCCCGAAATGCTCTGGAAACAGTTGAAGTCGATAAATTAAGCGCTTTCGCCAGTTCTTTTATGTTGATATTACGCATCTACGCCCCTGCAATTATTTTATAGGGTAAATATAATCGAAAATCGGTAACCTCTCCTAATTAATAATTTGGCCCCCTCACACTGCCCTCATTTTTAGAATGCAGTAAGCCAGGCCATTGTATAAGAATGAAGACACCATAAATTAACCCTTTAAGCGTAAAAAAACACTTCAAAAACAGACCAAACGACCCAATCATAAATCACTGACTATCAATACAGTAAACATACCTTGTCGAGACATTGTTCGAAGCTCTTTCAGGGGTGCTTCAGACCTCATTCAATTTTTATCGGATAAACACTGAATTTAAGGTGAATTACTTTTTAAATAAAAATTAAATACTATAGCCTAACCATAGTATTTAACCACATTGTGGTAATAGCTCATCCTAAATCAGACAGGATTCCATCCAGTATAATCAAAGGTTTCTTCCTGCATAACTATCTTCTACCTAACCCATCTTCCCGGCCATCCTGCAACAGGATATCGTATAAAAAAAAGGTATACCAATGTGAGGGAATAGCGTTCTTTTCCTTCTTCAGGAAATTAATGCCCACCGAACATGGTATACCTTTTTTTATTAGGGTAGACTTAGCCCCCCCAACGCCACTCCCCTGCAATCCTCAGCGGCTCTTCCAGGTTGTTCTCTTGTAAAAACTTCTTCAACTTATCCTCAGTCTGTACTCCTACAGGAATAACCTCCGTATTGGCCAGCGCATAAGTCAGCATGGCACTATACCTTACCGTATTCTTCAAACCCTGTTCATCCACCAATTTAAAGCTATCTCCATCAGAGTGATAAAACTGTCCCGAATGGTTCGGCAATTGGCCGCCCGTGCCACCGCCCGTAGGAATTCCTGCCAGCATAAAAGGCTGGTGGTCGCTATGTAACCATGCACCAGCAACAAACAAATTCTTAAAACCTGTATCAATTTTAGCGATCTGGCTGCCCCAATCCGTAAACGCGCCCTTCATCTCTACCCTGCTTGTTGCAAACCCTTTAGGATCGTTCGTCATATCATAATTCAGCATGAACCTTACCTTCTCTAACTCATGTTTCTTTTCCGCCTGGGCGATATAAGCCTTAGACCCTAACAAACCCTGCTCTTCGCCCATAAAAAGAATAAACTCAACCGTACGCTTCGTTTTCAAATTAAGTGCTTTAAAAGACCTTGCCATATCCATCACAGCAAAAGAACCGATTCCATTATCAATGGCACCCGTAGCCAGATCCCAGCTATCCAGGTGTCCGCCGACAAGTATCTTCTCCTGTGGAAGCGATTCACCCTTCAGTGTAGCGATCACATTTCTCGCTTTAATCATCCCCGAGAAATTCGTCATATTTAAACTCGCGTATTGCGCTTTTGACTTCAATTGCTCTTTAATCGCTATACCATTTTCCAATCCGATACACACCGCTGGAATTGTAATCAGTTTGCCCGTTACAGAAGCCGTACCGGTCAGCAAAACACCACCCTTTACTCCATTGATAATGATAATCCCTACTGCGCCATGCTGAATTGCAATAGCTGTCTTTTCAGAACGATGTAAAGAAGGAGTTCCTTGCGGCGATCCCGGTAACACCCCCAGATAAACCAAAGCAATTTTTCCCTTAACCTTCCCTCCATCTTTCACATAATCATCTTCCAGGCCATTTCCCAAATCTATCACTTCAGCTGTAACAGCCGATTTTACCGGCGAATGTGCGAGAGCTACCGAAGGTATAGCCTTCAAAGAACCTTCTCCATCCCCTATTTTCGTTTCATTACTGATTCTGCTCCAGCTTTCCACTTCGAAAGGCTGATAGCGCACATCATAACCATAAGACTTAAATAAATTAAAAGCATAGGCTTCCGCTCTGGCCCCATTGGCAGAACCCGTTAAGCGGTGGCCAATAGTCTCCGTAGCAGATTTCAATGTACTATAAGCTTTGGAATGCTGTTGTACATCAGTATTGATCTGATCAAAGGCTTTACTGTAATTATCCTGGGCATGCGCAGAAATTGCCAGCCCGGCAAGAAAGAGAGAGGAAAAAATCTTCATGGAAATATATTTCGATTAAAATAAGCTTTTAATTAAAATATATAAACACAAAAATATCGTGTATAGAAATTGTTACTTTTTACGTTCCGTAGTATAGCGGACCAATTGTTCAAGGCCTGTTCTGGCCTCACTTTCTTCAAAAGTATATAAGATATCAAATGCTTCCTGCTGATACTGCGTCATTTTCTCTGTCGCATAATGTACCCCATCTTTGCTATTCACAAAATCAATGATCTGCTGTATTTTGGCAGGTTCATCATTATGGTTTTTTACCAGGTTGATCATTTTCTTCTTCTCTGCCTTATCCGCACGGTTTAAAGCATAGATTAGTGGAAGCGTAACCTTCTTCTCCTTGATATCTATCCCCAGAGGTTTACCCACATCATCAGTACCAAAATCGAAAGTATCATCTTTAATCTGGAAGGCAATACCCACCTTTTCACCGAATAAGCGCATTTTTTCAATAGTCTCATCGTCAGCACCAGCCGATGCAGCACCACAGGCACAGCAGGAAGCAATCAGCGATGCAGTCTTCTGACGGATCACATCAAAATAAAGTTCTTCACTGATATCCATTCTGCGCACCTTTTCAATCTGTAATAGTTCTCCTTCGCTCATTTGCTTTACAGCTTCAGAAACGATTTGCAGAAGGCGGAATTCATTATTGTTTACAGAAAGCAGAAGACCTTTGGCCAGCAGATAGTCACCTACCAGTACAGCAATCTTATTCTTCCATAAAGCATTGATTGAAAAGAACCCTCTGCGTTCGTAGGCATTATCCACCACATCATCATGGACCAGCGTTGCAGTGTGCAATAACTCTACCAGAGCAGCTCCACGGTGTGTGGATTCAATAATCCCACCGCAAAGTTTAGCGGCAAAAAATACAAACATAGGTCTGATCTGTTTACCTTTTCTCTTGACGATATAGTGTGTGATGCGATCCAGTAATGGGGCGTCACTATGCATTGAAGCTTTGAATTTTTCTTCAAAGACTGCTATATCTGCGGCTATGGGTTTCTTAATCTGATTTATTCCCGGCATTCAGGTTTGAAAATATGTGCAAACTTAACTAAATTCAGTTAATTCTGGTTGAATGAAATTTTAAAATTAAATTATTACGATTAATGTTGAAGCGTGATGTGTTTAAAGATCTGTTCTGCATGTACCCTGGAGTTCTCAATAAACCATTTATGCGTGTCCATACCGCCGCAAACTACACCCGCAAGGTATAAACCAGGCAGGCTTGTTTCCATTGTTTCAGGATTATATGCAGGTGCAGAAGATTCACCTTCAAGCTGTACACCCAATTTTCTGAGCATCGCGAAATCAGGTTTATAACCAGTCATCGCAATCACAAAGTCATTCTCCAGTGTCAGCGTTTCCTGCTGTGTTTTGATCGTTACAGTATCTTCTGCTATAGCAGTCACTTCTGCATTGAAATAAGCCTTGATCTCTCCCTCTTTAATCCTGTTTTCTATATCCGGGCGTACCCAGTATTTCACATAAGAACCAATTTCAGCATTACGGATTACTAAAGTTACTTTTGCCCCTTTACGGTAAGTTTCCAATGCAGCATCTATAGCAGAGTTATTTGCCCCGATGACCACAACATTCTGAAAAGCATATAAATGCGGATCTTTATAATAATGTGCCACTTTAGGCAGATTTTCTCCCGGAATATCCATTAATAGCGGCACATCATAAAACCCTGTGGAAATAATCACATTTTTAGTTTTATAAGTTCTTTTAGAAGTCCTGACTTCAAATGCTGCTGCAGATACTTTATTCACTTCCTCTACCTTTTCAAAAAGATTGATCTGTAAATCAAATTTTTCCGCCACCCGGCGATAATATTCTACCGCTTCATTCCGGTTAGGCTTAGGGCTGATGCTTACAAAAGGAACCTCACCAATCTCCAGCTTCTGGGAAGTAGAAAAAAAAGTCATAAAAACAGGGTAATTATACAGACTGTTAACCAGTGCACCCTTTTCTATAATCACATATTTAAGTCCTGCCTTTTTGGCTTCTATCCCACAAGCCATGCCGATTGGGCCTGCACCTATGATCAGAACATCATATTCTTCCATTAACAAATCAGGATTTAATTTCTTTTACAGAGTTATCTGTCCGTTTTAAACTTGTAGAACGGATTGCAGCATAACCCCCTTTGATATCAATTACACGGTCTGCCCCTCTTGCTTTTAAAATAGAAGCGGCAATCATAGAACGGTAACCACCTGCACAATGGATATAATAGGTTTCAAGCGGATTAATCTCATTTGTCCAGTCATTGATATAATCCAGCGGACGGGTCAGTGTACATTCCAGATGCCCCGCTTCATATTCACCGGGTTTACGTACATCCAGTACTTTTAGATCAGGATTTGTATATACCACGTCCTCAAAATCAGCCACTGCAATGGAATCAATGGTATCCACGTCTTTACCGGCAGCTATCCAGGCAGCTATTCCACCTGCCAGATAACCGATCGTCTCATCGTAACCTACCCTTGCTAAACGGGTAATTGCTTCTTCGGCTTTGCCTTCTTCTACAATTAATAACAAAGGTTGTTTCAAATCGGTAATCAATGCGCCAACCCAGGGAGCAAACTGTCCGTTCAAACCAATATTAATTGACGAAGGGATAAAAGATTTAGCAAATTCCTGTGGATCTCTGGTATCCAGAATCAATGCACCCACATGATTTACAGTTGCTTCAAACTCTTCCGGCTCCATCGGGATTAATCCCTTTTCTTTAACGTCAGCAAAGCTTTCATAGCCGTTTTTATTGATAGCTGCATTTTTTGCAAAATATTGTGGTGGTGGTAAAGTACCTTCCGTTACTTGTTTGATAAAATCTTCCCGGCCAGAAGTTTTCAGTGCATAATTCACTTCCTTCTGATGGCCAAGGGTATCAAACGTTTCTTTACTCATATGTTTACCACAGGCAGAACCTGCCCCATGTGCCGGATAAACCAGGACATCATCAGGTAAAGTAAGAATTTTTGTATGCAGGGAATCATACAGTGTACCTGCCATATCTTCGGCAGTCAGTGCACCCTTTTGTACCAGATCCGGTCTGCCCACATCGCCAATAAATAAAGTATCTCCTGTAAAAATACAGTAAGGCTTACCCTGTTTATCACTCAGCAGATAAGTAGTAGACTCTGGTGTATGCCCCGGAGTATGTAAAGTTGTAATCGTCAGCTCCCCGATTTTAAAGGTTTCGCCGTCGGTTGCTATATAAGAATCAAATGTAGTCTGTGCGGTAGGGCCATAAATAATTTTAGCTCCTGAATGCTGGGCAAGATCAACATGTCCTGACACGAAATCAGCATGAAAATGTGTCTCAAAAATATATTTAATCTGAGCGCCTGCCAGTTTAGCTTTTTTAAGATATGGCTGTACTTCTCTTAAAGGATCAATAATCGCTGCCTCTCCGTTGCTTTCAATATAATAAGCTGCTTCGGCCAGACAGCCTGTATAAATTTGCTCTATCTTCATTAGTCTATTTTTATTACGCTGTTAATTCTCCGCGCAAAGATTGCTCCATTAGCCCTGCAATTTCAGTATTTGTGAGATTTTGACCCATCAAGTACATTAGTTTGGTAACTGTAGCTTCAAATGTCATATCAAAACCACTGATAATGCCCATTTGCTGCAATTTTTTACTGGTTTCGTATTTACCCAGTTCCACTGAACCTCCCTGACATTGTGAAATATCAACAATTAATTTACCCTGATCTATGGCAGCCTGCAGGCTATCGATAAACCACTGTGCAGTCGTTGTATTGCCCGATCCGAAAGTTTCCAGTACAATGGCATCAACGGCAGATCTGGTGATCGCCTGAACAGCCTGTGCCGTAATACCAGGATACAATTTCAATACGCCAATATTTGCATTGAAATTTGATTGCACCTGTAAAGGCTCTTTTGGCAGCTCATTGATATAGTTATTATAAAATGACAGGTTTACCCCTGCTTCTGCCAGAATATGGTAATTAGGAGATTGAAAAGCTTCAAATTTCTCCGAGTTATATTTAATAGAACGGTTACCACGGAACAATTGATAGTCAAAATAAATACATACTTCCGGTACCATTGCAACCCCGTTATTTTTGGTAGCCACGATTTCCAGTGCAGTAATTAAGTTTTCTTTGGCATCTGTTCTGATTTCACCGATTGGCAACTGCGAACCGGTCAGTACCACTGGCTTTGCCAGATTCTTCAGCATAAAACTCAATGCTGAGGCCGTATAGGCCATCGTATCTGAACCATGTAAGACCACAAATCCATCATAATCATTATAGGTCTTTTCAATAATCCCTGCCAGCTCTGCCCAGATAACCGGATCCATGTTCGAGGAATCCAGAATGGGATCAAAAGAATGAACTGAAAGATGATAATTCAGACGGGCCAGCTCAGGTACATTCTGCTGGATCTGCTCGAAATCAAAAGGAATTAATGAACCCGTCAGCGGGTTATTGACCATACCGATAGTTCCACCTGTATAGATAATGAGAATTTTTGTCATGTAGGGCTAGACGTTAAATATTTTTATAGAATTGGCTGTAGTTACTTCTGCGACTTGTTCCACATGAATATGATAAATATCAGCAACTTTCTGTGCAATATGTACAAGGTAACTGCTTTCATTAGGTTTCCCTCTGTAAGGCACCGGTGCCAGGTAAGGTGAGTCTGTTTCCAGTACCAGGTGTTCTAAAGGAATATGCGAAAGCACTTCATCCAGACCTGCCTTTTTATAGGTAACAACTCCGCCTATACCAAGATAGAAACCCAATTCGATTGTTCTTTTTGCCTGCTCCAGGTTACCTGTAAAACAATGAAGAATCCCTCTCAGGTCATCCCCTTTTTCGGATTCAAGGACTTCGAAGACTTCATCAAAGGCTTCACGGCAATGGATCACAATAGGAAGCTTTAATGCTTTGGCCCATCTGATCTGTTCCCTGAAGGCATCCTGCTGTATGGCCAGTGTTGTCTTATCCCAGTAAAGGTCTATACCGATCTCACCAATGGCGTAAATCTTACGGCCTTCAATACTGTTATAGATTTCTGCAAGCACCTGCTGATATCCTTCTTTGACTTCGCAGGGGTGCAGTCCGGCCATAGCAAAACAGTTATCCGGATACTTTCTGACCAGATCATCAATCTTTGCGATGGAAGAGATATCTACATTAGGAAGAAATAAGCGGTCTATCTTATTTTCAAAGCAGCGCTGAAAAAGTAATGCCTGCTTTTCTTCTTCCGTTTCGTAATACAAATGTGTATGCGTATCGGTTAAAAACATAAAACAAAGTTAATAAAAAAACCCTGTCCGGTAATCCGGACAGGGTCTATAGTAATGATTAAAATCAAAATTATTTTTTAGCTGCAGGAGCCATAACCGGTGCTGCTGGCGCTGGTGCTCCTGTAGGTTTTTTGATGTCAGTAATTTCAACATCAAAAGCCAGTGGAGAGAATGGAGTGATACCACCCTGAGGCATTCCGCCTTCACCATAAGCTAATTTTGAAGGGATGATCAAAGTGATCTTTCCACCTTTTCCAATTAATTTAAGACCTTCGTCGAATCCTGGAATTGCTCTTCCAATAGTAAATGGACGTGGGCCATATTGTGCCATCTGGTTGTATTTACCTGATTCTTTAGCAATTTTCTCTACACTTGTATCAAAAATGCTTTCTTTACCATTTGATTTTTTAGTAAGTAATTTACCAGTGTAATTTACCATTAAAGTATCTGTAGGTGTAGCTCTTTGTGCATCACCAGGAGCAGTAATTACATACTGTAAACCAGAAGCAGTAGTTTGTACTTTTAATTTATTCTCTTCAATGAAGTTTTTGATTTTTCCTGCCTCAGCTGCTTTATGTTTAGCAACAGTTGCCTGGAAATCTTTCTGGAAAAACTCAGTAGCTTTTTTCTGGAAAGTTGAATCAGCTTCACCTTTAGCTTTGTGCATTACTTTTTCGATTTTCACAGTGAAAACCATGTATTTATCTTTTTGTGTAGCTGGTTTTGGCTGGTTTGAATATTTAGCCATTGAATCCAGGTCAATTTTGAAAGTAGCACTATCACCTTCTGCTAATAACATTAAAGCATCAGAGATATCTCCTGCCCATTGTTTTTTAGATACTGGAAATACAGCTGGCTGCTGAATATCATAAGTACTGCTGGTTACTGAATCTTTTTCAGTTTTTTGAATTGCATTGATTTTGATGATATCACCTTCAACGATCTTATCTTTTCCTTCAGTTTTGTGGATCGTGTACATCAGGCCTCCCGGACCTTTTTTGAAGTTGTTACAAGCCGCTAAACCAAGTGTAGCTGCAAAAAGAATTACTAATGTTTTTTTCATTGGAATATAATTGTTTTTTTAATGGTCATGAAGCTATCATATGCTACCCGATTTCTTTTCATTTCGGTTTGTGTGCTGCTGCACATGATGGTTTCATTTCAGATTTATTGTTTTTTATTTTCGTTTCCTAAAGCACGCCCCAGCTTTCCTGCAATTTATACAATATCAGCTTTACGCACTATTTTATTTTAGTTGTTTTTTCTTTTACAAAGAGCAAGTTTAAGCAAACTTTAAATTAATTAAGCAACAATTGAGTTTTATACTCTGATAAAATTGATTTAAAGTAGTTTACAGTATCGTCCAGGTTCTTATCAGAATATCCGCCGGCAGCATTTCGGTGTCCGCCGCCATTGAAAAACTTCTTACAAATCTCATTTGCAGGGAAATCTCCTGTTGAACGCAAAGATAATTTAACTTTATCCGTTCTTTCGATGATAAAAGCTGCTAATTTGATCCCATTGATAGAAAGTGCGTAATTAACAATACCTTCTGTATCACCGGTAACAATACTAAAACGCTTTAATTCTTCGGCAGTCACAGAGATAATAGCTGTATTATATTCTCTCAGAATCTCCAGCTTATTAGTCAGACAGTTACCCAGAAAGCGCAAACGGTTTTCTGTTGCATTATCATATACCAGCTGATGAATACGCCAGTGTTCAGCCCCTGCATCAATCAGATCAGCACCAATCCGGTAAACTGTTGAAGTGGCAGAAGGAAAACGGAAAGAGCCAGAATCGGTCATAATTCCGGTATACAGACAGGTAGCAATGTCCTTGTTCATTAATTCGCCGTCATTCAGTTCATTGACGATAAAGTCATAAACCAGCTGCGCTGCTGCACAAGCATTGATACTCCAGTGTCTGTAATCATCAAAATCCTCAGGATCAAGATGATGATCGATCATAATTTTATAAGCAGATGAATTGCGGATTACTTCACCAAGTTCGTTGATACGGCTTAAAGTGTTGAAATCCAGACAAAAAACCAAAGAAGCATCAGCAACTAATTGCTCTGCTTCCTCTTTCGCATCCGTATAAATCAGTACATCCGAGTTATTTGGTAACCAGTGTAAGAAATACGGATAGTCTGTTGGGGTAATTACGGTTACATGATGTCCCTTCTGGATCAGATAAGCATATAAGCCCAAAGAAGAGCCCATAGCATCGCCATCAGGTTTATGGTGTGTAGTAATTACAATTTTTTGCGGCGTTGCCAGCAATGTTTTAAGTTGGGAAAGGGATAGCATAATTTTCGTTGCAAATCTAATAATTTAATGAATAACAAGAGGTTTAAATTTTGGTGTTTAATATTAACAGTAGAAAATGTAATTTTGCAAAATAAATAACACAAAGATGACTACAAACAGAACATTTACAATGATTAAGCCAGATGCAGTAGCAAATGGACATATCGGAGCAATTATCAATGACATTACTGCTACTGGTTTTAAAATCATTGCCTTAAAATACACTAAACTTACAGAAGAAACTGCTGGTAAATTCTATGAAGTACACAAAGATCGTCCATTCTATGGTGATTTAGTTAGCTTTATGTCTTCTGGTCCAATCGTAGCTGCAATTCTTGAAAAAGATAACGCAATTGAAGATTTCAGAAACCTGATCGGTGCTACAAACCCAGCTGATGCAGCTGAAGGTACTATCCGTCAGAAATATGCTAAATCTATTGATGCAAACGCTGTTCACGGATCTGATTCGAACGAAAATGCTGCAATTGAAGGAGATTTCTTCTTTACTGCTGCTGAACGTTTCTAGTTCCTGCCGAATAAATTATTAATCTAAGCACCTCAAAAGGGTGCTTATTTTCATTATAGTCTAATTGTTTTTTTAACGGTGATGAAGCTATCCTGCGCTACCTGATTCCTGTTCATTTCAGTTTCTGCTCTGCCGCACATGATGGTTTCGTTAAAATCAGCCCCCGTTTTAAAATATAAGGAGCCCAAACTAAAATAAACGAACCTCTTATAGCAATGAAAAAATTAGCCATTACCCTTTTGATCCCTTTATGCGGATATGCGGCAACCGCACAAACTAAACGTAAGCCTGCAACTAAAAAAGCAACAGTTGCCCCGGTAAAAATGACTGGCATTACGGATTCAGCGAGTTATGCTTTTGGATTTTCCATGGCCTCAGGTTTAAAAGCCAATGGTGTTAAAGCACTGAACTATGATTTACTGATGAAAGGTTTAAAAGATGTTTTTCAGGGTCATGCACCTTTATTAACGGAACAATCTTCACAAAAAGTTATTGGTAACCTGTTTAAAGGAATTACGATGGAAAAATATGCAGCAGAAATTGCTAAAGAAAAGAACTTCCTGGAAGGTAATTTAAAAGTTCCCGGTGTAAGAAGTACGGCCAGCGGCTTACAATATATAGTGGTTAGCCCGGGGAACGGGGCATCCCCGAAACCAACAGATAATGTCACTGTAAACTATAAGGGTACTTTGCTTAACGGAAAACAGTTTGACAGTTCTTATGATAGAAAAGAACCACTTTCAATTGGTGTAGACAGAGTTATTCCGGGATGGACAGAAGGTTTACAGTTAATGACCCCTGGTTCTAAATATAAATTCTTTATCCCTTATAACCTGGCATACGGCGAACGCCCGATGGGACAGGATATACCTCCTTATAGTATGCTGATTTTTGAAGTTGAATTATTAAAAGTAAACAGTAAATAATTTTTTTTTAAAAACCATTTCCAGGATTACTTGTTCAAAGAAGACTAATTAATCTGCTATGAACACGAAAAGATATTTACCCCTTGCCCTTGTGGCTTTAATAATGACAACTTTAAGTAGCTGTCAACTTGTAGAGAGTATATTCAAGGCCGGAGTCTGGTCCGGTATAATTGTAGTTGTTGTAGTGCTGGCCCTAATCATATGGGTGGTCAGTAAAATTTTTGGCGGCGGAAGCGGCAACTAAGTTCTACAAGAATACAATTTCATTGATGACCTCTGAACCGGCACGTTCATTCAGTTTCTGGATGATGCCGGTTCTTACCATTAAGAGCTCATTCTTGATCACTGACGATTCAATCCGGACAAACAGCCTCTTATGCGCAATATAGATCTGCGTGGTTCTGTTTCCGATTGCAGTGCCCATAATTTCAGGCCACATCGCAACGACGCCTGTTTCATCAAACTTCCCTTTAATCTTATATACAGACAGCATTTTTGAAATGGCGTCCTTAAGGGTCATGTCATTAGGTTTACGCATGGTGTATGGCTCCGTTAATTACTTCGAATAAAGTTACAGGAACTTTGATCTTATCAAAGATATTAAGTACTCTTTCTTTTCCGGTATCCGTAATAAAAATCTGCCCGAAGTCGTGGTGAGAAACCATTTCCATCAATTTATGCATTCTGTGTTCATCCAGCTTATCAAAGATATCATCCAGCAGCAGCAAAGGTTTAAAACCTTTATATTTTTCCACATAGGCATATTGTGCCAGTTTCAAAGCAATCAGGAAAGATTTCTGCTGCCCCTGTGAGCCGAATTTTTTAAGCGGCATGTCGCTGATGGTAAAAATAAGATCGTCTTTATGTATCCCGGTTGTCGTTCTTTCCAGGACTTTATCTTTTTCTACAGATTGAAGCAGTAAAGTTTCGAATGGGGTATCATTTAACTGAGACTGATAAGTCAGGTTAACGACTTCTGCCTCGGCGGTCAGATAATGATAATATTTGTTGAACAACTCTATATAATCAAGCATAAACTGCTTGCGCTTTGCAAAAATCTTCTCTCCGCAGCTAATCAGCTGCTCATTAAATATTTCCAGCAATGCCGGATCATAACGGCGGGTAACTGCAATCTGTTTTAACAGCGCATTTCTGTTCAGCAGATGTCTGTTATATTGCATCAGCTCATCCAGATATTGCGAATCTGTCTGAGAAATCACATTATCCATGAATTTGCGTCTTTCTTCACTTCCATCCATGATAATGGTGACATCATAAGGTGAAATCATTACCAGCGGGAATAGCCCGATATGATTAGCCAGTTTATCGTATTCCTTTTTATTTCTCTTGAATTGTTTCTTCTGATTTTTCTTGACCCCGCAGGTGATCTTCTCATTTTTTTCCTGGCGGTCAAAATCCCCCTGGATCATAAAAAGTTCTTCGGCAGTTTTGATCTGCTGACTATCAATAGGATTAAAATAGCTCTTACAAAGACACAAATAGTGGATCGCATCCAGTAAATTGGTCTTCCCGGCACCATTATTTCCTATAAATGCATTCACTGTTTTTGAAAACCGTAAATCAGCATCCGAATAATTTTTGAAGTTGAGCAGAGTAATATTTTTTAACCACATAGTATGAACTGCAAAGTTACCTTTTAGGTTTGTTAAAAGAAGCTGATACACAGATTTGTTTCACCATTATCCTATTCACATCTAATTCAGGAGGTTCTAAAACAGTGCGCGTTTAAAATTTTTATTTAAATACTGAAAAAGAGGTTGATACTTTAACCGAAAAATGTATTTTTGCAATCCTTAATTTTTATTAATAAAATGTCCACAACAGAAAAAGAAGTAAATCATAACGTTAGAAAAGGTTCATTTTTAGAGGAAAACTCTAAAAGCCTTTTATTCATTGCCGCAGCGGTAATCGTATTAGTGATCATATACTTTTGGTATCAGAATGTATATTTGAAAGGCAGAGCTGAGGAAGCTTCTGCAAAAATGTACAAAGCAGAACAATATGTTGGGGTAGATTCTCTGGCTAATAAAGCTATTTCGGGCGATGCAGGTTATCCTGGATTTGAGAAAATCGCTGAAGAATACAACAATACAAAATCAGCTAACTTAGCTAACTTATATCTTGGCGGAATCTATTTACGTAAAGGTGAATACAAAAAAGCAACTGAGGTATTAGGTAAATATTCAGAAACAGGAAGTCCTGTTGCAGATCCGCTGGCATTAGGAATGTTAGGTGATGCTTACAGTGAACTGAAAGATTATAGCCAGGCAATTACTTATTACAAGAAAGCGGCTGAAAAATCAAGCAACAAATTTACTTCTCCTTTATTCCTTAAAAAATTAGGATTGGTTTACGAATCACAAAAAGACTTCAAAAATGCAGAAGAAGCCTATAACAAAATCAAAAATGAGTTCCCTGCAAGTCAGGAAGCTGTGATGATTGACGAGTATATTGCTCGTGCTACTGCTGCACAAGGAAAATAATATTCCACATATTTTTACAAAGGCCTGCATTTTATGCGGGCCTTTTTTTTGTTTTAATACTTATCTTTGTCTCATGGCAACACAATTAAAAAACCTGTCCGACTTTTCTCATACTACTGTCCCTGATGGTGGAGCTTATAAAATTGCTATTGCAGTAGCTGAATGGAATGCGGATGTAACAGGCAGTCTTTACAAAGGTGCATTGGAAACACTTTTAAAACATGGCGTTAAAGAAGAAAATATTCGTTCTATAGCGGTTCCGGGAAGTTTTGAATTAACAGGTGCAGCCGAGATTTTATTAAAGAAACATGCCGATCTTGATGCGGTTATCTGTCTTGGATGTGTAATCCAGGGTGATACCAAACACTTCGACTTTATCTGTGATGCAGTAGCTAACGGTGTAACACAAGTAGGTATTAAATATAGCAAACCAGTTATTTTTGGTGTTTTAACGACCAATGACTTACAACAGGCCTTAGACAGATCTGGTGGTAAACATGGTAATAAAGGAGATGAAGCAGCGATTACGGCAATAAAAATGGCTCATTTGCTGGAAACAGCTTAAGCTTTATTTAAAAGCCCTTAATACTGAATTGTTTTATTTTCTGGAATAGTGTAGATTAGCGGTAGAAAATAAAATCTATACTGATGAAAAAGATAGCAATCGTATTGCTTGGAGTATTCTTTGCAATAATAGTTTTAGAGTCTTGCTCTAACCGTATTTGCCCGGCATACAGTTCGTATCCAAAAGGCAACCGGAGAAAGTAAGCCGGATATAATTTAAAATAGAAATTTGATGGAGTGGAAGAACATTACTGATCCAGATCAGATCAGTGACATAAAAACGCAGGCGGGTTATAGTTTAATCTTTAAACACAGCACCCGTTGTTCAGTGAGTATGATGGCAAAAAAAAGGTTTGAGCTTGACTGGGAAGTGATTCCTGAAGACACCAACCTTTATTTCCTGGACCTGATCAGCCACCGTGCAATTTCTGCACAGATAGCTGAAACATTTCAGGTTCATCATGAATCTCCTCAGATTTTATTAATCAAGGATGGTGATTGCGTATTGGATGCCTCACATAGTGACATCTCAGCAGATGAAGTGGCCGAACTTATTAATAATTAAAAGTAACGGTTTTCTTTAAATCAGGGTGAAGGCTGTAAAATACCGGACAGGTATTTGCAGCTCTTTCGATAATCTTTTTGTCTTTCTCAGTATAGTTATTTGCAGGAAACTGGAAGTCAGCAATGATTTCTGCTACCCTTCTTGGCCCTTCTGCCATGATTTTTGTAATTTCACAAGTAGCACCGTCAATATTAAAGCCGTGTTCTGCGGCTGCAATACCTACGATAGTGAGCATACAATTTCCCAGTGAGGTAGCCAGCAAATCTGTAGGTGAGAATGCTTCGCCTTTACCTTTATTATCCACAGGTGCGTCTGTAATAATTTCATTTCCCGAGCGTAAATGAACAGAGCTGGTTCTCAGCCCTCCGTTGTAAGTTATTTTTGAAGTTGCCATATTGTTTTTCCGGGCTTTTATAAACCTGTAATACAAGATTAACATAAATTATTTACGAAGCCAACAATCTGAGGCTATCTATTTCTTTCCGTTTGTCATATTTTCCTGCTATTTAAGCATAACATTACACCTTACATACATTTCATGTTTATAACAATTGAAACCTATTGCTTAACTTTGCTGCATGATCGAACTTCCGGTTGTTTCAGCAAACACAGTACAACGTAAACCAGACTGGCTTAGAGTTAAGCTTCCTGTAGGTAAAGAGTATGCACAAGTGCGTAGTCTTGTAGATACACATAAATTACATACCATTTGTGAAAGCGGTAATTGTCCTAATATGGGCGAATGCTGGGGCGCTGGTACGGCAACATTTATGATCCTTGGTAATATCTGTACCCGCTCCTGCTCATTTTGTGCAGTAGCAACAGGCAGACCAAAAGCTGTAGATACAGATGAGCCTAACCGTGTAGCCAACTCTGTTAAATTAATGCAGGTAAAACACTGCGTAATTACTTCGGTAGACCGTGATGATTTAAAAGATGGCGGATCTATTATCTGGGCAGAAACTTTACAGGCTATTCGCAGAGAAAGTCCTTCGACAACTTTAGAGACCTTGATCCCTGATTTCAGAGGTATCTGGGATAACCTTTACCGTGTATTGGAAGAGCGTCCTGAGGTCATGTCACATAACATTGAAACTGTACGCCGTTTAACTAAACAGGTACGTGTTCAGGCTAAATATGACAGAAGTCTGGAATGTCTGAAAAGAATATCAGAATTCGGTCTTAGAACTAAAACAGGTATCATGCTTGGATTGGGAGAAACTGAAGATGATGTACTGGAAGCAATGGATGACCTGGTTGCCAATGGTGTACATATCCTGACTTTAGGTCAATATTTACAGCCAACACGTAATCACCACCCGGTTGTAGATTGGATCCATCCTGATCAGTTTGCTAAATATAAAGAAATTGGAATGGCAAAAGGCTTGAGATATGTAGAAAGCGGTCCATTAGTCCGTTCTTCATACCATGCAGAGAAACACCTTTTCGATTTTTAGTAGCTTAGACATTTCAAACAAAACAAAAATATGTTTGAACTTGTTAGACATTCTGTATATTAGCAAACATTGGCACCGAATAAAAAAATATCCCTTACAGAAGAAGATCTGGTGCGTGCACTGAAAGATCGCGAAAAGATCGCTATTCAGGCACTATACGACATGTATTCAGGTGCACTGCTAGGTGTAATCTTTAGAATTGTACAGCATTCTGAAATTGCTGAGGATCTTTTACAGGATACTTTCATTAAAATCTGGAACTCTGCGGACAACTATGATAGTTCTAAAGGCCGTTTATTTACATGGATGATTAATATTGCACGTAATCTTTCCATAGATAAGCTACGTTCCAAAGACTTTAGGAATGCCAATAAAAACCAAGACATAGAAAATAACGTAGATTTCATTGACCAGCAAAGAAAGATAACTTTTAATGCTGACACGATGGGTTTAAAAGACATGGTTACTGCACTTAAACCTGAATTCAATAGTGTGTTGGATATGGTCTATTTTAAGGGCTATACTCATGTAGAGGCTGCAGAGGAACTGAATTTACCATTAGGTACGGTTAAGACCCGTATCCGGATGGCTATTATGGAATTAAGAAAGCATTTTAATTAAAGTGGAAGAAGCAAAAGCATATATCGAAACAGGCATACTTGAACTTTATGTTCTCGGGCAACTAGATGCCCGTGAACAGCAAGAAGTTGAAGAGATGGCAACTAAATACGCTGCAGTTAAAGCAGAAATTAGTGCGATCGAAGTTGCTATGGAACAGTATGCGATTAAACATGCTATTGAACCAACCAGCGGGCTGGATAAACAAATCTTTGAGAAAATCAGTATTTCCGCTAACGAAGTAAATACGGATAAAGGATCAGCTCCGGTAAATCACAGTTCAATAAATCACCATTCATTAAATCATAGCTCATCGATAAACAATCATGCTGCGATAAATTCTGGTTCAGCGATAAATCATGGAGCTAAGATTGTTCCTTTAAATGCTGATCACGCGGCTTCGACGATAAAAACGCTGAGATACGCACTGGTTGCCTGTGTAGGTTTATTAGTTGTCAGCGTAGTTGCCCTTTATTCAACACATGATAAGTTAACCACTGCCAATCAGCAAATCCTTGCTTTAAATGTGGACAAAGAGAAGTTTGCAAGTACAGTAAGCTTTATGAAAGATGAGAATAAAGATTTACAGGAAATCGCAACGATTGCAGCAGATCCAACATGGAAAGCTGTTAAACTTGCCGGAACTAAAATCTCTCCTCAGGCTAACATGATGGTTTACTGGCATAAACAAGGACAGCATGTTATGGTGGACAACACTAAAATGGCCCTTCCTCAAAATGATGCAGCTCATCAATATCAGTTATGGGCAATTGTAGATGGCAAACCAGTAGATCTTGGTGTATTCGATGCAACAGCTGAACCTAAAAAACTGCTGGTTGCGATGAAAGAAGTTGGAAATGCACAAGCATTTGCAGTAACTCTTGAAAAACGCGGAGGCAGTATCAGTCCTACAATGGAAAAGATGGTTGCTATGGGTGGCGTATCTATTTAATTAATCCTTTTAGTACTTCAGGTATCTGTTCTGCGACTGCTGATGCTTTCACAGAAACTTTTGACACCGCAAGCTGGTCTCCGGACAATCCATGTAAATAACAGGCCGTATAGGCAGACTGCTCAGCCAGGTAAGCCTGAGCCGAAAATGAAGCAATCAATCCTGTTAGTACATCTCCCATTCCACCTTGTGCCATTGCTGGATTTCCAGTTGAATTGATCATTACTTTCCCATTCTGATTGACGATAAAAGTATATTGGTTTTTAAGTACGATGACACATTTCAATTCAATAGCCTGTTCCCTTGCGGTTTCTAAACGGGCCCACCAGGAATCATGCTGACCAAATAAATGATCAAATTCTTTCATATGAGGGGTCAATATGGAACCTTCGGGCACTTCTTTCAATAAATCTTTCTGATTCCCAAGCAAGTGTAAGGCATCAGCATCAATAATTAAGGGTTTCTTTAATTTTAACAGGCTTTTTAGTAGTTCAGCACTTTCTGTACCAGTACCCAAACCTGGCCCCACCGCTACAGCATTGAATTTTTCAGTCCCCTGTAATGCGGTACGGTTGATATACATCACTTCTGGCAGAGCTGTATTTAAAGCTGTTAATCCGCTTTCAGGGATAGAAAGCGTGGTCAATCCTGCCCCTCCATAAAGACAGGCCTGAGCAGCAAGAATCGCAGCTCCCATAGTCTCCTTTTGACCTGCAATAATTAATGCATGGCCATAAGTACCTTTATGTGTAAAAGATTTTCTCGGTTTAAATAAAGCTTTGATATCAGACCCATTTAAAAGTTTATAGGGAGAATCCAGACTTTCAATATAATCTTCGTCAAGGCCGATCTCAACTACCCTGAAACGTTCTAAAGCATTGGCAGATTCAGGAAAGAAGAAATTGAGCTTTGGCCGCTGAAAACAGATAACCAGTTCTGCCCTGATATAAACATTACTCTGATCTAAGATCCCTTCTGCCGGAAAACCTGTAGGTATATCTACTGCAATTACCCGGGCATTTAATCCGTTAATAAACTGCGCCAGTTCCAGATAAAGACCACTTAGTGCTTTATTCAAACCAGAGCCTAAAACAGCGTCAATGATAACTCCATTTTTCAAAGTTTTCAGCTCTGCAACAGCCTTGATTGTAGTTAAAGGGAACCACAGATCTTTTAAACGGTTCAGGTTTATTTTATATTCTTCGGTCTCATTGCCTGAGAAATCAATCAGATAAACGCCGACCTGGTTATATCCTTTATCTTTAAGGATTCTGGCTATAGCCAATCCATCAGCCCCGTTATTTCCCTTACCACATAAGATATCTATTGGGGTATCTTCGCCGGTAATCTCTTTTATAAATTCTCCAACAAAAGCTTCCGACGCAGCTTCCATTAATTCAATAGCTGATATCTCTTGATTTTTAACGGTAAATACGTCTGCTGAACGCATCTGCTCTTGATTAATCAGGTTCTGCATTTAAAATAGACTAATGTTTCATTTCTTTTTTCAGGAATTTCCCTGTTAAACTGATTGGATTTTGAATCAGGCCTTCCGGCGTACCTTCAAAAATGATTCTTCCGCCACCTGCTCCGCCTTCTTCTCCTAAATCAATAACCCAGTCTGCAACTTTAACTACATCCAGGTTATGTTCAATAACCAGGACAGTGTTTCCTTTGTCTACTAACTCATTGAGTACGCCTAACAGTACATTGATATCTTCAAAATGCAGGCCAGTTGTCGGTTCATCCAGAATATAGAAGGTTTTACCAGTATCTTTTTTAGATAATTCAGTAGCCAGCTTAACTCTTTGCGCCTCACCGCCCGATAAAGTAGTGGAAGATTGCCCCAGGGTGATATACCCTAGTCCAACATCTTTTAAGGTTTTGATTTTACGGTAAATAACAGGCATGTTTTCAAAAAATGCACAGGCATCTTCAATACTCATATCCAATACATCGCTGATCGATTTACCACGGTAACGTACTTCGAGCGTTTCCCTGTTATATCTTCTGCCCCCGCATTCTTCACAAGGTACATGCACATCAGGAAGGAAATTCATTTCAATAACCTTCATTCCCGCCCCCTGACATGTTTCACATCTTCCGCCTTTGACGTTGAAAGAAAAACGGCCGGGTTTATACCCTCTTATCTTAGCTTCAGGCAGTTGTACATATAAGTTTCTGATATCGGAGAAAACACCAGTATAAGTAGATGGATTTGATCTTGGTGTTCTGCCAATTGGCGCCTGATCAATTTCAATTACTTTATCTATTTCTTTGATGCCATTGATCTTCTCATAAGGCAAAGGATGTTTTTTCGCTCTGAAGAAATGGTGGTTTAAAATTGGATAAAGTGTCTCTGTGATCAAACTTGATTTACCACTTCCGGAAACTCCGGTAACCGCGATAAATTTACCTAATGGAAAATCCACCGAAACTTCTTTCAGGTTATGACCACTGGCTTTGATGATAGATAGTTTATGCCCGTTTCCTTTTCTTCTTTTTGCAGGCACTGCAATTTCTTTATTTCCATTCAGATAGGCCGCAGTCAGTGTTCCTGATTTAAGAATCTCTGCAGGGGTTCCTTCGGCAACAATCTGACCACCATGTAAACCAGCAGCCGGACCAACGTCAATAACGTAATCTGCTTCCAGAATCATGTCTTTATCATGCTCTACCACCAACACTGTATTTCCAAGATCACGCAGGTTTTTCAGCGCGCCAATCAACCGCTCATTATCACGCTGATGAAGACCAATACTTGGCTCATCGAGAATATACATGACATTCATTAATTGTGACCCGATTTGTGTGGCCAGACGTATCCGCTGTGCTTCACCTCCTGATAATGTTCTTGCTGTTCTGTCCAGTGAAAGATAATTCAGCCCTACATCAGTCAGAAAGCCCAGCCTGGTCCTGATTTCTTTTAGAATTTCTTTGGCAATGGTATTCTGTCTCTCATTTAAACGGCTTTCTACATTAGTGAACCATTCTTTCAGGCTATTAATGTCCATTTCTGCCAGTTCAAAAATATTCTTACCGTCTACTTTAAAATGCAGGCTTTCTTTTTTCAGCCTTGCACCATTACAGGAAGGACAGGTTTTAAGTTTCCGGAACGTCTCCATATCATCAACAGCCCCTTCTCCTTTTTTCTCGTTTTGCTCTTCGAGTAATTTAATAATCCCGTCAAAAGTGATCTGATAGTTCTGTACATTCCATTTGTTATATTCAACAGCTACAGAAAGCAAATCAGGGCTTCCGTTCAGAATGATATGGATATGTTCTTCACTTAACTTTTCTATAGGGGTAGAAAGAGAGAAGTTATATTTCTTTGCCAGTGCTTTAATCACCTGGAACATCCAGATATCCCTGTATTCTCCAAGCGGGGCCAATCCACCGTTCATAATACTCAGCTTAGGATTAGGCATCACAGATTCTCTGTCTACAACGAAAATATAACCTAAACCATCACATTGCTCACAGGCTCCATACGGAGAGTTGAAAGAAAAACTATTTGGTTGCGGCTCGTCATAAGAGATCCCGGTAGTAGGGCACATTAAAAAGCGGCTGAAATGAGAAACATTATTCTCCTTGTCGCTGATTTTAATAATCCCTTTACCTACCCGCATTGCGGTCTGTACAGAATCTATTAATCGTTTATGATCTTTTCTATCTACCAACAGACGGTCTACTACAATTTCAATATCATGGATCTTGTATCTGTCCACCTGCATTTTTGGAGTCATATCCTGTATTTCTCCGTCAATACGAACTTTAACATATCCTTGTTTACGTATTTGCTCGAACAGTTCACGGTAATGCCCTTTTCTGCCTTTAACTACAGGGGCAAGGATATTGACTGCAACACCGTCATATTTATTGTAAATATTATTCAGAATCTGATCTTCACTCATCCGCTCCATTTTCTCTCCGGTATTGTAAGAGAAAGCATCTGCAGTACGGGCGTATAGTAAACGCATGAAATCGTAAATCTCTGTAATGGTCCCTACAGTAGATCTTGGATTCTTGCTCGTCGTTTTCTGTTCAATAGCAATTACAGGACTTAATCCTGAAACTTTATCTACATCCGGTCTTTCCATACCTCCCATAAACTGACGGGAATATGCACTGAAAGTTTCCATATAACGACGTTGTCCTTCGGCATAAATCGTATCAAATGCAAGAGATGATTTACCGCTTCCACTTAAACCAGTGATGACAACCAACTGATTACGCGGAAAGGAAATATCTATATTTTTGAGGTTGTGAACCCTTGCACCGTATACTTCAACATCTTTTTGTTCACCCAGGTCGATGGTATTTTTGCTCATATATATCTAAAAAACGCTCTTGAAATCTTTAAAATAAAGAAAGCAAATTTGCAGCCACAAAAGTACCCATTTTTCTTTTAATAGCCTATCGTGGTTTATTTATTGTAAACGGATAGGATCAAAGAAACATGGGTATGACAATGGCGTGTTTTTAAATATTCACAACCGGGTTTTTACCGGCTTTATGATTAATATGTGAAACATAAGAAGCTGACATCATTTTAACGCCGTCAAGATGGCTGTCAATATTGGAGACCAGGTCTTTTTTATCCACATGTCCGTGAATGAAATTAAGAAATTCTTCAACGACTGCCGTTTTGGCCTGTTCAGTTAACAGCCTGGAATCATCCAGATTGTGTTTTGCTGAAAGATCTTTCATTGTAATCACCTCCAGCGGATGTTCTCCTCCCAGCATACCGATATTCCGGAATATATAAATATCAAAATGATTATTTCCGCCTGGTTTGTGATCTTTCCTGCTGTTATACTGATGTTTGTCTTTAGCCTGGTATGAATGAATCTGGATGCTTTGGAAAGGGCCTTGCTGAATATTATGATATTCATGTTTTACACGGCCATTTCCTTTATAAAGGTCCGCATCAGGTATCACCCAGCTCCTTCTGCTAAAGCTGTTATGCAATAGATTGATGGTTATATTAGCAATGTTTTTCTTGTCTTTGAGCATTCTGACCATGATGGTTGCATCAATCTCTCCGTAATTCTGAAAAATCTCCGATAACTGCTGATCGTCGTAGGTCTTCACATCTTTGTAGTCACTTTCAAAATAAGTCAGATAATCCTGCTCGTTCATCTGTGTAATAAAGCCATCGGGCTGAATCAGTGAGCTGATAACTTCCATATGGTCTGGTGCCTTGTCAGTGATGCCAGTGCAATGATAAAGCTGACTAACGATATCAAATAAATGATAACCGCTATGCGACATCTTTCCATGCCCTTTATTATAGGAATGATAATCCTGAGAAACCATTTCTGACGGCAAACGCCATTGTCCATCATTATGACTGGAATTGATAGCGGTCACAGGACAATTGGTTGCTTCGCCCACTTCTTTGATCTTCTCCATGACACACTGAAAACCCGGATGATACCGCCGCTGAACATTAACAGAAAAGATAGTCGATTTCTCAGACTGGAAGTCATTGTAAAGTTTCAGCAGGTTCTGATAGTCAGCAAGGATTCCATGCGCTTGTTCCAGATCAGAAACTGCATTTTCTCTCGTACTGATTGGTTTATCCATTAGAATATGAAGTTTTAAACCTAAAGCCCATTCTGCATAAACATGATGAACCGATGGTTCGGTGGCTATAATAACTGCATTGATATCATTATCATTAACAAACTGATCCAGCTCAGCTTTTAGGGTTTCTGGTATCTGACCAGTAAAAGGATCAATAAATAAGGTGTTGACCTTATAATCATTTTTTTCGAAATGATGTCTGATCTTCTTTTCTTCAGATTTAACATCAACTGCCAATAGGATTTCAACCTTGAATTTCTTCCTTAAATTGGTAAGTACAGGGAGATAGACGCGTTTTGAATGGGGGCCGATACCAATTAATATTATACGTATAACAGATTTCATTAGAAGAGTATTTTTAAACTCACTAAATATATACGTTTTACAACGTATCAAAATCACGTGTAAATTAAAAGAAAGTAAAAGAATTATTAACTGAGCAGAGAGATTTGTTATTGAACAGGCATAAAAAAGCCGGCTTAAGCCGGCTTTTCTATTTCATTCTGATTTCCTATTCACTCTGGGTATTCATAGCCAGTACTCCTTTTGGAGAAGCACGGTAACCGTAACGTGAAGGGTCCTGAATAATTTGTTTCATCGAAATAAGCTTATAAACATATCCCCCGGTTTCCCGGTTAAGCTTCATCTTAAAATAATTATCCTGATTTTGTCTGTCGATCTGCTTTCTCATGTGGTTATCACCAACATTGTAAGCTGCAGCAACTAAAGTCCAGCTATCAAAAACGCCGTACAATTCTTTGATGTATTTGCAGGCTGCTATAGTGGATTTACGTAAGTTTTTACGTTCGTCAACTTCTGAGTTGACTTTGAGTCCGTAAGTACGTGCAGTACCAGGCATAAATTGCCAGGCTCCATTTGCTCCTTTCGGAGACATTCCGCCTTGTAAACCAGATTCAACAAGAGGCATGTATTTAAAATCATTTGGGATGCCATAAGCAGCAAGAATCGGCTCGATAATCGGGAACCACTCTGCGGCCATTCGGTGCAGACGATTTGTCTGTAGATTACTGTAATTATATCCCGCAAGAGTTTTCTTCATTTTTCGCTCCACCCGAATGTCACCCACAGGTAAAGTTTCTTCTGCAAAATTTAACTGAGCCATCAGATTTACAGGCTCTTCTGTAATAGTAGTGGTAGTAGTGGTAATACTTTTTGTAGTGTTGTTAAGTCCTTTTTTGTGACTTTTAAATGCTTGGGGCATGTTGTAAGCAAACACTTTTGCCATAACCAATAATCCTAAAATTATTGAACATGTTATTATGTGTTTCTTTATCATTTTCCTCCTTTTTTTGGTGAACAATTATAAAACGCCTGCAAATGTAACGTATATTAAGCTAATTATCAACATTTTACAAGAATAAGCTTTAAAATCAACGTTTAAACACCCATAGGCCGTGATTTTATTTTTAACTGACAACATGAAAATATAAATGACTAATTGCTCGATTTTTATTAAATTTGCACCCCGCATTAATTATGTGGTTAACAGCGTATCATGACAAATAACAACAACAGGAACAGTCGGGATGACAAGTCCAAACCGGGAAACCGAAGCACAACAGGTAAAGGCCGTAGTGGAGCAGATAGCTCTTACAAAGGTAAAAGCAAGTTTGGGGATAAAGAGGGGAACGACAAGAGTAAATTTGGTGCTGGAAAGGACAATTACAGACCCAGAGCCGGCAAAGATGGTGATGATTTCAAAGCGAGGCCTCCAAGAGATGGTGATAGCAGTTTCAGACCAAGAACAGGCAGAGATGGCGATGCTAAAGATTTCAAAGCAAGACCACCAAGAGACGGCGACAGCAGTTTCAGACCAAGAGCAGGCAGAGATGGTGATGCAAAAAGCTTCTCATCAAGACCACCAAGAGACGGTGACAGCAGTTTCAGACCAAGAGCAGGCAGAGATGGCGATGCAAAAAGCTTCTCATCAAGACCTCCAAGAGATGGCGAAAGCAGTTTCAGACCAAGAGCAGGTAAAGATGGTGAGGCGAAAAGCTTCTCATCAAGAGGTGCTGGCGGCAAAACATTCAAACCACGTGCATTTAAAGAAGGCAGTTCTAAAGAAATGCCAAGAAATGAAGGCCGTAGTTATATAAAGAAAGACAATTTCAGTACTGATGGCGAAAGACCATTCAGAACTTTCGATGATAAAAAGAATACTTCCAGAAGCACAGACAGCAGACCTTTCAGAAAGAGAGAAGAAGGTGCGCCGGCAAAACCATATTCTGGTGCGCCAAGGCCTTTTGCTGCTAAATCGGCACCTGTTATGCGTGCCCGCAAGGAAAGTAATACTATAGATGACGGAAAAATCCGTTTGAACCGTTACATCGCCAACTCTGGTATTTGTTCACGTCGTAAGGCAGATGAACTGATTGCTGCTGGTGTTGTTTCTGTAAACGGGGTACCGGTTTCTGAACTGGGACATAAAGTAGATCCGGGTAAAGACGAAGTACGTTACAATGGTGAATTATTGAAACGTGAAAAGAAAGTTTATGTGATCTTAAATAAACCTAAAGATTATATTACTACTACTGATGATCCTCAGGAGCGTCGTACAGTCATGTCATTGGTTGAAAAAGCCAGCAGAGAACGTATATATCCTGTAGGACGTTTAGACCGTAACACAACCGGACTTTTATTAATGACCAATGACGGTGATTTAGCAGATAAATTATCTCATCCAAGAAATGGTATTACTAAAATCTATCATGTTGAATTAAGTAAAAGCTTAAGTCAGGGTGACCTGAACAAAATTCAGTTCGGATTGGAATTAGAAGATGGTATTATTAAACCAGATTCTGTATCTTACGTTGCCGGAGGTTCTAAACGTGAAATTGGCATCCAGATCCACAGTGGTAAAAACAGGATTGTCCGTAGAATATTTGAACACCTGGGTTATGAAGTTGTTAAATTAGACCGTGTGGTTTATGGCAACCTGACCAAGAAAGATCTTCCACGTGGAAGATGGCGCTTTTTAGAAGAACATGAACTGATTCAGATCAAACATCTGATCCAGTAAATTATAGCCCGATTTATGAGAAAACTACTTTGTCTGTTAACCGCTACCGTTTGTTACTTTTCTGCTCAGGCACAAAAGGCAGATTATCATCTTGTCGTAGGAACATATACTGCTCCTGGTAAAAGTGAAGGGATTTATGTTTACGATTTTAACACTTCCAATGCTGCATTCCATTTGAATAATGTAGAGAAGAACGTGATTAATCCAAGCTACCTTAAAGTTACGCCAGACCGTAAATTTGTTTATGCAGTAAATGAGAACGGAGACAAAAGCATGGTAAGTGCTTTTAGTTTTGATGCGGTTACAGGAAAATTAGGATTCTTAAATAAACAAAAATCAGAAGGTGCAGATCCTTGTTACCTGATTGCAGATGATAAAAATGTACTGATTGCCAATTATAGCGGAGGCACTATTGGTGTTTTCGGCAGACAGGCAAATGGTGCACTGACTCCTGCGAAACAGGTTGTTCGACATATCGGATCAAGCGTAAACAAAGACAGGCAAAACAGTGCACATGTTCACATGGTGCGTTTTAGCCCTGATCATCGTTATGTGATCTCTAATGATTTAGGAAAAGATAAAGTTTATACTTATGCTTATCATAAAGATTCGGCACATGATGTACTGGTTTTAAAAGACAGCATCAGTATCAAACCTGGCAGCGGACCGAGACATATTACCTTTAGCAGTAATGGTAAATTTGCCTACCTGATACAGGAAATGATACCAGAGGTAACCGTTTTCAGTTATACTGACGGTGTGTTCAAAAAGATCCAGGAGATCTCTATGGTAGCCAGAGATTTTAAAGGTGAAAATGGAGGTTCTGACATACAGCTTTCTGCTGATGGCAAGTTCTTATATACAAGTAACAGAGGTACTGCCAATACGATCACAACATTCGCTGTTCAAAGTAACGGTCATCTGATTAATAAAGGTCAGACCAGCACGCTGGGTAATGGCCCGAGAGCTTTTGTCATTGACCCAAGTGGTAACTGGCTTTTAGTTGGTCATCAGTATACCAATAACGTGGTCATCTTTAAACGTAATAAAGTAACTGGTGCTTTAACAGATAGTGGAAAAAGAATCGATATAGGGGCTCCTGTCTGTTTCGAATTTGTAGCTAAAAAATAGATAACGTATAAACATAATCTCTAAAAATATAAAAGCCCGGTAATTAATATTACCGGGCTTTTTTGCTTTAAATAATACGGGCCGAACTTTACAGGACAGCCTGTAACTTTAGATTCTTCGCTATAATATCATTGTAATAATCTACATACAGCGGTAATATCTTTTTCAGATCGAAGTCCTGTGCCCTTTTAAAAGCATTTTCCTTAAACGTATTCAACACTTCGTCATTTTCAAGGATCATAATAGCCTTGTTTGCCATATCATCTACATCACCAACGTTGCTCATATATCCGCAAAAGCCATCTACATTCAATTCTGGCAAACCACCAGCATTCGAAGTAATGATAGGCACTTTACAAGCCATAGCTTCTAATGCGGCTAAACCAAAACTCTCTGTTTCGGAAGGCATCAGGAATAAATCAGCTACAGAAAGAATTTCCTCCACAGCATCCTGTTTTCCCAAAAAGCGTACATGGTCACAGATACCAAGGTCTCTGCACAATTGCTCGTTGTTAGCACGGTCAGGTCCATCCCCTACCATTAATAATTTAGAAGGGATTTTATTCAGGATAAGTCTGAACATTTTGATCACATCCGCCGTTCTTTTTACCTTACGGAAATTAGAAGTGTGGATCAGGATTCTTTCATTATTAGGCGCTATAGCTTTCTTGAAATGATCTTTTGGCTTCAGACTGAATCTGCTGAAATCTATAAAATTCGGAATTACCCTGATCTCGTTTGTAATATCGAAATGATTATTCGTATCTTCTTTCAGATCGTTGGAAACAGTAGTTACCCCATCAGACTTATTGATAGAAAATGTAACCACAGGTTTATAAGTCGGGTCTTTCCCTACCAGTGTAATATCAGTTCCATGGAGCGTGGTTACAAATGGTATAAAAATACCATAGGTTTCCAGGATCTGTTTCGCCATAAAAGCAGCAGAAGCATGTGGAATTGCATAATGTACATGGAGTATATCCAGATTTTCGAACCTAACCACGTCTACCAGTTTACTGGCTAATGCAGATTCATAAGGTGCATAGTCAAATAAGGGATAATCCCGGACAGATACTTCATGGTAATAAAGGTTAGCAGAGAAAAAGTCTAACCTTGCAGGCTGGCTATAGGTGATAAAATGGACCTGATGTCCTTCATCAGCCAATGCCTTTCCTAATTCTGTAGCGACAACACCGCTACCGCCAAATGTAGGGTAACAAACAATACCTATTTTCATCAATTATAGATTATCTATAACAGTTTTAATTAAACTGTTTCACCCGCAAATTACAGTACTAAAACTGATCTTTGTGTTAAACAATTGCAATTATTTGATTTGTGACAGAATTAATCTTTCATTTCGGCCTGAATGACCAAAAGCATTTCATTTGGTCTTTGGGTACCAATATAATATTCCAGTCCGTCACGGTCTGTCAGTACAACTGCATCTTTCCCTGAAGAATAAAAACGAATACTTCCTTTACGGTGCAGGTTATAAACCGGATTATTGAAAAGATAACTGCTGTAAGTATCTTTTCGGACATCGGTAATACTATTTAAATCTATTTTGACCTTTTTGGCTGTCCACAGACCGTCAATGATCATACTTTTATTGTGAATGATAGTTTTATACTGAATCAGAAATAATAAGGCAATAGATATACCAATGATACCAAAACCTACCACAAGAAATAAATCCTGTGTATTATCACGGTCTCTTTCATACACGTATGCGCCAAAACAGAAGGCGGCCATTAGCAACCGGATACATATCCTGATGTAATCCCTGCCTATATATTGTTTCTCCAGAAAAGCGTACTTATTGCCCATTTAATTTAATTTCTGTTCGAATATAGCGACTTTTTTTGTTGTAGCAGTTACTTTATATCGATTGTCCTGACGTAAACCCGCAACCCAGACCACATCGCCATTCCCGTTAATCAGAATTGGAATACTATCTTTTTGGGGCAGAGGTATTTTTTGATCAATAAAGAAATCACTTAATTTCTTATAATTTCTCATGCCTATAGGCATAAAACGATCTCCATCCTGCCATGTTCTGACGATGAGCGGAAAGATCAGCTGATCAGCGTCTATAAATGCTTTCTGAGGATTATTCTCAAAAGCAGGTTCATCGGAATAAGTAATACTAAAAATCTGGCTGCCGAATGGAATTTCTGTATCCGAAAGATGAATAACTTTATTTGTATAAATTTCTTCTTTTCCGGCGACAGTCAGAATCAATTCATCACGGTCTACTGTTAAACGATGACTGGAACTATAAAATGAAGTACCGCTTTGTTTCTCTAAAGAATTCAGAATATCCTCCACTACCGCTTCTGTGAAATTATAAGTTTTCAGCAATTCAAATAAAAGAAGCTGTTGAGGATGCAGTGCTTTAATTTTCTCCAGTGAAAAGTATATCCCCTCTCTTCTTTCGGCACAAATCTCTGTCCTGATACGGGCAACCGTTTGCTGCAAAACTATTTCGGTCTGCGCAAAACGAAGAATATTATGTTCAAAAGTCTGTTCAAGATTGGGATTGATTTCTTTAAGCAGCGGAATTACACCCAACCGCAATTTATTTCTGGCATAGGCAGTGCTTGAATTAGAACTATCTTCTACGAAATCATAATTATTCTCCTGTACGGCTTCATCAATTCCTGCACGCGAAAGAAACAACAATGGTCTGATCAGATAATCTCTTTTAGGCAGAATGCCATGTAAACCTGCAATACCTGTGCCTCTGACCAGATTGAGTAAAACTGTTTCTATGGCATCATCCTGATGATGGGCAACAGCAATATAAGCATAACTTTCCTGTTGTCTGATTTCTTCAAACCAGTGATATCTCAGGTCTCTGGCTGCCATCTGAGTAGACACTTTATGTTCGGCAGCATACGCTTTAGTTGCGAAATGCGTTACATACAGCGGTACCTCCAGCTGAACAGCAAGGGAGCTGACAAAACGTTCATCTCTTTGTGACTCTTCATCCCTAAGTCCAAAATTACAATGTGCTATTCCAAACTTAAAACCAGCTTCCTTAAAAAAATGAGCCATGACAACCGAATCTTTACCTCCGCTAACGGCCAAAAGAATTCGCTGGTCCGGATCGAACAGGGAATTCTGACAGATGTAATCGAGGAAATTCTGCAAAGGTAACATCGTCCAAAATTAGGAGATTTGCTGCTAAAAAGAAGCATAAACAAATTATTAGATAAATTTTAAACAGGCTACCATAATGGTAAGCAAAAAACTAACTTTGTATTGTGCAAAAAATACACGTTTCCGGTAAAATAAATACGTTTTTTAACATTCATGGTGCAGCTATGAATGCATTATACAGTAACCTGACGATCAGGCTTGCAGCAGTATTCCTGTTTTTTATATTTCCATTTTCTCTTTCTGCACAGCATAATACTGTTCAAACTGCGCAGCAGAGGACAAAAATCATTCTGCAAAGTTCAGAAAGGAGTAAAATCATTACTAAAACAGACATTACTTATCTCAGGAAACCGGTATTCAAGCAGGACAATGCAATCCTTACCTGTGACAGTGCTGTTTTTTACACTGCGAAGAATTATTTCGAGGCATTTAACAATGTACACATCAATCAGGCAGATACAATAAATATTTATTCAGACTTTCTTACTTACGATGGAAATTCAAAACAGGCCCACTTAACCAGTAATGTCCGTTTGCTGGACAGAACTTCTGTACTGACGACAAATGTACTGGATTATGCCATGGCGCCTAAAGTTGGCACTTATGTAAGCGGAGGTAAAATTGTCAATAAGGATGCGACGATAACCAGTAAAAACGGATATTATTTTGCGAATAGCAGAGATGCTTATTTTCGCTATAATGTGCTGGTCGTTACTGAGCAGAGTACGATAAAATCTGATACACTAAGATATAATACCTTCTCCAACTGGGCCTATTTTTATGGCCCTACTAATATCAAAGAGAAAGATGGAGGTAATCTGTATACAGAAAACGGGGCATATAATACTAAAACTACTTATGCCTATTTCGGTAAAAACAATCTTTACACTTCAGGCAGCAGATCTCTTAAAGGAGATAGTTTGTATTATGACGGGATTGCAGGATATGGTAAGGCAGTAAGAAATATTGTTTTCAAAGATACCGTTGATAAAATGCTGATGCATGGTCAGCTGGGCTTCTATTTTAAGAAAGATCAGCGAACCCTGGTGACCAAAAATGCCTATGCCGGTATGGGGACAAGTGATTCTATTACGGTCAAAAATGTAAAACGTGCAGATAGTCTGTGGTTAGGGGCAGATACGCTCGAGACACAAATGGTCATGCAAAAGACATTAAAACTGATTAAAGGCCCGGTAATTAAAAAAGATAATGAACTGGGCGAGGAAGATCGTGAGGGTAGCAAAGTAGGCAGTAAAAAGAAAGCAGGTGACACAAAAAAACCTGCAGCTCCGGCTGGTGCGAATGCTAAAAACCCGAAAGCACCTGCCGATGACAAGAAAAACCCTAAAAACGGCATAAAACCTGTTTTAAGTGGCAGGGACAGTCTGAAAAGAGATAGTCTTTTGAAAGCGAAGGTCCCCATAAAAACAATCGATTCCATCATGAAAAAGGCGGAGGAGCTAAAAGTCCCTGAGCAGTTAAAAAAAGCTGTGGATGCTAACAAGCCCGATCTTAAAAAGATAACAGATTCTGTAGGAAAGAAAACCAGCATCCTGAAAGGTGTCGATTCAGTGATTAAAAAGGGGGTTCCTTTGCTGAAAGGCGATAGCCTGAAAACATCTGTTTTAAAGACAGGCCTTCCGCTAAAAATTGATACAGCAAAAATTAAAATTGATACGGCAAAAATTAAAACAGACATTTCAAAAATCAAGACAGATACAGCAAAAGTCAGGTCTGGATTAAAAGCTGTGATCAAAAAAACAGCAAAAGATAGTCTGCCATTTAATCCGGCGGACACTGTCCTTACCAGGATTATTAAAGCATATCACCACGTGAATGTTTTTAAATCGAATATGCAGGCCAAAGCAGATTCTCTTTTTTACACAAGTGCAGATTCAACCTTACGCTGGTATAAGAACCCGATCATCTGGTCTCAGAGTTCACAACAAACAGGTGATACAATTTATCTGCAGCTGAGGAATAAAAAGATAAACTCTGTCCAGGTGATCAGCAAAGCATTCGCAGTCAATGTGGATACTGATTCTGCCAAGTTTAATCAGATTAAGGGTAAAATGATAACTGGTTTTTTTAAAGACGGCTCACTGAAAAGCATGTATGTTGATGGAAATGCAGAAAGTGTCTATTTTACAAAAACTGACGATGGTAAGAAATACGATAAGATGAACCAGACTATCAGCAGCAGGATTAAGGTTAATTTTAAAAATAGTGAGATCGCTGATGTCGTCCCCATCAAAGACGTGGAGGGTGCAACAACACCTGTAGCTGATATTAAACAAGATGTAATTCTAACAGGCTTTATCTGGAAACCGGAATTACGACCGCGTTCCAAAAGGGATATTACCAATCCTAAGGCAATAGCCAAACCCAAAGCACCAGTAAAAACCACAGGCAAGACTCCTGCAAAACCAGGTGTAAAAACACCAGGCAAGCCGGTTGTCAAAGATCAGAAAGATGGGATAATTGATGCCATTAATGATCAGGTTCCTGGTGCAGGGGGCATGATCAGGAAAGCTGCTAAAGATACTGATCCAGCTGTTTTGAAAAAAGCTACTGATTCATTAAACAACACAGTTGATTCACTCAAAAAGAATATCAATCCATTAAAGCTGATCGAAAAAGTACCGCCAAAAATTGCAGACACCATCCAAAAGGTATTGCCTGCATTAATCAAAAAGGCAGATTCTTTAACTAAACAGCCTGTTCCTTTAAAAAAGCAATAAGCTTACGCATAGCGATTGCGCGGTGACTGATTTTATTTTTCTGTTCCATATCCATTTCGGCAAAAGTGATCTCATAACCATCGGGTTGAAAAATAGGATCATAACCAAAGCCGTTAATACCTGAGCTTTCTTCTCTGATGGTACCCTGAATGGTTCCTTCAAAGAGAGATTCCCTGCCATTTTGAATTAAGGAGATGACGGTAATAAAACGTGCAGCCCTGTTCTGCTGACCCTGCATTTTTTGTAAGACCAGGTCAAGGTTTGCTTCATCTCCCCTTCCCCCTGCATAACGGGCAGAGTAGATCCCCGGCTCATTGTTCAGCGCTTCCACTTCCAGTCCGCTGTCATCAGCAAAACAATCGAGGTTAAAGTTTTCTACTACAAAATGACTCTTTAAGCCTGCATTACCAGCAAATGTATCGGCTGTTTCAGGAATATCTGTTGTACAGCCAATATCTTTCAGGTTCAACACTTCGTATTGACCGGCAAGCAGGGTACTGACTTCTTTCGTTTTATTTAGATTATTGGTCGCAAAGACTAATTGTCTGATCATATCGACAGTTTCTTAAGGCTCCCCCACAATGTTTTCTTTCCGGTCTGATCATCAGCAAGCTGATCCAGGTTTGCAGAAAAAATAAGCTGTGCAGTGCCATACATAATAATTTCGTTCACAGGATGTTCCTTCATCCCAAGATTTAGAGAGCTAACGCCAAAAGAGAGGACCAGGTTAAGCTTGAAAAAACTTTGAAGTTCTTCAAAACCCGTATTCTTGTAGGCCGCATAATTCAATAATGCAAAATCATTTGCCGTTAATTGAAGTGCTTTCACAATATTTCTCAGCAATTCTTTGCCTTTGTCTGTACTGACATCATTTTGATCATCGTGTACCAGGATAAGAATATTCTTTTGATTCTTGCCCAGATATTTAAAAACGACAGGTTCGGCGGTTGCAGTTTTGGCCACAGGTTTCGGCTGTTCAGTAACCGGGCTCTCCGTTTGAATAACAGGAATAACGGTTTCTATAACAGGGACCGCAACCTCTGCAACAGTGGCTTTAGTCTCAGCTACAGGAGGTGCTGCAACCTGAATTACAGGAGCAGATTTCGTCTCAGTTTGTATTTCAGAAAGTATGATATCATCACTATTAACCAGGTAAATATCCTCCGTAAAAAATAAACGAAGAGCTTCTGCACTGGTAGTTAACTGTTCACCCATGAATTATGCCTTTTTTGGGAAATAATTTTTGTGTTAAAATTAGTTAAATATCTTATTATAGTGCCTTAATTTATTACTTTTATACCTTAAAAATACCATTTAAACCTTTTGTGAGAAAAATCTGTTTTATTCTTGTTCTCTGTTTTTTCTATTTCAGTACTGTCGCTCAAAGCGTAGCTGTGATCAATGGCAGTCCTGTTAGTCAGAAGGAATTTGTATGGGTATATCAGAAACATCGACCTGAAAATACTAAACCAACGCTGACAGAGTTAATCTCATTTTTAAATATATACATTGATTTTAAGCTTAAAGTTCTGGATGCCAGGGAAGCGGGATTAGATAAAGACAGTACTTATATTTCAGAAACAAAAAATTACGAGAAAGCATTATTGGATTCAGCACCGCCAGAAGCTAAACAAGCAGACTTTTCGCTGGTAACCAAAGAGTTTTGTGAGGCCCTTTTACTTTTCAATATATCTGAGAAGAAAATATGGGATGGGGTTGACAATAATGATAAATTGATACATGAGTACTACAATGCACATATTGAGAATTATTCCTTATCCTATGAAGACAGTAAAGGTGAAGCGGCACAGGATTATCAAAAGCAATTGGAGTGTAATTGGGTAACAGCGTTGCGGAAGAAATATAAAATAACCATCGATCAGAATGTATTAAGCAAACTGATCAGATAATACCGCAGACAAATCATTGAATAATAGTAAATTTGCAAATAAAATATAATTGAAAATAGTATAATGAAGAAAATTTTATTGATAGCAAGCGGATTGCTCTTCTTGTTTTTAAATGTACAGTCCCAAACAAAGAGCGTAGATAAGGTGATTGCGGTATTGGGAAGTGATGTAATCCTGTTATCTGAATTAAATCAACAATACGTCATGTACCTGAATTCAGGAAATCCGGTTGATGAGAAGGTAAAATGTTATATCCTTCAGCAAATGCTGGTTCAACACTTATTAAAGCAACAGGCAAATATTGACTCCGTAATGGTAGACGATAAGCAGGTAGACGATGAGCTGGATAAAAGAATGCGTTACCAGATTCAGCGTGCGGGAGGCCAGGATAAACTGGAAGAATTCCTGAACCGTTCTGTATTACAATATAAAGATGAGCTGAGACCTGACGTAAAAGATCAGTTGCAGGCCAACAAAATGCAGGGGACGATCACTGAGAAAGTGAGCATTACTCCTGTAGAAGTAAAAAAATATTTCGATTCTTATAAAAAAGACAGCTTACCTGATATTCCTGCAGAGTACGAGGTTGGAGAGATTGTCATTAATCCGGAGCTTACTAAATCAGAGAAGCAGCGTTTCTTTGATAAGCTGGATGCAATCAGGCTGCGTGTGAAAAGTGGAGAAGACTTCGGCTTTTTAGCAAAAACGTATTCAGAAGATCCGGGTTCGGCGCCAGAGGGTGGTGATTTAGGTTTCTTTGACCGTACGATGATGGCTAAAGAATTTACAGCCTATGCATTTAAATTAAAGCCGGGAGAACTTTCTCCGGTATTTGAGACAGACTTTGGTTTCCACATTTTACAGGTTGTAGAACGCAGGGGAGAGCAGGTACATGCCCGTCATATTCTGATCCGCCCTCAGACTACCCCACAGAGTTTAGACCGTGCTAAGTTACATGCAGATAGTGTTTACAACAATGTACTTGCCAAGAAACTCAGTTTCTCTGCTGCTGCATCATTATACTCAGCGAGTAAAGAGTCCAAATATAACGGGGGGATGCTTTTATTTGCTGATAACGTAACTGCGAGAACGACATTTATTCCAGCAGACAAACTGGACCCTAAAGTGTTTCTTGTTGTAGATACCATGAAAGTTGGCGAAGTTTCAAGACCAGTACCATTTACAGGAGCAGATGGAAAAGAAGGATACAAGATTATCCTGTTGAAATCTAAGATTCCACCACATAAAGGTAACCTTGAGCAGGATTATACAAAATTCAAGGAAAAGGCTCAGCAACAAAAAATGGATCGTGTAATGAGCGAATGGTTTGAAAAACGCAGAAAAAACACTTACATTAGAATTGATCCTGATTATACCTCATGTGATGAGTTAAAGATCTGGACTAAACCAATGTCGGAAGAAAAAAAATAACTATGCAGTACAATAGCGACAAAGAGGCAGTTGATGCCCTTCATCAATCCTATAAGAACATAAAAAATGAGATTGGTAAAGTCGTTATTGGGCAGGACGAGGCTGTTAAGTCGGTACTCATCTCTATCCTGAGCAGTGGACATTGCTTATTGGTAGGCGTACCCGGACTGGCAAAGACATTACTGGTACAAACAGTAGCAGATGTGCTGGACCTTAATTTTAACAGAATACAATTTACTCCCGATCTGATGCCAGGAGATATTATTGGCTCAGAAATCTTAGGAGAAGACAGGAACTTTAAATTCATCAAAGGTCCTGTCTTCTCTAATATTGTTCTTGCAGATGAGATCAATAGAACCCCTCCAAAAACCCAGGCAGCGCTCCTTGAGGCGATGCAGGAGAAATCCGTTACTGCAGCAGGCCACAAACACATCCTGCCTAAACCCTTTTTCGTTCTCGCTACCCAGAACCCTATTGAACAGGAAGGCACCTATCCACTCCCTGAGGCCCAGCTTGACCGTTTCATGTTTAACGTGCTGCTAACTTACCCAAGCTTCCAGGAAGAGCTTATTATCGTCAAAAACTCAACCGGCAATAACCCTGTTACGTTAAAAAAACTAATTAATGCTGATCAGATTCAGTTCTTCCAGCAATTGATCCGTACGATCCCTGTGACAGATAATGTCCTGGAATACGCCGTAAAGCTCACTGGAAAAACCCGTCCCGGAAGCCCATTGGCTACCGCTGAGGTTAACCAGTATGTAAACTGGGGAGCGGGCCCAAGAGCTTCTCAATTCCTTATTCTGGGTGCAAAATGTCATGCTGCTATCTCTGGTAAATACTCTCCTGACATCGAAGATGTACAGGCAGTCGCAGAGGCTATCCTGCGCCACCGTATCGTAAGAAATTACCGTGCTGAGGCAGAAGGCCTGTCTGTGGAAAAAATCATTAAGAACCTCCTTTAACCTATCTATACCTTACTATTCAGGTAAAGCCCAATATCAGCTATTTGAACTAATTTAGTTATCTATTACATTTGTGTAACAGCGATATTTATATCCGTTAAAAAACAGAATATCAGGCTGGTTAGAACCTAAAAGATGGAAAATCTAAAAAACGGGAAGCAACAAGACGATTCGACTGATCTGCCTTTATCAGATCCAAAAATATTCCTGCCAAATGGCAAACCCATCAGTCTAATCAAAAAATGGGCTTTTTACCTCCTTTTTTTGTTAATAGCATCCCTCTTCACCTTAATACGTATACATAACCTCCATGAATTTACCCTCTTTGAGAGTATTAACCTATCCATTCTCGTGCTGATTGTGTGCACTAATAAAGCCCCCATCAGTGTAAGTATTTCAACTCTCACTAAAACATTAGTTTATACTTATACAAATAGCTGGGCGCAAACAAAATACACTACCGTTGAATTAGACCAAGCGGGAGGCGCTTATAAATACGATGTTAGCAAAACCGGGGGAGCGTGGAAGCTCGTCCTCTACAACGACAATATTTTTAAAAACAGAATCTCTATCCGGGCAAGCACTGCGAATGGTTACAGCGAGGAGCAATTAGATGAAATCGTGAGGTTAATACATCAATGTAAATAAAGGTTACTTCGTCAAAGGTTTTTCCATTTTGCTTCGTCAAAAGCGTATCTAACCTTTCTTCCTAGCCATCCAACCTCCAAATGAAGAGCCAATTGTCCATTTTATTCATCATTTGGATTTCCTGCCCAATCGTGCTAAACAATTTAACAGTTAGACTTCGAAAAAAAAAGCTGTTGTTGTTTTTCTGACATCAGGGCCCTCGCAGAGGGAACGTCCGTCAGAAAAACAACAACAGCTTTTTTTTTCAGTTTAGACTATAGAATTGGAAGCACTATTTTTTCGGCAATTCCAACTGCTGGAATAGATTAGGAAAATCGGTGATGATACCATCGACCCCCAGCCCCACCATATACTCCATATCTTTCAAACTATTCACTGTCCACGGTACAATTTTCACCCCTGCGGCGTGACACTTATCCACCAGCCCTTTCCCTACCAGCACTGCATACGGGCTATAAAACGTCGGGTTAAACCCTAAATCTTTAATATTATTTTCAAAATCTTCCTTCTCATCGATCATCAGGGCCGTTCTCACTTTTGGATATTTATCATGTACATATTGCAGACATCTGATATCAAAAGCTTGTATAACCGTCCTTTTGTTCATCTTCTTTTTCTCCACTACATCCATCACCAGCTGAGAAAACTCCGCAGGTTCGGGATGAAATTCAAGATCTCCTTTTCTGATTGTTTTAATCTCAATTGCATAATTAGGTTTAGGCAGCTTATGTAATTTAACATAGGCTTCCACAGAATCAATCACTTCACTTAGCAAAGGCTTATATGCTTTAATTTTCTGTTGACCGGGAAAACGCTTATGTACCTTACTTCCCACATCAAACTTACGGATCTGGTCATAATCCATCTCATACATATTATATTTCTTCTCATCTTTCAAAGGAATTTCCTTTCCATCCGGGGTAAGACTGATTTCATTATTAAAATAAGGTTCATGGGAAAGCACGACCTGTTTATCTTTAGAGATCACGACATTCATCCCTAAAGTTGTTACCCCAAGATCCAGGGCTCTGAGCATCCCACCAATCGTATTTTCGGGCATTAACCCCCTTGCCCCTCTTTGTCCCTGTTTATCAAATGTCTGCGCATAACCTTGCAGGCTCAACAAAAATGCAATTCCTAACAGTAAGTGTTTCTTCATATTTCTTCTCTTTAAGGGGCCGTTTACTTTCATTATCATTTAAACAGCTCCTGATCATTTAACGGTTAAACCACATTTATGATATAATTCATTTAAGTTCTGTCAGTGGTTCAGTCATCACAGTACCTTGTAATTGATTTTTTACCACTGCGTAAATACTAACTGCTGAAAATCCAGTAATAAAAAAAAGGGTTTCTTAGTATCAGTTTAAAATCTAAACCTTACTAAGAAACCCTTTTTTTTCGGAAATAAGAGCCTGTTTAAATTTAGATGATAAAATTTTTTATAGTTTATTTTTAAGCGAAACAAGTTCTATTTCTTTCTGGTAGCCTTCCTACCTGAAATGAATAGAACGAAGTTGCAGCTAAAAAGAAGCATAAACAAATTATCAGATGAATTTTAAACAGGCTCTAAGAAACCTAACGTTCTGCAGGCGTGTATATCTGCTGAATCAGGTTCCAGTTATAATCAGGCTGACGCTCATAGATAAAAACATAATTAAAGCTTTCTCTTAAATCTGTTCTGTAATCAATCGTCGCTATCCCGTAAGTATAAGCCAGATCACCGCCCAGTGCTTTATCGGCACCTACAGTTCTGATGCTCATTTTACTCACCATACTATTATAGAAAGCAATAATCTTATCTTTTCCTATAACCGGTTCATAACCAGGAAAGATAACTCTTGCATCAGGGTTCAGGAATCCGCCATAAGCAGCAATTCCATAAGATTTCAAAGTTGCATCCAGTGTTTTTTCTGTTGTCAGGATAATATCTTTACCAGCAGCAACTTGTTTTGGACCACTAAATTTTGGTTTAAAGTAATCTTTAGGCTCCACAAAATGCGTAGTTACAGGCTGTAAAGGTTTATGGTGTTCAGCACCCAAATCCAAAACAAGTTCCCATCTGCCATTAATTGCTTTCCATACAGAAAGATACTCACCATAAGATTTTGTCTCTCCATTTAAGGTATAACCACCAGAAGTAAAGCCCCAGTCGCCACTGCGCGAAACTCTTGCATATGAAGGCTCCCAGCTCAGATTTTTATCATCAGGCTGACTGGCGTAAAATGTCTTTGCATCTACCGGATTAGGTCTGAATACCAATGCCCCATTTGCCGTATAAGCATTGAATGCAGATTTAACACCGTCCTTTGCAGCCTTCGCTGCAAATTCCTGTTCCGCTTTCACTAATGAGCCCGTACTTCCATCTGTATTTTGAGCGAATGCGCCTAAAGTACAGGTTGCAGCCATTAGCGTGCAGATAATTTTATTGATCATGTTTAATATTATTTATAATTTATTCCAGGTAGTTCCTTCTTTACTATCTTTTAATTGAATACCGATGTCCTGAAGACCTATACGGATTTTATCAGAAGTAGCGTAGTCTTTATTCTCTTTTGCACTTTTTCTGATATCAATCACCATGTCCAATACATCATTTAATTCTGTATTTGAGCTTTCTTCATCTTTCAGTCCAAAGATATCATAAACAAAGTCCTGCATCAACTGTTTTAATTTCTCCAGTTCGGCAGCAGAAATACCAGCCTTTCCATCATAAACAGTATTGATAATCCTTGCCGCTTCAAACAGCTCAGCAATAACAACCGGACTGTTGAAATCATCATTCATTGCTTTCACACAATTTAATCCGATCGGCTCAATTTCAAAATCACTATTTGCAGCAGGAACCAGTTTTTCCAGTAAGCTCAATGAATTCATCAATCTTCTGAATCCCTTTTCTGACGCATCCAGTGCATCGTTTGAGAAATCCAGTGTACTTCTGTAATGTGCCTGAAGCATAAAGAACTTAACTGTCATTGGGCTATATCCTTTAGTTAACAAAGGATGATCACCAGAAAACAATTGTAAAGGCATAAAACCATTACCAGACGATTTAGACATCCTTTGTCCGTTAACAGTCAGCATATTGGTATGCATCCAGTATTTAGCAGGATGTTTATGGTAGCAAGCCTCTGACTGCGCAATTTCATTGGTATGATGCGTTGCTGCAAGATCCATTCCACCACCATGAATATCAAACTCTTCACCCAGATATTTCGCGCTCATTGCAGAACACTCAATATGCCAGCCAGGAAAGCCAAGGCCCCATGGAGATTGCCAGCGCATCAATGTTTCAGGCTTAGCCTTAATCCACAAAGCAAAATCAAGTCTTCCACGTTTCTCGTCCTGTCCGTCAAGCTCTCTTGTATTCGCCATCATATCGTCCAGGTTACGATTGGTCAATACCGTATAGTTATAAGTTTTACTATATTTTTCGACATCAAAGTAAACCGTTCCATTTGTTTCATAAGCATAGCCATTGGCGATAATATCCTTAATCATTTCAATCTGCTCAATGATATGACCGGTTGCAGTTGGCTCAATACTTGGAGGCAGTGTATTGAACATTCTCAATACCTCATGGAACCCCAATGTATATTTCTGAACAATTTCCATCGGCTCCAGTTGCTCCAGTTTTGCTCTTTTAGCAAACTTATCATCACCTTCATCACGATCACCTTCCAAATGGCCCGCATCTGTAATATTACGTACATAGCGAACTTTGAAGCCCATATATTTCAGGTATCTGAAAATTAAATCAAAAGAAATGAAAGTACGGCAATTACCCAGATGTACATCACTATAAACAGTAGGACCGCAAACATACATGCCCACATGGTGGCCATTTAAGGGTTCAAAATTCTCCTTTTTGCGCGTAAGGGTATTGTAAAGCTGTAAACCGTTCTCCATTAGTATATATTTTTTATTTAGCCCACGAATATGCTGGGCCCAAGATAACAAAGATAAAAATTTGCGGGTATATTAGTTGATTCTTAAATCACTTCTTACAGGGAAATGATCAGATAACCTGGCCTGTATAATGCGGTGGTTAATTACCTTGAAAGCTGGCGTTGCCGAGATATAATCAATCTGGAAATTAGGGAATTTCCCATTATAGGTACGCCCTAAGCCAGTTCCCTGCTCCACAAATGTATTGTGTAAAGATTTAGTAAGCTGCGTAACTGCATATGAAGCTGGTGTATCGTTAAAATCTCCGGCAATCAGGAAAGGGGTTTTACAAGTCTTCATATGATCTTTCATGATATCAACCTGACCGCTTCTTTTTAGAAATGCCGTTTTCAGCATGCTGACAATCCGCTTTGCAGGTAAAATCTCGGTATCCATTTTCTGCGTTACTTTATCCAGATAATTATAATCCTGTTTATCAAAAGAGATAGATTGCAGATGCACATTATAAACCCTTACCCGCTCTTTATTTACCATGATATCAATATATATACTGGCATTGCCTCCATGATTGGTACTGAACACGATACTTCCTTTATTCACTATCGGATATCTGGAGAAAATAGCCAGGCCAGTAGCTTCATAATCGTTTTGTGAGGAAGGGATAAAATAATAATTGGAAGTTTTCAGCATGCGTTTCAGGCTGTCTGTAATGGCAAATGTTCCCTTGCGCCGGGTATAATATTCCTGAAAACAGATAATATCGGGGTCTTCATTTTTTACAACCTCCAGCATTTGCTGTTTTACCGTTTCATTGCTCGCTTCTCCATAAGGTTTAAAGCTATGCACATTATAGGTCATCATCCTGATCAGTTCGGGAGAGGATTTAGGCCCTTCACCAGATTCACCTACAAAGCCTACAGTAGCAATCAGCGGGTGCCAGCCAATCAGTATAACAGCGATCGTACATAAGGCAAATAATATTCTGCCCCGTAAAATCCAGAAAATAATAATGATGACATTGATTAATAAGACGAAAGGATAGGCAAGCCCAAAGAAAGCGATGAGTTCATGTTCCCGCGGATCAAGATTTCCGGCCAGTATCCCTAATAGCAAGGCAAAGGCAGCAATAATCCCGATCAGTAGTGTGATCTTCCCTAGAAATGTAAGCTTGCGTTTCTTCATTAATCCTTACTCGCCTTGAATAAAATCTCCTTCTCTGCTTTACTTAATTTATCATAGCCTGATTTGGAAACTTTATCCAGAACAGCATCAACCTCTTTCTGGTTAACCTTATTACTTTTATTCCTTGCTCCGGAATTAGGTTTATCATTTTTAACGACTTTTAATACTGGCTTACGCTCAAACCAGCCACTTAAATCATTTCCGCCCTGCAACAATTTAATATAAACAAAGCCAAGCAAAGCCCCACCCAGATGTGCAAAACTCCCCCCTGGATTCTGAGAAGCAATACTGATCAGGTCAATGACAATATAGGCCATTAACAGATATTTCAGCTTCACATTCCCGATAAACATCAGGTTCATCGAATAATCCGGGACCAAAGTAGCCGTAGCCACTGCAATAGCCATGACACATGCCGACGAACCGATGAGTGTAGCGGCATACACATGCGGCGCAAAAACAGGGAAAATATTATAAGCCAATGCATAAATGACTGCCCCCATTATTCCCCCGGCAAGATATACGAAATGAAACTGGCGTGGTTTCAGGAAGTCCAAAAAGATCCTGCCCATCCAGAATAACCATAACATATTGAATAATATGTGGAAAATATCATTATGGAAGAACTGATAAGTCAGTACCGTATAAAAGCGGAAAGGAAGTTTGGGCAATGCCGCAGGAAAAGCAACATACTCACCCACATAATCCAGGAACCGGACATTGGTATTTCCGGCCAGAAAATACGTAACCCCAAAAAGGGCAACTGCGACAAATACAATCGTATTGATCCCAATGTAAAAAAACACCGGATTTCCAGACTGGAAAACTTTATATTTCAGGTCTTCTAATAGATTTTTCTTAGTCATAATAATCGTAAAATGTATTTTTCTCTTTCCATAACTTCACGAGTATAAACCCTAACAATGCACCTCCTAAATGGGCATAATGTGCTATAGAGTCTCCCTGAAAACTAGCTACCCCTAAACTCAGCTCTATCAGAATATATACCGGAATGATATATTTAGCCTTCACTGGTACCGGAATAAACATGATGTACAATTCTGCATTCGGATATAACATTCCAAAAGCAACCAGCAAACCAAATATAGCTCCCGAAGCACCTACCATAGGGCCAGAGTAGATCCCTAAAAAGGTTTCACTCTGTTCAGGAGTTAAACCCCTGAGATTTAAGGAAGCCATTCCTTTAGCAATATCAACAGTTACAGCTCCGGGGTTAATCGCAGAACCTGTCATCTGATAAATTTCAAAAGCCTGTACGCCCCACTGTAAAGCTAATGCACCTAAACCGGTAATCAGATAAAAATTGATAAACCGCTTGGTTCCCCATCTGGTTTCCAATACTGAACCAAAAGAAAACAAAGCAAACATATTGAATAAAATATGGGTAAAATTCCCATGCATAAACATATACGTAATCGGCTGCCAGATCTTAAACAACGGAGAGTCAAAATAAAAAGCCCCCAGAAGAAGATCAAGATCAATCCCTTTAGATTGAAAAATATATTTAGCTGCGAAAAACAGTCCATTGATGATCAGAAGGTTTTTAACAACTGGAGGTATATGAATATTATTCATCATTATTTATCAAATTTTCTATCTATTTCTGTCAATGACATGGTTTGTATTACAGGTCTTCCGCTGATACTGAAGTTCGGTGCTTTACAGGCAAACAACTGTTCGATCAGCATATTCATTTCCTGCTGACCTAAAACAACACCGCTTTTAATTGCACTGTTTTTTGCCATACTACGCGCAAGCGCATCTCTTTTATCCAGTTTCAATTCTTGCTGAGAGTTTTTGAACCCTTCAATTAAATGCTCAAAAAGCTGTGTCTCATTAATCTGGTTACTTCCCAGATCAACAGGAATCCCTTCGATCACTAAAGTGTTTTTTCCAAACTCCCGGACTTCAAAACCCAGGCTCTTGATATCATCCAGCAAACTTTTGGCCAGCTCATAATCATTAGGGCTTAAGGTAACTGTCTGCGGGAATAAACTCTGCTGCGAAGCACCTTTCCTGTCTTCCAGGTTTATGCTAAAACGCTCATATAATATCCTTTCGTGTGCAGCCTGCTGATCAATCAGCATTAAACCCGATTTAATCTGCGAAATGATATATTTATTGTGCAGCTGCATCAGCTGTTTCTGTAGAGGTGCATATTTATCATCAGGACCATTGCCTGGCAACTCCATCTTCACCTGTTCAGCAGGTTTCTCTTTAGAAATTTCGTAAAGTGAACCCCAGTTCTTAGCAACCGGCTGATGTGACCTGCTCTCTGTATTTCTGAAACCGGTATCTGCGCCCCCGAAACTGCTTTCTGTATTTTTAAAATCAGAGAAGCCTTTATCGGCAGTTTTTTCGGCAGCGAAAGGATTAAAATCAGGATTGAAACTGATACTTGGCGGGATAATTTCATCCAGAGACTTAGGACTGATCATTCCGCTAAAAGCAGTTTCCTGGTCAAAGTCGATAGTCGGGCTAATATTAAACCTGCCTAAAGATCTTTTTACTGCAGAGTGAATAATCGCATAAATCGACTTCTCATCCAGGTATTTGATCTCTGTTTTAGTAGGATGTACATTAACATCAATCTTAGCAGGGTCAATGTCTATAAACAGCACATAGAAAGGGAAGTTATCATCTGATAGTAAATCCTCATAAGCTTTATTCAGCGCATGGTTCAGATAAGCATCCTTAATGAAGCGGTTATTTACAAAAAAGAACTGTTCACCCCTGGTTTTCTTGGCAAACTGTGGTTTACCAATAAAGCCTTTAAGATTGATAATTGTAGTATCCTCTTCAACAGGAATCAGTCTTTCATTATAATTATTTCCAAATAAATGGACTATTCTTTGTTTTAAAGCAGATGAAGGTAACCTGAAAATCTCCATACCATCGTGGTGCAGCGTGAAAGCAATCGCAGGGTTAGCCAGCGATACTCTTTGAAACTCGTCCATGATATGTCTCATTTCGGCCGGATTACTCTTCAGAAAGTTGCGTCTTGCCGGAGTATTAAAGAATAAGTTTTTGATACTTATACTTGTTCCCTGCGGTGTAGAAACAGGTTCCTGTTTAGTGATCGTTGCCCCTTCAATCTCGATCAGCGTACCCAGCTCATCTTCATAACGGCGGGTTTTCATCTCTACCTGCGCAATAGCCGCAATAGACGCCATTGCTTCCCCACGGAAACCCATGGTCCGGATCGCAAACAGGTCTTCTGCCTTACGCACTTTCGAAGTTGCATGACGCTCAAAACACTTACGTGCATCAGAAACGCTCATTCCACATCCATTATCGATCACCTGAATCAACGCTTTTCCAGCATCTTTAAGGATCAATTGTATCTTATTCGCCCCCGCATCAATGGCATTTTCCATCAACTCTTTCACTGCCGATGCAGGTCGCTGAACTACCTCTCCGGCAGCAATTTGATTCGCAACACTCTCGGGTAAAAGTTGTATTATATCTGACATTTATTTCCTTGGTAAAGGTCGCTAATTTAACGAAAATAAGCCTTATACATAAATCTTTTGATTATAAATACCATTTAATGACTAAGCCAGTACAAGCTTTTTATATATTTAGCGTTCTGAATGAACTATAAGCTTTTTATGTACAAAAACAATCTTGTTCAAACTATCACTGTTTGCTTTCTTGCCATTTCTTCCTTTAGTGCCTGCGCACAGGAACATCAAAAAAATGAAGAACTGTTAAAAGTCAATTCTAATATCCTTCAGCATACTGTTTTACTAAATAATCAAAACGGGATCATTCCGCTGACAGGCTTAGAAAAAAAGAATATCGCTTCAGTTAGTCTTGGCTTTTTATATCAGCATACGGCAGATAGTTTACTGAATAAATACGCGAAAGTCACCTCTTTCAGCTCTGCAGGATATGAGAATTCTCCTGAACTGGGAAAACTGGAAGATGACCTTAAATTTTTCAATACTGTAATCATTTCAATCCCGGATCAGGAAACCACGAAAGCGAAATATATAAATTTCATCAATTCGATGGCCAAAACTAAATCGGTGATTGTTGCGCTATATGGCCAGCAGACTAATCTGACCCCATTTGATTCTTTAAGCGCCCCACTGGTCTGGAGCCAGGATAAAAGCATACAGGCAGCCTCACTGGTACCTCAGCTTATTTTTGGGGGAATAGCCGCAACCAACAAATTACCCCGCAATATTTCCGGAAAATATACCGCCGGGTCTGGTTATACCACAACAGTAACCCGTCTGAAATATACCGTTCCGGAAGATGCAGGCGTAAATTCCGACAACCTGAAAGAAATCGACAACATTACAGCCGAAGCAATTGCCGCAAGGGCAGCTCCAGGCATGGTAGTTTTAGTAGCAAAAGACGGCAAAGTAATCTTTAACAAAGCCTATGGCACACATACTTATGGCGGCCCTGCTGATAAGGTGACAGATATATTTGACCTCGCCTCTGTGACTAAAATTACAGCGACCACGCCTATGGTCATGCGCTTAGTGGAAGAAAACAAACTTAAATTAGATACAAATATCGGCGCCTATATTGCCCTGGCAAGACCTACAGCAATGAACAGCATACCGGTTCGGGATGTGATGCTGCACCAGGCTGGCTTTATCCCTTATATCGCTTTCCATGATGGTGTAAAACCTACAGACCACAGTCCGGATTCTTCCGCAGCCTACCCGACTAAAGTAGCTGACGGCTATTTTATCAGGAAAGATTATTTCAAAGATGTGATGTGGCCGCAAATGCTTAACGCACCAATCAGAACAAGGGGCAAATATGTTTACAGTGATATCAGCATGTATGTGATGAAAGATATTGTTGAACAGATCAGCGGAGAACATCTGAATGATTATACAGCCGAAAATTTCTATGCACCGCTGGGGATGCAGACCGCTGGCTTCCTGCCAAGAAACAGATTTAACAAGGATCAGATCATCCCTACAGAAAACGACACCTATTTCAGAAAAACATTACTGGTTGGTTATGTACATGACCAGGGTGCCGCACTGGTGGGTGGTGTTTCAGGACATGCGGGTCTATTTGCCAGTTCAAATGACATGGCAATCATGTATCAGATGCTGCTGAACAAAGGAACTTATGGCGGTCAGCAATATTTCAAACCTCAAACTGTAGAGTCCTTTACTGCGCAGCAATCAAATGTGAGCAGAAGAGGACTGGGTTTTGACCGCTGGGACCCGAATTTAGCAAAGAAATATCCTTCCTCAACAGCTTCTTCACAAACTTACGGACATACCGGATATACGGGTACTGCAGTGTGGGTAGACCAGGCAAGAGGTCTGGTTTATGTATTTTTATCCAACCGTGTCAACCCTTCGGTGACCAACAAATTAGTAAGTATGGGTATCCGTTCGCGAATTGAGGACGTAATTAACAACGCAATCGACAAAGGGATGCAAAAATAAAATCCCTATAAAACAGGGAGATATAAAATTAAAGCGATTTTTTTAAAGAAGAGATTTTGTATTCAGGATCAATTTTTCTATAATTGCACCCGGTTAGCGAATAACCGTGCATTAAAGCCTTCTTAGCTCAGCTGGTAGAGCAACTGACTTGTAATCAGTAGGTCATTGGTTCGATCCCGATAGAAGGCTCGGAATATAAAAAAAGGGTTCATTTACATGAACCCTTTTTTTATGCCTGATATTTTACTTTTTCAAGCCTATTTCTCTCAGGCGTTCGTCCAGGTATTCTCCGGCTGTCATGTCAGTATATTGTTTTGGATGTGCTTCATCTACACAAGAATCAAGACTTGTTAAGTCCATATCAGAACGTGGGTGAAGGAAGAAAGGAACTGAAAAACGTGAAGTTTTCATCAGCTCTCTTGGTGGGTTAACCACTCTGTGTGTAGTTGAACGAAGTTTGTTATTCGTTAAACGCTGTAACATATCACCTACATTGACAACGATATCAGAGTGATGTGCTTTAATTGGCAACCACTCATTACTGCGTGTTAATACTTCCAGTCCGTCAGCACTTGCTCCGATTAACAAAGTAATCAGGTTAATATCTTCATGTGCACCTGCACGAACAGCATCATCAGGTAAAGCATCAGGATTTTCGATCGGGAAGTAGTGAATACCCCTTAAGATAGAATTTCCATTATGTACATGCTGATCAAAATAATCAATAGGTAAACTCAAATAAGTAGCGATAGCTCTTAACAGATGTTTACCATTGCTTTCCAGTTTTTGATAAACTTCATTTGTTACTTCATTGAATCCCGGGATTTCTTCCAGATACTCATTGTCAGGGTACTCATATTTAATAGGATCTCCGTCAACAACAGTCTGACCAATTTGCCAGAATTCTTTTAAATCTGCTGTTTTAGCACCTTTAGCTGTTTCTTTACCCGGGCTTGTGTAACCACGTTGTCCGGCAAGCTCTGGTTTTTCATATTTAGCTTTCTGATCTGCTGGTAAACGAAAAACGCCCTGGATATTCTGATATAATTTATCAATCAGCTCCTGGCTCAGGCCATGGTTTGTAATGGTCACAAATCCTGAATCATTAAAGGCTCTGCCCAATTCATCAGAAAACTTTTTACGGTCGTGTTCTGTTCCGTCAATATAAGAACCAAGATCTAAGGTTGGAATATAAGGTGTAGACATAATATTTTGCTTAATGTTTGAATCGAAATTATAAAACAATTGTTAATAAAGTTGTCTAATGTGAATTATTACAGCACATATTACTAATTTACAACATTTTAAGTTATTAACAATTTCATAAAGAAGGTATTTATTGTTAAGAATTAAAACGTTTATCAGAACACTGTCAATTTAGCCCGAATTACAGCCATCAGCAAACCATAGTCTTTTAAGGTACGTATAAGTTAGTATCAATCCAGTAAATTTGTATGGGCTATACAGCATACCGGAGCAGTAAATCCGTTTATTTTAAAAACACACAAAAAATGAAATATTTCACCATCATCGCACTAATCTTTTTATCAGTCAGCGGTGCAAATGCACAGCAGAAAAAATTACAGAAAGCAACCTTTGGCATGGGATGTTTCTGGTGTTCAGAAGCATTATTCCAAAAACTGAACGGCGTAAGTGCCGTAAAATCTGGATACGAAGGCGGACAGATCCCTAATCCAACTTACGAAGATGTTTGTTCCGGTACAACAGGACATGCAGAAGTTATTGAATTGTCCTACGACCCTGCTAAAATCTCTTATGATGAGCTGCTGGAAGTATTCTGGAAGAGCCATGACCCGACCACACTAAACCGTCAGGGAGCTGATGCGGGTACACAATACCGTTCTGTAATCTTTTACCACACCCCTGAGCAAAAAGCAGCTGCAGAACAATATAAAGCTGAATTAAATAAAACAAATGCCTATGGCAAACCAGTGGTAACTGAGATTACAAAAGCAGAGCCTTTTTATGTAGCTGAAAATTATCATCAGGATTATTTTAATAAGAATTCTAATCAGCCCTACTGCCGTCTGGTCATCCTTCCAAAAATGGAAAAGCTGGAAAAGATATTTAAAGCAAAACTGAAACACTAATACGATTGGTATCACCATAGAAACAAAATCAATTTATAAGAATCCGCTTCATATTATAGTTATGGAGCGGATTTTCTTTTTCAGCCCAATCCCGCCGGATAATTCATTTTCTGATTTCAGGAAACAGATAATTAATTAAATGATAACATATCTAGCCAAAAATCCTGATATCAGTGTATTAATATTGTTCTCATGCAGAACGTCCATGACGATAAGGAATTATTTGCGCAAATAGTAAATGGTGACAGGAAGTCTTTTGACCTGCTGTTTCTCAAATACCATACTGCGCTGATTGGCTTCTGCAAATCTGGCGGATGTGAAGAAAATGATGCCGAAGATGCTGTTTCCGACCTCTTTCTTGACCTCTGGCTGCGACGCTCAACGATTGCTATCCATACCTCTTTACGGGCTTATCTGTATGCTGCTTTAAGAAATAAGATCAACAATTTATATAGGAATAATCAAGGGATCAGCTATTTAACAACAGAATACGCAGACCAGTTACCAGACGCAGATTTGTCACGCCCGGATGAAAAGCTCTTTTTGAAAGACAGGACAAAAATGATAGAATATATCATTACAGGTCTCCCTGAACAAACAAAAATTGTATTCCTTCTCAAATGGAAACATCACCTCTCTGACAAAGAGATCGCAGAAACGCTGAACAAAAGCCTGCCAACAGTCCGAACGATGGTTTACCGGGCCATTTTATACATCCGTGACAAGATCACCTTTGTTAAATAATCATTAACCATATTACCATTATATTAAATCGAAATTTCCTGTAATCAATCTACCCTCTTTTTGCAACCTCCTTAAAAAAAGGGATAAATGGATGAATATGACTACAGGTTAATTATCGGATACCTGGAAAGTTCAATAAGTGATGATGAAGTACAGCAGCTCCTGGCAAAAGTTCAGAACGATAAAGAATTTGCCGAAGGGTTCAATGAGATAGCTGAGCTATGGAATGCAGGTAAAAAAATAAATAACAATATACCTAAAGCACAAAATGCTTTAGCGCGTCTCCATCAACGTATGGACGCAGCAGAAATACCTTTACAGCAAGACATTTCTTCAAAAAAGGTATATACGATCAGTAAAAACATGGCATGGTTATCAGCAATTGCTGCAATGGTATTGCTATGTCTTGCCCTTGTGTTTTACCAGTCCGATTCCAGTATGACTTTCAAACCGGATGCAATCACTTATATAGAGAAACATACGGCTGCGGGACAAAAAATGAATATCACCCTTCCCGATGGCTCTCTTGTTGTGCTCAATACGCTATCCTCTATCAAAATCCCTTCTGATTACGGTAATAAAAACAGAGAAATCCTGCTCAAAGGAGAAGCCTGGTTTGAAGTAGAAAAAAATCCTGAAAAGCCCTTCATTGTCCATTCCGGAAATATCCAGACCCTGGTATTAGGTACAAAATTTAACGTATCAGGCTATGCTGATGACGAAGTTGCAAAAGTTTCCCTGGTAGAAGGAAAAGTACAGGTTGATATAGATAATGATGCCAGAAAAAGACAGATCCTAAAACCAGGAGATCAGCTTGTCTATGACAAAAAAGATAAGTCTTCTTTAGTTAAGCCTTTTATTAAAGAATATGCTGCCGGCTGGAAAGATAACACACTCACACTGGATTATGAAAGCTGGCCAGAAGCTGCAAAGAAAATCTCCCGCTGGTACAATGTACAGGTTGACCTGAAAAATGCAGACCTGAAAGACTGTAAACTCAAAGGTTCATTTGCAGGAATGGCGCTTACGCAAGTCTTAAAAAGACTAAGCTATATCTCAGGAATCAGCTGGGAAATAAAAGAGAAAACGGTTTATATCACCGGAAAATGTAATTAACCTTTTAAAGATAAACTATGCGTAAATAAATCTACAAAAACACAAAAGCCCTGCATACCGATAAGATCGGGACACAAGGCTCTTTTAATCAGTTCCTGCGAAGAACTCAATTAAATTATCGATTAAATCAAAAGTATGAAAACCTTACGGTAATCCCAAACCCAGGGATATGCGATGGTTATCTCCTGTCAAAACACAACCAATTAATGAAAAGAATCAAACAATATCTGACTTGTTTTTTATGTCTGTTTTTATTGTGTATCCACAATATCCGGGCTAACACGCCAGACCATCCTTTATGTACTATTAATGTATCAGGGAAACCACTGAAAGACGTTATTGCCCTAATTGAAAAACAAACAGGCTATCACTTTTTACACAGTGCGTCTGAAAAAACCCTGAATCTTCCGGTTACACTGGCTGAGAAAAATCAGCCTTTAGAAAATGTGCTGCGTAAAATAGGCCAGCAAAGCGGACTGACTTTCGAGATTGATGATAAAACCATATTTGTTAAGACAGCAAAAAAACAGATTACCGTTACCGGAAAGGTGACGGACGCTACAACCGGAGAGACCATTCCTGGTGTTTCGGTCATCGTAAAAAACAAACAGCAAAGAACTGTGACTGATACAGACGGTAAATACACCATCAGTACCGAAGCACAGGATATCCTGGTTTTTAATTACATCGGCTATAAACCTTATGAAGTCAGTGCTGATCAGACCTCTATCAATGTAGCTTTAACTGGTAATCAGGAAGAGTTAAACGAAATTGTAGTAGTTGGTTATGGTACACAGTCCCGCAAAGTACTGAGTACATCGGTGACTAAAGTAAGCCAGGAAGATTTTAACAAAGGAGGATTAAGCAATCCTGCCCAGCTCTTACAGGGCAAGGTTGCCGGTTTGAATATCACCCGTTCCGGCGATCCGAATGCTACTCCTACCATGAGTTTACGCGGGCCTTCCACACTACGTGTAGGTGCTGCTCAGGAACCCTTTTATGTGATTAACGGTGTCCCTGGAGCTGATTTCAGACTGGTATCTCCCGATGATATTGAAGATATCAGTGTTTTGAAAGATGCATCGGCCACTGCCATTTATGGAACACGCGCATCTAACGGGGTAATCATGATTACGACCAAGGGTGGTAAATCAGGAAACCCTATAGTAAGCTACAGCGGTTATGCCGGTACAGAGAACATTTCAAGGAGCCTTAAAATGATGAATGCGCAGGAACTGACCGCTTATCTGGATAAAAACAAGATCAGCCTTGATCCTGCAGATGCCAAAGGGGCAAATACAGACTGGCAGAAAGAAATTACCAGGGGCGGATTAATACAGAACCACAACATCTCTTTGAGCGGCGGATATAACAAAACACAGTACAGTGCTGGTTTAAACTATTTTAATGATAAAGGAATTTTAAAGGGAAGTGCTCTGGACCGGTTAATCGGCCGCCTTAATTTATCTCAGAGTGTTTTGAATGATCACTTAAAACTGGGATTAAACCTGAGTAATTCAAGCAGTAATTCAGATCAGATTCCAAATCAGGACCTGGTACTTTATAATTCGCTGCGGTTTTTACCAACTGTCCCGGTGATGCAGGACGGTGTATATTCTGAGAACTTACAACGTGTACAATATTATAACCCGGTTTCTCTGCTTGCTAATGCTAAAGACAGATTAAAAACTACAATCACCCTGCTTAACGTTACCGCAGCAGTAAAATTACCTTATGGGTTTAAATACGATGTCAGCTTAAGTACCCAAAAAGAATTGAATAACCGTGGAACTTATTATAACAGTACTTACACCTTAAAACAAGGATTAAATGGTGAAGCCTATCGCTCTGCTTATGAGAGCACACGTAAAACCGGTGAAACCTTCTTAACCTTCAACAAGCAGCTGAATAAACATGCGCTGAATGTACTTGCTGGTTACAGTATCCAGGAAGATGTCAATAATGATGGTTTCCAGGCTAACAATAGGAATTTCCCGACAGATGAATTAGGATACAGCAATATTGGTCTTGGAAGTCCGATTGGCAATTTCAAAACAGACTGGGGAGATAACATCTATCAAAAATTAAGATTAATATCTTTTTATGGCCGTTTAAATTATAACTATGCCGGTAAATATATTGCACAATTTTCTGTAAGAAGGGACGCATCTTCAGCATTCGGGGCAAACAACCGCTGGGGAACATTTCCTGCGGCTTCTGTTGCCTGGAGAATCACTGAAGAACCTTTCATGAAATCACAGCAGGTTTTTCAGGATCTGAAATTCAGAGCAGGTTACGGGGTTACAGGAAACTCATTAGGATTTAACCCATTGATTTCAAAGATTCGTTACGGAACTTCAGGTACCTTCTATTATAATGGAAACTTTATCAATTCTATTGGTGCCAACCAAAATGCCAATCCAAATTTGAAGTGGGAAAAAACAGCGATGTTCAATGCCGGAATAGACGCGGTAATTTTAAAAGGAAGAGTAAATGTAACTGCTGAATACTACGATAAAAAAACGAGTGATCTGATTTGGGATTACCCTGTTTCTTCTACACAATATTACAGCAATTTATTTACAGCCAACGTAGGTTCTATCAGCAATAAAGGGGTCGAATTGACTATCGATGCAAAGGTTATTCAGTCTGATAAGTTTAAATGGCAAAGTTCATTTAACATGGCTCACAATGCGAACAAACTTTTATCATTATCAAATAATACCTTCAAACTGGATTCTATTCCACAGGCTTCACCAGGTGGACAAGGCCAGTCAGGAACAACTGTTCAGATCTTAAAGCCAGGATATCCTGTTGGACAGTTCTTTACCTTTAAATATGCAGGTAAAGACAGTAAAGGAGTATCTCAATACTATGATAAGAGTGGTGCACTGACCACTTCTCCAAAAGAATATACTGATTATTACTATGCAGGAAACGCACAACCTAAATTATTACTGGGCTGGAGCAATACTTTTACGTATAAACAATTTGATTTAAATATCTTTCTTAGAAGCTCATTGGGAGGAAAAGTTTTTAACGCTACACTTGCCGATCTAAACCGTCCTGCAGATGGTAAAACATATAACCTGCCAGTTTATTCGAAAGATGAAAGTCCTGCAAATGCCTATGCCTACCGTTATTCGGACAGGTATATAGAAAATGCATCTTACCTGCGTGTGGATAATATGACACTGGGTTATACGATGCCAAAAATAAAAGGAATACAGTCACTGAGGTTTTATGTTACAGGAAATAATATCGCAGTAATCACAGGTTACAGTGGTATTGATCCGGAGATAGGCATGGGCGGTTTAACACCTGGTATAGATAATAAAAACTATTATCCACGTACCCGTTCTTTCCTTTTTGGTGCAAATCTTTCATTTTAATCAGGTTAAATAATAGAAATGATGAAATTAATAAGATCTATACTAACGGTGATGACCGTTACCCTTTTATTTTCTGCTTGTACTAAAGTTGAGGTACCTGTTGAAAATGAACTTACTCCTGCAAATTTCCCTAAAACAGAGGCACAGTTTTTATTGGCTTCGGGTACTGCTTATGCTAAATTCAGGGATCAGTTTGCAACTACTTACTGGCAGATACAGAGTTTAAGTACCGATGAGGCTATTATTCCAACCCGCGGAAGTAACTGGTTTGATGGAGGCCGTTATCAGCAGCTTCACTACCATACCTGGAATGCCGACAATCCTCAGGTTGCCGGCGTATGGAGCTGGGGTTTCAGTACCATCAGCAGCTGTAATCAGATACTTGCTTTATTTGAGCAGTCACCAGACAGTGAATCAAAATTAAATATCGCAGCTGAAATTAAAACATTAAGGGCACTTTGTTTCTATCTGATGATGGATGTTTATGGCAATATCCCACTGACTACAAAATTTGGAGATGCCAACCAGCCGCAAACACAGAGCCGTAAAGACGTATTTGCATTTATTGAAAAAGAAGTTAAAGACGCATTGCCACGTTTAAGTGAGGTGAATGATAAATCTACTTATGGCCGTCCTACTAAATTTGCTGCTTATGCCCTTTTAGCCAAAATGTATCTGAATGCAGAGGTCTATACTGGTACGGAGAGAAATAATGATGCTGTTGCGATGTGCGATATGCTGATTAAATCAAACAAATTCGCCCTGGCCGATGACTATGCAAGTATATTCAAAGCTGACAACGGTCCGGCAACTTCTGAGTTTATTTTTGCTATCCCTTATGATAATGTTCAGGCTCCTGGACAACGTTTTACCTGGTACAACCTGCATTATGCTTTATCTGCAAAATATGGGCTGCCATGGAGAATCAGCGGACCGACCAGTACGCTGCCAGAATTCTATGCAAATTTTGACAGTAAAACTGATGTCAGGAACAATGTCTGGTTAACAGGAAAACAGTTTGACAATTCGGGTAAACCAATTCTGATCAGCACCACAAAAAAAGGTCTTGACGCGAATTATAGCGGCGATGATGGGGCAACACAAATTTCATGGCAACTGGAATTCTCTCCTCAGATCACCTTTGTAAATGTTCAGAATTTTGATGTAGGAAGTGATGTTTTAGGAAGTGCTAAAGGAATCCGCAATAACAAGTATGCGCCGGATGCTGCTGCTACGACTAACAACGGAGGAAATGACGTACCCGTTTTCAGATATGCTGATATTTTATTAATGAAAGCTGAAGCTATACTGAGAGGAGCTGCCCCTACTAACGGACAAACAGCTTTAGGAATTGTCAATGAACTCAGAACAAAAAGAAAAGCAGAGGCATTCACGTCTATATCCCTTGATGAATTATTAAGAGAACGCGCACGCGAACTGAACTGGGAAACCTGGAGAAGAAATGACCTGATCCGTTTTGGTAAATATGAAGGGAGCTGGGGATATAAAACAGACCAGAATACTTATAAAAGGATATTCCCGATTCCATCAGGAGAACGTATTCTGAACCCAAATCTGAAACAAAACACGGGCTATTAAAACCATTTAAATTATACAGCATGACTGATGTTTTTAACGTCTTATGCCCATGCTATGCCTTATCTTAAAACAAAATCTAAAATCTAAAACCATGAAAAAAATCTATCCGGTACTATTATTAGCCTTAGCTACCTTACTGGTGCAATGTAAGAAGTCTGCTCAGGAGGAACTCGAAGTAAGCGGTTCCAAGTCTTCAAAGACCTGGGTCAACGCTGCACCAACCTCTTTTTGTGCGAGCTGTCAGGAAAGCCCGAACAGAATAAACGGTAATGAAGCAGATGTATGGGCAGCAAAATTTGCTCCGCTGCTGAAATTTGACCGTGCTGCTCCGGAATACCCTACCTCTGTTGAAGATGTCTGGGCAAACACACTTCAATCCAGTATTGTATGTGGTGGAAAGTTAGTATTTGAAAAAGATCCGGAATCCAGAAGTATGGACTTCCCGACTTATTATGATGTACAAGCTCATCCAACTGACCCCAATCGTATTTTCATTGAATACTGGTGGGCTTATAAACGTCAGAGACCATGTTTCGGTAACTTAGGAGGTCATAATTATGATCTTGAACATATGGTGATACAAATTGATAAACAAAGCCAGCGTGTAGTTACAGTGACTTATTTCCAGCATAAAGGATGGTTTACTAAAAACTGGAGAAGTACAACCGAAGGCAAAAGAGTGGAAGCTTATGTAGGTAAAATAGCTCATGGTTTATACCACGATTCAAGATCTAAAACAATTATAGGGTTTGAATGCAGTTATTATGGCGATTACAGAAATCCGGATGGAAGTAAAGATGAAGTGCTGACTTCTAAAAACCTGGTTAGAATGGGATGTAATAAAGATGAGTTCAGTTTCAATGGCGACTGGGGTATTGGTCCGGGCCCTTTATACAGAGATCGTAATTATTGGAATTACACTTCTTGTGTGGGTAACAATGCACTGGAAACAAATGGCTGTGCTGCCTGTGATTTTGGATCGGAGAAAAAGATCGGAGATTTATAGCATAAAAAAAGGCAATTCTCTTAATTGAGAATTGCCTTTTTCTTTATAGAGACAATAACTAAGGGAATTTCACTCCTCTGTATTTAGTCACATCTACAATTGGAATACTTGAACCGTATTGTGAATTGATAGATTTAATAAATTCATTCGCAACAATTGCATAACCCAGCGGAGTCAGGTGAATCCCATCCAGAGAGAAAAGGTTTCCTGTAATATAAGCCGCGCTAACCGCTGCGCCATTCACAACTCTACCTGCTGCATAACTTTTGAATAATGCATTCGCATCCATTAAAGCAAGACCATTTGCTGCTGCTACAGATTTGATAGTTGCATTGTAAGAATTGGTATAATCTACAATTACAGCAGCCTCAGCTTTATCCAGTACATATTTACTTTCAACCGGATTTAGCGGATGCAAGCCATATGGAATACCTGCTGCATTTGGTTTTCCAATTACGTTTGCAGCCTTTAATGGAAGCAGGAAGTAATCATCTGCTGTAGCAGGTCTTGGGGCTCCGCTGCCAGGCTGAATAAAAATAGCCTGAACTGTTGGTGCTGAAGCCTGAACAGCTGTTAATAATGCTTTTAAAGTAACTGTTGTAAAATAAGGAGTACTCAAAACATCAGGAATAGTCGCAACTACACCTTTAGCTGTTCCCGCACCACCAGTTCCACCTTTGACCATCGTACCTGCAGCCAGATTATATAACTGTGCAAAAAGTGCTTTGTCAGTAGGAAAATCAGCAGGAACTGAAGCACCGCCTGTTGCATAACCTAAAACATCATTGTTACCTAACCACATACTGAAAAAAGTATAAGGTTTAGCGGTTACAAAACTCAAATACGGGATAGTATTTGCAGGTGAGGTATTAGGCAATAAACGCTCAAAATAGGGATTTAAATTTCCATAATAAGTAAGGGTAATATTGTTTAACCTGATTCCCGGTACACCGTAATTGTTCAGGTCTCCTGTATATTTTGTAAATAATGGTACGGTACCGAAACCTGGTACAGTTGCCGAACCAATCACTGCCTGAGCAGGTACATCTGTAATTACAGGATCGCCTGTAGCGGTAAAACCTGACAGCTTTTTATAACCTGTACCATCCGACTGGTTTGCGTTAAAGAAAGGTGTACTGAAGGCACCGCCACCTACTGTCTGCATTTGTGTCGCAATCATTAACGGATATGAATTTTGCTGTCCTTCCAGGTATAATCCGTTGTCTGCGAAGCCTGATGTCAGAGAGTTTCCAACGGAGATATATCTTGAAAAATCAGCATTTCCTTTGCTGGGGGTTGCGGTTTTTAATTCTGGCTTGCAGGATGCTGCTGTAACAACAGCGACTGCAAGAATACTTCTGAATATAAATTTCGAGTTCATAATGTTTTTCTGAAAGGTGATTACCATTTATAAGATAAAGCTAAACCAGGGATATAAGCAACAGTCTTGAAAGCTCCGCTTAAATTGGTTTCAAAATTGGTTTCATTCCTTGATTTGATGTTTTCATACAAGAAAGACAAATCAATACTGAATCTTTCAGATGCCTTGTAACCTAAACCTGCGCTTAACAGGATACGGTTAGCATCAGGAACTTCTGGCGTTACATAACCTTTGCCTACTGGTGTAAATGCATAAGCTGCACCTAATCTTAAAGCCAGACGGTCTGTAGCCATATTTTGAATACCTACACGTACCGCACCACCATCATGATAGTTTCTTGGAGAACTTGTATTTGGAATTCTTGAATTGTTGTTATAATCAAAAGCCAGTACTTTATACGTACTCCAGTGAACCCAGTTTGCATCAACTGCAATAATTGTTTTTGAAGACGGGTAAAATCCTAAACCAATAGAAGAGGTTGCCGGTAAAGGTAAGTTAGCGCTAAAGCTGGTCGGAAATCCATCTTTTAATGCATCGGGAACTCTAAAAATCGCATCTCCGTCTTTCACCTTTGCAGTTACCTGTGACCGGTGTGAAACACCAATGGTTACGCCAGATACAGTTTCTACATAGATACCTGCATTCCAGCCAAAATCATTGGAATGTCCCTTAAGCTGCGCAGTAGCAGAAGTACCGTCGTTCAGCGTAAGAGGAACCGCTCTTTTCAAATCAACCTTTCCTCTCGAATAAACCAGCCCCGCACCAATACCGATATGATCCGTAATTTTATAACTCAAAGTAGGCTGAACATAGATGGCCTGCAGATCTAATGAAGTCACGGTATACTTACCAGTCCAGTTCGGGTCCCAGTGTACGGCACCACCAAATGGCACATAAACACCCAAACCAAAACGAAGCCTGTTATTTGGATTACCAAATACAGCATAGGCCGATGGGTCTACTACGGTTTTATCTTTTGTATATTCTGTGATATTAGAACCATTCTCTTTGAAAGCAGCTTTCAGGAAAATTGCACTTCCCCCTGCCTGCACCCCATTCTTCTTTAAAAATGATACAGCACCCGGGTTAAAGAAAACTGCTGCTTCATCTAAAGCAACCCCTGTACCTGCACCGCCCATAGCGGTCTGCTTTTGTCCCTGAAGGTTAACCTGATAGGATTGGGAGTAGCCCAGAATAGGCACTGCCAGTAAAAAACTAAGTAAAATCTTTTTCATATTTGGTTAGTATTAATTGATAAGCATCTGCTATTATTTATGCAAGCATAACAATTAACGATTTTACTAAATAAATAAAACTTATCCAAATCTTATGACAGTTTTCTTTTATTCATTTAGTTCAGCACAGAATTTCAATATCATACCAAAGTAAAATCAGCAGTGCTTTTCATCAAAATTGCATAACATGCTTACATTTGTTAACACTGTTATTAATTAGATGTTGTAACAGCATTATAACCTTAGAATAATAAAATTATGAGTTTAATAGATGCGCTTAAATGGCGGTACGCAACAAAAAAAATGAACGGAGAAAAGGTCCCTCAGGCAAAGGTTGACCAAATTATTGAAGCAGCACGTCTTGCTCCTACTTCTTCCGGTCTTCAACCATTTAAAGTAATAGTGGTTACTAACCAGGAATTAAAAGCCAAAATCCAGACTGTAGCTTTCGGACAATCTCAGATAGTTGATTCTTCACATCTGCTGATCTTCGCAGCCTGGGAGAATTATACAGAACAGAACATCAGAGCTACTTTTGCACGTGCAAATGCAGAACGCGGCCTGCCTGATGAAACTCCATCGGATTATGAAATTCAACTGAGCTCAAACTATACTACAAGAACTGAAGAAGTAAACTTTAACCATGCCGCAAGACAAGCCTATATTGGTTTCGGTATTGCACTTGCAGAAGCTGCTTTATTAAAAGTAGATGCGACTCCAATGGAAGGATTTAATCCTGCAGAACTGGATGAGTTATTAGGCTTAAGACAAAGAGGGCTTCGCAGTGTTACTTTACTGCCATTAGGTTACAGAAGTGAAAGTGAAGACTGGTTGGTTAACCTGAAAAAAGTTCGTACCCCGCATAATGAATTCGTGATCGAATATAACTAAACTCACTCTATATTTTGAAAGGGAGTCCGGGAAACCAGACTCCCTTTTTTTATGTTTTATTAAACATTAGCGAGTGGACCTGTTCGTATTGACTAGGGTATGAGTCCACCTTTTTGCGGTAAATAGGTAGACTCCCTATGGAATTACACCAGAGTGGATATGGAAACATCCCCTACGCTTATACAAGTCTTCCCCTAAAACAGAAATCCTTCTGTAAATGTCAAAATATGTTAAAGGTTAAAGATCTTATGGAACCTCCTGCTTAATTCAATATATTAGCAAGATTAATTTTGTATCATAAGCTATTCATGAACTACTTTAAACTATCATTTGTACTCTCTATACTTTGCTTTTCTCTGAACTTCCAGGCATCAGCTCAACAGGACACCGCTATGCTAAGCTCTATTCTTAATAAATCCAAGATTATGGCAGAACAGCACCCTGTGGAAAAAGTTTATCTTCATTTCGATAAACCTTATTATAGCGTAGCTGATACCCTGTTTTTCAAAGCTTACCTTACTTCTGAACAAAACATTCCTTCGCCATTAAGTAAAGTGGTTTATGTGGACGTTTTGAATAGTCAGGACTCTTTAGTAAAATCATTGAAGTTACCCGTAACCAATAGTATGGCTTATGGAAGTCTGGAGCTTGATATGGTAAATTTCAAACAAGGAAATTACTATGTAAGAGCCTATACCACCTGGATGCTTAACTCCAGTATCGATTACTTTTTCACCAAAACTATTCCAATCGGGGAAGCAATTGACAAAAAATTAATTACCCATTTAACCTACAATAACGTACAGACTGATAAAAGCCAGGTCATCAATGCACAAATCCAGTTCAAGAACCTGGATAAAGTAATCCTCGCGAATAAGCCGGTTACCTGGAGCGTAGTTTCAAACTACGAAGTAGTTAGTAAAGGTAAAGGGGTTACCGACCAGAATGGTGTTTTAAAAATCAGCATCAGTCCGCGTAAAAATGAAATAATCACCAAAGGTGATCTGACTACCGAATTAAATATGGGTAACCAGGAAATCCTTAATTCTTCTTTTGTACTGAAACCAAAAACAGCAGCTACTGATATCCAGTTTTTTCCGGAAGGTGGCGAACTCATTCAGGGTATACCAACTCAGATAGCTTTTAAGGCAATTAAACAAGATGGTTTGGCTATTGAAGCCAAAGGCACAATAGCTGACAGTGACGGTAATCAGATTACTGCTTTCAACTCAACCCATTTAGGTATGGGCACATTTTACCTGAATACTGAGGCTGGTAAAACCTATAATGCAACGGTAATTTTCAGTGATGGCACTAAAAAAGTAATCAGCTTACCCAAAGCAGTTGAATCAGGAATCTCTGTACAGGCAAACACCACTAATCCTGGCCTGATCAATTTTAAAATTGTAGCCAGTGATACTTACTTCAAGCAAAATCAGGGTAAAAGTGTTTATCTCGTAGCGCAAAATGCCGGTCAGGTTTATTATGCTGCCCAATCCAAACTGCTGACACAAGTTACAGCAGCTAAAATACCAACGGACAAATTTCCTTCGGGGATTATTCAGTTAACCCTTTTTAATGCAACCGGTGAACCGATCAGCGAACGTCTTGTTTTTGTGCTTCACAAAAATGCAATGAACCTGACTTTAAAAACAGATCTTCCGGCTTATAAAGTCAGACAGAAAGTAAGGATGACTGTCTCTGCTAAAGATTCTACACAACGTTTGGTTGGAAATTTCTCGGTTAGTGTCACTGATCAGCAGAAAGTACCTGTAGATGAAAACACAGAAACAACAATATTAAGTTCTCTTCTGCTTACTTCCGATCTGCAGGGATTCGTTGAACGCCCTAACTATTACTTTGTTAAAACAGACGAGAAAAAACGTGCAGAACTGGATGTTCTAATGCTTACGCAGGGGTACCGCCGTTTCTCTTATAAAGAGATCATGGCTGGCAGGTTCCCTGCAAATACTTTTCTTCCTGAACAGGGAATGAGCATCACAGGTATGCTGAGAGACAGGACAGGAATGCCGGTCAGAAAAGGGGCTTTACGTTTGACCAGTCCGGGCAGAACACTTTCATCAGAAACCCTGACCACAAACTCTGGTCTTTTTGCCTTCCCTAACCTTGTTTTTGAAGATGGTGCAGAACTATTGATTAATGCAAAATATAATGCTGCAGGAAGCAATATGATGATTGTTCTGGATAATCCTCCATTCCCTGAGGTGACCAATAATCCGAACCTGGCAACCGAAGTTGTCAATATTGACAGTACTTTATCAGCTTACCTGGATAATAGTAAAAAACAATACAGCAATCTGCGTACCCTTAAAGAGGTGAAAATTACAGGGGCAACGGTTAAAAAGCCAAGCCATGCAGATTATACCGCTTTAACCGGGCTTAGCATGATGCCTGATCACCAGATTGACGGAGAACGGTTTTCGGGTTGTAACGATATGTTAATGTGTCTTAAAACAATGGCTATGGGCCTTACTTTTGATACAGATAAGTTTTTCATTACCCGCGATTATATGCAGGGGAACAAAAGTACGCCGGTACAGGTATTTATTAATGGAAATGCAGTAGATGCGATTAATCTGAGCAGTGTGCAGCCATCGGATGTAGAATCTGTAGAGATCTTCTTAAAAGATCAGCTGGGTCTTGTTTTCAAGAATTATAATTGCAATGGTGTAATCGTCGTGAACACGAAAAAAATACCTAAGTCTAATATGAGCCTTGCTGACTTAAAGAAAATGATGCCACAAAGCAATATGCTTAAGTTTACTCCTAAAGGATATACGAAAACAAGAGAATTCTATGCCCCTAAATACCTGACTCAAACCAGTTCTTATACTGGTAACGATTTAAGAACAACCATTTACTGGAATCCTAAAGTTGTAACCAATGCCACAGGCGATACAGTGCTTGAGTTCTATAACGCAGACGGCAAAGGTACCTACAGAGCAGTTATTGAAGGTCTGGATGCCAATGGTAATGTTGGCCGTTATATTTACCGTTACACAGTTAAATAATAACTGTGTTAACGGGAAACCTAACTGTTAATGTAACCTTCTAATTGGGAAATGGTCTGTTTCTGGTCTTCAATGATGAATTTAACTACATCACCAATAGAGACCATCCCAATGACCAGGTTTTCTGCTACAACAGGCAGATGCCTGATATGGCGGTCTGTCATGATCTTCATACAATGTTCCAGACTGTCGCCTGTCGAAACCGTAATCGGATGTGCGGTCATGACTTCACTTAAAGAAGTATCGGCAGAGGTTTTACCCTTTAGAACGATCTTGCGTGCATAATCTCTTTCTGTAAATATGCCTGATAATTGGCTGCCTTCCAGAATGAGCAGCGCACTGATGTTCTTTTCCATCATTACGCTAAGGGCATCCAGAACAGACGTTTCTGCTGTAACCGAAAAGATCTGTGCGGATTTAGTGCTGAGTAATTGTTTTACGGTTTTCATAACAGGTTAAGAATTAGCTAATTAAATTTACTAAAAAAAATCTTAAATAGTATACGCTTAACCTGTGTTTTTTATCAGTTTAAAACCCCCGGATGCTATTTCTTTTCTATCTGACATTTTAACCCTTCGCCGGTCATCACGCCTTCATACCTGTCATCTACAAAATTTTCGTCGTCGCAATCCCATAAAGAATATCCATTAAGATAACGGTCAAGATTTTTATTGATTCTTAGTTTAGTCCCTACAGGTAATTTAATCAACAGCTCTACATGCTGATCTCTCCAGTAAGCATTTTTCTGAAGATGAACTTCAGGACTGAATTTAAGTAGTGAATCTTTCTGTATAAAGTCGTAACGGATATTTTTCGCCTGGTTTAATGCACTCGCAAAATCTTTTCCTTTTGAGCTGTAACTCTCTGTAACCGATGGAATATTGTTATCACTTTTTTCTATTCTGATCGTTACATTTCTAGGTGCCGAGGTAGATCTTTCGGGATCTTTCTGAATAATTTTACCTGCATAAGCTGTGGAGTTCAACTGTAAACGCAAGCTATCTTCTTTGCTGAAAAACATAGATTTATCTATTTCCAATGTGTATACCGGATGTACCTGGAGTGACAAAGTTTGTGCAAAGGTCGCCTCTTCTTTGAATTCACTCCCCACTTTTGCGACAAAGAAAATACCAACAGAAAGTGCACATAACCAGCTTAACAACAAACCATAAGATACCATCTGATGAATCGGACGCGTGTTAAAAGCTACTCTGACTGAAAGTAAAATCACGCCCAAAAGCGGAATACCGATTACAAAAAATACAGCGGTACTGAAAAACGTCAGGTAAGATCCATTAATAATATTCAAAGGAAAAATCTGTGTCACCCCCGAATACCATACGCCTAATATTGCAGCCAGTGAGATGAAATCACCCAGGAGCAAAACTGATCCGGTAATCATCAATATAATAGCAATGAACTTAAAAATGATCTTTCCCGATCCCTGTAAAAAGGTTCCCAGAACAGTGATAAACTCTGTAATAAAATTACCCGACTGCTTAACTAAAGGCTGCAGATGTTCATTCGCATTTTTAAGGTTATCTTTTAAATTTGACAGTTCTTCTTCAAAACTTCTTTTGAAACCCTGTAAGTTAGCAGCCTCCCCTTTCATGGCCATTTTTTCGGCTCTGGTTGACGCTTTTGGTATTGCAATCCATAATACCAGGTAAGCGATTAAGCCCGACCCACCTAAAAAGATCGATAAAACAGTAACGATACGTAATATACTGACATCCATTTTCAGGTAATGGCTCAGACCAGAACAGACCCCTGCCACCATCGCTTCATCTGTATCCCTATAGATTTTGCGTTCTGCAAATGCAGTGGTATAAGGACTATTAAAATCAGTAGCCGGCTCTTCCTCTGCCCCTTCTTCAAAATCTTTAACCGATCCCATTAAACCAATCACTACCTGAACGTCTTCCAGTTCTATCACCTGCTTTTGTTGAGTATGCAAAATCTCAGTAAACATTTCAGCAATCCTGTTTTCGATATCTGAAACGATTTCAAAATCATCTGCGCTTTTCCCGAAATGCTGTTTAACCTCTATCAGATAACTGGTAAGCAATTCATAAGCACCCTCTTCAATGTGGATGATCGAGTTGCCGATATTTATATTCAATGTCTTTTTCATGGTTCTAAGGGTTAGTTTGGTTCTTTGATTTCGCTATTGCAAATGATAATTCTTGCCAGGTTCCGTCTAGCTGGGACAGTATTGAGGTCCCTAAAGGTGTCAATGTATAATATTTACGGGGCGGACCGGAAGTAGACTCAACCCAGTTATAACTTAACAGCCCATTGTTTTTTAACCTGGTCAAAAGCGGGTAAAGCGTTCCTTCAACAACCAGTAGTTTTGCCGACTTTAATTCGGCGATAATATCAGAGGCATAAATTTCTCCCCTTGATATAATCAGGAGCACACAATATTCGAGTATGCCCTTGCGCATTTGCGTTTGTGTATTTTCTGCTATCATAATTCAAAGTTATGTGTTTTATATAGTAATATGCAATACATAGTACTGTATAAAAACAAAATAAATTTATAAATACCTGATTTAAAGGTTAATAATTTTATTACAAAATAATTCAGGAAGATATTTGAAGCTGATTATCAGTCAGAAATGACCGGTTTTACAATTTGAAATAAAGATTTTAAGGGCCAAAAGATGTGGAGGCAGACAAATAACAGCCAAAATTTCCGGACAAAATTGTCGTCTAAATAGTACACAGGCAATCAACTGATTGTCATATAGTTGTTGAAAAAGCCTTCTTTTCTATAAAATAAAAAAGCACTATCAACAGAAAGAAATAATTATCAACATTTTAACATAATCTGAGGGTTTTGGCTCAGCGTTTGCCTTATGCTTAGTGGTCATTAAATACTCAGATATGCTTATAAAATTGAATCTGTTAACTCACACCTTTGCCAGGCATGAGCGTGTGAAACAAGAAAAAGCGATAACTCAAAAACAATGGGTTAATATCGATAGAGTGGTCATGATTATCCTGTTCCTGGCGGTGATTGCCGGAGCAATTATCTTTTCTTAAGAACCTAAATAATATAATTAATTTTTTTTAGCGTTCATCTTTTGATGAACGCTTTTTTTATGTCTACAACAACAGTGTATCTATCCTGTGCGCCATTACACGCTCTTGTAAAGGAGACCAGGAGTAAATGGTAAAATGCCCATCCTGTGAAGCAACCAGTGCTATAGCATCGTTCTGATCCTGTATAAACTGTGCAGCCGAAAGATGACGTGTCCCCCCTACTTTTGCCGGGTGCATTACGATAGCTCCGCCACCAGCAATGGGCTCAACAAATGATAGTTCTTCAATCAGTTCTTTGCCTTTCGCCCGGCCTATTTTAGCGCCAAATGCCAGAAGCTCATAATCATCACTGATTACTGTGGCCCCATCAATAGCAGTTAGCCCTGCAAGATGCTCTACCTCTCTTTTGAGCACAGTCTGCCAGAAGATCTGACTGGCCTGTTTTCTATCTTGTTTCAATAAATTGGATAAACCACAAAAAGCCGGCTGGATAGCATACTGAATAGGTTTAATAATAGATTGCAACCAGTTTTTATTTCCATTGGGTACGACCAGCAAAGTACCTCCACGCTGATGTGAACGCATAGATACAGCAAGCTGGATCAGCACATTCACAGTGTCATTCCAGTAAGAAGGTGCAGTAAGGTCCAGTAAAGAAAGTAACATAGGCGGACAATCCGGATGTCTTGCACTATTGACATCGACAATCTTAATCTGATCGCCCTTAAGTACAGCTATATTGGTAAATTTCCCAAATCCATATATCCTGCGGTGTTTGATGACCAGCAGTGCAGGTTCCGAGACATCTAATACAAAACAGAAATTAGGGATACTTGTAGTGGTCCCCCAGATATAAAGCTCTCCATCTTCCTGCCAGACCCCAATATGAATACCTGCACGCTCAACACCCGGAGCAATCTTGGTCAGAATGGTCGGATTAAGCGGCAGGCGGTTCTTAAAGAGTAATGGACTGCCCCCTTGTGCGGGAGGCAAAAAAGCCAGTGAAATTTTCGGGGAATGCCCTTCTTCTTTACGGATGCTTGCCCAAAAGGTAGCATCAATAATAGCCTCTACGATCTCTGCCGAAGGCAAAGGAGCAAGATCTTCCTCCCCACTTTCTCTGGCTGCAGCAAGATGCTGCGCAAAGATGGCTTCAACTTTAGGAGCGATAATTTGTGCCGCCTGATAAGTAGGTTTATAGATCATGGCTTAAAGTTAAGATATTAAATTATTTTTTCCATCGCTTTCTGCTCCATTCTGACTGCTCATCGGCAGACAAAAATGTCCAGGCCACAAAACGGCTCTGTTTCTGTCCCTGAGCCATTTCTACAGTTCTCACACCTTTAACACCTACCTTATCCAGTGCATAATAAACTGTCGAAAGATGCGCACTTTTGGAAACTAAACTGGTAAACCAAACGCATTGTTTTGCAATTTGTGCACTTTCTTCTATCATCTTCCGGATAAACTCAACCTCACCGCCTTTACACCATAATTCAGAACTCTGGCCACCAAAATTAAGCACTACTTCTCTTCCCTTTTGTTTACCCAGGTTACGGACTTTACGCTGACTGCCCATTTGTGCTTCTTCGGCAGAGGTATGAAATGGCGGATTACATAGCGTGATATCAAATAACTCTCCGGGTTTTACTACACCCTTGAAGATGTTTGCCGGGGCATTCTGGATTCTGAAAGTCAGATCCCTGGCCAGCGGAGGGTTAATTGCAGCAATATTTTCTGCCGAACTGATCGCCCTCTTATCAACATCAGAACCTACAAATGACCACCCGTATGCCTGATGTCCGATAATCGGATAAACACAGTTTGCTCCCACTCCAATATCCAGTACTTTGAGGGTATTGCCTTTTGGAATCTCATTTCCATTGACAGATGCCAGCAAGTCTGCCAGATAATGAATATAATCGGCCCTGCCCGGAATAGGCGGACAAAGATAGTTTTCAGGAATGTCCCAGTCTGATAAGCCATAAAAATGAATCAGCAGGGCTTTGTTTAATGTTTTTACTGCTTTAGGATTTGAAAAATCTATAGATTGATCTCCATAAGGGTTAATAAATACAAAAGGTTCCAGTTGCGGACAACTGTTAATTAATTGTGGAAAATCGTACCTTGAACGGTGCAGATTTCGGGGATGCAGAATTTGTTTTTCAACAGACATAATTTAACGCTTACCTCAAAGGTAAGCGTTAATTGACAGATTACCCTACGATTTAAAGGCAGGTGCTAAAAACTCTGCTGGCATTGCAGCAGCATTTAACATGAAATTATGCAGTTCATAGTTCTTGATAAATGGCTTTAACAGCTCACTGCCAGGACCAAACATGGTGAGTTCTACATAATCTGCAGTATGGTTCATTCCTGCCCATTGAACCAGTGTATATTTTCCCTGAATTTTTGCAAGTTCATTAAATGGCAGGTTAGCAGCATTGTATAATTCACCGGGAATCACATCCGAAAAATGTGTAAGTAATTGTTTGGCTTCGGCAGCGGTAATTCCAATTCCTGTACCTGCTTCAATTAATTCAGTTACATTTTTCTCACTCGAAGTGTTATTCAACTGATTCAGTATCCATTCATTGCTATGTTTAAAATGCTGAATACGGTCAAAGTCTTTATAAGTGTCGCCATAAAATAAACCAGGGTTCGAGTTTCCATGGTCTGTAGTGATAATGACTAATGTTTCTCCATCTTTTTCTGCAAATGCGATTGCCTCACCTACAGCTTCATCAAAGGCTAACTGATCAAAAATTAAACCTCCGGTATCATTTCCATGTGCTGCCCAGTCTACTTTACCACCTTCAACCTGAAGCGCAAATCCTTTGGGATTATCTTTCATCAGCGAAATTGCCTTATTCATCATTTCAGCTAATGAAGGAACAGTTTTCATCAGTTCAGGAGAGTTTTTACGGTCTATTTCATAAGGTAAGCCATCGGCCGCGAAAAGGCCGATTACAGGACCAGAGTTTTTAAGACTTAACATTTCATCTCTGTTCTGAGCTACTTTGAACCCCTGTGCCTGAAATTCAGGAAGAATACTTCCGCCTTTTCTTTTAGCGTTAAAATGTTCAGCACCACCCCCAAACATCACATCGAACTTCAATTTCAGGTACATTTCTGCAATCTCATCCTGTCCGTCACGGCTGTCTATATTTACACAGAAACCTGCTGGGGTAGCATGTGTAACCGGAACGGTGGTTACACAACCTGCTTTTTTACCGCTTTGCTTAAATTTCTGTAAAATTGGCTGTGGCATTTCCCCTTTCGGGCCCACATTTAAAGAGCCGTTTTTAACCCGCATCCCTCCGCCCCACGAAGAGCTTGCAGCAGCAGAATCGGTAACCAGTGAATTGGCAGATGCCGTATCCATCAATGCCCTGGTAACTTTAGAATCTTTGTATAATTGTATCCAGTTGGTCCCTTTACCAAAGGCGCGGTTTGCATACAGATCTGCCATATTCAATGTACCGGTACTCATACCATCGCTGACCAGCATAATCACATTCTTTGCCTTTTTAGCGAATGGCTTCGGCTGAGCTAACAATTGTGCCGGTGATAAAAATGGCAGACCTAATCCGGCCAGCAAACCTCCTTTGAGTAATGATCTTCTATTCATAAGCTTGTTCTGATTTAACAGCCCAAAAGTATTCTTCGGCTATGCGGTTAACTTGAACCTGGCATTACTATATTGTTAATAAAAACAAAAACCTCCTGTTTTTAATTAAACAGGAGGTTTCATAACTTGCAATTAAGCGTTTAATGATTTGTTCTTACGGCTTTTTCATTAGCACCATGTCCGCGTTTAGCACAATACAATCCAAAAATCAGGATGTACAGGTAACATAGTGCCGGCAAAATGAATGAACTTTGAATTCCCATAGCATCGGCAATACTGCCCTGAATTAATGGTAATAAAGCACCACCTAAAATTGCCATTACCAATAAAGATGATCCCTGGCTAACGTATTTTCCTAAACCTGAAATTGACAGGGTATAAATATTAGAGAACATAATAGAGTTAAACAGGCCTATACCTAAAATCGGGTATAAAGCCATGCTCCCTTTACTGAAAACTGAAACAAGTAATAACGCGATATTCACCCCTGCAAAGATTACCAGCGTACGTGCCGGAGCAGATTTACCGATCACAAAGGCAATAATGTTCAATACAATAAAGACGATAAAGAAACTTGTTTGTGCAAAAGTAAGGTCAACGATACTGAAGACCAGTAAGTATACAGCTGCTGCGGTAAGTACCATATAAATCAACTTTTTTGCCTGTGGCAATTCACTAAGTGAGATTGAGCCTAAAAACCTTCCGATCATTGCTCCGCCCCAGTACAGGGCAAGGTAGTTTTTGCTGACTACTTCTGTCAGGTTGGTTACATCCGGTTGCTCCATAAATGCTATCAGCAGGCTTCCGATTCCAACTTCTGCACCTACATAACAGAAAATCCCGAAGATACCCATTTTTAATTGCGGGAATTTCAAGGCTCCCAGACCCCGCTCTGATGATTCCTCACTACTGAAAGATGGAAGTTTTACCCTACTGATTACTATGGCAAGCAGAACCAGGATACCGGCAAAAATCAGATAAGGGATACGGGTAGAATCTGCTGATGCAGCCCCGTTTTTTTCAAGGAATAGGGTAAATATTAAATGTCCGCCCAGAATCGGGGCGATTGTGGTTCCGAATGAGTTAAAAGCTTGTGTCAGGTTTAAACGGCTCGATGCACTTTCTTCCGGGCCTAATAAAGTCACATAAGCATTTGCAGTGATCTGTAAAATGGTAAAGCCTAAACCCAGCACAAATAAGGCAGCCAGAAAGACCCCATAAATGGAAAGGGTTGCTGCGGGATAGAAAAGACAGCAACCGACAGCCGAAAGCAGTACTCCTGCAATAATTCCTTTCTTATAACCAACTTTGTTAACCGGGTCCCCGTTGAAATAGGAGATCAGGAAGTAAATTAATGACCCGATAAAATATGCACCAAAAAAAGCAAACTGAACCAGCATTGATTGTTGAAAGTTCAAATTAAACTGCACTTTTAAATGCGGAATTAAAATATCATTCATGCAGGTGATGAATCCCCACATAAAGAAAAGGAGCGTCATTGTAACAAGAGGGATAATAGAACTATTTTTTTTAACGGGAGTAGTGGTTTCCATGTTTGATTAAAATATCTGAATGAGTTAATTGCTGAAAAGAGCTGTTTTTAGCAGCTTCTAAATCGAATCAGCAAATAAAAGAAAATAAACTGTTTCCTGGACGGAAAATTGTGTTGATTAGGTAAAAATAACATTGTATCAGGGTATTAAAACCAAATATTTATTTAATTCAGTAAGTTTGATCGACAGCTAATACTATGCGAAGATTAATCAAGAGTTTTGGATATGCGTTATCCGGAATTGCTTATACCGTAAAAACGCAAATGAATTTTAAAATCCACCTGGTTGCTACGCTGCTGGTTGGAATTGCAGGATGGTATTTCCAACTCTCTGGCCATGAATGGCTATGGATTATTTTGGCCATTGGTCTTGTATTGGTTGCCGAACTTTTAAACACTGCAATTGAACTTTTGGTTGACCTGGTCTCTCCGGATTTCAACCCAAAGGCTGGAAAAGTGAAAGATGTGGCTGCCGGCGCTGTAATTGTAGCTGCTTTTATCTCAGTTATTATTGCAGCTATTATTTTTATTCCAAAACTAAGCTGATATGCTCCACAAAACCCGTGGGATAGTCTTAAAAACAACATTATACAGTGAAAACAGTGTAGTGGTACAAATCTTTACAGCCAAATTCGGCATTCAGTCTTATATGATTAATGGCGTAAAGAAGCCAAAAGCAAAGATTAAAATGAATATGCTGCAGGCACTTCACCTGGTAGATATGGTTGTTTATCACAAAACCAATTCCAGTATACAGCGTATTTCTGAACTCAGGCCTTCTCCTGTATTCCGTACTATTCCTTACGATATTATCAAAAGTACGATCACTATTTTTCTGAATGAAGTACTCTATAAAAGTATACGTCAGCAGCATGCGGACGAAAATATATTTGATTATATCTTCAATGCCATATCCTGGTTTGATGAAACAGATCAGGCAAGTGCCAACTTTCACCTTGCTTTTTTATTAAAACTTTCCAGGTTTTTAGGTTTTGCACCGAGTTTGGAGACTAAAAGCGACCAGAGTTATTTCGATTTACAAGAGGGGGAATTTAAATCACTGACCCCTGTTCATCCTTATTTTATAGAAAAAACAGCCGCAGAATTATTTATTTTACTCTTCATCACCCCTTTTGAAAAATTAAATGAAATAAAAATAGATAATACAACAAGGAGACTTATCCTCGATAAAATACTGATATACTACACCTTACACACCGCATCTTTTGGAGAAATAAAATCTCACCAAATATTAGAAGAGATCTTATCTTAAAAATATTAAAAAAGTTTTGGAGTTTTAGTTTAGAGGTGTATATTTGCACTCCCAACAACGAAGAAGGTTAGTCAAATAGCCAGATCAATGTTAAGAAGAACCAAAGGGGAGATTAGCTCAGCTGGTTCAGAGCACCTGCCTTACAAGCAGGGGGTCACTGGTTCGAACCCAGTATCTCCCACTAAATAAGCCCTTCAAAAAACAGAAGGGTTTTTATTTAAACCACGCCAGGTCAAGGCGCTAAAATGACAAGGACCAAAGGGAGATTAGCTCAGCTGGTTCAGAGCACCTGCCTTACAAGCAGGGGGTCACTGGTTCGAACCCAGTATCTCCCACCAAACAAAAAAGCCTTTCAGTAATACTGAAAGGCTTTTTTGTTTGATTCCTATCCCAAATTCTTATTGTGCAACCGAAGTTACCTGGTTATAATCCTTAACAACGGTATTCAAAAAAGCCAGCTCATGCATACCTGCTGGTAAACTTATACCAAGACGCATTTTAATTTTATCGGCCATTGCATAAATAAGCTCATAATGCGCCGTTTTGTAATAAGTAGTCAGTACTTCATGGATCAGCTCCATCTCCTGATCATTTAACAAATGTACGTTAGCAAAAACAGGGATATATTCTTCTTCTACAGGTTCAAAAGCAATTTCTTCTAATGTGGTGCGCCCTACGGTTTTAATCACAGTTGTTCCTGCAACCAAATCTCCAATCCGCTGTTTATGCTCAGATAGTGCCACACATAATAACCCTCCCACTTGTCCTGATAACCAGAAATCAACCAGCCTGAATAACCAGCGGATAAAATACTGGCCTATACTTGCCTGTCCGCCATCCAGGCTCACCACTTTTATCTTCATTAACTTTTTCCCCGGACTCTGCCCATTGAAAAAAATCTCACAGATCAGGTGATAAAAAACATAAGCTGCAGCGTAAATGATCATCAGCCCAATAAAAAAAACATTGGTCTTTGGATTGGTGATCAATCCGGCAAATAAAACGAATACTAAAAGTACCCCGATCAGCAGACCAAAATCAATCATTCTTGCCGCTATACGTTCACCCAATCCTGCAACAGGATAGTCAATATCTACCTGCTGACTGGTGTTTACTTTTATTGTTTCCATTAAGTTCAAATATAATATTGATATTTAATTTTTTGTTGCAAAATCACTTTTTGTCAGTATTTTAACAGAAAATTAGATTCGACATGAGGGAGGCTTTGTTCGTTAAACAGAATTCTGAGAAATGGAAGGCCTATGAACGTTCACCCGCAACCAGTCCGGATGAGGTTGCAGATCGCTTCATTGACATTACCAATGATCTTTCTTATGCCAAAACCTTTTATCCGAAATCCAAAACCACTGTTTATTTAAATGGTCTGGCTTCGCTCCTGCACCAATCCATCTATAAGAATAAAAAAGAAGAGAAAAACAGATTTGTCAATTTCTGGAAATTTGAATTGCCGCTGCTTTTCTATACCTACCGGCTGCAGATTGCATATGCTTTTATTTTTTTCATTATCTCTGCATCAATAGGTGCACTTTCTGCAAAATACGATGATAATTTTATCCGGCTTATTCTGGGTGACAGCTACGTCAATATGACCAATGAAAATATTGCTAAAGGTGACCCCTTCGGCGTATATAAACATAGCTCTGAATTCCCTATGTTTTTTTCTATTGCTGCCAATAATATTTATGTATCGCTGCTGATGTTTGTAAGCGGGATCTTTTTATCGATTGGCCCTATTTACTATCTGCTGCAAAATGGGATTATGTTAGGCTCCTTTGAATACTATTTTTTCAGTAAAGGGCTGGGAACAGAATCTATTCTGGTCATCTGGATTCATGGTACCTTAGAAATTTCCGCAATCATTATCGCCGGAGCAGCTGGCCTGGTACTGGGACATGGTCTTCTTTTTCCAAAAACCTATACCCGTTTTCAGGCCTTTAAACAAAGTGCTAAAGATGGGACAAAAATTGCCCTGGGTTTAATTCCAATCCTGTTGATCGCTGCCTTTTTTGAAGGTTTTATTACCCGTCATACCGAAATGCCCCTGTGGTTAAGTATCAGTATCCTTGGTGTATCTCTTGTTTTTATCATCTGGTACGTCATCCTGTACCCCTCAATTCTCTCAAAACGTAATCAAACCCATAAAAATGTCTGAAAAAGTAGAATTCAAAAAACTCAGAGAGTTTGGCGAAATAATTAATGATACCGTCCGCTTTTGTAAAGAGAATTTCAAGCCCTTGCTTAAAGTATTCGTTTATTTTTGCGGCATATTTATTATTGCCGGGATGGTTGCGTTAATTGTACAGCAGACTAGCCTGCAAACATCATTGAGAAATATAGATCCCAGGGATACCCTGGGCAGACTGGCAGGTTATGCGACAATCAGTTATTTTTTTGTTGCACTAATTGGATCAGTGTTCTATACGGCAATTAATGTTTCTATCCTGAGCTTTATAGCCTTATATATTGAGAAGGGAAATATTGCGCCTGAAGTAGATGAAGTATGGGGCTATTTCAGATATTACTTTCTCCGGATATTTGGCAGTAGTATACTGCTTAGTCTGCTCATCATTATCAGTCTTGTCATGTGCCTTGTTCCGGGACTTTACCTGTTTCCTGCAATATCACTGATGACTCCAGTTATGATCTTTGAAAATGCCAGTCTGGGTTATGCATTCAGCAAGTCTTTCAAACTCTTAAAAGAGCAATGGTGGACTACCGCAGCGACCTTACTGATCATCTGGGTGATTACTTATGCAACTTCTGCCTTTGCCTCTTTACCGGCTACAATTATGGTGATGGTAAGTACACTGACTGGAGGCGTTAAAGGAATAAGTACTGGTTTAATTATCTTTTCTTCCATTTTGCAGGAACTTTGCAAGGTTTTTATGATTATACCTATAGTAGGCGTTTCATTTTGTTATTTTAACCTGTCCGAACGTCAGAACAGCAGCGGTTTAATGGAACGTATTCAGAAAATGGGTCAGGATGAAACCCCCTTCCATAGCAAAGAAGAATACTAGTATGCTTAAATATCCAGTCATCTTGCTGCTTTTCTTTTTAACCCTGCAGTCCATTCCTGTTCAGGCAGGTCAGCCTATAGCATTAAAAACAGAACAGCTCAAAAATGACAGCAGTAAATTACAGCTCAGACACTTTGATACCCTGAAAATCGACACTTACAGACAACAGCCCGATTTCAGATATGACCAGACAATACCGGTAGATGATAGTTTATGGAATAAGTTCTGGGCCTGGTTCTGGAGACAGTTTAGTGGTATTGCAACAGCAAATTACTCGGGCAGTATGTTCAGATATATTATTATTGCCGTTTTCATTGCATTGATTGTTTTTGTAGTCATGAAATTTACTGGAGTTGATTTCAATATTTTTACTGGAAAATCAAAAACTATAGCCGTTCCTTATGTCGCAGCTTCTGATAATATCCACGAAATAGATTTCAATACCGAGATCGATAAAGCAATCCTCACTTCAAATTACAGAATGGCAGTCAGACTGATGTATTTGCGGTCTCTTAAGAAATTAAATAATAGTAACCTGATTAACTGGCAACCAGAAAAGACCAATCAGACTTATATCAAAGAGCTTACCGATCCGTATCAAAGAGAACAATTCAGCCTCCTTACGACGCAATTTGAATACATCTGGTATGGCGAATTCTTTATTGACCAGGAGAACTTTAAAGAAGTAAAAAACAGTTATGACCAGTTTAATACAGGAATACGATGAGGGGGATGAAATTATATCTTATTGGCAGTGCCACTGCATTGATCCTGTACCTGGTTGCACAATATTATAAACCTAAAGCAACAGACTGGTCTCCAAGTTATTTAAAGGAAGATAAAATCCCTTATGGGCTTTATATCTTAAACCATGAAAAGACGGCTATTTTTCCGGAAGCAGTTTTCAAAACATCAAGGTTACCAGTATATAATACCCTGAAAAATAATAGGTATCAGAACACTTCTTATCTTTTTATTGCCGGCAACCTGAAGTTTGATAAACTGGATTATCAGGAACTGGTGAAATTTATGGCCCGGGGTAATCAGGTATTCATGGCTGCATTTGATCTCGGTAAATTACTTAACGACACGCTGAAACTAGAGATTAACAACAACTTTATACCCAGACTGAAATCTGAACCTATCAATTTTGTCAATCCTTCTCTGAAATCAAAACAGGGTTATGTCTTTGAAAAAGGTATAGGAGATCAGTACTTTTCCAGGCTTGATAGCTCCCGCTGTACTGTGCTGGGGAGAAATGGAAAAGGCGATGTCAATTTTGTAAAATATGCTTTTGGTAAAGGGGCTTTATACATTTTACCAAATCCGCAATTACTAACTAATTATAGTTTATTAAACCCTGCAGGTGCAGCTTATACCGCCAAAGCTCTCTCCTACCTGCAAAAAACGGAAACACTGATCTGGGATGAACATAATACAGCCAGCACTTCCGACAATGGTTCTATATTAAGTGTATTCCTTAAATATGACCAGTTCCGCTGGGCCTACTATCTGTCATTGACCGGACTGCTGATTTTTGTGATTTATGAAATCAAGCGCAGGCAAAGGGTTATTCCTGTTTTACTCCCTTTAAAAAACGCTTCTGCCGATTTTGTAAAGGTGGTCGGAAAAGTATATTACCAGGAACGGGATAACCAGGATATAGCACAAAAGAAAATCAATTACTTTCTGGAATTTATCCGGTTAACCTATCGTCTGAAAACTTTAAAAACAGACGGGAAACTGGTTTCTTCTTTAATCCTGATCTCAGGTGTACAAGAAGAGACCGTCAGAGAATTATTTTCAGTCATCAATGGAATTCAAAGCGGAAATAAGGTTACTGACCTCCTGCTTATTGAACTGAACAAACTAATAGAGAAATTTTATAATCAAGCGAAATAATAATGGAAGCTGAAACATCAAATCAAAGAACCGACCTCACACAGCTTAATCTGGCAGTAGAACAGATCAGAGAGTCAATTGGCCATATCATTGTAGGTCAAAAAGATACTATTGAGTTTCTGATTGCCGGCATTCTGGCCGATGGCCACCTTTTGCTGGAAGGTGTTCCGGGAGTCGCAAAAACGTTGAGTGCTAAATTGATAGCGAAAAGTATTAATGCTGTATTTTCAAGAATTCAGTTTACGCCCGACCTGATGCCTTCTGATGTTTTGGGGACCTCTGTTTTTGATCCCCGGACAGCATCCTTTGCTTATAGAAAAGGTCCGGTTTTCGGTAATATCATCCTGATTGATGAGATTAACCGGGCACCTGCAAAAACACAATCTGCGTTATTTGAAGTCATGGAAGAGCGTCAGATCACTGTAGATGGCCAGACTTACCCAATGGATGAGCCTTTCATGGTACTGGCTACCCAGAACCCTGTTGAACATGAAGGAACTTACAGATTGCCCGAAGCTCAGCTGGACAGGTTCTTATTCAAAATTGAGATTCAATACCCTACACTCGAAGAAGAAATTATCATTTTATCGAGACAGCATCAGCATAAACTGGAAAACGAACTCAAAGAGATTAAACCTGTTTTAAGTATAGACCAGATCAAGACCTGTCGTACAATGATCAAAGCCTTACATGTAGAGCCTAAATTGATTGAATACGCAGCAAAAATTGTACATGAAACACGGAACAACAAATCACTTTACCTGGGTGCCTCTCCCCGTGCTTCTTTAGCCCTTATTAATGGGGCCAAAGCAATTGCTGCCATGCAGGGACGTGATTTTGTGACTCCAGAGGATATTATTAAAGTGGCAGCCCCTGTACTGGCGCACCGCATTATGCTGAGTCCTGATAAAGAAATGGAAGGGCTGACTACGGCCGATATTGTAGCTCAGATTATTCAAAAAATAGAGATCCCAAGATAAACCGCAAAGAGATTGAAAGACTTGTTCGACAAATATTACACCGATCTTTTCCTGGATAAAAGACTGTTTGCCGGTTTAGGCTTATGCGTAAGCTTATTCCTGTTTACATTTTTTCTGCCCTGGCTTGGCGATCTTCCTTATATCTGCTTTGGGGTATTGGTTTTACTGATCTTTATTGATCTGGGCTTATTATTCAGAGGTAAAGGGGTATTTCTCCGCCGCGATCTTCCCGAAAGACTAAGTAACGGAGATGAAAATGAGCTTCATATCTATGTAGAGAATTTTTTCGGCTTCCCGGTGACTATTGGAATTATAGATGAGATCCCCTTTCAGTTTCAAAAAAGAGATTTATGGTTCAAAAGCAATTTAAAAACACGCGAACAGCAAACCATTACCTATAAACTCAGACCAACTAAAAGAGGAGAATATGTATTTGGTCAGACCCGCTTATATGTAAGATCACCAATCGGCCTGCTCTCCAGAAGATTCAATTTTGGAAAAGAGCATACCATACCGGTTTATCCTTCCTTTCTCCAACTGCGTAAATATGAGCTGTTAGCGATATCCAACAGACTGACTGAAATAGGGATTAAAAAAATCCGGCGTATTGGACATAGTATGGAATTTGACCAGGTAAAAACTTATGTGCAGGGCGATGATTACCGGACTGTCAACTGGAAGGCGACAGCCAGAAAAGGGGAACTCATGGTTAATTCTTTTGTAGATGAGAAAGCTCAGCATATCTATTGTATAATTGATAAATCAAGGACAATGAAAATGCCTTTTGAAGGATTGAGCCTGATGGATTATGCGATCAATGCGAGCCTGGTACTCTCCAATGTTGCCTTATTAAAAGATGATAAAGCTGGATTAATCACCTTATCAGAAAAGATAGGAAGTATAGTCCCTGCAGACCGCAGACCCGGCCAGCTGGGTAAAATAATGGAAGTCCTGTATAAAGAGAAGACACAGTACCTGGAAAGCAATATTGAATCCTTGAACCTGGCAGTAAGAAGAGTGATCAAACAACGCAGCCTGCTTGTCTTTTTCACCAATTATGAAAGCATGTCTGCCTTACACAGACAGCTTCCATTTTTAAAACACATCGCTAAATTTCATCTCCTGCTGATCGTATTCTTTGAGAACACAGAAGTCAAATCAATGAGTGAAACACCAGCTCAGGATGTAGAAGGTATTTACATTAAAACTATTGCAGAGAAATTTGTCTACGAAAAGCGGTTAATGGTCAAAGAGCTTTCAAAACATGGTATCCTGTGTATGCTTACCGCACCAGATAAGTTAACGATCAACGTTGTTAACCGGTATCTGGCAATAAAGGCGCAGCAAAAAATCTAATCCTGGTTAAGTTTGAGCTCCATTTGGATATTACAGCGTTCATATGGGGTAATACGTCCTGCGACTTTAACAAATCCCAGTTTATGATACAGATTGATCGCTGGTTTAAGAATCGTATTGCTCTCCAGATATATCTTCTTAGCACCGAGTTCTTTTGCTTTCTGAGCGATTGCACTTCCAAGTAGCCATCCAATACTTTTGCCTTGTACAGCAGGTGATACAGCCATTTTTGCCAGTTCGTAATCATAGTCAGGATCATTCATTTTGATCAGGGCGCAAACTCCAACAGGCTCTCCTTTATATAAGGCAACCAGTATATACCCCCCTTTATCAAGAATATAACCCTGAGGGTCGTCAAGTGCATTATAATCGGCCTGCTCCATTTTAAACCAGCTTGAAATCCACTGTTCATTCAGGGCTCTGAATGCCTGCTGATAAGCCGGCATATAGTCCACAATAGTTACTTCTTTACTTTCTCTTTCTTTTTTAATCTCCTGCACCCGGCGCAAAAGTGTTTTTTGTCCTAATAAGAACTCCCACTCTTCCATTGCTTTCCATAAATCATTTCTTGACTGAGCGGCTATATCGGCCACTGCCTGATCTAAATCTGCATACTGATTCTGTATTTTTACGGTTATTTCATCTCCCTTTGCCGAAAGACTCACCATATTTCTACGGCCATCAGCTTCATCTTTCTTTTCGTTGACCAGACCATTTTTTGCCATTTCACCAATAATCTTACTTACCGAAGGATGAGAATGACCAATCTCTTTAGCAATTGCAGTAATCGTCATTGCCTCTCCTTGTGATAACACATAGAAAACAGGGAACCACTTAGGCTGCATATCAATATCATAACATTTATAAATCTGAGCTGCATCTTCTGTTATCTTTTCTGTTAACATGCGCAATCTGCTTCCTATTGCTTTTTTACCTACCTGATTAAAGAATTCCATTATATAAACACATTTACGTAACTAATTACGTAAATGTAGCAATGATTTTTATTATTCAAAATATATCCTGTCAAAAAAACATAATGATGACCAGTATCATACCATAACATGATAACTATCACAGTTCCGCAACCCATTATTCCTCAACTTTATAACAGTAAATTTTAAATATTCTCCGTTATGAAAACGATAACCGTACTAACTGATTTTTCAGAAAGAGCAGAAAATGCAGCAAGATATGCTTTACGTCTTGCCCAGCACCTCCAAACCAACATCACACTGTATAATTCTTTTTTAGTACCAGCTGCAGAACCGCTTGGGGGGCAGGTGTACTGGTCAATGGAGAATTTTAATAATTTGCAGCAAGACAGTGAAGAACAGCTGAAATTACTGGCTGGCAGACTGGAAGAAGAGTTATCAACTTTACCTATCAATGCCTTCAAACCAGGAATCTCCTGTAAAAGCCAGGAAGGCCCCTTATTCAGACAAGTAAATAAAATAGCCGCTGACAGAGATGTGATGCTGCTGGTGATGGGCACACATAGAAAAGGACTGGCCTCTCTAATTATGGGCAATCATATGCGCGATATTATAGGTTCTGTATCACTACCTGTGTTAGTGGTACCAGAAAACCAGTTCTTTAAGCATCTTGATAAGCTGATTTTTGCTACCGATATGAGTAAGAGTGATCTGGAGATTGTCCATGCACTTACAGAACTTGCAAAGCCTTCTCATGCGGATATTACATTAGCCTATGTACAGACTCCTGGAACAACAGAAGATTCTACTAAAAAGCTGGTCACTAACTTTCTGGAAGAAATATCGAACAAAATAAATTATCCTAAAATCTACTACAGAACAGTTAAAGGGGTTCCGCTTAAAGAAGGATTGAAATGGCTTACTGAGCATGTTACCTGCGATATGTTTGTCATGGTACACCGCCATAAAAGTTTCCTGGAAGAACTGCTTAATCTGAGTAATACACAGAAGATGGCAGCAAACATTAATCTGCCGCTTTTAGTATATCCTTGCCATGAGGACATTGCAGAGCGGTTAATTACTGATGTGGAACTGGGTTATCAGGAGAATATTATCGCTTCGGCTATTAGCTAATAAGGCAGAAAAATATCTTGTAAACAAGAAGGCCGTATCATACAATGATGATACGGCCTTCTTTTCATATGAGTTGATCAGGATTAAAACATATCCCACCAAAGTTTTGTAGTAACGGCATCACCACCTATTGCAGCAGATGCTGCTGTATAGTTAGCACCGTTCAGCGTTTGCTCTCCAATAGGATAAATTAAACGTTTAGGTATAACTAAACCGTCTGGTACAGATTGTCCCGGAGGCGCAGTAGCGTTTGTTGGTGGCAATAATTTAGGGAAGTCCAGACGTCTCCATTCTGTCCAGCTTTCAAAGCCTCTGTTGTATAAGGCAATCCATTTCTGAGTACCAATTACCTCTTTGTAAGTTGCTCCGGCTGTTGCATAGGCAACATCAGGACGTGCAAGGTAAGTTGTCGCATCAGCCACAGTTCCACCCCAGTAAATAATAGAAGCGGTTACCGCATTATTATAGTGATCAGCAGCTGTACCGCCAACGCTGAAACCTCTTGCAGCAGCTTCTGCCAATGCAAACTCAGTTTCAGGATAGTCAAGCAATAGTGCTTCAAAATCTAAAGAGATGATTTTGTCAGTCATTGTAGAGCAGTTTCCAAAAGAGTTAGAATACCCGTAGTTTCCACCCACAAAATTACCTCCTATTGTCGTGAAGAAACCTTTACGACGTGGATCTGCTAAAGCATTTAACCTGTCAATGAAAGGCTTAGCACCTACATAATCTTTCCTTTTTGTCAGCAAGATATTCGCATTTGTTGAAATAGGATTGTTATTTGGTGGGCTGCCAAGATATTTAAAGATTGCATTATCAGCAGCACTTTTGAAAACATTAGGTGCTGCAGACTCAATTGTAGTTTTTGCTTTTGCCGGGTCTTTATCCGCAATGATCAATCCCAATCTCAATTTTAAAGAGTTACCGAATTTAACCCATGCATTGATATCACCTTTATAAATGATATCAGCCGTTCCTAAACCTGTAGCAGAAGTTTTTAATTTTCCTAATGCAGCATCTAAACGTACAAGTAGGTCATTATAAACAGTTGCAGCATCATCATATTTTGGATTAACTACGGAAATATCCATTGCCTGAGAGTAAGGAACATTTCCAAATGTATTTACCAAAGTGGACCATGCCATTATTTCCAGAATCTCTGCCTGCGCAAGCTGATTGATTTTGATATCAGCATTCAATAATGGATCTGCACCAATAACTTTCTTACCTTCTCTCAGGTTGACAATTACTTTCTGATAAATCGCATCCCAGAGTGCAGCAGGTATAGGTCTCGCTGTTAAATTATATCTTGGCTCATCCAGATATTCTGTACTTGTCCAGTACTGTACGTAAAAGCGGAATACATTTGAGTTTACGTTTGGTGTGGTTAGGATATCCGTAAAGTTTTTCTCCGCATTGGAGATTAACGTAACACCGGGAACCACAGTCGCCTTTTTTTGATCGACATTATAGTCTCCCAGGTTTTTAGAACAAGAGCTGAAAAATGCTGCTGCTACTAAAATGATATATATTTTTTTCATATTCTGCTTATAATTTAAATCTAACATTGAAACCTACTGTTCTTACCGCCGGGTAAGATCCACTCTGATAGCCCTGGATATTACCTGAACTTAAACCATCTTCAGGATCTGCGAAAGGAACATTTTTATGGATGATCCAAAGGTTACGTCCGATTAGTGATACATCAATTCCTTTGAATGCACGCAGTTTATTTACCCATTTAGCAGGTAAAGAGTAATTTAATGCTACCTCTCTTAATTTGATATAACCTGCATCATAGATTGCTGAAGCACGTGGAGGGTTGTTTGGATAACCATAAGCCGAATTACCTGAGTTAGATACATCAATACGTTTTGTATTTGGTGTACCATCAGCTAAAACACCTGGTAAAACAATACCACCACCATTAGCCAGTGTATTTCTTAAAGGATTGCCCAAATCATTTGTTCCTGCAGAACCAGCATACAGACCAGTTCCCTGGCCATACCACTGATCCAGTGACCAAAGGTCTCCACCTTTACGGATATCAATCAGGAAGTTTAAGGAAACATTTTTATACTTGAACGTGTTTCCGATACCACCCATCCATTTTGCATTAGGATCACCGATAATTTCTGAGGCACTTCCTGTAGCTGCATAATATCCATTGGCATTTACAACCGGCTGGCCATTTTTATAAATATAATTTGTTCCGCGGATAATACCGTATGGCTCACCAACTGCAGCATTATACGTAACAGCACCTGATAATCCAGTCGCACCTGTTGAAGAAGCATAATTCAAAGGTATATTGGATACGCCTTCGAAAAGAGAAACAACCTTACTGCGGTTCATAGACCAGTTTACGTTCAATGTCCAGGAGAAGTCTTTAGTTTTTACCGGAATAAAGAATGCTGATACCTCAACCCCTTTATTCTGTACTTCACCCGCATTCACATATTTCCTTAAGAAACCTGTTGCAGAAGTTACCTGAACTGGTGTAATCTGATCTACTGTATTTGTTTTGTAGAAAGTCAGATCAAACCCTAAACGGCTGTTCAGGAAGGCTGTTTCCAAACCTGCTTCTATACTTTTAGTACGCTCTGGTTTTAAATCATTGTTATTTTTGGTATCTGGCACTGCAAAAAATGGAATAGAATTAAATGCAGTTGGTTTGGCATAGGTATCATAAACACTTAAAGGAGGTGCATCATTACCCACTTCGGCATAGTTTAACCTCACTTTACCATAAGATAACCAGGTCAGGTCTTTTAATGAATTAGAGAACACATAACTTCCTGCTACTGAAGGGTACCAGAAAGAGTTTTTATTAGTAGGTAAAGTTGTAGACTGATCTCTACGGATCGTTGCATCCAAGAAGAACAGATCTTTATAACCAAATGTAGTACTTGCAAAAACACCATCAACTGCTCTTCTTTCCAATAATTCCAGCGGAGCTTCAATCGGGCTTACTGAGTTTGACAACGCGTACAGGTTAGGAACAACCAGACCTCCATTTGTTTTTGCTGTAATGCTTGTTAATTTACTACGGCGTAAATTGGCTCCCAATAAACCTTTGAATGAAATATCTTCAGAGATTTTTTTGTTGAAATTCAGCAACAGGTCAAAGTTGGTTTCCGCAAATGTTCCGTTAGTACGGGAATAAAGAGGTAATTGTGTACTTCCGATAGCAATATGTTCTTCCTGCATGGTCGAAGTTCCGTCAAAAGATACACGGCCAACAACATCAAACCAGTCATTTACTTTATAATTCAGACCGGCATTACCGAAGTAATGGTCTCTTGTATCACTTGCAACGTTTTGGTAACGGTTAAAATAAGGGTTATCAGCATAGATCGGGCCTGTACCAGTTGCATCTCCCCAGTTCCAGCTAATATTTTTATTGTTTCTTTCGTAAGCAGTCTTCAGATCTTTAATATCTGCAGCTACGTTCCACCATTGACGAAAACCCTGCATAGGGTTTAATCCGCTATAACCTGTACCATAACGTCCTAAACCGTCAACTTTAGAATAGTTGGCGGAAGCATTTACTGTTAAGTTTTTAGCAATCTCATAAGTAGACCCGAAGTTAAACAGGTTTTTAGTGATTTTACTGTTTGGCAATATTCCTCTTTCATCGTTACGGGTGTAACCAATTTTAAAGGTACCTTTCTCACCACCTCCGTCTATACTCACACTTTGGTTAGAAGTAACAGCAGTCTGGAAAAAAGTTGAAGGGTCATTAGCAGCTGCTACCCATGGGGTAGCTGTTTTGTATTTAGGAGAAAAAGGGTCCAGTGACTCCCATTGATAAATCATCAGATTCGGATCAAATTTAGGACCGTATGAAGCATCAGAACTAAACTGAGGAGTCATTACTTTACCAGTACCAAAAACATCTCTATACCAGAAACCCGGTGTAGGCACAACATTACCGTCTCCGTCAGTAGCCGGAGAGTTATATCCCTGACCATATTCTTTCTGGTATTTTGGAAAAGTAGATTTATCGATTTTGCCAAAGGTCACACCACTATTTACAGTAATGTTAGTCCCATTTTTACTTCCTTTTTTTGTAGTGATGATTACCACACCATTGGCAGCTCTTGATCCGTATAATGCGGTAGCAGCCGCACCTTTCAGCACAGTCATTGAAGCTACGTCATCAGGGTTGATATCTGATGCGGCATTACCATAATCATAACCGGCACGACCTGATGTCTGATCGGCAGTATTAGAACTTGCATTTGATACAGGGACACCATCAATGATAAATAAAGCCTGGTTATTACCAGTAATGGATTTAGATCCACGGATAACAATATTTGTTGATCCGCCCATCGCATTACTACGTTTAACATCTAAACCGGCAACTTTACCGCCTAATGAGTTTACAATATTAATATCTCTTGTTCTGGTGATTTCTTCAGCCTTCAATTCCTGAGCAGCGAATGGCAGCTCATTCTTTTTCCGTGAAATTCCCATTGCTGTAACAACAACCTGGTCCAGTTGTTTAGAATCTTCGGATAAAGAAACATTAACAACGTTTGATGCCGGTATAGTTACGCTTTGCGCAACATAACCAATGTAACTAACTTCAAGTGTAGTGGATTCTTTTGGTGCGGAAATAGTAAATCTTCCGTTTGTAGCGCTCATCGCTCCTTGTTTTGCTCCTTTAACACGGACTGTAACACCTGGGAGTGGCATCCCGTCCGACTTTGAGGTGATCGTCCCCGTTACTGTCTTATCTTGCGCATTTACTTGTATAGCAAATAGCAAAAAGACACAGAAAAATAGTAGTCTTTTTTTCATAAAAAATTTAGGTTTTATTAGTGATTCGGCTGTAAGATAAAATAATTTAGCAGTCAAAAAAAATAATTTTAAATTATTTTAACATAAAAGTTACATGCGTAGTACAAAAAAAACCACCCATTTACTTATTAAAAATTATGTTTTTTGCTAAAAAACATCAAATAATATATGAAAAACGCAATAAATTGAGAAATCACCTTATCCAGGCAATTAACTATTTTACATTATGTCACTATAAAGGGAAATGTTCTTTTTTATTAAAACGTTTAACCAATTTTAGTTGACATTCTCAGAAATTCATGAATTCTCCCTAAAGAATTCAGGCCAATTGTCTGCATAATATCAGAAAAACTATTAAACAAATAAATACTATAGATTTAGTAGTTTATTTATATATTTGCAGACGATTTAGTTGTTCATTGATTTCTACTTATCCAGAAAGACCGAGGGAAAGGCCCTGTGAAGTCTTAGCAACCTATATACATTTATTCTGTGTAAAAGGTGCTAACTCCTATCCACATTAAGCGGAAAAGATAAGTGATAGCTATAAAAAAACCATATCGTGGTTTACTATCATCTGTTTCCTTAATCATTTCTGATAACGCAGAGTCTTCAAAGAATACAGGATCATAAATACAGATGAAACTAAACACACCAATTATACAATTCGATGAAAACACAATTACACAATCATTTAAAGAGCAGCCATGCTCCAATGTACCTTCTATATATGCAGTCTTACAGCTATATGCAGAAAAACTGCTGTTGTTAACGCATAACAAATAATCGCTGTTCAGCGATCTTCAAACAAACACACCATTTTTTCAATCCGGAAAATCATTCCGCTATTTAATTTTATATGTATAAAACATACAAATACTTATTTGGGATCATATTATCCTTTATAATCGTACAGACTGCTGTCGCACAAACAGAAAAAATTTCTGGAGTGGTCACAGAAAAATCGACCGGGCTACCTCTTCCAGGGGTAAGTATTATCGTTAAAGGGACAAATATTGGTACCCAGACAGATGGTAACGGTAAATTCAGTATCGCTGCCAAAACCAATGATATCATCAAAGCTATATCCATTGGGTATAGCAATCAGGAAATCAAAGTAACATCTGCAAAAACCATTGCCATACAACTGGAGGAGTCTTCCAATGCGCTAAGTGAGGTTGTTGTTACGGCTTTAAACATTCCTAAAGAAAAGAAATCGCTGGGTTATTCAGTGCAGGAGCTGAAGTCAAAAGATTTATCCGAAGCAAAAGAAACCAACCTGGTTAATGCCTTTTCGGGCAAAATAGCTGGCGTACAGGTAACGAACAGCCAGGGTGATATGGGTTCTTCGAGGATTATTATCAGGGGAGAAACTTCTATATCAAATAATAATCAGCCACTGTTTGTGATTGACGGAGTACCTGTAGATAACTCTCAAAATTTAGGCACAGGTGGTTCGCGTGATTTTGCTAATACGATTTCAGACATCAATTCGGAGGATATTGAATCTATGAGTGTATTGAAAGGCCCCAATGCCGCTGCCCTTTATGGGTCCAGAGCTGCTGCGGGTGTAATCCTGATTACCACTAAAAAAGGTAAGAGTGGTCAGGGTTTAGGTATCAGTGTAAATTCAAATGCTACATTCTCTACTTTATTAACGATTCCTTCTTACCAGAACTCCTACGGACAAGGTGCTAATGGCCAGTTCAGCTATGTAGATGGTAAAGGCGGAGGTATTAATGACGGCGTAGATGAAAGCTGGGGCCCAAGATTAGACGGACGTTTAATCCCACAGTTCAACTCTAATGGTGTACCAGTACCATTTATTGCACATCCAAATAATGTACGTGACTTCTTTAATACAGGTCGTACCCTGAATAATGGTATTGCGATTTCAGGATCTGGAGATAAATATGATTTACGTTTTTCTTATAACAACCTGGATCAAACCGGGGTTATTCCTAACTCTTCGCAATCAAAAAACTCTTTCCTGTTAAATGCAACTTATAAAATAACCCCAAAACTGACTTTCAATGCCTCAGCCAATTATGTGAACAGCAGTGCTGCAAACTTACCTGGTTCGGGAGGAAAAAGAGCCAGCAGTACCATGCTTCAATTTACCTGGTTTGGCCGCCAGGTTGATGTCAGTCAGTTAAAGACCTACAAAGATGCGAATGGAAATAATATCAACTGGAATAATAGCTATTACAGTAATCCATACTTTGTTGCCTATGAGAATACTGTTGGTCAGATCCGTAACAGGCTGATTGGAAGTGCAGAAATAAACTATAAGATCATTGATGGTTTATCAGCGAATTTCAGAACCGGAAACGACTATTATACAGACCGCAGAAAGATCAAAATTGCTTATGGAACTAACGGTACTCCATTTGGTTCTTACGAAGAAGATGCCTATACTTTTAGTGAGAACAATACCGAAGGAAGATTGGATTATACTAAAAAGTTAAGTTCAGATTTTAACCTTGACGTTTTATTAGGTGGAAATATACGGACAACCACGATCGAGAACAATGACCAAAAAGCCCCTAAACTGGCTGTTAACAATCTTTATACTTTGAGTAATTCAAGAGATCCGCTGATCTCCTCTAACGTTTATAACAAACAGCGGGTATATAGTACATTTGGTTCTGCTCAGCTGGGTTTCAGAAATTACGCCTATTTAAACTTAACAGCACGTAATGACTGGTCATCTACCCTGCCTCCTCAAAACCGCTCTTATTTCTATCCTTCAGTAAATGCAAGTTTAATTCTTACCGAAGCATTTGATATTAAAGGTGATGTTTTAAACTTCGCCAAACTTCGCGGTGGATGGTCTCAGGTGGGTAAAGATGCCTTTGCTTACCAGCTAGATAACAACTATGCATTTACTGCACCATTTGATAGTAATCCACAGCAAAACCTGAGTGACACAGATCTGAATCCTAATTTGAAACCAGAAACAACCAATTCAACAGAAGCAGGTTTTGAACTGGGCTTTTTCAAAAACAGATTACGTTTTGACTTAAGTTTATATAATACCAACAGTTTTAACCAGATTTTAAGTCTGGATGTGAGTTCGGCCACTGGTTTCCTAAAAAAACTGGTTAACGGCGGAACCATTAACAATAAAGGAATTGAAGCTCAATTAGGCGTTACACCGATTAAAACAAAAAACTTTAGCTGGGACATCAATGTGAATTACTCGATGAACCGCAGTAAAGTAAAAGAACTTTATAAGGACTTAAAAAGTTACCAGCTGGGGTCGGACGGGTCTGTTCAGATCCTGGCAACTGTAGGACAGCCATATGGAACAATTTTCGGTACCGCTTATGCAAGAAATGCTGCCGGAGATATCATTGTTGGAGCTGACGGTACGCCACAGGCAAGTCCTGCTAAAAAAATCCTTGGAAAATACACACCAGACTGGTTAGGTGGTATTACCAATACTTTCACTTATAAAAGAATCAGTTTAAGCGTATTGGTTGATGCACATATTGGTGGTCAGATTTATTCAGGAACCAACAGTACAGGGACTTATACAGGTGTTTTAGCTTCTACCCTTCCGGGACGCGGTACTGAAAACGGAGGACTAAGTTATTATAAAAATGCCGCAGGTAATGCCGTACAGGTTAGCCCGGGCGCAGCAGCTCCGGGAGGTGCAAAAGTATATGACGATGGAATGATCTTCAAAGGATTCTTAGCAGATGGCACACCAAACAATACTATTATACCAGCTAGTCAGTATTATAAATCATTCAATAATATAGATGAGGCTTCTGTTTACAGCGCAACCTATATTAAACTAAGAGAGATAAAATTAGGCTATACCCTGCCATCACAATGGATTAAATCTATAGGCCTGCAAAGTGCCACTATTTCGGCCGTAGGCAGAAATCTATTTATCCTGCACAAGAATGTTCCTAACATAGATCCTGAGTCCGCTTTTAATACTGGTAACGGACAAGGTCTGGAAGATCTTGGCTTACCTACTGTACGCACAATGGGTTTCAATCTTAACTTCAAATTCTAATTTCCATGAGAACAAAATATATACCTCTGTTACTGTCAGGCCTATTGCTTATTACAGCAGCATCCTGCAAAAAAGCATTGGATGAAACCAATGTGAACCCGAATTCTTCAGCAACTGCACAGCCTGAATTTCTGTTAACAGCAGCCATTAAAAACACATCAGATACTTATTGGGGTGCTACCAATAATATGAACTCAAGCCTGCTTTTTGTACAGCACTGGGCCAAAATCCAATATACAGATCCTGATAGATATATTTTTAGCAATACCTCTTTTCAGGATTTATGGACAACCGGATACCGACTGGGAATTGTCAATCTGAATCAGTTGGTTAAACTGGCAGATGCCCAGGGAAATACCAATTATAAAGGTGTTGCCCTGGTACTTAAATCATGGATCTTTGCCTTAGAAACGGATGCTTATGGTGATGTTCCTTATTCACAGGCCGGTGATATTAATCAATACCTGACCCCAAAATACGATACGCAAAGAGATGTATATCTTGGCATCTTAAACGATCTGAAAACAGCACAGGCCAGTTTAGACCCTGCTGGAAAACCAATTTTGGGTGACGTTATTTATGCAAATAATATTGCTTCCTGGAAAAAGTTCACCAATTCTTTACGTTTAAGAATTGCACTGCGCATTGCTGATCGTGAACCGGAAATTTCAAAACAGGTTATTGCAGCTATACAAGCCGAAGGCGGAACATATATCAGCTCGAATCTGGAGAATGCACAATTAAATTATAAAGCTTCTCCTAATCAGAATCCAATCAGTAACCTGTTTGACACCCGTGACGATTACCGGGTGAGTAAAACAGTTGTAGATCAGCTAACGGCCTTAAATGACCCGCGTCTGCCAGTATATGCAAGTAAAGCTGTTAAAACCCAGCTTTATACAGGTGTACCTAATGGATTACTGCCAGGTGATGCTTCTGCCCTTGGCTTAACCAGCACTTCAAAACCAGGTGCTTATTTTCTTGCACCAACTGCACCGGCTGTGATTATCAGCTATTCAGAAGTACTATTTGACCGTGCAGAGGCAGCAGCAAGAGGTTTTACAAACGAGGATGCAGCTTCACTTTACAACCAGGCTATAGCCGCGTCCTTATCGCAGTATGGCATCTCTCCGGCAGATATTGCAGTTTATCAGGCCAGACCAGAGGTGCAGTATAATCCTTCAAATTTCAGAAAATCAATAGGGAACCAGAAGTGGATCGCCTTATTTGGTCAGGGGTTGGAAGCCTTTGCGGAATGGAGAAGACTGGATTACCCGATATTGACACCGGCAGTAGCAGGATCATTAAATGGCAAAATACCGGTAAGATTTATTTATCCTGGTACAGAGCAGTCCTTAAATCCTGATGCTTATAATGCTGCAGTAGCACATCAGGGAACAGATGCTTTAACCACCAAACTCTGGTTTGATGTAAATTAATATCTATCCCCTTAAATATCATCACATTGATATATGTTTTATTCTGATTATCATTCTATTAAATATTCAGAATCTTATAATTTTATCATTTAAATGACTGATATTTAAGGGGACTCTTATACAGTCCGGATTTTAGTCGCTAAAAAAGAAGGATATGAGAATTCTACTAACCTTAATAACCTGCTGTGTGCTGCTTTTCTCTTGCAGAGGAGCCCATTCTTCAAACGATCAAACGATCTCAGCACAGCAGAACAAAACAGCAATAAGTACTTTATCATCAACAGATACAGACGCCGAAGATAACATTAAGGTAGCTGGTGTCCCTCAAAAGGCCTATACAGTTGCTGCTTATGTAGCTAAAAACAACAAGGCCCCACAGGGATACGTTGGCGGAACAGTGTTTCAGAACCGGGAAGGCAGATTACCTCCGGGTGTAGCTTATAAAGAGTATGACATCAATCCTAAGGTCAGAGGAAAGAACAGAGGAGCGGAACGGATTATAATCGGAGCTGATGGCATTCGTTATTATACAGGAGATCATTATAAAACATTTACAAAATTTTAAAAACATGAACGGATATTGCCTCTTTGAAGCCGGAAAAGAAAAGGACCTGATTAAAGACAATACACATATTGTCCGGATAGATGGCCGTGAAATTGTAACTGTGGATGAATTTATTCACGAAATAGCTAAACAACTGGACTTCCCCGATTATTACAGCAGCAGCCTGGATTCACTGGAAGAACTGCTGAATGATTTAAGCTGGTTAAATGAATCTCAGTTCGCTATTATAGTTCGTAATTACTCTTTTTTCTTGTGTGAGGAAAAAGATCTTGCCCGGAAAACTAATCTAATGAATTTGCTGAACGATGTAGCCGAGCAATGGGATAACGTTCCTAATTATCCCGGTGAAGAAGATTTCAGAAATAAAGCGGTGTTTAATATCTACATTGAGAAAACACCTGCAACAGTATCAGAACTGGAGAAATTGAATATCAGCTATCACGAAGCTAAATAGTCATGCTCAAATAAACGTTATAAAAAAAGGGTTGCTCATGGAGCAACCCTTTTTTTATAACAAAGAAGGTCTTATTCAGCCCCCCCGGATTTAGGCCGGTCTGCTTCACTAACTCCCCATGTTGCAGATGGCTGATCACCCATATATAAGGTCAGCATCCCCCCTGCTACGATCGCATCATGTCTCAGATAGTTTTTAGTATAAGGCCTGCCATTTAACATCGCTTTCTGGATATACTTATTTTTCGGCCCGTTACCAACCACTTTAATTCCGAATTTCTTACCACCCGGAAGATTAATAACTGCATTATCGATTAATGGAGAACCAAATACATATTCTCCGTTAGCCGGATTAACAGGATAGAATCCTAAAGCAGAAAACACATACCAGGATGACATCTGTCCCAGATCTTCATTACCACAAAGACCGTCTGGTTTAGCAGTATACAATGAATCTGTGATCTGACGTACTACCTGTGCAGTTTTCCATGGTTTACCTGCATAAGCATATAGATAAGGTGTATGATGATTGGGCTCATTACCTTGCGCATACTGCCCGATCAACCCGCTGATATCAGGAGAACCACCTGCTTCTACTACAGAACTGATACTAAATAAAGAATCCAGTTTCCTGGTAAAACCACCCTCACCACCAAACAAGCGGATCAGGCCTTCCGGATCTTGTGGAACCAACCAGGTATATTGCCATGCATTTCCTTCTGTATAGTCATCTTCACGGTGTTTAGAAGCAACAGGATCAAAAGGTTTGCGCCAGCTGCCATCCGCAAGTTTACCACGCATAAACTCTATTTTCGGATCAAAATATTCAGCATATAATTTAGCTCTCTTGCTAAAATAAACATAGTCCTCTTCTTTATGCATTGCTTTAGCCATACGGGCGATACACCAGTCATCAATCGCATATTCCAGCCCTTTTGCCACCGCTTCATTCACTTTATCGGCAGGAATATATTTCAATTGCTGTATATATTCTATACCGTCCTCTTTCTGCATCGCAGAATGTTTAATCGCCTCGTAAGCAAGCTCAGTATCATATTTTCTGAAACCTTTCAGATAAGCATCTACAATAATCGGCACCGCATGATATCCGATCATGGTATTGGTTTCATTTCCCATTAAATGCCATACTGGTAATTTTCCCTGTTGTTTATAGATAGCCAGAAATGAATTGATAATGTCTGATACTTTATCAGGATGTACAATAGTGTACAAAGGATGAAAAGCCCGGTAAGTATCCCATAATGAAAAAGTAGTATAGTTATCAAATCCAGGTTTATGATAAACTTTCTTATCAGTACCACGGTAATCGCCATTGGCATCATTAAATAAGGATGGGGCAATCATGGTATGGTATAAAGCTGTATAGAAAACCTTTTTAGTCTCTTTGCTGCCTTCGATCTCAATTTTAGACAACTCTTTATTCCATTTCGTATTTGCAGCCGCTACTACTTTAGCAAAATCCCATGCAGGAATCTCAGCAGTGATATTAGCTAATGCGTTTTCATAACTCACCGGAGAGATACCCACTTTCATTTGCAGGATATTTTTCTCAATAGCTTTGAAATTCAATACCGCTTTAATTTTTCTGCCTTTAGCCTCCGTAACAGAAGAAGCCACCTGCGTACTGTCATAAAGTGACATACTGCTTAAAGGTTGTGAAAGTTTAACAGCAAAGTATAAGCGCTGATCTTTGGCCCATCCGGTAGATAAACGATAACCGACCAAAGTAGTACTGTTAATCTGCCTGATATAAGTTTCTACAGGTTTATCCCAGCCTATACCATCACTCAGATCCAGCATCACATGTGGATTATCCTGTTTTGGAGCAAAAGTATAACGGTGAAAACCAACCCGCTCCGAAGCCGTAAGTTCTGCTTTGATCTTATATTTATCCAGAACAACGCTATAATAGCCTGGTTTAGTTACCTCATTTGCATGAGAGAAGGTAGATACATACCCGTTCTTCTGATCAGTTTTAGTCCCTTTATCCAATTGCACCTTACCTGTAGCCGGCATAACCAGTACATCGTTCAGGTCACCAATTCCCGTACCGCTTAAATGTGTATGGGTGAAACCAACAATGGTATTACTTGAATAATGATACCCACTGCACCAGTCCCAGCCCTCAAAAATATTTGTAGGGCCTAACTGTACTGCACCAAATGGTACATTAGCACCAACAAATACGTGTCCATGTGCATCCGAACCTATCATCGGATCTACATACTGACTTAAATTACTTTGTGCACTCAGATTAAAACTAAAAATCAAACTGCAAATAAATATCAGACCTGTTTTTTTTCTACTCATTGTAAATATATAAGCTGTAAAAATAAAAAAACACCGGTCTTTCTATGCCAGAAACAGGCGATAAAAAGACCGGTGCGTGTAATTTTATTGTTTTAAACCGGATTTTAGAAATTCGGTTTGGCTACATCCCACCATAATCTTGTACCACCATTATCAGGGCCACCCAATAACTGGATACCTTTATCTAATTCAGTACTGTTAGTATTACGTTCGTTCTGTGGGAATGGCAATCTTCTGATTTGAATTGCAGTATTGATTGTACCGCCACTGTTATTTTGAACTACAGGGAAAAGTTTTGGATATCCTGTACGACGGTATTCTGACCATGCTTCCTGACCTTCAGGGAAAATTGCCAGCCATTTCTGCGTAATAATACGTTCCAGGTTTTGCTCATTGGTAGCACTGCCATCCCATTTCACGGTAATAGAAGTTGGTGAAGGCGCATTGTTTACTGCATTCTTAGGATCAACATAAGCTGCAGGAACATTCGTAGCATTATTGATATAAGTACTCGCATCACCCAGACCATATTGCTGAAATGAAGTTGTGATACCTAGTTCATATAAGCTTTGAGCACTTCCACCTGCATTAGCCCACCCTCTCAGGGCAGCTTCAGCACGTAAGAAATAAACCTCTGCAGCTGTCATTAACTGAACAGGGCTTGATTTCGAGAAGGTCGGTGTTCCATTGCTCACATTCAAACCAGAATAACCAACATAGTCATCTTTGGAAACAATATTTGTACCGATACGGATTCCTTTATATTGTCCGCCTAAGTTCTTATCCGTAGACTTATCAAAATACTTTGGTAATCTTGGATCTGCATAACCTGATAAGTAAGATTCAATTGCAGCACCCATTCTTGTATCTCCCCAATCCTGAGAGATAAATACCAATGGATTGCTGAACCCTACACCAAGAACTTTAACTGCCATATTATCTGCAGGAGAAGTTAACAATCCTCCATTTGCAGGATTCATTGCTTTCTCCCCTTCTAACTGAGCTTTTCCAGGATCAACTTTGACCAGGCGCATCGCTAACCTCAAACGTAAAGAGTTTGCATATTTTAACCAGGTAGCCAGGTTTCCATTGTATACTAAATCAAAATCACTAAAGCTAAAAGGAAGAGTTTTACCTGTTGATACGAAGTCGTTAATTTTCTTCTGCGCATCATCCAGTTCAGTGAAGAACTGATAATAAACATCTTTCTGGCTATCATAAGGGTTATTCACCTTTAAACCTACAGTACTGTAAGGAATAGGACCATAGATATCGGTCACTCTGCTCATCGCCGTAACTTTGATCAATTGAGATACCGCCCAAACTGATGGATAAGTCTGGTCGATCCCGTTGTTTTTCAGTTTTCTGACATTAGCCATTATATTTAAATAGCCTACTTTAAATGCCTCACCATTCCAGCCCTGAACCATGAAATAGTTGGTATTGTTATTACCACCATTAAATGGAGTAGGTGACATAAAGTAACCAGAAAAGTTATCAGCATTTAAATTCTGCTGAACCTGGTAAGAGTTTGGATCACCACCGCCAGAGAAGTTAACAATTGATCTCTGCTCCATCTGAAAGAAGAATTTAAGATCATTATAATCAGCAATTAATTCTTTATCTGAGATACCTACAGGATCTGTATTAATATTTTCGAAGCTTTTTTTGCAGGAAGTAATGGTCAACACAGCCAGGCATAACGCGCCTGCTACGCGCAACCTGTTTGCCGGAATTGATATATTGAATTTCGTTTTCATTTTCTTTGTCTTATTGTTAAAAAAACAACTGGTTACTAAAAGTTAGCATTTAAAGAGAAGCCATAATTACGCAAAGCTGGCGGCATAAAGATATCTACACCTGAAAGACCATTTGCAGTTGACATACTCAACTCGGGATCAAACGGAGCTTTCTTGTACAGATAAAATAAGTTTCTGCCTGTAACAGATAACTTCAGGTTTTTAATGAAACCTGGTTTCATAGGTATATTATAACCAAAAGATAATTCTCTCATACGTACCACTGTAGCACTGTACATGTGTTCGCTCGAAATACCTTCTCTACCACCTACAACACTGTACCATTTCTGAGCATCTACTTTAGAAACAGGGTTTCCTGCCTGGTCTACACCGTTCACAGAAACACCACCCTGATCGCGGGCATCACCTGTAACTTTAGCTACACCATATTGTTCCAGCATAGACTCCGTAATAGACATTACTTTGCCACCAAACTTACCGTCAAGCAAGAAAGTCAAAGAGAAATTCTTATAGTTGAATGTGTTACCCCATCCTAACTGCCATCTTGGATTTGCATTACCAAGGAAAGTGTTATTACCACCGTCAGCTGCTGTAGGTTTTCCATCAATGATTAATACTCTTCCCTGATCATCACGTTTCAGTGAAGTACCATAGATATCACCGAACGACCCGCCTACTTTAAATTTAGAAACATAGTTAGCACCAGAAGCACCACTTAAAGTAAACTCATTGATTTCTGGAGAAAGCGCAAGGATTTTGTTTCTGTTCATGGAATAGTTAACCGTTGTTTTCCATTTCAATCCATCTCCGTTTAAGATGTCATAACCTAAAACAACTTCTATACCTTTATTCTGTACATTTCCAGCGTTGAAATAATACTGGTTAAACAACGAAGCCTGAGAAGCGTCAGCTGTAAAGAACTGATTTTTGGTATTTGTTTTATAGAATGTAAAGTCAAAGTTTAAACGGTTGCTGAAGAACCTCCATTCCGTACCAAATTCAAGAGAGTTAGTACGCTCAGGTTTTAAATCCACAAAAGAAGATCTTATTGGCGTTGAAATTCCACCACCTGCACCAAAAGAGTTCAGAATGTTAGTTACATAGTTTGGTACATCATTACCTACCTGTGCATAAGAACCACGAACTTTTGCAAAACTAACCCATTGTGGTAAGTTCAGTTTTTCGTTAATGATAAAGTTGATACCTACCGAAGGATAAGAAAAAGGATTACCAGTAGTAAAAGCTAAAGCCGAAGACCAGTCTGTACGTATTGTTGCATCTAAGTTGATCCAGTTATCAAATGCAACACTTGCACTTGCAAAAACTGAACGTATTTGTTTATGGTTATATGTATTCCCAGAATTTAATGGGTTTAATGCTTTAAAATTCTGGATTACGAATTTATTAGGGATGTTTAATCCGTCTTTTCCTGAGTTAAAAGTAACTCCGTTATCATAAAAGTCCTGGATACTTGTACCCACAGTTCCTGTGATCTTGAAGTGTTCTAACGGAACATTGAAATTTGCGATAACGTCAGCATATTGCTGTCTTGAATTATTGTTTGAATATACATAACTACCGTTTTTATCCGTTAACGTGATCGAAGTTCCTGCATAGTTTTTCTGATCATAAGTATCAGTATAAGTATCCATACTTCCACGGGCCTGAATATCTAACCATGGGTTTACTTTATACTTGGCACTCACGTTCAGCATCAGACGATCTCTGTTCAGCTCATTCTGATTTCTGTTGTTAATCCACCATGGATTTTGCTGAATATCTTCCGATAAGAAAGGCCAGTTTTGTGTATTCAGGTTTCTTGTTGGATCAAGCTGCTCAAATCCGGTTTTGTAAGGTTTAATATCCAGCCCTCTTGGGAATAAATACAATCCTGTCAATGGATTAAAGTAAAGACCAATCAGTGGAGAGTTATTAATTTTTTGTCTGATATAGTTTACGTTTCCGGAAATAGTCAGTTTGTCATTGAAGAAACTTCCTGTCTCTTTCAGATTGACGTTATGACGGCTCAACTCATTTCCTGGCTGAATGCCTGATGAAGTTGTGTTAGCATAAGAAAAGTAAGTCTGTAATTTTTCTGAACCTGCAGATAAACTAATCGAGTTCGTATAGTTTTGTCCCGTTCTGAAATACGACTTTAAATTATCCTGACCATTGGTGATAGCAGGGCCCCAGCTCTGGCTGGAGTTTCCCGAAGTCTGGCCGTATTTATTTTGAAATTCTGGTTTCGTTGCCGCCTGATCAATACTGAAACCCGAAGTGAAATTAACTTTCGCTTTTCCGGCTTCACCCGACTTCGTAGTTACGATAATTACACCGTTTGCAGCCTGGCTACCATATAATGCAGCTGCCGAACCACCTTTCAACACAGATATACTCGCAATATCTTCTGGGTTTAAGTTAGAAATCGGGTCACCACCATCATAAGAAGTACTTCCGCCGTAAGCAGAGTTAGGTTGTGTCGAAGCACCATTTCCTGTACTTGAAACGGCCTGACTCGAAATACTGTTATTCATAGGAACCCCATCAATAACATACAGCGCCTGGTTACTACCAGAAGCTGATTTACTTCCTCTTAAGATTACTTTTGCTGAACCACCCACACCTGATGAACTGCGTGAGATCGTTAAACCTGCAACTTTACCGTTTAGTGAGTTCACTAAGTTGGCATCTTTTGCTCTGGTCAGCTCGTCACCGTCAACCTGTTGTGTAGAATAAGTTGTTGAACGGCTTGTTCTTTTGATACCCAAAGCCGTTACCACTACCGTATTCAATTCTTGTGTGTTAGATTTCAATACCACATCAACAGTAGTCTGACTACCAACTGTGATTTCTTGCTTATCATACCCTATATAAGAGAAAACAAGGATATCGCCTGCTTTAGCGGCTATACCATATTGTCCGGACGCATTCGTTTGCGTAACCAGCTTAGTCCCTTTTACTTGAACCGACACTCCTGGTAAAGTAGTTCCAGTAGCATCACGCACCGTTCCCTTCACCTGATCGGCTGCAGAGAAACCTGGAATATTCATTAAAGGAGTTAATAGTTTAGGATGATCTGACTTTACCGTTGCAAAAGCATGCGACGAAGCGTAAAGTAGTAAACACGTCAATTGTAATGTTTTTTTCATTTTTGCTGATTACAGTTAAATATTTTGGTTAGCTCTTTTGCCCTCAAAAACCGATGAAGGCACCTCATATATCTTCCTAAAAAAAATACATGTTAAGGGAGAGACCCCTTTTAAGTAATAATTGCCTACAAGAAAATCACTTTTTATTAAATAAAATCGAATTAGCAAGCGTTTAAACAATCATCGATTTATTATTTTAATTATTTATCTTGCCAATTCTTATAACTGTTATTAATTCCAAGAGGCCTTGAAACCTGACTTATCTCCCTTATGGACAAAGATTTGCGTGGAAGACGACGTTAAAGCTTTCGAAGCTTTATACTATCTTTTATTCAACAGGCTGATCAAATTCTGCATTTATTATGTAGGAAAAAAAGAAGTAGCCGAAGAGATTATTTCTGATATTCTTGTGCGCTGCTGGGAAAACAGGAAGGCAGAAACGGTAATTCTCAATCTTGAAACTTATCTTTTTACTGCGGTCAGGAATCAATCTCTGAAATATATTAAGAAAAATGCCAATGTTCACCTGGTAGAAATAGAGCCATCCAATGAGTTTCAATTTATGCACCATGCAGATCCTGAAAAGGAGCTGGAAAATAAAGAGCTGCATTATAAATTAGACCAGGCGATCAACAAACTTCCGCAACAAGCCCGGATTATTTTTAAGCTGATTAAAGAAAATGGCATGAAATATAAGGAAGTGGCAGAAATTCTGGAAATCTCACCAAGAACAGTACAAACACAATTATTCAGGGCAATAGACAAATTAAGAATAAGTCTCAAAGCTTATCACCATATTTATACAAAGGACGCGAAGAGCGATAATACACTTAATTTAATAGTTTTAATATTTTTTTTACATATTTTTCAATTCTTGTAAGCAATTTTAACAAAAAAGGGTACTACTCTATACAAAGTATAAATAATGTCCAATGACTGATCAGAGATTCACTGAATTACTTAGCGAAAAATTATCGGGAGAGATCTCTGCCCATGACGATCAGCATTTTATGGCAATACTTGCAGAAAATGAAGATTACAGACGTGAATATGAATCTTTAATCATTTATTTTAAGCAACAAGATCGTCCTTACGAAAATATGGATTTCATTTTTCGGCAAATAAAAGAAAGAATCAATGTTGTTGGGACCGAACCTAAACCGATTTTTAATTCAAAACCAGTTGTTCGAACATTCGGACAATGGTACCGTATTGCTGCTATTTTCATTTTTGGACTTTGTACATTCTTCGCCTATCAGTTTTTCAAATCAAATAGCCTGTCAGATAAAACCACGGCTATAGCCTGGAAAAAAACATATACACCAGGCAGACAAACTTCCACACTGGTTCTTGCCGATGGAAGTAAAGTCACTCTGAATGCCGCAAGTGAAATTAAATATCCCGCTTCCTTTAAAGGGGGGACAAGAGAAGTCTATTTAAGTGGGGAAGCCTTTTTTGATGTCGCCAAAGATCATCAGCATCCTTTTATTGTACATACTAAAAACATCAGTATAAAAGTTTTGGGGACTGCTTTTGACGTGAAATCATATGATGATGAACAGGCAACTGAAACTACCTTGCTGAGAGGGAAAGTAGAAATCACACTAAACAAGAGACCAGCAAAACATATCCTGCTTAACCCTGCAGAGAAATTCACTTTAATTCATGCAGCAGACAGCAGTGCAGAACACTTGAATGGAGATATATACAGTATCAGGCCAATGACTTATTATAAAGATGATAAAAATGCCATTCTTGAAACCTCATGGATGAATAACAAACTCTTGTTCAAAAATGAAAATTTCTCTCTGTTAAGCCTGCGTTTAGCCAGATGGTACGATGTCAGCTTCGTCTTTGAATCCGACAAACTGAAAGATGCCAGTTTTACCGGAGAATTTGAAAAAGAGACTTTATCAGAAGCCTTAAAAGCATTACAGGTCATTACCCCCTTTCAATATAAAATACAAGGAAAAACTATCTATCTTTACGCTGTAAAATAATCTCGCTAAAGCGATATGGGTTACAAAAGCGTAAATGTTATAGATGAAGACCGTAGTAAAACTGCTGATTTTTTTTGCGCTGCAGATTACCCTGAATGCCTATTCACAAACAAAGGTAACTCTGAAATTAAAATCCGTAGGTTTTGAGAAGATCATTGATGCCATACAAAATCAGACGTCTTATCATTTCATTTATAGTCAGGCTCAAATACCCACAAAAAAAATAACTATTAAAGTTAAGGATAAAGAGGTTTTTGCGGTATTGGACCAGCTCCTGCAAGGCACTGCTTTTACCTACAAATTATTAGAGAATAACCTGATTGCAATCAGGCCACTCGCAGAAGACCGGGCCATCCGGTTAGTTAAAGGAAAAATAACAGATGAAAATTCTATTCCTATAGCAAGAACATCAGTTAAGGTCCGGGGTACGCGCTTCAGCACAAAAACAGATGCTAAAGGTGAGTTTTCTATTCCCGCAGCCCCAAACGCTATTCTTGTATTAAGCCAGGTAGGTTATCAGCACCGCGAATTTCCTGTCAAAGAAAACCTTGCTGTTGAAATCTCTTTGCACCCTTTAAAAAATGACCTGGACGAAGTATTGATTACTGCTTTAAATATTCCCAAAGAAGAACGTAAAATCGGCTATGCTATTTCTGCCATTGATGGCTATTCTTTAACCAAAGCCAGAGAATCAAATATTGTTTATGCACTGGAAGGCCAGGTAGCAGGTTTAAATATCAGTGGCGTAAATGGCGGACCAGGTTCATCCGCAAGAATATTATTACGCGGGGCAGCAAGTATGACTGCCGGTTCTCCATTGTTTGTGGTTAATGGAGTTCCCATTGACAATACCCAGCGTGGAAGCGCAAATGAATACGGGGGTGCAGATTATGGAGACGGAATTAGCAATATCAATCCGGATGATGTAGAGACAATTACTGTTTTGAAAGGCTCCGCAGCTTCAGCATTATATGGGGCACGTGCAGCAAATGGTGTAATTCTGATTACAATTAAAAGCGCAGGAAAAAACTCAGGTACAGCCATAGAATATAATACTAATCTATCTTTTGATAAAGCGGTTAACAATACAGATTTTCAATATGTATATGGTCAGGGCACACAGAATCACAGACCAGAAACTGTTGCCGCAGCCGTGGCCTCTGGTTTGTACAGTTGGGGAGAAAAGCTCGATGACCAGCCTGTAATTCAGTTTGATGGCAATAAATACCCCTATTCGGCAGTAAAAGATAATATTCAGAAATTCTACAGAACGGCCCCTGCATTTACAAATACCGTTTCGATAAGTCATGGCGGACAAAAGGGAAGTATTCATTTATCGGCCTCCAATCTAAATCAGCAGTCTATTATCAGAAATGGTAGTCTAGACCGGAAAACTGTCAACCTTTACACTACACATGACCTGACAAAAAAACTAAGCGTCACCTTTAACGGAAATTATATTCGTGAGTATAATAAAAACAGATCTTACCTGAGTGACGGCCCTTTAAATGCAAATTATGGCATTGCTGCATTAGCTACAAATATTAACCAGGCCATTTTAGCCCCTGGTTATAATCTTAATACAGGTGCCGAAACCCCGTGGAACGATGATGAATATAAAACTAATCCCTATTTCGTTCTGAATAAACAGGCAGATTATTCTAGCCGCAATCGTTTTATTTCATCTGCTTCTGCTAAGTATAAGTTTAGTGACTGGATTTATCTTCAGGCCAGGCTGGGTTATGATGTAAGCAATGACAATATACTAGGTGTTATACCAACTGGTGCAGCATTTTCTGTAAATGGAGAAGGGGGTATCAATACGCTGAAAAAATCCAGAATATCAGAATTAAACAGTGATTTCTTGTTGGCTGCCAACAGAAACCTGACTCAGGATCTTAAGCTTGATGTTTCTGTTGGAACGAATTTCCGAAAGAGATTAGCAGAATCGGATGGGCTGATGGGATCAAGATTTATCATCCCCTATGTGTATACACCTTCAAATCTTGTGACTATAATTAAAAACAATACTTATGCTAAAATCGTCACAGAATCAGCTTATTACACCGCAGATCTGAGCTATAAAAACTATTTGAATCTTTCTGCAACCGGTAGATATGACGTCTACTCTACCCTGCCCCAAAACAACCGTGGTATATTTGTTCCGGGTGTTTCAGCTAGTTTCGTCTTCTCCGATCTATTGAAACTAACGGGGCTGAATTATGGTAAATTGAGAGCCAGTTTTGCAAAAACCAGTGGAGAACCGATACAGCCTTATACCACGCAAACTTATTATTATACGACAAGTGATGTCAATGGGGTTCCTCTTGGTAATTTTTCCAGAGATCTGCCTAATTATAACCTCAGACCTTTTACATTGAATGAATTTGAAACGGGAATTAATTTAAAAATGTTCAATAACCGTCTCTTTTTTGATCTTACTTATTTCCACCGCATTACTCATAATGAAATTATTAATGCAAAACAGTCTGTCACCTCTGGTTTTACTTCTGCCTATGTTAATTTAGGAAAGACCCGTAATTCGGGTGTTGAAGTACTTTTACAGGGTATAGTCATTGACCATAAGAATTTCAAATGGCGGACAGGCTTCAATATCAGTCATATTGATAACCGGCTATTATCAATTGACGGCTCCAGTCAATATGCATTAGCAGGTACTTACAGACCATTAAATGCATATACAGCGATGGTAGTTGGAAAACCGGTTACCCAGATTATGGCTTATGATTATTTAAGGGATGCAAAGGGAAATATAATTATCGGTTCTGACGGTATTCCGGTACGTGGAGATTTAAAACCTATGGGCAGTACGCTGCCCAATGTCTATGGTGGGTTTAGTAACAATTTTTACTATAAGAACTTCAGCTTCTCCATGCAGATTGACTTCAAATATGGAAATAAGATTTTATCAGCCACAGAAAACTATTCTTATGTGTTTGGCTTGAATAAAGCTACGCTCGAAGGCAGAGAGACCGGTATAGTAGCAGCAGGCGTACACCCTGATGGCACAATAAATACAACCAATGTACCTGCTTATAATTATTATCCTCAGCTAGCAACCAATATTTCAGCATTATCTGTATTGAACGGTAGCTTCATCAAACTGAGACAGGTTACTTTAGGTTATACTATCCCCGCGCATCAATTAAAAAGAACACCTTTCAATTCCATTTCTATTGATCTGGTATCCAGAAATTTATTTACACTGGTTAAATACACTAAAAACATTGATCCGGAATCAGAATTTGCTTCCAGCCTGAATTATGCGGGTATAGAAGGCGCCTCTTTTCCTGCTGTCCGGACATTCGGTATCAACGTCAATTTCAAATTTCAACCCTCAAAGAAATAATGAAGAAGATTTGCACACTCCTGCTAAGTTTGTTAATAGTTACTGAATTTGGCTGCAGCAAAGCACAACTGGATAAAATCAATACAGACCCGACAAAGTCACCCGGAGAATCTTACAATCCGGATGAACTGCTTTCTACAGCCCAGTTCAAATCTTCTAATAAAGGTTATTATCAATTACTTTATCAAAGTACGATGATGCAGCTCCTGGCCTCTACTTATTTATATTATAATAATGGAGATAAATATGTAAACGCAGGTAGTTTTACAGATTATCAGGGCAGAATATTTGAGGAAGGCTATGCCGATGCTTCTACCATCAGAGAAATGCAGCGCCTGGCTAAACAAAATGACCCTGTTAAATATTCAAACCTGATTAATATCGGCGATATTATGTTCGTATTAATCTTACAAAGGATCACAGATACTTATGGAGATGTGCCCTATTCACAGGCTTCGAAAGCAAGGGATGGAATTAAATACCCGGTATACGATAAACAGGAGGATATTTATAATTCAATGCTGACCGATCTGGATAAGGCAATTAATGGTTTAGACCCTGCAAAACCGAAACCCACAGCCGATCTTTTTTATCAGGGTGATATCATCAAATGGAAGAAATTCGGATATGCACTTATGTTAAGGGTTGCGATGCGTTTAACGAAGGTCGCACCCGACAAAGCCAGGCCCTGGGTAGAGAAAGCTGCAGCAGCAGGGTTGTTTTCTGATATTAGTGATAATACACTGGTTATGACTGATGAATCAAATCTGGATGGCCAGAACGGTACTTCTCTGGCTTTGCGAACAGTATCTGATTACAGGGAGGTAAGATGGAGTCAGACTTTAATTGACGAATTAAGAAAAACCAATGACCCCAGGCTGGGTGTAATTGCCGAGGTTCCGCAAAATGGACTGGCAAATAATATCAATGAGAACCTTACTGGAAATATTGATCCTGCAGTTCAGATTGGCTTACCTAATGGCTATGATTTATCAGGTGGCGCATATGATATCAGCAAATACGCAGGCTATCCCGGCGGCACAGGCACAGGTGCCGATTTTGCACCGCTTGGAAAATATTCAAGACCCAGAACTTCTGTTTATCTGAAACTTGGAGGGCCTAATTTTGTCATGACTTACGCGGAAACAGAGTTTTTAATGGCTGAAGCTAAAGTCAGAGGATGGAATATTCCGGGCACCGCAGCCGGACATTATGCAAATGGGTTACGTGGTGCACTAAAAGGAATGGGACAATTGGATAAACTGGCGGAAATCCCGGATGCAGTGATTAATGATTATGTGACGAAGCATCCGCTTGATGAATCCAGTAATGAGAAGGCTTTTGAAATGATTAATACGCAGTATTGGGTCACTACAGGTACTTATTTTAACTTTATTGAGAGCTGGCTGAATTGGAAAAGATCGGGCTATCCGAGACTAACACCTGTTAATTACCCTGGAAATGTAACCAATGGAACGATTCCCAGAAGACTGATTTATTTATCGACAGAGGTATTAAATAATACGGATAATTATAAGGCCGCTGTAGCAAGGTTGCCAGGGGGCGATTTGCTGACTTCGAGGGTGTGGTGGGATCAGTAAGTTCCTCCTGAAATAAAAATTTATGCTACATTCTGGCTGCATTTCCTTTTGCCCTTCGGGGCAACGGCCATGCTATGCCATCATGTTAGCATAAATTTTTATTTCATTATCCACGGATGGGTATGGTGGTTAGATGGAGGTTATGATGTTATTTGTTGGATTGGTACTTTTGAAGGAATATCCTTTACAGGAACATTTTTTTGAAGGAAACACTTTTGAAAGAATATCCTTTGCAGGAACATTTTTTTGAAAGAACCTTTGGAGAGACTAAACCACTTAGATTAGTATTTTGGGTAACATGTTCAGATTTTAAAGAAAAATGGACATGTTCCTGTTTTATGTCCATTTTATTATCAGTTTTAAATACAAGCCCCTTCAATTTGTGTTGAAGGGGCTTGTATTTTTACTTTTGAATCAATACTACTATTTACCCAATAACGCTTTAGATTTTGTAACGACGTTATCGATTGTAAAACCGAATACTTTGTAAAGTTCTTCTGCTGGTGCAGATTCTCCGAAAGTATGCATCGCTATGATATCTCCTTCGTCAGTTACGTATTTATGCCAGCCCAATGGGGAACCGGTTTCTACGGCAAGACGTTTACGGATCGCTTTCGGGAAAACTTTTTCTTTGTAGGCTGCATCTTGTTTTTCAAAAAGTTCCCAGGATGGCATACTTACTACACGGGCCGCTATTCCCTCTTCTTTTAGTTTGGCTTGTGCATCAAGAATCAGGGCTACTTCAGAACCGGTAGCAATCAGAATTAATTCTGCAGTCTTCCCTTCGGCTTCGGACAGGATGTAAGCACCTTTTTCAAGGTTTTCTGCTTTTCCATATTTCTCCTGGTCCAGTACAGGCAAACCTTGTCTGGTAAATACCAGGGCTACAGGCCCGTCTTTATGCTCCAAAGCTACACGCCATGCCTGCGCAGTTTCATTGGCGTCGGCAGGACGAATCAAAGTAATATTTGGGATGGAGCGCAGAGAAATCAATTGCTCCACAGGCTGATGTGTGGTACCATCCTCTCCAAGGCCAATACTATCATGGGTATATACAAAGATAGGCCTGATTTTCATGATGGCTGCCAAACGGATTGGCGGACGCATGTACTCTGAAAACATCAGAAACGTTGCTCCAAAAGGTATAACACCTTTAGTTAAGGCCATACCTACAAGGGCAGAACCCATGGCATGCTCACGGATACCAAAGTGGAAGTTACGCCCGGTGCGGTCTTCGGGAGTGAAAGAAGTATACTCTTTAAGGTTGGTATCAGTTGATGGGGCCAAATCCGCAGATCCTCCTATCAGACCTGGTAAACTGGCAGCAATTGCATTCAGTACTTTTCCTGAGGCCTGACGGGTAGCCATTTTATCTTTTGATGGGGCAAACACCGGCAATGTTTTTTTCCAGTCTTTTGGTAATTCTCCATGATGCGCCTGCTCATAAGCTTCGGCAAGTTCAGGATATTTAGTTTTATACTGGGCAAAAAGCTCATCCCATTTTTGATTGGCCTCTGTTCCTTTTTGACCAGCAGCCTGATAATATTCATCAACTTCCTTCGGAACGAAGAAGGATTTATCAGGATCAAAACCAAAAAATTCTTTAACTAACCTGATCTCATCAGCACCTAGCGGAGAACCATGAGAGCCGGATGTATTTGCCTTATTCGGACTGCCGTAAGCGATTTGTGTACGGACTTTAATTAAGGACGGGCGGTGGATCTCTGCTTTCGCATTTCTTACTGCATTGATAATTGCGGTAATATCATTCCCATCACTAACTTCCTGTACATGCCAGTTATAAGCTTCAAAACGTTTGGTTACATCCTCTGTAAAAGCAATATCGGTATCTCCTTCAATAGAGATATGGTTATCATCATATAGATAAATCATATTGCCCAGCTCCAGGTGGCCTGCTAAAGAAGCAGCTTCGGAAGTTACGCCCTCCATCATATCACCATCACTGCATATCGCATAGATTTTATAATCAAACAAGTCAAAACCCGGTCTGTTGAATCTGGATGCCAGATGCTTTTGCGCAATTGCAAAACCTACCCCATTTGCAAAACCCTGCCCTAACGGACCGGTAGTTACATCAACACCATCAATCAAACCGTATTCAGGGTGACCTGCAGTTTTACTGTTTAACTGGCGGAAATTCTTAAGGTCATCAATAGTTACATTAAAACCAGTCAGGTGCAATAAACTGTATTGTAACATACAGCCATGTCCCGCCGACAAGATAAATCTATCCCTGTTTGCCCAATCCGGGTTTTTAGGGTTATACTTCATATAATGAGCATACAAAACATGTCCCATTGGTGCAGCACCCATAGGCATACCCGGATGCCCGGAGTTCGCTTTCTGTACGGCATCAATTGATAATGTACGTACAGTGTTAATAGCTAATTCTTCAATGTTAAGATTTGAATCCATTTCTAAGTATTTATTGTTATAATTTACTACGATCACCAGGCCCGATTTGTTTTAAACAATTCGTTTTTTGACAGAACATAAATATAAACAAGTATATTTTAATAACAGGATTTTATGCTGGTTCAGGATTCCCTGTTAACCTACCGGCGGGAACCGGTTAAACCGAATAAAAAAAGGAGCGCTTTTGGCGCCCCCTCATTCATTGGTGTGTAATTATTTAGTATTATGGTGTATAAGTTGTAGCCTGACCACCATAAAGTGCTTTGGAGATACTTGATAAATAAGTAGCTTTATTAGTACTTGTCAAATTATAATATAAGTAAACGCCATAACCATCATTCACAGTTTTTGTAGCATTAGTAGTTGCAGTCGAAACACTCGTTGCCATAATGTCTGTAGCCGCAGGGCCTAACTGGCTTTTAGTCAAACCCGGGATATTAGGTACGGAATAAGTTCCATAGTAAGGGTTCCATGCATAGTTCACTTTAGAACCTACTGTTACGCCATTATAAGATAAGTTAGAAGCTGATGGGCCAATGTTATAGAATGATATGATTTTGTTAGGCATTAACTGACGTAACGCTGTAACCAGGTATACAAAAGAACTTGAGTTTGGCTGCCCCGTTCCATTGTTACCATATTCTGAATACTCATCATCAAAGTCAATACCATCCAGTCCGTAAGTGGTTACCGCATTGCTTAATTGCTGTGCAAATTCTTGTGCAGCAGCCTGATTAGGGAAATTAGCGAAACCAGCACCCTGGTGATTTCCTAAAACAGAAAGCATAACTTTAATCCCTTTATCCTGAAGTGGTTTAATTTTAGTGGCCTTATTGTTTAATACATTAGTTACTTGCGGATTGAAAAATAGCTCTGCCTTTTTTGTGGTGGTATTGTAATTGATATTGGCAGCGAAAATAATCCCGATATCAAATAATTGCTTACCATTAGCTAATTTATACTTGCCAACTTCTAACATGTCATTGCTGTTGACTTCGACGTAACAAACCCCAAGCGGGCCTGCCTGACCAATTGCTTCTGTTTTAGCTCCAGAAAGACTTTGATCTGAATTTGAAATTGCTGATTGATCTTTTTTACAGGCCGATGCCATTAAAAGAACAAGACTCACCGAAGTGATTGCAGTCTTTTTTAAGATTGCATTGAATTTTGTGTTCATACTAATTAATTTGGTAGATGATTAATTGTTGTTTAATTATTTGGTTACTCTGCGGTTAAACCTTTTCAATTCTTAAAAAGGTAAAACGTTTAAGCAAATCTAAGTTAGGAGATTGTTCTGAACATAACAATAGCCCGGATTTCTTTTATATACACTTACTTATCAGCGAAATACGAACTCATTTCAAGGTTAATCAAAACATTTGGTCAAACCTGATAAATAACTATATTTATCTAACTATCAACCAAATACGTTAATAGGTTTTAGCAAAAACCAAAAGCGAATCTAAACCTTTACAGCCTGTAAACAACCAATTTCACCATGTCTAAAACAATCAAAATTTTATGTTTTGCCCTGCTTATTCAAACCGCAGCCTTCGCAAAAGACTACACTTTAACCTCACCCGATAAAAAAATCACTGTCAAAATATCGGTTGGCAAAAACATTACCTGGTCAGTCTTGAAAGATCAGGAGATCCTGCTTAATCCCAGTGCAATGAGCATGATCTTAAAGGACGGCAAAAACCCGGGTATTGTACCCGTTGTTTCAAAAACGGTCAGTAAATCTGTCAATCAGACTATCGTTTCTATTATTCCTGTCCGTAATAAATTAATCCCGGAAGTTTATAATGAACTTAAACTCGTGATGAAGGGTAATTATGGCTTAGAGTTCAGAGCCTATAACGATGGTGTAGCCTATCGCTTCGTCACTGAATTAGGCCCTCAGCCTATTGAAGTCAATTATGAAGAAGTAACCTTCAACTTCAATGAAAATTGCCGGATCTATCTTCCTAAAGAGAATAACCCAGAACTGCAATCACATTATGAAGCCGACTTCAAACCGACGAAACTCGAAGAGATTCCCGAAGAACAATATGGTTATCTGCCGTTGTATATAGCTACGCCTGCAGGCACTAAAATGGTGATTACCGAAGCCGATCTTCATGATTACCCAAATCTGTTTTTATATGGAACAGGTACCAAAACACTGACAGGCCGTTTTCCTAAAGTTATCCTCGAAGCTACACCTAAACCTAATTCAGACCGTGCAGAAATTATAGTTAAAAAAGCAGAATATCACGCTAAAACAACAGGAAACAGAACTTTTCCCTGGAGAACAATTATTATCAGTCCTTCGGATAAAGGGTTACTGGAAAATGAAATGGTTTATAAGCTCGCAAAACCCAACATACTAACCAGTACAGAATGGATCAAACCAGGTAAGGTAGCCTGGGACTGGTGGAATGATAACAACATTTATGGTGTTAATTTCAAAGCGGGTATCAATACCGAAACCTATAAATACTATGTAGATTTTGCTGCAGCCTACGGTCTGGAGTATATCATTCTGGATGAGGGCTGGTCACGCACAACGACCGATCTTTTAGCACCAAATCCGCAGCTCAACATCGAAGAACTCGTTAAATATGCAACAACAAAAAAAGTAGGCGTAATCTTATGGGCCCTCTGGAAACCTCTGGACCAGCATATGGATGCCATTCTTGACCAATATGTGAAATGGGGCGTGAAAGGAGTGAAAGTAGATTTCATGGCCAGGGCAGATCAATACATGGTTAATTTTTATGAAAGAGCAGCTCAGGAAACTGCCAAACGCAAATTACTGATCGACTTCCATGGAGCTTATAAACCAGTGGGATTAAACCGCCAGTATCCTAACGTCATCAACTATGAAGGAGTCAAAGGAATGGAAAACAATAAATGGGAAGAAACGATTACTCCGGTTCACAATACAACCCTGCCTTTTACAAGAATGGTAGCAGGGCCAATGGATTATACACCCGGCGCAATGCTGAACAGCAATAAAGATGAATTTCATATCAGTATGACTTCACCAATGAGCAGAGGGACAAGGGCTCACCAGGCCTCCATGTATGTATTGTATGATGGCCCGCTGCAAATGTTTTGTGATAATCCTTCCAATTATTTAAGAGAACCAGTATACACACATTATATAGCCCGTTTTCCAACTGTCTGGGATAAAACAATTGCACTGGAAGGCAAAATATCAGAATATGCAGTTGTTGCCCGTAAAAATGGAAATAACTGGTATATAGGTGGGATGACCAATTGGGATGCCAGGGGTTTTGATATCCCCCTGACTTTCCTTGAGGGAAAAAAGTATAAGATCGAAATCTTAAAAGATGGAATTAATGCCGGCAAACATGCTGCCGACTATCAGCTCATCAGTAAAGAAGTTATTGCCGGAGAAACGCTTCATATCGATATGGCTGCCGGCGGCGGTTATACCGCTATTTTAACGCCTATCGGTTAGCATGAACATCGGCTAAATTCTTGATCAGCGGGGGGCCTAAAAGACGGCTTCCCGCTGTGCTAATCAGGAAATCATCTTCAATTCTTATCCCGCCAAAATCTCTGAATTGCTTTACCTTATCATAATTAATAAATTCAGCATGTTTATTTTCAGCAGACCAGGAGTCTATCAGTACCGGGATAAAATATAATCCAGGTTCTACCGTAACAACAAAACCCGGTTCAAGGGCTTTTCCTAAACGAAGAGATTTCAAACCAAAATCCTTACTCTTTTTCAGTTCGGCGGTATAGCCTACATATTCTTCACCCAGGTTTTCCATATCATGTACGTCAAGCCCCATCATATGACCAAGACCACATTGGAAAAACAAAGTATGTGCACCTTCAGCAACAGCCTGTTTCGGATCACCCTTCATTAAACCTAAATCAGATAAGCCCTGTACCAGATGTTCACAGGCAAGCAGATGCACATCTTTAAACAAAATTCCTGGTTTAAGTGCTTCGGCAGCTTTTAATTGTGCATGCAGAACAATATTATAAACATCCTGCTGCAATGGCGTGAAAGATTTACCAACCGGGAAAGTACGTGTTAAATCACCTGCATAAAACATCTCATTCTCTGCACCGCAATCACATAAAACCATTTGTCCGTCTTTCAAAACGGTATTGCTTGCATGGTTATGCAAAATCTCTCCGTTGACGGTAAGAATACTCGGAAAAGAAAGCTGGCCTCCATTCGCCATAGCTACCGCCTGTAACTGACCTGCAATTGCATTTTCAGTCATCCCCGGGCGGGCAATTTCCTGCGCTTTTAACTGCATCTGCACACTAATTCCAATGGCCTTCTCAATTTCCTGGATTTCCTGTTCACTTTTGATGGAACGCTGTGCCACAATCGCCTTAATCAGCTCAACAGAAGGTTGCCCTGTCAGCCCCCAATCTATCAGTTTCATAGAAGTTTCCGCTCTGTAAACCGGCAGAAAATGAACTTTTCTGTTTCCTGTCAAAGCATTGATGACTTCCGTTCTCTTTCTTGTAAAAGGAATCCCGGCTTTTTCAGCCTGTGCTTCGATAGTCTCCAATGCACCAGTCCAGACAATATCATCTACCGTAAGTTCATCTCCAAATAAAATCTCCTGATCATTATCAATATCAATTATAAGGCAAAGCCCCGGCCTGCTGATCCCTGTAAAATACAGGAAACAACTATCCTGACGAAAATGATAAGTGTTATCCCTGAAATTCATTCCGCTTTCCTCATTTCCCGGCAAAAGGATAATCCCTTCACCAATCACTGACTTAAGCTTATTTCTTCTTTCCTGGTAGACTTCTTTAGCGAACATATCTGATTGTTTATAGATCCAAATTTATCAAATAAAAATTAACTTTCTCCTTAAAAATAGGCAGATATCAACAATCAATTTTCATACCAGGAAAACAACCTGTTTAAATTAGCCCGAAACGTATATACCAGTCAAAGTCAGAATTTAATTGCGGATGCTTTTACGCATCATTTGACAATTCGTTTGGGCTAAACTGTAGAATTAACTTTTGAATTGATTCTTCAGAAGGAGAAGCAAAATCTTTGATGCCCTCCACTGCTTCCTTCCCTAATATAACTGCTCTTGCCCGCATTCTTTTTTCGTATGCTGCAATAGCGCTATGTAAATCCTGAAACTCACCACTGGTAAGACATTCACTTAAATCCAAAGCATCCAGCATGGCCGTATTCACCCCCTCGCCCGAAGGAGGCATCAGATGCGCTGCATCTCCCATCAATGTAAGGTTTGGTTTGGTATCCCAATCCTGGTCTAAAGGAAAATAATTTAACGGCCTTGGTACAAAATGGCTGCCTGCCTTAAAAAGCGTAAAAAATATGGGGTTCCAATCTTCATAATATTTAATTAAATAAGCATATACTTCTTCCGCGTTATTGAAATCTATCCCACTGGTTTTGATCCAGTTTTCGGGATAAAGAGAGGAAGCATAAAACGTTAGCCCCCCATCTCCCCTTGGCTGCACGGAGATAGTTTTTCCAATACCCATTGCAATCAGATTAGCGTTTTCAACCAATGCATAAATTTCAGGACATTCTTTTTGCGGATCATCTATTTCACCCTGGATAATGGTTGCCCCCGAATACAGCGCTTTAATATCTGTCACATAAGAACGGATTTCTGAGCGGTACCCTTCTGCCCCGATAACCAGGGCTGCAGTAGCTGTTTTGCCATTTTTAAACCGGAGTTCCCAGCCATCACTGACCTGTGCCATGCTTACAAACTGACTATCCCAAACAACGGTATCCGGCAAAAGAGCGGCTATCAGAATGTTCCTTAACGCCCCTCTGTCAATCTCTGGTCTAAAGTGTTCGTCGCCAAAACCAAGTTCAGAGACTTGACTATGTTCATCCAGAAGAACATTCCCATCCTGATCAAGCATACGGTACTGGTCAGCCCCGGTCATGTAATTCGCTTTAAAAGCATCCATCAAATCTGCAGCTGCAATAACTTTCAGACCTGATTCAAAATGCAGATCAACGATTGCACCCTGCACACGTGCGTCTTTGCTAAAATCCCTTTCATAGACCTTCACATTTGCACCTTTGAGCTGTAAAAGCCTGGCCAGTGTTAAACCACCCGGGCCACCACCTACGATAGCTACTTCTTTATTTTGTAATAGATTTATTGCTTTTGATGTTTCCATTTTCTTATCTCTTTGAATGAGACAAAGGAACATCTTATATCAGGCGTAAACAATGCGGATACGCAGTGAATACAGGACTAATCGAGGTTTTTAGCCCGGAAATTTAAAGGTGTCATCCCTGTAACTTTAACAAATAACCGTGTAAAATAAGAATAATCATCATAGCCGAGTTCGGCTGCAATCTCCTTTATGGATTTATCAGAATAACAAAGCAGACGTTTGGCTTCCAGAATAACACGCTGCTGTATGAGGAATGAGACGGGATTTCCGGTTACGGTTTTGACACATTCATTCAGATAAGGAGTAGATATATTCAGACATTCAGCATAGGCACCCGGACTTTTTATCTTTGCAAAATCACGTTCTAATAAGGATTTGAACGATTTGGTGATGAGCTCGAAACGTGAATGGCTATCAGTGTTTTTAGATTGAGCCAGATACTGAGATATGACTAAAGTGACCAGGGTATTACAACTTTCTTTTAGAATAGAATTAAACAGCTTCTCTTGTTTCCTTTCAGAAAATTGTATGCAGAGTGACGCTGTTTTTAAAATCATAGAGAAAGTCTCCGTTTTTAAAGACAAAGCGTTCACAGGTGTGAGGTCTGCCAGCAAATCCAGGTTTTCCTGCTGCAGGTTTTCGCTGGTGATTATCCAGCTGGTAACCGTTGCATCTTCAAATGCGATCACACGGTGTATCTGATCAGGGTGTATGTAAATAAGAGACGAGGCTGCTATACTATATTTTTGAAAGTCAATTTCAAGATGTGTTGTTCCCTTTTCCTGTAAAATGAATAAATGCCCGTTGTCCCGGTGGGGCCGCTCCACTTCTTTGGCACCAGGGAGCCCATCAAACAATATTCTTCCAATAAATATTCCTTCTCTGATTCCGGAAGGTAATCTGTTCACAGGAATATGTTTGCTTTTCTTTTCCATGATATGCCTATACAAAGATAACTTTTTCCATAAGGCAGCCTAATGTCAGGCCGCTCCTTCACCCCGAATTTCTCTTGCATTCTTATGCATCAGAATTAGTATCCAACCCTTGTTCCTACGTTTAAGTTATATTCAAAAAGACCATTTAAAAGGTATTGAAGGGCCATTGAAAGGACGTTGGAAGGACTAAAGTCCTCGCAAGGTCCTTTCAATGTCCTTCCAAGGTCCTTCCAACCCCCTTTCAATGGCTTCTCGTTACACTGTAGAGCCCGATTACAACTCTTCCCAGACCCGTCAACAGCAGGTCAACCGCAAGTAACAATAACAATCATACTCTGGTACCGGATTTAAGAAAAATAATATAATCAGTATGTAAATGGTTGTTCTTTTCATAACATTAAGACAACACCAATACTTTAATTTCGCCCCAAAATTAAATGCCCACTACAGCTATGGATCTCATCACTTCCTTAAAACAAGGCGATCAAACTGCAATGGAAATTATTTACAGGAAACACTGGGAGCACGTTTTTGATGCTGCATACAAACGTATTGGCTCAGAAGACATTGCGCAAGATATCACCCAGGATATTTTCATCTCCCTTTGGGAAAAAAGAGAAACGCTTGAAATCAGGGAATCCCTGGCCGCCTACCTGCAGGGATCAGTAAAATACCGGGTCATCAATTATTTCAGGGCTAATATTACCAAAGAAAAGTACTCAGAAGATTTGCTTTCCCTGATGGGTAACACCTCTGCGCTTACCCCAACCAACAGACTGACTGTCAAAGAGATTAACCAGGAGCTTGATCAGGCCATAGCAGAGCTTCCGGAGCGGATGCGTCAGATCTTTTCGATGAGCAGGAAGCAGGAAAAATCTAATAATGAAATCTCAGAAGAACTTAACCTGTCTATACAGACGGTAAAGAATCAGCTTACCGCAGCACTAAAAATTATCAGGAAAAGACTGGCCTATCTGACCATATTCTTCTTTTAACATAAAGGTAACCTAACGTTAACGCAAATCGCCGGTACGATCTTCCATTTTAACTGACAGGTTAATAGATGGAAGATAAAAAACTGGCAGAAGAGCTGCTGAAAAAATATTTAGAAGCTAAAGCTACTCCCCAGGAGATTGAACAGGTTGAAAACTGGTACAATACTTATGAGGAAAACAATAAGGTACTCAGTCAAAGCCGAAAAGCAGTTATAGAACGCCTGATGCTGACTAACCTGCAAGCACAGATACAAGCTCCTGCCAGATCAAACATCTCTTTTATACGAAGTAACTCCTTTCTGCAACTTGCCGCGTCAGTTATCCTGGTCTGCAGTATTGGTTTAGTCCTGTGGAAAAACCCTAAACATCCTCAACAGCAAAAACTATCTGCTCCATCTTTATTAGCCAGTACCAGGGCAAACGAGAAAAAGACAATCAGATTGGCTGATGGTTCAGAAATCACTTTAAGCCCATCGAGCCGTTTGTCTTATCCTGCAAAATTCACTGCTGCAAACAGAGAGATTGCTCTCGAAGAAGGAGAAGCATTTTTCAAAATCGCCCATGAAGAAAAACGTCCGTTTACTGTTCAGTTACCCGGAAAGATTTATACCAAAGTATTGGGAACTTCATTTACTATCCGCGCCTTTAAAGCTTCCAACTCCCTGAATATTTTAGTAAACACCGGAAAAGTAGCTGTCGGCAATAAAAATCAGGTATTTGGTACATTGATCAAAGGTCAGCAGATTACTTATGATAAGAACAAAGAAACAGCAATTATCAGTCAGGCGCCTGTTGCGGATACCAGGATTGTATTTGAAGGGATGAACCTGCAGCAGGCACTGCAAAAACTAGCGTATATCTACAGCATAAAAATTGACCTGAGCCCTGCCCATCTTGGGGATCTTGGCTGTACGGCAACCTTCCACAGCAAGCAGAAACCAGAAGAAATCATCAGCATCATTTCCAGCCTGTACAATCTTAAATATGAGATATCTCCTGATCATAAATCATTTAAAATCTATAAGTAATGAACTGCTAAATCCCATTCCTTAACCGGTGCTGGTCAGATCAGCACCCGCCATTATTTTAATTCATCATTTCATTAACGCGCAAAAAAAAACCAATTAACAATATGAAAACACCCTCCTATAAGAGGTTAACAGCCCTTTATAAAGCCATGAAGTATTCATTATTAGTCTTCTCACTCATTTGTACCTTTTGCGGAACACTATTCGCTTCTGCTACAATGGCTCAGAAATTAGATCGTGCTACAGTATCACTAACCATTACCAAAGAGAAATCGCAACAAGCAATCTTAAAAGAAATAGAGACTAAAACAGGTCTTCATTTTGTTTATAATCAGGATCAGCTGTCGATTAATAAACAAGCATTAAACGAGACTTTTAAGAATGAAAAAGTTGAACTGGTCTTGCATAAACTTGGATTTGAGTGTCTGGAAAAAGGTGATTATGTGATCATCAAAAAGATACCAGCACCAATAAAAAAAGCAGACCGTACAGTTTCCGGAACGGTAAAAGATTCTACCGGACTGGCTATGCCGGGTGTATCGGTTAAAGTATCAGGAACAACTTTAGGTACAACAACAAATGCTGATGGAAAATACAGTATTGCTGCCCCCGAAGAAGCTTCACTGATCTTCACGATGATCGGTTATAAAACACAGCAGGTAAAAATTGAAGGAAAAACTGCTATCAATATTGTGCTGATAGAAGATAACTCACAACTGAATGAAGTTGTCGTTGTGGGTTACGGTACGCAAAAGAAAGCCACTATTTCGGGAGCTGTTGCAGAAGTATCACTTGATAAATTAAACTCCAGATCAGTGAATGATATCGGAACCATTCTACAAGGAAAAGCACCTGGAGTAGTTGTTGTCAATGAAAGTGGAGACCCTACGGCTACTGCCAAAGTAAATATTCGTGGTCAGGGTGGTATCAACGGAGAAGATCCTTTATATGTAATTGACGGATCACTATTTTATGGTACACCGGTACTGAACCCAAATGATATAGAGTCTATTTCTGTATTGAAAGACGGAGCGGCTGCAATTTATGGAGCAAGGGCTTCGGGTGGAGTTATCCTGATCACTACCAAAAAAGGAAGTAATCAGAAACTAAATATTACTTTCGACGCTAAGGTAGGTACACAAACTGCCTGGAAAAAGCTGAAGTCATTAAACGCAAAAGAATTTGCTGATGTTTCAAATCTGGCTGCTGATAATGCGGGCATCCCTAGAAAAGAGGCTTTCGATGCAGTTAAGTATCCTGATGGACAGATCACCCGTGCCGACTGGGTAGATGCAATTTTCAGAACAGGATTAATTCAGGATTATAACATGGGAATTACTGGTGGAAACGACAAATCGAATTTTTACCTGAGTTTCAATTACCGTAAAGCAGAAGGAACCTTATTAAACACTTATGGTAACCGTTATAATTTCCGTATTAACTCTGAACACCGCATCAATTCATGGATGAAAATAGGAGAAAACCTATTCTATGATTATACCAATGGAAACGGATCAAACTCTAACAATCCTAACATTAACGGTGCAAATACAAAAAGTGCATATACTGGTACCATTATATCCGCTATATTTTACCCTTCCAATGTTGCACCCTACACTCCAGAAGGTGGTTTCTCAGGTCTGCCTTTAAAATATGCAGGTGCTTACGGGGATATTATCAACCCGGTAGCTTACCTGCAAAGACTGGATGTCAGCAATCCTGTGAATACGATTGTGGCTAATCCTTATGCAGAACTTGATCTGTTAAAAGGATTGAAATTCCGTTCGAACTTATCTTTCACTAAAACCTTTAATAACAGTAAAACTTTCCAGACTAAGGTCCCTGAAATTGGTAAGATCTTCGATTTTAATAAACTTACACAAACATCCAATACAATTAACGACTTGCTGACAGAACAAGTGCTTACTTACGATAAGTATTTCGGTTCACATCACCTGAATGCAATTGGCGGTTTCTCTTATCAGAAAAGACACGCAGAATATCTGACTGTTTCTGCACAGGGTTTTGATGATGAATCTCCTAAGTACCGCTATATGGTGAATGCAACTATACCATTTTTACCAACCAGTGATGTATCTTCAGAAGCACTGACTTCTTTCTTCGCCCGTGCAAATTATGATTACAAAAGCAAATATCTGCTTTCACTAATCGGAAGAAGAGATGGTACTTCTTTGGTTGCAAAGCAAAATCGTTTTGCTAATTATTATTCTGCATCCGCAGGCTGGCTAATGAACAAAGAAGACTTTATAAGTTCAATTGACTGGATCAGTAATTTGAAAATCAGAGCTAGTTATGGCCGTCTGGGTAACCTGGCCAGTGTTACCGCTCAGGCAGTTAACCCAAACCTTAAACAGACTACGATTTACATGGGCCTGAACCCGGTCCAATACCAGGGTTATTATGAGAATGTTTTGTCAAATTCTAACTTAACATGGGCCAAATCTAAACAGACAAACATCGGTCTTGACTTAGGTATCTTCAAAAACAGGTTAACCCTGGTTGCTGACTATTTCATTAAGGATACTAAAGATATGCTGATCTATCAGCCTTTATCAGGAACAACCGGTGTTGACGGACAATGGAAAAATGGTGGTTTATCAAGAGACAAAGGGATCGAAGTTGGCTTAAACTATAACAATAAACCAGAGGCGGCATTTCAGTACAGTATCAATGCCACTTTCACTAAAATGAATAACAACCTGGTTTCTTTACCAGCAGATTTAGAAGGCCGGGCGGTAGATTTTAACGTACGTGGCACACTAACCCCTGTTCGTTTACAAGTTGGTCAGCCATTGTACTCTTACTATGTAGTGCAGACCAATGGAATTTTCCAGTCGGATGAGGAAGCTAAAAACTATAAAAATTCAAGTGGAAATATGATCCAGCCAAATGCAAAAGCCGGAGACTTCCGTTTTGTAGACAGCAACAACGATGGTAAAATTGATAACAATGACCGTGTATTCAAAGGCAGTGCCTATCCGGACTTCTCTTATGGCTTTAGTTTCAATGCAAGCTACAAAGGCTTTGACCTGAATTTATTTGCTCAGGGCGTGAAAGGGAACAAATTGTTCAATGCCTTAAAATATACAGGATTGAATGCAGGAAGTGGTCAGAACTACAACTTGCTAAAAGGTGTACTGGATGCATGGAGCCCAACCAATACAGGCAGCAGCCTTCCGCGTATATCGGCAAGTGATGCGAATGGTAACTTCTCTACAACTTCAGATTTTTATCTGGAAAGTGGTTCTTATTTAAGATTGAAGAGTGCTACACTGGGTTATACCTTCACTAAAAACCTGTTAAAAACTTCTAAAATCAGCAACCTGCGTTTGTATGTAACTTCTAATAACCTGTTCACGATTACTAATTATTCTGGCTTCGACCCTGAGGTAGGAATGGATCAGTATGGCGTAGATGTAGGCCGTTACCCGCAAGCAAGAACTTTCCTGTTTGGCGCAAGTCTTAATTTTTAATCCTTATTTATTCAACGACAATGAAGAAGAATTTACTCTACATATTCATAGCTGGTTTAACACTTGTTACGATCAGCTCTTGTAAAAAACAATTAGACATTACACCAGAAGGCGCACCGTCAAAAGGTAACTTCTGGAAAACCAGCACCGATGCAGTAAAAGGTGCCAATGCCATGTACGAACTGTATGATGATGAAAACTTTTACGGACGTGGTTTTTTCTGGTTCATCAATGCAAGTGATGACATGATTACCGGGCGTGTAAAAGCGCAGGGCGATAACGTAAGGGATTTTAACTCTGCTTATATTGGTGGGGATTATACCGAAGGACAATGGAAAATGAGATATGCCACGATAAAAAGAGCAAATGACGTGATCCGTTATGTCCCTGCAATTGAAATGGATGCCAATTTAAAAAAGAGACTGATTGGCGAAGCTTATTTTACCAGCGGATATATGTATTTCCAGTTAGCGTCTAATTATGGTAATGCTAAAGCTGGCGTCCCTATTGTCACCAGAGCTAATATGGACGATCCGAATGCGACACCAAGAGCAGCAAATGTGAACCTGAATTACGATTACCTGATCAGCGAATTGCAGCAGGCAGCAAACTATCTTCCTTATTTTGATCAGCTGGCAGCAGTAGACTACGGCCGTCCGCATAAAGTGGCCGCATGGGCAGTGTTGTCTAAAGCCTTTCTTTATAAAAAGGATTATGCCAATGCAGAAAAATATGCAGATTCAGTGATCAATTTCGGAAAACGTGAACTGATGCCAAATTTTGCCGATGTGTTCAAAGCAACCAACAACTGGGGATCGGAATATATCTGGTCAGCAGTTTCTACTCCTGCAGGTGCAGGTGGCTGGGGAAGTATACTTCCTGGTGTGATGCTGGAAAATAAAGGATGGGGAAAATACAATGGCTGGGGTTATTATGTACCTACCAAAGAATTATATGATTCTTACCAGGCCGGTGATATCCGCCGTGAGGCAAGCATCTTAAAACCAGGAGATCATTTCATGTACTTTGGTGAAGACAACGTTTATTCATCAATCAACAGTTTATCTGGTTTCCAGTTCAGAAAATATATGGACCCGTTCAGTTTTGCTGATCCGGTAGGAAAACATATCAGCCAAAGCGGTGACCACCCTACTACAGATTTAAATCTTCCTTTACTGCGTTTTGCAGAGGTTTTATTAATCAAAGCAGAAGCAGCAATTATGCAGCGTGGTGCAGGGGCTGGTGATAAAGAACTGAACAGAATCCGCGTACGGGCAAAACTTCCTGTTGCAAACGGAATGACACTTGCAGACCTTAAAAGAGAACGCCGGCTTGAGCTGGCTGGCGAATGGGCAGACAGACACCGCGATATGGTACGCTGGGGAGATGCAGAAGCAGCTTATGCACAGCCAGCGCATGGATACAGTGGTGCAGTAGTATGGCCTGCAAGAAGATTTAATCCACAGGTACATGATGTATGGGCTGTTCCACAAAAAGAAATTGATAACAGCGGTGGTGTAATTAAACAAAATGCCGGCTGGTAAATGACTAAATTTAAGCACATGAAAAAACTATCGGGCTATTCCTTTTTTGCACTGCTTTTACTGGCAGTAAATGTACAGGCACAACAGCCTTTATCATTTAATTCCGGACATAGCCATAATGATTACAAACAAAATATCCCATTGCTCCGCGCTTATTACGCGGGCATGGGCTCTATTGAAGCTGATGTATTTCTGAAGGATGGACAGCTATATGTTGCCCATGAATTGAAGGAGATCAAGCCTGAAGCGACCCTTTTGAAACAATATCTGGAACCGCTTTACAGGTTGTACAAACAAAATGGGAACCATCCTTATGCAGATCCTAAATTAAAATTACAGCTGGTTATCGATATCAAAGAAGATCATGAGCATGTTTTACCACAATTGCTGAAAGAATTGAAACCTTTCCAGGATATGGTAAACAAACCGGCTAATCCAGATGCAGTAAGTATTGTGATCAGCGGGGATATGCCAAAACCAGCAGATTTCAAAAACTATCCTTTAATCATTTCTTTTGATGGCCGTCCAACGACTGTCTATACAGAGCAACAGTTGAAAAGGGTAGCTATGATCAGTGAAGATTTAAAAAACTATACCGTTTGGAATGGCAAAGGAACACCTACCGGACCTGATGCAGCTAAGCTAAAAGCAGTAATTGATGCAGCACATCAAAAAGGCAAACCCTTCCGCTTCTGGGCAAGCCAGGACAGTCCGAATACCTGGCTGGAACTGGAGAAATTTGGCGTAGACTGGATCAATACTGATGTACCGGAAAAATTGCATGAGTTTTATTTGCGTAAGGATAAACTGACGTATACAAATCCGGTTGCTTATCCTGTCTATCAGCCAACTTATAAATCTGATTGTGCAGATAAGAAAGTAAAAAATATCATTCTGCTGATTGGTGACGGTATGGGCCTGGCTCAGATCCATGCGGGATGGATTGCTAACCATGGAAATCTGAATATCACAATGCTGCGCAACAGTGGTTTTTCACAGACCGCAGCTGCCAATTCAGGGAATACAGATTCTGCAGCCGGCGGGTCGGCTATTGCCATGGGCGAGAAAACCAATAACCGTTATATCGGGATGGGTACGGATGATAAAAAACGTACAAATCTGGCTGACACCTTAGCCACCTATGGTTTGAAAAGTGGGATTATCAGTGTAGGTGATATTACTGATGCTACGCCTGCTGTTTTTTATGCACATCAGCCGGACCGTTCGTACAATGAAGCGATAGCGAAAGATTTCCTGGATAGCCATGTAGATATCCTTGTAGGTTCTAATCAAAAAAGTTTTCTTCAGAATCCGGATACCGGTCTGATGAAAAAACTGGAAAACAAGGGTTATACTTTAAGTAAATCGGTAGCAGATTTCCAGCAGAAAAGCAGTGGTAAACAATTGGTTTTATTACCGGACTCAGCAACCCGCCCTGTAAAAGATGGCAGAGGTGATATGCTTGCTCAGTCGTTAAAACACACTATTAAATTGTTATCCGCTAATAAAAAAGGATTCTTTATCATGACTGAGGGTGCTCAGATTGATTACGGAGGCCATGTCAATGATTTAAAATATGTGGTAACTGAATTACACGATTTTGATAAGACTGTAGCTGAGGCTTTACGTTTTGCAGATCAGGATGGAGAAACACTGGTGCTCATTACAGCAGATCATGAAACTGGTGGATTAACTTTACTGGATGCTTCTGCTGCCGAAGGCAGAATTCAGGGAGAGTTCAGTACAAACGACCATACCAATATTATGGTACCTGTTTATGCTTATGGCCCGCATTCTGGGGACTTTACCGGTACTTATTCCAATACTGAGATCTTCAAAAAGATCATGAAATTATTTACAGGTAAGTAATAAAAGACAACTATTTCTAAGCCTATTTTTCGGGCAGAATACTAAAGGGGACTGTATCTTAAAGGATACGGTCTCTTTTATGCCCTGTATTTTTTTATTTTAGGGGCATCAAAAACCTATAATCGCTGCTAAAATTATTTATACAATGAAAAAAATTCTCTTTCTGGCCTTTGGATTAGGCACCATCCTGTCTGCACAAGCACAGGAAAGCACCTTGAAACCCATTAAAATCAATGCAGCAACAGCTGTTAAAAACCAGGGAAAAACAGGAACCTGCTGGAATTATTCGGCTACTTCTCTGGTCGAATCAGAGGAATTGCGTAAAGGGCTGGGAGAATTTAATCTCTCTGAAATGTACATTGCACGCAACATTTATATAGAAAAAGCAAAAAACTATATTTTACGTCAGGGCAAGGCGCAGTTTAGTGAGGGTGGCCTGGGACATGACCTGATCCGTGGTATTTCTCTTTACGGGGCAATGCCACAAAATGCTTTTCAGGGGGTAACCGGCGAAATCCCTGACCACAGAGGCCTGAAAGACACCTTGAAATCATATCTTGATGAGGTATTGAAACACCGTCCTTTAGCTGCAAACTGGCTGCAGGGTTTTGAGCAGATTCTGAATCAGAAAATCGGTAATCCGCCAGCTAACTTTGATTATAAAGGAAAAAACTATACTGCTAAAACTTTTGCTAAAGAGGTATTGAAGTTTGATGCGAATGACTATGTCAATATTACTTCATTCACCCATCACCCCTATTATGCACAGTTCATTTTAGAAGCCCCTGATAATTTCGCAAATGGATCTTTTTACAATCTGCCTTTAGCGGAAATGATTAACCTGACTAAAACGGCCATAAAAGATGGTTACACTGTCATGTGGGATGCTGATGTGAGCAATAAAAACTTTCAGCAGAAAAAAGGTTATGCAATCTTATTTGCAGATACTGCCGATGCTAAATTACCTGTTCTGAACCCGGCTGTTAAAGAACAGGCTTATTCTCCTGAATTGCGTCAGGAATTATATGAAAATCTAACTACAGAGGATAATCACTTGATGCACCTGATTGGTTTAGAACAGGCAGCAGATGGAAAGTACTTCTTTAAAGTTAAAAACTCATGGGGCGAAGTAGGTCCGCTCAAAGGATATATAGAAGTTTCTGAACCTTATTTTGCAATTAACACGGTAAGTCTGGTATTTCCAAAAGCGGCGCTGACTAAAGAATTAAAGAAAAAATTAGGGTTGTAATCTTTCATCTTATTCATCAAAAAAGGGGCTGTATTTTATAAAACACAGCCCCTTTTTTATTTATTAATTTGTCTATTCTTCTACAGGTTTTGCAGTTTCAACCGGTACATCCGGGTCAAGTTCCACACAGCCTTCTTTATCTTTTCTTGCAAATAGTATAGGATAAAGAAGAAGCAGTGCCCCCAGGATCAGGAATAATCCTGAAAGTTCCAATATATATTTGCTCCATGTAATCCCGTTTGCACTCATTATCAGGTAAGCAACAAGTGCAAGTATGGCTATAATAATGGCGAATACCGCCTTTTGAAGTTTCATTACTTTGATCATGATCTTGAGATTATGGTTATCAATTTATACACTATAAATTTAAACATCAAAAACCAAACCAATTTAAGTTTTTGAAGATCAATGTATTTCCTTAATATCTACCTTTTTTTAATTCTTAATACTTAACTTTGCATCCTCATTTTTTTAAGATACTGGATTGATGTATAGGGAATTTAAACAATTAGAACTACCTAAGATAGGCGAAGAGATACTGGAATTTTGGAAGGCAGAAAATATATTTGAAAAAAGTATTTCTACCCGCTCAAAATCTAACCCATTTACTTTTTATGAGGGCCCGCCTTCAGCAAACGGCATGCCTGGTATTCACCATGTCATGGCTCGTGCTATTAAAGATATTTTTTGTCGTTATAAAACCCTTAAAGGTTTCCAGGTAAAACGTAAAGGTGGCTGGGATACCCATGGATTGCCTATTGAGCTTGCTGTAGAGAAAAAACTGGGTATCACGAAAGTTGATATCGGGGTTAAAATCACAGTAGAAGAATACAATGCGGCCTGCCGTGAAGAGGTGATGCGTTATACCGACATCTGGAATGACCTTACCGAGAAAATGGGTTACTGGGTAGACCTGGAGAAACCTTATATCACTTACGAAAACGAATATATTGAGTCTCTGTGGTGGATCTTAAAGACTTTTTACGACAAAGGCCTTTTATACAAAGGATATACCGTACAGCCGTATTCCCCTGCAGCGGGAACAGGATTAAGTTCACATGAGCTGAATCAGCCGGGTACCTATAAAATGCTGAAAGACACTTCGATCACTGCACAGTTCGCTATTAAAAAAGAACAACAGCACCCGGCAATGTCTTTATTATTTGAAAACGATACAGAAGAAACTTCTTTTATCGCCTGGACAACTACGCCATGGACTTTACCGTCAAATGGCGCATTGGCTGTTGGTGCAAAGATAAATTACGTAAAAGTTAAAACTTTCAATCAGTATACTTTCCTGCCTGTTAGTGTTATAATGGCTAAAGACCTGATTGGAAAACATTTCAAAGCAGAAGCTAAAGACATTTCTTTCGAAGATTATAAAGGTGGTGATAAACTGATTCCGTGGACGATCACGGCCGAGTTTACTGGTAAAGATCTGGTTGGTCTGAACTATCATCAGCTGATGCCCTATGTAACTAATGCAGAATTAGAAGCAAAAGCATTCCGCGTGATCCCTGCTGATTATGTGACTACAGAAGATGGTACTGGTATTGTCCATCTTGCAGCTGTATTCGGAGCGGACGATTTTCGTGTAGTGAAAGAAAATGATATGCCTTATGTCATGGTTAAAGATGAACAGGGCAATGAACTTCCTTTAGTAAACAAGCAAGGTAAATTTGTAGACGAAGTCACTGATTTTGCAGGTTATTATGTAAAAGAAGAATATTATAGTGATGAGGAACGTAAAGCCCCTGATTTCAAGCCTACGGACGTCCTGATTGCCATTAAACTGAAAGAAGAGAACAAAGCTTTCGACGTTAAAAAATACGAACACAGTTATCCGCATTGCTGGAGAACTGATAAACCTATTTTGTACTACCCTCTTGACAGCTGGTTTATTAAAACTACGGCGGTAAAAGATAAAATGGTAGCCTTGAATAAAACTATCAACTGGAAACCGGAAGCTACGGGAACAGGCCGTTTTGGTAACTGGCTTGAAAACCTGGTAGACTGGAATTTATCACGCTCCCGCTATTGGGGAACTCCGCTGCCAATCTGGAGAACTCAGGATGGTACGGAAGAAAAATGTATCGGCTCTATCGCTGAGCTGAATGCAGAGATCAAAAAATCGGTTGATGCTGGCTTTATGGAAGCTGCTTTTGAGTTGAAAGATATGCACCGTCCTTTTGTGGATGATGTCATCCTGACTTCTTCAAAAGGAGAGAAAATGACCCGTGAGCTCGACCTGATCGATGTATGGTTTGATAGTGGTGCAATGCCTTATGCACAATGGCATTTCCCTTTTGAAAATAAAGAAGAGTTTGAAAATGCTTATCCTGCAGATTTTATCGCTGAAGGTGTAGATCAGACCCGTGGATGGTTCTTTACTTTACATGCAATTGCTGTCATGTTAAGTGAGACCAGCGACGAAATCAAAGCGATCAATGAGCGTATCGGTAATCAGGGTATTGCCTATAAAAATGTCGTTTCAAACGGATTGGTACTGGATAAAAACGGTAACAAAATGTCTAAACGCTTAGGCAATGGTGTTGATCCTTTCCATACAATCGATACTTATAGTGCTGATGCAACCAGATGGTACATGATCAGTAATGCATCTCCATGGGATAACCTGAAGTTCAATACCGAAGGCCTGGACGAAGTAAGACGTAAGTTCTTTGGCACGCTTTACAATACTTATGCTTTCTTCGCTTTATATGCGAATATTGATAAGTTTGAGATTGATGAAAATAATGAAACTCCTGTAAAGGACCGCTCTGAGCTGGACAGATGGATTTTATCCCTGTTACAGAATCTGATCAATGAAGTAGATGAAAGTTATAATACTTATGAGCCTACTAAAGCAGCAAGAGCTATTCAGACTTTTGTAGACGAGCATTTAAGTAACTGGTATATCCGTTTATCACGCCGCCGTTTCTGGAAAGGCGAAATGACTGATGATAAAAAGGCTGCTTATGAGACATTATATACTTGTTTAATGAGTGTATCTCAATTGATGTCTCCGGTAGCACCTTTCTTTGCAGACTGGTTATACCAGAATTTATCAGTGAATAAAAAAACTGCTGAACAGTCGGTGCATTTGAGTTTGTGGAAAGAGGGTGACAATTCACTGATTGACACAGAATTGAATGAGCGCATGGAACTTGCTCAGAATATTTCTTCTATGGCACTTTCGTTAAGAAAGAAATCGGGTATCAATGTACGTCAGCCGCTGGCTAAAATATTGTTACCGGTACTGGATAAAACTTTCAAAGAAAGAGTTGAACTGGTTAAAGAAATTATTTTATCTGAGACTAATATCAAGGATATTGAATATATTACTGACACTGCCGGTTTTATCAAGAAAAAGATCAAGCCTAATTTCAAAGCTCTTGGACCAAAGGTGGGCAAAGACATGAAATCAGTAGCTGAAACAATTAGTGGTATGAGCCCGGGGGATTTAAGCAAATTTGAAGCAGAAGGTTCTTACCTTGTTCCTCAGACCAGCTATGTAATTTTGCTGGAGGACGTTGAAATCATTGCTGAAGATATTCCTGGATGGCAGGTGACAAATATTGGTAACCTCACTGTTGCTCTTGATGTTACAATAACAGAAGAGTTAAAAGAAGAAGGTTTATCACGTGAGCTGATCAACAGAATTCAGAATTTAAGAAAGGAACTTAATTTTGAAGTGACTGATCGTATTACCGTGAGTTTACAAAATCATAATTTGATCTCCGCAGCAGTAACACAGAATAAAACATACATTTGCGCTGAAATATTGGCTGATGATATTAATTTGACAACTAATTTAGATAAAGGAAACAAAATCGTAATCGATGAAGTTGAGTTACTGATTCTGATTGCAAAACAATAATTAATATGGAAAAACCTACAAAAACCCGTTACTCAGATAACGAGCTACAAGAATTTAAAGAACTAATCCAGGATAAACTGCGTATGGCGAGAGAGGAATTTCTCAACTTAACGAATTCTTTGAGCAGCCCGAATTCTAATGGTACTGAAGATACTTCAGGTACTTACAAGACTTTGGAAGATGGTTCAGCCACATTGGAGAAAGAACAACTCAATCAGTTAGCCGCACGTCAGAAAAAATTCATTGAGAATTTAGAGGCTGCATTAGTACGTATAGAGAACAAAACTTATGGTATTTGCCGCGAAACCGGTAAACTAATCCAGAAAGAACGTTTACGCGCTGTACCTCATGCTACTTTAAGCATGGAAGCTAAATTGAAGCAGGCATAATGAAAGGCTATTCTAAACCTTTGCTGGTTATCTTCCTTGTTCTGCTTGTAGATCAGGTGTTGAAAACCTGGATTAAAACTAATATGTATATCGGCCAGGAATTCAAAATTATTGGAAACTGGTTTATTATACATTTTACGGAGAATAATGGAATGGCCTTCGGAATGGAATTTGGTGGTGAATTTGGAAAACTTGCCTTATCATTATTCAGAATTGCTGCGGTCGCAGCAATCGGATATGGTCTGTTTTACCTGGTTAAACACAAATACCACAGAGGACTGATACTTAATGTCGCACTGATTTTTGCAGGGGCATTAGGTAATATCATTGACTCTGTTGCTTATGGCAAAATATATGGCTATGCTTCGCTGTTTCACGGCCGTGTGGTGGATATGTTTTACTTTCCGATAATGGAGGGTATCTTTCCTAAATGGGTGCCTATATGGGGCGGAGAAGACTATATTTTCTTCAGACCGGTTTTTAACGTCGCAGATGCTGCCATATCTGTTGGGGTAATCGCTATTCTTATCTTCCAGAAAAAGTATTTTAAGGAAGAGGTTAAGGAAGAGATTGGGCCGAATAATGAGGTCGTAGAAGATTAGGTTATTTTATCTTATTTAAAAGGCTTTTCCGAAAGGGGAAGCCTTTTTTTGGTTAAGGGAGGGGGAATCAAAACAGGGGCAGTTATTTTGACTGGCGGACGTTCCCTCTGCGAGGGCCCTGATGCCAGCAAAATTACTGCCCCTGTTTTGATTCCTCTACTCCTGTTGAATAGCTTAAAAAAAGGCTTTCCAACTTGGTAAAAGAGATTAAATATGATTAAATGTGAGTGGGTTGTTGGTTGGCGAACTAGAAGATAACCACATAGAGATAACCTTATTGAAGACAACCCGGGAGAAAACCTATTGAAAACAATTCAGGAGAAAACCGAAGTAACAGAGCCTTATTGAAGACAACCCGGGAGAAAACCTATTGAAAACATGTCAGGAGAAAACCGAAGTAACAGAGCCTTATTGAAGACAACACAGGAGAAAACCTATTGAAAACAATTCAGGAGAAAACCGAAGTAACAGAGCCTTATTGAAGACAACACAGGAGAAAACCTATTGAAAACAATTCAGGGGAAAACCGAAGTAACAGAGCCTTATTGAAGACAACCCGGGAGAAACCTTATTGAAAACATGCCAGGAAACAATCGAAAAGACACATAGATATCTTGACTTCTGCTTTATTTGGATAAGGTGTACTATATAATTGGGGTACCGGGATTTATTTTCTGACGGCATGACTGTGTTTGCCTGTTCAATATAGAGAGAATTATAATTAATTGTGAATGAATTATTGGGTTTAGGTCTTTAGGGAATTGTCTGAATGGGCTCAAAAGGGCCTGATTCTCAGGGATTTTTTATGAATAAAATAAATGAGGGTATGGACGGGGAATATTCTTAATTTAGATGAAATTAAAATTCTTCGGTTTTTATTATGGAATCGGCATGGTTTTTACATCTAATCTGTAAATACACACAAATTGAATATTATTATGAGAAAGTTATTAGTCTTTGCCTTTGTTACCCTAATCAGTGTTAGCGCTATAGCCCAACAAGTAGATTTACGCAAAAAGATCACCGTTATTGGAACCGCCGAAACGGAAGTTACCCCGGATATTATCTATCTCAGCATCTCGCTGAAAGAATATCTGAAAGATGGTAACAGCAAGAAGAAAGTTGAAATTACAGACCTTGAGAAACAATTGTATAATGCCATACAATCTGCGGGTATCTCTAAAGAGAATTTAACAATCAATAGCTTATCGAGCTTCAATACCGCCCCTGAGAAAAAGAAAAATCCTGATTTCTTAGTGAGCAAACAATACCGCCTTAAGGTTACTGACCTGAATAAATGGAACGAGATCATTGGTTCTGTTGACCCTAAAGGTGTAGCTTATACCAATGTGGATAGCTACGATTATTCCAAAATTGAACCGCTAAAGAAAGAATTGAAGATTAAAGCTTTACAGGCTGCAAAAGCAAAAGCAACTTATTTGGTAGAAGCACTGGGAAATCAATTGGGCAGCGTAATCGATATTCAGGAACAAAATAATGAGAGCTACCCTGTTTACCGTGCAAATATGATGATGAAAGCTTCTATGGCTGATGATGGTGGCAGCGCACCTGAGATCGATTTCAAGAAGATCAAATTGAGCTATGTAATGAATACAGTTTTTGAAATTAAATAAGTGACTATTACAGCATACATTATATTTAGACCTGATGCCAATGCTGCTTCATTTAAATTGCCCGCGATTTAGCTAAAATACTGGCAACTAAGTATTAATTCAATACAAAGAAAACCTACCAACAATTTGGTAGGTTTTTTGTTATAATCTTAATCTGTCAAAACCCCAACAATTTAAATAACAAACCCATGAAAAAATTAATCTACTCTTTCTTGTTAGTCTTCCTTTTAGGAGTTAGTGCGAACACAGTCTCTGCTGCCACAACTAAAGACAAAGTTGAGATGACCACTGAACAGAAAATTCAGCTGGAAAAGATCACTAACCGTGTAGAAGAAATCAGAGCAATGGATAAATCTAATATGTCCAGAGCTGAGAAAAAAGAATTGCGCAAAGAACTTAGAGAAATGAAAAAACAAGCCCGCGGTATGGGTGGAGGTATCTATCTTTCTGTTGGTGCAATTATTATCATCATTTTATTATTAATCCTGATCTTGTAATCAAACCAGGATTAACTGACCTGAAAAAGCGGGTGTTCTTTATTGAACACCCGCTTTTTCAGGTCGTTTCTGCAGATAAATAACAAGGATCAGCAGAATTTACGTTTACAATTGACGAAAGGATTAATCTATACGATCAAATCCAGTATATTTTACCAGAACTTCCGGGATGTTAATACCATCTTCTGTCTGATAGTTTTCCAGAATGGCAGCTACAATACGCGGCAAGGCTAAAGCACTACCATTTAAAGTATGCGCCAATTGTGTTTTTCCTGTATTTCCTTTAAATCTTAATTTCAAACGGTTAGTCTGATAAGCCTCAAAGTTAGAAACAGAAGAAACCTCCAGCCAGCGCTGCTGTGCCGCACTCCATACTTCCATGTCGTAAGTCATCGCTGAAACAAAGCCCATATCACCACCGCATAAACGTAATACACGGAAGTGCAAGCCAAGATCTTTTAAAAGCTCCTGTACATAAGCACTCATCTCTTCCAGTACTTCGTATGATTTATCAGGATGTACTACCTGTACCAGCTCTACTTTATCAAATTGGTGCAGCCTGTTTAATCCACGTACGTGCGCTCCATATGAGCCTGCTTCACGACGGAAACAAGGAGTATAAGCTGTATTTTTAATTGGTAATTCCTCTTCTTTCAAAATGACATCACGGTAAAGGTTAGTCACAGGTACTTCGGCAGTAGGGATCAGATAAAGATTATCTACTGTAGAATGATACATCTGTCCTTCTTTATCAGGTAACTGACCTGTTCCGAAACCCGAAGCTTCATTCACCATCAAAGGGACCTGCATTTCTCTGTAGCCCTGCTCTGTAGCACGGTCCAGGAAGAAATTAATCAGGGCACGCTGTAAACGGGCTCCTTTGCCTTTATAGACAGGAAAACCTGCACCAGTAATTTTAGTTCCCAGTTCAAAATCTATAATATCATATTTTGCCGTCAGTTCCCAGTGCGGTAAAGCTTTATCATGCAGTTCTGCAGGAGCACCATGCGTCAGCACTACTTCATTTTCTTCTGGTGTAGCGCCCGCAGGAACTTGTTCACCAGGTAAATTAGGTAATTGTACCAATGCATTATATAAATGCTGTTCTACCACATTCAACTGGTCAGAAAGCGTTTTGATATGTTCTTTGTTAGAGGTAGTCTCTGCTTTAACTGCTTCAGCTTCTTCTTTTTGACCGGTACGCATCAATTCTCCAACCTTTTTGGCATTGGCATTAGCGATAGCGGATAGGTTATCCAGCGAAGTTTGAGTCTGTCTGCGTTCTTCATCTAATTTGATAATTTCATCAACCAGTTCAGGTTGTTTGAAATTACGGACGCCTAAGCGTTCTAAAACTTTCTCTCTATTTTCACGGATATAGTTAACTTGCAGCATTATTTAATTTTTTTAACAAATATAACAAGAGTTTGGAGAATATTATGGGCGGTAAACTATTTCTGGTTCCTACACCAATCGGTAATCTTGAAGATATGACTTTCAGGGCTGTCCGCGTTTTAAAGGAAGCAGATGTTATTCTGGCAGAGGATACCCGTACAAGTGCCCCTTTATTGAAGCATTTCGGCATTGATAAAAAGGCCTACTCACATCATCAGCATAATGAGCATAAGGCTACCTCAGAGATCATCAAATTTCTGAAGGAAGGTAAAAATGTGGCTCTGATCTCGGATGCGGGAACACCTGCAATCTCTGATCCCGGCTTTTTCCTGGTCAGAGAAGTGTTAAAAAATGATTTACCTGTAGAATGTTTACCGGGTGCCACGGCTTTCGTACCAGCATTGGTTAACTCTGGTTTGCCTACAGATGCTTTTGTTTTCGAAGGATTTTTGCCCGTTAAAAAGGGCAGACAAACCCGTATGAAGAAACTTGCAGACGAAGAAAGGACGATCATCCTTTATGAGAGTCCCCATCGCTTATTAAAAACACTGGAAGAATTTGCCCGGTTTTTTGGGGAAGAGAGACAGGCCTCTGTCAGCAGGGAACTGACTAAAATGTATGAAGAAACCGTTAGAGGTACTTTAGTGGAAATAAAATCACACTTTGAAAACAATATTTTAAAAGGTGAATTTGTAATTTGTGTTGCTGGTAAAGAAGAAACCAGGAAAGAAAAGCGCTCTTACGAAAAGGATTAATTCCTGTGGAGCAGAATCAATGGAAGCTGTTTAGACTTAAACAGTTTCTTATAAATTATAAACAGGCTCTAAGAGCTTAAAATTAAACAATATGATTTTAATAGATAGATTTTTGAGCGATGAGCAAGATCCTAAGGCTGTTGAAAAAGTTTTAGGCAAGCTGAACGATATGCTGACTACCAACGAAGAACTGATCTACCTTGCGGTACAAAAAAGACCTGCAGTAAATCTTCTTCCTGATTGTATTGTAGTGAGTAATAAACGCATCTTTTATTGTGAGCCTGCCAATTTCGGTATCACGATGAACTTCAAGGACATCTCCTGGAAAAGCATTAAGGAGATTTCTTTCAAAGAAGAAATATTTGGTTCTAAATTCATCTGTGTACCGCAGCATGGGGAGAACATCATCACTGAATATATCCCTAAAGTACAGGCAAGAAAACTATATCAGGCGGCTTACGAGCAACTGGAAGCCTACAAGGAGCAATTAAGACAGGCTGAGCTTGAAGATAAAAGAGCACAGCAACCTGCACCTGCGGCACCTGTGATCGAAACAATTATTCCGGAAAGCATCCCTGCGGAGGAACCTGTGGCTGAGACTTATGTTCCACCTGTACCCGTAGAAGAGCCTGAAGATGAGACTACCCTGAAGCTAAGGAAGCTAAAAACTTTATACGACAAACAATTAATTACCCAAGCTGAATACGAGGCTAAAAAAGCCGACATATTAGATACTTTCTAAGCATATACCCAATCCATGAAAGCGATACAAACCTACCTGCTCGCCCTATTAACTGCATTTTTATTATGGCTGGCATGGCCACCGCATACTTTTGCCGCCCCCCTTCTCTTCATCGGTTTTGTGCCCTTGTTTATTGCATTGGATCAAATCATCGCTCAAAGAGAAAAGAAAACAGGTAAAAAGGTTTTCCTGACTGCGGGCCTTGCCTTTCTGGTTTGGAACACCGCTTGCATCTATTGGGTATACAACGCTATCAGTGCCTATAACAATCCTGCTGTTGCGCTGGTCATTTCGCTGATTCCTTACGGACTCGGAGCCCTGTTAATGACTTTTGCCTTCTGGCTTTACTACCGTTTCAGTACTATCGTCAGTAACAAACGTATAGCCTACCTTGCTTTAGTCAGCTTTTGGGTGGCTATGGAGTATTTACATGCCACCTGGGACCTCGCTTTCCCCTGGATGACCCTTGGTAACGGACTTGCCGGTATGCATCAGCTTGCGCAATGGTATGAGTCGACCGGAGTTTATGGTGGTTCAATCTGGATTCTGGTTAGTAATATCCTGGCATTCGAAGCTTATAAAAGCTTTAAATCCAATACCGGTTATCTCAAAATCAGACCTGCATTGGGCTGGCTGATTTTCCTGATTGTTCCGGCTGCGATATCCCTGGTGAAATATTATGGTTATAAAGAAAAAAGCCTGCCAATTAATGTAGTGGTGGTTCAGCCTAACATTGATCCTTACGAAAAAATGGGAGGCATTACCCCTGCCGAGCAGTTGAAAACCCTGACTCATTTATCAGACTCTGTAGCCCAGGTCAACACAGAATATTTCATATGGCCAGAAACTGCCATCCCCAGTTATGCTAATGAGGATCGCATTCGCAGTACTTCAGAATACATGGCTGCACAATCCTTCCTGAATAAATACAAAAACGGGACCCTGATCACAGGAATAGAAAGTCTTAAGTTCTACAATGACAAAAGTACTATCTCAGCTAAATTCGATCCTGAGAACAATCAATACTACGACAACTTCAATTCGGCTATGCAGGTTGAGAACTCGGCAAATGTTCAGTTCTACCACAAATCAAAACTGGTACCTGGCGTAGAAAAAATGCCCTTTCCAAAAGCCTTATCCTTCCTTGCCCCGGTTTTTGCGGGCCTTGGAGGTACTGTTTCCGGTTGGGGATGGCAGGAAAACCCAGGTGTATTTTACTCTCAGAATGGCGTAGGCGTGGCACCTGTTATCTGTTATGAATCCCTTTGGGGAAGCTGGATTGGAGAATCTGTTAAAAACGGGGCTCAGCTCATCGCGATCATCACGAACGATGGCTGGTGGGGAAATACCTCTGGTAAAGACCAGCATTTCCTGTATGCTAAACTGCGTGCAATTGAAACCCGCAGATGGGTAGTCCGTTCTGCCAATACCGGTATCTCGGGCTTCATTAACCAGCGCGGGGATATTGTAAAACAATCTAAATGGTGGACACGTGACGCATTGAAAATGGATGTGAACCTGAATGATCAGCTTACCCTTTATGTAAAAAGCGGAGATATCATTGCTCAGCTTCTGGGTATAATTGGTATCGTACTGGCATTATTTATCCCTTACAATACCTTCTTCAAAAAGAAGAAAGCATAAACAAAAACAATAGCCGGTCACCCTATAAACAATTTGCTCTTTCTTTAAAAACAAATTAAAGAACAGGCTTAATACCGATAGTGTGACTGGCATAATTTAGCATAAAGGAGTTTTCCAGAAAAAAGTTAATCCCTATAATAGACACCGATTTACTTTTGCGTGCATCAAGCGTCGTCTTATAATTGCTATTATTAACTGCATAATCATAGATGGCGCCTTCATCACTGACAAACCTGATTGCCACTCCCGCTTCCATTTTCCCTTTCTTGCTTTTATCGGGTTCATAAATTACCCCTCCGGCAGGATTTCCTGAATCAAATAAAACATAAGACGGAGAAATTACCACTCCACTATAGCTAATAATCCCCCTGACATAGGGATAGAACCGGCCATTTCCGGCCATTTGACGATGTAATACAAACCCTTTCTTTGCCTGTTCAGTGATCCCTAAAGTCAGTAAAGGCTGTCCAGAATTTCCTTCCATAGCAGAAACCCCTTCCCATTTAACCCTGTCAAGAGGTGAAAGGATAAACCCAGCCTCTACACTATTTCCAAAACTCAAATAATTAAAGGGGCTAACTACATTCTCCCGTTTAAAGACCAAACCTGTCTTCATCTCCCCACCAGAGCTCACTCCGGCGACCCCATCACAATGCTGATCTACCTTAGCAGGCTTTCCGGTCAGGTCATAAACGCCGTGATAAACCAGAATAAAGGGCATTCTCTTTGTCCTGACCTGTCCCATCTTGTCCCCTATTACAATCGGGGCATAAGCAATATTCCCATAGTAGGAACGTGTTCCGCCATAGCTGGACTTGGTCTTAGTCCTGGTTACAGTAATCCCATTCAGCATTAAAGAATCCTTATCCTTAAATACAATTCCGGTATCTGCGACCAGTGAAGCCGGTAATAAGCTTTTGGCCTCCAGGATCAATCCCTGAGACCCCGTATCAAAGACCACCCTAAGTTTTACCTTATCAGTCCCAATATATCTGATAGGAAGATATAACCTGCGGCCAAGCGTCTTCATATTTTGTCCCGGCATTAAATTTATTGTCACCGGCTGCTCTATAAGCCCTACAGAATCCTTCGGATTAGCTAGCTCAAAACCCATAGACTTTGCGCTAAAAAAGCACATCAAACAAATAACAAAAAAGCCAGACCCAGATAATTTCTTCATTCAAAAACATCAAAATGATCACCACAAGGCAATCCATCAAAACCCACCATAAATCAAGCCAAAAGCCCGATCAAAAGCAATCCTAAAAGTATAACCAATTAGCAATCCTAAAAGTGTAACCAAACAGTAATCCTAAAAGTCTATCTAACCAGCAATCCTAAAAGTACAACCAACCAGTAATCCTAAAAGTATAACCAACCAGTAATCCTAAAAGCATAACCAACCAGCAGTCCTAAAAGTCTATCTAACCAGCAATCCTAAAAGCATAACCAACCAGCTATCCTAAAAGTATAACCAATCAGCTATCCTAAAAGTATAACCAATCAGCTATCCTAAAAGTATAACCAATTAGCAATCCTAAAAAGGCTAACCACCTAGTTTTCCTCCTTTCCCAACCAATCTAAATGCCCATCAGTCCGGGCCATTGTATCCGGTTGGGTTTCTCCGTCCAACTATCTTTAAAATAAAAAAACAGTCTTGCTGTATTTCTGGCATCAGGGCCCTCGCAGAGGGAACGTCAGCCAGTAAATACAGCAAGGCTGTTTTTATTATCTTCACAGTTGGAAGAAGAAACCTAAGTAAGATATTTACCGACGATTGGCATCCTCCTACCACTACCAAAAGCCTTCGGAGAAACCCTTAAAATCGGCGGAGTCTGGTATCTTTTAAATTCCGCGCCATTCACCATCTTAATAATCCTTCTCACTAACCCTTCTTCAAACCCCATTTTAATAATATCCTTCGAAGTCTTTTTCAGTTCAATAAACTGGAAAAGAATCGTATCCAGCGTATCATAATCCGGCAGAGAGTCAGAATCCTTCTGTCCCGGCCTTAATTCCGCCGAAGGCGGCTTAACGATCGTATTCTCAGGAATAACCTCTCCATCTTTATTGATATAATGTGCAAGCTCATAAATCTGCGTCTTATACACATCTCCAATCACTCCTATCGCACCACACATATCGCCATACAATGTTCCATACCCTACAGCGCACTCACTTTTATTAGAAGTATTCAGTAAAATATAACCAAACTTATTAGACATCGCCATCACTACAATCCCTCTGCTTCTTGCCTGAATATTCTCTTCCGTCAAATTAAAAGGCAAACCTTTAAACGCGCCAGCCATCATGCTATCAAAAGCATCGGCTGCTTCCGCAATAGAAATTATCTCATGTTTGCAGCCAAAATTCTCTACCAGATCCAGTGCATCCTTAATAGAATGATCAGAAGAATACTTACTCGGCATTAAAACCGCCATCACATTCTCCGGTCCCAGTGCGCGGCAGGCCAGTGCGCAAACAATCGCAGAATCTATTCCACCAGACAAGCCCAGTACCGCTTTAGAAAAGCCAGACTTCACAAAATAATCCTGAATCCCTAAAACAAGTGCATCATGAATCTGGGCGATATCAGACACTGGCTGATGCTCCTGAGCAACCCCTTCAATATTCCCTTCCTCAAACGTATAAATCTTAAGCTGCTCCTTAAAATAATCCATTTCATCCAGCATATTTCCATCCTGGTCAAAAACCATAGAACCGCCATCAAAAATGATCTCCGTCTGTGCACCAACCTGGTTCACATATAACAAAGGTAACTTATACTTTTTCGCATTATCCGACAGTACAACCCTGCGTTCATCATCATGCTGATAAGAAAACGGAGAAGCGGCGATATTAATCATCACATCAGGGTTCTCCTGAATCAGCTCATCCATTGGATTAGAAACATACAGCGGATTATTATTAATATTCCAGAGATCCTCACAAATCGTTAATGCAATCTTTACCCCTTTAAAATCAATACACTCAAATTGTGTAGCAGGTTCAAAATAGCGGTACTCATCAAAGACATCATAATTAGGCAGTAATGCTTTTTTAGCAACCGACCTTATCTTTTTATCTTCAATAAAATATGCTGCATTAAATAAATCCTTACCAGCCGCCTGCTCATTGCGTACAGGCAAACCTACAATACAAGCTATTCCGTCACAATGTTCAGCGATCTCTTTTCCCGCATCCTCGCATAAAGAAATGAACTCTTCAAATTCCAGAAAATCACGCGGTGGGTAACCACAGACTGCCAGCTCTGCAAATACAACAAGATCTGCCCCATCGGCTTTTGCCAGTTTAATATGGTCTATTATTTTTTTTGTATTGCTTTCAAAATTACCAATATGGTAATTGAGCTGCGCTAATGCTATCTTCATAATCTGCTAAAAGAATACCCCTATATTCAAACCTATATAATGATTACGAACATTTCTGCCAGATGCAGAAGAAATATCAGTAAATCCATTATTAAGCGTTAATCCCGTCGTTACACTCGTATGTTTTGCGACATCATATTCCAATCCTGCACCAACAATCAAACCAGCGCGGTAAAAGTTAGTATTCTTTTTAATAGACTCATCACTAACAATAGATTTGCCGGCAACTGACACATCCTGTCTGGCGCCAATATTAAAACCATTAGAAAGACCGAATTGTCCATACCAGCGTACATCCCCTATCTTATCAGTTTTCAATTTCAACGTCAAAGGAACCTCCAGATACTGCATTTTATATTTCAGATCATATAAAGTATTACCAGGATAAACTGCCGCATTATAAAATGGGCTTGGATTAATTTCCGAAGTCTTCCCATTGATTGTCGTAATTGTCAGTCCTGTAGCCAGACTGTAATTTTCTGCAAAATTTAAATCAGCAAGCAGACCATAAGAAAAGCCCAAACTAAATCCGTTGCCTTTACCGCCCTCAGGTTTAGCCCAGCCAAATGTTGGATGTGCTGTCAGGCCTAATCTAAAACCATAATAAGTTTCCTGCCCTTGCTGTGCAAAAGCTGCAGTGGTTAAAAATGTCAGTAAAAGTCCAGTAACTATTTGTTTCATTTGTATCATATTTGTTTATAATAAGTGTTTGGAGCAGATCACAGGCATTTGTATCTTTTTTTTGAAGCCTGCTCATGATGGTTTACTCCTTGATCTGTTTATATTTGTTACCAATGAACTATAACGTTAAACATCTCCAAATCTATCTAATTTTTCTGTGTGTAGCCACTTTTTTTTCCTGTAAACAAGCAGGTAAACCTAATGTCGATGATATAAAGCTTGATATTAAGATCGAAAGATTTGATCAGGACTTATATGCAGGGAAACACAAAAATATAGAAGAAACAGATTTGCTGCTGCGCAAAAAGTACAACTATTTTTATGATGATTATATCCATAGAATGGTGGGCGACAAAAGTTATAGTGATGCTGAAATCTTAGCTACACTCTATAAGGATCAGGCTTATACAGATCTGAATGCAGAAGCAGACAGCGTATTTAAAGACATGAGACCTATAGAACAGGAACTGACCCAAACCTTTAAATACATTAAGTACTACTATCCTCAGGTCAAAGTTCCCAAATTCATTTCTTTTATTTCTGGCTTCTCAGTTCAAACCCCTATTGGCGATGGCTATATGGGTATAGGCCTCGACATGTTTTTAGGGAAAGACAGTAAATTTTACAGAGCGATTGTAAAAAGCGTCCCATTATATTTATCAAGACGGTTTACACCCGATTATGTAGTACCAAGAATAACAGAAACTTTTGCCAGAGAAGAACTGTTTCCATCAAAGGACGACAGCCATTCATTACTTTCAAAAATGGTAGAGAATGGAAAGATTTTGTATTTTATGGACCAGGTATTACCGGATAATACTTCGGAGACCCTGAAAATCGGATACACAGATAAACAGCTGGAATGGTGCAAAACTTTTGAGGGCAATATCTGGGCATACCTGATAGAGAATAATCTTTTATTTGAAACAGACAGTCAGAAAATACAGATGTATCTTACTGAGGCACCTTTTACGCCCGGTCTGGGTTTGAAAAATGAATCTGCCCCAAAGCTGGGGGTATGGATAGGCTGGCAGATGGTCAGAAAATATATGGCCGAAAATCCAAAGGTTACCTTGCAGGAACTGATGAAAGAGCAGGATCCGCAAAAGATATTAAACGGGGCAAAGTATAAACCCAAAATGTAAGAGCATATGAAGAAAGTAGGAATTGTTTTGTCTGGCGGCGGAATCAGGGGAATTGCCCACCTTGGTGTTTTAAAAGCATTAACCAATGCCGGAATAACATTCAGTCATATCAGCGGAACAAGTGCAGGATCTATAGTAGGCGCTTTTTATGCTGCAGGAATTGACCCTGAATATGCACTGGACGTCTTTATGAAAACAAAACTGCTGCGTTTCGTAAGACCATCTTTAGGCGCACTGGGTTTAGTGAGTATTGAACATACCGCGCAATTGCTGCAGGAGTTTTTTCCGGATAATAAAATAGAAAACCTGAAAATCCCATTGACGATTACAGCGACAAATTTCAGTGAGGGCAGATTAGTCTATTTCACCAAAGGACCTTTAATCAGAGCTGTACAGGCCTCTTCCTGTATCCCTGGAATATTCAAACCGATTATGATCGACGGACAAATGTATGTAGACGGAGGAATCCTGAACAATTTCCCTGTTGAGCCTTTACTAAACAACTGCGATTTTATTATAGGATCTTCCTGCAATCACCTGAAACCGGTAGACAGCATCACGCATATCACCACTTTAATGGCCAGAGCTGGCCTCATGTCTGTCAACAAAGACATGGAACAGAAAGCAGCTTTCTGTAACCTTTTAATTGAACCTAAAGGAATGGGTGAAATCAGCACTTTCGATATGAAAAAGGCTGAAACAATTTATTGGCTTGCTTATGAGGAAACGCTCAAAACAATCCAGCACCATGAAGGTTTTAAAACGCTGTTAAAGGAACTGAATACTCCGGATAATTTATAAACCAGTATTCAAAGCGACAAGCTGATCACCTTCCAGTACAGGGATTGTCTGGCAGATATTAGTTTGCAAACAGAATTTCACATCTTCTTCTATATTCAGCGCAACCATACGGTGGCTGTGAGAAGATTTATGGATATAGGCTCTTAAATCATCTTTAGCCAGCAGATAAAGATCTTCTGCAGCTACACTAGCATCGTCATAATGTGTAAAACCCTGGCGAAGCTCACTAACCACCGCACCCGCAAAAATGGTATCTTCCAGGTTAAACTGGTCTTTCCATCCTGCACAAAGCAGCAATACATCTTTTTCCTGAGTTTTAAGCCACTCACATAAAGCCCCAAGGTTCAGGAAAGAACCAATCACCACCCGACTTGCACGTTTTCTGGCCAAATGAAGCGCCTTAGTGCCATTGGTAGTCGTGAGGACAATAGTTTTACCCGCAACTTTTTCAGCGGTATAGGAAAACGGGGAATTACCGAAGTCAAAGCCTTCAACTATTTCCCCGTTTCGCTCTGCTGCCAGCAAATAACCTTTATCTGCATAACTCATGCATTCTTCGACCTGAGCTACCGGAATGATTGCCTGTGCGCCATTATCAATTCCATAAACCATAGAAGAGGTCGCTCTTAAAATATCTATAACTACGACAATGCTATGCTCAATAGCGTATAAATCTATAAGGGCAGGCGTTAAACAGACTTCAATCTTTCTTTGCATGATCAGGGCGGCAGCGGATTATTTATAAAAAGGGAACTTTACTATTTTAGCTTTAATTGATGTGTTGCGGATGCTGATATAAATTTCAGTACCTTCTTTAGCATGTGCTTTAGTTACATAACCCATACCAATTGCTTTTTGTAAAGATGGGGATTGCGTACCTGAAGTTACTTTTCCAATTACATTTCCTTCTGCATCAACAATTTCATAATCATGACGGGGAATACCACGGTCAATCATTTCAAAACCAATCAGGCGACGTTTAACACCAGCTTCTTTTTCAGCAAGCAATGCTTCTGAATTCGTGAAGGCCTTAGTGAATTTGGTTACCCATCCTAAACCAGCTTCAATCGGAGAAGTAGTATCATCGATGTCGTTTCCATATAAACAGAAACCCATCTCCAAACGTAAAGTATCACGGGCACCTAAACCAATTGGCTTAATATTAAATGCTGCCCCTGCCTGGAAAACGGCATCCCATAACTTTTCAGCATGCTCATTATCACAGTACAGCTCAAAACCGCCGGCACCTGTATAACCAGTTGCAGAAACAATTACGTTATCTATACCGGCAAATACGCCTTTAGTGAAAGTATAATATTCCATAGAAGCCAGGTCAATATCAGTTAAGCTTTGTAATGCTTCTGCTGCTTTAGGTCCCTGAACCGCTAATAAAGAAGTTTTGTCAGATATATTGTGCATTTCTACATCCTGTGTATTGAATTTCTGAATCCAATTCCAGTCTTTCTCAATGTTTGAAGCGTTAACAACAAGCATATAAGTTTTTTCGTCGATTCTGTAAACCAGTAAATCGTCTACAATACCACCATCTTCGTTTGGAAGATAAGCATACTGAACTTTACCATCATATAATTTTGAAGCATCATTACTGATTACACGTTGAATCAGGTCCAATGCATTTTCACCTTTAAGGATGAATTCACCCATGTGGCTTACGTCAAAAACGCCTACGGCTTTTCTAACTGTAGCATGTTCTGCATTAATGCCTTCGTATTGAACGGGCATATTGTATCCTGCAAATGGAACCATTTTGGCTCCTAATGAAATATGTTTTTCTGTTAATGCGGTATTATTCATGCGATATTGCTCTTAAAATTGAGGGCAAAAGTACATAAAAATTATCCATTTACTAATCGCTCATAGACATTCAGCATCCTTAGCGAAATAGTGGACAGGTTGTGATCTCTTTCTGCTGTCCTGCGGGCATTTTCACCAATTTCACGCCATCTGTTCGGATGGGTAATACATTGTAAAATACAGCGGTAAAACTCATCAGCAGTATCAGCAATCAGGATATCTTTACCATTTTCACAGTTAAGCCCTTCTGCAGCATAGGTCGTAGCAATAATGCATTTTTTCATCGCCATACCTTCAATGATTTTCACCCGCATTCCACTACCCGAAAGCAAAGGGACAATCATAATCGCCTTCGAATTCATAAATTCTATCGCATCGAAAACCTCGCCTTCCACGACCAGGTTATCGGAATCATAATCATAAAAATGCTGCGGCATACTTTTACCAGCCACATAAAACCGGAGTTCTGAGCTTAGTTTCTCTATATCCGGCCAGATTTCTTCTATAAACCATTCCAGCCCTTCCTTATTAGGCCGCCAATCCATAGCCCCTAAATGGAATAAAGTAGGGAAACTGGTTTTAGACTGGTCAATAGTATATTTTTCGAAATCCAGGGCTACAGGGAATACTTCTATACCAATCTCACAGCCAAAAGAAAGAATGCTTAAACGGTCTGGCTGACTGATTGCAAAAATCTGATGAAAACGATTAATTTGTTCAGTCTCATAAATTTTTAACCTGCGGGATAAAAACTGGAGATATTTACGTCTGGGTGTAAAACGTTCTGAATTCGCTAACCTTTCCCAAACGTCAAAAACAATATTGTGTGCACGATAAATCAGTTTTGCTTTACTGTTTGTTTTAACAACATCAAGATAGGGAACCACAAATAGCCCTTCAAACTGGATAATATCAAATTCATTTTCACGAAGAATATTTTCCAGCAGCTTCGCCGCATCGTCATCGTAAAATCTAGAGACGTTATAAGATTCATTGGAAAAGATATTGAAAAATGCACCCCATAGATTAACCTCCGTATCCAGATCAAAAGAGTGAAATTTAATCTGATCATATACAGGATCATAGATGTCATCTACATCTACACGATGTTTATTGGTGTTAATACTGAACAAAGTAATATCCACCCCCAGATTCAGTAATCCTTTCATCGTATTGTAAACTACGATAGGATAACCACTGTTTGGAGGAAAGGGAACACGGTTGCTGAGTATAAGTGTTTTCAATAAGGTGAAAATACGAATTATCCGGCATTATCTGTAACGAGAATTATTTCAGGATCACTTATTGCAAAAGTTTTACGGTGATATGGAGTAAGCCCGTGAAGCAAAGCTGCCGAACGGTGAACTTTAGTAGGATAACCTTTATTCTGCTGCCACTGATAAGCTGGGAATTGTGCAGAAAGATTGTCCATGTACTCATCACGGTGTGTTTTCGCCAGTATAGAAGCGGCAGCAATATTCAAATATTTACCATCTCCTTTAACAATACAACTATGCGGAATATCAGGATATGTTTTAAAACGGTTTCCATCTATACTTAAATATCCTGGCTGAACAACCAGTTGTTCAATGGCCCTGTGCATAGCCAGAAATGAAGCATTCAGGATATTAATTTCATCTATTTCGTTGTTATCAACAATTCCTACAGCCCACGCTACAGCTTCTTTTTCAATAATATGTCTTAAAGCTACCCGCTGTTTATGTGTTAATTTTTTGGAGTCATTCAACTCTCCGGCAGTAAAGTCGAGCGGTAAAATTACTGCGGCCGCGTAAACAGGTCCGGCTAAACAACCTCTGCCGGCTTCATCACAACCCGCTTCTAAAAATTCTTGTTGAAAACAGTTCAATAACATATCGGGCAAAGTTAAAGGAATTTTTTAAACCAGTGTACCTGGAGATTTCACTTTAAAAGCGTCGCTCAGGCCTATCGCCATCAGGTTAAAGGCATAAACGGTTAACATAATAGCCATTCCCGGTAAAATAGCCAGATAGGCTGCATCCATGACAATATATCCGTAATTTTCTTTAATCATTCCACCCCAGCCCGGCATAGGCGGCTGTGCACCAAAACCCAGAAAACTCAATCCTGTTTCGAGCAGAATAGCGGAAGCAAAATTGGCAGAAGCGATCACCAGTACAGGCCCTGCGATATTTGGCAGGATATGCCGCATAAGTATCCGCGATGCCGGAAAACCCAATGCTCTTGCGGCTTCTACAAATTCAGCTTCTTTAAGTGCCATCACCTGTCCACGGACTAATCTGGCTACATCTACCCAGGTGGATAAACCTACAGCAATAAAGATCTGCCAGAAACCTTTTCCTAAAGCAAAAGAGATCGCAATAACCAATAATAAGGAAGGTAATGACCAGATCACATTCATCAGCCAGCTAACAGCCGAATCTGTAATTCCACCAAAATAGCCTGCCATAGCTCCCAGACTTAAGCCGATACTCATGGAGATCAGTACAGCCATTAAACCTACGGAAAGAGAAACACGGATACCCAGAATTAAACGGCTTAACAGATCTCTGCCATAACCATCTGTACCCAACCAGAATGTTTGCTGAAAAATATGGGTTTTAAGATATCCCTGGTGGTCTGCAGGAAGCGAAATACTGCTTTCTGCGGCCTCTTCATCATCACCGATATATTCTTTGATCCATAATTTGCTGCCAGCAACCCTATAATCCGTAATAGGAATACTTTTGAATTCAGCTTCCTGCCCGAATAGCATTTTTTTCAGGAAACTGACCTTTTTAAAATCGGGATTATAACTGATTACCAGAAACTGAAATGACCTGCCCGGCTTTTTATTGCTTAATTGCAAATGCATCGTATTCGCCATTGGCGTCTGATCTGGTGTAATCAGATAACCTAAAAGCCCCATGACCAATAACAGCAGAATAAATATTAATCCCCCAACGGCAGGTTTATTTCTCTTAAACCTGACCCATATTCTTTTTGAGGGGCTAACACTTTCTTCCATTATTTAACCATTCTGCCTTTCCAGTTATACTTACCCGAATTACCGGCAATACCAATATAGATGATATAAAGGACATGAAGCACATTAAGTACAGGTAATAATACCATCAGGCTTCTCCTTTTAGCGAATTTAGTCACATCCATCAGGAATATAAACTCTACAATGATTTTTAAGAGCAATTGCACAAGGGCAATCTTAAGGAAGCCGATAAAGAACAGGCCAACCAGCAGGTTCAACAGGATACTTACATTAAAGAACCAGATAAATACACCCAGTACAATGATAGATTTATTTTTATAACGTGTACTTTTTGAAGCCCAGCGTTTGCGTTGCTGTATAAATTCTCCCAGATTAGGTTTGGCATGGGTATAAACCATTGCATCAGAATTTCTCAGAAAACCGATGCGGTTATCATAACGGGCAGCAATTTTATGCAGTAACAATTCATCATCTCCAGAAGCCAGATCATCTATGCCCTGAAAACCACCTACCTCGTAAAAAGCTGCTTTTTCATAAGCTAAATTAGCGCCGTTGCAGGTAGAAGGTTTTTTGTTCCCTATTGTCGAGGCTCCCAAACCAATCAGGTAAAGAAATTCCAGTGATTGTGCCCTTTCGAAAAAACTTTTCTCTTCATCATAGGCCACAGGCGATGAAATCATTTTATATTGTTTCTCTTCATAAAACGCAATGATCGTTTTAAGCCATGATGTTCCCATCCGGCAATCCGCATCTGTGGTAATAATCAGATCTCCGGTAGCTTGTCCGATAGCTGTCTGAATAGCCTTTTTCTTATAAGAATTTAATGCCTGATTTTCTTTCAGAGAGATCAGTTTTACTCCTGATGAAGTATATGATTTAACGATTTCTGCCATATTATCTGTCGAATGGTCATCAATAAATATGATTTCAGTCAACGCCTTGTTATAATCCTGAGCAAGCAGGGCTTCAATAGTCCGGTGAATGTTTTCAGCTTCATTACGGGCAGCGATGATAATCGAAACAGCTGTAGAACCTGTAGTCTGTTTATATTTAAATGATATCAGTTTATGCCACCCCCTGATAAATCCGGCAACGACAAGAAGATATATAATGGTTAAAAATGCAGACAGGTAACTAACGACGCTTAAGACTTCCAAAAAAATTTAATTTAAAAACAAAATATGAACCTAATATAGCAGGAATAATAATATTTATCAGCCAGATACTTGCCGTACATGCAATCACAGCGACATCCTGTTTGGTTACAAAGCTAAAAAAATAAGACGCAGTTGCACTTCTTATCCCAATATCAAATAAATCAAGAGATGGTAAGGTCGATTGTACAAAAAACAGGATACAAACCATCATTAGTATGTCGAGGTAATGAATATCGGCAATCAGCCAGTAAAACATAATAAAGTACTGCGTACTGAATACAACATAACGCGCCAGGCAAAACATAAGTATCTGAAAAAGCTCTTTCTTATGGTAACGTCCAAGAATACTATAAAACTTCTTGTACTTCCTGGTAAAACGCATCGAAAGCAATAGTCCGTTTAACCAGCGGATATTGAAAAAGAAAATCAGGAAAAACAGGCAGAACATGGCAGCCAGGACTATAATTGCATAGTTAAGCCGGTAATCCAGATCAAGAAAACGAAGTAAGAAGATACATAAAGCTATCGCACCGAAAATATTGGTCAGTACCATCTGTCCGATATTCCCCACTGCCATAGCCACTACTCCTATAATTCTGCGTTTAGGGGAAAGGAAAAACACCCTCCCGCCATATTCACCTAATCTGTTTGGTGTAAAAATAGCCAGTGTTAAACCGCAAAAGACAGATTCAATGGATTGCCATACGCTTAATTTTTCAATTTGCCGGAGTAACCGCTTCCATTTGAGTGCTTCAAGCCCCCAGTTGACCAGCATAAGTAAAAGAACCAATGAAATTACCGCAGTAATTTCTATGCGCGGGATGGTGGATATGATATCCCTGAATTTTTCAAGGTTCTGGTTGGAGGTAAGTTTATGATAGATGAACCAGAATGCAAAAGCAACAATTGTTACTTTAATAGCATAGGAAAATATACGTTTATATTCAGATCTCAAATTATCGTTTCTTTTATATTGTGCAAATATGCTTAATATTGTTCTATGTTGGCTAAAAAAAAGGAGAGGGTAATCATGGGTATCGACCCGGGAACTGCCGTGATGGGTTATGGTGTAATCTTAGAGAAGGGGAGCAAAATAGAACTGATTGCAATGGGCATAGTCAAGATGAATCATTTGGATGATCATTTTTTAAAGCTCCAGCGCATTTTTGCCAAAACAGTTGGCCTGGTAGAACAATATAAACCAGATGTGATGGCATTAGAGGCTCCGTTTTACGGAAAAAACATACAGGTGATGCTTAAACTAGGCAGGGCGCAGGGAATCTGTATGGCAGCCGCCCTGTCAAGGGATGTGCCGATTACTGAATATGCACCAAGAAAAATCAAACAGTCTATTACGGGCAACGGAAGCGCCGGAAAAGAACAGGTTGCCGCGATGCTGCAAAGACTGCTGAATTTCAAAGAAACCCCAGAGTTTCTTGATGCTACAGATGGACTGGCAGTTGCGGTGTGCCATTCTTTCCAGAGGGTATCCACAAGCGGCAACGGGAAATCTTATTCAGGATGGGATGCTTTTGCAAAAGACAATCAGAAAAGAGTTAAATAATAGTACATTTGAGTTTTAATCAATTACAATTTTGGATAATAATATATCAAGACTGACCCTATTTAATCCCAGCAAATTACGCACATTATTATCCCTGGGATTTAAAGGATACTTAGCAGATGTGGGCTGGTTCAAAGCCCGGGAAACAAAATCAGCTGTAGACGAACATGGAGAACCAATTCCATGGGTAACTTACTCCTTTATTGACTTCATTAAGGACAGAATCGGTAAACAACATGATATATTTGAGTTTGGCTGTGGAAACTCAACCTTGTTTTATGCAAAACATGCCAAATCAGTGACCTCTGTAGAACATGACAAAGCCTGGTTTGAAAGAAATGCAAATATCAAACTACCTAATGTAAAAATGATCTACTGCGAACTGGTTCGTGGAGGAGATTATTCTAAGAGCGCTGTTACGACTGAACAGAAGTTTAACATCATTATTGTTGATGGCAGAGACCGTGTAAACTGCTGTAAAGAATCTATATTATCTCTTACTGAAAATGGTATAATTGTATTGGATAATTCTGAACGTCCGGATTATGCTGAGGCTTTTACTTTTTTTAAAGAAAAAGGATTTAAGCATTTACCTTTTACAGGAATGAGTCCTGGAGTAACTACTTTCAACCGCACTTCTGTATTTTACAAAAGCAATAACTGTTTAGGGATTTAATTATAAAATCCTGTGCCATAAAAAAGCCTTCTGCAAATTATTTGCAGAAGGCTTTTTCTTTGGAGAAGCGATTTGAAATTAATCAGTTTCTTTTATTTTCTGGAATTATGAACCTAGGATTTTGAATACTGCTTTGCAGCAAATAAATGCACCAAGGAATAATACGATCCATGATACCAGAGATAAAGTAGTTGAGTCAAATGCGAAACGCAAATAAACTCCTAACATGCTCACAACGATACCCGCAACCAATAATTTATATATTGATGTTTGATTTGCATTTTGCATGCTTTTAGTATTGTGTTTTGGCGTTTGCTCCATTTTTTTATTTTTTAATTCTGTTGCAAAATTAATATTATTCCAACAAAAAAAGCATGTTCAACTAAGAATTTATTGAATTAAGTTCAAAAGGCTGTCAGAGGCTGTTCAGGTCTGAATACTCAGCTTATTTAGCGCTCTTAATAACTTTTCAGCCCCTCAATTCTTTGCTGAGCTCTTTGTGTTTCATTCAGGTGTTCACCTTTATACAATAATTTCTCCCAGTCACCATACATCGGGTTAGGTAAGACGATGAAGTGATTCCCAAATTCCTGCTGCGCTTTATCTACTTCTTCTTTTGTATTTTTTCCCTCTCTGTAAAAGACATTGGAAAAATCACTTAAGTTGTCACCGCAAAGCAGCAGGACATTGTATTTCCCCAATACCTGCTGTCTGCGTGGTTCCTTATCAGAAGTACCCTGTTTAACCACTAAATGCGCGTCGTCAGCGTAAGGAAAACCTAAACGCTGTAAGTTAGATAAAGTTGCTTTATAGTCTGCCTGATCACGGTTAGTGATATAAAATGTCTCTACATTTTGGGTCTGTGCATATTTTAAAAATCCTAATGCACCAGGTACGGTATCAGCTGCTGCTTTAGCAGTCCACTCCGACCAGTCTTTAGCTGCATAACTTAAACCCTTTTGAATCTCATGTCCCTGAAAAGGAGAATTATCTAAAACTGTTTCATCTATATCAACAACCACACAATTAGGTTTTGAAGCATCAGCACCTTTTAAACGCTCCTGTAAGGACAGTTTAGCGAAGTTATAGGCCTGGAAAGATAATGCTCTGTATTCTCCTGAATGCTGCTGCCATGCGACAGCAATCGTATAATCTTTTGCGGCCTGGGCAGCTGGATTAGTCTGTGCAATTAAATCTAGAGGAAGCAGAAAAGTTAATGCGACCTGGAAAAAGAATTTTGTCATGATGTAAATGTTTGTGCAAAATTAATTATTCAAATTCCCCAAAACGTTGTTTATATGTAAAAAGGCCGTTATCATTAGATAACGGCCTTTCCTTTATAACTTAAACGGGAATATTATCCGTTCAATGCTGCAGCACCACTTACAATCTCTGTAAGCTCTGTAGTAATTGCAGCCTGACGTGCCTGGTTGTATGAAAGTTTTAATGCTTTCAACAGGTCTCCTGCGTTTTCTGTTGCTTTATCCATTGAAGTCATCCTTGCTCCGTGTTCTGAAGCATGAGAATCCAATACCGCTTTGAATAACTGAATCTTGATTGACTTAGGGATTAATTCTTTTACAATTTCCTCTTGTGAAGGCTCAAGAATATAATCTACCTGATGCTGATTAGTTTCTTCTGCTTTTTCGTTTTGTGGTAAAGGCAATAACTGTTCAGTAGTTAAAATCTGTACAGCAGCGTTCTTGAAACGGTTATAAACTAATTCTACTCTGTCGTACTCACCGTTTTTAAATCCGGCCATGATAGAATCAGTAATTTTAGTTACGTTTTCAAAAGTTAATGCAGCATAAACATCATTGTTATTTCCAATCACGTTGTAGTTTCTTTTCTCGTAAAAATCCTGAGATTTCTTACCAATAGCTACGATACTTACATTACCATTTTTATACTGCTCACTGTATTTCTCTGAGATCAGGTTATTAGTTGCCTTGATTACATTCATATTGAATGCACCAGCCAGACCACGGTTTGAAGATACAACTACGATTAATACCTTATTAGGCTCGCGTTCTTCGATATATGGTGATGAAGATCCTTCCAGGTTGGCAGAAAGATTCCCTAAGATCTCTTTTAGCTTCGTAGCATACGGACGTAACTGTATAATAGCATTAGTTGCACGCTTCAGCTTAGCTGCCGAAACCATTTTCATGGCTTTGGTGATCTGCTGCGTAGACTGCACTGATGATATACGAATTCTTACTTCTTTTAAATTAGCCATTCTTTTTTAATCTTCTTTAAGCCTGTTTAAAAATTAAACAGGCTCTTTTATTTTATTTAGTATTTACCTGCTAATTCTTTAGCTACAGTTTCCAATACAGATGTAATCTCATCATCCAGTTTACCAGCTTTTAAAGCAGCTAATGTTTGTGGGTGACGTAATTCCAATTGTTGTAAATATTCAGCTTCAAATGCTCTGATTTTATTTACAGGAACTGAACGCATCAGGTTTTTAGTACCAATATAGATGATCGCAACTTGTTTCTCAACAGTCATTGGAGAGAACTGACCTTGCTTTAATATCTCAACGTTTCTTGAACCTTTATCTAATACAGATTTAGTTGCTGCATCTAAATCAGATCCGAATTTAGAGAATGCCTCTAATTCACGGTATTGAGCCTGGTCTAATTTCAAAGTACCAGCTACCTTTTTCATTGATTTAATCTGTGCGTTACCACCAACACGTGATACCGAGATACCTACGTTGATCGCCGGACGTACACCTGCGTTAAATAAGTTAGATTCTAAGAAGATCTGTCCGTCAGTAATCGAAATTACGTTAGTTGGGATATAAGCAGAAACGTCACCCGCCTGAGTTTCGATAATAGGTAATGCAGTTAATGAACCACCACCTTTAACGATACCTTTCAGAGATTCAGGTAAATCATTCATCGCTTGTGCGATCTCATCGTTAGAGTTGATTTTAGCAGCACGCTCTAATAAACGGCTGTGCAGATAAAATACGTCTCCAGGATAAGCCTCACGTCCCGGTGGACGACGAAGTAATAAAGATACCTCACGGTAAGCTACTGCCTGTTTAGATAAATCATCATAAACGATCAGTGCCGGACGACCTGTATCACGGAAGTACTCTCCAATTGCTGCACCAGAGAATGGAGCATAAAACTGCAATGGAGCAGGATCTGCAGCTGAAGCCGAAACCACTACTGTATAAGCCATTGCACCATTCTCTTCAAGAGTACGCACAACGTTTGCTACAGTACTTGCTTTCTGACCACAAGCAACATATATACATAAAACAGGATTACCTGCTTCATAAAATTCTTTTTGATTGATGATTGTATCAATACAAACAGCACTCTTACCTGTCTGACGGTCACCAATAACCAGCTCACGCTGACCACGGCCGATAGGAATCATTGCATCAATAGCTTTGATACCTGTTTGAAGAGGCTCATTAACTGGCTGACGGTAGATTACACCAGGAGCTTTACGTTCGATTGGCATTTCGTAAGTCTGACCAATGATTGGTCCCTTACCGTCGATAGGTTCACCTAATGTATTAACTACACGGCCTAACATACCTTCACCAACTTTAATAGAGGCAATTTTTTTAGTACGTTTAATTGTATCACCTTCTTTAATAGTGCTTGACGGGCCTAATAAAACCACACCAACATTATCTTCTTCAAGGTTCAAAACAATACCCTGCAAGCCTGTTTCAAATTCAACTAGCTCACCTGATTGAACTTTAGTCAAACCATAAACACGGGCAATACCATCACCCACTTGTAATACGGTACCAACTTCTTCAAGTTCGGCTTCTGATTTAAAGCCCGACAATTGTTGCCTGATAATTGCCGATACTTCGTCTGGTCTTACCTCTACCATAATTTTATATTATTTCTTTTGTAATTCTGTATATTGTTATCGGATCTAAACCACGCCGTGGGCCAATTCCTTTTTTAGTTTATTTAGACTACCAGCAATACTGGCATCAAATTGTTTGTCGCCAACCTTTAAGATAAAACCACCGATTAATTTATCGCTGATCTTTTCCTGGATAATTACCTGGTTTGCGCCAATTTCTTTTTTAACCACGCTGATAATCTCTGCTTTATTTGCATCGGTTAGTGCTATAGCTGATAATACTTCGGCAGTTACAATACCTTTGAGTGTATTGTATTGTCTTACGAATGCTTTAGTAGTATCAAATAAAATAGCAGCACGACCTTTACTGACAAGCAGTTTCAGATAAGAACGGGTAATTGCGTGAACGCTTTTACCGAAAACTCCATCCAAAATCGAATATTTTTTATCCAGAGTAATAACAGGGTTTTGAAGAATCGCCTCAAGCTCACTGTTTTGATCAATAACCTGCTCAATAAGCACCATATCATTTTTCATTTCTTCCAGTGCATTTTGCTCTGTAGAAAGATCAATTAATGATTTGGCGTATCTTGATGCTGCTTTATTTTCTGACATGTTAATTTAATTTGTGGGCAGGGAATTAGTTCAATTCAATATCTTTCAATAAACCAGCAACAAAATCCTGTTGCTTAGCTTTATCAGCTAACTGATTGCGCAATACGCGTTCAGCGATATCAATTGATAATGATGAAACCTGATCTTTCAATTCAGCCAATGCAGCTTTCTTTTGATTCTCAATTTCAATTCTTGCTTTTTCGATTAATTTAGCTCCTTCAGTATGTGCCTGATGTTTAGCCTCATTAACGATTGAATCTTTTAACGTTTTTGCTTCTTTCAGCATTAAGTCTCTTTCTGCACGGGCTTCTTTCATAGACTCCTCGTTTTGTGCAGCCAAGCGTACCATTTCCTGTTTCGCCAATTCAGCTTTATTTAAAGCTTCATCGATATTATGCTCACGTTCTTTAATAGCCGCTAATACAGGTTTCCATGCAAATTTGGCCAAAACAAACATCAACAATAGAAATGCTATTGTCTGAAAAACAACTAAACCAATTTCCGGTACTAATAATTCCATCTAAGTATATATATTAAATCTTTATTTCTTAAATCACAGTATGTACTTTGCAGCAATCCTGCAAAGTACATGACCATTTTTTTTAGTTGGCAATTAATGCAACAACTACTGCGAAAAGAGCAACCGCTTCAACGAAAGCAGCAGCGATTAACATCGCAGTTTGAATTTTAGAGGCTGCTTCAGGTTGACGAGCAATACCTTCCATAGCTGAACTACCGATTTTTCCGATACCTACACCTGCACCAATAGCAGCTAATCCAGCACCAATTGCAGCAATACTTCCTGTAATCATGATTATATATATTAATTGTTGTTAAAAAATTCTATTAATGGTGTTCTTCTATCGCCATTCCAATGAAAAGCGCAGATAACATGGTAAAAATAAACGCTTGTATAAAAGCAACAAGCAATTCGATTGCTCCGATAAATAAAGCAAATGGAACCGATACTACGGAAACATATACAGAATTAAACACGAAGATCAATCCGATCAGTGATAACATTAAAATGTGACCAGCAGTAATATTTGCGAATAAACGTATAGCAAGAGCGATAGGCTTTGTAAATACACCAATGATCTCAACCGGTACCAATACAACATATAACCACCATGGTACATCAGGTGTAAAAATGTGTTTCCAGTAATACTTATTACCGTTGGTTACTACAATGATTAAAGTGATCACAGCCAATACTGCAGTAACTGCGATATTTCCTGTTAAGTTAGCTCCTCCCGGAAGGAAAGGAATCAGACCCAGCATATTGTTAAACCAGATAAAGAAAAACACAGTTAGCAGGTATGGCATAAAGCGCTCATACTTGTGACCTAAGTTTGGTCTTGCGATATCATCTCTTACAAATAAAATAAGAGGCTCAATCCATGACTGTAATCCTTTTGGTGATTTACCTTTTCTTTTTTTGTATCCGTTGGCCACATTTAAGAAGACCAGCAGCATCACTACTACAGATAGTAATAAGGTACATACGTTCTTGGTTACTGAGAAATCAAGAGGACGTGCATTTTTTGCATGATGATTTGCATCAAGCTCTACATATTCTCCTTCTGCATTTGCAGTTTCAGAAGCATAGTATATCTTTTCATGCAATTTCACAAAACGCTGACCGGCACGCTCAATTACTAATTTCGCTTCATCATCTCCATGAAACTCATCAGAATTAAAACTTACCAATCCACCTTGTGTATACAAAATGACAGGCAGGCCAATAAAAGTGTCACCGATTACATGCCAGCTATGCGAATCCGCAATGTGGTGTAAGGCGAACTTACCTAAATTGAACTTTTTCTCAGCCTCTGGTTCGGCGTGAGCGGTTACGGTTGCTTTCGATGTGTCTTCCTGCGCATATAACAGGGGTGTTACAAAGAATAACGCTAAAAAAAGCGTAAAAACAAGGGTTAACCTATTAACTTTAAAATCAAAAACGTGGCTACAATCCATTTACTGGCAGATTTTTACTTATTATTTTGGTGGCGCAAGTTACATAACAGCGAGTATATTTCAAAGAAGCTGAACAATAAATATAAAGAAAAAAAGTTGAGCGCGAAAACCAACCCCTTTTCTTTAGTGTTCAGGCTGTAAATCAGGACAAAAGCCATAGAAAATATCATTTTCAAAACAATCGACCCCATAATAGCCATTATACCTGTCTCAGGATCCATTTTTATCCCCAGATAAGCCATTATATAAGCTATATAGGTAAGCCCGCCAATAAAACCAAACAGTAACCAGAACTTATTTGCAAGCAAAGGAACTTTTGGAAATAATACAGGTAAGGCAAAAGCTACCCCGGCAAGGAGCAGCGAATAGATGAGATAGTACAACGTAAACTTTAAAATACTCAAAATACTTTTTTTTTGACAAAAGTATTAAAATTAACAGAGAATATAACTGCTACTCTTTACTATTCAGTTGTCTGATAACCTGATAAAGTGAAATGACCACACCAGAAAGACCAAGCAATGCAGTAAAAATCAGCTTTTCACTATTTCTATAATTATCAATTTTATATCCCACAAAGGCAAATACACCAATAGTGGCCAGCATCTGAAAGCCAATTCCAGTATACTTTATAAAATTTGTTGCTTTTTTATCCTTCTGTGGATCGCTCATAGTAAAAAATTAATAATTTGCATAGAAATATTGATGAATAAAATATTTTTGCATACATTCTAACATATTTTAAATGTTGACTCAAACCACTTATTTGAAGAATCTCAGACGCTCCGATTTGAAACTGTTATTATTCTTCCTGGGAAGCTCTTTCTTAGTGGCTTGCAGTACCCCTAAAGATACGGCAACGAGCAGGGCAATGCAAAATTTAACTGCGCGTTATAACTATATCTATAATGCCAATGTTATACTCAATAATTATGAAGAAGAGTCATATAATTCATATATAGACAATTATAGTGATGTTTTACCGGTATATACCGATCCGGAGAAATTCAGTTCGGAAACCGTCCTTCATCCTCCTGCCAATGACAGGGCACTGGATGCTATCGTCAAAAAATCAAGGGCAATTATCGCAGACAAAGCTTTTAGCAATTATATAGACGATGCCTATCTGTTACTGGGTAAAGCCTATTATCTTAAAACTAACTATTTTATTGCTGAAGAATATTTCGACTATACAGCAAAAACATATACTAAAGATATGAATGTGCTGGTTACTGCACAGAACTGGAAAGCAAGAAGCCTGATGCAGCTCAATAATATGGACGATGCTGCGATTATCCTTGATACTGTTTATGATAACCTGGCCCTGATCAAAAAAAAGCGGTCTGAGCCTATGGCGACCATTGCCCAGTCTTATATTTATCAGAACAGATATAATGATGCTATTCCTATACTGGAAAATGCAGTGAAAGAAAGTCAGCTTCACCGTAACCGTATCCGCTGGACTTATATACTTGCCCAGCTCTATGAAAGACAGAAAAAATATCAGCAGGCATTAGCGCTTTATACCAAAGTACAAAAAAGCAATGCCGGTTTTGAGTTATATTTTAATGCCAATCTGAACAGGATCAAAATTACCGGTATATTAAATGGAGAACATTTAAACCGCAAAAAGCAATTGCTTGCGCTGTTGAAAGATGATAAAAACCTGGACTATCATGATCAGATTTATTATCAGATTGCAGAAGATTATGCAGAAGAAGATAATATCCCCGAAGCAGAAAAATACTATAAGTTATCAATACGGAACAGTACAAAGAATAACTATCAGAAAGGGTTGTCTTATCTGAGGATGGCAGATCTAAATTTCAATAAACATAAAGACTTCCTGAAAGCAAAATCATACTATGACAGTACGGTTAATACACTGCCTAAAAACTATCCCGGATATGCACAAATCTTAAAGAAAAGCCAGAACCTGGAATATATTACCGACAGATATGCTGTAATCGCTTTCCAGGATACTTTGCAAATGCTCGCCAAATTACCCGAAGCAGGCCGTCTGGCCAAAATCAAAAAACTGACAGCGATTAAAGTAACCCCTGTGGCAACCAATTCAGGAGCTTTTAGAAATGACCTTTTTCCAGATGCACAAAGACGTAATAGCCTTGGTGGAGCAGCACAGACAGCAAGTTCATTTTATTTCAGTAACGCAGCTGCATTAAGCAGGGGCCTTAGTGATTTCCAGACCAAATGGGGCAATAGAAAACTAGAAGATAACTGGCGCCAAAGTATCAAATCATCTTCACAAACCACGAGTGAAAGTATTGCTAAAGTAGAAAACGACGGTTATCCGACGGATAAGATCGGAGCTGAAAAATTAATAGCTGACAAAGACACTACCGGAAAACATTATTTGGCCGCTATCCCGCTAACCCCGGATGCTGTGGCTGCTTCAAATGGCAAAATCATTGATGCTTATTATGAAATTGCAAGCTTTTATCAGCAGGAACTGGATGATCAGCCGGAGGCTATCCGTATTTATCAATTAATACTAAGCCGGTTCCCGGATAATAATCACCTGGGTTCTATTTACTATAGTTTATACCTGGCCTCTAAAAAATCAGATCCTGCAAGTGCAGCCAAATATAAAGCACTGGTATTGGAGAAGTTTCCCGCAAGCATATATGCAAAAACCCTTCTTGATCCTGATTACTCTATGAAACAATCAGATCTTGAAGCAGCAGGTATTAAGAAATATAACCAGGTATTTGAGCTTTATGAAGGCAAAGCATTCCCGTCGGTAATTACAGAAGTTAACTCAACGATCCGCCAATCTCCTGCTGCCCTGATTAACCCGCAACTCAGTTATCTGCGCGCAATAGCTATAGGAAGAACACAGTCTATTGATAGTTTAACTGCTGCTTTTAAATCGATCACCAGCACTTATCCGGATGATAAATTAATTGTGCCCTTAGTCAAAGATCACCTGGCTTATATTGCCACTCACCAGGATGAATTCCGTAAAAGAAGAGTTGCCTTACCAGATTTTGATCCGGCCGAGCCCCGTTTCTTTACTTCTGCACCAGTGGCAGAGAAAATTGTTCCGGTTGCTGCGCAGCCAGATCTTCAGCCGATTGTACAGCCGGCAAAAGAGAAACCAGTTGCTGTTGTTCAACAGCCAGTGACCAAACCGGTTATTCAACCAGTAGTGCAGCCAGCAATAACCCAGGAAGCAATCGTCAAAGAAACACCTGTTAACCCTGTCAATAAACCCGTAACTGATCCGGTTACCCCTGTTGTCACTACTGCCGTTGCTGAAACAAAACCAGTAATTGAAACACCAGTTCCAGCCATTACAATGCCTGTCACAAGTCCAACTGCTCCTGTAAAATTAGCAGAGTCACCTGTACCGGCTCCGGTCAAAGACAAAATATTCAGTACAGATATTTCTAAAGTCTATTATTTTGTGGTCGATGTTGCAGATGCCAGCTTAACCCTAAGCTCTTCACGTTTTGGTATCGGGCAGTTTAACCGCGGAAACTTCCCCGGAGCTGGTTTGAAACATCAATTAACAGAATTTGACAATGACCAACTGATATATGTTGGGAACTTTCTTAGTTTTGCAGAAGCAAAAAGTTACGCTGACGGAATAACTCCTCAATTAAAACAGATTATGAAAGTGCCTGCTGGTATTTACAGCAGCTTCATTATCAGTAAGGAGAATTTCGAAAAGCTCCGGAACAAGGAGTTGGTAACTAAGTATTTAGATTTCTACAAAAACAATTACTAAAAATGACCAAAAATATTTCGGCTGCAGAGATAAAAAGTTATAACATTACGCTCTGGAAGTTATTGATAGGAGCTGTGATCCTGTTTGCAATCTTTATTGTTGCAATCGGCTTCGGGCTATTTGGAACATTACCGTCTTTCAGAGATATTGAGCACCCGAAGAGCAATCAGGCTACTGAAATCCTAACAGAAGACAAAAGGGTTTTAGGTACTTATTTTGTACAAAACCGCTCTAATGTAACCTATCCTGAGATTTCCCCGAATGTAATCAATGCCCTGATCTCTACAGAAGACACCAGGTTTAAAGAGCATTCAGGTATCGATTTCAAACGTACATTTACCATTATATTTTATAACCTGGTTGGTAAAAAACAAGGTGCCAGTACCATTACACAGCAATTAGCACTGAACCTTTTCTCTGAAGAAGGCCGTCAGCGTAATTTCTTTAAACGTCTGATGCAAAAATTCCAGGAATGGATTGTTGCCGTAAAACTGGAACGTAACTTTACCAAAGAAGAAATCATCACGATGTATTTAAACACCGTAGATTTTGGAAACCAGGCTTATGGAATTAAATCTGCAGCAAGGGTTTATTTCAATACCACTCCCGATCAGCTGACTGTAGCTCAGGCGGCAACATTGGTCGGACTGCAAAAAGGTATTACCCGCTACTCTCCTACCCGTAACCCGGAAAGATCATTAGCCCGCCGTAATACGGTGATGTCAAATATGGTGAAAGAAGATCTTTTGACACAACAGCAATACGAAGAAGAAAAAGCAAAACCATTAGCTCTTAAATTCAGTGCTGCAACTGTAAATGACGGGATAGCCCCTTATTTCAGAGCCGTACTAAAAAGTGATATCAAGAAAATTTTCCAGGAACGCTCTATTTTAAAAGCAGATGGTACACCATACGATCTGGACAGAGACGGTTTAAAAGTAATTACGACGATCAATTACGATATGCAGGTCTATGCTGAGGAAGCTCAGAAAGAGGCGATGAAAGTTCTGCAGGCGCAGTTTATTAAAGGCTGGAAAGGCAAAAACCCTTTCAAGGATAAAGAGATGCAGATTGAGCAGGGAATTAAAAGATCTGACCGTTATAAGGCCCTGCAGCTGGAAGGGAAGTCAGAAGCAGAAATCAAAACGGATTTTAATACCCCTGCCGAGATGAGTATTTTCACCTGGAAAGGAAATCTGGATACCCTGATGAAACCGATCGACTCTGTGAAGTATTATAAATTGCTGTTAAGAAATGCCATGATGGCGATGGACCCGAAAACAGGCTATGTTAAAGCATGGGTTGGCGGTATCAATTACGAACATTTTAAATACGACCAGGTAAAAATGGGAACAAGACAGGTGGGTTCAACAGCTAAGCCTTTCACTTATTCTGTAGCTATTGAAAATGGCTATTCTCCGTGTTACCAGGTCTTAAACGAACCAGTTACGATCGAAGTTCCGGGAAGTGCACCATGGACACCAAAATCGGGCGGTACTTTACCAGGTTATATTACTTTACAAAAAGCACTGGCCTTTTCTCAGAATTATATTGCGGCCTATTTAATGAAACAGGTAGGTCCAACTGCCGTGGCAACACTGGCAAAAAATATGGGTATTACTTCGAATGTACCAGCTTATCCTTCCATTGCACTGGGCTCTTTTGATGCCTCGGTTTTTGATATGGTTGGTGCATACAGCGTATTTGCCAATAAAGGGGTCTGGACACAACCTACTTATATCTTAAGAATTGAAGATAAAAACGGAGTGGTCCTATTCTCTCAAACCCCACAGAAACACCCTGCAATGAACGAAGATGTTGCTTATGTGATGACACGTATGCTCGAAGGTGTGGTTAAAACCGGTTATGGTTATGGACTGATCAGCAAATACGGTCTTAAAAACCCTATTGGCGGTAAAACCGGAACAACGCAGAACAACTCAGATGGTTGGTTTGTAGGGATTACCCCCGATCTTGTTGCGGGTGTATGGACAGGTTGCGAAGACCGTGCATTTCACTTTATCAGCACCAGAGAAGGTGAGGGTTCTAAAACAGCTATGCCTATTTTTGGTGGATTTTTGAAGAAAGTATATGCTAATCCTAAATTAAAAGTAGGTAAAGGAGATTTCGAAGTACCAAAAAGCGGAGTATCTATCACTTACGATTGTAACCAGTATCAGCAGCAACAAACCGATACAACAGAACTGGATAAGAAGCTGGGTTTTTAAATGAGCATTTTTGATTACAAAAAGGCATTGGCCGATATACCTCATAAACCCGGTGTTTATCAATACTGGGATCAGGAGGATACGCTTATTTATATCGGCAAGGCGAAAGATTTAAGAAACCGGGTCGGTTCTTATTTCAATAATGATAATCAGATGAATGGTAAAACGAGGGTATTGGTTTCCAAAATCCGCAAGATTACCTTTACCATTGTTGATACGGAAATTGATGCCTGGCTCCTGGAAAACAGCCTGATTAAAAAGCATCAGCCCAAGTATAATATCATGCTGAAAGATGATAAGACCTATCCATGGATTATTATCAAAAAAGAACCTTTCCCGCGCTTGTACTGGACCAGAAAAATGGTTAAGGACGGATCTACTTATTTTGGGCCTTATGCCTCTGTAGGAATGATGCACACCATCCTCGACCTGATTAAAGAGACTTATCCGCTGCGCACCTGTAATCTTCCACTCAGCGAAGAAAACATCAATGCCGGAAAATTTAAGGTCTGTCTGGAGTACCAGATCGGCAATTGCAAAGGCCCTTGCCAGGCTTATCAGTCAGATACCGACTATGAGCATAATATAGAAGAGATCAAGGATATTCTGAATGGTAAAATCGGCAATGTAATCAAAGATGTGAAACAGATTATCAAAAAAGCAGTCGATGAACTGAATTTTGAATATGCTCATCTGTATCAGAAAAAATTGCTTGTCTTAGAAAAATATCAGAGTAAATCGACAGTAGTCAATAGCTCGATTACCAATGTTGATGTGGTTAGTATTGCATCTGATGAGCGTTATGCTTTTGTGAATTATCTTAAAATTATGAATGGCAGTATCATTCAGACCCAGACGATAGAAATTAAAAAGCGACTGGATGAATCTGATGAAGAACTGCTCACACTGGCCATTACAGAATTCAGGACAAAATTCAGCAGTACGTCCAAAGAAATCATCGTTCCTTTTGATATCAGACTGAAAGATGAAAATTTAAAATTTACAGTTCCCAAGCTTGGTGAAAAGAAAAACCTGCTGGAACTTTCCCATAAAAATGTATTGTTCTTTAGACGTGAAAAGCTGAATCAGTACGAAAAACTAAATCCTGACTTAAGATCTGAACGCATTTTAACACAAATGCAGAAAGACCTGATGCTTACTCAAATGCCTGTCCATATTGAATGTTTCGATAACTCTAACTTCCAGGGCGCATATCCTGTTTCGGCAATTGTAGTCTTTAAAGATGCTAAACCCTCTAAAAAAGATTACAGACACTTTAACGTAAAAACTGTGGAAGGCCCAAATGATTTTGCGACGATGGAAGAAGCTGTTTACAGGCGATATAAGCGCATGTTAGAAGAAGAGGAGTCACTACCTCAACTAATCATCATTGACGGCGGTAAAGGCCAGCTATCGTCTGCAGTAAGCAGTTTAAAAAAACTCGGGATAGAACATAAAGTCACGGTTATCGGTATTGCCAAAAGACTGGAAGAATTATATTACCCTGGTGACAGCTACCCGCTTCACCTGGATAAGAAATCAGAGACACTCAAGGTTATTCAGCAGCTCCGTGATGAGGCTCACCGTTTTGGGATTACTTTCCACAGAAAGAAAAGAGATCAGGGCACTTTAAAAACAGAACTGGAAGATATTCCTGGTATTGGTAAAACTACTGCCGATAAACTTTTACGTCAGTTCAAATCGGTTAAAAAGATCAGAGAAGCAACCGAAGCTGAACTGGAAAAGGTATTGAACAAGTCTCAGGTTAAAACCCTGCTTACCCACTTTAGTCCAAAAGACATTTAAAAAACGGCATTAAAAAGAAAAAGCTGCTATCTCACACAGGAGGATAGCAGCTTTTTCTTTTTAATGCTTTATGGTAACAAATCAGGGTTTAGTATTCCCACAAACTCTGTTCATAGTCTGCCATACCTTTTTTGATCCGTTCAGATTCATATAATTTTCTTGGATCTTTAGGATCTGTCTGATTCAGAATCTCCACTATAGTTTTATTTGCCGGGTTAGTTTCTTTCACAATATTACTGGAGAACAAACGTCTGACAAAGAAATCATCAAAGGTTAATACCGAAGCATCATTTGCCGGGTCCTGCAATTTCTTTTTGCTTAGCAAAGTTCTGGCCTCATCGTAATAGATCCAGAATACTGGCTGCCAATTCCCTTCAACCATTTTTAATGGCGCTAAACCAACAATACGGGGTTCAAATACAGATCTTTTAACATCAAGTATCCAATCTTCTTTAATTCTGTATTTCAAAAACTCGTCCGCCCTTAAACGTTTCAGAACAGGTTCGCCGATTTTACCTTTCGCATCAGCTTCCCCCTCAGAAGTTCCTCTTGCATTTCTCAATGCCTCGGCCGAAGTTAAAGCGATTTTGAAAGAGTCATTATCCTCAAGCAGCTTCCCCGAAGTGGTATCTTTAGGTGAATAAGCCGTTAGCTCTTCATTTCCTATCGCTTCCAGTAAAATCTCGATCAGTTTCGCGTTTTCTGTATTTAAAACTGAATTAATCGTATCACGCAAGTCGATTTCTCTCCATATACGCTTAGAATAAAATACATCTTCTTCTCTTACATCAGCATAAGGAACCATTACACTGCTATCCACGTCTTTTCTGGCAAAAAAGCCATCTTTTGGCGGGGTTTTAATTTTTGGTTTTTTAACCAGCGGAGCAGCAACTGCAGCTGCTGATGTTGCAACAGGTGAATTTGCCACCACTGAATTCACAGCAGGAGTATTGACAACAGGGTTAGTAGCCCTTGGGTTATTCACTGGCGTAACGGCTTCCGACACCGGACTAACGGCCTGCTGTACAGCTGGTGTAACAGGCTGATCTGCAACTGGTGTTAGTGGAGGCGTATCAGCAGTTTTAACTGGTTTAACTTTTGGACGCTGACTTACAATTGGTTTTACAGGTTTGTTCTGCGCGAAAGATGCGGTTCCCAGAAACAACAGGATGATCAGGTATAAAAAATTTTTCATCTTGATTCTATTTAGCTGTAAATGTAATACCATCTAAATTCTTTTGTCTGCCATCAGGTCCTTCAGCAATAATATCCTTAAAGATAACAGTTGCACCTGGCTTGATTGAATTCAAGGCTCCTTTAATCTGTCCGCTGAAAGAACCACCATTATTAGGAATGTTCACAGCATCCGATCTTGGATTAATAAAAGTAGCGTTAAACCTGATGACCTTATATTTAATATCAAATACGAAATCATCCAGCTCAGTTTCGATCACGTTAGCTCTTGATAACCATTCCAGTTCCACATTTCCACCAGATTTACCTTTAATAAAGGCCTTTGGCGTAGGTAATGCCTTTACCCTGAATTGTTGCGAGCCCAGGTTAAGTGTTTTACCAGCGTTGCTGGCTGTAACAGTAATGTTTACCACTTTACCAATCTGATCGCCGCCAACACTGACATTATATTTACCATTTGAACCGCTCATTGAGCCACCCGAAATACTTGCTTTTACACTTTCTAGTGGGAAACCAGCCGCCGAAACAGAGAACGGGTTTGGAATTCCTGCATAGATTACGTTCATCTTATCAGGAGAGACAGTAGCCGATGGCTTTGCAACCTGGTAAGTTTGTGTTGGTGTTGGATATTCCTTAAATGTTCCGTCTGTTTGTTTAACACGAATTGACCCCGCCCATTTAAACACACCCACAGCACCTGTACTACCTGTATATGTTCCTTTACCATTTTTAGTTGGTAATTTGTTACCGCCAACAGAAATATCAGCACTTGACCTGGTATCACTAGCTGTTAAAAATATCTCTGCAGTATAAGGCTGCCCCTGTACAACATAAGAAGTTGGTGCAACAACTACGGCTTCAAAATGGTCAAGATTTACCATTGCCTTATCCATGTTCCCGAATAATTTCTTAACAACTTCAGCCTCAGCATTTCTTGTGTCTGACTGAATTTTAGTCAATACTGTATTTGCAGCTGTTAAAGGAGTACCCTCACCAAAGTTAATGTCTTCCCATTTCTTTTTACCCTCTACACTTTTCTCCGGATCTTTTGCATCCAAAGAAAACGAAACATGTGCCCGGTCATCTTTCTCTAATAATGAAATTAGTTTTTCACGGGTATCATTGATTTTAGCTTTCAGCTTCTCGCCTTCTTTAGCATTAATCATAATGCCCTGTGCGATATCCTGATTTCCTCTTTCTTTCAAATCACCTGTTTCAGGGTCTATGCCCCCTCCTGCAGTATTGAATTGCTGTTTCAATTGCTGAATATAACTATTCAGGTCATCAGCATATTTTTTTGCCAGATTGGCTTTTTCCCAAATCGGCTGTGCCCTTGCAGGTTCTTCTTTAAGTTTTGTATTCTGAAATGAAGCGAACAACTGATCAATGCTCGTGCTCACATTCGTCCTTGACGAATCAAGACTATCATTGATATTCTTAAAGGCATTCAGTATAGTATCAGATACGTTTAACGCAAGCATAGCTAACAATACCAAATACATGATATTGATCATCTTCTGCCTCGTTGTTTCTTTTCCTCCGGCCATTAGTTATGGTTCTCTGTGGTGATTAAATAAATTGATTACCTGATTTATGGACGTGGCTGGTTCATCGCTGTCAGCATGTTGCCATAAATAGCATTCAGCGAAGACAGGTTTTTAGCCAGTTTACCAACTTCTTCCTTAAATTGTTTAGAATCATCGATTGACTCATTGAAGTTACCCATTGTATCAGAAAGGTTCTGATAGAATTTGTTCATTGATTTAAGGTGTGAAGTAGAATCCTGTAATTCCAATTCATAAACTGCATTTAATGCAGATAAATTTTTAGACAGGTTATTTACCTGCTCATGGTAAGCTTTAGAAGCCGTACCACTCTCACCCAGTTCTACCAATTGTGAAGTTGCTTTACTGAAAGCACCGTTCAACTGATCAAAACCTGCAGAAGCTTGTTTTACTTTTCCTGCAAAGTCATTCGTTGCAACTGCTGCATCAGAAACTGTCGACAGGTTAGCCACCTGAGTCCCAAAACTACGCAAACCGTTACCCAGGCTTTCAATTAATTCAGGGCCGATTTTAGCATCGCCCAGCATTTTATCCAGCGCTGCTGTAGAAGAAGGTCCTGCCGCAGCAACCGGTCTTGCGGTAGCTACAGGTAGTTCACCTTTAAAATCTTCTCTTAATTCCGGATATACTCTTTCCCATGCTAATTCTGGCTCTGGCGGAAAAAATCCGGTGATAAAGAATAAAGCTGCCTCAACACCTAAACCTATACCAATTGCATAACTCCCCCAGATACCTCCAATGTGAAGGATTTTACATAATGCCCCCAAAATTACGATACTCGCACCCCATGAGATTGCTGAGTGTAACCAGTTAGAATTCTTTTTAGCTGCCATATTCCTAAAGATAGATGTTGTTTTTTAATTTTTGAAGTGGATGTCAGTACCTGCATAAGAAGATACGCATCTGAATCCGATATAAGATCTTGCCTGGTCCTGGTATTCGTAAGTGCCTACTGCATTCTGTAAAAAGAAACCTATGTCTTTCCACGAACCGCCTCTTACCACTTTACGTTTCAGGTATTTACTGTCTGTAGTTTTAGCTACATAGGTGAAGTTCGGATTGAAATCCAGCAATAAAGGTGCTGCTGAATTGTTATAAGCTGTAACAGTCCATTCGGCAACGTTACCGGCCATATTATACAAACCATAGTCGTTAGGGAAATAAGACCTCACGTTAACGGTATATAAACCACCGTCATCAGAATAATTTCCTCTGCCTACTTTAAAGTTAGCTTGCATACACCCTTTCGTATTCCTTACATAAGGGCCACCCCAGGGATATTTTGTTTTCACATTACCACCTCTTGCTGCATATTCAAATTCAGCTTCTGTTGGTAATCGGTATTCAGGACGTGAGCTTAAGGGGATTTTTCTTGAAGCAGCAACCGGCTCATACAAGCGGGTACGCCATACACAAAATGCATTTGCCTGTTCCCAGGTTACCCCAACTACAGGGTAATTGTCATAAGAAGGATGATTGAAATAAGATTTCACCATCGGATCATTCTGAGAATAAGAATAATCTATTTTCCAAACCATGGTGTCCGGGTAAACATTTACCGAAGGAAACTGGTTAGGGTTATTCGGATCTGGTGAATCCACATAACTTTCAATAAAGTCTTTACGTTTTTTAGTCGGGTCTTTTCTTCCGGCTTCTGCCAGATCAAGATTCACGAAACTATAAGAATATCTGAATTTTCTAATGTCTAAATCATTACGGCCTGGTAAAGCATCATCTCCGGAATAATACATATCCTTCAATTTAGCGCTTAAACCACCCTTTTTATCGTTCCATAGCACAGAACCATTACCAACTTTTTTCCAGTCAATATTTTTCTGTCCCGAAGTCAGGCTTGCTCCTCCTGCTGTCTGAGTTTTGGGAGTAATGAAATAACCAGGAGCTCCACTTGGGCCAAGCGTTGTCAAAGCTACTGAATCTCTTACCCAGTTCACAAATTGTCTGTATTTAGCATTCGTGATCTCAGTTTCGTCCATATAAAACGCACTGAATGAGGTCATCCTGCTTGGGGAAGTCTGTGAGTTGTTAATATCCTCGTCAGACATGCCGATCAGCGTCTTGCCCTGAGGAATATAGACCATACCTCTTGGCATTTTTTTGTTGTTGAACTTCTTATTGTATACACCAACCAGCTCTCCTTGCCCACCTTTTCCGCAGCTAGAAAACAATGCTGTAATTAATAAAAAACCCAGTGTGTAAATTTTCCTCATAAGCCCAAGAGCAATTTTACAACAATTTTATCAAATATGATTGATATAAACAATTATTATGAGATAAATATATGTCTTAAAAGCAAAAAAAGCAAGATGTTAACGATTTAATAACATCTTGCTTTTCAGATTTTAAAATTATTGGCTCGTGATCTCTTTTCCCCAATTTGGGAAAATAAATCAACAGTACTTATTTATTGGACTTCTTAATGTAATTTTCAATAGCCATAATCATAGAAGGTGATTCTGGTGAAGGGGCTGCAATGTCAACGATCAGGTTATTGTCCTTAACCGCCTTGTGCGTATTCACTCCAAATGCTGCAATACGTGTATTGTTCTGATGGAAATCAGGAAAATTCGTATATAGCGACTGAATGCTGGAAGGGCTGAAAAAAGCGATCATATCATAAGTCACTTCAGCAAGATCAGAAAGATCACTTACTACTGTCTTAAATAATACCGCCGGTGTCAGGTCATATCCATTTTTCAACAGGAAATTCATCGTATCTTCTGTAGCTACATCCGAACACGGATAAAGGAATTTCTCCCCCGCATGTTTCTTCAATACTTCAGATAAATCGGCAGCGGTCTGCTTTCCGAAAAATATCTTGCGTTTCCGGTACTGGATATATTTTTGAAGATATAGCGCGGTTGATTCCGAAATACAGAAGTATTTCAAATCTGCAGGTACTTCGTACCGCATTTCCTCACTAATTCTAAAAAAATGATCTACCGCATTCCTGCTTGTAAATACTACAGCAGTAAAATCAGCTAATGTGATCTTGTCTTTTCTAAAGTCCCTTGCTGGAATACCTTCCACATGGATGAAGGATCTGAAATCAATTTTTAAATTGTATTTCTTAGCCAAATCAAAGTATGGGGACTTCTCTGTTTCCGGCTTCGGCAAAGTTATCAGTATACTTTTTACTTTACGCAACCTATCTTCTGTTTTTTCTTGCATTTTACCTAATTACAGCTCTAATCCTATTGCCTTGATTAATATCAAAATAGGACATATTTCGAGGGCACAAAAGTACATAAATAAATAGAATTTAGAAAACCGATAATGAGATAAAATATTTATTCCTGCTCTTATAAATTGAAACGTGAAGATTATCCCCAGCAAAATAAAAGAGATAACTATGTAGTATATACCATATTTCATTGGTGATAAGGCAAAAGCTACAACTAGTGGAATAAAGATTAAAGAGATGTTAAAATAACTCAAATATAATATAGAAACGTACTCGTGGACGGCTTTTTGGATGTTAAACAGATGTCCGAGTACACGCAATAAAAGAATTTTCGTAGCATATAGCACAACAATCAGGATGGAAACGCTCACAAAAAAACGGAAACCCTGATGTACATAAGCGAGCTGATAATATTGTGCAACGAGGTAAAAAAACATTCCAATTGTGAATCCAAATTGAATAAATAAGAACAAAAATGGCCAGGAACTGAACACATTATCTTCTTTATTTAGGTTATTTAATCCACGATTGCTGTAAAAAGATTGAATAATACTCTGTAATTGCTTCGCAAAAGAGATCCTGAGAATGGCAAAAATGACCAGCAAAAGCACGATAAAACCGAGTACCCAGGTCTGCCCTTTCAGCAAAGGGTTGCCCGTTCTAAAACGACTTACTTTCTTAAGTTTACTATATTTTTTGAACCAGGCATCAAGATCAAGTTTCTCAAAAACGTTAGCTTTTACAATACTGTCTATCAGGATATGTTTATTGATTAATGAATCCGGAAGGATCCAGGTATGGGTCATGATAGAATCAGTAACAAACTTCTGCTTTGCCAAAAAAGCAGAGTCCCTGATCACCCTTGGTTTATAAACCCAGCGTTTTACAGTAGAATCTCTGACCACTGGCTGATCCTGCGCATTCGTCTTTCCAAAGCCAGTGATATACAGCAGAAAAAAAGTTACTAGAAAATATTTATACATCGGGCAATAAAAGTAACGGGATTATTTCTTTGTGCAAATCTAAGATATTATTATTCACATTCATGCATCAGGATAGAATAGCGGCCAGGATATAGTAACCCAGGGGATGACAAGTATATGTCTCCACTTCGCTTACAGTTCAGGTCCACGTTGAGTCAACCCTATGTCTTTCCCTACCTGAGATTTAGAAAACAGGACAGGCAGCCCCTGGAAGGATTCCTTCTTTGTCTGCCTTTAACACTTTGTCTTTACCGTCACCTGTAATGATCCAGATAGAATCAAAGTCGTTCGGGTTCCAGTTTAATTTCTGATGTTTTATACCAAATGCTTTAGCCAGGGCAGGGATATTACCATGATTCCAGACTAATAATACCGTCCCTTTTTTATGTTTGAGTTCTTTGGCGATAGCTGCGTAATCAGCACCATCAAAACTGCTGTTAATGCTTATATTATATTGAACTGCAAAGGGGGTAATAGTTTGAAACATGCGCGAATGACTTGTTTTATTGCCATTGCCTATAGAAGGTACATAAATTGCAGCCGGCACCCCGATTTTTTTATACAGGACACTGGTTAACTTTAAAGACCTGTTAAGACCTTTACAGCTTAGATTTTCATTCTGATCTTGTTTTTCACCGTGACGGATAATTACAATTTTGGTTTGCGATTTTGCCGTTAAGGGTAAAACAAAGCCACACAATACATACAGAATTGCTAAAAAAGTATTTTTCATATGGTCTAAAAATACAATAAAACAGGATAGATGCAGATCCGCTATCCTGTTTTATTACATTTTATCTAAGTTTTATCGTTACAGAATTACCCCATTTAACTGATTCTGCAGGAGTAGAAGGGTTACTGTTCCAGAAACATTCCCTGATCGTCATCAGCATTGTTTTAGGATCAATAACACCAAATTGGAAGGATAATTTGGTCTCATCAATTGCAGAAACCAGACCTTTCATTGGAGAGTCGGCACTCACCGCGTTCAATGCGACATCATTATCAGGACCGTTCCAGACATAGAATTTACTTTCATGCACATGACCATGCAAATAAGCTTTAATATTGGAGTGCTGTTTTAAAAACGCTGCAAAAGCCTTTTGTTCAATAGTAGCGGTCACTGTAGTTACCTTTCCATCTTTAAAATGTTCATCCAGTACATTATCAAATTTATCGGTCGCATTAATAGAAAATGTACCGTTAGGATTTGTAAAGTGATTGGAAACAACACCAGGCTGGTCATGCGCAACAATAATTACAGGTGTACTGTTAGCTACGTTCTGTAAATCTTTAGTTAACCAGATTCTGACTGCAGAATCTGGCCACATTTGAATAAAACAGAAATGAACACCAGCTATTTCCTTTGAATAATTAATACGATCTGTATTGTAGTTAAACGTTTCAGCAGTTTTAGGTGACGGAGTTTTTAACATCAGATTATAGATATTAGCCATTGAACTGGCATCAGTTAACGGAGACATTGCACCATAAAATCCAATGGAATTAGAAACATCATGATTTCCCGGAACTATGAATATTTCGGTCTTCTCATTTTTTTTATTCTTTAAGGTCAGGTTTTGCAGATAATCGATTCTGAACTGCTCCCAGGATTGTGCAGCCGTTTGAACACTGGCACTGGTTTCCATCCGGTTAGCGATATCGCCAGCTTCCAGAAGAAAATCTACTGCGCCTATTTTTTTCCCACCGTTCACCCCGCCATCATCTGGTAAAGTCAGCGCTGACAGACTGTTCATTTTTTCTATCATAGCAGCATTCACTACATGTGCATCGACCTTAGCTCCTCCTCTGAAGGTAGCCCTGTTCAGACCATAATGCGCATCGGAGGTAAAAATAAATTGTACCGGAGACATATCCGGCTCTTCATTAACTTCATTATTTTTCTTTTTGCATCCTGCAAAAAGAAGCAATGCAGCCAGTATAAAAACTGGGATCTGATTATTTTTCATCGTTTTAGGGTTGATTTTCTTTCTGGAAGCAAAAGAAGTTATTTCTCTGTGGTGTATTTGCCAATAGGAAAAGATTAATCAAATATTGATATTTAATTAATACTGAATATGGTTTTATCGGGGTTGCTTTACATTCAATTTACACAGCAAAGAAAATAGCTAAAAACATATAATTGCACTTACCTTTGCATAATGGCAGGAATTTATATCCATATCCCTTTTTGCAAACAAGCTTGTAATTATTGCGACTTTCACTTTAGTACTTCTCTACAGTATGTGGATGAAATGACAGATGCAATCTGCAAAGAGATCCTCTTAAAAAAGAGCAGAATCTCGGATCAGCAGATCGGCAGCATCTATTTTGGCGGTGGCACCCCCTCTCTTTTACCAGAGAAATCACTCGCTAAAATCTTTGATACGCTCACCTCAAACTTTTCTATAGCAGCCGATGCTGAAATCACCATTGAAACTAATCCTGACGATTTAGATGCGAAGAAAATCGCACAATTGCGTCAGCTTCCTGTAAACCGGTTCAGTATAGGTGTACAATCTTTTTTCAATGATGACCTGGTCTGGATGAACAGGGCACATAATTCTACAGAAGCTGAAACCTGTATTAAACGCAGTCAGGATGCTGGTTTTGAAAACCTGAATATTGACCTGATTTATGGCTTTCCTTTACTGACTGATGAAAAATGGCTGAGCAATATAAACAAAGCGATCAGTCTGCAAACCCCGCATATTTCGGCCTATTCCTTAACGGTAGAGCCCAAAACAGCTTTGGCCGCAGCAATAAAAAAAGGAAAACAAATACCGGTTAATGATGAACAGAGTGCTGCGCAGTTTATCACACTGACAGAGAAACTGGCTATTGCTGGTTTTGATCATTACGAAATATCAAACTATAGTTTACCCGGCCGCCATGCAGTACATAATACCAATTACTGGAGAGGTATTCCTTATTTGGGCATTGGTCCTTCGGCACATGGTTTCAATGGCAATATCAGGTACCTGAATGTGGCGAACAATGCTAAATATATGCAGCAGCTTGCCTTAGGTAAACTGGCAGAAACTGTAGAAGACCTGGATATCTACGACCGTTTTAACGAGTATATTATGACTTCACTGCGTACCATGTGGGGCACAGATTTACAAAAAATAGGTGACGAATTCGGGAAGATATTTCTGGAGGATACCCTAAAAAACATAATTCCTTTTATACAAAGGGACTGGCTAAAAAATGAAAACAATAAATTGATACTTACACCCGATGGTAAGTTATTTGCGGATTATATCGCTTCGGAACTGTTTCTTTTAGATGAACATCCGGAATATTAAGATAGCTTCATCACCATTAAAGAACAATTACAATTCATTCAATGAAAGATAAAATAGTCTGGATCACAGGAGCCTCTTCTGGTATTGGAGAAGCTCTTGTATATGCTTATAACAATGCTGGTGCAAAACTGATTATTTCGTCCCGTAACAGGGATGAACTATTCCGGGTAAAGGGAAATTGTAAAAATCAGATTAATGTACATGTCCTTTCCCTGGATCTGGAAAATACAGCCTCATTGAATGATAAAGCCAGGGATGCACAGAAAATATTTGGACAGATAGACCTGTTGATTAACAGTGGCGGCTTAAGCCAGCGTTCCTTATCCCTGGAAACAGAACTGGCTGTTGAACAAAAAATTATGGCTGTTAATTTTTGGGGAACAGTCACTTTAAGTAAGGCCGTATTACCTGGAATGATTGCTAAAGGCGGTGGAAAAATCGTTTGTATCAGCAGTTTGATGGGCAAATTTGGTACGCCTTTACGCTCCGCTTACGCCGCATCAAAACATGCATTGCATGGTTACTTTGATTCGCTGCGTTTAGAAGTATTTGATAAAAATATCCAGATTACAATGGTATGCCCGGGTTATATTAAAACAAATATTTCTCTGAATGCCTTAACTGCAAATGGCTCTTTACATAGCAAAATGGACGAAAATCAGGCAAATGGTCTTTCACCTGCCGACTGTGCTAAAGAAATCGTTAAAGCTGTTCAGCAAAACAAAGAAGAAGTTTATATGGGCGGTAAAGAAGTGAAGGGTATTTTATTTAAACGTTTCTTTCCGCTGAGGTTCTCCAGGTACATGAGAAGAATAAATATCACTGATCAGAAAACCAAGCGCTAAAATTCCCCGTATCTCCTGCTATAAAACAAAATCATGAAAAGATTCATCTTACCTGTACTTGTCATAGCAGCTATGGCATTTTCAACTTCAGTTTACGCTCAAAAAAATCCAATGGTTGGTGGTGCAGCAATGTATGCCAATAAAGATATTGTTGATAATGCAGTAAACTCAAAAGATCACACTACATTGGTTGCTGCTGTTAAAGCTGCAGGTCTTGTAGAAACTTTAAAAAGTGCTGGCCCTTTCACAGTTTTTGCACCAACAAACGAAGCCTTTGATAAATTGCCTGCAGGAACTGTAGAAACAGTTTTAAAACCAGAGAACAAAGCTATGTTAACTAAAATCCTTACTTACCACGTTGTTGCTGGAAAAATGGATTCAAAAGCAATTGCTAAAGCAATTAAAGCAGGCAATGGAAAAGCTGAATTAACTACAGTATCTGGTGGAAAACTCTGGGCTTCTATGGACGGAGATAAACTGATCCTGACGGATGAAAAAGGTGGAACAGCTACGGTAACTATCGCAAACGTAATGCAGAAAAATGGCGTTATTCATGTTATAGACAGCGTTTTGATGCCTAATTAATTTTAGAAAACATTTCTAATAATAAAAAAAACACAGCAACGTTTGCTGTGTTTTTTTATTGTCAGAATTTTTCTATTTTTTATAAACTCTTTGGTTCATAATTTGAAAAATCTATAATTTTACATGAATTAACATTATTTTAACATGAAGTTTGATTTAACTCAGATTGATTGCGTTGATGATATTTCCAAAGAGGATTTTGAAAAAAATTATCTCAATGCCCGCAGACCATTGATAATCAAAAACATGGCTAAGAACTGGCCAGCGTATCAGAAATGGTCTATGGATTACATGAAAACTGTGGTTGGGGACAAAACAGTCCCGCTATATGATAGCTCAAAAGCTGATCCTGCAAAGCCAATTAACGCTGCAGCTGCAGAGATGAAATTTTCAGATTATATTGACCTGATTAAAACTACACCGACAGACCTCCGTATCTTTCTGTTTGACCCGATTAAGCAAGCACCCAAATTATTAAAAGATTATATCGCCCCAAAAGATTTGATGGGCGGTTTTCTGGATAGTTATCCAAATATGTTCTTTGGTGGAAAGGGCTCTGTTACTTTTCTGCATTACGATATAGACATGGCCCATATCTTCCATACTCACTTTAATGGCCGCAAACATGTCATCTTATTTGAAAACAAATGGAAGGAACGTCTTTATCAGATTCCTTATGCTACTTATGCACTGGAAGATTATGATATCGAGAATCCCGATTTTGATAAGTTCCCTGCGCTCAAAGGCGTAAAGGGTGTAGAAGCCTTTCTGGAACATGGTGACACCCTATTTATGCCTACGGGTTACTGGCATTGGATGAAATATCTGGACGGATCTTTTTCTATCAGCCTGCGTGCCTGGGATAAGTCATGGGCAGTAAAAGCAAGGAGTCTTTATAACCTGACTATCCAGCGTAAATTCGATGATTTTATGAAAGCTAATTTCAAAGAGAAATACATGGCATGGAAAGAACGCCTGGCTGTTAAAAGGGCAAATAAAGCACTTGCAGAACAGGTTCCTTCCTAATTAAGAATCAGTTTAATCTTAGATAGTAAATTTTTTCTGAGTCATACCTTGCCTTTTTATATAAATAAATAGAATTTAATTTACACTTTTGTTCTCAAACAAGATCTTTTTTGATTATGAGCTTTATATTAAAGCCGGTAGATACCGTTGAGAATATCAGTCCAGCAGACTTTAAAAAAAACTATTTAGACCCTAGAAGACCCCTGATCATTAAAGGCTTGACAAAAGACTGGCCTGCAAGAGAAAAGTGGACAACTGAATACCTGAAGGAAATTGCCGGTAACCTGGAAGTCCCTTTATATGATAATGCAAAAGTAGACCCGTCTAAACCAATCAATTCAGCGGCAGCGCATATGCGTTTCGGTGACTATCTTGATTTGATTAAATCTGAGCCTACGGAACTGCGTATATTTTTCTTTAACCTGTTTAAGCATGTACCAAGTCTGATCAAAGACATCGTCCTGCCTAAAGATTTAATGGGTGGTTTTATAGAAAGTATGCCTGCCATGTTTTTTGGCGGTTCAAATTCAGTAACATTTCTGCATTATGACATAGACCTTCCACACCTTTTCCATACTCATTTTGGTGGCAGAAAACATATCATATTATTTGATAACAAGTGGAAAGAGCGTCTTTATTGTATTCCTAATGCAACCTATGCTTTGGAAGACTATGATGTAGCTAATCCTGATTTTGATAAGTTCCCTGCTTTAAGAGGTGTAGAAGGATATGAAGTTTTTCTGGAGCATGGTGATACGCTGTTCATGCCTACAGGTATGTGGCACTGGATGAAATATCTGGATGGCTCTTTCTCTTTGAGTTTAAGGGCATGGGATGCTTCTCCGATCAGAAAAGCACAGAGTTTATTTAACCTGGCGATTAAAGGTGGCCTGGACAGTCTTTTAAAAATGGCACTGAAAGCTCCTTATGCTGAGTTCAGAGAGAAATTAGCAGTTAAAAGAGCCGAAAAAGCATTGGCCAAAGGTTATCCGAAAAAATAAGCACACATTTTTGTGTCCTGATTCTCTTTCAAATTACGGCTTATTGATAGTCTTTAACCCATAAAAAGGTGTCCAGCAATGCTGGACACCTTTATTTTTTTTAAAATATCCTGCAGGGTATTTTTACAAGCGGGTAACATTAATCATCCTGCAAACTTTTACCTTCGATATTCCGTTATATATAACAATATGAAAGGTTTCCATTTTTCTAATTTTCAAGCAGATGACAAGCCTAAGGGCGGGTTTGATGAAATGCTGAAGTTATTTACCCAGCTATTGAATTATACTGCGGGTGATGCAGGTGAAACACTGGCATGGATGAACGAGCTTGATAAACAATATAAGTTTACCACAGGTGATTACGGTATGGGTGATTTCATTGATGAGCTGAAAGATAAGGGCTATATCAGGGAGAACTCAAAAGATGGAAATATGGACATCACTTCCAAAACTGAGCAGGTTATTCGTAAATCTGCTTTGGAAGAGATCTTCGGAAAACTGAAAAAGGCAGGTAAAGGCAATCACAACAGTAATATTTCTGGTATCGGAGAGGAGAAAAACGCCGATCGCCGTGAATATACCTTTGGCGACAGCCTTGACCAGATTGATATGACTGCATCTATACAAAATGCACAGATCAATCACGGTATCGGCAATTTCACGTTAACTGAGAATGATCTTGAAGTAGAGGAAAAAGATTATAAGACACTGACTTCAACGGTGCTGATGATCGATATTTCACATTCTATGATTTTATATGGCGAGGACCGGATTACTCCTGCAAAAAAGGTAGCCATGGCCCTTGCTGAACTGATCCATACCCGTTACCCCAAGGATACTTTAGACATCGTTGTATTTGGTAACGATGCCTGGCCAATTACAGTTAAAGATTTACCTTATCTGCAGGTTGGCCCCTATCACACCAATACACTGGCTGGTCTTGAGCTCGCAGCCGATCTGCTGCGCCGCCGAAAAACCCATAATAAACAGATTTTTATGATTACTGATGGTAAGCCGACCTGTCTGAAAGAGAATGGCCGTTATTACAAGAACAGTATGGGGCTGGACAGAAAGGTGATTAACAAGACCCTGAACATGGCCGCTCAGTGTAAACGTCTGAATATTCCTATTACTACATTTATGATCGCTCAGGACCCCTATCTGCAACAATTTGTAAGGGAATTTACTGAAATAAACGGCGGAAGGGCATTTTACAGCTCCCTGACTGGTTTAGGTGAATATATTTTTGAAGATTATATTAAAAACAGAAGAAAAACAGTCCGTTAAACGGAAAGAAAACATATGGAGCAGACCTCAATTAAAACTCTTGGCGAATTAAAAGCCTCAAATTATACTTCATTAACAGTTAAAGACGAATTACGTAAGAATCTCATTCAGCAGCTTCAGAATAAAGATGCTGGTTTTGAAGGTATCCTGGGTTATGACGAAACTGTTATTCCAGAATTGCAAACTGCAATCTTATCCAGACATAATATCCTGCTATTAGGCTTAAGGGGACAGGCTAAGACACGTATTGCCCGTTTAATGGTCAACTTGCTTGATGAATACATCCCTTACATTACAGGAAGTGAAATCTTTGATGATCCGCTGAACCCTATTTCCTGGTATGGGAAACAGGAAGTTGCTGCGCATGGTGATGCTACACCTATCAGCTGGCAGCACCGTTCGGACCGTTATACAGAGAAACTGGCTACACCAGATGTGACTGTAGCAGATTTAATTGGTGATATGGACCCGATTAAAGCCGCCACATTGAAATTAACTTATAATGATGAGCGTGTGATCCACTTTGGATTAATCCCGAGGGCACACCGGAGTATTTTCGTTATTAACGAGCTTCCTGATTTACAGGCAAGGATACAGGTGGCTTTATTCAATATGCTTCAGGAAAAGGATATTCAGATCAGAGGGTTTAAACTTCGTCTTCCGCTGGATGTACAATTCGTTTTTACAGCCAATCCTGAAGATTATACCAACAGGGGCTCTATTGTGACTCCTTTAAAAGACAGGATTGAAAGTCAGATCCTTACGCATTATCCAAAAACGATTGCGATTTCCAGAAAGATTACTTTCCAGGAAGCTAAAATTACAGAAGCCCAGAAATTAAAAATTGAAGCTGATGGTTTAGTGAAAGATCTGATTGAACAGGTTGCTTTTGAGGCCCGTAAAAGTGAGTTTATAGATCAGAAGTCTGGTGTATCTGCACGCTTAACGATTTCAGCTTATGAAAATCTGATCAGCACTGCTGAGAGAAGAATGCTGATTAACGGGGAAGAAAACACTTTTGTCAGGTTAGCTGATCTGATTGGTATTATCCCTGCAGTGACCGGAAAAATAGAGTTAGTTTACGAAGGCGAACTGGAAGGACCTGCTAAAGTGGCGAACACATTGATTGGTAAAGCTATCAAAAGTCTTTTCAACCGTTATTTCCCTGACCCTGAGAAAGCAAAGAAAAGCAAAACAGCAAATCCTTATCAATTGATTACAGACTGGTTCACGGACGGACATACACTTGACATTGCTGATAACCTGACAGCAGCACAATATAAAAAAGAACTGATGCAGGTTGAAGGGCTGAACGCTTTAGTTAAAAAGTTTCATCCTAAGCTGAGCGCGAATCAGACCTTGTTATTAATGGAATTTGCATTACATGGCTTAGCAGAATATTCACAGTTAAATAAAAAATACCTGAGTGGTGGCTTTGGTTTCTCTGATATGTTTGACAGCTTATTTAATACTGAACTTGAAGATGATGACGATGATGATATTGACTTCAATTCATAGTTCTGTATAAAAAAGCGCTTTAAATATTTTTTTACCTTAATCTAAATAATGGGAAGATTACCCTTTCTTATTGCAGGATGCCTTTTAATCATAGCATTCGATTTCTATTTTGTCAAGGCAATTTTGTCTGTCTTCAAAAACTGGAGTGAAAAAGCCAAGACAAGATTTACCCGTATTTACTGGGGGGTTACGATTGTATTGGTGATTGGTGTCTTTGCGGGCATATTTTCGAATCTATTTCTTTCGCTCCGTGCTATCATACTGGTGACTTTCTTTCTGACTACAGCCTGCAAAATTGTGATGCTGCCCTTTCTTGTGATTGATGACCTGCGCAGGCTAAGCATATCTCTTTACAAGCGTTTGAAAAAACCTGCAGCTGATCCAGAAAGTAACAGCAATGCCAATGTATCTGCTGCTGATACAGCTATTTTTCCTGCTGCTGAACCGATCAGCCGATCAGCATTTATCGTTAAAGCGGGTTTGGTGGCAGCTGCAATTCCCCTGACTTCATTGACCTGGGGAATTGCTACCGGTGCCTATGACTACCAGATAAGAAGAAAAACACTGATACTCCCAAATTTACCTGCTGCTTTTGACGGTATTACAATGGGACAGATCTCAGATATCCATTCCGGAAGTTTCTATAATAAAACTGCTGTAAAAGGCGGTGTTGAAATGCTGCTTGGAGAAAAGCCTGATTTCATCTTTTTTACTGGTGATATTGTCAATGATATGGCTACTGAGATGAGAGACTACCAGAATATTTTCGACAAGGTAAAAGCACCTCTTGGTGTTTATTCATCTCTTGGGAATCACGATTACGGTGACTATCACTTCGGAAAAGAATCTTCCCCTGCCAAAGTCAAAAACTTAAAAGACGTGATTAAAACCCACGAATTAATGGGCTGGGACCTGCTCATGAATGAGCACCGCAGACTTAAGGTAGACGGTGAAGAAATAGGTATCCTTGGTATTGAGAACTGGGGCATGGGACGCTTTCCTAAATATGGACGCATGGATCTGGCCACAAAAGACACGGATGACCTTCCTGTCAAGCTTTTACTATCCCATGATCCTTCACACTGGCGTGCAGAGGTTCTGCCAAAGTACCCTCAGATAGATGCTATGTTTAGCGGTCATACACATGGTATGCAATTTGGTGTACGTACTGAAAACTATCAATGGAGTCCTATAGAATATATCTATAAAGAATGGGCAGGATTATATCAGGAGCAAAAACAACAGCTATATGTGAACGTAGGCTACGGTTTCCTGGGTTATCCCGGAAGAGTAGGAATCTTACCAGAGATTACAATTTTCACGCTTAAAAGAGCTTAGGCTGATTATTAAAAGATATTACATGACAAGCTGCCTTAATATGGAAGTTTGTCATGTAATCTTTAAGGGTATCTAAATACCGGTTTAATTATCCGGCATTAAAACGATAACCTACTCCCCTTACTGTTTGCAGTAACTGCGGATTATCAGGGTTCAATTCAATTTTCTTTCTCAAACGTACAATATGCATATCAAGTGTACGGGTATTTACATCAGAATTATATCCCCAGACAACCAGCATCAGCTCATCACGGTTAATCACTTTATTCGGGTTTCTAAGGAAATACAGTAAAATCCTATTCTCTAATATAGTCAGCTCAATTTTCCTCCCGCTTCTGTAAAGCGTATGGATATTTGGATGATGTTCCATATCGCCAAAACGGTGAATTTCTGATTTATCATTGTTTAGCAGAAACTTCACCTTACTTTCCAGCATAGCAACCAGTACATCCATATTAAAAGGCTTGGTTACATAGTCAGAGACACCAAAAGTATAAGCATCGATCTTATCTACATCCTGAGCTTTGGCTGTCATCATAATAACCAGGTTTTCAAATCCCTGCTGACGGACCTCCTGACAAACCTCTGATCCCTGCTTACCTGGCAGCATCCAGTCTAATAAGACAATATCAGGTTTTTCTTCCATGATAGCTTTCACCGCCAGCTCTCCATCACCAGTTTCCATGACATCATAGCCTTCTGATTTCAGCCTGTGTACTACTAAAAACCTTAAATTTTCATCATCCTCAACGATCAGTATTTTAATTCCTTTAGACATATCATTAATTATTATAAGGCAACACTATTTTAAACTCTGTCCCTTTATTTACTTTACTTTTTACTGTAATCTCACCTTTCATAAAATTCACCAGCTCTTTACAGAAGGCTAAGCCCAGGCCTACACTTCCATTTTGATTATACTGGTTCTGTATGCGGTAAAACTTCTTAAAGATATTATTAATTTCCGGTGTAGGAATACCAATTCCCTGATCTATAAATCTGAATACCACTTTTCCTTTGATCATTCTTGCTACAATATGTAAACGTTTCCGTTCTGGCGGAGAATATTTATAGGCATTCTCTGCCAGATTATCAAAAAGGCTGCCCAGTAATACCGGATCAGTAACAAATGCTGAAAACCCGGTAACTTCATAGGTTACGGCAAAATCAGGATGTTTCAGCGTATGCGATTCAATCGTACTTTCAATAAAATCCACAATATTTATTGTATCGTGGTTAAGCTGTATGGCCCCGTTTTCAATTTGTGTAAAAGCCAGGAGTTTGTTCATCAGCCCATTTAATTTATCGGCTTCTTCATCAAGAATTTTCCCATATAATTTAAGCTCACGTTCAGTTAACGAACTTGCACTTTTAATATTATTTCCCGCTATTTTAATGACACTCACAGGAGTTTTAAACTCGTGAGTCAGATTATTCATAAAATCGTACTGTAGCTTAAACATCTTATGATTGATATTCAGATTTCTATAAATCAAGACTGTAACAAGCACTAAAATACCATAGAACAATAACATGACCATTGCAATAGGCATAAAATAACTCAGGATCTCCTGAGCGACAAATGATTTTGCAGAAATAAAATAAAGCTTATAATCTGAAAACGGCCCTGGCAAAGTAATCTCTGTGGCTACATATTCTGTAGAAGTATTTAAAGGATCGTAAGTGAGCGGCTCTATTCTTATATTTTGATATAATAAAGGACGCGTATTGATAATCCTGAGCTTATAGGGGTCCAGATGAAAAGATAACATATCCTGCTGATAAACTGGCGACGGACTCAGTTTTTGTCTGAGCATTTGCTTATACACTTTCAGATCTTCCAGTCTGGGAATATTTAAATAGGTGATTTTATTAGAACGGATAATGCTGAAATTGGTAAAAAGTTCTTCCTGGCTAGGCACTTTTGTCGTATCCAGGCTTTCAATATAAGAGATCAGCTTTATACCCAAAGCATTAAAATCATCACCCCTGCTAAATTTTTTCGTATCATCCCTCGAAAACAGTTTGACGGAATCTAAAGGGACCAGGTCGCCGAACTGATAAATAGATTTTGGACCAAAAGCGAAATGACCAGTATTCAAACCGTCTCCAACCTGGGTATTCCCAATCTCGGAATCATAGAAAACCACTTTGGAAACAAATGGATAAGTATTGATTACTGTATCTACAAACTTTGATGCACTGGCCGAATCAAGATATCCATTATAGTAAGAAATTTCGGGGACCTTATTCTGAAAGAACTCATTGTATGGTTTGATCGTTTCTTCTAATACTTTTACCTTTTCTGATACAAATTCATTCTCTATAAATTTTTTACTGAAGTTATAAGCCAGGAATAGAGACAGGATAAACAAGACAGAGATCAACAGAATAAAGGTCACGATCAATGAAAAGTTTTTACGGTAACCGCTTTGTTTTTCTGAACTCATATAACTTATTTCTTAGACAAATTAGCAGATAAAAATTGTTCTAATGAAGCATATAATGCCTGACGAACATCTTCACCCTGCGGGGAGAACTCACTATATTCTTTCTCCAGGTAAGTTACATTTACGTTCCGTTTCTTAAGTTCTTTTACAAACTGAATAGCTTCTCCCGAATTACTTCTGGGATCTTTAGGGCTCTGTGCTATAAATACTGGTACCCTGAACTTATCAGCATGAAAGACAGGGGAAATCTGACGCATCCGGTCACCTTCTGTCAGCGGATTACCCAGTATTTCATAGTACATCTGCAAATTGGTTTTCCAGAATGGGGGAATAGCTTTCAAATAGCTGAATAAGTTAATTATTCCTGAGTTAGACCCGCCACAAACATACATTCCCGGACTTGAATACAAACTGTTTAACGCGATATACCCCCCAAACCCCGTACCATAAATAGCTATTTTTCTTGGGTTTGCAATCTTATTCTCAATAAGCCACCTTACACCATCATTAATATCATCCTTGATTTTCTCCCCCCATTGACCTGATCCTGCAGCAGCGAAAGATTTTCCGTAACCTGATGACCCACGATAATTAACCTGAAAAACTGCATATCCCCTGTTGGCCAGAAACTGCACTTCGGCATTATAGCCCCATGAATTTCTACGTCCCGGACCATCATGCGGCAGCACGACAACAGGCAGGTTCTCCGGTAATTTATTAATAGGCAAGGTAAGATATCCCTGAATTTTCAGTCCGTCACGGGCTTTATAGGAAACTGGCTTCATTTCACACATTTCAGCTTCTTTAACGTAAGGATTAAAATCACTGAGTTTCCTGATGGTTCCTTTATCTGCTATATACAAGTAATAAGATCCGGGGTTTCTATCTGTAAAAGTTCTTACAATAAAAGTATTCTCCGCCTTATCCCTGTCAATGATTTTTGATTCAGTACCCGGCAACAGCTTATCCAGTTTTGCATATAACCTCCTGGCAGAGGAGTCCAGATAATGCTTTTCTTTCTTCCAGGTTTCACAAATCACAAAGGCCATTGTTTTTTTAGATTCAGAATACTGGGCATCTACTACATTCAGCGTATCATTGCTAAAAAGTACTTTGCTTTCCTTTCCATTGATACAGTTCAATTCTATGAGCGCATTCTTATCCCTGTTTACATTAGAAATTGCATAAAGAATATTTGGCCTGTTATCTGAGATAGCGATCGGCGTAAATGTGGTCTTGAAATTATTGGTTACTATAGATCTGAAAGCCTGATTTTCATTTTCTCTGTAAAGCAGGGTCTGATTTACACCATCACTGGTAGTTGCTAAACGAATCTGACCTTTGGAATCTGTAACCCAGTTCGTAATATTCCCTGGATTTTTAGCCGCCATATCCATATGACCATTTCTTACATTTAACCGGTAGACATCAAATACAGTTGAATCTCTTTTATTAGATGATACAAGCAAAAATTTACCATCAATCAGCTGGTCTTTAAGCACGTGCATACGACTTTTGCTATTATCATTTAGCTGACGCTCGTTTTCTCCATTTTTATTGATAATAAAAATATCTGATAAACGCTCTGCCCCTGCTTTCTCTTTGTAATAGACTATTTCATCATTACTTACCCAAAAGTAATAATTGATATTTTTTTCATTTAAACGTGTAATCTGAGCCGATTTTCCTGTGGACAGGTCTTCAACAAAAAGGTTTTGCTTTTTACCCTGCAATTTTAGATAAGACATCGTTTTACCATCCAGAGAAATTGCATAAGCTCCTTTATCCTGTGACTTAAAGAAGTCTGCCACAGGGATAACCCTAACCTGCCTGTTTTGCCGGCAAGCACTAAAAAGGGCAAGAAAAACAAGGAATAAATATCTTTTCTTTACGGTCATAGCATTCTGGTAGTCTGCAAAAATACGCAACGCCATTTGTCTAAACGGGCAATACACTAATATTGTTACCTTAACCGCAAATGGAGAGCGACTCAAAATAGCAATATTTTATCGCTGTTAAAGAAACCACAGGTAACATTTAAAATACCGGATTGCTATTGAAGTCAGGCTTACAGAATTTATTATCTTTATTTTTGATATACAGAATGATCCACAATATGATAAAAAGAGTATTTGCAATCATCTTCTTTCTGGTCTGCTCAGTTCCATTATTTGCTCAGGATAGTAATGATAATGAAATGGCAATGCAATATTATCAAAATGGAGAATATCAGAAGTCTGCTGTTCTGCTGGAAAAACTCTTGTTTAAAACAAAAAGCGAAGCCTATCTGGATCTCTATTTCAATGCCCTGCTGAAATCAAAGCAATATGAGAGCGCAGATAAGGCTATTAAAAAATTAATCAGACAAAATCCAGGAACACTAAAATATGAACTTATACAGGGCCGGATTTATAAAGAAAAAGGTGATCCTGAAAATTCTGCCAAAACTTTTGATCACCTGCTGCATACCCTGCCCGACGATGAAGCTAAAATCAGATCTCTCGCTAATGATATCTATCAGCTTGGAGAATATGATCTGGCTATCTCCGTATTTTTACAGGGCAGGAAAAATCTAAAAAATGATCAGGCCTTTACTTTTGAATTATTGAGTTTGTACCGTTTTAAGAAAGATAAGAACAAACTAAGTGAAGAGTATTTGAATGCATTATCCACTATGCCGCAAATGCTTCAACAAGCCGAAACGGTAATCCCTTCCGTATTTGAGAATAATGCAGATTATCTGATGCTCCAGACGGCTTTACTTAAAAGACTGCAGAAGGACCCGCAAAACGAATCTTATTCCAGATTGCTGATCTGGCAATATCTACAGCAGAAGGATTATGAAATGGCATTACGTCAATTAATAGCCCAGGATAAAAGAATTAAAGATAATGGGACTATTTTATTTGAACATGCTCAATTGTTTACATCCAATAAGGCTTATGAGATGGCGATCAAAGCTTATAGTTATTTACTACTAAAAGGCAAGGAAAATGAGTTTTATCTTCCTTCAAAATTAGCACTGATTGATGCCAGATACCAATTGCTTCGCTCAGGAAAGAGTGATAAGAAGGATGTTATCTTGCTTGCGGACCAGTATCAGGAGATTCTGGACGAATATGGCAGCAATACGAGAACACTTTTTGCATTGAGAAAATGGGCCAATCTGCAAACTTATTATCTGCAGGACCCCAAAAAAGCAGAGACAGCGCTGGAAGCTGCACTAAAGATACCTGGTATTTCCAGTATTGAAATGGGCGAGATGAAATTAGAGCTGGGAGATATTTACAGACTTACACAGCAGCCCTGGGAGGCAATTCTGATGTATGGACAGGTTGCTAAAGAGTTTGAAAATCAAAATATAGGAACGGAAGCCAAATACAGATCGGCCAGGTTATCATTTGAGCAGGGAAATTTTAGCTATGCCAAATCTCAGGCAGACATATTAAAAGCCTCTACAGAGCAGTTAATCGCTAATGACGCCCTTAATCTCAGCCTGCTGATCTCCGATCACCTGGAGACTGCTACCGATACACTGGCACTTAAAATGTATGCAGCTGCCGAAGCACTGCAATTCCGTAATCTCTCTGCGGCAGCGATTGCCAAAGTAGATAGCATCCCGTTCTTATATCCAAAAAACAGCCTTACAGACGACATCCTGATGTTTAAGTCAGACATTCATATCAAAAACAAAGATTTTATGCTGGCAGTTCCTTTACTTAAAGAGTTGATTAACCACCAGCAAAAAGGCAATTGGGCAGATGAAGCACTTTTTATCCTTGCCGGATTATATGAAGATCAGCTCAATGATCCTGAACAGGCAAAAACACTTTATCAGCAATTGATTACTGATTTTCCGGGAAGCATGTTTGTGACCGAAGCACGTAAACATTTCAGGAGAATCAGAGGTGATAATATTGAATCTTAGTTTATATATTTGCCCCATGTTATTATACAATGTAACCCTGATTATTGAAGAAGCTTCTGCTGCGGCATGGCTGAAATGGATGCAAGAAGAGCATGTTCCTGAAGTGATGGCGACTGGATTATTCGTTTCCAGCAGATTATTAAAAGTGGTCGATTCACCAAATGAGGGGGTAACCTATTGCGCTCAATATGTTGTGGAGTCAATCGAAGATTATGAGGCTTATCAGCTAAAGCACGCTAATGAATTTGCTGCAGAATTAAATACACGTTTTAAGGATAAATTTGTTTCTTTCACTACCGTAATGGAATATATAGCCTAATTATGAACATAGTACAAACACCAATAGCTGACCTTTTTGTCATTGAGCCTAAAATATGGAAGGATAACCGCGGTTATTTTTACGAAAGTTTTAGTGCCCGTGCATTTGCCGGAGCTGGCATTCATGCCGATTTTATACAAGACAACCAATCCTTTTCGCAAAAAGGAACGCTGCGTGGTTTACATGCACAGAAAGCACCTTTTGCACAAGGTAAACTAGTTAGAGTAATACAAGGGAAAGTACTTGATGTAGCAGTAGATGTTAGAAAAGACTCTGCTACCTACGGTCAGCATTTCAGTATTGTACTTAGTGGTGAAAATCACAAACAATTATGGGTTCCACCAGGGTTTCTTCACGGTTTTTTAACGCTTGAAAATGATACTATTTTCACTTATAAAGTGACCAGCTATTATGATAAAGATTCTGAATGCGGTGTAATCTGGAATGATCCGGATCTGAATATCAACTGGAGTGAAGAGCTGACTAAAGAAGAGCTTCTGCTTTCTGATAAAGATCTTGTACTAGCTTCATTTAAAGATTTTGTAAGCCCTTTTTAATTGGGATCAAACGTCTTTTCTAAAACAGTAAAAAAAAATGGTCTTCCTGTTAATCCGGAAGACCATTTTTTTTTACTGTTTATTCTTATTTCTTGATAAGATCGTATAGTTCATCCAGTTTAGGCGACAATACAATCTCAATTCTACGATTTTTACTGCGGCCTTCCGGAGTCGTGTTTAACTCCAATGGCTGAAACTCTCCTTTTCCTGTAGCAGTCAGTCTTACTCCTGCAACTTTTTCAGTTTCTGTAAGGTAACGAACTACAGAAGTAGAACGCAATACACTTAAATCCCAGTTATCTTTGATCTGGCCCAGGTTAGTGATTTTCTGTGAATCTGTATGCCCTTCTACTGCAATAATAATCTCAGGCTGTTCTTTTAATACTTTAGCCAGCTGAGTTAATGCCTGTTTACCTTTCTCATCAATCACAATACTTCCAGAAGGGAATAATAGCTTATCTGTAAGAGAGACATAAACCTTTCCATTTTTCATCTCTACAGTTAATCCGTTTTTAGAGAATCCCAGCAATGCCTGCTGTAATTTCTCTTTTAACTGATTAGATGCTTCATCACGCTTTCTTAAAACCTCTTCCACTTCTTTAAGACGCTGTTCACGCTTTTTAAGATCTTCTGAGAGCTTACTGATTGCCGAAGAGCTATTATCCTTCAATTTCGCATAACTGCCGTTTATCGCTTTATATTTACCCTGAAGTTCATTGATCTGTCCATTCAGATTTGCTGTATCCCGCTGTAATTTCGAGATGGCACTCTGCAAATTGTCAATAGACCCCTGTGCGCCGGTCCAGCCATTGCTTAAAGAATCCTGCCTGGCCAGTAAAGCTTTATACTTTTTAGGCGACAGAACTACACATGAACTAAATGCACTGGCCAGTAAGCCTATGCTTAAAAACAAAATGACTCTTTTCATAATTATGGTGCTATGGCTCCCCGCAAAAAGCGGACAAATGGGTAAATAACCGTAAAAGCCTTTTTTAAATGGTTAACTAATGTTGGTTTTAATAACTCAGCATCTGTAAGCGGAAGGACAGCGATATAGCTTTTTAGTTTCAGCAAATCAATTTGCGGATGCTCAGGGTCATATCCTTTAGGTGCCTTTTTTAAAGTATCCTGTGTACTCAGACTGAACAGTTCTGTAAAACTTTTAGCTTCAATGATCTCCAGAAATTCGGAGGTATTGTAGTCTATTTCTTCTCTGATCTTCTTGAGCAGCGGTGCCTCAGGCATCCAATACCCACCTGCCAGGAAAGAATTCCCAGGCTGGAGATGCAAGTAAAACTCCGGTCCTTTTCCTTCTGCATTTTTTACAGAAAAAGAAATTCCAAAGTTGTTTTTATAAGGGTCTTTATTTTTACTGAAACGCACATCTCTGTAGATGCGCATTACGCATTTCTTAGCTTGTGTTTCTAATGGAAACCGGGGGTCCACGACTGCCAGAACAGGAATAAGTTCATCAACCAGACGAATGACATCAGCCTTTGCTGTTTCATAGAATTCCTTGTTCAGGGCAAACCATTCCCTGTTATTATTTGCTGCTACTGCGCTTAAAAAAGCTAGTGTTTCTGGCTTAATCATGGTTGATCGTAATAGGCGTTATAACTAATTTTAGGGGAGAGCCAATGTAATAAAATCACCCGTGAATAACGATAGTTGAATGGCGCAAGTAAAAAGCATCCGCTAAAGATCACCCCCACGTAAAGCCATAAAGAATCAAATTCAAGATTACCTCCCGAAAAAACATAAGTGGCAATCCCTATGGCAATCATCTCCGCTACGTTCATGGCATAACTAACATACATCGAAGCATAAAAGTATCCTGGTTCTATTTCGTAACGTTGTCCGCAATGACTGCAGATATCATTTGTACGCTGTAAATTGAATCCATACAAAGTACCCGTGAAGATATCCCCTCTGCGGCAATGCGGGCATTTACCATTGACAAGCGCATATAGTTTTGTTGTTTTCTCCATTTAGAATGAAGGAGATCAGGAACGCAGGGAAGCTTGTGAACGACGGTATCTTTTATACCACAAGAAGCCAATAGCTGCAATCATCAGGTAAGGAATCGCCATAAGGTATAAAACACCTGTATTCAAGCCTACAGCCTGTGTATTCCCGTTTTGAGTTCCCTGCTCTGCACTGATTGTACACATAGCACATTGTGCAGCAGCTTTCTGCAGACCAGCTCCTGCTGTTACAGCAACCAAAAGAATAAAGAATATAATAGCTCTTTTCATTGGATTCTATCGTTTATGAAGCTTACAAAGCGCAAGTTTCATGGGGTTAATTACTATACTGACAAATATAAGATATAACGAACAATTAAACCCTGCATTACATAAGTCTAATGTAAAAATGCAGGGTTCCTTTTAAAAATTATAATAAGGTGAAATCATCAGGTAGACAATGACTCCGGTTACTGCAACATATAGCCATACCGGATAAGCCCATCTCACAATCCTGCGATGTCTCTCGATCTGCATACTGAATCCTCTTAAGAAACTAATCAGGATCAACGGCAGCACAATTACAGCCAGCATGATGTGGGTAATCAGAATAAAGAAATAAATCATTCTGGTACCGCTTACAGCAGCAAGCTCAGCGGCAGAAAGTATTCCATTATGATCTATATCTCCGTATTTAGTATCTTTTTCATAAAGATGGAACAGGATGTAAAAAATAAGAAAGATAGCGGAAAGGATAAAAGTAATCACGTTAGTGACTTTATGGGCCTGTATATTTTTTTTCCTGATGAAGATCAGAGAAAGGATCAGCAATACTGCACAAGTCGCATTAATACCACCGATCAAATGCGGTAATAAATAGATAAATGATGGCTTTACTGTTGGTGGGGGTACAATCTTCAGGGCAATGACTACAGCAAGTACTACTGCAGAAACAATCCAGATCAGACGTAAAAAGAATTTGTCATTAATGTTCATGGTGTGTATCTATTTAAAGCTTCGGGCAACCAGTTTTACAGGTTACCTACCGTCTCTTACATTTCTAAGTTCTTCGGCTACGAGAACTTTTATTTCATCATTCAGCTTGGAGAGCGCTTCCTGATTAGTGGCATCATAATAACCTCTGATGCGGTGTTGCGGATCAAGCAGAACAAATAAATTACTGTAGATGAATTTACGTTCACCTTTTTCAAAATGCTGCTGGGCATCTACATAAAGCCCTTTATTAATCCAGTTATAAACTTGCGTACTATCACCGGTTAGTAAATCCCATTTACCTGCCTTAGCTTTTAATTTATCAGCGTAAGGTAGAAGTTTGGCCGGAGCATCTGTTACCGGATCTATACTGAGACCTATAAAGTGAATTAAAGGATTCTTGGCATAGGTATTTACATACACGTTCATTGCTTTATTAGCAAATTCTACTGCATAGTTATTTCCGGAGGTATAGAATAAATTCAGGACAATTATCTTTCCTTCATAGTTCTTCCAGCTTACTGTATCTGTCTGCTGATTGATAAATTTAAAATCAGGTAACTGATGATAAATAGTATCAGGTATCTGTTTTCCTCTTTTAGAATGGAAAGTAGCGGCTACTTTCTTAGGGCCGAAAAAAGGTAAGGGTTTATACCTGTTTTTACCTTGTTCAACCAGTTCATAATATAAAAATCCCGGTACCGCTAAAATCGATACCAGGATTATTATTTTTTTTATTGAGGTAAACTTCATGGGTTAAAAGACATGTGTATGTGCAAATAACCACCTTCAATAAGCATCAGGGTTATAAAGTATGCAATAAATATAAATGCAAGCCCCAATGATAGTTGCAACCCTGTTTTTTCAAACTTAAGGTGCATAAAGTAGGCCACAATATAATATGCTTTTAAAAGAGTTAATAAGATATAAGCAATATTACCAGCAGTATGAGGAATCAGATTTTTTGGTAAAATCACTAATGCAATGATAAATTCTACAACAGTAATCCCTAATAAGATAAAGAATACCTGCCAGATTTTAGATTTGCTTAGGCCAGCATGCTCATCATGTGCATGCTCTTCTGTATTTTGTAAGTTATGTTCAGACATAATATTTTTTATTAAAGGAAATTAAACTAAATAGAAGAAGGTAAATACGAATACCCAAACTAAATCAACAAAGTGCCAGTATAAACCTACTTTTTCAATCATCAGGTAATGACCACGTTTCTCGAAAGTTCCGTTGATAGTCATAATTAAGATGATAATATTTAATAGAACACCTGTAAATACGTGGAATCCGTGAAATCCTGTGATCGTAAAGAATAAGTTAGCAAACTGTTGTGCTGCAACGTTAGACACAGGACCAACAAAGAAATGCTGTAATTCTTCTGCTTTAGGAATAGTTCCCCACCAGAAACCTTCATGGTGAAGGTGAGTCCACTCTAAAGCCTGACATCCAAGGAACATGAAACCACCAATAATAGTAGCAATCATCCATCCAACAACTTCATTCTTAGAACGTCTGTGACCAGCTTCAACAGCTAATACCATTGTTACTGAACTCATGATCAGAATAAAAGTCATGATACCTACGAACACTAATGGTGCTCCAGAATCCATAACACCTGGAATAGACTGGAATACCAAATCCGGATCAGGCCATGTAAACTTTGTGAAACGTTGCGCTCCGTAGTATACCAATAATGAAGAGAATGTAAATGCATCTGATAGCAAGAAAAACCACATCATTATTTTTCCGTATTCTACCGACCACGGTGAACGGCCGCCACTCCATGGAGTAGTTTTTACCTGATCTAATTGTGATAATGAATTCATTTTAAAAATTGTAATAGTTTGTTAAAAAGTCTAACTGTTCAAAAGTAAAAAAACATAGAGATATATCCATAATATATCTATAAAATGCCAAAATATAGAGGCTATTTCTATGCGATATACCGCATTTTCTTTAGGAACTTTGCTATATGCACCCCAAAGACTGTTCAGGATGAAACAAAGACCTGCAAAAATGTGTAGTAAGTGCATGCCTGAAACAATGTAAATTGTTGAAATTGCTGCGTTATTATTTACCAGCGTTGCACCACTTTGGTATAATGCCGACCAGGCATCGACTTGAAGATAACCAAAAGCAATCCCCAATACCATAGTTGACCATAGAAATATTTTCTGTGTCTGTATATTCTGCTGACGCACGGCTCTGGCCGCAAAAAATAAACAGATACTGCTCAGTACAAGCACAGCTGTGCTGTACATGAAGACATCCGGAAGAACTAAACCATGTCCTTTTCCTTTAGATGCCGCAAAAACGATATAATAACTTGTAAAACCTCCAAACATAATCGTTGAAGACACTACAAAAAGCCAGAGAACAAATTTCTTAGCTTTAAAAGAGGTAGCTAATCTATCCTGCGCTACGTCTTCCTGTTTTAATGTATGTACCATATAAAAAAAACTATTTACCTATAAAATCAAACAATAAAACCAGTTGAACCAGTGGTATGTAAAAGAAAGAACAGAACATAACTTTACGTGCACTGTCTATATCCAGTTTTACCAGTAGTTTAAATGCCAGCAATGAAAAGATCACTCCGGCTATGATGGAAACTCCTGCGATATAATAACCACCAAAACCGAAAAAGGTAGGCAGTAAACTCACAGGTATTAATATTAACGTACTCAGGAAAACAAGAAATGCACTTGTTTTATCCCTTTTTTTGGTTGGTAACAACCTGAAACCCGCTTTTTTATAATCATCATCCAGAACCCATGCAATTGCCCAGAAATGTGGAAACTGCCAAACGAACTGAACAAGAAAAAGGATTCCGGCTACTTCATAATCTACATGTGTAAAATTTGTAGTGTGACCTAATGCTGCCAGATAACCAATTAGTGGTGGTAAAGCACCTGGTATTGCACCTACAAATACTGCAATTGGAGATTTACGTTTTAAAGGCGTATAAACAAAAGCATATAATAAGATAGAAAATACAGATAAAAGCCCCGTTTCAAGATTTAATTTTCCTAATAACCAGGTTCCAAGCATTCCCATGATCAAACCAAGGACAAGGCCTTGTCCTGTTGTCATTCTTCCTGCTGGCATTGGACGGTCCATTGTACGGGTCATCAGTTTGTCCAAATCTTTTTCTATAATCTCATTAAAGCAGTTAGCTGCTGCAGTAACTAAAAATCCACCGGCCACTAAGATCAGCCAGTTTCCCCAGTCAATAGACGGAACCTCACCCCTGGCAACCTGCATTCTTGAGCCAATTAGAAAAGTAACTGACGCAGAAAACACAACCAGAAAAGTAAGTCTGAATTTGATGAGTTTAGATAAATCTGAGAAAAATAATTTCAATTCTATGTGTTTTAATATTATTGATTATAAGTACTTGTTCTGTATACCAGCAGATAAAGATAAAACTGGAGTGTAAACAGAACTGTTGAGAATACTAAATGTATAACCTGAGCTGCTGGCGGCAATGCTAAATTAGATAATAATAATCCACTTGCAATCTGTACCATCAGGACAAGTACAATTGAATTTCCTAACTTCAGCTCTGTTGCTTTACCACCAAATTTGTTCATTACAAACTGATAAATAAATACGTTCAGTACAACTACAAAAATCGCCAGATCGCGGTGATAAGAGAATATATCCCCTATTTTCCCGACCCATGTATTTCTTTCCTGATATAACAGGTTTTTTGAAATCTCATCAATTGCTTCCCTTACTTCTGTTCCCAGAACGATCTGCAGTACGCTTAACAAAAGAGAGACAAGAATCAGCAGCTTTAACCAGAATACTTTAGAAATAACTACCGTTGGCTCTTTATACAGAGTCTGTGCATAGTAATAAGTATAAACCAGTATCGCCAGCATGACCAGTGCAAGCAGCATGTGAACAGTAACGACCCAGGCCAGTAAATTAGTTGAAACTACTATTGAGCCCAGCCATGCCTGAAAAACTACCATAAACAGATTTAGTATACTTAATACTATAACCCTTTTAGCCTTGCCTTTGTACGTAAATGAAAGAACGGTTACTGCTATTAGTAAAAATCCGGTAACAGCTCCGGTAAGCCGGTTAATATATTCAGTCCAGGTTTTAGCCGCATTGAATTCTTCGGGGACAGTTATGCTCATATCGTGACGAATGCTATCAGCAACATCCTTTTTTCCCATTTTATCAAGCATAAGCGCAAAACGCTCATTCTTCTTAACCCTGCCTGCTACGTATTTCTCTTTATAATCTTTCGGTAACTGATCTACTGATGTTGGCGGAACATATTGGTCAAAACATTTTGGCCAGTCCGGACAACCCATACCTGAACCTGTACTGCGTACTACTGCACCTGCTAAGATGAGTACTAACGTCACTATTAAGGTAATCAGGTTTAACCGGATAAATCTCGTTTCAGATTTAGGAACCATTGGTTTGCTTTTAAAAAAAATGAGGTTATCGTTCTAAGTAGATACTCAAGCAGATAACCTCATTGTATAATTTTAATAAAGGAGATTAATCCAGTATTGCTTTTTCTTTTGCTTGTTTTTCTTCCCACTCTTTCTGGATGCGCTCAGATTCAGCGTTTCCTTCAAAGTCATGTGGCATGTTAGAGCTCATGGTTTGAGAATAAGGAACGGTTTGAGGGATGAAATCATGTTCAGCACCTGGCTTACTGTAATCATATGGCCAACGGTATACTGTAGGGATTTCTCCTGGCCAGTTACCATGGATATGCTCAACAGGCGTAGTCCATTCTAAGGTGTTAGACTCCCAAGGGTTCTGTGTTGCTTTTTTACCTTTGAAAATTGAGTAGAAGAAGTTGAACAGGAATGCCACCTGAGCTAAAGCTGCAACGATAGCAGCCCATGTTACAAAGATATTTACAGTAACCCATTTCTGCATGAATTCAAATTCAGTGAATGCATAGTAACGACGTGGTACACCATCTAAACCTAAGAAGTGTAATGGGAAGAATACTAAGTAAGCACAGATAAATGTAACCCAGAAGTGAAGGTAACCTAATTTCTCGTTTAACATTCTTCCGAACATTTTTGGATACCAGTGGTAAACACCAGCAAGCATACCAAAGATTGCAGCAGATCCCATTACTAAGTGGAAGTGGGCAACTACAAAGTAAGTATCATGAAGGTTAATATCTAAAGAGGCATTACCTAAGAAGATACCAGTTAAACCACCTGAAATAAAGAATGAAACCATACCAATCGCACATAACATTGCAGGTGTGAACCTGATATTACCGCGCCATAATGTAGCTAAATAGTTGAAAGTTTTTACTGCTGAAGGAACAGCGATAATCAGCGTCGTGATCATAAACACACCACCCAGTAATGGATTCATCCCCGTTACAAACATATGGTGACCCCATACGATGAAGGAAAGGATAGTAATACCGATTAATGAGTAAACCATTGCATGGTAACCAAAGATTGGTTTTCTTGAATTTACCGAGATAACCTCTGAAGAGATACCTAAAGCCGGCATAATTACAATATATACCTCAGGGTGACCAAGGAACCAGAATAAATGCTGCCATAAGATTGGAGAACCACCTTCATTAGGTAATACCTGAGTACCCATAACGATATCTGATAAATAGAAACTTGTACCGAAACTACGGTCAAAAATCAATAACACAACACCCGCTACTAAAACAGGGAATGATAAGATACCTAAAATAGCTGTCAATAAGAAAGCCCAGATAGTTAATGGCATTTTCCAAAGGTCCATACCTTTAGTACGCATGTTTAATACAGTACTTACATAGTTGATACCACCCATTAACTGAGAAGCTACAAAAAGAACCATACTGATTAACCATAATGTCATACCTAAACCTGATCCTGAGATAGCTTTCGGGATAGCAGATAATGGAGGGTAAACTGTCCATCCGGCACTTGCAGGTCCTGTTTCAATAAAGAATGAGCTCATCATCACAACGCAGGCGATAAAGAATAACCAGTATGAAAGCATGTTCATAAATGGCGATGCCATATCCCGTACACCGAGCTGAAGAGGAATCAGTAAATTACTAAACGTACCGCTCAATCCTGCGGTCAGTACAAAGAATACCATGATGGTACCGTGTATAGTTACCAGAGCAAGGTAAAAATCAGGTTTGATCCTTCCTCCTTCTGCCCATCTTCCTAAAAATGTTTCAAGAATAGGGAAACTTTTATCAGGCCATGCTAATTGCAGACGAAATAAGATAGACAATCCCATTGCAATAACAGCCATAACAATACCAGTTATTAAAAACTGTTTAGCGATCATCTTGTGATCCTGGCTAAAAATGTATTTGCTTATGAAAGATTGTTCGTGATGCCCATGATCGTGACCGTCATGGTGATCGTTGTTATGTGTATCGTGTAATGTTATAGTTGACATAATGCGCTATTCCAGTATAATTATTTTTTTAAAGCCGGTTTATTCATTGCTACAGCAGGAGCACTTGTCGCAGCTTTAGCTGTACTATCAGCTGGAGCCGCCGCCGCTGGTGCAGCTGCTGGTTCTGGTACGATTGGCAAGTTAAATTGCTTTCTCAAATCGTTATTGATAAACTTAGGTTGTTTAACTATCCAGGCATCATACTCAGCCTGAGAAACAACTCTAACAACCTTTTGCATGTTATAGTGACCAGATCCACAGATTTTCGAGCAATAAAACAAGAATTTAAATGCTGGATCATTTACTTTAGTCTGCATATCAGCAGTAGTAATTGTTGGTGTGAATTCGAAATAAGAAGTCATACCCGGAACAGTGTTTAACTGAATCCTGAAATGCGGCATATAAAAACTGTGAAGTACGTCTTTACTGGTCAGAATCAATCTTACTGGTTTGTTGACAGGAATAACCATTTCCTCTGCCATCTGATCATCAAGATTGTCTTTATCATTAAAGTCCATACCTAAACTGTTCGTTCCGGTAATCAATTTATAGTTTTTCTTTCCTACAATTTTATCAGCTCCAGGATAACGGATTGTCCATGCAAACTGCTGAGAAGTGATCTCAATGTTCAATGGTTTGTTATTAGGATCTTCAATTTTATAGAAGATAGATCTCCAGGTAAGGAATCCCATTAATACCAATACAGTAAGCACTAATGCCGGAACAATTGTCCAGATACGCTCTAATGCATTATTATGCGGGTAGTAATATGCTTTTCTTTTACCAGTATTCTTGTAGAAATAAGAGAACAGGAATAATACAAGGTGTGTTCCGATAAATACGATGGTTGTCAGGATTAACGTGATGTTAAACATCTGATCAATCTTCGCACCGTGCTCTGAAGCAGCATCCGGAAGAATCATCTTTCCGTGAACTGTATATTCAAAATAAACACCGTACAATCCGACGATTAAGAAAATCACAAACAGAACACCATTTACAGTATTCCAGTTAATTCCTGCAGGTTTATCCTGAGCTTCACGCGTTAATTCATATACACGCATTGCTTTACCAACTATTGCTATAAATAAGCAAAGCAGTAAAAATAACAGGGTATAGAATGCTGCCGTCTTATAGATCGGGAACATATCAATAGGTTTTTTCGCAGCCGTAGCGGCAGCACCGGCGGCAGCTTCTTGTGCAAATGCGCTCGTATTTGCAAACACAGTAAGAATTACTGCCAGGGCCGCTATTGTCTTATTGCTTATAAATTTTCTTAAACTCATTTTCTTAAAAGTAGTACGATGTACTTCTACTATAAATTAATGTATATAACTCTAACCCGGCTTACAAATGGTGATTCAGACTCTCCTGAAGGAAAGGGTGATTCTTTGCAATTAAAGGTTTCTTACTTAATGCAGATAATACTGTAAAGGTAAACAAGCCTACAAAACCAATAGCTGTTCCTATTTCAATAATACCAAAACCATTATGTGATTCTACAGTACCCGGCATAATCATCTGGTAATAATCTACCCAGTGACCGCACAATACTATGATACAAACACCAAGCATGATATTTTCTTGTCTTTTATTATCACGATCCATTAATAACAGAACCGGGGCAAGGAAATTCATTACTAAATTCAAAAAGAACCAGAACTTGTAAAACTCAAATCGTTTGTAAAAATACACAGTTTCTTCCGGCATGTTTGCATAATAGATCAACATAAATTGAGCAAACCATACATAAGTCCAGAAAATTGAGAATCCGAAGATAAACTGACCTAAGTTATGAAGGTGGCTATTGTTAACCCACTGCATATAACCTGCTTTTCTTAACAGAATGATAATTACAGCTATAGTAGCCAAACTGCTCACCCACATTGCTGCGAAGTTATACCATCCAAACATCGTAGAGAACCAGTGTGCCTCTAATGACATTACTGTATCAAATGCAAAGATTGGTGTAGTGAAACCGTAGATAACTAAAAATATACAAGAGTATTTAAAACTTTTAGTGTATGAGTTTAACCCTCCCTCTAAATCTTCGTTAGTTGATAATTTAGACAGTAATATAGCGAAGAAAGAATAGATACTTAAAAATACTACCTGACGTCCTAAAAAGAAAGGTACATTTAAGAAAGCAGACTTTCCGTCGATTAATTTATCATAGTTACCTGAAGACGGATCAGTTAGACCCGGTGCGTTCCAGTGGTGATAAAGATTATGTGTGTATAGTCCAAGACTGATAACGACGATCAGGATCACTACTGCGATAGGCAATGTTTTTGCCATAGCCTGAGGTACACGTAAGATTGATGCAGACCATCCTGCCTGCGCTACAAACTGAACAGCTAAAAAGAATGCACCTGACATACATACACAGGCGAAGTAATAGGCCATAAGTAACAGGTTGGCAAAAGTCCGCTCATGGAGTCCATGATCAGAAAAACCGTAAGCTATACTACCGATACCGATTAGGATCGCTGCAATGCTTAAGTTTTTAGCCTTTCCTGTAAACTCAAACTGCTCATTGAAATTATAATTGTGAGTTCCCATTTATATCTGCTTTTCTATTGTATTTTTTGTAATTGTTGAACATACATCACTACTTTCCATCTTTGATCTGGAGTAAGCTGAGAAGCATGTGATCCCATGTTATTTAATCCGTACATGATAGTGTGATAGATTTTACCTTCTGATAAATCTTTCATCAAGCCACCACGTGATGACGCTGCATCACCATGATAAGCTGGTACGCCTGTAAATTTCTCAATTTGAACCAGGTGTCCTTTACCATCTCCCTTTTCACCGTGACAAGGTCCGCAGAATACAGTAAAGTAGTGTTTACCTGACAATAAATTCTGTGGTGTCTTAGCTAAAGGATTGTGCAGATTTAAACCTGCGGCTTCATAACCTTCTTTAGTATTTGCATACTCATACTTTACAAATCCTACAGGACTTGTGTTAGCAGGAGGTGTTTGTGCAGTTTGTCCGTTTGCAAAATTCTTGTTCGGCTGATCAGGATCGTAAGCAATATGATCATACATATTTCTAGCATATTCCAAACCTGGATTATTCTTATTCCTGCAAGACGAAAGTGTTGTAACAGCGAGGGCAAGAACAACAAATGAGGCTGCAACTATTTTATTCTTATTCATAGCTAATATACTTCCTTTCATTGTGCTTAACTTCTATAGCACCAGCTTCTTTTAATAATCCGTCAATTTTACTGTGATCTCCGTTTTCCTGAGCATCAACAGCTATAATAAATCTATCATCTGTGGCTCTTAAGTCCATTACTCTTGGCGCTCTTCCTGGGAAAAGGTGAGTAGATGCATAATAAGATCCTACTAATCCAAATGCACAGAATAAAATAGTTACCTCAAACATAATCGGAATAAAATCCGGTAATGCGAATGCTGGTTTACCACCAATATTATGTCTCCAGTCTACTACCGAGGTAAGATAGATCAGTGCAAATGCTGATACTGTTCCGGTTATCCCGCAGAAAAATGCAAGGATATCCAATCTTGATCTTTTAACTCCTAATTTGGCTTCGATGCCGTGGATAGGCATAGGCGTATAAACATCATGGATCTTAATGTTGTTCTCCTGTAACTTTTCAATGCCATGCATCATCTCGTCAGGATCGCCAAAACTGCCTAAAATATATTTGATATTACTCATTGTTATATTTTTGCGTATTCTTCTTGTTTAACACTATCAAATTTCTCTAAAGACTCAACGTATTCTTTCACGTGAGTTTTGTCCAAATGACCTTCTTTAATCTGTGCAAGTTTAGCTTGCTCACTTGATGTTTTAAGTAATAGTTTCACCTCTGCAATTGCAATTGAAGGAAGAACCCTTAAGAACAACAGGAATAAAGTAAAGAATACCCCGATTGAACCTACAAAGACACTCACATCTACCCATGTTGGATAGAACATGGCCCAACTTGATGGAAGGTAATCACGGTGTAATGAGGTTACAATAATTACGAAACGCTCAAACCACATACCGATGTTTACCACGATAGATAAGATCCATGTTGCAGGTATGCTCAAACGGATTTTCTTGAACCACAGTAACTGCGGAGAAATTACGTTACAAGTCATCATCATCCAGTATGCCCACCAGTATGGACCAGTTGAACGGTTGATGAATGCATATGCTTCATATTCTGAACCTGAATACCAGGCAATAAAAAACTCAGTGATGTAAGCCACACCTACGATAGATCCGGTAAGAATGATGATCTTGTTCATCGATTCAATGTGGAACATAGTGATGTAGTTCTCAAGACCCAATACTTTACGGGCAACCAGTAATAAGGTTAATACCATGGCGAAACCAGAGAAGATCGCACCAGCCACAAAGTATGGAGGGAAGATTGTAGTGTGCCATCCCGGAATAACCGAGGTTGCAAAGTCCATAGATACAATCGTGTGTACTGAAAGTACCAGTGGTGTAGAGATACCGGCAAGGATCAGAGACACAGTCTCGAAACGCTGCCATGTTTTAACGTTACCATTCCATCCGAAAGAGAAGATAGAATAAATTCTGCGGCGTAAACCAGTCGCACGGTCACGGATAGTAGCAATATCTGGTAATAAACCTGTGTACCAGAATAATAAGGATACAGAGAAGTAAGTAGAGATTGCAAACATATCCCAAACCAGTGGTGAGTTAAAGTTTACCCATAATGAACCGAACTGATTCGGTAAAGGTAATACCCAGTAAGCTAACCATGGTCTTCCCATGTGGGATACAACATACGTTGCGGCACAGATAACGGCGAAAATCGTCATCGCCTCTGCCGACCTGTTGATCGAGTTACGCCAGTTTTGACGGAAGAGTAATAATACTGCCGAAATCAGTGTTCCTGCGTGACCAATACCTACCCACCATACGAAACCGGTGATATCCCATGCCCATCCTACAGTTTTGTTCAGACCCCATGATCCGATACCGTTCCAGAAAGTATAACTTACTGCAACTAACCATAAGGTCGCTCCCATAAGGGAAACTATAAAACCTATCCACCAGGCCCTGTTGGGCTTATTCTCAACTGGCATTAAGATATCATCCGTAATTTTTGCATACGTGATATCATTGCCGGTGATTAGTGGTTCTCTTAATATTGATTCGTTATGTCCTGACATAATGTGTTTTCTTTAATATCAGCTTACGCTTGTACTGTTGGTAATGAATCTGTGTTTCTAATTTTTGTCATGTAACCTACTCCCGGTTGTGTATTGATTTCTTCCAATACATAGTAAATACGCTCACTACGTAATGCTTTCGATACTTCCGATTCCGGATCGTTGCCATCACCAAATATAATTGCATTGGCTGAACAAGCTTCCTGACATGCCATTTTAATATCTCCGTCTTTCAATGGACGTTTAGCAATCTTAGCTGACAATTTACCAGCCTGGATACGTTGGATACACATTGAGCATTTCTCCATAACACCTCTTGAACGTGTAGTTACATCAGGGTTAAGAACCAGCTGAGTAAATTCATTGTTCAGGTAGTTATCGAAACGTGAATCATTCCAGTAGTTAAACCAGTTGAAACGACGAACTTTGTACGGGCAGTTATTTGCGCAGTAACGAGTACCTACGCAACGGTTATAAGCCATATGGTTCAGACCATCCGAAGAGTGAGTCGTTGCCAGTACAGGACAAACAGTTTCACAAGGAGCGTGATCACAGTGCTGACATAACATTGGCTGGTGTACAACTGATACACGGTCAAGGTTTTCCATATGTGCAATCTCTTTCTCCTCAGACACGCTCTTATCGCCTTCTTCAAAGCTATAGTAACGGTCAATACGGATCCAGTGCATCTCTCTGCGTCTGCGAACCTCATCACGGCCAACTACAGGGATATTATTTTCTACGTTACAGGCAACAATACAAGAACCACAACCAGTACAAGCATTCAGATCGATTGCCATAACCCAGTTATTTCCTGGTTTCTCATATTTATCCCATAAATCGTAAGTTTTATGTTCGCTGTCATGCTTACCAGTACCTGCAGAAGGGTTTTTCACATATTCTTTGAAAGTTGCTTCGCGAATAATGTTTCTTCCTTCGAAAGAGTGGTGAGTCTGTGTTTGTGCAAGCTCATTGGTTGCACCCGTTTTAGTAATAGTTACAGTATTTGCATACTGTAACGTTCCATTGCTGAAAGTTACAAATGGATATGCATTTTTACCTACATTATCACCAGCCTTACCAACTTTAGTACGTCCATAACCTAAAGCTATAGAAGCAGTACCTTGTGCTTGTCCTGGCTGAACCAGAACTGGTAAAGTGATTGTATATCCGTTGCTTCCTTTTACGTCAACAACATCAAATTCTTTAATTCCTAATGACTCAGCGAATTTAGGCGCAAGAGCAATATAGTTATCCCAGGTTACTTTTGAAACCGGATCAGGCAATTCCTGTAAAAATGCGTTATTTGCATGTTTACCATCGCGCATCGCTACACTTTCATAAACCTGAAGCTCGATATCTTTAGCTAAAGCAGCACTGCTTTTCACTACTGATGGAGCAACAGCGGCTAATGAAAGATTGAAGCTGTAAGATCCTGCTGTTTTAGGCGCCGAAGCAAATACCCCGGTTTCTAATACATCATCCCATTTTTTACCTAAACCAGGAAGTATATTTTTCTCCCAGTTGTTACGTACATACTGGTAGTATTCTTTAACAGGTGCGTTAGACCAGATCAGTAAACTTTCTTCGGCCTGACGTGAATTGAATACAGGGTTGATTGTTGGCTGAACGATAGAATAATATCCTTCGTAGCTATTTGCATCACCCCATGCTTCTAAGTAATTCTGATTAGTTGCAATTACATCACATAAAGCAGATGTCTCATCCTTACGGTCTGAGAAAGAAACTTTCAATGGAACTTTACTTAATCCATCAGTGAATGACTTCACATTAACCACATCATAAGCAGGATTGTTATCCAGGAAGAATACAGCAGCAACTTCGCCTCTGTTCATCTCATTTAAGAATTCTGCAAATTCAGCATCGTTACCTGAATAACGTTTGTTTGGATTATCTAAATCGATAGTCGTACCATAACTGCCAATAGCAGAGTTGATCGCATTAACAAGGATCTGAGTAGAAACATCGTTAGAACCACATACTACTAAAGCTTTTCCTTTTTGCTGAACTAATTCTTTAGCAACCAGTTTAAGTGCTTTTTCAGCAGTACCGTTCTTAGGTAAAGAACCACCAGCTAAATTGCCACCAGTGATTGCATTATATAAGGTAATCAGTGCAGGACCCTGCTCTGATAATTTTACCGGGATACGTGTATCAGCATTAGTACCTGTCAGACTCATTCCGGCTTCGAACTGGAAGTGACGTGACATTTTACCTTTTGCTAATGATTTGTGGTTTCTGTTAGCCACATACTGAGAAGTGAATTCTTCTCCGCTAATCCATGTTCCTAAGAAATCAGCTGCAAAACTTACGATTAAGTCAGCTTTGTCGAAGTTATACTTAGGAATTACAGCTTTACCAAAGCTATTTTCATTTGCTTTGATGATACCAGTATAAGATACTGCATCGTACTGTACATGTTTTGTTGCAGGATAAGCAGCTATAAAGTCTGCAACCACTGCTTTAGTAGAAGGACTGTACACTGAAGAAGAAACAATGCGGATCTTCTTGCCCGAAGCTTTTGCTTTTGCCAGCTCTGCAGCTACAAATGCATCAACCTTCGCCCAGGTAGTCTCATCATTCTTTAATACAGGCGCTTTAAGTTTCGAAACATCGTACAAATCTAATACAGAAGCCTGAGCCTGAGCATCAGTACCGCAATTGAACTCACCTGCATTAGGATTTGGTTCAATCTTGATCGGTCTGCCTTCTCTGGTTTTCACCAGGATGCTTTGACCATTATAACTTGATACATAGTAATTCGGGATACCCGGGATTACTTCTTCAGGTTTAATCAGGTAAGGTATTGATTTGTGAATCGGAGCAGGCTGACAAGCGGCAAGTGTTACCGCACCAAGACCAAAGCCTAAGGCTTTTAAAAAGTCACGGCGAGGAGTTACTGTACTTAATCCTGCTTCATTTAAAACATCTTCTATTGGAAGCGGCTCCGCAAATTCGTTTTTGTTGTTTTCAACAAAATCGGAGGTCTTGTTAAATTCCTCTAAGCCTTTCCAGTATTTTTTATTGCTTTCCATTTAAGCTATATTACTGTTTATCGAACGTTCTTTTTACTAAACTCTATTAATAGTGACATTTACCACACTCAATTCCACCTAACGCTGCAGGCGTAATTTTCTCACCTTTTTTGATTTTCTCATGAGCCTCAATAATTTTGGTGTAGAATGCGTTGTCTTTAACCTCTAACTTGGTGTCTTTATGACAGTTGATACACCATTTCATGGTTAGAGGAGAATATTGGTAGATCTCTTCCATTGTATTAACTGGTCCGTGACAAGCAAAACAAACAGGTTCGTTTGGTTTCAACCCTTTTTCTTTACGGATAGCTTCTTCAGCTACAACAACGTGTTGTGAGTGATTGAAGTAAGCGAAATCAGGAAGGTTGTGAACACGTACCCACTCAATTGGTTTTTCTTTAGACTTGTCATAAGTCATTTTATCTGCATCATAACCTAATGCATTGTAGATTTTCTGAATCTCAGGAGAAATGTTTCCATCATGGCTGTCTCTTGCCTGAACCTGCTTGTGACAGTTCATACAAACATTAAGCGAAGGGATAGTCGCATTTTTAGATTCAAATGCGCCTGCATGACAGTACTGACAGTCAATCTGGTTTACACCAGCGTGTAACTCGTGAGAGAACTTAATTGGCTGAGTTGGCTGGTACCCCGTAGAAACACCAGTGTTCCACATGCCCATCCATCCAAATGAACCTAAGCTTATCACTAAGCACAGGATAACAAAGAAAACAAATTTCTTGTTTTTGAATAACTGACCAATGCCAGCAAGCATTGAAGTTTTCTCTTCGTCTTCTTCGATTTCTACACCTTGTTTTTTCAGGATCAGACGCTCAAGCATTTTAATTGCTCTGGCCAGAATCACTAATACAATGATAGAGATCAGGATTACTGCAATTACCCCTACGATTGAGAAGTTTGAAACTTCATCAGAACCAGTAGCAGCACCAGCAGCTTCAACTTTTTTAGGCTCACCTACTTTTACATAAGCAAGGATACTTTTAATCTGCTCAGGCGTTAATGAAGGAAATGCTGTCATATCAGCATTCGGATTGAACTTCGAAGCCTCAACAGCCTCTTTGTCTCCCGACGCGATAAATGCCGGAGCATTGTTTATCCATTTCAACAAAAACGCTTCGCTCTTTGTAGGTACAATCGTTTGTAATGCCGGGCCGATCAAATCGCGGTCTAATGCATGACATGAAGTACATTTTTCCTTGAAGATTTTTCTACCTTCTACTGCGTCTTGTGCTTGCGTACCAGAAACGATTAAAACAGATAGAGCCGTAAACATAAATGCCGACTTCCAAACTCTTCTAATGATCAATGAGATATTCCTCATAATGAGTATTTTATGCTTTATTTTAAAAAACTGTAATGAACGTATTGATGTTTAAACTCTTGTTCTTCACCAAAACGTCCACAAAAGTAAAATTTATTAAGTTACCAATGACAAAGAAATGACAGTAAATACAATTTATAATCATTCTAAACTTTTCCTTTTTATGGCTTTAAACGAAGAAAATCAGCAAATTTTTAGATTTGCTGATTTTCTATACGACAAAAATCCAGATAAGGATTTGGATTTTTAATTTACATTTTTAATATCCATGCGAAAATCAATGGAGCCACGATAGTTGCATCAGACTCTACGATAAACTTAGGGGTATTGATGTCCAGCTTGCCCCAGGTGATCTTTTCATTAGGAACAGCACCAGAATACGATCCATAAGAAGTTGTTGAATCAGAGATCTGGCAGAAGTAACTCCAGAAAGGAATGTTCTCCATTTCCATATCCTGATATAACATAGGTACTACACAGATAGGGAAATCTCCTGCGATACCACCACCAATCTGGAAGAATCCAATTCCTTTTCCTGCGCTGTTTTTAATATACCAGTCAGCAAGGTAACCCATATATTCAATTCCACTTTTCATAGTAGAAGCCTGCAATTCGCTTTTCATCACATAAGAAGCGAAGATATTTCCCATGGTTGAATCTTCCCATCCCGGAACTACAATCGGCAGATTTTTTTCCGCAGCTGCAAGCATCCATGAATTTTTAGGATCGATTTCATAATATTGCTCAAGCACACCGCTCAGCAACATTTTATACATATACTCATGTGGGAAATAACGCTCTCCTGCTTTCTCAGCATTTGACCAGATTTCGTGAATGTGTTTTTGTAAACGTCTGAAAGCCTCTTCTTCAGGGATACAAGTATCAGTTACACGGTTATAATGGTTTTCTAATAAATCCCATTCGTCCTGAGGACTTAAATCACGGTAGTTAGGTACACGTTTATAATGTGAATGGGCAACAAGGTTCATAATATCTTCTTCCAGATTCGCACCTGTACATGAAATTATAGAAACTTTGTCCTGACGGATCATCTCTGCTAATGAAATTCCCAGTTCAGCAGTACTCATTGCTCCAGCAAGGGTAATCATCATTTTACCGCCTTCATCTAAATGCGTTTCATAGCCTTTAGCTGCATCCATCATAGCTGCTGCATTGAAATGGAGGTAATGCCCTTCCATGAATTTTGATATTGGTCCTCTTGTTACGCTCATTTTAATTAAAATTATTCTGTTTTGTATAAACCGCCGCAAAAATAAGTAAATATTATTAAAAACGAGTCCCGGTTAATGAACCATCAGTATTAATGAATAAGCTCTTTTATTTAGAATCCTTATAAATAAAACAAGTATATTTGGGAAAATAAATTAGATGATTGTAAAAGCAAAAATTTCCGATCTCGACGAATGGTTATTCGTCGAAGACGTGCCCGACATTTACTCTCCTAATAATATACTTGCAGAAAAACAGGTGATGATACAGCGCTCACCGGTACAGATGGTCAATTACCAGCTCACTACCGGAGGCATGTTCCTCATGCACTCAACCATGCTATTTGATGGGCCTACCAACATACATACAGATATTAACGGAGAAACAATTACCAGCCAGTTCATCTTTTATAAGAATGCATCCGGCAAAAAGATATCGACAGCGTCACATGGCAACAGCCGGCATAATATCCGTTATATTCCTTCAACCCAGGCAAACCATGAATTAATTGCCAAAGTAGAGTATACCTATTTTATGATTGTGCTTTCGAAAGATTATTATTTCTCGCTGATCGACCGTCATTCCATCCTGCATGAACGTTTTGTAAGAGATATAGAAAAAGGACAATTTACTTCTTTTTCCAATGAGGATATGGCAGTCACGCCCGAGATGAGAAGGGTTATCAATGAAATACGGGATTGCCGTCAGTCCGGCGAATTAAAAAGACTGCATACAGAGTCCAAAATACTGGAATTATTAATGTACCAGCTCGAACAGCTGAGAAATGATAACGGAACAGTAAAACAGGATCTTTTTAAAACCGGAGATTTTGACCGGCTGGAACAGGCACGTAATATATTAAATGAGCGTTTTGTAAGTCCTCCCACACATAAGGAACTGGCCAAAGAAATCCTGCTGAATGAATTTAAGCTGCGTACAGGTTTTAAAGAGTACTACGGGGTAACTATGTACGATTATATTACAAGGCTGCGTATGGAAAAAGCCAGGCGTTTACTACTGGAAGAAGAAATGAGCGTATATGAGGTCTCAGGTCTTACCGGTTTCAAACACCAGGCTAATTTCAGTAAAGCATTTAAAAAGTATTTTGGCATTCTGCCTAGCGGAGTCAGAGCATAGTGTTTAACACTATGCTAATTCCAGTTTTAAAATCTCACGCCACTCTTCCAGTTCAGGAATTCCAGGTTTACGTTTACCAAAAAACTGAACAATCATCTCTCCATCCTTATCGTAAACTTCCAGCGAATTAATATCCCCGTCAGCAGAAGGCTTAACCACCTGCCATATACTCGAAATTCCATCTAACCTTAAATGAAGATTAAATTCAGGATCAAGGACATTAAACCACTCCCCTCTTTCCATCAGGTTAGTTACCAGTCCTGAATGGATCTGTATACAACCAGGGTTACCAGTAAATACCATTACCGGAACCTGCCGTTCTGCACATTCAGTAATCAATCCTTTAAAAGTATCCAGGGCAATTTCCTTTGTTCTTCCCTCTGGCGCAAGGTGCATTGCCTGAATCCTGCTTACCCCAAACTTCCGCATCAGCATAAAGAACTCATGTGTATCCTGCATATTATTCCAGCCTTCCTGAAAACCAGTCAGGTCAACCTCACTATCAGGTTTGCCTGCAGCAGGTCTTCTCTGCTGATCTTTACTCAGCACTGCTGCCTGCTGATCGTGGGCTGTAAAATTATCAACCAAAGCTTTAAAAGCGTCCTTATTACTCTTTTCAGTCAGATAAATTTTATGAACAGCCACACCCAGGCCGTCAAAAAACTGCAGACTTGTTGTTTTTTCTTCTACCACGGCAAAACCATATTTCCAGCCGCTTAAAAATAAACGCAGATCGATATCGTCCCCTAATACCAAACCAGCATGAGGAGTAAAAGAAATCTTCTCATAGGCGCCTTTACGCTCATGTACACAATATTCGTTACGGGTTAAGGCCATGACATGGCCTAATGTTGGCACCGCTTTTAAAACAGATTCGAAATCATGGCTTAAACGGGTAACAGTTTCATCCAAACCAGTCATCAGCAGTTCCGCTTCACTTACGTTGAGTGCAGCAGCTATATCACGGATTCTTTTTCCAGGATTAGCATTTTTATAAGACAAGTATGTCTCTTTTAAATTTTTCAGGTTATCAGTACTCATATGATATGAATTAGAATGAAATTTATTTGAATCTATCAGTACCTCCTTAGGAAGCACAAAAGGTTTTAAACTCTGGCGGTTAATACTCACTTCCGCTTCAATTGAAAATATATTATAAACATTACGTGTATTCAGTACTTCAGCAGGACTGCCATCATTCCACTTGCGCCCATTTTTCAACATTAATATTCTGTCCGCATATTGTGCAGCGAGATTAATATCATGCAAGACAGTAATCACCATAAAGTTTTTTCTCGCCAATGCGGTCACGATAGCCAGCGTCTGCTGCTGATATTGCAGATCCATACCCGAAACAGGCTCATCCATTAACAGCAATGCGCCCGGGCAATCCCATATTTGCGCCAGTACCCTTGCCAGTTGAACACGCTGCTGTTCACCACCCGATAAAGTCAGGATAGAGCGCTCTTCGAGTTCACTCACCCCGCAAACATCCATTGTCTGCCGCACTACATTCCTGTCATTTTTACCAGGGTTATTCTTATAATGCGGATATCTGCCCATCATGACAATATCCCTGACCAGAAAATCTACATTCACTACATTATGCTGACTCAGCACTGCTCTCTTTTTAGCCAGATCAGCAGAAGCATAACTATGAATTGCTTTACCATTCAGTAAAATATTTCCTTCTGCATTTTTCTTCTCCCCGCTCAGCATTTTCAGAAGAGTAGATTTTCCAGCACCATTAGCCCCCAGAATAGCGACCACTTCTCCACAGCACATGCTAAAAGAAAGATTCCTGATCAGTGTTCTGTTATTGATTTCGTACGTTATATTTTCTACGGTTAGCATTGGCAGATATTATTGAAGCAATTTCTTTTTGTCTTTAATTAAAATATAAAGGAACAGCGGTGTCCCTAAAAGTGCAGTGATCACCCCGATTGGTAGTTCTACCGGCGAAACCACAGTTCTTGCAATCATATCTGCCAGGGTCAGAATCAGCGCCCCCAGCAAAGCTGATGCAGGTAATACATATTTATTATCAACACCTATAAATAAACGGATCGTATGCGGCACTAAAAGCCCTACAAAACCAATCACCCCCGACACCGCTACCGCAGCACCAACAGCCATTGTTGCCAGGATAACCACCCGGCGTTTAACCAGGTTAACTTTCAGGCCCAGATGATCGGCCTGTGCCTCACCCAGAGCAAATGCATTCAAAGCTTTGCCCATAAAAGGCAGCAGTACGACCGGGATTACAATAAAAGGTAATAAAGCTAAAACAGTTTCCCAGGTAGCACCAGCCAGACTGCCCAGCATCCAGAAAGTGATATTACGCAATTGCTGTTCATTAGCCAGATAAGTAATTAGCCCTGTTAAGGCACCAGCAAGTGCATTAATTGCAATGCCGGCCAGTAACATGGTTGCCACATTTGGCCTGCCATCGGTACGTGAAATCTGGTATACCAGCATGGCCGCTATACCAGCGCCAGCAAAAGCACCAAATGCCAGTAAATAGTAACCCAATAAATTACCCAATCCTGAAAGCACCCCTATTTCCAATGCAATAATGGCTACAGCAATCAATGATGCCCCGGCCGAAATACCAATCAAACCAGGTTCAGCAAGCGGGTTTCTGAAAATTCCCTGAACAGCGGCACCCGATATCCCAAGACCGGCACCAACCAGTACGCCCAGAAGGACCCTTGGTAAACGTACAATCCGGATCACAGTTTCATATTGCTCAGGAACCATATGGTGCTTAAAAAGCCCTGTCTTATGGAATAAAATCAGGAGGACATCTTTAACAGGAATATCCATTGCACCCAATCCCAGAGAAAAAGATAAAGAGGCCATTAAAGCCGCAATTAGTAAACAATAAACAAAAATAGGTTTCATAACAAATCTATAACTCCATCAGCTTACCATTCAATGCCGTTATAGCCTGATCCAGGCGAACACTAAAATTTGTTAACAATGCCGGATCCATTTGTACAATCCTTTTATTCTTGCCAGCCGAAGTTTGTGCTACACCCGGCATTTTTAAAATCCCATTTACACCGCCAAGACTGGTTAATCCAAAATCGAACATCAGGATGACATCCGGATTAGCTTTTACCAGTGCTTCTGTGGTATAAGGTTTAAAATCCTCAAACTCATTAATTGCATTTTTACCTCCGGACAGACTAATCACTGCATCCAGACTTGATTTCTTCCCTGCCACCATCATTACCCCGGTACCTCTGGCATAAATAAAAAGGACTTTCGCAGGTTTACTGCCTGATTTTATACCGGCTAATGCCTGTTTAATTTTCAGTTCTGTTTGCCGAGCAAGCAATTCCCCTTTAGGTGCCAACTGTAAAGCCTCAGCCACCTGCCGGATAAATTTTAAGGCACCGTTCACAGAATATTCCTGTTTGATACTTACGAAACGTATGCCCGCCGATTTCAACTGATATTGAATCTCTTTTGACACACTGCCTTCAGGTGCAAGTACAAGATCCGGGGCAAAAGCAATCAATGCCTCAGCAGAAACAGATCTGTTATTACTCACTTTCGGTAACTTAGTTAGAAAGACAGGATAAGTAGTAGTCACATCTACAGCAACAATATTTTTTCCAAGGCCCAGAGCATCAGTAGTCTCTGACAAAGCAGCACTCAAAGTTATAATCCGCTTTGGAACAGCAGCATATGACCCCAAATACCAGGTAATCATTAAAAGCAAACAGCTTAATTTCTTCATTTTATTTTAAAATCTTTATACAAACAACGTGTTTAATCAATCTAAATACAAGTTGTTCATTTCCATTTATTCTATCCGTATTCTGACCTGGAAACCCATCTGAAATAATATTAAAATTAAAAACATGTTGTTTATTACCTGTTTAATGAAACTATCAGTATAAAATCAGATGCAAAAAAGATCAATTAAAGAAAATAATAATACGGATAGAACAAAAGATAATACGTTTTGAATAAATCTTAATACGCATTGAACAAATCATATATGAAATTAATTAGCCAGTTTTGCTTCATCATCTTATTTAGATCGATTAAAAATAACAATGTACTACAAGACTGGAACACTAAAAATATACAGCATGATGCTATTACTAACTCTGTTCACAATTACAGTAAAAGCCCAGACAAAAGGCATACTGAAAGGACGTGTAACAGATGAAAAGAATAATGCATTATCTGGTGCTTCAGTCCTGCTTGAACCAGATCACAGAGTTGCAATAAGTGACAAAAACGGAGGGTTTGAACTTACCCGTCTTTATACAGGAACCTATACAATTAAAATAACCGCAGTAGGGTTCAGCCCATATACGGCAGAAACGGACATCGCCCCCGGCCATACTAAACCTCTTCATATCAAACTGCAAACCGCAGAGAACGGATTAGATCAGGTAAATATAAGCACCGGACATCATAATCCAGACAACCTGATAGACATGGTACATTCCATTATGCCCAGTACAGTCATCACCCGTAAAACTATTGAACAAATGGGTAGCCGCAGACTGGATGAAGTATTAAAAGAACAAACCGGACTGGCCATTGTTAGTGATATTGGCTCAGGAAACAGAGCCGTTGGTTTACAAATGCAGGGTTTTGACAGCGGTTATACCATGATTATGATTGATGGGCAGCCTATGGTAGGACGTAATTCAGGAAATTTTGACCTTTCCAGAATTACCGTATCCAACATTGAAAAGATAGAGATCATTAAAGGTGCATCATCCTGTTTATATGGTAGCGAAGCATTGGCAGGGGTCGTGAACATTGTTACACGTAAAAATATCACCCAGCCACAAGGACTTGCGGCCTTACGTTATGGAAGTTATAATCTCGTTGATGCAACTCTTGAAGGCGAAACTCCTTTTGCTGGTAAAAAAGGATCAGCGTATATTTCTGCCAACTATTACCGCACCGATGGTTTCAATGCCAATCCTTATTTAAAAGAAGGTAAAACTGCCCCACCATTTGACAGCTATTCGTTGCAGGGCAGAGGCAGATATATGCTGAATGAAATTTCCACACTGAATTTCAATGGCCGTTATACCACACGTCACTCTGTAAATGAGCTGAATTATGGAGTAAGGCCAAGTACAGATGTAATGGATGAACGTGATCTGAACGGATCGCTATCCTTAAATAATAACTTCAGAAATGGATTAAGGTTAAAAACACAATATTACCTTACCCGTTATCAGACCGAACAGGATATTACAGATCTTAACAGCGGCGCTCTTATCCCAGGAAACAGATTTACACAATATCTCCACAGAGCAGAAGTACAGGCTACGCACGAATTAACAAAAACCTTAAATCTGACAGGCGGTATCGGCGGAGCTTATGAACATTTAAACGATGTTTCTTACAGGGGATCAAAAGACATGAGCAATTATTTTGCTTATTGGCAGGCAGACTGGAAAACAAGTGATAAAATTGGTATTACCGGTGGTGCCCGTTACGACTATCATAATAAATATGGCAGCAAGATCAATCCAAGTATTGGTTTCCGTTATACTCCAATCAAAGATTTAACCTTTAAAGCAGCTATTGGAACAGGATTCAAGACACCGAATTTCCAGCAGCTATACCTGGTCTTCACCAATCTTCAAACAGGCTATACCGTATTAGGTGCTGAAGAATTTTCTAGAGAGATACAAGTCCTTAAAGACGCAGGACAGATCAGTAGTATCTGGCCAATTGCCAGTCGTGTAGGTCAGTTAAAACCAGAACGCTCTGTATCTTATAGTACAGGATTTACATTTACAGCTATTAAATCAGTCAAACTAGATGTAAATGTATTCTATAATGATATTAAGAACTTCATCAATTCAGAACAAGTGGCTACAAAAACAAGTGGTCAGCAGATATTTTCTTATGTCAATATCGCCAGAGCCTATCTAACTGGTACAGAAATCAGCTTAAACTGGGCTGCGACACGTTCATTAAATATCAATGCCGGTTATCAGCTGCTTTATGCGATAGACCGCGGTGTAATAGACTCTATCAAAACAGGTCAGGGACTTTACGGCCAGGTCTATGATACCGACAAAAACGAAATGCGAAGATCCACCAGAGCCGATTACTTCGGGATGGCCAACCGCTCCCGTCATATGGCTAATATCAAATTTACTTATGAACATGAAAAATCAGGCCTTACAGGTTCCTTCAGAGTAAACTACCGCAGCAAATACGGCTTTATGGAAGCCAACCGCGCCAACAATTTCATAGACAATTATGACACTTTTGTCCGCAGCTTCTTCCTTTTCAATGCATCCGTTCAAAAAACATTTTACCGCAAACATTTATCCCTTCAGCTTACTGCCGACAACTTACTCAATTACCGGGATCAGTTAATGCCTGCACAGCAGGGAAGAACAATCGTAGGCGGTATTACCTGGAAATTCTTTAAAGATCAACTCTAAAAAATCACAAGATGAATATAAAACTACTTAAACAAACCTTGTTCTTACCTGCAATGCTGGTCTTATTCACAGCCTGTACTAAAGACGAAATTAAACCACAGCTGGAGGATGGCAAAAGCACAGTAATTAATGACCTGCCGGGCGATGTAGGCAATACAGTAGGCAGCGGAAAAGAATTTGCGCCCTTCTATTTCAGCTTTAAAACCGGTGCAAAAATAGATGTCAGCAAGAAATCAGGTACTGATTGGGACATATCCTTTACTAAAGAATATAATTCTTATATATCACCAAACAGCCCTGTAAATAATCCAGGTACAGCAGCAAAAGGCGCAATGTTTGTCGTTAATCAGGCCTATGATCAAATTAAAGAAGCTCCTTCTGACACAGAATTCACCAACAATGCAATTAATTCTGCAGGATGGGATTCAGGAGCAGGCAATGGCTGGTATTTCTATGAACTTAAAACCCACATCGCTGTTCCGGTCAAAAACAGAACCTATATTTTACGAACCGCGGATGGAAAATATGCCAAATTACAACTCATCAGTATGTATAAAGGTGCACCAGCTACAGTGAGCGATCTGAACTGGCCTGCACCCTACTTTACCTTCCGCTATTTCGTACAACAAGACGGCAGCAGAAACCTATCCACTAAAGACTAGACCAAAAGAATATGAGAACTTTCCTAAAGCCATTTAAGCCCCTCTATATATTACCCTTATTATTCCTGTTTTTAACCTCCTGCTCTAAAAACAATGACCCTGAACCAGGTAAACCAGTTGACCCACCGGTAGCCGGCTCAGTTCCCTTTTACAAATTACAACGTGTAGAAAATTTTGCCGCGCCCACAGATGATGCAAATCCTACTGCACCACAACCTACGCTATATTTTAGTTTGGAAAATAAACAGGTAACAGCTGCCAATCTTGCTCAAACTACCCGCTGGGATATCGCTTTCAGCGGATTATATAACAGCTTTATGAGCGGAAACAATGGAAAAGATGCCAATAACTACGGTAACGGTGGTGCAGGATCAGGTGGCATCCTTATCCTGGACAAGCCATTTGATCAGGTGACAGAAGTACCGGCTGATGCGCAGTTCAGAACAGGAAAAAGCTTAATCGGCACTGATGACTCAGGTGATTTCGGAGAAGGCATGGGCTGGTATCAATATGATTTTGCCGGAACAAGAAGAGGTGATGGCAGTTATGAAAAACAACACGTAGCCTATGCGTTACCAGAGAAAAGGACCGTCATTGTACGCACAGGAAATGGAAACTATGCAAAGATCAAAATGATCTCTTGTTATAAAGATGCTTTTACAGCCGATAAATGGTTAAGAAGCACACCACACATGTTCTTCACATTTGAATATGTCCTGGTACCTAAAGGAAGTACAAAATTTGAAATTAAATAAGCTCATATTTTATAATGAAACGTATCCCGATTCTCTATTTATTGCTGTCACTTACCGGTTTTGCAGCCTGTAAAAAAACTATAGCCCCACCTGCCCTTTCCAATAGTAAAATACTGGAATATAATGTACCCGTTTCGGACGGAAATATTGCAGGTGTTATTGATGAAACAGATCATACCATTACAGTTTATATCCCATTTTATTATGAGCTGAATGCGATAGATCCAAAAGTTAAGTTAGCAGATGGTGCTACCTTAAAAGAAACCGTAGAGCCTGTAGATGTATTAAGTGATAAAACCACCTATACAGTAACCGGAGCAGATAAAACCAGCACGACCTATAAACTGGTTATTAAAATACAGCAGGTTAACCCTTTGGTCTTACAAGAAAGCTCTACAGCAACCCAAACTGCTCAATACGGCCTGAATACAAGCATGAGTATCATAGGGAATTTCTATACCACCGATCCGAATAAACTTAAAGTATCGCTGATCAGTAAAACCACCAGTAAGGAAACTGACATGGATAAAGGCTCTGATTTCAGCATCAATCCAATAGAGGATATCTACAGCTTATCCGGACTGATTATTCCACCAGCTATAGACACGGGACTTTACTATATTAAAGTAAAGAAATCAGGCATTTCAACACAATCAAAATATCCGGTTAGGCTGAAATATCTTCAACCCTATATCGTCGTAATCACTGCAGGCACATTCAAACAAGGAGATACCTTTACGATTAAAGCCGGAAATTCAGTATTCGTCAATTTCACTTCTTTCAGTGTAAATATTAAAGGGCAAGAGGTAGAGTTCCCTATTGTCTCCTATTCACGTACCGAAGCTGTAATCAAAGTACCCGAAACACTGGCAACAGGTAATTATGGTACAGTGGCTTTCACCGCCAGATTTACAGGTTTCAATGATTTCAAACAATCCATGCCACTGACAATTAACCCTACTAAGTAACCTATCAAAATAAAGACATTAATCATCCGGGCTGGCAACTGTCCCACGCAAATAAACAATACCTAATTAAAAATTAAATTCTCTTAAAAATCTAAAAACATGAAAACAAATTTTCTAAAAATAACCGGAATGTTCGCTCTGTTAGCTGTATTAGCTACATCTTGTAAAAAAGACAACAACGAAACTTCAAATACATCTTTAAAAAACAATACTAATAACGCAGTAAACGCAATCCCTGCCAATTCGGTAGTAACAGGCGCATTTACAACTCCACTATCTTCTCCGGGAGGTTCAGCAGGTAACTGGGGAACTGTTTATTTTGATCTTGCCAATAATACAACAACTACAGCTGCATCTGCTTACCAGGCTTCATTCAATGGATCTTTTGACGGTAATATCAATGCAAATACAGGTGGAGCTTATAAATTAGCTTATGCAGACGTACCATCAACTAGTTTAGCTGCAATAGCTCAATCTGCATTTACTACATTAAATGTAAAACCAGCTACTACTTTAGGTTCAAATACATCAGCACCAGGATGGTATGCTTACAATGTAACTACACATCTTTCAGGTCCGGTAGCAGATCGTTATGTCGTGTTATATAAAGGTACTTCGGTAGCAGCAGCTACAGAATTATATGTTTTACAAATCATTACTGTAGGTTATTCAGCTGATCCAGCGACAGCAGGTAACTACTTCGGTCAGATCTCATTTAACTACAAAAAATTAGTTTAGCAGGGTGCCTGCCAGATTTGCTGAGAATTAAAGGAAATTAAAAAGGAGCTGCTCTTCTCGAAAATTACAGCTCCCTTCTAAAACACAAGCTTAATTACCCTTTAGACGAAGCAATTAACCCGGATGATTATTAATATAATTTGCGAAAGTAAATAAATTTGCAAACCCAACCAAAAAATGAAATTACAATCCACTATTAAAATATTTTCCGGTTTACTGATTTTATCAGTTATCGTTCTTTTCACCAGTTGTAAAAAACAATATACTGATTATTCTTACAGTAACCTGGTTAGCTTTAGCCTGAAAGGAAATGATGGAGAAACCTTAAAAGGTGCAATCACTGCAAAGGACATCACCGTTTACTGGCCACCTTTCACTCAGGTTCCGGATAGTATTACCCCACAGATTACCGTTGCAGAGCGGGCCAGTATCTCTCCTGCATCAGGTAAAAAGGTCGCTTTTAAAGAAACAACTAAATATACAGTTACCGCTCAGGACGGTTCACAAACAGTTTATACCCTTAAACCAGTGATCAACCAGCCTATTCCATATATTTCTGGATTTTCTCCGTTTTATTCACATGATAACAATGGAGTAAGAGTCTTTTATCCGGATACAGAACTTGATATTCAGGGCGATTATTTTCTAACCGACAGCCTGGCTACCAAAGTTTATCTTGATTTAGAAGGCGGTAGTGAAATCCCAATGGTCATCACAGCAATTGCCAAAACACGTATTATCTCAGAAGTTCTTTCCGGGAAACTAAAAAAAGGAACTTACTTTAAAATAAAGATTGTCTCCGGTTCCCGCACTATCTATTCAGGGCGCTGTCTGATGGGAGAAGTTTTACCTCTGATCCCCGAAGCAGACCTGCTTTATACCAAAACATTTAAAGCCGGTGATACATTTACGCTGTCAGGAATTAATATTGGTACACTTTCTACCGTAAGTGCATCCGCGAGCCTGACGTCAACTCCACAAAATCTGATTATTCAGTCCAAAACAGATCAGGCAGTAACAATCAGAATTCCGGACAATATATCAGCAGGAACATATAGCATTCTCAATTACGCTTATACCGCAGATATGTATCATCCTGCCAAAACAAATACACTTTACACCAGGCTGATCATTAAATAAATTAACGTCTCCATACATAACCTCTCTACCTGAATCACTATAGCTAAAGCCGGTGATTCAGGTTATTTAGCTTTTATTTAGAATTATTATAAATAATATGCTATGTTTGAATTATTCCAGAAGACGCTTTCATTTTACGCTTAATGGTTAAACTCAAAAATGCAATATTATGTGCAAAACAATAGTTTTAAGTTCAGGAAAAGACACTGCAATTTCTCATTGCCCATGCTGCGATGTATTTTATATATGGCATAACAATCTCCTGTTAAATTTCACACACCACGACTTTCTGAATTTCAAAGACATCATTGAAAACTTTTCATTTGCAGAAACAAGCCTTCCTTTTCCAGACAAAAAGGAGAGAATATTATTACGCACACCCAACGAAGATATCAGCTTTGCTTTTACACATGACGAGCTGGACGCTTTTCGCTCCATGTTAAATGAAGCTGTATTTATGAAAGAGGTTTATACCCTGATGGGAACAGAGCCGGGGACAAACCAATAGCTATAAATAAAGCACTGTAAAACTCACTCATAATTTGCTTACTTTAGCGCCTTTATTTTACCTGTTATAACTACGCGCAGCACCCTCTAATGAGAAAATTTTTACTTTGCACCACCCTAATGCTCTCAACGCTTCATGGATTTGGACAAATGAAACTGATCAAACGCATGTTATCAGAAGATGTAGACACTACGCGTAAAGCTAGTTTTATGCCTCTTCCTCTGCTAAGATATTCACAGGAGATAGGTCTGGAGTTTGGTGTCGGCGGTCTTTATTCAACTTATCTGGACAAAAAAGACACCTTAAACCGTAGTTCTAATTTTTCAACCGTACTTTCTTTCTCTACAAAAAGCACTTATAATGTCAGCCTTAAGGGCGATGTATGGACTAAGCATAATGCTTTTCACCTGATCAGCGAGCTGCGTTTCAGAAGTATGCCATTTGACTTTTTTGGCATAGGTAACCAAACACTGGAAGCCAATAAAGACAGGCTCGTACAACGCCAGATCAGGGCATTCTTTGATGTAGAAAAAAACATTCTTCCCTTTTTCTATACAGGCATATCCTTGGGCTATGAGAACTATAATTTCAGAGATAAAGTGCCGGGAGGGATTTATGATACTGATCCTGCTGTGTTAGGTCAGAACGGGGGCTCAGTGGTTTTCCTGGGCGTATCACAAACCTACGACACAAGAAATTCAAATAACTATCCAACCAAAGGCTTTTTTGGAAGGGTGTCTTACCAGTATGCCCCAAATATCTTTGGCGGGAACGATTTTACAGGCAGTCAGATCAAAGTTATTGTCCGCAATTTCTGGCCACTCGCTAAGAAACTCGTATTAGGTGTAAACGGTATCTATTACACGATACAAAGTAAAAGTACCCCGTTCTATCTTTTACCACAGCTTGGTAATGATGAAATCATGCGTGGTTATTACTCAGGCAGATACAGAGATGAAAATTTACTGGCTGCACAAACAGAATTACGCTACCGTTACAACAATCGTTTTGGTTTAGTTGCATTTGGTGGCGGCGGACGCGTTTTTGCGAATGGCGATTTCTCTTTTAAGCAGTTTAAGCCTTCTTATGGCGCTGGCGTAAGATACTTCTACGATCCTGCCAAAGGCCTTAGTGTAAGAGCAGATTATGCAGTTGGAGAGAAAAGACCTAATGAAGCAAGACAATCAGGATTTTACCTGAGTCTTGCCGAAGCATTCTAAAACTTAATCTTAAAATGCTCTTTTTTCTGTCCTTTTTTGAAGTAAACTAAACCAATCCAGAACAAATCTACAGTTACTGTAACATCCGGATGGTTCTTGATTTCTTCCCAGGCTTCTTTCATTCCTTTACTCCAGTAGATATCGTCAAAGATCAGTAAAGAGTGTTCATGTACCTTAGGCAGACACCAGTTGAAATAATTGATAGTTGCATCTTTACGGTGATTACCGTCTATATAAACAAAATCCAGTTGAGGGGCCTGCTCAATAACCACAGGTAGTAAAACATCAAAATTACCCACCTGCAATTCTATATTATCCAGTTCAAGGTCCTGAAAATTCTGATAAGCTTTTTTGGCAGTTTCAGGACAGCCTTCAATCGTAACAATATCCGAATCAGGACATGCAGCAGATAGATAAGCAGTGGTAATCCCTAAGCAAGTCCCCAATTCAATCAGGTTAGCAGGCTTACTATTTTTTGCCAGGCGATAGATCAGCTGCGCAAGTCCTGGTGACTTTAAAGCATTTTTAGCAATCTCTTTTACCTTTTTTGTACGGTTTTTATTCAGATGAGAACCTGCACCGAGATCAGTTACAGTAATCAGATCATCGTCATTTAAAAGTTTTTTTCTTTGCTCCTCAATACCTTTGTATTCAGTTTTGGAGTTAAAATCGTAAATTACCTCATCTACCAAATGGTAAACAAAAGGCGAATGGGTTCCGTGTCTGCTTTTAGAAGTTAAACGATGCTTCAGATAATCGCTGATAAATTGTAATGCCATAAAAGCAAAAATAGGTAAACGAAGCATTCTAATTGGTATTTTTTAATGGAAAATAGTTCAGAAATAAAAGCACTCGTCAAATTACTCGATGATACTGATCCGGAAGTTTTCGAACAGGTCGCAAAACGCCTGCTCGAACATGGAACTTCTGTCATTCATTTTCTGGAAACAGAATGGGAAAAATCGCTCGATACCCTATTACAGGAACGTATAGAAAACATCGTACACCAGATCCAGTTTAACACCGTAAAAGAAGATCTTAACCTTTGGTATCAGAGTGGTGCATTTGACCTTTTACAGGGAGCCCTGGTCCTTAACAGATACCAGTATCCCGATCTTGATGAACAGAAAGTCATCAACCAGATTGAAGAGATCAAAAGAGAAATATGGACTGGTTTACAATATGAAATGAGTTCTGTAGAGAAAATCAAGCTCATCAATCATATTTTCTACAATATACACGGCTTCAAAGGGAACACAAAAAATCATCACGATCCGCAGAATTCTTATATTAACCAGGTACTGGAAACCAAAAAAGGAAACCAGATCTCACTGGCAATTATATATGCCACTATTGCCCAAAAACTTGATATTCCTGTTTATGGTGTCAACCTGCCGCAGCATTTTATTCTCGGTTATATCGATGAAAGCAAAAAGGAAGAACATGAATTCGGTGTCCTTTTTTATATCAATGCATTCAATAAAGGCGCCATTTTCGGAAAACATGATGTAGACCAGTTTTTACGCCAGTTAAACCTGCAGCCCTTACCTGGTTTTTACGCGCCCTGCAGTAATGTAGAGATTATACGCAGAATTATACGTAACCTGATTTCAGCTTATGAAAATCTGGGCTCAGAAGAAAAGGTTCAGGAATTAAAAGAGTTACAGGATATTCTGATTAACCCGGAAATTTAATTTGCTTTTCCTTCCAGCAGATGGTTACCTCTCATCCACTCCTGTAAACGCTGGAACCAGTCATCAGAAGTTGTCTTATTGTGCATTCCATAACCATGCCCTCCAGCCTGATACAGATGTGTTTCAACGGGAACTTTATTCTTCGTCAAAGCCTGATTAAACAAAATCGTGTTTTCAACCGGAACCGTATCGTCATCATTCGCATGCACCAGGAAAGTTACCGGAGTTTGCGCATTGACATGAAGCTCATTAGAAAAGTATTCTTTTTGTAACTGAGTAGCCTTTTCACCAATCAGGTTTTTTACGGAGCCTGTATGTGCAGAGGCTGTGAAGCTGATTACAGGATAAATTAAAATAGCAAAATCTGGCCTCAGGCTTAACCCTTCGGGATTCTTGATTTTACTATCCCCATAATGAACAGCAAGAGAAGCCGCAAGATGTCCGCCAGCAGAAAAACCCATAATCCCAATCTTTGCAGGGTTAATATTCCATGCTGCTGCATTTTTGCGTACCAGGTAAATTGCCTGCTGGGCATCCTGTAAAGGCCCGAAAGATTTATCGGTCATAATTGTATCGCTTGGCAAACGATACTTCAATACCAGGGCTGTTACACCCAAAGCAGCAAAACGGCGTGCTACTTCTTCTCCCTCATGGTCTGTGGCCAGAAACGCATAGCCTCCACCCGGACAAATAATAACAGCAGCACCATTTGCTTTAAGCGGATCTGCTTTATAAAGACTGAGCGAAGGATCAGTCACCTTGCTCAGTCCAAAAACTTTACCATTAATGATTGTTTCCTTTTGCTTATAAGTAGCAGGCCCTGCAATTGCACCTGGTATTTTCCCCGGATACAGTTTCATTATTTCCTGGGCATTTACCCCATTCATACCTATTATACCCATAATCAAAAGTAGCAACCAGCTTTTATTCATTAGAATTCCATTAAATATGCTTTCAAAAAGTCATTCAGCTCTCCATCAAGGACAGCCTGTGCATTAGAAGTTTCATAATTGGTTCTCAGATCTTTGACCAGTTTATACGGATGTAAAACATAGTTTCTGATTTGTGAGCCCCACTCTATTTTCATCTTCGAGCCTTCTACCGCCGCAGATGCTAACATTCTTTCGCGCATTACAGCTTCATATAATTGCGATTTAAGAAGCCTTAATGCGTTCTCCTTATTTTGCAGCTGCGAACGTGACTCCTGGTTTTTAATTACAATACCAGAAGGTTTGTGATACAAACGTACCGCTGTTTCCACCTTATTTACATTCTGACCACCCGCTCCACCAGAACGGAAAGTTTCAAATTCTATATCGGCATCTTTAATTTCGATCTCAATCGTATCATCCACCAAAGGATAAACGTATACAGAAGCAAATGAAGTGTGACGGCGTGCATTAGAATCAAAAGGTGAAATACGTACCAAACGGTGTACTCCGTTTTCCCCCTTCAGATATCCATAAGAAAAGTCACCGGCAAACTGTAAAGTAACCGTTTTCACACCTGTTACCTCGCCAGGCTGAAAATCCTGTTCAGTTACCTTATAACCATTCTTTTCGCCCCACATGATATACATCCGCATCAGCATAGCTGCCCAGTCACAGCTTTCAGTTCCACCAGCCCCGGCAGTAATCTGCATCACCGCATTCAGCTGATCTTCCTTACTGCTTAACATGTTTTTCAGTTCAAGATCCTCAATCAGGTGCAAACATCTTTCATATTGCTCCTCCATCTCCTCCTTGGTGGCATCTCCCGATTGCATGAAATCAAACAGCACCTGAGTATCTTCAAATTCAGCGTTAACTTTCTGCCAGGCATCAGTCCACACTTTTTTAGCGTTCATTTCCGCTAAATGCTTTTCAGCCTTTTTGGGATCATCCCAAAAATCTGGTTGTAAGGTAAGCTCCTGTTCTATATAAATAGCTTCGAGTCGGGTTTCGACGTCAAAGATGCCTCCTCAGCGACGCTACTCTGTCCCTTAAATCCTGTATTTGTTCTTTTGTCATAATCACAAATATATAAAAAGAGCCCGTAAACAGTTTGAGCATCTGAATTTAAACAGGTTCTAAATACAAAAGGCTATCTGAACAATGTCCAGATAGCCTTTCCCGAATTTCATTTATAGGTTTAGCTAAAAAGCCCCTTAAGTTTATCTACAATTCCACCACCCTGCGCACCAGCTTCGCCTTCTTTAGTGCCAGTAAACAAGTTAGTCAGATCAGACAATTCAAATTTCTCATCCGGTCCTGATATTTTACTCAGCACATCTTTGATATCAAAAGAGCTATCATTAGGGTCGTTTGTCTTATTAATGAACTTACCAATTATCCCCGGGATAACAGAAGCTGCAATTCCTTTAGCAGTATCAAGATTAATGCCCATACCAGCCAGTTTATCAATAAAGCCTGCAGAAGCATCCTGTGCAACAGCACTGCCTTCAATATTTCCACCCTTAAAAGCATCCACAAGGCCACCAATGTTGCCAGAAGACAGTTGTTGCTTTAATGCATCTATAATAGAACCCGAAGCAGCAGAAATAGCAGCCTCATTATGCTCATTAGGAATATCAGTGTTATTTACGATAGCATCCTGAGTACTATCTTTTACCAGTTGATTTAAATTTTCTAGCATGATGGGTAGTTTTTATAGGTGAACTATTATTTTTTTATTAAATATAATATAAAAAAAACCATAGAAAGACTAAAAAAACGCACTATTTCTTCAAAATCAGGTCATTACGTATAATTTTATAATACATTAACTATCAGCTTATATTTGAGCGGATACCGCCCGTTTAATCAACAGCGGAAAGTAAAATATTGAACCTTAGTGTGCTTTTTACTATTAATTGCAACCCATTCTAACGACATTTAGGTTCATCATAAATCATTACATTTACAGAAAGAAACACCAACATTATGCTACCAACCATAAATTTCACAGAGACAGCGGCCTATAAGTACCTGGCCGATCACTTCATTGATATCAATGAGAAAAACTTAAAACAACTGTTTGCAGAAGATGAAAAGCGTTTTGAGAAGTTTTCCCTGGTTTTTGAAGACATCCTGCTGGATTACTCTAAAAACAGGATCAATGATACTACCCTTGCATTATTGATGCAGCTTGCCAGAGAATGTAAACTGGATGAAGCTATCAAAGCAATGTTTAGCGGTGAAAAGATTAACCAGACAGAAGATAGAGCAGTTTTACATACCGCATTACGTAATCAAAGCAATAAACCAGTTTATGCTGACGGCAAAAATGTCATGGATGATGTAAATGAAGTATTAGCCAAAATGGAGAAATTCAGTGAGGCAATTATTTCCGGATCCTGGAAAGGTTATACAGGCAAACCTATTACAGATGTCGTAAATATTGGTATTGGAGGTTCTGATTTAGGGCCGGTAATGGTTACTGAAGCTTTAAAAGCATATAAAAACCATTTGACAATGCATTTCGTGTCTAATATTGACGGCACACATATCGTAGAGACCCTGAAAACTGTTGACCCTGAAACTACCCTTTTCCTGGTAGCTTCTAAAACATTTACTACGCAGGAAACCATGACCAATGCCAATACAGCAAGAGATTGGTTCCTGGGCAAAGGTGCAAAACAAGAAGATGTAGCTAAACATTTTGCGGCATTATCTACCAATGCTAAAGACGTTGCCGAATTCGGTATTGATACCGAAAACATGTTTGGTTTCTGGGATTGGGTTGGCGGAAGATACTCTTTATGGAGTGCAATTGGAATGCCTATCGCTTTAAGTGTAGGTTTTGCTAATTTCAAAGAATTACTTGCTGGCGCACATGCAGCAGACGAGCATTTTGAGCATACCCCATTTGAGAACAATGCTCCTGTAATCCTTGCTTTACTGGGTATCTGGTACATTAATTTCTTTGATGCAGAAACAGAAGCTATCTTACCTTACGATCAGTATTTACACCGTTTCGCTGCCTATTTCCAACAGGGAGATATGGAAAGTAATGGTAAACATGTAGACCGTAATGGTAACGACGTAACTTACGAAACAGGTCCGATCATCTGGGGTGAACCAGGTACAAATGGTCAGCATGCATTTTATCAGCTGATCCACCAGGGAACACGTATCATACCATGCGATTTTATCGCACCTGCACAAAGCCTGAACCCTATAGGAGAGCATCACCCAATTTTACTATCAAACTTCTTTGCACAGACAGAAGCCCTGATGAACGGTAAAACCGAAGAACAGGTAACTGCCGAATTGAAAAAAGAAGGTAAGTCTGAAGAAGAAATCAAAAAACTTGCACCATTCAAAGTTTTTGAAGGGAACAGACCGACTAACTCTATCTTGCTGAAAAAAGTTACACCACGCAGCCTTGGAAGCCTGATTGCAATCTATGAACATAAAATATTTGTTCAGGGAATTGTATGGAACATTTTCAGTTTTGATCAATGGGGTGTTGAATTAGGAAAACAGCTGGCAAAAAGCATTCTTCCTGAATTGAAGAACAATGATGCAGTGACTTCGCACGATGTTTCTACTAACGGATTAATCAACCAGTATAAAACATGGAGATAGTCCAATAGCATTTTCAGCAACAACAAGCTATTAAAAAGCTAGTTAAGTACCGAAAAAGCATTATCATATAAACGTTTTCATTTGTATCTTTAATTATTGTTTAAACCTTTGAATCAAAAGACCCTCTAAGTTTTACACACATAAATAAACACAAATGGAAACGTTTAAAAATTTTCTGATCATAACCCTGCTTTTCTCAGGCTTGCAACTCAAAGCACAGACTAATCAGGAAACTACAGCAAAAGTTATTGGCGATAAAAATTATGTATTTGCAGCGACAAGTGCAAGCCCACTGAATGCAGCAGATATCAATAATGTAATGAGCAGGATGCCAGGATACGTAGGTAACGGAGGCAATATCAATCTCAACGGATCAAATTACGACTTATCGGTTACACCAGACAGCCTGGTTGCTTATCTGCCTTATTACGGCCGCTCTTATACCCCTAAAATTGGAGATCCGAATGATAGCGGAATCAAGTTTACCTCTAAAGATTTCAGCTATAAAAGTACCAAAACCAAAAAGGGCGGGTGGCTGATCCAGATGACCCCTAAAGATGTTAAAGACAATTACAAACTGACACTTTCGGTTACGAAAACCGGTAATGCTTCGCTCACCATCACAAGCAATAGTCAGCAGTCTATCACCTACAATGGAAATATCAACTGGCCCAAAGTAAAAAAGGAAAACAGACAGTAATCAATCTTCTGCATGCACTGCTTCTTTTTTAGAGATCAGTCCTACTTTGAAGCAGGGACAGCCGGAACCAGTTGTATCTGGAATAGTTTGCTAAATTTCTTACCTGTCACAAAAAGACGTTTGCCAGCAGCATCCCATGCAATACCATTCAGGACGTCTGTATTAGGAAATCTATCTTTTGCCGGTAAGATTCCGGTCAGATCAATATAACTCAACACAGAGCCGCTTTTAGGGTCTATAACAGCTATTTTATCTGTTTGGTAGATGTTGGCGTAAATTTTCCCGTCTACAACCTCCAGTTCATTCAGCTGATCTACCTGTCCGTTGTTATCATAGACGTCAATATAGCTTTCTTCCTTATAAGTATCTTTGTTTAAAAACCAGATTCTGTTCGTCCCGTCAGACTTGACAATGCGTTTCCCGTCAAATGCCAGTCCCCATCCTTCCCTGCTGTTCTGATATGGGAAAGTACCTACCTGCTTTAAAGTTTTGGCGTCATAAACAAAACCTACATCTTCTTTCCAGGTCAGTAAGATTATCTTATCACCAATCAGTGTTGAACCTTCACCAAAAAATTTCTTATCCAGTTCAATCTTTGGAGACGCTTTACCAGTCTGCAGGTTCACCCATTTTAAAGTAGAAAAACCATATTCACCACTGCTTTCCAGCAAACGGCCATTATGATATTCCAGACCCTGGGTATATGAACTTGTATCGTGCGGAAACGTATTGATCACCTTATAGCTAAACTGCGTTGGTTTAACCGCCGATTTTAGCACAATATTGATTGTAGCTGTATCTTTCTTTGACCCGTTATCCACTATAGCTGTAATCAGCTTATAGCCCAGAGATAAACTATCAGTTTTGATCGTCAATGCAGTTGCATCATTTTTTGTCCCGACAACTTTACCATCCAGCAAATAACTGATACTGCTGATTTTTTCATCAGCAGGCACATCCAACTGTACTTTAACATCCTCACCCAGTCCATAACCTTGTCCCTGCTCAGGGGTTTTGAAACTCAGTACCTGCGTTTGACTCCCGCTATTTTTACAGGAAATCACGAAAGCAATGCCCGTAAGCAAACAGATCAACAGGATTAATTTAGGTAATTTAACGAGCGTATTAGTTTGGCCAAAATGCATCTTCAATGTGATTAATTTTATAAAGTTGTTCATTTTCAAAAACAATTGCAACAATATCATAACGGATTTCCCCCTGATGGTTCTTTCTTTCGATATAGACAGAAGAGGCAAATTCCAGCTGTTTCTCTTTCTTCCAGTCCACAAAATCCTCTGGCTCTCCATAGCTGACAGAGCTACGGGTTTTTACTTCAACAAAAATAAGCTTACTGTCATAAAAAGCAATTAAGTCTATTTCTGCCCTTTTATGGACCCAGTTTTTTTCCAGGATACGATAACCACGGGTTTCCAGATAGCTTGCAGCAAGCAGCTCGCCTGTTTTTCCCAGTTCGTTATGCGCTGCCATTATTTAATGACTACAGAACCTAAAAACTTAGATATTTCACGCTCCACATTTTTCATAAAAGCATATTTTCCCATCAGAATATCCTGATTAACCGGATCAGGCTCTGCCTTTATTTCCTGCAATAACCCTAATAAAAGACGTTCAACTTTCTTCTTTTTCAAATGATATAAGCCGCCAAGAATGGTTGCCTTCAGATTCACCGTTTCATCCCTTACGTAAATCTGATGTTTATTATACCAGTTCTCACTGAGTGAATGGGGAGAAGTAGATAAAGTAATCGCTAAATCAGCAATTTTACGGTTCTCATTGGTGATAAACTGATTCGCCACAGGCAAATGCCCATTCTCAATCTCTTCTTTATAATTCTGAATAATCAGCTTACAGATTTCATTTTCGAAAGTTACATCAGACAGATTCTGCATGATAAACGATCCGATGTACATATTATCGATATTATCCCAGCTCACCAGCTCATGGCCAAATGCCAGTAAAAGTCTTATTATTTCATGCTCCTGCAGCAAATCATCATCAGCAACAACCTCCATCTCCGGAAGATCAGGCCCGGCATTATCATCAAAAAGATTATCCGGCGGTCCGTCCGGGTAAGCAGAAAATGACTGGTTATTTGCTGATGGCCTTTGATATTGTTGCCCCTGATTGCTCTGATTGCCTTTTTTAAATTTGGCATTCCGCATTTTGTTCAGCTCGGTCATTAGTGTATGCTCACTTACCTGGAGCAGATGACTACATTCCCTGACAAAGACAGAAACCTTAATTTCATCAGGTATCTTGGCGATACTTTCTACAATATCCCTGATAATACCAGCACGTTTAATCGGATCTGTACCTGCCTCCTTAAGCAGGATATCGGCCTTATAGAGAATAAAATCCTTACGGTTATTCTCTATGTAAGTTTTAAAAACACCGGCACCAACCTTGTGCATATAAGAATCCGGGTCATGGCCATCAGGAAAGTTTACAACCTTCACATTCAGCCCTTCCTCCAGAATCATATCCAGTCCACGCAATGAAGCTTTGATACCCGCAGCATCACCATCATACAGAATGGTTACATTTTTCGTAAAGCGCCCGATCAGCCTGATTTGCTCTATGGTCAATGAAGTACCGGAAGAGGCTACCACATTCTCAATGTTTGCCTGATGTACAGAAAGCACATCCGCATAACCTTCAACCAGATAACAATTATCTAAATCGCGAATTGCTTTTTTCGCCTGAAACAGACCATAAAGCACATTGGATTTATGGTAAATATCACTCTCAGGAGAATTGACATATTTAGGAACATTCTTGTCCGTTTTCAGTGTTCTGCCACCAAAACCAATCACCCTGCCCGTAAAATTGTGAATAGGGAACATTACCCTTCCACGGAAACGGTCATAGACCTTTCCTTTTTCATTACGGATAGCCAAACCTGTTTTTTCCAGGTACTCTTCCTTATGCCCTGCCGCAGCAGCACTCAGGATTAAAGCATCCCAATGATCAGGAGAATATCCCAGTTCAAATTTCTTAATAATATCTTCCCGGAACCCCCGCTCTTTGAAATAGCTCAGACCAATTGCCCGGCCCTGTTCACCAGTCCACAATTCGTTGGCAAAATAATTTGCTGCATACAAAGAGACTACATATAAACTTTCCCGCGCGTTGTTAGCCTCAATTACCTGTGGGCTTTCTTCCGTCTCCTCTACCTCAATATTGTACTTTTGTGCAAGATATTTTAGGGCCTCAGGATAAGAATACTTCTCGTGATCCATAATAAAATGCACAGAGTCTCCACCCTTACCGCAACCAAAGCATTTATAAATGCCTTTCGTTACCGATACGTGAAAAGAAGGTGTTTTTTCATTATGAAAAGGACAATTACCAATTAAGCTTGTCCCACGCTTTTTTAAAGACACAAAATCACCGACAACTTCCTCAATACGGGAAGTGTCCATAATCTTGTTAATAGTATCCTGATATATCATTCAAACAAATTACTTGACTAGCGGTATCAATGTTGCAGCTAACGTTTGATTCCCTTTTTCATTAAGGTGTACTCCATCAGTTGTTAAGATCCCTTTTGCAAGATCCTGCGGATTATTCTGCAAATCATATTCCGTAAACAACTTTCTCAGATCGCATAACACCAGTTTATTTTTAGTGGCCAGTTCTCTGATCGCTGCCGAATATTTATCCAGTTCAGCATCCAGTTCATTGGAACCATTCTTTTTCTCTCCAATAACTGCTGGTGTACAAACGACAACTTTAGCACCATTAGTCTGAATTTTATTAATTAATGCCTGATAGAATTTCACAAATTTATCCAGATCCGTTCCCGTATGAGAACTCTGTTTGTGCCAAACATCATTTACACCGATATAAATAACGACCAAATCTGGTTTTTTATTTAAAACATCATCTTCTAAACGCAGATAAAGATCATATACTTTATTCCCGCCAATCCCAGCACCAATTACCTCGTAAGTTGAGGAACTTAGTTTTTTGCTGATTAGATCAACATATCCACCCGGCTGGGCCCCTTGCTGAGTAATCGAATCACCAAAGAAAATAATCTTCTTAGATTTGGCTTTCATAGCCGTAAAAGTAATTAACAGGCATCCTGCAGCCAGAAATGCCATTGTTTGAATAAATCTTTTCATTAACATGCGGTTTGAAGGTTAGAATAGGTCTGTATAGCCGGAAATCTGGTTAAGATTCCCAGAGTAACAAAGGTAACCAATTTAGCTATTTTTTAGGTAAAGCTTTCGGACCTATTGGTAATGTTTGATTTTTAACGTGGCATGAACATACCCCTGATCGAATCTTGTATCCGGAATATATCACTCATTCCATATATCCCGACAGACTCTTCCAGATGGTCATTTGAAGGTTTTTCTTCTACGCCTGCAGCAATCAGATGAACCTGATTTGCCAGGTCAGGCAGATATTTCATCAAATAAATAGCATCAAGGGAAATTCTTGCTATACCATCATTATAGACAGCCCCTCTGGCTTTCAAATTCTTCAGGTCCTTTAATTCAGGAACCTGCGTAAAAACCTGATCGTAAAATTCTATAACAGGGCAATCATTCTGTCTCATAAAACGGTGTATATAAGCCGCATAAAACTGACCATCCAATTGGAATGAAATGACATCTTTTGGCCTGTAGAAAGTGATACTATCGCGATGCCCTGGTCTTTTTTTTAGTGGTACAGGCGCTGAATTTAAAACTGCTTTGATCTCATCCGTTTTTCTGAAAAAATGATCACTCAGCACCACACCTTTATTCAATTTGTCAATTGCTTTTAAAGCTTCCGCCGTGATCGTTTTATCTTTAAAACCATACTTATGCAGTAATACAGCCAATACAAGAACTACTTTCTGTTTATAATGTGCATCAATCTCATCTTTCCCGGCATTCAAAACACAATTCCACCGGGACAATAATTTAGGAAGAAAATCAGCCATTTGCTGCTCTGCAGTTTCCAATTCCCAATTCATTGACCAGCCTACCAATCTGGCCAGTTCATCATCAATACAGGAAACTAAGTCTCCGGCTGCCAGTTTATCTAATATCTGCTGATGCGTCATTCCTTAAAATTCTAGTGATAATCTTTATGCAGGATCAAAAAGCTTGCCCTTTCCTCTTTCTTGAAAGGCACATTCCAATTCCCCTGATAGGTAATCTTGGTTGGCAATTTATCATCTCCAAAATATCCCATTTCAATATTCATCTGCACATCAAAATCAAACAGCATATTGCTGTATTTCATATCTACATAACGGCCAAGAATTGCAAAATCACGTTTATCAAAAATCGTAATCAGCTCTTTAATCATCAGGCCGTCCTTAGTCCATTTACTCAGATCATCTTTAACACTTACCCTGAAACGGTATACAGGGATAGAATCCAGATAAGTTCCGCTCTGGAAGTTATAATCATAATACTGGCGCATATTTGCCGTAAAAATCTCCGTTTTACTTCCAATAAAAGGAATTCCTTTTACCGGTTTTCCAGGATTAAAAATCAGTGTTTTCAACTTCTCTTTATAACCTGAATTGGTATCGCCCTTACCTGCCGGAGCAGCAGAAGCTGCATTAGGAACAAAGTCAGACTTATAGGCATTCATAAAAATGTAATCAAACATCTCTACCGTATACAACTGATACTTACCATTCTTTTTAAACACCTTACCCGTATCCTGTTTAACCAGGTATTCCATTTTTACAGGGCCGGAATTAGAATGTCTGATTTTGCGGTAAATCTTTCCGTTTACCTTATTCTTCTTGTCATAAGTAAAAATCCTGTTTTCAGCAATGAAACTATACTTTTTCATCTTTCTGAAAGCTGCATAGAAGCTCGTATCCGTGGTAATAGCCTTAATAAAAGTCTCCACACTTAACTTCTGCGCTACGATATTCACATTAGAATCCAGCTGGATAGTCTTAATCGTATCAGGATTAAAACGGGGAATCTGCTGTGCAAATCCTCCATACCAGCTTACCATTAAAACAGTAGCGATGATCAGGCTCTTCATCTTCAAACCTTAGTTTCCTAATTGCTTTAAAGCGATATAAGCCATCAGACCAGTAGATATCTTTAAAGCATCTTCATCTACATCAAAATTTGGATGATGCACAGAATATTTAGTCCCTTTAGCCTCATTTCCAGTACCTAAGCGATAGAAACAAGCATCAGTAACCTGAGAATAATAAGCAAAATCTTCAGCAGCCATCCAGATATCCAGATCAACAACATTTTCTTTACCTAAATAATCCTCAGCATAACCACGGGCACTCGCACTAATTTTTTCTTCATTCACTAAAAAAGGATAACCATGCATGATGTTAAACTCACAGCTGCCACCCATACTTTCAGCAATACCTTCGGCCATTTTCTTCATCAGGCGTTTAGCCTCTGCACGCCATTCTTCATTCAGCGTTCTGAAAGTTCCTTCAAGTTTCACTTCATTAGGAATAATATTAGTCGCACCATTCGCAATTACCTTTCCGAAAGAAAGCACAGATGGCAATCTTGGATCAGCATAACGGCTTACGATCTGCTGTAAAGCAACAATGATATGAGAAGTAATTAATACCGGATCAATATTTTGCTGAGGCTGTGCGGCATGTCCGCCTTTTCCTTTTACAGTTACATATAATTCATCGGCAGATGCCATATAAATACCAGAACGGAAACCAACCTTTCCAGCGTCAATCCAGGGCATTACATGCTGTCCTATGATACCTGATGGCCTTGGGTTCTCTAGTACTCCTTCGGCAATCATCAGACTTGCACCACCAGGCAGCATTTCTTCTCCCGGCTGAAAAATCAGTTTAATAGTCCCGCCAAACTCAGCTTTCATTTCATTCAGAATATAAGCAGCACCTAACAAAGATGAAGTATGCACGTCATGTCCGCAGGCATGCATTACCCCTGGATTCTTTGAAACATAAGGCTTGTCATTTGCTTCAATGATTGGCAGGGCATCAATATCACCACGCAGGGCGATAACCTCTTCCGAGGGCAGATCTCCTTGAATTAAGCCAACTACACCAGTCTTTGCCATACTCGTGAAAGGGATACCCCATGCGGTTAGTTTCTCCTTAATAAATGCTGAGGTCTGAAACTCTTCAAAAGAAAGTTCCGGATTCATGTGAAGATGCTGGCGATAACCGACAACGTCCTGAAATATAGTATGCGCTAAATTTTGAATCTGTTCTTTGTTAATCATCTGATTTGCTATAAACGGGGTGCATTGATTTTTTCTCTGAAAATAAACAAAGTCGGGAAGGTTGACCTGAGTTCATTCATCAATTTCTGGGCTTCCAGACGTGTTCTGAAATCTCCCACACGGAGATAATAATTAGGTACTTTATAAGTAATATAAGTATTCAGCTTTGGATAAGCTGATTTAAAACGTGCCTGTTCATTAAAAGTCTTCCTTCTGTCTGAGCCATAAAATACCTGTACACGGTAGCCCATTTGCGGCACAATTGCCCCGCCAGTTCTATGCCCGGTCACAGGAGCTGCTTTCTTGTTTAAAGCAATCCTCTTTTCAATCAGGCTATCAATCAGCGGATCTTTAACAATGACTACTTCTCCTCTTTTCTGAGAAAAACCTGCCAGAGAAAAGCAACAAATAATGAATGTAAAAAATGATCTCATAGAAAGGGGTAAAACTATTATAAAAAAAGAATGCCGATTTCTTTTTACAAAAATCGGCATTCTTTATGTCTATTACAAATTACAATCCTGCACCATGACAGTTTTTGTATTTCTTGCCGCTTCCACAAGGACAAGGATCGTTTCTTCCGATGGTCACTTCTTTACGTATCGGTTGTTGCGGAACAGCCTCGCGGGTATCATCAAACTGTACATCTCCTGTACTGGTTGATGATGCAAATTCAGGTTTTGACAGCTGTAATCTGCTTGCTACCGGTTTAGGTGCCTGTGCTTCTCTGATGTCATCAGCTTCCTGCTGCATCGGGATACCACCTTTATATAAGAAACTTACTACTTCTTTATTGACTGCGTTCAACATGTTTTTAAACAAGTTGAAAGCTTCCATTTTATAAATGATTAATGGATCTTTTTGCTCATAAACTGCATTCTGTACAGACTGTTTCAATTCGTCCATTTCACGCAAATGCTCTTTCCATGATTCGTCGATTAAAGCAAGAACGATAGTTTTCTCAAAAGATTTCGTTACTTCTCTGCCATGATTAGCAATTGCTTTTTTCAATTCAACAGGAACCTGGATACTTCTGATTCCGTCAGTGAAAGGAACAACGATCTGTTCAATATGATCACCACGTTCTTCAAATACCTGTGTTAATACAGGCATTGCCTGAAGGATGATATTTTCAGATTTTCTTGCGTAAAAAGTAGTTGCTTCTTCAAACAACTTATCCGTTAAAATATGGATACTTCTTGAACTGAATTCTGCTTCTGTAATATCAGTATCCAAAGAGAAGTTTTTAATTACCTCTAATTTGAACCCTTCATAATTACCCGCTTCTTTATATTCAGAAACCACATCTTCAGCAACATCAAATACCATGTTGTTCATGTCTACATCCAGACGCTCACCGAACAAAGCATTTTTACGTTTAGCGTAGATTACAGAACGCTGTGAGTTCATCACATCATCATATTCCAGTAAACGCTTACGGATACCAAAGTTATTTTCTTCTACTTTCTTCTGTGCACGCTCAATAGATTTGGTAATCATAGAATGCTGAATCACTTCACCATCTTCAATTCCCATTTTAACCATGATGTTAGAAATACGCTCAGAACCAAATAAACGCATTAAGTTATCCTCAAGCGAAACGAAGAACTGAGAAGAACCCGGATCTCCCTGACGACCTGCACGACCGCGTAACTGTCTGTCTACACGACGAGACTCATGACGCTCTGTACCAACGATAGCTAAACCACCTGCTTCTTTAACACCAGCACCTAATTTAATATCCGTACCACGACCAGCCATGTTCGTTGCAATCGTAACCGTTCCTGCCTGACCAGCTTCAGCTACGATATCAGCCTCTTTCTGGTGCATTTTCGCATTCAGTACGTTGTGTTTAATACCACGTAATTTTAACATGCGGCTTAACAGCTCAGAAATCTCTACAGAGGTAGTACCCACCAATACTGGTCTGCCTGCTTCTGTTAATTTAACGATCTCTTCTGCAACTGCATTATATTTTTCACGAACAGTACGGTAAACGTAATCCTGCTCATCTAATCTTGACATCACCCTGTTTGTAGGTATTTCTACCACATCCAGTTTATAAATTGACCAGAACTCACCAGCTTCAGTTGTTGCTGTACCAGTCATACCACATAATTTATGGTACATTCTGAAGAAGTTCTGTAAAGTAACTGTCGCATAAGTTTGTGAAGCATCTTCTACTTTCACATTTTCTTTAGCTTCAATAGCCTGGTGTAAACCATCCGAATAACGACGGCCATCCATGATACGACCAGTCTGCTCATCTACAATTTTGATTTTACCTTCATCAATGATGTATTCAACATCTATTTCGAATAAGGTATAAGCTTTTAACAATTGATTCACAGAGTGGACACGCTCAGCTTTGATAGAGTAATCACGCATTAGTGCATCTTTCTGAGCAACTTTATCTTCACTTTCTAAAGTTGATTTCTCAATTTCAGCAATTTCAGTACCTACATCAGGCAATACGAAGAAATGCTCATCCTCACCAGATTTAGTGATCAGCTCAATACCTTTCTCTGTTAATTCTACCTGGTTGTTTTTCTCATCAATGTAGAAATACAAATGAGAATCCACTTTAGGCATATTTTTCGACTGATCAGCCATATAGCTGTTTTCCGTTTTAAGCAGGATATTTTTATTATTTCCTTCACTTAAAAACTTGATCAGTGCTTTATTTTTCGGTAAACCACGGTGCGCTCTTAATAAAGCTAAACCACCTTCACCTTCTTCGGTTCCGGTTTTACCATCTGCAATTAATTTTTTAGCTTCATTTAAAGCTTTGGTTACATACTCTCTCTGCGCATTTACCAAACGTTCGATTCTTGGTTTCAGCTCATGAAATTCATGCTGATCTCCAAAAGGAACCGGACCTGAGATAATTAAAGGAGTACGGGCATCATCAATTAAAACTGAATCGACCTCATCGACCATTGCAAAATGCAATTTACGTTGTACCAGTTGTCCTGGTTCCTGCGCCATATTGTCACGCAGATAATCAAAACCGAACTCATTGTTCGTACCATAAGTAATATCAGCCAGGTAAGCATTTCTGCGTTCCTGAGAGTTAGGCTCATGTTTATCGATGCAATCTACTCTGATACCGTGGAATTCGAATAAAGGACCATTCCACTCCGAGTCACGTCGTGCCAGGTAATCATTCACCGTTACAATATGTACACCCTGACCAGCTAAAGCATTCAGGTAAGCAGGTAATGTACTTACCAGCGTTTTACCCTCACCCGTTGCCATCTCAGCAATTTTACCATTGTGCAATACAATACCACCAATTAACTGAACATCATAGTGAACCATGTTCCATACTACAGTACTTCCCGCAGCATCCCATGAATTAGCCCAGAAAGCTTTATCACCTTCGATTTTAACATTCGCCCTGCGTGCAGCATATTCCCTGTCATAAGGCGACGCAGTTACTTCAAGTGTTGGGTTTTCAGAAAAGCGTCTCGATGTTTCTTTTACCACTGCAAAAGCAGCAGGAAGAATTTCCATCAATACAACTTCTAATGATTTATCTCTGTCTTTTACTAATACATCGATCTGCTCATAAATGGCAGTTTTTTCAGGTAAAGATAAATCCTGACCTTCAGCATTAGTTTTCAGTGTACTTATCTGGGTATCAATTTCAGCTAAAGATTTAGCGATTACGTCCTTAAAGTAGACAGTTTTGTTCCGCAATTCATCATTGCTTAAAGCCGAAAGTTTAGCGTATTCTTCATTTATCTTAATGACAAGTGGTTGGATTGCCTTAATATCTCTTTCTGATTTGCTTCCAAAAACTTTGGTTAAAAATCCTAGCATCGTTTCTATTTATGTTTTTATTTGTTTTTAAATCATCATTTTACAACAACCAAGCCATATCCGCGGACAGGTCACTTTGGCAGTTATCGAGGGATAAAACTACAAAATATCTTGTAATTGTACGGGCTATATTGCCTTTATTTAAGCAGACAAGTACAATTTGTCATTCGGGGGTAATGATTGAATGATAATAATTTATAAATTTTAGACAAAGCGGTTATCTTTGCTGATATGAATATCTTACTATTAGGTTCTGGTGGAAGAGAAAGTGCTTTCGCCTGGAAAATGAGTCAATCTGAACAATGCTCAAAACTATTTATTGCACCAGGTAATGGTGGCACAGCAGCATATGGTAAAAATGTAAACCTTAATCCGAATGATTTTGCCGCAATCAGAACATTTGTTTTAACGGAGAAAATTGAGCTTGTTGTTGTCGGGCCCGAAGAACCTTTAGTCAATGGTATTCACGACTTTTTCCTGGCCGACGAAAAACTTGCAGGAATCCCTGTGATCGGTCCTAAAAAAGAAGGCGCTATACTGGAAGGCAGCAAAGATTTTTCAAAAGAATTTATGGCACGCCATGGTATTCCGCATCCGGGATCCAAATCGTTCACTAAAGATACGCTGCAGGAAGGATTAGCTTATCTTGAGAACCACAGCTTACCCGTTGTTTTAAAAGCAGACGGTCTGGCAGCTGGTAAAGGTGTTTTAATTTGCGAAACCAAAGCAGATGCACAGGCAGAGCTGACTTTGATGTTAAGCGAAGGCAAATTTGGAAATGCAGGTGCAATTGTAGTTATCGAAGAGTTTTTAACAGGTATCGAATTATCTGTATTTGTATTGACTGATGGTGATAACTATGTGATTTTACCGGAAGCTAAAGATTATAAACGTATTGGTCAGGGTGATACCGGATTGAATACAGGGGGTATGGGCTCTGTTTCTCCGGTTCCATTTGCAGACGAGAAATTCTTAAAAGAAGTAGAGAACAGTATTATTATTCCTACGATAAACGGATTAAAAAAAGATAAAATAGATTATACAGGTTTCATTTTCTTCGGCTTATTCAAAGTTGGCGATAAACCAATGATCATTGAATATAACTGCAGAATGGGTGATCCTGAAACCCAAAGTGTGATACCAAGAATTGAGAATGATCTGGTAGAACTTTTCATCGCAGCTTCGAAAAAGAAGTTAAAAGATGTTCAATTGAAAATCAGCCCGAAAAGTGCAGCTACAGTTGTTATTGTAGCAGGCGGTTATCCTGGAGATTATGAAAAAGGTAAAGTGATGACCGGGATTGATAATATCCGCAAATCTTTAGCTTTTCATGCAGGTACTATTGCTGAGGGTGGCGTAATTAAAAGTAACGGCGGACGTGTGTTAGCGGTTACCAGTTTACAGGATAATATGTTTGAAGCACTGCAGTCGGCAACGGCCGATGCAGCAAGAATATATTTTGACGGAAAATATTTCAGAGAAGATATAGGTTTTGACTTGATGTAATATCAAATTTTTCACCTTAAAAAAGGCCCGGAACAATTGTTCCGGGCCTTTTATTTTAAAGAATATCTCCAACCTGATTCATATCCCTGTCTTAATACCTTGTCAATCGGTTTAACTTATAATTTTCATAAAAATTAAACATCCGATAATAAATCATGAAATAATCACAGGATAATTAAATATATTTAGGATTAATCACCTAATCATATCCTTATGAAAAAATTAATGATCAATGCAATGATTGCCGGCTGTATGCTGGGCTCATTGACACTCCAGCCAGTAATGGCAGCAACAGGTTTAATTGTCAAGGCCAAAAGCACAAGCATCAATTATGGCAAAGTAAAGCAAGGCAGATATATTATCTCTTTGTTTGGAGATAGTGCTCAGAATTTTACCAGCGCAGAAGTATATGATACCATCAGCGGCACCTGGCTAAACGTAACGTCTATTACAGGAAAGATCTACGCTGATGGCAAGGCCAATGCAGTGATTCGCTATGACAATGGTACTAAAACCCTGTATGTAGTGAACCAATTATTTATTGAGTAATATAGATAAGCCCGGCTATCTGCCGGGTTTATTATTTACAGATATTAATTTGAACCTACGCCTTCAAACCAGCTGGCAACCCGATTTCATCCATATTCGCAAGAATCGCATTTTCTATTAACACCACTCTCTTTTTCAGCAAATCTGCCATTTCTATAGTTGGTGCAATATTAAATGGATAACAGCCCGTTACCGATAAACCGGCTTCGACATTTGATATCCAGTTTTTAGCCAGATCAACATAATCTGCAAGTACGTGAACAGTATTTTTAGGCCCATAAATATCCAGATACATAGATGGAAGATCACCAACTACTATCCAGAGAAAATTATCTTCTTTACTTGAAGAATTATCAATTTCGTATAAGAAAACACATAGTTTCTCGCCTAAATTGAAATAAAGAGATGATTCTATAACAGCCCTGCACCAGGGAAACCCTGTAATGTATTGGGTCGCCCTCTTCTCCATTAAGATTACTTCTCCATAAAAGTCAAGATTTTCTTGTAGTGCAGCTGTTTTAATTGGGTAAACCATATATTTTTAGCGGGATATGCGACAAAGGTAAAAAATGCCTTTTTAAACTCATTATTTAATAGAAACATCTTCTGGTTCTAAGAGCTTAAAACAGCTCTCCCCCCACTAAATAAAATCCTGCAACAACAACAACCAACACCCCAACTGCTACAAAAGCAAACTCGATATATTCAGACTTTTTAGTATCAATGATAAACTTCTTACAATTCTCCTGTTTATAAAACACAGCGATACGCTCTCCTTTTCTAAAAGCAGAGGGGGAAGTTCCTAACGGATATTCTTCTACAACTTCCACTCCATCCAGTGTTTCATAACTAACAATCGGATAATAATTCCTGCCACTTGCGACTATATCAGATACAATACCGTCAACCTTTATTCCGGAGCGTTTATACTGCTTTCTCTTAAAAATCTTAGAAAGGCCAAAACCTGTTAACAGTAAACCTACAGCTAACATATACATCACCATATAATTCATATTCTTTAACACGTTCCCTTTAATTCCAGCCGGAATATTGTATCAATTCTTGTTTATTACGCAAACAACCTTATCACAGAGGCAAACGTCACCCAATATACGATATAAACAACAATGACCCAATTAATCACATCATTTTATTACGCCAAAATAAACAAAAGCTATACTTATAAGACAAAACATAAGCTCAGACTTTATATCGTAAAGCCGTGAACCAGAGCAGTCAAACCCGTGCTGACCGGTATATGGGTCCACCCTGAGTCCACGGTGAGTCCACGTTAGGTCCACCTTTTTTCTAAAATAGGTGGACTGGCTATGGAACTAAGGTTTACTTGATTTGGATTCACACAGAAGTTAACTTAACTTAAAGTAAAATAAAACATAAATTCATTTTAAATTATTCACCTTATGGCAATACGCAAAGGCAACTTCCTGATTGGAAAGCTAAAAAACCTCGTGTTCAGAAAATTTAAAAATGTACAGATCGTACAGACTAAACCTGGCGAGAAGACAGTAAGGCAAAGCCCGGACACTAAAAAAAAGGCTTATCTTTTTGGAAGGGCAAGTATGCTGGGCAAATCTATCCGCTGGTCCAATAGAAACATGATTTTCGGATTTCACGATGGCCCAATGATTAATCGCTTAACGAGAAAACTCCAGGAAATACTTTCCCAATACTATCCCGTGAAAAACGAAACTCATCAATTTACAACAGATGGTTTTGCGAGGTTAAACGGATTCGATTTCAATTTGAATTCACCATTGCATAAAAGTCTTTGGGTAGAGCCCGTCATCACCCTTTCAGGTCACGAGCTCAATTTAACTTTACCTGAAATCAATATCCCAGGTGAAATAAAGTTTCCAGAAAACTGTCACAGCTGTATGATCACAATCAGTATGACTGCTATTGATCTGCAAAACGGCTATGAATCTGTACGCCCGGATTACAGAAAGATAGAGCTTACCAAAGAACAAAAAAGCCTGGAAAAACAGAAACTCAGCTTTCAACTGCCCCATGGATGCCTTTGTATTACAAGTATTGTGCTTCAGTACTTCTTCACAAAACACCATTTAAAGTTACTTTACAATCACAAAGAATTTAATCCGGCAAGAATTTGCAGTGCAGTCATTACAGCAGGGGATTTTATCTTTGAGAAGAATAAAGGCTGGGCACAATCCAGCTGGACTAAAGCAGCTTTTGATAAGTACGCCACCATAAATCAGGCATCTCCCCGTTCACAGCCATCGTATAATCCTCGTACCTACACGGAACAAGATGGAATCTTTCGTTTTTAGAGACCCCCGAAGGATAAGGCACCTGCATCCACCAGCGGTCAGACTTCTTGCTTTTTACAAAAAGCATTTCGCCTGTGCCATCATTCAAACTTGCACGATAAATTAAATATTGAGACTTAGGATTTAATGGGAAATCTTTTTTACGGTTGTAAAAACCATCTACAAAATACCACACCATCTGACCAAGCAGCATTGCTGACTGGCTGCCATTATCAAAAGCGGGGTTAAATTCATAAAAGCCGACAGAGGTTAACTTATCATTTAATCCCGCATAATGCGCAATCTTACAAGCCTGTTCCCCATAGAAACCATTCGGGCCGGCATTTCCATTTGCAGAAGAATCAGAAGAGCGGATACAGGAAAAATCAAAACTCATCATGTTTGCATTCCTGATCACCGGTTCAGCAGAACTCACATCAGTTAAAAACTCACCCAGACGGTGAACATCAAAATAAAGCTTATTCATCACCTTCAAACTATCCTGGTTCACCAGGTAGGTCTGAAATCCTATATTACTGAAATTAAATAAATAATTAGGCTGATGCATAAATATCCTGTTCAGATAAGCATCCGATCTGGTTTCGATATTCCCTGGCTCAGTTCCGTCTTCGTCCAGATCAAATTTACTATCTACAACGACCAGGTCAACCTTCTGCTCCAGAGCTTCATAAGCCATGTACTGCGCATAAGTCAGATCCTGACCGCCACCAATAATTACCGGAACAATATCAAGGCGCATCAATTCGGTGACCACCATTTTCAGCGCTACATAAGTATCAGAAATTGTCGCACCCGCAAGGATATTACCCAAATCCACAATCCGGCTCTCAAAAGCACCTTCATGTAATAAATAGAACTGCTCTCTGAAGTAATCCGGACCTAATGAACAGCCACTGTTATTGACCGCAGCACGGTCATCCTTGACACCGATAATAGCAATATCAAATTCTTTATCGCCCAGTTCAGGAAATTTTTCAGTATAAAAACTAGCCTTCATACCCATCTGACTGGTATAAAAGCCCTGTTTAGGTGTGAATTTTTCGAGAGCTAAAGGAGAGAAAAAATCGGATAAGGACATAATTAATGGTATCTATGCCGTCAAATATCTATTTTTGAGATCATATATTAATGAACATCCTAAAAAAAATGAAATGATTTTAGTTACCGGTGCCACAGGATTTTTAGGATCTGAACTCATTTATCAGCTGACAGGGCAGGGCAAAAAGGTACGTGCCCTTAAGAGGGAGAACTCAACAATTCCTGCCTTACTAAAAGACAATACACTGATAGAATGGGTGGTAGCTGACATTAATGACTTGTCCGCTTTGGAGGATGCCTTTGAACATATCAGCCAGGTATATCACTGTGCAGCAATTGTATCTTTTGATCCTAAAGATAAAGCAGCCTTATTAAAGGTGAATATTGAAGGGACCAGCAATGTGGCAAATCTTTGTGTTTACCATCAGGCAAGACTGCTTCATGTAAGTTCAGTTGCCGCGCTGGGTGAACCTAAAAAGGGGCAGCAGATTACTGAAAAAGATTTCTGGGAATATGATGCTACCGTCCACTCCTATGCAATTTCCAAATATGAAGGAGAAATGGAAGTCTGGCGCAGCATGGCCGAAGGGCTGGATGCTGTCATTGTTAACCCCTCAGTAATTATCGGTCCCAATGCCGGATATTCAGGCAGCGGTGCAATTTTCAAACTTGTTAAAGACGGCCTGGGCTATTATACCAGAGGCGCAACCGGGATTGTAGACGTAGAAGATGTTGCAAAAAGCATGATCATCCTGATGGAGAGTGAGATTACTGGCGAAAGATTTACAATATCTGCAGAGAATTATCATTATAAGCAGTTTTTTTCAGAAATTGCTCAGGGAATGGGTGTTAAAGCCCCATCCAAAGAAGCGAAACCATGGATGCTTGGCATTGCATGGCGCGCAGCCAAACTCGCCTCCCTGTTTACAGGAAAAGCAGCCGCACTGACCAGCGATGCTGCCAAAAGCAGTTTAAATATTAGTTTTTACAGTAACGATAAAATCAGGAATAGTACGGGTATCACCTTTAAGCCCCTGCATCAAAGCATTCAGGAAGTATGTGCAGGTTTAAAAAAACTTTAAAATGAAGCAAAAGAATATTTACATCATTGATTTCGACAGCACTTTCACACAGGTAGAAGCTCTGGATGAGCTTGCCCGTATCTCCCTAAAAAAACACCCGGATAAGGAAGCTATCTTCAAGAAGATTGAAGACCTGACTAACCTGGCTATGGAAGGGAAACTATCATTTAGTGAAAGTCTGGCGCAAAGAGTAAAATTACTGGAAGCTTCAGAAGATCATTTGAAACAACTGATAACCCGCTTAAAGAAAAAAGTATCAAAATCTTTCTCCCGCAATGCAGCTTTCTTTAAAAAACATGCTGACCAGGTATTGATCGTATCCGGTGGATTTAAAGAATTTATTACCCCTGTGGTAAGCCAGTATCATATCAAAAAAGAAAATATTTACGCCAATACTTTCGTCACCACTGGCGACGGCAAGATTATAGATTATGATCATGCAAACCCATTGAGCGAAGAAGGTGGAAAAGTAAAACTGATGCAGCACCTTAACCTGGAGGGAGAACTTTATGGTATTGGTGATGGTTATTCTGATTTTCAGCTTCGTGAAAGCGGGATGATCAAGAAATTTTACGCTTTTACAGAAAATATTTCCAGAGAAAGTATTGTAAGCAGAGCTGACCATGTTACGCCTAGTTTCGATGAGTTCTTATATGTTAACAATCTGCCAAGGGCGATTTCTTACCCTAAAAACAGGATTTTGTGTCTGGCTATCGGGGATATTCCGGAAGAAAGCCTGATGCTTTTGAAAAAAGACGGTCTTTCTATTCGTCATAAAACTTCTTTTGAAGATAAATATGTGAAGGATGTCCATATGATTTTGCTGGCTAAAGGCGAGAAAATGGATCCTGAAAAGTTAAAAATCGCATTAAAACTAAAGACGATAGGTTATTTGGGTGCCGCAGCAGGTAAACTGGACTTACAAGCCTGTACAGCTATGGGTATCGTGGTTTTTGAAGATCCTAAAAACAACCCGAGGAATGCCAATTTTATTCCTAAACGCATGCTGGACTTTATGAATAAGGGAACTACTTATCTGAGCAGTAATTTTCCTAACCTGCAATTGCCAAGAATTGACGCTTCACACCGCCTGATTCATGTACACCATAACGTACCGGGGATTATGGCGCAGATCAATACTGTTTTTGCAAAACACAGCATCAATATTGTAGGTCAGTTTTTAATGACCAATGCTACGATTGGTTATGCCATTACTGATATCAATGCCGAATATGACAAAGACCTTTTTAAATCTTTAAAGAAGATTGACCAAACCATAAAATTCAGAGTACTTTACTAATGGAACTGACACCAGAAATAAAAAGCAAACTGGATAAACTACAGGAAAAGTATGAGGCTATGGGCCAGGATATGGCTGCCTATCTTGACGGGCTGCTCTATGCTGATTTCTTAACCTATTGGGATTATATCCACCTGGACACCTTATTGAGTCTTCAGAGCCCTAAAACACCCTTTCCGGACGAAGAGATTTTCATTATGTATCATCAGATTACAGAGCTTTATTTTAAGCTGTGCCTGCATGAATGCAAACAGATTGCTGAACATTCTGCTTTAACAGTAGAATTTTTCACTGCACGTGTGAAACGTATCAATGCCTATTTCAATGCCCTGACCAGTTCTTTTGATGTCATGGTAGATGGAATGGAAAAAGAGCAGTTCCTTAAATTCAGGATGTCATTATTACCGGCCAGTGGTTTTCAATCTGGTCAGTACCGGATGATAGAAATCTGTGCAACCGATTTTACCCGCTTAGTTGATAAGAGTAAAAGAGAAGAACTTGCTGGTGCAAGTATAGAAGAGAAGTTTGAAAACATCTATTGGAAATTTGGAGCAACCGAACTGGCCAGCGGAAAACAAACGCTGACTTTAAAACAGTTTATCAATAAATATGCGGCGCAGTTTCTGCAGTTGGTTAAAGACCGGGAACAGACTAACTTTTCAATTTTATATACTAAATTCCTTAACGATGGCCAGGATGTAAGCCTGTTAGCCGAAGAATTAAGAAAGCTGGATTTGTTTGTCAATGTCGAATGGCCTTTATCACATTATAAATCTGCGGTAAGATACCTGGAAAGAGATCCTGTGGATATCGCTGCTACCGGGGGCACAAACTGGCAGAAATACCTGCCTCCGCGTTTTCAGAAGAGGATCTTTTACCCCTTTCTGTGGACAGAAGAACAACTGGAAGAATGGGGGAAGGCCTGGGTACTGAGCGTCCTGAAAACTATCAAAAAATAAATGCCTTTTTTATGACAGCGAACCTGATTTGCAACGAAAAACTGTCATAAATAGAAATAAAATATTTTATAAGACGAATATTTCGTAATTTTGTACTGATTTAATTAGAGAAACCGTGATAGATACATTAACTATAAAAACCACAAAAGCTGGTCATTCCAGACTGGCTGAAACAGATTACACTGACTTGCCTTTTGGAAAAGTTTTTACAGACCATATGTTCGTGGCTGACTACGAAGACGGTGAGTGGAAGAATTTTGAAATCCTTCCTTACGGCCCTATTCCAATGAGCCCGGCTATTTCTGCGTTACACTATGGACAGGCAATTTTTGAAGGTTTGAAAGCTTACAAGCAAGCCGATGGCAGTGTAAGTGTATTCAGAGCTGATAAGAACTTTGCACGTTTCAATAAATCCGCTGTCCGCATGGCGATGGCAACTATTCCTGAAGAAGTATTTATGCAGGGTATTGCTGCATTACTTGATATTGATAAAGCATGGGTTCCGTCTGAAGAGAATTATTCTTTATACCTGAGACCTGTAATGTTTGCCACAGACCCTGTTTTAGGCGTCAGACCATCATCAACTTATAAGTTTGTGATCCTTGCTAATCCAAGTGCCCCTTATTACAGCAAACCGCTGAAAGTTAAAATTGAAACACATTATACCCGTTCTGCGGATGGTGGTGTAGGTGCTGCAAAAACAGCAGGTAACTATTCAAGAGCAATGCTTCCGACAGTTGAAGCCCAGGCAGAAGGTTTTGACCAGCTGATCTGGACAGACGCTAAAGAACACAAGTATCTGGAAGAATCTGGTGCTGCCAACCTGATGTTTGTCATCAATGGTAAAATTGTAACTCCCGAAGTACGTGAAACCATTCTGGATGGGGTAACAAGAGATACAATTATCCTGCTGGCAAAAAGCATGGGTATTGAAGTAGAGGAAAGAAGGGTAATGATACAGGAAGTTCTGGAGAACATTGAAAACGGTACATTAACAGAAGCTTTTGCTGTAGGTACTGCTGCTACGGTTACACAAATCAGCGAGATCACTTATGAGGGTAAAAAATATAACCTGACAGATCCTGCTACACGTACCGTTTCTATTGCAATCGCTAAAAAATTAAATGATATCCGCTATGGCGTTACAGCTGATGAATTTGGCTGGAACCGGGCAATTTAATTCAAAATAAACCAAAGAGATTGTTTAGCATTACAGGCTAAAAAATTTCGAAATAAAAATGGGGATGTTCATCGTTTATGAGCATCCCTTTTTTTATATTTATGGAAATGGTCCCATTTGTACATCATGTTAGCGTAAATTAGAATACACATACAATGAAACATCTATTAAAAAATTTCAGTACAAAATTAATTCTGACCATTGCCTTTATAGCAGGACTCTCCAGTTATACCAAAGCAGAGGATATCCAGATGGTGATCAAAGAAGAACGCGCAAACTGCACAGGTATGGGGCCGCAAACCTGCTACCTGGTCAAATACAGAACCAGTAAAGACTGGGAATTTTTCTATGGCGGGATAACAGGTTTCAGCTATAAACCAGGTTATCGCTACACACTTTTAGTTACCCGTACCAAAAGAACAAATGTTCCTGCTGACGCTTCTATGTACCTGTACAAACTAAAAAGGGTAATCAAACAACAAAAAATATCTCAGGGTAGTGGAACACAGCAGAACACCGCTGAGGCCAACTTTGTATTTAACCATAAATGGAACCTCATCCAGCTGAATGGAATTACACAGGACCAGTCCCCTGCCTACCTGATTTTCCATAGAGAAGATCAGCGGTTTAATGGCTCAGCTGGCTGTAACAACATTTTTGGTGCTTATGAATTCAGTAAAGGTGCAATCACTTTTAAACAGATCGGCAGTACTATGATGGCTTGTTCTGAAGAAAAAATGAGATTGGAAAACGATTTGGTAAATATGCTGAACGATAGAACATTCAGATATGACATTGCCGATCAGACTTTAAATCTTTACCAGGGCAATAAGCTGGTCGTGATGTTTGGCATGTCCGATCTGGAAACCGGCCCTGTAACAGAACCGTCTAAAGAATAACGCAGACCCATCTAAAGAATAATTTCCTCCTGTAAGAATAACGCTCTCCCTTTAAAGAATTCCGGGGCCCGGCTGAAGATCTGTATTGCTAATGGTAACATCTGTTAAACAATACAAATAATGCGCATCAGCTTTATTATGTTTGCCCCTACTAAATTTTTAACATGAAGAATTCTTTACTATTTAGTCTGGCTGTCGGATTATCTATCAGTTTCAACCTGCAGGCACAGCAGCAAAGACTTAATTTTGAGCAAACACAGGGGCGCAGCTCCTCTCTGACCACTAATCTGAATAAAATTTATGGCTGGAGTGATGAAAACCATTTTGTAGAAAAAGGCGATAAAAATCAACTCTATACCATAGACATCAGCTCTGGTGCGCGTACAGCCTATACCCCACCGTCTAAAAGTAATGTAGAGGTGATGGTGATCGATAGCGACGTTTATATTCAATATGGCAAAGCCAAACCTAAACGTTTAACCAATAATCCGGATAAGGAGAAAAACCCTACACTTTCGCCAGATGGTAAATATGTTGCTTTTACCCGCAACAATGACCTGTACGCAGTCAATGTATTGACAGGTAAAGAGATCAGATATACGAATGACGGTACAGATGTCATTTACAATGGTTATTCTTCTTGGGTTTATTATGAAGAAATATTGGGCAGACCTACAGAATACAGGTCTTTCTGGTGGTCACCGGATAGCAAACATCTTGCTTTCATGCATTTCGATGATACAAAAGTGCCTGTAGTCCCCCTTAACGGATCAACCGGACAGCATGGATATGTAGAGAAAACACGTTACCCTAAAGCTGGAGATCCAAATCCGGAAGTAAAAATAGGATTTGTTCCGACAGCAGGCGGTGATATTGTATGGGCAGATTTCAACGAAAAAGACGATCAGTATTTCGGTATGCCATACTGGAGTTATGATGGCAGCAATATGATGGTACAATGGATGAACCGTGGACAGGACAACCTGAAATTCTATGTTGTTAAACCAGAAACCGGCGCTAAAAAAGAGATTTATGATGAAAAGCAACCTTCGTGGGTAGATCTTGACTTTGATGGCCGTATCACTTACCTTGAAGATAAAAAACATTATATCTTAAAAACCGATAGAACCGGATGGGCACATTATTACCTGTACACGCTCGATGGCAAATTGGTCAACCCTTTAACCAGTGGCAAATGGCAGGTAAAGGATCTCGTTAAAGTTGATGAGAAAAACAAAGTGGTTTATTTCACCGCCTTTAAAGAAGCTTCTACCAGAACCGATTTATATCGTGTAAACTATAATGGTAAAGATTTAAAGAGACTGACTTTTGGTGATTACACACACGAAGTAGAAATGTCCCCTTCGGGCAGTAAGTTTATCACAACTTACTCTAATGTATCTACTCCGCCTAAACGCACATTGGTAGACAACAACGGAAAGATCATTAAAGAAATTGCAGACAGTAAGTCAGCAGATTTCGCCAGCTATAAAATTGGAAAGACTGAGATGATTACTATTCCAACAGATGATGGTTATAATTTGCCGGCAGTAATTACCTATCCTGTTGATTTTGATGCCACCAAACAATATCCGGTAATCTTCAGTATTTATGGTGGCCCTAATGCCGGAACGGTAAAAAACACCTGGAAAAAAGCCGACCTGCAATGGTGGGCAAATGAAGGGATCATCCAGATTGAAGTCGATCACCGTGCCTCAGGTAAATTTGGTAAAGAAGGCGTAGCCCTGATGCACAGAAACCTTGGGAAATGGGAAATGAAAGACTATATCACTGCGGCGAAATGGCTAAAAGCAAAACCGTGGGTAAACAACAAAAAACTTCTGATCACTGGTCACAGTTACGGAGGTTATATGACAGCTATGGCCCTGACTTTTGGAGCAGATTACTTTGACTATGGTTATTCGGGCGCGCCGGTTACCAGCTGGGAGCTGTATGACACCGTGTATGCAGAACGTTTTATGGATACACCACAAGAAAACCCGGAAGGCTATAAAAATGCTTCTGTATTAACCTATACCCCTAAATACAAAGGTCTTTTACGTATTATGCACGGTGATATGGATGACAATGTTCACATGCAAAACACGATTCAGCTAATCAATAAATTAGAAGACGAAAACAAACACTTCGAACTGATGATTTACCCTGGTGGCAGACACAGCTGGAGACCGGCTAAAAGTAAACATGACTTTTCAGAACGCGCACGCTTCTATTATACGAACCTGCTTGATAAACCAGCTCCTGAGGAAGTATTAAAATAAAAGAGGTCTGATTCAGAATTATTCTGCAGTCACACTCAGGCGATTATCACTAAAGCCCGTATAAAAAAAGCATGTCCTTTAAAAGGGCATGCTTTTTTTATAACATCCAGAATTATTTCGGTAAACATATATTTATTTAACAAGAATTATAAATAGATTCGCAGCATATTCTCTTGTATATTTCTAAATTATAATTATGCGCTCTTCACTGTTTTTCACCGCATTGTTTACAATGTGTCTGAATGTAGCATTCTCTCAGCAACCGCTCAAAAACATCCATTCTAAAAAACTTGCCAATGGTCTGGAAATTCTGGTGATCCAGGACAGTACTGTCCCATTGGTCACACTCGAAATAGCCTGTAAAAATGGCTCCTGTACAGAGACAGACGAGTATAATGGATTGAGTCATCTTTATGAGCATTTATTTTTCAAAGCGAATAAAGATTATCCCAATTATGATAGTTTCAACGCAAGGATAAATGAGCTGGATATTCATGCCAATGCGACAACGCGCGAAGAAGTTGTCAATTATTTTTTCACCCTTCCTGCTGAAAAATTTAAGCAGGGTATGAAATTCATGAATTCTGCGATCCGGTTTCCAAGATTTGCCAAAGCAGATATGAAGAATGAAAATGAGATTGTGAACGCTGAATTTACAAGACATGAGTCTTCTCCCATATTTGCATTGATAGAGGCTAATTCCAGGCATATGTGGGGAGAAAATTATTCCCGTAAAAACGTGATTGGCCGTCATGAGGTAATTTTATCGGCCACGCCGGCAAAAATGGATTCCATTAAGAACAAATATTACTGGCCGGATAACTCTGTTCTGGTTATTGCGGGCGATATAAATGTTGAAGAAGCCTTTCAGCAGGCAGAAAACATTTTCGGCAGCTGGAAAAGCCTGGGTGCAGATCCCTTTCAAAAATGGCCTGTTCCTGAGTTCAAGCCACTCAGGGCCAATGACTATTATATTGTCGAATCACAGCACAGTCAGAACCCATATTTACTATTTAGCTGGCATGGGCCTGATACCAGGGGGGATATTCCGGGAACCTATGCTGCTGACGTCTTCTCACTCATCGTGAATCAGAACGGATCAAAAATGAAGAAGGCGCTCATCAATTCTGGCCTCGCACAAACTGCAGATGTTAATTATTATACACAGAAGTATACCGGTCCGATCAGCTTTATGGTTAGTCCGAACCCGGACAAGATTGAAGCTTGTTATCAGGAAGTGCTGCGGCAGATTTCGCTTTGGGATCGGGAAGATTATTTATCAGATGCCCAGATTGAAAGAGCTAAACGTTTACTTTCTATCAAGCAGATAAGAGAAAGAGAAGTAACCTCAGATTACTCACATCTGTTATCCTTTTGGTGGGCATCAGCCTCTGTAGACTATTACTTACATTACGAAGAAAACCTGAATAAGATCACCCGAAAAGATCTGGTTGATTACATCAGGAAATACATCAGGGATAAACCTTATTGCGCTGGAATGATGCTCAACAGCGAAAGTGTAAGTAAAGTTAAACCTCAGGAATTCTTCCATTCAAAATAATCAGGCATTTTTATGAAACGTTCTCTATTAATAACACTTTTATCTTTCTTTATCATCCCGCTTCATGCACAGAATAAGGCCCGGCTATTTGAGGTCAACGGGCTTAAAGTAATTTTCAGGCCTACACAAAAAGAAACCCTGAGCATAAGTATGTACTACAGGGGCGGGGTAATGAACTATGCTCCAGAGCAGGCCGGGATAGAGTATCTGGCCCTTGCGGCAGCATCTTCCTGTGGAACAAAAAATTATAGTGCCCATGATTATCATGAACTGGCAGATGAGTATGGGATTGAGATCAAAGGAGATGCAGAAAAAGACTACGGAACAATCAGTATGAATTGTACAGACAAGTATTTCGACCAGGGGTGGAAACTATTTGCTGATGCTGTCATCAACCCTATATTTGACCCTGTAGATTTCCAAAAGCTTAAAGCCAAAGCTATCTCTTCGATCCATGCGAAGGAATCCGATCCTGAAGAGAGGATGGAACAACTTTCAGCTGCTGCCATGTTTTACGGCACTCCCTATGCTACAGACCCAATGGGTACAGTAGAGAGCATTGGCCGGCAGACAGCAGACAGTACAAGCATTTATTACCATAACAAGCTGCTGAACAAGAAAAACATGTTCCTGGTTGTTGCAGGAAGAATAACCAAAGAAGAGCTGGAAAAGAAGATTACAGCATCATTTGCAGCTATCAGGGAATACCCATACACACCAATCACCTACAATCAAACTGAATTAAAGGGCGAAAAAATCTTAACGGAGTCACGCTCCCTTGCAACAAACTATATGAACTGCATCCTAAATGCACCTACCCTGAACAGTCCCGATTACTATGCCTTTTTATTGGGAGTAGATGCCCTTAGCGGGAGCCTTCATTATGAGCTGCGAACAAAACAGGGCCTTTCTTATTCTGCTGGTGCGACCATACAAATGCAGCAAATACCTTACACCTCTATTTTCGTGAGTACTACACAGCCTGCTAAAGCCCATACAGGTATAACCACAGTATATCGTAGCCTGCGTATCAATGGCATCAATAACCCTGATTTCTTAGAAGTTATAAAAAAGTCTCACCGCAGCAGCTACTACAGACACCAGGAAAGCTCCACTGCTATAGTCCGTGACCTGGGAAGAGCAGAAGTATTTGGGGATTACAAATTAGAAGAATATAAAATTGTCAGCATCAACAGGGTAACCCTTCAGCAAATAAATGCAGCCCTCAGTAAATACCTTAAAGGGGCCATCTGGATTTACCTGGGTGATGAAGAGGTGGCGCAATCAATCTTCAAAGTAGCAAAAAAAGACTCGGAGTAAAACAAAAGGCTTCATCAAATAATTCAACTAAGGCACTATCAAGCAAATAACTAAGGCGCCATCAAATAATCCAACTAAGGCACTATCAAGTAAACAACTAACGCACCATCACATAACACATCAACCATGGTGTTGCACGAAAAAAAATAGTTTAGACCACATTCCGGCATAGCTGTTCCCCTCTTCAGGGGGACGAAGCCGGAATGTGGTCTAAACTATTTTTTTAATTGACGCCTCCTCCTTGCCTCTCTCCTCAACTCCCTATCCTTCTTCATTTTCTCAAACTTTGCAATCTGCCCATCAATTTCCGCCTGTTTCTCTGGCGTCAACCCAACCGTATACTTAATCCCCTGCAGCAGGGTCTTCCAGATAAAGCTAAAAAAAGAATTTGTCGGGTCTCTTTGAAAATATATAGCGGCAGAAACCATTTTCCCTTTCCCGTCAGGATTATCCGGTCTGATAACCAGAGAATTTGCCAGCATAGAAAACAATCCTAATTTAACCAATCTGTTTTTGCCCTCTACCTTTTTCAGCAAACCAATTGACAGATCATGATATTGAAAGCTCAGATCTCCACTCGCTTTAGCTTCATCAGCAATAACATTAAAACTCAACTTCTTAGCCACACCACTATTCACCTGTAACATCCCTAAAGGTTTAGTAATCCTGTTCAGCACTTTTCCATCCAGATTAGTCAGTTCACCCCGATAAGAAAAAGCACCATTCTTAGCATTCAGATCAAACTTAAAATTAACCATCAGTTTCCCCTGTCCCATCATATATGTATTCAGGTCTGCTATCATAAAAGGATTCTTCGCCTTCACCTTTTGTTCATTCGTCACATTCAAAATCGTTCCTGAGGTCTTTTCAAACGTGATCGTTCCTTTTTGCTTGCTATCTCCATCATATTCAGCATAGCTGATATCCACATCACTCAAATTCAACTTCTTTACCGTCAGTGGTGCTTTGACCAGCTGTAAAAGCTGATGCGGGAACTTACCCATCCGTACTACACCACGCGCAGGGAGGTCATTGTTATTAAATACCGATACATAACCATTGGCGATATTCATTTCATTGGCGGCTAACTCCTGTTTTTTTACATACAAAGGCAGATCAATACCATTCAGATTAATATCGCTCAGCTGAATATTAAAACGTTCTTTAGAGAACCCAACTTTACGTCCGAAATCCATCTCAGAATATCTTGGAACCACACCGAATTTTTTAATATTCAATCTCCCTGTAGATGCAGCAAAAGAAAGTTCATTCAGCTGGACATAATATAAACTATCGGGCGTTGCGAACTGATAATCATTTAAATCAATCAGCACATCTTTTAACAAATAAATGCGGGATGGATCTGTCGCTGACTTTTCATCAATCAGCCAGTCTTTAAGTGTAATATCCAGTTTATTGACAGAATCAACCTCTGGTATAGCGTCATTCTTATTGACATATTTGAAGCTCACATCTTTCAGGTTGATCTGATCGACACTTACCTCTTTCAGAAATTTAGAGATATATTCAAAAGGTGATTTATTTGGTCTTGGAGGTCTGTTTTCATTAAAATCAAACTGTTTATTGATCATTACAACTTTGGGGTGTTCAAATAAAAGCTGGCCGACATTCAGCTTTTTGTCCCTGTAAATCCTCCATGGATGAAAATTCCGGATGGTCAGTTTATTCAGGCTTACTTCATAAATATTATTCGGTGCGCGCTTCAGGGTAATCAGCTTATTGAAAATATTGGTATCAGGAATAATCTTTACATCACTGACAGAAGCATTTCCCAGCAGGAAATTAGTATTTACCCTGGTAAACTCAATACGATATAAACTATCTGTGGCATTCAGCACCAGATCTTTTAATTCTTTTGTAATAACGGGCCTTAGTTTCACACTAAGATACCAGGACATCGCATCTGCTGCGACAAACAGCAGAAACATGACTCCGGCAACCCACTTAAATACCGTAAATGCTTTTCGGGTTTTTCCAATCATGCCTAACCTGAGAATAAAATTATAGCCTGTTTAAATTTCGGACAGACTCTTCCAATATACGTTTTTTAACCATGCTATAAAACAAAATCATTTTCCTTTTTCTTTGCTCTGCTGCTTCCTTTCAGCTGTTTTCTCCTTACGTTCCTTCATTTTGCGGACAACTTCTGTTCTGCCTTTTTCAGGACTCTGCATCGGGATTATTCCTAAACCAACCGTTTCACGCATACCGACAAAAACACTTTTCCATAACAAGTTGAAAAAAGAGGCACCAGCAGGACGCTCAAAATGAATTTTAGCTGTTCGCAATGCACCTCCTTTAGAAGGGTTTGCATCTTTAATAATCAATGTATTGGCCAGGAAAGAAAGTAACCCTTTCTTTTTAGCTGGCTTCCCATCTTCCCCCTCTTTAAGCAGCTTCACTTTCAGATCAGTATAATGCAGGTGCATAATTCCATCAGAACCTTTTTCGTTCGCAGCGACCTGAAAATCTATTTTCTGTATGTTTCCTGTTTCAATCTCTACCATTCCCAGTGGTTTGGCCAGCGGGTTTAATTTGACCATATCCAGTTTCCCGATATTGCCTTTGAAAGTAAATGCACCAATTTTAGAAGACAGGTTAAAATTAATCAGGATATGCAGCTGTGCAGCCTTAATTAACAAGGCATTCAGATCTGCCACAGCATAATGATTTTTAACGAGAGATAAGGAATCATTCGTCACATTCAACACATTTCCATTCAAATGATCAATATTCACTGTTCCGCGTTGCTGCGCTATTGGATTATACTCTGTATAAGCAACATTCACCTTTTTTAACCTGAGTGTATCGATTGTAACCGGCAAAGACAATCGCTGTAATGCCATATGCGGGAAATTGTTCCCTTTATTTGCATGGCCGGGGGGCATTTCCCGGTTCATAAAGACTTTAGCTTCTGTATCCTCAATTTTCAAACTCTGTGCATGGATTATACCATCAGTATTAAATTTCATAAAGTCAAGTCCTTTGAAGCTGATCTGTCCAAAGACCAGGTCGTAACGATCTTTCTGAGTCTTTAGTTTCCTGCTAAAAGCAAGGTCAGGGTACATCGGGATTACTTTAAATCCTTTAACACGAATTATTTTGCCTGTTGCAGATCCGGTAACGGTATCAGCTTTCATCGTATAAAGCTTATCTTTTGATAAGGAATGATATCCTGCAAGTTCAAAGGAAACATCTTTAGTATAATAAAATCTTGTGGTATCATCTTCCGCATGCGCATCCAGTCTGAAATCCCTGATCTGCAGGTTAAGATGTTTTACCGAGTTAAGCAAACGGCCGGTTGCCCCATCAATATAATCAAAATCGGCATCTGCAATCTTAATTCCCCTGATATGAACGGACGCCAGTGTTTTTGAGATCCGCTCATAAAGACTGCGTTCATCTTTAACCGTATCCGGCTTTTTATAAACCTTATTATAGATCATGTTGATCGAAGGATTTTCAAGAATGATATCATTCATATCTATCTCTTTTTGAAAATAGACTTTAAATATCCCTATCCGGCGCAGCCTTAACCGGGCCAGTTTAACCTGAAATAAGTGTGTTGGTGCAGTCCCGATTTTCTTTCTTGCATTAAAAACAGCGGTATCAGGAGCGAGTAAAATACTGTCGGCGGTCAGACTGCCCGAAAGCAAATTCAAATGAAGATCCTTAAAATCAATTCGATACAAATGTTCCGATCCTTTATAAACGACTTCTTTAATCTTCTTTGTAAGTATCGGCTTCCAGCTCAGACTGAGGTAAAGAGCAGCACCGCCAACAATGACAGCCAGGGTGATAACCACTGCAGCTATCCATTTCCATATCTTTTTATTCCCTGATCTTTTGTCTGTCATATTTATATCTTTTCCTTAAGATTACAATCAGGACTATATAATGTTTTCGATATTTGAAACGGGTAAGACCCGGTTATATGTTTACAGGGGGTAATAATTTAGCCTGCCCCTCCTATTTAAATTCTGCCAATTTGTCATTTATAAATTAAATTTAGTATTTTTGTCCCCTTAAGAATGTTACCATTTATGATCGATTTACAGCTAACAGACAAAACACATGATGAAGGGCGCCAGGGTGAAGCTCTGATTGTTGATGCCCCAAAACTGCTTAATGCCAGAAAGCTATATATTGAAAGTTATGGTTGCCAGATGAACTTCGCTGATAGTGAAATCGTTGCTTCAATCCTATTAGATCAGGGTTTTGAAACTACAGGTAATTATCAGGAAGCAGATGCAATATTTATCAATACCTGCTCAATCAGGGAAAATGCAGAACAGCGTGTCCGTAACCGGTTATCACAGTTTGGTATAGAAAAACGTAAAAATCCTAAACTAATTGTCGGGGTTTTAGGCTGCATGGCTGAACGTTTGAAATCTAAATTCCTTGAAGAAGAGAAATTGGTAGATATGGTTGTAGGACCTGATGCTTACCGTGATTTGCCACAGCTGATAGAACAGGTGGGTGAAGGTCAGAAAGCTATTAATGTTTTATTATCAAGAGAAGAGACTTATGCAGATATCAGCCCTGTCCGTTTAAATGGAAACGGCATTACTGCTTTCATTTCCATTATGCGTGGTTGTGATAATATGTGCTCTTTCTGCGTAGTCCCTTTTACAAGGGGACGTGAACGCAGCCGTGATCCGCATTCTATTCTGGCCGAAGCGCAGGACCTGCATGACCGCGGTTATAAAGAGGTGACTTTGCTTGGACAGAATGTTGACTCTTACAAATGGAAAGGTAAGGAAGAAGCAGAAGATGGAGCAGAGATCATGGTTAACTTTGCCCAGTTATTGGAAAAAGTAGCTTTGATAAGTCCTGAACTGCGTGTACGTTTCTCTACTTCTCATCCTAAAGATATTACAGACGAAGTATTATATACCATTAAAAAGTATGATAACATCTGTAACAATATCCACTTGCCTGTACAATCGGGCAATACAAGGATATTGGAACTGATGAACCGTACTTATACACGTGAATGGTACATCAACCGGATAGATGCGATCAGAAATATTATTCCTGATTGCGCAATTTCTACAGATATTATTGCAGGTTTCTGCACAGAAACTGAAGAAGAGCATCAGGAAACATTGAGCATGATGGATTATGTACGCTATGATTTCGCTTTCTGTTTCAGTTATTCTGAAAGACCAGGCACAATGGCAGCAAGAAAACTGGAAGATGATATTCCCGAAGACGTGAAAAAACGCCGTTTACAGGAAATTCTGTTAAAACAACAGGCCACTTCTCATTACAGATTAGAAAAGTCTGTAGGAAAGACCGTTAGGATTCTGGTAGAAGGTTTCTCTAAAAAATCTGACAAAGATCTTTGTGGCAGAAATGACCAGAATGCAATGATTGTATTCCCTGCAGTAGAAAATGTTAGACCAGGGCAATATGTAAACGTCATTATTGAACGTTGTACATCAGCAACATTACTGGGCAGAATTACAGATTAGAAGAAAATACATCCTGGTGAACCAGTTAAAAGACAATTTTATACTGATGAATATTTAAATATAAATTATTTTGGACGTACAAGATATTAAAAACCGATTTGGTATTATTGGTGGTTCCCCACTTTTAAACCGTGCTATTGATATTGCCAGACAAGTAGCACCAACGGATATGTCGGTATTAATTACTGGGGAAAGTGGTAGTGGAAAGGAAGTCTTTTCACACATTATCCATCAGATGAGCACCCGTAAACATGGTGCTTTTATTGCCGTAAACTGTGGTGCAATTCCGGAAGGCACAATAGATTCAGAATTGTTCGGACATGAGAAAGGCTCTTTTACAGGTGCACATGAAGCCCGTAAAGGATATTTTGAGGTTGCGAATGGAGGTACAATCTTTTTAGATGAGGTTGCAGAACTGCCTTTAGGCACGCAGGCACGTTTATTAAGGATATTAGAAAGCGGCGAATACTTACGTGTAGGTTCTTCTAAAGTACAGAAGACTGATGTCCGTATTATTGCAGCAACAAACGTAGATGTATACAACAGGGTAAAATCTGGTAAGTTCCGTGAGGATTTATATTATCGTTTGAACACTGTCCCTTTGCGTATCCCTGCTTTACATGAACGTAAGGAAGATATCTTCCTGCTGTTCAGAAAGTTTTCGGCCGATTTCAGTGATAAATACCGCAGTCCGGGTATCCACCTGGAACCGGATGCGATACAAATGCTGAGTAATTACAGCTGGCCTGGAAACGTAAGACAGCTTAAAAATATTGCAGAGCAGATTTGTGTCCTGGAGAAAGACCGCAATGTAACAGCTGGTGCTTTATTGAATTATATTCCGAATGAAGGCGGCAGCAATTTGCCGGTGGCTTTAAATGGAAATAATAAAGAAGATTTTTCTGAAAGAGATATCCTTTATAAAGTCCTTTTCGATATGAAAAAGGATATGATGGATCTTAAAAAACTGGTTGCTGAGATTATTCAGAGTGGTGGAAATACTTCACATATTATGGAAGAGAACCCGCATTATATCAATCAGCTTTACCAGGAAGTAGATCAGACGGTCAACAATGAATCTACTTTCACCATTAAAAAGTCTCCGCAAAACACACCTGTCGATTATAACTACACGCATGACGCAGAAGAGGTGGAAGAATCACTTTCTCTGATTGACAAGGAGTCTGACCTGATTAAAAAAGCACTTAAAAAGCATAAAGGCAAACGTAAATTTGCAGCCCAGGAACTGGGGATTTCAGAACGTACATTGTATAGAAAAATCAAGGAACTAAATTTAAATTAGTGATGAAACAATCTACACCGATAAAAAAAATATGTTTACTGCTTTTGCTTCCCGCAGTCACTTTGTTGAACTCCTGTTCAGTAAAATTAAACGGAGCTTCGATTCCGGCAGAGATGAAAACAGTGACCGTAGCCTATTTTGAGAATAATGCCCCATTGGTTATTCCAACATTAAGTGCCGATTTTACTGAGGCATTAAAACTGCGTATCCGGAATCAGACACGCCTGGCTGTTACCCAAAATAACGCTGATGCAATTTTTGAAGGTAGAATTACGGGTTACGATATCAAGCCAGTCGCCCTGCAAAACAACAATGCACCAACCGCAGGTGCAAACAGACTGACGATCAGGGTAAGTGTAAAATACACAAACAACCTGAGCCCTAAGCAAAGTTTTGAAGAGTCGTTTGAAAAATTCAGAGAGTTCAATATGGGGTCACAGAGTTTAGAGTCGGTTCAGAACCAGTTAAACAAGGACATCATCGCTCAACTTAGTGAGGATATATTCAACCGGGCTTTTGCGCAATGGTAATGTGCCGGAAGAAACGGATGTAAAACAATTATTATACTCATGAAAATGAATTTCAATTATTAACTTAGTCTCGTGGAGCTGGATAAAGACATACAACAACAACTTGCTGAATTAATTGCGGACCCTCAAAAGGTATCTCCGCAGCATTCTGCTATGTTGAGTAATTTGTTGGAGGTATACCCTTATTATCAACCTTTACATTTATTACTGGCTAAAGCGGATGTGCAGCGTGCAAAAGACACCAATCAGCTTGCTCAGGCTTCACTCTATACCCATGGCTCCTTATTGCACCACTTTCTGTTTAAAAAAGAGCGTGCAAAGACAAATTTCCTGATTGTCAATGGCTGTCCTGGTGTAAGAGAAGAAAATGAGCAGGAAGCTTTTGATGAGCTGGAACAGGTTTATGAAGAAATTGCAGAAGCTGATCATACCAATTACCGTCCTTTTAAAAATTCAGAGCATTCTGCTGAGAACTTAAGGCCTCAGGAAACCACTGAACGCAAAAATTCTCTGGAGGATGATTTTGTATTCGAAAGCATTGTTGCTACAGATTTTTTCGCATTTGAACAGAACTTTAGTACCGAAGCTGCTGATCCGCAGGAAAACGCGGCTGAAGATCAGGTTGCAGCAGCACCAGTCATTGAAGAACATGAATCAGTGGCAGCAGCCGAAGCAGAGACCAGCCAGATTAGTAATTACCATGATGAAAATCTGCCTTACACCTTTTTATGGTGGCTGGCAAAAACCAGGAAAGAGCATCAGAGTATATTTCAGCCTTATGCTTTGCCTAAAACGAATAATGCTCAGGAATTACAGCAGCAATATGTAGAGCACATTTTCCATATACAAAGCCACCTGACAGGAAGCGACGCTTTACTGGAAAACACAGAAGAAAACAGACCGGCAACAAAAGACGCTGAGATCATAGAAAGCTTTATCAAAAACGATCCGCAGATTATGCCTCCTAAAGCAGAGCAGATCGATAATGAAAACAAGGCCAAGAAAAGTGCAGAAGATCAGAATGACCTGGTATCTGAAACACTGGCCAATATTTACATCGAGCAAATGCTTTACGACAAGGCGATAGATACTTATGAAAAATTAAGTTTGAAGTTTCCAGAAAAAAGACGTTACTTTGCCGACCTTATCCAATCTATAGAAAAGAAAATTTAACCCTTTAACATACTATGCTTTTTTTAATTATTTTATTGATCATTATTTGTGTTGCATTAGGCCTGTTTGTTTTAATACAAAATCCTAAAGGCGGTGGTCTGGCAACAGGCGGATCGGGCAGCAATATGTTCGGCGTGCAACGTACTGGTGATGTACTTGAAAAAGGCACCTGGGTTCTTTTAACTTTAATCGTTGTTGTTTCCCTGGCAATTACTGCTATTGGAAAAACAGGATCAACCGGAGCTACTGGCGGTGGTGATTCTAAAATTCAGCAACAATTGGATAAAACTCCTACACCTTCACCAATTGGCGGCGGTTTAAAACCAGCTACAACTCCTGCTCCTGCAACTACGCCGGAAGCACCAAAAAAATAAGCTCATTTACCTGAGCCGGGAAGCCCGTCAGAAATATTTCTGACGGGCTTCTTTCGTTTTATCCCTGCCAGTCTGACACAAAAAAAATAGGTGCTTAATCTATTAGCTGACAAGCCTGTGTAAATTTGGCAACCCAAAGGTCCTTGGCATAAAAACTGATGTGCCTTTAACGTTATTATAGAATTTATACGTTAACCTTTAAATTAAAACAATAATTAAGTTATGGCTTTAAACATTAAACCCATTGCAGATAGAGTAGTTGTTGAAGCTGCTCCTGCCGAAGAAAAAACTGCTTCGGGTATTTATATCCCGGATACAGCTAAAGAAAAACCTCAGCAAGGAACAGTAGTTGCAGTTGGCCCTGGTAAATATGCAGAGTTAACTGGAAACTTAGTACCATTGAGCGTTAAGGTTGGTGATGTAGTTTTATATGGCAAATACGGAGGTACTGAAATTACTTTTGAAGGTAAAGAGTATCTTATTATGCGTGAGACTGATCTTTACGCAGTTCTTTAATTGCTGGCTTAATTCCGGCGAAACCCACCAAATATTAAAAAAAATTTGACAAATGGCAAAGCAAGTAAAATATAACGTAGAAGCCCGTGACGCCCTGAAAAGAGGAGTTGATACTTTGGCTAATGCAGTAAAAGTAACCTTAGGTCCAAAAGGACGTAACGTAATTATTGATAAAAAATTCGGTTCACCAGCTATCACTAAAGATGGTGTTACTGTAGCAAAAGAAATTGAATTAAAAGACCCAATCGAAAACATGGGTGCTCAAATGGTTAAAGAAGTTGCTTCTAAAACTGCAGATATCGCAGGTGACGGAACAACAACTGCAACTGTATTGGCTCAGGCGATCGTTACAGCGGGTATTAAAAACGTTGCTGCTGGTGCAAATCCAATGGATTTGAAACGTGGTATCGATAAAGCTGTTACTGCAATTGTAGCAAACTTAAAAGCTCAGTCTCAAACTGTTGGTGAAGACAACAACAAAATCAAACAGGTTGCGTCTATCTCTGCAAACAATGATGAAGTAATCGGTGCACTGATTGCTGAGGCAATGGGTAAAGTAGGTAAAGATGGTGTAATCACTGTAGAAGAAGCAAAAGGTACTGAAACTGAAGTAAAAACAGTTGAAGGTATGCAATTTGACCGTGGTTATTTGTCTCCATACTTTGTAACTAATGCTGATAAAATGGAAGCGGAATTAGAAAACGCTTACATTTTGATCTATGACAAAAAAATCAGCAACATGAAAGAATTGTTGCCAATTTTAGAGAAACAAGTTCAAACTGGTAAACCATTATTAATCATCGCTGAAGATTTAGATGGTGAGGCTTTAGCTACTTTAGTAGTAAATAAAATCCGTGGTTCCCTGAAAGTTGTTGCTGTTAAAGCTCCAGGTTTTGGTGACCGTAGAAAAGCAATGTTAGAAGATCTTGCTATCTTAACAGGTGGTACTGTAATTTCTGAAGAAAGAGGTTACAAATTAGAAAACGCTGACCTTACTTATTTAGGTACTGCTGAGAAAATCGTTGTTGATAAAGACAATACTACTATAATTAACGGTGCTGGTTCATCTGATGATATCAAAGCACGTGTTAACCAGATCAAAGCTCAGATCGAAACGACTACTTCTGATTACGACAGAGAGAAATTACAGGAGCGTTTAGCTAAATTAGCTGGCGGTGTTGCAGTTCTTTATGTAGGTGCAGCTTCTGAAGTTGAAATGAAAGAGAAAAAAGACCGTGTTGATGATGCTTTACATGCAACCCGTGCGGCTGTTGAAGAAGGTATTGTTGCTGGTGGTGGTGTTGCTTTCATCCGTGCTATCGAAGCATTAGAAGGCATGAAAGGATCTAACGAAGACGAAACTACTGGTATCGCAATCGTTAAACGCGCTATCGAAGAGCCATTACGTCAAATCTGCCAGAACGCAGGTATTGAAGGTTCAATCGTAGTTCAAAAAGTTAAAGAAGGTAAAGGTGATTTCGGTTACAATGCCCGTACTGATGTTTATGAAAACTTAATCAGTGCAGGTGTTATCGATCCAACTAAAGTTGGTCGTGTAGCTTTAGAAAACGCAGCTTCTATCGCAGCAATGTTGTTAACAACAGAATGTGTATTAGCTGATGATCCTGAAGAAAATACAGGTGGTTCTGCTATGCCTCCAATGGGTGGCGGTGGAATGGGCGGAATGATGTAAGTCAATTCTGTTAATCACTAATTAAAACCTCCAGTCTAAAAACTGGAGGTTTTTTATGTTTTAGAAATTTCAACTCGTTGTTAGGCAGATACTTGGAAAATTAGATTCTATTTTCTAAATTGATATACCGATACAATATGAGGAAAATTCTAACTGTCTTTTTCGCTCTCTTCCTTAATATTATATCCTTTCATTCCAATGCTCAGCTAACGATTGGAATGGTGGATGCCGGACCTTATACGCCCGGTTCAAGCCTCAGTGCCACTTTTACTATTGGAGATGGCAGCTGCATCAGGATCGGTAATACGTTTAACCTGTATTTAGTTAACCCTGGCGGCAATGAAATTAACATTGGTTCTTACAATGGCTTCTATTCTACTTTTGTCAATGGACTGATACCAGCTGGCACCCCCGCCGGCACAGGCTATAAAGTAAGAATTAAATCTTCAACCCCTGCTTTAGTATCCGATTTGTCAATTCCTTTTGAAATCAGGGCAGGAACACCTGTTACAGCAGGGCTGAACAGTGTCGCCTCTACCATTAGCAACAATCCGGTAACTTTTGGTTCCTGTAACAGCGCAAACAATACCGATTTCAACCTCACCAATGTATCTGGCACTAACCAGGTAACTGCAACGATTAACAACGAATTAAATCCAGGGGCACCGGTTGTACTGACTTACTCCGCAGCCACCACTACCAATGTTTTTAAAGCAAATCAGGCGCACTATACTATTTTTGTCAAGGCAACCACGCCTGATGGAACGGTAGCTACGCAGGCCTACTTCTTAATTAATAATCTCGCAGTAACAGCATTTACAACTACCAGCAGCAATACGGTCTGTTATCCTATTGGTTCTTTTGAATATGGTGTAGAGGTTAATCAGCAAACTGGTATCGCAGCAAATTTTCCGGGTAATACTTACAGAATAGACTGGGGGGATGGGAAATCGGATGAGTATACAATTTGTGATATCAAATCCAATAACAATAAGGTACAGCATACTTTCTCCAAATCATCCTGCGGATTTACTTATACAACAGGCAATAGTACTACTTATAATGCTTTCGGAATCAATGTCGGTGTTTACAGTCCTTATTGCGGAGCGATCGGCACGCCTATTTCTACAACAGCAAGGGTAGTATCCAGACCCATGAACCAATTCAGCGCACCGGGGGTAGCTTGCCTTGGAGATCATATCACAGTAACGAATCAGTCAACTGCCGGGCAAAATCCAAATGTAAACTCTTCGGGCTGTACTGACAACCAGATATTCTATACCTGGTATGCAGATGGCGTTGCCGTTGCTGTGGATAAACCATTCTCTTTTATTCCGGATATTGTATTCACCACTAAAGGCACACATAAAATACGGCTTTCTGCAAAGAGTGCCGGCAACTGTCAGCCGGACGATGCAGAACAGGTTGTCTGTGTACAGGACCCTCCAAAACCAGCCTTTGATTTAGGAAGTTCACCCATTTGTCTGACACCCGGAACTCTAACTCCTGTGAATACTTCTGTACTGGATAATACCTGCCCGGCTGCTGCTCCTGTTTATACCTGGACGGTTAGCCCTGCAACAGGTGTTACTTTTGATCCGCATAGTGTTACCCCGCAATTTAAATTTACTCAAATTGGAATTTATAATATCACCCTTGCCATTCAGACCGGGACCTGCTCGGTAACCAGCCCTTCGCAAAAGGTTGTAGTCAATACACAGCCCCAGGCGTCCCTATCGCCGGATGTTAAACTTTGCGCCACTGGCAATTACACTTTTAATCCTACCGCCGGGCCCACCCAGACCACTTTAAGCGGTACTGCTGATGAAATAACCGGAACTTATAACTGGACGGTTAGCGGAGGCGCCTTTAATTTCGTTGCTCCTGATGGAGCATCCACAAAATATCCGACCATCAACTTTACTGATTATGCAGCCTATACAATCACACTGACCCACAAAAACAATTGCGGCACTATAACAAAAACACAAAATATTACGCTTTCAAAATCTCCGGTACCAGCGATAACAACGCCGTCTAATCCCATCTGTTATAATGCGGCAATCAGTTTACAGGGTAGTATTGCAGATAGCAGCCCGGATACTCAGTTTGAATGGGTTGGTAATGGAGGTGTTTTCTCTGCCCCCGGGAGCCTGACTACAACTTATACCCCTACAGCTGCCGAACGTATTGCCGGGGCCGCAATTTTGATTTTAAGGGTCAAAACCGGCCTTCCTGCACCCTGTGCACAGGTCGAGGCCAATCTGACTGTTCAAATCTTACCAAATAATACGGGTACAAATGTGACACAGAATATCTGTTCTGGTCAAAGCGCGTTTCATAACCCTTCATCCAGTGTAGCAGGAAGTAGCTTTAGCTGGACAGCAGTAAATGCTGATGGTTTTGCTACCGGCTTCTCAGCTACCGGAACAGGCCCCATCAATGAGGTCATTACGAATACAAATGCGACAGTCAATACGATAGTCGTTTATACGATTACACCCAAGAGCAATGGATGCGATGGCGTCCCCTATACCTTCACTGTAACTGTTACACCAATTCCTGTGGCCACTGCTGTTACAGCACAACCTACGGTTTGCGGTAATGAGCAGGCTGGGATTACCCTGAGTTCAACAATTACCAACACAAAATATACCTGGACAAGCACGGCCTCTGCGGGTATCAGTGGAAATACCAGCCAGCCTGTTCCCGCTGCCCTGACCGCTATCAATGATATTTTAGTAAACAGCAGTGCTGTACAGGGGACTGTTACCTATATAATTACCCCTGTTTCTGCAACTGGCTGCCAGGGTACCCCAGTCACTGTAACCGTAAAAGTGGATCCGGCAATTACCATTGCCAGCGCCGGACCTGCACAAACTTTATGTGATCAGCGGAGTACAACACTGTCAGCAAACAGCCCAAAAGCCACGGAGACCGGCCTGTGGTCAGCTGTTTCAGGAACACCCGTCATTACTGACCCATCAAACCCGCTGACTACCATTACCGGATTAACCGCAGGACAGACTTATGTTTTAAGATGGACTATCAAAGGGGCACCCAATTGCACACCAACTTATGCGGAGGTAACGGTCACCAACCTCCTTCCAATCAGCAATACCATTACCAGTAACAGTACAGAGGTTTGTAATGGGCAAAATATTACAATTACAGGAGACATACCAACAGGTGGCAATGGGACTTATACTTATGGCTGGGAAAGCAGTACGGATAACGGAACTACATGGACATTAATTGACGGACAAACCCAGAAGGACCTGAATTTCCAATTGCTCAAAACTTTAAGCTTCAGAAGAACAGTAACCAGCGGCCCCTGTCCGAAAATAAGTAATAGCATCAGCATTACTGCACAACCTCCAATTACCGGCAATACGATTGCTACGGCTCAGACGATTTGTACAGGCAATGCCCCTGTTCCGCTGGCCGGCAATATTCCGGCAGGATCTGACGGTCATTTCAATTACCAGTGGGAATCTGGTACCGATAATATAACCTGGACGGAAATCAGTGGCGCTGTATTCCCGGATTATAGTCCGGGAGCATTAACAACAACGACTTATTACAGACGCAAAGTAAGCACGCAAGCCTGTAACGGTGCTTTAAAGAGTATTAGTCCTTCTGTTCAAATTACGATCAAACCAAATGCTAAAGCAGTGTATACTTTTACAGCAGATAACGGCTGTATCCCTTTTGTTTTAGATCTTAAGGCTGTTCCTTATCCCGACCGCAATGATACCTATACCTGGTATGCTGATAATACGCTTCTTGGAACCGGTGTGAATTTCCCCGGTTATACGATGAAAAACAGCAACGCCACCGTGATTATTAAATTGGTTGTAACCAGCAGCCTGGGTTGTACGCAAGATGAATTCAGCCATACATTCAGTACGATAGAAAATGTTGTCCCGGCTTTTACGCAGAGTGCAAAAGAAGGCTGTGGTCCATTGAAAGTCAATTTCATCAATACCTCTACTTCTTTAACCAATGCGACCTTTAAATGGGACTTTGGAAATGGGATCACCACAACACAGGTAATGCCGGGCCAGATTACTTTTTTACCTGATCCGCTGGGCAAAGATACCACGTATAATGTCTCGCTGACCGCAACGACTTCTTGCGGGGTAACTACGGTAGTCAATAGTGTATTTGTTAAAGCGCAGCCGGTGTCGGTTTTTTCTCCCGATAAAACGACAGGCTGCTCCCCAATGAAAGTGACTTTTACCAACACCTCACCGGGAGGAACAAACACCTATTATTATGATTTCGGAGATGGTACTTTATTAACAAAAACTGATAAATCATCAGTAACGCATACCTATATCACCGGAGCTGTAAAAGATTATGTGGTTAAAATGCTGGCCAAAAATGATTGTGGCAGCCAGGAGAGCTCTTATACCATCCGTGTATCCCCAAATACCATTTTACCGGAATTAGTAGTGAATGCAGATGAAAAACAAGGCTGTGCACCGCTGAAAGTTAATTTCTATAACAACAGCAAAGGGGCAGGCAACTTTAAATATGACTTTGGAGATGGGAGCACACTGGTAACCAGAACTGCGCCAGAAGTTATTACCCATACTTTTACGACCTCAGGAACCTTTACCGTTACACTAACGGCTTCCAATGGCTGCTCTGACACCACAACTACCGAAACGATTAAAGTGCTCCCGCAACCAGCGGTTACCTTCTCGGCAGATGCAACACTGGGTTGCCCGGGGCTGATGGTTCAGTTTAAGAACACAAGTACGGGCGGGATTAGCTATCTATGGGATTTTGGTGATGGCACTACCTCCGCCGAATTTGAACCTAAACATATCTTTAACGGACAGCAGGAGTTTTATACAGTCACCTTACAGGCAACCAATACTTTAGGCTGTACGAATATGCTGGTCATGAACGAATATATCCATATCGTCCCCCCACCTATTGCCCGGTTCAACGTTTTGCCTTCAACACTGATCAGCATTCCCGATTATACATTCAATTTTCAGGATGAGAGTACCGGAAACCCCGGAACCTGGTCATGGGATTTTGGCGACAAACAATCTTCTGCTCTAAAGAACCCTTCACATACTTATCCGGATACAGGGACCTATGTGGTTACCTTAAGAGTCAGTAATCAGCAGGGATGTTTTACCAGTACTTTTAAAAAGGTAACTATAGCTGGTGTACCAGGATATTTATATCTGCCCAATTCATTTATGCCAGGAAGTGAAACTCCTGAACTCAGGGTCTTTAAGGCTAAAGGATCGGGGATTAAGCAATGGAAGATGAGCATTTTTAACAAATGGGGCCAGGATCTCTGGGAAACCACAAAACTTGACGAAGGCCGGCCGGCTGAAGGCTGGGATGGTATTTTCAACGGAACACCCGTCCCACAAGGCGTATACTTCTGGAAGATTGATGTCGAGATGATTAATGGTACTGAATGGAAGGGGATGACTTATGACTCTTCAGCACCAAAAAGAACAGGAATTATTCACTTGATCCGATAACCAGAAAATGAAAACACTCTCCAAATGTATATTGCTGCTCTGTTTTTCTGCCGGATCAATTACTGCTGCTTTGGCCCAGGACCATATCTATTCTCAATTTTTTAATGCGCCATTATATCTCAACCCATCGCTGACCGGACAATTTGAAGGTGATATCAGGATGAATATGGTCTATAGAAATCAGTGGACCGGATTAAATGGTACACTATCTTATATCAACGCCTCTGCTGACCTGAATATCCCCCGCTTTGGCGGTGGTGTAGGCTTGCAATTCAACCGAAGTTCGGAAGGAACTGCCTTTCTGGTTAAGAACAATATAGCAGCCACTTACTCTTATAGTGTAGGAGCTGATGATTTTGTCTTATCCTTTGGCATACAGGCTGGTTTTACCAGCAGACAGATCGACTGGAACAAACTGGTGTTCTCAGATCAGATTGATAACCGGCTGGGTTATATTCCGGGCAGTATCAGTTCGGCACAACCGCCCGATCAGGCACATCGGTTTTACTTTGACCCCGCTGCAGGAATAAACCTGGTTTATAGAAATTTCATGGCAGGCACTGCCATGTATCATATTAACCAGCCTGATGAGTCTTTTAGTGGTGCGCAGGCCAAGCTCCCCAGGCGGCTTACAGGTTATGCCAGTTACCGGATCGCTTTAACGCAAAACTATACTTATGGTGCAGATGAAGCCTCTTACCTCATTCCATCCGTCGTTTATTATAAACAGGGCAATGTATCTTCTATGAGTGCAGGTATGCAGTTTAAACATAAGGGACTGAATTCTGGCTTGTGGTATCGTACTGCCGGTGAGGGCGGGCCTGATGCTATTGTGGTTTCACTGATCTTTGACATCTTCACCGGTCGTGAAAACGGAGAAAAACTAAGACTGGGGGTCAGCCATGATGCAACCACATCAAAAATCAATTATACCAATACCAATGGAACCACAGAAGCCAGTGTCGGTTATCAAAAATATTTCCCCAATAGTTCCAACTATAATAAATTTAATGGTTTAAGGTGTTATGACTTCTATTAAACTATCTGAAATTCTTTCATTATCTTTATAAGATTTTGAAATTTCAGCCAGCTTGTTAAAGACAATGGAACAATTAATTGAGGGTAATCACTTTCTTACCCAAAGTGAAGTATATAAATTTTTACTGGCCATCTTACTTTGTGGTTTCATTGGTTTTGAGCGTGAGTTAAGGGCTAAACAGGCCGGACTGAAAACCATGATTATGATTGGTCTTGGCTCTACGCTATTTACAGTTTTATCTGTTAAAATAGGCTTAAGCAGTCAGGATCGTATTGCTTCTAACATTGTTACAGGTATAGGTTTTCTGGGTGCAGGAGTTATCTTCAAAGAAGACAACCATGTCAGGGGCTTAACTACCGCCTGTGTAATCTGGATTGTAGCCGCCATCGGGATGGCTATTGGCGCTGGCTATAGTGAACAGGCTATTGGAGTAACTATCGTAGTTTTGCTTGCACTGATCCTGTTCCCCTATGTAGAAGACTTTGTACAAAAAAGATCCACTTCCAGAGTATATAAAATTGTCAAAAAGTATGAAGATGAAGGTCTGGACAGCTATGAAGAGCATTTTAAAATTGCTGGCTTAAAGTTAAGCCGCGGACCGCAAAATCTCTGTGAAGGGATTATCAGCGGTACCTGGATTGCTGCAGGAAGCCAGAAAAGCCACAAACTATTTGTGGACCATATGCTGCAGGATGAAAAAATTCTTGAATTTCAATTCTAACCTCCCTTAATTACCCTAAACTATTTAGCTTTGCACTATGCATAGAGAACAAATCTCCGTATTCGATATTTTTAAAATCGGGATAGGCCCGTCAAGTTCACACACCCTTGGACCCTGGAGGGCAGCACAGCAGTTCACAGCTTCCTTAGCCAGCAAAAATCTGCTGGACGGTGTAGAACAGATAAAAATATTGCTTTATGGTTCTCTTGCTAAAACAGGTCATGGTCACGGTACTGATATCGCTATTTTATTGGGTATGGTGGGTGCCGACCCTGTAACTTTCGATGTGAATGCGATTGATTCTACCATTGCCTCTATTAAAAGTGAACAGCAGTTATTACTTGCAGGCAGCCATCAGATCTCTTTTAGTTATACAGATGACCTGATTTTCTTATTCAATGAAAGCCTGCCATTTCACCCTAATGCAGTTACTTTCCAGGCCTTCCTCACTAATGGGACTGCATTTTCTGAAACCTATTATTCTATTGGCGGTGGTTTTGTCGTCAAAGAAGGCGAAACCGGCAGTGATAAAGAACAGGTAGAATTGCCATTCCCTATTGAAATTGCCGGTGATTTACTGCACTGGTGCCTCACTACAGGTTTAAAAGTTTCTGAGGTGGTCATGGAAAATGAACTGATGTGGCGCACCGAAGCTGAAACTAAAAAAGGCATTCTGCAGCACTTCAAAGTCATGAAAGAATGTACTTTCCGTGGTTGTCATACAGGTGGCTTTTTACCGGGAGGATTAAATGTAGGCCGCAGAGCTTCTGCTTTAAATAAAAGACTGATCGGAAACAGGCCTTATACAGATTATGAAAGCTGGATTAACGCGATCAGAGCTGGAGGGAACAGTTTTCATTATACTTTAGACTGGGTGAGCTGTTTTGCGCTGGCAGTGAATGAAGAAAATGCTTCATTTGGCCGTGTAGTGACTGCACCAACCAATGGTGCTGCAGGTGTAATTCCGGCAGTACTACAATATTATATCGCATTCTGTGATGGTTTTGATGAAGAAAAAATAATCCGGTTTATTGCCTGTGCTTCCGAAATAGGGAGTATTTTCAAGAAAGGCGCAACAATATCAGCTGCAATGGGTGGGTGTCAGGCCGAAATAGGCGTTTCTTCTGCCATGGCCGCAGCCGCATTAACAGAATGTATGGGCGGTTCTCAGCGACAAGTGATGATGGCTGCAGAAATTGCCATGGAACATCATTTGGGCTTAACCTGCGACCCTATTGGTGGCCTGGTACAGATTCCTTGTATTGAAAGGAATACGATGGGCGCGATTAAAGCTATTACTGCAAGTCAGCTGGCTTTACAAAGCAATCCTGATAAAGCAAAAGTAAGTTTAGGTGCAGTTGTAAACACCATGTGGGAAACTGCCCTGGATATGAATTCTAAATATAAAGAGACTTCGGATGGTGGTTTAGCAACCAATATCCCTATCAGCTTACCAGAATGTTAATTATTTAAATGTTTTAAGAATGGATGGGCTGAGACTATCGACCCATTCTTTATACATTTTTCCGGAAGGATGAAGCCCGTCACCCGCAACCAGTGAGGCATCTGCTGATGCATTTCTCGAACCGGGCGTGATATCGGTATAATTTATTCCCGCTTTTAATGCCTCCTCTTTATTGACCGCATTGAAAGCATCTATTTCTTTAGCAATAGTTTTGACGTCTCTCCCGCTTTGCGCCCCAAAAGGTGTAGCGCCCCAGTCTGGTATGGAGACTACAAATACATGTGCTGCATTTCCACCTGCAAAGCTAATGGCAGTTTTAAGCAGTTCCTGAAACTCTGTACGGTAAACAGCTATTGAATTACCCCTGTATTGATTATTAACGCCAATTAACAGGGTAACCAGATCATATTTCGGCGCAGTCGTTTCTGCTTTAATTCCAGCAATGAGTTCTCCGGTAGTCCAGCCTGTTGTCGCAATAATTTGAGGTATAGCTAAGTTGATGGATTGTTTATTCAGCTTTGCCCTTAACTGATAAGGAAAACTTTCATTTGGGCTTACTTGCTCCCCAATCGTATAGGAGTCTCCCAATGCAAGGTAAGTCAACTGGTCTGTATGCGGATCGTTTGGAGGTATCACAGTTTTATTCATGCCATTTGTTAAATTCTTTCCGCATCCTGACAAAAAAATCAGCAGGATAAATGTTGTCGTTAGCTTCATATAGAAATTTACGGGAGATATGCAGAATCAGATGTTGAAGGTAATAAATTATTAATGAATATGAGGCGTGAACACTTTAAAGAGATAACTCACAGTAATGATTGATGCGGTAATCATGTACATCACATTAATCAGGCTTTTACTTTTCGGACCCCACCAGAAATGAGCAGAAAGCCCGGTTATCAGGGTTATCAATATAGGAACAGTGGCAGGATATAGATAAAAACTATGATGAAAATCACCCTTAAGCAAGGCCAGAAAAGACCGCTGAAACCCGCAGCCGGGACAATCATATCCGGTAAGATATTTAAAAGGGCAAGGGAGCATATAATTATCTGCTTTCTCTAGAATAGAAGAGAAAGCAGATAAAATAAATATTTTATGCATTGAAATTAAGCCTCTGGTGGAGGTATAGGTGTTGACGATGGAGGTGTTGGCGGCGTGTTAGGCGGTGTATTTGGTGGCTGATTAAATGGATTATTTGCCCCAAAAGGATTATTTCCTCCAAAAGGATTGTTTGCACCAAATTGATTATTAGGACCAAACCCATTTGCTTCTTTAGCTGACGGGCCAAGGTATCTTGCATCTGTGAAAGCCAGTAAAGGATAAAATATAAAAGGAAGCAAAATCAAACCAACTGTAAAACCTTCACTTTTACCAAAGCTCTTGGCTAACAGGTTCAATGACCAGACATAGAAAATCACGTTGGTACATGGAAGGATCAACCATAATATCCAGATCGGTGGCTTACCAATAATTTCCAGTAAAATGATCAGGTTGTAGATCGGAATAATTGCCGCCCATCCTGGTTTACCTGCTTTTTCGAAGACTCTCCACATGGAGTAGACCACAAGCACAAGAATAGCAAAATACAATAATCCCCCAAAGACGCCTACTCCTGTAGACAGCGGTGAAGTTCCTGAAGAGTTATAATCCATAATTTATTTTTTTTATTTGGTAATATAAGAAAAAAAATAAATAATTGTTTTACTAAAATCTGACAAATAACAATAAATTAATATAACTCCATTTGAAATAGAGTAGCTATGTGTTTTTTAAGCACATTTTTCACTTCAGACAAATTTAATTCGTGACCAAGTTCCTTTTGCATAGAAGTCACATCCTTATCATCTATCCCACAGGGAATTATATTTTTGAAATAATCCAGGTCTGCATTTACGTTAAAGGCAAAGCCATGCATCGTTACCCAGCGGCTGCAGCGAACACCTAATGCACATATTTTTCTTGCTTTTTCATTGTCAGCGTCCAGCCATACCCCTGTAAATCCAGGATATCTGCCAGCGGTAATTCCATAATCACCAAGTGTCAGGATAACTGCTTCTTCGAGTGTTCTGAGGTATAAATGGATATCGGTAAAGAAATTATCCAGATCCAGGATCGGGTATCCTACAATCTGGCCAGGCCCATGATAGGTAATATCACCACCACGGTTAGTTTTATAATAAGAAGCATTTTTTTCTTTCAGACCTTCTTCGTCCAGTAAAAGATATTCCGGATGTCCGCTTTTTCCCAGCGTATAAACATGAGGATGTTCACAAAATATCAGGAAATTAGGAGTTTCATCAGTTATCTCCTGTATTCTGTTGTTTGTTTTAACGGCAATAGTATCTTTGAAAATAAGTTCCTGGTTATTCCAGGCATCCTGATAATCCACCAATCCCCAGTCAACAAATTTCACTTTCTTGTTCATTTCTATCAAAGTTTAGGCAACTATGTATCCGAGCATATAACCATCTGCAGTTTTAAAATAGCTCGCTGTTAAAATTCTTCTCCCCTGCGGCAAATCTACAAAAGCAGTCAGTGTTCCTTCTTCCTTCAAGTCAAAAGGCTGTATATGAATATGTTTTTTAAATTCCAGTCCTTTTTTACCGTACCATTTATAGATAGCTTCTTTTACACACCAGCAAACATAAAGCCCATCGGTATTATCCCCGATATGTAACAACTCGGGAGCGGACAGGAACTTTTGCTGAATACGGTGAATTTTCGGTTCGATCCTTTCAATATCTACGCCTACCCCATTTTTTTTACCAATCATAACGACAGCGTAATCAAAAGAGTGGCTTAATGAAATCGTATAATCAGAATTAACCAGATACGGCTTGCCATGTTCATCAATCCGGCAATCGATATAGTCTGCTGTATTTAGCATGGTTCGCAAAAGTAATCGCGTACTTAGCCAGTGCAACAGCCGTTTACCGTTGTTCAGAGTAGCCAGAAAATCCAGTTCATGCTGCTTTAACTGCAACCCTGAAATCAGGTCTTCTTCCCGCTCTTCAATTTTCCATACCGCAAGCGTGGTTTGATCGTCAACGTCTTTATTATAGATTACAGGCATCGTATTTAAAAAATCAATGCAAAAGTATCTTAAATTAATCATAATTTCGCCCAAAGACTTTACAAATGATACTTTCCGATAAGCGTATTCTAGAAGAGATTGACAAAGGTGCAATAATTATTGAACCCTTTGATCCAGGTTGTTTAGGCACAAATTCCTATGATGTTCATTTGGGAAAATACCTGGCGACTTATACTGACAGGGTACTTGATGCCAGGGCACATAATAAAATTCAGCATTTTGAAATCCCAAAAGACGGCTTTGTTTTACAGCCGGGAACTTTATATCTGGGTGTAACCCTTGAATATACAGAAACACATGCACATGTTCCTTTTCTTGAAGGAAAATCGAGCACCGGACGTTTAGGAATTGACATCCATGCTACCGCCGGAAAAGGCGACGTAGGTTTCTGCAATACCTGGACACTTGAAATTTCATGTGCACAGCCAGTCAGAATTTATGCGGGTATGCCTATCGGGCAACTGATTTATTTTGTGGTGGAAGGGGACATCGAAAAGATGTATAATGCTAAAGATGATGCGAAATATAGTAACAAAACTACCAAGCCGGTAGAAAGCATGATGTGGAAGAACCATTTTTAAACTTTGCATTAATAATATAGCATTTGAGCCTCAATATAACTATATTGAGGCTCTATTTTTTACTCTATATTATGAAAACCAAATATATTTACGCCTGCCTTTTTTTACTGGTATGCGCACTTTCTTCCGCTTTCAGATTAGCAGATGACCCCTTCGAAACGCTTCTAAAAAAACTTACGGATTACAATGAGGAGAACCCTCAGGAAAAAGTTCACCTGCACCTGGACAAACCTTATTATGCCATCGGCGATAATATATGGTTCAAAGCTTATGTAACCGATAACTCTACTAATCAGCTCTCTAAAATCAGTAATATTTTATATGTAGACCTGATTAATGAAAATGACTCCGTAAAACGCCAGCTCAAACTTCCGCTGGAATCCGGATTATCCTGGGGAGATTTCAAGCTGACTGATACCCTGCCGGAAGGGAATTACAGGATCAGGGCCTACACCCAGTGGATGAGAAATGCCGGTCCTGATTTTTTCTACGATAAGACCATAAAAATTGGCAATGCATGGTCGAACAAGGTCTTAACCAGCACGAAATATACTTATAGCAAAACTGGCAATGAAGATCATGTAAATGCAGTAATTACGTTTACAGACAAAAAAGGACAGCCTTATGCAGAGGCCTCTGTGAATTATATTGTACAGCTCAAAGATAAAACAGTAGAAAGAGGTAAAGCGGTGACCAATGCACAGGGAGCTGTGACGATTTCGTTCAACAGTAAATTATCAGATAGCTTTGTATCCGGTAAAATAACTGCGACACTTACTTTACCGGGCAAAGAAAAAATAGTAAAGACTATTCCGGTTAAAGCAGTCTCAGATGCAGTTTCTGTCCAGCTGTTTCCTGAAAGCGGGAACCTGGTAGAAGACCTGCCTTCAAGGGTGGGTATAAAAGCAGTTAATTCTTCTGGTCTTGGTGAAAACGTTTCGGGTGTTATTGCAGATAATGACGGCGCAGAAGTACTGACCTTCAAAACTACACACCTGGGCATGGGTAGTTTCGTGCTGAACCCCCAGCCGGGAAAAACCTATACGGCTAAAATTAAGCTGAAAGACGGTACTGTTCAGAACGTTCCCCTACCTAAAGCACTTACTACCGGCTATGTAATGACGGTAAACAATACAGATAGCAACAAAGTAAATGTTAAACTTCTGATCAGTGAACCTTTATTGAATAAAGGGGAAATGAAACTGGTTATCCAGCATAACAATGCGGTATCGACCGTATTAAAAGTAGCGACCATCAAACAGGTCAGCATGCTTGCACTGAATAAAAAAGATCTGCCTTCGGGAATACTCCATTTCACTTTGTTTACACCAGACAATATTCCCGTAGGTGAAAGACTAATCTTTATTAATAACTCTGCAGATCAGATGGATGCCGAATTGCTGAATTTAAAGAAAACATATGGTATCAGAGAAAATGTACCGCTGGAGATATCTGCTAAAGATGAAGGAAAACCAACTATAGGCAGCTTTTCTGTTGCGGTAACTAATGCCAGCATTATTGCCCCCGATGCTGACAATGAGAGTAATATTTTCACCTCTTTATTATTGAGTTCAGACCTGAAAGGATATATTGAAAAACCCAATCAGTATTTCCGCGATAACAGTAAACAAACCAGGGAGAATCTGGATCAGCTGATGCTGACACAAGGCTGGAGCAGATTACTCTGGAAAGATGTTATGGGCAATACACTGACAAAACCTGTTTTCTCTGCCGAGAAGTCTCTAAAAGTTAGTGGAACAGTGACCACCCCCGGAGGAAAACCAATTCCTAATGGCAAGGTTACCATATTTTCGAACGCCGGTGGGATTTTCATGCTTGATACTTTAACAGATGCAAAAGGTCACTTTAACTTTGATAACCTTACGTTTGGGGACAGCACAAAATTTGTTGTCCAGGCAAGAAATGCAAAAGACAAAAAGTTTGTAGAAATTAGCATAGACCGTGTTCCAGGACAAATAGTTACCAAAAATAAAAATACAGGCGATATTGAAGTCAATGTAAATGAGGCTATACAAAGCTATATCATCAAGAGTGAGAATTATTTTGACGATCTGACCAAAAGGGGCTTATTGGAAAGAAGTCATACGCTTGATCAGGTAAATATTGTGCAACAGAAAATACAGGCAAAAAACTCCGCGAATTTAAATGGTGCCGGCCGTGCCGATGCGATTATCAGAGCTGCAGATTTAAGTTACTGCACAACTTTATCTCAATGTTTACAAGGGAGGGTTGCCGGGTTAGTGATCCGGGATGGAAAGGCTTTTCTGATCAGAAATAATAATATACCAATGAACATTGTTCTGGATGGAACCAGCGTCGGCGTAGATTTCCTGGACAACATTCAGTCTACCGATGTAGAAACTATTGAGGTTTTAAAAAGTGGTAGTAATACAGCTATATATGGATCTCAGGGAGCAGGAGGGGTTTTAATCATCACGACAAAAAGAGGCGGAGATACTGGCTATACCAGATATGCACCCGGAGTGGTTACGACTACACCAGCAGGTTACTATGCCGTAAGACAGTTTTATTCTCCTAAATACGATAATCCGCAAACCATAAGAGCCGCCGATAAGAGAACTACAGTTTACTGGAACCCGCATTTAACAACTACCACTACAGGTACTGCTAAATTTAATTTCTACAATACAGACGAATCCGGAACTTATAGAGTTGTTATAGAAGGAATCAATGCCGAAGGTCATCCGGCCAGAAAAGTATATACTTACGAAGTAAAATAAATAAGCTATGAACACAATAAATGTGACAATAAAAGACCGTTTAGCGCTAATAACTCTTAACAGGGGTAAGTCTAATGCCCTGAACAGGGAAATGATTACTGAGCTTACTGATATGCTCCATAATATAGCCAATGATGACAATATTGGCGGTGTAATCATCGCAGGCAGGGAGAATTTCTTTTCTGCCGGCCTCGACCTGATTGAGCTGTATGGTTATAATGAAGAAGAGGCTGAATCTTTCTGGCATTTATTTCTTGATTTCATCGCAAAAATCACAGCTTTTAAAAAACCTATGGTTGCTGCAATCAATGGTCATTCCCCTGCCGGAGGATGTGTCATCGCCCTGGCTTGTGATGCCAGAATAATGGCCGAAGGCAAATTTATTATTGGTCTGAATGAAGTTCCTGTTGGAATTATTGTACCTGAAAGTATTTTCAGCCTATACGCTTTCTGGCTAGGAAAGGGACATGCGGCAAGGAGTCTGCTGGAAGGGAAATTATTCAGTCCGGAAGAAGCTTTAGCAATTGGCCTGGTAGATGAACTGGTTAACCAGGATAGCATTATGACTGCTGCTGAACGCAGGATAAGAAAATATATGGCTTTAGAGCCTAATACCTGGCAGCAGAGTAAACTGAACATCAGAAAAGAGCTGATTACTGCAACTGCTGCTGATCAGTCTGAGGCCTTAAAAATTATGCTCGCACAATGGTGGTCTCCATCCACCAGAAATATTTTGAAAATGATCATTGATAACCTGCAAAAGAAATAAGCTATGTATAATCAACCGATGTTAAGAGATGATGCTTTAAAAGGCAAAACAATTGTAATTACAGGCGGCGGTACTGGTCTGGGCAAGGCTATGGGAACGTACTTTCTAAAACTTGGCGCAAACCTGGTCATTACGAGCCGTAAAGGTGATGTATTACAAAAGACAGCTGATGAGCTGGAAAAAGAGACAGGTGGCAAAGTGCTGGCTGTAACCTGTGATGTACGTGATTACGAGCAGGTAGAAAATGTACTGGCAGAAACGCTTAAGACATTTGGACGGGTGGATAGCCTGCTGAACAATGCAGCGGGAAATTTCATCTCTCCTACTGAACGTTTATCAGCCAATGCCTTTTCTACAGTGATAGATATCGTTTTAAAAGGGTCCGTTAATTGTACGCTTGCGTTTGGTAAACACTGGATCAAAGAAAAACAAGCGGCAAGCATTTTAAATATTGTGACTACCTATGCTTTTACGGGTTCGGCTTTCGTTGTGCCTTCGGCCTGTGCTAAAGGTGGCGTACTGGCTATGACCCGCTCATTGGCTGTTGAATGGGGGAAATATGGAATCCGGACGAATGCGATTGCACCTGGTCCTTTTCCTACTAAAGGTGCATGGGAACGTCTGCTTCCAGGCGATCTGGCAGAAAAATTTGATTTTAAAAACCGTGTTCCCCTGAAACGTGTTGGTGAACATCAGGAACTGGCCAATCTCGCAGCCTTCCTGGTCAGCGATTTCTCCGGATATATTAACGGTGAAGTGATTAGTATTGATGGCGGTGAATGGCTGCAGGGAGCCGGACAATTCAATGGACTGGAAGCAATTCCGAATGAGATGTGGGATGCTTTTGAACAAATGACCCGATCAGCTAAAGGAAGTTAAACTGCTCTTAAAGCTATAATTCTTAAAGATAAGAGACTGTTTAAAATTATTTTTAAACAGTCTCTTAATAATAACTTATTTTTGTGTCATGTCAACAGAAACAAAAGAAGAAACATTTACACTCGAAGAGATCTTAACCTCACTTAAAACCTCACACAGGTTGATTTTATGGAATGATGATGTAAATACTTTTGACCATGTAATTTACTGTATGACAAAATATCTTGATTATACGGATTCACAAGCAGAGAAAATTGCCTGGGAAGTACACAATAAAGGTAAATGTGCTGTTTTGGAAGGTTCTTTCACTGAAATGGAAGTTTACCGTAAAATCCTTCAGCAGGAAGGATTAACGGTAACTGTAGACTAAAATCTTATTCCAGCTTACTGATTAAGGTAGTTAACTCTTGCTGGGTAGCCTGTGTTTTATCTCTGGCATACCATAGGTGCAGGCGTTCGGCCAGTTCAAACATATCGGATATCTCAGTTTTCCACTCATTTAATAAATGCTGCAGGACATCGGGCCTTGGGCCCCATTTCGAAATCAGCTCACCATTTGCATCCAATATTAACAATACTGGAATAGCCCTGCCCCCATTAGTCAGGTGCGCATCTATCAATGGCAGGTTTTTATCCCTGAGCACTAAACGTAAAGTAAATTTATCTGGTGCGAGCTGAGTCATTTTATCAAAGAGAGGTACAATCTGTGCCGCATCTCCGCACCAACCCTCGGAAATTACCAGTAACTGATAGTTATTTTTCAGTTGACCAATAGCCTGAATAAAATCTTCGCTGAGCACAGCAGTTTTATCAACCCTGCGCATCCGCTGTACGTTCATTTTACTATAGTGCAGCATAGCATCGCTATTGTCTTCACCTGTTGTTTTATTGCTTTTAAGAAGAGAATCTATCAAATCTCTATATTGAGAATAGGTCAATCCTTCATTCACAAAAATATTACTGTAATTCATCATAATTCCGCTGTAATAAAATAGTTACCCCCTGTTTTTTTCATTCCCACGCCGTTACTTTGCCGCTATATAAAAACCATAAATACAGACTATTCTAAATGAAGAAATATCTTTATAAATTTCTATTTGTAACACTCATTATTTGCACTGTAATCTTTCAGCTACATGCACAAAATCTGCCTAACGGTAAACTTACAGGAAAAGTAGTAGACATCCAAAATAATGAAACAGTTCCTTTTGCGACAGCAGTATTAATTAATAGAAAAACAAAAGCAACAGTAAAAGTAGCTCAGACGGATGCAGACGGGGCATTAATTATGAATGATGTACCTGCGGGTGTATTTACCTTTAAAATCAGCTATGTTGGCTACCAGACCATGGTGAGAGATTCTGTTGCTATCACCAAAACTCAGCGGCTGATTAATTTAGGTACCATAAAAATGAAACCCGCAAAAGGAAATGTGCTGAGTGAAGTAACTATTACAGGTCAAAAAAGCCCGATCCAGCTGGGGATTGACAAGAAAGTTTTCGCTGTAGACCAGAGTTTGGTCAGTGAAGGTGGTTCTGCTGGTGATTTATTACAGAATGTCCCTTCTGTACAAACTGATGTTGATGGCAATGTGAGTCTGAGGGGTTCTACTGGTGTAAAAGTTTTAATAGACGGTAAACCTTCTCTGATTGCAGGTGGTGATGTGGCGCAGGTACTGGCTTCTATTCCCGCCAGCTCTATTGAAACTGTAGAGGTGATTACCAATCCTTCTTCAAAATATGACGCAGAAGGCCAGTCTGGTATTATCAACATTGTATTGAAAAAGAATACGAAACTGGGCTTTAACGGAAATGTTGCCCTGACAGCTGGTAACAGAGATAATTATAATGGGAATATGAGTTTAAGTTTCCAGAATAAGAAAGTTAATATCTATGGAAATTATGGTTATCGCTATGGCAACCGTCCAGGTGGTGGTTATAATAATATCCAGTACCTGACCCGCAAAGACTCTCTGGCTTATGCAGATCAGCTTAATAAATGGAAATCAGTTGATAAAACCCATAATGCAAAAGCTGGCCTGGATTATTACCTGACAGATAAAGATATTTTAAGCTTTTCGGCAGGATTCAATAGCAGGGAAAATGACCGTACAGAATTTATTGATATTAATAAATACAGGCAAGGAAGGGTTCCCCTTGAATTTAGCAAGCGGGTGAATACGAATAACGGGACAGGACATAGCTATGATTTAAATTTCGATTATAGCCATAAGTTTAAACCTAACCAGGAACTGACTTTTAATTTTGGCTACGCAACCGGAACAAATGATAATTTTCAGCTTTACAATACTTCGGTATATAGTGTAAACGGGCTGCCTGTTTCACAGGACCCCAATTTACTGAACAATACGAATGACGGAAATAATAAGAACTACAATATACAGCTGGATTATACCATGCCGCTGGGCAAATTAGGAAAAATAGAGACGGGCTACAGAAGCCAGATCAAGTTTTCTGATGCCAATACAGTAGCTAAAAAGTTTGACAATGCTTCGGGAACTTATGTAGATAACCTCCCTTTGTCAAATACTTTTGATAGTAAAGATCAGGTTCATGCGATTTATTTAAATTATCAGAACCAGATTAAGAATTTCGGTTACCAGTTTGGCCTGAGAGCTGAGGATGCTTTACTGAATACAAATTCTGGTGGTTATGATCAGACGAATCAATTTAGTACTGCGCCTGCCCGTATCGCTTATACAAGGTTATATCCAAGTGTTTATTTAACGCAGAAGTTTAAGGGTGAACAGCAAATCCAACTGAGCTATACAAGAAGGGTAAACAGGCCGAGACCTTGGGACACGAACCCGTTTATTGATTATTCTGACCCGCTGAACTGGCGTAAGGGTAACCCAAACCTGCTGCCTGAAGATGTACACTCTTTTGAGTTAGGATATAGTAAATTCTGGCCTAAAGTGACTTTAATTTCAAGCGCCTATGTAAGACAAACGAATGATCTGATCCAAAGGGTACGCTCTATTCCTGATGCAGATGGTGTTATTATCACTACCCCTCAGAATTTAACGAGAGATCTTTCAAGCGGACTGGAGTTTATCGCGAAAGTTGATGCACTAAAGATTTGGAATTTCACAGGAAACGTAAATATTTACCACAGTAAGATTGATGCAGTACCTGCTTATCAGATTGCTGGCAATTCAGGCTTTAGCTGGAATGCTAACCTGACTAATAATATTATATTGCCACATAGTATTACGCTTCAGATCAGAGCGGATTATAATTCATCGCAGGTTATGGCTCAGGGCACGAGAAAGGCGATGTACGGGGTTGATGGTGGTGCGAAATACGATTTTAAAAATAAGAAGGCTTCACTTAGCTTAAATGTGAGGGATATCTTTAATACCAGGAAATGGGGCATAATTACGGAAGACGCAAACTCTATTGTCGCATTCCAAAGATACCAGCAAGGACCAGTAGGAAACCTGACCTTTTCTTACAGATTTGGAAAAACCAGTTTTACAAAGAAAAATAAGAAACCAGAACAACAGGAGAGTAAACCGGACGAAGGTTCCTTTTAAGGAAGCTTCGTCTAGGGGATTTTCTGAAAGGTTTTAAAAAAAACAGTTCAGATTTCTGACGGAATTCCTCTGAAACGAGGAATAAGGCCAGAAATTTGAACTGTTTTTTTTTAAAACTCATAAGTAAATCACACATGACATCGGGCTTTCCTTCTGCGTCATGGGAAATAAAAACCTACCGGATAATATGTTATTTTTAAGAGGTACGTTTAGGCGAGACCTATAATTCCAGACAACGTTCTGGAGATAATCCTTTAAATATATTTTAGACAGCGCCTTAGGAATAGCCTCTTGAAGATATTTTAGACAGCGCCTTAGGAATAGCCTCTTGAAGATATTTTAGACAGCGCCTTAGGAATAGCCTCTTGAAGATATTTTAGACAGCGCCTTAGGAATAGCCTCTTGAAGATATTTTAGACAACGCCTTAGGAATAGCCTCTTGAGGATATTTTAGACAGCGCCTTAGGAATAGCCTCTTGAAGATATTTTAGACAGCGCCTTAGGAATAGCCTCTTGAGGATATTTTAGACAGCGCCTTAGGAATAGCCTCTTGAGGATATTTTAGACAGCGCCTTAGGAATAGCCTCTTGAAGATATTTTAGACAGCGCCTTAGGAATAGCATCTTGAAGATATTTTAGACAGCGCGAAACATAATTTTCAGGGAATCCCCCCGATTAAGCGTTCCAGATGATAGTTTTCAACCGCTCTTCGAGCTGTGCCAGTTCATTACGGACATCCATAGTGATTTCTATAGAATGACAATAATCGTCATCATTCAGAACCTGCTGCAATGCCGCTATTCCAAGTTTAAGATCATCTTTCAGCTCCCCGGTTGGCCATACATAAACACGACCAAATTGTACGAGACAAAAAGCCGCAGCTCTAAGTACATCAGCACTATCTTTGTTGAGTTCTTCTGACAAGGTTTTACGGACGTAAGCTGGCAGGCCTGTTTTTTTCATCATCAAGCCATACCAGTCGGCAGCGCCATCATTATCCCATGGTTGATCTCCCCACATATGATTTTTGATTTGTCTGAATTGTTAATTAGTAGTAGAACAGTTTATTGTACAAATTGTTGCTATTTCTTCCGCTAAACATAGTAATTTTTCAGATTTCACTATACAGTTATGAACTTCTACTGCTTTTGTTAAAGGCCTTTGGGGCTCCTATTATAAATATACAATAGCCGGTTTTTAGAAATTTTGTAACTTGCGGACATGGAAGACCACAATCCCTGGACTATTTTAGATAGCCGCAAGATTTATGAGAATAATTGGATTGGGCTAACCGAACACCAGGTAATCAATCCCTCTGGCGGGAAAGGTATTTATGGAGAGGTCCATTTCCGGAATTATGCCATAGGCATTTTACCATTGGACGAAGAGATGAATACCTGGATTGTGGGTCAATACCGTTTTCCGCTTAAAGCCTATAGCTGGGAGATTCCTGAAGGAGGCGGCCCATTGGATTTACCGCCGCTGGATAGCGCTAAACGTGAGCTGCAGGAAGAGACCGGTCTGGCTGCCAGTGAATGGACAGAGATACAAAGAATGCATCTGTCAAACTCAGTAAGCAATGAGCTTGCGATCATTTATGTGGCAAAAGGACTCACTATGGGACAGGCCGAGCCAGAAGAAACTGAAGAGCTCGTTTTACGGAAGTTGCCCTTTGAAGAAGCTTATCAAATGGCAATGGACGGCAGGATCACAGATAGTATGAGCGTTGCAGCATTATTGAAAACCAAAATATTATTACTCGAAGGCAAACTATAGAAATCATATGAACAAATTTTTGGGATATATCTTTACTCCTGTATTTTACATTTTCTTTTTCCTCACCCTGATCATCTTTCAGCCAATTCAATGGATATGCTTTCGCTTTTTTGGCTATAAAGCACATAAGGTATCGGTAGATTACCTGAATTTTTTCCTGACCTACTGCCAGGTGTTTTTAGGTAATTCAACAACGTTTGTTAATCAGCAGGACCTGCCGGCTGACAGACCGATTATTTTTGTAGCCAATCACCAGAGTATGTACGATATTCCCGGAATCATCTGGTTTTTAAGGAAACATCATGTGAAGTTCATCTCAAAAATTGAACTGACAAAGGGGATCCCATCGATATCTTTTAACCTGAAACATGGGGGTGGTGCCAACATTAACCGTAAAGATAGCAAACAGGCAGTGTCTGAGATTATTAAATTAGGCCGCAGAATGAAAGATAATACCTGGTCTGCAATGATCTTTGCCGAAGGTACCAGGGCAAAAGATGGCCGGATGAAACCTTTCCAGGTTGGTGGGATTGCAACCTTACTGAAGGCTGCGCCCAATGCAATGATCGTTCCGATAGCTATCGAGAACTCATGGAAAATTGTACAGTACGGGGCTTTCCCGTTAAGTTGTGGAGAAAAGATTAAATGGACTGTCCTTCGTCCTGTTCAAACGGCAGGTCTGAATCCCGAAGAATTGACACTGGCAGCTGAACAGGCTATCAGAAAAGCCTTAAATCAATAATTTATTTAAAGCTGATTGCAGGATTAGATATTCTTGTTCTCTATACGCTTAAAAAATTCATCCCGGTAGGTATCTCCTATTGGAATTATCTTTCCGCAGATCGCAATCCGGCTGCGCTCTATACTCTCTATTTTATCGAGCGCAATAATATAAGATTTATGTACCCGGATAAATTGGGCCGATGGCAATGTCTCTTCCATCTTTTTCATATTCTGAAGCGTAATTACCCGCTCAGACTTTGTGAAAATTGAAATGTAATCTTTCAGCCCTTCAATATAAAGAATATCATTCAGCTCAATCTTCTGAATTTTATGTTCCGTCTTTACAAAGATAAAATCCTGAACTGGCTGTATTGCCGCAGGCACAGGTGTTACCACAGCGACCGGAGCAGGCACGGCTATAGTTTCTGTATTATTTTTATACTGATTATGCACCTTTTCAACAGCTTTATAAAATCTGTCAAAAGCAATCGGTTTTAGTAAATAGTCGGAAACATTCAAATCATAGCTTTCCAGCGCATACTGTGAATAAGCGGTGGTTAAAATGTAACTGGCCTTATTATTAGCAATTTTAAGAAACTGAATTCCCGTCAGATCCGGCATCTGTACATCCAAAAACACTAAATCTATCCCCCCGGCCTGAACAAGCTGCAAAGCCTCAATCGCATTTTCTGTCCTTTTAACCAACTCCAGAAAGGGTACTTTTGAGACATAATCTTCAATGATATCCAGCGCTAAAGGCTCATCATCTACGGCTATACATTTTAATATCATTTGTAATTATTTTATTTTTTTGACTGTCTTTATATATCAAGCATCAGCTCACTTGTATAATGGGTAGCCGAATTTACAATATTTAACTTATACCTTTCAGGATAAAGTAACTGCAGACGACGCTCTACATTATTTAAGCCTACCCCACCTACCTGATCTTTATTCCCATTACTTTTCTTATTCGTGATGCTGAAATGCAGGATCTTCTGGTTAGCAATAATATTTATACGGATAGGATCATTAGGATCGTTTGCAACCCCATGCTTAAAGGCATTTTCCACAAAAGAGATCAGAATCAATGGAATGATCTGCTGATCATCAATTTCGCCATTCAGCGTCATTTCTACAGCAGCACCATTTTTGAATCTTAACTTTTGCAGCTCAATATAACTTTGCACATACTCAATTTCTTTACTTAAGGCCACCCAGCTATCATTACTCTCATAAATCATATAACGCATAATTTCTGATAACTTCAGGATAGCATCTGCCGTTTTATCTGATTTCTGATAAGCCAGCGAATAGATATTGTTTAATGAATTGAATAGAAAATGCGGATTAAGCTGCGACTTCAGAAATTGCAGCTCCATATCCTTTTTTTCTGTCTCAAGGCTACGCTGAATACGGGTGTTGCTAAACCAGTCAAGCATGAACTTAATCAGACAGCTCGAAATGATAAAGAATCCGGAAACAAATACAGTCACAGTCAGATAAGAAGTCAGGCTCTTATATTCAATCGCACCAGTTTTAGGGTTGTTATATTGAAGGATTATGTCCCTGTAAAGTACCGCCAAAACTGTTTTAACTCCAGCCATTAAGATGATCAGCACAATGATAGAGATTACATAAAACCAGTATCTCTTGAGCAGCTGAGGGATGAGCAGCGTATAGTTAATATAAAATATAGAAATGTTAATAATAGAGTAATAACCAAAACCTACCAGTAATTCTGATCTGGTTATCGGTTCTTTACTAAAAAGCATCGCCAGCCCTATAATTCCGCCGATAATCAGCCAGTAAACAGAATGCGCTATCAATGCTCTTTTATCGTTCATTTGAATTTATTATTAGCTGCAGACTTCTCTGCTTAAGGTTCCAAAGTAGTGAAAGTAACGTTTTTCATCCATAGCTTTCGACGAACTGGCATTTTTCTTCTACGAACTCTTAAAAACAACACCTGCCCATCTTGATCAGCAAAATTACCCGTTTATCTATAATAATATCCACTTGGTATAAAACATTTTAGTGAGAATTATTTTATAAGTCTATTTGTTTCATCAAAACGAAACAATTATGAAAACAGCATCTATTACATATAACAATAGTTTAAATAACAGACTGCAGGATTCATATCGTTTAGAAATCAGCAAACTGAATAATGTAAATACTTATATCATGAAAAAATTAACGAATGTCTCTCCATTTATCCTTTTGCTGATCCCAGTTTTTGTAATGATGATTTTTGCAGTAACCGGAAATAAAAGCATCACTCAGCATGATGAGCTGAGTGTGAAATCTGCTCCGGTAAATGAAATTGCAAAAACTACTTATTACCAGGTGAAATAACCCTGGGCACTCCCTTATAATTTAGTTTTTAGTTAATAGTTAATTAAAATGGTGACTGGATGGTCCCCATTTTTTTTTTGTTATTATATTTTGAAACTAAAGAATTAGTTTATACATTTATATAACTACTTTTTTAGTTCTAACCTAAACCCAAGAAAACTAGCTATATGGAAATTAAAGATCTCACAAAAGCCGAAGAACAACTGATGCAGATTGTCTGGCAAATTGAAAAAGGATTCGTCAAAGATGTGATGGATTTCTTACCCGACCCCAAACCTGCTTACAATACAGTTTCCACTATTATCAGGATACTGGAAGTTAAAGGTTTTATTGGTCATGAGGCCTTTGGAAAAGCACACCGCTATTATGCCCTGATATCAAAAGAAGATTATAAACGACATGCAACCGAAAAATTATTGGGTAGCTATTTCGAAAACTCAGTAGAGAGTATGTTTTCCTTTTTTGTGAAGGAAGAAAAGATGGATGTAAGTGATGTGGATGAAATTCTTAAAATGATCAGCAAACTTAAAGACAAATCAAAATGACGTGGGCCCATTACTTTCTGCAAGTAAATATATACCTGGTTATATTTTACGCATTCTATAAATTGTTACTGGATAAAGAAACCTACTTTGTGCTGAACAGGATATACCTGATTGCTGCAGGCGGACTCTCTCTGATTATCCCATTTTTAAGACCCGAATGGTTCGTCAGACAGCCAGCAACCCAACAAATCAAGATCAGTATCGACCAGCTGAATATGATGATGGCACAAGGTACTGTCTCACCAGATGAAAATCATCAGTTCAGCCTGATTAAAGCGCTTGTAATCGTTTATCTTATTGGAGTACTATTTTTCCTTGTCCGGTTTATTTTTCAGCTGTATGCGGTTAAAAAAATGCTTACAGGAACACACACCACAGGCATGGCCTTTTCCTTCTTTGGTCAGAAAGTAATCGATCCTGCAATCCCGGGATTAGCTACGATCGAAAGGCATGAAGATATCCATATCCGACAGCACCATACACTGGATATCCTCTTTTTCGAACTGCTCGGAATTCTTGTCTGGTGTAATCCGGTGATCTTTTTATATAAAACGACTATCCGGAATATCCATGAATATCTGGCAGACGAAGAAGCCGCAATATTTCAGGGGGACAAAGAAGCTTATGCTATGCTGATCCTGAGCCAGTCATTTGGAGTAGATCAAAATGTATTAACCAATAGTTTTTTCAACAAATCACTAATTAAAAAACGAGTATTTATGCTGTACAAACAACGCTCCGCAAAAACAGCTATATTGAAATATGGCTTGTTTTTACCCCTGTTCGCAGTCACTTTACTATTATCGTCTGCGACAATCAGCAGGAATGAAAGCTTAAAGGAGGCAGCAGAAAAAATCTCTGCCCCGATTTCTATTCCAGCGTCACCATTTGAATCAGCATTACCAACACCGACCCGCAGCATTGTTAAAAAAGAAACAGGCATATGGGGCCCGTTTTATCAATATCTGGCTAAAAACATCAAGTATCCGGCTATTGCTTATCAGGAGCAGCTGCAAGGAAATGTAACGATTAAGTTTGCGCTTCAAAATGGCGAAATTAAGAATGTCGGTGCAATCAATCAACTGGGTTCTGGCTGTGATGCTGCAGTCATGAAGACTATCCTGGATTTTGAAGACTTTAAGTCGGCTGAGAATGGACAGTTTACCATTACAGTGGCTTTCAGACTTGACGGTGCAAATACCCCAGTGGAAAATAAAGCTAACATCACATTAAAAGGTTATAAACCTTTGAAATTAATCACCATTACGGCTTACAATAGCAAAAAACCTGAGAACAATGATGCTAAAGTTTATGATTTTGTTTCCATCACTAAACAGCCCGAATTCCCGGGAGGAATGGATAAATTTTATAAATACCTTGCAGCAAGCGTCAGATATCCGGAAGAAGCCATCAGGAACAACATCCAGGGGAAAGTATTTCTATCGTTTATTGTAGAAAAAGATGGACAATTAAAGGATATCAAAGTAGAACGTAAACTTGGGGGAGGAACTGACGAAGAAGCAGTAAGGCTTTTACAGAATTCTCCAAAATGGACACCAGGTTATCAGAATGAATCCCCGGTTCGTGTGAAATATAATATCCCGATCTCTTTTACAATGACAGGGCCGGATCATAAAGTTCCGCCACCGCCACCAGCCAGACCACCGGCAAATGCTTTATATATTATAGATGGTAAAAAGGTAACAGATCAGGAAGCGATGCAGGATCTATCCCCAAATGATATTGAATCAATGACCGTTTTAAAAAATGAAAATGCCACAACACTTTATGGTGAAGCAGGCAAAAACGGGGTAATCGTCATTACCACTAAAAAGAAGAATTAAATTCCCTGAGCTATTTAACACAAAACCCCAGCTAAAATAGCCGGGGTTTTGTGTTAAATCCTTGTCTCGTTGTCTAAATCTATTAAACTTCTTCCTCAGAAACAAATTTTGCTGAATAAAAGTCTCTATTCATTCTCGCAATGTTTTCTAAAGAAATTCCTTTAGGACATTCAGCTTCACAGGCACCTGTGTTGGTACAGTTACCAAAACCTTCTGCATCCATCTGCGCAACCATACTTTGTACACGACGGTAACGTTCTGGCTGACCCTGAGGCAATAACGCTAATTGTGAGATCTTAGCAGAAGTAAATAACATCGCTGAAGCATTTTTACAGGTAGCCACGCAAGCACCACAACCAATACAAGCCGCAGCCTCAAAAGCCAAATCCGCCTGAAACTTTGGAATTGGCAATGCGTTTGCATCCTGTGCATTACCCGTATTTACTGAAATAAACCCTCCTGCTGCAATAATTCTATCGAATGCAGTACGATCTACGGTTAAATCTTTAATTACCGGAAAAGCCTTTGCTCTCCATGGTTCCACAACAATGGTATCGCCATCTTTGAAAGAACGCATGTGCAGCTGACAGGTAGTAATACCCTCTTTTGGTCCATGTGGTCTTCCGTTGATATACATTGAACATGCACCGCAAATACCTTCTCTGCAATCATGGTCGAAAACAACCGGTTCTTCACCTTTATTAATTAGCTGCTCATTTAAAACGTCGAACATCTCTAAGAAAGACATATCAGGAGAAATTTCTGATATTTTATAGTCTACCAAATTACCTTTGGCTTTGTTATTCTTCTGACGCCAGATTTTCAGCGTTAAATTCATATTTCCTGTACTCATGGTATTGAGATTTTAGTACTAGATTATTTATAACTTCTTTGTGCAATTTTGATGTTTTCGAATTTCAATTCTTCTTTATGAAGTTCAAATTTCACATCATCCTTGTATTCCCATGCAGATACATAAGCATAGTTTTCATCATCCCTTAAAGCCTCACCTTCTTCAGTCTGATATTCTTCTCTGAAGTGACCTCCGCATGATTCATTTCTGTTTAATGCATCAATACACATCAGCTCACCTAACTCAATAAAGTCAGCCACGCGGCCAGCTTTTTCTAATTCAGGGTTGAACTCATCTATTGAACCTGGAACACGTAAATCAGACCAGAATTCTTTACGCAACTGCTGAATCTCAACAATCGCCTCAGAAAGTCCTTTTGCATTACGGGCCATTCCACATTTTTCCCACATGATTTTACCTAATTTCTTGTGGAAGAAATCTACAGATTTAGATCCTTTAATAGAGATGAATTTATCAAGGATAGCTTTAACACTGGCCTCTGCCTCTACAAATGCAGGGTGATCTAAAGGAATTGCTTTAGTCGCCAATTCTTTAGAGATGTAAGAACCAATAGTATAAGGAATCACAAAGTAACCATCCGCAAGTCCCTGCATTAAAGCAGAAGCACCTAAACGGTTAGCACCATGGTCTGAGAAGTTAGCTTCACCTAAAGCATATAAGCCCGGTACAGTTGTCATCAGGTTATAATCTACCCAAAGTCCGCCCATGGTATAGTGAACCGCAGGATAAATACGCATTGGTAAATCGTAAGGATCTTCACCGGTAATTTGTTTGTACATGTCAAACAAGTTTCCGTATTTCTCTTTGATCACGTCACGTCCTAAACGCATGCAGGTTTCTTTATCCGGATTGTGGATATTGTGCACTGAAGCTTCAATACGTCCGTAACGCTCTGTATTTGCTTTGAAATCCAGATATACAGCAAGTTTGGAAACACCCACACCATAACCTGCATCACAACGCTCTTTAGCAGCTCTTGAAGCCACATCACGTGGTACAAGGTTACCAAAAGCAGGATAACGACGTTCTAAATAATAATCTCTTTCGTCTTCCGGAATATCGGTTGCTTTACGCTGATCGTCTTTTTTCTTAGGAACCCAGATACGTCCGTCATTACGTAACGACTCTGACATCAGGGTTAATTTAGATTGGTGATCTCCTGATACCGGGATACACGTAGGGTGGATCTGGGTAAAACAAGGATTACCAAAGAAAGCCCCTTTTTTGTGCGCTTTCCAGGCAGCAGTCACGTTACTTCCCATGGCATTGGTAGAAAGGTAAAATACGTTTCCGTAACCACCTGTTCCTAACAATACAGCATGACCAAAATGACGTTCCAGTTCACCTGTAATTAAGTTACGTGCAATAATACCACGTGCTTTACCTTCAATTTTAACAACTTCAAGCATTTCGTGACGGGTAAACATCTCCACCTTACCCATACCAATCTGACGCTCTAAAGCAGAGTATGCACCTAAAAGCAATTGCTGACCAGTTTGTCCGGCAGCATAAAAGGTACGCTGAACCTGGGTACCACCGAATGAACGGTTATCCAGTAATCCACCATACTCTCTGGCCAGGGGAACACCCTGAGCCACACACTGGTCAATGATATTTGCACTCACTTCAGCTAAACGGTGAACGTTAGCTTCACGGGCACGGTAATCACCACCTTTAATGGTATCGTAGAATAAACGGTAAACACTGTCACCATCATTCTGATAATTTTTTGCCGCATTGATACCACCCTGAGCCGCAATAGAGTGCGCTCTTCTAGGTGAATCCTGGAAACAAAAACATTTAACTTTATATCCCATTTCAGCCAGGGTCGCTGCTGCCGAAGCACCTGCAAGTCCTGAACCTACTACTACAATTTCTATACTTCTTTTATTTGCCGGATTAACCAGAGGCATTGAAGACCTCAGTTTAGTCCATTTCACGGTCAGTTCCCCTTCCGGTATATTTGCATTAAAATCTGCCATTTTATTTAGCGTTTTATACGTTCGAAATTTTATTTAATAAGTCCTGTATGCACTGCAATCGGCATAGCTGCAAAAAGTATAGCGATGATAATTGAATACCATACACCAAATCCTTTAATAAGCGGACTGTACTTCTTGTGGTTCCAGCCCAATGTCTGGAATGCAGAAGCAAAACCATGTAATAAATGGTAAGCTAATGAAGCCATTGCAAGGACATATAAAACCACGATCCAAACATTTTGAAAAGTCTCTCTCATTACAGCGTACAAATCTTCATGTCCATTTGAATCTGTAGTCGGGATACCTGTAAAACGCGATACTACCCAGAAATTAGATAAATGCACAATCAAAAAGATCAGCAATAATGTCCCTAATAATCCCATAGAGCGGGAATACCATTTACTATTTGCATTTCCATCATTTACAGCATACTTTACCGGACGGGAAGCCTGATTCTGGAAAGTCAGACGAAGGCCCTGTACAATGTGTAAAAGCAAACCAGCCATCAGGATAACTTCAGATCCTCTGATTAACCAGTTAGTTGCCATAAAGTGAGCACCAATATTAAATGTTAATCCACCGTCATTCAGAAATATCAACGAATTGATAAAGCAATGCACAATTAGAAATAAAATAAGAAACAGGCCGGTGATACCCATTATTAGTTTTTTTCCTATAGACGAGGAAAAAGCGTTTCCGAAACTAGCCATTAGATTTATATTTTTGAGTTCTATTCCTGCAAAAGTATTTAATAAATGACTTAATTTATACAAGAATTCCAGTTAAAATCAATAAATAAACTATTTAGAAACGTTCTAAGTTTTATGGTTTTAAGGGGTTATTGTACAATTCACACGAATTAGAAGGCATAAAAAAACGGGGAGCAATTGTCACTGCCCCCCGTTATAAAATCTTTAAACTCTGAACGATTAGTTAAAGCTGAAAGTATAGTTTCCATTAGGTCCAACTCCCGAAACAGTCGTTTTTCCGTTTTTAGAAGTTGGTAATGCTGCTTCCACATCTTTTGCACTGTTAACAGGTTTACCATTAATGCTGGTTACCAGTAATCCTTTAGGGATATCCAGGTTATCAAAGGCTTTACCTGGTTCAACTGCAGTTACAACTACTCCATTTTTAGCGCCAAACTTAGCTTTAATTTCAGGTGAAGCAGGTGCAAATGAAGCACCTAATTTGCTCATTGTTGTTCCTGTTGTTTTTGCAGCATAAGCACTTTTAGCTTTATTTATGCTTTCATCGCCTCTTAAAGTTACATTGACATTCTGCTCTTTTCCATCTCTTGAAATAGTCAGTTGCACTTTATCACCAGGACTCATACGACCTATTTTTTCTTGCAGATCCGGAGATGCAAATACCTCTTTACCTTCTACCTTTTTGATAATATCACCTTTTTTGATTCCTGCTGCTGCACCACCGCCATTTGGCATCACGTCATTTACATATAAACCTGAAATATCTTTGATCTTCAGATTATCTGCAGCATCAGCATTCAGTTCCTGGAAAGTAACGCCTACATAACCGCGTTTTACACTTCCGTATTTCTTAAAGTCTTCCAGAATCTTTTTAGCAAGATTTACCGGAATCGCAAAACCATAACCTTCATTTGTACCAGTTTGAGAAGCAATTGCTGCATTGATACCAACCAGCTCACCGTTAGCGTTTACTAATGCACCACCACTGTTCCCAGGATTAATTGCCGCATCAGTCTGAATATAAGATTCTATCGCGCTATTTGTTCTTGCAGGTGCTTTACCAGTACGCTGATACTCTTCATATTCTTCTTCTGTAGGTTGCTGATCTCTGTTTAAGATACCGATTGCACGTGATTTCGCACTTACAATACCAGCTGTTACCGTAGTCTGTAAGTCTAAAGGGAAACCTACTGCCAATACCCATTCACCTACCTGAACATTATCCGAGTTACCCATTTTTACCACTGGTAAATCTGTAGCATCCACTTTAATTAAAGCAAGATCTGTATTAGGGTCTCTGCCAATTACCTTAGCGTCAACTTTGCGGCGATCAGATAAAACTACCTGTATTTTCTCTGCATTGTCTACCACGTGGTTATTGGTAACGATATAACCATCAGGCGTCAAAATTACCCCTGAACCAGAAGCTGCTCTTGGTGCACGTGATCTTCTGCCGCCACGGCCACCAAAAAACTCTTCCATCATATCCATTGGAGAACCTGAGCCTCCATCTGAACCTTCCGATTTAAAAGTTGTTCTGATATGTACTACTGCCGGGGAAACCGCAGCAGCAGCCTGTACGAAATCTACCGCTCCTGTAGAGGAGATTTTTGATGGATTACTTGCAAAAAGAACATTTTGCTTTTCAGCCAGTGTCATTCCGCTCGTATTACGTTCTAACATTTTATAACCGCCAATTGCTACTGCACCTCCAATGAATGCAGCTAAAACTATCAATGCTATTTTTTTCATCAGTTTGTTAATTTATTATTTTAATGGTGTTGAAGCTTGCATGGGCTTAGGTTTATTCTTTAATTTGAGCAAAATAAGCTCATACAGGTCTCATTTGTGTGTTAATTTAATTTCTTTTATCAAACAAGTCAAATTTAATACCAATAGAACGATATTTGTGTCACCCAAGCATCCCTTAATTGTTAAAAAATGTTAAATATCCAATCCATTGACCCGCTAAAACCTCATTTCTATAAATACCAGGGAGCAGGAAACGACTTTGTTCTTATAGACAACCGTAGTCAAACATTTGAATATAAGGATAATAATATTGTCCACCAATTGTGTGACAGGCGTTTTGGCGTAGGGGGCGATGGCTTAATGCTCTTGCAAAACCATGCGGAATACGATTTTGAAATGCTTTATTTTAATGCAGATGGAAATTTAGGCAGCATGTGCGGAAACGGAGGAAGATGTATTGTAGCCTTCGCCAAACACCTGGGTATCATTGACAATGAGACTAACTTTCTGGCAGTAGACGGTCCTCATTATGCCAAAATTACAGCTGAGGGGAATTGGGTAGACCTGCAAATGATTAACGTTCGTGACATCAGTATTGATGGATCAGCCTATGTTTTGAATACTGGTTCTCCGCATTATGTGGAACAGGTTACCGGACTCAAAGAAATGGATGTTTATGAAAAAGGTAAAGCAATCCGCAATAATGTTACCTATAAAGCAAATGGCATCAATGTAAATTTTGCAGAAGACAAAGGCGATCATCTGTTTGTCCGCACTTTTGAACGGGGTGTAGAAGATGAAACTTTTGCCTGTGGCACCGGAGTAACCGCAGTTGCACTTGCGATAGCGAAACACAACGGAAAAACCGGAAAACAGGTGACTGAAATAGAAGTCTTGGGAGGAAATCTCCGGGTAAGTTTCAATTATGACGGTCAAGAATTCACAGACGTATTTCTTTGCGGTCCTGCAGAACTGGTTTTTGAAGGAAACATTAAATAATTTTAAGGCAGGACGGATTTAATTCCTGCCGGACACCAGCTAATTTTCAGCAAGATGGGCAGCAATGCCTATCTTGATTTCACCGAAAGTAAAGCTCTTGCCTAAATGATCCCTGATCGGTGCAAGACTCATTGTTTTCAATTCTTTAATAGCCTCCAGAATACTTTCCAGCTTTTTACGGCCCAGGATATCTTTAGCAGAAATCTCCTGTAAAGCTACATAATGAGCAAGGTGCCCTTCTATAGTCCCTATAACCATCTTTCGCTCCTCAGCGATTTCAGTAATACTCTTTCCTTTTTGAAACAACTGCAGAGAAACAACTTTAGTATCCTCTTTAGGCGCTTTAACAGCAGCAGGTTTTTTAGTTCTTTCTTTTTTAGCTGTAAAATCCAGTTTATTCGGCATCGCATAAACCGTTTTCATTTGTGCCTCCCGTTCTTTCTGATTCAATAAAGAACCGACATCAGTCTTTGTAAAATCGGTCCCGTTGATCGTGGCCTGTAATAACCCGGTTGCTTTTCTTATCTTTTTGAACTGTTCATAAAACAGTGATTCCATTTCCAGCAGTTCAGTCAGAAAAGCCGTTACCTGCTTATCCTGCTTAACCAGTTCCATCCGGTCAAAGATCCGTTTAGAAAGATCCAGAATCAGCGGATTAAAATAATTCTCTGCAGCAGTAGTCCTCAAAAGCAAACTGGCAAGCCCTTCTTCAGACTGGTCATTACTTAATCTTTGGATTTGCGCAAGGAATTTATTCGCATTTGCTTTGATCTCACTCAGATCTTTTAGCAACTGCTGCGCCCATTTCACATGTTTTTGCTTTGCAGATTTATTGATATCCTTGCTGTAAGAATGAACGTGTTCATAAACATAGTTATCAAGCGGAGTCAGATCAAAACAAGTAAGCAGATAACTTTTCAGGAAGGCCTCACTTTCTTGTTTAATCTGAGTATTCAGTTCTTCTTCCAGCTGTTTATTTTTTGAAAACAGCGCTACATTCTGATCCTGCTTGATCCCTATTCTTGAAATCTGAGAGGTCAGCACCAGGCCGTCCAGTGAACGCAAACGTGAAAGTGCTACATAAATCTGTCCGGGCGCAAAAGCATTTCCAATATCAATGATTGCTTTATCAAAAGTCAAACCCTGACTTTTATGGACAGTAATTGCCCAGGCCAGCTTGATTGGGTACTGGATAAATTTACCGATTACTTCTTCTTCAATTTCATTGGTAACTTTATGGTTGGTGTATTTTATATTTTTCCAGGTGAACTTCTCCAGAATAATCTTTTCCCGTTCCCCTTCTGTTTCTACTTCTATGCCATCCTCTCTAAGCCCGATAACCGTTGCAATCTTACCATTGAAATAACGGCGTTCCCCGCTCTGATCATTTTTAATAAACATGATCTGCGCACCCAACTTTAGCTCCAGTATATTTTCGGCAGGATAAGAATTTTCAGAAAATTCATCTTCAACAGTAGCTTTGAAAAAATAAGACTTCCCGCCCAGTTCTTCCAGGCTTTTCTTATTTAAAGTATCTGCACGCTGATTATGGGTGGTCAGTGTGATGTATTTATCTTGTTTTGCAGGTTCAAATCCAGCTTTATAATATTTATCCAGCAGGGTGATATCTTCTGCTGTAATCTCATTATTACGCAGGTTGTTCAATAAATTAATAAAGACAGAATCAGCCTGCCTGTATATTTTCTCCAGCTCTATATATACTGGCGGATGATGATGTAAGGCATGCGCATCAAAGAAATAAACACTTTGATAAAATTCGCCTAAAAGCTGCCATTCATTAGATTTAACTACCGGAGGTAACTGATGTAAATCTCCGATAAACAAAACCTGTACCCCGCCAAAACTCGCGTTATTTTTTCTGATATAACGTAGCACCATATCAATTGCATCCAGTAAATCTGCACGCAGCATACTCACTTCATCAATGATCAATAATTCAAGGTCCTGAAATATTCTTCTTTTAGTGGTGTTCATCTGTAAATGACGAACAATAGATCTTGGCGTATTATACTGCTGATTAACAGGCTCAGCTGCAGGCTGTTTAGGCAGATAGGTACCAAATGGAAGCTGAAAAAGTGAATGAATAGTTACCCCTGCAGCATTAATTGCGGCAATACCTGTAGGCGCCACAATAACTGCCTTTTTATGCGTCAGCTCAATTAAATTTCTCAAAAAAGTAGTCTTCCCGGTTCCAGCCTTCCCCGTAAGGAAAATGTGCCGGGAAGTATAATTGATAAATTTAGCCGCTATCTCAGCAGGGTTGTATTCAGACATATCTTGTACCAATTTTGAAAAGCAAAGGTACTAAAGCTTTCTAGAAACTAATTAATCAAAAGTTTATAGCCCTTGCCATGTACATTTAAGATTTCCACTTTTGGGTCTTCTTTTAAATACTTACGGAGCTTGCTCAGGAAAACATCCATGCTTCTTCCGTTGAAGTAATTATCATCATGCCAGATACTTAGCAAAGCTTCTTCGCGTGTAAGCACTGCATTTTGTTTTAAACAAAGCAGTTGTAATAACTCCGCTTCTTTAGTCGAAAGTTTCTGCTGCTGGCCGTTATGCTGAATCAGCTGTGTGGTATAATCAAAAGTATAACTGCCTATCTGGAATTGAGACTGAACAGGCTCAGTAACCTTGGTTTCCTTAGCAGAAACACGTTTCAATAACGCATTAATCCTCAGCAGCAGCTCCTCTATCCGGAATGGCTTGGTAATATAATCATCCCCCCCCAGATCATAGGCAGAAGCTTTATCTTCCATCATTGCTTTTGCAGTAGCAAAAATAATAGGGATATTTTCATTGACTTTCCGGATCTCTTTACCCAATGCGAAACCATCTTTTTTAGGCATCATCACATCCAGAATACATAAATCGAAAGCCTGTTTATTAAAAGTACGCAGGCCTTCTTCGCCATCTACACATAACACGACATCAAATTTACCCTTTAGCTGTAAATAATCTTGCAGCAGCATTCCCAGGTTAGGATCATCTTCGACTAATAGAATTTTTTTCATGTTATTTCAGCGGTATAATTATTTCAAATACTGTTCCTTTATCCTTTTCACTTTTTACCTTAATTGTTCCGTTCATCTGTGTAACGATGTCCAGAACATAGTTTAAGCCAAGCCCAAACCCTTTTACATCATGTAAATTACCAGTAGGGACCCTATAAAACTGATCAAAAGCACGCTTACACTGTTCTTTTGTCATTCCTATACCCTTATCTTCTATATCTATAAAAAGACTTTTACCCGTACTTCTTGTAGTGACTATAATCTGAGGCGTTTCAAGACTATACTTGTTTGCATTATCTATTAAGTTATAGATTACATTTGATAAATGCAGCTCATCTCCTGTAACTACCGGACAAACAGCGTCCAGGTTTAAAGTTAAAACAGCACCCCTTTTTTGCAGCTGCAAACTCATGCTGTCTGCTACAGCGGCAATCAGCTCATTCATATCGACATCTTCTGCCTCTAACTTCAATTCCTTTTTATCCAGCCTGGCGATACTCAGCACACGCTCGATATGATTACCCAGACGCACATTTTCATCATATATAATGCCTGCAAGTCTGCCTATCCTGGTTTTATCTTCCAGAATATCAGGATCTCTCAGTGCTTCGCTGGCAATCATAATTGTGGAAACAGGAGTTTTGAACTCGTGGGTCATATTATTAATGAAATCCGTTTTCATCTCCGCAATTTTTTTCTGTCTTAATATGGCATAAAGCGTATAAGAAAAGATAGAAATCAACACAATTAATAGTCCTGCGGACGAGGCCATTGTTACGCTAAGATTGTTAAAAATTAAAGTATTCTTGTCAGGAAAGTTAATATACAGCATGCCCGGATCCCGGATCACATCATTACTGAAAAGTGTTGTTTTATAGGTATTGGCAGGCAGCATCTCTCCAGAAACAGAAGATACTTTACGAAACAGCACAGAATCATTTACCGTACTTTTGAGCCAGAAATTATAAGCCAGGTCAATATTTTTATTGATCAGCTCTGCACGAAGCAAAGTATCCAGCGTTGCTTTTGAAACCCGGTCAGTTAAGGGGACTGCAATCTGGCTCATCTCTTTAGCTGCTGCTTCTACTACACTAAAACTACGTTCATCCAGTAAGCGGACTGTATCTGCCTGTAATTCTTTTAAAGCATGGTTTCTTCTTCTGGCAGCAATTTCATCTTCTACCTTGAATTTGATGCGCATGTCTCCGTTCAGACTAGGCAGAGAAACCCTTAAAGGCCGGCTGTCATAACGGCTGTATACGAGGTAACGGATGCTATCAGGTAATTTTTTAGGTTCTATATCAAAGGTTTTAGCAGAACCGAGTTTGAAAGTCTTTTGCACGTTACTTCCAATCATATTCAGGTTTGCATCAAAACCAACGTTCACATCTACATTTAAAGGGGTACTTTCCTGGTTGGCCAGGTTGTAAAAATCAGTTTCAGAAATGATTGTAGGGCTCAGATACATTTTTCTGATCATAGCATCCTGATAATTAAGTTCATCAATCATCTGTTTTCGCTGATCATACTTTCTTTTACGCTCTTCTTCTTTATACTTCTGATCCAGATCTATCAGCTGACGCGTCCGGTCACGGCGTTGATTTTCTAATTTAATCTGCCATTCCAGACCTTTTTTATTGATATGATTGACGGCATTTAAACGCTGGACTTTATCGGCTACCGAACTTAATACCTGGTTTACTTCCTGTTCGAAAAGCTGGGATTTAAGCCTGTAGGCTTCCCTGATGTAATACAATTGCATTACAAACACGCCAAGCAAAGCTATGGTCATCAGGGCAGTAATCAGCCAAAGACTTCTTTTCTTCATTTATTGGAATCAAAAATAAGGAAGAGTGAAGCAATAAGTTCTATTTTAACAATATTTAACACGAGTGGTTTAATATCGGGGGCAAAAAAAAATTGCCGGGAACTGATTCCCGGCAATTTTATACCATTTGCTTTCTGTAAAAAGATCTCTTAGAATGGCAAATCATCTTCTTCACCTGGTGCATTGTTTAAATCTGCAGGTGGAGCATATTGTGGAGTAGAAGCCGCAGCTGCACTGTTAGTCAATGCATTGATACGCCAAACTACTAAACTATTGAAATAAGAAACTTTTCCCATTTTATCTGTCCACGGACGACCGCGAAGATTGAATGAAACCTCAACATCATCACCAGTTTTTAAGCTATCAAATAAAGCAGTTTTATCTTGTAAAGCCTCGAACCTGATATATTCAGGATAAGTTGGGTTTTCTGCATATTCAATAATGAGATCACGCTTTTTAAAAGTCTCACTCACCTGCTGTAATGCACCAATTTCGTGCACTTTTCCTTTTAATTCCATAACAATAACTCTTTTATTCTATTGACTAGTTCAAATCTCTATATTATTATTGATAACTTAGCACAATAATTATGCAAGTTTTCCACAACAAAAGTAAGGTTATTTTAACCTGTAACAAAAGACTTTCTCCTTATTTGGTAGAAGAGGTAAAAGCGCTTGGCTATGAAATCGTAAGGGATTTCCCTACCGGGGTTGAGCTGAATATCACGCTGACTGAGTGTATTAAACTGAATTTAAACTTAAGATGTGCGAGTCAGATTTTATACTGTTTAAACAGCTTTAAAGTCAATAATCCCGAAGAATTATACCGCGAACTGGTAGATATGCCATGGGAAGATCTGATTGATTTTTCGGGCTATTTCTCGGTTACTTCTAACGTAGATAACCCAACGATAACTACCCCTCTTTTTACCAATTTAAAAGTTAAGGATGCTATCGTTGACAGAATAAAAGATAAAAAAGGAATGCGTCCGAATTCAGGTTCAGATGCGAATAAAACTGTCGTTCACCTGTACTGGAAAGATGACGAAGCAGATATTTTCTTAGATACTTCGGGAGAAACTTTAGCTAAACACGGTTATCGTAAAATCCCTGGAAAAGCACCTATGCTCGAAGCACTTGCTGCAGGGGTGGTGATGAGTACAAACTGGGATCAGAAATCACCATTTATCAACCCGATGTGCGGTTCCGGAACGCTTGCAATTGAAGCGGCTTTAATCGCAACAAACAGAAGACCTGGTTTATTTCGTATGAACTATGGCTTTATGCATGTTATCGGTTATGACGAAGAAGTATTCTTTGCTGAACGCAGGATTCTTAAAGAACAGGTTATTAAAAATATTGAGCTGCAGATTGTCGCTACAGATTTATCTGAAGATGCAGTTGAAGTGAGCCGTAAAAACGCGCAGACAGCTGGCGTAGATACTTTAATCACATTTGAAGTTTGTGATTTCGCAGACACACAGGTTCCTGAAGGTGGAAAAGGTGTCGTTGTATTTAATCCTGAATATGGCGAGCGTTTAGGTGTTCACTCTCAGCTTGAACTTACCTATAAACGTATCGGTGACTTCTTAAAGAAAGACTGTAAAGGTTATAGTGGTTATATTTTCACTGGTAATCCTGATCTGGCTAAGAAAATCGGCTTAAAAGCATCACGCAAAGTTGAATTCTATAATGGTAAATTAGATTGCCGTATGATGGAATATGAATTGTATGATGGTACCCGCAGAGCTGAAGAAGAAAGACCTCAGCCTAAGCCACAGACGCCTAAAGCGGAAAATACAGAAGACTAACCTGTTTTTAAAACAGGCAATCCTATCAGAGACCTATTTTGGTCGTATTGTCCTTTATGTTGAGAGGGGGTTGAAAGGGTCAATGACCCTTTCAACCCCCTCTCAACATAAAGGACTTATATAGCCTGAACTTATACGTCAAATACGTTCCTATACCCCCATCAGGAATATATTTTTCAATTCTAAATCCGCGCATTCTTAATTTACGTTAGTTAGGCATTATGTACGCTTAACTTACAATTATGAAAGATGTCCTGGATTTAAAACCGGAAATTGTAGCAGCTAATATTAGAAAAATCAGAGAGTTCAGAAATTATACTCAGGATTACCTTGCCGCCAAGCTGGCAATTTCTCAGAATGCTTATAGCAAAATTGAACTGGGCTACAGCAAACTTACTGTAGAGAGGCTGTTCCAGATTGCAGCTGTACTTGACGTTAAAGTTATGCAGCTTATTGTCGTAGATCATAGCCACGGTGTTAATCTGAATCAGTTAACCGAATAACCGGGAATATAATATCTTTGTTTCATGCAAATGGACTTGGATAATATTAAAGAAAAAACGATCAGCTTCGTCAAAAAAACGCTCGAAGGAGCGGAAGCGGGTCACGACTGGTTTCATATCGAAAGGGTTTATAAAACAGCTTTAAGCATCAACGCGAAAGAAGGCGGTGACCTGCTTATTGTTACTCTTGCTGCATTATTACATGATATTGCAGACAGTAAATTCAATAACGGGGATGAAGAAATAGGCCCCAGGATTGCAGGTGAGTTCCTAAAAACAATAAACATTGCTGACGAACTTATTTTGCAGGTACAGCAGATTATTAAAAACCTGAGTTATAAAGCAAGTCTTGGCAAAATAGAATTCTCTTCTAAGGAGCTGGACATTGTACAGGATGCAGACCGCCTGGATGCCATAGGTGCTATCGGAATTGCCCGGGCCTTCACTTATGGCGGATTCAAAAACAGAGTACTCTATGACCCTGAAATTCAGCCCGACCTGAATATGAGCAAAGAAGCCTATAAAAATTCTACAGCGCCTACAATCAATCACTTTTATGAAAAATTGCTGCGTCTAAAAGATCTGATGAAAACTGGAGCAGGTAAAGAACTTGCCGCACAGCGCCATGAGTTCATGCTGCTCTATCTGGATCATTTTTATGCAGAATGGGAAGGTTTAAACTAAAATAGTTAGTAATATAATACTATATTTGTTAGCAAATATAGTATTATGTCTGAACGTCTTAGAGAAAAACTAAATATCCTGGCAGACGCTGCCAAATATGATGTATCCTGCTCCTCTAGCGGAGGAAACAGAAAAAATGACAATAAAGGTTTAGGAGACAGCCATGCTTCTGGAATTTGCCATACTTATACTGAGGATGGCCGATGCGTTTCTCTGCTCAAGATCCTGCTTACCAATCACTGTATTTTTGATTGCGCGTACTGCGTTTCCAGAAAAAGCAACGATATCGAAAGGGCCGCCTTTACTGTAGAGGAAGTGGTAGAGCTGACCATGAATTTTTACAGAAGAAACTATATTGAAGGCTTGTTTCTAAGCTCGGGCATTTTCAAGAATGCCGATTTCACTATGGAGCGTTTATTGCGCGTTGTAAAAAAACTCCGGCTGGAAGAACGCTTCAATGGCTATATCCATTTAAAGACTATTCCTGGCGCAAGTGAAGAACTCATTATGGAGGCCGGTTTATATGCAGACAGGATGAGTATTAACCTGGAGATGCCTACCGAAAGCGGCCTCAAATTGCTGGCACCAGAAAAAAGTCATCAGCAAGTGATCCAGCCGCTGAATTTTGTCAGGAACCAGATTGTACAGTTTAAAGAGGAACGCAAACTCATTAAAAGCACCCCAAAATTCGTGTCCGCAGGCCAGAGCACCCAAATGGTTATTGGTGCAACTCCCGAAACAGATCAGGAAATTATGCAGACGGCTGATACATTTTACAGGAATTTCTCATTAAAAAGAGTTTATTATTCAGGGTATATACCAATTAGTAACGATTCAAGGTTACCTATGCTCGGTTCTCAGCCCCCATTAATCAGAGAAAACAGGTTGTACCAAACTGACTGGCTGATGCGCTTTTATGGATTTCATGTCAATGAACTGCTTAATGATGCCAATCCACATCTGGATATCGACATTGATCCCAAATTAAGCTGGGCCTTACGTAATTTACAGCATTTCCCGGTTGACATTAATGTCGCAGCTTATAAGGTTATTCTTCGTATCCCAGGGATCGGGGTGACTTCTGCCAAGAAAATTGTACAGGCACGTAAATTTGGGAAATTACGCATCGATCAGCTCAAAAAGATTGGAGTAGCTTATAACCGGGCTAAGTATTTTATTCAATGTGCTGACAGTCCTTATCAGTTAAAAGATTACCAGGGCAATCAGATCAAATCATTTATACAGGCCGAAAGTCAAAGTAAATATTTGAAATACGACACCAGCCAGCTTATTCTTTTTTAAATGTATAGCTACGTTTTTGACGGAAGTTTTGAAGGTTTGCTGTGTGCTGTATTTAACTGGTTTGAACGCAAACCTGGTCTTGTAAAGTTACAGACAGCGGCAGCTTTTCAACCGGATGCTTTTACACCCTGTCTGCATATAGTCAATGAACGGGAAAAAGCGGATAGGGTCTGGAAAGGTTTGCAAGCTCATTTATCCAAAAGTTCAATCCGGAAATTTTATTGCACCTATTTATCCGAGCTTGATGAAGGTTATACTTCATTATTTGAATTTGCCTGTTACCTGTTCACAGCAGGCGCAGAGATAGAAAAAAATTACGGCAACCCTCATGTCCTGGCCTTAAGCCAGATTGCAAAAAAAGTAGAACGGGAGAAACACAGGATGGAAGCTTTCATCCGCTTTCAGCAAAACGCAGATGGTGTATATTATTGCGGCATAGACCCGGACTTCAATGTACTGCCTTTAATTGTCAAACATTTCAAAGACCGCTATGCCGATCAGCAGTGGATCATTTATGATATCAAAAGAGATTATGGCTTGTTCTATGATTTGGAAAAGGTAGAAGAGATACAGATAGATTTTAAGCAGCAGCCAGGCATGAAAGGGATTTCAAATCCTGTGTTAGCAGAAAAAGAGAGCCTGTATGCCGTACTCTGGAAAGACTATTTTAAAAGTACCAATATCCAGGCCAGGAAGAACACGAAATTACATGTTCAGCATGTTCCTAAAAGATATTGGAAATATCTGACTGAAAAACAAGCTGATCAGGATTAGACTGATTTATAGACAAGCCTATTTTAAATTTAGATGAATTTTAAACAGACTCCCATCTGCATTTAAAATTATCTTGTAAATTGCCTCTATGAAGTTAAGTGTCCTTGTGCTAATTACTGCCCTCGCAGTCGGCCTGTCTATCGGGTTGGTGAATTTCCATTTCCAGCAAAGCTGGTATTTTATGCTTGTCTCCTTCGCGGTCTCGTTTGTGACAAGTTTTATTATGTTTTATTATCTTCTGGAAAAGTATATCTATTCCAAAATCAAACTGATTTATAAACTGATCCATAATCTTAAATTAGGTAAAGACCTGAAAGATGCATTGGGTGAATATGTCAGTACTGACCCTATCAATGATGTAGAACATGAAGTAAAGGAATGGGCAGGCGCAAAAAAACAAGAGATTGATCTGCTGAAAAAACAGGAACAGTTCAGAAGAGAGTTTCTGTCTAATGTCTCTCACGAATTTAAAACCCCACTTTTTGCGATACAGGGCTATATAGAAACTTTACAGGATTGTTTACTTGATGATCCTGAAATGGCAGTGAAATTCTTAAAAAAAGCAGAGAAAAACGTAGAAAGACTCAGTTATCTGATCAATGACCTGGATGCAATTTCTAAACTGGAATCGGGTGAAGTACCTATTGATTACCGGAAATTCGATTTTGTATTGCTGGCCAAAGAAGTGATGGAAGCCTTAGAAGATAAAGCGGGTAAAAGAAAGGTTCACCTCGCCTTCAAAGAAAAATATATGCACCCTGCGTTTGTAAATGCCGACCGCGAAAAGATCAGACAAGTCATGATTAACCTGATCTCCAATTCAATTAAATACGGAAAAGAGAACGGATCTACAGCAATTAAAATCTTTGAACTGCATGATCAGTATCTGATTGAAGTCACAGACGATGGAATTGGAATTGATGAAAAACATTTGCCAAGACTCTTTGAGCGTTTCTATAGAATAGACTCTCACCGTTCCAGAGAAGTAGGCGGGACAGGCCTGGGACTGGCTATTGTAAAACACATTCTGGAAGCGCACCAGCAAATTATATCGGTAAGAAGTACGCTTCAGATCGGGACAACTTTTGCTTTTACATTGCAAAAAGTTGGTTAAAATTTAAAGAAATATTCCTTTTATGTTAACACTTAACACTAACTTAACATTGCGATCCTACTTTTGTAACCATATCTTATAGTTAACATGAATAATATTTTTAAGTTCTTTACACCAAAAGACAAAAAATTCCAACCGCTGTTTGAACAAGCCGGAAGTAATGTATTAAAGATCTCAGAAGCACTTTTTCTTGCTTTAAGTACCAAAGATCTGGAAAAAAGAAAAGAATATATAAAAGAGATTGAACGCCTTGAGCACGTTGGTGATGATATCACTCACTCTATCTTCTTAGAATTAAGCAAAAATTTTATCACTCCTTTCGACAGAGAAGATATCCATGCACTGGCAAGTGCAGTAGATGATATTGCAGATTATATTCATGCTTCGGCTAGTAATATTGAATTGTATAACATCACGAATATCGGTGATGCCATGATTAAACTGGCAGAACTACTGGTTGAGATGTGTACAGATTTAGATAAAGCGATCAAAGAATTGAGAAGCTTTAAAAATATCCGTGTAATTGCTGATGCTTGTGTACGTATTAATAGTGGCGAGAATCAGGCGGATTACGTTTGTAATATCGCAATTGCAAGGTTATTTGAATTTGAAACCAATGCAATTGAACTGATCAAGCAAAAAGAAGTTCTTCAGACACTTGAAATGGCTACAGATAAATGTGAAGATGCAGCAAATGTGTTGGAATCTATATTGGTTAAAAACGCTTAAAATTCAACGAAATGCTTACACCCTTATTGATCGTCGTAATTGTACTGGCTATCGGTTTCGATTATATCAATGGTTTTCACGATGCAGCCAACTCTATTGCAACGGTTGTATCAACAAAAGTACTTACCCCTTTTCAGGCGGTACTATGGGCAGCACTTTTTAATTTTGCTGCTTACTTCTATTTCACGGATCATAAAGTTGCAAACACAATTGCTAAAACGGTTGTGGAGAATTTCATTACGCTCGAGGTTATCCTTGCCGGACTGATTGCAGCGATCACCTGGAATTTATTTACCTGGTGGTACGGTATTCCTTCCAGTTCATCACATACTTTAGTTGGTGGTTTTGCCGGAGCTGGTATGGCTAAGGCTGGTTCACTGGGTTTTGGTGTAATGTCTGCAATTAACCTTGCTCCAATCCTTAAAATCATTGCATTTATTGTTCTTGCCCCTGTGATCGGGATGTTTATATCGGTGATTATTTCGATCATCTTATTACATCTTTCTAAGAATGCAAGACCTTCGGTTGCAGAGAAATGGTTTAAGAAACTACAATTGATCTCTTCTGCAGCCTTAAGTTTCACCCATGGTGGAAATGATGCACAGAAAGTAATGGGTATCATTTACGTAGCTATGGTTGCAGCTAAAGTCTTAAAGACAGGTGACACTATGCCAGAGTGGATTCCATTTACCTGTTATGCAGCGATCTCTTTAGGAACGATGAGTGGCGGATGGAAAATAGTAAAAACAATGGGTTCAAAAATTACCAAGGTAAATGCCTTTGAAGGTGTTGCCGCAGAAACTGCTGGTGCGGTAACGTTGGGAATCACAGAACACTTTGGTATTCCGGTATCTACAACGCATACTATTACAGGTTCTATTGTTGGGGTTGGTTTATTAAAAAGAGTTTCAGCAGTAAGATGGGGAGTAACGGTAAGTTTGCTTTGGGCATGGGTATTAACCATTCCTGTTTCAGCATTATTAGCCGCAATTATCTTTAAACTGGTTGATTTCTTCTTCCCTGGTTTAGGCGTGGTTATCTAGATAGTACTTAATACTTCAAACATAAAAAATCCCTTGAATATATATTCAAGGGATTTTTCTTTTAAAATGAAACCGTGTAAGTTACCCTGGTTTCTTTATTTTTAGGTTGCTCCCATTTAGGGCCTTCCTTAATCAGCCTTATAGCTTCTTCATCAAATTCTTTGTTAATGCCTTTGGTAACTTTCAAATCAACAGGCTTTCCTTCGTTATCTACTAAAAAGCTTAATTCTACCAGTTGATCACCTGCACCGCGCAATTTATTGTGATCATTCAGATAAGTATCCAGATTAACCCATCCACCCACCGGAGTAGAGACTGCAGGCATAGCCGTAGCCACAGCTACTCCAGCAACTTTACCTGCCAGCGGTGCTGCTTCTGCTGCCGGCACTGCTTTACTCATTTTACGCATTGCTGCTTGTACAGGCACCTGGGTACTATCCCCCCTATTGACCGGCGCACTTTGGATCGCATAAGACTGAACAGCTTTATCCATAGCTATTTCTTCGTGCATCTCTTTTTTCGGATTTGCTTGTCCGGCAACGACTGTCTTTTCTCTTTTTGACGGAACATTAGCCGCATAAATATCATTTTTAGCAGAATCTATAACCGCCTGGTTAGGTAAAGGAGCGATATTAACTTCGACCTTTTTAGGATTATTTCTGGCTATTTCTTCTCGTTTTGCCCTATCCTTCATAAAGAATATGATGCTCACCGAAATAAATACAACAGCTGCAGCCGCAGCAACACTTAACCGCTGCCAGGTAAACACAGTTTCTCTTTTAGTAACCTGCTGCTGTGCTATCCTTTCGTATAATTGTTTTTGAAGCAGAGATACAGTATGTCCGGCTTTTCCTTTGGATTCACTTAATCCCGCCAGGGCCTGCGCAACAAAAGGATCTTCTAGCGCCTGCTTTTCAAGCTTATGCATAGCTTTGCTATCAAGTTTACCATCCAGGTAATCTTCCAGTAATTCTATATCTAACCAATCGTTATTCACTGCTGTTTTTCTCTATACAAATTTTCAAATTGCGTTTTCCGTTTTGAATATAGCTCTTTACTTTAACCATTTCATAACCCGTTAGCTCCGCCACTTCTTTATAACATTTTTCCTGGAGATAGAATAAATCCACACTCTTGCGTTGTTCTTCTGTCAGCGTCTCCATGCATTTTTCCATAACGGTCAATTGCTTCTCTTTGGTATCGTCTATATCCAGATGCACAAAATCGGTATTTTCCACAAAAGTATCATCAATTGAGACTGTATTGTTTTTTGCTAACTTCCTCAATGCCATCAAACAATGATTTCTTGTCAGCACATGCAGCCAGCTCTTGAAATTCTGCACTTCGTGGATCTTCAGCTTTACAACTAATTCTTCAAAGATTTGCATCACTGCATCTTTACTCGCTTCTTCTTCCTTGAAGTAATTAAGACAAACTCCATAAACAAGGTGCATATAGCGATTATAAAGCATACCCAATGCATCCAGACTCCCTGTACTTTTGTACCGTAAAAGAAGGGCTGCATCATCGAGATCTTTGATTCCTGTTGTATTTTTTATAAATTTCAAAGTATTTATGGAGGAAAATTCTCTTCAAGTATAAAAATATTTTCTGACTCTATCTCAAAAATCATCAAAAGGATATGATTATCAACGGATAAAATTGATAATCAGCATTTAATGGCTGGAAATTTGCTTACTATTGGCTTTACACAAAAAACATGAATAAAATCAAACTATTATCCCTGGCTTTTGCAGCACTCACAATGTTTAGCTACAATGCACAAAGCCAATCACTTGGAAGCATTTTAAAGAAAGTAAAATCAGCAACAGAGACTAAAACCCCGGCAGCACAGTCAGGAAATCAGTCCGCAGCTACGGCAACGACTTCTACAGCAGATAAACCAACCACCTCAGAAATTGGAACAGGGATTAAACAGGCACTGGAAGCAGGGATTTCTAAAGGCGCAGATCAGTTGTCCATGAAAGATGGTTTTTTGGGCAATATGGCCGTTAAAATTTTATTCCCTCCGGAAGCACAAAAAGTAGAGAAAACATTAAGGAGTATTGGTTTGGGCTCGCTGGCTGACAATGTAATTACCAGTTTAAACAGAGCCGCAGAGGATGCTGCGAAAGAGGCTAAGCCTATATTCGTTTCTGCGATTAAACAAATGACCATCACAGATGCAACAAATATCTTACTGGGAAGTGAAAACTCAGCAACTGAATATTTTAAAAAAGCGACTACAGCACAGCTGATGGAAAAATTCAGGCCTGTTGTGAATACGAGCTTAAGTAAAGTTGGCGCGGCCAAATACTGGGGAGACGCCACAAATCAGTACAATAAATTACCAATGGTTAAACCAGTAACAACAGACCTTTCGGGTTATGTAACTCAAAAAGCTGTAGAAGGGATGTTCATCCAGGTTGCACAGGAAGAATTAACGATCAGAAATAACTTAGGCGGACGCACAACTTCGGTACTTCAAAAGGTATTCGGATATGCCGATCAGAAAAAATAAAAAAGCCAGAAATAAAGGCTACTTTTATGCAGAACAATTACGAATAACATACAAGTATATTGGATTTTAAAGATTTTAATTTTAACCCTGATTTATTAGAGGGTTTATTAGCAATGGGTTTCAGAAATGCAACCCCTATACAACAGGAAGCAATTCCCCTTATCTTAGCAAAAAAGGACTTGATAGCGTGTGCCCAAACGGGTACAGGAAAAACAGGTGCTTATTTGCTGCCGGTCATGAATATGATCAGCCAGACGGAGAACCGACATAACAATACGCTTATTCTTGCTCCTACCCGTGAGCTTGCACAACAAATCGATTTACAGGTTGAAGCACTTTCTTATTTCACCAATATCAGTTCGCTTACCGTATATGGAGGTGGTGATGGCATTGCCTATGAACAGCAGAAACGCAGTATGCGTGAAGGTGTTGATATTATCATAGCTACACCAGGCAGACTGATCTCTCATCTTTCTTCAGGATTACTTAAACTGGATCAGTTACAGCACCTTGTTTTAGATGAAGCAGACAGAATGCTGGATATGGGCTTTTACGATGATATTATGCGTATCGTAAGCTTCCTTCCTGAGAAAAGACAAACCGTATTGTTTTCGGCTACAATGCCTCCTAAAATAAGAAAGCTTGCAGGTACTTTATTAAAAGATCCAGAGCAGATCAGTATTGCAATTTCAAAACCTGCCGCAGGAATCAATCAGCAGGCTTATTTAGTACATGATACCCAAAAGGTAAAATTACTGACAGAGCTGATGAAAAATGTAGACTTCCCAAGTATCTTAATCTTTGCTTCTACTAAAGAAAAAGTTAAAAACCTGGGTAAAGTTTTCCGTGGACTTGGCTTTAAAGCAGAAGCTTTTCACTCAGATCTGGGACAAAAAGAAAGAGAAGCTATTCTATCAGAATTTAAGAATAAACGTGTTCCTGTATTGATCGGGACCGATGTATTATCAAGAGGTATTGATGTAGAAGGAATTTCACTGGTCATCAATTTTGATGTACCGCATGATCCGGAAGATTATATCCACAGAATTGGCCGTACAGCAAGAGCTGCAACGACTGGTACTGCAATCACTCTGGTGAATGATAAGGATAAACGTAAGTTTGCGAACATAGAAAAGCTGATTGACAAAACGATTGACAGAATGCCTTTACCTGAACATTTGGGCGAGGCACCTGTAGAAACGGCTGCGACACCATCTTCAGGAACAGAGCGCAAGCATAAAAAAGCACCTCAGCGTAAGTTCTGGAAAAAGAAACCCAAAACCGGAGGTACTGCTTCAGGAGCAGAGGGCGCCACAACAAGAGCAGAAAATACAGCGCCAAAAAGAGAAGGCTCAGCACCACAAGCTGAATAACATAAGAAAATTCTATTTTCAAACCAGTTAATGCTTATTTGTGTAAAATTAAGCAGTTCCAAAACAGGAGTAATTTTTATTGCTCCTGTTTTTTTATCTTTACATTTATGCAAAACCTACCTCCATTAGCAGAACGCATGCGTCCGCAAAATCTGGACGAATATGTTGGACAACAACATTTGGTAGGTCCTGATGCAGTTCTGCGTAAAGCTATACAAAGCGGACAGCTTCCTTCTATGATCTTCTGGGGCCCTCCGGGAGTCGGGAAAACGACCTTGGCATATATTATATCTCAAACGCTTGACCGTCCATTCTTTAATCTGAGTGCAATTAATTCAGGAGTAAAGGATATACGTGACGTTATTGACAAAGCGGCACTATTAAAAGATAGCTTTCTTGGTTTACCCATCTTATTCATTGATGAGATCCACAGATTCAGTAAATCTCAGCAGGATAGCCTGCTTGGAGCGGTAGAACGCGGCCTGGTTACACTTATTGGTGCCACAACAGAAAACCCTTCTTTTGAAGTTATTTCCGCTTTACTATCCCGCTGCCAGGTATACATCCTGAAATCATTGGATGAAGAGGAACTTTCAGGTCTGCTGCAAACAGCAATCCGCGAAGATGTGATCCTTAAAGAAAAGAAAATCACAATCAAAGAGCATGAGGCACTGATCCGCTTATCTGGCGGGGATGCAAGAAAATTATTAAATGTACTTGAAATTGCCATTAATGGTATCGGAGGAGAGACTATTGTCCTGACCAACGAAAACGTATTAAAGCATGCCCAGCAGAACCTTGCCCTGTATGATAAAGCAGGTGAACAGCATTATGATATTATTTCTGCCTTTATTAAATCGATCAGAGGAAGTGATCCGAACGCAGCTGTTTACTGGCTGGCCAGGATGATAGAAGGCGGTGAAGACCCTCTATTTATCGCAAGACGATTACTTATCCTCTCTTCTGAAGATATTGGCAATGCCAATCCCAATGCTTTATTACTGGCTAATAACTGTTTCCAGGCGGTCAATGTAATCGGATATCCGGAAGCCCGGATTATTCTTGCGCAAGCAGTTACTTATCTCGCGTCTTCAGCAAAAAGCAATGCTTCTTATGAAGCCATCAATCATGCACAGCAACTGGTCAAACAAACCGGAAATTTACCTGTCCCTTTACATATCAGAAATGCGCCCACCAAACTGATGAAGAATATTGGTTATGGAAAAGATTATAAATACGCGCATGGCTATGAAGGAAATTTTGCCCCTCAGGAATATTTACCTGACCTGATCAGCGGCACTAAACTTTATGATCCGGGCAATAATCCGGCTGAAAATAAACTCAGAGAAAAATTAAAGCAGAACTGGAAGGATAAATATGACTACTAGTTCCTGATTAGCTGAGCGGTTAATGCCAGCAATGGAACAGGATAACTGCCAGCAAAGAAACGTTATTTGGCAGTGAAGAATATTTATGCCAATTGCATATATCCTTTAAAATAAATTGTACAGAATTGTAGTCAATCTCAACATTTTCAGACAATCTTACGTCAGTTGTGCATCGGAATTTATGCAAAATCTCTGTCTTTATATAAGAAATCACAAAAAACTTACAATTGGCATTACCTTTGAGTAAATGCCTTTATAAACAAATAAATTATTATCATGATTACTTCGAAATTCAAAATAGCAACATTCAGTATTGCATTATCGTTAAGCGCAATGGCTTTCCAAGGCTGTGACAGTTTAACTAAAACACAAAAAGGAGCTGGTATTGGTGCTGCTGCAGGTGGTGTTCTAGGTGCTATTATTGGAAAAAAAGCTGGTAACACTGCAATTGGAGCGATCTTAGGTGGTGCTATTGGTGGTACTGCTGGTGGATTCATCGGAAAACGTATGGATAAACAAGCTGCTGAAATTCAGAATGCGATACCTAATGCAGAAGTAGTTCGTGAAGGTGAAGGTATCATTGTAAAATTTGATAGTGGAATCTTATTTGATTTTGATAGTGCAAACTTAAAAGCACAGGCTAAAGACAATGTAAAATCATTAGCCGGATCTTTAGAAAAATATCCTGATACTGAGATCAAAGTTATTGGTCATACAGATAGCAAAGGAACTGAAACATATAATATGAGCCTTTCTGAAAGAAGAGCAGCAGCGGTTAAAGCTTATGCAGTTTCTCAGGGTGTGCCTTCTGGTCGTATGACTACTGTAGGTAAAGGTTTCTCTGAGCCGATTGCAGATAATGCAACTGATGCAGGAAGAGCAGCTAACCGTAGGGTTGAGATTGTTATTGTAGCAAATGATCAATTGAAAAAACAAGCGCAACAAGCTAACAACTAAAAATATTAAGATCTACCTATTTTAATAACAAAAAAGCCGGAGTAATTATACTCCGGCTTTTTATTGAGATAGATTTTTATCCTGTTATTGATAGATGTCTTCGAAGTAATGAATAGCCAGTGATTTTAAAAGCAACTCCTGTTCCATCATTGCAAACGATGGAACCTGTTTGACCAGTTTCCAGTGTGGCCACCCGTCCTGATCCAGTCCTTCAAGCTCATAAAATCCCATTTCACTCATTAAACGGCAGGTTGCGATATGCATAAGCTCTTCTTTTTGACGTTTGCTATACTTACCTGGCCCCTTGCCGAGTTCCTGAACGCCTATCAAGAATAACATTACCTTTAAATCAGGTATATCTGAATCAAATTCCTCAGCAATCTTTTGCTGTAGAATCTTCCATTTTGCGTTGATTTCTGCGGGCTTCATACTCCAAAGATAAAAAATATAAAAACGGTTTATGACAATATTATTAATACATCAGCTTTTGGATTCACTAATTTAGCCCCTAAAATATAGAAATTGATGAATAAAGTAATCACAACTGGCCTGATGGCCTATGGCATGTCAGGCAAGATATTTCATGGCCCTTTTCTTACTGCACATCCGGGGTTTAAACTCCATGCAGTAACGGAACGTAATCAAAAGAATGCGGAGAAAGACTTCACAGGAATCACCAGTTATGACCATATAGAGGATTTGCTGAATGATCAAAGCATTGAGCTCATTATTATCAATACCCCAAACTATACCCATTACGACTATGCTAAACAAGCATTAAATGCCGGCAAGCATATTCTAGTTGAAAAACCATTTACAGCGACTTCCGATCAAGCGGTTGAAATATTTGAACTGGCAGAAAGCCTGGATAAAAAAGTCTTTGTTTACCAGAACCGCAGATGGGACAGTGATTTTGAGACAGTAAAAAACATAGTTAAAAGTAATAAATTAGGTAAACTGTCAGAAGTTCACTTCAGGTTTGACAGATATAAGGCAAGCATTGGCATCAAAAGCTTTAAGGAAGAGTCTGGTGTTGCCGCCAGTGGTTTACAATATGATTTAGGCCCTCACTTAGTGGATCAGGCAATCAGCCTGTTCGGACAACCTGATTCATTCCATAAGATTTTAGGCAGAAACAGGGAAAACACACAGGTCGATGACTTTTTGTCCGTCCATTTGAGTTATCCGGACAGCCTGAATGTTTTTGTACATTCTAACATGATGATTACTGATATACAGCCTTCTTTTGTACTTCATGGAAGAAATGGCAGTTTTATCAAAGACAGGGCCGATGTACAGGAAGAACAACTACTGAAAGGTATCAAACCAAATGAACCTGGCTTTGGAATTGAAGCCAAAGGGAAAGAAGGAAAACTGACACTGATCGATAAGAATGGTGATAGAACCGAACGTCTGATCCCTTCTAAACCTGCAAGCTATATTTCTCTTTTTGAAGCTGTATATCAGTCTTTGGTCAATGACAAGCCATTCCCTGTCTTACAGGAAGAAATACTGGAGCAAATTGAAATTCTGGAAGCTGAATAATGGCACCATATCTCATTTTACTCGCCGCATTTTTAATTGCTTTGTATTTTATATTCAGAGATAAAAAAGCCAAAAAGCTCCCCGAAAACACGATCAACACAGCTGACCAGCAAATTTTGCTCAGTCATGTCGCTTATTATCAGAACCTGGATGCCGCAAACCGGACAAAGTTTGAGCATATGCTCGGAGACTTTTTAAGCTATGTACGTATTGAAGGAATAGACCTGACTCCGGATGCTACAGATCGTTTATTAATTGCTTCCAGTGCAATTATCCCTGTCTTTGGATTTGGACACTGGAAATATCAGAATCTGCATGCCGTAATTTTATATCCGGATACATTTAACAAAGATTTTCAGTTTGAAGGTGGTGACCGTAATATTCTGGGAATGGTAGGTACGGGCTATATGAACGGGCAAATGATCTTATCGCGTTCTGCCTTATTAGAAGGCTTTTCTATCAGTGCTGACAAAGAAAATACGGCTATCCATGAATTTGTACATTTACTGGATAAATCGGATGGTGCAACTGATGGCATTCCTGAAAACCTGATGCCTCACCAGTATATTATCCCCTGGGTAAAGATGATCCACCAGGAGATTAATAAAATTGAGGCTGGAAAATCTGATATCAATCCTTATGCGGTAACCAATGAAGCAGAATTTCTTGCGGTAGTCTCAGAATATTTCTTTGAAAAGCCGGCACAGTTCAAGGATAAACATCCAGAACTTTATCAAATTCTTTCTGCTACGTTTTCACAGGATCCGGCGAAAAAATAATGACCGGAACCCGGACCCACAAGCTTTTATAACCCGCCTAATAAAGCTACTGTAAACTCAGTGGGCACTTCCAGATGAGGGATATGTCCGCTGCCATCAAATTCTATCAGCTTTGCATTCGGTATTCTGGATGCAATCTGTTTTCCCAGCACTTTGTACTGGCCATGCATGGCCTGCTCCTGTGGGCTTAATAAACCCTTTCCAACAATAGTCTTATCTTCCTTCCCGATAAAGAGAATAGTTGGAACAGTAATATTTTGAAATTCATAAACAACCGGCTGTTCATAAATCATTGTAAAGGTCATGGCTGCAACTTTTGCCCATCTCGCATAATCAGCGCTAAAGGTTACTCCAGCAGCAATTTTCACCAGCTCATCATATTCTGGTTTCCATACGGTGAAGTAAGAGCTCTGATAGTATTTTTTGATACTTTCTGCATTTGATTTAAGCTCTGTTTTATATTGATCTTCTGTAGTTACATAAGGCACAAAAGAACGGTAATCTTCCAGGCCAATAGGATTTTCCAATAATAGCTTTTCAGTAGTCTGCGGATACATTAAAGCAAACCTTGTAGCCAGCATCCCTCCCATAGAGTGTCCAAGGATATTGGCTTTATGTATACCCAGAGTATCTAAAAGCGCTTTATTCCAGCGTGCCAGCTGATGAAAGCTATAATGAATATAGGGTTTTGAAGATTTACCAAACCCAATCTGATCCGGAACAATCACTCTAAACCCTCTGCCGGTTAAAGCCTTGATTACGTTTGTCCAGTAATATCCACCAAAGTTTTTACCATGAAAAAGGACTACCGTTCTGCCATTTGTATTTTGTATCGGCGCAATGTCCATATAAGCCATCCGGATATCCTGTCCTTCGGTATGAATTGGAAAGTATTTTACCGGATATGGGTATTTCACATTTTCTAAAGTAATAGACAAGGTATCTGTCTGTTGTGCAGATAAGGATAGAGACAGGCAAAGTAAAAAAAGAGCAGGAAGAAGTATTTTTCTGAACATATAATTTCTATGATTGTAGCCTTCAAACAAAACAAGAGGCTGAAAGTTCTAAAACTAACAATTATTTTACAGAAAAACCCCGTTCCTTAAACAGGAAGCGGGGCTTTGTCTCAAACGTGTGTGTGTGATGATCGTCTGTGTGTGTTATTTTTTTAATGTAAATGGAAGGTTTACACCAAAAGTGATATTACGGCCCATGTTGTAGATACCAAGAGTTGGATCTTCATCACTCAGTCTTCCAGGTTTAAAACGGCTCAAATGATCATAATAAGCTTTGTTTAATAAGTTTTTACCAGCTGCATAAATAGTGATGTCCTGGTGTTTGCTTAGTTTCAGAGTTGTTCCGATCGATGCGTTTAACAAAGTATAGCCCGAAGTTGGAGTCTCAAAACTATCAATCCTGGTTTGTTTAAAATAGTTATCGATTCCTACAGAAACATAAGAATGTGACGTTCCGGCAATAGTCGGTTCAAAACGCAATTCGTTATGTAAAGTTGCTGCCGGGATAAAAGGAAGGGATTGTTTAGTGGTACGGTTAGTTGCTCTGGTATAAGAGAATCCGTTTTCAAAATGGATAAAACTAACCGGATGTAAAGTTAATGAGGCCTCAACGCCACGTAAAAAGGCATTATCCTGCACAAAGTTATAAACCGGATAATCTCTGCCTTCTACTGTTTTAGTTGTTCCGTCTGTATTGTAATAAATATAATCATTGATATAATTCGCGAAACCACCTAAGCTTGCGCTTACATATTGGTTCTGATAATCAAAAGAAGCATCAAACTGGTAACTCTGCTCTGGCTTAAGATTTGGATTACCTACTTCGTAACGGAATACGCCTTCATGTACACCATTAGATGCTAATTCTGCAATATTCGGCGCCCTGAAAGCACTTCCGGCGTTCGCCTTAAAACTAAAAGCTTCATTAAATTCGTGCGTATAACCTAATGCACCGGTTATATGTGAAAATTTGTTGCTGAATGCAGGATAGTTTGACTCACCGCTAAATTCTTTACCAGTCATTTTTCTGTAGTCAAAACGAATACCCGCATTGAAGGTATCATTATCCCACGTTTTTTTAACGAAAGCAAAACCACCAATTGCCTGGGTATCAAAATCAGGTATTAACTGTTCTTTTCCTGTCGTATTTAAACTGTGAATATATTCTCCTGAAACACCAACTACTGGTGCCCAGCCATTGATTTCTTTGAATGAATATTTAAGGTCGTAACTGTAAGTATAACTGTTCAGGAACAAATCAGGTCCTTCGCCTGCTTCACCAAGTTCTCTGCGTAAGTTATGCTGATAACCTAAAGTTGCTTTTAAACTTCCTTCTCCCAAAAGGATATTACTGTTTAAAGCTATTTTGTAGTGACGAACGTCCTGTTTAGGATAAGCCAGCGTTCTGTCTTTATTCTGAGCATCTGTAAAAGGATTTCCATCAGCATCTACCAGCTGACCAGCATCGTTTCTTACCGGATCGTAGAAACCAATATTAGTACGAAAACTGGATGCATCTAAATGTGCATATCCCCATTTTTTATTCAAACCAATCTGTCCTTCAAAATTAGTCTCATTGAAACCTGAATTAGGGACATATTCTGTAGGCGTTTTATAAGAATAAGCATTTTTATAAGACCCGCGAACCTTGTAAATCAATCCATTTTCATTACCCTGAAGCATTAATGAACTTCCTGACATTCCATTGTTGGTCGCATAATTGGTCAGAAACTCACCTCTCAGTGTACCATCAGGTGCTGGCAATCCATCAAGAATATTGATTACACCGCCCAAAGCATCCGAACCATACATTAAACTTGCAGGGCCTCTTAAAACCTCTACACGATCAGCGCTATACTGATCGATTTCAATTCCATGTTCATCTCCCCATTGCTGTCCCTGTTGTTTAACTCCGTCACTCAAAGTAACGACACGGTTATAACTCAGACCACGGATAACCGGTTTTGAAATTGCCGGCCCTGTAGTGATTTGAGATACTCCCGGAACGCGTGAAATTGCATCCATCAGGTTTGTAGACGGGCGGTATAGTAAATCGGCCTTACTAACCGTGGTTACCGAGGTACTGTTTTTACGGTTATCAGAACTGGATGCTGAACCTGTAATCACAACCTCTCTGCCTTCAATAACACTTGGCTCTAAAGCAAATTCCAGTTTCCCGGGATTAGAAAAATCTACCGATTGTGTGATCGTTCTATAACCTATATAACTTACCTGCACAAGAAAACGTCCGTGCGCCGGTGCATTTTTAAAAGTAAATTCCCCGTTTTGATTCGTAATAGCCGAAGTACGTAAATCGGGAATAGTAATTGAAGCGCCTGGCAATGGCGTCTTAGTCTGAGCATCAATAATTTTGCCTTTAAATTCGGCAACATCAGCAGCAAATGTGCTGTTGAAAATAAAAGCAGATAGCAGTACAACTAAAAGTAGATGTAACTTTTTCATAGTATTCGTTATTTTTTCAATGACATAAAGCTTTCATGAGCTTAAGAGGTCATTCAGATGGTATTTATGTGTGTCTTGTGAATAAATTGCCTATAACGATCCGGTTAAAACCCTTCAGTTATATCAATAAATTAGAATGTCCTGGAAAATCAGACTGCAGGGGGACCACGGAGAGAGGTACCGATTAATGCAGTATAAGCAAATCCTGTAAGCGCATAGTTTCTTACTACAGGTTTGCTTTCGGGTTTTGAATAATAAGGTACCGCTGGAGTATAATAGTCTTTTTCAAAATGTGCGGAACAGATCAGACAGTTATGTCTTTCACTTCCAACATGCACTTTATGCATACATTCTCTACCATCTTTCACGCAATAGTCTGGCAGCTCTTCATGGTGATGAAGAGAGCTCCACGGTGTTAGTGCAATGGCAAATACCCAAAGCAGTAACGTTGCGAATATCCGGTTGATATGTAAGCGTCTATTGTTCAATGAGGCACAAAAGTAAACAAATCTGCATAATTCAGGTAATCTTCAGGTAACAATGATTTTATAGGATGAAAATAACCTGAAAGATCTCTGCAAAAGATATGTCATCCGAATGCTTTTATTCCACTAAAACTTAGCCTATTATAGCAATAGAGAAACTATTCCAGTCTATAAATCGTTAATAAAAGAAAAAAGGTATGGCAACGTCTCAACAAATCAGAACTGCTTACATCGATTATGTATTAACGCAGGACGAAAAACCCAAGTCTGTTTATAGTTTCGTGAAAAAATTAAAGATTTCAGAAGCTGAGTTCTATGAATTCTATAGCTCTTTTGAGAGCATTGAAAAAATGGTCTGGGTTGATCTCACTGTAGAAACTATAGACGCTATCGAACAACAAGAGGTTTGGTCTCAATATTCTTCAAGAGACAGAATGCTTTCTTTTTTCTACAGTTATGTTGAATTACTAAAAAAGCACAGGAGTTTTATTGTATATAGTTTAAAGAGTCATACAGATCGGTTTGCAACCCCGCAAGTGTTATCTGGTGTAAAACCTATTTTTGAGAACTTTGCAGAAGGACTGATCAATGAAGGAATAGAATCCGGCGAACTGGCTGACAGAAAATTCCTCTCCAAAAGATATAAAGATGCCCTCTGGATTCAATATGCTTTTATCATCAACTTCTGGGTTAATGATGACAGTGCCGAATTCGAAAAAACAGATGAAGCTATTGAAAAGGGAATCAATGTGACTTTTGATTTATTTCAAAGATCTCCTATTGACAACCTGTTTGAATATGGAAAGTTTCTATCCAGAAATGGGAAGTTTGCAGAAAATAGGAGTAACCGATAACATGGCAGAACAGAACAGTATTCCCGTAACTAAAACAGAACGTTCCGCTAAATTTGTAAAGACCGGTATCCAGATTGGCGGAAATTATATTAAGCACTATTCCAAAAAACTGTTTAACCCGCAATTGGGCAGGGATGAGCTCAATGAGGACAATGCTACCGATATTTACAAATCCTTAAGTGAACTGAAAGGCAGTGCGTTGAAGATTGCACAGATGCTGAGTATGGATAAAAACATACTTCCTAAATCATATGTTGACAAGTTCACCCAATCTCAATATAATGCCCCCCCGCTTTCAGGTCCGCTGATTGTAAGGACATTTACTAAAAACTTCGGCAAAACGCCAGAGGCCATATATGATAAATTCAACCTGGTTTCTACCAATGCTGCCTCTATCGGACAGGTTCATGAGGCTGAACTGAATGGAAAAAAACTGGCTGTTAAAATTCAATATCCAGGAGTTGGGGACAGTATTTCTTCAGACCTGAAATTAGTCAAGCCTTTTGCCTTCCGTTTATTGGGAATGAGCGAGAAAGAACTCAGTATTTATATTAAAGAGGTTGAAGAAAGACTACTGGAAGAAACCGATTATGAATTGGAAGTGCGCCGTTCTATTGAAATTACTGAAGCCTGCAAGGTTTTAAATAATGTAGTTTTCCCTACTTACTATCCCGAACTTTCGGGTAAAAGGATCATCACGATGGACTGGATTGAAGGCTTGCACCTTAAAGAGTTTCTTCAGACTAATCCTTCTCAGGAACTCAGAAATAAAATCGGACAGGCTTTATGGGATTTTTACAATTTCCAGCAGCATGAACTGAGAGCTGTACACGCAGACCCTCATCCAGGAAATTTCATGATTACACCGGATGAAAAATTAGGGGTCATAGACTTTGGCTGTATTAAAGAGTTGCCCGATGATTTCTACATTCCATTCTTTTCATTGATTTCATCGGATGTGATTAAGGATAAAGATAAAACTATTGAAGCTTTCAGGAAGCTTGAAATGATCCACCAGGATGATGACGCAACACAGATTGAGTTTTATTATAAAGCTTATCTTGAAATGATCCGGTTATTTGCCAAACCTTATACGAGTAAAACTTTTGACTTCAGTCAGCCTGAGTTTTTCGCTCAGCTCTACGCTTTTGGAGAGAAGATCGCTAAAATGCCAGAGTTTAAACAGGCCAGAGGGGTGAAACATTTCATTTATGTCAACCGCACAAATTTTGGTTTATATACGATTTTACAGGAGTTAAAGGCTTTCATCAACACAAATACCTACAATCCGCACATTACATGAAAATCCTGCTGACCGGTGCAAACGGCTATATAGGAACCAGATTATTACCTGTATTATTAGAACAGGGGCATGAGGTGGTCTGTATGGTCCGTGATAAACGCCGGTTTGCTGAAGAATCTGATTTTGATCATCAGGTCAGGATCATTACTGCCGATCTACTCCAACCAGAAACATTGAAAAGTATTCCTGCAGATATTGATGCTGTTTATTATCTGGTACATTCTATGTCCTCAGGAGGTTCAAAGTTTGCTGAACAGGAATTTGAATCTGCTATGCACTTTGTTAAGGCCATACAAAAAACAACCTGCCGGCAGCTGATTTACCTGACAGGTATTGCAAATGACGACCACCTTTCTGTACACCTGACTTCAAGGCTTACCGTAGAAGAGGAATTGAAAAAGTCTGGAATTGCTTTCACAATTTTACGGGCCGCCATAATTATCGGTTCAGGAAGTGCTTCTTTTGAAATCATACGTGACCTGGCAGAAAAATTACCAGTTATGGTAGCGCCTAAATGGGTGAATACAAAATGCCAGCCTATTGCAATACGAGACGTACTGGGTTATCTGACTGGGGTATTAATGAATGAGAAAGCACTAAACCAGATTTTTGATATCGGGGGTCCGGATATTCTGACTTATAAAGAAATGATTCTCCAGTATGCTGTTTCCAGAGGGTTGAAACGCTGGATATTAACAGTTCCTGTACTTACACCCAGACTATCCTCCTTATGGCTCTATCTGGTCACCGCTGTTCCCTATTCATTAGCGAGAAGCCTGGTTGACAGCATGAAAAATGAAGTAATCTGTAAAAATAACCTGATTAAAGAGGTTGTGCCCAGAACATGCTTCACCTATAAAAAGGCTTTAAAGCTGGCTTTTGAAAAGATTGAACAGCATTCTATTGTTTCCAGCTGGAAAGATGCATTAAACAGGGGATATCTGGACACGTCATTTATGGATCAGATCAAAGTACCACAAAATGGGACATTAGAATATAAAGTTAAAATGCCCTTTGAACGACAACCAGAAGAGGTCTTTGAAAACATCTGGAGCATTGGTGGCACCAGAGGCTGGTATTATGCAGACTGGTTATGGAATTTAAGAGGCTTTATAGATAAATTATTTGGCGGAGTGGGTACCAGAAGAGGACGTACAAGCAATACTTCTATTCATGCGGGTGATGTGATTGACTTCTGGCGGGTACTCCTTGCTGATCAGCAAAACTCCAGATTACTGCTTTATGCGGAAATGAAAGTTCCCGGAGAAGCATGGCTTGAATTCAAAGTGATCAGCTTTCACGGACAGTCTTTTCTATCGCAGATTGCAACATTCAGGCCTTCGGGCTTATGGGGAAGAATTTACTGGTATTCCATGTACCCTTTTCACTTTTTTCTGTTTAAAGGCATGGCCAGACAGCTTACTGCCTATGTTAAAAAGACAGAGGTATAGTCGCCACAACTATACCTCTGTTAACCTAAAAACTTGTATATAAGACGTAAATGAACTCAAAAGGTTTCAATGCAATAATAATTTTTTTTAAACATCTTAACATGTTTTCTCTCAAATCAGCGTTGTTAGATCTTAATCTAAGAATATACTGGTAATCAGCATATTTAGTACCATAGAATTATACATATATTAGTGTAATGAAAACTAACGAAGAGCTTATTCATCATTTTTACACTTGTTTTAAGAACAAGGACTTTAAAGGAATGCAGGAATGTTATGCAGATCATGCTACTTTCAATGATGAGGCATTTAGAAATCTAAATGCCACACAGGTACGCAGCATGTGGGAAATGCTCATTAAAAGCGGCAAAGATCTGCGTTTGGAGTATAATCATGTGCAGGCCGATGAGAATACAGGTACTGCAGAATGGGTAGCTCATTATACATTTTCAGCAACCGGAAAAAAAGTGGTAAACAAAATCAAAGCTTCTTTCGTTTTTGAAAACGGCAAAATCGTGAAACATGAGGATAGCTTTAGTTTTTATAAATGGTCCAGCCAGGCATTGGGATTACCAGGGATATTGTTAGGCTGGACAGACTTCCTGAAAAACAAAATCCGTAAACGTGCAGCAGAAAACCTGCGTTTATTTATGGCAGCTAATACTTAATTAGGATTAAACATTCCAGGCCTGTTTTTATTATTAAAAAAGACCTTTATGAACCCGACACAATTAAATAAATAGATAGATGAAACCAGTTCTTACAATCCTTATGACACTTATCGCATCCAGCACTTTTGCACAGCTAAAACCTGTTCCTTACCAGGATGGTACGCAAAAATTAACAGGTCTGGTAATCACACCAGCAAAAAACACACAGAAAAAAGCAGGGATACTGATCCTTCCGGCATGGAAAGGAATAGACAATAATTCAAAAGAAGCTGCAGTCAGGTTAGCACAGCAGGGTTATTATGCTTTTATCGCTGATATTTACGGAGAAGGTAATTATCCAAAAGACACCAAAGAGGCCGGTCAGCAATCCGGTCATTACAAAAAGAACGTTACTAAATATCAGCAAAGAATAAAGCTGGCTATGGATCAGCTGATTAAAGCTGGCGCTGATCCTTCAAGAATCATAGTGATTGGTTATTGCTTTGGAGGTACAGGCGCATTGGAAGCTGCGAGAGCAGGCTTCCCCGTCAAAGGTGTAGTGTCTATTCATGGCGGCCTTGCACAGTATGCAGGAGAAAGACCAGTGAATCCTATTCATACAAAAGTACTGGTATTGCATGGCGCCGATGACCCGTCTATGACTGCAGAACAGGTTTTAGGCTTTCAACAGGAAATGAGGACAGCTAAAGCAGACTGGCAAATGATTGAATATGCAAACGCTGTACATGCGTTTACTGACCGTGAGGCTGGCAATGACAATTCAAAAGGCGCGGCCTATAATGAACTTGCAGCCAAAAGATCATGGAAACACCTGTTATTGTTCTTCGATGAAATATTAGCCAGTTAACTGGCTAATATTTCTGCTTTAAGTATTTCTACAATAGCGTCAGCTGTGATTTTCTGCTGTTCGCCAGTATGCATATTTTTGAAAGTTAATATACCGCTCTGCAATTCATCACTTCCTATCAGGATTACATAAGGAATAGATTTAGCATCAGCATAACTCATTTGTTTTTTAAGTTTCGCTGCTGAGGGATAAAGTTCAGTTGCTATATCTGCATCCCTTAATTGCTGTAATAAGGGCAAAGCATAAAGTTCAGATTCTGTATCAAAATTGCTGATCAGTACTTTTGTACCGGCAGCTGCCGATTCAGGGAACAGGTTTAATTCCTGTAAAACGTCATAAATACGGTCTGCCCCAAAAGAAATCCCAACACCTGTCAGTCCTTTTAATCCAAACATTCCGGTCAGGTCGTCATACCGGCCACCTCCGCAAATACTTCCCATAGCTGCTTCATTTGTTTTTACTTCAAATATGCAACCTGTATAGTAATTCAGACCACGGGCTAAAGTAATATCCAGTTCAAGATCCGGTTGTCTCAGCTCGCTGTTTTTTAATAGTCCATGCACGTAGGTGAATACAGTTTCAATTTCTGCTATTCCTTTCAATCCAACTTCAGAACTTGCTAAAACTTCTTTTAACCTGTCTAATTTCTCCGCATTAGTACCTTCTAACAGAATAACTGGCTTTAATCTTGTAATATCATCTTCAGTAAACCCTCTTTCCAATAACTCTTTGGTCACCCCTTCAAAACCGATCTTATCCAGTTTATCAATTGCTACTGTCATATCGATAATCAATTCTGGTTTGCCAATGATTTCAGCAATTCCAGAAAGAATTTTACGATTATTTAGCTTAATGGTAAAATCAGTCATTCCTAAATTACAAAGGGCTTCCTGATAAATCAGCACAAACTCTGCTTCATTCAATAAGCTTTCTGAACCTACCACGTCTACATCACATTGATAGAATTCACGGTAACGTCCTTTTTGCGGCCTGTCAGCTCTCCATACCGGCTGGATCTGGAAACGCTTGAATGGAAGAGAAATATCGTTCTGATGCATCACTACATAACGTGCAAAGGGCACTGTCAGATCGTAACGTAATGCTTTCTCACTGATAGAGGAAATCAATGCATTGGAATTTAATGCGCTTAAATGAGCTGCATTAGCTTTAGAAAGGTAATCTCCCGAATTCAGGATCTTAAAAATCAGTTTATCACCTTCATCCCCGTATTTACCTGTCAGCGTAGAGAGATTTTCCATCGCAGGTGTCTGTATTTCAGCATAACCATATTTCTTAAATACCTTTTTAATGGTATCGAATATGTAATTACGTTTCACCATTTCCTGAGGTGAAAAATCACGGGTTCCTTTTGCTAAAGACGGTTTAATGTTTGACATGGGGGCAAAAGTACAAAAAGTACAAAAACTAAAGGGCATAAAAAAAGCTGCCGGAGCAGCTTTTTAAATATTTCAATAGGATTAAACCAATAATCTTACTGGTTCTTCTAATAATGCTTTGAATGTTTGAAGGAAGGCAGCACCTGTAGCGCCATCAACCGTACGGTGATCACAGCTTAAAGTAACTTTCATTACATTTCCTGGAACAACAGCACCATTTTTAACTACTGGTACCTGCGAAATCCCGCCAACTGCAAGGATACAAGAATCAGGCGTATTAATAATAGCTGTAAATTCATCAATACCGAACATACCTAAGTTAGATACGGTGAAAGTTGAACCTTCCCAGTCAGAAGGCTGAAGTTTTTTAGCTTTTGCACGCTGTGCGAAATCTTTAACCTCAGCTGAGATACGGGATAATGGTTTTCCATCAGCAAAACGTACTACAGGAACCAATAATCCGTCTTCAACTGCAATTGCTACACCAATGTTAACATGCTCATTGTAACGGATTTTATCACCTAACCATGAAGAGTTTACGTTTGGATGTTGTTTTAAGGCAACAGCAACCGCTTTAATTACTAAATCATTGAATGATAATTTAACCGGAGAGAATTCATTCATCTTCACACGTGCATCCATAGCAGCATCCATATCAATACTCATCGTAAGATAGAAGTGCGGTGCAGTGAACAAGCTTTCTGATAATCTTTTCGCGATTACTTTACGCATTTGAGAAACTGGTTTCTCTGTATATTTTTCTTCTCCGATATATTGTGCAAGAGCTGGTGCTGATTTCTCAGCAGAAGCAGGTGCTGAAGCAGCTTCAGTACCTTTTGCCGCAGCAGGCTTAAAGTTTTCGATATCTTTTTTAATGATACGGCCACCATCAGCACTACCTGCAACCTGTGCAAGGTCTATACCTTTTTCTTTTGCAATTCTTTTGGCTAAAGGAGATGCTTTCAGGCGTGAACCATCAGCAGTATGTGTTTCTTCGTGTGCTTCTGCAGGAGCAGCAGCAGCTTCTTTAACAGGAGCATCAGCTTTGTCCGCAGCAGGTTTTGCCGGAGCATCACCCTGGTTTAAGATACCGCTGATATCAAATCCTTCAGGACCTACTATTGCGATAATACCATTTACTTTAGCAGCAGCGCCTTTTTCTACCCCAATATGTAATAAAGTTCCATCTGCATAACCCATTACTTCCATAGTTGCCTTATCGGTTTCTACATCAGCAAGGATATCATCATTTTTAATTTTATCACCTACTTTTTTATGCCATTCAGCAATTACGCCTTCAGTCATTGTATCGCTTAACAAAGGCATACGTACTACTGTCACACCTTGTTTTTCAAGGTCAGCATCAGTTACCGCAGCTCCTTTTGATTCAGCTTTAGGAGCTTCTTCAGCAGGTTTTGTTTCAGCAGCTTTTTCCTCTTTTGCTGGTGCAGCAGCACCTTCTGCATCAAGGGCAGCTTTATAATCTTCGCCTTCTTTACCAATAACTGCAATTACAGCATCAACAGGAACAGCTTTACCTTCTTCTACACCAATGAAAAGGATGGTGCCATCCCAGTAGGACTCCAGATCCATAGTCGCCTTATCGGTTTCTACTTCTGCCAGAACATCTCCACTTTTAACTTTATCGCCAACTTTTTTATGCCACTTCGCCATTACCCCTTCGGTCATGGTGTCGCTCATTTTGGGCATCTTAACTACTTCAGCCATTCTATAATATCAATTGAAAATAGGTTGTAAAATTAATCTTGGATATATGGATAGTCTTGTTGAACATAAACATCAGTATATAATTCTGATGCTTCCGGCCATGGTGACTCTTCAGCAAATTTCACAGATTCATCCACGATCTGTTTCACTTTAACTTCAATTTCTTCGATCCATGCCTGATCAGCATACTTTTCTTTAAGAATAGTTTCTCTTACTGATTCAATAGGATCTTTAGCTTTATATTCTTCTAATTCGTCTTTAGTACGATATTTTGCCGGGTCAGACATGGAATGTCCACGGTAACGGTAAGTTCTCATTTCTAAGAAAGTTGGTCCTTCACCATTACGTGCACGCTGAGCAGCTTCGTCCATTGCATTGTGAACAGCAACAGGATCCATTCCGTCAACAGGAGCACATGGCATATCAAATCCTAAACCGATTTTATATAGATCTAACATATTCGTTGTACGTTCTACAGAAGTTCCCATTGCATAACCATTGTTCTCACAAACAAAGATTACAGGAAGTTTCCATAACATAGCCATATTGAAGGCTTCATTCAGTGCGCCCTGACGAACTGCACCATCACCCATATAACAAACGTTTACGTTTTTAGTCCCTTTATATTTTTCAGCAAATGCAATACCTGCACCCAATGGTATCTGGCCGCCCACAATTCCGTGACCACCATAAAAATTATGTTCTTTGCTAAACATGTGCATTGAACCACCTTTACCTTTGGAACAGCCGGTAGCTTTACCGTACATCTCTGCCATTATACTATTTGCACTTACACCTTTTGCCAAAGCATGAGCGTGATCACGATAAGCGGTAATCATAGAATCTTCAGGTTGCAATGCAGAAATCGCTCCGGCAACTACAGCCTCCTGACCGATGTATAAATGACAAAAACCACGGATTTTCTGTTGTCCGTAAAGTTGACCAGTTTTCTCTTCGAATTTACGCATTAGTAGCATCGACTCAAACCACTTCAGATAGGTATCCTTATTAATTTCTACTGCACTCATTTTTGGCTATTGATTTTTATTTATGAGAGCAAATCTACTTTTTTATTGTAATATATCGAAGCATTACTGTAAAATGGATGTGATCAATGACCGTAAAATGTTAATAACTCATGCAATTCATCAAAATACATTTGGATAACATATCTAATTTACATAGTTTTGACAACCTGACAATAAGCCTTAGCTGGTGTACGTTTAAGTGCAAGTACCTTTTACCCAAACTTAACAGTGTAACATGATAAAAAAATTTTTGTTTTCTGCCCTTATTGCTTTGTGCAGCGTAACTGCTTTAAACGCACAAACTAAAACAAAAGAAACCAACAAATTAGAGGATCCTGACAACTTAGCTTCCCAATATTTCTCCCAGGTTATGGGTATCGCGGTCGACGCAACTTCAAACGTGAAGCTCTACAAATTCATCTACGAATGGATTGGAACTCCCTACCGGTTTGGAGGAAATACTAAGAAAGGAATTGATTGTTCTGCGTTTACAAAGGCGATCTACGATAAAGTTTTCAACACTACATTGTTAAGAAATTCAAGAGACATCTTCAGTATGGTAGACCCACTACCTAAAGATGAACTAAAAGAAGGAGATCTGGTCTTCTTTAAAATCAGAAGTACAAGAATTACACATATAGGAATTTATTTAGGTGACAACCGTTTTGCACATGCTTCTTCGTCAAGAGGAGTCGTGATCAGCAATCTGAATGAACCTTATTATTCGCGCTTTTTCTATAAAGGGGGCCGGATATTAGAATCAGCCAAAAAAGATTTAATAGAGGAATAACATCTTCTGTCAAAAAAGCTATACAATCCTTCTAGATTCTTTTAGAAGGATTTTTTTATGCCATAAGTATTAAGACAACAACCAATCTCCATGAAACTAAAAATAACGGGCTTTATTCTGCTTGCTTTAATAACCAGCCTTATACTTTTAAGCTGTACAGGAAATGTGAATATGGCTGCCGAAAACACATCAGAAGCAGCCGTAAAAAGGGATACCACGTTAAAAAACAGGAAAGATACATTGACCATTACTGCAGTCGGCGATATCATGCTGGGCTCTGCCTACCCTTCAAAATCTAATCTTCCTGCCGATGATGCAGTTGGCAGCTTCAAAAATGTAGCTTCTTTTTTAAAGGGCGACATTGTATTTGGTAATTTAGAGGGTTGCTTTCTCAACTCAGGAAAATCTACAAAATGTAAAGACACGATAGGTAACAGCTGTTTTGCTTTCAGAATGCCGGAGCGTTATGCGGGAATTTATAAGGAAGCGGGCTTTAACTTATTGAGTGTTGCGAATAACCATGTTGGGGATTTTGGATGGAAAGGAAGAAAACGCAGTGCTGAAATATTGGATTCACTTGGGATTAAATATGCTGGTTTAACTTCTCATCCTTATACGATTTTTGAAAAGGATAGTGTGAAATATGGTTTCTGCGCTTTTGCACCTAATGAAAATACAGTTTCAATTAACCAGGTTGACAGTGCAAAACAATTGGTAGCTTTCCTTAAAAAACAAGTAGATATTGTAATTGTATCTTTTCATGGTGGTGGTGAGGGGGCAAGATTTGAACATGTACCCAGAGCAAATGAGATTTTTTATAAAGAAAACAGGGGAAATGTTTATGCTTTTGCCCATGCAGTAATAGATGCAGGTGCAGATATTGTATTGGGCCAGGGCCCTCATGTGACCCGTGCTGTTGAAGTTTATAAAAATAAATTTATTGCTTACAGTCTTGGAAATTTCTGTACCTACGGTATGTTCAGTTTAAAGGGGCCAAATGGTTTTGCCCCCCTTTTAACGGTTAAGATCAATGGAAAAGGAGATTTCCTTTATGCTGATGTAATTTCTGTTAAGCAGGATAAAGTTCACAGGCTTACGCTGGATACCGCAAATACGGCTTTCAAAAAAATGAGCGCTTTAACAGACGCGGACTTTCCCGGGCATCGTTTAAAGTTTGCAGACCAAAAGATCCGGGTTCAGGATTAAGCTTCGTCTTTTGTGTTCTTAATCAGACTTATACCTGAGAAAAAGAATACTATACTGATCAGGCCCGAAACCAAAAGTTCACGCGTCATCATCGTGTGTTTTACAAATCCAACTCCTGCATAGATCAAACCGATAATGCCAAGGATAGTTAAGATTGTACCAAAAATTCTTTTTACATTCATGATGATTAGGTTAATTCAGATCTTCTTATACAATATCTGTGCCCGGAGTCTTTCAGCATCAGAAGATTCGCATATGATAGTTATTGCGTATCTTGAAAAAGTTTAACTTATTTAATTATTAATCATGAATTACGCCATTTACATTTTTTTCTTCTTTGTTATAGTCGTGCTGTTAAGCTCTTTTGTAACGGTAAAACAAGGGACAATCGCTGTAGTTACGGTCTTTGGAAAATACAGACGCCAGCTTAGGCCGGGACTAAATTTTAAAATACCTCTTGTTGAGGTTATTCACTCTAGAATTTCAATTCAGAACCGCTCAGTAGAACTGTCCTTTCAGGCAGTGACGCAAGATCAGGCCAATGTCTATTTTAAGGCCATGCTCTTGTATTCGGTATTGAATCACGATGAGGAAACTATTAAAAATGTTGCCTTTAAATTCGTAGATGCGACCAATTTAATGCAGGCACTGATCCGTACTATTGAAGGCTCTATCAGGGCTTATGTAGCCACTCAGAACCAGGCTAATGTTTTAGCGCAGCGAAATGAGATTGTAATGCACGTAAAAGAACAGATTGATATTGTACTGGAATCATGGGGTTATCATTTGCAGGATCTGCAATTAAATGATATTACTTTTGATGATGAAATTATGCGCTCCATGAGCCGTGTCGTAGCCTCAAATAATCTTAAAGCAGCAGCAGAGAATGAAGGTCAGGCTTTATTAATTACAAAGACTAAAGGTGCCGAAGCTGATGGTAATGCCATTAAGATCGCTGCTGCTGCCGAACGTGAGGCTGCACAGTTACGTGGACAGGGTATTGCTTTATTCAGGGCAGAAGTAGCGCATGGGATGACTAAAGCTGCTCAGGAAATGGAACAGGCTAACCTTGATATTTCAGTAATTCTATTCACCATGTGGACAGAGTCTATCAAACATTTTGCAGAAAACAGCGATGGTAATGTGATTTTCCTGGATGGTTCTACTGATGGGATGAACAAAACAATGAAAGAAATGATGGCTATGCAATTCCAGAAACCTAAGAATTAATTTTAAAGGATAGTCTATAAAAAAAATGGCCTTCTCTGATTAAGAGAAGGCCATTTTTTTTATTGATTTAAGCCTTATTTCTTTAACTGAATATAGTCTGCCATCACTCTCATACTTTCATCCTGGAAGAAATCAAAGTCTTCATTCTTCTTAATCTTATCGCCTTTTTTAACTGGTGGCAAACCTCTCGAAGCTCTTAACTTATTGGTTTTTTCTAAAGATTTTGCTTCCAGACTATCTCTTTCTGCTTTAAGTTTAGTCTCATTTAACGTTACTGATGTTTCCAGGTCACGTTTTTTCATATCAGCAATCCCCTGAATCAATACTTTATAATCCAGTGATTTTTCCATTCTTGCCTCATGCAGTTTAACCAGTTCTGGTTTAAGTGGTGCCAAATTAGCAACTGGTGTAAAATTCGATCTCTGAACCTCATCCCATGGTAATGCAGACGTTTCAGTATCCTCACCTATTTTATCCATAGGATAGAAAGAAGGTAAAGTGATATCAGGCATTACCCCTTTATGCTGGGTACTGCTACCATTTACACGGTAAAACTTAGCCATAGTTAAGTTAATCTGTCCTAACTGAGGTGTATCTTTTCCTCCTTTAATAGTCAGGCCGGATCCCGGGTTACCTTTCTGAACAAGACTGGCTAAACGCTGCAGTATAGAAGGGTTAACCAGTTTGTTTAAATCAATAGAAGACTGAACAGTTCCTTTACCATAAGTTTGTGTACCGATAATAATTCCTCTGCCATAATCTTGTATCGCACCGGCAAAGATCTCAGATGCCGAAGCACTTAAACGATCTACCATAACAGCGAAAGGCCCGTTCCATGCAGTACCAGGATGCTCATCATTGCTTACCTCTACATTTCCTTTTAAGTCTTTAACCTGAACAACAGGGCCTTTATCAATAAATAACCCTGTCAGGTCAATTGCTTCCAGTAAAGAACCACCGCCATTGGCACGAAGGTCCATTACGATCGCATCTACTTTATCTTTATTTTTCAGGGTATCAATTAATAGTTTTACATCACGTGTTGTGCTTTTGTAATTTGGATCACCAGCATTAGCTGCTTTGAAGTCGGCATAAAATGCAGGCACACTAATGATCCCTATTTTATAGGTTTTACCATTAGACTCTATACTTTTTACTTCTTTTTTAGCAGACTGATCTTCCATGACAATCTTCTCTCTGGTCATTTCAACAATGATAGGTTTAGAAGACATATCCTGACCTACAGGAATAATTTTCAATCTTACCTTAGTCCCTTTAGGACCTTTGATCTTTGCTACAGAGTTATCTATTCTCCAACCGATAATATCTTCAAACTCTCCGGTAGCCTGTGCTACAGCAATGATCCTATCTCCGGAATTCAATTGTTTACTTTTAAAAGCCGGTCCTCCCGGAATAATCTCCGAGATTTTCAGAATATCGTTTTCTAATTGCAGACGTGCACCAATTCCTTCAAAAGAACGTGCCATATCTTCATTAAACTGTACAGCTTTAGCCGGGTTAAAATAATTGGTATGCGGATCAATAGTTTCCGTAAAGGCATCCATGATCATCTGAAATACATCCTGATTATTTAATTTAGAAGACTGTGACTTCAGGTTCTGATACCTTTTAGTTAATGTTTCTACATTTTTGGCTTCTGGTGTACCCGCTATTTTTAAATTGATCAGTTCATATTTAACTCTCTTTTTCCAAATGTCATTTAAGGCATTGGTAGAAGTTACCCAGGGCATTTTTTCTCTGTCAAAAACATAAGTATCATTCTGATTGAAATCATATTTGTCTTTGATATGAGCGATAGCATAATCAAGGGTTTCATTATATCTTTTAGAATAAACATTAAAGATATAAAACGGGGCACTTAAATCGCCTGCTCTGAAAGCATCATCCAGTGTCGTACGGAACCTTTCAAAATCTTTAATATCTGAAGCCAGAAAATAACTTCTGTATGGATCTAATGCCTTGATATATTTATCAAGTACGAGAGATGAAATAGAATCATTTACCGTGAGTTTCTTATAGTTGTAATTTTCTATGAGCGCAACGATCTCCTTACATACCAAACTCTGTTGCTCATCAGGCTTAATATTAGGGATACCTTCAACCAGCTGTTGTGGTTTTGGAGCGGCAGAGCAAGCAAGTACAGCTGCAGTGAAGGTTACCAGTAATATTCTTTTTAACATCTCTTTAAATAATTTAAAATCCATTTTTATTATAACAACCAATATGATACCAATTTCTCAAATAAACAGAAAAGAGACAGCATTATACTGTCTCTTTTCTGTAATCTTTATCAAATATAATGAAATTCGCTATAACAAGACCTGAATTAACGATTAAAAAACAGGATAACACACAAATAAACAGCATTTTACATCCAAAAAAACACGGATTATTTTTATTTTAAAACCGATCTTTTTTCTGCGATAGAGGTCCTTGCTTGTTTAAACTGCCCGTTAAACTGATTGATTTTTGATGTTTTAGCGAATAACTCTGCACGGTTAACATCTTTTAAAGCAAGTGAAAATTCTTTTTTTCTCAATTTCACCTGTACAAGACCTAATATCGAATCAATATAAGCCGGGTTATTATTAACCTGTCTGGCTAAAATTCCCTGCTGAGTAAAAAACCACATCGACTGTGTCAGCTTATTCGCAGCCAGATAAATTTTACCCAATTGATTATAAGAAGCCATTTGTCCGGACCTGTTTCCATAACGGGAATAGGTTTTAAGCGCAACATTTAAAGTAACCTGTTCTGCCTCTGTATAATGCTCCATTAAGTAATGAACATTGCTTAGCCTTAGCAGGGATGCACCGTAACGGGAAAAATTCTTAGAGTTATTATATTCAAAGGCAGCCTTTCCAAATAGGGTAATTGCATCATTTAAATCTCCGCTCTTTTCATTCTTTTCGGCCTGTTCAAAATAGAAATCACCATCTGCTCCGGATACAGCAATAGTGATAGAACCATTGTTTGACAGTGGTTCCTGCTGAACAAAAGTATTTGTTTGTGCCATTGCCGAACCGGAGAATCCCAGGCATAGCAGAGCGAAACAGAGTTTATACATATTACAAATATATATATATTTTAGTTAAACACCTGTAAACTAAGATCAAAAGAAGCCCACACCATATAAGGATGTGAATCAGTATGGTAAATTTCGCCAGCAGCACTTATGCCAATTACACCCGCAAAGCCATCTATAGCTTTAAGTTCGGTGAAAGATTTATCACAGGCATCTTTCAAAGTAAAGCCATCAGTAACCCTGGTAACTATCCTTGCAGACAAGGCTACGCTAACAATATCTTCACCCACACCAGTACAGGAGATACCTGCGTGGGCGTTGGCAAAATTACCCGCTACAGTAGCAGAATCACTTACCCTGCATGGAATTTCAAATCCTTTTCCTCCCGTAGAGGTACCGGCAGCCAGGTTCCCTGCAGCATCGAGAGCTACACAACCTACTGTTCCTTGTCTATGCTGCTGATTAAGTTTCAATTCATATTCAGCTAAACGCTGAGGTATAATGGGATCAAAATAAGTATATCCATTTTCCCTGGCGAAAGCCAAAGCCCCCTCCCCGCTTAATACACTGTCTTCATAATTTAATAATAAGGAAGCTATTTCGATCGGATGCTGAACATCTTCGATATTAATTACACCGGCAAATTTCTGTGTTTTTCCATCCATCACAGATGCACTTAATCTTACTTTACCGTCGCTTTGAATCTGTGAACCTAAACCAGCATTAAACAGCACATTATCTTCCAGCAGCTTAATTGCATAAGCTACTGTTTCCAACGCGGTATGAGCTTGCAGATAAGCATGAGACATTGTGGCAATCTCTGCTAAAGCATCTTGCTTTGCTTTTTTAGTTTCCTGATTTGTGGAGGATTCACTAAAAAAACCACCGTGAATAATTAACTTCATAGGAATTAAGCTGTAGGTATAACCTTAGGATGATGAATAGTTAACTGATGTGCAGTAAGGTCATAAATATCTCCGTCACACATCACATGTACGATCATATTTTTGATAGAAACAGGCTGCCCCATTTCAACATCAGTCAGGTTCGTATCAGACATACTTCTGCCATCTACAAGGATAACCATTCCAGAACCTATCGCCTCCATCGTATTTCCGTTTGAGATATACAGACCGGTATCTTCACCTAAACCAATTCCAAGTATTCCCGGGCTGCTGGCCGTTGCATAAAGCAGACGACCAATACGTCCACGCTGTACAAAATGGGTATCAACAATTACGCCGTCTATAAATCCTAATCCGGCAGTAATCTTCACTTCGCCTTTCAGTAAAGCATCTTTACTGTTGCCCTGATAGATCATGTTTTTGGAACTTGCCGCAGCACCTGCTGATGTTCCTGCAATTACGACTTCTTCGTTTGCATACTTATCAAGTAATATCTCATGTATAGCTGTACCTCCAAAAATAGAAGACAAACGGAGCTGATCTCCACCTGTAAACACTAATACATCGGCTGCTTTAACACGTTCACAATTTAACAGATCATTTGCCTGCTCTCTGTTCACGATGTTTAATACACCTACATCATGGACGTCAAGTTGTGCGAAGGCTTTTATATATTCTTCTCCGACTTTTTCGGGAACCAATGAGGCTGTAGTAATAATTTCGAAACGGGATAATGTATCTTTTACAGATTCCGTAGTAATACGTTTTAAAATACCACGCTCAAAAAAATTCATATTCTGAGGCAGACCAAACTGTGTTTCAGTAAAACTTCCTGTATTTATTGCACCACCAATAATTATCAATTTGCCTTTTGGAGCCATTTTATTTATTTTCTTAACCTAAAATCTCAAATATATATGCATTACTTTAAATATTACCATAATTCATCAATAATCTGTGTGCAAACAACAATTATTCCTTTATAATCCAATTCTTTGTTTAAATTTATGCACGTTTATGTTTAATTGTTTTTAAGCGGATAACCTACACTATTTATAAAAAAAAATCGTATATTAATTACCTGTTTAATAAGTGTTTTTGATAATAAAATCCAATCAGACAACAACTGGTCATTATCCATATATAGTTATTATTGAAATTCAGAACAGAACAACCTAAACCAGGTGCCCCTCAGGGACAACAGGTTTTTGCTAAAAAACGTTATCTATAAAAAAATGAGCATAAATGGGCTTCAAATAAGTCGCATTACCTAAAGACGGGCGGATCAGCCCCAACCTGTTAAAACAATAATTCTTTCGAACAATAGACAACATATGAAACCTGCCTGGCCCTTTAGCCGGCAAGCTTCATCACCATTAACAACGAAGTGCTCTTGAGAACAATTAAAAAAATAAGTACCTCGAAAAAAAACAATAGAAAATATATGAAAATACTCGGCATTCAAGTGCTAAGGGGACCAAATATCTGGTCGGTCAACAGAAAAAAACTAATACAAATGAGATTGGATCTGGAGGACATGGAACAACGTCCTACAAATTTAATTGATGGGTTTGGTGATCGTCTGGAAAAAATGATTCCAAGTTTATTTACACACAGATGCTCGAAAGGTGAGCCAGGAGGTTTCTTTGCCCGTATCAAAGAAGGGACATGGATGGGCCATGTCATAGAACACATTGCCCTTGAAATACAAACTCTGGCGGGAATGGACACTGGTTTTGGAAGGACAAGACAGACTAAAACTGAAGGAACTTACAATGTTGTTTTCAGTTATCTGGAAGAAAAAGCTGGCATTTATGCCGCTGAGGCCAGTGTTAGAATTGCCGAAGCCTTAATTGATAATCTGGACTATGATCTTGAATTTGATATTCACAGATTAAGAGAGTTAAGACAAATGGAACGCCTTGGCCCAAGTACCGGCTCTATTGTAGATGAAGCAATCGCAAGGGATATTCCATGGATCAGACTGAACAAAAGTTCTTTAATTCAGTTAGGGTACGGTAAAAACCAGGTGCGCTTCAGAGCTACCATGACAGAAAAAACAAATAGTATTGCTGTTGATATTGCAGGTGACAAAGACGAAACTAAACGTATTTTAAAAGATTCTGCCATACCGGTTGCAAACGGAGTTACCATCTCTGATATCAGCGAACTGAATGATGCCATTGAAAGCATTGGTTTTCCTCTTGTATTTAAACCTCTCGATGGTAATCATGGTAAAGGTGCATCTATCAATGTAAAAACACCAGAAGCTGCAATACTTGCCTTTGAACATGCTAAAAAGTATTCCAGAAGAATAATTATTGAAAGCTTCATTACAGGCTACGATTTTAGAATACTGGTTATTGATAACAAAATGGTAGCAGCAGCATTACGTGTACCAGCCCATGTGACTGGAAACGGAATTGCGACTGTTCAGCAATTGATTGATAAAGAAAATGAAGACCCACGCCGCGGATATGGACATGAAAATGTCTTGACAGAAATACTTGTTGACCGTGACACGATGGATCTGCTTTCTAAAAAGAACTATACATTAGAAACAATTGTACCAAACGGAGAGCTTGTTTATTTAAAATCAACAGCTAATTTAAGTACTGGCGGAACATCTATAGACGTTACAGATCTTGTCCATCCTCAAAACATTTTCATTAGTGAACGTATATCCCGTATCATTGGTCTGGATATTTGCGGTATTGACGTCATGGCACAAAACCTTACACAACCACTCACAGAAAATGGCGGTGTAATTCTGGAAGTCAATGCTGCACCGGGGTTCCGTATGCACCTTGCACCAAGTGAAGGCCTGCCAAGAAACGTTGCCGCTCCGGTTATTGATATGTTATACCCTCCTGGTAAAGCAAACAGAATCCCAATCATTGCAGTTACTGGCACCAACGGAAAAACAACTACGACCAGGCTAATTGCACATATCGTAAAAAGCAATGGTACCAGAGTAGGTTTCACTACTTCGGATGGTATTTATGTTCAGAATACCATGCTGATGAAGGGCGATACTACCGGCCCTGTCAGTGCAGAATTTATATTGAGAGACCCTACCGTAGAATTTGCGGTATTGGAAACTGCAAGAGGTGGTATCTTAAGAGCCGGACTCGGATTTAAACGCTGCGACATTGGCGTGGTAACCAATATACAGGAAGATCACCTTGGAATTGCAGATATTCATAGCCTGAATGATCTGACCAGGGTAAAAGCAGTGGTGATTGGTGCTGTTAAAAGAGACGGCTGGGCAGTATTAAACGCAGATAATAAATATTGTGTTAAAATAGCTGAAAATGCAGATTGCAAAGTCGCTTACTTTAGTATGGATGAAAACAATCCTGTTATTGTAGAACATTGTAAAAAAGGTGGTTCCGCAGCAATTTATGAAAATGGATATATCACGATTAAAAAAGGAGACTGGAAGATCAGGGTTGATAAGGTTACCCATATCCCGCTGACTTTTGGGGGTAGCGTAGATTTCATGATCCAAAACGTACTGGCTGCAACATTATCTACTTTCCTTTGGGGATATAAGATTGAAGATATCAGGATGTCACTGGAGACTTTCATCCCTTCGGCTGCACAAACTCCGGGAAGAATGAACATCTTTAAATTCAAAGAGTTTAAAATCCTTGTAGATTTTGCCCATAATTCTAATGGATTCAACGGGATCAAAGACTATTTGAAAACTATTGAGGCCACTGAACATATTGGGGTAATTTCTGGTACTGGTGACAGACGCGATGAAGATATTAAAGAAACTGCCCGTATTTCGGCACAGATGTTTGATAAGATTATTATTTGTCAGGAAAGATATCTGCGTGGCCGTCAGCCGCAGGATATTATAGATCTGCTGATCTCCGGAATAAGGGAAGTCAAACCTAATATGGAAATTATCATTAATAATGATTCTGCTGACTGTTTAAGGTTCCTGATTGCGACAGCAAAACCAGGCTCATTTATTACTATTCTGAGTGATACTATTGACAGTGCAATAGAAAAGGTAACAGAATATCTGGATAAGGAATTCGGTATCTAAATAAAAAAAGCCGGAGATTATCTCCGGCTTTTTTTATTTACAAAATATTATGCAGTCTGATCTCTTAATCCTTTAATCTGATCGTGTGAAGCACGCAGATTAACTTTTTGTTCTTCAATCAGACTTCTTGTAGGAGCAGACAAGTCTTCTTCCTCTAAAGCCATTTTATAAGCTTTTTGTGCTGCGTCTTCTCCAGCTTCGCAATTGTTCAGTATCGTTTTGCGATCGTGTCCTGTGAATACTGCTTTGATATCCATCCATGCACGATAAATCTTACCAGAAGTTGTAGTTCCGGTTTCTAATTCAGTTCCCGTACCCTGAACCGCAGAAGCTAAAGCCAACTTGTTTTTATGGCTTTCTGCGATCATTTTAACAAATAAATCTTTCAGATCGCTATTTTCCGGTGTTAATTCATGAATAGCTTTTTCATACCCTGCTATACGATCATTGTTAATTTGAATCAGGTCATTCAGTGTCTCCGGGTTTACTTTAGTATTTTCCATATCTCTAACAAAATTGATGTCAGAGGTTAACATGCTCCCCCACGAAAAGTTTTACAAATTTTTCAATGGAAGATATCCCAGGTGGATTTCGTCCTTAACAACCGTTTCAGAAGCTGATATTAAAATTCTGTATTTTTCTTTCACCCCGGAAGGCAAAACATCTTCAATTTCAAATAAGTCATCTACATCAACACCATATTTATCATCGATATGAGAGGGCGCTCCGGCAAAACCTGTATGCAGAAAAAATGCAGATTCTTTAGCTTTTCTGATCACTTCGGCTTTATCAGCTCCGATCAAAAGCATTTTATAATGCAGCTCATCAAATTCATCTTTTTTATAGCCGCCCAGGTTAAGAAAGAACAAAGCTTCTGCTGCTTGTCCGGAAGCCGATTCTTTTTCAACAATCTGTATCTGGAATCCTTCAACAAAGTTAACTTCCCTCCAGGCGTCCACATGTATTCTACCATCAGCTTCGGGCCAGAAATTCAATATCCCGGGAATCAAATCTTTTAAACAAGTTCCTACAGCAAACAACACATCATGCTGTTCCGTATTCCTTCCAGCAGGTTTACATCCCAATAATAATTGATATAATTTTAGAGATCCCATTCTTTATTTTTTTAATTCCTCAATCAATCTTTTCGCTCTTTCTTCAATAGTTAAAAAAACCGGATCAAATAACTGATCATCAAAATAAGGATCTGTAACTTCCTGATCTTCTGTTAAAAACAGCCTCACCTTTTTACGATGCTCCTCATTTGCAGCCAGTTTTAATACATCCCGCAAATTGTTTTTATCCATGACCAGGATATGATCAAATTCATCAAACAGCTCTTTTCCAAAAAGACGGGCACGCTGTCTGGAAATGTCATAGCCATAATTTTTAGCAATGGCTATACTACGATGATCAGCAGGCTGACCGGTATGCCAGTCCCCTGTCCCTGCTGAGGCCACTTCCCAATTCAATTTTTCCTCAGCAATTAACTGCCTCACAATCCCTTCTGCAAGAGGAGAACGGCAGATATTACCTAAACAAACCATCAGGATCTTCATCTTTATTAAGCGTAAATTTCGTTAATAATCTGTGCCAGACGCACACCGCCTTTTAGCAACTGCTCATTCAGCAGGTCAATAAAATCAAAATTATAACGGTAGCTCAATTTATCATCCGCTTTAGTCTTGTCATATATTTTATTACAAGCCATGTAAGATTCATAAACTGTTTCCTTTAAAGAATCATGGCTCCATTTAGAAAACTGCTCTTTTGAAGGATGATTAATCGCTTCCGCATATTCTGTATAGCTCAACTGCTGTCTGTCGATCAGGTCCTCATCCCAGACACGGTGAAGATTAGAACGCTGTCCAAACCACATGACACTTATTTTATTACCACCAAGGTCTTCTTTTCTGGCTGTATGCATCGGCTGATGAACATCACCCACCATATGTATCAATAAGCGCATAGCCCATTGTTGCTTCTCTGCAGTACTTTTTTTATCCTTAAGGATCGCAATCATCTCAGGGATCTTATTATACACACTAGCTTCTTTACTTGTTTCCAGGAAATTAAACACTCCATTCTGATCTAAATCAGCAGGAAGGTTTACATAATGCCAGCTATTCAGATAATTGTAAGCTGTATCTGACTTTATAAAATCCGGCCAGTTACTCGCAATTGCCATGCTTTCATTTCCTAAAACCTGTTTTACTGCTTTACGGGCTTTTGCTGTCAGATAATAATCAGCAATCTGTCCAACAATTCTATGCCCTGTCTGTCCCCAGGCAGCGGCGTTCAATGGCAGGTAGGCAATCAGTGCGACAGCGATACAAACCCTTTTTATTTTAACTACTGAAATCATTGTTTTTATTTTATAATTCTTGTGGTATACACGTGATTTTCTTTTTCAGGACAAGATTAACATCCCGCTGATCACTTAAACTTTGTAAAGAAAGATGAGTGGCATCTTTTGATTTAATCAGGAAACTTTTCCTGTATATGCCTATGGTATAACAACCGGAAACCTTTTGCTTATAATTGGATTTTGTATAGGTACCTTCCAGAAACAAGCTATCTTTTCTTACCTGATATACACCTTTTGCATATTCTTTCCAAACCCCGTTATTGTAACAGGGATCTTCATAATAATTGACTTTAGAGTGCGTAGTCAGGTCAACATAGAAAGAATCACAGGTAATTTTTATCTGGTGCTGTGTATAATTCATCAGTTTAGCTGCACTGGCAATACTATCCTGGCTCCAGACACCCTGTAAAAATTTCTCTCCATTACCCTGAACATTTGGGCGTCTCTCACAACTGAGAAACGCCGTCAAACAAATTAGAATAATCAGATAATGGTATCTATTCATATTATTTTAAACTACCTACCATATCTTCTGGTCTTACCCATTCATCAAACTGCTCACTGGTTAATAAACCAAGCTCTACCGCAGCTTCACGAAGTGTCTTATTTTCTTTATGTGCCTTTTTAGCAATTTTAGCAGCATTTTCGTAACCGATATGCGGATTCAGTGCTGTAACAAGCATTAAAGAATTCTCCAGATGTTTTTTAATCTCAGGTAAATTTGGCAGAATACCTACAGCGCAGTTATCATTAAATGATACACAGGCATCACCTAATAATCTTCCGGACTGTAATACATTAGCCGCAATAACCGGTTTAAAAACATTCAGTTCAAAATGTCCGTTGCTGCCACCAATACCTACAGTTACATCATTTCCCATTACCTGTGCACAAACCATAGTTAATGCTTCAGGCTGAGTTGGATTAACTTTCCCAGGCATAATAGAAGATCCCGGCTCATTGTCAGGAATGATGATCTCACCAATACCAGAACGCGGGCCTGAACTCAGCATTCTTACATCATTACCAATTTTCATTAAAGCTACAGCAGTACGTTTATAAGCAGCTGATAATTCTACCATTGCATCATGTGCAGCCAATGCTTCAAATTTGTTTGGAGCAGTTACAAAAGGTAAACCAGTCAGCTCAGCAATTTTGCGTGCTACCAAAACATCATATCCGTTTGGTGTATTTAAACCTGTTCCTACTGCAGTTCCGCCTAAAGCTAATTCAGTAATCATCACCAAAGCATTTTTAATTGCTCTGATACTGTTAGTGATTTGCTGTGCATAACCTGAAAACTCCTGCCCAAGCGTTAATGGAGTTGCATCCATAAAATGGGTTCTGCCGGTTTTAACAATCTGAGCAAACTCAGCTGCTTTACCCTGTAATGTTTTCTCCAGTTTTTCTAATCCTGGTATAGTAATCTCTACAGCTTGTTTATATGCCGCAATGTGCATAGCTGTAGGATAAGTATCATTTGAAGATTGTGATTTATTGACATCATCATTAGGGTGCAGAATTTTCTTCTCATCCGTCAGACTACCACCGTTCAATACATGCGCACGGTTTGCAATCACTTCGTTCGAATTCATGTTGCTCTGCGTTCCGGAACCTGTCTGCCAGATAACCAGTGGGAACTGATCGTCTAATTTCCCGGCGATCACTTCATCACATGCCTTAGCAATCCATTCTGCCTTATCACTAGCAAGTACACCTAGTTCCTGATTAGCCAGGGCCGCAGCTTTTTTGAGATAACCAAAAGCATGGATAATCTCTTTTGGCATTGAAGCCTCAGGACCAATTTTAAAATTATTACGTGAACGTTCAGTCTGTGCTCCCCAATACTTATCAGCAGGGACCTGCACTTCGCCCATGGTGTCGTGTTCGGTTCTAAAATTCATTTCTTTTGTTTTTTTTCAAAAATAAGCTTTTATCTCTATAGAAGAATGTAAAGTATATGATAATGTTTAAAACTCTTTTGCGTTTAAAGGGTTAATATTGTTTATTTTTCGGCCTTCAAAAAAGACTAATCTAATTCATGACTTACCGTACCTTTTTTCCCGTGGCTTTACTGGCCACTTTTCTCATTAGTGCCTGTTCACATGCTAACAAAAAAGCTCCTGATCCTAAAATCAGAACCGTACACGACGATAAGGCAGATAGTCTTCTCATTGCATACGATCCGGCCAAAGGGGATAAATGGATTGCCAATTTTGTAGACAACCTGCATAAGAAATTTGGTTTTAATGGAAATATGCTGGTCGCTAAAGACGGTAAAATACTGTATGAAAAAGCTATCGGATGGGCCGATTACCTTCACCGTGATAGTTTGAAGATCAATTCTGAATTTGAACTGGCTTCTATTACCAAAACATTTACAGGTGTTGCTATTATGCAGCTGGTTGAACAGGGCAAACTCAAATTAACGGATGACGTGAAAAAGTTTTATCCTGATTTCCCTTATGAAGGAATCAATGTCAAGCTATTGCTTACCCACCGCAGTGGAATGATGAACTATGTTTATTTCAGTGATGGTGTCTGGAAAGACAAAAAGAAACCAATGAGTAATCTTGATGTGATGAACCTCATTGCACAATATAAACCTAACCGTTACGCTAAACCAGATACCAGATTTCACTATAACAACTCCAACTTCATGGTACTGGGTGCAATTATTGAGAAAGTAACCGGTAAAAAATATTCAGATTATATGATGGAACATGTATTCAAACCTGCAGGTATGAAACATACACATGTATATTCGACAACCGCTTATTCAAAAATCCCCGTTGATGTAGTTGGCCATGACCGTACCTGGAAATATTCAGTCGTACAAAATTTCCTTGACGGCCCGGTTGGCGATAAGGGAATTTACAGCACAATTCATGATCTTGTTCTGTATGACAATGCATTAAAGAAAGGCAGACTATTAAAACAATCCAGCCTGGACTCTGCCTATACAGGACATAATAAAGCTGTCAATGGCCACTTTAATTACGGTTACGGCTGGAGAATGTATGATGGGGAAAACGGACGTAAAGTAGTTTATCATACTGGCTGGTGGCATGGTTTCCGCCACATTTATGTGCGCGACATACAAAAGAACATTGTAATTATTTTTCTCGGTAACCTGACTAACGGAAGTCTGATGCACCTGGATGATCTGTACAAACACCTTGGTGTTCCGGTCATCAGAAAAGGCGCTTATACAGGAACCGGTTCTATGCCAGGAAGCGACGAAGATTAAACAAAAATTAAGATATTTTATCCAAAGCGATCCCTCTGCTTTTTTTATCGACAAAGCGCTTTAATAAAGCATTTTCCGGTAAAGAAAGTGTAGGGTCCTGCTGGAAAACATCAATCACTGTATTTCTTGCTTCATGCAAAATCTGCTGATCCTTGACCAGATCTGCCAGTTTAAGGTCAAGCACTCCACTCTGCATAGTTCCCGAAAGATCTCCCGGGCCCCGCAATTCCAGATCTATCTCAGAGATTTCAAATCCATTATTGGTCATCACCATGGTTTCCAGACGCTTTCTTCCTTCTTTGCTTAGTTTTTCTCCAGACATCAGGATACAAAAAGACTGCTCAGCACCTCTTCCTACTCTCCCACGCAACTGATGCAGTTGTGACAGTCCAAATCTTTCCGCATTCTCGATAATCATAACTGAAGCATTAGGTACATTCACACCCACCTCAATTACCGTTGTTGCCACCATAATTTGTGTCTGCCCGTCTATAAAACGCTGCATTTCAAATTGCTTATCCTTATTGGACATTTTCCCATGGACAATACTGATCTGATAATCTGGTAATGGAAACTGATAACGCATCTGCTCAATTCCAGCTTCCAGATGAAGTAAATCCAGTTTTTCACTTTCTTTAATTAACGGATACACCACGTAAACCTGTCTGCCTTTGGCAATCTCAGTTTTCATAAACCCGAACATTCTCAGACGCTGTCCTTCGAGTAAATGTTTAGTTTCGATAGGTTTCCTGCCCGCAGGAAGCTCATCAATCATGGAAACATCCAAATCCCCATATAAGGTCATTGCAAGCGTTCTTGGAATAGGTGTAGCGGTCATCACCAGAATATGCGGAGGGATACTGTTTTTACGCCAGAGCTTAGCTCTTTGCTCCACACCAAAACGATGCTGCTCATCGATAACTACCAGGCCCAGGTTTTTAAATATTACCTTATCTTCAATCAATGCATGCGTGCCCACAAGGATATCAATTTCTCCTGCTTCGAGCTGCTCATGCAGTTGTATTCTTTGCTTTTTAGTCGTATTACCAGTTAAAATATCAACCTTAACTAATCCCCCATCCAGTAAAGATGATATAGAATGATAATGCTGACGGGCCAGAATTTCAGTCGGCGCCATCATACAGGCCTGATAACCGTTATCATTTGCAAGCAGCATGCTCATTAGGGCCACTACAGTTTTTCCGCTTCCCACATCCCCCTGTACCAGGCGGTTCATCTGAATACCACGCTGTGTATCAGTTCTGATTTCCTTGATCACCCGTTTCTGCGCCCCGGTAAGTGCAAATGGAAGAATATCCTTATAAAAGGTATTGACCCTTTCACCTACTGTACTAAAAAGATGTCCTTTAAACTTGAGCTCTCTGAATTGTTTATTGCTTAATAACTGCAGCTGAATAAAGAATAATTCTTCAAATTTTAATCTGCGTTCTGCATTCTGTAAAGCTGTGGTATCTTTTGGAAAATGAATATTCAGCAGTGCCTCCCGGCGGTTAACCATCCGGTATTTATCTAAAATATAAGCAGGTATTGTTTCTCTGATTTCAGACAGACATTGTTCAATGACTAATGCCTGCATTTTCTGTATCCCCTTACTGTCCAGAGAAAACTTCTTTAGCTTTTCTGTAGAGTTATAAACTGGTTGTAAAGTCAGGTTTCCAGTGACTGTGGCCGGTCTTGGATAAGACTCCATTTCAGGATGGGATATACTGTAAGAACCGTTAAAAACAGCAGGCTTGCCAAACGCGATATATACCTTACCGCGCATCACATTTTCATCGACCCATTTTAAACTCTGAAACCAAACCAGCTCAATAGTTCCTGTCTCATCAGTTAATCTGGCTACAATTCTCTTTTTATGTTTTTCACCAATGGTTTCTTTACCGGTAATACGTCCCAGGATCTGAACATAAGGTAAATCGGCATGGAGTTCATTTATTTTATAGAAACGTGTTCTGTCAATATACCGGAAAGGATAATAGCCCAGTAAGTCGGCATAAGTAAATATACCCAACTCCTTTTGTAAGATTTCGGCACGTTTAGGACCTACACCTTTCAAAAATTCAATCGTTGTATCTAAATCAGAAGCGAACAAGTTGTTTGAAATTAGGCATTAACTATTTTGACATTAAACATTTCTTTGATCAGATTCCAGTTGAATAAAACTACTGAAAACAATAATAACAGATATGAATATAACTGATTAGCATTGATCGATTCCCCAAAATACAGGACAGCTATTGCAAAAGCAATAATCGGATTGATATAAATCAGAATTCCCAGTGTAGATGAAGGTATACCAATAAGCGAATAAAGGCTTAAAAATAAAGGTATAATCGTAAAAACAACAGCAATAATGAGAATATGCATCCAGAACCATCCGCTTTGCGGGACACCCCGAAACTGATAAATGTAAAATGGCAGAAGTATTGAACAGGCTACCAGAAACTGGACAGCCAGTACATTGAGCTTATCAATTCCCTGCATCTTCCGTTGAATAACCAGGTAACCAGCATAAAAAGCAGCAATGATCACTGACCATATCACATCTCTCAATGAACCTGTAGCCAGAAAAACTACGCTAATCAGTGCTACAACCAATGAAATCAGCTTAAGCGTTGACAACTGCTCTTTAAGGATGACAAAACCACCAAATGCAGTCAGCAATGGGCAGACCATGTAAGCGAATGCTCCGGAAGTCAGGCTGACATTATTGACTGCATAAATAAAGGTATACCAGTTAAGCACCAAAAATACTGTTGCCACCAGGATCTGCCACATATAGGTCGCTTTCTGCTTTTTAGATACAGCTTTCACATAAGCGATATCTGTCTTCAATTGTTTTTTTCTAAAAAGTAAGATCGCGATCCAGAGCAGGATCAATGAAGTAAATATACGGTAGTACAGAATTTCCTCGGACGGGAAGCCCTTGATATTCCTTAGCGGGATAGAAAAGCATCCCCAGATAACAAAGGGAATGAATCCTGCCAGCAGGTAACGTACATTTGACTTCGCCAATTTATCCTTTATAAGCAATCACTGAGATTTCAACATTTACCCCTTTAGGAAGTCCTTTTACTGCTACAGTTTCACGTGCAGGAAAGTCAGATTCAAAATATGAACCGTAAACTTCATTAACTTCTGCAAATAAATCCATATCTGATAAAAAGATAGTTGATTTCAGTATATGTGTGAATTCAAATCCAGCTTCCAATAATACGGCATTCAGATTACGCATAACCTGTTGTGTCTCTTCTTTAATAGAAGACTGTGTAAGCTCTCCTGTTGCAGGATTAATTGGAATTTGTCCGGATACATATAAAAATCCATTAGCTAATACAGCCTGGCTGTAAGGACCGATTGGAGCTGGTGCATTCGAGGTGTTGATGATTGTCTTCATTATATCCAGTGTAAAAGTTTCAGGGTGATTCCAATTATGAAAATTGATATGGCAAGCGCATTGATGACATGCATGATTTTGATGTCAATACTAGTAGGCCTCTCAGGATCTTTTTTTCTAAAAAAGTACATATCACAAATGTATAAAATCCAGCGCATAAAAAAAGGGCTCTGATAAATCAGAACCCTTTTCTATGTTGTTTAAGAAATATTAGTTTCTTGAAGTTTCAACACGACGGTTTTGGATACGACCTTCTTCAGTATCGTTAGAAGCGATTGGATTTGCTTCACCTAAACCTTTTGTAGCAACTTTGCTAGCACTAACTCCAGAATTAACTAAGTAAGTTTTTACTGAGTTTGCTCTGTCTTTAGATAATTTCAAGTTGTAAGCAGCAGTACCTTCGCTAGAAGCATAACCTTTTACTAAGGCTTTACCATTGCTTTCTTTCAACACTGAAGATAATTTATCTAAAGTTGGGTATGATTCAGTTTTTAAAACTGAAGAGTTGAATTCAAATTGGATAGTTTCGAAACCAGTTAAGTTGTTGTTATTAACAGGAGCTACAGTTGTAGCAACTGGAAGTGGACAACCTGATCCGTCAACTGCAGTACCAGCAGGAGTTCCTGGGCATTTGTCAAATTGATCAGAAACACCGTCACCATCGCTATCTTTTTTCAAATCTTCAACAGATTTTTCAACGTTAGAAACACGAGTTTTAAGTGCTTCAACTTCACGACGTAATGAAGGATCTTTCAATTCATCATACATCATTGCAAGTGGGTTAACCCAATCCAGGTTTGGTTTAGATTTAGAACCTAATGAGAATTCTAATCCAGCGTAACCGTATGAGAATTTATCTTTAGTAGTTCCTTTAGCATAAACTCCGTCGAAGTTATCACTGTCAATAAAGTGCATAGTGTAACCTAAGTTAAACGCAACACGGTCAGAAACTTTGAATTTAACACCAGCACCAACTGGGATATAAGCTTCTTTAACGTAAGTTTTATTACCGTCTTTTCCAGCGTGATCTTTCCAGTCATTAACACCACCACCTACTGAAGTTACTTTAGGAGCATAAGCAACTAAACCGTAACCAACAGTAACGAAGAAGTTAACTGAGTTTTCACGACGTAAGAAATCTACAGTAGCAACGTTAACAACACCACGGATGTCAGCTGCATAACCGATTTGAGTTTCAAAATTAGTTACACCAAATTGTTGACCACCTGGCATGTCTTTGTTTGAACCAGAAACTTTTCCGCGGAAAATGTTACCTTCTAAACCAAAAGCATGACCTAGTTGTTTTTTCAATGAGATACCGTAACCTAAGTTAACGTCAGCATTTTTGAAGTCATTTGACCCACCAATCGCAAGGAATGGAGATAAAACACCAGCATTAACACCAATTGACCAAGTTCTGTACTGGCCTCTTCCGCCAAATACTTTGGCTGAAGTTGAAGTAGAAGTAGAATCTGTTTGTGCAGAAGCAAGAGTGGTAACACCCATTACTGCAACAAAAGAAACTGCTAAACCCTTCTTTAAAGTAGAATAGTTCATAATTTTTCTTTTTTAAGGTTAAACAAATTTAAAAATGTATAATTTTTTTGTGTAGCAAAATTAAACAAATTTTTAATTCTCACAAGGTATATACAAACTCCGTTCCAATTTTAACAGATTTTAAGAATTCGATATAAATGACTTTATTTGCCTACCCATTAGGCTGGATATGAAATATCAGAATTTAGAAAACAAACTCTTTGTTAACAATAGGATAAACTTAATTAAACATCTTAAAAACAATTCATTAGCTATTTTCAACGCTAATGATGAATTCCCTAGAAGCGGGGATCAGAATTTTCCTTTCAAACAAAATTGTGACCTGTTTTATCTTTCTGGAATAGACCAGGAGAAAACTATTCTGCTGCTTTATCCTGATTGTCCTAATCCTTTATATAGAGAAGTCCTTTTTTTAAGACAGACAAATGAGCATATTAAGATATGGGAAGGCCTTAAATACACCAAATCAATGGCAGAACAGACTTCGGGTATCAAAAAAATCTGCTGGCTGGAAGATTTTGATCATATTCTTCACAGTATTATATCTTATGCAGACCATATTTACCTGAATACAAATGAAAATAACAACACTGTTCAGCCTATAGCTTACCGTGACATCCGGTTTATTGAAGAAATGAAGTCCAGATACCCTTTGCATCATTATGAAAGGGCAGCACCGATATTACGTCATTTGCGTGAGACGAAATCTGAGACAGAAGTACAATTAATTCAAAAAGCTTGTGATATCACCAGAGATGCTTTCATCAGAGTACTTAAATTTACCTGCCCGCAAGTAACTGAGTATGAAATCGAAGCTGAGATCATACACGAATTTATCAGACAGCGGGCTACCGGGCATGCCTATCCTCCAATTATCGCCTCAGGAAATAACGCAAACATTCTTCATTATGGCGATAACAACCAGATTTGTAAAGAAAATGAATTGATCCTGATGGACTTTGGTGCCGAATATGCAAATTATAATGCAGATCTGTCCCGTACCATTCCTGTTAGCGGCAGGTTTACACCAAGACAAAAAAGTGTGTACAAGTCTGTCCAACATGTTTTGAAGGAAGCTAAAAAACTGTTGAAACCTGGTATTTCAGGAAATGATTATAACGAAAATGTTAGTGAGCTAATGACTGCACAACTAGTTGGACTTGGTTTAATTACCATGGAAGAGGTGAAAAATCAAAATCCTGCTTATCCTGCTTATAAAAAATATTTTATGCATGGCATAAGCCATCATCTTGGTCTTGATGTACATGATTTTGCGCACAGGTATACCCCTTTTCAGGCGGGAAATGTATTAACCTGTGAGCCGGGAATCTATATTCCTGAAGAAGGTTTTGGTATTCGTCTGGAGAATAACATCTTATTAACCGCAGATGGCAACATTGATCTCATGGCAGACATTCCCATTGATGCTGAAGAAATCGAAGAAATTATGAACAGTTAAATTTAAACAGTAACAATTATAAATAATGTCAATACCAAAAATCATACATCAAACCTATAAAACTTCTAAATTACCACTGATCACACGCTGGAATATAGCAAAATTCAGAAAGAAAAATCCTGGTTACTGGTACGAATTTTATGATGATGAACGGATTGAAGCATTTTTATCAGACGAATTTGGTAAGGATATACTGTCTCTATATCAAAGGATTAATATAGGGGCTGCCAAAGCCGATTTTTTCAGATACGCTGTACTACTCAAAAAGGGAGGGGTTTATCTTGATATTGATAGTGGAATTAATGGCCGTCTTGATGATTTCATTCTGGACAGCGATAGTGCAATAATTTCCCGGGAAGGAAATCCTGACCTATTTGTACAATGGGCATTGGTATTCTCGCCAAACCACCCTTTTATGCAAAAAACACTGGACCTGATGTGTGAAAACATCAGAACCAACAGATATCCGCATGACGTACATCAAATGACCGGGCCTACAGTTTACACAAAAGCTATTCTTGAATGTTTAAAAGAATCACCAGACATTGCTCACCGGGTTTTAGGAGTAGATTATGAAAATCATCTGAAATTCAAATATCAATTCAGCAAGGCACTTTACACAAAAGAAGAACATTGGACAAAAACACAATTGACAAAACCGGTTCTGAAGCCTGAATAAATCTATATTTGTCACCATAAAAAATCCAATCAAAATTAACTATGAAAGTTGCTGGTTTTACCTTTATTAAAAATGCAGTAGTAAATGATTACTCTATTGTTGAAGCAATTTCATCTATTCTTCCTATTTGTGACGAGTTTATTGTCGCAGTCGGTAAATCAGAAGACGGAACAAGAGAATTAATTGAAGGAATTGATTCTCCTAAAATAAAAATCATTGATACCATTTGGGAAGAAAATCTCAGAGAGGGCGGAGCTGTCTTTGCATCGGAAACAAATAAAGCTTTTGCAAATATTTCAAAAGATATAGACTGGGCTTTTTATATACAAGGAGATGAATGTGTACATGAGAATGATCTTCCCGAAATCCTGAAGCAGATGAATGATAACCTGAACAACCAGGAAGTGGAGGGCTTACTTTTTAAATATAATCATTTCTATGGTTCTTATGATTATACCGCCGAATCAAGAAGATGGTACAGAAGAGAGATCCGCATTGTCAGAAGAAATCTGAATGTTAACTCTTACAGAGATGCTCAGGGCTTCAGAATTGATGGAAGAAAAATAAACGTTAAATTAATTGATGCTTTTATCAATCACTACGGCTGGGTAAAACCACCTCATGGCCTCGTAAAAAAAGGACTAAACTTTAATACTTTTTATAATCCTGATGCCGTGGTCCGCGAAGTGCCGGTAACTGCTACTTTTGACTATGGAAATGCTGATAAACTAATTCATTTCAAAGGGACCCACCCTGCGGTAATGGCAGCCCGCATAGAGAAGGTTAACTGGAAATTTAGCATTGATCCTACTAAAACAAAGAATAATGATAGTTTTCGTATCAAATTCTTATTAAAAATATATAAGCTAACCGGAATAAGGATTGGAGAATACAAAAACTATAAGCTCATTAAATAGTTGTTCACAGCATAAGCTACAGAAATCCGGTAAATCACACTTATTATAAACAAAGCTAGTAAATCCGTAGCTTTGAAAAATTTTTAAATTCCAATGAAGATCTATTTCAGGTTATTAAGCTTTGCAAAACCAATTGAAAAATATGCCATTCCATATGTTCTGGTAACGCTGCTGGCTATATTTTTCAATACATTTCTTTTTACTTTATTAGGCCCACTTTTAGAGACCTTATTCGCCACTACAAAAATGTCATTAGGCCATGAAACTTTAATAGAAAAAGCTTCAGCTTTTGACTTTATCGGCCAGTTTAATAACTATATCAATTCTGCCATTACAGAATATGGCAAATTATATACCTTAAAAATAGTATGCGGATCTATTGTAATCTGCGTGTTTCTTTCCAATTTATTCCGCTATCTATCACAGCGGTTCATGGAAGATCTTAGAGTTCATACTTTACTCAATCTACGCAGGGCCGTTTTTAATAACGTCATGGATCAGCATATCGGTTATTTCAGCAATGAAAAAAAAGGCGATATTATATCAAAAATTGCGTCAGATGTTCAGGTGGTACAAGGAACAGTTACCAGTACGCTGCAGGTTGTTTTTAAAGAGCCTGTTCAGGTCATATTCTATATCGTAGTTCTACTATCCATTTCTATTAAACTAACCGTTTTCTCTTTGCTTGTTATTCCGATTTCAGGATTTATTATCAGTAAAATCGTAAAAAGATTAAGACAGCAGGCAAGAGAAGCTCATGAAAGTTTTGCAAAAATGATTGGATTTCTGGATGAGGCTTTGGGAGGAATAAGAATTATTAAAGCCTTTAATGCAACCTTAAGAATAAAGGATAAATTCAATCATGAAAATGTTATCTATTCTGATCTAACCAGAAAAATGGCCCGCAGGCAGCAACTGGCTTCTCCGGTATCTCAAACACTGGGTGTACTGGTTGTGGTATTTATCGTATTGTACGGAGGGTCTATGATCCTAAATAACCAGGGAGACCTTACCCCTTCGAAATTTCTGGTTTATATAGCCATGTTTTCACAGGTAATGCAGCCAATTAAAGCTCTTACAGAGTCATTCAGTGCCATCCATTCAGGAATAGCTGCTGGTGAACGTGTACTTGATCTGGTTGATATTAAACCCGAATTAACTGATAAAGAAAATGCAATCCAGCTCAATGAATTTAAGGACTGTATTCAATTTGAAAATGTATATTTCAACTATGCTGAAAAGGAAATTCTAAAAAATATTAATATTAAAATCACTAAAGGTCAGACTGTTGCATTAGTAGGTCCATCAGGTGGTGGAAAAAGCACATTAATAGATCTTATTCCAAGATTTTACGACCCGAAATCCGGGAGGATTCTTATTGACGGAATCAACTTAACAGATGTTGCACTCAATAGCTTAAGACATCAGATGGGAACTGTAAATCAAGAATCTATTCTTTTTAATGATACCATTTATAATAATATCGCATTTGGAAAACCAGAAGCGACCAAAGAAGAAATCATCGCCGCTGCCAAAATTGCTAACGCGCACGATTTTATTCTGAATACTGATGAAGGATATGAAACAAATATAGGAGATAGAGGAAATAAATTGTCAGGCGGTCAAAAACAAAGGATATGCATCGCCAGAGCAGTATTAGCTAATCCTCCTATCATGCTGCTTGATGAGGCTACTTCGGCATTAGATACCGAATCAGAAAAATTAGTTCAGGATGCACTAAACAACCTGATGAAAAACAGAACTTCTATTGTAATCGCACATAGATTAAGTACCATCCAACATGCTGATACAATTATAGTAATAGAGAGTGGAAGAGTTCTGGAACAAGGTACTCACGCAGAATTACTTGCGATGAACGGTCTTTACAGAAGACTTATTGACATGCAAACATTTGTAGATTAACAAACATTAATAAAGCTCCTTAACCCTTTAGCTGAAATGAGATTAGCCTTTGATTGTGAAAGAATGAAATATTCCCATACCGGTATATTTGAGTATTGTCATCAATTAGGGCAGGCATTAAAGAAAGACAAAGGTTTTGCAGATCAGATTAGTTATTACCTCAATCCAAATCTTCAGCAATATTTTGATAGCAATGATAAATTTCTAGATCAGAACAGCTTCCAGAAATTTATCTTTCCAAGACATAAGGATATAGACCTATGGCATACCACTTATCAGTTATCGTCCTATATCCCAACCAGTAAAGCGATTAAACGTGTACTTACAGTTCATGATCTGAATTTCTTACACGAAAATAAATCCTCTGCTAAAACACGGAAGTACCTGGCAAAACACCAGAAAAACATTGATTTAGCAGACCATATTGTAGTTATCTCAAATTTCACAAAACAAGATATCCTGAAAAATCTGGATATACGAAATAAGCCGATAACCGTCATTTATAATGGCTGTGCCGAAGGAATATTATCAGCTGATACTAAACCAGCATATGTATCTGCAAGCCCATTTCTTTTTTCATTAGGCACAGTAAACCCTAAGAAAAACTTCCATGTTTTAATACCCTTGCTGGCTGGTAATGATTTTGAATTGATTATCGCAGGAAAAATAGAACCTGATTACAGGGATAAAATAATGTCAGAAGCAGCCGGATATCAGGTAGCAGACAGAGTAAAAGTTATAGGTCCGGTTTCTGATCAGGAAAAATTATGGTACTATAAAAATTGTGAGGCCTTCTTATTTCCATCCATTGCTGAAGGATTTGGTATTCCTCCTATAGAAGCTATGAGATTTGGGAAACCAACCTTTCTCTCCAGAGCTACTTCATTACCGGAAATCGGAGGGGATGCAGCTTATTATTTTAACACCTTTGAGCCCTCCGATATGAAAAAAGCTTTTGAGGACGGGATGAATAACTATAATAGAACTCAACCCATACAGCAAATCATCAACCATACCAAACAGTTTAACTGGCAGCACAGTGCTGAAGCCTATTGGAAAGTTTACAGAGAGACAATGGCTCAATAAAATCTATGCTGAGACAAAGTCAATTGCACTGGTCATTTTCCTGATTACGGTAGCCCAGCTATAGTTATCATTTACATATTTTCTTGCATTTTGCTGCAAAATATGCAGATCTGCATCATTACTTAACACCTTATCAACAGCAAACTTAAAGCTTTTGAAATCATTAAAAGTAAACCCTCCATGACTGTTTTCAATATGATCTTTAAGTACTTCACAATCCCGGTTAGCAATAACATTAACTCCTGCCAGCATTCCTTCTAAAGTAACCAGTGAAAGACTTTCATAAAATGAAGGCATGATCAGTGCCTTTGCGCCTTCCAATAAAGCCTGCTTTACATCATCATCAACAAATCCCATACTAATAATATCCTGATGTGCAGGAATATCCATAAATGGTGTTCCAACCAACACTAATTTAACCGGGCTGTGAGTAACTTCTTTATATTTTAAAAAATGCTGAAACAGGATTTCGCCTCCTTTATCAGGATCAATTCTGCCGATATAAATCAGATAAGGCAGATCAGATTTTAAGAGCTCAGCAGAGTCGAATTTTCGTTCATGTATTATATTCTCAATTCCTACTCCAACAATATCACTATAGATCTCCTGATTATTGAACAAACGGTTAACCAGTTTTTTTTCAGAAAGTGAATTATATAAAATTGCTTTAGGCAATTTAAAAAAAGAGGTGTATGCAGGCAGATAAATTGATTCTTCATCGTGTGCAGTAGGAATTAAAATAGAGCGGTCAGCTACACTTTTAAGTCCATAAAGAGTAGGAAAATAGAGATAAGTAAAGAAGATCAGTGCATCATATTGGTGCTGATTTGTTTCCAGGTAACTAATCAGCCCTGGCGTAAATGGCCCTTGTTGTTTGGACCACTCATAACTGATCTGTTCAAAATCTGTACGATCCGGAAGTCCAAATAACCGCAATAATTTTTGAGAAAGGGATCTGGATTGTAATCTTCTGACTAAACGATGTACCTTACGCTTATTCCTTTGTTGAGGTGTATTAAAACGTCTTACTTTTATCCCGTTAATTGTCGTAATACCTTCCGGGTATTCATTAGCCCAGGTGAAATAATCTTTAGCACATGAAGTCAGAATTTCCACCTCATAAATTGAACTCAGCTTTTCCGCAAGAATTCTGCAATGATATTCCGCACCTCCATTCACATCTAAACCATATCGCTGCACAATGAAGGCGATTTTTTTCATAAACATATGCTTTTAGCTTACAAACTTACAAAAAAACAAACTGGTTTGATTTCGGCCGTAATTGAATAAAATTAACCTTACCTTCGCTTTTTTATATGCCTTATTAAATTGGCAGTAAGGGGCGTTAAAGAGTAATTATGGACACTAAAATATCAATAATTACCGTCAATTATAATGACAACTCAGGATTGCAAAAAACAGTTAACAGTGTTTTAAATCAATCTCTCCGAAATTTTGAATTTATAATTATTGATGGTAACAGCAGTGATGGAAGTAAAGAATTTCTGCAGCAAAACAGGGATCATTCTATACGCTGGATAAGTGAGCCTGACCGTGGAATTTATCACGCTATGAATAAAGGTATTCAAATGGCTACCGGAAAATACCTGCTGTTTTTAAATAGCGGTGATGTACTGTTCGATAATGAGGTAATAAAGCAGGTGGATCATGAGATAGATGGTACTTACGGCATTTACTATTGTGATATTATCTTTGATGAGCCCAAACAAAAAAAGAAAGTAGTATTTCCTGATACCTTATCCTTTACTTTTTTTTTCAAACAGAGCTTATCACATCAGGCAACCTTTATTAAAAGAAAACTTTTCGATGAAATATTCTTGTATAATGAGGACTTTAAAATAGTATCAGACTGGGAATTCTTTATTTATGCAATCTGTAAACAGAATGTACCCTATAAACATCTGGATATATTAACGACGATTTATGATGGGAATGGCATCTCATCGAATTCTGAAAATCTGAAAATGATGTATCAGGAGCGTAATATATCCCTGATGAAGCACTTTCCCACTTTCATAAGTGATTATACTCAGATTTCGGAACTGGAACACAAGAGAGTGAAGCAATTCTTTTTTATTAAAGAACATCCTTTTGCCTGGAAAATTTTAAAGATATGTATCAAAACAATCCTGTTTTTTATTCAAAGAAAGAAAATATAATCAACTCATTAGAAATTCAAATTAATTAAAGACAGCACAGTCAATACAGTTTCATTACATTTACCTCTTACATAGAACAGCATACATAACATGACCAGAATACTGTTGGACCCGGAAATATTTATTACACAGGAATTTGGTGGTATCTCCAGATATTACACAGAGGTATATGATGCATTAGAAAATAATCCGGAAATACAAGTCATCTGTCCAATTCTTTATACAGATAATATTCATTTCAATGAAAGCTCTCTTTTAGAGAACAGCTACCAGAAAAGAAAATCTATTTTAGTAAAATGCAGCCAGTTATTCAGAGGTTATTTACCTAGAAAACTAAAAAAGAAAAGTAAAACCGAGGCAATATGCATACTGGAAAAGCAAGAGTTCGATGTTTTCGTTCCTACATATTATGATCCTTATTTTCTCCCTTACATAAAAAACAAACCATTTGTACTTACTGTGCATGATATGATCCATGAATTATATCCTCATTATTTTACAAATGATAAGATTACTGTTCCGAACAAGAAATTATTAATAGAAAAAGCAGCCAGGATAATTACTGTTTCAGAAAACACCAAAAGAGATCTGTTGAGAATCTATCCAGATACACCTGCTTCAAAAATTGATATTGTTTATTTAGCACCAAGTATAAACACAGAGGCTCCAATAGAAATAGAGGCCCCTGAAAACTATATTTTATTTGTTGGTAACAGAACGATTTATAAAAACTTCATTTTCTTCCTGAAAGCCGTTTTACCTATTCTGAAGAGTAGGAAGGATCTTTTTATCCTTTGTGCGGGTGGGAACGGCTTTAATGAAGAAGAAAATCAACTGATTAATGAATCAGGAGTCAAAGATCAGCTTATACAGCGTAACTTTAAAGACTCAGAATTAGCCGGTTACTATAAAAAAGCCATCTGCTTCGTTTTCCCTTCAGAATATGAGGGTTTTGGTATCCCTATACTCGAAGCAATGGCATGCGGTTGCCCGGTAGTACTTACAAAGAACAGCTCTTTTCCAGAAGTGGCTGGAGATGCAGGGATTTATTTCGAACTTAACAATGCTTCAGAGTTAAAAGAAAAGCTAATCACACTTTTAGATGATACCCGGATCAGGCAGGAATATAAACTCAAAGGATTGGTTCAGTCAGGTAAATTTAGCTGGAAAATAACAGCAGATAAATGCTTGAAAATTTATCAATCAGTAGTATGACGAAGAAAACTGTAATTATAACCGGTATTACAGGACAGGACGGGGCTTACCTTGCCCAATTATTACTTCGTAAAAATTTCAAAGTAATCGGATTGACACGTAGTTGCGGTAATGACAATTTAAACGGACTTTCCTACCTCGGTATAAAAGAAAAAGTTATACTGATGCCATGCGATTTGCTAGACATTTCACAAATCATAAAGATTATTCAACAGGTTAAACCTGCGCATATTTACAATCTGGCTGCACAAAGTTCTGTGTCACTCTCTTTTCAACAACCGATCGGAACATTCCAATTGAATACACTCAGTGTATTTAATCTTTTAGAAGCCATAAAAACAGTAGATAAAACCATCCGTTTTTATCAGGCCAGCAGCAGCGAGATGTATGGAAAAGTGAATGACCTGCCTATAACCGAAAATAGTATCCTGCATCCATTAAGTCCATATGCAATCGCTAAAGCAGCCGCACATTTTACCTGCATTCATTACCGCGAAAGTTATAAATTATATGTCAGTTGCGGGATTCTTTTCAATCACGAATCTTATCTGAGACCAAATACCTTTTTTGTAAAAAAGGTAATACAGGAAAGTGTCAGAATAAGCAAAGGTGCAACCAATGTACTTAAAGTAGGTAATATTGATATCAAAAGAGATTTTGGCTATGCACCTGAATATGTTGAAGCAATGTACCTGATCCTTGAGCAGGAAAAACCCTCGGATTATCTGATTTGCTCCGGGCAAACAATAAGCCTCCGCGAGATAATTCATTATATATTTGATAAACTGAACATATCACATGATTTGTATCAGATAGACGATCAATTGTACAGACCTGCTGAAATTGAGAATATATATGGTGATAATACTAAAGCAAAACAAGCCCTCGGTTGGGTCTATAACCTTGATATCTTTCAGACACTCGATTTATTATTAAAAGAGGAGATGGAAAATTACACATTAATTTATCAGCTTAGCTGATATATAAACATCATAACAATAAACTTTATGATTAACTATACTACAAAATCCCCTGTTCTGTTTCTTATATTCAACAGACCAGATACTACAATAAGAGTATTTAATGAGATTAGACAGGCTAAACCATCCAAACTATATATTGCAGCTGATGGCCCGCGTCCCGGTAATAGAAATGATGAAACACTATGTCAGGAGACAATTTCAATTGTACAGCAGATAGATTGGGACTGCGAAGTTAAAACACTATTTCGTCAGCAGAATCTGGGTTGCAAGCTGGCAATATCTTCTGCTATAGATTGGTTCTTCACCAATGAAGAAGAAGGAATTATTCTGGAGGACGATTGTCTGCCGGCAAAGAGCTTCTTCCGCTATTGTGATACCCTTCTTGAAAAGTACAGACTGGATACCCGCATTAGACATATTGGAGGTGTCAATCTGCAATTAGGAACTAAATGGGGAGAGGCAAGTACCTATTTTACTAATAATACACATGTCTGGGGATGGGCAAGCTGGAGAAGAGTATGGAAAGATTATGATAAAGACCTTAAAAGTTATCATGAGGACGAAGTTGGCGCTCAGCTGGCCAATATCTTCACTAATTCTTTAATTCTTACTACCTGGAAAGAAATATTCAGGGATGTTAAGGCAGGAAAAATTGATACATGGGACTACCAGCTTGCATTTATTAATTACTTTAATAATGGCCTTGCTATTAATCCAAATGTTAACCTGATTTCAAATATAGGTTTCAGAGCAGATGCAACCCATACCGTGGATCTTGACAACAGATATGCAAATTACCCATTAGAAGAGATTGATGAAATAACTTATCCTAAATATATTCTGCCCAAAAAACAAGCAGATTATGCTGTACTAGATTATGAGTTTAAGATTGAAGAACGAACGAGAAAACATAATTTACTAAGACGACGTTTTAAAAGATGGTTAAAAAGCTTTTTTAAGTCCGCCAGTTAATCATTACATCAGGAATATATAATCTTACCAAAGCAACCAATGAAACTATCCAGATCAATATTAGCAGCACATATTGCTGTCAGGGAAAAACCTAAAAATCTCAGACCTGAAGATTTACCTCTGTTTGAGCATGAATTCAAGAAGAAAATTGATCCGGTAGAATTATTTCAGTTATCAAACATCAGTATTATCAAAAATGTAATTTTCAGTCCCGCTCGGCTAAAGTTTTACACTTCGTTATCTAATTTATTTACAGTACCAAAAATGAAGCTTATAAGGAAGCTATGGCTGTTCTTTCTGCCTTTTAATAAAATTGAAAATGCGATATGGATTAGTGATGAATGGAGCATTGACTATTTTCATTGGTTAACAGATGCATTACCGCGTCTGATTGTTGTAGAAGAATTAATGGCGAAGGATACAGTCATTTTACCTGACTCCTTCAAAACCAAATCTTATATCGGGGAGTCTTTGGATCTGTTGGGTTTTAAAGCATATTATAACAATTATAAAAGAAGACTGGCAGTAAAACAACTACATGCAGCATCCCACATCGCACCTACCGGAAATTTCAACAAACAAGTCATTGGCAGACTAAGGGATAGATTCATCAGTAAAGAGACCATGCCCTTTAGAAAAATCTACATCAGCAGAGAAAAGGCGACTAAAAGGAAAATTACAAACGAAGCAGCAGTTATAGAATTAGTATCTGTGTATGGTTATGAAATTCATTTTTTTGAGGATTACGACCTTAAAAAACAAATAGAAATCATGTCTCAAACAAAATCTCTCCTTGGTCTACACGGAGCCGGCTTAACCAATATGCTGTTTATGCCTTGCAATGGACAAGTATTTGAACTGAGAAACGAAAATGATGCACATAATAACTGTTATTTTTCTCTCGCCTCAGATTTAGATCATGAGTATTATTATTTATTAAATACCGGTGATATTGAAGACACCCATCGTGTTGAAATAACTGTTGACATTTCAAAATTGAAGACTGTTATTGAATTAATGCATCCGGTTATTCACTAAAAACACACACAAATGAAAATTATACGCTTCACCGGAGGTCTGGGAAACCAAATGTTCCAGTACGCCTGTTATAAAGCACTTACCAAAAAATTTAATAACGTTACTGCAGACATTAGTTCTTATGAAAACGGTACTGTTCATAATGGATACGAACTAGACCATATTTTTGAACTGAAAATAAATAAAGTATCCCCAATGACTGGAGGAATTTATGATATATACAACAGGAAATGGATTTACAAAAAGATAAGAAAGATTTTCAACTTAAAAAGATTTCAGAAAGAAGAACAAAAGCATTTTACATTTGATCCAGATATCTTCTTAAGTCCCAAATCAAGATATTACTCCGGGTTCTGGCAAAATGAGGGTTATTTCATCGATATAGCTGATGAAATCAGAAAAGACTTTAAGTTCAAATCTCTGACAGATGAAAAGAATATTAAGGCTCTAGAAGAAATTAAGCAAACAAACAGTGTTGGAGTACATATCCGCAGAGGTGATTATGTTAACCACCCAACATTTGGGGGCGTTTGTGAGAAAGAATACTATCAGGAAGCCATTCAACTTATAAAAACTAAAACCGATTCCACAAAATTCTTCATCTTTTCTAATGATATTGATTGGTGTACAGAGAATCTGGATATTACAAATAGCGAATTTATCTCATGGAACGCTGGAACACATAGCTATATTGACATGCAGTTAATGAGTGCCTGTAAGCATAACATAATTGCTAACAGTAGTTTTAGCTGGTGGGCGGCATGGCTTAATGAGAATCCGGACAAAATCATTATAGGACCTGAGAAATGGCTCCAGGGTGGTCAGGATGATACTTCTACAGTATTGCCCCGGGACTGGATAAGAATATAGGATAAGAATAACCCACTAAATATATTAAATAAAAAACGCCCTGTTAAAGATCTTTAACAGGGCGTTTTGGTATCAGTTATTTATATAACTTATAACTTTCTTTTTACTTCTACTTGTTCGTATGCTTCAACGATATCACCAACTTCAATGTTATTAAAGTTCTGTATGTTCAGACCACATTCGTAACCTCTTGCCACTTCTTTCACGTCATCTTTATAACGTTTCAGTGAAGCCAGCTCACCAGTGTAGACAACCACACCATCTCTAACGATACGGATCTTACTGTTACGTGTAATTGTACCGTCCAGTACCATACAACCGGCAATGGTTCCCACTTTCGTGATTTTGAAGGTATCTCTGATTTCCACGTTTGCAGTAATTTTCTCCTGGAATTCAGGAGCAAGCATACCTTCCATCGCAGCTTTGATCTCATTGATCGCGTCATAGATGATAGAATACAGACGGATATCGATTTGCTCAGCTTCAGCAAGCTTTCTTGCACCTGAAGAAGGACGAACCTGGAAACCGATAATAATCGCATCAGAAGCCGAGGCTAACAATACATCAGATTCTGAAATCTGACCTACTGCTTTACTGATAATATTAATCTGGATCTCTTCAGTAGACAGTTTCAGCAATGAATCGGCTAATGCCTCAATCGAACCATCCACGTCCCCTTTAACAATCAGGTTAAGCTCTTTAAAGTTACCAATCGCTAAACGACGGCCAATCTCATCAAGAGTGATATGTTTTTGTGTTCTCAAGCCCTGCTCACGCATCAATTGTAAACGTTTGTTTGCAATTTCTCTCGCTTCAGACTCATTTTCTACTGCATTGAATTTATCACCTGCCGTAGGTGCGCCCTGCATACCCAATACCTGTACCGGTACCGATGGGCCAGCTTGTTCTACTTTCTGTCCACGTTCGTTAAATAACGCTTTCACACGACCACTGTAGCTACCCGCTAAAATCGGATCACCAACTTTTAAAGTACCAGCCTGAACCAGTACAGTAGTTACAATACCACGTCCTTTATCTAAGGTCGCTTCAATTACACTACCAGTAGCGCGTTTATTAGGGTTAGCTGTTAATTCTAACAACTCAGCTTCCAATAATACTTTATCTAATAAAAGATCAACATTTAAGCCGCTTTTACCAGAGATCTCCTGAGACTGGAATTTACCACCCCAATCCTCAACCAGGATATTCATGATCGATAATTGCTCACGGATCTTGTCAGAGTTTGCACCTGGTTTATCAATTTTTGTGAAGGCGAATACCAGAGGAACACCAGCTGCCTGAGCATGACTGATTGCTTCTTTAGTCTGAGGCATCACTGCATCATCCGCTGCAACCACAATAATTGCAATATCCGCTACTTTCGCACCACGTGCACGCATCGCTGTAAAGGCTTCGTGACCCGGTGTATCTAAGAACGTTACTTTTTTACCAGTAGGTGTAGTTACCATATAAGCACCAATGTGCTGTGTAATACCACCCGCTTCACCAGCTACTACGTTCGCTTTACGGATATAATCCAGTAAAGAGGTCTTACCATGATCTACGTGACCCATGATCGTAACTACCGGAGCTCTTGATACTAAATCTTCAGGATTATCTGATTCTTCAATAATACTATCGCCTTCATCATCTGGTTTAACGAATTGGATTTCGTAACCAAACTCATCTGCAACGATGGTTAATGTCTCTGCATCTAAACGCTGATTGATCGAAACGAACATTCCAAGACTCATACAAGTACCAATAATTTTGGTAACCGGTACATCCATCATACTCGCCAGTTCGTTTGCGGTAACAAATTCTGTTACTTTCAACACTTTAGATTGTAGCTCCTGCTCCATTGCAGCTTCTTCCGCAGAAAGAGCTACATCATCACGTTTACCACGACGCAGTTTTGCACGCTGTGCAAATTTACCAGATTTACCAGCTCCGCTTAAACGTGCAAGCGTTGCTTTAATCTGATCCTGTATTTCTTTTTCCGTAGGTTCTTCTTTAGAGCCTCCAGTTGCGCCTGGTTTGCTGTTTCTAAAGTTAGGCCTGTTGGCTGTATTGTTTGTATTGTTCCTGAAATCAGGTCTGTTGGTAAAAGTTGGCGCTCCCGCAGGTTTTGCAGGTGCAGCAGGATTATTTCCTCCCTGCTGCTGACCAGACGCTGAAGGATGACCTCCTGACGACTGATTCTGTCCAGGTGCTCCCGGAGCTTTTTTACGCTTGCGTTTCCTTTTCGCATCATTACTGTCAGCCGAAGAGGCTACAGGTTGTGATTTACGTTCAGGCGTTGTCGGCAAGACAATTTTACCAATAATATTTGGTCCGGAAAGTTTTACGGAACGAGCTTTGATAACCTCGACTTCGTCAGGTTTATCAGCTTTCGGGGTAACAACTTCTTTAACCGGCTCTGCTTTAACAACAGGTGATTCCACAGGTTTTGGTTTTTCTTCTTTAACTTCTTCCACAGCTTTAACTACTTCAGGTTTAATTTCAACAGGTTTAGCCTCGATAGGTTTTTCTACTGGCTTAACTTCCTCCTGAACTACCTTAGGTGCCTCTGGGATAATTGCTGCTGGTACAACAGGTGCTTCTACAGGAGCAGCCGGTTTAACAACCGGAGCTTCCGCTTTAACAACTTCAGTAACTGGAAGTTCTTCTTTTTTAGTAGGGCGGGTTTTAGAGTTTAAATCGTCAAGATTAATTTTCCCTACGATTTTAACACCTTTTAACGTTCCTTCTTCAACTTTTTCAGTTTCCTTTTCCACTTCAGCTGCTTTTTCAGGAGCAGGTGCAGGAACAACTTCTTCCTTAGGTTTCTCAACTGCAGGAGGAGTATAGGAATGAAGGTTCTTGATTAAAATACCCTCGCTTTCGAATTCAACATTTTTTCTAGGTGCATCCGTAACTTTATCAGTTACTTCAGGCTCATCACGACGAATTTTACCTATAACAATTTGATTGGCTTCTTCTTTTACGATTTTATCTCCCTGAAACTCTTTCAATAATGCATTATACATATCGCGGGAGAGTTTGGTAGTGGGTTTATTCTCAACAGAAAAGCCTTTCTTTTCTAAAAACTCAACGGCCGTAGCTATCCCTACGTTAAGTTCCTTAACTGCTTTGAATAAAATTATTGGTTTGTCGTCTGACATTGATATCCTATTTTTTCTTAATTCTTATACAAAAGTAACGTTTATTCTTGTTTTTTCTCATCAAGTCAACGCTTATTCAAATTCTGACTGTAATATACTGATAACTTCTTTAATAGTTTCTTCCTCCAGATCAGTTCTTTTTACTAATTCGTCTACTGACAGCGCTAGTACGCTTCTTGCTGTATCACAACCAATTGCTTTCAATTCGTCAATAATCCAGCTATCGATTTCATCTGAGAATTCTTCGATATCCACATCTTCATCTTCTTCACCAGCTTCACGATAAACATCAATTTCATAACCAGTTAATTTACCGGCAAGCTTAATATTATGTCCGCCACGGCCAATTGCAAGAGAAACCTGATCAGGCTTCAGGTAAACCGAAGCATGTTTAGTCACATCGTCCAATTTGATTGAAGTGATTTTAGCAGGGCTCAAAGCCCTTGTGATATAAAGAGAAATATTAGTAGTGAAATTGATTACATCAATGTTCTCATTTTTAAGTTCTCTCACGATTCCGTGAATACGAGAACCTTTCATACCCACACAAGCACCCACCGGGTCAATTCTGTCGTCATAAGATTCTACCGCAACTTTAGCACGTTCTCCTGGTTCACGAACAATTTTCTTAATGGTAATTAAACCATCAAAAATCTCAGGAACTTCGATTTCGAACAAACGCTGTAAAAACTCAGGAGCAATTCTTGAAATAATAATCTTCGGTGTGCTATTCATCATATCAACCTTTAAGATTACCGCACGTACAGTATCACCTTTTTTGAAATAATCAGCTGGTATCTGTTCTGTTTTAGGCATGATCAACTCATTCCCCTCATCATCCAGTACTAACGTTTCTTTTTTCCAAACCTGGTAAACTTCTCCTGTTACGATTTCTCCAACTCTGTCCTTATATTTTTTAAAGATCTCGTCTTTCTCTAATTCAAGTACTTTAGATACGAGTGTCTGACGTGCGGCTAAAATAGCTCTTCTTCCAAAACTCTCTAAAGTAATCTGCTCAATGTAGTCGTCTCCAACTTCCATATCCGCATCTAACTGCTTAACCTCAGCCAATTCGATTTCAAGATCATCATCTTCAGAAAAGCCATCTTCCATTACTTTTCTTGTACGCCAGATCTCTAAATCACCGTTATCAGGGTTAACAATTACATCACAATTCTCATCAGTACCATATTTCTTACGTAACATGCTACGAAATACTTCTTCCAGCACACTGATCACCGTAGGACGGTCGATGTTCTTGAACTCTTTGAATTCTTGAAATGAATCGATTAAATTAATATTGCTCATTTTTATTTAAATGAAATTAAAACCTTTGTTTCTATTATATTATTAAAGTCCAGACTGGTTTCAACCAATTGTGCTTTCTTTCCTTTTTCTTTTACTTTCGCTTCTACGGTAATTGACTGCTCATTTACATCCAGCAATTTGCCTTCCATAATATCACCACCGGCAACTTTAACACTCAATTCACGCCCGATATTTTTATCGTACTGTCTTTTAAGTTTCAAAGGCTCGCCAACACCAGGAGAAGAAACCTCCAGGTTATATGCTTTCTCAATAGTATTCTCTTCTTCCAGATGAAACCCAACATGCCTGCTAATCGCAGCACAATCCTGAATACTGATGCCCTGGTCACCATCCACATGAATGATTAACTTATTGCCAGGCAACAACTTTACCTCAACTAAGAATAACTCCGGTCTGTCCGAAATTTTTTCCTCTACTAATTCTATTACTCTCTTCTCTACTTGCATAAACCAATTTGCGGATAAAAGAAAAGAGGGGACATCTGCCCCCTCTTGCCCCTCTATAACAGTGCAAAGGTAGGGATTTTATTTCAAAAATAAAAACAATTCCCACTCGTAAATCCATTAGCCGTTCATCAGATCTAATTTAAAAAAATTAAATAACAGCCTGAAACAGAAAATAAAAAAAATAAAATCGGAACGAAGGAACCAGCTTAACGCTTTAGCACGACCTGCTGAGGCATTACACTGTGGTTTAGCTGTCCGCTGATTATTTTTTTATTCGTAGCAAACTTTACATTCATATAAGATATGACCAGATATTTTTTTCCTGAAATAAATGATTTCTGCGGTTTAAAAACTAAATTACTATCAGTTATTTCCAGTTTACCAGCCACATCATGCTCCATATCAGCAGTATCATCATCGGGAGACACTTCTGATACAGATACCACATCAGCATGTGCAGTGTCAATACCCGGCCTGTTTTTAAGCTGCCATAATCCAGCAGGGTCAATATCTGAAAAGACAATTGAAGTGCTATCCGGGGAGAATTGTATAGAAAGTGGCTTATTATTTGCTGATGAACATGACATTAAACAAGCCACGCCAAACAACACCGGAGGTAATTTTAATAAACAGCTGTACATTTTTTAAAACTAAACATTATGAAACTTATTATTGAAATTTTATTGATGGGCCTGGCCATGCTGCTCGGCTCATACATTGTTCCCGGAGTTCATCTCACAGGATTCGGTACTGCAATTATTGCAGCTGTCCTGATTGCGCTGGCAAATGCTACGATCGGGTTCATTTTAAGACTGCTTACCTTCCCGATTAATTTTCTGACTTTAGGATTAATGTCTTTCATCATTACCGTATTAATGATCCTTTTAGTTTCGAATATGATGTCAGGGTTTACTGTTTCAGGATTCTTCGCTGCTGCATTTTTAGCAATCGTTGTAGCCATTATTAAAGCCCTGTTTGGTACTATTGCCGGTACAGACAACGGCTAACCCAATATATAATATAAGAAAAAGGGCTGTTCTCCATATGGAAAACAGCCCTTTTTCTTATATCCTAGAAGATTATCTGAGTATCTCCCTGGAGATTACCATTTGCTGTATCTCCGAAGTACCTTCATATATTTGTGTAATTTTTGCATCTCTCATTAACCGCTCCACATGGTATTCTTTAACAAACCCATAGCCGCCATGCACCTGAACAGCCTCAACCGTTACATCCATAGCTACTTTAGAAGCAAATAATTTAGCCATTGAGCCAGCCAGCGTGTAGGGAAGACCCTGATCTTTTAACCAGGCTGCTTTGTAAACCAGCATTCTTGCGGCCTCAATCTGCGTAGCCATATCTGCTAACTTAAAAGCGATTGCCTGATGTTCAGAAATTGGTTTACCGAATGATTTACGTTGTTTAGAATAAGCAAGAGCAAGTTCATAAGCGCCAGCTGCAATACCCAATGCCTGAGCTGCTATACCAATACGGCCGCCTTCTAAAGTTTTCATAGCGAATTTAAAACCGAAGCCATCTTCGCCAATTCTGTTTTCTTTGGGAACTTTAACATCATTAAACATCAGAGAATGTGTATCAGACCCACGAATCCCCATTTTATTTTCTTTCGGGCCGATAGTAAAGCCTTCCATGCCTTTTTCTACAATAAAAGCATTGATTCCTTTGTGTTTAAGATCCGGATGTGTCTGTGCAATGACAAGATAAGTAGAAGCTGTGCTGCCATTGGTTATCCAGTTTTTTGTTCCGTTTAACAAATAATAATCACCTTTATCTTCTGCTGTTGTCTGCTGAGAAGTCGCATCAGAACCTGCCTCCGGCTCAGAAAGACAAAAAGCGCCGATCTGTTGTCCTGAAGCCAAAGGTTTAAGATATTTTTCTTTCTGAAATTCAGACCCATAGGCCTCTAAGCCATAACAAACTAAAGAATTATTAACTGAAACCACAACAGAAGCGGAAGCGTCAACTTTAGAAAGTTCTTCCATGACCAGTACGTAGGATACCGCATCCAATCCGCTGCCACCAAATTTTTCTGAAACCATCATTCCTAAAAAACCCAGTTCGCCAAGTTTTTTCACCTGCTCTGCAGGAAATTTCTGATGTTCATCTCTTTCAATCACGCCAGGCCTCAGTTCATTCTGCGCAAAGTCCCTCGCAGCCTGCTGGATCATCAATTGTTCTTCACTTAGTTGAAATAGCATAATAATTATTTTTTGGAAATTACTTTCTGCCAAATTTAGTATTTCAAACTGAAAAATACTATGGTTGCATAGCATCTTTCAGAAAATAGTTACCAGCCAGTGAAAATTCTATTTCAGAAGATGATTGTTATCATCAGGGAAAACCAGTATTGGTGTATATTTTTTAGCCTCTTCTATTGGCAGAGACCCGTAAGAAATGATAATTAACGTATCTCCAACCTGTACCTGTCTTGCAGCCGCACCGTTTAAGCATACTGTACCTTTACCACGCTCGCCCTTAATTACATAAGTTTCAAATCTTGCTCCATTATTATTATTGACAATCTGTACCTTTTCATTGGCAATAATGTTTGCCGCATCCATCAGATCTTCATCAATTGTGATACTGCCTACATAATTTAGTTCCGCCTGAGTAACTCTGACGCGGTGTATTTTCGATTTTAATATCTCGATAATCATACTGTAAATTGGTTAACGCTATTAGATAGCCATTGCAAAGTTATGTAACTTTAAATTTGTTTATTGTAACTACTGTCAGTTTAACATCATGTTATCAATCAACCTGGTTTCACCGACCTTTGCCGCGACCAGGGCGACCAGGTGCGCCGCCGTCTTATCATTTTCAGGAAGAAGCGTTTCACCATTCGCAATTGTAAAATAATCGAGCTCAACTCCTTCTACAGCTTGAATAATAGCTACAGCTTCCTTCAATAAGGTTTCTATATTTTCTGTATGAAAGTGATCTTTCACATAAGATAATGCCCTGCTTAGTACTAATGCATGTTCATGTTCCAAAGCAGAAAGATGAATGTTTCTGGAACTCATAGCCAGTCCGTCATTTTCTCTGATGATAGGGCAGGAAATAATTTGCACCGGCAAATTGAAATGAGTAACCATATTCCGGATCATCAGCACCTGCTGAAAGTCTTTCTGACCAAAAAAGGCGACATCAGGAGCAACTGCATCAAAAAGTTTTTTAACTATTTGCGTTACCCCCTGATAATGTCCCCGCCTGAATTCACCTTCCAGTAAAAACTCTGCAGGACCAAGATCAATATGCCAGTTTTCGGGCACAGGATACATTTCTTTAACAGATGGCATAAACACATAATCGCAACCCGCCTCCTGTAGCATTTCAATATCGTGCTGCAGGGGCCTTGGGTATTTCTCAAGGTCTTTAGGGTCTGTAAACTGCGTTGGATTGACAAAGATACTGCATACCACAACATCTGCATGCTGCTGAGCGATCTTAACCAAAGAGACGTGTCCTTTGTGCAAAGCACCCATTGTAGGCACTAATGCAATTTTTTGTTGAGCCAGTTTTCGTGGCTTCAGCAAGCTATTTAATCCTGCTATTGTATTTATAACTTCCAAACCGGGTTGTAAAATTTCAAAGTCCAAAGTTGGTTAATTATATAATCCCAACAAAACATCTCGGCAAGATATTGATAAATTTGAATAAATTGCTTACCTTTGCCCCTTGATTATCTTTTCTTTAACATAAATATTTATTCACAAATATGGAGATGGCAAAAACGAAGCTACTGATTGTTACACACGAGATGTCGCCTTTCCTGGAACTCACGAAAATTTCAGAGATTACCCGTCAACTACCTCAGGCAATGCAGGAAAAAGGATTTGAGATCCGTATTCTTATGCCAAGGTTCGGAAATATCAATGAACGTAGGAACAGGCTGCACGAAGTTATTCGTTTATCTGGGATGAACATCATGATTGATGACAACGACAACCCGCTTATTATCAAAGTCGCATCAATTCCAGCAGCCCGTATGCAGGTGTACTTCCTGGACAATGAAGATTATTTCCAGCGCAAGTACGTATTCAGAGATAAAGAAAGCAAGTTCTATGCAGACAACGACGAAAGAACAATTTTCTTTTGCAAAGGCGCACTGGAAACTGTTAAAAAGTTAGGCTGGGCACCGGATATCGTGCATTGCCATGGCTGGATGACTTCATTAGTCCCTGTATACATTAAGACTTCTTACAAGAACGATCCAACATTTAAGAATTCAAAAGTTGTTTATTCTGTCTATGAGAATTGCTTCACTGAAACTTTACATGCCGACTTGCATAAAAAAGCAGTGATGAACAATATGACTGCAGATGACACTAAAGTTTTCGAAAATGCGGATAGCAACACTTTACATATCGGAGCAATTACTTATTCTGACGCTGTAGTTTTGGCCGATGAAAAAATTGATGCCAATGTGTTAAAATTTGTTAAAGATTCAAATAAGCCAACTTTAGCCTTTAATTTAACCGAAAATTTCGAGAACTTTTACTCATTATATGAGGAAATCTCGAACGATGAATTGGTTTCAATTGCATAAACTCAGGTATTATTAAATTAATTATGAAATTTTCAAAACTAGACTTATTGACCCTGTTGATAAGTCTTTTTCTTTTTTCGTCTTGTAAAGACTCCAGTACCATCGGTTTAGATGTTAGTCCGGCCACCAGAATCGAAGGGATTCTTCTTGATACAGTCACTGTTACTTCCAACACAGTATTGGATGAACCAGCGGCAACATTTTTTTCTGCAGGTACTTCAGGAGGATTTGCCGGATTACCAAGATATCCACTGGGACAAATGACCGATCCGATCTTCGGAGCTACTACAGCAAGCCTGGCTATGTCAGTTGGCCTGCCATCAGGTACAGGATTTACAGTTGGTCAAAACGCAGTCATTGACTCTGCAGTTCTGGTATTACCTTACCAGGTAACTGCCGGAAGTACAGCTGCACTGAGTCTTTTCACCCCATTCTATGGAGACAGTACCACCACTTTCAACATCAATGTAAGCCAGTTGGATGCGAACCTATATGCACAGAGCAAGTTTATGAGCAATACTGTGTATGCAGCAACCACTCAGCTTGGTGCGTTGTCTATTCAGCCAAAACCAACAACTCCTATCAAAGTGACCAGAGTTATCACAGACGCACCAGATACCGTATATAATGCAGTACCTCAGATCAGGATCAAACTGAACGCGGCTATGATACAAAGTAAAATCCTGGCGCTGGACTCAGCAACACTAAGTACGAACAGCAATCTGAATGCTGCATTCAAGGGTTTAAAAGTAACAGCAACAGCAGCATCAGGAAAACCAGGTGGAATTATGTTCTTTGAATTCAGAACCGGAAATTCTAATCTGGAAATCTATTACAAAAGAAAAAGTACATCAACGACTAAAACTATAGATACGGTATTTGCTTCGTTCCCGATTTCTCTGGGTACAACAGCAACACCAGTAGCAGCAACAGTTACACATGACTACGGGACTACTCCGGTTGCCGCACAACTTAAAACACCAGGCAAGTACCAGACTACTTATTTACAGGCAATGAGCGGTGTCAGAAATCTGATCACTTTCCCTTATCTTAAAAACCTGAAAGCATCTTTAGGCACAAAACTGGTCATCAACAAAGCAGAACTTGTAATCGACATCAATGATCCTGCTGATTCAATTCCATTTAAAATACCACCACGTCTTTCGTTGTACCGTTTAGATATTGCAAAACAGAGACAAAATCTACCGGATAATAACCCGGCTTCACAGAGCAATCCTTCTGGTGATCCGCGTGCTGTATTACCTTTCGGAGGTTATTATGACAACACCAAGAAAAGCTATACTTTTGTAGTGACCAATTACATTCAGGATTTAATTGACGGTAAAACTGTGGATTACGGAACTTATCTGGCACCAACAGCAGCAACTGAATTCAATGTGTTCCCTTATCCAACTTCTGGCGGAAGAGCAGTAATCGGTTCATTTATCAATCAGAACAACAGAAGAATCAGACTTAACATCTATTACGTTAAAGATCCTAATTAATTTTTAGCTATAAATTCTAACAACAGGCCGCCTTGCATAAAGGCGGCCTGTTTTGTTTAAGGACATTTCCAGTCAGCGGCCATGGTATATCACTGGCCGTATCAAGTTAATAGTGAGCCCATCTATTTACGGCAAAAACGTGGACTCATACCCTAGTCAATACGAACTTATCTTACCGGTTATTACTATACAAAAGGCCCTTTCCTGTTTCAATTAGAAACGACTTATCTGTTAAATGAAAACCAGCAAAAGATTAAACAAAAAAAAGCCTGGATATATTGATATAATATCCAGGCCTCTCTTTAAGAATAAATTGAAATATCAGCTTTTAAATAGCTTTGATTAAAATGGCAGATCACCAGAGATGCCGTCTGCATCTAAATAATCATTTTCACTTTTAGGTGTACTATTGGTAGTCACCGGAGTATTTTCAAAATCGCTTTTTCTGCCCAGAATCGTAAAATTCTCCGCAACGACTTCAGTTACATATTTTTTTATCTTCTCCCGGTCTTCAAATGACCGTGTACGCAGTTTTCCTTCTATATAAACGAGTTTTCCTTTCTGCAAATACTTTGATGCCACTTCAGCTAACCCTCTCCACAGCACAATATTATGCCATTCTGTTTGTTCAATACGCTTACCATCTTTGTTATAGGTTTCTGATGTAGCCAAAGGAAAGCTGGCTACTGTAACACCACCATCTAAGTGACGGACTTCAGGATCCTTCCCTAAATGTCCAACTAAAATTACTTTGTTAATACCTGACATGAATTTGGAGTTTACTATTTGTTAAAATAGAAGTTAATAAATTTGGTTAGAATTTTCGGTTGTGGCAGTTGATCTAAATCGGCCCATGTGACCCAATTGGCTTCTGCGCTAATATTAAAGTTAATGATATAATTATCTAAAGCAAAAAATTGAACGTATATAATTTGGTGCGTCAGCAAATGTTTTACCTGCATTAACGGACGGATAACAACATCTAACCCAAATTTTTGTTTAACTTCTTTAATAAATTCTTCCTGATCAGTGTCAGCAGCAACAGCAGTTTCAATGCTCGGGAAATCATATAAATGCTGCCAGATATCCTCCAAAATCCTTTTATTCACCAGTACTTTATCGTCATTTTCACAAACAAAATAATTAATATATCTGGTCCGGACCTTTACTGTTTTAAGTTTAACCGGGAGAACCGGGATCAGATTATTATTTTTCGCATAACAGGAAAGCATCAGCGGACAAACCTCACAATCCGGGGATTTAGGTTTACATTGCAAAGCCCCAAACTCCATAATCGCCTGGTTATACAATGCCGGATCTTCTTTATAAATCAAAGACTGGGCAAGTTCAGTAAACTCTTTTTTACCTGCAGTGCTATTTATCGGACTGCTGATTCCAAAATATCTCGAAAGCACACGAAAGACATTACCATCTAAAACAGCCTTTGCCTCTCCCGATGAAAAAGAAGAAATCGCAGCCGCAGTATACTCACCAACTCCTTTAAGTTTGATCAGGTCCTGGTAGCTGACAGGAAAAACACCCGCATGTAAATCCATGATCTGACGGGCTGTAAATAACATATTTCTGCCGCGTGAATAATATCCCAATCCCTGCCAGAGCTTTAAAACCTGAGTTTCAGTAGCCGCTGCAAAATCCTGAACTGTTGGATAGGCTTCCAGAAAGCGGTTAAAATATGGCAACCCCTGTTCCACTCTTGTCTGCTGTAATATAATCTCTGATAACCAGATAATATAGGGGTTTTGTGTATGTCTCCAGGGGAGATTTCTTTTATTAACCAGATACCATCCGATAAGCTCTTTCTGAAATGCCATAACCCCAAAAATACAAGTAATCCATTATTTTGTCGATTTATAAATTATTATTTTTCAGGCCGCAAAATTCTCCAATGTATATTTTGCTTTACCGGATAGAAAACTCAATTTCTGTAAAACTTGCAATTCCCTGATACTATTCAAGATAAATAATTGATCTTTTATTTTCCTATCTCATTAAAAAGCAATACTTTTGCAACCCCAAATCACTTATAATATTAAACACACAACAATTAATAATAGAAAATATGACTAAGGCAGATATTATTTCAGAAATATCAACGAAAACAGGAATTGAAAAGGTAGATGTACAAGAAACCGTTGAGGCGTTTTTCAAAGTAATCAAAAGTAGTATGATCGGTGGCGAAAATGTCTACGTTAGAGGTTTTGGAAGTTTTGTTGTTAAAAAGAGAGCACAGAAAACTGCCAGAAATATTTCAAAAAACACTGCGATTATTATTCCAGAGCATTTTGTACCAAGTTTTAAACCAGCAAAAGTTTTTGTTGATAAAGTAAAGAACAATTCAAAAAAACTAAGCGTAGAAGCTTAATCTGCTTATGATGAACACTATCCGATCTAAACAGACACTTATAATTGCAGCGGTAATTCTGCTCGCGGTATTTTTGTTTACAAGAGATATTAAAGGTTTAGTGAAGCCGAAGAAAGAAACAACTGGCGTTCCTGCCGGGGGGCAACTTACTTCAGCAGGCAGTACAATTAATTTAACAGAGGTCTCGACCGCTGCTAAAAATTCAATTAATGCTAACTTGGCAGCAGAAATCACTACATTGGAAAATGCATATAAAACTGCATCTGAAGATCAGAAAGTGAATGCAGCCAAAGTTCTTGCAGAAAAATGGGATGATGTTGAACAAGCAGTTCCAAGCGCGTTATATCTGGAAATCATTGCTGGTAAAGAGCGAAACCTGAATAGCTGGTTAGCTGCAGGCGGCAGATTGATGAAAGCTTTTGATAATACTCAGGATAGTTTAATCTCTCCGGTTTTATTACAAAAAGCAAATGCAGCTTATACGAATGCTGTAGCACTGGATTCAACAAGTCTTGAAGCTAAAACTGGATTGGGAATCACTATCGTTAACGGTATGGGTGCACCAATGTCGGGAATAGCAATGTTGCTGGACGTCATTAAAAAAGATCCTGATAACCTGAAAGCAAACATGAGCTTAGGAACTTTTGCAATAAAATCCGGACAATTTGATAAAGCAATAACCAGGTTTAATGGTATAATAGCTAAAAAGCCTTCACCAGATGCTTATTTTTATCTGGCTACAGCTTATGAAAACCTGGGTAAAAACAAGGAGGCTATTGAAGCTTACCTGAACAGTAAAAAATTGGCAGCAAATCCAACCTTATCTAATTTCATTGATAAGAAGGTGGCAGAACTGAAAACCAAAAACTAATAAACAGATTTATAAAAATATTTAAACCTTACAATTATGCCAAGCGGTAAAAAAAGAAAAAGACATAAAATGGCCACCCACAAACGTAAAAAACGTTTAAGAAAAAACAGACATAAGAAAAAATAGATTTTTCTTCATGATCAACGAATAATAGATACTAGGAATATTCTTAGTATCTATTATTCGTTGATCTGTTTTTTATATATTCAGTCCATGTGTTTAATAAGGGATTCATCCCTTTAAATGTATAGCTTTTGGTAAAGGAATTAATTATCGATTCGTCTCCTACAGGAGTAACCATAGCTTTGATTGAAGATAAACAACTTGTAGAACTTCATAAAGAACACATTAACACAAATTACGCCGTAGGCGATATTTATTTAGGCCGCATAAAAAAAATTATGCCGGGGCTAAATGCTGCGTTTGTTGATGTGGGTTATGAGAAAGATGCTTTTTTGCATTATTTCGATCTTGGTCCGCAAGTTCAATCTTTATTAAAGCTTACAAAAATTAAGCGGAATGGCACTGTTAGTGGGACGTTATTAGACAATTTAAAGCTTGAAGCCGATATTAATAAGGCTGGCAAAATATCTGAGGTCGTTTCCAAAAACATGCTTATACCTGTTCAAATAGCTAAAGAGCCTATTTCAACTAAAGGACCGCGTCTAAGCTCTGATCTTTCTATTGCAGGACGGTACATAGTATTAGTCCCATTTTCTAATGTAATTTCAATCTCGAAAAAAATTAAGAGTAATACCGAACGTAATCGTTTAAAAAAGATTATTGAAAGTATTAAGCCTAAAAACTTCGGTGTGATCATCAGAACAGTTTCTGAAGGTAAAGGTGTTGAAGAATTACAGAAAGATTTATTGGATTCTGTCTCTAAATGGGAAACTTTCATCAAGAAATTACCTGATGCAGAACCTTCCAAACGTGTTTGGGGAGAAATGGACAGAACGTCAACGTTAATTCGTGACATTCTAAGTGCAGACTTCACCAATGTTTATGTGAACGATACGGGTTTGTTTGAAGATATCCGTTCTTATGTGCATGAGATTTCTCCGGAAATGGAGAAAATAGTAAAACCTTATAAGCACAAGGAACCTATATTCGAGCATTTCGGCATTGAAAAACAAATTAAGAATGGCTTTGGCAAAACCGTAAATCTTGCCGGCGGGGCTTATCTTGTTGTTGAACATACCGAAGCACTTCACGTAGTCGATGTAAACAGCGGTAACAGAACAGCAAATAAAGAAAATCAGGAAGAAAATGCCTTACAGGTAAACAAAGAGGCTGCAAAAGAAATTGCACGTCAGCTCAGATTACGTGATATGGGTGGTATTGTAGTGATCGATTTTATCGATATGCATAAACCAGTGAACCGTAAAATGTTATTTGATTACCTGCGTGAACTAATGCTGCTGGATCGTGCTAAACACACTATTCTGCCTCCAAGTAAATTCGGCCTTGTACAAATTACACGTCAGCGTGTTCGTCCTGAGATGAACATTGTGACCAGCGAAGTTTGTCCTATGTGTCACGGTACTGGTGAAATTAAAGCTAGTATTGTTTTAATGGATGATATTGAAAGTAATATGAACTATATTTTGCGTGAGCAAAATGAAAAAAATATTACACTTTGTGTACACCCGTATATAGAGGCCTTTATTAAAAAAGGTATTTACTCCCTGCAATGGAAGTGGTTCTTTAAATTCGGACAGAAAATTAAAGTTAAGGCGGTTCCGTCTTACTTACTAACAGAGTTTCACTTTATCTCTTCTAAAGACGAAGAAATAAAATTGTAAATCTCATGTTCAAAACATAATGGAAAAGCCTGGTCACCTCAAGTACCGGGCTTTTCTATTTATATCCGTTTAATGTGCTGAACAGGTTCTTATATCCACCAAATTAAGTTAAATTCGTCTTTTAATCTTAAATCAATTGGCTAAAACTAAATCAGCATATTTCTGTCAGAGTTGTGGGTATGAATCGGCCAAATGGCTTGGAAAATGCCCTTCTTGTAATTCCTGGAATACCTTTGTCGAAGAAGTAATTGAAAAACCCGGGGCCAGTGTTCCTGCATGGCAGACATCCGGATCAACAAAAAGATCCAATAAACCCAACAAAATCACCAATATTGCTTTTACCGAAGAGCATAAGCTATCTACCAACGACCTTGAACTTGATCGCGTATTGGGAGGCGGCCTGGTGGCTGGTTCTGTCGTGCTGATTGGCGGCGAACCAGGAATAGGAAAATCAACACTGATGCTTCAGCTTGCCCTAAATATCACTGGAAAAAAGGTACTGTATGTTTCAGGGGAGGAAAGTGAGCAGCAAATAAAAATGCGTGCAGAAAGAATAACTAACAATCCCACTGCAGAATGTTATATTCTTACTGAAACCTCTACTCAGAATATATTTAAACAAATAGAAGTACTGGAGCCAGATATTATAGTGGTTGATTCTATACAAACACTTCATTCTGCACATATCGATTCTACTCCGGGCAGCGTCTCGCAAGTCAGAGAATGTACTGCAGAACTCTTGCGTTTTGCTAAAGAAACTGACACCCCTGTATTTTTAATTGGTCATATCACCAAAGACGGTGCTATTGCAGGCCCTAAAATCCTGGAACATATGGTTGACACCGTTTTGCAATTTGAAGGTGACAGGCATCACGTTTACAGAATCCTTCGTTCTATTAAAAACAGATTTGGTGCAGCAGCAGAGCTGGGTATTTATGCAATGCACAGCGGAGGACTGAGACAGGTATCTAATCCTTCAGAAATTCTATTGTCACAACGGGACGAAGAGTTAAGTGGAATTGCCATTGCAGCCACATTAGAAGGCGCAAGACCTATGTTAATTGAAACACAGGCTTTGGTCAGTACTGCAGCTTATGGAACGCCTCAGCGCTCAGCTACAGGCTTTGATACCCGCAGGATGAATATGCTGCTCGCAGTTCTGGAAAAACGCTGTGGGTTCAGGTTAAGTACCAGGGATGTATTTTTAAATATTGCTGGTGGTATTAAGGTAGAAGATCCTGCAATTGACCTGGCTATCCTTGCAGCAATTATTTCATCACATGAGGATATCTTTATTTCTTCAAAAATCTGTTTTGCAGCAGAAGTCGGTTTATCCGGAGAAATCCGTGCTGTCAACAGGATAGAACAACGCATTGCTGAGGCCGATAAACTAGGTTTTGAGAGAATTTTTGTTTCTAACTATAATTTAAAGGGCCTGATTACAGATAAATATAAACTGCAAATTACTGGCGTAAACAAAATAGAAGATGTTTTTTCTTTATTGTTTGGATAAATTTCACTAGTTTTAATAAACTAAAGAAACCAAATCTAAATTAAATGTTAACCTTCATTTTCATCACTATAATTTTCGCTATAATCATTGGAATTAATTTTTATAACACACTGATTGGCAAAAGAATAATGATGCTTCCGGGAAACGTTTTTTCCGGAACATTAGATTTCCAGCCTTTCACAGTGCTGGAAAATACTGCTAAAGAAAGAAAAAATATAAATGCTAAAGATCTGTTCAATAATTAATGACAGCAGATTTCAGAAATGGCCCTGCGCTGCAGGGCATTTTACAGCATCTGGAAGATGAACGTAAAATACTAACCGCAGCCAGGCGCAAAGCAATAAGCTGCTTTGTATTTGGTGTATTTCTAACCATTGCAGTTAGTTTTTTTAGCCTATTGCCCATATGGTTTTATATTCCTGGTATTGCTGTTCTGCTCTATACGCTTAACCTGTACTTAAAAATAGCTCCTGCTTATCTGGATTACAGAGTTAATTTCAAAAGCAGATTACTTAAGGCAATTCTTAAATCAAATTATCAGGACATTACTTTTGAACCGGATGACGGTTTACCGGAAGATGAATTTATGGCTTGTCAGCTTTTTACAGAGGCACCTGATAAATATAGCAGCAAAAACAGCGTCACAGGTTCACTGGCCAAAACCAGATTTTACTTTTCTGAAGTCAATGCATCTTATAAAACAGAAAGTACAGATGTAAAGGGCAACAGAGCGGAAAAATGGCATGAGATTTTCAAAGGGATTATTTTTACCGCCGATTTTAATAAGAATTTTAATGGGATAACCCTGATTAGTCCAGAAAATATCGGGAGTAAGCTGGTCGGATGGTTTACAAAAGCCCTTCCTATATCTAACCTGTCAGGCAGCAAACTCGTTGTACTGGAAGATCCGGAGTTTAATAAAACTTTTACTACCCATTCAACCGATCAGATAGAAGCAAGACATATTCTGACGCCTGCTATGATGAACAGGATTCTTTTCCTCAATAAAAAAACAAAAAGTGCGGTTATGCTTTCTTTTATTGCATCCCGTTTATACATTGCATTTCCTCTTGAAAGCAATTATTTCGAACCTCCTCCTTTAAGCAAAAGCATCCTGGGGCCTTCCTCTATAGACCAGGGCCTATATATAGTTCAGTTTATGTATGATATCATAAATGAGCTCGATTTAAATACAAAGATCCGGGACAAGAATTAAAATGTGGTTAAAATTAAACCGCATGTCATTGAGATAGAATAAGAAAGCGTAATTTTGATTAAAAATAGCCAAACTATAATCATGCATCCTAACCTTAAAAAACTATCCGCAGCGGGTATGTTAGTTACACTGGGTATCATATTCGGTGATATCGGTACCTCTCCGCTTTATACCTTCCAGGTATTACTTAAAGAAGGCGGACAAGTTAACCCGGCTTTAGTATTGGGAGCCATCTCTTGCGTATTCTGGACACTTACCCTGCAAACCACGTTCAAGTATATTTTCATCACGCTTCAGGCAGATAATAAAGGAGAGGGCGGGATCTTTTCACTTTACGCTTTAGTGAGGCGCTATGGTAAATGGATGGCGATTCCTGCAATAATAGGAGCAGGAACATTATTAGCTGATGGTATTATTACGCCTCCTATCTCTGTAACCTCTGCCATTGAAGGACTAAACCTGGTCCCTGCTTTATCACAAATTATTGTACCGGGTAACACGCTGATTCTGGGTATTGTAATTACGATTATCGTATTATTATTCTTTTTTCAGCAATTCGGGACAAAGGTAATTGGTGCTTCTTTCGGTCCAATTATGTTTTGCTGGTTTTTAATGATCGCCTTACTGGGACTTAAACAAGTGATTCATTATCCTGAAATATTTAAAGCACTGAACCCATATTACGGGGCAAGGTTATTAATGGACCATCCACATGGTTTCTGGCTTTTAGGAGCTGTCTTTTTATGTACTACCGGTGCAGAAGCACTTTATTCTGATTTAGGCCATTGCGGCAGAAAAAATATACAGATCAGCTGGATATTTGTAAAAACAGCTTTAGTGCTGAATTATCTGGGTCAGGGTGCATGGGTGTTAATGCAAAGCCCACAAAAAAGTTTTGATGGTATTAATCCATTCTTTGAGATTGTTCCCCATCTATTTCTGATCCCTGTAGTCATTGTAGCGACAATGGCAACAATTATTGCCAGTCAAGCCTTAATTTCTGGTTCGTTTACGCTGATCAGCGAAGCTGTAAGTATGAATTTCTGGCCAAAGGTGACCATAAAATACCCAACTAATATCAGAGGACAGATTTATATTCCCAGTATCAACTGGTTACTTTGTATTGGCTGTATAGCTGTTTCCCTTTATTTCAGGACCTCAGAGAACATGACTGCCGCCTATGGATTTTCCATTACCATAGCCATGCTGATGACTACCATCCTGATGTATTATTTTATGCGTTATGTGAAGCGCTGGCCACTTTGGATGGTGATCCCTATTGTTAGTGTTTTTGCTGTAGTAGAACTCTCTTTCTTTGTGGCAAATTCGGTAAAAATCGTTAAAAGACTCTTCTTCTTAGTATTTGAAGTCGGCTTGATCTTCACCATGTTTGTCTGGTTCAAAGCCCGTAAAATCACGAATCGTTTCTTAAAATTTGTGGAACTTGAAGATCAGGTCCCTATGCTGAAAGCCCTGAGCGAAGACCGCTCCATCTCAAAGTATTGTACACACCTGATCTATCTGACCAAGGCAAATAACAGTAAACAGATTGAGCAAAAGGTTCTTTATTCTATATTCAGCCGTAATCCAAAACGCGCAGATGTGTACTGGTTTATACATATTGAACGCACAGATGAACCTTATACAATGGATTATATGGTTGAGGAACTTGCTGATGATAAAATCATCCGCATAGAATTCAGGTTAGGTTTCCGTATCCATCCCCGCGTTAATGTGCTGTTTAGAAAAGTAGTACAGGAAATGGTGGCCAATAAAGAGATTGATATCACCAGTAAATATGACTCGCTGAATAAATTCAATCTGGCTGCAGATTTCCGTTTTGTCATCATGGAAAAATTTCTTTCCTATGAAAATGAATTTAGCCTGAAAGACGGGTTTATCCTGAGAAGCTATTTTGCCATTAAAAAGCTGGCTCAGTCTGATACTAAAGCTTTCGGACTGGATACCAGCGAAACTATTATTGAAAAGATCCCATTAGTGGTTTATCCTGTGGAGAACATTCACTTAAGAAGGGTTTTCAAACCAGTAGGCTAAGTTTATAGCTTGCCTGCCAACACAATCATTAAAATCAAGACATAAAAAAAGTCCCGTAATCACGGGACTTTTTTATTGATCAGTATAATTATTTTGATAAATACATTGATTTGTCTTTATACAACTTTCTGAAATATGGATCTTCCAGGTCTTTAATGAAACGGATAGATTCACCAGTTGATTTCATTTCAGGACCTAATTCTTTCGGTACTTCAGGGAATTTATCGTAAGAGAAAACAGGCTCTTTAATTGCATAACCTTCTAACTTACGTTCAATCGTGAAATCTTTCAGCTTATTAACACCTAACATGATTTTAGCTGCGATATTGATGTAAGGAACATCGTATGCTTTAGCGATAAAAGGAACAGTCCTCGAAGCTCTTGGATTTGCTTCGATTACATATACTTTTTCATCTTTAACAGCAAACTGGATATTCAGCAAACCAATTACGTTTAAAGCTTTTGCAATTTTCTTAGAGTAGGTCTCCATGCTTTCCATCACTTTAGCAGAAAGACTAAATGGAGGCAATACTGCAAATGAGTCTCCGGAATGGATACCAGCAGGCTCAATATGCTCCATTAAACCTACAATATGTACATCCTCACCATCACTGATTGAATCTGATTCAGTTTCTTCTGCTCTGTCAAGGAAATGGTCAATCAGCACTCTGTTTCCTGGTAAATCACCTAATAACTTAACTACTGCTTTCTCCAGATCTTCATCATTGATCACAATGCTCATTCCTTGTCCGCCTAATACATAACTAGGACGAACCAGTACCGGATAACCAACTTCATTAGCTACTACGATAGCTTCTTCTGCATTTTCTGCAACACCATATTTAGGATAAGGAATATCCAGTTCTTTTAATAAGTCAGAGAAACGTCCGCGATCTTCAGCGACATCCATATCATTATAAGAAGTACCGATAATTTTAATTCCGTTCTCATGAAGTTTTTCTGCCATTTTCAAAGCAGTCTGACCACCTAACTGTACAATTACACCTACCGGGTTTTCCAGTTCGATAATTTCACGTACATGTTCCCAGAATACTGGCTCAAAGTATAACTTATCTGCCATGTTGAAATCTGTAGAAACTGTTTCAGGGTTACAGTTGATCATAATCGACTCAAATCCGCTTTCTTTTGCTGCAAGTAAACCATGCACACAAGAGTAATCAAATTCAATTCCCTGACCAATACGGTTCGGGCCCGATCCTAATACAATGATTTTCTTTTTATCAGAAGGAACAGATTCGTTCTCTTCTTCAAAAGTCGAGTAGTAATATGGGGTCTGTGCAGCAAACTCAGCAGCACAGGTATCTACCATTTTATAAACTCTTCTGATTCCTAAAGATTTTCTGCGGTCATAAACTTCGTCCTCAGTCACATTACCTAAAAGGTATGCAATCTGGATATCAGAGAATCCTTTTTGTTTCAGGGTGAAGAAGAAATCCTTCGGTATGTTGTTTAATGAATAACGTTTTAATTCTGTTTCCAGCTGTACCAATTCCTGGATTTGTGCTAAGAACCATTTATCAATTTTGGTTACTTTACGGATAGATTCCAATGGAACGCCCATGCTCATCGCATCCTTAATCAGGAATAAGCGGTTCCAGCTTGGATGCTCCAGGCCGTGCATAATTTCTTCGATACTTCTGTTATGTTTTCCATCGGCACCTAAACCAGCGCGTCCGATCTCTAAACTCTGACATGCTTTTTGAAGCGCTTCGATAAAGCTGCGACCAATAGCCATTACTTCACCTACAGACTTCATCTGTAAGCCAAGTTCCATATTCGCACCTTTAAATTTATCAAAGTTCCAGCGTGGTACTTTAACGATTACGTAGTCTAAAGTAGGTTCAAAATAAGCTGAGGTAGTTTTGGTAATCTGATTTTCGATTTCATCAAGGTTGTAACCAATCGCCAGCTTAGCCGCAATTTTAGCAATCGGATAACCTGTTGCTTTACTTGCCAGTGCTGATGAACGTGAAACCCTTGGGTTGATCTCGATAGCGATGATATCGTCGTTATCAGGATTAACAGAGAACTGTACGTTACATCCACCTGCGAAAGTACCGATCGCACGCATCATTTTGATAGCCTGGTTACGCATTTCCTGGTAACAGGTATCAGATAAAGTCATTGCTGGTGCTACTGTAATAGAGTCACCAGTATGAATACCCATTGGGTCGAAGTTTTCGATAGAGCAAATGATAATCACGTTATCATTGCTGTCCCTTAATAACTCCAGCTCATATTCTTTCCAGCCTAAAACAGCTTTTTCTACTAATACTTCGTGTGTCGGAGAAGCTTCAAGACCACGTTTAAGCGCAGCATCAAATTCTTCTTTCTTGTGCACGAAACCACCACCTGATCCACCTAATGTATAAGAAGGACGGATAACAAGCGGATAACCGATTTCCTGTGCTGCTTCTTTACCTTCAAGGAAAGAGTTTGCAATTTTAGACGGTGCAACACCTACACCTATGTCTACCATTAACTGACGGAAAGCTTCTCTGTTTTCTGTTTTTTCAATTGCAGCAACATCAACGCCAATTACTTTAACGCCATGTTTTTCCCAAACACCACGTTCTTCAGCTTCCTTACAAAGGTTTAAGGCAGTTTGCCCTCCCATTGTAGGTAATACAGCATCAATTTTCCGCTCTATTAAAATCTGCTCAATAGAGTCTACCGTTAAAGGTCTGAGGTAAACATGGTCTGCAATGACCTTATCAGTCATAATAGTTGCAGGATTGGAGTTTATAATAGAAACTTCAATTCCTTCTTCTTTTAAGGATAACGCAGCTTGGGATCCGGAGTAATCAAACTCACAGGCTTGGCCAATAATAATAGGTCCGGAACCGATAATCAATACTGAACGTATGGAGGTGTCTTTAGGCATAAGGCTTTAAAAAAGTCTAAAGTGTTTTGTTAAAAAATGTTCGTCTTGTAAGACTGATAGCTGGGCGAGATTTTACGTGCTATTGCTAAAGAATCCCGACTGTTCTGTCGGGATGCAAAGATACATCATTAGCCCGTAATAATTCAGATTTTTTTAAAGAATTTCTTAAATAGTATCAACGATAACTGCGGTCAAAAAATGGGATTATTAAGCCATTGAGGCAGTTTGATTTTTATTACCGTAATTTGAACAAATTTTAAGCGTTAATAGAGCAAATCTGACGCTGTCATACATTATAAAAAACAATGAAGAAATTACTTTATACAGTCTTTGCTGCTGTTATCTTATTAAGTGGATGCGGAACTGTCCAGTCAATTATTAAATCCAGTTTCCCTTATACTGCGACACTGGTTATTCCTAAAACTTCAAAAGCCGATGCAGTAACTTCGGTTACCAGTACAGCCAGTAGCTTTGATGAAACATTCGGGAATCAAAGTGGAAGTGATTACATCAGGGATGTCAGAATCGCTGCGGCAAAAATTATTGCTTCTGATCCAAGTGATAAAAGCATGGGGATGTTTAAGTCTATCAAAGTATTTGTTTCGAACGGGGTTGGCGATGAAATCATGGTGGCCTCAAGAAGCGATGTTTCAGAACATATCGGATCTTCTCTGGTACTGGATATCGATAATTCGATTTTTATAGACAAATACGTTAAAGGTAACAGCCTTAAGGTAAGGCTGGAATATGTGTTAAGAGGAACCTTAACAACAGACGTAAGGGTTAAAACCACACTGAATTTCAGTTCTTCACCTAATAGTAAAAAATAAATTATTGAAACAATCCGGGCCCTGATCAATGATCAGGGCCCGGATTGTTTCTGAATTCCTATATCGGAAATATTAGAACCTGTAAGCAATTCCTACCCTGTAATTTCTTAGGGGCTCAGTCTGCCATGCATAAGCGGTAACAGTCCCGAAATTATAGATCTCACCATCATACAGATATTTATTTAATATATTAAATACGTTACCCGTGATTTTAACAGGACCACAGCTCCAGAACAATCCACCATCCAAACGGAAATAATTTGGTAAAGGTTTATCATCAGATCTGCTCCAGGAACCAGGCACACGGCCAACCTGCCACGAAAATCCAGTCGAAACTCCAGCACCTTTCAACGGTCCGCTTTGCAGTTCATAAGTTAACCAGGCATTTGAAGTATGTTTTGCAAAACCCGGCACCACATCACCAACCCTGATGCTTTCCACATCCGGATTAGCTTTAGTTACTTTTCCGTCTGTATAAGCATAATTGGCAATTAACTGCAACCCTTTCACAATTTCTCCCCTTAAGTCAAATTCAATACCCTGTACTCTTTTTTCACCCAGAATAACGCTGTATCTCCTTGTTGGATCAGTTGGATCGCTGGTTAGTTCGTTTTGTTTTATGATTCTGTAAAACGATAAAGTAGTATTAACCCTCCCATCAAGCCAGTCTCTTTTAATACCAAATTCTGTATTAACTCCCGTAAGCGGTTTAATCTTAGCCTCATTTCTGAGTATTCCACTCTGAGGAATAAAAGCTTTGTCATAAACAGCATATAATGAGGTTTTATTGTCAATAGAATAGCTTAAACCAAACCTTGGTGAAAATTGGTTTGCTTTATTGGGATTTTCGGCAGTCAGGCCCCAGCTATACTCTTTGATATTGGTAAACCTGCCGGCTAGGGTCAATCTCAGTTTATTGTTAAAGAAACCCAGTTCTTCCTGCAGATAAAAGGAGTGATATTTAGACCCTACTAACCCACCCGCATCTATAGCCCTCTCTTTTAAAGGAGTCAGTCTTCTGACGTCAAAAGCAGTATAAGCTGCAGGATTGGTACCATAAACAGGATGTTCACTGTTAAATGGATTATCATCTGTGTCCAGCTTAACGCTGGCATTCCAGTCAGCTTCATATTTTTTATCACCGGCATCAAAGCCCGCAAGGATCCGGTGCTGAATACTACCGGTATTGAAATTTCCGTTTAAAAATACCTGGGCCAGTTTCATGCTACTGGTTGCGTCCCAGAGCCCAATGCTGCGAATAAGTGTTCCATCAGCATTTACTTTAGACGGCCAGGCACTGTTACCTCTCATATTATAGTCGTAATACGCACCCTGAGCAGTTAGCCTCCAATGTTCATCAAACCGGTGCTGCACATTCAATGTAATGCTTTGATCGTTAATGGTGGTAGGTGGGATCAAAGGATCTGATTGTGAGAAACCAACCGGAAAAGTCCCATACCCCTTTACCCCAAAAACATAAGAGGAGCCAACCTGGCTGGTTTTCGCCTGCTGCAAAGTATATTCAGCAGTAATTTTTGTATTTCCGGTCTGATAAGACAATACCGGAGCTATACTGTATCTGTCATTGTATTCAAAGTCTCTATGTGATTTCTTATTTTGTCCGGATACATTCAATCTGAATAATAACTTACCATCTTCAGTAAGTTTTTTATCAAAATCAACAGTTGTGCGGTACAGGCCATAACTTCCGGTTGTGAATGATACTTCTCCTTTATCAATTCCCGTAGGTTTTTTAGTCACTACGTTATATAAACCACTTGGATCACCACTTCCTAACATAAAACCGGCCGGGCCTTTAACAAATTCAATATGATCTACAAAACTCATGTCTTCGGTAAGTGGTCCCCAAAAAGAATTCACAACATTAAAACCATTTCTGAAAGCCTGAATCTGTGAACCCCGCATTTTGATATTTGCATACATATCAGACCAGTGCTGAGTACGTATGGCCCCGCTTACATTTCTGATGACCCCATCACTCATACTGGTTATCTGCTGATCTTTAAGCACCTGCTCACTAACAATCTGAATGTTCTGAGGTGCTTCCAATAAAGGTTCATTTAACCTTAAGGTGGCAGAAGGAAGGCTTATTTTATATTTATTTTTGATTACTGCGATTTCAACTTCCTGTAAAGCTTCTTCGTTTAAAGCTAAAACGAAATCTACAGTTTGAGTTTCCCCAATGCTTACAGATACTGTCTTTTCAATAGGGTGGATACCTACTGCTGAAGCTTTAATAATATAGGTTCCGGCTTTGACATGTTTAAGAATAAAATCCCCTTTTTCATCTGTTGTAGTACCAATGCCCTTACCTTTTAACATAATGGAGATTTGAGATGCAGCTTTCCCGTTAGCTATCGTAACGCTGCCTTTAATAACTGCATGTTGTTGTGCTACAGCAATTAAACTGCTAAACAACATCACTGCTGTTAGAATAAATAGTTTGTTTTTAAACATATGTATTATTTAGATAGATTATCAATAGCAACAAATGTAACAGATATGTTATGATAATTCAAGCTATTTAAAATAATTCCAAATAATCAGTGGAAAGAAAAATAATTTTACATTTGACGCATGGTAGCTATAGTTGATGTAGTCAGAGAAAGCATTGAACATTTTTTAACGATAACCAGCTGGCTGGAATGGTGTGGTGTCATCACCGGAACACTCTGCGTATGGCTGGCCGCAAAGAATAATATTCTAAACTGGCCCCTCGCTATTATCAGTGTGCTAATCTATATTTTTATCTTTTTTGAGAGCAAATTATACTCAGACATGGGTTTGCAGGTATATTTTTTAGTAACGAATGCCTACGGCTGGTATTTCTGGAGCAAAAACAGAAATAATCCTGAATCTTCCAGACCAGTCAGCTCCATTACCAATAAAGAAATGGTATTATCTGCTATTGCTATTATTCTCCTTACGATTCTTCCCGGAACGCTGCTTCATTATTTTACGAAAGCATCTTATCCATTTTTAGATAGTTTTTGTACTGCATGCAGCCTGGTTGCTCAAATATTCCTTGCCAGAAAAGTCTTGCAAAACTGGCTGATCTGGATTTTTGTTGATATCATTTATGTGGGTGTTTATATTTCAAAAGATCTTTACGCTACGGCAATCATGTACGCTTTATATGTTTATATCGCATGGGTAGGTTACCAGGGATGGAAAAAATCAAGGTTAGAAACAGAAATTACATTGAAAAGTCATGACTAAGAAAATAGCTATCGTTGGCCCTGAAAGCACAGGTAAATCAACACTGACAAAATTACTGGCTAAACACTATGATACGCTTTGGGTAGCGGAATATGCAAGGTATTATTGTGCTGCACTGACAGCTCCATGTACTATGCAGGATGAGATTAATATGTTTCACGGACAAATAGCTCTAGAAGAATCTATTCTGGCCATTACAGAAAAAGATTTCATTTTCTGCGATACCACCTTTCTGACCGTCAAGATCTGGAGTGATGAAATGCTCGGCGAAACCCCGCAAATGGTATTGGATGCACTATCAGAAAGAACATATGATCTTTATATACTGCTTGATATTGATTTACCATGGCAAGAAGACCCATTACGTGACTTTCCGCATATGCGGGAACATTTTATGGCTACCTGGCATAAAGAGCTGAAAAACCTGGAGGCGAATTATATCGTTGTGGGTGGTATTGAAAACCGTTTGCAAAATGCGATTGCAGCGGTAGATCAGTTTTTAAGATCAGTATAAACTTAAAGAACAAAATAGTAGATGATACTCACATGATTAGAGGCTATCTGAAAAAAAGACAATAAATAAATAAACGAAATGAACGAAACAGAATTTTTAGATTATTGTAAAAGTCAACTCTCCGGTCCGCTTAAGGATGAAGATGTCATCACCATGTTAACTGCCTGGGGAAGCATTAAATACGCACAGGGATATAATAACGCATTAAGCGAAAAAGAGGACATAGAATAACGGTTTAGAAGCCGCTTAATTGCTATATCTAAAAAATTTTATACATTTGCTGATATCAAAAGGGGTGCCTTGTTTTGCAAAAAACATAAAAACAGGCTGAGATCATACCCATTATTTGATAGCTGAATTTATATCATGCTATTCAAATATGCACCTGATCCGGATAATGCCGGCGGAGGGATTGGAGTTATGGAGTTTAATTATGTTGTATTGGCCCTATTTACAACAGGTTTTACTAAAAAAACAGTAGCAAATTGAAAAAATTATTGATCGCAGTTATCACTGTGTTCCTTTTACCTGTGTTTGCCAAAGCGCAATTCACCATTTCGGGATCAGTTTCCGAAAAAAGTAAATATAACAGCCTGCCAGGGGCAAGTATCAGCCTAAAAAACACGAACAACGGCACAAGCAGCAATACAAAAGGCGAATACCAGCTAAAAAACATTAAAGCAGGAAAATACGTCCTGACTGTAAGTTTTATCGGTTACGAGACCCAGCACAAAACCATTGAAGTTAATGGAGACCAGCAAATTGATTTTGCAATGGAACCATCAGCTTATCTGGCTGACGAAGTTATTGTCATGGCAACAAGAGCTACGGAAAAATCAGGTACAACTTATAAAAACCTGAGTAAATCTGACATTGAAGCCAATAACTTCGGACAGGATTTACCTTTCATCCTGAACAATACCCCAGGGGTAGTCGTAACTTCTGATGCAGGTACAGGTGTAGGTTATACGGGTATCCGCATCAGAGGCAGTGATGCTACAAGGGTTAATATCACAATCAATGGCGTTCCATTGAATGATGCTGAAAGTCAGGGCGCATTCTGGGTTAATATGCCTGATTTTGCCTCTTCTGTAGAAAGTATTCAAATTCAGCGTGGTGTAGGTACATCTACCAATGGTGCGGGTGCATTTGGCGGAAGTTTAAATATACAGACTTCTGCCCCGGCTTTAGAGCCTTATGCAGAAGTTAACAGCACTTATGGTTCATTTAATACCTTAAAAAACACGGTGAAGATAGGAACAGGACTAATTGATAATAAATTCAGTTTTGACGGCCGTTTATCGCGCATACAGTCAGATGGTTTTGTAGACCGCGGTGCATCCTTATTAAAATCTTATTTCTTATCTGGTGCTTATCATGGAAAAACGGACTTGTTAAGAATCAATGTTTTTTCTGGTTCTGAGAAAACTTATCAGTCATGGAATGGTGTTCCAGAGTTTAAATTAAGGGGTGATGTAAATGCGATTAAAGACTATATCGCCAAAAATGGACTGAATGAAGCTGATGCTGCCAATCTTTTAAACGCTGACAACAGAAAATATAATTCTTTCTTGTACAAAGATCAGAATGATAATTACTGGCAGGATCATTATCAGGTTTTATATGCAAAACAGTTTAATGATAAGTTCTCTTTTAACGGAGCTTTGCATTATACGTATGGAAGAGGTTATTTTGAAGAATTTCAGCCCGGACAACTCTTTGCTGATTATGGCTTACAAAATCCAATTATTAACGGAGCTCCGGTATTATCAACCGATCTTGTACGCAGACGCTGGTTGAATAATAACTTCTACGGAGCAACCTATAGTTTCAATTATAAAGCTTCTTCCAGTCTGAATTTCACTGTCGGCGGAGCCTATAATCAATATCGTGGAAAACACTACGGCCAGATCAGCTGGTCACAAATCTCCTCAAATCTGAACAACACAGATCATTATTACGATGGGGACGGGAATAAAAATGATTTCAACATTTATGCAAAGGTATCTTACAGCCCGGTTGAAAAACTTAATTTATTTGCAGATTTACAGTATAGAAACCTGACTTATGACATTACAGGTAAGGATAATGACTTGCTACCACTAAATATTCATGATAAACTTAATTTCTTCAATCCGAAAATTGGTGCATCTTACTTCATAGACCCGAAAAGTAATCTATATGCTTCTCTGAGCGTGGCGAATAAAGAAGGTAACCGTGATGACTATGTCAATGCCAATGCAGGCACAGTTCCGCATCCTGAGCGTCTATATAATGTAGAAGCAGGATATCGCATTAAAGACGCTCATTATAGCGCTGGATTGAATGTATATGGTATGTTTTACAAAGATCAGCTTGTAGTTACAGGAAAGCTAAGTGATGTAGGTGCACCTATTCGTCAAAATGTACCTAATAGTTCCAGAATTGGGGTAGAATTTGATGGTTCTTATACATTGAGCCGTTATTTTCTGATCAACGCGAATGCAGCACTGAGCAGAAATAAGATCAAAAACTTCACTGAATTCCTTAAAAACAGTGACACGAAAGAGGAAATTACTTATAACTATACCAATACAGATATCTCTTTTTCACCGGATGCAGTCTTGTTTGGAGAGCTGGTCTATAAACCGTTCAGCAGTTTTGCGATCGCTTTACAGAGTAAATATGTGAGCAAACAATATCTTGATAATACACAAAATGAAGGCAGAAAACTAAATGGTTACTGGGTAAATAATATCCGTTTAGGTTATGATTTCAGCTTCAAAGGAGTAAAAAACATGAATATCGGTTTACTGGCGAACAATATCCTTAACAAAAAATATGAGTCTAATGGAGCTACCTATGCTTCTTTTAGCGGTGGTCAGCGTATAACTGACAATTACTATTTTCCACAGGCAGGGACGAACTTGTTATTATCTCTGAATGTTAAGTTTTAAGATTTAACTTTAGGAAATTTTAATCAGAAGGAGTTAGAACAACAATAAGTAATTATGAAAAAATTCATAGAAAAGCTTCAGTTTATCACACATGATATTGATACCTTAACACATATCGAACAAGCACGGTTAGCTTGCGAAGCAGGTGCGAAATGGGTACAGTACCGTTGTCTGACTAAAGATGATGAAGCTCTTTTAAAAGATATCAATGCTATAGCAGAAATCTGCGATGACTGGGGCGCGACATTGATTGTGACCAATCATATTCACCTGAACAGGAAAGCCGATATACAAGGTTTTCACATAGAAGATATGGATGCCGATTTTAAAGCTTTACGGGAACAATTAGGAGAAGACATCACTATTGGGGGCTCTTCAAATACATTAGAAGGATTAATCAGAATCGCTGCAGAAGGTGCTGATTATGCAGGCTGCGGCCCTTTCAGTCATACCGATACCAAGCCTAATAATTCTCCCTGGCTGGGTCTTGAGGGTTATGCAAAGATCGTTTCAGCGCTCCGGGAAAAAGAGATCAATCTACCGGTATTAGCCGTTGGTGGTGTTAAGCTCACAGACGTTGAGGCATTGATGGAAACCGGCATCTTTGGAATTGCGGCTTCTTCTGCAATTAATCAGGCCGAAAACATGAAGCATGCTTACCAGGATTTCTACGACCTGGTTAAATAATCTGTATGTCAAATATGACTCTGTCATATTTGACATTACATTTTAAAAATGCTTCCTTATCACATACATTTGTTTCAAATCAAATTCTTTTGGACAGTCCCACAATTGTAGACAAACAAGATCCTTATGCTGCCCTGCGTTACAGGGAATTCAGATCTTTCCTTGGTATGCGTTTCTTTTTTACGTTTGCCTATCAGATGCAAGCAGTAATTATTGGCTTTCATATTTATCACTTAACCAAAGATCCTCTTGCATTAGGACTGGTAGGTCTTTGTGAAGCACTTCCGGCAATTGGTATAGCCCTCTATGGAGGCTATGTGGCTGATAAATCCGAAAAGAGAGGACTGCTGCTGAAAATATTTCTGGGGGTCTTTGTCTGTTCACTGATTATGCTGGTTTCGACTTCGCCTCAGATGCATCCTTATGTTCCTGAAAGCTATATTGTACCGATCATGTATTGTATGGTCTTTGGAATAGGTATTGCCAGAGGCTTCTTTAGTCCCGCAACTTCATCACTGATGGCGATGACAGTTCCAAGAGAACTTTATCCTAATTCCAGTACCTGGAACAGTTCTTCTTACATGACTGCTTCTATCCTGGGGCCGGCAGTTGGCGGCTTAGTTTATGGTTTTTACGGAATCACAGTTACTTATACGGTTATCATTCTCTTTATATTCATCGCTTTGATCTGCGTGTTCTTTCTGAAATCACACCCACCAAAGTATATTCCTAAAGAAAGCATTATGAAAAGCCTTACCGAGGGGGTACAGTTTGTATTTAAGAGTAAAATGATGCTGGGTGCCATGAGCCTGGACTTATTCTCCGTGTTTTTTGGCGGCGCAGTTGCTTTATTACCTGTATTTGCGAATGATATTTTAAATGTAGGTTCTGAAGGACTTGGCTTTATGCGGGCTGCTGCATCAGGTGGTGCGGTACTGACTATGCTGGTGATGACCAGGGTCTCTCCAATGAACAAGCCCTGGAGAAACCTTTTAGTAGCTGTAGTTGGTTTTGGCACCAGTATAATCTGTTACGGCCTTTCTAAGAACTTTTATTTAACACTGGTCTTCTTATTCATGGAAGGTGCATTCGACAGCGTAAGTGTACTGATCCGGTCTACAATCATGCAATTACTGACCCCTGACCGGATGCGTGGCAGGGTTTCGGCAGTGAACAGCATGTTTATCGGTTCTTCTAACGAAATCGGTGCATTTGAATCCGGACTTACCGCAAAATTAATGAGAACAGTTCCTGCAGTGGTTTTTGGAGGGTGCATGACTATAATTATAGCGGGCATCACTTATACCAAAACTAAAAGCCTGCTTGGCCTTACCCTGCAGGATATACACGAGGAAACGATATAAATTATCTTTCTCCTACCTGCTGTCTCCACATGGCATAATACAATCCTTTTTCAGCGAGAAGATCTGTATGTTTCCCCTGTTCGATAATATGCCCTTTTTCAAGCACGTATATCCGGTCTGCATGACGGATAGTTGATAACCTGTGTGCGATTAATATTGTAATATGATTTGTAAATTCTGAGACTTCTCTGATAGTCGCGGTGATTTCTTCTTCAGTTAAAGAATCCAGTGAAGAGGTCGCTTCATCAAAAACAAGGATGTCCGGTCTGCGTAATAATGCACGGGCTATAGATAACCTTTGCTTCTCTCCACCTGATACTTTTACCCCTCCTTCGCCAATAACCGTATCCAGGCCTTTATCTGCACGGGCTAAAAGTGTCTGACATGCTGCCTGTTCCATCACACGTAAACATTCTTCGTCTGTTGCCCCGGGACGGACAAACTGAAGATTCTCTCTGATCGTACCAGAAAATAATTGAGTATCCTGGGTAACAAAACCTATTTTCTCTCTTAACTGATCCAGATCAATTTCTTTACTTGAAATATCATTATACAATACTTGTCCCACTTCTGGCTGATAAAGACCTACCAAAAGCTTTACTAATGTTGTTTTCCCAGAACCTGAAGGCCCTACAAAAGCAATAGTTTCTCCGTCATTGGCTTTAAAGCTTATCTCATTCAGCGCATTTGTTTTCCCGGTGAGATGTTTGAAACTCAAGTCCGAAAACTCCAGTGATTCAATCTTATTCAGCACCTTGGGATTTAAAGGCTTTTTATCAACAGGAGTATTGAGAATATTTTTAAAATTGCCCAGTGAAACTTCTGCTTCTCTCCAGGAAAGAATTACATTACCCAATTCCTGCAAAGGGCCAAAAAGGAAAAATGAATAAAATAGGAAAGAGAAATATTGTCCTGCAGAAATCGTGTTTTCAAAAATAAGGATCAACAGCACAACAACCATAATACTCCGTACCAGGTTAACTGTAGTTCCCTGTACAAAACTCATACTTCTTACATATTTAACTTTTCTGAGTTCCAGGCCAAGGATTTTATAAGTAGTTTTATTCAAACGATCTATCTCCTGATTGGCAAGGCCCAGGCTTTTTACCAGTTCAATATTTCTTAACGATTCTGTTGTTGAGCCAGCCAGTGCGGTAGTTTCAGCAACAATATTGCGCTGGATAACTTTAATTTTTCTGCTTAAAAACCAGCTGACAAAACTAATAACAGGAATAGCCAGGAAATAAATAACAGTTACTTTATAGCTTACCGTTACGGAATAAACGATCACAAAGACCATCCCGATCAGGCTGACAAATAAAATACTAATGAAAGAAGTAATGAATTTCTCACTATCCAGTCTCACTTTCTGCAGGATTCCCAGAGTCTCTCCGCTACGCTGATCTTCAAAAACCTGGTAAGGTAATTCAAGGGAATGTTTTAGTCCATCAGCATACATCTGTGCACCTACTTTCTGCACAATGATACTGGTAAAATAATCCTGGAAATTCTTGGCGATACGGGATACCATTGCGGCTCCCACACCTAATCCGATTAATCCCAGCACACCCCAGACAAACTGGTCCCTGCTCAGGACATCTTTCTTTTCTATGAACCTATCCACAATACGTCCTGTGATATAAGGGTCAAGTAAAGAGAAACCTATATTAATGGCGGCCAGGGCGAGAGCAAGGCACACTATCCATTTATAATTTTTAAGATACTGTACTAATAAGTTCATGTAGAAAAATAGAGTACAAAAATAAACAAAGGGAATATAGCAAAAGCCATATTCCCTTTTAATTACTCTTAAATTATATTTGTACTGTTCAGATTTACACAGTCATTACATCTTTCTCTTTTGCTTCGGCATGTTTATCTACCTTAACAATATAAAGATCCGTCATTTTCTGTACTTCACCTTCACCAGTTTTAATTTCATCATCAGAAACACCTTCGCCTTTCAGCTTTTTGATTTTCTCATTGGCATCTTTACGGATGTTACGAACTGTGATACGGCCACGCTCAGCTTCTTCTTTAACCTTTTTAACCAGGTCTTTTCTGCGTTCTTCAGTTAGTGGTGGAACTACCAGACGAATAACAATACCATCATTTTGTGGATTGATACCAATGTTAGCTTCCATAATTGCGCGCTCTATTGGAACCAACATGTTTTTTTCCCATGGCTGAACCAAAATAGTACGTGCATCAGGAGTAGTTAAACTCGCTACCTGAGCCAGGCCAGTTGCACTGCCATAATAGTCAACCGCAATTCCATCCAGCATACCTACTGAAGCTTTACCCGCACGTATTTTAGTCAATTCAGTTTCACAATGAGCAATTGCTTTGTCCATTGTTGCCTGAGCATCTTGTAATTGTTTCTTTATGAGGTCGTTCATAATTTGTGCTTTTTATCAAAAAAATATATTTGTATTAAATTTAGCCTTTTACCAGTGTACCAATCTCTTCGCCCTGCGCAATTTTCATAAAGTTTCCAGTCTTGTTCATATCAAAAACAATAATAGGAAGTTCATTTTCTTCACAAAGTGTAAAAGCGGTCATATCCATTACGTTTAATCCTTTTGAATAAACTTCTTTGAAAGTGATCTCGTTATAACGGGTTGCTGAAGGATCTTTTTCAGGATCTGCAGTATAGATCCCATCTACACGCGTTCCTTTAAGTACTACATCTGCTTTAATTTCAATTGCGCGCAATGCTGCAGCTGAATCTGTTGTGAAGTAAGGATTTCCTGTTCCGGCACCGAATATAACTACACGGCCCTTTTCAAGGTGTCTTACTGCTCTTCTGCGAATAAATGGTTCACAGATCTGCTCCATCTTAATTGCAGTAAGTAATCTTGTTTTAAGTCCTACTTTTTCCAGTGCATCCTGTAAAGCCATACTGTTAATTACAGTAGCTAACATTCCCATATAATCAGCCTGTGCACGGTCCATACCAGATTTCTCTGCGCTCAAACCTCTGAAAATATTACCACCACCTATAACTATTGCAATTTCCAGGCCCTGTGCATGAACAGCTTTAATATCTTCTGCGTATTGCTTAACGCGGTCATTATCAATACCATATTGCTTTTCGCCCATTAGCGATTCTCCGCTTAACTTAAGTAGGATCCTTTTATACTTCATGACTCCAAAAATAACTATTTGTTTTAATTATTAGACTGAAATGTTTAAACGTTTCTTAAACCCGACACAAAAACGTTTTGCAGGGTCAGCTGATCCGTTATTAATAATAAATCTGCCGCTTTTCCTACTGCTATTTGTCCGCGCTGATGCTCTATTTTTAAAACTACTGCCGGATGAGCCGAAGCCATATTCAGGGCTGCTGAAAGAGGTATATTACAAGAGTTAACGCAATTACGCACAGCATCCAGCAGGGTAATATTGGAGCCGGAAATTGTTCCTTCCGGTGTTACATATCTTGTACCTTCCAACTGATGTTTGTATGGGCCAATAGTACAGGCCGTAACTGCATCTGTAATCAGGAATAATCTATCAGGCATGAGTTTGTAAGTCATTTTGACAATTTCCAGATCAACATGAGCACCATCGGCAATTATACTTGCCATAGCAGTAGGATGATTAAAAACTGCTGCCGGTAAATTAGGGCTTCTGTGATGAATAGAGGGCATTGCATTATACAAATGTGTTGTTGTGGTAAAACCACTGCTAAAAGCATGATTTGCCTGTTCAAAATCAGCATCGCTATGCCCCAGAGAAAGTACGATTCCCTGATCCAGTAAATAATTGATCACTTCATCATCCTGTAATTCATGTGCGATGGTCATCATCTTCACAACACCATCAGCATTACCGATTAATTCTTTTACCTCTTCAAGTGTAGCTTTATGAACATATTCGGGCGGATGGGCGCCCAGTCTTTTAGGATTTAAATAGGGACCTTCTAAATGAAGACCTAAAAAAGCACGTGCATGTGGTTTATAGGCCTTAGCTGCTTCAATTGCCGCCTTAAATATTTCAAGCGAATTTGTAGCCACACAAGCCAGAAAACCAGTTGTTCCTTTACCAATAAGATCATTATCCATCTGTTCTAATGTTTCTGCAGCAGGATAGGCAGAAAATAAATTACCACCACTGCCATATATCTGCAGATCAATAAATCCAGGAGACAGGTAATTTCCCTGTGCATCTATAACTTCATAACCGGATGGAATATCACCTGTGGTAATTTCTTTGATTAAGCCATCTGCAATTAAAACAACAGCGTCAGTAACCGGCTGACCATCTTTAAAAAATTTCGAATTCCTGATTGCTATCATAACCTGATTTTAGTAATTAAGATCTTATATTCCCTATAAATCAATAAAGATGGGTAAAAAATAAGGGCAAAAAAAAAGTCCCTTAAAATAAGGGACCTTTTAATTTATCATTGAAGGAACTATGATCCTAATTGTACACGTTTAAATGCTGTAACAGTTAAATCTTTAGCTGTGTCATTTAAAAATTTACGAACATCTTTAGAAGAATCCTTAACAAATTCCTGGTTTAATAAAGTACTGTCTTTGTAAAACTTGTTCAGTTTACCAGCAGCAATTTTCTCAACCATTTCTTCTGGTTTACCTTCTGCACGGATTTGCTCTTTAGCAATTTCCATTTCACGTTCGATAGTGTGTGTGTCTACATCTGCTTTATCTAAAGCAACCGGGTTCATTGCAGCAATTTGCATAGCTACATCTTTTCCAGCTTCGTCAGCACCAGCAACAGCTTGATTTAAAGCAACCAAAACACCTAAACGGTAGTTACTGTGGATGTAAGGAATAACTTTTTCGCCTGATACTGTTTCAAATTTAGAGATACCAATTTTCTCTCCGATTTTACCAGTATTTTCAACGATGATATCAGAAACTTTCTGACCATCAACTTCAAGAGCTAATAATTCTTCTAATGTAGCTGGGTTTTTCTCAACCGCTAAATCAGTGAATTTATTTGCTAAAGCGATGAAATCAGCATTTTTAGCTACGAAATCTGTTTCGCAGTTTAATTCAACTACAACACCACGTTTTCCGTCAGCTGTAGCTTTTGCGATTACAACACCTTCGTTAGAATCACGATCCTGACGACTTGCTGCAACTTTAGCTCCTTTTTTACGTAAGTAATCAACCGCAGCTTCGAAATCGCCATTGGCCTCTATTAATGCTTTTTTGCAATCCATCATACCGGCACCGGTTTGTTGGCGTAATTTGTTTACATCTGCTGCAGAAATTTGTACTGACATTTTATTTTCTTTTTTAAGTTTTTATCTAAAAAATTATGGGTTGTACATTGTATGTTGTAAGGAAAACCCGCAACGCACAACATACAACCCAAAAATATATTATTTATGCTTCGCTTGTACCTTCTTCGGTCTCAGCATTTTCTTTTCTTGCTCTTCTAGCGCCAGGTGCAGCAGTTTCAGGAGCATCAGCAGCAGTTTTAGCAGCTACAGCTTCTTTTTCAGCTTCATCATCTTTTTCACGTTTACGCTCGTCTAAACCTTCTTCAATTGCTTTGATGATTACATCAGTAATTAAAGAGATAGATTTAGTTGCATCATCATTCGCTGGAATAGGGAAATCGATGTTAGAAGGATCAGAGTTAGTATCAACCATTGCAAAAGTTGGAATGTTTAATTTCAACGCTTCGCTAACAGCGATATGCTCTTTTTTAACGTCAATTAAAAAGATAGCAGCTGGTAAACGGTTTAAATCCGCGATACCACCTAATAAGCTTTCTAATTTAATACGCTCACGCTGGATCATCAAACGCTCTTTCTTAGAAAGAATAGAGTAAGTACCGTCTTTAGTCATTTTATCGATGTTAGACATCTTTTTGATTGACTTACGTACAGTTTGAAAGTTAGTTAACATACCACCTAACCAACGCTCAGTTACGAAAGGCATGTTTACTTTTTTTGCTTGATCAGCAACGATTTCTTTAGCTTGTTTCTTAGTCGCTACGAATAAGATCTTACGACCTGATTTTACGATCTGTTTGATCGCTGAAGCAGCTTCTTCAGTTTTAGTTAAAGTTTTGTTTAAATCTATAATGTGAATCCCATTGCGTTCCATAAAAATATATGGTGCCATTTTTGGATTCCATTTGCGGGTAAGGTGACCAAAGTGTACACCTGCATCCAATAAGTCTTGATATGTTGTTCTTGCCATTGTCTTTGTCCTCCTTGAGATTAACGTTTACTGAATTGGAACTTTTTACGAGCTTTCTTGCGTCCTGGTTTCTTACGTTCAACCATACGCATATCACGGGTCATTAACCCTTTAGCACGTAATGCCGGTTTTTTCTCAGCATCTATTTCAACAATAGCTTTAGCGATAGCTAAACGAACAGCTTCTGCCTGGCCTTTAATACCACCTCCTGCTACGTTAACCTGTACATCGTATTGACCGATAAGTTCTGAAACTTCAAAACTTTGGTTTACAATATATTGTAAAGGTAATGTAGGGAAATATACTTTGTGATCTTTACTGTTTACAGTAATTGTACCGTTGCCCTCTTTCATGTAGATTCGCGCAACAGCAGTTTTTCTTCTTCCTGAAGTGTTAGTAACTGACATTTCTTTCTTCCTTTAATTAAAGTGTAATGGTTTTTGGTGATTGTGCTGCATGAGGATGCTCAGTACCTGCATAAACAAAAAGGTTTGTGTATAATTTAGCACCTAATTTAGTTTTAGGTAACATACCACGAACTGCTTTTTCTACTACACGTGTAGGATGTTTCGCCAATAACTCTTTTGGAGAGATGAAACGCTGACCACCTGGATATCCAGTGTATGAAACGTACTGTTTGTCGTTCATTTTGTTTCCGGTCAACTTAATCTTGTCCGCATTGATAACGATCACATTATCGCCGCAGTCTACGTGTGGGGTGTACTCAGGCTTGTTTTTACCACGGATGATCATTGCGATCTTCGATGACAAGCGCCCCAAAATCTCGCCTTGTGCATCAACAACAACCCACTGTTTGTTAACAGTTTTAGCATTGGCAGAGACAGTTTTGTAACTTAACGTATTCACTTGCTTGTATTTAATTTGTTAAACAATTATTTTTTCTCCCTAGAATTTAGGGACTGCAAAGATAGATTAATATGTGTAATTTTCAAATAGTTACTCAAATTTTTATCTATTTTTTTTATACAGGCTGATCAGAAGCTGCAAAAAGATAGTAAAAGAGAATAGTAACCCCGAAATAATTAACACGACAGTTTCTGCAGGATAATAATGATATTCAATTGTATTCATCAATAATAAAATTGTACTGTATCCCAGCCAGGAAGCAAATAATACTGTTATAATTCCTGTCAGCCATTGAAAAAACGACCATTTTAGTTGTTCGGTTTCCATACCCCGTAAGATCATCCAGTTAAACACCACAGTAATCAGCAGTCCTAAAACTACCCAGTGATTGCCATTCAGCAGGTAGGCTAAAAAATAAAGAACGGCAAAAATCAGATTCAGGTAGGATAAAGTTCTAAGCATATATCGTTTTTTCAAAAAACCACGTTTTTATATAAAATTAACAGTTTTTAAGAACCTTTTTATTCGCATATTGTTAGACTATTATAAAAAGATAATTATTATGACAAAAGAAACGAAAATAGTTGCAGGTATATTGGCAGGAGCTGCCCTTGGTGCTGCAGTAGCTTTAATCTTATCTTCAGACAAAAATGATGACTTAAAAGATAAAGTGACAGACTGGTTCTGTGATTTACTGGACGCTTCTAAAGACAAAATATCAGATGTTACTGATACTGTAAAAGACAAAATTGCAAAAGTAAGAGCTTAATACGCTTCTGATTCTATAAATGGCACCGGTAAATCCGGTGTCATCATTTAACTATTATATCTTATTCTGATGAAAATCGCTTTCCATGGTGCAGCACGTGCCGTTACTGGTAGTAAACACCTGATTACTTTAAAAAACAATACTCAAATACTACTGGACTGCGGCATGTTTCAGGGCATGGGTGAGGCGACAGAAAAGCTGAATAGTTATTTTGGATTTGATCCGTCAAAGGTGACATATATGATCTTATCCCATGCGCATATTGATCATTGCGGGTTACTGCCGCGTTTAGTAGCAGAAGGTTTCACGGGAAACATATTTTGTACACCTGCAACAATGGATCTGGCCAGAATCCTTTTAATGGACTCTGCAAAAATCCAGACTCAGGATGCTGAATATGCAAATAAAAAGAGACCGCATGGTGAAGAACCTGAAGAGCCTTTGTATACTGAGGATGATGTCATTACAGCATTAAGCCAGTTCAAAATTGTTGATTACGGTAAGGAGTTTCAGATCTGCCCCGAAGTAAGCGTATCTTTTACAGATGCAGGTCATATTGTTGGCAGTGCAGCCGTACACCTGACGATCAAAGAAGACAACGAATCTACCCGGGTTACTTTTAGCGGAGATGTAGGCAGATATGGCGATCTTTTACTGAAGAGTCCACAGACATTTTCACAGGCAGATTATATTATTATGGAATCTACCTATGGAGATTCCCTGCATAAAGACCTTGAACCAATCGAAAGCATGTTGCTTAAAATTATACAGCATACCTGTATAGATAAAAAAGGTAAAGTGGTGATCCCTGCGTTTAGCGTAGGCAGAACCCAGGAATTATTATATGCTTTAAACAGCCTTGAGCTTAAACACAAATTACCGGATGTCCCTTTTTATGTAGACAGCCCTTTATCTGCCCAGGCTACACAGGTTTTAAAAAACCATCCTGAAGTTTATAATAACGGGGTTAAAGAAGTGCTTAAAATAGATGATGATCCTTTTAGCTTTAAAGGCTTGAAATTTATTGAGAGTGTCGAAGAATCCAAAGCATTAAATAACGATCACAGACCATGTGTGATTATTTCTTCATCCGGCATGGCCGAAGGAGGAAGGGTAAGGCACCATATCAATAATACAATCGGCAATAGTAAGAATACCATCTTAATGGTTGGTTATGCTTCTCCTGGTTCATTGGCTGGCAGATTGCTTGCTGGTGATAAAACTGTATATCTGTTTAGACAAAACGTTCAGGTGATCGCCGAGATACTTTCTATTCAGTCTATGAGTGCGCATGGAGACTACGAAGATTTACTACAGTTTCTTTCTTCTCAGAACCCGTCATTGGTGAAACAACTTTTCCTGGTACACGGAGAATACCAGGTACAGCAGCATTTTGCAAAACGACTGAACGATCATGGATTTAAGCATGTAGCTATTCCGGAATATCATCAGGTAATTGAATGTGAGACTAAACCAATATGGAGTACATAAATGATTTTTTTAGTGACAAGGTTCCACAGTTCCTTCAGAACATAATTATTGCCTTATGCAGTTGTATACTAGGTTTTATACTGACTGCAATCATTCGTCAGATTTTTAAATTCTTCGCCAGATTCTGGGCCACTTTTGAGATTCAATCTATTATTAAACATCTGCATGGTCCGATTGCAGTCTTTATTCCATTATTACTGCTTAACATATCCATGGGATTCATGGTTATGGAAAATGCCGTACTGGCCCAACTGAATAGAATTATAGAAATAGGTCTGACTATCACCTTTGCTTTAATACTTATCCGGATCATTAAGGTACTGGAAGATTATTTTTATCATAAGTATGATCTGAACAAAGAGGATAACCTTAAAGAAAGGAAGATCAGGACACAATTGCAGTTTATCCGAAAGTTTATAGTCTCACTGATTATCGTGGTCACCGTTGCTATTATCTTGTTAAGCTTTGAAAGCATGCGCAAAATTGGTACCGGCCTGCTTACAGGGGTAGGTATTGGCGGTATTATCATTGGTTTTGCGGCTCAAAAGTCACTGGGGAACTTACTTGCAGGTTTTCAGATTGCTTTTACCCAACCTATCCGGATTGATGATGTTTTAATTGTGGAAGGTGAATGGGGCCGGGTCGAAGAAATTACATTAACCTATGTGGTGATTAATATCTGGGACCAGCGAAGACTGATCTTACCGATTACTTATTTTATTGAAAAGCCCTTTCAGAACTGGACCAGGGTTTCTGCCCAGTTATTAGGTACGGTTTTCTTATACCTGGATTATACGATCCCTATTCCACCGCTAAGAGATGAATTGACAAGATTGCTTACTGATCATCCGCTCTGGGATAAAAGAGTAAATGTTGTACAGCTTACGGACAATAAAGCAACTACCGTAGAAGTCCGTTTTTTAATGAGTGCCCGCAACTCTTCTCAGGCATTTGATCTTCGCTGTTATGTCCGTGAAGAGATGATTAAGTTTATCAGAGAGAATTATCCGGACAGCCTGCCTAAAACAAGATTGGAATACAAACCAGGACCGGATCAGGGAGAAGGAGAACCTATACTTCAGAAAAAATAATTTAATATCTTTGCCGCCAATGGACGTTTTCGGGAGTGCTTTACAGGATCAGTTTACAAATGGTACCGCAGCAACGCTAGTGCTGCATAATTCTTATGATGAACCGGAGGAGATGCCTGTTGACATCTTTTTTCGTACAGAAGAAGAAATGCCTGACATAGAACTGGAAGCGATGGATCTTTGTGAAGGCAGAGTCCTGGACGTAGGCGGAGGTGCAGGCAGCCATGCACTGATCCTGCAGGAGCGCGGTTTTGATGTCATTGCTCTTGATATTTCTCCTATAGCGGTCGAAATCATGAAGACAAGAGGAGTGAAAAATGCCGTAGAAGGAGATGTTTTCACTTATCAGGGCGAAAAATTTGACACTTTATTATTCCTGATGAATGGAATTGGACTCACAGGCACCATTGCTGGTTTCAAAATCTTCCTCAACCATGCAAAATCATTATTAAACGAAGACGGACAATTATTATTTGACACCTCCGATATCTCTTACCTGTATGAAGATATAGAGAAACCTGCTGATAAATATCATGGGGAAATAGCCTATCAGTACGAATATAAAGACCAAAAAGGAGAATGGTTCAACTGGCTTTATCTTGATCCTCAGCTGCTGAAAATAATTGCTAAAGAATGTGGATGGGAATGTCATTTACTCTTTGATGATGGACAGGACCAGTATCTGGCAGAAATGAGGGTTACTCAATAATCTGGAAGTCACAATAATTCAGAAACTCATTGTTGAGAAGCAGACATTGTATTTTTGTAATACAATTTGTCACTATGAGCACTCATCCTATTCGTTTAAGTATCCTTGACCAGTCACCGGTTAGAAAAGGCGCTACTGCACAGCAGGCTATCCAGGAAACTGTTGAACTGGCCAGACTTGCAGATAACCTGGGTTATACCCGTTTCTGGGTTTCTGAACACCATAATACGACAGCATTAGCTGGTTCTACACCAGAAATTCTGATCGCACATCTGGCAGGAGAGACTAAAAATATAATATTAGGCTCAGGAGGCGTCATGCTTCCTAACCATAGTGCATTAAAAGTTGCCGAAAACTTCCGTATGCTGGAAATCCTTTTTCCAGGAAGAATTGATCTTGGCTTAGGGAGGGCACCTGGCACAGATAGAATTACTGCAAGTGTACTCAATCCTTCCAATCAGTGGAAAGAACAGGACTTTTTAGAGCAATTGAATGATCTGAGAAATTATCTGCATGATACTGCAGAGCCTGGTACAATACAAGAAAGAATTACCGCCATTCCACAAGCATTAACGGTACCGCCAATGTGGTTATTAAGTTCCAGCGGACAAAGTGGTTTATTTGCAGCGCATTTTGGGATGGGGATGTCATTTGCACATTTTATTAATCCATTAGGCGGGCCAGAATCTGTCCAGCTTTACCGTGACCGCTTTAAGCCATCTATTGACAGGGCTGTACCCGAAGCGAATATTGGGATAGGTGTTTTCTGCTCAGAAAGTGAAGAAGTAATCTTCCGCCAGCAGGCGGTAATGGATTATAGATATCTTCAACTGGAAAAAGGTGGCAGACTATTTCCTATTGGTTACGATGATATTAAACAGGTCAGCTATAATGCTGCTGAACAAGAAAGAATAACCCATAACAGACAAAGGATGCTCATTGGCACCCCAGATGTATTGAAAGAAAAAATAGACAAATTGCTGGCTGATTACAAGGTAAACGAGCTAATGGCTGTAACGATCACCGAAAATTTCGATGATCGTCTACGCTCTTACGAACTCCTGGCAGCAATGTATCTGAAATAATTAATTGCTTTTTTCTTCCCAGATCAGTGCTATATTGATAATCGTTTCAACAGCTTTTTCCATATCCTGCACAGAAGCCCATTCTTGTTTACCATGGAATGCATGTTCCCCTGCAAAAACATTAGGACAAGGCAAGCCCATCAGCGACAATCTTGAACCATCGGTACCACCTCTGATACTCTGTCTTTTTACCGGAATACCAACTCTTTCAATAGCCATAACACCATATTCCAGAACTTGCGGGTGCTGATCCAGTACTTTTTTCATATTACGGTACTGTTCTTTTATTTTCAGTTCGTAAGTAGCATGAGGATAGGCTGCGATAACCTGTTTCACAATGGCTTCTAAGGTATGGCCATGTTCAGCTAATAAAGCATCATCGAAATCACGGATAATAAAATGTGCTTCTGCCTGTTCTACATTTCCCTGCATGGTAACCGGATGTAAAAACCCTTCTTTCTTCGAGGTAGCTTCTGGCGTCAGTTTATCTTTTGGCAAAGCACTGATAATATCACTCAGAATCTTAATTGCACTTTCCATTTTGCCTTTTGCAAAACCGGGATGTGAGCTAATACCATTTATAGTTAAGACTGCTCCGTCTGCAGAAAAAGTTTCATCTTCAATAGAACCGCAGGTCTCTCCATCGATCGTATAAGCAAAATCGGCACCTAGTTTATCCAGATCTGCCTTATCAACTCCACGCCCGATTTCTTCATCAGGGGTAAAAAGAATTCTTATTTTACCATGTTTATGTTCCGGATGCTGCATCAGAAAAGCTGCTGCTTCCATAATTTCTGCTAAACCAGCTTTATTATCAGCTCCCAGCAGCGTTGTCCCACTGGCTGTAATGATATCATTTCCAATCTGGTCTTTCAGGTCTTTATGTTCGCTCATTCTCAGTACCACTGAATGATCATCAGGAAGTACAAGATCCTGTCCCTGGTAATTGGTATGGATAATCGGCTTAACGCCATAACCGCTACAATCAGGAGAAGTATCCATATGTGAACAAAAGCAAATTACAGGAACATTTTTCGTCGTATTTGAAGGGATGGTAGCATATACATACCCGTATTCATCCAGGTGTGCGTCTGTTATACCCATATCCAATAATTGAGCGACCAATACTCTGCCAAGATTCTTCTGTTTTTCAGTTGAAGGAACGGTTTCGGACTCAGGATCAGATTGTGTGTCTATTTTTACGTATTCAGTAAATCTATTTTGCAAAGAATTACCTGTGTTATGATATTTTAGCATAATTTTAAAAAAAGTAAAGGTCTTCTTAATCAGTAAATTCTGAAGCTGTTCAAATTTATTTTAAACAGACTTTTGAATGGTTAAAGATAGCCAAAGATGATATTTTATCTATAAACAATCAGCATAACTTGAAAAGGATACTTATTTCGACCATTTTAATCACATTAACATTCTCGTGTTTTGCACAGTCAAATTTCTACAAACTTTCTGTTGGTGTGGGGGCAGGTATCACACAGTCTTTTGCAGATGTCAGAAAACATGACTTTGGGCTGGCTGGATATGGCACACTGGATTACTTATTCACACCCTATATGAGCCTTGGTCTGGAATTCCAGAAAGGGGAAATCAACGGAGGAAATGTGAAGACCGATCCATATAACCGCCAATTCATCAACTCGTATCAGGCAATAGCTATTAATGGAAGAATATCTTTGGGACAAATTATAGATTTTAACTATAACAGCTTCTCAAACCATTTCAGAGGCCTGTATTTAGGCACTGGAATAGGGGTTATACAAAACAAGATGAAAGGGATCAATCGATACAGCTTCACTGACCCCGATGTTTATTATCCGGGAGAGAATGCTTCAAAAGACATTTTCTTCCCACTGAATCTTGGAATCAATTTCTTTTTCCCGGATCGCGATGGATTTTACAGATATGCACTGAACATTAACTGCCAGAGCAATGTAACCCTGGGAGAAGGGCTGGATGGTTACGACGATTCTTCTGTGAGACATAGATCCGGCAACCCGGATATCTATGCCTTCTATTCTGTAGGAGTTAAATATAACTTCGGAAAAATGGGCTTATATAAAAAAACATTCCGGCGATTTTAGCCTTACAAGGTGATTAACCGTTCATAAATATATTCTAATGAAATATCCTTTTTTGTTTTTAATCCTTACCCTAACGATGGAAACATTTGCACAGAAAACGCCTTACGAGTTAAGTAACAAGAACCAGACAGCAACTTACCAGGAAGCTATTGATTTCTACAATCAACTGGCTAAAAAATCGCCACAGGCGAGGTTTCTTTCCTATGGCACTACAGATTTTGGGAAACCACTGAATCTGCTGGTCTTATCTAAAAACGAGATCTTTGATCCTGCTGAAATCAGGAAAAATAACATAAGGATTTTATTAATTAATAATGGCATTCATCCTGGCGAACCCGAAGGTATAGATGCCTCCATGATGCTGGCCAGAGATTTATTAAAGGGCAATCATTTACCTGATAACGTTGTTATCTGTATTATACCAGTTTACAATATAGATGGGTCATTTAACCGCAGCAGTACTTCCAGAGCAAATCAGAATGGACCTGAAGCTTACGGTTTCAGAGGGAACAGTAAAAATTACGATCTGAACAGGGATTTCATTAAAACTGATTCCAAGAACTCTGCAGCCTTTCAGGAAATATTTAATACCTGGCAGCCAGAGATTTTTGTAGATACCCATACCAGCAATGGGGCAGATTATCAATATACCATAACATTGATCCCTACACAGAAGGATAAATTAAACCCTATTCTTGCTGGTTATCTGACCAATACGATGGTTCCTGCCCTGTACGCAGAAATGAAGAAAAAAGGATTTGAGCTGATCCCCTATATCAATTCGGTCGAAACCACCCCGGACGCAGGTATTACCGGATTTCTGGAAACCCCACGTTATTCGACCGGTTATGCAGCTTTACATAACACAATTGGTTTTATGCCCGAAACGCACATGCTGAAAGCTTATCAAAAAAGGGTTGAATCAACTTATCTTTTATTGCAAACCTATATTGACCTGGTGAGCAAAGATGCGAAAGTCATTGGTGAAAATAAACGCAAAGCTGATGAAGCTACCTCCATACAAAAAGAATTTCCACTAAGCTGGAAGCTGAATGAATCTAAGTACGAGCTGCTCTCATTTAAAGGTTTTACTGCCAAGTATAAACCAAGCGCCGTAAGTGGTACAGACAGGCTCTACTATGACAGAAACGAGCCTTATACCAAAAACATTAAATACTGGAATAAATTTGAGCCACAGCTTACCGTACAAAAACCTCTGGCTTATGTAATTCCAAAGGGATGGGATAAGGTAATTGGCTTGCTAAAGTTAAACGGCGTGAAACTGCAGGAGTTAAAAGAGGATAAAGAACTGGCTGTTGATGTTTACTATATAACTGACTATAAGACTTCTTCCAGACCTTATGAAGGTCACTATATCCATAACAATGTGGAGATCAGCACCCAGAAACAGACTTTAAACTTTTATAAGGGTGATTTTCTGGTTTATGTAGATCAGCCGCAAAACAGATATATTATGGAAACACTGGAACCACAGGCAACAGATTCTTTCTTTAACTGGAACTTCTTTGATTCTATACTGGATCAGAAAGAACATTATTCCCCTTATGTATTTGAAGATACCGCAGCCGGATTATTAAAGGACAACCCTGATCTCAGAGTTAGATTGAATCAGAAAAAGATAAGTGACAGCACATTTGCTCAAAACCCTTCTGCACAACTGGAATTCGTCTATAAGAATTCAAATTATTATGAAAAAACACATTTACGCTATCCAATTGCTAGATTGCAATAATTTTTAAATCCGATTCAATACAACATGATAGAATATCTTTTAAACACACCAGTTGCCTCTCTGATTTTCATTTTTACACTGGTAACCAGTATTTATGCATTTAATGATACTTCTCTTTATGGGAAATTCATGCTCCACCCTTACAGCGTTTACCGCAGAAGCAATGTTTACACACTGTTTACCAGCGGGTTAATCCATGGAAGCTGGATGCACCTGATCTTTAATATGTTTACTTTCTATTTCTTTGCTTTTACTTTAGAAGCTACTGTAGGAAGCGTAAGATTTGGAATGATCTATTTTATCGGGCTTATTTTAAGTGATATCCCTTCTGTAATCAAACATAAAGATGATTATCACTACCATAGCCTTGGGGCTTCGGGAGCAATCTCTGCCGTATTATTCAGTTATATTCTATTCTATCCGCTAAATACGCTAATGATCTTCCCTTTGCCTATTCCTATCTGGTCAGCTTTATTTGGCGTATTATACCTGGTATACTCTTATTATATGTCAAAAAGTTCCAGAGATAACATTAACCATGATGCACATTTATTCGGTGCAATAACTGGTATTATCGTCACCATATTAGTGATACCAGGTATTGTACCACATTTTATTGCTGCAATTTCGGGCCGTTTCGGCATTTAATCCGTAGCTGGTAAAGAAGGGGGATTGAAATAACTTGTTGGTGCTGCCGGATCTTTTCTGATTTCCATCAACAAGTTTCCCCACGGCTTCCAGAAAGTCTCCAGTACCTGGGCATAAATTTTATGCTGCCACACATCAAACAGGGGCTTATTAGTAGTCCCTCTTAAAGGCATAGCATCAATATAAATAGCCCCTTCAACAGGCATAATAGTATATTCAGGCAAGCGGTTGAATAAATAAGCAGAATAGAAGAAACGTGCACAAAGTTCTTCGAATTGCTGATCTGTTACTTTACCCGCTCCAATCTGATCAAGAATCTCCTGGTGATATCTTTTATTTGTCCCATTATCCTGTAAACAGGCTATGATCCCAAAATCTTTCAATTTCAAGGAGAAAGTCAAAGTGTTGATTTCATCTCTGAAGCTGAAAGGAATATCATTCTGTTCCAAAGGTACAATCACAAAAGACCAGGGCGTAAAATCTTCCAGAACTACACTCCGGTAAATACTCTGGATCATGGTCTGCAAATTTCCGAATTTATGCATCAGCCCCTGTGACATATTTAATCCGTCATCACTCAATTGCTGCAAACGAACAGCCGCGTTCATTTCAATATAAATCAGGCTGTATAGGAATTTGCCAACCCATTTAAACAAATCCATTTCTTCGAGCTTAGATACCCCCGCAAATCCTTCTGCAAAGGCTGCCGCTATTTTATCTTCCAGAGGCCCAATAAAATTAAGCAGTACTTCTTCACTTACCGGAACTTTCAGGGTATTATATGACCTGATGGATTCATCCAGTAACTTAATCTGCTCATCTCCGCTAAAATCAGCTACTTCCAGCAGCCATTCAGGCAATATATTTGTCTGAATGATTGGTGCATCAAAAGTATCTCCGCTCAGAAAGCAGTTTTTAAATTTAAAGTCGAAGTTTTTAAACGGCTGATAGATTGTGTTACTCATATTAAGCGCAATATTAGGGATATTATTTTTACATTCGGTGAGGCGCCCATTTTTTAACTTTGATATTACCAAAAGCTTTTAAAACACATGCAAGCAGTTCATATTTCATTTAACCTGGAACTTAAACATCCTTTTTCTATTACCGGTTTTACCAGAACAAGTACTCCCTTATTATTGCTAAAGCTGACTTATGAAAATATTGACGGTTATGGTGAAGCTTCCATGGTTCCTTATCTGGGTGAGAGTTATCAATCTGCATCATCTTTTCTTAAAAAAGTAGACTGGACGCGTTTTACCTATCCATTCGACTTTAGCGGCATCATAAGTTATCTGGATGCTATCGATCAGGGCAACCCGGCTGTAAAGGCCGCTATTGACATTGCACTAAATGACATCAATGGGAAACTATTGCAGAAACCTTGTTATGAAATTTACAAAGCAGATCCTGCAAAAATGCCTGTTACCTCTTATACGATAGGGATAGATACACCAGAAGTTATTAAAGAAAAGGTTGCAGAGGCAAAAGGCTTTAAAGTACTTAAGGTTAAATTAGGATCTGCGAATGATAAAGAGCTGATCAGCACGATCAGAAGTGTAAGTAACCTGCCGCTTTATGCAGATGCTAATCAGGGTTGGAAAGACCGGAAAACGGCTATAGATCTTATTTATTGGTTATATAATCAGGGTGTGGTCTTAATTGAGCAGCCAATGGACAAAAAAGACATGGAAGGTAATGCCTGGTTAACCACACGCAGTCCGATTCCTATTCTTGCAGACGAAGCCGTACAGCGTTTATCAGATATCGATAAGGTTAAAGGAGCTTATCATGGAATAAATATTAAACTGATGAAGAGTGGCGGCATGTATGAAGCCCATCAGATGATTTTAAAAGCCCGTTCTTATGGGATGAAGGTAATGATTGGCTGTATGAGTGAAACTTCTATAGCGACCCGGGCAGGACTTGCTTTAGCCCCTTTATGTGACTGGGTAGATTTGGATGGCCCTTTTCTGACTACAAATAACCCTTTTGAGCAACCTCCGTTTGAGAACGGCAGATATATATTAAAAGACCTTCCAGGTTTAGGGCTGAAAGGTCTTTCTCCTAATTTGTTTCATCCTTAACGGATGAATTCAGGCTATTTTCTTTTTCTTTTATACCAGCTCTTACCTCTTTTACGATATTAATCTTCAGGTAGATAAAAAACAAACCCGTTGCGATTAATAATCCGGCAATTGGATAATTAGTGTTCTGGAAAGCCCATTTAAGACCTATCACAGAAATTACTATACCAATGGTATAAAATGTATTTAATGCAATCTTCTTCTTCATCTTAGTAAACTGGCATGCTAGGGTCAAACGCGGCCTGCCATGCAAGGATACCACCTTTTAAGTTATAAAGGTTTGTGAAACCATGAAGCTGCTCTAACTGCATTACTGCTGCTGCACTGCGTTTACCACTTCTGCATTGCATAATGACAGGTTTATCTTTAGAAACTTTATCAACTTCAATCAGGATTCCTCCCAAAGGGATATTCTCACCATTAAGGTTTGAAGTATCGTATTCGAAAGTTTCTCTCACATCAATCAGTTGAAAATCTTCGTTGTTATCTATTTTTTGTTTCAGTTCTTCTACGCTAATTTCTTTCATCTTTTAAGCTTTTAAATGGACAGCCGGTTATCCATATTTAATTGCCAAATATAAAGTTTATCAACAACTTATCTGCTAATCACAAGTCAAATTTTATGGTTTCGCCATATCCCCTGTAACAACTAAGAATGCCGGGCGTTTAATAGTATTCTTTCTTAACTTTGTTATTATGGATGCTCTGACACGTTTCTTCTGGTTCTGTTCTGGAATACACCAGCCTACATTAGAGAAGCACCCTACTGAACATAATAAATATGTTGGTATTGGCGCAACTATCTTCTTTACAGGTTTATTTGCCGCATTATCTGGTGGATATGCCATGTACTTCGTTTTTAAAGGCGATACTGCCGCTGTACTTTTTGCTATATTTTTCGGCATCCTCTGGGGCCTGGCCATCTTTAACATGGACCGTTATATTGTGTCCAGTATTAACAAGAATTCTTCTTCAACCAAACAAATTCTGCAGGCAACGCCACGTATATTACTCGCGATTATGATCGGTATGGTCATCTCACGTCCTTTAGAGCTTAAAATCTTCGATAAAGAAATTAAAGAACGCCTAAAAGTAAGTTATCTGAACAACCAGCGTGCAAAGATTGACACACTCAATAAGGCATTCACGAATAAATATACCATAGAACTGAACAAACTTAAGGAGTCTAAAGCGCAACGGGATTCTTTAGAAAGCGGAATTAAAAGTGACAGACAAAAACTTAACTTTGAAGTCTTCGGGACTAAGACAACTGAAACATCAGGAGTAATGGGATATGGCCCTTATGCCAAAAGAAAAGAGGAAGAATTAAAACAGCGGCAACAGAACCTGGATTCACTGAATTCGGATGTAAGAAGAATGGAGAATTTTGTAGATGGCAGAAAACAATTTGACGGGCTATTATCAGAGCGGCTTTATACAGGAAAACAGCTCGATAGTTTGACAAACATCGCAGGCTTTGCTGATCGCAACTGGGCATTAGGGCAATTGAGTTTTAATACAAATGGCACAAGGGATAGCACAACAGCATTAGCTGTTTCGTTTATTGGCCTGCTATTTATTTTCTTTGAATGTCTGCCCGTTTTTGTGAAAATGATGAGTTCCAGAGGGCCATATGACAGATCTGTTGAGAATCTTGAAACCAGCCAGATGCACAGCTCTGAGAAGGACAGGGATTTCGAAATTGAAGTGACAGACGGGGTATACGGTACCAGAGTTGCCACAGCTATAGAAAAACAAAAAGAAACACTAACTAAATTATGATGAAATACTTTTATTACCCTTTGATTTTACTTTTTATCGCCCGAACGGCAACAGCCCAGGATATTGATAAAATTATCTCTAAAGATTATGTCGACAACCTGATTAAAACCCTGAGTAGTGATGATATGCAGGGCAGAGCGACATTCAGTCCCGGTATTGATAAAGCCGCAACTTTTATTGAAGGTGAATTTAAGAAAATTGGCTTACAACCACTAAAAGGAGCAAAGGACTACAGACAAACTTTCTATAAGTACCAGGTTAAACCAATATCAGCCGAAGTATCAATTGATGGTAAAACTATAGCTCCTGATGAAGTAGCCATTTGGGGAAACACAACTGCCAGTCTGACTTTAGACAATACAAATAGCGATGGTTGGGTTAAACTTGATCCTTCAAAACCATTCAGAGAACAATACAAACTTTTAGTGCGTAATAAAAAACGCCAGCTGGTACTGGTAGATAAAAAATTTACTACTGAATTTAATCAGTTAAGAGAGTATGTTTCAATAGCAGCTGTTACTGATCAGGAAAAACCAGCTGAGGCCAACCCGCCTGTTCTGGTTATGATATTATCTGCTGATACTACTTTAAAAACTTTCAGTGTATCCGCAAAAAACAGCATTGAGAAATTACCGCTGTTTAACGTCGCAGGAATTATTCCAGGAAAATCAAAAGCAAAAGAACTAGTGGTTTTTTCAGGTCATTATGATCACCTGGGTATTATTCATTCAGCAGATCAGGATAGCATTGCAAATGGTGCTGATGATGATGCTTCGGGCACTACAGCCATGATAGCACTTGCTAAATATTATAAGAAACTGAATAACAATGAGCGTACACTTATTTTTGTTGCTTTTACAGCAGAAGAAATAGGAGGTTTTGGTGCAAGGTATTTCTCTCAGCAATTAAATCCTGACGAGGTTGTGGCCATGTTTAACATTGAAATGATCGGAAAAGAAAGTAAGTTCGGTAAAAATACAGCTTTTATTACAGGATATGATAAATCTGATTTCGGAAAGATTCTCCAAAAAAATCTGGAAGGAACAGCATTTACTTTTCATCCTGACCCTTATCCGAAGCAGAACCTTTTTTACAGAAGTGACAATGCGACCTTAGCTGCTTTAGGCGTTCCTGCACATACGATCAGTACTGATCAGATAGATACAGACAAGTTTTATCATACTGTGAAAGATGAGTACAGCACATTGGATACCGATAATATATTATCTACGATTAAAGCTATTGCTAAAAGTGCAATAACTATTGTAAAAGGAACAGATACGCCAACCAGGATACCTAAATTAGTTAATTAGGCCGGTTTTACAGGTACTAAAGGCAGTGCCATTACATAATCATTCATAAAGAAACCGTTGCCAATTTCAATGTCGACGGTTTCTTTGATTATAAAACCAGCCTTTTCATAGAAATCCTTTGCTTTATTATAACGGTTTACATTCAGTCTCAGACTCTCTGCACCAGATTCAATCCCTTTATTCCGCACTTCATTAATCAGAAGTTTCCCCAATCCTTTTCCATGTGCCTCGGGCAGGACATATAGTTTATGTAGTTTGATAATACTATGTTTCCCGTGTTCTTCTAATGAATAAGAGACAAAGGCCAGATCTGTATCTCCCTCCTGGGCAATTAAAAAGGTATGCCCTTCCATCATTTGCTTTGTTAAAGCAATAATGCTATAAAATTTATCAAGCATAAAGTCAACCTGCTCCTGACCAAGCAAATGTGTATAAGTTGGCCCATATGTAATTGTTCCGATCCGCTGGATAACAGTTAAATCATCTTCTTTTGCTTTTCTTAGAGTAATCATATCTTTTCTGTTAAAAACACATATTCAGTAGCAAAGGTAAATTCCACAAAACCATCCTTAACAACTTCAAATTCCCGTTCTTCCTGCTGCATCAGGTTTGTCGCTTCAAAATAAGAAACCACGTCAATCAGAAATATACTTCCAGCAGGCTTCCATACATTGAACCCTGTTTTGACAGCGTATGATTTTTCTGTTGCTGTAAAGAGAACTATATTGATTTTAGGAAGATAGAAAGCCAGATCTGATAAAGCCTTATCCTCATCAATGATATTTACTGCCGGGTATTTTTCTGAAATCAGATAATTTAATACCGTGTTATAATCATCACCGGGGCCAATAATTGATTTTGTATTTTCCTGAGGGACTAATCCTTCTATGTTATTCAAAATTACGTCTACTTTTAATCCCAGGCTCAGAACTTTTTCATAAATCGCACCATTAACGATTAATGTAGGACTCCATTCCAGAATCTGTCCCAGATATTCTTCATCGAAATTACCCAGATTGTGAATATATAAGGCTGGTTCCTGTTTTTCTCTGACTATGTGATGTGATGACATGTTGCTAAGATATTAATGATTACCGAAAAAGCTAAGCGTCTGCTTGAATTTAAATGAAATCTGTTTTTCTATCTTTGTCTTATCTGTTAAAAACCAGGACTAAGGCCGATACTATTGAGTCCCTCAAAAGACTGTTTCAGCATAATAAATATAATGTTCAGTCAACAAGCTCATTACATTTTTAACCCTGGCCTTAATTTTACAAGTTATTACCTGTTATGTTGATGAATAATAAACACTAAAGCTATGGCCAAGAATAAAACAGTAAGCGAACGTGCTTTTTATCAGAACTTCAGGTTCTTCATTTTACCTATTGTTTTCTTTTGTTTTTACATTTTCATTTACCTGCTAAATCCATATGATCCATCCTGGAACAGATATTTCGATCAGAATATATTATCATTACTCACAGAATGGCTCGGTGTCATGCTGGTTTGTTTTCTGATTACAGAATCCAGTTTACTCATAGCCCGATGGCTTGACCGTCATATTCCCTGGCTGGAATCTCCTGTATTACGCTTCTTTTGTCAGTTTTTTTTACAGATTATCAGTGCAGGTGTGGTGATTAGCCTGCTGCTCTACATTGATCATCTTGTTTATCCTGCCTCTAATAACTATTCGCAGAGTGAAAAAACATATACCTGGCAGGTTTGTATGGTCAGTATTGTGATCAGTACCTTCATCAGTGCTATTTACACTGCTGATTTCTTCCTTCGTAAATGGAAAATGTCTATGCTGGAAACCTCTGCACTTGAGCTCAAAGCCTATGACCTTAACCAGATAGCCATGCAGGCAGAGCTGCAATCCTTAAAAGCGCAGCTTGACCCTCATTTTATGTTCAATAATTTCAGTACTTTATCCAGCCTGATTGTTGAAAACCCGGATTCTGCCCTCCTTTTTCTGGATAATCTCTCTAAAGTATACCGTTATATGATTATTAACCTGAGCAGAGATATTATTTCATTAAAGGATGAAATCAAGTTTATCAATTCTTATATCTATCTGATCAAAATAAGAGTATCCGATAACCTGCAGATTGATATAAACATACCCGAAAACTATGAAACAAAAGGTGTTCCTCCTATTACTTTGCAACTACTGATAGAAAATGCAATTAAACATAATATTGCATCACGCTCACGTCCGCTATACATTGACATTCGGATAGACGAAGATGGATGGCTGGAGGTTTCGAATAATTTGCAGCTGGTAAATTTCCATATCCCATCAACAAGAGTAGGCCTGAAAAATATTATCAGCCGTTATCGCCTGTTATCGGATGCATGTCCACAAATAATTGAGAATGAAAGCACATTCATAGTTAAATTACCCTTATTAGAAATATCAGAATAATATAAAATGAATGTATTAATCATAGAAGATGAAAAATTAAATGCGATACGCCTGCAAAAGATATTGCTTGAAATAGATAGCGAAATTAAAATCGTAGCTACACTCGATACGATAGCAGACAGTGTACAATGGCTGCGCACAAATCCACATCCCAACCTGATTCTAATGGACGTACGTTTAGCAGACGGAATTTGTTTTGAGATATTCACTAAAGTTGAAATTACTGCACCTGTCATCTTTACTACTGCTTATGATGAGTATGCATTACGCGCATTTAAAGTGAACAGCATTGATTACCTTTTAAAACCAATAGATATAGACGAATTAAAAGGAAGTATCTCTAAATTTAAGCAACAGAACACCAAAAAGATATCTTCCGGAACAATTGAAGAGGTCGTTGCGATTATTAAAAAACAAAATCCAAATTACCGCTCCCGTTTTCTGATTCCATACAGAGACGGCTACAAAACCATTACAGTCCCGGATATAGCCTATTTTTATTCAGAAAACAAAATTACCAATATCGTTACCTGCGATGCAAAGGAGCAGGCCATTTCCTATACCATGGATGAATTGGAAGAACAGCTGGATCCCGCAGTATTTTTTCGCGCAAACAGACAATACCTGATCAACATCAAAAGTCTGGAGAGTATTCACAATTATTTTAATGGAAAATTAAAACTTATGCTCGCACCCGCAGCACCATCTGATATCCATATCAGTAAGGAAAAGGCCAGTCAATTTAAAAGATGGCTCGATAGCTGATTCAGTTGCACTGAAGGTTGCTTCATCTGCCAATAAAGCGTTCTCAGTTATTTCCTCAGCTCTATTCTGTGTCTTTAATCATAAAATTGCAGCGTTGTAATCTGTATTTCAAATGAATATGGATTTCCGCAATTATGAAAATTCTAACAGACTCATGAAAGTTGAAAACAAATCTCTTCTATTACGAAGACCTGGCGTTTTATTTTATTCCGCATTACTGATCACTGTTTTATTTGGTTGCCGTTCAACGGAAGAAAACCAGGGCGCACAGGCACCTCCTCCAACAATACCTGTAATAACGCTTACTAAATCGGCAGTAACGACCACCAAAGACTATACAGGCACACTTGAAGGAAAAGTGAATGTCGAAATCAGACCTCAGGTAGATGGCTACCTGGATAAAGTATATATTGATGAGGGTGCTTTTGTTCAGGCGGGCCAGCTTCTGTTTAAAATTAATGATCAGCCTTATCAGCAGCAGCTAAATAATGCAATTGCCGTTATGCATGCTGCAGAAGCAACATTGAGCAATACACAGCTTGAAGTAGATAAGGTTGTTCCTTTAGTTAAAAGCAATGTCGTTTCACCTATACAGTTGAAAACAGTGCAGGCTGCTCATCAGGTAGCAAAAGCAAATCTTGAGCAGGCTAAAGCTGCTGTAGGTTCTGCAAAGATCAACATTGCTTTTACCAATATCAAAGCTCCGGTTAGTGGCTTTATTGGCAGAATTCCACGCAGACTGGGTAGTTTAGTTGGCAAAAGTGATCAGCAGCCATTAACAACACTTTCGGATGTACATGAAATTTATGCTTATTTTTCTATAGGAGAAAGTGATTTCATCAATTTCAAAGCACAATATTCTGGTAAAACACTGACCGAAAAGATTAAACAAATACCACCTGTTTCATTACTTCTTGCTGACTATACTACTTATCCGCATAAAGGGCACATCACTATGGTTGACGGACAATTTGACAAGAATACCGGATCAATCATGCTAAGGGCAACATTCCCGAATGCAGATGGTTTGCTGCGCGCAGGGAATACAGGAAAAGTTAGAATTGATCAGGTTCATGAAAGCTCTTTAATGGTTCCTCAAGCCTCGACAATGGAACTTCAGAATAAGGTCTTTGTCTATAAACTGGCTGACAGCAATAAAATCAGCAGGGTAATGATTGATATCGCTGGTAAAAGCGGCGCAGACTATCTGATTAAAGGAGGCCTGAAACCTGGCGACAGAATTGTATCCACAGGGCTTGACCACTTACAGGAAGGTATGGTCATCACACCTGGCAATTCACCGGCTGCTGCAAAAATTGCAAAAAAATAATATGAACATAAGCCGGGTAATGAATTAACCCGGCATCATCCTACAATGACCCCATGTTTAAGAAATTCATAGAAAGACCCGTACTCGCTACGGTGATCTCCATTTTGTTATTAATACTCGGATTTCTGAGTATGACAAAACTCCCGGTTACGCAGTTTCCGGATATTGCACCACCAAGTGTATTCGTTACGGCCGTATATCCTGGCGCGAATGCAGAAACAGTAGCTCGTACTGTCGCCCCCTCTCTGGAGGATGCGATCAACGGGGTAGAGAATATGACTTATATCAAGTCAACCTCCAGTAACGACGGTGCTTTAAGCCTCCAGGTTTATTTCAAATTGGGAACAGATCCCGATCAGGCCGCAGTAAACGTACAAAACAGAGTATCCCAGGCCGTAAGTCAATTACCTGCCGAGGTTGTTCAGATTGGTGTAACTACGCAGAAACAACAAAACAGTATGATTATGTTCATGTCTATTGCTGATGAAAGTCAGAAATATGATGCTGCTTTTGTAGAGAACTATGCGAAAATCAATATTATTCCAGTACTGAAAAGGGTTTCAGGAGTTGGTAACGTTACCGTATTTGGAAATAAAGATTATGCCATGCGGATTTGGTTAAATCCAGAGCAAATGGCTTCTTATGGCTTAAGCCCCCAAGAGGTAATGACAGCTATTCAGGATCAGAACGTAGAGGCGGCCCCTGGTAAATTCGGGGAAGGAAGTAAAGAAGCTTTTGAATATGTTCTGAAATACAAAGGTAAATCCAATCAGCCTTTAGGTTTTGAAGAAATGATTATCAGGGCCAATGCTGACGGCTCAGTTTTACGGGTAAAAGATGTTGCCAAAGTCGAATTCGGCTCTTATACCTATAGTGGTGACACCTGGGTGGACGGTAAATTTGGTGCGGGTATGGCTATTTATCAAACAGCAGGATCCAATGCAAATAAAGTACAGGAAGAGATCAATGCGGCAATGGAAAAGTTATCCAAAACCTTTCCAAAAGGCTTGAAATATCAGACCCCGCTGAGTACAAAAATTCAGCTGGATCAATCTATTTCGCAGGTTATACATACCTTAATAGAGGCCTTTATCCTGGTATTTATTGTTGTATTTATTTTCCTTCAGGATTTCAGATCTACATTAATCCCGGCGATTGCGGTACCTGTAGCCATTATAGGGACATTCTTTTTCATGCAATTATTTGGGTTCTCGATTAACTTGTTAACCTTATTTGCACTCGTTCTGGCCATTGGAATTGTAGTAGATGATGCTATTGTGGTCGTCGAAGCTGTACACGCTAAAATGGAGTATGAACATCTTCCTGCACGCCAGGCTACTTTATCTGCTATGCATGATATTACAGGAGCAGTAATTTCCATTACATTGGTTATGGCCGCTGTATTTTTACCCGTAGGATTTATGGAAGGGCCTACCGGAGTATTTTACAGACAATTTGCCTTTACGCTAGCTATCGCGATTGTAATTTCTGCAGTGAACGCACTGACTTTAAGCCCTGCATTATGCGCTTTGTTTCTGAAAAATAACCATACAGATCCAGCTAAAAAGGCAGGGTTCAGCGAGAAATTCTTCACCGCTTTTAATACTGGCTTTTCTGCTATGACAGATAGGTATATTAAAAGTATTAAAGTCCTGATTCGTTTCAAATGGGCGAGCTTTGGTGCTTTAGCTTTATTAATGCTGCTAACCTTCTGGATGCTGCGCACTACACCAAAGGGATTTATTCCGGATGAAGATGGCAGTTTTGTTGTTTTCTCTTTAGCTATGCCTGCCGGATCTTCTTTAGACAGAACAGGTCAGGCTTTGAAAAAAGCAGATAGTATTATCAAAACAATACCTGCAGCAGAAAACATTACCAGTATTTCTGGTTTTGATATGCTGAGTAATGCAACCAGTCCCTCATTTGGTGTTGGTTTCATCAAACTAAAAGATCTGGACAAAAGAGGTGATGTAAAAGATATCAATGAAATCATCGGTGTGATGAACCAAAAGTTATCAACCATTCTGGAAGGTACCATATTTGTATTCACTATGCCTACAGTTCCTGGTTTTGGAAATGTCAGCGGACTGGAGCTTGTTTTACAGGATCGCACAGGGGCCAGACTTGATAAATTCAGCGAAATCGCACAGGGATTTACCCAGGAGCTGATGAAACGCAAAGAAATACAAGCTGCATTTACTACTTTCCGGACAGATTATCCACAGTTGGAAATGGAAGTTGATGCGGTAAAAACCAAACAGCTGGGCGTGAGTATAAAAGACCTGATGGGAGTTATGCAGGCCTATTATGGAAGTATACAAACTTCAGATTTCAACCGTTTTGGCAAGTATTACAGAGTTGTTGTACAGGCAAATGTAGCTTCAAGAGCTACTCCTGAATCAATCAATGGGATCTTCGTTAAAAATGCGGGCGGACAAATGGTTCCTGTCAATACCCTGATCAAACTGAAAAGAGTATATGGCCCTGAAACAGTATCAAGATACAACCTTTTCAATGCAATTAGTATTAATGCAATGGCTAAAGCAGGTTATAGCACAGGTGATGCCATCAATGCGACAGAAGAAGTTGCGGCGAAATATCTGCCCGCAGGTTATAGTTACGAATGGACAGGGATGTCTCTGGAAGAAAAATCATCAGGCGGACAGGCCGCTACCGTATTCGGATTATGTTTATTGTTTGTTTACTTCCTGCTGGCTGCCCAATATGAGAGTTATATTTTACCACTGGCAGTTATTCTTTCTGTGCCGGTAGGTATCCTGGGCGTATTGTTAGCAGTAAACATGGCCGGATTAGAGAACAATATTTATGTACAGGTTGCTATGGTCATGCTGATCGGCTTACTGGCTAAAAATGCAATTCTGATTATAGAATATGCTGTACAGCGCCGTAAAGCAGGGATGACACTGTTAGAGTCTGCATTAGAAGCATCGAAACTCAGACTGCGTCCGATCATTATGACTTCACTGGCATTTATTGTAGGGTTACTTCCTTTGATGCGTGCTGTAGGTCCATCAGCATTAGGTAACCGTTCTATTGGAACTGGTGCCGCAGGCGGAATGGTACTGGGTGTAATACTAGGTGTGTTTATCATCCCGGTACTGTACGTCGCCTTTCAGTATTTACATGAAAAGATCAGTGGTACGCACAAAGAACAGAATTTAACGGGTCTTTAGAAATTTTGAACATGAAACTGAATAAATATATATACGTTTTATCAATCCCATTAGTCTTATCCGCTTGCAAAACAGGAAAGGATTATATCAGGCCTCAAACCGTGCTGCCAGAACAGTTCAACACCAGAACAGCAGCAGCTGCCGCCGGCCCAAGTATAGCAAAGATTGCTTATAAGGACTTCTTTACAGAACCTGCTTTAAAGCAATTGATAGACAGTGCCGTGCTGCGCAATTTTGATCTGGCTTTTGCAATTAAAAATATAGAGAGTGCAAAACAAAGCTTGAAAATGGCCAATGCAGCCCTTTTACCTGAGCTTAATTTACAAGTAAATGCAGCCAGTAACAGATCTTCAGATAATAGCCTGAACGGAATGAGTGCTGCCATGTTTACTGGTGCCAAACATATAGAAGATTATAATGCAAACTTAGGGTTATCATGGGAGGCAGATATCTGGGGGAAAATCGGCAGACAGAAAGAAGCCGCACTCGCTACTTATCTGCAAACAGAAGCTGCTGCCAGAACTGTAAAAACACAGGTTGTAGCCAATGTGGCCCAGGGATTCTTCAATCTTCTGATGCTGGATGCACAATTAGAGATCGCGAAACACAATGTACAGCTTAATGATAGTACCCTGATTGTTATCCGTTTACAAAAAGAATCAGGACAGGTAAATAGCCTTGCGGTTCAACAGGCTGAAGCACAGCAATTATCAGCGGCATTACTTGTTCCTCAGCTAGAGCAATTGATTGCAATACAGGAAAATGCATTAAGTACGCTGGCAGGGACTTTTCCTTCAAAAATTGAAAGAAAAGTGAGTTTAAGCGCATTTTCTGTAGCCGAACATTTAACAACAGGCATCCCAGCTGATATACTGTCAATCAGGCCGGATGTTAAAGCAGCAGAACTAACTGTAATGGCTGCAAATGTCCGTATAGGAGCTGCACAGGCCAGTATGTATCCTTCTTTAAAAATTACCGCGAGCGGGGGTATTAATACTTTTACAGCGAGTAATTGGTTTAATATTCCAGGCTCATTATTTGGTACGGTAGCCGGAGGGTTAACGCAGCCGATATTTCAACGCCGCCAACTGAAAACACAACTTGAATTAGCTAAAATAGAAAAGGACAAGTCTGTTATAGAATTTAAGCGGTCAGTGATCAATGCGGTTACCGAAGTAACAGATGCACTTGTGAAGCTTGATAAATTAAAAAAACAACGTGAATTACAAGATTTAAGGGTACAAACACTAAAGCAGGCTATCAAAAATGCCGATATGCTTTTTAAAAATGGAATGGCCAATTACCTGGAAGTGATTACTGCGCAAAGTAATGTTTTACAGAGTGAATTGAACCTCATGGATATAGAACGTCAACAGCTCAGTGCAATGGTAGATCTTTACCGTTCCTTAGGCGGAGGATGGAATTAGTTATGTAAAAACCAGATTTGTTTTAGATATTTGCAGGATAAATATCGCTAGAAGCCTTTTTAACGATCGCTCAATCCTATTTTACCTCTTTATCTAAAACAACATCATGGCAACGCCGGCAACAAAAGAACATGTAAAAAATATCGCACTGATAATTTTAGGGACCCTTATTTTTGCCTCAGGAATCAATTATTTTGCCATTCCAAATAAATTATCTGAAGGTGGGGTAATTGGTCTTACTATTGTTGCCTTTTACTACTTCCACTGGTCTCCAGGAATCTTAAACCTGATCCTGAATGCTATTCTGATGGCAATAGGCTATAAATTACTAGACAAACGTACAATCGTATATACGTTATTTGGCATCTTTTTCTCTTCTCTGTTTCTATTTCTTACAGAGAATACGCATCCACCTTTAACTTCTGACCCTTTACTAGCCGCTATATTTGCAGGTCTTTTTGTAGGCGGGGGGATAGGCCTGGTCTTTCTGTCCGGAGGGACTACTGGTGGTTCTGCAATTATAGCCCGCCTGTTTCAAAAGCTCTGGGGCTGGAAACTAGGCACAGCAATGCTTATTGTTGATATTGTAGTCATCGGACTGTCTACATTCATTATAGGCCCCGAAAAGACGATGTATACCCTGGTAGCAGTCTACATTGGCGCAAGGGTTGTTGATTTTATCGTTGAAGGATTTAATACGAAAAAAGCCGTTACCATCATCTCTGTTCAATCTGTTATCATTGCCGAAAAAATAACAAAAGGCCTGGTAAGAGGAGCTACAGTACTGCATGGTCATGGTGCTTATACCAAAGACCGGAAAGAAGTCATCTATGTAGTAATCAGTAAACCCGAACTCATAGAGTTAAAGAATATGGTACATGAAACCGATCCTGATGCTTTTGTTGTCATCCACGATGTGCATGATGTTTTTGGCAAGGGATTTACGATTTAGAAAATTATTTTTTCTCTAAATACCGCTGCGCTTCTGTTATCCAATTTTGGGCAGTGGTCAATATACGATCGGGCTTAATACCTATATTATCTATACCTTGTCCTTTATCAACTCTTCTGCTCCTGCTGGTTGCGTAATGGAGTGCATATGGCATACAGTTAAATGAGATATCTCTAACATTGGCATAATCTAATACACCAGCAGAGTTTTCACCCATAATTATCACCTTTTTACTCTGTTTTGCAGCCAGTAAAAATTGCTCAGTTGTTGACCCGCAGCCTTTATTAATTAAGATCACAATCTTTTTAGGGAATAAGTTTATACTATCCAGCACGAGGTCTTTGTCAGCTCCGAGGTCAATAAACTCATTTTTATGCGATTCCATTGCTGCCATCTTTTCGCGGATAAATACTTTCTGATCTTCAGGCATATCATTCAGCTTTAGCAATCCTGCCCAACCTGCAATGTTATCGTCCGAAGACAAGATATCCGGACCTATCGTTTGAATTGGATTGGTATAAAGATATGGGATAAGCGCCCGATAGGAGAAATCTGCTCCGCCTCCATTGTTTCTTAAATCCAAAATCAGATTAGGCGTTTTTTCTAAAATTTCTTTGTTAAAAAGCATTAAAGAGTCAATACCCTTAGCATTTCTTTGGTTAAAGGTTCCAATCCGGATATAGAATGTCTGGGCAGAAAGCAATTTGCTGGAGATATCATCGAGCGAAACTTTTTCTGCTTTTACCCTGCTTGTCCCTTCTCTTTGCCAATCGCCTATTGCATTCTGACTGATTTTCAGAGACACAGATTCAGGTGTGCAATATTTATCGTAGGCTATTCCCTTTAAAATATTTTTCTGCTCTTTTAATTCCAGCATCACAAAACCCGGTTTCCAAGCCTTGATTTTTGATTCCAGGATTACACCAGCATAATCACGAAAGCCATTTTCACTTTTGATTACAGCTACTTTATAAACAGAATCCTTATCCCAGTAAATTCCTTCTATGCCAACAGATTTCTTTAAGTTACTTAACACTTGTTCATCCACTACCTGCTTTTCAACACTTGCAAACAGCCTTTCCTGATCGGCATCATATTTCTCTTTAGAAAGTCTGTTACGCCCTACTTCAATATGACCATCCTTAAAAAACCCAATCCATTCATTAATAAGGTTAACGCAGTAGGGTGCCGAAGTAATATTTTTCGATCTCTCCAGTACCTGAGCACTATATTTCTGATAAGCCGCACTGGTTTTGGGATTTACTTTATCCCTGAACCCGGCATAATTCTTTTCTATTTTATCCTTGACATATTGAAACTCTTCTGCACAATTACAGTTTTGGGCAAAGGTTTCCACATTGACTAGAAAAATAAGAAGGATAGAAAAAAGAATGGCTTTCATAAAATTTAATTGATAATGCTATCAAATATAAAGGAATCTGATAGACATAAGATCAAAGAGATAAAAATAGCAAGCAGGATTAACAGTATTTAACGCTTTTACATTCAGCTCTTTACTACAGAGCACGCCATGTTCTATCAAAGAATAATTTTCAATATTATCATATTTATAATTCCATAAAGAAATTACACACCTTAAATATCAAATACATAAAATAATAACTGAATTTATTATTAAATAATATAAATTATAGATACTGTATTTTAATCTTAAAAATAATTAAATTTAAAATACATTACAAACAACTGATATACAACAACCTAACCAAACATCTATGAAAAATTCAACAATTTCCAACCTGTTAAAGTCTAAAACGACAATTTTCGTTTTAGCAGGCATGATGACTCTTGCCTCATGTAAAAAAGACCTTGAAGTACAAAGTCCTGAATCGCAAGCCTCTTCGGCAAAAAATGTCGATGCTGCTGCCCCTGTCTGGCGCAAAGCTAATCTTACCAATTATGAATCTTATCCGGATCCGGGTAGCGAAGAATGCGTTAAATACAATGGCTGTACATGGTCCGGTCAGTTTGCTTTTTTAGAAGGGACGCAGTCTTTAACATGGGTAAAAGCTAATAAAATAGCATCTATCCATTCAAAAGATGCCGGTAAGTACAGATTAAAAACACTGAGAATTAAGCAGGGAAGTAAACAGATTGATGCTAAAGTTTATGATAATTGTTCAGATTCAGATTGCGATGGATGCTGTACTATAAATGCAAATCAAAATGGCATAGGGTTCTTAATAGATCTTGAAAAATATACGATGCAGCGTTTTGGAGGGAGTGATGGTATCGTAGAATGGCAATGCCTGGACTGCGGTTAACAAAATCCAAAACTCATTTTTAATCTAAAGCGCTTTTATAAACTCAAACAAAATGGTCTTTCCAGATAGGAAAGACCATTTTGTTTGATAGCACTACGCAACTTTACAAATTCATTGGACAGACCACAACTTATCACCTGATTTTTCTTATCGCGTTAAGATTTCTTATCTTTCCCGCAATAATTGATCAAATAGAACTCATGAAAAAATTAGTACCCGCGATCTTTGTGTTGTCTTTGATGGCCTGCAAAGAGAAAAATGACGATAAAGTCAAAGAGGTAGATAAAAACGGCTCAGTTGAAACCAAAGTCCATATTGCGCATCTGAATGACTCTCTTGATGTGATGAACACTGAGCATATATTCTGGGTTAAAAACAAAGACGTTAAAAGAGTTGTCAGACTGGACACAATACCTGCATTGGGATTCACAAATGAACAGGGGGAGAACAGTTCAGGCCAGGACACGACTTTAAAGGTCAGGAAAAACTATCAGATCTTTATTACAGTAAATTAATATGAAGAAATCAAAAGTTGTATCCCTGGTACTTATTACCGCAGCACTGGCTTCCTGCAGTAAACCCAAACCAGACTGGGATTCCAATGAAGTCTATATGCGTTCTGACACTACAGCGAACTATACTCATACACAGGGTGCACATCTCTCGCCATTTCTATGGTATTATGCATTCCGGCCATATGGTATGTTTTACGGCGGCAGATATCATCATTCAGGTTATTATTCCTCTTCACTTTCTGAGCGTTCAAATATTGGCAGATCGGCCATGAAAGGCGCTGCAATAAGAGGTGGTTTTGGAGGCTCACATTCATTTTCTGTTTCATCATAAATGCAAAGACATAGTATTACCCCCAGAAACCACTGGCAGGCAGCTGTAGAGAAATTGGGCTTTGGCTTCCATACTTCTGATATTCCTTACTGGGATGAGACTGCATATTATGAATTCTCACTGTCGGAGGTTAATAAAATTGAAACGGCTACAGCCGAGCTTTGGGGCATGTGCCTTGAAGCTGTACAATATATCATAGACCATCAGCTATATCATAAGTTTGCAATCCCGGAGAAAGCTATAGCACTTATTGAAAAAAGCTGGAATGATGATGTACCTGCAATATATGGCCGTTTTGACTTCGGATTTGACGGAAACGATTTAAAACTATTTGAATTTAATGCCGACACGCCGACTTCTTTATTTGAAGCTGGAATTGTACAATGGTTCTGGCTGCAGGATTTTGCTACGCATAAAGATCAGTTCAATTCTGTTCATGAACGCCTGATTGATTATTGGAAATATCTGAAACCTTATCTTCATGAAGGGCCTTTACATTTTGCCTGTGTCAAACAATCACTGGAAGACCTGACTACTGTAGAATATATGAGAGACTGCGCCATACAGGCAGGAATATCAACCAAACTCATTTTTATTGATGACATTGGATGGGATCAGGAAGAATGCGAATTTGTAGATCTGGAAGATCAGGAGATTAAGAATATTTTTAAGCTTTATCCATGGGAATGGATGGTAAATGAACCTTTCTTTGATCAGCTATTGTTAAACCCCGAAGTTTACTGGATAGAACCTGCATGGAAAATGTTGCTTTCCAATAAAGCCCTGTTGCCGGTCTTATGGAAATTATTTCCAAACTGCCCTTATATTCTGGAATGTTATTTCGAGGAGGAGAACAGTTTAAAGGATTATGTAAAAAAACCAATTTATTCAAGAGAAGGAGCGAATATCAGTATTATCAAAAATGGGAAGACGATAGAAGAAACAAAGGGGATATATGGCAGGGAAGGTTATATCTGCCAGAAGATCTTTAACATTCCGCGGTCCGGAACTAAAATTCCTATTATAGGTTCGTGGATTATAGGCCAGCAGCCCTCAGGTATGGGCATTCGCGAAGATGATAGTTTAATCACAGGAAACACTTCTTGTTTCATCCCGCATTTGATTAACAATTAGTTATCTTTATTTTCATAAATCACCCTGATCAATCTTCATTATGAAAAACAAAGCTACTGTAGGTATTCTGTTTTTAATCGCTTCTCTATACTGTCATAATATTTTAGCTCAAACTGATCACGGAATCAAGGCAGAGATAAAGAAAATTGAGACCGGATTAATACCCCCGGTACGTTTTGAAGGGGACTCCGTATGGACTATTGAACAAAGAATGAAATATTATGGTGTGCCTGGTCTCAGTATGGCCGTCATAAAAGATTCAAAAATAATATGGATCAAAAGTTATGGCGTAACTGATCGGGAAACCAAGCTACCAGTTACAGGACAGACGCTCTTTCAAGCAGCTTCAATCAGCAAACCGGTAAGTGCCTATGCGGTACTAAAAGAGGTGGAAAGAGGAAAAATCAACCTGGATGAAGATGTAAATTCATATCTTAAATCATGGAAGCTGCCGGAAAATGAATTTACAGCAAAAAAGAAAGTTTCCCTGAAATACATTCTTAGCCACAGCGCCGGACTCACTGTTTCAGGCTTCGCGGGCTATGCAATTCCCGATAAGGTTCCCACACTATTGCAGATACTTAATGGAACAGCCCCAGCTAATTCTGGAGCTATTCGGGTATACAAGGAACCAGGAGGCAGTTTTAATTATTCAGGAGGAGGATATTGCATTGCACAGCAAATGCTAATCGATATAGAAGGTAAACCATTCCCTGAGATCATGCAAGAACTGGTACTGGACCCGCTTGGGATGAAAAACAGTACTTATAGTCAACCCTTACAAGCAGATCAATTGAAATGGGCAGCAACAGGTTACCTGCCTGATGGGAAACAAACCACAGGAAAAAGACATACCTATCCCGAAATGTCTCCTGCCGGTCTCTGGACTACTGCCGAAGATCTTGCGAAATTTGCAATTGATATACAATTAACAGTAAAGGGACAAAGCGAAAAAGTACTGACGCAGCAAATGGCAGATAAAATGACCAGTCCATTGATTGAACCTTTTGAAGGTCTTGGAATTTTTCTTGAGAAGAAGCAACAGGATATCTATTTTAACCACGGAGGGTGGAATGAAGGTTTTTCAAGTAAAATAATCGCTCATAAAAATAAAGGCTACGGCCTGGTAATACTTACAAATGGCAATCAGCCAATGCTTATTGAAGAATTAATACGTTCTGTAGCAATTAATTACAATTGGTCAAACTATGTATTACCCATTTATAAGAAAATACAGATTACAGCCGCTGATATAGAAAATAATGGTGGCAGGTACCGGTCCGAAAAATATGAGTTAATAAAAATCTATGCTGATGGAGAAAGACTCTTCCTTCAAAAAAATGCAGAAGAACCTGAAGAACTATTCAAAGTTGCAGCAAACACTTATGCTTTACGAAACTGGGAAGCACAGACTAAAATTGTTCGTAACCCTTCTGATCATATCAGGTATATAGCTTCTGTTTTGAGTACCGATTCGGTTTCATTTGTGAACCCCGAGCTAAAAACTGAAGAAAAAGTCCCTTTTGAATTCATACTGGATGATCAGTTTGAAAAAGCACTATCTGCCTATAAGCAGGCAAAAACCGAAAGCCCGGAACACTTTGCACTAAGCCAGCCTTACATCAACAGACTAGGATACCGATTCTTAAAAACCAAAGAATTTAAAAAAGCTATAGATATTTTCAAAGTAAATACAATATTGTACCCTAATAGCGGAGATGTCTATGATAGTCTTGGTGAGGCTTACCTGGCGGCAGGAGATAAAAATCAAGCAAAACTAAACTACTTACTATCATTAAAACTTGATCCCAATAATATGAATGCAGCTAAAATTATTAAGAGCCTGGATTAGTATCCAGTACCTATAATATATACACTACAGTTGTGAACTTAATTTAACTTTCGATTAACAATCCCCATTAATCATCGCTCAACTCATCCATATGGTAAAAAGATCGATACAGATCATTTTTTCTCTAAATTCTTCCTACATTTCTAAAATAGAAAAAAATGACATAAAAAACAAAAAAAGCAATTACATTTCTTTAAAAAATCAACACAAAATACTAGAGATTAAACAACAAGCAACAAAAAAGAACCATATTCTACAGTACACAACAAACCAAAACCAATACCTATGTATTCAAAAACGACTAAACACTTTATTTTTTTAACTGCATCTTTACTCGCATTTTCGTCGTGTAAAAAGGACCACACAGTAATACCCGGAAAAGAGCTCGCTACCGACAAAAAAATAAATTATATTCCGTCTGCAGATTTAATCTGGACCAACCAGACTTACCCTTGGTTCAATACAAATATTCTCTCTCCGTTTGCGGGCGGGACTTCCAGAGAGTTTCCTACAGAATACATGAGTGATATGAAGCCAGCAGATGGGTGGGAACTTTATATGAATACTTTTGCTGTAAATCCGGTTGATACCCAAAAGAAGTATTTCGTTATATACAACAGATACAGGGGCCTTTTACGCATCTATTATTATTTGGATAATACTAATTTTAGTCCAACAAAGAATATTGTCTGGGAACTAGGCTTAAACGGTACCGCAAATAATTCCAAAGTACTAAACTTTGAACAGGGGGAATTAGTCGATAACTCCATTAAATTACTCTATACAACCAGAGTACAGCTGGAGAAAAAGGTACAACCGAATGGCTGTTGGTATGCAGAACAATTTGAGCTGGCATATGACGAATCAATTTATCCTCAAAGCTATGCAGCTAATGTGTTAAAAATAGGATTAATGGGGCAGGATGTAACTAAATATAGCTTCACAGGTAGTCAGACCGGCACAATTGACGGAACAATACAGGTCCCTCAAAAAACAGGAAGCTCTTTGTGGTCAACATTAGTTAATGGCGCAATGAACCTTGGTATGGGAGCCATCAGTTCAGGTGCTTCTGCTGCATTAAAAAGTATTTTCAAAGATGGGCTTAGCGCATTGAAAATGTCACAAATAACAGAAGGAGCTCTTGAATCTATTAAATCATCAAGCGTCATTAAAGATCTCCCAAAAAGTATATTTAATGCTATTTTAGGTAAAAATGATACAGGGACTACTTACAGTACTGAGAAGGTAAATCTAAAAATAAACACTTCCATAAAACTTGAGGGGACCGGAACAGGCTCTCCTACTGGTCTGGGAACCTTCGATGTCCTTTTCTCCGGGACTCAAAACCTAACTGCCCCTGAAAGCGGTATAATCCCAATATACACGAAGAAACTCGGGGTTTTTAATATCGTAGGCACTCCGATTATCAAAAAATGGATGTACAAATACGATGGAGAGGTTGACTCTCAGACAACAGCAGAATTTGCTCTTGACTATAACTCTTTTTCCATGATATGGAACCCGGATTTGATTAATCAGACACCAGACGGAGCGAGCATTCAGAATTTAAGAAAGCAATTTGTTTTAATTGATGTTAAGAGTCCTGTAAAAGGAACCGGATATGTAGGGGAGTATATTACGCCTCAAACTGAAACATTAGTTGCCATGACCGGTGACGGCACAGCCTCTTTTACAAGAACTTTCAAAACAAGCCAGGCTCCCAGCTGGGGACCATCAGTAGGGGCTTATGCTGTAAGAATTTCCTTTGATGTGGTACCAAATAACGGAAGCACAAAAACAACAATTATTAAAACTATCCTGGCCACTTCTGCTGATGTTGATCCAGAATAATTAAATTAGTTTCTCACAATACTTTAAGAGCCTGCTGACAACAAATCATACCACTGTCCTCAGGCTCTTATTATTTTCAAACCTGGCTTCGCTACCCAAAAACCGATCAATGCTTTTTCTCTTTGAAATATTTAACTTTGTCTATGAGTTTACCAGAGGAAGCAGGCATCACAGACCAATATTTACAAAACATAAATACTGAGCGTACACAATTCAGGGTAGCCGACACCTGCACAGCCAACTGTAGCCTGGCTTCCTATAACCGTCGTGATTTTTATAAAATCACACTAACGCTGGAAGGTAACAGTATACTTTATTATCCCAACAGAGCTATTGAGATCAACGGCCCTGCATTAGTATTCACCACTCCCATGATTCCCTATTCATGGGAAGGCAACCCAGAAACCAAAGTAGGACACTTTTGTGTATTTACAAAAGAGTTTCTTCAGGAAAACGGGCGTACGCACAACCTTGAAGAATCAAATTTATTCAAGCCTGGTGGTGATCCTGTTTATTTTCTGAATGATTTGCAAGCCGATTACATCAATAGCATCTTTAACAGGATGAAACTGGAACAGGAGAGTGAATATATTTACAAACATGATCTTATCCGAAACTATCTGAATCTCATCATTCACGAAGCGATTAAAATGCAGCCTGCCATCGCCTATTTTTCGCCGCAGAAAGCGTCATCGCGCATTGCGAAATTATTTTTGGATCTACTGGAAAAACAATTTCCCGTAGACTCCCAGCAATATACCCTTATACTCAAAAAAGCAAGTGACTACGCCGACCTGCTTGCTATTCACGTTAATCATTTAAATGCAGCAGTAAGTGAGGTGACAGGCAGGTCAACCACTCATCACATTAATAACAGAATACTTGCTGAAGCAAGGTCTTTATTAATGCATACCGACTGGAATGTAGCAGAGATAGCACGCAGTCTTGGTTTTGATTATGCTTCATATTTTAATAATTTCTTTAAAAAGCATACCGGACAAACTCCAATGACTTTAAGAAAAACTCTTTGAAAAGTATAAGTATTGCTTTGAAATTCTTAATTGGAGTTCAAATTCCAGCCCATACATTTGTATTACATAAAAAAGATTTTAACCATGATACAAGCAAAAGGATATGCAGCACAGGATGCTCAAACAGACTTAGCTCCCTGGAATTTTGAACACAGGGAAGTCGGACCGCATGACGTCCAAATTGAAATATCATATTGTGGCGTTTGCCATTCTGACCTTCATCAGATTAAAAATGACTGGTTTCCGGGTGTATTCCCAATGGTCCCAGGACATGAGATTGTAGGTAAGATTGTTAAAGTAGGTGACCATGTAAAGAAATTCAGCGTAGGAGAACTTGCTGGTGTTGGCTGTATGGTCGATTCGTGTCAGATTTGTGAGAACTGCAAGGATGGTCTGGAGCAATACTGCCTGGAAGGAAGTACACAGACTTATAATAATATCGACAGATCAGGAGTGCCAACTTACGGTGGTTACTCTAACACAATTGTTGTTCGTGAAGAATTTGTATTGCACATTTCAGAGAAATTATCTCTGGCAGCAACAGCACCTTTACTTTGTGCAGGTATCACTACCTACTCACCTTTACGCCACTGGAAAGTTGGAAAAGGCCATAAACTTGCCGTTTTAGGTTTAGGTGGTTTAGGACACATGGGTGTTAAATTTGGTGTCGCTTTTGGCGCAGAGGTTACTGTATTAAGTACTTCTCCTGCTAAAGAGGCTGCTGCAAAAGAATTAGGCGCACATCACTTTGTAGTGACTTCAGACCCAGCTCAGCTTGAAGCAGTAAAAGGTTCATTTGACTTCATTTTAGATACTGTATCTGCTGTACATGATATGGATATGTATATTTCATTGTTGAGAACCAATGGTACACATATTTGTGTAGGTGTTCCTTCTGAGGCTTATGCAATCCAACCATTCTCGTTATTAGGGGGCCGCAAAAGTGTTGCAGGTTCAGGTATCGGAGGTATTGCTGAAACTCAGGAAATGCTTGATTTCTGCGCAGAACACGATATCGTTTCTGATGTTGAGGTTATTGACATTAAGGATATCACTGCATCTTACGAAAGGATGTTAAAAGGAGATGTTCGCTATAGGTTTGTTATTGATATGGCAACACTTTAGTTGTAAGATTTACATTTTGTAATTAACAATAAAAGCCACTGATTAGTGGCTTTTATTGTTAATTACAAAATAATACAGTTGCAGGCACTAAAGACTTTGAGTTCCAACCGCCAAAGGTGCAACCTATGACTGAAATAAGGGCTCCAGCACGTCGCGGTGAGTTTCACCCCATTGTGCGGTTACTTCTATTACAGGAATCAATGTCAGGCCCAACGCTGTGAGTTCGTATTCTACTTTTAAAGGTCGTTGGTTAAATATTGTTTTGGTAATAATACCAAGGTTTGTGAGTTGCTTCAGTTGAGTATCCAATAATCGGCGGGAAGCTTTAGGCATCCTGCGATGTAATTCACCTGGTCTTTTAATGCCATTGTAAATACACCATATCAGGTTGATTTTCCATTTCCCATTCATCACCTCCATAAAAAGGTGAAGGCCGCATTCAAATTGTATAGGTAGTTTCCTTTCATACATTCTACAAATATAGGTCATACTATTGTCTTATCTGATATGGCTGAATTCAGCTATACTTGACTTTATCTGCTTATACGGCGAGCTTTGAAATATGAAATATAAATTATTCGGAACACAATCAGGCCTTCCGGCCAGTGAGCTCGTTTTGGGAGCAGCAAGTTTTGGTGAACGTCGTGGGCATGGAGCCAATGCCGGCGAAATTTCAAAAATCCTGGCGGCTTACAAAGATGCAGGAGGCAATTTTATTGACGTTGCTGACCAATATCAACTTGGAGAAGCGGAAGCCATAGTTGGAGAATTTATTAAATCACAAAGACATAATTTCATTATCTGTACTAAATATACACGCAGTAGTGAGACGAATCCGGAACCCGCTAATCTGGGTAACCACCGCAAGGTTATACGTCAGTCTGTTGATGCCAGCCTGAAGCGACTGAATACTGATTATATTGATATTTATATGCCCCATTATGATGACGGTGTTACTCCGCTTGAAGAAACGATCCGGGGACTTGAGGATCTCGTTAAATCTGGTAAAATATTGTACACGGGACTGGCTAATTTTCCTGCATGGAAGGCATCGGCTATCGCCAGTATAATTCCGTTAACCGCTTTACAAATAGAATATAATCTTGTCCAACGAGCTGCAGACCGGGAGTTAATGACAATGGCTACCCACTTTGGACTGGGCACAATGTTATATTCTCCATTAGCAGGGGGATTGTTGACAGGCAAATATCGTAAAGGCGATACAGGTCGGCTAACACAGTCTGCACAGGGTAGTTTCAAAGAAGATATAGCTACCAAAACTATTATAGATCAGTTAGAATTGATAGCAGCAGAAGTTCAGGCAACACCGGGCCAGGTAGCATTAGCCTGGACACTGACTAAAAATGCTTTCCCTATAGTTGGGGCCCGTACACTCACTCATCTAACCGACAACTTAAAGGCGCTTAATATTCGTTTAAGCCACGATCAGGTTGAACGTTTAGAAAGCGTTAGCAGAATAACATTGGGCTATCCGCATGATCTTCTTAAAACGGTTCAAAAAATCTATTAATATTCAATTTACGGCTTCTTTTAAATCCAGGGATGATAACTGTGTCTACATGAGACATGGCTATCAAACTAATTTCCGTTGCAGCCTGTAAGTCAGAAAAGACAAAACATTTATCATTTCAATCTTAAATACTAATCCAATTTTATTTAATTCTTATATAATCAGCTTTTTCACCTTCATATTCAACAACTAAAGTATCTCCCTTAAAAGAATAATTAGAATCGAATTCTTCATTTGAGGTTGCTTTCCCTTTGTAAAAAATTTTATTCTTACTAAGTTTATAAGTCATTTTTGAAACAACCTGTTCACTTCCTTCCCCGGTTTTTTGAAAAAATTCACCCTTTTGAGTGAACTGTAAATACATTTTCCCGATGTATTTACCCGTTTTAGGAAGTTTTATATCTCCAACCCAATTACCAATGATTCTCTTTTCCTGATCTTTAGTTGCAGAATTACAACTCAAAAAGGTTAAAACGATTAATATGATTAGTTTTCCTTTCATCACTATAAGCAATCTTGTTTTTATTAGCTATAAAAAATATTAAAATCCTATATAAACTCTTCTTGTTCAGAATTTAAAACCCACCCATATTTTCAAGCCGATATTACTCCAGTTCTTTTAATATATTTTTTTATCGGAAAATTTGAAATCCTGAAGTTTCGGCAAAGGTCTGATTAAAACTATTTTTTTCCTTTTACTTAATATCCCCCCTGAATCTGACCTATCATCAGTTTCGGTTCTGAGCCCCGAGATTAAGTTAAATTCAGTTTCTGTAAAAATAGTATATTCGTCAATATATCCTTTCGTTTCATCATGAGTAAACTTTTTAACCTTAATTAATTCAAAATTGCCATTGTTATATTTGAAATCGTAAGTAATGTTTCCCCCTTCAATTTCACTCCACATTCTCAAAATCCCTTTTTCAATAAAAAAACTTGGAATTTGGTATCCATTAGGCTTCCCTTGCTTTTCAACAGGATATTGTGGCTCAATTACTTTGGTTGAAGATACAGCTAAAGTCAATTTTCCATTTGGCTGAGATAGAAAAACTTGAAATCTTAGTGGCCTGGTTTCATCTGTTAAATCCATTTTCACCGTTATTCTGTCCATTTTACCATCATTATTTAAGTCGCCTTTTTCTTCTCTTACCAGATAAGTATAATTGCCTTTATTTTTAATATTTTGAGCAGATGAATTCATTTGGACTGAAATTAAAATACATAAAAAGTATAGATAAAGGCTTTTCATAATTTTCAGTTTATTTATTTTTACTTTTTTAACTGACGGCTAACTCATGAATATACGGAACATTCATAACTCCCGGATAAAAAAAAGTCGTTAAAATGCATGAATTAAGTCTTGTCCGAACGATCCTTTTGCTCTCAGTAAGTAATCCATCGAGGTTGAATATATTATGGGGTTAGTACATTACTAAAGTCAATACTTATACATAACTTCAAGCCCCCTGAAGCAAAAAAGCCAGCAGTTATATATAACTGCTGGCTAAATAAGTGGTCCCGACGAGAATCGAACTCATATCTCAAGTTTAGGAAACTTCTATTCTATCCGTTGAACTACGGGACCTGTACTACCTGATTACACTTCCATTCGCATGGTTTTGTAAAGGCGACACAAAAGTAAGTTTTCCATCTGAATTTTCAGACATTAAAATCATTCCCTGAGATAAAATTCCTTTGATCTCTCTTGGTGCAAGGTTAATCAGTAAGCTAACCTGCTGACCAATTACCTCTTCAGGAGTAAAATATTCTGCAATTCCTGAAACCACCGTACGTTCATCCAATCCCGTATTCAGCGTAAGTTTCAGTAATTTTTTAGTCTTTTCCACCTTTTCGGCAGCAATAATCGTTGCTACACGGATATCCATGGCACTAAACTGTTCGAAATCTATATTTTCTTTAGCAGGAGCAACCACAACATTAGCTGCGATATTATCGACCTTACTCTGGTTTAACTTATCAATCTGAGCCTGAACATCAGTATCTTCTACCTTTTCAAACAATAAAGCAGTTTCATTTAACTGATGATCTGCCTGTAATAACCCCATTTGACCAGCATCTCCCCATAAATGACTTTCATGGTTCAGCATGCCCTTTAATTTTGCAGCTGTAAACGGCAAAAATGGCTCTATCAGAATCTCCAGACTTGCAACAATCTGTAAACTGATATTTAATATTGTTCTTACCCGGTTTTCATCAGTTTTAATAACTTTCCATGGTTCAGTTTCCGCCAGGTATTTATTTCCTAAACGTGCAACATTCATCACCTCTGTTAAAGCCTCTCTGAATCTGTAAGTCTCTATAGAGGCGCCGATTTTAGCAGGATATAAAGCCAGCTCATCAATTACCAGCTGATCTTGCTCATTCAGCTCCATTAGAGCAGGCACCTTGCCATCAAAGTACTTATGTGTAAGAACAGTCACCCTATTGATGAAATTGCCTAATACAGCAACTAATTCGTTATTATTTCTAGCCTGAAAATCTTTCCAGGTAAAATCATTATCCTTGGTTTCCGGAGCAGTTGAAGTCAGGACATAACGTAACACGTCCTGTTTATCCTTAAATTCAAGCAAATATTCATTTAACCATACAGCCCAGTTTTTAGAAGTAGAAATTTTCTGTCCTTCTAAATTTAAAAATTCATTCGCAGGAACATTATCAGCCAGAGTATAATCACCATGAGCCATTAACATGGCCGGAAAAATAATACAATGGAATACGATATTGTCCTTTCCGATAAAATGAACCAGTTTAGTCGTATCATCTTTCCAGTAATCTTCCCAGTTTCCCTGAGCCGCTTCATCCTTATTCAGATAATACTCATCTGCCTTAGGATTTACGCCTGCAGTACCGGAAAAACGGAATAATTCTTTAGTTGCAGAAATATAACCAATAGGTGCGTCAAACCACACATACAAGACCTTACCCTCAGCATCTTTTACAGGAACTTTTACACCCCAGTCCAGATCCCTGGTCATCGCTCTTGGCTGTAAACCGGCATTTAACCAGCTATGACACTGACCAGAAACATTCGGTTTCCACTCCTTGTGTCCTTCAATATAAGCTCTTAACTGATCTTCATACTTTTCTAATGGAAGAAACCAGTTCTTCGTCTCTCTGCGAACAGGAGGCTCACCAGACAGCGTTGACTTTGGATTAATCAGATCAGTCGCATTTAAAGTACTCCCACAGTTCTCACACTGATCTCCATAAGCATTCTCGTTACCACACTTTGGACAAGTCCCGGTGATATAACGATCTGCAAGGAAAGTCTGTGCTTTTTCATCATAATACTGTTCTGTTACCTCTTCAGTAAAGACACCCTTATCATAAAGAGTTTTAAAGAAATCAGATGCGGTTTCATGATGCATTTCAGAAGAAGTACGGTGATAGATATCAAAAGACACACCGAACTCTCTAAAAGAATCCCCTATAATTTTATGATATTTGTCAACTACAACTTGCGGAGTAACTCCTTCCTTTTTGGCCTTTAATGTAATAGGAACACCATTTTCATCAGAACCACAAATAAATTTAACATCTCTTTTATTCGAACGAAGGTAACGCACATAAGTATCAGCAGGTAAATAAACACCGGCTAAATGCCCAATGTGTACAGGACCATTCGTATAGGGTAATGCCGCCGTAACGGTATATCTTTTTATTTTACTGTTATCCAAAACTATCTTTATTATTTTATCAAAGATAAGAGTTTTGCAGCTGATTAAACAGCCGCCCCACTTAAAAAGGAAGACAAAATTCATCTGAAAAATCAATTGAACAGGTGGCCGGTATTATTTTTCTAATAACCTTTAAATTCGCGATAACCACACATCCTAAATTTGAGCTAACAATTTCAACGGAAGGATATCTGCAGACACCGTACCTTATAGGTAACAAACGATTTACTTATATTACCAGAATTTAAGACAATTTATATTCTTTTGCACTGATTAAGAATTTATCCGATGAACATACAACCGCCATACCTAAAAAAAGGAGACAAAATTGCCATTGTCTGCCCTGCAAATAAATTAAGGAAATCTATAGCTCCTGCGATAGCGCTATTAGAGAGCTGGGGGCTTGAAGTGATAACCGGAAAAAGTATCACTGGTGATCATTTTAACTTTGCAGGAGATGACGCGCTAAGGACAGCAGATCTGCAGACATTTGTAGACGATAGCAGTATAAAAGCCATTCTTGCGGCCAGGGGAGGCTATGGGGGTATCAGGATTATTGACCAGATAGATTTTAGCGCATTTAATAGAAATCCCAAATGGATTGCGGGCTTTAGTGATATCACAACCTTTCTTTCCCATACACTGGCTGCATTGCATACGCAAAGTATCCATGGACAAATGCCAGCTTCTTTTGAAACCGGAAGCGCAAATTCTATAGAAACGCTAAGAAAGGCCCTATTCGGAGAAGAACTCAATTACACTTATAAAAGTACCATCACAAACCGTCCGGGACATACAGAGGGAGTTTTAATAGGAGGAAACCTTTCGATCCTGGTTGCTATGCAAGGCTCAGTTTCTGAAATGGATTATACAGATAAGATTTTATTTCTGGAGGATGTAGGAGAACAGGAATACGCAATAGACAGAATGCTGCGCATGTTGAAACGGAGCGGAAAATTAGCTCATCTGAGGGGCTTGATTATTGGAAGCTTCAATGGCATCAAACCACAGGAAATTCCCTTTGGACAAACGCCTGAAGAACTGATTCTTGAAATTGTCTCTGAATATAATTACCCGGTCTGTTTCAATTTTCCCGTTGGTCATATAGAAGATAACCAGGCACTGATCGTTGGCAGCACAGCTATACTTCATGTTCAGACACATGAAGTCATATTATCTTATCAATAATTACCAAAAATAAAGACATAAAAAAAGAGGCCGTCTACAGACGGCCTCTTTTTTTATGTTCCAATTGGAATGATTACTTTTTAGCAGCCCACCAAACAGGAGTATACAAAGGTATATTACCTGGGAAGTTACTGTTTGAAAGTGCTTCAGAACTTGGATATAACATACGTTGTGGCATTCTGCCTGCTCCTAATTGAGAAGCTGCAGACGTAACAAGGAATGTTGGGAATCCTGTTCTGCGATAGTCAGTCCAAGCTTCAAAACCCTGAGTACCATTTAAAGCATAGTATTTCTGAGTAATGATTGCTTTAACTTTATCTTCAACGCTAACAGCACTTGTTAAAGCTAACAATCCGTCCGGAGCAGCTGCAGTATAAGCTGCCGCATCTGCTGGGTTTCCTGTAGCAGCGAAACTTGCAGCGATTCCTTTAGTATATAATCCGTTGATATCACCAGTAGCATATCCTCTGGCAACCGCTTCTGCCTGTAAGAAATAACTCTCAGCAGCTGAGAAGAATTTAACCGGAGCAGTAGCTGATGCTGCATTTAATGGGTTCGCACCAACTAATCCTGCCGGAACAGATACAACTGCACCTGCATTAGCTGAGTAGCTACCTTGAGGAATTGCTGTAATCTTAGTCTGATCACCACCAGCAATCGGATCATAGAATTTAAGCACCCTTGTATCATTGTTTCTCACATAATTATCAACGGCTGTACTACTTGCTACTAAATTCTGCGTTTTGCTCAATGCAACCATCTCATTATAAAGTGGGTTTTCATTACCACCGATAGTTAAATACTTAATTGCCGCATCAGTTGTCAGGAAAGCTGGGCCTGTTGCATATAAAGCAGCAATACCAGCACTAGCTTTAGTTGGGTTAACATAAGCTAATCTTAAATAAGCTTTAAGTTTTAAAGTATTTGCAAATGCTTTCCACTGTGTAGTGTTTCCAGCAAAAACAACATCCTGAGAACCTGGAGAAACAGATGCAGTTACGTTTAACAAAGCAACACCTTTATCAATAAATTTAAAGATACTATCATAAACTACCTCTTGTTTCTGATAATGAGGTGCAGGATATAGTGTGTAATTTACAGCTTCAGCTACTGGAATATCACCAAAAGCATCAGTAGTAACCTGAACAGTATATGCTTTCATCAAATAAGCAATACCTTTTGTGTATTCAGTACTAGGAAGAGTGCTATTAATGATCGCCTCAGAATTTACCAGTGAGTTACGGTAAATAGTTAACCATGGTCTGTCAAAAGCAGTGTTAGCCAGGTTATACTGATCAATCGTTTTGTACTGTGATGAGTTTGGACTTTGTGTCCAGTACTGAGCCCAGATACCACCATAAACCTGAAATGCATTTCCGACAATCTGTCCCATTGCAGCTTGTACAGTAGGTAAAAGCAAGTTCGGGTCAGCGCTATCCGGATTGTTAGGGTTTTGGTTTATATCCAAATATTTTTTACAGCCAGAGAATCCAACCATGGCGATAAAAAGCAGAAGTATGATCTGCTTAGGATTAATATTTTTATTCGTTCTCATATTAATTGAGTTTTTTTTAGAATGAAACTTTTAGATTAACACCGTAGTTACGCAGTGAAGGTTGTGCAGTAAAGTCAAAACCTTGTAAGTTACCAGCACCAGCAGAGTTAACTTCCGGATCAGCAAATTGATTCGAGTTTGGAGTCCAGATAAATAAGTTATTACCGAAAACACCGATCGATAATGCACCGAATGGAGTACGTCTTAACTGATCTTTAGTAAATGCGTAAGAAATATTTGCTGAACGCATTTTCACATAAGAAGCGTCAACAATGTTTGTTCCTGGATTTAAGCTTCCACTATAGTAATCCTGTTTGTTATAAGTAATAGAAGTATTAGGAACACTATTACCGTTAGCATCCAAAGTAACAGAGTTAGGCCAGATCTGATTGAATCTGTCTCCTCCTGTTTCAGCAGAAGCTCCAACAAATGCCAATGTACCTTTAGTTCTTGAATAGAAAACACCACCGTGTTTAATGTCAAATAACACTCCGAAAGTAACTTGTTTAAAACGGAAGTTTGTTCCGAATGAAGCTTGATATTTAGGGTTGTAACTTCCTAAGTATTGTGCTTTAGAAGTTGGTAAAGGACGACCAGTTTTAGCATCAACAACAGTTCTGCCTTGTGCGTCTCTTAAATTATCAACTGCATAAAACTCACCATATGGTCTGCCTACAGCAGCAACAGCAGTAATACCAGAAGCTCCACCAAGAGAGATTTGTTCAACACCTGGCATTAGAGATACTACTAAACTGTTATTTTTAGTAAACGTACCATAAAGTTCCCAGTTTACATTTGTTGATTTAATAACTGTTCCTCTTAAACTTAACTCAACACCTTTATTCTGAATCTCACCAGCATTTACCAATGCGAAACCATATCCTGTAGAGTTAGGAATTGGAACACTGATAATCTGATCTTTTGAATTATTTTTATAATAACTGAAATCCACAGAAACTCTGCCGTCTAAAAATCCAAGTTCTGTACCTACCTCAAAAGAACTGGTTTTCTCTGGTCTAAGTTCGTTGTTTCCAATTGTAGAACTTGCAGATAATCCTGGCACGTTACCAAATGGGAAAGTTGTGTTACCAAAGTTACCGCTGATTACTGTTCTGCCGTATGTAGTAGCTAACTGATAAGGATCAGTATCATTACCTACCTGAGCCCAGCTTGATCTAAGTTTACCATAGCTTAACCAGTTATTAATTGATGAGCTTTTTAATAATTCAGAGAATACAAATGAAGCACTAACACTTGGGTAAAAGAATGAGTTGTTTTTAACTGGCAAAGTAGAAGACCAGTCATTTCTAGCAGTTCCTTCTAAGAAAAGGTAGTTTTTGTAAGACAAGTTTAAATCTGCATAAAGACCTACTAATCTTCTTCTGCTGATGTTATCCTGAATCACGTTAACCGGACCATTACTGTTCGCAAGGTTATACCATCCTGGAACTACTAAACCTCCGGATGCATTTGTTGCAGTTAAAAGTGAAGTCACTGATCTTTGACGAACGTTGTTACCGATCATGAATGATCCTTCAAAATCCTCATTGAATTTATGACGGGCAGTAATCATTAAATCGTGTACTAACTCAGTAATATTGTATTGGTCGATTTCATATGAACCAGTACCTGTTCTGATATTACTTGCAGTATATGGTGCATTTGCAGCACCAGGTGCAGGGATAAAGCTATATTTTGGAGCTAATGTTCTACGACGGTCAGTATAAGTATCAATACCAACTCTTTCTGTTACATCTAACCATTTTAATGGTTTATAAGCAACGTTAACATTACCTGTTATACGGCTTACATCATCAAAGTTATCAAAGTTTTGAAGAACCCAGTATGGATTTAATGTATAAGCACCATAGTATCCATATGAATTTTTCTGAACAACACCATTGGCATCAGTATAACCATAGCCATTATATTTGTTGGTCAAATCTTTTAAACCTACTAAACTAATATCTCTTGGTGTTTGTAATACGTTATTAAATACAGATGAACTACCCTGACCACCAGCAACCTGGTTAGCATTTATTTTATTGTAGTTGAAAGATACACCCGCAGTAAACTTATTGCTAAGATCAGCTGTACCATTAAATCTAACACCGTATTTATTAAAGACATCTTTATTACCCGGGAAAACTCCATTAGAGTTTAAACCGTTTAAGCCTAAATAAAAAGTTGTTTTATCGCCACCACCTGAAAAGGTTAAGTTGTTATCTGTTGAGAATCCTGTATCAAAGAAATCACGCACATTGTTTTTAATAGCAGAGTATGATTTTGTCTGACGAACTCCGTCAATAGACTGACCCCAAGGTTGAACTACTCCAGTAAAAGGAGCACCCCAGCTACCATTCTCTCTAAGGTCTCCGTTATAAACCGGCTGACCGTTTACAAAAATAGGAGCTCCTGTTTTTGGATCCGGCTGATAATAACCCTGACCATATTCATTTTGGAAATCAGGTAATTTCAATACTGAAGAAAACGTATTTGAAGTGTTAAAAGTAATAGAAGTCTTATCAGCATTTTTAGTACCACCTTTAGTTGTGATGATCAAGGCACCGTTTGATGCACGTGATCCATAAAGAGCAGCCGCAGCAGGGCCTTTCAATACTGTAACCGAAGCAATATCATCAGGATTGATATCATTACCTCTGTTTCCAAAGTCAACACTTGATAAAACAGATGCACCACCAATCTGACTTGTATTATCAACAGGAACCCCGTCAACAACAATAAGCGCCTGGTTAGATCCACCAATTGAAGATCCTCCACGAAGAACGATTCTTGATGAACTACCTGGTGAGTTAGAAGTACTTGTGATATTTACACCCGCTACTTTACCTGCTAAAGAGTTAATCGCACTTGGGCTACCACTTTCAGTCAATTCTCCAGCCTTAATAGTTGGTGCAGAGTAACCTAAAGTTCTTTTCTCTCTTTTAATAGCATTCGCAGTTACAACGATCTCACCTAATGATTTAGAGTCAGATGATAAACTAACGCTAATTACGTTTCCTGCTCTAAGTGGAACAGATTGTGACACATAGCCAATTGAAGTGAATTCCAATGCTGTAGCTCCAGCTGGAATTTTAACTGCGTACTTTCCGTCAGCGCCAGTTTGAGCTCCACCTTGGGCTCCTCTGATTTTCACACTGACACCAGGAATTGGCTGTCCATCATCCTTTCCTGTAACAGTACCAGTTATTGTTCTGTCCTGAGCCCATGCGGCTGCAGCAAGCGACAAGAACAAGAATAAACTTAGTATAAGTTTTTTCATAAAAAAATTTGTCTAGGTTATTAATAAGTTAATTGGGTCCTAATATAAGTTAAAATATCATAATTAGTATCTTTTTACTCCATTTTTGCGTGTTTTGATATAAAAAGCAGAGGTTATTACTTCGCAAGTAAAAGGTTAAACTCAGAGCAAAAAATTAAAGCCTCTATAGGTATTTTTTTAAAGAAAAACCCCGTATAGCTTGTTAAAGCATACGGGGTTTTGATAGAAAAACCAGTTATTTAGTGGTCATCTTCGGCAAATCTGGTTCTTGCATACCCTTTTACCTGATAAATTACAGAAGGATTGCTATCGACAGTAATATCAAAAGAAATAGCATCAGTAACAGCTTTAGATACTGGTCCAACAGTACCATTTGTTACAACTTTACCGTTTTTTACAGTTATTTTTCTTGAATTGCGCGTATCATCTCCACTGGTAAGATTGAAACTTTTGCTACCTAAGTCAACATTCACCTTAGCCAGAAAACCAATTACATTTTTATCAGTTGCACTCATGTTCAACCACATTAATGTAGATGAGTTATCTGAAGTATTGTAGGTTGAGACAGGAGAATAAGTATTAAAAGGCTTGATCACCGTACCTGACGGATCAACAGTCTGCACTTGAACAAACCATTCGTTAGCCATTACCTGAACTGCAGTTCCCCCCGGATCTTCATCCTTTTTACAGGATGCCAAACTTAACACGCATAGTGTTAATATATATAAGTATTTTTTCATTTTCAATCTATTAATTACTGTTTAACAAAAGTAAGAGCGACAGGTTTGTATTCCAAATTAACAATACCCCACGTATATGAGCCCGCAATTGGATCATAACTCTCATTTGTGGTACTGATTGGCGTACCATCATCAGACAACTGAACAGGAACATGAATTGTATTTCCTGTTGGATTAAAAGCAATAAGAGTCAATGCTAATCCATTTCCAGCAGGATCTGTAACTGAATACACACCAGGAGCCAGTTTTGTCCAGACAGATGCTTGCTCATCCCCATCTGAATAGGTACCAGAAAGATCATTTGCAGCAGCATCTGCTTTTGTATCATAAACAATTACAGTTCTTGTTACAGCAGTAGAAAAACCATCGCTATTTGTGGCGGTATAAGTTATAGGATATACCCCAGCAGTATTTACATCAACTGTCCCCTTAATTACAGGAGTCAGTGCAGTTTTTCCTTCCAGTGCGGTTACACCCGGATCAGTAAAGGCTGTTCCCTTCACAAGCAGAACCGTTGCATCTCCTTTAAGTGCTATCGTCGCATAAACTGTTATTTTTGAGCCACCTACATGTCCATCTGGATAATTATAAGTAGGTTCTTTCTCACAAGAACTTATCGTCAGACTCAGGATACCTAAGCCAATGATTGCTATATATTTTTTCATCGTCTATTTTAAATTAGGTGCAATTATTTACCCCACCACACTTTAGTTGTGATTGGAACTACTGCCGGAGTATTCTTATTCCTGTCAGTTGCTGCTGCAGGAAAAACTAATCTCCTTGGAAATAAACCTGCAGTAACAGAATTTGGAGTCAGCACCAATTGTCCCGGGATATAAGCCGCATTAGTTGAGTACACAGGACTGAATTTAGGATAACCTGTACGCTGTTGCTCAAAGAAAGCTTCGATATCATGTGTTCCAGTAAATGACGCCCACTTTTGAGTGATAATTGCTTCTATTTTATTTTCAAGTGACCCTGTTGCAGGATAAGCATAAGTCGCAGCCAAATCTCCGCTAAGTGTTTGTCCAGCCTGATCAAATGCAGCCTGCAACCCTTTGTCATAAGCATCTTTAGCACCTGCACCCGCTGCATAACGCTCCAGGGCCTCAGCCTGCAGAAAATATGATTCTGCTTTAGTAATAAACCATACCGGATCTTTAGCCGACTGAACAAGTACAGTAGCATCACCGTAAGTAGGCTGCTGTGCTGATGTAGCTGCAAAGTCGCCCTGATGCATAGGAATAATTGGGTCTGTACCAAAATAGTTAACAATTCTAGGGTCATTCTTTTGTGTTAACCAGCTTACAAACGTTACACTTGCTCTTAAATTAGTCGAAGTATTTAAGCGTCTGATATTGTATTCATAGAAAGGATTACTATTATTTGGCGTGCCGCTCCAGGTCTTGATTCCTGCATCCGTAGATAAAAACACCGCATTTTCCTGAAATAATTTATTAATTCCAGCCTGCGCCGCCGTTGGATTAGCATTAATCATTCGCAGGTACATTTTTAGTTTTAGCGTATTAGCGAACTGTTTCCACAGGTTCATATCTCCGTGAAATACAAAGTCTGTATTTTTCTGTGTAGCTGTTAATGCTGTTCCGCCCAGGAAATCTTTGGCTAAAGCAGCATCGATTTCCGCTAATAAAGCTGTATAAATTGCATCTCCATTATCAAATTTAGGCTGCAGGTTAGCTGCGCCCTGAAATGCTTCAGTATAAGGAACCTTATCGTATAAATCTACAAGAACCTGAAAAGAATATGCTTTCATTACTGTAGCCATCAGGTTATATTTCCAGTCACTACGCTCTATTGACTTTTTAAGTGTCAGGTCATAATCCATTAATGCCCCGCTAAACATCTCCGTATAAGGAACTGTGACAGAAACATCATTTTTTGTCAAATTGTAAGAATCAATATTTTTATATTGATTCGAAGCCTGAGCTTGTGTAAAATATTGAGACCAGATACCTCCCACAATAGCTAATTGCCCACCTACAACCGCTGTAGTTGACATAACAGCAGAAGGAAATAACACCTCAGGTGTAGCATTCTCAACTAATGGATTATTTGGATCTGTATTTACATCCAAGGTTTTTTTACACCCAAAGGAAAGCAGTAGAATTGCTGAAAATATCAGCGTATTATATTTAAAATTAGTCTTTTTCATCTTTCTTTTGATTTAGAATGTAACTTTTAACGTAGCACCAAAGAACCTTACCGGAGGCGCTGTTCTGAATTCACCGAATTCACTTGTTAAATCGTTACCGTAGTTAGAAACTTCAGGGTCAATTGTTTGATTTGAAGCCGGCAACCAGGTAATTAAGTTTCTGCCAAATACACCTACATTGATACGTTCAGCTCCTATTTTATTTGCTGCACCTTTAGGTAAAGTATAGTTCAGAGTTACCTCTCTCAATTTCAGGAAGGATTTACTTAAAATTCTGTTTTTGTAAACCAATGCTCTGTTTGTAGTAGGATAATAGTAATCATCTATATTTCCTTCTGTAATTCTGGTTGTATTCTCTATATAAGTAGTTTTACCATTTGCATCAATCACCTGTTTTACTGAATTAGGCACAATGAAAGGTCTGCGATCATTATAAAGTGTTTTCTTATCGGCACCTACGAAGTTTAACAAATCGGCTGTTCCTGAATAGAACACACCACCTTTTTGCCAGTCAAACGTAAAACCTAAATTAAAGTTCTTATAAGTAAATGAGTTAGACAAACCCATAGAGAAGTCACGCTGCATTGATCCGTAGTTACCATTATCAGCTGCAACTATCGGGAATCCATTGTTACCTACAACTATTCTTCCCTGAGGATCATAAACTGGAACAGGAGCAAGGAAAGTTCCCATTGGCTGACCAACTTCTGCAACAAATTGCGCATCATAAGCAGCATTAATAATCACCTTATTTAATCCCGCAGGCAATTCAAGAACAAGATTTCTATCTCTTGAGAACGTGTACATCAGATTCCACTGGAAATCTCTGGTCACAATTGGTTTAGCATTTAAAGTAACCTCTATACCTCTGTTTCTTACCTTACCAAAGTTTAAATAAGAGAAAGTATAACCAGATGCAGGATCAATAGGAACCGCAAGAACCTGATCCTTTCTGATTCTGTTGTAATAAGTCACATCCAAACCAATTCTGTCTTTAAAGAATCTGATCTCTGTACCAAATTCACCCTCACTCACTCTTTCTGGTTTCAGGTCGGCGTTTCTTAAAGTATTAGAAACAGAGAATCCTGGTACACCCTGAACAGGGAAAGTAATTACTGGCTGGCCAGGAATATTACTTGTACCTATCGGAATATTAGTTCTTGTGATTACATTATTTATTCTGAATGGGTCTGTATCACTACCTGTCTGACCATAACTGGCTCTTAATTTCAGGAAGCTGATTGGTGTTTTAGAAAGGTCAAATAATTCGGAAGCAAGAAAAGATAAACTGGCTGCAGGATAGAAATAACTGTTTTTACCTGGAGCTAATGTTGAAGACCAGTCATTTCTGCCTGTTACTGTTAAATACAAGAATTTATCATAGCCTAAAGTAGCCTGAGCATAAGCACCAAACAATCTTCTGTGTGATTCTTGTTCTGTACTAACTGGATTGTTTGAGCTGTTACTAATATCAAAGAATCCAGGAATCGCTAGATCTTCAACTGTAGTTGTCAGATATCTAAATCCTCTGTCATTATAATTGGCTCCAACTAAACCGTCTAAATCAAATTTAGAACTTAGTTTTTTATTAAAAATTAAATTTAGTTTAGTATCATACTCAAAAGTCTTATAAGAGCCTTCCATCACATTACCTACATCAGGAGCTCTTTTAGATCCCTCAACGTTTCCTCCGTCATTATAACTGCCTGGTGAAGGCGCATTTTTATTATGCCATATTTTCACCTGAGAATTACTGATGTCTCCACCTTGTTGTAACTGAATATTCAACCAGTCGTTCACTTTGTAATTCATATTGATATTACCATAAACACGGTCGCTTTTATTTCTGCTACCATTTTCATAAAGTGCGTAATAAGGGTTTTCAGCATAAGGAGTGAAGTAGTTATCTACGTTAAAGAACTTATTTTTGTAGTCTCTGAAGTCTTTAATATTAATATCTACTGGTATCTGCAGGATTTCCTCATAAAATGAAGACCCGATTCCAGAGTCACCACCACCACCACTCACAAATCTTTGATTTTTGCCTACATAGTTCATTGAACCATCAATGCTGAAGTTCTTATACTTTGTAGATCCCTTTAAAGTAACGTTGTTACGTTTATAAGAATCCGCATCTGTTGGCAGATAACCATTACTATTTATATTACCATAAGCAAAGTAAAAAGTAGAACTTTCATTACCACCACTGATTGCAAGGTTATTATTTAACTCCAGACCATTTGTTAATGCATTACGTACGTTATCCTTCACAAAAGAAAATGGTTTTACCAATTGAGTCCCGTCAACAACAGCACCCCATGATCTCATCACACCATCCAGTTTAGGGCCCCAGTTACCATTTTCAGATGGAATATAAGTTGCATCCCAACCATTTCCGAAAACTTCCTGTGGTTTGTATAGTGATGCAACCTGCGTAATTGTTGTTGCAGAAGAGAAGTCTACCTGGAAAGAACCTGCTTTACCTTTTTTAGTCGTAATTAAAATTACACCGCTGGATCCCCTTGATCCGTAAAGCGCTGTAGCTGCTGATCCTTTCAGCACACTCATGCTCTCAATATTGTTAGGATCAATATCATTCGCACTGTTACCAAAGTCATAATTATCATTAGAACCTGCAGTAGAGTTATCCAAAGGAACACCATCAATTACATAAAGAGGCTGATTACTTCCTGTAATAGAAGAAAAACCTCTTAAAATAACTTTAGTAGATCCACCTGGAGAACCAGAAGTATTTGAAATGGTTGCTCCGGCAATTTTACCTTGTAAACCACCAACTAAACTTACTGAAGCAGATTTATTAATCTCTTCCGATTTAACTGTGGTTTCTGCATAACCGATTGTTTTTTTCGCTTTACTAATACCAAGAGCGGTTACCACAACTTCACCTAAAGATTGTGAATCTTGTATTAATAAAACAGTGTAATTACTACCCGTACCTACTGTAACGGCCTGGCGGGTATAACCCACTGAAGAGAATTCTAATACAGCACCTGTACCTGCTTTAATGGAAAATTTTCCATCTGATCCGGTCGCAGCACCATTTGCTGTACCTTTTACTTTTACTGATACTCCAGGAATAGGAAGATTATCATCCTTTCCTTTCACTGTACCAGTTACTATCCGGTCCTGTGCGACTGCAACACCTGCAATGACTAGAAACACGAATAAACTTAGTATAAGTTTTTTCATAGATTAATTATTTATTAAGTTAGTTAATAATTGAAGATCTAAGATAGATTTTTACAAATGTTGATTTAGCTGGAAACTAAAAAGTTATAGCAAAATGACTTTTAAATGACAATATGATATAGGACCATGCATACGAAACATGAAACCCACAAAAGCAAATCTCACAAAATATTATATTGCATGAAGCTAAAACAATAGAATTATTGTTTAAACAAGCATTAAAGCCCGCTTAGATCAGAAAACAAGGAATATAGTATTTACAAAAAGTTGCTTTCCACTTTCCCAGAAAGAGCGAAACAACAAATTACCAGAGAGGTAAACAATATTTCCTTTACCTGCAGGCTGTACACCAAATAACATCCCCTGAGAAAGCTTTTCCTGCACGTTTTTACCAGCGATACCTGTCACATAAGCATCTTGCTTAAGTGTACCGACATTCCAGCCTTTTAGCAAAGGCTCATAAATTTTATCATCTGTTTTTAAAGTATAATAGATATCCCCTAAGCCAATAGCAAAAGGATGACTCTTATCCAATGTAACTTTATATATAGCACCTGGAATAGCATCAGCCGAATTATCCTTGTCTTTTTCCTTATAAATCCGGGAAAAGACCTCTTTTTCAGTTTTTACTACCGGCTCCTTTTTTTTAATATCAAAAGGCTTAACCCCTGCAACACTCGAAATCGCGTCCTCCATTAAAATTACTTTTCCACCCAGATTAATCCAGTCTTCCAGTTTTTCCATATTTCTGCGTGCATAAGCCCCGTCAGGCAAAATCAAAACATTTGTCGCAGCCAGATCCAGACTTCCTATATTCTGCTCTGTGATGATGTTCAGCGGATAATTCAATTCCTGTTCAAAGAAATGCCAAACCTCTCCAAAACTCTGAGAAGAAATATCAGTCCCCGCAACCATAGTAACTTTTGGAACAGGAAGTAAAGGATACACAGAAGAACCAAAATCTTTTCCCTTTTCCACATAGCTGGTGGATATTGGGATAAATGCTTTCCTGAATTTTCTGGAAAACGCAATAATATCTGTCTCAATTAACTTGTTGAGCTTCTCATTTTCAGCCCTGTAAACCAGCAATGACCCTGCCTGATGAATTTTACCACCTACAGTAAAAGCCTGTTCGGCAATACGTACCTTAATATTAGCCCGGTGCAGCGCGATTAAAACCTGTGCATCTTCGACTGCGTCCCAGGATAAAATCCAGCCATAAGGTTTTGTCAGCACCACAGCACTATCCTTTTTGGGTTCAAGATCAGGAAATTCACCATTAAAAAGTTCTTTACAGCCATAAGCACTCAGATTATAAGCATAAGGCAATGCCCAGGCTGTAATATCATAAGTATTCGAATCTGTTACGACAGTCTGAGGTTCAAAAAGTACGTTGGCCAAAACTGATGCCGGCTGTTTAAGGTTAATGACCATATCATTTCTTCCAACCCTGAAAAGAACCGTCTTCTTTGTCGCAAAATTAAAACCTGTCATTGTTTTATCTCCGCCAAATGCATATTTGATATTATTCTTTGTTAACAGGACAGCCATTTTTTTCATCCTGCTCAGATTATCAGCTTTTACAACATAGGTTTTATATAATCCAGGAGGATAAGCTGCTGCCTGCGAAAAATATTTTTTAAATTCAGCGACAAGTCTATAAGCATTCTCAGATACTGTTTCTAATGTAGCCAGCCCGGTGGTCAGATGATGATTAATGCGGTCTTTTAAAGTCAGCGTATCTCCATTTGCGATAACGACAGCTAATCCTGCACCTATTCCGCCCTGCTCATATGTCATTCCAATCGCACCATTATATAATGGGTAAGTATCTCCATAAGAAGGATATAATAAATCAAACCGCTCTTTTGTAAAGTACTGCCATCCGTTTTTATCAAAATACCGGGCATTATTCTTTCCTGCTATAATTTGAAATTCACGCTGAAAAGCGGTGATATCCTGGTGTACAGGCTCGGCTGCAGGAGCAAAGTAATAAGGCTCATTGTAACTTTGTTCATGAAAATCTATATGTACTTCTGGCATCCATTGATGATACAAAGCTACACGCGCCCTGGTTTCAACTTGTGATTGCCATGCCCAATCCCGGTTAAGATCGAAATAATAATGATTTGGACGGCCTCCGGGCCAGGGTTCATAATGCTCTCTGGAAAGAGGGCTTACATCAGGCATAAGCCCTGCTACTGAATTATAATAGTTAACGTATCGTTCTCTTCCATCAGGGTTCAGACAAGGGTCAATAATTACAATCGTATTCTTCAGCCAGTCTTTTGCCTGCCTGTTTACACCTTCAGCTAAATTATAAAGCATTCTCATTGCGGTTTCTGATGAACTTGCTTCATTTCCATGAACATTATAGCTCAACCACAAAATTGCAGGCTGCTTATTAATATTTACCTGTCCGCCTTCTGCCTTACTTAAACCCAAATTATTTTTTCTAAGCTGTTCCAGGTTCTCCATATTCTCTTTGGAAGAGACTACAGCAACTACTAGCTCCCGGTTCTCATAGCTTTTACCGTAACTGATCAGTTTAATATTACTGTCTGTGCCTGCCAGATATTTAAAATAAGCAAGAATCTGATAATGTGCGGTAAATTTTGTTCCCAAAGGATAACCTAAAAAAGCATCCGGAGATTTCACCTGTGCCTGAATAACCGTAAAGCAGAACAACAATGATAAAAATGAGAGTATACTTTTTTTCATTAGGGTATATGTTTTAGCAGGCTGGGCTTATCAGGTTCTTAGTCCTGTTTAATTAAGATTGATTAATTTCAAACTAATCTTAACACCAAAGTACTAAAGAATATTTTTTGTTTGTAATCCATAATGTAATTTTACCCACAATTATACCAACAACCTCATCAGCTATGTCCCAGATTGAATCTATTTATCAGCACTACCTGTCAAATGCAATTATTTGTACGGATACCAGGAAGATTAGTGCAGGCTGTTTATTCTTCGCTTTAAAAGGAGAGCATTTTGATGCCAACACTTTTGCAGCTGAAGCTTTGAAACAGGGTGCGGCATTCGCTGTTATAGACAATGCAGACTACAAGTTAAATGAGCAGTGTATTTTAGTCCCGGATGTATTGACTGCTTTACAGGATTTAGCCCGCCACCACAGGTCACAGCTACATATTCCTGTTATTGGCCTTACTGGAAGTAACGGAAAAACTACAACTAAAGAACTGATCAATGCAATACTTTCAGAAAAATATAAAACCTTTGCTACAAAAGGAAATCTGAATAATCATATTGGTGTTCCATTATCAATCCTGTCAATTTCAAAGGATACAGAAATTGCAATAATTGAAATGGGAGCAAATCACCAGAAAGAAATTGAGTTTTTATGTACCATTGCCCAGCCAACCCATGGAATGATCACCAACATAGGTATGGCGCATTTAGATGGATTTGGTGGATTTGAAGGTGTTAAAAAGGGTAAAGCCGAATTGTTCAGTCACCTGAAAAACACAGATGGTATTGCTTTTATCAATCGTGACAATCCTTATATTATAGAAATGAGCATTGCCGCAGGTTTAACTCATCTTGTTTATTATGGAACAGCCGGAGAAAATGCGGTTACCGGGCAGTTATTAAAGTCAGATCCGCTGATTGAACTGGCCTGGAAAAAACAAGAACAAATATTCCAGGTTAAAGCAAACCTGACAGGGGCCTATAATTTTGAAAATATTCTGGCGGCAATCTGTATTGCTTCCTTCTTTGAGCTTAGCCCCGACCAGATCAATCAGGGTTTAACGGGATATTTCCCTAATAATAACCGTTCACAACTAACCAAAACAGCTACGAATACGGTTATTTGTGACTTCTATAATGCGAATCCAAGCAGTATGGCTGCTGCATTAGGTAATATCTCTATACTAAATGCTAAAAATAAAGTAGCCATTATAGGTGATATGTTTGAATTAGGACCGGAAACAGAAAAACAGCATGAGGAAATAGCAGCTCTGGCTGAAAAATCAGGACTGGATACCGTTATTTTTATTGGCAAGTATTTTTACGCCTTTAAAGATCAGTTTGAAGGTCTGTTTTTTAACACCCCGCAAGATACAGAGCGCTGGCTTAAAGATAACCCTATAAAAGATAGCCTCGTCTTACTAAAGGGTTCCAGAGGAATGGCCCTGGAGCAATTATTACCAATTTTATAGGGATAAGACAAGTCTCAGATCTGCCATAGTAACCTTACCAAACTACCAGAAAACGCCATAATTCTATAAAAAAATCCGGCTGTCTGCACAACCGGATTTTTCTATAAACAGCAATAAATTCTGACTTTATTTTTCTGGGATTCCAGAAACCATGATGCCAACATCACTGATTTCCTTTAACGGATTATCACGCATGTTTTGCTCTATCTCAATATTATATTTCCCGGAAGCCGGAAAATTATAATTCGTTAATAAAGGAAGAACATAAGTATATAAGTTACCGGATCCTTTACCCAACCACTGTCCGTCTGACTCAGCAAGCTTATATTCATAACGCCGGGTAATTTTAGGCAACCCAGGCCCGCTTAAAGTCATTAAAATATAAATATTAGAATACCTGTAATCTGCAGTATGTCTGAGCTTAAAACGAAGGGAAACAGGTTTTGCAGGATCTTTAATCTCTGCAATGCCTTTAATCTTATTCACATAGCTCCAGTTACGCTGAGGCATTTCTTCATTCGTATCAATCAGGTTATTTGTATTACATCCCATCAGCCCTGTTGCCAGCACACTGAAAAATAAGCATACAAAAAGTTTAATTTTCTTCATTCTTTGGCTTATCCGTTGGTTTGTTACGTCTGCGGTTATTCCTTGACCTGTTATTCCTGCTTGCAGAAGGGGCTTTAACAACTTCTCCATCTTCCGTTTTGACAGCTTCCGGAGCTTTCTTTACCTCTTGATTTTTTCTGTTTTCTACAGGTTTTTGATTAGACTGAGCTGCCTTTTGTCCTTGAGGCCCGGGTTTAACACCTGGCTGACCTGGTTTAACTCCGGGTTGTCCCGCCTTTACGCCACCCTGATTTGGTTTCACAGCAGGTTGCCCGGCCTTTACTGCTGGTTGTCCTGGCTTAACATTACGCTCAGGCCGGTTTGGATTATTATTTTTATTCCTGTTATTGTTATTTCTTGCGTTTTTATTCTTTGGTTTATCATCCAGACGTGTTAAACTATCCTGACCAACCACATTTTCATAATCAGGTGTTTTTTCAACAAAAACAGTTGTTGCCAGCTCTACCGCTTCATCTTTTAAATTAACCGGTTTCTGACCTTTTTTGTTCATCGCCATGATTTCTTTTACACGGTCTACTTTCAATGGGATCCAGTCTTCCTGATTCGGGTAACTGAACCACATTAATTTCTTAAAAATATCCGTTTTCTGATGACGCGCAGTACCAATTTCAGTCTGAAGGTTTTCTACGCGATCCGGGATATCCTTTAAAGCATCAAGATAGGTATCCAGCTCATAATTCAGACAGCATTTCAGTTTACCGCATTGTCCGGCAAGTTTTAACGTGTTCAAAGAAAGGTTTTGATATCTTGCTGCCGCAGTAGATACTGTCTTGAAATTAGTTAACCAGGTAGAACAGCATAATTCACGGCCGCATGAACCAATTCCACCCAATCTTCCTGCTTCCTGACGCATTCCAATTTGCCTCATTTCAATCCTTATCCGGAAAGTTTCGGCCATTTTCTTGATCAGTTCCCTGAAATCTACCCGCCCTTCGGCAGTATAGAAAAAAGTTGCTTTAGTTTTATCACCCTGATAATCCACATCACTGATTTTCATGGAAAGACGCAAATCAAGAGCCAGTGTACGGGCTTTATGCATAGTTTCCCACTCCAGATCTTTGGCCAGTTTCCACTTATCTACATCGGCCTCTGTGGCCTTTCTGTAGACTTTACGGGTAACCTGATCCATTGGTGTTTTACGGCGTTTCATCTGCATCCTTACCAATTCTCCGGTTAAAGAGACATGGCCTATATCATATCCGCCAGTAGATCCTTCTACGGCAATCAGTTCCCCGATTTCCAGATAAATATTATCAGTATTCAGATAAAATTCTTTTCTCGCACCTTTGAATTTAACCTCTATAACCTCGAAAGGTTTATAATTAGAAGGCATGTCAAGATTAGACAGCCAATCGTAAACTTCCATTTTCTGACAACCTCCGGTAAGGCATGAGCCATTACTTTTGCAGCCTGAGGGGGCGCAACCGCCACCTGTAGAACAACTTCCACATCCCATAACTAATTGTATATATGTTGAGTCCCTTTCGGGAGCGTTTTAAACTTGATTATTTTTACTAATTGTAAAGATACATCTAAAAATAGTATTTTCGGATTAGCGTTACGTTCTATATGATAATGTGCTTGCTCCAGCTCTGTAATAATAGCAGAAGCCATATTCAGATCAAGCACGTGTTTACTTAACTTTTGTGCCGTATCGAGTGTTCTGGCCGGCAATTTCACTAAACTATCTGCTCCGCTCATTAGCAAACTGCACTCCCTTAAAAAGCTGATACCGTATTTTAAAAAATTCTTTTGATTTTCTCTTCCCCAGGTTGCAGCCTGATCTACAAAATTCACCAGATCCAGCACCTTATTACCATAACCCATTCGTAACCATTCTGCAAAAACCTCTGCATTGTCATTATGAGACTGGGCAACCTGCAATTTAGCCTCAATTAAATTGCCATCAGCCAGAAAACTATAAGTCGATGCCTGTTCTCCGGAAATATTGTTATTGCCGATCAGATAGTTTTCTATCGTTTGCGAAGAAAGTTTGGGAATTTTAACAATTTGCGTTCTTGACAGCAAAGTGGAAAGGATATGCTCCTGATTATTGGCCACCAATAAGAATAAAGTATTAGCAGGTGGTTCTTCAATAATTTTCAACAGCGAATTCCCTTCTTTTTCCAGATATTCAGGGAGCCACATAATTAAAACCTTCGTCTCTGCCTCAAAAGCTTTATAGCTTAATTTCTTAATGATATCGTGACATTCGGCAATATTTATATTTGCCTGTTTATTATCGGCACTTAGCTGTTGTCTCCAGATGTCAAGATCGAAATATGGGTCTGCCAAAAGCATTGTTCTCCATTCTTCCAGTACATCGACAGCAATTTTAACATCCTTCGATGCAAAAAATGGATAAGAGAAATGTAAGTCGGGATGAATGTATCTTTCGTACTTGCGACAAGACGAACAAACGCCACAGCTATCTGTAGCCGACTTATCTAAACAATTGATATACTGCGCATAAGCAATAGCAAGAGGTAAAGCCCCAGTGCCTTCGGCAGAGAGAAATAACTGAGCATGACTTACCCTGTTTTCAACAACTGTCTGTATCAGCTGACGCTTAATTTCCTCTTGTCCGACGATCTCTTTAAACTGCATTTGGTGCAAAATAGTAAATTTATAACAATCTTTGCAGCTATGCCCCGTATTATCGCATTTGATTATGGTACCAAACGTATCGGCATCGCCGTTACAGATCCCCTGCAAATTATTGCTACAGGACTGGATACCATACACCCAAAAGATATTGTCGAATATTTGAAAAAATATCTGCTGACTGAACAGGTAGAAGCCTTTGTGATTGGTGAGCCTAAACAAATGGATGGCACGCCATCCGAATCAGCACAGCATGTCAGAGGTTTTTCCACGACGCTGAAAAAAAACTTCCCGGATATCCCGCAGCACTGGGTTGACGAACGTTTTACTTCTAAACTTGCCCATCAGACCATCATGCAGAGTGGCCTTAAAAAACAGGACCGCCGTAATAAAGAAAGGGTAGATACGATCGCTGCAACAATTATTTTACAATATTTCATGGAAGAACACCGTTTATAGAACATTACATGAGCCTGATTAAAGACGACTTACAACTTTTACTGCTAAATTTCTGCGAACCGGAATCCGAATTGCTACAGCGGATTGACCGGGAAACCAATCTCAAGGTTTTAATGCCGCGAATGCTTTCCGGACATTACCAGGGACGTGTTTTAAGCATGTTAAGTAAGTTAATCACCCCTAAACGTATTCTTGAAATTGGCACCTTTACCGGTTATGCGACTTTATGCATGGCAGAAGGATTGGCCGATGACGGCATTATTTATACACTGGACAAAAACATGGAACTGGAAGACCGTGTGCGCGGCTATTTTGCAGATTCCCCTTATAATTCACAAATAAAATATATCATGGGTGATGCCACCCAAACCATTAATGGATTAAATGAGACTTTTGATCTTGTTTTTATTGATGCAGATAAGAAAAACAATGGCACCTATTATGACCTCATCTTTGACAGAGTGAGACCAGGCGGGCTGATCATTGTTGATAACGTGTTGTGGAGTGGAAAAGTACTAACACTCCAACAAGACAGAGATACCGTTAATATTAGTACTTTTAATGATAAAGTCGCTGGAGATGACAGGGTTGAGAAATTAATCTTACCTGTCAGGGATGGCTTGTTTATCATCAGAAAAAAATAAAATATGATAACAAAAAAACTAATGCTGATTTGGCTGGCACTAATTTTACTGGGCTCAGCTGCCCAAAGCCAGACTGTTACTGCTTACGTTGAAGAACACACAGATCACGCACAAGAATTAATGAGAGAGTACGATGTACCGGCAAGTGTAATTTTAGCGGTCGCTATTCACGAATCTGCAGCTGGTAAAAGCAAAATCGCCCGTCATTTAAATAATCATTTCGGCATCAAAGGATCAAATAGCAATGCTCAGATCAATTCTTCTTACCGTGATTTTGAAAGTGCAGATGAATCTTATGATAATTTCGTAGAAGTATTACAAAACAAATCTTCTTTCAGCAAATTATTTGACGAGTGTGACCAGTATGATTATGCGGCATGGGCAAAAGGGATTCAGCGTGGTGGTTATGCACGAAGCAGGACCTGGGCAAAACAAGTGATCGCAATCATCAACAAGTACGAATTATACCAGTATGATGACAGACCTGATGACTATGTAGAGCCTGTAAAAGTTGCTCCTGTTAGCTTAAAAAAGAAACATAGCCGTCATTATAAGGCTAAACATCACCGTGCTTCCATTAAATTATATACAGTTAAAAAAGGGGACAACCTGAATAAAATTGCAGAATCACATGGTACTTCTTCTACCACACTGATGCGCAAAAATGGATTGAAGAGATCAGCGCTTAAACCAGGGCAAAAAATCAAGCTTTAATGAAACACACATTCTTACTCTTCGCTATAGCGATCGTCTTTTTATCCTCGTGTAAAACGAGAAAGTATCACCGGAATAACGTGCAGATTGAAAAAGCTGCCAATAAAGCTAATCCGAATTTTACTGACTATAATACGTTAAGCTATATCGAAGCTTTTAAGGGTGTGGCCATTGAAGAAATGAATACTTATGGTATCCCTGCAAGTATCACACTTGCACAGGGCATCATCGAATCTGGCAGTGGAAACAGCAGCCTGGCCAAATATGCAAATAACCACTTTGGGATTAAATGTACAGCAGAATGGAGAGGAAAAGCATATTATAAGGATGATGATAAAGCTAACGACTGTTTCAGGGTTTATAAAGATGCCAGAGAATCTTATAAGGATCACTCTGAGTTTTTAAAGCGTAAACGCTATAGCGCGTTATTTGAGCTTGATAAGAATGATTATCAGAACTGGGCAAAAGGCTTAAAACAGGCTGGTTATGCAACAAATCCAAGGTATCCGGATATGCTGATCAATATGATTGAAAAATATAATTTACATCAGTACGATCAGTCGGAATCAGAAAAGGATAAGATTAAACGTGAAGACCGTGTTTTTACAGAGATCAATGCAAACATCCCTAAGGAAACAAAGAAATTCGCACCTGTAGAAACACCTGTATCGAAACAGATCATCAATACAACTGATCCTAACTATACCGTACAAAAAGGAGATACTATGTATAATATCTCCAAAAGATATAATATGACTGTTGATGAATTAAAGTCCCTGAATGGCCTTACAGACGAAGGAGTGAAAATCGGACAGAAGCTAATAGTAGTTAAATAATGTTAATATAAGCCATTTAGCTTCGTCTTATTTGTATTTTTGCTTCTCAATGAAACCTACTATTTTATTTCTTTTCTGTTGCTTGTTTTGTGGCATTGCTATGGCACAAAAGAAATCGGTACAGGGATTTGTCATAGACAAAGTATCTAAGCAGCGTTTAGCTACCGTATATATATACAATTCCCATAACGATGATGGTATCTATAACAATAGCAAAGGTGAGTTCACCCTGCAGGCAGTTGTTGGTGATACTTTATTTGCCGTGCGTCAGGGTTATGGTTTAGATACCGTTATTTACAAAGGCGGCGCGATGTTTTTTCAACTAAAACCTCTTGCCATTCAACTCAAGGAGGTTTCTATTATCGGGAGTTCCCTTTCTCCAAAACAACGCTACGATCAGCGGACCAGAGAATTTAAATATGCTACAGACCTGGGAAGTTCTAAAGATCTGCTGAATTTAAATTCAAGAGGTGTCGGTTTAGGAATAGATGCGATTTACAACTTACTGAGTAGAAAAGGTAAAAATGCCAGACATCTGCAGGCTATCCTGGAAAGAGATTATAAAGAAGAAATTATCGATTACAGATATAATGCAGCTTTTGTAGGCCGTGTTTTAAGGATCAAGGACTTTGAACTTAAAGATTTTATGCAACAGTACCGCCCTAGTTACGATTTTGTACTGGCGGCTTCTGATTATGCTTTCATTGTTTTTCTGAAAAACAATTATGCTTCTTACAAGCGCAATCCGAAAGCATTCAGGCTGCAGCCACTTCCGACGATCAAAATTGCACAGCCATAAGGTAACTGGTTCTGCTATAGAAAGGCCTTTCTTTTCCTCCTCAGGACATGAAATAGCTGTAAAACAGGAGACTGTATTCAAGGATTAAATATTTATGCTAAATCCTAAGAACATTTTTCTTTTCTTTGTACCAATGAGAGGTTTATACGCATGTTTACTATTTGTATTTGCAGTTTCAGCACAAGTAAGTGCACAAGAGATAGATACAGTTCCAATTCCGATTAAGGATTTCGATCTTAAGCTAAAGAAAAGCCCGATGCCGTCCCTGAAAGGCATTATCGTGTTTAAGCCGGTAGAGATTAAGCCATTGATTGTGAGTTCTAAGGTCAATTACTGGAAGAACAAAACAGCAATCGGAATCAATGTGAATCAATCTTCATTCAGTAATAACTGGAGTGGAGGCGGGGTAAATTCGCTGGCTGTCGAAGGATTGATCAACTACAAAGCTGAATATAAAAAAGAAAACTATAGTTATTTATCTGAGGTTGATCTGCGTTACGGAAAAATAAGGAACAAAGGTCAGTTACAAAAGAAAACGAATGACCGGATATTCTGGAATAATACCGGTGCATTTAAGATCTCTAAAAACTGGAATTTATTTACCCAGGTTACTTTTGAGTCACAATTTGACAGCGGATATTCTTATTCAACAAATAATGGCGTTGAAAGCGGTGTACTTATTTCTAAATTCATGTCTCCGGGCTATTTAACAGAATCATTCGGTTTTGAGTATAAGCCAAGTAAGTATTTCTCTACTCAATTTGGTACGGGTGCTGCAAAACAAACTTTCGTATTGGATAATAAGGAATTGGCTGCAGCCGATGCAGCTGCAAACCCTACTAACCAGAAAACTGATTTTTATGGGGTTCCTGTAGGAAAAACTTTTAAAAATGACCTGGCTTTCCAGGTCACTGTTAACTTTGAAAAGGATATTTTTCATAACGTAAACCTGAAAAGCAGATACTATGTTTTTGTTCCTTATGATGAGGTCGAAAACATGAAACACAGACTGGATGTGACTTTAACTACTAAAGTTAACAGGTTTATGAATGTTACACTGAATGGGGTTGGAATATATGATAAAACAATAAGTTCCAAAATTCAGGGCAGCCAGTCACTGGCTATGGGGGTTATGTTTATATTCCCGCGCTAAATACTTTTGCATCCTATTTTAATGTTGATTGTTATTAAAAATGTTTGCAACTTTGTATTCTTCTACCATTATACATTAACTAATTGACTATCAATTAATAAAACATGTTTGAAAATTTACAGGATAAACTAGACCGGGCATTTAAAGTTCTAAAGGGTCAGGGAAGCATTTCAGAGATCAACGTGGCTGAGACCATGAAGGAAATTCGTAAGGCTTTACTGGATGCCGATGTAAATTTTAAAACTGCTAAAAGCTTTACTGACGAGGTTAAGGAAAAGGCATTAGGCCTGAATGTACTTACTGCGGTTTCTCCGGGACAATTACTTACTAAAGTAATGAACGATGAGCTGAAGGAACTGATGGGTGGTGAGGTCAAAGAATTAGACTTAAAAACAAATCCTACGATCATATTAATTGCTGGTCTGAATGGTGCGGGTAAAACAACCTTCTCCGGAAAACTGGCAAATTACCTGAAAAGTAAAGGTAAAAAGCCTTTACTGGTAGCTGGTGACGTTTATCGTCCTGCGGCAATTGATCAGCTGCAGATATTGGGTGAGCAGATTGGCGTTCCTGTTTACGCGAACAAAGATTCTAAAGACCCTGTAGCTATCGCGCTTGAAGGGATTGAACAAGGAAAGAAAGAACATCACAATGTAATTATCATTGATACAGCTGGTCGTTTAGCGATAGACGAACAGATGATGAATGAGATTGCAGATGTGAAATTGCATACTAAACCGCATGAAATCCTGTTCGTAGTTGATGCCATGACCGGACAGGATGCGGTTAATACAGCTAAAGCATTCAACGACAGATTAGATTTTACAGGTGTTGTACTGACAAAACTTGATGGTGATACCCGCGGTGGTGCGGCTTTATCTATTAAGTCTGTGGTAAACAAGCCTATTAAATTTGTAGGTACTGGTGAAAAAATGGAAGCGCTTGACGTTTTCTATCCAGACAGAATGGCTTCCCGTATTTTGGGAATGGGTGACGTTGTTTCCCTTGTTGAGCGTGCTCAGGAGCAGTTTGACGAGAAAGAAGCTGCAGAACTTCAAAAGAAAATCCGTAAGAATAAATTTGACTTCAACGATTTCTATAACCAGATTCAGCAGATCAAGAAAATGGGTAATATGAAAGACCTGATGGGCATGATTCCCGGAGTGAGTAAAATGATGAAAAACGTAGAGATTGAAGATGATGCTTTCAAAAATGTGGAAGCGATTATTCAGTCTATGACGAAGTACGAACGCGAAAATCCAGACAGCATTCAGCAAAGCAGACGTTTACGTATTGCTAAAGGTTCTGGTAATAAAATAGAAGAAGTAACCAAACTGATTAAACAGTTTGAGGATATGCGTAAGGTGATGAAACAGTTTTCTAATCCTGCGGCCGCAGCAAAAATGATGCGCGGTATGCCTAAAATGCCACAGGGAAGAATGTAATAACACCTTTTCTGATCTTTAAAAAACCGGGCTCTCAATCCGGTTTTTTTTATGCCCTATCTTTTTTAACCTATAAGGCTTATTATGGGATTAAATTTACGTACTAATCGTAAATCACTATGCTCATTAAAACTTACGGCAGCGCAGTCTTTGGTGTCAATGCTTTAACTATCACTATTGAAGTCAGTATTAGCAGCGGAAATAAATATCATATCGTAGGATTACCTGACAATGCCGTTAAGGAAAGTCTTAAAAGAATAGAAAGCGCAATCCAGGCTTCGGGTTTAAAGATGCCCAGACAAAAAATTGTGGTTAATTTGTCGCCTGCAGATATCCGGAAAGAGGGAACCTCTTACGATCTCCCAATTGCCGCCGGCATTTTAGCGGCTTCAGGACAATTAGCCCACATAAGGGTACATGAATTTATCATTGCAGGAGAACTTTCGCTGGATGGCGGGATACAGCCCGTAAAAGGTGCGCTTTCTATTGCGATACAAGCCAGGAAAGCTGGCTTTAAAGGTTTTATTTTACCTGCGGATAATTCCAGAGAAGCTGCTGTAGTAGATGACTTACTGGTTTATGGCATGCATCATCTTACTGACCTGGTCGCCTTTTTCAATGAAAAAAAAATCTTTACACCCGTAAAGGTTAATACAAAAGAAGAATTTTTAAGAAACATAAGTTCCTATGACCATGATTTTTCTGATGTCAAAGGACAGGATAGTATTAAAAGGGCGCTGGAAATTGCTGCTGCCGGAGGGCATAATGTGATTCTTATCGGGCCACCCGGTGCAGGGAAAACAATGCTGGCCAAACGTTTACCCACCATTTTACCGCCTTTAAATTTAGAAGAAGCACTCGAAACTACTAAAATTCACTCTGTAGCCGGTAAGTTAAATGCTGCAGAATCATTAATGACAGAAAGACCTTTTCGCAGCCCGCATCACAGCATTTCTGATGTAGCTTTGGTTGGCGGTGGCAGCAATCCTCAGCCAGGAGAAATATCGCTCGCACATAATGGTATTCTATTTCTTGACGAATTGCCCGAATTTAAAAGATCAGTACTCGAAGTGATGAGACAGCCACTCGAAGACCGGAAGGTAACTATATCCAGAGCACGCTTAAGCGTAGATTATCCTGCCAGCTTTATGCTGATTGCTTCGATGAACCCCTGTCCCTGTGGCTTTTTTAACCATCCTGAAAAAGACTGTACCTGTTCACCTGGTATAGTGCAGAAATATCTCAGTAAGATTTCCGGCCCGCTAATGGACAGAATAGATTTACATGTGGAGGTAACACCTGTAAATTTTAATGAACTTTCTTCACTGAATCCTTCGGAGAAAAGCGTGATCATCAGAAAAAGGGTAATTAAAGCCCGCTTGACACAAGAAACACGTTTTGCAGCCCATATGGGTTTACATTACAATGCACAGATGAGTTCAAATATGGTAAGGAAATTATGCACGGTCAATCAGGAAAGCCTTCTGCTCATTAAAAAGGCAATGGAGAAATTAGGCTTATCTGCCCGCGCTTATGACCGGATTTTAAAGGTTTCAAGAACTATTGCTGATCTGGCCGGCAGTAAAAACATCGAGATGGAGCATTTAGCAGAAGCAATACATTACCGCAGTCTGGACAGAAACAACTGGGCGGGTTAACAACCTATAAAAGCCCGGCAAATTAATGCCGGGCTTCAAAGCCATGACTCATAAATTATCTATGGTTTTTAATTATTATTTATACAGGTAGTTTAAAGCAATTTTATCATTAGCGTTGAAAGTCCTGTCAGATCCGTTTGAACAGGCCAACATAAATGATGCTGCATCTGGTCCTGATGGCGTACCAGGAATACGGATCGCACCAACATCACTCTGTCCTTCATTCACAGCAGTACCGCCGCAGCTATAAGCTCTGTTTGAATAGTCAGTATGACGAAGTCCGATACAGTGTCCAACCTCATGCTGTAAAACAGAAGTCAGATAGCCCAAATTAGGGTTTGAACCATAAGCAGCAGGGTTTGTATTCATCTGGATTTCATTATAAGGATCACCTCCATATGGGAAACCTGATGAGCCTAAAGTGATATAACCACCAGAAGGACCTTCATTAAAACCAACCACATCAATATCACCAGTAGTACCTGATGCTGCACGCTGGAAAGTAAAGCGCAAGCCCAGGTTATTATACCTGGTGATCATTGCATCTACAGCATTTCCATAAACAGCAGGTAAATTAGTTACAGAGATTGTGATTACTCTTGGTAAGCCGCTAACCAGATTTGTGGTCCGGTACTGCTCTGTTTCGGCAATACTTAAGTGACTGGTCACTGCTTTTTCATTCAGGTTTTTATCAGTAAGAAGAATATCACCTTCTACAAGGTATCCTCCTTTTACTTTGCGGGCATTCTCGGTACTGAAGCCCAGATTACTGATTTGAGATTTTGTGCTTGCAGAAATCTGGTCCTGACTAGCAGTTGAAGTAGTTGAGGCATCTTTTTTTTGGCATCCAAAAATGCACAGGGTCATTACCCCCACAAGGGCAAATGACAATAAATTCAGTTTTTTCATTAAGTTAATTTTAGGTAGATGATTAATAAGTCATAGGTAAGCTAAAATTATATATAATTCTAACCAAAAACAAATTTAAATTTACATAATTAACTGACTATCAATACATAATATAATTTTAATCAGAAAATCTTAAACAGACTAAGCCCGGCAATAGTTATCACCGGGCTTAAAGCCTTTAATTCACAAAAAATCTAGTGGTTAGATATTTTATTTGTATAAATAATTGATTGCTTTTACATCATTAGCATTGAAGGTTCTGTCGCCGCCGTTAGAACAAGCTAACATAAATGATGCTGCATCTGGTCCTGATGGAGTACCTGGGATCTGGATTGCACCCACATTACTCTGACCTTCGTTTACTGCTGTTCCACCACAGCTATAAGCTCTGTTAGAGTAGTCAGTATGGCGGAAACCAATGCAATGTCCAACCTCATGCTGTAAAACTGAAGTAAGATATAAAAGGTTAGGATTAGCACCGTAAGCCGCCGGATTAGTATTCATTTTAATTTCGCTGTATGGATTACCAGATGCAGTTGGGAAACCTGATGAACCTAAAGTGATATAACCACCAGAAGGACCTTCGTTAAAGCCAATTACATTAATTTGACCAGTAGTTCCTGCAGCTGCACGTTGAAATGTAAAACGTAAGCCTAAGTTGTTGTATCTGGTAATCATTGCATCAACAGCGTTTCCATAAACTGCAGGTAGGTTAGTTACAGAAATGGTAATTACTCTTGGTAATGCTTTGACTAAATTAGTGGTTCTGTATTGCTCGGTTTCAGCAACACTTAAATGTGCAGTTTCTGCTTTTTCAGTAAGATTTGCTTCGCTTAAAAGGATGTCACCTTCAACAAGGTAACCGCCAGCTACTTTTCTTGCATTTTCAGTACTGAAACCCAGACTGGTAATCTGAGATTTAGTTGCTGCTGAAATTTCATCTTGGTTTGCTGTCGCTGTAGTAGCAGCGTCTTTTTTCTGACATCCGAAAACGCAGAGCGCAAGCATGCCGGCCACGGCAAGCGAGAATAAGTTAAATTTTTTCATTAAGTTAGTTTTTTAGGTAGAATGTTTGTGAACTAATAGGTTAATCTAAAATTATATATAATTTTAACCATAAACAAATTTTTAATTTCAAAATATTGTGAGTTTCAAAATAAAATATGCTTTAATTATAATTTTTCTTTGCAACACAGCTGCAAAAGCACAAAATTTATCGGTAGCAGAAAAAAAAGATATTTTCCACAAATACAGCTCTACTGCAGGAAATTCAAGGATAAATGGTGTAAACCTCTTACTTGTAGAGCTTTCCCGTCCTTTGACCGCTGCTGAGTTTCAGGAACTAAAACCTTTGCGCAGTTTTTCTTTGAATCATATCATTATCCCGGAAAAGACAGCGGCAAAATTCAGTTCCTTAATTATTTCTCAGTCAAAAGCGAACTCTTTATGGAAAGCGAGCGACAAATTAAGCCGGCTCTATGAACAATATTTAACTCAGAATAAGCTATTTACTATAAGGATTGCAATAAACCCACAAACATTGACTGTCCCGGCCCTGCTCACCGGATTAAAATCTTATACGTTAGATCAGAACAACCATATCATTACTGCCAGTATTCAAATGAATGAGCTCATGCCCATCCTGCAATCGGAAGACGTCTTATTTGCAGATATCATTCAGGTAGCTAAAGACGAAGCGCTGATTAAAGATCTGGATCTTTCTGTGAACGAAATTGCTGCGGTACAACTGCGCTATCCTGATATTAACGGAAAAGGCATTACATTATCTATTAAAGAACAGATGTTTGATAAGACTGATATAGATCTGGTTGGAAACATCGTTGCTTCTCCGTCTAATGCACCCGTTGTAGATGACCATGCGACCAATATGGCAACACTGGCTACAGGCAGAGGAAATACTTATATCCTTGGACAGGGGGCAGCTCCTTTTGCATCTTTAACGGCTTCGGATTACAGGAAAAACAATGACGATCTGATGCCTGATGACATTAAAGAACTGAACCAATACAAAGTCAATGTACAAAATCACTCTTATGGACTTGGCGTAGATAATTTTTACGGCATGCAGGCTGCCGCTTATGATAAACAGGTATTCGAATCAGATACTATTATCCATATTTTTTCAGCAGGAAATTCAGGTCTGATTACTCCGCCTGATGGAATCTATAAAAACATTCCTCTTTGGGCCAATATAACCGGCAACTTTAAAACTGCAAAAAACGTGATTGTAATAGGAGGAATTGGCCTGGAAGATATTCCGGAGCCACGAAGCAGCCGGGGCCCCGCTTATGATGGAAGGGTTAAACCAGAAATAGTCGCTTTGGGTCAGGATGGTACCTCAGGTGCTGCTGCATTAACCTCCGGGACTGTCGCTATTTTTCAGCAAAAATATAAGAGTCTATTTGGAAAACAGCCATCTCAGGCAATTGTAAAGAGTGTTTTTGTAAATTCTGCGGATGATATAGGCACCCCACAGGTTGACTATGTCACTGGCTTTGGGAAACTAAATGCTTTACAGGCGATACAGACTATCCTGGAAAACAGATTTAGAACGGGGACAGTTAACAATCAGCAGGACTATACATTCCAATTACAGGTTCCGGCAAACCAGCAGGAACTCAAAGTTACACTGGCCTGGGTCGATCCGCCGGCAGCAATTAACAATGTACAGGGAATTGTAAACCACCTGGATTTATCAATGGAAACCCCTGCGGGTACCGTTATTTTGCCCTGGATACTAAGCACATATCCAAGTGCAGACTCTTTATCACTGCCTGCTAAAAGAGGAATAGACAATATCAATACTGTACAGCAGGTGAGTTTAACTAATTTACCAGCCGGAAATTACACCATACATGTAAAAGGCAGAACAGTTACACAGGGTAAGCAGGATTTTAGCGTCGCTTATCAAATGAAAGCCATTGGTAGTTTTGACTGGACCTTTCCTTTAAAAGATGCTGCAATATTTGCCGCTCAGGACAATTATGTGAGGTGGAGCAGTACTTTATCAGGTCAGACAGGAAAACTCTCTGTGAGCTACGATAATGGTGTTAACTGGACTATTTTGAATAGTAATATTAATTTCACATCTTCTTTCTTTAAATGGACTGTCCCAAATCTATTCACCAGGGCTCTGCTGAAGATGGAAACGGGAGGAAAAGAGTTTATTACTGAATCTTTTGTGGTCTCCCCGCCCGAAGACATCAAAGTTGGTTATAATTGTGCAGATAAAGTCTTGTTTCACTGGTCACCGCAGCCATCAGCTACCGGTTATACACTTTACAATTTAAAGGATAATGTTTTAAAGGCAATCAGACAGCTTACTGATACTGTTGTGATCATTAACAAGTCTGAAATAGCAACGCCATACTTTACTGTTGCTGCAAATGGTGCAGATTTTACCGGAATAAAAAGTGAGACTAAGAATTACACGACACAGGGTGTAGTCTGTTATGTAAGAACTTTCCAGGCCAATATTGTGAATGATGCTGGTAAGTTAGATCTGGTGATCGGTACCACCTATAACCTGAAACGTATCATTTGGGAGAAACAGACTTCTCCTGGTATGTTTGCACAAATGGCAGAAACTGCTGTTACTTCCGGTTTACTGAGTTACAGTCTGACAGACCAGAACCTGGTTCGGGGAATACAGTTCTACAGGGTGACTTTGGAGACCAATGACGGGATCAAGATCCCTTCGGATATTTTACCTCTTAATTTTCTGAAAGAAAATGACTTTGTGGCTTATCCAAATCCAGTAATAGATTTCTTATCTATCCTTAGCGGTGACTTTGAGCCTTATACGCTATCTCTTTATAACCTTTCAGGCCAAAAGATTTACCTCAAAGAGGCAAATGGGTTGTTTCAGTTTGACCTTTCTGCTTTATCTACCGGATTATATATTGGTACAATTACCAGAAATGGAAATATGCTGAAAAAGATTAAAATTATAAAAAGATAGACAAGCTCTTAAAGAGCCTGTCTATCTTTTTATAATTTATAATTCCTCTTCTTCCTCATCAGTTTCTTCGTCCTCATCTTCTTCTTCAGGGACATAAGCTGTAATTTCTCTTCCTATGGCATTAACCTCTTCGTCTTCTCCAAACAGCGGCAATGCAGTATCAGGATCCAATGTCAGCCATTGTGACTCTGTATCTTTAAGGATATGACGGTATTCTTTTCCGTCTTTAAAAACTACGTAAGTATCGTTTCCTTCGGGAAATATAGCGTAGTCAATTTCTCCTATGGTAATATCAAATGGTTCTTGCATGATTATTCTCTTAAAAATCCCTTTAAGACGGGTTTATAAATTGATAATTATTAATTGGTTGTTTTTAGCTTATTGATAAAATCAATAAATTTTGAGTCTGCATAATTCGCAGCACCAGATTCATTGTATGAAATCCTTCCTTCTTTATCAAAAACAACTGTGGTAGGTAATGACCCTTTAAAAAGCACTTCCGGAATATCACTGGCTACTGCATACACCGGTAATTGATAGCCTTTTTTATCCATAAATTTCTGCGCCTTAGGCAGCTGGCTATCGGCATCTACCAAAATAAAGATTACATCTTTATCATTTTTAAATTTTTCATGCAACGCATTTACACTTGGCATCTCAGCCAGGCAAGGGGGGCACCATGTTGCCCAGAAATTAAGAAAAACGACTTTACCTTTCAATTCTCCAAGATCAACAAGCTTCCCATCGACATCTTTAAATTTAATCCCGGAAAGATCACCTGCTGCATTCACCTGTTTTTCTACTACAGCAGTATCAGGTCTGAAAAAGCCAATCTTCATGAGTCCTTCCAGTACAAGAGCTTTTGCAGGAGGAACAAATATCAATACCAGGAATAATAGAATCAGTACTCCATTGATAATATTACTCCGGTTAAAAATCTTACCCATAATGATATATAGTTTATAAAATTAATCCCTATTTTGCATTAACCACGGTACTGATAAATTAAATAACATAAACATCATACATCAGTTATTCTGTTTATGATAAGCTCAGTCTAACCTGGTCTGCACAAACAAAGATACAAAAATGGAAACTTATAAATGGCCCGCAGCAAAAGCACCAATAGCTGAAATCAAGCCGAAACAACGAATTCTGCATGGAGATACAGTAACTGACGACTATTACTGGATGATCGACTATTTTAAAAAGGGTCCCGACAGTACAGCAACGATCGATTATCTAAATGCTGAGAATGCCTATCTCGACACCATGATGAGTGGCACAAAAACCTTACAAGCCAACTTATTTAAAGAGCTGAAGGACCGGATTAAGGAAAAAGACGAATCAGTTCCTGTATTCAAAAATGGGTATTTTTATTATTCCAGGACTGAAGAAGGTAAACAATACAATAAATTCTGCCGGAAGAAAGGTACACTGGAAGCCCCCGAAGAGATTCTTCTTGATATTGATGAACTGGCAAAAGATCTCCCTTACTATGCCGCAACAGGCTATAGCGTAAGTCCTGACAATAAATTACTTGCTTATGGGGTCGATAAGGTTTCCAGACGCCAATACACTATTTTGATCAAGAATCTGGAGACCGGGGAGTTATTAAAAGATAGTATTCCCAATACCGAAGGGGACCCTGTCTGGTCAGCAGATAATAAAACCCTTTTTTATACCTCAAAAAACCCGAAAACCTTATTAAGTGAAAAAATCAAGAAACATAAACTAGGGACTAGTGCAGCCAAAGATCCGGTAGTTTACCATGAAAAGGATAAGTCTAATTATATTGGTGTAGGTAAATCAAAATCCGGTAAATATATTTTCATTTATTCTTCTGCTACCTTGTCTGCCGAAGAATGGTTAATCCCTGCAGATCAGCCTGATGCTGAATTTAAAGTATTCCAGCCCAGGATTAAGGATGTCATATATAACGTCGTAGCGCTTGCTGATAAATTTCTGATTCTCACGAACTGGGATGCGCAGAACTTCCGTTTAATGGAATGTCCTCTTGATCAGACCGAAAGAGAAAATTGGAAAGAAGTAATCCCTCACCGTAAAGACGTACTGCTGGAAGATGTAGAAGGTTTCAGAGATTTTATTGTGATCTCTGAACGTCAAAATGGTCTTGCTCAACTACAGATCCGTAAACTGGACGGCACTGAGCACTATATTGATTTCGAAGAACCTACCTATAATGCCTCAGTAGGCAATAATCCCGAATATAACAGTACAACGCTCCGGTATATATACACGTCGATGACCACGCCGGCCTCCATCTATGATTACCAGATGGACACGAAAGAAAAACAACTCCGGAAACAGCAGGAAGTTGTAGGTGGCTACAATAAAGCAGATTACACAACAGAACGCCTCTATGCCATTGCAAAAGACGGTACCCAAATACCCATCTCATTAGTCTACAAAAATGGTCTGAAAAGGGATGGCACTGCTCCTCTTCTGCTCTACGCCTATGGCTCTTATGGTCATAGTATAGATGCCTCTTTCTCTACCAGCAACCTGAGTTTGCTCAACAGAGGTTTTGTCTATGCTATCGCTCATATCCGCGGAGGACAGGAAATGGGCCGTCATTGGTACGAAGACGGTAAGCTGATGAAAAAGATGAATACCTTCACCGACTTTATTGATTGCGGCCATTATCTGATTGAGCAGAAATTTACAAGCCCTGCTCATTTGTATGCTCAGGGTGGTAGCGCAGGTGGGCTTTTAATGGGCGCTATCATTAATCTTGAACCTGCCTTATGGCATGGTATCATAGCACAGGTCCCATTTGTAGATGTAGTAAATACGATGCTTGACGAGAGTATTCCGCTTACTACAAATGAGTTTGATGAATGGGGAAACCCTAAGCATGCGGACGCTTATCATTATATGAAGAGTTATTCCCCTTATGAAAATATCGAAGCCAAAGATTATCCCAACATGCTCGTAACTACTGGTCTGCATGATAGTCAGGTTCAATATTTCGAACCTGCTAAGTGGGTAGCCAAACTTCGTGCTACAAAAACCGGAGAAAACATCCTGCTCTTAAAAACAGATATGGATTTTGGTCACGGTGGTGCTTCCGGAAGATTCGATTATCTCAAAGAGATTGCACTGAACTATGCCTTCCTGCTAAGCCTGGAGAATATCAGTAAATAACGAAAAACCCTGTTTTCTGTATCTCCTTTGATAGGATTTTTACAGAAAACAGGGTTATTTTTCAGAAAGGAGCAGCAAGCTCCCTTGCTGATTAGATCAATTCAACACTTCTGTTCACGAACGCTGTTAATTCAGCACCAGTAAGCATTCCTTGAGAAAGTAAAGCCAAATCAACGGCCTGTTTAGCCAGCGCGCTTTGCTCTTCACCATTCTCAGTTTGTAAAATTTTACCTACAAGTTTATGGTTACCATTAATTGCAACTTTATAACTATCAGGCATATTACCATAGAAGCTCATTCCACCACCCATTTGAGCCATGTCTTTCATTCTTCTCATAAATTCGTCCATAGTTACCGTTACAGGGAATTCTTCCGGATGTAAGCCAACAATTTCAACCTGGAAACCTGGTTTAACAATTGCTTTCTCAAAAACATCTTTCACTTTCGCAGACTGCTCTTCAGTCAATACAGACTCTACAACCTCATCTTTTTCGATCAGTTTGCTCGCTACACTAGAATCAACACGTTTTAACAGTGTTTTTTCTAACTTTTGCTCTAAAGAAGTCACAAAGTGATTATCAATTGCCGAGTTCATCAACAATACATCATAATCTTTTTTGTTTGCAGACTGGATAAAACCATCCTGTTTAGCAGGATCATTTGTATAGATGTATACAACCTGACCATTTTTGTCAGTCTGGATATCTTTTACTTTATCACGGTATTCATCAAGTGTATAGTTTTCATTTTTAGTGTTAGTTACTAAAGCGAAATCTTTTGCTTTATCATAGAACTTTTCTTCGCTTACCATTCCGTATTTCACAAAAAGGCCAATGTCGCTCCATTTTTCTTCATAAGCCTTACGGTCTTTATTGAAGAGCTCACCTAATTTATCAGCCACTTTCTTAGTGATGTAACTGTTAATTTTTTTCACATTGCTATCAGCCTGAAGGAAACTTCTGGAAACGTTCAATGGAATATCAGGAGAATCAATTACACCATGCAATAACATCAGGAATTCAGGAACGATATCTTTTACTTCATCAGTAATAAATACCTGGCGGCTGAATAACTTGATTTTGTTACGTTGCATATCAAAATCATTCTTCACTTTAGGGAAATATAAAACCCCGGTTAAGTTGAATGGATAGTCTACATTCAGGTGAATCCAGAATAAAGGATCTTCACCAAAAGGATATAATTGTTTGTAGAAGTCCAGATAATCCTGGTCTGACAAATCTGCAGGTGCTTTAGTCCAGATCGGATCAGTTGTATTGATGATATTATCAGTTTCTACAGCTACCGTTTTTGGTTTTCCTTCTTCATCTTCGCCATCAGGAACCTGCTGTGTTTTTGTACCAAATTTAATCGGCACAGGTAAAAACTTACCATATTTATCTAAAATCTCCTCTAATTTATGCTGGCTAAGGAATTCAGCTGATTCTTCATTGATGTGAAGAATAATTTCTGTTCCGCGTGTAGTACGTGAACCTTCAGTAATTTCATAAGAAGTACTTCCGTCACAAACCCAACGTGCAGGCTCTGCGCCATCCTGGTAAGATAAAGTCTGTATTTCAACCAGATCAGCTACCATAAATGCAGAATAGAAACCTAAACCAAATTTACCGATAATCTCATTTGCATCTTTAGCGTCCTTGAATTTCTCTACAAATTCACTTGCACCTGAAAAAGCAACCTGATTGATATATTTTTTTATCTCTTCAGCAGTCATTCCCAAGCCGTTATCACTGATCGTGATCGTCTTTTTTTCCACATCCAGTGCAACTTCTACTAAAGGATTACCCAACTCACCGTTGTATTGTCCTAATGCAGCTAAACGTTTGATTTTTTGTACCGCATCAACTGCATTTGAAACCAGCTCGCGCAGGAATATCTCATTGTCTGAGTACAGGAATTTCTTAATAATAGGAAAAATGTTTTCGGTATGTATGGAAATACTCCCTTTTTCTTCTATGCTCATATGTTAACTCATTTTTAAGTACATAACGGCTTTATCAAGGGATGTTCCAATTTGATTTTAGTTGTCAAATTGACAGTATATTAAACTAAAAAAAATGAATAGATAAATATTAAACTGTCTCTTAAACAATTAAATTTTCGTAAGCTTACAATAGAAATTAAATCTTTACCTGATTACATGGATACTGACCTCTATAAAAAGCTGCATCACGAGGGGCTCATTAGTGACGAAACACTCGAAAAGATCGCTGAAAAACATAAGAATCCTTTATTCTCTTTGCACTGGGAGCTTAAAACCCTGTTATATCTTGGTGTGACACTTTTAAGTACCGGTTTGGGCGTTCTGATTTATAAAAACATCGATACGATCGGCCACCAGTTTATCTTACTTTTCATCGCGGGTATCTGTGCCGGCTGCTTCGTCTATTGTGTGAAAAAAAGAAATCCCTTTAGCAGGGGAAAAGTTAAATCGCCCAGTTCTTTTTATGATTATATCCTGTTATTAGGCTGTCTGAGCCTTTTAAGCTTTTTAGGATACCTTCAGGTCCAGTATCAGGTCTTTGGTAATAATTATGGACTGGCGACCTTTATTCCGATGCTTATTTTATTCTACGTGGCCTATGAATTTGATCATATAGGCGTATTGAGCATGGCGATTACCAATCTGGCTATTTGGCTCGGTGCCACAATAACTCCTTATACCATGCTTTCAAATGGATTCAACAGCAGTGATCCTTTAATTATTCCTTATCTTTTTTTAGGAATGCTTTTATTGGCTGCAGCTTATCTTTCAGAAAGGTATAATTTCAAAAAGCACTTTAAGTTCACCTATCATAATTTTGGGCTGAATATATCATTTCTTGCTCTTTTGACCGGCTATTTCAGCTTTTACGAGAACTCTTTAAGCTTTCTATGGTTAATTACAGTGCTGATTCTGGGATATGTTTTATATAAAGATGCATTCAGGAGCAAATCTTTTTATTTCCTTTTACTGATCACTCTCTACACTTATGTAGCGATCAGCACATTGATTGTAAGGGTTCTGTTCAGCATGGATTCAGAACTTGCTTTCGTAATTGGGTTACTTTATTTTATTGGATCGGCAATCGGTTTGATTATCGCCCTGATTCATCTGAATAAAAAAATTAAAGAAATATGATCATCTATAACAAAACATGGCTAAGGAACCTGCTTATACAGGATCAAATAAATGTGCCCTTAGCTACAGGGGATCTAAGTAAAGAAGAGTTTAAAAATATAGAGAAGGCTTATCCGGTTGGTTTTTATTCTCCAAATATATTCGTGAGAACAGGATTATTTATTCTAACCTGTGTTATAGCCCTTTTTGGTGGTTGTTTACTGAGTTATATGTTCTGGGACTCAGGTATAGTAGACAGCGGTGGCTGGATATTCTTTTTAGGATTAATCAGCTATACAGCACTTGAACTTGTGGTTAAAAACAAAAATCATTTCAGATCAGGTACAGATGATGCACTGATCTGGATTTCCGGAGGTTTATTTTCTGTTGCTTTTACCTGGATTACAGTGAAGTACAACTGGTATCATCACAATTATACTGACATGCTGCCCCCGGCACCTATAGTTAGCTTTGTCCTTATACTGAGCTTGTACCTTACCTTAAGGTTCGCAGATAGCCTAATGGCTTTATTCTGCTTTCTATCCACGTTGGTACTTGCCGTCGTATTAGCTGTCTTTAATCTTTCTTTTGGTATTGCAATCATTCCTTTTTTAGTAATCGTGCTTTCTGCGATTGTCTATTATTTTTCCTTATCGAAAAGCGGCAGTCCGAAATTTATTAATTACCTGCATTGTCTGCTTATGCTGCAGGCAGGAAGTTTACTTATGTTATATCTTGCGGGAAATTACTACGTGGTTGAGCATTTAGGAAATAAATTGTACGGCTATACTTCTATAGGGCCATACAAAGTCCCTTATCCTGTTTTTTTCTGGCCATGGACGATTCTTGTTCCGTTTATATACGTTGGTTTTGGTCTTTATAAAAAAAATGTAATTCTACTGCGTACCGGCCTGGTTTTAATTGCTATTGCTGCGGTTACTTTTAAAAATTACTATCATGTATTACCTATTGAAAGTACGCTGGTTTTATTTGGGCTGATTATACTTGGAGGTTCTTATTGGGCTATAAAGTATCTTAAAACACCGAAATATGGATTTACTTCTGAAGGATTACAGGAAGATACTATCGCTGGCGGGATCAATGTGGAGTCACTGATCATTGCCAGTACCCAGCTGGATACTCCCCAGGGAACAGCAGACAGGTTTGGCGGTGGTGACTTTGGCGGAGGTGGTTCGTCTTCCTCTTTTTAGGAAAGAATATTACAATAGGTTAGCAATGTTCTTCTGTATCTTTGCAAAGAATGGAATATAATGTACACACACTGCCTAATGGCATTCGTCTTCTTCACGTGCCTTCTGCATCAGCAATTTCTCACGCTTGTATTATAGTGAACAGTGGTTCACGCGATGAAACTGAAAGTCAGGCCGGGCTTGCCCATTTTATTGAGCATTTAATCTTTAAACGTACAGAAAAACGCAATACAAACCAGATACTGAACAGGTTAGAAAGTGTTGGAGCAGATTTAAATGCCTATACGACAAAAGAATATACTTGTATCCATGCTTCCTTTCTTCATCCCTATTTAGACAGGACACTGGAGCTTTTCAATGATATTGTATTCCATTCTACTTTTCCTGAAGAGGAAATGGAAAAAGAAAAAGGGGTTATCTTAGATGAGATCGCTTCTTATCTCGACCAGCCTGAAGAAGCTATCTACGATGATTTTGAAGATATGGTATTTGCTGACCATTCATTAGGCAGGAATATCCTGGGAACAACAGAAAGTGTGAATAAGCTCTCTCAGCAGGATATCAAAGATTTTATTGCAGCCAATTATAGCACAGATAAGATTGTTATTGCCGTTTTAGGGAATTACAGCCTCCCTAAAGCCGTTAAAATCTTTACTAAATATTATGAAGCAATTCCTGAAAACATCCAGCTGGAGAACAGAAAAGCACCTGCCACATCAGCAGTAATTACACGTATTGATCAAAAACCGATCATGCAGGCACATACAATGATTGGTTCTACGGCTTATTCTTTGCATCATCCTTTCAAAACCGGCCTTTTATTACTGAATAATTTATTATGCGGTACTGGAATGAGTTCAATTCTGAATTTACAGATCAGAGAAAAACATGGGATTGCCTATAGTATAGAATCAGGATACAGCCCTTTAAGTGATACTGGTATTTTCACCTTATATTTTGGTACCGATAAAGAAAAAGTGAACAGGGCACAATCACTTATCTATAAAGAATTTAAAAAAATCAGGGAGAACCCTTTAACTGAAGTACAACTCCAGAAAGCAAAAAATAAGTTTATCGGACAGATTGCGCTTGGAGAAGAAAACAGGATTGGTTTAATTGTCTCTATGGCAAAAAGTCTGATTGATTATAATAAAATTGATAGCCTGGAAACAGTTTTTGAGAAAATAGAGGCTGTAAATACAGCCGATATGGCACAGATTGCAGACGAAATTCTGGATGAAAAAAATCTTAGTGTCCTAACCTTTTACCCATTAGGGTAAGGGACAGCCTGAAAGATAAATTTTAAACAGGCTCTAATATTCGTACTTTTGTATACTATTCTGTTTACAGCAAATGATCGCCAACAGAATAGCATACAAATTGTATGTATTAAACAGATCAAAAAATATTATATAGATGAAATTACCAATTGTAGCTTATGGAGATCCGGTTTTAAGGAAAGTATGCCAAAGCATTGATGAAAACTTTCCGGATTTACAAAAACTGATCAGTAATATGTTTGACACCATGTACGCAGCAAGTGGTGTTGGTCTGGCTGCGCCCCAGGTTGGACTGCCAATCAGATTATTCATCGTTGATACAGGTGCAGACGAGGATGGCCAGGAAGGTTTCAAAAGAGTGTTTATTAATGCTGTTATTCTGGAAGAAACAGGTGAGCCATGGGCTTTTACTGAAGGCTGCCTGAGTATCCCGGAAATCAGAGAAGATGTATTCCGCAAACCTAATGTAAGGGTTCAATACTATGATGAGAATTGGAAACTACATGAAGAAGCTTTGTCAGGTATGCCAGCACGTGTTGTGCAGCATGAATATGACCATATTGAAGGAAAGCTATTTACAGATACGCTAAGTTTATTGCGTAAAAGAATGCTTAAATCTAAGCTGGATTCAATTTCAAAGGGAGATGTTCACGCAGACTACAGGATGAAATTTCCACAACAGCGTAATAAAAAACGTTAATTGTTGTTTTGCCTGCTTTTATCACCACTAAAAATCTGCTGCATTAATTTACCCCAGGCAAAAGGATTCAATAAAGGATTACTCTGCACCATATTTTTATTCAATGCCCTTTCCTGATCTATACGGAAATTCGTAGAAGATATCTCTCCAGCATCCCTGGGGAGATATTGAATCTTCCCATTAATAGAATGTGAGGACATATTTTTCCTCGCGATTTCCATATCATCATCAGCAACCTTCATCGCCAGAAAGTCTTTTGTAAATTCTTCGACAGTGGCCCAGGGATAAACACGGACTGCCGGCAGGTAAATAATTTCCGATTTCATTTTTACCATCGCTGTATACTTCGAATCTTTAATATCCGGTGGAATCAGAACGACTTTATCAGTATATCCAATCGCATTGTATATTAAAGTATCTCCCGGATGGGCTACGAATGAAAAGTAACCTTTATAATTAGCGCCATAACGCTGATCCTGGTTAGTTTTATTCGTTATAGTCACGTAAGGGACAACAAAACCACTGTCCCTGTCTGTTATAATACCAGAAAATTGGATCAATTTCTTCCCTGAAGGCGTTTGTTGTGCAAACAGCGCCCCAGTAAAAAAAATCAAAACGACGGCAAAAATGTATTTCATCGTACAAAAATAACTGTAATTCTTACAGTGACTAGTTAAATTTTGTTAAATGCTAAACTGATTCAGTCAGGTTAATCGCTTCAACCGCAGTAATTTGTGGTACAGCTTTCATAATAGCCTGCTCAATGCCTGCTTTCATAGTCATAAAGCTCATTTTACAAGATCCGCAGTTCCCCAATAACTTCAACTTAACAACATTATCCGGCGTAATTTCTTCTATCGCAACATCTCCGCCATCTGCCTTAAGATAAGGACGGATAGTCTCTAATGCCAGCTCTACTTGTTCTTTTAAATCCATGATATATTTTAAAATATAAATTTACTAATTTTTTAGCACTCTGTCCGCAATGCATTATTAATTGCAATCTGTTGTGCAATCTTTCCTGCCATTTCAGAGAATGCAATAGCGGTTTGACTCTCTTTATCCATTGCAATTGGCGTACCACTATCTCCGCCTTCTGTAATTCCCTGTACTAAAGGTATTTCACCTAAAAACGGAACGTCAAAAGAAGCTGCCAAAGCCTTTCCACCATCTTTACCGAAAATATAATACTTGTTTTCAGGTAATTCTTCTGGCGTAAAGTAAGCCATATTTTCAATTACTCCTAATACAGGAATATTTATTCCCGGCATTCTGAACATCGCAAGTCCCTTTCTGGTATCTGCTAAAGCAACCTGTTGCGGTGTAGTTACAATTACAGCCCCTGCAATTGGGAAACTTTGGGTAATCGTAATATGAATATCTCCCGTGCCCGGAGGAAGATCCACAATCAGGTAATCCAGTTCTCCCCAGTCTGCATCATTAAATAACTGTTTAATTGCATTAGAAGCCATTGGGCCGCGCCATGGTACTGGCTGATCCGGGTCTGCAAAGAAACCTAATGATAACAGCTTAATTCCATATTTTTCTATCGGCAGGATCAGTGTTTTTCCATCTGCTGTTTCTCTTGCACTTGGTTTAGCACCAGCAAGACCAAACATAGTAGGTACTGATGGCCCGTAAATATCTGCGTCAATTAAACCAACTTTAGCTCCATCTGCTGCTAAAGTAACAGCAAGGTTACTGGCCACTGTCGATTTTCCAACTCCACCTTTACCTGAAGAGACTAAAATGATATTTTTAATATCTTTCAACTGGGTAGTGTCGTTTGGTTTTGTTACCCTTGAGGTAATTTTAATATTTATTTCCGCTTCCTTGTCTACGAAATGCCTGATCGCATTGAAGCATGCATTCTTAAGCATATCCTTCATTGGACACGCAGGAGTGGTGAGTTCTAGAGTGAAACTTATTTTTTTATCTTCGATGCTCAGCTCTTTAATCATGTTCAATGTCACCAGATCTTTTTTAAGATCAGGGTCTTCGACATTTCTTAAAGCAGCTAAAACCTGTTCGTTGCTAATATTCATTGCCCAAAATTAACAAAAGGACCTTACAATTAATTGATTTTAGGCTTTTTAAGTGTAATTTTAACACGAAATAAACATTTGCATTTAGCGTTAAGCAATTAAACATCTATTTTACAGCATGCGTCTTCCAAAAATAAACATCCCTAAAAAATACATCAAAGCAGGTGCATGGGTTCTAGGGGTATTTCTTGTGTTAATCATCATCCTGGGTTCTATTGCTTATAGCAAAAGAGAGGCTTTACTTAAACAAATGATAGCTAAGGCTATAAAAAAAGCAGATACTGATTATGGGTTAGCCATTAAAATAGGTGATGCCGGTTTTAACGGACTAAGTACCGTGCATATGAAAAATATTTCTGTCGTACCAAAAGACAGAGACACTTTATCTACTGTGAATGATCTGACTGTAGGTGTTAAGCTCTTCCCTTTACTTTTTGGAGATGTTAAACTGGCGGAAGTTGTTTTAAATACGGGAAAAGTAAATGTGGTTTTAAAGGATAGTCTTACCAACCTGGATTTTATCCTTAAAAGAAAAAAGAAAGACAAAAAAGACAATAAAGCCAAAATTGATCTGAGCGAAATTGCACATGATGTGCTTAACCAGGTATTAAATAAGATCCCCGATGATATGGAGATGAAAAACCTGCTGTTTACACTGAATGACAACGATACCGCAAAACTGAATTTAATGACTACAACTGCCACAATTGATGGCGGAGACTTAAAATCAACTATTCTGGTGAATGATCATGAGGCGACCTGGCATATTGATGGTAAATTAAAACCAGGAAAAAAGCAAATGGACGTCATTTTCTTCGCCGATGGTCAAAAGGTAGAATTGCCTTATCTGGAGAATAAATTGCATGCTAAACTTAGTTTTGATACAGTCAGAACTGAAATGAAAAGCGCAGAATACAGCGGTGATAATTTTAAGATTACAGGTTCCTGGTCTGTAAAAAACCTATTGATCAATCATCCTAAGATCGCTTCAAACGATATTATAGTAAAGAATGCAAAGATTGATGCAGACATGCTGATCGGACCAAACTTTGTTGCGCTTGACAGTACATCAACTGTGTTTTTAAAAGATGCGGCTATCCATCCTTACTTAAAGTACACTTTATCTCCTCATAAAATATACGAAGTAAAACTGCATGCTGATGAACAGGATGCGCAGGCTGTTCTCAATGCCTTTCCGGAAGGATTATTTGAGTCGCTGGATGGATTACAGGTTAAAGGGAAAATTAAGTATGATCTCAATTTCTACCTGGACAGCAGCACACCTGACAGTCTGAAATTTAATTCTTCCCTAACCCCATACAATTTTAAAATAGTTAAATGGGGTAAATTGAACCTGCAGAAAATCAATGAGACTTTCATATACACCCCTTACGAATACGGGAAACCTATGCGTGATATCACCATTGGGCCTGCTAACCCGAACTACACACCACTGGCTCAGATTTCCAGTAATTTCAAAAATGCGCTGTTAACTTCCGAAGACCCTTCTTTTTACACACACAAAGGTTTTGTAGAGGAATCTATCCGTAAATCTTTCGTGATTAATTTCAAGGAGAAAAAATTTGTCAGGGGTGGAAGTACGATTTCAATGCAGCTGGTAAAAAACGTATTCTTAAGCAGACAAAAAACACTTGCCCGTAAAGCAGAGGAAATTCTGATTGTCTGGTTAATTGAAAACAATCGCCTCATCAGCAAACAAAGGATGCTTGAGGTCTATTTCAATATCATTGAAATGGGTAAAAATATTTATGGAATTGGTGAAGCATCCAGACAGTATTTTGGAAAAAGCCCGGCAGACCTGAGCATAGGAGAAGGTATATTTTTAGCGAATATTGTTCCGCGTCCTAAAATCGCGATGTTCAAGTTCCGTGGTGACGGTGGACTGAAAGACTATATGCTGCCCTATTTCAGGTATATGGGCAGAATTATGGCCAAGCGGGGTTTAACGCCTGCTGATACGAGTGGGTATGGCTTTTATAATGTAAGACTAAGAGAAGGTTTACGCCGTTATCTGCTGCCTGATTCGGCAAAAGTTGATACTGCTGCCTTTGACACAGATACTGATGCGCCTGTTAAAATGCAGGACGAATCAAAAAACCTTTTTGACAGGCTATTTGGAAGGTCTAAAAAGGATACCACAACAAAACAATTAACAGTACAGGACACCGTAAAAAAAACAAGAAAAGAATTGCGAAGAGAGAGACGGGAAAAACGCCGTCTTGAAAAAGAAACAAATTAACTTCGCTATAGAGAAATGATGAATACGATAGAAGTTGGAGATAGAAAGTTCGAGATATCAATCACGAACGAACGCATTAATGAGCGCACAAAATTAATTGCAGCACAGATTAACGCTGATTATAAAGATAAACGCCCGATTTTTATTGGGGTATTGAATGGCAGCTTTTTATTTATGGCAGATTTGCTTAAGGAAACAGAAATTCCATGCGAAGTAGCTTTTATGAAGGTTTCCAGCTATAAAGGTGGCTTAACCAGTACTGGAGAAATGAAAGAGATATTTGGTCTGCCGGATAATCTTAAAGACCGCCACCTGGTTTTAGTGGAAGATATCGTGGATACTGGCTTTACATTAAAGTATATATTAGAAAAAGTTTATTTACAGGAACCCGCATCTGTTCGTGTTTGCAGTCTTCTTTTTAAACCAGAAGCGATTCTTTCTCCTATTAAAGAATTAGAATATATAGGCTTTGAGATCCCAAATGAATTTGTTGTAGGCTACGGCCTTGATTATGATGAACTGGGCAGAAATCTTAAACATATTTACCGCACAGTTTCCTGATTGTGATTCTTTAGCTTGATTCCCGTAAATTTTTCACAATTTTGCATTAAACATATCTATATTTAAATGACAATACATAAAGAAGGTTATACAACCATCGCACTCTCACTCCTTTTTATCTTCGTCCTGAATGCTATCATTGACTATAGATTTGCGGATGTCACCTGGTTAAGATGGGCCGTATATATTGCTTCATTCGCCTTATTTGTTACTGTTCTCCAGTTTTTCAGAAATCCATCGAGACCTTTCGTCACTGGTAATAACCTGATTATCTGTCCTGCTGATGGTAAAGTCGTAGTAATTGAAGAGACACAGGAAAATGAATATTTCAAAGACAAAAGATTACAGGTATCTATATTTATGTCTCCTGTAAACGTACATATAAACAGAAATCCAATTGCTGGTGTGGTTAAATTTTTCAAATATCACCCTGGAAAATATCTTGCTGCCTGGAACCCTAAATCTTCTACAGAGAATGAGCGTACTACAGTTGTTGTAGAGCACGCAAATGGAACACCTGTACTATTCAGGCAAATTGCCGGAGCGCTTGCCAGAAGGATTGTATGGTATGTTAAAGAAGGTGATGTTGTAGAGCAGAGTAAAGAGTTTGGCTTTATTAAATTCGGATCCAGAGTAGATATATTCCTTCCTGTTGGTACAAAAGTTAACCTGGAACTAAACCAGGTGGTTAAAGGTGGTATCACTGTTCTAGGCGAATTAGCTTAAATACCAGCCACTTCATAAAAAATAAAAGCGGGTTAATCGCATGTGCAAATACATGTGATTAACCCGCTTTTATTTTTACCCGATTCAATCATCTCTTCCATAGCTTTATACCTTTCCACTAATGTAAGCTATTCGCGTTATAGATTATCCTGATGAGTAAAAAATGTCCGCTTTGTCCGTGCGTTAGTCAAAGGGAAAATTATAATTTCATTAATCTTCATCCGGTTATGATTTGGTTGTGCCTGAATAGAGATCGGGGTGACACCACGTTGTAAACAGCCTTTAAGCATAGGAACTCTAAGTCATTTCAACTAGTTGTTTTTACTTGGACTTGCCATGCTCTTACGTTACTTTAACACTGCTCTTACCCTAACGAGTACCCGGACAGTACTCAGGCAGTACCCGGCCGGTATAGATTGATTATTTAGCTATTTTGAATCTATTTACTAACAGCACGGCCTTGTTTCGGCTTTGAGTCATTCCCATGCAAATTGAAAGCTTTCTGCGCAACTTCCAGAGCCATAAGAGCATCCGTGACATCAAAGACTTTCTGTTTAGCGTGCCAAAATTTATACTTAAAAAAGAGCCTGCTCCACAAGTTTATGACTTGATCCCTAGCAAATGCAATAGGGTAGGTACAAACAAAAAAACCTCCCCGATATTATCGGGAAGGCCTATATATTTTGTAGAGAAATTAAACTCTCTTAGACTTGATACGAGCTGCTTTACCAGTCAATTCACGAAGATAGAACAACTTAGCTCTACGCACTTTACCGTGACTGTTAACTTCAATTTTAGCGATGTTTGGCGAATTGATTGGGAAGATACGCTCTACACCAACACCATTAGACATTTTACGAACAGTAAACGTCTCATTAGCACCTACGCTGTTACGTTGTAAGACTACACCTTGGTAAATTTGAACACGTTCTTTATTACCTTCGCGAATTTTATAGTGAACACTCACTGTATCTCCTGATTTGAATGCAGGAAACTCGTTCTTTGCGATTACCTGCTCTTCAACAAATTTTACTAAATCCATGATTTTAAGCTATTAAGCCGACTTTTTGTTGTTTAAAATCGGACTGCAATATTAGGAATTTTATTTAATAAAAAAAAGTGATTCTTGTTTTTTTTCAACATTCTTTACGAAATCCACAATAATTCTCTTTTATTTTATTTGCGAATGGAAATTATAATCCCCTTGTCATTGGCCTTTAAGTAGTTGTATAAGGCTTTTTCCATTCATTTTTGCGTTTTCCAACGCCCCGCTTTCCGTGTCAAATAAAATTTCCATAAGTTTAACTTTTTCATACGGAATATCCTGGGACTCCCCAATTTTTATCCTGCGATAATTATGAAATGTGTTCATAGAAATATTCAACATCTTCGGAATCGTCTTCATTGCAAACTTATATTCTTTAACTGTAAGCTTGTCTAAAAAATAATTGATCTTATATTTATCTATTCTTTCGCTCATTCTTATTGGATTTATTTACAAATTTTACAAGCACCTTCTGAACAGGCTACAAATATTATTTCGTAAATATATAAACAATTTCATTTGCAAATAAATAATATGGCAAATAAATTATTTATTAAAGAATATGAACAGTTTCCAGAGAATAATAAGTTAACAAAACGACTAATCTTCCAGCAAATCCGGGCGCAAACGCTGTGTACGCGCTAAAGCCTGCTCATGCCTCCAATTGTTAATCTTCAGCTCATGTCCGCTCAACAGGATTTCAGGTACGTGGTGCCCCTTATAATCGGCAGGACGGGTATATAATGGAGCATCCAGCAATCCCCCCTGGAAACTATCGCTTAAAGCCGATGTTTCATCATTAAGCACACCGGGTATTAACCTGACTATAGCATCAACAAGAACAGCTGCAGGTAATTCCCCGCCAGATAAAACATAATCACCAATCGAGATTTCACGTGTTACATAAATATCCCTGATCCGCTGATCAATTCCTTTATAATGCCCGCATAAAATAATTACATTTCCTTTTCCCGAGAGCTCATTGGCCATGGATTGATTCAATGTCGCGCCATCGGGGGTCATGAAAATAATCTCATCATAGGTTCTTTGCTCTTTTAACGCGTCAATACAACGTGCAAAAGGTTCTATTGACATAATCATACCACTGCCACCGCCATATGGATAGTCATCAACACTGCGCTGTTTATTAGTGGAGTAATCTCTCAGACTGTGTACTACTATTTCAGCAATTCCTTTACTTTGTGCCCGCTGCAGGATAGAGTGAGCAAAAGGACTTTGAAGCAGATCAGGTAAAACTGTTATGATATCAAAACGCATAGGAACAAATTTTAGTTAGACAGATAAATATCAAGCAGACCTTCTGGCAGATTAACAAGAAGCGTACCTTCATCCTCATCAATCTCAACAATCATATCATCATTCAAAGGAAACAGAATTTCTTTCTCCTTATAGGAAACTGTAGCCACAAATTGCTGAGGATATTCATTGACTTCCAGAATCTCACCAAGCTCTCCGTGAGTTTCATCAGAAACAATAAATCCCTTTAGATCAGTATAGTGAAAATCCTCATCATCACGGTCAGGCATTTTGCTGAGTGGCAAATAAACTTTTTTCTTCAGTAAAGGCTGAGCTTTATCGATATGATCGATATCATCCAGATAGATATTTCCCGTGCTGTTAGGCTGCATTTTACAAACAGATACGAAAAAAGGGACCATTTTGCCATTGATGTCCGCGAATATAACATCCAGATCCAGCAGACCTGGTTCATCATATTCGAAGTATAGCTGAATTTCGCCTTTCAATCCTTTGGTTTTGGTAAAATACCCTATATAAAATGCCTCTTCGTGCGTCATTAAAATCTAAATCAATTATATATTAAATAAAAATAGCGAAGAAAACCTTCTGATGAAGGATTCTTCGCTATAATCAAGAATTACAAAATACTATGCTTCTTCTTCTTTGCTTTCTTCTGTTGCAGGAGCTTCTTCAGTTGCAGTTTCAGCTACAGGAGTTTCCTCTGCTGCTTCTTCAGCTACAACTTCTTCTACTACTGGTGCATTTTTCAATGCGATAGCAGCACCACGGTCTGCATTTTTCTTAGCTTCAGCAGCAAGAGCAGCTTTCTTAACTTCATCTTTAGATTTAGTCAGACTGTCTTTTTTGCCTTCGATTTTACTGTCTTTAGCTACTAACCATTCTGCAAATTTAGCATCTGCCTGTTCTGTAGTTAAAGCGCCTTTTTTAACACCACCCTGTAAGTGTTTTTTGTACAGGATACCTTTGTGAGATAAAATAGTACGGCAGGTATCCGTAGGCTCAGCACCTTTGTTTACCCAGTCTAATGCTTTTTCGAAGTTAATTTCGATGGTTGCAGGATTGGTGTTTGGGTTATATGAACCTAAACGCTCAATGAATTTACCATCTCTCGGTGCGCGTGAATCCGCTACCACTACGTGGAAAAAAGGTTTGCTCTTTTTACCGAATCTTTGCAATCTGATTTTAGTTGCCATTTCTTTATAAGTTTATGTATTCAACATAGTTCCCGGAGCTTCATGCTAGCGGGGATGCAAAAGTAAGTAAAATACTAATGATAAGCAAGATGCCATAAAATTAATATGTTTTGCCAACTGGCAGCACCGATTAATTTCTATAAAGAGAGGATCTCAACCAGTTTTAACCAGACAGGACTTACTTCTTCTGCATCAATATGCTTGATAGCATGATCAAATGGAGTAAATAAAATCTCTTTATTGATTTGCCCAACCATACCACCAGATCTTCCTTCCAGAAGCCCTTCCACAGCAGCAACACCAAAACGGCTGGCCAATACCCTATCCATGCAACTAGGCTTGCCACCGCGCTGAATATGTCCTAAAACAGACACCCGGATATCATAATTAGGGAAATTCTCTTTCAGTACTTCTCCGACGTTAAAGGCACCACCTACTTCATCACCTTCAGCAACTATAATAATTTTTGAGGCTTTATCTTTTCTGCCGTATTCCAATCTTTTAATCAAACCTTCTACACCCATATTGGCTTCAGGAATCATAATAGCTTCTGCACCGACACCAATTCCGCTTCTTAAAGCGATTAAGCCAGAGTCTCTGCCCATAACTTCTACAATGAAAAGTCTGTCATGTGACTCCGCTGTGTCTCTGATCTTATCAATAGCATTAACTACGGTATTGATTGCCGTATCATAACCTATAGTAAAATCAGTTCCTGCCAGATCATTATCGATAGTCCCGGGAAGTCCGATTACCGGAAAATCAAATTCACGGGTAAATAAGTCCGCTCCCGTAAAAGTACCATCTCCGCCAATCACAACCATCGCATCAATCTCATGCTTCTTTAATTGATCATATGCTTTTTGTCTTCCTTCTTTAGTTCTGAAATCATCGCTCCGCGCAGTTTTAAGGATAGTTCCTCCACGCTGGATAATATTTGCTACGGATTTCCGGTCCATGGGAATAAAATCACCATTTATTAATCCTTCATATCCTCTAAGTACTCCTGAAACATTTAAATCATAATATATACCCGCTCTGACTACTGCCCTTATGGCAGCATTCATTCCGGGTGCGTCTCCCCCTGATGTTAATACAGCTATGTTTTTAATTTTAGTCATTATTTCTTGGATGCTTTAAATTTATCAAGACCGCTTTGCAAATAAGCAGCGTATTCTTTGGCGTCAAAAATTGCTCCCTGAGGTGCAACTAAAGGGACCAGATCATGTCCTCCCAGAACATAAAACGGTTGTGAGTTAGAATTATAAGTCGTAGCCTGGAAATCTCCGTTCCAACGGCCAAGGTCGTCTGTTGTAGTCCTTAAAATTTTAGAGTAATGAACTTTTTCCGGTGGCATCTTTACCGAGCGCTCATCTACATATAATTGTATCAGCACATATTCATCTTTAATCAAGTGCCCTACCTGTGGATCTATCCATACTTTATCTTCCATTTTCCGGCAATTCACACAAGCATGACCTGTAAAATCTATGAGAACAGGTTTATTCACTTTTTTTGCATAAGCCAATCCTTCGTCGAGGTCAAAAAAAGCATTGAAACCGTGAGGAGGATGTAATACGTCATTATATTTAACTGTTGCAGGAAAATCTGATGATCCCTGTGAGTTTCCACTACTGCTTCCACCCAAAATAAAGTCCTGCGTATTTAAAGGAGGTGCAATACCACTTAAAATATTTACAGGAGCCCCCCAAAGTCCGGGAACAAGGTACATTGCAAATGAGAAAGAGAGTATAGCAAAAAACAGTCTTGGAACAGAAACATAAGGCACATCACTATCATGTGAGAACTTAATTTTACCAAGAATATAGATTCCCATCAGGAAGAAAATTACAATCCAGAGGACAAGGAATATCTCTCTGTCAAACCATTCCCAATGCCATACCAGGTCAGCAGCCGATAAGAATTTAAGCGCTAAAGCAAGCTCTAAAAATCCCAGACAAACCTTTACACTGTTTAACCAGCCACCCGATTTAGGCATACTGCTCAGGAAACCCGGAAATATTGCTGATAAAGTAAAAGGGAGCGCTAAAGCAAGCGCAAAACCAAACATTCCTATTGCAGGGGCAAGAATTTCACCTTTAGAGCTCGCTTGCACCAAAAGAGTTCCAATAATAGGGCCGGTGCAGGAAAAGGAAACAAGCGCCAGTGAAGCCGCCATAAAAAATATACCACCTAAACCTTTGGTATCATCCGCTTTCTGATCAATCTTATTCACGAAAGAACTAGGCAGCGTAATTTCAAAAGCACCAAAAAATGAGATGGCGAAAACAATCAGCAGGATAAAAAATGTAAAATTAAACCATCCGCTGCTACTCAGCTCATTTAATTTTGCAGAACCAAAAAGCAGTGTAATCAATAAGCCAAAAGCCACATAAATAATGATAATAGATATACCATAGATTATAGCCTGGCCAATTCCTTTTTTTCTGCTCCCTGCTTTTTTAGTAAAATAACTTACAGTAAGAGGCACCATTGGGAAAATACAAGGCATTAGGAAAGCGATAAACCCTCCGATTAACCCCTGTATAAAGGTTTGCCATAATGTTTTTTCCTGCTCTGTCTGTTGTATGACCGGTGCAGGCTTAACAGCTGCCGCCACCGCTTTAACAGTGTCTTTTTTAATGCTGTCTTTAACAACAGCATTAGCAGCACTATCCGCTGCAGAACCAATCTCGGTAAACTGAATATCGTCACTTACCGCTGTAGAATCCTTGCTTTGTATCCCTGCAAAACTCTGACTGGATTGCAGAATAAGCATCGAAAGTACCAAGCCAAGCATTAAAATTAACTTTTTCATTCTTGTGTTTATTTAACCTGATCGGGTATTACCCTATTCTATAAGGCTGTGAAATTACTTATAATTTCTTGTTTAAAAAGTATAGAGTTGACGGATCGCCAATATTTTACTGTACTTCGATATTCGGAAGGGAATGGCAAAAAAAAAGAGCGTCAGGATTTCTGACACTCTTTACTAGTTATGATTAATCTATTTGACTTGTACAGAAAACTTCACCTCATCCGGAGGAAGACATTTTGTAGCATCACAAACCATAAATTCTATTGTCCCTGTGACAACAGTAGCTGGTTTATTCAATTTAATTTTCTGTTGAAATACAACCTGATTTTCAAAATAGCCTACATTCATATCAAAAACCTTTTCAAATTTAGAAAGGGCTTTAGGTTCAATTGTAGTTCCTACTTTAGTAAAATCCTTTGATGGGTTAAACTTGATCGTTGTTTTAACTGGCCCACCCGGTTTTACCGTTTGAGAATAGATATGCCATCCGTCCTGAATGGTTGCTTTAAGATAAACAATTGCTTCTGTATTACTGATCTTCTTTTGTGCATAAGACCAGGTTACCGGAGTTTCAATTTGAGCTGATGCCCCAAGAACGGTAAACAATAACAATGCAAATACTAAGGTTATTCTTTTCATGTTTATAAATTATATTGGTGTTTATGAAATGATAATTGGTGTTTATGATTGAATAAATTCAATTTCTTTAAAATTATAGGTCTTTACCCCATTACTAGTCTCTAAACTTAACAGCCCGCTCTCGCTTACATCTGTGATTATTCCCTCAATTATCTCGCCATTTTGTCTGTAATTGGCCTTTACATTAAACCGATACAGAGAATTAAGGTATTCATTACGCAGATTTGTGCAGCTTCCGGCTTTCAGTTTCAAATATTCCTCTTCTATATGACTACAAATTTCTGCTAAAAGCGCTGTTAAATCAACATGCCTTTGTAAAATTTGAAAGATAGATCCTGCACGCCATTGTAACTCAGCTTCAAAAACCTCTTGATTAACATTAATCCCAATTCCGACTATACAGGCCTTAATACGGCTTCCAGACACGATATTCTCTAATAGCATTCCTCCTATCTTTTTATCGCCAAAGTAGATATCATTTGGCCATTTGACAGTTAAACCAGTACCCGTAATACCTGAAAGGGCTTTCTGAATTGCTATACTGATAGTCATATTCAGGTTAAATTGCTCGCTAAGCGAAAGAAAAGAAGGATGCAGAAGAATGCTAAAAGTCAGGTTTTTGCCCGGTTCTGCATGCCATTTGTTTCCTACCTGCCCTCTGCCCTCATATTGATTCTCTGCCATAATAACAGTTCCTTCGGGTAATGGCTCGGAATTTGACACCATCCTTTTCAAAAAATTATTGGTAGAATCAACTGCTAATAATTTGATAAGATTTTGACCAACAAATAGTGTTGAAAAAGTGTTATTTTGCAATAGTTGATTTTATAGTTGTTATTTATCAAAAATAAAACATTTTAATGGTAAAAAAGAAATTAGTAAACCTTTCTACCTACCTTTCAGAAATAGCCGTTCAAGGCATGCAGGAAAAAAAGGGCCACGATATAGTCCGTCTGGACTTAAGAGAATTAAACAGCTCCGTATCAGATTATTTTATAGTTTGCAACGCAGACTCATCTACACAGGTTAAAGCTATCGCTGATAGTGTAGAAGACGAAATTTACAAAAACACAGAAGCCACGCCGTGGAGAAAAGAAGGATTAGAGAACGCAGAATGGATAATCCTGGATTATTTTGACGTTGTTGTTCATATCTTCAGAACTGAAAAAAGAGATTTTTACGGGATCGAAGATTTATGGGGCGATGCTCAGACCACTTCTTATCAAAGCGCATAACCAGTTACAACCTTATACATTTTTTTGAATCAACGATGAAAGAGAAAGAAAATACTAAGCCCAAATTAATAAAGAGAATACCGAACATTCCCAAAAAGCCTCAAAAAGGTTCTAGTTTTAACATATTCTGGGTTTACGCTGCTATCATTTTAGGCCTTGTCCTGGTTTCCGTTTTATTTACCAATGATACCAATAAAACAATAACGTACAAGGAATTTGAAAAGGACATGCTTGCTCCGGGAGATGTTCAGAAGATTGTTGCCTACAAATATGAAGACCTGGTCAGGGCTGATGTATTTATCAAACCAGACCGTCTGAATCAGGAGAAATACAAAAAATACCAGACTAAAAACAATTTCGGATCAACCGGAGGCCCTACAGTATCTTTTACTGCCGGATCAATGGATGCATTAGATAAGCAATTATCAGAATCCCAAAAAACTCTTCCGCCTGATGCTCAGATTCAGGCTGATAAAGAAACCAGACAAAGTACATTCAATTCATGGTTCTTCACAGTAATTATTCCTGTGTTGTTATTCATCGGATTCTGGATCTTTATTATGCGTAAAATGGGTGGTGGTGCCGGCGGTGGCGGCGGACAGATTTTCAATATTGGAAAATCTAAAGCAACTCTTTTTGACAAAGAAAGCCAGGTAAACGTAACTTTTAATGATGTTGCAGGTCTTGAAGAAGCCAAACAAGAGGTTATGGAAATTGTAGATTTCCTTAAAAACCCTAAGAAATATACCAACCTTGGTGGTAAGATACCAAAAGGAGCATTGCTTGTCGGTTCTCCTGGTACAGGTAAAACCTTATTGGCTAAAGCAGTTGCAGGTGAAGCTCAGGTCCCATTTTTCTCCCTGTCAGGTTCTGACTTCGTAGAGATGTTTGTTGGAGTTGGTGCATCACGTGTCCGCGACTTGTTTAAACAGGCTAAAGATAAAGCGCCATGTATCATCTTTATTGATGAGGTGGATGCGATTGGCCGTGCCCGTGGTAAAAACAGCATGATGGGTGGTAACGATGAGCGTGAAAACACTTTGAACCAGTTATTAGTAGAAATGGATGGATTTGGTACAGATTCAGGAATTATTATTCTTGCTGCAACTAACCGTCCTGATGTATTAGATAGCGCTTTACTTCGTCCGGGAAGGTTTGACAGACAGATTTCTATTGACAAACCAGATTTAGTAGGCAGAGAGCAGATCTTTAAAGTTCACTTGAAACCTATCAAAACTGATGTCGTTGTAGATGCTAAAAAACTTTCTGCACAAACACCTGGTTTCGCTGGTGCTGAAATTGCAAACGTTTGTAATGAAGCTGCATTAATTGCTGCCAGAAGAAACAAAGAATCTGTTGATATGCAGGATTTCCAGGATGCAATTGACCGCGTTATTGGTGGTTTAGAAAAGAAAAACAAAATCATTTCTCCTGAAGAGAAGCGCATAGTTGCTTACCATGAAGCCGGACACGCTATCGCTGGCTGGTTCCTTGAACACGCAGATCCATTGGTTAAAGTATCTATTGTACCGCGCGGTGTTGCTGCTTTAGGCTATGCACAATATTTACCAAAAGAACAGTTCCTGTATACTACAGAACAGCTGACTGACGGTATGTGTATGACTATGGGAGGCCGTGTTGCAGAAGATCTTGTTTTTGGTAAAATATCTACTGGTGCACAGAATGACCTGGAGAGAATTACTAAATTGTCTTATGCAATGGTAACTATTTATGGAATGAACAGCACCATTGGTAACGTTTCTTTCCATGACCCTCAAAATGAATACAACTTCAATAAACCATATTCAGAGAAAACTTCTGAACTGATCGATATTGAAGTACGTAAACTGATCAATGAGGTTTATGTCAGAACAATGCAGTTATTAGTTGACAAAAGAGATGGATTAGAGAAACTGGCAGAAAAGCTATTGGAAAAAGAAATTCTTTTCCAGGCAGATCTGGAAGAAATCTTAGGTAAACGTCCTTTTGACAACCGTACTACATATGATGAATTCGTGAATGGCACCGGCGATCAAAAGCCTGCTGCTGAAGGTTTACTTCACGAAGGTGTTGGAGAAACAACAGATCCGTCTGCTCCTTTAATATCGCCTTTAAATTCTGAATCTTAATAATTAACTTTATGGAGCTGTCACCAGGTATACTGGTGACAGCAAATCCATTTTTTTTATGCAAGAGAATATTTCCTCAAAGGAGTTGATGCTAAAAAAGATAAGGAAAGCTCTGCTTGAAAAAAGAGATAACCCTTATCCTAATTTAGAAGAAACCCCGCTTTATAAAGCTAATACAGAGATTCCGGAAATTTTATTTGCCGAACAGCTCACTGCTGTATCCGGCAATTTTATTTATTGCGAAGATGGTGTTGAATTTATTGAAAACATCCTGGAACTGGCTGATAAGTTTAAATGGAGAAAAATCTATTGCTGGGAAACTGAGCTTCAGAATTTACTTTCTACTTACGAATTTCCTTTTTATAAGACCGACAAGGACTTTGAAATGGCCGAAGTAGGTATTACCATGTGCGAGGCTTTAATTGCCAGAAACGGCTCTATATTACTCAGCAATCAAAATGAAGCAGGGAGAAGGCTAAGCATTTTTCCGCATCACCATATCGTCATTGCCAGAACCGGGCAGATGGTAATGGATCTTAAAGATGGCTTTCAGCTCATCAAAAACAAATATGGATCACAGCTTCCATCTATGATCAGTACAATTACAGGTCCCAGCAGAACAGCTGATATTGAAAAGACACTTGTCCTTGGTGCACATGGCCCAAAAGAATTATTTGTTTTTTTAATTGATGATTTCTCTTAAATTTTTGTTTTCAATAAATTAATCCTAGTTTTATACTAAATACTAAAACAGTATACGGTTCAGAATGGGTAATAGAAAGCATATATCTTCAGTAATTGCAGGCACAGGAAGTTACATTCCGGAGAAAATAGTTTCAGGCGATTCATTCCTGAACTCAACTTTTTACGAAAACGGGCTCATTCTTGAAAAAGACAACGCAGATATTATCAGTAAATTCTCTGAAATTACTGAGATCATAGAGCGTCGTTATATCGATGATAACCTGCTAAACAGCAACATCGCTGCAATTGCCGCACAAAGGGCTTTGGATGATGCTAAAATTGATAAAGAAACATTAGATCATATTATAGTCTGTCATAATTTCGGCGATATTCATCATGGAAGTAACCGTATGGATATTTTACCTTCACTTGCTGCTAAAGTTAAACAGCAGCTGGAGATCGTCAATCCTGATTGCGTTTCCTACGATATTATATTTGGATGTCCGGGATGGGTACAAGGTGCAATACAGGCCAATTACCTGATCCAGAGCGGCGATGCCAAACGTGTTCTGGTTATCGGCTCAGAAACATTATCCAGAATTATAGATCCGCATGACCGTGATAGCATGATATTTTCGGATGGAGCGGGAGCAGTGGTTTTCGAAGCCGTTGAAGATGATCAGCCGATTGGTATTATTGCGCATAAAACGCAAACATTTGCTGGAAATTTCGCTTCTCTGTTATACATGGCTAAAAGTTGTAATCCAACAGCAACAGATGGCAATACTTATATGAAAATGAACGGGCGCAAGCTTTATGAGTTTGCTGTTGTCAATGTTCCTCATGTCGTAAAAATGGCTATAGATAAAGCAGGATTGAGTATTGAAGATATTAAAACTGTCTTCATACACCAGGCAAACGGCAAAATGGATAATGCCATTATGAAAAGACTGTTCAAATTATACCATAAAGATTCTGTTCCTGAAAACCTTGTTCCAATGACCATTTCCTGGTTAGGTAATAGCTCTGTTGCAACTATCCCTACCTTACTGGATCTTGTTTTAAAAGAGAAGGTTGCAGGTTATAAAATAAAAACCGGCGAATACGCAGTCTTTGCTTCTGTAGGTGCAGGAATGCATATTAACGCCTTCGTATATAGATTTTAATTGCCCAGTTTTCTCAGGCCATCTTTGGCCTGGGTTTCAATACTGTTCTCATATTCATGATTTTTCATATTGATTGCCTGGTTAAAGCAAGCTTTAGCCCTGGCATCATTATTTTTCTTTGCATATATCTTCCCCATATTCAGGGCCGAAGTAGCCGCATAATAATACTTTAAATTCTTCCCGAAATTTATTGCATTCTGATAATACTGCAAGGCATTTTCATCTTTATCGAGCGCGTCATAGATCCGCCCCATACGATAGTAATATTCCACTTTATCTTTTACAGACTGATAACCTGAAGCACTCTCACCTGCTAACACCTCTAAAGCTTTAGCATAATATCCACCATCAAATAATAACCTCGCTTTTAACAGGCCCGCCTCAGGGGCCGGAGCGCCTGCTTCATTTACAGCCTGTTTATCTTTCTCGGCATACGTATAGCCACTACTCTTAACTTTAGCAATATAACCTCTATAAGCCCCTGTATCGCCATTTAACAGCGCTACCCATGACAAGTGCAGGTTCGCATCTTTAATGTAATTGACGCCTTTATTCAAAGCCAGGAATCTCTTGAAATTATTTGAGGCTGAATAATCAAGTTTATTCAGCTTTGCCGTACCCATTAAAAGCTCCAGATAAGGGAATGGCTGATAACCTTCTCCTGCAGGTCTTTTCGCTAAAATAGCAATCGCTTCCTCATTGTGACCATTGCGGGCACAAACATAAGCTTGTAAATAGGCCTTTAACAAGCTGTTGTCAGTTATCCTGGCTGTATATTTCATAGTTTTAGCATATGCATCAGGTGAATGGATTACATCCGATAAAACATAAGAATAATAAAATACGACTTCTTCATAAAATGGCTCAAATGCAGAGCGGGGCAGGTTTTGTGCAAGCTTATCCAGCATAACCAGTCCCTTTTGTACATCTCCTTTTACCCCAAAAGTCGAAAGTGTACTTTTCAGCATGCCATCCGGCAGGTTTCCTAAAAAAACGTTAATCAGCCCAAGGCCTTTACCGTTCAAATGGAATCCCGGAAATTTCTTACTATTCTCCTGCAACAGACTGTTAGCCTTCTTGATTTCCCTAGCAGCAGTAAAATACTCGCCATAGCGGCTTCTCAATAAAGCCCATTGCAAATTAATCTCTGCCTGTGCATATAAGTAATATGGAGACTTTTCGTCATCATCCTCCAGCTGACTTAATCTCCTGGATTTTTCATCTTTCAATCTGTCAAATTCCTGCTTGCTTTCTACGGTGATCAGATAAAAATAATCCGCATAGTTTTCCAGCAGAGGCACTATAGCGTTTTTAGGGTGTACATTCTTTTCTGCAGCGATCAATTGTTTGGCCGCATTGATCTTAAGCTCAAAAATCAATTGATAAGCTTTTAAACAATTTGCATTAAAATCGAAATTTGCGTGTACCGTACCGGGAAGGACTAAAAACAAAGGGAAGAGGCAATATCTAAACAGGAGGGTCAGTTTCCTTTTGGCAGGCATATTAAATATTTCTATATGGTGAATCCATAAAAACGACAAATGGTATGTTATTGTTTTAAATTCAGGAATTTTCTGCATAAAAAAAACGGTCAGATTACAATCTGACCGTTTTTTTTATGCTTCGCAATAATTTTATCTAATTATGCAGGTACATTTTCTAATGTTAATGCTTCATCAACTAAAATCCTTCCGCAATGCTCACATACGATGATTTTTTTACGCTGACGAATATCCAACTGACGCTGAGGCGGGATCTGATTGAAACATCCTGAGCAAGAATCACGGTCAATAGTTACAACAGCAAGACCGTTGTTCGCGTTTCCTCTTAATCTTCTGTAAGCAATTAATAATCTTTCTTCAATTACACCTTCAGCTTTCTCAGCTTTTTTATTTAAACCTTGTTCGTCTTTCTCAGTTTCAGAAGTAATTGTTTGAAGTTCACCTCTTTTAATCTCTAAATCATTTTTTCTTGATTCAAGATCAGATAAAGCTTTCTCATAAACTTCAGTTTTTGTAGAGATATCAAATCCGTATTCTCTGATTTTCTTTTCACAAACCTGAATTTCAAGAGATTGGATCTCTACTTCTTTTGTTAAAGCATCATACTCACGATTATTTTTTACTTCTTTTAACTGAGTATCATATTTTTTAATCAAAGCCTGAGCTTCTTTGATCATATTTTTACGTGTTACAATAGCATCTTCGGTTTCATCCAATTCAGCTTTGAATTTTTGTATACGCGTTTCCAATCCCGCTACCTCATCTTCTAAATCAGCCACTTCCATTGGCAATTCACCACGAATCTGACGTATTTTATCAATTTTTGTATGAAGGGTTTGTAATTCGTATAAAGCTTTCAGCTTTTGCTCTACAGTTTGTTCCATTAAATGAAATAATTTATGGGTATGGGTATAATTATATTTGACTAAATGTCAGTTATTTAACTGTTTCTTAGCTTTTGCACAGATTCAAAATGACACTTAATATCCTAAATTATTGGAATTAATTATCATATAGTCTATTGCTAAAGCTTGCAAAGATAAGTATTATATTTTCTTTCAGCCATACAATTTGCTATTAATCTGCTGATTGGCTTTTAATTAAATATTTTATCCCCTGTATTTGAGCTGATCTGCCTTATTTTAACCTCCCTTTTAAGTCTTCACTCGCTGTACTGCGTTGTTTACCACCAGCTCCGTCTCCACCAAAGCGATAACTGAAAGATAAAACTATCGCACGGCTGTCGGGCCTGCTATGGCTATAGGTAGCAATATTTCCATAAGCCGCAGACTGTTTAATCTGTCTGCTCTGGAAAATATCATTCACCAAAAGCTTTAAACTTGCTTTATCCTTCAATATATCCTTTTGTCCACCTGCCGAAACCATGTAATAGGATTGCGTAGTAAACACGCCCGAAATTACTTTAGTCTTATACAATCCGCTAAGCTCCGCTTTCCAGCCATTTCCCAGTTTAAAAGTATGCTGCGAATCAAATGTAAAACTTGTCCCTTTAATACTTTCTTCCTCTTTTTGACCTGCAATTGAGAAGTTATTCCTGAAAAGATTGACAAACTGTGTGCCTGTCCACCACTTCGTAAAATCTACTGTAGCAGTAAAACTAATCCCATAATTTTTGAAAGTAGCCAGATTTTCAGGACGCTGAAATGCCAGCTCACTATTTCCCCCTAAAAGGCTGCTGATTACATCTGTACTTGAATTATAAGTCAGCGTCGTATAATAACGGGAACGGAAGCCATAACCAAATTCAAATGCATTCACAATCGAAGGACGTAAATAAGGATTTCCCTCTTCGTAAGAAAAAGGGTCTGTATAGACCCTGAAGGGGTTCATATCCCAATAACCAGGCCGCTCAATACGCCTGCTATAGCTTAATTGCAATCTGTTTTGATCATTGATCTCCTGCGTCAGAAATACACTTGGAAATAATTTAAAATAACTTCTCTTCACTAAAGAATCCGTCGTGAGCTGATGCCCTTTTGTATAGGTATATTCTCCCCGCAGACCTGCCTGTATACTCAACTTCCCAAAATCTTTTTTCAGATTGATATAACCTGCCTGAATTTGCTCCCGGTAAATAAAATCATTACTTGTAGAATAATCAGGCACATAAACACCGTTTTGTAAGGTATCATATTTTAAATTGTTAACCATACGAACCATACTTCCTTTCCAGCCAGCTTCCAGTTTGCCAAGATTTTCAACGGGTAAAGTATAATCTATCTTCGCTACATAAATATCATTGTCAGAAGGAAGATCACCTATGCGTGATTTTTTAGCGGGCAAAACTCCTCCGGGATACACACTAAACCTCGTATCCAACTGCTGATCCATTTTAGAAAAATGGGAAACATAGTCCAGATCTACACTCAGTTCATGACCCTTATCATTAAAAAGATGCTTATAATTCATATTATAAAGCATATCCGTCCAGCGCTCTTTTCCCGTTGTACTAGTATGTGCATCCCATAACAATCCGCCGGTTTCCCGATCAGACAAACGATTGCCCGTAGATTGAATTGTCGGATATTTACCAACCCCGCCATTCACAAGAAATCCCAGAGTATTTTTTTCATTCAGAAACAGGTCCATTCCAACCTGAAAATTTTGAGAGCGCAACTTTGCTTTTTCATCCATCTGCTGAAACGAGCTGTTATACGGACTTTTTCCCGCAGCCATTCCATCACGGTAAAAATCCCGTTTCACTTCATTTGAGCCTTCTAAATCCTGATAGAAATAGTTGTAATTTCCAAAAAGACTTACCTTTTCTGCTCTATAATTAAGACTCGTTCCTCCTCCAAAACGAGCAGCCCTTCCGGCGCCGCCATTCGCAGAAACAGTCCCATTCAAACCTGTTTTAACACTCTTTTTCAAAATAATATTAACAATACCTCCATTACCCGCAGCATCAAATTTTGAAGACGGGTTTGCCATAATTTCAATTCTGGAAATCGTATTTGAGGCTGTCCCCCTTAACAGATTTGCCAATTGGTTTCCGGATAAATAAGTAGGCTTACCATTAATCATCACCATCGTGCCCGGTCTGCCCTTTAAACTCAGCTCGCCGCTTTCACTTACGGTCACGCCTGGTGCCTTATTTAACAATTCCAGTGCAGTCCCTCCTTCGGCCATGATGCTATTCTCAACATTCATGACCATCCGGTCGAGTTGTTGTACAATAGCTGCTTTATTTGCTTTAATCTCTACTGTATTCAATGCCATCTGATCTGAAAGCATACTGATACTTCCAAGATTAGAAATCAGACTTGAACCATTCAATTCAAGAGGTTCGCTATTATAATGCTGATACCCGATATAGCTGATCCTGACAAAATATTTACCTTTTGGAACATCAGAAAGATTAAAGTAGCCTGTCGAATCACTCACTACAGCCTTTACTTTCGTAGAGTCCGAAGCCCTGAGTAAAAATATGCCAGCATACCCAACAGGTTTCTGCTGCTCATCAGTCAAACGACCTCTTACCTGGTGTGTCTGGGCATTTATTTGAGCACATAGGAAGAAACTTAATAAGGTCAGGATAACTTTCATACCGTTAATTTTTGTTTTTTATTCGTTTTTTTTCTTTTACCCCACCAGACGTAAAACCCTGTAACCGGTAAACTGGCACAGATCAGGCTAGTGATAAAAGCAATGATTTTTGTAAAAAGGCCTCCAATAGCCCCAACATGTATAGCATAATTTGATTTCCGGAGCCAGTCTGCAAAAGCAAGATCCGAGAGACGTTTGCCTGAATAGGGCATAGGCTCAATTGTAGTTGGATTAAAATAAAGATCTCTCCAGCTGCCATTATGCATATCTGTACAGGCATAAATAGCCTCATCATCATGATCAGGAATAGAAACAATAATGGCATTCTTTTCATGCACTGCCATTTCCTTTCTCACTTTATACCAGACCTTATCTGAACTGTAGACAATAGGATTTGGTGCCGGCATTAATTTAACTTCCGTCTGTTTCTGCCTTTTAGGCATACTGTCACCACCACTTAACCAGTAAATACTTTTTGAAAACCAGGAAAAGCTCATAATTAGCCCCGTACAAGCCAGTATAACGGCAATTAAAAGAGAATAAAATCCCAGTACATTATGAAGATCATAATTGAGTCTTTTGAACTTAGCATCCCATTTGATTTTAAAACTTCTGTTGATATTCGTTTTACTCCATTTTTTCGGATACCATAAAATGAGCCCGCTGATCAGCAGTAAGAAGAAAATAAAAGTTCCCCAGCCAACAACAGCTTTACCAATTTTTCTGCCCATCCACAGGTTGCGGTGACCTTCATCTATGAAATGAAAAAAAGCATCATGGTCAGCAACAGCAAGCACTTCGCCGGTAAAAGGGTTTACATAAGCTGTAGAATCAGAATTAATGGTCACATGAGCAGATTTATCCAGTCCATGATACCAGATACTCACTGCTTTTTTACCCGGCAGTGATTTCGCTATACTGTTATAAATCTCAGAAGGAGGGAGATATTTACTTTCCGCTTCTGGTTTTACAGTCAGATAGGGGAAAAGCAAATTATTTATTTCCTGTTCAAATACTAATATACAGCCGGTAAGGCTGACAATAACGACAATAATACCTGAAGCAAGCCCCAGCCACAAATGGAGCCAGGCATTGATTTTTTTGAACATCTAAAGAACAGTTTAAAAAAAAAGGGCCGCTTACACCTGGTAATGCGGCCCAACAAAACACTATATTTTAATATGTTAATTTCGAAAAAGCGGTTACGCTGGCTGCGCCTTCAATATGAATTCCTCTTTTTGCCGTTCCATTCTCTGCATTAATAATGTAGGCATAGTATTCACCTGCATCGTCTTCCATTACATAATTGATTGTTTTACCGTCAGTTTCAGGATAAACAATCAATTTAAAACCACCAAATTCATGTGCAGGAACTCCTGTAACAGGTGTAACCGTATTATTAAATACATCGGCAATAATCATCTTGATTTTTCCTCCGGTTACCCCGGCGCTGGTGTAAACCGCCATCAGGAATTTACCTTTACCAATATATTCACCCCTGCAGATTTTTGATCCTGCAGCAGCCTCAATATTAAAGAAATATGATTTATCGAATTGTCCTGCTCCTTTTTTGATACGGACAATACCTGATGGTTTTGTTGACATTCTTTTATCTCCGTCACCCGATGCGCCGGACCATGCATAAGTGTCTCCGTTCTCGATTTGCTTAAGTCCTTGCTGACTGCTCCAGTCTCCGATAAAACCGGTACGGTCATCCCCGATTGTTTTTTCGTATTTCATCTCAGGATAACTGAAAACAGCCACCCATGTACTGTCTAAACTACCATATTCACCTTCGTAAACTCTGCCACCCGGCGTATGTTTAAACTTATAGTAAGGAAGATACATTTTATTATCTACTTCAAATAAACCAGTCCATACAGCATTAAAGCCCGTTCCGGTTATTTTTTTCAAATCGGTTGTACTTCTTCCGGCAAGCTGAAGATTAACAGCGTCAAAACGATATAACTCACCTATACCACTTGAACGCGGGTCACCACCGCCTACCCAGAAATCATTACCCACTTTACCAGATACACCTGTACGGAAAGTAGTTACTGACCTTCCGGCCTCAATTATTTTACCCTGGTCATTAATACGGAATGGCCTTACAAGTCCCTGTTCATTATAAGCCTGAGCAAACACTGTATTATTTTGAACGATAAAAGACCAGGCGTCTACTTCGACACCATTATTAGTGGACGAAACTCCTCCTTTGGTAATATCATCTGCACTTACAATATATGTTGCTGCAGCATCGCCCTTTCCGGTATAAACAAATACATATTTTGAACGAACTGGTTTCTCCGGGTCTACAGGACCTACAGTTCCCGGCGTATCTGAAGTATTATTCTTGCTGCAAGCACCTAATAATACAGCCATTCCTAACATGCCTGTTATTAAAAAATTAGTAGTTTTCTTCATTGTTTTATTTGTTTAATTATTAAAAGCTGGTTAAAAAATCTGATTCAAAAGGACATACCTGATCAGGAGCCTCTTTTTTTAGAAAAATAATAGCGGAGTTTAATGTTAAAAGACCGGCTGGGCTTTTGTAGAGCATAATTATCAAACACATTAGAATCCGTTAAATTCAGACATTCTACTGCGATATTATATTTTCCCCCGCTCATTGAATAAATCATATTGACATCATGGGACCATTGCGTTGGCACATCCATTTTACCACCTTTCTCTCCCTGGCCTGGCCAGTACAGATAGAACTTATTGACATACAACAGGTTATAACCTAAAGTAAGCTGATTACCCTTTTCCAGTACATTACTGAAATAAAGGCTGGCGTTTGCATTCCCAAAAAGATAGGGGGTATTAGGAATTCTATCTCTGTAAAGGACACTTCTTATTTTTGAAAATTCGCCATTCTTCAATTTTTCGAATTCATTATCATTCCTTAAATTCTGATAAGTGAAATTGGTATTCAACGTAAATAACTGTTTATAAGCATAGCGAATTTCTGCGTCAATCCCACGATTAGTTACTTTCCCTATATTCTCAAATACGCTCAGATAGGTTCCGTTACTCCCTCCGGGCAACACCCTGGCCCGGATATAATCATTCGCATTACGGAAAATATAATTAGCCTGTATCTGAAAGAAATGTATTTTATCTATTTCCGCAGTATAAGTGGCTCCAATGTTAACATTATCACTACGCTCAGGCATGAGTTCAAGATTTGCAACAGTGGTATACACATTTCCAAAAACCTCTTCATTATTTGGCAAACGATAAGATTTTTCATACGAAGCTTTAAGCTGAATGCTTTCTGTTAAGAAATAAGATCCGGCAAACCCATACCCTAGTTTAGATAAATCACTGTTTCTTGAAAGTATAGTATATACCTTTTCTTTAGTCTCTTTGTCAAGGCCGCTAACCACGTCATTACTGGCGATGTACTGATCATATTTTTTGGTAAATGCTGTAAAATTCAATTTTTCATTCAGGTTGAAGCGATAACCCAATCCCAAAATGTTCTTCCGGGAAATTTGAGGCTGTTTATCCTGGAGATTTTCCGGGTCAAAACGATTCAGTCCTTTTCTGCTGAAGGTGGAAAATTGTTCATTAAGAGAAAAAGAATGCTGTTCATTCAAGTTGTAATTCAGTCCTGCATTAGCTAAACCACTATGATCTTTAAATTTAAAATCGGCCAGTTTAACTTCTCCGTCAACAGCGTCAGGTTTACCACGGTATCGGGGTTGTGAAGTTCCATCCCAGGTAAATGTTCTTGGAACAGTGTCTACATTACGTCCTTCTCCAAAGTTAAAATTTCCGTTTACCCTTAAATCCAATCCTTTGACAAACAAATCTTTCTTCACATATTTCAGGGTAGGCTGTATTGTATTTCCAGACTTCCATCTTGCGCCAAATACATCTTCCATCCTGTTTCCGACTTGTATATCTGCCTTATTTTGTCCCAGAGTAATACCAATCAAAAACTGGTCAGCATATTTTTTTCCAGACACGCCAACATTAGCAATTACGGTTTCATTATGATACTGATCATGAAATCTGCGTACTCTTTTTAGCGTATTTACTCCGGTTATACTGTCTGTTACATTTCCGGTTACCCAATAATTATTGTCGGAGTAGTTCTGGAAAGCATTTAATTGTACTGTAAAACCAGATTTGGCTGTATAACCAGCATTAACAGAGCTTTTATGCGTGTTGAAAGAACCATATGAATAAGATGCATCGACATAAGTCCTTGGATCTGTATTGGTCACAATATTTACAGCGCCCCCCAATGCATCTCCGCCAAGCCATACAGGAACAACGCCTTTATAAACTTCTATCCGGTCAGCAAAATTTACCGGGATATTATTCAGCTGAAAAGAAGATCCAAAATTCTCCATTGGTATGCCGTCCAGAAAGAATTTCACCTGGTTACCAGAAAATCCATTCAAACTAAATGTCATATCCGATCCCACACCACCAGATTCACGTACACGGGCACCAGAAACCCTGTTCATCACCTGTCCAAGATCCATTGTGGTATTATGAAGCATTTTTGCATCAATGGAGATCACATTATAAGCCTGTCTGTTCGTCTTCTGATTCTTGCTGAAACCAAGAATAGCAACCTCATCAATCTCTCTTGCTTCCTGTTTAATCTTAAAACTAACTGTCAGCACTTTTTGATCAGTGACCACCAGGTCTCTTTCAGTTTTAACATGACCAAGCGCATGAATTTTAACTTTATAAGTTCCCGCGGCCAAACCAGTAAAACTGAATTCACCTTTTCCATCACTAACAGTTGTTTTATTGAGGGGTAATAGCTGAATATGAGCGCCTGGAATGGCTTCCGACTGGTCATTAAATACAGTTCCTTTAATCGTGCCGTTCTTGCCGCTCTGGGCCTGAACAAAAAATATCAGGGCGCACAAAATACCCGTCAGAAAAATTTTCTTAATTTGCATTGCTTTTAAATGATAACGATTTAGAGGTAAACCCCATTTGGGGATGAGTCATACAGGTACGAACTGTATGGCTCTTTTTTATTCTTTTCTACATAATTAACCGCCGGTTTCCCTGCTTCTACTTATACTATTATCATAAGTCGGGTATTACCCCTACGGCTATTTAGAATAATTTTAAATAAAATGGGATAAAGATTTTAATCCGCTAGCTTATCTATACGGATTATTTGTCCATTTACAGTTGCACCACGCTTAAGTATCCCCGAGCGGAGATTGTAAATCCAGATTTGACTTTTATCATTTTCCTGATATACAGACAGGTAAGCATAATTTTCATCAGCAGTTACATTCATCAGAAAATCAAGAAGAACCGGGGGCATAACCAGTTTAATTTTTTTCTGTCTGCGCAGATCAACTAACTCATAATGCGAAATTCTTTTCATCATATAATCATCAAACTGAATAATCTCTGCAGACTCCACGACTTTTGTAATGGCCAGTCCATGCCCAAGATTATAAAGCGTATATGCTTCTTGTCCGCCATGATTCCCCAATTTGAACATATAGCCCGGATCAAAGCTTTTATCGCCCTTATTCAGCCTTAAAATGGCTGAAGGGGCAGTAGGATGGTTACCAGTCCTTCCACCAGGCTGTCCCAATACATAAACCGTATCATTTAAGACCAGCGAATTTGAACTCCAGATATTATAACTTCCCGGCCAGGTAGTCCGCTGATCAGAAAAAGTTTTTTCCAGTTCCAGTGAAGGGTATTTAAATATAGCCGTATACACAGCATCATCGGGTGGGGTGACATGCTCCCTCATCAATCCCTTTTGAAAAGTATAAAACACAAAAAGCCTGTCTTTAACAAACTGCGCAGACATTCCCGTATAATTTACGCCCTTTGGTGCTGGTGGAACAGCCAATAAACCATGCCTTAATATTTTCATCTCTTTCAGATCTATGACTGTAAATCTGAACTGCTCCTCTACAACACTTCCCATTAAAATAGTATGTGCATCTATCCGGTTCACCCAACTTGAATAAGGTTCCCAGGGAATCGCTTTCATATCAATAGTTTGTTCCAGTACCAGCCCCTCAGCCGTTGCACGATATTTAAGGAAGCTATGATCGGAACCATCCATTAAAAAATAGCATTTATCATAAATTGCGATAGTCGTACCCGGCACATTTACCCCTTTATATTCAGCTATTCCTTTATCCATAGCATAAACAGGCACAAAGCGATTTGCATCTTTCACCTGATCATAGACTATCAGTCCATATTTAAAATCCTCTTTTTTCTTATTTCCCTCACAGGAAGCAAAAAGAAGAAAAATAAATAAAAATCTGATACGATTCAGAAGCCGGAAATCAGTAGATAAATATCGGTTCATTTAAATCTTTTAGAGGCCAAAATCTCTCTTCATATTGATCGCCAGGACGGGCGGCATATCCATGAGATTGCGGTTTTCGACCATAACCAGTTCATCTGCTTTAAAAAGATAATGTGCAAGGAGATAAGAACGGCCTTTGCGCAAAAAAAGCTTCTTAGACAATACCTGCCCCTCATTATTTTTAGATAACACAATGATTTCCTTATCAGCAGAAGTAGTATTGCTTAACATCATATTTCCAGAAAAGCTGAGATCAAGCGTATCATTTGACTGCTGCGCCAGTTTTACCATCCCATTATGCCCCAGTCTGATCCGCAAACCGCCAAATTCTCTTTCCATTGCCGGTTTAGAATGATCATAACGGAAAACCATCAATTGATTAGTATTACCCTTGTTCTGAAAAGCGAAAAAGCAAAATATAGCCACCAAACTTGCCGCAACAGTCATTTTAAGTATCCGGTTCTTATAAAGCTGTGAATAATCATGTTTCAAATTCAGGGCACTGATCTTAGACCAGGCTTCAGCTTGTGAAGGAATATCCCCGGCAGTCAATTCTTCAGCATCAAAATCATCAGCTTCCCCCTCCATCCATTTTTCATAGATTTCCAGTTCTTCGGCAGAAGCATTGCCCGATAAACATTTTTTTAATAATTCCGGATTCATATATTGGCCTGCTGATTATAATTATCACAACCCACCTTTATCCCCTATGCCTGAGCAGATAAAGACTGTTTTTTTTAAGATAAAGGATATTTTTCAAGTCCTTTACGGATAAATTTCAGTGCTTTTGTCAATTGATTTTCAACCGTTTTTTCAGAGATCAGCAGATTCCCTGCGATTTCCTGATTGTTTAATCCCTTTTCCCTGCTTAACACATATACAGCCTTGCAGCGTTCAGGCAGACAATCCACCAATTTATCAATATCTTCTCTTAAAAAACGGTAAAGAACTTCCTGTTCCGTATGGTTATTATCCCCAATTGTTTGCCTTTGCAGCAATTCATCCATCTTTTTTGTTTTACGGACTTCATCACTGTAAATACGGCTGATGCGGAAACGCACTGCACGGACCAGATAATTTTCAATCGTATCTTCACTCAGCAATAAAGTATCTTTGCGTTGCCATATAGAGGTAAAAACTTCCTGTACTACACCTTCAGCGCGGTAAACATCACCAAGATATTTATATCCCAGCTGATATAGCTTTTTCCAATAGCGTTCATAAAGATGAAAGAAAGATACTTCATCAATTTTAAGCTGACTTGTTAATTTATCAGTAGACTGTTCAGACACGATCCTTACGATTTAATCGCCAAAGGTAAGATAATTTAGAACGATTCAAAACTGAGGTCCGGGTAACGATATGATTTAAAACAATATTAAATCACTTATAAGCTTGTCAGTTAAAATAATTTTTAGATTTTTATAGTACATGGAAAACAGAAGAGATTTTATAAAGAAAGCTTCCTTATTAACCGGAGCTTTAAGTCTTTCAACAATTTTACCAGGATCAATACAAAGGGCATTGGCCATAGATCCTGATTTAGGAACCACATTTTTAGATGCAGAGCATATTGTATTCCTGATGCAGGAAAACAGATCTTTTGATCATGCTTTCGGTTCACTCAAAGGAGTCCGCGGATTTAATGATCCCAGAGCTATCCGTTTACCTAATAATTATCCTGTCTGGTTGCAGAGCAACAAAAAAGGAGAAACCTATGCCCCTTTCAGATTAGACCTTAAAGATACCCGGGCAACCTGGATGAATTCCTTACCACATTCGTGGGAAAATCAGGTTGACGCCCGAAATCATGGAGACTTCAACGGTTGGCTGGAAGCTAAAAGATCCGGTAATAAAGCTTATGCTGATATGCCCCTGACCATGGGTTATTATAACAGAGAAGATATCCCTTTTTATTATGCGCTGGCCGATGCATTCACCGTTTGTGACCATAGTTTCTGTTCTTCACTGACTGGTACAAGCCCGAACCGTACCTTCTTCTGGACAGGGAAAATCAGAGAAGAACAAAACGGAACAGCTAAAGCCCACCTGGATAATGGAGATATTGACGGATCAGAACGTCTTTCGTGGGGAACATTTCCAGAGCGGTTATCTGCACATGGCGTGGACTGGAAAATATATCAGAATGAACTCAGTGCAGGTGTAGGTTTTGAAGGAGAACAGGATGACTGGCTCGGTAACTTTACAGACAATCCAATTGAATTTTTCAAGCAATATCACGTTAAAAGACATCCTGAACATATCATATGGCTAAAAAAAGCGACAGCAGATCTGGCCGCCAAACTGAAAGAAAAGCCAGATCCTAAACTTCAGAAAACATTGGAACGGTATCAGAAAGATTTGGATTTTCTGGAAAAGAATCCGCTTGAATCTTTAAGCCCCGAACAACAGGAATTGCATAAAAGAGCCTTTACAACAAACAGAAACGATCCTGACTTTCATAAGCTGGAAACCATCAGTTACAATGATCAGGGGAAAGAACGGACTACAGAAATTCCAAAGGGAGACGTACTACATCAGTTTCGGTCTGATGTTGACAGTGGAAAATTACCAGCCGTTTCCTGGTTGGTTGCCCCCTGCAATTTTTCTGATCATCCAGGCGCCCCATGGTATGGCGCCTGGTATTTATCAGAAGCCATAGATATTTTAACAAAAAACCCAGAGGTCTGGAAAAAGACAATTTTTGTTCTTACCTATGATGAAAATGATGGGTATTTTGATCACGTCCCTCCATTTACAGCGCCAAATCCTAAAGATCCTTCCACAGGTATTGTCTCCAAAAGCCTCGATACAGATGCCGAGTTTGTACAAAAAGGCCAGAGTAAAAGAGAGAGCCCCGTAGGTTTAGGCTTTAGAGTCCCAATGGTTATTGTTTCTCCCTGGTCAAGGGGAGGTTATGTGAATTCACAGGTTTTCGACCATACCTCATCCATTCAGTTTCTCGAACACTTTTTAAGTCATAAAACAGGGCAGAAGATACACGAAGAAAACCTTACTTCGTGGCGCAGAAGTCTTTGCGGAGACCTCACATCTGTTTTCAGGCCTTACAATGGCGAGAAAATACCAATGCCCGAAACTATAGAAAGAAAGCCCTTTATAGAAGGAATCCATAAAGCTCAGTTCGCCAAACTTCCTGATAACTTTAAAAAATTAGCAGCACATGAAATTGCTGCGGTAGTTAAACAAAGTAAAGGTTCTGCACATCTTCCTGAGCAGGAAAAAGGAATTAAACCTGCTAATGCCATTCCTTATGAAATCTATACACAGGGCGCATTAAATCCAGCTAAAAATCAATTTCAAATAGCACTTACAGCAGGTAATAAATATTTTGGCAAACAGGCAAGCGGAGCAGGGTTTAATATCTACGCCAAAGCTAAAAACTGGTCATTTACAGCAGCTGCGGGAGATACACTCAATTATACCTGGCCTTTAGATACTTTTGAGAACCAGCATTACGATTTGAAAGTATACAGTGTAAATGGCTTTTTCAGACATTTTACAGGCAATGCTAATGACCCGGAAATTATGATCTCCCTGCTTTATCAAAATGAAAAAGGGAAAATTGATAAATTAAACGGCAATGTACTGCTACAAATTAAACGTCTTAAAAAAGGCATCCCTCTTCAATTAACACTGACAGATAATGCTTACCATACCCAAATAACTGATATCTTAATTGGTGCAAAAGAAACCGAAAAACTTGTGCCCATTGATCTTAAAAACAGTCATTCCTGGTATGATTTTACCATTAAAGTACAGGGTAATTCTGCGTTTAGCCAAACTTTTGCCGGCCATGTAGAACATTCCAGAGAAAGTTTTACGGACCCATTGATGGCAAACCTATAAATAAGCTATTTCATTAAAAATTAATATATTAAGAATTCCCCAACTTAACCAAAACCATTATGAAAAAGCTTTTAGTCCCGTTTGCAGTACTCTGCTTACTGGTGAGTAACCAAAAAGTCTCTGCACAAACAGAGCCTCTTATTTCTCCGCGCCCTTTAACCCTGGAAACTGCAAAAGGAAACCTGAAACTTAGTGCAGCAACAAAAATTATTGTTCGTGGTTTACCCACAGAAGCCCTTTATTTAAAAGACAAGCTCTCTGTTTCCACAGGGTTGAATATTCCTGTAACCATTACACCAAAAGCCAGTCAAAACAATATTCTGCTGCAACTGGATGAAAGTAAATCAACCGATTTTGGCAAAGAAGGCTACGAACTGGTTGTCAATGCGAAAGGAATAAAAATAGCTGCAACCGATAAAGCAGGTTTGTTTTATGGTATTCAAACATTGATTCAATTAATCAGTGTAGAGAAGAAAGGCCGGCTGGCGACAGTTCCCTTTGTAACCATTAAAGATAAACCACGTTTTAGCTGGCGGGCCATGATGCTTGATGAAGGCCGTCATTTCAAAGGAGAAAAAGTAGTAAAACAACTCCTGGACGATATGGCTATGCTGAAAATGAATGTATTTCACTGGCATTTAACAGACGATCAGGGATGGAGGATAGAGATCAAAAAATATCCTGAACTAACCAGAATCGGCTCTAAACGTAAAGATTCACAATTAGCCTGGAGAAGCGATAAACGCTCCGGGAAACCACATGAAGGCTTCTATACACAAGAACAAATCAAAGAAGTGGTGCGTTATGCGGCCGAAAGACATATTACCGTTGTACCTGAAATCGAAATGCCGGGTCATGCCACCGCGGCAATTGCAGCTTACCCCTGGTTAGGTACTACAGGAGAAAAAGTAGAAGTTCCGGTGACTTTTGGAAAGTTCAAAGACACCTACAACGTGGCAGATCCTAAAGTCTATACTTTCTTAGAAGATGTCCTGACTGAAGTTATGGCTTTATTCCCTTCAAAAGTAATTCATATTGGCGGAGACGAGGTTTTATATGACCAGTGGAAAAGTTCTCCTCAGATACAGGCTTTAATGGTCAGAGAAAACTTAAAATCACCTGCGGATGTACAAATCTGGTTTACCAATAAGATTTCTAAATTCATTGCCTCAAAAGGCCGCCGTATGATGGGATGGAATGAAATTATGGGTGGTAAAGTACATGAATTTACAGATGAAAAAGAGACGATCGTTAAAGAAAAGCTGGATCAGGGAACTATAGTTCATTTTTGGAGAGGCACCACAGATATGATCACCAGTGCAGCCTCAAAAGGATATGACCTGGTTAATTCTTATCATATTTACACTTATCTGGATTACGATTATAAAGAAATACCGATCAGAAAAGCATACGATTTTAATCCTATACCAGAAGGACTTGATCCTAAATATGATAAACATGTATTAGGCCTGGGTTGTCAGATGTGGAGTGAATTTATTCCTGAAGTAGCAGATATGCAGCGTAAAATATATCCACGTCTGGCAGCTTATGCAGAAGTAGGATGGACTGATTTATCCCGTAAAGACTATACCTATTTCAAGAATACCATGAAGTTGATTGAAGCCCATTGGAAAACAGAAGGAGTTGAGGTAGCAATCGCTGACTACGATGCGCAGACCGAAGAAACCAAAAAATAAAAAAAGGGGGCAATGTATAATTGCCCCCTTTTCAATTAAAATATAGTTAGCCCGTCTGAGGGCAATAAGTATTAATAAAAATAATTTATAGGATTCGTGTTCACTTCCGTTAAACGGACCCTCATTTCAGGAAATTTCTGCTCCAGAATATCCGCCAGTAAGTTCGAAGTGAACTGTTCACTCTCAAAATGCCCGATATCAGCGATAATCAGTTTTCCGTCCGCATCAAAAAACTCATGATACTTAAAATCTGCTGTAATAAAAGCATCCGCGCCAGCTGCAATTGCATTACCCAGCAGAAAACTACCTGAACCGCCGCAAACCGCTACTTTTTTAATTTTCCTTCCAGTATCTTTAGTATGCCTGATCAGGGTAACATTCATTCTTGATTTTACAAATCTCAAAAAGTCTGCCGTATCCATCTCCTCTTCCAGCCAGCCAACCATACCAGCCCCCACAGTATTTAACTTATTTTCAAGCGGATAAATATCATAGGCCACCTCTTCATAGGGATGATTTTCTAACAAAGCAAGCAATACTTTTCTTTCATCCTGAATTAAAAATACCGTTTCAATCCTCGTTTCCGGTTCCTGATGTTGTATCCCATGCTGTCCAACAAAAGGTTGTGTACCAGCCGAAGCTTTAAACGTACCCACCCCCTCTGCATTAAAACTGCACTCACTATAATTGGCAATATTACCTGCACCAGCAGCAAAAAGAGCTTCTCTTAATCTGCCCACCTGTGCTGTAGGGCAAAAAGTAACCAGTTTTTTCAGAACACCATCTTTTGGCGCAAGGATCTTCGCTTGTTTTAAACCCAAACGTCTGCAAATTACTCCATTTACACCATTATGCACACTGTCAAGATTGGTATGGATCGCATACAAAGCGATATTATTCTGAATTGCTTTAACAATAACACGTTCTACATAATTCTTTCCCGTAAACTTTTTCAATCCCTTAAAAACAATAGGGTGATGCGTAATGATCAAATTACAGTTATTCGCAATCGCCTCATCAACAACATCTTCAGTACAATCAAGAGCGACTAAAGCTCCAGTAATTTCCTGATTTATATCACCCGTCAGCAAACCAGAATTATCATAGTCTTCCTGATAGTTCAATGGTGCATAAGCCTCCAGATGTTTCGTAATTACAGCTAATCTCATAATGCGTAAAGATACAATAAGGTTTAGAGCCCTTTAGAATTTTATTGAGATATTGCTCCCATTTTTGCCATTTGCAGACTCTCAAAAGCTACTTTCTGATTGTATTCAAAAGCAAGGTTTTTATAATTCACCAGGTCTATAATTGTACCAATCATACATAACCCATAAGTGAAAAAATAAAGGATTCCCATCCCGATCTGGTTCACTAAAAACCTGGATAATCCAGGTACAAAAAATCCCAGCACACAATACAGTACCATATCATCAGGGTTTCTTCTTTTACTATTATAAATCATTAGAAACCCATTCAATTGCTGCTCATTAAAACCCGCTGTCATAGACTGCAAGTAAGAAAACTCTTGAGGCGTGATGCCCGGAAGCATCATAAATGGTGAGTTGTACATAATCTTTCTCCTTATATTTAATTTATTCTATTCTTTTTCCACTCATCTTGACCAAGTTTTATTATTCTCAGTCCTATAATCACTACCGCAGGCAAACCAAGCCAGTGCTGATGAAAGCTCTCTTTCAGATGACCATGAAACAGCTGCGTAACAGCTCTTCCCAATCCGCAGCCCGGGCACCAGTCCAGACCAAGGTTTGCCAGAGGGCAAAAAGTAAAATGCTGCACCTGGCCATGTCCCTGTGGTTCAGCTATGGCCAGCAGGAATAAACCCATAACCCAGAAAATCAGCTCCCATGGTATACGGCCTAACCGGCTAAGCATCACACTTTTGAATTTTAGAGTCATAAATGGCTGCATTGTTACATATTAGCAAATCATAAATATTATCTTTGTGAAGTGAACATCCGTGACCTGATCAATAGATATAAAACTGATGAGCGCATCGAAGCGCTTGCAAAGACCCTCAACTCGGGTAAAGGTAATAAACTTCAATTAAAAGGTTTAGTTGGCTCTGCTGATGCCGTAATTGCAGTAACTACCTATTTCCTGTTGCATAAACCACAATTATTTATCCTTCCGGACAGAGAAGAGGCCGCTTATTTTATGGCCGATCTGGAAAGTATAATTGAAAAAGAAGTATTACTTTTCCCTTCATCTTTCCGTAAAGCCTTTGACTTTACCCAGGTAGATACCGCCAATGTGCTTGCAAGAGCAGAAGTACTCAATGAACTAAACCATAATTCCTCTTTTGGAAAAATAGTAGTTACCTATCCTGAAGCACTGGCCGAAAAGGTAATCAACAGAGATATTCTGGAGAAAAACACACTTGAGATTAGTCTGGGCGTAAAATTATGCATAGACTTCATTAATGAATTCCTGGTTGATTATGATTTTAACCGGACAGAATTTGTTTATGAACCAGGTCAGTTCTCTATTCGCGGTGGGATTGTAGATATATTCTCTTTCTCCCATGATTTACCTTACAGAATTGAGTTTTTTGGCGATGAAGTAGAGAGCATCAGAACATTCGAAATTGAAAGCCAGCTTTCTGTCGAGGACGTGAAGACCTTTACTATTATCCCTAACGTACAGTCCAAATACCTTACAGAAAGTAATATAAATCTACTCGATTACATCGAAAATGATACTCAGCTCTGGTTTAAAGACGTAGAGTTCACCCTCGATATCATCAAAACAGGCTATAAAAAAGCAGTAGAATTATGGAAAGCACTTCCTGCAAAAGAAAAACAGGAAAACCTGGACTGGATAGATCCTAAGTTTGCTTTCTCAGACGAAAGAATGATCGGCGATATTCTCCATGATTTCTCTCTGATAGAATTTGGAAAGCAATTTTTCTATAAAACAGACCATGTATTTCTGTTTGACACCAAACCACAGCCTTCTTTCAACAAAGATTTCAATCTGCTGATCCACAATCTGAAAGAAAACGAGAAAAACGGCATTCACAACTTTATCTCCAGCTCTTCTCCTAAACAAACTGAGCGTTTGTATGCGATACTGGATGATATTGATAAAACAGCGAAATTCGTCCCTGTCAATATTCAGTTAAGAGAAGGATTTATTGATCCGCAGCAATCCATTGCTTTTTATACCGATCACCAGATCTTTGACAGGTTTTATAAATACAAACTCAAACGCGGTTATCAGCGCAGTCAGGCGATAACCATGAAAGACCTGAGAGATCTGAAACCAGGAGATTTCGTTACCCATATCGATCACGGAATTGGAAAATATGCAGGTCTGGAAAAAGTAGAAGTAAACGGCAAAACGCAAGAAATGATCCGGTTGGTTTATGCTGATAATGACCTGTTATATGTCAATATCAACTCGCTGAACCGTATCGCAAAATACAGTGGAAAAGACGGTACACCGCCAAAAATGAATAAACTGGGTACAGAAGCCTGGGATAAACTCAAAAAGACCACAAAAAAAAAAGTTAAAGACATCGCCCGGGACCTGATCAAGCTCTATGCCCTGAGAAAATCGCAGGTAGGAACTGCTTTCGATCCTGATGGTTATCTGGAAACTGAACTGGAAGCTTCATTTATTTATGAAGACACCCCAGATCAGATGAAAGCTACCAATGATGTTAAAAAAGATATGGAAGCCCCGCATCCAATGGACAGGCTAGTTTGTGGTGATGTAGGTTTCGGAAAAACAGAAATAGCTATCAGAGCTGCATTTAAAGCCGTAGCAAACGGAAAACAGGCTGCGGTATTAGTCCCTACAACTATTCTTGCCCTGCAGCATTTCAAAACATTTTCAGGAAGGCTAAAAGATTTTCCCTGCAAAGTAGATTATATCAATCGTTTTAAAACGAATAAACAGATCAAGGAAACCCTGGCTAAAGTAGAAGAAGGTAAAGTTGATATCATTATCGGGACCCACCGTCTGTTAAGTAAAGACGTGAAGTTTAAATCTCTCGGTATTATGATTATCGATGAAGAACAGAAATTCGGTGTTTCCGCTAAAGAAAAACTCAGAGCACTCAGAGTCAATGTAGACACTCTTACGCTTACTGCAACCCCGATACCAAGAACACTTCATTTTTCACTGATGGGCGCAAGGGATTTATCCATTATGAGCACCCCACCGCCAAACAGGCAATCTGTAAATACAGAACTTCATGTATTTAATGATAAATTGATACAGGAAGCCGTACAATTTGAACTGGATCGTGGCGGACAGGTATTCTTTATCCATAACAGGGTAAATGATTTGCCGCAGCTCGGCGGACTGATACAAACACTGGTTCCAAAAGCACGTATTGGTATTGCACACGGACAATTAGACGGTGATGCACTGGAAGATGTCATGCTTGATTTTATCAATGGAGAAAAAGATGTTTTAGTAGCAACCACGATTATCGAAGCCGGCCTGGATATTCCTAATGCCAATACAATCATCATTAACCATGCACATATGTTTGGTCTGAGTGATTTGCACCAAATGCGCGGACGTGTAGGAAGATCTAACAAAAAAGCCTTCTGTTATCTGTTGAGCCCGCCATTATCCACACTGACCTCCGAAGCAAGAAAACGTCTGAGTGCCATTGAAGAGTTTTCTGATCTGGGCAGCGGCTTTAACATAGCCATGCGCGATTTAGATATACGCGGTAGTGGAAACCTTTTAGGTGCTGAACAAAGCGGGTTTATTGCTGAAATAGGTTTTGAAATGTATCATAAAATACTGGACGAGGCGATACAGGAATTAAAATCTGATGAATTCAAAGAATTGTTCAAGGATGATAAAGAACGTCCTTTTGTTACCTTTACACAAATAGATACCGATCTGGAATTATATATACCAGATGATTATGTAACGAATATTACAGAGCGTTACAACCTCTATACCGAACTTTCTAAGCTGGATGACGAATTACAGCTAACCACGTTTGAAACGTCTTTAAAAGACCGCTTTGGTACTGTCCCGAAGCCTGTAAAGACGATGTTAAATGTATTGAGGTTACAATGGGCGGCTAAAAAGCTTGGATTTGAAAAATTAAGCTTTAAAAAGGGCGTATTAAGAGGTTATTTTATTGCCGATAAACAATCCAATTTCTTTGATTCCCCAATGTTTCATAAAATATTAAACTTCGCCCAGCAGCATCCCCGGATGTGTAACCTGAAAGAAGTAAAAAACACTTTACGTATCGCTTTTGAAGACCTGAAAACCGTGGATGAAGCAATTCAGATGCTGGAAATGGTTCCACAATAAATCAAAACCACATGAATCCGCAATTATTAAACGACCTGGTTACCTTTAAAATGCCTTTTGGTAAATACAAAGACAAAAAGATCTGTGATCTGCCAGAATCATACCTGATCTGGTTTAATAACCAGGGCCTTCCTCCCGGCAAACTGGGGGAACTGATCGGTACGATGTACGAAATCAGGTTAAATGGCCTGGAATATTTGTTAAAACCACTGAAAACAAGATAAACGGAATGACTGTCAGGATGCTATCCGGCAGTCATTTCTCTGACAAAACGCAGTTTATTACCTTCCAGCCTGAACACCCAGTTGAATGCAGACTCTCCGCAAACTTCCTCCTCATCAGGATGTGCTTCTCTATAAGTCTGATCTGAATTTGTACCGTATTGTAAGTTTACAGTATCTCCTTCAATACTGATCCGGTAAAAAGTATAGCAGCCTTCATCCTTTATATGATGTTCACTTGCAAGTTCCTGTTTGCCTTTTAATTCAGACAGATCAACAGCTTTAAACAAATCGCTGAAACCACCCATCTGAAAATAATCATAGATGTCATTAAAGTTTTTGACAAAGAGTTCTTTGCTGATATGACCATCATTAGCTTTTCTTGCCAGATCAAAATCCTCATTAATTTCATACAGGGATAAGGTGGTATCTGCAAGTGGAAAACTGAAATATTTCTCAATCCTGCTGACATCTTTATCGGCAAATGCCTGCTGCATTTGTTTTAGCTCAGCAATGATTAATTTCTTTTTACCCGCATCATCATGCTGATCCCGCTGTGTCTGATCCATAGCAGAATCAGCACTATTTTTGCCCGATCCGGAGTCCGGGCTGCAGGAAACAAAAAATGCTACAAACAGTAAAATAAAATAAACTGATTTATTCATCAGATATTAGTTTAAAACCAGGTATAAATAAGCAAAAACAACTGGGGCAGCTATTAATAAGCCATCAAATCTGTCAAGCAAACCACCATGGCCTGGTAAAAGTGTGCCGGAATCTTTCGCGTCCAGACTTCTTTTCAGCATAGATTCTACCAAATCACCCAATGTTCCGAAACTCACAATTAAAACTGCCATACCAGCCCAGACCAGCATAGATATTTCTTTGAAAAACAAAGAGATGATAAATGAAACCAAAAGACTGGTAAACATTCCCCCAAAGAACCCTTCCCATGTTTTTTTAGGGGAATGACGTTCAAATAATTTATGACTCCCCAGTTTTCTGCCAAACAGATAAGCGCCGGTATCACTGCCCCACAGCAACAACAAAAAAGCCAGGGGTAAATGATAATTATGCGTAGTCCAGTCTTGTATAAAAGCTAAAGAATAGAAAAAACAGAAAGGAACAGTTACATAGACAAAACCAACAAAAGTATAGGCAATATTACCAAAAGGAATCTTGTCTTTCTTGTATAATTCACCCAGAAATACTGCTGATACCATTGGAATGAGTAACAGTAAATATTTAGTTTCAAATTGATACATATGATAGCCTGCTGTCATTAAAAATATCATTGCACTCACAACCAAACCAATATTACGATGAGGCCTGATCCCTGAGGTCTGAATAAGTTTATAAAATTCTGCCAGTGAAAAAACACTTAAAAGCAGGTAAAAAAAAGTAAAAGTATAAGCTCCGAGAAAGATAGAACCTAACATTACAATTGTAAAAAAGAATGCTGTTATTGCTCTGGTTTTCATTCCGTTTCTGTAGATTTTATATAAGCATCCGCAGCGTCGAAATCTTTTTGATTGACTAATACTTCAATGATACCGAAAGTCTGGTAAGACGAATCTTTTTTATTCATAATTACCGCTGCAATATCATTTTCAATTAATCCCTGTTTAATAATCTCTGCTGTAACAGGATTTTCTGTGGTATAAACCTTAACCCAATTGTTCTCCATGGTTCGCCGTGGTTTTGTTTTTTAAATACTTAAATAAAAAGATGCTCAAAATTAAACTAATAACATATCCATACCATGGAAAATTTGAAGAATTATCTGCTTCGGCTAATGGAATATTATGTTTTTGCAAATACCAGGCTACACTAACCGCATAAGCATTGTTCATAAAATGGGCCAGCATGGCATACCATAAACTTCCTGTCCACAGATAAATATAACCAAATGCCGCACCTAAAAAGAGTCTTGGAAAAAAACCAAAAAACTGGAGGTGTATAGCACTGAAAATAAATGCAGAAATCCAGATCGCAACATGCGGATTCTTAAACATCCTGGTAAAAGATCTTTGTACCCCGCCTCTGAACATGAGTTCTTCTCCAATCGCCGGCAGCAATGCAATAACCAGAATATTGATGAAAAAATCAAAACCATTCCTGGTTTTTAATAATAAAATTGTCATTTTCATGGCTTCATCCTCTTTATTTCGCATCCAGTTTTCTACTGGTTTTAAAAACTCAGGCAGTGTCATTTTCTGATTCGCCAAACCAATCGATTCCATTAAAGGCATCGAACAGACCATAATCAGAAAGACCAGCAAAAGAAGTGAAGCTTTTGGTTTAATAAAGCCATAAAAATTACCAATTTTAATTTTTTCTGTCCAGGCAAGCATTAAAGGCGGTAAAATGAACATACAGCCCGTTGTAAGTACTTGCGAAATTTTAAGTACAGCCGCAGAAACCGGGTCACCACTGCTCAAAACAGCAGCATTTCCAAGACCATCTGTTCCATAAACGCCCACAATCGCACCTATACTCAGAACAGAGCCAATAACTAAACCTAGTATAGTATAACAGAGAATCATAAGTAGCTGTATATAAGCATCCTTTTCTTCTGCCTCGTTGTAAATGGAATTCATTATTGGGAATAGTTTGTACCTTTGTCTTTTAATTTTGGATTGAAGATAGAAAAATGTCTGTAAAGATAGGAAATATTGACTTGGGAGAGTTCCCTTTATTGCTTGCACCAATGGAAGATGTAAGCGATCCGCCTTTTCGTTTTGTATGTAAACAAAGTGGAGTGGATATGATGTACACAGAGTTCATTTCTTCCGAAGGACTGATACGTGATGCGGCAAAAAGCAGGCAGAAACTGGACATTTTCGAATATGAAAGACCAATTGGTATACAGATTTTTGGAAGTGAAATTTCTACCATGCACGAAGCTACAGAAATTGCTACACTTGCCAAACCAGACCTGATTGATATCAATTATGGCTGCCCTGTTAAACAGGTAGCTTGTAAAGGTGCTGGTTCTGCCCTCTTGCAGGATATAGATAAAATGGTCAAAATGACTGAAGCAGTTGTAAAAGCAACTCATTTACCCGTTACTGTTAAAACCCGCTTAGGCTGGGATGACAATACTAAAAACGTGGACGAAGTTGCTGAAAGGTTACAGGATATAGGTATTCAGGCACTGACCATTCACGGCAGGACAAGATCACAAATGTATAAAGGAGAAGCCGACTGGCGGATGATCCGGGATATTAAAAGAAATCCAAGGATCAAGATACCTGTTTTTGGTAATGGAGATGTAGACAGTCCGCAAAAAGCATTAGACTGGCGCAGAGAATTTGAAGTTGATGGAATTATGATCGGCAGAGCTGCTATTGGTTACCCATGGATTTTCAGAGAAATTGCCCATTTCTTTAAAACCGGGGAAAAACTTGCCGGGCCTACAGTTGCTGAAAGAGTTGCTGTTTGCAGGGTACATTTAGACAAATCCATTGCCTGGAAAGGTCCAAAAGTGGGTATATTTGAGATGAGACGTCATTATGCAAATTATTTCAAAGGATTACCTGATTTCAAGAATTATAGAATGTTATTGGTAAAAGAAGATAATATTGAAATAATTCATGCTATTTTAGACGAAGTGGCAGATAAATATCATCACATGCTCCTGGAAGGAGAAATGGCTTGATTTTTGAAAACCACTACATAATTAGAATTTAGATTATAATGGTCACAGCGATTACACAAGGCGTTAAGATTTCGGTAGATACGGTGTATCAGGAAGAATATTCTAATCCTGAAAAAGAACATTTTATGTTTGCATACCAGATTTCTGTAGAAAATCTGTCAGATTACGCTATACAATTAATGCGTCGTCAATGGTTCATCTTTGATTCCAATGGCACACAACGTGAAGTAGAAGGAGAAGGAGTTGTAGGTATCCAGCCTGTTATAGAACCAGGGGAAAGTTATTCTTATGTTTCTGGTTGTAACCTGACTACAGATATGGGATCAATGTCAGGAAATTACCTGATGCACCGTATAGTTGACGACAGCGATTTTACAGTAGATATCCCTGAATTTCAACTGATTGTACCTTACCGTTTAAATTAGTTTTTGTTTCTTCCGAATAACATGGATGCATAATATAACAAATTAGCCAATGCACCAAGGGCAGCTACTACATAGGTCATTGCTGCCCACCATAAAGCATCCTTAGCCTGAGCATTCTCTTCTTTGCTGTGCATCACAACCTGATTGTTTTTAAGCCATATTAAAGCCCTTTTACTGGCATCCAATTCAACAGGGAGCGTGATAAAACTAAAAATAGTTATTAATAAAAGTCCTGCAACACCAATCCCCAATACAAAAGGGTTTCCTGTAAAACCAATCAGCAGAATACCTATAATCAGCACCCATTGTAAAAGATTAGACGATATACTGACTACAGGGACCATATTCGTTCTGAATTGCAGCCAGTGATAAGATTTAGCATGCTGCACCGCATGCCCGCACTCATGTGCGGCGACAGCTGCTGCGGCAACACTTCTGCCATAATAAACATCCGTGCTTAGATTAACCGTTTTATCGGCTGGATTATAATGATCTGTTAATTGACCGTCTGCGTTCATTACCCTCACATCGTATATACCATTATCATGCAGCATTTTTTCGGCAACTTCATGTCCTGAAAATCCCGAATTCAACTGCATTTCAGCGTATCTGGAAAATTTATTTCTGAACTTCCATTGTACGAACATGCTCAGAATCAGCATCGGAATTATAAAAAATAAATAGGTTCCCATCTCTTAATTTCTCATTTTACACAATTGTTAAATCAAAAATTGTTCCTATAATTCTTCAATCCGGACTATTCTTCAATTAAATCTCTATTATAAATTTAAACATGCTTTTTTAATTAAAACACAGTCATAATAATTAATTTATTATCAATAAGTAAATTAATTATCACATTTAGCTCAAAAAATAATCAATTTATTTTTTACAAAAACAATTATGTCTTCTAAAAACTTCATAAATTATGAAGTTATTAAACTGAATAATACTAAAATACTTGTTAAAATGGTTTATAATATAGATTTTTGATAAAAATATTAGCAAATGAATATCCTGATTATAATATTGCTTGTTGTTGTCCTGATTGCCCTTTTTTTTATACTCTTAAAAAAACCAGCCGCAGCCAGCAACCAAACTGATCTTTTAAGTCTCAAAGAAGCTGAACATGAAAAGATTTTATCCTATTACAAACAGGAAAAACAAAATCTGGAAGACGAAATCATTGATTTACGTACTGGTTTTATGGACGAAAGAAGTCGTGCAGTCAAAGCAGAAGAAATGCTTAAAGCCCAGTTAGACAAACAATCAGAGCAGGAAAAATATATTGCAGAATTGCAGCAAAAATTCAAAATGGAATTTGAACATATAGCCAATAAGATTCTGGAAGAAAAAACATCAAAATTTACTGCAAATAACAAGGCTAACATGGATCTCATTTTAAGCCCTCTAAAGGAAAATATAAAAGCATTTGAAGAAAAGGTCGACCGTGTATACAAAGCAGAGTCAGACGAGCGGAATATACTCAAAGGCGTCATTTCACAGCTCATGGATCAGAGCAGACAAATACAGGAAGATGCAAACAATCTGACCAAAGCACTGAAAGGGGATAATAAAAAACAGGGGAATTGGGGCGAGGTTATTTTAGAGCGTGTACTGGAACGCTCAGGGCTGGTTAAAGACCAGGAATATCGCATACAATCGAGTTTCAGTACTTCGACAGGCAACAGGGTCCAACCAGATGTAATTATCGATCTGCCGGACGATAAACACATCGTAGTCGATTCTAAAGTATCACTGATAGCCTATGAAAAATACGTTACTGCCGAAACAGAAGAAGAAAGAGAAATATTCGTTAAACAGCATCTGCTTTCTTTAAAAAATCATATTCAGGATTTATCAGGAAAGAATTACCAGGCCCTTTATCAAATTAACTCACCTGATTTTGTATTACTTTTCATTCCTATAGAATCTTCTTTCGGAATTGCTGTTCAAAAAGATGCGGAACTTTTTAATTATGCATGGGAAAGAAAAGTAGTCATCGTAAGCCCTTCCACATTACTGGCCACCCTGCGAACCATTTCCAGCATCTGGAAACAAGAAAGACAAAACAGAAATGTATTGGAAATAGCCCGTTTAAGTGGTAGTATGTACGATAAATTTGTAGGTTTTGTGACTGATATGGAAAGTATTGGACGAAACATCCGTCAAAGCCAGGACGCTTATGATAAAGCGCTTGGAAAGCTATCTTCCGGAACTGGAAACCTGGCTGTTACCGCAGACAAAATAAAAAAACTGGGTGCAAAAACAACGAAACAGATTGATCGTAAATTTTTAGACCCAGCTTTAATAGACGACGAAATCTTATAATTTAAATGCGTTCCATCCCTGAGCTTTAAGCTCATGAACCACATTCGATTTAGAGATCATTTTGCAACCTGATGGTTTATCCGTGATATGCCCGATCACAGTGATATCCACATCATGTTTTAATTTTGTATAATCTTCCTGTTTAATGGTAAATAACAATTCATAATCTTCTCCGCCATTTAACGCGCAAACAGTTGGATCAAGCCCAAGTTCCCTTGCAGTTTCATAAGTCATCGGATCAATTGGAAACTTATCTTCATACAGTGTACATCCCTTTTCAGATTGCTTGCAGATATGCATAATATCAGAAGCTAAACCATCAGAGATATCAATCATTGCAGTCGGAACAATCTTCATCTGCGCAAGCAAATCAACAATATCCCTTCTTCCTTCAGGTTTTAACTGTCTTTCAATAATATAATCTTTTCCTTCCAGATCAGGCTGAATATTAGGATTTTCCAGGAAAATTTGTTTTTCTCTTTCTAAAATCTGAAGACCAACATAAGCACCTCCCAAATCACCTGAAACACAGATTAAATCTCCGTCATTAGCTCCGTTTCTGTAACAGATATCTTCTTTTGCAGCATAGCCAATACTGGTTACACTGAGTACTAACCCCTGTTTACTCGAAGAAGTATCACCACCAATCAAATCGATATTGAATTTATTACAGGCCAGCTCTATCCCTTTATAAATTTCTTCTACAGCTTCCAGAGGAAATTTACTCGAAACCCCGATAGAAACCGTAATTTGAGCAGCAACTCCATTCATTGCGTAAATATCGCTCAGATTAACCTGGACAGCTTTATAACCCAGGTGCATTAAAGGTACATAAGCCAGGTCAAAATGAATTCCTTCCAGTAGTAAATCTGTAGAAATTAACATTTCTTTATCACCAGAATGTAATACCGCAGCATCATCTCCAATCCCTTTAACACTACTCTCGTGTCTTATTTTGAAATTATTTGTCAGGTGTTCAATTAAGCCAAATTCACCTAATTCACCTAATTCTGTACGTTCTTTATTTTCAAACATATTTTTTTTATAAATAATAACCACCGAAATTTCTGTTCGGTTTTTGTCTCTGTTTTTAAGTTTTTGAACTTATTAACAGATGTTAGGAACTCTGAAATACAGCTATTTCCCTATAATCCAAGACTTGCTGATATTTCCAGCATTCTTTCAATTGGTTTTCTTGCTTCTGTTATAATATGCTCAGGTACAGTCACTTCAGGAGATCCATTTTTCAAACACAAATACAATTTTTCTAAAGTATTTCTCTTCATGTAAGGACAATCATTACAGGCACAATTATTATTCGGCGGCGCCGGAATAAAAGTTTTTGTTGGATTAGCCTTTTCCATCTGGTGAATTATACCGCTTTCTGTAGCTACAATAAACTCTTTTGCATCACTTTTGATAGAATAATTTAACAAACCTGTAGTAGATCCGATATAATCAGCCATCTGTAATACTGCTTCTTCACATTCCGGATGCGCAATAAATTTTGCGTTCGGATGGCGCTCTTTTAGCCTGGTTATTTTCTCTCTTGAAAATATTTCGTGTACCATACACGCCCCATTCCATAAAACCAGATCTCTACCGGTTTTTTTAGCTACCCATGCACCCAGGTTTTTATCCGGACCAAAAATAATCTTCTGCTCTTTTGGCAGACTTTCTACAATTTGAACCGCATTTGTTGAAGTACAAACAATGTCACTCATTGCTTTAAGCTCTGCTGTACAATTTACGTAAGTAATAACCAGATGATCCGGGTATTTCTCTTTAAATTTTTTAAACAAATGTGGTGGACAACTATCAGCTAATGAGCACCCTGCCTTCAAATCTGGTAATAAAACCTTTTTTTCCGGAGAGAGAATTTTGGCTGTTTCTGCCATAAAATGCACTCCTGCAAATACAATCACATCCGCCTCTGTTCTGGCTGCTTCCTGGGAAAGCCCTAAACTATCCCCAATATAGTCCGCAACATCCTGAATATCAGGCTCTTGATAGTAATGCGCGAGAATTATTGCATTTTTCTCTTTTTTTAACTTTTCAATTTCCGCAAAAAGATCAAGTGTTGGGTCGATACTTTCTTCTACAAATCCTCTTCTGTTCAATTCTTCTAAGGTATCCATTTTCAACGTTTCAATAATTAATAATTATTTAATATAAATAGATTTCTATTGTTTATTAGTGTGTTAGTAATGTTTGTAACTCCGGGATATTTATTCGTTTTTATAACTTGTTCTATACTTATCCACAAATAAATCACTTTTTTTTAGAAAATATCCGCTGATTTACAATTAGATATTTTTTGGATTAAAAACTTATCCATACTCAGATGTTTATTAGTTATCTGGTAGTAAAAAGTTAATAACTCATGCAAAGTTGCTGAAAAATAACTTAAAATATTGTGTCTAATTCTCATTTTACCTTAGCTTTAAACATTCTTAAATAGTTACTCTATTTATTTAGACAAGTAATCAACATATTTCCAACGTTGTTAACAACACGATGGAATTACAACAATTCAATGAAGAATACAGACTTTTTAGTTATAGGATCGGGGATTGCGGGCTTGAGCTTCGCTTTAAAGGCCGCTAAGCATGGTAAAGTTTTGATAATTACAAAATCAAACGAAGATGAATCGAATACAAAATATGCCCAGGGTGGTGTAGCCGTAGTTGTTGATAAAGATGATTCTTTTGAAAAACATATTCATGATACTTTAATTGCGGGCGATGGACTTTGTGATCCGGCAATTGTGGAAATCGTGGTGAAAGAAGGGCCTCAGCGCATACAGGAGATCATAGATTACGGGATTAATTTTGACAAGGACCCCGCAGGGGTCTATGATCTTGCGAAAGAAGGGGGGCATTCTGAGCACCGTGTTTTACACTATAAAGACGTTACGGGATATGAAATTGAGAGTGTTTTATTGAAACAAATTCATGAAAATCCGAACATAGAGATATTAACACATTACTTCTGTTTGGAGTTAATTACCCAACATCACCTCGGAGAGTTTGTTGACAAGAGTACTAAAGTTATTAACTGTTTTGGTGTATATGCCTTTAACACAGAGCTTAACGATGTGGAAAAGATACTAGCAAAGGTAACTGTGCTGGCTTCCGGAGGTGCTGGTCATGTGTATTCCAGCACTACAAATCCAGTGATTGCAACTGGTGATGGGATGGCGATGGTTTACCGTGCAAAGGGAAAATTGAGGAATATGGAGTTCATTCAGTTCCATCCAACTGCTTTATATAACCCTGGAGAGTATCCATCCTTCTTAATTTCGGAGGCTGTGAGAGGCTTTGGAGGTGTTCTGAAGCGAAAAAATGGTGATGAATTTATGTATGAATATGACGAAAGAGGGTCTCTTGCCCCACGTGATATTGTAGCCAGGGCAATTGATTCTGAGATGAAGAAATCGGGCGAAGATTTCGTTTATCTGGATATCAGGCATCGTTCAAAAGCTGACATTTTGACACACTTTCCAAATATCTATGCGAAGTGTTTATCTATAGGTATAGATATGACTAAAGATTTAATTCCGGTTACTCCGGCTGCACATTATATGTGTGGTGGAATTTTGGTAGACGAATTCGGAAGGTCTTCTATTCAGAATTTATATGCTTGCGGAGAGTGTTCTTCTACAGGTTTGCATGGAGCGAATAGACTTGCTTCAAATTCTTTACTGGAAGCTCCGGTTTTTGCGCACCGTATTTATCTGGATGCAATTGAAAAATTTAAAGAAAGTTTTATTCCTGATCATATTCCGGAATGGAATGATCATGGGGTCGTTCAATCTGACGAAGATATTCTGGTTACGCACAACCTGCGTGAAACTCAAAAATTAATGAGTGATTATGTCGGAATTGTACGTTCTGATTTCAGATTGGAAAGAGCAATGAGAAGATTGTTTCTACTTCACGAAGAGACAGAAGAATTTTACAAAGCCAATAAGGTATCTGTCAAATTATGTGAACTTAGAAATGTTATACAGGTTGCTTTTACAGTAATTAAATCTGCTATGGCCCGAAAAGAAAGCAGAGGTCTGCATTATACAACAGATTATCCCGGGCATTCGGAACAATTAACTGATACTATTTTTTAATCCTAATATATAATATGCCCTTTATTTTACCGGTTTTAGATAAAAATCCCAAATGGGGCGATAATTGTTTTATTGCGCCGAATGCAACTATAGTAGGGGATGTGACCCTGGGAACAAATTGTTCTGTATGGTTTAATGCTGTGATCAGAGGTGATGTAAATACCATTACTATTGGAAATGACAGTAATATTCAGGATGGAGCTGTGATCCATGCAACTTATCTTAAAGCTGCAACAACGATAGGTAACAGGGTCTCTGTGGGACATAATGCGATCGTGCATGGCTGTATCCTCAAAGACCATGTTTTAGTTGGTATGGGCGCTATAATCATGGACAATGCAGTGGTAGAATCCTATTGTATTATTGGTGCCGGATCTGTAGTTCTGGAGCATACGATTTGCGAAAGCGGATTTTTGTATGCTGGTACTCCTGCAAAAAAAATAAAGCCCGTTACTGAAGAGCAACGGGCTTTATTAAATAAACTACCAGACAATTATATTATGTATGCTGACTGGTTCAGATAACTTATTTTTCTTTGGGTAAGGTTATCGTTTCATTTCTGTCCCAGTTGGCCCTTATAGAGAGTTCTTTAGGCTCATTATAAATAGTTTCCGGCTGTATTTTGAGCTTCACATTACCTGTATCCCAGATGCCATTTTTATTTGTATCATAGATGATTCTGATAAAATATCTGCCGGCTCTGTAATTCGCAAACTTTACGGTGGTGTCTTTGGATACCACCAAACTGTTTACAATAGCTTTAGCTTCATTAGTTACTTCCAGCAAATATTGTTTATTGGGTTCAGGAACGATAATTTTTACGATTAATGTGCCGTAGTCATCCTTTTTTGCCAGCTGGAATTTTTTCAGGAATTCTTTATTTTTAGTATCAAACAGACCTGTAAAAGAGCCTTCCTTAAACTTAATTTCATAAATATTATTGGCTCTCCAGGGATACATAATATGATAAGCCAGGAAATCTGAACTGTCTGGGACTACTGTAAAATTGGTTTTTACAACAGAGTCTTCCATCAATATTATCTTGGAAGGATCTACCGCAGTAATCGGGATTCCGAATGTTAATGTAAAAGGTTTGTTCGGGTTAATCAGATTACTTTCTATGTTATCTGTAGCTACAACAGCTCTTTTATAGGTGTCTTTTTTACCCCTGTTAAAGTTAACTGTCTGCAGTAATTTGCCCGCATCAGTAACACTGATTTTAGTAGAATCAAAGCTTAAATCAGTTAACCAGATTTTAACAGAATCACCCTTTTTATTAAATTTCACGAATTTTTTATGGTCAATTTCTTTGGGCTCGGTCACTGTTATCTCCGGCTTTTTAAGTTTTTGATTAAAGCTCATTGAAATACTTCCGTCCGGATTTAATCTTCTGTCATTGATTCTGAATACGGTTGCATCCTCTTTAAAGATCACCATATTTACATTTTGCGTGTCTTTTTTTAAGACAATAGGATCTTTGATAAAGCCAATTTCATCAGAAACCTGCTGATAAATTTTATCACTGCTGGCCTCTTTTAGCGCATATACTTTATACGTATCTGCTCTTAAATTACTTATTTTATAATTTCCACTACTATCTGTTAAGGTATAAATGGAAGCTTTCTTTTTTCCAAACAGACTATCCCTGGATAGGGGAAATACAAAAGCTACACCTTCTATCAATGGTTTTCCTGTTTGCGAATCTTTAATATTTCCAGATATACTTAAGGAATCCAGAGAGGGGCCTGTTGAAAAAACATAGCTCAGATTTTTAACTACATTTCCTTCGTTAACATCCGCAATGGCTTTACCAAAATTTAGGGTATAGGTTGTGTTTTTTTCTAAAGAATCTTTAAATGTTATTTCGAGTGATTTGTCTTTTACCTTTAAAGTAGGCAGGGCTTCTACATCGGGAGAAATTGAAAATTGTTTGTATTGATCTACCAATTTGAAATACTCATCAAACTGAATGACTATTTTTTTTGAAGTAAAATTTCTCGTTAAATTTTTGGGGACCATAGAAAGAACTTTTGGCGGAGTTTTATCTTTAGGACCGCCCTGTGGTCCCGGTCCGATACTCGCGCAACCATAAATCAGGGAAATTCCTGAAAATAGGTAAAAGAAACTCTTTGCGATCTTTAATATGCTGTTTTTAGCCATTTATATGCGATATAATAAAATCTTTAACCTTTTTAATAACTATGGTCTAAAAAATCTGAAAGCTTCTTATATCGCTTTAAATTAAGTCGCTTTCAGATCTCTTTATTTTTGTTTTTAATTAACTGATAATCAGTGTATTGTGTTTTATTTGCTAATATGTACCATCAAAACTGAAATATCAGAAGGTGAAACTCCCGAAATTCTTGAAGCCTGGCCCAAAGTACGTGGTTTGATCTTCAATAATTTCTCTCTGGCTTCTTTTGACAGCGAGCCTAATGAAGAATAATCAAAATCAGGGTTAATATCTTTATCCTCCATTTTCTGCATTTTATTCACAATCTCCTGTTCTTTCAAAAAGTAGCTTTCATACTTTACTTTGATTTCAGCCTGCTCGATAGTTTCCTTATCAAAAGGAGTTAAGTATTCATCCAGGCTTTTACTCACCTTTCTCAAATCATCAATACCAACTTGTGGTCTGCCAAGAACGCTAACCAATTTAACATTTTGCGCCAAAGGTGTAGAACCTAAATTTTCGAGCATATCATTTGCTTCAGTCATTTCGATTCCCTGCTTACGGGTAAAGGCTACAATGTTATCTGAATTTTTTATTTTCTGATGAACAGTGGCTAAACGCTCATCACTTATTAATCCTAAAGCATGGCCAATAGGGGAGAGCCTGATATCAGCATTATCCTGGCGAAGCAGTAATCTGTGTTCAGCTCTTGAAGTAAACATACGGTATGGTTCTTCAGTTCCTTTGGTAACCAGGTCGTCAATTAATACACCTATATAAGACTCTGATCTTTTCATAATCAATGGAGCCTTCTCATTAATTTTTAAATGCGCATTGATACCTGCAATAAAGCCCTGGCTGGCGGCCTCTTCATATCCTGTAGTTCCATTGATCTGTCCTGCGAAATATAGATTCTCAATTAACTTAGTTTCTAATGTTAATGAAAGTTGGGTAGGCGGGAAGTAATCGTACTCAATGGCATAACCTGGTCTGAACATTTTTGCATTTTCAAATCCGGGGATCTGAATTAATGCTCTGTACTGAACATCTTCAGGTAATGAAGTAGAAAATCCATTTACATAGATTTCACAAGTATCCCATCCTTCAGGTTCTACAAATATCTGGTGCCTGTCACGTTCTGCAAATCTGTTTATCTTATCTTCAATAGAAGGACAGTATCTTGGACCAAGTCCTTTGATTCTTCCGGTAAACATTGGAGATTTTTCAAATCCTTCTTTTAAAGTTTCGTGTACATTACTATTGGTATAGGTAATCCAGCAGCATCTTTTTTCTGTTGGTCTTTCTACATTAGTATAAGAGAATCTTCCTGGGTTTTCATCACCCCATTGTTCTTCCATTAGTGAATAATTCAGCGATCTTCCATCCACGCGTGGGGGAGTTCCTGTCTTCATTCTGCCAGCTTCGAAACCTATAGAAGTTAATTGTTCAGTAATGCCTGTCGCAGCTTTTTCTCCTGTACGGCCACCGCCAAATTTTTTCTCTCCGATATGAATTAAACCGTTCAGGAAAGTACCATTGGTAAGCACTACACTTTTGGCTTTGATCTCAACACCGATTGATGTCTTTACTCCAGTTACTTTATTGTTTTCAATAATTAGACTACTGACCATATCCTGCCAGAAATCTACATTAGGCGTGCGCTCTAAAGCTAGTCTCCATTCTTCTGCAAATCGTTTTCTGTCGTTCTGCGCACGTGGGCTCCACATAGCCGGACCCTTAGATAAATTGAGCATTCTAAATTGCAAAGTAGTCTTATCGCTGATGATTCCTGAGTAACCACCCATGGCATCAATCTCTCTTACAATTTGTCCTTTTGCCACTCCACCCATTGCAGGATTGCAGCTCATTTGCGCAATTGTCTCCATGTTCATGGTGACTAATAAAACGGAAGATCCCATGTTTGCTGCTGCCGCTGCTGCTTCACAACCTGCGTGTCCGGCACCCACAACAATCACATCATATTCTTTAAACATCTTATTTTTATATTTATGTTCCACGTGAAACAAGAGCTGTATTTTCCTGTTCTTATTCTTTATGTTCCACGTGGAACGTTTATTTTTATTCCAGATTAACGGACTTGTTTGCCGTCCTCAATAGCTTAAAAAGCCTTATAATGACCTAAACTATTTCTTTAGATATTTTATTTATTGGTTTTCTCAGATAGTTCTACCCAACGTTCCATAGTCTGTTCTAAGCTAGCATTTAGCTTTTCAATAGACTTTGTTACTTCCTGTATTTCCATATAGTTAGCACTATCGATAGAAAGCAGTGAGTGAGTTAATTTATCAATTTCATTTTCAGTTTCCGCAATTTTGGCTTCAGAATCTTCTAATTCTTTCTGCTCTTTATAAGTTAACTTAAGAGTAGGAGCTGCAGTAGTTTTCTGTTCGTTCTTTACCGCTTTCTGCTCTGGTTTTTCTTTAGGCGTTTCCAGGCTGATTCTGTATTCAGAATAATTACCATTGTAAATACTAACCACACCATCACCTTCCATAATGAATAATTGCTCACTCATTTTGTCTAATAAATACCTGTCGTGAGAAACAAGAATTAACACACCAGGAAAATTCTCCAGGAATTCTTCCAATACATTTAAGGTGTCAATATCTAAATCATTGGTAGGCTCATCCAGGATAAGAAAGTTTGGATTTTGCATTAAAACCTTCATCAGGTGTAAACGCTTTTTCTCCCCACCACTTAGCTTTTCTACCATCCCATGTTGTTTCTTAGGAGGGAAGAGAAACAGTGTCAATAATTGAGATGCAGAGATCATAGAACCATCAGCCATCTTAATATATTCGGCATCTGATTTTACAATATCAATTACTCTTTCTTTTTCATTGAATGCTAAACCACCTTGTTTATAATAACCATAAACCGTAGTTTCTCCAGTGCTTACATTGCCTTTTTCAGGAGTTAAAAATCCTGTAATAATATTTAGCAAAGTAGACTTTCCAGTACCATTTTTTCCGGCTAAACCTATACGGTCTGCACGTTTAAATGTATAGCTGAAATCATTAATAATTTTCTTTTCATCAAAAGCCTGACCAATATGATCCAGTTCCAGGATTTTATTTCCCTGACGGGACATTTTCATACTTAGCGTTACACTTCCATTATCGGAGCGTTGCTTGGTCTTGGATTCTAAATCATAAAAAGCATCAATTCTGGATTGCGATTTTGTAGTTCTTGCAGCTGGCATTCTACGCATCCATTCCAGTTCTTTTTTCAGAAGGTTCTTATTTTTTTGGAAAGTACTCTCATCAGAAGCTTCACGTTCTGATTTTTTTTCAAGGAAATAAGCGTAGTTTCCATTGTAATTATAAATCTTACCTCTGTCCAGTTCTACGATAGTATTACATACATTATCCAGGAAGTACCTGTCATGCGTTACTAATAAAATTGTTTTATTTCCTGAAGTCAGTAATTTCTCCAACCATTCAATTGTATCAATATCCAGGTGATTGGTCGGCTCATCCAGGACATAAATTTCTGGATCTTCAATTAATAATTTAGCAAGAGCCAAACGTTTTTTCTGTCCGCCGGATAAAGTAGCAATTTTTTGCTGGAGATGATTAATACCCATACGGCTTAAAATCGTTTTGATTTCATGTTCGTATTCCCAGGCATTATGTTCACTTAATTCTTCGTATAAACGGTTAAGCGTTTTCTCATCAGGATTAGGATCTTCAATCAGTTCTTCATATTCTTTGATTAACTGCTGCTGTTTATTTTCTGTAGAAAAAATAAAATCACTGATAGAATATCCATCAGGGAAGGAGGGTTCCTGATCAAGGAAGCCAATCTTTACAAATTTATTTTTTACTATTTTTCCCTCAAGCGGATTAAACCGCTCGGCCAGTAATTTTAATAAGGTGCTTTTTCCAGCTCCGTTGATTCCAACCAACGCTACGCGCTGACCTGTCTGGATGCCTAAGGTTAAATTTTTGAATAACCATTCATCGTTGTAGGCATGGCCTAAATTTTCTGCTGCAATTAATGTGCTCAAAGTATATTTTTAACGAATTATCAGATAAGAAATTACCTGCAAAAGTAAGCAATATTTGTGGGTATAATATTCATGTGTTTGAACATCTAAATATTATATTACAATTAAGTAACGTACGGAGTTATAAGTATATAAACAAAAACAACCCGGCCAATGATTTGAGGAATCAGAATGCTGAAATTATTTGACTGACGAGCCGGCAGCTGAACAAAATTGAAAAATTCAATTTTCTTAAAATGGAGGTAATAAATTAATTCAAACGGAGGAAATAAGAAGAGGTCCAGGTCCAGAAAAGCAAAGACTTGATAAAATTCGATTTTTTTAAAGCATCAGCTTCTAATCCTTTGTTTTCGGGGCTTAATAAACGATATAAAGCAATTATAGTCATTTTGAACTCATGACCTTAAGAAAAGTTAAAAATGGCTTATATCGCTTTAAAAGAGGTCGCTGTTTTAGAGATTAAAACTAAATTGTAATTGTCTGATAATCAGTGTTTAGTGGAAGTAACTAATAGCGTAATTCTGATTAAATAGCTAATTTTCCCAAAGAAGCACTGAATAAGGCCAGATATTCATCTTCTTTTTGTGTCATCAGTGTTTTTGCTGCCTTTCCCTTGTCTTTGTAACCTAACAGGTGAAGCGTACCGTGAATCATTACTCTGCACAATTCATCAAGTACAGTTCCTTTGAATTGTTTTGCATTTTCCTGAATACGTTCAATACTGATAAAGATATCCCCTTCGATCATTTTAAGCGTCTCTGAGTTATCAAAAGTAATCACATCAGTATAAGTGTCATGGTTGAGATACTGTTGGTTTATAGCCAGCAAATATTCATCAGAACACAAGATAAAAGTTAACTCCTCCAACTGATAGCCTTCGGCAATGATCGTATCATTGATCCAGTTTCTGATCAGGGTTTTATTTTTGAGGGTATACTTAACGTCTTCTAAAAAAAAATTAATAGCTGGTTTGCTCATGTATCACAATTTACGGCTGCAAATTTAGCAATTTAAAATAGTCCGCTATTTTATTTTTGTAATAGTAATTTAATGAAGGAGGCAATTTCTGAAACAACTCCTGTTCACTGGTCTGTTTCTTTTTAAATTGTTGCAGAAGTTTAGGATAGGATGGAGGGAAATCTTTTCCAGCTTTGCTTTCTCTTTTACCATCTTCATTTTGTTCTCTGGTCGCTTTATCTGCTTCCAGTAACTTGGTGAGTACTTCTTGCTGGCGTTTGATTGTTGCCTCTTCCAGTCTTTTATTGATCAGCTCAGTTTCGGTACTTTTCATGTCTTTAATGACCTGGTTTAAATTACCGAGCTTTCCTTTTCCATCTTTATTTTCTTCTGTATTGAGTTTTTGCAAAGCTTCCCGGATCATCTGCTGCTGCTGTGCCATTTTCGCAAAGTTCTCACTCATTTCTCCTTTAGGAACATTCCCCTGCTTACCTTCTTTTTGTAATTGCTGACGGGCCTGCTCCATATTTTTATTTAGCTGCTGTTGCATTTGCTGTAAAGTTTGCATGGATTGTTTTCCTTTTCCCTTTCCACCCGACTTCGCATTGCGCTTATTTTTTTCCAGTTGTTCAAGGGCTTCGTTAAGCATTAATGACAGGTTATTAATCGAAGTCATTGTATATTGCTGATTTTTTACGGCCTCATAAGTTCTGCGGTCGGCCAGATTTTCCAGACTTTTATCCAGATTAAAATTGATTTGCTGCATCTCATCATTTACCGCAGTCTGGATTTGCGGAACCCTTCTGCTCAGAGAAGAAAGACTGTCTGAAATGGTTTTTAGATTATCCTTTATTCCGCGTTGTAATTGTACATTTTGTATATATGCAGGGTCATTAAAAGCCATTTTCTTTAAACTCAGCATCACTTTTTCCTGATCGAAAGATGTTTTAAGTAAATGCTGCAACAATAATCTTAATTCTTCTGTCTGCAGATTGCTTTCCATTTCTGTCGCAGACTGCTGTTCATCTTTAAGCTGCTGCGCCATTTCCTGCATTTGATCAGCTGCCTTTTGCTGTTGCTCTGAAGCTTTCTGTCTTTGATTCTGTGCTAATTTGTCTAAACTCTGCTGCTGTTGCTTTTGAATTTCCTGTTGTTTTTTCTCCTGTGGTTTAAAAGAGTTGGGGCGTTCCAGAGCCTGATTTTTTGCATCAAGTTCTTTCATTTCTTTTTGGAGCGTATTGAAATCTTCCTGTTGTTTCTCCTGACTTTTTTTCAAAGACTCCAGCGTATTTTTTTTATCAGCAGTTGATTTACTTAGTTCTTTTTGTGTTTTTGCGAGTTCAGTTAAACGATCAATTTTATTTTGAAGGTTCTGTTCAAATTCTAATTGTTTATATAACTCCAGAATCCTGTCCAGTTCATTCTTTAAAGATTTGTTATCCATAGTCATCTTACTCAGTTCCTGCTGCGTCTGATCTTTGTTATTCTGAGTGATCATATTTTGTAGTTTCTCAAGCAGATCTTTAGTTTTAGCATCAAGGACATTGTTAAACAAATCGTCTATTTTTTTCTGTTTTTCGGCCAGATCCTGTTTAAGTGCATCATTTTCCTGAGCATTAAATGTATTTTTCTTTTTTGCCTCCTGTATGTCTTTAACTACCTCTTCCAGCTTTTTCTGTTTGTCCAGCAATTGGTTAATTTCTTTTTTATCCTCAAAAGAGAGTTCCTTTTTGTCCAGGAGAGTTTCGCCCAGTTTCTTACTTTCTTTCTCTACCTGGCCAGCCAGTTTAATGGCCGATTCCATCTGCTGTTTTAATTTTGTGCTTGCCGTATTCATTTGTTTTTCAAGCTGGGCAGGCGTTGGTTCTGCATAAATTTTTATAGGGGTGCGGCTTTTTTTAGGGCCATTCACAGCATCATTATCTGCTACTTCTAAATAATACTCCAATAACTGACCTGGTTTGATGGTTATGTTTTTAAGATTCCAGAAATAGAAAAATGCATTTTCCAGCTGATCTGATTTAACAGGAATTCCTGTTTGTACAGTTTTCTTCGCGACTCCATTTTCTTTAAGTGTATAAATAAACTTCAACGCACTAAATCCATGATCATCGTGGATATTTCCCGTAAAATATAAGGCCTTACGGCTTATTGAATCCGGTGTTTCTTTGACTTCAATAGTGGGAGATAAATCAGCAATGACTTCAATTTTATGCATAATAGAATCCTTATGCAGGGAAAATTCATTTTTAGGAATAACCCGGTAATCCTGATTTTTTTTAAGCAAAGCTTTAAAAATGGCTGAGTTATTTACTACCGGAAGCTCCTGTGTGTGAGTGCCAAGGGCAAATAAAAGCTGTTTTGTATTCTCTGTAGAGATCTTCCAGGTCACGGTAGTGCCTTCGGGTAAGATTAAATCACCGGCATTAGCTATTAACTCATTCTTTTTCTTCAGATAAGCAGGGTAGTTCAGGCTGGCCTCCATGGTCAATACTGCAGGTCTTGGCTTGACAATTAATGTATAAGATCTGGAATCAAAACCGCCTGCATTAAATTGAATTACCTGTGTTTGCTGCAGGTTTTTGAGTGTATACTGAAAAAGACTGCTGGTTTTTTTTTCGAATTTGAAAGTATTCAATCCATCTTTCATGTAAACTTCCTGAGGCAACTGATCACCATCTATTTTTAAATTAAGCTGTAAATCATCACCTTGTGTAACGGCAAGTGTTTTATTCAGCAGGACGAAATCAAAAGGTGCGGGAGGCAGGATTACCTGATCATATTGAACAAAACTCTTTGTTCCTTCTCTTAATACAGCGGGTGCAAGCAAACCAATCAGAATAATCAGGGCCAGTGGCACCAGGAAATATTTGATCAGTTTTTTATTGTCACCCAAATTTATGGCCTTACTAAAAGGCACAGGGGTTAATTCATTAATTTTCTGATCTATTCCGGCTAAGATCAGCTGATTATGGACCGGGGATAAATCGGCGAGGGCTTTGAGCTGTAAGGTGTTTAGTAATTTATCACGTACAGGCTGAAAATGATTCCCTATAAGCTCTGCAGCTTCTTCCATACTAAGTGTTTTACTTAATCTGAAATAGGCCAATGCAGGTTTAATTATCCCTATAGCAGTTGAAACCAGTAAAATCAGTAAATAAGAAAAGAAAAGTATTGTTTTTATCAGCGGGGCGGGGTGCAGAAAATACACCAGGATAAATAGAATAAGGTAAAGGGCAAATAACAGGGCAAGCGTATAAATCAGGCCATGAAGCAGTTTATTGAGATAAAACTGCTGTTTAAATTCATTAATCTTTGAAATTAAAAGTCTGTAATTACTGTCCATCCCTGTTGCGCAGCAGCGCTTTTATTTTTAAAGATAAAAAAGCCTTGTAGAGAGAACGAATGTAATTACTGTTTTTTTATCCTTTAGGAGAAGAATAGTCGTTTCGTAACACAAAACAGGTTTTAAAGGGCATAAAAAAAGCTTCCCGATATCTCATCAGGAAGCTTGTACGAATTATGGTTATAATAATCTAGATTACTTTAACATTGATCGCATTCAAACCTTTTTTACCGCTTTCAACATCGTATTCTACTTTGTCGTTTTCACGGATTTCATCGATAAGGCCTGTTGAATGTACAAAAATTTCGCTATCGCCATTCGCTGGTACGATAAATCCAAAACCTTTAGTTACATTGAAAAATTTTACTGTTCCTTCTTGCATTGTATTATGTATTAATAATTAAGTCTGCAATGTAGTAATTATTTTTTTATAATGTGCAAATGCTTCATTTTTTGATAAATATAATTTTTGGAGATTTATTTTGCAGGTTTTCTGCCGGTTACGTTCACAGTAATTTCACTGGCATGTGGTATCCCTAACGTGCTTCCTGGTTTAATTATAAGTAAATTTTGAAGGTATACGCTGGTAATTCCAGCAAGTACTTTTTTACGTGTTTCTTTAAATTCAGGCAGATTAGTAAAGAAATAGCTGAGTTGTAATTTTCCTTTTTCATCAACGATTACATTGAATTCGTAAGCAAAGTCTTTATAAGCATCCGGAATCACCAGTTTATAACGGGGATAGAGATAATCATAAGCCTCAGTTCTGCCATTTAATTTATCGACACTGCTCAATCGTTCCACAGTAATCCTGTTATCGCGGGCACGCAGCGTAGCTATTTGTCTGCCAGCAAAAACACTATCCCGGTTATCAGGATATTTATTTGCCCTTGCAACCATTTCTTTAATAAAAACAGTATCAGTTTTACTTGGCCGTTGTAATTTTCCGGCAGTTGTTTTTAATTTATTTTTGATATAATCATCTGCATAAAAGGTCATGTTTACATCAGAGCGTATATCATCTGCAATTTCCTTTTTGGTGACCTGAAGCCTTTGAAAAACAAGACTGTCTTTACTGATTAGCTTAAACCTGAACCATTCTTTAGCGAAATTAAATACATCTGCGTGATCATGGTGGAGATGAAAGCCCTGCATAATCTTTTGGGCAGGGTCATAGGCCAGGACTGTATCAGCAGATTTAAACTGAATAATCCAGCTCGGTTCCTGCTGAAAACCTGTAGTGTCAAATGATAACCCGTTACTGAAACGACGTTTTACTTCGGTATATCTGATCCCTTTTACAGTAGTGACATCCAGCTTATCTGTTGATGTTGATTTTTCTTTTTCCGGTTTAGTATGACAAGCTGTAAACAGCAGGCTTAAACTGACAAAAATTGACAGGGAGTTAATTGCTCTCATATAACAGACAACGCTTTTTTTCCTGCAAATATATCAGGCTTTCTTTGCTAATCATAACGCAGATGAATAAAACGAAAGGCTATAAGTCTCAAAAACAGCACATTTTTAAATCCTGGTGAGGATAAATGCCGATTATCTATCTTTCATGATCTTAATCTTAACTTAGTCAGTTCTGTTAAAAAGCAATATATTCGGTTCTGATCAATGATAAACAAAGGGATGAGCGTTAAAATACCAGGTTATATGCAGTCGGTTTTCGTTTTGCTGACTTTACTTCTTTTTGAAAGCTGCAGTGTCCGGCAGCAGATGGAAAAAAATGTGGGGCGTTTTATCAAAGATTCCCCTGTTCTGAACGACCATGTTTTTGGTTTTTCCTTAGCAGATCCTGACCAGAATGAGGTGATATATCAGAAAGATGCGGATAAGTATTTTATACCGGCATCGAATGTGAAATTATATACTTTTTACGCAGGGCTTAAAATACTATCTGATTCTATTCCTTCGTTGCGTTATATCGAGCTGGGGGATTCTCTTATTTTCTGGGGAACAGGCGACCCTTCTTTTTTGAAACGAAGAATGCAGGGCGATAAAGTCTTAAGTTTTCTTTCTTCAAGTTCTAAGAAACTATTTTTTGCTCCGGGCAGATATGCAGGTAATGTTTATGGACAGGGATGGGCCTGGGATGATTACAACGAAGATACGCAGGCTGAAATTACTGAACTTCCTGTAATGGATAACCTGGTTGCGGTTCAAAATAAACAAGGTAAACTGCATACAGACCTGCCTTACTTTCAGGGGGGCCTTGTCAGGGACAGTACGATGAAAGGTAAGGGTTTTACAGTGATCAGAAGCACTAAAACTAATGAATTTAACTACCCCCCGGCAGCTGCCCCAAATGATTTTATGCAGCTTATTCCTTATCAAACAAGTACTTTAATTACACTAAAATTGCTCAGAGATACTTTACACCGTGATATTGAGCTAATCAGCAGGAGGATGCCTGTTAATGCAAAAACGGTTTATAATATGAAATCGGAGGATGTTTTCAGAGAAATGCTGTTGCCGAGCGACAATTTTATTGCAGAACAATTACTGCTGGTTTATGCCAATCAGTTTCAACAGGAATTAAGCGGAACCGATGTAATCCGTTATGTACTGGATAAATATCTGAAAAATCTGCCTCAAAAACCACGCTGGGTAGATGGATCAGGATTGTCCCGGATGAATTTGTTTAGTCCGGCAGATATGGTCATGCTCTTGAAAATGATTGATAAAGAGATCAATAACAGAGAAAAATTATTTAGTATGCTGCCTGCAGGAGGCCAGAGGGGCACCCTGAAAAACGCCTATCCAAAAACAGATCATCCTTATGTATTTGCTAAAACGGGGACTTTTTCTAATAATTATAACCAAAGTGGTTATCTGGTCACTAAAAAGGGAAGAACCCTGATCTTCTCTTTCATGAATAATAATTTCATGCGTCCGATAGCTGAAATCAAGGCAGAAATGGCCAGAATGATGGGCTATATCCACGAAAAATATTAAAACTTGCGGTTGACCTCTTGCAGCCTGGTAGAAAAGGGGTTGAAAACTGTGTTGTAAGGGCCTTGAAAGGACATTGGAAGGACCCTGCAATGACCTGAGTCCTTCCAACCCCCTCTCAAGGCTGGTTTAATAGCGTTTCAATGCAGTTTTTAACAAGAATACTAACGGTTTTCATCCCTTATACTTCTTCTTCATTTGATAACACAAATTAAACAGCTTCTATAAATTTAATCTCTATTTTTGCCCGGATATGCAAAAGTCCGATCAATCGATTTATACCCTGCAATTTGGCCTGGTATGTTTAAGTTCTTTCCTCTTTTCAGCGAGTTTTAATATGTTAATTCCTGAATTACCTGCTTATCTGAGTGCAATGGGCGGTGCTTCTTATAAAGGGTTAATCGTTGCGTTATTTACGCTCACAGCCGGAATTTGCCGGCCTTTTAGTGGTAAACTGACCGACACAGTAGGCCGGGTCCCTGTCATGGCTGTGGGTTCTATCGTTTGTTTTGTTTGTGGATTTCTATATCCTGTATTGACTACAATTTCTGGATTTTTATTACTTAGGTTAATTCATGGATTTTCTACAGGGTTTAAACCCACTGCTACAGCAGCTTATGTGGCAGATCTTGTCCCTATAAACAGGTGGGGAGAGGCAATGGGTATTCATGGGATTTGTTTCAGCACCGGGCTTGCTATAGGACCGGCTATAGGAAGTACAATTACTGATCATTTTTCAATCAATATACTGTTTTACTGCTCTTCTGTTTTTGCGCTATCGTCAATTGTTATCCTTTGGAATATGAAAGAAACGCTTAAGGAAAAACAACCATTCAGTTTTTCATTACTTAAAATTAAAAGACAGGATATTCTTGAATGGAGAGTCATACCGGCTGCTTTGATCACTTTGCTCAGTTATGTGAGTTATGGCGTCATCCTGACAGTTGTAGGGGATTGGAGTAAATATCTGGGTACCAGTAATAAAGGGTTGTTTTTTATGGTATTTACCATCACTTCTTTACTGATCAGGTTTGTTGCCGGTAAAGCGTCTGATAAACATGGACGGGTTTTAATCTTAAAAATATCCCTTGCCTTATTAGCGGTTTCCTTATTGTGTATAGGTCTGGCAAACTCATCTTTTACCCTAATGGCAGCTTCTGCCTTATACGGTGTAGCAACAGGCATGCTCTCGCCAACAGCAAATGCATGGACGATAGATCTGAGTGATCCAAAACACCGCGGAAAGGCTATGGCCACGATGTATATCGCACTGGAAGCCGGAATTGGGCTGGGGGCTTTGCTTGCCGGATGGTTATTTATAGACAATATCAAAACCATACCCTATACATTTTTTATCTGTACGGGTATTACTATTGCGGCATTGGTTTATCTTCAGTTTATCTGGAAAGCCAGGCCTGCAGAAGTAGCTTAATTATTGGTTGGCAGCAACCAGCAGTTCAATATCTTTATAAGGAAGGCCAAACCGGGCTGCCAGATCTTTACTGGTCAGGTGGCCTTTAAAAATATAAAGGGCTTCTCTGATACCAGGTTTGTTCCATACCAGGCTCATTAAGCCGCCCATTTCCCCTATATCTACCAGAATTGGGGTAAAGATATTGGTCAGGGCATAAGAAGCTGTCCTGGGAACTCTGGATGCGATATTAGGGACACAATAATGAATGACGTCATGTTTCCTGAAAACGGGGTCTTTATGATTCGTTACTTCTGAAGTCTCAAAACAGCCGCCCTGGTCTATACTTACATCAATCACAACCGAGTCCGGTTTCATTCTGCTCACGGTCTCTTCCATGATCACACAGGGACTTCTGCCATTTGTAGCACGGATGGCACCGATAACAACATCACAGGTAGTTACAGCCTTTCCAAGAACGATTGGCTGCATAACAGAAGTAAATACACGGCTGCCTAAATTATTCTGCAGACGGCGCAGGCGATAAATAGAGCTATCAAAGACTTTAACTTCAGCGCCCAGGGAAAGTGCTGTTCTGGCAGCATATTCGCCTACTGTTCCTGCGCCCAGAATGACAATTTCGGTAGGGGGAACACCGGTAAATCCACCAAGCATTAATCCTTTTCCACCGGTAACACTGCTTAAATATTCTGCTGCAATGAAGATAGAGGTAGCTCCGACAATTTCACTCATGGCACGTACCACAGTTAAAATATTTCCTTCATCCCGCAGGTTTTCAAAACATAAGGCATTGATTTTCTTATTCAATAATGCTTTCAGGTAGCCTTCTTTGAGTGCGCCCATCTGTAAAGCAGAAATCAATGTCTGGCCTTTATGCATCAGTTCGATTTCTTCTAAAGTAGGAGGAGCAATTTTCACAATGATATCGGCATCATATACATCCTTTTTATTGAATGTAATCTGTGCGCCCTGTTCACTGTAATCATTATCTGAAAAATTTGCCCCTGTGCCAGCACCGCTTTCCAGCAACACTTTGTTTCCGTGATTGACCAGAAGTGCAACGGATAATGGTGTAAGTGCAATGCGTGTTTCCTGAAAAGAGATCTCTTTTGGAATACCAATATAAAGACTATTGCTTTTCTGTTTAATTTCTGACAATGTCTCTTTAGGCTGCAGCAACCCTTTTTGAGCAATAGAGGCCATTTCTTCCCGTAATCCTGTAGCCATTTTGTCTATCTGATTTTTTGATTGAAATTAAGAAAAATAAGCTGAATTAACAGCTCCCGAGCGTTAAATTTTTGTGAAGCAAAACAACCTCTGCATTTCTGACAGCGTAGTAATTCCGACTTCAATGTAGTTTTCAGGCATCAATTCCCTGATTCGTTCAGGCCACTCTATCAGGCAGATATGGCCAGAATAAAAATATTCTTCATAACCAATATCAAATACTTCATGCAGGTTTTTAATCCTGTAAAAATCAAAATGATAGATTATCTGACCGGCCGCAGCATATTCGTTTACTATAGAAAATGTAGGGCTGCTCACTACATCCTTTACTCCTAATTTTTCACAAAGCGCTTTGATAAAAGTTGTTTTTCCAGCGCCCATTTCGCCCTCGAAGGCGAATATTTTTTCGTTTCCGGCAAAACCAAGCAATGCTTCTGCAGCATTGCCCAGCTCGTCGGGGTGATTGATTTCAATGTTCATTTAAAGATATTATCTTGAGCTGTAAGTCGCTACAGGAATCATCATTTCTTCCAGGGAGATTCCACCATGCTGGAACGTTTCATTGTAATAGTTCACAAACTGGTTGTAGTTATTCTGATAAACAAAATAACGGTCTTCTTTGGCAAAAATATAATTAGAACTAATATTTATTTTAGGCAATTGTGCTTCATGCGGATTTTTGATCAAAAAGACCTCTTTTGCATTAAAATTCAGATTTCTGCCCTGTTTATAGCGCAGGTTTGTATTGGTATTCCTGTCACCGATCACTTTACTCGGATGTTTAACCCTGATGGTACCATGATCTGTAGTGATAATCACTTTTACCTGTTTCTGAGCAAGCTTTTTAAGCAGCTCCAGTAAAGGTGAATGTTCAAACCATGAAAGTGTCAGTGAGCGGTAAGCAGCATCGTCATTTGCCAGTTCCCTGATCATTGCCATGTCTGTACGGGCATGAGAAAGCATATCTACAAAGTTATAAACGATGGCATTAAACTCATTCTGCATCAGGTTATTCATCTGTTCATTCAATGCTTTTCCATCATCATAGGTAAGGATTTTATGATAGCTGAATTTACAGTCTTTACGTACACTACGTTTAATCTGATCAGCAAGGAAAGCTTCTTCATGCATGTTTTTTCCACCTTCTTCATCGTCGTTCTGCCAAAGTGAAGGGAAACGTTTTTCCATTTCAAGTGGCATTAAACCCGAAAAGATTGAGTTTCTTGCATATTGTGTCGCTGTGGGAAGGATACTTGTATAAATATCTTCTTCATCTAACCGGAAATGTTCTGTAATCAGCGGATTGATTATCTTCCACTGGTCATATCTCAGGTTGTCAATCAGGATGAAAAATACAGGTGTAGTAGAATTGATATGCGGGAATGCTTTCTTTTTAAGCAGTTCATTTGACAATAAAGGCGTTTTTCCTCTTTTGTTTACCCAGTCAATATAGTTGTCTTCAATAAATTTAGAAAACTGTGTATTGGCCTCAGACTTTTGCATGGTTAAAATCTCGTGCATCTGAGGGTCGTCCAGTTTTTCCAGTTCCAGTTCCCAGAATATCAATTTTTTATAAACCTCAGTCCACTCTTCGTAGCTCAGTTTATCATTCAGGGTCATTCCTAAACGTCTGAAATCCTGCTGATAAGCCATTGATGTTTTGGCGCTGATCAGTCTTTTATTATCTATGATTTTCTTGATGGTCAGCAGTACCTGTTTAGGGTTAACCGGCTTTATCAGGTAATCGTCAATTTTTGATCCGATGGCATCCTCCATCAGATTTTCCTCTTCACTTTTGGTAATCAGGACAACCGGAATGTCACTTTTTATATTTTTAATGGCAGACAGGGTTTCCAGTCCACTCATCCCTGGCATGTTCTCGTCCAGAAATACCAGGTCGAAATGCTCTTTGCCAAAAGCCTCCAATGCATCGTTCCCATTTGTAAATGTGGTCACGTGGTATCCTTTTTCGTTTAATAATAATATATGTGGTTTTAATAAGTTAATCTCATCATCGGCCCATAGAATCCTGGTTTCCTGCATTATTGTATGTATAAGGTGTAAATAATTCTTTAAAAAGAGTGATCTCTTTCTTAAGTACGGATAAAAATAGCAATTTTTGTACCGTATAATTTATTTTGCTAAGATTGAATAAAAAGAAAATAATAAATGACCCGGTATATGGATTTATCAATATACCTTCAGAGCTGATCTTTGATCTGATCTCACACCGGTTTTTTCAGCGTTTACGCTATATTAAACAGCTGGGGATGACACATCTGGTTTATCCGGGAGCTTTGCATACGCGTTTTCATCATGCCTTGGGTGCAATGCACCTGATGTGCCTCGCTATAGAGATCTTACGCAGTAAAGGACATGAAATTACAAAGGACGAAGAAGAGGGGGCAACGATAGCGATATTACTCCATGATATTGGTCATGGCCCATTTTCACATGCACTGGAATATTCATTAGTGAAAGGTATCCGGCATGAAGACATTTCTATATTAATTATGGAACGTCTGAACGTGGAATTTGAAGGGAAGTTAAGTACCGCTATAGCTATATTCAAAGGAGAATATGAAAAGAAATTCCTGCATCAGTTAATCTCCAGCCAGCTTGACCTGGACAGAATGGACTATTTAAACAGAGATAGCTTTTTTACAGGCGTAAGTGAAGGGGTCATCAGTTTCGACCGGATCATTAAGATGTTTAATATTGCAGATGACCAGCTGGTGATCGAAGAAAAGGGGATCTATTCTATAGAAAAATTCCTGATTGCAAGAAGACTGATGTACTGGCAGGTTTATTTACACAAAACGGTTATTGCCGGAGAAATGCTGCTGGTTAAAATTTTAAAGCGTGCTAAGGAACTTGCTGTTAAGGGTGAGGAGTTGTTTGCAACCCCCGCATTACAGCATTTTCTGAAAAATGAAATCTCTCAGAAAGAATTTTTTGAAACTGATATACATTTGCTGCAATTTGCCAAACTGGACGATCAGGACATCTTTGCATCTGTAAAAGTATGGTGCGGACATCAGGACAGGATACTTTCTATGTTATGTAATATGCTGGTAAGCCGTAATTTATATAAAACGGAGATTAGTCATGAACTGCCAGAAGCCAGCAGGGTTGCACTGATTAGTGAAAATACTGCTTTTAGTCTTGGAATTGGACAGAATGAGGTATCTTACTTTGTTTTTACGGATGTAATCAGCAACAGGGCCTATAATACGGGGGGCGGAAACAGTACAATAAATATATTAATGAAGAATAATACGACTACGGATATTGCAAAAGCATCTGATTTATCTAACCTGGAATCGCTTGACAGAACGGTTAAGAAACACATACTTTGCTATCCACGAATTATTTAGCATTATTTAACAAAATAATCCAATTATTATCCCGTTTTTTATCCGATTATACGAGCGCATAAAAATAGTCAAATAGCTGAAAAAATAGGGGGTTGTGATTATTTGTTCATATCAATTTAACATTTAACTTTGTAGAATGCAATTTACTGCCAAGCAGATAAGCGACTTTTTAAGTGGAACGGTTGAGGGCGATGAAACTATCACAGTTTCAGAGCTCTCGAAAATAGAAGAAGGGAAAAAAGGGACCTTATGTTTTCTATCTAACCGGAAATACGAGAACTATATCTATTCAACGAACGCGTCAGTGGTTATCGTTGGGTTGGATTTTGTTCCTTCACAACCTATCAGCTGTACGCTGGTTAAGGTGAAGGATCCATATAGTGCTTTTTCTGTTTTACTGGAAAAGTACAATGAAGTCTTAAATCAGACCTCTCAAAAAACAGGTATTGAACAGCCTTCTTTTGTTCATCCTACAGCAAAAATCGGTAAGAATGTATTTATTGGGGCCTTCTCTTATATAGATGAGAATGTCGAAATAGGCGATAATACTAAAATTTTACAGCAGGTACATATTGGTTCGGACTCAAAAATAGGCTCTGGGGGAACTTTTCATCCGGGAGTTAAAATCTATAACCGATCTGTTATTGGAAATGGCGTCGTTATCCATTCTAATACAGTAATTGGCAGTGATGGATTTGGATTTGCACCGCAGCCAGATGGTACTTACACTAAAATTGCACAGATTGGAAATGTCGTGATTGAGGATGATGTAGAAGTTGGGGCCAATACTGCGATTGACAGGGCGACAATGGGGTCAACTTTTATCAGAAAAGGCTCAAAACTGGATAATCTGATTCAGATTGCGCATAATGTTGAGGTTGGTGAGCATACGGTTGTTGCTGCCCAGGCAGGAATTTCCGGAAGCAGCAAGGTTGGAGAACGATCTGTCGTTGGCGGACAAGTTGGGATTGCCGGACATTTATCGCTGGCAAAAGGCACTCAGATCGGGGCTCAGGCAGGGATTAATTCCAATATAACAGAAGAAAATAAACAATGGCATGGCACACCTGCGCAGCCACTTAGAGACTGGATGCGTGCATCTGTTTTATTTAAGCATTTGCCGGGAATAGAAAAACGGATTTCAAAATTAGAGGCTGAAATTACAGCAAAACTCCAGTCATAGTATAATTAGTACCACACAAAACAATAATGAACGTTAAACAAAAAACCATAAAAAGCGAAGTTTCTGTACATGGAGTAGGCTTGCACACTGGTGCAAGTGTCACTTTAACTTTTTGTCCGGCTCCGGAAAACCACGGGTTTAAATTTCAAAGGACTGATTTACCAGGTCAACCAATCATCGATGCTGACTGTGACAATGTTACAGATACAGCAAGAGGAACAACAATTACGCAAAATGGGGCTAGTATCAGCACGGTTGAGCATGTAATGGCTTCTCTGGTGGGGATGGACCTTGATAATATATTAATGAAGCTGGATGGCCCTGAAACTCCGATTATGGACGGAAGTGCGATCCTTTTTGTTGAAGCGCTGGAAAGTGTAGGCTTAGTCAATCAAAGTATTGACCGTGAATACTTCCAGATTCCTCATAATATTACTTATACTGACGCTGAGCGTAAGGTTGAGATTGTGGCTATGCCGCTTGAAGATTACAGGTTTACCTGTATGATTGATTATAACTCTCCGGTTCTGGGCAGTCAGCATGCAGTAATTTCTAATATTGCTGAATTTAAAAGTGCAATTGCATCCTGCCGTACTTTCTGTTTTCTGCATGAACTGGAATATCAGTTAAAAAACAACCTGATTAAAGGCGGTGATTTAAACAATGCCATTGTTATCGTAGATAAAGAGGTGACACGTGATGAATTAGATCACCTGGCTAAAATCTTCCACAGAGAAAAAATAGACGTTGCTCCACAGGGAATCCTGAATAATATGGAACTGCGTTACCAGAATGAGCCTGCCAGACACAAATTATTAGATATGATTGGTGATCTTGCATTGGTTGGTATGCATATCAAAGGACATATCATGGCCGCAAGACCAGGACATGCTGCAAATATTGCATTTGCCAAAAAGATTAAAGCGGCTATCAAAAAAGAAAAAAATAAAAAAGTTCAGCATGTTTATGACCCAGCTGTAAAGCCTCTTTATGATGTGATGCAGATCATGGACATTTTACCGCACAGACAACCATTTTTGTTTATCGATAAAATTCTTGAATTGTCTAAAACACATGTTGTTGGTGTGAAAAATGTGACGATGAATGAAGAGTTTTTCAAAGGGCACTTTCCTGGTGCGCCGGTTTTACCTGGTGTAATTCAGATTGAGGCCATGGCACAAACTGGCGGGATTTTAGTATTGAGTACTGTTCCTGATCCCCGGAATTACCTGACTTATTTCCTTAAAATAGATAAAGTAAGATTCAGGGCGCAAGTATTGCCAGGTGATACGATCGTTTTCAGATGTGATCTGATGGAGCCAATCCGCAGAGGTATAGCACAAATGAAAGGCGTGGGCATGGTAGGAGAGAAAATAGTAGTAGAGGCAGAGATGATGGCCCAGATTTCAAAAGTTAAAGATAGCGAACGCATATCATGATACAACCTTTAGCATATATACATCCTGATGCGATCATAGCAGATAATGTAGTAATAGAGCCGTTTTCTGTTATACATAAAGACGTTGTAATTGGTGAAGGAACATGGATTGCCTCAAATGTGGTAATCATGGACGGAGCAAGAATAGGAAAGAATTGCAGGATTTTTCCGGGTTCTGTTATATCCGGCGTTCCTCAGGATTTGAAGTTCGCAGGTGAAGTTACGACTGCCGAAATCGGGGATAATACCACGATCAGGGAGTGTGTGACCATCAATAGAGGGACAAAAGATAAATGGAAGACTGTAATTGGCAGTAACTGTCTGATTCAGGCTTATTCGCATATTGCGCATGACTGTGAGGTTGGAAATAACTGTATTTTTTCAAACAGCACAACGCTGGCAGGGCATATTACCATTGGTGATTATGTCGTTCTGGCTGGTCTGGTTGCTATACATCAATTTGTTAATGTAGGTTCGCACGCTTTTATTACTGGTGGTTCACTGGTAAGAAAAGATGTTCCTCCTTATGTTAAAGCCGCAAGAGAGCCTTTATCTTATGCAGGTATTAATTCTGTAGGTTTAAGAAGACGTGGGTTTTCTTCAGAGAAGATCAATGAAATACAAGAGATCTACAGGGTCCTGTTTGTGAAACATAACAATGTGACCAAAGCTCTTGATAAAATAGAAGCTGAATTTGCACCTACAGAAATCCGTGATGAAATTGTTGATTTTATCAGGAATTCGAATAGAGGGGTAATGAAAGGTTTCGGTTCAGGCAGCTAAAAAATTTCAATGACAATCGATTTAAAAAATGCCGGCAGACGGTTTAACCAGGAGTGGATTTTTAGAAATTTCACCTATGATTTTAAAGCTGCCGGTAAATATGCCATACTGGGGCCTAATGGTTCTGGTAAGTCCACGCTGTTAAGTGTGATCCTGGGTAATCTGGAGCCTTCTGAGGGGGAAATTACCTATACGCAGGATGGTAAAGCTATCCCGGTTGAGAAATGGTATAAGCAAGTGAGTTTTGCTGCCCCTTATCTGGACCTGGTTGAAGAATTTACTTTGCAGGAGACTATCGATTTTCATTTTAAATTTAAAGAATTTCATCCGGGAACGGGGCCTGCACATCTTATGGATCTTTTAGGTTTAGGGAAAGCTCAGGATAAAGCACTGAAATATTTTTCTTCGGGAATGAAGCAGCGGACAAAACTTGCTTTGGCCTGCTGCACTAACACACCACTGCTATTGCTGGATGAGCCAACTTCTAACCTTGATAGACAAGGAATTGAGTGGTATCATGAATTGATCAGAGATTTTACGGCAGATAAACTGGTGATGGTGGGTTCTAATCAGGAAAATGAGTATTCTTTTTGCGATAATTTTATAAAGATAACTGACTATAAATAAAGCAAAACGCGATGAATTGCAAGGCTAATGTCAAGATATCGACGGAAAATTAGCTATATATATAATTTTAAAAATAACTATTGTAGAACCAATAATTGTTTTTACCTTTGCGGCACGAAATGGCGCTGCTGGTAGAGCAATGAATTTCAGAAAAAAATGGCAAAAGCATCAGAAGTAAAAAGCGGTAATATTCTTCGTTTTAACGGAGAATTGATACAAGTAGAAGAGTTTCTTCACCGTACTCCTGGAAATTTAAGAGCTTTCTACCAGGCTAGAATGAGGAATATTAAAAGCGGCAAATTAGTCGAATATAGATTCCGCACGGACGAAGAGGTAACAATTTGCAGGGTAGAGACAAATGATTACCAATATTTATACGAAGATGGAGAATTCCTCGTTGTTATGGATAACAGTTCTTTTGAACAATTTAACATCCCAAAATCATTATTTGGAGATCAGATTAAATTCTTAAAAGAAGGCATGAATGTTGTAATATCATTTGAGAGTGACGAGCCGATTTTGGCACAAACTCCTCAGCATGTTGAGCTGGAAGTGACGTATACAGAGCCCGCTGTTAAAGGGGACACTTCAACAAATGCATTGAAATATGCGACCGTTGGAGCAGATGTTGAAATTAAAGTGCCAATGTTTATCAATCAGGGCGATAAAGTTAAGGTTGATACACGTACAGGCGAATATATAGAAAGAGTAAAATAAGAATTTTCATAGTTTAGTTTTAGGTTTAGGTTGATTTTGGCTTCGGAGTGGTTCCCGAAGCCATACTTTTTTACAGGCTTTTTTATCTGCCTGACAGGTCTTTTTGACGGATCAAGTCATAAACTTGTGGAGCAGGCTGTTTTTAAGCATAAATTTTGACACGCTAAACAGAAAGTCTTTGAGCCAGGGATGTTCTGATGGATATGAATGTTGCTCTGAAAGCTTTCAATTTGCATGGGAATGACTCAAGCCGAAACAAGGCCGTGCTGTTAGTAATAGATTCAAAATAGCTAAATAATCAATCTATACCGGCCGGGTACTGACCGGGTACTGTCCGGGTACTCGTTAGGGTAAGAGCAATGTTAAAGTAACGTGAGAGCATGGCAAGTCCAAGTAAAAACAACTAGTTGAAATGACATAGAGTTACTATGCTTTAAGCCTGCTTACAACCTGGTCTTACACCGACCATCACTCAGGCAGAACCAAATCATAACCGGGTGAAGATTAATGAAATTATGACTTGATCCTTTTTGACTGGTTTATTATATTATCCTGCACTAATTTCCGGAGGATTTATAACTTGCAGTGCAGCGCAGCATAAAAAATGAATAAAACCGAAATCAGAAAACAGGAAACTTTAAAAAGGAAAGCGCTTAGCCAGGAGCAGGTTGCTGTGCTAAGTGAAGGACTCCTTGAACAATTTGCTACACTGGATTTTAGTCTTGTAAATACAATCCATATCTTTTTACCTATCGCAGAAAAAAATGAACCTGACACCTTTCTGTTCATTGCCTGGCTAAAAAAGCACCACCCGCTGATTAAAATAATTGTTCCCCGCGCTGATTTTAATACTTCTTTGATGACTCATCATCCTTATAAAGGGGAACAGGAGCTTCTAAAGAGTTCATTTAATATTCTGGAGCCAATAGCTGATGAGGAATATAAAGGGATTGTAGACCTTGTTATTGTGCCTTTACTGGCATTTGATGACCGGGGTTACCGGGTTGGTTATGGAAAGGGTTTTTATGACCGGTTTCTGGAGGGAAGCAGCAGTCTGAAAGCCGGACTGTCTTTTTTTAAAAGCGTGGGAACCATTGCTGATCCCCACGTCAATGACGTTCGTCTGGATCTGTGTATTACACCAGATCAGATTTTTTATTTTAAGGATTAAATGCCTGTTTTTTTTAAGCGTTCAGTTCCAGTAATATTGGACAATGGTCTGAATGTATAGCGTCAGAGAGGATCTCTACATGTTTAATACGGTCCAGCATTGGTTGCGTTGCTAAATGATAATCAATACGCCAGCCAAGATTCTTACCTCTTGAACCCGCTCTGTAGCTCCACCAGGTATAATGGTGAGGATCTTTATTGAGATGTCTGAATGTATCTATAAAACCTGCTTCAAGAAATAAGCCCATCCATTCTCTTTCTTCTGGCAGGAAACCTGAAGAATTGGCATTGGATTTAGGATTATGTATATCAATAGCAGTGTGGCAGATGTTATAATCTCCCGAAATGATCAGGTTTGGATGGGTTTCGCGCAGTTTGGTAATGTACTTCTCAAAATATGCCATGAATTCGTACTTTTTAACCTGTCTCTCGTCTCCGGAAGAACCAGATGGAAGATATACGCTCATCAGGGAGAAAGTGTCAAAATCAGCTCTTAAAATGCGCCCTTCTTTATCTATCCATTCTTCACCACAGCCGTATTCTACATGGTTAGGTTTAATTTTAGAAAAAATGGCTACACCACTGTATCCCTTTTTTTCTGCTGCAAACCAGTAATGATGATAACCAAGGTTCTCAATCTGGCCGATTATTTCAGGAATTTGCGAGGGAAGTGCTTTCACTTCCTGAAGACAAATCATATCTGCATCGGTTGACTGTAACCAGCCAACAAAGTTTTTTGTTGATGCAGCACGGATTCCGTTGACGTTGTAAGAAAGTATTTTCATCGTAGTTTTTATTGTTTTTTAACGGTGATGAAGCTTGCACTTTGTGCAGGTTTCATTGTAGTATTTATTTTCTTTTAATGATTCAGTAAAAAAGCCAGCCTGCTGTCTCCGGATTTTCGCATTTCTTTTTCCAGTTTACGTGCTTTTCTTCGTTTTAAGAGTGTAACAGTCATTTTGACATCCATTAAAGGACGATTATTCGGGTCGGTTTTCACTGCTGCGATAGTATCAACTAATGGCAGGCCACTGATAATCTCTCCATAAACAGTATATTTTTTATCTAAATGAGGCACTCCGCCTATATTTTTATAAATTTCACGCTCCCACTGCGGAATTTTAAATTTCAGTCTTTTGACTTCCATACTGTCCAGCTGTGCGTCTGTAAATTTTTTTCCCTGTACCAGGTAAAACTGACAACCGCTTGAAGCCATTAAAGGATTATCGTCTCTGGCAGCAGCCAGTACCCCCTTTTTATGAAACAGGCTGTCCCTGAACTCGGCAGGGATAGTATAACCTACATCTCCATTACCCAATTCTTTGCCGGCAGGGGCATTTTTTGAATCGGGATCACCTCCCTGAATCATAAAGGCATTAATTACCCGATGAAATAATGTGCCGTCATAAAACCCCTTTTTAACCAGTTTGACCATATTGTCACGGTGATGCGGAGTTTTATTGTATAACATAATGATACATTCACCCTGAGCTGTTGCGATCTTTATATACTGATGTTTTGGCCCCGAAGCAAAGACAGAATTTAAACAAAGAAAGAACAGTAAAGTAAGGAATGGCTTCATCTTATTGGTATTTTTGGCTAAGTTAAGACAGAATTCTGCTTTTAAAAATTGGTATGGCATAATCTTGTAATCTTTCCGTTTCTTAAACCCGGCCTTTTATTATTTTAGAATTTTATGCTTACTTTTGGTAAATAATGAAACTAAGACAAAAGATAGCTTTAGGATTGTGTGCCTTTTACCTGATTAGCGTAATAGGTGTTGCCTTGAGTCTGCATTTTTGCGGAGGTCAGCTGTCTGGTATTCATTTGACGGAAGTTGCCCATTGCGGCGGATGTAAGGAGGCAGAAAAACCAGTTAAAGCAGATGATTCATGCTGCAAAAACACTAAGGTTGATGCTAAAATCAAAGACAGTCACCAGACAGGTCTGAAAATTGATATTCCTAAAAACTACAGCCTTCCTGTTTTTCTTTCTTCCTTCTTTTTAAGAATGGTGGAGTCTGCTTTGCCGAAAATATTTAGCAAAGTGGAAAGTAAAGTACCCCCTTTGTCCGCCCGGCTTGCCTTGCATGCTTATAACTGCGTTTTCAGAAATTAGATCAGGAATAAATTTAACAGCAATTGCGGATGAGCATCCGTAATTGATTTTTTTATTAATTTATTTTTTTAATCTATGAGGAACTGTTTTAAAAACAGGGTCTTATGTAAAATTTCAATTATGAAAACGATCAGATATTTCATTATAATTTTATTCATGTTTATTGGCGGAAGTACTTTCGCACAGCAAATTTCTAAAGCTGAGTTACAGGTTAATGGTTTGACTTGTTCTATGTGTTCAAGAGCAACTGAAACCTCTTTAAAAAGTCTTGGTTTTATTGAAGATGTAACCCCTGACCTGAACAGAAACGTTTTCGTCCTTACTTTTAAGTCAGGTCAGAAAGTAGATCTGGATCAGATCAGAGATAAAGTTCAGGATGCAGGTTTTTCAATAGGTGACCTTTCTGCAACTATCAATTTCAAAAATACAGCGGTTGATGATGCTGGTCTTGCACAGCTTGACGGTAGCGTTTTTCAATTCATCAATGCAAAAAGCAAGACCCTTGACGGACCTGTTATTGCCAGGATAATGGATAAAGATTTTATCACCTCTTCGGCCTTTAAAAAGAAAGCTGCAGAGTTAAAATCTGACACCTACCTTAAAGGAAAAGGGCTTGTAGAAGGTAAAGAAACGCGTATTTTTCACTTAAGTATTTAAATCCCGGAATGAAGTATATTCAATTAGCAGCAGTAATTTTCCTGCTGGGCGGGAGCTTGCGTGCAGGGGCACAGGAATTATATGTCTTTACGGAGCCGGCAAGTAATATGGCTGCCAAATCAATTGGTGTCAGAATTACCAATGAAGGTATTTTTAATGGCGGAGGGAACAGGACTATGCCCGAAGTGATGTTTAGCTTCAATAAAAACCTGATGACACATTTTCAGGGATTTTTCTCTGATATGGATGGTAAATACAGATTGGAAGGGGGAAGCGTATATGCGAAATACCGCTTTCTTTCTATAGATGACTCACAAAAGCATTTACGGGCTGCTGTATTTGGCAGAGTTAGTACGAGTAAACGCCCTACCTATACAGAGGATATTAATCTGGAGGGTGACAATAGTGGTATTCAGGGAGGTTTGGTCGTCACGCAATTACTGCATAAACTGGCTTTATCCGGTACGATAAGTTACACAAAGGCTTTTGATGTAGAAAGCCAGCGGGTAGCGGGTACCTTGCAGCCCGATCAAATGATTGGTTACAGTTTATCGTCGGGATACCTGGTTCTTCCATTCGTTTATAAAAACTATAATCAGCCAAATTTCAATGTCTATTTCGAGATGCTGGGTAAAACAAACCCGGCAAATGGCAGGTCATATCTTGATCTTGCACCCGCCTTACAGGTGATCCTGAATAGCAGAACGAGAATTGATCTGGGCTACAGGTTCCAGGTAGCGGGCGATATGGCTGGCAGATATAATAAAAACATGTACCTGGTACGTGCAGAGTTTAATTTCTTTAACGTTTTAAAATAAGATTTAAATACCCTCAAAAAACAATATACATATGAAAAAAGTACTTTTAGGTTTGGCCCTGTTTCTGGTGGCATCTTTACAACCTGCCCTTGCGCAGAAAACCAGTGTAGCTGGTCAGTTTAATCAAAGTTTGAAAAGCTATTATGCTTTAAAAAATGCATTGGCTACAGATAAAGCAGAGGAAGCTCCAAAATTGGCGCTTGCGTTACAGAAAGCCGTAAAAGAGGTTCCGCATAAGAGCCTTGCAAATGTACAGCAGCATGTTTTATGGATGAAAGAATCTGCTGTAATTCAACAAAAAGCAGTAGAGTTAGCTAAAACAACAGATTTGAAAAGTCAACGTAAAAGCTTTGAAGGGATCAGCACCGCATTTATAAAACTAACAACAGAATTAAAGCTGAATACTCAGGAAGTTTTTGTTCAATATTGTCCTATGGGTAAATTCAGCTGGCTAAATGAGGTGAAGGAAATACAGAACCCTTATTACGGAAGCCAGATGTATGATTGTGGTACCGTGAAAGATACGCTCGAAAAGAACTAATGCTTTCTTAACATACATCAAGGGGTTTCGCCATAATTCCCTATAGATTTGTATGGTTATTTAAAACACATAATTATGAGAAAGATATTTTTATTCCTGCTTGTCATCTCGATCAGCACCGCTTCATTTGCACAAACAAAGTGGTCTGCAGACCCTATGCATACCTTCATTAATTTTGAAGTTAAACATTTAGGGATATCCTTTGTCAACGGCTCGTTCAAGAAATTTGAAGGAACGATTGATGCGGCTAAGCCAGATTTAACAGATGCTAAAATCAGCTTTAAAGTTGATGTAAATAGCGTCTCGACCGGTGTGGAAATGAGAGATAACCATTTGAAAACAGATGATTTCTTTAATGCAGAGAAATATCCTTCCATGACTTTTGTGGGTTCATCTTTCAAAAAACTGAAAGACAATAATTATGAGCTTGCTGGTAAACTAACGATCCGTGATGTAACTAAAGACGTTAAATTCAACGTTGTTTATGGCGGAACGGCCAAAGATCAGCAGGCAAATACAAGAGCGGGCTTTCACGCGACTACCACAGTTAACCGTTTAGATTATAATATTAAATATGATCCGACCGGAATGGCAGTTGCGAAAGACATCAAAATTGAGTTAAACCTGGAATTCGTTCAGGCTAAATAATAAGATAGCTTAAAACAGAGAAGGGGGTTTTTTAAGCATTTTATTGCTTGAATAACCCCCTTTTTAATATAAAGATTATGGCAAATTTATCAGCGCTTAAGAATTTAACAAGTAATCTTCCTGTTCAGGAAGAACTAATGCCTGTTTTGTTTATTGGTCATGGTTCTCCAATGAATGGCATTGAAGACAATGAATTTAGTCTGAAATGGGCAGAAATTGGCCGGACTATACCTGTTCCGAAAGCTGTAATTGTGGTTTCGGCACATTGGTTTACAAAAGGTACGGCGGTTACAGCAATGAATTTTCCGAAGACTATACATGACTTTGGCGGATTTCCGCAGGCCTTATTTGATGTGGAATATGCTGCTCCGGGCAGTCCTTTACTGGCTGCAGAGACGGCAAAGCTGATTGCCAGTACGGAAGTTGTTTTAGATCACGACTGGGGCCTGGATCATGGCGCATGGACAGTATTGCAGCATATGTTTCCGAAGGCTGATATTCCAGTACTGCAATTAAGCATCGATTATACAAAAGATCCTAAATCGCATTATGAAATTGCCGCAGAGCTTTATCAGCTGCGCAAAAAAGGAGTATTGATTCTGGGCAGTGGAAATATGGTACATAATCTGAGAATGTTAAACTGGGAAATGATAAATGGGGGTGGATATGACTGGGCGCTGGAAGTGAACGATAAGTTTAAGACGTTAATAATGAATAAAGAACATCAGCCGCTGCTGACTTATCAGAACCTGGGTAAGGCGGCTATGCTGGCCATTCCAACACCAGAACATTATTTGCCTTTATTGTATACGCTGGGATTGCAGAACGATAAAGAACAAGTCTCAGTTTTCAATGATAAAGCTGTTGGAGGGTCTTTAACCATGACTTCGGTACGGATAGGTTAATCGTAACATTTATAAAACCTTTTTTCCGGGTTGGACAGGAGGCTTAATTTTTTCATAAATTGCGGTCTAAGCTTAAATTAATGAAGAAATTCTGCCTCTTATTTTTATTAGGTACAAGTATTGTAAAAGCACAGGAACGTCCTGTGTTAACGGTCGAAAGTATCATGCGTGACCAGAAATGGCTCGGTGTTTCCCCTTCAGACTATCATTGGTCTGCAGATAGTAAAACAATCTATTTTAAATGGAACCCGCAGCGTAAGGATAATAATGAGGATTATAAGGTGGATATTTCTTCCGGAAAACCTGTAAAGACGGACGAAAAGCTGGCAAATCAGGAAATCATGCCTGATTATATTTATAATAAAGACCATAGTCTTGGTATTGCTGAAAAATCGGGTGATTTATATCTATATTCTTTTAAGACCAAACAGAAGCAGCGGTTAACCAATACGCTGGAAAGAGAGCATAATCCTGTTTTTTTAAACAATGGGACAATTGCTTTTCAAAAAGGCAATAATCTATACGCACTCAATTTAAAGTCGAATGAATTGAAGCAGCTGACTAATTTTGTATCAGGAAAAAAAGGAGTTGCTGCAGGACAAAAAACAAAGAATTTACAGGATAGCTGGCTAAATACTGAACAGGATGAGCTGTTTGATGTGCTTAAAAGCAAGAAGCAAAAAGAGGCATTCAGGCTGGCTAAAAAGAAAAACCTGACCGGGGATGATAAGCCTTTAAGAGCTATTGAACTAGGGAATCTGGAACTTAGCAATCTGGTGATCAGTCCTGATGGCCGCTATATCAGTTACAGATTAAAAACCCAGGCACTGGGGGGCAAGGAAACTATTGTTCCGAATTTTATTACTGCATCTGGTTATACAGAGGATATTCCGGGCAGAACTAAGGTTGGTGAACCTTTACCAGTATATGAAAATTTCATCTGCGATCAGCAGCGTGATACTATTTATAAGCTGGAAACGGCACAGATCCCTGGGATTAAAGACCTGCCTGACTATTTGAAAGATTATCCGAAACAAATGGAGGCTGCGGTTAAAAAGAATGAAGACAGACAGGTTAATTTATATGGCCCTATCTGGAATCCGGCAGGTAAGCTGGCGGTTGTTATTGCTGAATCGCAGGATAATAAGGATCGCTGGATCTTGAAACTGGATGCACTTACAGGAAGCTTAACGCTTTTAGACAGGCAACGTGACGAGGCCTGGATTGGTGGCCCTGGTACGGGAACGGATAATGTCGGATGGATAGATGAGGAGAATATTTATTTCCAGAGTGAAGCCAGCGGGTATTCCCATCTATACAGGGAACATGTTTTAAGTGGTGTTAAACGTCAGCTGACCAGTGGTAAATGGGAGGTGAAAAATCTTTCTCTGGCTAAAAACAAACAGACATTTTATTTTACCGGCAATATAGAGCATCCTGGGATTACTCACTTTTATAAGGTGAGTGTCAATGGTGGGGACCCGGTTAAGATTACCAGTATGAAGGGGGGAAATGAAGTTACCTTATCTCCCGATGAGCAGTGGCTTGCTATTAATTATTCTTATATGAATAAACCCTGGGAGTTATATATCCAGGCGAATAAACCGGGAGCTAAGGCGATAAAGGTAACGGAATCTTCATCTGAGGAGTTTAAGGCTTATCCCTGGAGAGAACCGGATATGGTATCTTTTAAAAACAGGTATGGTGATGAGGTGTATGCAAGGGTTTATCCTGCATTAAAACCTGAAGCAAACCATCCGGCGGTGGTATTTGTACATGGAGCAGGTTATCTGCAGAATGTACATTACTGGTGGAGCCAGTATTCCCGTGAATATATGTTTCATAACCTGCTTGCAGATCATGGGTATACAGTAATTGACATTGATTATACGGCCAGTTCCGGATATGGCAGAAATCACCGTACCGGTATTTACCGCCATATGGGTGGAAAGGATTTAACGGATCAGGTGGATGGTGTAAAATTACTGGTTGAAAAATATAATGTAAACCCTAAGCATGTGGGAATCTACGGAGGTTCATATGGTGGTTTTATTACGCTGATGGCTTTATTTAATGAACCTGAGGTATTTGCTTCGGGCGCGGCCTTACGTTCAGTGACAGACTGGGCACATTATAATCATGGCTATACGTCTAATATTTTGAATGAGCCTTTCAATGATGAACTGGCCTATAAACGCAGTTCTCCGATTTATTTTGCTGCAGGTTTAAAAGGAAATTTACTGATGTGTCACGGCATGGTGGACGAGAATGTGCAGTTCCAGGATATCGTGCGTTTGAGCCAGCGCTTTATTGAACTGGGTAAAAACAACTGGGAACTGGCTGTTTATCCGGTTGAAGACCATGGATTTGTACAGCCATCAAGCTGGACAGATGAGTATAAAAGGATCTTTAAGCTATTTGAAAGCACACTAATTAGTAAATAGAGTGCTTCTAATCTGTCTAGATCTGTCTATAGTTTTTGTCTATAGGGGCATCAATATTAAGTATCTGTTATCTTTTGAATAGGGTTGGTAAAGAGCGGGTATTGATGTATTTTTGCACAACGAAAAAAACAACATTATGATTAATATAGGTGAACAATTTCCAGCTTATTCAAAACCAGCTGTAGTTAGTATAGAAAAAGGAAAAGAGTTTGAAACATTAACTTCTGCTTCTTTAGTAAATGAGAACAACCAATGGACTTGTATGTTCTGGTGGCCGAAAGATTTTACTTTTGTTTGTCCTACAGAAATCGCTGAATTCAATGCAAACTTTGGTGAATTCCGTGACCGCGACACAACTTTGATCGGTGCATCTACAGATTCAGAAAACGTGCATTTAGCATGGAGACATAACCATGATGATTTACGTGGTTTAAAATTCCCTATGCTTGCTGATACTTCTAAATCTTTAGCTGAAGCACTTGACATTTTAGAGCCTACAGAAAAAATCGCTTACCGTGCAACTTTCATCATTGACCCACAAGGAATTATCCGTTGGGCTAGTGCAAATGACTTAAGCGTTGGACGTAATGTAAAAGAAGTATTAAGAGTACTTGATGCTTTACAAACTGACGAACTTTGTCCTTGTAACTGGGAAAAAGGTGAAGCAACTTTAACAGTTTAAATTTAAGTTCCTGTTTATTTTAAACAGGGTTTAATTCATAAAAACCCCTGTAAATGCATTTTGCAGGGGTTTTTTATATCCATAGAATCTGCTTTTTAAGCGAAAGACAGCTTCATAAAATCATAAAAAAATGAGTGAAAGTACTGAAACCATAGAAGAATTATTAGCCATTGTTGGTTTAAACGAAGGCTACAGAAATGAAAGCATACACCTTTTAGAAAAAGGTAATTCAAGATACGTACGTGACCTGAAATTAAATTTCAGCAGCACTTTAACTTCAGCACATATTACTGAGAAAGAATGTGCTTTGTTAGGTGTGAGCATCGCTGTGAACAATAACAATAAAGTATTGACAGATTTCTTTGAGAAATATGCACAGTCAAAAGATGCTACTGCCGAAGAAATTGCTGAGGCAGCAGGATGCGCATCTTTATTGGCTTTAAACAACGTTCTTTACCGTTTCCGTCACTTTACGGCTAAAGAAAAATATACAAGAATGCCAGCACGTGTACGCATGCAGTTAATGGGTAACCCGGTTACCGGTAAAGAGTTTTTTGAATTAATGAGTTTAGCTGTTTCTGCTGTTAACGGATGTGAAATGTGTGTGAATGCACATGAAGAGTCTATTTTAGCATTAGGTGCTACTGAAGAACGTGTATTTGATGCTATTCGTATTGCTTCAATCGTTACTTCTGCCGGTAAAGTAATTTATTAGTCTATAATTATTACAGAAAAGGAGGTTCTGAAAAGGGCCTCCTTTTGTTGTATATGGAGGTTTTTGAAAATATATCTCATTTTATTTGGAATTACTGAACAGTGTTCAGTACATTTGTGGCGTATAATCTAAGAGAATGGGCATATCAGAGAGAAAAGAACGGGAAAGGGAAGAGATGAAAACGATGATTACTACTGCGGCCATGAAAATGTTCCTGGAGGATGGTTATGCAAAAACATCTATCCGTAATATCGCCGATGCTATTGAATACAGCCCCGGCACTATTTACTTATATTATAAAGATAAAGATGAGCTGCTTTTTGAAGTTCAGGCACAAGCTTATTTGAAGTTACTAGCGGCATTCAAACAAAATGTAACTAGTACTGATTTGCTGGAAAGACTGGAGCAGCTGGGCAAAACTTACGTTTCTTTCGGTTTGGCCAACCCTGAATTATATGACCTGATGTTTATTATCAGGGCACCAACAAACGTGGATAAAGAAGTTCATGGAGATAACGGCCATGATACACTTACTTACACAATCAGTTTGATTGAGGAATGTATTCAGGCAGGCCTGTTAATTTTTAAAGATGTAAACCAGGCGGCATTGCAAATCTGGTCTATGGCGCATGGTTTGGTTTCTTTAAATCTTCGCTGCCGTTTAAAGGTGATGATTCCTGAAGAAGCTTCTGTGCCTGAAATTTTACACAAAGCAATAGAAGAATATTTATTATCCATAAGGGCTTAGGCCTTTTTTTTGACCCATTACTAAACACTGTTTATTATGTATACATCATTTATCAGAGCATCTGTATTACTCACCGGATGGATGCTTATTTTTGGAAACCCCGTCATGGCCCAGCAGCAAAACCGGCAGCTTGATGATTATATTTCATTGGCTTTTGCGCAAAATCAGGGCTTAAAGCAGCAGAATTTTGATTTAGAAAGATCAATGTTTGCATTGAAAGAGGCTAAATCAATGTATATGCCTACAGTAAGTATGCTGGGAAGCTATACCAAGTCTGCTGGTGGCAGAACTATAGACGTCCCGGTAGGAGATTTGGTTAACCCGATTTATACGGCGCTGAATCAACTGACTTCATCTTCTAAATTTCCACAGGTTGCGAATCAGTCATTCTTATTAAACCCGGACAATTTTTATGATGTGAAATTACGGACCTCGCTTCCGCTGATCAATGCAGAGATCCGTTATAATAAATTGATTAAACAGAAACTGATCAGCAGCCAGCAGGCGGCTGTAAATGTTTATAAGAGAGCTTTAGTTAAAGATATTAAGACTGCTTATTATCATTATTTTCAGGCTTTACAAGGCATCGAAGCTTACCGGAGTGCAGAACTGCTTATTAACGAAAATATTCGCGTAAACACGAGCCTTTTGCGTAATGGGGTAAGAAATGGAACAGCCTTGCTGCGTGCGCAAACTGAGCTGGAGAAAAATAACGCTGCTTTAATCAATGCGCAGCGTACCGCGGATAATGCAAAGGCTTATTTTAACTTTTTGCTAAATCGTTCTTTAACGGAGACTATCCAGACAGACAGTGTGGCCATTGCAGCTATATTGTCTGTGCCTGATACGACAGCTGGTATTGGCGGCCGTGAAGAATTGAAACAGCTGGCTTTATTGAAAGACGTAAATAACCTGGATTATAAATTACAGCGGTCTAACCTGATTCCAAAACTGAGTACGTTTATCGACCTGGGTTCACAGGGAATGGATTTCAAAGTGAATGACAAAACAAGATACTATCTGTGGGGGGTGAATCTACAGTGGGACATCTTTACGGGAGGTAAAAACAAATTCCGCGCAGCGCAGGCCCAGTCTAATATACGGTCTAATCTTGCAAAAATTGATGAAACAGAGCAGTCATTTAAGCTACAGTTAGTACAGGCTTATAATAATTATCATTCGGCAAAAGCCGCTTGTGCCAGTGCGGTTTCGGGTTTATCGTTTGCGGGTAAATATTACAGGGATCAGTTGAAGGCTTACCGCGCAGGACAACTGTTATACCTGGAATTGATTGATGCTCAGGATCAGTTAACAAGTGCAAAACTGAGAATGGCTGATGCTCAGGCTGATTTGCAAATTACGCTTGCTGAGCTGGAACGTGACCAGGCAGCTTATCCATTAAATAATTAATATAAAAAGATATACAAGATGAAATCAATTCATTATGCTACGCTATTGCTGTGTATACCATTATTTTACGCATGTAATCATTCAAATCAGGCTGTCAGTAAAAAAACAGGAAATGATACGATCCCTGTTAAAATCATGAAGCTGAACCAGGAAAATACCAATGCAGCTATTGCTGTCTCCGGACAATTCACAACTGATGATGAAGTGATGTTGTCCTTTAAAACCGGGGGGATTATTAATAGTCTGCTGGTTAAAGAGGGGGATGCGGTGAAAAAAGGGCAATTACTGGCAACTTTAAACCTGACAGAGATTAATGCACAGGTACAGCAGGCACAATTGTCTTATGAGAAGGCAAAAAGAGACTATCAGCGTACAAAAAATCTGTATACTGATAGTGTAGCTACGCTGGAACAACTTCAAAATAGCAAAACTTCACTTCAGGTTGCCGGGCAGCAGTTGAACCTGGTTGCTTTTAACAGGAAATATTCTGAAATACATGCACCTGAAAATGGGTTCATCCTGCGTAAACTGGCTGATGCCGGACAGCAGGTTTCTTCTGGTACAGCAGTATTGCAGGTGAATGGTGCACAGTCAGGAAAATGGCAGTTAAAAGTGGGGATCAGTGACAGGGAATGGGCCATTCTGAAACTGAATGATCATGCTACGATCGAGACGACTGCAGTTCCGGGACAAATGCTGGATGGTGTGGTGAGCCGTAAATCTGAAGGTGTTGATGCAGCTACTGGAACTTTCACAGCTTATATCACCTTAACAGGGAATAAACCTAAAGCTATTGCAGCCGGCATGTTTGGTAAAGCAACACTTCATCCTTCGAGAACAACTGAACACAAAGGAACCTGGCAGATACCTTATGAAGCTTTACTGGATGGGGATGGTAACAGCGGATTTGTATTTATTACCAACGATAACAGGACTGCACATAAGGTTAAAGTAACCGTTGCCGGAATTGAAAAAAATACGGTAACAATTAGTGATGGGCTACAGGATGCCGGGGCACTGATTATTTCAGGGTCAGCTTATCTGACTGATCACAGTGCGATCAGTATTCATTAATCCCTAAAAGCAAAGAAATGAAAATATCAGATTATGCTGTAAAAAACAGCCAGTTTACACTGGTTATTTTCCTGATGATTATTGTATTGGGAATAACCACGATGTTAAGTATGCCCAGGTCTGAGGACCCTGAAATGCATGCACCTGCCTTTTCTATAATTATTGTGTATCCAGGGACCAGTCCAAGGGATATAGAAGACCGGGTGGTTACGCCGCTGGAGAAAACGATATCCGGATTGGATGATATTAAAAGAATCCGGACAAATATCTCTAATGGTGTGGCTGTGCTGAGGGTAGAATATAAATACAGCTCTAGTGTAGAGGGTAAATACCAGGAGATTGTAAGAGAGGTGAATAGCAAAAGAAGCGAGTTGCCGGCAGATATTTATAGTATTGAAGTGCAAAAGCAGCAGCCCTCGGATGTGAATGTCCTGCAGGTAGCTTTGGTTTCTGAGAATGCGCCGCGCAGCCGGATGCAGTATTATGCGGAAAAACTACAGGATGAACTGGAAAAAGTGGCTGCATTGAAAAAAGTATCCATTTTTGGTTTGCCAAGACAACAGGTCCGTATAGAACTGGATCTGGAAAAAATGGCACAGATGAACCTGCCGGTTAGTGCGGTGAAAAATAGCCTTCAAAGTGAAATGGCGAGTATACCGGGCGGCAGTATTGACGCTGCGCATCAGACTTTTAACATTGTAACCAATGAATACCGGACTTTAGATGCTGTTCAGAATACGATCGTTTATGCCGCGGGTGGGAAAAATATAATCTTAAAGAATATCGCTAAGGTTTATTATGGTTATGAAGAGGATAAACACATTACCCGGTTAAACGGACACAGGTGTTTGTTTGTGACTGCTGCACAGAAAGAAGGAGAGAATATCAGTAAAACGCAGAAGAATTATCAGCTGGTGCTGGAGGGTTTTAAAAAGACTTTACCTGCAAATATAGATCTGGTTCAGAATTTTGATCAGGCTGATAATGTGAACAGAAGGTTATCCGGCCTGGGACATGATTTTATCATTGCGATTTTATTGGTTGCGGTAACGCTATTGCCTTTGGGAATGCGCCCGGCTATTATAGTGATGATTTCTATACCGCTTTCGCTGGCCATTGGGATTGTATTGCTGCAATTGTTTGGTTTTAACCTCAATCAGCTCAGTATTGTGGGGCTGGTGGTCGCATTGGGGCTGTTGGTGGATGATAGTATTGTTGTCGTCGAAAACATTGAACGCTGGATGCTGGAAGGGCATAGCCGTCTGGAAGCTACTTTAAAAGCTACAAAACAGATTGGTATGGCTGTAGTAGGCTGTACAATTACATTGATTATTGCTTTTATGCCACTGGTATTTTTACCAGAAGGATCGGGTGATTTTATCAGGTCATTACCGCTGGCAGTTATTTTCTCTGTGATGGCTTCTATGCTGGTTTCTTTAACAATCATTCCTTTTTTATCGAGCCGTTTATTGAAAACACATGTAGGCAATCCAGAAGGGAATATGCTGATGCGTGGTCTGAAAAAGCTGATCCATGGAAGTTATGCCCGTTTATTGGATAAAGCACTGCAAAGACCTATTTTGACTATTTCGATAGCTGTAGTACTGTTTGCGGGGTCTGTATTCCTTTTTAAAATGATTGGATTCAGTTTATTCCCTGCTTCCGAAAAACCTCAGTTCCTGGTGAATATTACTACACCTAATCAGTCTAATCTGTCTTATACCGATACTGTGGCAAGGGCAATTGAGAAAGAATTGAAGAAAGAGCATGACGTGAAATACTATTCTTCTAATGTGGGTAAGGGAAATCCCCGTATTTACTACAATGTAATCCCTGAAAATGACCGGAGTGATTTTGCTCAGCTATTTGTACAGCTTGATGAGCATACTTCGCCTGATGAAAAGCTAAAGCTGATTAAAAAATTACAGCAGCGCTGGGCACATTATCCGGGGGCAAAGGTTGAGGTGAAGAATTTTGAACAGGGACCGCCGGTGGTAGCGCCGATAGAGGTGCGTCTTTTTGGAGATAACCTGGATACCCTGCGCTCACTTTCTATCAAAGTAGAAAAGCTATTGAAAGAGGCTCCGGGAACTATGTATGTCCGGAACCCGGTTTCTTTGCTTAAAAGTGACATCCGCGTGGTTGTGAATAAGGAAAAAGCACAGTTATTGGGAGTATCGACTATCAATATTGATCAGACAGCAAGGCTAGCTGTGACAGGTTTGAATATGGGCGTTTTTTATAACAATGATAATAAAAATGGATATGGGGTATTGTTAACCCGTACTAAAGAGGGCAGGCCCGGAATGGATGCTTTCCGTAATTTGTACGTAGATAATGCCAAAGGAACTGCTTTGCCAATGAACCAGGTGGCTGATTTGAAACTGGAAGCTTCGCAGGCGGTGATTAATCACCAGGAAAAGAAAAGAGTGGTATCTGTGCAGGCAAATGTTCAGGATGGATTTTTGGTCAACCGTGTGATCGATGATGTGGTGCTGAAAATGGATAAGTTCCACTTGCCGGCAGGTTATAGCTATGAGATGGGAGGAGAAGTGGAATCGAAAAATAATTCATTTGGCGGGTTTTTAAGCATTATTCTGGTGACTGTATTCTTGTTCATTGCTGTGCTGATCCTGTTATTTAAGACCTTTAAGAGTACGCTGATTGTGTTATCGGTGATTCCTTTGGGGGTGGTAGGGGCTGCGGTAGCTTTATGGGTTACCGGTAATTCATTGTCTTTTGTGGCTATTATTGGTTTAATTGCACTGGCAGGGATAGAGGTGAAAAACACGATTCTGCTGGTAGATTTCACTAATCAGCTGAGAAAGCAGGGCAAGAGTTTGCAGGACGCTATACGCGAAGCTGGTGAGGTGAGATTTTTACCTATTGTATTGACTTCTCTGACAGCAATAGGTGGGTTAATTCCTATTGCAATCTCCACTAATCCATTGATTGCACCTTTAGCGATTGTTTTAATTGGCGGACTGATCAGTTCTACTTTACTGTCAAGAATTGTTACCCCGATTATTTATGAACTGATACCTCCGGTTATAGTGGTTGAAGAAAATCTGAATGAAGAAAAAGTATAGCAATGAAAAAGGAGGCCCCATATAAGGTGGCCTCCTTTTTTTGTTAATTACAAAATTAATTAAGCAGAGTTTCTGCCTGCATTTACAATTCCGTAAACAGTTCTTATGGCTAATTTCTCGTAAGACTGATGTTCTTCGTCTTTGAGCTCATGCTGCAGCTTTTCTAAAGCGAAATGCTGAATCAGAACTAAAGGAAGAACGATTTTCTCTCTTACTGCAATAGATCTTTTTTCGACAGGATAGTTTTCCATCAGTGTAGTATGACCGGCTAATTTTAACAGCATTTCTTTTGATCTTTCATATTCATCGCGCAGCATTTTCCAGAAATCACCAAACTCAGGATCATTGGCAAAATGTGCGGTGATAGAGAAATCAGTTTTGCTCATTGACATCATACCATTGTCTATAATGGTTTTGAAATAACCGGATTCCTGATAGGTACGGCGGATTTCCTCCCAGTTGCCGGCTGCTTCCTGGTTCTTTAAAGCAGTTCCTATTCCATAGAAACCAGGGATATTCTGTTTTAACTGTCCCCAGGCAGTTACAAAACTAATGGCCCTTAAATCTTCGAGACGTAGTTTTTCTCCTGAACTTCTTTTAACCGGCCTGCTGCTGATCGTGATTTTAGATAATAAACTCAACGGAGAGAAGCGTTCCAGGTAATTTAAGAACAATGGATGTTTACGTAAGGCAACAAAGGCTTCAAAGCTGTCTTTTGCCATTACATTTAAGATATCCTTATGCGGTGAATCGAGTAAAATATTGTGCTTTTCTTTCAGCCCGGACGAAATACCTGCATTAATCAGCTGCTCCATGTTAAATTCGGCACTGTCAATAGAACCATATTGTGAACTGATGGTTTGTCCCTGGATAGTCAGCTGAATATTTTTGTTAGCGATCTCTTTACCCATAGAAGCATAAAAACGGTGGGTTTTACCTCCTCCTCTTGATGGCGGGCCGCCACGGCCGTCAAAAAATGCTAATTGAATATTATGTGCCACCGATGTCGTAGTTAAGGCTACCTTGGCGTTAAAAATAGACCAGTTGGCCATTAAATAGCCGCCATCTTTGGTGCTGTCAGAGAAACCGAGCATAATATCCTGTTTGTTGCCTCTGCTTTCCAGGTGTTTCTTGTAAAATGGATGCGTGTATAAACGCTCCATAATTTGTGAAGCACCTTCCAGATCACTTACGGTTTCAAAAAGCGGAACGAAATCTATAGTCAGATTTTTCTCGTCCCATCCGTTCCATAAAAATAATTCCATTAGCTGAAGCACATCGCTGGCCTGCTGGCAATTACTGATAATATAGCGGTGACAGGCAAGTTCTCCGTTTTCATGCTGTATTTGTTTGATTTCGGCAATAGTCTGCAGCGTATCCTTAGTTAATGAGTCTGCATCTCCCGGGTAATTTACTTTTGCAGTTTTAAAGGATAGCTGTTCTATTTTCTCATCCTCACTTAATTCATCATAGTTTTCAGGGAAAAGGGAAATAATTGGCTTGAATTGTCTGCAATAGGCATGTACATTACGTAAAACCCTGCTGTCCTGTCTGATGTCCAGAGAGGCAAAGTGAGAACCGAAAAGCTCAACTTTACGCAATAAATCATCTACCAGGTCTGCAAATAACCCGTCATGGAATTCAATGAGTGTATCTTTAATCTGGTTCAGGTTTTCAATCAGAAATTCTGAAATATTCTCTGCTTCAATATTAGTATCAAATGCATTTTTATAAAGTACATCCTGTACTTTGTAAACGGTTTCTTCTACCCCTCTGAAGGTGATTCTTCGTTTCAGGTTTCTAAAATCTCTGTAATAACAGCGGAATAATATCTGACGCAGCATTTTTGAAACCTGAATGGTGTCATCTGCATGTACATTAGGATTTCCATCTCTGTCTCCGCCCGGCCAGAAACCAAGTTCTATTACCTTTTTTGAAGGGATATTAAATTCTTCCAGACTATTGTCTATTTCTGACTGTATATTGGCAGCAGCGAAGTAAAAAACGTTCTCCAGGTACCAGGTTAAGCTCAATGCTTCATCGACCGGTGTCGGAGATTTTTTATTGAAAAACGGGGTCTTGCCTAATTGCTGTAAAAGCTGATTAATGGAGACAATATCGTTGATCTTTATCGCTGCAGTAAGATCGTTAATAATAGAAAGTACACTGCCCGGATAAAACTGTGTGGGATGGGCGGTTAATACCAGGCGAAGAGAAAAATCTTCGATCAGTTTTTCTATTTTTTCATGAAGCTCAGCATTAAATTCGCTTTTTTTCAACATAGATCTTAGTGAACTATGGTCTTCGGTTGTATTTAATTTAGTAAAAGAAGCATCTTCGACAGCGTCAAATAATACAACCTGACGCTCAATATATTGAATAAAACGGAACAATAAGTCGATAATGTCTTTGGAATCTGTGGTTTGGGTATACCGCTCAAAAAAGGTCTTAATGATTTCGGCAGGAGTCTTGAGATTTCTCACTCCGTCTTCACAATGTTTAATAAAAAGGGGCAATAGTGTGCCGGTATCCTTGATTTTATAAAATGGGAGGGTTAGGAACAGGCTGTTGTAAAGTTCAAATCGGGAGACAACTTCGTTGTTAAAAATGGACTCTCTTTGGCCTGTAACTCTTAGTTTCTGCGTCATAACAAAAGGTTTCTTTTTGGGAGCTTAAGCTACGGAATAATGACGGGAAGATCTATAGATAATGTTAATAAATTTATTTTGCTTTTTAATTACAAATACTATAAATTGCTTTCATTAAGGTTTTTTAACTCTTTTAAAAGTATAAGCATTCGTTGTGTGTAGCGACATTGTATTTTTTTGTAAAATGAAACAGGCTGTCTCAAAAGGACAGCCTGTTTTTATTTTAGTGAACATCAACGGGGATGTCGACATTCTTTTTGAATTTCTGCAGGTAAAGCAGTGGAATAGAGCATAATAGAACGAGCCCTACCAGCCAATAGGCATCACTGTAAGTTAACAGTAAGGCTTGTTTGGTTACTGTACCGTCAATCGCTTTGATTGCCATGATTTTCGCATCAAACATGCTGTATCCTTTGGACATAAAATTATGTATAAAGGCATTCATCCTGTCTGTGAATGCTGGATTATAGTCATTCACATTAGCCAGCAGGCTGCTTCTGTGGAAGCCCTGACGGGTATGGATTAAGGTAGTTAAGGCTGCGATACCAAATGATCCGCCTAACTGTCTCATCATGTTGTTCAATCCTGAACCCTGACCAATTTCTGCACCTTTAAGGTCCTGTATAGCTAATGTTGTTAACGGAACAAACAATAAAGCCATACCGATACCTCTGATAACCAGTGGCAGGAAGAAATCACCTGTTCCTGATGAAAGGGTTGATTTACTCAGCATATTACAGAAAACAAAGAAAAGGAACATTCCTATGGTTGCCATAAATTGCGCTGGAATCCCTTTCTTAAGGAATATACCTATAAAAGGCATCATTGCAATGGTACAAAGTCCACCCGGGAATAATAGTTCTCCGGTTTGCAGGGCAGAGAAACCTAATAGATTCTGACAGAATACAGGGAATACGAATACTGATCCGTAAAGCCCGAAACCCAGAATAAATGAGGTGACCAGACCGATAGAGAAACTTCTGTGACGCAGGATCTTGAAGTTTACAATCGGGTGGTCTGTTGACATTTCTCTCCATATAAATAAAAGAAGGCCTAATACCGCAGCAATTGATAAAGCAACAATATAAGGAGTGGCGAACCAATCTTCACTTTCTCCTTTTTCTAATACGGTTTGTAAACTACCTACTGCAATAGCCAGTAATGCGATACCCCACCAGTCGACAGGTAGACCCTGCCCGTCCTTCGGAGTCGCCTTTATATAGGTTATGGTACAGTAGGCGGCGAGTATTCCGACGGGAATATTTACATAAAATATCCACGGCCACGAACTGATGTCCAAAATATAACCTCCAATAGTAGGGCCCACTGTAGGGCCTACTACTGCACCTAATCCAAATAATGCAGTAGCAATACCAATATCTTCACGTGGCCAGGTTTCTATCAGAATAGCCTGAGCTGTGGAAATTAAACCACCTCCGGCAATACCCTGTAAAATACGGAACAAGACCAATTCTCCCAGTGAAGTTGCGTTACCGCAAAGAAAAGAGGCTATAGTGAAGACAATTATGGAAGTAAGAAAATAATTTTTACGCCCGAAACGACTTCCAAGCCAGCCCGACATGGGCAGGACAATTACGTTCGCAACGGCATATCCGGTTGATAACCAGGCTACATCCTCGAGGGTTGCACCCAGGTTACCCTGAATCTGTGGTAAAGCCACGTTTACAATAGTGGTATCAATCAGCTCCAGTAAGGAGGCTGTGATCACTGTAAACGTGATTATCCATTTTTTTAAACCATATTCGGCCATTTTCTTAGTCTTTTGTAGTTACAGAAACTTTCACACTCATACCCGGACGTAGTTTTTCGAGTATTTCTTTTGAGGCTTTAAGTTTAATCTTAACAGGGATACGCTGAACAACTTTAACGAAGTTACCTGTTGCATTATCAGGAGGAAGCAATGAACCTTTAGCACCTGTAACAGGAGAGAAGTTATAAACTTCTGCTTCTATTTTCTGATCAGGGAAAGCGTCAACTTCAACCTCAACTTTTAAACCGGCACGGATATCCTGTAATTGTGTCTCTTTGAAATTTGCAGTTACATAAAGGCTGTTTTCATTCACGATAGAGAATAAAGACTGTCCTGCCTGAATCAACTGTCCTTTTTGAATACTTTTCTTAGAAACGATCCCTGTTGCAGGAGCTTTGATTTCAGTGTAGGATAACTGCAATTTAGCAAAGTCAACATCCGACTGACGCTGAGATACACCATTGCTGCTTACTGCAAGCTGTGATTTTGTAGTACCGATTTGTTTAAGGGCCACAGTATATTCGTCTTTAGCTGCGTTGTAAGTAGCCTGGGCAACATCTCTGGTTGCTTTAGCCTGGTCAAATTGCTGCTGAGTAATTGATCCGTCTTTAATCAAATTAGCGTAACGGTCAAAATCTTTTTGTGCCTGCCATAATTTTACTTTAGCAGACTCAATATTTGCTTTAGCTGTTCCTGTGTTGGCAGAAGTAGCTACGATTTGAGATTGTGAAACACCAACGCCGGCATCTGCACCTTTCTGGCCAGCCATTGCTTGTTCTAATTTAACTTTATAGTCTCTGTCATCTAAAGTAACCAGGATCTGGCCTTCAGTAACTTTGGTGTTTTCTTCAAATTTGATTTCATTTACATAACCACCTACGCGGGCAACTACCGGACTGATATCACCGTCTATCTGTGCATCATCGGTATCTACATGGTTTCTGTAGTACATGTATTCTTTTGCGCCAAAGATGGCACCTGCAATAAGCAGTACTGTTAATATTATAGGGACAATTTTACTTTTCTTTTTTGGTTCAATTGTCTGTTCCGTTGTCGATTCTGTTGTCATTTCTAGATGGATTATATTATTGAGAAATTTTTCCTGTTGATTTTAATAAAGTATAGTAAGCCAGACCTGCGTCAGCTTTTGCTAACTCCAGATTGATTTTTGCCTGGTATAAAAGTGTTTCGGCATCAATTCTGTCAATAGCAGATGCGACGTTGTTTTTGTATTTTGATTCCAGTAATCTATCATTTTCAGTTGCCTGATCAATAGAAGTTTCCAATACCTTGATTTTGTTCTTCGCAACCTGATAGGTCTGGTAGTTTCTGTTGATTTCAGTTTTTACGTTATCAGACTGGATATCTTTCTGCAGAACGATGCTTCTTTGCTGTACTCTTGCCTCGGTTACTTTATGTTTATTGGTCCATAAGGTTCCAATATTCCATGAAAGTGTAGCGCTCGCCGTCATAGGCAGGATATAATCATGTGATTTAGGCAGTAAGCTACCGTTAGGGTTGATATAATATACATCAGCGCCGATACCGAAGGTTGGAGAAGCATTTGCTTTAACGGACTTGATGTCAAGTTCAGCAACCTTATTTTGCAGGTCCAATCCTCTTAGTTCCTGACGGTAAGATAAAGCCTGGTCAATATAGGTGTTTAGTGGAGCCACTTCTTTCTGACCATCTGAAGGATCAGTGATATCAATTTCTGTGTCTTCCGGTAAGCCTAAAAGAATATCAAGGTTATAGTTGATAATCTTACGGTTGCTTTCAATATCCAGGTCAGTCAATGTAATATTGGCCTGCTGTAACTGGAATCTTAAAACGTCGTTTTTAGTGACAATACCCTGCTCGAAGAAGCGTTGAGATTGTTTCAGCTGACTTGCTATAGAAGCTAAATTCTGGTTAACAACCTTTTTACTTTGTGCTACTTTATACAGTGAATAATAGGTGTCGATAACTGCATAAGTTACTTCTTCCTGATTTTTATCTGCATCAAGACGGGCAACATCAGCTAATAATTTGGTGCTTTGTCTGGCATACTTCAGTTTACCGCCACCATAAACCAGTTGCTGAACTGAGGCTGTACCTACAAAGGCATCTGCGCGTTTAGGTAAAAATATAGGACTACCGCCATCCAGAACCAATTGATTGGCCGGGATCTCTGCATGATTATACATAACGCTTGCTTTAGCGGTCGGGAGTGAGTTGTCTTTGGTGACATCCAGCTTTGCCATTGCTTCTTCAATTTTATTCTGAGAAAGCTTAAGGTTTTTGCTGTTTTGTATCCCTAACTGAATCGCCTCCTGCAGCGTCAGTTTCTTTACATTCTGTGCATAGAGCATGCCTGGCAGCAAGAGAGCGAAGCAACTCATTTTAATTGTTTTGTGTATCATTTCTGGGGTGTTAAATAGGTGGTGACCAAGTCTTTCAGATGTGCGATTAAACGGTCGGTTAAAATTTCTTTGTCTTTTGGGATGTTAATGTCTAAAATAGATCCTTCTGTGATTTTTGACGGCATTGTAGCTACACTGGTTATCGTACCCATAATGGTTGCGATCAGCATCCGGATATCTATGGGTTTGAAGGCCCCTTCTGCAATTCCATTCTCAATGATGTTTTCAATGACCTGCATATTTCCTGACATCGCATCTTTTAATTTAAGACACATCTCAGGGCGCTGTGCCAGGGAGATTTCTCTAAGCATCATTTTATGTAAAGGAATATCTGACATAATTCTTTGGGTGTATCCTTCAATTACTTTGACTAATTTTTCCAGGGGTAGAATACGATCTTCCTGAATACTATCGAGTTGTGCTTTGAAACCTTTAATTCTTTCATTGATAACTTCAAGAAACACACCTTCTTTAGATCCGAAGTAGTAATTGATCATGGACATATTTGCCCCTGATTCTTTAGCAATCTGGCGGGTGGAAGTTCCTTCGTATCCCATCTCAGAAAACAGGTTTTGAGCAGCGATTAGAATGCTGGTTCTTTTGTCTGGCTTTTCCATTTGTGATTTGATGGGACAAAATTAATCAATCGATCGATTGAATTGATATAAGATTAGTGATTCTAATCACAAATTACAAAAAATTGACAATATATTTATATCATTATTTTTGATAAAGCCCTGAATTCTTTCTTATTTGAAATAAATCAATACCTTTGGATCATCAATATTTTAGCAATGATTAAAGAAGAAAATAATAAAAGTTTTGATTGGGTTTATTCGGTTTTAGGCCTGGTATGTGGTATCGCTACTGCAGCAGTTATTTCTGGTAGTTTCCTATGGTCACTATTCGGTGGTGTTTTAGGATTGATTATGGGAGCAGTTTTCCTGGGTTCAATCGTAAAAGGACGTAAATACTAATCGACCTGATTATTAAAAATTAATTATAATCCAATGAAGAAGCTCAATCTGTTTATTGTAATGGCATTATTTGCTTTTACTGTTAATGCTCAGGAAGTAAAATTCCCGGGTTTAGATACTAGTCCGGCAGATATTGCTTATTTCCCCTTAAATACGACTAAGGTGAAAAAAGGGCAGGATTCTGCGCCGTTGATCAAAGTAATTTATTCAAGACCTTCAGTAAAAGGCCGTGAAATCTTTGGAAAACTGGAACCTTTTGGACAAGTATGGAGAGTTGGTGCCAATGAAAGCACAGAGATAAGATTTTTTAAACCAGTTGTTATTGGTGGAAAAACTATCCCTGCTGGTGCTTATAGCTTATTTGCTATTCCTGAACAGGATAAATGGGTAGTGATTATTAATAAACAGACTGACCGCTGGGGCGCATATACCTATGATGAGACTAAAGATGTAGCCAGAGTAACTGTACCGGTTAAGCCATTAACGACAACTGTTGAGGCTTTAGCGATTACTTTTACACCGAATGCATCAGGAGCTAATCTGATTATCGGATGGGACAAAACTTCGGTTGAAGTGCCAGTAACGATTAAATAATTCTTCCTCTTAACCGGGGATAAAAAAAGAGTGAAGCCATCTGGTTTCACTCTTTTTTTGTTTAATGTGCTGCACTGCCAGCAAAGAATTTTAAACCCAGGATAGACCCGATCAGCGTGGCGATAAAAAAGATACGCCAGAAATTTGCTGGTTCGTCAAAGTAAAGGATCCCTACGATTACGGTCCCAACAGCGCCTATACCTGTCCATACTGCATAAGCAGTACCCATGGGTAAAGTCTGGGTCGCTTTATTTAAAAAGAAAAAACTTAAGGTAATACAGGCTAAGAAGGCTATACTCCACTTCAGGTTAGAGAAGTTATTGGAAAGTTTAAGGCTAGTCGTAAAACCGACTTCGAATAAACCTGCGATAATCAAAATAATCCAGTTCATAATTTAATAATTTGACGCAAAAATAAAGCGTAAAGCCCGGCTGGCTTTTTACAAATGTTAAAAAATGAACTTATTTGATCTCTGCTCTTATCCTGCTTAAGGTAACTTGTGTAACCCCTAAATAAGAGGCAATATAACCTAAGGGTATACGCTGGATCAATAAAGGGTCTGTCTGTAAAAGATCTATATATCGTTCTTTAGCGGGTTTAAATAACCTTCCAATATAAGATTCTTCAGTTTTAATCAGGATGAGCTCTGCCAGTTTCCTGCCCCAGTTGGCCAGTTCTGTATGTGAATTATATAAAGTTTCAAGTATCTCAGTCTTCAGCTCATAAAGCTTACAGTTTTCCAGCAGGTCTATATTTTCATAACCGGGGGTATTATTGATATAGCTGTGATAGGAAAGAATAATATCGCCCTCCATGCCAAACCAGAAAGTTATCCTGTTATCGCGGCCCTCCACATAAGCGCGTGCCACGCCCTGCTCTATAAAATATAAAGACCGTTCTACCTTACCTGCCATAATGATTACATGGTTTTTTGGTAGTTCTACAGCTTTTAATTCTTGTAATAAGAGCTGTAAATGCACCTCCTTTAAAGGGTAAATGCTTTTTATAGTTTCAAGAGTGTTTTGCAAGACCTGAATTAATTATTTTATTTTAGGAATGATTGCGACTGTCAAGCGGCTCACACAATTCATTTTTCCTCTGTCATCATAAATTTTGATCTCCCATACATGCGTTTTTGCGCCTTTATGCAGAGACTTACAAATGCCGGTGACTTTTCCGCTTTTAACCGGGCGTAAATGATTGGCATTGATTTCAAGACCAACGGCCTGATATAATACTGGATCTATACACATAAAAGAGGCTATGCTGCCAAGTGTTTCTGCCAGTACTACAGATGCTCCGCCATGTAATATGCCCGCAGGCTGATGTGTACGCTCATCTACAGGCATGGTAGCCGTAACGGAGTCTTCGCCGATTTCGGTAAATTGAATATCCAGAAGACCGCCCAAATGATTTTTAGGTCTGTCGTTAAGCTGCTGCGGAGTAAATTCTGTAAACCAGATCATAAATACCTTTCGTTAATAATTTGTGTATGGTGCATGAGGTGCCCGGCAATTACATAAAGCAATGCACGAACTGAAATTTGTCTTTCTGAGGCTGTTCCACTGCGTTTTAAATCCTGTTCATGGAGTGATTTAAATAAGTAGAGGTTGGCTTTTCTCAATAACCTGAATTCTTCAGCAAAGCTGGTCAGCTCACGATCTGCAAAATGTGCATGGGCCACATAGTCATCCTCCTCAAAACCAGGTAATGCCGTTTGTTCCAGGCGGGCAAAACAGGTTAAACGGTAAACCAGAATTCTTTCCGTATCAATGATATGTCCTGACATTTCTTTAAGCGTCCATTTACCGGCTGCATAAGCATAATCTGCTTTTGCTGTCAGCGTGCTGATAAAATCGGGGAATTCATCTGCCTGGCGCTCTAATAACTCAATAACATCGCTATTAACTTTTTCAATGTAAGTCAATGCCCATGCCGGGTATTCGTTTGGTTGAGGTCGGTTCATACTTTATACTGCTTTTTAGGATGATGCGAAATGTGGTGCCTTTGCCTAATTCGGAGTCTTTGACAAAGATCTGGCCGCTATGGTAATTTTCTACAATACGTTTGGTTAAGGAAAGCCCTAATCCCCAGCCTCTTTTACGGGTGGTATAACCTGGCTGGAAAACAGCGTCAAATTTAGACCTCGGAATACCTTTTCCTGTATCTGTGACGTCTATGTATACTTCTTCTTTGGCTAAATGTTCGATGATATTAACGGTGATATGGCCTTCATTTTCAATGGCATTGGCTGCATTCTTGAGCAGATTTTCTGTTACCCAGTCAAAAAGGGGTATATTCAGCATCGCACGTACCTGATCGTCACCAGTAATGCTGAAAACAACTTTATCTGAAGTTCTTAATTTGAAATACTGAATAAAGTTATCAATAACAGAATAAACAACATGATCTTCAAGTACAGGCTTAGAGCCGATTTTAGAAAAACGGTCCGTAATCACCTCTAGTCTTTTGAGGTCATTTTCCATTTCAGCAATCAGCGGGTCATCTTCTGCATTGAAACGGGATTTCATCAACTCTATCCAGGCCATTAATGAAGAGATTGGGGTACCGAGCTGGTGGGCAGTTTCTTTAGCCATTCCGACCCAGACCTGATCTTGCTCAGATCGCCTTGCTGAACTAAATGCTACATATGCGGTCAGTAAAAACAGACCGATTACACCCAGTTGTATAAAGGGGAAATACCGAAGCTGTGTCAGGATAAAAGAGTCTTTGTGATAAATATGCCATATTTTGCCATCTAAACCAATGATTGGTGTACCTGGGTGCTGTAATTTCATTTGCTTCAGCTCTCTTTCGAAATAGGCGGGATCGTATGTTTTTTTGTACTGTTTCTCGACACCGTAATTTGTTTTCGCGGAGTCCAGACCCTGATATGAATTAATTAATCCATCTCCATCGGTCATAATTACCGGGAGTTTGGTGTTTTTGGTGATCGTTTCGATCAGATCGGTAAAACGATCATCGTCGTACATGACCAGGGATTGTTCGGTTACTTTGACATAGAGCTGAAACTGAACTTGTTCTTCCCGTTCCATTTTCTTAACGAAAAAGTCACTGTAGAACACCGATGCGGTTCCAATTACAATCGCAAAAATTAGGAGGAAGAACTTCCAGCGGCGCTTTTTTTCGTAAGGATTCATAGAATATGGAGGCAAAATACAAAATAGCATTCAAAAAGACATCAATAGAACGGTAAGCGTTTAAAAAATATATCTTTGTGATTCATAATATGGAAAAGAAAGTTAGAGTAAGATTTGCGCCCAGTCCGACAGGGGGCCTTCATTTAGGCGGTGTACGCACGGCTTTATTTAATTATTTATTCGCCAAAAAACATAATGGCACGTTTGTATTGCGTGTTGAAGATACGGATCAGACGCGTTTTGTTGCCGGAGCAGAGGAATATATTGTATCCTGCCTGGCCTGGTGTGGCATTCATCCTGATGAAAGCCCGCAGCTTGGCGGACAGTTTGAACCTTATCGTCAAAGTGAACGTAAATCAACATATAAACAGTATGCTGAACAGCTGATTGCTGATGGATTTGCCTATTATGCCTTTGATACTCCTGAAGAGTTAGATGCTAAACGTAAAGAAATCCCTAATTTTCTTTATGGCCTCTCTTCGAGAATGGGTATGAGAAACTCTCTGACGCTTTCTGAGGAAGAGGTTAATGAACTTTTGAAAAATAATACACCGCATGTGGTCCGCATCAAAATGCCGGCCGATGAACAGGTGTCTTTTGTAGATATGATTCGTGGACTGGTTACTTTTGAAACCAATCTTGTAGATGATAAAGTGCTTTTAAAAGCAGACGGTATGCCTACTTATCACCTTGCAGTAGTAGCAGATGACAGAGCAATGGAAATCAGTCACATTTTTAGAGGTGAAGAATGGCTGCCATCAGCACCGGTTCATATTTTATTATGGAAATGCCTGGGCTGGGAAGATGAAATGCCGGGATGGGCACATTTACCATTGATTTTAAAACCAGATGGAAATGGTAAATTAAGTAAACGTGATGGAGACCGTTTAGGCTTCCCGGTTTATGCGCAAAACTGGACAGATCCTAAAACGGGAGATATGACTAAAGGTTTCAAAGAACTTGGCTTTATGCCTGAGGCTTTTGTAAACCTGCTTGCGATGCTGGGTTGGAATGATGGAACTGATCAGGAACTATTCACTATGGCCGGGCTGATTGAAAAGTTTTCTGTAGAGAGAATCAGTAAAGCCGGTGCCAAATTCGACTTTGAAAAGGCTAAATGGTATAACCATGAATGGATCAAACAAACGGATGCCAATGGGCTGCTGGATATTGTTAAACAGGAATATGCAGCGAAAGGAGTCATTTTAGCAGACGATCAGTTCACTTTAAAGGTCATTGACCTGATTAAAGACAGATGTAATCTGCTTACTGATTTTGTTGCTCAGAGTGAATATTTCTTTACTGCGCCTGCAGTATATGATCTGCCTGCGGTACAAAGTAAATGGAACGCTGAAAAAGATGCATTCTTTAAGTCTTATATAGCGCTGCTTGAAGATGGGCCGGGTGCTGTGGAACTGGAAGAAAAATTCAAAGCTTTAGCTGTTGAACATAACCTGAAACCTGGAGAATTAATGCTGCCATTCCGGATTATGCTGGTAGGCGGAAAATTTGGTCCCGGTGTTTTTGATATTGCAGTAACGCTAGGAGCTGAAGATACAAAAAAACGGATTTTAGCAGCTCTTGCTGCTTTTGCGTAGCCTGGAATTTTAATTAATTTCAATACAACAATTGGACTAAATATTTGTTATAACTGATTAACGGAAAAAATATGAAATGGTTCGGTAAGGGCAGTGATAATGTAGAAGACGCAAGAGGCCTCTCTGGAGGTAAAACTATGTTGGGTGGTGGTATTGGCCTGATTATAATTATTGCAGGCTTGTTTTTTGGCACTGACCTTACCGGACTGGTTTCGCAATTACCTTTGGGTGAAACTAACCAGGCTGAAGTTAAAAAAGGTTCAAATAATGATCCTGAACTGAAATTTGTCAGTGGTGTACTGGAATCCACGGAACAGATTTGGGATGAGGAATTCAGCAAAATGGGTAAAACCTATGTACATCCTAAATTATATGTCTTTACAGGAAGTACGCCTTCGGCCTGTGGTTTCGCTGAATCTGCTGTTGGTCCATTTTACTGCCCGGCTGATCGTAAAGTGTATATCGATCTGAGTTTTTATACAGAACTGAAAGATCGTTTTGGAGCTGCAGGGGATTTTGCACAGGCCTATGTCGTAGCGCATGAAGTAGGGCATCACGTACAAAATCTATTAGGAATATCTGAAAAAGTTGAGCGTGCGCGTAGCTCTTTATCTAAAACTGAATATAATAAGCTTTCTGTAAAACTGGAACTGCAGGCTGATTTTCTGGCAGGCCTATGGGCTAATCATGCACGAAAGCTAAAGGATTTTGAGATGGATCCGGGAGATCTGGAAGAGGCATTAACTGCTGCTAATGCTATTGGAGATGACAATTTGCAGAAACAATCCAGTGGACAGGTAGTCCCTGATGCTTTTACGCATGGAACTTCGGCACAAAGGGTTTATTGGTTCAAAAAAGGTTTTGACACTGGTGATATTAACCAGGGCGATACTTTTAGTAGCACCAGGCTTTAAGATAAAGCCACAATTTTATTACGGGTATAATTTAAACAAAATAAATTCTCTAATTTACGAAAGTTTTGAAAGCTGTCATGTTTGATAGTGAGATAGTTGAAGTATTATTTATTCATTATAATGATCCTAATTGTAGACGATACTCCAGAGAATTTAATTTCTCTAAAAAAGGTTCTCGAAAGACACAACTTTGAAGTCGATACAGCTTCCTCAGGTGAAGAGGCATTGAAAAAAGTGCTTAAAACGGCCTATGTATTGATTATATTGGATGTTCAGATGCCAGGGATGGATGGGTTTGAGGTTGCAGAAGCAATCGCTGGATACAGTAAGGCTAAAGAAACAGCAATCATATTCTTATCGGCTGCAAATACAGAATTAAGTTTTATCACTAAAGGTTATTCTTCGGGAGGTCTTGATTATATCACTAAACCTGTAGATATCAATATACTACTGCTGAAAGTAAAAACCTTTTACCGGATTTATGAACAAAGCAGAAAGTTAATAGAAATCCAGAAAACGCTGCTCGAAGAAATAGAGTTCAGGAAAAGGGCTGAGCGGAAAAAGGATGAATTTATCAGTATTGCCAGTCATGAATTAAAAACTCCGTTAACGAGTGTCAAAGGATATGTGCAATTATTGGAAAGAAGTGTTGATAAAGGTGATATTCCAACGGTAAAAAAACATTTAAAGAAGGCGCAGCTGCAATTAGATAAACTGAACGATTTGATTGCTGATTTGCTTGATATCTCTAAAATTGAAAGTGGTAAATTAAAGTTTAATAAAAAATACTTCAATTTAAATACGCTTCTGGATGGTATATTAGAAGTTATTCATCAATCTAATCCTGAATTTACAATTAAAAAATCTGGCCATGTTCCCTCAGATATTTATGCTGATGAAATGCGGATTGAACAGGTGGTGGTAAATTTTCTGACCAATGCGATTAAATATGCGCCCGGGACAACTGAGGTTCATATCAGTGTGACAGTTGAAGGTGACCGTGTAACTGTAGCCGTCAGAGATTTTGGAATAGGAATCCAGCCAGAACAGCAAAAAAATGTCTTTGACAAATTTTATCGTGTCGAAGAAACCTCTATTCATTTCCAGGGTCTTGGGATTGGCTTATATATATCAGCCGAAATTATTGAAAGACACGGAGGAACTGTGGGTGTAAATAGTACTTTAGGAGAGGGATCTGAATTTTATTTCAATATTCCTCTTATTTCAACAACTGAAACAGCTTAAAAATATCCCTTTTTATGATCAAGAAAACATTAAAAAATAACCTGCGTTTTGGATTAGGGTTATCTTTGTTATTGCTTTTTATCAGCTCATTAGCTTCTTATATAAGTATCAGGAACCTGATTAAAAACTCAGAACTGGTTTCTCATAGTAACTCAATTATCAGGCATACGGATAGCGTTATATCAACGCTCAAAGATGCAGAGACCGGTCAAAGAGGGTTTCTGTTAACAGGGGAAGAAGTATTTCTTGAGCCCTATAACGGGGCCAGGGCAGAAGCTGTCGCTTTACTGGATACTTTACAGCGTCAAACTACCGATAATCCTGCCCAGCAGGTTAATATCAATAAGCTGAAAGAAATTGTAGAAGGTCGTCTGGTAATTCTTGAAAAAACTATCGCAATTAAGAGAAAAGGGGGGTCTGTAAGTATCGGGGATCTGCTGACTGGCAAAGCCTATATGGACAATGCAAGGAAAGTCATCAAAACCATGCAGACCGAGGAACAGGCTTTGTTGGTTACACGTACAGCCAGCCAAAGTAAACTAGCTGATTTCACTCCGGTTTTAATCATTCTAGCGGCATTTCTTGCTATTTTAATTACCATATTTTTTTACCGCAGAGTATCAACTGATTTTGATGCCAGACTTAAATTACAGGAGGAATTAGAAGAGACTAATAAAGAAGTTGACCGAAGGATCCGTGTAATTCAGGAAATAGCGGCTCAGATTTCTAGCGGAAATTATCTGATCAGACTGGATGAACTATCAGAAGATGGTTTAGGCCGCTTAGCAGTCTCCTTAAATTCAATGGCAGAATCTTTACAGTATTCGTTCTCCTTACTGGCTGACAAAGAATGGCTGCAATCCGGGATTGCCAGCCTGAATGATAAAATGGTAGGGGAAAAAAGTGTAGATATGCTGGCTAATGACATTCTGGAGAATATAATCCAGCATACTGATGCTCAGATAGCTGCATTTTATATCCTGGAAGAGGACCGCCTGCTTCATTTGAGAGGAAGTTATGCCCTTACTGCAGATCAGCGCAGAGATACGCTGAAACAAGGCGAGGGACTGGTCGGACAAGCATTAAAATCGGGTAAACAGTTGCTGTTAAACGATATTCCTGATGGTGAGCTGACTATTAGCTATGCTGCCGGAAATACTAAACCTAAAAATATTGTAGCTATACCTATTGTCAGAGATAAGGTCATTGTAGGAGTAATGGAGTTTGGCTCTTTAAATACATTTAGCCAATTACAATTAGACTTTTTTAATAATATATCGGCAAATATTGGTGTTGCTGTTCATGTGGCTCAAAACCGTAAAAGATTACAGGATTTTCTGGAAGAGACACAGGCGCAGGCAGAAGAATTACAGGCACAGCATAGTGAGCTGGAAGGGTTAAATGCTGAACTCGAAGCACAAACGCAAAAGATCCAGACTTCAGAAGAAGAGCTTCGTGTACAGCAGGAAGAGCTTTTACAAAGTAACCAGGAGTTAGAAGAAAGAACTACTTTACTGGAAGAAAAAAATCAGATGATCCATGAACATAATGTGGAGATTCAGCAGAAATCAGAACAACTGGAACAAAGTACGAAGTATAAATCAGAGTTCCTGGCAAATATGTCCCATGAGTTAAGGACACCTTTAAATTCTATTTTATTACTTTCTAAATTGATGTCTGATAATGAAGAACTTGATCCTGAATATATTGAGTATGCTGAGGTGATTCAAAGTTCCGGACAGGGGTTATTAGGACTGATAGATGAGATTCTGGACCTGTCCAAGATAGAGGCAGGGAAAATGAAACTCGAGCTGGCTGATATCAGCTTAACTGAAGTCTCATCAGATATGCGTTCTTTATTCAATCCGATAGCAAAAAATAAAAACCTGGAGTTCAGGATCGAAATGGAAGAAGAGGGCTTAAAACTCCATACGGATAAAATGCGTCTGGAGCAGATCTTAAAGAACTTATTGTCCAATGCAATTAAGTTTACTGCTAAAGGAAGTGTAATCTTAAACATTAAAGGAGATCTGGCTAATAATGCTATGATTTTCAAGGTAACAGATACTGGTATTGGCATTCCTATAGCTAAACAAGGCCTGGTATTTGAAGCCTTTCAGCAGGCAGATGGTTCAACAAGAAGGAAATTTGGCGGTACAGGGCTAGGACTTTCTATCAGCCGTGAACTGGCCAAGTTGTTAGGTGGTGAAATAGAACTGAACAGTGCAGAAAATGCAGGCAGTACTTTCATCCTGACCCTGCCAGTCGATGGTATTGCTGCTGAGCTGGAAGAAGAAATTAACGCAGCTTATGACTATACCGATATTTCGGAAATTGAAACAGAAGAGTCCAGATTACCAGAACGGTTCACTGTAGATCATATCCCACAGGAAATTGAAGATGACCGGGCAAATATTGTTAAGGGCGACAAAATCATTCTGATTATTGAAGATGATACTGCGTTTGCCAAAGCATTATTAAACTTTACACGGAAACGCAATTATAAAGGGGTAGTTGCTGTAAGAGGTGATATTGGAATTGATCTGGCTAATCATTATAAACCGCTGGCAATTTTGCTTGATATTCAGCTTCCGGTAAAAGATGGCTGGCAGGTTATGGAAGAACTGAAAGCGAATCCGGCAACAAGACCTATTCCTGTACATATTATGTCTTCACTCGAAGTGAAGAAAGAAAGTTTGCTGAAAGGGGCGGTAGATTTTATCAATAAGCCGATTGCGCTGGAACATATGCAGCAGATTTTTCAAAAGCTGGAACATGCTTTAAGCCGTCATCCTAAAAAGGTACTGATTGTTGAAGAAAATGAGCAGCATGCTAAGGCACTTAGTTATTTCTTAAGTAACCATGATATACAAACAGAGGTAGTCAATAATGTGGTGCAAAGCGTTGATGCGCTTCACCGCAAAGAAGTTGACTGTGTGATTCTGGATATGGGTATTCCTGATAAAAATGCTTATCTGACGCTTGAAACGATTAAAAAGAGTCATGGACTGGAGAATCTTCCGATCATTATTTTTACAGGTAAGAATCTCTCGCAGGGCGAAGAACGAAGGATCAAGCAGTATGCAGACTCTATTGTGGTAAAGACAGCACATTCTTATCAGCGTATTCTGGATGAAGCGGGACTTTTCCTGCATTTAGTGGAAGAAAAATCTATAGAAAGCAAAACTAAAAAAGCGAAAGAGACTTTAGGCGGACTGTATGAGGTGCTGCATAATAAGACGGTATTGATTGCTGATGATGATGTCAGGAATATTTTTTCACTGACCAAAGCCCTTGAGCAGCATAAGATGAAAGTATTGGCTGCTACGGACGGAAAAGAGGCTCTGTCTTTGCTTAAAGATAATCCTTCTGTAGATATTGTGCTCATGGATATGATGATGCCGGAGATGGACGGATATGAGAGTACAAAGGAAATCAGAAAAATAAATGCGTTTAAACATCTACCTGTTTTGGCTGTTACTGCGAAAGCAATGATGGGGGATAGGGAAAAATGCATAGCCGCAGGTGCATCTGATTACATCTCCAAACCGGTTGATGTAGATCAGTTGATTTCTTTATTGCGTGTATGGCTTTATGATAAAAATTAAAAAAACCACCCTGTATTAAGGTATGGAAAAGAAGAGAATATTAATTATAGATGACGATAACCGGAATATCTTTGCATTAAAGGCAGTATTAAAATCAAAAGGTTATCAGTGTCTTTCGGCGATTGGGGGAGAAGAAGGGCTGCAGCTGCTCGAAGAACAAAAAGATATTGCTGTGGTATTAATGGACATGATGATGCCGGGAATGGATGGATATGAAGCGATGGCTATTATGGGCAAAGATCCGGAATTAAAAGATATTCCAGTGATTGCTGTTACAGCGCAGGCGATGCTTGGGGATAAAGAACGCTGTCTGAATGCAGGTGCTGTTGGCTATGTGTCAAAACCTATTAATGTAGACAGTTTAACAGCTTTATTAGCTAAATATATTTAAATGAGCCAGGAATTATGTGTGATTACTGATGAGCAAATCGAAGTTTTGCTGGCAGACCTGCTGGAAAATTACGGGTACGATTTTACAGGGTATTCCAAAGCTTCTATTAAAAGAAGAATATTGAGGTTATATTCACTGGATAAGCAGGTAAGCTTTGCTGAGTTCCGGTACAAAATAAACAATGATAACTTTTATTTTAAGAGATTTGTTGAGCAGATTACTGTAAATGTGACTGAGATGTTCAGGGATCCGGGTTTCTTTAAAACGTTGAGAGATGTTGTCCTTCCTAATCTGGGTACGTATCCTTTTATCAGGATCTGGCTGGCTGGCTGTTCGACAGGTGAAGAAGCTTATTCTATTTCAATTATTCTGAAAGAATTGAATCTATTGCATAAGTCTTTGATCTATGCGACAGATTTAAACCCTGTTGTATTGGAGAAGGCGGCACAGAGCATGTTTGCAATGAGCCAGATGAAACAGTATTCGGAAAACTATATTCTATCCGGAGGGACAAAAGATTTTTCAAGTTATTATACAGCAAATTATTCTCTGGCGAAATTTAGTGATGAGTTAAAAAGCAAGATCATTTTTTCTACACATAATCTGGTATCAGATCATTCTTTTAATGAATTTCAACTTATTTTATGCCGTAATGTGCTGATTTACTTTGACAGAGATCTTCAGCATAAGGTTTTGGGCCTTTTTGATGAAAGCCTGGAAGGATTAGGTTATCTTGCCTTAGGAAGTAAGGAGACTCTTGATTTTTCTCCCCTTTCTAAAAATTATAAAAGGATTCCTGCAGAAAAAATCTGGAGGAAGATAAGCTGATGGAAAAATGTGACGCTTTAATCATAGGAGGCTCTGCCGGAAGCCTGGATGTACTTTTAAAGGTATTGCCAGGGCTTGACTATACACTTAGTTTTCCTATTATTATCGTTGTTCACAGAAAACATGGCGCGGATTCACTGCTACCTGAACTGCTCTCGGGAAAAACGGGACTGATCGTTAAAGAAATTGATGAAAAAGAGCCCATTTTAGCCGGAACAATTTACGTTGCACCTTCAGATTATCATACACTTATTGAAAAAGACAAAAGTTTCTCTCTTGATTATTCAGAGAAAATAAATTACTCGCGGCCTGCAATTGATGCTACCTTTCAAACAGCCGCCGAAGTTTACCAGGACAAATTAGTCTGTTTATTGCTGTCAGGATCTAATTCTGATGGGGTAAATGGCCTGATTAGTGCAAAAGCATGGGGTGGAATTACAGCAATTCAGGACCCTGCAACAGCACAAGTTTCCTATATGCCGCAACAAGCTTCTATACATGCTAAAATAGATTACACTTTACGCATTGAAGATATGGCGGAATTCATAAATTTGTTGTCCTAATCTACACTGTTAAATGGCCGAACAAAAAAAAGTATTCATTTTTGATGATAACACTGACATCCTTGAACTATGTACCTTTATTTTGGAGGATGCAGGTTATGAGATCAAAACCTCTTCTACTTCAAATAATATCATAGATCAGGTTATGGCTTATATACCGGATATTATTTTTATGGATAACTGGTTACCTGACGTAGGTGGTATTGATGCCACCAGAGCGCTAAAAAGTGATGAAAAGCTTAAAAATATACCAGTTATCTATTTTTCTGCAAATAATGATGTCATGTCCCTTGCAGAGCAAGCTGGCGCAGATGGCTATTTATCGAAACCCTTCGATATTCAGGAACTTGAAAATATTATACTGAAACACCTTCCCGCTTAAAATATTTAATCAAAAAGCCCTCGTCATAGTTATTACATATGACGAGGGCTTTTGATATAATCAGGATTTATTTTACGCCTAGTACGTCAACTCCCTGTTCAAAGATAATATCAACCGGAATTCCTTTTTTACTCAGCCTCTCTAAATCTGCCTGTAACTCAGGGCTGATTACTGCATAAGTTTTTTGTACTTTTTCTACTGCAGCTCTGTCTCCATTTCCCTGTAAGGTAAGGATCACATTGCTCAGCTCATTCATCGCGGTCTGGAATTTCGCGAAATCTACTTTGTAAGTTCCGTTTGCTGTTCTTACGAATGCACCTTTCTCTTTGAAGAAGTTAAAGCATTGCATATTTGCTTTACCATGGGCACTTGAAGCACCAAATCTTACTGAACGAAGCAAGCCGGCCATAAAGGTGGTGTAATAGGTCTTAATATCACCTGTCAGCTCACCTTTTTTCAATAAGCCTGTGACCATATAAAGCCCCAGGATATCTGCTTTCCCTTCTTCCAGCCAGCCAGATTGTTCTTTAAGGGCTTCTTTTACAAAACCTTTGCCGTTAACCGTATTTTTGATACCCAGGCCGTGTGCTACTTCATGAAACATAACATTTGCAAAAAAAGCATCAAAATTTATATACTGCTGCTGATCTTTATCGATCAGTTCTGCTGCAATAGGTACTAAAATCTTATCGAATTTAGCTTTCATTGCATTTTTCAATTGTGATCTGCGTGTACCTTTTTTCTGTTGGATAACCTCATCATTCGGTAAATTAACAGCTATTGTTTTTGATCCTGCATTACAATCTCCAGCATAATAAACTACATCATAAGCGTTTAATTCTGAATCTGTACCTGGTTTTTCTTTTTTATATTTTTCTGCAACAGGTAATCCTTTTTGTAATTCTGGTAACATACTTACATATTTTGCCAGACGTTTACTCCAAACTTTGTCTTTGACTAAAACATAGGCTTCATAAGAAGTACGTGCATTAAACATTTTATCTTCGTAATTCTCAATAGGGCCGATAACGATATCCAGAATATTGGTTTTCATATCCAGCCATGCATAATCACTTGCCGTAAAATTATCATTCATTAACGCATCGGCTCTAAGGTTCAGGTATTTTTTGAAACCTGTATCCTCAGTCATGAGCGCTGCCTGTTTTAATAAACTGGATGCTCTCTGTAGTTCTGATGCAAATAAAACGTGATAAGGAACACTTACCAGCTTTCCTGCTGAGTCTTTTTGAATTACAGAATATGCGTTGAACTTATCTTTTAAAGTAGATTTATCCAGGTCTGCTTTAGTCATACCTGCAGGATAAAATGACGCTCCTTCTGGTTTGGCCCCAATACCAGCTATGAATGGTTTATCGCCATTCAGCCTGTCCCATGGACCGTAATTTATTCTTACAAACTCTTTAGTTTTTTCATCTTTCAATCCTGCCATCAGGCTGTCACGTTGTGGATAGGCTTGTTTCCAGAACAATTCATCCATAATTTGTGCCGCTTGAATAAGCAAAGGAAGTATTTTGCGCTCATTAGCACTTAATGCATTCAGGTTGGTCGTTAATTTAACGGTTTCATAAATGTCCAGTCTTTTGTGGACATATTCCTGTAAACTGTCTTTGACTGCACTTGGCTTCTCTGTAGTAGTTGTAGCCGTCTTGGTCCCCGATGTATTAGTACAGGATCCTAAACCTGCAACGATCGAGCATCCTGCTAAAAATAAGGCTGCTTTGGTAGTTTTGCTCATGGTAATTTTTTATAACGCAACTAAATTAGGAAAAATAATAAGCCGGGCATAAAGATTAGCGTATTCTAATACATTTATGTTATTATTAGTAATTTCACCGTTATAATTACCTGTTATGAAACAAATCCACCTAAGTAAAAATATTTTACTGTTGAGCATGCCTGTGCTTTTTCTAGCCGCCTGTTCAACAAATAAATATGCAGCAACCAATAAGATCTATAAAAGCCAGGCTAAAGAATTTGGTGAAATCCTGACGGCTATGCCTCCGCTTAACCAGAATATTGAGACGTTGCCAGCTGATCAGCAGTCTTTTGTTGGCTCTGTGAATTTTGGTATACGTAAACCTAACTTCATTATTATTCATCATACGGCTATGACTTCCACAGAAGGAACAATCAGAGCTTTTATTAAGAAGGAGACACAAACCAGCGCACACTATATTGTTGGAAGAGATGGTAAAGTAGTGCAAATGGTAAATGATTATCTGCGTGCAAACCATGCTGGAGTTGCTAAATGGGGGAATGAATATGATTTAAATTCTTGTTCTCTTGGAATTGAGCTGGATAACAATGGAAATGAACCATATTCTGATGCACAGATGAACAGCCTGTTATCTCTGCTGACTTCCCTGAAGAAAAAGTATAATATTCCAACATCAAATATTATCGGACATTCGGATATAGCCCCAAAACGTAAGCAGGATCCTAATAAGTTTCCATGGAAACAGCTTGCTGACAAAGGATTTGGATTGTGGTACGATCCTATACTGCAAATCCCCCCTGTAGAATTTGATCCGGCAATTGCCTTGCGTATTATCGGTTATGATGTAAGTAATCTGCCAGCAGCAATTGTTGCGTTTAAGCGCCACTTTGTACAGACAGACATCAGTCCTGTATTGACTGACGGAGATAAGATGATTTTATTTAACCTTTATAAAAAGTATTAAAATACAAAGGCCGCATCAGTAATGATGCGGCCTTTGTATTTTAAACCCTGATTTAGAAAATCAGGGACATTTTAATAGTTATTTTTTCGCTTTTGCCCAGGCATCTTTCAAACCAACAGTTTGATTGAATACCAAATGATCGGTAGTAGAATCCTTGTCCAGGCAGTAATATCCTTTACGGATAAACTGATATCTTGATTCAAGGTCAGCACCTGCAAGATAAGGTTCGATATAAGCTTCTTTAATAACTTTCACGCTATCAGGATGCAGATAATCTTTGAAATCACCTTCTTCACTGTCAGGAGACTCTACTGAGAATAAACGGTCATAAACTCTGATCTCAGCAGTTTTAGCATGTTTGGTACTCACCCAGTGGATTGTTCCCTTCACATGGATTTCACTGGTATCTTCACCGCTTTTAGATTCAGGGATATAAGTACAGTGGATTTCAGTCACGTTTCCATCAGCATCCTTTTTGAAATCTTCACATTTCACAATGTAAGCGTTCTTTAACCTTACCATTGCACCAGGCGCAAGTCTGAACCATTTTTTAGCAGGCTCTTCCATGAAATCCTCACGTTCGATCCAAAGCTCATTGCTGAAAGGAATTTCTCTCACACCGCCTTTATCTTCAGCTTCAGGATTGTTTTCACCAATCAGAATTTCCTCTTTACCTTCAGGATAGTTTGTAATCACTAATTTAATAGGATCAAGAACTGCCATTACACGGTTGGCTGTTTTATTTAAATGCTCACGAATACAGAATTCCAATAAACTCAGTTCAATCAGGTTTTCTCTTTTAGCAATTCCGATTCTTTCACAAAATTCACGGATACTTTCCGGGGTATAACCTCTTCTTCTCAATCCGCTTATAGTAGGCATGCGTGGATCATCCCATCCGGTAACTACGCCTTCATTCACTAATTGCAGCAATTTACGTTTACTCATTACTGTATAAGTAAGGTTTAAACGGGCAAACTCATATTGGTGTGAAGGGAAAATACCCAGTTGTGCGATAAACCAGTCATACAGTTCGCGGTGAGATACATATTCAAGAGTACATATAGAATGTGTAATTTCCTCAATACTATCACTCTGGCCGTGCGCAAAGTCATACATTGGATAGATACACCATTTGTTACCTGTACGGTGATGTTCTGCATGTTTAATACGATAAATAATCGGATCACGCATCAGCATATTAGGACTTGACATGTCAATTTTAGCACGCAGAATGCAGGCCCCGTCTTCAAATTCACCAGCTTTCATACTGCTGAACAAGCTCAGGTTCTCCTCAACGCTGCGGTTGCGGTATGGACTATCTTTACCTGGCTCTGTTGGCGTGCCTTTAAGGGCAGCTATTTCATCAGCAGTGCCATGATCTACGTATGCAAGACCATTTTCTATTAGTTTAACAGCAAAATCATATAGGGTGTCAAAATAATCTGAAGTATATAATTCATGTTTCCATTCAAAACCCAGCCACCTGATATCTTCCTGCTGGCTGTCCACATATTCAGTTTTTTCCGTCACAGGATTTGTGTCATCAAATCTCAGATTGGTATAACCACCATATTTCTGGGTTAATCCAAAGTTCAGACAAATAGCCTTAGCATGACCGATATGTAAATATCCATTAGGTTCAGGTGGAAAACGTGTAACTAAAGTTTTGTACTTTCCACTATTTAAATCGTTTTCAATGATCTCTTCAATAAAGTTCAATGATCTTTCCTCACTCATAAAAACTGTAAATTTATATTCAAAGTTAATATAAAAGAGCTAATTTACTTACATTTACGATAGATTATCGGTGTAATAATGAGCAAAACATTAAATAGACCTGTTCCTGTTTTAATAGTCAATTCAGTCTGGATGGGCATGACTACAGGGTAAATTGATTGCAATCTTTCTGCTTAATGCTGGTATCGATTGATTTATATACGTTTATAAAACAAATGTAACTTAATAATGTAATATTAACTGGTGGTGGAATTATTTGCACCCGGAACAACAATCATGACTATCGTTGATTATATCCGCGATAGGGTTAACGAACACAGAAATTTTTAAATTATGATCTATCAGAATCTAATATCAGAGCTTAAAGCGAATATACTTTACGTAACTATTAACCGGGAGTCAAAATTAAATGCACTTAATAAGGAAACCCTTGCTGAGCTGGCAGATGTGATCGTTTTTGCTTCAGAAACAGAAGAAGTAAGAGGGGTTCTTTTAACGGGTGCCGGTGAAAAGGCATTTGTCGCAGGGGCAGATATATCGGAGTTTTCAACTTATAATACAGAACAGGGAGAAGACCTGGCCAGAAGCGGACAAGTAAATGTTTTTAATGCGATAGAAAACTGTACTAAACCTTTTGTTGCGGCAATAAATGGCTTCGCCCTGGGCGGTGGACTGGAGCTGGCAATGGCCTGTCATATTCGTGTGGCTGCTGATACAGCAAAAATGGGCCTTCCGGAAGTTACCCTTGGACTGATTCCTGGCTATGGCGGAACACAAAGATTGACAAAACTGATCGGTAAAGGGAGAGCTACAGAGTTAATTACTACAGCTGATATGATTACTGCGGACAGAGCAGAGAAAATAGGCCTTGTAAACCATGTTGTACCTCTTGCAGAGCTGATTACAAAAGCTGAAGAGATTCTGAACAAAATCAGGCAGCGTGCACCGCTTGCAATAGCAGCAGCGATAAGATGTGTTAATGCCGCTGTAAATGAGGGGGTAAACGGGTTTGAGGTTGAAATTGAAGAATTTGGTAAATGTTTTGACACAGAAGATTTCAAAGAAGGTGCAGGTGCCTTTCTTGAAAAGCGTCGTGCAAATTTCAAAGGCAGATAACTGCTTAATCTTAAATGGTTTAAAATTTGTTGAGGGATGATATCATGCATCTCAGGGGATAAGTATGCGAATAAGGGGAATATGAATATATAAGTGTAGAAAATATTTCCCATATAAAATATTTCTTTATATTTATCATCTAATAAGTTTAGAATTTGTTGCGAGATATGAAAAGAATACTAATAGTAGATGATGAAATTAATATAGGTTTATTACTGTCAAAATTCTTAACCAGAAATGGGTTTAGTGTGAATACTGCAACCAGTGGCGTTTCTGCACAAGATTATCTGACTAAAGAACAATATGACCTTGTTTTATGTGACTACAGGCTGGAAGATACCGATGGAAAGGAGATGCTCATTAAAATCAAAGAGAATTATCCTCAAACAGGTGTAATTATAATTACTGGCTATTCGGATATCAAACTTGCTGTCGAACTCATCAAATTAGGGGCTTACGATTATATTACCAAGCCTTTATATCCAGATGAAATCTTAAATACAATAAATAAAGCTATAGATACACAAATAGCGCTGAATGATACTACGGCCGAAGGCGTAAGATCTGAGGTGCAAAAGGCAAAAACTTCGAAACCTGTTTACAATCAGGTGGAGAATTTTGTGGCTGGACAAAGCCAGGCTTCGAAAGAGTTATTGAAGCAGATCCAATTAGTAGCTCCAACATCTTACAGCGTAATTTTAACTGGTGAGAGTGGTACAGGAAAAGAGTCTGTAGCAAAAGCTATTCACTTAAACAGTCCCAGAAGAGATAATCCTTTTGTTGCTATGGATTGTGGTTCATTAACGAAAGAATTAGCTGGCAGTGAGTTTTTTGGTCATGAAAAGGGATCTTTTACAGGTGCTTTGAATACAAAAATCGGGCATTTTGAAATGGCCAACGGCGGAACACTTTTTTTGGACGAAGTAGGCAATCTATCTTATGATTTACAAGCTGCTTTACTCAGGACTGTTCAGGAAAGAAAGATTAAACGTATTGGAAGTACTAAAGAGATTGATCTTGATGTCAGGATTATTGTTGCAACGAATGAAAATCTGGCCACTGCAATACAAAGAGGCCGCTTCAGAGAGGATTTATATCACCGTTTCAATGAATTCTCTATCAATCTTCCCCCATTAAGTATGAGAGGAAAAGATATTATGATCTTCGCAAAAACTTTTCTTGATTTCGCTAATGAAGAGCTGGGCAGAAATGTAATGGGATTCTCTAAAGATGTAGAGGAGTGCTTCCTGAGTTATAACTGGCCGGGAAATGTCAGGGAACTGAAAAATGTGGTTCGCAGAGCAACATTACTTACTGAATCTGATGAAATTCAGCTTAAAGCATTACCACTTGAAATTTCTACAGATGCCAAGGTTACTGCTATTGAAAATACAATTCACCGGAACCATGAGAAGTCAAGGGACTTGAAAAATGCAGCTTCAGAGGCAGAGTATGAAGCGATATTGAAAGTTCTGCGGGAAGTAAATTTCAATAAAACAAAAGCTGCCAAAATATTAAATATAGATAGAAAAACCCTTTATAATAAGATGAAGGCAATAAATCTGGATACCTAGCCAAATTATTTTTTGTATTTATGAATCAGAGGATAATGTTTGTCATTGCTCCTTTGGTTTCTCTTTGGTGTTTGTCGGAGGAGCGGCTATTCTTCTAAATTCTCAGAAGATTAAAACAATTCACAGGACTAAAGAGTTATAACAAAATAATATCAGCTACTATCTATTACATCACTACAAAATCAATTATTAAACATAAAAATTAAAGTCATGAACGATAACTCAAAAGTATTAATTGGATTATTAACGGGTTTGGCTGCTGGTGCAGCATTGGGATTGTTGTTTGCACCCGAAAAAGGAAGTGAGACTCGTGATAGATTAAATCAGTCATTAAAAGAACTTGGTGATGCATTAAAAGAAAGAGCAGCTGATGAAATTGATCATCTGACTGGCCTGAAAGATAAAGTAGTAAGTTCTGTAAAAAGTAAACTGCATGAAGCTGAAGAAGAATTTGTAGATGATGCTGAACACGCTTAGGCAAATACGCCTGATATATTGATTACGAGTAACCTTACAGGTTACATCATAAGTTAATTTTGAATACCAATGGAGGAAAAGAAAGAAAAGAATATCGAAGAAATATTCTCAGAAGCTAAGCTATATGTGGATACACGTTTAGAGTATGCACGTCTGGTGTTAATTAAAAGATCATCGAAAGTGTTTGCTGATCTTGTCACCAATGCTATTGTGGCTGTATGTTTTGTATTGGCCTTTATTTTGGGAACAATTACGCTTGCTCTGTTCTTATCTACTCTTTTTGCCAGTTATACAGCAGGCTTTGGTTGTGTTTCACTGCTTTATCTTTTTTTAGCCGTTATTGTATATGTAACCAAAGAGAAATTCATTGAAAAGGCTATTGTCAACTTCACAATCAGGAAATATTTTAAAAAACTACAGGAGGACGAGGAAGATGAGCAAAAAGTATGAAATCAATAACCTGCAGGATCTTAACGTAAGACTGATTGGTCTTAAGGTAGACTATAAGATGCAGGAAGAGATGATAAAGGACGATGTAAAGGTTTATTTAAAACAGTTTACTTTTGGTAGCCTGATTAAAAAATATGCTACACCATCTGCATTTTTAAAGGTTGATGATAAATTGAATATCAGTAGTAAACTGATGTCTATGGTGTTGCCTATTCTGATGAATAGCACGCTGTTTAAAGGCTCTGGCTTTGTTACAAAAGCATTGGTAGGATTAGCAACGAGTAAGGTTGGCAAGACGCTGGATGCAGAACATCTTTCTGCAATATTTAATAGCGTTAAAGGATTGTTTACAGGGAAAAAGAAAAAAGAAAAAGGACCTGGATTTGTAGATTATGGGATTCCTGCGGATAGTGAGACCTTTTAGTTAAAGTCTTAGTACGGGTAAAAAAAACAAGGCTGTATAGTTTGTCAACTGCGCCCATCTGAAGAGATGGCCAATGTTGACAAACTATACAGCCTTGTTTTTTTTAAAGGCCAAATTTTTATCTAATGCGGATTTGGAGAAAGAAGTCAAATTGGGAGGTGAAACAGGTTGGCGAAACGTAGAGGAGAAATAGATAGACATCAAGTCCATGATGAGTCGGCCTATTTACTGCAAAAAGGTGGGTTCATACCCTGGTTAACATGGGGGTAACCAGTCTGTTTTATACTGGTTTTGCTTTGCGAAATGTATTGCCTGCTGTAGAAATAGAGGGTAGAAAGTGGTGGGTAAATAGTTTTATTTTGGTATTATTGTGTATAAACATATATCCTGATGAGAAAGCTAAAATATTTTATTGTACTGTTTGCTTTGCTGCCGTTTGTTTCTTTTGCACAGCAGGATGAGGGTACAATAACTAAGGTTGGAGATGCTGTTCCGGTTTTTAATTTCGAAATTGAGAAAGGAAAGACGGTTTCTATTCATGATTATAAAGGAAAGTTAATTCTGATTAATCTTTTCGCGACGTGGTGCCCCCCTTGTAATGCGGAGCTTCCGGAAGTTCAAAAACGTATATGGGAGAAGTATAAGGATAATCCTGGTTTTGCCTTTTTTGTTTTTGGAAGGGAAGAAGGATGGGACAAATTAATCCCTTTTAAAGCGAAAAAAGGCTTTACGTTTCCTATTCTTCCAGACGTGGATAGAGGTATATTTAAAAAATTTGCCCTGCAATCCATCCCCAGAAATATTATCGTTGATGAAACAGGGAAAATCATTTATCAGTCTATAGGTTATGAACCTAAAGAGTTTGCAGCTATGATTGAACTGATTGATACCCACCTTAAAAAAGTTTCTGCCAGGTAGTTTCTTAATTACTTTAGTAAAGCTTCTTTCAAAAACTTTAAAGCCTGTAAATGATAACTAAAGGTTTTTGAAAGATCATCTAAACTCCAGGCAGTGTTCTCCAGCATGATGATGCTGGTTTTTGTCTTGGGGAAATAATAGTCCATTGAGACAAATCCAGGGATATACCCTGTCTGACCAATTTGTAACAGCCTATCAGTAGTGGTGATCGTAGGTCCATAGCCGTAATCAGTTTTTCCCAGAAAGGCATGCTGACGGGTAGCATATGGTGTAATCATCAGTTGATAGGTTTCAGGTGAAAGCAGCTTTCCTAAGTGCAGAGCGGTGTTCCAAAGGACTAAATCTCTTGCGGTCGATATGAAGGTTGCTGCTGGTGTAAAGTCTTTCAGCGGGCTGGTTTGAAGGTGCAGTTTCCCATTTTCTTTTTCAATGTATCCGTTGACAAGCCTTTTGTGTTTTTTCAGATTGGAATCAAAAGTGTTTTCCATTCCACAAGTAATAAATAGCTCATCGGATAACTCCGGAAAGGATTTTCCTGATGTTTTAGCCACAATTTTTGCCAGTAACTGATATCCGATAGTAGAATAATTGAATTTAGTGCCAGCAGGATAAGCCAGGGGCTCATTAAGAGCCGTAATTCCATGGGTATGGGTTAATAGCTGGTGAATGGTAACGGTGTCTGCCCATGGCATTTCTAATTCAGGAAGATATTTTCTGATAGGGTCCCGGAGATTTAGTCTTTTCTTATCCAATTCCCGCAAGACCAGCACGGCCGTGATCTGTTTACTGATAGAGCCAATAACAAACTGATCAGTTTCCTTAAATAGCTTCTTTTGACCCGGTACAGGAGATCCATTTTGGTTCTCATACAGTGTTTTTCCTTCTTTAGCAATGATGATTACCCCATTAAATGGTTTTGAGCTTTTTGCTTTCAATAGCGAATCAATGCGCTGAAAAGCAGGGGCCGCTGACTGCGAAAAAGAAGGGGTTGATCTGACTATTAAAATCAGGAGTAAAAGACAGCTAAATCTGTTAAAAGGCATATAATTAGAAGATTGAGGAGGATTGTTGTTTAACGTGAAGGTAATGTTATATAACTTAGGGGAATGAAGAATATAATAATTATATGTGTATTGTTTTTATTGTTTGGTTTAACTGCTGCTGCACAGGATGGGGAAGTAAATAAGAATCCACTTTTAACGCAGATGACCAGCGCAATTGAAAATGGACAATATCCAAAAATCAATAGTGTTCTGATTTTTAAAAGGGGTAATTCGATATATGAGCATTATTTTAACGGTTTCTCTAAGGATTCTTTACAGGATTCCCGCTCTTCATTTAAATCCGTGACAAGCCTGCTGATCGGGATTGCAATTGATCGGGGCCTGATTAAAGATATCAATCAGAAGGTTTATTCATTCTTTCCGGAGTATCCGTTTTTTAAAAACGATAAGCTCAAAAAGGAGATGACAATTAAAAACCTCCTTGAGATGAGATCGGGATTCGATTGTGAGGAGTTTAATGGTACTAAAGATTGTGAGCAGGAGATGAGCCTGAGTAAAGACTGGGTGAAGTTCGCCCTGAACCTGCCCATGAAATATAAACCTGGAGAGGCCTGGTCTTATACTTCCGTTGATCCAATGATTTTAAGCGGTATTATTAGTAAAGCTGCAAAAATGACGGTTATGGAGTTTTCCAGGAAGTATTTATTTGAACCACTCGGAATTTCAGATTATAAATGGACAGTTGACCCGGCAGGACATGGGATGACGGGCGGTTCTTTTTATATACACCCATCGGATATGATCAAATTGGGGCAGCTTGTCAATGGAAATGGAATTTGGAAAGGTAAACGGGTTATCTCTGAGCAATGGATCAGCCAGTCCACAAAATGTGATATTCCTATTCCTGATTTCTCTTTCGCTAAATCCAGCAGAAGTCAGCTCATACTTCCTCAGCCAGCGTATTATGGATTTTATTGGTATCGCGAACTCCTGAAAACAAAAGACTTTCAGAAGGATCTATTGTTTGCTTCTGGTAATGGGGGACAATATATTTTTATGCTAAAGGATTTAGATCTGACCATTGTTTTTGCACAGGGAAATTATGGCTCATTTAAAAGTAAACAGGCTTTCGAAATTCTGGCTAAATATATTGTCCCGTCTTTTTTATAAGCAGAAAACCTTTCCTTAAAAATCAAAAAGCCTTTCAGTATCTACTGAAAGGCTTTTTGATTTTTAAGGAAAGGAGAATTTAACACCTCCTGAAATACTCCTTATAAATTAGTTTTTATTTTTAACTCTTTCAATTGCTTCTCATCAATAGTCGAAGGGCTATCAATCATCACATCTCTTCCCGAATTATTTTTAGGGAAAGCAATCACGTCACGGATACTATCCAAACCAGCGAAAATTGAACAAAGTCTGTCAAAACCAAAAGCAATACCACCATGCGGAGGAGCTCCGAATTCAAAAGCATCCATCAGGAAGCCGAATTGTTTTTGAGCCTCTTCGGCAGTAAAGCCTAAATGTTTGAACATTAAAGCCTGCAGCGTACGGTCATGGATACGAATAGACCCACCACCAATCTCAGTTCCGTTAACGACCATATCATAGGCATTCGCTCTTACTTCACCAGGATTAGTATCCAGCATAGGGATATCTTCTGGTTTAGGTGATGTAAAAGGGTGGTGCATAGCATGGTAACGCTCAGATTCTTCATCCCACTCTAAAAGAGGGAAATCAAGTACCCATAAAGCGCTGAATACATTTTTATCTCTTAAGCCTAGTCTGGTACCTATTTCAAGACGTAATTCACTTAATTGTTTACGTACTTTATCTTTAGTGCCAGCCATCAGCAACATTAAATCGCCTGGTTGAGTTTGAAGAGCTTCAGCCCATTGTTTTAAATCTTCTTCTGTATAGAATTTGTCAACAGACGATTTGATTGACCCATCTTCACCGTGTCTTGCATAAATCAGGCCTGTAGCTCCGATTTGCGGACGTTTAATGAAGTCGGTCAGTTCATCCATCTGCTTACGTGTATAGTGTGCACAGCCCTTTGCATTGATCCCGATAACCAGTTCTGCATTATCAAAGACAGGGAAGTTTTTCCCTTTGACTACCCCGTTTAATTCAACGAAGCGCATTTCGAAACGCGTATCAGGTTTATCAGATCCATACCAGCGCATTGCATCAGCATACTGCATTCTTGGAACCTCAGGTAAATCGAAGTTTTTAACCTCTTTGAATAAAGTACGGATCAGTCCTTCAAATGTGTTCAGAATGTCTTCCTGCTCAATAAATGACATCTCACAGTCAATCTGAGTAAATTCAGGCTGTCTGTCAGCACGTAAGTCCTCATCTCTGAAACATTTTACGATCTGGAAATATCTGTCAAAACCAGAAACCATCAGCAATTGCTTAAAAGTCTGAGGAGATTGAGGTAAAGCATAAAACTCACCAGCATTCATCCGGCTTGGAACCACGAAGTCCCTTGCGCCTTCAGGCGTAGATTTAATCAGAACAGGAGTTTCCACCTCGATAAAATCTAAAGCATCCAGATATCTTCTTACAGACTGTGCCATTCTATGACGCAGAACCATATTATTTCTTACCGGATTTCTTCTCAGATCCAGGTAACGATATTTCATGCGTAAATCATCTCCACCATCGGTCTCATCATCAATTAAGAATGGCGGGATCTTAGAAGCATTCAATACTTCAAGGTCAGTGATTTTAATTTCCACTTCTCCTGTTGGCATTTTCAGGTTTTTATTGGAACGCTCAACAACCAGTCCGCTTGCTTTAATCACAAATTCGCGACCTAAACTGCGGGCTTTCTCACAGAGTTGAGTGTTATCATCCATATTAAAAACCAATTGGGTGATACCATAACGATCACGGATATCAATAAAAGTCATTCCTCCCAAGTCTCTGGATTTCTGTACCCAACCGCACAGAACTACGTTTTCGCCTAGATTCTCAATCGTCAGCGCTCCGCAAGTTGTTGTTCTTAACATTTTTTCATCGGATTAAGCCGCAAAAATATTCATTTTGAGCCATATATTATAAACGGTTGTTGATTTAACGGGGTATATTGAAAAGTTTTTTCATTAAGATGCAACGTTTGGAAAATCATCCTGTCATTTATAACGAATACGAAGACATTGGAAGCAGTATACATAGATAAAAATATTGACTTGGTTAATGCTTGCCGAAAGGGAAGCAGACCGGCACAATTTGAATTATACAAGTTGTATGAAAGAGCTATGTACAGTGCAGCGCTCAGGATTGTCAACCATGAAGCTGAAGCAGAAGACGTTGTACAGGAGGCTTTCCTGGATGCATTTTTACGGATTGGCGATTTTAGAGGAGATACCACTTTTGGCCTTTGGTTAAAACAGATTATCGTTAACAAGTCAATTAACTGTCTGCGAAAAAGGAAAGTTGAATTTACAGGCCTGGATGGCGTAGAAATTCCGGCAGAGGAATCAGCAGATCAGGAAGAACTGGAATTAAGGGTAGAGGAAGTAAAAGCTGCAGTACAGGGTTTGGCAGATGGTTATAGAGTAGTGCTTACTTTATACTTATTTGAAGGTTATGATCATGAAGAGATTTCTCATATCCTTAAAATATCGGAAGTTACTTCCCGGTCACAATTGATGAGAGCAAAAATGAAATTGAGAAATATATTAGAAAAGAAAGGAGCAAGAGATGAGTACTAAACTGGAAGATTTTATCAGGGACAACAAGCGGGAGTTTGATACCGACAGGCCTTCAGCAGGTCTTTGGAATAAAATCGAAGCGGAGCTGGATAAAAAAGAACAGCTTAAAAAAAAACATAAAAGGATGTTTAATATACAACTATGGGCTGGAATAGCGGCTTCATTTATAGTTGTGCTGGCTGTTACCTTCCTGTATGTTATTCCAGCAAAAAGAGGGCGGTTAAGTGTAGCAGATGTGAATCCTGTATATGCACAGAAACAAGTTAAGTTTGTAAGCCTGATTGAACAGAAACAAGATAGTTTACAGGCTTTTGCGAAAACAAACCCTGAACTCTACCGCAAATTTAAAGCAGATTTCGAAGTCCTGAATAAAACCTATGAAGGGCTGACTAAAGAAATGGCAGGAAGTCCAAATCAGCAAATGGTTGTAAAGGCAATGGTCAGAAATCTGGAAATACAAATCCAGCTGTTAAATCAGCAGCTGTTCATTATTAATGAAGTCAGTCAATATAAAAAGGAGAATAGTATATGAAAAAGTTGATCCTTGCAGGAGCTCTGTTGTGTTCATTTAGTATGGCTAATGCGCAAAGTGAAACAGGTATGGTTATTAATGAGGCCCCTGTTTATGCGGTAAGTTCCAGCGTGAATACCAATACAACCATTTCTGGAAATAGCCCTGAACAAAACACTGGTTTGCAAAACGGAGATGATTCGATGCGGTCAAAGTACATCAGTAAGAGTTTCTCTTTGAGTCCCTCAGATAAAATAAATCTTCACAATCAGTATGGCGGAATGGTGATTAAAATCTGGGATAAGAAGGAAGTGAAAATAGATGTTTCGATCAAAGCCTATAGCAATGAAGATAAAGAAGCCGGGAAACTGATTGACCAGGTCAATGTATCTGCCGAGAAAAACGGTGACCAGGTCACTTGTAAAACAACTATAGGTGAACGGAATATGTGGTCGGGGCGGAATCGAAGAAGAGAGGTAAAAGTAAATTACGTGGTTTATCTGCCAGCGACAAACTCTCTTACTTTAACGCAGGAATTTGGTAACGTCAATATGGAAGATTTTGCAGGACCTCTTTATGCCAAGGTACAGTATGGGGATTTTAATGCAGGCAAACTGACCAGTGTAAACAATTATGTATCCGTTCAGTATGGTAAAACCACTATTGCAGAAATTAATAAAGGGGTGATCAGGCAGCAATATGGCTCAGGAGTAACTATCGCAGCAGCAGGAACACTGGATCTGAATGCACAGTATGCTACAGTCACAATTAATAATATCAGAGGGGATGCGGTAATTAAACAACAATATGGATCGGGAATCAGTATTGCAAATGTTAATAATCTTGATCTGGATATACAATATGCAAATGCCAGGATTGATAATATCAAAGGGAATGCAGTAATCAGACAGCAATACAATAATATTAAAATAGGTACGGTAGGTAAATTAGATCTTAAAGCGCAATATGCAAATGTAAATGTTGGGAACTTAAGAGGTGATGGCAACTTCAAAATGAGCTATAATAATTTTGAAGTTACAGAAGTAGGGGCAGGATGTAAAAACTTAACTATCAATACAGATTATGTAGACTCGAAATTGAATTTCTCCGATTCTTTTAATGGTGATTTCAATGTGCAAACCAGTTATAGCGGATTTAAATCGGGAGATAAAGTAACCATGCGTCAGGGAGATTCTAAGGATGACGATAATTCAAAAACCTATACTGGTAAAATCGGGAGTGGCGGAAGATCAAATATTCGTGTAAATGCCGATTATGGATCTGTTACCTTTAGATAAGAAAAAACTAATCGGTGCGAAGCTTGTTGATTAATTCAACAAGCTTTTTTTTTAGCTTTACGGCAAAACAATTAATATATGGAATTTTTTAGTACACCCGAAGCCTGGATTTCGCTGTTAACCCTTACTGTTCTGGAAATTGTACTGGGAATTGACAACATTGTATTTATTTCCATCCTTTCTGGAAAATTGCCTGCACATCAGCAAAAGAAAGGCCGGCAATTGGGATTAGGGCTTGCTATGATTACCAGGGTATTATTGCTTTTATCTTTAAGCTGGGTGATGAGCCTTACTGCCACATTATTTAATATTGGCGAATGGATTAACCTGGATAATAAAGAATGGCTGGAAAAACTGGCTATCTCGGGCCGTGACCTGATCCTGATTTTAGGGGGGATGTTTTTAATTTATAAGAGTACCCATGAAATTCACCTGAAGCTGGAAGGGGAAGAGGAAGAAGAAGGGAAGGTTAAAGTACATTCTTTTGCTGGTGTAATTGCACAGATCCTTGTACTGGACATTGTTTTCTCTTTAGATTCTGTCATTACTGCAATAGGTATGGCCGATCATGTTCAGATTATGATTGCTGCGGTAATTATAGCTGTGATTATCATGATGGTTTCGGCAAATGCGATCAGTGACTTTGTCAATAATCATCCAACGGTGAAAATGCTGGCACTTTCATTTCTGTTGTTAATCGGTGTTTCGTTGCTTGCTGAAGGGCTGGATCAGCATATTCCTAAGGGATATATTTATTTTGCAATGGCATTCTCTGTATTGGTAGAGTTGCTGAATCTGAAAATGAAGAAGAAATCTACCAAACCTGTAGCGCTCAGGAATACTGCAAAAGAAGAAAAATAAGTATTTTTGCAATCCCGTTAACACAGCTATAAATTACAGCGTATATGATTTATTTTCCAGAAGCCTCTCTAGCAGAGCTTTCTATACATAGAATTGGTAATAAGGCACAAGATGAGTTTTATGTATTATCTGAAGCTTCGATGCAAATTCAGGATGAGCAGTTAAAAAACCTGCTGATCCAATATTTTTTAAGTCCTTATGAAAAGGTTAATGAGATTTTCCGTTTTTTTCATCCGAATGACGACTTGAATCTGAATGAGGTTTACCATTTCATTGCGCAGGTATTTGAAAATGGAGAGCACTTTCATAAAAATAGTGAGCAGCTGGCAAAATTTCTTTACGATACCTCTAACCATCCTAAAATTAAAGCAGGGGAGTTGTATGTCGCCTATTTTGAAAACGTACAGATTGAAGGAGAGCTGCATGATGCCATTGGGATCTTTAAATCAGAGACAAAAGAAACTTACCTGAAGGTTTATCCCGAGCAGGCAGGTTTTGCACTGAGTTATGAAGAAGATGCGATCAATATCAATAAACTTGATAAAGGATGCATTATCTTTAATACTGAAAAAGAAGAAGGCTATAAAGTTGCTGTTATAGATCAGACCAACAAAAGTAATGAAGCTGTGTACTGGAAAGACGAGTTTTTAAAGCTCAAAGTCAGAAATGATAATTATAATCAGACAAAGAACGTATTAGGGGTATATAAAAGCTTTGTAACAGACAAACTCGATCAGGAGTATGATATTACTAAAGCTGATAAGATAGATCTGCTGAACCGCTCCATGAAGTATTTCAAAGAGAAGGAGAGTTTTGATATGGATGAGTTCTCTAACGAAGTGATTGGGAATAAAGATGGGATCGAGTCTTTCAAAAATTATAAAAAGAATTACGAAGAAGAATTCGAAACCCCTATACCTGATAGTTTTGATATTTCGGGAGCTGCGGTTAAAAAACAAGCCAAAGCATTCAAAAGTGTGTTAAAACTGGATAAAAACTTCCATATCTATATTCACGGAAACAAAGAGCTCATAGAAAAAGGTTTTGATGACGATAAGTCTATGAACTATTATAAAGTTTACTTTAAAGAAGAAGAATAGCAATTACAGAATATATTCGTCATTAATAGGTTTGACAGGTGCAGGAATTTTTTCGGCACCTATCATTTCCAGTAAATTGATCTCAATAGTTCTGGTAATCTGGTTCAGTGGAACTGAGGATGAGTTATTTTCGAAAGGATCAATCAGGCTCATTCCATTGATTTGTGTGGAAACAAAAACAAAGCCTACCAGCCAGCCAATAAAAATTGCCCATACACCTGCTTCATGGCTCACTACCAGTGTTAGAGAAACGACAAATAACCAGATAAAGACTTTGGTGAAATAATTGTAAGTGGTTGGGAAAACAGTGTTTTTGATTCTTTCCGCTCTGCCCATATGGTCAGAGAATTTAACCAGTAGCTGGTTCAGCTCCATAAAACGGAAGCCATCTATCATCCCATCTTTACTCAATTGCTGTAAGTCTCTGGATTGCAGTGTCAGGATTGCATTGTGTACATTACTGTGCAGATTAATTTCCTGCAGATCTGCTTCATCCAGGTATTGCTGATAGTTTTCATCAACAGCATCCCTGAGTTTGGCTTTAAGTGCATATAGGAAACCGATATGCCGGCGGACCATTCTGTCTTTTATTGCTTTAAAATCCTGGTTGCTGACTTCATTCTGAGAGATATAGGTAATGACACTTCTTGCCCATGATCTGGAATCATTGACGAGCGCACCCCATATTTTTCTGGCTTCCCACCACCGGTCATAAGCCTGATTATTATTGAATCCAATAAAAAAAGCTATTGCTGTACCTAAAACGGTAGGAATGATAGATGGGATCTCAAAGTTATGTTTAATCAGGAATGCCCTGGTAAGATAAGCTCCTGTGCAGGAAAAGATCATGATGAGGTCTACTTGCCATGTATTCCTTAGAATACGGCTTAACCGGATATTATGTACTATTAGCATTCGGGAAATTTGCGTTTTGTCTAATCTACAAACAAAACGCAAATTTGTTTGCTACCCCTATGAATAAAATGCTTTTTTTTCTATTACAATACCCTCAATAATAAACCTTTAAGATATTCTCCTTCTGGAAAGGAAATTCTTACAGGATGGTCTTCCGGCTGATGAAATTGTTTAATGATTTGTACTTCTCTGCCTGCGTCCAATGCTGCCCAGGCAATAATCTGTTTGAAAGTTTCCAGATCAACGGCTCCGGAGCAGGAATATGTAGCCAGGATACCGCCTTTTTTAAGCAATAACATCCCTAATCTGTTTAAATCTTTATAAGCACGGGCAGCCCTGTCCAATGCAGATCTTGAAGGGGCATATTTTGGCGGATCAAGGACGATCACATCAAAAAGCTTTCCTTCCTCTTTAAAAGTGCGGAGCTGTTTGTTTACGTCAGATTGTATGCTGGTTTGCTGATGTTCCATGAATCCGTTTAAACCAAGATTGTGTTTTAACGTTTCAATGGCCAACGCTGAACTGTCTACACTGGTTAGATGTTTAGCACCATGTTTTAAGCTGTTTAAAGTGAACCCGCCGCTGTAACAGAAACAATCCAGTACTTCTTTATCTTTTGTATAAGCAGCAAGGATTTCACGGTTATCGCGCTGATCGCAATAGAACCCGGATTTCTGACCATCTGCGATATTGATGTGGTAACGAACACCATTTTCTTTTACTTCAATAAATTCTGGCGGGGTTTCTCCCCAAAGCAGTCCCTGTGAAACTTCCAGGTTCTCATGTGTACGTGCGTTCGCATCGCTTTTATCAAAGATTCCTATAGGGTTTAATTCTGCGATTAAGATCTCAATCAGTTCAGCTTTAACATTCTCCATTCCTGCGCTCAGGATCTGTAGGGAAAGATAATCGGCATATTTATCAACGATTAATCCTGGCAGGTAATCAGCTTCGCTAAATACCAGGCGGCAAGTATTCGTTTCCAGATCGCTAAGCAGGTGGGCACGGGAAGCAATTGCATTTTTTAACCTGAGCTCATACCATGCTTTATCAATGATGTTGTCTTCTTCCCATTCCAATAAACGTACTGCTACGCGTGACTGGCCGTTATAATAACCATAACCTAAAAAAGACTGGTCGGCTGCAAGAACCCTGATAACCTCGCCATTTAGCGGATTACCTTTAACTTTATCTATCGCTCCTGAAAATATCCAGGGGTGTTTTTGGTGGACGGCTTTTTCCTTGCCTTTTTTAAGTACAACATCAATCATGTTACAAAGGTAATAAAAAGCAATACGCAACATACGGCTTTATAAGCTGAAGATTCGTAATTTTATCGGTGTACAAAATTGGATATCAAATATGGAGCATATAGACTGGAATGATTTTGAGAAGGTCGAATTAAGAGCAGGCACAATTTTAGAAGTCCTGGAATTTCCTGAAGCCAGAAACCCTGCTTATAAAGTCAGGGTAGATTTCGGTGAGTATGGAGAAAAAATGAGCAGTGCACAAATTACTGCCCATTATACGAAAGAAGAATTAGTAGGAAAACAAATAGTTGGTGTGGTTAATTTCCCGAAGAAGCAAATTGGCAAGTTTATGTCCGAGTTTTTAGTCACCGGATTTGCTGATGAAGATGGAAATATTGTATTAACAACGCTGATGGGGAAAGTACCCAATGGCAGTAAATTGTGTTAGATTAAATGAGTTATTATAATTTTTCTGAAGAAAACGACTTGCCTAAAGAAGATGAGCATTATATGCGTCTTGCTTTACAGGAAGCACAAATAGCCTTTGACAATGAAGAAATTCCTATCGGGGCAATTGTGGTTTGCAAGGGCAGGATTGTTGGACGCGGACATAACCTTACCGAGCAACTGAATGATGTTACGGCGCATGCCGAGATGCAGGCATTCACTGCAGCAAGTCTGACTCTTGGCGGCAAGTATCTGAAAGATTGCACACTGTATGTAACGATTGAGCCTTGTGTAATGTGTGCGGGAGCGGCTTACTGGACTCAGATTAGCAGAATAGTTTATGGGGCTTCAGAAGAAAAGCGTGGATTTACAAGCAAAAATGCTAATTTGCTTCATCCAAAAACAGTGACACAAAAAGGCGTACTGGCAGCGGAATGTGCACAACTGATGAAGCGGTTTTTTGAGAACAAACGAGGGTAAATGACAAAATACTGAACAATACTTAGCCTCGAATGTTATCTTTGTGAACCATTAATTTTTAAACTTAAATATACAATAATATGGCTTTTGAATTACCTGCGTTACCTTACGCAACAGATGCACTAGAACCGCATATCGATAAAACAACCATGGAAATTCACCATGATAAACATCACCAGGCTTATGTTACGAATTTAAACAAAGCTTTAGAAGGCAAACCTGAAGCTTCACAAAGCATTGAAGAGATTATCAAACATATCTCTAAGTTTCCTGCAGCAGTAAGAAACAATGGTGGTGGTCACTTCAATCACTCATTATTCTGGGAAGTTATGGGTCACAATAAAGGTGGTGAGCCTACAGGAGAATTAGCTGAGGCTATTAAAGCTGCTTTTGGTTCTTTCGCTGAGTTCAAAACTAAATTTGCTGAGGCAGGTGCAACCCGTTTCGGTTCTGGATGGGCTTGGTTAAGCGTTGGTGCTGACCGTAAATTAATTGTTTCTTCAACTCCTAACCAGGATAATCCATTAATGGATATTGCTGAGGTTAAAGGTACTCCAATCTTAGGAATGGATGTTTGGGAACATGCTTATTACTTAAAATATCAAAACAAACGTCCTGATTATATTGCTGCATTCTGGAATGTAGTAAACTGGGACGCAGTTGCAGAACGTTTCAAAAAAGCGTAAGCTTTAAAGGAACTCTAAAATAAAAGGGAAGGCCGTGTTTTACTGTCCGCACCCATCTGAAGGGATGGCTGATGTCAGAAAACACGGCCTTCCCTTTTATTTTAGGCTACCCTGAGGCGCAATCCGGACCGGAGATATCGCCAGGTTTCAGGTGTTCCTGTAAGGATGGTTAGGTACAAATAATTATATTTTCGTAGCCACCAATCAATAACCACCAACCAGGCAGGGATATAAAAAAAACTTGTACTCATGTGAGGACATAGCGTTCTTTTTCCTTCTTCAGGAAAAGGTAATGCCGGCTGAATATAGTACAATTTTTTTTTGCGAAGCCCGGTACCCCTCCCTCTAGATCCCTACGACATCCTTTTTCTTCTTCTGTTTCATCGCCTTCGGTATAATCGCCAAAATCTCTTCCTTAAGCGCATTCAACATCCTTTTCTTGATATAATTCTTATGTGTCACCAAACTAATTTCCCTTACAGGTTCCGGAGATTTAAACGTTCTCACTTTGCTGAGTTGTTTAGCAGTTAATTCCGTCAAAGCCAATTCTGGCAACAACGTAGCCCCATTATTCATATCCACCATACGGATCAGTGTCTCTACACTTCCTGTATTATAAGTTAAACCCTGCAAGCGGTTATCCTTTGTAGATCTGCAAATATTAAGTACCTGTGAACGCATACAATGGCCTTCGTTAAGCAACCAGATATTTTCATCCTCTAAATCATTGGCATCAATGTTTTTCTTCTTAAAGAGCTTACTGTTCTTGCTGATATATGTCACAAAATTCTCGTAATACATCGGGATTTCCGTAATTGAAGTATCTCCTAGAGGAGTAGCCAGGATACCGCAGTCCAGTACGCCCGTTTTAAGGTGATGAATAATATCTTCAGTCGTATATTCCCAGATGAGTAATTTCAGGTCAGGATATTTCTCCATCATTGAAGCGATCACCTGCGGTAATAAGTAAGGGGCTACAGTAGGAATAATACCCACTTTAAGTTCACCAACAATATCCTGTTGCTGACTGCTGATAATTTCTTTGATTTTTTGACTCTCCTGTAGGACCAGGCGGGCTTGTTCTATGATTTGAGAACCGATTTCTGTAGGTATTACAGGTTGTTTGCTTCTGTCGAATATTTTCACATTCAGCATTTCTTCCAGCTTTTGTACTTGCATACTCAGCGTTGGCTGAGTTACAAAGCACTTTTCAGCGGCACCAACAAAGCTCCTGTAGGTATCTACAGCTACAATATATTCCAGTTGAACTAAGGTCATATAGCTTAAATTTATTTACTTTTACAAATGTATAAATTTAAGCTATATGAGTTGTGGCTAAAATATGTTAAATATGTTTGGCCAGAAAATCCCGATAAGCAAGGTTAATTCCCTCTTCCAGTTCAATCTGGTGTTTCCATCCAAGGTTATGCAGTTTAGAGACATCCATTAATTTACGGGGAGTGCCATCCGGTTTAGTGCTGTCAAAAGTAAGGTCGCCTTCAAATCCTGTTACTTTTTTAACCAGTAAAGCCAGGTCCTTGATCGTTAAGTCCTCTCCGGTACCAATATTGATCAAATGAGGTTCGTTATAGTTCTCCATTAAGAAATAACAAGCATCTGCAAGATCATCTGCAAATAAGAATTCGCGCATTGGTGAGCCCGAGCCCCAGATGATTACTTCAGGGGTCGCATTAACCTTCGCCTCATGAAATTTGCGGATTAAAGCTGGCAGTACATGAGAATTCTGAGGGTGATAATTATCATTATAGCCATATAAATTGGTTGGCATCACAGAAATGAAATTACAATTATACTGTGCACGGTAAGCATCACACATTTTGATACCAGCTATTTTAGCAATTGCATAAGGCTCATTTGTTTCTTCCAGTAAGCCTGTCAGAAGATATTCTTCTTTTAAAGGCTGAGGAGCTAATTTTGGATAAATACAGCTTGAACCAAGAAACATTAGTTTTTTTACCCCAGTTACATAGGCCTGATGGATTACATTATTCTGTATAGTCAGATTCTCATAAAGGAAATCGGCTCTGTAAGTGTTATTCGCAATAATTCCACCTACTTTTGCAGCAGCCAAAAAGACATAATCAGGTTTTTCAAGGGCGAAAAAATCTGTAACGGCCTGCTGATTCCTCAGGTCTAACTCTGAAGAAGTCCGGATAACCAGGTTGGTAAAACCCTGACTGGTTAGTTTACGTTGAATAGCTGATCCAACCATCCCACGGTGGCCTGCGATATAAATTTTTGCGCTCTTTTCCAATTTGTTTTGATGTAGTATTTATACAAAAATACGAATTAGAAGTGAGCATAACCAAGGGAGCTGTCCAAAATTCATCGGCTTAATTTGTTTATAGGCTCTGAGAAGATTAAATTGTATTTTTGCAGAAAAAAAATAATAGTGGGTAAAGATAAGTTAAGGAAATTTGCTGAAATTGATACCTTTCCAAACGTCTATCAGATGGAGCAGGGAATGGAACTTAAAGGCAAATGGGCGGTACAGCATTTTAAAAATGACAATCCGGTAGTATTGGAACTGGCTTGTGGTAAAGGAGAATATTCAGTTAATATGGCTAAGTTTTTCCCTGAGAAGAACTTTATAGGCATAGACTTAAAAGGGAACCGTATCTGGAGAGGCGCAAGGACAGGAGTAGATGAAAACATCAGTAACCTGGCCTTCTTAAGAATTCAAATTGAAGATATTGCAGCCTATTTCGGCGAAAATGAAGTAGATGAAATCTGGATTACGTTTCCTGATCCGCAGCCTCAGGATAGCAGAGAGAAGAAAAGATTAACTTTTCCTGGTTTCCTGGATAAATATAAAGGGCTTCTAAAGCCGGGCGGTAAAATTAACCTGAAGACCGATAATGACGGTTTATATGCTTATACAGTTGAAAAGGTTGAAGAGCTGAATCTGCCTTGTTATAAAAAGACAGATCACTTATATACTTCTGAGTTTTATGATGATGTGCTAAAGATCAAAACACATTATGAAAGAATCTATTTAAAACAAGATAAAAACATAAATTACATACAATTCTCACTCGACTAATGGAACAATCATTTTATGAGCAGGTTTATGAAGTAGTGCGGTTAATCCCTAAAGGAAGAGTGACTTCTTATGGGGCCATTGCTAAAGCGCTTGGAGCAGGGAAATCTTCCCGGCTGGTAGGTTACGCCATGAACAATGCACATGATGCTTTACCTCCTATACCAGCACACCGGGTAGTAAACCACAAAGGGTTACTTACAGGGAAGTTTCATTTTCCCACCCCCGAACTGATGCAGGAACTGTTAGAAAATGAAGGAGTAGTTATCGATCAGGACAAAGTTAAAGACTTTAAAAACCTTTTTTGGGATCCTGCATTAGAGCTGTAATCAGATAAAATATTATATGGGCAAATTAGTAGAAGAATTTAATGACTACCGTTCAAAAATGAACGATAGAATAATGGAGACTGCCAATACAAACATCAAACGTTTTTTTGCACTGGATACCACAACCTATGCCGCGGGTGCATTGGATGTGAAAAGCAAAGAAATGATGGGACTGGTTGCTTCAATGGTTTTACGTTGTGATGATTGTATCAAATATCATTTGGAAAAATGTTTTGATGCCGGGGTAAATGACGCCGAAATTAATGAAGTGTTTATGATCGCCAACCTGGTGGGCGGCTCTATTGTTATTCCACATTACCGTCGTGCTGTGGAATATTGGGACGAATTAAGCATGTAATATAAAATGAGCGCAGAACCGAAAAGATGCGGCTGGTGCGGAACCGACCCTCTGTATACGAAATATCACGACGAAGAATGGGGTAAACCTGTTTACGATGACCAGATATTATTTGAATTTCTTATACTTGAAGGGGCACAGGCCGGATTAAGCTGGATTACAATTCTGCGTAGAAGAGAAGCATACCGTGCTGCATTTGCTGATTTTGATGTTAATAAAGTTGCTGCTTTTACAGCCGCCGATGCAGAACGCCTGATGAATGACACCGGAATTATCCGGAATAAGCTCAAAGTTAACTCTGCCATAAAAAATGCACAGCTTTTTGTAGCCATACAAAAGGAATTTGGCTCATTCGCAAAATACATATGGGGATTTCTGCCAGCTCAGAAACCCATTGTAAATGACTTTAAATCACTCATTGCGGTTCCTGCAAAAACGGAGATATCTGATGCGATCAGCAGCGATATGAAAAAACGGGGCTTTAAGTTTTTTGGGACAACAATCTGTTATGCCTTTATGCAGGCTACAGGAATGGTTAACGATCATATAGAGGGCTGTATAGCAAAATAAATGCTGGATCTGATACATGATTTAACAAGTTATCTCAAACAGCCTTATCTGGCCAGAATTCCTCAGAAAACAGAAAAGCCATTTATTTTATTGCTTAAGCTGGCATTGATCTGTTTAATGGCGGGGATTAGTGGTGGAATATTGCTCAGTATATTGATTGGTCTGAAACTGATTCCGTCTCCAGGGCCATCCCTGATTGAAAAAAAGGAAATGGCGAAACCCTTACTTTTTATCATGGCAGTAGTTTGGGCCCCATTGTCCGAAGAGCTTCTTTTCAGAGCTCAGTTGAGACGTTTTACAGGGAGTCTTTTGTTTATTTCCTTTATCTGTGGTGCATTTTTGAGCGCCATTATTAAAACTGACTGGGCTTTTCTGATCAGCCCTCTCGTTTTCATTGTTTTATATCTTATTTACCGGTATAACCTTGCCCGCAGTGTTACTTTAAAATTCGAATTCTGGGAACGTATTTTTCCCTGGCATTTTCATTTGACAGCTATTTGCTTTGCACTGATACATCTCAGTAATTTTGAAAAGGGGATTAGTCTGCTGCCCTTAGGCATACTATATACTTTACCTCAATTGGCAGTAGGCCTTGTTTTAGGATATGCAAGGATGAATTATGGGCTTAAATACTCATTTGCACTTCATGCCCTGTATAATTTCTTCCCGGTACTTTTATTTATAGCTAAATACTAATTAGGTTAGCTCAGATTCAGGTGTTAACTTTGGACAGAGAACCTACGGGTTCGGTATTTGATAAAAAATAATATATAATCCAATGAAAAAACTTTTCCTGCTTGACGGTATGGCGTTGATCTACAGAGCGCATTTTGCATTAAGTAAAAGCCCTAGATTTACTTCTACCGGTATCAACACCTCGGCAGTAATGGGCTTTGCCAATACTTTAATGGAAGTCCTTAAAAAGGAAAAACCAAGCCATATAGCGGTAGTTTTTGATACTGAAGCGCCTACAGAAAGACATACAGATTTTGTTGCTTACAAAGCACACCGGGAAAGTATGCCAGAAGATTTATCTGCAGCTTTACCTTATATTTTTAAACTGATTGAAGGCTTTAATATCCCTGTCATTACCAAAGATGGTTTTGAAGCGGATGATATTATTGGAACCCTGGCCAAAGAAGGAGAAAAAGCTGGTTTCACGGTTTTCTGTATGACACCTGATAAAGATTTTGCCCAGTTGGTTTCTGAGAATATTTTTATCTATAAACCAGCCAGAATGGGTAATGAGATGGAGATCATCGGTGTTCCGGAAGTTCTGGCCAAATGGGAAATAGAAAATGTGTTACAAGTAATTGATATCCTCGGTTTATGGGGAGATGCAGTTGATAATATCCCTGGAATCCCTGGAATAGGGGAAAAAACTGCTAAATTGCTGATTAAGCAATATGGCTCTATGGAGAATATTATTGCAAATGCAGAGCAGTTAAAAGGCAAGCAGCGTGAAAATGTGATTGCTTTTGCTGATCAGGGGATGATTTCTAAAAAACTGGCGACAATCATTCTGGATGTGCCTGTAGAATTTGACGAAAAGTCATTGCTTTTAGAAGAGCCAAGCAGAGAGTTGCTGGAACCTCTTTTTGCAGAGCTGGAATTCCGTACTTTAGGTAAAAGGGTATTTGGAGACGGATTCAATATCGGAGATGCCAGGGCAGGCGGATCACAGCAAACTGATTTGTTCGGAAATGCTGTAGATCAGCCCGTAAGCAAACCTAAGACATTTGAACAACTGCCTAATTTGTTTGAGCAGCCACCTGTCGGAAAAACAATTGCAGATACTAAGCCTGACTATCAACTGGTAGATACGGCAGCCAAAAGGAAAACACTAATTGACCTGTTGCTTCAGCAGGAAAGTATATCATTTGATACAGAGACTACAGGAACAGACGCGAACAGAGCAGAGCTTGTTGGTCTTTCTTTTTGTATTGAAGCCGGAAAAGCATGGTATATCCCGGTTCCGGCAGATGCAGCAGAAGCACAGGTTATAGTAGATGAATTCAGGCCTGTACTGGAAAATGAAAAAATAGGCAAGACAGGACAGAATATTAAATATGATATTTTAGTGCTTAAATGGTACGGAGTAGAGATCAAAGGAAAACTTTTTGATACCATGCTTGCACATTATCTGATAGATCCTGATACACGTCATAATATGGACGTACTTTCGGAGAACTATTTAGGTTATACCCCGATTTCTATTACTACGCTGATTGGCCCGAAAGGAAAAAATCAGGGTAATATGAGAGATGTACCAGTAGAATCTGTTGTGGATTATGCTGCTGAAGACGCTGATGTTACTTTACAGCTTGCCCATGTTTTCAAGCCGATCCTGAAAGACCTGAATGCAGAAGACCTGATTACCAATATTGAGAATCCGCTGGTTTATGTATTGGCTGATATGGAGAAAGAAGGGGTTCGGATCGATATGGAAACACTGATCAGTTATTCTAAAGATCTGGAAGTGGATATCCGCAGATTTGAACAAAGTGTTTATGATAAAGCAGGAGTGGTCTTCAACCTTGCTTCTCCGAAACAATTGGGAGAAGTCCTTTTTGATAAGCTACAGCTTGATCCTAAAGCAAAAAAGACAAAAACAGGTCAGTATCAGACCGGGGAGGATGTTTTATCGGCCCTGGCCCATAAGAGTGATATTGTCAAAGATATTCTTGACTTCCGCCAGCTGCAAAAACTAAAATCAACTTATGTAGATGCACTTCCTTTATTGGTTAATCCAAAAACAGGCCGTGTACATACAAGTTATAACCAGGCGGTAGCTGCTACAGGAAGATTAAGCTCAAATAACCCTAATCTTCAGAATATCCCTATTCGTACAGAGCGTGGCAGGGAAGTCCGTAAAGCATTTATTGCAAGAGATGCGGATCATGTGTTGCTTTCTGCGGATTATTCGCAGATAGAGCTTCGTATTATTGCTGATATCAGTAAGGAAGAAAACATGCTGGATGCTTTTAACAAAGGGATCGATATCCATACGGCAACAGCAGCAAAAGTTTATGGAATTACGATTGAAGAAGTAGATTCTACACAACGCCGTAATGCGAAAGCAGTAAACTTTGGGATTATTTATGGACAGTCTGCTTTTGGTTTGTCTCAAAACCTGGGTATTCCGAGAAAAGAGGCTGCGGAAATGATTGAACAGTATTTTACGCAGTATCCGGGAATTAAGAGGTATATGACTGATACGATGAATTTTGCCCGTGAAAATGGTTTTGTGGAGACAATGATGGGTAGAAGAAGGTATTTAAGAGATATTAATTCAGCTAATCAGACCGTACGTGGCTTTGCAGAGCGAAATGCGATTAATGCGCCAATACAAGGATCTGCTGCTGATATGATCAAAATTGCTATGATCAATATTCATCAGGATATTAAAGATCAGAAGTTGCAGTCTAAAATGACGATGCAGGTACATGATGAGCTTGTGTTTGATGTACTGAAACCGGAAGTTGAGGCAATGAAAAAGATTATTACACATCGAATGAAGACGGCGATTAAGACGACGGTACCTATTGAGATCGAAATCGGTGAAGGTAGTACCTGGCTGGAGGCGCATTAAGGGGCGATCATCTTACGGTTTACAAACAGCGATGCCCTGGTTTACTGATCGCATTCATCTGAAGGGATGAAAGATATCAGAAACCAGGGCATCGCTGTTTGTAAATTCTAAAGAAACTCTGGAAATAAATCCAGGATTTCCTCAGGGGTGTGTTGTTGGTAAGGTGGTTAATGTTTAATTCAAAAACTTAAAAAGAAACCATTAAAAGAAACCTAACCTTAGATCGTAATTGTTTCTCCTATTTCAGGTAATAACAACACTTTACCCTCTCTTTCAAATTTGGCTACTGCTTCTGCAGTATCAATTGCTATAGCCGGGAAAGTGTTATAGTGAACACCAATAACACGGCTGCAATTGATATATTTAGCAGCAATGATTGCGTCATCTGCATCCATGGTGTAATTACCACCGATTGGCAGAATTGCATAATCCAGGTTATAAAGATCAGCAAGGATCTTCATGTCGTAGTTTAAAGAAGTATCACCTGCAAAATAGACGGTTTTTCCTCCTGTTTCCAAAACGAAGCCTGCTGGGTTCCCGCCGTAGCTTCCATCTGGCATTGAGCTTGAATGTGTAGCCCAAACCATACGAAGTTTTCCAAAGTTAAACGTTGCAGAACCATAATTCATTGGGTGAATATTTGTCAGTCCTTGTTGTTCAGCCCAGGCAGCAACTTCTGGCATCGCTATAACTACTGCACCTGTTTGTTTTCCCAGAAGTACAAGATCAGCAACATGGTCACCATGTCCATGACTTACCAGGATGTAATCAGCTTCGATTTTAGTCGTGTCAATTGCTGAAGCAAGAGGGTTATGAGTGATAAATGGATCGAATAGAAATTTCTTTCCATCAGCCTCTAAAAGAAAACAGGATTGTCCGTAATAGGTGTATTTCATTTTTTTTGTGTTTTAATGTTTGGGTTTACTGACCGAACATTCCGCCTAAACCACCAAGCATATCCTGAGTGGCAGCCTGCATTTCGGTCGTATTAACTATTTCTGCCTGTTGCAGTGCTTTGTTGATAGCGGTTAAAAGTAGTTCTTCAATTTCTTCTTTGTCAGCTTGTTTGTAGAACTCTTCATTGATGTCTATCGCTGTAATTGTTTTGTTTGCTGTTGAAGTTACTTTGATTGCACCACTTTCAACTTCTGCATAAACGTAAACTGAGTCTAAACGTTTTTTGATTTCTTCAGCTTTTTGCTGAGCAGCCATTAATTTATCGAACATAATTTCTTTTTTTTATTGAAGAACAAAATTAAGACAAATTGGTTTAGAAACAGTTTAAAAATGGGAGTGCTCAACTCTTTTTCCTTGGTTTAGCACGTACATACTGATCCGGCCATTTGATTTCATCATCCAGTTCAAATGCGGCATGCAGTGGGAAATAAGGATCTCTTAGAAGTTCTCTGGCTAACATAATCAGGTCGGCCTTTCCCTCCTGAAGAATGTCCTCAGCTTGTTTTGCTGTCGTGATTAAGCCTACGGCACCTGTTAAAATACCTGTCTCTTTGCGGATGGCATCAGAAAATTGTACCTGATAACCCGGAAAAAGAGGGATTTCCTGGTAATGGATATTTCCGCCCGATGAACAGTCAATTAAATCGACACCTTTAGTTTTAAGAATAGCTGATAGTTTGACTGCATCTTCTGGAGACCAGCCGTTCTCAGCCCAGTCAGTAGCAGAAATACGAACAAACAGGGGTTTTTCGGTTGTCCATACTTCACGGACCAGGACGATAACCTCCAGTAAAAGACGTATCCTGTTTTCGAAGCTTCCACCGTATTCATCTGTTCGCAGATTACTTAGCGGAGAGAAAAACTGATGGAAAAGATAACCATGTGCAGCATGGATTTCTATGACTTGATAACCGGCTTCAATACTTCTTAATGTGGCAGCCCTGAAGTCTGATTTAATCTTTTCAATATCATTGACAGTTAAAGCTATGGGAGCCTCATCATGGTCGTGGAAAGGAATTGCACTTGGAGCTTCAGCTTTCCAGCCCCCATCTATTTCTTTAATTTGTTTACCTCCGTTCCAGGGTAAATCAAAACTTGCTTTCCTGCCAGCATGGGCTAGCTGGATACCAGCAACAGCACCATTTTGACGAATAAAAGAAGTAATACGTTTCAGAACAGGGATATGTCCGTCAGACCAGATTCCCAAATCTCCCGGAGAAATTCTTCCCGCCGGGGAAATCGCAGTAGCTTCCTGAATAATCAATGCAGATCCGCCTATCGCACGACTGCCTAAATGGACTAAATGCCAATCGTTAGCATAGCCATCTTCGGCCGAATACTGACACATTGGAGAAACAACAATCCTGTTTTTCAAGGTGATGTTCTTGATATTTAATGGCGATAATAAAATTGACATTGACCTGTAGATTTATATGCAAATAAACGGTGTCAGGATCGATTTGTTTATCACGGGAATATTGTTTTTTTAATATATGACAGAAAAGCGATAAAGGACTTGTTTACACAATCGTACGTGTTAAGAGGATGATTGCATCAGTGCTGCATTAAAGCGGATAAATAACTTAAATAAATCAGCAAACTTGGTGAGCGGCAGGGTGGCATAAACATCATCAATATCATGGTAAGCACTTATACCTCCCTGGGTATAAATAAAAAATGCAGGAACCCCCTTTTCTGTGAAAAAGTAATGATCACTGTTCGCTGCTTTATTACGGGGATTAATTTTACTCAGATATTTATACTGGTCATTTATTTTATTCAGCAATGCAAATTCTTTTGGGAGGATCGTCGCATTTACTACTGTAATCCCTTTTTCTCCCGTGCCAACCATATCCATGTTGATTAAGAACCTGATATTGGAAAGAGGGACCGGAGGAAATGTTGTAAAGAAAGAAGAGCCTTTGAGCCCCGGTTCTTCTCCTGCAAAACAGACAAATGCAATAGTATAGGGTGCTGGGTTTTTAGCATAATATTTAGCAAGGTTCAGCAATAGGGCTATTCCGCTTGCGTTATCATTCGCTCCGGGGAAAAATGTATGGTCACCCATGCCCCCCAAATGATCATAATGTGCAGTGATCATCAATAACGAATCAGGATGTTTTGTCCCTTTGACTACTCCACAGATATTGCTGGTGATAAATTCAGGAATAAACTCCTGTTCAATATTCGCCTCAATAGAATCTGGTTTGGCGGTCAGGGCGGTCTTTTTAATTTCCAGTACCGTAAAATCTTCCACTTTCAATGCCGCACTCCAGGTGAGTTTATCTTTCAGCACAACAGCTACCCGCTGTTCGGGGTTTACAAAGATGCTGTCCGTTTGCTGCATCTTCATTTTGCCATGCAGACCTTTGCTGGAGGGCTCAATGATAAAATCCCTGCCCGGGATTAACTGTTGTCCATTAACGGAGACTTCCATTTTCCCCGGGAAAGTATTCACAGGATAAGAGAAATTCTGCCTGTAATCATTTCCTTCCATAGGTTTCAGGCCGGCCTTCCTGAATTCATCGCAAAGATAAACTGCTGCCCTGGCCATTCCTTCTTTGGTATAACCTCTTCCCCAAAAGTCTGTAGAGGTAAGCTTTTTTATAGTCTTTCTGGCTGCAGACATATTTTGTGCGGAGACAGCAGAAGGGAATCCTGAAAAAATAAGTGCTATAAGAAAAAGGAATTTCTTCATAAAATGGGCATTAACTAACCAGGATAAACTTACAAATAAATTAACAGGATGGTTTAAGGATATCAGATTCAAAAACTGGAGCGGAAATAAGTCTGACTTATTCCTCCAGATTGACAGCATATTCATCCCCTCGGCGAATTAACAAATATTTAATCTTTATGCTGTTTTATCTTATTGAGATATCCCGTAATTTTGAGCGTTGACCTCATGAGGCCCAAGGAGTTGATGAAATGTAAAAAAATAAAAAACCTGTTGCACAACTCGATATTTATTTAAACCTTTACAGCATTAATATTTTAAAGCGGGAATTGTACAGAAAATGATCAAACAGATAATACATAAACTTTCAATCGTAACAGCAAAGAACATTGCTGCGAGAAGTTTATATATTGAACGTCTGGAACCGGTCATTTATGTAACCACCAGCCGGCAAAATTATACACCCCGTATTTGAGTTAATTCTAACTCAATCTTTAGAGGCTTACGTCTCTTCAAAATCAATTAATAAGAATATTTTATCTTTTTTTCGTTAACTATTAATGAATATAAACGATTTTATAGTGCAGGTTGCACTTCCTGAACATCGTGTTTTTGCAGAAGAAATCTGTGAAGAAATGGCTGAATCGGCTAAAGCACGAGGCACAGGTATCGCTAAACGCTCTCCTGAGTATGTGGGTGGAAAAATGACTGAGGGGAAATCAGTCATTGCTTTTCACAAGGATGGCTCATGGGCTGGGTTCTGCTATATTGAAACCTGGAGCCACGGACAGTTTGTGGCCAATTCAGGATTAGTAGTCAGTCCTAAGTACAGAAAAGTGGGACTTGCCCATACGATTAAACACAAAATTTTTGAGTTATCACGTCAAAAATATCCTAAGGCTAAGATATTCGGATTGACTACGGGGCTGGCAGTAATGAAAATTAACTCCGATCTGGGTTATGAACCAGTAACTTATTCTGAGCTTTCTCAGGATGAAGAATTCTGGAAAGGATGTCAGAGCTGTGTGAATTTCGAAATCCTGAAAAGTAAAGACCGTAAGAACTGTATGTGTACAGCAATGCTTTATGATCCTGCCACACAGAAACATGACGTAGCAAAGAAATTTGCAGAAGAATTAGAACGCAAGCCTAAGTTATATGAACGCTTTATGCGCATCAAACAAAGACTAGTGCTTAAGCCAAAATCTCCTGATGATAAAGGAGGCCTGAAATCAATATTACATTTACCAACTCTATTTTTTAAATAATAACACACACACATTGCTCATGAAAAAGAAAGTAGTTTTAGCTTTTAGCGGAGGTTTAGATACTTCATTTTGCTGTATTCACCTGGCACAGGACCGTGGACTGGAAGTTCATTCAGTAATTGTCAATACAGGTGGTTTTTCTGATGAAGAACTACAGGAAATCGAAAAAAGAGCTTACGCTTTAGGGGTAGCTTCTCATGCAGTGGTTGATGAAACTGCAAATTATTACGATGGATGTATTAAATACCTCGTATTTGGTAATGTATTGAAAAATGCAACTTATCCGCTTTCTGTAAGTGCTGAGCGTGTAAGCCAGGCTACAGCAATAGCAAATTATGTGAAAAAGATTGGTGCTGATTACGTGGCTCACGGAAGTACAGGGGCAGGTAATGATCAGGTTCGTTTTGATATGATCTTTAATATTATCATTCCTAATGTAGAAATTATCACTCCGATCAGAGATTTGAAATTATCCCGCGAAGCGGAAATAGAATATTTAAGTAAACACGGAGTTGAATATAGCGCAGAAAAAGCAAGATATTCTATCAACAAAGGTTTATGGGGTACTTCGGTAGGAGGAAAAGAAACGCTGACCTCTAACGAAACTTTACCAGAAGAAGCATGGCCAACACAGGTTTCTGAAACACAGAGCCGCAGGATTGAACTTACTTTTGAAAAAGGAGAGTTAGTGGCACTTGACGGTGAGCAATTAGAACCAGTAAAAGCAATTCAGAAATTACAGGCTATTGCACAGCCTTATGGTATAGGACGTGATATCCACGTTGGAGATACAATCATTGGAATTAAAGGACGTGTAGGTTTTGAAGCTGCTGCGCCAATGGTTATCATTAAAGCACACCATACTTTAGAAAAACATACTTTAACAAAATGGCAGTTGTCATGGAAAGAGCAATTATCTTCTTTTTATGGAAACTGGCTGCATGAAGGTCAATTCCATGATCCTATTATGCGTAATATCGAAGCCTTCCTTGCAGATACACAACAGACGGTAAGCGGAAAAGTGTTTGTAGAGTTATTACCATACAGATTCCAGATTATCGGTATTGAGTCTGATCACGACCTGATGAGCAATAAATTTGGCAGCTATGGTGAAATGAACAATGCATGGAGTGGCGAGGACGTTAAAGGCTTCTCTAAAATATTTGGCAACCAGGTCATGATCTGGCATAAAGTGAACAGCAATGAAGATTAAAGCAGGTATAGTTGGCGGTGCCGGATATACCGGTGGTGAAATGCTGCGTCTGTTAGTTCATCATCCAGACGTAGAAATTGTATTTGTACATAGCAACAGTAATGGTGGTAATCTGATCTCAGATGTTCATACTGATCTTTTAGGAGATACTGATCTGCGTTTTACAGCTGAACTTTCTTCTGCCATTGACGTGCTTTTTTTATGCGTAGGCCATGGCGATGCAAAAAAATTCCTTGACGCAAATCCTATTGCGGCAGGGATTAAAATAATAGACCTGAGCCAGGATTTCAGATTGGCCCAGGCAGCAGGTACAGATTGGATTTATGGTCTGCCTGAACTCAACAGAGAGCGTATCAAAACAGCTGACTTTGTCGCAAACCCAGGTTGTTTTGCAACTTGTATCCAACTGGCTTTATTACCTCTGGCTGCAAATGGCCTGTTGAAAAGTGAAGTCCATATCAATGCCACTACAGGTTCAACAGGAGCAGGACAAAGTCTGGCAGCAACATCTCATTTTAGCTGGCGTAACAATAACCTGTCTGTTTATAAGGCTTTTGAACATCAGCATTTGAATGAAATCGGGCAAAGCCTTTTACAGCTTGACACAGATTTTAACCAGGAACTGAACTTTATCCCGCAACGCGGAGATTTCACCAGGGGAATTCTGGCTGCGGTTTATCTGGAGAGTGATTTAACAGCAGAACAGGCACAAACTATTTACGAAGATTATTATAGCGAACATCCTTTTACACATGTAAGTAAAAAGAATATCGATCTTAAACAAGTAGTCAATACGAATAAAGGATTAGTGCATGTCGAGAAGCATGGTAGCAAGTTGTTAATAATCAGTATTATAGATAACTTATTAAAAGGGGCAAGCGGACAGGCGGTACAGAATATGAATTTGATGTTTGGATTAGACGAACGGCAGGGCCTGAAACTTAAAGCAGCAGCTTTTTAGACCAACAAAAGCAGACTGTCTATTTAAATAGTCTGCTTTGCAATCAAATTATTTTACGAACCACCTGAGATCAGAATCTGAGGTAAAAAGCTTTTAAAAAGATGAACTTATTCGATGTATACCCTTTAAATGATATAGAAATTGTTAAAGCCTCAGGCAGTACCGTATGGGATGCCAATGGGCAGGAGTACCTTGACCTTTATGGCGGACACGCTGTAATTTCTATTGGTCATACCCATCCTCACTATGTAAAACGTTTGACAGATCAGTTGAACAAAGTAGGGTTTTACTCTAATTCAGTAAAAATACCACTGCAGGCAGAGCTTGCAGAAAAATTAGGTAAAGTATCAGGAAAGACTGACTACCAGTTATTTCTTTGTAATTCTGGTGCTGAGGCTAATGAAAATGCTTTAAAACTGGCATCTTTCTATAATGGAAGAAAAAAAGTAATCGCTTTCAAAGGTGCTTTCCACGGCCGTACTTCTCTTGCGGTGTCTGCTACAGACAATCCTAAAATTATTGCACCGGTAAACAGCACAGACCATATTGTTTTTCTTCCTTTCAATGATGAACAGGCTCTTAAAGAGGCTTTCGCAGCATACGGAGAAGAAATCAGTTCTGTGATCATTGAAGGCATACAAGGTGTTGGCGGTATTAAAGAAGCTTCTGTAAGTTTCTTACAGCTTATCCGCACTTTATGTGATCAGTACAATGCAGTATATATTGCTGATAGTGTTCAATGCGGTTATGGCAGAACAGGTCTATTTTATTCACATGACTATGCAGGTGTAAATGCAGACGTTTATACCATGGCCAAAGGAATGGGCAATGGATTTCCGGTAGCGGGAATTGCTATTGCACCAAAATTCACTGCATGGCACTCTATGCTGGGTACTACTTTTGGTGGAAATCACCTGGCTTGTGCAGCTGCTCTTGCAGTTCTGGAAATCATGGAACAGGATCAGCTGATGGAAAATGCAGCGAAAATCGGTGACTATTTAATCACAGAACTTAAAAAGACCGAAGAAATCCGTGAAGTAAGAGGACGTGGTTTAATGATCGGTATTGACCTTCCGGAAGAACTTTCTCAGGTGAAAAAGAACCTGTTGTTTAAACAGTTTATCTTCACAGGAGAAGCTAAACCTAATGTGATCAGATTATTACCAGCACTTAACCTGACTAAAGCACAAGCAGATCAATTTTTAGAAAACTTTAAAATTGCTATAAAAGGATGAACCAGTTCACTTCAGTAAATGATGTCCAGGACATCAGCCAATTAGTAAAGGATGCCCTTGCATTAAAAAGCAATCCCTATGCAGATCAGCAGCTGGGAAAAAATAAAACTCTTGGGCTGGTTTTCCTGAACCCAAGTTTACGTACCCGTTTAAGTACTCAGAAAGCAGCCATCAACTTAGGAATGAGTGTAATGGTGATGAATATGGATAAAGAAGGATGGGCACTGGAAACTGAAGATGGAGTAGTAATGAATGGGAATACTGTGGAACATATTCGTGAAGCAGCAGCGGTAATGGGCCAGTATTGTGATATCCTGGGGCTTCGTTCTTTTCCAAAACTGGTTAGCAGAGAAGAAGATTATAACGAAGATTTCTTTAATAAGTTTATCAAATATTGTGGTGTACCTGTAGTTAGTCTGGAAAGTGCAACCCGTCACCCTTTACAGAGTCTGGCAGATTTGGTTACAATTAAAGAAACCTGGAAAGGAACAGCTAAACCTAAAGTTGTTTTAGCATGGGCACCACATATCAAAGCTTTACCACAGGCAGTTCCTAACTCTTTTGCAGAATGGATGTGTAAAGCACAAGAGGAAGATATGCTTGATTTTACCATAGTACAGCCAGAAGGTTACGAACTTTCCGAAGATTTTACTTCTGGAGCTCATATCACGAATAACCTGCACCAAGCATTAGAAGGTGCCGATTATATTTATGTGAAAAACTGGTCAGGCTATAAAGAATACGGAAAAATACTTCCTTATCCGGAAGGCTGGATGCTAACTAATGAGCTTTTAAAAGAGACGAATGACGCTAAAGTAATGCATTGTCTGCCAGTTAGAAGAGATCTGGAACTCTCATCTGAAGTATTGGACGGGCCAAATTCTTTAGTGATACATGAAGCAGGAAACCGTTTGTGGGCAGCACAAGCAGTTTTGAAAGGTCTGTTACAAAAGCTATCTTAGGAGGGCCGGATAGCGCTGTAAAATGATGCTTCTGATGGCTTTAAACCATTACAAACCTAAATAACAAATAGACCAACAGATGAAACGAATAAGCCTTTTATTTTGTGCGCTATTCTTTACCGCACTATCTTTTGCGCAGCAAAAAACTGTCGACAGCTGGACTGACGGTAAATTTATTACCGTCAACGGTGCTAAATTATGGGTGGTAACTGTTGGACAGGGTGACCCCATCATTTTTATTGCCGGCGGACCTGGCGGAGCACATCCCGGACTAAGAAGTTTTGATCCTTTAGCAGATGCCAATCACCAGTTAATCTACTTTGACGGGTTTGGAAGAGGGAAGTCAGATACTGCAAAAGTCGTTTCAGATTATAGTTTACAAAGAGATATTGAAGATATAGAAGGGTTAAGAAAAGCTTTAAAATTAAATAAAGTCTCTCTTTTAGGGCATTCTTATGGTGGCCTGGTTGCGCAGGGCTATGCAATTAAGTACCCGAATAACGTCAGTCACCTGATTCTTGCCAATACTTTTCACAGTTATGTGATGTGGCAGGAAAATGATGATAACTCTAACCATGAAATCAAAACCAATTATCCTGAAGTATGGGCAGACCTGATGAAAATCAGAGAGCAGGGGGCTGTTTCAAGTGATGCTCAGCATCAGGAAATTTACGGTAAAGTCCCTTACGGATTTTTATACGCTTATAATCCTGGTCAGTTTGTCGCCAGAGGCAGAAAACCATATCCAAATAGTATGAATACCAAACTTTACTATCAGATGGTAGGCAGAGATGGTGATTTCTATGTGGGAAGTGATATCGGGACTTTTGATTTCAGAAAGCAGTTAAAGGATTTAAAAATGCCAATTCTGATTATTGGTGGTCGTTTTGACAGAGTTGCAACGCCCTGGATGATGGTAAAATACAAAGAATACTGTCCGCAGGCACAATTTGTAATGTTTGAAAAATCAGGTCATAACCCACAGGTAGAAGAACCGGAAAAAGAATTTCCTATCATCAACGAATTCCTTAAAAAATAAAGAATGAAGCAGCTAACAGTTATAAAAATAGGTGGAAATGTAATCGATAACTCAGAGAAGCTGCACCAGTTTCTTGTTGACTTTACAGCTTTGCAGGGAGATAAGATTCTGATTCATGGTGGTGGTAAGATTGCTACTGAATTAGGTACTTCTCTGGGAATTGAACCTAAACTGGTAGATGGACGCAGAATTACAGATATTGAAACGCTGCGTGTCGTTACAATGGTCTACGGCGGGCTGATTAATAAAAATATGGTAGCGCAGTTACAGGCCAGAGGATGTAATGCAATTGGATTGAGTGGGGCAGATGGCAATGTGATCAGGGCTGTAAAACGTCCTGTAAAAGAGATAGACTTTGGTTTTGTAGGTGATCTGGATGAAAATTCGGTATCGGTTACTACGCTGGACAGTTTACTGAAAAGTCAGCTGGTACCCGTTTTATGTGCCATTACACATGATGGAGAAAGTCAGCTGCTGAATACAAATGCAGATACTATTGCTTCTGCGGTTGCTGTAGCGATGTCTTCAGTTTATGAGACCAGGCTGGTTTACTGTTTTGAGAAAAAAGGGGTATTGAAAGATGTGGAGGATGAAAATTCGCTGGTAACAGAAATCAAGAGAGAAGATTTTGAAAGATTACAAACAGAAGGAATAGTTTCAGGAGGGATGATCCCTAAATTACATAATGCATTTGAAGCCATCAGACAAGGGGTTAAGGCAGTCTATATTGGCAAAGCAGATGAATTACCACAGATTGATACACTGGGTTTTGGAACCCGATTAATAGATTAATATGGGAGAATTTACAAGAAAGATTGCCATACTTGGCAGCGGAAACATTGGTCTCTCGCTGGCTAAGGGATTAGTTAAAGCGAATTATGTAAAAGCGGATCAGATTACATTAACCAGAAGAACGATAAGCCATTTAACAGCATTTGCTGATCTTGGTTATCAGATCAGTGCAGATAATGCTGCTGCTGTAGCCAGTTCTGATGTTATCGTGCTTGCGGTACTGCCTCAGCAGCTGAATCAACTGATGGAACAGATTGCAGGTGCAATTGATCTGAAAAAGCATGTGATCATTTCTGTGGCTTCGGGAGTAAGCTGTGCGGCTATCCGTGAAAAATTAGGAGAAACCTTAGAAGTTATTCGTGCGATGCCTAATACGGCTATCGCCATTGGCCAGTCTATGACCTGTATTGCGACAGATAATGCTTCTGCAGCCCATGTAAGTGAAGTATCCACCATGTTTGAAACTGTTGGTGCTGTAGTGAAGATAAATGAAGACCTGATGACTGCTGCGACAGCTTTATGTGCCTGTGGTATTGCTTTCTTTTTAAGGGGAATCCGTGCGGCTTCACAAGGTGGGGTAGAAATTGGTTTCCATGCAGATGAAGCTTTAAAAATGGCAGTTCAGACGGCAAAAGGGGCAGCGGACCTATTATTACAGATGCAATCGCACCCTGAGCAGGAAATTGATAAAGTAACATCGCCAAAGGGATGTACCATTGCCGGACTGAATGAAATGGAACATAATGGGTTCAGTTCATCTCTGATTAAAGGCATTAAGCTTTCGGCTATAAAAGCCGGGGCATTATATACAAAAGAATAAATTATGATAGAGACGCTGCAAAAGGATAGTTTAGAATTGTTAAAGAATCTGATCAGTATACAATCTTTCAGTAAAGAGGAAGATAAAACTGCTGACCTGATCGGGCAATTTTTGCAGGAACGACAAATTAAAATACACCGTAAGCTGAATAATATCTGGGCTTACAACAAATACTTTGATGCCAGTAAGCCTACTGTACTTTTAAATTCGCACCATGATACGGTAAAGCCTAATACAGGCTATACGAGAGATCCATATGAACCGAAAATTGAAGACGGAAAGTTATATGGACTGGGAAGTAATGATGCAGGGGGGTGTCTGGTTTCTTTGATCGCAACTTTCCTTTATTTTTATGAACAGGAAGACCTGGCTTATAATATTTGTTTAGCAGCTACTGCTGAGGAAGAAATATCAGGTAATAATGGGTTGGAATGTGTAATCCCTGATCTTGGAGAACTGGAATTCGCTATTGTGGGTGAACCGACAGAGATGAATCTTGCCATTGCAGAAAGAGGGTTATTAGTTCTGGATTGTACTGTGACCGGAAAAGCTGGCCATGCGGCAAGAGAAGAGGGGGATAACGCTATTTATAAAGCGTTAAAAGATATTGAATGGTTTAGAAGTTACCGTTTTGCAAAGGTATCAGAGGTTTTTGGCCCATTGAAAATGTCTGTGACTATTATCAATGCAGGTTCTCAGCACAACGTGGTCCCTGCAACCTGTACCTTCACCGTTGATGTACGTGTTACAGATGCTTACAGCAATGAAGAGGTCTTGAAAATTATCCGGACCAATGTGGATTGTGATGTAAAGGCACGGTCTGTCCGGTTAAAACCTTCATCAATTGATAAAGAGCATCCGCTGGTGCAGTCTGGTATTGCGCTTGGCAGAACTACTTATGGGTCACCAACTACTTCAGATCAGGCTTTATTAAGCATCCCATCTGTAAAAGTAGGTCCGGGCGATTCTGCGCGTTCCCATATGGCAGATGAATACGTGTTTGTAAAAGAGGTTGCTGAAGGCATACAACTATACATTGATATGCTTAAACCTGTGATTAAAGGGAAGTAAGCTGATAAGACAGGATGATACTTATTCTGTCATTTAATATTTGCTCTTAAAGAGCGTTTTATAATTTGAATATATAATGAAGATCTGGCAAAAAAATATAGAAGTAAATAAAGGTATTGAGAGTTTCACTGTGGGTAAAGACAGAGAGCTGGATTTACAAATGGCGGCTTTTGATGTACTTGGATCGCTGGCGCATGTAGAAATGCTGGAAAGTATTGGTTTACTGACTGCTGCTGAACTTGCTGAAATACAAAAAGAGCTTAAAAATATTTACGCTGAAATTGAAGCTGGAGACTTTAAAATTGAAGATACGGTAGAGGACGTTCATTCACAGGTAGAATGGTTGCTGACCCAGCGTATCGGAGAAGCAGGTAAAAAAATTCACAGTGGCAGATCACGTAATGATCAGGTGCTGGTTGACCTCAAATTGTTTTTCAGAGACAGAATTGAAGAAATGGTAAGCAATTCTGCTGTTTTATTTCAGCAGCTTATCGCGCTGAGCAATACCCATAAAGACAAATTATTGCCAGGTTATACGCATTTGCAGATTGCCATGCCTTCTTCTTTTGGGCTTTGGTTTGGTGCTTATGCAGAAAGCCTGGTCGATGATATGGAAATGATGCTTGCAGCCTGGAAAATCTGTAATAAAAACCCTTTAGGTTCTGCTGCGGGTTATGGCTCGTCTTTCCCATTAAACAGGACTATGACAACCAATCTTCTGGGTTTTGAAAACCTGAATTATAATGTCGTTTATGCGCAAATGGGCAGAGGTAAGACAGAAAGAGTACTTGCTCAGGCGATGTCTTCTGTAGCAGCAACACTGGCTAAAATGGCTATGGACGTTTGTTTATTTATCAATCAGAATTTCGGTTTTATTAAGTTCCCTGATGAACTGACTACAGGTTCGAGCATCATGCCGCACAAGAAAAATCCGGATGTATTTGAACTGATCCGTTCCAGATGTAATAAGATCCAGGCATTGCCGAATGAAATTGCAATGATGACCACTAACCTGCCATCAGGTTATCACCGTGATTTGCAATTATTAAAAGAAAACCTTTTCCCTTCGATAGTGTCTTTAAATGAATGTCTTGAAATGACAACTTATATGTTGCAGCATATCTCTCTTAAAGATGATATTCTATCAGATAAAAAATATGCTTATTTATTTAGTGTAGAGGTGGTTAATGATTTAGCTTTAAAGGGTGTTCCTTTCAGAGAAGCTTATCAGATAGTAGGAGAGACGATTGAAAATGGTACCTTTGTACCGGGAGTTAAGGTCAATCATACACATGAGGGTAGTATAGGAAATCTATGCAATCCGCAAATTGAAGAGATGATGGAGACTATTCTCGACCAGTTTAATTTTGAAAAAACGAAGTCAGCTATTCAAAGTTTGCTGGCATAATTCTAACCATTAATAAATTATAAAACATGAATGTATCAGTATTAGCAAATACACTTATTGGGTCAGAAATCATTAAAATTGGTAATGAGGTTAATGAGCTGAAAAGCAAAGGTGCTAAGATTGCCAATTTAACTATCGGTGATTTTGACCCTTCAATTTTTCCTATACCTGCAGGACTGAAAGCTGAGATTGTTGATGCTTATAATCATAATCATACAAATTATCCTCCTGCTGACGGTATTTTGGCGCTGCGTGAAACAATAGTAGACGTATTAAAAGACAGATATGATCTTGATTTTAAAACCAATGAAATATTAGTTTCAGGCGGTTCGCGTCCTTTGATCTATGCAACTTACCTGGCATTGATTGATCCGGGGGATAAAGTAATTTATCCTGCTCCATCATGGAATAATAATCACTACTGTCACCTTTCTTCTGCAGAAGGTATTGCTGTAGAAACTACTGCTGAAAACAATTTCATGCCTACGGCTGAGCTGTTAAAGCCACATCTTAAAGGAGCGACCCTGCTGGCTTTATGTTCTCCATTGAACCCTACCGGTACAATGTTTACTAAAGAGCAGCTGGAAGAGATCTGTGATCTTGTAATTGAAGAAAACAACTCAAGAGCTGCTGGTGAGAAACCATTGTACATTATGTACGATCAGATTTACTCTTTATTAACCTTTGGAAAAGAGCACATCAATCCTGTTAGTTTGCGCCCCGAATTAAAAGATTACACGATTTATATTGATGGGATCTCTAAATGTCTTGCAAGTACCGGTGTACGTGTAGGATGGGCTTTCGGACCAGATAAAGTGATCAGTAAAATGAAAGCTTTATTAACGCATATTGGTGCATGGGCACCTAAAGCGGAACAGGTAGCTGTTGGTAAGTTTTTTGCCGGCAAAGGAAAGGTTGATGAGTTCTTAACTTCATTTAAAGCACAGATTCAGGATAGTCTGAACGCTTTGTATAAAGGTTTCCAGGGGATTAAAAGTGATGGTTTCGCTGTTGATGCAATTGAACCTATGGGTGCGATTTATCTGACTTTAAAAATTGATTATATCGGTAAAACTACTGCTGAAGGCGATTTATTGAAAGACAGTACTGATGTGAACTCTTACCTGATTAAAGAAGCACAGGTCGCATTAGTGCCGTTTTCTTGCTTCGGTAATGATGAAACTAAAGCCTGGTTCCGTGCTTCGGTTGGTGCTTGTTCTCTGGCTGATATCAATGAAATGATTCCACGCGTTAAAGCTGCGTTAAGCAAGTTGAAATAATCTTTAAGATTTATAAATTGAAAAGGGTATGCTGATCACACTGATCGGGATACCCTTTTTTATTATTTGATACTCCTGCGTGAAACAATTAAATAACCAGATGTGAAAAATAGTATTGCATAAGTAAGGCTGGCCCAGAGTTCTCTGGTAAAGAATTGAGTACTATCTTTAGCCATAGACAGTGTAATGACGGGATGACTATAAGGAAAAAGATAAGCAAATTTCCATTTAGCTGAAGCGATCATAATCCCGATGATTATCCCAACAAATCCTAATCCCATTGGTTTTAAAAAGTCGCTCCAGATCAGGCTGATGATAAATTGAAGGGACAATATGCCCAAAGCAGCCAGAAATAGTTTCAGATATATTCTTGAAAGTAATTCAATAGGGTTAAACTCATTAAACCTGAGTGCTGGTTTGAGTAAATGTGCAGCATTGCCAAATAGATAAGTTAACAGACAAAAAAGTGAGAGACAGATAAAGGTCAGGATTACTGCATATAAATATTTTGCGCTATAGATTGATAGTCTATTTAAAGGCAGAGAAAAGAGACTTTTCCAGGTATCATTTTTATGCTCTATGTTATGAACAGAAAAAGCCATAAAGATGACGTAAAAAGGTAAGATGAGGTATCCCATAGGGCTCACAATCTGTCCTGTATAGTTAAACCACAAAATATTGGGAGACATTTCGGTCAGGCCTCTTGTCGTTGCGAGATAACCAAAAGAAATCAATCCACAAATAATTACCGGTAGCAGAATTGATGCCCAGAAGGCTAATGTTTTTCTTGATTTATAGAATTCAGAGCGTAATGATAAGTATAATGACTGCATATTAATTATTTCTGGTAATGTCTAAGAATAGATTTTCAAGATTTTTTCTAACCTGAAATAAGCTAAACACAGTGAAGCCATTTTGAATTAGCAGGGTGTTGATTTCTCCGGTTTCCTCTGGAGATGTATAATCCAGAATAATCCGGGTTTCTGTTTGAATTTGTATTTTAAAGCCTTGCTGGATTAAAAAACTGACCGCCCGTTCCGGCTGACTGACTTCGATTTCAATGGTAGGATTACTCAACTGATGCAATTCATTGATAGTACCCTGGAATAAAAGCTTTCCTTTGTTAATAATACCAACATGGGTCGCTATTTTTTCAATTTCACTTAATAAATGACTGGATATTAATATTGTTTTCTGATGTTTAGTGGCCAGCTCAATTATCAGATTGCGGATTTCTATAATCCCACCCGGATCTAATCCGTTAGTCGGCTCATCCAATAACAATAACTCAGGATTAGCTAATAAGGCCATAGCGATACCTAAGCGCTGTTTCATTCCCAAAGAATATTCACTTGTTTTTTTATCGGCAGCATCTTTTAAACCGACCAGTTCTAATTGCGCTAAGGCCCTGTTTTTTTGGATGTTCAGCAATATACAGCGGTTTAACAGATTCTCTTTACCAGAAAGGTGTGCATACAAGGCTGGTTGTTCAACTAAGGCACCTATTTTCTTCAAGATTTCTATCCTGTGCTTGTTGATCTCTTTTCCAAAAATAAAAACAGTGTCTTCAGGAGATTTTAATAAGTTCAGAAGTATTTTGATCGTTGTGGTTTTGCCCGCCCCGTTATGGCCAAGAAAACCGTAGATACTGCCTTTTTCAATTTTCAGAGATAGGTTATCTACGATCTTTTGTTTACCAAAATAATAGGTAAGTTCATGTGTTTGGATAGCTGTATTAATCATTATTGAGAAAGAGGTAAGTTAGTTTTTACTAAAGGATCACCTGTGTTTATAGTAGTCTTTGCAGCGGTATTTGTATCCTGAATAATAGGGTTCGGACCGATCATTACTGTAAAGACCATGAGTACAAAAACCGGAATTAATAAGAGTATAAATGGCGAGACATTAAACAGATTTTTCATAATCATTTGTTTTGATGAAACAAATAGAATGATTTAAAAAATGCAGCTAAAATGTTTTATACCAATTGCTTGTTATCCTAGATGAACGGTTAAGTCAAGGTTAATGGCCTATTTGAATGTTATTTTGGCATTCGTAGATTGAAAATGGGCGTTTGTCGAAATTTGTCTGTTTTTTTATATCCGTGTTTTCGGGTATAAAAAAAGGCAGTGCCGGTTTTTCCCGTACTGCCTTTAATTTTGATATGAATTCTGATTATTTGAATTCAGAAGTCTTATGGAATTCAATATCCGGATAATCTCTTTTAGTCATATTGATCATGAAATCATTGTCGGCAAGAAATACTGGATTTCCGTCTTTATCTTCTCCAATATGTTGTCCTTTGCGTTTCACAAACTCTTCCAGTTTCTTTTTATCTGTTGAAGTTACCCAGTTTGATCTGCTATAGCTTAACATGCGGAAATGTGCTTTTGCACCATATTCATGCTCTAACCTGAAGGCGATTACTTCGAACTGTAATTCACCAACTGCACCAATAATTTTTCTGTTTCCTGGCTGTTGCGTAAATAATTGAGCAACGCCTTCTTCTGTGAGCTGTTGTATCCCTTTCTCAAGCTGCTTGGTCCTTAGCGGATCTTTGTTCTCCACTTCCTTGAATATTTCGGGAGAGAAGCTGGGAATACCCTTAAATTGCAATTGTTCGCCTTCAGTCAGGGTATCTCCAATTTTAAAGTTACCACTGTCATAAAGACCAACCACATCACCTGGCCAGGCTTCTTCTACAATACTTTTTTCGTTAGCCATAAAGTCCATTGGGTTAGAAAACTTAAGTTTTTTACCCTGACGTGTATGGAAATAGAACTTATTTCTTTCAAATTTACCGGAACATATCCTTAAGAAAGCGATACGGTCACGGTGTTTAGGATCAAGATTGGCATGTATTTTAAAGACAAAGCCTGAAAAGTTTTTCTCTTCAACCAATACTTCTCTTTGTTCTGCTTCTCTGCTTCTTGGGCTTGGAGCGATATTAATAAACGTATCCAGTAATTCTTTGATCCCGAAGTTATTAATGGCACTGCCAAAAAATACAGGGGCCAGCAGACCTTCTGTGTACATATTCTGATCTAATGTACCATAAACACCTTCTACTAGTTCAAGGTCATTTTTTAATTCTCCAAGTTCTTTTGGTTTCAGGAAATTGTTCAGGTTCGGATCGTTCAGGTCGCTTACTTCTATAACAGGGTCGGCAATCTTTGTTTTATCTGGTTCGAACAGATTAAGGTGTTTGTTGTAGATACTGTAAACACCCTTAAAAGTATGTCCCTGTCCAATTGGCCATGATAACGGGCATAAACTGATATTCAATTTAGTCTCGATTTCGTCCAGCAGATCAAAGGCATCTTTACCTTCTCTATCCATTTTATTGATAAAGATAATTACAGGGGTATTACGCATCCGGCATACAGCCATTAGCTTCTCTGTTTGTTCCTCTACACCTTTTACACAGTCTACAACCAGGATTACGCTATCTACTGCAGATAAAGTTCTGTAAGTATCTTCAGCGAAATCCTTGTGACCTGGTGTATCCAGAATGTTGATGCGTTTATCTTTGTATTCAAAACCCATTACTGAGGTTGCAACGGATATTCCACGTTGTTTCTCAATCTCCATAAAATCTGAAGTACTGCTTTGATTGGCTTTGTTACGTTTTACAGCACCAGCGGTATTGATCGCTCCTCCAAACAGCAGAAACTTTTCAGTTAATGTTGTTTTTCCGGCATCCGGGTGACTGATAATGGCGAATGTTTTTCGTTTTTCTATTTCGGGGTGAATCATAAAGGGTTAAGCATATTGCTTGATGAGGCTGCAAAGATAAATATAATATATAAAATAAAAACCGGCCATTACAGCCGGTTCCTTTTTATTGTAATTAACTTCTTCCTGCCCTTGAAGATTCAGGTCTTTGAGAAGCGTCTCCTCCAGAGTTTCTTGATTCCTGCTGGCGTTGTTGTTGCTGTTGTTGACGTTGCTGTTGTTGCTGCACATCACGCTGTTGACGTTGTTGTTGCTGACGCTGCTGATCCTGCTGCTGGCGTTGTTGCTGTTGCTGGGCATCACGTTGCTGACGCTGCTGATCCTGCTGCTGGCGTTGTTGTTGCTGTTGCTGGGCATCACGTTGCTGACGCTGCTG
>NZ_JACHCE010000002.1:0-53201 GCF_014200605.1 Pedobacter cryoconitis | reverse complement strand
CATCACGTTGCTGACGCTGCTGATCCTGCTGCTGGCGTTGTTGTTGCTGTTGCTGGGCATCACGTTGCTGACGCTGCTGATCCTGCTGCTGGCGTTGTTGTTGCTGTTGTTGAATGTCACCACGTTGCTGACGCGACTGCGCATCACGTACTTGCTGACTTCTTGCATCATTAATTGCTGCAGGATTTTGATCTGTAGTACTTCCTCTTCCAGAACGTGTCCTGTCGGCCTGACCTGCTGCTCTGTTCATATCACTTCCTGAACGTGAGTTATTGATATCACCTCTGCCAGGAGTAATTCCATTGTTTCTGCCTGAACGGTCAACATTCCCTGATCTCTGATTATTTCCATCAGCAGATCTTGCGCTACGGCCATCAGATCTTGGATTATAGATATTAATATTATTATTCGATATACTTGTCCTTCCAGGTCTGTCTGAACGGGAAATGTTGTAGACCCTTACATCTCTGTTTGTGGCTCTTCTTACATCATCGGCTCTGGGGCCAGTATAATACGTATTCCTGTCACCATGGCCATAAGTATTATTAATAATCGTTGTACGGTTGATGATCGTTATGTTCCTGCTTGAGTAACGGGGATAATTATTGCTGTAAATACTGCGTTGCGGAATAAAATTCCACCAGTTGCTTGGCGTATTATAGCCGCCACCGCCAATATTGATGTTAATATTTATACCCGGGCCTAAAGGCGCCCATCCGTAATATCCGCCACCGCTTCTCCAGCTAACCCATGCAGGTCCCCATACAGTATCGGGAATCCAAACCCATTGGTTAAATCTGTTATTTACCCAACGGCCATAGTGAAACGGAGCCCATCCCCAGTCATAGTCTGATACCCAGGTGTTTCCGTACTCGGTCATCGCCCAGCGGCCATCTGTATAATATGGCCTGAAATCATTCTGATCTACATCAGGACGCCAGACATTTCCGTATTGAGGATCCTGTATCCAGGTTCCATAAGGTGAAAGTTCATCGTAAAATGATTGCAGAGAAATGTCATCATAACCCTGCGCCACCGCTTTTTGTGTGATGCCAGTAAACAGGAGCATAAGCCCGAGTATGACAGCTGGCAATTTGATCATGTTTTTCATTTGTGTGTATTTATAATATAACCTAACTTATATCTATGAGTAAAAAAATGAACAATGGTTTAACGTTTTATGCAATAAGGTAAGATTCTGGGGTTGGCAATTTAAGAATTGCATAGAGGGACACGGTAATTATGGGCTTTAAACGGTTAAACTTAATATTTAGATTCTTATTTTCTCTTTCCAAATATTAATTCTTTTCCTTTGTAATCCAAACTAATGCAATCTGCAGGAGTAAATGCTAAAATTTAAATAAATTAATACTGTTAATAAGAGCCCTTATACCCACTAAACCGGTGTAGACGGAATTCATCTCAGTACTACATAAACTATACCAAAAAAATAATAAATTCAAATGAAGAAAGGTGTATTATTCCTGATTCCTGTTCCATTGGCAGAAAATGCCTCTGCGAAGTCATTCACTCCATATCTGATCGATACTATCAATGCTATTGACACTTATATCGTAGAAAATGAAAAAACCGCAAGGAAGTCTTTAAAAGAGGCAGGCTTAAAAATTCCACAGAGTGATTTAACTATTCACGATTATGGTAAACATAAACGTAATGACTCTATGGTCCCTTATTTTAAAGAATTGATGACGGGAAAAGATGTAGGTCTGATGAGTGAGGCAGGTTGTCCTGGTGTAGCTGATCCGGGTGCAGAAATTGTTTCTGAAGCGCATAAACGTGGAATTAAGGTTGTACCTCTAGTAGGTCCTAATTCACTTTTACTAGCATTGATGTCTTCAGGATTCAATGGTCAAAGCTTCACTTTCCACGGTTATCTGCCAATTGATAAAGTAGAAAGAGTAAAGAAAATTAAAGAGCTTGAACAGCTTGCTGAAAAAAATAAACAGACTCAGATGTTCATTGAAACCCCTTTCAGGAACAATCATTTATACGAGGATATTATCAAAAACACGGCGGCACAGACTTTACTTTGTGTGGCAAGTAATATCACAGGAGAAGATGAGTATATTAGAACACAGTCTGTTGGGCAATGGCGTCAGGAGAAAATAGATCTTCATAAAAAACCAACAATATTCCTTATTTACCGTTAAAAGCTGGTTTAAACCAGGCTAATTAGCGATACATATTTTTACTGTCCATAAATGCGATTACATTTTCAGGAACAAGAAACTGGATATTTTTATTGTCTTTTAGAGCTTGTCTGATAAAAGTAGATGAAATTTCCATCTGAGGTGTTTCTGTCAATGTAATCGAAGGATGGTTTATCCATTCAGTCACATCAGATCCGGGTCTTGGATAAACATAGATGTGATAGTTCTTCAAGAGAACTTCATAGTTTTTCCATTTTTTCAGGGAAGCCAGGTTATCTGCCCCCATAATCAGGACGAATTCTTTAGCAGGATGTTTTTCGTGCAGATAAGCGAGTGTATCGATTGTATAAGAAGGCTGGGGCATGTTAAATTCTATGTCGCTTACCTTGAGCTGCTCTGCCGGTTCAATAGCTAACCGGGCCATTTCAAGTCTGTCGTACATATTGCCAAGCCCCTTTTTATTTTTTAGCGGATTCTGCGGGGAGACCACCAGCCATACTTCATCCAGATCAGTGAAATTAGCCATATAACTGGCTATAATCAGATGACCTGTATGAATTGGGTTGAAAGAACCAAAAAATAAACCTGTTTTCGCCATTCTTTCTATAAGCTGTTTATTTATTTAGGAAATCAGAGACTAATTTTTCTGCTTCTGCACAGGCAGTATCCAAATCAAAGTTCTTAAGGATAACATCAAATTTATCAGCGTATTTAAGCTCTTTCTCTGCTTTAACAAATCTTTCCTGAAGTTTCGACTCACTGTCAGTACCACGACCGCTTAAACGCTCTTTTAAGACTTCTAAAGATGGAGGCTGCACAAAGATTGCCAATGCATCTTCTTCGTATTTGCGTTTTAAGCGTAAACCGCCTTCTACGTCAATATCAAAAATAACATGTTTACCCTCGTTCCAGATTCTTTCGATCTCTGAACGTAAAGTACCATAGAAAGTACCATTGTAAACCTCTTCAAATTCTACAAACTCCTGGTGTGCAACTTTGTGTAAGAATGATTCTTTTGAAATAAAATAGTAGTCATTTTCATGTTTCTCATCACCACGTAATTCTCTGGTTGTGGCTGAGATAGAAAAGCTTAGTGATGGAAACTTCTCCAGTAAATGTTTAACGATTGTTGTTTTTCCTGCTCCTGATGGTGCTGAAAATATAATAAGTTTGCCTTGTATCATTGGTGTGTAAATCTTGCTGACGTCTTAAATAACGTTTAACAACTGTTCTTTAATCTTTTCTAATTCCTCTTTCATGCCTACAACTAATTGCTGTATCTGTGCATCATTTGCTTTTGCACCCATGGTATTAATTTCGCGGCCTATTTCCTGAGAGATGAAACCAAGTTTTTTACCATTCGCATCTTTACTTTTCAGCGTTTCAGTAAAATAATCACAGTGACTTTTCAGACGGATTTTTTCTTCCGTGATATCAAGTTTATCTATATAATAGATTAATTCCTGCTCTAAACGGTTTTGATCAACGTTAACCTTTCCGGATACTTCTTCCAGCAACTGATTCAGTTTTGCTCTGATATGCGGAATTCTTAAAGGAGCTAAAACTTCAATTTGTGCAAAAAATCCAAGAATATTGGTAATTCTAAGCTCAAGATCCTGTTTCAGCACAGCACCTTCAGTTTCCCTGAACTGGTTGAAATTAGCTAAAGCAGTATTAAATGTTTGCTGTAAAATATCCCATTCACCTTCATTAACTACCTCTTCAGTGTAGCTGATGACATCAGGGAAATTTAATACAGCCTGAAGCAGGTTACCTGAGTTGGCACCTAAATCAATGTTGATTGCTTCTAACTGTTTATAATATTTGCTTAGTAAAGCTGCATTGATAGTTGCACCTTTCAGGTTTTCTTCACTACGCTCGATATTGATAGAAACATTCACTTTACCCCGCTCAATATCCTTGCTGCAGATATTACGCAGTAAAAGTTCTTTATCTGCATACGCTCTCGGAAGTTTTAGATTTAGTTCTAAAAACTTACTGTTCAGGGATTTTATCTCTACGGAAAACTTTGTATTTTCCTGATCTGTAGAGGCCAGGCCATAACCTGTCATTGATTTTATCATGTGCAAAGATATAATTTATTGTTAAAATGAGAACCTATTTTAAACAGGCTCAGGTCAGGATATGAAATTTTTCATCTCTTGAATAGCCTTTCTAAAGTCATTTGCCGATTTTTGGCATGGCAGATTGACAAACAATAGTTAAATTTACCGCATACACCGCAGAAAAATGATCCGTACAATCTTAAGAACTTTATTCGTTTTCACATTTTTATTTGCTTCAGTAACTGTTGTTTTTGCACAGCAGGATTTTCAGTTGAATGGAGTTGTAATGGCTAAAGGTACAACGAACCGTATTGCAATGGCACAGATTTCTAATTTGCGGACTAAATTTACAGTAAGCAGTAATGATCTTGGACTTTTCCAGGTGAAAGCTAATTTGGGGGATACGCTGGTTATTTATAAGCAGGACTATTCGGATAAGGAAATCATTGTTTTATCTAATAAAGATCTGATCGTTTATCTTGATAATGGGGCTGGAACAACCTTACAGGAGGTGAATATCAGAGGTAAATCAAAAAAAACTGAACTGGATGAACTAAAACAGGATTATAGAGATAAAGGATCTTTTTATGGTGGAAAGCCACCTCTGCTTTCTTATATTTTTGCACCTATAACTGCTTTATACGAGCTTTTTGGGCGTACGCCTAAGAATGCAAAGCGATTTGGGAATTATTATAACAGAGAATTACAGCAAACTCAGATTGATGGTTATTTTAATGAATCTTTAATCAAAAAGAATACGGATCTGAGTGGTAAAGAGCTGGAGGATTTTATGTTGAACTATCGCCCTGACTACCAGAAAGCTAAAAACTGGACAGAATATGACGCTGTAAAGTATATCAGAGATACTTATAAAAAGTATACAGACACTTTAAAAAAGAAATAATGATTTGTTTTTATAAGGATAATGCTTCACAGGCTTTCTCTGCGGCTTGCTTCTCTGCATTTTTCTTATTGTAGTCTCTTCCGATACCGTAACTTTCGCCATCAATAATAGCCTGGATAGTGAATAATTTGGCACTGTCGCCTTCACTGTTTTCCATCATTTCGAAGGTAATATCTTTGGCGTGACGCTGACACCATTCAATCAGTTTACTCTTGAAATTTGTTTCGGTCAGTTCAAGGGTATGAATATCGATATAAGGCTTGACAATACGTTTCAGCAACAACTCTTTAGTGAAATTATACCCTTTGTCCAGGTATACGGCACCAATTAATGCTTCAAAAGCGTCTCCAAGCATAGAATGGTGTTTGGTTTGCATATTCACCATTTTCTGATCGAAAACGATGAGCTGATCAAAGCCCATTTTTCTGGCAAGCTGATTCAAATTTACCCTGTTAACTATCTTAGAGCGCATTTCGGTCAGGAAACCTTCTTCTTTGTAAGGGTAGCTTTTAAAGAGTAATTCTGCGATAACAGCGCCGAGGATAGCATCGCCCAGGAATTCTAAACGTTCGTTACTGCTCCGACTCCCATTTTTCAATACTTTAGCCACAGACCTGTGCCTGAATGCCATTTTATACAAAACGGTATTTCCAGGCACAAAGCCTAACATATTTTTCAGCTTTTTTATAAACTCTTTATCGGGTGATAAATGGAGCTTATATAGGTCAAATAGGGGCATTAAATTTATTAAGGTCGATATTCCGTGACGTTTTTACTCTTTGTATTTTTTGAAAATTACTGATGCATTATGACCACCGAAACCAAAAGTATTGCTTAATGCAGCACGCACTAATCGTTTTTGGGGCTCATGAAAAGTAAAATTCAATTTAGGATCAAAAGCAGGATCATCGGTGAAGTGATTAATTGTTGGAGGTACGATGTCGTTTTGTACAGCAAGAATCGCAGCAATAGCCTCAACTGCACCAGCAGCACCTAAAAGGTGACCAGTCATTGATTTAGTAGAGCTGATATTCAATTTGTAGGCATCTTCGCCAAATAGATTAACAATTGCACTGGTTTCACTGATATCTCCCAATGAGGTTGAAGTTCCATGAACATTGATATAATCAATGTCTCCGGTATCCATCCCTGCATCTCTTAATGCATTGGTCATTACCATTTTAGCGCCTAACCCTTGCGGATGCGGAGCTGTAATATGATTCGCATCTGCGCTCATTCCACCGCCAACTAATTCAGCGTAAATTTTAGCGCCGCGTGCTTTTGCATGTTCTAGCTCTTCCAGAATAATTGTTCCGGCACCTTCACCAGCTACAAATCCATCCCTGTCTTTATCAAACGGTCTGGAAGCAGTTGAAGGATCGTCATTCCTTGTTGAAAGAGCGTGCATTGCATTAAAACCACCAATACCAGCTTCGTTAATAATCGCTTCAGAACCTCCGCTGATAATCACATCTGCCATATTAAGACGAATGTAATTGAAAGCATCGATCATTGCATTAGTTGAAGAGGCACAGGCAGATACGGTAGCAAAGTTAGGGCCACGTAAGCCATATTTTATTGAGATATGACCTGGCACGATGTCAATAATCATCTTTGGAATAAAGAAAGGATTAATACGGGGAGTTCCATCACCCGCAAAATAATTTCTCATTTCTTCCAGAAATGTTTTTATCCCACCAATACCAGTACCCCAGATAACGCCAACACGATTGGTGTCCATTTGCGAGAAATCAAATCCTGCATCTTTCACCGCTTCGTCTGTTGATGCTATAGCGTATTGCACAAAAGGATCTAATTTACGAGCTTCTTTTTTTTCTAAAAAGTCTTCAGGGTTGAAGTTTTTCAGCTCGCAGGCAAATTTTGTTTTGAATTTTTCTGTATCAAAACTTGTAATCGGCGCAGCGCCACTCACCCCTTTTAACAAATTATCCCAGAATTCTGGGATAGTATTGCCAATTGGAGTGAGTGCACCTAAACCTGTAACTACTACTCTTTTTAATTCCATTTATACGGATTATACGGAGGCCGTATGTTCTACTTTACGTTTTTCTCTAGATAAGCAATTGCTTGACCAACTGTACCGATAGTCTCAGCTTGATCATCAGGAATCGCTACATTGAATTCTTTTTCGAATTCCATGATAAGTTCTACAGTATCCAAAGAATCCGCACCTAGGTCATTAGTGAAAGAAGCTTCTGGGGTAACCTCGCTCTCATCCACACCTAATTTTTCAACGATAATAGCCTTAACTCTTGAAGCAATATCAGACATAATGTTATAATTTAATGGGTTAAATAATTCAGTGCAAAGAAAAATAAATTCTGACACATTTCAAATGTTTTTATTTCTCTGTCAATTTTAATGTTTTTATTTCAAATGATAAAGCAAAATTAGTTTTATAATTTCGTATCCTAAAATATATCTTACTTACCTGCTTTGAACAAAACATATTTAAAACTTTCATTAGATCTTGATTTTGTCTTAATCGCAATCACAGCCTCCTTAAAGGATTATGTGCTCTGCCATAAGATCAATACCAGGCTTAATTTAAATTTCGAAAAAGCGGAAGATCACGAGGTCTTTTTTAATGTGGACGAGCCTCCGGTTGCCTTTTCGAAGTATTTTTTTTACGTGGAGCAGGGGGATAATGATTTTTTTATCCTCGGTAACCGCAGTAGTGAGGGGTTTTTGATTCCTGAAATGAATAAAGTGGATTATTTTATGATTATTCAGGGATACATAGATAAAGAAGATCTTGATTATATTATTTCCGGCCTTAACAAACTGCCTGATATTCAGGTAGCTGCGCAGATTGATCCACTCAAGTTAAAATCCAATGAGAATTTGGTAATATAAATTTTATATGTAAGGTGTATTAAATACACTATATTTGAATCTAACATTATTTAGTTAAATAACAGAATCAACCAGGCTAACAGTGGTTTTTAATAGCTAAAACCTTCTTTTGTTAGTCGTAACAAATAAAATAACTCAAATGAAACCCTTTCATTCCAGAACAAAAATTGTAGCCACGCTAGGTCCGGCCTCAGCAAAACCAGACGTTTTATTAAGCATGTTTAATGCAGGACTTGACGTTTGCAGACTTAACTTTTCACACGGTTCACAGGCTGATCACCAGGAAGTCCTGGATACGATTCGTGCAATCAACAAAAAACACAACTATAATGTTGGTATTTTGGCTGATTTACAAGGCCCTAAAATCAGGATCGGAATTGTTAAAGATGGTGGTATACACTTAGTTAATGGAACGCGTACAATCATCACTACTAAAGAATGCATCGGTAATGAAGAACGTATTTATATTACTTATACTAGCTTCCCTAAAGATGTTAAACCAGGAGAAATCATCCTTTTAGATGATGGAAAACTGCAAATGAGAGTGATTGAAACAAACTACGAAGATGAGGTTGTTTGTGAAGTTGTTCATGGTGGTATCTTAACTTCAAGAAAAGGTGTAAACTTACCAAATACTAAAGTTTCTATTCCTTCTTTAACTGTTGAAGATCGTAAAAACCTTGAGTTCGTATTAGAAAATGACGTAGACTGGATCGGTCTTTCCTTTGTTCGTAATGCTGCAGACATCATTGAATTAAAAGATATTATCAAACAAAGAGGTAAAGGCGCAAGAGTAATTGCTAAAATTGAAAAGCCTGAAGCTATTGATAACATTGATGAAATCATTGCTGTTTCGGACGGTATCATGGTTGCCCGTGGTGACCTTGGTGTTGAAATGCCAATGGAAGAAGTTCCTTTGTTGCAAAAAATGATCGTTGAGAAATGTATTGCTGCTTCTAAACCTGTAATTATTGCTACCCAGATGCTGGAAAGTATGATTACTACACCAAGACCAACACGTGCTGAGGTGAATGACGTAGCTAATTCAGTATTGGATGGTGCAGATGCAGTAATGTTGAGCGGAGAAACTTCAGTAGGAGAGTTTCCTCTGATCGTTATTGAAACGATGCAAAAAATCATTCAGAATATTGAAGCAAACAGCTACCCTTTCCACATCGATAAGGCTTTAAAAGCAGATTCTCCAACTTTCTTAAGTGATGCAATTTGTGATTCTGCTTGTATTTTAGCGAACAGAACGAATGCTGTAGGTATCGTTTCTATGACTGTAAGTGGTTATACTGCTTTCGAAATCTCAGCACACAGACCAAAAGCATTAACTTATATTTTCACAAATAACAAACAGTTATTAAATACTTTAAGCTTAGTCTGGGGTGTTCAGGCGTTCTTTTACGATAAGTTTGAAAGTACTGATGAGACTATTTTAGATGTAAACAGTCTGTTGGTAAAAATGAAACTGATCAAAAAAGGAGATACTTTAATCAATACTGCTGCAATTCCAATGGAAAGTAAAGGCAAAACAAACATGGTAAAAGTTACTGTGATTGATTAATTTGTAAAAAATCAGGCAGGCTCCAATTTAACAATCAAAAAAAATACTACTTTTGCATCCCCGAACAGGAGAGGTGTCCGAGTGGTTGAAGGAGCACGCCTGGAAAGTGTGTATACCTCAAAAGGGTATCGAGGGTTCGAATCCCTCTCTCTCCGCAACAAACACCATTAAAATGGTTAAAAGCCTGTAGATATTTAATCTACAGGCTTTTTTTAGCAATATTCAGATAAATACCCACAACTTCTATAATTTTCACCACGGTATAAAATGGTCCAAAAGAACTTAGCCTGTCCTATTTTGTCCGGGTATCGATGTCCTTAATAATTTAAGCCATCAGCGAATTTCTGATTTTGCCTACCAGCTGATGGGTCAGGGCTAATGCACGGTAATCCGTCTCTTCTTTCCATGATGAGAATTTGGCTATCACAATATTATTGGCCCGGTCAATAAATAGATTCTGTCCGAAAACACCCATTGCAAATAACATTTTTGGCTCTTTATTATCAACATACCACCCATTGCGATAACTCATCTGATTGCTTATCGGCAACCACATTTTACCCCATTGGCCATCCCTCCAGGCCTCATGATCACCATTGTTCATGATATCCTCAATTACCGAAATTGGAATAATCTGTTTTGAGTTTAATGTGCCGCCATTTGCAATGAGCTGACCTATTCTAGCAAAATCCATAATCGTTGTGCAAAAACCACCTGTAGATCTCGGGAATCTATCTATGTCGACGGTCAGGTAAGCGTCGCTCTGAGCACCAATTGGCTTCCATAAAAACTCACTCAATATCGAATTCATTTTTTTTCCTGTCGCCCTTTCGATCACCAGCCCCAAAAGATCATAATTTGCAGATACATACCTAAAAGGGTCATCTTTTATTTTTTCAGCGTCTTTTAAGCTTGAAAAAAAATCTAATAGATTTAACTGATTACACCCACTTGGTATCGGCACCCAATTTGTGGCCAGGTCATAAGTCTCCTGCTGAGTTTTATTGAATATAACTCCCGTACGCATGTCAAGCAGCTCCTGCAATGTTACCTGCTCATAAACAGTCCCTATAATCTGTGGGATATAGACTGAAGCGAAGGCGTTCAGGTCAATATAACCTTTGCTTTCAAGCATGCCGGCAATTAATCCGACAACCGATTTGGTAGCTGACATCAGGATATGCGGTGTTTGCCGCTCATTTTCATTTGCATAGTACTCATAGGCGACTTCGCCCTTATGCAGTATCACGATAGAATCGGTTTCCATATCAGAAAGGTGGGGCCGCAAAATACTCTCTATGTCAGGATTTGGCGTATTTTTTAGTTCACTGGTAAACGTGGCATCGTTTTCCACGACTTCTGTTGTGATAAATTCATTTACCTTGTGAAAGGCCGATCGGTTGAATGGCCATGCTCTCCAGTTACTGATATCAGCCTGGTTTATTTTATTTTCAGACAATTGGTTCTTTGACATATTTTCTTAATTATCCATCAAAATTAGACCTAACGAACCTTTTAGTTTTTGCCAAATGACAAAAACTAAAAGGTATTTTTTCTTATCCTGCTTAACGAAAACTGTCTGATACCCAGATATGAGGCCAGCGCTGACAAAGGAATCTGATTAGCCAGACCGGGATATATTTTCAAAAAATCAAAGTATCTTGTTTTTTCGTCCTGTCTGAGCATGTTGTCGCTTATTTTAAATTTATTATCCAATATAGTCAATGATATTTGAATAATAAGCGGGTTCAATAACGGAATTGCGTCTGCAAGTTCATTTATGGCCTTTTCTGAAAAAAACAATAATTCGGAATGCGCAACAGAGGTGAAACTGACTTCAGATGGTTTTTTACTGTTAAAACACCATCATTGACAAATCCGATCTCCCTGGCTATCTTGCCGGCTTCCAAAAAAAATCTCCTTTTTTAAGTATTTTACCTGTACCCTACTTTTGATCAGTTCGATATCCTCTTTGGTTAGCCTATTGTATTTGAGCAAACTATTTATAAGTTCATCCATATATTTTGTTAAAGCTTGTAATTTACAAAGACCCAATTATTCCCTGAACTTTATTTGCAATAATCCATTTTATACCTGGGGATTTCGCTAAATTGGGGAAGAATAATCTTTAGCTAAATCCTGTGGCAATACCCATCTTTTCTGAGTAAATCAAAGCCTGTCATTTCATCCGTTTGACGTTTAATAGTCTTCAACTTATGGGATGATTAAATTACGAGGAATCATTAATCTGTATTGATTACGGCTTTAAATCCGATTTAAAAAGATAATCGCGGCCTACAGGAAGGGTATAAAATCTACCAAAACTCCATAATGTAAATGGAAGGTCTGTTCGTTAATACATCTATATGTGCTTTTTTAGCAACATAATGTCTATAAATCTGATCTGTAATTCGTATTTGTCCTGCGACTCCTATGGATCTGATTTATAGGCATTAGTGCCCTAAACCACCTAAAATACATGTTTATCCGGTTTGTTAATTTAATGTGGGGTTTTTTGTTTTAAATTTAATGTGAATCTTGAGTAACTGGCTAAATATTTGTGCAAGTCGAAATTTATAATTGTATTGTACACAGGTATTTAAAACGATAATTAACCAAATTAACCTTTTCACTCATGGAGCATAAAGTTCACGTCGAATTGCAAATTGCGGAACAAGATATCCTTTATTACACTTCAATAAAAATCACACAATCCTTTAACCAGCATCATGAATTTGAAATCGTTCTGAATCATGATGTCATTGAGGAAACCGGGTCTTATAAAATTGATCAGTCACAAGGATGGATTGGTAAGCCGTTCGTGCTGAGTCTTGATTTCGGCACTATGAACTTCAAAGGAATTATCTGCGAGGTTGGGTTAGAGCAGAATCACGGTCTAAGAGGTAATCTGGTTGTAAAAGGGTATTCCCCGACGATTTTATTGGAAACAGGAACGCGTTTATATTCTTTTAATGAAACCAGCCTGGCCAATGTGGTTAAGCAAACTGTCAAGTCAGTACCGGTCAACGATCTGGACGTCAACATTGCGCCAGCCTATAAAGAAACCATTCCATATCTTACCCAGTTTAAGGAAAGTAACTTCGGGTTTTTAAACAGGCTCAGTGCTGAGTATGGTGATTTCTTCTACTATGATGGCAAAGTATTGCACTTTGGTAAGCCTGATGATCAGAAAACAGTCAGCCTGGTACATGGACAAGACCTTAGCCTAATGAGGACCGCTGTGAGAATTAAAACACTTAATTTCTCTTATTTTTCTTACAATTCGGAAGAAGATAAAATGATTAATGCAGATAGTCCCGCAGCTCACGAAGGACTAAACCAGTATGCAGAATTTGGAGTTGGCAAAAGCTCAGATATTTTTAACGACAGAGCTAATTATCCAATCAAACCCAGAGTTAAAACTAAGCAGCAGCTCGATGAATTGACCAGCAGACATGCAGCTGCTGATGCAGCCAATCTTTCGGATGTAACCGGAGAAAGTACGAATGCGGCTTTGAGTATAGGTAATATTGCTGAAATCCACGTTTCCAGAAAAGGGCTTGACGGGTTATTTAATAAGGATGAATTTGGTAAGTACCTGATCACAGAGATTTCTCACTTTATCAATGATGTAGGCCGTTATAAAAACACCTTTAAAGGGATCTCAGCAGAGGTTAATGTTGTTCCAAACCACAACGTGAAAAGTCCTGAAGCGGTATCTCAGGTCGGTATTGTAACCGATAATGCCGATCCCAAACAAATGGGAAGAGTCAGAGTGCAGATGCTTTGGCAAAAGAACAATCAAACGACAGACTGGATTCGTGTCTTAACTCCTGATGCAGGTTCAAGTGACCAGTTTAGCCGGAACAGGGGACAGGTATTTATTCCTGAAACAGGTGATCAGGTAATTCTGGGATTCAGACATAATGATCCGGACCGGCCGTTCGTCATGGGAAGTATTTTTAACGGGAAAACAGGAGCTGGTGGTGATGTCAATAATATTAAAAAATCTATCTCTACCCGCAGTGGTCACCTGGTAGAATTTGATGATACAGACGGCAAAGAAACGATTACCATTACTGATAAGAACAATAATATTATCCGGTTTGATACCAACGCTTCCAGTATCGATATCACTGCTCCTGAATTTATTCGTATTCATGCTAAAAATATAGAAATCAGCGCCCAGGAGGACATTAGTTTTACTGCTGGTGATAATATCAATGCTTCTGCTGGTGAAAATACTACGCTGCATTCGGGTAAAGATCAGATCATTGCAGCAGAAAATATTACGATGGTAGCCAATGATAATATCAGTAAAACGGCAAGCCATATAGAGAAAACAGCCGAAAGGATCAATGTCAACAGTACCAAAGAGAACATTGAGCTCCATAGCTCAAAGCAGATTATCAATAAAAGTGGTGGTAATGTTAAATTGTTTTAAACCACGATTATGAGCAGTATCAAATATTTCTCTAAAAACCTTTCAGAAACTTCAGGTAGCTCCAGGTGGTTTGCTACTGATGGGGATATGGAGTTTAGTGCCATTAAAGAGATGGGATTACAAAGTAATCAAAAGGTTAAATACGACAACTACACCCCACCTGAAAAGGGGTCAGACGAATATGAAGTTGAAGTCGTGGCCACTAAATCTAAACTGGAAAAAGGTTATAATGCAGAGGGAACCGGACCTTTGGTAGATGGTTTGATTTTCGGCGGGGCTTACGTTTTTGAAGCTACGCTGTTTAAAAACGGAAAGATACCTACTGATTTTTCTACCATAAAATGGGCATATAGTTATGAAGGAGAAAATGGAAAAGTAGAAGGTGATCTGGATGGTCATACTGGTAAAAAAATAGGTGTTTCTCTGCTGGATCCTGGTCTTTGCGGGCGTAACCTTACTATTTACGCCTATATAAACAGTAAAGAAAGCGGAGGGTCAGTCACAACCTGGGTACATTACAGATTCAGGTATTTTTCCAGACAGGACATCAAAAATGAACTTGCCGAGCGTTTAAAACGCAATTATTTAATTGATCAGAATAACACCTCTTTGTGTGGTATGGCAGCTATTTATTATGTTTTTTTAAGAGTGGCTCCGGCTGATTTTGAAAAGATAGCGCTTGAACTGCACCAGAAAGGTGAAATTAAACTCAATAACTATACGATAAAGCCTGCCAGCTCGATGTATGAAATGGCCCCTCTTGCTGAAAATGAGGATTATCCCGCGATCAGGGAATATAGCAGCGGAACTAAATTGAAAGTTCCCCTATTGATGCCTAAGGTTGACTGGATCGTTTTGGCCAGTACCCGCAGCAGTGAAAGTAATTTAGGGTATAGTGGTAAAAGCGGAGAGACTGTTTCTGCCATTAACTGGGGTTCAGTAATGTTAAAGCTTATGAAAGAGCTGATGGGATATACCACCATTATCGACAATACAGCAATTTCTACAATTGACAAATATCCTGAAATATTAACGACCATGCAGGAAGAATATAATCAGGGATACCAGATTATCATGCTCATTAATTCAAATATGCTTTCAAAAAAAGACAGCTGGATCAATCTGACCAACTGGCATTATATAGTTTTTGAGGGCAATCTATGTATTGATGAGAAGATGAAGGAATGTTCCTTTAATTATTTCAGCTGGGGTAAACTGGTACCCGCTGATACATTCAGTAAAGCAGTTTTTAACTCAAATTTCTATGGCTACTACAAAATCAAGAAATAAGTGGGCGGCTGCGCTTGGTATTGTGGTTATCGCAGCCATTGGTCTCTATGCTTATAAAAAACACGACGATAATAAGTTTAATGAACAGGTTACTGCGAACTGTCAAAGTAAAAAGTATTACGAAATACCTTTAATCTCTCTTACAGGCCGGGATTCATCCAGTATTAAGGATGTTATAGTAGAACTCAGGCGAAATGGACAGACGATAAAAACAGAGCTTGGACTTAAAAAAACTATACATCCGGATCAGTCAGTTGATCTGGATCTTTATGGGATAGGTTCAGCACATACTTTAGTGCAAAAACAAGATACAATACTAATTGGTATAGGCCAGGAAAAGCATGTAATTGCTGGTTTTGCCAGTAATACGATTGAGGTGGATCATGGCGTATTGTTATGTCAGGAAAGCTATGAGATGGATGGTAAGCCCTTTAATAGCGACAGGCCAAATTCAATAGCTAAAAACGGTAAATCAATTTATAATTAAAGAAAAATGAGTACCGGAATCCCTTATAAAGCGCTGCAAAAGACGCTCAAAATGATGTTTACCTCCGAAATCACAGAGAAGAAAGGTCAGGATTATAAAAATCTGATCAGGCTTACTTATGTAGATATCATCCCTGAAAAATCGTCTTTCTGGTCTGGAGAACAAGGTATTAAAGTTATCCGGGAAACAGCACCAGTACATCATCTGCCAGAGAATCGTGCAGATGCTTTTGTTCAGCAGGTATCCAATGCATTATATCATTTGAACTTTAAGATCGGACATAAAGGTATGCCTGTATCCCTGGAGAAACAAGATGAGCTTTGGAAAAGGTGGCTTATGCTCCGTGAGCTCTTAGCTGATTCTTTTACCGGAGACTGGGTAGATGAGATGCTGACTAAGGTAGATCTTAAAATGCTTCCTTCGCCCAATTTATTCCCTCAGGTTATGGAAGACTTGTTTTTAAATGAATATTTCAGAAATATCTATGAATTGAAGTTTGACTCCGGTATAAATCAGCTGCAGCGCAATTTATATGGCTTATTGCCAGAAGTGGTAAAACTTCAGGAGCGTTGGAGTATGAAATCATCAGCTGACTATTACCAGCTCAGGTTTGCTTCAAAATGGACGGGAAATGAACTTGGTGAAAAGCTGAACCATTGGATTAAAATTAAAACAGGCAGTGATGCTGAAGGGAAACCTGAAATTACAGGAAGCGGTTCTTTTCTGGTAAGTAAAGAAACTGGCTGGTGTTCTTCATTGGAGAGTACTTATGCCCTGACTACCGGATCTGGCTATGAAAAAATAATGAAAATAAACCTAAAGTCGATCTAATACTATTTGCTATGTGGAGTACAGAACCAGAAACTATAAGCGAAAAAGAGAGTGCTAAAGGTACCGGTCCGTCATCCGGGCCCCAAAGCGGAGCTCAGGAAACTCATGCGGCAGAACCACCGGCAGCTGGAGAAGAGAGTTCTGCACCTGCAGAGCTATTGGTTTGTCATGGCGCTAAATGCACCTGTGATAAAGCAGCTGATCCTTCGCCAAAAGAATTAAAAGTATTGAGTCATAATAAATATGTGATCAATGATAACGGGGAATCAAAATTATTAGCGACCAATAAAGAAAATGCACTTCCTAACCTTAATTTTGGGCAGTGTAAAGTTCCTAATCCGAATCATCCTGTTCCCTGTACCGGAAAATATGAATGGAAAGACTATTACGATCATGTTGAATTACCTGGCGGGGCTTATGTACTTACGGAAAAAAGTACAGCGATCTGCACAGCTAAAGGTGGTAATATCAGGATTGTTCAGCATGGGCAGCAGGCTAATGTAACCACTCAGGAAGTGGAGAGGGCAAATGCTGGTGCATGGGCGGCTGCAGGCCCTTTGGTTACAGAAGAAATTATACAGACTAAAGAGGCAGCCAATCAGACTGATGAAGATGGGGCAAGTGTAAAATCTGTAGAACCGGTTTTATATGGTAAAGACCAGCCGCTCAATACGCCCATAGAATTTAAAGCCAATTTTAACGGCAATCCTACTGATGCACAGAAACAAGGTGTTAACTGGATTATTTATGATGCAAAAGGGCAGCCTATGCAGCTCAGGACAGATGCAGGAGAAAAAATTACAGTTACCTTCAAAGAGCCGGGTACCTATCTGATTGAAGCTTATGGTAAAAAAGCGGGTGATAAAAAAGTAACTAAGCCCTTCCATATTAAAGCAAATGAAATTGATACGGTTACCACTGCAGATGGCAGTCAGAAGGTAAGGGTGGGTGAACCAATTGAATTTAGATTGAAAAGTCTTTTTCCCGGCATTTCTTTACCAGGGAATACAGAGACAATCAGCTGGACTGTAACTAAAAGTAAAGGGACGGGAGTACCCGTATTATCAAATCTGACAGGTCCTTCAACGCAGGTTACTTGTAATGACGATACCAGTTATGTCGTCACGGCCTATTTTAATGGTGTAGCCAAACAGTCCAAAGTTATAGAAGCCTTAAAGAACGGCATTGAATCTGTCGGTGCCTCTAAAACAAGTGGCCGTGTAAAAGACAGTATTAAATTCACGGTAAAAGACCGGTTCAGGATATCGCCTGCGCGTGAAACAGAGAAAGCATTAGTCAAATGGCAATGTACAGATGCACAGGGTAAGCTGGTCGCTGAATTCAGCTCGAAAACCGGTGAAACTATCGAGTATGTATTTGAGCAGCCTGGCGAGTTTACAATACAGCCTTTTATGGTTCAGGCTTCGCCTAAGGTAGCTGTTAAGATTACTATAGCAATGCCTGTGCTGGTTACTGCACAGTGGGAATATCCGGAAGGCGGGGCAAAGGACAAAACAGGTTGGGATGAGCCTAATCATGCCGCCATGGTTTTCAGGTCGGCAGAGGGATTGGTTTTTGATCTGGAATATGGGTATCTGGACAAAGAGAACAAACCGAAACCACTGCATGTAATCACTGGCTTGAAGATTCCGGAAAGCCAGATCGTTGACCTAAAAGGATATGATTTTACACCCTTACGCAGTAAATACGGTAAAGCGCTTCAGGAAGGCACTTATTTCTATTTCAAAGTGAATTGCCAGAGTAAGGATTACAATATCGTGAATACCGGGGTTTTACAGCCGCAAAAGAAATTGCAATTGGTTACCGGAGAACAGCTTGTCAGTATTGAATTTCTAAAAGCAGGTAAACCTGTGATGAGAGCAGAATACGGAGACGCCCTGAAATGCAGGATACGGACAAGAAACCTTCCTGTTTCCAGTGCCAGAGTTAAAATCCTGCGCAAAGAGCGCTTGTTTGGGATTGATGGGCTTTATCCTGATACGTCTGTTCATGATAAGACCTATCCGATAGTGAATGGCGGACTGATCCAGTTTGATTTTGTTTTAGATAAAAGTTGGGGGAGCAGTCTCAGTGATAATCTACATAGTTTTTATGTAGTGGTAGACGGGGTGAAAACTAAGGGATTGAATAGTTCACTGATTGTGTATAAAGAAGCCGTTGCAGCAAATGGTGGAAAAGCAATGGCAGGGGTTAATAAAATGCCTCCCGGTCAGACAGCAGGAAAATGTTTCTGTAAAGATCAGGATCTGGTCTGGGGTAATAAAATTACCTGTGCTGAGAGGAAAAAGGTCGTGGAGGTTGCTAAGAATTTAGGAATAGATCCAAATTGGCTCATGAGCGTGATGGCTTTGGAGACCTCCAGGACTTTTAGCCCTTCGATTGATAATGGGATTGGATATGTAGGCTTAATTCAATTTGGGGCTGCCGCTGCAGAGACTGTAGGTACTACACAGGCTAAACTGGTTAAGATGACTTTTGTTGAGCAGATGGACTATGTTCAGAAATTCCTGATTGGTAAAAAAGATAAATATAAAACGCTTGCAGATCTGTACCTGGCGGTTTTATATCCCGCGGCATGCGGACATGGCAGCGAAAAAGATTATGTCGTTTTAGAAGGGAAAGCTTACCGGAACAATCCTGCTTTTTTTAAGGAAGATGATGAGTTTGTAGAAAAAATCAGAAAAGGAAAGAAGGTAAAGGTAAGGGGGCCAAAGGAAGGCGGGAAGACTTATGTATGGGAAGTCGCACTGGCGATACAAAGTTTGTATACAGAAGGGCTGGGGCTTAAAGAAAGTACATTTAGTTGCGGGGCTGTTCCAAAACCGAATAATGACCAGTCTGGAGATGGGGTTTTAGAGGAAATGAAAAAACTGGTGGATCAGCATATTCCATACAGTCAGTCTGGTGTGAGAGATTCTCTTTCAGAAGAAGGGCTTAAAAAGCTGGATTGCTCAGAGACGGTCGCAATTTATCTTTATAAACTAGGCGTGATGCCAACTTATTCGGCACTTTATACAGGAGTAATGACTACGCAAAGTGATTTTAGAACGGCTATAGGAAGTACAAATATTGATCTTGTTGCAGGCAGTACGGCCGAAGATTTCAAACCGCAAAGGGGAGACATCTTTGTTTTCAGGGAATCTGATGGTTCAGGGCATACCGGAATTGTTTACGAGTACGATGCTAAAGGCGATATCGTGACTATTCTGGAAGCTATTGGAAGTGGAGGGGCAGTAAGTGAAAGCAACCAGGTTAAAAACGGCGGATATGCCGGCAAAGGTTGTTCAAGGACGGCGAAATATAAAAGATTGGGGGGAGCGTTATACGGACACGCAGGTTTTAAAGGATATTTCAGACCTAAGAATTACACGAAAAAATTATAAATTACATTACAATTATTAGCTTAAAATAAATGAATATTTCAAAAATGAAACCCCTGCTGCTTTTTGCACTTGTTTTTTTTCTGTTTAGTTGTCAGAATACTTCAGAATCTAAAGGAAAAGATCATGTAGTTGCTGAAATAACTTCACCAGACTTTGATAGGATACTGAAATGTAAGAACTACACTTATGAGGAGAACTACTTTTTAACTGCTGATGCAGGGTGTCTTTATAATCCTAAAGGAGAGAATACTTTTGGTAACCTGATCACTTATCTGATTCCGAAAAAAGCGCTGAATATCAATGAAGATAATAGCGTGAGTGAAACAAAGAAAGTGAATAACCTTAGTATAGCGCAGCTGAAAGAAGATTTTAATATTTATGTATATGTAATTGATAAAAAATATCTGAATTATAATAAGACTGGTGATCCTGTTTATTATCAGAAGGATGATTTTGCTGAAGATTTATACACTTATGATAGTAAAAGTCGAAAATGGAGCCTTATAGATTCTGTGAGTGTGACCAGTACAGATCATACTAAAGAACAAACCTGGAGGGACGGTTTTATTCAAAAACAGGTTACCCAGTTAACGGTTAAGCCCACTAAAGTTTCCACCGCAGGTAAAATCTCTGAAAAGTGGTATGGAACTTATAGTTTTACTACAAATGAAGATAAAGAAGACTGGCGGGAACAGCAGAAAGTATCACTTTTGATTACAAAAGATTCTATTATATATCATGCTGAAGGTTATCAGATAGATCAGACCTATCAGCTTTCAGGAAAAGAGAATGGCGGTGCATTGATGCTGGACTATCTGAATGCAGCTGGTCATACTGAAAGTGCTGTATTAGACAAAACGAAAGATTTCGGGACAATTGTAAATGAAAATAAAAGTTATACCTGGTCTTCACCGTATTTAGACCTTAGTTTTGGTGGTGGAAAAAGTAAAGTTTATGTGCTGAAAAAGAAATAGCTGGTAAAGCTATTTATCCTGAGCTCAATAAATCCACCTCTTGCTGCGCATACTCATTAGCCCATAACTCCAGAGCACTTAAACCGGAGCAAGGGCTTTGCCTTTATCAGAGAGCTTGTAATAGACCTTTAACAGGAACGTCTGCAGTTCTTTCCTGATCAAATAAATAATAAAGTATGATAGCTTTCCACTGGCTCCAAAAGGTATTTATGAACCTTTTATGAATACAAATACTAAGCTAAGGAACCCTTTGGTTGATATACTGAAAGTTTGTGATTATGCTGCTAAAGCAAGTATTTATATTGTTCACCTTGAAGCGGCCAATCATGGTACAGAAAGCCGAGCACAGATCCAAAATTCAATAGACAGCATAATTTATCTTTTAGATATGTGGTACCTGAAGATGGGACATATTTGTTTTAGAGGAACTATTTTGTATCCGGACCTGAATAGAGGCGTGGAAATTTCTTTGTGGATCAAGATAATAATCAAAAGTGGCAGCTTCTCCATAAGCTATGGAGAGGCGGTCTTTTATATTCTTTACCCCAATACCATAGCTTGGTAGTGCGCTATTAGTGACTTGCCGGTTTGAGGTCTCAATACTCAAAATAGAATTAGCGTAGTTTATTTTTATTTCGGCGGGTCTTTCCGGATCATTAAGCTGACCATGTTTTAAGATATTCTCTGTCAGTGTCATTAATATCAGCGGTATAAAATCCATAGCAAGAGACTCTTTATTATACGTGAATTTTAATTGTGCCTGATTTACCTGTCTTGCCTGATGTAAAAGAAGAAAGTTCTCTATCAGGCTAATTTCCTTTTCCAGTTTTACAAAGCCCGATGAGGCCTCTTTACTTAATGCATATTGCATAATATCAGATAAAGACTGAATACTTTCAGCAGCTGTTGGCGCAGATTCAAGAGTCTCATTGTATAAATAAGCTAAAGTATTAATCAAAAAGTCAGGATTAATCTGTGATCTGAGAAACGTATTCTGTGTAATAACCAGCTCACTTTTAATTTCTTTTTCCAGAATCAGGTTTTTAAGTTCCTGCTCTTCCATTTCTTCTACCAGCTGTCTTTGTTTGCGGATACGTAATAAAAAATAATATCCGGTTCCATAGAACATAAAATAAATAAACCGGTAAGTTATAGTTGATAAACTGGTTATACAGAATTCGTATCCCTTTAAATTACTGGTATCCGAATTCTTGTAAAACAGCAGGTCTGATTGTTGTTTGATATAGACAAAGAGCAATATTTCAATTAATATTAAAAGGGGTAAACTATATTTGAAAAGCTTGTTTGGGCTTTCCAGCGTATATTTCAAGAGTATTTCGGCATGGAAATAGAACGATAAGATATAAAAAAAGTAAGTAAATACATAGGCTCCGGGTGTTGCAAATGCGCCCAATAACAACCATAGAAAAACTATTTCATAAGTGAGATAGATACCCCAGGCGAGGAAGTGGTATTTGTATTTTTTCAAAAAAATGAGCAGGTCAGTCATCATGGCTTAAAATTGCAATTGGATATGCGTATGAAAGTAATTTTGTGAATCGCGGTGATAGTGAAAGCCGACTTTTTCTTCATAAGCCATTGACAATCTGGTACGGATGTTTTTCAGGCCTGAGTCGTAGAATGAAATTTGGTTCCCGGCAACTTCATAGTGAGCAGTTTGAATATATAAGATTGAATTATCTACGTTTATACGGAGTTTTGCAGGTTGATGAGGATTGTCGAGCTGACCATATTTAATGATGATTTCAGTAAGCGCCATAAGTATCAGCGGAATAATATGAAGTGTTAAAGCGTCATTGGTATAAGATAATTCCAGGTGTACCTGATAGGTTTGTTTGGCCTGATGTAAAAGAAGAAAGCTTTCCAGGAGGCTAATTTCATTTTCGAGTTTCACCTGTCCGGACGAGATTTCCTTACTCAAAGCATATTGCATAATATCAGATAAAGACAAAATACTATCAGCCGCTTTTGGTGCTGATCTCCGGGTCTCATTATAGAGATAACTTAATGTATTAATTAAGAAATGCGGGTTGATTTGCGCTCTCAGGATCGCATTTTGAGTGAGCATTAACTCATTCTTGACCTCTTTCTCTAACAGAATTGTTTTAAGCTCCTGCTGCCTCATTCTTTTGATCTGCTGTTTTTGCTGCAGATTACGTTTAAAAAAATAATAAGCAGTACTGAGACCTATAAAATAAGTTCCCCGCCACACTTTTGTAATGATCAATAGTTTGAGTGACAGTGGTTCTTCGTTAGCATAGCTTGCATCTCTGAGTGTATAGAGATATTTTTCACCAAAGAAACTGATGATTAAATAGGCAGTAAGTTCAATTAGAATTAAGAGTGGAATACTGTATTTAAAAAATGCTCTTTTTGTGTTCACTGCATAGGTAAGCAGGATATGAGCGTGAAAATAAAAGAAGAAGATACCTAGAGAATAGGCAAAGATATACTCTTTTACAGCGCTTAGTCTAAGTCCGATAAATCGTTCCATAATCAGTTCATAAGCAATAAAGATGCTCCAGACCAGAAAATGATATTTGTATTTGTTTAAGAAAGGGGTATCCTTCATTTTTTTAAATATAGAATGGCTTAGGTCTGCACCTCAATGGAGGCATAAAAATAGTTCTTTGAATCCAGGTGATAGTTAAAAGATGCCGCATCTCCATAAGCTAAATAAAGGCGTTCTTTGATATTCTTCAGGCCAATACCATGACTGGGTATCTTACTGTGGCCAGATTCTTTGTTTGAGGTTTCAATACACAGGATAGAATTTGCATAAGTTATCTTAATTTCAGCAGATTGCGTTGGATCATCCAGTTTACCATGCTTTAAGATATTCTCTGTCAGCGTCATGAGTACCAGGGGAATAAAAGAGATAGACAGGGATTCCTTTGTATAAGAAAATTTAAATTGCGGCTGATGTACCTGTCTTGCCTGGTGTAAAAGAAGAAAGTTCTCGATCAGGCTGATCTCTTTTTCCAATTTTACAAATCCGGATGAGGCTTCTTTACTGAGTGCGTATTGCATAATATCAGCTAAGGAGAGAATACTTTCTGCTGCTTTAGGAGCAGATTCACGCGTTTCATCATACAAAGAACTCAAAGTGTTGAGCAGGAAATCCTGATTGATCTGTGACCTGAGGAATGCGTTTTGAGTTAATATCAGTTCATTCTTAATTTCTTTTTCCTGTATCAGATTTTTAAGTTCCTGTTCCTGCATTTCTTCCACCAGTTGTCTTTGGAGACGGACACGTTTAAGAAAATAATATCCTGTACTATAACCCAGAAAGTACATGGGTCTCCACACCATTTCTGCCAAATTGGTCAGGGTGATATGTTGTCCGTACTGCATATTATGCTTTAAATATCTCTGAACTAATATTTCAGAACCATGTTTTAATAAGATAAAAAGTGCCAGTTCAATTAAAACAGCAAAGAATAAAAGAATCGGCCTGACACCCTTTCTATTCTGCAAAGTATATTTTAATAAGACATTTGCATGAAAATAAAATAGGGGGATGTAAAAAGTGCTATAAAAAATATAATAATCTATAGTGGTGAATTTCCCGGCAAGTATTCCTGTAAAGATTACTTCATAGGCTGTATAAATACCCCATACTATAAAATGGTATTTATATTTACTTAAGAAGTTCAGCAAGGAATCAGTCATCAGTTTAATTCAAGTTTGATATAAGTGTGAAAATAATTTTGTGAATCAAGGTGAGAGTTGAAGACTACCTTTTCTCCATAAGCCATTGCTAGCCTGTTGCTGATGTTTTTTAAGCCTGTATTATAATTGGAAACCGGATTCTTCATCGCTTCCGGGTTTGACGTATTAATATATAAGGCAGCGTTATCATAAACTATCTTAATCTCCGCAGGTTTCAGCGGGTTATCAAGCTGACCGTGTTTAATCATATTTTCAGTAAGTGACATCAGGATCAGGGGGATAAAAATAACAGATAGCGCTTCACTATTATAAGACAGGTTCAATTGCATTTTATAGGCCTGTCTTGACTGATATAAAAAAAGAAAATTCTCTATCAGTTTAATTTCACTCTCCAGGGTCACATATTCGGAAGACGCCTCTTTACTTAAAGCATATTGCATAATATCAGATAAAGAAAGAATCCTTTCGGCTGCTTTTGGTGCTAATTTGCGCGTCTCATTGTATAAATAACTGAGGGTATTCAGTAAGAAATGTGGATTGATCTGCGCTCTCAGTAAAGCATTTTGAGTTAATATCAGCTCATTCTTAATTTCTTTTTCTAATAAAATTGTTTTAAGCTTCTGTTGTTTCATTTTCTTCACCTGCTGTCTTTGCCGAAGATCATGCAGAAAAAAATAATAACCTGTGCTAAGGCCTATTGCATAAATATATCTCCAGATCTTTGCAAAGATATATAGGTGGACAGGCTTGGTTAATTCAGTGCTTTTAAGTCTTATATATTCATAAATATATTTTCTGATCAGATATTCTATGACAAGATAAAAAAGGATTTCAACCAGGATGAATAGCGGCAGGCCATACTTAAGCAATTTGCTTTTTGTCTCCAGTGTATATTTGAGTATGACATGTGCATGAAGATAAAAAATGGAAATACCCAGAGTATAAGCAACGATATACACTATAGCGGGAGCCATTTCAGGACCATGCAGCCAGCGTATAAATATCTCGTAGGCAACGAAGACGCTCCAGACCAGAAAGTGGTATTTATATTTTTTCAGGAAAGCAAGAATAATACCGTTCATTTTATCGGGGAGCTTAAATCTGGATTACAATAGAAGTATTAAAATAACGTTTTGAATCGAGATGATAATTAAAAGAAGCGGATTCTCCGTAAGCCAGTGACAGGCGCTCTTTAATATTTCTTAAACCAATACCATGACCGGGAATCTGGCTACTGCTGGATTCGTAATTTGATGTTTCGATACGGAGGACTGAATTTTCATAGTTTATTTTAATTTCGGCAGGTTTATTTGGGTCATTAAGCTGGCCATGTTTTAAAATATTCTCCGTTAGCGTCATAAGTATCAGGGGGACAAACCTGATAGGTAAACAAGCCTGATTATAGGTTAACTTTAATTCTGCCTGGTGTACTTGTCTTGCCTGATGTAAAAGAAGAAAAGTTTCTATAAGCCTGATCTCATTCTCCAGTAAGACATTTCCAGATGCTGCTTCCGTACTTAAAGCATACTTCATAATGTCTGACAAAGAGAGAATGCTTTCTGCAGCTTTTGGCGAGGTCTGCAGGGTCTCATGATGTAAATAGTTGAGCACATTAATTAAGAAATCAGGATTGATCTGCGCTTTCAAAAAGGCATTCTGAGTTAAAATCAGCTCATTCTTAATTTCCTTCTCCTGGATAATCCTGTTTAATTCTTGTTGTTGCATTTCGGCTACAAGCTGGCTCTGACGCTGGCTATGGACTAAAAAGTAATACCCAGTACTATAACACAGAAAATAAAGTGGCCTCCAGGTAAAACCAATGATAAGTTGTTTGTCAACCTTATAATCTTCTTCTAAGAGAATATGCGCCACATATTTATAGAATATAACCTCGCAGCCATATTTCAGGCAAATGAAGACAGCCAGTTCCAGTAAAACAAAAAATAATAAGCTAAATCTAAATGCCTTACTGGGAGAATTCAGAATATATTCGAGGACGACATTTGCATGGAAATAAAATAAGAAAACATAAAAAATATAATGGAATATGTAGATTTCCGGTGCTGCTAATTTTTCCGTCAGCATACCTACCAGGATTATTTCGTAAGCAAAAAATAGCCCCCATACCAGGAAATGGTACTTGTATTGATTGGCGAAATTAAGTATCAGACTTTTCATAATCTAAAACTGTACTCTTGTACAGGTATAAAAATAATTTTCTGTATCAAGATTTGAATAAAAGGTAGCATTTTCGCCATAGGCCAGGAATAACCGTTTGACTATGTTTTTTAAGCCAGTATCGCGATCATCCGGATGCTCAATTATAGGTTCATGGTTGGAGGTCTCAATGCATAAAATTGAATTCTTGTATCTGATTTTGATCTCCGCGGGTTTTAGTGGGGTATTTAACTGATTGTGTCTGATGATATTTTCTGTTAGCGTCATTAAAAGCAGGGGAATGAACAAAATAGACAAGGCTTCTTTGTTATAGCTTATTTTTAATGGGGTTTGCTCTGGCTGGATAGTCTGATGCAAAAGAAGAAAGTTTTCTATCAGGCAGATTTCTTTTTCAAGTTTAATATATCCGGATGACTCCTCCTTGCTTAAGGCATATTGCATAATATCAGTTAGGGACAAAATAGTCTCTGCAGCTTTTGGGGTTTGCTTACGGGTCTCATTATATAAATAACTCAGGGTATTAATTAAGAAATGAGGATTGATCTGTGCCCTTAGTAAAGCATTTTGTGTCAGTATCAGTTCATTCTTAATTTCTTTATCCAATATGATTTGCTGAAGTTCCTGCTGCTTTAGTTTTTCTACAATATCCTTTTGCTGTTGATTATACTTTAAAAAATAGTACCCTGTTCCGTAACCCATAAAAAGAACGGTTCTCCATATACTCATGATATAGTAATTTCTGGAGCCAATTATAAAGCCTGCTGTTTCTTTGACTCCTATATATTGATAAAATATTGAATCACCAGCGTATTTGAAGATGACAAATAATAAAAGTTCAAAGGGAATTAGAAATATCAGACTATATTTAAAAACCTTGCTTCTATTCTTTAAATCACATTTCAGAAGAAAATTTGCATGAAGATAAAAGATCGAGACATTTACAGTGTAATGGAAAATATAGTTCTTGAATGGTGTCTGATCTCCGTAACCTATACGTTTAATAATTATTTCATAGCAGATAAATACACTCCAGGTTAGAAAATGGTATTTATATTTATCTAAGAAAACAAGTAAAGCAGCTTTCATATTGATCTGATCAGGCTATGATGATTTAGGAGGCTTAACCCGTCCAGAAACTACTGTGTTTTTTTTAACGTAATCAAAAAAAGATTTCCGGTAAGTGTTTCCAATAGGAATCTGGATACCTTTATCCATGATAATCACATTCCCTTCCACTATTTCGATCTTGTTTTTAGCGATTACAAATGATTTTTGCACCTGTAGCAGGTTATCTAACTGATTTAAAGTATGAAGTGCTTCTTTTAAGGTAAGATAGGTAATAATACTATCCTTATCGGTATGGACAATAATATAATTATCTCTTGCTTCCAGGTAAACTACATCTGCGGGATTAACTTTGGTTACTTTATTTAATACACCCGTTTTAATGAATATTTCTGATTTGGGTAGAACCGTAGACTGGCTTTTCCCGATTTTCTTAATGATCTTCTCTATCGCTGCTATAAACTTAGGAAAAGTAACGGGTTTTATAATATACTGATCCGCTTCCAGTTCAAAAGCTTCTACTGCATATTGATGATAAGCCGTTGTGAATAATAAAAAGCGGGTCTTTGGTCTTAGTATTTTGGCCAGATCCATTCCCGACATGCCGGGCATATTAATATCTAGGAAAATGATGTCAATATTATCTTCTTCAGTTATCTCTGTCATGGCAGTTATAGGCTGCGAGTAAACCTTCAGCAGACTTAAATTAGGCATGTTTTGAATATGATCTGTCAGCAATTCAATTGCATGGTTTTCATCTTCTATGATCACACAGTTTAATATCATGAATAGGTAATAATAGGTAATAATAGTATGGTAGTTTCTGGATTTCTTAAGCTATAAAAAAACTAAATTACAATAGATTCCTGTTAATTGAACATTAAAAATTACAATACAGCTGATTGTTTTTAAACAAGATTATATCCATTGTTATACATTAGCAGTTATTTAATAAAAGAATATGAAAGCACTAACGTTTTCCAGCTTTGGCGGATCAGAAGTATTAGCCTATATAGAAATACCTCAGCCAGTTTTAAAAGAAGGAGAAATATTACTGGAGATGAAAGCCATAGGCCTGAACTTTGCGGATATTTACCGCAGGAAGGGAAATTATCACCTGACCGGAGAACCACCTTATATTGCTGGTTATGAGGGTGCCGGCATCGTTGCTGATGCGAATAATCACCCTGAATTCAATATTGGGGACAGAGTTGCTTTTGCAGATGTACCTTTTGCTAATGCAGAATATGTCGCAGTACCTGTTAGCCATGCTTTAACCTTACCAGAAGATATTAGTTTTGAAACTGCCGCTGCAGTTTTATTGCAGGGACTAACAGCACAATATCTGGCTACAGACAGTCATCACACTAAACCCGGAGAGATCGTATTAATTCACGCTGTCGCTGGAGGAGTGGGGCAGCTGCTCACACAAATCACTAAGATTTTGGGCGGTACAGTCATTGGGCTGACTTCTTCGGAAGAAAAAGCGGCTATCGCTCTGCAAAACGGAGCTGATCAGGTTTACTTATACAGTGATAACTGGAAAGAACAAGTCACTTTATTTGCTGCGGGCGGTGTGGACGTAGTTTATGATAGTATCGGCAGTACATTACAGGATAGTTTTGAGGTGACTAAAGATTGCGGACAGGTTGTGTTTTTTGGGATGAGTGGCGGAGATCCTGCTTTTGTAGATCCAAGAATGCTGATGGATGGTTCCAAAACCCTCACAGGCGGTGATTTGTGGAGTTACCTGACTTCAAAAGCAGAACGGATAAAAAGATCAGGCCAGTTATTTGAATGGATCAGTACTAAAAAGATTTCTTTGTCCGATCCTGCGTCTTTTAAATTATCAGATGGAAAAGCGGCTCATGACTTTCTGGAGAGCAGAAAAAGTACGGGTAAAATAATTATGGTACCTTAATTGCTTTAAATTCAACTCTATATTTTGAAAAACGATGATGCATAAAGGAAGGATGGAAGCTTTTAGTGATGGTGTTTTTGCCATTATTATTACAATTATGGTACTGGAATTGAAAGTACCACATGGCGGTGACGACCTGAAAGCATTAATCCCGGTCATCCCTGTATTTATCAGTTATATCTTAAGTTTTATCTATGTAGGTATTTACTGGAATAATCATCATCATATGCTTCAGGCAGCAAAATCTGTAAACGGACGTATTTTATGGGCTAATTTACATTTGCTGTTCTGGCTCTCCTTAATTCCTTTTGTTACTGCATGGATGGGAGAGAACCATTTTAGTCAATGGCCAATAGCACTTTACGGCTTCATAATGGTGATGAATGCATTTGCTTATTCTCTTCTGTCTAATTCGCTGATCAAACATGAAGGGGAAAACTCAAATCTGAGTAAAGCCATTGGAATAGGCAGCAAGGGGATGATTTCTGTTGCCTTATACCTTACAGCAATAGCACTTTCTATGGTTAATTCATGGATTAGTTTTGCCCTGTATGTATTGGTTGCTATCATTTGGTTCATCCCGGATTCCCGTATTGAAAAAGGTTTGGCTGAGGAGAAATAATTTTATACACATTAATAGGGCAGGCCAAGATAGTACGGTACAGTTAACCCGGCAGGAATTTCTACTTTTAAAGAATTAATCTTTGTGTGTTTTCTAAAGATTGACTAGCATATCAGCAGTTAATTTTTGATATTGCAGTACAGCTCATGTAAAACATGGAATACGAAATGTATACCTGATCATTGGATTAAAATATGATGCTGTTACCAAATATTTTACCTTATGAAGAGAATAGGTCTTTTTATACCTTGTTATGTGGATCAGTTTTATCCCAATGCGGGTATTGCAACTTATCAGCTGCTTAAAAAATTGGGATTAGATGTGACTTATCCGGCCGGGCAAACCTGCTGCGGACAACCAATGGCCAATTCTGGTTTTGAACATCTGACCGGAGACTGTAATCAGTTATTTGTAGATAATTTTGCGGAGTTCGATTATATTGTATCCCCCTCAGGAAGTTGCGTTTTACATGTGAAAGAGCATTTGCATACGGTAAATTCAGAGGATCAGGCGGCAGGAATACGGAAAAAGGTATATGAACTTGTAGAATTTCTGGTTGACGTATTACAAGTGAAAAATCTCAAAGCGAAATTTCCTTATAAAGTAGGTTTACATCAAAGCTGTCATGGACAGCGTGGTTTACTACTCACACAAATGAGTGAATTGGTTGCGCCATATTTTTCTAAACCCCAGCAGCTTTTAGCGCAGGTTGAAGGATTGGAGCTAATCGAGCTGAAAAGAACAGATGAATGCTGCGGTTTTGGAGGTACATTTTGTGTCGTTGAAGAAGCGGTGTCTGTGAAAATGGGAAAAGACAGGGTAAAAGATCACCTGACCAATGGAGCAGAATATATTACAGGTGCTGATATGTCCTGTCTGATGCACATGGAAGGGATTTTAAAAAGAGAGAAGAGTAAAGTGAAGGTGATGCATATTGCAGAAATACTAAATGCAGGATAAAATTGCTTGATGAATACAGAAACCAAAACCCATCCTGAGCTATCGGAAATATTCAATAAAGATGAACAGCGTGTCAACTGGCATGATGAAACCTTATGGTGGATCAGGCAGAAAAGGGACAAATCGGCTCATAGTATTCCCGAATGGGAAATGCTGAGAGAGAAAGCCTCACAGATTAAAAACAATGCGCTATCCAATCTTGCCGATTATCTGGTCAGCTTTGAAGAAAAGGCTTTAGCCAATGGAATTATTGTGCATTGGGCTGCAGATGCGGCCGAACATAACCGGATTGTACATGGTATCCTGGAAAAACATGGCATCCGCCAGATGGTGAAAAGCAAATCCATGCTCACTGAAGAATGCCACTTAAACGAATATTTAGAAAAACAGGGACTGGAAGTCATCGACTCAGACTTAGGAGAACGGATTGTTCAGTTGGCGAAAGAACCACCAAGTCATATCGTTTTACCTTGTATCCATAAGAAAAAAGAAGAAATAGGTGATTTATTCCACGAGCATCTTGGTGTGCCTGCCGGAACTTCCGATCCGCAGATACTTACCGAAGCAGCAAGACAGCATTTAAGAGAAACATTTCTAACCAGAAAAGCGGCTTTAACGGGTGTTAACTTTGCGATTGCGGAAACAGGAGAATTTGTAGTCTGCACAAATGAAGGAAATGCTGATATGGGCGCTCACCTTGCGGATGTGCATATTGCCTGTATGGGAATTGAAAAGATCATTCCTAAACGCAAACACTTAGGTGTATTTCTGCGCTTATTAGCCAGAAGTGCTACCGGACAGCCGATTACGACTTATTCCAGTCATTTTAAAAAACCACGGGCTGGACAGGAAATGCATATTGTGCTGGTCGATAACGGTCGTACTATTCAAATGGGACGTGAAGATTTTCGCGCTTCTTTAAAGTGTATCCGCTGTGGTGCCTGTATGAATACTTGCCCGGTTTATAGAAGAAGTGGCGGTCACAGTTATAATTATGCAATTTCGGGACCTATTGGTGCTATTCTCGCTCCTAATCTGGATAGAGAAAAATATGCGGATCTGCCTTTTGCATCTACACTTTGCGGTTCTTGTTCTAATGTGTGCCCGGTAAAGATTGATATTCATCAGCAACTTTATAAATGGAGACAGGTTATTGTTCAGGAAGGTTATGCCACTTCATCTAAAAAGATGAGCATGAAACTAATGAACTATACGCTTTCTTCGCCTGGTATTTACCGCACTGCAGGAAAAGCAGGAAGATGGGTTTTAAAACACATACCCTTTGCGGTTAATAACCAATTTAATCCATGGTATAAACAAAGAGAGATGCCCGAAGCACCAAAAGAATCATTTGGAGAATGGTATAAAAAGAACGTTAAATAAAGATGAGCAGAGATCAAATACTAGCCGCGTTAAGACAAAATCAGCCTGAACCAGTTCCTCTGCCTGCATCAATACCACTGGAACGTATAGAAGCCCTGGAATTGCAGGCTAAATTCAAAACAATGGCCGAAGGAATAGGTAGCATAGTACATCTGGTGGATGAATTTGCAGCCATACTGCCATTAATTGAAGCAAGGTTTTCAAAAGAAAAACGTGTGCTGTCTACTGTAAAAGAACTTGTTTCGGCAGCGATTCCTGCTTTTGAACTGCATGCCGATCCGCATAGTTATGCCGATGTGGATGTCGCTATTTTTAAATCCGGTTTAGGAGTTGCAGAAAATTCTGCACTATGGCTTACTGAAGAGCAGATGGGTATAAGGGTTCTGCCTTTTATTACACAACATATCGTCATGGTGATCCCCCTTGCTGCACTTGTTCCGGACATGCATACTGCTTATCAGAAAATAGGAGAGGCAGATTATGAATTCGGAACGTTCATTGCGGGGCCTTCTAAGACAGCAGATATAGAACAATCTCTCGTACTAGGAGCACATGGACCAAGAAGCATGACGATATTTGTCTATGCCTGAAATGGTTTAAAGCATTTCTAAACAACTTGTTAAAAAAGATTTTCTTTAATGTGGTTTTAATCTCAGTAACATTGTATTCTAATATCTTTGCGCTGATCCTATGAAGAAGATAATATTACTGGGTATAGCTATTTTACTGGCCGGGCCAATTTATGCACAGACAGATAGTCTGTTAAAAAAAAGATTCAACTTACATTTTCAGCAAACAGTGATTACCCAGACTAAGCCTGGTTTCCATGCTTTGTATTCTGGTGATAACAGTTTGTCCACTGCACACGAAACAGCTACTTCATTTACAACCACCTTATTTGGCGGTGCAAGATTATGGAAAGGGGCTGAGGCTTATTTCAACCCTGAAATGTCTGGAGGTAAGGGATTCAGTCAGGCGCTGGGTGTGGCAGGGTTCCCTAATGGAGAAACTTTCAGAATAGGCTCTCCTGAACCTGCTATCTATATTGCCAGAGCTTACCTGGTGCAGACTTTTGGCTGGGGAAAAGAAGTTGATACCATAGCCGATGATGCAAATCAGCTATCTGGTTACAGGAAAAAGAAGTATTTTTCTATTACTGCGGGTAAATTCGGGTTAAGTGATTTCTTTGACAACAATGCTTTTAGCCATGATGCCAGATCTCAGTTTATGAACTGGTCTTTAATGGCTAATGGGGCCTGGGACTACCCAGCAAACACAAGAGGTTATGTATTTGGAGTTGTCCTGGAACTGGGGCAACCTACCTGGGCTTTACGTTTAGCAACTACAATGGTTACAACTACTGCAAATGGCGCAGTCTGGGATGGTAAAATAGGTAAAGCACATGCTTTTACGCTTGAATACGAAAAGAGATACCAGATTGGCGGAGAAAAAGGAACTATACGTGTATTAGGATATGATAATGCCGCAATGATGGGTAATTATCGTTTAGCGGTTGCACAAAACCCTACAGCTCCTGATATTACCGATACCCGCGCCTATGGAAGAAATAAATATGGTTTTGGGATTAATATTGAACAGAATATAAATACTAATCTTGGCGTATTTGCTAAAACCAGCTATAATGATGGTAAAACAGAAACCTGGGCCTTTACCGAAATTGACAGGTCCATTAGTCTGGGCGGAATTTTGAAAGGGGATGCCTGGAATCAGAAAGATGCAGAAATTGGTCTTGCCTTTGTCGGCAACGGGATCTCTGCAGCACATCGTGATTATCTCTCACATGGTGGATATGGCTTCATCATCGGTGATGGAAAATTAAATTATGCACCTGAAATGATCGCTGAAACCTATTATAAAGTAAATGTTTATCAGAAAAAATTCTTCCTGTCTCCTGATTATCAATTTATATTAAATCCTGCCTACAATAAAGACCGCGGACCGGTACATGTTTTCTCTTTGAGGGCACATGTCGAGTTTTAAGCAAAAAAATAGCCCTGTTTCTAATTAAAGAAACAAGGGCCGTTTTCCCATAGGTATTGGAATAGGATTAGAACTTAATACCTACACCTAAAGAGAATACCTGATTCCTGTATTCAGGTGTATTTGAAGTTCCATTTTCATTATTTTTCTGGAAGTCTAAAGCGTAACGTCCATGTATGTCAAATTGATCATTGACATCATATCTGAAACCAATTACACCACCAACCAGACTTTTCTTAAATCTGTCTGAATCATTTTCTACATTAGTTTGTTCTACGCTTCCATATCCGTTTATAAACTTGTTTTTAGTTGACAACAGAAAAGAAACCTGAGGACCCGCAACGATGTTAAAGCTGCTTCCTAATCTGAAACTTGCCAGAATAGGTACATCGATAAAGTTTGTTGTTTGTCTGAATTCTCCAACTGGAGAGGTTAATTTATACCCTTTTTGTGAGTACAGTACCTCTGGAGTGAATGCCAATCCTGCGATTAGAGGAATTTCTACAGTAACACCTGCATTAAAACCTGGTTTTACTTTGGTGTCGAAGTTGTTGTTGCCATCGCCTTTGATAATGTCAGAGAGATTTACACCGGCTTTTATACCGAATTTAATTCTATCCTGTGCATTTGCTGCAGTAGCTACAAAAAGGCCAAAAGCCAAAATAAGGATCTTTTTCATGTGATATGTTTATTTAAGATAGTGGTTAAGCAAGCATAAAATATACCTGCCTTATCTTGTTAATTTTCATTAACGCGGTGTGAATAGAAATAAATGTGCCAGTTCTGGAGATGTGAAAGGGAAAAATATCAGATAAGCGGTTTATATGCTGATAAACAAAACTTTGAGTCTTTATTCAGAACTGATGTTTTTTTTAGATAAATTGTTTTTTCTGTATCAAATTTGATACAATTCAATGTTATTCCTATCAGATGCCCCTTGCTGCCAGCTTTTAGTAGCTTAGTTCTATTGGTTTGCTGCTTTTAATTAACTTTGGACTGCTAACCATATCTTTTCCATGACTCAAAAACGGTTCCCCCTATTTTTTATTCTTTTGTTCTCTATTGCTTTTTCTAGCCAGGCACAACAGAAATCCTATATCCAAAGTCTTGACGATCCCAACCATTGGGTAGACTCTGTCCTTCACAAATTAAAGAAGCGTGATAAGATTGCGCAGTTATTTTTTGTCAGGGCGCATACCAATAAGGGCCAGGCTTTTGAAGACTCTGTTGGACGTGTAATCAGAAAAGAACGTATCGGAGGCTTAATTTTCTTTCAGGGAGGGCCAGCAAGACAGGCAATTTTAACAAATAAGTATCAGGAGCTGGCGCGTACACCTTTATTGATTGCTTCTGATGGTGAATGGGGTCTGGGTATGCGTTTGGATAGTACAATTTCTTATCCTTATCAGATGGCTTTGGGAGCAATACAGAATAAGGAGCTGATTTATAAGATGGGTTTAGAGGTTGCCAAAGATTATAAGAGGATTGGGATGCAGATGAATCTTGCGCCCGATGCAGATATTAATAACAATCCTAAAAACCCTATTATCAATTACCGGTCTTTTGGAGAGAACAAATATAATGTAGCAGAAAAGGCTGGTGCTTACATGAAAGGGATGCAGGATGGCGGTTTACTGGTTACGCTGAAACACTTTCCAGGACATGGTGACACCGATGTAGATTCACATTATGATCTGCCACAGCTTAATTTTACGAAGGCAAGATTAGATAGTCTGGAGATATATCCTTTTAAGGAATTAATCAAAGAAGGTGCTGCGGGGGTAATGGTTGCGCATATGAATATCCCTTCGCTGGATAATACACCTAATCTTCCTTCTACTTTATCAAAGCCAATTGTAACAGATTTGCTTAAAGGTGAATTAGGATTTAAGGGATTAGTTGTAACAGATGCGATGGAGATGAAAGGAGTAGTTAAGAATTTTAAAGATGGTGAAGCCGATTTAATGGCGGTAATTGCTGGAAATGATATTCTGGAAGTTTCAGAGAATAGTAAGAGAGCGATTAAGCTGGTCCGCAGTGCGGTAAGGGACGGAAGAATCAGCATGGAAAGAATTGATGAGAGTGTGCGTAAAATATTATTAGCTAAATATTGGACTGGTGTATATAAAAGAGACACGATCAATACGCAGCATGTAGGTGCTGAGGTGAACAGGGCTGAAAGTCTGGCTTTGTTGCAGCAGCTTGCCGATGCGTCTATGACGGTTTTAAATGGTAATGGAGGGATTAAAGCATTAGCTCAGGAAAAAAGAACTGCTGTAATCAGTATAGGTACTCCGGGTGTAACGGTGTTCCAGCGTGAATTGGGTAGTTTTTATAAGAATTCTGTGTTTTTTAGTCTGGACAAAAATGCGAATGCAAATGCAATTGCTAAAGTTGTGAAGGAATTGGGAATGTTTGATCAGGTTATTATAGGGATTCACGATACGAGATTACGTCCGGGAAATGGAATGGAACTGAGTGGTGATCTGAGGATGTTAATCAGAGATATGGCGGGTAAGAATGCTGTTTTTGCCTTTTTTGCTAATCCATATAATTTAGCGGGTTTGCCGGGGATTGAAAATGCGAAGTCTTTGGTTGTTGCTTATCAGAAGGAAGATTATATGCAGAAAGCCGCAGCAGAGGTTATTGAAAATGTGAAGGCCGCAAGTGGAAAATTGCCGGTGACTGTCAGTAGTTTCTTCAAATTTAATTCCGGATTTTAGTCTTGGGGAAAAAAACAAGCCCTGCTATATTCCGGCTACGCCCTCTTTTCAAGAGTTCTGATGCCGAAATATAGCAGGGCTTGTTTTTTTATCAGATTTTCAATCCTCCACCTATGGGGCTTCTCCTTTCCTGGAAATCGCCCCCTTTCTGTTGCCTTTGTTCAGGTAATTATTCGCTGTTTTGCGCAAATAGCTTTTGATATGCTGGTTGGTGTCAATTGCTGTTGGTGAGATGCAGCCTTTGGGTTAGCTTAATTGCAGCACCTGCGGACCGAACTCTTCGAAAAAGATTGATTTTTTGTCAATTCCAATGTCCTGCAGATCCTGATACTGTTTTTGGATGAATGCTGATGGGCCACAGATGAAATAACTTGTGTCCGGATGATTGGGTAATTCTGGAATGCTGTTAATATCCAGATGACCTTCCAGGATACCGTTTGCGATATCTTCGGGTGTAACGACATTATAAAAGGTATGCTGCTTTACATTGCTTTTTGTGGTAGTGATCTGATTTAACTGATCTTTGAATGCGTGAACTGATTTATTCCTGCAACCGTGTAACCAGGTAATCGGGTGTTTGTGATCGTTTTCTGTCAGGCTTTGAAGCATGCTCATCAACGGGGTAAGACCTACGCCGCCACTAATCAGAACTATTGGTGCGGTTGGATTTTCTGTAAGCGCGAAATTTCCTGCCGGAGAGGTGATGTCTATGATATCGCCCTGGTTGACGTAATCGTGCAGGTGATTACTGATCAGGCCATTTGCATCTATGTTCCGGCCTTTTTCTCTTTTAACAGAAATGCGGTAGTATTCGTGGTTGGGAGCACTTGAAATACTGTATTGACGCGCTTGTTTTAAGTTTAAGTCAGGAAGGAAGGTACGCACACTCAGGTACTGACCAGGATGATGGGCAGGAACTTTTCCACCGTCGGTAGGATAGAGGTAGAAGGAAGTGATTTCGGCTGATTCTACTATTTTTCTGCCCACTTTAAAAGGTCTCCAGCCTGTCCATCCATTGGTTTGCTGGGTTTGGTTTTCGTAAAGATGTGCCTCATGGCCTGACATCAGTTTGGCCAGTTGCTGGTAGGCTAAGACCCAGGCGTCTACTATTGCAGGGGTTGCCGCATCACCTAAAACTTCTTTAATGGATTCAATTAAATGGTTACCAACAATGATATAGTGTTCAGGACGTATATCTAAACTGGTATGTTTATGCCCAATGCGGTCTACCACCGGGAGCAGAACCATAGGATTGGCTATATTCTCTGCATAGGCTAATACTGCCATAGCCAGAGCGGTTTGTTGTTTCCCGCTCTGCTGATTTCCCATGTTGAATATATTCTTGAGCTCTGGATTGTGCGTAAACATTCTCTGATAGAAATGTGTAGTCAATAAAACGCCGTTTTCTTTTAAAATTGGTACTGTCGCTGTGATGAGTTTTTTTTGTTCGTCAGTCATAATAAAATATATAAATACCTTTTTGTCTTTTATTTAGCTGCGCCTTTGCAGCTGAAATGGGTTTAGGGGTATGATTTGTTAGGTCAAAGGTAGTGAAAAATAATAAAAGATAAAATAGTCTTTTATTATTTTTGTATTCAGTCTGAGATTAATGACTAAAAATGAACAACCATTCTATGGTTAATTTATTGTTATCTTTGTTATACAATCAGAGATGGGAATATTTTCAAAAACATGTGAGTATGCAATCAGGTCAGTTTTCTTTATTGCACACAGAACAGCCGGACAAACCGGTCGGGTAGGCATTAAAGAAATTGCAGTAGGGATCGATTCGCCTGAACCATTCCTGGCAAAAATCTTACAGGATTTAAGCCGCAGGGGAATTGTGCAGTCTACAAAAGGCCCCAATGGTGGGTTTTATCTGGATAGTGCCTCCTTAGAAAGGCCACTGAGCGATATTGTCGCAGCTGTAGATGGAAATGATATTTTTTATGGATGCGGTTTAGGCCTCAAGCAATGTTCAGAGGTTAACCCCTGCCCATTGCATAATGAATTTAAGGATATCAGAAATAAGATTCATATTATGCTCCATGAAACTAAAATTGGAGAGTTCAACGATGAACTGATGAATGGAATGCTATCCTTAAAGAAATAACTTATTTATTAGTGTCTTTTTGAGCATAAGTCGCCGGATCTAAAGCTTCATAAGTCCAGCCCTGAAGAAATTCAGTCACTTTTTTTGCACTATGTCCTTTTCCCTCTTCCAGATAACCTGAGTTCTGGATGTGTAATATCTCACCATCACCGTCAAGGATTACAAAAACCGGATAACCAAAGCGGCCAGGATAACCCAGACTAGCCATGATAGCCTCATTTTTATTTTCTTTACTATAGTTTACCAGTACAGTCTCATAATGGTCATTCAAATACGCTTTTAAAGCTGGCGTATTATCTACCAGGTGATGAAAGGCAATACACCATGAACACCAGTTTCCGCCAACCTGGATGAATACATGTTTTTTCTCTTTTTTAGCTTTGGCTACAGCAGCAGTAATATCTGCCTTTGCATCCGCATCAGGATTATATATTTTTACTTCTTCCTTTACTTTTACTTCTTTTTTTTGTGCTGTAACTTTTTTTGCCTGTGCAAAGGTTGCGGTCGAAATCGCCAGTGTAGCTAATAGAACTAATGATAGTTTCTTCATCTTCAATCGTTTTAATAATTTTGTTGTTCTTTGAATTTTTAAGCTAAATTCAAAGAAACCTAAATGTATACAATTCCTGAAAGGAAATTGTCATGAGATGATAAGAGTCTGTTTAAAAAATGTCCTAACTTCACCAAATGCCTCAACCACTCAAAATATTACAAGCTTCGGCAGGCTCAGGTAAAACATTCAGCCTTACGGCACATTACTTAACACTCTTACTGTCTGGTGAAACCAAGTACAGGGAGATACTTGCGGTGACCTTTACCAATAAGGCTACCGAAGAGATGAAAACCCGTATCATGGAAGTGTTAAGGGGCTTTGCTACGGGAGATCAGGACGTCGATGACTATAGAATACTGGTTTTACAGGCACACCCTGATTTAAATGCAGCCACATTACAGGAGAAATCAGCCAGAATTTATAAAAGAATCCTCCACGATTACAGCCGGTTCTCAGTAAGTACTATTGATGGTTTCGTCCAGAAAGTAATCCGGGGCTTTGCCTTTGAACTTGGACTTGACTCCGGTTATAAACTGGAGATGAACCTTGATAAGGTGAAAAATGAACTGGCAGATAAACTGGATGAACAATTAGATGTTAATCCAGATTTATTGCAATGGATCATTGACCTGGCTTTAGACAGGATCAGTAATAATATAAGCTGGAATTACAGATCTGAGCTGACAGATCTTGCAGGGGAGATTTTTAAAGAACGCTATCAGCCATTCGACAATGCGATCCAGGAATTGGTTCAGCATACCGATATGAATGCACTGTTCGGCAATTACCATAAAGACACTAAGAAACAGATTAAACTGTTTCAGGATACAATTAAGCAATTATCTGCAAAAGCCCTGGAGATTTTTGAATCTTCGCGAATTAATCCGGATAACCTGAAAGGAAAATCCAGGTCTCCGCTTAATAATTTAAAAAAGATTGTGGATGAAGACTTTGACCTGGAAAAAAAGGAGGATTTCGCTAAACTGGAAAGCTTAGCCAAACTTATCGATGAACCGGATGAATGGTTTAAACCAGGAAGTGATACCTCTTTATATGATGCCCTGAATCCGGTGATCCGAAAGCTGTATACAACTTATACGGAAGGATTGCCTGATTATATTCTCGCCCAGGCCTTTAATAAGAATTTATATTACCTGCGCCTGATGCAGGAGATGGCCATTTTATTGAAAACCTACAGAGAGGAAAGCGGAAGTTTACTGATTAGTGATGCACAGAATCTTCTGAAAGGGATTACTGGCGATGACGATGATAACCCCGCATTTATATGGGAGAAGACCGGCAGCCGTTACCGTCACTTTTTATTTGATGAGTTTCAGGATACTTCGGCTAATCAATGGGGTAATTTCAGGCCTTTGTTAAAAAATGCGCTGGCAGAAGCAAATGGTAAACTGATCGACCACCTGATTGTAGGAGATGTCAAACAATCTATCTACAGATGGCGTAATGGAGATTGGAATATTCTTCACCAGGAGGCAAAAAAAGATATAGGTAGTGCTTATGTAGTAGATTCCAGCCTGGAAGAAAACTACAGAAGTACCAAAAACATTATCAACTTTAATAATATTCTGTTCAAAGCCCTGCCTATATTAATGCAGAGAAACATTAATAGTACAGTAGAAGGGCAGACAGCCCAGCTTGCTTTGAATGAATGGTGGGAAGAAAAGGGCTTTAACCATATCATCACTGATGTTTATGCAGAAGCAGAACAGCAGCTTACAACTAGGACAGCGGATGGCGGCACAATAGATTTTAATGTACTGAAAACAGATGAAAACGACGCCCCATTAAATAAAACAAGCTTCAAAGCAGAAGCCCTGCGCAAAATGGTTGAAACCCTTAAAAGGCTTTTGGTAGAAGAAAAACGTTATCAGCCAGGTGATGCCTGTGTATTGGTCCGTTCCAATTCAGAAGCGATTGCAGTAGTGGATATCCTGATGGAGCATAACATCAATGTGATTTCGGGCGAAGCACTGCTGATTGCTAACAATACGGCAGTAAAAATATTGATTGATACTTTAATGGTTATGGCAGGGATGCCGGCCAATACGGCTTTATATAAAGCAAATTGTATCAGTTTATATGCACAGCTGCAACAGCGGACGCTTGATCCTGCCTCTTTATTTAACCTGAAGAGTAAACAGCTGGAAGAACTGAAAGACCTATTACCTGCTGGTTTGTGTGAGAACTGGCGCAGCTGGATGCAGCAGCCTTTACCAGAGTTACTGGAGAAATTGATTTCGGCCTATGGCCTGAACGAAGCTGCTTATTCCAGTCATCTGCCTTATTTATTTGCTTTAAGGGATCTTGCAGGGAATATCGGCCGTCAGGGTGAAAAAGGGATTACCTCATTTTTAAAATACTGGAAAGAAGAAGGAGGCCGGAAAACACTGCCTTCGTCCGAAAGTACAGATGCAGTACAGGTCATTACAATTCATAAATCTAAAGGGCTTGCTTTTAAAGTAGTCATGATCCCGTTTTGTAACTGGGATATCAATGGTAAAATCAATACTATCTTTTGGGTACCTGCTGCAAATACCCCATATCATCAGTTGCAGAGTATTCCTTTGAAATTTACTTCCAGCTTAGGGGCATCGGCCGTTGCCATTCCTTATTATGAAGAATTGCTTTATAATAATATGGATGCGCTGAATATGCTTTATGTAGCCACTACCCGGACTAAGGAATATTTATATATTAGTTGTTTAGGAAAAAAGACTGATACCGTCAGTACTATTGGCGATTTGCTGATCAGGATATTTGAAGACCAGCTGACTGCTGACGGGAAATTTCTCCTGGAAGAAGAAGTGGTGAAAAAAAATTCTGGTGGAGGGGCAAAACCTGTCGGACCGGTATTGATCAACCTGAAAGAATATCCTTTATCAGAAAGGCTCAGCGAAGTTTTTAATAGTGACCTCAGAAAAAAAGAGCTGGATATGTTATTAAATGATAGTGCCGGACGTGAAGGAAGTATCTTACATGAGGTATTGGCCCGCGCTGCGGATACAGGCGAAGTGGACGAGGTTTTAGGCCAGATGTTAACTGAAGGCTTTTTTAAAGAAAAAGAGATTGCAGATTTCAAAAAGCAGGCTATTAATGTTTTGCAGCATGCTGATCTTCAGAATTTATTATTGAATAGTACTCAGAGTATCAATGAAAAGAGCATTATAGATATTACAGGTAAAAGTTACCGCCCTGATAAAGTCTTGTTTACGGCAAAAGATGAAGTGATTGTGATTGATTATAAGTTTACAAAAAAACAAAGCCGCAACCATGTGAAACAAGTACATGGTTACCGTAGTCTTTTGCAGGAAATGGGTTATCCGAAAGTAAGTACCTATTTATTTTATGCCACAATTGGCGAATTGATTCTGGTTTAAGATGAAAGCATTTTTAAAAGAAGTTGCAGAAGATTTAGTAGGCAGGTTAGGGAATAAACTGCACAATTCTGCTGTAATATTTAACAATAAAAGACCTGTATCTTATTTACAGCATCATTTGGCAGACACCATAGGCAAACCTTTCTGGAGTCCGTCGTTTTATACAATTCAGGAATTTTTTGCACTTTCTACAGATTTACTGATCGCTGATGGCTTTACGCAGTTTTTTACGCTGCATCAGCAATACAACGAACTGCTGAAAGCTGAGGGGGCAAAAGAAATTAATCCTGATGTCTTTTATCCTGTCGCCAGGATTATACTGAGTGACTTTGCACAGATTGATAATGATCTGGTCAATTCAGATCAGCTATTTGAAGAACTGGAAGATATTGCCGTCATTGAAAAGGATTTTCAGCATCTCACAATAGAACAGCAGCAATTTCTGGAGCAGTTCTGGACATCGTTTTCCACAGGGAAACAGAAAAATCACCAGGAGCAGTTTATCAGGATGTGGCGCAGGATGCCTAAGTTATATCGTGGTTTCCATCAGGCGCTGGCCGAAAAAGGGCTGACTTCTATGGCACATGTATATCGGAAGCTGGCTAATGGAACTGCAGAAAAGCCTGGTTTTATTGATGATTTTGCAGATGGTAAATTAGTATTTACCGGATTTAATGCCTTAAGCAATGCCGAAGCTGCCATCTTCAAACGCTGGAATGAAGCTGAAAAAGCACTTTTCTATTTTGATACAGATACTTATTATATGGAGGATGATACCCAGGAAGCGGGATTATTCCTCCGTAAAAATATACAAAGGCTGGGTTTACCTAATGCGCTTGGTCAGAGCAGGCCCCTGATTAAAGCGCAGAAAAAAGAAATTAAAGTCTACAAGACACAAGGACAGACCACACAGGCAAAAATCCTGCAAAAAGAACTGGAAGAAGATTACCCTATACTGGAAGACGCAGATAATGCAGGTAAAATAGCTTTAATCCTTGCAGATGAAAGTTTACTCTTGCCTGTTTTGCAGACTATTCCTACGCATTACAACGCAGAAGGGAAGCGGTTAGCTGTAGAACTGAACGTTACCATGGGTTATCCTTTGCTGGCGACCTCTATTTTTGGACTGGCAGATATATGGCTTTCTGTACAATCACAATTAGCCAGCGGAAAAAAAGATACTGTAAACCATAGAGAGGTAGAAGCATTTTTATCACATCCGCTTGTAGGTATTTCGCAGGAAACACGGAATACTTTACAGCTGGAGATCTTAAATAAGCAATTAGTTGAGGTAGATATTCCTTTATTGCAACGCTCAGGAGAACTAGCAGCCTTATTTTTTACAAAAAGAAATACAGGGACTTCTGCCATTGTCAATCTTCAGGAGGTTTTAAAATTAGTTTTAACGCAGCAGGTAGAAGAGAAAACATTAAAACAGACCGAGGTAGACTTATTTATTGCCACGATTAAAGAGTTAAACCGCTTACATGATACACTTGCAGAGTTTACTTCCCGGTTACCTTTACCTTTTGTTTTATCACTGATCCAAAAAGCGGTACAGGGGATTGCTGTTCCTTTAAGCGGAGAGCCTTTGGAAGGTGTACAGGTTATGGGTTTACTGGAAAGCAGGAGCCTTGATTTTGATCATGTTTATATATTAGGCGTTAATGAAGGTATTTTACCACAGGTCAGCGCCTCGCCAAGTTTTATTCCCGATAGCATCAGGAGAGCTTACGGCCTGCCTGTACTTGAAAATCAGGATGCGATATCGGCTTATATGTTTTACCGGTTATTGCAGCGTTCAAGAAAAATAAGCCTGGTTTATAATGGTCAGGCAGATGACAATACCACAGGTGAACCAAGCAGGTTTTTAAGACAGCTGGAGTTTGAAAGTGGTCATAGCTTTACTTATTATGACCAGTCGCAGGCTGTAGCAACAGAGCATCCGGTCACCGTCAATGTTAAAAAAGAAGGAGAAATATTAAAACGTTTAGGGCTGTATCTGGATCAGCAGGACCCTTCGGTAAGGATCTCGGCAACGGCCCTGACTACCTATCTCAACTGCCCGGTTCAGTTTTTTTATAAATATATCGCTAAAATAGAAGAGCCAAAAGAACTCTCTGAGAACCTGGAAGCCAACTATATTGGTTCAATGCTCCATTTTGTACTGGAGAAATTTTATGAAGAACTAAAAACAGAAAGCCCTTATATTACTAAAGAACGCATTGTTGAACAGCGGAAATATCTGCCCAGGTTAGCTGAAACAGCTTTTGTGAAGGTGATGTATGACGATGAAAAACAGGCTCTGACTGCAAATGGAATGCAGCAGGTGGTTTTGGCCATTGTATCTGAATATGCCAATGTAATTCTGGACCATGACGAAAAAGAAGCCCCATTTTCTATTATAGGGCTGGAAAGCAAAGATGAAATTTATTTTAAGATCAGTGTCGCTGGTGTAGAAAGACAGGTTACTTTACATGGGATTATAGATAGAGTAGATCAGAAAAATGGGGTAACAAGGGTCGTTGACTATAAAACGGGGCGTGATGAGCTTCAATATAGTTCTCTGGAAGAGATTTTTGATGCAGAAACTGATAAACAGAACAAAGCCCTGATCCAAACTCTTTTTTACACTTATGTCTATGAACAGTCCAGAGGGATAACCGGGATGGAGCCTAATTTGTATCTGATCCGTAAGATGAGGAAAGAGGGTACATTATTTAACTTTTCTGAGGGAAGAGGCAGGAAATTACAGTTGCAGGCCGAACATTTAGAAAGTCTGAAAATAGATTTTAGCAGGCTGTTAAGAGAAAAACTGGAGGAACTATTTAATCCTGAAATCCCTTTTATACATACAACAATAGTCGATAATTGTACATATTGTCCTTATTTGTCCCTTTGCGGGAAGTAGGGCAACAATAGCAATAATAATAATCGCTTTGTAATGTAATTAAAACAAACTTTATTATTACGTTACAATAGTTATATTTGCCGGCAGTTAACATTTGAATATACAATGAGAGAGATTCAATTTAGAGAAGCTTTGCGTGAAGCTTTGAGCGAAGAAATGCGTAAGAATGAAAACGTATTCTTAATGGGCGAAGAAGTTGCGCAATACAATGGTGCATACAAAGTAAGTCAGGGAATGCTTGATGAGTTTGGTGACAAACGTATCATCGATACCCCAATTGCTGAGCTTGGTTTTACCGGTATCGGTATTGGTGCTGCAATGAATGGGTTAATTCCAGTCATAGAATTTATGACATTCAACTTCTCCCTGGTTGCAATCGATCAGATTATCAACGGAGCTGCAAAAATGTTATCCATGAGCGGTGGACAGTTTTCTATTCCAATCGTATTCCGTGGTCCAACAGGTAATGCAGGTCAGTTAGGTGCACAGCACTCTCAAAACTTTGAGAACTGGTATGCAAACTGTCCAGGTTTGAAAGTTGTTGTTCCTTCAACTCCTTACGAAGCAAAAGGATTATTAAAACAAGCTATCATTGATCCGGACCCAGTTATTTTCATGGAGTCGGAAGTAATGTACGGTGATAAAGGTGAAGTTCCGGAAGAAGAATATTACCTTCCAATCGGAAAAGCAAGAATCGCTCAGGAAGGTACTGATGTAACGATCGTTACTTTTGGTAAAATGCTGACCCGTGTTGTTAATCCTGCTGTTGAAGAATTAACTAAAGAAGGAATCAGTGTTGAAGTAATCGATTTACGTACTGTACGTCCTATCGATTATGATACAATCATTGAGTCTGTTAAGAAAACAAACCGTTTAGTAATTGTTGAAGAAGCATGGCCATTGGCTTCTATTTCTTCTGAAATTGCTTTTAACGTACAAAAAAATGCTTTCGATCATTTAGATGCACCAGTTTTACGTATTACTTGTGCTGATGTACCATTACCATATGCACCAACTTTAATCGCTGCCAGCTTACCAAATGCTGAACGTGTAATTAAAGCGGTGAAAGAAGTAATGTACGTAACAAAATAAGTTATTAAGAATTGTTTATATATAATCCCGCTGGCTAACCCCATGCGGGATTTTTTGTTTTTTACCTTTACCCTGAAAGAAATTTAAATTCATTGGAACCGGCTATTTGTCGTTTCTTAAAACCTCACCCAATATTTTAACATGAATAATCACTCAAAGATTATTGCTGCAGAATTAGCAGTCTCAGAAAAACAGGTTATTGCAACTATTGAATTATTAGATGAAGGAGCAACTGTACCATTTATCTCCCGTTACCGTAAAGAGGTTACCGGAAGCTTAGATGAGGTACAGGTGGCTGCGGTTCGTGACCGTTTCCAGCAATTGCGTGAACTTGATAAAAGACGTGAAGCTATTCTGAAAGCACTAACTACGCTGGGTAAACTGACACCAGAGCTTGAAGCTCAAATCAATGCGGCAGAAAACATTACGACGATTGAAGATATTTATCTTCCTTACAAACCGAAAAGGAAAACAAGAGCTTCAGAAGCAAGACGTAAAGGACTTGAGCCTTTAGCGCTCCTGATTTTTGAGCAGGGAAAATTAAATCCTGATGAAGAAGCAGCTAAATATCTGAATACTGAGCTTGGTGTAGCCAATACTGAAGAAGCTTTGGCTGGTGCAAGGGATATTATTGCCGAAATGATCAATGAAAATGCTGAGGTACGTACCGATATGCGTCAATATTTTCAGCAAAAGGCAGTATTGAAGTCTTCGGTAATTAAAGGAAAAGAAGAAGAGGGGATAAAATATAAAGATTATTTTGAGTGGGAAGAATCGGTGAAATCTGCGCCTTCTCACCGTGTTTTAGCAATGAGACGCGGAGAAAATGAATCTATATTGAAATTAGAGGCGATGCCTGAAGAGGATGGGGCAATCGAAATTTTAGAAAAACAACTAATTCATGGTAACGGAGCTGCTTCTAAACAAGTGGAACTGGCTTTACATGATTGTTATAAACGTTTGCTGGGACCAGCGATGGAAACAGAACTTCGCTTGCTGGCTAAACAGAAAGCTGATGAAGAAGCAATCCGTGTCTTTGCTGAAAATGCGAGACAATTATTACTTGCTGCACCAATGGGCCAGAAAAATGTTTTGGCAGTAGACCCTGGTTTCCGTACAGGATGTAAAGTGGTATGTCTGGACAGACAAGGTAAATTATTAGAGAATACAACAATCTATCCGCATACCGGACAGGGAAATATAAAAAATGCTGCGGATGCTATCCAAAAGCTATGTGCTAAACATGAAGTGGAAGCTATTGCCATCGGAAATGGTACTGCAGGCAGAGAGACGGAAACTTTTATCAGAGGTCTGAACCTGCCTGGTGTATTGATCGTGATGGTCAATGAAAATGGTGCATCTATTTATTCTGCATCTGAAGTAGCCCGCGAAGAATTTCCAACGCAGGATATTACCGTTCGTGGTGCAGTTTCTATTGGCCGCAGGCTAATGGACCCTTTAGCAGAGCTGGTTAAAATCGATCCTAAATCTATTGGTGTTGGACAATATCAGCATGATGTAGATCAGACTAAACTTCAGCAATCACTGGATGATACTGTAATGAGTTGTGTAAATGCGGTTGGTGTAGAATTAAATACGGCTTCTAAACAAGTTTTGGCTTATGTTTCAGGATTAGGACCACAGCTTGCACAAAATATTGTGACTTACAGAAATGAACATGGTGCTTTCAAAAACCGCGAGAGTTTGAAGAAAGTTCCTCGTTTGGGTGATAAAGCTTATGAGCAAGCGGCAGGTTTCTTAAGAATCAGAGATGCGGCGCATGTTTTGGATGCAAGTGGTGTACACCCGGAACGTTATGAGCTGGTTAGCCGGATGGCAAAAGATTTAGGACATTCTGTAGATGAACTTTTAAAAGATGTAAAACTTCAAAAACAGATTAAGTTGCAGCAATATATCAGTGAAAATGTAGGTCTGCCTACGTTAAATGATATTATGGGCGAGCTGGCTAAACCAGGAAGAGATCCAAGGGAAGCTTTTGAAGCATTCAGTTTTACAGAGGGTGTGAATGAAATCAATGATTTAAAAGTGGGTATGAAATTGACTGGTATCGTAACAAATATTACCAATTTCGGTGCTTTTGTTGACATAGGAGTACATCAGGATGGTTTAGTCCATACCAGTCAGCTTGCTGATAAATTTGTGGCTAATCCTAATGATATCGTAAAAGTTAGTCAGAAGGTAGAAGTGACGGTGAAAGAAGTTGATGTAGTTAGAAAACGTATTTCTTTATCGATGAAAAGCGAAAATGCGCCTAAGCCAGCTGCACGTAATAAGACAGAAAGGCCTGCCGCTAACAGAAAACCTGAAAATAACAGGGGGGACGCAGGTAACAGACCTCAAAATAACCGGCCAAAGCCACAGCAGGTGAAAGCACAGCCAGAAGGCGATTTGCAGACAAAGCTGGAAGCTTTGAGAAATAAATTCAAATAGAAAATTTAGCAGGGCTGTCTTTTAAGCCCTGCTATAATTATAAATTAGCAGTTATAGTCTTCACAGGATTTCCTCTGGATAAGTTTGCATGGTTTTGCCATTGTAATTGCTGTTCATCAATCAGTTGGCTTGTTTGCCATGCCATTATTTTCTTTTCCAGTCTTTCGAGACAAAGTTTTTTGTTTTGAAGTTGTGACCGGGTATCCATAGCTAATACCTGCAAACCTGAGGGTTTGTGTGTCGCTCTTATCGCACTTTCTACCTTATTTACGTTTTGTCCGCCTGGTCCTGAAGCTCTGAGTGTTTCTATGGTTATTACTTTAGGGTTCCATTTCAGTTTTTCCTGACTTTCAAAGATTTCTACGCCAACAAACCAGTTTTTACGTTTATGAAAACTGCGGTACGGGCTTTTTGCGATCCATAAAATTGATCCGCGCCATTCTTTGATGAAGTCAGATAGTTCTTCGGCTTTTGCCAGTAAAACAGCAGAACGTAAGGTTCCGTTGAGTTCACCTTTAATATTTTCAAGTACTTCAATCTGTATATTTAACTGTTTTGCCTGCCTGATCAGCATTTCCTGTACTTTTGCTACGACTCTGCAGCATTCCTCAGGACCTTGCCCTGAGGAAATTTGTATGATAATGCTTTTCATTAGTCTCTGTTCATTCTAACAATTTTTGGTAAAAACTTACCTTGTACCTCAATGAGGTCTTTTTGTGCCGCTATGACTCTTTCTATGTCCTTATAAGCCATTGGACTTTCTTCAACACTACCGCCAATTAATGTTACTCCTGCATTGTTCAGTATTTTTTTAAGGGACGAAGCTGTCATATTCTGCTTTGCTTTTGTTCTGCTCATTGCTCTGCCGGCACCATGTGATGCAGAGTTAAGTGATAAACTGGCTCCTTTTCCGGATACGAGATAAGCTGGGGTAGTCATGCTTCCAGGAATAATTCCCATTTCTCCTTCATGTGCTGGTGTTGCTCCTTTACGGTGAATAATCATTTCGTGTCCATTTGCCAGTTTTTCTTTCCAGGCGAAGTTGTGATGATTTTCAATGTTCACTAAAGTTTGCAGCCCAAGAGATTTTAGCAGCGTCTGATGAATTGTATCATGGCATGCCTTTGCGTATTCTCCTGCAAGGTTCATGCTGATCCAGTATTCGATTCCTGCTTCTGTTGTTAAATCCAGCCATGCCAGCTTTTGTACTTCCCCTGGAAGTCTGCATCTTTCTACTGCAATCTGCGTATAATGACCTGCAATATTAGCGCCCAGACCTCTGCTGCCAGAGTGTGAAAGCAGCGCCATGTATTTCTTTGCAGGCAGTTTCATGGAGTTATTTTCGAATAATTCAATTTCCCCAAATTCGACAAAGTGATTTCCACTGCCTGAAGTTCCCAGTTGTCTGGCGGCTTTTCCCTGCAGGCGTTTTAAAAATTCTGTTTCATTAAAAACAGGACTATCCAGTATTTCATGGTAGGGCTGAACATCCAGTGATCCCTCCATTCCAAAATGGGTGTGGTTTTTAAGTGCTTGTTTAAGCTGATGGCTATAGCGCATAAAGAAGCTGGCAGGCTCATCAATAATAGAAAGTGACATCCTGCAGCCTATATCTACACCAACGGCATAGGGGATAATTGCATTGTCAGTCGCTATAACCCCTCCAATTGGCAGGCCATAGCCTGTATGTGCATCTGGCATTAATGCTCCCTGCAAAGCTATAGGGAGTGACATAGCGAGTTGCATTTGTTTTTTTGCGCCTGTATCTATTTCGTTAGTCCCATAAACTTTATAGGGACCAGGTTGTGGTAAAAGGGAAAATGCTTCAAAATCACGTGATTTTGTTTTTCCTGTAAGTGTTTCGGCAATCTTGCCCAGATGTTCATGATTAAGGTAATCTTTCGGGTTATTTATAATATGGGTTAATAGTTCAGTAATGGCAGCTATGGAATGATGTTTATAGTGTTTAGATATGGTATTAATGACCAGACTTCTCGCTTGATCATTGGTATAGCCCATTTTACTGAGTTCTTTTGTCTTTAAATTGCTCATTGCGTTTTAAATTGTTGCTTATTGCCGGAAACGGGGAATAAAAATTCCTGATTTTGTGCGGCTTTGATATTGATATGAGTTGAATTTCCCTGTTGATACCTGGTAAAACTCAAAGTTGATCCTGTTAAAGGATAATTCCCCTTTAGAATTTCGATGAAATACCTGAATCTAAGGCAGACGAATTGCGTTGACTATGTTTTTATAATCAATTGTATCATTCCGGAAAATATTAATTATAGGAATAAACGTCAGCCTGATTTAGGCAATGAGCGATAGGGGCGATATGTAGTGTTGTTCTGTCATGATTCCTAATTTTAAAATGATTAAACCATAAGGAATTGGTACAAAGGTATCATAAGAAAATTGATTGCGCCCAATTTATTTTTTTATTGTTTGACAGTGGATCAGATAATGGATTTAATTAACGAAGTACAGAGGTGTTCAGTGGGGTTTTAGCTAGAGTATTTATAGATAGTATATAAGGCAGAATGAGAAATAGGATTTGATCAGGTAAAACAGATCAGGGAATATCAGATAATGAGGTAAAGCAAAATCAGTACAAAACCGTAATCAAGTCAGGTAGAATCGGGGTCAGGCAATAGGGAAGGCAATGTTAAAGGTATTCTTAGACTATATTGTGACTATGTTTCAACCCCGTATCAATGATAAGGAGTGTATAGGTTTAATATTGGTTAAACATTGTTTCTGGTATTTGTTAGGCATAACTTGAATATAGTGCTTGTAATTTTGGCCCCTATTGGATCTGATTAAGATTTTTGAGTTAATTATACCAGAATGGTATTTGGTATAAATTATGCGATTTAAATAGCATGGTATAAGAATTTGCAAGGTCGAATACGGGTATTCGATTAAATATTCTTTCTTTGTTGAATTGGTTTAAAGTTTTTATGGTTGTAAACCATGCAGTTAGGTTAAGCATACAATTAATAGTGGGATATTGTTTGGCTTGTGGTTAAATTTTCCTACATTTGCATCCCGCTTCGGAGGAAGGGAAACAGTGAAAAAGATGAGTGCTGAGGATTGAAAGGCTGTAAAGTAGGATTGTG
>NZ_JACHCE010000001.1 GCF_014200605.1 Pedobacter cryoconitis | reverse complement strand
CCCCTACGGAGCTGACTCCATGCTGAGAGATGAAAAATAATATATAAATTTGAATTCTCGCCTCCTAAACCGGTTCGAAAAAAGGGAGGGTTACAGTTTGATCAAAACTGAATGGATATCCCCACCTGAATAAATTCAATAACAGGCCAGATAAATATTTACGGAGTAGCACATATATAAGAGAGCTAAGTTTTTTTGGAAAATTTAATAAGGTCTCAGAAAAAACATTGGGTATTGCTGTCAAAAATTTAAATAGATCTGGGACTATAATGACTTATTATGAAATATTAAGCGTCAACTCCCCTAACATGATTACGGTAGAATCAATACAAGATGAGACTAAAAAACAGCTGACCCGTTTATGTAATAATCCTCTATCTTATCGATAATGAAGTTAAAACTTTCGTATTCCATCACAATTTATTTAATTATAGTATTTATAATAGCATGTGTTTTCTCAAATCTTGAATCTATTCGGGAGCATACATTAGGATTCATATTCTATCTCACTCTTATAGTGATTGCCTTTTATTTCTTCTTATCAAGATATAGCTGCAAGCTTGATATCGATGGTAGTATACTCCATATTAAATATCTAATGCCCTGGAATAAGGATATACATATTGATTTAAAAAACTTTAAATATTTTGATTACGGAAGAGGATTTTATAATCTTGTCTCTGAAAGAGAAAAAGGGTTTATGAATTTATTAAGATACCCTTATGACACGATTATTTTAAGCGAAGGACCCGACTTTAGCAATAATATCTTAATACTAAAAGTCAATTTAAGACTTGGACAATTCAACAAATTACTCAATTATCTAAAAGCCCCAGTTGGATTAAAATTAACAGATTCAAATGGTTCTGGAGGCTATTTCTGGTAAAACATAGATTTCTAATCACATAGGAGGTCAAAGCATTGCAAACTCCACTTTTGACAGTCTGAATTAACTAACTGGCCTAATTTTTTATAACATCAAGATTTAATCCAAGGAATGCTATCGTGCTTAACTTGATCCTGTTAATTTATAATTTGATTTGTCCCTATTTTTCTTAAAATTCTCCATTGATTATTGACTTTACTTAAAAACAGGAAACCAGTATTTTCAATAGTCATATTACGATGGGTTTCAAAAAGAACTATAGCCCGCATATTATCACCAGAATAAATAATGGGACTTAAATTATTAAATCCTTCTTTATAATTTATCAGGCCATCAGGAATTAGTTTTTTGGTTTTATAGATTTTTTCTGAACCATTTATAAACGATTTATAATTTGTAATGAAACTCCAATCTCCATCATTAATATATTTGACCAATGGGGGGCTAGCTTGATTTTTATGGGTATAAAAAATAACGTTATAGAACAAACTAGAGTCTATTCCATATCTTCTTGTATATAAATTTCCAATTTTTAATGAATCAAGCGCCTGCGTATAAATAGCCTTGTCATCATTATTCCAGTTTTGTGCGAAACACGAATAAATAGAACTTCCTACTACAAGGAGTGTTAATAACATTTTCTTCATACTAACATCCTTTTTTCTTAGTTGATTTCGTTTCATTATTGAACTCTTGACTACCAGCCTTCTTAGCCCTATCAGGTTTTTTGGTTGAAGGGTTTTCTTTTTGATAATAGGCCAGTCTGAATTAACTAACTGGCCTAATTTTTTATAACATTAAGGTTTAATGCAAGAGATACTATGATGTTTAACTTGATCTTGTTAATTTATAATTTGGGTAGTTTCGATCTCTTTCAAAATTTTCCATTGATTCTCGACTTTGTTTAAAAACAGGAAACCAGTTTTGTCCATATCCTTATGCATATGGGTTTCAAAAATAACAATAGCCCGAACATTATCCTCAGAATAAATTATAGGACTTAAACGATTAAACCCTTCTTTGTAATTTATCCTGGCATTAGGAATTAGATTTTTCGTACTATAAATTTTTAATGAGCTTTTTACAAACGATTTATAATTTGTAACGAACTTCCAATCTCCATCATTAATATATTTGACCAATGGTGGGATCGCTGCTGTTTCATTTGTATAGTAAAAAACATTAAGAAACAGGTTAGAGTCTATTCCATATTTTTTTGTATATAAATTTCCAATTTTTAATGAATCAAGCACCTGCGTATAAATAGCCTTGTCATTATTATTCCAGTTTTGTGCGAAACACGAATAAATAGAACTTCCTACTACAAGTAGAGTTAATAACATTTTTTTCATACTAACATCCTTTTTTCTTAGTTGATTTCGTTTCATTATTGAACTCTTGACTACCAGTTTTCTTAGATCTCTCAGGGTTTTTTGGTAATAATCCAGAAGATTGTTGAAGTGAGCTCCAAAATATATCTTCACAATAATCTTTTAAAGGTACTGAATCATCTGGGGATTGGATACCATTAGCTTGGGCGTAATTTGTTAATATTACTGCCATTGATTCAACGTATGTGGAAGCCATTTGAAAATGTTGTGCGGCACCTCCGGAAATTGGTGAATTATCTTCAGGACTAAAGATAAATCTATTAACATCTTCAAATGCCATTTTTTGTTCTCCAGTTAGGTGCTGGGTACCATAAACTAAATATGAGTGCATTAATTCATGAATAACTGTTGATGCTACTGCAAGATCTGTTGCTTTGTTTAGCATTTGACTATTTAGAGTTATATTTCCTGTCTTTGGATCAGTACTACCATGTGTTTCTGCAACACTTAAAATATTTCCATTCTGATCTGTTGAAATTTTATCTTCGATTGTTCCTTCAGTGATTCCAATTGTAAAGGTTTTTAAGCTTTGAAGATAAGCTATCGCTTCCATCGCGTTTGTTTTGTCATTATTTCTTATTCCTGCTACATCTGCAACTGAATTTGAAATCATTGTGTCATAGTTATTCAGAATTTGGTTTATAATACTGCCAACGCAAGATCTAGTATTAATATTTATTATAATATTTGGACTAAGAACCTTAGGGCCATTATTGTTACCATTACCACCGCCGCCGCCACTGCCACCCGCGCCTCCTGGTGTACCGGTACTTCCACCACCATCACCTCCGCCACCACCGCCGCCCGGATTGCCGCCACCGCCACCTACACAGACAGTTGTTGTATTAGTAACACAAGTTTCTCCACCACCAGCACCAACACATGCCGTTTCTGTAGCTGTATAACAATCCATGAAGCCATTAACAACTTTATCACCTGGATTTTTAGAATTAATGTTTTTTGGGATCGTTGAGTTTTTAGTTCTGGAGACCACTGAAATGTTTGGTGAAAACCAGTTTTCTATAAACATGTGACCACTGAAATTCTTTCCTTTTTCCCAAATTTGATCTGGAATCATTGAAATCATTTCTGCTTTACTACCATCAAATGCTTTGGAGGTTGTCATAAGTCTCAGATATAAGAGGTTGTCTATACGAGCGCCAGGCAGACCTCCATCTACCAGTGTAATTCTTGCATCAAGTTTAACGGGCACGAATACTGCAACTGTATCGCCATTACTTTGTAAAAAGGCATTATCCCAATCTAACTTTCTTTTTCCCAATAATTCTTTTGAAAGAAATGATTAACCTGTGTAATTAGGCTCAATAATTTTTGAGTTCTTTTCAAAACTTTCTTTCGCACTAGAAATAGACGTTCCAGCTACAACAGAATTAATTGGCGTTTCCGTCTTATCCTTTTTACAGGAAGTATAAGCTAACGTAAGAAAAACTAGTGAGAAAACTAATTTAACTGAACGATTTTTTATTATTTTTTTCATACTTAATTTAGATTGATCAAGTATAAATAATAAGCCGAATGGAATTTTTTTTTACATCAAATCAGGTTTTGTCGTGGTGAATTTCGGGCAATTACGGAAAGCGGTAATCATATCTACTAATTATCGCGGTTTTAAATTATAATAAGAATCAAATTGCTCATCCTATCTTTCCAATGCCTATTCATCTTCTGTCTTATTTAAAATTGTGAATCTCTTTTCAAATTTCTCTCCCTTGTACCGAATAAGTACGTAAAAACCATATCCACCATACTTCACCTCCTTTATGAAGTCAACTAAAACTGGTTTAACGATTTTGTCGATAAATTTTATGCAGTAATCTTCAAAATCAGGATCAATGTGTGCAGCCCTATATGGATCACTAAATTCATGGAAGTTAAATGTTATAGCCTCCAGTGTATTGTCTACAAAGCGTTTTTTATATTGAACATGTTTATTCAAGCTTGGATTAAGCCTGATATAAGTGATGATTTTATGCTGTAGTAACTCTACAACATCAGAGTAGTCTATGGCACGTGTTTGCATATCTGTGAATAATTAGTTAGATAAAGCTAAACACAAATAGATAAAAAAAACTAAAATAATTAGTAATTATACTAAAAATAACAGCCTTATGCTCTTTTAGCTAAATGATTTTTGAACCAAACAATACGCGACTGAAATTAGCGTGGTATTGTTAATTATGAAGGGTTTTATTCTAACTTCTTTAAAGAAGTAATTTTATACCATGCATAATGGCCTAATTTCTCTTGTCCAAAAACAAGTAAGAAGTGATAATATTTGTCCATTAAGCTTTTGAAGTCATCCATGTCATGAAAACGAGACCCATAATCAACTACAATTTGATCATTAATAGCTAAATGATGCTGATTTCTAGCAAGAAGGTGATTAAAAATAAATTGGCTTAAATTGATTGTCATAATTGAAAAATTTATAAAAGTTAATTGGTACAAACGGCCGTACCTCGTGAGCCGACAAAATACTATAGTAAGAGAATTCCGCTGATTGTTAGATCAGGAAGTATATATACAATTATAAAATTCTTAGAAATAAATTGTAGCGGACCCGCTATGATTTTGAATAAAACAAATATAAGAAAAATAAATGGCCTATTCTGAAGGGGGTTCCGTTTAGAGCATTTTGGTTAAAGTCTATTTAGATAAGAATACTTAACAGCTTTACTTTTTTTCCTATGTAGGTGTATGGTACACTATAGTGATGAATATCCTCGCCCAGACGAACATAACCAGTTTTGTTGACTGTGACTTTGCTTATGTACCTGGTAAGGCAAAGGGTTCCTTAAAACTGCGATAGATATTAACACCGAATATCGTACTACCCCATAATATAACTGAAATTAAACCGAAAATCTGATTTGAAAGAAAGTGCAGACCTAAGTTTACAATGAACCAAAGAGCTAAAAGTGGATACAATACTTTATCTGACTTATATTTTACCTGCTTATTTTCCGACTGTAACATTATTTATCGTTTTTATTACCTAAATGTAATGAATTATTATAAGTATAAAGCGAAAGAGCATACTAAACCATCTTTGTATGCTCTTTCCCCTACCTACCCCTCCAAACTACTCATATAAATACGATCTGAACATCTACCCCCTCCCATCGGTTAAAATTATCCAGCCGTGCAACACATCCTTTCTGTTCAAATCAGTTAGTTGAAGGTCAACCTTTATTCCTTCCTGTCAGTCGGATTTACTTGATGGTCCGAGTTTACTTGCTTATCCTACAGATATGGGTTGCTGGCCTCGTATTAGTAAGGCAACGACTTGGAACAGCTGGAGGGGTTTGCTTCATTACCATTGAAGACGAGACTAGATTCACCAATCTGGTTGTTTTTGAAAAGCTTTTCGAAAAATATAGAAAAGAAATTTTGCATGCTAAATTACTAATGGTTGAAGGCCGATTGCAGCGTGAAGGACAAGGCGTACATGTGATCGTAAGTAAATGTGCGGATCTAACAAAGATATTAGGTAAATTGGTTTAAAGAGCAAATGATGACTTGCCAGTACTAACCTTATCGCTTGCAGATGAAAAAAATCCGCCTTACTCTTCGCAAAATAAAAAGACTCAAGTGCGAGAAGATGTTAAAGAGACCTTTTATGGAGAACTGAACTTCAAATAGAGCTTGTTCTGCAAAAAAAATGATTAATAGACAGTTAGATTGTTTTAAGGCTTGATCTGACAGCCTTGGTTCTTTTGAGAAAACAACTTTAATACAAAGATGTTATAGGATGAAAAACTTCTAATTATGGATAACAAACAGAAAACAGGAAGTCCTGACAGAGACAGAATCAATGTGAACGAAAGTTATGAACTAGAATATTGGTCTAAGAAATTTAACGTCACGCAAGACGAATTGAGGAAAGCCGTTAAAGCAGCCGGGACATCAGCAGATGAAGTGGAGAAATACCTGAAAAACGTAAAGTAAACGACCTCAGTCAATAATTAATATTGTGAATATAGACGCTAATTTATTGGACGATGATACGAAAATAAATTAGCGTCTAATTGGTTTTTCCTAACCATGCACGCAAATTCTCGTTCGGTACAGTCAACTTTTGATCATTGCTTTGATATATGGATTGACTCGGACAATCACATTCAAACGAGTGATTTATAAACTTATCCAGATTAAGTTAGACCTATGAAAATTGCAACCTATAATATTAATGGCATCAATGGACGCTTGCCTGTTTTATTGCAGTGGTTGAAAATTGCTTCACCCGATGTAGTTTGCCTTCAGGAACTGAAAGCGCCAGACGAAAAATTTCCGGAGCAAGCCCTTCTGGAAGCTGGCTATCATTCGATTTGGCATGGAGAAAAAAGCTGGAACGGTGTTGCGATCCTTTCCCGGTATGGAGAAATTAAAGAAACCCGCAGAGGACTAGATGGTGATCCCGAGGATTTACATAGCCGTTATATTGAAGCTTTCATTAATGGGGTTGTGATTGGCTGTTTATATTTGCCTAACGGGAATCCCTGTCCTGGACCGAAGTTTGACTATAAACTCAAATGGATCAAACGGTTTTCTAAACATGCAAAGAAGCTCCAAAGTTTTGATTTACCAGTTGCCCTTATCGGCGATTATAATATTATTCCCACTGACCTGGATACTTACAAGCCCGAAAAATATGTTGAAAATGCACTTTTTCGTCCAGAAGTACGCAAGCAGTTCTCATCACTAAAAAAAACGGGCTGGGTAGACGCGCTCCGCAAATTATATCCAGGCCAAAGAGTCTATACCTTTTGGGACTACCTTCGTCATGCCTTTGATAGGAACGCTGGGTTACGTTTAGACCATTTCTTATTAAACGATTCGCTTTCCTCACGTTTAAAGGCGGCAGGTGTCGATAAGGAAGTCCGTGGATGGCCACATTCTAGCGATCACGCACCTGTCTGGATATTGCTAGATGAACTGTAATCCATGTAAATCAGCCTCATAGCTCGAGATTTACCTGGATTTTCCAAACTTTATAGTTGTAAAGATGTTAGAATAGTTGCTAATCTTTAAGAGTATGAGTCTAAAAAAATACAACGAAAAACGTGATTTTAACAAGACCGCTGAACCTAAATCTGGCAAACCAAAGCCCAGTGGTAAACTCCAATTTGTAATTCAAAAGCATGATGCCTCAAGACTCCATTATGACTTTCGTCTTGAAATGGAAGGAGTGCTGAAAAGCTGGGCTGTTCCTAAAGGACCATCGACAGACCCTAAGACCAAGCGACTGGCTATGATGGTGGAAGATCATCCTTTTGATTATAAAGACTTCGAGGGGATTATTCCAAAGGGTGAATATGGTGGAGGTATGGTAATTGTCTGGGATGAAGGAACGTACGAACCAATCGAAAAGATTAGAGGTAAAAAAGCACAGGAAAAACATTTGTTAGCGCAATTAAAATCTGGCTCACTGAAGATTATTCTGCATGGTAAAAAGCTAAAGGGGGAATTCGCATTAGTAAAAACTCATGGAATGGGTGAAAATGGCTGGTTACTTATTAAACATAAGGATGAATATGCAGCCTCAAGTGACATCACTAAAAAAGATAAATCTGTACTTTCTGAAAAGACTATAGCGCAGATGCAAAAGACCAGTGACCAGGTCTGGCAGCATGGGCAGACCGAAAAGCTGGAAACTCATAAAAATAATAGAAAGACAACTCAAGTTTTGGAAGATGATACTGTAGCTGATCAACCTAAAAAGCTTTCAGGCGAAATTACAGCATTAATCAAAAACGGCAAAAAATCGAAAATTCCTATTGGAATGAAACCAATGTTGGCGACACTTGTCGACGATCCTTTTGATGATCCGGATTGGATATACGAGGTTAAATGGGATGGCTACCGGGCATTAGGTTTTTCACTAAAAAATGGGGATGTTCAGGTATTATCCCGTAATAATAAACCATTCAATGAGAAATTTTATCCTATTTACCAGATCCTGCAAAACTGGAAATTAGACATAGTCGTTGATGGCGAGATTTTAGTCTTGGACGATAAAGGCGTATCAAACTTTGGTAAATTACAAAACTGGCGTAGCGAGGCAGACGGCGAGTTAGTTTATTACGTGTTCGATTTAATTTGGTATAATGGTAAGGATCTCACTGATCTTCCACTATCATCAAGGCAGGAAATCCTGGCAGCGGTATTACCACAGGATGATGACCGGGTGAGATTAAGCAAAGTATTCAATGCTAAGGGAACCGGGTTTTTTCATGCAGCTGAGAAAATGGGGTTAGAAGGCATCATCGCAAAAAAGTCCAATAGCACCTATACAGAAAATAACCGTTCGAGTGACTGGCTAAAGATCAAAGTTCACAAGCGCCAGGAAGTCGTAATTGCTGGCTACACAAAAAATCAAGGCACATCTAAAGAGTTCAGCTCCCTACTTTTGGGGGTATACGAGAATGGACACCTTCAATATGTTGGTAAAGTGGGCACAGGTTTTAATCATCAGGACCAGAAAGACATGATAGCACAGTTTAGGCCATTGATCATCGATAAAAGTCCATTCTCAGAAGTCCCTGATGTGAATAAGCCATCAAGGTTCAGACCAAATCCACCTAAAGCTAAAGCTACGTGGTTAAAGCCAGAGCTGGTCTGCGAAGTAACTTTCTCTGAAGTAACCACCGATGGGGTTTTCCGCCACCCGTCTTTCCAGGGAATGAGGATTGACAAAAAATCAAAAGAGGTAATTCGGGAAACTGAGATTGAAACTAAAGCAATAGTCGAACATAAATCTGCTGAAGAATCAGATACACGACCAGTGAGTACAGACAGGCATGCCGGGGCGATTGCCCCTCCAAAGCATGGTGGCCGCAAAACTTTACTCAATCCAAAAGATGAAACTCAGGTTCGTAAAGTCGGCGGTCGTGAACTGAAGTTTACGCATTTAAGTAAATTATACTGGCCAGAGGATAAGGTAAGTAAAAGGGATATGTTCAATTATTATTACCAGGTAGCTGAATTTATCATGCCTTATTTAATAGATAGGCCAATGTCCTTAAACAGGTATCCCGGGGGGATTCATAGCAAGAGTTTTTATCAAAAAGATGTGAAAGACAAAGCGCCCGATTGGGCGGATACTTTTCCTTACACCACGAGTGACGGTGAACACAAGGAGTATCTACTGGGTAATGATGAGGCTGCATTACTATGGATGGCTTCATTGGGTTGCATCGAAATGAATCCGTGGTTCTCAAGAAGCATATCCCCTGACAATCCTGATTATTGTGTGATCGACCTGGATCCGGATAAAAACACCTTCGATCAGGTGATCCAAGTCGCAAAAATGGTTAAAACAGTCCTGGATCAGATAGATGTACCATGCTACCCAAAAACTTCTGGTTCTACTGGTATACATATATATATTCCTCTTGGTGCAAAGTACTCTTATGATCAATCGCAACTATTTGCAAAGTTAATCGTTGGACTTATCCATCAACAAGCTCCTGAATTCACCAGTCTGGAACGGATGATAGCCAATCGTCATGGAAAAATGTACCTCGATTTTTTGCAGAATAGACCCGGTGCTACAATCGCCTGCCCATACTCATTGAGGCCAAAGCCTGGAGCAACAGTTTCTATGCCGCTGGATTGGGACGAAGTTAAAACTGGAATGCAAATGAAAGATTTCAATATCTTCAATGCAGTTTCCAGGCTTAAAGAAACTGGTGATCTTTTTAAAGGTGTATTAGGTAAAGGAATAGATCTGGCCAAAGCAGTGACAAAGGCGAAGTCCGTATTCGGTTGATATAAAAGTGAAAGCACCAACTAAGATTAAACAAAAATGTTTGGTGAGTGTATCTCATTGAAGAAGGTAGTTTTACAATTGAGGTAAACTTGCTTGAAGGAAAACGCGTCCTTTATGACGGTTTTGGACGGAGTGGTGTCCATCTGCGGTAACATTATCTATAAAACGACACTGATGTACCTGGATACTAATAGTTCGCCCCTCTCCTGCCGTTACTTCCTTCCAACTACATTTACAAAAGGCCTAACGGTCCCTTTGCCATTCTGACCAGTGATCTCTTCGGTCATTTGTTTTACTTTAACATCTATGAAACCTACTTTGCTGAAAAATGTTTTTACTTCATTAGTATCGTAAAAAGTAAAATCAGAGTGTGTCCAGGGCAAATCTATTCCGATATTTTTTTCCATAAAGGATAGGCTAAATTTTCTTCCAGGCCGTAACACACGATATATTTCCTTTAAATGGGCTACGGGGTCTTTCCAGAAATAAATGGTATTTACCGTAAAGCAACCATCAAAGAAATCGTTTCCAATAGCTAATGTACCGTTTTCTTTTGCCAGACTAAATTGGGCAGTACCTTCATTTATTTTTAATGCGGGGGCGGACAGTGCCCCGAGTACCACTGTCTCAGAAATATTGTTTCCATAATAACGAATCCCCATCACTTTTTGAAAAAGAAATGGAAGGTATTCCCTACTTTTAAAACCAATCTCTAACACCAAAGAATGGTTGGCCAATCTCAGCTGATCCACAGTTTGGGAAATCATGGTACGGCAAAGAGGTGAAACTTCACGCTCTATTTTTTTGTATAGTATGTCATCAGGACGACGCGCCTGCGTACTTGTTTCTTTAAAATATATCTGCTCTTCCATGTTTTGCTTTCTAAAATCTCTTTCCAGATAAATTCTATAAATGGTCTCAATTTCCCTTGACCTTCTTTAATCCACAAAAGTGAGAAATAGCTATTCCGGAGATTTACACAAAACGGATTTTCTTTTGCAAAAAAATGTAATTTTTGAAAATCTTTACAGAAAACATCCATTTTTTTTATCATTATTGCCTTTATGGCAATTAATGTTGGTAAGGATTATGATGCCTTGAAAAAGGTAGGTGGGAATTTTGAGCCTTTTGCTAATCAGGGGCAATTCGTTAAAGAAAGCAGGGACAAATATCATTTTTCTTTTAGTGATGCTGAACTCTGGCAAATCAATACTCCGGATCTTTATATCGTATACGGCGACATTTCATTCAAACGGCGTCAAATCTATTTCAGACCAACTAACGATCTGCCGGATATGATTAAATTGCGCTTTACTTTATCTGGCAATGGAACTATATATAATGCAGTGAACAAGCAGCAATATATCTTTAGTTCTAATCAGCAAAACATCATTTATATGCCAGAACTGGATGGTACAGGTGAATATGATACGGACAGTAATTACCGCTTCTTTGAGGTCCATTTTGCTAAAGACAAATTTCTACAACTCGCCGAAAACTCAACTACGGCGCTGCAGGTTTTAGCTGACCATCTAGATGCTGGACGTTATTCACAAATGGCCGAACAGAACCTGCCGATCTCCTGGGCTATGCAAAATTGTATGCAGGAAATCCTCAATTGTAATTATACAGAAGGACTACGACTCTTATTTATCGAGTCAAAATGTACAGAATTGCTTGTGCTTCAGGCCGAGGCTTTTGAAAGTGATGTTTTTAAAAATGAAAATTCGCCCATAAAATCTGCATATGACAAAGATTGTATTTATCATGCCAGAGATTACCTGATTCAGAACATCCAGCACCCCCCCTCTATTGCACAACTGGCAAAGGTATGCGGCATTAATGAATTTAAGTTAAAAAAAGGATTTAAGTGCTTATTTGATAAAAGCATATTTGGTTATTTAAGTGACCACAAACTCAACTACGCCAGGCAGCTTCTGCTAGAGGGCATACCTATAAAGGCTGTAGCTTTTCAATTGGGTTATTCTTCCGTTCAGCATTTCAGCAATGCATTCAGGAAGAAATTTGCTGTACCGCCGGGGAAAGTAAGGGTGTAAAATTCATGTTCCCTTTAGCTTCAAAAGTAGGTGATAAACATCGATAACACAATTTCAAAATATTTTTTTGAGATCAAATTCGACCTAATTCTCCAGGTTCAAGTGTTTAAAGAGCTCCTTTGTAATCAAACGAATATTGACAGCCAGCTGTTCATAACTACAATGCCTCAGACCCTGAGGGAAAGGTACACCACCCTCACGCTTGACCATATCTATAGTAATCACCGAATCTACAGAGACTTCCTCGCCCGCAACCAGGGAAGCGTAAAGCCTCCGTGCAAAAGCCTCATCATGACCAAGGTGAAAACAACCATAAGTTTCGATGCCTTTAAGTGTTTTCATGTTCAGAGATATTTCATAGCTGGTTTCCATAATACTACAATAAACAAAATGAAATAAAAGAGCCGCCCGAAGGCAGCTCATGGTATTGGTATAAATCAAAAAAACATTACTTGATTTCAATCTGGCGGCTCTGGATTTTAGCCTCCTCCCTTTTAGCAATATCAATGCACAACACCCCATCCATATACTTCGCTTCAATTCCATTTTCATCGGCAGCATCGGGCAGCGTGAAAGAACGCACAAACGAACTATAACTAAACTCCCGTTTGTTATAATTGCGCTCCTGAGCACCATTCTCCGAACTCCGCTCCACAGAAATGCTCAGCACATTTCTTTCCAAAGAAAGCTTAAAATCCTCCTTTTTCAAACCCGGAGCTGCAAGCTCCACATGATAGTGATCTTTACTCTCACTGATATTGACAGCAGGCACACGCGCCGTCATGCGATCAGAAAAGAAAGTGTCATTGAAAATAGAATCGAAAACGCCATCAAAGCCAGTCATCAGGCCATTTTTCTTCACATTGCCATTTGGATTAAATTTAACCAGTGTCATAGGTCTGTCCTCCTTAATTTAATTTTTAATGATTAAAACTTACAATTAATTAAATACCGAACTTCGTGTTCATACTGGCTATATCGAATCAAATGCCAAAGCTATTTCGCCCCGGAACAGCTGAAAATTTTGCAGAAAAAATGAAAAAATTTCAGGTCTAAATGTCAAAAATTCATTCCAGCCCGAAAAAGAGAACGGTGAAGAATCACAACCTTCCGCGAGTGGTCATTGAAAAAGACCATGGGGCTACGGTACAATATCATAATTGCACCTCGATTTGACATACATAAATATTGGCTGCATTTTTCTACAGCATGATCATTATGGGAACCCGCAGAACCATTTGGCACCATAGGTATTGCACCCATGGCGCCTATAAATTCAAAAATGCATTCTGGCGATTTTTTACACAAAATCTAACAATAAATGTAATCCCAGAAGAAATATATGTGATTTCACATCATGTCCATCACGCTAAATCAGATCAGCCTGGCGACCCATACATAAAAAATGACGGAAGTGATTTGATTGACATGAATGCAGCTGTTAACGCAGCTTTTGCAGTATATTCAACGATAAATATGATAACCGAAAAGAGGCTAATATCTCACTTTATGAAAGAATATAAATCTAAGAATTATGTAGCAGAACAAGATTTTGACCCTAATAAGGTCTTTTTAACTCCATATTTTATTAAAATTGTAAACATTCAATAAAACATACTTAGTTGGCTCTATTAAATAACAAACTATATTACAGGAAGGATCTAAGGTAAACTTAGATCCTTTTTTCTTTTTAGATTCTTTGTTGGTGGAAATCTAATCTTCATTTTATCTCATCTCTGAATTTACTTACCATCAAGCTCATCACATCTTCTCTTCTGTAATAAAGACAGCCGACAATAATCACAGACTTCAATAACTTTTTATTTCGCCATCTTCTTAAAGTACGGTCGCTAATACGGAACATAGATTTTACATCATTGGTATCTAACAAATTTCTTTCATGAGTAACAAATTTCTCCTGCTTCTTCGTACTCATCATTTCAGCCAGGACATTTATCAACAAATTCACTTTATCGTTCATTTCCATATTCACATGATTAAATTTTAAACTATCTGAATTATTCAACGATTGTTAAATAGTCACATTAGGGAGGAATAATCAAAAAAGTATGTATAACTCTTTTGCAGAATAATTTTACGTTTTTCAAAAGAAATAGGTTTAATAATACAACAATATAATAAATATTATTTATCAAAACGATAAGTAAATATCTATTTTAATAATAATTGTATAATTACACAATTAAGTGTAATTGCCAAAAATTTACACTAGTCAACTTTTACCCAATCAGAAATCCTATAAATAGTCCTGATATGTCTCTTTTTTCTATAAACCCCATCACCTTCCCTGCTGCCCTGAATATTCGTATTACCTTCTACACTATTTACCCAATTTCCTTTTTGATTAACTATCAACCCAACATGAGCTATTCTTTTTAATTTAACAAAGTATATACCCAGCAAATTACCTGGTAAAGCAGAACGTGCTAAACGGGATAAAGGGAAAAGATCTGGTGTCCACCCTGATCGTGGTTTATTATATCCAGCCTTTGCAAAAACCCAGCTCACAAAACCTGCGCACCAGGGCTGCCCTTTTTTTAAACTTACACTAGTCAAATAAGTCTCTACGCGAAATCCGTCATTGTTTCCGGTTATTTCCCTCACTCCTATTTCTTTTTCCGCAATACGAACAAGAAGCTCTCTTTTTTGACACTCCAGAGCGTTGAAGCTAAATTTGTTATTTAACAGATTGCGATCAAGCAGGCCGAAGCCACTAATAATAACAAAGCAAAGGATACCCAGTAAAAGCCTAATTGTTGCCATGACGGTAAAAAATTAAATTGTGAAACCATAAATGTTAGAGAGGGTAACTTCATAAGTAGCCAAAACCATTGTAATAACCACCACGATAAAGCGGTTATTAAAAGAAAGCTAATCATGCTCAATAAAATCAATAGCCAGATACTTTGATCTATGCTACCTACCCTTTCATCAAACAAGTTGAGAAATCCTGGCGCAAAGCACCACATTAACAGCAAAACTGCGAAGATCATTCCAGGTTCCGATCTTTTTAAGGAGGTATTGACAACCGGCGATAATTTAATTATACCCGGCAATTCTATAGTTTTTATATTCATCACATTTTAAATTTTAAGAATTTATCAGTTATTAGAAGTCTTATTATATAAACCGGCAAACTCGTCAGCCTGCCGGTTTATTCAAATCCTATGCAATAGCTTTGACAGGCCCCAGATAAACACTGGTACTTACCTTTTTACCATCTAAAGAAGAAAAGTAAAACCAGCAATGTAAAATGTTACCGACGATAGTTTTAGACAGCATACGTACTTCTAATTTACCAGCGGTTCGTACCGCGGTTGATGGAATTAGAAAATAATCCTTCGTTTCATCATAAATTATTACGCTAGCTCTATCCGTAGAACGCTCCAAACGTTCATCTTCTGTATTAAAATCCAAAGGATCATAGGTCCAGCTGATTCCTACTTTACGGCCTAAAACTGGCACTGCTAAAAGGTCTTGCGGACTGTCCAGCTTTCCAAGGGTCAGTTTTAACTTAGCATAATTGATCGTAAATAATGGAGACATACCTGAGATAGCTTCCTTCAGATTGAATTTAACCGCTTCATTCATCGGGCCAGACAGTTTGTTGCCAGATTGATATCCTTTACTCACAATATCACTGATAGAACCTAAAAAACGGGTTATTAAGCCAAATTTATTACGTTGATCAATTTGTGATCTGACTGGTAGCTTACTGGTTTTTTTGGGCAAACTTTTCATTAGATCCAACGTACGCCACCTGGCACCGATTACTGTTCCTACTTTTCCTGAGAATCCTCCAAGGATTCCTATTCTGATTTTCCCCATTTTCTTTAATTTTAAACAATGAATTATTCTATTAATTCAAGTCAATAGCATGCCGGCCGCTTAAACTCGTTAAACGAAAGTATATTAATAAATTAGCTCAAAAATAAATTGACCGCAATAGTCCGTTATTGTCCGCAATTGACCGGATTTGACCGTAATTGTCCAGCACTGAAAAAGCTTTATTTATTAAAAAAAGGGTTAAAACAAGAAAGGCCCCCCAGTTAAGGAGAGCCTTTGATAATAGCTGCTGCAAAATTAATCGAAGTCCAAACCTGGCATTTCCATCCATGAATGATTATCCTGATTGGTAAAAGTGCCGGGACTTAAGATTGCATCACATATGACAGCAGGATTAAATGATTTACTATTTAACAAGGTAATACCATTATAGAAACCCAAAAAAAGTACAGCGATACTTAGACAACCGTCTGGAATTTTAAAAGAAAAATCAATCAGATTTATTAATTCTTCGTTTTTTTTAAGGGTAATGCTATATTTTTCCGGATTAAGAATTCTTTTACCGTCTTTCAGCCGGATTAATCCGACTACGAATGTTAGTTTGCATTGAGTTGCATGCTTTGGAAAACGCAATTTTGGCGCGTTATCTGACTCATAATAAACAATCTTCATAATTCCCTGATTGAGTTCGATTTTCGGTTTTAAATTCAAAATCTTTTTTACAGGAGATTTAATATTAAATTCAAAACCGGCCAAATTACCAAAACTGTTTCGCTTAAAAAGGTATCCCGTTTTTGTGGGATTCTCACATGTTGTAAGGGCTGTAGTCAGCGCACTGGTGAATCGAAAAACATAACTTGTTTCGTTCATTCCACCGTTGGTATTATGAAATATGCCTCTAACATGTTTTCCAAGCATGCTACTTTTACGAAAATTCTCTGATGCCTTTTTGGTTTCCAATGTTTGTTTCATTGTGCCTGGCACAGGTCTTTTTGAAACAATCTGTACCCCATCTACTACTTTAAAAATGAAATCGCCCAGGATTCCCTTTAAAAATTTACCGTCGAAAATTGCCATAAATATTTGCTTTTTTTATCAATGTAAAGGATTTGTGCTAAAGAGTATCATCCTAAGCAGGCAATGTCCATAATTGTCCGCAGCTGTCTGCAATTGTCCGTAATTGTCCATGTTCTGGTCAAAGGAAAAATTAAAAAGTTCATCAGTCTTCAACTAGTCATGCATTGTTTGTGCCTGAATGGTGGTCGGAGTAAGACCAAGCTTTAAACTGCTTTTAAGCGTAGGTACTCTAAGTCATTTCAACTAGTTGTTTTGACTTAGAGTTGCCATGCTCTCGCGTTACTTCAGCATTGCTCTTACCCTAACGAGTACTCAGGCAGTACTCAGGCAGTACCCGGATAGGTCAAAACCATTAGTTCGATCAGGATGACTTATATCAAGTGAGAAGGGTTGAAAACTGGCTTTTCTATAGACAGTTATAAAGAAAAAATTGTGTAAATAATGATATACGAAAACAGAAGATTATTCAAAATCAAGCACGTTTCGTTTGAGTAATCGAAAGGAAACAAATCAACTAGATGCTCTACTCAGCACCACATCAATTTCCCTCCCAATTTGCGCAATTACAGTTTGATCGAATAAAATATCCACATGTCCGGAGTTCTCATTATACTCATAAATAGCATAGCCATCTGAATTCAAATCATCAGCAGAAACCGCCTGCCAAAAGCCATTATGCAGGAACATTTCACCGATTAAGCCACCATGATAAATCACTTTAAAATTATCACCCAATTGGGGATGAATATTCAAGTCAATCTGCCTGCCTTCAACCTTCACATTTGAATGTTTTCCATTAAATTAACTGGTTCTCCGTTCAGTAATTAGCAGCTTCTTCTGCCGCCCCTCATCTTCGTATTGAGATATCATCTCTTATAGTCCAGTAACCAAATCTTTCAACGTAAATAAATTAGCAATTGCCTCACCCATAGTATTATTGAAATAAGTATACACAGTTTTTCCTTCGGCCATCCATTCCCGGATATAAGCTGCGTATTCAGACATTAAATCATCCTGATAACTTCCCCTGTAACTTCCTCCAGGCCCGTGAAAACGCAAGTACACAAAGTTGAGATCTGTATCCAGCATTGGCGTATTGGCAGGTGGTTTATCCTGTATCACCATTCCCAAACCATATTCATCAAGCAAGCGATAAACCTGCTCGCAATACAAAGACACATGGCGAAACTCCAGCGCAATATTCCAGTCGCCAGCTTTATCACATTCACGCAGACAAGCCATTAATAAAGTCAGCTGATTTAAGTTTCCAATACGTACACCAGGGGGAAATTGCACCAGCAAACAACCCTTCTTATCACCTGCCAAAGAAATAACCTGCATAAATTTTTTTACAGATTCAGGATCAAAAGCAAGCCCCTTATTGTGTGTGATCATCTTAGAAAGCTTAAAGGTAAATCTAAAATTTTCCGGAACATCCTTAGCCCACTTCGCAACAGTTGATGCCATTGGTATTTTATAAAAAGAACTATTGATCTCGATACTGTTCATCATCGAAGAGTAAAAACATAACCTGCTTTTTTCTTTAAATTCGTCCGGATAAAAAAGCTTATTACGCACAGGCAATAGCAAGCCGCTGGTACCTGAATAGTAAGCAGGAACATTATTTTTCCCCATAACAGCAAATACTAAAATAGACCATCCCAATAATTAACAGATAAAGACGTTATTAATTATACCACACTAAAAGCTAATAACATGGAAAATCAACAAGACAATTCAGCTTCAATCCAAAATAAAAAGTTGACTGAAGCGCTTTTAGAAAAATCAGCTGAGCTAAAAGTGAAAACTGCAAAAGTCAATGAAAAACTCCAGGAGCTTAAAAAGCAGACAGAAAACCTGCTTCATGTCAAAAACGACTAAAGCCAGGGCTCATAACTCAGACCATTGATCCTGCCAGCACTAATTTAACACACTAGCATCAATCCGCTGAAGGCTCATTCAAAGGTGGAAAATATTCAGTACCAGGATTGGTTCCATCAGAATTGATGCCTAAATCTTCATCTTCATGACCAGTTGCCCCCTCCCTGTCCAACTCCTGCTCAAGCGGATACAAGTTAGAACTTTGCTGAACACCATCTAAATTAACGTCAGTACCAGCCGGTCCGGGAATTTGGTCAACAACAATGTCTTTAATTCCCTGGTTAAGATCATTTTTCCCAACAGCATCAGAATGCTCTGCATTTAAATTAAAATCTTTCCTGTCCATCCTATATAAAATTGGTTAATTTCTACTAAACACAGTCCAGGAAAGAATGTTTTAAAACATCCTGGCTTATCCCATCAGCCAGTTGTCAGCATATCTTCCAGTTCATCCAAAAAGCTGATTTGCCTTGAATTGATAAGCAGTCTCGCCTGATCCAAAGAAAACCAATTTCCTTTATCAACTTCAGGAAAATCCACAATTTTCCCAGACCGGGGTGGCCACTCCAAAGCGAAAGTATTACAAACCATACTTGAAGGATTTAAATCTCCAGCTACCGCCCAGCAATGCACTACTTTTCCTGCTTTCTGTACAATAGATTTCAACTCCTTAAAATCACCTGCCGGTGAATAACCAGTTTCCTCATAAAACTCACGCAAAGCAGTAGATAGCAATTCCTCCTGCGCAACAGGTTCCCCCTTAGGAATTGTCCAGTAGCCCTTATCCTTATGTCGAAAAAAAGGACCACCAGGATGAACCAAAAATACCTCAGTCAGCTCAGAATTAATACGATATAATAATATTCCCGCACTGATAGATTTCATAAAGCTAATTATAAGGTCAAATACCAATCCAACATACAGACTAAATAATTGTTTAAACAGATAACAATCCCCCTTAAATAAGCATCCGGATTAATCAAACACTTAAGTCCAAAAATCAGATAAAAGCGGTGCCTCCGGGTAATGTCCCGTTCTGAAAAAATCTTACAAATTAATAAAAAAGGTGTAAGGTAAAAGGTTAAAAAACCTAATTCCTTACACCTTTAAAATTTATATACGCTGGTCTTTTATTTCTCGTTAATTATTGATTTTTTAAACAGTCTTTCCCAACCTGATTTCCCAATAACCAATGATTTGTAAGCGTGAGTGTCACCGTCTATATAAAAATCAAATGCTAAATTTTTTGTACCCAATATTTTGCCCATTTTTAATGGAACGATACGTGTTTTTCCTATCGAAAATTCATTATTTTTGAAATCATCAAAAAGCCCTAATACATAATCATAAAAATCTTTTTCATCTTTAACAGAAGCAAATGCTACTTTGCGGGTTGCATTTATATCGTCAGTAAATGATAAAATTTCAACTGTCTTTCCTAAGCGATATAACTGAAATGTTGGCGTTATAGGATTGTTCGATCCAATTAATTGGGGCGTTATGTTTTTTTTATCTTCATTAATTTGTTCTTTAGTTCTTCCCACTTTTAGCTGGGCAGAAACGTTATTTCCCAGACAAACTAAGGATAAAAGGCAAATCGCAACTAATATTTTTTTCATATTAATAATTACTAAGTTTATACATTGTATTGCAAATTAAACAATAATGTCATTTAAAGTATTATTAATAAGAAATCTATTAAAAACATTACAATTTCAAAAACACAAAATCACCGCTGTATACTTCCCAATATATAATTTTATAGTTAATTATATATAGTTAATACTGAATAAAACAATTGCAAAACATAGCTACGCTTGAAAACTAACGCACTGCCTGTTTGAGAATCTCCATTGCTTTGACCATCTCATTTTCCTCCAGCGATGCAAATCCCATCCTCAACCCATTGGTAAGAAATAACTCATTTTTATAAAAACTCCCATTGCCAATATATAACCCCTTTTTCAATGCTTCTTCAGACATTTTGATCAGATCTATCTTTTTATTAAAGCTCGTCCACACTGCCAGCCCTCCTTCCGGAATTTCAAACTCTATTTCCTCACTAAAATCAGACTTAAGTAGCTCACATAAAAGATTTCTCCGCTGCTTATAAATCTTCAATGACTTCCTGAAATGCCTTTCCATTTCCCCATTGTCAAACAATACGGCAAAAGCTTCTTCCAACAATGTATCCCCTTGCTTATCTATTAGCTGTCTCAATGAAGATGCAGCATCAACAAAAGCCAAAGGCCCAATCATAAACCCAGTTCGCAACCCAGGGGCAAAAGTTTTCGTAATCGAACCAATATAAATTACATTATGATTGTGATCAATACTTGCCAACGGTACATAAGGCTTATTATCATAATGGAAATCAAAATCATAGTCGTCTTCAATAATTGCAAAACGGTATTCTTTAGCCAGATTTAACAGTTTTAACCTTCTTTCCATGCTCATTGTTACAGTTGTTGGAAAGTGATGATGCGGTATAATATATACCGCCTTTAAACTCTTCTTCTTTAAAACCTCTTCGAGATAATTAATATCCATCCCATTCTCATCTACAGGAATCCGTATAAGGTTAGCACCAGCATAAATGAAAGTATCATCAGCAGAACGATAATTTGAAACTCCAACTGCGATATTGTCAGAAGGCCCGAGCAACAATTGAGCTGCTAAATAGATACCCATCTGGCTGCCCTTTGTAATCATTATATTTTCAGAAGGAACAACTAATCCCCTGGTATTCGAGAGATAATTAGCAATAGATTCACGAAGATGCTCTGATCCTTTGGAGCTGCCATATTTCAGAAAGTTTTTACCGAAGAATTTTCTGGAAAGGCTACGATACTCACGCATCAAATTATCTACCGGAGCTAAGCGCACATCAGGAAAACCATCATCAATAGTTAGAATAGTTTTCTGAAAATTATCACTGGGTATTGCTTTTTCAAAATGATTAATCCAGATAAAAGACTCCTGAGAACTATTATTTTTATTGACTTCGGGTATTCTGGTTTTAGAAAGCACAGGTAATTTAGAAAGGACAAACACTCCCTGGCGCTCAATAGATTCAGCCCATCCCTGGCTAATTAATTCCTCATATGCCAACTTCACCGTATTTCTATTAATACCTATCAATTCTGCAAGTACACGGGAGCTTGGTAATATATCAGATGGCTTAAGCGTACCATTTGTAATCAACGATATAAAAGTATTGCACACCTGAATATATAGTGTTACAGAAGATTTCCGATCAACCTGAATTAATGATTTGTAAGGTAACATCCGGGCCGTGGTTTACATGAAAATAGGAATACAAATCTACCCCAATATTTTCATATAATATTACCATAACGGCATTTGAACAGTTAAATCCGGGCTGGTATATTTCTCAAAACTGGTCTGTAAAAACAGCCTGGCATTGAACTAAATTTGTACTATAAATTATTAATGTTATAACACATGAAAAACTCATTTACAGTCCCTCAGCTTCTTTTACGTATTGCATTAGGCATAGGTTTCTTAACCACCGTAGCAGACAGATCAGGTCTTTTAGGCCAGATGGGAACTAACAATATCGAATGGGGTAACTGGGATAACTTTATAAAATATACAGCGACACTTATGCCTTTTCTGAATAGACCAGCTGTGAACATTATGGGTAGCATTGCCACTTTAGCTGAAGCTATAATAGGGATTCTCCTGCTTATTGGATATAAAACGAGGTTAGCTGCAAATTAAAACAAATAAGATACCTTCATTGATCAGAACATAACTAATCAATGAAGGTATCTGTTAAAGATTAAAATTTCAACGTTATATTTCCAGTAACCCTTGTAGGATTCTGAGCCGCTAGTCTATAAGACCAGTATTTTTCGTTGGTCAAATTGTCCACTTTCATACCAATTCTAAACTTTGGTCTGTCGTAAAACACAGAAGCATCAAGCACAGTATAAGAAGGAATACTAAATTTAAAAGTTGCGGTATTAGTTTGATAATATTCACTACCATAAATTCCACCAATCCCGAATCCTAAACCTTGAACCGGCCCTCTGATTATCCGGTAACTTGCCCAAAAATTCGCTGTTGTAGGAGAACCCGCTGTTGATGGACGTAATCCTTGAATAGCTGCACTGGCATTTGTGAATTTGCTATTGTTATAAGTATATCCGGCTACGATATTAAAACCGGGGAAAGGATTGGCAATAATTTCGGCCTCAAACCCTTTACTCACCTGTGTTCCATCCTGTACAGAGAAATTAGGGTGATTAAGGTCATCAATAAGCATATTCGTCACTTTGATATCATAGTAACTGAATGTCGCTGTGATCTTACTCAAATCAAGTTTTAAACCACCTTCCATTTGATTAGCCTGGTTAGGTTTAAAAGTATTGCCATTAAAGTCTGAACCGCTCACATTGTTAAAACCATTCATGTAATTACCAAATAAGGACACCTTGTCTTTCACGATCTGGTAAACTAATCCGAATTTTGGAGAAAGAGCTGTCTGATTGAATTTACCCGCAGTAGAATCTACGTTTGGATAATAACTTCCTTTATTGAAATATCTGTCGACACGTAAACTCGCCATGGCTAATAACCTATCAGTAACATTCAATACATCAGAAACATAAGCACTATATGTATTCTCATTATTGGTCACAAAATTGGTTACTTTTTTCACATCAATTGCCGAGAATAACGGCGATATTTTAGAATAATTAAAGTTATTGTATGCAAGACCTGGTTTTCTATAGTTCAAATCGGGCATGTTAACTATAGCATCGTTTCTTGTTGCGCGTAAGCTGTAAAAATCAAGACCTGCAACTACTCTGTTTCTAAGTTTACCTATTTTAAAATTACCTATGAAATTCTGCTGAATATCAGTTCCATAAAAAGGATATTCCTGGTTGGTAACTGATTGTCTTAATGTCGAATCACTCACCGCAGTAAGTGATACAACATAACCATCAGATGAAGATCTGGTGCGTGAGATTACTGTTTGCGAATTCCATTGTTCAGAAATTTTATACTTCAACTGTGTGAAGATATTATATTGCTGACTGGTATAATTGACTGTATTATTCGCAAAAGACAAGTTATAAGGAATATTCATATCTGTAATACTCCTTGCTTTTGCTTTTGGATTGATAAAAGGTGTTAAACGTGTAGGTGAAGTTCCTTTAAACCCACCCCATTCAATATCAACTAAAATAGTCATCCTATCATTGACAGCATAAGAAAAGCTTGGTGCAAATAAGAAGTTCTTATTAAATCCTGCATCCTGAAAGCTTCTTTCACTATGTAAAGAAGTGTTAATTCTTAATAAGGCAGTCTTATCAGCATTTAAAGGTGTGTTGATATCAGCAGTTAAACGGTTCAAATCCCAGCTTGCTCCCGAATAAGAAATTTCACCTTTGAAGGTATCGAAAGGTTTTTTGGTAACCCTATTGAATAATCCTCCAAATGAAGATAACGTACTTCCAAATAAAGTAGCCGAAGGGCCTTTAATTACTTCAATACGCTCCAGGTTGGCTGGGTCCACAGTTGTATAGGTAAAACTACCTACCCCGTTCCGCACTAACTGAGGCGTAGGAAATCCTCTTGAAATAGAAGTTGTTCTCCCCTGATTTCTTACTTCTGCAATACCTGCTCCCGGAACATTTTTAAAAGCACTATTGTAATCTGTTACAATCTGCTCTTTCATAAGTTCTTTACTTACGATAGTATATACCTGCGGATTTTCTATGTTTTTTAATGGCATTTTAGAAACATCGTCACTCTCTTTTTTAGCAAAGCGGTTTCCTCCAGTCTGGATAATTACTTCTTCAAGATTCTCTGTTGATGAATTTAACTTGATTTCGACTGTGTCAGTTGGTTTACTTTCAGTAAGAATAACCTTAGTACTGTTGGTTTTATAACCAATCATCAGGACTTCTACTGTATAATTTCCTAAAGGGAGTTTTTTAAACTCAAAACCACCTGCAGAATTTGTCTTTGTACTTTTGTTAAGCTCCTTTAGCTTTACAGTGACACCCTGAGCTTCTGTTCCTTCATTAGTGGTAATGAGACCGGTTATTTCTCCAGTACCTGTCTTTATTTTCTGAGCCTGAACATTCTGGGAACAACAGAACATTAAGAGTATGGTTAAACAACTTAAGGTCCAGAACGTACTTAAACCAAGTAGTGATTTTTCCGTTTGTAAGTTGTGGAATAAATTATTAGGGTGTAAAGGTTTTTTCATGTACTATTTATTTATACTAATTCTAATTAGCCGCGAAATAACACAATTTATTCTTCACTGCAAAGAGTTATTTTTAATAGTTTATAGATTATTTATCCGCTGTTCCTTTGGCGGTTATAAATCAAAAAAGCCTTCGGGATGAAGGCTTTTGTAGAACAATAAATTTTAAAACTCCAATATAATTCTGTGCTAAATTATTTAATCTCCTATCTCAGATCTAAGCTGGAATTAGGTTAGTAGAAATACCGATTCTATTCCATGCATTAATAGTAATAATCGCTAAGATCACTTGCGCAAGATAAGTTTCATCTAATATTTTAGCAGCCTGTTCATAAGTTTCATCTTTTACATGATTGCTAATTAAAGTAACTTCTTCTGTCAGGGCTAGAATTGCACGCTCTTCTTCTGAGAAAAACGGGGTATCACGCCAGGCATTCAGCGCATAAATGCGTTGTTCTGTTTCGCCAGCTTTACGGGCATCTTTAGTATGCATATTAATACAAAAAGCACATCCGTTTATTTGAGAAGCCCTGATCTTAATCAGGTCTTTATGTATTCTGGTAAGCGGAGTACTTTCAATGAACTTTTCTAATCCAAGAATAGCTTTGTATCCTGCTGGTTCTACTTTTTCAATGTTAATTCGTGTTTTCATTTTTTGATGATTTACAAGATTTATTTGTTGACTGCAAAATTAGAGCAATGGTATGGGTATTAAATATACCAGATTCAGAATAAAGGATGGCCCAGTATGGTAAAAATCTCCTCTCTAAAGTTTAAAATCTCTACTACTAAAACAGTTTACTAATATTTTTAGTAATTCAAAATATTAGTTATTAGTTTTGTTTGCATGGGTATAAGTCATTATGGCAAACAGAAAGGAGATTGGGTAAGGTTAAGGCCATTAGTGAAAGATGCGCTACTTGCTGGAGCATGGTTGTATCACAAGCCTACAGGCAAATGGTGGACACCTGAAGAATTCGAGGAGTATTACAATTCGCAAGCTTTATGTAATCATGATATTGATCAATTGCTTGAGAATACAATTATCAGGCATGCATCTTCAGGTATTGCAGCCGGAGAAAAACAGATCATGAATGAAGCTATTCAATACTCACTCAAGGTTGCTGCTTTAAAAGAAAAACTGGAAGCATTCAAACTAAAAGATCGTTTGTATCGGGAGAGTAAGGGGAAACACTTATAAAGTATTCATAACGTATTGGAGAATAAACCTGGAAATGGCTAATGCGTGTGAAACTTCTATTACTAAAGACTTTTAGCTCGTTTAATATACCCCCTACCAAATATCTAGCGATAAGATAACAAGACTTATTTAATTTATCCGCTTATGCTATTTTTGGTCAATTTATAGTAATAAAGCCCGAATTATATCGGACTTTATTACCAGTGCTTAATTTATCGATTAGCACTGAGGCAGACTCAACAAATTATCTCTTTTAGTATTGTCAGGAATGGTTTTTATAAAAGCCTCATGCCCTTGCACTCTCACAACTTTTACATAAGCTTTATCACTTCCAGTTTGAACATAAAACTCTAATGAATTTGCATCAATACGCTTAATCGCATCTTTTACAGTAATAATTACTTTTTTTAAATTAGAATCATAATAACCAATGTGAGTAATATGCTCATGAGAACTATTAACATTTGGTTTGGTAATACAGATAACTTTAAAACTTGCCATAATAATTTATTTAATTGATTAATATTTAAGATGCAATTTGTCAATTAAACAGGGTCATTAATTATGGTTAACCGTAAAGCCTAAAAATTACGGAAATATCTGTGTATGTGGAATAAGCTATTTACCACCGATTTTGTTTAATGTAATAATATTTCACATTAAAGAAGCAAAGAGATTTAAGTTGAATTATCTTGATGTGAGATCAATTAGACATGGATAAAGCCGCACCGTTACCCTTTTAGGAGTTGAGAAAAAAGAGGAAGAACAAGGATAAGTGCGTAAGACAGACTAAAATTTTGATTATCTTCACAAATTAGCGTTAACCTCATACACTTTAATGAATAATTTACCTGCTGATAAGAGTCTGCCTATTCACATCCTTTCTTCTTGTTTCAAAAATACTATAGCCACATATAAATTTTATTGGTTCATTTCAATTATTGAATCAATTGAAAAAGGTAATTATATAATTGATAAGCAGTCTCTTTTTGCTCGTATGGTTGCAAATGCCTGGTATACGGTTAACTATTTCAATCTATCTTTTGGTGTGCAGGATCAGTTCCAAAATGCTATTAAGTTAATTATTGAAGTAGAAGGACTGGCTATAGATGAGAAGAAAGATAGAATAGTCCAAAAGCTAATATCCTCCGATATAAGACAAACAATCAAAACATTAAGACATTTTGACGGAGAAGTACCTTATTGCTTCCTGAGCCCTTGGTTTATCAGTATTAAAGGTAATAAACAAGATATTTATAAATCATCTCAATTGTTTACGAACGATTGTCTTTATGCTGTAGATGAGCGCTCTATAATTATCAATCCTAAATGGAGCACTTATTTAACTAAAAACAGTGGAATCTTAAAAGCATTTTGTTATTGGCACCTGTGTCTTTATGTTCAAAAGCGAAATCCAAACGTACCTAATATCGCAAACAAACTATTTAAACCTCCGCATAGAAATAGTTTATTAAAACCAAGAAAAGAGTTTTGGGATATTGTTATTAAACAAACAGGGCCTATAAAGTGTATATATACGAAAAACTCTCTCCATATAAATGAATATGCTATTGACCATTTTGTACCATTTGCATTTGTGTCCCATGATATGATTTGGAACCTGATTCCTGCGGATAAAATCTTCAATTATAGTAAATCTGATAAACTTCCTGTTTTTGATAGATATTTTGATGATTACTTTGATCTTCAAGAATTAGCATTGAAAACTGTATTTAATAGCTCTCCTAAAAATAAGTTACTTCAAGACTATTTAACCATTCTCCCCGATCTATCATTGCTGAATAGTTTAAGTAAGGAAGATCTTAAAAATAGATTTACAGATAATATTCATCCTTTGATTACTATAGCTGGTAATAATGGGTTTGAGTATATGTATTAAGGTCTTATCCTTCAGCATAATGTTATATAATATATTATTCCATATATACCATAGCAAATTCACATAAAGAAATTCTATTAACATATATTAATTTCATTTGCAATAAATATCTTTACTTTTTTAACTCTCTCAATTTAAACCACCATGCTTCACATTAAATATGCAGATGTCTTTGCATCTAAGGCTGATCTTATTATAGTTCCAGTAGATACTGACGGTGCAATCTCATTTCACTTTTCATCTGGACTTGATAAATTAGGCGTTGAAATTCCTTATGATGTAAGATTTGAACTTGGCGAAGTTGTTGTTGTTAAAACTAATTCGACTTCAAGGACAAAATTTATAGCGTTTGCCTGTACCTACGATGAAATGATAGGTAGTAGTTATGCAGCTATCAAAGAAATAGGCACACAAATAGGAAAGACCGTAAAAAAACTTAAAGACATTAAAACTATTGCTAGCCCATTTTTGGCTACTGGTGCGGGGAGACTTCTACATTTCCAAAGCCATAATATTCTTATAAAAGCTTTTTATGAGCAAGAAACTCCAGATATTTCTTTTGACTTATATACTAATGACATAGGCTTCTATAATAACTATTCTGGAGCTTATGACACTCGTAACGAAACCAGTACACAGCTTGTTTTTGAAGCAAGTATTGAAATAGTTATGAATGATTCTCAAATTAATCAAATTCTATCTTCTGACAATTATTACTATCAATTAGCCGAAGATAAATATGCAGAATTTAAAAATTGGAACCATTTAGATCGTATCTCATATGAGAATATCCGCAAACGGCTTTCAGATCCTAAAATTAATTTCAGAGAATATTTAATAAATGTAGATCCAGATTCCAAAGAACATGATCTTTTAAAATTATGCGGAGAATTAGTCGCATATATAGATTTTAATGCATATCTAAAAAACTTATGGAATGCATATCCTGATAAACGGGTTTTAGCCAAATCCGGCGTTTATCAGAATAATTGGATCAATAACTTGATAAAATTCAAAGAAACGGGAAACATTGATTTGATTACTGCTTCAAATATTAGAAATGCTCTTAGCTATCTGGATAATCCCTATGATAATTTACCAATGTTATCTGAAGAACATAGGCGTTCGGTATTTAAAAAAATACTATTACAAGAGTATAAGAGCAAAGATTCATTACATATCCTTTTTGATTATTTTCAAAACCTTGGCATCTCTTGTCTAAATCGAAAAAACAATAATGCGCTCTATAGCAGAGTATTATACCATCCCATGATTAGACCCTTATGGACTTCAAAAAAAAGAAAAAATGATAGTAATCAAATAACTGAACCACTTTCGTTAAATACAGATATACAAAAAGCTTTCGAGCTTATATTTAAATGCTTCTTAGAGGAATCGAAATCACTGGATTTAGGAAGATGTGGAATAACTGACTTATCATTATTGCCAGAGCTTTTTGAATGCACAAATCTCGAAGAGTTAACTATCAGTAACGAATGGTCAGAATTCAAGAATGGTAAGTGGCAGAGACGTGAAAGTATTAATACTGGTTCTAGGAATAGATTACAATCCATACCTAATGAAATAAAAAGGCTTAAAAAGCTAAAAAAATTAATATGTGGTGGTGATTGGAATGACGGTGAAAAAGCTTGGAACAAATGGGGCATCAAAAGCATAAATGAATTATTAAGTTTAAAAAACTTAGAACATATTAATGTTAGTAATAATAACATCCAAGAAGTACCAAATCTTAGCTCACTGAAGAATCTTATTGTTATTCATCTTAATAACAATAAGATTAATAGAATAGAATCGCTAAATTCATTGATCAATTTAAAAGAATTATATCTCAGTAATAATTTAATTGAGGATATTTCATTTTTAAAAGGAGTGTTGAATATAAGTACTCTTGATCTGCATACAAATGGGATTAGAGATTTAAGACCAATTGAAGAATTAATTTTAAACTTAGATATTAAGAATTCAAAATGGAGATTAGATACTATCAATATTGCCAACAACCCACTTGAACAACCTCCTATTCAAACTATTAATACAGGGAGAGATGCAGTACTAAGCTATTTTGAAGACATTAGAGATGGTGATACCTACATAAATAAGGACATTAAAGTAATATTAGTCGGAAACAGTGAAGCTGGTAAAACTACACTAGCCAAATATCTCAATCACAAAAAAGATCTGGAAAAGCCACATGCTGCCACACATTGGATGCATGAGCAAATAATTAATAGCAAATACGAGATAAAATCTATTGGTAAAAATTGCGTTATTCGGTTATTTGACTTTGGGGGTCATGATTATTTCCATGACACTCACCACTTATTCTTTGGTGTAAATACCATATACATTTTATTATGGGAGGTCGACACTAATTTAATGAAATCGAGGAAGACAAAACAAATTAATAATAAGGGATCAGAGGTAGAAATACAAACACAAGATTTTCCAATAAAATATTGGCTAGATTCAGTAAAGTACTTTACAAAAGAAGCTGAATCAGATAATTTTGGATTTGAAATCGTCAAACAACAACAATATAATAGCTCATTACTCATAATTCAGAATAAAGTAGATAATCCAAATTTGGTCAGGTCACTAAACAACGAAGCGATAAAGAAAAAATACCCATTCGTCTATGAGTTTCTTAATTTAGCTATAACAACGGGTAGAAACCTTGATTATTTTGATTCAATAATAACAGAAATGTTAAATGAAACAAAACTTATTGGTGCAGAACTACCTAGGTTTTATGAGAAAGTCAAAGATAATCTTCTAGAATATTCAGGTAAACCAATTTTAAGTCTGATTGAATTTCAAGCCTACTGCAATAGTATTCTAAATGAAAAAATAGATCTTAATCGAACAAAATATCTTGCCAGTTACTTGAAACAAATTGGTGTTATTCTATGGTTCCCTAAAGGTTTACCAGAAGATAAGATATACGCTAAAAAGCGATGGGTTATTGACAATATTTATTATGCATTAAATGACTTATCTGAAAAAAACGGAGAATTTAAACTCGAAGACCTTGTTAACTCTCTGGAGAGTAAAGATAAACAAGAAGCATTAGCTTTAATTGAAGTTATGACAGAGTTCAAGATTATTTTCAAACATCCTTATAATAACAAATATATTGCACCACTATATTTGGAAGATCATCCTGGAAATAATGTTAATTTATTTCTTAATGAGAATATAATCCCCATTAGGAGATTCGAATATTCAGGTTTTATACATAAAAGTGTTATTCTCAGTCTATTTCAACGATATGGAAAAATGATTCTTGATGAAGAACAGGATTCATATTATGGACATTATTATTACTGGAAAAATGGATTAATTATAAAAGGACAAATTACTCACGAGATAGTTATGATTAAATTCAATTTGGGTAGTGACGATGGAAATGCTCATATAGATGTTTATCACATTAGTGGCCCAAAAAGCATATTTATAAAAGAAGTTATTGAGTATATCAAAGAAATAAACAAAGATTATGAAATTGTTGAACTAGTAACTCTCGATGGAGAAAACTTTATTGCTATTGATTTATTGAATGAATATGCTAAAATTGGAAGATTCGAGTTTACTGAAACTCGTTTACCTGACTATTCAAAATCAAACAAATTAGAAGAAAAAATTTTTAAATTAAAAGATTATACAATGTATTTAAATAACGATATAAAGAAAAGAAAGGTTGCGATTTCATATTCCAAAAAAGACCTTGTACGAGTGGATACGTTTATTAGATATTTAAAGCCACTAGTAGATAATGACCTAATAGAACTTCCATGGTATTGTTCTGACTTAGAGGCAGGTAGTAATTGGAACTCGGAAATCGAAGAAAATTTCGATAATGCTGATATTGTTTTTTTTATGATTAGCGATCATTTTTTCGATACAGACTATATTGTAAAACAAGAAATCCCCAAAATTATAGATCGTTATTTAGAGAATAAATCTGTCAAAGTGGTGCCAATTATCTTAGTCCCTTATCCGTGGGGAAGAAATGGTAAATATAATCTACAAACTTTTTCTGCTTTGCCTTTTCAGGCCAAACCTGTAAGCGATTATAATGACGAGAATATGGCCTGGAATATGATTTCCATATGTATTAAAATTATGATAGAAAAGGAGCTGGATCCGGGCAAAAATGGAGGAATTACAAGAGAGTTAAAGACACTTTATGAGCGACAGGTAGAAGGCAAACTTGATAAAAATTCTTAAACTAAGGATCTTCTGAGAGAATATATTATGGAATATCTGGAAAGTATTTAAATGGATGGGTTTACGCCAACGGAAAAATAAGCAGGGCAATTAGACCGGAGCAACTTATAATTAGTAATAATGTTACGACAGAAAATGATAATTGTTCTATTACTGCTTCACCATTATATGGAACAATTTGCGCTGGTGGTAGTGATGGTGGTTGTTCAACATCTATTTTAGGTTATGATTATACAACAACTTGTAACTTGACCTCCTCCCACAAAAGCGGACTTTTATAAAGTAGAGATTTTCGGTGTCAAAAAGATAAAATACTTAAATTGACATAATGAAAAAATCAAAGTTTACTGAGGCGCAGATCACCTTTGCCCTGCGTCAATCTGAGACGGGTACACGCGTAGAGGAAATCTGTCGGCAGATGGGTGTTTCACAGGCTACATTTTTCAATTGGAAGAAAAAATATGGTGGATTAGGAATTCCTGAATTGAGGAAATTACGGCAACTGGAAGAGGAAAACGCTCAGCTCAAAAAGCTGGTAGCTGATCTGAGTTTGGATAAGCAAATGCTTCAGGATGTGATAAAAAAAAAGTTGTGAAGTCGCCTTATAAAAAAGAAATGGCAAGTTGGATGGTTAATAATTATCGGGTATCGGTACAAAGGGCCTGCCGATGTGTGCGGCTGCCGAAATCTATGTATTATTACCTTCATCATCGCCGTGATGAAGGCTTGCTGAAAATGCGGATCAATGAAATCGCGCAGACACGTGTGAGATATGGCTTTGAGCGGATTTTTGTTTTGCTGCGGCGTGAAGGTTTTCTTGACAATCATAAAAGGGTTTATCGTATTTATAAAGCCTGTGGATTGAATCTGCGTACCAAACGGCCCAGACGTAGCAGAAGTGCGGCACATCGTCTGGAACGGCTGGAGACTCAAGCAATAAATAAGGTATGGAGCATGGACTTTGTGCAGGATGCTTTATTCAATGGGGAGCGTTTCAGAATCTTAACTATAGTGGATAACTGTAGTAAAATATGTCATGGGTTGCTGGTTGGAAAATCACTCAAGGGGTCAGATGTTGTGGGCGAATCGACCAGGGCATGTCTGGTGGAAGGCTGCTTTCCTGAAAGGATTCAGTGCGATAACGGGAGTGAATTTATATCCAGAGATGTAGACATGTGGGCATACCAGAACCAGGTCACCCTGGACTTCTCGAGACCTGGAAAACCTACTGATAATCCCTACGTTGAATCTTTCAATGGTAAATTCAGAGATGAGTGTTTATCGGTGAATTGGTTCCTTTCTTTGGAAGATGCCAGAGAAAAAATTGAGAATTTTAGATGGGAGTATAATCACTACAGACCGCATAGCAGCCTTAATGATCTGACTCCCAAAGAATTTATTAACTTGCAGGTAAAAACATCGAAAACTCCACTTTTGACAGTCTGAATAACAGGGAGGAGGTCATCAGCTTAAACTCCTTCGGGTACGACTTTCTTTCTCATATCTTTAAATTAGATAAAAAACAGAACTAATGGCAGCACTTTGATTAGGTTCTTTCAGATACCATTTATGGATATCGTTCACGAGGTAAACCTGCCGTTAGTTTCTTTTTACAAAGCCAGAACAGTACTTAAGGATATCGAATACTATTCAATAATCCTGCATAAAATATGAGAGAAGGCAGTATAAAAGGATTTCTGTATTAATATTTATTAAATCAAAAAATATGTTAAAATACTCTTTTGGTATGGATATATCTATGAAAGATATTCATACATGTTTATCTGTGATCGATAACAGGCAACAGGTAAAAGTTCAAGCTACAAAAAAGTTTGATAATAATGAACACGGATTTAAAGCAATGCTCGTATGGCTCAATCGGCATAAAAAAGAGGATGAGATTCCTTTAATATGTGTTATGGAAGCTACCGGCGTATATTATGAAGAGTGTGCCTTTTTTTTATTTAAAGCTGGTTTCGAGACTGCGGTAGTATTACCTACAAAAGCAAAGAAGTACATGCAGGCATTGGGTTTTAAAACTAAGAACGATAAGATGGATTCTGTTGGACTCGCCTGTATGGGCGCTCAACAATGCCTTGAGTTGTGGAAACCATTGGATGCATTTTTTTATACATTAAGGGCTCTAACTCGTCACCATCAAAGCCTTCAGGAACTTAAGACAAGTCTTAACAACCAGTTACATGCTGATGAAAATAGCATTTACAGTAACAAAAAAGTAAAAAAACAGCTTAGAACGTTAATTCTCAACATCAACAAGCAACTTAGGGAAACTGAGAAAAACGTTCATGCCCATCTTTATAGCGACGATAAAATAGCTGAGAGGGTAGATCATATCGTAGCTATTAAAGGTATAGGCCACATGACCGTTGCCACTGTGCTGGGCGAAACAAATGGCTTTCTCTTGTTCAAGTCCATTTCACAATTGATCAGTTATGCAGGTTACGATGTGATCGAAAATCAGTCTGGCAACCACAAAGGGAAAACCAAAATATCAAAAAAAGGTAGTAGTCATATCCGTCGGGTGCTACATATGCCAGCATTTAATATGATACGATATGACGTAGGTAATATGAAGATTTTCTTCGACCGTATTCTTGCACGGCATAACAAAAAAATGAAAGCTTATGTCGCAGTACAGAAAAAGCTATTAGCGTTAATTTATACTTTGTGGCAAAAGAATGAGGAATTTAAGCCTCAAGCCCAATGGGTCGCATTAAAAAGTGATTCTACAGCACCGTATTATGCAGCCGAACAAGAAACCCAGGTTCATAAAATATGATCATATAATCACCCTGTAAAAGTTCCATTTCTATCAAAAAGTATTTGAGACATTTTTAAACAGCAGATTAAAACAAAAATATTACAAATAAAACTTGACTTTGATGACAGTACCTCGTGACATAATTTCTGTTAAGATATATATACTGTCCACTCAAATATAGCAACTCCAACGGTCTGCTCTATTTCTTTATGACATACTTTAAATTATCAAATAATCTTTGAATCAGCCTTCTATCGCTAGTAATAATTTCGGCGCTTCCTTTTGACTCTGCTTTAAACGCAAGGATAGATCCATAATTTGTTTTTAGCTGATTTGGAAAGTCAACCAAAATCTGATAAGTGTCAATATTATTTTTTTCTGTTTTGGTAGTACTCGTGGTTAAAGAAATAGAATTTACAGTTCCTGTTACAGATCCATATTCTCTATATGGATAGTTATCTAGTTTTACTATAACTTCCTGACCACTTTTTATTTTACCCGCACCAATAGCTGGTAAAATAACCTGTCCCAGAGCAAGACCTTGCTGAGGTATAACAGTAAATATCTCTTCCCCGCTCTGAACAAATTGATTTTCAGTATAAAATTTCAGAAATTGAACTTTTCCACCAAATGGTGCTTTAAAAATATATTTCTGTTCCCAGCTTTTAATATTGTCAACTAAATCATTATAAGTAGAGATTAAGGCGATTTGTAATTCCTTTTCTTTCTCAGGCTTAGTAATATCAAGTTCTTGTGATTTACTTTGAGTTTGCTGCAACTGCTGTTTCGAATTGATTAGATTATTTAAAGCACTTTGATAATTATCCTTAGCATTGATATGAGCCAATTGAGATTTATCAAGCTCCGTTTCACTGATTACCTTTTTCACAAATAACAAAGAGTCACGAGAATAAAATTTACCAGCAAAAATCAGCATTTTCATACTCATTTCTATTCGTTTCTCCGCAGCTAATATAGCTTTTTGTTGCTCTTTTAATATTTCCTGCAAGTTCTGCTGCTGTTGTTCGAATAAATGATCTTGCTTATAATTTTTAAACAATTGCAAAGCAGAAGTGAAGGAGAAATATTTCACATTTAATTCTCCTAGTGAGAACTTATTTGGAAGTTTCTGACTAAGCTCAAGTATACCATTACTATTTGGGTTATATTTTTTGATTAAACTGTCCAAATAAATTACGTTTCGCAAATTAGAAGAATTTTCTACATAGCCAATTACCTCACCCTCTTTAACGTCTCCCATAGATTTAATATGTAATAGTTTAAGTTTACCGGAGGCATTAGCAATTAGTTTAACAGGGGCTGCATTTGCATTAATCACAATTTGTCCTGTTACAACATCAGGATAACGGATAAGCCAGCCAAAAATGGCCATTAGGGCAAAGAGAAAAGCTACAATCATTGTTATCCAAAACCCGAATCTTGTAGGCATACGCTCTATAATATGCTGTACTTCTTCTGTACGTTCTGAATGTAGTGCGTTATTTAAATTAGTTATTTCCATGACAATGATTAATGTTAATGACCAGATATTGAAGTTATTGGCTCTGCAATTACGCTGACTAATTCTACTTGAGATTGTACTAACTGATAATAACGACCTTTACTATTCATTAGACTTTGATGATTACCGACTTCAACAATAGAGCCCTGGCGCATTACTACAATTTGATCAGCCTTACGGATCGTACTTAAACGATGGGCTACGACAATTACTGTCTTATCCTTAAAAACATTGTCTAATGCAGCAGTGATTTTTTGCTCATTAATAGTGTCAAGTGAATTAGTAGCTTCATCGAAAAATAGATAATCTGGATCTTTATATAATGCACGCGCAATCAAGACACGTTGTTTTTGTCCACCACTGAGCCCTCTTCCCTGCTCTCCCATGACAGTTTGATATCCCATGGGCAATTGCTCAATTTCCTGTGAAATATTAGCAGTATCCAACGCTTTTTTTAATCTTTCATAATCAATTTTCTCATCATCAAGTACAATGTTATTCAGAATAGTATCGTTGAAAATCTTCCCATCCTGCATAACAGCCCCGCATTTATCTCTCCATTGGCGAAGACTAACATTATTAATATTCATATCACCAATACTAATCTCACCATAGCTAGGTTTATATAATCTTAACAAAAGTTTTAGTAATGTCGATTTGCCACTTCCGCTATCCCCTACAATGGCTGTAACCTTGCCTTCTGGGATAATCAGCCTGATTCCTTGTAAGACTAACTTCCCATTTGGAGTATACTGAAATGCAACATTATTAATTACCAAACTTTTATTTTGAGGTAATTCTATGCTATTCTGTCCAACTTGTTCATGTTCATCATCTAGCTGGTGGATTTCATTCAGGCGTAAAAAGCTAATTTTAGCGAACTGGAAAGAGATTATAAATTGTATAAACTGCACAACTGGTGCATTTAGCATACCTATAATAAACTGTATTGAAATCATCACCCCAAAAGTAATTTCACCCGAAATCACTGCTTTCGCACAATAAAAAGTAATAAATAAATTCTTAAGGCTGTCTATAAATTGAGCACCCAGATTCTGGGTATTTGTTACACTTAAAACACGAAGATTAACTTTGTATAAACGGGCTTGTATATTCTCCCACTTCCAACGTTTATGCTTTTCATAGTTATTTATTTTAATATCCTGAATGCTCCCAATGGTTTCTACCCAATAACTTTGATTTTTGGAAACAAGTTCAAAATATTCCCAATCTAGTTTTTTCCGGATTTTCAAAAAGGCCATCACCCATATCACATATATTACACTGCCTCCTATAAATAGGTAGAATATAACCGGATTATATACAAACATTATAATAGCAAACACGACAAATGTCAATGTAGAAAAGAGCATATTCAATGAATTGTTCATAATGAACGATCTTATTCGTTCATGGTCCTGGGCCCTTTGTAATATATCACCTGTCATTTTATTCTCAAAGAAAGTGATAGGCAAACGCATTAATTTAATCAGGTAATCGGAAATCAAAGCGATGTTTACTCTTGAAGTAACATGTAAAAGTATCCAGTCTCTTGCCATATTACTCAATAGCACACTAACTACAATAGCGATATTAGCAGCCAAAACAATGTTTATAAAATCAATATCATGAGTTTGTATACCTACATCAATAACTGCCTTACTAATAAATGGCAGTAGCCCTTGTAGAATAGTTACCAGGAGCATGACTATAAAAAGATTAACAAAGCTCTTTTTATAAGGTGCAAAATAACCTAAGAAACTATTGAAGGTTTGCCTTCGCAAATGATTTTCCTTTTCTTGTTTTTCGTAAAAATCTGCCTGTGGCTCAATAGCCATCAAGATTCCTTTATCACTGCCTTCTTTCACCCATTTAGTAGCAAATTCAGCAGTTGAATACTTAACATAACCTTTTGCTGGGTCAGAAACATAAATGTCTCCATTTATCGTCTCAGAGATTTCTCCGAAAATCAATTTAGCTTTTGTGGTCTTTACGGACTTGGGCTTTGTTTTATAAACAACAACAAAATGACTATTATCCCAGTGCACAATAACTGGCAAAGGTATTTTGAGCATTAAGTCATTAAGCGTGCATTTGATGGAGAGTGTACGTAATCCAATATCCTCAGCGGCATAGCTTATATCAGCAAATGATACGCCTTCTTTGGTTATTCCACATTTATCACGAAGATATTGTAAAGAATAGAACCTATTATAATGCTTTGCTATCATCTTTAAGCAGGCAGGCCCACAATCCATCATATCTAATTGCCTGTCATTAGGAAAGCCCGAGAATTTCATGTAAAAATTATTAGTTTAATAAGGAATATTTAAATGAGTTAATAACTGAATTACTTATTAAAAACCTGGCATGTTTAATACCTATATTGGTGCTAATTCGCAAAATCATAATTATAGTAAAAAGGTTAGAAATAATCAAATCTATTTTTGCGTCGTAAATATGTAAAATATTTTTTTTAACTACCTTTATTAAATATACTTTTATAACTACAACAGAATAGATATTTAATTAATATATTTTAACCTAAAAGGATAAAAAACAACCTCTATGAAGAAAAATGTACTTTCATTAAATCAAATCGAAAAAGAATTCGAACTGATTCCAAAAAAAAATCTGTCCAGTATTCTAGGGGGAATAACTTTTTTAACCTGGATGGAGCTAATGCAATATATAGCTAAGAATGGGATTACCGATGCGATTCAAAATACACACTGGGAATTATCCGGGCAGGGTGGGTTAACCAGTATGGACATCGTTCAACATAATGGAAGCTGGGGTTTTTGGGCAACATCCGGTTCAGTATCTGCTGGTAATACTACTACCGGATCATTGCCAGGGGTAACCATTAATTCAACTTGGGTTGGAATTAATGGTACTTTGAATAATGCAGCTAAAATATACTTAGATTCCTCATCTAAAGCTTTTTTCGATAGAGATGGGTATGCAATGGGCATCAAAAGCAGTTCTGATATAACTTATGAAAATTTTTGGAATGGTGTTAATAATGCACTTCTTGGAGTTGTTACAGGCGAAACTCTTGGAGGTGTTGGTCTGACTAAATACTTCGGACCAATTGGTGGTGGAACAGCCGGCGGATTAATAGGAGGTATTGTTCCAACATTCTCAAATGCCGCCAACACTGATTTCAATATGGCTCGTAATGATTTAATCATCAGTAGCCTTGTAGATAACGGCCTTGCCGTATACACATCAAACGTAGGTAATGGTGGAAAGATTAAATTTAATAATTCTGATGTTTCAGGTATGGGGACAACCATTGACATGCATGATTTAGCTACTGCTATTCGAGCTAATATGGATGCTAAAGGTTATGGTGACGGTAACGGCGGAATTAATCCGGGACAAGCAGCGGCATATGGTAAATACTTTAAAGATTTGACTAATGGTTCTACCAGTATAGGAGATTTGATTAATAGACTTGGAGGTAAATCTAATAGATCAGCATACAATCTAGAAGCGGAATCTCCTGATGGCAGTACTGAAATCGGCGGAAATCCATCTCCAACAACAAATCCGGCAAATTCTGGATATTTCCCAGCTCCAGACCAGACACCTACAACCGGAACAGTTCAACCATTCAATACTCCTGAGTTTTATTTTTATTATGAAGCCCCCACTGATACAGGTAATTCTATTTCCTCAACTCCTGATGTAATGACGGAATATGACGGAATGAGTGGTCATATTACTGATAATATTTTAACAATGCCAGATGGGACTATGTATCTTTTAGTTTACTGTGAAAACATGCATGATGCTAAATGGCAAAGTGGTCCTGATGTAGAAAGAATATTAATGAAGAGAAAACTTAGTGAAACTGCTTCTCCGATGTCACTAATTAACTAACTAAAATGAAGAAAAACATAATCAGAATAACAATCATTATTGCCATTAGTTGCTTAATATATTACAACCAAACAATACAAAGCATCATAGTGGATGATAGTAAAGTAACTTCCATGCGTGAAAAGCTAGAAGGAAATTGGGACTTGGTAGAAAAGCATGGTTTTTTTGATAATAGTATTAATGAACCTTTTCGTTTTAAATTCGGGAAATACTTTGATTATACAAAAGGGATTTTTCCAAAAAGTTTTAACGTTTATTATGTAAAAAAACGCCCAGGAATGGATCGTGATGAACATGCATTTTATATTTTCAATTCCCCATTTCAAAAAGAAGAAACCACCCTAGTTAAAATAGTAAAATTGAATAAAGACACATTGATTCTTGGTACTCTCACATCCGCTGCTGATCTTGTTAAATTGAGCAGAACCTTTAAAAGAATAAAATAATTCATTCATTGGATACTTTAAACGCTGCACCTTTTATTGAATCTCATATTATGAAATATTATACTTTGCTTTTTTAGACTTTCATATTTTAGTTAAATCCGATCAGGTGTTTTAAGTATTCGATCGGATTTAAACAGTTACAAATAGTAATTCAATATGGGTTACACTTCCATACTAACTGAATTTTCTAAAAAAAATAACTGATAATAATACCAGAATATAACTTGTACAATTATTTTTCATCAGTTAAAAATGATTGTATGAGTTATTAAAAGAAATCAATTTCAAATATTGCTTATTGATTGTTTTTTCCTGACTAGTGTCATTATATCCAATATGTGTGTGATACGGTAATGAGAGCTGTGTACAATGGGTTTAATGATGCAGATAACTTTAAAATTTGGAGTTGCTACATTTGAGTGGACAACAAGTTAAGTGAATTTGATAACTTAACAGAAATTATGTCAAGAGAACGAAAAGCATACCCGAAAGAGTTCAAGATGATGAGTGTTGAACTGAGTAACACCCGCACAGATCTGAGTGCCCTTGCCAAAGAACTAGATGTTAGTTCTGCGTTGTTGTACCGCTGGCGGAAAGAATTTTCGAGTAAACAAGGCAATAGCTTTCCTGGGAATGGTAAAGTTATCCTCAGCGCAGCTGAGTAAGAACTAGCTTTATTGAAGAAAGAATTACGGGAAACACAGATAGAGCGTGACATTCTAAAAAAGGCTATCAACATCTTCTCCAAGGGCGACAACAAATATTCAGGTTCATAAAGAATCATAGCAAGATATCTTTAGTTGGGAAGATGTGTTCAGTTTTTAGAGTAAGTAGAGCTGGATTTTACAAATGGACCATCAGTAGTCCATCAAATAGAAGTATTGAAAATCAAATGATTGAAGCGGAGGTGTTACAAGCTTTTGAAAACAGCAAAAAGATATATGGCAGTCCCAGAATTACCCTGGAGCTCCGTAAAAAAGCGATTAGGATTTCCAGGCCAAGGGTTGCCAGAATCATGAGAAAAGCAAAGCTTAGAAGCGTTGTGAAGAAGAAATTTAAAGTCACTACAGACTCTAGTCATAAATTTCCTGTGCCGGACAATGTATTAGACCGTGATTTCAAGCCAGGAATATTGGATGCTGTGTGGGTATCAGACATTACCTATATCAGGACTCGGCAAGGCTGGCTCTATCTGACAATAGTGATCGATCTGGGTGATAGAAAAATCATCGGCTGGGCGTTAAGCACAACGATGAAAGCAAATGATACAGTAATCCCTGGCTTTAAAATGGCCCAATCAAGACGACCAGTTACTCAGGAGCTTATTTTTCATTCTGATCGTGGTGTTCAATATGCCTGCAATGAATTTCGATGGTTGCTGGAAAAATATCCATTGATCACCAGAAGTATGAGTAGGAAAGGTAATTGTTGGGACAACGCAGTAGCAGAAAGCTTCTTCAAAACACTAAAGGCGGAATGTGCATATCAGCACAAGTTTACTGACAAAGAGCAAGCAGCCCGCGTCGTTTTCGAATATATTGAGACTTGGTATAACCGTAAAAGACTACATTCTGCTCTGGGATACTTGTCCCCAGAGGAATTTGGAAGAAAATTAAACAAACAAAATATTGCAGCTTAACAGAATGTCTACTTTATTGTTGCAATTCCAGTGTACCTGGTCGCTTCATTATTAATATGATCTTCTCTAAACCTCCTTTTCCCAGATCTGGAACAGCTTAAGAAAATCAATATTGAAAGTATACAGCTTATACATAGACTTGCCCACTTCATTATTTAATATCGCCAATCTTTGGAAAGATCTGTATTAAAAATCTTTGATTATCAGACTCCTGGTTTCCAGGTAAACGACCTACTCCTCCCCATCCATTACCAGAAATCTGCAAATCAATCAGGTTTTTATACTCCGGGGATTCAAAATCAATACCCACATTATTTTTCCAATATGACCAAAGGCTTAATGCCCTAAAGTAACTTAACTCATAATTATGGACCATGCGCTTAGGATTAAAGTCTTTAGAAGCATAACCTGCAATTACTAAGATATAAGAGACCTTACTTAGTGCAGGATCTTTTTCCTTTTCTAGTTTTAGCCTATCAATTACAGCTTTCAATTTTTCACCTGCCTGAGTAATTTTAGCTCGTGTAGCTACGGCATTTATAAGATGGCCATCCTGTAATATTGCAAACTTGTCGGCCTCAAATTTAACATCAAAAGCCAGTTTAAACCTGTTGTAATTCTCTTCATATTCGAATAGCTCTTTATCATTTTTAAGAGGCTGCAAGTTCGCTTCTACAGTTTTAATTATTTGTAATTGTTGTTCTAAAACTTTATTACTTAGCTTAAGTTTAACATAGGTAAGCACATAAAGCACCAGCATAATAAAAAACAAGCTTGTCATCAGGTCGGAAAAACTCGGCCAAAAAAAATCACTTTTATCTTTTCTCATATCCTGCTACTTTATCTGGAATAACTTTCTTAATAGAGGAGTTTTGACATCTGCTTCAATATGTTTCAGCATCTGATTTGATGAAGACATAATGTTTGTCAATTCTACAATTTGCTCATACAATTGATCTGAGTTCTTACTCGTTTTATGAGATTTAACCTCATTCAGAAGAGGCTCAAGATGTTTTAGATAATCCAGGTTCGACTTTTTCTCTTCTATCACAGTATTAAATGTTTCCAGCTGGGTTGAGAAAGATGTCTTTAATTCTTCAGTAAAAGATTCAAAAACCTTCTGGCTAGCGATGTTCCGATTAATAGCTTCTTCATTTAATCGTTGACTTGAGGATTCAAGATTAGTTTTTAATTCATCAAATGTATCTTTAATTCCAAAGCCAATATTAACGATAGCTTCATCTACCTTTTGTTTATGATTATCTAAATCTTTGAAATGTTTAGTCAAATAGTCCGTTAAATGGGTACTGGATTGTACAGTTTCAGATATATTGTTAGCAATTGTCTGAAAATTCTCTGTTCTCTCCAGAAGTTCATTTGTCTTATCTGTTAACCTGTAAGTACCATTGAGGTAATGATTTACATTTGCAAACAGCTCGTTAAATTTCTCAAACTGTCCTAATGAAACATTTAAATCCTTAAATACCTGAAGATTATATTTTGTCATTTCGGACACCTTATTTTTATCCAATTGATCCAGCAACTTTTTCTGCAGAACAATAGAATCATAGTTTTTATCAAACACAGTGGAAAGCCTATCTAAATTTGTATCAAATTTCTCATTAAATCCCGATAGGTTGCGTTGCAAGGATTCTAGAGTAGCCCCAATTCCCTGATTAAGCGATGGCAATAATTCAACCTGAATAAACGTATAAAACTCATTCTTCTTCGCTTCCAGATTATATTTTGTACCCTTAAAAACAATAGAAGAGTTATAAATGGTTAATGCAAGTCCGATAAAACTTGCTATCATAGCAACCTTAACACTTCCTAATAACATTCCTATAGCCGAACTAAGTTCTTTATCTGTCATAGTCGTATTTAACATATCCGACATACTAAATAAACCGATAACAATACCAAGCATAGTCCCCATCAGGCCAAGATAAAGTGGCGTTGATAACGTTAAATGCACTTCATCTTCAACCGTATTGATGTTTCTTTCTACAATATCCTTTATTAGCGTAAAATCTGCTACCGAGTGTTTATTCCTGACTAAGTATTTGTTCAAAGAACTAAGGATTTTCCCAAATACTTTGCTATCTAATCTGGAACAGCCAACAACTCTGACTTTATGTTTCCTGATTTCCTGATCAGCAGCCGGCGTCTCATCGTCATATTCCTCTTCACCAGGTTCATCATCATAACGTTCTTCATCATAAGACTCATCGTAAGATTCCTCTTCCGATCGAATCAAATTTGAAGAATCAACCTTAAGGTTTTCTATTTCTTCAAAACTCCCTTTATCGATAAATGAATCAATTTGGTTATCTGTGATTTCAACATCCGTAATCACAATATTGTCAAGATCCGGAACCGACATTTTAAACTCATTAATCTTAGCACGCGTTTTTATAAAGGAGGATATCTGGATTCCAACAATTATCAGGAAAACAGTATATTCTATCAGGTCGACAATCATATTATATATATTTTATTTTAGCCTTATTTTTTACTATCCAATTTGCGCCTTCCAGCACTGCCTCTCCTCTTTGATCACTAGCAATTTTTGTTGCACCAGAATTATATGCATTGGCTTCCTGAGCCACGGCCAATATGGATTCATTTCTATGATTCAGCGCCATACTAACTGCTGACCTATCCTCACAAAATTCAAAATATGCTTCGGTAGAAGATTTAAGAGAAAATTTATAAATCGAAGCCCCCTCAATAAAGCTGTTTGAGCCTTCGCTATTTTTAAATTCTCCGTCCAGATTTGGATTTGGAAAATATAGAACAGCTAAAGATTCCTTAGTATGGGTCAGACCCGGGAGTTTATTTACTATGTCAAACTCTACTTGCCTGGGCTTTTCGTCATATACCGGTAATTCATTATTGTTACTAACATCATCCTTAGCAAGCTCTTCAACCAAAGGATTATCAAATTTTAATCTTAACGTTCTGCATTCAGCTTCAAGATCCCTATTTTCCTTTTTCAACCTTTTATTGTCATCCACAACCAAATTCAATCTATTATTAAGCTTTTCACTCCCTTGTTTCTCAAAGTGATTTACCGAACCTTTTCTAAAAGCAAACTGAATTGCTGCCGTTATCATACAACCGCCCACGAAAGCCAGGATAAAATATAAATTTGACCACCAGTGATGAACATTTTCAGTAGGGACCGTATTTTTTTGCGCAAATGTCTCTTGTGAAATCAGTAAGAAACACACTATTATTAAATATATTCTCATGTTAATTTTAGCTTCTTAATACAGCAATTTCATTGATTAGTTGTTGAATGGTCTCCACTATTGGATAAAAGAATAATGTTTCTGAAATAGGGACATCAGCTTCAGTAGAAACGCCATCCATTCTATTATTAAATGCAATACCAGCTTTAAGAAAGGCCTTTAAATGCAGATCTGCAATCTCTTTAAATTTGGCAAATGAGGCTTGCGATATATCAAAGTAATCTTCGAAATTCAATGAATTATTTAACTCAATAAATAGTTTGTTGAAGTCTTTAACCTGAGCAACGACTTTGTCCTGAACAGTATCATCTATCTGCCCATTCGTTAATTTAAATATTCCAATATCTTCTACACAAGTTAATGTTCGCTTAAGATCAGCTACATTTATATTCTGTTTACCCAATTTTTGATACATCAAGGCACCTTTACAGGTAACTTCCTTTGGAAATTCTTTTTCAAGATTTATTTTAAGACCCGAAGAAGGATATGATGTTATACCATAAACCTTTGAAAATATATTTTTAGTCAGGTCACTGATCAGATTTTTATCAGAAGTGATTATGCTTATAATTTTTGAACCATTTCCACTAAAAATAATGTTCATAGGCAGCTCAACCTGATTAACTTTCATTAATTGGGCCATGTGATATATCTTGGCCGAATAGAAATAAAGAAAGATAATTTTCAAATCCTGATCTGAGGATAGTTTCTTGTTATAATCAAACAATTCCTTCTGTTTTATTTCATAATTACCAGAAAGCGAAAACAATAGCGCATTATAATCTGATGACTTTTGACGCGAATAAATATCATTGGCAATAGAAGACAGATTCTTATTGTGTTCATTTAACAAATCAGTATAATCTTCTTTATACCTGTTAACCAGCTGATTATTTTGAATATCCCCAAAATCTTTATAGCCATCACCAAAAATGGTATTACCAGCAAATTTATAAGATGATAAGAGTTTAGGAATATTGCTTTCATAAACAACAACATCAGAGGTTCCGCCACCGATATCCATAAGTACACTCACACCGTTTCCAAGTCCTTCTAACATAGAATTACCCAGGAAATAATAATATGGCGCTACCGACTCACTTACATCAACAGGTTCATCGTGGGTATTAATATATTTCTTAAATAATTTATCCCAGGTAGACTTAAAATGGCTTTTTCTGGCTGGAGACATACTTGTAGGATATGTCCAGATGATTTTCGTGGTTTCCAGATTTCCACCGCTAATGATCACCTTGTTTCTAATCATAAATAATATTTGCTCTATGAATGCAGTAACACGGGATTCATTATTAGGCTCCTTACTATTCCATTTCAGATTGGTAAAGAAATTATTGTTATTATCAATTGTCTTCTCGAATATAAAGGGGATATTAAATTCATTTAATACAATACCGCCATTTGAAGGAGCATGCGTTTTACTTTGTGAAATAGCAGTTCTATGGGGAAAGCTATAGGGTGTATTTTTTCCAATTGTATCTGGAATGAATTCCTTTATGATAGCAGTTCTAATGTCTATTGCAGCTGATCCAGAGAAATTATGATCTGTTTTATTACTAAAAAGAGGTACAGCCTGAATTTCTGCTTCTGTTATTTCAAATGGCCGGGGTGCTGAGTTATTCTTTGAAAACTCAATATGGCTGTTCGTTGTTCCAAAATCTACAGCAAAAGTGAATGAATCTCCGGCATTTGAGAATGGATACCACTTTGGAATAATTATACCTTTAGAAAATTTATTATCAACCTGGATATAGTCAAAAGTTGAATTCACACTAAAACTTTTGGATGTGATCTTAGTGACCTCTCCCTTTTGCTTTTTACTTCTTAAACATTCATTATCAACATTCAGAGCTGTTTTTGAAGTATTGCTGTAAAATTTCAAGTTGTATTCTGCATCAATAAAATCACCGGTAACATCCCGGTCTATTAATTGGATTTTATAAAATGGAGTCGTAGAATCTTCATATTTTATAAATGGGAACAGCGTAACACCAAATTGATGTTCATTGATAATTCCTTTGTTTGTGGCGAGATCTACATTTTTATCATTATGATATGTTCTTTCAAATGTAATATATGCTCTTCCATTGTTAATTGGTATTTTTAACAATACCCTGACCGCGGATGCAATTGAAGTTTCCTGAATAGATATAACAGGTTTACCCATCCCTCCATTCACTAATTCCTCAACATCAAAATATTCAAAAAACAATGGTTTAAGTGGTAACAAGTAACCTTTTGTACTTTCAGGATTCTTAAGTACCAGATTACCATTAAAATACTTTTCGTTATTTATAGGGTAAACTAATCTTATAATACCTGGCTCCAGGAAATCACTTACAGTCAGATAAGGATAAATGATATCATGTCCAGGCAACTTTCTCAAATCAAGATTTGTTTCTGGATTGAAATAAGGCACCCTGGTATTGCTATCCCAAATTGAGTTAACATACATTAATGAATTATTAGCACCCTGTGCTAATACCAGGGGTTTCTTTTCATTGGTGGTTTTAGAAGAGAAAATAACAAAATCACTCTTCTTAATTGAATTTATAACTACTTCCGGATCAATCGTTTTTAACGGAACACCTAAAACCTCAACAGTATGACTGGCGTTATTAGAGTTAAGATCGATATAATTATTATTGAGGTCTGATTTGTTTAATCTATTCAGATCATCATACAGCGCATTCTTGTTGATTACCTTTAAAAATTTCAGGTTCTTGTCCAGATATGCAACCAATTCCTTCATATTGGATGCAAGCAGATTTATTTCGGGCCCATCAGAACCTTTTTTTTCATCAATATCAAAAAGCAAGTAGATGTACTTCTGAAAGTCATCATCTCTTTCATACAAGGGTACAACATCTTTAAAAAAAGTTTTTCCTTTATTACTTTTTAAACCAAAACCTGAAATATCATTAGCAGTAGGGAAAAACAGGGTTAATGGAGATGTGCCGCCAATTACCTGATGATTATATTTGATGATATAAATATTTTTCATCCTGTTAAAATTGAAAGTAGCTTCATCCTGCTGCAGATATAACTCAAGAGCCTCACCCAACATTTTATGTCCCGGTTCTGCACTCGATTTAAGCTTGTTGAGTTGAGTTGATTTCTCCCATTCAATGATCTCTATACTATCTTTATAGTTATTATAAAAGAATAATATTTCAGCCAGATCAAAACATTGAGAAACTAATCTTTCATCTTCTTTACTAACTAATATCTTATTTCCTTGCTGAGAAAAACTAAGGGATGGATCTGACACTATATTTTCAAAGGCCTTTCTTACCAGGTCCATCCTTGCGAAAGGACTTGGAATAGAAGTAGGCGCATCAAGTGTATGTCCTCCTTCGGGGTCAGAAATACCCTGAATCTCAATATTTCCGTAGTTAGAAGAAACAAACCAATCTTCTCCTCCATTATTTGTATATCCTAATACTTTGCTCATATTTTTTTTAATTTCTAAAATCCATATCTATTGGACACAATAGCACTTGTAGCTTTAAAGAAAAGCTGAATAAGCTTCTGATCAGCAGAAGAGTAAACTTCATTTCTCACCGTTCTATTTAATTCCATATCAAACTTATCGAAGTCAAATTTCCCCAGACCAAACATGCTCTTGCTCATTTCAAAACCATTTACAGTGGTGTTTATATCAGAACTAAGATTAAATGGAGCGAAGCCTCTTGAATTTTGATTTAGCTCGGTCAACCAGTCCTCATACGCTTTCAGGAAAGATTTCAGGTTAGAATTAAAAAACTGATTATTTTTAAAACTATGATCAATAGCCGGCGTATCAGTGCTCCATGTCTTATTTCCAATAGATTGCTCAAACTGCTTATCAAGATATTTCTTAAAAAGAGTGAATTGAACCAGATTCCTTCTCAGAATAGTGTTGGAGTAATCATTAAGATGTTTAAAATTCAATAAAGCAGCATCTTCTTTGATACTATACTCTTTACAGATATTTAAAAGTGGCTTCCCGCCTTCGCATAATAAACTATCTGAATCTGTATTCATGAAGTCTATGATAGCTAAGGCACCGGCAATTTCTATGAAATGGGCATCATTTTTCTGTCCACCCTGACCAGCATCATTCTTATAAGGTTTCCCACTATAATCATCTCCAACATAATACATTGCATTGAGTATCGGATTGACGTTGTTTTGATAATAGCCTAAAGCTGCTTTCGTTTTTTCGATAAAATCACCTCTTTTTATAGGGCTATCTTTATCCGTTTCAATATTGAAATAAGGTAGTACAGTTAGTGCGCCTATCGCTGAATTTTGCAGGTATCCACCATTGGCAAGCTCTTTATTATTTACTGCATTACGAATGTTTTTCAAAACAATTGGGAAACCAGCAGCACCAGTCCCGCCGAAAATTGAACTTATTATAAATATTCTATCACCTTCACTGAAATTATTAGCAAAGTCTTTGAACTCATCTGAATCACGAAACTGATTCAAAACCACGCTGCCTATATTAGGGTTCCCAACAAATCCGATATCCATAGGAATATCCAGAAGATCTATTTCTTTTTTGTTTGTATCTATAGATTTTCCAGAAAATAAAAGTTCAGCAAGGCTCTTATTTTCATCATTTAAAGAGCTGTAAGAAAAATAATCCTTAAATTTTGTATTGGAAACTGCTTTCAAAGTAAAAGAATAAGTTCCTCCCATTCTTCTTTTACTGTCTAAAGACTGCAGAGTGGTAATTTTAGTACCAAAGAATTCATTATTAGTACCTATTTTGTCCTTTATTTTCTGATAATGATCTAAAATAGAAACTGTTCTCTTTAAATCTTCATTATCCTTATGTGGGTCAATAATGATTGGAATGATATCAAAATCATTAAATGATTTTATCCCGCTTGCCAAAAGCATTGTCAGTGATTTAATCACCCGGGAACCGGTACCACCGATACCGAATATAAATAATTTAGCCATCTAGAATTAAATTAGGGTTTCCAAAAAGTAGTAAGTCTGCAGTTTGTGCTAAAGTTCCTTGGGAATGGAAAAGAAGTTAGCAACGCAAAAAAGACAAGGCTCCATACTGCATTCGCGATACCATAGAGCATTAAATCGCTCGATCCAATATGTAACTGATCACACATGCTAATTGTACGGGGAAGTGAAGATGCAATTCCAAAATTTATCAGCATCCCAATTATAGCTGTAATCCACCACGAAGATTTATAGCTAAACCTGGTCGTAAACTTGTCAATCAAAATGTACATCATAATGAATAGAACTAAATTCAGGACCAGCATTGTTATAAATACCTGAAAGTAAAGATCAGGACCTAAAGATGGAGTACACGTAGTATCCATACCTCTTAAATGATCACCCAGGTCGGTTGCGTAACCAAACCACTCATAAATCATTGCAATAAACTCTTTCATAATAATGTTATTTAATTTTAATTCTGATTTTGGAAATTACGTTCTGCTGCTCATCAGGATAGAATTTAAAAGCATCAGAAACCCCTTCAATTAGATATTTAAGGCCAAAAGTTTTTAATTGCTCGTCCTTATTGACTTTGATATTGGTATCGTCTGATGATGTCGAACGATCAACCCAGGAGGGTAATTTCGACTGAATAATGATATCTATATTTTGATTATTAAACTTATTAGTTTTTACACTGAGCAGGTGAGTAAACCCTTTTAAGGATGGGCTCTCTTTTTCCTTTTCAGTAAGCAATCTTGAAATGATATGATAACCATCATTTATTTTGAAATTTTCAGGATCAAGAAAGTAGTCATCACCTCTGATATTATCCTTAAAATTTAAAGCTAATGAAAATCCAAATTGACCATTCAATGCTTTTACATTTATAAGTTCATCACTATGAACACCAGGACTAAAATCACCTGTTCTACCATTTAATAAGATTTTATATGGAATATTTTCAGGATTTTTAGTGCTTTTAAAGCCAGTTTTATCCAGGAAATTTTTATTGGACTGATGAATAACCTGCTGACTTAATACAGATCTCAATTGATTTTCTGTACCAATTATCCAGATATAATATGGCCGTTTCCCATTATATCTGGTAGGCTTGTTATTCAAATCAAAGTACATACCTGTAAAATCAGATGCCATCCGATATACAATCATTGAAAGATTTGTCTTCTCTAATTTCTCTCTGAAACTTAATGTAATGTTGGTTTTTTGTCTGCTCAAATAAAGATTAGCATTAGTGCCACTTCCGGGCGAGAAGACGAAATCGGATATGAGTATAGATAAATTCTGGTCATCAGTTTTATTCAGCACAGTTTTAATCACTGCTGCTAAATCTGAGCTCGATCTATTACCTCCCTTTTTCGCAAATGTCAGGGGATTCAAATCCTTTATAAAACTGTCAATATCCTCAGATCCAGCATTTTTATAAGTAAAAGGTATTTTATTATTTATATAACTTAGATTTAAACTATTGCCCAATCTGTTCATTTTAAAACGGGCAAGCATATCATATATAGTGTTTTCGAAATCCGTTACCCCTTCCACGTATCCGTCCATACTAACTGAATTTTCTAAATAAACATTCACATTAAATGGTTTCAATGCGGCCAAAGGTTTAGGGTTCCAGACTTCGGCAGTGATATGCTGCTTTCTTAACGACTCCTTTATATATTCATACAAGACTTCGGAATTTTTAAACCGATCGTATTTGGAATCTTTTTGTTCTTTAAGTTCCGCTTGTATATCAAGAAATTCAGATTTGGAAACATCGTGGTCCAGTGAAGCTGATTTGATTTTTTTCTGCAGATCGAAAGATACGCACCCGATAAAAAAAATAACTGATAATAATACCAGAATATAACTTGTACAATTATTTTTCATCAGTTAAAAATGATTGTATGAGTTATTAAAAGAAATCAATTTCAAATATTGCTTATTGATTGTTTTTTCCTGACTAGTGTCATTATATCCAATATGTGTGATACGGTAATGAAAGCTGTGTACAATGGGTTTAATGATGCAGATAACTTTAAAATTTGCCATAATAGTGTGTTTATGTTGCTAATAATTATAGCGCAAATTGTCAATTAAACAGTACTATTAATTACGGTTAACCGTAAAACCCGGAAATTTCATTATCCTGTATTATACCTATTGATAGTGGAATGATGAGGTGGCCCTCAATGGTAGATGAACAAGTATAATATATCAAATAAGAGACTAAATTATAGTCGTTATCTTCTATAAGAAAAATGTATAAATGTTAAATATAAATAGCTAATAACAGATTTTACAAGCTGTATATTTTCTCTTCAAAGCTTCTGCTCTGGTTACTGCTTTGATCTCATGCGTACATCTCAGCAACCCATGACATTTATGACTATGATATTTTTTCGCTCCCCTGCTGATACAGATATATACTGATTCTCCTGTCGCTTTCTGATGCGAAGGAAGAGCCATGGTTAAGTTTAAACTGAGAAAAGTATAAATGAATAGGAGTGCCGTTTTCATAATTATATGATCAGGATGAAATGTAAATATTTACGGTGATTGCCACCCAAATTACATATCTTAATTTATTATCTATCTTTTTAACTTAAATTATTAATAACTATCAAATACAATATGAAAGTTATTAATCACAAATCAGCCCCCCCTCAAACTTAACAATCCCCTAACACTAGACCCGTACCTTTGCCTCGCGATGAAAACCAATAACTACAACGTTTTTTCAGACGAAGAACTACTCGCCTTACTCCATCAGGACGATACCTTATCCCTACAAACTATTTTCACCCGCTACTATACCCCCCTTGCCCATTTCTCCACCATATTCACCAAAGACATCACTACCAGTGAAGTCCTGATCGCAGATCTGTTCATCAAACTCTGGGACAACCGCAAACAACTCGAAATCCGTTTACTCAAACCTTACCTGTTCCAATCTGCTAAAAACCTGTCCTTAAACCATCTAAAAAAGCATAAACCCAAGCTCGACACCTTCGAAAACCTCCAGACACGTCCATCAGAACACCTTACCCCTTTTGAAATTCTGACCAACAAAGAATCTCAGCAACGTATCCTTTCTCTAATCAATCTGCTTCCGGAAAGACAAAGAGAAGTCCTCTTAATGAGCCGTATTGAACAGATCGAAAAAACCAATATCGCCCCCCTCCTTGGCATTACCGTCCGTACGGTAGAAACTACCCTTTACCAGGCTATAAAATCACTACGCACACTGCTGTTCACTTCTGGAAAGAAGATCTAGTTAACAAAACATTAATATAACCTTAACCTTTTCCGCTACGTAAACAACCCCGTTAATCTTGTCTTGCAGATAAGAAAACCATGGAAGAACTATACTATCAACTGATTACTGAATACTATCATCAAACGATTACCGACAGAGACCTGACGATCCTGCAAGAGTGGGTAGCAAGTGACTCTCTACATGAAACAGAGTTCAGAGAAGTTATCTTAATCCTGGATGCTGCAAAACTCTATTACAGAGATCCAAAAAACCAGGACAACAACTGGAATAGAATAGCGGCACATATCAGGCAGCACAAACAACCTGTTAAACGCAAATTTCCATTCGTCAGGTTAGCTATGGCAGCTTTGCTACTACTCATAATTGGCCTTGGAATTAATCACTACAGAAACTACAGGGCCAATCCGGCAAACCATTTTGCCGAAATTACTATTCCCTATGGTCAGCAAACCAGTTTCATTCTGCCAGACAGTTCTATTGTCTACCTTAACGCCGGCAGTAAACTCAAATACCCTATACACTTTGCAAAAAATAAAAGAATTGTCCAGCTGGAAGGAGAAGCCTTTTTTGAAATCAGACATGCAGCCGCACAACCTTTCATCATCCAGACAGGAAAAGTAAGTACAACCGCTTCTGGTACATCATTCAATGTCAAAGCCTTTCCTAAAGAAAATCACATTGCTATAACCGTAAAAACAGGAAAAGCAGATATAGTATTCAAAGAAAATAACCGCCCTGCAATAACCGGTTCCCTTTTACCAAACCAACAGCTCCAGATAGACACCAAAACAGGAAAAACAATTAAAACCGGGATCAATGCAGAAGAAATTTCCGACTGGAGAAGCTATAGAATGGTCTTCTGCAATGCCACACTTAAAGAAATCGCATCCACTTTAGAAAGGACCTATAAACTCGACATAGAACTCGAAGACCCGGCACTTGCAAACATTAAAGTAACCACATCATTCAATAAAACACCTCTGGACCAGATGTTAAAAACCCTGGCCACCTTAACAGGGTCACGTTATACCAGATCAAATAACATTATCCTGTTTTTTTCAGCCTCTCCAAACACTGTTAAAACTGAATAAGAATAAAAGACTTAACCCAGCAAAAGCCTGTTCATCACGCTTTTTAACAATTTCACCGTAGCAGGTTGATTCTGATTCCTATCATTCAGGTCTTTAATAATTTCTATGATTGCGGTCTGTCTTTTCAAAAACAACCAGCCTGCAAAATCTGCTGCATTTTCTTCTGCATCCAAACCAGTCTCAGCTCTGAAAAGCCGTTTAAATTCTTCAATTGCTTCAAGGTTCATCATCTCTTTTTTATACTTAAAGTTAATTTAAAACATAAGAATTCAAAAAACTGATCCTTAAAACCCTTTTACCCGCACATTCATTAAACCCATACTTTTTAACAACCTGTACAACCCGGCAACCAGCTCTTCATTTCCTGCCAGATAAAACCAGGTATGCCTATTGCAATAGCCCTGTTCTTTCAGCCAAAAAGCCATTTCATCAAAATTAGCCAGCGCATTTACAGGCGAAGAAAAATATTCTTTAAACAATTGTCCTGTATGCTGATTTTCCAACAACACTGCACCGTCAAAACGGCTGCCAGGCAGTGTAAGCTGCTGCATAGCCAGTACATATCCCAAACTACTGGCATCACCCAGGGCTACGATAAAATTGGTAGGATCAGGTGAGTGATGTGTACTCTCTATTTTCAGATATTGAATATAATCTCCGGTTTCAAGTTGTTTAGCCCAGCGGCTACCGGCCCCTTCATGTACTGTATCGATAAGAATAGAACAGGTATTTGTTTCCGCATCCCAGCCAAATGGTGTATAATCCCTGAAACAAAGGTTATCAACCCAGAACCTGATATAAGGCACTTCGATCCATTGTTCTACATTAGCAAATGGCAAATGCAGGTCAATCTCAATCATGTCTGATGATTCCCAGACACGTACGTCAAGCACCCGTCCAGTTTTGAGTAACTGGAGTTCAATGAACCTTCCGGCTTTCTTTTTGACTTGTTGTAAAATAGACGTTTCCATGTATCATATTTTTGATTCATACAAAGAAACAAGCTTTTCAAAGCAAATGAAATAGATACATCGGCGTAACTATAGGACTATTTCCGGTATTTACTACGAAAGGCAATTGCAGAAGTACCAGTCAGTTTACGAAACAAACGTGAAAAATAAGAATGATCAGCATAGCCCAGGTTATGCGCAATCTCCTTAACGGTAAGCTGGCTATAATATAACAGACGTTTGGCTTCGGTCATCACTTCCTGATGTATCCAATAGCTTACCGGATAACCTGTGGTTTTCCTGAGCACTTCGTTCAGATAGGACTCTGACACATTTAGCCTCGCTGCATAGTCTATAGGCCTTTTAATAGACCGCAATTCTGTGGTCAGCAGATTTTTGAACTGACCAGCAAGTTCGGCCCTTCTTGATACTTTTAAATTAAGCCCGGAGTGTTCATTATAGTAACCGGCAGCAATGGCTAAAAATGATTTCAGTAAAGCATGAATAACAGGTACGTAAAACGGGCTGTCATCAGTCTCTTTGTATTTTTCATAGAGCAGCATCATCAGTGAATTACATTGCTGAAGTTGTAACTCACTCAGTTCATATGGCCGCTGAAGTAATAACCCATTCTCAAATACATTTCTGTAATCCTGGGGGATCAGGGAAACATCAACGGCAATGAACCAGCCATCTACACCCAAATTGTGGATTTTGTGGTGTATCTGTGTTGGAAGGACGTAATAAAGCATACCCCCCAATAATCGGATTTCATTGAAATCGATCATCAGATTGCCTTCACCTTTCTCCAGTAAGAAGAAAACATAATGATCGTCACGGTGTGCGCCTTCAGGCCCCTCTTCATGTAAATAACTATCATGATTATTAAACCTTTTGATCTGTAAACCAGAGCTCGTTCTATCCTGTAATATATGCAGAGGGATATTCTTCATTATTCAAAATTAATCATTTACCGTTAATTTATTGATCATCATCTTCGCTCAGTCCGGCCTTCCAGTAAACTGTAGCCCGCAGCTCCTCACGGTCTAACCCAAGCTGTTCTGATGCATATTTCCGCATGGCCTTTACCATATTTTCCTCTCCCGCAACCCAAACCAACCTGGTATTTAACAGCGCATCTGGCAGGACTATGTTTTTTACCGCATCAATAATCAGATCCGATTGTTCAGGTAGTTTCCCATTCCTGATTAACCAGCGTATTTCGATAGCACTATCAGTTTTTATTGGAAAAATATCTGCATCGCTCCCGGCTTCTAATAGCGCAATTCCTGTTGTTGTTGCCGGTAATGCTTCCAGCATAGCAGTGATAGCAGGCGTGGCTGTTTCATCGCCAGCAAGTAAATACCAGTCGGCCTGTACATGTACCTTTCCTGTCTTTTTCAGGCCTATCCCTACGTGATTACCGATTGCAACACGCTCTGCCCAGGCAGATGCAGGTCCGCTATCTCCATGAAGAACAAACTCTACATCCAGGATTCCGGTTACCCGGTCTAAATTTCTTACAGTATAGGTACGAATAAAAGGTTTATCCTTCCCGGCCGGCCAGACTGGTCTTCCACTTAACAAGTCTGGCAAAGTAACTTGTGCATCATGAGCGGGCGGGATAAAGATCTTAAAGTGGGCACCCGGAGCCAAAGGGCCAATTTCTTTAAGTAATTCATGTTTCAGGCTAATCCGCCTTAAATGAGGTGTAGTATCCTGAATAGCATAAACACGTGCATTCATATAGACTGCCCCTGGCTTTTTTACTTCATCTGTTGGTATCATTTCTTTTTATTTAAGATCATTTTTAAAAATTTCTGTTTTAACTAATGTGCATCGGGCAAGGCTATTTTTCCGGCTTTAACTTTTGCCCTTTTCTTCATCGTAATCATTACCAGTGGTATACAGCAGGCATTTAATATCGCTAACAGTAAAAATGCATCCATATAGCTCATCAGGAAACTCTGCCTGACCACTGTATTTTCAAGCGCACCAAGAGATTGCTGTACCGCACGCAGATAAGTAGAACCATGTGCCATGAAATTGCGGATATAGATTTCCTGCCGTGCCATAGTGTGCGGGTCTGAAGCCGTAACATGTGTGATTAATGCAGTGCGGTTAGCGGCCTCGCGATGTGCGATATAGGTGTTAATTAAAGCAATACCGAATGAACCGCCCATTTGCCGCATCATATTATTCAAAGCTGCACCTTGTGGAATCTCAGAGGGTTTAAGTTCTGATACTGCAAGAGCTGTTAAGGGAACAATCAGTAAGGCAGCCCCCAGCCCTCTGCAAACTAAAGGGATAAAAAAGTAAGCGTCACCAGTTTCCAGGTTCGACCCCGACATCATATAGCCGAATATTGCCGACATGCCGAAACCCAAAATGATCAGGTATTGCGGACGAAGGCCACTTTGCAGCATTTTACCCAAAAACGGGGAGATAATAGCTGCCATCAGGGTACCCGGCAGTAACATGGTTCCGGTTTGGAAAGCTGAATAGCCAATGATGCGCTGTGCATAAAGCGGAAAAACAAATACCGCACTGAAAAGGCCGAAACCCAAAACAAATGTCATAATAGCTGAGATGGATAAAGTCGTACTCTTCAATACCCGTAAATTGATTACCGGAAAAGGTATTCTGAGTTCCCACCAGACCAGAATAGCTAAGGAGACAACCGATAATATAGTTAGCACGATGATATAAGTTGCCGAGAACCAGTCATCTGTTTCACCGCGTTCCAGTACAACCTGCAATGCGCCTACACCTACCGCCAGCAGAAAAATGCCGGGCCAGTCGATACTTCGCCCATCATCCGACTTTTTAGTTGGCTTAAGATAGATATAAGACAGCAGGGCCGCTAAAATTCCGATAGGGATATTTACATAAAAGATCCATTGCCAGGATAGGTTATCTACGATAAAACCACCCAGTACCGGCCCGATAGATGGGCCGATGATAATACCCAGACTGAATATCCCGCTTGCTGTTGCACGTTCTTTAGCAGGGAAAGTTTCAAACAAGATTGATTGCGAAGTAGAGAGCAATGCACCGCCGCCAATTCCCTGGAAGAAGCGGAATGCGACCAGTTCCCATAAATTATTGGAGAACCCGCACATAGCCGATGCCAGCGTAAACAAGATAATAGACCCGATGTAATATTGCTTCCTGCCAATCTTCTCTGCTAAAAAGCTGGTCATGGGGATAATGATCACGTTCGCAATCGCATAGGACGTAATCACCCACGCGGTATCTTCTAAAGAAGCACCTAAATTACCGCTCATCGTATTGATGGATACGTTAACGATAGTCGTATCAATCAGTTCAATAATAGTTGAAGTGATGATTGTAGCGACTATAATCCATTTCCTGAAACCTGTTTCCATGCATCTTGTTTTTTAACGATGCAAAGAAACCTGCTTTTTAAACCCCTTGAAATAGCGGGTTCGCCGTAATGATAGGACTATTCACGGTTGTTAAATAGTAAAAAGGGGGCAATCAAGCCCCCTTTTGATGTATAATTTATCCTGTAAAAAAATCCGGCTATAGGTTATGTACCTTATATCGAAGGCCTCAGCGTCAGATAAAACGGCGCCTCCTGATCCTGTCTGTTCTGACTTTTAATGATTTCTGCTGCAAGTGTACCCATCATCTTAAAATCAGTTGATATGGTAGTAATCCCATTTAGCAGAATCTTTTTAAGTGGGGTTTCATTGTAAGAGATTACACCTACATCTTTCCCGATTTTCAGATCCAGAGAGAAGATCTTTTCAATCAAAACTACCAGATCATCTTCCATCAGATTGATATAAACCTCACCGGCCTGAATATTCTCATTGGCTACATTACTCACCACAAAATAATTAAAGGCATACTGCTGACAGAACCTTTTGAACCCCTCTTTGATTTCACCCGGAAAATAACTCTTCTGAGGAAAAACCAGCTTGATCGTATGATACTTTTCCAGCTGTTCCCTGGCCTGAACCAGCGCCCTGTAGATATCTTTCTCAAAGTTCTCATAAACTGCAGAATAATTACCTGTCACACCCGGTACTTTTTTATCAAGCAGAATTAGTTTTTCGGCGGGGATAGTATTGATAATTTTGTAAGCCTCTTCCCCTCCTTCTACAAAATGCGGGATAATCACATAATGAGAATACTCCGTTCTTTTATTCAGGATCAGCTTTTTGAATATCGAAAAGTCATTGTTATAAATATAAAAATCAATCAATGCATCTTCACCCAAAGCAGCTACAAAGGCATCATAGATAATCTTTTTATGAAAAGACAGTTTATTAAAGAGCAGAAAGATTTTTATCTTTTTCTTGAATTCTGTATTATTAATATAAAAGCCTTTACCGGGTACAGATAAGATTACACCTTGTTTTTTCAGATATTTATACCCTTTTTCTGCGGTGTCCCTCGATATTTCCAGTTCACAGCTCAGCTCATTAATGGAAGGCAGGATATCATTCCTGTTTAACTTCCCATCTTCTATAGCTTCAACAATAGAATCACTGAGCTGTAAATACTTAGGTGTTGCAGAGTATTCGTCAATATGTATAAACTTAAAAAAATCGGATGTCTTCATCATTTGTAATCAATAAATATAAACGCTTTTAGCTAAAATAAAACACTAACCTGATTAGTTCAAGGATTTAAAACCTATAATTTTATTGCATACTCAAATTGATAGGTTCCCGAACCAGCATTAAATTCAATATCATTACCCTGATTGGAGATCTTGCCCAGTGCTTTAATATTCTTTAATGCAGTTCCGCTTTCAGTGACCATAGTTCCGGCAGCTCCTGGTAACTTAATCTTTGCAGTGGTGTTTGGAGGAATAACCACCTTCAATTTAAAAACTCCATTTTCTATTTTCCAGTCACTTACAGTTAAGCCGTATAAAGTTTCAAGCTGTGCAGCAGCATGGGTAATCTTCCCTCCTGGTTGCGGAGAAATGATGATTTTCTTGTAGCCTGGTGCCGACTCATCGGTATCCAACCCTGCCATCACTCTGTACATCCAATCACCAATTGCACCATAAGCATAGTGGTTAAATGAATTCATACCTGTAGTCTGAAAGCTGCCATCAGGTTTGATCCCATCCCAGCGTTCCCAGATTGTAGTTGCGCCCATTTTTACCGGATATAACCACGAAGGATAAGTCTCTTGCAATAACAATTTATAAGCTACATCTGTACGGCCAAAGCGGGTCAGCACATGGCATAAATACGGAGTACCTAAAAACCCTGTGGTCAGGTGATTACCATAACTTTCTATATTGGTCACCAGGAAATCTACGGCCTGCTGTCTTAAATTTTCAGGAAGCATATCAAAATTCAAGGCTAATACATAGGCAGTTTGAGAGCCCGATACCATTCTGCCGTTTGGTGTGATATATTCTTTAAGAAACGCTTTTTTTATGCGGTCCAGCAATTCAGTATATTTTTCTTCATCTGCTTTTTTGCCCAAAACTTTGGCCGAATTAATCAGCAGCTGGGTAGAATGTGCGTAAAAAGCTTGCGCAATCAGGTATTTATCAGTAATTGCTGCACGGCCATCGTTATCATCTTCGGGATGATAAAACAACCAGTCACCAAAATGGAAACCTGTGTTCCACAAATCATTTTTACTTTTACCGGTCATAAAATCAACCCAGCTTTTCATGCTTGGATACTGCGTAGCCAGTATTTGCTGATCGCCATAAGCGACATACATATTCCACGGGATTATCGTAGCCACGTCCCCCCAGCCTGTTGAACCGGCCGCACCTTCACCCAACACATTAGGGACAACAAAAGGTACACTTCCATTAGCCAATTGATCGGAAGCTACATCTTTCATCCATTTGGTAAAAAATCCGGCTACGTCCATATTGAAAGCTGCAGTACGGAAAAATACCTGTGCATCTCCTGTCCAGCCTAAACGTTCGTCACGCTGAGGACAATCTGTTGGCACATCCATAAAATTACCTTTCTGCCCCCATTGTATGTTATGCTGTAACTGATTTAACAAAGGATTTGAAGTTTTAAAGGTACCCGTAGGGTCCATATCTGAATACACAGCAATGGCTTTAAAAGATGAAGGGTCAATTTTAGCTATATTCCCTGTTAACTTCACATAACGGAATCCCTGGTAAGTAAAATGCGGTTCATAACTTTCCAGTCCGCTGCCTTTAAAGATGTATTTGACATGCTGTTTCGCTTTTCTGAGATTGGCATCATAAAAATTTCCTGCTTTATCAAGTACTTCGCCATGCTCCAGCTGAATATAAGTCCCTGCTTTACCACTCAGTTTAAAAGATACCCAGCCAACTACATTCTGGCCAAAATCAAGCACAGTCTCCCCCTTTGGTGTTTTAATTAATTTAACCACACTAAACTCTTCATGTTTACGTGCCAGCGGGCTGATACTGCTTTCCAAAGCTTCTTTTCCTGCCGGGATAACCTGTACATTTTTCCAGTCTGCATCCTTATAATTCACTGTCGACCAGCCTGGTTTTTCATATTTGGCATCATAGACTTCTCCATTATAAAGATCTGAGAAACGTACAGGCCCTGTACTATATTTCCAGCTTTGATCACTATTGATCACTTTCTTTGTACCGTCTGTATATTCAACGACTAACTGTACCAGGCCACTCAAATGTTTGCCATAAAAGCCGCGTTTACCTTCAAAAGCCAGATAACCGCGATACCAGCCATCCCCTAAAGTAAATCCAATAGCATTCTGTCCATTTTTCAGTAAGCCAGTTACGTCATAACTCTGGTAAAGCAGACGCTTTTCATAGCTTGTCCAGCCTGGTGCCAGATGATCCTGCCCCACACGTTTTCCATTTAATTGTGCTTCATATAAGCCATGCGCGGTAATATACAGCATGGCCGATTTTACCCTGCCTTCAGTAGAGAATACTTTTCTGAATATAGGGCTTGGCCCTACTAAGGTATCTGCCATTGAACTGGTAATCCATTGCGCTGACCATTCGGCTGGATTAAACAAACCGGTATGCCAGGAATTAACAGCACTCCATGCAGACTCATGATCCTGATTATCTTTCACTTTTACCTGCCAGTAATAGCGGGTATTAGATTGAAGCGCCGAGCCTGCATAACGCAAAAAGACAGAAGCATCACTTTGCTGTGTTCCACTATCCCACACCACAGACTTGCCTGTTAATAAGGCAGCCGAATCAGTACCGACCCTGATCTGATAGGCACGCTGCATGACATTACGCTCCGAAGAATTGATTTTCCAGCTTAAACGTGGCGCAGCCGCATCTATTCCCATTGGGTTTTTCTGATATTCTGTTCTTAAACCGGTCACGCTTAAAGTTTGGCCAGCGGCCGGTAAATTCATGATCGTACAACTAAGTACAATTCCTAAATAGTAATTTCTCATAATCAAATTATTGAGGGTTTTGAGTTAGATTATCCAGATTCACCTCTCTTTGAGGGATAGGCAACAATAGTTTATTAGCATTGAGCAGGTAAGAACCCGATGGGATATTTGTCCGGTGTGCAATTTCATATAGTCCATGTGCAGTCATTACTTCTACTGCTTTACCTGAACGTACCAGATCATACCAGCGGTGATTTTCAAAAGCCAGCTCTACACGTCTTTCTTGTAAAATTGCGTCCCTGAAAGCCTGCTGATTATCTACGCTTAAGGCTGCAATAGGGTTTGCTGCAGTTTTAGCCGGCAATCCTGCCCTTGTACGAATTTGGTTCAGCAAAGTAAATTGTTCGCCACCTGCTGCAAAACCCTGTTCGTTCAGACATTCTGCAATCATCAGCAGTACATCTGCATACCTGATCACAGGGAAGTTATCATTGGTACGGCCTCTGTCGATAATGCCATGGTTATATTTTTTAACGTAAGGGATGCTTACAAATTTCCCGCTCAGATCGGTAAAGCCTTCTGCTAAGGAAGCATCTTTTCTTAAATCACCGGTTTCATAAGCGTTAATCATATCTTGTGTAGGGATATTCCAGCCACTGCTCCCATTCAGAGAAGTTGCAGGATCTCCGGTTATGATGCTGCCAGAACTCCATGGTGCAAACTGATAAAGGAAATCACTGGACAGCCCCGGCTGTGATCCAAGATACTGAATCTCAAAAACAGATTCACTGTTATTTTTATTGGCAGGAAGAAAAATATCTTTATAAACAGGCATCAGGTTATAACCAAGCTGCTGTACTTTTCTCAATGCAGTGAGCGCATCACTGAATTTCTTTTGAGTCATGTATATTTTAGCCAGTAAAGCAAATGCAGCGCCCTGTGTTGCCCTGCCAGCCTCAGTACTGGTATATTTAACAGGTAATGCTGTTCCTGCTGTATTCAGGTCTGCACTGATTTGCGTATATATTTCTTCAATTGAAGCCCTGCCTTTAGAACGTGAGTCTGCTGGTGACTGGCTTGGGGTCAATCTTAAAGGTACACCCCCAAACTGCCTGACGAGGTTAAAGTAATGAAAGGACCTCAAAAACAGGGCTTCTCCTGTATATTGATTTTTCATTCCGGCAGACATCGGTACATCACCGATTCTGGCCAGGATTTCATTGCAGCGTAAAATACCGGTATAATTTTGCTGCCAGTAACCTTGTAAAGGTTCTGCGGTTGCCCCAATCAGAAACTGATCCATAAATTCGCGCTGTTCAGAACCGCGGTCTGCCGGATTATATTGAAAAGTAGTATTGTCGGATCTCATTTCGCCGAACAGCCAGTAGTTTACCCTGCCCATATCACTGATGGAAGAATAGGCACCGCTCACGGCTTGTTTAATATCCGTTTCTGTTTTGTAAAAGTTAACGCCTGGCAAAGAGGCTTCGGGGGTTTGATCTAAAAAGCTCTTTTTACAGCCTGAGACCGATAGACTGATCAGCAGAACCCCGGCTATTATATATTTTGTGTAATTCTTCATGATGAACAAAAGATTAAAAGGTAAGGTTAAGACCAAGCGTAAAGGTTCTTGGCAAAGGGTAATTGGTAAAGTCTTCTCCCGGGACCAGTGCACTGCTTACTGCATTTCCAGAAATAGTGTTCCGGCTAACTTCTGGATTAGCACCGCTATATTTGGTGAAAGTTGCCAGGTTTTGAATGCTGGTATAAACCCTTGCCCCTTTGATGACTTTAGAACCCTGCAATAATTTTTCACCCACTCTATAACCCAGGGTGATGTTTTGAATCCGCATATAACTGGCGCTTTCTACCCATGAGGAGTTTACATCACGGTAAATTACCCTTGCCCCATTAGTGGTTGGCGTAAATCCGTCCCCCGGGTTTTCTGGTGAGCGCCACCTGTTCAATACCTTTCTGTCTACATTGAAAATACCGTCAATATTGAGCAGATATTGATTGGCTGTTTTTAAGATCTGTCCCCCTTGTGAGCCAACCAGCAGGATATTTAAGTCAAATCCTTTATAACCAAAAGTGTTGGTTAAACCCCAGGTAAAATTGGGCTGAGGAGATCCGATCACGGCAAAATCTTTGACAGGTTCTATAATCCCGTTACCATCTACATCTTTATATTTGACAGAGCCCACTACCGAAGTCACATGTTTAGGAGAGTTGTTCAGGTCTGCCTGATCTTTGTAAATACCTTCCAGAATATAGCCGTAAAACTCTCCTACAGGATGGCCTACCTGGGTAATGTGCTGATAGGACCCTTCGCCACTGCGGCCACTAAAAATAGGATCGTTATTTTGGTTTAACGCCAATACTTTGTTTCTGTTAAAGGCTATGTTTGCACTGGTATTCCAGGTAAATGTGCCTTCCAGATTTTTAGAAGTCAGCCCAAATTCAAATCCTTGATTTTGAATTTTACCGGAGTTAATAATTGCATTCGAATAACCGGATGATAAAGGGATTTCGCTGTTATATAACATCCCTTTGGTAATTCTTTTATAATAATCCAGGGTGAAAAATAAACGGTTTTTCAGGATTCCCAAATCAATACCAGCATCAAGTTGTGAGGATTCTTCCCAGGTTAAATCAGGGTTGTTCAAAGAAGTAGGGACTCTGCCGCTTGAAATCTGACCTCCAAAAACATAGTTGGATGAACCAATATTGGTGATATAGGTATAATTTCCAATGTTAAAATTACCGGATAAGCCGTAAGTTGCCCTTAATTTCAGATCACTGATCCAGGTAGACTTTTTCATAAAATCCTCTTCCGAAACTCTCCAGGCAAACGCTGCAGAAGGGAAGGTCCCGTATCTTTTATTGCTGCCAAAACGCGAAGAACCATCTGTACGTACGGTGGCTGTGAACAGGTATTTGTCTTTGTAAGCATAATTTGCACGGGCCAGATAAGAAATAATGGACCATTTCTGCACGTCAGAGTTATAGCCGCTAATAATAGAGGCTGCATTGATGGTCTGTATCTTATCGTCCGGATAGTTGTCTGCAAACAGGTATAAGCTTTCTGCACGCTCTTTTTGAGCACTGTAACCGGCAACAACATTTAAACGATGGTCTTTACCAAAGGTTTTATCATAAGTTAGCACTGCTTCTGATAACCAGTTGAAACTTGTTGATTTATTGGTTGTAGAGTTTGGTACGGTTGGCGGAGGTGAATTGACACCACCAACAAATGAAGGGTTAAAAACAAAAGAAGAAGCATTGGTATAATCCACGTTAAAACTGTATTTCAATTTAAGTCCGTCAATAAGCTGATATTCAGCAAAGGCAGTTCCAAGCCCCCGGAAGTTTTTCGATTTAGTACCTCCAAATTCCAAACTGTTTAGTGGATTAGGACCGGCATACATATTGGGAGAGATCACATAAGGTGTACGGTTGCCCGCAGCATCTGTAACAGGGACTAATGGGCTTAACCAAAGACTTCTGCTCAATACGTCTACAAATTCATTTTCAAAATTATTCAGTTGCTGCACACTGTTGGTTGGCGCCAGGTTAATCCCAACTCTTAGTTTCTTACCTATTTTACTTTCGGTATTCATCCGGACCGAATAGCGTTCGAACCCGGTATAACGGATGGTCCCCTCCTGATTCATGTAGCCCAGGGAGAATGCATATTTCGTATTTTCAGAACCTCCGCTAATACTGGCATCCAGATTACTCATGGGCGCATCATGGATAATTTCATTGTACCAGTTTGTTCCGTTTCCATATTGCGAAGGGTTACGGAAGGCTTCCGGGATATCGGCATCTGTAGCCACTAAACCCCTGGAAGCGAAATCATCGACAATAATATCCTTTCTGAACTGTGCAAACTCAGTTCCATTGAGCATTTGCGGCCTCCCTTTTTGCGGAACCTGCTGAATCCCGGTATAAGCGCTTACGTTCACTACCGGAATTCCTTTTACGCCTTGTTTGGTGGTAATGACGATGACTCCATTCGATCCTCTGGAACCATAAATAGCTGTAGAGGAAGCATCTTTCAATACAGTGATTGATTCGATATCATTGGGATTAATCACATTCAAAGGATTAGAAACCTGCCCGGATGTGTTTGAAATCGGGTACCCATCGACTACAAATAAAGGATTATCTCCGGCTCCGATAGAGCCTGAACCCCTGATTTTTATGGAAGTACCGCCACCTGGTGTTCCTGTTGTTGTACTGATCTGTACCCCGGGGATCTGACCTTTTAGCTTCTGATCAACAGAGCTGACAGGCAGGTCTTTAATCTGTGCCGCCGAAACAGTAGCAACAGCTCCTGTAGCATCTTTCTTTGTAGTTGTTCCATAGCCAATAACAACTATTTCATCCAGTTTCTGGTTGTTGGAAACAAGCTTTGCATCCAGGTTAACATTACCTGTATAGGTTAACCGGAGCTCATTGTAACCTATATAGCTGAAGACCAGAATTGCATTTTCCGTGACTTTTAAGGCATATTCCCCATTTGAGTTTGTAGAGGTGCCGGCAGTTGTGCCTTTCACCTTGATCGTGACTCCGGGCAAAGGGCTGCCGTCACTTTGATCAGTCACCTTACCGGTCACAGTTTTCTGCTGGGAATAGGCTGTTGTACTATTGTAAAACGTAAACAAGAGTACACAGAGCATCGCAGAAAAGAACTTTTGTAAATTTCTCTCCATTGTCATATGTGTTTATATTTGGTTGACCTAAAATAGATTAACCACTCCTGATCGGCAACCTGCTCTATCCTGTAAAACAGCTTTTATTTATATTTAAAACGTTTTATAAAAAAAGGGAGACCATGATAATGGCCTCCCCTGATATTGTTTTCAATGGTTTTGGAATTGCTACTTATAAGCGCTCAAAAGAGATTTATTTGAGCCGGCAAGGATATCTATCTGATCTGGAACTGGTATTTCCCGGCACCTGATTCATAGACCTGGCTAATCTTTTTTTCTCCATCATAAACGGATTGGGTTCCGGATATTGGAAAATGAATAGTAGCCGTACTATTTGCAGGTATAACCACGTCATAAATCACAGCATTGCCCTTTCTTTTCCAATTGGATACAATAGTCCCAAACGGCCCGTCATGGCTTGATTCAAAATGCGTTAAACCACTGACAAAATTCGGAGCAAGAATTATATTTTTGAAGCCCGGTTGTTTTTCATCAACCCGGATTCCTCCCAATCCCTTGAAAAACCATCCTCCTATCTCTCCAAACATCATATGGTTTAAAGAAATATCGCGTTCTGCTTTGATATTCCAGTTTTCATAAAGTGTGGTTGCCCCGTTTACAATCCACCATCCCCAGGATGGATAGGTATCCTGTGCAGCCAGTTTATAAGCGGTTTCTGCCTGGCCATTCTCACTCAGTGCATTTAAAATAGCTTTTGCCCCTAATACCCCAACGTCAAGATGCATTCCGTCTGCAGCCACTCTTTTTGCCAGATTTGAGGCTACTTTACTTTTAAGTTCATTTGGGACTATACCCCATTGCAGGGCTACACTTAACTCGGTTTGCAGACCACTTCCATAAATGCCTGTTTCTTTATTGAGGTATTTATCATTGATCGCTTTCTTAATTTTCTCTGCAAGAACGGAGTAATATTGAGCATCATCGGTTTTACCAAACAGCTGTGCAGTTTTAGCAAGAATATGGGCATCTGCATAGTAATAAACTGAAGAAGTATATTCTAAAGGAGAAGATGACTTTACCGGAACCCAGTCCCCTCTTCCATAACTTGTTAATCCTGCAGGACTAATTTGCGTTACATAGTTGACGTAACTTTTTATATTTTCATAACAAGCTGAAAGCAGTCTGGAATCTCCGTAAAACTGATAGATATCCCAGGGGATAATAGCGATTGTACTGGTCCAGTCTGTACCATTTGCAGTGCCGTAACCCCAGCCGCCAGTAGGAATGATATCCGGTAATACGCCATTAGGCTGCTGTTCGTCTCTATGATCGGCAAGCCATTTTTCATAAATTGTAATTCCATCAAAGTTATACAGGCCGGTTTCGACAGCGAAATGTCCATCTCCTGTCCAGCCATTCTTTTCTCTTTGCGGACAGTCAGTTGGATAACCATATAAATTTGACAAATAAGAATTATTCGTTGCCCACCATAACCTGTCTATCAAAGGGTTTGAGGAACTGATTTTTCCGGCTGCCGGAACATCGCTGTGCATAAAATATCCGGTAATGCTTTCTTTAGTCAGCTGAACAGGTTTACTGCTGATTACTTCTACATACTGAAATCCTTTATAGTTGAATTTGGGCATAAACTCTTCTTCTCCTTTTCCACTTAAGATCAGGATGTCAGTTTGAAAAGGGTCTTTTTTATCTGCAGGGCGATGGTAGACATCTATATTAGAGAGGTCAAGCCTGCCATCAGGATAAAGTCTTTCGCCATGTTTAATCTGAATGACTGTGCCCCTTTCTCCTTTAACTTTGATTTTGGATACACCTGCAATATTTCTGCCCAGATCAAAAAGATAAGTCGTGTCGTTAAACTTCTTCACCGTAACCGCCGGAATGGTTTCTACACTCCGGATGGGGTGCATAGCCTGACTGACAATATTTTTAGATGGTGCTGCCCGCAAGGTTACTTCTGCCCATTTACTGTCGTCAAAATTAGTGGTATTCCATCCGGGCTGTTCCAAACGTGCATCATAATGCTCGGCCGTATAAATGCTGTTAAAAATTAGTGGCCCGCTATGTGTTTTCCAGCTGCCATCGGAAGTAATGGTTGCTACAGAACCATCTTCATAAGTAATGCGTAAATCCAGGCAAAATGCTGGTCTGGCTCTCCAGGGTGCTTTATCAAAGTTCCATACCGCTAAAGACTGATGATTATACCAGCCATTTCCCAGTAAAACACCAATTGCATTTTTACCATTTTGCAGCTTACTGGTCACATCATAACTTACATAGAGGTTTCTTCTGTCAAACCGGGTATACATGGGATCGAGCCGGTGATTACCCACTTTTTCACCATTCAGATAAAGTTCATATAATCCGCCTGCTGCAATATATGCCCTGGCTGATTTTATCTTTTTTGGATTTTGAAATACTTTTCTGAAATATGGGGCAGGTAATAAACTGATATCATTCCTGTCACTGATCCAGGTTCCTTTCCAGTTGGACATTTCTACCATGCCTGTTTCAAAGCTTGCAATTTTACCCCCGGAACCAGGTTTTCCATCTTTATCCCATATTTCCACCTGCCAGAAATATTTGGTGAATGGTTTTAGCATAACCCCATTATAAATCAGCAATGCAGCCGAAGAATTTACTTTACCCGTATTCCAGATTACAGATTTTTGCTGAAGAAGCGCCAGTGAATCTGTACTGACAGTAACACGGTAAGCAGTTTGGCGGCCCCCCTGACGCGGGTCTGAAAGTAACCACGAAAACCTTGGTTTTGGAACATCAATGCCTATTGGATTTACTAAATGTTCACATTGTAAGTTAGCCGGTGATACCATAGGGATATGAACAGATTGATCCACGGATATAACCGGATGACCTGACGCCGCTGTATGACCTGTTACGGTATGACCTGAAATTAAAACAAAGATGAATAACAGGGATGAGCTTATATTTTTTATCGGATTGGGTTTCATATTTCCTTGTTCGTGTGTGTTGCGTAATATTTTAATTCGATCATATCATTTGGAACTGGCTTTCTGTTCCAGCATTGATGTATGGCTAATGCCGCTCCGATTGCTGTGGCCTGTGCCATGGAAGCAGCAAATACTTCCAGCTCAGGAAACAGCAGTGCCAGCATATTCATATAAATTGTATTCTTGCTAAACCCGCCATCCACAAAAATCCTTTTCACCTGCTCATCTGCTATGACCATACCAGAGGAGGTACGCTGCTGCAAAGCAATATCCAGAATAAACTGGTGATAAGCTTCTTTGTCTGATAAAAAAGCAGAAAGATCACGTGCAGCAAAAGCAGATTCTTTATGCAAAGGAGGGTTTAATTCATTGTTTTGTTTCATCCGCTCCAGCAGTTCAGCGGTCAGTTTAGCATCGTATTTCATATGCCGGTAACGCCCTATGTTCTGTTTAAAATGGGTCGCAATCCGCTTGATCTGCTGTTCATGTTCATAACCAGCAAAAATTCTGGAAGCCTTGACGGGTTTGCCTTTATATTGCATATAACTTAAACAATCATTTTTAAGCTCTGCCAGGGTTAATGGCGAGTTGTTAAATGGGTTCATCGTTATACACCAGGTGCCTGTAGAAATCAGGATAAAGGGTTCATGGAAATTAGTCAGATATGGGATCAGCGCTGCAGAACTATCATGTAAACCAATTCCTACTTTGTATTGATTGCCCGGAAATTCTGAAGGGAATACATGATCAGCATCTACTATGGGCGCCAGCTTTTGATCCAGCCCTTCTTTTTTCACCCATTCATGATAGGCGTTTTCTTTAAAATCCCAAAGCCCGGTATGGCAGCCAATGCTGGTAAGATCAGAATATTCAACGCCAGAAACCAGGTAACTGAGGTATTGAGGCAGGTGTAACGCATATTTGATTTGCTGGTACAATGCCGGTTTTTCTTTTTTAATCCGGTAAAGCTGCATTCCTGAATTCAGGCTTCCCAACATGGGTGAGGCAGTTGAGGCAGAAATAGTTTCGGGATTACCATAACACGCATAAAAGCTTTTGATCAGCTCTTGCGGATAGGCTTTCAGATAATTATATAAAGGTGCCAGAGGTTTTCCGTATTCGTCAATATAGACAAAGCTCGCCCCATAACCGGAGAAGTTGACCGCCTTAATTTCGAACTCTTTACGCCTGGAGATTTCACGCAAAGAATCAAAAATAGAAAGCCTTAAACTTTCCAGGTTTTCACATGGATCGCCATCCTCATCATACATTTCTATAAAACGGGCAGAGCGCTCGAAAACTATTTTATAGTCTTCATCAAAAAGGAAAATCTTTTTATTGGTCTTCCCTACATCAAAAACTACAATAACCGGAACCGCACTCATTATAAACCTGTAGCTATAGTTTTCATCCCTCTTTCTGCAATCAGCTTTTCCCTGACTTTCAACTGGCGGTATAATTCTAAAGGTTTTGCAGCACCGCCGCTTCTGCGTCTTGCTTCTTGTAAAATTGCTCTTACATCTGTACGGAAAGCATGCTGCAAAATTTCCTGACAGCGTACAGTATCATTTTCCTGCTGTGCAATAGTAAGGGCTGCTTTATCTACCAGTAAAGCTTGCGTATAGGCCATCATAATCGCTTCTACAGATTGCAGCAGATCTTCTAAAGGATCTTTTACATTGTGTGAAGCATCAATCATCCAGCCCAGTCCCGTAGCATGATCTATCCCTTTGGCATCCATTCCTTCTATCAGTTCATTAAAAATAAGAAATAGCTGATAAGGTTTCATACTTCCGGCAGTTAAATCATCGTCTCCATATTTGGAGTCGTTAAAATGAAAACCACCCAGCTTACCTTCCATCAGTAAAAGTGAAACAATCTGCTCAATATTAGCATTGGGTAAATGATGGCCCAGATCTACCAGTGTATAAGCTTTAGGCCCAAGTTTACTGGCAAAAAGCAGGGACTGCCCCCAGTCTCCAACGGTAGTGGAATAAAAATTAGGTTCAAAAGCTTTATATTCTATAAATAATTTCCATTTTTCGGGAATGGCCGCATAAATTTCTTCCAGACTTTCTAAGGTATTTTGAAAGGCTTTTCTGAAATTCAATTGCCCCGGGAAGCAAGATCCATCTGCCAGCCAGACCGTTAAGGCTTCGGACCCCAATGCTTTGCCCTGACGGATGACTTCTATATTATGTTCAATGGCCTGTTTGCGCACGGCTTTATTTACATGCTGTAACGAACCAAATTTATAACTATGGGCCTGATCTGGCTGATCCTGAAAGGTATTGGAGTTCATGGCATCAAAACGCAGCCCATGATGACCGGCCAGTTTCCTGATGGCATCGTAATCTTCAGTTTTATCCCACGGAATATGGAGCGAAATAGCGCCGCTTGATTGGTTCAATTGATGTAAAAGCCCGATATCCTGAATTTTCTCTTCCAGACTGCGTGGCTCCCCTCCGCCCGAAAACCGTCCAAAACGTGTTCCGCCAGTACCCAATGCCCAGCTCGGAATCCCGATCTGGAATTTAATCAATTTAGAAATCACGTCTTCAACCCGTGGGTTTTCTGATGCTGCGAAATCGAATCTGCGCTGATGCTCAGTTTCTGACTCCTGATTATGTGTAGCTATCTGATATTTTTCTATTTCCATGTTCTTCGGTTTTATCTGACAAAGGCCATCGCTACGCCACCGTCTACGTTTAATACATTACCTGTTGATTTATTTAAAAGTCCGCCTACAAAAACCAGACAGGCATTTGCAATATCTTCCGGAAGGATAATCTTATCCAGCAAGGTGCGTTTAGCATAAAAAGCAGGTAAGTCTTCTACTTGCACGCCATAAGCTTTTGCACGGCCTGCCGCCCACTCTCCTGCCCAGATTTTACTGTCTGAGATGACTGCATCAGGATTGACTACGTTTACCCGGATCTGATCTTTTCCCAATTCTGCAGCGTTTAGCCTGCTTAAATGAAGCTGAGCAGCTTTAGCAGATCCATATCCTGCATTATTTGGCCCGGAAACTAATGCATTTTTACTCACTATGTTCAGGATATCCCCTCCAATTGCCTGTTTGCGCATCGTTGCCACAGCAGCCTGGGTGATTTTAAACTGGCCTTTAACCAGTACATCATATAACAGGTCCCAATCTTTGTCAGTATGTTCTTCTATGGGTTTGGAAATTGATAATCCGGCACAATTCACCACGATGTCTATTCCGCCAAAGGCGAGTGCAGCCGTATCAAATGCTTTTTGAATCTCTTCGTTATTAGTTACATCGAGCAATACAGTGGCATAAGTATCTTTTCCATAGAGGTTTTTAAACTCCTCTTCTGCCTGAGTTAAACGCCCGGCATCATTATCATTGATCAGCACCACAGCACCTTCTTCTATAAACCTTTTGGAAATAGCTTTACCAATTCCTCCGGCGCTCCCGGTAACCAAAGCAATTTTGCCTGTCAGGGCTTTGGGCTTTGGCATTCTTTGCAGTTTGGCTTCTTCGAGCAACCAGTATTCAATGTTAAAAGCTTCCTGACGCGGCAATGAGGTATAGGATGAAATCGCTTCTGCCCCTTTCATAACGTTGATCGCATTGATATAAAATTCTGCTGCTACACGTGCGGTCTGTTTGTCTTTAGAGAAAGAAAACAAACCAATCCCAGGATAAAGGATGATCACCGGATTAGCATCACGCATGGCCGGACTATTTTCATGTTTACAGCTTTGATAATAGGCTGCATACATTTCCCGGTAAGCTATAAATGCAGGTTCCAGGACTGCTTTTATCTGATCAGGGTCAGTCAGATCTGCATTGGCATCCAGGTTTAACACTAAAGGACTGATCTTGGTACGCAGAAAGTGATCCGGGCAACTGGTGCCTAATGGTGCAAGCCTGTTCAGGTCATTAGAATTAATAAATTCCAGCACCCTTGCATCATCAGTAAAGTGCCCTACCATATGACGCTCAGCAGAACATAACCCACGTAATACGGGCGATAAGATTGCTGCCTGGCTTTTTCTGATCTCTGGCGCTGAAACGGGGATTTTCTGGCCTCCGAATACCGGCCCTTTTTTGCCATAATTAGCTTCCAGATAAGCGGCACAGCTCTCTACGACTTCCAGCGTATTGAGATAACTTTCATAAGCGGTATCTCCCCAGGTGAATAGCCCGTGAGACCCCAGCATTATTCCCCTGATCCCAGGATTTTCGTCAAGACATTGTTTGAGCTGCAGCCCCAGATCAAATCCTGGTTTCTGCCAGTCTACCCAACCAATCTTTCCTTTAAACAGGTCTTGTGTAATTTGTTTTCCATCTTTTGCTGCTGCAATCGCAATGGCTGCATCCGGGTGTAAATGGTCAATGTGCTTAAATGGAAGAAATCCATGTAAAGGGGTATCAATTGATGGCGCCTTAGAGTTGAGGTCATAAATACAGTGGTTAAATAACTCTACCATTTCATCTTCGTGCTTAAGGCCCTTATAGATGTTTTTTAAAGATCTGAGACGATCTATATATAAAGCAGCCAAACCTGTACGTTTCAGTGTACTTATATCACCGCCAGACCCTTTGATCCACATAATTTCGACAGTCTGACCTGTTAGCGGATCTATTGCATTTACTTTGCAGGAAGTATTTCCGCCCCCATAATTTGTCAGGCGTAAATCTGCACCTAATAAATTTGAACGGTAAAGTAATAAGGCAACTTCATCTCCTGCCAGCTGTGCAGCCTTTGTTTCATCCCATAAATAGCTTACGTGTTTAAAACGGTCTCTTTCGTTTAACATATTATTTGATATTTATTGTTGTTATTTAATTGAATTTCCATACCCTACGATGAGGATAGAAGCGATGATAAACACAATACCTGCCAGTACTGTTCTGAATGTTTTTCGGGTAACTGATTTCCATTCTTTGAGTACCAGCCCCCAGACATTGGCTACCAGAATAATAAAAGCCATATGCAGAATCCATGAGCTTGCCCCATTGCCTAGCTTACTTTCACCCATTCCGTAAAAAAAGAACTGCAGGAACCAGGTGATCCCCGCCAGTGCTGCAAAAATATAGTTGGACAGCAGCGGCGTTTTTTTATTTGTATAGTCTTTAAATGTTTTATTCTTTGCATTAAGCAGCATACACCAAAGAAAATTGGTTGTCAGGCCACCCCATAAAATCACTACATAAGTTACGTTATTTTGAAAAAGAAATTCTCCTTGTCCGGGATGGATAGCTTTCCATAAATTATTGGCTTCATGTGCCATATCTTTACCCGCGTCAATGCCAAAGGCAAAACAAGAACTCAGTAATCCTGAAATAACAGCCACAGTCAGGCCTGATCCGATCTTAAACTCAGCACTTTCTTTTGTTTTTTGCTGCGCGGCCAGGTCTTTTTCTTTCATCATCCCCGCCCTTCCACAGAGAATAATTCCAATGATACAAACCACAAGGCCGGCAATCACGAGCTGGCCCCACGGACTTGTGATAATCTCAGTAAAAGTGTCTTTACCTGCTTTAGGATAAAAGTCATAATAGATTGATGGCATTAATGCGCCAAATACAGAACTCATGCCCAGTATAATGGAGCTGCCCAGCGATACCCCGAGATAGCGGACACCAAGGCCAAAGGTAAGCCCCCCTATGCCCCACAGTACGCCAAAGAAATAGGTTAATGCGATCACTGAAAAATTGGTATGTTTGATAATTTCAGTAAAACCCGGAATGGTCAGGCAGGCGGCCAATGGCGGAACAATCAGCCAGGAAAAGATTCCTCCAACAATCCAATAGCTTTCCCAGGCCCATCCTTTAACTTTTTTATAAGGTATGTAAAAGCTGCCAGAGGCGAAACCTCCGATAAAATGGAATATGACTCCAAAGATGATCTGCATAATTTATATATCTGGTTAGAATAATTAAGCGATAATACTGCTTTAAAATTACACAACTGTTATTAGCTGTCCTGCTCCATCTTAAAAATCAGGTATCAAATTGGTTATCCCCGGGACAGGGCTGATCGCTATAACCTACCCCCCATTGTCAAATTGCAGATCCTTCTTCTTCTTCACTACGCCAAAACCATAGCTAAAACCAACATAGAAGATCCTGGAGTTACTTACCGTTTTAACATGCTGCACTAAAAATGGCCCTTGTAAACCGGCTTCCTGCCTTTGTGTTTTAAAAATATCAGACACTGTAAAATAAATGCTCCCCTTTTTCTTTAACACATCGCGCTTAGCACCCAAATTCATCACAAAACTTGGTAAATACCTGCCCTGAGGGGTTAACCTTGCCGATTTATAAATAGAATTAAGCTGTAAAGCTATCAATTGTCCTAAGCTATAACCTGCATTTAAGTTTGCACTCCAGGTCACTGTTGATTTCTTATGGCTATATCCTAAATTAGTCGCATCTATCTCGTTATAAAAGATATTTGGCGTGAAATTGACCACCAGCTTATCATGCAGGTTCACACCGACAACCACATCGGCCCCAAAAGCCCTGTCATTCGCTAAATTCTGCTGCCGGGTAACCAGTACCGAATCATTTAAAGCTTCGGTAATCGCGGTAAATCTGTTCATCGTATATCTGTAATAAATACCCGGCATTAAACTGATCCCGTCTTTTCTCCATTGATAACCCGCTTCTACAGAATTGATAATTTCTGGTAAAAGCCGGGGATTACCTACCCTGATATTCGTTGGATCAGCATATTCTGCAAAAGGGTTCAGTTCATCGGCCTCCGGCCTCCTGACTCTGCGGCTATAGTTCAATTGTAATTCTTTATTGCCCTGCAACTTATAACTCAGATGTAAAGTCGGGTATACTTTGAAATAGTGGTTAGGAATAGATTCTCCGGTAGTGATAAGCCTTGAATTAACCGCACTATACTCCCCTCTTAAACCAGCCATCAATGTCAGTTTTTGAAAAGCCTGCGTATAGGTGCCATAAACAGCCTGAATATCTTCATTGTATATAAAATGATTGGTTTTCTGAATATCAGGAACAAATTGTCCGGTTGCCTGGTTAAATGCTTCGCCAAAAAAATCAAGGTCATGCTGATTAAACTGCCCGTCATAACCTGCTTCGAGCCTGATCTGTTCAGAAATCGGGTTTTCATAAGAAAGGGTTACTTGCTTCGTATCGGCAGTCTGCAAAATCAATGTATTATCCTGCTGGTTAGCTATTGCCGGCAATCTGTAAACATTAGTATATTGATTGTCTTCAGTTTCTGGCGAATGGGCAACATTAACTTCTAAACGGATTTTATGGTCTTCTTTAGTAAATCCATGCTCAAAATAAAACGCGCCACTGGTAGATTTTTCCTGTTCAAAATTCTTCCTTAACCTGTCATAATCCTGATTTCCGGAAATACTGGTAACCAGTTTAGCAGTCACATCGTCTTTATGTAAATTCCTCAGATAGAAATTTCCTGACCAGCCAAAACTGTTTTTTTTATCTATGGTATAATCAAATCCAAGACTGGCTATTTGAGAAAAAGGTCTTGTTTTAGCCGTTAAAAAATCAGTGTAGAAACTTATCGTCCGGTTAACCTGATCAGTCTGCATACGTTGATTTACGGTAGTGCGTAACCTGTCATCCTGTTTCATACTATAGGAACCAAATAAATTCAGTTTACCTGTATTGTAATTCAGGGACGTACCTGTGTTATAGCGTTCTTTGTTCCCCACATTCCCTGTGACTGTACCGTTTAAACCACGTTTAACATCTTTTTTCAGGATAATATTGATAATCCCCCCTGTCCCGTCCGGTTTATACTTAGCCGAAGGATTGGTAATTACTTCTATTTTTTCAATACTGTTTGCTGGCAACTGCTGTAATACTGCAGCAGCATTCTTACCCATTAAAGGTGATATTTTTCCATTGATAAGAATGGTTACGGCAGCATTTCTCAAACTCACATTTCCGTCTATATCCACCTGAACAAGGGGCACATTTTGAAGAATCTCACTGGCAGACCCTGATTTAGCCATGATGTCCTGATTTACATGATAAACCTTTTTATCAATAGTGTTGATGTAAAGTGCTTTTTTAGAATTGATAGCTACTTCTTTAAGAGTGCTTTTACTATTGTCCATGACAATATACTGCCTGATATTTTTATGCTGATTATCAAGCAGAAAAACAGCCGTTCTGGTATCATCATAACCAATATAACTGGCCTGGATATAATAATTGCCTTCAGGGATTCCTTTAAAAGTATAAGAACCATTGGCAAGGCTTATCTCGTGACCTTTAACAGCATCATCTGTCTGACTTTTCAATACAACATTGACAAATTCTAAGGGCACTTTGGATTTAAGATCTGTAATTGTACCGGATATCGAACCATTAAACTGCGCGCGAACAAACAAGGGAAAAGAAAAAAGTAATAAAAAACTGAGTACGTAAAGTTTCTGCATGTATTTAATTATAAATGCAGCATAGTTACCATTCAATTCTGGATAGAATTTGTAGTTAACAAAGAAAACAGACCCGGATTGTCATAGCTATATTAAGCCAGTATTATCATTAAGTTACTGCTTATCCAATCTTTCGATAACACAGATTTCCTTCAGAATTCAACTGCTCTCTTTGCATAAATTTTTAAACACCCCTTCATGAAACACCCTTACTTATTCTACAAATTATTATTATTTCTGTTTGTTGGAATGCTGTTTACAACTAGTTTGAGCGCACAAACGCTCGACGTAAAGGTAAAAGACTCCAAATCTGATGAACCAATGATGGGTGCCTCAATCACCCTGGTACAAGGTAAATCAACAAAAACTGTGTCTACCAATTTACAAGGTAAATTTCTATTAGACCATATGAGACTGGGGGCTTACAAACTTTGGGTAAATTTTGTTGGCTATAAGCAGTCAGAAGTATTTGAAGGAACACTGAGCAGTGGCCAGACAAGGTTTATTGTCGTGAACCTGCAGGATGCAAGCATTGAAATGAATGAAACCAATATTGTTGGGCATAGCAATAAAGAAAGTGACCACTCTGCACGCGGACTGGAAAAAAATGCGCCTATGATCCAGAATATCCTTTCGGCCAATACGATCCAGTTGTTACCGGATGTAACGGTCGCTAATGCATTACAAAGAGTAAGTGGGGTAACCATTCAACGTTCCGCAAGCGGAGAAGGCAGGTATGCAATTATCCGCGGAATGGATCAGCGTTACAATACAACACTGGTTAACGGGATCAAAATTCCAAGTCCCGACAACAAGTACAGATTTGTGCCCATGGATGTCTTTCCTTCCGAAATGCTGGAACGCCTGGAAGTGATCAAAGCCTTAACACCAGCTATGGAAGGCGATGCCATTGGAGGGGCGATGAACCTGGTGATGAAAAGTGCCCCCGATCGTTTTACATTCAGTGCAAATGTTTCTGGCGGGCTGTCAACGTTATTCTCTGATTCCAGACCTTTTGTACATTTTAAAGGTTCTCCAGTTAATAATTCTCCTGCTGCAGTTAATGGAAATAGCTATGCAGCGACCTATCAGGATTTCAATAACAAGGCACTCAATAGTCAGAAAAACTTATCAGCACCAATGAGTTCTACAGCCGGGCTAACTATTGGAGACCGCTTTTTAAAGGGTAAACTGGGTGTAATTGTTTCTGCAAGCTACCAGAATATTTACCGGGGGTCAGACTTTAAACAACTAACGCCTAATGCACAGCCATCGGCAATCCCATTACCTAATTCACCGCAGTTCTCGGATGCTTATGAAAGGACGTATTCTACGCAGACTCAACGTTTAGGCATCCATAACAAAATTGATTATGTCATCGATGAAAACAATAAATTGTCATTATACAATTTATATATTCATCAGAATGAATTTGAATCAAGATATGGCGCGGACACGCTGGGCTTAGGTTTAAATTCTACAGGCCTGAGCAAGCAAATCACACTGGCCAGCAGAAGCACGTTAACGAAACAGAATATCTATAATACTACGCTTCATGGTGATCACAGATTAAATGATAAATTACGTTTCAACTGGGATGCTGTATATTCAATAGCAAGCAGACATATGCCCGACAGAACTGAATTTAGCTATGATGCCAACCAGGCGCTGGACAACAATCACCAGGTCATCAATGAGATTGACAACAACACTAAACTCACGCATCACTGGGAAAATAACACAGACAAGGATATTGCAGGTTATGGAAATTTGATTTTCAATCACAATATAGCCGGACGGGATGTAGAGTTTTCAATTGGTGGCTTATACCGCCATAAAAATCGTCAGGCTGATTATATTACTTACAGTCTTTCGGGTGGCAAGTCTACCTTGTTTAATGATAATTTCAATACTATTCCTTTTGCATTCAATTCTCCTGCCGACGCTATCGGAAGTAATAATCCCGATTTGCAGAACAATTACAAAGTAACTGAAGATGATAATGCCGAATATCTGCAGTTCAGGTTTAATCTGTTCCCTAAATTACAGGTTTTAGGTGGTGTAAGGGTCGAAAACACAAGAATGAGCTATGAGACTGAATCGCCGGTAACAGTTACCGAAAGAGCAGGATCTGTAAGTTATACCGATGTATTACCAAGTCTGCATTTGAAATATGCGCTAACGGATAATCAAAATTTACGCGCTTCTTATTTTGCTTCTATCAGCAGACCAGGTTTTGGCGAACAGGTGCCTTACAGAACAGATGATGAATCTTATATCACAGTTGGTAACCCACATTTAAAACATATTACCGCCGACAATGCAGATATCAGATATGAACTTTTTCCGGGTGGGTCTGACCAGCTTTTAGTAGGTTCATTTTATAAAAAAATCTATAATCCTATTGAATACTTTGTAGTACGGGATGGTGGGCCAAGTACGCAGGTGATTAAACCTCAGAACGACCCCGGTGCAGCTACAAATTTTGGTTTTGAAGCTTTGGTGACTAAATTTTTTGGTGAGATTGGCTTCTCCCTGAATTATACTTATACCCATTCACGGATTACAACCAGCAAACTGCTTTATTTCAACGACCCTGTTTTAGGTTTACAACAATCACTGGTAGATGAAACACGTCCTTTACAGGGACAGGCAAATAATGTTGGCAATGCCTCTGTATTATTTAAAAGTGGAAGAATAGGTCTGGATCTACAGTTGGCCTTTGTTTATACCGGTGAGCGCTTATTCCAGGTATCACCTTATTATGGACTGGATTTTTATCAGCAGGCTTACAGTCAGCTTGATTTTTCATTCGAAAAAACACTGTTCAAAAGATTGTCGTTCTACGGAAAGATTAACAATATAACTAATGCGGCAGGTAAATTATACCTGAAATTCCCACATGGAAGTATTGATGCTAAACAGCAGCAATTCTTAGGCAAACAGGATATCAGTGATCAGACACTGGTGCAGAGCAATTACTATAAAACAATGTTCCTGGGCGGATTCAGATATAAGTTCTAAACCATAAGATTTCAAAAATGAGGAAAATGAAGATAATACTAAATATAATGCTGCTTTTGATAACAGCTGCATCATTTACAGGTTGCCAGAAATGGAAACAGGAACATACAGATATTTACAGCTATACACCACCGGCAGCGAATCCGGTAAGTGATAAAGAACCGCTTTCTTGCAGTGGGGGCAGTACGGTTGTACCAGTCAAAGGGACAATGCTTTCAGGAAAGACCTATACTGTTTCTGACGGCTGCGATCTGGTAATCAATGCCGGAGATACTTTATTACTACAACCAGGTGTGAAATTAAATATGGGAATTGGCAGCAGCCTGATTGCCCTTGGAACATTAGTGAGTAATGGATCTAAAGATCAGCCGAATTTCATTACTGTGCCGGGAATTACAAAAAATGATCAGCCAGGTGGCTTATTGCCTGCAAATGACCCTGCTTTTGCAGGCAAGTGGAAAGGCATTATTGGTGGCCCTACCTGTAATTTAATGGTATTACGCTGGACGCATGTCGAGTATGCGGGTTTAACGGAAGGTAAAGCAACATCTACGATTGCTGGTTCTGGTTTGGGAAACCAGTTCAGTATTCTGTTTGCCAATTACAATGGAAACTTTATTATGGAAGATTCCTGGTTATATGGTGGTGTGGACGATCCGGTAAGGATTTCTGCAGGTAAAGTTGCCATCTTCCGTAACACGTTTGAAAAAAACGGGATTAGTGGTGGTGATTGTATCAATATGAAAGGTGGTACGGTTGGTACACTGGCTTATAACTTGTTTTTAGGTACTGCTACAAATGGTCAGAAAGCGTCAAATAAAGGCCAGGCAACCGGAGCACCGCAAACCAATATCGTGATGTACAATAATACTTTTGTAAGTGGCGGATATCGCCAGGTACAGAGTGGCCGCGGTGGGACAATTAACTATGAAGAAGGCGCTATGGGCATGTATTTTAATAACGTAGCTGTCAATTGTAAATATGGATACCGGGTGGTTGGTAGCCCTACGGCAGATATTGCACATTTATCTTATGGCAATAACTATCAGTGGGCAGATTCTGTTAGTGTAGCCAACCAGTTTTATCCGACGGGTTATATTACTAAACCGCAGCCTACGGATATCCCTGCTATCACTTCAACAGCAAAATATTTACCTCCAAATTATACCCCCGGAGCCATATATGACGGAAGCGATGTGGTACAGAAAAATAACCCGATGTTTTTGAATTTCCCTTTACCAACTACCGGTCATCCCCTTGCCCAGTATAGTGCGGTTGGGAATTACAATTTCAGAATTCAACCCAACTCACCATTAATCGGGAAAGGAAATACAACGGTTAAACCTTTAATTGTTGTGCCATTGAATAGCATTTATGGAGTCTCGGAAGTTACTTTACCGGGAACAGATCTGGGATGTTATCAGTTGAGTGGCGTAGGAAACCAGCATTAGTTCAGCATAAAAAACATATAAATGAAAAAGACAATCAAATTCTTAAGTATCCTGTTAGCAATTACCGCATGGGGCACTTATTCCGCCATTGCGCAGTCTAATGATTTAAGAATTGTATTTATCCGTCATGGAGAGAAACCTGTAAAAGGAGACAACCTGAATTGCCAGGGATTAAACAGATCATTGAAGTTACCAGAGGTGCTTTTTAAAAAATTCGGTGTCCCATCTTTTACTTTCGTCCCTGCTATCGGTCTTGGTGAATCTACTAAGCATTCCAGAATGTTTCAAACGATAATTCCGATGGCTGCCAAATATAATTTAACCATCAATAGCAGTCATCAGGAAAGGGATTCATTAGCGATAGCGGCCGATTTGAAAAGCAGGACCGATACGGTACTTATCTTATGGGAACATAAAGGCATCAGTCCTATTGTTAAGAGTTTAGGCATTCAGGATAACAACCTTAAATGGCCTGACAATGATTATGATAGTATCTGGATTGTAACTTTTAAAGATGGAATAGCGAAGCTGGAAAAGGATAAAGAAAATATAAATCCCGCTAACGGATGTGAGTTTTAAATTGTCTTTCTGAAAGACAGCCCTTTTCTTCTCTTAGATTTTTCGGAGAAGAAAAGGGTAATTAACCGGATTGTACCACCGGATAATTCAGCACAATGGTTTGATCAGCTGCTTCAGGTATACCCGCCTTCTTTTTCCTGTAAAAATAAACATAAGAAAGCCCGGTCCCTGTAAGGCCAATCATAGATACGATTCCAGCTCCATGTACAAAAAAACTGCCCCATGATAATGTCGTATGCCCAAACTGTTTAAACAGCAAAATACAGACGCTCCCCAGATAACCTATAGAATCTGCCAGATAAATCATAAAACCTACATTGCTTTTATATCTGAAAGTGGCAATCAGCCTTTCAAAGAAAATAATTGAATAAGGTACATAGGCCAGGTAAAGACCTAATGTAACGATATACATATAAGTCATGTTATGGATTATATCTCCGGTAAGTGCCCATGTTCCCATACCAATCAGCAGGAACCCGAAACCGATGCAGCAATGGGCAAGTTTAAAAGCAAGGAAATTCTTTTTGACCAGCATAAGGAGTGACATCAGCAGCAATACTACAATTGAAATTGGTATATCAATCTGACTGTAGATACCCGGGTTATTTTTATAACCAAAGTCTGTCCAGATCTCCACTTCAAAGTTATCCCTGAAATCCCGCATCACGGTCAGTAAAACATAGATCGCAATATTAAAAACCAGACCGGGCAGAAAATATTTCACAAAGGCTTTACGTTCTTTAGCAGTCATAGGCAGACGCTGCGTTCTTTGTTTGATATCTTCTGCTGTAGGCGGCGGCACCTGTTCTAACAGGTATACAAAGAATATTAGCGGCAGGACAAATAAAAGTCCGACCATAAAAGGCATCCATTTTTCGGATATAGACCAATGCACCATCATAAAACGGCCTATGGTTTTTATAATCCCCGACGAGAAGATGAAGCTCGTACATAACACAGCCCCAATAAATTCTGCACTCTTTCTACCTTCAATATAAGTAAAAATCAATCCCCAGATCAGACCCAGAGGTATTCCATTAATAAACAGACAGACAATATTATAGGGAGCAGGAATGATAGCAAAACCCAAAAGTGAAAGCCATGCCGCAAAGAGCAAAAGAAGGATAGCCCTGCCCCTGCCCTGTGGCTTTATTTCTGCAATAAACCTGATACCAGCAAACTTACTCAGTGCATAACCACCAACCTGAGCAATAACAAGCCAGACCTTGAAATCAATTCCCAACAATTGATTTTCAAGGTAAGTGCCGGCAGTAAACCCCTTACGAAAGGCATAAGTACAGACGTAAATACAAAATGCAGCCATTGCACATAATACAGCGGTATAGGCTTGCGGCATCTGCATGAGCCTTGTTTTGAACGGGGATATTTTCTCCATGGGTTCAGGATTTTAGTTTCAGTAAGTAGCTGTATGTTAAGTCTTTCATTTGCTGAACTTCGGCAGCAAGAACGGGTCTGTCTGCATCTTTTCCAAGATCATCCCAACGACGTATTTTAACGTAAACCGGTGCCAGCGGGTCTTTTTCAAATTCGGCAGCTTCTTCGGCAGTCATTTTGCCTCCCTGAAATTCCAGCGTAATCTTACTGGCTTCTGAAAGCTCATTATAATAAGACGGCTCAGCGTAGGTAAGATATTTTTTTGCCGCCACATGACTTGACACCAGGTCAGCCATCTTTTGCGGAAAACCCAGCTTAACCAGACATTTCCCACCCAGGGCATCGTGATTTTGTGTTCCATAAATATCCATTTGCTCGTCTCCTTCAAAGAAATGGCCTATGTCATGGAAGAATGCTGCAAGTACAATTTCATCGTCTTCACCGGCCTGTTGTGCTAACTGCGCACACTGCATCATGTGCATGAGCATACTGACACGCTCCCCATATTCATGCGCTCCGTAAGCTTCATATAAGCTAAATATATATTCTACTGTATCGTGTATTTTCTGTTGTTCCATAATGAGTTTGTTTGCCGTTTTAAAACCTGTTATTGATTAAGCTGATTTCACAAGCCGCGCTAAATCACGTTTCAACACACTGAGTTTACTTAACAGGCCATCCCTGTCGGCATATGTCCCTTGTAAAAACCTTTGTCCTGTAGTTCCGTCGTAAGCACTACGCCCATGCATAACCCTTTCGTTATCAACTATAAAAAGATCAGAAGCCTCCATTTTGAATTGAACAAAATAACGTTCATCATCAATCAGCTTTGCGAGGTACTGATAAGCGGCATAAAATGCAGTCATATGATCTTCGTCTACTTCAAATGGCTGCACAGAACGGTTATTGAACCGGATAGCATTGACTTCACCAAAAACATCGAGGCCAATAATAGTTTCAGTCCTTTTAATGTGGTTATATTGGTCTGCAAACCTGAAAGTTACCGGGGTTGTTGATAGTAAATGAAACATCTGTGGAGAATGAGCTTTCAGATCGGCAATGACTTTAAAACCGTCTACCACGATAGAATTTCCTCCAACCGCACTCGATTGCAGGCAGTGTAAAAGTTGCAGTGTCGGTGTTGGATTCCGGTATGGATTGTCGGTATGCGCACTCAATCCAAGAGATGTGAAGGCAAGATTATTAGGATTAACTGTTGTTTTAACATCAAATAATTTCCCATAATTAGTTTCCCTTACATAACCAAAAAGCGATACGACTTTGCAGACCATACCCGGTTCTGCAGGTACATTGCGCAAAATGGCAAAGCCATACTTTCTAACCTGTTCCAGCCAGACACATAATGCTTCATTGCTGGCAGAAACCGCCGCATAATCTCCGGCAGGAAGATTATTATTCAACTGTTCATCCCATAATACCTTTCCATCCATTGCATTTCGCTTTGCATGGCGTTCTGCAATTGCAGCTTTAGAAAGGCGATGATCAAACAGCCATTGCGCACTGAATAAACTGCTGTGTTTTTCACCACTCCAGTCAATCTGTACTTCATTTTCTTCTGTAAGGGTAGTATTTTCAGGACTTATAGCAGGGTTGATGCCCGATGTTTCTATCAGTTTCTGTCCGTTGCTGTGTATCGTTGATAAGGATGGACAGTTATCACGCAGATATAAATATGGATAATTTGATACTTCTCCATTTGCCCAATAAACAACGAGTATGCCTGGGGTTTCAACTACTTTTTCAATGTGTGTTTCTATGCTCATAATAATTGATTTGCTTTTGTTATTTTATATAATCCTGATAAAATTCATACCTGCCTGTCAGGGGTTCAATTCCTGCTTCAGTATTCTTAGCTTGCTCAGCAGACCGTCTCTGTCTGCATAAGTCCCCTGAAGATGTCTTTTCCCCTCTTTACGATCAAAGCTTGTCCGCCCGTGAAGGATACGCTCATTATCTGCTATAAAAAGCTGACCGGGTATCATCTTGAATCTCACCTGATAAGCCGGGTCGTCAAGCATCCGCGCAAATGTCTGATAGGCACGATAAAACTGCGGGATAAGTTCATTATCCATCTCAAAAGCCTGTATAGACCTGTTATTGAATCTCAAAGAATGGAGCTCCTTTTGCGGGTTAAGACCTATAATAGTTACCTTTCGTTCAATCCAGTGGTCTTTGTCCCGAAAACGAAAATTTACAGGAATAGTACTCAGTAATTCAAAAAGACCGGGATGTGCTGTTCTGAGCATTGTCGCAACTTTAAAACCGTCTGCGACGATGGTGTCCCCTCCCTGTACTTCATTTTGCAGACAATGCAATAATTGCAATGTAGGGGCCGGGTCCCGATATGGATTATCTGTACGCGGACTTAACGCCAGTGAGGTACTGGCCAGATTATTCAATACTGCAAATCCATAACGGCGCACATATTCTAACCAGACTGTTAAGGAAGTTTTATCTTCATTGACCTGATGATATTCTGCCTGAGGGACACCAATACCTAATGTACTATCCCATAGTTCAATGGGTTCAAAAAGCTCATTTCTGGCTTTACGCTTTTCGATTTCCTGTTTTGAAAGACAATGATCACGCAGCCATCCGGCAGAAAAATTACTTTCATGCCCGTCCCTTTCCCATACTATAGTTAGAAAATCATATGGGGCTATAGTCTCATTTTTTATCAGTTCGGTATATGCCGGCCTTATATCCGGGTCCAGTTGCGCAGTTTCTGTTATCTTCTGTCCGTTTTCATGAATATTCTGCAAAGAAGGACAGTTATCCCTTAAATAAATATAATAGAACACACTGGTATGACCGTCCGCCCATTGGACAGTGAGTGCATCTTTGTCCGCCAGATAACTAATTATACTATATTTCTCCATAATGAACCGGTCAACACTATTTACTGTGGTAAAACTCAGTAAATAGTGTTATCAGGAATTTAACATCAGGTTATGTATTATAGCTCTTTGTTAAGAAAAAACAGAGAATTAAAGATAAAAAGAGCAAGGTTTGCCCCTGTACAACAAAGAAAAAAGGCTTAAAAAAGCCAATAAATTAATACAGCTGTAACATCAGGTTCATTTTTCATTATCTGACTGAAAGAGATTTAATAGCGTATATTAAGGTATTGTTAAATAATCACTTACACCCTTTATTTATTAATATGACTTCTATCTTTGCAGCGAAGTACAAGTGCTACTCTCAAACGCAGGGCGCTGAATTATGGCGGCAATAGAAGGTTCGATCCCTTCCTCTGCATCTACAAGGATCTTAAAATAATCAGTCTTATCAGAAAAAGGTAAGACTGATCAGATCTTAAATATTTTGATGAGCTTTTTCAGGCCCCCTGCTTAATCATCTAACCCTTTTCCGCTAAGAATCTGCGGTATATATTTTTCTACCCTCGACTCCCGGGTTTTAGCCTGTTTAGCCGCAGAAAAATAAAGATGATATGCTTTTTGTCTTCCAGGCGTTAATGCTTCGAAAGCAGTTTTCAGGGCAGGGATCTGATCCAGTTTATTTTGAAATTCTTCTGGATATATAAGCTCCGTACTTTTTTTGAAATCCACCTTTAAACCTGCTTTTTCTATAGCAATGGCTTCATCAATATAGGATATAATAAGGGGCTCCAAATCAAATATTTCCCGGATGTTAGTAAACCGGATCTGCCTTGCGGACTGGGTATTTTCCGTTTGCCGGATTAGAATCCCATTGGCATCATTTAATAAAGCGCCTTTGAAAAATAAAAGCGCACAGTATTCCTTAAATACATGCATTAAAACGATGTTACTTTTTTGAAGTGTGTAACAGGGAACACCCCATTTCAATTCTTCAGACAGCCCGGTGTCAAGCATGATCTTTCTCAATTGATCCAGCTCCTGCTGCCACTTTTTAGCTTTAGTAAAATAAAAATCAACTTTAGGATTCGTACCGCTCATAGCTTAAAATTAACTTAAATAAATTTTCTGTCCAAGGCCTGAAATACCAGGATACCACAGTCAGGGCTAACAATTATAATTGATATTTTAATTTACCTGCGATATCTTCTAAACGCTTATGCGCCATATTCAATCCCTGAGCAAATGGCAATTTCAATAACTGATCTCTTTGTGCAACTGATTCATAGATAACATGCATATTAAGCTTGCTGGTATCTCCGGTAACTTTTTCAAAGTTCAGGAATTCAAGCTGGACACCAAAAGGCGAATTTCCCATTTCAAATGTCCTTGTGATTTTCTGGTTCGGAATAAATTCATGGATTACACCGTTTGCACTGAATACCACATTTCCCTGAGCATCTGAGGTTTCAAATTGCCAGCTGCCATTCTTTTTACTTTCCAGTTTCAGCACTTTTGTTCCCATCCACTGCGCTACAATTTCAGCTTCTGTATATGCTCTGAAAAGTAATTCCAATGGCAAATCAAAATCCCTTGTAATGACAATTTCCTGTTTACCGTCTTCGGCATTGATTTTTGTTTTCTGTTCCATACCATTTATTTTTTTGGTTTATATTTTTCCATTATAGATTCCAGTTTATTGAACCTGTCATCCCACATTTGACGAAATGGTTCAATAAATTCTGCTATCTCCCTGAATTTTTCAGGATTCAAATGATAGTAAATTTCTCTGCCATTTTGCTCCTGTTCAAGCAATTCACATTCGGTAAGTATTTGCAGGTGTTTGGAGACTGTCGGCCTTGCGGTATCAAAGTTTGAAGCTATCGCCCCAGCTGTCATAGCTTGTGTGGCCACTAAAATCAATATAGCCCTTCTGGTTGGGTCCGCTATGGCCTGAAATACATCTCTTCTTAAATTCATTATGTAGCTATTTGACTACAAATATAAACGTAGTCATTTAACTACACAAATGTTTTTATATTTTTTTATTTTGCCCCGCAAGGAATATACAACTTATTGAATTCATAAAAACAGGTTTATATGAGTACAGCAAAGACACAACTGGACATCGGCTACGGGCAACCAATCGAAATTAAAATTGAATTTCCCGTATCAGTCCTTTCTGAATATAACGGACCGGATAATCTCGACGAGACCTGGGATGAAAACATCAGTTATATTATCAATGAATCCTTAAATGATAACAATTTATTGATTAAGGAAGCAAGAATTGAAATATATCCGGTTTCAGTAAAAATTGAGCCTGCTCCGGCCAGGAATGATGAAGTTTTCAGTTACGAACTCACCTTAATCATCAAGCCTCCGGGATGTAATTTTCAATTTATTGCAGATAGCCTGACCAGTGCAGGTTATCAAAAGGGATTGTGCATCAAAAAAAAATCTGCATACAATGGCTTTGAAACCATATATACAGATGAATATTATAATTTAAATAGATAATAGTGTATTATAAAATTTGCTCAGCCTGCTCTTTCACTTTCTCATTCATCAGCTCAAAACCCCTTTTTGTATTGTTATCAAGTTGTTTTTTCAAGAAAGTAACCAGCACACCCTTGAATTTTTCACTCTGAATAAAGGTTGTAGTCCCATTTCCATTGTCAACAAGCTCAAATTTGTGTTCCCCGTCAAAGATCCCGGGAAACAATAATCTTCCGATCCATTTAAATTCTTTATTGCGGTCAAAGGCAAGCACTTTCGGTTTAAAAGTCATACCTTTTGCCTCAGGAGGTGCAATTTGTACAGTAATCTGCTGACCGACTTTAATATCACCTTTGAGCATTTTAATAAAGGGGTTCCATTTTGGATAATTATCAAAATCAACCAGTACTGTCCAGACTTTTTGCGGTGTTGCGTTGATTAGAATTTCAGTTTTAATTTCTTTTGTCATCAGGAGAAGTTTAAAATAAAGGTTAAAACACCTCAGGATATTTTTGAATAAATAATCTTCGGTGTTTTCATGTTGTTACATGATTAAATAACCCTATTCAAAGGTCTTTAATAAAGAATAAAACACCCTTGATAAAAATCAAGAAATAGTTATTTTTTTCTGATCCTGCTAAAGGTCTCAGGCGTCATGCCTAACATAGAAGCAATATATTGTAAAGGGACCTGGTTAAAAAGTTCCTTATTATTTTCAAAGAAAAGATGATACCTTTCTTCGGCTGTCATAGAAAGATGTGTAAAAACACGGTCCTCCAGTGTCGTAAAACATCTGGTAATGAATAGCTTCTCAAATTCCTGCCATCTGGGCACTATCTTTCCTATTTTATTATAATCCTCTTTACTGATCGTATATAAAACTATATCTGTCAATGCCTGAATTGTCCAGCGGGCAGGCTGGTCAAAAATAAAACCGGCAAGATCTGTGATAAAATATCCTTTTGTGGAGATCCATTGCGTAACTTCTTTATCAGCTGTGATTGCAAAAACCCTCAGCAGGCCTGATTGTACAAAACTCATTTTGTCCGGTGACCTTCCTGTTTTCAGAAAATAGTCACCTTTTTTAAGAAGTTCAAGCCTGAAAAACGAACTAATAGTCTCCAGTTCATCACTTTTAAGATCGCCAAAGTAAGAAATAATATACTTTTGAAGCTCTTTTACAGCCTCTGTTTCCGTTACACTACTGCTCATGGTTTTCTCTTGCTTTTACCGGGATCTGAAACCAGAATTCAGATCCTTCGTTTTCAATACTGTTCACCCCTATCTGACCGCCATGCCTGTTAATGATCTCTGCACAAATATAAAGCCCCAGGCCTAAACCAGAAAACATAGACGAAACAGCATCTACTCTAAAAAAGCGATCAAATACATTTTCAAGCTTGTCCTGAGGTATACCAATACCAAAATCTTTAACTGTGACCCTTAAATCGTCACCTATTAATTCTGTATATACCATAGCAGTTCTGCATTTTGGAGAGTATTTAATAGCATTTGACAAGAAATTATTGACAACCTGTTCTATTCTGTGCTGATCTCCAAAAACCTCGATATCATCGATATGATTGATTACAATTTCATAGTCTTCAGTATGCCTGATATCATCGATACACTCTTCTAAAGCACTTTTAACGTTAAAATAAGCGTAATTAAACTGCATTTTCCCAGCCTGTATCTTGGTTACATCCAGTAAGTCATTGACAAGAGAAGTTAAATTGCCAATCTGTTTTTCGGCCTTTCCAATGAGGGTTAACATTTGTCTATTCTGCTGACTTTTCTCTGCAGTTCTTAAAGCCAACTGCAAAAACCCTTTGATGCTGGTAATCGGGGTCTTTAGTTCATGGCTTGCAATACTCATGAACTCATCCTTTTTATGCATCAGTTCTTTGGTTGTTTGCTGTGCTTTTAGTAAATCAGTCACATCAAAACCAAAAAATGCAATCCCATCAACTTTACCATTTTCTGTATAAACAGGAATAAATGTAAAGTCAAACCAATGTTCTCTAACCTGCTGATCAGCATGCTTATATTTTATATTGAAAGATTTTGCAATATAGGTTTCCCCACTTTTCAGCACCTGCTGTTCAATTTCTGCTATTGGTGAATTCAAGTATTTAGGATGAGCCGCTGCCGAAGTTTTTCCTATAAAATCATCAGTACCAACAAACTCATTAAATTTATTATTGGTAAACTCATAAACCAGCTCGTTTCCTCTGCGGATAGTAATTAATGCAGGCGCATTTTTAAAGATCCTGTGAAACTCTTCCTGCTGTTCTTTGATCATTTTTTGAAGCTCAGCCCTTCTTTGTTCAGCAACTTTCTGTTCTGATATATCAATTACATAAGTAACCGCTTCGGCTCCTTTACCTAATAATGCTGATCCTATCATTACAAAAATACGGCTGCCATCTTTACGTATATACTCTTTTTCGTAAGGTGGACAGACACCCTCTGTTTTTAATCTTAAAATTGCTTCTTCAGTCACATGATTATATTCCGGAGGTGTGATTATAGCCCAGTCCAGGCCATCGTTCAGGTCATCTTTTCCATAACCAATCATTCTCAGAAAAACGTCATTTGCATCCGCAATTAATCCGGTATCAATATTAGAAAACATCATCCCGATCATATTGGAATGAAATACCTTCTCGAATTTCTCTTCACTCGAGGTAAGTTTAGCTTCGGTTTCGATTAATTTTGTCACATCAACCATAGAGCCAACCATCCGGTATGGGGTGTCAAAGTCATCATACATAATTGATCCGCGATCCAGGATAACAGCATAACTTCCATCAGATTTCTTCACTCTGTATTGTGCAGACCATTGTTTTTTATTGCTGTTGATTGCATCGTACACACTATCCTGAACAGCTTTTCTATCTTCAGGATGGATACGCTCAAACCAAAAACTAATATTACCATTCTCCAGGCCAGACTCATAACCAAACATGGAATTGAAATTATTACTCCTCCAGATCGTATTCTGAACAAGGCTCCAGTCCCAGATGGTATCATTGGTTGCCATGGAAACCTGGCTAAAACGCTCTTCACTTTCAGACAGTTCCCTGGTACGCTCAGCGACTTTAAGTTCAAGTCCGGTATTGAGGTCTTTCAAACTCTCCCTTGCAACAATCAACTCATTGTAATTCTTCTTTAACCTGTCTTCTGCAGCCTTCTGATCTGTAATATCTGTCAGGGTGGCTACAAAACCATCAGCCATTTTTACAGCTACAATTTTATACCATCTGTTTTGCAAGTCCTGAAATTCAGTTTCCAGATTTTTCCCTTTTTCTATCAGGCTTACATACTTATTAAACAGATTTCCCTGGATCAATACAGGAAGCTGTTTAACTAATAATGCATGATCCAGCTCGGCCTTATCTTTTTGAAGTAGCCTTAAAGCCGAATCATTGAACGATGTACATTTAAAGTCAATAATAACACCTTCTTTATTGCGTACTGTTGTGAAAGCAAGTATCCCATTCAGACTGGCATTGAAAACACCTGAAATGATATTGTTTAGCTCAGTAATATGCGAAATATCAACAAAAGTGATCACTACCCCATCTCTTTTTTTATCCTTACGCACATAAGGCATAATCCTCATCAGGCTTCTTTTACCATTTTTTAAAGTAACTTCTTTCTCTATCATGGCTGTGCCTGATAAAACGGAACTTACATCTGTAATCAGGTTTTCTGCAATCAGATTGTTAGAAATCTGTACAAAAGAACGGCCAATATCAGCATCAATCATGTTGATGATATGAATCGCAGCTGCATTAAATTTACGGATATAAAGATTTGCATCCAGAAATACCTGGCCAATATCTGTACTCCTGAAATAATTATCCAGGTCATCATTCAACTCAACCAGTTCTTTAATCTTGACCTGATGCTCTGTATTTAACGTATAAAGCTCTTCATTCAATGATTGCAGCTCTTCGTTTCCGGATTGCAGTTCCTCATTGGCCGAAAGCAATTCTTCGTTAGTAGACTGGAGTTCTTCGTTAGTCGTCTCCATCTCTTCCATAGCCAGCTGAAGATTGCTCCTGCTTTCATTCAGCTCTGCTTCCAGTTCAAATACATATTCATCATACTGCTCTGATGATAAAGGGGATGTATTGGAATCCTCTTTATCAGGAATACTATCAGCTACATGCTGTGTAAAAGATAACATGGTATATCCGGCTTCATCAGGTGGCTGAATAGATATATTAAGCAGCAACGATATTTCATTGCGATTTATCCTGAGCCTGTTTAAATGCACCGGCACATTTTCTTTCCAGACTTTTCTTAAAGCAGTATTCAATACAACGGATACTTCTTTAGGAACCATTTTCAGAATATTTAACTCAATTTTCTGATCTGGAAGGGATAAAAAGTTCTTATAGTTGCCTATAACTTCTTTAATTATATATCCTTTATCAATGAATATACCAGCATAACCAAGCTCATCTATTATAAATTTATTGAAACGCTTTTCGAAATGACTCTGAGGAGGCTCTTGCAGGGGTTTCCCATTTTTTTCTTCTGAAATTAATAGTCTTCCGGAAGTATTATAGGTATTAAAAGATGAATAGTTAATAGCGCCCGATTTTTGATAAATTTTCCATTTATCTGCGGTTTCAGATATCCCGCCCTTTAGAATGTTAGCAGTTTCACTGGATCCCAAAAATAAATAACCACCTTTATTTAATGAGAAATGCAAAGTAGAAAGTACTTTTTCCTGCAATGCTTTATTCATATAAATCAGCATATTCCGGCAGCTCACCAGGTCATTCTTAATAAAGGGAGGTGATTTGATGACATCATGTTTTACAAAAACCAATTGTTTTCTGATTGCAGGGCTTACACTATAAAAGTTACCTTCCTGAATAAAGTATTTTTTAAACAATGCGACCGGCACTTCCTTTCTGATATTTTGCGGATATTGGTTTTTGGAAGCTATTTCTATACTTTTAGGGTCTATATCGGTAGCGAAAACTTTCACTTCCATAGTTTTACCAGCTTTTTCCAGGCACTCATTAATCAGAATAGCAATAGAATAGGCCTCCTGACCTGTACTGCAGGCACAAACCCATACTTTTAAGATCTCTCTTTCCTTCTTGCTATTAATGATATCAGGTATCACCTTCTTTTCTAAATAGTCAAAATGATCCTTATCCCTGAAAAACTGAGTTACGCCAATTAAAAAGTCCTGTCCAAGTATTTTTACTTCATTTAGGTTCTCTTTTAAATACCCGATATAAGTTTCCAGCGTATTTATACCATTTTCATTCATCCTGCGGCCAATACGCCTGATGATAGTCGGTGTTTTATAAAGATTAAAATTATTACCACTCTGTTCATGCACCATTTTGAAGATGACATCGAGCATGCCTTCATCAATATGGTTGTGATCCAGTATTTCTAAAGGATCTTCATTGACATAGTTAAATAATTCCTGGTACATTTTGGCAGGAGAAAGAATATGATCAACTTCTCCCATTGCAATCGCACTGTTAGGCATTCCATCAAACTTTGCAGTTAAAGGGTCCTGGACTAAAACCATCCCCCCCTGCTCCTTGATACTTTGAATTCCTTTTGTACCATCTGTACCTGTACCAGAAAGAATAATTGCGATAGCTTTTTCCTTCTTGTCTTTGGCCAGTGTATGCAGGAACATATCAATTGCCATGTTGGGCGCTTTAAGCTTTGACTTATCGGCAAGTTTTAACCGCCCGTTGCTGACTGTCATCAGCTTATTATTAGGTATAATATAGACAAAGCCCTGTTGAATAGCCATATCATGGGCCGCCTCAATGACCTTCATCTGTGTATGTTTAGAGACCAGTTCTACCAACAGGCTTTTATGCTCTGAGGAAAGGTGCTGAATAACAACAAAGGCGAAATCCGAACTTTGAGGCATGTTGTCAAAAAATTCATGAATAGCCTCTAATCCACCTGCAGAAGCACCTATAGCAACAATATATTTATCATCACCCTTTAAATAATTAGTATTGTTGTGATCCTGCATACCAGTCTCCATCTCTATTTTTTTTCTTTGATTTTCTATTGCTGTGATTGTTTAATTGCAAATTCGAATAAAAAGCTCCTTAAAGATTCTGCAACCTCTAATTCATGTTTATTCCAGGGTAAAGCTTGTTTATAGACTGTTTGTTTCCAATTTTCAAATGAATTTCTGGGATGATACTTTTTCCCGTCTGCTGTAAAATTAATTGCCTGATTGGGATCACCCCCCCAATTAATATCTTCTATAGCCTCCCGCCTGAAACACATCAGAAAATCACCTTTCACATTATTTATTGGTATAAAAAGCAGCCCGCTTGCTGAATTTGAATATTCACCTGCATCTTCAAATAAAGACGCAAGGGAATTTGTTGAATATACAGTATTTAAGTTTTTACTTTCAAGCCACTGGGTTAAATTAAACAAATCATTTCTATCAGGCACCTCGCCTTTAGTTTCTGATCTCCCGTTTATGCTTATCAATGCCCCCGAAGCATTCAGTAAATGAAGGATATCCTGCTCATCGTCTTTGAATAAACCAGCAGTAATATCATCGTAAGCATAAACCTGATCGGATAATTCAACACGCTTCTGTTGAATTTGTTTAGAATTTCTGTAATCCTGCTTGTTAAGAATCAGAGAAATTTTAGTCGAAATAACCTCAGATAACCACTCAAAAATTGAACAAAGCTCATAACCAATATATTTTGGTTCCAGATGATGACATGAAATCAAACCCCATAAAGTTTCATTGTATATGACCCTGATCGACATGGAAGCTTTAACATTCATGTTTTTCATGTATTCCAGATGGACTTTAGCCACGCTCCGTAAATTACAGTCAGAAAGATCAATAAAAGCATTGGTTACCGGATTAATAACCGGATATAAACGCACGGGTTCAAAATCTCTGTTTGGGATCAATCGATATGGATTTTTCAAATACATCTGTCTTGCTTGCTTTGGAACATCCGAAGCAGGAAAAGTTTGTCCGAGATAACGCTCAAGGCGCTCATCTTTTTCTTCTGCAATAACAGTCCCGTTCCAGTCTGTATCAAACCGGTACATTAAAACACCATCAAATCCCGATAATTTACGCAGTTCGTGAATGGCAATGTCACAAACTTCCTGAACGCTGTCAGCCTGATCAATAGCTGTACTAATATATTTTATTTCCTGAAAGACATCAGCGAAACTTCTGTTTGAATTTTCCTGCTGTTTTTCAAGCTCAATAATTATATAGTCAGCTTTAATATGTAATAATGCAAGAAATAAATCAGTGTTGTCCTGTTTATTAAACTGAAGATAAAGCGGGATACTTTTGGAAATCCCTTTTTTCAGCAATGCTTCTATTTTAGCCAGATCTTGTGTCTGAATAAAATCAGCAATATTTTTATTGATCAGATCTTCGGCCCTGCTCTCCAAAAGACCGGAAACATTCTCACTTAATTGTATAATATTCAGTTTTTTATCAAGAACCAGTAAATAGCCATAATCTTGAGTTGAATTGATATGATGTAAGGGTATGCTTCCGCAGAAGTCAGAATCAAAGTTTTTTTTATCGGTCATGCTAATTAGAGGTCTCTGTTAATTATACTAAATATAGGGTAAAGGAATTTCTATATTTTTTTCCTTTACCAAATAATATACCAATTGCAGTTTTGTTATGCCAAATCTTTAACGGTATATATGATTATTACACGGGTAATAATGAATAGCTTCTGCAGATTATTGCTATTTTCGCCCCCATATAAAAGACAATTATGATCAGTTCAGTTATTAAAGAGGCCACCATGCCTGCACATCAAAAACTGGAAAAGGAAGTGATTTTAAAGCTTAAAGCTATCCGCAGTGATGAAGATTATGCAGCACTTCTTAAAAATTTCAATGATTATTTTAATGCACTTGAAAATGCAATATCGCCATATATTACCCACGAAGTTCTTTCGGATTATAGCCAGCGAAGAAATTCTGCCTATATCAAACAGGATATAGCAGAACTTGGAGGTGATCCGGCAGCAGCAGAATCAATCGAAGTACCTGAAATTAAAGATGCGCTGGATGCGATGGCTGCACTTTATGTAATGGAAGGTTCTATTATGGGCGGAAAAATCATTGTTCAGATGCTGGCTAAAGCAAATATTACTAAAGGTGTTTCTTTCTTTACAGGTTATGGTGAAGATACCGGAAGAATGTGGGGAACATTTATTCAGGCTTTAGATAAAACCGGAACAAATGAAAATGATGAAAACAGGGCTATCGGGATAGCAAATGACACATTCAACTGTTTTGCAAAGGTATTTTAGCTAAAATCAAGACACCGCTTTCAACTTCATATTACTGTGCTCAAATTAAATGCGCAGAGTATGAAGTTAATAGGAATAACAAATACTTTACCAGTAAAACCGGTCTGATTATTGAAGGGTGAAAATATTTTAACGTACCTGATCGCACGCTTCCATTTGGAGCGATCTGAAATTTTTCATCAATTAATAATTTAATGACAAATATTTTTAAACATTCCGCAGCCGGATTTTTTGTTGCCGCCACCCTTACGCTTTCTTTACTTCTTCAATCCTGCAGTGAAACACCAGACAAATTCTTTGGTATCGCCATTTTAAACACTAATAATGTTGCCAGATTTGCAACTCCCGCACTGGCCAGACAAATAGATGGCGAAACAATTGAATTTGCCGACAGGCCTTCTACAAAGAAAAAAGGTGATGAAGCACTGAATTCTGTTAAAAATCAAATCTTAGTTATAGAAAAGGCCCTTAAAGATGTGAAAGCTTTAAATGCGGGTGGGGAAAGAAAAGAGATTCAGGATGAAGCTATAGGGCTTTACGAATTTGTACTTCCCGTATATAAAAACGAATATACTGAATATGCAAAATTATGTGACGCCAGGGCGCCACAGGAACAAAAAGATAAAATCATTAAAGCTATTCAGGAAAAATATAATACAGCGTTTGAGAAAAAATACTCGGCCCTGTTAAAAAAAGGTAAAGCTTTCGCAGAAGAGAATAACTTAAATGTAACCTGGTAATTATGGAATTTTACAGAAACAGAAAAAAATCAGTTAATCTCCTGCTGATCTATACAGGAATACTTATTTTAATGGTATTGATCCTGCTTTATAGCATTGGAATCTTATCGGACAGTATAATTGCTAAAGGAATAGCCCTCTCTTCGATATTCATTTTAATCTTTGGCTTTACCATCATCAGGACATTAATCTCCTTAAATGACAAATCTCCTTTAATTGTATTAACACCAGAAGGAATAACAGCCAGAGTTACCGCAGTGAGTAAAGCTGCAGGATTAATTTCATGGAAAGACATTACTGATATGGAGGTCGGCAAAGCTGGCGGTGATACATTGATTACTTTAGTGATCTGCAACGCTGAACCCTATAAGCTTTCAATTCGCAAAAAACTGAGTGCTATAGCGCTTGATAATGCAAAAGACCCTGGTGGAGATTTATATGTTTATCTGACTGCCTCAGTGCTGGACATTGATGCTTACGAACTTTTCAATAAAATCAAAACCTACAAAGCGCAGGTGCATCCTGCAATTGTTAACGCATAAGCTGTAATTGATTATGGCCTTATTGTGTTCGTAGTTGAGAGGGTGTTGGAAGGGTCCGTTACCCTTCCAACACCCTCTCAACTACGAACACTTACAGTTGTTAAAGGGTCGCCTTCAAAACATGGCGTATGGAGCAGTATAATTTGAGCTCAACCAGTCAAGATCTCTTTTTCACATAGAATTTGTAACTTATCTATATTTGTCTACTCTTATCTAAGGAATACCTTAATTAATCAATAGCCAATCAATGAAAAAGTACTTTATTCAATTTCTACTGCTGGTAACTGCTGGTTCAGCTTTTGCACAGAACAATAATTCTAATTATAAGTATAGTCTCAACTTGAATAATGTTGCAGATGATAAACTTCAGGTGACTTTACTTACCCCCGGATTAAAAGTTAAGGAAACAGTTTTCCATCTTCCTAAAATGGTTCCGGGTACTTATGCCATAGCCGATTATGGACGTTATATCTCAGATCTGAAAGCCTTTGATCATAAAGGGAATCCACTAAAAACCGATAGGACAGATTCAAATTCATGGAAAATAACTGAGGCTGATAGATTAGCAAAAATCACTTATATAGTAGATGACAGCTGGGACAGCCCCGAAGTTAAGGGAGTTGAAATATTTCAACCGGCTGGTACCAATATAGATAAGGATAAAATGTTCGTGATTAACAATTTTGGTTTCTTTGGTTATTTTGACGGTCAAAAAAGTATTCCTTTTGAAATCACAGTGACTAAACCTGCCGATTTCTATGGATCAACCTCGCTGAAGGCACATCATGTAAATGCAACTACCGACCACTATAGTGTCCCTGACTATTATAGCCTGGCAGATGCACCTATGATGTATAACAGACCGGATACTACTACTTTAAACATTGGCGGTACTGAAGTCCTGGTTTCGATATATTCACCTAATCAGAAAGCGACATCAGCAGCTATTGCGAAAGTGATCAAACCAACCCTCGAAGCTCAAAAGGAATATCTTGGCGGCAAACTGCCAGTGGATAAATATGCTTTTATCATTGCTTTAACAGACAATAAAAAAATAAGAAGTTATGGTGCTTTAGAACATTCATATTCTTCTTTATATTTTCTTCCGGAATATTTCAGTCCTGAAAAATTAGCTGAGAATATTAAGAATGCAGGATCTCATGAGTTTTTCCATATTGTGACTCCTTTAAGTATCCATAGCCACGAAATTGGAGAATTTGATTATGACAGCCCAAAAATGTCTGAACACTTGTGGATGTATGAAGGGTTGACAGAATATGCCGCACACCATATGCAGGTAAAATATGGAATAATAACTTTCCCGGAATATCTGAAAGTTCAGACTGATAAGTTAGATAATGCGATGCGTTATAATGATACACTGGCTTTCACCAAAATGTCTAAAGGTGTTTTAGATACTTATGAGAAAGAGTATGGAAATGTTTATGAAAAGGGAGCGCTGATTGGGCTTTGTCTGGATATTAAACTCAGACAATTATCAAAAGGAAAATACGGGACGCAAAACCTGATGGCCGACTTGTCAAAAACTTATGGAAAAACAAAGTCTTTCAATGATGACGAGCTATTTGCAACTATTACCAAATTAACCTATCCTGAAATTGGAGAATTCTTAAACACTTACGTTTCAGGCACAAAGAAACTTCCTTATAAAGAAATTTTTGCTGCTATAGGTGTAGATTATGAACCATTTGTGATGGTTAAAAGAGCCGGTATGGGCAAAATAGGAATTGGTTATAATGGTAAAAGCTTATTTATTGCCGAGACTAAAGGGATGAATGATTTTGGTAAAAAAATGGGGTATCAGAAAGGGGATGTATTTATAAGTATCAATGGAAAAACTATTCCTGATGCCTCCATGTTACAGCAATTCCTGACCAGCCTGCGTGAACAGACCAAAGAAGGAGATCAACTGACTGTAGTCGTTTCAAGAAAAGATAGTACTGGCAGGGAAAATGTAATTACATTGAGTCAGCCGGTTGAACTGCAGGATGAAAAGCAGTATAATGTTTTAAAAGAATTCCCGGAATTAACTGCTGAACAAGCTGCCTTAAGGAAAGCATGGCTGAATACAGCTAAAAACTAATTTTCAGTTCAGCATATTTACTCAGAACGGGCAGTTATCAGACTGCCCGTTTTAATTTACGGCAGACCGGCTTTTTATATCAGGTATTATAAAAAATAAAATGGGCCATCCAGTGCCTGTACCCTGTTTTCTGATATTTAACCTTTTTTAACTTCCTGTTATATAGAAATAGTCAACAAAATATAACATCTTGGGATACCAATATTATTTACATGAAGAAACTATTATTATTTTCAATATTCCTATTAACCACAAGTATAACATTTGGCCAGCAATTCATTCTCAAAGGTGTCACCTCCGATCAACAGGGTACACTCCCTTTTACCAGTTTATATATTCAGGGAACCAGTAAAGGGACTTCTGCCAATACCAATGGAGAATTTCAGCTTAAGCTGGACAAAGGGAAATATATTTTAGTTTTTAAGGCCGTAGGTTATAAACAACTGGTTAGGGCAGTAGAAATCAATGCCGATACTTATCTCCCTGTAACACTGGAAGCAGAAGCTTATCAGTTAAAAGATGTAGTCATTAAAGCGAATGCAGAAGATCCGGCTTACGAAATTATCAGGAATGCGATTAAAAAACGTAAACAGCATTTAACCGAGGTGAAAGCTTTCTCGTGTGATGCTTATATCAAAGGGGTAACAAAGCTTAAAAATGCACCGAAAAAAATATTAGGCAGGAATATCCAGGATGACCTTAAAAACATAGGGCTGGATTCGGGCAAGAGAGGAATACTTTATCTTTCTGAATCCGTTTCTAAATTCAATTACCAGGAACCAGGCAAAGTCTACGAAGAAATGATTTCTTCGAAGGTAAGCGGGAACAGCAACGGCTTTAGTTTTAATCAGGCTAATGGTTTTGTGGTCAGTTTTTACAAAAACAACATTGATATCAGTGAACTGAGCCGTGTTGGTTTTGTTTCCCCTATTGCCGATAATGCGCTGTTGTTTTACCGTTATAAATTCATGGGAACTTTTAGAGAAGGGAATAACTGGATCAACAAAATACAGGTTATTCCCCGCCGTAAATATGACCAGGTATTTAATGGCTATATCTATATCATTGATGATAGCTGGCGCATCCATAGTACAGATCTGACCATTACCAATAAATCAATGATTGAGGGGATTGATACCCTGCATATCAAACAGCAATTTATCCCTGTGAACCAAAATAAATGGATGCTGGCCAGTCAGCGTTACGACTATTCGGGAGGTATATTTGGTTTTAAGTTTATGGGCAATTATACGGGTGTATTCAGTAATTACGATGTTGACCCTAATTTCCCGCCAAAATTCTTTACGAACAAAATACTGAAAGTAAATGCAGGTGCCAATAAAAAAGATTCTACTTATTGGGCAACCATAAGGCCTATGGTTTTAACTGCTGAAGAGCGCAGGGATTATGTCAAAAAAGACAGTATCAAATTAGTTCACGGATCTGATAAATACCGCGATTCTTTAGACAGAAAAGAGAATAGGATTAAACCGCTAAAGATCCTTACTTTAGGTTATGCCCACCGCAATACGAAAGATAAAGAATACTGGAGTATTAGCGGACCACTATTTAGTGTCAACTATAATACAGTAGAAGGCTGGATCTACAATCCTAAACTGAGCTATAGAAAAGTATTAAAAGATAGTACTTCGCTGGTTATGCAGGTTAATCCGCGTTATGGTTTCGAGAATAAAGTACTGAGTGCAAATGCGAATGTGTCTTATAGATATGCACCTAAACAAAATGGCTATGCTGGAATAAGTGGCGGAACAAGCTACACTGACTTTAACAGTAATTTCGAAGCCATACCCGCTCTTTTTAATACAATAACTACTTTATTCAACAAGGAAAATATCTTAAAACTATATAAGAAGGATTTTATAAATATTTATTCGGGCAGGGAACTGAGCAACGGGCTCTATCTTTCCGGTAATCTGGAATATGCCAGCAGAACACCTTTGATCAATACTTCTTTCAGAACGATAAAAGACTTCCCTGATAAAGAGTTTACAGCCAATAATCCATATCCGATGACAGGAAATGATTATGCTTTTACAGCGAATAAAGCACTTACCCTGGGTTTAACCCTTAATATTGCCTTTGCCCAGACTTATATAGAGCGCCCTGATTTCAATATCAGACAGGGCTCTGTCTATCCAAAACTTCAGCTTGATTACCGCAAGGGGATAAAAGGCATACTTAATTCGGATGTGGATTTCGATTATATCGGGGCCCGTGTTTTTGATTCCAACAAGAAATTGGGTATCCTGGGTGTTTTTAAATATAGCATTGGTGCCGGTAAATTTATCAACAGGAACAATTTGTATTATATGGACTTCAAGCATTTTGCGGGTAGTAATATTATTATCTATACCCAATTTACTGATGGTTTTATGATGCTCAGCCCTTATGAGTTCAGTACTGGGAACAAGTTTCTGGAAGCTCATTTCGAACACAATTTTGGCGGCCTGTTTTTAAGCAAAATACCACTGTTTAAAAAATTAAAAATGGAAGAAGTCATTGGTGTAAATTACCTGACTTCGGATGTGATTAAAAATTATGCAGAAGCCTATATTGGTATACAAAGATTTGGATTGAGGTTTAATTTTATTAAAACTTTTAATTATGATAACCTGAGTAAAATGGAAGGCAGTCAAAGTACTGCCGGCTTCAGGGTATCAGCTGGATTTTAATGCAGCAATAAGGTCATGCGATGAATGACCGGAATATTCAAAATAAAAAAAGGATCTAAGGTTAAACGCTGAGCGCATAACCTTAGAATCCTTAATCAACAGAGAGGGGGATCTGTTTATTTATTATTTTAATGCTTCTAAAAGACCTTTCAAATAACCACCCATTGTAGTTCCGTTTTCACCAAAGGTCATATTAAAGTGATCTCCAGGGGTAACTGAGGCTTTGATCAGATCTGAATGGGCAAGCCAGCCCAAATCTTCTTTAAAACCATCGTTTTCCCACTTCTGGATATCCGCCCTGATAATAGTTAGCGCTGCATTTACTTTGCCGGAAGTGACATAATTATAATTGGTAGAGTTAAATACCAGTAAATAAACCAGCTTTAAATCAAATTCAGTACCTTTTTTAAGATCTCTGTATTGAGTCACGATGAAATCAAGCATAAACTCACGCATTTCATGTGCTGGTAACTGATGAATCTCAGATTTGAATTTCAATAACCAATCCGGATGAGGCTGATCTGCTTTAATAAGCTCAAAGACTTCGAGGTAAGCAACTGCATCCTGTATCAGTACTTCTGCTCCTGATGGCATAATATCCCTTGGGGATACATCGATAATAGCTGCTAACTCTACCTTTTCGTTCATGGCTTCAAGGATTTTTGTCATTTCAAAAACAATCCATCCCCCTAAAGAATGCCCTGCAAGACGATATGGACCTTTGTTTTGTATTTTTCTGATCCATTTGACATTCTGCTCCGCGATATCTTTCATATGCTGTAATGGGGTTTCGCCCTGCAGTGAACCAACCATATTAAGCCCATAAACCGGTGCTACTGTTTCTATTTCCTTCGCTATTTTATCATATCCGTCAACCAAACCGACCCCGCCCGGCAAAATAAATAAGGGTGTCCCTGCTTTCGCCTTATTCAATAAGATGATATGTTTTTTATTGAATTCTTCAATTTCTGCCTCTTCATCATCTGCTGTACCATTAAGAACTGCAGATTGTCCGGCAATAGTTGGGAAAGTCATCAGGTCACTTAACTGCATGCTATATCCAAGGTTTCTGATCCGCGATAGCAATCTTACAGCAATTAAGGAATGACCGCCCAGTTCAAAGAAATTATCATGGATACCGATTTTCCGGACCTGCAATAACTCTTGCCAGATATCAGCCAGCGCCTGCTCTGTATGGTTACGGGGACCGGTATAGATTTTAGCCGATAATAATTCCCCTTCTGGTTCCGGCAATGCTTTCTTGTCTATTTTACCGTTGGCAGTTAACGGCAGCTGATCCAGTCTGATCAGTACCGGAATCATATACTCTGGTAAATGTTTTTTAAGATAGCCGGTCAGCGCCTCATTGCTAAACCCTTCCTGTTGCGATAATGCATCTGTGTCTTTTGAAGACACAAAATATGCGATAAGACGTTTAGTTCCCTGCTGGTCTGATTTGGCAATAACAATGCTTTGTTCTATAGCAGGATGCTGGTTGAGTACGTATTCTATTTCTCCTAATTCTATACGGTAACCACGGATTTTCACCTGATCATCAATCCTGCCAAGATATTCAATTGTACCTTCGGGCAGAGTCCTGCCAAGATCCCCGGTTTTATATAGTTTATTTCCTGAACGGAAAGGATCTGCAATAAATTTCTCACTGGTCAGTTCTGCCCTGTTCAGATATCCTCTGGATACGCCTATACCGGATACACAAATTTCTCCGGGCACACCTAAAGGGCAAATCTGCCCATAAGCATCCAGGATGTAGATATGTAAGTTCTGGATCGTTTTCCCCAGTGGTACATTGCTGGTCTGAGGTGTACTGTGCATAAAATGATGGGTAATATCATCCGAAGCTTCGGTCGGCCCATAAGCATTCACTACCGGAATACGCCCGTAATCAGGATGTGCAAACCATTGTGCCAATACAGATTGGCTTACAGCTTCGCCTGTAACCAGCAGATATCGGAGATTTTTTAAACGCACACTGGTTTTCTCTTGCAGGACTGCTGCCAGATAAGAAGGGACCAGTTCCAGAACAGTGACCTGATCTGCTTCTACCTTTGAAATTAACGCTGCCGGCTCAAGAATTAATGCCGCAGGATACACAACTGTACAGCCCCCGGTAAGTAAAGCACAGAACATTTGCCATACTGAGATATCAAAAGTATAAGAGGCGGTATAGGCAATAACCGAATTCTGATCTAATTGCAGCTCATTAACTTTTGCATACAGGTGATTTAGCATTCCCTGGTGTTCAACAAGTACACCTTTTGGTTTACCTGTTGAGCCTGAGGTATAAATCATATAGGACAGATCCTGGCCAGCAATTCTATTTACCGGCGAAGTAACCCGCTGGCCTGTAAGAAACCCGCTTCCCCCCAATAGAATCAATGTTTTCTGCAAATGTGCAGGAAGGGCTCCCCTGCTCTGCTGATCACTGATAATTAAGTCTATACCGCTATCATTTAATAAATAATCAACTCTTTCTGCAGGATAAGAAGGGTCAATAGGTACATAAGCACCACCTGCTTTCCAAATGCCCAGGATACCAGTGATCATATCCAGTGAACGCCCGATACAAAGACCGGTCAGCTGATCAGCTTTCATGCCTTTATCTATCAGGTAATGTGCCAGCCTGTTTGCTTTCTCATTTAACTCCTTATAGGTATAAGCTTGATTTTCAAACAAAACAGCTACAGCATCCGGAGTTTTCAATGCCCATTCTTCAAATATGGCTACCACATTGCTCTGTTTGGGATAAGCTGTTTCAGGTCCGCTGAATTGTGCTAATAAGGAAACCTCTTCTGCTGAAGTCATCATTTTTAACCGGTTAATCTGCGTATCAGATGCGGCAATAACAGCACGCAACAACTGTTCATAATGACCTGCCAGTCTTAAAATAGTGTCTTCAAGGAACAGATCTGTACAATAGCCTATTTCAAGTAACAACCCTTCTTTTTGTTCAGTAACCACAAAATTGATATCGAATTGCGAAGGGCTGTAATCGGGCGCCTCTTGTGATACAGTCAGTTTATGAAGTACCAGTTCTGAGTTATCAGGTGTATTTTGCAGAATAAACATCACCTGGAATAAAGGATTTTTACCCAGGTCACGATTGCCAGCTACCATTTCCAGTGCTTTTTCAAAAGGCATATCCTGATGTCCGTATGCTTCCAGCAAAGTTGTTTTCACCTTTTGTACCAGCTCATCAAAAGATGGCTCCCCACCAAGATCACTTCTTATAGCAAGGGTATTGATAAAGAATCCAACCAGGTTTTCAATTTCCTGCTGTGTTCTCCCTGCAACCAATGTACCTACAGTTACATCTTGCTGACCGCTATAACGGTACAACAATACCTGGAATGCACTTAAGAGTGTCATGAATAAGGTAACCCCCTGTTCTTTGCTGTACTGATTCAATGAAGAAGCTAAATCTCCGGGCAGATTATAATACAGAATATTACCTGCTGTACTCTGCATAGCCGGTCTCGGGAAATCTGTTGGCAGCTGTAAACTTTCTGCACCGGCTAATTTATGTGTCCAGTAATCCTGCTGTAATTGTAATAATTCGCCTGTTATGTGAGTTCTTTGCCAAATGGCATAATCTGCATACTGTACCGCTAATGGATCAAGTACTGGTTCAAAGGCACCCGAATAAGCGTTATAGAGTTCGGATAATTCTTTCACAATCACAGATAATGACCAGCCATCGGATGCGATATGATGCATCACCAGTACCAGTAAACACTCTTCTTCGGCCAGACTTAAAAGTCCTGCCCTTAACAGATGGTCTGAGGAAAGATTAAATGGCTCATTGATAAAACCGGCTACAGTAAGTTTGGAATCACCTTTTACAGTGATCGCAGATAACTGCCATTGATTGGCTGGTAATACCAGCTGATAGCCAATTCCATCATCTTCTCTGATCACTGTTCTCAGTATCTCGTGACGGTTAACAATGCTTTGAATGGCCTGTTGCAGGGCAGCACGATTCAATTTTCCTTTTAGCCTTAATACCGCAGGAATATGATAATGTGAACTTCCTTCCAGCTGATCGATAAACCATAAACGTTCCTGACTAAATGATAGGGGAATCAATTCTGGCCTGTTGTTCAGGATAATCGATGGTAATAGTTTTCCTGTGCCGGGGGTATCCAGATAGGCTGCTAATGCAGCGGCCACAGGATATAAAAACACATCTTTAATGGCCAGTTCTATGGAGAGTTCTTTGCGTATCGCAGCTGTTAATCGGGTTACCAGCAACGAGTGCCCGCCCAGTTCAAAAAAGCTATCCTGTATCCCTATTTGTGGAATACCCAATAATTCCTGCCAGATATTGACCAGTATCTGTTCTGTTGCGTTACGGGGAGCAACAAATTCTTTACTGCTCAGCGCCCTGACATCAGGGTCCGGCAAAGCTTTACGGTTCACTTTACCGTTTACGGTTAATGGAATTTCATCCATAGACACCCATAAAGCCGGAACCATATATTCTGGTAAGTGAATTCTCAGGTAGTCCTGAATTTCTTCTTTGTTTAAAACCCCTTCTGGCACGACATAACCTGCCAGATACTGATTTCCATAATTATCTTTTTTGGCTAGTATAACATTCTGACGTACCAGTCCGCTTTGTTCCAGTATACTTTCTATTTCACCCAATTCTATTCTGAAACCTCTGATTTTAACCTGATCATCGATACGGCCAAGATATTCTATTGTTCCGTCTGCATTCCAGCGGGCAAGGTCACCTGTACGGTATAACCTGGCTCCGGGTAATAAGGAATGCTGAACAAAACGTTCTGCTGTAAGTACCGGTAAGTTTAAATAACCCCTGGCCACCCCTGCTCCGCCAATATATAGTTCACCGACTACACCAATTGGGCTGAGATGCTGAGACTGATTAAAAATATAAGCACGTAAAGTAGGGATTGGTTTACCAATCAGGCTTTGGCTGCTTTGCAGGTGAACCGGCAATAATTCCTGATAAGTTACATGAACAGTCGTTTCTGTAATCCCGTACATATTAATTAAACGGCAGTTCTTATAAAGTTCATTCCATGGTTTTAATTTGACAGGATTTAAAGCTTCACCACCAAAAATCACATAGCGGATAGCTACCGAAGAAGCATTTTTAGTCAGATAATCCTGCAATACATAAAATGCAGATGGGGTCTGATTGAGTACCGTTACTTTTTCTTCCAGTAACAGTTTGCCAAATAAAGCTGTATCCTGTGTTGCCGCTTTAGGCACAACAACTAACCGCCCGCCATAAAACAGCGCACCATACATTTCCCATACCGAGAAGTCAAAACAGAAAGAGTGGAACATAGTCCATACATCATTCCCGTTGAAATCAAAAAGTGGCTGATCGGTCTCAAATAAACGCACGACGTTGATATCTTCAATAATCACCCCCTTAGGACGACCTGTTGAACCTGAAGTATAAATCACATAGGCCGCATTTTCGGGAACACGTTCCGAATCAAATCCGGTTATCGCTTCTGCCCCGATCAGCTGGTGGTCTGTATCCAGTTCTATGACCTGACCACTAAATTTTTCACATACCACACTGCAATTGCTATGGCTGATGACCAGTAAAGCCCCGGTATCTTCCAGCATATAACTGATCCGGTCTTCTGGATAAGATGGGTCCATAGGTACATAAGCCCCTCCTGCTTTCAGCACACCCAGAATAGCAACGATCATATCCAGGCTTCTTTCCAGACAAACAGGAACCAGTGTTTCTGCCTGAACACCCTGATTACGCAGGTAACGTCCAAGCTGATTAGATTTTTCGTCCAGCTCACGATAAGTTAATTGCTGCTGTTCATAAACTACAGCTACAGCATCCGGCACCCTTTTTACCTGTGCGGCAATCAGGTCTGTGATGGTTGTATCCTGTGGATAACCTGCTGCCATTCCACTGAATTCTTCTAATAAAAGAAGTTCTTCTGCTGGTTGCAGCATTTGTAATACAGCAATATTTTCATCGGGATCAGCTATAATTGCCTTTAACAATTGTTCGAAATGGGTAATCAGTCCCGATATAGTTTCCTCTGCAAAAAGATCTGTACAATATTCTACAGATAGGGATAAACCTTTTTCACCCTGCTGCATGGTAAATGAAAGATCAAATTTAGATGTTTTATAATCTGGTTCTTCTACCACGAATGGGATATCTCCAAGGTTCAGTTCAGAAGCATCAGGTGTATTTTGTAAAGCAAAAAGTACCTGGAACAAAGGGCTCCGGCTTCTGTCTCTGTCACTCACTACTGCATCAACTACTTTTTCAAAAGGAATATCCTGATGATCGTAACTATCCAGTAAAGTGTTTTTAACCTGTTTCAGTAGATTATTGAAAGACAGGTTACCACTCAGGTCACTGCGTATAGCTAAGGTATTGATAAAAAATCCGATCAGGTTTTCTGTTTCCTGACGCAGCCTTCCGGCAATTGGTGTTCCCACACAAATATCATCCTGACCGGTATGACGGTATAATAAAACCTGGAACGCTGATAATAAAGTCATAAACAGAGTGACTTGCTGCTGCTGACTCAATTCATCCAGCTGATCGGCAAGCTCCTTATTTAAAAGAGTTTCAATAACAGCACCGCGTGTACTTTGTACAGCCGGTCTGGCATAATCTGTGGCCAATTGCAAAGGCTCCAGTCCTGCCAGCTGTTTTTTCCAGTAAGTTTGCTGGCCTGCCAGTAAATCTCCTGAGATATATGTTTTCTGCCAGATCGAATAATCAGCATATTGTACAGCCAATACAGGCAATTTTGGCAACTGATCATGCGTATACGCATAATAAAGTTCAGTCAGTTCATTCACAATGACTGATAATGACCAACCGTCTGAGGCAATATGGTGCATGACTATTACCAGTAGTTCTTCATTTTCGGCCACAGGAAACAAGGCTGCCCGAAGCATATAATCAGCTGATAAATTAAAAGGCTGATCTATAAATTCAGCTACCTGCTGATCCTTTAAGGTATCAGAACCCTTGTTAATTTCAGAAAGCGCCCATTGATCAGTACCCATTATCTTTTGATAGGCAATCCCATTTTCTTCTCTGAATACAGTTCTTAATACTTCGTGACGGTTGATAATCGTTTGCAATGCATAGGTTAATGCATCCTGGTCCACCACCCCATGCAAACGTAACACAGCCGGAATATGGTAATGTGTACTGCCTTCTAACTGATCAATAAACCATAATCTTTCCTGACTGAAAGAAAGTGGTATTTGTTTTCCTTTGGGTTGAACAACCAGATCGGGCAGTACTGTTTTTCCTTTTTTACCGTCTATATAATCAGCCAGTGCTGCAATGGTCAGATGCGTAAATAGATCTCTCATACTGATTTCTACTGCAAACTCATTGCGGATTGCAGTCATCAGCCTCATGGCAAGCAGAGAGTGTCCGCCAAGATCAAAGAAGTTATCTAAAACACCCGCACGTTCCACACCCAGCAAATTCTGCCATATAACAGCAAGCAAATCCTCTGTTTTATTGCGTGGTGCAACAAATACCGCAGTTGTAGTATCTCCTTCACTAATTGACAATAAAGCTTTACGATCAATCTTTCCATTATCAGTCAGTGGAATTTCTTCCATTTCTATCCATAATCCAGGAACCATATATTCTGGTAACCTTTCTTTAAGCCACGATTGCAATTCTGTTTTTGAAAATGATGGCTCAGGAACAATGTAGCCAATCAGCCTTTTGTTATTGTGATGATCTGCTTTGGCAAGCACGATCCCATTACTGATTCCAGGGTATTGCAGTAAAACATTTTCTATTTCACCTAACTCTATCCGGTAACCACGGATTTTGACCTGATCATCGATACGGCCAAGGAACTCCATATTACCATCCGGAAGCCAGCGTACCAGGTCTCCGCTTCTGTACAAACGCTGACCTGAATTCAAAGGATTGGATACAAATTTATTTTCAGTCAGCTCGGGCAGGTTCAGGTAACCCCTTGCCAGCTGTACCCCGCCTATACATAATTCACCTGCAACCCCCAGCGGAGAAACATTTAGAAAACCGTCTACGATAAAAGTAGTTACATTTGAAACTGGTTTTCCAATAGGTGGTAAAGTATCGCCGTCCAGATCAGTTAAAGGATAATAAGTGGCAACGATTGTATTTTCTGTCGGCCCGTAATTATTGACCAGTATAAAAGGCAAATCTTTTACGTCCATTGCACCAAGCCTGTCTCCCGCCGTCATCAGATATTCCAGACTGGTTATAGATTTACGAAGGATATTCACCACATCAACAACTAAACCTGTAGCAATAAAACTATGGGTAATTTCGTGATTGATATAATAATTCACCAGCTCTTCGGGTGCGACCCTGATCTGATCCTCTAATAAATGTATGGTAGCCCCGGTTCCTAAATAAGGCCAGATCTCCCAGACTGAAGCATCAAACCCTATGCTTGACATTACTGTCATACTGCTTTCGGCCGTTACATTATAGATGGAAACATGACAGTCAATCATATTTAAAACACCTTTATGCGTGATCATTGTGCCTTTTGGCCGGCCTGTAGATCCGGAAGTATAAATGACATAAGCCAGATTCCCCACCTGACTGTCATGAGGTACATTTGATACCGGACAAGCCAGTAAAATCATTTCAAGCTCATCCAGGCAAAGTAATTCAATTCCCGGATCATCAGTCTGACAAAGATCTGCAAAACGTATGGAAGTAATGACCATGGCACAACCTGAATCAGACAACATAAAGCTGATACGGTCTGCCGGATAATTGGTATCAACCGGAACATATGCCCCGCCAGCTTTTAATATCCCAAGGATAGCGATCACCAGTTCAGTACTTCTGTCTAAGCAGATCGGTACCAGTGTTTCTGGTTTAACACCCTTACTTTTCAGATAATGTCCCAGCTGATTGGAACGTTCATTTAATTCTTTATAGGTTAAACGTTCATCTCCATAGACAAGCGCAATGGCACCCGGCGTTAGTGCAGCCTGCTTTTCAAATAGATTTGCAAGCGTCTGGTCTGCTACGACGCGTTCACCACCTGCATGACTAAATTGCTTCAATTGCCTGTTCAATTCATAATCAGGCAAAATTATACTATTGGCTACCGGCGATGTATAATCCTCCAGGTAGGCAGTAATTACATTTTTGAAATAAGTTTGCAGCTCTTCCAGTTTTTTGCCGGATTTCAGTTCTTTCCGCAAGCTAAAACTAACCGTAAGCGTATTTGCAGTGATACTGGTTGTACAATCCAGATAAGTGTTGGTTAACTCATACCCGTTAATTGTTAAGGATTCATCTCCTGTTTCGTATTCATTTTCTTTGGATACATCAAAACCTATATGGTCATAAACATGGAAATTGATAAAATTGAAAACAGCATCAAAGAAAGGGTTTTCATCTGTAGATGATTCTCTGGTTATTTTCTTGATTTCCATCAGACTTGTCCGGTCTCTTTCCTTAATCCGGAATAACTGATCTTCTATCTTTTGGAAATATAACTGCCAGGTCTCCTTACTGTCCATTTTATGGAACCTGAAAGGAATACTGTTTAGAAAACAGCCCAGCAACTGATCCCCATCTTCCCGGACCGGTCTGTTATTGGTAATTAATCCTACAGTCAGTTCATCATCATAAGTCATCATCCCTAAACAATGCAGGTAAGCACCAAAGAAAAGACCTTTCAGAGAGATTTTATCACGTTTTAACTTCTCCTGTAATCTTTCAATATAGGCAGAATCGCATGTCCACTCACACATTTGCAGGTTATCTTCCTTTAAAAAGATGTCCAGTCTTTTATAACCGGATAACTCCTGTTTCCAGAAGGTTTCATCTGCCCCCTCTCTTTTGGCGATCAGACTTTCTATAATAAAGTCTTTATAGCTTCCTGTTAACGGAAGCAGGGAAACCTGTTCAGACTCAGTAAGCAAACGCTGACATAAATTATATAACTCTGTATTTAAAGAAGCAACACTCCAGCCATCCAGAATAGCATGATGAAACTGGAAGATAAGAATATTGTATTTTTTGTGTCCAAAGACACTGGCTTTCCATAAAGGTGCCTTGCTTACATCAAATGGGTTTTTACGTTCTTCGGCAAGGTATTCTTCTATAGTGTCTTTTAGCTTTTTCCCATTTACAAATTCAATATTGAAATAATCAATATCAAATTCAATGCTTTTATAAACTACCTGTAAATCTTCCGCAGCCTGAGGAAAAGCAGTTCTTAATATATTGTGTTTTTGAACAAGTAAAGTAAGGGCCTTTTTCAGTAAGACAACATCCATGCTTTTAGGCATTTTCAGGACGAACTGATCATGGTAAAGTGCTTCTTCGGGATTTACAGAAGAAATATAAACCATCCCGCGTTCAATATCACTCATTGGATAAATGTCTTCAATCTGATCTTTATCGGGAAAATTAAGCAATGCAGCATTTTTAAATTGCTCCAGTTCTTCTTTTACTTCATTATAGTTTTTTACCTGGGCCGAATGATCTGCTGTATGTTCATCAATCAGCGCTGCTAATTCCAGAATTGTCTTAGCTCTGTAGACATCAAATACCCGGACTTCTTTACCGAAAACATCTGCTATTTTACTCACTACGCGGATTACACGGATAGAATCGCCGCCAAGCTCAAAGAAATTATCAGCAATGCCAACCTGCTCAATTCCTAACAGGTCCTGCCAGATACCAGCCAGTTTTATTTCTGTTTCACTACGCGGTGCAATATATTCTTTACTGCTTAATTCAGATACGTCCGGATCTGGCAGCGCTTTACGATTCACTTTACCATTCACAGTCAGGGGAATTTCATCGATCGAAACCCATAGTGCAGGTACCATGTACTCAGGTAAATGAAGTTTCAGGTGTTCCTGGATTTTCTGCTTATCTAAAGGCCTTTCCGCTACCACGTAACCTACCAATCGTTTATTACCCTGATGGTCTGTTTTAGCCAGTACCACACTCTGACGTACTAAACCACTTTGTTCCAGCACACTTTCTATTTCGCCCAGTTCTATTCTGAACCCTCTGATTTTCACCTGATCATCAATACGGCCCAGATATTCAAGCGTGCCATCTGTATTCCAGCGGGCAAGATCACCTGTACGGTATAATCTTTTACCAGGCAATAAAGGATGTTCAATAAATTTCTCTGCAGTAAGACTTTCCCTGTTCAGGTAACCTCTGGCTACACCTGCCCCACCAATATAAAGCTCACCATTAACCCCAACCGGAGATAAATGCTGACCGCTGTTAAAAATATAGGCCTGTAAGGTAGGGATCGGTTTACCGATTACACTTTGACTGCTTTCAATATGAACAGGTAATAATTCCTGATAAGTTACGTGAACAGTCGTTTCTGTAATCCCGTACATATTGATTAAGCGGCAATTGCTGTAAAGTGAAGACCATGGTTTTAATTTACTTGGGTTTAAGGCCTCACCACCAAAAATAACATAGCGTATTGCTACAGATGAGGTATTTTTAGTCAGGTAATCCTGCAATACATAAAAAGCAGAAGGTGTCTGATTAAGGACTGTTACTTTTTCATCCAGTAAAAGTTTGCCAAACAGCATGGTGTCTTGTGTTGCAGCCTTAGGGACAACGATCAGTTTACCTCCATAAAATAATGCACCGTACATTTCCCATACAGAGAAGTCAAAGCAGAAAGAGTGGAACATAGTCCATACATCATCTCCGTTAAAATCATAAAGAGGTACATCCGTTTCAAATAAACGGACTACATTGAAATCTGCTATGATTACACCTTTGGGACGACCGGTTGAACCCGAAGTATAAATTACATAAGCAGCATTTTCAGGAGAACGTCCGGATTCAAATGGGGTTAACGGCTGTGCCCCAAACAGTGCCTGATCTGTATCCAGTTCGATAACATGGCCACTGAATTTTTTACAGACCAAACTGCTGTTGCTATGACTGATTACCAGTAAAGCCCCTGTATCTTCAATCATATAACTTACACGGTCTTCGGGATAAGATGGGTCCATGGGTACATAAGCCCCTCCTGCTTTCAGAACACCAAGCAAAGCAACGATCATATCCAGGCTTCTTTCCAGACAAACAGGAACCAGTGTTTCTGCCTGGACCCCCTGGCTGCGCAGATAATGTCCCAGCTGACCTGACCGTTCATCCAGTTCCCTATAAGTTAGTTTTTCATCTTCATAAACTACGGCTATGGCATCCGGCACCCTTTTAACCTGTGCATCAATCAAATCCAGAATAGTTGTACCCTGCGGATAACCCACTGTTAAACCACTAAATTCCTGCAGTAATTGATATTCTTCATGATGCCGAAGCATTCTTAAAGCGCCAATATTTTCATCTGGCTTAGCGATAATCGCATGGAGCAATTCTTCGTAATGCGCAATAAATTTCAGGACCGTTTCTTCTTTGAAAAGATCTGTACAGTATTCTGCAGACAATGATAACCCCTGCTCACTTTGGCGCAGGTTAAAAGTCAGATCAAATTTAGCCGTAGTGTTTTCAGGTTCTTCTATAGTAACCCTGAGATCACCCAGACTTAAATGGCTATCCGGCGTATTTTGCAAAACAAACATGACCTGGAATAAAGGTCCGCGGCTCATGTCCCTTTCTTTGACTATAACATCTACTATTTTTTCAAAAGGAATATCCTGATGGTCATAACTGTCCAGCAAGGTATTTTTTACTTGTTTCAGCAATGCTGTGAAAGATGGATTATCACTCAGATCACTGCGGATAGCCAGTGTATTGATAAAATATCCGACTAATTCTTCTACTTCACGACGGAGCCTTCCTGCAATTGGGGTACCTACACAAATATCATCCTGACCGCTGTGGCGATATAATAATACCTGGAAAGCAGCCAGTAAGGTCATAAACAGCGTTACATCGTGTTTACGGCTCAGTTCATTCAACTGCTCATGAAGCGCTTTGCTGAACACTTTTTCTAAAACGGCACCCCGGGTACTTTGTACTGCCGGCCTTGCGAAATCAGTAGTTAATTGCAAAGGTTCAATACCTGACAGCTGCTTTTTCCAGTAAGCCTGCTGTCTTTGCAGCAAGTCTCCGGATATATATGTTTTCTGCCAGATCGCATAATCCGCATACTGTACAGCCATTACTGATAATTCAGGAATACTGCCTTTGGTATAAGCCTCATATAATGCGGAGAGTTCTTTCACAATAATAGAAAGCGACCAGCCATCTGAAGCAATATGGTGCATCACGATCACCAGTAGTTCTTCATTTTCAGTGACCTGAAATAAACCAGCCCTTAACATATGCGCTGCCGAAAGGTCAAAAGGCTGTTCTATGAATGTCTGTACCGATGACATTCCCTGGTCATTAAAGACATCCATTTTCCATCGGTCCGCTTTCATCACGTGCTGATAAGCTACCCCATCTTCTTCTCTGATCACAGTTCTTAAGACTTCGTGGCGGTTGATTATAGTTTGCAATGCCATTTCTAATGCAGCATGATCAACTTTCCCTTTCAAACGCAGTATAGCAGGAATATGATAATGTGTACTTCCTTCCAGCCTGTCTATGAACCATAAACTCTCCTGACTATAAGACAAAGGTATATGTGCCGCATATTGACTTACAGGTACTACATTGGTAATTATAGGCTGCCCCTTTTTCTGAGGGCTGTGATCTCTGAGATAGGCAGTCAGCTGAGTTTTGTTATTTCTTAGTTCATCCCAAAAATCCTCATCTATTTCTACTTCTTCCGAAGTTTCGACAATCAGTTCATCATCTTCCAGGAATATTTCTACTCCCATTGCATTAGCTCTTTTTAATAATCCTTCTATATCTGTTAAATTCTGACTCAGCATTTTAATAATTTTATGATTGGTTACTATAATTTTATTCTCTTACGTTTTTTTGACTCTTCTGCCTGACGATTGTTGATATATTGGGCCAGGGCATCAATAGTTGCCAGATCAAAGAAATTCCTGATTGAAATGGTGATATTAAACTGTTCCAATACGGCTGATGCTAAACGCATAATCAGCAGCGAATGCCCGCCCAGATCAAAGAAGTCATCGTAAATCCCTACCTGTTTGATTTGTAGTAAGTCTTGCCAGATTTGAGCCAGTAGCTGTTCTGTGGCATCACGCGGGGCAACATAAATCTGATCAGAGAGTAAATCCCCATCTGGTTCCGGTAAAGCTTTTTTATCAATTTTACCATTAGCAGTTAATGGCAGCTGATCCAGTCTGATCAGTACAGGAACCATATACTCTGGCAATTGTTCTTTGAGGTAAGCCAGGATATCTTCCCGGTCAGCATTCAGATCGGCAACAATATAGCCTATCAGACGCCTGCCCCCCTGTTCATCAGATTTTGCAATAACTACACTTTGTGCTACTTCTGCATGCTGATTTAAGACATGCTCAATTTCTCCCAGTTCGATCCTGTAACCACGGATCTTTACCTGATCGTCAATACGGCCGAGATATTCAATAACACCTCCGGTTAGCGACCTGCCAAGATCTCCTGTTTTGTACATTTTATGCCCTGGACGGAACGGATCTGCAATAAATTTTTCCCTGGTCAGCGCTTCTCTGTTGAGATAACCTCTGGATACACCAATACCGGATACACAAATCTCTCCTGGTACCCCTTCAGGACAAAGTTGTCCATGACCGTCAAGAATATAAATCTGTAAATTCTGTATAGTTTTCCCTAAAGGAACATTTCCGTTTTCGGGTGTACTGTACATCAAATGATGGGTAATATCATCCGAAGCTTCTGTTGGCCCATAAGCATTAATTACAGGGATATGCCCGTATTTAGGATGTGCAAACCATTGGGACAGTACAGACTGGCTCACAGCCTCTCCGGTAACCATCAGGTAATTAAGGTTTTGCAATTCTGCTTTTGGATTTTCCTGTAATACCGCAGCGAGGTATGAAGGTACCAGTTCCAGTATATTAACATGATCGGTATCAACCTGACCGATCAGCGCAGCGGGTTCCATAATCAGATCAGATGAATAGATCACAGTTTGTCCTCCGCTAAGCAGGGCACAGAACATTTGCCACACAGATATATCAAAGGTATAAGATGCGATATAGGCAACGATACTATGCTCATCCATTTTCAGTGCATTGATTTTAGCATATAAATGGTTTAACATTCCACGGTGCTCCACAAGGACGCCTTTGGGCTTGCCTGTAGAACCTGAAGTATAAATCACATAGGAAAGATCCTGTGAAGAAATATGGTTTTCAGGCGAAAACACGGGTTGTTGCGCTAAAAATTCAATGTTATCCAGTAAAATGACTGGCATACTTACCGGCAGTACAACTTTGCTCTGTTCATCACTTATGACTAGTTTTACACCACTGTCTGCGATTAAATAGTCAATCCGCTCTGCAGGATAAGATGGATCAATCGGAACATAAGCACCGCCTGCCTTCCAGACCCCTAAAATTCCGGTAATCATATCGGCTGAACGTTTGATGCAAAGACCAACCAGCTGATCTGCTTTCACCTGCTGACTGATCAGGTAATGTGCCAGTTTGTTGGCTTTTTCATTTAGCTGCTGATAGGTATAACGCTGCTCCTGGAAAACCAGTGCCGTTGCATCCGGTGTTTTAACCACCCGCTCTTCAAACAGCGCAATGACATTACTGTAATCAGGATATACGGTTTGCTCACCGCTAAGCTGCTGCATCAATTGCTCAGATTCAGCTATGCCAAGCATTGGCAATGCACCGATTTGCACAGAAGGCTCACTAACTGCAGAACGAAGTAATTGTTCATAATGTCCGGCCATCCGGGCGATTGTGTCTTCAAGGAACAGATCTGTACAGTATTCTATGGCTAATGCTAATCCATCCTTTCCTTCTTCTATAGTAAATGTAATATCAAACTTCGCTACCGGAAGATGAATATTTTCCAGCTCCAGCTTAAGATCACCTAGTTTTAATTCTGGTGTATCGGGGGTATTTTGCAAAACAAACATGACCTGAAATAATGGGGTCATGCTTTTATCACGTCCCTTGACTACCGCATCAACTACTTTTTCAAATGGTGCATCCTGGTATTCATAACCCTCAAATAAGGTGTTTTGAAGCTGTTGCAGCAGTTCATTAAATGAAATTGATCCATCCAGTTGACTGCGGATCGCCAGCGTATTGACAAAAAAGCCCACCAGGTCTTCTATTTCCTGCTGTGTTCTGCCTGCCACAGGTGTGCCCACACAAATATCCTCCTGACCACTGTAACGATATAACAATACCTGGAACGCCGCCAAAAGTGTAGTATATAAGGTAGTCCCCTGCTGTTGACTCAACTGGTTAAGTGCAGCGTTTAAATCAGCAGGGATATTGAAGTGCAAAACAGCCCCGTTTGTACCCTGTACTACAGGTCTTAAAAAGTCTGTAGGCAATTGCAGGGTCTCTGCGCCCGATAATTTTTCTTTCCAGTAGCCCAGTTGCGTTTGCAGTAATTCATCTTTGATATGTGTTCTTTGCCAGATCGCATAGTCTTTATATTGTACTGATAATGGTTCCAGATGAGCAGTACGACCTTCAATATAAGCACTGTATAATTCTGTTAATTCTTTAACCATCACTGTTGCCGACCAGCCATCAGAGGCAATATGATGCGTGGAAATAACCAACAAATATTCATCAGCCCCTGTTTTAACCAGGCCTGCCCTCAGCATATAGTCTGCGGCAAGATCAAATGGCTGTTCAATAAAATTAACCATAGCCGCATGCGGATCGTCTGAAGGGTCAATGGTTGCTAATTCCCAGTGATCAGGAGATAATACCTGCTGATAAGGTATGCCATTTCTTTCTCTAATTACTGTACGCAATACTTCATGACGGCTGATAATAGTTTGAAGCGCATACTGCAGGGTATCCTGATTTAATTGACCAGTTAAACGTAAGGCGCCTGGTATATGATAATGTATACTTCCTTCGAGTTTGTCAATAAACCATAAACGTTCCTGACTAAACGATAATGGCGTATAATCCTGTATTGGCTGTGCCGTGATAGCAGGCAGGTTTATTTTTTTTTGCTGCATCTCCATATGTGCAGACAATTCTGCAATGGTAGCATAGCTAAACACGTCTTTCACAGCAAGTTCTACGGACAATTTTTTACGTATAGCGGCAATCAGCCTCATCACGAGTAATGAATGTCCGCCCATTGCAAAGAAGTTATCGTGAATACCGATCTGCCCGGCTTTTAATAGTTCCTGCCAGATATTTACCAGTATGCTTTCAGTTTCATTACGCGGCTCTGTATATAAGCTGCCAGCCAGCAATTCACCTTCTGGTTCTGGCAAAGCTTTTTTATCTATTTTTCCATTAGCTGTTAGTGGCAAATGGTCCAGGCTAATCAGTGCCGGAATCATATATTCCGGTAAATGTTCTTTCAGATAAGCTATAATAGTCTCATTTTCTCCGACCTGTATATTTTTTGAAAGAACGATATAAGCAACCAGACGTTTAACCCCCTGTTCATCCGATTTCGCAACCACAACACTTTGTTCTATACTGTTATGCTGGTTGAGTACATATTCTATCTCTCCCAGTTCAATACGGTAACCACGGATTTTCACCTGATCATCAATACGGCCCAGATATTCAATAATACCTCCTTTAAGGGATCTGCCAAGGTCTCCGGTTTTGTACAATTTGTTTCCTGTACGGAAAGGGTCTGCAATAAATTTTTCTCTGGTCAGTTCTTCTCTGTTGAGATAACCTCTGGATACACCGATACCGGATACACAAATCTCCCCGGCTACCCCCAAAGGACAGAGTTGTCCCTGAGTATCCAGTATATAAATATGCAGGTTCTGAATAGTTTTTCCCAAAGGAACATTACTGCTTTCGGGTGTGCTATACATAAAATGATGGGTAATATCATCCGAAGCCTCCGTAGGCCCGTAAGCATTCACCACAGGGATCCTTCCATATTCAGGATGGGCAAACCACTGTGCCAGAACAGATTGACTTACAGCCTCTCCGGTTACCAGTAAGTAACGTAATTTTTTCAGACTGGCCGCCGGGCTTTCCTGTAAAACTGCACCAAGATAAGAAGGAACGAGTTCCAGGATGTTAATCTGATCTGCTTCGGCCTGGGTTATGAGCGCAGCAGGCTCCAGGATCAGTGCTGCAGGATAAACAACAGTACAGCCCCCGGTCAGTAAAGCGCAGAACATCTGCCAAACTGAAATATCAAAAGTATAAGAAGCAGTATAAGCAATTACAGCATCCTGATCAAGATTTAACGCGTTTATCTTTGAATACAAATGATTCAGCATTCCACCATGTTCAACCAGTACACCTTTAGGTTTACCTGTAGAACCAGAGGTATAAATTACATAAGAAAGCTGTGGAGAAGTTATACCGTTTTGTGGTGAAGTAACTGGCTGTCCGGCCAGAAATTCAATTTTATCGAGCAAAATTACCTTTTCCTGTATTGCTGCAGGAAGGGCCTGAGAACTCTGCTGATCACTGACAACCAGGTTTACACCACTATCATTTAATAAATAATCAATCCGTTCGGCCGGATACAAAGGGTCAATAGGGACATAAGCTCCGCCAGCTTTCCAGATACCCAATATACCAGTGATCATATCCAGCGTACGCCCGATACACAGACCAACCAGTACCTCTTTTTTCACGCCTTTACTCATCAGCATATGAGCCAGCTGATTTGCTTTCTCATGAAGTTCACGATAGGTATAAGATTGTTCTGCAAATAAAGTTGCTATGGCATCAGGGGTTTTCAAAGCCCATTGGTCAAATAAAGCAATCACATTACTTTCTTTGGGATAAGCCGCTTCTTCACCGCTAAGCTGTGCTAATAATTCATCAGATTCTGTTGTAGTGAGCATTGGCAATTTGCTGATTTGAACCGAAGGCTTTACAACAATGGCACGAAGCAGCTGCTCATAATGACCAGCCATCCGGGCGATAGTTTCTTCACAGAACAAATCAGTGCAATACCCTATATTTAATATCAATCCTTCTTTTTTCTCAAAAACAGTAAAATACAGATCCAGCAATGCAGGATTATAGTTTACTGTTTCCTGTACGATAGTCAGGTCACCCAATTCAAAAGAAGGCATTTCAGGCATATTCTGTAAAACAAACATCACCTGGAATAAAGGGTTTTTTCCAAGATCCCGGTTGTTCACTACAGTTTCCAGTGCTTTTTCAAAAGGCATATCCTGGTGTTCGTATCCTTCCAGTAAGGTTGTTTTTACCTGCTGCAGCAGTGCATCAAAAGATGGTTCACCGCTCAGATCACTACGGATAGCCAGTGTATTAATAAAGAAACCTACCAGTTCTTCAATTTCCTGCTGTGTTCTTCCTGCGACTAATGTACCTACGGTAATATCCTGCTGACCGCTGTAACGGTATAACAATACCTGGAATGCACTTAAAAGTGTCATAAACAGGGTGGCTCCCTGCTGCTGACTATATTGATTTAACGCATCGGTTAAATCCCTGTCCATATTGAACTTAAAGACGGCACCTGCTGTACTTTGAATTGCAGGTCTTTGAAAATCAACAGGCAACTGTAAAGTTTCTGCACCTGCTAACTGAACTGACCAGTAATCCTGCTGCTGCTGTAACATTTCTCCCGAAATATGAGTCCTTTGCCATATCGCATAGTCAGTATACTGAACCGTTAACGGTTTTAATGAAGCCGTATTTCCTGAAGAACAGGCCGCATAAAGCAGAGAGAGTTCCTGAACGATAATCGAACTTGACCAGCCATCTGAGGCAATATGATGCATAACCACCACTAACAGATTTTCTTCTTCATTGAGCCCGATCAGGCCTGCTTTGAGCATATAATCTGCTGAAAGATCAAACGGGTGATGAATAAATGAAGCTATTGCCGCAGCTGTATCAGTCGTTTTTTCGATGAATGACAATTTCCAGTTATCCGCAGGCAATACCTGCTGCCAGGCAATTCCCTCTTCTTCTGTTATTACGGTACGCAGTACCTGGTGGCGGTTAATAATTTCCTGTAATGCAGATTGCAATGCATTGATATTCAACCTGCCTTTTAAACGTAATACTGCTGGCAAATGGTAATGCGTACTTCCTTCCAGTCTGTCAATAAACCATAAACGTTCCTGGCTGAAGGATAAAGGAACATGTGTTTGTTTTGGCTGTATCGTAATCGCAGGTAAACTGTTTTTATTAGTTTTCCCCTGCATATAGACTGATAAACCGGCAATGGTTGGATGCGTAAACAGATCTTTAACAACCAGCTCTGAATTCAGCGTTTTACGAATTGCGGCAATCATCCTCATCACGAGCAAAGAATGTCCGCCCAGTTCAAAAAAGTTATCGTAAATCCCTATCTGATCTGCTTTCAGTAATTCCTGCCAGATATCAGCCAGCCCCTGCTCTATAGCATTTCGCGGAGCTGTATAAACTGTAGTGTTTAACAATTCACCTTCTGGCTCCGGTAAAACATTTTTATCTATTTTTCCATTGGCAGTAAGTGGTAATTTATCCAGGATGACCAATAATGGCACCATATATTCTGGCAGCTTCCCTCTCATATAAGAGGTAATTACTTCACGGTCTGCATCTGGTCCAGCTACGATATAACCAACAAGCCGCTGGATACCGTGCATATCCGTTTTTGCAATAACTGTATTCTGTATCACATCAGGATGCTGATCCAGAACATGTTCTATCTCTCCCAATTCGATCCGGTAACCTCTGATTTTCACCTGATCATCTATACGGCCAAGGTATTCAATAGTACCATCTGGCAACCATCTGCCCAAATCACCTGTCTTATACATCCTTTCACCCTCATGAAACGGATCTGCAATAAATTTTTCCCTGGTAAGTTCTTCCCTGTTCAAATAACCACGGGATACCCCAACACCCGAAACACAGATTTCTCCAGGCGCACCTAATGGACAAAGCTGTCCGATGGTATTCAATACATAAAGACGTAAATGCTGCACAGGTCTGCCCAAAGGAACATTAACACCCTCAGGAGCGGTATACATAAAGTGATGTGTAATATCATCCGAAGCTTCCGTTGGCCCATAGGCATTCACTACCGGAATACGTCCGTAATCCGGATGCACAAACCATTGGGCTAACAGTGCCTGGCTTACCACTTCACCAGTAACCAGCAAATAACGCAGTTTCTGCAAATCTTCTTTTGGCTTTTCCTGTAATACAGCAGCCAGATAAGACGGTACCACTTCCAGAATATTCACTTCATCTGCCTCAACCTGAGCAATTAATCGGCTGGGTTCAAGGATCAGACCGGATGGATAAATAACTGTGCGTCCCCCGGTAAGCAAAGCACAGAAAATCTGCCATACCGAAATATCAAAAGTATAAGAAGCTGTGAAAGCAACTACAGCATCCTGACCTAATTTTAATTCATTGATTTTAGCATATAAATGGTTCAGCATTCCACGATGTTCTACCAGTACGCCTTTAGGTTTTCCTGTAGATCCTGAAGTATAAATTACATACGACAGATCCTTCGATGCTGTGATATTTTCTGGTGAGGTGACTGGTTGCTGTGCTAATAATTCGCATTCATCCAGTGAGATAATTGTTTCCTGTACGAAATCCGGAAGGCTCGTTCTGCTCAGCTTACTGCTGACAATCAGGTTTACGCCACTATCTTCCAGTAAATAACTGATACGTTCTTCCGGGTTTGCCGGATCAATAGGAACATAAGCTCCGCCTGCTTTCCAGATTCCCAGTATACCGGTCACCATTGCCAGTGACCGTTCGATACAAAGACCAACCAACTGATCTGGTTTTACGCCTTTAATACGCAGATAATGTGCCAGCTGATTGGCCTTTTCATTCAATTCACGATAAGTATAACTTTGATTTTCAAACACCAGGGCTATGGTGTCTGCCGTTTTCACAGCCCACTTTTCAAACAAGCTGATCACATTGCTTTCCTTCTGGCCTATCCTCGGTCTTTTCTTTGGTAAAACGGGCAGGTCAAATTGCTGATTATTAAAACTATGCAATAGCTCTTTTTCTGCCGGCGGCAGGATATCAATCACAGAAGTATCCTGATCAAGATTTGCCCTGAACTGCTTTAAAATAAACAGCAGTCTTTGCGCCCACAGTTCAATTTCTTCTTTTTTAAAGTACTGTTTCTGGAAATCAACCCGCATTTCCAGAGGCTGTTGGGGTCCCAGGTCAAACCAGTATAATTCGATCGGAAAAGAAAGGCTTCCACTAAATCGCGGGTTTAAAACTGCATTTATCCCTGATCCGAAATCAAGATCAAAATCAATCGTTGCATTATTGACAACGATTTCCAGCAAAGCATCTTCTGCTGAGTTAAGATTCAGTGATCTGCTCAGGTCTCCCAACAAGTAATGCTGATAACGGTAATCATTGCGCTGACTCGAAACCAGCCCTTTGATCAGATCAGTTAGTTTCATGTTCGGTTCATAACTACCTATAAAAGGCAGAATCCCGCTAAATGTACCTGCTATATTACGGACGTTTTTATCTCTTCTTCTTTGCGGAATCCCAAAAACAAATGTTGATTCGTTGCTGATTCTTGAATAATAAATCATCAGTGCAGCCATTGTTAATTGCTGCAGATTCGCATTGGTACTGCTAATTAATTCTGACAGTTCCTGTCTTGCACTGCCATCTATAGTAAGCCGGGTTGATTCTCCTTTATTTGCAGAAGCACCTTCCTGTCTGTATTTTCGTTGTAATAGTTTACCGGGAGCTTCTTCAAATCTCCTTTTCCAGTAAGCACCCTCTTCCTGGTATCTTTCTGAGGCATGAAAGGCTGAAGCTTTTGTGATATCTTCAACATAGGATGCGTAATTAAAAGAAACCTCTTGATTTTCAACAAGGGATTTATATTTATTGGCAACATAATGATTTACAGCCGACAGGCCGAAACCATCCATCACCAGGTGGTGATACCTGAAAAAGAACCAGTGTTCATCTTCAGAAATTTCAATCAGATACTGTGTGACTGGCACCAGTTCCTTTTTTAATTGATAGGTGGACGAAAATTGCTGACCAACCCATTGTTCGCAGTATGCTCTTTTTTCTTCAATTGTGGCAAATTCTTCAGAAATCTGCAGTTCAGAAATTTGAAAACGATGAAACTGATCATCCATATAACCAGCAGGAACAGCGTCATTCAAATCAAATCTCAGCTTAAATACATCAAATACTTCTGGCAGTGAATTAATGGCCAGAATCAGTTTCTCTTTATCTATAGGGCCTGTTATCTTTAGATAACCGCCAACGTTATAATGTGGACTTTCAAGATTAATTAATTGATCAATATATATATCTTTTTGAGAGGGATGCAGCGGTACAGCTTGGTATGACATTGATATCTTGGATTTACAGGGACACGAAATAAATTACACATACAAAGAATGATAGCATTTATACTGTCATTCTTTGTATTGAATAAGGGGGGATTTTAATCAGGCATTTCAGAGCCTACACTTTCCAGCATAGCCTCCTGGTAATAATATCCTGCAACAGCAATATCAAATATTGCCATCCCCATAGGATTGAACATCACAACATCTGTTGCCGAACGCTCATCCAGGATACCTTTACCTACAATATCAGCGATAGAAAATGTATCACTTTCCTGTAATCCTTTCAGCTTATGCATGTTTTCAATATCTGTATTCTGACGGTTTACTTCTTCCCAGTTATCTACTACGATGATATCCATATAGTCTTTCATATCAGCGTTATAATCTCTAAGAGAAACATTCAGTTGCAGAGATCCTTTTTTAGGGGCAATACTGATATAAGGTGCTGCCGATACTGTGCAGGTCATAAAGATATCTGCATGGGTATAACACTCTTCCCAGCTTCCGGCAATGATTACATTTTTATAGGCAGCTCCGCTAATTCTGGTCTGATCAACCGGATTAATATCATGTATCAATACCTGGTCTACTGAATCACCAAGGATAGCAAGGATCATATCCAGGTGCATCTGACCAATAGGGCCAAAACCATTGATACCTACACGCAATTTCTGATCTGAATGACGTGTTTTGATAAATTCTTTAACCATTAAACCTGAAACGGCAGCGGTTCTGACTGCACTGATCGTAGCAGTGTTGATGATACAACGTGGTATACCTGAATCATGCTCATTCAGAATGGTAACCGAATGTGCCCTTAATTTTTCCTTGTAAATATTATCAGGAAAACTGGCAATCCACTTGATACCTGCCCATGGATTATCTCCGCCAATGTAAGCTGGCATAGCAATAATCCTGTTTTTAGGATCACCGTACCTTAAATATGGCTTAATTGGCTGTGAGTAATTATTGACGTGCAACTGTTCTACGGCACCTTTAATTACAGTTGTTAATTGCTCCCAATTAAAACCGATCTCTTTGATATTATTAGCATTCAGATATAACATGATTTTGTTTTTGTTTTACGGCTTAAAAATTGGCGGAAAGGACTTCTTCTTCTTCGTTTAATTTGGTGGCAAGCTGAGCGCCCCACTCCTGGTTATAAATTGTATCTAAATAAGTATGGCCTTTATCTGGAAAGATCAGCAGGGATGTAGCTTTTGATTCTTCTATATCATTGAATCTGAAATAGTTCTTGGCAGCAAGATAAACCGCACCAGAAGATGCCCCTGCAAAAATTGCCTGCTCATTTAATAACTCAGCACAACCTTTGATAATACTCATTTGTGATACGATGACTGTATCATCAATAAATGCGTTTTCTATAATCGGAGGGACCTGGCTGGCGCCAATTCCTGAAATATAACGCTTAACTGGTTTGGCATTAAAAATAACCGACCCCTCTACGTCCACACCTACAATCTTCACTTCAGGTCTGTGTTTCTTAATAAAATCAGAAATACCTGTAATGGCCCCGCTAGAGCTAACGGCAACAAAGATGTAGTCCAGATGGCTGAAAGAGGAAATAATTTCTTCTCCTAAACCATAATAACCTTTATAATTATTAGGATCGCCATACTGATCAGCAATGAAAGAGTCTGGTGTGTTTGCATGTAATTCATTTACAACATTGATCCTGGTTAATAAATAACCACCGGTATGATCTCTTTCTGTAACTTTAACCACTTTATAAGCCATTAAGTTTAACAGGGTTTCGTACGATGCATTGATATTCGGATCAATTACAGGAATGAATTTCAGGTTCAGTCTCTTGCTGATAGAAGCTACAGCGATAGCCAGGTTTCCTGAACTGGAAGCAATAATAGTAGTGTTTTGAGTAATTTTTCCTGATTTGATACCATTGTAAATGATACTGTAAGCAGCGCGGTCTTTTGAACTGCCAGAGAAATTATTGTACTCCAGTTTCGCAAAAAGGTTGGCATTGTCGTTTTTTAATTCAATAAGTGGGGTCGCGCCAATATAGGCTGACAACTTTTCAAGTTCCTTTAGCATAAATAATTTTTTTAAAATGAGAGATGAGAATAGTTTGCGTTTGTAATTCACATGATTACCCTGTCGGCCGACCGGGATAAAAACAGCAGGAACACTGGTGAATTATTAAGAACTTCTGCCTGGCAGAATATCAGGTAATAGCATGTTAAGACAACATGAATTTCTTTTTAAATAAAAACTAATTAATATTACGTTATTCAACGGCCCATTAAAAGATTTTTTCTGCATCAGCTTAATATTTTTTCTTAATAGAGTAGGCCTTTCCTGTTTTTCACTACTCTATTTAGAAAAAAAATAAATAAAAATTTACATAGGGATATTGACATGTAAAGCGTTTATTAACTGCATAAACAAAAAATGCCGGTGTAATTTATATTTACACCGGCATTTTTTGTTTTGATCTGCAGCCCTGAAAAATGCTGAGTTTAATTTGTAAATTGCATTTCACTTAAATTCTTATACAATCCACCACTAACACCGATCAGCTCACGGTGGGTTCCTTCTTCAACAATCTGTCCTTTGTCAAGCACGATGATCTTATCGGCTTGTCTTACTGTAGCCAGGCGATGGGCGATTACAATAGAAGTACGCCCTTCCATCAGTTTATCCAATGCATCCTGTACCAGTCTTTCTGATTCTGAATCGAGTGCAGAGGTCGCTTCATCCAATATCAGGATACGCGGTGCTTTAAGTACTGCACGGGCAATAGCAATCCGCTGACGCTGTCCGCCGGAAAGCTGTATTCCACGCTCTCCAACTATCGTATCCAGACCAAGCGGAAATCTTTGAATAAATTCCCAGGCATTAGCTTTTTCTGCTGCTGCAATAATTTCACCTTTAGATGCCCCTCTTTTGCCATAACCGATGTTTTCTGCAATAGTACCTCCAAAAAGAAAAACATCCTGCGGAACTACAGCGATCTGTGCCCTAAGCTCAGACAAAGGAATACTGGTACTATCTCTCTCATCAAAAAACACTGCGCCTTTTACCGGATCATACAATCTCAGTAATAAAGATACAATTGTACTTTTACCAGCACCACTTGAGCCTACAATAGCCACCTTCTGGTTAGCAGAGGCTTCAAAGGATACCCCCTGCAATACATTAATATCTTCCCTTGTAGGATAATTGAAATGGATATTGCTGAAATTGATCTTTCCATGCAATTGATTTTCTGGCGCTATGGTTTTAAAGTCTGTAAGTGACTCTACCGGTTCTTCCATCAACTCAAAAAGATGGGTGGTCGCTCCGATACTTTTCTGCAAAGAAGTATAGACCCCTGCTAAACCAGTAATTGAACTGACAATATAGATAGAATACAATAAGAAGGAAAGAAGTTCACCTGAAGGTACTCCTGTAATTACCCCCCGCCAGATTACAGCAACCAGCGTCCCGAAGATCCCAACGGTAATGAATGAGTCGAACAGACCTCTGTACTTCCCGCCTTTCATACCTAATCTGGCCATTTCATTAATTTGTTCGCGATAACGGCTCATTTCGAAAAACTCACTTACAAAAGCCTTTACACTAAAAATCCCCTGTAAGGTTTCTTCTACAATTGTATTAGAAGCCGCGACTTTGTCCTGTACCCTCATCGAATATTTATTGATAAAGCGGCCAAACACTTCTGCCAATACACCCATCACAGGTAATAGCATCAACATGAAAATAGTCAGTTGAAAAGAAGTAATCATCAGTAAAACCAAACCACCAATGATAATAACCAGATGTCTGACCATCTCTGCGAGTGTATTGTTAAATATTTCCTGTAATAAGGTGATATCTGCCGAAATTCTGCTGCTCATCTCTCCTACACGTTTATAAAGAAAAACACGCATTGGCATTTTCACCAGGTGACTGTATACCGTCTGGCGCAATGCAGCCAATGTTTTTTCAGTTACATTGACAAACAGGACTATCCTGAAAAAAGAGAACATCGCCTGTATCAGCAGAATACCTAATAATAACCAGCCAATATAGAGCGTCGCCCCAGAATCTATACCCTTTTTGCCCCCGTCAATTAATTGACCCAGTAACTTGGGCAGGGCGAGGCCGGATATGCTGGCAATGAACAGCAGGAACAGCCCTGCACAGAACTCCAGCCAGTATGGTTTTGCATAATAGAATAAACGAAGTAATGGTTTAAGAGAATTACCCTTAATATCTTTGTCTTTAACGGATGTCGGATTCTGCATTTTAATAGCTTTTATATTTTTTTGTAATATATATAGCCCGCAATATTGCGGGCTATATTCTTCTTATCCCTTAAATTGTTGCAAGTACGCTGTTAATTCAGCTCCCAATACCTGTACGTGAGCATTTCCCACCAGTGAATCGTGATCGCCGGGCACAGTAATAGCCTGTGTTTTTGCAGCGAAGGCTTCCCAGCCCAAACTTTCACTACTTTCTTCCCAGGGGGTTTGTGCAGCTTTTACAATTAAAAGGCTGGCATTAACAGGATCTGTAACTGTATATTCCATAAATGCATTACTGATAACCAGATTTAATATCCTTAAAATAAAGCTAGCATAATGCTTGTTATTTCCAATATTTTCCAGGACAATTGAAGTCACTACCGGCATGATTTTTTCCCTGTCTGCTAAAGAAAATGCTTCTTTCAGTTTCCAGATCCATTCAGGGTAAGGTTTAGTTACAATACTGCCCAGTTCAAATACGACCATGGCCAATCTGAAGAGTAATTCCCCATTATCCTCATTACCGTGGACCGAACTGTCCGTAGAAGTATCCTTATCTAAAATAATCCCTGTCTGTACTTCTTCGCCCGCAGCTTCCAGCTGTTTTGTCATTTCGTGAATCATGATCCCCCCCATAGAATGTCCGATGAAACGGTACGGGCCGGCAGGCTGTACTTCTTTCATCCAGCCAATATTACGGGCAGCAATCACGGCTACATCATGTTCAGGAGCTTCTCCTTCAAATACCCCCGGCATCTGTAATCCATAAAGGGCACAAGTGTCGTTCAGTGAACTTCCTAAAGCAGTATACACTTCACAAATACCTGCTGCCCCCGGCAACATAAATACAGGGAATGAAACCGGACCATCATTTAACAATATTACATGCTCACTATAAGAATTTTTCCATATATCTGCAGAAAGGCCGGCTTCTTCTATTCGCAGATACAGGATTTCAGCAAGTTCAGCTATAGTCGGATAATTGAAAATATCCCGGACACTAATTTTCAGATCCAGTTCTTTTTTAATCACCGAAACTAAACCAATCACTAAAAGAGAAAGTCCGCCAAGCTCAAAGAAATTGTCATGGATACCAACTCTTGGTACGCCCAGCATATTCTGCCAGATTGTAGCCAGTGCAGCCTGTAAATGATTATTTGGTGCGATGTAGGCCGTAGCAAGTAATTCATTGGTATCCGGATCGGGCAATGCTTTCTTATCTATCTTACCGTTAGCAGTTAATGGAAGTTCCTGAAGGGTGATAAAAAAGGATGGCACCATATATTCTGGCAGTAATCCTTTTAACCAATTTAGCATTAACTCTTTATCATAATTGGTATTAGTGACCAGATAAGCGATCAGGCGTTTATTCCCATTTGCATCGTCTTTAACCACCACAACTGCCTGACTGATATCTTCGTATTGCTGTAAGACATTCTCAATCTCCCCAAGCTCAATCCGGAATCCACGAACTTTAACCTGATCATCAATACGGCCAAGGTATTCGATATTGCCATCGGGCAGCCAACGGCCAAGGTCACCCGTACGGTACATTTTACTTGTCGTATTAAACGGATTGACAATAAACTTTGCAGCAGTCAGGTCAGGACGGTTTAAATACCCTCTGGAAACCCCTATACCTGCTACGCAGATTTCACCAATCACACCTATCGGACAAAGATTTAATTCATTATTCAGCACATATACCTGCAAATTCTGGATCGGACTACCCAGTGGTATATTAATTTGCTCAGGGGTTTCATGCATCACATAATGACAGATATCATCCGAAGCCTCTGTAGGCCCATAAGCATTCACTACCGGGATACGGCCAAAATCAGGATGTCCGAACCATTGAGCTAACAATGGCTGGCTAACTGCTTCTCCGGTAACGAGCAGATATTGCAGTTTTTCCAGCTTAGTGGTCAGCTCTTCACGCAGAACAGCTGCCAGATAAGAAGGGACCAGCTCTAATATAGTAACCCCGTTTTCTTCCACTTTCTCTAAAAGTGCAGCCGGCTGCAGCAGCAGATTTGAAGGATAAATAATCGTATGCCCCCCGCTTAAAAGGGCTGAGAAGATCTGCCATACAGAGATATCAAAAGTATAAGAAGCAGTAAAAGCAACGATACTCTCTGCATTCAGCTGCAAATCATTAACTTTTGAATACAAGTGATTTAACATACCTGCATGTTCTACCATTACCCCTTTTGGCTGTCCGGTAGAACCGGAAGTATAAATTACGTAAGCCAGATCCCCTGGTTTTACCTCGCCTGCTTCAATAGCAGATGGATACCTGTTAATGACAGCAATATCCTGATCAAGCAATACCAGCGGCACATCAGATACCTTATAAATGCGATGGCTGATATCTCCGGTAGTAATCACTATTGAAGCTTTAGTATCGGCCAATATATAACTGATCCTTTCTGCCGGATATGTTGTATCCAGGGGTACATAAGCCCCGCCTGCTTTCATTACACCCAGAATAGCCACAACCATTTCAGCTGATCTTTCCAGGAAAACCGGAACCAGTGTATCAGTTTTCACGCCTTTAGTGCGCAGATAATTAGCCAGTTTCCCTGAAGCTTCATCCAGTTTACGGTAAGACCAGGTTACCTCCTCAAATACAATTGCCGGAGCATCAGGCGTAAGAACGGCCTGCTGTAAAAACAGATCGACCAATGTCTGCGTATCCGGATAGGCAACAACTTTATTGTTAAAAGTAACCAGCAATTGCTCTTGTTCCCCGGCCGTGATCAATTCAACTTCTTTCCAGGTTTTCACTCCTTTGTCTACCAACTGCAAGAGCACTTGTTTGAAATGGCCCATCATCATTTCCACCGTCTTTGTATCCAGCAATTCATCATTATGAATAAACAACAGATTGATCTCCCTGCCTGTGATCACATTAATGGTCAGCGGATAATTGGTTTGCGGATGCACAACTATATCACTGACTTCAAGTTCTCCGCCTTTTTGCAGGTCAGATTCATTGACAGGAAAATTCTGGAAAACAATAGAAGTGTCAAAAAGATCGCCTTTGATACTGGTCAGCCGCTGAATGTCATTCAGGGTAGTATATTGATATTCCCTGCTTTCCAGCTGTCCCTGCTGTATTTCCTGCAACCAGGTGCTGATATCTACAGATTGATCCACATGGATATATAGCGGTAAGGTATTGATATACATCCCTACTTTTCTTTCAATACCTGCAAGATCTTCGGGACGGCCGGATACAGTAACCCCATAAACGACATCGGCACGGCCGGTATATCTGTATAAAAGATAGGCCCAGACACCCTGCATCAGCGAATTAACTGTTAAATGCTGCTGTTTTGCATAATTTGAAACCTGCTCAGTCAAAATAGCATCAAACTGAATGATACTTTCATTCATTCCGATACCACGGGTACGGTCTGCTGTTGCGCTAACAAAAGGAAGTAAACATCCTTCTTCGACAGGTGCCAGATGATTACGCCAATAAGCAGTTATCTGATCTTTATCCTGCTTTTCGATATAACGGATATAATCCTCGTAACGGTCTGCAGGTTGTTCTTCTACAGGTTTACCAGCTTCGAGCTGTTCATAATTACCAAACAGCTCAGCTAATAATACAGGTACAGACCATCCATCCAGCAGAATATGATGGAAGCTCCATAACATTCTGTATTGAGCATCAGAAAGCTGAATCAGACAAATCCGCATTAACGGTGCTGTTTTCAGATCAAATCCTCTGATCCGGTCTGCATCTTCATATTCCTTTATAGCCAGTTCCTGCTCCTGCACGCTCATACCGCGATAATCCAGCAAAGTTGTCGAAAGCGGCACCTCTTTATAAACACATTGTACCGGTACAGAGAATACATCATGGTGGAAACCCGTTCTTAAAATACTATGCTGTTTAATCAGCATTTCCCAGCACTGAATGAATTTATCTGTTTGCAAAGTCAGCAGATCGCAGGAAAGCTGCTCTGTAAACGCACCATGTTCATTGTATAACTCATGGAACAGCATTCCTTCCTGTAAACCACCTAAACGGTAAATGCTTTCCAGCTGTGACCTTCTTGGCGCACCCTGATAATCTTCATCCAGGAACCTGTCCAGCTCATTGACAGTAACCAAACCATTCAGACCATAATCAAATGGAGTAAAAGCCGGTGAAACCTGTTCAGCACAATGGCTGATCAGGTTTTGCAAATGCTCCATATACAAGCTGGCTAACTGATCAATACTTGCCTCATCATAATGTCTGGCACTATAACTCCAGTCAATCAGCAACTCTCCACCCTGAATCATGGTATTTACTGATAACTTATCCGTGAAAGGATAATCATCTGCAATACTGTTACCGGCCTGTTCATTGGCCATACCTATTTCTCCCTGCTCACTGACCATGTTGTCCAGCTGTCCAAGATAGTTGAATATGATATTCCATGAACCTTTCCCCTGCAGGGCAGCCAGTTTCTCTATGTATTTCAATACCCCAAAGCCTATTCCTTTTGCCGGTATTTTTCTTAATTGTTCTTTAATTGACCTTAATGCATAACTGGCATCCCTGCCGGCTTCTGTTTCCAGAGATACCGGATAAAGATTCGTAAACCAGCCCACAGTACGGCTGGTATCAATACCGGCCATAATATCTTCACGTCCATGTCCTTCCAGTCCAATAGAAATCCGCGAAATACCGCTCCACTGTGACAGGGCCAGTACAAGTGCACATAAAAGCACATCATTGATTTCTAAATGATAAGCCTGTAGCGCCTCCTGCAATAAACGCTGAGTTTCTTTGCTATCCAGCCTGGTCACTTTGGTTCCCATATCATCCATCGTCAAATGCGCTGTATAGTCATGGTCTTCAGGTAAAGGAATATAATGTTTTGCAACATCTGTCCAGTAAACATGCTGTTTGGATATCGTTTTTCCATACCCTTCCAATGCATTATACCATTGACGGTACGAAGCACTTTTATTTCCCAGAACAGACAATGCATTTTTGCCCGGCTGTTTGATCAGGAGTTCAAGGTCTTCCAATAAGATCCTCCAGGAAACACCATCCACTGCAAGGTGATGAACAACCAGTAATAAACGGTTATTCTGATCTTTTTCAGGAGTTAAAAATAATACTGCCCTAAAGATAATTCCCTGCCCGATATCCAGGCTGCGTTGTGCCTGTTCACCATATTGTCTGATCGCAGCAGCTACATCAGCAACGTCCAGTTCTTCCAGGTTTATAGTTTCCAATGCCCCGGTGTAGATACCATAATCCTGTTCCCATTTATCTCCTTTTTCTGTATAAGTAAACCTCAGAGCATCATGATAATTAACCAATTGCAATACAGAATCAGAAATCACATCAGAATCTATCTGCTTAGAAACAGTTAAAAGCATATGCTGATTAAAGTGTGATACCGAAGGATTTTCCAAATCAAAATACCATTGCTGAATAGGTAATAAGCCACTTTCACCAGTAAGGAAACCTTCTTCGGCATAAGAAACAACATGCGTTCTTTCTTCCAGCAATCCGGATAATCCAGCTATGGTATGATTTGCAAATATGTCTTTCGGCTGAAATTCATAACCAGCTCTTTTAGCTCTGCTCACCACCTGAATGGTAATGATTGAATCGCCGCCCAATTCAAAGAAATTGTCATGGATACCAACCTGATCCACACGAAGCAAATCCTGCCAGATAGCAACCAGGGCCTGTTCGGCCGCAGTTCGTGGTGATTCATAATTACTGTTCACCAAAGTACTGACACCCGGCTCAGGTAACATTTTCTTATCTATTTTACCATGACTGGTTAAAGGCAGTTTTTCAATGGACACCCATAATACAGGGATCATATAAGCCGGAAGTTTCTCTTTCAGATAGGCAATAATACCTTCCTTGTCAAATGGTCCTTCTGGTACAATATAACTTACCAATTGTTTATGACCACGATCATCGGCTTTAACCAGCACAACTGCATTTCTGACTAAATCACTTTCCTGCAAAACATTTTCTATTTCACCTAATTCGATACGATAACCACGGATTTTCACCTGATCATCTATACGGCCAAGATATTCAATATTGCCATCAGGTAACCAGCGTGCAAGGTCTCCACTGCGGTACATTTTCCCTCCCCAATCTGTATGGAAAGGATTTTTCACAAATTTCTCTGCAGTAAGAGATTCCCTGTTCAGATAACCTGTTGCGATACCGGCACTACTGATACATAATTCTCCGGCAACACCTACCGGGCTCAGTTTATTTTCTGAATTCACGATATAAACCCTGGTATTACTGATTGGAATACCTATTGACGGTGCTGTATTTCCATCTTCAGCAGAAAGTATATGACTTGTTGTGACAACACTATTTTCTGTCGGGCCATAGTTGTTGACAATCTGATATGTTAATCCCCTAAGATCTACTGCGGCAAGTTTATCCCCACCGGCCTGTACATATTTCAGGGCCGGAATTTTCTGATCTCTGCTGGCCGATACAAATTCAGGTACCATGACAGTAGATAATAAAGTATGGGTAATGCTTTCTTTATTATAATAATCTATTAAACCAGATGGTGATAAACGCAGCTCATCATCAATGATATGAAGGGTCGCCCCTATACTAAGGGCTGGCCAGATTTCCCAGCCAAAGGCGTCAAAACCTACCCCTGCTGCAGTAGTAGTCTGACTATCCGCAGTCATTTCATAACGTGCCAGATACCAGCTTACCATGTTGGAGACCCCTCCATGTGAAACTTGTACCCCTTTTGGCTGACCAGTAGAACCTGAAGTGTAAATTACATAAATCAGATCCGCTAAACTTAAAGTGATACCAGGTGCAGTCACAGGATACTGGTTGAGCTCCTCATTTAAATATTCAGGATTAATTAATTCCAGCTCAGGAATTACTGGTAAACCTGCTAATACTTTTTCATTAGCGATCAGCAGTCCTGCGTCAATATCAGACAGCATGTACTGAATCCTGTCGGCAGGATAACCCGGATCGACAGGAACATAAACCCCGCCGGCCTTCAAAATAGCCAGTATAGAAACCAGTATCCCTGCAGATCTTTCCTGACATACAGGTACCAGAACACCAGTTTTCACACCTTTTGTCAATAAATAATGTGCAAAACGCGATGAGCGTTCATCCAGTTCTTTATAAGTTAAAGAATTAATTCCTTCAACGATTGCCAGGCTTTCAGGGTTTCTGGCTACCTGTTCAGCAAAGCGGGCAATAACGGTCTGTGAAGGCTCAGCTGAAATACTCTTATCATTAAAATCATGAAGTAAATGTTCTTTTTCAACCGTTGTGAATAGATCAATATCCCCGAATTTCAGGTTTTTAGAAGAAATAATCTGTTCCAGCACTACTTTGAAATGACTAGCTATTGCTTTGACATAACCCGGTTCTAAAAGACTGTTATAGGTGAAATTTATCGATACTTCTTTGCCGGCAGCGATGATAATACCTAAAGGAAAATTACTATGTTCTTGAGTGGAGATATTCTCTACGTTTAATTTCCAGGGCTGCGCATCCAGTGTTTCGCTCACCGGATAGTTTTCAAAAACCATTAGTGTATCAAACAGATCACCTCCAATACCAAATAAGCGCTGTATTTCACTCATACTGTTATATTGGTAGGCCCTGCTTTCTGACTGTTCAGTCTGCAGCTGTTGTAAACCTTCAGCAATAGACTGTGATAAATGTATTTTGTTGTGTAACGGTAAAGTATTGATATACATACCCACTGCATCTTCTACACCTGATAAATTCTCCGGACGGCCAGAAACAACAACCCCGAAAACAATATCCTTTCGTCCTGTATACCGGTATAGAAGATATGACCAAACCCCCTGCATCAGGGTATTGATGGTGACCCGGTTCTGCTGTGTATAAGCAAATAAGCGCTCAGCATATGCAGCATCAAAATGTAATTTCTCATCACCATATCCGCCCTGTACCTTGGTACGCTCAGAAATAGTTTGAATAAAAGGCAGTAAACTTGCTTCTTCCAGTCCATCAAGATATTTCTGCCAGTACGCCGTTGACTCTTCTTTATCCTGACGTTCGATATAACGGATATAATCTTCGTAACGGTCGGGAGTTCCAACCTGTATCGCTTTTCCGCTTGCAAGCAGCTCATAGTTATTGAACAGCTCTTCCATAAGGATTGGCATAGACCAGCCGTCAAGCAGGATGTGATGGTGGGTCCATAACATGTGATAACGGTCATTGTCAAGCTTCAGCAGAGAGATATGCATGAGCGGCGCAATTGTAAAATCAAAGCCTTTTTTAAGGTCTTCTTCTTTATACTTATTGATATAATCCTGCTGTTCTTCCTTGTTCAGCATACTGCAATCCAACACCCTGAAAGGCATTTTTACATCAGAATAAACAAGCTGTACAGGAATTTTAAATTCCTTGTAATTAAATCCTGTACGCAGGATCGTATGATTCTGTATTACAGCATTCCAGCTTTGTATGAAAAAATCAATGTTAGGTGCAACCAGGTCACAGCAAAAATGTTTACTATAAGCTCCGGTCTGCTCGTCGTAAAAACTATGAAACAGCATCCCTTCCTGTAAACCACTTAAACGTGACATGCTTTCCAGTTGCAAACGACGCGGGGCACCGTTATAATCTGCATCCAGGAATTTGTCCAGTTCTTCATTGGTGATCTCCTCACCCAGGTTATAATCTGAAGGCGTAAACACGGGGATTTCTACAGCGACAGCATGCTTAATCAGATTTTCAAGGTTTTCAAGATAGGACGCAGCTATTGCGATCAGCGCATCGGCCGTGAAATGACGCTTGCTAAAACTCCAGCTCATCCGCAATTCACCACCCTGGATAAAACTGTTGACCGATAGCAATTCTCTGATCGGATGACTCTCGGCAGTGGAACGCCCGGTAGATTCAGCAGCACCTGATAAAAGTGTGTTTCCTTCTTCCTGAACCAGGTTATCCAGCTGCCCCAAATAGTTGAATTCTACTTCCCATGGATCAATACCCTGTAAAGCACTGGCTTTATCTATATATTTTAAAACACCATATCCCAGACCTTTATCTGGTATTTGGCGAAGTTGTTCTTTAATATGCTTCAATTGTAAACCATAATCAGCGTCAGGATCAACAGACAGCATAACCGGGTATAAACTAGTGAACCAGCCAACGGTACGGCTGATATCAATACCCGGAATAAAGTCTTCCCTGCCATGACCTTCCAGACCAACAACTACCTGCGCGTGATTGTTCCATCTGGCTAAAGTCAATGCCAGTGCAGTTAACAATACATCATTAATTACGGTATGATACGCACGCGGTACATCCTGCAGTAACTGGCGGGTAAGTGTAGCATCCAGAACAGCGGTATGCTGCTCAATGTCTGCAATGGTCAGTGTTTCTGACCAGGCATGAACCGTACGCATTGGCCTGGCCGCTGCGACAGCTGTTTCCCAGTAACGGCGCTGATGCTGTACAGCTTTGCGTGCAGCATAGCTTTCCAATGCCTGGTACCATTGACGGTAAGAAGCAGTTTTATAAGGTGGAAGCGGTTCTTTTGACAAGAGTAATTCCAGATCTTCGAGCAGTATACGCCACGAGACCACATCTACAGCAAGATGGTGTACAATAAGCAACAATCTGTTTTTTACTTCCGTATCAGGGGTTAACAGCAATACAGTACGCAAAACAACGCCAGCAGTCAGATCCAGACTGCTTTGATATTGTTCATTGTTTGAAGCAATTGCAGCTGGCAGGTCTTCGGATGATACCTGACGTAAATCGCTTATTTCAAGCGTTCCGGTATGGTTACCATAAGCCTGTTTCCAGCCTTCTGCTGTTTGCTCATAAGTAAAACGCAATACATCATGTGCAGCAACTAACTGACTGATCGCAGAAGAAATGGTCTCTGTTGACACACTTTTATCAATGGAAAGCAGTATATCCTGATTGTAATGAGAAATTGCGGTAGCGCCAGATTCAAAATAGTGTTGCTGAATAGGCAGTAAACCACTCTCCCCTTCTAATAAACCTTGTTCACCAGAAGAAGCACTCTCTGCTTCGGTTAACAGACAAGCCGATAAACCAGCTATGGTCTGATGCACAAATAAATCACGCGGATGCAGACTGAAACCGGCACGACGCGCACGGCTAACTACCTGAATCGTAATAATGGAATCTCCTCCCAGCTCAAAGAAGTTATCATAAATACCCACTTTAGGGATATGCAACAGCTCTTGCCAGATTTCAGCCAGGATAGCTTCCTGCCCGTTACGCGGAGCGGTATAAGCACCCGTCTGTAAAGAACCCATATCAGGATCGGGTAAACCTTTACGGTCTATTTTACCATTTCCTGTTAACGGTAATTCATCAAGCGCAACAAAAAGCCCGGGGACCATATACTCCGGTAAATGATTTTTTAACCAGCTCACAGTCCCTTCACGGTCAAAAACACCTTCTGCTACTACATAAGCGACCAAACGTTTATTCCCACTCTCATCTGTTTTTACAATGACAGCTGCCTGTACGATAGCCTCGTTCTGCTGTAAGACATTTTCGATCTCTCCAAGCTCGATACGGAAACCACGGATTTTAACCTGGTCATCCATACGGCCCAGATATTCAACTGTGCCATCAGGTAACCAGCGGCCTAAATCTCCGGTACGGTACATCCTGCCTGTTTCTTCAAATGGCGTATTTACAAAACGCGAGGCAGTCAGATCAGGCCTGTTCAGATAGCCTCTGGACACACCAATCCCAGCTACGCAGATCTCACCTGGTACACCCACAGGGCAAAGCTGATCGCCGGAAGATAACACATAAATACGCATATTCTGTACCGGTTTACCCACAGGAACACTGATCCGTAATGGCGTCTCATACATGATATGATGACAGATATCATCCGATGCTTCGGTTGGTCCGTAAGCATTCACAACAGGGATACGGCCATAGTGAGGATGGGCAAACCAATGTGCCAGTAAAGGCTGACTGACTGCTTCACCAGTAACCAGTAAGTAAGATAATTTGTTGAGGTGAACTGATATATTCTCCTGTAAAACAGCATTTAAATAAGACGGAACCAATTCCAAAATTGTAACCCCATCAGTTTCAACTGCATCAATCAGTAGCGCTGGCTCCAGGATTCCTGCCGAAGAATAGATCACTGTTTTACCACCGCAAAGCAATGCTGAGAACAACTGCCAGACGGAAATGTCAAAAGTATAAGAAGCGGTAAAAGCAACTACCGTTTCTGCTGTTAATTGTAAATCATTGATTTTAGCATACAGGTGATTCAGCATCCCTGCATGTTCCACCATAACCCCTTTAGGTTTGCCGGTTGAACCAGAAGTATAAATCACATAAGCCAGGTCTGCGGGTTTGGCAGGATTCAATGGTGCGGTAACCGCCCAGGTGCTGATTTTCTCCCAATCAGTATCCAGTAAAACTGTATCTGCTGAAGCAAAAGCCCCGATACTTGTTTTCAGGTCGCTGGTTGTAATTACAACCGAAGCATTCGTATCTTCAAGCATGAAGCTGATCCTGTCTTCAGGATAACCCGGATCAATCGGAACATAAGCCCCTGCTGCTTTGAGAACACCCAAAATCGCTACGGCCATTTCTAACGAACGATCCAGACAAATAGGCACTAATGCGTCAATTGTAATTCCTTTGCTGCGCAGATAGCCCGCAAGCTGGTTAGAACGCTCATTTAATTCCTGATAAGTATAAACCTGATTTTCAAAAACCAGGGCAGGCGATGCAGGGCTTCTTAAAACCTGTGCCTCAAAAATACTGACCGCTGTTTGTTCATGCGGATAAACAGTGGCTGTGTTGTTGAACGTTTTCAGCAATTGCTCCTGTTCTGCACTGCTCAGCAACTCTATATCTGCCAGCGTACCTGTTTCATGGACAAGCAGTTGCCTGAATACCTGTTCTATATGCGCAGCAATAGCAGCTACGTAATTATCTTCCAATAATGTGCTGTTATAACTCAATACCACATTAATTGATGCACCAGAAGAAACAATCAGGCTTAGCGGATAATTTGTCTGTTCACGCATCTGTGCATTTTGCAGCTCAACATTGTCCTCAGAAGAATCTGAAACTACTTTACTGGCCGGATAATTCTCAAATACTAATAAACTATCAAAAAGATCACCCTCTGCCATTGCCCATTTCTGAGTCACGTTTAAAGGGGTATGCTGATACTCTCTGCTTTGCAACTGACTGATCTGCAACTCCTGTAACCATTGTATAATACCCGCAGAACCCTCTACTACGGTATATAAAGGCAGTGTATTGATATACATCCCTACCGCACGTTCTACTCCTGGCAGATCTTCCGGACGGCCGGATACGGTAACGCCGTAAACGATATCCGGACGGCCTGTATAACGGTACAGTAAATAAGCCCATACCCCTTGTATCAGCGTATTCACTGTTACACGGTGTCTTTGTGCAAAACGGGAAAGCTGTGCAGAGAAGGCCGCATTTAAGATTAAAGGCAGTTGACGGTACTCACCGATCCCCTTATTCCGGTTCACAGTTGTGCTGACAAATGGAAGCAAACACCCTTCGCTGATGCCTTTCAGATAACCGCGCCAATACAATTCTTCCTCTTCTTTATCACGGCGCTCCGTGTAACGGATATAATCTTCGTAATTATCTTTAGCAATTACCGGCAATGGATTGCCAGCCACAAGTGCCTCATAAGCAAGCAATAGCTTTTCAAGCAATACCGGCGATGACCACCCGTCCAAAAGCATGTGGTGGAAATTCCAGAGTAAACGGTAACGGTTATCATCCAGACGTGTCAGCGTAATCCGCATTAACGGAGCGACTGTAAAGTCAAATCCATCCAATTTTGCATTTGCTTCAAACTCCTGAATTGCAAGTAACTGTTCAGCTTCATCCAAATGACGATAATCCAGCATGGTTACAGGCAATTCAACTTCATGATAAACACATTGTACCGGAACTGAGAACACATCATAATAAAAACCGCTTCTCAGAATACTGTGATGAGCTAACAGATATTGCCAGCTTTGCAAAAATATTGGCACATTTAAACCCGTCAGTTCACCTGTAAACTGCTCTACATAAGCACTTGCCTGACCATCATAGATACTATGGAACAACATTCCCTCTTGTAAACTGCTTAACCGGTACATACTTTCCAGTTGCGTTCTGCGCGGCATTCCATTAAAATCTTCTTCCAGAAAAACATCCAGTTCCTGGCTGGTAACCACCCCGCTAAGGTTATAATCCGCTGGCGTATAAGAAACATGTACCTGGTTAATACAATGTTCAACAAGATTTTCCAGATGAGACATATACGCATCTGATAACCCGGCAATCGCTTCTGCTGTAAAATGCCTGGTGCTATAGGTCCAGGTGACCAGCAGTACGCCTCCCTGAATCACACTATTGACAGCCAGATTCGTTCTTAAAGGATAAGCCTCATCAATTGCAGCCCCGGTATTTTCGATAGCACCGTCTAATGAATCTTCTGCATTAACCAGATTATCCAGCTGCCCTAAATAGTTGAAAGTAATATCCCAGGGCTCTGAGCCTTGCAAAGTGTCAATTTTGTTGATGTATTTCAATACGCCATACCCAATTCCCTTATCGGGAACCTGACGCAACTGCTCTTTAATAGTTTTTAACAGCGAAGCTGAATCCTGATCCTCTTTAACTTCCAGCAATACCGGGAAAAGACTGGTAAACCACCCTACCGTACGGCTGGTATCTATATCTTTTAAAATATCCTCACGGCCATGCCCCTCTAATCCAATAGAAACCTGACTGTTACCATTCCACTCTGCTAATGTAAGCGCCAATGCACTTAATAAAAGATCATTGATTTCGGTATGATAGGCACGGTTTGCATCTTGTAATAAACTTCGGGTAACCCCGCTATCCAGTTTTGAGGTATAATCAACTGTATCTGCAATCGTAACTATTCCTTTTTCTTCTTTTTCGGTTTTCAGCGGATGAAATGCAGCAGTGATCCTTTCCCAGTAACTTTGCTGACCCATTAAACGGCGACGCTGGCTGTAACTTACCAATGCACTATGCCACTGACGGTAAGAGCTGCTTTTATGCCCTAAAACAATAGTTGCCTGCTGCTCAGGATGTGCAATCAGTAAACCTATATCTTCCAGCAGGATACGCCAGGACACACCATCCACAACAAGGTGATGGCCCACCAGTAAAAGACGGTAATGCACATCTGTTTCAGGAGTCAGCATTAATACTGCACTAAAAAGTATTCCCTGCTCAATATCCAGACTGCGCTGAGTCTGATCACAAACCGCTTCTATCTCATCCTGCAATTGATGAGCTGATAATTTTTGCAGATCAACAATTTTCAAAGCACCGGCAGACTGCCCGTAGTGTTGCTCCCAGCCATGTCCTGTGGATTTATAAGCAAAACGCAAAGCATCATGGTAAGTAACCAGCTGCTCAACTGCTGCAACCAGAGTTGCAGGCTCAATATCCTTATCAATACTCAATAATACCTGCTGATTGAAATGCGATGGATTTGGCCCGGTCGCCTCAAAGAACCATTGCTGAATAGGTAATAAACCTGCTGTTCCAACCAGCTGTCCCTGTTCGGCAGTAACTTCATTACTCTTTCTGGCCAGTAATAATGCAGATAGTTTCTCTACAGTCTGGTAAATAAACAAATCCTTTGGATGAAGATCATAACCAGCACGTTTCGATCTGCTTACAACCTGTATAGTAACAATAGAATCACCACCTAACTCAAAGAAATTATCATGAATACCCACTTTCGGCACACCCAATAAATCCTGCCAGATTGCAGTCAATGTCTGCTCCATCGGGTTTCTCGGAGCAACATAATCACTCGCAGAAACCATCACATCTCCAGGCTCAGGCAGGGCTTTCCTGTCAATTTTACCATTAGGGGTAAGTGGTATACTTTCTATCGGAAGCAAGATAGAAGGAATCATATAATCCGGTAATTTATCTTTCAGATAAGCCACAATTCCTTCTCTGTCAAAAGCACCTTCAGGGATGACATAACCAATCAGCCTGTGAGTTCCATTCTGATCTGACTTCACAGCAATAACAGCTGCATTTACCAGGTCACACAATTGCAATTCGGCTTCAATTTCACCGGGTTCAATACGGAAACCCCTGATTTTTACCTGATCATCAATACGGCCAAGATATTCAATATGTCCGCCAGGCAACCAGCGGGCAAGGTCACCCGTACGGTACAAGCGTGCGCCCGGTTTAGGGAGATAAGTATCCCCGATAAATTTCTCAGCAGTAAGTTCAGGACGGTTCAGATAACCACGGGCTACCCCCGGACCACCAACACATAATTCTCCTGCAACCCCCACAGGGCATAATCTCCCCTGTTCACTCTGAATGTAAACCTGTACGTTTTCTATCGGCTTACCGATAACAACTGTATTATTTTCTAGTATGGGTTCGTCTGTTAAACTTGTACAAACTGTATTTTCAGTAGGGCCGTATGCATTAATTACACGAACACCTTTAGCTTTAATATAACGGGCATCTTCACGGTTTAATGGCTCTCCGGCGGATACCACGGTCGTAACCGGCCCCAGTACATCCTTAACCAGATGCTGATAAGAAGGTGGTAAAGTAACGACTTCGACCTGATGCCTTTTAACCATCACCCCAAAACTTTCAGCCGATAGCAGGTCTTCTTTTTTTGGCAATACCAGTACCCCACCACTCAATAAGGTATTAAATACTTCATAGCAGGATGCATCGAAACCAAAAGAAGCAAACTGCAGGAATCTTGTTCCATGGGTTAAACGGAGTGCATTCCGCTGGCTTACAGCCAGGTTGACCACCCCATTATGTTCAATCAGCACCCCTTTTGGTTTTCCGGTCGAACCAGAAGTATAGATTACATAAGCCAGGTTTTCGTCTGTTAACGAGGTGTTAACAGGCCCTTTGGCATGCGCACCTATTTCATGCCATTCTTCATCCAGTGCAATCACTTCAATGTGACCTGCCAGAGCCGGTAATTTTGGTTTACTATTCCCATCCGTAATAATTACGCTGGCCGCGGTATCTTCTAAAATATAACTGATTCTTGATGCCGGATAGTCCGGATCGATAGGCACATAGGCTGCCCCTGCTTTCAGGACACCAAAAATCCCTATAATCATTTCCAGAGACCTGCCTAAACAGATAGGAACCAGGGTCTCTGTGGTCACCCCTTTAACAGCCAGATAATGTGCAAGCTGGTTAGCCTGCTCATCTAATTCTTTATAACTCAAAGACTGCTCTTCAAACACGATCGCAATCGCGTCAGGCGCATGTTCAACCTGTATCGCAAAGGCATCCAATAAAGTAGTCCCGGGTTCAAGCCCATGATCAGCAGCTGTTTCATTAAAAGAAAGCAGTAATTGTTCTTCAGTTGTACTCAGCATTTCCAGATCGCAAATCCTGGTGACCGGATTCTCTGCTATTGCGTTCAGCAATAGCTCAAGATGACCAACCATACGGGAAATCGTTTCTTCCCGGTAAAGATCTGTACTGTATTCAACTGCCCCCGAAAGGCCTTCTGCAGTTTCTCTGAGCGTAAGTGTAAAATCGAATTGTATTTTGGTCAGCTCCATTGGTTCTGCAGAAAGTTCTACCTCCTGAAGTTTCAAATCACCATCACCAGAGGTATTCACCAAAGTGAAACATACCTGAAACAATGGATTACGGCTCAGATCACGCTCTTTTACAACAGCTTCCACTATCTTCTCTAAGGGAAGGTCCTGATGCTGGTAAGCACTCAGTGTGGTATCTTTGACCTGTTGTAATAAAGCTTCAAACGATGGATTTTCACTCAAATCACTGCGCAATGCCAGTGTATTTACAAAAAAACCAACTAAACCTTCTAATTCCTGCTGTGTCCTCCCCGCAGTAGGTGTACCTACACAAATATCATCCTGCCCGGTATAACGGTATAACAAGACCTTAAATGCAGTCAGTAAGGTCATAAACAAGGTCGTATCATGACTGCGGGACAAGGCCTGCAGTTTTTCTGCCAGTGCTAAGCCAAAACTGAACTCACTTACCGCACCTTTTGAACTTTGTACTGCCGGACGAGGGTAATCAGCAGGTAAAAATAAGGTAGCTACCCCATTTAATTTCTTTTTCCAGTAATCCAGGTGGAATTTTTCTATCTGCGGGGAAACCTTTTCCCGCTGCCATACGGCGTAATCTGCGTACTGTATTTCCAGCACAGGCAATTCTGCCTGCCTTTTTTCTGTACCGGCATTATAAAATTCGATCAGTTCATTCACAATAACCCCCATAGACCAGCCATCTGAGGCAATATGGTGCATCGTAACCAGTAGCACATATTCTTCTTCACCAAGCACAATCAGATAAGCGCGTAACATATGGTCAGCAGCCAGGTTAAACGGTGCATCTGTGAGTTCTTTAATCCCTGCACGCAAAGCTTCCGGATTGTTCTTATAGATCAGATCATCAACAACAGACAGGTTCCAGCCATTTTCAGGCAAAATATGCTGATATGGTTTCCCGTCTTCTGCCAGTATTACGGTTCTTAAGACTTCGTGGCGGTTGACAATCCCGTTGAGCGCAAATTCCAGTGCCTGCTGATCAAGCTTCCCTTTAAGCCTTAAGACCGTTTGGAGATGATAGGCCGTACTGCCTTCCAGCTGATCCAGAAACCAAAGACGTTCCTGGCCAGAAGAAAGCGGGATATGTTTGATTGTACCCCTTTCAAAGGGTACAATTTTATTTTCATCAGCAATAACCGCGGCAGCGCTATGCTTTTTGAAATAAGTAATCAGATGTTCTTTCCTCAGTTTCAACTCATCCATCAAACTGCTATCTATCACCTGATCTTTGTGCATCTTAATTTTTAGCTTGTCGTCATCCAGAGTAATCTTGATACCGACATTATTCGCTTTATTTAGCAGCTCTACTACATCAATTAAATTAAAATTGGGCATAATTATGTTTTTTATGAGGTAAGGGTTCTTAGGTTTATAATTCTATTGTTGTGGAATCTTCATCGTCCAGGTCGTTGTTATTGATCTGGATATATTTAGCCAGTGCATCGATCGTTGTGAGTTCAAATAGCGTCCTTACAGACACTTCTACCTGCATTTCTTTACGGATAGCTGAAATCATACGCATGACCTGCAACGAATGCCCGCCCAGTTCAAAGAAGTGGTCATGAACACCAACCCGCGCTAATCCAAGCAGTTCCTGCCAGATCACGGCCAGATTTTGTTCCAGTTCATTTCGCGGAGCAACATATTCATTCGCCACCATCGCATTCATATCAGGATCAGGAAGCGCCCGCTTGTCGATTTTACCATTGCTGGTTAATGGAAGCTGATCCAATACAACCCATATGGCCGGGACCATGTAGTCGGGCAACCTGCTTTTCAGGAACAGCATTACAGCATCCTGATCAAATGCCACATTTCCAGGAACAACATAACCAACCAGGCGTTTATTTCCATAATCATCCTGTCTGGCGATTACAATTCCCTGGGCCACCAGCCCACTCTGTTCCAGCGCATTAACGATCTCACCCAATTCAATTCTGAAACCACGGATTTTCACCTGATCGTCGTTACGGCCTACATAAGTCAGGTTACCGTCGGGCAGTAACCGGCAGACATCTCCGGTTTTATACATGCGTTCTCCGCTTACAAAAGGATCTGCACTAAAGCTCGCCGCTGTTTGTTCGGGAAGATTCAGATAACCCCTGGTCACCTGTACACCAGCGATATACAGCTCCCCTGTTACCCCTGCCGGAACCAAACGCAATTGATCATCCAGCAGATAAGCCCGCGTATTGCCTACAGGACGGCCAATCGGCACTCCCTCCTGATGCGGTACATCATTTTTCGGATATTCATATCTGAGGGCTGCAATTGAAGTTTCTGTAGGCCCGTAGTGGTTGTAGAATGCTACATAGGGTTTCCATTTTTCTGCCAGTGAAACACGGCAGTATTCTCCACCTGAAATGACGCGTCTAAGCCCGCCATAGCTTCCCGCATTCATGGTCTCCAGGAACCCGGGACTCGCAGCAATCTGGGTAATTTTCTCACTAATCAACAGATTTTCAAGTGCTGAGGGATCTAAACGCGTTGCTTCATCCAGCTGTACCACTGCAGCACCGTTGAATAAGGCAAGGAAGATCTGCTCTACCGAAGCATCAAAATTATAGTTAAAGAACAGCAAAACTTTATCCCTGCTGTCCATACTGTTTTTCTCGCTCAGATAGCTCACCAGATTGACTACTCCGCCATGCTCTACCAATACTCCTTTTGGCAGGCCTGTTGAACCGGAAGTATAGATTACATAAGCCAGATCAGCAGATGAACGCTTAACTGACGGTGCCGTTAAGGCGTATTCCGCCAATAGTGATTCGCTGTCATCCAGTAAGATAACAGGTAAACCTGTTACCGGTAAGGAAGCTGCACTTGCTGTACTGCTCAATACCATCGTTGCGCCTATGTCCGAAAGGATATAAGCAGTACGTTCTGCCGGCGAATCCGGAAGAATTGGCACATAAGCTGCCCCTGCCTTCATTACAGCAAGTATGCCCACCAGCATTTCAGGAGATCTTTCTATAAACAACGGGATCAGCGTATCGTGTTTTGCACCCATACCCACCAGGTGATTAGCCAGTTTATTGGAAAGCTCATCCAATTCACAGTAAGTAAGCTTTCTATCTTCAAAAATCACCGCAGTTGCCGAAGGCAGCCTGAATACCTGTTCTTCAAAAAGATCAGTTATTGTTTTATCAGCAGGATAAGCAAATGAACTACCGGATGAACCTTTTAATAGCTTAGACTTTTCGGCCTCTGATAGTATCTCAACATCGTTTAACGTGGCATTTTCTTGCGCTATAATGTATAGTAATGCCGTTTTAAAATGTCCGGCAATAGCTGCTGCAAAGGCGGTATCCAGCAGCGTACTGTTGTAATTAAAAGTAATATTGGTCACTTCACCACTTCCTATGATCAAACCGAACGGATAATTGCCCTGTTCATTCATGCTCACATCTTCAGTTTCAAGCTTCCATGATTTTGTCGAAAGTGCTTTATCTACAGGATAATTCTCAAATACCAGCAGCGTATCAAATAATTCTCCTGATACCGCAGACCACCTGCGGATATCATTTAATGTGGTATACTGGTAGTTACGGCTGCTGATCTGATCGGACTGTATGTCCTGTAACCAGGCTGAAACTGGCTTTGAGGTTTCTGTAGAGGCACGCAATGGCAGGGTATTGATATACATCCCTACCCGTTGTTCTACTCCTGCCAGATCATCAGGGCGGCCTGAAACAATCACCCCATATACCACATCTTTATTTCCGGTATAACGGGATAACAGGTATGCCCATACCCCTTGCATTAACGTGTTTACGGTAATGTGGTTACGCTGTACATAACGGGTAATTTCGGTGGTCGTTTCCCGGTCAAAGTGAAGCTTTTCATTTTTATACAAACCAATTCCTTTGGTACGGTCTGCGGTCACACTGATAAAAGGCAGTAAGCCCGGCTCGTCCAGACCATTCAGATATTTCTTCCAGTAGGCTGTTGCTTCTTCTTTATCCTGACGTTCTATATACCGGATATAATCTTCATAACGGTCTTCAGCAAATGGTAACGCGGTTTTTCCGGTAAACAGTTGCTCATAAACCTGAACCAGCTCCATCATCAATACAGCAAGCGACCAGCCGTCCAGCAGCACGTGATGATAGGTCCAGAATAACCTGTAACGGTTCTCTTCTAAACGGATCAGATAAATACGCATCAGTGGCGCAGCGGTCAGATCAAAAGCTTGTAAACGGTCGGCCTGTTCATAATTATGAATGTATTCCTCCTGTTCTTCTTTGCTCATTCCTCTGCAATCCACTATATTGACAGGTATTTTCACGTCACGGTAAACGCATTGTACAGGTATTTTGAATTCATTGTAATAAAACCCACTGCGCAGAATGCTATGGTTACGTAGTAGCTGCTCCCAGCTTTTAGTAAAAATTTCTGGTTCAACGCCCGTAAGGACTGTTGTAAATTGTTCAATATAGGCACCCGCATGATCATCATACAGACTATGAAAAAGCATACCTTCCTGTAAACCACTCAAACGGGACATACTCTCCAGCTGCAATTTCCGCGGTGCCCCATGATGGTCTGCATCCAGGAATTTATCCAGCTCCTGGCTGGTGATTTCTTCACCCAGATTATAATCTGACGGAGTGAATACCGGAGTCTCTACTGTGATACAATGTGCAATCAGGTTTTCCAGATTCTCCAGGTAAGCCAATGACATTTCTGCAATGGCATCCGGGGTAAAATGACGGCTGCTAAAACTCCAGTTTACCTGCAATTCCCCATCCTGTACCACACTGTTTATCGACAATAGTTCCCTGACAGGATGACTGTCGGACATGGCTTTACCCGAAGACTCAGAGGCGCCTGACAGCAATGAACTGCCTTCTTGCTGAGCCATGTTATCCATTTGCCCAAGGTAGTTAAACTCAACTTCCCACGGATCGGCCCCCTGTAAGGCAGGAATCTTATCTATATATTTTAAAACTCCGTAACCCAGCCCCTTATCAGGAACTAAACGAAGTTGTTCTTTAATATGTTTCAGCTGTAAACCAGGATCTGCATCTGCAGTAACGGACAACATAACCGGGTATAAACTGGTGAACCAGCCAACCGTACGGCTGATGTCAGCACCCGGAATAAAGTCTTCCCTGCCATGACCTTCCAAACCAATCACCACAGTGGAATGTTTATTCCAGTCCGCTAAAGTTTGTGCTAGTGCGGTTAGTAATAAGTCATTGATTACAGTGTGGTATGCACGGGGTACATCCTGCAATAACCGGCGGGTATGCAAGGCATCTAATTTCGTCGTATGCCGTTTTATTTCTGCTCCGGTTATCACTCCCGGCCAGACATGAGAGGTACGCACCGGGCTGGCAGATGCGGCTACTGTTTCCCAGTACCCGCGTTGATTCTGCACCGTTTTTTTGGCGCTGTAATTCACTAATGCCTGATGCCACTGACGGTAAGAAGCAGTCTTATACTGAGGTAATGGTTTGTGTGCCAATAACTGTTCAAAGTCTTCCAGCAGGATACGCCACGAAACGCCATCTACCGCAAGGTGATGGATCACCAGCAATAAGCGGTTTTGTGGTGTGGTCTGCGGAGTAAGAATATGTACGGCACGTAAAAGTGTGCCCTTTAAGATATTCAGACTGGCCTGATATCTGTCATTATGTGCAGCAATAGTTTGTGCCAGTTCTGACGATTTTAAGCTCCTCAGATCATTGATCTCAAGTGATCCGGATGATATGCCGTAAACCTGTTTCCAACCCTCTCCTGTCTGCTCATAAGTAAAACGCAGGGCGTCATGTGCGGCAACCAGCTGATTGATAATTTCATTTAGCCTTGATGAAGTGACGGTTTTATCGATACTGAAGAAAACGCTCTGGTTATAATGAGACAGTTCCTTGTTTCCAGATTCAAAATAATGTTGCTGAATAGGCAGTAAACCACTCTCCCCTTCTAATAAACCTTGTTCACCAGAAGAAGCACTTTCTGATTCTGCCGCCATACAAGCCGATAAACCAGCTATGGTCTGATGGATAAATAAATCACGCGGATGCATACTGAAACCTGCGCGGCGTACACGGCTAACTACCTGAATCGTAATAATGGAATCTCCTCCCAGCTCAAAGAAGTTATCATAAATACCCACTTTAGGGATATGCAACAGCTCTTGCCAGATGCCGGCCAGGATAACTTCCTGCCCGTTACGCGGAGCGGTATAAGCACCCGTCTGTAAAGAACCCATATCAGGATCGGGTAAACCTTTACGGTCTATTTTACCATTTCCTGTTAACGGTAATTCATCAAGCGCAACAAAAAGCCCGGGGACCATATACTCCGGTAAATGATTTTTTAACCAGCTCACAGTCCCTTCACGGTCAAAAACACCTTCTGCTACTACATAAGCGACCAAACGTTTATTCCCACTCTCATCTGTTTTTACAATGACAGCTGCCTGTAAGATAGCCTCGTTCTGCTGTAAGACATTTTCGATCTCTCCAAGCTCGATACGGAAACCACGGATTTTAACCTGGTCATCCATACGGCCCAGATATTCAACTGTGCCATCAGGTAACCAGCGGCCTAAATCTCCGGTACGGTACATCCTGCCTGTTTCTTCAAATGGCGTATTTACAAAACGCGAGGCAGTCAGATCAGGCCTGTTCAGATAGCCTCTGGACACACCAATCCCAGCTACGCAGATCTCACCTGGTACACCCACAGGGCAAAGCTGATCGCCGGAAGATAGCACATAAATACGCATATTCTGTACCGGTTTACCCACAGGAACACTGATCCGTAATGGCGTCTCATACATGATATGATGACAGATATCATCCGATGCTTCGGTTGGTCCGTAAGCATTCACAACAGGGATACGCCCATAGTGCGGATGGGCAAACCACTGTGCCAGTAAAGGCTGACTGACTGCTTCACCAGTAACCAGTAAGTAAGATAATTTGTTGAGGTGAACTGATATATTCTCCTGTAAAACAGCATTTAAATAAGATGGAACCAATTCCAAAATTGTAACCCCATCAGTTTCAACTGCATCAATCAGTAGCGCTGGCTCCAGGATTCCTGCCGAAGAATAGATCACTGTTTTACCACCGCAAAGCAATGCTGAGAACAACTGCCAGACGGAAATGTCAAAAGTATAAGAAGCGGTAAAAGCAACCACCGTTTCTGCTGTTAATTGTAAATCATTGATTTTAGCATACAGGTGATTCAACATCCCTGCATGTTCCACCATAACCCCTTTAGGTTTGCCGGTTGAACCAGAAGTATAAATCACATAAGCCAGGTCTGCGGGTCTGGCAGGATTCAATGGTGCGGTAACCGCCCAGGTGCTGATTTTCTCCCAATCAGTATCCAGTAAAACTGTATCTGCTGAAGCAAAAGCCCCGATACTTGTTTTCAGGTCGCTGGTTGTAATTACAACCGAAGCATTCGTATCTTCAAGCATGAAGCTGATCCTGTCTTCAGGATAACCCGGATCAATCGGAACATAAGCCCCTGCTGCTTTGAGAACACCTAAAATCGCTACGGCCATTTCTAACGAACGATCCAGACAAATAGGCACTAATGCGTCAATTGTAATCCCTTTGCTGCGCAGGTAGCCCGCAAGCTGGTTAGAACGCTCATTTAATTCCTGATAAGTATAAACCTGATTTTCAAAAACCAGGGCAGGCGATGCAGGGCTTCTTAAAACCTGTGCCTCAAAAATACTGACCGCTGTTTGTTCATGCGGATAAACAGTGGCTGTATCGTTAAACACATTCAGCAATTGCTCCTGTTCTGCGCTGGTGAGCATAGAAAGTTGTCCCAAAAGACTATCTGGTGAAGCAATAACCGCATTCAACAAAGTTTCGAAGTGTATACTTAATCGCTTAATAGTAGCTTCACTATACAGATCAGTACAATAAGTGATATACCCGTTTAACTCTCCGTTGCTTTCCAGCATGTTTACAGTCATGTCAAACTGAGCAGTAGCCGAATCAATGTCTTCTTGTGAGACCATAACTTCTCCCAAACTCAATTCAGGCATTTCAGGTGTATTATGTAATTCAAACATCACCTGGAATAAAGGCGTACGGCTCAGATCTCTTTCTTTCACAACCGCTTCTACTATTTTTTCAAATGGCAGTTCCTGGTTTTCATAAGCATCCAATGTAGTTTCTTTGACCTGCTGAATAAATGTTTTGAAAGAAACATTCATATCAGGGTGACTGCGAAGGGCCAGTGTATTCACGAAGAATCCAATCAGGTTTTCAGTTTCCTGCTGTACCCTGCCTGCAATAGAAGTACCTACACAAACATCTTCCTGTCCGCTGTAACGTGACAACAATACTTTGAAAACAGCCAGCAAAGTCATAAATAGCGTTGCATCCTGTTTACGTGAAAGTAAATGAAGCTGCTCCAGTATCTCAGGTTTAATCACGAAAGCATAGCTGGCGGCATTTTTACTCTGCATTGCCGGGCGTTGAAAATCTGCCGGCAATTGAAGGGGCTCTGTACCACTCAATTGCTTTTTCCAGTAAGCCAGCTGTTTATCCAGTACTACCGGAGTCAGCTGTTCTCTTTGCCAGATCGCGAAATCTGCATACTGGATAGCTAATTCAGGTAATTCAAGCACTTTACCAGAAGTAAAAGCCTCATAATAAGCTGCAAGCTCATTAACCAGGATACTTACCGACCAACCGTCAGCAGCAATATGGTGCATGGTCAATACCAATACAGAATCTTCAGTATCCAGTAAGATCAGATTTGCCCGAAGCATATGGTCTGCAGCCAGATTAAATGGCGTCATAATCAGCTCACGGATATTATCATGCAAGGAATCCTGCTGCTGATTTGTTAAATCTGTTACTTGTAATTGCCATAAATATTCTGCCAGTACATGCTGCCGGGCCTTTCCATCTTCTTCCAGCATCACAGTCCTCAATACCTCATGCCGATTAATCAACTGACGTATAGCCTGTTCCAGAGCTACTCTATTGAGCTGCCCTTTTAATCTCAATGCAGCAGGAATATGATAATGTATACTTCCTTCTAACTGATCAATAAACCATAGTCTTTCCTGATTGAAAGAAAGCGGGATATAATCAGGTCTTATTTTTTTCTCAATAGTTGTTCTGGCTGTGTGCGGAGCCTGTCCGCTGATATGAACAGCTAATTCTGCTATTGTTTTATGTGTGAATAAGGCTTTAACCGTTATTTCGACCTGCAATGTTTTACGAAGTGCCGAAATAACCCGCATAGCAAGCAGGGAATGACCGCCAAGCTCAAAGAAGTCATCATATATACCAACTTTTGATACAGACAGTAAATCCTGCCAGATGAGTGCAAGGTTTTCTTCCAGTATATTTCGCGGGGCAGTATAATTACCTGTTGTTAAAGTATTATTATCCGGCTGCGGAAGGGCTTTCCTATCGACCTTCCCATTAGGGGTTAAAGGTATTTTTGCTATTGGCAACAGCGTAGCAGGTATCATATATTCCGGAAGCTTTTCTTTCAGGTAAGCGATAATAGCTCCCTTGTCAAAGTCACCCTCAGGAATAATATAACCTATTAATCTGCTGTTTCCATTCAGATCAGGCTTAACAGCAACAACCGCTGCATTAACCAAACCGCAGAGTTGCAGTACTGATTCAATTTCACCCAGTTCGATACGGAACCCCCTAACTTTTACCTGGTCGTCAATACGTCCCAGATATTCGATATTACCATCCGGCAAGAAGCGTGCAAGGTCACCTGTACGGTATAAACGGGCACCGGCATGAGCTGAATAAGGATCTGCAATGAATTTTTCGGCTGTTAGTTCCGGGCGGTTCAGATAACCGCGGGCAACACCAATACCACCCACACAAAGTTCACCGGCAACACCTACCGGACATAATTGTCCGTTTTCAGACCTGATATAAGCCTGTACATTTGCTATGGGTTTACCGATCACCACCACATTATCTTCCTGTATAGGCTGATCGGTCAGCGTTGTCACTACTGTATTTTCTGTAGGGCCGTAGGCATTAAGCACACGTACCCCCGTAGCACTGATATAACGTGTATCTTCTCTGTTTAATGCTTCCCCTCCCGATATGATTGTAGTAATCGGCCCTAAAACGTCTTTAACAATATGCTGATAAGACGGCGGTAAAAGAACCACCTCTACACCATGTCTTTGGACGAAAGCACCAAAACTATCCTCAGAAAGCAAGTCTTCTTTTTGTGGTAAAATCAATATCCCTCCGCTCAGCAGGGTATTAAATACTTCATAGCAGGATGCATCAAAACCAAAAGAAGCGAATTGCAGACACCTGGTCCCCTCAGTAAGATGCAGTGCATTTTTCTGACTTAAAGCCAAACTAACCACACCTTTATGCGCTATCAGCACACCTTTTGGTTTACCTGTAGAACCGGAAGTATAAATCACATAAGCCAGGTTATCTGCACTTAAAGGGACATTGACAACCGTGTCATATTTGTTGATCTGCTCCCATTCTGCATCCGGCCTGATCACATGAAGCCCTTCTGCCGGCAATGAATCTGCAGACTGACTGCTGCTGATCATTACAGTCGCAGCAGTATCTTCAAGCATGAAACGGATTCTGTCTTGTGGATAATCAGGATCTATTGGCACATAAGCTGCACCTGCTTTGAGGATGGCCATAATACTGATCACCATTTCCGGAGATCTTTCCAGACATAACGGAACCAGTGTTTCTGCGCCAACACCCCGGTCAAGCAGGTAATTTGCCAGACGGCCCGCCTGCTGATCCAGTTCCTGATAGGTCATTGTGACCTGATCTGTAATAAACGCAGGGGCATTTGGTGTTCGGGCTACCTGGGCATTGAACTGATCGATAATTGTATTTGATTCAGGGAAAACTGAGGCAGTATCATTGAAAGTATGGATCAGTTGCTGTTTTTCAAAGGCAGAGAGTATTTCAATGTCTTTCAACAAGAGATGGTCTGCACTGGTCATAGCCAATATAGCTTTTTCAAAATGACCGGCAATCGCTTCCATATACCCCTGAGCGATCAATGTAGTATTATAACTAAAATGAACTGTGATTTCTTCTGCAACCATTACAGCTATACCAAGCGGATAATTTGTATGCTCTTCTTTTCGTGCATGATCAACCTGTAAACTTAGCGATTGACTTGCTACCGGACTGCTTGGATAATTTTCATATACCAGTAAACTGTCAAAAAGATCTCCCGGAATACCAGCTTTGCGCTGAATCTCATTCAATGCCATATGCTGATATTCACGGCTTTCCAGCTGCTCACCCTGGATCGTTTGCAGCCATGCGGCCACAGCCTGTAATTCGTCCATACGGGCATGGAACGGCAACGTATTGATATACATCCCTACTGCATGTTCCACACCTGCTAAATTATCAGGCCTTCCGGATACGGTTACCCCATAAGTGACTTCAGTACGACCGGTATATCTATACAAAAGGTAAGCCCATACACCCTGTACCAGTGTATTCATCGTGATCCGGTGACGCTGTGCGTATCCCGATAAACGGGAAGCCGTTTGCGTATCCAACACCAGGTGATGCGTACGGTATGCGCCTATCCCTTTGTTACGATCTGTATTTGCACTGATAAATGGCAGCAAAGTACCTTCACTCACATTTGCCAGATAATTGCGCCAGTAATCTTCTCCTTTATCTGAATCACGGCTTTCGATATAACGGATATAGTCTTCATAACGGTCAGTTGCCGGAACAGGCAATTGTTTACCTGCCTTTAGTAGTTCATAGGCTTTCAATAATTCCCCCATCAATACTGACATAGACCATCCATCTACTAGAATGTGGTGATAAGTCCAGCAAAGGTGGTATTTGGTTTCGCTTAGCTTCATCAGGAAGATGCGCATCAGCGGAGCCCCGGTAAAGTCAAATCCTTGTTTCAGATCTGCTTTTTCATAGTTCCTGATAGCTTTCTGTTGTTGTTTAGCGGTCTTATCGCTGTAATCAACCAGTGTAACCGGCATTTCAATTTCCCTGTAAACACATTGAACAGGGATTGCAAAAGCATTGGCATAGAAACCACTTCTGAGTATAGAATGTTGTTTCAGTAAGTAATTCCAGCTTTGGATGAAAGCCTCAGTATCCAGATCGGTTAACTCTCCTGAAAACTGCTCAACATAAGAAGAGCTGGTCTGCTCATCAAATATCCCGTGAAACAGCATTCCTTCCTGTAAACCGCTTAATCTATAAATACTTTCTATTTGTTCCCTGCGCGGTTTCCCTTTGAAATCCAGGTCCAGGAACTGGTCCAGTTCTGCAATACTCACTGATCCTGCCAATCCAAAATCAGCAGGGGTATAATGATTTGTTTGCTGCTGTGCACTGCAGTGATTGATCAGTGACTCCAGGTTTTTCAGATAAGCCGCAGCCATTTCTTCTACGCTTTCGCTGTTAAAATGTTTGTTGCTGTAACTCCAGTATAACGCTAGTTTATCATCCTGAATAATCCCTAACACAGAAAGCGGCTGCGAAACAGGAGTCTGACCGCCTATGGCCGAACCGAATGTTTCCCATTGAGGGTGAGCAAGTTTACCTGTAACTTTGCCCGCACCAGCTTGTCCCAGGTAATTGAATTGCACATCCCAGGGATCATTAGCCTGTAAGGGCTTGTTCTGACTGATGTATTTCAACACCCCATAACCCAATCCTTTATCAGGGATTTGTCTTAATGTTTCTTTTACCTGTTTAATTAACAGGACATGATCATTTGTGGTTTCCAGCAGCACCGGGTAAATGGTGGTAAACCAACCCACAGTACGACTGGTATCGATATCCTGTGTAATTTCTTCACGGCCATGACCTTCCAGTCCGATAGAAATTTTTGAGGTTTTGTTCCAGTCAGCTAAAGTAAGCGCCAGAGCACTTAACAGCAGATCATTGATTTCTGTATGGTAAACTGATGAAATATCATGAAGGAGTTTGCCGGTAGTTAAACTATCCAGCTGAACCACCACAGTATCCATGTCTGAAATACTGATCACCTCTTCTGTTTGATGATCAGTCCTTAAAGGCACGTATTGTCCTGAAACCTCTTTCCAGTAATCCTGCTGACGCTGTAAACTACGGCTGTCGCCATAAGCTGCTAAAGCTGCATACCATTGACGATAAGAACTTGTTTTAGCACCCAATACTGCTACTGCCGGTTGTCCCGGATGCTGCAACAACAATTCAAGGTCATCAGAAAGGATACGCCATGAAACCCCATCTACCGCAAGGTGATGAATAATAAACAGTAACTGATGTTCTGCCAGTGGCGACAGGAATAACACCGCACGGAATAAAATGCCTGTTTCCAGCTCAAGACTTTCCTGATAGCGCGCTGTTTGTTCAGCAAGTGCTAAACTGAATTCCCCTGCATCCTTATCTTGCAGGTCAATAACCTCAAGTCCCGCAGCCTGAGCAGTATAAACCTGCTCCCACCCTGCTGCTGTCTGCTGATAGGCGAAACGAACCGCATCATGATAATTTGCAAGATCAGCGACTGCTGCAGCTAATACCTCAATAGCAACCTCTTTATTTATTGCATACGTGATATGGTGGTTATAGAATGATTTGACAGGATTAAGACCATTCAGGAATTTTTGCTGGATGGGCAGTAACCCACTATTTCCAGAAAGGGTTTCCTGCTCTGCATTTACTTTATTGCTTTCCTGTACAGCAAGCTGTGCCGATAAACGGGCAACAGTCTGACAGGTAAATATATCTTTAGGTGATAACACGTAACCGCTTCTTCTGCTTCTGCTTACTACCTGAATGGTAATAATAGAATCTCCCCCCAGTTCAAAGAAGTTATCGTGCACACCTATTTTATCCAGACGTAATACTTCTTGCCAGATCGCAATTAATGTATTTTCTGTTTCGTTACGCGGCGCTACATAATCATTAGCTATTAAGGTATTGACATCAGGCTCAGGTAAAGCACGTTTATCAACCTTTCCATTAGCTGTCAGCGGAATTTTTTCCAGTTCCACAAAAAGTAACGGGATCATATAATCCGGCAACCTGTTTTTCAGATAAGCGACAATTGCATCTTTGTTATAATCACCCTCAGGCACAATGTAACCCACTAAACGCTTATTACCCGCATCGTCTGGTCTTGCCAGTACAACAGCCTGATGAACATATTCTACGCATCCGGCCAGTGCAGTTTCTATTTCTCCCAGCTCTATCCGGTAACCTCTGATTTTAACCTGGTCATCAACACGTCCGATAAACAGAATATTACCGTCAGCTAAATATTTAACCGTATCTCCTGTACGATAGAAACGGATACCGCTAGTCTCAGAGAATGGGTCATTGATGAACTTCTCTGCTGATAATTCTGTATTGTTCAGATACCCGGATGCAACCCCGTCTCCTCCGATGAGTAATTCTCCGGGTACGCCTACCGGACATAATTGTCCGCTGGCATTCACAACATATACTTTGGTATTAGAGAATGGTTTACCTACCGGGATATTTTCCTGGTATGGATAACCGGCTTTCACTATATGTAATAGCTTACCAATTGTAGTTTCTGTAGGCCCGTAATGGTTAACAACCGTACAATTACTTCCATAATCCCTGATTTTATTAATCAATTCTACTGAAAGTGCCTCTCCTCCAAAAATGAGCAGTTTTTCCGGCAACAATAAGAAATCAGGCATTGCAAGCGCTTTCCAATGCGACGGAACAATTTTAATACAGTCTACCGGGTTTTCAGAAAGATAGCTTTTCAGTTGATATGGATCTGTAATTGCTGCTTTAGAGAATAGATGTAAAGCCCCTCCATTCAAGAATGCAGTAAACAATACTGTATTCCCCAAATCGGTAGCGATACTGGACATCAGACCGAATGAACGGCATTCTGCTATTGGAAGTGCATCCTGTAAACCTGCTAAATAATCTGCAAGATTCCGGTGGGTAAGGATTACTCCTTTTGATTTGCCTGTACTGCCAGAAGTATAAATTACATATACCGGACCGGAAGCATCAACAGATTCCTTTACCGCGGTAACCGGATATTCTCCCAATATAGCCTTATCCAGGATAATTGCCTCAGCATTGCTTTCGATCAGCAAATTCAGACAAGTACTACTGGTTACAATTATAGTAGCAGCGGTATCGGCCAGCATATGGTTAATTCTGTCCTGCGGAAAATCAGGATCAACAGGAACATAGGCAGCACCTGCTTTCAGTATCCCGATAAGCCCGACAATCATATCCAGAGAGCGTTCGATACATAAAGGTACAAATGCCCCTGCCCTTATTCCTTTACTTTGCAGCTGATGTGCAAGCTGATTAGTGCGTTCATCAAGCTCCTGATAAGTAACCGAATCCTTTTCATAAACCAGCGCAGTCGCATTTGGCGTACGGATAACCTGTGCGGCAAATAAACTGACAAAGGTTTCTTCCTCTGCATAAGGGACAGTTTTACTGTTAAATAAAGCAAGTTCACCGCGTTCATTATCCGTTAGTAAAACAAGATCTCCTGGTGTAACCACATCCGGATTTGCCAGTTGTAATAAGACCTGGTCAAAATGACCTGCAATCCTATTCACCTGGTCTTCATTCAGTAACCCGGTATTGTATTCAAAACGGATTGTGATTTCCGCTCCGGCCATAATAACCAGCCATAAAGGATAATTGGTTTGTGAAGTAACCTTCACATCATCCAGTTGCAATTTCCAGGTACGTGCAGCCAGAACCTCACTAACCGGATAGTTTTCAAAAACCAATAAAGTATCAAACAATTCTCCTTCTGCAGCAGCCCAGCGTTTCACCTCGTTCAATGGGGTATACTGGTATTCACGGTTATCCAGTTGGGTCACCTGTAAGGACTGTAACCATTCTGACAGCGGGGATTCAGTTATAGTAGCTGTGAGTATTAATGTATTGATATACATACCTACGGCCTGTTCAATTCCCGGTAATGCTTCCGGACGGCCAGATACGGTTACCCCATAAGATACTTCGTTACGCCCGGTATACTGTGCTAATAAATAAGCCCATACACCTTGCATTAAAGTATTTAAAGTAATATGATTCCGTTGCGCATAAGCAGCTAATAAAGTAGTTGTTTCTGCACTGACAAAGAGTTGTTTTAAACTGGAAGCCCCGATCCCTTTGGTACGGTCAGCGGTAGTATTTACAAAAGGAAGCAAACTACCTGTTGTAATATGCTGTAAGTATTTTTTCCAATGTGCTTCTGCCTTTCCATTATCGTCCTGACGGATATAACGGATATAATCTTCATAACGGTCTTCAGTCAATGCAGGTGTTGCCTGATCTGTCACTAAAGCTTCATATATTTCGAGCAGTTCCTGTAATAAAATTGGCATAGACCAACCATCCAGTAGGATATGATGGAATGTCCAAAGCAGATGTGTGCGGTTATCGTCCAGTTTTGACAGACAAACACGCATCAGCGGAGCTGTTGTAAAATCAAAACCCCCTAAACGATCGGCAGCAGCATATTCCTGAATCGCTGTTTCTTGTGCCGTATCATCCATATGGCGATAGTCAAAAACCGTTAACGGCATAGCTACCTCTTTATAAACACATTGCACAGGGATATTAAAAGTATTCGCATAGAAAGCACTGCGCAGAATCGTATGTCTCTGCATCACCCAATTCCAGCTCTTTATGAAAATTGCTTCATCAACAGCATTCAGTACTGAGGTAAATTGTTCTACGTAGTTACCCGCTTCACCGTCATAAAGACCGTGGAATAACATACCAGACTGTAAACCACTTAATGGATAAATCCGTTCTACCTGATTTCTGCGTGTTGTCTGAAGATAATTTTCATCCAGGAAGCTGTCCAGCTCCTGATAAGTAACTGAGTCACCAAGCCCATAATCTGAAGGCGTATAAATAGTTGTATCCTGAGTTACGCAATGATCAATCAGGGTTTGTAAATAGGACAAATAAGACTCACCCATTTTCTGAATTCCTGCTGCGGTAAAGTGTTTAGCACTATATCCCCAGTCAATAACCAGTTCGCCATTGCGAACCGAACTATTGATAGCGAGTTTATCACGGAAAATGAAGTCATCTCCTGCAGCAGCCCCGGTATCTTCTTTAGCAGCAGACAAATGCCCGTCTCCACCCGCAGCATTATCCCATTGTCCAAGATAATTGAACACCACATCCCATGGGTCTTTGCTTTGCAGCAAAGGAGATTTACTGATATATTTCAAGACGCCATATCCGATACCTTTTACAGGGATCCGGCGTAATTGTTCTTTAATGTTTTTGATTACGCTAGCTGATCCTCTTGCTGTTCCAACTTCCAGTAATACCGGATAAAGCGTCGTGAACCAGCCAATAGTATGACTGGTATCGCTATCTGCACCAATATCTTCACGGCCGTGACCTTCTAAACCAATTGACACCTTACTTTGCCCATTCCATTCCGATAAAGTTAACGCCAGTGCACTTAACAGGATATCATTGATTTCGGTATGATAGGCTTTTGGAACTTCCTGTAATAAACGCTGTGTTTGTTTACTATTTAAAGTAACCACATAGTTTGCAGTATCAGCAGCACTGATTTCACCCGCATCCTGCTGCTCTGTTTTTAAAGGGATAAATTGTTGTGCAGCTGTTTTCCAATAAGCTTCCTGAGCCAATAAACTGCGGCTGGTACTGTATGCCACAAGTGACTCCTGCCATTGTCTGTAAGAATGAGTTTTAGCAGCAGTTAATTCCTGTTTCGGTGACTGAAGTAATAAAGTCAGGTCTTCTAAAAAGATCCGCCACGACACGCCATCTACCGCAAGGTGATGTACCACAACCAATAAACGGTTATAAGGTTCATCTTCCGGTGTCTGCATCAAAACAGCCCTGATCAATATACCTTTTTCGATATTCAAACTCTGCTGTGCAAGATTACTTTCAGTTGTAATCGCATCAGCCAATAAATCAGCAGGTGTTTCTGTGAGATCTGTGATCTTCAATTCTCCTGCATAATCTCCATAACGCTGTTCCCAGCCATTTGCTGTCTGCTGATAAACAAAACGCAGCGCATCATGGTATTCTACCAATTTTTTGACCGCATCAGCAAGTAAAGCTGCAGCTGTATTCTTCGCTATATTTAATAGAATCTGCTGATTGAAATGAGAAGTTACCGTACCGCCATCCTCAAAGAACCATGACTGTATAGGCAGCAGCCCGCTGTTTCCACATAAAACCCCCTCTTCTCCTTTGATCAGCTGTGCTTTAGCAACCTGTAAAAGTGCAGCTAAACGGGCAATAGTCTGGTTTACAAATAAGTCTTTAGGCTGAAATTCTAAACCAGCCCATTTTGCACGGCTAACAGCCTGTATGGTAATAATTGAATCACCACCCAGCTCAAAGAAATTATCATGGATACCTATCTGCTCTATGCGCAGCAAGTCCTGCCAGATTTCTGCCAGTGTTTGTTCTGTTGCATTTCCTGGTGCAACATGGTTCAAACTACGCATGCTGCTTATATTTGGTTCAGGCAGTTTTTTTCTGTCCACCTTACCATTACTGTTCAATGGCAGTTTTTCTAAAGAAACCCATAGCGCAGGAATCATATAATCAGGTAACCTGCCTTTCAGATAGCTGATGATGCTTTCTTTTTCAAAAACATGTTCCGGTACAATATAACCTACCAATTGTTTATTACCTCTGTCGTCAGTTTTAGCCAATACCACAGCCTGTTTCACTGCTGCGTTTTGCTGTAATACGTTTGCGATCTCCCCTAACTCGATACGGTAACCACGGATTTTAACCTGATCATCTATACGGCCCAGAAATTCAATATTCCCATTGGGTAACCATCGGGTCAAATCACCGCTCCGATACATTCTTGCTCCCCAATTTTGATGGAATGGGTTAGCTGTAAATTTCTCATCGGTTAGTGATTTGCGGTTCAGATAACCTGTAGATACACCGATACCACTAATACACAGTTCTCCGGCTACACCAACAGGACAGAGTTTATTTTCTGCGTTTACAATATACAATTGTGTGTTGCTTACCGGGATACCAATTGGAGGCGAAGTTTCTCCATCCGCAGCCCTGAGCACGTAACTGGTAGTGATGACACTATTTTCTGTAGGTCCATAAGCATTCACAACCTGATAACCTAAACCATCCAGGTTGACAGCCGCTAATTTATCTCCGGCCGCAAGCAGGTATTTTAAGGCTAATGAACGATTTCTGCTTGCTGCTACAAATTCGGGGATTAAAACAGTTGAAAGGAAACTATGTGTGATACTTTCCTCCAGGTAATAAGTTACTAAACCTGATGGCGACAATCTTTGTTCATCACTGATTATATACAATGCAGCACCTGCATTCAGCGCAGGCCATATTTCCCAGCCGAAAACATCAAAACCAATTCCCGCTGTTGCGGTCATTCTACTTTCGCTGTTCAGTTCGAAACATTCCAGATGCCAGCTCACCAGGTTGGAAAGTCCGGCATGGGTACTTTGTACACCTTTAGGCTGCCCGGTTGATCCGGAAGTATAAATCACATAAACCAGATCTTCTAAAGTAACAGGAATAACCGGTGCGACGGTAGCATAAACATCCAATTGTAAGTTTTCAGGGTTAATTAACTCCAGATCAGGCATAATTGCAGATAAACCTGTCAATAAGGTTTCGTTAGTGATCAGTAACCCTGCACCGGTATCGGTTAACATATACTGAATACGTTCGGCCGGATAACGCGGATCAATCGGAACATATACCCCTGCTGCTTTTACAATAGCGAGGATAGAGATCACAATACTGGCCGATCTTTCCTGACAAACAGGAACGAAATCCCCTGGTTTTACTCCTTTTTCAATCAGATAATGCGCAAAACGAGACGATTGCTCATCCAGTTCACGGTAACTCCATGAATCTGCTCCCATAATAATAGCCGGGCGGTCATTTTGCAGAATCACTTGTTCAGCAAAACGGGCAATAACAGTTCTGTCAGGTAATGGTGAAATGCCTGTTGCATTGAAATCATTTAACAACTGTCCCTGCTCGGCCGTTGTCAACAGGTTAAGATCGCTAAAATTCAGCTTTCCTGAAGAAACTACCTGGTTCAGTACATTCTTAAAGTGACCAGCTATGAGTTTGATATAGTTCTCCTCTAATAAATCATTATAACTGAAATGGACAGCTATCTCTTTTCCGGCCATTACAATGATACTCAGCGGATAATTGGTATGCTGTTCTCCAACATCCAGGTTTTCGATTTGCAAACTCCATTGTTGCGCGGCCAATGCCTGACTAACCGGATAATTTTCAAAAACCATTAATGTATCAAACAGGTTTCCTGTGATACCTGATAATCGCTGTACTTCGCTCAGGCTGGTATATTGATAAGCTCTGCTTTCTAGTTGTTCTGCCTGTATTTTCTGTAATCCTGCTGCAATATCCTGTGATAAATCAATTTTTCCATGTAGCGGCAAAGTGTTGATGTACATACCTATTGCACTTTCTACCCCTGGCAAATCTTCAGGACGGCCAGATACGACAATACCAAAGGCAACATCTTTCCTGCCCGTATAGTTGTAAAGCAGGTATGACCAGACTCCCTGCATCAGGGTATTGATAGTTACCCGGTTTTGCTGTGCATAACGTGTTAAACGCGTTGTGAATTCAGCATCAAGCTGCAGGATTTCTTCCAGGTATTCTCTGTTACTTTTTGTACGGTCCGATGAGCTATTGATAAAAGGCAGTAAGGTTGCTTCTTCCAGCCCATCAAGATAATTGCGCCAGTAAGCAGTTGCCTGTTCTTTATCCTGACGCTCTATATAACGGATATAATTTTCATAACGGTCTTCTGCAACAACGGGTATAGCCTTTTTACTAATCAGATATTCATAATTAGTCAGCAATTCTTCCATTAATACTGGCATAGACCAGCCATCTAATAAAATATGATGATGGGTTAAGCAGAATTGATAACGGGTTTCATCCAGCTGAATCAGACAGATACGCATCAGCGGAGCGGATACAAAGTCAAAACCTTTTAAAAGGTCTTCTTTTTTATACTCCTGAATAGCTAATTCCTGTTCCTCAGCACTTAAGCCCTGTAAATCCAGCTGGATCACCGGTATTTGCGCTTCTTTGTAAATACATTGCACCGGAATCCGGAATACATCGTAATAAAATGCGCTTCTTAAAATACTGTGCTGTTTCAGCAAATGCTGCCAGCTGTCTGTGAAAGCCAGAATATCTGCTTCTTTCAGTTCACCTGTAAACTGCTGAATGTATGAACCTGCCTGCTGATCATAAAGACTATGGAATAGCATACCTTCTTGTAAACCACTTAAACGTAAAATGCTTTCCAGTTGCAATTTCCTTTGTTTGCCGTTATAATCATCATCCATGAACTGATCCAGCTCATTATAACTGATTACATCACCCAGCCCATAATCAGATGGGGTAAATGAAGCAGTACTTCTTCCAATGCAATGTTTAATGATATCTTCGAGATGGGACAGGTAATCAGCAGCCAGCTGATGGATAGTCTCTGCATTGAAATGACGGTTGCTATAGCTCCAGTACAATACCAGTTCATGATCAATGATCATACTGTTCACAGCAAGTTTGCCTTCAACCGGGAAATCACTGCCTGCTGATGAACCAAATAATTCCCATTGCGGTACGGTATATAATCCTTCAGCTGTGGTATGACCTGATTGTCCGAGGTAGTTAAATAATACTTCCCAGGGATCTTTTCCCTGTAAGGATTCAGTTTTATTGATATATTTTAATAAACCGTAACCAATTCCTTTACCCGGTACCTGTCTTAATTGTTCTTTAATGTTTTTTAGCTGCTGTCCTTTGCCTGCCCCTGTTTCTACTTCGAGTAAAACAGGGAACATGCTGGTCAGCCAGCCAACGGTACGGCTGGTATCAGCGTCTGCGGCTAAATCTTCACGGCCATGTCCTTCCATTCCCACCAATACTTTATTGCTTTTATTGTGTGCAGAAAGTGTGAGTACCAGTGCATTTAACAGGATATCGTTAATTTCGGTATGATAAGCTTTAGGCACATCCTTTAATAAGTTTGCGGTTGAATTACTGCCTAGTTTTATTGTATAGTTTTGTATATCGGCTATGGTTACCGCTTCGTTAAATACATGATCAGTACGAAGCGGGGCCGGCTCTTGTTTAGTTTTTTTCCAGTATGCTTCCTGATTCAGCAAATCTGCACGCTGGCCATAGGCCAACATGGTGTGATACCATTGACGGAAAGAACTTGTTTTATTACCTAATACAGTTAAAGCTGGTTTATCTTCCTGCTGAAGCAGTAATTCAAGATCATCTGTCAGGATACGCCATGATACACCATCCACTGCCAGGTGATGAATAACAAGTAATAACTGATTAACCGGTACATTGGCAGGAGCAATTAATAAAGCTGCCTGTAACAGGTTTCCTTTTGCAATATCTACCTGAGACTGTAAAAGATTCAGATTGGTCTGAACAGCTTCTGTCCATTCATCTGTGTTTTGCGTATAGTCAAATACCCCTATTTTTGATTGAAACCCACTATAGTGCTGTTCCCATTGCGTACCTGATAAATGATAAGCAAAACGCAGCGCATCATGGTGGTTAACCAGTTTATCTATCGCAGTCTGCAATTGTTCAGTGCTGATATTTTTAGCAACAGTTAAAACAATATGCTGATTATAATGTGAGAGGGAATTGGTTTCCGTTTGCAGGAACCATTGCTGAATAGGCAATAAACCACTTCCACCGGTTAAAGTCCCTTGTTCGGCAACAGTTTTGATTTCCTGTTGTAAATCCATGAATGCCGCAAGACGCGAAATGGTCTGACAGGTAAATAAGTCACGCGGATTTAATCCATATCCCGCACGTCTGGCACGGCTGACTACCTGTATTGTAACAATAGAATCACCTCCCAGTTCAAAGAAATTATCATGGATACCTACTTGCGTTAATCCCAATAACTCCTGCCAGATCACAGCCAGTGTTTGTTCTAACTGATTTCCAGGGGCAACGTACTCCTGTGCAATCAAATCGTTTGCGTCAGGATCAGGCAGTGCTTTTTTATCTGTTTTACCATTGCCCGTAAGTGGTAGCTTCTCTAAAATTACCCACCATCCCGGAACCATATATTCTGGTAAACGGGTTTTCAGGAAAACAATCAGTTCTTCTTTACTAAATATTTCTGCATCAGCAGGCACAACATAACCTACCAGACGTTTATTGCCCTGTTCATCGGTTCTCGCCAGGACTACCCCCTGAGAAACCTGGCTATTTTGCCCCAGTACATTTTCTATCTCACCAAGTTCGATACGGTAACCACGGACTTTCACCTGCTCATCATTACGACCTATATAAGTAAGGTTTCCATCAGGTAATAACCTGCAGATATCACCCGTTTTATACATCCGTTCTCCACTTACAAAAGGATCTGACAGGAAACTTTGCGCGGTTTGTTCAGGACGATTCAAATACCCTCTTGCCACCTGTACACCTGCTATATATAGTTCTCCGGCAACTCCTGCTGCAACGGGACGCAATTGTGCATCCAGCAGATAAGTACGTGTATTACCTAAACCACGGCCAATCGGCACTCCTTCGAGCAGATTTTCTTCTGAAGAGACAGGGTATTGATATTCAAGGGCTGTTACGGTAGTTTCAGTAGGCCCGTATTCATTATAAAATGCTGCAAATGGTTTCCATTTTTCTGCCAGCGCAACACGGCAGTATTCACCACCTGATATGACGCGTCTTAAACCACCGTAATTGCCTGCATTAATAGTTTCCAGAAAACCCGGAGTGGCATGGAGATGAGTAATTTGCTCTTTTAAAAGCAATTGCTCTAATGCCGACGGGTCCAGACGGGTTGTTTCATCCAGCACAACCAGTTTTGCCCCATTCAATAAAGCAAGGAAAATTTGTTCTACCGAAGCATCAAAATTATAGTTCGAGAACTGAAGAATTCTATCGGTCTGGTCGATACCAAATTTCTTTCCCTGGTAACTGATCAGATTAACTACACTCCGGTGTTCTATGAGCACACCTTTTGGCTGACCTGTAGACCCCGAGGTATAGATCACATAAGCCAGATCAGATGGATAATATTCCATAACAGGCTCAGTTGAAAAACCTTCGGATAGTAACTTGTTATCGAGCAATATAACCGGCAACTCGGTTTCAGGAAGGAAACCGGAGCTTTCACGGCTGCTCAGTACTAATGGTGCAGCAATATCCGACAGTATAAAAGCTGTTCTTTCAGCAGGGTAATCCGGATGAATGGGTACATAGGCCGCGCCCGCTTTCAGGATACCCAGAATACCAACAGTCATTTCAGCAGACCGCTCTATAAATAATGGAATGAGTGTACCTCTTTTAATACCAAAACTAATCAGTTTATTAGCCAGTTTGTTAGAAAGCTCATCCAGCTCAGTATAGCTTAAAGTTTGATCTTCAAAGCTCAGCGCAGCTGCTGCCGGAGATTTCAATACCTGTGCCGCAAAGAGGCTAACCATAGTCTCCTCAGCCGGATAGGCAAATTTATTGGTATTCAAACCTTCTACTAACCACTGCTTTTCTTCGGTAGTGAGTATATTTATATTTCCAATTTTTGGTACTTTTTGTGTAATGATATGAAACAAAGCAGTTTCAAAATGTCCGGTCATTCTGCTTACATCAGTACCACTCAATAGCTCTGTATTATATTCAAAACGGATATTGATCTCCTCTGCTGCCATGACGGTAATACTGAGCGGATAATTTGTCTGCTCTTTTACATCTGCTCCTGATAATTGTAATTTCCAGGACTGGGCTAATAAAACCCCGTCAACCGGATAATTCTCAAAAACCAGGATGCTATCAAATAATTCGCCTGAAACTGAACTCTGACGCTGAATCTCGTTCAAAGCAGAATATTGGAACTCACGGCTTCGCAACTGATCAGCTTGCAATTGCTGTAACCATACAGAAACCTCCTGGGCCGGATCAATCTGCGTAAATAAAGGAAGTGTATTAATATACATACCTACCGCACGCTCTACCCCTGCCAGGTCTTCGGGACGACCAGATACAGTTACCCCATAAACTACATCAGCACGGCCGGTATAGTGATTTAATAAATATGCCCAAACACCCTGCATCAATGTATTCAGCGTAATCCGGTTGCGCTGAGTATAAGCAGTAAGGCTCGCAGTAATTGCTTTGTCCAGCTGTATTGTTTCTATTTTAAACTGTCCGTTACCCTTTTTCTGTTCCGCAGCTGTCTTGATAAACGGTAATCTGCTGCTCTGTGTAAGCGGCGCCAGGTAATTAGACCAATGTTCTTTTTCTTCCTGTTTATTGCGTCGGTTTATATAACGTATATAGTTTTCATAACGATCTTCTTCTGCACTTAGAACCGGCTGAGCATTGATCAATGACTCATAAGTCTGTAAAAGCTCTTCTATCAGGACAGGTAATGACCAGCCATCCAATAAGATGTGATGGAAACTCCATAATAATCTATATTCATTATCGGCCAGACGGAACAGACAGATACGCATCAGCGGTGCTTCTGCAAAATCAAAACCACGTATACGATCTTTAGCCGTATATTTCTGAATGGCTTTTTGCTGTGCCTTTTGACTAAGTTCACGATAATCCTGTACCTCAATTGGTATTTTTACATCTTTCAATACACATTGTACCGGAATATTGAACACATCATAATAAAAAGCACTGCGCAATATAGTATGCTGCTTCAACAAATATTCCCAGCTCTGAGCAAACACCTGTTCATCTAAAGCGGCAATATCAGCTGTAAGCTGTTCTACGTATGAACCAGTCTGAGTATCTGCTAATCCATGAAAAAGCATACCTGCCTGCAATCCACTCAGTGGATAAATGCTTTCAATCTGATTTCTTCGGATTCCATCCCCGCTATCTAAAAATGCATCCAGCTCCTGGTAACTGATTTCATTCCCAAGTCCATAGTCCGAAGGCGTGAAAGCAGTTTCCGCAAGAGACACGCAATGGTCAATCAGCGTTTCCAGATTAGCCATAAAAGCGGCTGACAAATTCCCGATACCAGCTGATGAAAAATGGTGGTGACTGTATCTCCAGTCTACTTCCAGCTCATCATTTTTAATGATACTGTTGATATATAACTTATCAGGCATCTGGAAAGCATGGCCAACTGAGGTTCCAGCCTCTTCTTCAGCTGTTCCCAGAATTCCATTACCATCCAGCATATTGTTCATCTGGCCTAAGTAATTGAATACGATATCGCCATTAGCATGTTGTAAAGATGGTTCCTTGCTGATATATTTCAGGATACCATAACCAAGTCCCTTTTCTGGAATCTGACGGAGCTGTTCTTTCACACTTTTTACCACATCACCTGCAGGCAGTCCTGAGGATATTTCAAGTGATACCGGGTACAAACTTGTAAACCAGCCAACTGTGCGGCTGGTATCAATATCTGCTGCAATGTCTTCACGGCCATGCCCCTCCATTTTAATGGTAACGGTTTCATTTTCGTTCCATACAGCTAAAGTCATAGCTAATGCAGACAGTAATATATCATTAATCTCTGTATGATAAGCTTTTGGTACCTCCTGTAAAAGGCGGCGTGTTTGTGTACTGTTTAATTTCAATACCTGATTAGTGGTATCAGCATAATTAACTGTACCGGAATATTCAAATTCCGTTTTTAACCTGCCCGCTTGCTGTACTGTTCTTTCCCAATAACCTAATTGAGTAGTTAAAGCACTGCTTTTTGAGTAAACAGTTAAAGCATCATACCATTGACGGACAGAACTGGTTTTCTTACCCAGCACTTCTTCTACCGGCTTATCCATTTTATTTTCGAGAAGTAACTGCAGGTCTTCAACCAGTATACGCCACGAAACACCATCAACAGCAAGGTGATGTACGATAACCAATAAACGGTGTTGCTGCACTTCTTCTGGTGTAAGGATCAGAACTGCACGCAGCAATATTCCTTTTTCAATATCCAGACTGCGCTGATACTGTTCGGCAGTCATCAAAATGGCTTCCTGTAATTTGTCAGGAGCAACTACTTTTAAATCTGCAACACCAAGCTGACCTTCATAACTACCATATTCCTGCACCAGTTCATTTTCATTTGAACGGTAGGTAAAACCAAGGGCATCATGATACTGCATTAATGCACGGACAGCTTCGGTTATTGTATCCTGAGCTATATTTTTATCTATGGTCAGTAAAACATGCTGATTGAAATGAGATTCTTTTTGATCTGCTATTTCAAAAAACCACTGCTGGATAGGGAGCAGACCACTTTTACCAACCAAAACTCCCTGTTCTGCAACCGAACCAGCCTCAGCGGCACCTTTGGTTAGTACAGCAGCTAATACTGCAATAGTCTGGCAGACGAACAGATCACGCGGGTGCAGGTTATAGCCCATGCGTTTAGCACGGCTGACTACTTGTATGGTAATAATAGAATCACCACCAAGTTCAAAGAAGTTATCCTGGATGCCGACTTTTGGAATGCGCAATAAATCCTGCCAGATAGTTACAAGATCCAGTTCCATTGCGTTGCGCGGAGCCTGATAGTTTTCCGTAAACAGTGAACCGGTATCTGCATCAGGCAAGGCTTTTTTATTCACCTTACCGTTATTGGTCAGCGGTAATTTATCCAGCTCTACCCATATAGCAGGGATCATGTATTCTGGCAAACGGCTTTTCAGGAAGACCACTATACCATCTCTGTCAAATTCACCTTCGGGCACTATATACCCGATCAGGCGCTTAGTCCCATTTTCTTCTTTGACGATTACAACTGCCTGATTAACCTGCTCACTCTGTTGCAGGATATTTTCTATTTCCCCCAGTTCGATACGATAACCACGGATTTTCACCTGATCATCTATACGTCCCTGGTATTCGATATTTCCATCGGGAAGCCAGCGGCCAATATCTCCGGTTTTATATATTTTCTGTCCTTTATTAAAAGGATGATCAATGAATTTTTCTGCAGTAAGATCAGGACGGTTCAGGTAACCAAGTGACAAACCAGCACCCCCCAGATATATTTCACCAGGTACCCCTGCAGGCAATAACCTCAATTGCGCATCTAATATATAGGCATTACGGCTATCCAGTGGTTTTCCGATCGGAATAGAACCGCTGTCATCAATTGTAAAAGTAAGCGAGAAAGTAGTATTTTCCGTAGGTCCATACCCATTAATGACTGTTAATTCAGGATATGTTTTCCTGATTTTAAATACATGTTCATCTGATAACTTCTCTCCTCCGGCCAATACCACTGAAAGCCCTTCAAAGACAGTAATATCGGTATCGATCAGCTGATTGAACCAGCTTGAAGTAAACCACATTTTTGTCACCTGGTGTAAACGCACCTGTTCTTTTAACAGAGCGATATCCAGCAGGCTGTCATCAGGGCAAAGGACCAGTTTCCCTCCATTCAGTAACATCCCCCAGTATTCAAAAGTAGTCGCATCAAAAGAAGGTGATCCCGTTGACAGTAATACATCATGCTCATTTAATTCAACATAACTAATATCTTTGACCAGACTGACTACATTACGCTGAGTAACCAGTACCCCTTTTGGCTGCCCTGTAGAACCCGAGGTATAAATCACATAAGCAGGACTATCAGCTGTAATTGTATCCAATTGAATCGTATCATTTACAGCACTTAATTCCAGTTTATCCAGACAAACGAATTCCAGATCAGGAGCCAGTGCGGTAAACAGGGAAAGCCATTCACTATCTGTGATGGCTATTTTACCTGCTGTATCTTCCAGCATAAATGAAATTCTTTCTTGCGGATAATCTGGATCTATAGGTACATAAGCAGCCCCTGCTTTCAAAATGGCCAGGATACCAACCATCATGTTTATACTGCGTTTCGCAGCGACAGGAACTAATGTTCCAGGCTGTAATCCCTTAGCAATCAAAGCATGCGCAAGCTCCTGCGAACGTTTGTCCAGTTCGCGGTAAGTCAATGAAACTGATCCATAGACAATTGCCGTATTTTCAGGAGTCAGGATAACCTGCTCGTTAAAAGCATCTATAATAGTAAGAGGTTGCAGGTATTGATCTGAACTATCATTGAATACATCCAGTAATAAACTACGCTCACGGTCTGATAATATTTCTACGGATGATAATAAACCTTGTCCGATCTTAGTAAACTGCTGTAATACCTGCTCAAAATGTGCTGAAACAGCTGCAGCATATTCAGGTAATAATAAACTTGAATTATAACCAAAATCAATCTGAATAGTATCTGTGGCCAGTATAACTATATTGAGTGGGTAATTGGTATGTTCATGTAATCCGATATTTTCTAAACGTAAAGCCCATGGCTTCTCGTTCAGCACTTTACTTACGGGGTAGTTTTCAAAAACAAGTAAACTATCAAAGATATCACCCGAAATCTCTGATAAATGCTGTATTTCATTCAGTGTGGTATACTGATGTTCCCTGCTTTCCAGCTGATTGATCTGCAGCGCCTGTAACCAACTGGTTAAAGACTGATTTTCATCAACTGCAATATGTAATGGAAGTGTATTGATATACATACCCACTCCTCTTTCTACTCCCGGCAGATCTTCTGGCCTGCCCGATACGATTACACCATAAGTAACCTCACTTTTCCCGGTATAACGGTGTAACAGATATGCCCATGCCCCTTGCATTAAAGTGTTCAGGGTAATGTGATTGCGCTGTGCAAACTGTATCAGAGAAGCTGTAGAATCACTATCAAGGTGTAATTTCACTTTTTCATAAACACCTTTTCCTTTATTACGGTCGGCAGTAGAGTTGATAAAATTGAGTAAGGTTCCCTCAGTCACCCTTTCCAGGTATTTACGCCAGTAATTATTCGCGGCATCTTTATCTTTGCGATAAATGTATCTGATATAATCGTCGTAACGTGTGTTAGGTAAAATAGTCAGGGCTGTTCCTTCTACCTGAGCTTCATAGGCACGTAGCAGTTCTTCCAGGATAATTGGAAGTGACCAGCCGTCTAAGAGAATATGATGATAACTCCATATCATATGATAGTAGTTATCACGCAGCTGGATTAAACAAAGACGCATTAGTGGTAAAACCGTAAAATCAAAGCCTTCTAAACGATCAGCTGCTTCAAATTCACGGATTGCATTTTCTTGTTCAGTACTACTTAAATGGCGGTAATCCAATATAGTTACCGGTATTTCTGCTTCCTTATAAATACATTGTACAGGTACACTAAATACATCATGGTAAAATCCGCTGCGCAAAATGCTGTGCTGGCTAATCAGTTTCTGCCAGCTCTTTATAAATTTGTTTTCATCAAGATTCTCCAGTGTACAATAAAATTGCTGGATATATGTACCTGCCTGACCGTCGTAAAGACCATGAAACAACATACCTTCCTGTAAACCACTCAATCTGGCCAGACCCTCAATCTGATTTTTTCGCAGCGAACCATTAACGGTTTCCCCTAGAAATCCATCCAGTTCGGCCACACTGATTACCTCTCCCAATTCATAATCAGACGGCGTATGTGCTGCTGCTTTCTGAGCCACACAGTGTACAATAATTTCTTCAAGAGCAGAAACAAAAGCTGTCGCTAGCTCTTTAACACTCTTTTTATTAAAATGCAGCGTACTATAGTCCCATTGAATTTCCAGCACCCCTTCCCTGATAATAGCATTTACAGCTATTTTCTCTCTTAAAGGATAATTGGTGGAAACAGAAAGTCCGAATGTTTCCCATAAAGGGCTGATTACCGCTTCTTCATTTATATGATTATCCAGTTTACCCAAATAATTAAACACAATATCCCATGGGTCACGGCTTTGCAAAGTGCCGGCCTGATTGAGATATTTCAATACGCCAAAGCCAATTCCTTTTTCAGGAACCTGCCTTAACTGTTCTTTTATATTTTTAAGGATAAAACCTATATCAGTACCTTTTTTGACATCCAGTAAAACCGGGTATAAACTAGTAAACCAGCCTGTAGTGTGGCTGGTGTCTATCTGGTCTGAAATATCTTCCCGGCCATGACCTTCCAAACCAATTGAAACAATCTGATGATCGTTCCAGTCTGCAATTGTAATGGCAAGTGCACTTAATAGGATATCATTGATCTCTGTATAATAAGCCTGAGAAACTTCCTGCAATAATTGTTTAGTATGTTTTTTATTCAGGCTTACTTTAAAGACACCAGTATCGGCAATGTTTGCAGTCTGTAAGTTATCTTTATTGGTGCGTAGAGGTATATATTGCTGCACTGCATTTTCCCAGTAAGATAACTGGTTTAACAAGCGTTGTTCTTTACCGTATTCTACTAATGCATTGTGCCATTGATAATAAGCACTTGTTTTATCCCCTGTGATTTCTTTAAGCGTTTTAGTCGTCGCCGTCTGTTCTAAAAGTAAAGAGAGATCATCAAGCAGGATACGCCACGATACACCATCAACCGCAAGGTGATGGATGACTAATAACAAGCGGTGATGTGATTCATTTTCAGGAGTCTGTAAGAACACGGAACGCAATAAAATACCTTTTTCCAGATTTAAGCCCTGTTGATATTCGGCAGTGATTGCTTCGAGGTCTTCGTCCGATCCGGAAAAATCCGCTGTTTCAAGCAAACCTTCGTAATCACCGTAAACCTGTTCAATCTGTCCTTCTTTTGTTTGATAGGCAAAGCGAAGGGCATCATGGTATTTCACCAGCTCACGAATAGCCTCAGCTAATTTGTCCTGAGAAATTTCTTTATTCACCTTTAATAAAAGGTGTTGATTATAATGGGAGAAATCTTTGGTATCAGCTTCAAAAAAATGCTGTTGAACAGGCAGTAAACCGCTGCCTACAGTTAAAAATTCCTGCGCTGCCCTGGCAGTTGAAACTACTTGTAAGGCCAGTAAAGTAGATAGTGAAGAAATTGTATAGTTCATGAACAAGTCACGTGGCTGCAAACTTATTCCAGCCCTTCTTGCACGGCTTGATACCTGTATAGTTGTAATCGAGTCTCCCCCAAGTTCAAAGAAATTATCATATATACCCACACGCTGTATACCTAATAATTCCTGCCAGATATTAGCCAGCTCCTGCTCTGTTTCATTTCTTGGTGCTGCATAAGCGGTAGTTAACAATGCTGCTGCATCAGGGTCCGGCAATGCTTTCTTGTCAACCTTTCCATTATCTGTCAATGGCAGGGCCTCCATTTCCATAAAGAAAGTAGGGATCATGTATTCAGGCAATTTTTCTTTCAGACGTAATACTATACGCTCTTTATCAAAATCACTGTTTGCTACAACATAACCAACTAAACGCTTATTACCGTTATCATCAGTTTTCACTAATACTACAGCCTGGTTAATCTCTTCACATTGTTGTAAAGCAGCCTCTATCTCACCTAATTCGATACGGAAACCCCTGATTTTCACCTGATCGTCAATACGGCCAAGATATTCTATATTACCATCAGGCAACCATCGGCCAAGATCACCGGTACGATACATCCGGTACTCAGAAGTGGGGTCAAAAGGGTGCTTAATGAATTTTTCTGCGGTCAGATCAGGACGGTTCAGATAACCTCTTGATACACAAATACCAGAAACACCAATCTCTCCTGCTACCCCAACCGGGCATAACTGCATGTCATTATTAACGATATATAATTGCGTGTTTTGTATCGGTGAACCTAAAGGTACATTTGTACTTACCGGAGTGTCATACATGATATAATGACAGATATCGTCTGATGCTTCTGTTGGCCCATAAGCATTAACTACCGGGATCCTGCCATAAAAAGGATGCTCAAACCAGGACGCCAATACCGGCTGACTTACAGCCTCACCAGTTACCAGCAGATATTTCAGCGCAGTTAATGATGCCACAAACTGCTCCTGCAATACTGCTGCAAGATAGGAAGGTACAACTTCCCATATCGTAACTTTGTCTTTATCAATGGTACGGATCAGTTCTGCAGGCTGCAGGATAAGCGCCGAAGTATAAATAATAGTAGTCCCGCCGCATAATAGTGCAGAGAACAATTGCCATACAGAGATATCAAAAGTATAGGATGCTGTAAAAGCAACAATAGAACTGCTATCGAGTTCCAGGTCATTGACTTTCGAATAAAGGTGATTTAGCATTCCCCCATGTTCAACCATTACCCCTTTAGGTTTACCAGTAGAACCTGAGGTATAAATCACATAAGAAATATCACCCGGCTTAATCTGGCTTGCCGGACTAAAAGGTGATTTTCCGGCTATAGCCTCAGCATCTGTATCGAGCCGGATAATATCGATAGCAGAATCAAATTTCTCCGCCAGTGCAGCTGTAGTTACAACGATTCTGGCTCCGGTATCTTCCAGCATATAGCTGATCCTGTCTTCGGGATATCCAGGATCAATTGGCACGTAGGCACCACCTGCTTTCATAATTCCCAGGATCGCTACAACCATATCTGGTGAACGGTCAAAACAAATAGGTACCAGCGTATCTGTCGTTACCCCTCTTTGCTGAAGATAATGAGCCAGCTGATTAGCCTTTACATTGAGTTCTTCATAACTATATTGCTGATTTTCTAATTGAAGCGCTATTGATCCTGGTGTAGCTATAGCGTGTTCATTAAAAATCCCCACTAAATTCTTTGTATCCGGATAAGCTACGCTGACCTCATTGAAACGCTCCAGAATTTGCAATTCTGATGGCGGGATGATTTCAATTTCACTTGATTTACTATCCAGCTGCGAACTAAACTGTTTCAGAATAAACAGCAGCCTTTGTGCAACAAGCTCCATTTCTTCGGCAGAGAAAAACTGGAGCTGATAATCAATAGTTAATTGTAAAGGCTGCTGTTTTCCATAGTCTTTCCACCAGATCTCAATCGGATAGCGGCCATAGCCACTCGGAAGTTCATAAAATCCGGCTTGCATGCCCTCTCCAAAATCAAGTGCAAAATCTATAATTGCATAATTGATCACGACTTCCAGCAGGTATTCTTCTGCTGCATTAATTTTAAAATAACGGCTTAAATCACCTATCTGGTAATTACTATAACGGTAATCTTCACGCTGAGAGGTCGTGATATGTTTAATTAATTCTTCTACAGAAAGCTCTGGCTGATACACTCCTTTAAAAGGAAGAATACCAGTAAACATCCCAACTATATCACGAACTTTTTTATTTTTTCTTTTATGTAAAGGAGTACCAAAAATGAAATCCTGCTTATCGGAAGTTTTACCAAAGTAAATCATTAAGGCAGCAATGGTTAGTTGCTGGATACTCGATTTCGTTTTTTTCTGTAAATCTTCAAGCAGCGTAATATCTTCGGGTAACAGATTTACCGTTACAGTTTCACATCTCTTTTGCTCCTGACTGCTATCCAGAAATCTTCTTTGCAATAACTGCTGTGGCTTTTTCTCAATCTTATCTTTCCAATATTGTCCTTCTTCTGCATATTCATCAGAATGATAATATGCATCAGCTTTTACAGCTTCATCTTTATAAGACAGATAAGAGAAATCTTCTTCATGGTTATTGATCAGTGCATTATATTTTTTAGCTATATAACGGTTTTGTGAACCCAGGCCAAATCCATCAGATATTAAATGGTGATATCTGAAGAAATACAAATGTTCTTCGTCTTTTAATTTAACCAGATAATGCTCAAAAAGGACGTTGTCTTTTTTAATTTCAAATGGTTTACTGAATTGCTCTTTCATCCAGATCTGTAACAATTCCTCTCCGTTCTGATACATACTGTAATCAAGTTCTTTGATTTCCAATTGCTTATAGGAGTCATCAAAATAGATTTGGGGAGTGTGTTCATCAATATCAAACCTCATCCGGTACGCATCAAATACTTCGGGTACTGAATTGACCGCAGCAATAAATATTGTCTTGATCAGTGGTCCTAAGATTCGGGTGTATCCTCCAATATTATAATAAGGATTACTTACGTTTATCAATTGATCCAGATAAACATCTTTTTGTGCCGGGTGAAGCGGAGATTTATTAATTAGCATAATTTACGTTAATTTTTAAGAGGCAACTGTGTTTTTGTAAATGACAGTTAGCAATAAAATAATGAACATAATAGTTCCATCAGCACGGCATTTAATTACAGCACGCCGCCCCAGAACCTTAATAACATTATTTAGTTTAGGAGTAAATAGATGAGAGACTTATTTGAAGAGTATAAGTTATCGGCGATACTTGAAACATCACAGATAACTTATACTATTTTATTAATCAGGCAGTGAAAAGCCCATATTCTGATGCAAAGCTTCGCGGTAATAATATCCGCCTACTGCAATATCAAAAATGGCCATTCCCATTGGATTGAACATGACTACATCCGTAGCTGCTCTTTTTTCCAAAATACCCTTATTGATTACTTCGGCTATGGTTACTGTATCATTTTCCAAAAGCCCTTTTTCTTTATGCATATTTTCAATGTCTGTATTTTGTCTGCAGACTTCTTCCCAGTTATCTACTATAATAACATCCATAAAATCTTTCATGTCAACGGTATAATCTCTTAAAGAGACATTAAGCTGCAGAGATCCCTTTTTAGGAGAGATATTGATATAGGGCGCATCAGATACTGTACAGGTAATAAATATATCAGCATCCTGATAACTGTCTTCCCAGCTGGCAGCAACTGATACCCGGTCCTGAATTTCGCCGAGAATTGCATTCCGGTCAATCGGATTGAGGTCATGGATCAGGACTTTATCAATTTCATCTCCCAAAATTGAAGTAATCATTCTCAGGTGCATCTGACCAATAGGACCAAAACCGTTGATGCCCACAATTAATTTGCGGTCATTATTCCAGCCTTTCATAAATTCTTTGACTACCAGACCTGATACAGCAGCTGTTCTGATTGCACTGACTGTAGCTGTATTAATTATACAGCGGGGTATTCCGGAATCATGTTCATTCAGAATGGTCACAGAGTTTGCCCTTAATTTATCTTTATAAATATTATCAGGAAAACTGGCAATCCATTTTATACCTGCCCATGGATTATCCCCACCGATATATGCTGGCATAGCAATAATTCTGTTTTTAGGATCTCCGAATCTTAAATAAGGCTTGATTGGCTGTGAATAGTCATTCGCATGAAGCTGCACGACTGCATCTTTGATTACTGCTGTTAATTGTTCCCAATTAAAACCAATCTCTTTAATATTATTCGCATTCAGGTATAACATGTTTTCTATTTTTTCAGCTTAAAAATTAGTGGAAAGAACTTCTTCATTTAACTTAGCCGCCAACTGGCTGCCCCATTCCTGGTTATAAATTGTATCTAAATAAGTGTGACCTTTATCTGGAAAAATCAGCAGAGATGTAGCTTTTGATTCTTCAATATCATTAAATCTGAAATAGTTTTTAGCAGCAAGATAAACGGCTCCGGATGAAGCGCCTGCAAAAATTGCCTGCTCGTTCAGAAGCTCATTGCAGCCCCTGATGATACTCATTTGAGAAACAATAACTACATCATCAATGATTGCGTTCTCCATGATTGGAGGAACCTGACTGGCGCCAATACCGGAGATATAACGTTTAACAGGTTTATCACTAAAGATGACAGAACCTTCCACATCTACCCCCACAATTTTAACTTCTGGCTTATTCCTTTTGATAAAGTCAGAAATACCAGTAATTGCACCACTGGAGCTTACTGCAACAAAAATGTAGTCCAGATTTTCAAAAGAAGAGATAATTTCTTCCCCTAAACCATAGTATCCTTTATAATTATTAGGATCGCCATATTGATCTGCAATAAATGAGTCAGGTGTTTTTGCATGTAATTCATTGACTACATTAATCCTTGTCAGCAAATATCCTCCTGTGTGATCTCTCTCTGTAACTTTCACAACTTTATGAGACATCAGATTTAACAGCGTTTCATAAGCTGAATTAATATTCGGATCAATTACAGGGACAAAATTTAATCTCAGTCTTTTACAGATTGATGCTACAGCTATGGCAAGATTTCCAGAACTCGATGCAATGATTGTTGTGTTCTCTGAAATCTTCCCAGATTTGATACCGTTGTAAATAATGCTGAATGCAGCTCTGTCCTTGGAGCTGCCAGAGAAGTTATTATATTCTAACTTCGCAAAGAGATTGGCATCATTATTCTTTAATTCAATGAGTGGCGTATTACCAATAAAGGCGGCCAGTTTTTGTAGTTCTTTTAACATAGGTAGATAAGTTTAAAGATGTGAGGTGAAAATTTAATTTTAATTTTTCTACATGACCTTACTGACATGATTAAATGCATAGTCATCAGGGCGATATTTAGCAGAGTATATTAAAGAATTTTCCGGGTGGCCTGCCGGTTTATGAAATACATTGTGTTTAACAGAATAAGTATCTAAAAAGCGAATCACGCTTAGACTTTGCCGCAAAACATTGCTTGTCAGACTGTAAAAGACAAAAAAGACAGGAAGTACAATAATTGCTGCTGCAGAACTTATCCATCCAAAAAAGAAAAGGATATATCTTTTTTTCAGCGCATATCCCTGGTTAATGAGGTTGCGTAATTTCAGGTAATTCTGTGCGATCGCTTTTTGCCCTGCATGATGTCCCATTGCAAGAACTAAGACCTTTAATTCCTCGAGTTGAGCTTTGGTTTCAGGGTTTTCCTGTATCCTGATTTCCCAGTCATTGATATCCTGCTTATTTCTCTTTAAACAGTAATTAATGAATGTTTCATTTTTCAACAGTTCATTCAAGTGTTTTTCCTGCATCTGCTTAATTATTTTTCTTAATAGAGTAGGAAACTTTACTTTTTCACTACTGTATTTGAAAAAATAAAAAAAATAAAATCATCGTCCCTATTGCAATCAAAAGATAAGTCTCCTGCTCTTTAGTGATCGTTGATTTTAGTTTATCAATAGCTTTGTAAATAGTATTATAAACTGTATTAATAGAAACTTTATTAGTAATTGCAATTTCCTGATAAGATAAACCAAGATAAAATTTCTGATAAACCATATTGCGCTGCTTGGCTGCGAGCTGATTAATATGATCTTTAACAATTTGAATCACAGTCCCATTCATACCCTGCTGGATATACTGATCTTCTACAGAGGGAGATAGCAACATAATTGGCACATCCTGCAATTCGTCCATTTCCTCAGGAGCTATTATATTTTTACGATATAATTTTCTAAGAAAACAAGTAATAATATAATTGTGGTAATTGTTAACAGTTTGAAGATCTGACTTATTTTCCCATAAATACAGGAAAACATCATTAATTGCATCTTTCACTACATCTTCAGAAAAGTATCTTTTATAGCCTATATAACTAAGATAATGATGATAATGTGAATATATAGTATAAAAATCATCTTCTCCTTCTGATATTGTAAAAGATTTCCAGATATGTTTTAAATCGCTCCCTTTTAACCTGATCATATTATTGAATAATTTATTATATTAATATTTTATATAAAGTAAAGCAATAGATATTAATATATTATTAATTCAATAACTAATTATTATTAACAAATTATATTAACAGAAACAATAGATAAATAAACAAATCAGTAATAATAGCATTTAAATTATAGTTTTCAGCTTATTTTTTCTGAGGCAGGATAATTTTCCAATCGTATTGAAAACATAAAAATGCTGTCAATAATTCATATTAATTTAATGTAATCGTGGAGCGTTAACCTATCAAAAAAAAAGCTTCAAACTAATTCTACCTATAAATAACTTTCAAGCTTTACATCACTCAGAATAAACATTATCAATGACTTACAGAACAGATATATATTTTCAACACCTATCCGGCAAGCACAAATTAACCCTGATAAACCAAGAGATGCCTTAAAGTTAAATCATAAAAAACTAAATCTAATTATTATTACACCAATTGACAGTTGCCTTAGGTGAACGGGCAAAAATTTATCACCGGCCGGTGAATTGAGAAATAGAGATAAAAACACAAAAATATACCGGGAGATAATCCCGGTATATTAGATTAATTGATTTAGCACGTATTTTTTTCCCGCAACTACAGAAATCTCAATCATTCTATTTCTATATTTAACTTTACACATGCCACTATTTTTAGCTTTTAGTACTGCAGAAACTAATTTTCCCTCTTTCCACTCCAAATCCATTAAATACCCACCTCTGGCAACTAATCCTTTCACCTTACCTTCTTTCCATTCTACCGGAATAGCAGGCAGCAAATCGATAAACCCCTGATGACTTTGCAATATCATCTCTGCTATCCCAGCTCCCCCTCCAAAATTCCCATCTATCTGAAATGGCGGGTGCGCGCAAAATAAATTCGCATAAGTACCACCACCCTGCATCTTAACTTCTGCCCCACTCCCAACAAAACGAAGCAGTTTCTTCAATGCATCATATGCCCTTTCTCCATTCTGCATCCTGGCCCATAAATTAATCCTCCATGTAATAGCCCAGCCGGTACCATCATTTGTACGGGCAGTCAATGTCTTACGTACCGCATCTGCTAATAATGGATGCTGTGCTGAGGTAATAGAGTAACCTGGATACGCACCAAACAGATGTGATAAATGTCTGTGTTTTGGATCCTCATCTTTCCAGTCATAGTACCATTCCTGCAAATTCCCTTCTTTTCCAATCTGATAGGGCAGCATTTTTTTTAAAGCACTCTTAACCTTAGTACGCATATCGGGGTCAGCATTCAAAATATCGCTGGCTTTTACGTAATCGTTAAACAATTCTCTGATAATAGCCAGATCTGCTGTACCTCCGTATAATACCGCACCAGTATACCCCCTTGGGGTTATGTAATAATTTTCTGGTGAAGTAGAGGGTGCTGTAATTAAATTACCTCTTTTATCTGTTGTTAGAAAATCCAGACAAAATTGTACAGCCCCTTTCATTAATGGGTACGCCTGCTCTCTAAGGTATTCTATATCTTGTGTAAAGGCATAATGCTCCCAAAGATGGGTGGCCATCCAGTTCCCACCCATCGGCCAGTTTGCCCACGAAGGACTTCCTTTTCCAAAATCCCCAACAGGATTAGTCATTGCCCATATATCTGTATTATGATGCAGGACCCATCCCCCTGCCCCATAGTAATTTCTTGCTGTCACGGCTCCGGTTTTAGCTAAACGCCCTATGAAGTCGAGAAGAGGCTGGTGCATCTCAGGCAGATTTGCTGTCTCAACCCCCCAGTAATTCATTTCTGCATTGATATTTGTTGTATAATTACTGCTCCATGGTGGCTGTACTTTCTCATTCCATATTCCCTGAAGGTTTGTTGACTGACCACCTGCCCTGGAAGAACTTATTAAAAGATACCTGCTATATTGATAATACAAAGCGACCAGAGCATTATCATTTTTACCTGCTGCAAAGGCATTTAACCTATCCACTGTATTCATGCCGGCTTTATCCCCGTCACCCAGACTGATCCCGACACGATCATAATACTTTCTGAAATCACTGATATGATTTTTCAATAGCAAAGCATAACTTCCTGCTTTCTGTAAATAACCTGCAGCTGCTTTTAGCTCATCTTTTCCATGTGTTCCGGGATTCACATCAAATCCATTGTAACTGGTGGCCATAGATAGCAGAATTACCGCTTCTCTACCACCAGAAATAGTCAGGGAACTATCTTTTATAACGACCTCACCATCTGTCTTAAGCACTTTAACCTGTGCGCTGTAACGCATCGCATTTACATCGTCCCAAATGACTTCATTACCATGATTAAGAGGAGAAATATGCACAGGCGAAAAACCCTTCATCAGCAGGCTCTTGCCTGAACGGGAGACACTATGCTTCAGCAGACTGTTTAAACGACAGGTAAAATCAAGCTTATCTTCCCCACTCGCAGTAAACCTGACCACAACTAACTGATCAGGATGTGAAATAAAAGTTTCCCGGGTATAAGTAGTCCCATTAATTACATAACTTATTCTGGTGATTGCATTTTGTATATCCAGTTCCCTTTTATAGCCACTGGTTTCTCCCCTATGCTTAAAATCAAAAAACAGATTTCCTAATGGCGCATAAGATTCTGAAAAACTGCCCTGCATAAAACGTACCAGTGAATCTGCTTTTTTATAGTTTTCAGCAAATAGTGCTTTGCGCACAGGCTCCAGATACGTTTTTGCCTTAGGGTTCATATCCGGATTGATTGGCCCTCCTGCCCACAATGTCGCTTCATTCAGAGAAAACCGCTCCGTATTTACCCCTCCATAAACCATTACGCCAAGCCTCCCATTTCCCAGAGGCAATGCTTCTTCAAACTGCCTGGCGGGTTGATCATATAAAAGTTTATGGTTGTTTTGTTGCGCAAAAAGCTGATTAATGAATAGGATTAAAACAGCTGCAAAAAGAAAGCGTTTCTTCATCTGGGGTCTATTATCTGGTTAGTATTAGCAATTAGAATCGGCCGGTAATATGCAAACCAGCCAGATTTAAAACTAAATTAAGGAATAACTGAACATATTAATTTATATTATTGGCCAATGATTAAACAATATAGCCTTAAACGATTATTAGCAGAAAAGTTTAGCTATTTAAATTCATTATAAAACTTTGTGGCTTAGAGTTAAATCAAATATTCACAAGCAACCCAAAACCAATCATATATAACACTCATTTATAACAAATTAGCTCAAGAGAAATTTTAAAGATAAATTTAAGCACATATTTTAAAACCTTACACCTAATGGAAAATTAACATAATTAACCAGTTATTTATATAATAGGCTTCAAATTTTAAATAATCCAATCTTAAATTCAATATAAAGCAGCTCCTATTCTGCTTTCTATAAATCTTTTCAGAAAAAAAACACAGCATCTTACACAGAAGAAATTGAAATAAAAATGTTTAATTTTAATAGAAAAATATTAAACAGAAATAACATCAACTGATTAAGTCCATAAATTTATATTCCCGCCAGCCGAAGACTAACCGACTGGCAGATTATGATCATGTTTACCTTTTCTATCGAAAAAAACCATGTATACAGGCGACATTCTATGAATTAAGCATTTTTTTAAATATTAAAATTAATATTTTGTTAAACATTGGTTCTGCTTCACTATTTTTAAATAAGCCCCTTATCACAGCAATTTAAATTAGCATAAATGAAGACAATCATCAAGACGACTGTCATTTCAATATTAGTATTATCATTCTTCCCTTTGTTCCTCTATGCTGGTAACAGCCTCCAGGATAAAATAAAAACGGCAGTTAATTCCCCTTCACCCAAGGCAGATGTGCTAATAGAAAACCTGATTACATCTTATATTAAGCTGGCAAGAGAAGAAAGTCTTGCTGATAACAAAGAAATATTATTATCTGAGATTTTAAAAAGCAATCTTTCTGATAAAAAAGCATTAACCTACGAAATTGAAGCTTTATATGCCAAGAGATTATTAAAACTAGAAAAAGCCAGACATTATATTATTAAAGCGCTTGATGAAATTACACAGGAAAACCCCAAATTTATAAGACTGCTCCGGACTTTAGCTTTTATTGATACTGATCTGGAGAATTACATGCGGGCTATGGAAAGTTATCTGATTATACAGAAACACTTACAGAAACCAAAGGACATCAATAAACTGGTATTAAACTACACCCATATTGCCGATCTTTATATCAAAAGTAATTTATTCGAAGAAGCAATAAATGCTTTGGATATGGCTTATAGCCTCGCTGTTCAGCAAGAAAAAAAGTACATTCCTAATCTCCTCTATGAAAATAAAGCTATCGCCTATTTTCATTTAAAAAACCTGGATTCTTTACAGTATTATGCAGCAAAAATAGCAGGAATAAGATCTTCTGACCCAATGGTTGATCATCGCCTCAAATACATGACTCTTTTATTGAAAAATGATAAAGAAGCTATTAACGAAATCAAAATACTTGCTGATAGCCCTGGTGACACTGATAAACTACACTCCTATCTTCATTTAGCTGAAACATACCTGGTATTTAATCAAACAGCAAAGGCTAAAGAAATAATTTTTAAATTATTATGTTCCACAGACCTGAAGAATCTGGGTTATATGAGATCCAGGTTATTCAGTTTAATGGGTGATGCCTATCTGAAGGAGAAACAGTTCGATTTATCTGCTCAGTATTATAAAAAGGGAACAGACCAATCTTCTTTAAATACGCTAAAAACGATGAAGACAGGAAGTATCCTGAACCTTTTAAAATATGATGAGATTAAGAAAAAATATATAGTTGCCCAGGAAAATCTGGAGGTCCGGCAAAATTACCTCTTCTTATTTGCAGCAGTTGCCGGTATGATTATCCTGACTTTTATCTTTCTTTACAGATCTTTGAAAATCAAGAAGAAGTATGATCAGCTGATGTTCAACAAATTAAGCAGTGAAATTTCCTTTATAAATTCTCATGAGATCAGGAGGTACCTGAGCAACATATTAGGAATAATTATGGTGATCAAGGTAAGTGAAGACAGGAATGAAACGTATTTTGAGTTTGAAGATGCGCTCTTTGATTCTGCTGAAAAACTTGATATTTCGATCAAAAGTATTGCAGCCAAACTAAATGAAAAAGCTGAATCATGTACATGATCCAGCTTTTTGGTTAGCACCAGTTAAAATCCTGATCCTTAATAATTCTATTTCAGACTAAAACTTCTGCCGCTGTCTTTGGCTCAGCAACAGTATCATTTTTCAGTTTTTCATTGATTTTTTGAAACTGGTTTCTGGCTTCCGGATGCAGGGCAAGAATCCCGTTAACCTGATCCTGTCTGCCTTCTTCGATTTTAGCATTCAATGCAATTACATCTTGTTCTGATAAACTATCATTTTCAAATTTCGCAGTCCAGTGCTTAATAAATCTGGCCACGTCCTGAGTCTCCATCTCTCTTAGGATAGGAGATAAACTTGCTTTCAACTGAACAGCTTCATTCATTTCCTTTGTATAGAAAGGATTTAGAGCCTTGATGAAAGGAATACTATGGTTCTGTACTTTTCTGATCACATAAATAAAATATGGGATCGCAAGTATAACAATCAATGAGATTATTATTGTGCTGGCATTTAAATTCATTATAAAGCTTTGTTGGTTTGAATTAACTCATCTTTAATTTCTTCTGGATATCAGTTACATATCCTTTGAATTTCTTATCACTATCAATCAGATCTTCTACGGTTTGACAAGCATAGATTACTGTAGAGTGATCTCTTCCGCCATAAAATGCACCGATACTCTTCAATGAAGATTTAGTCAGGCTTTTAGACAGGTACATAGAGATTTGTCTTGCTTGTACGACTTCACGTTTACGTGTAGGTGATTTTACAAGATCAACCGGAACTTCAAAATATTCACAAACTAATTTCTGGATATATTCCATTGAAATCTCTTTGGATGTATTCTTGATAAAGTTTTTCAGCATTGATTTAGCCAGGGCCAGATCAATTTCTTTCTTATTTAAAGTAGCCTGCGCTAATAGAGAAACCATTGCTCCTTCTAATTCGCGGACGTTATTATCAATATTATGCGCTACATATTCTACAACCTCAGCTGGTAAATCGATACCATCAGAAGCCATTTTCTTTCTCAGAATAGCAATTCTTGTTTCTAAATCAGGAATTTGTAAATCTGCCGATAAACCCCATTTGAAACGACTAAGCAAACGTTCTTCCAAACCTGATAAGTCTTTTGGCGCTTTATCTGAAGTAATGATAATTTGTTTACCCGACTGGTGCAAATGATTAAAGATATGGAAGAAAATATCTTGTGTTTTCTCTTTCCCTGCAAAATTATGGATATCATCCATGATAATTACATCCATTGCCTGGTAGAAGTTAACGAAGTCATTGATCGTATTATTTTTCAATGATTCTACAAACTGCTGACAGAATTTTTCGCAGGATACAAAAATGACAAGTTTATCGGGATAAGTACGTTTGATTTCGTTTCCAATTGCCTGAGCCAAATGCGTTTTCCCCAATCCTACGGCACCATAAATCATCAATGGATTGAATGATGTTGCGCCAGGTTTTGCTGCAACTGCGAAGCCCGCAGAGCGCGCTAAACGATTACAATCACCTTCGATATAATTCTCTAAAGTATAATTAGAGTTTAACTGAGGGTCAACGTTCAGTTTTTTCAACCCAGGAATCACAAATGGATTTCTAAGATCCTTGCTGATCGGTGCTGGCGTTGGTATCGCCTGTGCCTTTGAAGCGATAGTATTTGTATTATTCGGACTACTGGCCGCGATATAAGGAGTATTGCTTTTTGAAGGTTTATTGTCTACAACAATATTATATTCCAAACGTCCCTCGTCCCCTAACTCCTGCTTTACAGTTTTACGTAAAAGCCCTACATAATGTTCTTCTAACCATTCATAGAAAAATAAACTTGGTACTTGAACAGTTAAAACATTACCTTCTAATTTTAGTGCTGAGATCGGTTCGAACCAAGTCTTATAACTTTGATTCGGGATATTAGCCTTAATCGTTTGAAGCGAGTTATTCCACACTGTTGTACAAGTATTCTGCATAGTTTTTTTTATTGTTATTGGTAATGTTACTGGCCCGAAAAAAAGCTTCCTTCCTTTTGGGGATTGCGAAGATCCAGAAAATTACCAACAAAAAAACATAAACTTATACCCAGCAGTAAGCAGCTAAAAAGCAATTGTTTAGCTATTTTTTTTTGACCATAATGTGGATAAGTATGGGTTACCAACAGGTGTTGTTAACTAAAGGTCTGTTAACAACTTTATGAGGTTATTAACCACTTGAAGCAGGTAGTAAAAAACTAATAGCTATCAACCAGTTAGGGTAAATTCTGATGGGAAAGAATGGGTTGTTAATAACTTTTAAAAATTCCAATTATTGAATTTGCTCCATCATATTTTGGAAAGAAGGTCAAAAATATGTGCAATTTGTATCGCAAATAATTCAGGTTATACACATCAGTAAATACATGCTTAATTATGGGAAAATAATCAGGAGGCTATCTTCCCATAATTTAACGGCTACTCTTGAATTGTCTTTGCAGGAATGCTTTCTACATTTGTATTTTCATCATACACTTTTGTAGTACTCAGCTTCTTTAACTCATCAGCAGGAATTCTCGGAGTGATTGCAGGAAGCCTGTAGCTATAAGTATTTGCCAAAACCATACCTTTTGGTAAAAGAATGACTAACTTTTGCATGCCTGGTTCTTTACTTATAAAAACAAACTCCTGCTGATTTCCATCCGCAGCAAGTCTGTTTCTGAAAGTACGATCATCAGGAGCAGGCTGAATCTTTAACCTGGTCAGGTTATTTCCTTTATCAAGGTCCATTTTCCGGAGATCAAGAATATGGTATGCTTGAGTGGCCGCAGGCTTATTATCCGTAACAACATCTGTTGTTGCAGCCGAAACGGCACTCATACGCTGCATTTCCTGCCCATATACAGTCACAGATCCAATGGCCATCAAAGCCAAACTTAAAATTTGTTTTTTCATGATGCTGATCAATTAATTTATTTATAAACTAAAGATCCGCCATAGTAATGTTAAGCAAGGTTACACTTTGTTAAAATTTGTGAAGGGTAATTATCCTCAATCCAACGTTTTAAGTAGAAAAAAGGAATAAGATCAGGAGATAATTACCGGATTTAATCAATAAATTGGACCTTTTAAACTATACAATCAGCATATGTATCTATCAGGCGACTATTTTTTCATACTTATACTGGGTGCAGGTGCTGCCGGTATACTGCTTTTAGGCTTGATTCTCTCTATTACTGTATTTTTCACAAATAAAACTGCTGTGGAGATAATCGCCTGGATTTGCGGCGGATTATCATTAATAATATACCTTACAGCCCTTCACCTTGGCCTTTACAAAGATTTTAAATGGTCTGAACTTTATTTTATAGCAGTGCTGCTAACCTTTTTTTTATTGCTTCAGCATCAGCTAAAATCTGCACAGAGCAATAAACTCAGGCTGGTTTTAATCTTCAGAACAGTCCTTATTCTGATAACTTTTGCCACCCTGTGTAAAGCGGTAATAAACCTGCTGATCAATTCACAATTACTGGCCCCGGGAGCCAATAACCTGGTTTCAACATTCTATAGGGTTCAAAGCGTACTATTCTGGTGTATAATGATCGCTTCCTCTATCTGGGCACTACACAAGATAAAACCTCCTTTACTTAAAAACGAAATCTTTAAAACCGCTCTCCTGTTTACGTGGCCAGCATTTTTTCTGGCAGTTACTTTAGGGATGTTATTATTTTTTATAGAATATACGAATATGAACTCCGGAGTAACTGTTTCAATACTTTTTAATCAGAAATTTTTATTGAACCAGTTAGGCTTTCTATTTTTTGGCTGTACAATTTCATCCATCATAGCTTCTTCTATCTATTATTATTACAAGACCGCTATGGATAAAACCAGCACAACTTCTTCATTGAAATAAACAGATCCTGATCAAACATAAAAAAACAATTATGGAAACTGCAAATAGAATAACTGTAAGCACCACAGTTAACAGACCCGTAGACAAAGTATGGGAATCATGGAATAAGCCAGAACATATTACCCAATGGAGCCACGCCTCAGCGGAGTGGCATGCACCATATGCTGAAAATGATTTGCGCAAAGATGGTAAATTCAAGACCACTATGGCTGCCAGAGATGGAAGTTTTAGCTTTGATTTTGAGGGTGTATATACTACTGTGAGGGATCATGAACTGATAGAATATATAATCGGAGATGGCAGAAAAGTAAAAATCTCTTTTATCAGTGAAGGCGATACAACCCGGATCATAGAGGTTTTCGATGCTGAGCAGCAAAATTCAATTGAAATGCAGCAGGGCGGATGGCAGGCAATTCTTGACAATTTCAAAAATTATACTGAAAGAAGCTTTTAAAAGCTTCTTTCAGTATAATCGATTATTTAAACAGCAACTTTTAATAGCACATCCTTACCTGAACTGATCTTGTAAGGTTTTCCTAAGAAATCTTTCAGATTGGTTTCTGCATATTTTTGAATTTGCGCAATAACAAAAGCGGCATATTCTATATCATCTTTATTCAGATAAAAGATAACCTGCTCCAAAAGGTTTACCTTGAAGTGATCATAGGCCTCAGATATCTCAGGATCTCCCAAAAAAGCCTTTAGATTTTCAAAATAAGTTTCTTCCGTTACATTAAAATAAGAGTATTTGACATACATCCAGTTATGGGTAATAGTCCTGTTATAAAATTCAGCTGGCATATCAGCTAAAAATGTCTTAAAAAAATTCAGGACAAAATACCGGTTATCATAATCCTTAGTATTCATTAATGTAGTATTTAATGAAGCTAACTGATTAAATACTGAATCAAGTGCATTTTCCTGTACCAGGGCAACAGCCTTAATCAATTCATAATCCCAATCGTCAATAATCAACCCTTCAACCTTCCCTGAGTAGATAAAAATGATGATATTTCTCAGCAGGTCTGCAGCTTTTTTCAGATCCCCCTTCTTTTGATAAATACGTGAGATATTCTGAATCTGCTCTATTCTCCTGAAAATCAGAATCGGATACCCCTGACGTTCCACTTCAGCACTTAACAGCAATCCCTCTTTCATGAATGCTATGGCTTCATCCCAACGCTCCAGTTTATAATAATAATTCCCCCATGCAGATAATTTGTACATTTTAGGCAAAATATGGCTTTCCGGTAAAGTATCCAGTAAGCCATCAGCCTGTTCAAGAAGCCGGTCTGTCTCTTGAAAATCATTCTTTCTGCAAGCAATCACCGCGTCTAAATAAATATCAATACACCTATGGATCTGTGGCCCTGTAAAAGTGTTCTCTTTATCCTGCTTACCTAACAGGAAGCTGAATACCCCGTTATATTCTGCTTTTTTTTTATTGCCTGCATTGTCATCAGGACTAACGTTTTGCAAAAAACTGATAAAATCATTTAATGTTTCCATAATCATTAATTTCCTAGTTCTAATTGATTCTTAATTAATTGATAGTAATAACCTCTTTGTGCCACAAGTGCAGCATGTGTGCCCTGCTCTGCAATACTGCCATTATCCAGTACAATGATATTATCCGCGTTCTTCACTGTACTTAGACGATGCGCAACGATTACAACTGTTTTTCCTTTTAAAAAGGTATTTAAACGTTCAATAATGATCTTCTCATTAGAAGCGTCCAATGCACTGGTCGCTTCATCCAAAAAAATATATTCGGGATTTTTGTAAACCATGCGGGCAATTAATATCCTTTGTTTCTGACCTCCGCTGATCCCCTTTCCATCTTCGCCGATTTTAGTTTGAAAACCCAATGGCTGGCTAGAGATATATTGCTGGAGATTAGCTATATGGATAGCACGCTGTAAACTTTCCAAACTTAGATTCTCTTTATTAAGGGCAATATTATTTGCGATGGTGTCAGAAAATATAAAACCGTCCTGTAGTACAACCCCACAGTGCTGTCTCCAATAATCAGGGCTCATATTCTCAAAAGAATTGTTTTCCATAAAAATCTCACCCTCAGTTGGCTTGCAGATTCTCAGCATCAATTTCAATAGTGTAGTTTTTCCGCTTCCGCTGGCACCAACAATCGCTGTTGTTTTACCAGATTCGATGGTTACATTCAACTGGTCAATGGTTACTTTATTACCAGCACCCGGATAGACAAAGCTTACCTCCTTAAAAATCAGACTGCGGTCTTCGGGCAATGAATTTATATAACTGTATTGCGCATCCTCTTCTTCTTCCAGCGCCTGGATCTGACCAAGCCGTTCCATACTTATTTTTGCTTCCTGATAAGTCTGTATAAATGACGCGAGCTGTGCTATAGGGTTATTCATCTGACCAACTATAAATTGTATAGCCATCATATCACCAAGTGTCATTTCATTTTTGATCACTAACCGGGCAGCAAGGAATAAAATAAATATGTTTTTTGCCTGGTTAATGAAAGCAGATCCGATCTGCTGGTACTGGCTTAAGGATAAGGTTTGTATATTGAACCTGAATAGTCTTGCCTGCAATTCTTCCCATTCCCATATTTTCTGCGTGCCGCAATTATTGATTTTGATTTCACAAATCCCATTCAACAGCTCCATTGTTTTAGATCTGTTCTGAGAAGTGATATCAAATCTTTTAAAATCAAGTTTCTCTCTCTTGGCCAGAAAAAGTGAAAGCCATCCGAAATACATCAGGCTTCCACTAATAAACACACCACAAATGACAGGATTATATGCAAATAGCACAAAACTAAATACGATAAATGTAACAATAGAAAAGAGGGTATTCAGAGAAGCACCACTCAGCAGGTTTTCTATTCTTTTATGATCTTCTATACGCTGTAAAATATCTCCGCTCAACTTGCTGTCAAAAAATGTCAGCGGCAGGCGAAACAGTTTATGTAAAAAAGCGGACAAAACTTCCACATTAACTCTCGAAGTAATATGCAGTACAATCCATCCTCTGATAAACTCAACCGAAGTTTGCCCTAATACAATAAATAACTGGCCCAGAAGAATAGCATAAATAATATTCATATTCTGGCCTTTAACCCCCATATCGACCAGGGCTTTGGTCAGAAATGGCAAAATCAGCTGGATGAGTGCACCAGCCAGCAGCCCGGCAAACAATTGTCTGATCAGCGCTTTATATTGCATCAGATGTTTAACAAGATAACCAATACCATTCACCTGAACTTTTTTATCTTCTTCCAGATCATAAAACGTAGTAGTTGGTTTAAGCAGCAGTACAATACCGGCCGGCTCATTCTGAATTTTTGTATAAGCCCAGTTATTCAGGAATTCATCTTTGGAATAAGACTGTAAGCCACTCCCAGGATCAGATACATAAACTTTTTTCCTGCTCATTTTATATAAAACGACAAAATGATTTTTCCGCCAGTGTATGATACAGGGTAAAACAGGCCTGCCCTGCAGTTTTTCGTAGGTCATATTCCCCCCAACGGTATGTAAACCCAGATTTTCTGCCGCTCTGCTTATCCCTAACAACGATACACCAGTCTTCCCGATCTCACTTAGTTTGCGGATCTTTTCCAGGTCAAAAAACTTTCCGTAAAATTTGCTGATTATCTTTAAACACGTCGGCCCGCAATCCATCATGTCATGTTGCTTGTAATGAGGAAAACGCAGCGCTTTTACTTGGTTTATCATTATTGTTAGAGTTAAAGGTGTACTGATTGTTGTATTCAGACGATATTAAACATTCGTTTGTATTACAAATAAAAGGAGTACTTTAGAAGTGCAGAATTAAATTCGACAAACACATTACTTTTAATGACCAAAAGCAATTAACGCTACAATGAGGCTAAATAATTATCCGGCATGGATCTCAAAAATAGATTGGAATAAACAATACTCTACCCGGACAAGGATCTTGTTTCACTTACTGATGTGGACCTTTCTATCCATTTTATACTTCAATGGATATAACAGATACGATAAACAACTGGGCTGGCTCTTTGTCATCAAAGACCTGACCAGTATTATACTCATATTTTATACAGTCTCCTATTATGTACTTCCAAGGCTGTTATTTAAAGGAAAAGTTCTCCTCGCGCTTATTGCAGGTTTAATATCCTACCTTCTTTATGGAAGTCTGACCTATCTGCTTTGTGTAATTATCAATGCAAATTTCGAACAGTCAGAGCGGCTGCATAAATATGTAATGTCAGTTTTGGACCATAAGGTTATCGGCATTTTCACCTGGTGGGCAGTTTCCTTTTACTTCCTGGATTTTCTTTACCTGGTTACCCCACCCTTAGCCTTAAAACTGATCAAATTAATTACTGATCAGAGTAATAAAAGGCTTAGTCTGGAAAGAGATAACCTGAATCTTGAAATTAATTTCCTGAAGGCCCAGATCAACCCCCATTTCTTATTCAATACCTTAAATAATATCTATAGAATGGTCAATAAACAGGACCCTAAGACTGGTCCTATGGTCCTGCATTTTGCAGATTTGATGAGATATACTTTGTATGAATCCAATGTAGATAAAATATTATTATCAAGGGAAGTGGAATTCATCAATGATTATCTTGCACTGGAAAGGATCAGGTATGGCAATGATGTAAGTATCAAAACTAATTTCAATGAGGATTTTGGCCGTATGCTGGTTGTTCCTTTAATCCTTTTTCCATTTATTGAAAATGCTTTTAAACATGGTATTGATGCCACCATTGAATCATCCTGGATTGAAATATCATTGGAGGTTATAGACAACGTACTCCATTTTAAAGTAAACAACAGCGTAGGTAATGCGTATCCTACCGAAGAATTTGGTGGTGTCGGTGTAGCCAATGTAAAAAAACGCCTCAATATTCACTACGTAAATAAATACAAACTGATTAACCAGATACAAGATGGAGTTTACAGTATAAATCTCCAGTTAGTATTAAATTAACGATTTTGATATTCTTAAAGGAATAACATATATTGTAACCACATCTAACCTATTCATACAAATGACTATTAAATGCCTGATTATAGATGATGAACCTCTGGCAAGAGAAACCATTGAGGATTATATTAGTAAAATACCAAACCTTGAGCTGATTGCCAGCTGTAAGCATGTTTTTGATGCTTTGGAGCATATGCAGAGCGATAGTGTAGATCTGTTATTTTCTGATATTCATATGCCAGAAGTAAACGGGATTGATTTCATCAGATCTTTACAAAACCCGCCTTATGTAATTTTCATCTCTGCCTATCCGAATTATGCAGTGGATGGATTTGATTTGGACGCACTTGATTATATTGTTAAACCCTTTCCTTTTGAAAGATTCCTGAGAGCTGTCAATAAGGCCTCAAAAATAATCTATCAGAAAGGAAAAATTTCTGATGTACCTAAAAACCAGCATCTTTTTGTAAAAGATGGTCACAAGTTACACCGGGTGATGTTTGATGAGATCTGCTATGTCGAAGGAATGAAGGATTATGTAAAGCTGGTGCTCAAAGACCGGACAATCGTAACACACCTTACGATGAAGCGGATTGAAGACCAGCTGCCTGAAGACAAATTCATCAGGATACAAAAATCATTTATTATCAAAAAGGATGAGATCAAATCATTTAATGGAAATGAAATCGATTTATATACCTTAAAGGAAAAAATCCCAATTGGAAAGCTTTATAAAGACGCTTTGCTAAAACAATTTGGCCTCCAGACCGATTAAAATTATTCTATGAGTGACTGGAGTAATGTTCTCTTTTCACTTTCAAAAATAAGGGTTCCGCCGATCGATTCTATTTCCGGTAATTTACCAGTTAACAGATCGGCGGACTTTTTATCCAGCTTAACCGTATAAGCAATTTTACCGTTTTTTATAGGCGGGATGATATCCAGTAACCTTCCTTTCAAACTTATTTTATCTTGTGAGCTGTTATCCAGCGGAATCTCGACCTGCACAACAGCAGCCTTTTTCAATCCTTCTAACTGACCCGCATCCAAAACACCTTTCACTAAAAATCCCGAAGCCTTTTGAACAGAATCAATATCTTTCCCAGCCGGCTGTCCATATAAAATCACAGGCAGGATATGCTGCTTTGGAATAACAATCAGGGCCGAGCTGGTGACAAAGCCGATAATAATCAACAAAAGGAAAGTCCCTCCTACGCGATGGACCCAATGCGGCGGATTACCTATTATTTCATTTATTTCTGCGGAAAAATGGGGGCGGTCAACGATCATGATATGGTAGATTTAATTGGTGAATGTTTTCTGCGTGCTATTAAGGAAGCATAATATTTAGCCATATGATGATAAACAACCAGTTCATGCATTCTTTGATTTGCTATAAACATTCTATTTAAAAACATATGTATATAACTTGGCATAATACTCCTGAAAATTAAATTAAAGTCAGTTTCGGCCTGATGCTCTGCCGCTAAAAGATAAAATTCAGCCAGCGCATTTTTATTATTCAGTGAACGCTCATTAAATAACTCAACAGCTTCTTCTATTTCCTCACTATCATTTAAGGGGTCCATAAACAAATTCAGTTCTGTACTTACTTCTCTGAATTTATCATTTAACTGTGTATTCAAACTTTTATTCCCTGCAAATTCTGCAAAGAAAGCAGAAAATGCCTGTTCCATTAATTGCTGTCTTTGCTCCAGACTCATTCCAAAATCTGCCATTAAAAGCTCAACACCCCTCATGGCAAACAGCCATCTGTATTTTTCACCTTCAACACCCTCAATCAGATTCAGGAAATTAATAACTGCTTTGCTATCATTATAAAAAATAGTCTCACCAAGCTCCATAGTCTTTTCTCCATAACGCTCTATTTCTCTATCATAAGTATCATATTGCAGTTTACAAACTATTCTCTGGTCGTAGAGTCCATTTAATGCCTGCTGAATACGATTAATAAGCTCTGCGGTAGCTATCGTATTTTGCTGATGCAGAAATCTGACTCTCAGGTGTCCTTCAGGGTCATTGAAGCGAATAAAAAACCACTTTTCTATAAGTTTATCTTCCAGCATGCCATTGATCATTGGAAGTAAATAATCTGTCAGAACAGTATCTGCCCATTTTGAGCCACAATATATTTTCACATATGTCCACTCACTTCCCAGGGGAAAAGAACGTTTTAATACACTTTCTTTCTTAGGAATCAAATGCTGCTGATTATGCTGCTCACTTTGAGTATAAAAAGGAAGGATTACTTCATTTAAATAATTTGCCCCGGAATGATCAGTTGCCAGTTGGCTGTGATCAGTATGTAAAAATTCATAAAATACGGCATCCTTTTTTTTCAGGTGCTGAATCAGTAAAGGCATAACCAGGGGGCAATCAAAATCAAGAAGCAGCTCATTATCTCCTTCCGTCAGCAGAACTTTGGAAGGAAGCTTATACTTATTTCTAAAATCAATAATCTCTTCAGCAGATTTCAGGTCTTTAATCTCATTGTATATAGAGGATTTCAGCTGCCATCTGGCTCTGGAGAGAATAATATGCTTATACTCTACCCTTGGCAAAAATGCCTGCTGAGTTAAGAAGTCCCAATCCCAGAAAATGGAGAAATTACTCCCCTGGCTTTGCAAATCACAAAGAAACTTATAGACGGAAATCCCGTTTGCATAATTATGAGCAGAACTCAGTCTGGGGATAATAATTTTATTCAATCTCTTTGAACGCAGTACAATCTTATCATTCCTGATAGAGATCAACAAATCAGTAACAGGGATCTGATGGTCCCTGTCAGCAGAAGAATTGCCCAAAAAAGGAATTTCAAATGGTCTGATCTGCGGGCGTTGCAGGATATTACCTATCCTGGCTTCTGGAAGATGGACAATTTCTGCTAAAATAGCATCGCCCAAACCTTCCTGCTCCACAACTGCACATTCTTTTAATTTTTGATCCAGCACATCAAGAGATGGGGCAAATCTTCCAAGCAAAGGGGTAGCTGAAGCTCCGCCAAAGACTGTCATATTGAATTTGAAATTACCCTGATCAATTTCATCAGTACTGGCAGCAACAAAGCTTCCCACACTGAATAAAGTTTTCGGCATTTTATTGTTAGTAACAGGGCCTAATTCCTCCAGCTCTGCAGGACTAATAGTAACCTTATCTTTTCCTGTCTGCTGACTTTCAACAAACTTTTTAAAAACCAGTTGTTTGTAAGGTGTTAAACTCACTTTGCCCACTCCTTTTTTACCAGGAAAAACTAATCCGTCAATCAAAGGGGTATAATTGACATGTGCACCGCTAAATTTCGCGTAACCGATCCCTGCTTCAGTATCCAATGCTTCAAGCAGAGGGATTTCCTGTTCCTCATAACGCTTACTGAACTTCTGCTTAAACACCTTCAGATCACTTGAAATATCACTTTTATACAGTCCGCTTAACTCATTCAGTTCTTTAGAAAGAATTCCTATACTTTGTGTATTCAGGGAATTCTTATCCATTTTAATTTCCAGATCAGTCTGTACCAGATCTTTACTTTTTGCCAGGGGGAAATCCTCCTGAAGAATTGATTCTATTTCTTTACAGGATTTAACCAGATTTCCCTTTCTTTTCAAAATACTGTTAATCATCAATAAACCAGGAAGTTTAGTATTTGTACTATCCAGATCCTGCAATTTATCCAACAGCACATCAAAAAATTCTCTGCCAGTTATAGTAGGTTCAAGTTCTGATGTGATGATCTGACTGCTAATAATCTCATCCAAAAATTCTGTGGCTTGCGCTGCAGTAAGTGACAAAGAGATTAATGAATCCTGCAGATCCCGGTACTTTGCTCCATTTTGGGCCGTCCTCAAAATCATCTCTACATATTTTGAGGATTTAATCGACACTAAAAAATATTCCCTTTTTTTATTTTTTAGTCTATATTCATAATAACGGTAAGTATTATTGGTTTTATAAAGACTATTATTAGGATTGAAAGTTAATTTAGTTTTGAGTTCTGACTGCTGTGTCAATGCCGAGGTAATTTCCGCTACATAATTCATATCCAGACGGCTATGCTTCACTGTCTCATTTTTTAAATCCCAGCTGGTTTTCTCTGCTGTGATCAGCCCCATATCAAAACCTGCAAACAAACCATATGGTGTACATCTTGAACTCATCCGCAGCAGATACTTATATAAGGTAAGCATTAACCTTTCATTTCTCACCCCCTGTGGGTTCTCCAGCCATTTGACCAATTCAACATAAAGTTCCGGACTGGCCAGATAAATAGATTCCTGCAAATCTTCAGACTGATAAAGTGTGAAGATTGCCTGTATCAGACTCTCAGAATCAGTTATCTTGTTCAAAGCAAATAAACTATCTATTGACAATGCCGGCATTCTCAGTAAATAAAAATCGAAAGGAGTAATTTTTGCTTTCAGCATATCTTTAATTATTTATTTATTATTTCATATAAAACCTCATCAATACAGCGGTTAAATTTCTCATAAGATACTGGTTTGTAAAGTACATTACTAATCTGGCTCAAATTATAATCACTCAGCTGATCAATGGTATATGCTGTTACAAGTACGATACTGCAATCATTTGAAAAAAGACCTTCTATATCCTTTTTTACATTCCCCCTTATCTTAATGTCCATGAACATTAAATCAATCTTCTCTTCCTTAAATTTAATAAAGTCATTGACATTATTAAATTTACCTAAAAGAGTCAGATCATTTCTTCTATATATATAGTCCTGAAGAAGCTCTTGTGCCAATGGCTCGTCTTCTATAATTATGCAGGTTAGTATCATCTCTTTTAACTAAGGTATCCATGTAAATTCGTTAATTGATAGTGCTCCTTCTGACAGGTGCTGCATGAATACCAAACCTATCCCGGCAAGTCCGTATCCAAAACCCAACTGGCCTTCCGGATATTTTTTAAAGAAATGAGAATTGAAGCCTAAGTATTCATTGTCTGCTGTATTCATTTCACTGATCTGATCAAACCAATAGTTAGCAGCTGTTTTAAATGCTTCTATTCCTGTCAGTTGATAGATCCTGTTATATACCAGATAAGGAGAGCTTACTCCATACTTAATAGAAGCATCTAAAAGCGTTGTATCTTCTTTACGGTGCCTGGTTACCGTATCATAAGCCAGTATAATAGCTTCAGCCAGATATGCAGAATCCTTAAGAATCTGTGCCGCTTTTATGATGGCATACACCGTACCGATATCTCCATAAACAACACAATGATTTTTAGTTTCTTCATTTCTTCCAACCCAGAGCGGGAAATTTGAGCCATACTGAACAGGATCAATTTGATTAAGCAAAAGAAATTTGATGGCATAACGCATCAGTTCTTCACATCTTTCTTTTTCAATTCCTTTAGCATGAATTGAACATAGGAAATTAATGATCATTGCGTTTCCATGCGCTAAACCAGTATATACCCTCGGCTCTTCAAAATAATTCGTCGTCCAGTAATACCCATTCTCTTTATCTCCTTCTGCAGCTTTATAAATGGCTTCGAATAAATCAAGTGTACAACGGTAAACTTCGGGAGAATTGTCAAGCCTTCTCAGCAAATAAGAACTGATACTTAATGCCCCCGTACCAATTCCAAAATTCTTTTGTTCAATATTGGTTTGAACCCTGTCAATCAGCAAATTATCAAATTCATAAAATGAAAATCCAGTATCCTGATTTAAATGTCCATTCTCTTCCAGGTAACTGATCAGTGTTCCAAATTCTGATAAATCGCCATAATAGTTTGATAATATGGCTTTATATTTAACAGGATTGAGTGCATCTATTGATTCAAGCAATAATTTTTCCGCAACTTCATAAAACTCATCATTTCCGGTTAGCCTGGCATAATGACAATTTAATAATATAGCCCCTCCACGTCCTGTTCCCAGACCAAAATTATGCAGTACTGCAGGTGTCAATGCGTTTACATGAGCTACAATATCAGCTAGTAGTGCTTCTATGCTTTTTTGAGCTGGCTCACGATCATATTTTTTCAATAGTTCTTCCATATCATTAAAGTTTTAATCTGTTAATTTCATCTGTGTTTCCCTTTGTATGCTCATTTTGTCTTTTCTTACTTCCATTTCCGCCAAAACTATAACGGAAACTCAATCTCACCCTTCTGGTATCCATCCTGTTTATACCCGAGGTAACAGTGGGAATAATATGGGTTGAGATCACAAGATTATTCTGATAAAAAATATCAGAAACATCAAGTTTAACAGACCCCCTGCCTGCAAAAAGAGTTTTTTTCAACCCTGCACTTACGTTAGAGTAGGCACCATAAGTATATATACCATCTATAGTTGGAGAGTTATAATAGGCTGATAATTCGGCCGAAAGCCCATCTTTAAAAATGAAAGTATTCAGGGTATGGAGTGAATAATAAGTTTTGCTCCTTGTGAGCACTTCATTAGGATCAAATGCTGATGGATACTTTAAATCTTTACTATAAATTGCAGCTCTGTTATTCATATCCCACCACGATGTGATTTTTACAGGTACCGACAGTGCTGCACTAAATAAATTCTGAGTCAGAAAATTACTTTGTGTCTGAATAAACCGAAAATTCTGCTCATCATAAAATAAAGTACTGGTCAGGGCATCAGAAGTTCTTGTATAAGCTAAACGCAAACTATATTTCTTATATAAGTGATTCCAGGAAAATGCCTGTTTGTATTCTGGTCTTAAATAAGCATTACCCCTGCTCACTGTATAATTATCTATATATAGATCGTATGGTATCAGATTATCATAAGATGGCCTGTTGATATTCCTCGAATAAGCAACTGATGAACTATATTCTTTAGAGACTTTATAATCTATTCTTAAGTTTGGAAACAGGTTAAAATAGCTGGAATCAATACCGCCAGTAACTTTATAAGAACTTTGTTCGGCACGAAGCCCTGCCTGAAATGAAAATTTACCGATTTTATGATTAAAATTAAGATAGCCGGCATAAATTTTCTCCGAATACCCCAGTTCCCTTAATCCATTGTTACTTTCAGTCCAGGTTCCATTCTGATATACTTCGGTAAGCTGGTTGCTATGATTTTCGGTCAGGGTATATTTAAGTCCTGCTTCCAGTTTAGAAGAATTCTTAAAATTCCTGGTATAATCAGCTGTTCCTGTATAAATATCATATTTGGCAGGCGCATTATTTCTAAACTGAGAATCAGTCATGCTGCCCGCATTTTCATCTATTGTACGCTGCTTAAATTCCTGCTGTTGTCCGCTCGTATAACGTGCATAGTTGGCAGTAGTCAAAAAATTTGATCCCAATGAATCCAGAACAGCTTTATAAAAAATATTATAGTTAGAGAAACCTACCTGAAGTAAAACATCATTAAATGTATTAGTCGTTATGCGATTTTGATTTTCGTTAATTACCGCATCTAAATTACCCGAACCATTCAATTTAGATCTGATTAAGTTTACATCTGCGCCTAAAGTATTATTTTTATTAATTTGATAACCTATACTGCCATTCAGGCTTTTGTCAGTCATACTGCCTGAAGACAAATCCATATGCTGGGTAAAATCACCAATTCGTGTTTTCCCCAGATAAAGCTCTCTGTCTGAATATCCACGTTCAATATGTCCTTTCTGCACATAACTTGCAGAAACCCCAAAATCCCATTTTTGGGTATTTAATCTAAAATCAGCGTCTCCTCCCCCTCCTGTCCTGTATCCCCTGGCAAGATTTCCACCTGCATTTGCTGTCCATCCCATTTGTGAATTCCTTTTGGTATATATTTCGATTACACCGCCCGATGCACTGGCATCATATTTAGAAGATGGGTTGCTTATAAATTCTATACGCTCAATTTGCTCCCCTGATAAAGAACCCAGGACACTTTCTAATGTAGCGCCAGGAAGACGTTTGCCATTAAGTAAAATCAACACATTAGATTTTCCGTCCATGGTGAGCTTTCCATTCATTAACTGAACTGAGGGCGCCATAGCCAGTATATCGTAAGCATTGTTACCGCTTGCCAGTACGCTACCCTGTACATTCATAATTAACCGATCTGTTTTTTGCTGAATAAGTGGTTTTTTTGCAGAGATAGTAACTCCGCTTAAGGTCTGTCTGTCATCGTGCAGCATAAGCTCAGGAAGATTAGCCAGGTGATTCTGATCAAAATTAATTGTCTGGTTAATGGAAATAAAACCTACGCTTGAAACTGTAAGCTCTACGCTGCCATCCCTGATATCAGCAATAGAAAATTCTCCCGTATTATTACTTATAACATTCCTTTTAGTGAGTGTATCGGCAACTTTGATCTTTAAGGTAATCGTTGCAAATGGAACAGGTATTTTGTTTTCATCTACAACCTTACCTTTAATTGTATTTTGTGCAAAACAAGGGTAAAAAGACAAAAGCAACAAACTCATAAAAATTAGCATCCTAATCATTACACATTTACCTTTTAAGTATTTCATATGATATGTTTTAATAATTTAGCCCTTGTTGGTTTAGATTGGTAATCCAGTTTGGTTAAAGTGATAATCTTTGCTGGGCCTCTTCACAATTTGCCGAAACACAAGATTGATTAGAGAGTGTAATACAAGACATACTGCCTGCTGCTTTACCACCTTCCAGCTCATTTAACTGATCATCGTTCAGTTTTGAAATAATCTCTTTATCCAGTGTTATTTTGTTTGATAGATTTACTTTTTTCATCGTTCCGGGAGCTTAATTATTAAATTCAATAAGAGTAAATGATATAAGGGGCATTCCTGCGAATGCCCCTTATAGTTTGATTATTATAATGCTTCGTCAGCAGCATCCTGAGATTGAACAGTCTTACAAGAGTTTTCTCCGGTAATACAAGAAAGACCTTGCTTAGCTCCGCCTTCTAATTCACTCAATTGATCTTCAGATAATTTTGAGATGATTTCTTTGTCTAATTGTACTCTGTCAGATAGATTTACTTTTTTCATTTTGTTTAATTTTATGGTTAAATGATTGATTTATATTTTAGCTGGACTATAATGCGTCGTCAACAGCATCCTGAGATTTAACAGTTTTACAAGAGTTATCTCCGGTAATACAAGAAAGACCTTGTTTAGCTCCGCCTTCTAATTCACTCAATTGATCTTCAGATAATTTTGAGATGATTTCTTTGTCTAGTTGTACTTTGTCAGATAGATTTACCTTTTTCATTTTGTTTAATTTTAATGGTTAAATGATTGATTTTGATTGACTATAATGCTTCTTCAGCAGCTTCCTGAGGCTGAACAGTTTTACAAGAGTTATTTCCTGTTACACAAGAAAGACCTTGTTTAGCTCCACCTTCTAATTCACTTAACTGATCTTCAGTTAATTTTGAGATGATTTCTTTGTCTAGTTGTACTTTTTCTGATAGATTTACCTTTTTCATTTTGTTTAAGTTTAATAGTTTATAGTTATTATGAATTAATTATTAGTGTTTTTGGGGCGAATTCCCTGGGTTATGACAATTCTTCTTCTTGAGGAGATACTTTACTTACACAGGAATCTTTTCCTCCGATACAAGAAAGTCCTAATTTGCCCGAGCCACCTTCAAGCTCTTTCAATTGATCATCACTTAGTTTTGAGATAATCTCTTTGTCTAGTTGTACTTTTTCTGATAGATTTACCTTTTTCATTTTGTTTAAGTTTATAGTTAATTACTGTTTCTGGTTTAATTAAGTTGTTGTTCACTAATCCGGATTCATTGTATTTATTAAGACCTGCAACCTGGCCGTGGCAACAGGGGGATAATCTTATTTCGGGAGAAAGAGCAGTCTAATTCTCTTCCTCTTTTTCTGCAAACAGGTGCTCTATTTCTAAGAAGCTGGATACATTGGTATCTCCGCCACCACCCATTATCATATTTAATTCGTTTTCATTGAAAACATTAAAGTCATTATTTCCGAGGTCAAAAAAATCGTTTTTCATAGTCGTTAAAATTGAGTTACAATACCTGAGCTTGTGAATGTGTCTGGTTGAGGATAATTTCTGTTCTTCTTATCGTCAAATAAATCAACAGTGAACTTTCCAATTATTTGTTTTTGAATCTTAACGTCTTCAGTTTTGTAAATTTTCTTTTTCATGTTTTGGTTATTTATTGTGAGACAAATCATTTATTCCCTTTTGTTGAAACAAATATGTTCGATTAATTTTTCTGAAAAATATTTCTTCGACCAAAGTGAAAGTTTATAGTACAAAATCACCTTTTAATTATTTTTTCAAAAAAAGAAGACCTGCATAACCCGTAAAATGCAGGTATAAAGCAGTTATATAGAGATGATAAGATGAGTAGGGATCACTCCATAAAGGTTTAAGAAGGCTAATTATCCTTTACTCCCCTTGAGAAGGGGGCATTTAATAAAAAAAGATGGGAATAGAGCTCCGGATGAAATTTCTTATGGATGTGGTTCTTCTGACCGGCATCATTTCTCCAGGATCTTTAAAAAGGATGAGGAAGGTTAATCCTTCCGGTATATAAGGTTATAAAAAGATAGTCTGGTCAGTTTACAAAAACAGCAGGATAATTATTAAATTATCCTGCTGGCTATCCTGAGCTTTATTTTACTGGTGTAATTATAATTTTTCGAAACTCGATTGGGCCATGGTCTCCCTGGAAATAAACCGGACCGGGTTCTCCTTCATTACTATTCAGTGCCCCGCCTGTAATTCCGGGGATCTCCTGATTGCTGATCACAGTTTTACCATTTGCAACTACGGTAACCATTCTGCCAATCAGTGTAATATCAAATACCTGCCATTTATCCGGGCCTAAAGCAGCAATTTCATTGGGGCTAAGGAAACCATATATACCACTAAACAGTACACTTGAAGGATGTGCATCCTTAGGGCTGTCTTCAATCTGTACTTCATAGCGACCTCTTAAATACACTCCGCTATTACTTCCTTTCTGATATTTAAATTCTACGTGCAATTTGAAGTCAGTAAACTTTTGATCAGAGATTAGATTAGCACCTGAATGCGGGCTTGTGAGGACGCCATTTTTAACTACCCATTGATTTTCCCCTAATGCTTTCCATCCTGTAAGGTCTTTTCCATTAAACAATTCAATTGGTTTAGCCCATACCACAGCAGAGGTCCTTTTCAGGTAAGGAGCTTTCACACCTTTCCAGTTATACTTTTTCCCTTCACTGGTAGTTAAAGTTCCATGAATCTCACTTCCGTTTAACTCACCTTCAATAACAAGGTCCTGATCCCCTTTTTCCCATTGCGGAGGAATAGTAAAATTAAACTTTCCATCATTGAAATTCACTTTTGCAATTGGGCGCGCACTCCCAGAGCCAGCTACAAAATATCCTGTTAAAGTACTATAACCTGACAGTTTAACCTCTAACCATGAAGGAACAGACTTCCCATCCTCATCCATAGTAATGTCCCAGCGTCCTATCAGATCTTTTGCCGCAGCGTTATGCTTTATAGGAACAGAACTGAAGTGTGCCGCAGCAGACAAAGAATTTACTGAACCAAGAGTCAACAGCCCTCCTAAACTTAAAACAAGAAATTTCTTATACATAACTTAGAATTAATTATTAATATTTTACGGTAAGATATGAAAAACTACGCTGTCTTTAACCACAAGTCCGCTCATTCCCTGGCCGGTATAACTGAGCGTGTACCTGCCCGGCTTTTGAACGGCATAACCTTTTAAAAGATCTACATCTACAGAAAGACTATCTCCTGGATTTATCTTTTGATAACTGCTTGCAGGTGGTGGCATCATCCTTTTTGCCATAGGCCCCTGATAAGCTGCCTCTTCTCCGTTTGCCTCCTTAATTTCAAGATATTTACTCATTAAAGGCTCAAAAGGAGTATGCCATTTACAAAACTCCTTCACACTATCTGTTGAATTATAAACTGTAAATTTTAGTTTTACCGGCTCACCGGTTTTAAACTCATTTTTAATCTTTAATGTAGCGAAAAGTCCTTTGTCCAATGCTTGTTCTGTTACTTTTGTATTCACAGGATTCTCCTTTACCTTAACATGATTTGTAGTTGTCGTCCGCTGACTGCATGATGATAGTGCCATAATTGCAGCTATTAAACCTGGAATAGTTTGTTTCATTTGATATGTTTTTGTTTTATTAGCTAAAATATTCATTTTATTAATCGGATGCCTGTTTTTTTTCTTATTTCAATAATTATAATTTTATTGGTTTTATTCCGAATCAGTATTTCTTATCATTTCTCTAAAAACAGCTCGCTTTATATATAAAAACATATAAATTGATACAATTTTATTGTATTTCAAGCGTATCATCATATTATCTTTAAGTTTTAATAATTTAATTTTAATTAAATTATATTTTGTTTTATACAATTTTCAGTGTTAGTTTTATGTCAGATCTATAACATAAACCAACTATTATGAAAACCAAAAACAGACTACAATTAATTATCATGCCAGCATTACTGCTTTTATGTATGGCTTCCTGTAAGAAACAAGGCACAGATTATGCTGTTCCTGAAGCTGAGAAAAATGCAAATCAAACCAGCGTTAATGCAATTGCGCCTGCTGATTTTAAAGTGATCGGCTATTTACCTTCCTGGGCTGGTGAAGTAAGCCAGGTACAGTTTAACAAATTAACACATGTCAATTATGCATTTATCCTTCCGACTGCTTCCGGAGGGTTTCAGGCATTAGAAAACCCATCAAAACTTCAGAACCTGGTTTCTACTGCACATGCGAACAATGTAAAGGTACTGGTATCGGTTGGCGGATGGAACAATGGGGATGACAGCGCATTTGAATCATTTGCAGCAAGTGCATCCGGCCGTACAACTTTTACTAATAATGTAATCAACCTGGTGAATCAATACAACCTGGACGGTATTGACATTGACTGGGAATATCCTGACGCCGGAAATTCGGGCAATAACTACAGTGCCTTAATGCAGCAGCTGAGTACTGCTATGCATAGCAGAGGCAAACTGCTTACTGCAGCCGTAGTTTCTTATGATGGACCCGGAGTTCAAAATGCCGTATTTGGCTATGTAGACTTCTTAAATATCATGGCTTATGACGAAGGGGGAGCTAACCACTCTACTTATGATTTAGCTGTCAAATCCTTGAATTACTGGAAAGGAAGAGGACTTCCTGCAAGCAAGGCCAATTTGGGTGTTCCTTTTTATGGCCGTTCTTCGAGTGAATACGTTGACTATAAAACTATATTATCCAGAGGAGGAAGTCCAAATTCTGATTCGTTTGCAGGAATAGGTTACAATGGCATACCTACGATCAAAAACAAAACAAATCTTGCTTTTGATCAGGCTGGAGGTATTATGTTCTGGGAATTATCTCAGGATGCTACAGGAGGCAACTCACTACTTTCGGCAATCGACCAGGTAGTGGTTATCAGAAAAGGCAATTCTGGCAACAATCCGATCCCAATTGGAAGTACAGTTACCCTTAAAGGAATCAACAGTAAATATGTAAGTGGTGAGGATGGTGCTGTTGCAATGACCTGTAACCGCGCTACAGCTTCGCCGGTAGAGACATTTACTGTAGTAGACGCTGGTGGTGGTAAAATCGCATTGAGAAGCAAAGGCAAATATGTTTCGTCCGAAAATGGAGTTCAGGCCATTACCTGCAGCCGCGCCACGATTGGCGACTGGGAAAAATTTGACTGGATAACCAATGCAGATGGAACTGTATCATTCAGAGGAAATAATGGAAAATATATTTCTAGCGAAAACGGCACACAGGCAATGACCTGCAACCGTGCAGCAATTTCAGGCTGGGAAGCTTTCGGTATTAACAAATAAGAATTATCATACACAGCACTTTCCCGACGGAGTGTGCTGTGTATTTTATCCTTGAATAACTGAGCGGTACTATTTAACCAATGCTTTTCTTGAACTTGAAGTATAGGCACTAAATACGCCTAATGCATTATTATCAAAATTAGAAGGAGGATTGGCAGGCGATACAGGCTGTGCTTCTGCTGTGTTTTGTCCCATACTAAAAAAGTATTTGTATACCGCTTTATCTACGCATTGAAACTCAACTGCAATGGTATCTCCAGGAACCATATCTTTTAAATCATAAAAAAGTATATCATTTACTTTATTCCCATCATTAAAACGGTCATCTGTTGCCACATCAAATTTCACCTTACCTTTAAACCTGATAATAGAATGATATTGATTTGGTATACCGGGCGGATCATCATAAATGACCGTAACATATTTTCTGGTTTTGTCTACCAGATTAACACTTTTGAAAGTCAGTAAATTCAGGATAACCTTTTGAGGCATCGTCGAAGAAGCAGTATAAGTTTTCCCTTCTGAATTCACCGTTAATTTATAAGTTGTGCCTGGTTTTCCTTTAAACTTAGGACTCATATATATCCCCGGAGAAGATTCTGTATAATTAACCAGCGTACCGTCACTTGCTGTCAGTACAACTTTTGCACCTCCTACCCCATTAAACCTGTTGGCATCATAAAAATTGTAGGTTTTAGTAATTCTGATCACCTGATTTTCATTCAGATCATTTACCCCGCCCTCAATCACAATTGCCGGAGCCGCGTTATCCAGTTTTAAGTCAATTACTTTTTCACATGCACTGAACAGACTTAAGGATAAAAAACCCGTTAAAAATCCTGCCCCCAGCTTAACATTTCCGTTTTTCGTTTCATAAAACATCATAATACTAGAATTTAAAGTTCCAGGTTGCCGAAGGAATAATACCGAATAAAGTTGTTCTGACCACCTCTGTTTTGGTGACATCATTCGGATCATCCTTAAAATTGATAGCAAAAGCATTCTGGCGGTTATATAAATTGTAAATCCCAAAAGTCCAGCTCGACTGAAATCTCTTGCCTGGTTTCCCTTCGAGTGTTGCCGAGACATCCAGACGATGATAAGCCGGGGTACGATAGCCATTTTTATCTGTATAATAAAAGACAGTCCTTCCATTGACCTGATATTTACCACTTGGATAAGTAACTGCATTACCAGTATTGTAAACAAAAACAGTTGAAAAAGTCCAGCGGAGCCCTGGTTTGTAAATACCGGCCAGAGAAATATCATGTGTTCTGTCTTGTTTAGCATAAAACCACCGGCCAGCATTCAACGCATCAAACTGACGTTCTGTTCTGGAAAAAGTATAACCAATCCAGCCATTAAATTTGCCAAATCTCTTCTTCAAAAACAGTTCAATCCCGTAAGCCCTGCCATCTCCATAAAGCAAATCAGCTTCTACATTATCCTTTTCACGCAGATCTGTACCATTCCGGTATTCAATCTGGTTTTGCATCCATTTATAGTATATTTCTGCAGAGAATTCAAACTGATCCTCTTTAAAATTCCTGAAATACCCCATCGAGACCTGGTCAGCGATTTCCGGCTTCACATTATTACTGTTCATAATGTATAAATCCGTTGGAGAAGTCGAAGTAGAATTCGACATCAGGTGAATATTCTGAGTATTACGGGTATAAGAAGTCTTGATGGAACTATTTCGGTTAAGCCTGTAACTTGCTGAAAAACGAGGTTCAGGATTTATATAATTCTTTACAAATTCTCCAGAACCATATGATCTGGCCTGTGTGATATCGCCGTCCGCATTATAAGTTTTGAAATTACCCGGCCCCAGTAAAGAAAAGCTGCTCAGGCGGAGCCCATATACGATTTTGAGTTTTTCACTGGCCGTCCATTCATCTGTAACATAGCCAGCAAGTTCTAATCCTTTGCGTTTCTCATAAGTAACCGGATTTACACTAGAAGCCCCTGTTGTAGTCATTGTACCAGGAGCAATCGTATGATAAATACCGTTCAGGCCAAATTTAAGTTTATGCTGATTACTGATATTGTACTCGAAGTCCTGTTTTAAATTAAAATCTCTGATAAAAGAATTGACCTCATAATTTGAATCCTCTATCAGATTATGAATAATATAATTGTATTTGCTGTAAATCAGAGAGGTATTAGAGAATAACCTGCTGCTATATAAATGGTTCCACCTGAGTGTTACTGTTGCATTTCCCCAGTCAAAACCAAAAAGCCTGACCAGGTTCAGTTTATCCCGGCCAAAATAACCAGAGAGGAAAAGCGTATTTTTATCATCTATTTTATAATTTGCCTTAGCATTCAGGTCATAAAAATACAAGGTGTTTCTATTCACAGATGGATTAGCTGATAGCTTAAAAAATGCATCTGCATAAGTTCTTCTGGCACTAATCATAAAAGAGCCTTTGTCTTTTACAATAGGTACTTCAACTTTCAGCCTCGAAGAAATCAGTCCAATTCCACCCTCCAGTGTGTTTTCTTTACGGTTTCCATCATTCATCCTAATATCCAGTACCGAAGAAAGCCTCCCTCCATATTGCGCAGGCATCCCTCCTTTATAAACAGTCACATCTTTGATTGCATCAGAATTGAAAGTAGAGAAAAAACCCAGTAAATGGGATGCATTATAAACCGGGGCTTCGTCCAGCAGGATAAGATTTTGATCAGTAGAGCCACCCCTGATATAGAAACCGCTATTCCCCTCACCAGCCAGCTTAATTCCCGGCAACAATTGTAAGGCCTTCATTACATCGCGTTCACCTAATAACATAGGCAGATTATTGATCTCACTGGTATTGATTTTCTGCAGGCCCATTTGGGGGCTGCCAACATTATCATTACTTTTTACTCCGGAAATGACAACTTCATCCAATTGATTTCCCGGTTCAAGTACAAAATTAAGACGCATATCTTTTGATAAGCTGAGCTGCCGGGTGATCGTTTTATAACCAATAAAACTTACCGAGATATCATGTACTCCTTCTAAAGCACTGATTACATAAAAGCCATAGCTATTTGTCATAGCTATGGCAGTTGAACCAATTGTTAATTTAACACTGGCACCAATTAATGTTTCTCCGGTTTTAGAATCGGTTATATTTCCGATGATTGTTCTTTTAATCTGAGCAAATGAGAATTGGAATTGCGCGATCAGTAGAAGCAGTAGTAAAACTCTATAGGTATTTCGCATAAATCCAATTGATTATGTGCATTATTTGACTAGTACAGACATGATTTTAATAAGCGTTATCCTCTCCGTGAAGTACATTGATAATTGTCATAAACAGGATCTTTACATCAAGCATAGCGGTCCAGTTTTCCAGATACCAGATATCATGTTTAACACGTTTTTCCATTGAACCAGCTTCTTTGGTCTCTCCGCGGAAACCATTGACTTGTGCCCAGCCGGTTATACCTGGTTTCATAAAATGGCGCACCATGAATTCGCTGATAATAGCTCTGTACTGCTCCGTATGACTTAACATATGCGGTCTGGGCCCAACAACAGTCATACTTCCTGCAAAAACATTAAAAAACTGAGGTAATTCATCCAGACTTGTTTTTCTCAGGAATTTCCCAATTGGTGTAATACGGTCGTCGTTTTTAGTAGCTTGTTTTTTGTCACTGCTGCTATTCATACGCATACTTCTGAATTTCAGACACCAGAAAGGCTCATCATTCCGGCCACTGCGTAATTGTTTAAACAATACAGGCCCTTTACTCTGCATTTTAATCAGCAGCGCAATGATCGGATACAGCCAGCTTAAAATAAATAAGATAACTAATCCACTGAATATAATATCAAAGGTCCGTTTCTTAAAACGATTACCCATTAATTCCAAAGGTTCGTTACGAAGTGTAATAATCGGGAATTCATCTCCCATATAACTCATTGTATAAGGCGCGTCCAAAGAACCAGCTATATCAGGAATGAATTTTAAACGCAAACATTGTTTGTCCGCTTCCCGGACAAGCGTATGCATCATTCCCATTCTTTCTGGCGGCACTGAGACATATAAATCTTTTACGCCTCCTGCTGCTGCTGCTTTCATCTCAGAAATAGCAAATTCGGAAATCAAACCGGTTTGATCACTGTAAAAATCCTCATCACATTCAGCGATAATTCCATAAAAATCTACGTTATTTTGCTGAGTCAAATAGCTGGCAAGCCGGTTACCGGTAGGATTTCCACCCATTACGGCAACCTTTTTAGTTACATGAAATTTATTGATCAGCAAGAATTGAAGCGCCGTACCAACAAAACGGTTTAGCACAAATGACGCCGAAAGCAATAAATAAAATATAACAATAAAGGTTTTTGAGAATTCTATATTTTTTTCAAGTAACAGATATACCGAGAACAATACACAATGCATCAGAATACTCCTGAATGTACTTCTGTAAATACGCTCAAGCCGCCTGGCCCCATATTCGGTATACATGCCAAATAATAGCGCATTAAATACCCAGATCAGATTACAGATAATCACATAGTGATGCAGCAATTCATAGGAAACAAATTTTCCCATAAATATACTCAGATTGAATGCTGAAAAGTAGATCAGATTGAGCATCAACAGATCCGTGACAGGTAAAACATACCTTAAAAGATATAAATAACGTGTTTGCATAGGTAGATTTTAATATAGATAAACGAATATAGCAAATAAGCGTCAATCGCAAAGTATATTATCAAATATATTGTAAATTTTAACTGAAAAAGTTTTTTAATGTGAAATTATTATTAATAAATCAACATTTGGAAATTATAGAGTAAAAAATAAGCCTTATACTCCCTATGGTTTTAAAAAATTTTTTATCATTTCATTTAACAACAAATACATTAAAAAGACATTAAATAAAGATTAAAACGATCAAAAAAAAATCCTCCGCATATATAGATACACGGAGGATTCTTTCTCCCGGACATTAAGTCCGGCTAAAAACAATTACCTGATCAGCTTTAACAAATACTGACCATAACCACTTTTAACCAATGGCGCAGCGACATCAATCAACTGCTCTGCATTTATAAAACCCATTCTATAGGCTATTTCTTCTATTGCACCGATTTTTAAACCCTGACGCTCTTCAATCACCTGAACAAATTGCCCTGCCTGCATCAGAGAATTAAATGTTCCTGTATCCAGCCAGGCCGTACCCCTGCTTAATACTCCAACTTTCAATTTACCCTGCTCCAGATAAACTTTATTGACATCAGTAATCTCGTACTCTCCGCGAGGAGACGGTTTAATATTTTTAGCAATCTCTACAACACTGTTATCATAAAAATACAATCCCGGAACCGCATAATCAGATTTTGGATTCACAGGTTTTTCTTCAATTGATATTGCTTTCTTATCCCTATCAAATTCCACCACCCCATATCTTTCAGGATCAGAGACCTGGTAAGCAAACACCACCCCTCCATCCGGATCTGTACTTGCCTGCAATAATTTAGACATCCCCTCTCCATAAAAAATATTATCTCCCAACACAAGCGCAACTTTATCCTGACCAATAAAATCAGCACCTATTACAAAAGCCTGGGCCAATCCATTGGGATTTTCCTGAACAGCATAAGAAAATTTACAGCCAAGACGACTTCCATCTCCCAATAATTTTTCAAAGTTCGGCAAATCGTGCGGCGTAGAGATAATCAACACTTCATTTATCCCAGCCAGCATCAGCGTAGACAGTGGATAATATATCATCGGCTTATCATAAACCGGCATCATTTGCTTACTCATTACCAGAGTCAGGGGATGCAAACGCGTTCCGCTTCCTCCTGCCAGAATTATTCCTTTCATACATTAATTTAAATTGCCGCTAAAAAAGCCAGCTGGTTTACACACACGATTAAACTATTTCTCCAATACGGAATTTCCAAACCAAAAGTTTCTTTGATTTTAGCTTTATCCATTACAGAAAATTTTGGCCTTACTGCCCTTGTTGGATATTTAGAAGTTGGAATAGGCGATAATTTCACATCAGTACCACTCAGATCAAAAATCCCCTGTGCAAAATCATACCAGGAAGCCACTCCTTCATTGCTATAATGATAAACACCATAGGTTGTTTTTCCCGATCCGACAATCAACAGGATAACCCTTGCCAGATCCACAGCATAAGTAGGCGTACCAATCTGATCAGCTATAATACTCAGCTCATCCCTTTCTGAACCTAATTTCAACATTGTTTTCACAAAATTATTTCCATACTCAGAATAAAGCCAGCTTGTACGGATGATAAAATGAGCCGGAAGCACGGCTGCAATAGCCCGCTCCCCTTCCAACTTTGTTAAACCATAAACATTTACCGGATTTGCGATATCTGTCTCCTTTAGTAAACCAACACTATCACCGGCAAACACAAAATCTGTAGACACATGAACCATCACAGCTCCAAATTCCTGACAAAGCATAGCAATATTTGCTGCACCTTTTTTATTAATCAAACCACAAAGCTCAACATCATCCTCAGCCTTATCCACAGCAGTATAAGCAGCACAATTAATAACAAACCGGGGCTGTTCTGCTATAAACAATCTTTTCAAGCCTTCAAAATCCAATATATTTCCAGCATTCTCATCAGGAAAAGAGATAGAATCCAGATGAGTTTCAGCGGCTACTTTTTTAATACAACTGCCCAACTGGCCGGCAGCACCCAATACTAATACTTCCATTATCTTTCTGCGTATTGGGTTTCGTAATAAGATTGATAATTTGACGAAGTCACATCATTTAGCCATTGCTCATTTTCAAGATACCAATCCACAGTTTTAGCCAAACCTTCTTCAAATTGCAGACCAGGCACCCAACCCAGATTGTGCTGAAGCTTAGATGAATCAATCGCATATCTTAAATCATGACCCGCCCGATCTGTCACATAAGTAATCAACTGCTCAGAAGCACCAGCCTCACGCCCTAATTTTTGATCCATGATTTTACAAAGCAATTTAATCAGATCAATATTTTTCCATTCATTATGACCACCAATATTATAGGTTTCACCAGTTTTTGCCTGATGAAAAATCACATCAATAGCCCGCGCATGATCTTCTACCCAAAGCCAGTCACGCACATTTTCACCTTTACCATAGACAGGCACAGCTTTATTATTTTTAATATTATTAATAGCTAAAGGAATCAGCTTCTCCGGAAAATGATGAGAACCATAATTATTTGAGCAATTCGAGATGACCACATCCAAACCATAGGTATCATGATAAGCACGTACAAAATGGTCAGAACTCGCTTTAGATGCAGAGTAAGGACTATGCGGATCATAGGAAGTAGCCTCAGTGAACATACCTGTTTCACCTAAAGCACCATAAACCTCATCTGTAGAAACATGATAGAAGCGTTTTTTATCATAATCACCTTTCCAATATTCCTTTGCCGCATTTAAAAGATTAACTGTCCCAATAACATTAGTCATTACAAATTCCATAGGATTCGCTATAGAGCGGTCAACATGCGACTCTGCAGCTAAATGTATCACCGCATCAAACTGATAGACACTAAATAAATCTGCAATAAAACCAGCATCTACAATATCCCCTTTCACAAACTCATAATTCGGCTCATCTTCTATATCAACCAGATTCAAAAGATTGCCCGCATAAGTCAGCTTATCCAGATTTACAATTTTATAACCAGGATAGCTTTTCACGAACCTGCGCACTACATGAGAACCGATGAACCCAGCTCCACCGGTAATTAAAATTCTTTTTTCCATTACAATAGGTTTATATTTTGATCATTCTGATTATCAATTCCACAAATCAACAGGATAGACACCCGCCTTTGTCAGCTCCTGCAACTGCGCTTTTACAATCGACGCATCCTCTTTAAAAGTCACACCAAACCATTTCGCATGAGTAGGAATCATTTTCACCACACCTTTACCTGCATTAATCAATTGATCAGCAACTTCAGGGATCAAAAATTCAGCTTTCAGATTATCTGCATTTGCGATTAGAAACTTAATATACTCAGCTTCACTCCAATTTACAAATTCAGGGGTAAAACAAAAGAAGTTCATACTCACCTTAGTATCCAAAGGCAACTCAATCAGAGAGGAGCCATCTTTAACAATTGCCCTGCCTTCTATTTTACTGATCTCCTTACGTTCTGTAATTCCAACGATATTACCCGCATCACTTACATTAATCTCTCCGCGGGTAACTGAACCATGATCACTCAGGGTATTTTTAAGCTCATATCCCACACAAGCATATTTTCCATCCCCGGCTTCTGTCGTCAGAAAATCATGAGCCTGCTTAAAAGCATCATAACCATAAAAATCATCAGCATTAATCACAGCAAAAGGAGCATCCAGCACATCCTTGGTACATAATAATGCGTGCTGTGTACCGAAAGGCTTTGTACGCGCTGCAGAAATCTGCATACCCCCGCTAAATTTATCCAAAGACTGATACACGTAATCCAATTCGATTTTACCTGCAAGCTTAGGCTCAATAGACGCCTTAAAAGACTCAGCAAACTCCTCACGAATGATGAAAATCACACGGCCAAAGCCTGCTTTAATCGCGTCAAAAATTGAATACTCCATAATGATCTCTCCCGAAGGACCAAAAGATTCAATCTGCTTGTTACCGCCATACCGGCTCGCCATGCCGGCGGCTAAAATTACTAATGAAGGTTTTAATTTAGTCATAAATAGGGATGTTATAGACGCAAATATAGTATTATCAAGCATTTCTCCCTATTAACACAGCATTAAATTTTCATTTAAATATAATACTTTAATAAAAAAAGCCTTTCATTAAACATAAAACACTACAAAAACATAATTATAATAACATAAAAATAAATACATTTGCAACAATAAGCCAATACAAAGGTTAAATAATCATTAAATCCTTAATTTAAACCTGGTTTACATTAATAATTGAATAATTTTAAAGCCAAATAAACATTTACTATGCAAATAGCAGCTATGTTTTCAAATTCCATTTAAATTATTCAAACAGATTACAAACTAAAGATAACAAAGAAAAAAAAACTTTATAAAACACAGAAATACAACAACTTAATCACACAAACATTCAACCAAACAAAATGAAAAACAACAATTTCGTATTAATAATGGCCGGCGGTGTTGGCAGCAGATTCTGGCCTAAAAGCCGTAATGCATACCCTAAACAGTTTCTGGACATCTTAGGAATAGGAAAATCACTACTACAATTAACTTATGATCGTTTTTTGAAATTATGTCCGGCAGAAAACATATATATCGTAACCAACAGTCAGTACAGTGATATTATTGTAAATCAACTAAAAGGAATTAGCTTAGAGCAGTTAATTTGCGAACCAACACGGAATAATACCGCTCCATGCATCGCTTATGCATCATTTAAACTTAATGCTATAAATCCGGAGGCAAATATAGTAGTGGCTCCTTCCGACCATTTCATTCTGCATGAAGACATTTTCATCAAAAAAATTGAGCAAGCATTAAACTATACAGAAAAAAACGAAGCACTGGTTACTTTAGGCATATCTCCAACCCGGCCAGACACAGGCTATGGTTATATCAAATATGAAGATGCAGAAACAGAAGGTGTACATAAAGTAGTCCGGTTCACAGAAAAGCCATCTCTTGACAAAGCAAAAGAGTTCCTGAAAGCCGGCGATTATTTATGGAATGCAGGCATCTTTATCTGGAAAGTCAGCTCTATACTCAAAGGGTTAAAGAAACATGCAGAAGACATGCACACCCTATTCAGCAAAGGCAGCCAATTATACAACACAAGTGACGAACAATCGTTCATCAACGAGCACTATCCAGGTTCACCAAACATCTCTATAGATTACGCCATTATGGAACAGGCGGATAATGTGTATACCATACCGTCAGATTTCGGATGGTCAGATCTTGGGACATGGGCTTCTTTGTATGAATCGGCACCAAGAAATGAAGATAACAATGTATTATCAGCTAAACATCATCATATCAAAGACACCCGGAACAGTATAATTCATATCAACAATGATAAACTGGCTATCATAAGAGGACTTGACAACTTTATAGTGGTAGATGAAGGGAACGCCCTGTTAATTTACCCAAAAAACCAGGAACAGGAAATAAAAGAGGTGGTCAAAGAAATGAGTAACGCTTTCGGAGAGACATTCATCTAAACAACATTGCAAGCTGCTTCCTTATTTTCAACCTGATCCTTTTATGAATTTCGCCAGAACAACCAATATCAGCTTACTACTGATACCTGCCATATTTTTTATTTCCACGATAGAAATAAAAGCACAAACCTTTAGAAATATACACGCTGAAGCAGAGACCCAGGTCACTGGAACATCCAATGGCGAAGTCCCTTTCTGGATGCGCTCCAATCAGTTCGGATCAGTTCCTTCACCCGGTGCATCCGCTAGTTTTACAGGAAGAATTTACCGGGATTACGACACACCCACTATCACAGCTATCAATTCAGGAAAGAAAAAACCGATAGACTGGGGATTTGGCTTTGATGGAAGAGTGAACGCCGGCAAAGAATCCCACCTGCTGCTTATAGAAGCTTATGCCAAGATCAGAGCGGGCATCTTCCAATTAAAAGGAGGCAGAAGCAAAGATGTAATGGGACTGAATGGCGACACCGCTCTAAGTTCTGGTAATTTTGCCGTATCCGGAAACTCATTAGGCATACCTAAAATAGAACTTTCAATTCCAGATTATTACAGAATTCCCGCCTTTGACGGCCTTTTCTCATTTAAAGGGAATTTCGCTCATGGCTGGGTTGGAAAAACAAGAATTCTGGATGTGATCAGTGGCACCCCTCCAAACCCTCCTCTTTATTATATTCAAAACACACATCCTGTAACCTATTTCCACCAGAAATCATTGTACGTACGCCTTGGTAAAAAAGACTGGAAATTAAACCTGTACGGTGGATTTAATCACCAGGTATACTGGGGTAATGAAAGAGAAGCATTTGGCCCAAATTTCAAATTATCGTCCCTGAAATCATTCTTTTATGTCGCCACTGGAAAATCTTACGGATCGAAAGGCATCCCTACCTCTAAAATAGGCAATCAGCTCGGTTCTGTTGACATTGGGGCAACCTACGATTTCAATAACCTGAGCGTCATGATTTACCGCCAGAATTTTTACGATGTAGGTGCACTATCTAAACTCGCAAATATCAGAGACGGGCTAAATGGTATCAGTATAGAAAATAAAAATTACAACCCCGACAACCGGGGTTTTGAATGGAAAAAGGTATTATTTGAATTCCTCTACTCAAAAGATCAGGCAGGTTATCCCTGGTCAGTTCCAACAAAATCTGGTGATGAAGATTATTACAATAATTTCTATTATATGGAAGGATGGTCTTACAAAACCATGGGTGTTGGAACCCCTTTCATCACCACCAGAAATGACGCCAGAACAGGACAAGCTTACCGCTATGCGGATTATTTTATCAATAACAGAATAGTTGCATTTCATTTGGGGCTTTCGGGGAGCCTGTACAACTGGATCTTTTCTTCCAAACTCTCTTACTCCAAAAACTATGGTACTTTTGGAACCAGCATCTATGGCGGATCAACAGGTTCCATCAGAAATCCCCAAACAACAAATATCTTTGTTCCTGTACAGCAATTCTCCTTTTACCTGGAAAGTATGAAAGCAATAAAAAAGGGCTGCAGCATAGGTTTTGCCACAGCCCTTGATCAGGGTAAACTTTTATATAATTCTTATGGTTTGCAATTGAAGCTAAAGAAAAACCTTTAAATTAACGCTTTATCAAACCCTTCACCGCTATAAAGTGTTGCTCATACTGACCGACAATGATTTCCCAGTCATATATTTTCGTGATCTTATCTAAATTGTTTGCAATCATCAATTGATACAGATCACGATCATAATCTACTGTTAATAAGTGCTTGCGAACATCTTCTGCATCCTGAAAATACAGCGCATCTTTTTCCAGGATATACTTATTAAAGGGATTATCATTCGCACAGATCAGACTGCTTGAAGCCATAGCCTCCAAAAGCGACGGATTTGTACCACCAACCGTATGTCCATGAAAATATATTTTAGAATAATATCTTAAACTATTTAAGATATCAATATTATAAATCCCTCCTATAAACTGAATTTGAGAATAAGCTGCAAATTTCTCTTTCAGATAATTTCCGTAAGAAGTTTCATGTTTACCGACAACTAAAAAAGGAACATCAGGATTTGCAAGAGCCACCCCATCAAGAATCACTTCAATACTGTTTTCAGGCTCCAGCCTCGCAATTAACATATGATAACCATAGGGCATCAGTCCATATCCGGAAAGCACACTGATATCCGGGCTTTCAAAGACAGTAGCACCATAAGCTATAAATGTAGAGTCCTTTTGATATTTATCTTTCAGATAGTCCTGAATCCCTATAGAATCTGATATCAAATGATCACTGTATTTCACCCCCAAACTTTCAGCATATCTTAGAAATTTCTTCACCTTCTCTGAATACTTGGTACGTTTCCACTCTAGTCCATCCATGTTAGTGGTAACGACTGCCTTTTTAGGTAACATCCAGCCCCATACAGAACTACTGGTATATCCTAACTGCAAAATAATATCACAATCCCTTTTTCTCACATCCAGAATACAGTTCAGATCATAAATAAACTGTCCGGCAGTACCGATTTTATCTTCAGGATCATAACAATGCACTAATTTAACCCCATTCCATTCTTTCTCCTGATAAGGGTGATGATGAGAATTATAAACAATAACTTCAAAACCTTTTTTAACCAGTCCCAGCGCAAGATATTCCGCACATTGTTCAAAACCTCCATAATAGTTTGGTATACCCCTTGTCCCGACGATCGCTATGCGCATATTGACTGATCTTTACTGATTATATGATAAAAATTATGGGCTATCACCTCCCAGTTATACTTCAGGTTGATGGCTTGCCTAATCTGCTCAAAAGGATAATCCTGATCTTTGAGTACAGCCTGTAACATAGCTTCAAATTCCGGCTGATTATTAGGGTCAAATAAATACTTAAAAAAATCAAATTCTGACATAGCAGTCTGATTTGAACAAATGACTTTACATCCGTTCATCGCCGCTTCTATCGGTGGTATACCAAAGCCCTCTGCCAGCGAAGGAAAAACAAAGACCTCTGCCTGATGATAAAAAGCATTGAGGTCAGGCCAGCTAACTCCCTCCAGGAAATGAATATATTCAGAGTTATTCTCCTGAATAAGTTTTTGCAGCTCATTAAAAGCATTCTGTTCAATTTTTTCTTTTTTACTTCCGATAAAAACTAAACTGTAGCCCTGATCATAAAGCTTTAATTTCAAAAAGGCAGTCAATAATCCAAGATGATTTTTTCTAGGTTCAAAACGGCTGACGTATAAAATATATTTTCCAATTCCATATTTCTCTTTGATGTTCACCACTGGATCAGTAAGAGGACTTACCGCTACTGCATTAGGAGTAACATGAATATGCTGCTGATCGATCAGAAACCTTTTTGACACATCTATTTTTGAGTACTCCGAAACCGTCAGTATAATATCAGATCTTTTTGCTGAAAGTAAAAAAAGCACTTTTCTGCTCATCCGGTAAGTCCAGGGAAAATATTGCTTAAACTCTAAAAAAAGCAGATCATGAATTGTATTGATAAATTTGCAATTTTTGACAAAGGGTACTAAATATTGAAAATGAGCATAGTCATATTTCCCTTCCTTAATTAAACGTGGATATTCTTTCAGCAAACGCTTCATTCTTGAAGAAGAATTCAGTTTAACAAATTGAAATCTAGGATCAGGAAACAAAGTTTTCAGATGATCAATATTATGTGCACATAAAAAAATCTCTAATCCTTCAAATTCTACCAATGCAGAATATAACCCATACATATAGGTTGCAGTACCCTGAAAAGAATGATCAAAAATATGTGCATCCAATAAAATTTTTATTCTCTTTTGTAGCAAACTCATTATTTTTTATTTAATTGTTATTTAAAGCTTTTTGCAGACCCCTCAAAAAATCAGGCCCTTTTACAGAAGGAGTAAGATACGCTCCTTCTCCATTTTCATTCCAGGCATAAAGAATACCTATTTTTTCATGAGTAATTTGAGCAGCATGTTTACCCATCCAACTGACCATACCCGAAACAGATTTGTAAACCGATTTCTCAGAATACCCAACAAAATAAGGCGCTGTATCATATTTATTATTTGGCGCCGACCAAGGCCTGGGGTCCCAGTTTAGCGTTGATACCGGTATATAATTTAAATGACTTGTTTTTACTACCCTACTCCACAATCGCTTCTCAGCGGCCTGCATACTATCAATCGGAATTTGCTGAGTCGTCTTTGATGCCAAACCAGCATTATGTTCATTATAACCAGTTAAAATATCGAAACCACACTCTTCTGCCTGACTTATACTCCGCTTATCACCAGATACACAGGCAGCAATAGTTACCCCATTTAATCCACTGGATATAGCCGCAGTTTTTAAAGTCCGAAAAGCACTCCTCACTGAATCCACAGATCCAAGATTATCAATCAGGCTCTGTACTGAAAACAAAATCAGCAATGGTTTATCGTCCACTTTTAAATAACCAGCAGTTTTGAACTGCCTGATCCATTCTGCCTGAACAATAGCCCAGTCCTCCTTACCGATTTCAAATCCCTTATGATTTGCCACCATCAAACAATACTGCATTTTTCCGGTATAAGCCGATTTTTGAAAAAACTTCAGCGCATTATTTAAAGGCTCGCCTTTATACTTATCTTTCCCACTGTAATACCAGCAAAAACTAAAAAAAGAAAGCCCCGCTCCCGATGCAGCCAGAATTTGCTGGTCAACTATCTTTTGTGAACTTGTAATCCAACCCCATTTAGGCTTTCTCTCTGCAAAAGAATTCATTAGTTTTGGACTGATATGCTGCGTATATCTCCCTGTCCATCCATCAAAATAATAAGCACCCAATTTAATCTCACGGTTCCGGTTCCCCTGAGCATTAGCAAGAGAATGGTCAGCAACAAAAACTATCACAAACCACAGAAATACAATACTTTTTTTTAACGAAAAAAATGATGTCGAGTCCATATATTGATCAGATTATTTATATGTTATTCAAAAACCGTATACTCATCACTAAAATATTTTCTGAGCTGAGCATAGATATAAGTAAATTTCTTTTTTTCTTTTCTTTCCAGTAGCCCAATCATCCCGGGCGTCAGTAAAGAAATCCCCTTCACCCCAAAAAATTCATTTGCATAGATAATTGTATTCGAATAGATACCTACAACTTCTTTAAATCTTCCAGTTAGCAACATATACTCAGCCGGCAGACCATAGTCTTCAAAAAATACAACTTTATCAGAAGTCAGCTTACTTAAAGCCTCAATTTTTTCTGCACATGACCGCGGATGAGGTTTAATAATCACACTTAGCTCTAACTCATTACACCTTTGTATAAATTTCTCATAGAGCCTCATCTCTTCTTGTAATGACACAACCTTATCTTCAGAAAGAGACTGGCATAATAATAACACGTCTTTATCTTTAAATGTATCAGCAGTTATTTGGTAAGCGTCTTTCAAAACTGTCAGAAATGCAGTTTTAAGATAGGACAAAGGAACATAACCTTTTGGGTCAACCTCTTCAACCCTGCAAGACATAATTACTTTATTAAAAATATGATAAGAATTTTTATAGCCATAATATTTTACTTTTGACCGTAAAAACAAATATCCAGCCATTAGTTTTAACAACCCATGCCCTCTTATTCCAGGCAAATAATCTAAAATACCATCCTCCGATTTGATATAAATCTTACGGTCCCCAAAAAGATCATAGATAACTTTAAACAAGACCGTTTGCTCCGAAAACACGAGAATAGTTTCAACTTTTTTAAAATATTCGTGCTTTAAGGATTCAATTATAAAATCAATATATGCTGATGCGCTAGCTGCTTTAGCTCTGGAAAGCACAGATAATTGCCCCCATTCTACTATAAGCCTGATTGCGGTTTCTTCAGCATTGAGTATTTTCACAATCTCTGCATATGATTTTGGAGAAGATTTCTCTATCACATATTGCGGATCAGTTATATTTTCTTTAAGGATATAGCTCTTAGCTAAAAGAGCCTGCCACGGACTTCCTACTATTATCAACATATAGATTTTTGTCTTTATTTAATGCTTCAATGGTTATGAGAATTAATAGTGATAATTCTACATAATAGATTAAGGGTAAAAGGAATGATACAGCGAGATAAACAAGGATAATCACTGTTGAAAGGGACCCTTTTTTATAATGCACCAGCGGAAAAGACAGGAAGATAAAAACGGCCGTTAATAAACCCAGCTCAATAATCACCGACAGGTACCCTGATTCGATAACTAATGCATTATCAAAAAATGCAGCGGTATGCGCCCCCACTTTACCCAGGCCAATTCCGTTGCCTATATTTTCCCAGGCGATCTTAAACCCTCTGTCCAGACTTTCAAAATGACCTGCAGAACTGGTATCTTCCAGAGAAGTACTGTTACTCCAGAAAGTATCAATCGTGCCCAGTTCCATTTCCTGAATAGAAGCAGGAACTACAAAAAACTGGATGATTATAATAAATACCAGTACCAGCAGATATTTCACTGTCTTGCGGGTAAAGAAATTCAAATAAGGGATGACAAAGAAAAACAGATAGGTCGCAATCGTTGAACGGGTAAAAGTAAGCACCAGGCTTATGGTTAAAACCATATTTACAGCTTTCGCAAATCTGGCACTAAACAATTCTTTATATTTAAAAGATAAGACTAAAGCAAGGATCAGATATACACTATAAGGAATTGGCGCAATAAACCCTCCTGCCCCTCTTTGCAAAAGACCGTATCCGATATAAAAAGTAAAGTTGAGCTTTTCATCACTAAAAGTATTGACAGGGTAACCAGCGTTAAGGTATATGCTTTCTCCCAGAAATAATTGCTGAATGATCGTAAATATGGCCATTATGAAAGCCCCGGTTATAAACCATTTCGCAATTTTCTCCCAGTCAATCAGATCTGCCAGCTTATAAAGCGCAATAGTCATCAGAATAGGCAGGAGATAAATCCGGTAACTATAAGCCGCAAGCACACCTATACTATTAAATACCAGATGCGCAGTCAACAGAAAAACCGTACATAAAAGCACAATCAGCTTCATCCCCGCTATTTTAGGCCCTTTATGTGTAATAGCCAATATAAACAAAGCAATAACAGCCAGTTCTTTCCAGAGTACAATCAATGAAAAATACTTTCTCAGGTATCCGTTCACAATCAGCGAATGCCAGGGAAGCAATACTACAAGACTTAAAAACAACCTGTTAACCAATGCTCTCATCCGGTCTTTTTTTGAATATATAACTATAAGAATAGAGTGCGATCAATGATTCTGCAACTAATAGCGATACAATCGAACTGTATCTCAGATAACCCAGAAAATAACTGACAAGATTCAGGACAAGCACGATAATCAAACCATAAACAGTGAGTTTATTAAAGATCCCGCCCCCTTCAAATGCCTGTAAAAAAGTAATGGTAAAAAAGGACATACAAACCACACCTATCAAAGCCACACCGACATTAAAGTTGAACCTGATTATCTCAGAAACCGGCGTTGTTTTAGGGACGATAATATGTATAATCTCATTTGAATAATTCAGGTACACCAGCAGGAACAATATGAATCCTGCCGTTGCACTCAGATTTAAATACAATGATAACTTAAGCGCCTTCTGCCTGTCAAGCTTACAGAAATAAGGATAAACAGAAGTGATCAGTATCGCCCTGCCCATACTAAAGATATTATAAAAAGTAAAAGCATAAGAAATCATTCCCAATGAAGTTTTATCAGTCAGAAATCCCACCAGAATCAATCCTATTGAATTATAGGCCCTGGCACAAAAACTACCGGTAGTAAAAAGCATAGTTTCATTGAACTGGCTTTTTGGCCACGTTTTTTTTATAGCAACCAGTACCAGGTTAGATTTAGTCATCCATTTTAAGAAAAAGCCGGAAATAATAGCAGCAGCCAGTAAAGGGCCGATTTTAGCCACACTTATAATATAGCTGTTACTTAAATCCAGCTTTTTCCAGATCAGCAGATAAAGCACCAGCAAAGCAATACCATTTGTAACCAGGTTAATTAATGCCTGACTGGAAATCTTACCCACCCCTTTTAAAATCCAGTCGCAGTAGTACAGATAAATCAGCCCCCATAAAATCAAAAGGGAGGCAAAAGTAAAAGAGTCTTCGATGAAAAAAGAATAAACGATAGAGAACAGTACCCAGATGGCAAAACCAATAAACCTGAAGGTACTCACTGTCCTGACCATGTCTTTAATCGTTGTAAGATCCTTTAACTTAATCAGCTCCTTTACACCAAAATTTTGTGAGCCAAAATCGATTACAGTCTGCCCGATAGAGGTTATGGTGATAAACAAAGAAAAATAACCATAAGTACTCACCGAAAAATTCCGCGAAACAAGCAAAACAATAACCAGCGTACAAAATCTGTTTAAGGACTCAAATAAAACCGTTTTGAGGATACTTAATTTCATTGGTCAGGATTACAGGTAAACTGCTCAATATAATTTTCAGAAACACGCTTTAATTCCGTGTTATTATAACCCGCAAATGAAATATCATTAAATGAAGCTGCATCAAGATCATTGATAGAATCACCAATTAAAATCACATCCTTTTTATCATACTGATAAGCTGCCAGCACATCTTCAACTAATTGCTTTTTGGGTGTTGGCGAACCATTGATCGTTTTAAAGTATCCGGAAAGACCTACCGATTCATTGATAATCTTAAGTTCTTTGCCATCAGACCCCGATACAATATGCATCTGAAAGTTTTCCTGATTATTTTTGATAAATTCAACGCTATCCTGAATCAGCAATCCCTTATCCATCAGTAAGGACAGCATAATCTCCGAAAATTTAGCCGCCAATACCAAAACCTGCTCCTCAGTGACTGGTTCTTTTCTGATTTCCTCAAAGAAATATCTGAACTTAACATATCTGGACAAACCGCCATTAGCTTCATGGAAAGCCATCAGCTCATCAACCTGTTCTTTTGGATACTTAGCCAGCACCAATTCAAAACCTTTTGACCTGATAGGCATAGAGTCCATAATAACCCCGTCAAAATCCCATAACAAAACCTTATATTTTGATAGCATCTTCTTTTAATCTAGCTAATACATCTGTTAAATCTTCGGGATTATCCACTGCAATTGATTCACTGGAAAGCTCAACCATCCTCACTTCGTAATTCAGCTCCAGAAACCTTAAAATTTCGATATCCTCCTCAGCTTCGAGCGTAGTTTTATCTTTTTCTGAAGCGAAAGCTTTTAAAGCAGCGAAAGGAAATGCGTAAATACAAACCTGCCTCCAGCCTTTGACAAAATCCAATCCTTTATTACCAGGAACAGGGCTTCTGGACATATATAAAAGTCTGCCATCAGGCCTGAAAACAACTTTGGGTACAGATTTACTTCTGTACTGCCTTTCGTCAGTAATGGAACAATATCCATTCAGGATCTCTCCGGGATAGGTATCCAGTCTGGAAATTATTTTTTTAATATCATCCGGATTAAACAAAGGCTCATCTCCCTGAACATTAATATAATAATCTGCTTTGACCAGATCAGCAACCTCAGCTATGCGGTCTGTTCCCGTCAGACAATGATCAGAAGTCAGTAAGACCTGAATATCCAAAAGACGGCAGTGATCAACAATGCGCTGATCTTCTGTAGCCACATAAATTAAACTTTTATCTACAGCCTGAACACATTGTTCATAAGTTCGCTGTAACATGCTCTTACCATCAATAATAGTAAGAGGTTTGCCTGGAAACCGGGAGGATTGGTACCTGGCTGGAATAACTACAATAAAATCCATTAGCATACTAAACTATAAACAGAACCAGACTTTAACATCTTATAGCGGGTTGGCGTCAATGAAACCAGCGCTGTATCATAAGTTTGCTGGAATACCTGGAACAGGAACTCATTTTCTTCAACCAGACTTCTTTCCAGCTGCGAGATCGAAGCTTCCTGATACCCGTCAAATCCAACAATATAAATTTCTTCTGCTTTTAGCTCCACTGCAGTTTGCAAGGCCAGAAGACTATGTGAATCTTTGAATTTATCCGTAAAAGAAATCTGCTCAAATTCAAAGCAGGAGTCATGGATCTGAGCAGGGATATAGGTCCCCATTTTTCTTGGAAAAGGAGGAAAAACACAGGTACCTTTAAAATCACCAAGATCACTGAATACTTTCTCCAGACGGTGACCTTCATTGCCAACCAGACAGTAAAACTGATCTGCCTGAACATCTTTATAATACAAAGCATTTTTTGAGCTGGAATGTACCACAGCAATATCCACCGTCTGATTCGCAAATTCAATAATTGCTTTGGAGTGTTCTGCCGAGTTAGGCCCGCCGCCAACAATCAATACTTTACTATAAGATTTTGCAGGTTTAAAAACCGGCAGCTCTTCATTATCCTTGATATTATTCTTTTGATTCTGCAGTGCCCTCACCATGCTATTAAGCGAGTAGACCCTGGTTGTATACCAATCCATTACATCCTTTTGAGGTAATGAATTTGAGCCTGAGATCATATAAGGTACGTTAGTCCCCCACTCGTATTTTTTCAGTAACTTATCAAAACCATCTACCACATTTCCAATAGCATTAAAATCTATGTCCATGTTATATTTGGTATTTAAAACTGACAACAACAACTCAGTCTTTAGATTTCCCGCTCCGCGGCCCATTCCCAGAATTGTTGAATCAACAATATCTGCCCCATATTCAACCGCAGTCAGTGAATTGATTAAAGCCATCTCCAGGTTATTATGCCCATGAAAACCAATTTTACAATCAGTCTTAGACCTGATCAGGTCCATAGTTTGCTTCACATCATCCGGAAAAACACCACCATAGCTATCTACCATATAAAAATAGTCAGCTAATCCGTCCAGACCACTCAATTCTTCCACAAAATTCCCGTACTGTTTCCATTTAGACATATACATTACATTGAAACCCACTTCAAAACCATATCTCTTGATTTCTGCAGCCAATTTCAATGCCCTGCCTAACTGCTGGGGGTCCAATGCAATTCTGACCATGTCTACAATACCGATAATTGGCTGAAGTAAATCAGCAACATGTTCTACCCTGATATCTTTTTCATTAAAAATGATCACCAGTTTTTTTGTCGTCAGGCTCTTCAGCTCCTGCAATTCATATACTGGAGAATAGAAGTATTTACCATAATAATCTTTGATAGGTATACTTCGGTATCCAACCTCTATATAATCAACCGGCAGGCTGTTTAAAGAATTAAGATAGGTATGGACTAAACTTTTATCGAAGTCCCAGTTCGTGTAATAACCACCGTCCCGTAAGGTACAATCAAGTATTTTAAACATAATTAATTAAGATTTGAACAACTTATTAAACCACTTTTTATTTTTATTTTCTGGAGTATCATAAGAGCCATAGCCGTATCCATAGCCATAACCGTAACCATAGCCGTAACCATGACCATTGATATCGTTGACAACAATTCCGATATTTCTCATCTTTTCATTCCTGCTCAAATCATCAATAATATTCAGTTGCTGTTTAGAAGTAAAGTTTTGTCTGACCATGTACATACACACATCTGCATGAACAGCCATCAGCTGCGCATCAGCAACAATTCCAATTGGCGGGGCATCTATAATGATAAAATCAAACTGCTGCTTGAGTTCTTCAATTAATTCCTTTGTACGATCATCCAGTAACATTTCGGCCGGATTTGGAGGAACCGGCCCAGAACTTACTATAGATAAATTTTTATGGATACTCAATGGCTTTACAATATCCCCGGCCGTTAGATTAGAGTCTATAATATAATTCGTAAAACCTACATGATTTGAAATATCCAGCTTGGCAGATAAGCCGGGTTTACGCAAATCCAACTCCATTAACAGAACTTTTTTGTTCGATAAAGCCAGGATATTAGCCAGGTTAATTGCTGCAAAAGACTTCCCTTCACCAGACATACTTGAAGTAATCAGGATCACTTTTTCTTCCTTAGTTTTCATATAAAAGGAAAGATTAGTTCTTAAAGCCCTGAACTGCTCTGATACTGCAGACCTGGAGCTATTGGCAACGACCAGATTACTGTCTTCTTCATTATGACTGATCTCTCCGATTACAGGCACACTGGTCAGCCTGCTGATATCTGCTTTGGTTTGAATCTTATCATTTAAAACATCTTTTAAATAAAGAACCGATACCGGTATCAATAAGCCCATAAAAAGACCTACTACATAAATCATTGCCTTTTTAGGGTTAAACGGCTTAACCTCAGATTTAGGCGGATCTATCGTTCTGGAATTCGAGATGTTTGAAGTTTTAGAAATCGCAGTTTCTTCACTTTTCTGCATTAAAAAAAGATAAAGCTCCTGCTTAATTTGCTGCTGACGGGCCAGATTCAGGTAATTACGTTCAATTTCAGGAACACCACGAACCTGGGTTTCCGCCTTTTTCATTTGATTGCTTAACCTATTCCTGGTGATCGTAAATGCATCCAGTGTCGTAACCAGATTGGCTTCAATATCTGCTCTCGCATTCGCAATTTCTTTATCAATTAATATAATTGCAGGGTTAGCCTCAGTAACACCGATTAATCTTCTGGCTCTTTCGAGTGTTAAAGTATTGAACTTTTCTACGGCACTGCTAAACACTAAATCGGCAGGAACTAAAGAACTGGGTAAAACCCTCTTATTTTTAGTACCGTCTTTCAGGTATTCCTGTAAACTTTTAAGAATACTGATCTGCGTTTCTGTCTTACTCAGATCACTCACATACTGACCAGTAGTCTGCACCAGCAATTTCGACTGCTCGGTCATATCAGCAAGATTATTCTTCTGTTTAAAGCCCTGGATATTACCTTCCAGATCTCCCAGTTCCCTGCCAATAAAACTTAAACGGTTCTGAATAAATTTAACTGTGCTATCCGCTATTTCGTTCTTATCCTTTACATTTTCCTGAACATAATTCTGAATCAGTTTATTCAGAATATCCTCCCCTTTTTTAGGGATAGGATGATTCAGGGAAAGATCTACAATCGTTATCAATTTATTCTTCACCTCAACCGTAAGGTCTTCCATTAAATCAGCAACCCTGGAATCAACAGAAGTAATATTCGCCCTGTATTTACTATACAGATCTTTAACAGCCGCATCCCTTGAAATCAGGATTGTACCTACATGCGGGATTTTAAATGGCCGGTCAGGATTAACCAGTGTATCCAGTTTTTTAGAACTGATAGCCACCTGATTATTTTTTAAAAATTCGATATCAACATTAGTCTCTTTAATTGTATCCTCTGCACTTACTATTTTAACAATAACAGGCGATTGATAAAGCTCCGTGTTTTTAACCCGTCCTTTTCTGTAATAGGTTATATTCAAACCCATATCTTTTACGACCTGCTCCATCAGATACCTGGTTCTTAAGATTTCAGCCTCATTATCTACAGTACTTTTAGCACCTAATAAACCTCCCAGATCACCTAATATATCACTGCCAGCCATCATGCCACTGCCCTTTTTCTCGTCATTTACCAGAACTCTTGCAGATATTTTATAGGCCGGTGTTTTATATCTTGCATATAAAACAGACAGCGTTACACAAATTACCACAGAGAATAAAATCCAATACCAATTATATAATAAACGTGATAGTATTTGCTTAATATCTAAAGGCTCGTCTTTATTTGATATTCTATTTTCAATTTGATTGTTCATTGATTTAAACTAAGAGATTATTAACTAAAGCCTTGAAAATAAGACAATTAAAACTGAGAGCGCAGTTCCAATAATTGCATAAGTCTGCGTTCTTGCCTGATTTAAAGAAGCAGCTTTTCCTTTATTAGGCTCGACATAAATCACATCGTTCTGTCTGAGATAATAAAAAGGACTGTTAAACACTTCAGAAGAGTTTAAATTGAGACGGGCGAATTCTTTTTTACCATTATTTTCCCGGATCAGCAGTACATTTTCACGTCTGCCAAAAATAGTCAGGTCACCAGCTAAACCTAAAGCGTCCAGCACGCTTACCCGCTCATTTGGCAATACATAAGAAGCAGGTCTTCCAACTTCACCCAAAACAGTTACTTTAAAATTCGCATAGCGCACCTGTACATTCGGATCCTTGTAAACAACAGCAGCCTTTTCCTTAATTAAATCCCTGGCCTGAAAGGTTGTCAAGCCCCCTATTTTCACCTTACCAATGATAGACAGATCGATTTCACCATTTTTATCTACTAAAAATCCAGCGGCTGCAGCTGTTGAAGCAATCCCCGGCACTTGCCCCGGAACACTGCTTAAAGCTTGCGTACCTACCTGATTTACAACCATTGAGGTAGCAGGATCAATGGTAAAAATAGAAATGGAAAGGATATCATCCGGCTGAATAGCTGGTTCTGTGAATGCAGCTGTATTTGCTAATACAGATTTTTCGGCAGACGTAATGTCCTGGAAATAAGGCACATTTTTTGTACTTGCACATGATGCAAAAAGCAAAGCCAAAAACAGCATTGCGCTGTTTTTGATTTTACCGTTTTTAAAACTTCTTCTCATAGGTGGATAAGGCGTTTTTAACAGGTTTTAATTTTATAATTGTATTCGGGTTATTTTAATTTTCAAAACATATTCTTTCTATGTCTACGGAATATTTAAATCGTTTTATCTGAATTGAAATCGGTATTAATCAATACTCAGGATCTTCGGGCTTTAATTCAATAATTGTAACAGCTATAAAAAAGAATCAGGAGAATAACTCCTTGTTCCTGAAGTTATAACCACCTAATTTCCTAAATAAAAAACCGCTGGTAATCGCAGCCGAAAGCCCGTGTAAATGCCTGTTATGATGCAAATCGGTAGCCGCAAGATCATAAAGTGAATTTTCCAGTAAATAATCAGCAGCACGCTTAACCTCTTTACCATAATAACCACAAACAGACAATAAGTTTAACTGGAACAGCACACCAATTTCCTTATACCTATTGAAGCGGCCAAGGTTATCATGGTTAAAACTGTAACGCTCAGGATGTGCAAGGATCACATGATAACCACGAATTTTCAGTTCAAAGATGACCTGATCTATACCAGGGGTTTCCGAGAGATAAGACATTTCAATCAAAACATATTTACCCGGCAAACAAAGCAATTCATCAGTGATTTTAAAATTCTCATCAACCATATATTCAGCAGCAGCATCAACACAAACATCTAAACCTCTGTTTTTCAATTCATTCCTGACTTCATCCAAAGCAGTTCCAATTGTATTAGAATTATTAGGATATAATTCTTCAAAAATATGCGGTGTACACAAAAATTTACTAAAACCCAAATTATTTAACCCTTTGATTAATTTCAAAGACTGCTCCAGGTCAGGCGATCCATCATCAATTCCCGGCAGCAAATGCGAATGGATATCAACACCCAGCCACTCTATATCTTCAACTTGATTTTTTCTCTTAAAAAAGGTAAACATTCTTTATAATATGGTATTTCGTAAAGCAATAAAATCTAAATTCTTCAATAGAAGATCAACACTGTATGTTTTTTAACGAAAGTACAAATTTATTGATACATAAAATGATTTAAACATTAAATTATTGTGTTTTTTTTGTCAACTGCAATTTTTAAGGTCAAAAAACCCAGGATTTTAAAACCAGGTAAAAACCGTTTTTTTGAGATCAAAACACAAAAACATTCATTATAAGACTGGAATTTTTATAATCAAAAACAGTCAATAAAAAGAATAAAATAGCCTTTAAAGCAATTTAAACACCATAAAAACACAAAACAACGACAACAAAAAACAAGCATCAAACTCAGTTAATTTAATGTAACAAACATAAGACAAAAACACATCACAACTTACAGGAATACGCTTTAAGCACACAAAAACGCTGTTCAAACTGAGCTTTAAAATTAAAAAACCACTCAAAAAGACACTTTTAATTAATTTATTACACCAAAAACACAAAATAAAACACACTATAAACATATAAAATCAATAATAAATAAATAAAAAGTATAAATAAAATCACATAAATTAATACAATTCCCCTAACACAAATAGTGAAATTTATTAATTGAAATACCCGATCAATGTGGATTTAAGCGTATAAAACAATTGGTTTAGCTGTATTACACAGAAATCCGGCTGTAAAACTGCAGGCTCACAGACCAGCTGGCTTATACAAAACAGTAGGAAGAAATGAAAAAAGATACAAGGTATTGTACCTGCAAGGAGTGCGGTTTTATGTGATAGCATACCTTACCCTAATTAAATAATAAAACATTCTGCCTGTTTTTGGGTTTAAATTCTACACCTAACCATTATAAAACACCTATCAATTGGAATTTAAAAATCTAATACAACAGACAAACTGGTACAAATACAGAAGATCATCTATCCTGTCAGGTATAGTTTTTCTGGCTGCATTTATAAGTATTTCAAATAAAACCTATAGCCAGACCATAACTTCTGTTGATTCTACTTATAAAAAGCCGGTTGATTCTACTTATAAAAAACCTGCCGACTCTACTTACAAACAATATGATGTTGCTGACTTAATCCGTCATATCCTTCATCCCAACAGGAAGACCAATCCACTTCGCAAAAAGTCAGGCATCACAGCCATGCCTAATGTTGCTTACAACCCCAGTATTGGTGCTCAGATAGGTATTAAAGCAGTGGCTGGAAGAATACTAGGCAGCGACCCGAATACATTCATGTCAGTTGCAGCCACATCAGCTTCTATCACTACAAAAGGGATTATTTATTTTTATATCAGCCATAATATTTTCACTCCTGGTAATAAATGGAATTTCCAGGGGAGTCTGGTTGCTGCAAAAACTGTTACACCCGATTTTGGTCTGGGAATTGGCCAGGGAGCAACCGGGAGTGAAGCAGACCGGATTTTAACAGATCCGGACCGCAAAGGTTATGTGCTTCATGCAGAATTTTACAATTTCAAAGAAAAAGTGTACAAACAGATACAGGATAATTTGTTTGTTGGCGCCGGGGTATCATTTGATATCAGAAGAAAGATAGAAGACAGAAATACTCCAGAAGGCCAGTTAACCCCTTATAACATCTACAGTGACAGGCATGGCTTTGACCGCGATCATTATATGGCAAACGGCCTTCTTTTCAATCTGCAATATACTACCCGTGATAACCAGAACCGGGCATACAAAGGTATGTATGCCGATGCTGGTATCCGGGTCAATCAAAGCTGGATGGGAAGTTCTAAAAATGCCGTACAATTCACTACCGATTTCAGAAAGTACTGGAGCCTTTCGGCGCAGAATCCAGAACACGTGATTGCATTCTGGAATTGGGGATCATACCTTGTTAGCGGTGCCCTACCCTATCTGGAGCTGCCTGGTTCAGGAAAAGATCCTGCATTCCGTAGCGGAAGAGGTTATACGATTGGTTATTTCAAAGGCACAAAATATTTTTATTCTGAGGTAGAATATCGTTTTCCAATCACAAAAAACAAATTTTTAAGTGGTGCTACATTCTTTAATGTGCAAACAACCAATGATGATTTGGGAACAAAGTTATTTCAGAAATGGCAGCCCGCAGGAGGCGCAGGTTTACGTGTGCTCTTTAACAAAGCAACAAGAACCAATCTTTGTCTGGATTATGCTTTTGGTAATTACGGATCAAGGGGCTTCTTCTTAGGTTTAAATGAAGCGTTTTAAATAAAAAAACAATTATCCTTATCGGATAAAAGAACATTTTGATATCATATCATATGGAAGATCATAAACAATTGCTTTTTAGCAAATCCTATATCAATGGCGAATGGGTTTCGGGAAGTCCCGAAAATTTTGATGTACTGAATCCGGCAGATGGCAGTCTGGTTACAAAAATAAGCAATGGCGACGGTCAGACCGTTAGCCTTGCAATTGATGCTGCGCACACTGCATTTAAACCCTGGAGTAAAAAATCTGCCAAAGACAGATCTGTGATTATGCAGCGCTGGTATTCACTGATTATAGAAAACAAAGAGCATATCGCTAAAATCATGACGCTCGAAAGTGGCAAACCAATAAATGAAAGCCGTGGTGAAGTAGATTATGGCGCATCATTTATCCAGTGGTTTGCTGAAGAAGCCAAAAGACTTTATGGTGATATTATCCCCGGATATACTGCCGACCGCAGAATTATGGTGATCAAGCAGCCAATTGGTGTTGTAGGTGCAATTACCCCCTGGAACTTTCCATTGGCTATGATCACAAGAAAGGTCGCTCCTGCCCTGGCAGCCGGCTGTACGGTTGTTGTCCGTCCAAGTGAAGAAACACCGCTTACAGCACTCGCTATTGCCCACCTTGCAGAAAAAGCAGGCTTTCCCAATGGCGTATTTAATGTCGTGGCCGGAACCGATGCTGCAGCAATGGGAAAAGTTTTATGTGAAAGCCCTTTAGTATCAAAAATATCATTTACAGGCTCTACCAAAGTTGGACAGATATTAAGTACGCAATGTGTACCTACTTTAAAAAAATTAAGTCTGGAATTAGGTGGAAACGCACCCTTTATTGTATTCGAAGATGCGGACATCGATGCAGCTATCAAAGGTGCCATAGCCGGTAAATTCAGGTTTTCGGGTCAGACCTGCGTTTGCGTGAACCGTATTCTGGTTCATGAAAAAATATATGAGTTATTTACCACTAAGTTTGTAAAGGCAGTTTCGGAATTAAGGCTGGGCAACGGAATGCGCGAAGAAGTAAATATCGGTCCGCTTATCAACAAAAAAGCAATTAACAGGGTTGAATCCTTTATTCAGGATGCAGTAAAAAAAGGAGGTAAAATCCTGATTGGAGGAGATAAAATAGATGATCACTTTTTCTCTCCGACTGTTATTGGAGATGCAACAGCAACTATGGATTTTGCAAAAGAGGAAATTTTTGGCCCGGTAGCACCTATTTTCAAATTTTCGAGTGATGAAGAAGCGATCCATTTGGCCAATGACACTATTTATGGACTTGCCTCTTATTTCTATACCAATGATTTAAAAAGAAGCTGGAAAATCAGCGAGGCCCTTGAATATGGTATTGTAGGAATCAATGAAGGATTAATTTCTTCAGAAGTCGCCCCTTTTGGCGGCGTCAAATATTCAGGTTCAGGCAGAGAGGGCTCTAAATATGGTATAGAGGATTATATTGAAATTAAATACATCTGTATCGGAAATATAGACTAGTAAATCATTAAAATTTATTATTCATCCGAAATTTATTTAATTTCACACACAACATCTAACTACCCTATGAAATCATCATCTATTTATTTATTCAGCCTTGCGATAGTCATCGCCGGCTGTCACTCTTCTGAGAAAAAAGCAGCCTCAGCTGATTCTGCCATAACTGCAGTAGTAACCAGAAAGGTTGCAGTTCAGGAACATTTGCCCGAGAATTTTTACAAAAGGTTCCAGGGAATAATCGGAGACCACAATGTGGTTATCAATCTCAGTAAAATCGGAAAGAACTTTACCGGGACTTATGATTATAATGGTACACAGGTAAACCTTGTGACCGATAAAATTGTCAATCAGGACAGCATTATTTTAATAGAAAAAGAGCTTGCTGATCATTATACTGAGGATGCCATTCCTGCCAGTGCAAAACTCCACTTAAAATGGACAGGCACTGTTTTCAGCGGAACAAAGGCTGATGGCAAAGAAAATTCGAGCATCCGTCTGGAAGAAAGTTATCCTGATGGAAGTTATGCCTTTAAAATTGCCACCTATGCAGACTCGGCCAAAGTGTTTCCGAAAAAGAAAGATTCTCCACAGGCTAATATCAGTTATGAATATTTAATGCCTGCAGGCCATACACCACAAGAGCAATGGCTTGATAAACAACTCAAAAAGGCAATGGATCTGCAAAAGCCAGCCGCTTCATGGACTACAAGCATAAAGAACGATGCAACAGCATATCTCAACGCTTATAAAGCTGAAATCCGTGAACTGGCAGGCGAAGCCGGCGAACCAAGCGCCACCCTGAATTATAATAAAACACAAAATCTGGATCTCCACTATAATAGCAATGGATTTGTGATTATTAAACATTTGTTTGATGATTATTCTGGCGGTGCACATAACAATTACGCAACAACACTGTATTGTTTTGACGTTAAAAACCAGAAACATCTGGTACTTTCTGATCTGATTAAAATAGATTCTGTTTCACTGCAAAAACTGGTAGAAAAGAATTTCAGGACACAATATAAGGTCAAATCCGGTGAGGCACTATCCACACAGTTATTCGAAGATCATCTGGCAGCAAACAAGAACTTCTTTTTTGATACCACAGGTATCTCATTTTTATACAATCCTTATGAAGTAGCCAGTTTTGCACAGGGACAAATTATAGTTTCTATTCCTTATAAAGATCTAAAGAAATATCTGAACCCTGCTTTTGCTAAAAGAATGGAGAACTAAGCACCGGTGACCATGAATTATAAACAATTATTTAATGAAGCGAGAGTCTTTGCTGTAAAGTCACACGGTGATCAAAAATATGGCGTATCCCCTTATGAAATACACTTAGGAAATGTAGTCAGTGTACTGATGAAGTTTAATATTGACCTGAGTACTACATATAATCTTAACTTATTAATTGCTGCCTGGCTCCATGACGTATTAGAGGATACTGAGATTACCAAAACTGAGCTGGAAGAAAAATTCGGAGCTGTTGTTGCAGAAATTGTCGATACCCTGAGTGACGACAAAGGAGCAAGCAGGGCAGAAAGAAAAGCCAGCTTTTACAAGAAAATTGCCCGGAATGAACAGGCAATCATTGTTAAACTTGCAGATCGGATCTCAAACGTTGAATTCAGTATCATCCACGGCAATGATAAAAAATATGCCATGTACAAAGTTGAACAGGTAAAATTAGAAGAAGTTCTGGTTCCTGTATTAAAATCAAAACCAGGCCTTGAACTTTTGACTTATCTGAGAAAATTATTTGCTGATTATCAGTAATTATTAAATCCGGTGCAGTTCATTCACAGCACATTATCCGCTCAGGCGCTTTAATTTCCTTAATCAAAAAATTATTTCAATCGTTTGAATCTTCCTTTAACGCCCCTTTTCAAAGGTTCAGGAAGATTCATGCGATTTTTTTGTTACACGTTTTCTTAAATTCATTATATCCTACTGAATACTAACCAGATATAATGAATACCATGAAAAACAGAATTGTTATCATATTCCTCAATTTATTGCTATTGAGCTTAATTGCCTGCAAAAAGGAAAAGATTATAACCCATCAATTTTCTGTTGAGCGGATTGAGGAGCTTCACAACTATCTCCTGCAGGTCAGACAAGCCTATGCCATTCCGGGTTTATCGGTAGGTATTGTGCATAAAGACTCCGTTTTCAATACGACGCTTGGTATTGCCGATCAGGATCACCATGCAATAGATGCGCTAATCCCATTCTCTGCGGGTAGCATTTCTGAACCAATGCTGGCAACAGCAGTTTTAAAAATGCTTGATTCAGGGCTGATTCAACTTGATGATCCTGTACAAAAATACCTGCCTTATTTCAAAACAGCAGATAAGATCAATAAAAAGATAACAATAAGACATTTATTATCACATACTTCCGGCATCCAGCATTACCCGGTTTTATGGGATACGCCCGATACTTCTGCTAATGCCCCCGAAAATACAACCCGCAGTATTTCTTCTCAGCAGTTAAAGTTTCCGGTTCCAGGCAGCCGTATCCTCAGGTCCCCTTACAACTATGATATCCTGGCCGATCTGATCACTAAAGTTACCCGGGCACCATTTGAGCAATACATCAGACAGCATGTATTTGAAAAACTGGGGATGAAATCTTCCAGCTTCTCAAAACCAAAACGTTATGTTCAGCCATTCAGTATTGATAACTGGCTGACATTTACTTCAAAAACAGACAGTCTTTATCCTTATAACCGGGAAAACGGAGGTAGTAACGGATTACATACTACTGCCGCCGATTTGTCCCAATGGATGGAAATGCTCTTAAATAAAGGAAAAACAGCTACTGGAATTTTCGTCAAAAGATCTGTCTTTGATGATTTTTTCTCAATACAATATAGGTCAGGCAAATCTTCTGGTATAACCTTAGGCTGGGAATTGAGTAAAGATGATGACCAGGAATTACTGATCAAAAAGAGTGAGATCACCAGTTTCCAGAATCAGGTAATCCTGATTCCCAAACAAAAAACCGGCATCACTTTTTTGAGTAATATTTCAGCACAGCCCGTTAGCTCAGAGATCATTAAAAACATTACTAACTGGTTAAACGGGGCAAGCCTACCTGTTGTAAAAATCCCGGTAAGCCTGGCTATGGGAAATAAACTTCAGGAAACCGGCAGTATTGATTCTGCTATCAACCTCTACCATTTATTAAAAAAGACCAGAAAGCCCCGCTACGACATGAGTTTGAATGCGTTAAATTCTTTTGGAAATACACTGTTTAAACGAATAGGTGACAAGACTAATGCACTGAAAATATATCAGTTGTGCACACAGGAATTTCCAAAATCTGCATTGCCTTATCTGGGCATTGCAGACATCTATATCAAGAGCAGGTCTTATGCGAATGCAGTGAGTGCCCTTGAAAAATCCAGACCGCTCATGAATAAAATCCAGCTTGACTACGCCCTCAGTATGGAACAATATATCAGAGAAAGAACCACAGATCAGGACCCCGGATAACCATTAAAAAGCTCAACAAAAACCAAAATATAAACATCTACTTATGAAAACCAATTTACAAAAATCGAGATTCCTTTTTGCAGCACTGGGAATTTCTCTTGCAATTGCAGGATGCAAAAAAGACCTGCAGACCAATCAGATCATTGACGAAGATGCGACAACAACAGCCAGGGCAGTTTATGAAAGCAGAACAGTCGATTTCACGCATAGCGATGGTGCTTATAGCAAAGCCACTGCAGCATCAGATATGGGAGATATTATCGGCAACTGGCAAGCCGGAAATGTCAATATATCAAGTAACCAGGTGAGCGTAAGAATTCCTGCTAACTCCATCTCCTCTGTCCCTGCAGCCGCAGGAAGCGGAAATACAGTCCAGATTGATGTGCCCGATGGCTCTGAATATGAATTAAGCTTCAAAGTACGTTTTGCTTCCAATTTTCAATGGAGCAGAGGCGGAAAAACAGGATTTGGATTCCTTATTGGCGATGGTTTTACAGGCTGTAATAAAGCGGATAGCGGAACTGGCGGCAGTGCGAGAATTATGTGGTATAACCCAACAAACCAAAAGGATGACAGTGGTACGGATAAACCATATTTCAGACCCTATGTATATTATAAAGATATGCCTGAGGATTGCGGAAATAATTTTGGAAAACAGAGTAAACAGCTTTCTAAAAACACATGGTATACCATTAAGATCAAGATAAAGAGCAATACCGGATCAAATTTTGACGGACAAATCTCTTATACTGTTGACGGTGCAGACTTGCTGACCAAAAATGATATCCGCTGGACAACTGACACTTCTAAACGATTAATCAAATCAATTACCTTCCATACTTTCAGAGGTGGAAGCCAGGACTACTGGAGTTCAGCAACTGACGGCCTGATTTATTACGATGACCTGACCTGGAAAAGGTTAGCCAGCTAAAGAACAGTATTCCTTTAAAGGGCTGTAAAGTTGAGTACAGCCCTTTATAATTCACAGGCCAGCCAGAGTTTACCCACCAGCTGCCCAGAGAATAGCATTTCCAAACATCTTTTTAAACTCGTTGGATTTTAACAGATCAGCATGATGGCCAATCAGGAAATAAACATTCCTGGCTTTCATTTTTTCATTCATCCAGATCACAGGATGATCTCCCATTTTTATAGCCGAAGCAGGTTGATAACTCGATTCATCTACGCTGGCCAGTACTTTAACATTGGGTCTTGGATTTTTATCAAAAGTATACCACTCATCATTAGTAACTGTAAATGAAGCAGGTAACCCTTTCATGACCGGATGTGTTTTGTCCTCTACATAAACTTTCCCAGATGCCAGTCCGGCGATATAGTTTTTAAAACGTATCCCGCCCATGAAATCAGAAAACCAGTTCCACATCGGATAACCATCAAATTCTCCCAGTAAGGTAGCATGATGAAAGCCTACCCAGCCTCCTTTACCCTGTTCAATGTATTTCTCAAAAGCAGCTTTGGCCTGATCTGTCCAGGTATAGGGCGGGTAATTCAATTGAATAAATAATTTATACTTTGATAAATAAGCTTCATCAATAGCTTTAGTATCATTGATTACAGTGATTTCAATATTATTCTTTGCAGCAAAAATATGGAGCCAATCCAGTGCAGCTACAACAAAACCTTCGTGTAAACCACCCCTTTCTGTCAATACCAGGGCCTTAAAAGCAGGCGCTTTTGCAAATCCACTTGTAGATACGATCATCAGCAGGGTGATTAAAAACCCTAAAAATCTTATTTTCTTCTTCATAAATGAGTTATTTTTTTTATTTCTGCACCCGATTATCAGACATCGCCGTAATTGCCTGTAAAAACCAGCTTGTATGCGGTATCCACTGTTCGCTCCAACGCCATTCGTTTCCATGGTCTTCTACTTTAAAATCAATACCAGATCCATCTGCATTTCCGTCCCTGCCGGTAATTCCATTGGAGATACCACCTTTTCCGGAACCATGCCCATACATAGAGCTCATATAGGGCACATTATTTTTTCCATAACCATACATCATACACATGTTATAAGGGTTATTTCCCAGAATCCAGGATACCTGATTGGAAGCATATGCTGCTAATTCCTTTTTCACACCTAAAGGTTTTTTCTCAGGATATACCAGCCTTCCCCCTACCAGTGCAGCAGCAGCCAACGAGCCCAAACGTGCATCTTCTCCCTGCCACCACCAGCCGCTTTCATTTTCATGCGGAATAAAAAAACCTTCTTTAACTTTTCCCTGATATAGGAAATTCTGTCTGGCATAACCAAAAGGATTGGTCACGTTCCGGGTAACTTTCAAATTATAATCCAGCGCTGTTTTAATTGTAAGCAATGCCATTTTACGCCTGTCCGCATCCTTTTCAGCATCCAGATATCTTGCCAATGCAATTACCGGAAGTCCGGCATCCGCAGCATGCCAGAAAGGCCTTCCATTATCGTTAGCCACAAAATAACCATCTGCAGTGAGTCTTTTATTCAAATTACCGGCTCTTTTACGGGCTTCCTCCCGGTATACTGTTTTTCCTGTAGCGATCCAGAGTTCAGTAGCCCCCATCAATGCGCAGTAATCATCAATAATATTATCTTTTCCATCGTCAGCGTATTGCGTACTGAATTTTTGCAAATGTGCAAAAGCACGCTCTGCTGCTGCAAGATATTGTTCAGAAGAAAATGTACCGTGTTTTTTCCATTTGGAAATACGCGCCAGCGAAGCAATTGCCATACCACCGCCCTCCCTGTAGGCACATTGATAATCACTGGTTGTTTTACTATCAGCCAGTAAACCCACAATCCTTCTTGCATTCGGATCTTTATCAAAATAACTAAAAACAGTCATATAAAAATAACCATCCGGAGATAGGGACCGCATGATATAATCAGCTCCGTAAAGGGCCTCATCTACCAGTGCCTCTTTGATTTTTACTGCATCCAGCAATACCGGAACACGCTCTACAGTATTGATCATAGACCAGTCTACCATTGGGATCTGTTGCGGCAACATGTAATTGGTATAAGCCAGGTGAGAAAAGTATTTACTGATATCACCAGAAGCATCACACCACCCTCCCCTGAGATCTACAGTTTGATCACTGCCAAAAAGCCTGATATGCTGATCGGCTTCCAGCTCCTGTTTAGAATTGGCACGCTGATGATTAAAAAAGTTTACCATTGCAGGGATACCTATTTTACCTAATGCCTGATCTTCAATTTTAAAAGGATAAGATTGATAATTTTCTCCATTAACGATCAATTGAATTTTAAAGGTTCCGGGCTTCTGAAAAGCAGAGAAATCGGCAGGGCTATACCAATTTGCAGCATCCCATTCCTTTACCTTTTCTGCTTTAGCCAGTTTACCAGAAAAAACCGGTTTTGATGTAGCTGCATCCAGAATTTCAAACGTCAGTCTTTCCGCTAATATTTGCTGATGTTTAATCATCGCAGATTTATGGCCGTACAAATTATAGGCTACCTGATTTGATAATACAATGACTTCTTTGTCTAAAGAATCCTTTGATTGGTGAAGATTAGGGTGATTTGATGCAGCTATCAATGGCACTGTCAGGGACGAAACAGGAACAGGTTTGAAAGTTGCAGCAACCAGACTGGAAGTGACCAGCAAATAAAATAATATAGACAGTACCGCCATAGACGGACTTGCTGTGCAGAATAAACGTTTTATCATCAGAGCGCATTTTAAACAGGTTAAATCTTCTTCATGAATCAAACATTATCATTGATGTACTTAAAATAGATTTCCCCTACTGCTCAGCTCTTCTAAATCCAATCGTTTTTCTTCCTCCCTGATAATATCATCATCATAATTTTTATCATTTTTTAAAAGATGTAATTCATGGCGTTGTACCTGAATTAAATCCAGCATAATTTCCCGGTAGGCTTTCAATTCCTGCTTATCAATTTTACCCGCTCTGAAAGCTTCCAGATTATCCTTTTTTCCCTTCAATGAGTTTTCCAGTTCTACTTTAAAATTAGCCATCAGCTCATTGTGTATACATTGAAACTGATAGTTCTGCTGTATTCTGATCAGCGATTTATCAATTAATTTCAGCTTGATCTGCGCACTTTGTTCCTGCTCTGGTATTTTATAAGTGTTCTCGGGTATCTTTAATAAACGGATCACATAAGGCAATGAAAGCCCCTGAATCACCAGGGTGACTAAAATGACTACAAAAGTGATAAACAGAATCAGGTTTCTTAAGGGAAAATGCGTCTGGCTGTTGAGCATTAAGGGAATAGATAAAGCAGCGGCCAGCGATACCACACCACGCATACCAGCCCAAACGATGACTACAGAAGAATGCCAGGTCATTCCCTGGTAACGGATCCTTGTTTTTTTATTAACCAGACTGGTAAGTCTACTGGTGGAAAACAGCCAGATAAATCTGACTGCCAGGGCCAGTATACTAATTCCAATACCGTATGATATAGCGGTTTGTAATGGATATTCAGATCCTAAGTCCGCTACAATATCTGGTAATGCCAATCCAATCAATATAAAAACGACCCCATTCATCATAAATGTGATTGCAGACCATACCGAATTAACTTTAACCCTGGAATTCGGGGTTAGAATAACATGTGACTGACTACATAAAAACAAACCTCCGGAAACTACAGCCATTACCCCCGAAACTTTAAAATGTTCGGCCACGATATACATGAAATAAGGGGTAAGCAGCGTTAATACCGTATCAATGTTATCATTGGTAGGCAGCCACTTATGCAAAGCATAAAATATACCGCCTATAGCCAGTCCGATCAGAATTCCACCACCTGCAACGACAAAAAAATTCAAAGCTGCTTCCTGCAGTACAAAATGCCCGGAAACTACTGCCACCAGTGCAAATTTAAAAACGATTAAACTGGAAGCATCATTGACCAGGCTCTCTCCTTCTAACAAAGAATTGATAGTTTTGGGAATCTTAATCCCTTTCAGAACTGAAGATGCAGCAATCGCGTCCGGCGGAGAAATAATCCCACCCAGTAAGAAACCCAAAGCTAAAGTAAAACCAGGTATGAAAGCAACTGAGGCATAGGCAACGGCCACAGAAGTAATCAGGACCAGACCTACTGCCATTAAAAAAATGGCTCCTTTATATTCCCAAAAATCTTTCCATGAAGTTGTCCACGCCGCTTCATATAATAAAGGGGGCAGGAAAAGTAAAAATATAATATCAGGATCAACGGTGAAATGCGGCATACCGGGGATAAACCCGATCATTAAACCAGCTAAAACTAAAAATATAGGATACGATATCTTTAGTTTTTGCCCAACCATTACCAGAATGGTAACCCCTAAAAGTAAAACGAGTATTAAAATAAGGTTGTCATGGAGCATCATTTCATCAATTGGTAGAACCTAAATATAATTATTATTCTTAAAGTCCATTGATATCTGTAGTCAATACTTCACTCATATAGTCAAAAAACGGACGCATATTTTTAAATGTCTCGCCTGCTTTTTCCAAAAAACTTTCATCGAGAACTTCTGCATCAGAGAATTTCCGGATTAAAAGAAACTGTTTATAACGCAATAAGTCAATAGCTTCGTCATTGGCATCAAAACCTTTCGGCGTGGTTTTTAGCTGTTCACCTTTCAAGGTTCCAAATGCTGACACAAATGATTCACTGTTTAATATGGTCCTTAGCGGTTTACTATCAAAAGATATATCTTCTCTTATCAGTTTAAGATCTGCTGTGGATGGTCCGAAAAAACCTCCGGCAATATAATTATTACCTGTTTCCAGATGAAAATGATATCCGCCCCTGCGCTGTTTACTGGCCCGTCTAAAGCTCCCGCTCCAATGGGTTTTATAAGGGGTTTTATCTTTTGAGAAACGGGTATCTCTGTAAATGCGGTACAGGCTCTTTTTTCCTGAAGGTGTTTCAATCACATCGTGCGTATTAAGCTCCTGTAACAAGGCATCTGCGAAATCTTCTATCTGTTCGTGTTCCTTTTGAAATGCATCTTTATTAGCGTTGAACCATTCTCTGTCATTGTTTTTCTTTAAAAGCCCGAGAAAGTCAAAATTAGAAGATTGTAATCGTAGTTGTTGTAAATTCGAATTTGCCATATTTGCTGTGATCTTTTGATAGTATTAAAATCAATCCAAGCAAAGATAGTACCTGTAATAAGTTATATTTAAATCTGACGCTGATAAGATTTTTATGTCTGATGATTTTTTTAGGTTTACCCCTATGGATCATATATTAGATAATCCGGTATGGAACGCATTAATTACTGGAAATAAGCAATTTTCAAACAGCGATGGGCAGGTTAAATATTTCGATGAAAAGATTTCCCCTTTTATAGGACTAAAAGAATATTCAGCAGAGAATTTCCAAAGACTCCATGAACTGATCCCGCATGACAACCCGATAGGTTTTGTCAGTCCTGTAGCCGTAAAAATCCCTGAAACCTGGAAAGTATTGGGTAATATTTCCGCTTTTCAAATGGTTTATGATCAACCTGAGCCACCTGCTGAAATAGAAGCAGTCATGGTTCCTTTAACCCGGGAACATATTCCTGAAATGCTGGCATTAACCAGGCTGACCAACCCGGGGCCATTTACAGAAAGGACAATTGAGTTTGGACATTACCAGGGAATCTTTCAGGATGGCAAACTGGCAGCTATGGCAGGACAGCGTCTCAATCCTTCACCATATGCAGAAATCAGTGCGGTCTGTACACATCCGGATTATTTGGGCAAAGGTTACGCAAAACAATTGATGTTAAGCCAGATCAGGCGCATTAAAACTGCATCGGGCACTCCGTTTCTACATGTACGTACGGATAATGAACGTGCAATTAAAATTTATGAGCACTCCGGATTTTCGACAAGAAAAGAAATGTATATTTATTTTATAAAAAAAATACAGTAATCAAATGCAGAACCCAATTTTTAATCATTTTTCCGATATTCCAACTAAAGAGTTAACACCGGGTTATTTATCGAAGATTATCCATACAGAAAACAATACAATCAACTTTCTTGAAGTCAAAGCAGGAAGTGTATCAGCGATACATCAGCATATCAATCACCAATGTGTATTTGTCATCGAAGGTCAGTTTGAACTTACTGTAGATGGGATTGCAAAGGTATTGGACACAGGTACTTTTGCTGTTATTCCTCCAAATATCCCTCATGGCGGTACTGCAATTACCGACTGCAAACTGATTGACATATTCGATCCTGTCCGTGAAGATTTCAAACTTCTTTAGACTGGAAAATAACCTCAAAAGACACCTTAACTCCGGATCATATAATTGCTCCGGACAACTATAAACAAAGACCTTTCTGCCAAAAATCCGGCAGAAAGGTCTTCTCATTTATCATATAATCTTATCATTTAATTTTCACTTCGGGATCACCATCACGCAGCTTATACTTTTTTAAATAACTGATTAAATCGCCAGGGTGATCAGTTTGTACGCCCTGTACCCCTTTGCGCATCGCAGCTTTCCACTTAGCCGGGTTTTCATCCGTACTTTGAACATCCAGAAAAACACTTATTCCCTTTTCTCTCAAAGCAGCCAGAATAACCGGATCAGTAATATTATCAACGGCTTGCAAAGCATGTTGAGCAAGACTGGCTTCTAATTCTTCCTTCGTTTTGATAGCTTTTGACAAAGAACTCATTAAAGGCATCTCAGGAGCTGTTCTTTTCCAGTCCACATACTGATCAGCCTTATTCAGATAAACCAGGATTTGATTTTCCATTGCTGCTGCTTTGATTTCCCGATAGCTCAATTCAGCATCCGCATCTTTAAAATCAAGATAAATATTAATCCTGTTTTTACAGATTTTCAGAACCTCAGTAAATGAAGGAATGCGATAAACATCCCCATCCCTGCTTTTTACCAAAAGGTTTTTGATTTCCTCCAGCTTCAAATCTCTTACCCTGCCGATACCATTGGTTTGCTGATCTACAGTTTCATTGTGACTCAATACCAGAGCGCCATCTTTGGTTGTACGCAGATCTATTTCAACGTAATCTGCACCAAGCTGAATGGCTTCTTCAATTGCCGCTAAAGTATTTTCGGGTTTCACCAGGTGACTGCCCCGATGGGCAATCACGATAAAACCATTTTTACATTTTGGCAGTGGCAAAGGTTTTTCCTGTCCCTGCACCAGGGAAACCAGGCAGATCAGCGTCGTTGTGAGTATTATTTTACAAGAATTCATCAAACATATTAGTTATCAATTATTTACAATATGGCCCTGACTATAAAAAATTTCATCTCAGCCCTTACACTATTTCTTTGCAGGATTCAAATCTGTAAATACTGCAGCCTGGTCTTTACTGATTTTTTTCAGAGAAAAAGCATCAAATAACTCTCCTGATGTTTTATAAGCCTCAAATTTCAGATCCTGATGATCAATATGGATCAGCTGGAACAACTGCGTATTTTCTAAAGAAACATTCATCCATTTAGCGCCGTCAACCTTATACATTTTAGGTCCTGAAACAGAAACCAGGTAAACCGGCCCGCTGGCTTCTCTGCCCGAAAGCCCCCTTGGCAGATTTTGTCCCCTGCTGTAAGTATGATCATGCCCCTGCAGTACTAAATCAACATGGTATTGATCAAACAAAGGCTTAAACCTTTCTCTGAACTCTTTATTGTCCCTGCTTTTCGCTGTTGAAAAAATAGGATGATGAAAAGTAACCACAGTCCATAAATTGGTATTTTCTCTGAGAACCTTTTCCAGCCACTGGTACTGAATTTTAGCAGATTCCTCATCCAGAATGATCATTTGAGAATCCAGAGAGATCACCCTTACATTTTGATAATCTACATAATAAACAGATTTTTCCAGTCCCTTAGGGCCATTAGCCGGTAAAGTATATTGTACACCCCAATGCGGGTCAAGGGTCAGTACCCTTTGTTTATTTCTTATATACTCATGGTTTCCCGGAGAAGGGATACTTGGTATCATCCCGTTAATAAATCCACCTCCATAATGCCATTCACCCCATTCTGTATCATTATCAGAGCGGTTAATCAGATCACCTGTATGAATGATAAACCTGGCATCCGGCTGATGTGAAAATGCTTTGCGGATTACCCTCGACCATTTAGAACGGATATCATTCTGGGCATCACCCAGGTAAATAAAAGAAAATGGTTTATCTGTCTGTGAAGCTGTCGTAAACTGGAACCATTCACTCCAGTATTCTCCTGAACCAACACGGTAAGCATAAACCGTATTTGGTTTCAGCTTATTAAAAGTCACATGATGATAGTTTGCCGTTATATAATTATTCCCTCCCGACAGGATACGGGAATCTGCATCATAACTGGTAATTGCCTGTTCCATAGATGGGCTGGAATCTTCTTCTTTAATTTGCGCTTTAGACCCTAAAATTGTCGTATCTGTACGCCAGGTCACAGTCTGGCTAACCGCAGGATTTTCTGTCCAGGTCAGGATTACCCTGTCCGGGTATACTTTAGGAGCAAAATCCTGTGCCTCTGCTTTGTAAAAGAAAGAAGCAATAAAAAAAACGAATAAAAAAGTTAATATATTGAAAAAATTCATTCTGTAATGATTAGTAATTATTAAAAATTATTTAAGATACCACATTAAGGTAGATTCATTATCAGGACCAAAAACAGCGATTGCTTTTTGATAATTGGTATTATTTAAGGCGCTTTCAGCATCTGGAAAAACATAGCGTTTTGGAATACCTTTGCCTCCGGCAAGCGGTCCTGTAACAAAAGCGGGGAAACCTGTACGACGCTGATCAAACCAGCCCTCTGCCCCTTTGAATAACATAGCAAGCCACTTTTGAGTGATGAGCTGCTCTAAAGAGCCGTCATATTTAACCAGTGTTTGTGCATAATAACCGGAAGCATTTGCTGCCGCAGCTACACCATAAGTATTCATCGATTCTTTAATCCCTTTATAGTACATAGATTCTGCCGATTCTCCGGGAACAGTAATCCTGCCTTTCTGCATCCCCTCTGCCAGGATAAAGCACATCTCAGTATAAGTAATTAAACTTGCTTTAAGTACCGGGTTTGTTGCCCCGCCATTTTTCCTGAAAAAAGAAGAAGAGAAAACAGAAACATGATCTTCACCACCATTATATGCAGAGGGCGCATCTATTGCATTGGGTACACCTACATATTTGTTCAGGTCAACTGTTGAACCAACAGTACTTTTTACAGGTTCTACCCATATACCCAATCTCGGGTCATTTCTTAAAATCAACCTGTCAACCAGCTCTTTACTAACTTTTGTTTTCAGGTAATCAAAATCAATCATCGCCAGTGGGCCACCCGGCCAGCTATAAGCTGCAATATTTCCAAGATAGGCCATTTCTGCATTATCACTGCTGCTTTCGAAAACCGGGTATACAGCCGGGCTGTTGATAATCTCCTGCATCTCAGTAAAAGCAGCAGGATATGTTTTGGCTATCCTGAGCAGCATTCTTAAACGCAGGGTATTAGCAAATTTCCGCCATTGCAAAGCCTTCCCTTTATAAATGACATCAGCTTTTGCATTAATCTCACCACCCGGATTTTTCAGCAGGTCATTCGCTTCCCGAAGTTCAAGCAGCAGATCCGGATAAATTACTTCCTGTTTATCGTATTCAGGCGTAGTGACATTACTCTCTTTAGACTTTAAGGCCTGAGAATAAGGCACATCACCATACAAATCCGTCAGATATCCGAAATTAAATGCTTTCATAATCTTACCGACAGCAATATATTGATTTTCGCCCCTGCCCGAAGCAGTTTCCATAAAGGTTTTATTCACCGATAAACGTGCAAAAATATCATTCCAGTCAACAGGTCCCCAGACAAACAGATCATACCCGGTATTCCGTACCAGTGTAAGATATCTGGCTGCAGATGCAGGTCTTCTGTTCACTGCATTTTCCTGGTAGGCATAAGCGGATGAGACCAGCACATCGGACATTAAAAATTCTGTATTGGTTGTTTGCGGGGAATTAGGGTTCGTATTAATTTTATCGAAGTCCTTTTTACAGGCACTCATTACCGTTAAAGTCAATACTAAAATGGTTATATATTTCAATTTCATCTTTGCTATACTTAAAAATTACAACTTAATTTCACACCATAAGAGCGGGTTCCTGGCAAAGTCCAATGGCCAACCCCTTGTTTAAATCCATCGCTGATACTCATAGTCGTTTCAGGATCATATCCTAAACCATTCGCAGTCCAGGTATATAAATTCCTGCCAATCAAAGAAACAGACAGGTTATTTACCGGCAGCTTACGCAGCATATTTTTAGTAAAAACGTAGGTTAAAGAAGCTTCTCTGATTTTAAGGAATGAAGCAGAATAGGTTAAGCGTTCATAGAATTTGTTATAAGTATTATCATAAAAATCAGATGCAGCAATCACTACATTATTTTCTCTGAATGTACCATCGCCATTCGCGATATATCCAGGAATAATCATTCCGTCATTCCTTTTGGTTCCCTGTGAATCTACCCAGGCCAGGCCGCCCGTCTGTGCATCCCTGCCAGCAATCGTATTGTCTGTCAAACCACCTGTAAGCAGATTTTTAACTACATAAGAATAAAAATTACCACCTTTTCTCCAATCCAGTAAAACATTAAGCGTAAAACCTTTGTAGCTGAAAGTATTGCTAAAGCCTACCGTAAAATCAGGATTATAATTACCAACTTTCACATATTCTGCCGTATTGCGGATATAATGTCCGTTTTTATCCAGTAAGGCTTCCCCCTGATGCGGGCCGCTCGCTATTTTCGTATAACTAGGTGTATAAAAATCACCTATTTTAGTTCCTTCTTTTATTAAATAACGAATATTATCGCCATCGGCACTCCCCATAGAGTATTCTGGAAGACCAGCAAGTAAAGAAATTACTTTGTTCTCATTTTTGGTGAAGTTTGCACTCATTTCCCATTTAAAAGCCCCCTGAACAGGTACTGCATTTAAACCAATCTCCCATCCGCTATTTTGAATATTTCCTGCATTAATCAACCGGTTTGAAGCTCCCGAAGCTATGGTCGTAGGAATATTAATGATCTGGTTTCTTTTATTCGTTTTATACCAGGTCAGATCCAGTCCGATTCTGCCCGATAAGAACCTTAAGTCTGTACCAAACTCATAAGAAGTTGCAATCTCTGGTTTCAGGAAGTTATTTTTGAGGTTAAACTCTATAGTTGCCCTTTTCACATCTCCCCAATCCTGGTTAAAAGGAATACTGTTATACAATTGATAAGGGTCTGTATCACTTCCTACCTGTGCCCAGTTCGCCCTGATTTTAGCAAAAGATAAAACATTAGATTTCACTTTGAATATATCGGTCAATACCGCACTTAAAGAGACCGAAGGATAGAAATAAGAATTATTTTGAGCAGGTAAAGTACTTGACCAGTCATTTCTTCCGGTTACATCTACAAATACCATATCTTTAAAAGACGCCTGTCCTAATCCATAAATACTATTGATATGTTTACGTGAATTATACTGTGAGTTCACAATAGTACCCGCCTGTGCATTTCCAATGTTATAAACACCGGGAATACTCAGACTTTCAGTCCCCTGCGCACTGCTGCGGCTGGTCTGGCTCATCTGGTTACCTCCAAAAGAAACACCAAAAGACCAGTTCTGATTGAGTGTCTTCTTATAACTTAACAGGAAATCAGAGTTCATTTCGCTGAAATAATTCTTATCAACGCTGTAACCACCAAACTTAAACCTTTTAGAGCTGAAAGGACGTTTAGTTTCATGTTCTTCATTATACATATCCAATCCCGTACGCACCATCAGGCTTAAATCCTGTCTCAGGTCAATAATTGCCTGCACATTTCCTGTCAGACGGTTTCTGTCATAAGCATTGATATGTTCATAAGCCACAAAATAAGGGTTATCAGAATCATCAGGAGAAAATTGCTCAATTCCTTCCCTGCCTGGTTTCCAGTAATTCTGAAGATCTTTAATGTTCATATTGGCAGGCATAGAATAAACCATTTGCGTTACGCTTTCCCGGTAAGATGATGGGCGGTTATCGCTGGTATTGCTCACATAGCCCAGATTAGTACTGATCCTTACTTTAGGATGCAGTACATAAGTTGCCGCCAGGTTTAAAGTATTTCTGTTAAGATCTGTATTGGGTACAATCCCTTTATTAACCAGATTGGTATAGGATAACCTATAATTCCCATCCGCATTTTTTCCGGTGATCGCGATATTGTTGGTATAAGTTGATCCTGTTCTAAAGAAATTCTTTGCATTATCCGGATAGGAAACCCAGTCTGTAGGTACTGCTTTTCCATTGGCGTCAAGCGGACTGTTCCATTGCAGGTGTTTGGTTCCCGCATCAAGCCTCGGGCCCCAGGCACCAGAAGTTGAAGAGGCCGGATCATCGGTATAGCTTCCTGCCCCAAACTGATGCTGGAAATGAGGAAATAACCAGGCCTGGTCAAACATCGCATTGGAATTTAAGCTGACACCCATTCCTTTTTTACTGCCAGAACCGCTTTTTGTGGTGATCAGCACCACACCACTACCAGCTCTGCTCCCATATAAAGCCGCAGCACTTGCCCCTTTCAGTACGGTAATACTTTCAATGTCATCAGGGCTTACATCAGCCACAGGGCTACCGTAATCTACAGAAGAACGGCCTACTGTTGCCGGCGTACGCAGCGAATGTGCAACTGGTACACCATCTACAACAAACAAAGGCTGGTTGTCAGTTGCAATAGAAGATTGTCCCCTGATGGTGATCAACGCAGTAGAACCAGGGTCAGAACCTGTACTTACAATATTTACCCCGGGTATTTTTGCAGCCAGCGAATTGACTACGTTAACTTCCTTTACGGTATTCAGATCGGCCCCTTCCACTGTAGCTATAGAATAACCAAGTGCTTTTTCGGAACGTCTGATCCCGAGTGCAGTCACTACAACTTCCGATAAAGCTGTCTGATCCGGAATTAAACTGACATTAATGACTGTTTCTCCGTTCAAGGCCTGTTCTTTGCTTTGGTAGCCCATCATCCTGAAAAGGATTGTTGCAGCAGGATCATGTACATTCAGACTAAAATCACCATTAAAATTTGTGGTCGTCCCATTGGAGCTTCCTTTCTCAATCACACTTGCCCCGGGTATTGGTAATCCTTTTTCGTCCGTAACTTTACCTTTAATTCCCGATGATTTTTTAATAATTACCTGATTATTCTGAACAATATAAGTGAGTTGCATCGGGCCTAACACCCGGTTAAGTAAAGTACTGACCAGTTCGTCATCCACTTTGATCATACTTACAGACTGGTTGATGCCGATGTCCTTATTGGTATAGACAAAAGTAAGGCTCGTTTTCTTTTCGATGTTCCTGAGCAATTCTGCCAGTGTACCATGCTTAAAATTGAAACTGACCCTGTTGGTTAACTCCTGTGCTTTTAAAGGGGATGCCTGTCCGGCAACCAGCATTACAGAGATCAGGATGTACAGGAGAGTAAAAAAACGCATTACTTTAAAAATTAATTGATTAGTCACTGCTGACTTTTTCATAACTTCGTGTGTTTTAATCGTTGATGGGTTAAAATAAATTGATAATGCTAGCTGATGCGTCAACATCAATAGCGAAGATTATTAGCCGTAGCATGCGTCAACATGCTGCGGCTATTTTGTTTAATAGCTGTCTAATTACATTTACCTCCTTTTATATAAATGGTGTGCTGATTAATTGTATAATGGATATCCAAAGTCAATTTCAGTGTTTTCATTACTTCCGTTAAACTCACATTGTTAAAACGGGCAGTCAGTTTACAACCGTCAAATGAATCTTTAGTCATGATTTCCACGCCATACCTGCGTGATATGGTTTCCAGGACTTCTTTGACCGGAAGCTGGTCAAAAACCATTTTTCCGGTTGTCCAGCTTACAGCACTTTCTGTGTCTGCTGCATTTTCTTTTTTTAATAAGGCAGAATGAATATTGTAAACCGCCTTTTGATTTGGGAGCAGATGAACCATAGCGGTCTGTATCCCTGCCGAATCTTTTGAAACAGCAACCTTTCCTGTCAGTACAGTAACTTCAGCATTGTGGCCAGCCCATGCACGAATATTAAAACTGGTACCCAGCACACGGGTTCTTAATATGGAACTCTGCACCACAAATGGATGCAGCGGATCTTTTTTCACTTTAAAAAATGCCTCTCCGGTTAAACTGACTGTTCTGAGTGCTGCATGTTTAAGATTTTCCGGAAAACGAACAGAACTGCCTGCGTTCAGCCATATTTCTGTGCTGTCAGGTAAAATCACTTTCTTGATTTCTCCAGGTTCTGCGGTTTTTAAGATCCAGGTGGTTGGGTTTACCGCAGTGCTGACCGGTTCATGTGTTTTAAACAGAAAGACAAACAGGATTGCACCCGAAATTGCAGCTGCTGCGGCTATCGGCCAAAGTTTTAGCCATAGGGCTTTTTTATTTAAAACAGGCTGAACATTTTTATTCACTACTGGTTTAACTGCCTCCCGGATAGTTTTAAAACTTTCCTTCCACTGCTCATCTTCCTGAATTATGGCCGTGTCCTGCCATAGCAATTTGGCTTGTTCAAACTTTTGCTGATGCAGGGGATCTTTAGCCAGCCATTCATTTAGCTGCTGTTTCCGCTCTGCATTCTCCTGATCCGATAAATAAGCAAGTATAAATTTCCAGGTCTCCTGATCCATTATTACGATTTATAATAACAAGACAAGAATTTGCAGGCCCTGTACGGGTCGGAACATGTTAACTTTCCATTAAAAAATAGTTAAGCCTTTTTTATCTGAATTCGCCTTCATGTTTAATGACCATTTCCTGTAAAAACTGGAAGCCTTTAACCAGGTGGTCTTCGACCGTCCGTACAGAAATATCAAGCAAGGCTGCAATTTCTTTATAGCTGAAACCATCAATTCTATACAGATAAAAAACAAGTCGTCTGCGTTCTGGCATCTGATCTATCATGGCATAAAGCATTCTGTTACGGTCTCTCTTCAGATAGGATTGTGAGGGATCTGCACTCAGGTCAGGGATTTCTGTCAATCCTTCATCATCTATATCCACAAAGCTGGTTTTAGCAGTTTTATAATAATTTAACGCTGCATTTTTCACCGCCCTGAATAAATATGCTTTCTCATCCACCATTTGAATATTGTTTTTCCAGACCGCAATAAAGACATCATTTAAAAGCAGTTGTGCTTCTTCTGTATCTTTGACCAGGTAAACAGCATATTTTTTTAACGTCGGGTACATACGCCGGTAAAGATCCTCGAAAGCTTTCTCATCGAGGTCATTTACAAGATCTTTAGTAAATCCGGCATTTGTTTTTTCGCCCATAAAATATGAAGCGAAAGTAGATTAGCCAAATGACGGACACATTAACATGATATTAAATTACATTCCAACAAATGAGCTAATCTTATAAAAACATCAGAACAGATTTAAGTAAAAATTCAATTGCAATAACAGCAGGTTCTGATCAAAACCAGAATATACCTCAATCAGAAAAGTAAAGCCGCCATTATTGCTATCTTCAATATGCGCGGTCAGCCAGGCCTGCAATTCGGTACTTAAAGTATCGGCAAATTCTTTTCCGTGATCTGCTGCCGACAACTCAAAAGGTAAAGCAAGTAATACAGGAATGGTCACTTCCAAGCCGCTGCCGGCTATTGTATAAGTATAATTACAAGATAGTTTAGTCAAAAAGGACATGGTTCCATCTTCAGTAAGCGCATTGAATAAAGCTTCCATATTCTCCTGTAAAGGACGCGGACTTCCATTACCTCCTATAGAGGCTATATTAATTGCCTGACATCCCGAAAGCAATGGAATAAGTTTGGTATAGAACATCACCATTGGTGTCTGGTAAATAAAATAAGGATTAGTAACTTCCCATTGACCACCTTCAGTTTCTATAAGTTCATTGTTTCGGGTAATACTCACGCCCGACCAGGCATTTTGAATATTAATGATATCCAGGTCCTGTAAAAAGACATGTCTGAAATGGTCATCATTAGCATCATCTTTATGCAGATAAACTTTCGTTCCATTGACCATAACGTAATATAACCACGAATTAGGTACACCAGAACTTTCTGCTGTATAACCGGTAATATTAATTCCCGGGATCACATTCAGCGTGTTGGCGGCATCGGCTGCGACAGCTATAATCAGATAACCCGTTTCGTCCTGCCCGGTTTCAGTAACTGAATAATTAAGAAGGACCGGCTGCGGTAAATCCATAGCTTTAAAAGCATTTGGTTTACTTTGTAAAGTTGCTTTGACCGGGTTTACCTGGTTCCATGCTGCCCAGGCAGTTGCTACAGACTGGATGACTTCAATAAATGCCTGTACTGCCAGATATCCGGGACTATTGCTGTCAACTGTAGTAGTGGAAGACATTTTTAGCAAATACGCATCAAAATCTGCACTGATTTGCGGATAAACACTCATAAACTGCGCAAGCGCCTGATCAAGCGTTATATGCTCCTCACTAGCACTCATCATTCCATTACCTGCCGGAATATTTAATTGCAATTGCAGGTTCATCATATCCTGCGCAGCATTCGAATTTTTATAATCGAACTGGTATATCCAGTTCTTCGCTTCCGTTACTGTTACCTCATCAGACAATCCGGCCGCCGGATAGCTGAAGCTTTGTCCGGTTACGGATGGCGGGGTTGGATAAGCCCTCAGTGGCACAGGTATGGTTATCGGGCCAACGGTATTCCATGTCGCATCAACCGGGATCACAAAATTTAACCATGACGATGCAAGATAATCACCCATTCCCGGTACAGACTGTATCTGATTCTCAATATGAGTGATATTATACTGAATATGATCAAATTCAAAAGCACGGTATCTGGCTGTATCTTTTGACTGGAACATATAACTTAACCACGAATTACCATTTGCTGCAGGTACTTTAGCTGTAGAAAGTGAATACTCTGTTGAAGCCGGAATAACGCCAGATTCTCCCGGTATTGACGGTGCGTAACCCTGGATATTACCATAAAAAGCAGGTACATAAGGAGCTGCAGGCGGTTCATTATTAGACCCTGTATAGCAAGAATTTACAGTGACCGGAGTTTGTACCGCAGCAGTATAAGTATAGGCATTTGAAAGCTGGATAAGCATTTGCTGTTTCCATATTTCCTGTGCATTTCCAATATTTGCCCCGCTTTTATCTACCGGTTCAATAATATAATCAATTGTTCCCTCCATCGCTTCGGCAATAGCTTGCTTGGTATCCAAAACTTGTTGTAATAGAACACCATTATCCATTAAAAAGGCAGGTACTGCATATTCTGGGCTTAAGAATTTATCTACCGCAACCAAAAACTGCATTCCCCAGCCATCAAGATCTATACTGCTGAAACTCTTCTTCACTGCTTTTCCTGCAGGATAAGCCTGCCCGCTCAGATAAGGGTTAATTGTTGCAGAAAAAGACTGGAGAGATACCGCTAACGGGATTGGTGCAAAGAAAAACACCTGATCGTTTTTAAAGCTATATTTCAATCCGTTTTTACCCGTACTATCCATACGTACCACCCACACAGGTGGTAATGAAGAAGCATCACTTACTGCATTATTGACTTCGGACGAAGTAGCAATTTTTAAAACGATACCTGCTGAAGGCTGATTGGCAAACACACCTTCAAAGTTTGTTGCAAATGGGACCAGTGACAGGCTGCTATCTGCCGAATTAAAGTTCTCTGCCTGTGATTTTGGCTGTATCGCTGTAGATGCCCGGGCCACCCCCGGTGTAGTCAGGAAGTTTGGGTCCACATGATTAACACGTCTCATATTAAAAGTCGTGTTTAAAGGGAAGAGCTGTGTATAAGCAGAGATCAGTGATGGATCAATGGCCGAAGTAATCACATAAGGCACAGGGATTCCTGATGGAGAAGGTGCGGTTCCTGTAGTGACAATTGCATTTAACCAATTAATAATTGGTAGAATATACACCTGTACAAACCCATTCACCTCAATACTGCGTACCGTTCCTGCCGGATTTTGTGCAGTACCGTCAATGGAAACTGTAAAGTCCAGCAGTAAATCATTCCCCTGGCTCAGCTGATAATAAAGCAGCAGATAAATCTGGAGGTCATTTTGTGCAATACCCGCTCCGCCCGATGCCAGATATCTGCTGGTATCAAAACAGAAATTGAGTTTTACAGCAGGTAGCTTATCATTCAGTTGAAACTCATAGCTTGGCGCACTGGCCGGCCATTGTGAAAGCGAAACAATCTGATCAGTGTAAAGCATTTGCTGATCAACACGCAATACAGCTGTCCCCTGAGTTGGGAAATTACCAAACATATCCTGCCAGTTCAGCAGCATATGAACCAGATCACCTGTTCCGGCATAAGGGTTCATTGTATCCAGCAAGCCACCAGCCTGAACATATTTATAATAAGGGATAATACCACTGTAATTCCATTCTAAAGTTTCCTCCTGTGTAGTATAGGCACCAGAACTAAGCTGATCTGCCTGTTCCTGATCAAGGGCATCTACCGGGCCCGAAGGAAGCAGGTTCTGATAAGCACTTATTCCTTCCAGTGCAGATCCGATCAGGTTAAATTGATTTTCCAGGTACACTGTATCTTCGCTTATTGTTGGAAGCGGATTGACAGCATTGTATTCACCCGGATTATTCCGGACTACAGAAAAGCCCAGACATCCAGCCTGTAAGGTAGCCAAACGGGTATTTACTGTTGGTGCTTCGGCATAAACGACCGTATCATTGCTATTGATCTGATCACCGATAACCACACCATTCAGAAAGGGCTCAGCAATAAAATTGTTATACGTGATGACCAGGCTCAGCTGTGCAGTTCCGCTATCTGTAAATAGTGCAGCGTCTAAACCAGCTCCTCCTTTTTTAGCATAATACATATAGTATCCACCAGAAAGTGTAATACTGCATTCCCATAACAGCGAAATAAAATCGAGCGGTGTATTCAGCGTATTATAAACAGTAGCCGTTTCTTCAGCAGCAAAAGCCATCATCAAGCCCGTCTGCGGGTTTGTTGCTGTCGAAAGATTTGCTTTTACAAAAGCCATTTCATAAGCCCCGTTTTCATCCGAAGCATAACCACCAGAACTGCCTTGTGATGGATTAGGCTCCCATAAAAGTTGTATCTGGCTGATAAAATCAGTTGCACCGTTCTTTTCGCTATTGATATAGGTAATCAAAGCCTGTAAATATTTGATCCCGGTATAATCTGTACCAACCAGGCTATACATATTAGGGGACATGGAAGTTTCAGGGACATCAGGGGCCTTTATTTTTTGTAAAGTAAGGTTGATTGCCGTACTCCATGTATAGGTATTTATCACTCCTTTAACAGGATTTCCTGAAGCGGCCGTTAGTGTAACCAGCGAAAATGAAGGTTCAGTAACCAGCTGAGCTGCGAGTAAACTACTTAAATTAGATGGAAATTTCCATAACGAAGGCGTACCTTTAATTCCCTGGTAATAATCTCCGGGATAGTTCCATATCGCAGGGCTTCCAAGGGTAAAGAGCTGTGGAGAGTCACTATAATTGGCAGCCGGGGCCGGAGAACCTGGCTGTAATGACGGAGTGATCAGAATCTTGCTCATATCAGTAGCACGCTGAAGTTCTGTAGCAGATATTTTCAAACTTAAAACATCACCGCCAGCTCCCGGAAAATTAATCCAGGTATCTGCAGCAGGTTTCGATAACTGAATAACATAACTGTCTTTAGCAGGATCAATACCCGAAGGAACAGGTAATTGTTGTCCGGTCAGGACATATAATGGTTCAACTTTGCCTGTTTTTAAATCAGGTGGTGCAGGCAATCTGAGCCCATAAAGCAGGAAGCGCGAAATCATGCTGCCTGCATTTTTAACATTATCAGGGGTCAGGGTAATGGACATCAGTTCGCTGACAGGCATACTCGTTTTGCCTGCTGCACTCATGGCATCCAGGGCATTCTGCAGCAGACTTTTTGCTACTGAAGAGATAAAGTCGGTAAAGATAAAAGTAGGAATAGAAAGATCAGGCTGCTGCTGATAATACTGATCTGTAAATCCGCTGCATTCATCATTATCATAATAACTGGCAGTTGCCGCCGATTCGTACTGTACAGCCATTGCAGCTATTAATTTGGATAAATCAGCAATATAACCTCCGTTACCGGTCATACTTTCTGTCGCAAAATTGATCAGTGTTCCGGCAGTTCCATTGTATATCGCCTGAAGCAGTAATTCTGGTATGGCCGGAAAAACAGCCGCCTCCATTGTTGCAGAATCAGTATCATCTACAGGCACCACAGACACAGTGAAAAAATACTTCAGAAAATGCTGAATATCATTCCCCGAATCATTGAGGTAATTAAAAGGGGCTTCATTATTTGCCCTTGTATTGAAATAACACAAGAGCTGACTGAGCTGATCTGCTGTGATGTCCTGTTGATCGATCCATGACGTAGTCAGGGAATTTTGCGAACTTCCAAGCAATGCGCCCAATGTCCAGTAAAACACACCAGTAGCCAGGGCCGTTGTGCCTGTAATATTTACAGCAGATGCAGGAACTGCCGTGTCTATATAAAGCATGGCAACATATTGTGCCCCTGCCTTACTCCCTTCTCCCGAAACGGTAAGGTGCGGCATCAGGTATAAATCCAGTGTATAGGTATTGCCATTATCAGGAACAACATGCTGCCAGACGATATTGACAGGTGCGCCTGCCAGTAAACGTTTTGCCGAAGAAAGATAAGTTTCACTGTGTGTACATTTATTCCATTGCGCATCCTGTAAATGATTCTGGCCAATCACAAAAGAAGCTGAAATGGTCGCACTGAAACTCAACGAGATATGTATACTGAATAAGCCCAGATTGATCTTTACACGCAGCGATACTGATACACCTGCAGTAAACTCAATCGGAATAGCCATATAACTTTCTATTCTGAAGATGACATAAATATAGGCCGTTATATCCAGTGATGCAGATATAATGGCAAAATCAACTGAACCATAAATACGTCCTGTTAATCCCATAGTTCCCTGTAAACAATAATAGGTATCATCCTGAGCCCCGTTGCCTGGTGTAGGAGTGAAAAGGGCAATAGTTCCCTGGAAAATCCCTACAGCAGTGAGCGAAAGTCCGGCTTTAAGAATGCCTTCATCCACAGTTTTACCAACCCCTAAAGATAAACCGAGCCCAAATTCTACTACGGTACCAAAATAACCACAGGTTGTAGATGGAATATTAGTCGATGTTGCCCCGCTCAGTAATCCGAAATAAAAACCACCCTGGCCTATAAATGGAAATACCTGTACGGTAAATGATCTCGAGAAATCAGTGATACTGGCTGGAAAACCGAAATCCAGATAAAAATCCCCATTGGTATAAATCTGGATACCGATCACTGGTAAAGTAAAGGATACTTCTCCGAATTCCAGGTGTCTGAATTCATCGGGAAGCTGGAGATCAAGCTGATACATCCCTATAGAATCATTTATTTTTTTATAAAGGATTTCAAAATTAAGGTTGCCTAAAAACTTAGCATCCTTTGTAATGGAAATAGCCAGTCCGTATAAATTAGGATCATTAAAAACAAAAGAGATCCGGTAAAATTTAGCCAGCGTGAAATCTGCCCCGATCAGCCAGTTACTTTCCTGCTGATAAACAAGTGGTGGGTTTGAAGAGGTTGGCACAGGTAAACTTCCAGGTTCAGCAGGCTGAAATGCTTTACTCATTGCATCTACAGCTTCAATGACAGAATTATACGATGATGCCCCCTGAATACCTACATGCTGGCCGAGGCCAAGAAAATGCAGGTCAAAAAACTGAGATCCCAAACCAGGTACTGCCGGCATGTTCTGGGCATTACTTCCTTTACCCGAAAGTGCCTTGGTATCCGGATTGGCAGAGGAAATTGGAATGCCAAGAAAGGCCCCTTCAAAGCCAAGAAACAGACCAGTTACATCTTTAGTGAGGTTAATACTGGAAATCTTAATAAAACCTAAATCTATATTGAGCGGTAATGTACCTTTAATAATATTTTTTGTGGGATCAGTTTCGTTACGTGTATAGACAAAACTCAAGCCATCCAGGTTCACACTGTTTAACATGTTCCAGGGTGCAGGCAATGTAAAGCCGGGCGAAAACGAGGCGATAAAATCTGTGATAATTTCGCCCAGTGACATGCCGGTAATGGCAAATGTAATGGTATCTGTTTTCGTCGTACTATCACTGAGATAGGTACATTTAATCCCCTCCCACATCAGGTAAACCAGGGTTGGGTCTGCTTCACCAAACTGGTAGCCGATTGTGAATTTGAGCCCGAATAAATCAGTTAAACCAGTGATGGTCCCGGAGCTTTTCCCATCACTATAAGTAATATCTACTGTTGCATCCAATGCCAGATGAAAGGAGTTATAATCCAGCTGCCAGAGAACCTCTCCGGAAAAATTATAAACATCAGGCAGTTTTTCTGAAGCATCCGGAATGGTAGCCAGGAAGGATACATTTTTGATATCCAATACCGGATTGTTCACCCATTCCGGTAAAAAAGCCATTCCAAAAGGCTCCAGAAAGGTATAAGCAATAGCAATCAGTGAAATAACCTGGTCCTGCCCTGTTCTGGCACCAAAACTCCAGGCTTTAGCCGCATAACCTGCAAATACGGTCAGGTCCACTCCTGAGCCATCATTGGTATTCGTATCCCCGATATGAAAGGTTCCGGCAATCTGACCACTGGATGTTCCCTGTTGTGAACTAATGGTCATTTGCAGGGCAGTCATGGTAAAACTTGTCCCGTTAGGTAATGTAAAGAATTTCCAGTCAGACTGAATTCCGCAGTCAATCATATAAGATTGTGCGGAAGGATCAATATTGAGACTGAAAGAACTGATCTCAGACTTTAAATCCAAAGTTACCCCCGGCAAAAACATAGTGATCAGATCACCCAGCTGAATCGCTCCTTCTTCGAGCGAAACACTGGCGCTGAAATCAGGTACGTTAGCAGATACCACCATGGTATTGGCTTCAGGAGGCCCAATTGTAAAAGTTCCGGAAATCAAATAAGCGGCAGATCTTGTTTTATTATCTCCGGGGTTATTTACGGTACAGATAAATGATAAACCTGTAACAATTACGCCAGGCAGGATGTTCCACTGGTGATTGGGATCGGTAGCAATAGCCAGCACGATATATTCAATTGCTGAAGATGATTTGTTATAAGCGAGATTAATCGATTGCAGGCCAAGGTCACTGAATATATTAAATGGGGGTGGTAATATGGCCTGTAAATTTATCCCCCCTACCAATTGAAAAAAATTAGAAATACCCGGATAAGGAGCTTCACAGGTTGCATTCAGTAACCAGATATTATTGGTTAAAGGAAAACCGATTTCGATATCCAGAACTACACCTGCACTAATTGTCCCCGTCACAAAACCTGTTACAGGGATTTGTGCTTCGGCAACAGTAATTGCATAACCGGGGTTACCTACATAAAACCAGGATACACCAGGCATACTGAGCTGCTGAGTTCCAAAACTAAGGATCAGCTCATCGTTGAGCACACCGTCACTGATATAAAACTTAACACTTACCGGCGAATCGATATAATCAAAAGAGCTGGTGCTGCCAGTGACCAATACCGTATTTTCATCAGGCATGGTTAAAACTACGGTCTGAATAATCAGCTGTCCGTCAGGAACAAGATTACTGTAAGCAGAAGCCGTAATGGGCAATCCAATTGCCGTACAGGCATTCACAAAATAAAGCTGACCTTTCTGGTTGATCTGGCCTTGTAAACCAACGAATATTTGCTGAAGATTTGGTGTGCTCATAAGATGATGATGTGAATTTTAAAGGATATCAATGACAAAGGATCAGGGTTCCAGCCCATTTACATAACTCAGAAAATAACATAAACTCAGTAAAAGCTTATCGTTATTCTCATCATGATAAAAACCATAAAGATTTGTGAAATAAGTATTTGTAACTGAGTCAGCTGTATAGGACTGCTCAATCAGGGTAGCCAGTGCAAAGACTGAGGTTGTATCAAAATTTGCCACAACCTGACCATTGAATGTGGCTATACCTTCCTTCATTCTGAAAATCTTTTGATTTTGGATGTCCTGAGCAATTTGCCCCGGGGCAGCATTTAAAGGCAATGTCGGATACACCACATTACGCCATCTGGGAACAGCAACTGAAGGCGCTCTTGTTCTATCTTTAACAAGATTAATAAATGGTTTATTTAAATTCAGTACCAGGTTAGCCGTTCCCTTTCCTTCAAAAACCGGTGGCAGCGAACTTTGAGCATACATATAATCAAAAGCATAAAGCGGCAAACCATTCATTTTAATAATTAAAATTTTAGTAGCATTACCTGGCTCCTGCAAAAATTCCAGTGTAGCCTGCAAATCTCCGCTATCAAAACTTTTAATATAAATTCTGCTCTGCGGGGTGCCTGTAGTCAGATTATTTGTATTCACATAATCATTTAATCCTTGTGAACCATCCTTTGCCCCACTAATCAGTTCAGCAAATTCTGCATAACATTCCGGAGTATTTGTAGCAATATTCACAATTACAGCTGCCTTATTAAGTGCTGGTAATGCCGGTTTTGTTTGTCTGTCAGCTACTGCTGCCACTAAATAAAAAAGAGCTGTTGCAGAACGGACGTCTGGCATAGCCTCAATTACATAATTACTCTGAGGAATACCTTCCAAAGGTTTATTCCCGATCCCATAAACAGGCATCAGATTTATAGATTCTTCTCCTGTACAGGCCGCTATGATCTGCCTGTACGGGGTTACTTTTGCAGGGGCAGCAGCCTCAAACCAGCCGTATTGCGTTTCTCCCATTGCCGGTGGCGGAATATAATAACCCTGATTGACAAATGCTGCAGTATCTAAAGCAACAATAGTTTCCAAAATAATATAGTCCGCTGAATCTTTCCGCTGGATAGCATTCTGCATAGTCCATTGAAAAGGCTGCAGTTTCAGAAAAAACTCTACATTACAACGTGTAGCAAGATTAGCCACATTATCATCAAAACCACCTGTAACCCCGAAAGAGATAAGTGCAGGAGCACTGGCTGGAAAATCTGCCAGGGTAATAAACTCAAATCTTACATTATTAAATGTCAGTGGCTGAGGATCCGCAGCAGAAAACCCCGGGATCAGTAATTGTAATTTAGCAGCTGTAGCCCCATCAGAATTATCATAAATAATTTGTGCGGTTTTTCCCTGCGTATTGTAGCCCAAAGCTATCAGCCGGTATAATATTCCTATCGTAGTTGCCTGATGCCCCAAACCACTTGAAGCATTCACATATACCCTGATTAAATCCTGTGTTTGCAGAAACTGTGAGATTTTTAATTTACGGTCCCCAAGGCTCTTCGTGAAAATATCACCCGCCTCGAGCATCAATTCCTGGATTTGTTCAATTAATGGCATCTTATGAGTTGACTTAAGTTAACATTGATTAGCTTTTTTCGGCATAATTGGCATACCATCCCAGGCTTTGCGGAGCTCCGCTTACATCCGGATTGCCAAACAGGTAAAAATTGATATTCCCGCCGGCAGGAAATGAAAGTCCCAATAGTTTCAGCACAATATTATTGATCTGCATCATATAAGAAGGCGTTTTCCCCATCGCAGATATATTCTGGAGCATAATCACGCCAATTCCTATATTGATAACGCCCTGTAAACTAAATGCAGGGGCCTGCGGATTTACTCCCGAAAGTTTGATCATTGCAGCGGCCCCCTGCTGACCGGGACTCCAGCAGGTCATAAAGATGGAATTAAACCCGGCAGAACTCGCTAAAGCACCCATCGAACCCATATTAAGGGTAAAAGTCAGTCCATACCAGCGGCCCGAAACAGCGGCCTGCGCAGCCAATCCTTCTACCAGTACACTCATATATCCCTGTGAAGATGGCGAATTGCTGGCATCACCATAAGACATACCGGTAAGCTGCAAAGGAAAGTGCGCATAAAGACTGTCTGTTCTTGCAACACTCTGTCCTGTATCAAAACTCAGCTGACCAATGTCAAAACTGAAGGTCTGAATAGTCGGCGTATTCAGCGGGAAAGACAAGTCTACACACATGGACGAATAATAAGCTCCGTAACCACTGGAAAGGGTATTATTCTCACTTCCAAAAGACAAAAGATCAAATCCTGAAAGGCTTTTTAAATTCAGATATCCCCAGAAAGAAAAGGTTGAATCAACTTCATCAGTACTGTCAGCCTGCTGGGGAACGATCGTGTTAAAGGAAGCCTTCACAATTTCTATCGTATTAAAAACCGCACTTTCCATGACCAGAATAATATCATCCATGGTATTAAAAGTATAGGCGGCTATACCATTCTGATCTTCGTAAGTGCCCGTCAGGATAATCAGATTCTGCCGGTTAATACTATTTATTTTTTCATCAAAGAGCTTGTTGACCGTAAATGCGAGGTAACTGTTAAAATTCGTAATCTGCGTATTTTCAAACAGTACCTTAAGTGTAATTACTGTAAAAGTATAATCTACAGCAGTATTAATCGGGGCGCGTTTTTTATAGGCTTCAATTGAATAACCCAATTGCTGATAGACAGTATCTTCGTAATCAATCAATGCAAATAAAGAGCTTGGATTCTGCATTTTTAATTCCCCATCCTTCTGATCTATATAACTGGAATCTACGCCAAAATGGTGGGCAGCAAATTTAGACATATCAATACCAGCTAACAATCCCTGCAGATCAGCTGGAAAATTCTGTACATCAATATCTACATTCAGCGCGAGTATCCCCTTCCATGACGGATCGGTAGCTACTTTATGAAATTTATAATAATCAGTATCATTGTTGATGGCATATTTGTCTATTCCGCTTTGCAGATATTGCTGCAGCCATAGTGAAACATTCGAAAGGCCATCTGCTGAGGTATCTGTAAAAGAAGAAGGGTCTGACCAGTTTTGTATATTTTTAGAAAGATCAATCAATGCACCATCACAGTATTTAAACAGCAAAACATTTTTATATTGCCCCGTTGGGTTTGCAGCTGGTATATTGATATGAAAAGGCCATCCCTCAATAGTCATTTCACTATTGAATGTTCCTAATACCCCATCTTTATTTGCTGAGACCACTAGAAAAAGCTGATTGCTCTGAAAAACCGACTGGAGTTTTGCAGAAAGGGCATCAAATGACAGCACTGAATTCAGTCCTTGCAAATCATCATTCACTGCCATCTTCAAGGTATCCCAAACACTCGTATCCTGATCAACTTCTATATAAAACCCCTGATTACTGGTCGTTTTGATTATATTTTCATTGGCTTCACTGTGCAATAGCCTTTGGTTTGTACGTCTCTTTGCGGTCAGCATTTCGGCCTCTGCCTTCTGGCTTTCTGCAATTTCAGATTTACGCGAAGGATTAAGGATTTGCTGTTCAAACTGCATGGGATCAAAATCTGCTGGTGCCGTTAAAGACTGACCATAGGCAGCAATCGGAAAATAAGAGACTTCATTTCCGGTAGAAAGTGTACCCGCATTTAGAATTTGATAGCCTAATAGCACATCACTATTAAAAACATCCTGTTTTTGGGCAAATAATGAAGAGCCTTGTGGCTGGGCATGGTAAATAATTGGCTGATTAGTTTGTAAACCTGCCGCAAAACCTGCCCATGAGGTAATATAGGTATTCACTAAGCCTGTTTTGCCCGTATTGCTCCCAACGACATTATCTGTTGGCACGATCGGAAATTGTGTGGCCTGTGCAGCCTGTCCCGGAATAAAACTGATCAGATCTCCGGTTGTTTTTGAAGTTTGCGGGGTAAAGCTGATACTTTCAGTTCCAGCCAATCCGCATAAAAAACGCAATTGGTTTTTACCATCAAGGTAAGGCACATAAGCTTCTGCTATCCCAATCCGATAATTTCCTTCAGGCAATAAGTACCATCTCGAATTAGGATCTGAAGGACAACGGGGACTAAAAATCATCAGCGTACTTCCTGTTACGGGATAGGTGTCGGGCAGATATGCCGCATCCCACGAAACTACAGGGATTAAGTTCAGCGGATAACCATAATCAGTCATAAATGAAGCAGCCATGACTGTAGCTGTTGTTAATTTAGTATTGCTGTTCCAGCTTTGTCCGGTTGGCGCAAAATAAGTGTAATTACCTGCACTATTCAGCATATCCGGAGGATATAAGCTGCATTGATAAATATCAAAATCATTCTGATTTCCAGGGATCAGCAGGGAAGCATTGATTTCTGAAATTTGTCCGCTTACCGAATCAGGAAAGAAATATTTTAAGGCAAAGTTGAAATTCCCGGTATTATAATCAGTCGCCGTACTTAAATAAGCTTGAAAACGCATACATCCTTTCCCTATTCCTGTCATCGGAACCAGTAAGTCTGACCTGACCTGCGAATTACTTTGTACGGTATTGGTTTGTAATTTGATAAAAGAATAATTGGGATCTATCTGGAAATCGAACCTGTTATTGACCGGATCAATGACCAGGTTAGTACTGTTACTGATATATAAGGAGGCATAATTATATCCAAAATTAAAATTCAGCGGCTTCAGTACCTGAAATTGCAGCCCGCCGGAGAAAGACAAAACAAGCTGCAATGTATTGGCTGTATTAAACGGCCCCTGGGGATTAGTCATCCAGACTATCGCGCTATATTGATAGGTTACTTTTAGTGGTATCAGATACGACCAGCAATTGGTCACAAATGTATTGATATCACCTGTCGGGGCTGTTGTGGCAAATAAATAATAACCCTGATATTTTACAGTCTGACTGATGGTTATTGTATTTTCCGGACAGGAAACACCCTGATCAAGTAAAAAAGCAAACCAGGTGCCATCTGCTGCTGCAGCTGTATAAAGAGCAGTATTTCCTGATGAAATATTGCTGATCGTAAGTTCATCCATTATTACTATTATTTTATAGTATTACTTAAAAACCAACCGGTTAAATCACCTTTGAACAGATAAGAAGTATTGTTTGAACTTACCGTATAGGTAAAGTTTCCGTATAAAGTAGAAACTGAATGCGGGTCTGTATTTATTAAATTCAGATGTAAACGGCCTGCCGATTTCCCCAGACCCAATTCTACGTCAAAATCACAATCAGGGCTGGTTGCATTCAGGTTACGCATGTAAACAAATTGTGTGACCAGGTATAGCGAGCATAACACATTGGTTCCTGTTGAATCAACTGTATAGCTGACCATTAAATCTCCAAAATACCGTTCCCCGGTTTTGCCTTTCTCTAATATTTGCTGCTGTCCGGCAACAGAGGATACAGCTGTCTGCTTTTTCTGAGGTTGATACTGCGCATCAGCCTTTAGCGTAAAACAAGAAAATACCGCAAATAAAAAAAGGAAAGATTTTATATAATTCCATGAAGGCAAAAGGTCTGCTTTCATGAAATTATATAGTTGAGAGCGTAATTTTGAATTAGTTTGACCAGGAAGCAATCTGTTTCTGAAAGTCAGTATCATTCTTACCGTTTTGATCAGTTGCATCTCCCTCTACAGTTACCTGACCAGGATCAAAGCCAAAAGCTGCAGAAAAAGTTGCTTTCTTAATCTTCAGGGTTTGCGTGCCAGCCTTAAATTCTACATTTTCAGCAGTTGGCTGAACAGGAGATAATGTAATCTGACCCAGCTGACCAGCGGCTGTGGTAAAAGCAATCTGAGCTACCTGCATTCCATTGCTTAAAGAAACCACTGTAGTAGCAGTAATGCTATTTACCAGGGGCGAAGATTGTGTGTAAGGATACGTTGTTGCCATGAGGTTGAGTTTGTTTAATTTATAGAACTAAACAAATATGGTTGAAAGCCACATTTTTTAACAGGGTATTTTCACCCTATTTACTACGTAATTATACGTGATCTCTGGTATAATTACTCCCGCTTAATTTTTGGTACGCTAACATAAAATATTAATTTAGCGCCAAAAAAAACATGCCGATTACCAAAGCTGCAATTACAGATGTACCCGAATTAAACCGCTTAGTTAACATTGCTTACCGTGGTGAAGAATCAAAAAAAGGATGGACAACTGAAGCCGATCTGTTAGGTGGTATCAGAATTAATGAAGAAACACTGCTTACCTATTTCGGTAACGATGCTATCAGTATATTAAAATATACAAATGATCATGGACAAATCCTGGGATCTGTTTACCTGGAAGTCAAAGGGCCAGTATTATATCTTGGAATGTTTAGTGTATCGCCTGCACTTCAGGGTGGTGGAATTGGAAGGGCTTTACTTGCGGAGGCCGAAGTAATGGCAAAGGCCTCAAATTGCCATAAGATCACTATGACAGTCATCAGCAGTCGTCAGGAACTGATTGAATGGTATGAACGCAGAGGTTACACCTTTACAGGAGAAACACAGCCCTTTGAAGGGGACGGACTTTTTGGGGATATCAAACAACCCATAGAATTTATTGTAATGGAAAAGGCTGTCTGAATCAGACAGCCTTTTCCATTACAATATTTATTTGCTGGTTTAATAGCGCACATCAAAGCTGCCGTTTGCATGGTTTGCAGTAAAAGTATATTTATACTTTTCACCTTTAGGGTTTTCAACCCGAACTTCATCAGTTATTGTTCCACTGATATCTTTCTCATAAATTGTTTTTGAATTCGATTTTACAGCAAGATGTAAAGTGCCTTTTGTCAGCGTTGCCGAATATTTGAAAACAAAGGCCTCATTTTTTGTAAGTTTAACTTTGAAGTCCTGTTTGCCATTAAAGTCTTCGAAGGTGGCATTACAGTAACCAGGCGCATCATTGCTTTTCCAGTGTTTTGTCACATTAGGCCATTGAAAAAAGAGCGTGGTAAAAATAAGAAGGAGTTTATAGCTCATGATCACAGTTTTAATTTGATTAATATATTTACCTGTTATGGAATAACCATGCCAGCGGCAAACAGACCAATAAAACACTGATTAACAACTCATTAAAAATAAACCCATGTTCACTTACGAACAATACCTGTACATAAGCGAACATTCTTAACGCTCTGTTTTTAATTTATTGATCTTATAATTCAGACTGTAAAGATAACTGACCACTAGTGGTCAATTTATATTGTTCTGGCGATAAGCCCATATATTTTTTGAACAAACGGGAAAAATAATAAGGATCTTCATAACCAAGGTCCATAGCAACTTCTTTGATTTTAGCTTTATTAGTATATAAAAGCTGACAGGCTTTCTGCATTTTCAAGTGAATAAAATAATCAATCGGCGGCATCCCCGTTGCTTTCCGGAATAAACTGGAAAAATGAGAACAGGATAATTTATGGAGGTTTGCCATATCCTCTACCACTAGTTTCTTATCAATATTATTCTTCATATCCATAATCGTACTGTTAATAATATCCAGGTTGACATTATTTTCAGACCTTGCATTTTTATCCGGAAAAAGAAAAGATGCTATAAAATGATAAAGGCGAAAATTAGCATTGCATAAATTTTCAATACTATAACCCATTTCCAGACACTGATAAATATTCTTCCATATCTCTATTGCCTTATTGTTAAAAGCGATCGGTACTGGTCCTTTGGAGAAATCAATATTTAAGGAGGTGTTGAAATTATCAATAATACTTCCCGTATAATGTACCCAGTATATCGTCCAGGGATCATCAGTATCAGCCCAGTATTTAATAAACTTATCTGTTGCAGGTATAACAAAAAACTGATTGGGTGTAACCTCAAATTTCTGATCATCAATGATATAATATCCTTTACCGGTCAGACAATAAATAAAAATATTATCGTCACAGCCTTTTCTCCATTCCCTGTAATGAGAAAAAGCCTTAGGAAAATAACCAATATGGGCAATGTAAATATGAAATAAAGCAGGGTGCTTCTTTAAATAGTCTTTTAATATTCTTGGCGGGATATGGATTATTTTTTGCCCGTCAAAGCCGTCTCGTCTTTTGGAGATAGTACTGTTATTCATAAGGTTTATAATTTGGTTTAGATAATTGAATCTACCGTAATATTAAATAGAATTATCCATTAAAATAACAGAATAGCCTATTATAAAATTAATTGCCACTATCTACATTTGATTATACTAAGATTAACTATTTATAGCTTTAAATTCAGCTATAAGTAATTTATAACCAAATTATATGCAGTTACTGAACGATAAAGTTGTCTTTTTGACCGGAGGCACGGAAGGTATAGGTTTTGAATGTGCTAAAGTTTATCACCAGGCCGGCGCCACCTTAAGTATCCTTACCAATGATAAAGAAAGTCTGAAAAAAGCCAGGAATGAGTTCACAGATGATCGTATTCACTATATTTTAGCAGATGTATCTTCTTCACAGGAGATTAAAAATGCAATCACAGAAACGGTCAGTAAATTCGGAAAAATAGATATTATACATAACAATGCAGGGATCTCCAATCCCTCAAAAACGATTTGTGAAACCTCTGATGAAGAATGGCAGCGGCTTTTTGATATTAATGTTAAAGGTATTTATCATACCACTAAATATGGTATTGCTGAACTCAAAAAAAACAAAGGGAATATCTTAAACACCAGTAGTATCGTTGGTGAAATCGGACAGCCAATTCATGCCGGATATTCAGCTACGAAAGGGGCCATTAATGCGCTGACAAAATCTATGGCCCTTGATTATGCCCCATTTGGGATACGCGTAAACTCAGTAGCCCCTGCAGGTGTCTGGACACCTATGCTCAGAACCTGGAGTAAACAGCAACCGGACACCGAAAAAATCAAAGAATATCTGGATGCCATACATCCGCTGGGCTATTGCCCGGAAGGCGGTGTGATCGCAGATGCTTGTTTATTTCTGATTTCTGAACAAGCAAGGTTCATTACGGGCTGTATACTTCCGGTTTCAGGTGGAGCCGAGCTTGGTTACAGAAAAATCATGAACACTCATCCCTAAATTTTATGATCAAAAGAATTGAAGTTTCAGATGCACGTTACAAATTAGGCGGCCATGCCGGAAGTGATGCCATTCATCAGGACCCGGTCTATTCTTATGCGGTAACCCAGCTAGTTGATGATACCGGAATTACCGGATTTGGCCTGGCCTTCACTTTAGGCGAAGGTAATGACCTGGTTTGCAAAGCTGCACATTATTATGCCAGACAATTGCAGGGAAAAGATATCGAAGAAATCATGGCCAGTTTCGGGACAACTTTCAGAAAGCTTTCAGATGATCAGCAATTCCGCTGGCTCGGGCCGCATAAAGGGGTTGTGCATTTGGCACTGGCATCTGTGACTAATGCCTGTTATGACCTGTGGGCAAAAAAAAGAGGTGTTCCGTTATGGAAATTACTGATAGACCTTTCCCCTCAGGAACTCATCAATACACTCGATTTTTCTTACCTTGAAGATGAATTAACTCAGGAACAGGCCATGCAGATGCTTTTAGAACAGCAGCAAAGCAAACCTGCGCGGCATGCGATACTCGATACCGGATACCCGGGATATGACACTTCCATTGGCTGGTTTAATTATTCGGATGAGCTGGTCAGGGAAAACTGTCAACGGGCTGTAGCAGCAGGATTTAAGGCGATGAAACTTAAGGTAGGTTCACCAGATTTTGAAAGGGATATCCGCAGGGCCCATATCGTAAGAGAAGTGGCCGGAGACTCCGTCAAAGTCATGCTCGATGCCAATCAGCAATGGAACCTGCCCCAGGCTATTCAGATCTGCGGACATCTGAAAGAAATGAACCCCTACTGGATTGAAGAACCTACCCATCCGGATGATATTCTTGCCCATCAGACAATAGCGCAGGCCATCAGCCCGATCAAACTCGCACTCGGAGAACATGTCCCAAATAAAGTAGTTTTTAAGAACTATCTGCAAACAGGTGCAGCCTCTTTTATCCAGGCAGATGCAGTACGTGTAGGTGGTGTAAGTGAATTTATTACCGTAAGTTTATTGTGCAGGAAATTTGGGATACCAGTAGTTCCTCATGTTGGTGATATGGGGCAATTGCATCAGCATTTAGTTCTGTTCAACCATATTTCTGTGGGTCATGAAGCTTTATTCCTGGAACATATCCCGCATTTGAAACCGCATTTTTTACATCCGGCAAAGATTGTCAACGGCTCTTATATCACCCCACAGGAACCTGGAGCCAGTTGCGAATTGATAAGCCTGATCAATTAAATATTTAACATTAAGAATGATCCACCCAGTAGATACCACGATCAGTATGCTATATATTATATTCATTTTTGCCATAGGTTTATGGGCAGGAATAAAATATCAGCATAAAACCGGTCAGCAAAATGAGGCCAGCGAATATTTTCTGGCAGGAAAAACATTAAAATGGCCAATGATAGGGCTGGCACTATTTGCGACAAATATCTCTTGTGTCCATTTAGTCAGCCTGGCACAAAGTGGTTTTGACAGTGGTCTGCTGAATGGGAATTTTGAATGGATGGCGGCCTTTACATTAATTCTGCTTTCGCTGTTTTTTGTCCCATTTTATATTAAATCAGGTGTAACAACCCTGCCGGATTTTTTGGAAAAACGTTATGACCGTGCCAGCCGTGACTGGCTGGCTATTGTTTCTGTGGTCTCTGCTATAGTTATCCATATTTCTTTCTCCTTACTTGCCGGCGGCATAGTTTTACAAACCCTTTTTGGGGTAAACCTGTACACCAGTGTAATTATCATCGCTTTAATTACTGCTGTTTATACCATAGTGGGTGGTCTGAGGGCAGTTGTAGTCACCGAGTCTATCCAGACTGTAGTCTTATTGAGCGGAGCTATAATTATGACTATTGCCTGTTACCATAAGATAGGCGGCTGGCATGCTATGGTTGATGTTTTGCAACAACAGCACCAGCTGGAAAAATTATCAATGATGAGACCACATGGAGATAGCAGCGGTCTACCATGGTATGCAGTCTTTTTAGGTTATCCAATATTAGGGATCTGGTACTGGTGTGCCGATCAAACCATTGTACAAAGGGTATTAGGTGCTAAAGATGAAAATCATGCCAGGATAGGGCCAATATTCTGTGGCTTTATAAAAATTCTGCCTGTATTTATTTTTGTAATGCCTGGTTTATTCGCCTATGCACTTACCCAGACAGGACAACTTGATATCAGCGCATTAAAAACTTTTGAGGGTGGCAAAGAAGTTGTCAACAGCAAAGGAATTTATACACTGATGATTTTGCAGCTTATCCCCAAAGGACTGGCAGGTATCCTGGTAGCAGCACTCCTTTCCGGATTGATGAGTCAGATATCCGGCGCACTCAATTCGATCTCTACCATGGCCAGTTATGACATTTATCAGAGATACAGGCCTGATGTAAGCGATAAAAAACTGGTAAAGGCAGGAAAAATTGCAGCAGGTTTATCGTTAATTTTCTCCCTGTTGTTATTGCCATTATTAAATAGTTATGAAAGTATATTTAATGGTCTTAATGATATTATTGCACATATTGCCCCGCCTATTACCTGTGTATTTTTATTAGGTATTTTCTGGGGAAAGGCGTCAGCAAAATCTGCCAGGCTTACCCTTTACATCGGCTCTGCAACAGGTGTAATTATCTTCATTATCAGCAAAGTATATCCTGACAATTTTATTGGCCAGATCCCTTTTATGATGATGGCTTTTTACCTGTTTTGTTTCTGCCTGTTTTTACAAGTCACTTTTTCTTATGTTTTCCCTGTACAGCATACTGCTGAAAGTGCATTGTTATACTGGAAATCTCCATGGGAATCTTTATCCGAAAAAGGATGGAGCGGCCTGGGAAACTATAAACTGCTTTCCTTTTTACTGCTGATCGTGATGTGTGCCTTGTTCTGGGTTTTTAGATAATCCAGCTCCAAAACCTTTCCTATCATAGAATAGTCCATTTACTTTATGGCTTAGTCCATTTTCATGTAAAGGATTGTCCTATACTTTTACCCCAACCAAAAATATAATGTATGAAAGAGTTTACTTATAAGTCCATCAGGACTTGTGCTTTTTTTCAAATTGCTTTAAAAATTGAAGGCCTCAGACAGTTTAAGCTATCCGGGGCTAAAAAGGCAGCAATTTTAGTCTTACTTCTCCTTCATTTTTTCACCTTAAAATCTTTTGCTCAGGAAATTACGATACAGGGAAAAATAACTGATGCTGCAGGGCCCTTACCTGGCACAGCTGTAAGGGTACAGGGAACCACCCAGGTAATAAGTACAGATGCCCGGGGTAAATATCAGGTTAAAGCAACTGGCAATGCTGTTTTAATAATCACTTCTATTGGTTATCAAAGTCAGACTGTCCCTGTAAATAACAGAAATACCATTGATATCATTTTAGCATCAGAAGCAAAATCGTTAAATGAGGTTATTGTAGTAGGTTATGGAACCCAGAAAAAGGTTAACCTGACCGGGTCGGTTGCTACTGTCAGTGGTGATGACCTGATCAAAAGACCAGTGGTTAATCCTGCAGCAATGCTGCAGGGAACTATGCCCGGTGTCCAGGTAGTTCAAAGCAGAGGTGAGCCCGGTAATGAAGGGGTATCTATACGAATCAGGGGAAATGGGACCTTTAGTGGCGCCGGATCTGATCCATTGGTATTAATTGACGGGGTTCCCGGAAATCTCAGTGATATTAATCCAAATAATATTGATAACATATCAGTTCTTAAAGATGCTGCATCGGCTGCCATGTATGGTTCAAGAGCTGCAAATGGTGTAGTGCTGGTCACTACCAAACAAGGTCAGTCCGGAAAATTAGCGATCCAATATGATGCAAATGTGGGGATTTATAAACCGACAAAACTATTTAACCTGATCACTAATTCTGCACAATATATGGACCTGTATAATGAGGCAAGGATCAACTCAGGTTTAACTGATCCATCCCTGCTTTATCCACAAGATCAGATAGATTTGTACAGGAACAGTACCGACCGTGTACATTATCCAAATACAGACTGGCTTAGTCTTATTTTCAGAACCGCTCCTACCCAAAATCATAACCTGACCTTTAATGGCGGCAATGAGAAAACCAGCTATAATGTTTCTCTGGGTTATATCAACCAAAATGGGATTATGAGGGGTTTTAATTATAAAAAATACAATGCCCGTATCAATCTGACTTCAAAGATTAATGAACATATTAAATTCGGGACCAATCTTTTATTGAAGTCAGGAACACTGGAATCTACCCCATTCGGATCAGGAGATATGTTTTTGTCCGCCATGTCCCAGGCCCCTACTTATGGTCCTTATTTAACCGATGGCAGCGGCCGCTTAACTTATAAAGCCTACGATTTTGAATACAACAATAAGAACCCATTCGGAGTATTAAATAATAACATCAGTCATAATACAAATGACTATACGCTAAATGCCCAGGCATGGGTCGAGGTCCAGTTTAACAAAGATTTCTCCTGGTATACTAAAGGCGCAGTAAATGCTACTTTTGATAAGTATAAAGATTTCCGTACCCAGGTACCAGAATATAATTTCCGTACCAATCAATTGGCTACTTCACTCGATCTGGGCAGCGGATTAACGGTTCAGGATCAGCAGACCATTTATACAAATTTATACAGTTACCTGAATTACAATCATAATTTCAGCGGCCATAGCATTAAAGCACAGGCAGGTTACAGCATCGAGCAAAACCATTACCAGTATCTTTCAGGTTATCGTAAAGAATTTCCAAATCCGGATTTAAGAGAATTAAATGCAGGAAGCCCGTCTATCCAGTCTACCAATGGAACAGGTAATCAATGGGGATTAATGTCTTATTTCGGACGTCTGAATTATAATTATAAAGAACGTTATTTAGTAGAAGGAAATGTGCGTTATGATGGCAGTTCAAAATTCAATACCGGCAACAGATGGGGAGTCTTCCCTTCTTTCTCGGCAGGATGGAGAGTCACAGAAGAACCCTTTTTTAAAGCACTGGGACTAAGTTGGGTGGATAACCTGAAGATCAGAGGTTCATGGGGTAAACTCGGTAATCAAAACATAGTTGTCAATGGTTATGGAATTAATTATCCTTACCAGGCCCTGCTGCAGCTTACCGGAAATTATTCATTTGATAACTCGTCACTAACCACCGGGGTTGCACAAACGGATTTGAACAACCCTTTAATCCGATGGGAAACCACCACGATGACTGATGCCGGATTAGACCTGACTATTTTCAAAAATTTTAACCTGACTGCAGACTGGTATAAAAAAAGAACCACTGATATTTTAAGACAATCGCAGGTTACGGCAATTGTAGGTTTGGGGGCTCCGGTCATCAACGATGGTATAGTTGAAAACACAGGGATTGAGCTCGGTCTTTCTTATAACAATACCATTAAAAGTGGTTTATTTACCGGTTTAAACTACAGTGCGGGTGTTAATCTGGATCACAACAGCAATAAGCTGGTTAAATTCGGACAGCGCGAAATCGGCGGTTCGTCAATTAACCAAAACGGGCAACCCTGGAATTCCTTTTATATGCTCCAGGTAGAAGGGATTTTTCAATCCGCAGCAGAAGTTCAGAATTCACCAAAACAGTATAATGATAATACCGTGGCTGGTGACCTGAAATATAAAGATGTCAATGGGGACGGAAAAATCAACGATGATGACCGTACCATTATACCAGGTGTATTTCCGAAATTAAACTACTCTTTTAACTTATCAGCCAGCTGGAAAGGATTTGATATCTCAGCGATGCTGCAAGGTGTTTATGGGGTTAAATATTTTGTGACCGGATGGGGAACTATCCCATTTGTACAGGGCGCCCCTCCTACTACAGACTGGCTTGACCGGTGGACTCCGGAGAACCCTTCGGCTACGATGCCCAGAATCTACTGGGGAGGTAATGCACCGCAGAAAATTACCCGTGCATCCACTTTCTTTTTACAGGATGGTTCTTATTTAAGACTTAAAAATCTGGTTGTCGGCTATACCATTCCAGCAAAAATGGTGAAGACTATCGGCCTGGAAAGATTAAGAATTTATTTTTCAGGAGACAATTTATTTACCAGCACTAAATTCAAAGGACTTGATCCTGAGCGTGGTGGAAGCGGTGATCTGGTACAATACCCGCAAAATAAGATTTATTCTTTTGGACTGAATGTTACTTTTTAAGCGGTCTGATATGAATCCAACACCAAAAGGTCCATCTAAAACAATCAATAAATAGAGCGATGAAAACGAAAATTTTACTAGCCACCATATTTACCGCAGTAATTTGTCTGAGTTCCTGCAAAAAAGCATTGGATTTAAATCCTTTAGATCAAATCTCAACGGCAACTTTCTGGAAATCAAAAGAAGATTTCAACAAAGGCCTTGCAGCGGTTTACGCTTCTATGCAGAAAGAAGATTTTACAGTAGGCATTGGGTTCAGAGATTGCCTGACGGATAATGGATATTGCCAGTTTAACTCTGGTAGTTCCAATGACATCGCTTCAGGAAACTTAAACCCGTCTACTGGTGGCTTTGAAACCAGTATATACAATAATAGCTATTCCGGAATAGCAAGGGTCAATATCTTTCTGCAGCAGCTTAGTGCTTATACAGGAGCAGATATTACAGCCGGTGACCGGAAACAGTTTGAAGCAGAAGTAAGGTTTATCAGAGGTTTTTATTACTATCAATTGTATACAATCTATGGTGATGTCCCGCTTGTATTGGAGCCATTAACTTTGCAAACGCAAAATCAGCCCAAAGTAAGCTCAGATAAAATCCTGACACAAATCACTACTGACCTCGACTTTAGTATTGCTAACCTGAAAACAGATCCTTACTTCCAAAATTACGGGCATGCCGTTTCTTCTTCAGCCAAAGCACTAAAAGCACGTGTATTAATGTTCGCTGCTTATGGAAATAATGGAACACCTGATCTGACAATCATGCAGCAAGTCACAGATCTTTGCAAACAATTGATGTCACAATACAGGTTAAGCAGGAATTTTGAAGATATCTTCAGAGATGCAACACAAAAAGGGAATCCGGAAATTATATTCACGGTAAACTTTCTGGCACCAAACAATACAGCAGCCTGGGATTTATATTATGGGGATTGGGATGCAGCCGCACCATTAACTAATCTGGTGAATACTTATGAATGTACGGATGGTCTGCCTTACGGGATTTCTCCCCTCACCAATACCGCAGCCCCGTTCACCAACCGTGACCCGAGACTGGCTAAAACAGTCTACAAAGATTTTGTAGACTTTGGGAATGGAAAGATACATCATCCATCAAATCCAAGACCTACTGGTTATGGTGTGATCAAGTTTTTAGAGCCCAATAATATTCCTTACGGTTTCTCGACACTGAGCCAGCAGGATGCAGTAATCTTACGTTTTGGTGAAGTTCTTTTAATGTATGCAGAAGCACAGAATGAATTGGCAGGGCCGGATGGAACAGTTTATCAGGCCATGACAGATTTGCGCGCCAGGGTAAATATGCCGCCATTCCCTGATGGCTTATCAAAAGAACAGATGAGAGAAAGAATCCGTCATGAAAGAAGAGTGGAACTTGCATTTGAAGGTCTGCGTCACTATGATTTGATTAGATGGCATATCGCAGGGCCAGTTTTAAATAATGTTAAGGATGGGCTGTTCGCTTATCGTTTTGAAGATAAATTTTACAAATGGCCACTGCCACAAACAGAAATTGATAAAAGTGGTGGTATATTAGTTCAGAACCCAAATTATTAAGCAATTGAGACTAAGTTATAATTTAATTTTTCTACTGATCCTGTTGAGCAGCCAGGTTACAGGCCAGGCATTACCGGATTCCAAAAAAGATACATGGAAGGGTTTTGAACGGTCTTATTTTAAAATAAATAAGCGTTCTGCCTATACCGTGAAACCAGCAAAAGCATTGCCAGGCAATCCCTGGGTATGGAGGTCTTCCTTTCCAGACTGGCATACTGAAATGGATAGCTTGCTGCTTGTCAGGGGCTTTCATATTGCTTATGTCCATGCAGATGATGAATATGGGAGTCCGGCCGATTTACAGATCTGGGACGAATTTTATGCCTATGTAACAGACTCCCTGAAGTTATCTTCAAAACCAGCATTAGAAGCCGTGAGCAGAGGTGCTTTATATGCCATAGGCTGGGCCAAGCGTAATCCCGGAAAGGTAAGCTGCATTTATGCAGAAACTCCGGTATATGATTTTAAAAGCTGGCCGGGAGGCAAAGGAAAGGGACCTGGAGATGCCGATTCGTGGAAACAACTGAAAAAAGCTTATCATTTTACTGAACAACAGGCCCTGGAATTTAGTGATAACCCTATTGATCACCTGGATGGGCTGGCTGCTTTCAAAATACCTGTTTTAAATGTAATCGGGATCAATGACCGCTTAGCACCACGGGAAGAAAATCTAGATATCTTTGTACATAGATACACTTATCTGGGCGGCCCTGCACTGGTTTACCCCATTACTGATGGCCCTCAGGAAATGAATGGACATCATATTCCAATTCATCATGCAGATCGTTATGCAGACTTTATAGTTTCCAACAGCTATCCCGTAAAAAATATTCTTCCTTATAGTGATTATTTTAAGGTCAGAAATGGGCTGACTAATTTTTATCAGACAGTTAAGCAGCAAAAGAAAGCTACTGTAGCATTTGCCGGCGGTTCAATCACCTATAATCCCGGCTGGCGTCAAAAAGTATGTAACTACCTGATGGAACGTTTTCCGAAAACCCAATTTCATTTTATCTCAGCCGGAATCCCTTCATTAGGCAGTTTACCACATGCTTTTCGTCTTCAGCGGGATGTCCTTGATTCGGGAAAAGTTGATCTCCTGTTTGTAGAAGCTGCTGTGAATGACCGGGTCAACAGAACTGATAGTTTAACACAGTTAAGGAGTCTCGAAGGGATAATATTGCATGCAAAAAAGAGTAATCCCTTCATGGATATTATGCTGATGGAATTTGCAGATCCTGATAAGAACCAGGATTATCAGCATCAGCTTATCCCTGTTGAAATAGCAAATCATGAACGCATTGCAGCGCACTATAATTTACCTTCAATTAACCTGGCAAAAGAGGTTTATGAAAAGATAAAAAACAAGGAGTTTAACTGGGAAGATGATTTTAAAGATTTGCACCCCTCCTATTATGGTCAGGAGCTATATTTTGCAACTATTAAAAGTTTACTGAATACCTGTTTTAATCAATCAGCAGCTTTGAAACAAACAGGTTCTTTGTCTCAAAAAGCTTCATTAACCTACAAAAAAGCAATTTTACCAAAGGAACTGGACAAAAACAATTTTTCCAAAGGCAGTTATCAAGATATCAAAAACGCCCATTATGATGTCAACTGGAAAATAGATAAAAACTGGACACCTTCCGATCAAAAAGCGACAAGGGCAGGTTTTGTTAATGTTCCGGTATTAAGCTCAGCTCATCCAGGTTCCAGCCTTTCTCTTTCCTTTGAGGGAAATGCAATTGGTATTGCTGTTATTTCCGGCCCGGATGCAGGAATCATTACTTATGCTATAGATGGCTCCCCAAAAAAACAAGTTGACTTATTTACGCAATGGAGTAATTCATTGCATTTACCCTGGTATGTTTTACTGGGTTCTGGTTTAAAAAAGGGCAGCCATGTTTTAAACATATCAATTGATAAAAATAAAAATTCTGGCAGTCAGGGCAATGCATGCCGTATCGTATACTTTTTAAAAAACTGAAATGATGAATAAACTCTATATCAGTCTGATGATCATACTCACAGGTTATCAGGCCAAAGCTCAGCAGATGCCCTTAAAATTATGGTATGACAAACCGGCAAAGCAATGGGAAGAAACATTACCTCTGGGTAATGGCCGTTTAGGCATGATGCCCGACGGAGGTATCAGTAAAGAGAATATAGTGCTTAATGATATCACTTTATGGTCTGGTGCCCCACAGGACGCTAATAATTATGAGGCCTATAAAAGCCTTCCCCAGTTAAGAAAGCTTTTAGCCGAAGGAAAAAATGATGAAGCGCAGGCATTAATGGATAAAGATTTTATCTGTAAAGGTGTAGGATCTGCGAGTGAACCTTTTGGTGCTTACCAGGTATTAGGCAACCTCAGTATAGATTTCACTTATTCTGGAAATCCATCTGTCAAAAACTATCAGAGAGAACTTTCTTTAAATGATGCACTGGCAAAAAGTACTTATTCAGTTAATGGGGTAAATTTTAAAAGAGAGTATTTCACCAGTTTCGGGGATGATATCAATATCATCAGAATTACCGCAGATAAAGCAAAGCAAATCAATTGCACAATCGCTATCAGCAGGCCGGAAAGATCTGTAGAGCATATGCAGGGGGATGACCTGCTGCTATCAGGCGAGTTAAAAAGTGGTACAGCCAATCCTGGAATGAAATACCTGGCCCAGGTAAAAGCACAGACAGCAGATGGAAAGATCACAACAACAGCAAATACAATCACTGTAAAAAATGCTACAGAACTGATTATTTATGTTTCTGCGGCCACTGATTATAAGAATCAGGATTATAAACAAAAGATAGCCCGGGAGCTCCAAAAGGCTATCAGAAAAAGCTATGCTTTACAAAAAGCACAGCATATCACTAATTATCAAAAACTATTTAACAGGGTAAGTTTAAACATAGGCAACAATACAGGTACAGGAAAAGAAATTGTCAGTCAGGAACCAACTGACCAGCGGCTTTTGAGCTTTCACCGCAATCCTGATGCAGATACAGGATTACCTGTTCTCTTTTATCAGTTTGGAAGATACCTGACTATAAGCAGCACCAGGGTTGGCCTGCTTCCGCCTAATTTACAAGGGTTATGGGCCAACCAGATTCAAACGCCCTGGAACGGAGATTATCACCTGGATGTGAATGTACAGATGAATCACTGGCCTGTTGAAGTCTCTAATCTTTCAGAATTGAATTTACCGCTTGCAGAACTGGTTAAGGGCTTAGTTAAACCTGGTGAAAGAACAGCCAAAGCATATTACAATGCAGAAGGCTGGGTAGCACATGTAATTACCAATATCTGGGGATTTACAGAACCAGGAGAAAGCGCGTCCTGGGGAATTACAAAATCAGGTTCAGGCTGGCTGTGCAATAATTTATGGGAACACTATGCCTTTACTGAAGATGAATCTTATTTGCGCTCCATTTACCCGGTGCTTAAAGGATCTGCAAAGTTTTATAACAGTATGCTGATTAAGGACCTTAAAACCGGCTGGCTGGTAACCTCTCCGTCTTCATCACCTGAAAATGATTTCTATTTACCCAGTGGTAAAAAATCAAGTATTACCGAAGGGCCAACTATAGATAATCAGATTATCAGGGAACTCTTTAACAACGTTATTACGGCTTCTGAGTTGTTAGGAACGGATAAATCTTTTCGTGATTCTCTGACAGCAAAACTGAAAGACCTGCCGCCGGCAGGGCAAATCAGCAAAGATGGCAGAATCATGGAATGGCTTGAAGATTATAAAGAAACTGATATTCATCACCGCCATATTTCCCATTTATATGGATTATATCCAGCCTCCCTGATCACCACAGAATCTACTCCTGAATTAGCCGAAGCCTGCAAAAAAACACTTGACGTTCGCGGAGATGATGGGCCAAGCTGGTCTATAGCCTATAAACAACTTTTCTGGGCAAGATTACATGATGGTAACAGGGCCTACAAGCTTTTTAAAGAAATTATGAAACCTGTTTATAACACCAATATCAATTATGGTGCAGGAGGAGGAATTTATCCTAATTTATTATCTGCAGGCCCTCCTTTTCAAATAGATGGAAATTTCGGTACAGCAGCAGGGATAGCAGAAATGCTGATACAAAGCCATGCCGGATTCATAGAGCTTTTACCGGCTATTCCGGATAACTGGAAACCTTCGGGCAGCATCACAGGGATGAAAGCCCGGGGAAATTTCACCGTTGATTTTAAATGGACGGATGGGAAAGTAATCAGTTATAGGATCAGGTCGGCAAAACCACGTAAAGTTAAAGTGAAAATTAATGGAGAACTCAAAGAAATCGTGGCTTCGCCGATATAATATTCAAGTAACACCGAATACCTGAATTTTCCATGAATAAATAATAACTTAAGCTGTTTGACTCCTGTTATACCCTAATGAATCAATTCAATGAACCAAATATTCAAATCCGTTTTATCACAATCCTTTATTCTCTCTTTGTTGACTCTTGCAGCAGCAAATCAAAGCAATGCGCAAAACATAACCATTCCGATAGAAACTTCACATCAGGCATTGGTACTCCAGGCAGATGAGAATAAGAATTTAAAAAACATTTATTTAGGTAAAAAACTAGCTGATCCAAAGGAATATGATTTCATTAAAAGCAGATATAAACAAACTGAAGATTATTCCGGTTTGCTGAATTCGGCATATACCCCTTCAGGGTCAAGAAACCTGATGGAACCAGCAATATCGGTGATCCATGCCGATGGTAATATGTCTTTGGATTTAAGATATATCAGTCACAAAACAATCCGCTTAAATGATAATGTGTCGCTGTTAACAGTGTTGCTTAAAGATCCGGTTTACAATTTCGAAGTTACTTTATATTATAAATCTTATCATAAAGAAGATGTCATTGAACAATGGAACGTAATCAGACATCATGAAAAAGGGAATGTTACTTTACAGAAATTTGCTTCGGCCAATTTAAATCTTCAGGCACAAAGCTTTTGGTTAAAACAGTTTCATGGCGATTGGGCGAAGGAAATGCAGCCTGAAGAATCAAAACTCACCCATGGTATAAAGACCCTGGATACCAAATTGGGTACACGTGCCAATCTATTTATGCCATCAGTTTTTATGGTTTCTCTCGATAAACCTGCCACCGAAGATGAGGGTAATGTATTATATGGTGCACTGGAATGGAGCGGAAACTTTAAAATTGATTTTGAAGTAGATTTTCAGGATAACCTGAGAATTATTGCAGGGATGAATAACTACGCATCTCCTTATATTTTAAAGCCGGGTGAAGAGTTCACAACACCTGCATTTTTATTTACACTATCTGATAAAGGAAAAGGTGAAGCCAGCAGAAAATTACAGAATTGGGCCAGAAACTATAAACTGCTCGATGGCAAGGGTAACCGGCTTACCCTTTTAAACAATTGGGAGGCTACCTATTTTGATTTCAATGAACAAAAGTTAAGCGGGTTACTCAAAGACACCAAAAAACTTGGGGTAGACTTATTTTTGCTGGATGACGGCTGGTTTGGCAATAAACATCCCAGAAATGACGATCACGCTGGTTTAGGTGACTGGCAGGAAAACCGCAGGAAATTACCGAATGGAATTACTTCGCTCGTCAAAGAAGCCGGAGCTGACGGCGTAAAATTCGGGATCTGGATTGAACCGGAAATGGTTAACCCTAAAAGTGACTTGTATACTAAACATCCGGATTGGGTAATCAAACAGCCAGACAGAGAAGAACATTATTTCAGAAATCAGTTGGTACTCGATCTCAGCAATCCTAAAGTACAGGATTTTGTATATGGTATAGTAGATTCGTTATTCATTAAGGCCCCTTCACTGGCTTATATCAAGTGGGACTGTAATGCTGTTATTTACAATGCTTATTCAGCTCATTTAAAGAACAATCAGTCACAGTTTTATATAGATTATGTACACGGGCTGTATAAAGTACTGGAAAGAATAAGAGCTAAATATCCGGTAGTGCCGATGATGTTATGTTCGGGCGGTGGTGGCAGGGTAGATTATGGCGCACTAAAATATTTCACCGAATTCTGGCCAAGCGATAATACCGACCCGGTAGAACGCATATTTATACAATGGGACTACTCCTATTTTTACCCGGCCATTGCCAGTTCCAATCATGTAACAGACTGGGGCAAACAGCCCGTCAAATTCAGAACAGATGTCGCTATGATGGGCAAATTAGGCTTTGACATTGTAGTCAGCGAATTAAAAGAGAATGATTTAAAGTTCTGTCAGGATGCTGTAAGTACTTATAATACACTGAAAAATGTAATCTGGCAGGGTGATCAGTATCGCCTGGTTAACCCGCATGAACAAAATATGGCTTCACTAATGTATGTAGATTCAACAAAATCTACTGCAGTGATGTTTAATTACCTGGTTAATTACCGTTATGGGGAAAGCAGTAAAACACCTATCCGCTTAAAAGGGCTTGATCCGGCTAAAAAATACCGGATACAGGAGATTAATATTTATCCGGGCACAAAATCCCCTGTTCAAAGTGAAAAGCTGTTTTCTGGTGATTTCCTGATGAATATAGGGTTCAATCCTGAGGTCAATACAACCAGAACCAGTGTTATTTTAAAGATTACAGCAGATTTATCTAAAGCTGCAAATACGTTGTAACAACCGGCAATGCCGGGTTCAACCCGGACATTGCCGGTTTCAGCTATTATACATCTTGTATAACCCGTGCTATATCCTAATTTAGCGTTTATATTCAGCTTATTTCAAAATGGCCATATGAACAACAAGAAGACTTTTAAGATTTCCAATAAAATAATATGGCTAAGCTCTTTTTTTCTGGGTATACTGACCTCCGTTCCAAAAATTGCCGAACATCATTTTAATCCTTATGAAGCGCTGGTAGATTCGACCGTTACTTTTCTATTTGCTGTTTTGATATGGTATTATAATATCCTTACGCTTCCTGTTTATTCTTCAAAGGATGTTGCCAATGGCTTTTCAATGATACGTTTGATTAAAGGCCTGTTTTTCGGGATAGTGGTCATGTTTATTTTAGCCTGTATTCAGCAATACCTGTTGTCACATCTCAATTTCGGGCCAGTCGTGTTAATGTTTGAAGTCAGGGGTATTTTGGTAAACATCACCTTTTATATGTTCCTTCATCTTTTATACCAGAGTTTTCAGAATCAACAGGTGGGTATAGAGCTGGAACGCACCAAAACAGATAACCTTGGTGCGCAGTATGAATTGCTTAAACAACAGGTTAATCCTCACTTTCTGTTTAATAGCTTAAATACTTTAAAATACATGGTAGAAAGCGAAGATGAACATTCGGTAGATTTCATCTTAAAGCTTTCAAATTTCTACAGATTTACGCTGGAAAGCCGCAAACTTGACCTCATCAGATTAGCTGAAGAACTGGAAATACTGGACGCTTATATCTATCTGTTAAAGACACGTTTTGAAGATGGGATTGAGCTTTCAATTGATATTAATCAGGATTATTATCAGTCTCTTTTACCTCCCTTTACGCTGCAGCTCCTGATTGAAAATTGTATCAAACATAATATAGTATCACTGGACCGTCCGCTGCATATTAAACTATATTCAGAAAAGGATTACCTGGTCATTGAAAATCAGCTTCAGCTAAAAAAAACATCAGAACCTTCTACAGGAATGGGGCTCGACACAATCAATCAGCGCTATATCCATCTTTTAAATAAAAAGATAGAAATTAAGGTCAGCGAAACATTATTCACTATTAAATTACCAATCATCCATGGAAATCATCATCATTGAAGACGAGATCAAGGCAGCCAGATCACTCGCTAATCTGATTGTTAAAATCAGACCTGCAGTTAAAATCACAGCCCAGCTGCAGAGTATCGAAAGTGCCGTTGGTTATTTTTCTGAAAACAAGCAGCCTGATCTGATTTTCATGGACATTCAGCTTTCTGATGGTCTGTGTTTTGAAATATTTAAGACAGTTAGCATTCAGTGCCCGGTTGTATTCTGTACAGCTTATGGTGAATATTCAATGGATGCCATTAAGGCTAATGGTATTGATTATTTGCTCAAGCCGTTTTCTAAAGAAGAATTAGAAACTGCATTTGAAAAGGTAGAGAACTTTAAGAATTTCTTCCAGGAAAACACCCGGCCCGATCTGGAACAATTATTAAAAAGAATTGGGATTGATGAGGGGAAAAAAAGCTTTTTGGTTTTTAAGCATAATAAATATACAACTATACAAACTGATAGTATAGCCTTTATTTATATCAGAAATGAATCAGCGACTATCATGACCTTTCAGGGTCAGGAATATACGCTTTCACAATCACTCGATCAGGTACAAAGTCTGCTGTCTTCTAAACAATTTTTCAGGCTAAACAGACAATATCTGATTAATTTCAGTGCGATTAAAGATGTTGAGCACTATTTTGATAGAAAATTATTCGTACAGCTGGTTATTCCCAGTCCTGATAAATTACTAATTGGAAAAGAAAAAACAACTGGCTTTTTAAGCTGGCTCGAAAACAGGTAAAAACCCCATTACAGGGCGTTTACCTGTCTTCATTTATTCCGCTATCTTTTTTGCCTGCAGTAAAATAGCAATCAGAGAAACCAGAAGCACAAAACTAAATTCCATTCCGTTTCTGCCAGGACCAACAACATACCAACCGTCAGGATAGTGAACCAGTACAATTCCTGTGATTAAAATTAAGCAAAAGACAGGCACGATAAAGCGAAGAAATTTCCCAAGGATCAATAAGACAGACCCGATAATTTCAAAAGATATCATGATCCAGGCCAAAATTACCCCAAAAGGGGCAAATCCCACAGTATTCAGGTAAGATTCTCCAAAAGCATTTACCGTTTGATTAAATACACCATGCAAACTATGTGTCAGGAAAATAGTTGCTACAGCTAAACGTATCAGAAAGAGAGGGTTGATTGCGTTAATTTTTTTCATCTTTAAATATATTATTTTTCATTGAACACAAAAGCCGCATACTATTCTTTTTACATCTATTTCTCAGCAACAGTTTAATCCTCGCGTCCCAGATACTTTAGTTTTACCAGGGGAAAGTTTATCCTTGTTTTAAAATCCAGATGTTCATAAATTTTTATGGCTCTTGTATTGGAATCAACAACATGCAGAAAAGGTGTATTTCCTTCTTCTAAATTCTTACTGCATAACACATTTAGTAAACGCTGTGCATATCCGTTCCCGGTATGCTCCGGATGAGTGCAGACAGCACTCAACTCTGTAAAACCTTTTAATTTAAAACGTTCTCCGGCAGCAGCAACCAAATGGCCGTCTTTTTTAATGCCATAATAATCTCCAAGCAATGAAGTCTTCTGTTTAAAAAAACCAGGCTGCACTAAATTCACCAGTTCAAAGAGTTCACTGGCCTCGGCAGCAGAAAGTTTGATGATTCCTTCCCTGTCAATTGTCTTAAAGGTGGCCGGCATATAAATCATTTGCAGACAATTCAACTTGTTTAAAGTCTCCCAACAATCCGGAATACCATGCACATCATCCTTCAGAAAGACTTCTTCATTCAACTCAAAAAAAGGCGCTATATTTTCTAATAATTTACCATCCGTCCCTTCCATCCCCATAAATGGAATAGTATCTTTCTCATATCTTTTAATTTCAATGGTACCCGCTGAGAAATTCTGATGATTGTTTGTTAAAGCGTTCCATATTGGATTATCCAACATTGATAAATAAGCTTTCATACCTGTATATTTTATTTGATTGCTATCCGGATTCTTACTGATTGGTAAATGATCAGCTATTATTCCGGCGATTTCATTGTTAATATTTAAGCGTCTTTTTTTGAAGCCTGTAAACTATGATATCTCTGATAATAAGTCTTCTCTTTCAGCATCTCTTCCAGCTTTTCGATATTTTGCAATAGCTGTACCTGCTGTTCAAACATTTCCTGATTTAAAGCAATGATATCATCCCAGAGTACCCGGTATTTCGCTAAATCTTTTTGTCCCTTTTTAGTCAGTTTCACAAGTCTCTTTCTGCTATCACTCGTTGATTTTTCAGATTCGATATACCCGATATTTTCCAGGCTCTTAGCAATATGAATCACCGCCGGATGAGTCAGGTTCAGTTCCTTTGCAATATCAGAGATGCTTATACTGCTTCTTTTGCTCATTAAATAGTAAAAGATAAAATCCTTCGTTTCCAAAGGTAATCCCTGTTCCTGATAAATCAGTGTCATATCATTTACCAGAGACTCATACAACCTTCTTAGCCTGGCGCCAATGGCGAATGAACCTGATTCATTAATAATGTTTGCTATCATTGTATATATTTACGTAAACATTTACGTAAATATATACAATGATAGCAATATCCAAAGAAATTTTAATGAGAAAATTTGTTAAGCAACCCCTTCTAACATAGCTAAGACACTAGCATCAAAATTCACATTCAACTTCCCATTTTCAATCACATTTACAAATCCGAGATTACAATGATGCTGATCTGTGTCTTTAAATTTATGCGCATAAATACCGGTCACATGCATTTTATCTTTAGCACTTGTTGGATATAACAATAGGCTGTTTTTACTTCCCCAATGTGCATTATAGGCAAATATTTGTTTCAAATCTTCGTCAGACGGCTGATTATCTTCTACAATCTTCCATTTAGTATCGATGATAAATCTTTCTAAAGTATCTATTGTATTTGAATGTTCCCGTTCAAAATAGATATCCGGTCTGATAGTTTTATTATTCCAGAAAATCCGGGTATTCTGGCGTTTAACCTGATAGCGCCCCCTCAGGTTTTTATCTAAACATACAGTTATGAATTCTTCCCAGAGTTTATTCATATCAAAAAGTATAGCAATTAAATTCTCGTTTCCTCCATAAATATCCGGCGAATAATTTAGGATGATTAGCCTGGCTATATTTATAGCTTCTTTATACGGGACTGTTTTTCTGTCCCATACTATGCTTTCGAAATGCGAATGCCCTATTCTTACTTCTTTGATTTCTGGCATTGAAAATAGTATCCGGTTTATCCTGTCTGTTAATGTAGCTTTCAGATTGATATTTTTAAGAACTAATAATGCATTCAGCAGGATCTGATGAATTAAATGATCATAAGTATATTGCTGGTGTTTTGTATAAAAACGCTCTTTATGCACCAGATTATATTGAATATTTTTCGAAAAAGCCAAACTGCCTTTTAAAGCCAGAATATTTCCTTCGGTTTGCTGATACTTTTTAAATAACCCACTATGGAGCAGAAATTCCAGTTGATCCAGGTATAATTGAAAGTACAAATCTAATATGGAATGAGGTTTCTGGTTTAAATCGGCCGTTGTTAAACTCTCTATTTTAAGTCTTCCGGAGATCTTAAGCATCTGTAAAAGAACATTTTGCCACTTATCAAAATCAGCTGATTTATTTTTATCGGCCTTAGGTAAGATTTCAATAACCGTATTGGATATTTGGATAACGCCAACGTAACTTTTAAATTTCACGCCATTTCTTGTCCCAATAAAATACTTTTGCTGGTTAGCATCATTGTACTTCCACAAACCATCAATGACTTCAGGGCCAAGTCTGCTGCCATCATTACACAGCGCATATTTATCTAAGGTTTCATGCTCAAAAACCTGAATCTTTCTAACCATTATATTGATTTAAAGTCCCATTCATTTTTAGGTCTGATCACATAAGTATAACGATCAATAAAAGAATCAATTCTGGAAGGATCATAATCCTGGAAATTTGCAAAACTTGCCAGGTTATGATGGTGTTTTTCTACGAAAGAATTGCCTAATACCAATCCAATCTTACCGAAGTCACCATAAAAATACTCCTGCAATAAAGGAATAATGGAGTATTCAAAAACCTGGTTTAAATCAGCTAAAGTTTTGATCCCCATAAAATAGGCATGGCCTATCTGGTGATCTTTATCTAAAAGAATAATCAGGCGTTTATTAATCAGTTCAAGCAATACTTTCAAATGAATATGACCATCAGATAACTCAACAAAACTATCTTCCAGCAGCCTGCTATCCGGCATCATTTCCGAAAAAATGAAGCGGCGGCGAAGTGCTGTATCCAAAGCTTCGACAGATCGGTCGGCGGTATTCATAGTGCCAATGATATATACATTATCCGGAACAAAAAATGGCTCTTTAGAATATGGCAGTATAACTTCCAGCTCTTCAGTTCCTCCGTAACGCTTACTTTTCTCAATCAGCGTGATCAGTTCTCCAAAAATTGAAGAAACATTTCCTCTGTTTATTTCGTCAATAATCAGAACAAATTTCTTTTTAGAATTGTCAATAACCTTTTCAAAATTCATTTTTATATACTCACCAATTGGTACAGTATAAGACTTCCAGTCAATGATCTCATTATCCTCCATATATTTTCTGACCATCGTTTTAGTAACCTCTTTATCGCTGGAATTGTCATTCTGCGGGGTTACCACTGACGTTTCATTCATAGCTATGGATACATGAAATCTTTTCTTATGAACAGGGGTCACCAGCTCAATAAACCCCTTATTTTCAACATCTTCTACAAACTGACTATAAGAATCATCAAATTTTGTTAAAGCTCTCCTTTCAACTGCTTTGGCACAAAGCCGTTTAAAAATACCATCCTCAATTTTATAGGTTACCTGCTGATCTATAGTTTCTGGTTTGATCCCTTCAATAAAATCCTCATAAGACATATTTTGATGAAAAGTAGTAAATACAATTTGTCCATCAATATCATTATCCCAATCCTTGATTAATAATTTTCTGAATTCTCTGGTTAGTGCCGCTCGCTTCTCTGGCTCAGTACCCGCCATTTGTTTAACTTCGTCATAAAAGTCAGGGTTTATAATCGCTATAGCCCTGTCAATTGTGGCAAATGTCTTCCCTGTTCCCGGCGGGCCATAGAGTATCTGGTTTAAGCTCATATTCATGCTATTATTTACATAAATTTCATTCTTATTTTTATTCAATAGAATTGTCCTGATCCGATCACCTACAGTAGTTTCCAGATAAATAAGCTGTTCTTTTATCTTTCCCGGCAGATCAGGGTCATCAGTTGAAATCCCCTCTTTAAAGCCAATACTAAAACCACCCATCCAATTGAACCATTCACACTGATCGGGCAAAATGACCGTACTCTGCTTATACTTATACTGATTAGCCCCTTCAAAATGCAAATCAACAAATAAGTGATTTACTTTCCCGTTTCTTGTTCTGATTGAAATTTCATAATGTGCTTCTTCTCTCCCTATAATTTTATCTGTATCAGAAATCCACACATAAGTGTGTTTTTTAGGTTTGGGTGCCAGTCCATGATCAGAAATTTCAGCGAATGAAAAAGTACTCAGGACAGATACATCTTCAAGAAGATTTTGTTTTAAATCTTCGATGATGTCTGTAAAAGTAATTTTGCCCCTATCCAGCATGGTATACAGAATATCCTGTGCCAGAAGATGGTGATTAGTGTCCTGATAAACATTGCCGGGGAGTATTTCTTTATAAATTTTCAATAACTCCTCATCAGTATCAATATATTTTTGAATAAACGCTTTTAATAAGGAAAGATAATGAGGATACTTATTACCCATTTTTGCAGGCCATTCATTTAACAGTTCACAAAACTTCCGGTAGAAAGAATTTTTATAAAGTGCGTATTTCTCAGGATTGTAAAAAGTTAAAAAGGCAGACATAGTCCGCTCATCATGATGATGCTGATTTGCCGTACCCAAAGCACTGCAAATACTGCTAATTACCCTCCCAAATTCAGAAATTCTATTTTCGAGGGTAATGCGCTCATCAAACAGTATTTTGAATGCATCTCTGTATTCTTCAGGCTTATTTTTCCCCAGACGGTTTCTAACTCCGAAACCACTGTGAAATATTAAATTCTTATAATTAATACTTCTAATTTCTTGATCAAAGTCTGGGGCACCCAGATGCGGCCTGCCTCTATACTCTGCTATCAGCTCCCATTTATATAATTCATCCTTTAACCTATTCCTGATCAGGTGATCCTTATAGTTCTCAACCAGTTCTTTAACAGGGTCATCATCCTTTTTTACAATTTGAAACTCATCCCCCATTTTCTGAAGAAATTTCCTCGCTGTATCTGTCGTAAAATCTTTATATTCTAAAAATTGATTATTGGCAATTTCATTAGCAATAGCTATCGTATGTTTAGGGGAATAAGATTTTTTCTCATAAATCAAATCCCAAACCGAAGAGGTTGCATGAGCGTATTCTATATCATTGTTATTGATATAATTAATCGCCTCTATAATATGATTCTTTGTAATATTCTCTGGGATCATTGATGAGTTTATTGCATAGACAGACATCTGAATATTAAATAATAATTACAATTTACAAAATTTTTATAAACACAACAAATAATAACAATAACTTTAAATCGAATAAGTTAAAGCAAAAAGGTTTTACTACTGAAGTACCAGGGATTTATATATTGTCATTAAATTTGTCATCAGATGGAAAACTCTAAAAAAAATCAACAATATATTATGAAATCATACTTCTTTTTATTCTTAGCCATCATTAGTGAAATTACCGGAACTACATTTCTAAAAAAATCTGAGGGTTTTACAAAATTCTATCCAGGTGCCATCTCTGTAATAGGAATATTATTTGCCTTTTATTTTTTGAGTATAGCCATTAAAACGATGCCTGTTGGAACTGCTTATGCAATCTGGTCGGGGGTTGGAATAGTTTTCATCACTATCATTGGAATTTTAGTATATAAACAGATACCTGATACAGCAGCAATTATCGGTATGTCTTTAATTGTTGCCGGTGTAATCATCATTAATCTATTTTCTAAAGCAGCAGGGCACTAAAATCATTTCCTATGCATAAAGAAACCCTTATCAGATTCTTTCAGAATACTAATCTGATTTCATTCTCCTCAGCAACAGAAATTGCGGCTCAGTTTAGCAGTAAAATCATTTTAAAAAATCAGTTCCAGCTTACAGCAGGTAAAATATGCGATGAATACCTATTTCTCGAAAAGGGATATTTGCGTGCATTTGCAAATAATACAGAAGGAAATGAGATCACTACTGGTTTCTATTCACAGGGACAAATTATATTTGAGGTTTCTTCTTTTTTCAATCGTACAGGATCACAGGAGAACATACAGGCATTAACAGATTGTGAGGGCTGGGTCATTAATTATGAACAGTTAAATAACCTTTTTCACACGCTACCAGAATTCAGAGAATTTGGGCGATCAATCCTCGTTAAAGGATATTCAGAGCTTAAAAACAGGATGTTATCTACCATTACAGAATCTGCAGAAGTAAGATATAAGCAATTGTTAATGGCAAAACCTGAAATCTTCCAATATGTTCCTTTAAAAAACATTGCTTCTTATCTTGGCATTACCGATACTTCCTTAAGCAGAATAAGGAAAGAAGTATCCAAAAGAAAATAAGCAATTCATTTCTTGCCAAATGGCAAGAATTCATCATACATATAATACTTCCTTTGTATAAACAATTAAACAATGGAACACTTACCCCTTTATATCAAACCGATATTTATACTCAGTACGCTGTTAACTATCCTATTGCTGTATAAAGCCACCCGGTATTCAAAACCCATCATCATCGTTATAGTATTGTGGCTGGTAATACAATCAATCCTTAGTCTTTCCGGGTTTTATACCGTAACTTCCGGAATACCTCCGAGATTTGCAATCTTGCTTTTCCCTCCGGTCATCCTGATAGCACTCTGCTTTTTTACCAGTAAAGGAAAGACAGTGATGGACAGATCTGATGTAAAGATATTAACCTTACTTCATACTGTAAGAATCCCGGTAGAACTTGGTTTATATGCGTTATACCTGCACCATGCTGTACCAGAAATCATGACATTTGAAGGTAGAAACTTTGATATATTATGCGGGTTGACTGCTCCTTTTGTTTACTATTTCGGGTACATCAGAAATGTTTTGAGCAGAAATATATTAATCGTATGGAATATGGTTTGTTTACTGCTGCTTGCTAATATTGTTTTAACAGCAGTTTTATCTGCACCATTTGCATTTCAGCAATTTGCATTTGATCAGCCTAATATTGCACTAGCTTATTTTCCATTCGCATGGCTCCCCTGCTGCATTGTACCCATTGTATTATTTGCACATCTGGTAAGCTTAAGGAGGTTGTTTATAGCCTCCGTCAAACCCTAAACCATTTTACCGGACTACTCCTGTTTACGAACAATAGAATTTAAAAAAGGAAGGAAGGAAATCGTAAAATTAGCATAAGGTGCTGAGTTTCTTTTGTTATCAATAAAATATGTTGAAGGCGCTTTTCCCTGTTCAAATATTCTTGCAGATAAAGTCGAAAATAAACCTCCGCTAATGCCAAACATGACCTTTTTCGACACCTTATATTCAAAGGCTGGCCCTGTTTTAAGCTCCAGGGTTGAACTGATGACATGCTTTGGCTTAGCTGGTTCATTTAGTGACATGAAGGTTTGTGTTCCTGTCATTTCAGTTCCTATAGACAGCCAGCTTCTTTCAGATAATTTTTTCTTTAATAAAACACGTGAAGGAAGATCGGCAAACAACTGAAGATTACCCTTTTGAAATTTATGAGAATAAGTGATCAGTGGAATAAAATGAGTCGGTATAGTTGGATCATTGATATAAAACAACCCTGCTCTAAATACCGTTGATGCCGTCTGTACAAATTGGACTGTTATCCCCACAAGTCCGTTTACTCTTCTGATAGCAGATAATTCATCGGTCACTCCAGAAATATTTGCCGAATAAATGACCTGATGTCCAAATAATGAGTCTACCCTGTTATAACTCAGCGTCAATGTCATTGTTGAAGAATTTGTAGTTGTATTTTGTACAGGTAGCCCGGGATTATAATTAGTTACCCGGTTGAGATCAACATGCTGATACAGATAGTTGATATTCGCAGAAATGATATTTTTACTCCATTGCGCAATGGGAAGATTGAAATTTACTCTAACCCTGGTCACCTGACTTTGAGCATCAAAAAACTCATTTCCACGAAGTCTGGACTTTACATTTCCTCTCCCAATAACATCAGTAGAAATAAAGCCCTGTCTTAAAAGCGGATATTGAATTGCAGCTTCACTGAGATAAGCCATTTTGACGGAATCGGTCATTCTTTGAATTGCGGCTTGTTTTGTAGATTGAGCAAATGATCCACTGATAGTTATCAGCAATAACAGATGGAATAAAAGGTTTTTTTTCATGCAGTTAAAGGAATTTTAATTACACGAAGTTATCCCCCGGGAACACTTAAAACTGGAATTTCAGGGTGAATAGCACAAATAAGGAAACGAGATTGACAGAAATGATAGTGAAAGAACAGAACTCTGTCAGCATATATTTTAAGATTCAACCCATTGCAAAAAATCACCTGCTTTGATTTTACTCACAATAATTCTCTCAGGTGTTTCGCATATCAGTTTAACAAAAAGACGGCGGTTAAAATAATGCTCAACCTCCTGAATACTATCTCTTCTGATAATAAATTGCCGGTTTGCTTTATAAAACTGACCAGGGTTTAACATGGTTTCCAATTGCTCCATATTGTACTGTGTGGTAAACTGGCTATGATCAGTATGAATATAAACCACGCCATTACTGGTATAAATAAAGTTAATATCAGCCGTCCTGACCGGTATAATCTTTTCTTTAAAATAAACCAGAATAGACTGTTTATGTTTAGTATCCATCTGTTCAACCAGTTTGACTATTTTTTGCTGATATCCGGATTTTTGGGTATCAAATAATGATTTCAGATGCTGGAATTTCAGAAGACTCTGTTCCAGCATAGTTTCATCAATTGGTTTTAAAAGATAAGCTATGCCATTGGTTTCAAAAGCGCGGATGGCATATTCATCAAATGCAGTACAAAAAATCACAGGAGCATTCACCTGCACATCCCGGTAGATATCAAAACAAAGCCCGTCGCCCAGTTGTATATCCGAAAAAACAAGATCTGGTGAAGGGTTTTCTTCAAACCACTGTACAGCTGATTTTACAGATTGCAAAATACCTATGACTTCAATATCATTGTCTATTGCTTCAATAAGGCCTTTTAACTCTTTAGCCGTTTTAATCTCATCTTCTATAATTAATACTTTCATCCTAATAATAAGGGTAAGGTGACAACAAATATGTCATTATATTCGCAAACTCCTACTTGCTGATCCGCCAGTAACTGATACCTTTCTTTTATATTTTGAAGCCCTTTACCAGTACTTTCTTCAACAGATAATTTTGGCTGAAAACTATTTTCAACTATTAAAGAAGGATGATCATTTGTGTAAATTCTGATACGTAAAGGCTTTTCAGGGGAAACTACATTATGTTTCACCGCATTCTCAATAAGCAACTGCAAAGAAAGTGTAGGAATACGGTAATGGAGAAACTCATCAGGTACATGGATTGAGATTTCCAGGGCATCTTCGAAACGTTCCTGTAAAATGTACAGATATGATTTCATAAAAGCCAATTCATTCCTGACACTAGCCAAATGATGTTCATTGAAATTAAGCAGATAACGGTATACATTCGATAATTGAATTACATAGGTTTTAGTCTCCTGATCTTTAGCAATAGTTTTTAATGTACTTAACGAATTAAATAGAAAATGAGGACTGACCTGCTGTTGTAAAGATAAAAGCTGAGCTCTTAACTGAGCCTGCTTTAGTATTTCATTTTCAAGCTTTGACTTTTGCAGTATAATATTAATCTGGATATTATAAATGACGATATATATAAATACACTGATAAAAGAAATCTTGGTTAGATTGATGAGAAAATCCTGAACATTATTATAATTTGGAGAATCAGTCATTGATAACCTTGACCTGAACTCAATTGAAAGATAGTCCAGCCCAAGAAGGATACAGATAACAATGATATTACTGATTATACCTTTGGTAATATTGTTCTTCTTTTTGGCGAAATGAAGAATAAAATAATTGTGAATAAACCAGCAAATAGAAATATTGCCAAAAGATCTGAGAACGTTTTCGATCAAAATTCTAATCTGATGATTTTCAATATGTTCAAATTTCTGAAGAAACCCAATCGCTGCGAAAGTGATGGATAAAAAAATCCCCCATTTAATCTGATATGTCCTGAACATTTCTAAATTTAATGCTATTCTCAAACAATATATCAAGAAATATATCGGGATTGACATTTATAGCGCTGAGAGGGACATAATCTTGTTTGAAAGACTAGTATTTAAGGTATTCAAGAGTTATGAATACCTTAAATACTATAGATAACTTTGCTATTTAATCTGCATTTTCCAGAAATTCATCCAGGTTGTCAAGTCCGGCTGTGAAACCTTCCTGGAAGCCCATTTTAAGGATCATCTCCATATCAGCTTCCTGGTCAAAAGTAATTTCGATGTTTACAGTTGTCCCCTCATTAGTCTGACTAAACTCTTTCTTCCAGTGCATTTTTGGGAAGTCCTGGTTTTCATGACCCTGCTCATCACAAAACATGACTACAGTAGTGATGCTCTTATTGAGTTCAATTGTTTTATAGTCTACCCTGCACCAGTTTTTTTCCCCTTCAGGGCTCACCATACCATATAACCACTGGCCACCTTCTCTAAAATCCATTTTTCCCGTTTCGGCCTTATAAGGTTTCGGGGCCCACCAAAGATCAAGTATTTCAGCTGTAGTCCAGGCTTTCCAAACCTGTTCCAATGGAGCATCAAATGATCTTACCACATTAAGTTTTTTGTTTTCCATGTCTTTTGAAAAGACTGCTTTGTTTTTTGTCATGACTTTTTATGATTTTGGTTTTTCAATAGCTCGTCTAACTGGTTAAAGCGGTCTTCCCATTGTGCACGGAACTGCTCTACCCATACATCCACTTCTTTCATCTTTTGTGGATTAAAATGATAATATATCTCACGACCGGTCTGTTTCTGGTTGACCAGCTGACATTCAGTAAGTATTTTAATATGTTTTGATATGGCCTGCCGGCTACTTTCGAAATGCTCAGCAACGGCATTGGGGGTCATCGCATGAAGGGCCAATAAACTCAGAATAGCCCTGCGGGTTGGGTCGGCAATAGCCTGAAATACATCTCTTCTCATATAAAATAGCTTACGCAACCGATTGATTGCGCAAGTTATTTCTACTATTTTTTATTTTCTGGTTAAGCGGAATACTTTGGTTTCATGCGCATTAACCGTTCCTTTCCATTTTTTGCCAGTTCCAGCTATTTTATGCTGCCATAAATCTTTAAGCTGATAATTCCCGTTCAAACCAAATTCTGCAAAATCATAGGATGTCTGCCGGGCCTGATCGCTGCGGTTGAGGATAGCTAATGCATATTCATCATTTGACAAAGGCTTTAAGAAAACTGTCCAGGTCTCATTATTGATTTTCCTGACCGCCTGTTTTCCTAAGGCATCCTGATTTATACTGATAATCTCAGGGTTCAATAAGATACGCTTAACTTCTTCGCTCATATTTCTGACATCATTAGTAGCTGCCAGCGGCGATGCCAGCATACACCATAAACTCATCTGACTCTGATACTCTACAGCCGTACATCCGGTTCCCCCTAAATCACCAGACGGACCTTTTTTACCATTTAATCCAACAACCAGCATATCCATATCGTTCCAGCGTCCAGGCCCGGCATATTGCGCTAAAGAGGAATTCAGATCAATAATATCCAGGATTCCTTCTCCTGCTTCCTCTACAGCTCTTCTTTTCCATTTATCACGGACATCATTGGTGGTCCGCCATAACTGTCCTCCCGACTCTGCTGCCCATGACCATGGTTTACGTCCGCCCCACTCACAAATTCCAAAGACTATATCTCTGCCGCTTTTTCTCAGGGCATCAGCCATAGTTTTGTATCTGTTCTTTGCAGTTTCTACATCTTCCGGGGCACCACAGTAATCATACTTCAAATAGTCTATACCCCATGAAGCAAATGTTTTTGCATCCTGTTCCTCAAAATGAAGACTCGCTGTATATCCGGCACAGGTCAGAGATGAAGCATCAGAATATATACCTAGTTTTAAACCTTTATGGTGAACATAATCGGCCAGTGCTTTAATTCCTGAAGGGAATTTTTTGGGATCAGCAATGATATTATTTTTATTATCCCTGCCACCCTGCCATCCATCATCTATCAAAACATAGTTATACCCTGCCTTTAACATGCCGGTAGTAACCATTGCGTCAGCTATTTCCATAATATCTTTTTCATTGATATTATCAGCAAAATAATTCCAGGTCATCCAGCCCATCGGGGGTTTGGACGCCAGAGTTACTTCTTTACCGGATTGGGCATAAGCTTTAAGATTAAACAGGCAATATGTAATTATAAATACATAAAATGATCTTTTTCTCATCTGCATGAATAGATTTGTTTAGAATATTTTTCAATTTAAACAAATCTATGAGCTAATAGCTATAAAACGAATGGGGAATTCATTGATTAGCATGAACTATTCAATGATTACTTTTTATCTTTTTGCAAGGATGCGATATCACCCAGATCTTTTTTTTCGGCCTGTGGCTTCTTTATTTTTGATAAACTCATTTTCATTACTTGGTTTAATCCAAATGTCCAGATCACCTGTATGTTGACTCCACAGGATATCCTTTATCAATCCAGTCAATCTTAATATTATCCGGCAGGTCCAATAAACGGACATTTGTAAATTTCTGTTCAGCCAGGGCTTTAAATGCAGGTCTTATATTCGGACATTTACCCATTGGACAACAGCCACAGTAAATCACAATAGATTGATTTTTCGGCATCGTCTTTAAGACTTCCTTTAACTTCTCTAAATTTACTGCATCACTTGCAGCCCCTGTATTTGTTGCCCCTTTGATGTTCTGAACAACCCCTATATTATAAATTTTAACGTCTGCCTTTTTACTGATCAGCTCAGCAAGTGCTGAAGGGGCGATCAACTGATCCTCTCTCCACGGATTAGTTTGAAAATAAGGTTTTGGAACCTGTGCATATGAAACAGCGGTTATACCTAAAGATAACGATAGTATAAATGATACTTTTAATAAAATGTTCTTGATCATGATTTCTCTTTTATGTTATTATTCAGTGTTTAAATAACTGTAATCAAATGCTCCTGCTCCTCATTTTCCAGCCAGCCGAAAGAAATCAAATGTTCATCAGATAATCCATGTTCCTTCAAAAGAAGTTCGAATTCTTCTGCGCCATCAGCTGCTACTGCTACTAATAAACCGCCGCTGGTTTGAGGATCTGCAAGGATAAACCGCTGATGATCTGTCAGGTTTCCTACCTTATGTCCATAACTATTCCAATTTCTTTGTGTACCGCCCGGATAACAATTCAGATCCAGATAATAAGGTAAGGATGAAATTACCGGAACCTTATCAAATTCAATAGTTGCTGATAAACCACTTCCCTCACATATTTCGGCCAGGTGCCCAAGCAGACCAAACCCAGTGACATCTGTCATTGCCTTTACGCTTGCTGACTGACCAAATAGCTCACCCAATTTATTTAAAGTGACCATACTTTTTAATGCAACCGCAGCATCTTCAGGCAGTAAAACACCTTTCTTTTGTGCTGTAGATAATATTCCTACACCAAGCGCTTTTGTTAAATATAAACGGCAGCCAGCAATTGCAGTGGAATTTTGTTTAAGCTCAGGAATATTTACCAGTCCATTTACCGATAAACCAAAAACTGGTTCCGGGCAATCAATGCTATGACCGCCAGCAAGCGTAATTCCTGCTTCAGCACAAATAGCCCTTGCCCCTTCCAATACTTTCTGAGCAATTTCCGGAGCCAGTTTTTCAATTGGCCAACCTAAAATAGCAATAGCCATTACCGGTTTTCCACCCATTGCATACACATCACTAATTGCATTTGCAGAAGCAATTCTGCCAAAATCATATGGATCATCTACAATAGGCATGAAAAAATCTGTAGTTGAAATCAAGGCCGACCCATTCCCTAAATCAAATACTGCAGCATCATCTCTTTTATCATTTCCAACTAAAAGACGGGGGTCGGTTGTTGCAGGAACCGCACTGTGCAAGATCTTATCAAGTATAGCAGGGCTGATCTTGCAACCGCAACCTGCACCATGTGAATATTGAGTTAGTTTTATATTTTGTGAATCCATTTCTTCGATTTATAATTATTTTCCGGAATTCAATTCCTGTACTGAAGCACGTATTTTAACAGCATTAGCTATAATATCCTGATCATCAAGATCTAATAAAACAACTCTCTCTTTATTACGCTTACTCAAACCTGTTTTATAAGTCTTATCATAATAAACCAGTACGATACGGATAAAGTCTGGCATCCGATCCTCTTCAATTGCCAGAATAGCATTTTTAGTCTGTTCAGGCCCCAATCTTTTCCAGATACGCTCCGTACATTCAATCAAAAAGTTTTTATCCAGAGCGCCATATTCTCTGGCCAGCAGCTCAACACGGTGTTCATGAGGGACATTAAGGTTCAGCAAGAAAGAACTTCTCATTTGATACCAAAATGGATTTGGTATACATCGCTTGCCAATAGTTAAGCTTTCGTCTTCTACCCATACCAGGCGATCCGGGTTAAGTTTATGAAGTTGAAAAGCTAAGTTATTTTCAAATTGCTCCTGAGTAGGCTGCAACATTTTATTCATTGTACCATACGATGAGCCCTGATGCTGGGCCAGTTCTTCTAAATCTATAACCTGTTCGCCTGTAGCATGCAGTTGATGAAGAAGTCTGGTTTTCCCTGAGCCAGTCATTCCGCCCAAAATGATCAACTGATAAGTTTTTTCAAATTGCGCGGCAGACCACCTGCGATAATTTTTATATCCACCCTCAATGAGGTAAACTTCAAAACCATATAAATCCAGTGCCCAGGCCATTGCACCACTTCTCATTCCGCCACGCCAGCAGTGGACCGCAATCTTTTTTCCCGGGGATATTTCCAAAGCCTGCTTAATAAAGGCAGACCATTTGCTCCCTGTCAGATCAAAACCTAAAAGGATTGCCTGTTCCCTTCCAACCTGTTTATAAGTTGTTCCCACAAGCACACGTTCTTCATTACTGAAAATAGGAATGTTAAATGCACCCGGTATCCTCCCTTTTTCAAACTCAGCCGGAGTTCTGACATCGACTAAAGGAATGGGTTCAGGTAAGCAGATAAAATCGTTAATAGTAATTGGTCTGATCATTTTAGAGATTTGGTACAAAGATTCGTAAATATGATCAAATTCTGGAAATTACCTGCTTATCCCTATCAAAGATTAGTTATACTTTACAGTACTGTCATAACTATCATCTATCACTTTATCCTTCCACTCCTGTTTTCTTTCTTCCAAAATCTTAGCAATACTTTCTGTAGTGATACCGGCAGTTCTGTTATATGCGGCAATATAGACTGCTAGTTTTTCTTCTACAGATTTAACACTATTTGTAAAATCCACAAAGTCTTTAATCATCCGTTTACGGCCGGCAGTTGAAGAAAATAAAATATCATTATATCTAAAATACCTGTGTGCCAGATCATTTCTCCAGGCTAACACTTCTCTGAACTCTTCCATATCAATATCATTAATATGATAAGCTTCCTGTAATAAAGTAGTCATCACCCCAATCATTTGTTTACTATGATCATATTTAGCCCATATAGCTTCATAGGCTTCCTTTGACTCAGGTTCATTCTTTACGATATCATCAATAGCCAACATATTGATTCCCTGCTGTTCAAGGGCTTGTCCCATATAAATAGCCCTGCCATAATGGGCATAGAGCAATAATGCCTGTTCGCTTTCTTTTAAATCGTATTCTGCTATTGCTTCCTGATAAGTTGTATGTTTCATTAATCTGTTTTTATAGGTTATTTCTAGTATAACGGCTGCATCGGCTATTATGTTCTGTGTTACTCAATTTTTTATATCTTCGGTTATACAAATTCTAATCATTCCAGCATGAAATTAACGTTTACCTCTTTCTTGTTATCTGCCTGTTTATTTTCTGTTGCCAGCACAAAGACTTCTTTTAATCAAGCAGCTGCGCCTTTTACAAAAACGCCGGTCCTATTTATAAAACCACCCGTTTTTATCAAAAAAAGTCAAACTGAATCAACAGTAGATCAAAGAGTTGAACTGGTAAGTATTATATTCAGGCTTGCAGGTAACCCCGAGTATAATATGAAATTTGCCAAGAATTACATCAAAGATATCCATGATTATTTTGACAAATACAAAAACGAACCGGTCATCAATTTTGCAAGAGAACTTAGCCAGGAAAAGGGCATGGGTTTTTCCAGGGTCATGTTTCTAGTGGTAAACCTTGAATTTAAGGACAACAAGTTTTCTCTGATCAAAGTATCAAAGAACAGTATGGATGGGAAATGGGCTATGGACGATGCCGTAAAATTTGTAAACCTGCTTAATGATTTCTATAAAATCTCTGCTTTTGATATCTTCTTCAAAAATCATCAGGAAAATTACAAACAGGCAACTGATCAATTTAATAACATAACAGCCAGTTTTGATACAGAATGGTATTTAAATTATTACGGTGAACACAGCGTTGATTACAGAACTGTTTTGGGGCTTGCCAATGGTGGTGCCAATTATGGTCCGGACGTATTCCCTGCAGATCAGAAAAAGATTGTCTATGCAATTATGGGTTCATGGATTTTTGATGAGGCAGGAAATCCTGTGTTTTTAAAAAATGATTATTTGCCTACACTGGTACACGAATTTAATCATTCCTTTGTTAACCACATTCTCGATGAGGATGACAATGCAAAATTACTTGCTGCCAGTAGTGAAGTTCTTTTAGATGCCCAAAGAAACGAAATGAAACTTGAAGCCTATGAGGATTGGAAAAGTTTAATCAATGAATCGCTGGTAAGAGCATGTGTTGTCAGGTATCTGATTGATCATAAAAACAATCAGCAGGTTATAAAAGACGAAATTCTGTTACAAACCAATAAAGGTTTCATCTGGACAAAAGAACTGGTTTCTCTGCTGGGAGAATATGAATCTTCGAGAACCCAATATCCCGATTTTAAAAGCTTTTATCCCCGTATCATTACTTTTTTTAATGAAACGGCCCGGGATATCAGCAAAATAAAAGCAGCCTATGTAGACAGACAGCCAAAAGTAACCACTATATCTCCTTTTAAAAATGGCGAACAGGACGTTGCCCCTTTAACAAGTGAAATCGTGATAAATTTTGACAGACAAGTAACCGGTAAAGGTTCTATACGTTATGGTGAATCAGGAAAAGAACATTTTGGAGTTACCAAAGTCGTTGGTTACCTGAATAACAACAGGTCCTGCAGGTTAGCACTGGAATTAAAACCTGATACAACTTATGAATTTATACTATCCGGCGATAAATTTAAATCTGCCACAGGATATTCACTTCAGGATTATTTAATCAAATTCAAAACTAAAAGCAATTAATGTTGTTCTTTCCGCCATGCGCTCCATGCTCCTGTACTCCATAAAGCCCAGATCACCAGTACAGGCTGAAATACTAATCTGATCCCACGGAGTAAATCAGAGTTCAAACCGAAAGCATTAATATGGTTCACATACTGAGAGATATTTCCAGGAAAAACAAGTACAAAAAACAGGGCAACTATCCATCCAATCTTTACACGCTGGCTACTCCAGAGCAGCAAAGCAAGACCAAAAGAAATCTCAACAATTCCGGACAGGACAACCACTAAATCTCCGTTTAAAGGAATCCATGCAGGAACCTGCGCCAAAAACTCAGTTCTTGCCCAGCTCAGATGCCCTGCGCCTGCAATAATAAGTATTAATCCAAGTAATAAACGACCAATAGTTTGCGCTGTATTAACCTTTCTTTGTTCCATTTTGCATTAAATTAATCGCACAGGAAGAACATCAGGACTCTCAAAAAGTTTTGCCCCCTTGCATTTAGGCTGCCGCTTCTCCCCCTTTAATTTCCTTCCGTGTTTTTATTTTCAGAAGCACATAAGATAACAGCGCATAAAAACAAAGCTGAACACATAAGATCGTTGTATAATCACTGATATCGCCCAGTGTACCACTTTGAAATAATAAAATCCTATACCCATTTACAAAGGGCATCATAGGAAAAACATAAGCAAATACCCTCGCTGCCCATCCTGTCTGATCGAAGGGCCAGCTATAACCCGAAACGATATAGACTGTCATAGACAATACCATTAAAAACTGTACTGCCCTCAGTTGCGTCTTAAAAATAACACTTGATACCATTCCCATAAAGGTGGCAGCGGCGATAAACAAACAGAAAATCACTGCTGCATCTAATATATGTTTAGGAAAGGGCTCTCTGAAAATCACATAAAAACAGGCCAGGATACCCGCCAGACCAATAGAAATGATCCAGTAAGGAATAACTTTGATTGTCATCATCATAGATACAGACTTGCTCTTTTGAAATAATTCGCTAAAAGTACCAGCCTCATATTCGGAGGTAAAACTCAAAGCCATCACCACAATAGTTACTGTCTGCAGAATAATAGCCAGATAAGAAGGCCATGAATAAATCATATAATTGGAGGCCGGATTATAGAGCTTAAAAATATTAGAATGAAAAGCCTCATACTGATTTGACGCTACCGCAGCAGGTAAGCCCTGTTTTTGCATAGCCCCTATTTTTATGCCCGCATTCAATGTTCCGCCGGCAGTAAGCAAAGCTCTGGTCACATAACTGGAAGTCATTAAATTTGCATTATTTACATAAGCATTGATTTCAGGGTTCCTGTTTTGTAACAGATCAGCTTCAAACCCATCCGGAATAATAACCGCAGCCATGGCTTTATCATTCATTAAAACTGTCCGCATCTCGACATTCTCGTGTTTAACAGCTACCACCTTCAACACATCCATATCATTGAGCATATCTATAAACCGGGTGCTCATAGCAGAATTATCCTTATCTACGACCATCACAGGCAGATCAGTAAACTTACCTTTCTGATACATTGCACCAAATATAATCCCATACAAAACCGGCCCGCCTATAAACAGCATCACCATAATCGGATTGTTCTTAAACAATCTGAATTCCCTTCCGGTTAATGATAACAATCTTTTAAGTCTGCTCATGATAATTCTGCTGTGGCCTGTGTTTCTTTTGGTGCCTTAAGGCTTTTTCTGATCTTCAACTTGAGCAGTATAAAACTCAATAAGAAATATATCCCTATTAAAATGAGCTGATGCTGAATAAAAGGCATCACATCATGGATATTTGCCCCTTCCAATACTAAAGCCCTTAAACTTTTCAGGTAAGGCGTTAAAGGGATTATTTTACTAAAACCTTCCAGAATTACAGGGGCCTGATCAGCAGGCCATGTAAAACCAGACACCGTAAATGCTGGCGAAGCGATACATAAAAGTAGTTCTGTAGCTTTCAGCTGAGAAGGAAAAATCAGACTATATACCCCACCTAACAGGCAAGTACTGATGACCATTAAAATTTGTGATAAAAACAAGACCCAAGGATTTACCGGATGGGGTAATTTAAAATAAATGCTGAATAAATAGAAAACCAGTAAGGTAAGCATAGAGAGGATCAGATAAGGAAACATCTTCACTATGATCAACTGAAAAGCCGAAGTTGTGCGCCCCAGCAGACCCGCTTTATTAAAAGTATTATTTTCTATTTCCTGCGAAAAACTAACAGCCATTGCCAATAAAAGCAATTGATGCAGAATAGAAAAGATCAGTGCCGGCCATAAAAACACCAGGTAACTTTGTCCCGGATTATACAGCTGAAATAAATTGAGCTGAAAAGGCTGTATTCTTTGTGCAGCAATCGTTGCCGGTAAACCCGATTTTTTCATTGCTTCTATACCAATTCCGGCATTCAGCGTCCCATTACATTGCGCAACTGCAGTCCCTACCGCACCTGCAGCAACAGTATTACTCATATTCAGATAAGTATTCACCTCGGGGCTGCGTTTATTAAATACGTCCGATTCAAACCTTGCCGGGATCACCACAATGGCAATAGCACGGGTATCAAGCATCGTTTGATCCAGATCTATTGTTTCATGTTCTACCTTTAAAACATGCAGGGTTGGATGTTCAGCAAACATATCAATCAGCTTATTGCTCATTGGGGTGTTATCTTTATCTACCACTACAATTTTCAGGTTTTTCACTGCCCCATCCATATAAACATTGCCTAATAAAAAAGCAAGAATAACAGGCATGATCAGAAATGCGACCACAAATATTTTGTTGCTCCAAAACAGGCCAAACTCACGTTTAACCAAAAAGAAGAAGTTATTTATCCGTTGGTGCATCAGGCTTATTGCTATGAATTTATTTAGAAGTTACAGCTGTGCGGGGTAATAAAACAGCCGCATTAAAAAGCAGTAATTCAGACTTTTTAATATCCTCAGGAACCACTTTTATTTCATAAACAGCCTCATCCATTTTGTAATCAGGATAAGCTGTAGTAATATCCGCATATTTAGGCATTTGTTTGATAATGGACACTTTACCTTCAAATGTTTCCTGGTTATAAGGAACTTTCACGGTTACATTCAGCCCCTTTTTGATTTGTGAAATCTGACTTTCCGGCACCGTAAAACGGAACCAGGTACTGCTTGGAATATAACCGCTAAAAATGGCATAACCTGGCGTAGCCAGTTCTCCTTCATGCAAAGTAATCGTTTCTACAGCCATATCATTAGTTGCAATGATATACCTTTCAGAATAAGCAACTTCTGCTTCCTGCAACACTCCTTCTGCCTGTTGCTGCTGTCCCTTAGCCGCTTCTTTTGTCTCAAAACGAGGTCCCTTTTTCGCTTCATTCAACTCGGCTGTTGTAGCCTCCAGCTGTGCTTTAGCACCCTGGTATTTCGCAAAAGCCTCATCATAGGCCTGAGGAGCCATCATGCTGTCGGCATACATGGCGCTGGCACGCCTGAATGATTTCTGTGCAAAAGCAAATTGCTCCGACGTCGCTTTATATTTAGCCTGGATCTGTTTCAGCTGATTTTGCGTAGCCCCGTTATCTGCCATCGTATTTTGTGCAGATGCAGCTTTAACCACACCATGTGCCTGAGCAACTTTCGCCGTCACTTCCGGTAAGTTTAACATAGCCAGTGTATCTCCGCGCTTCACCAAATCACCTTCCTTCACATATATTTTTAATATCCGACCCGCCACTTTAGTCGTAAAAGCTATCGTTTCTCTTTTTATTTTTCCTTCAAAGGCATTATCCAATTTTTTCTGGCTACAAGAGGTAACACCAAAGAAAATCAGACTTAGCGGCAATAAGATTCTGGTATGGTTTATCATCATAAAATATTTAAATCCCTATTTGAATTTGTCTATAGTCAGGTTTCCCGCTGCTTTATGTACTTCAACAGCTGCACGTCTTTGATTAAATACAGTCTCCAGATAGCCTAATTCTGCTTTTTCACTATCGGTTATTGCAGCAATAAGATCGGCAGGTTTGATCAGTCCTGTTCTGAATTCTTTAGTCGCTATCGTCAATGCATCAAATGATACTTCTTTCTCTTTTCCTTTTGCAGCAATCTGAGCACTGGCAATACTATAATCAGTATTCGCTTTAATCAAACCGAGTGACAACAGTTCTTTAGCCTCTTCCTTTTTATTTCTTACCTGCTGTAATTCGATCTTTATTTTTTTGATCTCATGCTTACTTTCAAATCCGTCGAAAATATCCCACTTCACGCCAACTCCGGCAATAAACATGGGGAACATTTGTAATTTGTTCATTTGCAATTTCACATCACCAGTATTTGGCCCTAATGTGCCCGCCTTGTTTTGAAAAACAAGATTAGATAAGTTCATATAAGATACAGAACCAAAAGCAGCGGCTGTCGGGACCAGGTGATTTCTTTTAGCCTTTAGCTGATAATTATAGGCCTTATCCTGAGCTTCAAGTGCCGCAAACTCAGGGCGGTTACTCACATTCTGATTAGGGACCACATTTAAATAAGGTACCAGACTGTTATCAATCAGCCGGAGTGTATCTATCCCGATTCCGGTCAGTTGCTCCAGGCGTTTAAGCACTAAATTTCTCTTTCCATCATACTCTGCAAGTTTTGCCAGTAATTGTGCCCGGGCTACTTCAATCTTTTTATGTTCATATTTAGTAATTAAACCATAAGAAAGGGCTTTATCTGCAATTTTAGATTGCGCCTGGAGCTGTTTATCACTATAATCGAGTACCACTTTACTCTGTTTAAGCAAAGCCAGCATATCGTAAGTTTCACTTACTTTCCCTATAATTTCCTGGCGGTCATTTTCTAAGATTACTGTTTGCGCCTTCATCTTTTCAGTTAATGCCTTTTTATAATTACCAATCTTAAATCCATCAAAAAGTAATGCTTTTACACTTACATTAGCTAACCAGGTGTTATTGTGCATATTAAAAGTTCCGTCCAGCGCCGGGACAGGAATATTTAAGATAGGAAATGTCGAAGAAGGCAAACTGGCATTAATCGTACTGTTTAAGTACGCATAACTCGCCAGACTGCTTACACGAGGTAAATAAGCATCCGATAAAGCCTGTCTGGAATCTTTACTCTGTTCAACATCAAGCTGTTTATTGGCCAGTTCCACGTCTTTATTGACTGCACGCTGCATCAGCGTGGCCAGATCTGGTACTTGCTGGGCCCGAACTGCCGGCAATGCAATAAATGAGACCAGCAAAAAGCAGGAAAATAGGATTTGGTAATAGTTTCTCATATGGAATCTCGGCGATAATTCTAATTTACATCTTAATTAACCCATTTCTATGGATTAATGTTTTAGCTTAAAAACTATCGTTTAAAGTTTTTTCTATTTTAGGTAATAAATTAAAGGCATCTTGTGCAACCTGAGGAACTGGCCTGGCCAGTTTACGCAGTTTGGTATCAATCCATGAACCTTCCACAGTAAGAATTGCCCTCACTTTATCTTTATCATCCGTAAATTCCTGCAGAATGGACCATTTAGCCCCATCAGCACTCATTTTCTCCACTTTAATATTGATAAAAATGATATCTTCAGACTTGATTTCCCTCATGAATGTACAGGACTCTTTGAAAATTACCGGTCCAAAATGCTGTTCCTGCATCACCGTCATCGTCAGGCCAAGCTCGCCTAAAATCTCTAAACGGGATTGGGCAGCCAGGTCATAATAACTACTGTGCCTGAGGTGAAAATTCGGATCTAAATCTGCCCAGCGTAACGCTAATCTTTTTTGGAAATGTACCATGATCTCTCTGATTTTTTATATTCTCAAAGATACCTGAAGCAGTTTTTTAATATACTGACCTATGTTAGGAAATTGATTTACGCAACCTGCTTAAGCTCTCGGGATGAATACCCAAATATCTGGCTATCCGGTGAACCGGGATTTCTTTAATCATTTCCGGTCTGTATTTAATGAGTTCAAGATAGCGCTGTTCCGCATTTTTTGTCAGCGCATCTTTTTCCTTTCTCACCCTTTTCATATAAAGCGCTTCGGTAGCCAGTCTGCCAAACTGATTAGAAAGCAAAGATGTTTGATAGGCCTCATGTAACTGCGCATAAGGAACAACCTCAACAATACAATCTGTCAGACAATACAGATAAACATCAGAAGCTTCTTGCGATAAAAAGGAAGTATAGGAAGAAACCAGGTCGCCGGAGAAAGAAAAATCAATAATTTTATTACCGGTTTCCGCCTCCATTCCTATTTCTATAATCCCCTGCTGCAGAAAATAAATGTTCCTTTCTACCTGACCTATACTGGTAATCACAGACTTTTTAGCATACTCTACAGTCACTGTACGAAAGGGCAAACTTCCATCAGTATTTAACATTTTGCAGATGTATTCATTCAAAGTCATATTCAATAATCGTGTTTATTTTTACAAGTTTAAACTATTTATTGTTTCAGCTGTTCAAATTCCTGCTTATCAATTTAAATAATCAGATCAATGGACAATCAAACTTATCAACTGATCAATGCTTCAAGAACCGGAGATATTGCTCAATTAAAACAGCTCTTAGTAAGCCATCCGAATGTAAATGTGCAGGACGAGAAAGGATATTCACCATTAATTATTGCAGCCTATAACAATCAATACGAGGCCGCTAAATTATTAATTGAAGCAGGTGCCGATATAAATTTTCAGGATTTCGGCGGTAATACCGCATTAATGGGAGTTTCTTTCAAAGGTTATCCCAATATAGCCGAACTGTTAATTCATCACGGCGCAGATCTGAATCTTCAGCATGGTAACGGAGGAACAGCATTGATGTTTGCTGCTATGTTTGGAAGAAATGAATTGTTAAAATTGCTCTTAGAACATGGAGCTGATAAGACCATACTTGATTCCAGGGGATTATCCGTATTTGATCTTGCAGCACAGCAGGGAAATGATATTGCCATTTCCCTGCTGGAACAAGATGTAGCTTATAAAGGAAACTAAGCAGGTATTTTTGCTGCTTTTTCACGTTCCCAGAAACGATGCTGCTGTATTGCTTTTTCAAAATCTTTTACAGTTTTGTCCAGTACTACTCCAGCATCGTTTTTACCTTTAACAGGTATTTTAGAAAGCCCTAAAAACTGAACGCCTTCTTTAGTCGCTGCAATAGCTTTACAATGTCTGAAAGCCTCTTCAACAAAGTGAATTGCATCAGCTTCCGCACTCAATGCATCAACAGATTTTTTACCTCCAGGCACATATACCGCATCAAATAAAACAGATGCAGTTGTCAAAAAGGTAAAATCTACTTTAACAGGTTTACCTGCATCATCATTGATATGCCCGTTATGTGTAGCCACAATTTTTGTCATTGCCCCTGCGGCCTCTAAAGTTTTCTTATAATTATCAAGTTCAGCACCGTTTACACCATCAGTTGCCAGGATTGCGATCTTTCTGCTTTTAATCGTATTTTTTGGCGTATCCTTCATACTAAGTGCTGCGCTCGATTTCAAAGTACTTTTCACAATCTTCGGTTCATAACGCTGTTGATCACCATCAGCAGGAACTCCATGATTAACCGGTTTTTCAGGCCCTGAAGGTACAGCAAGACCTAAACCTTCAGCTACACGTTTAGCCAGGGTAAGATCAATCTGTGTTAAAATGCCAAGCATACGTTTTCTAACCGCTTCAATTTCTACTTTTCCAAGTTCAAACTGCAGGGCCTCAACCAGGTGATTCTTTTCTGTTTCAGACTGGCTATTAAAGAAAAGTGTTGCCTGGCTAAAATGATCAAAAAAACTATCACTGCGTTCTCTGATTTTCTTTGCATCAATCCTTTCCTGATAAGAACTGAAACCACCCTCAGCAACTTTTGCCTGTAGCGGCGAATTTCCACCAATACTATTTGGCTGATAACTGGTACGACTGGTATTAATCGTTTGGCGCATATGCCCGTCTCTTTGATTGTTATGCACCGGCGATATGGGCCTGTTGATTGGGATCTCATGGAAATTCGGTCCTCCTAATCTCGAAAGCTGTGTATCAGTATAAGAGAAAAGGCGTCCCTGCAAAAGCGGATCGTTAGTAAAATCAATACCAGGAACCAGATGTCCGGGGTGAAAAGCAACCTGTTCAGTCTCTGCAAAGAAGTTATCAGGATTTCTGTTCAGCGTCATTTTCCCTATCCTTTGTACCGGCACAAGTTCTTCAGGAATCAGTTTAGTCGGATCTAGCAGGTCAAATTCAAATTTATTTTCATCTTCTTCCCGAACCACCTGAATCCCTAATTCCCATTCAGGAAATGCCCCTGCTTCAATAGCTTCCCAAAGATCACGGCGATGAAAGTCGGGATCATTACCTGAAATTTTCAAAGCTTCATTCCAAACTACAGAATGTACCCCTAATAATGGTTTCCAGTGAAATTTAACAAAATGAGATTTACCTTCTTCATTGATCAAACGGAAAGTATGCACACCAAAACCTTCCATCATTCTATAACTGCGTGGAATAGCCCTGTCAGACATTAACCACATAATCATATGTGAAGATTCTGGCATGAGCGAGATGAAATCCCAGAAAGTATCATGAGCAGATGCAGCCTGGGGCATCTCGTGGTGAGGTTCAGGTTTTACCGCATGGATAAGGTCAGGGAACTTAATCGCGTCCTGAATAAAAAACACAGGCATGTTATTTCCTACAAAATCATAAATGCCTTCCTGCGTATAAAATTTCACAGAAAAACCCCTTACATCTCTGGCCAGATCCGTAGAGCCTCTGGAACCTGCTACCGTTGAAAACCTGACGAAAACCGGGGTTTTAATACTGGTGTCATTCAAAAACCCAGCCTTTGTGTATTCAGACTGCGATTTATATAACTCAAATACACCATGGGCACCTGAACCTCTCGCATGTACAATACGCTCAGGAATTCTTTCATGATCAAAATGAGTGATTTTTTCCCTAAGAATAAAATCTTCCAGTAATGTAGCGCCACGTTCACCAGCTTTCAGTGAATTCTGATCATCATTAACTTTTAGTCCCTGATTAGTAGTTAACAACTGATCCGACCCATCCTCTTTATGAATTAAGAGGTCTTCATTCTTTGAAATTACTTTTGATACTGTTGGTTTTTTCATAAGGCGATATTTTTATCATTATTAATTATTGCAGGAATGGTTTCAATCCGCTGGACAAGCCTTAAAAACTTAGTTTTGGCTTATTTTGAACCGGAACAAACTGCCACCTTAAATGTTTATGATAATTGATAATCAACTGTATTATATAATTAACTTACTTATCGCTGAAAACCACAAAAGGTGTATTTGTGATCTTTCCTTTGGAATAAATCCCGGACTCATATCCCTGTTTAAATATTTTGTAATCCTTTTTAACCCTTTTGGAATAATTAAAGGCATAATCAATCAGTTGCTCCTGCCAGTCTTGCTGCTGACCGAATTCAATCAGCTCATCAGCTATTGCTGAACCTTTTCTACCCGAACTTCTGAGATGAGAATAAGCAGTTAAAGAAGCCATATCGTCAATCACCTGGTAAATATCCCTGTACTGATCCTGGATCAAACGGAACTTAATCTTATCTTCAGTAGGCTGCATTTCTTTAATCACATAACTATCTCCCTTAAAATTAGTATGGCTCAGCAGCGCACAAGGCATATGCTGACAAAGCTCCTGTGCAAAAACCACCCTTTCAGACTCTGTGGCCCATATAGGCTGCTTTACCTTAACAAAAGGGATCAATGCCGATGGCTGTGACTGTTTCATATCAATAATCAGGTACTTACCTCTTTTCAACTCACTCTCCAATAAAAACATAAACCTTTTTGTACCCACACTGCCCGTACCTGCAAGCCGGAATACCGCATCTTTAACTTTATAGTTATAAGGGCTTTTATTGTGCAGTTTAATCCAGTCTGTTAAATGACCGGTCAATTCCTTTTTAAACTCTTCTTCCAGCTCAAAATGACGCTCATCCTTAAGTGAGATAACCACCTTTCTTTTTCTGACTTCAGTTCGTTTCTCCAGAATCCTCGACTGCTTTCTTTTACAAACTGCCTGTAAAAACGTATTTACAATGCCCTTTGCTATTCTGGGTTCAATAGCCAGGGCTTTACCCGTAGTCAGAACCACAGCATAGTTCTTTAGAAAAACCTGCACCATATTCATCGCTTTAACCTCTTCCAGCTCCAAAAAATCAAAGCAAAGAAAGATACTGGTCAGCATCCTGACCAGCTCGAAGGCAACAGGTGCAAGCAATGCTTCATCAAAATCATTCAGATCAAAATACACCTGATCATTGTCAGCTTTATAGCTGCCAAAATTTTCTACATGCAGGTCACCGCAAATCCAGGCCAGAGGCGATGCAGGAAGTTGTTTGAACAGCTTCAGGTCCTGATAAAAGAGTTCACAGGTCCCTCTGAAAAACCGGAAGGCATTTTCACTCATGGCTGTGTACTTTAATTGTACCATTTCGGCCAGCAGCCCTTGATTAGAGCCAATTATTCTTTCGGATAAGCTCATAGCTTAACACCCTTTTTTTTATCTGACATGATTTAAAGATTGATTAGCTGTTAACCATCAGATTCAAAAATGGTTTTGAAATTAGCCGGAAATAAACATAAATAACTACAAATCAAAGCGTTTAACAATTCCGCAAGCCAATATTGAGTTCAAATAAGCAGCTACGAAATGCTTTAAAGGATAATCTTAAAACCCGAAAGATTAACAACTTATACGTTCGAACTATAAATACACAAAAAAAGCACATATATTTGGAGTCAAATTTTACAATTATATTTTTATGGCAAAGGCATCCGAAATCAAAGTAGGAAATATTTTACGTTTCAACGGCGAACTGGTAACAGTTACAGAAATCCTGCATCGTACACCAGGTAAAGGTGGGGCTTTTTATTTAGGAAAGTTTCGCAATATTAAAACCGGGAAAATTGTAGAGGCCCGTTTAGCAACTGACGAGCAGGTTGAAATTTGCCGTGTAGAAACCAGCGATTTCCAATACTTATATGAAGAAGGTGACTATTTTGTCGTAATGGACAATGTTACTTTTGAGCAGTTTAATGTTGCGAAAGCATTATTCGGACCAGCTGCAAAATTCATCAAAGAAGGAATGGATGTAATCGTTTCTTTTGAAAGTGAAGAACCAATTATGGCTCAGGCACCAAACTTTGTGGAATTAGCAATTACTTATGCTGAACCAGCGGTTAAAGGTGATACTTCTTCTGGTGCATTGAAATATGCTACAACAGAAATTGGAATAGAAATTAAAGTACCATTGTTTGTAAACGAAGGTGATAAAGTAAAAGTAGATACCCGTACGGGAGAATATGTTGAACGTGTGAAATAAAATAATTCACCATTCAGCTTCATAAAAAAGCTAAAAAAAAATACCCGGTCCTGAAAGACCGGGTATTTTTTTTTTAGCACTAATGCCAGGCAAACAAGCCGCTGCTTTTAAATCTGCTCCATTACCTGTTCTTTCCCATCTGCAAAGAAACGTTTATGCGAAACTTTCATCGGGTTAAAATCATATTCGACCATAGTTCCATTATTAGGGTTCCCATACAGATCAAAAATTATTTCTCCCAGCAGTTTGCCATCCGGACCAAAATATTTGGCTTTACCTTCATGAAAATAGTCTTCCTGTCTGATCCCTTTCAGATTACCATCATAAATTATTTGTTTAACCCGTTCTTCTTTTTCAAATACTGTAATCAGATCGTAAAGCGTCGGGCTACCTTCTATTTCTGTTCCTTTATAAGTATAAACTGTCGCAGTCTGTTCCTCTCCATCTTTCATAAGTGCATCCTGTCTGAGTCTTCCATCTTCAAAATATGTTTTCGCAGAACCGTTCAAAACCCCATTTTTAAAGATTGACGTTCCACTAATCTTTCCGTTCTCTCCAAAATATTTAACTTCCCCATCAAACTTTTCTTCAGTTTTAGATAAAGAAAGCCCTTCAAACTGTAGTTTACCTGATTTATAATAATCCTTAAAAAGATATTTTCCATTGACCGCTTTAGGTTCAGGCCGGTAATAAACCATATCCTCTTTAGCAACAGGGTTCCAGTCTTCATCAAAATATTGAGTCTTTACCTGGGCAAAAGTATTGGTCACTGCAAATAGCAAAAAAAGCAAAATCGTATTCTTCTTCATAAGGTTAAATTTAATCTATAAATTTATAAAAATCTTAGTAATTCAGCCTTAAAATGGAGATAACAACTCATCAGGTTAATCAAACTCAAATAGCAGAAGTAATTTCAGATGGGATTCTGATTCAAACGCCCGAAGACGGACTTCAATTGTTAGTAGACCTCTACTATCAGGATTTTGATAAGATCATTGTCCGGGAGCAAAATATTACCCCAGCTTTCTTTGAGCTGAAAACAGGTATTGCAGGTGAGATTCTCCAGAAATTCTCTAATTACAGGGTAAGGCTTGTGATTATTGGAGACTTCGCAAAATATCCTGGTAAAAGTATTCAGGATTTCATTTACGAAAGTAATAATGGAAGACAAATCAACTTTCTGGATTCTCTGGAAGAAGCCCTTGAAAAACTCTCCGGATAATATAATAATTACCTCAATTCATGAGCTGAATTAGGAAAAATCCTGTAGTTTTAGGGCGAAAACTAAACAACAGAACCTTAAAGTCCTGATATATTAAAAATATTAGATGTTAACAGTAGAAAAAATTGGCGGCACTTCTATGAGTGCCCTGCAAGATGTTATTAAAAATATAATTCTGTTTGAGCGCACAGGCGATCAGTTATACAATAGAATATTTGTCGTATCTGCCTTCTCTGGCGTCACAGACCTTTTGCTTGAAAATAAGAAAACCGGCGCTCCGGGTGTTTACCACCGTTTAGCCAAACACCAGAATTTTCACCGGCCTTTAAAAGATTTGATTGCCAAACTCAAAGCAATCAATAAAAAATATGTGGAGCTTGGTTTAGATCTTGCCGTAGCAAATCAATTTATTGAAAATCATGTCAATCAGGCGCAGAAATATTTAGAGAACCTAGCGAACATACTCGCTTCGGGTTATGTAAGTAAAGAAGGAATATTACAGGCTGCACGTGAAATCCTTGCTTCTATTGGTGAAAGTCATTCGGCTTTTAACTTTACCAATATCCTGCAGAACATGAACATCAATGTTTCACTCATTGACCTGAGTGGGTTTGATGATCACCGCGCTTTTACAATTGATCAGCGTATCAGACATGCTTTTAAAAATATAGACCTTAAACAGACCATTTGTATTGCCACAGGATATGCCAAAGGTACCGAAGGTATTATGCGTGAATTTGACAGAGGTTATTCGGAAGTTACTTTCAGTAAAATAGCCGAATTTTTAAAACCAGCAGAAGCAATCATCCATAAAGAATATCACCTGTCTACTGCAGACCCGGCTATAGTGGGTCTGGAAAACTGTACCCCGGTAGGTTTTACCAATTATGACATTGCCGACCAGCTGGCTGATGTAGGCATGGAAGCGATCCATCCTAAAGCCTCAAAACCACTGGAAGTGAGCGGTATCAACCTGCGGATTAAAAATACATTTGAGCCTTCTCATCCCGGTACACTGATTACCCGTGAATTTGTTTGTGAACATAAACGTGTAGAGGTAATTACCGGAACAGATAAATTGATGATGATTGATGTTTATGATCCTTCAATGGTAGGCAATGTAGGGAGTGACTTGCAAATTATGCAGGCATTTTACGATCATAAAGTTAGTTATACCTTTAAATCAACCAGTGCAAACAGTATATCTATTGTGATCTGGGCACGTGATTTTAATAAAAAACTAATCAATAAACTGGAAGATGAATTTGAAAAAGTAACCATAGAAAAAGTAGCTATGGTTTGTCTGCTGGGTACCAATATGGATCAGCCTGGCTTATTGGCTAAAAGTGCCTATGCTCTGACCGAAAAAGACATCAACATTAAGAGTGCTGGTTTCGCTTTGAGAAAAGTAAACATCCAATTTCTGATCGCTCCTGAGCATTTCAAAACTGCTATCGTTGCTTTAAACAAAGCCATGAAGTAATTTTCACATGCAGTAATCCTCAAAAGAATTAAAGACCACGTTCCACAGGATAAAAATCCTCACGAACGTGGTTCTTTTACAACAAACTAAACCCTAATTCAAAGTCCATTGACTACTCTCAGCAGTCGCATTAATACTGGTTGACTGTGCAAAACCACTCTGATTTTCCAGATTCAGGTAAGTGCCCTTCCATTCACTCTTGATTCTTTTAAAACCATTAGAATCTTCAATCACCCAGTAACTGCTGTAAAAAGTATCAGGAATTACTGAACTCTCCGCATAACTATACAAATGCTCAATATTCAGGTAATGACCTGTACTCACATTCTTGATCCGGGTATGTCCGTTTACCTGCTCTAAAGACCATTTAGCACGGGCATCCGTATTAGAAGAGCCGTATTTAACCTGTCCGTTATCTTCAAACAAAAAAGTATTTAACCATTTGTTTTTGATTGTAATCCCTGTTCCTGCAGGTGGTTGCGGCGTAGTTCCTCCGCCAATGCTATTCAGTATACTTTCAGCATTGCTGACCTGTTGTTCAGCAAAATAATTAAAAGCCTGGTTAAGCTGCTGCTGAATACCAGAATTCCCTTTATATTGTTTACGATACTGATATAAACGGTAAATCTGTTCCAGTTCATGCTGACCATAAGATACCCCAAGCTTTTGCTGCATGGTGGTCAGGAAACCATAACCAAATTCGGCTGTAGGTTCAATCATAGTCCCCTCTCCGTAGTCATTCCAGGTTGCAAACTGAATGATCCCTACACTAGAAGCCAATGCTTTATCGAGCAGAGAGGAGAAAGTACCCGTGCCATTATAAGCAATCTGCCAGGTTGGCCCGTCGGCTCCCCCGGCCTGATAAAAAGATTTAAAACCAGGATAAACCACACCAATCGAAATTGGAAAATTAGCCGCCTGCGCATAATAATTGTTAACCACTGTAGGATGATCCTGATAAATCCATGGAAATTCACCGCCTGCATTGTTTGCCCCTACCTGATTTGTATTTCCATACAATGGAATCACCTTTGGTTTAGGGTTCAGACCGGTAAGGATCTGGTTCCATTCTGCAGGCTGATGAAAAGTAATCGGCCCAAAATTTAAGACTACAGGTACATTATTCACTTTCAGATAATTGCTCTGATTAAAGTAATTATTCTGCATATATATAAAATCACCATTAGCTCCGCTGGTTTGTCCGGCATCCCAGTTCCGGTCTTCCTGAACGATACTGAATTGTAATCCTAATGCATTTAGCTTAGCAATCAATGAATTAGAATTTGCCAGATTATCCGGATAATCATAACGTACCCTTGTACCCGGCCAGTCGATCATTACCCCGTCCACCCCCGAATACTTCATCAGCAATAACTGATACTCAATAATATCAGGGTCTCCCGATGCATAAGGCCCGGTTTGGGGATAAGCATAAGCTGCGATCTGACGTTTACCATTCACAATCACATCCGGATTTTGTGTGTTCATTTTCCAGTGATAACCCCATGCGCCTTTAGAATCCGGGGTTTCGAACCAAGGCATCCAGTGCATAAAGATTTTCTTGGAAGTAGACTTTGAGATTGCATTCGCTGCCGTGAGCGATTTCGTTTGATTTGCACCCGGTTCATCTTGCTGTTGAGGTGCCGACTTCTTACAGCCCAGCAAGGCCATAACTGCCAGTAAGCAGATAGTTAATTTTTTCATAAGGAGAATATTTGGTTAATATATCCTGAGCATCAAATAGCTTCAGACATTTCTACAAATGACAGCAGTATATTCAACTAATTAAAGGAATCTCAGCTTCGCAGGAAATAATATAAATCTACTTTCAAAAAAAAACAAAATAATCAACTCATAATCAATCATTTAAACCAACAAAAAACACCAACAACACATTGAAGAATATAAATCTGAATTGCCCCCCCGGATAGAAATAAGCCCACAAAAAAAAGAATTAAACAAATAATTTATCAAAACCGAAATGCCCGGACAGCTATTTAGCTGGTTATGTATAAATGATTAATATATTAGCGCATTGCTTTAATCCAAGAAGCAGTAAAACAGAAAAAACCAATTATAAGCTTAACTCTCTTTAAACAGTATGAAATCCCTGGTACTTAATTTATTTTTATTATTTATCGGCTGCCTTAGCTGTGCTGCCCAGTCTCATGAAGGGGAGATAGAAAAACTTAAGCTGGTTCTAAATGACAAAGCTCATTTTGACACGCAAAAACAAAAACGTATAGATCAGCTGAAAGCTGCACTCGATAGAGATCCTGAACTGGATCTAAATGCAAAATATCTCATTTATCTAAAATTATATAATGAATACAAATCCTTTAAATACGATAAGGCCTTTTATTACGCTCATCAATTACAAAAGGTAAGTAACCAGTTAAAAGATCCGGCAAAAATTGCCTATGCCAAATTAAAGCTAGGCTTCATCCTGCTTTCTTCCGGTATGTTTAAAGAAACCTTTGACTCACTCAGTACATTAAGGATCAAACATTTACCAGATTCAGTAAAAAGAGAATATTACTTTCTCACCGCAAGAACTTATTATGATCTGGCCGATTTCGATAAAGATGATTATTATACAAGGATTTATAATACAAAGGCCAGTTTATATGTCGACTCTGCTATCCGGCTTTGCGATATCCATGCTTTTGATTATACCTATTACAGCGGATTAAAATTGATTAAAGCAGGTGACCTCAATAATGCAATCCTCAAATTGAAATCCCTCATCAGCAGCAATAAACTTTCTGAGCATCAGTACGCCATTGCAACTTCTACGCTGAGCGATATATATATTCAAAATAATAACCCCGGTATAGCGATCTCCCTTTTAGTAGAAGCCTCTATCGCTGACATCAAATCATCTACTAAAGAAGCCGCAGCCATGCTAAATCTGGCACAGCTGCTAAATAAAAGAAGTAATATACAAGATGCCTATCTTTTTATCAGAGAAGCAATGGATGATGCCGTTTATTATGGTGCAAGACAGCGTAAAGTACAGGTAAGTGCTATTTTACCCGTCATTGCCAGTGCCAGGATCTTACATGAACAGGAACAAAAAAGGATGTTGTTCTTTTACTCTTCCCTGTTAACCCTTCTTTCTATCACTATTATCGTTTTTGCTGTAATCATTTATAAACAGCTGAAAAAGATTAAAGCGTCAGATAAACTGATCGTCCGGTCCAATGCCGAATTAAGGCTGACTATAGAAAAACTAAATGAGGCCGAAAAAATCAAAGAAGAATATATAGGCTATTATCTGAATGTGATCTCTGATCATATGAACAAACTGGAAAAGATCAAGTTTTCTATTGAACAAAGACTAACCACTAAAAAGTTTGATGAGATCAAAATACTGGTTGGCAATATCAATCTGAAAAAAGAAAGGGAAGAGTTGTTCAGTAATTTTGATAAAGCATTCCTGAAGCTCTTCCCTAATTTCGTGACCGAATTTAACGCGCTCTTCCCCGCAGAACATCAGGTAAAACTTTTACAGCATCAATTACTAAATACAGATCTGAGAATTTTTGCCCTGATTCGTTTAGGGGTAAATGACACCGATAAGGTAGCCCGTATCCTGGAATATTCTTTAAGTACGATTTATAATTACCGCACAAGGATCAAGAATAAATCTAATAATCCAGACGGTTTTGAGGCTGCAATTATGGCAATCAGGGCAGTATAAACGCGCTTCTTTTTTGTATTTACTTTATATTTTTCGCGTTTACACAATATATCAAAACACTGATATACAAAATATTAAACCAAAAACAAGTCCATATTTCTTTATATTCTGATTTGAACGCTTGTCACAGCGTAAATAAACTTCTCTCTTTGAATTGCCAGAAACTTCATACCGCATGAATAACTCTGGCGCGCCAAACCAAATATAAACAACATTCATGGACGTTACTCAGGACATAAATAATCTGTCTGGCCTTCCCGGCTATTGGTCGTCCGCGTAAATACAAATTACACGACAAAAATCAACGCTCAAAATCTATTCAAACATCCAAAAACCAAACCAAATGTATCACAAACAATTACTTAAAAATCTATTTTTAGGCCTTTTCGTATTGCTCTGTAGTTTTACCGCCATAGCTCAGGACATCACTGTGTCCGGTAAAGTAACAGACGAAAACCGGCAGCCGCTTACCGGGGCGACCATACAGATCAAAGGCACAAAAAAAGGGACCAATGCAGATGTTAACGGGAATTATTCTATTGCTGCAGCTCCGGGTGATATCCTTATTTTCTCCATCATTGGTTATACCAAAATTGAAGAACCTGTTAACAAACGCACTACGGTCAATATTCAGCTTATACCCGATCAGCAATCCCTGAATGAAGTCGTGGTAGTTGGTTACGGTACACAAAAACGTAAAGACATTACCGGTTCTGTCGGATCAGTTAAAGGTGATATCTTTAAAAATCAGCCGATCACCAATCCAACCGAAGCTCTTCAGGGCCGTATAGCCGGGGTAGACGTGGTCAAAAGCTCTGGTGCACCAGATGCAACACCTACCATTGTGATCAGAGGATTAGCTTCCCTGAACCAGCCTAATCCTTTATACATTGTTGATGGGGTCCGCGTGCCGGACGGTAACAATATCAACGTACAGGATATAGCGACTATAGACGTTTTAAAAGATGCCAGTTCTGCTGCTATTTATGGTGCAGCTGCAGCCGGCGGGGTTATTGTGATTACCACTAAAAAAGGAACCAGCAGTACCCCTACCATTAACTTTAGCGCCCGCTATGGAATAACGCAGCCTAAACTGGTCAAACTGCTTAATAAAAGCGACTTCATCAGATTAGAAGACATCATCAACCCCACTTATTTTAAAAACACAGACGGTACGCCAAAAGCAGGTATAGATACACTGGCCAACAGCGATTGGGTAAAAGCATTGTATAGAAATGCTTATGAGCAGAATTATAACCTTTCCATTGCTGGTGCCACCCCCACCCTGAATTATCTCGTTTCTGGTTTTTACAATAAACAGAAAGGTATTTATATCAATAACTACTCAAACATTGCAGGTGCAAGGATCAACACAGATTACCAGTTAGCTAAATGGCTGAAAGTAGGTGAGCAATTAGCACTCTCCCAAAGAGTAACAGCCCCTCCGGTAGGCAGTGAAGCACAATTACACAATGCCCCCTTCCGTACTTTACCTATTATCCCTATCGTGGACAAAAACGGGCAGTTTGGTGTCGTTCCCAACGGATATGGTCAGATCTCTCAGTTTGGAGGTTCCAACCCGGTAGGTACCGCTAGTTTTGCAACTGCAATTACCCACAAAAACAATTTGCAATCCAATGTTTATGCCGACATCACTTTACCGCTGGGCTTTAGCTTCAGAAGCAGTTTCAGTTATAACTATTATCTGGAAAATGGTGATTTCTTCCAGGATGCCTATACCATTGGTAAAATCTCATTAAGCAATAACTCGCTCAATAAATACTTCATTGAAAGTACACAGACTTTAAGCAATTATGTATTAAGCTGGAACCGCAGTTTCGGAAAACATAATCTCAATGCTATAGCCGGGTATGAGCAGATTTCCAATAAATACAATAACGTAAACGCTTCGCAGACCTCCATCGGTTTACCAGGTTATTCCTTTATTCAGACTTCTGCTTCCAACCAGTTCATTACCGGTAAAAATGATCAGAACGGGCTAATCAAATCAAAATTTGCACGTGTAAATTACAATTTTGACAGCCGCTATTATCTATCCGGATCTATCCGTCAGGATGCTAATTTCACCGTATTTGGCCCGAATAAACAAAAAGGGGTTTTCCCTGCAGCATCAGCCGGATGGAATATTAGTGAAGAACCTTTCTTTAAAACATTAATCCCTGCAATCAGTGGTTTAAAACTTCGTGGAAGTTACGGTGAACTGGGGAACAGTAACATACAGCAATATTTATACAATTCATCTTACTCTCAATTCCAGGCATCCAATGGTATTGCCTCTGGTGCCCAGAATTTTTCGCCAAATGGCCCGCTGCTGATTGGTACCTCAACCAATGCAATTTCCAATCCTAACCTGCATTGGGAAACCGTAAGAGAAACCAATATTGGTATTGATGGTGACGCACTGCACAGTAAGCTATATTTCACTGTAGAATATTATAACAAAAACACAGTTGATATGCTTTATAATATCAAATTACCTTTAAGCACAGGTTTTACAAGTCCGTTTATTGACAATGTAGGTAAAGTAAACAGCAAAGGTTTTGATTTCCTGGTTGGCTTCCGTAATTCAGATCACAAATTTGGCTACGACATCAGTATTTCTGCCGGTTTGAATAAAAACAAAGTTGTTAGCCTGAGCGGTGCTGCTACAGATGCTATTTATGATGGCTATAATTATTACAATATCGGAGATGCCGGATTCAATATCATGCCTAATCAAACCCTGACCATTACCAAAGCAGGTTTACCATTCGGTTCTTTTTATGGCTATAAATCTTTAGGTATTTTCAAAAGTGATGCAGAAGCCGCGGCCAGTGCACAAAAAGGGACTGCCCGTGCAGGAGACCTGATTTTTGAAGACATTAACCACGACGGTAAAATTGATGACAATGACAGACAAGTCATCGGAAACCCTAATCCGAAACTGATCTATGGTATTAGTGCACGTTTTACCTACAAAGGTTTTGATGCCTCCTTTCTGTTCAATGGTGTAGCAGGTGTTGATATTTTTAACGGAGTGAAAGCTTATGAACAGTATCCTTTTGCAGATGGAAATACAACAAATAAAGTCTTTGGAAACTCATTCCTGGGTTCAAATGGCTTAACCTCACAACCCCGTTTAGGCGTCTTAAATCCTGATGGCACATTCACACTCGATCCGAATAAAAACTATACCTCAGTAAACAGTTATTTTGTGGAGAATGGCAGTTATCTGAAATTAAAGAACCTTCAGATCGGCTATACTTTCTCCAGCAGTACGCTTCAAAAAATCAAGATCAAAAATGCAAGGGTATTTATTATGGGCAATAACCTGTTCACGATTACCAAATATACAGGTCTTGATCCTGAGCTGGGAAGCGCTGCATCGGCCGGAAATCAATATACAGGTAACACCACCCGCGGCATTGATGCAGTATCACAATATCCGCAGACCAGAATCTACTCTATTGGTTTAGATGTAACTTTTTAATTCATGCTAAAAATTACGAAAATGTTCAAAAAACTATATATCCCCCTGCTTGCAATCGCTTTATTTATCGGTTGTAAGAAAGACCTGCTGAATGCCAGTGATCCTTCAGTTTATTCAAACAGTAACTATCCGGCCACTATAAATGACCTGCAAAGTATACTGGTCCCCTGCTATTCCAATTTACGTGATCAGAACCTGTTCGGCTTTCATTTCTTACCCAAAGCATTATCTAATGCGACCCATACCGCCAACTCTGCCTATGGTGGTGATCAGTCCTGGAACGAAATGGCCAATACCAATCTGACTTCTACCAATCAGTATTCTACTGAGGCTTATACCTCTTTATATACAGGTATTAAGAACTGTAATGTAACCCTGGCAGGTGCCGATTCATTTGCGGCTAAATATGCTAAGGCAGAGGATAAACAGAATATTGATTATATCCGCGGACAAGCTTACTTTTTACGTGCCTACTATTATTTCCAGCTGGAAAGCCTGTTTGGCGAAAGTTATATTACAGCTACAGGCGGCACTGATAAAATGGGTGTACCAATTTATGATGGTGTACCTAAAGACCTGGCCAGTACACAAATTGCACGTTCTTCGGCAAGGGCAGTATGGGACTTCATCGCAAATGACCTGAAACAAGCTGCGACCCTGTTAAAAGGGAAAGTATGGACAGGGGTCGATGTTGGCCGTGTCACCGAGTGGTCAGCTAAAGGTCTACTGGGTAAGTCTTACGTATTTACACAAGACTGGCAAAATGCCAGAACAACTTTACTGGACGTGATTCAGAATAGTGGAAAAACCCTGATGCCTTTCTCTAAATATCAGGATGCTTTTAATGGGAACAGCGCCAATGAATTCAATGAAGAATCGCTGTTTGAACTGAATGTAGATCCTGATGCTAAAGGGAATGATTATGGTATTTATGGAGGAAAAGCAGCAAATGCGACAACAATTAACGGATTAATCTGGTCTCCGTGGGCTTTAGGAAATGATGGAACCGAAGGGGCAGCCAGTTCTTTAGGTTATGGTAATGAGATTGTACACGATCAGAATGTTTTACGTTTTGGTTTTAATATTGGCACTTATAACCTGGTTAACAATCCAAACTTTGATGCTTCAAAATCACCTTCGTTCAACAACCCTAAACAGGTTATGGATCCGGTTTATAAACAAAAAGCCATTCAGGCACGTGCAAACAAAACCATTGACCCGCGTTTATTTGTCAACGCCTTACAACCATGGGTAGATGTAGTTAAACCTGATGGTCTGACTGTTTATCCGGCATCAAAACCAAATTTCTATGCTGGTAAACCAGAAACTTATGGTTTCAGTTTCAAGAAATATGCGCCTACCCAGTATAATGAGAATAATAACGGGCCGGCTGATGCCTGGAATTATTACCTGTTGCGCATGGCCGATGTCTATTTATTATATGCAGAAGCCTGCAAAAACACAGGTGATATTACTAATGCAGTGGAGTATCTGAACAAAGTAAAACGTCGTGCCTATGACTATCCAATCAACTCGGCTTCACCAGTTGATTACCTTTCACTGAATGACAAAACATCAGCCATTAACGATCCGGTATTAGGAAACAACCCGCTTTATTATGAGCGCTGGGCAGAATTATTTAACGAAGGACACTGGTGGTATGATGTATGCCGCTGGAAAATCGGTAAATCTGAAGCTACCTATTTCGGTACAGCCCTGAATCTGAACGGGCCTATCCAATGGGATGATTCCAAATCCTATACCTGGCCTATCCCACTGGCTGAAATTAATAGTAACAGTAAAATCAAACAAAACCCTGGTTATTAAGCCCTATCCAAATGAAAAAAGTATTTGCCTATATCGTCGCGCTGTCCTTCTTTAATGTAGCTTATGCACAGGAAAAATCACCTGTGAGTGTCACCATGAATAAAGTAAAACTGGAATTCATGGTAGACCAGGCTGGTCAACCAGCCTATGCCCTGTTTTACAATCAAAAACCCGCTCTTAAAAAATCATTCCTGGGTTTCTCTTTAGCCGATGACAGTACTTTTTATAAAGGCTTTAAACTGATAGGTACAGCTAAAAAACAGGTGGACGAAAACTGGAAACCTGTTTGGGGTGAAGTTAGCACCATCCGTAATCACTATGAAGAGCTCACAGTTCATTTACAGCAGCAAAGCGGCCTGCAAAGAAAACTGGATATTATATTCAGGGTTTTTGAAGACGGTGTAGGTTTCCGCTATGAATTCCCTAAACAGGAGAACCTGAATTATTTTATTGTCACAGATGAGCACACTGAATTCACCCTGACAGGCGATCATAAGTCCTTTTGGATTCCTGGTGATTATGATAGCAATGAATACATCTATACCACTTCCAAAATCAGTGGTATAGATAATCAGCCTGTGGTCAATGCGGCTACGGATATTGCCGTGAGGACCGCACCAGACCGTTATTCAGTACAAACACCATTGATGTTAAAAAGTGATGATGGCTTATACATCAATATCCATGAGGCAGCATTGCTGAATTATCCTGCGATGCAATTGCATGCAGACCGGGGGACTTATAAATTGACCGCCAGCCTGGTACCCGATGCTGTAGGGAATAAAGCTTATCTGAATGCCCCATGCCATACCCCCTGGCGGACCATTATCCTGAGTGATAAAGCAACTGATATTCTGTCTTCTAAATTGATCCTGAACCTGAACGATCCATCCCTGATTGAAAATACAAGCTGGATTAAACCCATGAAATTTGTGGGGGTCTGGTGGGAAATGCAGATTGGTAAAAGTACCTGGAGTTATGCAAAAAACAGAGATGATAAAGATGCAGATGGAAAACTGATCCCAAGCGGCTTACATGGTGCAAATACACAAAATGTAAAACGGTATATAGATTTTGCTGCTAAAAACAATATTCAGGCCGTACTGGTTGAAGGCTGGAATACCGGCTGGGAAGATTGGTTTGGGAACTGGAAAGAGAATGTATTTGATTTTGTAACACCTTACCCCGATTTTGATATCAAAGGGATTAGTGATTATGCTGCTGCTAAGGGCATAAAAATGATCATGCACAATGAAACATCCGGCTCTGCAACCAACTACGAACGCCAGCTGGATACTGCTTACCGTTTGATGAATAAATATGGTTACCCTGCTGTAAAGACTGGTTATGTAGGGAAAATTATTCCAAGAGGTGAACATCATGACGGACAATGGATGGTACAGCATTATGCCAGGGTAGCACAAAAAGCTGCTGATCATCTGGTAATGTTAGATGCACATGAACCGAACAGGCCAACCGGATTACAGCGCACCTATCCCAACTGGATGGCCTCCGAATCTGGCAGAGGAAATGAATACAATGCTTTCAGCACAGGTAATCCGCCTGCACATGAAACCATTCTTCCTTTTACCAGATTAATGGGCGGGCCAATGGATTATACCCCGGGTATTTTTAAATTGAAAGGTTATGCGCCCGGTAATGCAGGCAGACAGCTACATACCACATTAGCTAAACAGCTGGCGCTGTATGTTACGCTTTACAGCCCTTTACAAATGGCTGCCGATCTACCCGAAAACTATGAGGCACATCCTGATGCTTTTCAATTTATCAGTGATGTAGCAGTGGATTGGGATGATACTAAAATACTGGAAGCCGAACCGGGAGATTACCTGACGATTGCCCGTAAAGCAAAAGGCACCGGAGACTGGTTTTTAGGTGCAATTACCAATGAAAACCGCCGTACAACTTCTTTAAACCTTAACTTTTTGGAGAAAGGAAAAAGCTATGACGCTACAATTTATATGGATGCCCCAAATGCAGACTGGAAGACAAACCCGGAAGCTTATCAGCTTAAAAAAATGAAAGTAACCAGCAGTACAAAACTGAATTTAAAACTGGCCGCCGGAGGCGGTGCTGCACTCAGTATAAAGTTATCAAAGTAAATAAACAAAGTCTGTTAACTAATAACATTCAATCAGATTAGTAATTAAACCTTCAAGAGACCTTGAAGGTTTAATTACATAAGCTCTTTCATGACATTTCATTTTCAAAAACAACAGTTCTGTTAGGCACCAGCGAATCGTCACTTAATGGTAAAGTAGCTAAGATCGATCTGTTAAGCATATCAATTCTGACTAAAACTTTTAATTTTGAATTGTGCTTTACAATTTCACAGATGAGTCCCTTAAAAGGGCCTTTATTTACAACAACCTTTTCACCAGGTTCAAATATATTAGAGAAGACCTCTACGCTATCTCCATAGGAAGAAATTATCTTTAATTCTTCAATTAAACTTTCCCTTACCATACTGATTTCTTTACCCGATTTGATAACGTACAATGCTCCATCTGTACTTAAGGCATCAAAGAGTTGCTCCTTATAATCGATTTTAACAAAGAGATAAGAGGGAAAAAGTGGAGAATCAATAATTTTCTTTCTGTCACTCCATTGTTTTAAAAGTTTTACTGTTGGCAGAAAAACAGCTATTCCTTTACGTTTTAATTCATTTGCAATTTTCTTCTCGAAATTTGTCCTGGTGTACAAAACACACCAAAACGATCGGATGTTTATCATATTTTATTAATTTATAGGTGTAAAAACAAGATGCAATTTTATACGAACAAAACAAAACTGCACACAACTACATAATCAACAGGTAGTTGAAAAAAAATTACAAAAAAAACAGGTTTTAGCTCAGCACATCACTGAGGAAAAGAAGAAATCGCCCTCTACATTAAGGAAACCGCGTGCCAAAATATGTCAATTAAAAACTTTATCATAAAAACATGATCAGGGAGACACTAAAAAATTTTTTAATAAAAAAAACGACACTTCAATTTATTTATAATTAATAATTAAAAAACATTACGTAATTTACACATGCATAATGTTTATTAATTTACAGCAATGATATTATAAGGCAAATAAAAAATATTACAATCTCCCTATGATGAAGGAAATAAAATGTTACATTATTGATGACAATCAGGATGCCATTGATATTTTGGCAAGTTATATTGAAAAAACTCCAGGATTAGAATTATTAGGCGGTCAGCTTAATCCATTAACCGCTTTAAATTATATTGAACGTAAACTGATTATTCCAGATATCACCTTTGTGGATATTAACATGCCCGAAATTAACGGAATAGAACTGGCAGAATTAATAGAAGAATATACAAACATTATATTCTATTCATCGTTTACAAATTATGCTATTTCTGCTTTTGAAACTACCGCATTAGATTTTTTAGCCAAGCCACTCAGTTATAACAGGTTTTTAAAATCTGTAGAAAAGATAAAGAAAACACAGGTAGACACCGACCCCAATACTTCTTTTTTCCTTAAAAATCTAAAAGGAAAGGCAGCTTCAACTTTTCAAATCAATTTTCAGGAAATTATATATATAAAGGCTCTTGGTAATTACATACAGATAAAAACGTCGGCAGAAAATCTTCATACTATTTATATGACCTTAAAATCTGCCAATGAAAATTTGCCAAAACAAGATTTTTGCCGTATCAGTAAATCGTATATCGTCAATCTTAAACATATAGAGATTATTAAGGACAAGGTTGTGATCATGAAAGACACCTCAAAACTAAACTTATCAGACAATTTTAAAAGAGAATTTACTCAGCAAATCAATGCCTGGTCAATAGGTTAAAACAAAAGGGCAGTTCAGGACAATTACAAATCGCAATCAGCATCCGAATATTCTGGCACACCTATAAATTTAAGTAATGCTTTGGCCAGTACACGGCTCGGATCAATTAAAGGACATGTACCTATAAAGGTCTCTGTTAAAGCGATAGAAATTTCAGAACAACCTAAAATAATAATCTCGGCCCCCCTGTTAATCAACTCGTCACATGATCTCATCAATATATCTCTGGCTTCCTGAGTCACAGGAGAAGACACCGCTTTTATTCCGAACAAAGGATTATAAATTGCCTCATGGATTTTATCCTGATGTTGAAGATTCTCTACTTCTAATACTTCAAAACCATATTTATTTAATACTGTCTTATAAATCCCGGTTCTTAGCGTCCCGGTAGTAGATAGTACTCCTATTTTCTGATATTTATGTTCATTTAAAAGGGAAACTGCCGTTTCTTCTACCATATCCAGAACCTTCAGGTAACTTCCAGACCTCTTTAGCTCTGCACGTATCAGGTTAAAGATTAATGGAGCATGTGCAGTATTACATGGTATCCCTGCAACAACTGCCCCTGCTTTTTCCAATTGCAGAAGAATTTTACTAATAGGTACTCCGGGATTTACGTTTTCATTTCCAATAAGAAATTCAGTTCGGTCCGGAATTAAATCCGGAAGAGATAAGAGTACAACCTGTACATGTTCCTGATCTTTATGAGCAGGGGTTTCTTCAATTATTTTTCTTACCAGATCAACTCCTGCCAAAGGGCCTACGCCGCCAACTATACCAATCATATATTTATTTGATTAATGTACTGAAAACTAAATCCCTCTTCAGTTCAAGAGAGACCTCTTATTTAATTGTATATCAATTATTCATTTCCTCATTACTGACCAGAATATCATTATTTATAATTTTGATCAGTTCCTCCAGATCTTCATTAATAAAAAAGTGGCCTCCCTTAAAATAATGGAGCTTGAATAATTTAGTGGTACAATCCTCCCAGGCCTTTGCTGCTTTATGTGATATAGTTTCATTCTTGCCTAACAGGATAGAAATATTGCAGTTAAATGGAATTGGCTTCTGACCGGCAAAATCCGTCATTGCTAATCTGAAGTCGTTCCGGAGTAAAGGAAGAAAGATTTTGCATAAATCAGGTTCATCAAAAAAACCGGCAGGCGTGCCACCAAGTTTAATTACCGATCTGATGAAATCCTTATCATTTAAACCAGCGGTTTTATTCTTATTTTTCCTTTTCACAAAAGGAGATCCCAAACCAGAAAAAAACAGATGTTCGGGCATGTTTACATTTTCGTCCCTTATTTTCACCGTTAAGGCATAAGCTAATAAGGCACCTAAACTATGACCAAATAACACATAAGATCCATTTGAGATCTGCTCCTTTATTTTAGCATAAATATCATCTACAGCTTCTTCGATAGTGTTGTATAAAGGTTCATGAGATCTGGATCCTTTACCTGACAATTCAATTGGGATGAGCTCTATTCTCTCATCTAACAGCGTCTTCCATTTATAAAAAACCGCTGCAGTACCTCCTGCATAAGGTATACAAAAAAGTCTGAGTTTATCCATGCTTCAATTTTACTTTGCCATGGAAACTAATACCTTTCTATCACCGGTATACGAATTACGCCCATGCGCAACAATCTCGTTATCAACAACTAAAAACTCATTAATGTTCCAATCCGGATAGATAGTGACCGTCTCTATAGTTTTGTTTATTTCCTTAACAATCTCCTCACTGATCAATGTGTCATCGCCAAATTTTACATAGGTAGGGAATTCCGAAGCATCGTCATACATTAACTTTAATGCATCATAAAGATCTGCGGCCAATTGCGAAGGATGAAATTGATTGATTTGATTAAACCATACAGATTCATTAGAATTCCGATGCTGAATAATACCTTTTGTAGCGTAGATTATACTCAAACTATCATAATCATTCCATTGATAATCCACTCCATTACTACTACAGTATTTCTCTACTTGTTCTTTGTCCTGTGTTTCAAAAGTATCTTGCCATGATGGTCCCATTCCCATACCACCATGTAAATTGCGAATGTACTTTACGCCTTTTCTTCTTACTTCTTCTACAATTCCTTTGTCCATTGCGGCCAGTATTTCCCTGCTGTCAGCGAGAAGCGTTTCACCACCTGTTTCAGCAACGTCCAAACAAGTAAAATAAAGCTGGTTAGGCCATAAAGGAGAATAGGAAAGTTCATTATGCATTGTAATCACCTGACTCTTATCATACTCTGTAGAAGTATAAACATTAGAGGTTAATTTTGTACGCGGAGAGTTTCCATCGATATAATTGATAAATTTATCAGAGATCGAATTGGTAATCTGCTGGAAATCATCAATAGTTTGAAGTGGGACATTCTGGAATTTAACAGCCCCGTACTTTACTAATTCTTTTTCGATCATACCTCTGTTTTCATTATAAAACGCGATAAAGTTTTCAGATTGGCTTTGATTTAATGCAATAACATAGGGTAATAACATATTTCAAAAATTTTAAGTTTATGATGGTTTAAAAAGACAATGTTTTTTAAATACTACGCTCTTATTCAGACTACTTTTTAGCGGTAAGTAATTCCTTTTCACAACTGGCGATGTGAGTATCAATATTTCCGGAAGTAAACTTCAGGTTTCTGGCTGTTTTGAGATAGTCCAGTGCTTTGGCATAATTATGATGTGTCTGATATTCACTCATACCCAGAATATAAAGCATATAAGGCCATTTTTCATTATGCTTATACAATACCTCTGCTACGCTTTCGGCAGTAGCTTTATCACTTCTCATTAACCTGCTCACGAAATACTCAAAATCCTCCGGATCAAAAGAGGGTGTATCTTTTACAATGCGTCCTATTTCCTTTAAAAACTGATCTTTATCAGATTTCCTGTAGGCAATAGATAGAGAATTTAAAAACGCAAGATTTTTGAACTCTACATTGTTAAACCAGACATGAGCCGGAAGCTGTGTACTAATTTTATTAATCTCAGGACTTAACATAATCCCCAGTTCACTGTTTGTTAATAATATATATCCTCTTTTATTCTTAACAGAATAGAGCATATCAGCCTTAAATCCGGTATTGCTTCCTGAGAAGTTCACGAGTTGATCATCCGTGTTTTTTATTGTAAACAGACCATTTGCGATATAATAATCTGCACCAGGCTCGTTATACAATCTTTCTTTTGTGGTGAGCATATCAGTCACACTACGCTCAGATAATCGCGTTTTATCAAAAAAAGAAATTAGAAACTTCGCATATTCAGTTGAAGTGGTATGGATAGAAGATGCAGGAGATGGAACAGCCGAAATCCATTTTTCATTGCGTTTTCCAAATAAGTTATGGCCATAAGAGAAGTCCGGATTTTTATCAACCGAATCAAATTTCAATAATGTATATTTTAAATTAAGCGGGTCCAGAACTATCCTTTTCACATAACTCTCATAAGGTTCATTTAAAATTTTACTGATTACTTTTGCCAGATATTCAAAGCCCTCACCCGAATAATTGAACTTCTTACCTGGTTCTTCAATAATTTCAAGTACATCCTTGTTGTTATCTTCCTGCCAGTTTTCAATTCCAGAAGTATGTTGAAGAATCATCAGGGGTGTAATTAACCGATAACGGGGATCATGTGCCAGCCTGCTGTCTTCCAGGTACTGATACATTGGTTTATTCAAATCAATCAGCCCCTTTTCCCTGAGTATATAAGTAACATATACCAGATATGTTTTTGATAAAGAACAGGCTTCGAATATCGTATTGGAGTCAGCCACTACTTTATCATTAAAATTTTTATAACCATATGTATGGGAATACACGATCTTATTGTTTTCAATAATACTTAATGATGCACCAGGAATTCCAATACTATCCATCAAATACAGGATTTTATTATTGAATTTTTCAATGTTTATATCTTTTCCATTAGCAATAAACATATCAGGCTTCTGTGCACTCGTTTTGAGCGCTCCTAAGAAAAGAATACAACCTGTAAATAATGCAAAAAACTTAATTTTCATAGGATATCAGTTAAGGATTAACAATTTCAATTCTGTTTACTTCTTCTAATTTGCCTTCATTCATTTTGACTACTCTATCTGCTACATCAAAATAATGGTCATCATGCGTAATCGCTATGACGATTTTCCCTTGTGCTTTCATTTCAGGAAGAAGTTCTCTGTAAAAGAATTTGCGGTATTCAGGGTCCTGATCAGCAGCCCATTCATCAAATAAACAAATAGGAGAATCTTCCAGATAACATTGCAGTAAAGCCAGGCGTTTACGCTGCCCCCCCGAAAGATTAATCGTGCTGTATTTTCCATTTGTAATTTTCACCTTATGATCAAGATCTAAGGTTTTCAAATAATCATGAACTACAGAAGTATCGAAATCTTTGTTAAGGCTATATATTTTTTCAAACAGGTAAGTGGGACTAAAAATTGCTGAAAAATACTCTCCTATATCAAAAAATGGAATTTCTTCCTCATCAACTAAGGCCGTGCCAGAATCCGGTTTATATAAGCCTAAAAGTAATTTAGCCAAAGTTGTCTTTCCACTTCCATTACCGCCAATAATGAACAGAATTTCCCCTTTTTCCATAGACAGACTAATTGGACCAACTTCAAATGATTTACCTTGTTCTGTTCCTTTGTATTTAAACAGCAAATCCTTCACCTCAAACTTGTCACAAGTCTGTTTTTTCTGTATAGCAAAACTGTTTGAAACTGAAGAAACAGGAATCTCCTGAAAAAAGCTATTAATCCTGTTCCAGGCTATTTTAACTTTCATCAAATCAGGAATGGATGATAAAATACCATTTATAGGTCCAATCAGGTATAAGAGTATGATGACAAAGCTCGTTACCGTATATAAAGGAATATCATTAAACAATTTATGTAACCCGAAGGAGGAAAATCCTAATAAAATAACCAGCAAAGACTCACCAACCAGGAAAGCATTTACAAATCTGATATCAGCTATGGATTGCTTCTCATTGTAAATTCTGGCACTCCCTATCACATCGTCTCTATATTCCGATTTATGTGACCGGTGTAAACTGATCTCTTTAAACCCATCAATCATTCCGTTGAGTAAACCCATATATGTATTTCGTTCGTTCCTTCCTTCTTCGAAATATATGTTTGTACTTTTTGAAACCAGATAATATACTGTAGAAAGAATCACGATCAGAAAAATAATCAGAAATGCTGCCCAGAATGCAATTGATACTAAATAGACAAATGCTCCTATCACAGTGATTCCACTCGTAATCAAAAGTAAAAACGTATTTGTAGACTGCCCTATAGTGTTTACGTCATTATTTAAGACCGTATAAATCTTTCCACGGTCAATTTTTTCAAAGTGCTGAAAGGAGGTTGAAAATATCCTTTCTACTATTTTTTTAATCTGATCAAATATAAGATCACGCGAAAACAGGATCAATCTCGTTTGTACGAACTTACGGCCCAGTAAATAAACACCCAATAATAAAACGTAGTAAAAAATGATATACTTTAATGCGATATCTGATCCGATTACAGAAGTAACCATAATAACCAGTAATACATTTGCTAATCCTGAGAACACCGACAGCAGAAGTGTGGTTGGTACCGTATTCTTATAGTTGCTTTTGGCTGGAAAAGCCAGCAAAAACACATAGATAGCATAAGTTAGCGTAACAGCCAGTCCAATCACATAAACCAGAACAAGCAGACTGGAAGGTGCCCAGACAAATATCGCTTCCCAGGTAAAACCTGACATGGCCTCAGGAAAAAGATAAACCCCATAGACCAATGGAAGCCCGATAAATATAGCCGTCAGGATTTTATAAGTTTTCTTGAAATTAAAATCAAATTTTCTCTTTTGCTGTATAACTTCTATCAATGAAAATACCAAAAAGCTAAATAACGCGACGAAATACAATCCCGATAACACAATGACAATTGTAAAGGTCTTATCATTGTTATCATCTACTATTGCAGATGCCTTTTTCAGTTTTTTTCCAGATAAAAGCTGAAAAATATCCTTCCCAATAATAGGCGTATAAGGACTATTTGAATTGGCCAGAATAGCCACACCCACTTTATTTTTCGGATTAAAGCCAATATAGGAAGTGAAGTTCGGGTTATATCCGCCGTGCGTAATTTCACCCGTACCATCATATAACACCTCCCAACCCATGGCATAAGCAGCTTGATTACTCACGGGTACAGTTTCATCCCCTACCTGAGTAACCGCAGCCAGTTTATACAAATCAGAATTAACCATCCCTAACTGAAACTTCAGCCACTTACTTACATCAGCTATATCTGAGATTACATATCCAGCCGCATTATTTCCTTTAAAAACCGGTGCTTTATATTCTCTGGCTTCAAAAAAGCTTATTTTATAACCCGCAGACATGTTGCGTTCATCCAGTGGTGCCCCTATTGTTGTCGAATTCAGGTCTAAAGCCTGGAGGATATTCTTTTGTAAATAATCTTCAAATGCAGTATGGGTAACTACCTGTATCACCAGTGCAAGCACATCATAATTGATCGTCGCATATTCAAATTTCTCACCAGGCATATTGGATAATCCCTGACCAGTAAGCGTTTTTACGGTTTTCACCAGGGAACTACTTTCGTCGGACTGAGGTATTTTAGCAATACTGCTCCAGGGTATTCCACTCGTATGGTGTAACAGATTTCTCAGTGTAACTTTAACTGGCCGGCCTTTGTATTTAAAATTAAGCCAGGGCAGATAAACTTTAACTTCATTATCCAGGTTTATTGAACCATCTTCTACCAGCTTCATCACAGCCAATGCAGTAAATGCCTTACTGCATGATCCCAATTGGAACAAAGTATTAGAGGTAACTGGTATTTTATCCTTTAGATTTGAATACCCATAGTGTTTAATCAGTTGAGAATCCCCCTGAATAATGACGACGCTTAGCCCTGGGATATGTCCAAGGGCCATCTTTTTCTCTATTTCCTGATCCAGATAATCAGTTAAAGGATTTTCTTTTTTTTCTAGTGGAAAAGACTCAAAAGAAACAAGACAAAATAGTACAGACAATATCAAACTATACTTGTTGAAAAAATTCATTGTATAAGATGTTATACCAACAGGAAAGTTGATAGATAAGTTAAAATGATCATTTATAAGGAAAAGAATCCGGAAAAATTTTGATTCTTAACCGTTATTCAATTGAAATTGCGCTCAATACACTCAAATTATCATCTAGTACCAGATAATCTGTTTCCAATAGACCTGGCTGTTCTTTAAAATCAGGATCAACAACCAGGAATTTTAGTTTTGAGACATTGATCAGCTGATTAATTTGTTCCACCGGATAGTCCGGATCAACTGGTGTATATGCAGCCCCCGATTTCAGCACACCCATAATACCTATAAACAGCGCAGAAGAATTCTTCATACTTATACCCACAACATCACCAGCAGCTATTCCTTGCTGTTTCAAATAGTCAGCAACCTGATCAGATTTTTCACTCAATTCCTGATAAGTCAGGCTTTTTCCATCATGAACTACCACTACCTGATCTGGATTTTTACTGGTTTGCTCTTCAAACAGATTAATAGCTGTTTGCTTATCAGAGAGGATATCAATATCTGCTAACACGACCTCTGCATTTGCTATAACCGCCGCTACAATACGTTGATAGGCTTCCGCCATCTGCGTAATCGTCTCTTCGGTAAAAATATCCTTTGCATATTCCAGGTTCAGCTGTAAACCCTCTCCATTTTTACTTGCCGTCAGCGTCAGATCAAATTTAGAAACCATCCCTTCATTGTTATAGGCTTCCAGTTTAAGTCCGGGAAGCTCCAGTAGTGACTCTTCCGTATTTTCAAAGACAAACATGACATCAAACAACGGGTTCCTTTCCAGACTTCGCTTCACCTTTAGTTTGAAAATCAAATCTTCATACTGATAATCCTGATTATCAAAATACTGTAACGTCCGGTCTCTTAAATCCGTTAAAAATTCAGAAAAACGGAGATTTCGGGTCGGATAATTTCGTAAAGCAAGGGTATTTACAAACATCCCCAGCATATCTTCCACATCCGCATGTGATCTGCCAGCAGTAGGAACACCCACCACAACGTCCTCCTGGTTATCCAGACGGCTTAACATTACATTGTATATCGCCAGTAAGACCATAAACATGGTTCCACCAGTTTTTTCAGCAAGAGACCTTAACTGCAGCGTTTGCTTTTCACTAAGTCCAAAGCTAACCTGTCCGCCTTCCGGTTCCCTTGACAATGAACGGGGCTGATATAGCGGCAGGTGCAAAGCTTCTGGATATTCTTCATAAACTCTGAGCCAGAAAGACTCCTGGATTTTCAGCCGTTCCTGCCGGGTATCACTTTGCTGCCACTCTGCATAATCACGGTACTGCAAATTCAGTTCAGGTAAAGAATTTCCCTGATAAAACGACATAAAGTCACGGATCAGGATGCTTTGAGAAACGCCATCCATAATAATATGGTGCATATCTACCAGTAACAAGTACTCATTATCGCCAAAATCTATCAGTCCAACACGTAGCAAAGGACCTTTTCCAAGCACAAACGGACGGACAAATTCATCAGTGATCTTCTTTTCTTCTCCATGTTTCAACTGATAATGACTAATCTCAAATTCAAAATCATCCTCCACACGCTGAAAAGGTTCCCCATCAATCAGAAGAAAAGATGTCCGCAGAATCTCATGCCGCACAATTAGTTTCCTAAATGCAGTTTCCAGTAAATCACGGTTCAGCACACCTGTTAACCTGATCATTCTGGCCATATTGTAATGCAAAGCAGACCGGTCAAATTCGTATATAAAATACAACCGCTGCTGTGCAGAAGAAAGTTTATAATAAGTCTGTTTATCCGCTTTCGGAATTTGCAGATATACCTGTTCTTCCTGCCGGAGGATAAATGCGCTCAACCGGCGAATATCCTGGTAAACAAATATATCCCGCAGAGAAATTGATATCTTCATTTTTTTGGAGATGGCATTCATCAGGATCATTGCCCTTAACGAATGTCCCCCAAGTTCAAAAAAGCTTTTTGTAATACTGATTGCCTCTGGCGGAAGCCTCAGGATTTCTGACCAGATATCAACCAGAGCATGCTCAACTTCATTTGAAGGAGCTACATAATCAGCTCCGGAAAGGACATCGGGAGCAGGCAGCAGCTTCTTATCTATCTTACCACCTGCTGTCAGGGGTAAAGCCTGCAGAAATACAAAATAAGAAGGTACCATATATTCCGGAAGCTTAATTAACAGAAAATCCCTAAGCTCATTCGTGCTTATAGCTTTTGCCGAAACATAATAAGCCACCAGGAATTTATCACCGGATCTTTCCCTGCAATCTACTGCAACATCACTTAAATCCGGATGCAGTGATAATTGATGCTCTACCTCCCCCAATTCGATTCTGAAACCACGAATCTTAACCTGATTATCGACACGTCCTATAAAACCAATATTTCCATCTTTCAGTCTCCTTACCCGGTCACCGGTCTTATACATATTCCCGCTTCCAAAAGGATTTGGGATAAAGCGCTCAGCGGTTTGTTCCGGAGAATTCACATAACCCTTAGCAATACCTTCTCCGGATATATATAACTCACCTGGTGCACCAACAGGAAGCAGGTTTCCATGAGTATCCAGAATCCAGGCATACATATTTGAAATTGGCTTCCCGATTGGAATCTTGCCAACCATTTTATCTTTTATCAAATAATAAATACAGCCTATACTTCCCTCCGTTGGACCATACAAATTGATCAGTTTAATAAAAGAATAATGCTTTATAAATCTTTTGGTTACTTTATCAGAAAGCTCCTCCCCACCCTGAATAATATATTTTAATGAATTCAGTTTTGAATTCGCAACATCTTCCTGTTCGCTGGAATAATCAAATAAGGCATTAAATATCGATGGCATAAAATCTGCCATACTCACTTGATGCTGTTCAATCAGCTGACAGAAATTATCACTCGTCATTTCAAAATCTTCAGGAAGAATGATTGTTTTACCACCATTGATTAAAGGCCAGAAAAACTGCCAAACTGCACTGTCATATACATACCTTGTGGTTTGTATTACAGAAAGCGCAGTAGCTGCGCCAAAAAAATCATTCATCCAGAATAACCTGTTCATAATACCTTTATAAGGTATTTCCACTCCTTTAGGTACACCTGTAGTACCTGAAGTATAAATGATATAAATCGAATCTTCAAAATCAATTGGAGTTTTCTCTATATGCACTATACTTTCTATATCCTGGTATGCTATAGCCAGCAGGTTCTCAGCTTTAAATGGCTGGTTATTTTTATGACATAACACCAATCTTGCATCAACCGTTTTAATACATAATTCCTGTCTGTCCAGCGGCCATTTCACATCAATGGGAACAAAAGTACAACCGCCCTTCATAACGGCTAAAAGTGCAGTTAACAGTTCCGGAGAATGGTCAATAACAATTGCAATTCTATCCCCTTTTTGAATCCCATTCAGACGTAGCGTATTTAGTAAACCATTTACCTTTCCAGCTAATTCACCATAACTTATTTCTTCCTCTTTATAAATGGCAGCAATATAACCCGGGTTTTTGATTACCTGTTCTTCAAACAAATCAATGATTGTTTTATCCTTTGGATAAATCACTTCCTCTCCATTAAAATCTATCAGTAAATGCTGACGCTCTTCTGCAGAAAGGATAGCTATATTTTTCAGCAGCACCTCTGCATTTGCTGTAACCGCAGAGACAATACGTTGATAATAACCCGCAATCCGGTTAATCGTATCTTCGTTAAAAATATCCTTTGCATATTCGAAGTTCAACTGTAGCCCATTTCCACTTTCACTTGCCGTAAGCGTCAGGTCAAATTTAGAAATCAGTTCTTCTCTGCTGTATCCTTCCAGTTTAAGTCCGGGCAGCTCCAGCAGCATTTCCTCTACATTCTCATAGGCAAACATGACATCAAATAATGGGTTCCGTTCCAGGCTTCTTTCTACCTTCAGCTGATCAATCAAATCCTCATACTGATAATCCTGGTTATCAAAATACTGAAGCGTCTGATCTCTGACTTCCGTTAAAAATTCAGAAAAACGGAGATTTCCATGAGGATAGTTGCGCAAAGCCAGCGTATTAACAAACATACCCAGCATATCTTCTACATCTGCATGTGGCCTGCCGGCAGTAGGGATACCCACTACAATATCTTCCTGGTTACCCAAACGACTTAATAAAACATTATATATAGCCAGCAACACCATAAACATCGTTCCCCCGGCTTTTTCAGCCAAAGCTCTCAGACGTAATGTTTCTTCTTCACCAATCTCGAAATTAACTCTTCCTCCTTCATGGTTTCGTGCCAAAGGACGGGGCTGGTCTAATGGCAGATTCAATGTCTCAGGAAGTTCTTCATAAACTTTCAGCCAGAAAGACTCCTGGGCTTTTAACCTTTCCTGCCGGGCATCACTTTGTTGCCATTCGGCATAATCACGGTACTGTAAATCCAGTTCAGGCAGAGACTCTCCATAGTATAAAGACATAAAATCACGGATCAGAATACCCTGAGAAACTCCGTCCATAACGATATGGTGCATATCAATCAGCAGCAAATATTCATTGTTCCCAAAATCTATCAATCCCATGCGCAATAAAGGGCCTTTACTCAAATCAAACGGACGCACAAATTCATCGGTAACACTTGCCTGTTCCCCAGGTTTTACCTGATATTGATTAATCTGAAATTCAAAATCATCCTCCACACGCTGAAAAGGTTCTCCATTAACCAATACAAAAGAGGTCCGCAGAATCTCATGGCGCATAATCAGTTTCCTGAAAGCACTTTCCAGCAAAGCATGATCCAGTACCCCGGTTACGCGGATCAGTTCTGGCATATTATAAGAAAGCGTAGTCTTATCCAGTTCATACAAAAAATAAAATCTTCTTTGCATGGAAGAAAGCTGATAGTATTCCTTTTGGGGAGAAACAGGAACTGACAAGCCCTTTTGTTGTTTATAACTGTCCTTAAGAAAGGAAATAAGTGCCGCTTTATTATCTCTTATTTCTTGCAGAACAGCATTATATTCACCTTCCTGAGGAATCTTTAATTCTAAATTTTCTCCGACTACAGAGATATCAATATTATGCAGTATTAATTTATCAATTAGCTCTTTCATCTTTTAAATTATAAGATTAGTTTTATTCTGAACTGCTTTATCATTTTCTTCTGTCACCAATAAACATTCTTCTATCAGCAGGCTAATCGCTCTGATTGTGGGATTAGAAAAGAAAACAGGAATAGTAATGTTAACATTAAACTGCTTTGATATTTTATTGACCAGCACCATTACTTTCAACGATTGACCTCCAAGCTCAAAGAAACTTTTGGAAGTGCTGATTTTGGATTTATCCGTATTTAAGATCTCAGACCAGATTTCTGCAAGTATTTCTTCCGTCATAGTTACCGGCGCACTGAAATTACTTCCGGCAATTAATTCCCCGGGTAACGGAAGTACCTTTTTATCAATCTTACCGTTTGGATTTACAGGAAAATCGCTCAGGTGAATAAAATGTGCAGGGATCATATACTTAGGAAGTCTGGTGCCTAAAAAAGTATTAAGGTCATCCGGCACTGTTCCATCAGCCGAAGTATAATAAGCGACCAGATAGTCTTCAGAAGCAGTCCTTTTAACAAGAACTAAGGAATGAGCAACTCCGGGATGCAGCATCAGCTGAAACTCTATCTCTCTTAATTCGATCCGGTAACCACTGATTTTTATCTGATCATCTTTTCGTCCAAGAAATTCTAACGATCCATCCGGCAGCCATCTTCCAAAATCTCCGGTTTTGTACATTCTCTGGTGCTCCTCCTTAAAAAACGGATCGATAAAAAATGCCGCTTCTGTTTTTGGCTGATCATTTAAATAACCCCTTCCTACACAAATTCCTGAAACATATATTTCTCCAATAATGCCCACGGGACACAAATTCCAGTCTTTATTTAAAAGGTAAATCCTCGTATTCATAATCGGTTTACCCACAGGAATATTATAGCTTAGCGGTAGCGAGTCCATGAAATAAAGCGTCACATCGTCCGCAGCTTCGGCCGGACCATAGGCATTCACAACCACCTTTCCCGGATATAATTTAAACCACTTTTTTAACAAAGCATGGCTAATCTCTTCACCAGTTACCAATAAATAATTTAAGGAATCAAATTGATACTGATGCCTGTTTTCTTTTAAAAAGTCAAGCATTATACCAAAGTAACTGGGTACAATCTGTAGTATAGATACCTGATCGGCATGTAATTGCTTTAGAAACAATTCCACGTTCAGGATAATATCTTTTGTATAAATGATAGTTTCCCCGCCCACAATAAGTGCATTCAAAAACTGCCATACCGAAATATCAAATGTAAAAAGTGCATTTTGCAAAATCTTACTTCCCGCATCTAAATGAAGTTCCTTCCCCATCACCAGCAAATGGTTTATCATGCCCTCATGCGTGACCATTGCCCCTTTAGGCTGACCCGTTGAGCCCGAAGTAAATATCACATAGGCCAGGTCTCCTGGCTGGATACCGGAATTGAAATTTCTCTTCGAAAAATCCTGTTGTTTTTCTTTAAACAGATCCAGAAGTTCTTGATTTATTAAAATCTTTATTTTACTGTTAGACAGGATATATGCTTTCCGGTCTTTTGGAAAATCTGTCTCTATAGGGACATAAGCTGCTCCAGTTTTTAAAACACTGAGTATAGCAACTAAAGTCCAGGCATTCCGTTCTAATTCTATAGCAATTAAATCATCCGCTTTAATTGCTGCTGTCTTTTTCAGGAACCTGGCAAATTGATTGACCAGGTCATTAAGCTCCCTGTACGAAAAAGAAGATTCACCGCAACTTACAGCCAATTTCTCAGGATTCTTTTTAACCTGTGATTCAAACAGACTGATAATTGACCCATCAAAAGGAACAGTAGACGGCTTTTGATTAAACTCGAACAATACCTGATGTCTTTCCTCAGGAGAAGCCAGCTCTACTCCCGAAATGATAACCTCTGGCTCATCAATTAACTTCTCTGTAAGATGGAAATATCTTTCCGCTAAAGTTTCAATATATCCAGGATCAAATTCCCCTTTGTTATATTTAACAGACAAGGTCCAGTTACGATCTGCACGCAGTAAAAACAGCAGGTCAAAATTGATATGGTCATGCTGCACAACCGTATCATCGTTTGCGATAACTAATCCAATTTTTGGTGCAGCATTAAACTCAGGATCTTCTTCATCAAACAAGTTCTGTAGTGTATAGCCTTTATTTTTAAAATCATCCAGCAGATTATTTTTTACTTTTTGAAGGAAATTGCTAAAATTCAATCCCTCAAATTCCGAAAACCTATTCAATACAAAATTCTCACTATTGATCTGATTCTGTTCATTAAGAGTCGAAAGCGGACTAAAAATACCTATATCCTCTGCAGATGAGTACTTATTAGCGAGAACTGAAAGTGACCCCAGCACAATCATTTGTTTTCCTAATATAGAAGAAGACATCTTCTCAATTTTCAGGGACAGACGCTCCGGAAAAGGTATTTTAAATTCGTCATAACCTGATAAAGGCAAATCCAGCCCTAACTCAAGCTCCCGATTGGCCTCAAAATAAGTATTCAGCTGAAAATCTTTCAGGCGATCTGTCCAGTATCTTTTTAATTTTATTTTCTGATTCGTTGCAAGTCTGTCTAAATTCAGATTAGATTCATTTTTCATAGTCATACCGTTATAAATAAAATAATTTAGAAACCTATGTTCAGATCACTAATGATCAATGAATTCTGGTCGTCACTATCATCAATCAGATCAAGTACTGTATACTTTAAATTCGCAGAGATCCTGGTCACAATAGACTGATATCTTTCTATCAGATAACTGGCATCATCGGTGGTAAAATAATCCAGGGAATATTCCAGGTTGAAACGGAAAGAGTCTTTACCTTCCATAATCGTTAAGCTCAGCGGAAATTTAGCTTCCGGAGTACTCAGTTCATAAGTTTCAAAATAAGCATTCTCTATTTCCAGTACCATATCCTGGTTCTGGAAAACGAACATCACTTCAAACAAACCCTGGTTATTATGTTCGCCCGGTTTGTCATTTCTTTTAACTTCAGTAACGATGTCAGATAAATCATAAACCTGCCTGTTATTTGCTTCAACTAAATTTTTATGTGTTTCTTTCACAAAGTCCTCAAACATCAAATCAACATCTAATGATGCTTTTACCGGTATTGTTTTCACAAACATGCCTACTACTTTCTCCATCTCTTCCTGCAATCTGCCAGAAGTATTAGTGCCAATGATAAAGTCATTCTGATTTGTTAACTGCGATAAAAAGGTAACAAACGTAGCAAACAGTACCGATGACGGTGTACAATTATCGGCTTTAAAGCGGTCAACCAACGTCATTATTATTGCATAATCTATCTCAAAATCAAGACTTCCTCCCTGCAATAAAGCATCAGCTTTATTCTTTTTACCACCCAAAGGCCAATCAATTTTACCGGGTCTTTTATCCAGTTTTTTTATCCAGTATTCCCTGTTATTAATATATTTATCTGTAAGTCTGAACTTAGCTTCCCACTCGCAGTAATCTTTATATTGCAAAACCAGTGGTTTTAAATCATCTCCCTGTAAAAGCGACATAAAATCAGAGAATAATATTCCTTCCGAAATTCCATCAGAAATAATGTGGTGCATATCAAATAATAAAATCGGAAGGCCTGTTTCCAGTTCAAGCATACCAATCCTGAACAATGGTCCGTTTGACAGATCAAAAGGTCTGATAAAATCAGAAATCACATCGTCTACCTGTCCTTTGTCACACTTAATGATTTCAAGTGCTACAGGAAAATGGTCTTCAATTTTTTGTCTGACCATACCATCCGTATTCACAAAACGGGTACGTAAGCTTTCATGGCGGTCTACCAGTGCAGAAAATATACTTTCAATACGTTCATAACTGATAGCCTGCTTTAATGTCCAGGCCAGCGGCAAATGATAAGCAAGGCTTGCCCGGTCCATTTCATATTGAAAATATAAACGGCTTTGAGAAGAAGAGAGTGCATAAAGCGCTTTAGGCTCCGCTTTTCTTATTTTATAAGCATCATCACCAGCAGATTTATTAATAAAATTTGCCTGCGCTTTAATTGTCAGTGTGTTAAACAAAACATGCAATGGAAACCGAACATTAAAAGCAGTATAAATTTTTGAAGTCAGGCGCATCAAAGACAAAGAATTACCTCCTATTTTTAAAAAGCTGTCATCAGTTGAAATCGTTTTATCCAAAAACATTTCCTGCCAGATTTCCAATAACTTTTCTTCTACCGGACCATCAGGTATCAGGATTTCTCTCTGGTTACTTAACAGGCCCTGTAAATGCTTATAATCTAATTTCCCATTGCTATTTAATGGAAAAGCATCCAGCTCTATAATATTAGAAGGAATCAGCGCAGAAGGCAGTTTAAGCGAGATAAGCTTTTTGACTTCTACTTCCAATGTTTTCACGTCCAGGGTTACACCAGGGGCTCTTTCCAGAAAAACTGTCAGAAAACACTCTCCTTGTAAATCTCCACTTTCAGCAGTATAGATCTCATTGTTATTCTGCACAATAACCAGGGCCTTGTTCACCATTGGAAATTCTGAAATGACGTTTTCAATTTCATCCAGTTCAATACGAATCCCCCGCAACTTAATCTGCCTGTCTTCTCTACCCAATAACTCTACTTCGCCAGAAAGTAAGACTCTGGCTTTGTCTCCTGTTTTGAATGCTGTCCTGCGATCTTTTGTTACCGGTTCAATGGCAATAAATTTCTCTTCATTCAACAAATCATCCTTCAGATATCCCTTAGATATAAAATCAGAAATGATATAAACATCACCAACCACAAGCTTATTACAGGCCACTAAATTCTTATCAGCTACATAAATTAAGGTATCATCTATAGGTTTTCCTATAGGTATGCGGCTCTTACTCACATCTTCTTTTTTAATCCGATAAAAGCTGCTGATCAGGGTAGTTTCTGTTGTACCATATAAGTTGACCAGCTGAATGCGTTCTCCCAAAATTGAATACCAATCTTTCAATTCCGCAGGGTAAATTCTTTCACCGGATAAAAGCACAAATTTCAATGCCGGAAAATTATCAGCTTTGAGCTGATCTTTTTGGTTCAGCGCCTTAAAAACACTAGGCACACAATGAACAAAATTGATTTCTGAATCCTGCAACCACGAAATAATATTTTCAGGAGACCATATTGCAGGTGTGAGTTCTGGAATACAAATACATCCGTTTACAAACACCGGAACAAAAACATCTCTTAAAAAGGCATCAAAATAAGGTGTTATCAGCTGACTGAACCTAAAAGAATCATCGATATTAAACTCTTTAATCTGCCACTTCAGATAATGAACTAAACTCGCATTTTTACCGACAATCCCTTTCGGTACGCCAGTAGATCCAGAAGTAAAATATACATATAAACTATCATTCTCCTCAAAATCCGGATAAGATGGCAAACTATCATTTTCCTCTTTAAAAATATCTTCTATAAAATACTGGTTTGTTATTGCTAAATCCAGACGTTTATCCAGGTTTGAAGTAATGATATGAGCCAGGTCCAGCTTTTCTTTGATCAGATTTAAGCGTTCTGCAGGCAAAGCAGGATCAATAGGAACAAATACACATCTTGAATTAGAAATCCCTATTAATGAATAAATAACAGATAACCTGTCTGTTAGCATAATTCCAATAAAAGTCTCCTTTTGTAAGTTTTTCCGAAGCAAAAAGCTGGTTATTTTATTAGCATTGGCAAAAAGTTCAGCATAAGAGACTTTCTCTTTTCCAAAGGCTATAGCGGTTCTTGTGCCTCCGTTTTTAAGGCATTGAATAAGTTCATTTTGAAAAATCATATTCTTTTTTTCTAGGTCAGGTTAAATAGTTTATTCAAAAAAGGTTTCGTGGAGAATACCGAAGGTTAAAACCGTGATCAGCAGATCATTTTCATAGGGGGCATTGATGGTAAAATCTGGCTTCCTGTATTCGTTTTTAAGGGCCTCAATTTTATCAGGATTAAAGAAACCCTGCTTTTTGATCAAATCAAAAGAGAGTAAGTCATTAAAATATTCAATATCCTGTCTTAATAATTCAGGACTTCCGGGTGCAATAAAATGGAACTTCTCTTTATTTACAATTTGTTCCGGAACAAACTTTTCAGCCATTTTCCGAAGGATGTATTTTTCAGTGAAACCATTTAATTTAAGGTCACAAGGCAGTCTGGTAGAATATTCAATCAGATTTTTGTCCAAAAACGGATATCTGACCTCAATTGAATTTGCCATCGCCATTTTATCTCCGTGATCTGAAACTAAATGATCTACCAGCCTCAGCTTATAATCTATATAGGCTCTTTTATTTACAATACTTCTGTTTGCAATTTTACTTTTGTCAATTATAAAGTGATTAAGACAACGTACATCCTGGTAAACTTCTGCTACTGCAGCTGAATAGATTTCCTTTTTGGCCGCTTCAAAAGAAGTGTAATCTTTCTCATAAAAAAGATCAGTATCACCCCAAAGCGCCCGTCTGATTTCCAGCTCCTGCTCAGAAGCCGTATTGGTGATCAGCTTTTCTTGTCTCATTTTATCAAAACGATAACCTACATATCCTGCAAAAAACTCATCAGCGCCTTCTCCAGACAGCACGACCTTCATTCCCCTTGCCCTTACGCTTTCAGATAATACCAGCGAAGAAGTATTATAGGTTTCTTTAATCGGGCATTCACTATGATAAATAGACTGTTTCAATCTGGTAGTGATATCATTAAACTGAAACATTTTCTGATGAAGATTTACATTGGTACTTTCCGCTATAATTTTCTGATACTGTGATTCTGAATTTAAAGAATCAACAAAATCTATAGAAAAACCTTCCAGCTTATTACCAGACAAAATACTGCTCGCTTTTTTTAAGATCATAGAAGAATCCAACCCCCCGCTTACATAAAATGCAGAGGGTACATCTGCCCGGAGCCTTAAAGCAATAGAATCTTCAAATAATTGTTCCAATTCTTCTGTATACTCACTTTCTGATTTATTCCCATATTCAATTTCTCCTTCCGGGTAGATCAGATCCCAATATTCAGTGTTTGCTATTTTCCCTGTCTCATCTACTTCCAGATAGTGACCGTTCTCTAAACTATGAACCCCTTTAAACATCGTCCGGGGACTAATTAAACCAGCAAAAGTAAAAACCTGATCAAGTCCTGTAAGATCCACCTGACGATCAAAACCAGGAAACTGCAGAATTGCTTTGATTTCAGAAGCGAAAATGAAAGTGTGATTGAATGACGTATAATAAAATGGGATAATTCCAAACTGATCACGCGCACAAAACATCTTTCGTTTTTTCTTATCGTATATAACAAAGGCAAACTGACCATTCAGCTGATTGAGAAAGTCCATCCCCTGTTCCTCATAAAGGTGAAGGATAACTTCCACATCCGAATTTGTCCTGAAACGATGTCCCCGCTGTCTTAACTGCTCTCTTAACTCTATGTAATTAAATATTTCACCATTACAGATCAATACCACTGATTCATCTTCATTGGCAATAGGCTGCATTCCATTGTCTATTCCAATAATGCTCAATCTGGTAAAACCTAAAGAAATATTATCGAAAACCATTACCTCTTCTGCATCCGGTCCGCGATGCTGCAATTTCTCAGTCATTTTTCTGATCACATGCTTATTTGTCTCAATATCACATCTCTCAAAATTTATGAATCCACATATTCCGCACATTTGTCTTAGTATTTATATAAAAAATTAGGTTTATTATCAAACGGATATTATAGTGCGATATCACCAATTCTAACCAGCCTGTTACTGGTAATGGCTGCTGTAATGTTCTTAAAGTACAGGGTAAAAATCTGGATGAACTCCTGATCATAAACCTCATTGTCATAAATGAATACCACATCAAAGTATCCTTCAGCTTCTCTGATCTCTATCTTTAGTTCATATTCTGTCGTTGCCTGAATATCTAAATTTAAAGGACTGATCCTTAGCTCAGTCAGTTGTGCCTTCGCCGTAAAAGTATTTGAAAAAGAAAAATGAACGTCAAAAATCGGGTTTGCGGTCAGCAATGATTTTTGATCTGCCAGTTCAATCATTTCATCAAATTGAACATCCTGATTTTCATAAGCAGCCATCACCTGATGTTTCACCTGATTTAAAAACACATCGAAAGTATCTTCCTCATCAATTCTGTTCCGCACAGGTAGTATATTCACAAAAGTGCCTACGATATTTTCAAATTCAGGGATACTTCTTCCCGAAGCATCAGTACCGATAATGATCTCCTGATTTCCAGATAACTTCGATAAAAGCACACTACTGATGGCCAGCAGCAACATAAAGTCGGTGGTCTCACTTAACCTGGATAGCTTTTTGGTTTCCTGATACAGTTCTCCATTTATCCGCAATGTTTCGCTGGATGCCTGATGTGCAGAAAATATTTTTTCCTCCGTGAGTTTAGGGAAATTTAGCTGTGGTAAATCACCTGAAAGCTCTGCTTTCCAATAAGCCCTTTGTTTATTAAAATCTAAATTTTCAGCTTGCCAGATGGAATAGTCAATATAATTCATACCTGGTGCAGGCAATTCTCTTTTCAAAAAGAGCTCACAGAAATCACGGATCAGAATATTCAGAGATAAACCATCACAGACCAGGTGATGTACGTCAATAAATAAAATACTGGTCAGACTTTCTTCTATCAGTCCAAAGCGAACCAAAGATCCACCAGATAGGTCAAAAGGACGAACAAAAGTCTTAAAGGCTTCTTCTACATTTTTAAATTTCCCTGTTAAGTTCTCAAAATCAAGATCCCACTCCGCCTCAATCCGTTGTAAAAGATCTCCGTTTTCCAGTTGAAAGCTGGTCCTCAACCCCGCATGTCTTTCAATTAACCGATCCAGAGATTGAATCAATTGATAGACATCAATACTTTTTTCAGTTTTAAGCGCAGCTGAAATATTAAATATTGTACTTGATTCGTCTAGTATCTGTTGAAAATATATCCTTTTCTGAGCTGGAGAAGCCGTATAACGGCTTGCAGTCTGGTCCCGGTTCAATAAAGTATTCAAACTATTTTCCGGCACTTGCTGATGTGCTTTAACCAGTAAAGACAAATCATAGATTACAGGGTTTTCAAATATTTCATTCACAGATATATTAACCTTCAACTCATTATATATTAAATTCTTAAGTTGTATAGCTGTAATAGAATCACCACCAATTTCAAAAAAATTCTCAAAATGACTGATTCCTTTGCGGCCAAAAATCTTTTCAAACAGCTGTTGTATAATATCTTCAGGTGCAAGATCAGTTTCCTTTGAAAGCTCATCTGATCCATTAACAGAGGCCTTTTCCCCTGTCAACACAGCTGCTGTTTCTTCAGCACTACCATTGAATTGAGGGGCCAGTGTTGTTCCGGCTCCAAAACCTAATATTTTCTCAATATCGATATCAGCTTCAAACGCTGATCTGGCAAATGAATAGGTCGGCAAAGAGATTCTTGATCTTTTTTCCTGAGCGGCAAAACCAGACCATTTTATTTTAACGCCATTTAGCCAGAGCTGACCAATTTTTCCATACAGATATTCCCTGTCATCACAAACCTGTTTTCTATTGCGCACCGTATTGATCAGCGTATGCGTTTTCTTGAGCAGATTATTATCTCTGATAAAGTTCGTTAAGGTATTACCAGGTCCCAATTCAATGAAAATTGTATTTTCCATAGCCATGAGCCCATTTATTCCACTCAGAAAATTAACCGGTTTGCGTATTTGTTCTTTCCAGTAAGCTGAATCGCTAACCTGTTCATGTGTTGCTAAATTTCCGCTCACATTTGAAATAAACTGTATATCGGGTTTCCCCATCGTCACAGACTCAAAATTTAGTTCAAAGTCATTTAATATATCTTCCATTAAATGAGAATGAAACCCATGAGAAGTCAGTAACCTTTTTGTCAGATATCCTGCTAAATTTAATTTCCTTTCCAGCTCTCCAATTCCACTTTCCGTTCCGGATACTACCACAGATAGTTCACTATTAATCGCAGCAATTTCTACCCCTTCAAATTCGTTCAGATATCCAATTAATTTTCCAGCCCCCGTTTGTACACTTAACATAGCACCCGATGCTGTTGTAGCAATTAACTCTCCCCTTGCAATAACTAAGCGGATCGCCGTATCCAGTGTAAAAACTCCGCTTAAACAAGCAGCAACATATTCTCCTAAGCTATGTCCAATCATGTAATTGGGTTGTATACCCCAATCTATCACCAGCCTGGCAAGCGTATATTCAAAAATGAAGAGTAAAGGTTGCGTATATTGAGTCTGATGAATATCATGGAGTCCACCATCCCGATCAGGTCCAAGCCAGATCTCATATAAGTCAGCATTTGTATATTTCCTGGAAATTTCAAAACATTGATCTGCCAATTTTTTAAAATCAGGTTCCTGATCATAAAGCGCCTTATACATTCCGGTATATTGTGTACCTTGTCCAGGAAACATGAACACAATATTTGGCTCCCTGTTAATTTCAGGCAGGGGTTCACTAAATAAAAATTCAGGGTCAGTCAGTTTTAACATCGCCTCTTCCTTATTATGGCATACCAGCATTTTACGGTAATTGAAATGCATTCTACCCACCTGCAGGCTGTAAGCAAAGTCTGCCATATCTACCAGATTATCCTTTAAAAAATGACTATATGATTTAATATGGTTACCTAAACTCTCAGGAGATTTCGCTGAGATCGGCAATAAGAAAACATCGTTGTCTTTCTCCTTTTTCAAGACCACTTCACCAACAAATTGTTCCAGTATCAGGTGAACATTTGTTCCACCAATACCAAAAGAGCTCACACCTGCTCTGAAAGGGTTAGCAGAAACAGGCCAGTCCTGTAATTTATTATTGACATAAAAAGGTCCAGATTTGAAATTTATCTTCGGGTTTGGCGCTGTAAAATTTACGCAGGGTGGAATCTTTGAATGTTTTAAGGCCAGTACTGCTTTAATAAAACTGGCTATACCCGCTGTAGTATCAAGATGTCCGATATTTGCTTTTACAGACCCGATGGCACATTGGTTAGCCTTTAAATTACTACCGTTCAGTTGAAAGGCTTCATTTAAAGCTTCTATTTCTATCGGGTCCCCTAAATTAGTAGCTGTCCCATGTGTTTCTATATAGCCTATCGTATCTGGATGAACATTTGCCATCCGCTGGGCTTTAACTATGGCATCTCTCTGGCCTTTTATACTGGGTGCTGTAAAACCAACTTTATCATTTCCATCATTATTTACTGCACTTCCCTTAATCACTGCATAAATATGATCACCATCTGCTATGGCATCCTTCAGTTTCTTAAGGATAACCACTCCACTTCCCTCACCACCAATAGTTCCGCTAGAATCCGCATCAAATGGTTTGCACCTGCCATCTTTAGCATAGATCATTCCCTGTTCATAAAGATAACCCCGTTTCGAATTATTGATTAAGCTCACTCCGCCGGCTATTGCCAGAGAACATTCTCCCATCAATAATGCAGTACATGCCTTATTAATGGCAAGTAAGGAAGAGGAACAGGCAGTATGTACGAATAATGATGGTCCCCTTAAATTGAGTTTATAGGAAACCCTGGAACATAAATAATGAATACTGGATAATAAATCAACACTATACTCATCCAGCATCAATTCCCTGTTCTTTAAACGGGCATATATTTCCCATCCCAGATTATTACTGCCAGTTCCATAAAGTCCGATTTTACCGGGATAATCAAAACTGTTATATCCGCTGTCTTCTAAAGCTTCCCAGCAGCATTCATGGAATATACGAATCTGCGGGTCAAGTAATTCGGCCTCATTAGGCTTATAATCAAAAAACTTGTAGTCAAAATACTTTTTATCAGCAAGATAACCGCCCGATTTGATATAAGATGAATTGTAAAGCAGTTCAGGAGCTACACCAGCCTGCAATAGCTCCTCATCTGTAAAGTCGCTAATACAATCATCTCCATTTTGTATATTCTGCCAATACTGAGCTATATTTTTTGCCTTTGGAAAACGGGCTGACATTCCTATAACAGCTATTTCTAATCCTGAGTATTTTGTCATATTAATTATTTTCTTCGTTTCTGCCAGCTAATAGTGCAAATGTGTCCTGCATCTGATCGATCTCTTCTTTGACCTCAGAATTATAGTTTTCTACTGAAAAATTATCTGGCTTATCGATTAAACTGGCTAAAGAGGATACGGTAGGATACTTGAACATTTTTGCTACCGATAAATCGAGGTTAAATGTTTGGTTAATTTTATAGGTAAGCTTCAGCAGACTTAAAGAATGTCCGCCCAGATCAAAAAAATTACTCTCTGTCCCAATCATATTCTGATCGATATGAAGCACTTCAGACCATAATATGATAAGTTTACGCTGGGTTTCATTTTCAGCGGCAGTAGTTATTTCAACCGCGCTTAAAACTACAGGTGGTAATAGTTTCGTATCGATCTTTCCATTTTTGTTAACTGGAAATTGGTCTAAACGCAAATAATAAGCGGGAACCATATAATTTGGAAGTATTTCCAACAAGTAGTTTCTCAGTTCAACAGGCGGTATTTCAAGGATTGAAACATAATAAGCAACCAGGTACTTCTCACCAAACCGATCTCCCGAAGAAACAATTACATCTTGTATCCCCTCGTATTTTGACAATTTTTTCTGGATTTCATTCAGCTCTACACGAAATCCTCTTATTTTGATCTGATTATCTTTTCTACCAAGAAATTCTATATTTCCGTCAGGCAGCCATCTGGCCAGATCACCTGTTTTATAAAGTTTTGAATCTCCATCAGTTCTAAATGGATGGTCTACAAATTTATCATTTGTTAGTTTTTCATTGTTCAAATATCCCCTTGCCAGCCCAGCCCCGGAAACACATAGTTCACCGTAAGTAGAAGTTGGACATAAATTCATGTTTTTATCCGTGATATAAACAAACCGGTTTGCTATCGGCCTGCCTAACAAAGAGATATCTTCTTCAGTGGAAATCTTATTATAAGTGATACATACTGTAGATTCAGATGGGCCATAAGTATTATAGAGTTGATAACGACCAATCAAATTACTTACATGCTCTTTCTGAAGCAGGTCCCCGCCACTGATAATAATGCGGAGATTACTCAATTCATCCCAGCGGCTGTTAATTTCATTGATCACCAGAGGAACAGAACTCAGCACAGTGATCTGGTGGATTTCTATCGCTTCAAAAAGCGCATCAATATCTAAACCTCCATTCGGAAGAATAACCATTGCTCCACCCGAAATTAAAATGGGGAAAATTTCTTCAATACAAGTATCAAAAGATAAAGAGGCTTGCTGTGCAATTTTATCCTGCTCATTCAGCCCAAAGTAGTTTTTAAAGGTGAGCGAATAATCCAGTAAAGAGGAGTGGTTAATTAGTATCCCGTTTGGATCACCTGTACTACCCGAGGTATAGATAATATAAGCAGGCTGATCTGCAGCAACAACAGTTTCTATCCGTCCTTTTGAGAGCGTCTGATCATTTAAATGAGAGTCCTGACTTACATGCAGTACAGTAACCGGTATCACTGAAACATCAAATTCTATATCCGTTAGCAGCAAGGTCATCCCAGATTGTTCAGCGAACTCTTTTACCCTGTTCTGAGTGGTATGCGGATCTATGGCCAGAAAAGTTCCGCCAGCTTTCAGTATCCCCAATAAATAAACAATCATCTGAGGTGATCTTTGCATATATAAACCTGCAATGTCTCCCAGAGTAATTCCATTTTTTATTAAATAATGGGCAACCAGGTTAGATTTTTCCTCCAGTTCTATGTACGTCAGGCTTACATTTTCACCAATCACAGCCAGATGACCAGGCGTCTTCCCGGCCTGTTCCCCGAACAGTTCTATCACTGTTTTATTTGCCGGATAAATAACAGCCTGCCCATTAAAATCTACTAATAAACGTTGACGCTCCTGTGCTGAAAGTATTTCAATATCACCTAACAATATATCTGGTGTTGCAGTAATTGAGGAAACGATTTGCTGATAATATCCTGCCAGCCTGTTCATCGTTTCAGTTGTGAATAAATCTTTTGCGTATTCAAAATTAAGCTGCAGCTTTCCATCTCTTTCACTAGCTGTAAAAACAAGGTCAAACTTAGCAACCAATTCTTCGCGGCTATAGCTTTCCAGTTGAAGTCCTGGTAGCTCTAAAACCATTTCTTCCAGGTTTTCGTAGGCAAACATTACATCAAACAGCGGATTATGATCTAAACTCCGCTCTACTTTGAGCTCGTCAATCAAATCTTCATACTGATAGTCCTGGTTATCAAAATATTGAAGGCTTCGTTTTTTTACATCTCTTAAAAACTCAGTAAACCGTAGCTCCCCTATCGGATAATTTCTCATCGCCAGGGTATTTACAAACATGCCCAGCATTTCTTCTACATCCGTATGCGGCCTGCCTGCAGTAGGTACACCAATGACAATGTCTTCCTGGTTGCCTAAACGGCTGAGCAGAATATTATATAAAGCGAGCAAAACAATAAAAAGCGTACCGCCCTGCTGCTCTGCCAGTAATTTCAATTGTTGTGTCTGTTTACTGCCAATTTCAAAAACCACCTTAGCACTTTCTCTGTTCCTGTCTGCAAGACGTACATAGTCTAGAGGCAGGTTCAGTGATTCCGGTAGTTCTTCATATACATTAAGCCAGAACAAACGCTGATCTTTTAACCGCTCCTGCTGTCCATTATCCTGCTGCCATTCTGCATAATCACGGTATTGCAAACGTAGTTCAGGAAGCTGGTCTCCATTATACAAAGCCATAAAGTCACGGATCAGAATACCCTGAGAAACCCCATCCATTACGATATGGTGCATATCAACCATCAAAAGATAATGATCAGTATCCAGTTCAATCAGTCCTACACGTAACAGAGGCCCCTTTCCAAGGTCAAAAGGATGAATAAACTTATTAATCACAGCTTCTTCCTCCCTGATAGGACAAGTATATCTGGTAATCTCAAAATCAAAATCTTCAACGATATGCTGATAAGGGTCCCCTCCCACAAGCACAAAAGAAGTGCGAAGAATCTCGTGCCGAAGAATCAATTGACGAAAAGCCCCTTCCAGCAGCTGAGGATCAAGCTTACCTTTTAAGCGGATCACTCTGGGCATATTATATAGTAAAGAAGCACGGTCAAATTCATAGAGAAAATATAGCCGGTTCTGAACAGAAGACAAGCGATAATATTCTTTAACCTCAGACTTAGGAATAGAAAAGAAATGGTCAGCTTTATCTTCTTCCTCTTCAGCAGTTGTTTGCTGGGATTTTATAATTTCACTCAGATCCAGCACCGTTGCATGATCAAAAAAATCTTTGATAGAGATATTGGTATTAAAGTTTTTTTGTATCCTGCCAATCAGCGTAAGTGCCTTCAAAGAATCACCACCAATGTCAAAAAAGTTGTCATTTAAACCAATAGATGGTTTACCAAAAAAGTCCTGCCATAATCTGAGCAGTCTTTCTTCCATAGAAAGCAGTTTATCTGCCTCCTGATTCAAATTATATTCATCTGCTGTAAGATTGTCTTCACTATCATTCAGAATATATTTTTTATCAATCCAATTCTCTATTTTAACATGCAGGTCAGTTTTAGAGATAACTACTTGCGGCAGATGTCTGAATCCCAGAACTTTCTCCAATACACGAATTACATCGTCTTCATTAAGATGACTGTTTACCGCCGAAAGACTAAAATCTAAACCATCCAGATTCACACTTATCCAATTCTTGTATTTACTACTGGATTTGTGTGCATTAATATAAAAATCCATATAGGTATTGGCCGGGACATATCCCGCAAAACCTAAACCACCCAGAATAGAAGAGATAGAAGAGATTAGTATACAAAAATCCAGATCTTGTTTTTTGTATATACTGGCCAACACGTTTAAACCCTCTACTTTTGGTTTAAACTGATCCTGAAAATCAGCAGTGGTAAACTGAACAGTTTGCCTTAAATGATCAGTCTGTGTAGTTTCAGTGATACCTGCTGCATGAAATACACCATTGACTTTTCCTAAAGTTCTTTCGATCCGTTCATTGACTCCGGTAAAATCACTTGCATTACCAATATCGCATTTAAAATAAAATACTCTGCCCGGCAATTGTTTAAGCGCCGTTAATCTCTCTATTTTTTCATCTACAGCTTTTTCTATACTTGCCTTATGTTCGTCTGTATATTCCGCTACTTTTTCTAAATCTGTTCTTCCCAGCAAGATCACTGTCGCCTGAAAATTTTCCAGCAGATATTTTGAAATTACATAACCCAGTTTCCCAACACCTCCGGTAACCAGATAAACTCCTTCTTTGATAATTACTCCAGTATCTTTACCAAAAGCGTTATCATTTAATTGCTCATAAGACTGGACCCATCTGGAGCCATTTCTTAAAGCAATTACTTTACCTGAACTACGGTTTTCAATTTCATGAAATAACTGTTTAGGATTTTTTCTGAAATACTTTTCTTTCAGCGTGATATCAATATGACTGGTCAGGACTGTTGGATATTCCTGAGACAGTACTTTTAATAAGCCAGATGCTAATGATTTACTGAGGATACTTTTTTCAAATCCAGAGATTTTGAACAGATCATTGGTCAGGAGTACAATTTCTTTACCAGTCACTCCGCCCCCTATGTTTCCGATAGATCTGACTAGTTTTACAAGACTGAAGAAATAGCAATCCAGAGGATCAAATACTGTGACCTCCTGTTTACCAACCGACCATGCATGAATAATTTTATCAGGTACCTGGTTTCGGTTGAAAAGTGTGGCCATTAAATTATCGTAATCACCTTCTTTTTCAGGATGAATAGTAAATACGCCACTGGATTCTTCTGAAAACTCTATTCCTGTTTTCACAATGACCATCGTGGTGCCGTTTTTATTAAAATATGTGGCAAGGCTTTCAACTATGCCCAATTGATCTGCAAATACCAATACGGAATTGACAGCTCTGTTTACGGGTAAAAGGTGATTTCCCCGCTTCCAGGTTGGCGTATAAAACCAATTCTGAAATCCTCTTGCTTCATCTGGAATTTTGCTTTCAGTTAGTTTAGATAATAACCTCTTTGTATCTACCTTAACAGGATATTTTAACTTTTCAAAAGCATAGGTCGGTACTGAAATTCTTTTTCCCTTTTGATCGCCGTATAATTTCTCCCAATCGAGCTTTAATCCATTAATCCATAATTCAGCAATTGATTGCAAAAAGAATTTATAATCATTTAAAGTATGTCTTGGGTGCCGTAGAAGATTTACCTTTTTAATCTCCGGCTGAATTTCGTTGTTCGCATTTAAAAAGCTGCTTAAAACATTGCCTGGCCCAACCTCAATAAATAAGGGAGACTGATCTGATAGCTTTAAAATCTGAGTTATGCCCTCTTTAAACTTAACGGTATGCCTGAGCTGGTTAAACCAATAAGCTGGCTTAACCAAATCATCAAGCTCAACCAAATGACCGGTTAAACAGGATACATAAGGTATCTGAGGCTGTTTAAAGCTGTACTTTCTTATTTCATTTTCAAAACTCTCTCTGATATCTTCCATTAACGAAGAATGAAAAGCATGAGAAGCCTTAACCGGCTGCGCCTCAAACCCACTCTCTTTTAGTAAAGTTTCAAAAGTACTGATGGCATTTTTACCTCCCGAAACCACACATAAACCGGTGCTGTTGATAGCCGCTATTTCCAGTTCAGGCTGATCCTTTAATAATCCGGTCAGCACCTGCTCAGTTATGCGGATGCTTAACATCCGGCCATCTTTGGTTTGGCTCATCAGCTCACCCCTTTTAATGACAATAGCTAAAGCATCTTCTAAAGAAATAACCCCACTGATACAAGCAGCCACATATTCACCTATACTATGACCAATCATCACATCAGGTGTAATCCCCAGGTTCATCAAAGTCTTTGCTAAAGCATATTCAATGATAAATAAACATGGCTGTGTATATTCAGTATGATCCAGGTCATTATACTCAGGGCGGGCATTAAACAAAACTGCTGACAAATCTTTACCACAAAGCGTCTCTGCAATTTCAAAGCATTTATCCATGACCCCTTTAAAATAAGAGTCATTCAAATAAAGGTCTTTGCCCATATTTACATATTGAGAGCCCTGACCAGAGAACATAAAAACTACCTTCGGCTTTTGGTTTTCTTCAGTATCAAAAGATGTTGTTGTCAATAGATCCTTTAATAATTGCTTCGCCTCCTCTCTATCCTTACAGACTACTGCTTTTTGATGCGAAAAACTGCTTCTGCCTATTTGTAAAGTATAGGCGATATCCTCCAATTTAGCTTCCTCCTCATTTTCAAGAAAATAAAGGAACTTCTCCAGATACCGGTAAAGTGATTGTTTAGATTTAGCCGAAAACAATAGCAATTTAAATTCAGCCAGATCAGGCGTTTGTTTTAAAAATGGTGCTTCCTCCAGAATAACATGCGCATTAGTACCGCCAATTCCCAGAGAATTTACAGCTGCCCTGCGCAAACGGCCATTCATCTTATTCCATGGTTTTAACGCCTGATTTACATAAAATGCAGAGTTTTCAAAATCAATATTCCGGTTAGGCTGTTCATAATTGATTACCGGGGGCAGAGATTTATTTTTCAATGCCAGAACCGCTTTAATCAGTCCGGCAACTCCCGCAGCCATATCTAAATGACCAATATTTGGTTTTACAGAACCTAAAGCACAAAAATTACTTAGATTTAAAGTTTGATAAGCCTTGCTTAAAGCCTCCACCTCTATGGGATCTCCCAATGGTGTGGCTGTCCCGTGAGTTTCTATAAAACCAACAGTCGAAGGCTCTACTCCTGCTGTTTTTAAGGCCTTAATAATATTTTTATATTGCCCGTTTACACTTGGTGCAGCAAAAGCCTGCTTATTGTTTCCATCATTATTAATCGCCCCGCCTTTGATAATCGCCTGAATATTATCCTTGTCCCTGATCGCATCCTCCAGACGCTTCAACAGTATGACTCCGGCACCCTCACCACCAACAGTTCCGTTAGCCTGTGCATCAAAAGTTCTGCAGTACCCATCCGGTGAATTAATCATACCTTCCTGGTAGAGATAACCAATATTTAAATTGTTATTTATCGTTACACCTCCCGCCAGCGCCATATCGCATTCTCTCAACAAAAGACTTAAACAAGCTCTCTGTATAGCAACCAGTGATGTAGAACAAGCCGTATTTAAATATAATGCAGGTCCCTGCAGGTTAAAAAAGTAAGCAATTATAGCATTCATGAAAGTTACATTCCTCACTTGTGAAGCCGTGTAACCATCAACCAGTCCTTCTCTGTTTAGAAAAACCGCATGATTTTCCCAGGCTAAATTAGTGGCACCACCAGCAAAAAGACCGATATTTTTATCGCAGTTACTCAAGTTATAACCGGCATCTTCAATCGCTTCCCAGCATACTTCGTGAAAAACCCTGATCTGAGGATCCATGATCATTGCTTCCTCTGGCCTGTATCCAAAAAATTCAGCATCAAAAAACTCTTTATTTTTCACATAAGAATTAGCTTTCACATAAAATGGGTTATTAATTTCCTGGGCAGTTACGCCGTTTTCGATTAACTCCTCCTCACTAAAATAAGAGATACTATTCTTTCCATTTTTAATGTTTTCCCAAAATTCTGACGTATTATCAGCACCAGGAAAACGGCAGGACATACCGATTATCGCAATTTCAAAGCCCGTATATTTATCCATATCGATATTAATATTTATGAAAAATTATTAATTATTCCGCGCATCGCGATAACATCCTCAGTTGCTTTATTCTCATAGGCTTCCGTATGGTCTGCTCCATTTTCTACAAAATCAATCATAGCAATAATACTAGGGTACAGAAACATTTCACTTACTGAAATGTGCCAGTCAAATTTTTCATTGATTTTTGAGTGTAACTTGATGATCTTAATAGAATTGCCACCCAGCTCAAAAAAGCTTTTATCAATACTGATCTGATCTTCAGCTATCCCCAGAACTTCTGCCCAAATAGACAGCAATTGCTTTTGCATTTCCGTATCGGCAGATGTATAACTCTGGTCATCAGCAATATGAGGTTCAGGTAAGGCATTTTTATTTACTTTCCCATGCGTGGTTAAGGGTAAAATATCCAGCTGCATAAAATAAGAGGGGATCATATACTCAGGTATTTTTGACAGCAGATAATCACGTAGTGTTTTTGAATTAATCTGTTCATCTGCAACAAAATAAGCAACCAGATAATTTCCTTCAATAGCAGTTTTATTGATTACAACTGACTCCTTAACCTGCGTAAACTGTGAAAGATGATGGTTAATTTCATCCAGTTCTATCCGGAAACCCCTGATTTTCACCTGATCGTCTATCCTTCCAAGAAATTCGATATCACCAGTTTCCAGCCATCTCGCTACATCGCCGGTTTTATATATCTTCCCGGAAGATAATTCCTCAAAATGATCATTCAGGAACCGTTTTGCTGTAAGCTCCGTATCATTATAATATCCACGGGCAAGCTGACAGCCCCCAATACATAACTCTCCTTTTACTCCTATCGGACATAACCGGCCGTATTGATCCAGGATATAGACTTTCACATTGTTCAGCGGTTTTCCAATAGTGCTTAGTTTTTCATTGATCACAGGATGTGCAGACATGGTTACACAAACAGAGGCTTCTGTAGGGCCATAACCGTTTACGATACGGACACCTGCATCCATCAGTTTTTGAGCAACTTTTATATTTAAGGCTTCTCCTGCCGACACAATCGTACGCAATGAAATTAAACTATCCTCTAGCAAAGATTGATAAGAAGGTGGCAGTGTAGCTACAGATATACTATTTTGGAGGATAAAATCCTGCATAAATCCAATAGACATATTTTTTACCCGGGCAGGGATAAAGAGCTGCGCACCAGCACATAATGCAGGAAATATTTCAAAACCAAAGGCATCAAAAGCAAGTGAAGAGAATTGCAGCACATGATCTCTGTCACTCAGTCCCAGATAGTCCATCTGGTTTTTAATCAGGTTATACATTCCGCCATGCGTTACCATCACACCTTTAGGCTTACCAGTTGTACCTGAAGTAAAAATAACATTGATCAGGTCATTTGTCGTCACTGCCAGCTGCGGATTTTCACCGGACCATTCTGCCAGTAACTCCTGATCGTCCATATAGATAAACTCACAGGGGTGATCATTTTTGACTTTGTCAATTAAATAAGACTTAGTTAATAATTTTCCGGCATTGACTTCTTTTAAAATATAGCCAATCCGCTCTGCCGGGTATTCAGGATCAATCGGGACGTAAGTACCTCCCGCTTTTAATATGCCCAGCATTCCTATAATGGTATCCGCAGACCGGTCTATACAAACCGGAACAAGTGTTTCTTTGCGAAGCCCCTGTGCCAGTAAATAATGGGCAAGCTGATTAACCCGTACATTCAGTTCATGATACGTTAAGCTTAAATCCTCATGTACCACCGCAATCCGATCTGGTGATTTACTGACCTGTTCTTCAAATAAACCAATCACAGTTTTATTTGCAGGGTAGACAACCTCCGGTCCGTTAAAATCAATCAGTAAATGCTGACGTTCCTGTGCTGAAAGTATTTCAATGTCACGTAACAGAATATCCGGTTCTGCAATTATGGAAGAAACCAGTCTTTCAAAATATCCTGACAACCTGTTAATAGTATCTGCATTGAATATATCAATAGCATATTCAAAATTCAACTGCAGTTTTCCTTCCTTTTCCACAGCCGTAAGGATAAGGTCAAACTTGGCTACTCTGTTTTTTTGAGTATAGTCAGCGAGCTTAAGACCCGGAATATCAAGCGTTATTTCTTCAAAATTCTCATAAGCAAAAAGCACATCGAATAAAGGATTACGCCCTAAACTACGTTCTACTTTAAGCTGATCAATCAGATCTTCATATTGATAGTCCTGATGCTCAAAATACGCAAAGCTACTCGCTTTCACCTGGCTTAAAAATTCGCTGAACATCAATTCTCCAGCTGGATTATTCCGCATAGCCAGCGTATTCACAAACATGCCAAGCATCTCATCCACATCTGCATGTGGTCTGCCAGCGGTAGGTACACCAACAACAATATCTTCCTGGTTCCCTAAACGGCTAAGCAGAATATTGTATAAAGCTAGCAGTACAATAAATAAGGTTCCTCCCTGCTGCTGCGCCAGATCTTTTAAATATTGTGTTTCATTCAATCCTATTTCAAAACTCATGATACAGCCCTGATGACTTCTATGAACAGGACGTACATGATCCAGAGGCAGATTCAGCGATTCCGGAAGTTCCTGATAAGTATTAAGCCAGAATGACCGCTGATCTTTCAAACGCTCCTGTTGTACCTCACTCTGCTGCCATACCGCATAATCACTGTATTGCAAACGTTGTTCAGCAAGCACTTCACCATTATATAGCGCCATAAAATCCCGGATAAAGATGCCCTGAGAAACTCCATCCATCACAATATGGTGCAGATCAATCAGCAGCAAAGACTCTTCGTTCCCCAAATCAAGAAGTCCAACACGCAACAAGGGTCCTTTTCCCAGGTCAAACGGGCGGATAAAAGAATGAATCATCTTTTCCTCTTCTGCTGCATCAGCAGCATAATATACCGTAATCCCGAAATCAAAATCTGTAGTAATCTGCTGATAAGGCTCTCCATTGACAAGGACAAAGGAAGTACGCAGAATTTCGTGCCTGGAAATGAGTTTTTTAAAGGCTGCTTCCAGTAAAGAAAGAGCTGGCTGCCCTTTTAACCGGAACAACCGGGGCATATTGTAAAGTAAGGATGACCTGTCAAACTCGAACAGAAAATAAAGTCGTTTCTGGACAGATGAAAGCGGATAATAATCTTTTACAGTTGCTTTAGAAAGTGCTTCATAAGATTGTGTACCCTTTTTGCTGATATATTCACTTAGTTTTTTGATATTCGGATAACTGAATATATCACGAAGCGCTATTGTGATGCCCAGTTTTTTGGCAATTGTATTGGTCAGTACCATTGCTCTTAATGAATGACCTCCCAGTTCAAAAAAGCTTTTGTCTACGCTAATCCTGCTAAAAGGTAAATTGAGTACTTCAGCCCATATGGCTGCCAGTTCTGATTCCGTCTGGTTTGAAGGGGCGATATATATATCACCCGAAAAAATATCAGGTACCGGCAGCATTTTTTTATCAACCTTGCCATTTCCTGTTAATGGAAAGACAGGTACCGGCATAAAACAGGACGGAATCATATATTCAGGAAGTTTATCTGCTAAGAACTGTTTGAGTTCCTGACTATTCATTTCATTTTCAGCCACATAATAAGCCACCAGTAATTTATCTCCCGAACGCTCCCGGCAGTCCACGATGACATCTTTTAAACCCGGATGTAAAGAAAGCTGATGCTCTATTTCACCCAGTTCTATTCTGAAACCGCGGATCTTTATCTGGTTATCAATACGGCCGATAAACTCAATATTGCCATCCGGAATTCTCCGTACCAGGTCACCTGTTTTATACAGGTTCCCCTTTCCAAAAGGATTGGGAATAAAACGCATGGCAGTTTCTTCCTGAGCATTCAAATACCCTCTGACAATACCATCACCTGCGATATATAACTCTCCCATTGCACCAGCAGGCAATAATCCGAGTTGATTATCTAATATATAAGCATCAGTATCTCCTATAGGGAAGCCAATAGGAACAGTTCCAAGTTCAGTATCTATTGAATTGATTGGATAGTAAGTAGCAAAAACAGTAGATTCTGTTGGCCCATATACATGGATAAGCCGGTCAGGTCCTAATAAGCTGAGCACTTTTTGTACATGTTTCAAGGAGACTAATTCCCCGCCAAACAATAATTTTTTCACGTTAGCCAGGCAGGCGATTTTCTGATCAGCAAGCACATTAAAAAGTGCAGTAGTCATAAAGGCAATAGAAATTTTGTCCGCTACAAAGATTTCTGCCAGCCGGTCCAGATTAGATAATTCACTGCCTGAAATCAACCGGAGTGATGCCCCATTTAAAAGCGCACCAAAAATATCAAATATAGAACCATCAAAGGCAAAATTTGACAGTTGAAGCAAAGTATCATCCGCATGGATATGAATGTAATCCGTGTCTTTAACGACTCTCAATACATTTAAATGAGTCACCAGGGTCCCTTTAGGTTTTCCTGTAGTTCCTGAAGTATAAATAGCATAAAGCAGGTTATTTACGTCAATATCTGCAGGAGGAACAACTACAGGTAAGGTTTCAAAAAGTAAACCGGAATCTAAACTTACACAATGATATCCTTGTACGGGGTCAAGTTTACAGACCAGATGAGATTGGGTCAGTACAATGGTTGCTCCGGTGTCTTCAATGATATTCAGGACCCGTTCTTTCGGATATGTTACATCAATTGGAACATAAGCAGCCCCCGATTTGATAATGGCCAGTAAACCGACAATCATTTCAATAGATCTCTCTACAAATAGCGGGATCAGTATTTCTTTTCCTGCGCCCAGGCTAATCAGGTAATTCGCTATTCTGCCAGATTTCTCGTCCAGCTCCTGATAAGTAAGCTGTTCATTTCCATAAATCAGTGCAATACGATCAGCGTTCAAACCAGCCTGCACTTTAAAATGATCAATAATCGTAAAATCATTGTGCCTGAACGTCTTATTTCCCTGAGATTTTTTAAGCAAAGCCTCCTTTTCATGCGGGTTTAATAAGCTGGCTTTATGGGCCGGCTGATCAGGATAATTAATCAGCTCATTTGCTAAAGCTCCAAAACTTGCGGCAAAATCTGCTATAAACTGAGCTTCAATAGCATTGCTATATAAGATTTCAATTTCCAGTTCCTCTTTAAAAAAGACAGTGATTGCAAGCGGATGATCAATATGTTCATGAATAGAATTAAAACTTACTACAATATCTGAAGATCCATTAATTGCCTGCAGGTTCAGCGGATAGTTTTCAATAGCCAGCAGCGTATCAAACAAATGTTCATCCGGACCAAGTTTCCTTGCTTCCTTAATTTCCTGATAAGAAAAATCAGTTGTATGGTTCCTGATTAAATCCTGATTTACCCGCTTAACCAGATCCAGTAAAGTATCCCCCTGACTGGTTTTGACCCGGCAGGGAATAGTCTTTACAAAATTCCCGATCATATTTTCTACTTCTTTGATTGCAGCTGATCTTTTGGAAAGCACAGTACCAAAGACAATATCATCATTGAAATGGAACCGCTGTAATAACAGTCCGTAAATGGTATGTATGATAGCCGCTTTAGTGACATTATGTTGTTTAGAAAAGCGGTCTGCAGCTTCCATTAAAGGAAAAGAGAATTCTTTTTTTTGTATAAGGCCGGGTGCAACGGTATGTCTGATTGCCTGAAAAGGTGTTGTATTATATTCTGCTAAATAGGAATTCCAATACTGGGATTCAGCTTCAGACCAAGCAAGATCATTATTTTTATTTTCAGCAGCATAAGGGGCTTTAACTAAAACCGGAAGTTTTCCGGATTCAACCAGGCTACGATAAGAAAGGAAAACCTCCTTCAATAAAACACCAGTACTCCAGCCATCATATAAAATATGATGATGTGTAACCACAAATACAAAATGCTTCTCTGAAACCCTGAGAATAGAAAATCTCAAAGGCAGTACCGAAAGATCAAACTCTTTTTGCCGGTCATTTTTCAGATATGTTTCCAGCTGAAAATCAACATCTTCTTTAAAAACAGAAAAATCCTTATATACCACATCCAAAGGACATTTTTTTAGTACGATCTGGATTGGTTTACTGATCCCTTCCCATCTGTAAACTGAACGTAAAGTATCATTTTTAATCTGAACATACTGAATGGATTCTTTGAACCTGTCCAATTGTAATTCTCCTTCAATACGCAAAGACAATTGTACATTGTAAAGCCCTGCCTTCCCACCTTTCAGGTAGTGATAAAGCATTCCCTTTTGGGTAGAATTTAAATCAAGAATATTTTCAACTTCAGCTTGTTTTATTTTGAGCGTCATCATACAGAGGATAGAGTGATTACAGGAAACAGAAAGAATATTTTGGTGAATTCTAATCGAAAAGGACGTCAATATCCTCTTGATTGATCATTGAACTCATAAAATCAGAAGGGGTAAACCGTGTTTTCCCAGTTAATTTCAAGTGTTCAAAAATGGAGTCCAGAGATTTAAAGAAATCATCCCGGAATTGTACTATAGTCGATTGATGATGTGCTTTTTCATTGTAAATGATCTCCAGCTGCAGTTCATTGTTAACGATGACCACATTAAAGTCAATCTTTGCGCTGAGGTTATTTTCCGGAGCAGATTCAAGACCCGACAAGCCAAAATCATAAGAAAACACCTCATTATTAAATTCATTAGAGAATTGCCCCAGATAATTAAATCTGATATCAGCAGGAGATGGAACTTCTTCCTTTAATAAGTCAGTATAGTATTTCAACACACCAAAACCTAAACCATGGTTTGGAATATTCCGGATTTGCTCCTTGACCGATACAATGCGGTCCTCTATAGTTTGCTCAGCTAAATACAGCTTTAACGGGAAGATAGAAGTAAACCACCCAGTGGTTCTGGAAACATTAATGCCTGGTAAATTTCTACCATGCCCTTCCAGTTCAATTGTAAAAGTATCAGCAGCAGTCCAGTTCCTGATGGCCATACTTAAGGCTGTTAACAATAAGATATAAGCATCTGATCTGTAGTTGATATTTGCATTCTTTAGTAAAAACACGGTATCTTCCTGATTCAAAGTCCCGGAAATCCTGCGGGCATTAGCCGTTTTCCAATCCGCGGTCTGGAAATCTGAGGGCATTACCTGAGCTGCCGGTTTCAGATTCTCTTTCCAGAAAGCAGTTTCAGTTTCTAAATCCAGCTGCTCTGAATAAATATTAAGTTTATTCATCCAGTCTTTAAGAGAGGCCGTTTTTGGTGCAAAAACAACAGGTTGATTATTTTCCTTCGCCAGATAAAACGCGTAAAAATCTTCCAGTAAAATCCGCCACGATAGGCCGTCAATCACAAGATGATGCGCAGCGATATACAAATAGTAGTCTTGCCTGCTGTCTTTGAGGATTGATACTTGAATCAGCAGGCTATTTTTAATATTAAAAGATGGATCTGATTCTAATGGTGACAGCGTATTCAGATCCTTAAGATCAATGGAGATTTCCCGGATATCAATTGCAGCTGCCAGATGTGCTTCATTATAAAATAAACAATCTTTAACTGGATCATAATTGAGTCTTAAGCCATCATGGTGATGAATTGCCCAGTCAAAAAACTCTCCGGTCCAGGTCTTATTTATCTTTCCATTGAATTTTAGCAGCACACACTGATGGTAAACATCCGGATTCACCAGCTGCTGATTAAAGAGCCAGTGTTCAACAGGTGATAGTTTTTTATCTCCAGTAACCAATTCCTGTGATCCTGATGCCTCATCAAGTACCTTTACTGCATGCCTGCTAATCTCATCAATCGTATGGTAAGTAAGAATATCCTTTACATGAACCTCTACACCTTTAGTCAAAGCACGTGCAGCTATCTGAATTGCTTTGATCGAATCTCCGCCAAGTTCATAAAAATTGTCATGGATAGAGATATGATCCATATTCAAAACATCCTGCCATACCGATAGCAATTGTTTTTGCAAATCATTCACAAGAATAGCTGGTATTTGAGGCTCCTGTGTTTTTACTGGTAAAGGAAGTACAGACAGGTCAACTTTACCATTTAAGTTGAGTATAAATTCGCTCACCTCTATAATCCTTTCCGGGATCATATAATAAGGAAGTTTCTCTGTTAAGTAACTTTTCAATAAAGCTTCATTGACCAGGTCACCCTTCTGGGTAAAATAAGCGTACAATACTTTTTTCCCGTGTTCATTTCTTTTATCCAGTACCACCGCTTCTTTAATCTGCTCCTGTGCTTTCAATTGAAATTCAATTTCAGCCAGTTCAATCCGGTAACCATTAATTTTTACCTGACTATCATTTCGCCCTATAAATTCAAGCTCACCGTTAGCCGGTCTTTTCACCAGATCACCAGATTTGTACATCTTCTTTCCCTGTACAAAAGGATTGTCAATAAACTTCTGGCTGGTTAAACTTTCATTCCATAAATAGCCGCTGGAAAGACAATCTCCGGCAATATAAAGTTCTCCGGTTACCCCTTGCGGAACCGGATGAAGGAACTTATCCAAGATATAAAGCTGTGTATTTTGCGCGGCTTTACCAATAGGCACTGATGGCGTATTCCCACCGCGGTCAAACTGATAAATCATACAGCCAATAGTAGCCTCAGTTGGTCCGTATTCGTTAAAAATCCGGACACGATGCTTAAACTTTTCATCCACCTGCTTCGCCAATTCAAAGTCAAGTGATTCTCCGCCAACAATCAGGGTAACCTCCGTACTAAAACCTTCAGGGACGATCAGCTCATTCGCTAAGGCCAGTCTGAGATGTGACGGGGTAAGTTTAATGACATCAACACTGTTACCTTTAAAAATAGCTGTTAAAACGGATGCTCCAAAGTTGTCTTCGTACACCACGATTTTATTCCCGCTCAGTAAGGGTACAAAAATAGAAGTCAGCGTCAGATCAAATGAAATAGAAGTAAAAAGTGGAAATGCACATTTTCTATCTTGCGGTACATATTCACGGATAGCCCAGTCTACATAATTAAGCAGAGAACGATGTCCTATCTCCACCCCTTTAGGCTCACCGGTAGTACCCGAAGTATAAATCACATAGGCACGTCTTTTTCCGGATACCTGTTTGGTATCAGTAGTAGTAACTACCGCATCAAAATCAATTTCATCTGTTAAAATGATAGTAATGGAAAAATACTTTTTAAGATAATCAGCCCCGGCAGCATCTGTAATTACAGCTTTACATTGACTGTTAAATAATAAATATTCAATCCTGCTGATAGGCAAATCCGTATCCACAGGTAAAATCGTAGCACCAGTTTTCAATACGCTCAAAAAGCTGGTAATCAGCTTTTCACTGCGCGGCAAAAAGACGGCAATGATTTCTTCTGCATTGCTGCATAAAGTAGCTTCAATCCGCTCAGATAGGTTCGAAATTCTGTTTTTTAAGTGGTTATAAGTATAAACATGGCCGCCTTCTTCTACTGCAATAAAGTCAGGATTTTTAAGGGCTGCCTGTTCAAATAAATGATAGACATTTTCTGTTTTAGCATATTCAGCTTCCTGATAATTTGCCAGTTCATCCCATTCTTCTTTTAATAAGATAGAAATGTCAGCAACCGGTTTATCGGGTACTTGTAATATCAGCTCAATAAGATGCTCGAAATGAGTAGCGAAACTAAGTATAGTGTCTTCAAGGAAAAGCTGGGTAGCATATTCAATACTGTAAGTTAACTCTCCTTTTCCCTGATCTGAAACTTCCAGTGAAATATCGAATTTACTGAAACCGGGATCAAAATCAAATGCCGAACGGATCAGTTCTCCTTGCTCAGTACCAGGCTCCTGAATACTATTGAACATAAACATAGTATCAAAAACAGCATTCCTGCTTCTATCCATATTGGCATTTGCCTGTCTGGCTAATTTTTCAAAAGGATAATCCTGATGCTGAATTGCTCCATAAAAAGCTTTCTTCTCTTTTTCCAGAATAGTTAAAAAAGAGTCCTGTTGTGTAAGCTGAGTTCGTATGGGCAAGCTGTTTACAAACATTCCAAAGGTATTTTGAAATTCTGCATATCTTCTGCCCGAAGCAGGGATACCAATAATAAGATCTTCTGAACCAGTATATTTATTTAAGAAAACCCGGTATAAAGAGATAAAAACAACTTGAAGCGGACAGTTATTCCGCTTTGCAAAATCCCGGAGCTGGCTCACCTGATTTTTGGGCAGACTTCTGAATAGCTTTGCCCCAGCAGGATCAAAAAACACTGGTCTTTGAAAATCTGCAGGCAATTCTAAACGGGGCAGCTCACCTTCAAGTACTTTAGTCCAGTATTTAGTTTGTTCATCCATTGAACCGGTTTTCGCTACCTGAATTTCCCATAGGGCAAAATCACGGTATCCAGCAGTTAATGGTGCGATTGCCAATCCGGCATATAAGCTGCTAAGTTCTTCTATAAAACGTCCTGCAGATAAGCCATCAGCAATAGCATGATGAAAATCAAAGAACAGCACTGCATCCGAACTGTTTACAATAAACAGCTGACTGCGGAACAGCGGGCCGGTATGCAGATCAAATTGTTTAACCGAACGCTTCAGCGTTTCAAAAATCTCATGCTCAGCACAGGGTACACAGGTTAAAGTAAAGTCTGTATGGTCATGAATTTTCAGCAAAACCTCTTCGCCTTTTAAAAAATAAGACCTGAGCGATTCATGGCGGGCAATAAGTTGCTGAATACAATTTTCCAGCAGTTTTATATCTGCATCCGCATTGATTTTAAAAGCAACCGGTATATTATAAGCTGTCGCATCCTGATCGAGCAGCCAGGTATAGTAAATTCTTCTCTGAGCTGCGGATCCAGGATAAATTTCAGCAGTACTGCCCACTTCAATTTTATACTGGTCCTGCTTCAGTGCTGTTGTTCTGATTATTTCTGCCAGCCCTTTAATGGTTGGATGATCATATAATTTATCAATAGATAAGTCAATCTGGAACTCCCGTAGCAAAGCCGAAGCAAATTCTGCGGCTTTTAAAGAATTACCACCACAATCAAAAAAGTTTTCCTCAATTCCTATCGCTTTCCTGTTTAACAGGCGCTGCCAGAGTTTCAGTATTTTGCTTTCTACTTCATCAGCCGGATCAATTGAAGTGTGATCTTCCCCAATGCTCACAGCCTGGATCTCTTTTAAACGAGTTTCAATTTCCGAAAATTCTCCATTCAGGTATTGTTCCAGTAATTTAAACCGCTGCAATTTGCCACTTGTTGTTTTAGGGATCTGTTTGACCGGAAAAATCCTGGTTACTTCAAAGCCAAATTTCCCGCTAACCAGGTGTTTAACCCGATCAGTCAGTTTGGCGAACTCTTCGAGTTTACCTTTTGATATGATAAAAACTACAACCTCCTCTTCACCAGTCAGGTGATTTGTAAAACCAGACACGACTACTTTATTCAGTTCAACTTCTTCCAGCTCTTCCAGTGCCCGTTCCAGATCATGTGAAAAATAGTTCTGGCCATTGATAAAAATAATATCCTTTGCCCTTCCTATAACACACAAATTGCCATCCTTCATAAAGCCTATATCGCCAGTATTCAGCCAGCCGTCCGGATGGAGTATTTTCTGAGTAGCTTTCGGATTATTATAATATCCGGCAGTAACCCCTTCACCTTTAATATGAATATGGCCAACAATTTCGTCTTCTACCTCAGCATTTTCCTGATCATAAATACGAATCAGACAATCATTTACGGGTTTGCCCACATTTACAAAAGAAATGGAGTTATTCCCTTCTTCAACAGTTTCAATTTTATCTTTTACAGTTAGCTTATTCCTGTTTAACTGATAAATCTTAATTTCTTCTGAGGGCTCGGGAATAGAAACTGCAAGGGTAGCCTCAGCTAAACCATATACAGGATTCATTGTCCTTGCGTCTAAGCCATAAGCTTCTAAAAAGCCCAGAAACTCATCAATCACCTGAATCGAAATCGGCTCAGCTCCATTGTAAATCAATCTTACACTAGAAAGATCCCAATGATTTTCAGTGAGGTCTTTGCTGTTTTTGAGCAGATATTTATAGCCAAAATTAGGCGAACAAAGTATAGTAATCTGATGTTCACTAGTTTTATCCAGCCAAAGTCTGGGTGCGCGGATAAAAACTGGTGTAGGTATTAAATACTGGTCAATACCGCAATAGAGCGGATTGATATGAAAACCAATCATTCCCATATCATGTGTTAAAGGCATCCAGCTGATCATCGAATCACCCGCAGCATATCCTGATGCAGCAGTTATTGATCTTACATTAGAAATAATATTTTTGTGCGTTAAGATGACTCCTTTAGGATCACCCGTAGAACCGGATGAAAACTGCACATAAGCAATATCATTTTCAGCGGCAGGAAAAACTTCTCCCTTTTGCACCGGATTATAAATGTCACTGCTATCAATAAAGCGTTCTTCCATTTCGTCAAGTACACTGACAAACCTTTCATCCTCAAAAGTCAATAATTTTTCGAGATGCTTTTTTGAACTGATCAGATAAGGAGAATTTAACGTTTGCCATACCTTAAACAGCTTTATTTTATGTTCTTCGTGTACCCCGATTGAAATTGGAACGGCAATAATTCCCCCAGAAATACAAGCCCAAAAAACAGTGACCAGAGATTCATTATCTTCAATCTGGAAAACAAGTTCATCTTTTGGTTTTAACCCTAGTGATTGCAAATGGTGAAGCACCTTTAAAGATGCCTGATGCAACTTCTCATAAGAAATCTTCTTCTCCTGCTTAGCCCCTTCAATAAATGTAACTCCCTGATCAGGATAAAATTCGGCTACGTGCTTAATTACTGCTGTAAGTGTGTTCAAACGCATGGTATTTATCGATAGGTATTATTTCGTAAACTGACCTTCTAAAAAGTCACAGATTTCAAGCACATCATCTTTGCCATTTAAATGATCCTTTAAAAAGTAACGGACGGTTTCCAGCTCAGGATCATCAGGATATTCTTTGATAAAAGAACAAAAGCTATTTAAATCAGAAGCATGTACAAAATTCCAGGTAATCGAAATACTGTCCGATGCCGAAACCACATCATGAAACCAGCCTGATGGAAAAAGTACAATTTCTCCAGCCTTAAGTGTGGTTTCATAAGTTGCACCAGGCCTGGATAAACGCTCCTGCTCAGAAATTGACGGATGATACAGATCAATAATTTTCCCCTGATCATCTAAAAGATCCTTTTCCTGCTCAGGGCTATGTAATCTGATTTCTTTCTCTCCATAAAACTGGCACAATACCGCATTGCTGTTGAAAGGATCTTTATGCAGCCTGGTTCTGGCACCGCTGCCTGAGATAAACAAACCACGGTACGGAAATTGGGATTCATTACTGTTGATCACTTCACCCGTTTTACGGAAAGGGATAACCATCGCATCAGTAGGCAAAAAATAAGGTGTACTCCAGCTATCAACCAATTTGTCAAAAGCATCATCAGCCCAAAAGAAGTCTACATCCTTTAGCTTTGAATACCAGCGCATATATTCAAGTTTTACATTTTCGCTGGCAGTTTTGCCAAAATTATCATTGATATAATCTTCTAATGTTTTAATAGTCTGAAGATCAAACAAATCATTATAAACCTGAATATACGACTGTCCGAACTTCTCAATCAAAGCCTCAGGACTAAAGTCACCGAGATTCCACTGCGCCATTCCATCAGTGATTATAACAGGTTGTTTTTTTATCAGGAAATCGTTTACAAAACTAGCTTTAGAAAGACTAGAGATCCGTTGTATATCCATAAATTCAGGTGATTATTTTTCTAATTTAAATGACTGTCCAATTAAAGTGCACGACCAGTTTCGGCCTTATTTCCAGCATCTTTTTGTCTTGGTTTAACCTTATCACTACCAAATCTGTAATTGATAGAGAATACTACTCTGCGCAGATCAGCATAATTTTTATATTCCTGTCTGATATTATTGGTATATCCGACAATTGTCGGCGCACCGGTTTTAAAAACATCAGATCCATTTACCCCTAGTCTTAACTTATTATTCAGGAACTGAAATTTGAAACCGATATCCAGCTGATGAAAATTACTCAGCTGATATTGCGTAATAGGTGCAGGAAACTGATACATGTAATTGACCTCAGCGAAAATTGTCCTGGCAGCATTTAAGGTAAAAGAGTTATTGGTTGACACATAACCACTCATTCCTTTTGTTTTACCAACCAGTACATCCAGCTGGATGTCTGAATAATTATAATAGGCAGAAGCCTCATTGTTACTTTCCCATCTGTCCCCTACCGAAAACGAGTAAGATTCAGTAAGTCCTGCATTATAAAATGTGGCATAATTTTCATAGATATAAGCTTGCAGAGAATTATCCGGAGATATAAAAGTTACCCTTTCAAACCAATTGGAAGTTTTTGAGGCATAAAGTTTAGTACTCAGTTTATCTTTATAAACATGAGAAACTTCCACATTATTAATAATCTCTGGCCTTAAAAACGGGTTACCTGCACTATAGGAAAACACACTTGCATACCATCTGAATGGGTTCAGTGCTTCGTAAGACGGGCGGTTAATCCTTCTGTTATAATTAGCTGTAAATTTATGATCTGCCTGAGGCGAATAACTGATGTAAGCAGAAGGAAAAAATGAATTGTAAGTATTATTATTAGTTTGATTTAAAGATGCCGATATGCCTTTGGTATGGGTAGATTCAAATCTTAAACCAACTTTCGCATCCCATTGGTCACTCAGTTTTTTCTGCACAGTCCCATACAGGGCCTGTATATTTTCATTATAGCTGAACACATCATTCTGAGTTGTATCTACCGTAAGATTACGAAAGCCAATGTCATTCTTATTCTTTATAAAACTCAGTTTACCTCCAAATTCAAGTCTGGCCCATTTATAAGGAAGGGTCAGGTCAACATTTGCGGTATAGATTTTCATATTTTGATTACCCCAGTTATTCGCATCTGTAGGTGCAATATCAATAGGCAACTGCACACCAGGGTCGGCGGTACCATAACTGTTAAAAAACCTGTTGCGATCACTTTTATAGGCAAAATAATCTGTACCCAGTGACAGTCTTTTTCCCGAAGTATCTAATTTCAGTTGGTAAAATGCACTTAAGTTGTTGTAATTGACTTTACTATCCGTTTTTCCGGTGGTATTGATCGTACCGGCAACAGCCTTGGTAGATGGATTTATAAAGTTGACCAGAATATCATCTTTACTATCCGGAGCAGAGCTATTTCCTGCATACTGGATTCCGGCTATTGCCCGGTCAGAAAACTGATAATCCAAACTTATCCTCCCACTGATATACTTGTTATAATTTCTGGTTTTCTGACTGGAAGAACGCAAATAATCAGAATAAAATATTTTCTCCTGATTATCCTGATTTACAGAGCCATCACCAACACGCAAAGTGGAAGTTGCAGAAAATTTATCCTTTTTATAATTTAATCCGGCACCAACATTTGCTCCCGGGTGAGAGGCCTGCGTATATCCCAGGGAAACGTCTCCACTAAAATCTTCCTTTTTGTTTTTCTTCAAATTAATGTTAATCAAACCACTATTGCCCTGCGCATCATATTTTGCAGATGGACTGGTAATGACTTCAATATTTGAAATATCCTCAGACCGCAGTGACTGCAGATAGTTGGTGAGATCTTTACCCGACAGTGAAATCAGTCTGTCGTTCACCATCACCTTTACGGCCCCTTTGCCCGCCAGACTTATGGCATCATCAGAAATCCGTACACCAGGTGTTTTTCTCAAAGTTTCCATCCCATCATTTCCCATCGCTGTAACACTTTGATCTACATTAAATACATACCGGTCCAGCTTATATTCTATTACTGCCTTTTTTCCGGTAATGACTACTTCCTTCAGATTTTTCGAATCGTTTTCAAGGGTGATCGCCGCTAAAACAGTGTCACTAGTTAAATTAATACTGATTTGCTGCTGCTTAAAATTCAACTGGCTTATTTTAACAACATAAACGCCCTTATTTCCCATCAGAGAGAATTTACCAAGCTCATCTGTCAGTGTACTTATAGTTTGAAAATCGCTCGCATCGCTTGTTAAAAAAATATTGACTCCATTGATCGGTTTTCCTTCCTGGTCTTTAATAATTCCGGATACTTTATATTGCGCATGAAGTGCTAAAGGAAAGAAAAAGAGAAAGAGAAGTAGCTTAAAAAAGTCCGGCATTTTATAAAGTTTAAAAATCATAATGAACTGATTACTTCATCTTTAAGTACTGTATTATAAGATGAGTCTGCTTTAATTACATCAATTATCTGTTGAAGTCCCTTCACCAGATTTTCTTCTGATATGGTTAACGGGGATAATAGTTTCAATACCTGGCCATCATTCCCGCAGGTCTCGATAATCAATTTTTGTTCAAATAGTTCCTTTGAAATACGATCAGCGGTATCCCCGTCTATAAATTCGATTCCCCAGATCAGCCCGATACCACGTATATTAACTACATCTGGCATCTCTTCAACTGTCTGCAAATAATTATGTATGATTTGTGATTTAGCTTTAACCTCATTCTCCAGCTTATCATCCATCCAATAGTCCAGCGCTTTTTTTGCAGTACATAACGCTAAGTTATTGGCCCTGAATGTTCCGTTATATTCTCCTGGGTTCCATATATCTAACTCAGGTTTCAGCAACAATAAAGACAGAGGTAAACCTAAACCACTAATAGATTTAGATAATAAGACGATATCGGGTACAATACCGGCTCTCTCAAAACTAAAGAAATGTCCGGTCCTTCCGCATCCAACCTGGATATCATCTACAATCAGTATGATGTTATTCTTTTCGGTGAAAGCTCTTAATTGTTTCAGCCACTCTACAGAAGCAATTTTCACTCCCCCTTCAGCTTGTATGGTTTCCAGAATTACAGCTGCCGGCAGTTGATATCCTGTACCTGGAGTCAGGATCATCTTCTCGAGGAACGCCATGGAATCTACTATTCCGTTTTCAAAATCACAATAAGGAAAAAACAATATATCCTGTGAAATAGCATGCTGCAATGATTCTGCTTTTGAAGCAGATAATGCATAGGACGTAGCCGTCATACCGTGAAAAGAATTTGTAAAAGATACAATGTGTCTGCGTTTGGTAACTTTTCGGGCTAATTTAATAGCTGCTTCAACAGCATTGGTACCAGTTGGGCCAGGAAACTGCAACTTATAAGGCAGATTTCGTTTGGCCAGTAATAAATCAAATTTTTCTATGAATTCTTTTTTAATCACGCTGTCCATATCCAGACAGTGAAGAATTCTATCCTCATTTAAAAAAGAAATAGCGGCTTCCTTTAACTTTGGATTATTATGTCCATAATTTAAAGTTCCTGCTCCGCTGAAAAAATCAAGGTACTCGTCTCCATTCTGATCAAAGACAATATCACCTTTTGCATAATTGAAAACCTTTGGAAATCTCCTGGCGTAGTAATTAACGTTTGACTCCTCTAACATAATAAAATTTTAAAAAATGAATGAATTCCTATCCATAACCATGAGGCCAGTTTCTGAGAAACAGGCATTGGATATAAAGAGAACAGCTGATGTTAAATTTTAAGAATTGATGTTTAGTAATTTTTGAAATAGCTATCGCTACTGTTCGTGACATTTATGTTTTGTAAATAAAATACATTTTATGACACGAAGAATTTCCAGAAGGATTAAATCTTGAATTTCTTATGGAATGAAGTTATTCAATTAAGTATAACATTTCAATGAAATAGAAATATTTTATTTAAAATCACCGAATTACCGGACGAAAATAATAACCTGCTGTATATCATCAGTTAAATAAGGTCATCTGTCAACCTGAAAAAACCTAACCTTATTTCATAAAAAAAGGGTATCCAAATACGATGAACACCCTTTTAAAAAATTGAGTTTGAAGCTTTATTAATTACGTCCAGCCATAACACCTCCATCAATATCCCAGATGGCCCCGGTAACCCATGCCGTCTCATCCGATAACAGGAATGCGATTGTTTTGGCAATATCCTCCGGCCTGCCAACCCTGCCTATCGGATGAAAATCATTAAAGCCCTGCAGCGTTTCTTCGATTTTGCCTTCTTCAATAAAAGAGCGATATATTGGCGTCACGACTACCGCAGGTGAAACTGCATTCACCCTGATATGGTCTGCGGCCAGCTCCATTGCCAAGTGCTGCGTTAAACTGTGAAGACCTGCTTTAGCCATAGAATAAGCTGAAGAAGGCGTAGCTTTGATCGCTTGTTTAGCCCACATAGAACCTATATTTACAATTGATCCTCCACCGTTTTCCTTCATCACTTTTGCTGCTGCCTGGGTGATAAAAAAAAAAGCTTTATTGAAATTATGATAAATATCATAGTCTTGTTCAGCATGCTCAAGAAATGCTTTTGGACTAAAATAACCCGCAGCATTTACTAAATATTTCAGATGTGGTATTTCACTTTTCACAGCAGAAGCAAAGCTGAGAACCTCTCCTATTTTCGACAGGTCTACACCTATAGTCCTTACTGTACCCAGTTTAGCCAATTCCCTTTCAGCGCTTTGAAGATTTTTATCTGGTCTGCCAACAATTACAACCTCAATTCCTTGTTTTAAAAGTAATGCTGCGGTAGCTTTTCCCATCCCTGTTGTACCACCAATTATTAACGCTTGTTCGTTCATCATTTTTGTTTTTTATTTTACAATGCAAATGTCCGCAGGGAACTGTACTGATAAAATGGACAAAAAAGAGAATAAATGGTAAATTCAGGAAATTGACTTCCTGAAATCACCCGGGGAGAGTTTAGCGTGTTTTTTAAAATATTTCACAAAGTAAGATGGATCTTCAAATCCCAGCTGGTAGCCAATCTGGTTCACGTTTAAATTGGAATGTGCCAGAAGACGCTGTGCTTCCATCATAATCCGTTCCTGAATAAGCATTGAGGGCGTTTTAAAAATGATCTTATTGGTCAGACCGGTTAATGTTTTACCGGAAATATTTAACAGCGAGGCATAGGCCGAAACAGGAAGGCCCTTTTGATAATTTGATTCCACCAGATCAATAAACCGGAGTAATTGCATATGTTTCTCATCAGCAGCATACAACTTATTTTCTTTGTTGATATCTATATTCCCCTTCTCCCGCTGGGCACTGATTAAAAAAGCGTTCAGATAGGATCTGAGTAATTCAAGTTGTCCAAATACATCAGCTTTATGCAGCTCTGCATTGAGCTGTGACATCAAAACCTTTAACTCCTTTTCTGCCTGTTCACTGATGCTGCAAAAAGGTTGCTGGTGCGGATCATTGAATAAACTATATTTCAAAAAGAAGCTGACATCATTTTCTTGTTGTATTAAAAACCGTTCATTAAAATGGATCATTACCCCCTCATAATCAGCATGATCATCAAAATAATGAACCTGATTTTTACCGATAAAAAATAAAGTACCAGGCTTAACTTCATGCGCTTTAAAATCGACAAAATGAGTTCCCTGCCCTTTCTCAAACCAAAGCACCTGGTAAAAACTATGAATGTGCGGTTTTAGTGTATACGGTCTGTTTTTTTCCAAATACTCTTTTAAAGAGAATACTTCAAACTGCCTTTTTTCCGGGAAATCTTTATGCAGATGATATTCACTGATCTTACTTTCTTTCATGAGCTGGCGAACCTTAAACATTTTACAATAGCAAATCTGATTTGCCCAATTCCAAACTAAAATTTAGTTCATAGGATAATACCTGGTGATCAATCGTTATCTGATATTTCCTGGGGTATAAAATCATCAGCCTTTTTTTTGTATTTGCTATCCCAACCTGAGTAGAATTGGGATTTACATTATCTTCATTTGCCGAATTACAAATATGAAGCATCAACCTGGACTGCTCCATGCTAAAATTGATATGGATATAACCTTTTCCCGCGCCAGGTGGAATATGGTAATGTTTAAATGCATTTTCAACAAAACTGATTAAAATCATGGGCGCTATTTCATACTGCTGCAACACTGGGGTTGCAGCAATAGCAGTCATGGTTACCTCACATCTTTCACTGACCCGGTCTGCCTCTATAGCCACATAATCTGTGATAAAGTCAAGATCTTCCTGCAGGCTCACATATTTCTTTTTAGAAAGCTCCAGCTGATAACGCATAATCCTTGACATGTGCATAATCTTTTCAGGAACTTCAGCTGGTTTTTCCAGACTGATCCCATAAAGATTATTCAGGCTGTTGAACAGAAAATGCGGGTTTAGCTGAGACCTCAGTAAATTCAGCTCCATGTCTTTCATTAAAATCTGGTTATTAATTTCCTTTCGCTGCTGGCTGTAATAGCCAATAATAAAGAAAACAAACAATAGAATAATAAGACAAATTAAACAGCACAATACATAATATAAGTAGAGCTGCTGATGGTTAATAATAGCTTCATCATACCAGCCAACTGTAGACAGCCAGCTATCTATAAAATAGGCAGCCGTTCCAAATAAAAATACAGTAAAGATTGCCATTACCCCGTATAAGAAATAGCGCCCGGCTACAAAAAATGGCAGGATTAAAAACCGCTGAAACTGAATATGCAAATACAGCATAAAAAACACAAAAAAACCATCCCTGAATTCATGGGGATTGATCAGGCCCTCGCGGTCATTTAAAACCATGAAAATGAAAAGCAGGCTAAAAAACAGGAGTTCTCTTATCCACTTATTTTCCAGCAATCGAACCATTGATGTATCTTTATTAAAATTTAAGTGCCTCAGCCAAAATCCTTCTGTAAGTAATTCCTGCAGGCAGGTCTATTTGCGGTTCTTTGATCGAGATAATATCACCTGTAAAATCTTCAATTTTATTGATTGCCACAATATAGGACTTATGAATTCTTATAAACTCAGATTTGGGCAATTTTCTTTCAACTTCCACAGTAGTAGCTGTACACAAATAGGTTTGTTTAACGGTATGAAGCTTGATATAATTTCCCCAGCTTTGAATATAAGAGATCTCCCTGAGAGGGAAATCAACCATTCCTGCATCCGTTTTCAAGGTGATAAAATTATTAAACCCCAATACTCCCTCTTCGGCTAAAGCTATTCCGCTATGCTCCTGGTAACGTTTCAGAGCCTGCTCAAAACGGGGAAAAGGAATCGGTTTAACTAAATAATCAAGGACCCCAAAATCAAAAGCTTTTAAAGCATAATCAGAATAAGCAGTAGTCAGAATGATTTTAGGCGGAGACTGTAATGCCTTGATGAGTTCAAATCCATCTGTTCCCGGCATATTAATATCCAGAAAAATAAGATCAATTTGTACCCGCTGCAAAAACTCAATTGCAGTAGCTGCATCAAAATATTGAGCAGTCAGGACTAAACCAGGAGATCTGTTAATATAATTTTTCAACACATAATGTGCGTTTTTCTCATCATCAACAATCACACATTGAATATTTTCGCTCATTATTTTCTATTATTTCGCCAGCTGAACTGTCTTTTTTTTCTTCCTCATCCTGTTCAGCCACAATATAGTACCGGTGACAGGAAAAGTAGCACTGATTAAACTTACAAAAAAAGCCATTAATTTAGTAGGTATCCCACCAATTGCACCTGTATGCACGGGTTTCATATATCTCCTGAGCTGCCATCCCCCTGGCATATCTTTCAGTAAAGATACCTGAAGTATTGCTCCTGTGCGCTGATCAAGACTTAGGTTATCAAAACCATTACGGTGCAGCGCATCGGTACTTGCAGAAGTTATAGTAATCGGCTCGTCAGCTTGTTTTGGCATCGAAATGCTCCAATACGGAGCTTTACTAAATTGTTTTCTCCCTGCTTCCAGTGCTTGCTGGTAGCTGATTGTTTTTACGCTTCCTTGGGGCGATAAGGATTTAACTTTCTCAGGAAAACCAGGTTTAGAACCCGTAATGGTATATAATGCTGTATTTGCCCATTTAAAAGACCATGACAGACTAGTAACCAGCAGGATCAGAATAAAAAAGGAACAGTAAAAACCAAGCACAACATGCAGATCATGATTAATCCGCTTCCAGCTCCCATCTGTTTTTACTTTCAGCCTTGCTTTTAATTGTTTCCGCTTTTTAGGAAACCATAAAACCATACCTGTGATCAGAATAATAAGAACGACAAAAGTAGAAATCCCCAGAATAGTTTTTCCAACTTTACCTGTCAGTAATGACTGATGCAGATCCAGCATGAAACTAAAAAAAGTGGGTGCCGCAGGGTTAAGCTGCCCGGTAATTTCTGCGGTATATGGGTTCAGGAACAGGATTATACCTTTTCCACCACGTTTGCCACCTCCTTTTTCTTTCCCTTTCTTTTCCTTTACATTAATCTCTACTGTCCGATAAGGATTACTGTAAACTTTAATGGTACTGATTTTGCCTTTTGGCATTTTCATACGCACAGTATTTGCCAGACTATCTAAAGGGATTGCCTGCGAAACCTGATTTACCTGGTAACGTGAAGCATGCAAAGCTTCGGTAATCTCATCTTCAAAAACAAGTAAAGTACCACTCAGGCATTCCGTAAAAAAGATCAGACCTGCTGCCAGGCCCAACCATAAATGTATATTTCTCCAGATGTTTTTCATGAATCAGAATGTTTGTTTTCACCAGACTTATTGCTGCCAGAATACGGTGTTAACTAAACCGTTAATATTACCTTGTTTTTGAACTTCTGCCGCATTGGTACTAACCTCAGAAGCTGGATAACGTAATCTTTTGGGCGTTGTTGCAGCGGCTGCAACCGAAGATGGCATTCCTTTTGGCAAACCCAGTCTTCTGAAATCACTCCAGGCTTCCAGTCCGGCCAAACCATTTAATGCAAGCCATTTCTGATTGATAATCCTTTCTATTTTATTTGTCGCAGACGGGTCATCAAAGGCAACTCCTGTTTGCAGGTTATAGGCTGTAAATGCTGTTGCAGGAACCCCCGTATAACTGAAAGAGGCTTTGATCCCGTTCTCATATAGTGTTTTCGGTTCACCACCGATCCAGCCCCTCTGTGCTGCTTCTGCCTGCAGAAAATAACTCTCAGCCAATGAAAAGATTAATGCACCTGAAGTAGCCGTTTTAATCAATCCGGCCGATGGGCCCCTCAAAGCTGAAGTAGCACTGGCATTTTGTGTCGCATCAGTGGTATTCTGTCCAAGCAAAACACCTTTATATCCACTACCATTTGTTGCTTCAGCAAAGATTAAAGCTTTTCGGGGGTCATTAACCCCGTCATATTTGCTGAGTAAAAACCGGGTCGGTCTCACTGCATTAAACATTGCAGAGGCTATGCCCTGACTGTTTCTAAAATAAGCCGTATAAAACGGGTTCTGCTGATTATCTGCCTGGGAGGTAAAACCTGGATTAGCCAGTACATCGGCTGTCAGGTAACCAGAACCTTCGGCGTTGATTTTTGCAATCTCAGCAGAAATATAAGCTCCTTTATCCGATAACTGGCTCTGACGCAATAAGGCCCTTAACTTAACCGTATTTGCAAATTTCACCCATAATGTACCATTTCCTTTAAAAAAGATGTCAGATGTAGCCGGTATAGCTGTTGTTCCCGCATTCTTGATATCCTGTATACCTGAACTGATTAAATCCAGCGCTCCCGCATAAACAACATCTCCCTTGTCATAAGACGGTTGGGTAATGCCGGGATCAGAAGCTTTGGAAAAGGGAATATTATTATAGTGATCTACCAGTTGCAAAAAATGCAAACCTTTAACTATTTTGGCAATTCCTGAATAAAAAGGTGCATTCGCCTGCGTCTGCTGCTGTAAAAGTGTATAATTATAGATATTGGTATAAGATTTCTCCCAGATATCTGTGGCAAAATTATCAATGATACTATAATTGCCAATCAGGTCTAATGTTGTTCCCGAAGCACCTGTTGTGGTACCCGAAATATCATAGGCTTTACCCCAGTAACCGCCCCAGAATTCACCCAGTTCATTGATGGTATTGGTCTCCAGTCTGGCAGTGGTTAATAAAGAACCAGCAAGCAGCATGTCTTTAGTAACGGTAGTAGATGCATTAGGATTGGTATTGATATCCAGTACCTTTTTGCAGGACGCACTGCAAAAGGCGGAAACGATCAGTGTGGAATATAATATAACTTTCTTCATGTGTTCTGATTAATACGTATTGAAAATGGAAGGACTAAATAGTTAAACCCAGAGTGAAACCATAGGACCTGGTCGAAGGTGTAGTACGCCAGCCGCTAAAACCAACACCGCTGAGATAGATAAATTCAGTTTCTCCGAAAATATTATCTTTTGCACGCAAATTGACCAGGTTACGGCCATAAACTGATAAGTATAACCCTTTAATTGCTTTCTGATGTCCTAAAACCTGTATCGGAAAATCATAGTTCAGTGCAATCTCACGAAGTTTGATAAAACGTCCGTTAAATACATTATTTGATAGTATATTTTTGTAAGTATTCCAGAAGGCAAAATCACCATTGGTCTGAACAGATGTATTTTCAACATACACCCCAGGAGAAGTTTCAATCACCGAATTAGGGAAAATGAATTTATCTCTTCCGAAACCTTCACCGGCACTTTTAGGCAATAAACCCGAAGCAGTGATATTTTCTGCACCCGCGGTATAAAACATATTTCCCCAGCGTGCGTCAATTTGTGTACTCAATTGCAGACGTTTATAGCGTATAGAAGTATTGAAACCTAACATATGTACAGGCTGAGAAGTTCCTTTATCAGTTAATGCAGATGCCTGTGAAGGTAATCCGGTAGCTGCATTGATCACCACCCTGCCCTGTGGATCACGCACATAATCTGGTAGCTGATAAGTTGGATAACGGTCACCTACAGAAAGATAAAGTCCTTTCCACTGGTTCAGGGTTTCTTGTCCCCCGGTCAGGCTCACCACTGTATTATCATTATGGGTATAATTGATACCAGCCGACCAGCTCCAGTCTTTTGTTTTGATAATATCTCCATTCAAGGTTAGTTCAATGGATTTGCTTTTCATTCTTGCCGCATTGGATTTTGCTGATCCAAAGCCCGAAGCAAAAGATGTACCTATATCCAGGATCTGGTCTCTGGAATCTGCATAAGCATAAGTTCCTTCAAAATGCAACCTGTCTTTGAAAAATCCAAGCTGAATGCCACCTTCGTAAGAATACACAAATTCAGGTTTAAGATTATTGCTCAGGTTTTGCGCGTTAATCGCTGCACCAGGTATATTTCCAAAAGGAAATCCATCTACACTCGTATAGATATTCTGCAATGCATAAGGTTCTACAGTTACATTTCCACTTTTACTTGCAGATCCGTAGAGTTTAGCAAATGATAAAACATTGCTATGCGCCAATGCCGGGATGGCCTGACTCAAAATAAAGGAAACATTTGCGCCTGGATAAAAATAATTACGGTTATCTGCTGATAATAAAGATACAGACTCCCTCCTGCCGTTCAGGGTTGCAAATAAATAATTGTTATAACCAACGGTAAATTCACCGAAATACGAATAACGGCGCTGATGTGTGATTTGTGAACCGCCATTCAGATTACCGGTCAGGTTGCTTTCGTTATACAGATCAGGGAAGTTTAATGCTGCTGCGCCAACCTGCACAAATTTATATTGGATATCCTGATAGTTTTGTCCCAGTAATAACCTGGTACTGAACCTGCCAAAATCTTTATTGAATTGTAATAACAGATCACTGTTTAATTGCTGATTGTTAATCGTCTGATCATTGACCATTCCGGCAGAAGTGCCTCCAAAGCTTGTGCTTTTACGTACTGCTGTCAATATATTTCCATCTGTACCATAATACCGGTAAGGAATAGAAGCATCATCAAACTTATTTCCAAAACTCTTATAACCTGTATTTACACTGGTCAAACCTACCCTATAAGTCGCTTTAAACCAGGGTGCCACCTGATAATCAAAACTTACATTACCGGTAAGGTTTTCCTGTTTAGTATCCTGGCGCTGGTTGTCTATCGCCCAGTATGGGTTTAGCGTAGTTGTCGAGAAATAATATTCTGGTTTTGCATAAGGTGTGTTCTGCCAGTCTTTCAGAGCATCCAATGGAATAAATGAAGGTATCGACCGGACATTGTTCCAGGGTTCTGAAGTTGTAGTAGAAGTATTCGTCTGCACATAGTTCACAGAATAAGAAGTTTTCAGTTTACCAAAATCACGGCTCCCATTAAAACGAAGACTTGTTTTTTTACTCTGATCTTTCGGGATAACCCCATTGTTATTGACGTACTGTCCTGAAAGGAAATAAGTGGATTTCTCATCACCACCAGCAAAGGAAATATTTTCCTGATTGGTTATACCGGTATTAAAGAAATCAGATTTCTGGTTTTTAATAGGTGAATAAGGTAATTCCCACTGTGTGCCATCAGGCAAAACTGGTCCAACTTTAACCATTTTACCATCGTATTCTGGCCCCCATGAACGCACTTCGTAAGGTTGATAAACCCCATTAAACCCTGATCCATAGGTATCCTGTAATTTAGGCAGCCAACCTACGTTTTCCAAAGTAGTAGCATGAGAAAAATTGATCGTTCCCTGTCCGCTTTTACCCCTTTTAGTGGTGATAATGATCACCCCGTTTACACCCTGTGATCCATATACAGAGGCCGCACTGGCCCCTTTTAAAACTGTAATATCCTCTATATCATTTGGATTGATCAGCGAAATAGCGGAAGCATCTCTTTTTGTCCCTCCTGCCTGTGGGTTATAATAAGTAACTGTAGCCAGTGGTACACCATCTACAACAAATAAAGGTTCATTTTTTGCATCATTTATATTTCTTGCCCCACGTAAAGTTACCCTTACCTGCGGGTTTACACCTCCGTCAAACATGTTTACCTGTAAACCGGCAACTTTACTTTGTAATCCATTTAAAGGGTTTACTACCTGTGTTTGTGTGACGTCATTTCCAGTAATGGTTGCGGTTGCCACTCCTAATTCTTTCGCTTTACGCCTGATCCCAAAGGCACCAGTTATTTGCACCTCTGTCAACGATTTTGAAGATTCAATCAGGCTTACATTAATGATATCTGTGTTTGGTTGTATGGTAACCTCCTGTGTTTCAAAACCGACATAATTAAAGACCAGTACTTCGCCTGCATTAACTTTCATTTTAAACCTGCCATCTTTATCGGTCATGCCTGCCTGATGTTTGCCTTTAACACGCACGGTAGCTCCTGGAATTGCAATACCGGCTTTTTTATCTGTTAAAATTCCTTTAATATTTCTTTCCTGAGCGGATGCAAGGAAGCCATTAAAGAGCAGCCCTATCAGGAAAAATAAGCGTAAAAATTTAATCATGTAATTAAGACTAGTTATAAATTGCCTGCAAAAGAAACTATTTAGAATTGTTCTTTCTAATTTCCAGATGGATGTTTCGGGATTAAATGACGAGTTGAATTGGTCAGCTTAAACACAGCAAGTTTAACTAACTCATAATAAAGACATTAAACTTACCTTCTCCAGACATGATTCAGACCTCATCTACAGGTGTTACAAACCTGATCCGGAATTTACCGGACAATCAATGAATTTAAAGTGTAATACTTTTCAAATAGAAATTTATTATTACATTATTGTCATATTATTTAACTAAATTGTAACATTCAATTATATTAATCAGACAGGATTATGGCAATTTTACAGGAAGGCACCGTATTATCGGGTATCAGGGGGAAAATCGGAAACGTGGTCATTTATCAATGGAAGAATAAGGTATGTGCACGTTCGACACAAACCAGGCTACATAAAAAGCCCAGAACCACCGCTCAAAAATCTCAGACCGGTAAAATGAAGGTATTAAGCCCTTTTTTAAATCCTGTTTCTGAATTTCTTCAGGTCGGTTTCAGGCATGTAACCAAAGATCAGGACCTGTCTGCAAACAATGCTGCCAAGTCAGTGAATATGAAAAATGCCATTAAAGGAGAATTTCCTGACCAGGAGATCAATTGGGATACTATTTTAGTTGCAGAAGGAGAATTGATAAAACCTGAAAATGTAAAGGTTACAGTAGCTGAAAACTCTTTCATTTTCACCTGGGATAAAGATAAGACCAATACGGCTTCACCAACAGACAGAGCTATTATCCTGTTATACAGCAAAACTCACGGCTGGGTATATGCCAATTATAGTGGGGCTAGAAGAGATGAATTAAAAGACTCCTTCCGTATTAGGCAAAAACATTTCAAAAACAATACTTATGAAGTATTTATTGCCTTTAAAGATGTGAGAAGTGACGAAGTCTCCAGAAGTGTCTATTGTGGAAGATTTACGAACTAAAATATTGCTATTTGTAACATTTATCACCATTTTTAAATGAGATCTTTTTTCTCTTTGTGAAAGAAAGAATACATCATCTAAAAAACAAAAATATGTCTGATAACGTACAACTTATACCGGGAAATTCGCTGATTACAGCAACACCTGAAGAAGGGCGTATGCTCGCAATTAAAATGTCGAGATTAATCATTAAAGCTACCCAGCCTGATGCCGCAATCAGGGAGAAGCTAAGACCTGTTTATGCAGAAGATCCGGCTATGCTTATTGCTATAGGCCAAACTGTTGCTATAGAATTTGCGACTATCGCAGCAGCTAACAAATACTGGGTTAAATAGTTATTTTGAAATTCCAGCGCCCCTTCCCTGCTTATTGAAGGGGCTTTTAAGAAAAATTTTAAATTAACAGATCAATTTTATTTGTCTGCCAAGCTGAACTATTTTTTCTTCTTTTTCCATTTTTTTCAGAATCCTTGAAACCACCTCTCTGGATGTAGCCAGGTCAGTTGCAATATGCTGATGTGAAATCGATATGGTAGTAGATTTCAAAATGGAAGCCCTCGTTTTTAAATAATTCAATATCCGGTCTTCGAGATTATAACAAATCACTTGTTTGGTAGCTTCCAAAAGATCATTATACTGTCTTTGATACTCATCTAATATCATCGCATTAAAAACAGTATATTTCAGCATCCATTCTCTTGCTTTCTGGATTGGAATCAGCAAAATCAGAGACTCCTCATCTGCAACCCCCGAAAAATTTATTCCTTTTTCACCAAACATATGGGCGAAACTGGAGATGCAGGTAAAACCAGGATAAATATAATAGAGCAGGAACTGGAAATCATCTGCCTGAGTAAATACCTTGACGGTTCCTCTGAGCACAATCGGAAGATCTTTAACCAACTGTCCCTGTCTGATCAGAAAATCTTCTGGCATGAGGGTCTTTACCCTGCCATACTCCATAATCTCATTTAACAAATCTTTACCCAGATCTGCCAGACATGTTCTGATTATATCCCTTTGAAATTCATTCATTACCTTAAAAAAAACATGTTAATAATGCAGGTTTCCCCACGATAGACCAGCCTATACAGGCGCTTGTAAAAATACATTTTTGTTATTCTTTTCTAAAGAAAATGAATCAGGGTTCCATATTTCTAAAATTCATCTCCTGCTGCTACAGCGGTATTGATAATATCTTTACATTCGTTGATTAACAAAAAGATCATCATGAAAATAAAAGAGTTTGCGGTAGAAAGGTACTTTGCTCAATATGAATTTACAGCCAAATATTTATTATCAAGCTCCGATTGTGACGGTTATCCAATGGAATTTGTACTTAACCTGGCCTCTGCAGAAGAAAAAGAGCGCTGGAACAATTTGAAATTGGGTTATACAGAAACACGGGGAAGTTTAGAATTGCGGGAAGCTATTCAACAGCATTACCGTACTATAGAATTAGATGAAATTATAGTTTCATCACCAGGGGAAGCCAATTTTATTTTAATGAATGTTGTTCTTTCTAAAGGTGACCACGTCATTTGTATGGCCCCAATGTATCAATCCTTATATGAGATAGCTAAATCATTAGAAACGGATATTTCATTCTGGGAACCTGACCAGCAGCAACAAGACTGGTATTATGATCCCGCCGGGCTTGAAAAGCTAATCAGACCTGAAACTAAACTGACCATTGTTAATTTTCCGCATAACCCTACTGGATTTAGTCCTTCCAGAGTTGATTATCAAAGAATAATAGAGATTGCCAGAAAGCATAATCTTATTCTTTTTTCGGATGAGATGTACCGGTTCCTGGATCACAACCCTAAAGAAACGCTGGACTCAGCCTGTGATCTGTACGAAAATGCAGTAAGCCTGTGGGGTACTGCAAAAACTTTTGGACTGGCTGGCTTAAGGTTAGGGTGGCTGACCTCAAAAAACAAAGAAATATTACAAAAGGTAGAAAATTTCAAAGACTATCTGAGCATCTGTAATAGTGCAACGAGCGAAGTGCTGGCCACGATTGCACTCAATCATATGGATAAATTTGTCCAGCCCAATCTTCAAAAGATCAGGAGAAATCTGGAACTGTTTTCAGAATTTCATCAACAGAATAAAGATCTGTTTGATTTCTCAAAACCTGTCACTGGTTCAACAGCATTTATAAAGTTAAAAATTAAGGGAACAGCCCTCGATTTCGCTGAAAAACTGGTTAAAGAAACAGGGATCATGCTGTTACCTGCAGAGACTTTTGAATATGGAGATAAACACGCCCGGATCGGCTTTGGAAGAGAAAATTTCCCCGAAGTACTGGAAATATTTGGCAATTATCTGGCATCCGCAGCGCATTAAAAACTGATTGATTAGTTAAAAGAAGCCCTGAATTTCAAAGGAGATAAACTGGTTTTGGTTTTGAACAATTTGCTGAAAGATTGCAAATGTTCAAACCCTAATTCATAAGCGATTTCACTAACAGATAAGCTGGTCGTTGACAATTTCTCTTTGGCCAGCTCAATCAATTTGTCATGCAAATGCTGTTGTGTACCCTGACCTGTTAAAGCTTTGAGTAAACTGCTTAAATAACCGGGTGAGATATTCAGGTTTTCTGCAATAAAAGTGACGCTGGGTAAGCCCTGCTTAGCCAGCATGCCACTTTTGAAATAGTTTGAAAGCAAATCTTCTAACCGGGTCAGAATTTCGTGATTTGATATTTTACGGGTGATGAACTGACGCTGATAAAATCTTTCCCCATAAGTCAGCAGCAATTCAAGCTGTGCGATAATCACATTTTCACTAAACCTGTCGATATTGGCATGGTATTCCTGTTCCATGTTTTGAGCAATTCCCGTGAGCATCGTTTCTTCTTTGTCAGAGAGATATAGTGCTTCATAAACTGAGTAACTGAAGTATTCATAGTTCTTTATCTTTTTGGCGAGTGACGTGTTCCATAAAAAGTCAGGATGGATCAGTATCATCCAGCCCGAAGGCCCCTCAGTCAGACCCGCTCCCACATCTACACTGAATAGCTGTCCAGGGGACATAAAAAATAATACGCCTTCATCAAAATCACTGGTCTGCTGACCATATTTATACTTGATATGATGGGACCTTTTCATGGAGATAGAATAAAAATCAAAGATCAGACTGTACTGACCATTTGTTAATGGCGAAGTAATTTTTTGAAGATTGATTACACTGATTAGTGGATGCTCCGGTTTGGGCAACCCCATCAACCGGTGGTATTCGGTGATCGTTTTAATCCGGTACAGCTGATTGCCTGACATAAGACAAGATAACTATTTATGCTTAAAATTTAAGAGTTGAAATAATCAGTCTGTTCCATATCGGAAAGCAATTTTTCATGAGATGGGTGCCAGTTCAGGCTTTCCCGGGTGATTTTGCCTGAAGCCGGACAATCCAGACCAGCAAAATTGATGAACCAGCCAAAATGGGCTGCTGCTTCTGCTGCTGATTTTGAAACTACAGGGATATTAAGCTGTTTCCCAATGACCTCAGCAATGTCTTTAAACAGGATTCCTTCTTCAGCAACGCCGTGAAACCTTGTTCCCGGACTTGCATTTTCCAATGCCAGTCTGTATAAAACCGCAGCATCTAATCTATGCACAGCTGTCCAGCGGTTAAGTCCTTCGCCCAAATAGGCCGAAACCCCTTTTTCACGGGCAATATTAATCAGCATCGGAACAAAACCATGATCACCCGCACCATGTACAGACGGAGAAAGCCGCACGATTGAAACACGAATGCCCTTAGTGACTAATGCATCGCCTGCCTGTTCTGAAAGACGGGGATGAACGGAAGTGCCAGGTGCAGGTATAATATCTTCGGTTGCCAGACTGCCCGGACTTACGAGCGCAGTACCAGAAGTAATAATAAAAGGGCGGTCTGAACCCTCCAGCACAGCACCGATTGTTTCAATTGCAATCCGGTCTACTTCACATACTTCCTTAAATCTTGCAAAATCATGGATAAAACCGGCATGGATTACGCCATCTGCGTTGGCAGCACCACTGCGTAAACTATCCGGATCTTCTAAATCACCCCGGTGCACCCGGGCACCTGCAGCTAAAAGCGCATCGGCAGATGAATCTGAACGGGCCAGACCGATTACCTGGTGCCCCGCACCAATAAGTTCTTTAACGATGGCTGAGCCAATGAAGCCTGTTGCTCCTGTAACAAATACACGCATACTCTAATTTTTAATTGAACATTGATATCAACAAAGATCAGCAGTAGCGGGTGAACAGATTTAGCCAGATCCACTTTTGATTTAGCCAAAAACAGGGATTAAACAAAATGTTGTCCCATATACCGCGCACATGGGACAACTAACTTATTTAGCTTTTAAAAAAGGTACTGCTTCGGATAAAAACAAATCGGGAAACTGAAACACAGAACCATGCCCCGCATTAGGATATAAGCTCAGTTTAGCATTGGGTAAGTTTTGAAACAAATTATAAGAGTTAATATCGTGAACAAGCAGGTCATAGCGTCCATCGATAATTAAAGCTGGCTGTGTGATTGTCTGAAGGGATTCAAATGCTTTATCAATCGGTTTTGACCAATCTAAAACGGCAGTTATCTGTGCTCCATTACTTTCATTGGTTGATTCTATATCACGGTTAAGCTGACGTTTATGAATTCTGCTCAGGAATTGTTTGCCTGCTTCCTGACTTTGTTCTGATGGGGCAAATAATAAATATAATAACTGTTCATCAGGTTTTTTTTTACCAACTTCTGTTAACCTGTCCACTAGTCCGCTGAGGCCTTCACTTCCACGGGCCCCTGTTCCGAACAGGATAAATTTGTTCACTAACTGTGGTTCATCTGCCAGAATTTGCTGAGTAATCATACCACCCATTGAAAAGGCTAATAAGTTGACTTTAGGATATCCCAGTGCTTTTATGAAACTTTCTGCATCCTTTGCCATCGCCGGGATATTATCAGGTGTTTGTCCATTGGTAGCACCTACACCTTTATTATCAAATAATATAACTTTGAAATGTGCTGCAAGTCCATTTGTAATAGCCGGATCCCATTCATCCATATTGAAAAATGAACCTTGTAACATGATCAGGGGCATTCCACTTTTGTCCCCTAATATCCGATAAGCATAATGTGTCCCGTCCGCATCAATGAACCGGGTCTTCGAAATTTGATGATAATCAGTCTGAGCCACTTTTTTTTGCGCAAAAACCTGAATAGAAGCAATGCTAAGCACTAACCCCATAGTTAAAAAAATACGTTTCATAATCTGTTTTTGTTGATCGTTATTTAAACTTAATCGAATAAATATGTAATCAAAAGTAGCCCCAACGCTACCTGTAGACAATCTGTTAAAACGTTAAGTGTACCTAAAGCTCCATGAAGCAGTCATTTTCGATCTTCAATTACCACAACTTATGCAAAAAAAAGGGATCAATAATTGATCCCTTGAATTTATTCGTTGACTTAAGCTAATATGTCGTTTATCTCCGCTAACTCAGCAGCAGAAAAAGATAAGTTTTCGAGACACCTGATAGAATCCGTAACCTGCTCAGGTTTACTTACACCGATTAGTACAGAAGTAACACGATCATCTTTTAAAACCCATGACAACGCCATCTGAGCCAGGTTTTGTCCCCGTCTAAGTGCAAGTTCATTAAGTTTAATAATTCTGGAAATCTTATCTTCTGTAATTGTATCTTTTACTAAAGCACCATTTCCGCGGTCACTTGCAGCTCTGGAACCTTCAGGTATCCCTTTCAAATATTTATTGGTTAAAAGCCCTTGTGCCAGCGGCGAAAATGGGATACATCCCACACCGTGATCGCCAAGCACATCAAGCAGACCACCTTCTATCCAGCGTTCAAACATCGAATACTTAGGCTGATGTATTAAACAAGGTGTTCCTAAATCTTTCAGGATGGAGATTGCAGCCTCTGTTTCTGCTGGATTATAGCTTGAGATACCCACGTATAAAGCTTTTCCCTGCCTTACAATGAGATCCAGTGCCCCCATAGTTTCTTCCAGTGGTGTTCCGGGGTCTGGTCTGTGGTGATAATAAATATCTACATAATCAAGCCCCATTCTTTTTAAACTCTGATCTAAACTGGATACCAGGTACTTTTTTGATCCCAGGTCACCGTAAGGCCCTTCCCACATTCCCCAACCTGCTTTTGTCGAGATAACCAGCTGATCACGATAGTTTTTGAAATCATCCTTAAAAATCTGACCAAAAGTTTCTTCTGCCGAACCAGCAGGCGGGCCGTAATTATTAGCCAGATCAAAATGTGTGATTCCGCTATCAAAGGCCAATCTTAAGATTGCACGTGCATTTTCAAGACTATCGACAGCGCCAAAGTTATGCCAAAGGCCCAGCGATACCGCAGGAAGCATTAAGCCACTTTTGCCGCAACGGCGATAAGGCATATTTTTGTAACGATCTGGATTAGGTATATAAGTCATCTGTTAAAATTTGAATGTGATTATTTCAGCTGTAAAAATGGATCATCCGGAGATAAAAATCATTGAACCAGGACAAGAAATAAAAATATATATTTGATGCCTCATTCTTTAGAGAACCGGAGAAAAAATTTCATGTGTAATCAAATATATGTTTCAAAGCATTCATAGTTATATAGCCCGGTCTGTTCAGCTTTCACCGGCGGAGATAGCAATTGTCAATGAAAATCTGGAATACAGGTTAGTGCCTAAGAAAACTATTCTGTTAGCTGCGAATAATGTCTGCAATTTTGAAGCATATGTTGTTAAAGGTTGTATACGTGAATATTTCATTGATCCTGATGGTGTAGAACTAACGCTTGAATTTGCTGTGGAAGACTGGTGGGTAAGTGATATCACTAGTTTTGAGCATCAAACCAATAGTAAAATGTATATTGAAACATTAGAAGATTGTGAACTGCTGATGCTTTCGCGTGAATCTAAAGAAAGGTTATTGCAAGAAGTCCCTAAACTGGAGCGGATGTTTCGCCTGATGATCCAACGCCACCTCTCAGTTGTTCAAAATCGGTTATTTAAATCAGTATCCTATTCAGCAATGGATAAATACCTTGAATTTGTTAAACGTTACCCTTCTATACCGCAGCGTGTACCACAACACTATATCGCTTCTTATCTTGGTATAACTCCTGAGTTTTTAAGCAAACTCAGGACCAGGCAATTCAAAAAAGTGCTTTAATTCTCCAGCTGGGTTCGTTATTTTATGATTTGGATTTTAATGGGCCTTATGCCCATTTCAAAGCCAGATTGGGCAAGTTGAAGGTTTTTCATTTAGAGATTTATAGGCAAAAGGACAACTTTGGTTTAAAGAAACAAACAATGAAAACCATTCTGCAAAATAAAACAATCTATATTTTCTTATTGCTGCTTTGTTTATTAACTCAGCACGCTAATTCTTCAACCCTTCAAAAAGTGGACACCACCGGTACGGCCGGATTAGTATTTGAACCGGTTCAGGAGAATCCTGTTCCGGTTAAAAAAGATAAAATCATTATACACACATCTCAAAAACTGACTAAACCGATAAGATCACTTAGCTTATGGACCATTTTCCTAACAGGATTGCTGGGTGGTTTTGCAGCTATATTATTGCCTTGCATATTCCCCATGCTTCCCCTTACTGTCGGTTTTTTCACTAAAAGACATCAGGACAGGAAAAAAGGAATACTGGATGCTTTAATCTATGGCAGCTCAATTATTCTAATTTATGTGGGTTTAGGTATGCTGATTACCGTAGTTTTTGGAGCTGATGCACTAAATGCATTGTCTACAAACGGTATTTTTAATTTTATATTCTTCCTGTTACTGACTGCATTTGCAGCTTCATTTTTTGGTGCATTTGAAATTATCTTACCCAATAAATGGCTTAATAAAGCCGAAGAAAATACAGATCGTAAAGGCTTTACAGGGATATTTTTCATGGCAGCAGCTCTGGCCCTGGTATCATTTAGCTGTACAGGCCCTATTATTGGGACCTTACTGGTACAGGCGGCTACTTCAGGGGCACGTTTAGGCCCTGCAATCGGGATGCTTGGATTTTCAGTCGCTTTAGCTTTACCCTTTGTATTGTTCGCTCTTTTCCCTTCATGGCTCAATAGCCTGCCTAAATCGGGCGGATGGTTGAATAGCGTAAAAATTTGTCTGGGTTTTTTAGAGCTTGCACTTGCCTTAAAATTTCTCAGTAATGTAGATCTGACCTATCGCTGGCATATATTGGACAGAGAAGTTTTTCTGGTACTCTGGATTGTGATTTCTGCACTTTCAGGACTTTATCTGCTTGGTAAATTAAAGTTCAGTCACGACAGTGAAACCAGTCATATTACGGTACCCAGGCTATTCTTTTCCATTATTATCCTGTCATTTTCGATCTACATGATCCCAGGTTTGTGGGGAGCCCCACTCAAATCTATTGCCGCCTTTTTGCCACCACAATCAGGTCAGGATTTTGATCTCTACACCCCGCTGTTATCAGCAGGAAATCAAAATCAGCAAGTCCGGGAGAACAATTCGTTAGCTGATGTTAAACAGCCTCATAAATACGGGAATTTGTTTGACAAACCTTTAAACTTAGATCCATTTTTTGATTACAAAGAGGGAATTGCATATGCCAAAAGAATAAATAAGCCTGTTCTTATTGATTTTACAGGTCATGCTTGTGTGAATTGCAGAAAGATGGAAGCAACTGTCTGGCCTGACAGCAAAGTAAACGGGTTACTGAAAAATAGTTACGTTCTTATCCAGTTATATGTAGATGACAAGACTGATCTTCCAGTAAATGAACAGTATACCAGTAAGTTCAGCCATCGCAAAATCACAACTATAGGTGGCCTGAACAGCGATATTCAGGCCGCACAGTTCAACACCAATTCTCAACCATTTTACGTTTTATTGGATACACATACTCAGGCCCCATTAGTAAATCCGCAAGGAGCAGATTATGATCCTGTAAGTTTTTATAATTACCTTGAAGCGGGAATTCGCTTATTTAAAAAACAGAATTAACACAAACAAACCTTTTAAAATCATGATAAAGAAATACGGACTTTTAGGATTATGCATGGCTTTTTCCCTTTATACTTCTGCTCAATTGAATGTAAAACAAGGACATTGGCATGCTTCACTACAACGCAAAGACGGACACCATCTTCCATTTGAAATGGATATTCAGCAAAAAAATGGAATAACAACCTGTTATATCCTCAATAGTACTGAGCGTATAAAAACTGAAGATCCGGTCTATTCAGGGGATTCGGTTTTAATTAAAATGCCTGTATTTGAGTCTTATTTCAAAATTAAAATTATTAATAAAGATAGTTTGAATGGGATATGGGTTACTAAGGGAGAAAGTAAAGATATAATCTTACCCTTTGCAGCCTCGGCTGGAGAAGGCCGTTTTCCATACCGTAAAACAAACAACCCAAAACAAGTTCAGGGAAAATGGAGTATTGAGTTTACACGCGCCAATAAAACCAAAAGACCGGCCATAGGAGAAATAGTTCAGAAAGGTAGCTCTTTATCCGGATCTGTACTTACACCAGCTGGTGATTATCGCTATCTGGATGGTGTAGTTTCAGGAGATTCTTTATTCCTTTCTACTTTTGACGGTAGCCATGCACTTTTATTAACGGCAAAGATTAAGGGCGATAGTCTTAGCGGTTATTTTTATGCCGGTCAATCTGGCTTAGAAACCTGGACGGCAGTTAAAAAGGCTGATGTGGTTCTGACACCTGCTGTGACAGCGATTAAAGAAGGTAGTGATGGTAAACTCGATTTTACCTTCAAAGATCTGAAAGGCAAATCTGTATCACTTCAGGACGAACGGTTTAAGGATAAAGTTGTTATTTTACAACTGATGGGTTCATGGTGTCCGAACTGCATGGATGAGACTGCCTTTTTAAGCAAATATTATCTTAAAAATAAAGATCGGGGAGTTGAAATAATTGCATTGGCTTATGAACTGAGTACAGACGAAGAGCGTTCAAAAAAGAGTTTGCAAAAATTTCAGACTCAGTTTAATGTTCAGTATACCATATTAAATACGGGAGCTACTGCTGGAGACCCGCAAAGGACGGAAAAAACATTACCGCAATTGACAGCGATCAAGGTCTTCCCTACTACGATTATTCTCGATAAAAATGGCAAAATCAGTGATATTAATACCGCTTTTTATGGTCCTGGAGCAGGTGATTACCATTTAAAGTATAAAGAAAACTTTGAAAAGAAGATTAATAATTTGCTGGACCAGAAGCTATAAATAAATCCTGGATAATTCTTTGTGATCTTTCGGTTTGCCAGACTCAGGCCTCAATTTGCCTATTTCGACTTTTCATGACTAGGTCTGCAGATCAATTTGATTTCTATTTGTAACAGCAATTATTTAAGGCCACAATGATGGCTGTTACAAAATCATTTTTAAAGAAAATCATGAAAAGAACACAGTTAATTTTAGCTATTATCCTAATGGCAGGTTTATGGCAAAAAAGCAATGCACAAGATCTTGCTTTGCCAAATCCAAGTACCAAACAGACGATTATTCAGGAATTAGGGCTTGGAAAAGTTAGTATAACCTATTCCAGGCCTCATGTGAAGAACCGTAAGATATTTGGTGGTTTAGTCCCTTTTGGTCAGGTCTGGAGAACGGGAGCTAATGAGGCTACAGCCATTACTTTTTCCGAAAATGTAATTGTCGAAGGACATCATATCCCCGCTGGAACCTATGCCCTATTCTGTATTCCGGAAAAGGAATTATGGACGATTATACTAAACCGTGCAGTCGGTCAATGGGGAAGTTACACCTATAATCAGCAGGATGATCTGGTCAGGTTTACGATAAAGCCTGAACAAGTCACTGAGCAACAAGAATCATTTACTATACAGTTTATAAATCCAACCACGAATTCAACGGCTATGGCTCTTTCCTGGGACCACACTCATGCAGCTATTCATATAGCTGCTAATGATGATGCCAAAATCATGGCAAATATTGATCAGTTGATGTCAGCGGAAAAAATCACCAATCTGACTTATTTCAATGCGATACAATACTATTATATCAATAATAAAGATAACGATCAGGCACTGAAATGGATCTCAGGAGCAGAAAAAGCTTTTCCTAAAAGAGGGTCTTACAGACTCTTCGAATCTAGATTTTTGCTAAGAAAGGGTGATAAGGCCGGTGCGCGGTCAGCAGCCGAAGAAGGTATCAGACTTTCAAAAGAAAAACATGATGAGGAATATTTAAGGCTTAATGAGGAAGCACTTGAACTGGCTAAAAAATAATAGAAGCAATATCCGGATCATTTGATGATCCGGATTACCAGATACTGCAAAATTTTTAATTCCACTTTATTAATAAGGTAATTACAAAACTTCCAGAAGTTTACACAATTCTATGCTTAAATAAACTATTGGGACCATTTATGTCATAAAAAAGCAATAAGTAAAAGTAGAAAGCAAAAATATTTGTCTACCTACATGTAGGTTTATACATTTGATCTATCGTTAAATAAATAATCATGACTAACAATAGCACAAGGGATAAAATAATAGAGTTAGCGAGAAATTATATACAGACAATTGGATATCATTCATTTAATTATAAAATGATATCTAATGATCTTAATATTAAAAACTCATCTATCCATCATTATTTTCCATCGAAAGATGATCTGGCTGTAGCTGTTATAGAAAAAGATAAGATGGACTTCAGCGCTATGGCCAAAAGTCTCGAATCCCAATCACCAGCTGAAAAGGCTCAGGCCTTATTGAACAATTACGATGATTACTTTAATAATGGAAAAAAGCTTTGTTTGATCAGTACTTTCGGTTCGTCTTATAATGATATTTCAGAAAAAATTCAAAATGCAAGCAGTGCTTATGCTGTTTTAGTAAAAAAATGGCTTAGCGAAATTTTTAAAGACGGGCTTCTTTCCAAAGAATTTCACTTTAAACAAAGTCCGGAGGATATGGCTATTATATGGATGGCCACTCTACCAGGATCCCTTTTAGTAGGAAGAATTCATGGTGCAGTACATTTTGATAAAGTTATTGGCTTCTTAAAAAGTACCTTACTAGAGTAGTAAAAAAATTTGCCTCAACAACCTACCTGCATGAAGGTAGATAAATTTAATAAACCTTAAATAATAACACAATGACTTCTTACAATCATTTTACTGTTCCCAATCAATTTGTGGAAGCAGCAGGCATACGTTTTGCCTACAGAAAATTCGGACAGGAAACTGGTATTCCTATCATTTTATTTGGTCATTTCAGATCAAACATGGAAAACTGGGATCCGGCCGTTACAAATGGTCTGGCTAAAGATCGTCCTGTAATCCTATTCTCTAACGCCGGTATCGGCTTGACCAACGGTACTACTCCCGATACAGTAGCTGAAATGGCTAAAGATGCTATCCTCTTTATTGATGCCTTAGGCTTTAAACAAGTTGACCTTTTAGGTTTTTCACTTGGTGGTTTTATTGCACAGCAAATTACTCTGGAGCGTCCTGATCTGGTAAGAAAACTGGTATTAGGCGGAACCGGACCTGAAGGTGGACAGGATATGCTTACTTATATTCCAGAAGTAACCAGGGTAGCGACTAATGCAGTTCCTGTACTGGAAGACTTCCTGTACTTATTCTTCCCTCAGGACGAAACAAGTCAAAATGCGGGAAAGAAATTCTGGGAACGCAGACATCAACGTAAAACTGATCTTGAACCAGCAACATCTCCGGCAGTCATGCAGGCACAGGCCAATGCTATTGGTGCCTGGGGGATTCCAAATCCTGCTTATCCCAGATTAAAAGAAATCAAAAAACCTGTGTTGATTGCCAATGGATATAATGACCTGATGGTGCCTACGATTAATTCTTACATCTTGTTTCAGCACATTCTTAATAGCAAGCTGATTCTTTACCCGAATTCAGGACACGGTTTCCTCTTTCAGTTTCCACAAGAATTTGTGACTGACGTTACTTTATTTTTAGACCAGGCCTAAGCCATTAATTATAAAATTATGAAACGAATTAATTTAATATTATCCATAGTTCTCAGTTTAATCAACTTTGGAGATATTCAGGCACAGCAAAAAAATAAAACAGTTTTAATTGATTACCATCAAAATGCGCCAACTAAATTTATAGAAGCTGGTGGAACTAAATATGCATACCGCTCATTTGGGAACAATACCGGAATACCATTACTTTTATTACAACACTTTACCGGCACATTGGATAACTGGGATCCTGCAATCACCAACGGTCTTGCGAGGCATTTTCAAGTTATATTATTTGACAATAAAGGAATAGGTGCATCGCAGGGACAAACACCAGATAACATTGAAGCTATGGCACAGGATGCTATTTCGTTTATCAAAGCACTGGGTTTAAAGAAAGTAAATATATTAGGTTTTTCAATGGGTGGGTTCATTGCCCAACAGCTTATATTGGACGAACCTGCATTAGTTAACAAATTAATTCTGGCAGGAACAGGGCCAAAAGGCGGAACTGGCATAGCTGATATCATCACCCCATTAACAGCATCCTCTAAATTAGGTGACAATGACCAAAAACTCTTTTTGTTTTATACACATACTTCAGCAAGCCGGAAAATGGGACAGCAAGCATTAAACAGAATATACAAACGCAAAAAAAATCGTGACAGAGAAACAACTGGCCCAGCCATTCAGGCACAGTTAAAATCTATTTTGAGCTGGGGACAACCAGATGCTGAAGCTTTGAACAACCTGAAAAAAATTAAACTACCTGTATTAGTAGTTAATGGTAGCCATGACATTGTAGTTCCTACAATCAATTCTTATGTGTTATTCCAAAATTTAGTTAACGCCAGATTAAGCTTATACCCTGACTCGGGGCACGGTTCAATTTTTCAATTCCCTGAATTATTTTTGAACGAAGCAGTATCTTTTCTACAGAATAATTAAATCTTCAATACTTGTATTACTTAACAATTCAACAATGAAAATCACCTATTACGGACATTCTTGCTTCGCAATTGAAGCAGCTGGCAAACACATTTTATTTGATCCATTTATTTCTGGAAATGAGTTAGCAAAAAACATTAAAATCGATGAGATAAAAGCAGATTATATTTTTGTTTCGCATGGCCATTTTGATCACATATTAGATGTCACATCTATTGCTAACCGGACAGGAGCTACGATCGTAGCTAGCTGGGAATTGTACAATTATTTTAGCAATCAAGGTATAAAAAATGTATTACCTATAAATCCTGGAGGTAAAGCAGATTTTGATTTTGGAACGGTAAAGGCTGTCGTAGCGCAACATTCCAGTAGTTTCACGGATGGAACTTATGCAGGAATGGCGAGTGGTTTCGTTTTTAAAACAGATCATTCTAACTTTTATTATAGTGGAGATACTGCCCTTACGCTGGATATGACATTAATCCCGAAATGGGCAAATCTTGATTTTGCAGTTTTTCCAATTGGTGATATGCTAACAATGGGCGTAGAAGATGCAATTGAAGCCGCACAATTTGTTCAGGTAAATAAGGTTATTGGTGTTCATTATGATACTTTCGGATTTATTAAAATTGATCAGCATGAAGCAATTCAGGAATTTAAAAAGGCTGGTATTACACTTCAGCTACCACTGATAGGCCAAAGTATAGAAATTTAAATCATTCCTCTTCAGGTTCAGAAATGACCAGCTCAAGACTTGCTTAGTCTATTTCACTATTTATTGATTGGGGCTGACAGCTTATAGGAATACATTTGACTTAACAAATAAAATTAAAACAATGGAAAATAACATAATCTCAGAAGAAGTCATCAAAATTGAAAAAGTATTGTATACAGGTAAAACCAAAACTACTGGTGGACGTGATGGCGAAAGCCGCAGCTCAGATGACCGTTTGAATATCAAACTATCTTCTCCAGGAATCTCTGGGACCGGCACCAATCCTGAGCAACTATTTGCTTCTGGATGGTCAGCCTGCTTCATTGGTGCAATGGGACTTGCTGCTAATAAATTAAAGATAGCACTTCCTGCTGATCTGACTGTGCATGCCGAAGTGGATTTGGGAATCAGCGATAATGCTTACTTTCTTCAGGCCCGTCTTCATGTAAGCCTTCCTGGTTTAGAACAAGACATAGCAAGGTCACTTGTAGAGTCTGCACACCAGACATGTCCATATTCAAAACTTACAAGAGGTAATATCAATGTTGTAATCGATCTGATATAAAGGTCAGCTAATCTCTTTCAACAATTTGAACTTGCATACCCTTCTGATAAAATCAAAGGGGTATGCAAGTTTTTTAATAAACAACAGTTATTTATCTAAGAAATCCTTTGCCTGATCCAGGAACCGTGCCGGCTCTTGAAATATAGAACCATGTCCAGCTTCAGGAAAAAGATACAAGCGGGAATTTGGAATATTCTGATACAAGCTAAATGAATTTACTACTGGTACGAGTACATCAAAGCGTCCTTCAACAATTAAAACAGGTTGAGTAATAGTTTTAAGGTCTTCCAGCGTATGAGTAGCTGGCTCAGCCCAGTTTAAAACAGCTGTAACCTGTGCACCATTGCTTTGCTGAGTTGTCTCCGGGTCTCTATCAACAGTACGCTTATGAATTCTTTGAAGAGATTGCTGACCTAATTCTCTACCTGCAACTGAATGACTAAATAGCAAGTATAACAATTGCTCATCCGGGCTAAGTGTACTGATTTTTGTTAATGTACTACCCAGCTCAGAAAGTCCTTCACTTCCCTTAGGTCCCGTACCGGTCAGTATAACTCTGTTGACTAACTCTGGCTCAGTCAGAATAATCCGTTGAGTGATAAAGCCTCCCATTGAAAAACCTAATAAATTAACTTTACTATAGCCTAATGCCTTAATAAATATTACTGCATCCTTTGCCATATCATCAATCTTATCCGGTGTTTTTCCAGATGATGCACCTACGCCTTTATTATCAAATAATATGACTTTATAATACTTGGCAAGTCCATTGGTCACGGCTGGATCCCATCCATCTATTGAAGTAAATGAAGGTGCCAGCAGAATTAAGGGAATCCCGGTTTTATTACCTAAAACACGATAAGCATACTTAGTTCCCCCAGCTTCGATAAACTGGGTTTTAACTGTTTGATGGTAATCAATTGTAGTTTCTTCTTTTACAGGAGTAGTTATATCCTTTTTACAGGATACAATAATCAAAGCCAATAAGGCTAATAGTGTAATACGTTTCATCAATTGTGTTTTGGTTTAATGTTATTTATTTTATACCGTAATGGCCATTCATTAACTTTGAAAAAACAGATTCTGGCAGTATCGTTTTAAGAGCAGGAACTATAGTTTGTTCAAATTTCCCTGCAGAATAATTATAAGATGGATTTGATTGGGCTACTATTTTACAAACCAATCCTGCAAGATTAACGGGATCTGAACCTATGCGTTCATCTTCTTCCATAATAGCAATAGCAGCTTCGAACTCTTTTTCCAGGAGTTCATTATTTAGAATGAATGGCATTTTTACTCTGCTGGAAGTGAAATTTGTTTTAAAATCTCCAGGATTTATTACCGATACTTTAATACCTGTATTCTGCAATTCCATACGAAGACTCTGTGAGTAACCTTCAACAGCAAATTTAGAAGCACTATAAAGTCCCTGATAAGGCAAGCCAAATAAACCAGCCAGTGAACCTATGTTAATCACCAAACCTTTTTTCTCTTTAATCATCCAGGGCAATACAGCACTGCAGACACGTACCAGCCCAAAAAAATTAACTTCAAATTGCACTTTGGCAATAGCTACAGGAACAGTATAAAGAGGACCGGCAATTCCATTCCCTGCATTGTTTATTAAGACATCAATCTGACCTTCTGCAGCAATAATTTGTCTAACTGATGCATTGACTGAAACATCATTAATTACATCCATTTCTAGTGGAGTAAATGAGACATTCTTCATCTGTGTAATATCACGGCCTGTTCCATAAACCTGATATCCTTTAACAGATAGTGCGTTAGCCATAGCTAAACCTAAACCAGATGAAGCTCCAGTTACTAAAATTACTTTTTTCATTTTTTCGTATGGATTAGCAGAAACTAATGCTTTATGATTCCTAAGATATAAGACTGTAAGAGAGCCCCCCGGATCAGGGGCTTTAATAATTAAAGAAATGTTTATTTACGCAATGTTTTAAATGCTGCACGAAGTTCTTCTGCAAATAATTGCGGCTCTTCCCACTGGGCAAAATGACCTCCCTTTTTGACTTCATTGAAATAAATCAGGTTATGATAAGCTTTTTCTGTCCAGCTTTTTGGCGCCTGATAAATCTCTCCCGGGAAAACTGTTACCGCTGCAGGAATAGAAATATCAACTGCATTGAAGTTATTAGCATTATTTTCCCAGTAAAGCTGTGCTGATGAGGCAGCGGAATTAGTTAACCAGTATAAAGAGATATCATCCAGAATTTCGTCTTTAGTCAAAGATTTCTCAGCATCCCCGCCACTATAAGTCCATTCATTCATCTTATCGTAGAAAAATGCAGCTAAACCGGCCGGAGAGTCCGAAAGACCATAACCCAGTGTTTGTGGCCGGGTCACCATCATTGCGGCATAACCACCACCTTTTGTATATAAATGATTCAGCGAATTAAAAGCAGCGTTCTCTTTTTCAGATAAGCCTGCTGGTGCCGGATCACCGTTTTTCAATGCCAGGGCAACATCTGCAGGAACTGTAGCAGGCATATTTACATGGATTCCTAATAGACCTGCTGGTTGTTGTTTAGCCATTTTATCGGCAACAACAGATCCCCAGTCACCACCAGAGGACACGTAATTTGTATAGCCAAGACGTTTCACTAATACATCCCACGCTTTTGCAATATGGTCTGCATCCCAGCCTGTACCTGTTGGTTTACCAGAAAAACCGTAACCTGGCATAGAAGGGATGATGACATCAAATGCATCTTCAGCTTTACCTCCGTATTGGGTAGGATCTGTAAGCGGGCCAATGATTTTAATCAATTCGAATACCGATCCTGGCCAGCCATGGGTAAGTAGCAAAGGAAGAGCATTTTTATGTTTGGAGCGCACATGTACAAACTGTATATCCAGGCCATCAATCGTCGTGATAAACTGAGGTAACGCATTTAATTTAGCTTCGGCCTTTCTCCAATCATAACCAGTGCCCCAGTATTGAACCAATTTCTGTATCCTGTCTAATTTAACACCCTGACTCTGGTCAGCAACGGTTTCTTTTTCAGGCCAGCGGGTTGATGTTATGCGTTTACGCAAATCAGTAATCGCCGACGAAGGAACACTGATGTGATAAGGACGAATGGAAGCTGAAGATTGAGCAGTAGTCTGTGCGAAGCCGGATGTTCCTGTTAATAGGAAAACACTGGTCACTATTGCCCCGGCAAGTGTTAATTTGTTCTTTTTCATAATCTGTTTTTTAAAATTCTTCCAAAAGTATCCTCCTCATCGCCCTCCCCCAATCAGCAAACAGGTCAAATAGCCGAAGCAGGTTTTGAACTGGTCATTTTTGGGAATGAAGTAAGAGATGATTCTTTGAACATCTGATTAAAACAGGTATATTAAAAAGGCAGCTATAAACTTATATTTGCGATCAGATTATTTTTGCTATTTCATCTACTATAGAGACATATTAGCCATTCTTTCTTCCGGACAGGAAAATCTTTGATCACAACCGGGGATATAGCAGTTGACACTAATGCATTCAAAGTAAAACTCCGCTCAATTGCTTTGATCTTCAGCTATATCATTGGCAAACTGAGGCCTATTTTAAATACATTATGATAAGCCTTTAACCTGTTTTTTGCAGTTCTTATATTCTCAAAAGTAAGATCAAAATCTATATCTGCTTTTAAATCAGGATAGATTATCAAACAATCAATAGCCGCATTTTCATCTTTTATTAATTCATTGTTCTGATCTACAATGTTTAATTTTCTAAGCACCTTATTTAATCTTGCATAACCAGCAACCTGACGAATATCTTCATGCACTAAAGAACTGCTGTATTTCATCTTATATTTTGCATCAATAACCATTTCGAATCCTGGTTTACTGATTAAATAATCCAGTGAATTTCCATATGTGCTAAATTGATAATGTATATGCTGATGATCCAGTGGATTATGAGTTAATAATTTCTGATAAACATAGAGCTCAAACAACCTGGGCGTATCTATCCAAAAAGGTGGTATTGTATTGAACTCTGCTGCTGTCTGCGATAGATTATAAGCGAAACGTTTCAGAATGTATTTTCCTGTTTTGATTGCATTTCTATATTCTTTAAAAAAGGGGTTATGTTTGAAATGCCGCAACTGCTCGTCACTTTCTAGCAGACTTACCTGCTCAAAAGCAGGATGAACATACGTAAGAAGACTTTTGATCTTACCTATATTACTTCCAAACATACCAGCATGATTTTCTACATATTTTATAGTAAAGCTTAATACAGTTTTCAGGAAACGATTCTCTATATGGTCAACTCCAAAAAGCTGATACTCACAATAAGTCTTTGTAACACGATTCTTCAAAATGTTTTGCTTTATCTGCTGGCTGACCAGTACCTTTCCTTTTACACGATTGTTCAAATGCTCCTGTACTTTATAATAGGACTTTTTCAATCCTTTACGCACAATTGTCTTTAATAAATTAAGAAAATGAACCACCAAAAAAGGTGTTAACTGATCACTATTTTGCTTTATACTGAGTTCAGGGGAATCCCAGTCTATAAAAACTAATCCGTCTGTTTCATGAGATACACTTTCATCTGTCATCGCATCCAAAAGCATTCGCAGATAATTAACTTCTCTGTAATTATTGATTTCTTTAACAGACTCCTCTAAATCTATTTTTATTTTCTTATCAAGAATGTCTGTTACCAGCTCATCTTCTGGATTCTCCAGTTCCAGAATAGTATTGAAACAGGTAGCATCAAATAAATTTAGCTTTGGCTCTACTTGCAGATACCGGCCATTTGGAAATAGCCAATCAACACCAATATAATAGCCTGCACGAATAATAAAATTATTTTCCTCTTTATTGAAATCAAAGCAGTTTTGTTTTTTACCTCTGGATATTTTAAAAGTTCTGGGCTTAACCATTTCCAAAGTTTCATAATCAGCTTTTTTTAAAGATAAGGTAAAACACGCTCTATTGTAACTGCCCGAATCTTCTTCTTCACTGTATTGTATTTTGCATGACTGATGCTCTGCTAAGATTATACCCATAAGTTAATTGATCTTGATATTTTTTATGGCTTCTTTTGCCGACTCCTTTAACACACCATCTTTTATATATTCCAGGAGAATTGGTTTTATCTCATACGCCCATCGTATTTCCATTTCCTCTTCATTTTTATAAATAAAATAAGAATGACCTAGCCAAACATCCTCCGGATTAAAGTCCATAGATAAATGTACAGAACGCTCAATATCTCCTACAATAGTAGAATAATCAATATCTTCTGTAAAATCTTTAACGAATAAATTGCTTACTGTCTTGAACAGTCCGTTATCAAATTTACAACCGTCCAAATCTTTTATACTTTTGGGTAGTACATTAACAAAAGCGAAACGTCTGCGTATGGCATAATCTATGTGCCCAACACTGCGGTCGGCGGTATTCATAGTACCAATAATGAAAAGATTAGGTGGTAAAATTATTTTAGCTGAGCCATTAACTTCATACATTGAATCTAATGCTTTTCCTCTATATTCTAATGCATAAATTAACTCTCCTAACACAGAGGACAGGTTGGCTCTGTTGATCTCATCAATAATGAGGACGTAATTGTTTAAAGGTATTTTTGTCTTTTGTATACGGTGTTTCTGTTTCTGAAATGTTTTAAAAAACTCGTTGAAGTTATGATAATATGATGCGTGCTGTCTGGTTAATGCATTTAGAGATTTTTCTTTAACGATTTTCTGACGGGTATCTAAATTCAGATTAATGATCTTTTGCAGCTCATAGAAATTCATATTTAAACCATTTGGATGTGCAGTCCAATTGTCTCCTTTATATTTAAATCGTTTATCATCAACATAAAAAATATAAATAACATCAGATAACATAAATTTACCTTTTTCATCAATCGTTTCAATAATATGATCAATAAAATCACTAAAACGAACTTCTGAATTACCTTCATTCTCCTGTTGGCTCAGGATATAATTTTCTAACGCTACTTTTGAAAATTGAGCTAATGTTTTATTCTCTGCCTCATAAATAATCTGCTGATTTTCTTCATCAATCCTGGATACAATTCCCCTGACAAAATCTTCGTAGGTATAAGAAGGATGGAATTGCAAAAGCTTAATAAATTGTTCTTTATCCGGATTATCGGCTAATTCAAGATGTCTGTAAATATGTTTCGCTACCGCAGCACTATAAGAATCATTTCCTCCTTTCAACTCGCCTTCTCTCTCCCATGCTTTTTTCTTATACATAGCACATATTTCCTCAAATTTTGGAATATAGGTAGTCCCTTTTGAACTTTCAACTTTTACACCTGATGATTCAAGACCCAAAATTTTATAACTAATACCGTCCCTGGCACTTTTTATTTTTACTTTGCTGTTACAGTATTTTTTGATAACCTGCTCATCAATAAAGGATGGAATATTTAGCTTTTCAATTTTATTAGTTAAACATAAACGATCGGCAATTAGTTCTGCAAGACGCGTCTTTCCCGTTCCTGGAGGCCCCTGCAGAATGATTTGTTTTTTGTAATGAAGCAATTCAATCTCCTGATTATAACCATTCTCTATAATTTCACTCATATCATTATTTGGGATTTCTGCATCATTATCTCTTAATAAATCATAACTCTGCCAAGGATAAGTCATTAATTTATATGGATCTTGTAAACTGGAATGGGTTTTATAATAATCTAAAACTTCAAAGCTATTCTCAAACCAGTCCGATCCAATTTTAAGCTTACAATCTTCAATATTTTGGTTTAATAGTGACATTAAGTGTGTAAGATTTCCTTCATTAACGATCGTACATAATAATTCTGGTTGCAAACCAGCGATCATTCTATTCGTTGCTGCCTTTCTATTCTGATCTGTAAATTTTCTGATTACGTTTTTAAGTTTGTGATAGACTTTATAAAGTGGCTTATCCTGGCTCTCAGCAATTTCTTTTAAGAGTGGTGCAAGCTCATGCCAGTTCTTCTTTATTTTCTCCTTTTCGCTTTTAGTGAAATACCCTTGCCGCAATGAGGAGACACACTGATCGTTCGATTTTTCAAAAAACTCCCTAAAGACATCCTGATCCCACTCTTCTATTGTATTTTTTCCAGAAGCTTCTGTGATGAACTTTGGGACATAAAAATTATACCTGGTTTTCCAGTCTTCCCATATTTCTATTTCTCTTTCTAAATCTTGAAGGATCATTTTATTTAATGTTTAATTTAAAAGCTATTAAATTTCAATTATTACTTATAAAAGTAAAAACAATAAATTATAAGTTTATTTATTGTTATCAAAAATACACAGCATTATTAAAATATTAATACGGAAAACCGTAACACTTAAAACAGGAATTACCTCATTTTTGATATTTCGGCATTCAATTTCAATCAAGTAGCATTATTCAAATTGAATCCTGATTAAGATTAGCCCAATCTTGTCATCTTACATAAGGCACTTATATTTAATTACTTAACCCTCATTTTTATTTCCCGCTTATATGATCACAAATTCAAACAAAGAAAATCAGCTTGGTTTACTTAACCTGGTGGTATTTGTATTGTCTATATATGTTTTAATGGCAATCCTGGTAGACACAATTTTCGTCCTTCCAAAAGAAACATCAATCCTGCTTACCTATATTGATAATACAATCTGTGTATTTTTCTTTACCGAATTTTGCATTCGTTTTTACAAAGCGGATGATAAAAGTGCTTTTATGAGATGGGGCTGGATTGACCTGATTTCTAGCGTACCTGCCATAAGTTATCTCAGGGCCGGACGTATCCTTAGACTGATCAGATTATTACGCCTTATCCGTGCTTTCCGTTCTACACAGATGTTTGTTAAATATGTTTTCAGGAATAAGGCAAAAGGAGCTTTCACCTCGGTAACCATACTTGCTATATTACTCATCATATTTTCTTCAATCGCCATTTTACAGGTGGAGAAAGACCCTAACAGTAATATCAAATCAGCAGAAGATGCAATCTGGTGGTCCTATGTAACAATCACTACGATAGGCTATGGTGATAAATTTCCGGTAACTACCGAAGGCCGCATTATCGCAGCTATATTAATGACTGCGGGAGTTGGCCTGTTCGGTACGTTTACGGCTTATGTGTCAAGCTGGTTTGTAGTCGTGAAAGAATAACATTTAAGGAGCTGCCTCCAGGATTGGAATACTCCCTTACTGATAAAGGAAGCAGATGCAGTGTTATCGTTTAAAAGTGGTCAAATAGAAAAAGCCCCTTTCGTTTCTACTATAGCGGATGGACTGCTGAAAGAATGAAAATTATAATTGAGCCTTCTGCTGCTGTTCCGGTAGCTGTGGTATTGAAATATGCCGATCGGTTTGCTGGTAAAAAGGTAGGTATTATTAGTTAATTGGTGCCCTGTTTCATCAAATTGCGTCACGCTGATTCATATATTTTTTACAGGATAATATTTCTTTTAAACGCGCATCCCAGCTCCATGATAGAATCTGTTTTAGCAATACCCTGAATATTATCTATTTTTTCATAGAGTACTTTTCTCATATGCTCATGATTTTTAGCAATGATTTTCAGATATAAGGTATAAGAACCTGAAATATAATAACATTCGGTAACTTCCGGGATTTTCTTTAATTCTTCAATAATACGATTCGAGTCCTGATCTCTTTCGAGCGTGATCCCGGTAAAGGCGCCCCAGTCATAACCAATTTTCTTCTCATCTAATACAGGTTTAATCCCTGCTAATATCCCTTGTTCGGTTAACCTGGATATTCGCTGATGAACCATTGTGTTCGATATACCAAGAGTGGAAGCAATAGCCGAATAAGCCATTCGTCCATCTATTTCCAGTTGTTTTAATATTTGAATGTCAAATTCATCAATATGATCCATGAATTATTTAAGATTAGTTTTTTTTTAATACGCTTATTAACAACAAATATACTTTCAAAATCAATTAAAAAGTCAAATTAACTTTTTACAAGCACAAAATAATAAATATTACTATCTTCGTGCTTAAGAGAGAATCAATTATGAAAATTTCAGCAAACTTAAGTAAAAGCGAAGAGCTAATAGAAAAAGAAGAAAGATATGGTGCACATAATTACCACCCGCTACCTGTCGTTTTAGAAAAAGGAAAAGGCGTCTTTGTCTGGGATGTTGAAGAAATGAGATATTATGACTTTCTTTCTGCCTATTCAGCAGTAAACCAGGGACATTGTCACCCAAGGATTATTGATGCACTTAAAGATCAGGCAGAAAAACTTACGCTGACTTCCAGGGCATTTCATAGTGACAAATTAGGTGATTTTGAAGAGTTTGTCTGTAATTTATTTGGTTATGATAAGTCATTGCTGATGAATTCGGGTGTGGAAGCAGTTGAAACAGCGATGAAACTTTGTAGAAAATGGGCCTACCAAATCAAAGGTATCAGTCCTGATGAGGCTAAAATTGTCTTTGCAAATGGAAATTTCCATGGCAGAACTATTTCTGTAATCTCAGCTTCTAATGATGAAAGCGCGAAAAAAGACTTTGGTCCTTTTGTCAGTGGAATAGCCCATGTCCCATATAATGATGTGGATGCTTTTGAAGCTCTCTTAAAAGCGGATAAAAATATTGCAGGTTTTATTGTTGAACCTATTCAGGGTGAAGCTGGTGTTGTGGTACCAGACAGTGACTATCTGGTGCGTATTAAGGCACTTTGTCAAGCCTATAATGTTTTATTCATTGCGGATGAAATCCAAACCGGAATTGCCAGAACAGGAAGCATGCTGGCTTCATATGAAGTGAATTCTGAGGATAAAAGTAACCAGCCAGATATTTTGATCTTAGGAAAAGCAGTTTCAGGTGGTGTATTACCAGTTTCAGTAGTACTGGCTAATGATGAAATCATGCTGACCATTAAACCAGGCGAACATGGTTCAACATACGGAGGAAATCCTTTAGCATGTGCAGTATCCAGAGAAGCCATACAAGTAGTTATTGATGAAAATCTTGCTGAAAATGCATATAAAATGGGAAAACTGTTCAGGGCAGGATTAGAGAAGATTGCAGAAAAAACGGACATTATTCAGTCAGTGAGGGGTAAAGGGCTATTGAATGCCATTGTTATCAACTGTACGGAAGAATCTGATATGGCCTGGGACATCTGCATGAAGTTTAAAGAGAACGGCTTACTCGCCAAACCTACACACGGAAATAAAATCCGCTTCGCCCCACCATTAGTAATTACTGAAGAGCAAATTATCGAAAGCCTTGGCATTATTGAGAAATCATTGTTAAGCGTTGCTTAAGATCTGATCAAAAGAAAGAAGCGCCTGAAGGCAGACTTGCGATGTCTGTTTTCAGGCGCTTCTAAAATATTGATGGATTCTGTTCTTGCTTATATCTGTACTCTTGTTTACAATTCTCTTTTCATCTCCAACTGACTTATATTTTTTGAAACGCCAAGGCTTTTCAAAAATGCAATGGTTTCTAAAGAACTATGATCAACATTATTGATAAACAAATCTTTTGGATCAATCAACCCGATCATTGTATTGACCAGCTGCGTTGCTACACCTTTACGTCTGTGTTCAGATGAAACTGCAATTTGCCGTATTCTCCTTAAAACAGGATCATAGATTATATATCCAATTAATTCTCCGCCGATATAAGCCCCGGCTACACTACAGCGGCCTTTACTGTTTTCAAGAGTTATTACAGAATTTTGCCAGGAGGGTTTCATTGTCCAGAAAGAATTAAATTTACCCCAATCAAAATGATCTAATTCTTTAATTAGTGCTACAGGAGGTTTTTCTACCGTTTTAACTGCTCCGCTAAAACAATCCAGTGTTCTATTTACCTTATAATCCATTTTTTCATAAGACCGGATAGCAGAATTATTCCCTTCAATTACCTCTAATAGCATTTGCGCTACACCTGATATCTTTAATTTCGGTAATAAATAAGCATACATCTGTCCCACTAAACCTTGTCCGCGGTAATTAGGAATAACACCTGTTGCAGCATTATATGCCGATAGTTTTCCATCAACATTATTCAGTCCGTGTAGCATAAAACCAATCAATTTATCCGATGAAAAGACACCGATGGATAAATCCAGGCGTACGTTTTCTGTAAAAATCTTATAGGCTAATTGCTCTGAATTAAGTTGTAAGGGTATTATATAATCAGAAAACGATTCATTTAATACCTCTGCTATTCTATCTATTTCAATTTTTTCTAACGTAGTGATCTCCATCTTTTAACCCTTAAACACAAAAAACATTCATCTTTCTACTTAAGTCTCTTAAGTAATTTTATTTTTAATTTCAATGACAGGATATATAAGCCATATTCGCACAACTATCCCTTTTTGATAAATTTTGCACAATATATTAATATTACCGGAATACAGTATAGAAATTATCGCCGATATAAGAAAAAGACGTTCTATTATTGATGAACACGCTAAAATATGAATAGGCGCTTTACCCGTTTATTCAGGGTCACTTTCTTCTTTAGCAATTTCTTCCAGTTCTTTAAGATTAGTGTCTATCGGGTTTGCTTTTAAAAGCTTTGCAAAGAAAGTAAGATTACCAATCATATAACGCAGGGTAGAATTGGTATAAAAATATCTTTCACCTCCGGCTTCTGCATAATTTTTATCGCCTCCGGCTAAACCAACCCAATAAGCATTTACATTAGGGGGAATGGTAAAGCCAAGCTCCTGCATAGACCAAAGTAGCTGGGCAGCACAGGAATGCGCACCATCCTCATTACCGGTAATTAAACATCCGCCAACCTTATTGTAAGTAAAATATTGTCCGGTCTTTTCATCAGTAAATCCTTCCTCGTGAAAGATCGCATCCAGACGTTCAATAATACGCTGTGCTGTGGAAGCCAGATGCCCCATCCATATGGGTGATGCAATGATAAAAATATCACAAGCTTTAATCTTTTCCAGTATCAATTGCCATCGTCCCCTTCCCCGGCATCGGTAACATTTCCTGGTTTAATGTGATAATCAACGATCCGGAGAATCTCTGTTTCTGCACCTTTTTCTTGAAGTTGAGTTACAGCTTTTTTGATCAGCCTTTCGGTATTTGAGAATTGAGGCGATGGTTTTAGTGTACAGTTTATGATGAATGCTTTCATATTTAATGTCTAAAGATTTCCCCGGGCAGAACATCCTTCTGATAACATTGTTTTATATAAATGAACGTTAATGACAATATCACGCTAAACTATCCAGCCGAAAAATGCAGGAATAGTTCTAAGAAATAAAAAAAACCAAATTTTCTTTACCTAAACAACACCAGTACAGAGCCATACAGAAGGATTATATAGATTTATCGTAATTTATTTGTTTTTATAATTAACTAAAATTATATTAGAGATACGTTTTAATCAAATATAAACACTTATATGTTTATTTCTTATTGTGTTTTTAAAAAAACAAAACATACCCATACTATAAATTACAAAAAAATTGTATTTATAGCGGGAAGGATATGTACATGCGCCATTTTAATGATGACTTCGCTCACAGCGGAGTGTCAATGGAAAGTATGGCACTATGAGTCCGGAGAAAAAAATACGGTGTCTTTATTACCTTCCAAAAACCAATTAAAACAGGGCTATACTTTCTTTGCAATAACTGATGATTATGATAAAAATGTAATTACCGGAGGATACGAGCCTTTTTTGAAAAACAAACTTTGGAAAATAAAGCTAAATGAACCAAAAGGCTATTTAGCCAGGCGTTTGTATTTTAATCTTTATAGTGAAAATATATCGGCGCTGAAACTGCAAGTCTGTGAAAGTAACGGAAAGTGTTATGAACGCCGCTTTGAATTTGCTAAAGATGGTTATCAGATACCATTTGAATGGGCTATAGATAAAGCGGCTGAAGTAACAGCTGGTACACATAAGCAATCTGGGGATAACAGCCCTCTTTGCTATGTGACAATTGAACTTAAAGATATTGCTAAAACCTATAAGCTAATAGTTGGTGAGGCCAAATCATATGAAGAGAATTTAATAAAATCACCCAGCAAAGGATTATTTTTCGGGGAGCTGACTGGCAAAAAAGAAAATCAGATTGAAAAAACTGTGATCAGAAATTTTGGCGATAGTTATCCCTTGAATCAAAAAACTGAATTGAGCACGAATACTTCTGCTATATTTAATTTTGAATATGAGGGTGCTGATAGCGAAGGCAGACAAAAAGCTACCTTAAACCTGATCAGATATTTTTTCCAAAAATATCCCTTTTATAAAGAACATGCATTAGATAAACAGGCAATACTCTCTTCTATAGACACCCTGATTTCAGGCTCATTAGTCTTTACGGATAAAGTAGAGTTACTGAAAGGAATAGCCGATCACCTGTATGATGGACATTTTTATTTTCAAAGACCTGATAAGAGCAGAATCAGGTCTAAGATATCATCACCATTGATTCTAAAACGTATCAATAATCAAGTGCAGGTAGTGGGTATTAAAGATGGCAGATTAGAAAGTAAAATCAGCCTGGGAGATCAGCTCCGCCTGATAGAAGATAAAAGCTGTGAAAAATGGGTAGACTCGCTCAGTACTAATTATTTTGGAAATTCAGCTCAGCGCCAGGAACTGGCGATATCACATTTATTTGAAAACCAGATAGATTCATCCCTACAGCATATTACACTCGAAAAATCCGATGGCTCCCGTTATCAGGTGAGCTTAAACTATGATAAGGTATTCCCTATTCCCCGCAAATTCGTACCTGAACATTTTGGCTTTCGCAGGGTTAAGAATAACTGGATATATTTAAAAATAAACAAATGGGACAGAGGTGACTGGATCAAATTCTATAACCTGAAAGATAGTTTAAAAAATGCCGGGGGTATCATATTTGACCTGAGGGGCAATCCGGGCGGATATGAAATCGAGACTATTAAAATCGCTTCATGTTTTATAGGAAGTCCTATGGAATATTCCACCCAAACCTATTCGACCTCCGACAAGCTTTATACTGGAAAAACAATTGTAAAACCTAATAGCTTCTTAGATTTATCCGGGTTAAAAATTATCATTCTGGTTGATAATAAGACTGCTTGTGCATCTGAATCCTTTGCTTTAATACTTAAGGAAAAAAAAGGAGCAACCATTGTTGGCACGGCAACAACAAGCAGTTCATTTTCAACAGTGCATGCTTATCAGCTTCCCGAGGGTATAATTTTAAATGCGAATATTCTAAGCAAAATATATCTATTAAACAATCAAAAAACAATAGAATATCAAGGGATTACCCCAGATCTGACGGTAAAAATAAATGACTATTCAGATCTGTATGGATATCATGATAAGGTGCTTCATACTGCTTTTGAAATGATCGAACACGAAAATTTACAGACAACGCTGCAAGGTTTATAATTTAATGATGATACTATTTAATACAAAAAGATGAATTGACCGGTCAACTAAATAAATAATCTATTCACAATTTAAAACTTAAAAAATGGAAAATCAACCAAAAATCATGAGCACACTTGTAAACGCTCAAGGAGAAGAATCAACTGAGAAAGTACAAGGTTTCTGCGGAAAAGGCTACAGTTCAAATGGCGGTGGTACATCTTGCAGCAGCGGTTACGGCAGTAATGGCGGAGGAACCACAAGTACATCTGAAGAACTTGAGATTTTAATCTAATGCTTTTAACCTGCCGGGTACCTGTACCTGGCAGGTTAATTTAATGGTTATAAAGATTTTTTCATTCTTAAATAAAGATTATTTATCATGCTACCGAACCTAAAACTAAGTTATTACAATCATTTTATTCCACATACCAAACGGGATGTCTATATCATTTACAATGCATTTTCAAATGCTATGATGCAGGTAGACTACGATTTAGGGCATTTTATTTCCAAATTAAACAGCATGGAAATACACTATCTTGACCTGGATGTAATCTCGGCCCTGAGAGCCAACGGGATGATCATTTCCAGTGAGACAGATGAATTTGTAGAAGTAAAGAAGCGTGCAAATCAGTCCAGACAAACCATGACGGACTCCTCTACCCTTTTCCTCTGTATCTCACCAACTAACAGTTGCAACATGAAATGTCCTTATTGTTTTCAAGGTGATAAAAGTGCCAAAAACAGGGATACTAAATATTTGAATGAAGATAGCATGAACAACCTGAAACAATTGGTTTTGAATGCTGTAGAAAGACCTCATGCCCAGAAAATAGAAAAAATAGCAATTGAGTGGTTTGGCGGAGAACCTTTATTACGCAAAAATGTAATTAAAGAATTTTCTGAGTTTGTATTGGACATTTGTGAAAAATATGACCTGGATTTTTATGCCAGTATCATTACCAATGCCTCATTGCTGGATAGCAATACCTGGAAGTTATTAGCAGACTGCAGGGTTTATGATGTGCAGGTTACTATAGACGGCCAAAAGGATATGCATAACCAGGTGCGTTTTTACGGAAATGGAAATGGATCCTATGATGATATCATGAATAATCTTTCTGCTATGCCAAAAGATAAATTCGTGGTAACCATCCGTATTAACGGGGATAAAGCCGTTTTTGAGAATATCCCTGCATTATTTCAGGATTTCCAGGACAGAGAATTCTGGCCGCAGCGTGGCCAGCAGGTTAAATTTCACTGGGCACCTAAATTTTACAACTTTTTAGGCCATAATCAGGATAAGGATATTTACTATACAAGCTATGAATATCAGAAATCAAGACAGGATTTTGAATTTCTAAGAGTAGATCATTTTAAACGATGGGCGATAAGTACAGGATCAAAGTCTAAAAGACTAAATTTCGCCTACCCTAATCTCTCCTCTTTTTATTGTTTAACAGTAGAGAGTGCAAATTCTCTATCTATTGATGACGGAGGTTTTATTCATAAGTGTTACAATACAGTCAATAGTAAAGATAAACGGATTGAACATGTCAATGATTTTAACGGACAAAATCCCGCCCTCAGCCAGTATAAACATTTTGATAAAACTGAACAGGCTGATTGCCGGACCTGCAAGGTGCTGCCTATATGCGATGAAGGCTGTAATATGCGCTTTGTGAGCAATGCGGAAAGCAAAGTATGCAGTCCATGGAAATATTTTATGGACGAACGTATGCAAGCTATCTATGAGCAGAATTTCTCCAAAGATCATCCCGAAAATCAATTATTTACAAGCGAAGGAGAAGTTAAACTCGGATAGAAATCCTGGTTGACCATACCAGATTATATGGGAATTATATGATAAAGATCGGCATTATTGATAGCGGAATCAATCAGGTATATGCGGGAGAATTACCGGCTGTCCAGGGCATTTTTTTAGAAAAAGATAAGCTGACCAATCAGATCTGCTCATTTGATAACATCTTTGACCGCATTGGTCATGGCAGTGAATGCTTTAGAATAATTTCGTCCATAGTGACTGGCGCCAATTATTATATAGTGAAAATTTTTGATCAGGAGATGATTGCCGATGTGGATATTCTTGCTGCAGCTATACAAACCTGTATCAATCAAAATGTAAATATTATCAATATCAGCGCTGGTGTTATCGCTGATAAAATACCTGAGTTATTACGCATTGTTTGTGATCAGGCTTATGAGAATAACATAGCGATTATATCAGCAAAACACCAGTCAGGCACCCATTGCTACCCGGCACATTACCGGAAAGTAATTAGTGTCGGTACGACCACCTTGCCTGAGGGTGAGTTGTATAATTATAGCTATAAGGAAAACATTGAATTCTATACTTCTGCTGTGGATTTGTTTCCGGATGACATCACCTGGTCTGACTCTACAAGCTTTTCCTGTGCGAAAATGACAGCCTATGCTGCAAACATCCTGAAATTAAAAGGCCATATGAAAATGGAAAATTTAACGGATGAACTAATCAATAATGTTAAACAATAGCAGCACTCAATGAAGAAAAAACTAAGCCTGATATTATGCCTTCTATCCTTAACGATTTTATCAAAAGCACAAATAGTAAAGATTTCAGGGAAAATAAAATCCGAGCCCAATACAGCACTGAATATGGCCACTATAACGTTGCGTACGGTTCAGGATTCAATACTTGTAAAGGGTACTGCGTCTGATGAACAGGGTGTTTTTGTTTTGGAAAGCTTAAATGCAGGAAAATATATTCTTCATATTTCTCATCTTGGTTATGAACCCTTTCATCAGCGGATTGATCTTGCGGACCGCAATATTATCCTAAAGGATATTATACTTGCCAAAGATCTATCAGTTAAACTAGATGCGGTAGAGGTGAGATCAAAAAGGCCCTTAATTGCCAGGTCACTTGATAAATTAACATTGAATATAGAAGGCAGCGTATATGAAAAAGGGGAAGACGCCCTTCGGTTATTCAATATTATTCCCGGTGTACAGGCAACCAGCAGGGATATTACTTTCCGTGGATCGGAGAAAGTAACTGTTTATGTGAACAACAGAAGAATTCTATTATCCGCAGACCAGATATTAGCTTATCTGCGTACTATTCCATCAGAGTCTATCAAGTCTTATGAATTAAGACAAGTTCCGGGAGCAGAATATGACGCACAAAATGGAGGGGTAATTATTAATATCGTGCTGAAATCTGATTATAGATACGGGCTATCAGGCAGTGTAAATAGTGGTTACTGGTATAATCGGGAAAACAATACTTTTAGTTCTGCATCGGCAAATTATGGAGTAGAGAAATTAACCATTCAGGGAGGTTTTACTTATCGGAATTCTCCTGCTTTTTATGAGGATAATATCAGACAAGAATTTAAACAGACAAATATATACAATACACAAACTGAAAAATATATAGAGAAATACCCTTCTATTGCTTTCAATGCTGGTTTTGACTATAGACTGACGCCTAATCAGATTCTAGGGGCCAACTATAACAGATTTGATAATCCCGGAGATTTCAGTAATACCACAACCACCAGTTCCGACTTTTTCAGCAATAAAAACAGCAACCAGAAAGACTCTTCCTCCTATAGTACCAAGAATACCAGGTTTACCTACAGGAATCAAATTGCAAACGCTTTTTACCGCAATAAACTCGATACCCTTGGAAGTAAACTTGACATAGGTTACAGTTATGTAAATTATGATTTAAATGACCCTTCGGCACTGGAAACTAAATTTTTCAATAGTGCAGGAGCAGAAATCGGGCCACGTGACAGTTTATTTGCACACAATAAGGGGAAATCAAACGTCCACGTCTTCAATATGGACTGGGAACAGCATTATGGTAAGTCTTTACAGCTAAATCTGGGTGGTAAATACACGACTTCAAAAACCGATTATGCTATGGAATATCGAAATGGTCTGGATGGCAATGCGCCCCTGGATATTTTAAGATCTAACCGCTTTATATATCAGGAAAAAATATTAGCCTTATACAGTACCCTGACCAAATCTTTCAAAAACTGGGAAGTAAAAGCCGGACTGAGAGCGGAACAAACTGATTATAATGGTCAGTCTGTTACCACAAATGAAACCATAGGCCGTAACAGATGGGATTTTTTCCCTTCCACCTATGTGCGCAGAAAGCTGGGTGAGCAGCATGCACTTTCGTTTTCTTATGCACGCAGGATAGACCGTCCGGGATTCAGACAATTGAACCCTTTTACATTTTATACAAGTCTGAATACTATTCAGCAGGGGAACCCGAATTTACTACCTTATTTCAGCAATAATTTACAGCTGGAATATGTGTTTAAAAATAAATATACACTGACTGTGGGCTATCAGAATACCAAAGCTGGGATAGCGACTAATGTGACAAATATTGGCGATGTAATTGTTTCTAAAGATGCCAATATCAGTGATAACAGAAACTCTTTTCTGTCTGTTTATATTCCTGTCCAGATCACCGATTGGTGGGAGTTCAATATGAATGCTACCTTAAGAAATACCATACTTGATGTACGCACAACACCAGAAGTTCACCGGTCAAAGTTTTCACAGGATTTCTGGGCCGTACAGAAATTTACTTTACCTGGAAAATACTATGTTGAGGTTTCTGGTAATTACGGCCGAAACCGCTTTTATGATATTTACGACTCATTTAATACGGGTAATCTGAATATATATGTGAAGAAAAGTTTTTTCAAAGACAGGCTGACCACCCGACTGGAACTGGCAGACCCTTTTCACCTCAATAAACCTGGAAATACTATTGACAGCCCATACTTTACCAGGATTAGTGAAAGAACCAGACTGGACTATATCAGAAGCGTTGGGATTTTCTTAAACTATAGCTTTTCGGGCGGAAAAAAGACGACAAACAGAGAAGGAGTTGATGCCGGTGGAAATGAAGCCCGGGGGCGTTTATAAAAATCTGGTAAATCAGGACCAACATGGAGCAAAGAAAAATATGAACAAGGAAAAACCAGATGGATTTGATAGCAGTGGTATCCGCTTCACGAGATATGAAGCAAGTGAAGAGCTTGTCCGCAATTTAAAGGAATCCTGGCAATCTTATGTTAGCCAGGATATACCAGCTTACCCGGGCCATTTTTCTGATCAGGGAATTGTGATTTGTGGCGGAGGTATCCGGTATTTTACCTGTGCCTGGGTAAGTATCCATTTATTGAGAAATAGTGGCTGCGCGCTTCCTATAGAGCTTTGGTATATGGATGAAGAATTAAATGAGGAAGTGATCATGGAATTGCAGGCACTGAATGTGGTTTGTAAAAATGTTGACCATTATGCTTCTTCGCCATTGCAAGGTTATGCAATTAAACCATTTGCCATACTCAATAGTGCTTTTAAAGAGGTCTTATTTATTGACGCGGACAACAACTGTCTTGCAGACCCAACTTATTTATTTGACACTGAGGACTATAAAAAAAATGGAGCCGTATTTTGGCCGGATTTCTGGAAAACTGATATTGGGAATCCGATCTGGAAAATCGTTGATGCTACTGATTATGAAGAATATGAACAGGAAAGCGGGCAGATTCTGATCCATAAAGAACGTTGCTGGGCTGCACTGAATTTGTGTATGTATTTTAATCAGCAAAGGGATATCTATTATCAGTTTTTACTGGGCGATAAAGACACCTTCAAATTTGCCTGGAAAGCTCTGCAGCAACCCTATTCGATGATTGCCACGCCTGTAGCTTTTTGTGGATATGCCGGGGAACTGAATACAATCCCTTACAAAGGTATTGCTATGGTTCAGCATGATTTACAGGGCAGGATCTTATTTATACATCAAAATCTGATGAAATGGGACGTGGTGAAAGACGATGAATTTTTATGGGGCAAAATAAAAAAATTTAAACCGGATGCCAAAAACCGCTTGTTTATCCTGGAAATAGTCAAACTCTCTAAAGGAAGACAAAAATTGGTTTTTGACATTGATGGTGATATTTCAGTGGAAAATTTTCTGGAAGAGATACTGGAGAAAGAGAAATTATGTCTTGCCGTATTGAAAGACCTGCGTACATCCGGTTTCTATTTACGGTTTATTTTATACCTGTACCAGACCCGTCTCAGGACCTGAACAGAACAGCTATTCATCTATATATAAACCTGACTATGAATGCAGTGCGAAAATTTAAAGAATTAAAGGTTTTTTTTGCCTTCTTAAAGAAATACTGGGGCTACGAAGTACTCATGCTGGCATTGATTTTAACGGGAACTGCATGCAGTTTAGCGGCGCCATTTGTATTGGGGAAAATAATTGATGACGTAATCCCCTCTGCCAATCAGCACCTCCTTCTTGAACTGGTATTGATTATGGTAGGGATTAATGTGATCCGTTTTTTTGTCGGAATGTCTTCTGATTATTTAAACACATGGCTGTCGGGTCGCATGATTACTGACATTAAAGAGAAATTATTTACCAATTTACTCAGGATGCCCTACCCTTACTTTGAGAAAAATAAGCCGGGAGAAGTTATCCAGGTAATTAGTCATGAAGTAGATAAAATCCAGCATTTTCTGACTACAGGGGTAATCAGGTTATTAAACAATGTATTTATCTTATTGAGTTTAGCCGGTTTGCTTTGTTATCTCAACTATCGCCTGTTCCTGATCACTTTACTACTTGTACCTATTGTTATTTTTATCAATGGAAGAGTGAGCCGGCGGGTTAGGGAACTGGTAAAAAACACCGGAATTAAGGAAGGAGAACTATACAATTTCTATTTTGAACGGATCAAGAACATTAGCCTGATCAAGTTATTTAATACGCATGATTACGAAAAAAATGTATTTAAGCGCAAAACGAAAGATTTAATAGAGTTGAACCTTAGCAATACAAAGCTAAGTGCTTTAGGTAGTAATGGATCATCATTTTTCATCTCTCTTTCCCCTTTAGTTATCTTACTGGTAGGCGGTTATGAGGTTATGAACCATGCGATGACTATTGGCGCCCTGGTCGCATTTATACAGTATTGTAACCGGTTAACCCCTCCTACAAATGATTTTTTGAACTTATATGTTGATTATGTCAGGGCGCATGAATCTGCGAAACGAATTTTTCCTTATTTAGACAGACCCGCTGAGCCGGTACAGGATAAACGGATCATAACCAGCCAGCATATCGGAAAAATTGAATGTTATGGCCTCTCATTCACTATTGATCAAACTACAATTTTATCCGATATCAACCTGAAGTTTGTCAGTGGAAATAGTTATGGAATTATAGGAGCTAATGGTGCCGGAAAAAGTACGCTGATTAAAATCATTTCAAAGTTATATGATCCAACTCAGGGACAGCTTAAAATTAACGGAGAGATCTCTTTACTGGATGTTTCCATAAATGAATGGTGTGATTATGTAACTGTGATTACTCAACAGCCACAAATTTTATATGAAAGCATCCGGGATAATTTAGTTTATGCAAATCGTGAGGCTACGGAGACCGAATTATGGAACAGCCTGGAAGCTGTTAATCTGAAAGCCTATGTGCAGTCTTTACCTAAAGGTCTGGATACTTTAATTGGTGATGGCGACAATTGTGCAAACCCTTCAGGGGGACAACTGCAAAAGCTGTCACTGGCCAGATCATTATTAAAACAGGCTCATATTATTTTATTGGACGAAGTCACTTCTGCAATGGATGACAGCAGCAGTAAGGAGGTTTTAGAACTGATATTGAAAGTTTTTTCGGACAAGATCATTATATGTATCACGCACGACCTTACTGATGCACTGTTATTGGATCAGGTTATTCTATTAGAGGAAGGGAAACTGATCGAAGTTGGTGAACCGGCTGCCTTACTGCTGGAAAATGGAAAGTCTAAAGAGTTGTTTAAATATAAAATAACAGGGTCTGTTATATAAAATAATTGGTATGAAATCGATAACAAAGATATTGGTATTGTGTGATGCCCACGATTGTTTGAGACACGAAGGACTCAACCTATTATTATTGAAGCAATTGTATACGACAGTCTTTTTGCTGAAAAAACATTTTGCAAAAAGCAGTTATACTTTGCATGTGAACAGCAGGGGAATTATTGGCTTTGAAAATTTCTGGCCCGATACGCATCATTTATCTTATTTTTTGAATGATTATACCATTCAAGAGGATTGGAATACAATTGATATGTCAGCTTATGATTTGATTATAACGCATCCGGATTACCAGAAAGATCTGCAGCAGCATTTTTTGCAGCGGTATGATTTAGCTGTCAATGAGCAGAGAATTTATTCATTTTCAGAACTGCAGTATGATTGTACTATGCTTTATAAAATTGCTGCAACCTTATTTGGAAAAGAAGGCTTGCTCCCCTTTGAGCGGAGTGTAGAAAATCAAAACCAATTGAATGTCTTTAAAAAAGAATTTGATGATGGTATCCACCAGGTGACCATTGACCAGCAAGAAGCCAGAATTCCACAAATGGATCAGTTAATAGAAAAGATCAATTGCAGGTTTCAGCCGGAAAGAGCAAAAAGAATATTGATTTTAGACGACTTTAAAAGACCTTTTTTTATTGGTGACTCAGTTTACTGGCTAGCTAAAATAAAAAAGCTGATGACCATTCTTCCCGCGGACAGTGAATATTGCTTAAACATCAGTAACAGGGCCGCATTTGATCCGATCTACAAGATATTTCAAAAATCACTGCCTCATAACATTTATATTACGAATAAAGACTGGAAGGATTTGTCTTTTAAGGAATATGATCTGATACTATGCAATAATGATATATTATTAAAATTCTATCACTTTATTGTGGTAGCCAGTGCTGGGCATCCCAACGCAATAGCTAATGAAAACCTGTCTGGGCAACTGGTTTTTTATTCATTTAGTGCGATGGATGAACGGCCCGTTTCAACAAAGGCAACCATGGACTTTTATACAAATGCCTGCTATCATCCTGGATATTCAGACCAGGTGAAGACGAAGCTCGGCGAAGAGATTATGAATACGCTTTCTTTATTACCAGAAGAACATCTTTGGGCAAAGGATTGGCTGGTCAGTAATGGTATAAAAGAATCAGATCGTTTAATTGTTTTATTGCATGATGCTTCCAGTAAGGATAAAGTGATTTATGATCTGACGTTATTTCAATTCATCAGGAAACTTTCCGGACTAAGTAAAAATATCAGAATCCTGCTGGTGACTTCAAAAAAGGTTTCAGATAATATCTGGCTGAATGAGCTTATAAGACGTAGAGAATGTGCAAATGTTATCCTGGCAGATACTTTAAGCCTGCGTGAAGTGATGTGTTTATACACAGATCAGAGAGTGGATGCCGTTATCGGTCCATGCACTGGATTAATGCATCTGGCCGAAGGGGTCTATACCCATTTACTAAATCAGCAATTAATTGTTAAACCTCCTTTATTATTAACTTATGCCGGTAAACAGGTACCGGAAAGAAGGTATCATCCAAATCAATGGTGGAAGGGCTCATACCTTGTCCGCTGCCTTGTGCATATGCGTCATGCTCAGGGAGGTAACGACAACCAGCTCCTGTTAATGGCAGAATGTCCGCCAGATTTTGAAGAATTTAACCGGGAAAGTATTCCTGCCAGAGAAATAAATAGTGAGCTGCTGTTTAATTTCATAACTGAAAAATTTCCGGAATTCATTGATCAATATGCTGTGACTAATCATAGTCATTCTGCAGCAACTGATCTTCCGCTTTTAATTACAAAGGATTCATCCCCTGTGTGTGAAAAGATCCCCACGTTTATTATCAGTCTGGAACATAGGACTGACCGGCGAAATCATATTTTGAAGCAGTTTGCAAATCAAACGGCATTCGACTGGACCCTGGTTAATGCGATTGAAAATGAAAATGGACGTTTAGGCTTATGGCTTACGATTAAAAAAATTGTTACAGAGAGTGCGTATTCGGGTCATGAATATATTTTGATCTGTGAAGACGATCATCAATTTACTCCAGCCTATTCGGAACAGCATTTATTTGCATCTATTGCTCATGCAAAAAATTTAAACGCCGATATTTTACTTGGTGGAATTTGTTTTTGTGATGATCGGATTAAACAGGTGAATGCGAATTTAATAGCTGTAGATAATTTTGCATGCACACAGTTTGTAATTATTTTCAAATCATTTTTTGATCATATCTGTACCGCAGAATTTCTTGAACATGATTGTGCTGACTTAAAAATGTCGGACCTAAGCAACAAGAAATTAGCGATATACCCATTTATTTCAACGCAAAAAGATTTTGGATACTCTGATGTCTCTAGTGGATATTATGAAAGCAAAATGTCCATTCATTTTGAAGAAACATCAAGACTGATTGATAACATGATTAAATAAAAACAATTTAACTGACCAGTAATATTTTCAAAATAAATCTATTTTATATCTGCCTTATGAATAGTACTGTTTGTAATAAAATATTTCAAAAAGCAATCAATGATTATCATCTTATCAATGTCGTTGATTGTGTTATTAATAATCCATTCCCTGCAAATACATTAGATGAATTGCTTTATCTCAAATGCTGGATAGATACGGTACAATGGCATATGGAGGATATAGTACGTAATCCGGATATTAGCCCGGATGAAGGTTTAAACTGGAAACGCAGAATTGATATTTCTAACCAGCAGCGTACCGATGTAGTTGAATTTATTGATAGCTATTTACTGGACAAGTTTAAAGAGGTTAAACCTTTAGAGAGTGCAAAGATAAATTCAGAAAGTCCTGCCTGGGTCATAGACAGGCTATCAATCCTCGCTTTAAAAATTTATCATATGAAGGAGGAGACAAGACGGGATGGTGCCTGCGAAGAACATCAGAAAAACTGCCTGGAAAAACTGAAAGTGCTATTGCTTCAGCAGACGGATCTTTGTAAGAGTTTAGATGAACTGATCGATGACATCAGCATTGGTGTAAAGTACATGAAAGTCTATAAACAAATGAAAATGTATAATGACCCCAGTCTGAATCCAGTTTTGTATAATGCAGGGAAGTAACGCAGAAAAAGATAATGCAATGATAAAATCATAGACTTTGACTTTTTCTGAGTTCAGAAGGATTTTGTTTGGTAGCATTTTTAAAAAACCTGCTAAAATGCCCTGCATCTGAGAAACCTAATTCGTAGGCGATTTCTTTGCTGGACTTATTGGTATATAAAAATAACCTTTTGGCTTCAGTAATAATCCTGCCCTGTATAATTTCTGAAGGAGTGCTGTAGTTAAAATGAGCAAACACATTGGAAAGTGTTTTAGGCGATTTATTTAATAATCCGGCATAAAACTGAACCTGATGCTCCTTTTTATAGTGATACTCTACCAATAAATTGAATTGTCTGATCAGGTCAAATTTATCTTCTTCATAGACCTTATCACTTAAGTACTGTTCCTTAGCCAGCCTTGTGGTAATGATCACAAGGTGTTTGACAAGAATTTGAAGCATATCAGTCTGAATAGTGTCCCTGGTTTTAAATTCTTCCATAAACATCTGGAGTAACAGCTCCAATTTTTTAACGTAGTTCTCATCTAACTTTAAAAATAAGTTTCCGCTAAAACCAGAAAACAAAAGCCCAAGACAACTGAGTTCAAAGTTATTATCAACTAAACAATAAAAATCACGGGTATAATGCCAGATTGTGATTTGTTCTGCACGCTCAAATTTAAATACCTGATTGGCTACCAGAGGGATAATACTAAACTGCGGAAAAACATAGGCAACACCATTAATGATTACCTGCTGATTCTCCTGCAGGTTCAGCGCTATAGTCAGGAAATCTCCTGCTTCAGTCTTTTCCCTGAATGAACTGATTTCAGATACCTCCTGATGGCTAAAAAAAAGCGTTCCCTGGGTCTTATTAGAGGTGTGAGTTAAATACATAGGTGCAGTAATGATAATGGATCATTTTTTACAAATATACACAGGTTTCTCCTGATCGCTGTCTTTAGGATAAATAGGCAATACTTCAGGAAAATTATCCATTTTTTCATCAGTTGCAAAACATCAATTTTGAATTATCAAAAGGCAATATTGCTACAATGATTAAACACTATAAATTCTCTGACAATGAAAACTATTAAATTGTTACTAAGCGCTCTATTAATTGTACTGGCATCGGCAGGTACCTATGCCCAACAGTCAGCAACATCTAAACCAACTATTATTTTTGTCCACGGTATCTGGGCAGACGGCTCTTCGTGGGCTGCACAGATTACAGCACTTCAATCAAAGGGCTATCCGGTTATTTCCGTTCAAAACCCAATCACTTCACTGGCTGATGATGTTTCAGCTACCAAAAGAGCAATTCAACAGGCAAAAGGTAAGGTAATCCTGGTGGGCCATTCCTGGGGAGGGTTTGTAATTACGCAGGCAGGTAATGATCCAAAAGTTGCTGGCCTGGTTTATGTAGCCGCCCTTGTACCAGATTTGGGAGAAACGCTTCCATCTTTATCCGCTAAAGGACCGGCTGTAACACTGAGTAATTATTTTGAACCCTCAGGTGATTTTATCTACTTATCTGAAGCAGGCGTGAAATCGGTTTTTGCACAGGACCTGAGCCCTAAACAACAAGGCCTTATTTTCGCTACTCAAACTCCTGCTTCTAAGACTGTGTTTGGCGATCAAAGTGGAGAACCTGCATGGAAAACTAAACCAAGCTGGTACATCGTTGCTAAAAGTGACCGTGCCATCAGTCCGGTATTGGAACGCTTCATGGCTAAAAGGAGCAATGCCAAAACTACTGAAATTGACGCAAGCCATGTAGTTATGGTTTCTCATGCAGATAAAGTATTAGCAGTTATTGAAGAAGCAGCTAAAACTGCAAAATAAATTACAACATATTGCCATCTTTAAAAATCCGGGATGCCATATATGGCCCCCCGGATTTAAGAGCGGAAATTTAAATTTTAAAAGGTTGAGAACTTGTAAATAGAAGTCGATTTATAAGTTTGACCTGGGTTAAGTACAGTTGAAGGAAATGAAGACTGATTTGGAGAATCTGGAAAGTGCTGGGTTTCCAACGCTAATGCCGTTCTGAAATCATCTCTTGAACCACCTTTAAAGATGTTCTTACCCTGCATCACATTACCACTATAAAATTGTAACCCGGGCTCCGTAGTATAGATATCCATGACGATACCAGATCTATCGCCTTTAACAGTAGCCGCATGGAACATGCCCATTCCTTTGGTTTTATTCAATACGAAGTTATGATCGTAACCTTTACCATAACCTAATTGTTCATTTTTATCATCGATCCTGGCTCCTATGGCGAATGGTTTAGAGAAATCGAATGGGGTTCGGGCTACTTTTTCGATCTTACCCGTTGGGATTAAAGTAGAATCAACCGGGGTATACCCATCCGCATAGATCTGTAATTGATGATCTAGAATTTTCCCGCTTCCTTCTCCATTCAAATTAAAGAAAGCATGATTGGTTAAGTTCACCACGGTTGGCCTGTCAGTTGTGGCTTGATAATCCATTTTTAATTCATTTTCGTCTGTTAATGTATAAGTGACTTTAACGGTTAAATTACCAGGAAAACCTTCTTCCATATCTTTTGATACATACTGAAATTCTACGGTATTTGCGTTCGGTTGTTTTGCATCCCACACGACATACTGATAGCCTTTTTTACCTCCGTGCAGGGTATTCTGACCATTGTTGGTGAACAATGTATACTGTTTACCATCCAGACTGAATTTACCTTTGGCAATGCGGTTACCATAACGACCGATAGTTGCCCCAAAATAAGGTTCTGTAGATTTTTCGTACGCATTCACGCTATTAAAACCGACCACTACGTCTGTTAATTTACCAGCTTTATCGGGAATCAGCAAACTAACCAGCCTCCCCCCGTAATTGGTAAATACAGCTTCTGCATGTTTAGCATTTTTCAAGGTATAAAGCCCAGTTTGCTGCCCGTCGGTAGTTCTTGTAAAAGAATCTGCCGAAAGTTTAACCGTTTGCGTGCTATCTGCGATTACTGACGCCGGTTTGGTCTGTGAATTACAGGAGGCAAAAATTGTCCCTGCCATGGCTATAACACTGATATAAATAATCTTCATAATCTTTTATTATTTGATGGTGGTCTTGCCTGACACTTGATCAGGACAAGACACACCAAATAAATTTATTTTTTATTTACGATGTAACTTATAATCCAGGAGTTTAATTGCAAAACCTCCTACTACGCTTCTTGCCTGGAAACCAACTTGTTTACCATCTGTAGTTTCATACCAGTCACTTAGCGGAACCCTGCTTGCTGTTTCTGTAGCAAACTTATATATCGGGTCTATAAACTTCTCAAAATCTGCAGGACTATCTGCTAAAGTTGCTGTCCACATAATCCAATCTGATTTAGTATAAGTGCGGCGGCTATCGAGCGGTAACCCAAAAGCATTTTGTTTAGTCAGATAATACCTGATTTCTTTCTTAAATACGTCCACTGGAAAGATATCCATGTCCAATACTTTATCCCAAACCAGGTTATATTTCTGGCTCCAGGTATTTTTCCGGTCAAAAGTTAAGGCGTAATGATCTCCGTCATTTGCCATTTCCATCCATTTAATTGCCATTTGCTTCGCCATCGTATGATATTTCTCAGCCTCAGCTGTCATCCCCAGTTTGTCTGCAAGCATTCCATATCCCCCTAAAGCAACAATTGCTTTAACGGATAAGTTTGCATTGCGGGCCATATGTCCTGCAAAATCATCCGTACAAAGCTGATTGGCCGGATCAAACCCTTCTTTGCTTAAGTAATCTGCCCATACAGAAAGTGTTTTCCAATGTTTTTTAGCGTAATCTGCATTCCCTTCTACCTTTGCAATCGCTGCCGTAAGGATAATCATGTTACCTGCTTCTTCGACAGGCATGTCTTCTCCATAGGTCTGTCCGTTTGCTAAAGGATACGTTCCCAGATCATGTGAAGGAAATGGTTTTTTCCATTTGCCGCTTTCACTGTAATGAAAGATTCCGTTCATCATTCCTTTTAGCAAATCAGGGTTATAGACAAGATATAGCGGCGCCGAAGGATAAGTGATATCTACGGTATTGATAGACCCATTACTGAAATTTTCTTTAGACATAAAAAGGAGATCCCCTTGCGGGCTCTCTACCAATTTATGTGCAGCAATAGACTGACGATAAGAAAGATCTGAAAGTTCAGCATATTTTATCCCTCCCGCTTTTAAGTTATCGGCGTGAAATCTCTGATCAAAGTCATTGCATTTTTTCAGCACAGCTGCATATTCTGTATGAGCTAATTCCAACTGTTTTTCTATAGTCTGATTATTTTTTCTGTTCCACCAGGCTTTTAGGTTCTGACCAAAGTACTGCACTGCGTATAAATCATCATAGCCTATTAAAATATGTTTTTCGACTGGCGATGTGCCAATCTGATTAAAAGGCAATACGGTAGAAAGCATTAGTTTTTTACCTTCTGTACTGGTTTTGCCAGTTGTACGGCCTGTTGTAAATGAAGTTAAAGCTTCATCTGCCGGACCAGCGTATTGTTTCGCCCGGGTATTCTCTGATACAGCTACATATAAATAGCCCCAGTCGATGCGGACATCGTCACCCTGTTTTTTTAACACGGCCTGTTCTTTGGTACCTGCTTTTAAAACAGACAACTGTCCTGTTTTATACTGTTTAGCAGTCACTTCCTGAAATTCCGTATTAACAGCTAAACCTGTACTTGCTCCGAAATAAACTTCAGCATTATGCTTTTTACCGTCTTTAGATTTTACTTTAAAGGATACATAAGAAACAGGGCGGGATAATAAATCGAGCTCATTCATCAGCAGTGGTGAAGTGAAGTCCAGATCCAGATTTACATTTCCACAATCAAAGCTGTAAGAGGTTTGAGTAGCAGTTAATGCTATTTTTGTCTGTTTAGCCAGCAAAACATTCGGGGTACCCGCCGTAGGTTTATCATAAACCAATCCTGCATCCAGCCATTGACCACCCACATTATTTCTCACGTGAACAGCCAGTAAGTTCTGCCCTTTTTTCAAAAGTTTAGTATCTACCGGCACATAGATAAATTTGCCATTGAAACATTCACAGGCAAAAATCCGGGTTCCGTTTAGATAAACTTCGACATCATCATCGTTCATCAGTTTAAGTTTCAACCCTTTAAAATCTGTTTGTTCTAAATTAAAAGTCCGGCGCATCCACAGATCTTTAGTTCTCCACTGGGTGGTGGCAGCACCATCTCCAAAAGGTGCTGTTCCTGTTTTCCAGCCAGTTTCTTTAAATCCTGCCTGGTTCCAGCCCTTAGCAGGTTCTGACTCCACATATTTTGCCGTATAGGCTTTTTCATCTGAAGCTGGCAGTATCGTCTGGAAACTTTCTTCCTGTCCACCGAGAAAGCGGTAAACTTTGCCGTCTACTTTTAATAAACCGGTGAGAGACTGATTTGCCCCCGTCCAGTGTTTGGTAGCTGAAGTATTTAATCCGTCTGTAAATGACCATACACTAAAATAAGGATCGTGTGTTAGCAGTGGATATGCCGGCGCAATACGCTGCTGCTGAACTGAGGAATGCTGTTGCTGAGCTGAAGCTTTGAACATCAGGCCTGCTAAAGCTAAAGAGATAAATAATCGTTTCATGCTATGTATGTTGTTATACTATAATTAAGGGGCTGGTATTAAATAAAGTTTATCGTTTACGCGTTTTAGTTCTTCTACGGGCATTTTAATTACCTTTCTGTCGTAAGTCATAAAGCCATTTATTTCTCCTTCTACGTCTGTTGTCTGTGTATAAACCGCAGCAGACAATCCTAATGGGATTAATTCTTCTATCCTTTTAGTGAAGGATGCATATTTACTGAACAGGTCACCAGCATTTTTGAAAGACTGGTATCCCCAGTTATTTTTTTGCTGCCAGGTATGGCCGTCAACGGGTAAACCTAATCCACCAAACTCACCCAGAACGAGTATCTGCTTTTGGCCAAACAAATCTGGTCTTGGCATAGCCGGGTGCGGATAATTGTGCAGATCTACGATATGTCCGGTAGTATAAAAATTGCCTCCGCTTGCACTGTTGACTATTCTGGAAGGGTCTTTTTTCATTGTCCATTCTGTAATTTCAACAGTTTTAAACTGACCCCAGGCTTCATTAAAGGGTACCCAAACTACAATTGAAGGGAAATTATGTAAACTGTTCATAATCACCTCCCATTCTTTGCGGTAATATCCTTCAGATTCTGCCGTTCTGTTTTGATCTGTAGCACGGTCAAGTATTCCAGGGTTGTTTTCCCAACCATTGCCCAGATCGCCACTTGGCATGTCCTGCCATAGTAACATCCCAATTTTGTCGCAATAGTTATAATACCTTGCCGGCTCAACTTTAATGTGTTTACGAATCATGTTAAAACCCATTTTTTTAAGTTCGTCAATGTCATATACCATAGCTTCTTCAGTAGGCGCTGTATATAAACCGTCCGGCCACCAGCCCTGATCGAGCGGGCCGTATTGAAATACAAATTTGTTGTTCAGCAGCATCCGTTGAATACCTTTGGAATCAGGCCCCATAGAGATTTTACGCATGGCGAAATAACTTTTTATTTCATCTACAGGTTTTCCATTCCGCAAGAGTGTGATTTTCAGATTATATAGGAACGGATGCTCCGGAGACCATAACTTTTCATTTTTAACCGAAATCTCAGCCGTCGCATTCACAGCTATCTTTTCTTCGGCCACTACAGTATTCCCATCTAATATACTGATTTTCAACTGGTCCCCCGGCTGGTTATTTTGAACAGCAGCACTTACCGAAATACGGTGTGCATCAATATCTGGTGTCTGTTTAGTAGATAGAATATATGATTTTGGTACAGTTTCCAGCCAAACAGTTTGCCAGATACCCGTTACTGGTGTATACCAGATACTTTCAGGTTTTCTAACCTGTTTACCTCTTGGCTGAGGGCCCTGATCGGTCGGGTCCCATACCCGCACTTTAATTTCCTGTTTATTCCCTTTTTTGAGGAAGGAAGTAATGTTCAACGAAAAAGGATCAAAACCGCCTTCGTGTTTACCAGCACTTTTGCCATTGACAAAAATCTCTGCCTGCCAGTCTACTGCCCCAAAATGAAGCAGCACGTCTTTGTCATTCGCAGATGCAGGTACTGTAATGGTATTTTTATACCACAATACACTGTCTTTACCTACTGTTTTACCAACTCCTGATAACGCAGATTCTACAGCAAATGGTACCAGAATATTGCCCTGGTATTTAGCAGGTTCCTGCTCGTGTTTCGGTATAATGGCATACTCCCAAAGCCCGTTCAGATTTTTCCAGTTATTATTGCGCACAAGCTGCGGCCTCGGATATTCCGGCAAAGGGGCAGCCGGGTTTACCTTTTCTGCCCATGGAGAAACAATCCTGTCTTTAATTAATGTCCATTTTGTCTGCTGTGCATTTGCAGAATAGCCCAATATTAAGAGCATTGTTCCCGTTAAAATTTTCTTCATCATCTTATTAATTTGTGGTTACAATTGGTATTTCGTGGTTTACATTTGATATGCTTTGATTATAACTGGATTTTTTGAAGAGGTGAAAAGATCATGTCCTCCACCCCCTCTATTTTTACCCCTATACGGGCGAAAACATAATTCTGAACCGGAACAATAGCCGGAACACTGACTTTAAGCATTAAGGCAGTGGGGTCTGTGATAGCCCCTCCGGATACTACAGAACTGACAATATTGTCTGAACCTGAAACAAACTGGGTTTTATTCACGTATAAATTAACACGCTCAATATTTTTAGCTGTATTCCCCGTAATGATCTGATCGACACGGAATGTGGCAGTCAGGTCTGTTCCGGATACTTTATAAACCGCATTCCTGATCAGATAATAAGGAACCGCCTGTAAGTCCAGTGTCTGATTCCCACTCACTGTCACTGCTAAAGTATCATTGACCCCGGCTGTATTCTGGTGCCATTTAAAAGGCCCTTGCCCGTCTGGGATAATCAGTTGATAATTGCCATCAAACAAAAGCGCAGAATAACTTCCATCCTGAGCAAAACTTGCCTTAATCGCGCCATTTTTTCCAAAACCAGGCTGATAAAATTCCAGGGGGACACGGTCATATTCCAATCCGATTTCTTCATTGTTATAGAGAATCCTGCCTTTCAAACTAGTGGAAGGTGACTGGTAATTATCTTTTTTACAGGAGAAAACCGGCAGGAAGAATAACAGGATATATATAGGTTTTAACTTCATAATTGCACTATTTAATAGCCAGGTTTACTGGTTTGGTTGTTTAACAATTTTTGGATTTGCAGATAAAATATCATTACCAATATTTGAATAATAATTACCCATCTGGAACATATTTGCCCCCGTAACTACCGAAGGCAGCACTTCTTTAAACAGCCATTTACCATGATTCGGGTTTCCAGGGTTGTAGTACTTATAAGGCCATAGTCCATAAGGCTGGGTATTTTTCTTGGTAGATAGTCCAATATCACTTACCAATTGATTTACAGACATTTTACTGCCGTCCCAAACCACATGCGCCAAACGCCATCTTTTCATATCATATAAAGTATGTCCTTCAAAAACCAGTTCTACCCTCCGCTCATGAACAATCTGATCGAATGTAACCCCCTGTATAGCTTTGGTCAGGCCGGCCCTGACACGAACCTGATTGATGTAACCATCGGCAACACCGCCCATACCCAGCTCAAAGGCAGCTTCGGCAGCATTCAATAAAACTTCTGCATAACGGTAACGGATAAAAGCGACATCACTCTGTCTTCCTCTTCTTCCGGAACCTACCTGCGGATCTAAATATTTACGGATATAAAACCCGGTTTGCGACCTGAACTCCTGTCCATTAACCGGCCCGTCTTTCCCAACTACCTGAACTGCAACATCAGTTCCTGGTAATTTAGCAAGGTGACTGGCATCATCACTTGTTAAAATACTGCCATCAGCCAATTGATAACCAGCCCAGATGTCAACATTCTTCCCTTTAAACGCCCCGTTAGGCAGTAAAATAGTTCCCGCCAGCCTGGCATCTCTGCCAGCAAAAGCATCCAGCTGATTGGTATAATATATAGGGTTACCCTGTCCGTCTTTTGTCGCGATAGGCGCATAAGTATTGTCCAGTTTTTCAAAAGCCTGTACCAGGTTTAAAGAAGGGTTAATACGTCCGGCATCCAAACCTTCGTCAGAAATAGAGAATGGCTGGTCGCTGGTGGTAAAACCATGGACCTTAGCAGAGTTCACTTTAAAGTCTTCAATAAAAATAGATTCCTGATTAACACTGCTTTTATCCAGAAAGACTGCCGCAAAGTTTTCTGAAAGATCAGGTAAGACTTTGTACAGCTGATAAGAGCCAGCCTGCCCCTTAATGATTTCTTCTGCTGCTGCCAGGGCTTTCTGATAATAACCGCCAGCCATGCCGGAAGGTATACCTATTTCTGCTCCGGGTAAAGTAACCTGCGGGGTTTTAAAACCATATTTGGCAATAGACCCGGCATATAAAGCTGCCCGTGCTTCCATTGCCAGTGCCGCTCCTTTAGATGCTCTTGATTTCTGGTTCACATCGGCAGGTAATATGTTTTTTATCGCCTCAGCCTCACTGATCACAAAATCATAGACTGCCGATTCTTTTGATCTGGGAACTTGTAAATTGGTTACATTTCCTGAATAATCGTATTGCATTGGCTCTGTAATTAAGGGTACTCCCCCCATCCGTTTGGCCAGCTCAAAATAAAAATTTGCTCTTAGAAAACGTGCTTCGGCAATAAATCTGGCCTTATCTGAATCACTAAGTTTAGTCGCGGCAGTTGCCCGTTTGATGAAAAGATTCATGTCACGGATATACCCATAATCCCAGTTACCCCATTCTCCATAACCCCAGCCTGTACGCTGAACGATATTATAACTTCCATTTTCAGAAGGAAAAGCTTCACTAAAATCAACGAATGAGCGCCACCCATCTCCATCCAGACTTGAGAAATCAAGTTGCCGGTTATACAAATCTCCCAGAACAGAAAGTACCAGCGCCGGGTCTGAGAATGCAATTTCTTCGGGAATAATTTGTTTAGGAGGTACATCTAAAAATGCACTGTCTTTTTTACAGGCCCCGCTCAGTAAAAGGGCAGTAAAGGTGAGTACTGTATATATCTTCTTCATCATGTTATTAAAAAGTTAAATTGAGACCTATGTTAACCACTTTATTTTGTGGGAATTGAAGACCGTTATCGTCTGCAACTTCGGGGTCAACGTTATACTGTTTCATATTATCAATAGAGAACAGGTTGTATCCGTTTACATAGAATCTTGCCCGTTTTATCTTGATTTTAGCCAACATGGCAGCTGGTAAAGTATAACCAAATTCTATTGTTCTTGCCCGGATATATCTGACACTATGCAGCCAGAAGGTAGAGTTATGATTGTAATTGCTATGCCCGCCTTCATTATAGCGGTTTGCAGGATATTTACCCGGAATCCATTCACTGTTCACATCAAACGGATCGGCACGGTGCCATCTGTCTTCGAAAATTGTATTTAGGTTACCATTGTTCTGAAAGGCCCATCTGGTCTCATAATTCTGGAACCAGGTATAACCAGCCCCTCCGGAAAAGTCTGCGTGAAAATCAAAAGACTTATAGCTTACCCCAAAACTTAAACCAAAATTAATATTGGGCTGTTTCCCATAACCGAAGCCAATTGGCCGCTCATCGTATTCGTCAATTTTACCATCACCGTTCTGATCCTGATAGATCAAATCACCAGGTAAAAGAGTTCTGTTACCTTTACCATCAATATTTACAGGATAATTGTTGATTTGTTCCTGAGAAGTAAACTGACCAATAGCTATATAGCCCCAATCTATATTTTTATACCTGTTTTCGGACGAGTTGCGGTATTTGTCCCAGGAATTATAGAATAAAGGATTATAGGAGTCCAGGCTTTTAGACCTGGTATAGGAGAAATTACCCCCGATGTTAAAATTAACCTGTCCTACCTTGCTGCTATAGTTTAAAGAGATCTCCTGACCATATTGTGCATCGCTGTTTACGTTCTCATCCGGTAGTTTGTAGCCCAGTTCAACAGGAACAATGATATCATTTCTTCCCCCCAGTAAACCGGTACGTTTTCTGTAAAAATAATCTATCGTACCTGTTAGCTTATTGCCGAACATACTGAAGTCTGCACCTGCATTAAAGGTTTTACTCTTCAGCCAGGATATCCTGTTTAAGGGAATCCCCTTATCTCTGGAAACAATTATCGGGTTTCCATCCAGAATGACTGTTCCCTGGTTATAATTGTAGCCTGGAAGATAAGCATAAGGAGGTACGATAGACTGATTCGGATCATTTGGGTTCCGGTCATCTCCAAGTATGCCGTAAGAAGCACGGAATTTCAGATCGCCCAGGATCTTTTTATCTCCCAGAATATTTTTCATGAACCCCTCTTCTGTAATTCTCCAGCCCGCAGAAACGCCAGGAAAATAACCTACACGTTTATCAGGTGCAAATAAGTAAGAGGCATCCCTCCTTGCAGAAGCTTCCAGATAATACTTGCTGTTATAATTGTAATTTAACCTGGCAATATAACCGATACGTGCTTCGCCATCATCGGCGTCATCATATCTATCAGCAGTTGGAAAATAAATTAAAGGCAGGTTATTTGAAATTGGTGAAGAATGTATATAATTCCGCTGATGCTTCAGGTTAATCCTTTCCGCAACCAGTGTAGCACCTACACTGTGTTTACCAAAAGTGTTGTTATAATTTAATTGTCCCTGAACAGTCGTCGCAAATTCTTTTTTCTGTTCACGTTCCCGGTACGGATTATTACTGCCACCTGTAATATCGTAAGCACCAGTTGCAGGGCGATAAGTATAAGTGCTGTAAGTATACTCATGATTGTTGAGTACATAATCTGCGAGATAATAAGAATACACGGCTTTAGCAACCAGCCCTTTCACACCTGGAATCTGGTATTCTGCATTAAAGTTGGTTTGTAAAACACGCCAGTCATTGCGGTATACCCCTGAAAGTTTCTTATTTAAAAAGGCATAGTTAGTTTCCGTATGCCCGATATCATTCAGATAATTAGGGTTATCATTCGCATATGGACGCTCCAGAGGGTTGTTCCGCAATACCGCTAAACGTGCCAGTAAATAATCATCTGTACCTGGCACACCAGGATTCTCACGGCTTTCAATTCTTCCGTTAATGTTCACACCGACTTTAAGACCATTTGCTACAGTTGCTGTAATGTTAGACTGAATATTGGTCCGTTTAAATTCATACTCTTTTCCAAGTACAGAATTCTGATACAGATTGGTCGCAGAAACATAATAACTCATTTTATCAGTCCCCCCGGTAAAGTTTACGTTAAGCGAATTCTGAGGGGCATTGTTATTACTTTTCAATATATAATCGCGCCAGTCGAAGCTCCTGTAGGCAGGATCTGTTCCGGCTTTATACTTCTCGAGTTCTGCCGGAGTAATGCTTGTACTCCCGTTAGAGTTAATTTCTGCCTCCGCTTTATAACGCATATAATCGTAAGAGGTACGTACTACATCGGGAAACCTGGACCAGTTCTGAAAACCCAGGTAAGCATCTACATTGATGCGGCTTTCACCAGTTGTCCCCTTTTTAGTGGTCACAACCACTACCCCATTGGCTGCACGTACTCCATAAATAGCAGCAGAAGCGTCTTTTAACACTGAAATACTTTCAATGTCGTTGGGTGCAATGTTGTTAAACTGCTGTTCCTCCTGTTGAATACCGTCAATCACATACAGCGGACGTCCCATGTTACGGATTTGTATACTGGCACTTGCTCCGGGACGACCGTCTGTCATCCGGAAAGTAACTCCCGGAATCTTTCCTGCCAGCGCTGTACTTACCGTAGAGCCTCCATGTACCCGCTCGATGTCCTTGCTGGTTACAGAAGAAATTGCGCCGGTAATGGATTCTCTTTTTTGCGAACCGAATCCTGTAACCACAATTTCCTGCAGGTCATTGTTAAAATCCTTTAGTTTAACGGTGAGTTCGCTTTGTCCGTTTAAAGGGACTTCGGCAGTGACGTATCCGATGTAAGCGAATACTAAAACGGCATTTTTATCCGGGACAGTCAATTTAAATTTCCCGTTTGCATCTGACATTCCGCCGATTTTCGTGTTTTTAATTTTTACGGTGACACCGATCAGTGTCTGTCCTTTCTCGTCCGTTACGATTCCGCTTACGTTGCTGGTTTGTGCGGTACTGGCCAGAGAGAAAAGGAGGAAAATGCAAAAGGTAAAAGCTTTAAGCAGATACTGCTTTAAGCGCACACTTCTGCAATAAGCAGGTAAACTTTTTTCCATAAAGATTTATATTTGGTTAGGTTTCCCCGGCTAAATAGCTCGTTCAATCCGGGATTGCTCAAATATTAGTTTTTTAGCTTTTGGTTGTTGCACGCGTTTGTATCAATAATTCTTCAATTTGTCTCTATTTTTTTGTTCGGTAAGGACATAAAAGGTTTGTTATAAAATCGATTCAGCTTTATAATTATTGATATATTTGAGATAACGATCAAACCAAATTGAGAATTCTAACCTTATTCTTCTTATTGCTATGTGCCACAGTTTTGCAGGCACAGCCTTATTACTTTAAACATTACCAGGTAGAGAATGCCCTGTCCAATAATAGCGTGTTTTGCAGTACTCAGGATCGCAGTGGTTTTATGTGGATGGGTACAAAGGACGGACTGAACAGGTTTGACGGTTATTCTTTCAAAACTTACCGGCATGATCCTGCCAATCAGAAAAGTTTGGGCAGTGATAAGGTCTATTCTTTACTTAGTGACAAACCAGCCAGTTTATGGGTAGGTACAGATCGGGGCTTATATCATTACAACGCAGTTAATGAATCTTTCACACTGGTTAAGGAAACGAAAGACAGGAGCATAAGTGTACTCTCTCCCGATCATGAAGGTAATTTATGGATGCTTTCTTCGGGTAAAGTATATATTTATGAGCCGGTTCAGAAAAGGTTTTCTGTGGTAGTACTTCAAAAATCTTTTGTGCCAACCTATATTTACTGCCGTCCAAACGGTGAAATCCTGGTGAGTAGTCCAAATGGTTATATCGGCAGATACGACAAGACATCCCGGACTTTTAAAAATCTTGATTTACAGGGACAAAAAAAGAGAACAGAAATAGGCTGGATCTCTGCGATCGAAGAAACGAGTGACCAGCAGCTCATTATCGGAACTGTAAACCAGGGAATCAAACTATTCGATCTTAAAACAAATTTGCTGAAAGATCTGATCGTGATGAACAAGGACAAAACCAACATTTTTGTTCGGACTATAAAAAAATTGAATGATCAGGAGTATTGGATCGGTACAGAATCCGGTCTGTATATTTATAATCATCAAAGTCAGAAACTGATTCACCTGCAAAAACAAAACAGCAATCCCTATTCCCTGTCTGACAATGCGATTTACTCTCTTTGCCGGGATACAGATGGAGGAATGTGGGCCGGGACTTATTTTGGCGGCATGAATTATTATGCTGCCCAGTCTTCCATTTTCACCAAATACTTTCCCACACAGCAGAAAAATTCTATTAGTGGAAATGACGTCAGGGAAATCTGTAAAGACCAGAATGGCAATTTATGGATCGGAACCGAAGATGCGGGATTGAATAAATTGACTCCCGGAAGCGGAAAATTCAGCTCTTATTTCCCGGATGGCAGTAAAAATACAATTGCTCATTATAACATTCATGGTTTACTTACCGATGGCAATAAGCTTTGGATCGGTACTTTTGAACATGGGCTGGATGTCATGAACATCAATACCGGACTGATTACCAAACACTATCATGTGCGTAAGGGAAGTTTACTACGGTCAGATTTCATTTTGAGTTTATATAAAACCAGGGCCGGCGATCTGATGATTGCAACTACAGCAGGTATTTATACCTATAACAGCAAAAAAGATGATTTTGAGCCTGTACCTGGTTTACCTTTTCTATTCTTTAATAATCTAAGAGAAGATGCGGACGGAACTATATGGGCAGGAAGTTTTAATGATGGACTTTTCAGCTTCAAACCCGGGAACAGCAGTTATAAAAATTACAGAAATGATAGTCAGGACGGTAATAGCCTACCGAATAATACGGTAAATTGTATTTTTCAGGATAGCAAAAAGAATCTGTGGATTACTACAGATGGTGGTGGCTTATCTCTTTTCGACAAAAAAACAGGCGGTTTCAAATCCTATACAGTAAAGGACGGAATGCCAGCTAACTTCCTTTTTAATATGCTGGAAGATGATCAATATAAATTATGGATCAGCAGTACGCGCGGACTAATCTGTTTTGATCCGCTTCAAAGGACAGTTAAAGTTTATACAAAAACAGATGGCCTGCTTACTGATCAGTTCAATTATAGCTCTGCTTATAAGGATACGGATGGCAGAATGTATTTCGGAAGTTTAAAAGGCTTAATCAGTTTTCTACCAAATCAACTGAAGACCAATGCTAAAACTGCTCCTCTATTTTTAACAGGCTTTAAAATTGACAACGCTGCAAGCCAGCAAAAAAAAGAAGATACACTGCTGCAACAATCTATTTTGTATACCCGCCGGATTATCCTGAATAACAATCAGTCTTCATTTAATATTGATTTTGCTGCATTAAGCTATTTTTCTCCGGAAAAAACTGAATATGCTTATAAAATAAGTGGATTGTATAATGATTGGCAATATTTGAAGACTAACCGGAAAATATACTTTACAAAACTTGCTCCGGGAGAATATGTGTTTGAAGCGAAAGCAATGATCCAGGGTAGTAATGAATGGAGTAAAAACAATATTAAACTGTTTATTGTTGTGCTTCCGCCATTTTGGAAAAGTCCGGTTGCCTGTTTCATCTATGCATTGCTGCTGATTGGTTTAACCGCTTTGCTCATCACACAATATCATAAAGCGACCCAGCGTAAAAATAACAGGCGTATGGAAATCTTTGAGCATAAAAAAGAGAAAGAGATCTACCAGGCAAAAATCGAATTTTTCACTAATGTGGCGCACGAAATACGAACGCCGCTCACATTGATTAAAGGACCAATGGAGAAAATGATCAAAGCTGCGGAAGAAGTTCCGGCACTGGAGAAAAATCTGAAGATTATGGATCGCAATACTGATCGTTTGCTGAACCTGACCAATCAGCTCCTGGATTTCAGAAAAACAGAGATCCATGGTTTTTCTTTAAATTTTGTTAAAGCAAATATTTCTGAAATTCTTCACGATGTAAATTTGCAGTTCCTGCTTGCTGCTGAGCAGAAAGAGCTTATTTATGAGACGCTTCTACCCATAGAGCCCCTCTATGCTTATATCGATCTGGAAGCTTTCTATAAAATAATGAGCAATTTGGTGGATAATGCTATCAAATATGGGAAGCACATTGTAAAGGTGACGCTTACCGTAAATAAACAGGAGGATCAGTTTATGATACGTATCCTGAATGATGGAAATAAAATTACACCGGAACTGAAACATAAGATTTTTGAACCTTTTTTCAGGACAAAAGAGGCCGAAATGAAACAAGGAACCGGCATCGGTCTCTCTATTGCAAAATCACTTGCCGAGCTGCATAAAGGTTCTCTTAAATTAGAAGAAACAGATACTGATTATAATATATTGGTAGCCACATTCCCCATTCATCAAATGATAGAGTTCAACTTAAAAGGAAAATGGAAAAAGATTTAAACTTTACAATAGATACAGCACCTGGTATCCAGGAGAAACCTGTTATTCTTCTGGTTGATGATCATGAAGAGATTCTTGATTTCATAGCGGATGACCTGAGCGAAAAGTTCAAAGTCCTGATTGCCTCTAATGGTATTGAAGGGCTTACTATTTTAGAGAAAGAAATTGTACACCTGGTGATCAGCGATGTAATGATGCCCGAAATGGACGGTTTTGAATTTTGCCGGAGGATCAAATCAGGAATAGAATTCAGCCATATCCCAGTCATCCTGCTGACAGCCAAAAACAGCCTGCAATCAAAAATACAGGGATTAGAACTCGGTGCGGATGTTTATATTGAAAAGCCATTTTCTCCAGAATTTTTACAGGTACAGGCTGCTAGTTTAATTGCTAACCGTAATAAAATTAAAGCTTATTTTTCAAGCTCTCCACTGCTCCATATTAAGAGCCTTGCCTATTCCAAGGCAGATGAGCTATTTTTAAAAAAAATACAGGTAATTATAGATCAAGCGATTAGTAACCCTCAATTAGATGTAGATCTTTTGACCTCTCATATGAATATGAGCAGACCCACGCTGTACCGGAAAATAAAATCTATTTCAAATCTTTCTCCGAACGAACTTATCAACCTGGCCAGATTAAAAAGAGCAGCTGAATTACTCAATGAGGGCATTCTTAAAATCTACGAGATCGCAGAAATGGTTGGCTATAGTTCTCAAACTCATTTTGGTAGAATTTTCGCCAAACAGTTTGGAATGTCCCCGACTGATTATGCGGCAAGTATGCATGCAAATCAGAAAAAGAAGATTTAAGTGGTTAACATCACTACAAAAAGCATAGTCCCTTCTGCAGTGATGTTTAGAGCCGAATTATCAGTGGTCAGCTGTTTATGTGCTTTAGCTGCCGCAGGACCTTGCTCCTGTTAAACTGCTAAAGTTACTTTAAGGTCTGGGAATATCATCGGCTGAAATATTTTTTGATTCCCGGATAAGCTGAAAGAGATGATCAGGACGCACAACCACATAGTCTGCATTAAGAGAACCGGCCACATTCTTAAAACTTGTTGGAGTCACATTAGTCCAGGGCTGTGCTTGTATGATTACAAAACGCGGCGAGTTTCTATCCCACCCCGCAGCCGCAGAGGCAATGTGATTCTTCATCGCCTGTTCATCATTGCAATAGTTACAGGAAAGTGCCATTCCAGGCAGGCTATTATTGTAAATGGTCAGTCCGCCACCTGTATTCTGACCTGTTAATCCAAGTAATGTTGGCGCATAACTGGCAAAGGCCTGTCCCACATTCTGATTGATCCCGCCAGTGATTGTGTTCCAGATCGTAATGACCCGCAAACCGGCCCGTTTATTATAATCTTCAGTTTTGGTTACAAACTGATTCAACAAACTTTGATTAGTCCAGCTGTTAGGGTAGGTATAACCATAACCCGAAGGACCTGAAATGAGGTTATCATTATTAGTTGAGGTCTGCCAAAAATAATTGAGTGCCCCGGGCATAGCATCCAGCATGGCAGGTGATAAAGTCCATCCTATGGGAACTGAACCGCGGTCAGGATTAGACCAAAGCTTACGCATCAGGTGTTCGACATATTGTAAATTGTCACCATCACTTAAAATGAAGGCCACATAAATTTTGTTTTGTAATGCAGGTTTTGGAGGTATCGGTTTAATATTCACCGTTCTGGATGTACCGCTATGTACCGTCAGGTTAGTACACCAATCACTTGCAATGGTAGTTAACCCATATTTAGACGCTCTTTCTACACCTGCAGCTTCTTCAGGCCACCATCCCATAAAGTTCGAACCAGCAGGCATCGAAGACAGAAAGCTGTTTAACAATTCACTTTCACCAGCGATGTCCGGATCGAGCCAGACCACAGCTGCGCCCAATGCTGTCGCGTATTCCCGCAGCGCGGCTTTATGTGCATCAGGGTTTAGTCCTATTAATAATCTATGGTCAAGGGTCGGCCAATAAGTATTGTATAAAGTCTGGTAGACCTGCAGTTTACTGCTGAACTGTCCGCGCATATCAACCAGAACAGGTAAATTGTATGGAGCAGACGTTAACCTTGATAAGAGCAATGGCGAGACGATAAGGGCGCCTTTGCTTTTTGCCAGCATCGTTGCCAGGTTGACGGTGTGTATCTGTGCAGGATCATAAACGATTAATCCAGCTATTTCATTGCGGTATTTAGTAATCAGGTCCCACTTATCTGCGGGCTCAGACCAGCTTAAACCTAAAGATTCGAGCCAGGTATGCGGTCCTTCGGCAAATGCGTCACCTTCATAGGAGAAAATACGGGGCTTTGTTTTGTTAATGATCCCTTTTAAAGAAGCAAACAGGTACATTTCTGCAGAAGAACTATTCTGCTGTACACTCATCCAATCCACTTTGATATAACTGGCCCCCCGCCAGAATACACGTAACTCGATAGATTGATTATCTGCTGGCATCGTAAAAGGCAGCTTAAAACTGGTATAGTCTGAGGCTATAGCAAATTGCTGACGGGTAATGGTCTGTGCCGCAAGAATCTGACCGGTTGTTGCATTGACGACATCGATGTCCACCACAGGATCATTATTGACAGTATTGTTATCAATCTTCATTCGAAACTCTGCTAAGTTAGGACCCGCAGGTATAGTTTTATCATAAGGACCGTAAACCATATGAAGATTTGGAAGGTCAATCCCGGTTTGACAAAGCCAGCCGTCTGTTTCAGGTCTTCCGGTTTTATGACTGATAGCCGGGCCTTCGGCTTCCCAGCGGGAAGATGTTTCGCGAAGCGTAATTAAGTCCTGAGTTTGTGCCGGCGCAGCAAAAGATGGAAGAAGCTGACTGGCAGGCCAGGTGATCTGAGCCATTGAAGGCAGAGTGTAAAACTGGAGTAAAAACAGTATTGTTACCACAATTCCAGTTAATTTAAACGATTTAGCCATAGGTAAGAGTTTAATTTATAAAGGTTTAATATTTGGTTTTATACTGGAAGTTATCGTATTTATTTAGTCCATCCAAAAGGTTTGAAAAATAACGTGATAAAAAAGAGATATTCACTAACGAAAATTTTTATCCGAACCAACCTGAAAAAAATTAATCGACGGACGAAAAAACATCCGAAAAATTCAATACGGCTCACTGATAAATATATAAATTGGGATACTGCCTTAGTAGCAGACACAGAGCTGGTTAGACCAGAAGAAGAAGGGAGGAAAGATTTATGGTGGTGCAAGAAGGGACGAATTAAAACATAATTCTACCTCGCCCCTACTCACATCAAAAATAAAACATATGAAATTTTATGGCTTTTAAAGCTATAATGACCTATAGGTCTTCTAAAAGCCTTTTATCATCTTTCCCATTTACACAAAGTCCTGCCCTCTCTTTTAGCTTTATCCAGATTAATTTTCAGAAGTTTAAACTGGCAATTTTTTAACCCCCGGCAATCCTGTTTATAATGGTATTTTTTTGAGATACCACTGTTACAGATGTAAACAGTTTTTGTGGCTGAGAAATTTGTGTTAATGATGATAAAGAGTAAGAGTGTTTTCATTATTTTAAATTAATAGTTTATCTACAGTTTGATGCAATTGACTTCTATAGTCATAAATTTCATCCAGACTTTTAAGCTGTTTTTTCTCCCCTGTATCCTTTCCATTTTGAAAGGTCTCCAGATATTTATTGGCGGTATTAAAGTGGAGGCGGCAGATTGGTTTACGGTTATTATTATCAAGTAATACGCCGAAATACGATTGGGTATCTCTGGCCGCAATTCTGTTAGCCGGAATTTTTTCTCTTAAAATTGCCTTAACAATCTGGAAAGCTTCCAACTCCTCTTCGGTAGTAATAATTTTAGATTCATCCTGATTTTCATCAACAGTATTTGTTTTAATATCTTCTTGTTTTTCAATCTTCTCGTTAATGCTAAGTGCTGATTTTAAACGATAGCTTATCGACTCATTAATTGAAATAGTTAATGCTTTTTTTGCATATTCTTTAAAAGCGATCATCCGGTTTGCTGTTAAAGGTTTATCAAAAAAACGGTTAACCAATAGCTTAACAATTTCATCAGATGGGTTATCAATTTCTTTCTCAAATTCATTACGGATGGCCTTAATGTATTTGAGTCCTTCTGCAGAATCAAGGATACTTTCTAAACTGTATTGATTCTTGGTAAAGCTTTCCAGAATTTTGATTGAGTTATCTTTCAGGTTTTCCAGATCAATGGTTAGAAAGGGCTTCTCATCCATAATATTTGGCTTCTCCAGATCGGCATAGAAGTTATAAATAGTACCGTTCGTTAAGACACCAAATCTTGCTTTTGAAACATGATAATAACGGTGAAGTTGTGAGTTGTGTGCATCGGCATTTTCTTTCCAGTGCTTACATTCAAAAATCAGGATAGGCTCATTATTGTTACGAATAACATAATCTACCTTTTCGCCCTTTTTAGTCCCTATATCACAAATATGCTCTGGAATTACCTCCGTCGGATTAAAAATATCGTAACCTAAAATTTGAATGAAAGGCATAACGAATGCATTTTTCGTTGCCTCCTCTGTGTTAATCTGATCTTTTAATCCGACTACTCTTTGATGAAGTTGCTCTAATTTAAGTTTGAGATCCATTTTCCTGTATTTATAATTTGAATTGTTTTCATCAAAAGTAGGCAGACCAGGACCATGAATCTTACGGGAAACCGTAAGCCTTGATTATTTAATGAAATGCATTTTGAAGATTTTCAATGATTTATGAATACCCTACCTGGTATGGCACAAATTCGAGCAGATCTTACAGCCATTTGTAATAAGATATTTATTTTTTGCTGTAGCTACAGCACCAATACAAGAAGAAAATTCACCCAGATAGGTTCTATTGTCAACCTTCGGCAGATAGATGCAGTCTTCAGCATGGACTTCATGATCACCGTTGCCCTGGGCATTTTTATTTACATAGTACTTTTTCATAATCCAATTTTTAATGAATAGATATGACAAAAGTATCCAGGCAGAAAGTCTTTATATTACGGATAGCCGTAAAGCAATTATTTTTTATCGTGCTAAACAGAATTAAATAATCTTTTTATCCTTACAATAAGCAACCAGTTGCTCATTGCTGGAAATATTCAATATTGTTTTAATTGCGTTTAACCGCTTTTCAACACTACTTAAACCGGATGGTTTAATGTTATTTTCCTGCAGATAACATGGGATATTTTTTTGTGGCATTCCGCTACAAAGTAATTTGATAATCTCGATATCAAAAGCTTTAAAATCATAAGAATTCTCTACTCTTTTATTACGCATCAAACCGGCAGAACGATATTTTTTATTGCCCGAAACTGCATCTATTGCTTTCCTGAGATCTTCTGCATCATGACGGGCTTTACGCACATAAGCATCAATGCCATGCTCATCAAACAATTCATCTACCATGCTGATATTATTTTCAAGGGAGAAAACAATAATTTTTAAACCGGGCTGCAACTGCCTCACAGCTTTGATAAGCTCCCGGCCTCCGGTAATCTGTTGCTTGTTTGTGTCTTCATCAAAAGAAAGATCAGTAATCAATAAGTCAAAGGGATCTCCCTGACGCATGGCTGCCTGTAGAAGCGCTAAGGCATCATCACAATAATATCTAAATTCTTTCTGGACTGTACCAAGGTCGTCCAGGGTTTTGCGCACGGAAATATTAACGTGTTCGTGGTCTTCTGCTATAAGTACTTTTTTGAACATTCTTCTTAAATTTTTACGAAAAGGGGAATGAGAGCTGAATTTGAAGTTCTTTCTCTTGTATATTGTCAAATGTAATAGTACCCCGGATACTTTTTATACGGTTTTCCGTATTCGTTAAACCGTTTTTCTTGCTGGTATTATTCAACCCGATCCCATTATCCGAGTAAGAGATATTCATCATACCTTCATTCCGGCTAAATTTTAAAACCACAGTATCTGCTTTACTATGTTTTTTCATATTAGTCATTAACTCTTGTATAATATAAAAAACTTCAGCCTTTGCTTCAGTACTTACATCTTCCCATAACTCTTCTTCATTTCCAATAATAAAAACCGCTATGGTTTCACAAGAATAGGATTTTAGCATTTTTGAAAGGTCCTGATCATAGCTTTTTCCTGTATCTAATTCTTTGCTGTCGTAAGAAATATCTCTGGAAATATTATAGAGGACTTCCAGTTTATCCAGCAAAATGTCTCTATCAAATTTTGGCGTATTTTCTACTTCTGACAACAGCTGATAGACTTTATTAGCAACCCGGTCATGAATTTTCTTGACGTACTTAATCTCTGTATTTTTGACTTCTATTTCTTTTTCCTGCTGAAGCCCTTTTTTTCTTTTCCTATACCACCAGTAGCCACCCAGTAAGAATAAAACAAGGATGCCAAGGGCAAAGTTCTTCCTTAGAATGTTATTCTGTTTCTGAATATTTTCAGACTGAGCTTTTAAAAAGTCTGCTTTATGCTTCTCTGTTTCATAACGAATAAGCGCAAATTGGTTTCTGGCTGTACTGCGTGCATTTTGGACACTGTCATTCAGCTTCTGGTAGGTTACAAAATATTGCCGGGCTTTAGACGGACTCAACTTAATTAATCTTCTAAGAGCCCCTAATCTATTATCAGCACTATTTACTCTGGTAGAAACCTCATACATTTTATGCGCATAAAGTAAGGAAGAGTCGGTTACTTTTTTTGCATAAAAATCAGAAAGATGTGAATAGCTGGAATTCAGATCCACGAGATCTTTTTCTTCTTCACGAATATGTAATGCCTTTAAATAATCAGGTAAAGGATTATAGCCGGGGTCTTGCTGCCATTTGGTCGAAGAGATGTTAGTCAATGCCCTGGCATATTCCTTTTTATTTTTAGTGCCACTTTTTAAGATATGATTGTATATTTTCAAAGCGGCTTTATAATCCCCGATCTTCTGATAGATTGTAGCTTTATTATTTAAATAAAGGCGGGCATCTAAAGAACCTTTTGAAAATTTAATTGCGGCGTCATAAAATTTTAATGCATCTGTGTAATTCTCCAGCATGGATGTTGAAATTCCAAGATTATTATAGTTGGAGTGAATGTAAAAGTATTGATCTTCCTTTTTCTCGTCGAAATAAGAGATCGCACTCAGAGAAAGTTCCTGGGCCCCGAAATAATCATCTTTATTTGCGGAGATAATTCCCATGTTGACTAAACACTTCCCTGCACTCAGGGTATCTTTTTGCTGCAGGAACAAATCTTTAGCTTTATTGAAGTAAAGGAAGGCACTGTCAGGCATCTTTTTTTCCCGGAATTCAAAGGCCTGATCATAGAATAAATTATCTTCCTTCTTTTCTTTTTCGGAATGGTCTTTACAGGAATAAAAAAGCAGGATAAGAAACGAGAGCGAACAGATATATTTCAAGAGCTTATTTTTATCCAAAATAAAGAAAAAATTTAGCGCTTTTATCAAAAAAATACTATTATATATATTAACGAAAAGGAATTGATCAATTAATAACGAAAACTGATAAGTTTTCCGGATAATAAAGATAGCGTGGAAACGACAATGCCCCCATAAAGCTTTTGACTTTTGAGGGCACTGTATTTCTAATCTATTTTATAATCTTATTTTGGTGGAGGATTCTGACCAGTATCACCTCCGGTAATAGGTTCGCCCTGCATAACAGAAATATCACCTTTTGGATTACAGTTTGTATTTGTAGTTGATGGGGATACTAATCCCAGTAAAATAGTTAGTATAAATTGAAAAAACATAACTCAAAAATTTAGAATGATCGGTATGTAGTCCCCCACGAATCATACGTGGGGACTGCTACAATTGCAAATCAGAAGGCCTTCTGAAATTTTTGGGAAGTGTGAGAATCAAACGCGGGAAATAATAACTGCTTCCCAAACCGGTCATTAACCACCGCGCTTTCATCTCTTTATGAAATCTGTTTTGTACATTTAAACTCTGATAGCGAATCAAAGTCTGAACTGATTTCTGATACAAACATACAGGGATGTAAACGACTAACTATCAAAGGATTCCGAAGATTCCAATGATTCTGTCCGGATTCCGAAAATTCCTTAGAGATTCCGAAAATTCCATTTAATAACTATTTACTAATTGATTTGAAAAGGTTTGAAGATTATAAAGAAGAGGTAATTCTTACTTATAAAAAGAGACGAGACGAAGGAGCATTACCTTATAATTTGCGAAATCTTACGATTGCAAATATGAGAAAGGAATGCCTGGCCGTTTTTCACAGGCGATATTCGAAAAAGGATGAGGAGACTTTCAAGTCGCTGCTAAATGTGGAAAGAGATAGTGCTCAGGAATATTATAAAAAGCTCAACGAATCCAAGGCCGATATCTTCAAAGCCTTATACAATTTTCTGAAGGAATACTCCGGTGATACAAAAGATAAGAATATTGAACTTTTAGCCTGGCTGATAGATTTTCAACCCAGACCACATGTGAAACCTGATACTTATGAACTGGTGAAAACTGAATGGGAATTATCAGTTATTAAAGGGAAAGTGTCAGGTAAAAAGGAAATAGAGGAAGATCAAATAGTTGATGCCTATGAAATAACGAAAGCGGAATTTTCGGAATCTGCCCCAGTACGACCAATTAACAGCCTATTAGGTGATATTCCATCAGATAATAGCCCTTTAGATGAAAATCCAAAAAGTGGTAATGGAAAATTTGGTTTTCCCCGTAAATTCAATAAAGCTGTGATATCATTTGTTGCTGCTTTCCTTATTATGGGCGGATCATATTTCTTTTATGATATGAACAATCAATGCATGTACTGGAATGGTGACGAATATCAATCCATAAATTGCAATCAAAAAGTTGAAGGCGCTAATATTATTCCCAAGGATACTTTCAGATTAAAGCATTTAAAAAGAATAAAAAATGTTGCAGAGATTACCAGGGATGATATTGGAAAAGTTCATTATTCAAAAGTAAATGGCAATGTAGTATTTTATACTACTGGTGGTGAAAATCCCACAGATAGCCGTAAAAGATTATTGCCACTTTCTGAACATATGTATGCTGAGCACGTAGAGGGTAATCAACCGTAATGTATGAAAAGTTTATGCCTTGATAATTCAATGCATCACTAAACTTTTAAACACAAAAAATTGGACGTTTAAACAAAATGAGTGAGATGGTTTTGAGAGATCTTTGTCTTAAGAAATCAGAACATGGAAAACTTAGCAAAACAACAAACAGTATTAGTAACAGGCGGTACAGGATTTATCGGCCTATATTGTATTCTACAACTTTTAAAAGAAGGTTATACAGTAAAAACTACACTCCGTTCACTGACCAGAAAAGACGAAGTAAACAATCTGCTCAGTAAAGCTGGCATTAATTCTTTAGAAAAACTGTCCTTCGTAGAAGCAGATTTAACTAAAGACCATAATTGGGATGAGGCAGTAAAAGATTGCACTTATGTGCTTCATGTAGCCTCCCCTTTCCCTGCGAGTGATCCTGTTGATGCAGATGAATTGATTATTCCTGCACGTGACGGTGCACTTAGAGTTTTAAAAGCTGCTCGTGGCGCTGGTGTTAAACGGGTAGTGCTCACTTCCTCTTTTGCAGCCATAGGATACAGTAAAGATATTAAAGACCATGTTTTTACAGAGCTCGACTGGACTGATCCCGAATTATCAGACAATGCTTATGTGAAGTCTAAATCCATTGCAGAAAAAGCAGCCTGGGACTTTATAAATAGCGAAGGCGGAGACCTTGAACTAACGGTAATCAATCCTGTTGGTGTTTTTGGTCCTGCACTGGGAAAAGACTATTCTACTTCTATTGGAATGGTTAAAGCTATAATTGATGGACATTTAACAGAAACACCACCTTTTACCTTTGGTGTTGCAGACGTACGCGATGTGGCTGATATCCATGTAATTGCGATGACAAGCTCTAAAGCTGCCGGCGAAAGATTCCTGGCTACCTCAACTGGCGCAATGAGTCTTTACGATGTAGCAGAATTGATCAGGAAAGAAAGACCTGAATTAGCAGGTAACATTGGAGATTTGCAGCCACTTGATCCATCTCTTTCTATTGTGATGTCTAATCAGAAAGCAAAAGACTTGCTTGGATGGAAGCCCAAAAGTAAAGAGGAAGCAATTCTGGCCAGTGCGGATAGTTTAACAGAATGAGTATTTTTGTTTAAGAATTTATTTAAATGAACATGCAAGGCATACAGTCCTGCCATTTAGGCCCAGGTATCTCTCCGGAACAAATTGTTCCGGAGCATTTTTTCTTATATATTTTACAAGGTACGATGCTGGTTTATAATGGTGAAAAGCATTATGAAATTGGCCCCGGTGATTGCTGCATTGCCCGGAAGAATCATCTATTGCGGTATAACAAACAGCAGCAGAATGGAGATTTTAAAAAAATAGTCATTGTGCTGGATGAACATTTTTTAAAGACTTTTTTAACGAAACACCCTTCAGTATCTGGTACTGCAGAACAGGATGACTCCATTGTAACCATGAAAAGTAATAGCTTGCTGGATAGCTTCATCCAGTCACTGGCACCCTATTATAAAGGTGAAGCAGAGATAGAGGAAACTTTTGCAGATATAAAACGAGAAGAGTTGTTATTGATCCTGTTACAAAAACATCCTGGTCTTGCTAACGTCTTCTTCAATTTTAGTGCGCCCGAGAAAATAGATATTGAAGAATTTATGAGCCGCAACTTCCGGTTTAATATCAGCCTCGAGCGTTTCGCATTCCTAACAGGAAGAAGTCTTTCTGTATTTAAGCGGGATTTCAGAATGGTATTCAATGAAACTCCTGGCCGCTGGCTTACCAGAAAGCGATTGGAAGAGGCCTACTTTCTTATTCACAATCAAAATCAAAAACCCAGGGACATTTACCTGGATCTTGGTTTTGAAGACTTATCACATTTCTCTTTTGCCTTTAAAAAACAATTCGGACAATCCCCTACTAAATTACATAGTGTTGTTTAGCAGGGATCAGATTTCGGTTCCGATTCAAATACATTACAAATTATATTATTTCATTCTTTTCAGTGCTTCCATATGCCAATTTTTATTCTCACTTACTTCAATTAACTGAATAGGAATATGCTCTCCCCGGGAAGCCAGGCTAACCCCGACTTTTACAATAATACGCCCCCATCATTCTGTTTGCACTTTCCACTTTAAGCACCCAAATAAATGGAATAGCTGTACACAGTGCGTCGAAAACCTGTTTTTTCGGAAATGGAAATTCGCTTTCGCTGTTGTGATCTAATAGAGCCGTAATTTAGATTGGTTTAATTATTTAACAGAAGTTAAATTAGAAAACACTCCCTTCAGAATGCCCCGGTATGAACGATTGTCTTATCCTTTAAAAGGTAGATATTAATTACTATTTGAATAGTTGAATTTTGATGCAACTAAAAAAAAATGAACAAAAAAAAACAATAGCGATCCTTGAGGCTTCCAGATTGGTTAATGCTAATTCGTTAAAACAACTTTCAATTATTTGAACAGTGAATTTAACATACCTGGCGATTATTAATAATGTCTTTACTTGCTGGTACGCCTTTTACATTTTCTGGCAAGATCCTGTCTGAATCAGAGAGGTAATTCAGTTAATAGTTACTCAATTTTTCAGGTATTTCTTTTACTCCTGTTGAAAAAAAATAAGTCATAGAAAAATCTACTTTTGCGCCATTAAATCACAATTACAACACATGAAAAACAAAAAAAATCTAAACACACAACTTGAAAGTGAAGATGAAATTGCCCCGGTAAAAGGTAGAACAAAAGGAATAGGAAAAGCTATTGCATGCTGTCTTCTGGTTACTTCATTATTTATGGCATTCAGCTCCCGAGCCGATGTTCCATCGAATCGTATTGCATACATAGATTTTAATATGAATGCACCAGGTAATCACACAGGTTCGAGTATGCAATCGCGGTATGCACAATTGATCACTGAGATACGAAATGCTACTGGTCATACTTTCCGGCAAAACGTACTCGCCACGCAAGGCAATAGCAATCCCGGTATCATCCGTATAAGGCTGATTAGTGGTGCAACACAAGCATTACTCTGGATATCGCCACAGGATCTTTACTTGCGGGGTTTTACCAATACACACGGACAAACGTTCCAGTTCAGAGATCCTGAATATGACCTGGTGAACCAGTTAAGGGATTTAGAGTATCAGGCCGGTACAATTACAACGCTGAGCTTCGGGAGTAATTACAATGCTCTGGAGGGTACACGTGCAGCTAACCGTGGAAGGGAAGCTATTCCATTGAACTACAATTCATTCTGGAATACCTTTTTCAACTTAGCATTTATGAATGATCCTACAGGAAGCCACTTACAGGGCTGCGCTCAATCGTTGCTGACCATGATTCAGGTAACTTCGGAAGCCGTAAGATTTAATGATGTGTACAATTTGATCTACGATGCTATGGGCTCTGGAAGTTATACAGGGTTGCCAGCTTTTCAGCAGAGACTTGAGAACGAATGGGGCGCGATGTCTATATGGGCATTTACGATAAATAACAATCCTGGAGCAGCTCCGCTTGAGCTTAGAGGTGCTAATCCTAATAATGGCAATAGCCCAACATCAGCTCCGAACGGTTTAACGTTACGTTCATGGGCTGATCTTCAGCGATATGTCAGAGTGTTATTGAATGCACCTAATGGTCTGGGTAACGGCGGTAGTGGTGGTAATTGGGATTACACGCAGTTATAACAGGCAGCGATCTTCTTCTGGCTTCGGCCAATGCCCTATTTTTTATAAAATATTAAAACAAGTAAAAATCAACTAAACGATCATGATTTTTACCGACATCTTCCTAACCGATCATATATATACAAATGAAAATTAACTTCCTGAAATCAAGTATTATCTCTGGGCTTACATTAGTAATTGGCCTTGCATCTTGTTCAAAAGATAACAAAAACTCTTCTTACAGTCCACAGTCTCAAAATTCAACAGCAGCTGTAGGGGTACAATTGATTAACAATGTAAAACTTGGAGACATTTTAACGGACAAAACAGGCCGTACTTTGTACAGCTTTGCTGCCGATTCTACTACCGCTGCCCAGTCCAGCTGTAATGGCGACTGTGCGGTAAAATGGCCTCCGTTTTATGATGCAAATCCAGCATTGGGAACAGGGCTAAACAATGCAGACTTTGGCGTGATCACCCGCAATGATAATACCAAACAAACTACTTATAAAGGATGGCCGCTTTATTATTATTCAGGTGACACTAAAAAAGGCGATACGAATGGTGATGGCATACTTAAAGCCTGGTTTGTATCTACGCCAGTTTATAAGGTCATGTTTGCCATGTAAAAATCCTTATCGGTTTGCGGCTTACAAAATAAATAGTAACAAACCTGTAAATAAAAAACGCGCTGATCAGCGCGTTTTTTATTTACAGAAATAGTATCGGTACATGGCACATAATTTATGATAAAGACCTGCGATGAAGTTCGCAATTAGATTTTGTGGTCTGGACTATTTTAGGATCCCTTTCAATAACACTTTCCAAAAAGTCACGGTTATTATCACCCCAGTGGTTCATCGCATCTATTATAGGCAATAATGTTTGTCCGATTTCGGTCAATGAATATTCTACTTTTGGCGGCAATTGAGGATATATCTTTTTTTTAATAATGCCGTGCTGTTCCAATTCTTTCAACTGTACGGTCAATACCCGTCGAGAAGCTTCCGGCAATAAGCGAAATAGCTCGCTTGGCCGATGTACATCCATTGAAATAGCGTTTAGCAAAGCCGGCTTCCATTTACCATTAAGCACTTCTTTGGTCAGGTGTAAGCCACAATCAATAGGCAATGGGATTTTTCTTTCGTACATAAACAGGTCTATTCATCAAAAATACACATTGTATCCTAATTGTTTCTAGTGATAAATTTATCACTACGCAATAAATTCAGCCCTTATTGTCAAACATTGCTATACCCGGTAATTTCGCCTAAAAAAAATTATGCAAAAAGAACAGCAGCCTCTTTTAGAGGAATATAGATTAGGCGATCTGAAACTTAAGAACCGGGTAGTGATGGCATCCCTAACCCGCGGAAGGACGACTAACCCAGAACTGGTTCCTACACCACTTATGGCCGAATATTACGCACAACGGGCATCAGCCGGCCTTATACTTACTGAAGGTGTCTGGCCAAGTAAGAAAGCAATAGGGTTTATTAACGTACCTGGAATCTTTACCCCGGAGCAGGTTGAAGGATGGAAAAGTGTAACAGACGCAGTTCACGCTAAGGGCGGCAAAATCTTTGTACAGCTTGGCCATACTGGTACGATATCACATCCTGATTATTTTGATGGTGAACTACCTGCGGGCCCATCTGCCATTAATCCGCAGACCAGGTCTTTTACTCCGGAAGGATTTAAAGATACGGTAACTCCACGTGAATTTACTGTTGCAGAGATTAAAGAGACCATTCAGGATTACAAGCAAGCCACTTTGAATGCTAAAAATGCAGGGTTCGACGGGGTTGAGATACATGCTCAGATTGGTATGCTTATCCCGCAATTCCTGAGTATAACTACAAATAAACGGACTGATGAATATGGGGGCAGTATCGAAAACCGCGCACGGATAATTTTCGAGATACTGGATGCCTTGCTTGAGGTTTGGGACAGCACCCGGATTGCTATTAAATTTACACCTGTGGCCATTAGCAATGTGGGCATTGTTGTTCCCGATGAGTTCACCATTCCGACGTACCGATATATTGCGGAAAAATTGAATGATTATAATTTAGCATATTTACATATCGCAGGCCCGGCTGAGGCACTCAATGGCACAGTAGTAGAGGCTCTACAGGAAGATTTTTTTAGTCATTTCCGCAAAAACTACCACGGAACATTGATGGCAAACTTAGGGTTTACGCAAGAATCTGGTAATGCTATTATTAAAGATGGTATTGCAGATCTGGTTTCGTATGGGGCATACTATGTTGCCAATCCTGATCTTGTTGAACGCTTTGAATATCATATTCCACTAGCAGAAGCCAACACAGATCTTTATTATACAGGGGGAGAAAATGGCTATACAGATTATCCAAAGGCCGATTATACAAAGTTCGCCTCAGGACACTTTGGTTCAGACCGGTAATCTTATTAAGAACAATCCGGTTGAACTAATCTTATTAATTTCTTTCGCACAGAGGTGTGCGAAAGAAATTAATATGGATCTGTTTACATTTTCATATTTCCCATATCCATTTTATCAGCTCCATTTTTAAAGATCGCTTCACTGTTTAACAGGTAAGCTCCACTGGTTACCACAACATCACCCGCATTTAACCCGGATACTACAGTCATATAGTTTTGATTACCTGTACCTAACATGACCATTTTTGGCGAAAAACTATTATCTGAATTTTTAACCCATACCCGGCTTCCTTTTCCATCAGTTAAGATGGCCGAAGTCTGAACGGCCAAACTACGTTTCTGTTCATTTGCTATTGAGATATAAGCCAGCATTCCAGGTCTGATCAGCCCTTGATCATTAGCAATACTTACCCGGATTAAAGCCACTTTCGATGCTCCTGATAATTCAGGATTCATAAAATCTATTTTACCAGCGATACGCTGACCACCTAAATCGGGTAATGAAACACTGACCAAATCATTTAGATGATAACCTGAAGTTTCACTAACGTATAACTGGGCCTCAATCCATAAAGCATTAATATGCTGAGTTTTTAAAATTGGCATACCTTCAGTCACATAATCGCCCTCATGTACGGCAATATCACTCACTGTTCCATTGATCTTACTCATAACAGTAACGCTGGCAGAAACCTTTCCGGAACTTGCTAAGTTCTTGATTTGTGAACCTGACAAACCCCACAACAATAATTTGTTTTCTGCCGCACCAATCAACTGTTTATAATCTATATCCGGATTGTTCAGCATTTTTTGCTGTTGTCCAGCCAATAGATACTCTCTTTCAGCTTCCAGCAGATCTTCACTATAAATCCTGTAAACAGGCTGTCCTATTGAAATCTTTTCACCTGTTGTCCTTACAAAAAGCTGTTCAATCCTACCTGTGTTTCTGGCACTTAATTGTTCTGCCTGATTTTCATTAGTTGTTACTGTACCAGTCAGTGTTTTCTCATTTCCAACATTTTCTTCCCTGACAGTATCTATCTTTATACCAGCTATTTGTAACTGAGATGTGGTGAGCATTATTTTATTCGCTCCCGTACCAGAACTTTTACCTGTGGTTTCCACCCTGATCAGCTCCATATGGCAAATCGGACAATTTCCCGGATGATTCTCATGTATTTGCGGATGCATAGAGCAGGTATAGTAAGTTTTATTTGCCGATTTACCCAGAGGCTGCATCTTTTGTTTACAGGCTGTAAACAAAGTCAATGAAAGGAATAAAATTAATAAAAAAACGCCCGATACCTTCCTGGAAGAAAGTCTTTTAATTATACTTCTCATTATTTTCAATTTTAATAAAACCTTCACTATCCATTAAATAATGAGCATCCAAGGCCAGGCTATCAGTCTTAGCTACTCCTTCTATAATATTTACAAGATCTCCATTTTGTATTCCTGCAGACACCTGCTGCACCTTAAAACGACTGCCCTTTTTTAGCCAGACTATCTTACTCCGGCCCAAATCAAGTACTGCTGATTTTGGCACCCATAGCCCGCTTGTTCTCCCGGCTTGTATGGCTGCATGAACAATGCTGTTCACCTTTAAATCATGTTCCATATTATCGATATAAACCCGGATACTGGTTCGTTTATCACCATCCTGCAAAATAGGTTCAATGAAATTGACCTTTCCAACTAGTTTTTTGTCTGGTAAATCAGGCAGGGTAATTTCTACCTTTTGGTTTAACTTTAAACTGGAAACGGATGATGGATCAACCTTAATTATTGCCCATAGATGATGCGGATCAACAACGTTAAAAATGTTCTGTCCTTTTTCTACATACATTCCCTCACGGATTGCTAAAGGAGTATTATTCACCACACTGGATTCCGGTTTAGAATTGATCACTCCTCCCATCTGACTGTGCAGCATATCATGCACATGGCCATTATAGAGGCTAAAAACAGGTAAACTATAAAATGTCTTTCCTGTTTTCAGAACCTGGTTCATCTGGGAACTGGTCATTCCAAGTAATAATAATTTTTGTTTTGCAGCATTGATCAACCCTGTCTCACCCGAAGAATTCCTTACCACATAGAGCAGATCTTGTTGTGCGGTTAACATTTCGGGACTATAAATATCAAAAATCCGCTCCCCTTTATGTATTTCCTGAAAAGCATATTTGATATATAGTTTCTCAATCCGACCAGAAAAACGGGCTGCAATATTATTGAATGTGCGCGTATCAAAATCAAGATAGCCCTCGCCCTGTATCTCTACCAGACTTTGCTTTTGTTCGGGCTGAATAATACCAATAGAAGCAATTACTGATGAGCCCACAGGTTCTAATACTGTATTCAGGCTAATACCTGCACCCTCGCTGCTTTGCCCGGATTTTTTAACCAGGGCCATGCCGCATATCGGACATGCCCCCGGATGATCTTCTAAGATCTGGGGATGCATGGGGCAGGTATATTTTGTTTCATTTTTCACAGACTCAACGCCTGAAGGCCTTTTTTGCTGCGTACAGCTTCCTAAGAATATAATCAGAAAGAAGGACACTCCAACTGTGATCAGACTAATATTTCTCATTTTCTCTTTCATAATCTACTTGTAATTGTAAAAGTTCACCCAAACGATCTAAAGCTTCCATTCTTGCCATTTGCAGTGCTTTTAATCCCTCTAAAACCACCTGCATCTCCCCTGTATTCTGTTCATAAGCAAGCAGGGATGTTTTATAATTGTTCTGCAAGGCAGGAATAATATTTTGGTTATAATTCTTTAGCAAGAGTTTTTTACTTTTAATTGCAGCTTTTAAACCAATCAAAGTTCCTTCGGCCTGGTTGATCAGATCTAATTTTTTCTGTTTCAATTCCTCAACCTGATAACTGATTCCTTTCAGATTTGCCTTATACTCTTTGGAAGACCAAGAGAAAACAGGAATGGTTACAGACCCCATTAAGATGTATTGGTTGGCCATTCCACCGTAACTAAACATGTGCCCGGCCTGCAAGCCAAAGTCTGGTTTACGCTGGTTGTATTCCATTTTAGCATTCAGCGTTTGTAAACTGATGCTTTGGTTAATCCCCTTAATGTCACTTCTTCGCGTTGCCAGGTCAGTTGTATCAGTAACAGATGTTTCATAATCTTTTACCAATAAGGTAGTATCTACGCTAAAATCGATCTGTTTATCCCTGTTCATCAGGATATTCAGCATAATTCGCTGCTGCTGGAGATCGTTCTTAAACTGTTCCTGATTATTATCTAATTCATAGAGTTCTGCTTTGGCCTTATAGATGTTATTTATCTTCTCTTTGCCATAAGTTAAACGGATATTAGCACTTTTGAGCATGTAGGTTAATAAGCCTCTTGTGTTTTCTAATAATGCCCGCTTACGCTCTATAATGCCCATATTGTAATAATATCCCCTAGTCCTGGCAATCAGTTGATTTTTTAAATAATTCTTGTCTTCAGCGGTTACTTTAGCCACCCCATTCATATAATCCTGTTTAGCTCTTAGTTTAGCTGGATTAGTAAACATTTGCTCTGCACTAATCATAAATGATCCTGTATTTGGATTTAACTGATACGGCGTTTGATACTGTCCAGCACTGATTTTAGGAGCCGGTAAACTTTTAGCTCCTTTTGCATAAGCATTTTCCGCTTCAATTCTGGCATCGTAAGCCTGTAGCCCCGGGCCCGTAACTACCTTTGCAAGAACACTATCCAAAGGAAAAACAGAAACCTGTGCTTTAGAGGCAACCGTACCCACCATCCAAATGAGTATGGTATATATAATTCGATTGATCGTTTTCATTTTCATTATTCTTTTACGTCCAATACTTCCAGTTTGCCATATTTTTTTAATTCATATTCTTTTACCATCAGAAATATTAGCGGCGTAACCAGCAAAATATGTGTGGAAGAGGTCAGTACTCCGCCAATCATTGGCAATACAATAGGCTGCATCACATCACTGCCTGTACCTGTTGACCACAGTACAGGAACTAACCCAAATAGTGCTACACTAACGGTCATGAGTTTTGGTCTCAATCTTTTAATGGCACCATTCATTACATAAATGCGTAGATCTTCTCTGGTAATGGTCTCATTTGAGTTGCCTTTTAAGGCTACCAATTGTGCCATCGCATCATTCAGGTAAATGACCATCACAATTCCCGTTTCTACGGCAATTCCAAACAAAGCCACAAAACCTACAGCTACAGCTACTGACAGGTGGACGCCGAAGAAATAGACCATATAAGCTCCTCCAATTAAGGCGAAAGGAATAGAAATCAGACTAAAAAAAGCTTCCCTGATAGAATGAAAAGCAAAATACAGGCAGGCAAAAATGATTAACAACACAATAGGCAGGATCAGCTTTAGTGTTCGTTCTGCCCGGATCAGATTTTCATATTGCCCACTCCATTCCATAAAATAACCTTTAGGCAGGGTTTTGACCATACTATTTAACTTCTCTTGCGCTTCTTTAACAGTACCTCCAAGATCACGGTCGCGAACATTAAACAGGACTGTTCCTCTTAACAGTGCATTCTCTGACTGGATCATGGCAGGGCCATCGTTAATTTTTATAGCTGCAACAGAAGATAATGGCACAGGCCCATTGGCAGGTGTTTGTACTAATGTCCGCTTGATCTGATCAAGATTATTACGATAATCCTGTGCCAGACGCAAATTTACACTGAACCTTCTTCTTCCCTCAATAGTTGGCGTAATACTCATTCCTCCCAGCGCACTTTCTACCACCTGGTTTACGTCATCGACACTCAATCCATAACGGCCTATTGCTTCTTTGTCTATCTGGATATCCAGATATTTCCCTCCGGTGATCGGATCAACATAAAGATCTTTGACACCATTAATTCCTTGCAAAGCTTGTTTCATACGGCTGGATAAAGCATAAATTGTATCCAGATTCTGTCCATACACTTTTAAGCCTACATCAGTTCTAACACCTGTAGACAGCATGTTGATCCGGTTGATAATAGGCTGTGTCCAGCCATTTACGACACCAGGTATTTGCAGTTTAGCATTTAATTCATTAATGATATCTTCTTTTTTCAGGCCTTTTCGCCACTCATTTTTGGGTTTCAGCAAGATAATTGTCTCCACCATAGAGATTGGTGAATTATCAGTTGCTGTATTTGCCCTTCCGGCCTTACCTAATACATTTTTAACTTCAGGAACACTTTTAATAATCCGGTCCTGTACTTGTAAAAGTTGTTTTGCCTGAGCATTGGAAACATCAGGTAAAGTAACAGGCATAAAAAGGATGGTTCCCTCATCTAAAGGAGGCATAAATTCACTGCCAAGACTCAGCAACAGAGGCACACTGATAGTTAAGGCTAAAAGATTAATACCAATAGTGGTTTTACGCCAATGAATACACCAGTTCAGAACCGGTCTGTAAACCCGTTCCATAAAACGGTTCAATGGATTATGCTCATCTGTTTTTAGCTTCCCTTTTAGAAAAAAGGAAATCAAAACCGGAGCAAGTGTAACAGCTAAAATGGCGTCTATTGCTAATATAAATGATTTTGTCCAGGCTAAAGGCCCAAACAATTTACCCTCCTGGCCTTCCAGTAAAAATACAGGCAGGAAAGAAGCTACAATAATCAGCGTAGAGAAAAACACGCCTCTGCCTACCTGTTTACAGGAGGTTTCTATAATTTTGATTCTTTCGATGGTAGTCATGATTTTTCTTTTTCTTGTGCAATTGCCAGATTGCGATGTGAATTTTCGACCATTACAATTCCATTATCCACAATTACCCCTATAGCAAGGGCAATCCCGGTTAAGGACATAATATTAGACGATATACCAAAAGCATTGAGCAGAATAAAGCTGGCAGCGATGGTAATTGGAATTTGAATAATGATACTCAAGGCGCTTCTCCAGCTAAACAAAAACAGGATTACAATTATAGATACGGTGATCATTTCTTCAATCAGGGTATGTTTAACAGAGCCAATCGCACTTTCAATGAGTTCACTGCGATCATATGCAATTTTGAATTTTACCCCTGCAGGAAGTCCTTTTTGAATATCTGCCATTTTATCTTTCACGGCATGGATCACCTGATCTGCATTTTCACCATAACGCATCACCACAATTCCACCTACAGCTTCACCTTCACCATTCTGGTCAAAAATACCCAGACGTAAGTCGCCCCCCATCTGTACTGTTGCCACATCTTTGACTTTGACCGATACTGTATTTACGGTACCTATAGAAATGTTTTCTACATCCTGCAGGTTTTTGATATAGCCCAGGCCACGAACAATATATCCTGTTCCGTTCATTTCAAATTTACGACCGCCAACATCATTGTTGTTACTTTTAACAGCCTTAAGAACCTGACTTAGCGGAATATTGTAGTAGTTGAGTTTATGAGGGTCAATATTGATCTGGTATTGTTTTTCAAAGCCGCCAAAAGAAGCTACCTCGCTTACCCCCGGCACAGTTTGCAAACCAAGTTTTACATACCAGTCTTGCAAGGCTCTTTGCTCACCAAGGTCAATCCCCTTCGCATCCAGGGTATACCATAAGATATGACCGACACCTGTTCCATCAGGACCAAGTGTTGGTGTAATGCCTTCGGGCAATAAACGCTGTGCATAATTCAATCTTTCCAGCACGCGGCTTCGTGCCCAGTAGACATCCGCTTTGTCATCAAAAACGATATAAACAAAGCTCATCCCAAACATAGAAGTAGCTCTTATGGCTTTTACTTTTGGGATACCCTGCAAATTACTGACCAGTGGATAAGTCACCTGATCTTCCATGATCTGAGGACTACGGCCCTGCCATTCGGTAAAAACAATGACCTGGTTTTCTGACAAGTCAGGAATGGCATCAATCGGATTTTCCCGCACAGCATAACTGCCCCAGGCAAAAAGGATTAATGCTGCAATCAATACGATATACCTGTTTTTTAAGGACAGGGAAATTAATTTATTAATCATCTCTTAATACAATTAAGCAGAGCAGCTGCAGCCGCTCTGCAATAAAATTTACATCTTCATTTTCCCCATTACTGGTTTGGTTTTAGCAGACGCTTTTTTAACCAGTGTCATCCCGCATTTGGGACATTTCCCAGGCTTGCTGCTAATCACCTCAGGGTGCATTGTACAAGTGTATTGCACTGGCATTTTCATTTTTTTCATCTTAGCAGTATCTGAAACTGGCTTTGTCTGACCAGATACAGAGAATACAGTAAATCCAGAAAGGATCAATGCAAAGACAATTGATGTTACTTTTTTCATCGTTTTTAATTTTAAAATGGTTATTTATTGTATTAAGATTATTACTTGAGTTATCTCAGGAAGAATTGCAGCCTGCACCAACGTTTTTGATAAAAACAAGGCAAGTAAGATCATCGAAAACTTTAAAGTTTTCATTTTTTGAATCTTGTTTATAAGAAGAAAATCAATAATTGATCATTACCTGAAGAGCAGGCAACAGTAGTTAAGACACTATGAAATAGTGTTTAAACGCTTTGGGAAAGCGATCAAATTCTGTAAATGCAGTTAAAAATATAAATGGGAACACCACCATGTAAAGGTGGCGCATTGGTTGGATTAGCGATAGAAATCTGCTCAAGAATAGCCAGAGATGGCCCTTGATAAAAAGTGATCAATGCCGGTATATGCAGATCACTAAAATACTTTGCCGGACTACCAAATTCATCCGAAGCAACATGCGAATCCTTTACCTTTAAATTGTGAAATTGATTTTTACAGCATCCACCTCCCTCATTACCCTTACTACATTTTTCGTTTAGATCCTGTTTAAGCGTAAATGATACTGATTTCAGCTGCCCACAGCAATAGAACTGCTTTACACTAAAACCAAAACTGGCAGTAGTATAAATAAGTAATAATAATATGGATAATACCTTTTTCATTTCGAGAGGTAAAATTATTGAAATTCCATTGAATATTTATTACATAATTAACTAATAATCTTACATAATTACGACTGGATGACTATAGTGGCTTTTGATTATATTAATACCTAATTTTGTTATCAATAATAATCTATTTGAATGTACAATACTGGCATCAATACTTTTTACGATCAATATATTAATGGTGAGTTTTCGGAAAAGAACAATTTTTCCGGACATTTTGATTTTTTATTATGGGAAGATCTTCAAAAAGATTTGTCTGCATGCGGGAGATTTCAGAGAAAACCATTTTATAAAATGGCCTTACTTCAAGGTGAAGCTGTTTATCATTCTGGTCATCAACAAATTCATATTTCAGGGAAAACAATTGTTTTTACGGACCCGATGATCAGGTTCAGTTTTGAAGCAACTGACAAAAATTTCGATGGTAAATATTGTGTTTGCAGTGAAAGTTTCCTTCGCGGAACAAGTAAATTATCTCTGGGTAACTGGCCTGTTTTTAAAGATAGAAATATTTACACACAATCCTTAACTGATGAGCAGTATACGGAGCTACTGCGTATTTTCAAAGAGATAGAACAGGAATACAAATCTGATTATCCCTTTAAGGAAGAATTAATCCGAAATAAGGTTTTTGATGTTGTCCATTTTACACAGAAATTAAACAAAAATCTAATTGAATCTATTCAGATTAAGGATGAAAGCCTGGAAGACCGATTCTTTAAATTACTTGAAAATGCTTTTTTTAATATCAGCAAAGAAATGCCTCTGGAGGATAAATCCCCTGCTTATTTTGCAGAATTGTTATTTACTTCTGTAGATCAACTTAATAAAACGATAAAAAAAGTCTCAGGAAAAACTACACAAACACATATTCACGAACGTATTATTGAGGAAGCAAATGTTTTGCTGAAACATACAATATACAGCGTGAAAGAAATTGCCTGGAGTCTTCATTTTCAGGAAACATCTCACTTCCAGAATTTCTATAAAAAGCAAACCAACCGTACACCTCTCGAATATAGGGCCGGATAGTTTTTTTGTAATTCTATCCCGGATTTTTGTAATGTATTTTATCAGGCCGGATTTAACTTTACTAAAAAATTAAGCAATGGAAAATTCATTTTTAATAATTGGTGCAGGCGAAGTTGGGCTTGCTATTTTGAATAGTTTATATGATTATCAGGAAAAACATGAACATCAATTAGAAATAGGTGTTCTTGTACAACCTTTAACAAGCAGTATTGCTAAAGTCAGAAACAATTCAAAATTTGTAAATATAACAGTGGAACCTCTTGACCTGATCAACGAAAGTATTCAAAATTTGACTGCTGTTTTTAAGAAGTATGATACAGTTATATGCTGCAGCGGATTTTCAACTGGTCATGGAATGCAGGTTAAAATTACGAAAGCAGTATTGGATGCAGAAGTCAGAAGATATATTCCATGGCAATTTGGAGTTGATTATGACAAAATTGGAAGAGGCAGCGCACAACCCACATTTGATGAACAATTAGAAGTCAGAGATCTTCTTCGTGCACAAAACGGTACCAATTGGATAATTGTTTCGACCGGACTGATTACGAGTTTCCTGTTCCGTGAAGATTTTGGTGTAATTAGTTTGGCGGATAAAACGATAAGTGCTTTAGGCGGCTGGCAACACTCCCTTACTTTAACTTCTTGTGAAGATATTGGCAATCTAACCGTTGAAATTCTATTCCACAAGCCGGAAATATTAGATCAGGTGGTCTTTATTGCAAGCGACACATTAACTTTTGAAGAGATTTCTAATCAACTGGAAGAGCTTTTCAATATAAAATTTGAGCGCAGATTGCTGGACATTCCTCAATTGGAAAAAGAAATACAAAAAGATCCTGAAAATGTTTTCCATCGCTATCGATTAGTATTTACGCATCCTGGTGTTACCTGGCCTATGTCCCAAACATTTAATGAGCAAAATAATATCCCTGTAGCTGATCTGGGTAGTTGGATGAGGGAAAACATTCTTTAAAATCATTGATATTATAAAATTTATGAATGAGCAACCGATGAAAACCATTGAAACTGAAACACTGTCAATAGCCTACTTTGAATATGGGCCCGCCGATGGCTGGCCTGTGATACTTTCTCACGGATTCCCCTATGATGCTCATGCTTTCGATGAAGCAGCAATCATTTTGAAAGATTCAGGGGCAAGAGTAATTACCCCCTATACCCGTGGGTTTGGCCAGACCAGCTTCATTTCTAAAGATGCCACACGTAACGCGCAGCAAGCTGCCCGGGCTACAGATATCATCCAGCTTTCTGACGCACTTGGGTTAGAGATGCCTATACTTGGAGGTTTTGATTGGGGCGGTAATGCGTCATGCGTTGCCGCAGCTCTTTGGCCCGAAAAAATTGGTGGTTTGGTATCATATGCGAGTTACGACGTGATAGATGTGGAAGGACAAAGGCATGCTGTTACCCCATCTCTTGAACATACATACTGGTATCAGCATCTCTTTCAGTCTGAACGCGGTCGTGAATGCCTGACCAAATACCGATACGAAATGGGCCGGGTATTGTGGAGTGAATGGTCACCTAACTGGAAATTCGACGAAACAACCTATGCCCGGACGGCTGCCGCTTTCGAAAATCCTGACTTTGTGGAGATTGTTATACATTGCTACCGCTTTATGCATGGTCTTGATCAAGGAGACGCTGCTTTTCAGGAGCTGGAGAATATTTTGGCAAAAAAGCCCGGGATTATAGTACCAGCAGTTACAATTGATGGGGCAAACGATCCGCTTAAGCCTAATGGAACAGCGGACCATGCCAGTTTGTTTGTTGGGCGACATGAGCATTTAGTTGCCGATGCTGGTCACAATGTGCCGCAGGAAAATCCAAAGGTATTTTCAGATGCGATTCTGAAAGTACATAGCTGGCTGTAATTTTGAAAGACTCCATCATGTTTTGTATTGCTTTTGATAGCAAACTATTATCTTTGGTGCCTGTCCTGGTAATCCTGCTATGTCGATTTTGCGTACGTCCCTCATTGTTTTTCTATCTTGTTGTTTTCAGATTCTTTATGGGTTCCAAAAGCCTGTAAAATCAAATCCTTCTTTACCAGATATTGACGCCTACGAAAAGTTAGTCGTTCATTACCGCTATGACAAACCGGATTCTGCCCTTTTTTTTGTGAATCTTGGAATGGATCTGGCAAAAAGAACTAAGGATGAGGAAGGTGTGGCCAGAATGCTCAACCAGATGGGCATGATTGATGACAACTCAGGAGATGCAGAATCTTCGAGACAACACTATCTGGAAGCACTTGAGATCTACAAACGACTGAATAATTATAAAGGAATTATTAAAGAGAATATCCGGCTGGGGGTTGTCGAAAACAGGAAAGGTAATTCGGCAATGGCCATCCCATATTTTCTTCAGGCATTAAAAATAAGCGAACAAAATAAGGATAAAAGTGGAATTATGGAGTCATACATTACTCTTGGGGAAGTATATGCTTTCCGCCATAATTATCAACGCGCAATTTCCTATTATAAGCGAGCTGAAGCAATTGGTAATACACTTCCATTTTCCAGTCTAAAGTTAAACACCTGTCTGAATTTTGGAATTGCCTACCGAGAAACCGGTGAGCTGTCCAAAGCCATTTACTATTTTGAAAAGGGCATTAGTCAAAGTGATTATCCTGAGATGATGGGGTTAAATATTTCCCTTACCAATGGCCTAGCCCAGGCATATGCAAAATCAGGGGCAATAGCAAAAGCTATTGAACTTCAGAAGGGAGCCCTGCTAAAATCAAGAAAGATCAGTAATAGCATCAGAGAGTTTCAGAGCCTGATAGCACTTGCAGAAAGCTACAGCAATTCTAACCGGGAAATAGCACTAAACTACCTTCAGCAAGCACTGACAGTAGGGCAAACTAAAAAAGCCAATAAACAGATTCTTGAAGCCTTATCTCATATTGCTGCCCTTTATGAAAAATCAGGAGATTTTAAAGCCGCCTATCAGGCAAGAAGCAGGCAATATAGTATCGCTGATAGTTTTTACTTCAAGGATATATCTGTTAAAATATCTAATCTGCAGGCACAATACGAACTCACCAAATCTGAGGCTAAAGTTGCACAGCTGAAATTTGTGAATAGTCAACAACTGCTCGAACAAAAAATTATGTTCTGGATAATATCAGGTAGTACAGCCTTACTGCTTATCCTGGGTGCTTACTTTTTTAAGATCAGGAATTTGAACCGGCTCATGAACAAAGCCAATACAGATCTTACACAGTCAAATAATGTAAAAGACAAGCTTTTTTCAATTCTTGGACATGACCTGAAAGCTCCGCTGGCTTCAATTCTCAACCTTCTCGTATTGATAAACAGAGGCTGGTTATCTGACGAGGAAAAATCGCTCATGCTCAGTAAACTGGAATTACAATGTAATGCTACACTGGATACGCTGAATCTTATTCTGCGCTGGGGACAAATGCAATTAAAAGGGATTATGATCAATCAGAGCGATGTTAGTCCTGAAAAGAAAATTAAGCGCAATGTTTCACTGTTAAAGGAAATGGCCGCCCAGAAATCAATCTCTATTGAACAGGATATCGAACCAGATATGCGTGTTTTTTGTGATGCAGATCATCTTGATTTTCTAGTTCGAAACATTTTGTCTAATGCAATAAAATTCACCCCTGTTGGAGGGACTATTCGTATATCGGTACGGGCTTATCAGGAGAATCTGGTCATTTGCCAGTTCAGAGATAGCGGAATTGGAATAGAGCCTTCACGTTTAAAGTCTATATTCAGTGTAAATAATGTAAGTACGATGGGTACAAATAATGAAAAAGGCACCAGTCTTGGCCTGGTTATCTGTAAAGAATTTATTAGTGCTAATGATGGAAATATATGGGTAGAAAGTGTAGTTGGTGAGGGTTCTGAGTTCTTTTTCACGCTCAAGAGAAGATAACGCCAAAAGATTATAAAAATCCATTTTGAGTGGCGAAATCATTCCCATTTACTAAAGTGATATACATCATCATTTTGATTGATTCTTTACATTTAAATCCCCTGTATCCCGCTATATCTTTGATTCAAATAGTTAACCATATTAAATCAGGAAGATATACAAACGACCAATTTGGAATAAAACATATAATGAGTTAAACTGTTAACTACTATATGCAGTAAGAAAATGTGTTAGCCCTCTTCTTAAAGACATTATAAATCTATAAGAAATGAATTCCAGAACCTGCATATGAATACGTGCAGACCGGTACTATAGTCTTCTTTATTTCAATATTAAAACAAGAAACAATGAAAGCAATTACCTCTAAATTCGACAAAATTTTAAACGCTTCACCAAATAATGGAAATGTGGATCATGAACCTGATTCCAGTAAAGAGCAGCAACGTAATACACCACAAAAATCCATGCCCTTTTCAGATCAGATTGGAAATTATCAACGCAATAGAGGGATTCCTTCTAAATCATATAAGGATAGTAAAATCTTCATTATAGGAAGTGGTATTGCCGGTATGGCTACCGCCTATTATTTTATTCGTGATGGCCGGGTACCTGCGAAAAATATCCATTTTTTAGAACAATTGCATATCGACGGTGGGTCATTGGATGGCGCAGGTAATGCAAAAGAAGGTTATATTATCCGGGGCGGCCGGGAAATGGACATGACATACGAAAACCTATGGGATATATTCCAGGATATTCCAGCACTTGAAATGCCTGCTCCATATACTGTTTTAGATGAATATCGGTTAATCAATGATAATGACTCGAATTATTCAAAGGCCCGGCTTATTCATCAGAAAGGAGAAATAAAAGATTTCAGCAAATTCGGTCTGAATAAAAAAGACCAGTTGGCTATTATTAAACTTCTGCTTAAGAAAAAGGAAGAACTGGACGATCTGACAATTGAAGATTATTTCAGTGAAACTTTCTTAATCAGCGATTTCTGGACGTATTGGAGAACCATGTTTGCTTTTGAAAACTGGCACAGCTTACTGGAATTAAAACTTTATATGCATCGTTTTCTGCATGCTATTGATGGATTAAACGACTTTTCATCTTTAGTATTCCCTAAATATAATCAATATGACACCTTTGTAACGCCTCTACGCAATTACCTGAAGGATCAGGGCGTGAACATTCAGTTCAATACACTGATCAATGACCTGGATATCCATATCAATACCGAAGGAAAAGTAGTAGAAGGCATTATTACAGAACAAAATGGAAAAGAAGTTAAAATACCGGTTGGAAAAGAGGATTATGTGATTGTAACCACCGGTTCAATGACCGAAGATACTTTTTACGGTGATAATAATAAAGCTCCCGTCATAGCTATTGACAATACTACAAGCGGAAAAAGTGGCGGATGGAAATTATGGAAAAATCTCGCTGCTAAATCAGATATCTTTGGTAAACCAGAAAAATTCTGCAGCAATATTGAAAAATCAGCATGGGAATCTGTGACCTTAACCTGCAGGCCTTCTGCACTGGTCGAAAAGCTAAAGCAATATTGTGTAAATGACCCCTACTCTGGAAAAACAGCTACCGGAGGAATTATTACCATTACAGACTCTAACTGGTTAATGAGCTTTACTTGTAACAGACAGCCTCATTTCCCAGAACAACCAGATGATATCCTGGTACTTTGGGTCTATGCTTTATTCATGGACAAAACTGGAAATTACATCAAAAAAACAATGCCTGAATGTACAGGAAATGAGATCCTTGCCGAATTATGTTACCATACCGGTATTATTGACCAGCTGGATAATGTGGTAGAAAATACAATTGTACGGACTGCTTTCATGCCTTATATTACTTCGATGTTTATGCCACGGGCTAAAGGTGACCGCCCAGGGGTTGTTCCGCAAGGCTGTAAAAACCTGGGATTGATCGGACAGTTTGTAGAAACAAACAATGATGTGGTATTTACTATGGAGAGTTCTGTGAGAACAGCGAGAATAGCTGTTTATAAATTATTAAACCTGAACAAACAGGTACCTGATATTAATCCCCTGCAATATGATATCCGACATTTACTCAAAGCGGCAAAAACATTAAATGATAATAAGCCATTTTTGGGTGAAGGGATATTACGCAGTGTATTGAAAGGAACTTATTTTGAACATATTTTACCGGCAGGCCCCGAAGGAGAAGAAGAACATGAACCTTTTATATTAGAACAAGTCCACAAATTCAAAGATTGGATAAAGGGATTTAAAGACTAGTAAATATTTAGAAAAGAGAGTCCGGATGTTCATTTACATTACACATAAGCCCTTATTTACAAATAAATAAGGGCTTTTTTATGATTAAAGAATGTTGAAGCCACCTTTTTAATTCCTACATCTTTTCAAATGAACTATCTCTATTTTTCAAACCACTTATTCCAATAAAAACCAGTAAGATCACGGCAACAATATAACAGGTATATGCTACGGCAGTACTGCCATTCGTATGAGTATTGGATACAGAAATAGCTAATAATGCCCATATCCCTACTACGCCATATTCGCGAAGATTGCGTACGCTGATCATGAATATATTGATTAAACCTGCAACACAAATCATAATAATTGTCCAGGTAACATTCGAAATGCCCCATCCACTCCAATTAACTTTGGTCAGGAAAGCAGCAATATTGGCAATTAAAGCGACGGAGATCCATCCGGAATATAATGCAAAGGGCCAAAACACGAAGAGATACTTTTTAAAGGGTTGGGCATCCAATTCCATACGTGTATTAATAATAATTTTTAGTAGTGAAATCAATAGAAAAGCCATAATAAGAACTGATAGACCAGTGTAGTCATATAACCAGGCAATAACCCAAAGGGAATTGGCACAACAAGAAAGCACAAACCACCAACCAATTTTCAAAAGTATCGAATCTTCTTCTTTCTCTTTCAAAAGATTACGCCATGAATAAAATGCAAAACCCAATAAACCAAGATAAATAAGTCCCCAGATTGAAAAAGCATAACCTGCAGGTGTAAAATAATTAAAGTATTTATCAGATACAGTTTTCATGGTATTACCATTCAATATTCCTGCATTAGAGAGATAATTGATCAAAATCGTGACAATCAGAGCAATTCCATTAGCTATTGAGAGTATCTTTTTCATAGTTCTATTTGTTAAAATATATTTAAAATTTTCCTGGTCTGTTTAATAAAGCAATATAACCGGTTGAACCGGTGAGCAGTTTTTCATTTCCTTATAATTACAACTCAACAGTGGATTTAGTTTCTATAGAAATTCTGATCAATTTTTATGAGTATAAAATTAAACCACATAAGTACAAAATTAAACCACATTAGTGCAATAATAAACTTTATTAGTATATATTTGAACTAATAAATATAAATAAATGAGATTCACTATTTAAAGCAATGAACTGACTGAATGCCAAAAGAGTTGAAACAAGAAGTATTAGAAATAGCTGTTATAGGTTCTGGATTTGCAGGCATAAGTTCTGCTGCTTACCTGGCAAAACAAGGTTATAAGGTAGATGTTTATGAAAAAAATCCGGAAATTGGAGGAAGGGCACGTCAACTCATCACAGAGAATGGTTATGTATTTGATATGGGTCCAAGCTGGTACTGGATGCCTGAAGTATTTGAAAAGTTTTTCAATGACTTTGGTCACAAAGCAGAAGATTTCTATGAGTTGCAATTGCTTGACCCCGGCTTTAGTGTAGTTTTCGGTGCCAATGATGTGTTGAACATTCCAGCTAACTTCGAAGAACTATGTCAGTTATTTGAATCTATAGAAAGCGGAAGTGCAGAGAGTCTAAAGCGTTTCCTCGCCGGGGCAGAATATAAATATAAAATAGGAATGGAAAAGCTCGTTTATAAACCTGGTCTTTCCTTATTTGAATTTGCAGACAAGGATCTGATCAAAGGCTTGTTCAAATTGCAGGTATTTACCTCTTTTAGTGCCCATGTAAAAAAGCACTTCAAAGATCCCCGGCTCGTAGCTTTAATGGAGTTTCCTGTTCTTTTTCTTGGTGCTATGCCTGATGACACACCCGCATTATATAGTCTGATGAATTATGCAGGTTTAAAACTAGGCACCTGGTATCCAAAAGGTGGTTTTGGAAAAGTGATTCAGGCAATGAAAATTGTTGCAGAAAAACAAGGTGTAAAATTTCATACCAATTCAGCTGTAACTGCACTTGAGGTACAAGGAAAAAGCGTTGTAAATTTAACATCAGCGCAAGGAACTAAACCTTACGATGGCGTTATTGCTGCTGCTGACTATCATCATATTGAAGAAAAACTGCTGAATCAAACCCATAGAAATTATTCAGAAAGATATTGGGACAACAGAGTTCTTGCCCCCTCCTGCCTAATCTTTTATTTAGGGGTTAGCACTAAAGTAGCCCGTTTGAATCATCATACACTTTTCTTTGACGAAGATTTAAAACAACATGCACACGAAATTTATAAAGAAGCTCAATGGCCTTCCAAACCTTTGTTTTATGTATGTTGCCCAAGTATCACCGACTCTACGGTTGCACCAAATGAGCATGAGAATTTATTTATTTTAATGCCTCTTGCTCCGGATGTAAAAGATCCCGAAACGATTAGAGAACAATATTTCAACATCATCATGGATAGGCTTGAAACTTATACCGGAACCCCTATCCGTCAGTATCTTGATTATAAAAAAAGCTATTGCGTAAGTGATTTCATAACAGATTATAACTCATATAAGGGAAATGCTTACGGTTTGGCTAATACACTGATGCAAACAGCAAACCTGAAACCATCATTAAAGAATAAAAAAATAAACAATTTGTTTTATGCCGGGCAGCTCACTGTACCTGGCCCCGGAGTTCCCCCATCTATCATTTCAGGGAATGTTGCAGCTCACCAACTTATAAAGTACTTAAAGAAATAAATCATGAAAGAAATATTTGACAAGTTCTCTGCACAATGCAGCAAAATGGTAACTAAACGTTACAGTACAAGTTTTTCATTGGGTATTTATTTTTTGGAAGAAAGACTACGTCACCCCATTTATTCGATATACGGATTTGTAAGGCTGGCAGACGAAATCGTCGATAGCTTTCATGACTATGACAAAGTAATTTTACTTTCAAAATTTAAAAGAGATTGCTTTGAGGCCATAGATGACGGAATAAGCCTAAACCCTGTGCTCAACTCATTTCAGCAAATTGTCAACAAATACGATATCGATAAAGAGTTGATAGAATTATTTCTTCAAAGCATGGAAATGGATCTCAAACAAGAATATTATACACCTGAAAAGTATAATCAGTATATTCTTGGTTCTGCTCAGGTAGTAGGCCTCATGTGTTTATATATCTTTACCGAAGGAGACAAAATACAGTATGAAAAACTAAAAGATTCAGCGATGAAATTAGGCTCTGCATTCCAAAAGGTCAATTTCCTCAGAGATGTAAATGCAGACTATTACAACTTAAGCCGTACTTATTTTCCAAACGTAAACTTATCTGCCTTTTCTAACATTGAAAAAAAGATCATTGAGCAAGAAATAGAAGCTGACTTTGAACTGGCCTTAGCCGGAATCAGGCAATTACCTTCATCATCCAGAAATGGTGTTCATCTCGCATATATTTATTATAAGAATTTATTTAATAAAATCAAAAGCAGTACCGCTGAGAAAGTAATGTCCGGGCGGATCAGAATCTCTAATGCACATAAATTCGGATTGATGTTCGACTCCATTATCAGGTATAAAACGAACACGATATGATAATATATACTAACTTTTTATCCAATTCTAAATTGCATTAAAATGAATAGCTGGATTATTTATTTATTCATTACAACAGGCACTTTCATTTTTATGGAAGGAGTTGCCTGGTTTACACATAAATTTGTAATGCATGGTTTACTATGGGTACTGCATAAAGATCATCATCAAAAAAAACCTCATTTCTTTGAAAAGAATGACGCCTTTTTTCTAATCTTTGCAACTCCAAGCATTCTTCTTTTTTTCTTTGGGGCTAAATCAGGGTTCAATTGGATGTTTTACATAGGACTAGGTATCTTTATTTATGGCATCGCTTATTTTATTATACATGATGTGGTTATCCATCAACGCTTCAAATGGTTTTCACGAAGTAATAACAGGTACATTAAAACCATTAAACGCGCACATAAAATTCATCATAAGTATCTGGACAGGCACGACGGGGAATCATTTGGTATGTTATACGCTTCCAGAAAATACTGGCAGCAGTCTCAAAAAAAATAATTATGAAGCACTTTGACTATATTATTGCAGGTGGAGGATGTTCTGGCCGTAGCCTGGCTGTACGTATGCTGCCTTATCTCAAAGCTTCTAATAAACAACTTTTGCTTGTAGACAAGTTACCTAAAAAAGGTAATGATAAAACGTGGTGTTTCTGGGAAGAGCATGCAGATGTATTTGAACCAGTAGTATACAAAAAATGGAATCGTTTGTTGTTCTCCAGCCATTTCATCCAGCAGGAATTAAATATCTATCCTTATACATATAAAATGATCCGGGCAGCTGACTTCTATACCTATACTGACGAAAAACTATCAGGGAATCCACACATTATTACAATACAGGGAAATGTTGAAAGGCTTTATACAGAAAACCAACAGGCCTATGCAATTATAGACGGAGAAGTCTATAGTTCGGATTATACTTTCTCCAGCATTCCACGTATCCAGAATAAAAGACCGGAACGTTACCAATATTTGCTACAGCATTTCATGGGATGGGTTATAGAAACAGAAACTGCCATTTTTGACACTGAATGTGCAACCCTAATGGACTTTAAAACTCCTCAGCAAACAGGAACTTCATTCGTCTATGTGCTGCCCTTAAGTCCAAAGCTCGCTTTAGTAGAATATACAGTCTTTTCTGAACAGGAATTGGCAACTGAAGATTATACGACCGCCTTAAAACAGTATATTGAGGAACAACTGCATTGTAAAAAATACACTATTAAAGAGCAGGAATACGGTGTAATTCCAATGTCTGACCACCCTGCCCAAAGACAACAAGGCCGTATTATTTATCTCGGCACTGCCGGTGGATTTACTAAGGGATCTACAGGTTATACTTTTCGTTTTATACAGAAACATACCAGCGCCATTGCAGAGGGGTTAACAAAATCCGGAAATCCAATTATTTCATCTGTTTTTCCAAATAGATTTAAGACTTATGATGCTATCCTTTTACATTTACTCGGTAGCCGACGCCTTTCTGGTGAAGAAATTTTTTCAGAGTTGTTCGAAAAAAATAAGGCAAAACAAATTTTGAAATTTCTGGATAATGAGACCTCACTTATGGAAGAAATACAAATCTTTAGCACTTTAAATAAAAAGGAGTTTACACTTGCCTTGTTAAATCGAACGCTAAAAACAATAGCTTAATTCGATTCTTTTCAGAAACTAACCTAAATTACTAAACTTACATTAAATCCACTGAATCATGTTATACGACTTAATTAACGAACTGGTTACTCTTGTGAAAACATATGAAGAAGAGTCGGTTCACACTACACATGATCTAAATACATTCAGGCACTGGCTCGATCAGCATTCTAACCTCAATAATGATTTACCAGAACCCGAATGGGAAGGAAAAGCTAAAGGACGCTCTGCAGATAGTGTAATCAATACTTCGCTGGTACATCTTTACAGGTATGCAAAAATACATGCAAAAACCGCTATAGCAAATACTCCTTTTTCAACTCCCGATGAGTTTATTTATTTAATCAGCTTAGTTTCATTTGGAAGTATGAGTAAAACGTCCCTCATCAGACTAAATATTCACGAAAAATCTGCCGGGATACAAATTATTAACAGGCTGATTAAAAATGAGTGGGCAGAACAGCACGCTTTAGATAGTGATAAACGAAATAAAATGATTCATATCACTCCAAAAGGGGAAAAACTCCTGAATGAAAGCATGGAAAATATTAGAAAAGCATCTGCCAGGGTGACCGGACCACTTTCACACAACGAGAAAATGAACCTTATAAACATACTTTTAAAGCTTGAAAAAGTTCATCAAACCGAATCAAACGGAATGTTTTAACGTTCTCCAATTGATATTTTAATTTATAAAAACAACAATTCAACTCAGGCCCTTAAACCATACTGTGCCATTATAGGCGGTTAGTTGAGTGTCAAATTTTGCTTACCTTTCCCTACGCTCAGGTTAGGCTACTCTAACTATAACAGACATTTCTTAATCAATGCTGTTGAACCTTTAGGGGCTTGGTTTTCTGACCAGGCTTAAAATTGATCATGTCCCATTCGTATTCAATCTGGTCACTTCTTTTTATTCATATACTGATATGAAATCCCACTATTCTAATTCCAATGAATTTATAATTTTTTTTTAATTACGCTCTAACCATCCATATAAAAGAGCCATTCTATCTTCGTGCCGGATTCCAAAAATAAAATCAATTACTCACTTAAAAACAAATAGAATGGAGACAGAGCGGCCAGGTTATATCCAATTACGGTAAAACATTTATCGTGTAGTCTACCTATTACACAAAATTATTTTATTAGTAAATCAATGATAATGAGAAATACAATTCAAAGCCAGCTATTAGAAGAAAACAGTAGTACAAAGTAAATACTGATACATCTTCTATCTGATAAAATGGGTACAGATCCTCCGGGATTTATGCCAGTAAATTAAGAAATATGATACATCAAGTCAAAAGAAATACTTCATTAAAAAAATTAATCAGTGAATATGAAAACACTTCTAATTCCAACTATTATAAAATCAGTGTTCAGAAAAATCTATAAAGGAATTTTTTCTGCTCATCAATCCATAATTGCAATCGCCTGCATGATAATGTTTTTAAATCCGGCGAATGTTTTTGCCCAAACTGTACTCACAGGAACGGTAACTTCTTCAAAAGGCGAAATCCTGACAGGTGTCAACATCCATGTTATAGGAACAAAAACCGGGACAACATCAGATTCAACCGGTAATTATAAGCTTATGCTTCCTGCAAAAGAAAACATGATCAATTTCAGCTTAATAGGCTATAAAACTCAGCAACTTAAACCCGGATCTTCTCCCGTCTTCAATGTTATACTTGACCCGGCAGGACACGTGCTCACAGAAGTGGTGATCACCTCGGGGCTGGCAACCAGTATCAAAAGAAGCAATGCCGCCAATGCAATCGTTTCACTTTCCGCAGCCCGCCTTACCGGAACCACTACCCCATCAACGGTTGACGCTGCATTTAGCGGAAAAATTGTAGGCGCTACCATTACTCAAATGAGCGGTGCACCGGGTGGAGGTGTTTCCATGCAGTTGAGAGGGATTTCTTCCATTACCAGCAGCTCACAACCGCTGTTTATTATGGATGGTGTGATTCTCAACAACTCAAGTTTTGATGCAGGAAGAGGTACCAATGCATTTACTGGTGCGAATAGTATCTCCAAAGGCCAGGATAATCTAGCTAACCGCCTGGCAGATATAAATGCAGCAGATATAGAGTCTGTAGAGGTACTCAAAGGATCAAGTGCCGCTGCAATCTATGGTACATTAGCCAATGCAGGTGTGGTCATCATTACGACAAAAAAGGGATTTAACGGCCCGACAAAAATTAACTTCACCCAGGATATAGCTGCTATTTCGGCAACTAAATTACTCCCTTACGGTAGCTGGGATGAAGATAAGATTAAAGCATTTTACAGTGACCCCGCACAACAGGCATCGGAGATCGCAGCTTATCAGCAAGCGAAATCTGCGGGACAGATTTATAATTATCCCAAGGAAATCTATGGTCGTACTGCACTGGGCACCTATAGTCAGCTGGGGCTTAGCGGCGGGTCTGAAAACACCCGGTTCTATATTTCAGGAGGTTATAATCATGAAGATGGGCTTACTAAAAATACAGGGTTTAAACGGGCAACAGTGCGTGCAAATATCAATCATAATGTCAATGACAGATGGGACGTGCAATTTAACTCCAATTACATTAATAATGTGACCGACAGAGGTTGGGAAAACAATGATAACAACGGGGTTGATATTGGCACCAACTTGACTTCGCTGCCTTCTTATGCACAAATACATCGTCTTGCTGACGGTACTTATCCGGTTAACCCCTACTATGCAGAAAACCCTTTTCATGTTATCGATGCTTTCATTAACAGGGAGACAACCAATCGTTTTATTGAATCTTTCACGACCAACTATTCTATTGTAAAAAACGATCATCATCAGTTAAAAGCAAGCTTTCAGGGTGGATTAGATTATTTACTGACTGAGGCTAAACTTTATGCACCAGATGATGCGCAGTCACAGATCAATGCAATCAGTGGTTATCCGGGGGCATCCAGGTTTACAAATGACAGGAGTATTAATACCAATTTCCAACTGGCCCTGGTCAATACACTGGAAGGAAAAGATTTTACCAATAAAACATCAGCAGGTTTAGTACGTTTCAATCAGAATTTAGTAGTTAATGCCGTACAGGGAGAAGGTTTAGAAATGGGACAGATGAACCCTGTTAATGCGGCAGTACGTTCAAATTATAGCTATTCACAGCAAATAATCAACACAGGAGCATTTTTACAGCATGAGCTAAACTGGAAAGACCGCGTAATAGCTACAGCTGCTTTAAGAATTGATAAGAATACAACTAACACATCGTACAACTCCTTTTATCCATTCCCAAAAGGCGCAGTGGCCGTAAATCTGACCAAGTTTGATTTCTGGAAGACTGATGCGATCAATCAGCTTAAATTAAGAGCTGCCTATGGTCAGACAGGTGGCCCCGCAGCTTTTGGAAGTAACTTTAGCCAGCTAAACCCAACAGTTTACAATAATAATCTGGGGCTTACTGCACCTATTACTATTGGTAATGATAAAATTAAGTACGAAATAGCCAGCGAAATTGAATATGGCGCAGATATGGGCTTTTTCAACAATGCGATTACACTCGAAGTAACATTGTATGATAAAAAGGTGAAGAACTTATTGCAGCCCTTCACGCTTGCACCATCGGTAGGTTATTCGGGCATTACAGGTTACCCGATTGGTGATTTGCAAAATAAAGGACTTGAAATATCTCTTGGTGCCACACCTGTAAACCGTCCGGATTTCAGATGGAATACCATCCTCAATTACTGGTTCAACAGAAGCAAGATTACCCGGTTAATCATCCCGCCTTCTGCTGCTGGCCCTAACCTTGGCGCGCTCTATGGATTCAATGAACTTAGAGTAGGTCAGTCACCTACAGAGTTTGTCGGAACTCCGTTAAAACCTGATGGTACCCTTACAAAATACGGAGATGCACAACCTAAATTCCAAATGACAAGTTATAACAAGATAGATTTTCTGAAACATTTTGAGTTTTCATTCTTATTGCATTGGAACTTCCGCAGTTATGTAAGTAATTTCACCAGGTTTCAACTCGATCAGGGGGGACAAAGTCCAGACTGGATGGTACCAACACATCTTGACGGCTCAGGAAATATCATGCCGGGCCCTGCTATACCTACTGGTCTGGCCAGACAAATTGGCCTTAACGCAGGTTATTTTATAGAATCTGCAAGTTATCTGAAACTTAGGGAAGCAGCCCTTAATTATAGCTTTTCCAAAGAACATTTACAAAGGCTATTTGGCAATGCAGTAAAGGGATTGAAAGTAGGTGTGTCTGGAAACAACCTGTTTACAATTACTAAATATACTGGTTTAGATCCTGAGGTTTCTGCTTTTGGACAGACTTCGGTTGGCAGCAACTATGATATTGTAAGCGCACCCTATACTAAACGGTTCTTATTTCATCTTGGAGTTGAGTTCTGATAGCGGGCCAAAATTTATTCAAATTCAAAAATATAATTATGACACGTATTAACAATAAACTGTCTATAGTAGCAGGAATAGCAATTTTGTGCATCGCTTTTTCTTGTAAGAGTACCATAGATAACCCTGAAATCAACAATCCTAACGGAGCTGAATTATCGACAGTACTTAAGAATGCTACCCGTAGTCAAATCATACAATTAGCTACCGGAACATTTTCGGCCATGCGTACAGGTTACAATACCAGCCCTGGAAATGGAACCAGTAGCTATGAGTCTTATTGCAAAGTAGCAGGGACACTGGGCCGTGAGGTATATGTAATGAATCAGTCAGAAACAAGATGGGTAAATGAGCTGGCCGGCCTGAATGGTACACTTGACCCGGGAGCCTTTTACAATGGATATTATTTCTCCTTTAGCAGTGCAAGGCAAACTGCAGCTATATTGCAGCAGTCCGCAATGAATACTGGTTCCATTAATAGTCAGGAGAAATCGGGTATTCAGGGTTTTTCCAATACGATTATCGCATTCGAGATGCTTCATATTTTAAATATGCAGGGGAAAAACGGGATTCGTACAGATCTTACGAATTATTTAAAGCCAGGTCCTTTTGTTTCTTACGACGCCAGCCTTACAGCAATAAAAAACCTGCTCGATACAGCGCAGGAACAATTAAAACAAGGTGGAAACTCTTTTATGTTCAATGCGCCTCCTGGTTTTGCAGGTTTTGATACACCATTGACATTTATTCAGTTCAACCGGGCGATTGCTGCGCGCGTGGCCATTTATCAGCAAGACTGGCAAGCTGCACTGACCGACTTAAATTCTTCTTATTTTAAAATCGACGGTTCTTTATCAACAGGACCAGTATTTAACTGGGGTGTCACACCAGATGTGCTAAACCCTCTTTATCAAGCCTTGAACAATTCGGTATCTGTAGTAGCAAACAACTCGTTCATTAAGGATGCTGAGCCAGGTGATATGCGCCTGAACAAAGTAACCCAACGCAGTTCTGCATTGAACCTGGTAGGTATCACTGGTTCTTATGATGTAAGTCTCTATCCTTCCAACCGGTCTCCTGTATCAATCATCCGGAACGAAGAACTGGTATTAATCTATGCCGAATGTATGATTCAGCTGGGGCAGCTCCAAAATGCAGTACAAGCGCTTAATGTGATACGGACTCACGCAGGGAATCTTCCCGCTTACTCTGGTTTAGTAACCAAACCGGCTTTAATTGATGAGCTTTTAAAACAAAGGAGATATTCTTTGTTTTACGAAGGACATCGCTGGATTGATATGCGACGCTATAACCGTTTAAATCAATTACCGATCGATCAGACCGGACAAACCATTTTTGATGCTATGCCAGTACCATTAGCAGAAGTGAATTGGGGAAAGTAGTAACGCATCAACTTTAATCCATTCAAATACCGTTATTTGTAGTACCCGGAGAGCAAGCAGGTGATTAATTCACCTGCTTGCTCTTTTAGCACAGTACCCTGACATAGTACTATATTGTTTACGATTATAATGAACGAAAAAAATACAATAAGCAATCTTATTTAGTTGTATTTTCGGCACTTTGTTTTGCAAAATATTTCAAGAACTCAATAAGGTATAAAAGCATCAGTATTTATGTTAAATAAACATATCAGGACAAATCTATCAACAAATAACATAGTGAATACCAATGTTATTAATAACTTTTCAAAACTCAAATTATCTTTATTTGTCTTACCCGCTTTTTTATTAATCACAATCGTTTTATTTCTTTATCAACACGACTCCTTATCTGTTTATAAATACATAGAAATTCAAAAGAATTGTTTCTTTTATCTTAATTCAAAATTATCACAATACCCAAATGCACTATTTAACCTTAACCAGTTTGGAGATGAGATAGTTTTTTTATCATTCCTAAGCATTTTTGTTCTGTATGCCCCAAAAATCTGGGAGTCTTTAATATCAGCTTCGCTTGTTTCATTAATATTTGCCAGTGTACTTAAAAAAATATTTGCAGTACCGAGAGCTGCTGAGGTATTCGATAATCATAGTTTTGTTATCCTCGGAAAAGCATTGACAGGAAACAACAGTTTACCTTCCGGACACTCCATTACAGTTTTTACAATGCTCACGGTTCTGTTGTTTGGATTTATGCCCAAAAAGCTGGGATATAAAATCCTATGGTCTATTTTTATCGTGATTACAGGATTATTTTTTGCCTTTGCGAGAGTAGGTGTAGGAGCACATTATCCGCTTGATGTCATTATAGGCAGTATTATCGGATATATCTCGGGACTTTTAGGTATTTTTATCAACGAAAAATATAATGTCTGGACTTGGATCAACAATAAAAAATACTATCCAATTTTTGTCTTATTTTTTCTGATTTGTTGTATTTCATTAATCAACAAAATAATGAATGAAAATTTGATAGTATTCTACTTATCATTAACAAGTTTGTCCGTTTCACTATATAAGATTATTAATGTTTACCTTAAAAAATAATTTAAAACTAACCAATAATATAAGTCTGACTCATTTTGCTTTATTAATGAGCCTTCTTAATTTTTTATTCTTTCATCTCCCATTTTACAACTTTGTCTTCAATAAAGTTGATTATAAAAGTTTGGACGGCATTATTCTTATTGTTAGTCTGGTTGTGATCATGCTGGTCGCGAATTTTTTTGTTTTTTACCTGTTTTTTTTTCTATCACGTTTTGTTGGGAAATTTTTATTGGCCCTATTTTTTATTATCAACGCAATTGCAGTTTACTTTATTAATACTTATGGTGTTATGATAGATGAAAGCATGATAGGTAATATACTCAATACCAATTATGCAGAGTCCAGCAGCTTTTTCTCTATAAAATTGATCATATACATAATTCTACTTGGTATTATTCCTGCCATTTATATCATTAAGATCAAAATAATCAATGTAACATTGAAGAGGTTTTCAATCACATCTTCCCTTACCTTGCTATTCATGCTAATTTTAGCATATGCCAATGCGAGCAATTGGCTATGGATTGATAAAAATTCAAAAACATTAGGTGCACTTGCAATGCCCTGGTCTTATACAGTAAATACTTCTCTTTTTTACATTCATAAATACAAAAAAAATGAAAAAGAGATTTTATTGCCAAATGCTACAATAAAAGACAATAAGAAATCGGTTGTAGTCTTAGTCATAGGGGAATCTGCAAGAAGCCAAAATTTTTCTTTATATGGCTACAAGAAAAACACGAATCCATTGCTCTCCAAAACACCTAATTTATTCCATTTTAATGCGACTTCTTGTGCAACTTATACTACTGCAGGTGTAAAATGTATTTTAGAGTATGCAAATACTGATGATTTATATGAGATTTTACCCAATTATCTATATAGAAACAATGTAGAGGTTATTTGGAGAACCACAAACTGGGGAGAACCACCAGTTCACATAAAAAATTATCAAAGCAGAGAGGCTTTAATGCCAGATTGCAAAGGCGACGGATGTAATTACGATGAGATTCTTTTGACTGGCCTAAAAGAACAGATACTGGCCAGTAAAAAAAATAAAATATTGATTGTATTGCACACAAGTACTAGTCATGGACCTACATACAGTAAGAAATATCCATCTCAATTTGAGACTTTTAAACCTGTATGTAATAGTGTCGAATTAGGAAATTGTTCTTCGACAGAGCTAATCAATGCTTATGACAATACGATTGTCTATACTGATTATATTTTATCTAAAGTAATTGAAGATCTCAAACAACTAAAAGAGTATAATAGTGCCATGATTTTTGTCTCTGACCATGGAGAATCTTTAGGAGAAAAAAATCTGTTTATGCACGGAGTACCTATAAGTATCGCTCCAAAAGAACAATATGAGATTCCTTTTATAGTGTGGTTATCTGACAGTTCAAAACAACTTAAACCAAATAAGATGTTATCTCAGAACAATGTGTTTCATAGTGTTTTAAATTTTTTAAGCATACAAAGCCCTGTTTATAATGAGGACATGAACATTTTTAAATAATTGCCTTCCTCTATTAAGGGAAAAATTAAAAGGTGGATAATACCCCGTAAGACGAACAGCCTCAAATTCTTAATTTCAACAGAGTCTGATCAAAAAGTAATACTGTCCGTTTTTTTCGGGCAGTATTAGCTACGCTCTGTCCCCATTTTTTTTACATACAATTCATCAACAAGGATAATTACAATCGCCAGCAGTGGCACAGCCAGGATAATTCCCAGTGCCCCGGATAAAGTCCCCATAATAACCTGACTGATAATTGTAAGTGCGGGAGGCAGATTGATCATTCGCTTTTGAATTAACGGAGTTACGATATTACTTACTATAGTTTGAGAGATAACATAAATTAATGCCACAATAATTGCGGTATTGGTACTTACGGTGAGCGCCAGCAAAACACCCGGAATCATTGCTGCCATAGACCCAAAATTCGGAATCAGTTTTAACATCCCGGTAAACATTGCCAGTACCATTGCACCTGGAATTCCCATTATAGTCAAACCTATTGCAATCATAAATGTAATCAGCACCATAGATAACATGGTGCCTTTTAGCCAACCTTTAAGTGCAGTACTGATGCGGTCAATTGCAACTCTTGCCAGTGGCTTATTTTTAGATGGAACCAGTATAATAATCCCATCTTTATAAATGGAAGGGTTTGCAGTAAAAAAGATAGCCAGTAATATAATCACATACAGATTACCCATTACGCCAAAACTGGTACTAAAAAACTGCTGGGCAGTGGAGAATAGTTTTTCCGAGTTATCACCGGAAAGATAAGTAAGTATTTTACGGCCGGTATGGGTTTCATCCATTTTAACCTTTGCTGCTGTAATGGTATTAGGCAGTGAATCTGAAAGTACTGAAATCTGATCCTGCATTTTTGAGCCCATGAACCATAACAACGTGCCCAAAAACACAAAAGATCCTCCAACAGATATGATCATACTCCACCTTCTGTTCAGTCTTGTCTTACGCTCAATCAAATCACCAAAACCATGAAAGTAAACGGCAATCAGTGCGCCCGCTAAAATCATTAATAATACATTGAAAGCAACTCTGGCAATAAGTATTACTACAACCAGCAGGGCAACAATGGCTACAGTCTGCCAGACCTTTTGGATATAGGATAGTTCTTTATTGGTATTGCCGGATGATGGATCTATATTCATAATTTTCAATTTTATAATGTTCCGGAAAACAGGATATAATAGATACAGAAATACTGTTCAGATTATAAACCGGAGCTTTTAGGCAGAGCGTTTAAGAATAATTTCAAAAATACAAAGATAGTTAACAATAAGTTATACTTCTATTTTATCATGAAATAGCGAGTATCACTAATAAGAAACTGATAATGTATACTTTTACAGATCAGAGACTGTAAATTGAACGGTGCAGGTACTTAAAGATTAAAAGAGAAATCAGTAAATAACTCAGTATATCTGGCGCCTTAAAGAAATTACAGGGTAATGTTAAAAAGCACACTATCGTAAAATTTTAACTTTGGAAAAAAACTGATCATAGAAATCTTTAATTTAGATTCCTGTCCGCTAATCGATGAATACATTAATTGAACTGGTACAAACCTACGGGCTTTGGATAATCTTTCTTATTACACTATTCCAGAGTATTGGACTACCCCTTCCTGCATTTGCGATTCTTATTGTTACTGCAGCTGTCACTCCTGCTAAAGCAATTGATATCATTTCACTCCTCATGACTGCAACTGCCGGCTCTTTGATTGGTGACACTATCTTATATTTTGCTGGTAAAAGACTAGGCACAAGTATTCTGGGAAAATTGTGCAGGATCTCACTATCGCCTGATTCGTGCGTAAAGAGCAGTGGGGATATTTTTAACCGTTATGGTCCACCTGCTTTGACAGTTGTAAAATTCGTTCCGGGCCTTTCTACATTAGCCCCGGTAGTAGCCGGTGTTTACGCCATGCCTATATTTTCATTCATAGCCTTCTCTTTGATGGCTGCGGTTTTTTATAGCACAGCGGCCATTAGCCTGGGCGTGTTATTCCGCCATGAGATTGGTAGCTTAATTGCCACGCTAACCGAATTCGGCAAGCTTGGTGTTCTCGCTCTTATCATCTCTTTTGGTATTTACCTGCTTGTAAAATGGTTACAACGGTATCGTCTTATCAGACAATTTAGAACTGATCGGGTGACTGTCAATGACCTGTTTGAGTTGATACAGGAAAGATCAGGTCATATCATATTTGATGCGCGCCCAGAAGATCAACGGATAAGAAATGGGTTTATACCCGGCTCAATACCTATCAGTGATATTAATTTAAGTGAGATTGCAAATCTCTATTCTGAGTATGATGAGATAATCGTCTATTGTTCCTGTCCCAATGAACTCACGGCAGCTAAATATGCTGAAAAATTGCGCAGGACAGGCTTTAAAAGAATAAGACCACTACTGGGTGGACTTGATGAATGGACTAAATCAGGCGGGAGCGTATCTTTCAATTAGGGTTATTGAATGGTTAAAGTTCCCCTTGTTGCTTTGCTGGATACTCCATTTGCATCAATAAAATCCACAAAAAATTCAAGGGATGATCCTGAGGAAAGACCACCTGCCTGCAACATGGCTGAGGTGATGGTGATTTTAGAGCCTGATAATCCAAAACCTCTCAGATCATTCCCTAAGGCATACCAATGTACGGTTGTATTGGCAGGTACATTTGTCACTGTAAAGGTTTGCGATCCGCTTTTCACGATTTTTGCTGATGCAGGGGAAAGACGGGGTTGAATTGGATTTTGCACATACTGACTTTTTTTATTCAGATTGATCAAGGCATAATATCTAACATATTCTATTTCCATAATCGCTGGCATAGCAACTTTATTGATATTATTCCCAACAAAATCACCACCGACGCTTAGACAAATATTCAGATCGAAGTAATCATTGAACGGCCATCCATCATATCCATTACCATTATTGGTGAATGTACGCATCAGTGTACCATTAAAGTACCATTTGATATAATCAGGAGTCCAGTCGATTCTATATTCATTGAACTTGTTCAGTGTAACATGAGTTGGCAGCGTAACCATATTTGATGCACCATAGGATTTAGCTGAATGTACATTATAGTTTAATTCACCATCATGTTGCCCCTTAATTTCAACAATGTCAAATTCACCGCAATTGGGCCACGTCTTCAGATCATAGTCTTTGTGACGCTCGCCAAATCCAAAAATTGCTGGCCAGAGTCCAGCACCCAATGGCATTTTTGCTTTGATAATATATCTGCCATAACGTTGTTTTTTGTTGGAAACAATTTTTCCTGATGTATAATCGAAACCATTGTATGGTTCATTTAAAGCAATAATCTTCAATTTACCATCTTCCACTTTCACATTTTTTGATCTGCCAGTGAAATGCTGAAGCTCATGATTACCCCAGCCATAGTATCCATTACCGGTACTCATATTCCATTTCTTTGGATCAGGAGCACCAGTGTAATTAAATTCATCTCCCCAGGTTATTGATGGACTGAATTTATATTGGTCCCGGGCAACAGACGGATCAGGTTTATTTACGATATCTTCCCAGGCTACTACCTTTAGGTATCCTTCAGATGTTAAAGACTGCCCGGGTGCCAAACCATTAATTGGAGTAATAGCAGGCTTGTTATACGCAAAATGCTGAGTAGTTTCAGTTGCTAATCTGCTAATTTCTATATCTGCTATCATTGAGTTACCTTCTGCTTTATCTACTGTACAACTAACATCGGGAATATACAGTTATTTTCATCATTCTATCCAGGGTGTAATTTGCTGTTTCTACATCTATCACTGCAGTATTTAACTTCATCCCAGTTTTTCTCCCATTTTTTTCGCCAAATAAACGGCCTTTTGCATACTAGACAAATTTTAGAAGGCAAATTTTGTTTTTTTACATTTTTCATGAGCTTATTTTGTCATCCAATTGCTCTAAGAATTTCTCAGCGTTGGTTAAGTGAAGATGTTGTTTTTCAGCAGCCATTTTATCAAACATATTTACCAGCATCCCTAAACGTGGATTTTTTAAGAAAAAGTTTCGGTGTACGTGCATAAACCGCCAAAATAGGCCATCCCATACCGATTGCCATTCGCCCTTTTCATAGTCGCTCATTTTCATCAAATAGTTGCTGCCGCTGATATAAGGTTTTGTTACCATCAAACCACCGTCAGCAAACTGTGTCATGCCATACACATTCGGTACCATCACCCAATCGTAGGCATCTATAAACATCTCCATAAACCAGCGGTATACTTCATCAGGATCAAATTCGCACAATTGCATAAAATTGCCCAGCACCATCAATCTTTCAATATGGTGGCAATACCCGGTTTGCAAGATCTTTTTTATTGTTATATCAATTGGGGAAATACCAGTTTCACCGGTCCAAAAACTTTTGGGAATTTTTCTTTTGAATTTCCAGTAATTAGTATTGCGCTGCTTAACGCTTTCACGTTCATATACCAGGTGAACAAACTCTCTCCATCCCATTATTTGGCGTACAAATCCTTCCAGGGAATTTAAAGGAGTGTTATATTTTTTTGCAGCCGCCAATGCCGCAGTGATAATCTGCCCGGGCTGCAGCAAGCCAATATTAAGCATTGGCGTAAGAACCGAATGGTGAAGCACAGACTCCTTTGCTACGATAGCATCTTCATAAATACCGAATTTTTCAAAGCGATTCTTTAAAAAATTATCCAACCAATTTAGGGCATCCTGAAAGGTGACTACAAATAAACACCGCGTATTTATCTCACCATAGTTATTGGGAAAGTGTTTTTGCACATATACTTTTGCCTCAGTAACGTAGTTGTTTTCTTTAGGCAATTCCAATAAGGGCACTTTTTCCTTTTTAGGAAATTTTTTCCGGTTATCTTCATCAAATGACCATTTGCCACCGGTTGGTTCTTCATCCTGTTCCAGCAAAATATGATTTTTCTTTCGCTGCCAGATATAAAAATCGGTTTGAAAATAGGTTTTCCTTTTACTGAAATAATTGGCCGTATCTTGTGTAGTATTCAAGAAATTAGGACTATCGTAAACATGCAGTTTAACCTGATTTATAGAACAGGCACTTTGCATTCTTTGCATTAGCCAATTGTCGGCTACTGCTGAAATGTGTATATGCCCAATATTTTGTTTGGCAAGGCTTGCCACTAATATCCTGCAATCATTTTCCTTTACACACGTTTCTATATAATTAGCCGTATATCCATTTTGCTGTAGCCAGCCTTCATAAAATTTCATACTTGCCCTATGCAGTACTAATTTTTGCCGGTGAAAATTGTACTGTTTAAAAAAAAGCCACTCCTCAACAAGATAAATCTCACGGTCTTTTTGTAATGCCGGATGGTTTTGAAACAATTGGTGTGGAAAAATTAAGGTAACTGAATTTAACATGTTGTATTGAATTTAAGCCAAACCTGGTTTTGTTGTTTGAAAAAGATAATCATCCAGACAATAAAATGGTATAACCACATCATTTTCTGCTACCGCGTTAAACAAACATTCATTATCACGTAAACGTAAGTTAGTTTTAAACCAAACTAAAGCGATTCTTTTTTCAGGCATCATGGGCAGAATTAATCCCTTTTAGAAATTTTATTGTAGTTAAATAATTATTTCATCCCGCAGCACTGATAATGACTTCAGCTGCCAGTCTGCCACTTTTCATTGCTGCATCAATAGAGCCATTCATCAAATAATCCCCGCATACAAAACACTGGTCATTTAATCTTTGGGATTTGTGCCCGGGTTCATTTGTTACCTGATCATCATTAGGCAGGGCATAATTAATATGATAGGTTTTTAGATGTGTCCAGTTGATTGCCTCAGGAAACCAGAATCTTATTTCCGCTATCACCTTTTCCTGAAGTTGAGTTTCGTTTGCCTTTGAATGATTACCAATAAGTGATACGGATATTAAGGCCTGTCCGTTACCAGAATAATCTGACGAAATCTGGTTCATTACAGCAACATTATTAACCAGTTTTCCAGATAATGTATTTAAAGCAATCAGGGGCGCTATAAATGGCTTTTTATCAGCTTTAAAATACATATTAGTAACTGAATGATGTGATTTTACTATTTGTTGCCCATAAGGAGCGGGCATTTGAGCAGGGTTAGTGGCAATGAGAATATACTTAGCCCGGTAAATTGATTTTGAAAACGTTATCACAGTCCCTCCATCAATAAGCTCTACTTTTTCATTAAAAACAATTTCATCGGCAGAAAGGCCTTCTGCTAATTGTAGCGGAATCATTCCCATTCCTTTAGCGGGGATAGCTGCATCTCCTTCACTAAACATTTTAAATACAAATTCAAACATGCGGCTAGAAGTACTCAACTGATTTTCCAGAAAAATACCTGTCATAAAAGGCTTAAAGAATTGACTCATCATGATTTCACTGAACCCTTCCTTTTTCAGGTAATCTATAGTTGTAATTTCCTTTTCTAAAAAGATTTCTTCTATGGTTTTGCGTGTAAGTTTCAGTTTTAGCCGCAGCATCCGTAATTTATCGGCAAATGTTCCGGCAGGAGAAAACAAAGTATTGATGAGCATACCGGGTTGCCGCAGCGGATCGCCAATCTTCGAAATCCCGCTTTCATTTAAGATCAATGCCCCTGCATTAAACCTACAAATTTCTAGCGCATTATAGTCTAAAAAGCGTTTCGCTTCCGGATAGGCAGTTAATAAAACCTGGAAACCACGGTCTAACAAGAAACCCTCTACATTATCTGTGCGTATTCTGCCACCTACCGCGTCGGAAGCTTCAATAACAAGGACCGATTTCCCGGATGCCTTTAGAACCCTGGCTGCTGTTAAACCAGCTAAACCCGCACCAATAATAATCACATCTTTTTCCATATCTGATAGCAAAAATTAATAGGACTTGTTTAATTCATGAGGTTCAATCCCTGGTTTGGCATAAGCCAGACGACCAACAGCCTGCGGAAGAAAGTAGGCATCTAAGCCGGCAACTGACATTGTTTTTGCCTTGACATGATCAACAGTACCATCTGCTGCTATCATATCGTCGTTGGCAAGAATATGAACAATTTCACCAATCAGAATAGTTGTACCGTTAATCTCTAAGTCAATAATTTCCCTCAGTTCTAAACCGATACGAATGGTTGATTGCTTTACAAAGGGTGCTTTAAAATGATTCGTATATAACTTCTGAAATCCGCAGGTATCAAATTCAGATACATCTGATGGATAATAGGCACTGGTTTGATGAGCCTGCATATACCATTCTGGTAATACATTATTTAAAGTATAGTGACCTGTTGATTTAATATTGGTGAGTGTGCTGTTCTGCTCTCGTTCTGGTCGTATCACGATGCCTAAAAGCGGCGGATTAGCGCCCAGATGAAAGGCAGAACTAATGATGCACAAGTTAGTAATTCCTTCATTGCTGGCAGTTCCTAAAAGATTTAGGGATTTATAACCAACTAAGCTATTAATCAGGCTTATCCTATATTGTTTTTCTAACTGATATATCTGCTCACTACTAATATTTATCATATTAACTCGTTTTTATTTTCCCTAATCCCCCATCTATTCCAATTATTTGCCCGGTTATCCAATTGCTTTCTTCCGATAGTAAAAAAGTAATCAGCCTGCTGATATCTTCTGGTTGCCCAATCTTTCCCAGAGGATGTCTTTTAGCTGATGCTTCCCGTTTTTCGGGTGAACTTAATAGATTTTGTGCAAGTGGGGTGTTTGTAAGCGATGGGGCTACCACATTTACCCTAATCTGCTGGGCAGCAAATTCGGCTGCCAGTGATATTGCCAGGCCCTCTACCGCAGCTTTTGCAGCAGCGATACTGGCGTGGTAAGGCATTCCGATTTTAGCAGCAACAGAGCTTATTAAAACTATAGATGAAGCACCGGCATTTTTTAACTGTTTAATAGATTGCTGAATAATACGTGCTGCGCCCAAAACATTAACTTGATAGTCCTTTAAGAAGTCTTCTTCGGTTAGTCTGCCAAAAGGTTTAAGATTAATACTACCAACCGAATAGACCAATCCATGTAATTCAGCAGGTAAAAAAGCCGCTAACGAATCCAGATTCCCGGTTATATCAGCCAGGAGATATTGAACATCTTCCGGCCAGTCTTCAGATGCAGATCTTGAAACCACATATACATTTGCATTTTGCTGATGAAGCAGTTTAACCAACGATAATCCAATACCGGAACTGCCACCAATCACCAGGATGTTTTTTTGCTTGAAATCCATAATCTCATATATTTAAGAAATCCTTTTTTTTCCATTTAGCTACTATAACCTCTGATAATTAAGAGACTGTTCGTGTTTTTGATTCGTGAAAGTTTTCAAGCTTTGTAAGTATTCTAATCAAATCCATTTTTTCAAGGTATGATAACGGTTCGGTTACATCACTTGACGCCTTTTTTATGTTTTGCATACATTCATTCAGAATTTGAGTTCCTTTGGAAGTAATATCAATCATTCTGTTTCTTTTATCACTATCTAATGCTGCCTGCTCAACTAACCCATTATGAATTAATCTATTCACAATTTGCATTCCTGCAGATTTCTCGTGAACATTTAGTTTGATAAGGGCTGTTTTGCTCATACTACCAAGGGAAACGAGGCTGATTAAATAAATAAATTCATCGGGAGTAGAAAAAGATGTATTTGCTATTGCAGCCTTTGCATTGAGTTTGGCATACCTGTAAAGATGTACGAGCGAAGTATTAATCACGCTATCAGCAGAACGTCCATTTGACTTTCCATCCCACTCTGGTTCTGAAACGGGCTGATCACTATTTTTTTTATAATGTTCAGTCATCCATTGTGCAAACAAGTATCCTTCCTGACCAGGAGAACCAGATTCCTTTTCATAGCGCTTAATCAAGTCTATCACTTCACTTATCAAATCGTAGTACGCCATCTTAAATAATTATAGTACAATAGTACACCATAAAGTACATTATTGCACTATTTATTTAAAAATTATATCTTATTACTAAAGATTAGCAAAGTAACCCTTCTGCTGCAAGTCTAATAATGCCTTATTAAACCTTTCCAGGCAATTTAAGAGCATATTAGTACTTGTATTCTTGAGAATGTTTTGTCAAATGTTCCGCAAAATAATTTGGTGAGGTATCTTCATCAGCAGGTATCCAAATACTTAATTGCTCTATAAAACCGTTTTAAATCATTTTACAATACTTTTCTATCAATTCATTTAAGTGCCCTTTTTTAATAGCTGACTTAGCAAAAAAATTGAATATTGGCTCCGCTATTTTTTGAAACCCAACCATTCTAGAATTATTCAGGTAAATGAACAACACCAAGTCTGAAAAATTTTCAGGAATTCCTGCTGCGCTTACCAGGCCATCTTTAGCCAGACCTTTTAAAATAAAGAGGGAATTTTCAAAGTTCTTATCGCCAGGATTAAGGGTAGCTGTTAAAACACATTCCTTTTTAGAAACATTGTGGTAATAGTGCTTTTCATTCGGCATAATATTTACAATATCTCCCGGCTTTAACTGGTAGATCTCTTTACCTTTCCCAACCTCAAGTGTGCCGCTTAAAATTTCAAAGGTTTCTGAAAACAACGTATGATAATGCCACGGTGTTTTTTCGCCGGGAAGAATATTCAACTCCATTAAACTATCTTTATTTGTTGCTGCTGAAGTTATCAACTTGATATAGCCTTGTGTTTTCATATCGTTTTTTTTATAGGATTACTCTCCAATAAAATTATTCCGAATACGGAGCAAATGACCATAGCAATAATGTGTGGGATGGTTTGCAGAACGCCGTTGTAGCTTTTGCTGAGAACTATAATCATATCATTAACAGGCACAATTGTTCCTGTTAATAAGGTTACTCCCAAAGCACGTCTTTCATTCATCAAAACAAAAACGCACATTAACAGTCCGGAAAATACATCTCTTATGCCTTTGATATAGTGAAATGAGTAGTCTCCCTGTTCTTTAAAATGTATCCCATATCCGGCTTCGGCTACTTCTGGAGATAAAAAGAAACGGGCTCCCAGAAAAATCAAGCCCAGGCCGGTTAAAAATGCAATTGCATAAGAAATTTTTGTTATCATAATTGTCTGTTTCTAAATTATGACACAAAATTACCCTCAACGCGGCCAGCATTAATGCACTTCGGTTAATAAATCAAATTTGCATTGAAATTCTTTTTCGGATACGGCTTAATGATTGCGGTTTTACGCCAACAAATGAGGCGATATGGTATTGAGAAATCCTTTGCTGCAAGTCAGCGTGATTCTTTATAAACCTTTCATAACGAAGTTCAGGTGTTTCAGTATAGAATGAGCTTATATCCTTTAGTAGCTGAATAAAAACGGCTCCAATTGCAATCCTACCAAAACGTTCCCCTTCATGAACATCTGCATAGAATAATTGCAGGTCATCATATGAAATAACAAGAATATCACAGTCTTCTAAAGCCTGAATAACTTTAGTAGATGGCTGTTGAGGAATAAAACTTTCATAGTTACATACATAATCATTCTCCTGAGAAAAGGCATAAGTTTTTTCCTCACCATCGTGATTAATATAATATCGCATTAATCCCTTCGCAACGAACCCAACTTGTTTACAAGTTCGTCCTTCTTCTAAAAAAAATCTCCTTTCTTGTAAGTCCTTTCTTTAAATAAAGATGTGACAATGCCTATCTCACCCGGGCTTAACGTTATTAGACTTTGTATGCTACTTAGTAAGCTATTTATCATCTTAGGTGGTTACGCTCAAATTCCCGCTAAACTCTATTTTGATGAAATAGCGCTATACAAAAATAAATAAACATTCATTAGTTTCAAATACATAGGAACAAAGTAGATAAACCCCATTAAACTGATCCTTCTTTGCCAATTTTGCATTGAGCAGCCCTAATTGGTTTTAATTATTAGGTTCTATTCTGGAAATGTAAATTTTCATATCATCAAAGCCAGGAGTTATATGTTCATACTCCCTTATTGAGAGTGATGTTTTTGTATTAGTTTATAATTAGTCGATCGATAAAAGATTACAAGAGAAAAAAATTACTAAAAAAACTTACTTCTTCTATACACTGCGGGAGTCTGCCCCGTCTTTGATTTAAAGATTCGATTAAAAGCTGCTTCCGATTGATAACCTACGCTTGCTGCGATTTCTGATATATTACTGTTTTCTGTTGTCAATAGCTTTTGAGCGCGTCTAATGCGCCAATTAGTAAGATAGCTTAACGGTGTTTCATGGACCAATCTTTTAAACTGATTAAAAAAAACGGAACGTGACATGCCAATTTCTGATGCGAGAGATTCAAGCGTCCAATTCTTTTGGGGCGAGTCCTGTATCAGCTTTAATGCCTTACTAATCCTTGGGTCGTTTAATGCAGAAAGAAAACCGCCATCCGGCAATGCCTGTTCTATATATGCTCTAATGATATTAATAAACATAATTTCTGACAAACATTTCAGCATTATGTTGCTTCCCGGCCTTTCGTTATTGAGTTCTATCAACATTAGTTGCGTAACTTGCTTTAGTAACAGCTGATTTTCTGTCTTGTACTGCTTGATATGAATAATTGACGGCAAATCCTTTAAAAAAGGATGCAGGGATTGGTAATCAAATTCAAAATGGCCGGCTATGAGAGTAGTTACATCGCCACCACTATTAAAAATAGGTTTCCCTTCTCTGCGTGCCTTAACGAATTGTGGTGAAGGTATACGTAAACTTGTAGGTTTATCTGCTATCCAGTGAGCACTTCCGTGAGGCACAAATACCAGATCGCCCTCTAACAGTTCTATGATACGCCCATCAGGCGCCCCAATAGTGCAACTGCCACTCACTAACCGCCAGAACTGCGAATTTTCATCCTTAACAATATCCAGTCCCCAGGGAGCCGCAAGGGGGAATTTGCTATAAACAACACATCTTAGGCCGGTTGCCTCTAATATTGTACTTAAAGCGTCCATTTAATAAATTGATACGATTGAGCAAATATACAACACTATCTAATACTTTTAGTATCAAAACGGCAAGCTACCTTTGGATCATTAATTAATCAAGAAACAAATGACAACTCAGGAATTAGCCAATCGTTATTACGATCTCTTTCAGCAAAGACATGTAATACAAATTTATGAACAATTTTACAGTACCGACATTGTATGTACCGAACCCGAGCATGCTTTGGCAATGGGTGTGCCTACCATAACCAAAGGTATTGAAGCGGTTTTAGCAAAATCAAAAGCCAGACAAGAGCTTATAGAAGAGGTACACAGCTTTTTTTGCAGCGAACCGGTAGTTGGAGGTAACTATTTTAGCGTAGCCATGGGCAGGGACATGACTTTAAAAAATGGACAGCGGTTACAATTGTCGGAAATTGCAGTTTTTGGTGTAAAAGACGATAAGATCATAACCGAAACCTTTTTTTACTAGAAATCAGTTATTATTTTAGAACCAAGCGCAATTCAATTTCTGTTCGCGCTCCATCTTGCGGAATACGAACAGAAATTCAACGAAAATTAAAAAACCATCTGGGTGATGAAATCTACAAGTATATAAATCCCATAGACCGGATTGAATCCGAACTACTTAATTGAATAATCACTTCCCGATACAAAAAAATAAACACAAAAAAACTAAAAAAAAGTAAATTAAATACATAAAGGAACAAATAAGGAAAAGCCATTTTAGACAAACCAAAATGGTTATTTATGTGAAAAACCTGGTCCAAGTTTGTAACCCTATCTTTTTTCGAACTGGTTTAGGAGACGAGAATTCAATAGTGTATGGAAATATTATATGACTAGTTTGATAAACTTCTATAGCGTATAATTTTTTTTTAAAACTAACCCTTTTATCCCCAGACTGTTTTTACCGGCTAATGCACCGGAGCAGCATTTTGAGTACGGATGCAACAACGATGCGTCCGGTGTTTTTTTCATTGATTACCAAGACTATACCTATTGTGGCTGGAAGGCGGCTATTACGGCGTAAGTGCCAGGATTATACGATTTTCAAAAGAGAGGGTGGCTATTATCGTAATGTCCAATATGGGTAACGGGGACGTAGTCGGAAAGCCCCTTAGCACACCAAGTAGATGGAGGCAGGAAGCTACTTTGAGATAAAAAAGAAAAAGGTAATCTCTTTTCAGCCTGGAAGATCCTCCACAAATTAAGTTGCTGCAGGGTTCAATATCCAGCCCCGCCTTTGCTTCGCTTCTTTTTCCACTCTTGCATTGATACAACAATTTGTAATTTTGTAACTAAAACCTGATTATATGGACCGCCACACACAGCATATTCCCATATTTAAAACTATAGGTGAGTTCTACCGCGCTTTCCAAATAGGAGATGCACCTAACGATTTTTTTACCTTTATGAGAATGGAAGATCAGCCCCAGGGGAAGTCATTATACATGCCTTTGTTTAGGGGGAATTTTTTCAGACTGGTTTTCTGCAAGACTTCGGGAATACGGTTTTTATTGCCAGACCAGACAGTGGACACCACCATGAACAACCTTTATTTTACTTATCCCGGAAAAATTGAGAGCTGGCAGCGTATAGAAATAATTTATGGCTTTCTGTGCTGCTTTACCCCGGAATTTGCAGGTATCGACCTTTTGCGACCGTCTTTTGAAAAGGAGTTTCCGTTTCTTACGACAGAATCGGATAGCCTCATCAGTTTAACGGAAAGAGAAGCCAACACCTTATCTCAAATTGCAGAGGCTATGCTTGAGGAAATGAATACCTCCAGGCCGGACAAATTCGACATGCTGAAACACCTCCTGCATACCTATCTTATTCAGATAAGGAGGATCTACAACGAAAAGGTGTCTACCAAATCAGTTCCTCAGCTTAATCATGCTGCTATTGTACGTCGTTTTAAAAAGACCATCAACGATTATTTTATCCAATTGGCATCCGGAACTGTTAGTGAATGGCCCTCTGTTAGTACTATATCCAGTCTTATGAATCTGAATGCCAGCTACCTTAACGCCGTTGTTAAACAGCATGTGGGCCTCACGGCATCCTCCTTCATACATGAAAAAACAATTCTTGAAGCAAAAAGCTATTTAATGCATACAGACATGCAGGTAGCCGAGATATCCTACCGGCTTCAGTTCCGGGATGTCCCTTATTTTACGCGTTTCTTCAAAAAAATGACTGGCCTTACTCCGGGTACATTCAGAACCGAGGCACAAAAGAAATTCTTCCCTCCCCTCCGGAAGCACAATCTATAAAAAATGCAAGTATAGATGTCCTCTGTGCAATTGATTTACCGGTGCTTTCCCGGAATTTTGTCTTCAAAAAAATCAATCATGCCAATACAAACTATTCCACTCCCAAATATAGAAACAAAGGAAAGTTATACATATCCGCCTTTTTATCTTGTTCGCATATTATCACTTGCCACCTTCCTGGTTTGCTTCCAGGGGTTCATGGTCGCTCCTTTATTGCCACATTTGTCGGTCATTTTTCATGTATCCGTACGACACACCAGCTTTATTGAACCATCATATCTGCTTGGGTACGGATCCGTCACACTCATTTATGCTTCTGTTTCGGACAGATTTGGCCGTTTCCCTGTCATCATTTTTTCCTTATGTTGTTTTATTGCATTGACCCTTTGCACAAGCTTTGTGCATTCCGCCGATCAAATGATCCTTTTGCGGTTATTGACCGGATTAGGAGCAGGCGGTATTGCCCCCACTACCATTGGCTGGATCGGAGACCAGTTCCCTTATCAAAAGAGAGGTCACGCCCTGGGTATTTTCTTTGGCAGTATGGCCGGGGGTACAGCTTTTGGCTCGTGTGCAGGGGCTTTGCTAGAGCCTGTAACCGGATGGAAGGGACTCTTCATTTTAGTTGCAGCCCTGGGTTTTGTCATACTAATACTGATTTTATTTTACCAAAAGCATTATCGCCTGCAAAATGAAGACGCCAGGACCAACTATACCGATCTGTTCCGTACTATTAAGGACATTATGTCAATACCCCGAAACTGCAGAACGTATCTTTATGTAATGTTTAACGGTATGTTCCACTCAGGTGTATTCACCTGGCTAGGGTATCTTTTCTATAAAAGTTTTCATCTGGGGGAAACGGGAGTTGGATTGGCACTATTGGGATACGGGATACCCGGTTTTTTGCTCGGCCCTATCATTGGAAAAATGGCAGACCGTTACGGGAGAAATAAAATCATCCCAATAGGCCTGCTCTTTGGAGGCCTTTCCGCTGTACTATTGGGTTTAAACCTACCATTGTTAGCTTCAAATTTGCTGGTTGCCACGTTATCGTTAGGATTTGACATGACCCATCCGCTGTTTGCGGCTATTACGACTACTTTCAGTGCCAAAAGGGGTGCTTCTACAGGTTTGTTTGCCTTCTTTCTGTTTATGGGGTACGGGTTGGGCAGTTTGGTTTTTAGTCTGATTGTGAAATCAGGCCTCAATCAGACCTTTATACTTTTTGGCGCCGCTGCTTTGTTGGCTGCATTGTTGTCCGTTTGGGCATTTAGGAACGAAAAGTAGAGATTTAACTGACTAACTAGAGGTTTGTCGCAAAATGGGTATTCACCAGGCGACCTATTACAACTGGAAGAAGAAATTCGGTGGTCTGGGTGTCACTGAACTCAGACGTCTACGACAGCTAGAGGATGAGAATGCCAAACTCAAACAACTCGTAGCAGATTTAAGTCTGGACAAACATATGCTATAAGATGTACTTAAAAAAAAGCTTTAAGGCCAGCCCAGTTGAAGGGGCTGGCCGAAGCTTTAGTAGTCAGTTACAAAGTTTCTGTGCATAGGGCTTGTGCGGTCACTAAGTTTTGCCGCTCGATGTGGTATTATAAAAAGATAGGTCGTGATGACAAGGTAATCAGAATGCGTATGAAGGAGATTGCGGAAACTCGGGTCAGATATGGCTTGAAAGAATCTTTACATTGCTTCGCCGGGAAGGCTTTAAAGATAGTTATAACAGAGTTTACAGGCTTTATAAACTGGAAGGATTGAACCTGCGTAGTAAAAGACCTAGAAGAAACCGAGCCGGTGCGCATCACTTAGAACGCGTACCGCCCTCGCATTTACATGAGTGCTGGAGTATGGACTTTGTGTCCGATCAGCTGTTTGACGGCAGGAAATTCAGGTCCTTAACTATAGTGGATAATTATACAAGATTTTGCCTTGATATTTACCCAGAGCAAGGTATAAAAGGGGAACAGGTGGTGACTGTACTGGAAAGGTTAAAAGAGGAATGCAATGCCATTCCGAAAAAAATTAGAGTAGATAACGGAAGTGAATTTATATCCAAAGTATTGGATAAATGGGCATATGAAAATCAGCTCATACTTGATTTCTCCCGCCCGGGAAAACCTACAGATAATGCATATATTGAGTCTTTTAATGGAAGCTTCCGTGATGAATGCCTAAACACCAACTGGTTCTTGTCAATGGAAGATGCTATAGAAAAAATTGAAGCATGGAGAGCAGAATATAATACCTTTAGACCACATAGTTCCTTAGAAGGTTTAACGCCTCAGGAGATGTGGAAAAAAACCAGTTAACGCCCTGATTTTCGAATTTAGCGTGTCCTAAAATTGGGGGGAGATCATATTGGTGAAAATATAAAACTCGGACCAAAGTTTGGAGGAAGTGCTACTACGTCCAAACAAAGTTCTTATCAATTGACACAGGTATTCGGACCAACGGACTTTGGAGACGCAATTTTAAACTATAGTGATCCTATCTTCTTAACTCTTTATAATAACGATCCCGGAATTACATATTATAAGCCATACGAAATTAATTTACGAAGTGTATATTTGACTTTCGAACCAAGAACAGTATTTTAAAAACACTAAAATGAAAACATATAATTACATCTTATTCTTCTTAGCTTTTTCAACTTGTTTCACTGTTTCATGTAAAAAAGAAACAGAGGTAGACCTCAATTTGCCAATATTTGAAAAATTAGATGGTAATTATAATATCATTAGTGCAGTTTCTGACCGTCCATATGATATAAATATGGACGGTTATTCCAGTACGGATATGCTAAAAGAAATCCCCAATCTGGAGAGAAGTGATATCAATATAGTGGTTAATAAACAAAATAGATTATTTCGTCTTTCCTGGATAGAACAATATGAAAATTCAGAACTTAGCTTAAACAATGCAAGATATTCATATAATAAACAGGGTGTTTTCAATGAATTTGATACAGACAAAAACCTCAATTCGATTTCTTTAAAGCAAAATTTAAATCAGGACATACGGTTTAATGCGCCAAATTCAATTAATTGTGAAGAGTCTGGGGTTATCAAGATTGAAATCAAAAAAAACATCATCACATCGACCGGAAAACAAAGTATCCTGATAACGGCCTCCTATAAAAAAGATAAAAATTATAAAACAAGTTATAAATAGGATGTATCTGGCCAATTGGTTCATCAATGTGCTTCCATTGTTATGATACCTTGAAAGGAAATTATTGACCATTGGGGTAACAAAGATCTTATTCTATATGAAAATGCATCGCCAATTTTAGCGATCCAAATTTGGGTTATTTTTTTCTACACAATTGAGTTCCTCCAGAATTAAATCTTCCAGGTAAGCTTTAAGATATAATTCGTCGATGTTGTAGTGCCATTTAGAATGCACTGATACCTGCCGGATCATTTTTAAGGTCAATATCAGAAATTTATAACTTTCGACCGGCGTGGTAAATTTCCTGCTATAAAGTCCGACTACTTTTTTTGTGTAGTCCAATGTTGTCAACCTGTTGAAGTCTAACTTAATTAACTGTTCCCATATGGTGATTTGCCATTTTTCCTGTGGATCGGTGTTAAAGGCCTCAATTAATTTCAAAATCAGATTTTCTGCATATTCTAGGTCCTGGTAGCTACAGTACATAGTTTCTAAACTCCGGAATCCAAAAAAAAACTCCTTCAATAGACTTGACATATATTGATCCACATGGCACTCTGCCATCTTTTTCTCGAGCATGATGAACTTTAACTGTAAGCTTTCGCCATGTAAAACAGCATAATACCTGGAAGCCACCAGTTTTTCATTCAGGTAATTTTTACTCTCTGAAACTACCGATTGCAGAAGTTCTTCAATAATGCTGCATATTTTCAGGTACAATTGCTTGATAGCCGGGCTTTGCTTTTCATTATTTTTTTCATTCACAAAGGCACGATTCGAAAACCCCAGTAGGCTTTTGTGGTATTTCTTTGTCATTCTGATCAGGAAATGTACGTCATGCTGGTTCAATAAAAAATCCTGGAAGGCATTTCCCATAATTTCTTTTTCCTTATCCAAGATCCCTGGCAATTTGATAGGTTCGAGTTTGTCGATTTTAGCTTTATTTTCCAATCCATTCATAATTACTTCAATGTTGGAAACGAATCTTGGTAGTTGATTGACCATGGAAAGAAGTCTTATATCTTGAAATGTTTGAACGCCTCTGTCTTTCAGAATTAACTTAGCCATTTTAATCTGTCTTCACCCAAATTTGATGCTTTGATGCGTCCATCATTAATCATATTGTAAACAGCTTTGGTAGAACAGCCCATTAAATTAGCCACATCTTTTACTAGGAGTATATCTTTATTTAAGATTGGAGCTCTTTGTTTGGTCGTATTTACTTCCTTCAATATTTTTACTTCAGCTTCACTTCTAGCCAGTTTTGCTTTCCGCTCCTGGGCCATCTGATTCTGTTTTCTACAATGTTGACTACAGTACATAGTTACAGTTGTTTTAGCCAAAAATTCATTTCCGCAAATATGGCAGATTCTGGTTATTGTAAAATTTGAACTCATTTTCAATCAATTTAAGTAGATTTAATGTGACCTAAGATGACTTAAGGGTATTTAAGTGAAGTTATTTATCCAAAATTCTGATAAAAAACTGATGTAACCGAAAAATCATTTTTGGGTAACAAATGAGTAACAAAAATAGCCAAAACAACAATAAAAAACAATAGAGAAGAAGAGATCAAGAAAAGACAAAGCTCTTATTTACAATAAAATAAGAGCTTCTGTTAATAGATATTGATTGATTTTAAGATGGCTTATTTGCCGATGCAATAAATATAACCATTTAAAAAAACAGCACATTACAAAACAAAGGAAACAAATAAGAAACAGTCATTTTATGCTTATTAAGCTGGTCATTGATGAGGAAAACTTGGTTGTATTTTTCTTGAAAAACAGAGATATTACGAATAAAAATCCCTTTAGGCTACAAACCAATTGATAACTCATAAAGTTATACGCTCAAAATGTGGATGAAAGAATAAGGGCTTGAAACCGGTAACTTTAAAATCCGCAATAGGCAAGCAACCCTTTCATGTAATGAGATCATTATTCTGCGGATTACGTTTCGTAACGGTCATTACTATTTTTAACATTTCTATACCCAGTGTATTTGTGTGTACTGCCCTAATTATTTCAATGGATTGGTACCCTACAATCGTTTCATCTTGTAATGCTAAAAAAACTACACAAATACATTTTCTATAGTAACATTAGAATTCTATAGCAACAATCCCCCCTCTAATATTTGATTTAAATTGAGTTAAATGTGCATTTTCCTTGAAATTCTGTTTCATTTAAATAATATGTTTATTATAATTGCGCCTCGATCAAATGTGAAGATTTTTTATTAAAGAATAAAAAGTTCCGTTAACGTACAATTGAACTAATTGTTAATCCTAAAGACCCGACATATGTTAATAATTAATAGTTTCGAAGAGTATCAATCGCATTTAGGTAAAGAGTTAGGTGTTTCTAACTGGCATAAAATAAGTCAGGAACAGATTAACAGATTTGCTGATGCCACATTAGATCACCAGTGGATACATGTTGATCAGCAGAAAGCTGAAACTGAAGGTCCTTTTAAGACAACTATCGCACATGGTTATTTAACCTTATCATTAATCCCATATTTGTGGAAGCAAATTGCAGATGTCCGCAACATTAAAATGGAAATAAACTACGGCATAGAGCGATTTAAATTTGGACAGGCGGTTTTGGTTGATAGCGAGGTTCAATTAAAAGCTAAACTCAAATCTATAGCGAATTTGAGAGGAGTTACCAAAGTTGTAATTGAGGCAACCCTTGTTATTAAAGATCAGCCAAAACCAGCTTATAATGGAGATGTTGTGTTCTTATATCATTTTAATGATTAATGTATATCAATTCAGTCCATTAAAAGGCGAATTTTAATAGAGAATTATATAGTAATAAAATACTTAAAACAATTTCTTAATAAAGCGGCTTACAGATATAGATTTTGACATAAACATAGAGAAATTTACCTATGAGTATTTATTAGTATAATTTTTTTTACAATAAATTGCATATGGATAAAGATTACATTTTTTTAGAAGCAGGTGGAAGTGTTGGCCATTTATTAAGAACAAATCCCTGATAAATGTTTTAATTTTTCAAAAACAGCAAAACATAATTTCAATATTAAAATATAATTAAATATATCATTTGAAAATTAATATATTTTGACTATTTTTGAAGATAATTAAATACAATATAATGCAACAAGGAACAGTAAAATTTTTCAATGAGACAAAAGGTTTTGGATTTATCGTGCCTGCGAATGGCGATAGCGAAATCTTTGTTCATTCATCTGGTTTAATGGATAACATTCGTGAGAATGATTCAGTAAGCTACGACATCGAGCAAGGTAAAAAAGGCTTGAACGCAATTAATGTTAAGATCAGCTAATTAAATTTCCTTCATAAATTGGTAAAAGCATCTATCTTCTAAGATAGATGCTTTTTTTGTCCAAAAATTTTGATTCTAATTTTGCTACAAAATTTTATTTGTAAAACTCTCAAAGTAATTCATAGGTGTGATTAAAAAAAGCTAAATCCATCAATACGGAATTTCATATTGGTCAATTATGTTCAAGGTTCAGTTCTTTGAACATCTCTTTGGTAATCAGCTTTGTATTAAAGGCCAGATGTTCCCAGTTACAATGTAAAATAGACACAGGATAAGGAACTCCCTTATGTCTTTGGGTTAAATCCATACTGATAATAGAGTTTTCTTTTATTTCTCTATCGCCCTCAATCAAATCAAAAATTCGCCTGGCGAATTTCTCATCAGATCCTAAATAAAAACTTGCATAGGTTTCCAAACCTTTAATAGTTTTCATATTGAGCGAAATTTCAAATGAAGTTTCCATTATATATATATAAAAAGAGCTACCATTAGGTAGCTCCGGAAATAAATTTATAAGAAAATTATTTTACCTCTATTTGATGGCTTACCGCCTTCGCTTCTTCTCTCTTTGGTATATTGATCGCTAAAATACCATCATTATAAGTTGCCTGAATACCATTTTCGTCAGCACTATCTGGTAAAGTAAATGAGCGAACAAAAGAGTTATAACTAAATTCACGCTTAGCATATTTTTTCCCCTCTTGCTTACCTTCTATATGCTTCTCTGCGGAAATACTCAATACTTTCCGTTCAAGATTTAGCTTAAAATCCTCTTTTTTAAGTCCGGGAGAGGCCAATTCGACATGATAGTGATCTGCCGTTTCACTGATGTTAGCTGCCGGCACTCGCGAAAGCATACGTTCTGTAAAAAACGTGTCATTGAAGATGGAATCAAAAACATCACTAAAACCTGGCACTAATGTGTTTTTCTTGTTTTCTGGATTAAATTTAACCAATGTCATGGGTTTTTCCTCCTTAATTTGATTTAATGATTAAAACTATAATTAATTAAACTCTTTGAACTTACGTTCGATAAAATTATTACAACTGAAATGCCAAATCTATTTCTTCCTACACAGACTGAAAAAATTGCGTGATCACTGAAAAATTTTCAGATTCTGGCTGTCAAAAATTCATAAATCACCTACAATTGCAGATCCCGAAATTTTTATCTGTTTTTATGAGTTATATTTTATGGTGCGGGTAAAAATAAAGAGCAGGTAAAATTATTGACAACAATTTACTATAATTTTTTTTAATCCAAAACCATTTAGATTCTCTCTTGCTTATCGTTCTTTAACTTTGATCTTTAAATTACAGATGTTTTATCAAATTTGGTACTCGCATAATAACCTACACAAGCCATTAAATTATATCATGTAAATAAAAAATGCTTTATTCATCGATACGATGAGATATAAATGGACTTGAAATTACAGCGGTATCCCATAATAAATGCTTCTAATCTTCCACAAACGTAAAAAAAACATTTCAATTACAACATATCCGTTGTACAACATATAAGTTGTTTGCCCTTCTTTTACCCTTCCAATGGAAAAGGAAACCCTACTTAAAAATCTTGGTGCCAGGAAACGTGAAATACGTAATATGATGGGTATTTCTCAAAAACAACTTGCCCATTCCATTGGTAAAGACCAACAATCTGTGCAAAGATTAGAAACTGGCAATATAAACCCCACATATTATTATCTCTATGAAATAGCTGATGGTCTGGAAGTAGATCTTGAGGTTTTAATTAAAAGAGACGGTGCAGACTCCCATGGATAAAACCCTGGCAAGGTAAACCTATCAAATCATCTTTAGTTATTTACCCTTATTTTGATCAAATAAGCATCAATAAGTATATATAAGCATGTATAAGAGACATGCATTTCTTATGGAATTTGGCGATAACAAATAATCAATCTGAGGAACAAATGAGGTACAAAAATTGCCAAAAAGAGAGAATTTCACTAAAAAAAAGACAAAGAAATAACCGTAATCAACTATATTACAACTACTTCCAAGATCTAACAAAGTTTTATTAAGCTCTTGGAAACAACCTAATAAGTTAATGATTATCAGATAGTTACAACACCTACTTACCAATAAGAAAAATGGCGGTATATTAACTAATCGTTTTAGTTTAAATATCATCGGGTTCAACTGGGGGCCATCTGAAACCATTTCTCCTATTATTTAAGTTTAATACTATTTTATTTGTAACATACAAAGACCGCTAATTTAATGCTATTTATTGTTTAAGGCTTGTATTCCATTAAACTTAACACATATTCTATCTCAGACTCAGTGTCTTTCAATAAGGAATTTACAACGGTTTCAGAAAATGAATCTAAATGTTCAAATTTTATAGCAATTTTACTTAGAACAGTCATACCCGCCGTTGCCGCTGTACCATGCAATTTATGTCCAACACGATTTAAACCTTCAATATTTTGAGTATTAAAATTCAATTCCAGATTAGCCATAGCTTCTCTAAGTTGCTTTTTAACTAACATTAAAACTTCTTCTATATCTATTTTATCCTCGCCATAATACATTCGCAAATTTGTTCTATCAAAATGGTCAGATTGATCAATTACTGACTGGTTGATTGCATTCGAGGCAGAAAACTTCAACCATTTTTTCAAAATTAAAGCAATTGTTTCTTCAACGACGGGTTTTACTATAAAATCACTCATTCCAGCATCAATACATTTCTCCTTTTCCCCTTTCACATTTCCAGCCGTAAGGGCAATTATGGGAATCTCAGAAATCCCAGAAATTTCACGAATAGCTTCTGTAACCTCATAACCATTCATTTCAGGCATTTGAATATCCATAAATACCAGGTCTGGTAACTTATCTTTAAACAACAATATTCCCTCTAAACCATTTGTCGCTTCCAAAATTTCAGCATTAGGCAAAATGTTCCTAACAATCGTGCTGGTAAGATACATATTCACATCATTATCCTCAACGATCAAGATTTTCAAATGCTCATCAGAGGTTAATACAAAATGTGATTCTTCAGGGGTATCAATAATTTGCTCCCGAATATGTAGTCTGGATAACGCCGTATAGATATCTTCCATTCTCACCGGCTTAATAATTCTTTGACTTACAAAAAATTCATCACATAGTTTCCCAATATTGTCATCAGCAGAACTATGTAGTAAAATAATTGGTTGCTCTTCATGAGTGGAATAAAAACTATCCCTAATTTTTTTAACCGTATCTAATCCATCCATAAATGGCATGTGATAATCAATAATAATCACATCATATCTTTTCCCTTCAGATAGTAATTGAAGAGCTTCAAATCCGCTTTTTGCTTCCTGAACTTTAATATTCTTTAATTGTAAGATCTGGTTTAAAATAATTCGGTTGTTATCATTATCATCTACAATTAATACATTTTTAATGGCATCAATATTCGCCCATTCAATGGCATCCCCGATTAGAGATACTACCTTTAGATCAAAATGAAATGTACTTCCTTTTCCATAAAAACTCTCTAGTTTTAAGGTGCTGCCCATCATATTCAGCAATTTATTTGATATCGTCAGTCCAAGACCAGTACCACCATATTTTTTTGTTGTAGAAGTATCCTCCTGAGAAAACGCATCAAATATCTTACTCTGCTTCTCAGCTTTTATTCCAATTCCGGTGTCTCTTACACTAAATCGAATCGTTGATTGATCTTGTTCGGAATCAACCTGCTCTACTTTCAATTCTATTTCACCCTTCTCAGTAAACTTTGATGCATTACTTAATAAATTGATTAAGATTTGTTTCAATCTTATTCCATCTACCCATATAAACCTTGGAAGGTCAGGTGATAAATTAAGTAAAAGCTCTAATTTTTTAGATTGTATTTGATAATTTATAATACTTGTTACCTGAGTCAACATTTCATAAAGATCATACTTTTCGATATCCAGCTCAAGCTTTCCTGCCTCAATTTTAGAAAAATCCAAAATATCATTTATAATGCTGAGCAGAACATTTGCAGATTGATTAACGATGGATAAATACTGCTGTTGAGTCTGATTTAGTTTCGTTTTCAGAACAAGATCTGTGAAGCCAATGATGCCATTTAAAGGCGTACGTATTTCATGGCTCATATTGGCTAAAAACTCAGATTTAGCAATGCTACCTTGCTCCGCCAATAATTTAGCCTTTTTTAACTCCTCCCGTTGATGAATAATTTGAGAAATATCCTGTGTAAAAATCATAATACCTCCAATTTCATTTTCCTTAATATACCAAGGCCTCATTTCCCATGTTATAAATAAGTCAATATCGGAATCTGGCAAATGATAAATGTCTTCCTCTCCTTTCTCTATTGCTCCGTTAAGCACATTTCTATAACGTTGCAAATTTTGTTCAGACACTTCATGAAATAAATCCAGATGGGCAACTCCGATAATTTCCCTACCAGAGAGGTGATAATCTTCTATCCATTTATGACTAACTGCAACATATTTCATCTCCACATCAAGCATTGCAACAGCAGCGGGCGCATTTTCTACAAAAGCAGATAATCTTGCCTTCTCCTCCAGAAGCGCACTCTCTGCTTTTTTTCTCTCGGTAATATCTGTGGCTATGCCTAAGTAACCAACTACTTTATGCTCAAAGTCACGAATAGCTGTAACGACAAGTGAAACATTCAATAACGAACCTCCTTTTTTCACATAAGTCCATTCTCTTTGTTCAGAGCCATAAAGTTCTGGCTTTTCCACAAAGACTCTAAATCCCTCCACCGAGTAACCAAAGGTAGTCGTAAGCTCTACTTCCCTTTCTTCTATTTCTTCGATTTTGTGTATGAGTGCTGGCGTTTCTTTCCCAATCATTTCCTCGGCGCTATAGCCCAACATATTCTCTGCTCCCCGATTAAACACATTAATTAACCCAGAACCATCTGTTGCAATAATGCTCACTTCTGAAGCAGCATTTAATACATCATCCAATAGTTTCCTAGATCTATTGAGCTCTATTTCAGCCGCCATACGCAGGCTAATATCCTGAAATGTACCATATAATCTAATACATTTATGATCATGAAGCTCTGGATTTCCGATAGCGCGAACCCATAAATCAACTCCCTGTTCATTTACAATTTGCAATTCCAGATCCCAGGATTTACCTTTTTCTACCGCTTCCTGTATTGCAAGGGTAATCTTATCTTTACTCTCCCCTTCTCTATAAAAACTAATACCGCTGTTGATATCTGGTTGGTAATTCTTTGATACGCCATGAATTTCTTTAGTAATTTCAGACCAAGTTACCTCCTGGGTCAACAAATTATACTCCCATCCTCCTATCCTCGCTAGCCTATTCGTCCTTTCCAGCATTTCCTTGGTATGCTTAAGATCTTTTTCCAGATAATATTTTTCAGTAATATCAACTGCATTACCAATTACATATGGGTTTCCATCGGTGTCTTTCTCCAAAATATTATGAAACAACCAAATTCTGGAAACTCCTGACTTGGTAATGGTTCGCATTTCGCCTTTGACTGTTGATTTCTGCTTTATACCCTTTAAATAGTTTTTTAAAGCGACGTGGTCAATTGGAGGGACAATATCAAATAATCCCAGCTTGAGAAGTTCTTCGTTGGGATACTCAAGAATAGCTGCCCCGGCATCATTTACAGATAGAAAATGACCATTAAGATCATGAGTACACATCAATCCTTGCGAATTCTCGAAAAAGACACTTAGCTTATGTTCACTTAGAATTAATTGTTCTTTTTTTTCCGTCTCTTCAGTAACATCTCTGCCAATAGCATAAAGGTAGCCTGTGTCTTGTTCGATGGAAGCTTCCCACTGCAAAATCCTAAATTGATTTTCCGAAGTCCGAAAGCGGTGTGTGAAACCAATTGAACTTTGATTTAAATTCAGCAACTTCAATTCCTGCTTTGTATATTCCAAATCCTGAGTATCTATTAAATCGAAAAATGATACATTTTCTAAAGAAAACACATCCCACCCAAGCATATTTTTGAATGCCGGATTTATCTTTTTAAAGATTCCATTTCTATCTGTAATACAAAGTATATTATCAGAAAGCTCAAAAAGCTTTTCAAAATTCTTAAACTCCTCTCTTTTCCTTTTATCTACAATTAAAGCTATTACTTCTTCACTTAAGATTTGTAAAGCTTGTCTTTGAAATGCACTTAATGTCCTGGGTATGCGATCTATTACACATAGAGTACCTAGTGCAAAACCATGAGGATCAATTAGTGGGTAGCCTGCATAGAATCTGATATTAGGATCCCCAGTAACAAGCTTATTATTTTTAAACCGTTCATCGAGACGCGCATCTTCTACTTCCATTATTCCTTCATCCAGAATTGCGTATCTGCAAAAAGCCAAATCGCGGGGTGTCTCATGAACATCCAGTCCTGTCTTTGATTTAAACCACTGCCTATCTTTATCAATTAGCGATATTAGTGATATCGGGGTTTCACAAATCAAAGAAGCCAGTTTTGTAATTCGATCGAAATCTTTATCATTAGATGAATCCAGAATTTGATATTCATTTAATGCCTTTATACGTTCAGATTCGTTTTCTGGAACTGGATTGTTTTTCATCTGGGAACTTATTAACTTTAATTAAACAATTGATCCTGTAAGATATAATCGCTCGTTTAAGGGATACAGGAACTGATCACCAGGATAACTTTTTACTTTCTAAGGGTACATTGAATATAAGGACTAAAAACGAATCATCATATCTTTTTTAACCTTTAATTTTTTAACTTTAACAAACACACCGTCCATAATCTGATATTGTGAATTTTAATAATCCATATTTTTTTTTCAATGACGATTATATTTAGTAACGCTGCGTTAGCCCAAACTGAACTTTCAGCAGGTGATACAATTTACATATTATTTATTGAGTGCTTTAACTACCTTATCAATAACAATGTCCAGGTGATCGATTAATCCTTCTAATTTGCTAGACTTACCATATTCGATAGCTGAAGATTCAATCTCCAAAATTTCATCTTTCAAACTGACTATACCCATAGCATCAATTGAAGGTTTAATGCGATGGGCAACTTTACTTATTTTTTGATAATCTCCATCATGATAGGCAGACCTGATATCCCCGATAGCTGTTGGAGTTTGCTCTGTAAAAAGCCTTACCATTTTGTCAACAAAACCCTGGTTTCCTCTTGCAATAACATGTAATTGAGATAAATCAAAAAGTGGCAAGTTAACCTTCTCTTGGACATCACCATCCTCCCCCTTTAGTGCTTTTTTAGGCAACCATGAAGCAACAATTCTTAAGAGTTGGCTCTCGTCAAAAGGTTTTGAAAGATAGTCATTAAAACCAGCGTCTAAACACTTTTCATTGTCCCCTTTTAAGGCCAAAGCCGTCAAAGCAATAATAGGAGTTTTGTTTAAAAGCTTATTTCTTATAATCTTAACAGCCTCCATTCCATCCATTATTGGCATTTGAACATCCATAAGTACCAAATCATAACTATGTTGTTGTAATTTTTCTATTGCATCAACCCCATTTATAGCTTCTTCACAATTTACATTATAGGCTTGAAGTATAGTAGAGGCTAAAAGCCTGTTAATTTCATTATCATCCGTAACTAAAACTTTTCGACCTGAAAAAACTCGAACATCTATTTCATCTTCTGATTTATCAGGTAAAGACTCCTCAGTCCCTTTCTCTAGCTTTAAAGTGAAGGAGATTGAACTACCTACATTTTTTTTGCTTTCCACCTCTATTTCACCGGCCATAAGTCCTATCAACTCTTTACTTATGCTCATTCCAAGGCCAGTCCCACCATATTTTCTAGTTACCGTATCATCCTCTTGTGAGAACTTATCGAAAAGACGGATTTTAAACGCTTCATCCATTCCAATACCTGTATCACTAACAGTCACTTTAATCCTTTGCCATAACTGCGAATCTTCTACTACTATAAAATTAATATCTACTGTTCCTTTTTGGGTAAACTTAATTGCATTACTGACTAGATTAAGTAAAACCTGATTAATACGATGAGGATCCCCAATAAGAATTTTAGCCAAATTACTATCAATATAAGAACTGACTAGCTTAATTCCTTTTTCCTCTGCCTTATGGGTCATGACTTGTAAAACCCGGTCAACAACTGCCAATGGAACGAAACCAATATTCTCTAGTGTTAATTTGCCTGAATCAATTTTAGTAAGATCCAATATATCATTAATAATAATCAGCAAACTATCAGCAGCAGAATTAATAGTATTTAGAAAAAAAAGCTGGTTTGAAGCTAAATTTGTTTTTTTGAGCTGATTTGCCATACCTAAAATTGCGTTCATAGGAGTACGGATCTCGTGGCTCATATTTGCAAGAAACATTTCCTTAGCTAATGTTGAAGCCTCTGCTTGTTCTTTGGCACGAATTAAATCTAACTCTAGCTGCTTTTGTTGGGTAATATCAAGATGGATACCTATTGAACCAACCAAATCATTTTGATCATTATATCTTGGCGCTCCGCTTATTAACCACCATCTGCCTTCCCCCTTTTTAGAATGAACGAAAATTTCATAGGTATCAGATTTTCCGTTTCTTCTTAGTTTGTTTTTTTCTTTCAGCGTATTTTTTGAATGTTGAGGAAACGCCAATACTACTGAAGCTTTAGTTCCTAGTAATTCTTCAGGTTGATATCCGCTCATTTTACAAAAACTCTTATTCACATATTGTATAACCTCATCGTTGTCCACCTCCATTAATCCTAAATTCATGTTAGCAAGAATTCCTCGATATTTTTCTTCCTTAATTTTTAAGGCCTGTTCCGCATTCTTTCTTTTGGCGATCTCTTCATGCAAATGTTCTGCAATAATTAAAAGATCATCGCTATTATTTTTTACTTCAACGTTCTCAAAAATCCCAACTGCATCTTTAAGTTTACTAACGGACATTTTCTTAACATCCAGTTCATACTTAAGCTTTTTATTGAGTTCTTCGTACTCTTCTTCACTAATATTAAAAGCTCTTTCAGCGAGTTCATTATCTCGTTCAAAGGCACGATATGAATCATTTACTGCCTGTAAAAAATTCTCAATGGCCGGAAATTCCTGCAAATCTAAGGGCAGATATTTGTTAACCTGCTTCAAAAGTAGTTTATGATAATTCATAAAATGAGGTTATGGTCATAGTTTGATTGTGTAATTGACAACCGCCGCCATGATTAAACGGCGAAATCTCCCCGTAAGCATAGAATCCAGCCAAGGGGGTTTGATTGCCGAATACCTCACTTACGGCCTCCAGCTCTTCTTCCGTCCTAGGTCCTAGGATAAGCTTACGCCCAACACAGCTGATTAAAAGCGAGAAGTCGGGGGCTTTCTGTCCTTCTTTTAGCGTCATTATTGCCGCTGTGGCTGCCGCAGCTGTTAACCTATCAAAGTTCCCTTTCATGAACTTAACCTTTGAGCCTACCGGAACATCACCAGCAAAGGTCATGCTTTTATTTTGTTCATCAATAGAGAGGATAGTCCTTACAACCGGGTTATCCATTCCTGGAATCGTTACTGAGAGCGGAAACAACAACGAGGAGCCTGGCAGATTTTCAGCATCGTGGCCTAGATACTTTTTATAAAGATCTAAAGCGTTAACTCCATCAATCTCGAACAAAACATTCGATACAGATCTTGTGATCACCTTTTCAAGTCCAAAAGTATCCCAACCACCTTGCGAACCATGAGTAACTAATAGATTTGATCCATAAAAACCGATTACTACAATCTCTCCCTCCTTAGGCTGCTCATTTAATCCAACTAAAGTAGAAATAAAATTGGCTCCATCACCAGCAAGGCCACCAGTAATCAGCAATTGATGTTCAACTCCGTCATTAAGCCCTTTAACCAACTCACTGCCATTAACCAAACTTCCATCAGAAAAAACCATAACATACAACAGTTTCTCTTTTGATAATTTACCCATTAAACTAATTGCCGCATCGTAACTGTTGGAAAAATGTTGAATACGAACAGATGCAGTCTGAATTGAACATTCATTAAACTCGAAGGCCGCAACACAAAGAGAATTTTCATTTACCGTATTTCCAAAAATTTCACCAGCGGTACTACACATCACGATCTCTGCGTTTGGAAACCGAGCCTTTATTTTCTTGTATATCCCTTCGGACTTTAATACTTCTTTTCCGGAGAAACACAATGCAAGTTTAATATCAGACAAAACAACAGGCTTATTTAGCGGATTCGATTTCCACTGACCGCCCTCATATTGATAAAGTGAAACATTCATAATTAATCAGGTTTTTACTTAAAGTAACAATAAGGTAGATACTGGTTTGTGGACCATTATATAGGTTTTTCGACAAACGCCATAAATGGCTAAATAAATTTAATGAAAAAACAGAATATTTTTCTCTAAAAAGAAGTTTATTCCAAATGATATTGTGAAACCCAGTTTAAACAGGTAACTTCCTATTAAATATAAGACTGATCATTATAAATCACGATGAGAAAAACATCATACCCTAAAGTTAAACAACGTTTACAACATGAAAAATTACGCTATTATTGTTCCTTGCTACAATGAAGAAAAAAGGTTCCCTTATGCAGATTTTCTTGCTTTTGCTCAAGACCATCCCGAGGTTTTGCTCTGCTTTGTGAACGATGGAAGTAAAGATAAAACGTATTCAGTACTTCTAGCTATACAATATGCCTGCCCTCAAAACATATGTGTTTACAATTTGAAGCAAAATGGAGGCAAATCGGAAGCGGTTAGACAAGGAATGCTTCATATACATAAAAACTTTAAATCAGAGCTTATTGGATTTTTGGATGCAGACTTAGCTACCAAACCGGAAGAATGGCTTGACATGGCCAGATATAAAGAAAAACTCCCCCAATTTGGTGCAATTGTAGGAAGCCGGATTCAGAGACTGGGGGCAAGTATAGTGAGGGATGACAACCGTTCTCTTTTTAGCAGTTTAGTTAAAAAATTTATTCGTGTAATCCTGAAAACCCCTTTTCAGGACACACAATGCGGTGCTAAAATTTTTCAGCGTAATCTGGTTCCGTTCCTTTTTAAGGCTCCCTTCATGACTCCTTGGCTTTTCGATGTTGAAATTTTCCTTCGTCTCCAAAAAAAATTCGGCAAAACAACTCTACAAAAAGGGGTATTAGAATTCCCACTGATGAATTGGACGGAAGTAGGAGATTCACGATTAACGATGAAGCACGCCATAAGAATCCCAATCCAACTCATGAAATTATACTATCAATACCATCTGCAAGGAGATCAAAAAAAATAACCAACAAAATTTATCATTGCAGTTCCTTATCTCATAATTAAAATAAATACTGTTGGACACTTCGAATAACAACATATGGACGGATTATTTGGGGAAGAAATTCTTGCTCGTGGCCATGTCGCTGGCCCTAATTACCCATGGTGTTATAATCTACTTCACTCTTCCCAAGACCTACGACGCCTACGTTCACATTTTTTTTGCAGATCATTATTCTAGATTTTGGTTTGAGCCATGGGAATATAGATGGTATACTGGCTTTTTAACCATAAGCTACCCCCCTTTGGTACACCAAATGATCGCCTTGATCAGCAAAATATTTCCACTTAAAGTATCTTTCTGTATTTACGCCATCACCATCTTGCAAATCTTAATAGTTGGCGTCTATAGGTTTAGTAAGTTATTTTTTGATAAAGCGACTGCTGGTATAGCAGCCTTATTAGTAGTGTTGCTAAGCTCAATTGTTGAAACCTTACACGTTTTTGGTCAAATGCCAACATTGACAGGACTTGCATTTCTTTTGAACGCACTGCCATTTCTATATCAATATCTTTGTAAAGGAAAAACTATCTATCTGGTGATGGCGCTCAGCTTTTTTGCTGTAGTGATTAGTTCTCATCATGTAACTGCCATTTTTGGTGTGGCATTTTTTGTAGCCCCTACAGTCTTCATGGCCTTGTCTGATGGACTTAATGAGAGTCAGGAAAAGAAAAACCTCTTTAAATATTTGTACACTATTTTAGTTGCCGCAATAAAAAAGTACAAAAAACTCTTTATTTTTGGCGCTTTGATGATCCCTCTTGCTGTTGGATTAATCTTTCCCTACTGGTACTGGAGCAAAACGGATCCTATAACCCAGGTCTCCATACCTCACGGCTCCAGGGATAATTTCTTCTTAAAGCCTTCTTCGGGCATTGTTTTTTATATTATTCCTCTTACTCTAATTTTCGCCTTACTTCCCTCTACACTCTATTCTTTATTTAAGCAAAGACGTTTTTTGGGCTGGACCGTTTCCTTTCTTTTGTGTTTACTATTAGGAAGCGGGGGCACAACACCACTTCCTAAAATGATTCTCGGCGCAAATGCGTTCAATATTCTAACATTGGATCGATTTGGCTTCTGGGCATCTATAATAGCCATACCATTCATGGCTAAGTTTATCTATTCCTTTATTTCAGGTGGAGCCAGATCCTTCTGGATTAGTCGCTTTAGTTCAAAGAACCATTTCCTATTGTCTGGATTAACAGGGATTTCTTACTTTTTATTTCTTATTTTCATCTTCCACCTGTCTAGTTTCCGGCCACTCCAACCAAAAGAAATTGAAATTGAGCCTATCGTAAATTTCATGAACAGGGATGATCATATCAGATGGAGGTTTTTAACTTTAGGATTCGGTGACCAAATGGCCTGGCTTAGCGCAAACTCTCTTGCCGCGTCTGTAGACGGGAATTATCATTCGGCACGTAGATTACCAGAACTCACTACTCGGCCGGTAGAAAGGTTAGAAAACGCAAAATTTTCAGGAAACTACGGTTTAGCGTCACTAAGCGATTTTCTCACTGAAGCTGAAAAATACAGTTTAAAATACGTTTTTAGTAACGACAGGTATTATGATCCCTTATTATATTATACAGGCTGGAGCAGAACAATAAGATTAGAAAATGGGATTATGGTCTGGGAAAGGGGTAATGTTTCTACTATTCAACCTACCCCTCCAAAAAAACTTTCCAGATTACTAAAATATATGTGGGGTATAATTCCTTTGAGCAGTCTGGTTATAGCCTCCTTATTAACGATCCTTTATCTAAAAAAATACAAAGAGCAAGATTATCTCATCCCAGCTCTAAAAAATCAGGATTATTATCCTAAATTAATAATTTATAGCTCCTCGTTATTACCTGTAGTTTTTTTTAGCTGTTTTATGATAAAACAGATTTATGAGCTTCTTTTGGTTAGAGAACAAAAAGATCCTGTAACAGCAGTTTTAAACTATTATAACAATCTCGATTTTCAAAGGTTCGAAAATGCATTTCATTTTTTTGAGCCTTCTCCCACATATCCCCTTGATCAGTATTTACTCGAAAAATCAGTTAGTGATGGTGGTCTTCTACCCTCTTATGCCAAGCTCGATAGCATACATGTAAAAACGATCAGGACAACCAAAGATAGTGCCTTTTGTTCCATTTTCACGAGATGGAATACTTCGCTAGGATTTGAATCAAAAACTGACTCTATGAACCTTGTTCTTAGGAATAGCAAATGGTATATAATACCTCCAAAATTTAAAATTCAGATCCCTGCTGAGCAAATGAGAAGTTACAATTACGTTCTTTTCAAAAAAATGGGAAAGCGGGTAATCAGTAGCTTTCCAACTGTTAAAGATGACCGGATAAAAAAGCCATTTGCTCAGTTTATCCAAACGAATCTAATTAGAAATGGGAAGGAAAATTCTATTACCGGAGAAATATTGAATGCCGACGATATCCCGATCAATATTTCACTTAAAGTTCTGGTTCGCTATCAAAACGAGTTGGTAAAGACCTTTTATCCTCAAACTGTATTTCAATACAATTTATCTCCTAAATCCAGTACCTATTTTAATATCACTTTAGATAACACCAAAGCAATGGATTCACTTAAAGTTCAATCTATTGAACTATATGCAGAAACTGATGTAAGTGAAAGAGGCTATATCCATGGAGGCGCACCAAGCTATACAGTCAAGCTCCTTACATCTGATAAAGTCCAAATTGAAACTAAGATCTATGACGAATTAACTACTTCAATTAATATTCCTGCTATACTTATCGCGGAAAAAGACGAGTCTGGAAAAATATGGCAAAGTCAGTTGTTAATTCATAAGACTGCTATAAGAAGTGGTTTGTCAGCTACTTTTCAAAATAACGTTCAAAAAATACAGCATAGGGCTATCGCTTTAACTCAAGTTCCTTTATCTGTTTTCATAAACGGCCAAAAGCGTAGTATTCCGCCAATTCTACAAGATGAATTGGCAACAAAAAATAAAGGAATTGTCGTGTTGCCGCATTGTTTCATGTCAGAAGAATTTTATTTGCAATGAGAACCCTGTCATTATATATAGCCTTACTATTGTTCTTTTACGGTTGTAAAAGCACTACACTGGATAAGCCCGAATGGCTTGAACAAAATGACACTCTATTTGTTCCAAATTTTAACCTTGTTTTTTTGACAGATACAGACTGGAATATCACCTTACAAACCTTTATTCAGCCGATAGAACTGAAAACCAGAAAAGAAAAAGGAAAAATTATCGCTAATCTGCCACTCATAAATGGCTTGACTGAGGGACCTGGCTGGATACGACTTTCTAAAAACAAAACTTATTTTGATTATCCAGTTATTATTAAAAACAGACTACCATTAGACAAATTAAAAAAAATATACCGCTCTCCAAAAACTGTAAATCCAGACTCCAATCTCAATCAACAAAGCATTAACTATAGCACGGATCAATATAGTAATCTGTTATTAGTAAACAAAAATTATTTCTTTGAAGAACAACTTCATTTAAATTCAAAAACCGGGACATATTACGCTATAGATAAAGATGCACTGTCGACCTATTACGTACAATCAGGCACCTGCGAATACATCCCGATAAAAATGAAAGAGAGAAATAAAGATAATTATATAATTAAAATTGGCCCACTTACAGACCAATACCAGAATATCCTGGCAGATGGTACAATGATAAAGATCTTGTGCTGGGATGCCAAAAGTACATTTAGTATGCAGGCTTACTCTTTGCGAGGAATTGCCAATGTTTCTATTCCAATTTCACATTCTCGAAATTACCTTTTTATGGCACAGATTAATCGCGTCAATTCGTCTATCATTAACCTGAATCAATAATATGAGAATCCTATATGGACTTATGGTAGCCGTTATTGTGCTTTTTCTTTTTTTAAAAGGAGACCTACAGGAAAGGAAGGGTGAATTGCCTGTCTTTATGAAAACAGATGAAATTAGTCGCCTGCACCAATCAAAAATTAACATAAATATCAAAGCAACGTATCGGCCATCAAACTTCAACCTAAAAAAATTAAAAGAGGATTACAACAACCTATGGGCTCATTTAAATCATCTTTATCAGACAAATGATGTTGAAGCAGGAAAAGAATATTATACGGAAAACTGGTTTAAATTTATCTGTAATAACAGGCAAACTCCAAAATCAACAGTAAATATCAGAACGGATTCAATACACCATTTAAACATACTTAACTGGTCTAGCGATCAGTTGGTCTGCACCGCAATTGACAGTAATATTATACTTAAGTACGAAAAACCAGAGCGTCGCGAAAAAGTAACAATCGCATTTGTCCTTCTGTTCCAGGGCGATCATTGGCGTCTTGATGCACTACGTATTATAAATATTCAACCGTTTTAACCCTTAAATCATCGCTTTATGAAACTTGCATTTGTTACACCCTATCCACCTAGCCAGGTTACACTAAATGAGTATGGCTATCATCTTATCAAGAGTTTTACAGAAAAGAAGGAAATAGAAAAGATTTATGTCCTAACAAATCATCTGGAAAATGACGAAGAATATAGCCGTTACGAATTGAAAGGTATTGAAATTGTACCTTGCTGGAACTTTGACGGATGGAGTAACTTTTTGAAAATACGCAAGGCTTTAAAAAAAATAAAGCCAGACGCGGTAATTCTAAACCTCCAATTTATGACATTTGGAGGGAATAAGATACCAGCCGCATTAGGTTTGCTTACCCCCTGGATGTGTAAAATACTGCAAATCCCATCTGTTGTAATCTTACATAACATTACAGAAACAGTAAAACTAGATACCATCGGGATGGCTAATTCTAAGTGGAAAACCAAACTTTTTCTTAGAATTGGAGAACAGCTAACTAAGTTTATTCTCAAAGCAAACGTAGTTGGTGTTACCATATCGCAATATGTAGAGATTCTTCGCACAAAGTATAAGGTAAATAACATAGTTCTTCTTCCCCACGGCAATTTTGAATTACCAGTAAGAGTATATTTAAATGAGCCACTGACTTCTATTAATTTAATGGCCTTTGGCAAGTTTGGAACTTATAAAAAGGTTGAAGTCATGCTAGATGCCACCTTAATACTTGAACAAAAATATCCACAGTATAAATTTATTGCTACTGTAGCGGGCTCAGATAACCCCAATGTTACTGGATATCTTAACGGTGTTAAAGAAAAATACAAAGAGATGAAAAATGTTATTTTTAATGGATATATACCTGAAGAAGAGGTAGCAAAGATATTCCAAGACAGCACTTTTATCATATTTCCATATACCACCACCACCGGTAGTTCAGGCATACTTCATCAGGCTGGTAGTTATGCCAGGGCCTGTATTCTCCCAAAAATTGATGATTTGGAACGTGTAGTTGAGGAAGAAGGCTACGGTGGAGCCTACTTTATAACCGATGATGCCCAAAGTATGGCTGACGCTGTAGGAAAGCTATTGAATGACCCTGAGGAACGACAAAGAATTGAAGACCAGAATTATGCAGCAGCAAAGGGTCTGCCAATGAACGAGCTCGCTGAATGGTATATCTCACATATTAAATCAATGACAGCTAAATTAAACTGACATGATAAAGCAAATTATCAATTATTTTTTAAGATTATTTTATCCTCTTTTTAGAAGATTCATGCCATACATGGTTTATGCCTACCTGGCAGTAGGAGCAATAAATACACTTTTAAACATTCTTTTATATGCTTGGTTTTACCTTTTTATAATTCCCAAATCTGGCCTAGTTATCGATGGATTTACTATTGCTTCCTATACGATAAGCTTAGTACTTGCCTTTCTGATAACAGTTCCAACCGGGTTTTGGCTTGCTAAAACCTTTGCATTTGAGGAGGCTAAAAAACTTAAGGATGATTCCGCAAAGAAACTAGGAAAATACTTCCTGGTTGTTCTTCAAGGACTTGGGAGTGAATACCTTATTCTAACAGGATTAATTATATTTTTAAATCTTGATCCAACAGTCGCAAAGTTTATATCTACAGCTATAGTACTTACGTTTAACTACTTTCTGCAAAAACATTTTACATTTAAAAATGCAAGCAAGTGAGCTACCATCGCCATGCTAATCGTAAAGTATACCAGTTAAACCGATATCCTGTACCTGTACTCGAGGCTACATTGCTGGTCTGATATTTAAATGCCGTTTCAAAATGGTTTAGCCTCATCCCAATTTCCGGCTGAAATCGAAATGCACTTTCCCAGGATAGTTTTTCAATTTTTTGAAAACCTGCTCCAGCTTGCACCTGAAGATAAAACTTGGAAAGTGCAGGGAGAGGTGTCGTATAGTCTGCAAAAACTTCTGAGCTCAAATATCGATTCGGAGAAAAGTAGTATTGTATGCTATTATCCTTGTAGTGAAGAGCTGAAAAATTCAAGCCGGCTTTAAGTGTTGGTTCAGTTCGGAAAAGGTGGTACAGTGACCCAAAAAACTGATTACTCACATTGTCATCTGATAAAAAACCAATAGTGCCCTGCGAATAGAAACCATTCCTACCATTTAACATTAAGTGGGTAACGTATCCAAAACTACTACTCCTGATATTTTGTCCCAACAAAGAAGCAGTGTAATTTAAAATATCTGAACTATAAAATAATCCAACCATTTTTCGATCATTTGGTTGGTATTGAATGGTCTGCTTTCCGGTTAAGCCATAAAAGCCCTTAGTTCCTTCTGGCTGAATACGTTGTAAGTGTAAATCAGAAAGACCTGTCCAGGCTTTACTCCAGCGTTCTGAAATGGTTAGATGTATAAACTCAGCATTCGTTTTCTGATTTGGAAATGAAGTTATTGATGATACCCCTGCCCTAAGCCCAAATGTATAGACATGTCCTTCCCCCTGTTGCCACCAAATGGCATTTTCAATTCTTACATTTTTGGCAATATCTTCAAAATAAGCAAACTCTGTTCCGACTCCCTGACGCCTTATTCCTTTATATTTCTGAATAAATTCATGATATTCATTTGGAGAAAACAGTGTACTGTCTTTTTTCATAAGTTCAATTGATGCCTTAAATTGCTTCTTACCGAGAAGGACTTCAGCATATTCCTTCCTATAGAATTTATTCAAAAACTTGGTATTTAGACTATCATAATAGAGGATTCCCTTCTTGTAGTTACCTGAAGTGGTGTAAAGCCTCGCTTTAAGTACCAAGATCTGATCAGGCTTAAGAAGCTGGTTTTGCTTTTGTAAAAAATCTGAAGCTTGTTTAGTTTGTATATTCCATAACATCGCGTTAAAATAATTCACCACAGCATTAGGATTAATTTTGTCACCCTCCCATGCTATTTTAGCATAATGTAATGCCTTTGACGGATGATGGGCCATAAACAAAGCGTACGAGAGATTAATCCTGGTAATCGTCGGTTCATAATTCAAAGATAATAAAGCCTGATAAGTCGTCACTGCCTTAGAGAAAGATTTATTTTGCAGCAGGAGGTCACCTTTAAATAAAAGGGCGGCAGCATCTTTAGGCTGCCCCTGAAGAATACTGTCTAACTGCATAAGTGCCCCTGTGAAATTTTCATCTTTCCTGAGCTTTAAAGCATTTTGTATAAAAACTTCTCTTTGCTCAGCTGTAAGCGGCGCAGTTCTTAATGGTGTCTGTGTTTTCCCTACCCAGGGGAGAAAAAACAAGAGAAATATTACATAAAACTTATTGTTGTTCATAACTCTTTTATTATCTTAACAAAAAAAATGATTTCCAGCAGCACTTTCAAAATTTTGGATCAGCCTTTAGATTCCTATTGTATCTCAATTTCTGGTACACTTACTGGAGAGAACCTTAACGATCTTCGTCAGGAAGTTATAAGAAGCGTAGGTCTTCCTTATGATATTGTTTATATTGACACTAAAGATGTTCTGGATACTGATCTATCAGGAATTAATGAGCTTATCCATTCTCACTATCAACTTTCAAATGCATCCAAGCAATTGATACTGGTTTACAAGGCCAATTCAGCCATCGAAAAGTGGGCTGAAACTACCGGTTTTGATAAATTTATTACAACGGCTACTTTACCAAACTCTTAGTTGTCTGCGTTTTTATATAAAACAAGGAAACAAGACACCAAGCGTATATACCACTCCCCATACAAGCCATAAATACGTCCCAAAAACTTATATATTCTGGTAATAAAACTAATCTGATAGTTAAGATTAGCAATCCCACCAAACTTATATAAAACCAGTATTTCAAATTGCTTTGATATAAATCTTCGAAATTTTGAGGATGCTGCGGCATATCAGCAATCACACGACACATTATCCATAATCCCCAAAAACTAAAGAACACTTGTAACATCTGATACACAGGAACGTCATGATTACTAACAGAAATTTGATTGTTAAAAAAAGGGTGTTGCTGAACAAAAAAACCATCATCATGAGTAAAAGCATCCCAAATAAAATGACTAAATATACCGACTAATATAGAAGTTATTAAAACCAGCTTATTAGAAAGTGCGTAAGTATTCCATTTAAATTCTGCATATCTATTAAACCGTATTCGAAACCAATTTGGCAAATGAGCAAAAAAGGTATCTCTTAAAAGATTGTGATATACGAAGCAAATGATCAAAGCAACAGGTAAATCGAAAATAAAAATCCCCCAAAAGTGGTGACCTATATTTGGACCTGTTTTCATCTTTAAAAAAAATTCGAAATCAGGCACCATACTTCCCACAATAAGACCTGTGACCGAAATAAATCTTGTCTTATATCTACATAAAGGCATGATAATGGCCGGATGGGCGAGCGTAAATGGCATGGATATAATTTTTCGAATCCTAAATTCCTGTTCAGTTAAGAATTTCAGATAAAATTGATTCTACTTCCTTTCTGGAGATATTCTTTTTTAGCAAGAAATCGCATGAACCATGTGTAATAGACTGCATAGCAATGCTCAAATCCTCCAGGGCAGTAGTAAAAATGACTGCTGTTTCAGGAGAATTTTCTTTTATTTTCTTCAACACATCCAATCCATTCATTTCTTCCATCTGATAATCCAAAAATATAATTTCAGGTTTTTGGTGAATATTCTGAATGCAAGATTTTCCATCGGCAAACAGATCTAGATTTGTAAAACCAATTTCCATTAAAATCTGCTCCAGCATAGCAGTTAAAAAAGGATCATCGTCAACAATAAAAATTTTTTTATCAAATGCAGCGTTCATAAGGATATTAATTAGGAATGAGAAATGAGCGTTTAAACCAAATATACAAATAAGTATTCATGAGTTTCTCTAAAAGAAAAGATTAAATAAAACTTAAAAAAGTTCGACACATTTATCTTAAACGACTAAAGATTATGTTGAATATAATTAAAATTAACAACAAACCATAAATAGAATTATTTATTAATTCATTTTATATTATCAACTTAATTATCTAAATTGAATACAGAACAATATTCATCTAAATCGCTCATTATGAGAATATCTGTAGAAAGGAAACCTGTAAAACTGTATCCGGACCCAAAACGTGTAATTGCTCGCTTTTTTTTTAATGGAGATGAAAGAGCCAAAGAGGTAATAAAAAATGTCATTAGCCTATCTCACCAACAAGTTTTTGATATTATCTCCCCCATTTTACAAGAATATTCCAAAAGACATAGAAATATAACTAAAATTTTAAAACGGCACTGCAAAAAAGTAAAGCACTGTATTGAACTAGCTGGAATAAACTATGATTCATTAAATGACTACCAAGAGTTGTTAATAGGATCCTATTTTACACATGAATACTCTATTGAATCCGCTGCTTTTTTTAACCCGTCGGTTGTGGAAGATCCAGATCAAACTAACTTAGTTGAGGGGCACAAAAGACTAATTATTAGTTTTAGGGCGGTAGGCGAAGGTCATATTTCATCCGTTGTATTTAGAAGAGCATTAATAGATGATGCTGGCAATATAATTGTCGATCCCTCTGGAAATTATATCGTAGAAGCAGAAGTTGCCCGAAATACCATTTATAATAAGAAACTGTTTTTAAAAAAAGCTTCAGACGCACTTATTGATTTAACTATTCTAAATAGAGTTGGTTCGCATTTAGATGAAAAATTTGATTATGAAGCTCTAACAAAAACAGTATTAGAATTCAAGGAACAAGAACAAGATGATTCACTAAAAATAGAGTATGACAAAGTCATATGGCTTTCAGACACTTACCATGAATTCTATTTTTCCAAAGATACGGACATATCGGATCGGGTAATTTATCCAATTTCAGAGTTTGAACGTAAAGGAATTGAAGATGCTCGTTTTGTTCGTTTCGTTAAAGATGATGGTTCAATAATGTATTATGCTACTTATACTGCCTTTGACGGGCGGATGATCTTGCCGAAATTATTACAGACCGTTGATTTCTATGACTTTAAAGTGAGTCCATTGCACGGAAGTGGTGCTCAAAATAAAAACCTTGCACTCTTCCCCCGCAAAATAAATGGCAAATATGCCATGTTGTCCAGAATAGATGGTTGGAATAATTACTTGATGTATTCTGATAGACTTACAGTGTGGGATCATCCTGTAATGATACAACAACCAAAATTTCCGTGGGAATTTTGTCAGATTGGTAATTGTGGATCTCCAATAGAAACTAAGGCCGGATGGCTAATACTTACTCATGGTGTTGGTCCCATGCGAAAATACTGTATTGGTGCAACTCTATTAGATCTTGATGACCCTTCTAAAGTAATTGGTAGGCTTCCTGAACCTTTAGTTATGCCTAATAATGATGAACGTGAAGGTTATGTACCCAATGTATTGTATTCCTGTGGATCAATTATTCATAATGGAGAACTAATTATTCCATATGGGTTGTCAGACTATTGTGCCTCCTTTGCCTCAGTTAACGTTGATCTTTTACTTGAAAAACTTCATAATTCTTCCGATTCTATCAGTGAAAGTTCAACCTCTAACCTGGAAAATCAGACTTACACTACTTCAATAGCTTTTGTAAACACGTAGCCAGAATTAACGACCCTTATCATAAATATAATCATAACACTTTTTACATATTTTAATCGTTATCCCACGATAAGGAGTTCATATATTTAGGGGAGATCATGTAAGCTTGCTTGTGACTGACCTCTGACCTTCCTGACTGACCTTAACTCCCGATTCTTTAGTTTTAACTGGCTAGAACTGCACATTGGTTCCAATATTCTAAATGCATAATCCTTTTTTAAAATGTGGCTAGGTCAATTCTACCAGGTCCATAGTTAATCCAAAAACCAGCTCTTCTATTTTTACTGGGGCGTTGAGAGTCATCCTTCTTAGCGGCAGACCAATTAGAGAGACGTTGTATATCAAATTTACCATCATCTGTATGTCCGACTTCAATAATATCATTTAAATTAATCATAGTTGTTCTCACTTTGAGAAAAGTATTTACCCCCAATTTACTTTTCGGAAAACGATAAACAAGACATTAAACCATTAATTAATAGTAAGACAAAAAACATGTGTACTTTTCATTCTTTTAACTCACTGTATTCTAGTAGGACAATAATACCAAAACCAGGGTGTAGAAAGGGTATAAAAACCCCGAAATATTCTGCTTTTCTTTGATATATGACTTGATATGAAATAAACGAAAAAGCCCTCTAAACTGCACTGCCCCCAAAAAGTTAGACACTATTTGGGGGTATTTTTATGAGAAAAAACAGAATTCACACAGCTGATTTTAGGCTAAAAATCGTAAAGGAGAAGTTAAGGGGGACTTCAGCTAGAGCTTTATCATCAAAGTGGAAGCTATCCACTTCTTTAATCAGGACATGGGTTGACCATCATCAGTCATCCGGCGCATTAGGTTTATTGCCAAAAAGCCATCGTTGTTATGCAATTGAGTTCAAGAGAATTGTAGTTGAGGCTTATACTAATAAAGGGTTATCTTTACGGGATTGCTGCCGGCAATTCAATATGGTAGAAGATTATATTTCAATAAAAATGAACTAAAAAAATGGGTTGCTGCTTCCAGAAAGAAAACTGTAATCGAAATTCGGAAGGAAGCTGAGGAACGCATTAAAGTGATGGATAAACGAAGGAATTTTGTTTAAACCATTACTCATTTGTAATATATTCTTTGTTCCGATGTACAATAAACTGAAATTTCACTGGGGTAGTCATTTCCTCTTTGATGAAATCAGGTGTTTTAAGGTTGATTCTATCTGCCGCAATCCTTTTGGTCTTATCGACGATCTTCGCATAGATTTCAGTATTCTTAAACGCTTTATGACCAAGCATTTTGGAAACGGTATAAATGTCTGTTCCTAGTTCCAACTGAATGGTAGCGAAGGTATGACGGAAACTGTGGAAGGTGATGTTCTTTTTAATTCCGGCATCTCTAAGACAGTGCATGAAAAAGGTTCGTAATTTGGAGTATTTTAAGCCTAAAAAAACCAATTCATCAGGCTCTCCTTGTTCACCCATAAAAGCTACTGCTTGATCGGAGATTGGCAAAACTTCTGCGCTTTCTGTCTTTTCTTGAGAGAACTGCAAATGATACTCACCTGGCTTGCCCCTGACTTCTGACCATTTCAGGCTTTGAACATCTGAAAAGCGCAGTCCGGTAAGTCCTGAAAAGAGCGATGCTCTTTTCATCAAAGGTGAACTTGATGGTGTTTCGAAAAGCAATTGCAATTCTTCCAAGGTCAGGCGTTCACGATGAGTTTCTTTGGGGCTGATCGGTTTGACAAGAGCATGAAGATCCTGACTGATGTATCCTTTTTTATAAGCGATACGGAGAACTGCCCTAAACTTGGCATAGTAACTAACAGCAGAATTTCTTTGGATGGGTCTTCCCCACCTGCTTATCCCTGGCCCACTGAGCAAATAGTTTTTAAAGTCCTCACATAAAAAATCATTGACTTCTGGAAACTTAAGATCATGACCAGCAAAGGCGATAAAGTACCTTAAACCCATTGCCCAATGATCGGAGTTTGATTTTTGTTTTTTATGGGCTTCTGCTTTAAAGAAATCAATAAAACCTGAGTTTCTCATAGCGTCGGAAAGAAAACCGTATTTGCGGTTTTGTACGTCAAGCTGCCTTTGACTGCATATAGTACGAGCAAGGATCATAGTTTCCCTATTGTGTTCCCGTTCCCATTGATCGGCAGGGCTATCAAAGACGTAAAGTTTGAGAGCCTCAAAACGTTTTGGATTTCCGTTAATTGGGTTCTTCAGAGGCGGGTAATAGTCTAAAACCAGGCTGTGTCTGTTTTTAGTAATGATTTTTTTGCGTAGAGTGACTTTAGACATAACTAACGGTTTTGGTTAAAAATGCTGTGGAGGTCGGATTTCAGGACATAAGTATACCAGCCATCTTGAAATTTGGATAGGTTATTTCTTTTAATAAGATCGTACAGAGCCTTTTCAGAGCAATTGAATTGATCTTGTGCCTGTGCCATAGTATAGCAATATCTTGGATGAGGGTTCTTTTTGGGTTTTTCTCTTATCGGGGCTTCAAACTCTGATTGTTCAAATACTTTGTCAATTTCTGTTCTTTTAATGATGGTTTTTCTGGTACTGAGTCTCACGGCTTTGATTTTACCGCTTTGGAGGATGTTATACAAGGTTTTGGTACATAATCCTAAGAGTTGTGCAGCTTGTTTAATGGTTAAGAATTCCATTAAGACCGGATGGTTTATAACTGAGGTTATATTCTCTTTAACCTCCTTGTCAGATACTTTGATCTTTAAATCACGGATCTTTTGTTTGGCATGTCTGCCATTACATATTGTGCCACAGAACCTCGTTACGGTAGTTTTTGCCCGAAACGGTTTTCCGCAGTGTTCACAGATTCTTTGGATGTTGATGTTTGAACTCATTGCCTTGTTTTTTGTTCCTTTTCATTATCCCTGTAGGCACCTTTTTACTGCTTAAATCATCGGTAGTTATCTCGCCACTTTTTAGCCCTTTTTAGGGTAATTAAGGAGAATTAAGAGGAATTAAGGGTAATTAAGCGCAATGTTTTACCCTGTGTTTTTTTGAGGGTAAAATTTTTTGCTTGAGGTACAAATGAGGAACAAATGTGTGAAAAACTGTGGCAATTATCCAAGAATTTGGACAAAAGAAATAAACATAACTTATTAACAATAAGCTACTTACTATTCAATACTTAACATGATTATTCGTTATTATACAGGGCTACTTGCCAATACAAAACTTACTAAATATATTCTCCAGCAAATCATCCGTAGTAACCTTCCCTGTGATCTCTCCAAGGTAATAAAGTGCCTGTTTAATATCAGTCGCTAAAAAATCTGAAGTAACCGGGTTAACCAACCCTTGCGAAACGCTATCCAACGACTCCTGAGTTCTTCTCAACGCTTCCACATGTCTGATATTCGTAACCATCGTATGATTCTCCGACAACTTATCCCCTATCACAGTCTCATACAACAGTTCCTTCAGCTCATCTACATTCTGGTTTTCCTTTGCAGAAATCCCGATAAACCTAATATCAGAAGGCAAATTCAACTCCTTTACCCGATCGCTAAAAGATAAATCAATCTTATTCGCAACCGCAATAAAAGCTAAACCTGGTTTATACAATCTTGCAATATCCTCTTTAATTTCTTTAGCTGTCAGATTAAGAACATCAAATAAATAAACTAAAACAGCAGACTGACTAATCTTCAACATCGTCTTCTCAACACCGATCGCTTCTATCGTATCTGTAGCCTCCCTTATACCTGCTGTATCAATTAATCTAAAGTTGATACCATTGATATTCAGAACCTCCTCTATTGTATCCCTTGTCGTTCCTGCGATCTCGCTTACAATTGCCCTATCCTCATTCAACAAAGCATTCAGTAACGTAGATTTACCTGCATTTGGTCTGCCGGCAATAACCGTATTGATACCTTCTTTAATCACATTCCCTAATTCAAAAGAGCGGATCAGTTTATTCAATACTATTGTAATCTTATTAATCAGTTCCTGTAACTGATCTCTGTTTGCAAATTCGACATCCTCCTCAGAAAAATCAAGCTCCAGTTCTATCATAGAAGCAAAATGGATCAGTTGTTCACGCAACACATTCAGTTCTGTACTGAAACCACCTCGCAACTGGTTCATAGCCACGCTATGTGCCGCCTGAGAATCTGAAGAAATAAGATCGGCTACCGCTTCGGCCTGAGATAAATCCATAGCCCCATTTAAAAATGCCCTTAAAGTAAATTCTCCCGGTTTAGCGGCCGAAGCACCCTTTTTTATCAGCAAATTAATAATCTGCTGAATGATATAATTTGACCCGTGGCAAGAGATCTCCACCACGTTTTCTTTAGTATAAGATTTAGGCCCTACAAACAAACTTATCACCACCTCGTCGATCACGATGTCACCATCTTTAATCAGTCCAAAATGCAGTGTATGTGTAGGTTGGCTTAACAGATCCTTTCCGCTAAACACGGAATTTGCAATCGCAATAGCATCTTTCCCGGATAAACGGATAACACCGATTGCACCTGCTCCTGGTGGAGTTGATAAAGCTACTATTGTTTCATTTGTAATCATAACGGACAGAACTTAGATTTAAGATTGCGCAAAAATACCCAAACATTTCCTATCTTTTCATGTTTAACCATTGAAAATTAACATTTATATTACAATATGAAAGAATTACCTCTCACCGTAAAGCGGTCTATTGAACTTCTCGGTATACTACTTGTCGGTGCGCTGTTTGTCATTGCCAGTGATATTATCATGCCGGTGATCATGGCGTTTTTTATCAGTATCATGCTCGTGCCTATCTATCGTTTTCTGAGGAAATACAAAGTTCCCGAAATCATAGCCATCGTTTTTCCAATTCTTCTTGTTGTAGTTTTTGTTGCGCTCATCATCTGGTTTTTCTCCTCGCAGGTAGCTATTCTGGTTTCAGATTTTCCGCAGATTAAGAAAAACGTAGCCGTCCATCTGCAATCATTAAGTGAATGGATAAGCAATATCAGCCACTATTCACCAAAAGAACAACTGACCTTTATCAATAAAAAGAGCAATGATATTTTAAACATGGCTGGTGGTGTTGCAAGTGGTGCCGCAGTTACTTTAAGCTCTGTTTTCGTATTTGTTGGCTTATTGCCGATTTACATCTACCTGATGCTTTTCTATAAAGATATCCTATTGAGGTTCATTTTCATGTGGTTCAAAAAAGACGACCATCCTAAAGTTAAAGAAGCAATCTATGAAACGGAATCCATTATCAAGAACTACCTGGTAGGTTTACTGATCCAGATTACCTATATGACTGTCCTTTTAGGCGGACTACTAATGCTTTTCGGTATCCAGCACGCACTCCTGATTGGAATTATCTTCGCTATTCTCAATCTTATCCCTTATGTCGGTGCATTAATCGGAAACATTCTGGGCGTACTATTAACGCTAACAGCCTCTACCTCATTAACCCCGGTAATCACTGTTCTGGCAGTCATTGCAGCCGTTCAGTTTTTAGACAATAATATATTAATGCCAAGAATTGTAGGTTCAAAAGTTAAAATAAACGCTTTAATTGCTATATTAGGAGTAGTTGTTGGGGGTAGCATTGCAGGAGTTTCAGGAATGTTCCTTGCCATGCCAATAATCGCAGTACTTAAAGTGATTTTTGACAGAACAGAATCCTTTAAACAATGGGGTGTGCTTTTTGGCGATGAAAGACCAGCAAAGAGCCCGATGACCTTCCCGGGTTTCAGACGCAAGAGTAATGTTCAACTTACATCAGGGACACAAAAAGAATAAAAGATAGAAATTCGCTATATAAAAGATTAAAATTTTGTTGCTTAAATTTTAAATAAAGAAACCCCGGAGTGAATGCCCGGGGTTTTCTTTTATCAAATAATCTTTATAAAAAACAATCCCTTAACTCATCGTAGGAAAAGAGATTCCCTTTATTTTTCTGAACATCTCGACCGCATAAATATCAGTCATACCAGAAACGAAATCCAATACACAAAGTATCTTGGTATAATCATCAGTTTCTTTCGTTTTGAACTGATTTGGGATCAGCTCTACCAGTTTTTTATGATAGTTCGACTCATTATTCAGATAAGCAGGAATGAACTCTTCCAGCAAACCTCCCATTACTTTATAACCTGCAACCTCTATTTGTACCACAGAAGAATAGTTATAGATTTTTTTAATAGAGATACGCTCGATATACTTCATCACCGACAAGAAAGGCTCCTGAATTGCATCCATCAGACTTTTATTAAAATCTCCATTCAAAATAGCCTCCTGGTTATCATAAAATACCTGGGAACACTGCCCGATTAAAGTATTGATAGATTTTGCACGCATTAATGTAATTTTTGCATCATCATCTTCCATTTCGGCCAGACGGGCAGGTAGTTTAACATCATTACATAGTGGAAGCAATAAGCTCTCTACCTCCTCATAAGAAAGGATTTTCAAACGGTGTGCATCCTCCAGGTCAATAATATTATAGCAAATATCATCTGCAGCTTCAACCAGGTAAACCAGGGGATGACGCTTATAGATCAAGGGTTCATCCTGAACTTTGATCAGTCCCATTTCTTCAGCTATCTTTTTAAACCCACTCTGTTCGGCCTGAAAGAAACCATATTTTTTAGTATAAATATTCGTTCTGTCATGTCCCGCAATAGAAGCACAAGGATATTTTGCAATGGAAGCCAATGTCGCATAAGTCAATGCAAAACCTCCTGTACCTTTTCCTGCAAAAGAATGTGTCAATATCCGTAATGCATTAGCATTTCCTTCAAAATTGATCAGATCCTCCCATTGTGCCTCACTGACCCGGTCTTTATATATCTTTCCATCACCTGTAGTAAAATAATGTGAAATAGCAGATTCACCGGAATGTCCAAAAGCAGGGTTTCCTAAATCATGGGCAAGACAGGCCGAAGCAACAATATTACCAACTTCGACCAGCAAAGGGCAGGATTCATCTATATCCGGATTAGTCTCTTTTATTCTATTATAAAAAATAGTCCCCAATGACCTTCCTACACTTGCAACCTCCAGGCTATGTGTCAACCTGTTGTGAACAAAAACACTTCCAGGCAAAGGAAATACCTGCGTCTTATTTTGTAATCTCCTGAATGGAGAAGAAAAGATAATTCTATCATAATCACGTTGAAATTCAGATCTCGCTTCCTTTCCATTTGCAACAAAACGATCTTCATTCCCCCAGCGTTTAGAAGACAATAATTTTTTCCAATTCATAAATTGATAAAATGATTAGGCACAATAATACAGCAAATAAATTACAACTTTAAACCCAGGCCAATTTCAAAACTGCCATTTGTATTCTCTCCTATTGAAGACGTATTGACATTGTACATACCGCTAATCAGGTATTTTCTCAAATAATTCACACTTAAACCAAAGGTCGCACTCTTAGTACTGTGGTAAATACTGCTCAGATATATCTGCTTATTTGCCAAAGCTAATTGAAGACCGGCATCCCATATGTTATTCACCTCATCCATACCGCGATAGGCCAGCATAGGAGTCAGATCTGCTTCTTCCCCCGCTGTCAAACTGATGCGGTAGGCGACCGAAGTATAATATGTTTCCACGTCAGTCAGCTTGACTACATCCTTCTTAAAAAGATGCTTCAGATTGACAAAAGCAACCTGAAGCATTAATCGTTCATTGTTGTAAGCAGCACCAAAGTCACCGTCAAAATAATTCTCACGTGCATTGTACTGTCCTACCAGAGCATCATTATTATTTCCATTCAGCGCGTTCAAATCAACATGCTGACTCAGAATACCTGCAGATATCCCAAAGTGAAGAAACTGATGCGCCCCATCAAGAGGCAGATGATAAGCATAGCTGCCTACAAAACGAGTCTGACGAATTAATCCTTCCTCATCATTGTTCACATTCAAACCAACACCAGTCTTTTCAAAACCATAAACAGCAGTCAGATTTTGCGTTACAGGTGCGCCAGGTGCGGCATCCTTTTGTTTACGGAAAGCCCCATTCAAACTTAGTCCCTGAACTGCACCTGCCATCGCCGGATTGACAATATATGGATTGATATAAAACTGGCTTCCCAGTGGATTTCTTTGTGCCTGTACCTGCACAAAAATGCACAGGAACAGGATGACAAAGATAAATTTCAACTTAAAGATTTTCATTTCTCAGACTAAGCTTATTGTTCTCTGATTACCGTGATATACCCCTTTTTCTGTCCCAAACCATCACCATAAAAGAAGATATAATAATAGGTTCCTTCCGCAACAGGGCTCCCGTTAAATGTTCCATCCCAACTATTATCGTAGTTCTTTTTAACATATAACAGCCTGCCTGAACGATCAAATATTTTTACCATATTATTCGGATAATCATCGATATTTTTAACTATCCAGGTATCATTGCTACCATCTCCGTTTGGCGTAAGAATGTTTGAAGCATCAAATTTATGAGCAGCTGTATCTGTTTTTGACACCTCTTTCTGCTGTACATATGCAGAAGAGATAACTTTTTTAGCCAATGTATTATCATTAGCCGCAATTTCCAGCCAGTTAATATTAAATCCTCCACTTACTATCTTTAATCTGATAGTTTGGGTGCCTGGATTACTAAAATGAACAACTGTCGTAATGGTTGCCCAGTTTTGAAACCCTCCGGTTTTCGGAATATTTGTTGTTGATTTAACCGCACCTTCAGCAACGAAAGCAAGCTGTCCAGTAGTATAAGGACTGGCAATGCGGTATTTCACTGTATAATCTCCGGCTTTCGGAATAGTTACCGTATAATCCATCCAATCTCCATCATCCGCATAACCGACATTTAAACCGCCTTCCAGATCACTTGTAGGTTCAGTTTGAATACCAGACATCTGTGTAAAATCTTCAGCTTCAATATGTGTACTGAAACCAGTTACTTTTTTGCGGATATCCATCCAGTTAAAATTAAATGGAGCCGCAGCCGCACTGATCCGAAGTGTCTGCTGCCCTTTTGGAAGGTCAATAAAAGTACTCACGGTACTATAAGTTTGCCATGCACCAGTATTCGGTACAGCAAGACTTGCCAGTGAATGACCATTAGAAAGCACTTCTACTCTTCCTGTAGTGGCAATACTTGACAATCGCAATTTAAACTGATAAGTTCCGGCAGTAACCGCGTTAACTTTATAATCCATCCAGTCCCCGGTATCAATCCAGCCAATATCTTTACCCCCACCGGCATCATTCGTAGATTCTATTTGTACACCACTCATTTGTGTGTAATTTTCTGCCTCAATAAATGCAGGCAGCTGAACTACTGAAGAAGGAACTGAATCTTTAACAGCACTTCCGCAAACCTCAAGTTCATAAATAGAATAGCCATAAGGTGTATTTCTTTTTCTGCCATCCATTTTTATATAACGGTAGTTTTTACCAATACTATCAATGAAATCTGTTCGCACTTCCAATGGCATATTCCTTTTCACTGCAAGTGTGTCCCAGGTCAGTGAATCTTTAGAAGCCAGCAAATTATAATCTTTCGCATTTGCCCTTTCCCACGAAATACTGATCTTGTTTACCTTCGTTAAAATCCCCAGATCTACAGTCAGATATTGAGGATCTTCAAATTTACTTTCCCAGCGCGAGCCTGGATTACCATCTATTGCAGCTTCCGGATTACCAGATGAAGCATAAGCTTTTACCGGTGAAACACTATAGCACCCGGCAGGCTGCTGACCACTTTCAGGAAGAGCCGGATAAGTAAATAACGTTTGTGCAGGAACATTAAACTTAGCTGCAACACCACCATTATTATCATAAATAACACATTCTTTTTCGCTTGATGAAGGATTATAAACTACTGCATGGCTAAACTTACCATTCTTCTCAAAAGTACTGCTGGAAGGAAAATCAGTATGATAATTAAATGAGAAATCACCCAGGTTCTGATTAGCATGCGTATAATAATAGGTTATACCAGCGATCTTCTCATCCATAATATACTTTTTATCAGTAGGGCTTAGTTTTAAATTATCTTCCATAAACCCGGCTACATACTTAGGATCAAAAAGTTGTCTGAAACCCAATGCAACATGTGCCCAGTCATCACCATACTCAGTTTCATTTTTTTCTCCATTTTCTGCATTAGCTTCTTTTAGCAAATCATTATATTCTTGATGAGCCCATGTTGTATCCCTTGCGAAATACTTAAATGCAGGATTGATAGGTAAAAACTCAATTCCATGAACATATTGTGCCTGATTACCAAAAAAGGTTGTATGACCATGCCCCTGGTTAGAAACAATCGCAGACATATTATATTTATAACCCTTTGGGAAGTTCCTTTTTTTCCAGTCAAACCAATATTCCAATGTAGCATACGATTCACTGGTATAGCCAAAAGCACCAGCGTTTCGCATCTCCTGATCATGTATCAGATCTCCAACCAGAAATAAACCGATCCATGACTGCATTGCCTCAGAAGAAGATTCCTGGTTATTTCCACTTCCAGAACTTACCCCACCGGCATAACTGTGCCCGATCCACGGATCAAAAGTCCTGAAATAAGGCAGACTTGTATCTTTTCTATCCCAGTTTGCATATTGTTTAGCCACCAGCCTGATCATCTCCTTATAGTCTTCAAGAAACTTAGGATCGGCCATTCCATAAAGTGCACAAGCCAAAGTCAGATAGCCATAATGAAAATGATTATCCGTGAATTGTGATGAGCCATAAGACTCACTGAAACCAATTAGTGCACCCCAGCGGTCATATCTTGCAAAAAACTTACTTGATTCTCCAGGAGTATAGGTAAGCCAGTTCACTAATCTCGCTTTCGTTTTGGCTTTAAGTAATTCATAGGCCTGGTGATTAGTTTCCTTAGCCATCAATGTATACCTCGCAAAGTTCACCAGGTCTTTACCTCCATAATACGTATCATCACCAAAGTCATCTCTTTTAGAAAACTTCGTAATCTGATCGAACATGACGGCAGCATCATAAGGATGTTTATCCTCTTTATTTGCATAAGGTGCCGTATAATTAGGTAATATACCGCCAAAATCATAAGTAAAAGCAAACGAATTTCCGATGGAAGTTTTCATTGTTCCATGACTGGTCAGATAGCTATAAGGAGTAAAAGAAAGGTGATGAACAGCATCTTCATACAAATGAGGTAAAAATCCCTGCATAGTATTACCTGCAATCCCCCCCTTAAGATTTACGGTCTTAACATTCCAGTTTACCCCTACTTTACCTCCAGCTATATTATAATCATAATCGAATTTGGTATCGGTTACTTTATTAAAAGCATAGGTTTCGAACTCATTCAGATCCTGAGGCGATGGAAGTGCTGAAATCACAAAATAAGAATCACCATTTCCGGTGTTTAAAACCAGCCTTTCTTTCTGATCCATATCTGAAGCCCAGCGTGTTCCGAAATTACCATCGTTTATATTACCAATGACAAAATTTCCCTGAGTTGAAGTAGCAGAAACAGGCTTTCCCTGAGAAAGAAGAAGATCTCCATCATAAACCTGCATTTCATAGATTGAATAACCAAATCCAGTACCTTTCTGAGATAAATAGATTCTGACAAACCTGCCAGAAGCAGCTAGATTAATATCATCCAGATCACCATTACCTTTAGTTTCAGTAAATACATTACTCCAGTTTAAATTGTCAGTTGAAACCTGGATCACATAACCGGAAGCATAAGCATTTTCCCAGGTCAGCTTAACCTTTGATATTTTGCTGACTTTTCCAAGATCCAGTGTTACATATTGCTGTCCCTGAACTTCTGCTTTACTTTTCCCATCAAGATGAACACCAAAATAGCGTCCGTCAGTTTGCACAACAAACGATTTGGTTATTGGGAATTGAACAGCTTCTGCGTCTTTAGTCAGGAAAGAAGCTCCTTTATCAAAAGAAAATTCAGGATTAACATGATGCGTCTCTATCCACGTAAATGGAACACCGTGGGCCATTGTGACATCTATATTTTTATCATGTAAACTATCTGGCATAGACATGACAAGCCCCCAGTCGGACCAGTCTTTAGCAATAGCTTTATCCGGAGTATATCCTGATGAACTAATCATCATACTACCCCCATATTCCATATTACAGCTTCTGTCGTCGACAATGAACTTATTCGGAAAATGAACTTTAAAACCATTATTTTCAGGGTCAATTACCATTGGTGAAGCCCAGAGTGCCCCTGCACCTTTACTATTTACAATCAGATCTGTCCACCAGTCATTAGTAGGGATAGCCTGCCCTTTTTTCTGTTCAGCGACATAAATAGGCTTGGTGTAAATAAAATTTTTCAGATCTGCATTAACTACAGCAGACGGGGGGAAAGAAGCATAGCTTCCGGCACCTGCATTAACGGGTACCTGAGCTTTTAAATTGAGTGAGATGATCGCCAGAGCGGCAGCTAATAAATAACTCTTTTTCATTTGTCTATTAATTTATGTGGAGGTTTGTTATAGGCAAAAAAAAACACCAGATAAAAAATAGTCCGTTCTGTTACCGGAACAGGCCCGGTAACTAGAAATGACTATAGATATTTGGTGTGTTGTATGTTTTACAGCAAGAAGTATTTTTCTGTTTTTAACAGAAAATGCGGTATTATATTTCCTTATAATAGAATTCAATCATAAAGAACATTTTTAAAGATACAGCGTGCTAAGCAGTGGAAATGATTTAATAGCTTTTCATTAAAGAAACTAAAAGGTATTAGCATAAACAGATAATTTAATCATTTTTAAAACATATCTAAACGCAATAGCTGATCAGGTCACAACTAGTTAATTTATTAACTCAGAACATCAATTAATAAAATAAACATTGACTGATATATCAAATATTTCGTTACAAATCTAACATATGGATTCAAAAACATAAATTATTTCATAATAAATTATAAAAATAAATTTAAATAACCAATAAATAAAATAAATACTTAATTAAAGAAAATAAATAAACCAAATGTATTTGTAACAAATGAATTACACAGTCATCTGTATTAATTTAGACAGAATAAAATTAAGATATCATTTAAAGCAAAAAAACGACATCACTTTAAATTGAATATTAACTATTTCCAATAGATTTTAGCATTATAATTAGACACAAAAAGATAAATTACGCCTTTATTTACCCTTATAAATAAAGGACAGGACTTATAGTAAAACAATTATAAAAGTCTATCTGGCAGCAGTATAAAAAATCCAGTTAACTCTTCTATCCAGACTAAGGATAAAAGACAGAATAACGTTAGAAAAGCTTTAAACAAAAAAAAGAGATACCCTTAGTCAGGGTATCTCTTTGATTCAATCTTTTATAAAAATTGAATAATCATTTATAAAGCTGCTTACATTCTTTCAGGAACTTCAATTCCTAAAATACGCATCCCCGATTTAATAATATTTGAAGTCACCCAGCTCAGATTCAATCTGTGTTGTTTAATTGCTTCATCTTCTTCCTTCACAATTGGCGGAATCTCATGATAAAACTTATTAAACATCTTAGCTACCTCATAAATATAGTTCGCCAGTGTAGCCGGACTAAACGCTTTAGCAGCAGAGGCAATCTCAGCAGGATATCTTGATAATAAAATGATCATTTCCAGTTCTGTAGCTGACAAGGCTATATCGCTAGCCACATGCTGACCATTTTTATAATTTGCTTTGCTTAACAGCGATTTAATTCTTGCATGTGTATACTGGATAAACGGGCCTGTATTTCCCTGGAAATCGATAGACTCAGCAGGATCAAACAATAAACGTTTTTTAGGCTCAACCTTTAGCAGGAAATACTTCAAGGCACCCATTCCAATTTTATAGTAAAGACTTTCTTTCTCTTCCTCACTAAAATGGTCCACTTTACCCAAAGCTTCAGTTTTCTGTTTAGCAGTAGCGATCATTTCCGCGATCAGATCATCTGCGTCAACTACAGTACCTTCACGGGATTTCATTTTGCCACTTGGCAGATCTACCATTCCATAAGATAAATGATATAATCCTTTTGCCCAGCTCTTTCCTAACTTATCTAAAATCAGGAACAGAACTTTAAAATGATAATCCTGCTCATTCCCTACCACATAAATAGATTCATCCATTTTGAAATCATCATATTTCATTTGTGCAGTACCCAGATCCTGAGTGATATAAACAGAAGTTCCATCAGCGCGCAGCACCAGTTTTTGATCCAGTCCGTCCTCAGTCAGATCAATCCATACAGAACCATCAGGTTTCTTAAAGAAAACCCCTTTAGCCAGACCTTCTTCCACAGTATCTTTTCCTAATAAGTATGTATTACTTTCATAATAATACTGATCAAAATCAACACCCAGGTTTTTATAGCTAACGGCAAAGCCATCATAAACCCATCCATTCATCTTCTTCCACAGCGAGATTACTTCTTCATCACCAGCTTCCCAGGCTAATAACATCGCCTGTGCTTCTTTGATTAAAGGCGCATTCTTTTTAGCTTCATCCTCAGTCTGACCAGTTTCCTTAAGAGCTTCGATTTCCTTTTTATATTCTTTATCGAAGATCACATAATACTTGCCCACCAGGTGATCTCCTTTTAGACCAGAACTTTCAGGTGTTTCTCCATTACCCCATTTTAACCAGGCCAGCATAGACTTACAGATATGTATGCCTCTGTCATTAACCAGGTTAACTTTAAACACTTCTGATCCATTCGCTTTCAACAGCTCAGAAACAGAATAACCTAATAAATTGTTACGAACATGTCCTAAGTGAAGTGGTTTATTGGTGTTTGGCGAAGAATATTCGACCATTACTTTTTTACCATTCGAAGGAATAGTACCAAATTCTTCCTTAAGCAAATCTGTTTGAAAAAGATCAATCCAGTAAGAGCTCACAATGCTCAGGTTTAAGAAACCTTTAACTACATTAAATGCAGTTACTTCTTCAATATGCTCCTTAAGATATTCCCCAAGGTCATTTGCTGTTGCTTCAGGTGATTTTTTAGAAAAACGGACTACAGGAAACACAACAATAGTAATTTCTCCTTCAAATTCGCTGCGCGTGTCCTGAAGGTTAACTTGTGTTTCAGGCAAATCCTGATTGTATAGTTCTTTGACTGCATTCACAGTCGCAGTAATAATATGTTGTTGGATATTCATAATTCTATTCGTTTCTAAAGGCATTCGTTGCCTTAATTAAAATCTCAAATGCGTGTTCAGCCATTTGATTTTCCCGGTCAAGGGTTGGGTTAACTTCTACTATTTCAAAACAACATACTTTTTGATAAGCAAGAAATCTGGACATCAGGCCACCGGCTTCACGTTCAGTAAGCCCTTGAGCTACCGGAGTTCCAGTGCCTCTTGAAGCCGTAGGATCCATAGAATCCACATCAAAGGATACATAAATCAAATCGCACTGATCCAGATATTGCATGGTTTCAATAACAATTCTCTCTACTCCTCTTTTCCGGACTTCAGCAGTGCTGTACATCCTTACTTTATTTTTCTTCAGTAAATTTTCCTCCGGTTTCTCCATATCCCGCGCAGAAATCAGCACAAGATCGCTATAACTAATCTTCGGTGCAATTTTACCTACATTTTTTAACTGATACCAGTAATTTAGTGTCTCCTGATCAAGGTCATTAACTTTAGCGTCCAGATTATCCTCATCAAGCACCATTGCAAGCGGCATTCCATGCATATTTCCCGAGGGAGTAGTATATGGAGAGTGCAAATCTGAGTGTGCATCGATCCAAATTACACCTAATTTCGATTTAGGGAAAGCTTTTTTTATTCCTGCGATTGTTCCGGCAGCCGTACTGTGGTCACCGGCAAGAACAATTGGAAACTCATTTCTGCTTAAGGTTTCAGTCACCTCGTCGGCTACTCTTTCGACCATAGTCAAAATACCAGAAATCCGCTTAGCGAATGGACTACCTGTGTTTTCAAGTAATAAATGGTTCTCATTAGGAACCTCAACTGACTTATGTTTTTTAAAAAATCTACTACCAAAATCAAGGGCGGCAATCTTTATCGCGTCAACGCCCAGGCTAGCACCACGTGTGCCTGCGCCTAACTCCGACTTAACTTCTATAATCTTTAAGCTCTTCGTCATAAAATAAAATTACCAGTGTATTTTAAAGTGTTTATCTTTGGCACCAAAATTAACTCATTTTAATTTGTCAACCCTTTAAATAATTGTTCAAAAATATAAAAAATGCAGAGTTACTCCGAATTTCTTGATCTAAGTGTAGGTTTTCCTCAAGAAGGATACAGTGTCATCGATGACGAACTATACTTTCAGGATCTGAATTTAATGGAAATGATTGAGACTTATGGTACGCCATTACGTTTCACTTATCTTCCGATGATCACTAAAAAAATCCAGCAGGCGAAACTGTTGTTTCAAACTGCGATCATCAAGAACAATTACCGTGGAGATTACAAGTATTGCTATTGCACAAAAAGCTCCCACTTCAGACACATCGTCGAAGAGGCTTTAAAAAATGGCATTCACTTAGAGACATCGTCCGCGTTCGATATGCCGATGATTGAGGCCCTTGAGAAAAAAGGCGCCCTTACAAAGGACATTACCGTCATTTGCAATGGTTTTAAAACGTATCAGTACAAACAATATATCATTGATATGTTGCACGACGGATATAAAAACATCATTCCGGTATTAGACAACAAAGAGGAATTTAACCTTTTTGATGACGAAGTGGAATTAGAAACACCTTGTAATCTAGGTATTCGTATTGCAGCGGAAGAGCAGCCAGACTCACAATTCTATACCTCCCGTTTAGGTGTGCGTATGGAAGACGTAATTGACTTCTACAATAACAAAATCTCGACTAACCCTAACTTCAGGGTTAAATTACTGCATTTCTTCATCAACTCTGGTATTACAGATTCTCCGTATTACTGGAATGAGCTTGAGAAATACGTAACCTTATACTGTAAATTCAAAAAAATCAATCCTGAGCTGGATACTTTAGACATTGGTGGTGGTATGCCATTCAAAGATTCTTTGGTATTTGATTTTGATTATGAATACATGGTTAACGAAATCGTTAAACGTATCAAAGAAATTTGTGCTGAACACGATGTTGTAGAACCAGATATCATTACTGAATTCGGTAAATACACAGTAGCAGAAGCTTCTGGTATCCTTTACAAAGTACTGGGACGTAAACAACAGAATGACCGTGAAAAATGGTTAATGCTGGATGGATCTTTCATTACTAACCTTCCGGATGTATGGGCTTTAAACCAAAAATACATCTTACTTCCTATCAACAACTGGGATGCTGAATACGAAAGGGTTAACCTTGGGGGTATCACTTGTGATGGTCAGGATTATTACAATCAGGAAGCACATATGAACTCGGTATTTATGCCGAAGACACGTAAAGTACAGTACCTTGGATTCTTCAATACAGGTGCTTATCAGGAAGTATTGAGCGGATATGGTGGAATCCATCACTGTCTGTTACCAAGTCCGAAACATGTGATTATCCGTCGCAACCGTGATGAGACTTTCAACTTTGAGGTATTTGGAGAAGAGCAAAACAGTAAACAAGTATTAAAGATCCTGGGTTATACCTAGTCCCTGATCAATATAGAAATACCAATCCCGTTCGCAAGAGCGGGATTTTTTTGTTACTGACAATTAATAATTATCCTTACTTCACAAAAACCTTCACTATTTTCCCTTTCTTGTCCAGCAAAACATGCTGTCCCTTATTCGTCCAGGCTTCCCGTACCCCTGCCTTAAGTTCATGAACCTTTTTAAAACGCTCATTAAACCTATTGATATATCCATTCTCGTATCCTTCAGACCAATACCAATGCTCGCCATCCATTATTTTATGGCCACCTAAGGTATACTTAGCAACACCATTTTTAAAAGGCTCCACAAAATCAAAAACAGCGGGAATAACTTTCTTCCAGTTCTCATCAGCGAAACCTATCTTACTATTTTCGACAAAACGAAAAAAGCCTTCCTGCATATAATCTGGTCCATTATCATAGATAAACGGTATCAGAATTACTTTTCCTGTTCTGTCAATGCCTTGCAGTCCCGCTTTAGGCTTGACAACAAAAGTCCGCTCATAAAGCGTATCATTACCAAAATCCGGAATAAATTGCGCGGGAATAACAATTTTCCCTGCACGGGTCTTATACCCCATTAATTCATTCCCTTTTGACTTAATAGTATAAGAAACTAAAAAATCGGTTCTCTTCTGCTGTGCGAACCCGGCTGCACCTAACATTAATATTTGTATAGTCAAAAACAGCCTGATCATTCCTTTTAATTAATTTATATAAATTTTAAATTACCAATATGCAACTTTTATCTCAAAATCGCGCCTTATCATAAAAACCAAATCCATGAAACGAGCCACAATCCTATTCTTTTTATTCGTACTTACAGGTATGAAACTATTCGCACAGAATAAATTTCTTGCTGACAAAACATATCTCGATCATAATCAGAGAGCCATAAGATACAAAGACCAGAAGCAATACTTACAATCAGGCCTATCCTACGACTCATTATTTAAAGCTCATCAAGGCAATGGGGTAACCAGAGATAAATATATAGCTGCATGCTCATGGGCTTTAGCCAACAATTCAGACAAAGCCTTCTACTACCTAACTCAGTACATCAACGAAACACAGACCTTCCTGCTCGACTTCCTTTACGAGGATCAGGACCTTAAAAGTCTTCATCAGGACCGGCGCTGGGAGCCATTAACCAGCCTGAGCAAACTAAATATCCAAAAGGCAAAAGAAAAATACAAACCACAAGACACCCTTGTTGACGTCGGCACCCATAAGCTCTTCTTTAACATCATCAAAGGGTCATCAACAGTCATCTTATTTGAAACCGGCGGAATGGATAACTCAACCGTATGGTCAGAGCTCTTAATCCCAATATATGACGCCACTGGTGCAACCTTAATCACCTACGACAGGGCCGGCTATGGTAAAAGCACCCGTGACTCGGTCAATTCGGACATTACAAATGAAATCAAAGGCCTTGAACTAGCCCTTTCAAAACTAGGCTATGCCAGTGCTAACAAAATCCTTGTATGTCACTCCTTAGGAGGTTTCTATGCTGATATCTATTCTTCAAGAAACCCGTCAAAAGTAAAGGCGGCAGTATTCATTGATGCAAGCCTTGGTAGCTTCTACACAGACCAGGCTATCAAAAGAGTACTTACAGATCCAAACGGCCCTCTTGAACAAATAAGAAAGGACAACATCAGTATCTACTACATCGCAGTAGACCTTCATCAAAACGCAGCGACCGTCAGAGCTACGCCTTTCCCTGCACATATACCAATTACAGACATATACGCAGAGACCCCACCCTGGGAGCATGAAATAGATAACAAAGGTTGGAAAGACGGTCACAAAAACTTCATTAAAGCCCGTCCAAACAGTAAAATAATTCTGGCAGAAGGCTGTACCCATTACGTAGCCGTAGATAATCCGCAACTCGTTCTCAATGAAATAATCAAATCATATCAAACAGTTGTAAAAGCTCAGTGATAGCAATCCTAATAGTAATCCAACAGCAATCCAACAGCAAATCTTAATAACAATCCAACAGCAATCCTAATAGCAATCCAACAGTAAATCTTAATAACAATTCAACAGTAAATCTTAATAACAATCCAACAGCAAACCTAATAGCCATCCAATAGTAAATCTTAATAGCCACCCAGCAGACCAATGTAGAAAGTTTCTCAATTTTTTACATCTTCTGAGGGAGGGCTTTCCTTAGGAAAAATAAACCGGCATTGATAGTTTTCGAACATTGGCCATTCTTCATGGGCGCGGTTCGTAAAACTATCAATGCCGGTTTATTTTCTTTTCTTTTCCCTCAGAAACAAAAAAGGGGTAAATCTTTCGAAATACCCCTTATAAAAAACCAAACTCAATTACAAAACTTTAATCTCTTTACTATCTTCCTTCACTTCAACCCTTTTCCCAATCGCAATTGTCAATATCCCATTCACATATTCTGCAGAAATTTTCTCTGCATCAACACTTTCAGGTAAAGTAAATGATCTTGCGAAAGACAAATAATCAAATTCTTTCCTGCTATAGTTTTTCTTTACTTCTCCATCGGCCTCTTTTTTCTCAGCCCAAACAGAAAGCGTATCTTTCTTCAAATTAATTTGAAAATCACTTTTCTCCAAACCTGGTGCTGCCAGCTCGATAGTGTAATTTATTTCCGATTCTAAAATATTTACTCCAGGAACTTTATTTATAGTATAATTTTTATTTAGCGCTTCACTGAACAAAGAATCAAAAACATTGTTAAAGTAAGGTGCGTGGCTTCTTGTACGGTTGTTAAATTTTACTAATGTCATAGCTATATTCTCCTTTATTTTTTTTTATTTTTAAATATATAACCACCTGTTCAACTCCCATACCAAACCCATAATCTATGACATTTAAGACATTTTGGCATTCAAAACCAAAACAAACAGACAAAAAGTCAGTTAACCCAGGTAGTTTAGACAGCTTCAAGTATAAAACAGCAATAGAAACCCGTTTTGCTGACTTTGATATGCTTGGCCATGTGAATAATGCAGTATACTTCACCTATTTGGAGATTGCGCGTACAAAGTATTGGAACAATGCAATCTCATGGAACTGGAAAGAAACAGGTGTTGTTATTGCACAGGCGTCAATAGACTATATCAGTCCAATATTTATAGAAGATAAAGTAAGTATATATGTACGCACTTCCAGAATTGGAAATACGAGTTTCGATCTGGACTACATGATCGTCAAACATATCCATGGTAAAGAAGAAATCTGTACCAAAGGAAAAACTATTTGTGTAGCCTTCTCCCATTCCGGTAAAAAAGCCATTCCTATTCCGGAAACAGAAAAAGAGAAAATGATAGCTTTTGAACAACTTTAGAAAGCTGTTCAGAAGCCATCAATCTTTAAACTTAAAATATCTTTCCAGGATTCAAAATTCCATTCGGATCAAAAACCCTTTTAATCCCTCTCATTAGATTAAGATTGATTTCGCTATACTTAATAGACATAAATTCTTTTTGCACAAGCCCAATTCCATGTTCTCCTGAAATCGTTCCGCCCAGGCTGGTTGTTAACCTGAACAATTCAACAATACCATCTTTTAATTTATTCTTCCAGTCCTCATCGCTCATTCCCGCTTTGATAATATTGATATGCAGGTTACCATCGCCTGCATGCCCGTAACACACACTTTCAAAACCATATCTCGAACCAATTTCTTTAATTCCGTTGATTAATGCTGGAAGTGCAGCTCTTGGCACCACCGTATCCTCTTCCTTATAAACAGAATTTGACTTCACCGATTCGGCCATTGTTCTTCGCATACGCCATAAATCCTCCTTCTGTCCGGCAGTATCAGCAAAAAGCACTTCTGAGCAGTTAAACTCTTCCAATACCGTATTTACCTTTTCACAATCCTTAAAGATTGCATCCATATCATCTCCATCAAATTCTATCATCAGATAAGCATTTACACCATCTTTGATATCAAATTTAATATCATCATACTTTACCACCCATTCTACCCCCTTACGCTCCATAAACTCTAAAGCAGAGGGAATAATACCAGCTCTGAAAATTGCAGATACCGCAGCACAAGCTTGTTCATTATGAGAAAAAGATCCCAGCATCAGCACACTATTCTGCACTTTAGGAATCAGTTTAGTAACGATTTTAGTCACCACGCCCAATGTCCCTTCAGAACCAATCATTAACTGGGTCAGATTATAGCCGGAAGCATACTTCAGTGTATTTGCTCCTGTCCAGATAACTTCGCCGGTAGGTAAAACAACCTCCAGGTTCAATATGTACTCTCTGATAGTTCCATATTTCACCACCCTTGGCCCACCCGAACCGTGTGCTACATTTCCGCCTATAAAGCAAGAACCCTTACTTGACGGATCAACAGGATATAACAATCCGTGTTCAGCAACCGCATTCATAAATTCTTCAGTAATCACCCCTGGTTCAACTGTAGCCTGCAGATTTTCAGTATCAATAGAAATAATAGCTTTAAAGCGTTCCATAGATAACAATACACCACCAAACACGGGTAAGGCCCCACCGCTCAGTCCTGTTCCACCACCTCTTGGCGTAACCGGAACATGATGTTCATTACAAAGTTTCAACAGGGCCGATACAGCAGTTGTATCTACAGGTTTTACAACTACCTCGGGTTGAAACTGAAGATCTTCAGTTTCATCGTGGCTATAATCTACTAATGAAACATCGTCAGTAAAAACATTCTCTGCACCCAAAATGGAAACAAGCCGGGTCAGAAAATCAGGATCTATCTTTTTATAATCAGGGAAGTCGGACATATATATTTAATATTTCTTTTCGGATGTATAGGATAATTGAACAAATGAATTGTCAATCTCACCTGGCATCGGCGGATGCACTTTCTTGATTCCGGCTACAGCAGTTAAAACAAAAGGAAAAGTAGAAATTGTTCTGTCCAGAATAAGCTTAACCACAGACTCTAACATCTTTTTGGTATTCCTCATCTCTTCGAGAATAATTGTATTCAGCACTTCATAATTAACGGTTCGCTGTAAGTCTTCAGTATCGCCCGAAGGGATAAAAGTAACTTCAACGCTAACCAGAAACTCAGTTCCTGTAAGTTGCTCTTCCGGATAAAATCCATGCAGGGCAAAACATTTGACATCATTTAAAGCGACAGTTTGTAAATACATAATGATCTGATTTGTGCAACAAAATTAAATTTTTGATCGGTTTTAGCCAGCCATTACACGAAATTATTACCTTTGAAAACAAGCTTCGGATAATAGTTATATAATATTACGAAAAGATTTGTATAATGTTACCAGGCAGAAAGCCAGTTCAACCAAATATAGCGTAAACCATGAACAAATCAGGAAAGAAAGACCTTTATGAAGCACCGGATTACTATCTGTTAGACGAACTTTTGTCTGAAGAACATAAACTGATAAGGTCAACGGCTCGTGACTGGGTCAAGAATGAGATTAGTCCGGTCATAGAGGATTACGCACAAAAAGCGGAATTCCCTAAACACCTGATCAGGGGTTTAGGTGAGATTGGTGCCTTTGGCCCTACTATTCCAGTAGAATATGGAGGTGCAGGCCTGGATTACATCTCATATGGCATAATCATGCAGGAACTGGAACGTGGAGACTCAGGTATCCGTTCTACAGCTTCTGTACAAGGTTCTTTAGTGATGTATCCTATTTATGCTTATGGTTCTGAAGAACAGCGCCTTAAATATTTACCAAAACTGGCTACGGGAGAAATGATGGGTTGTTTTGGTTTAACGGAACCGGATCACGGATCAAATCCTGGTGGTATGGTGACTAACATCAAAGACAAAGGCGACCACTATTTGTTAAATGGTGCTAAAATGTGGATTTCCAATGCCCCTTTTGCTGATATTGCTGTAGTTTGGGCGAAGGATGAAGCAGGAAAAATCAGAGGAATGGTGGTTGAACGTGGGATGGAAGGTTTTTCAACTCCCGAAACGCACAATAAATGGAGCCTTCGTGCTTCTGCAACCGGCGAATTGGTTTTCGACAATGTGAAAGTCCCTAAGGAAAACATATTCCCGGAAATTTCTGGTCTTAAAGGCCCTTTGGGTTGTTTGAACCAGGCCAGATATGGCATTGCATGGGGGGCTTTGGGTGCAGCGATGGATTGTTACGATACTGCTTTACGTTATTCTAAAGAGCGTATTCAGTTTGGAAAACCTATTGGTGGTTTCCAGTTACAGCAAAAGAAATTAGCTGAAATGATTACCGAAATCACTAAAGGTCAATTATTAGTCTGGAGACTGGGCGTATTGAAAAGTGAGAACAGAGCGACGGCCGAACAAATTTCAATGGCCAAAAGAAATAGTGTTGAAATTGCACTGGATATTGCCAGAAATGCGAGACAAATGCTTGGAGGAATGGGGATCACGGGCGAATATTCAATTATGCGCCATATGATGAACCTGGAATCGGTGGTCACCTATGAGGGTACGCACGATATTCATTTGCTGATTACAGGAATGGATGTCACAGGCATAAATGCTTTTAAATAAGAAAAAGGCTATGATTGTTTCATAGCCGTTATATAACAAACAATAGATTACGAATGAAGACCTTTAAAAAATACTATTATCTTCCTGCTCCGCCTGAGGAAGTTTATCTGGCAATGACAAAAGCACAAAGCATACAGTTATGGACTGGTGCTGAAGTGGAATTTACGGATCAGCCGGATACCGAATTTTCTTTATGGGAAGGAGATATCATTGGAAAAAACCTGGAGTTCGATTATGGTAAAAAAATTGTACAGCAGTGGTATTTTGGGGAAGAGAATGAGCCTTCTATTGTAACAATTAAACTTCACGCCGATAAAAAAGGGACTTCTCTGGAATTTGTACAGACGAATATTCCTGATGAGGATTATGAAGATTTTACGACAGGACTGAATGAATATTACATAGGGGGATTGCAGGATTTCTTCGAAGAAGAATAGTTTCATTTAGGATTGGGATTTTAAAAAAAGCGCTTTGCAATTTCTGACTGACGTTCCCTCTTTGAGGGCCCTGATGTCAGAAATTGCAAAGCGCTTTTTTTAAAATTTGTAATCTTCATTCCACGTTTGATAAGCTGGTGTGTTTAGAGGATAGTTATTAGTTGACACTTTTGATAAAATTTAACAACAATCAGGAACCATCGTTTAATCTTTCAGGTGACATTTTTAAATATTGAATACTCATTTTATATCATTGAATTACAAACACTTGAAAATGATTTATTAAAATATTTTTCTGTAATGGGGTAAAAGAAATAGTTTGCAGCTAATAGGCTTGAAAACAACATTATGAAAAGATTTTACTTTTGTCTCAGCCTATTATTATGCCATTACTCTTTGAGTTATGGTTTTAGAAAAGAAACATCATTATTCCAATCCATCCCTCTTACTGCGACAGTACCTCTGGCAGAGGCATTGAAGGATTTAGGTAAATTATATAAAGTAAACTTCCTATATGAGCAGACAACTGTTAACCAAAAGAAAGTTGTCTTGAATAAAACAGAACTTAAAGGAAAAAAAATCGAAGAGATTTTAACCGGATTATTAACCCCGTTGAAATTAGGATGGTATAAGATAGACGAGAAAAACTACTCCGTTTATCCCCTGGACAAATCTCAAAAATCTAATAGCTCAAATACTGAACATAATAATTCCATTTCAAATCAGCCAGCTATAGATACGCTGACTAATGCCCGGATAATAGGCCGCGTGATGGATGAGTTCAAAAAGCCATTAGAATATGTCACATTAACCCTGAGAAGAACAGTCGATTCCTCATTCGTCATGAATGCGCTGAGTGATTCAGCCGGGAGATACCAGTTTGCTGGAATTAAAATGGGTGACTACAAGATTAAAGCATCTGTCTTAGGCTATATTCAGTTAACGACAGCCTCGTTCAATTTGAATTCGAAAGATCGGTTAACCATCCCTGCCATAGCGCTAAAACCTCTTTCAGAGACTTTGAGTGAGGTCAGGATAACTGCCAGCCGTCCCTTGGTGGAAACAAAGAGTGACCGTCTGATCATGAATATAGAGAATAGTGCGATGGCCACGGGAAATTCATTGCAATTACTTAAGTCAGCACCTTTTGTCCGGATTTCCGCAGACAATAACATTACCCTGCAGGGTAAAAGAACAATGATCTTAATCGATAACAAACCAGTTCCGGATGCATCTTTACAGGACATTTTACAAACCCTGCCATCCGGGAATATTTCAAAAGTGGAGTTAATTACACAGCCATCGGCCAAATATGATGCGACCTATGGTGCTGTTATTAATATAACTACTAAAAAAAGTACAATAGAAGGAGTAACAGGAAATGTCCATGCTGAAGGCTCTATGGGACTTTATGGTAAGGCTGACTTAAACAGCTCCCTAACATTTAAACGTAAAAACCTAACCTTGTTCGGAACTGCTGGTATCAATAAAAGTGATAACTTGTTTAGAGTTAACACAGAAAGGATTCTTGGAAACGGAGACTCTCCGGATATATTAACGAGCGACCTGAACAGGTTAGCAGATACAAAGCTTTATAATTTCCAAACCGGTGCTGACCTGGCGATTGATAAAAATCAAACCATAGGTTTATTAATCAATGGCAATAGTCTTCGGGCTAACGGGCCCTGGACCACAACTGATAAGTTTAGTAAACAAGGAGCAGGAATTGATTCTATCCTGAATACCAATACTAATTTCAACCTCAAACTATCAACCTATACTTATAACTTAAACTATCATTTAACTACAGATTCTGGTAAAAACGAACTATCCGTTCTGGCCACCTTTACCCCTTTCAGGCGTAATTTATTTCAGTATTTCCCTTCCGAGTTATTAAATTCTTCTGGAGAAGTGATCAGGACCCCTCCGGTATATCAAACGGTTAACACTTCACACATTAATGTTTATATCGCTCAGATTGACTACAAGCGTAATCTAAACCAACAGTGGACACTGGAGACTGGCCTTAAATATCAAAAGACAGACTCAAAAAGCACTGTAGACTATGAAATCAATAAAAATAATCAATTTGAAAATGATCCCGCCTATTCGAATAACAGCCGGCTCAGTGAAATTATTGCAGGTGCATACGGTATTTTATCAAAAGATTGGAAGAATGATAAGCTGCAATTAGGATTCAGAGTAGAAAACACCAGGGCAGTATTTAAAGGTTTCTTTAATCAAAACTACTTCAATGCTTTTCCTTCTTTTCTCTATCAGCACACTTTCAACGAAAATTACAACCTCTCCTTTTCTTTCAAAAGAGCAATAGCGAGGGCGCCTTATTACGACCTTGTTCCCTACACCGTTTTTGTTAACAAGTATACCATTGAACAAGGAAATCCTTCGTTAAAACCAGAATACGATAACATCTATACCATAAGTACAAACATCCACAAACTGAATATGTCTCTTAGTTATACCTCAGCAAAGGATATGATCGCTATGCTTCCCAATAGTCAGGATTATGCTACTAAAATCACTTATTTTTCGCGTCAAAATCTTAGTAAATCATCTGACCTATCTTTCAATCTCTTTTATCCCTTACGCATAAATTCCTGGTGGGAGACTCAAAACAGCGGCAATATCTTAGGCTACACTAAAGTACAGGGACAGGTATTAGGGAGTTCTTATTTACTCTCGTCCGTCCATTCAGATTTCAGGTCGGCCCAAATATTTAAACTGTCCCAAAACATCAAACTTCAGGTAGACGCCTATTTCTGGACCAGATATACCCAGGACTTATCAAAATATAGTGGATACAAAAATATAGATGCCTCCCTTCTGCTCGACATCATGTCCGGCAAGGGCCAGGTCAGGCTGAGTGGAAATGAAATCATCTTCAAAAGAAATGATTATTATCAGAATAATGATTTCGGTATGTATCGTTCACATAACATATACAACTCTGATAGCCGAAGGGTAAATATTGGCTTCACTTACAAATTTGGTAAAAACAAATTCAGTTCCCCAGAGAAAAAAGCAGGTAACGAAGATGCACTGAAAAGACTCTAGAAATGTGTAATTTAAGAGAACATTCAACCTGCAAAACTAAAGCAGAACAATCCGGATTTGCAGGCTGAAACTCAAATAGCGCAAAATTAATTTCTGTAAAGGGTAGAATTAGAGTAATCTTGCATACATGGCCATTAGAAATAACGACATCTTCAGAAAGAAACTTCATACAATCATCTTCGAATCGGACACCAAAGCAGGTAAATTATTTGATCTGATTTTGCTATGGGTTATTTTGTTAAGCATTCTATCTGTCTTTCTCGAAAGCGTAGCTAGTTTCAGAGCTCAATATCTGATTTACATCCGCATTGTAGAATGGATTTTCACTATATTTTTTACGCTGGAGTATGCCCTTCGGATTTATAGCAGCGATAAACCATCCAGGTATATATTCAGCTTTTATGGGCTTATAGATATCATTGCATTTTTACCTACTTATCTGAGCCTATTCCTTGCAGGAGCCCATTATCTGGTTGTTATACGTGCATTTAGATTATTACGGGTATTTAGAATCTTAAAACTGAGCCGTTTTACGAGCGAAGGAAATATATTGAGAAATGCCCTTAAAAACAGTTTATATAAAATCACTGTATTTTTGGCCAGCGTAGTTACACTGGTAACCATTATAGGTACACTGATGTACATTATTGAAGGTGATGCAAGTGGTTTCACCAGTATCCCTGTTTCTATTTATTGGGCGATAGTTACAATCACTACTGTGGGTTACGGTGATATTTCGCCACAAAGTCCTTTGGGTCAGCTTCTGGCAAGCATACTTATGATTATCGGTTACGGTATCATTGCAGTTCCAACCGGTATCGTATCTGTAGAAATGGCCAGAGCTACAGACGAAGCCAAAGAGAAGTGTCCTGTATGTTATGCTCCAATTTATCCTGCAAACGCAAGATTTTGTTCCAGGTGTGGAAAAGAATTAAAAGAGCAGGAGAAGTCATAATTTATTCCGGATAAGCACAATCACTATGCGAATATGACCGACACATCAGAGATACGTCAGTCATAAGTAAGAGTTCGTAGTTGGAAGGGTGTTGGAAGGGTACCGTACCCTTCCAACACCCTTCCAACTACGACGTCAATACGACAAAAAATAGTTCCTGATATTTAGCCCTGTATCAGCAATATAAATTCTGAAATTAACAGCTATACAGATCCTGATTAATCAAAAAAGCTATTAATTAGCAGATGGGTTATTTCCTTTATCAACAACAACTTTAATATCCCTACCCTCTAAATCAGTCGCATATATTTTAGAAGTCGTAAATGGCTTTTCCATGCCGCTATAAACGATCTTATCATTTGCAGTAACAAAAAGAGACGGAACAGTTACCCCATCAGGAGAAATTCTTTTCACCTTTTTAGTTGCCATATCAAGAACATAAACTGCTTCAGCCGGACCAGTTAAACCAGCTAAAATATCCTGATTACCTGCATTAAAGATTAATTTCTTTCCGTCCTTACTATAAAAGAAAGTATTGCTGCTGGCAATTGAAAAATTCTTTCCGATCAGATCTACAATATTTACAGCCCCTACTATTTTCCCTGTCAAATCAAATGTGTAAAGTTTTTGAAGATCCTGAGCAATAAGCTGATTTTCATTCTTCCATGCCGGTGCATAAAAGTTAAGCACCGAGGTACTATCCAGCATAACATAACCTGAATTATCTACTTTGATTACTCCTACTTTCCAAACTGATTTCTTATTAAAAATGCTAAAAGCAACCCTATCCCCCGAAGGAGACCACATCGCCCTATAATAATTCTTATTCTTCACGTTCAATTTTGTCTGGCTTTTACTAAGCATATCGGCGATCCAGACAGACCGGTTACCCAAACTATCGCTAACCGTATAGGCTAATTTATTCCCATCCGGAGAGACTGATGGATCAGTGGCCCCACCAAAAGAAATCTGTTTCGAAGTATCAGCATTAGCCGCTACTATTTTGTCGTCAAGCTGATAGGCCAGCGCATATTTATTATCAACCACCTTAGGTGTTTCGGTATGATCAGGCTTATTATTAGTATGACAGGCAACAACTAAAAGTGATAGTGCAGGGATTAAAAACTTAAAAGATTTCATGCGTATTTAATATAATTTTATAGTATATAGTATTAAATTCAATTTAACAGCTATTCAACGATAGCATCAGCTAAAAACGGTCAGTCTTTAACCTGATTACAATGCTATTCGTATCCAGATTCAAAGATTAAGAATAATCTAGTTATACATGTAATAGGAAAAGCATTTTTCGTCTAAAAAACAATAACCCACCTTACCTCCTAACCACCAACCAACCCCATCACAACTAAATCTGTATAAAATATCAGAGTTGCTTTTAACGCGGTGTAAAAAAACACCCTGCAACCCCACAAAGAAAAAAAAACGCCATACTATCTGCTGACATCTTTCATAATTCATGAAAGCCGTCAGCAGATAGCATGGCATTTTTTTTATTGTTGGTGGAGAAAATAAAATTACGGCACTTCGTTAAAAGCAACCCTTACATTTTCCCTCAGATTATAGTGTGAACTCATTACCTCCCCATAAGCACCTGTACTCCTTATCCCTATTAAATCTCCTCTTTTCGTTTCCTGTAACAGCACCTCTTTTCCAAAACAGTCAGTACTCTCACAAATCGGTCCTACCACATCATACTTAACAGTTGCTTCACCATCCTGCTTACTTAAATTCTCAATCTGGTGATAAGCCTGATAAAGTGCTGGCCTCATCAATTCCGTCATTCCGGCATCAAGAACAATAAAATTCTTATTCTTACCATTTTTCACATAAAGTACCCTGCTGATTAGCGAAGAACACTGACCTACGATCGCTCTTCCAAGTTCAAAATGAACCTCCTGATTAGATCTTCTCTCTAAAAAATCATTAAAGATCTTAAAGTAAGCCGTAAAATCAGGTATTTGCTGTTCAGGATTCTGGTAATCAATACCTAATCCTCCGCCAACGTTCAACACCCTTACCATGAACCCGCGTTCCTCAAACCATTTTGCAAATTCATTGATCCTTACACAAAGATTCTTGTAAACATCAAGATTTGTAATCTGAGAGCCGATATGGAAATGTATCCCCATAAACTCCAGATTAGGTGAAGCTTTTAAGGCATCTGCACAATCAGGAAGATCCCATGAATTTACCCCGAACTTATTCTCATCCAGGCCAGTTGTAATATTATGATGCGTATGTGCATCCACATTAGGATTAATGCGAATTGCAACCTTTGCCACCTTACCTTTTTTACCAGCAAGCTCATTGATCACTTCCAGCTCCTGAACAGACTCTACATTAAAGCAGAAAATATCCAGGTCCAGTGCCTCATTGATTTCCTTGTCTGATTTTCCAACACCAGCAAAAACGACCTGTTTCTTATCGAAACCTATCTCAATAGCCTTTTTTACCTCGTTACCACTTACACAATCTGCTCCCAGACCGGCTTCCTTAATTCTTTTAAGCAGTGTATCATTAAAATTGGCCTTCATGGCATAATGCACATGAAAATCATAAACTTTAGCTGCATCAGCACAGGCATTTAAGCTGCGTTGTAATAAACTAAGGTCATAATAATAGAAAGGTGTTTCTAAATCTGCAAACTGTGCTATATCTTTGTTAGAAAACATAATGTTTAAATATCTTATTGTATTTTGTTTAATTGGAATGATGTTGATTTACATGGGCAACTATTTCGATCTTCAGCGTCAGAAAATCAGCAAAAAAGAATACGACAGAAGAACAAGGCTCTTTATCGCACTCTTATTTCTTATTATAGCTGTCCTCACTTACCTCAAAAAGAGATAATCCGTATTTTATTCAAAAATACGGTTATGTAAACTTCTCAACACTTCCGTTTTATCTTCCGTATTTATTAATAGAGAAATATTATAATTACTACCGCCATAAGAGATCATTCTGATCGGAATATGTTTAATAGAATCCAGTACCCTTGATGCAAAACCATGTTTACTCGCACCAAAGTCCCCTACCACACAAACAATCGTTTGTTCCTTATCCAGTTCTACCGTACCAAAAGCATGCAGTTCTTCTACAATCTTGTCAATATTGTCAGTAAAATCTATTGTTAAAGAAACAGCTACCTCCGAAGTTGTAATCATATCAATAGGCGTTTTATAACGCTCAAAGATTTCAAATATTCTCCTCAGGAAACCATAGGCCAAAAGCATTCTGCTCGACTGAATTTTAACCGCTATAATACCATCTTTCGCAGCAATAGATTTAATCTTACCTTTTTCGCTTTCCGAAGAAATCAATGTACCTGCAGCCGAAGGCTCCATGGTATTTAATAACCGTACAGGGATTTTATACTTCTGCGCAGGAAATACCGATTGGGGGTGAAGAATTTTAGCTCCGAAATAAGCAAGTTCCGCAGCCTCATCAAAAGAAAGATGAGAAATTGGCTTTGTTCCCTTTACAATCCTGGGATCATTATTATGCATCCCATCGATATCCGTCCAGATCTGCACTTCTTCTGCTAAAATCGCAGCACCAATCAGAGAAGCTGTATAATCACTACCACCACGGCGCAGGTTATCTACTTCACCGAAGCTATTTCTGCAAATAAAACCCTGCGTGATAAATAACTTATTCCCTTTATGTTTCTCCAGCAAAGGTTTAAGGTTTGCTGTTGCATAAGGGATATCCGGTTCATTGTCCTCATCGATTTTCATAAAATCAAGTGCAGCCAGTAATACAGAAGGTACACCTATAGACTTCAGGTAAACATGATAAAGCGTAGTGGACAATAATTCACCTTGTGCCAGAACTACTTTCTCTTCGACAGGCGTAAAAATATCATTCGCCAGTGAAGCTAAAAATTGAAAATGATAATCGACAATTTCCTGTCCCTGCTGACGGAATTTGCCTTCAGGAAGAAGCTCAATTACAAATTCATTATATTTTTGATTTAGGGCGTTAATTAAAATTAACGCCCCCTGTTTATCTTCCTTTAAAAGTTTGCCTGAAATTTCTACTAAACTATTGGTTGTACCAGACACTGCTGATAAAACTACAATTTGCTCTTCAGCCGGATTAATGATATCCAGCAATTTCGTCATCCGCTCAGGGCTTCCGACAGAAGTTCCGCCAAACTTTAATATCTTCATTTTTCTAAATTGGGTTAATAATTAAAAGAAATTACCGCCACAGTTAATTTTATTTGGGGCAGATATTTTTAATTCAATTAATTTGGTATATAATTGCATTGGGGCGTGAAATTAACAAAACGCACTTAATAATCATTATATATACAGAATTAAATTTGGAGAGTGGATTTTTTAATATTAGAACAGCCTTTTTAATTTGGTTTAATAAAAACATCCAGGCTCATTTTTTTGTTTATAGACCAGAATAATTCAAATATTAACGGAGAACATGCAATTAGAAGCAGCAATACAAAACACCATTAACGAGTGGCTTAATGGCAATTATGACCAACAAACAAAAGAAGAAATCCAAAAACTAATAGACAGTGAAGCCTCCACAGAATTAGTAGATGCTTTTTACAGAAGTCTTGAATTTGGTACAGGTGGACTCCGTGGAATTATGGGAGCTGGTTCTAACAGAATAAACAAGTACACAATTGGCACAGCCACACAAGGTCTGAGTAATTATCTGTTAAAGAAATATCCTGGAGAAAAAATCAAAGTCGCTATCGCACATGATAGCAGAAACAAATCTGACTTCTTTGCTAAAATTACTGCGGACGTATTCTCTGCCAATGGAATTCATGTTTATTTCTTTAAAGAACTGCGCCCTACCCCCGAACTTTCATTTGCAATCAGACATTTGGGATGTCGTAGTGGAGTGATGCTTACTGCTTCACATAACCCAAAAGAATATAACGGCTATAAGGCCTATGGTGCGGACGGAGGACAATTTACTTCTCCTGATGATACTATGGTTATGGACGAAGTGGCAAACATCAAAAGTATTGATGAAGTTAAATTTGAACGCAATGAGCAGCTTGTTGAGCTGATCGGCGAAGAAATTGATACTTTATACCTTGATCAGATTACTGAGCTTTCTGTTTCTCCCGAAGCCATAGCAAGACAGAAAGACCTTAAAATAGTTTATTCTCCTATTCACGGTACAGGTATTACTTTAGTTCCTAAAGCACTGGCACAATTTGGGTTCACCAATTTAACACTGGTTAAAGAACAGAGTACACCAGATGGAAACTTCCCTACGGTAGTTTATCCTAATCCGGAAGAAAAAGAAGCCATGACACTTGCTTTAAATAAAGCAAAAGAAATTGATGCAGACCTGGTTCTGGCAACAGACCCTGATGCAGACAGAGTAGGTATTGCTGTTAAAAATAATGATGGTGAGTTTGTCTTGCTTAATGGAAACCAGACCGGAAGTTTGTTGATTAACTACCTGCTCACCGCGTGGCAGGAAAAAGGTAAACTGGATGGTAATCAGTATATCGTTAAAACTGTTGTTACAACTAATCTTGTAGAAGAAATTGCTAAAGCTAAAAATGTGGAGTGCTATAACACTTTAACAGGCTTTAAACATATTGGTCATCTGATTACCAGCCTGCAAGGTAAAAAAACCTTTATTGGCGGTGGCGAAGAAAGCTATGGTTACCTGATTGGTGAACTGGTAAGAGATAAAGATGCCATTATTTCCTGTGCTTTTATAGCTGAGATGACAGCTTTCTACAAAGATAAAGGCAGCAGTTTATATGATGCAATGCTGGACATGTTTGTTGAGTATGGCTTATATAAAGAAGAATTGGTTTCCCTGACTAAAAAAGGAAAAAGTGGTGCCGAAGAGATCAAAGCGATGATGGAGAAATTCAGAAATAATCCGCCATTGGTTCTTGGAGGTTCTAAAGTAAAAACTTTAAAGGATTACGAACTGGGTATAGAAACTGATTTGGATACCAAAGAGAAAACCAAACTTGATTTCCCTAAGTCTGACGTATTACAATTTATCACGGAAGACGGAAGTATTGTTTCGGCCCGTCCATCTGGCACAGAGCCTAAAATCAAGTTCTATTGCAGTGTAAATGCACCGCTTGCAGACAAAACTGAATTCAAAACAGTTGATGCTGCACTGGGAGAGAAAATAAAATCCCTGATGAGCGATTTACAGGCTTAAACGAGTCTTGTTAACCAGTATAAAAAAACCGGAAGATCTTTTGATCATCCGGTTTTTTTATAGCTATTCTGATACAGGAAGCTTCTGCTATCTTTCGATCAGTCTTGATGCCAGTACCACGTTATTCAATTCCTTTTTTTCAAAAGATCCGGCAACTGCCAGCTCTTTTAATACAAAATTAATCACGTTTTCTGCGATTTCCTCTATCGGCTGATCTACAGCACTGATAGTTGGAGAATGCAGTTTAAAAATATCATGGTCATCATAAGCAATTACTTTAAATTCTGCATTCAATTGCTTGTTCATTTCTCTAAAGCTGAACAATCCTCTTACTGCGAGGTAATTTGTTGCAAAAAGCACCGCATCAATTTCTGGATTTTCAGTAAAGAACTTAGTGAGCTCTGCTGTTGTTTCATCCGCAGTATTGCTAAATGAGATGAGCTTGCAAAGCTTTTTATTAATTTTAATTTTATTTGCTTTCAGCGCCTGCTCATAGCCTTTATAACGGTCTTTGATCTGCTCGACATCAACATCAACGGTCACAAATGCAATATTCTTCATTCCTTTATGGATTAAAGAATCAGTAGCCATATAAGTACCTTTAATATTATCTACTAAAACACTGCTAACTTCAAGTCCGGGTAAATGGCGGTCAAATACGACTACCGGTGTACGGTCAGACAGCAATTCACGAATATCTTCTTCCATTCCTACCATTGGGGCAATGATATAACCATCTACCTGTCTTGACTTAAACATCTTGATCAGACCTTTCGCCTTTTCCAGATTATTTTCTGTGCTGGAATAAATAATCTTATAACCATGTTTGTAAGCTTTATCTTCAATCAGTCTTGCTATGGCAGCAAAAAACGGATTTGAAATATCCTCTACAATCAATCCGATTGTATTGGTATTTCCTGTGCGCAGACTTCTTGCAACCTGGTTGGGTTTGAAGCCTACTTCTTTAATAATGGCCTCGACCTTTGCAATCATGTCCTGGCTGATCCGCATTTTCTCTGCTTTACCATTCAATATGAAAGAGACAGTAGTAATAGATACATTAGCCTTCTTTGCGATATCCTTTATAGAGAGGGGTTTCATTTTATTTCTTATGTTTAGATGACCAAGCTAGAAAAATAAAAACTATTAATGAAACAGTCTCAACAGTCTCCCCGATATTTTATTTCATTGCATCAAGTTAAAACTTGACGCTTATGTTGTATACCGTGCTTTTATCACGATAAAATATGTTGAAATGGTCTGTACTCACTCCAACCAGTCTGAACTGATTGAAATCTGTTAATCCTTCCAGTTCTCCTTCAATTGTAATAATCCCGTTATCATTACGAATATTAGCGATAAAAAAATTCTTAGTCAGTTCTTTTAAGCTATAGTCACTGGAACTGCCGCCCAGTCTGTACTCATTTATAGTAGCAAAATCAGTACGTCCATTCACCAGTTTTTTAAAATCAGCCAAAGAAGGAACAACATTACTATAAGAAACACCAGTAAGGTTTGTTTCTGCAGTTGAACCAGCCTGAAAATAACCACCTGCTTTATTTCCTTCTGTACGTTGATTAGTCAGGTAAACGATATTCGCACCCATCATTGCCGCTTGTATTTTAAGTTTACGGTAAGCACGGTCTTTTACGCGCTCCTGGTTAGAAAATCCTGTTGTTCCTTTAGCTTTAGAACTTACATCACCAATCTTATAAAGTCCTTTGACTTCACTTTCAACAGCAGTAACCGTTACGTTATCAAACTCGCGGACATCAGTTACAGCTTTAAAGGAAGAAGCTTCTGTAAAAACCTGTACACGGCCACTTTTAAAAACTATTTTTTGTACACTATTCTTGTATACCGAATTAACCAGATCTTCATTAGGATGACTGAATTTAACCCCCTCTTCTGTCACTTCTTTAACGCTACAAGCTATTTTTTGATTATTAGAATAGATCGTATCCATTTGAGCAAATGAATTTAAGGAATACACAAATAAAGTGCAACATAATAATAGAATTTTTTTCATATAAATATTGATTTAAGTAATTTTAAAGCAATTTATGAATAATTATCGAGCTGTTAAAACTGGTAACATGATTTATGATAAATGTTATTCAAAATCAATTCCGCATTATTAGCTATATAAACCTTAAATTTGTCTATTGATATCTTTTTATTATGGCATACATTGATTACTACAAAGTCCTTGGCGTGGATAAGAAGGCAACGCAGGAAGAGATAAAGAAAGCATACAGGAAACTTGCACGTAAATATCATCCCGATTTAAATCCTAAAGACAAGGAAGCGAATAAACTGTTTCAGCAAATCAATGAAGCGAACGAAGCTTTGAGTGATCCTGACAAACGCAAAAAATACGATGAATACGGTGAAAACTGGAAACATGCAGATCAGGCACAACAGCAAGGAGGAAATCCTTTTGGCGGTGGCCGAAGAGGCAGTTCGGGTGGTTTCGGCGGAGGATTTGGTGGAGGCGCAGCTGATTTTGGGGGAGGAGATTTCTCTGATTTCTTTGAATCTATGTTCGGTGGCGGCGGCAGACAGCAAAGAAGCAACGCCAGATTTAAAGGTCAGGATTTACAGGCTGAATTAAAAATCTCTTTCAGAGAAGCTGCAGAAACACATAAACCAACCATAACTGTTAATGGCAAAAATCTGAGGATAACAATTCCTGCAGGTATTTCAAACGGCCAGGTAATTAAACTTAAAGGACAAGGCAGTGAGGGTGTAAATGGCGGTCCGGCCGGAGATCTTTTTATCACCATTACGATTGCAGATGATGCAGTATTTAAAAGAATCGGTGACGATCTTTACCTGATTAAGGAAATAGACCTTTATACAGCTATTCTTGGCGGAGAAGCTATGATAGATACCTTAAATGGTAAAGTAAAACTGAAAGTACCTGCCGGCACACAAAATGGAACAAAAATAAGATTGAAAGGCAAAGGTTTTCCTGTTTACAAGAAAGATGGAGAATCTGGAAATCTTTTTATAACTTATACCGTTAATATACCTGTAAACCTTACTGAGAAGCAAACAGAGCTTTTCAAACAACTACAGGAACTATCCATGTAATAGACTAATTCATTATCCTATGGAAACCGAATTAATAACTATAAGAGATTACTGTATTAATTATGCTATAGACCCTTCTTTTATTCATGAACTTGAAGAGTCGGGATTACTTACGTTAACCATAATTGACGGAGACAAATTCATACATTTTGAACAATTAATGGAAATGGATCGTTTTATCCATTTCCACTATGATCTGGAGATCAATGTCGCTGGCATTGAAGCAATTGTTAATCTCTTGCAAAAAGTCCGGCATATGCAGCATGAAATTGAGATTTTAAGAACTCATATCCATGTACATGAAGGCCATTAAAGCCCTATGTAAACTTCAGGATTAACTAAAAATGGTGGCTTCTCTCCTTTTAAAACTGCAATAATATTTTCTGCAGCCAGTCTTGCCATTGCATTTCTTGTACCTTCTGTAGCAGACCCAATATGAGGTAAGACCGCTACATTAGGCATCATTAATAATTTGTTATCAGCCTGCATAGGCTCAGGATTTGTAACATCCAGACCGGCTCCCCAAATGATTTTACTTTCAAGTGCCTCAATCAGATCATGCTCATTATGTATCGGTCCCCTCGCTGTATTGATGAAAATCGAACCTGATTTCATCTGTTTAAATACACCGAGGTCGAACTTTCCTTCGGTCTGAGGGGTTAAAGCAGTATGTACTGTAAGAACATCACTCTGTTTCAGCAAATCTTCAAAAGAAACATAGGTTGCATCCAGCAAGTTCTCCGCCTCTTCGTTTCTACTGCGGTTATGGTAAATGATCTTCATGCCAAAAGCACCAGCACAGCGTTTAGCCATTTCAGTCCCTATTTTACCCAATCCAAAAACGCCGAGTGTACAGCCATTTAATTCTTTACCTAAATTAGCTGTCGGCTCAAAAAAGCCCCATTCCCCGTTAATAATGGTCCGGTGCATATGAAAAGCATTCCTGGCCGCTGCCATCATCAGCAAGAAAGCAGTATCAGCAGTAGCCCCGCTCAATACCCCAGGCGTGTTACCTACTGGAATTTTAAGCCGGGTTGCTGTTTCAATATCCACATTATCATAGCCTACAGAATGCAGCGCAATCACTTTTAAATGACTGCTCGCTTCTAAAAACTCCCGGTCTAATTGCTGACCAGCACTAAGCAGCGCATCTGCACCAGAGCATTCTGCAATCAACTCTTCCCTGGTCATTTTTCTTTTTTGCGACCACTGCTTAACTTGCAGCCCCGCCTCTTCAAGTAAACGCAAACCTGATTCGGGAATTATTCTGGTTATAAATACATTCATGGGCGCTATTTACTCAAAAAATTTGAACTGATGGTATCCCAGACTTCTTTTCCATCTCCTTTTAAAGTTTGTTTCAGCATATAGATACCAAATCCTTTAGCCTGTTCAAAGTCTATTTTAGGTGGCATTGACAGTTCTGCCTGATTAACTACAACATCTACCAATACTGGTCCGGGATGCGCTAAGGCAGCCGCAATTGCAGCTTCTACCCCATCTGATTCTTCTACCCTGATCCCTCTTATCCCAATAGCCTGTGCCATTTTCGCAAAATCAGGGTTCTTAAGGTCTGTTCCAAAAGGAGGCATTCCAATCACCTTCATTTCCATAGCTACAAACCCCAGTGAACTGTTATTGTATACAATAATTTTTACGGGCAGATTATACTGAAAGATTGTTAAAATATCACCCATCAGCATCGCAAAACCACCATCCCCGGATAGCGAGATAACCTGCTTTTCAGGGAAAGCAAATTGCGCCCCTATCGCCTGTGGCATTGCACTGGCCATAGAGCCATGATTAAAAGAACCAATTAACTTTCTGCCCTTTTTCATATCTACATAACGTGCTGCCCATACAGTAGGCGTACCTACATCGGCGGTAAATATAGCATCATCTGCAGCTTGTTCACTTAATATTCTGGTCAGATATTCAGGATGTATAGGTTTACCGGAAACTGGCTGTGCATGACCAAGCAGGTTTTTCCTGTTGTCCTGATAACGTTCCTGACATTTTTCTAAGAATGAAGCATCCTGAACTTCCTCCAGGAAAGGAAGCAGCGATTTCACAGTTTCCTTCACATCGCCTGTTAAACCAAGATTTAGTTTACATCTGCGCCCTAATCTTTCTGGTCTGATATCTATCTGTACAATTTTAGCCTTGGAAGGATACCACTCTTTATAAGGGAAATCAGTTCCCAGCATCACCAGTAAATCACTTTCTTCTACGGCATGATAACCAGAAGAAAGACCAATCAGCCCGGTCATTCCCACATCAAATGGATTGTCATACTGCACATGTTCTTTACCTCTCAGCGCATGAACTATTGGCGATTTGATTTTGCCGGCAAGGGCCAGCAACTCATCATGTGCGTCTCTGCAGCCCGCACCGCATAACAGTGTAATTTTTTTAGCTTCATTTACCAATTGCGCCAGTTTCTGTAATTCCCCATCAGAAGGACGGATAGCAGGACGGCTGACAAACAATGGATGTTCCAGTTCCTCATTCTCCATTTTTTCCATGGCAACATCACCGGATAAACTGATAACCGCTACCCCATTCTGACCTATGGCATGCTGCATAGCAATTTGCAATACCCTGGGCATTTGTCTTGCAGAAGCTATCGTTTCGCAATAATAACTGCATTCACGGAATAAAGATTCAGGACGGGTCTCCTGGAAATACGAGGTACCTACCTGTTCACTTGGAATATGCGCTGCAATAGCCAGAACAGGCGCATTACTTTTATGTGCATCATACAATCCATTGATTAAATGCATATTACCAGGCCCGCAACTACCTGCGCACACAGCTAATCTGCCTGTTAGCTGCGCCTCAGCGCCCGCAGCAAATGCAGCAGCCTCTTCGTGCCTGTAATGGATCCATTTTATTTCTTTAGAATTACGTATTTCATCTACAATTCCGTTCAGCGAATCGCCTACTAAACCATGTACATGTTTAACTCCTGCCTGAATCAGTATTTCTACCAATTTCGCTGCTACTGTTTTTGCCATAATATTCTTGGATAAAATAAAAGCCATCCCCGGGGGACAGCTTTGATCAGGTGATTATTTTTTTACAACTTCGTCATATCTGCGTTCAACTTCAGGCCAGTTCACGACTGTCCACCACGCGGTGATATAATCTGCACGTTTATTTTGATATTTCAAATAATAGGCATGTTCCCAAACGTCAAGGGCTAAAATTGGACGGCCCTTTTCTACTGCAATATCCATTAATGGATTATCCTGGTTTGCAGTAGTTGTAATTTTGAGTTTACCATTCTGTACAATTAACCATGCCCAGCCAGATCCGAAACGTTTAGCTGCGCTATCTGCAAAAGCAGCCTTAAATTTCTCCATCGAACCAAAGTTTGCATCAATTTCTTTTAAAAAAGCAGGAGAAGCAGGTTTTGGTTTTGGAGCCATAATCTGCCAGAATAAGGAATGGTTATAATGTCCACCGGCATTGTTACGGATAGCAGCAGGATAAGTTGAAGCTACAGCAAGAATCTGTGCAAGACTTTTGCCTTCTGCTGTTGTACCCTTTACGGCTGCATTTAAATTAGTGACATAACCCTGGTGATGTTTAGTATAATGAATTTCCATAGTCTGCTTGTCTATAGCAGGCTCAAGTGCATTGTATGCATATGGTAAAGGCGCAAGCTTAAATTGCGCGCTAAGCGTCTGTGTTCCTGCCAATAGCAGAACAATAGGGAAAAAGCTCTTAAATAATTTCATCTTAATCAATTGGGTTATTTGAAAAGCTGTTTAAACTTATATAAGTTTAAACAGCTACCCATTTAAAACGATTATTAAATTAATTTGTTTTCTCTATTTCGATTTAATGAAGATAATTAATCCTAATACACTCACCACCAGGACACCAAAAGCAGAAAAAGCAGTCAAAAAATCCCGAAAGTTTTTACCTGCAAAATCTACCAGTAAAAACTTGTGAAATACAGCAAAACTCAACCCTTCTCTTCTGTCCGAATCCTGAACTTTGGCACCAAGCCTGCCTGTTGCTGTTTCTACATAATAGGTAAGATGCTGTGGTGTACTTAATGCTATTTTCACTACCGGTAAACGCTTGTTGACAAAACCGTAATCATTGTCAAATTTAGTGATATAGCCTGAGGAAGAAATAATCAGCGGGGCAGACTCATCAGCTGCTGCGTTAGCCATCATTTCACAACATGCAGCTTCACCATCAGCAACTCCCTGAGCTACAAAATGTTTAACCAGGCTATAACTATGTTCCATAATTCCGTCCGGAAGGAGCTGACCATTAGCTGCATCATAATAAGCTACATTAGGTTTTTCCTTTTTATCTTTTTCACCAAACATAGTCTCGGCCTTTGCTACCTGCTGTTTTTTCCAGCTATCATTGTCTTTTTTGACCAGACAGACCTGATAATACGTTTTATCATTAAACCTTGCTAATGCTATATTACTCACCTGATCCCATTGAACGGGCAGAGTTGTAGAAGCTATAACCAGATCACGAGACTTGATTTCTGGTTCAAAAACATAGTTAATCCTATCATCGGGTGTAAATTTATGGGTCGCGTGGTAAGCTCCGGACCCCATAAAAGTAAGGGTAACGATAGAAGTCAGCAATCCGATACTCCGGTGATACTTTCTTAGAAAGCCAACTTTCTGTCCTGCGACCGGCTTCTTGAATTTCTTCCATAAAAAGCCATAAATTAATAAACCGCTTAAAGTAGAAAAGATGACAATAGAGGCCAGTATCAATACCAGTGTATATCTTGCTGTATTATTGGTAATCTTTGCAATGAATTCGTAACTATGAAAATTACTGAATACCCAAAGAAAGACTTTCCTGTTGGTATCGTTATAGTTCGCCAGTCTGCTTTGTGAAGTTTCTACATAGACATCCATCTGATCTTTTCTATCAAAACTCACTTTCCATACTGGCAGCAAACGATTGATATATTTGTATTCATCAGTAAAACTGTTTACAGGTGTTATTGAACTCACTTTAGAAGTACTGTCGCCTAAAAAATAACGACTTAAATACACTGCGTATAAACGGTCTCCATCAGGCAGTTTCACGCCATCAGCAGCAGAGAAGTACTGCATCTCATTTTTCCTGTCTTTTATCTGATAAAAGGTCTTTCCCTGGAAATTTATGATTCTGAAATTCCTCAATAAGTTAATCCCGTTTTTACTTAAAACTTCGTTCACAGACAACTTTACCTGCTCCTTATTGACTGGAGCAGGTTTAATATATTCATGTGCAATCTGCAATTTGAACCAATGTGCAATAATAGGATGACTTAAACCTGAACATGTCCAGAATATTACTGGAATAATAGTCATAATCCCAAGGATACGGTGCCAGGAATACATATTCCTTTTTACCGTCCGGCTAAGATTTTCGGTATCCATATTAACGCTTGTATTCTGCCAGTAATGTATCCATATCTTTCATCAGCTGCTCCACCTGCGCATCTACAGTTCCATCATAAGCACCTCTGATCCGTTTTTCCTTATCTACCAGGACAAGATAGCCCTGATGGATAAATCCACCGGGTGCTGCTTTATCCTGCCCTACTGAGACCAGGTAATTTCGTTCTGCCAGTGCATAAGTCTGTTCTTTTGTTCCCCATAAAAATTCCCACTGTGTTCCTTTAATCCCTAATTTGGTCGCATAGGCTTTCATTCTTGAAGGTGTATCATATTTCACATCTATAGTGTGTGAAGCCAGTTTTACTTCCGGATTGTTCAGATACTTCTGGTATACCTTTAACAAATTACGGTGCATAGTCGGGCAGATTGTAGGGCACGAGGTAAAGAAAAAATCTGCTACATAAATTGCACCGTCAAAATCTTTATTGGTCACTACTGCACTATCCTGATTTAAAAATTTAAAGGCTGGAATAGTTCTGTAGGTAGTATCAGTCCCGGATATATCCTGCTGTAAAAAGGGCAGTCTTTTTGGCTTGTCTTTACATCCTGTGAATACTGCCAGCAGCACGAACAGGTAAATAAGTCGTTTTCCCATTATTTTTTAAACTGTTTAAGGTAAGCATCAGATGACTGGATTTCAGCTTTATACAAGCTATCGATCTTTCCAATTTTAATCCTTTCGGCTTTAAAATATTTGACAGCGTCTTCATTGGATTTACCAGTTACATCCGGTTCAAATTTATGCATCCAGTCATTCATCAGTTCTTCAGCACTATTTAACCTGTCCAGTGTCGCTTTCATGACTACTTTTTCTTTTAATGTATCCGTAGATGGAAACCTGGTTTTCAGTGCTGGCATACCTTTCAGCATAGAATCCAGTTTCATCTGATTATTCACCAGTATACCATGATCTTCCATTACTGTATCGTGGAATTTCATGACTTCATCTCTTTCTGTCTTATAATTTTGAGTTTGTGTACAGGCAACTGCTCCTGTAACCAATACGATTGCGGCTAAAAATAACTTCATACTATTATTGTTTAAATAGGTGTATACACCGATTAGAGCCCATTTGATCTAAGGGCCCATTAGAAAATTGAATAAAAAAAAGGGTAATACTCAATGCTTTATCCGGCTTGAAAGCCAGCTGTAAAAGCAGGTAAGTACCAGATTAGCAGCTGAGCTGCGGAGGGTGAAAAATAGAAGTCAGCTGCGCTACTGGTTTTCCTGTGGTAAACGGAACACGCAGACTGATAGCATTAACAGCGTATTGTTTAAATTCAAAAGGGGCATAAACGACAGGTTCCTGCAGCTGGATCTTCTGGAATTGATGATCCTGTTTCTGCTCCTTCTCTTCTGCCTGTTTGAGTTTTTTCATCAGGTAACACTTGCCATTGCAATGCAATTGTGGCTTATCTTTGTTTACACAAAGCTCTTTAGCAATATACCCCTCGTTCATTTCGAAACCTGCAAAGACAAAAAGTCCCGACAGGCTTACTGAAACCGAACACATTAAAAGTAATATAGCTGTAAAGCGTGTCAGCATTGATTTGTTACCCCCTTAACTTACCCCATTTTAAATAAGTTGCACCCCAGGAGAATCCTGCACCAAAAGCGGTGAGCAACAGGTTATCATTTTCTTTGAAATCTTCTTTAAATTCCCACATACATAATGGGATTGTTGCAGCAGTTGTATTACCGTAAAGCTGGATATTAACTTTTACCTGATCTGGTGTTAAACCTAATTTATCACCTACTGCCTGAATAATTCTCAGGTTAGCCTGATGCGGGATCAGCCAGTTGATATCTTTAGTCTCCAGGCTGTTTCTTTCCATGATCTCCGTACAGGTCTGCGTCATTCCTTCGATTGCAGCCTTAAAAACTATCCTTCCATTTTGAGAAATGTAATTCAGTTTTTTATCTAAAGTATCAGATGACGATGGATTCAACGAACCACCTGCAGTAACAATCAGATGTTCTTTACCCACACCATCAGTTCTGAATACATTATCTACCAGACCTATTTCTGATTCTGTCTGCTCAAGCAGAACCGCTCCGGCACCATCACCAAAAAGAATACAGGTATTCCTGTCTTCGTAATTTACAATAGAGCTGTTTGCATCAGCACCAACGACAATCACGTTTTTATAACGATTGCTTTCAATTAAACTTGCACCCAGTGTCAGGGCGTAAAGAAAGCCGCTGCAAGCTGCGTTAGAATCAACACCCCATGCATTTTTTAAGCCTGCTTTTTCGCATACTATACTTGCGGTAGATACCATAATATAATCCGGAGTAGCCGTAGCTACAATTACGCATTCAATTTCGTCAGGGTTGATGTTACCATCTTCTAGTAACCTTTTCACTGCCATGGTAGCTAAATCGGAGGTTGCAAGTGAAGCATCATTAATAATTCTTCTCTCATGGATACCAGTTCTTGAAATAATCCAGTCACTATTCGTATCCACCATTTTTTCCAGATCGTGATTGGTTAAAATGGTTTCCGGTACATATCCTCCCAAAGCTGTTATGGCAGCATTATATCTCTTTCTCATTAAGCATTACAATTCTTGGCGCAAAACTAATAAATATTTACAGCTACATTACACTTTATTTTTACAGTAGCGTACCTTTGCCCGAACAATAAATTTTATTATGAGACCTCAATCCACCCTTATCTGCGCTATTTTACTGGCTGTCATGCTGTTCGCTTCTTCTTGTCAGCAAGAAAGAAAACTTCCGATTTACGGCTTAAGAGACACTAAAACCGTTAAAAACAGTGACGGTACAGCAGGTGTTGACACAATATATCAAACTATCCCGGCCTTTAAATTCCTGAATCAGGATAGCGTATATATTACAAATGAGCACTTTAAAGATAAAGTTTATATTGCAGACTTCTTTTTCACTTCTTGCACTAGTATCTGCCCTATTATGCACAGGAACCTGAAAATGGTGTCAGAAAAGTTCAAAGATAATCCTGATGTCATGTTTTTATCACATACGATAGATTTTAAATATGATACCCCTTCAGTGCTTAAAAAGTATGCTCAGAAGCTGGGTGTGGATGGCCCGAAATGGCAATTTGTATATGGCCCTAAAGATAGTGTATATACATTGGCTGAGAAAAGTTACCTGGTTGCTGTCAATGTGGATAGTACAAACAGAGATGGTTACGTGCACCAGGGATATTTAGTATTAATTGATAAAGACAGAAGAATCCGCGGCGCTTATGATGGAACAAATCCTGAACAGGTAGCACAGCTGGAAAAAGATATTCCGGTTTTATTAGCTGAGGGTAAAAAATAGAGATGAGGAAATTTATATTAATCAGCCTGGTTTCGCTGACGCTGATCAGCATGTTTTATTCTTGCCAAACTGCCGAAACAGTACAAAAGGATGCCTATTATGTTAATGGCAGAGACCTTTACATCAAACATTGTCAGAATTGCCACGGTGCTAAAGGAGAAGGACTTGGTGCTTTGACCCCTCCCCTTACTGATAGTGTTTTCATGAAAGCCAATAAGGAAAAACTTGCCTGCATCATTAAGAATGGACTTTCTGCACCCGTTACCGTACATGGACAGGTCTATGAAGGTAAAATGCCAGAATTTAACCTGGCCAACATCGATCTTGCCCAGGTAATCGTTTATATTACCAATGCTTTTGGACATCAACAGGGAATGTACACGAATCAGCAGGTAGAAAATGATCTTAAGAACTGTAAGTAACATTTTTTTGTATCTTTGCGCAAAATGCAAGCTGTTCTATCGCTGTAAGTAATGCTTTTAGCATCTTAAAGAGGAAAGTCCGGGCAACACAGAGCATCTCGCTTCCTAACGGGAAGAGGTTTGGGATTGAAGACCTGAATTATGGAAAGTGCCGCAGAAAATATACCGCCGATGGCCTGTAAAGGGCACAGGTAAGGTTGAAATCGCGAGGTAAGAGCTCACGAATTTTCCAGGTGACTGGAAAGGCTGGTAAACCCCGGGAGTTGAAAGACCAAATAGGCTGACGCATGTAGGGCTGCTCGTCCGATGTCAGTGGGTAGGTCGTTAGAGATAAATGGCAACGTTTATAGTAGATTAATGGTAGAAGCCCTGATTTATCAGGGTACAGAACCCGGCTTACAGGCTTGCATTTTTTTATTTAATCTGCATTTTTTCATAATTAGTAAATATATTCGTATCCGATAAAGACTAACATACCCTATGGCTAAATTATTAATAATTGATGATGAACGTGCGATAAGAAGCACATTACGTGAGATCTTAGAGTATGAGAATTACGAGGTTGAAGATATTGATAATGGAGTTGATGGATTAGATCTGATTAAAAAAAAGAAATACGATCTGGTTCTGTGTGATATAAAAATGAATAAGATGGATGGTATGGAAGTGCTTGAGCAAGCATTGGCCTACAGTCCTGATTTACCATTTATTATGATCTCAGGTCATGGTACAGTAGAGACAGCAATTGAAGCGAGCAAAAAAGGAGCTTTTGATTTCATCTCTAAGCCACCTGATTTAAACCGTTTACTAATTACTGTCAGAAATGCACTGGACAGAGGCAATCTGGTTACTGAAACTAAAGTATTAAAACGCAGGGTTAGTAAAACAAGAGATATTCTGGGCAGTTCAGAGAATATCAATAAAATTAAAGAAACTATTGAGCGCGTTGCCCCTACTGAAGCCCGTGTATTGATTACAGGTGCAAATGGAAGTGGTAAAGAATTGGTAGCCCGTTGGTTACATGAAAAATCAAACCGTTCTGAAAGCCCTTTAATTGAAGTTAACTGTGCAGCAATTCCATCAGAATTGATAGAAAGTGAACTTTTCGGTCACGAAAAAGGATCATTTACTTCGGCTGTAAAACAACGCATTGGTAAATTTGAACTGGCTAATGGTGGTACTTTATTCCTGGATGAAATCGGGGATATGAGTCTGTCAGCCCAGGCAAAAGTACTTCGTGCATTGCAGGAACATAAAATCACACGTGTTGGCGGTGAGAAAGAATTAGAAGTTAATGTTCGTGTACTTGCTGCAACGAACAAAGACCTGATGAAAGAAATTGAAGATGGTAATTTCAGAATGGATTTATACCACCGTCTGAATGTAATCAATATCCATGTACCTCATTTAACTGAACGCAGAGAAGATATTCCTGAGATCGCTATGAGCTTTTTAGAGGACATCTGTAAAGATTACGGCATGCCTGTTAAAAAGATAAGTGAAGCTGGAATGGTTGCTTTACAAAACTTACCGTGGACAGGAAACGTACGTGAGTTACATAATATGATTGAACGTCTGATTATTTTAAGTGATAAAGTAATTTCAGAACATGAAGTAACCGCATTTGCTAATCCGGGTGGTGGAACAAATATTGGCGCAGCTAACCATGGTCATAATGGAAGCGTTAACGGTTCTTCATCCGGGACAACCAATTATGATAAATTCACTAATTTCCAGGATTATAAAGATCATGCAGAAAGAGAATTTATCAAGTTTAAACTGGAAAAAAACAACTGGAACGTCTCTAAAACTGCAGACGATATCGATATTCAACGCAGTCACCTGTATAGCAAAATCGAGAAATTCGGTTTAAAAAGAGTAACAGAATAACAGCATTTTTTATTATTTAAAACGCTATTAGCGTAAAAAGGGATTAGCATATGCTAATCCCTTTTTACATTTCGGAAAGTTTTACTCTATTTTTTCAAAACATAGTGATCTGCAAGTTTTCCTGTAATCTCTTTACCTTCCATATCCAATTGTATGATCTTGTTCTCTCCTACAAAATATTTGTTTGGGCCGTCTTTGATATCATTTAATGTAATGATCTGACCGGATTTATCCCAGCTGAATTTTCCTTTCTCTTCAAAAACCTTAGCATCACTTTTACCCAGATACTTGGTTTTAATGCTATATGTAAGCTCTTTACCTAATACTATTGTAGTTTCAATGCCTTCACAGTCTGCACAAGGAACAATCCCTTTATAGATACCATCCCAGTCTACGGAGTTCATAGAATTGTGCTGATCACCCATTTTTGTGGTATCAGTTTTTACGCCACCCATAGTTAAGCTGTCTTTACTCAGACTGTCTGCATTTAATTTCTCAGAAGTTTTTGAATTGCTGCATCCCCATAAGGTGCAGGCTGTAATTACAATTGCTAAAAGTTGTTTCGTCATGGTACGTTATTTGTATGTAAACCAGTAAGAAGCAAGAAACAAGCCAATAATAATTCAGTATGAAATATGAGAAATGTTTTATAGCTTCATGTAAATTTAAAGAAACCACAATATGAAAAAACTAATTGTTATGATGCTGTTGGCTGTAATGGCTTTTACAACCACGCAAACATTCGCTCAGACAAAAAAAGATGGTTCAAAGGACATGCGTTATAAAAAGAACAAGCAGCCATTGAAAAAAGATGGAACGCCAGATAAACGTTTCAAAACAAACAAAACAGCGCCTGCAAAAAAGACAACAACAAGTAAAATGACTACACCTGCAAAAAAAGCAGCTTAGGTCTTAGAAACTGTTTAAAATTAAATAGCTTCTTAAAGAATAAATCATTCAAATGCCCTGAAATTATTCAGGGCATTTTATATATCTGAACTACCTATGACAACAAATAGTAAATAATTTACGTTATTTGGGTATAAATAAATTAGATGAAACTAATAAAATATATGAGTACCCTGGTACTCTTTTCTCTGCTGGCACTTGCCGCCTCAGCACAGGATGCTGTAGTGATTGATACTGGCAATTTCGTCAGGGGGACAATACAGGGAACTGATTTTCTTACTGTGGGTCTTAAAAAAGATGATGGAACAGTTGAGAAATACAGTGCAAAGGATATTAAAGAATTTTTGTGGAATGGAGATACCTTTGTCAGCAAACCTTTTGTAGCAAATAAGAAAACTGGTTACCGTTTTTTCAAATTGGTAGAAACAGGAAAACTTAATTTGTATTCCATGGGAGGAAATGTAGGTCCTGTTGAAAAACCAAAACGCCGTGTGCGCTTCTCTCCATCTATAGGCCTTGGTATTGGAACAGGTGGTTACAGTGGTGTTGGAATTGGTGGTGGTGTAAGTTTTGGTGGCAGGGGTGATGATGATGACAGACCAAGAAGAGAACGCCGTGCATTATATTATATAGAAGGACCTGGGGCTGGCGAAATGATGGAAATTACTCCGGACAACTCAGATACCAATACCCAGTATATTAAAAACATTTTAATGGAGAAGATGTCTGACGATAAAGATCTGACAGAACGGATTAAAGGAATAGAATATTTTGATGTAAAATCTATAGCTGCATTGGTAAAGAATTACAATTCAGTTCATCAATAGGCTTAAATCATATGATAAAAAAGCTGTTAATCTTATCCTAAGATTAACAGCTTTTTTATTTTAAGACAGGTCCATTTTTATCTGTTTGACTAATCCTTGTTTTGAAAATCATGCATTTCGTGCATCACCCCTTTTAACTGCTGATATATCTTTTGATAAAAATTAAAATAGGTTTTATAAATAGTGTGATTTTTTTGATCAGGCTCAATATAAGTGATATGCTGCTGATCGGGCAAAGGATAACCTGCTGAAAGACCCGTTGATTTAAAAGCAAGATAAGCAGCTCCTACTGCCGAAGCATCCTCCACACTATATAACAATAGTTTTTTACCGGTAATATCAGCCATGATCTGTAGCCAGATAGTTGAAGTAACAAAACCCCCACTTACATTCAATTGCTTTATTTCTTGTCCCGAATTGGCTAAGGATAATAAAACATCATTTAACGCAAAGCATATTCCCTCAATCAATGCGCGGGTAAAATGAGGCGTCTGATGATTCAGGTGCATTCCAAAAAATGTGCCGCAGCTTTTAGAGTCCCATATCGGAGCCCGCTCTCCTTGCAGATAAGGCAGAAAAATCAACCCTTCAGCTCCCGGGTCAATAGCCTCAGTTTTGCTGAGTGTCTCACTATAATCACTTGCATTAAGCTCTGTCTTTTGAAGAATATTTTTTAAATGCCATTTCAAAGCTATTCCACCGTTATTTACCGGCCCTCCATTGATGAATATTTCCTCATCCAGACGGTAACTAAAATTCATTGCTTTTTCATTGACTACAGCAGAACTTCCTGCTACTCTTAATGCCCCGCTTGTACCTATCGTTAAAGCTGCTATTCCAGGTTTTATAGCACCTGTTCCCAGATTTGCCAGACAGCCATCTGTTGCCCCAATGACAAAGGGTGTTCCTTTTGCTAAAAATGGCAATGTTTTAACAGGATCAAAATCTCTTCTTAAATAACCAGTACTTACCAAAACTGAAAGTTGTTCTGCTTTGATTCCCGCAACGCTTAAAGCCTCCGGATACCAGGTCAGTTTTTTTATATCCATCAACCCCGTACAGGAAGCTACAGAATGATCTATTTCAAAGGTATTGAACAGACGATACCAGATATACTCTTTAATCGATATGAATTTATAAACCGTACTAAAAAGTTGAGGCTGATTTTCTCTGATCCAGCTGATTTTGCATAATGGAGACATAGAGTGAACAGGTGTTCCGGTTGCTTTATATAATTCAGCACCCAAAGCGGAAGCTAATAAAGCATCTGCGACTCCTGTACTTCTGCTATCTGCCCAGGTCATCATTGGTGCCAGTGCCTGACAGTTCTCATCCACTGCAATCACGCTATGCATTGCACAGCTTAAACTGATTGCTGCAGGACTGGATTTCAATTTTGAAACCATCGTCTCAATACTTTGCTGAAAAGCCTGCCAGATTAATTCAGGGTCTTGTTCGCTGTAACCGGGCTGCGCCACATTAGTTGGATAAAAATATTGACTGCTATCGAAAGCTTTATGATCTGTCCCTACCGCTACAGCTTTAGTACTTCCGGTCCCAATGTCTATTCCTAAAATGTATTGCATAATTATTGATTAAGCTGCAATTTAGACTTTAACCTTTCTGATGCAAAATTTTATTCCAAAAGATGAATTTAGTATGTCATCAGCAAAATCTTTAAAACTCTTCTACATAATCCAGGTCCTTGGAAAAGGTTTCTTTCATCCTGCTTAAGGCATAGAATGCAACAGCAAGACTAATGATGGCTACTGTGATCCCCGAATGGATGATATTTCCACCATAAACACCTTTTAATAATTGGAAAAGAAGCGTGAGCGGCACAACAGCACCACGTACAAAATTTGGAACTGTAGTGGTTACTGTAGCTCTTATATTTGTACCAAACTGTTCTGTAGCAATAGTCATAAAAATGACCCAATAGCCTACTGTTAAACCAATTCCACCACATAACCAGTAAAAATGCTGTAAAGTAAGGTCATAAAGTGTGAAATAGGCAATAATCCCAAGGGTAGCCATCGCAAGAAAAATATAAACGACTTTAATTCTGCTTTTTAACCATTGACTGATTAGCCCGCCCGCAATATCACCGATTACAATCCCCCCGTAACACCAGGCTACAGCAGCTCCTGCGCTAACTTCGCCCTGCACACGTAATACTTTACCAAATTCGGGAGATAAGGTAATAAGCACCCCGACAACAAACCACAAGGGGATACCAATCATGATACATCTGATATATTTGACAAACTGCGTTTTATTCCGGAACAGCGCAAAAAAATCACCTCTGTTGCTTGCCTCTTTAGACTCACTGAACATGCCTGATTCTGCCACGCCAATTCTTAGTAAAAGCAATAAAAGCCCTAAACCTCCACCAATAAAAAATGAAGTACGCCAGTCAAAAATCTGTGCAATGAAATAGGCAACTACTGCACCACTCACACCCACTGAGGCAACAATTGTTGTTGCATACCCTCTTTTCTCTTTAGGCATTAGTTCTGCAACCAGTGTAATTCCTGCACCCAGTTCTCCTGCAAGTCCCAGACCTGCAATAAAACGCCAGAACGCATAAGCGTTTACAGAATGTACCAGACCATTGGCTATATTAGCCATTGAGTAAAGGAATATAGATCCGAACAGCACGGATAAACGGCCTTTTCGATCTCCAAGCATCCCCCATAATATACCCCCGATCAGCATTCCAATCATTTGAGTATTTAATAACATGATGCCGGTATCTGTTAATTGAGTGCCACTAAGTCCCAGTGATTTTAAACTGGGGATACGGACGATACTGAATAATAAAAGATCGTAAATGTCTACGAAATAGCCTAAGGACGCTACAAGAATAGCTGCACTTAAGGCAGTGTTAGAGGCTTTATATGGTTGCATTAGGTTGATTGATATTTTGTATAACTAATGTAGTGATTTATGCATCACCTAATTAACTTTCTTTAACAATTGAGATGGGAAATTTCAAATATATTTGCTGTTAATCATTCATTAATCATTTTAAACCCAATCTATTATAGCCAGAACGCTACTTTAATAATCCGATACTAAGTATGACAGGCGTGAATAATACAATTTGGGAGCATCAGCAGCATTGCCAGATCTCTTTACAGTTAGCTGCAGAAGAACTCTTCAATTCTTTAGATGACAGACTTTCGCCCAAAGTCTTCCTGATTGGCGTATTGCTAAAACCGGATATGCATCTTCCTTTTGTGAGTCTGGAATGTCCGGATTGCGAGTATTATATGAAAGATTTTGTTTCTCTTAAAGCCCTTAGCATCCAGCATAGCCTGCTGGTCAAACAAGAAAATGAGGAGGAAAAAGAGAACCATACCGGGCTTCTGAATACAGCATATACCACAGAAATACAACGCATTTTAAGGTCACATGTCAATGGCAAAAACAATGTAAACTTCATTTCTGAACCAGTTTATGTCAATGGTTACCTGGTTTATGCAGTTCTGGAACTGAGCAGACAGATATTAAGTACATTTTATTATCTGACAAAAAACACTCTTCCCTGTGGCCAGTGTATAAGCAGGTCCTTTTTAGAAAGTATTATCAAAGTATATCTGGATGCAGGTGCAAATGCACTGAAGACAAAACCTCAATCAGATTTTAATGTGCTGGCCAAAAGCCGTGATGAGCTGGTCAGTAAAGCCGGGCATGATTTCCTGACCACGGTTTCACTTGCCGGACAAAACCCAGGCGGCCTGCATGTTTTGTTTGATGCCTGTAACACGATCTCTTCTTTAAAATATGAAGGAGAAGAAGGTTTTGGAAAAATGGTTATTGCCCGTCAGCAGCATCCCAATGTTAAGGTGACGATGTTACTGGAAAACCCTATTCATATCAAGGATTTCAGGAAGATGAGAAAATTTCTGGAACTGGCCGATAACAAACAAATGATGCTCTCGGATTCGGTATGGATTTATGGTTTAGGCCAATTAACCGGAAAGTATAATTTTCACGAAGAGTCTTTATTCATTATCCATTTTACTAAACATTTCCATTGGGAAGTTCTGCATAATGATCACATTATGATGTCTGTTTCCTTTAGGATGCCGGCATTACATAATGAAAAAATCAATAGGGAGAAATTCTATTCCAGTTTAAAAAGAGTGTTTCAGGGAATTGAGAAATCAAAATTAAACGCACTCTGGGAGATCACCATGGAGGCAACAAAACAGAAACATGGAACTATATTAGCGATCTCTTCTGAAGCAGACCGTGAGGCAGTCAGGTTAAGCAGCCAGTGTTTCAAGATTAAACCTATGCGGATCAATAAAGATATTATCCATCAGATTACTTCTATTGATGGGGCTGTACTTATTGATATTGATTGTACCTGTCATGCCATAGGCGTTATTTTAGATGGCATAGCCTCTGCCAACGGTGATTCATCCAGAGGTGCCAGATACAATTCGGCAGTCAGATATTATGAGCATATGATCAATAAAGCACAAACGGTACTGGTTGTGATTTCCGAAGATGGTTTGATTGATCTGATTCCGGACCTCAAAGCACAGGTCAAACATTCTACAATTGTAGCACATATCAGAGAGTTAACAAAACTCAGTCAGACGGATAAATATCTGCAAAAGAATTTCAACAGGCTGATGGAGTTCTTTCAGGAACATGATTTTTATCTTTCTCCAAAAGAATGCGGAACTGTTAACAGACTCCGCAGAACGATTGAATTTAAATATAAAGACAGCGATGATGGCGTAAGAATGATCTGGAATAATTTAGTACCAAATGCAGATATGAATATCGGCTATTATATTAAAGAATAATGTTATTGATGTACTAGCAAATTAAAACCGTTTTAATCATATTTGCTTCATATGATCAGAATAGCTTTAGCATCCCCTCCATTTCCAAAGTCGATCTGCGATGGTCTTTACTGGCTTGAAAAACTGGTAAAAGAAGCAGCTCAGAAAAAAGCTGAAATCATTTGCTTTCCAGAATCATATCTTCCAGGTTACCCCGGAATGGGATATGCTCCTGAAGACCGTTCACCCGAAAAACTACAAGAGGCACTGCTTAAAGCAGCTAAAATTGCTGCAGAAAATACTATTGCCATTATCTTGCCAATGGACTGGCACCACACCGGCGGAATTTTAAATTTAGCCTATGTGCTGTCGGCTAGCGGAGAAATATTAGGCTATCAGACCAAAAATCAATTAGACCCCTCTGAGGATAACTTATGGATTCCAGGTACAGAACGTAAGCTTTTTGAGGTAAATGGGTTGAAGTTTGGAATTACGATTTGTCACGAAGGATTCCGCTATCCGGAATCTGTAAGATGGGCAGCACAGCATGACGCTAAAATAGTATTTCATCCACATTTTACAGGAAGCAACACAGACGGCATAAGGCTGACAGAATGGGGTGCAAAAAATAATCCCTATTACGAAAAAGCGGTCATGATGAGGGCTATGGAAAATACAATATACATGGCAAGTTCGAATTTCGCTTCTCTTTACGCTGAATCGGCAAGTTCAATCATAGGACCTGACGGAAACTGTATTCAACACCAGGCTTATGGAAAAGCAGGCATCATAACCGAAGATATTGATCCTGAGCTGGCTACAGGCTTACTGGCCAAAAGATTCAAAAACTCTCTCTATTCTTAAATTGTAACCGATTAAATCTGCTCTAAGGTTCATTCCAATAACATTAGCTAAAAAATGACATACGTCACACTTAATGCAATAAAGTTGCTTCTATATTTGTAGCTCTTTATATCATCATTAATTTTTACGTATATGGCTTTATCAAAAACATCACAGCACCTTGATCATCTTGGAATGACTGCTTCTGCTTTATGTGCTATTCATTGTGCTTTAGTTCCTATATTTTTAACCGCCCTGCCCCTTCTTGGTCTTGAATTTTTAAGTAACGAATGGGTAGAAATTACGATGATTATCATTTCTGTTTTTTTAGGCACGCTTTCATTAAGTATGTCTTACCGCAAACAGCATCATAAATTACTTCCATTTTTTGTGTTATTTACTGGTTTTGCCCTTATTGGCATTGGCCATTTTTCAGGTATAACAAGTCTGGAACCCATCCTGATTCCTTTAGGTGGATTTACAGTTGCAGCAGCTCACCTGATCAATTGGAAATTAAACAGATCTTGTTCACATGACCATAAATAGTAGAATTTGATTATTTTGCCATTATGAAATCTTTAGCTAAGAAAACCTATATTTTATCAGCTGCAATCTCTATGTTATCTTTTGGTGCTTCTGCTCAAAAAACGACTGCCAACGTTGATAATGAAATTTATATTACCACTCATTATACAAAAATTGAGAAACAGATCGCTATGCGGGATGGCATAAAGCTGTTTACTATAATTTATGTCCCAAAGGATAAGACAAAGAAATATCCGGTTATGTATAACCGTACACCTTATAGTGCGGGTCCTTATGGCCCAGAGGTATATAAACCAAGTTTAGGCCCCTCTATGGTTTTCGCAAGAGACGGATATATTTTTGTATATCAGGATGTAAGAGGCAGATATATGTCTGAAGGAGATTTTGTGGCTACCCGTCCTTATATTCCAAATAAGAAGAAAAAGACAGATATAGATGAAACCACGGACAGTTATGATACCATAGACTGGCTGATTAAAAATGTACCGGGAAATAATGGAAAAGTTGGGACCTGGGGAATTTCTGCGCCTGGTTTCTACGCAACAATGACAACCATTGACGCCCATCCTGCACTAAAGGCAGTATCTCCTCAAGCCCCTGTGACAGATTGGTTTATGGGAGATGACCGCCATCATAATGGGGCATTTTTCTTAATGGGGACTTTCTCTTTTTTATCTTATTACGGGGCTCCCAGACCACAGCCAACACCAGATCATGCAGATAAATTCACTGCATACGGCACTCCTGATGCTTATGAGTTTTATAAAAACCTGGGGCCTCTGAAAAATGTAAATGAGAGATATTTCAAAAGAAAAAACCTGATCTGGAATGAAATGGTTGATAATGAAACCTATGATAGTTTTTGGGCTTCACGTACGCCAGTTCCTTATCTTAAAAATATTAAACCAGCGGTAATGACTGTTGGCGGATGGTTTGATCAGGAGGATTTATATGGACCGCTAAAAACTTTTGCTGGTATTGAAAAGAATAAACCAGCTGAACCAAACTATCTTGTTATGGGGCCCTGGACACATGGAAGCTGGATAAGAGGCAATAATGATTACTTAGGAAATGTAAGGTTTTATTCAGAAACTGGTCCTTATTACAGAGAACAAATTGAACTTGCCTTTTTCAACCATTATCTGAAAGGGACCACTGATCCTGATCTGCCAAAAGCCACCATATTTGAAACAGGCTCTAATCAATGGAAAAAATATACAGCCTGGCCACCAGCTGAAGCAAAAGAAAAACGCCTTTATTTTCATGCTAACGGAAAACTTTCTTTTGAACAGCCTATAGAAAACACCAAAGAATATGACGAATTTATCAGCGACCCTGACAAACCGGTTCCTTATACAAATGAAATAAGGATTGACAGAGGCAGTGATTTTATGTATGAAGATCAACGTTTCGCTGCTTCCAGACCTGATGTACTGGTTTATCAAACAGGAATACTTGAAAACGACGTCGTCATCTCAGGCCACCTTTTTGCCGATTTATTCGTTTCTACAACTGGTACTGATGCCGACTTTATTGTAAAACTGATTGATGTATATCCTGGCGATGCGCCAGATGACAGTCCAAATCCTCATACCAAAATGGGTAGCTTCCAACAATTAGTACGTGGTGAGGTTATGCGGTCTAAATTTAGAAATAGTTTCGCAAATCCAGAGCCTATGGTTCCTGGTGAAGTAACTGAAGTCAAATTCGATATGCAGGATGCAGCGCACTGCTTTAAAAAGGGACATAAAATTATGGTTCAGGTTCAAAGCTCCTGGTTCCCGCTGGTAGATCGTAACCCTCAAAAATTTGTTAATATTTATAAAGCCACGGAGGCTGACTTTCAAAAAGCAACCCACCGTGTATATTTCAAAAAGGATAAGGCATCCAGTATTAAAGTCAGTGTGTTATAAAACCTCGACTTCCCAGCTCCGTTTCCAGTCAAGACCTGGCGATAAAGATTGTATACCTTCTTTATCGCTGAGTTGCTGGTTATGATGAATACCATCGGCAATTCCGCACCAGGGTTCCAGACAAACAAAATCAGCATCTTTAGCAGCCCAGATACCAAAAAAAGGAAAATCTATAAAACGGAAATTAAGTCCGTGCTGGTTTTTGGTATTCCTTATTTTAATAGAAGTGCTTTTCAGATCTTTCATTACTAATGCATCATTATAAAATAACTCATGCTGCAGGCTTAGTTTTCGATCATTTAATTGCAGAATCAGGACCTCGTCACTGATCAGGTTATCTTCTATCTGATGAATATTCAGAGATTCATCCTGTGAGAAATCCAGATAGTAATCTTCATATAATGTATCTGCCGTTAAAGGAACAGCGAAAGCCGGATGTCCCCCAACAGAAAATAAAAGATCTGTTTCTCCAGGATTATTTACTTCATAAGTACAGGAAACTGATGCACCTGAAAGTTTATACCGTAAACTGAATTTAAATTCAAAAGGATAAATCTTCAGCGTTTCTTCATTATTAACCAATGTAAATACAGCCTCTGTTTTACTGATCTGCTCAGCTTCAAATTCAAGATCTCTGGCAAAGCCATGACGGGGAAGCTGATAAGATTGATTTCCGACACGATAAGTATTGTTTTTTAATCCACCTACAATGGGGAAAAGAACAGGACTGAATTTCCCCCAGTAAGCTGAATCACCTTTCCATAAATATTCCAGGCCAGTCAGCTTACTCTGGATACTTTGTAACTCTGCACCTTTTGCCGCAACAGCTACTTTGATATTTTCATTTTCAAGTAAAATCATCATTTGATAAAATTAGACAAAAGGCGCTTAAAATTTAATTGATCAGCTAAATTAGTTTAGCTGTTTTAGCTAATAATGTTTCTATTCTTTTAACCACATAATCCAGGTCAAACGGTTTACTGATATAAGCATCAGCACTTGCAGCAACACTTTTTTCTTTACTTTCCGGATTAGCTGACATCACAATAACAGGAATATGTTTAGTAAAAATATCAGTTTTCAAATCATCACAAATTTCAATTCCATTTCCATCAGGCAACATCACATCTATAATAAACAAATCAGGAAGGGCATCATTAAGTTTACTTTTCAGTTCAGCAAAACTTGATGATAATTGTAATTCATAGCCTTCATCTTTTAACAAAAATTCAATAATGTACCTGATATCCTGATCATCTTCCAGCACGTGTATTCTTTTCTTCATAATTGTTTTTGGTGTGTTAATTTAAATTTCCCACAATATGCAAACATTGTTCCGATTTGTTCAGTTCAATCATATTTTATTCTAACTATCTTTTCTTAAGACTTCTAAAGGTGGATATTTTAACACTCCCCTGCTGCTTAGCATTCCAGTAATTACTACAATCAGGGTTATTGAACTAAATAAGAGCAGCACCGGAAAAAGCTGGGGAGTAAAACTGGTATTAAAAATATACGCAGCCAGCGCCCAGCTTCCGGCCATTGCAATGATCACTCCGGCAAGGGAAGCCAGCAAACCTAAAAACAAATATTCAATAGCCGTAATAGCAAGAATCTGTATGCTTTTTGCCCCAATCGTCCTTAACAATACAATTTCACGAAGCCTTTGATTTTTGCTGCTCCGGACAGCAGAAATTAAAACGATCCAACCTGTAATAATACTGAATGAGGCCATAAAGCGAATCACAAAGCTGATTTTGCCTAATAAAGTATCCAGCACCTGTAAAACCAGCCCCAGATCAATTACAGAAATATTAGGGAATTTCCTGACTACGGCAGCCTGAAATTTAGCCGAAATTTTAGTATCAGGTGTTTTAGTCATCAGTACATGAAATTGTGGCGCATCTTCCAATACTCCGGCTGGAAATATAACACGAAAATTAGTCTGTATCCTACCCCATTCCACACTCCTTAAACTTCCTATAATTGCAGGAATCATCATCCCCTGAACATTGAAAAGCATTTTATCTCCTATTTTCACACCGATTCGTTCTGCGTAACGTTCGTCCAAAGAAATATAGACCTGATCACCAGGAGATTTTACCCGCCCGATCCATGTTCCACTGGTAATCTTTTCTGCACTGGTCAGTTTGGTTTGATAACTCGCTCTGATTTCATTTTTAAAAGCAGAGGCAGAATTCTCCCTTTTCACTTTGCCATTGTCAGCATCTTTTTCATGTTTCAAACTATCAGCCAATGCGAGTTGTGAAGCTGTTTTGCCATTAATTTCCTCCAGGCGCATAGTTACCACAGGAACCTGGTTCATTAGTGGCAGATGATATTGTCTGGCCAAAGTATTTACGGATTTAACCTGGTCACCCTGAATGTCAAAAAGCGCCATATTAGGTTGAACTTTTCCAGAGGATAATGTCACCTTATTCACAAGAATTCCCTGAACAAAATACAAGGTAGTGATTAATGTAGTAGATAAACCAATCGCTATAATCAGCATAAGGGTCATATTATTGGGGCGATATAAATTGGAGAATCCCTGACGCCATATATACGCTATTCCCGGAGGAAGTGCTTTTTTCACCAGCATTAATAACAGGACTGATAATCCATAAAATATCAATATAGTAATCAAAAGACTTAATGAGAAGACCATAGCCTGAAACCAGTTGCTCATCTGCAGATAACTGAAGCCAAGTATAAATAAAAAGATAACCAGGTAAACTATCATTTTTAAAGGGTCAATGCGTTCCTTAGCCTGCTCAAATGATAGTCTTATTGCATTTAGCGGAGATACTTTACGTACAGCAATTAAAGAAGGAAGTGCGAAAAGTATGGCAATGAATACGCCTGTGACAATTCCCTGTAAAATTGCCGCCCATGAGATATGCATCGTAAAGTCTACAGGCAGAAAATCTTTGAGTACATAGGGCAATAGGAATTGTAGCCCGGTGCCAATTGCAGCACCTGAAATTGCACCCGCAAACCCGATAAAGGTAAGCTGAATCAAATAGATAAAAAATGCCTCCCGGGCACTCATACCCAGGCAACGTAAAGTAGCTATTGCACCTAATTTTTCGCTAATATAAACATGAATAGCGCTTCCTACTCCAATACACCCTAATAACAGGGCGATAAACCCTGCCAGAGAAAGAAACTGATTAAGATCTTGAAATGCACGACCTGTATTTTGCTTTTTAGACTCCACTGTTTCGTGGTCTAACCCTTCCTTATCCAGAACAGGCTGAATCTTTTTCAACAGTATTGGAATATCAGCTTGCCGCTCAAACTTATAATAATAAGAATAATGAATCCGGCTGCCAAATTGGGCAAGGCCTGTTTGAGGAAGATAATTAAAAGGGATATAAACTACCGGCGAAATTGAAGCCATAACTCCAATCTGTCCGGGAGCCTGATCCAGATAACCTGCAATAGCAAAATTAAGTTTCCCCACCTGGATAGAATCACCTGGTTTAGCATTAAACTGCAGCATCACGGTCTTGTCAACCAGTGCATTTCTACCCTGATACCATCGCTTAGCCGCTGCTGCTGGTGTAGTTTCTATAGCTCCGTAAAAAGGATATTTTCCTTTTAAGGCTTTGATCTGAACCAATCGGCTTCCCTGCCCTTTGATAAAATAAAGCATAGAAGGAAAACTCTGCTCCTTTGCCCTTTGATCCCCCAGGCTATCTAACATAGCCATTACAGGCTCGCTAATAGCTTTACGACTGTCAATGATTAGGTCTGCACCAGTTAAGGCCTTAGCCTGTTCATCAATATCCCGCTGCAAATTATCCCCAAAAGAATAAACTGCGACAAGAGCTGCAATACCTAAAATTATGGAGGAGGTGAAAAGGAACAGTCTTGACCGGTTTTTACGGCTATCCCGCCATGCCATTTTAAATAACCAGGAAACAGAAACGGTTTTTCGGAAAACGGGTTGTTGATCAGGCATATGTCTTTTGTTCATCAGCTATTATTACTCCGCTTTTTAACTTAATAATCCTGTCGGTACGGGATGCCAGTTCTAAATCATGGGTTACAATAACCAATGTGGTTCCAGCCTCTTTATTTAAATCAAAAAGGAGACGGATTACTTTTTCACTGGTTTCGCCATCAAGGTTTCCTGTTGGCTCATCAGCAAATAAAATAGCAGGTGTATTGGAAAAGGCTCTTGCTAAGGAAATCCGTTGTTGTTCTCCTCCTGAAAGTTGCACGGGATAGTGATTGGCCCGGTCCGTTAACCCGACTTTATCTAATAATTCCATAGCCCTTGGACGGATATTCTTTTCTCCTCTCAGTTCAAGCGGAACCATAATATTTTCTATAGCAGTTAACGTAGGTAATAATTGAAAGTTCTGGAAAATAAAACCTACATAATGATTACGCACAGCTGCACGTTCATCTTCCGAAAGTGTATCCAATAAAACATGGTTTAACTCTACACTCCCCTGACTTGCCCGGTCTAAACCGGCACATAAGCCTAATAATGTAGTTTTACCACTACCTGAAGGGCCTGTAATAGCCACAGTAGACCCTTTTTGAATAGAGAAATTAATATGATCAAGTATAGTTAGTGAAGATGCTGCGGTGTTATATTGTTTACTGACTTCTTTTATGTTGAGTATGGTTTCCAAAGAAATAAAGTTAAATGATGATATTTATTGATATTTGATTTAAAAACTGATATTTTGTTACTTACTAAATATATCAAAAAACAATCCCTTTGTATGATGAAGAGCAATAAGTTACGTTATGATTACATCATTTTAATAATCTGTCTCTGTATGCTAAGTAGTTGCGGTGATATGGAGCGTAAAGCACCAGAAAATACAATTAAAGATTCTGCCAGAACAACCGCTCCTGAAAAATCAGAAAAGGTTAAACATATTTTATTTTTCGGGACCAGTCTGACTGCCGGGTTGGGTGTAAATCCTGAACAAGCTTTCCCAGCTTTGATTCAACATAAAATTGATTCTTTACACCTCCCTTATAAAGTTGTCAATGCCGGTTTAAGTGGAGAAACTTCGGCCGCAGGAAAAAACCGTATCGGATGGATATTGAAGCAACCAGTAGATATCTTCGTTTTAGAATTAGGCTCTAATGATGGTCTTAGAGGTATTCCTGTAAAAGAAACAGCAGCGAATCTGCAGGCTGTGATTGATCAGGTAAAAAAGAAATATCCAGAAGCCAGGCTTTTACTTGCAGGGATGCAAATGCCCCCTAGTATGGGAGAAAAATACACGAGCAGCTTTGCTGCTATTTTTCCTGTATTAGCAAAGAAAAACAAGATGGACTTCCTTCCTTTTCTGTTAAAAGATGTGGGTGGTATCCCTCGTCTAAACCAAAAAGACGGGATACATCCAAACCCTGAAGGACACAAAATTGTAGCAGAAAATGTATGGTTAAAATTACACTCTGAACTGTAATCACTCCTAAAAAACGATCTATCTTTAAAATATGGATTCCAACTTAGCAGTTAGTCAGCTGATATCTTATTATAATAATGATCAGTTCTCTAAAATATATACCTTACTTACTCCCGAATTTCAGCAGGTTTTTAATGAAAAATCTGTTGTTAATTTTTATAAGCATTATTTAAAAAGTATCCTCGGAAAGATTGTTCACTGGAAATACGTCGCTGAGAATAATGAGATGGCAGAATACCTGGTAGACTTTAGAGCGGGAGAGTTATTATTAAAAATAAGTATAACCCCGGACAATCTTATCGAGTATCATGAATGGGAACCCGTTCATCAGGAAGAAATAATTTTGAATCCCAGAGATCCGCTGACAATCTTATCCAATAATCCAAAACAAACCAGGCTGCATCATTTTATAGATGAGATGGCTATTAAATATCTTAGAGATCCTGATAACAGGGGCTTAAGTATTGGTGTAGTGAATGGAATTGATACTGAAACTTTCTTTTACGGAGAAACACAGGGAGGAAATAACATTTTACCCGATGAACACTCACTTTATGAGATAGGGTCGATTTCCAAAACATTTACTGCCTTGATGATTGCTCATGCGGTAAATGGGAATAAAATAAAATTAAAGGATGACATCAGAAAGTATCTGCCCGGCAATTATCCTAATCTGCAATTTGAGGGTACGCCAATAAAAATCGTAGATCTGTGCAATCATACTTCAGGGTTACCAGGTATTCCTGAGGATTTTGAAGACCACCCTGATTATGAGGAAGACAATCCATATCAGAATTATTCAAAAGAAATGATTTATGATTATCTTAAGAATTTCGTCCCTGATGAACTTCCCGGTTTAAGAGCTGAATATTCAAATCTTGGCTTTGCAATCCTGGGGATAATCCTTGAAAACATTTATCAGACTCCTCTTGAAACCCTTCTTCAGGAGATGATTACTTTTCCCCTGAAAATGACCGATACGAATTATGAAGTCAAAAAAAAGCATCAGGATTTTCTGACGATTGGTTATGATGATGAAAAAAGCAAAGACGCTTTTTATTGGGATATGGGGTCTTTCAAAGCTGCCGGCGGCTTAAAATCGAATGTCAATGATATGATTACTTACCTCCGTGCAAACATGGAGGACCGTAATAAAGACATCTCATTATCTCATCAGGAAACTGATCTTCAACCTGGATTTGGCAGAGGCCTTGCCTGGATCGTACAGTTTTTAAATGATGACGTTGTAATCTGGCATAACGGAGGGACAGCTGGGTTCAGAAGTTTCAGTGGCTTCACCAAAGAGAAACAATGTGGTATAGTTGTATTAAGTAATTCAAGCAAAGATGTAGACAGCCTGGCACTTGAAATCCTCTTACACCTCATTCAGAACAAATAATAATTTATTGAATTGAAACTGGTCTGAAATAAGCTTTAAAATACTCTTGGACAGATAGATGATTTAGGTGCTTTTCCAAAGGCAATACCTACGGTAATTTCATGTGTCCCGGACTGGTATCCATTGAGTTTAGATAGCGCATAATCATAAGAATATCCTATTCGGAAACGCTCATTCACATAAAACTGAGCAATGCCTATCAATGCAGCCTGATTAGTTACATCTGTATTCTGATATTCTTTTTTAAATGCTTTAATACTTGTGCGGTATCCTCCGCCAAGCCATAGTTTATCATTAAATATCGCCATGATATTAAAATCTGCATTGGTCGGCCCCTTGAAATCTTCTCTGATCATCATACTTGGTCTGATCCTCAAATCTGTAGAAACATTAACCAATCCTCCTGCAATAAAATAGACATGCCTGCTGCGTGTAATGTTATCCGGAAGTCCGGCACTTCTTCTATAATCATCTACTGATTTACTATTATTCAAAAGATTCAATGCTGAAATACCAGTGTACCAGTATGGGGTAGTATAAAAAATTCCTGCCCGGAAGTCTGGGGCGAGCTTACTTGAACCCCCTGTTGGTATCGTTCCGTCTCCCCCGTCTACCGAGGTAAGCGCACTTCCATTTAAACTGTATTGTGCTGCTCCTACTCCCAGCCCAAAACTTAAACGACGGGTATCGGCACCATCCAGCTGAATACGAAATGCGTAATTCAGTGTAATTGAATTTGAAGACTGCGGACCTAATTTATCAGAAGTAATCTGTAAGCCTACACCATGTTTGGTTGTCTGAGGATCAAGAATCCCATCAATAGAAATCTGCCCGGTTTTAGGTGCGCCCTGTATACCTACCCATTGATTACGTAAAGCCATCTGAGCAAACCATTCTTCTTTGTATCCTGCATATGCAGGGTTAACGCTTAAAGTATTGAATATATATTGTGAAAACTGGATATTTTGCTGCGCAGTGGCCTGACCGGAAAATAAACCGATTGAGCAGATGAACAGAAATATTTTGTACAGTTGTTTCATTATCAGTTTATCTTTTTATAAGTATCCAGCCATTTTTAGTCACCTTGCTGCCGGCTTTTTTCAACGTGATGATATAGTAATATGTTCCCTCTGTTAATCCAGATCCATCCCAATCATCCAGATAATTGTTATTCTTGTAAACCTCATTACCCCAACGATTGAAAACTATCAATTCAATACCATCAAAACTTTCTCTTCCAATGATTTTGAACGTATCATTTTTACCATCTCCATTTGGGGTAATGGTATTTGGGATGAAGAGTTCAATTGGGGTAACTGTAATATTTACATATGCTTTGTTACTTTTATTCGGAGTTCCAGCTTTAGAATCATATATATAATAGGTGAATTCATCTTTTCCTGAATAACCTCTATCTGGTGTGTAAGTGACAGTTCCGTCACTATGAACATCTATCCTTCCATTTGATGGACGACTGTTAATTTCTACGCTGGCTTTGTTCAGGCCATGGTGTGAAGGGAAATCGTTACCAGCAATATTAATGGTAACAACCTGATTAATCTGAACTTGTGCCTTGTCGTCTATCGCCTGTGGTGCATCTACTATAATGTGAACTGTTGGATCATCATTATTTGCTTGTGTACCTGAAATATCAGAAACCGGATCTCCGGATGGTGTAGTTGCGTTAACAGTAGCTGTATTAACTACTCTTCCATCCCTTTTCTCTTCATCTGATACTTTATAGGTAGCGGTAACTGTGATGGAAGCCCCTGCTGCAATTTCATTTACAGGTAATTCTATTTTCCCTCCTATCCTTGTATCTATCAGATTCAGGTTATAGAGTTTCACCCTTCCTGTATTGGTTATTTTGAAAGTATAAACAATAGTAGAAAAATCACTGCTGATAACTCCGGTTTTAACCAGAACAATTGATCCATTAGTCACAATATCTACCATTGAAACAGCTGTTAAAGGGGCTGGAGCTTCCGCTGTATTTACAGTTGCCGTATTAATGATTTTACCTGATCTGACAGTAGGTTTTCCATTATCATCAATATCTGTCTGGGTAACACGATAAGTTCCGGTATATACCCATGATTCATTAGCCTCAAGAATTCCGTTTCCATTATCTCCATAAGCAGGCCCGGTTAACCGGCCACCCAGAAATGGATCTGTTACCTCCACATGAGTATGATTGGCTGTACCGGTATTTTTGACGGTGATTGTATATTGTATCTGGTCTCCAGCCGCAGAAACAACATTAACATTTGCAGTTTTTGTGATGGCCAGACCATTGCAAACCGGTACGTTAACAGTAACTGTAAAAGTATTTCCCGGGCAACCGCCTGAAACTGATGTTGGCGTAATGCTATAAATGACTTGCTGAATGATATGGCTTGTATTATTTAAAGTAGCGTTAATTATATTTCCCGAACCACTACGCTGACCTTTTACATTATTATTAGGGGCAACTGTCCAGGTAAATTGAGAAGGAATTGAATTTCCGCCGCTTGCAGTATTATTTACATTGTCCTGCAAATTATATTGAATACTATTGTTTGTACAGGTCAGACCACTGATTACATCATTAAAACCAACCGGACTTGGGGTAACAGTTATTGTTCCATTTAATTGCTGTGCCTGACATAATCCGCTGGCACGAACAATATAGTTGAATACTCCTGATATCCCTGGATTTCCATTGATCGTGACTTGCTCATTGGTATAGGTCCATAATATTCCTGATGGCAAACCAGTCACAGTGACTTCAGTAGCATTTGTAGTTTTATAGGTGATTGTTTGAAGGTTATTACTGTTTACACATAAGGTTTGGTTTGTTGTTGACAATGCAGAAGTTAATTGTAAACTGGTATTAGGATTTACCTTAATCACACCATTCAGCGTTACTGAAGCACAACCTCCTGTAGTTGTTATGGTATAAGGGAAAGTTCCTGCCAAAGCTGGATTTCCAATAATCGTAAATTCTTTAGTTGCCGGATTATAACTTCCTGTTATTCCTGCAGGTAAAGAGGATGTTGTTACACCTGTAGCATTAGTTATTTTATAAACTATCGGTGTTAGCGGGGTATTGATACATAAAACAGGTTGATCACTTCCTACCGGAGAAATAAGATCCATGGTTGCATTCGGATATACATCAATCTGTCCCTGAAGTTGCTTGGAATCACAATCTCCTGTTATTGTTACAGTGTAAAGAAATGTACCTGGCTGCGAAGGAGTTCCACTAATGGTTAACAATCCGCTTGAATAGTTCTGGATTAAACCGGTAGGAAGATTAGTTGCAATTGCCGTTCCGTTGTTGATCGTGTATACAATGCCTGTAATTGGCGTATTGATACAGGCAGATTGATTGTTACTGCCAGAGGTTAATGAAATTTCGACATTGGGTTTAACTTTGATCGTACCAGTAGTTGTCACTGATTGACAGTCACCGGTTGCAGTAATTGTATACGTAATCAGACCAGCGGTTTTTGGCGTTCCACTGATGGTGAATTTGCCTGTTGCAGCATCATAGTTGCCGGTAAGTTCTATTGGTAAACCGGTAACCGTTGCATTCTTCCCATTGGTTATCAGGTACTGAATCTGCGTAATCGCGTGGTTAACGCATAATGTCTGTTGATCTGTGTTCACAGCCGAGCTCAGTGCGATGTTCACATCTGGCTTAACTTGTATCGTGCCGGTAATTGTCGCTGGCTGGCAGTCACCGGTTGCCGTAATTGTATAAGTAATCAAACCTGCGGTTTTTGGCGTTCCACTGATGGTGAATTTGCCTGTTGCAGCATCATAGTTGCCGGTAAGTTCTATTGGTAAACCGGTAACCGTTGCATTCTTCCCATTGGTTATCAGGTACTCGATTTGCGTAATCGTGTGGTTAATACATAGTATCTGCTGATCTGTGTTCACAACTGAGCTAAGCGCAATCGTTACATCTGGTTTAACTTGTATCGTGCCGGTGATTGTCGCTGGCCCGCAGTCACCGGTTGCAGTAATTGTATAGGTAATCAGACCTGCGGTTTTTGGCGTTCCACTGATGGTGAATTTGCCTGTTGCAGCATCATAGTTGGATGTCAGTTCTATTGGTAAGCCTGTAACATTCGCATTCTTTCCATTGGTCACCAGGTACTGAATCTGCGTAATCGCGTGGTTAACACAAAGTGTCTGTTGATCAGTTAAAGCAGCAGAGCTCAGCGCGATGGTCACATCTGGTTTAACTTGTATCGTGCCCGTAATTGTCGATGGCTCACAGTCACCAGTCGCATTAATTGTATACGTAATCAAACCAGCAGTTTTTGGAGTACCAATGATCGTAAACTTACCCGTTGCAGCATCGTAATTACCTGTCAGTTCTATTGGTAAACCGGTAACCGTTGCATTCTTTCCATTGGTCACCAGGTATTGAATCTGCGTAATCGCGTGGTTAACACAAAGTGTCTGTTGATCAGTTAAAGCAGCTGAGCTCAACGCAATCGTTACATCTGGTTTAACTTGTATTGTGCCAGTGATTATCGCTGGTTCGCAGTCACCAGTCGCAGTAATTGTATACGTAATCAGGCCTGCCGTTTTTGGCGTTCCACTGATGGTAAACTTACCCGTTGCAGCATCGTAGTTGGATGTCAATTCTACTGGTAGACCTGTAACCGTTGCATTCTTCCCATTGGTCACCAGGTACTGAATCTGAGTAATCGCGTGGTTAACACAAAGTGTCTGTTGATCCGTATTCACAGCCGAGCTCAGTGCGATGGTCACGTCTGGTTTAACTTGTATCGTGCCCGTAATTGTCGCTGGTTCACAGTCACCTGTCGCAGTAATTGTATAGGTAATCAGACCAGCAGTTTTTGGAGTACCAATGATCATAAACTTACCCGTTGCAGCATCGTAATTGCCTGTCAGTTCTATTGGTAAACCGGTAATCGTTGCGCTCTTACCATTGGTTACCAAATACTGAATCTGCGTAATCGCGTGGTTAACACATAGTGTCTGTTGATCAGTTAAAGCAGCAGAGCTCAACGCAATCGTTACATCTGGTTTAACTTGTATCGTACCCGTAATTGTCGCTGGTTCGCAGTCACCAGTCGAAGTAATTGTATACGTAATCAGGCCTGTCGTTTTTGGCGTTCCACTGATCGTAAATTTACCTGTTGCAGCATCGTAGTTGCCGGTAAGTTCTATTGGTAAACCGGTAATGGTTGCATTTCTGCCATTAGTTACTAAATACTGAATCTGCGTAATCGCGTGGTTAACACAAAGTGTCTGTTGATCAGTTAAAGCAGCTGAGCTCAACGCAATCGTTACATCTGGTTTAACTTGTATCGTGCCAGTGATTGTAGCTGGTTCACAGTCACCTGTCGCAGTAATTGTATACGTAATCAAACCAGCAGTTTTTGGAGTACCACTGATCGTAAACTTACCCGTTGCAGCATCGTAGTTGGATGTCAATTCTACTGGTAGACCGGTAACCGTTGCATTTCTGCCATTGGTTACCAGGTACTGAATCTGCGTAATCGCATGGTTAACACAAAGTGTCTGTTGATCAGTTAAAGCAGCTGAACTCAATACGATGGTCACATCTGGTTTTACCTGGATTGTGCCCGTAATTGTCGCTGGTTCACAGTCACCTGTCGCAGTAATTGTATACGTAATCAGGCCTGCCGTTTTTGGCGTTCCACTGATCGTAAATTTACCTGTTGCAGCATCGTAGTTGCCGGTAAGTTCTATTGGTAAACCGGTAATGGTTGCATTCTTACCATTGGTTACCAAATACTGAATCTGCGTAATCGCATGATTAACACATAATGTCTGCTGATCAGTTAAAACAGCTGAGCTCAGCGCAATCGTTACATCTGGTTTAACTTGTATCGTGCCCGTAATTGTCGCTGGCCCGCAGTCACCAGTCGCAGTAATTGTATACATAATCAGACCTGCGGTTTTTGGCGTTCCACTGATGGCAAATTTACCTGTCGCAGCATCGTAATTGCCTGTCAATTCTATTGGTAAACCGGTAATGGTTGCATTCTTTCCATTGGTCACCAGGTACTGAATCTGCGTAATCGCGTGGTTAACACAAAGTGTCTGTTGATCAGTTAAAGCAGCTGAGCTCAACGCAATCGTTACATCTGGTTTAACTTGTATCGTGCCAGTGATTATCGCTGGTTCACAGTCACCAGTCGCAGTAATTGTATACGTAATCAGGCCTGCCGTTTTTGGCGTTCCACTGATCGTAAATTTACCCGTTGCAGCATCGTAGTTGCCGGTAAGTTCTATTGGTAAACCGGTAATGGTTGCATTCTTTCCATTGGTCACCAGGTACTGAATCTGCGTAATCGCATGATTAACACATAATGTCTGCTGATCAGTTAAAACAGCTGAGCTCAGCGCAATCGTTACATCTGGTTTAACTTGTATCGTGCCCGTAATTGTCGCTGGCCCGCAGTCACCAGTCGCAGTAATTGTATACGTAATCAAACCAGCAGTTTTTGGAGTACCACTGATCGTAAACTTACCCGTTGCAGCATCGTAGTTGGATGTCAATTCTACTGGTAGACCTGTAACCGTTGCATTTCTGCCATTGGTTACCAGGTACTGAATCTGCGTAATCGCGTGGTTAACACAAAGTGTCTGTTGATCAGTTAAAGCAGCAGAACTCAATACGATGGTCACATCTGGTTTAACTTGTATCGTGCCCGTAATTGTCGCTGGTTCGCAGTCACCAGTCGCAGTAATTGTATAGGTAATCAGGCCTGCCGTTTTTGGCGTTCCACTGATGGTAAATTTACCCGTTGCAGCATCGTAGTTGGATGTCAATTCTACTGGTAGACCGGTAACCGTTACATTCTTCCCATTGGTTACCAGGTACTGAATCTGCGTAATCGCGTGGTTAACACATAGTGTCTGTTGATCTGTGTTCACAGCTGAACTCAGCGCGATGGTCACGTCTGGTTTTACCTGGATCGTGCCCGTAATTGTCGCTGGCCCGCAGTCACCAGTCGCAGTAATTGTATACGTAATCAAACCAGCAGTTTTTGGAGTACCACTGATCGTAAACTTACCCGTTGCAGCATCGTAGTTGGATGTCAATTCTACTGGTAGACCTGTAACCGTTGCATTTCTGCCATTGGTTACCAGGTACTGAATCTGCGTAATCGCGTGGTTAACACATAATGTCTGTTGATCAGTTAAAGCAGCAGAACTCAACGCGATGGTCACGTCTGGTTTAACCTGGATTGTACCCGTAATTGTCGCTGGCCCGCAATCACCTGTCGAAGTAATTGTATAAGTAATCAAACCTGCCGTTTTTGGCGTTCCACTGATCGTAAATTTACCCGTTGCAGCATCGTAATTGGATGTCAATTCTACTGGTAATCCCGTAACCGTTGCGCTCTTACCATTGGTTACCAAATACTGAATCTGCGTAATCGCGTGGTTAACGCATAGTGTCTGCTGATCCGTATTCACAGCCGAGCTCAGTGCGATGGTCACATCTGGTTTAACTTGTATCGTGCCCGTAATTGTCGCTGGCCCGCAGTCACCAGTTGCAGTAATTGTATAGGTAATCAGACCAGCAGTTTTCGGGGTACCACTGATTGTAAACTTACCCGTTGCAGCATCGTAATTGCCTGTAAGTTCTACTGGTAAACCGGTAATTGTTGCATTTCTGCCATTGGTTACCAAATACTGAATCTGCGTAATCGCATGATTAATACATAATGTCTGCTGATCAGTTAAAGCAGCTGAGCTCAGCGCAATCGTTACATCTGGTTTAACCTGGATCGTGCCAGTGATTGTCGCTGGCCCGCAGTCACCAGTCGCAGTAATTGTATACGTAATCAGGCCTGCCGTTTTTGGCGTTCCACTGATTGTAAACTTACCCGTTGCAGCATCGTAATTGCCTGTAAGTTCTATTGGTAAACCGGTAATCGTTGCATTTCTGCCATTGGTTACCAGGTACTGAATCTGCGTAATCGCGTGGTTAACACATAATGTCTGCTGATCAGTTAAAGCAGCTGAGCTCAGTGCGATGGTCACATCTGGTTTTACCTGGATCGTGCCCGTAATTGTAGCTGGTTCACAGTCACCTGTCGCAGTAATTGTATAGGTAATCAGACCTGCGGTTTTTGGAGTACCAATGATCGTGAATTTACCCGTTGCAGCATCGTAATTGCCTGTAAGTTCTATTGGTAAACCGGTAATCGTTGCATTTCTGCCATTGGTTACCAGGTACTGAATCTGCGTAATCGCGTGGTTAACACATAATGTCTGCTGATCAGTTAAAACAGCTGAGCTCAGTGCGATGGTCACATCTGGTTTAACCTGGATCGTGCCAGTGATTGTCGCTGGTTCACAGTCACCAGTCGCAGTAATTGTATACGTAATCAAACCAGCAGTTTTTGGAGTACCACTGATCGTAAACTTACCCGTTGCAGCATCGTAGTTGCCTGTAAGTTCTATTGGTAAACCGGTAATCGTTGCATTTCTGCCATTGGTTACCAAATACTGAATCTGCGTAATCGCGTGATTAACACATAATGTCTGTTGATCAGTTAAAGCAGCTGAGCTCAGTGCGATGGTCACATCTGGTTTAACTTGTATCGTGCCCGTAATTGTAGCTGGTTCGCAGTCACCAGTCGCAGTAATTGTATACGTAATCAAACCAGCAGTTTTTGGAGTACCACTGATCGTAAACTTACCCGTTGCAGCATCGTAGTTGGATGTAAGTTCTACTGGTAAACCGATAATCGTTGCATTTCTGCCATTGGTTACCAGGTACTGAATCTGCGTAATCGCGTGATTAACACATAATGTCTGCTGATCAGTTAAAGCAGCTGAGCTCAGTGCGATGGTCACATCTGGTTTAACCTGGATCGTGCCCGTAATTGTCGCTGGCCCGCAGTCACCAGTTGCAGTAATTGTATAGGTAATCAAACCAGCAGTTTTAGGCGTACCACTAATCGTGAACTTACCCGTTGCAGCATCGTAGTTGGATGTCAATTCTACTGGTAATCCCGTAACCGTTGCGCTCTTACCATTGGTTACCAAATACTGAATCTGCGTAATCGCGTGATTAACACAAAGTGTCTGCTGATCAGTTAAAGCAGCTGAGCTCAGTGCGATGGTCACATCTGGTTTTACCTGGATTGTGCCCGTAATTGTTGCTGGTTCACAGTCACCTGTCGCAGTAATTGTATAGGTAATCAAACCAGCAGTTTTAGGCGTACCACTAATCGTGAACTTACCTGTTGCAGCATCGTAGTTGGATGTCAATTCTACTGGTAATCCCGTAACCGTTGCGCTCTTACCATTGGTTACCAAATACTGAATCTGCGTAATCGCGTGATTAACACATAATGTCTGCTGATCAGTTAAAGCAGCTGAGCTCAACGCGATGGTCACATCTGGTTTAACCTGGATCGTGCCCGTAATTGTCGCTGGTTCACAGTCACCTGTCGCAGTAATTGTATAGGTAATCAAACCAGCAGTTTTAGGCGTACCATTAATCGTGAACTTACCTGTCACAGCATCATAGCCGGACGTCAGCTCTACCGGTAAACCCGTAACAGTCGCATTCTTCCCATTGGTCACCAGGTACTCAATCGGCGTAATCGAATGGTTAATACATAATGCCTGTTGATCAGTTAAAACAGCAGAACTTAAAGCAATTGCTGTATTTGGTAAGACATTGATCTCTCCTGTGGTGGTCGCTGTACCGCAACCTCCTAATGTATTCACAGTAAACGAAAATTTTCCTACTGCAGAGGAAGTTCCGCTAATGATAATTTGTTTTTTTACCGGATCATAAACACCTGTTATATCAGGATTAAGTTTATCAAAATTTATACTTGCTATACCAGCATTCTGAACCTGGTATACAATTGTTTTTATGGCCTTACCTACACAGACACTCTGAATAGCTGTACCAGACGCAGGAACCAATCCAATTGAAGCCTTAGGTGTTACAGTAATCGCACTCTGTTGAAATTGTGCATTACTACAGGTTGAATTGGAAACATTGAGAATTGTATAAGTAAATGTTCCCGGTATAGTAGTTGGTTGATTTATCGTAATTGAATTACTGGAGCTTAAGGTAGTTATCGTCTTAACAGCACTCGTAGTCGTTCCATCACTAACCGTATAAGAAAAAGTATAAGGCCCGGTGCCGTTAGATCCTGTAAAAATAACCGGAACGTCAGCCCCTCCTTCACATATATTTATACCTAATGGCGAGATTTGCGCCGTAGGCAACTGATTAACTGTTAATTTTACAACATCAGAAGTAATATTACATCCGCCAGGAGAATTCACCCTAACCCTATATTGATTACTATTATAGGTGGCCGGTACTCTGCTAATGGTTAACGTATTTGTTTTTGCCCCTAATGATCCATCGGGGTCAGGTAAACTGCTCCAGCCGCTGGTCGGATTAAATGATTCCCACTGATAAGAAAGATTCGGGCCTGTAGCTATAACCGTAGAAGTAAAATTAGAGTTCTCACAAATGGTAGCACCTTTAGGCTGCGTGGTAATTATAGGAGAATTAATGTTAAAGGTAGCCGTTCCTACTGATGATTTGGCCCCGTAAATATCCATAAAAGTGAATGTAATTGACGCAGAACTGCCAGTAAAAGCCGGATCAGGAGTATATATAAGTTTTTTAGTATTGGCCAGATCAAATTGAAAAGTCCCTGCAGGCGTAGTAATTTTCTGATCAATTTCTGGAGTTGAAGGATCAAGATCTACATTAGCCGGGTTTGGATCACCTCCTGCATTTGGTTTTGTAGCCCCGGTCAATATATCAAGGCTCCCTGAAGCACCCTGACAAATATCAATAGAAGGACTGGGTGCCTTTGGCTGATCAAGTACACTTTTATCAACGCTCAGAGACAATCCCCTGATTTCATGATAATTGTTACTCCCACCAGTAGAAGAAGCAATCCCATATTTTAAGCCGGATGCAGGAACAGCTACATTATAAGGATAATTAACAATGACAGGAGTAACGATGTTACCATGCTGAATACTAACATTAATCAGCAGTCCGACACCTGGCTTAATAGGTTTTAAGCTAATAAATACTTTACGATATGCGGGGTCACCCGGCATAGCACCTCTTTTTCCACCAGCAATAGTAAATGCATCACTACCAGTATTTGTTAATTTAGAAGTGAGGTATTCATAATTACTTGTTGTGGTCGAATAACCATCTCCGGCCCCCCTTATTACAACATAATCAGGAAATAACGAGGATGTTGCATTCTTTGGCGGTGTGAGCCCACCGACCCTGTCTTCTAATGAGTTTGCAAAATTACCATATTCATCAAGTCCAATACCAAGATAACCTTTGGTGACACCTGGCAAATTAATCTTATTTACACCTTCATAATAACTTTTTTGCGAATAACCAAGAGAACCTCCAAATGCACCTATATTAAATGTCGGAACAGTAGCATCAAACAAGAAAAAGCATATACCATCTGCACCAGTTCCACCATAAGTATAGTATTCAAACTCTATATTCAGTCCATAAGTACCCAGAAAGATATTATTTGAATAAACATATCCTTTTTGATTGTTGTCAATATTAGTCAATCTCAAATATCCCTGACCCGCGGCATCAAGCGGCGCACCTCCTTTTGGCGGCACATTACCTGCTGTTAAAAATGCAGTTAGGTCACCTCCGAATACTACATCCGGCTTATTGGTGGTTGCATTTCTAAACGTTTCATCATAAGGGAACTGTGCTAAACTAAAAAATGGATTTAGTAAAAATAGAAAAAGGAAGACTGCCCCTCCCCATGTTAAGAATCCTTTTCTTGCCGAAACCCCTCCACTACTCATAAGCTCTCTTAATGAGCATATCAGCGAAGTAAACTTTGTTAAGAGTTTAAAACGACGAGGTGTTTTCATAGATAGCGTTAGCGTAGACCAATTACAGCAAACTGCTTATCTCCCAATGCAAAAAACTATTTCAAAATTTATAATTGACATTGAATAAATCTGATAGTTAAAAACCCCAATCATCTCGGAATCAATATTTCACATTAGTTAATAGTTCAATTTACATCTACAAAATAGGGACAATTAATAGTATTATCCAAATTTTAAGCCTCTAAAATTTTCTTTTAATAATTCTTGTGCCAAAAAAATTAACAATATCAGATAAACAACTAAATAAACACTCCAAATAGTTGTGTGATCATCAAACGACACAAATAAAACGTATTAAACGCAAAACAAAGACATAATCAAAAAATCACTAAATACATATTTAATATCAAAAAGAGAAAAACACAAAGTTAAATAATTAACAAAATAAATATTATTGAGTAATAATTCCCCACATTGTGCAATCTATTGCACAATATACTAATAAGAACAAAAAACAGAAAAAAACAAGGTTTATAGCTTGAAAAAGCAACAATCAAAGAATATAAGCACCAAAAATATCAAATAAAATATACTTAAAATTAAGTAAATAAACATAAAAATAAATAAAAAGCCTAAAATAGAAAACAAGCCCCGGCAGACCCCATTTATAACATCATAAGCCAATTATAGGTACAGATCAATCCATGGTATATTTACTACTTATATAAATACATATTCGGCTCTTCGCTTTTGTAAATAAATTAATTTGTGTACATTTGCGTAAGAACGGAGTATAAACACAAACTCTCTTAATACTTACTTGCTAATCAACATTTGATTAGATTCAATTTCTCCTGGCTCCCCTACCGTTGTTGCCCGGGAATTTAAGTTTTATTCGGGCTAGATCGATCCAGCAATACATTATTTTGGAACGCCTTAACAAGTAACAGCAGAGAAGAGTTATTTTTTAACTAAATACGGAAATTTATGGCTAAGTCTCAGGCGACCTTCATGAAGAAGCAACTAGAAAAAAACAGGCAGAAGAAAAAAGAAGATAAAGAGCAACGCAAAGAAGAACGCAAACAAAATTCAACAGGCGGCGATTTGGAAAGTATGATGGCATACGTGAATGAATTCGGTGAAATTGTATCTACACCTCCTGAAAAGAAATAAATAAAAAAGCCTGATTCATATGAATCAGGCTTTTTTATTTATATAGCCTATATTGAATCAGATCCAACACAGGGTGATTAATTACATCATGAAATTCAACCTAGTTTTTTGGCTGAACTCTACCAGATTTTCTATCCTCTCCACGACCAATCAGATATCCTGCACCAGCACCGGCAACCCCACCAATCAATGCACCCCTGCCTTTCTTTTTATCAATCAGCGCACCACCTAAACCACCTGCACCAGCACCAATCACAGCTCCTAAAGCCGCACTACTCCAGCCTTTCTTTTTCTTTGTAACTGTAGTACTGGTCTGATGATCTGTTGAGTGATGACTCGGAGAAGCCATAGTTGCAGCAGGAGCATTTTCAGCAGCTTTGGCAGAAGCCAGCATCAATACCCTTTTTTCTTCCTGTGCTTTAGCAGCCTGCAGCTTTTCTGCAGCATCTACTTTTTTAAAGCTATCCAATCTCATACTGTCTTTTACAGCCTTAATTGTAGCTATCTTAATTGCTTCTTCTTTTTTAGCATTAGAACATGCCGTAAAAGCAAGAGCTATACCTAATACTGCGAATATCTTTTTCATTTTTTGTGTGTTTTATTTAATAGATACTAAAGTTTTGTTGATAGATATTAATCCTGATATACCATAGACCAAAATGATGCCAAGATTAATATTTCTGTTACAAAAAATCTAAAAAGCCTTCTATTTATCCATTAAAGGCGAATATCCTGGACTTTCCCTTGTATCATGGTTATCATCTTCTCCATCAGGATTATGAGAGATCCGATCATTATCATTGTTATAATTTCTTCTTCCAGAGTTCACAGACGAACCATCTGCATCCAGCCCCAAATTATCTGTTTCAACATATCCGTTAAATTTTCTCTTCTGATCAAACGCACTGGCTGTATTTACCTCATCTTTTTTAATAGTGTTTACTTTTGACTTCATAATATCACAAATTGATCTTTAATATTTTCTAACAACAAAAATATGCGCTGCTGGTTTTGCCCGATTCATGTAAAATGAATACAATAAGCAATTAAGATTTTGGATATTAGTATTCAATTGATTATTTTCACAGCGAAATTTATAACATTAATATGCGTACAACAGGAAAAGTTAAATGGTTTAATTCTGCAAAAGGGTTTGGTTTTATAACTCCAGAAGATGGAGGAAAAGATATTTTCGTACATTTTTCTGCAATTGCAGGAGATTCATTCAGAGAATTGAATGAAGGTGACAATGTAGAATTCGAATTGAATGACGGTAAAAAAGGCCCTGAGGCTTCTAATGTAACTGTTCTTTAGAAATTCGTTAAAATTTAAAAAAGGGGTGATGCAATGCATCACCCCTTTTTTAATATAAACCTATATCCATCCAAAACAAATCCCATACCTCACAAATAATTAATAATGATCCCTTTAAATAAAAAAATCAGCATATTAGGCTGTGGATGGTACGGGCTGGAACTTGCCAGGGAATTGATAAAAAACAATTATACGGTCAAAGGTTCAACCACTACTCCAGAAAAGCTGGATAATTTGCAAAAAGCAGGTATTATCCCCTATCTTATAAATTTCAGTGAGGAAAAAGATCATTTTGATATTGAGTTTTTCAATTGCGATATATTAATTATCAGTATCCCACCAAAAAGAAGTTCAGCAGAACAACATTTCTTCTTATCAAAAATTGAGAAAACAGCAAAGCTGGCAGCAGATGGGCGCATTCCAAATATTATTTTTATCAGCGCTACCTCTGTTTACGCAGATGACAACAAAGAAGTTAATGAGCTTACAGCTCCAAATCCGCAGACACCATCTGGCCAGGCAATTCTATCGGCCGAATCCCTATTAAAAAACATTCCCGATTTTACGACAACAATACTCAGATTTGGTGGATTAATAGGTCCTGGCAGAGATCCTGGAAAATTCTTCGCTGGAAAACAACAAATACCTAATGGAAAAGCACCTGTAAATCTAATCCATTTATCAGACTGCATTGGTTTAACATTGCGCATCATTAACAAACAGGCATTTGGCTATACCTTTAATGCCTGTGCTGAAGATCATCCAACCCGATCTGTTTTCTATACTGCTGTTTCACTAAAATCCGGATTTGATAAACCACAGTTCAATGATGAACTGCTCAGCTGGAAATCAGTAAATAGTATATATATAGCTGAGAAACTGGACTATAAGTTTAAGGTTACATTGAATTCTATAATATTGCCATTCCTTAGCGTTTAATTGATATATTGCATATCTTTTTATTCTTTTCAAACTAAAAGAATTTTGAATTCAGAACATAAAAGATATAAGAGCTTGTCAGAATTATAAGGTAATTTATCTATCTTTTATCAGGCAGATTTTAAACAGGCTCCAGAATTGCAGGAAAATATATACAGACATGAAATTAACGATTTGGGGAGCAGCGAAACAGGTGACGGGAAGTATGCATCTGCTTCAATCGCACAATTATAGTATACTGATTGATTGCGGACTCGATTATGAAAAAGAAACCTATCAGGAAGAAAATCAATATTTCCCATTTGATCCGGCCACTATAGATGTCGTTATTTTAACACATGCTCATATCGACCACTCCGGAAATCTACCCACTCTTTTAAGAATGGGCTTTAATGGTCAGATTTTATGCACACCACCAACAGCAGATCTTACAGAACTGCTCTTAATGGATTCTGTAAATGTATTTTTAAGCAAACAAAATAAACGTACAAGAGGTAAACGTGCATCATCTGGTCCAAAACCACTTTATCTGTATAAACATGTAATGGATACTGTAGATCGTTTTGTCACCATTGCTTTCGATAAAGATTTCACTATTAAAGAAGGTATTACCCTTCGTTTTATTCCAGTGGGCCATTTATTGGGTGCTGCAGCTGTTGTACTAAGCATTAAGGAAGACGGGCAGGAAAAGAGAATTGCATTTACAGGTGATATTGGCCGTAAAAATTATCCGGTACTGGTAGACCCGCAGCCAATTCCTGAGGTCGATTACCTGGTATCTGAATCAACTTACGGAGGCCGTCTTCATAGTAAAGACACCACAATTGAGCAGAAACTGGTAGAAACGATCAATGAAACCTGTATTAAATTTCCCGGCCGTTTAATCATTCCCGCCTTTAGTATAGGCAGAACTCAGGCTCTGGTTTATTCTCTCAATAAGATATTCAGTGAAGGCTTATTACCACCTGTAAAAATATTCGTAGACAGCCCTCTTGCAAGTTTCGCAACAGACGTATACCGTAAGCATCATCACTTACTTAATGAAGAGTCGCAGGATTTTTATAACCGTAAAGGCGATGAATTTGAATTTGAAGAACTTTCTTATGTACAGGATAAGAGAGAAAGTATTTCTATATCCAATTACCACGAACCCTGTATCATCATTTCTTCGGCAGGGATGCTTGAAGGGGGCAGAATTCAGGATCACCTATACCACAATATTCAGAATTATTATTGTACTATCCTATTTATCGGCTATTGCGCCAAAGGTACTTTAGGCAACAGACTACTTAGAGGAGATCCTATAGTCCGTTTACGCCATCGTGACCTGATGGTTTTTGCTACAATTAAACAAACTGATTTACTAAGCGGACATGGCGATCATGACGACCTTTTAAATACGGTCAAACAGCAACAACCTCAAACATTAAAAAAAGTATTTCTTGTTCACGGTGAAAGCAAAAGTCTGGAGAGCCTTTCAGCAGCAATTACAGCGTCCGGATACTCAGTATGTATCCCGGAAAAAGGTGAAGTATTTGAACTATAAATTTAGTAAAAAAGCTTTTTTGTAGTAAATACTATACAGTCCATTGAACTTTGGCAGAGAATAGTCAGTTTTAAAATTAACATCAATCACCCCTATAAAGCACTCATTATCAGTTATTTTTATTTTTTAATCCTTCAAAACCCACCAATTGGCAGGATTATTACGTGTTGGCTAATCATTCAGTAGAGAACTGAAGGTTTAATATCTAACTATAAATAAAGATGAACTCAAGAATTACAAAATCAGTGTTGGTACTTTCCTTGGTAGGACTATCAACCTCGTTGTTTGCTCAGGATGTTACCCCTGATACAACAAAACGCTTCGACAAGAAAAATTTCCGTACGTGGTCAATAGGATTAAATGGTGGTATGTTAACTCACTACACTCCTTTCAATAACAGATCTAATGGTGATTTTAGTACTCCTCAGGAGAGCTGGGGTTACGGAGGTTACATCAAGAAACAAATTCTTCCAGGATTTGGTATCCAGGCTGACTTCCTTGCTGGTAAAGTAAAAGGTCTGAGAGCTAATGTTGATGGTAATACACAACAAAATACAAGTTTCGAAACCCGTATTGACTGGTCAGCAGCTGTTAGTGGTAACTTTACCATCGCTAACATGAGCTTAAACCACAAACGTACTGTACTTTCACCTTATTTAACAGCTGGTGCTGGTTACATGTCTTCAAGTGCAAATACAAATGCAGTTGGATCAGCTGCTACTCCTGCTGGAAGCACAGGTTATGGAGAGCACTGGTTTATCCCGGTTGGAGCAGGTTTCAAAGTTGGATTATCAAAAGGTGTTAACCTTGATTTAGGTTATACAGTTAACTTCATGAAAACTAACAACTTTGACGGTGTACAAAGTGCAGCTAATGACAAATTCACTTATGCACATGCTGGTGTTGAGATCGCTCTTGGTAAAAGAGGAACTTCTCAATTACAAAACTTCAGTGCAATCGCAGCAGTTCGTGAAGAAAGTGCAGCTGAAAGTGCTGAGTTAAGAAGAGCATTATCTACTTCTGAGCAAAACAGATTGAGAGATCAGGAGCAATATGCTAAAGATATGGGTGATGAAGATGGAGATGGTGTAGCTAACAAATTTGACAAATGTCCTGGAACTCCACCGAATACAGTTGTTGATGGTTCTGGTTGTCCTTTAAAAACACCAAAACAAATTATCAAAGAAAAAGTAATTGTTACTGCTGAAGATCGTAAAGTTGTTGATGAAGCAATCAGAAACTTAGAGTTTGACTTAGGTAAATCTACTATCCGTGCTACTTCTTACAACACTTTAAACAGAGTTGCTGCTTTATTAGTAGAGAAAAACTTTAGCTTGAAATTAGCTGGTCACACAGATAACACTGGTTCAATGGCTATCAACTTACGTCTTTCTAAAGACAGAGCTGAAGCGATCAAAACTTATTTAGTTTCACAAGGTGCTAATGCATCACGTATCGAAGCTACTGGTTACGGTCCAAACCAACCAATTGCATCTAACAAAACTGCAGCTGGACGTCAGAAAAACAGAAGAGTTGAATTCTCTTTATTTTAATCTGAATAAAGCTTAATCAATAAAAAAAGAAGGTGTCTCAAAAGGACACCTTCTTTTTTTATACCACGATTTTAGGCTTAGCTATAGATTATTATCAATTTAATCCGGATCCCGTTCCGGCCAGTACTCCCCTTTTATCTCCAATTCTTTTGTCTTCTGATCAATCAGCATTGTTAGCGTCATCTTTTCCAGCTGCAAAGTATCTATTGCACTGCAAACACTAAATTCTTCCAATGCATACTGAATTTTTAAAGTGATCACTTCAGGAATATTTAAATGAATACTATCGGCGATAACCTGTATACTGCTTACCTTTTCCCGGGGATGATAAGCCAGCAGCATATAGGCAAGCTGATCTGAATATACATTAATCAATTGAATAAGTCTCTCTTTTAAAGCATCTGATGAATTATTTAAGCCTGATAAAATACCGGATACCAATGAGCCATTTACCTTGATTGATGATTGCATACGCTAATTTATGGAATAAAAAAATACCCCCAAATAGTGTCTAACTTTTTGGGGGCAGTGCATTTTGGGGGCAGTGCATTTTGGGGGCATTTTTAAGTGTTTTCTTAACAAACCTTTTATACCAGTTCAGCTAAAGCCGCGCTAGTAAACCCTTGTAATTCATCAACACGACCAGCATGAATTTTCTGTACCCAGGCCGGATCAGCTAAAAGAGGTCTTCCTACTGCTACAAGATCAAAATCGCCTCTATCCATTCTTCTCACCAGTTCATCCAGAGAACTTGGTTGTGAAGCTTCACCACGGAAAGCCGCCGTAAAGTCTCCATTCAAGCCTACCGAACCTACTGTTATGGTTGCAGCGCCAGTTATTTTCTTAGCCCATCCTGCAAAGTTTAAATCTGAACCTTCAAACTCAGGTTCCCAGAAACGACGTTGTGAACAATGTAAAATATCTACACCTGCGTCTACTATAGGATTTAACCAGCTATCCATTTCCGCAGGATTGGCTGCAAGTTTAAAATTATAATCCTGAGGTTTCCATTGTGATAAACGCAGGATAACAGCAAAATCATCACCTACCTGTCTGCGTACTTCTTTTACAACTTCTACAGCAAAACGGCTGCGTTCTGCCAGGGTTTTACCGCCATAATTATCAGTACGGTGGTTTACCTGATCCCAGAAAAACTGATCTATCAGATATCCATGCGCTCCATGTATTTCTACCGTATCAAATCCCAGTTTTTTAGCATCTGACGCCGCACGGCCATAAGATAAAATAGCATCTGCAATATCGCTTTCGGTCATTGCTTTTCCTTTTGACTCTCCCGGATTAACAAACCCCGACGGTCCTTCAAATTCTGCAGAAGGTAGCCAGCCAGATCTATGATCAGCCTGTATGCCCTGATGCCAGATTTGCGGCCCCATTTGTCCCCCTGCAGTGTGAACATCCTGAATCACTCTATTCCAGCCAGCCAGTGCTTTTTCTCCATAGAAATGAGGGATATTAGGGTCATTTGATGAAGAAGGACGGTCAATCACAGTACCTTCTGATAAAATCAACCCTACATCACCAGCAGCTCTTTTACGGTAATAATCAGCAACATCGGCTGTCGGTATGCCATCAGGTGAAAATGACCTTGTCATTGGTGCCATAACGAACCTGTTTTTCATGTTCAATGTTTTCAGCTTAAAGGGCTGGAACAAACTGTTTGTATTCATAGCTATTTAATTTTATATTGAAATTTCTATTAATTGTTTGAGCTCAAGACAGGCTGCCTCGTTTCTTTTGTAATAGGTCCACTGGCCTATCCGGGTTGCTTCTATCAAACCAGTTCTCTGGAGAATAGATAAGTATTCAGAAACTGTTGATTGTGTCAGCTGCGCCTTAAGATGTATTTGCCCTACACAAACACCAACCTCTTTAATATCTCTGTCTTGTGGAGGAAAATGTAATTCGGGCTCTTTCAGCCACTGCAAAATCATTAATCTCGTCTTATTTGACAACGCTTTAAAAACTTCTACCTGATCCATAGGACAAAGATATATCGACTTTTCCCGATATACCTATTAAACAGAAGAAATTGACAATAATTTGATTCCCGGACAAATGACTGACAATAAAAAAGGCCTAACCACTCTATAAGGAGTAATTAAGCCTTTAGCAATAAATCGGAACCCGATTTACAAACTGATTATATACATTGCCAAACTGTATCGACAAACCATTTCTTATGATCAAAGAAGTGTTTCACCGTTTTAAATCCTGATATTTTAGCAATATTTTCTGTCTCTTCTACACTGTATTTTTGAGAAATCTCCATATAAATGACTTCATTCTGCCTAAACTGAAATGTATGATCAGCGATATTGACCCTTTGTTCAGTTTTACTGACCAGGTAACTCTTACAGGCACCGGTTATCGGGTCATAATTTGGATAATGTTCAAACTGAGAAATATCAAAATCACCGCCCAGTTCATCATTTATCCTATACAGCAAATTCAGATTAAAATCACGGGTAAAACCAGCTGCATCATTATAGGCGGCAAGAATAGTATGCGGATTCTTTTTCAGGTCAAAACCTATCAATACCAAATCCCCTTCCTGTAAAGAAGCCCTTAGTTTACGGCAAAATTCAATTGCATTTTCGGGAGTTTCGTTACCAATATTCCCGCCAAGCATTAAAACAACCTTTTTCCTCGAAGAAATCCGGTTTGCTTTTTCGAGCATATCAAAATACTCACCATTGAGCCCCTGTACTTTAAGACCTTCAATTTTCTCAGGCAATGACTTTTCTAAATGCGCAATCATAGTCGAAGAAATATCAATAGGCATATAAGTAAAATCTACATTTGTATCTACTAATTCTTTCAGCAGATAACTGGATTTAGTTGCATCACCAGCACCCATTTCTACCAGGTCAAAATTATTAAAACCATTTTTAAGGGTTATGGCCAGATCTTTAAACCTTTCTCTAAAAATCTCCTTTTCACAATTAGTGGGATAATATTCAGGGCAATTCATGATTTCCTGAAAAAGTTTATCTCCTTTACCATCGTAAAAATACTTTGGGTTTAAAGTCTTTTGTGGTTGACTAAGGTCTTGTAGAACCTCTTTTAGAAATTGATCCATATGATTATTTTGCAAGCCTGATTCCGCTAAACATCCAGCGCATATCAGGGTGAAAGAAATTTCTGTAAGTATTTCTGCTGTGATTTAAAGGTGTAGCTACAGAGGCCCCACGCAGCACTTTCTGATTAACCATGAATTTACCGTTATATTCTCCCAGGGCACCCGCAGCTTTAGAAAAACCCGGATAAGGCAGATAAGCACTTTCAGTCCATTCCCATAGTTTACCCCATTCAAATGATGCTGATGCGACTTCCCACTCAAATTCAGTAGGCAGACGCATTCCTCTCCATTGCGCATAGGCAGATGCCTCATAATAGCTGATATTGGAAACTGGTGAATTCATTTTCAAAGGTTCAAGCCCGGATAAACTATAGCGATGCCATTGTCCATGTATTTCGTACCAGTACAAAGGGGCAGTAATATGTTTTTCATTAAGCCAGTCCCATCCCTGGGCATGCCAAAGGCTAAAATCCTGATACCCTCCAGCCTGTATAAATTCCAGGTATTCCTGATTACTAACTAACCGGGTGGATATACTGAAGTTCTGTACATATACTTTATGTCTGCCTAATTCATTATCGAAATGAAAAGAATCGCCCTGATGACCTATCTCCTGTACACCTTCTTTAAAAGCAGCCCATCCCTGTTCAGAAAGGGTAAGCCCTTTTTCTATATTATCTATAGCATAGGCCGGGAAAAGTGGATTATGGCCTAATATATATTTGATATCATACCATAATAGCTCCTGATGCTGTTGTTCATGGTTTAAACCCAAAATCAAGAGTTCTTCTACCTCTTTACTGACACCACATCGCAGGAACTTTTCCATCGCCTCATCTACGTAAGCCCGGTAATGAAAAATATCATCTACAGTTGGACGACTCAGATTCCCCCTGTCCGTACGGATTACCCTTGCTCCTATACTTTCATAATAACTATTGAAAACATAGTTATAATCAGCATTAAACAATTGATAGGCGACGGCATGTGGAATTAAAATAAAGGTTTCAAAAAACCAGGTGGTATGGCCAAGATGCCACTTTGGCGGACTAACTTCTTCCGTCGGTTGTACCACATAGTCTTCTTTTTGCAGTTGGTCACATATCAATACGCTATGCGACCTCACTACGGAGTATTGCTCCCAAAGTGACATATTAATTTTGATTTAGATGGTTGGTTAAGTCTGTTATAGTTTCAATCTGCAAACTTTGTGCCTGTTCTCTCCGCATCATCAAAGCATAGGCATTATTAAAACCTATAGGTTTAAGCCACTTGATATTAAACTGCTGTTTAAATCCATCACTCACATAACTATATACACCTTTAACATCACCTGCTAATCTGTTTATAGTTTTCCTGTCTGGTTTTAACAGCACCAAAAACCCTGTTCCTGTATACTCAGGATAGAAATCTATCTGATTATTAGTCAGTGCATCAAAACATATTTTTGTGCCCCCCAGTCCGGTTTTGGTAATCACATCTAAATCCGTATTTCCTCTGATCAATATTTTATATAACTGGGCAAGAATATATTGTTCACCAAATATCTTAGAACCTATCCTTATTGTCCCTTTTCCCGGAACCCTTGCTGGTTTATAAAAATGATGGGCTTTGGCAAAATCCAGAGCTACTTTCTCTGGAGTTTCTTTCAGCTGATCTACTTTATAATTCAGCGCAGTCATAGTTGAATCATTAATAAAACCCGATAACAGGTTTAATACCCCCTCCAATTCAGGATGCTGATCCAGCACTTCCTGCCTGACCACGGGAGCCGCATAATAAGGAGGAAAAATATGTTTATCGTCTTTTAGAATGACTAAATCATAGGCTTTCAGTCTTCCGTCAGTACTATAACCACTAATTACGTCCAGTTTTTTCTCAAAAGCAGCTTTATACATAACGGCATCGCTGATCACGACTGTTTCAATACCTAGTTTATATGTTTTTTTCAAACCCAGATAACCATCTTCCCTCCCCATAAATTCGGGTGTAAAACCACCTAACATTTTCCCGCCAATCTGCGTAGGCAGCAAATAAAAAGAGCTCAGGGTAATGAAGATAAAAGGAAGTACTAAATAAGAAATACGGATACTTTTTAAATTGAGCTTTTGAACCAGCGATAATAAAAAATCCAGTAAAATAGCCAGTAAAGCAGCAGGAATAGCACCTGCAAGGATCATATTGGAATTATTTAAAGCGATACCGCCGAAGATAAACTCACCTAAACCACCCGCAGCAATATAAGCTGCCAAAGTCGCCACACCTACATTAATTACTGTGGCTGTGCGGATACCAGCCATCAAAACCGGAAATGCAAGCGGCAATTCTACCTTCATCAGAATTTGCCATCTGCTCATGCCCATCCCTTTGGCAGCGTCCACTACTGCGGGATTAACCTCCATAATACCCGTGTAGGTATTTCTGATAATCGGTAAAAGCGCATAAAGAAAAAGTGCCAGGATTGCTGGCTTAGGTCCAATGCCTAAAAAAGGGATCAAAACTCCAAGCAAAGCGATACTTGGGATAGTCTGTAATATCCCTGCAAAACCTAAAACAATACCCGATAATTTTTGCTTTCTCGTGATTAAAATCCCAACAGGGACCGCAATCAGAATAGCGATAACCAAAGAAATCAGGGTAAGCCCAATATGTGCCCAGGTCTGACTCCATAATTTATCAGATTGCTGTATTACAAATTGCCAGAAACTTTGAGTCTGATCCATATTATTGTTTTTTATAAGCTGAAAAAGCACTCATCAGGTCTTCTATAGCAGAACCCTCAGGGACATCCCGCTGAAGCAATTGCTCCATTCTTTCCCAGACACTAACCGTCCGGTCTGAATATTCAGGCAATAGTTCGCAAACCAATACAGATTTCAATTCCAGTTGTAACCGCTGCTCTTTAAAAAAGTCAGCGACAAAATCATTTGCAGGATAAAAAAGTAATTCTTCTGGTGTGCCAATCTGTTTAATTTGCCCCTGATCCATCAAACAAATCCGGTCCCCCATTTCAAAAGCCTCCTGCACATCGTGTGTAACCATGATTACTGTCTTTTTAACCAGTTCATCCAGCGCTTTGAATTCCTTACGGATGCTGATTCTTGTCAAATTATCAAGTGCCCCAAAAGGCTCATCCATCAACAAAACAGGTGGGTTAACCATCAGCGATCTCGCCAGACCAACCCGTTGCTGTTGCCCGCCGCTAAGTGCTGCAGGATATTTATCCGCCAGTACCGGATCGAGATTAAGTTTATGAAAAAGCTCATCTGCCCTTTTACGGATATCCGTAGGCTGCCATTTTAATAATCTGGGTACAATAGCGATATTCTCAGCTACTGTATAATGCGGAAAAAGGCCATGATTTTGCAATACATATCCTATTCCACGTCTTAATTCTTCGGGCTGACGGGTCCGCACATCGACACCATCTATAAAAACAGTTCCCGAATCAGGTTCTATTAATCTGTTAATCATCCTTAGGGTAGTCGTTTTACCACATCCGCTGGTACCTAATAAAATCAGGTTTTCGCCCTCTTTTACTTCAAAACTAATATCATTTACTGCTACTAAAGAGCCAAATTTCCTGATCAGGTTTTCTGCTTTTATCATTTAAGCGATTGACATAAATAAATTATTGAGTGATTCAGCATATAAAGGATGTGCAAAAATCGCAAATCTGATCTCTTCATAGGTGATTTTGCCCATCATTGCCATTTGCAGTACAGACATAATTTCGCCCCCCTGTTCGCCAATAATTGTTGCTCCCAGAATCTGTTTACTTTTTTTATCCACTACAGCCTTCATAAAACCTCTGGTTTCTGCAGTTTCAATTGCACGGGCCACATTCTTCATTGGAATTTTAGCTACCAGGTAATCTATCCCTTTTTCTTTGGCCTGAGTTTCAGTCATACCTATCCTGCCCAATTGAGGATCGGTAAACATGCAATAAGGTATCATACGATCTTTAATACTCATTTTACTGCCTTCGAGAATATTTTTAGTGACTACAATATAGTCATTATACGAGATATGTGTAAAAGCAGGGCCACCTTTTACATCTCCTAATGCATAAACATGAGAAGCTTTGGTTTCCAGAAATTCATTAACTTCAATAAATCCATGGGAATCACATTCTACAGCGGTATTTTCCAATCCTAAAGCAGCTGTTTGCGGGTTTCTGCCTGATGCAATTAACACATGACTGCAAGTAACAGTAGTGCTTTTGCCTTTTAAATCTATAGTAACTTTGATTTTATCATTAGCGAGCGTCTCAAATTTCAGGACCTTCGCATCAGTTAACACATCGATTCCGTCTTCTTTAAAAATCCTACTCATCACTTCACAAACGTCATTATCCTCTTTAGGCATTAATTGAGAGGATTGTTCCAGAATTGTAATTCCAGAGCCAAAACGCCTGAACATCTGTCCAAATTCAAGACCGATATATCCTCCTCCTACGATCAGCAGATGTTCAGGAACTTCTTTAAGCCCGAGGATTGTCGTAGAAGTCAGATATTTGATTGCTTTTATACCTTCTATATCAGGGATCCGGGGACTGGCACCTGTATTGATAAAAATATGTTTGGCTGTATAATTTTCAAATGTGCCGTCATTTGCATTTACATATACCGTATGATCATCCTGAAATTTAGCTTCTCCGTAAATCAGGGTCAGGTTCTTTGTCTTTTCAATACCGGCTAAAGAACCTTCACGAAACTGTGTAACAATAGCAGATTTACGAGCCATAACAACTTTAAAGTTGACTTCATAGGCCGGAATATCAATTCCCAAAACCTTACTGTTAGCAGCCAGATAAGCCATTCTTGCGGAAGCTACCATTGCTTTGGTTGGCGTACAACCATCATTGATGCAAGTACCGCCAACCAATCTTTTCTCTATTAATGCAGTTCTCCAGCCTGCGTCAGCCAATTTCTTGGCAAGGGGCACGCCAGCCTGGCCTGCACCGATTACAATTGCGTCAAATTCCTTCATTAGGAGAACAACAATTAAAAATCCAAAATGGTGACAACTTTTTCTAATTCTTCAGGAGTATTGAAATAATGGGGAGAAAGACGCACCGCGCTCTCTATGTTTTTCTTAGGAAAATCAATCCTTGCAGAGCACAAAGAAGTAATTGAAAAATAAACATGATGTTCACGAAGTTGCTGTGCAATTTCTTCAGTCGTATGCTGATCCATGGTAAAGGTCAGAATATTACTCAACTGCGTTCCTCTATCCTGTAAATTGAGTCCTTTAACCTGTTTCAGCTGATTCCTGAACTGAGCCATCAAACCAGCGTTATATTCCTGAATATTTGCCATTCCAACATGATTAGCATATTTAACCGCCTCTTTAAGTGCTAAACGGCCTGCAATTGAAGACTCCCAGAACTCAAACCGCTTTGCAGTAGGTTCCAGTTTATAATCATCGGCCGAAGTCCATTCTGCACCGATCATATCAATAATTAATGGGGCAAGTCCTGCCTCCAGTGCACGATCAGATACATATAAAAAGCCGGTACCACGAGGTCCGCGCAAGAATTTCCTACCCGTTGCCGCAAGAAAATCACATCCTATTTTCTGGACATCCACAACCAGTTGTCCTACAGACTGACAGGCATCTACCAAATACCAGGTATTATATTTCCTGCAAATTGCACCTACTTCTTCTGCTGCCTGTACCAATCCGGAACTTGTTGGAATATGTGTGAGGGCTACTAATTTAGGCTGATGTTCTTTAACCAGTTCTTCAAAAGCAACCAGATCCAGATCCCCATCAGACCGGGTAACCGCTCTGATAATTTTAATTCCGAACCGTTTCTTTAAAGAAAGAAAGGAGATCTGATTAGAAACATAATCATCGTCTGTAGTCAGGATAACATCTCCTGTTTTAAACTCAATAGATGAAATAGCTTTTGCATAAGCATCTGTGGCACTGGTTTGAAAAGCTATATTCTCCAGCCTACAGTTCAGCAGTTTAGCTGTTTCAGCATAAAAATCATCTATCCCTTCCTGGTTTAGAGATGCCAGCGCATATCCTCCGATCCGGGCCTCTTCGGTCAGGCTGTTCATCATGATATCAAATACTGTATCGGTCACCAGCGAGGAGCCCGCACTATTAAGAAAAATTTTATCTGTACAACCTCTTGTCTCTTTTCTGATTGTGTTTATATCCATTTTTTTAAAGAATTTATTCTATCTGTTCAACAATAATACCGGCTCTGTTTTTTAACCCCGGAACCATGCGTAAAAGGTAATCAAAAAGCCTTAAATCTGTTCTATATCATCACAATTTTTGATCCGGATCACACATATTTCAAGTTGAATTGTCTTAATTGCAGTTTAAATAACAATTATGAGCCAACCCAAATATAGCAGTGCAGAAGATGCCGTAAAACATATTCAATCGGGCCAGCGCGTATTCCTTCATGGCAGCGCAGCAACCCCTGTATTATTGATTAAAGCCCTGCAGCAAAGGCATGCTGAGCTTAAAAAAGTAGAACTGGTTAGTATTTCTACCCTTGGAGATGTCGATTTCAACAACCCTGAATGGCGTGAAAGTTTCTTTTTCAATTCTTTATTTACTTCTGCCAATACCCGTGCAGTTGTCAATAGTGCAAATGGCGATTATGTGCCAGTTTTTTTAAGTCAGATCCCCAAACTATTCCGGGAAGGTTTTTTACCTATTGATGTAGCGGTCATCCAGGTATCCCCACCAGACGTTCATGGCTATTGCTCTTTAGGAACTTCAGTAGATATCGCCAGGGCAGCCGTAGATACCGCAAAACATGTCATTGCCCAGGTAAACCCTAATATGCCACGTACACATGGTGATGGCTATATTCACAGCAGTAAAATCAACGTCTTTGTATGGCATGAATCCGCATTGCCTGAGGTTGATTATTCGGCTAAAGTGAGTGATGCAATGGTCACAATCGGTCAGCATATTGCCTCTTTAGTAGAAGACGGTGCGACGCTGCAATTGGGAATAGGGGGTATCCCCGATCAGGTTTTGAAGAATCTTGGCAACCATAAAAACCTGGGGATCCATACCGAAATGTTATCAGACGGTGTAATTCCACTGATTCAAAATGGGGTCATCAACAACAGTATGAACAAGATTAACCGGGGTAAATCTATCACTTCATTTATGATTGGAACACGTAAACTTTATGATTTTGTGAATGATAATCCAAGCATCAGAGTCATGGATATTTCTTATGCAAATGACACCAGTGTGATCCGTCAGAACCCAAAAGTTACCGCCATAAACTCGGCCATAGAACTCGACTTAACAGGACAGATTTGTGCAGATTCTATGGGGACTTTTCAGTATTCAGGCATCGGGGGACAGATGGATTTTATTCATGGAGCTTCACTTTCAGCGGGTGGAAAACCGATCATAGCTTTACCTTCAATTACCTCTAAAGGAATCTCCAGAATTGTACCGTTTTTAAAAGAAGGGGCAGGTGTAGTAACCACCCGTGGACATGTACATTGGGTGGTTACAGAGTATGGAAAAATCAATCTTTTTGGAAAGAGCCTGAAGCAGCGTGCGAAGGCATTAATTGAACTCGCACATCCCGATCACCGTGAAAATCTGGAAAGGAAATGCTTCGAAAGGTTCGAAACTAATTTCGAATAAAATTTCCAAAAAATACATAATAATCTAATATTCAGAATAATTATAAACACCAGCTAATCTAAAAGGTAATAACAAAAATAAACCTCTGGATCAACTGATACGATCCAGAGGTTTACGGTCACCAACAGGCTGCGCCTTATATTTACTTGGTGTAACACCGGTCACAGCTTTGAATTGTGTAGACAAATGTGCACTGCTGCTATACCCCATCCGGTAAGCAATTTCATTCAGATTCAGCTCTCCGTATTCCAGCAATTCTTTTACTTTTGTCACCTTCTGCTGGATGATATATTTCTCAATAGTGATCCCCTCCACATCCGAAAACAACCTGCTGAGATAAACATATTCTTTGTTTAATTTATCAGCGATCACACTCATCAGACTTTGCTTAAGTTCAAACAAATTTGAATAATGGACCAGTTCAATAACCTGGGTTTTCACCTGCTCCACCAGCTGGTCTTTATCTTTATCGATCAGCTCAAAACCCAGCACCTGAAATGCCGAAGAAATGTCCTGAAGTTTTGCCGGATCAGGGTCGGGCGAAACCGTTACCTTACCTAAAGAAATCTCCCCCACAGTAAGCCCAAGATTCTCCAGTTGCTGCCTCACAATAAGGATGCATCTGTCGCAGACCATATTTTTAACGTGCAGCTGCATATCAGATTAATTCGGCCTGGAAGCCGGCCTTTTTTACAGTCTCCAGAATTTCGTCTTTCAGGTTTTCAGCATCACCCGTTACGGTCAGAACTTTATCAGCTACATCAGTATCTACTTTCCATTCTTCCAGGCCAGTCATTGCGTTTAAGTGAGGAGTTACCGTAGCAATACATCCACCACATTTAATATTCGTTTTAAATTTCAGCGTTTCCATAATATCTATTTTAAGAGATCTTGTTTAATAAAATTAGTTTAATTTAATCAGTTTTAACCTGAGGCTGTTCCCTACTACCGAGACTGAGCTTAATGCCATTGCTGCTCCTGCAATCATTGGATTGAGCAAAAAGCCATTCAAAGGATATAATATGCCGGCGGCTAAAGGTATACCAATCAGGTTGTATATAAAGGCCCAGAATAAATTCTGTCGTATCGTTCTCACTGTTGCCTGAGAAAGTTTCAATGCTTTAGAAACCTGTCTCAGGTCTGAAGAAATCAGGGTAAGCTTGGCTACATCAATAGCAATATCAGATCCTTTGCCCATTGCAATGGAAAGATCTGCCTGTGCAAGTGCCTGGCTATCATTGATCCCGTCCCCTATCATAGCTACAATTTTACCCTCTTGCTGCAGACTTTTCACGAACTCTGCTTTCTCCGCAGGAAGCACGTCTGCCTTATAGTTCAGAATCCCCGCCTGTTTCGCAATTGCAGCCGCTGTAAAGACATTATCTCCCGTAACCATATAAACTGTTATCCCTTGAGCCTGCAACTCCTCTACGGCTTGTTTTGAGCCCGGCTTAATCTGATCAGCAATTGCAACAACAGCAAGTACCTGTTTACTGCTGGTAAAATAAATCACTGTTTTAGCGCTCTGCTGAAATTCATGAACCACCGCTTTTATATTTTCGGGAAGTTCTCCATGTGCCTGAGTCAGTATTTTATGACTTCCTGCAAAATAAGTTTCTCCATTAAAAACAGCTTCTACCCCTTTCCCGGTTAGACTTTTAAAATCAGTAATTGCAGCCGTCCTGATATCCATAGTCTTGATATAACTCACTACAGCCTCGGCAAGCGGATGTTCAGACTGTTGCTCCATTGCCAGAAATACACCAAGCAGTTGTTCATCACTGGCATGCTCACGATTAACCCATTCTATACCGGTCACCAGCGGCTTACCTTCGGTAATTGTCCCTGTTTTATCCAGAATCACGGTATTTACTTTATATCCGGATTCTAAAGCTTCGGCATCCTTAATCAGCATTCCATGTTCAGCACCTTTACCAATTCCGACCATGATTGCCGTAGGCGTAGCAAGCCCCAAAGCACATGGACAAGCGATCACAAGTACCGTCACCATGGCCATCAATCCCTGGCTGAGTTTATAATCTCCGCCAAATAAAAGCCAGACTCCTAAAGTACAAACCGCAATAAAGAGCACGATTGGAACAAATATACCGGCTATCTTATCTACCAGTTTTTGAACCGGAGCTTTAGATCCCTGTGCGTCCTGCACCAGTTTAATAATCTGTGCCAGTAAAGTTTCAGAGCCAACCTTCTCAGCAATGAACTTGAAACTGCCCTTCTGATTGATTGTACCAGCAAAAACTTTATCTCCTGATTCTTTCAAAACTGCTACAGGCTCACCGCTGATCATACTCTCATCCACATAAGAGCGGCCTTCATCAAGCATACCGTCAACTGGAATTTTGTCTCCCGGTTTAACAAGTAGCCTGTCACCAGCTTTTACAGCCGATACGGCTATTTCCTGTTCTCCGGTTTCGGTAATCAGCATCACTGTTTTTGGCTGGAGTCCAATTAATTTCTTAATTGCCGAAGAAGTATTTGATTTTGCATTCTCCTCCAATAGTTTACCCAGCATAATAAAAACAATCACTACAGCTGCTGCCTCATAATACACGTGGGGATGAATGCCTTTACTGTGCCAAAACTCAGGAAAAAAAGTATTAAAGACACTAAACAGGTAAGAAATACCTGTACTGAGTGCAACAAGGCTATCCATATTTGCCCTGCCATGCTGTGCCTGTTTATAAGCATTGATAAAGAAATTCTTGCCAAAGACAAATAAAACCGGGGTGGTTAGGGCAAGCATATAATAATTTGCATAAGGAATATCCATCAGCAACATCCCTATGATCACTACTGGTAAAGTAAGTATCCCTGCAAGAATAGTCCGGGTTTTTAAGGCGCTATAATTTTGTTGCTGTACCTCTTCCTGTTTCTCTTTACCGTTCAATTCATCCAGAATAAGATCATATCCTACCGATTGCACCGCAGCCTGAATCTGTTCAGGAGTAATTTTCCCAGGCTCATAACTTACTTTCACTTGTTGAGTGGCATAGTTAACCTCGGCGCTCTGTACCCCTTGCTGAGCTTCAATCATAGACTGTACACTAGAGGCACAGCCTGCACAGGTCATACCTAATACCGGGAGAGAAATAGTCTGGAGCTTTGTTAAATCTGACATCTTGTTTAATTATAAAACAAAGATAGGCCCTGCCCGTTCCAAACACTTACATCATTTTGTTATAATTTTATAGAATAATGCATGCCTCATCAAACTACCCGCTGTGACATGGATAAGCTGCGTGTAGCTTATCCCCCACCCTTTCGCTTAAAAAAATATGGGCATTATCTATTTTGTACTCACAAAATAGTCCTTTGCAATCGTGCCAAAAAGCACAAACACAAATCTGAACTTATATGACTTCACACCAAACTGCACTAAAAAATCCACCAGATAGGGTTCTATCGTTTGTAAAAAAGCATTGCAATAATTTGCTGGCTGGCTGACAATCTTCTTAGTCTTATAATCCTCACTGAGTTTATTCAAATTCACCTTCACAGAACTATCTTCATCAACATTAAAAAAGTTCCCTTCAATAGCCGACCAGCCTGATGATTGACTATTCTGTACCCATTGATTCAGATGGTCGTTAAGTTGTCTGTTAAATTCCTTTTCCATATACCGGCAATATTATACTAATATTCTTAGTAAAACAACATCTGTTGAAAAATAATACTAATTATTATTTCCCTTTCCTTTTAAAACCAATTTCCTCCCCTGGCTTACCTTCCTTTTCAAGGAATTTACTCAGGTAAGTAAACAGCACCTCTATTTTCTCATCTTGTTTCAATAATTTCCTTTCCACCTGTTCAACCAGCAGCAAAACAGAAGGGCATATAACGCGTTCCTCCGCCACCATCGTTTGAGGTCACAAATTGTGACGTCCATATCCGATCTACTCATCAAAAAATATTACCCCTAAATAAGGTCCTTAAACTTCGCCACAAAGTTTCGCCAACAACCAAACCATCAAGCTTCGTCATCAACCAAACCATCAAGCTTCGCCAACAACCAAACCATCAAGCTTCGCCAACAACCAAACCATCAAGCTTCGTCATCAACCAAACCACAAAGTTTCGCCATCAACCAAACCATCAAGTTTCGCCATCAACCAAACCATCAAGTTTCGCCAACAACCAAACCATCAGGCTTCGTCATCAACCAAACCATCAAGTTTCGCCAACAACCAAACCATCAGGCTTCGCCAACAACCAAACCATCAAGCTTCGTCATCAACCAAACCATCAAGCTTCGCCAACAACCAAACCATCAAGCTTCGCCAACAACCAAACCATCAAGCTTCGCCAACAACCAAACCATCAAGCTTCGTCATCAACCAAACCACAAAGTTTCGCCATCAACCAAACCATCAAGTTTCGCCAACAACCAAACCATCAAGTTTCGCCAACAACCAAACCATCAGGCTTCGTCATCAACCAAACCATCAGGCTTCGCCAACAACCATAACATCTTCACCTCCTTGCCCAACTCTTCCTCAAGCTTTCCCCTTACCTATTTGAAATCCTCATACAGGTTAGAGATTTTTAAAAAGTTCATATCTGTTTTCGGGCATTGTTCATCCCTTCAGATGAACGCGGTCCGTAAAACAGGTATGACTTTTTAAAAATCCCCTTCCACTCCTAAATAAATTTCAAATCCACGTAAGGGTAAACCTCCCTCTTGTTGTCCCTTAGCTAAACAACAACAAAATGAACAGCAAACTCTACACAACAAACCTCCTGAAAACAGCCATAATAACCCTGTTAACAACCACAACCCTATACGCACAAAACAAGCCATCAAGAACTCATATCGGGTTAATATATCCTTTAAGCAGTAATGGCAGGCATGCCCCTCTTGACAGCAACACCTTTTCTTTTAACCTTCTTGCAGGCGTATCAGCTGCAGAAGACGGTTTTACCCTTGCAGGTCTAACCAATATCATCCATCATACTTCAAAAGGTGTACAAATCGCAGGACTTTCAAACCATATAAGTCAAAATGCAGAAGGCCTAAGAATAGCTGGCTTAATGAATCTCACCGGAGAGAGTCGCGGCCTCTCCGTTGCCGGCTTACTCAACAAATCGAATGATATGAAAGGAGCTCAGGCAGCAGGTTTTATGAACCTAGCACAAAACTCAACAGGTTTTCAAGTGGCTGGCTTTCTGAACAAATCAAAAAACATCTCTTCACAAATTGCGGGTTTTGCGAACATTGCGGACAGCGTTAAAAACGTACAAGTGGCTGGCTTCTTCAACAAATCAAGAAACACCACCTCACAAATCGCCGGTTTCATGAACATTGCTAAAAAGGTCAAAGGCGTACAGATAGCCGCTTTCATGAACATAGCCGATAGCTCAGACTACCCTATTGGTCTGATCAACCTAATTAAAAACGGAGAAAAAAGTATAGCCATAACCGTTGACGACAACCTGACTACTATGTTAACCTTCAGATCGGGAGGAAGAATCCTTTATGGAATTATCGGGGCAGGTTATAATTTTAAAAACGACAAAGAAGTATATGCTTTTGAAGCTGGGTTTGGTGCACATGTTTACACCTCACAAGCCTTTCGTTTAAATCTTGAATTAACAGCCGCTTCCCTGTCAAAAAACTTTAAAAATGGAGAATATTTCAAATCCTCCTTCAAAATCCTTCCTGCTTTTAGAGTCAACCAGCATCTTGAAGTCTTTGGCGGCCCGACTTTCAATTATGTAAATACAAATACAGCCGAAGGAAGAAAACTGACAGAGAAATTTATCTCCAAATGGGATAATAAGGACAACAACAGGCTTCAGGGAATTTATGCAGGCTATACCGCCGGTGTACAGTATATATTCTAACCAACGACCATACCCGAATTTACCAACATCAATATTTTAGCTTATGATCCCGTTCAAAAAAGCACATCAAACTCTTCAAATTGTATTCCTGGTGCTTTTGACTATAGGAAACCCTTTAAGCGCACAGCCCTTCACAACCAAAGACCCCCCGGCTGTGCGCATAGAGAACCTCTTATTCTTTATTCAGAAAAGTCCTGATGCCAATACTGTAGTCTATGAACTTAACCTTAACGAAGATGGAACACTCTGCACACAGGCCCCCGTTAAAGTATCCTGGATCAGATACGCAGAAGATGGAAAACGGGAAGAGCTAACAAGTATAGAAAGAAAACACGTTTATGGGGTTCAAAGTCAGGATTTAGGGAATGACGAATATGAAATCCACCTGATGGCCTATACTAAATTGCCCTTATACCTCAGGCGTTCTCAAACCGATAACAAGTATAAAATCTATATTAAAGATGAAGGCCTGCCCTATTTATTGAAAAGGGCCTTTATCAAATTAGACAGATGTTCTTTCTGGTATCCTAAAGTGAGGTACATCGATCTGGTTGCGGTGGACACCGCCAACGGAAAAGAGATTTTACGAAGAATTAATATTTGAGACAACCTAAGAAGCAGAATTAATATATTTGGAGAAGACATACCACGTGGAATTAACCGGAACTGTGATACAAACTGCAGCTATTCAATACGACGATACCGCTTTCGAACACTTGTTTAAAGCGCACTATAAAGCCTTGCATATCTATGTAAACACGATGATCCGTGATCAAGAGATAGCAGAAGAGATTGTGCAGAACAGATTTATGAAATTCTGGGAGAACAGGGCATTGCTGAATATTGAAACTTCAGTTAAAGCCTACCTGTATAAATGCGTCTATCATGACACCATGAATTTCCTGAAACATGAAAAAGTCAAAGCGCGTTATCAGAACTATACCATTCATACTTCTCAGGCAAGCGAACCTGCTTCGCACAGAATAGAATTAAACGAATTAGAATCCCGGTTACATGGGGCAATGGAAGATTTACCTGAACAATGCCGGCTTATATTTCATATGAGCAGGTTTGAAGAATTAAAATATAGAGAAATTGCAGAACAGCTGGGACTTTCTATTAAAACAGTAGAAGGCCAGATGGGCAAAGCCTTAAGAATATTACGCTTAAAGCTGGTCGATTTTTTAGCTCTTATTTTACTGGGAATAATGTTTTACAAGGATTTTTTGAAATAAGATGGGCGATAGAGATGAACTTTTAATAAAGTATTTATTAAGCGAAACAAGTACAGAAGAAAATTCCGAAATACAAAGATGGCTGGCTGAAGATTCAGCCAATCAGACTTACTACAACCATTTCAAGCAGATTTGGGAAACAAGTAAAAAACTGGAACCTCTGAGTACAATAGACGAAGAACAGGCATGGAAAAAATTTAAAGCCAGAGTTTCCCAACCCACTGAAAAGGAAGTTAAAGTTGTTCCGCTGCGTTATAAATACGGCTGGCTTAAAATTGCCGCTATATTCCTGGTTGCTGCAGGGATATGGAGTACTTACCGTCATTTTATAGCTACAGATTATATAGCTGTTGGCGCAGGAAAAGAAGTTGTTGTCAAAACACTTCCTGACGGATCTGTTTTGACATTAAATAAAAATTCATTAATGAGTTTTGCCAATAACTTTACGGACCATAGGGCAATCCGTTTACAAAAAGGAGAAGTCTTCTTTAAAGTTACTCCAAACAAAGAGAAACCTTTCATTATTGACGCAGACAAGGTAACCATAAGGGTTGTAGGTACTTCTTTCAATGTTAAACATGTCAATGAAGAAACAGAGGTTATTGTTGAAACTGGTATCGTAAAAGTCAGTGTTGGCAGCACTTTCGTAGAATTACGCCGGGGAGAAAAGGTACTGATAAAAAATGGGTCAACTACACTAAAAAAAGAAACCAATACCGATCAGCTATACAACTATTACCGTAGCAAAGCTTTTATCCTGAATAACACACAGCTTTCAAAATTTATAACAACCCTGAATGAAGCCTATCAGGTAAATATTGTCATTGAAGATCCACGCATCAAAAATCTAACACTCACAACTACTTTTACAGAGGATTCACTAAATCATATTTTACAAACTATCTGTCAGACCCTGGATATTAAACAGGTACACAGTGAAGGGAAAATCCTTTTGGTAAACAAATTATAATGAACAAGATACTACTTGTATGCTGCCTTTTATTTTTTACTGTCTGCAAACTACATGCCCAGCAAAACAATCTGTCAGAAAACTTATCCAAAAGAGTTACTATAAAGGTGAAAAACCAAAAAATTGCAGAAGTACTCAGTCAAATCAGTACTTCCGGCAGTTTTTACTTTTCTTACCCTGGAAATTTATTCAATACTGATAGTCTGGTTACCCTTTCTCTCCGAAATACCCCTATAAGAGATGTTCTTGATCAGTTATTCAGAGGAAAAGTAGATTATAAAGAAAATGCAGAGCATGTAATTCTCCGTCTGGCTAACTTACACCTCACCATAGATCCCGAAAACATTACTACCGCCGACCATTTATACCTGATCAGTGGTTATGTGATCGATACTAAAACAGGGCTGAAAATCAAACAAGCCAGTGTTTACGAAAAAAGGCTGCTTCAATCGACCTTAACCAATAACGACGGCTATTTTAAACTCCGCTTCAAAGGTGATTATAACGAAGTGATACTCACAGCCAGTAAAGAAGCTTACCGCGATACCACATTAATTTTCCTCTCCAATATCAACATCAAACCCGAAGGATATGAAGACTCTACCTCAGGACGCAAAACCAGAGCAAGTAACCTGGTAGAAAATCTGGGGATCGGAAGATTTTTTGTCTCCTCCAAACAGAGATTTCAGAGTTTAAACATATCCGGTTTTCTGGCCAATAATCCGTTCCAGGCTTCTCTTACACCAGGCCTGAGTTCACATGGGATGATGAGTTCACAAATCGTCAATAAAGCTTCTTATAATCTGTTAGGTGGATATTCCGCAGGACTGAATGGTATAGAAATGGGCGGCCTGTTCAATATGGACAAAACTGATGTGCGTTTTCTACAGATAGCAGGACTGTTTAATATTGTGGGCGGTTCTGTACAAGGCATCCAAATGGCAGGAGCTGTAAATTCTGTCATTGGAAATATTGACGCCATGCAGATCGGCGGCTTGTCCAATCATGTTCGCGGCAATGCCGATGGTCTGCAAATGGCCGGAGCTATCAATATAGTGAAAGGAGAAATGAGTGGTTTTCAGGCTGCCGGCTTATACAATCGCGTCCGTAAAAATTTTAAAGGATTACAAATAGCCGCTCTGGCTAATATGGCAGGAGGCACTATGACAGGAATTCAGATTGCCGGACTATTTAATCATGCCAAAACAGTGAAGGGTTTACAATTAGGGTTGGTGAATGTAGCAGATAGCTCCTCAGGTTATAGTATCGGCCTGCTTAATCTGATCAAAAAAAATGGGTATCATAAACTCAGTTTGTCCAGTAATGAGCTCATTAATTCCAATTTAAGCATTAAAACAGGTACTCAAAAGCTCTATACAATTCTTACAGCCGGACAAAATTTCTCAGATCATGACAAAATTGAAGCTATTGGCTTTGGTTTGGGACATGAAGCTCAGCTTGGCAGTAAACTATCCCTAACTTTTGAATATACTGCACAGCTGGTCTCAACAGGCAACTGGAGTAAGGCATCCGGACTAAATAAATTACAGACAAATCTGCAGTTCAAAATATGCAATGGGGTGGCTATTTCCACAGGCCCGTCCTATTCAGTCTACCATACAAATCAGCCGGAAGGTTCTGGTATAAAAGGTTATAAACAGCAGGTAGAACCTGGTTACGCACATGCATTCAGTAAAAACACTAAAGGCTGGCTGGGCTGGAGTGCCGGAATCATCTTATTTTAAAAAACCCCCTTGTGCCATTACGGCAAAGGGGGTTAACAACACACACACTAGGTTTTTATAATTAATTATGGGCTACTATAACCGAAGGGAAATAATAACCGTCATAAGAAACTGTCTTTTTAACTGCAGCCGTTACCGGATCATAGAAATATAAGTTGTTCACTTTAAAGTTCTCTCCGAAACCAGACTGTACAGTACTTACCAATAACTGATCCAATTTTGCATTGTAGCTTAAACCAGCTCCATAAAAAATCTTACCGGCAGGTAATTTCAGGAATGCAGCCTGCAGGGAAGCATCATTTCCGGGAATATATTTATAAATTTCTGAGCCTCCGCTAAAAGATCCATTCTTAGCAAAAAACACCGCATTTTCTCTTGTCGAAGCCGTGATAGATCCCGGATGCCATGCGCCCCATGAACCAAAAAGGTTAAAAGGTACTGTAATCGTTTCTACATCCAGTGTCGCATTGATTTTAAATAATTTAGTTCCTCCTGCTGCCCATACATTACCGTCAATCGTTTTGGTAAAACCAATGGTAGCACCAGCAATTTTCTTCACCACTGTATTATCAGCAGCATTTAAAATCACAACCCCGTCAGTTGCTGAGAGTACAAAAATATAGTCACCCTGTTTGATCATATCACCAACCTGTCCGGTAACATTAGTAATTTTTTGTCCGATAGCCAAAGTATTTAAGTTCAGTGGATATACGCCACTACCACCACTGATCAGACCTTTACTTTCATTAATACCTACAAAAGAGCGCCAGTCATTACCTCCCTGACTTGGGATACGGGCAATTTCTTTCATCGTATATTCGTCCGTAACGACCATTGGGCCATTTACTTTTGAAACCAGGTAGAACTTTTTATTAAAGATCACACCAGATTGAAGCGTAGATGATTTAGGTTCCAGATCTTTCAATGGATTTTCTTTCACAAAAATACTGTCTTCCATTTTTCCGGTATTGTAACGGTAAAAACTTACTGTTCCGGTTCCATGACCAAACCAGCCTTCGTTAACAATATAAAAACCATTCTCATATTTATCCCATACGTGAATCTGATAGTCTAAACTCACTTCACCACCGTTTGTAGCTGCCTTAAAATTGATTTTAAAATCACCTTTAGTAGCCGCATTAAAAGTAAAAACAGAATCAGATCCTGTACGTGCACCGTTTACTGTCCAGCTGTAAATCGCATTTTTAGTGTTTTTTAATTTAGGATGCAGGATTAATGTCTCATTCATTGTGATCGAGTCTTTCCCTCCATTAGCCAATTGTTCAGCTACATCCGGCTTAACTAAAAGCTCTTTTTCATTATCCTTTTTACAAGATGCGATCGCTAGCATAGCTAAACCGGCAAACACATACGGCATTGATTTTTTAAAATTCATTGTATTGATTAGTTGTTAATATTTAAATCTGCGGCACCTCTGACTTCGGTAGAAATTTCACCTAACATCGTATTGCCTTTTTCATTCTGACCGGTATAAACCTTCACAAAGTCAATTGTCGCAAGATTAGCAGGCTGACCGGCACTGTTTAATGCCCATGAAATATCAAAGGAGTTATACATATTATCAGCATAATTATCACCGGTTGACCAGCTGTCTGTATAGCCATAACTAAATGCACGGTTCACAGAAATATCACCCTCGGTACCCCAGGTAGACTTCAACAATGTCCCGCTGAATGTAAGAGTCTCCTGATTTGGCGCAAAAAGCGGATAATAGTTATGCTTGTGAAACTGATTAATTTCTACCTGCCCCGATCTTCCCTGATTATCAATCCAGTTTACATTTGCTGTTGCTTTAGGATTAGTATAGGTTATCTGGTAGTTTTTAATCGTACCCGCAGCATTATATTCACTTCCTGCAAGCTCATACCATTGATCATCCGGCAAACCGTTACCATTAGTATCCTGACTTACCATAACAATTCCCGGCTCTGACCATTGTAAAACAGGGCCTAATGGATTGCCATAAATTGCCAGATCGTAACCTTGTCTGTTGGTAATAGAATGATCAAATCCAAAAACGATATAGCCACCATAACCGCCTAAAGAGACCATTCCTGTTTGACTAACGTCACCTATAATCCGCTGTGCGCCAGCAAGACTCCCCAGACTTTCATTGATAAATTGTCCCGGAGCTGGCAGATATTCAAATACTTTAGAAATAAATTTACTGCTTCCTGCAGTTACCTCTCTTACCGGAGCACCGGTCTTAATGTCATTATTTGCGTCTTTTTTACACCCTGTGAATGCAATAGCTGTAATAAGTGCAATTGCAAGGGGCTTTAAATTAGTTTGCAGATGTTTCATTATATAATGGTTTAGGTTGATTAATAAACGAAGGCAAAATGGGCAGGGATATCACCTGTGGTTACTTCAAATTTCTTTATACCCGAAGGGCTAAAGCAATATAAAGTACCAGGGGAAACATAATCCTTCGCATCTGTTACAAATACATCTTTAGTAATTGGATTAACCGCAATTCCATAAGGAACCGTTATTTGTTCATTTGTACCATCAGTAATGAAACTTTTGCTCAATGGAGTCTCTGTTTTCACATCAATCATTCCATAAGTAATCGTATTTTTTTCCGTTATTTTACTATATTCAGTACTGTAATAATAAGCGAGATCGCCATCTATTACAATTTCACTAATTCCCAGATCAAATGTCTTTTTCACCTTTTCAGTCTGAGAATCGATGACGAAAAGTTTAGAAGGTATATTGATGTAATCCCCTCTTGAACTCACATATATGTCACCATACTGATCAGCTTTCAGGCGATGAAGATTAACAGCTACACCTATATTATTAGTTACCTGAAAGCTATTCAGATCAATCACTGAAACAGTTCTTTCATAGTTTTTAGGGCTGTATCCACCAGAGTTAGCAACAAATAATTTTCCTCTGACAACCGCTAGTTCTTCTGGCTGCCGGCCAACCTGAACTCTTCTTTTTTCAGTAAGTGTTGCCGTATCTATTTCAATAACAACACCATTACCAGCTGTAGGGTCACCCAGCGTACCCAGGTAAGCACTTGCATAGGCTTTCCCCTTATAAAAAGTGATATACCTGCTATTCGCAAGCGGAATCTGACCGAGCTTTTTACCTGTTTTAGCATTCAAAACCTCTATTTTATTCGAGAGATTTACGACTACATATACTTTAGAGCCATAAACACCAATATCATTACCTACATCACCCAGGCCTTTAACGATTTCAGGATTGGCCTGATTATAAATATTCCGGCGATAGACACCAGTTGCTAAATCCAGATAATCCAGAGAAGCTTTATTCATATTCATGTTGCCCTCGTTCAACAGGTAAAGGCCTTTTACAGGGCCCGACGGTGTTGGTTCTAATATTTCTACTTGTTCAGGCGCTGGTTGAGGATCCTTCCTGCAGGAAAACAGGGATGCAGATACCATAACAACCAGTAATAAACGATAAAGGAGATCTTTTTTCATATTTGATTATTTAAGGTTATATTTTAATAAGAATAGGCTAAGGTGAAACGGTAAGAACGGCCAGGCATTGGGAAATTAGCTATTACATCATAATACTGATTGAGCAAGTTGTTGACCTCTGCGGAAAAACGAATATTATCATGCTTCAATACTTTGGTATAATGAAAGGCAATATCATGTGTATACCAGGCGGGCACATAATTATATACATTATTAGCACCCTGATTAAACCGCTGACCAACATAGATATAACTATAATTCATGGCCAGATTTTTCCAGTCAGCGCCCAAAATAAACGAGCCACTGTTTACTGGTGTATATACAATCTGATTTCTATAGTTCAGTTTCTTATCGGTTACGTTCAGTGCCTGCTGATAAGTATAAGTTAATCCGGTAGTCAATGAAAGATCTGTTACAATATTCCAGGCTGTTTGTATGTTCACATCTAAACCTTTAATTTCTACTCTGCCTAAGTTTTGCATGCTCCAGCCAGCCAGATTAGCACTTGGCACAGCAACAATTTTGTCTTTTACCTTATTGTAATAAGCGTCAGTCTGAATTGATATTTGCTGCAATTTCTGCCCTTTAAAAGCCCTGATGTAGGTTAACCCTAAATCATATTGCTTAGTATATTCTGGCCTAAGCGATGTACTTCCAATAAATGTATAGTACAAATCGTTAAAAGTAGGCATACGAAAAATGCTCTTGTAAAAACTGCGCACCCTGAATTCCTTCAGGTTGTCAAATGGCTGCAAAGAAACCATTACTGTAGGGGTAAGTTCATTTTTGTTACCTGGAGAAAGAAACTGCTTTACTTTATCATTCACATAAGTGCTAAGTAAATTCGCCTGTACATCAACTCTTTCAAAATGAATTTGAGTAGCTAATGCCGTCAAAAAGGTATTTCTTGTAGGATAAGCAAAATAGTCAAGATTTGCATCCAAAGTGTTATACTGATAATCACCAGATAAAACTACATCCCAGAATGAATTGATCTTATACCTATTGGTCAGTGATAAATAAAGTTCCCGCTGCTTGAATTTGTTATCCAGGAATCCATCGTCTTTGACAAAATCAGGATTCAGATACCGCATATAATCACTTCCGTATTTTGCTGATGCCATCAGATTATATCGTCCAGCTTCTTTTTTATAACTGGATTGTACAAAAAAGTTCTCATTCCATAAGCGTTGTGTAAAGTCATATCTATTACTCACAATTGCACCGGGCAATCCCTGGTGGTCTTTATAGTAATAAATCTTAGCTTTCCAGACACTGCTATCCTGTAATTTACCATTCAATCCTGCCTCAATACGCATGGTTTCTATATCTGCGTTCTTTCTTACCAGGGTAGTATCATAAACACCATTGGTATACCTGAACTTATAACGGCCATTAGCATTTTTATATTCTGTATTAAAAGAGGCTGAAACTGCATCACTGATTTTATGCTGCCACAACACACTTGGATTAATCAATCCAAATGAACCTCCTTTAACAGAAGCTTTAAAGTGATCAGTCTGTCCATTTTCAAATACAGGCTGTTTGGTATTCAGGTATAGAGAACTTCCAGAGGCGAAACCTCTTGCAGACTGGAAAATGGTACTCTTTTGCCCATTATAAAGTTCTATTTCTTCAATATTGTCTAAGGAGAATTTTCCCAGATCAACTTGTCCGTTTTGCGCATTTCCTAACTGTACACCATCATAAAATACAGCAGTATGGTTAGTACCCATGCTTCTGACATTAATCGTCTTTAAACCTCCTATTCCTCCATAATCCTTCAATTGCACTCCAGAGAAAAACCGGATGGCATCCGCAACTGATAAGCTGTTTAATCTCTCGAGATCTTTGCCGGATAAAATTTGTAAAGGAGAAGCGGAAAGCTGACGTTTGCCCAGTTTAATCGCACGAATAGAAACTTCTTTAAGTTCGTCTGCTTTTTTAACAGAGTCGGTTTGTGCCGAAGAATTATAAGGCACGAATACCCCTAGCCATATTATAGCAGAAAAACCGAAAAAAGAATTACAGATGCCATTAAAGGCAAATTTTCTTTTAGTCATTTTGTTGTGAGTGTTACCCACAGCAAACAGCAGATCAAGGAAATGATTACGTTAATAATAAGTGCTCACTCCTAGCTTCAATCCACGAAAGCTATGAAATTATATGGCTATAGGCAGGTCTTCTGACTTACTCCTGGATATTCATGCCTTCCCCATAAATTTATATGAGTGGCCGGATAAGAATTCCATTAAGGAGCTTACAGCTGCGGGACAGTTATGGATTCACACCATATTCCCTTTTAATCCTGATTAGCAAAATCAGAAACCAAAAGCTACGCAAAGTTATTAAAATAAGCGATATAGATCCAATGGATATTGAAATTTATCTTCTAATTCAATATCCTGCTTAATCTTCTCCCATTAATTTTTTCTTATACTCCTCAAGTTTAGCCATTTCCTCATCTGGTAATACAGGATATTTAAGCTTCATTTTCTTAAACGTTTCTTCCAGAATCTGACTGATCGTTAAACGGGCAAACCATTTTTTATCGGCAGGAATAATATACCACGGTGCATTTTCTGTTGAGGTTTCTGTAATTGCCTCCTCATAGGCAGTCATATAATCTTTCCATAACTGTCTTTCGGCAATATCGCTGGAGGAGAACTTCCAGTTTTTTGAAGGATCATTGATTCTATCCAGGAAACGTACCTTTTGCTCCTCTTCAGAAACATACAGAAAGAATTTAAGGATGATAGTTCCGTTTTCAGTTAGCTGCTGCTCAAAATTACGAATACTTTCATAACGTGCTTTCCAGAAGTTTTTATCTATTTTCTTCACCTCATCATAAGCAGGAATCCTTTCATTAAGAACATATTCCGGATGAACTTTACAAACCAGTACATTTTCATAATGTGACCTGTTATGAATACCTATTCGTCCTCTTTGAGGCAGGGCGATATAATGTCTCCATAAAAAATCATGTGCGTACTCATTCGCATTCGGTGTTTTAAAACTAAAAACCTGGCAGCCCTGCGGATTTAAACCAGACATCACATGCGAAATTGCGCTATCTTTTCCTGCTGCATCCATTGCCTGGAAAATGATCAGTACTGAATGTGAGTTTTCAGCATATAAGGTTTCCTGATAGTCACTTAGCTTTTCTTTAATTGCAGCAAGCGTTGCCTTCCCAACTTTTTTACTTGTATCACTTTTATAATGGGTAGTATAATCCTTCAATTTTATCTTTTGTCCTGCTGGCGCTAAAAAGCGGTCGGTTTCTTTACTCATGGATATTTTATAAAAAATAATGTTTAGCTGATAAAGGTATGAAGCACAATTAATGCCAATTAATAATTAAAACGTGTATCAATTATTTATTCACAATTGCTTTTTGGTATTCAAACTTATCACTTCAGCATTACAAGTTACTGAATATTCAATATATCATTCGTAACAGAATAAAATTCCGAGCTTTTTATTGCGGGTAAAAAATCCATATAGGTTTGTATATCTGACAAATAACTAATTAAAAACAATTTAAAAGCTCTCAAAATGAAAAAGAAAATTCTATTAATTGCATTCAGCCTATTTACTGCATTTAGCGTAAAAGCACAATTAGGTTTCAAATTAAAACCTGGTGCATCAAGTATCACGGAAAATGTAACCCAAAAAATCAAAATTGATCAAATCAAAGATCTAAAAAACAATGTGGAATTATCTGATGAAGCCTTCCTGTATCAAATTAAACAGCAAGACCCAAACAAATTTATAATAACCCTTAAAGACATAAATTCAGATAGCACTAAGAAGGAAGACGTTTATGAAACACTTGACATCATCCAGTATAATTACAAAACCACGATCAAGAAACAAAAGAATGAAGCCAGGAATAACATCCTCCACGACTTGTATACGAATTCACGTCAATCCAATAAAAAACTCTTATTCCCGGACAGCCTTATCAAACGTAAATCTGATAGTGTTATATTACTCGGTAAACAAATAGTTAAACTTCAGGTGACAACTGATAGTCTATATTATTTATATGTAAAAGATCTGATGAGCTTCAAAAGCACGAATTTTGGATTTGGGTCACTACGCTCCAGAGCGTTTTTCGATCTGATTTATGGTAATGATGGCAAAAGATTCAATGCCTTAGGCAATGCCGGTGTAAACTTTGGCAACAATACCGGATCCGTATATTCTGAGATTGTCAATGGTAACCTAGGCTTATTCAGGGTAAGTCTGGGAACCATGATTTCCAACACTGGTAAAGAGACTGATGCAGATGCTAAAAAAGAAGAAGCATACCAGAGACTAGTGACTTCAGGAGGAAATACCGTTTTAAATTTCGAATACCCCCTTGCTTATTTACACTCAAAAAACAACCAATACAATCTTATTTCAAGATTAATTACCAGGGGCACTGCAGACTTTCCTGAATTTGGTACAAAAACAGAAAAATGGGCGGGCAGCGGCTCATTTGGTTTAGATCTGTATGCAGATGCCACTACAAGCAATAATAACCTGCGGTTCTTTTGTAATTTTAACGCCAGTAAAATATATGGGACCGACGTATTTAAAGACAACCTGGGAATTAACAAATCAAATTTCACCTTTGGACAGCTGTCATTAGGACTGGTATTTCTGCAGAATTTCAAAATTTCATTTATTGTTGCCACATTCAGTTCTGAAAAGGGTCTGCAAAACAGACATATTATAGCTGGCGGGCAGGTTCTGAGATAAATTCAATTCTCTGATCCGCTTTTCAGATAAGCTATTACCCGGATTTATTCTTAACAAAAGGCTTGCTTAATACATTAAAAATCAGGTATGATAGGCCGGGTATAGCTTATTAAGCGCAACGTATTTTATAATGTCAAAAATTTTAGTGATTTATTTACGTTAATTTGCACATAATGTTCTCTGATTTTTTTTGATTTTACAAGGTAAAGAAGGTTATCGCTTATATTTGGGCGTTAAATATCCTTACCTTATAAACTCAAATGGATTCTTAACATGATTTAATTTAAACTGTTTTATTAATTTTTTGACCATATCGTATGTTTAAAGAGATCCATAATAAATACCTGCGTTATTTCTCCGTATTTATTTTCTGTATCATCATTTTCTTTTGCGCACTTCAATTAAATTTCCTGTGGCTTTTTGGCTACTCTCCTTCTTACAGGGATATTAAACTGCCCACACAAAGTGTCGGCTCAGAATTATATACTTCGGATGGAAAGCTAATTGGAAGATATTACAAAGAAAACCGTACTCCTGTTATTTTTAAACAAATATCACCAAGTGTAATCAATGCACTGGTCGCTACAGAGGATGTTCGTTTCTACAAACATATGGGCATTGATTTCAGATCTTTATTGTCCAGTGGAATTTCAACAGCCACAGGTGATAAAAGAGGCGCAAGCACCATTACCCAGCAGCTGGCAAAAAATATGTACCGCACCAGGTACAACAAATCGCAGGGTTTTATTAAACATATCCCGGTCATCAGAACTATTGTTTCTAAACTCAAAGAATGGATGACCGCAGTAAAACTGGAGTCCAACTATTCTAAAAATGATATTATCACCATGTATCTGAATACCGTTTCGTTCGGTAACAATACTTATGGAATAAAAACTGCGGCAAGAGTATATTTTGACAAACAAACAGATTCACTGAGTGTACCGGAATCTGCGATGTTAGTTGGTATGCTGAAAGGAACGACTACTTATAATCCTGTACGTTACCCTGCAAGGGCATTGGAAAGAAGAAATGTTTCTTTGTCACAAATGAATAAATACGGTTATATCACCGCTGCTGAACTTACCCGGTATAAGAACACACCGATCAAACTTAAAGAAGGCAGAGAAGATGAGGGCAGTGACGGTGACTCTTACCTGAGAGCTGCAGTAGCTAAATACCTGGAGAACTGGTGTAATAAAAATGGTTACGATCTGTACGAAGACGGACTGAAAATCTATACCACCATTGACTCTAAACTGCAAAAATATGCAGAGGAAGCTGTAGCTGAACAGATGAAAGTAGTTCAGAAAAGATTCTATACTGCATGGGGAAAAGAAGATCCATGGCAGGATTCTGAGAAAAACAAAGTTGATTATCCTGGCCGTGCCATGAAAAATCTTCCGATCTATGCCATGCTGGAGAAAAAATACCCGAACAACCCGGATTCGGTAACTGCTTACTTTAATAAAAAGAAGAAGATGAAAATCTTCACTTACAAAGGTGACCGTGATACGTTGTTTTCTACGCTGGATTCTATCCGTTACTACGGCAAAATTATGAATACAGGTATGATGACCTTAGATCCCTTTAACGGTAAAATTAAAGTTTGGGTTGGTGGTTTAGATCATAAATTCTTTAAATACGATCACGTCAATCAATCTAAGCGTCAGGCAGGATCAACTTTTAAACCATTTGCTTACCTGGCTGCGTTTGAAAGCGGTATGAGCCCTTGTGATACTTTTATTGATAAACCTGTTAAAATCAAATACGAAGAAAAAGGTAAAACAGAATATTGGGAGCCCAGAAATGCGAATTGGCAGAATAGCTACAGAGAAACATCTCTGCGTGCTGCAATGGGCCGTTCAATTAATACCATAACAGCTCAGGTAACAGAGAAAGTAGGTTGGGAAAATGTCGTTAAATGGGCACATGAATGTGGTATTGACAGTCATCTGGAGTCTGTACCTTCTGTAAGTTTAGGTCCGAATGATGTTTCAGTATTTGAAATGGTAAGGGCTTATGGGACCTTCTTAAACAAAGGCGTAAGAACTGATCCTATTTTAGTTGAAAAGATCACAGATCAGGATGGCAATGTACTGGAAGATTTTGTTGCTAAAACTAAAAAGATCCTTTCGGAAGAGATCGCCTGGTTAATGCTTTATATGTTCAGAGGTGGAATGGATGAACCTGGCGGCACATCAAGGGCATTATGGGAATGGGATCTTTGGAAAGACAATAACCAGATTGGTGGTAAAACAGGAACCTCATCAGATTATGTGGATGCCTGGTATATGGGAATCACCAAAGACCTGGTAACTGGTGTTTGGGTAGGTTGTGATGAACGTTCAGCTCACTTTAAAAATGGTGAAACTGGTGAAGGATCACGTACTGCTTTACCAATTTTTGCTAAGTTCATGGAAAAAGTATACCATGATAAAAGTACTGGTTATACTTATGGGCCATTTCCAAAAGCTACAGTTCCTATTACAAGAAACTATAACTGCCCTACCCCTGTTTATTCGGTAGATACGACTAAAACGGATAGCGTAGCTACAGATTCACTGCATATTGCCCCTGTTGTGGACGGCGATAAACCTGCAGAAAAACAGGAAGAGGTAAAAACTGAAGTTCAAAAGACCCCTGATCCTGCTATTAAACAACTTGGACCTGTAGTACCACTGACAAGAAAAGAAGAAAGGGAGCAGAGAAGAAAAAAACGTCAGGAAGAAAAAGACAGAAAAAAAGAAGAAGAAGAGAAGAAAAAGACTGAAGGTAAAAGTAAATAACCTCCATAAATCCATATTAAAAAGGTCAGCCGGATATTCTTCCTGCTGACCTTTTTTAATGATCAGAGCTTAACAAGCTATTTTTAAATTGCTCCATCTCTCTATATAGTTCTGGAAAATCAGGAAGAATTTGTCTGATCAGACTAAAGATGCGTATGATCCTGATATTTACTGCGATGGCCTGTTTGCTTTTTAGCAGGCCCGACAACATGGAAAGTCCCTGCTCAGTAAAAGCAATTGGCGAAGCTCTTCTCCTTGATTTATGTTTGAGTTCACTGTCCTGACGAATCAGAGAAAGCTCATCTTCACTATTCAAACTGAACATAAAATCATCGGGAAAACGTCCTGAATTCTTTTTAAGGATTGTCCTGATTTTATGGTCTCCGATTAGATAAAGCCGGGCAAGATCAGTATCGATCATTACTTTCTGTCCTCTGAGTACGTAGATACGATTCATGATCATCTCATCAGTTACCCTATCTTCTTGTATTTCTTTATTCTCCATAACTTTAACAAAGTTCTGTTCATTCATAAACACAGATTTTTATTAAAAAGCAATGCGCTTTATTGCTAAGACATAATACCCAAAGGAATTTTCACCTGCGTGGATAAGGGTCTGCTCATCGTGATATGCTCAAAGTCAAGTCCGATAGTCAGATCGACCCAGTCGGGATTACAAGAACGCACCAGACGTTCCTTCTGCATTCTGGTAAATCTGCTGATCAGTTTAAACCGGCTAAGCGCCTGCGGTTCCGTTTTAAACTCTTCAAAATAAACTAATCGGGTAAGCTGCTGGCCGCTGTCAAAAAACAGGCTTGGCATTTGTTTATAAAAATCAAGCGTCTTAATTAAATCAGCGCTCATTCCAACATGTAAACTGGTACGGTTTCTATCGGTCACGATGTAGACAAATTTTCTCATTGCTTGTAGTTTAAAAGATTACCACTAATTAAATTAGTATATATATTTGGAGAGCGAATAAATATTACTAACTTTATTGGTACAATAATACTAACAATTTTAGTAAAAACAAATTATATTTAATCTTTTATTTTATGTCGAATATTTCCGTAAATCTCAAATACTTAAGAAAGAAAAAAGGCCATACACAACAGCAATTTGCTGATTTAATGGGCATTAAAAGATCATTGGTTGGAGCTTACGAAGAAGACCGTGCAGAACCAAAATACGATTTACTAAAAAAAATAGCAGAACACTACGAATTAACCATGGATGAATTTATTAATGAAATCATCAATGATAACTGGAAACCTAAATTAAAAAGCCAGGGTTCAAACCTGCGTATCCTCAGTATTTCAGTTGACCAGACCGATAATGAAAATATAGAAATGGTCCCTGTAAAAGCCAGTGCGGGATACCTGAATGGATTTTCTGATCCTGAATACATCAAAGACCTGCCAAAATTCCAATTGCCTCTACCAGCCTTAAAACATGGTACTTTCAGAGCTTTCGAAATTGTTGGGGATTCCATGCTGCCTATTCAGCCAGGAAGTATAATTATTGGTGAATACATGGACAACTGGAATGATGTTAAAACAGGAGAAACCTACGTGATCGTCAGCAAAAATGAAGGTGTAGTTTATAAACGTGCGGGAAATCGTTTTAAAGAGAACAAAGAATTGAAACTGGTCTCTGATAATAAGCTATATGACCCTTATACTGTTCCTGCTGATGATATACTTGAGATCTGGAAAGCAAAGGCTTATATCAGTTCCACCCTCCCTGATGCGGCACCAGAACCGTCTATGGAAACATTAACCAATATGATGTCTCAAATGCAGAAATCAATTTCTCAGATGACCAAAAACTAAGTGCTTACAGAAGAAAAGTTAAACTGATTTTAAACCCTTTGGTTATTTTTTACTCTATGCTTTAAAAGAACATACAAATGAAAAGAATCGTTTTAACATTAGCTATAGCAATAATCGGATTGACTTCCGCTTTTGCGCAAACTACAGGTCAGCAAAAATTGACTGCAGAACAAAGAGCAGAGAAAAGTACTGCTAAACTAGACAAAATGCTAACACTGACTGCCGATCAGAAACAAAAGATTTATGCAGTAGAGCTTGACAAGTACAAGCAAAGTGAGGCCTGGCACAAACAAAGCACTGCAGACAGAAAAGCAAAAAAAGATCAGCATGCAACTGCCAGGAAAGAAACAGATGTGAAAATAGATCAGATTTTAACTGCTGACCAAAAGAAAAAAATGGAAGACCTGCATAATGCAAAGAAAGCCAGGAAACATCAGAAAAAAGACAACCAGAAAACACCAGCTGCAACTGAGACAGCAGAAGGATAAAAACGGGGGCTCAGCCCCCAAAAAATTAAGACAAAAAAAAGGGGAGCAATTTGCTCCCCTTTTTCGTTGATGTTATATATTTCTATTTAACTGTATCAATTACCGCTTTGAAAGCTTCTGGGTGATTCATAGCTAAGTCAGCTAAAACCTTACGGTTTAATCCAACGTTTTTAGCCGCTAATTTACCAATGAATTGAGAGTAAGAAATTCCATATTGACGCGCACCAGCGTTAATACGTTGAATCCACAAACCGCGGAATTCTCTTTTCTTAACTTTACGGTCACGGTATGCATATTGCAAACCTTTCTCAACCGTATTTTTTGCTACAGTGAATACTTTACTTCTTGATCCCCAATAGCCTTTGGCCATATTAAGGACTTTTTTCCGTCTTCTTCTCGAAGCTACTGCGTTTACCGAACGTGGCATAGTGTTGTTGTTTTTTGATAAACGGTGTTGCGTATTTCAGCAAACTTACTACCGGGTACCTGGTTAAAAAATTTAATTATTTACCGATAGCAAGCATACGCTTAACGTTGCCCATATCAGCAGCTGACACCATTGAGGTGTGACCCAAATTACGCTTACGTTTAGTAGACATTTTTGTTAAAATGTGACTTTTGTATGCGTTTTTTCTAGCGATTTTACCGGTTCCAGTAAGCGAAAAACGCTTTTTAGCACTGGAATTGGTTTTCATTTTTGGCATAACCTGTTCTTATTTATGTAATTTATTTATTTTTTTGCAACTTTTGGAGCAAGGGTTAAAAACATACGTTTACCTTCTAACTTAGGTAAAAGTTCAACCTTTCCTATGTCTTCCAAAGCCTGTGCGAACTTAAGCAATAAGATCTCTCCCTGCTCTTTGTAAACAATCGCTCTACCTTTGAAATGCACATATGCTCTTACTTTCTCTCCATTTTCAAGGAAACTAACTGCATGTTTCAGTTTGAACTGAAAATCATGATCATTAGTATTAGGTCCGAAACGGATCTCCTTAATGATGGTTTGTTTAGCATTCGCCTTAATCTCTTTCTGCTTTTTCTTTTGTTCGTAAACAAACTTGCTGTAATCGATTATTCTACAAACCGGTGGAACTGCGTTTGGTGATATTTCTACCAGATCCAACTCCAGTTCATCGGCAAGGGCTAAAGCTTTTGCCAAAGGATAAATCCCCGGTTCAACATTATCGCCAGCTAATCTAACCTCCTGGGCTCTGATAAACTGATTAATATTATGTTCTGCTTCTTTTTTCTTAAAAGGAGGACGTGGTCCCCTATTAAATCCTGGTCTGCCTAATGCCAAATTTATATACTATTTAAACTGTTATTTCTTTAATTAATAATTCACTGAACGCCTGGATGGTCATTTCTCCTAAATCTCCTTCTCCGTGCTTCCTTACTGATACCTTGCCTTCTGCCATTTCCTTTTCCCCGATAATCAGCATATAAGGAGTTTTTTTCACCTCAGCGTCCCTGATTTTCCTTCCGATTTTCTCATCACGAAAGTCAATCAAACCGCGAATATCGGAATTATTTAGTTCATCTGAAACTTTTTTAGCATAATCTTCATACTTTTCTGAAATTGGAAGGATTATAAATTGCTCAGGAGAAAGCCATAATGGGAAATTTCCAGCACAATGTTCGATTAAAACAGCGATAAAACGCTCCAGAGAACCGAATGGGGCACGATGGATCATAACCGGTCTGTGTTTCTGGTTATCGCTTCCAGTATATTCCAATTCGAATCTTTCCGGTAAATTATAATCTACCTGAATAGTTCCCAACTGCCATTTTCTACCTAAAGCATCTTTCACCATGAAATCCAGTTTCGGGCCATAAAATGCAGCTTCACCATATTCTGTTACTGTGTTCAAACCTTTTTCTGCAGCAGCTTCTACAATTGCATCTTCAGCCAGTTTCCAGTTTTCGTCAGTACCAATATATTTAGTTTTGTTATCAGGATCTCTTAATGAAATCTGAGCAGTGTAACTCTCAAATCCTAAAGATTTAAAAACATACAATACCAGATCAATTACTTTCATAAATTCATCTTTCACCTGATCAGGGCGGCAGAATAAATGCGCATCATCCTGAGTAAACCCACGAACCCTTGTTAAACCGTGTAACTCACCACTTTGCTCGTAACGGTAAACAGTACCGAATTCTGCTAAACGCAAAGGAAGATCTTTATAAGACCTTGGTTTAACTTTATATATTTCACAGTGATGAGGGCAGTTCATTGGTTTTAACATGAACTCCTCCCCTTCCTGAGGTGTTTTTATACCTTGAAAAGAGTCTGCACCATATTTATCCCAGTGACCAGAAGTTACATAAAGATTTTTATGGCCGATATGAGGTGTAATAACTTGCTCGTATCCTGATTTTGCCTGCGCTTTAGTTAAAAAGTTCACCAGACGCTCACGTAAAGCAGTTCCTTTAGGCAACCATAATGGTAAACCCATCCCTACTTTTTCAGAGAAAGCAAACAGTTCCAGTTCTTTTCCTAATTTTCTGTGGTCACGTCTTTTAGCTTCTTCGATCATCAACAGGTATTCTGTCAATTCACTTGCTTTAGGGAAAGTAACCCCATAAATACGGGTTAATTGTTTTTTGGTTTCATCACCTCTCCAGTATGCACCTGCAACATTCATCAGCTTTACAGCTTTGATAAATCCTGTATTCGGAAGATGCGGGCCACGACATAAATCAGTAAACGCACCTTGTTTGTAAAAAGTGATTTTACCATCTTCAAGTCCCTGAATAAGATCTAGTTTATATTCATCGTCCTTCTCTGTGAAATACGCAATGGCATCTGCTTTAGAAACACTCTCCCTTACAAAAACTTCTTTTTGCTTGGCAAGCTCCATAAATTTGGTTTCTATAGCTTTAAAGTGATCAGATGAAAATTCCTGATCTCCAAAATCAACATCATAATAGAACCCTGTTTCAATAGCAGGGCCGATACCAAATTTAGTACCAGGATATAAAGCTTCCAGTGCTTCGGCCATAATGTGGGCAGAAGAGTGCCAGAAAGTAGCTTTACCAGCTGTATCATTCCAGGTCAATAATTTAACTGCTGAATCTTTTTCAATAGGTCTGGAAGAATCCCAGACTTCGCCGTTAACTTCGGCTGCTAAAACGTTACGGGCAAGACCTTCAGATATTGATAATGCAATCTGGTGAGCATTGGTCCCCTTTTCATATGGACGTACTGAGCCATCCGGAAGTGTAATGTTAATCATCTACAACTATGATTTATATGTGAATTTAATGAATTTTAGTATCGAATCACTTACAAGGTGATTTCCTGGATACAAAGGTAAGTTTTTATGCTGCATTCAGGGAAATAAATTGAAAAATGGGGTAAATGTCCCTATTGATTTTCCAGATTTAAGGCCCTGAAAGGCTGATCAGGCAACAAGGGTTCCCGTTTCATTTTCAAGGGGCACCATCTCTTTTTCAAAGATTTCCTGTATAGTTTTTATTTCCTCAGCATAGATTGTTTTTTTTCGCATGGCGAAGTGAAGCGTATTTTCCATTACTTTAGTGCCTTCCCAAACTAGTTTTACACTGCCATCCTGTACTTCGTTCCGGCATAAAAAATCAGGTAATACTGCAAAACCTTCCATTCCTTTAATACACCTTACAATAGAGCTCATATTGGGAACGATATAATTAGGTTTAAGATCCAGTCTCCGGTTAAAATTAAAATGCCAGAACCTCATCAGATGTTCCATATCACCCGACGTGCCATACCAGATCTGATGCTTCAGCCACTCCTGCATCCCTTTCAAATCTCCATCCTGACGCATCAGTTCAAATGCTGCAGTATCATGTTTTGATCCTGCTACCAGGACAATTCTTTCCTTTGAATAAGGCTTATAGGCAATATTTTTCATGGTACTGTCCATATGAGGCGTAATAACCAGATCCAGAATCCCATTATCCAGATCATTCAGCATTTGCGGATAATCCCCGAATTTTACAATGACATTAAATGATAAACCTGACAAATAGGGTTCCAGCATCAGTTGGAATGTTTCAAAGCACATTCCTAAACTCAATGTTGGTTTCTCTTTTTCAGTACTCCGGTGGAAATGTTTTTCTGCCTCCTCCAGTTTAAGCAAAGCTTCCAGTACAAAATTATACATGACTTTACCACGTTCTGTAGGAACCATTTTTCTGGATGTCCTGTCAAAAAGCTTATAACCTACATAAGATTCCAAAGAGCTTAAATGTAAACTTACACCAGGCTGAGAAACAAAGAGCGCTTCTGCTGCCCCTGTGAGAGTGCCGGTTTCATAAATAGCTTTAAAAGTCCTGTACCATTCCAGATTTACCATAGCATCATAATTATGATACAAATATACGATTTATATCATAATTATACTAAACCAGGAGAGTCTGTTTATCCTTTCCTGAAAGGACTTCAAATAAGAAAAGATTTATCGGTTAATCAGTGAATAAACAACCGAATCAAGAAACCGCCCTTCAAAGAAGCCGTTTTCTTTAAAATGCCCTTCTTTCACAAATTTACGTTTGATCAGCACTTTTTCAGAGGCGTGATTATCCGGATCAATTACCGCTTCCAGAGAATGAAATTTCAACACATTAAATGCGTAGTCAATCACAGTTCCTAATGCTTCATTAATAATTCCCTGACCGTGATAATCAGGATGAAGGAGATAACCAGTTTCAGATCTGAAATTTTCCGGCTGCATCCTGATCAGGCAGATCGTTCCCAATAACTTTGGATCATCTTTAAAGGAGATCCCCCAATTGATAAAGTTGTTTTCTTCAACACCTTTATCAAAAACTTTTATCAAATCCAGCGCGTCCTGCCTGGTTTTTGCCAGCGGCCTGGGGATATATTTCATAATTTCAGGATCAGAACGCATTGCAAATACTTCATCCGCATCAGCAGGGGTCATCCTCCTTAAGACTAAACGATCCGATTCCAATATTGGAAAAGGATCAAAATTAATTTCCAGCATATATTATAGTTTCTGTTCCTTTTCCCATAATTATCTTCGAGGTAAGATTTACAAATAGTCCATGTGCTAAAATACCTTCTATGCGGTTTAAACGTTCAGCGAGGCCAGCTACATCGCCAATCAATCCGAAATCAGCATCCACTATGATATTATGGTTATCGGTAATAAACGGTGTATTATCTTTCATTCTGACTTTTCCTGTCCCCTTTAATTCAGCCAGTTGCTGTAATACATAGTTAAGCGCCAGAGGCACTACTTCTACTGGTACTTTGAATTTACCCAGCTGCGTCACCAGTTTTCCTGAATCTGCAATAATGATTTCATTTTTAGTCAGTGAGGCTATGATTTTCTCTCTGAATAGTGCACCTCCACCACCTTTAATCAGGTTTAATTGTGCATCAAATTCATCGGCACCATCAATCGTGATATCAATAGTCCTGACCTGATCCATTGGCAATAGTTCAATTCCTAAAGAAACAGCCAGTGCCGCAGTATGCTCAGAAGTGGGCACCCCTTTGATTTTTAAACCATTTTTAACTAATAAAGCTATTTCCTGAATGGCAAAAAATGCTGTTGAACCAGTACCTAATCCAACAATGTCATTGTTCTGAATAAATTTAACAGCTCCTTTAGCTGCGTTTTGTTTTTCAAGATCCCTTTTATCAATTGATTGCTCGTCCAAAGTATAATGATTAAAATATAATGATCAGCGCTATATGCTGCTAAAATTAGTCAAAAAAACAGAAGGCCACAAATCAGAAAAGCCCGGCCATAACGGCCGGGCTTCCTGCTAAAAACTCAATTATAGCAACAAAAAAGAGAGTCTTACGAAGCAATAATGGCTATTTCATTCACCATTAATCTCCAGTGTTCATTTTCAGGAATCCCTGGTTTACGTTTACCAAAAAACTGCACAATGATATAACCATGTTTATCAAATACTTCAATACTGGTTACAATACCATCCGTTGTCGGTTTTTTAACCAACCAGACCGAAGCAATTGCATCTTCACGCAAATGCATATTGAAATCCGGGTCTAATACATTAAACCACGGGCCTGTTTGTAATAACTTTTTAACCGGGCCGGTATGGATCTGAATACACCCCGCACTTCCGGTAAAGACCATAATTTCCAAATCAGTTTCAGAAGCTTTTTCCAGTATCGATTTTAAAGACTCTTTAGTAATACTTACCGCGTGGCCTTCGGGTGCAAGACGTAATCCCTGAGTCCTGGTCACGCCAAATTTCCTCAGCATCCCATGAAAATCATGCGTATCCTTCAAGGTTAACCAGGTCTCTTTAAAACCCGCAGCATCAATTTCTGCATCCGGTTTCTCTTCTATGACCTTTTTACTCCTGTTAATGACTAAAACTGCATGCTGATCATGTGCGGTGAATGCATTCACCAATGCATCATAAGCCTGCACATCACTTGTTTCCACAAGGTAAATCTTATGAATAGCCTCTCCGTCTTTACCAAAAAACTGCAGGCTCTTTCTATTATTCTCATCTACCGCAAAAGCAGAAGACCATTGCATCATAAATAACCTTAAATCAATATCCGGATTTACCGCAAGCCCCATAGGGCCAGAAAATGTTACATTCTTATAAACTCCTTTGCGTTCATGCACGCAATAATCATTACGTGTTAAAGCCATCACTTTACCTAATGCCCCAACTCCTTTCAAAATATCCTGAAAATCATTAGTCAGACGGATAACTGTCTCACCAACAGCAGTAGCCAGTAATTCTGCCTCTGTAGTATCTAATTGTTTAGCTGCGTCTCTTATTCTAACTTTAGGGTTTTCCGTTTTAAAAGCCTCCCACTGACTTTTCAATTCTATTACTTTTTCCATTGATCCTGAATTTATGTTTGTATAGTTGCTGGAATTACCAGCGGACAATTATATCCTTCACATGCCATTAACTTAACGTTAATACTGAAGGTTTCATGTATATTTTCACAATTAATTACTTCTAATGGTGTTCCCATCGCTACTTTCTGCCCATCTTTCAGCATTAGTATTTTATCTGCAAAACGAGAGGCAAAATTAATGTCGTGCAAAATGCAGATAACACAATACCCACGATCTGCAAGACTGCGTGCAAGCTCCATAACCTGCTGCTGATAAAGCAGGTCCAGACCATTTGTAGGCTCATCCAGAAACAGACAGGCATCCGGACAATCATATATCTGAGCCAGTACACGTGCCAGCTGCACACGTTGCTGCTCCCCGCCCGAAAGGGTATTATAATCTCTGCCGGATAGATGTGTAATCCCAGTTTCTTCCATCACTTTTTTAACCACTTCCGCATCATGCAGACCTGGCTGATGTTCAAAATGAGGATATCTGCCCATCATCACCAGTTCATTAACTATAAAAGAAATAGAAATGGTATTTTGCTGGGCCAGGACAGCACGCTGTCTGGCCAGTTCAGGCAGTTTATATTGTTTGAGTTCTTGTCCGCGCAATAGAATATTACCATAGACCGGTGATATTTCTCTGCATAATAACTTCATCAGCGTACTTTTACCTGCTCCGTTAGCCCCAAGCACCGCCAGTAATTCACCCGATTTCGCTTCAAAACTCAAATCTTTTACCAGCTGTTTTTTCCCTATTTGATAAGTGATATTTTCTACCTGGATCATAACTTATAATTTATTTTTATTCCTTTCGGTAACGATGATATACATAAATACAGGTGTCCCTATTAAGGCCGTCAGAATACCTATAGGCAATTCTGCAGGAGCAACCATTGTTCTGGCTGCCAGATCTGCTGCTGTTAATAAAGCTGCACCCAAAATAGCTGATCCCGGAATAACCAGCCTGTTATCTGAGGTAAAGGTCATCCTTAAAATATGAGGAATGATGAGCCCTATAAATCCGATGATTCCAGCCACTGCAACTGAGGCTCCAACAGCCATTGTGGCCAATATGATGATGATCCTTTTTATAGTCACCACATTAACACCCATATGAAGAGCCTGTGCATCGCCCAATGCCAGAGCATTCAAGGATTTTGCCAGAAATGGCAGGATAACAACTGGTATACTAACAAATGGTAAAAGTCCGCTTACTGTTTCCCAGCTTGCCCCTCCAAGACTCCCAAGGCTCCAGAAAGTAATTGCCGGCAGTTGCTCATTGGTAGCCATATAGGTTAATAAACCTACAAAACCTGCCGCTAAAGAATTGATTGCAATACCAGATAACAATAAAGTGGTGATTTCGGTTTTCCCGTGACGTGAAGACATCCGGTAAACGATAAATGTAGTCAGACAGGCTCCGGTAAAAGCAGCAAGAGAAATGGCATAAAAACCGATCACTCCATTTAATTTAGAGAAAATTCCCACTTCCAATACAATCACCATGACAGCAAATAAGGTTGCACCTGCCGATATCCCAATCAACCCTGGTTCTGCCAGTGGGTTTCTGAATAATCCTTGTATAGCTGCGCCCGAAATACCAAGTCCCGCGCCAATTAACACCCCTAAAACCACCCTTGGCAATCTTATATTCATTAGTACTGCTGCCTGCTGTGGTTTAAAGTTCATCACCTCCGAAAGCCCTGTTTTATAAGCGACGATTGATAAAAACTCAGGTACAGTAATCCTGACCGCCCCTATACAGGAGGACAAGATCGCCACTGCCAGCAATAAAACCAGCAGCAGCAATAAAATCAGTTTTGTTTTTTTACTCAATTTATTTTAGCAGCTAGTTCTTGAATAGCAATTCCCAGACGCGGACCAAAACTGCCTAGCAGCTCTCCATCCATGCTGATGATCTTTTTATTTTTACCAGCATTGGTTTCTTTGATACCCTGGATTTTAGCTACCCCATCCGGCCCGCCTAAACTTTGTAAACCTGAATCAAAAAACAGGATCACATCCGGATTGGCTTTCACTAAAGCTTCGGCAGTTAAAGGTTTATAATCAGGAAATTCAGTTACTGCATTCTGACCTCCTGCTAATTTAATTGCACTTTCTACCTGCGTACCTGTACCCCCAACCATGATTGTTCCGGCACCACGCGCATAAATAAATAATACTTTAGGTTTCTTAGCAGCCATTTTAACTTTGGCAAGGTCTGCATCCAATACCTTAATCAGGGAATCACCTTTAGGTTTGACATGCAGGCTATCAGTCAAAGTGCTAATCAAGTGTTTAGTTCCATGTATAGAAAATTCCTGATCAACTAATAAAAGTTTCACCCCTGCTGTTTTGAATTGTGCAGCGAGTGCAGGGCTTATATCTTTTTTTATTCCGATTACCAGGTCGGGCTGTAATGCCATTATCCCTTCGGCATTGATATTCTTATTATGTCCAACCTTTGGTTTAGCTTTCAGACTTTCTGGATAATTACTTGTAATATCTGTACCAACTATATTTTTTTCTAAACCTGTACCGGCCAGCACTTCACTGATTGCCCCACTTAGGGATACAATTTTAGTGCTGTCTGCAAGACCTTCAGCTTTGGTTTCTTTTTTTGTATTACAGGCGCCAAGACTAAGAACCGTCAGTGCTGCTGCTAATAAAGTAAGTTTCATAATTTCTTTTTTTGTAATGAATTAAATAACCAAAGGCCGCTTTCATATCCATGAAAGCCGGCCTTCGCAACCTAAACTAACCAAGTTTATGCCTTTTTAACCAGTTTGTATTCGATAACCGGTTTACCGCGAACCCCACCATCATTAGGATGGAAACTCACGAAATTCAATTTATAGATATTACCTGCACCATCTTTAACCAGGTAAAAACGATCTGTTTTAACGCCCACAGGTGTACCGGAAGTGATTCTCCAGTTACCAGCAATTACTTCTCTGGTTCCAACAAATTTTATTGGCGCCAGGTTCGCCTCTGTAAAATCAGCAAAACTCACTTTACTATCTGCTATGATGACTTCAGCAGCAGTTACCCCGCCCACAAAATTGATCAGTACAAAATCAGAGAAAGTGTAAGGTATCGTTGCATTTGCTTTATAAGTTGCCAATGTCCACTCGATATCCCAGTTTGCTTTAGCTGGTTCCACATCAGCTGCACCAGTTTTAAAGGATACATATTTAAAGTTAAAAGCTGCATCTTTAGCAACAGTCAGACTTTTAAAAGTAGGGTCAGTGATTTTAGCATATTGTAAAGTATAACCTGTACCTGCACGGATTACACGGATTTTTTGCCATCCTGTTGTACCGCCACGGTTAACGATATAGACTTTATTTTCTGCATCAGTAGCAGAAATAGTTTTAATGACTGTACCTGCTAAATAGGTGGAAGCATCTCCATCAACCGGATCTATATAAGTGAAGGCACCTTCACCCTGACCCAAACTTAAAGTCCCTGCTTTTGCGAGTGCAATAGTATCGGCCTCTGTAACTTTAGTTAAATCTGTCTGGTTTAATGCAATGGCAGTTGCACCAACCGTATTGTTCAGGATTACTTTAAAGTCAGCACCAGAATAGAATCCCAGGTCCCATGAAGTACGGGCTACAGAAGTTTGTTTGTCGGCACTGAAATCTACAAAAACACTGTTTCCTGCAACAGTTCCAGCTTCTGAACCAATAAGTCCGTTCAGGGTAATCTTACTGCCTGTTGAAGCAGGGGTTTCAATAATTGGATCACTATCCTTTTTGCAGGCCGTGAATGCCGTGGCAAAACATAATAAGGTGATAAGTTGAGTAAATTTGTTCATTCTGTGTATGATTTAGTTAATTTATTTAGTTTAGTCTTTTGACCAGTTGAAGCTTAAGCCCACTACATATGAACGGCCGTAACCCATCGGCACAGGCGCCCCTGTTGAACTATGTGCGCCTCCGCTGCCCAGAGAAGTATTACTTAGGGTAGTGACATTCAACAAATTATTTACACCTGCATTCAGGGTAAGTGTTTTAAAGATCTTCTTACTCAGCATCAGATCTAACAGCGTAAATGAGCCTACTTTTGCCAGCCTGACCTTCTCCAGGTTATCCACCTTGTCTATATAACTTTCATAGTTTCTTCTGGTTCCGTTAAATTTTGCGGACAGATTTGCTGTTGCACCAAGCTCCGGGAAATAATAAGATAGATTTGTGTTGATTTCTGGTGACCATACAAATTGAGGTGTTTCCCCTAATTGTGAGGAATTCTCACTAAGTACATTATAAGTGCCCAGCATAGAAAATCCTAGTGTTGCCTGCACATTTTTCCAGATCAGTGTATTTTCTAAAGTTCCGGCAGTAGTTTTAAATTTACTGACATTGACTAAAGTAGCAGCAGTGATATCTGTTGCAGAAGTTAAAAGGTCAATTCTGTTTTTGATATTGTTATAATAACCGCTCAGCACAGATTTAAAACTGAAACCCGCTGTCTCTACTCCCGAAAAAGAAAGAGAGGCCGTATAATTATTAGATTGCTCAGCTTTCAGGTTGGTATTTCCCAGAATCGTATGATTGGAATCTCTGAAATCATAGTAAAGCTCACGTAAGGCAGGTGCACGGAAACCACTGGCATAACCCAGACGCAGATCCAGCTGGTCAGTTAAACTGATTTTAGCGTTCAGGGTTGGTACTACTGGTGGCGCATCATAAACAGAGTTTTTGATAAACCTTAACCCAGGACGCAGCGTGAAACCTTTAGCCAGATTAAGTTCAGAAGAGATGAAAAATGCATAATCACTGATTGTCGGCTTACCCGCAATCCTGGCACCATTTGCACCGTCTCTGTTAATCTCTATACCTGGCTGAAAAGAGATCTGATCTGACATCTTGTACACCAATACTGTACGAAGAGCGAAGGTGTTGAATTTAGCAATATCCTGCTGCCCTTGTTCGGCAGTTAAACTATCTCTGCCTGTGGCGTAATTATGCAGTACTGTTTTGGTTGCTCTTTTCAGATTATTATAAGCAACAGAACCGCTTAGCTGAATTTTTTCATTCCAGCGGTAATCTCCCTGTAAAACATGAATATAACGGTTGGTAATATATTGCTGTCTGAGTGATTGATTTAAAGCTTTAAGATAACCGCCTCTGCTGTCAATATTTTCGTCCAGATAATCAAATCTGTAAGACATATTGAAATTATCATTTCTATAGCCCAGTTTCCCATTGCCCATCCATTTTAATTTTGGTTTCCAATAGGTAGGACTGATATTTTCGGCGATAACAGTGGGTCCTGGTACGTTAAATCCGTTAAATTCATCACGGGTAAGCCCTGCAAGAACGCTCCAGCCTTTATTTTGCCAGCTGCCACCTGCATGCTGTGAATGTTTTCCCGATTTGCCGAAAGGAGAATATTCATTTCCAGCGGTTTCTTCCTGCACCCTGGCATTGATATTTAAAGATTCTTTACCTGCTCTTTTAGTAATCACGTTAATGACTCCTACCAGTGCATCTGAACCATAAGAAACCGAAAGCGGGCCTTCTACAATTTCAATACGTTCTATGGTATTGACGTCTATCTGATCGAGACTTTCACGGGCATCCCCCCTGTCGATCATGGGTACACCATCTAAAAGGATTTTCACACTCCTGCCGGACATCCCCATCATCTGTACATCGGTTGTACCTAAAGTCAGGTCGTTAGAGAAGCGAAATCCCAGCTCTGTATTTAAAACCTGCTGGATACTGGTTGCAGCTTTTAAACGGATACGTTCTGCATTGATTACACGTGTTCTGTAAACGGAATTTTTTAATGATTGCGGCTGAAACTCACCAGTAACCACAACTTCTCTCAGATCATTGGAAACCGAATCTTTTTTCTGTTTACTAACAGCACTTTTGTTTTGCGCATTAGTTGTTGCAATGAATATAAATATTGTAATCAAAAGTAAACCAATTCTCATTAAGAAATCTATTTAGAACTATTTTAAATAACCCTGCAAGTATAAGGAGTTATTTAGAATAATTACAAATAAAATTAAAAATAATTCATAACACACTGTGAATAAACTCAGTGTGATACAAAAATCAATAAGAAGCTGTGTTTTTTATTTATTGGTTTTTAATACACTCAAACCCACATATTTAAAGAAAGAATCTTTGTAGGTATTACCTAATTGCAGAATTGTTTTATTCTTAAGAATAACCATATTTCCTTCTATATGATTGATTTTATTATGGTTCACAACAAAAGATTTATGGATACGCAGGAAACTGGATTCCGGCAATTGAGGGAGAACGTTTTTTAGCGGAATATAAGCCGTATAGCTTTCATTTTCCAGATTGAAAATCACGTGGTTATCATTTGATTCTACATAGTAGATATCATCAAACTCTATCTTAATCAACCTGCCTTTAATGCCGTGTTTGATATAGATATAAGAGATTTCAGAAGCTGCAGTCTGCGCATTGGATTTCCCCAGCATAGGCACGAAACTGATCACCTTATGTATAGCCTGCATAAATCTTTTATGAGAGACCGGTTTAAGTAAATAGTCCACTGCATTATGACTGAATGCATCAAAAGCATAGTCTCTGTAGCCACTCACAAAAACTACCTTAGTAGCGGTAGTAATCAGCTGGCAGAAATCCATTCCATCCAGCGCAGGCATATTGACATCCAGAAAAACCAGGTCCGGACCCAACCTGTTCACTTCTGTCAGGCCTTTTTCAGGATTACTATTGAACCCGATTAATTCCAGGTAAGGAACTTCGCTAATATATTCTCTTAATGTACTGATTACATGATATTCGTCATCAACAATATAGCAGGTTATGTTCATCAGGTAATTTAATTTTTCATAGTTAATATTCAAATAGATGAATGTAATGTACTATATAAACTACTAATTCGGTAATGCCCCCGGCGATTTTTTTAACCTTCCTAAAAATTCAGTTCACCTCCCTAATACCTGCTTTAACCCTAAAAATTTCAGGGAGTCAAACTATATCAATAATTTCATCATGATTTATCTTATCTACCTATGAAAAGAACAGGTCAGGAAGAGTCTAGGCTTCCTGGCTTGTTTTATTTTTCTGGACGGTTACATTGAAATGGAAAAACACCTAAAGCTGATAGAGAAAGAAAGAAATAATGTAGCCGGCAAAGCTGAAAGATGGATTTTCAGCTGGGGTATTATACTGATCTCTATTCTGCTCAGCATATGCATGCTTTTCATACTGGTTACCCCGCACAGGGATGACATTTTTTTCAATGCCAGGTTCCATACACAGCACAAAATTATTCCCGTAATCAGTCCTTATAGTGGAATTATCAAAAAAGATGTATTTGATACTAATAATGCAATAAAACCCAACACCTTTCTCTTTACCATTTTTGATTTATCAGCGCAAAAAGAGACCTCAGTATATGCCAAAGAGGCTGGCTACTATATGCCCAATAAGATTAAATTCAGAAGTAAAACTTACGTTAGTAAAAATGACACTCTGTTTTATATCATGCCTGATATTAAAAATAAAGATGAAATTTATTGTACAGCAGATGCTGATCAGTCAGCTATCGAAAAACTGAGCATTGGTGACCAGGTTTTGATCAATATAGAAAGTTACGGAGAAAATTCTGATGTTTCGGGCACGATCTCTTCTATTGCTAAAAAACCAGACCAATCCGGGAAATACCCTTTTCAGATTAGCCTGGACTATAAAGATATCAGAAACCTCTCAGAAAAGGGTATATTTTACTTTGATCAGCAAGGCAAAGCCAGGGTTAAATTTAAACCTCAAAAGTTAGCTTATAAATTGCTTAATCTTTTATAAAACTAAGTAATAATGCCCCTCAATACGGCAAATTTGATCAGTGAAGCTGTATTCTTAACCCCGGTTTTTTCAATCAGACTTTGTCTATGCCCCTCTATTGTTCTTTTACTGATAAATAGCCTGGCCGACATTTGATTATTAGTGAGCCCTTCGGCAATCAGATCGAGAATTTCGATTTCACGCATAGAAAATTCAATATCTGTATGCGCTACACTTAATGGCGCCGTATGGATCACTTTATCCAGTAAACGCATAGACAACTCTGCACAGAGGTACTTGCCTCCCCCATATACATATTTTAACGAAAATATAAGCTCATCAGCACTCACACTTTTTAGCAGATAACCTGACGCCCCTTCTAAAAAGGCCTGGGAAACATACTTCTCATTATCCAGCATAGATAACATGACTATCTGTATATCAGGATTTCTCAATTTAAGTTCTTTAATTAACGAAATCCCATCCATCTCAGGCATATTAATATCTGCAAGTACAATATCGACTTTAATCCCTTTATCTATGATATCCAATACTTCTTTGCCGTTAGTTGCTTCCCCGGCAATACTGAGTTCCTTATCGGCCTCCAGCAGCATCCGAATTCCATTACGTACAATATTATGATCCTCTGCTAATATTAAACTTAACATAAATGTTTTTACAATTAAATTTCTGAACAATCTTTTTATTTTACCCCAGACTAATCTGCAAGTTCTATCAACATCTTTTTAAGTCTGTCTATATGCACCTGAATTTCTCCGGCTTTTTCATTTCGTGCCAAATCATTGTCAGACCTGTTCGTATCTTCTGCATGCTTTATTATACTTAATAACAGATTCTTTCTTCCATCATCCTGATAGCTACCCAGAGAGATTCTTCTATTCCTTTTATGAACTTTTTCATTCTCCATATCCATTTAACCGAATATTTTCAAACTGAAAGCTCAGGAATATTATCGAATGTAATGATTACAGCCAGCCCGTTTTTGGAACTCTCAAAATTAATTTGTCCGTTTAATAAATATACCCTGTTCCTAATACCGCTTAAGCCCGATCCGCCCTTTTTTTCACTATCTGCGGGCAATCCAATACCATTATCAGCAACTTTCACAGACACTTTATTATCTCTCAAATAAACACTTACCTCCGCATGGGTAGCTCTTGCATGTTTAATACAGTTATTGATCAACTCCTGTATCATTCTAAAAATATAGAGTTGTACATCTGCATTAAGAAAATCTGCAGAACTGTCAATATAAGTATTAATGATGAAATGGACCGTACTGGTATGCTGCGCCATTTCTTTGATACCTGCTACGAAACCGAAATCTTTTAATACAGACGGCGTCAGTTCATAGGAAATTTGCCTGGTTTCTTTGGTCACCTGGTCCAGAAGGTTATTTACATTTTTGAATGCACCTCTCAGCGAATTACTTCTTTCTATACTTTCCAGGTTTAACCTGATCCCATATAGCAACTGGCAGACGCTATCATGTAAAGCACTGCTGATCACATTACGCTCCTTTTCCTGTGCGGTAAGAGTAGCCGAAAGAATCATTTTTTGCTGATCGTTTCTTAAAAGAATCGCTTCTTCTTCCAGTCTTTTACGTTCTGTAATGTCTATTAATATACCGGCAAAATAACTGCCACCTTCAGGAATCTTAACTTCGTGACCTTTTGAAGCAATATATTTTACGTAATTATCAATTCCGGCAACCCTGAATTCCAGATCTATATCTTTTAAACCGACCGTGCCTAACAAATGATCGCACACAGATTTCTGGTCATCCGGATGCATAAGACCAATAAGCCCTCCAACAGTTCCGTCAAAGGCTGAGCTGCTGATCCCCAAAATATTACAACTATGCGTATCTAAGAACACAGCACTTGACTCACAATCTACAGTCCAGGTACCTGTTTCAGAAGCTCTGAGTGTCATTTCCAGCCTGTCTTTTGTTTCTTTTAAAACCTGCTGGGCATTACGGCTTTCTGTGATATCAATAATAGCAATATAGTATTTAACTTCGGTTACAATAATATTTGATACTGCCCTGCCTTCCATACGGGTATAAATAACCTGACCATCAAGCAGTTTCAGCTTAATCTCTGCAGTTTGTTTATGATCATTATGCTGCATCCTGTGAAGAAAATTATAAAAATCTTCCCAGGACTGGGGGGAGATAAAACTCTGAAATCTCTTATTGAGAATGGTTTGCCTGGATATATTAAGCAGGTCAACCCCATTCTGGTTGGCTTCTTCAACTATTCCTAAATAATCAAGGATAAAATAACTTACCGGGGCCAGATTATACAGTCCAACAAATTTAGCCTTTTCCTGATCGAGTATTAAATAGGAATTTTTCAGTTCGTCATTCTGCCTCTCCAGCTCCAGCTGGTAAACCTGAAGTTCATTCAATAAAATATTCACATCATCTGGCGTCAGATTCTTTTTCGCAGAGAAATTCTTATGCTTAATTTTCCCCGAACGTTTGCCGGTTAATGAGGTACTATTTTCTTGTTCTGAACCCTGACCTTTATCCACTGCTTTGATTTCTAAAGGTAACCAATGAAACTAAACCTATATTTCCTTCAACCTGGTTAACCGGCTGAATTTTCACAAAAATATCTTTAAGTCCTAAACCCTGAAAGTTATGCTGTATAAACAATTCCGGAGGGCCAGCCTGCAACAACAAACTGTCCAGCTTTTTTGTTTTCCATTTATTGTGGACAATTTCCATGAAGGATTGTTCAACAATTTCTTCTTCTTTTAAACTAAATTGCTGAAGGAACAAATTATTTGCCACCAGCACCTTTCTTTCTTTATCTAAAATTATCGCAGCATCAGGAATAAGATTGATCATGCCTTTTGCATAGTCCAACAAATAGGTCAGCCTGCTTTCCATTGCTTTTACAGGGGTAATTTTTGTAAAAGTAACTACAGCACCACTAATGAAATTATCCATTGTACGGTAAGGCATAATCCGGAGATTATACCACTCGTCTTTTTTAGTGGTAACTTCCAATTCCTTTCCAGCTAATTTTTCAATCACCTCTCTGATTGAATCTTCTAACAAAGGATAATCAAAATTGGAAACAATATGTGTAATCGACCTGCCTACATCGGTTGGAATAACATTAAACAATTTAGTCACCTGTGGCGTAAAACGAACAATATTAAGCTGATTATCTAAAAATATCGTCCCGATCTCAGTATTATCCAGCAGATTTTTCATATCATTATTCAGCTGGGTTAACTCCTCAGCTTTATTTTGATACTGGAGATTAATAGTCATCAATTCTTCATTGAGTGACTGCATTTCCTCTTTCGTGGTCAGTGCCTCTTCATTGGTACTTTGCAACTCTTCATTCGTACTCTGTAACTCTTCATTTGTAGATTTGAGCTCTTCTAATGAAGTTTCCATCTGCTCAATTGTACTATGCAATTGCTGTTTAGTATAGATCAGCTCTTTTTCAAGTTCTTCTACTGCGCCTTCTCTTGATGGATCTATATTAGGGCCTTTTACAGATTTTCTTTTCTTCAAAGGTCCCAGATCATAAAAAGTAACCAGCATTAAATCCTGCAAAGGCAATTCGGTCATATAACTCACCTTAAAACGAACCAGGTAAACCCGGCCGTCTTCTTTGATCTTAATGTCAGAAACCTCTATTGTTCCCTTTTGCTCCCATACCTGATGTAAAGCATTCCCCAAGGCATATTTGAGTTCTTCTCTTGCCAGTCTGTGAATATTAAACACAGCCTCGCCAGAATTGATCTGCATGAATTTTGAAGTCCTGCCATTGATATAAAGAATATCACCTCTTTCATTTAATAATAAAGATGTAGGTGTAAAGTTTTCCAGTAATACCTTATGAAAAGTTTCTACTAAAGGATTTTTTATATTCTTAACCGGCAGCTGCATTTTTACACTTTTATTGTGCTGATTGGCAACATGGAACGGAAAATCAAGCATATTCCCTAAAGAGGCACCTTCTTTACGCCGGAAAAGTTTCCATTTCGTATCTAAACTGGTAAAGCTGTCATGAAAAGTGCCAACAGATTCTGCCGGGCCCAAAAATAACAGGCCATTAGGGTTCAGCGAATAGTGAAATACAGGAATAATTTTTTTCTGCAGTTCTGAGGTGAGATAGATCATTACATTCCGGCAGCACAACAGGTCAAGACGTGTAAATGGAGCGTCTTTAATCAGGTTATGCTGTGCAAATACAATCATTTCACGAACCTCTTTTTTCACCACATACCCTTCGTTTAATTTAATAAAAAAGCGTTCCAGTCTTTCTGGAGATACTTCTGAAGTGATGTTAGAGAAATAGTTTCCTGATCTTGCATGGTCAATGGCAATAGGGTCCAGGTCCGTTGCAAAAATCTGTAGTTTAGGTACCCTGTCTGTTTTTACCGACTCAAAAAACTCAATCAGCAGCATGGCTATAGAATAGGCTTCTTCTCCGGTAGAACAACCTGCTACCCAGACACGAATAGGGTCTCCCGTTTTTTTTGTAGCCAGATGAGCGTATAATTTGTCTTTTAAAACCTCAAAGGCACCATGATCTCTGAAAAACTTGGTTACCCCAATTAACAGCTCATTAAATAGTAAAGCGATTTCATTTGGGTTTTCTCTGAGATAATTGATATAATCTACATAATCATGTAACTGATTTATTGCTATCCGCCTTTCAATCCTTCTGATGATTGTGTTCTTTTTATATAATGTGAAATCATGCCCTGTATGTGACCGCAATAGCATCAGTATCTTTTGCAAATGCGTCTGATTGGTATTGCTCAACGCAGTTTCTTCGTCCAGTTTATCTACTGCTAAAACCGGATGATTAAGATATTGGATCAGTTTGACGGGCATATCTTCGGGAGCCAATATATAATCCACCATATTGGACTTGATACTGGCATTAGGCATACTTGGATAGTCTGCTGTTGCAGGGTCCTGCACCATAGCCATTCCTAGTTTCTCCTTGATCATTCTGACCCCTGTTTCTCCATCGGCACCCATTCCCGAAAAAATAATTGAAACTGCATTTCCCCACTGATCTTCGGCCAGACTTTGCAGGAAATAATCAATAGACATATGTGCTCCCTTATAACGTGAAGCTTCCATTAATAATAAACGCCCATTGTGTATCCCCATATCCTTCCCTGGAGGAATCACATAAATATGGTCCGGTTCAACGAGTGTACCGTCAGTTGCTTCAGCAATACTCATAGATGAAACCGGTCGTAGCATAGCAGCTACATTAATATGATGGGAATTGTCCAGGTGCATAACTATTACAAATGCCATCCCGCTTTTGACAGGCATATGCAGGAAGAATTTCTCAAAAGCATGAAATGAGCCCGCCGATCCACCCATTCCGATAATTGGAAAAGATGATTTATGCTGATCAGTGGTTTTTGATCTGGAAGTTTGTGGAATCATTATTTTTCTTTCATAAACCCTATAAAGCTAAACTAAAGTTGGTAGTTTCCAATTACAAAAATATTTTAAAAAATTAAACAATTAATCCCAATTCACCAGGTTTAACACTAAATCGTTATTACACTGTTAATTGACCAGAAGATTCGAATTACGCCTGTGAGTATAATAAATACAGCATGGCAACCGCCAAATTAAAAACTGCCTTTAATTTATCTTTGAAAACATAGTTGAAGGTTTACCATAGGAAGTCATATTAAAAAGCTTTAATTGATTACGCTTACCAGCAGTCTCCTGTTCTATTAATTTGGACATAGCAGCATAAGTATTATTCCATGATAAATTTTCAGTAAAACCGGAATTCTTGTCTGCAGATGGAAATAGGTGGACATTCGTATGAAACTTTTTGTGACCAGCATTCGCAGAATCCTCCTGTGTAAAGACCAGGTCAGCTTTCTCTAACAACTTCTTTTCTAATATACTCATTTCTTCAGGACAACGCCTGAACATAGAAACTTCATCCATACAATCAAATACGGTTAATAAAGGATTGTATTTTTTCGAGAAGGACAAGGATGAAGAAGTGTAGTACCAGAATGTCCATTTATCAAGATCTGCATTTGTAAAAAAATCATCAACCAATTGGATCATACATTTAGTAATCTGGCCTGAAGTTAATCCTGGTTTTAGATGAGGGACTAATTTCCAAAGTGTCTCAGATCTGGTTCCATAAGAGAAATAAGGTCTCTCTCTGGCATCAAAAACCGGATTTTCCATAAAATACACATTAGTATCAGTAGAAAACCGCAATAGCAATTGCTGAGGCCGCTGGAGTAAAAAATCCCAGCGCAGATGCGAGAAACAAAGCAAATTCTTTGGTGTCATACCTATAAATGATTTAATACTATTTAGAAAGAGATTGATTAACCTCAAAATTAGGAGGATTTTTTAACTTACTATGAGTATAAACACCTGAAAGGTTGGATTTAAATACCTGATTTTAAGAAAATAAGACCTTTTAATCCTTTACTATTTAAATTGCATGTTCTATTTTTCTTATCATACATCAATACAACAACAATTTAATTATACCATATTTGTCGTATAAAAAAATTACAAACATGAAAAAACTACTTGTATTATTATTTGCAGCTTCAGCTGCTCTATTTGCTTTTAAGCCTGCGGGGCCTAATACCTGGACAGCAGACAAAGCGCATTCAAAATTAGGATTTGTGGTTACCCACTTAATGATCACTGATGTTGAAGGTTCATTTAAAAACTTCGAATCAACTATTACAGCTTCTAAAGATGATTTCTCTGATGCAGTTGTTTCATTAAGTGCTGATGTAAACTCAGTAAATACAGAAGATGAGAAAAGAGACGGGCACTTGAAAACTGCTGATTTCTTTGACGCTGAAAAATTCCCTAAATTAACTTTCAAAAGTACTTCAGTTAAAAAATTAGCTGGTAACAAATTCAAAGTAGCTGGTTTATTAACTTTACACGGTGTAACTAAACCAGTAACTTTAGACGCAACTTTAAGAGGTGTGACTACTAACCCAATGTCTAAAAAAGCTACTGCAGGTTTCAAAGTAACAGGAACAATCAAAAGAGCTGATTTCGCTTTAGGTTCAAAATATCCAAATGCAATGTTAAGTGATGAGATCACATTGAATGCAAACACAGAATTCGTTAAAAACTAATTTTGTAATCAGGAACAAAACAATTTAAATAGAAAAGCCGCTGTTCCTATAGAATTGGAACAGCGGCTTTTCTATTTAAAATCTATATAGCTTACCAGATTTTCACTCTTTTATCCGGTGCCAGGTACAATGAATCACCAGGTTTCACATTAAAAGCAGTATAGAACTCAGGTATATTTCTCACTACCCCATTTACCCGGAACTTTGCAGGTGAATGCGGGTCTGTACCTACTTGTTTTCTCAATGCCTGCTCTCTTGATTTGTTTAACCAAACCTGTCCCCAGCCAATAAAAACACGCTGATCGCCATTAAAACCATCCAGAACAGGAGCAGGTTTACCTTTAAGACTGGCATGATAAGCTTTAAGCGCGATAGTCAGTCCGCCAAGATCTCCAATGTTTTCACCCAGTGTATATTCACCATTCACATTCAGGTCACTCAGCACTTTAAAGCCGCTATACTGTGCAACTAAAGCACCTGTTCTTTTTTTAAATTCACTCAGGTCATTTTTTGTCCACCAGTCACGCATTACCCCATCGCCATCAAAAGTACTGCCCTGATCATCAAATCCATGACCAATTTCGTGGCCGATCACGGCACCAATACCTCCGTAATTTACGGCATCATCTGCATTCATATCAAAAAATGGCGGCTGCAAAATAGCTGCCGGGAATACGATCTCATTCAATGGCGGATTATAGTAAGCATTTACCGTTTGCGGAGTCATTCCCCATTCTGACCGGTCAACAGGATTACCCAGTTTTTTCATCATCCGGTTATGCTCAAATGCAGTTGCGCGGGTCAGGTTTCCATAAAGGTCGTTTTTCACAATCTTAAGACTGGAATAATCTCTCCATTTATCAGGATAACCAATTTTAGGAGTAAACTTGCTGATCTTTTTCAATGCTTCCGCTTTAGTTTCTGGGCTCATCCATTCCAGGCCTTTAATACTTTCTTCGTAAGACTTTAACAGGTTACCCACCAATACAAGCATTCTGGCTTTAGCTTCTGGGGAAAAGTGTTTTTCAACATATAATTTTCCAACCATCTCTCCTAACGTGCTATTCACAATCCCTACCCCTCTTCTCCATTGCGGACGCTGTTTAGGCACACCGTTTAATATGGTACCATTGAAATTAAAATTCTCTTCATCAAGGGCAGTATTCAATGCACCGGCAGAACCATTGACCAAACTCCATTTCAGATAAGTTTTCCAGGTAGCTAAAGGTGTATCTTTAATAATAGCGGCCAGATCTTTAGTATAATTCACCTGAGAAACCACTACACTGTCAGGATTATTTGCGCCCGCTTCTTTAAGCATTCCCTGCCAGTCAAAATCAGGAATTAAGGTATTCAGTTTACCAACCGCATATTTATTATATAAACCAGCCAGATTTCTGGTTTCTTCTTTTTTCATTTGTTTGGAAGCCAGCAAAGTCTCCAAAGCCATGATTTCAGCAGCTTTAGGTTTTGCCTCTGCAATCCCGGCAAGTGTTAGCATTTTTTCAATATGAGCTACATATTTAGTCCTGATTTCTTTAGATTTAGCATTATCAGTGAAATAATATTCTCTGTCTGGCAGCCCTAATCCACCTTGCCAGGTTAGCAGCATGTATTTTTTAGGGTCTTTAAGATCCTCACTTACAGCAACACTAAAAGGCGCCATATTGCCAATTTTACTTGCATAAGCAAAATAAACTGCCAGGTCTTTCTGACTTTTAAGCGCATCAATCTTTTTAAAATCAGCTGCCAGAGGTTTAACGCCTATTACATCTCTTGCGGTCATATTCATATATGAACCATACAAATCACCGATCTTCTGCTCTTCTGAACCATCAGCAAATTTTCCGGAGGATGCTTTTTCTATAATTTCTTTAACATCTTCCTGAGCCTTATCATTGACCATTGAACCGACGCTTGCGGATGGCTTATCGGCAGGAATTTCTGTTTTTTTAATCCAGCTTCCGTTCACATATTCCATAAAATTATTTCCCGGAAGAACTTGTTTATCCATATTTTCAAGGATAATTCCCGATTTAGGGTCTCCTGTTGAATTAAAGGAATGGAATGCCGCAAAAAGCAACAGGGAACCTGCTATTAAGGGGGCACCCAAAGAGAGTTTTAAATTATTCATAAGTTATCAGTTTTTTAATCAAATCTACTAAGAAGCCGAAACAATTAATGCTAAAGATTCAGTTTTATTTGAATAAATTGCACCCTGTTTAAAAAGATCGCAGAATAGAAGATTATAGATGACAAGGATTGACAAAGACACACCTATAGCTGTTATTGGCCTTGGTTATGTTGGTTTACTGCTGGCAGTAGCTTTTGCAAGGTATTTCAAAGTAACAGGTTTCGATACTAAACAAAAACGCATAGAAGAACTAAATACAGGTTAAGATAACACGCTTGAAATAACGGAAAGTCATTTATTGGAAGTCAAATCTAATTTATCGTTCAGTAATCAGGTTAGTGATTTACAGCAGGCACGTATTTATATTATTACAGTACCTACGCCCATAGATAAATTTAATCATCCTGACCTTTGTGCATTATACAAGGCCAGCGAAACTGTTGGAAAATTCTTAAAGCAGGGCGACATCGTAATTTATGAATCAACGGTTTATCCCGGAGTTGCTGAGGCTGCCAAAGTCATAGAAAATGCACAAAGAGATATTAATATCGCCTTTGTGAATGAGCTGGCCAAGATATTTAATCTGATTGGCCTGAATACACTTGATATACTGGAAGCTGCAGGAACCAATTGGAATTTTCTGAATTTCAAACCAGGTCTGGTTGGCGGGCACTGTATTGGTGTTGACCCTTATTATCTTGCCCAAAAAGCACAGGAAGCAGGCTACCGCCCTGAAATCATTCTTGCAGGAAGACGTTTGAATGATGGTATGGGACAATATATTGCTGATGAAGTCATCAAATTAATGGTTCGTAAAAAAATACAGGTTACGGGAAGTGAAGTATTAATTCTAGGTTTCACTTTCAAAAAAAACTGTCCCGATGTACGTAATACCAGGGTCATAGATATTGTCACCCGTTTAAAAGAATACCATGTCAACGTCTGCATTCTTGACCCATGGGCTGATCCTGAACATGTTTACCAGGAATACTGAATTACCTGTCAGAATGAGGCTATTACTGACCGTATCTCTCTAAATCAGTTATGGACTACAATCAAAGAACTTCATGGTACTGATCCGGGACAAATATACGGGCCTTCCAGAACCGGAGATATCCATAACTCGCTGGCAGATATCAGCCGGATCAGAAAAGACCTCGGTTATGCCCCATTATATGATGTAAAAAAGGGGTTAGACTATACGCTGAACTGGATGAAAAATAAGGTTTAGCCCATTTCTCCTTTTATTTACTCTTCATATTTGTCTACCAATTGCCTGGTGATGATCTTTTCAATAGATCTCCAGTAAAACCGGGCCATCAGGTCTTCTGCCCTTAACATGACTTCCGGAAAGTCATAGCCGCTAATCAGATAATTATCTTTCGCAAACAACCTGAATAACAGTCTTTGTTTACGTTCATTTAACTTTCTGAGTTTTATATTAGGAATCGACTCTCTGTGCATTGCATAATTTTCTGCCAGATTTGTGGTAATTAACCCTGTTTCGGGGTCCTTGATTAAAAGAATCTCCCTTGAACTGGTTATTGCAGAGAAACAAAAACGACTGTACAAATCCGGATTCAGCCTGCTGTTATGCTTATTTAAAAACCTGGTAATTTCCATGGCCAGTTCAAAGTTACCTTCGGGAAAATTCTGAACAAAATCTTCTTTAAAGCATACAAACAAGTTTTCTGCAAGTCTTTCACTTTTGAATATGGCCAGACAAATTGCCAGTGCTGTCGTATAAGCAGCGTTTTGTGCCAATTCGCCCCATTCAAAATTACATTCATAAAAAGGCCGGAGTACGTTAGCTGTTTCTGGAAATACTTCTATCCCGTTTACCCATATCCTCCTGTTGCTTTTAACTGGTACAGAAAGATGATCAGTGACATCAATGGCTCCTTTGATATGAAAAACTTTCTCCGGTAGCTGGATATCCCACTTTAATTTCTTATTTCCTGAATAAATATTCATAAGCGCATTTTTAATTAAGGAATGGAAAAAGTATGGCGACCAGTAATATGCGTTTACCAGGAATTGGGTCACCAGCCGCACATACCATTTTCCTAATCAGTTGATTTCTGTTCAAATGGAGCTGCGAAACAAATAGCTGTGACCTGTAAAAAAAAGAGAATGGGGCCGGCTACTTGCTTGTCTACTGTAACAGAGGTTCTGGTAAACCCAAATATTTTTTTCAAAATATACCCTACAATAAACTTAAGCAAGCAACCGACCCCATATATATATGAGTTCAGGCTGCTTGACTTATCTCGTAGGGTACCATTGAAATTTACCAGATTTCTGTTACGAGGCTCGTCAAGCAGTGCTTCATGTCGAGTTGAAGAACTGCTAAATTAAAAATTTTGTTTCAATCTATATTTTTATTCCATAATAATTATTGTTGTCAAATAAACAAATATGTTGATTAATTACTCAAATCATTGCAATATTCTACATTATAAATACTAATGTCAACATAATTGTAGAATAATACTAATAAAATGTAGAAAACTTTTAAACATTATTCTTTTACCTTGTTTTTAGTGAAAAAAGGGGATTTTAAGAAACATAAAGGTGAATATCTAGACTCTGTTGTCCGCAAAACCGGGATAACTATAAAGGCGTTAACTGCATCTGCAGGATTTGACAGAACAACCTATTACCATCACATTACAGACCCTCATTTACCTTACAAAGTCATCTCAAGATATGGAGAAGTACTGAAGTTTGATTTCTCTCCGGAATATCCTGAGATCCAGCGTGCCAGGAGTGATGATCCGCAAGAAATAACCACGTTCGAAGAAATGAAGAAAGACAGAGACTACTGGCGCTCCAGATTCTTTGACTTAGCGGAGAAATTAGCAGAGAATTATAAAAAAGAAAACACGTAGCATTAATTGTTAAATCGATTATTCTGATTCTCTTTGTGCAGCCGGATTAATAAAATCAACTGCAATTTCAGTCAGATAGCTATCCGAAGCTTTCTCATCGGCCAGACATTCTTTCAGGATCAATTTAGCCTTCGGGTAATCAAGTTCTCTTAACAAAGAAATTAAACTTCCGTAACTTGCTATTTTATAATGGGCTATAAGCTGAACGGCATAGATGATTGCCGCATCGCGCAATGCTGTACCTGTTTCCACTGTTTTAACAATGGAAGCAGCTTTATCACTCAATATTTCTATGATATTACACTTCCCTTTACCAGCCTGCTGATTCATCATTTCAAAGACGTTATCCAGCATCTCAACATGCTTTCCTGCTTCTTTTGATTGAGAAATGAGTGCACGCTGCAATTCTTCTGTAAATGCCGCAATAGATAATGCTGCTGCACAATTGACTAGTTTCTTTTCTGCTATATATAGATCCTGTAGACATTGGATAAAGAAATCTAGTAAGCCCTGCTCTCTAATTTGATCCACCATGATTTAGTTTCTTTTAGAACGATCCTATAAAATTATAACAGACCTAAAACAAATAGAACTAAGAAAAGTTTATGTAAATCGCTTTTAGTTCATAGCTTTGCTAAGATTTAAAATTCATTATGGCAGTATTACATAGAAAAGAAGAGAAAATAGAAGTTGTGCTGAGTAAGCTTCCAAAAGATTATACAGATGAGCAGTTTGTTGAAACTTTCATTCAGCTTTATTCTAAGGACTGGGGAAAGATCAAAGCAAATTATATTAAACAGTCTCAGGATAAAGAACCTGGAACAATCATTAACATGCCTAAACCCGACCTGTATTTAAAAAGTGTTTTAAAAACTTACCTGGAGAATAAAAAAGGTTAGAAATAACTCAGAGAACATAGATATGATGAGTATCCATGTTCTCTATTAGTTGATTGCCTGCATTAATTCGGGTCTGTTATTGATTACACCTTTCACTACAGTGGCATTTACAGCCTTATCTACTCTATAACAATCCATCAGTTCGTCTGGATAGGCATCACACAGACTTAAAAGATCAGGGGTTCCCAGATCTTTACTTAACCAAATTGCTTCTTCTTCCCTGCTTAAGATAACCGGCATCCTGAATTTAGGGGCATGAACTTTACCTACGATTTCATTGGCTGCGGTAGTCATAATAGTGAAAGAACGGTAAACCTCTCCCGAAAACTGATCTTTCCATTGACTCCATAAACCTGCAAAGGCAAATAAATCTCTATTTTTCAGTACAAAATGATAAGGCAGGGTGTCACCTGTTTTTTTATCCCATTCATAAAAACCATCTGCCAGTACAAGGCATGTTTTCCGGTGTGTTAGCAGCGGTGCGAATGTCTTTTTTCCCATGATCTCTTCAGAGCGGGCATTCAGGGTAGAAAAATCAAGTTTCGTACTCTGTGCCCAATAAGGAACGAGCCCGAAATGCATCAGCTGCGCGGTATCAGGCTCATCAGCAGTGATAACTAAACCTTTTTGGGTAGGCGCCAGATTATAATTAGGCTGATAGTCTGTTGGTAATTTGACCTGGTAACGGACTAGTAATTCCTTTTGAGCTTTAGTGAGGGTGTATCGTGCACACATGATCTAAATTTATATCTTTGTTTAATGAGTTATAACGTAACTAAATTTGAGGTTATTTTTGAAGGAAAACCTATTGCTGTCGCTGTACATTCAGTAACAGACGGTGAAGAGACAAACCATATTGTCTCTATTGATGATCATGAAAATTTCGAGATCAGACTGACTAAAGAAAACAAATGGAAGGCTGACAATGGTACCGGAATAAACGAAGAGTTACTTGCATTGATTACAGCCCATTATCAGGCCCCTTAATTCTGATTAAATCAGATCATTTGCTATGATATAAGTTCTGGCCTGCCGAAAATCAGTAAAAACAAGATCAGCAGCACCTAGTTTAACATGGCTATCTTCATCTCCCTGGATAGCAAAGCAGGTTAATTCTGCATTTTTAGCGGCCATTAAACCATTCACAGTATCTTCAAAGACCAGGCATTCGCTTTTCTGAAAGCCTATTCCTTTGACTGCCAGATTATAGGACTCAGGGTCGGGTTTACTTTTAGTCACATCGCTTCTTGTGACCAATAACTTAAAGTATTTACCTAATCCGTTCTTTCTGAATACTTCATCTACATCAGCTCTTTTACTTGCAGTAACCAAAGCCATCGCTATTCCTTTTGTTAAAAAGAAATCAAGTGTTTCTTGCACATAAGGCATCAATTCTATAGTGCTGGTCTTTAAGCGCTCATTAGTCAGGTCTTCTTTTCTGGAAATCAACACCTCTAAAGGTGACTCAATTTCATATAGCTCTTTTAACCTTTTAGCATTTCCCGGTAAAGGAATGCCGGCAAAGTTTTTCAGAAAATCTGAATATTCAAGCTGAATATCAGATTCAGCAAGGATTTCATTCCATACGTTATAATGAAAGTGCTCTGAATCTACAAGAGTGCCATCCAGATCAAAAAGAAGTGCTTTAAATTTTACCATTATTGCTTACTTTTTATCCAGGCTACCAAATCATTAATTAATGTTTCAGATACACTTGAGGGTGTTTCATATTGACTTTGAGACCCTTTTTCGACCTGAGAACTTAATAAATGGTTCAAATCAGGATACAATTTCAAAGTTACATTGCGCTTTTTATTCAGTGCTGCATCCCAAAGTTCATAATCATGAGTTGAAACCTGGAAATCATTTCCACCCTGTATAATTAAAATACGTTGTTTATTTATCTTTTTCACTGCCTCTACCTGGTTGTATTTATTCAGATCTATCCAATAAGAAGCTGGCAATCCCAATATAGTAGAATCTGGTTTCATATTACCCAATGCAGTCACTCTGCTTTTGTTGAGTTCCAGAATCCGCTCATCAAGCTGTTTTTTCATAGCCTGAGTTGTATCTTTTGCTAAACCAAACATATATTTATTTTGTTCAACCAGAATATCTGTTAAAGTTCTTGCAGGTGCAGCAGCCAATATAATACCATTTAATTCAGGTGCTAAAGCAGCAATCCTTGGAGCAACCATCCCTCCCAGGCTATGTCCCAGTAAGTAAATCTGTTTTTTATCTATATCAGGAACCGTAGCAGCAAGAGCAACTGCTGCAACTGCGTCATCTATAGCTTCTTCTTTCACAGTGAATGCACCGCCAAACTCTCCACTATAAACCATTGTTCTCTTTACATAACGGATACTGGCAACTCCTTTGGCAGCAAAACCAGCCGCAAGATCTTTGAAGGTTTTATTCGGGCCTACAGTTTCGTCCATATCAGCCGGCCCCGAACCATGTACCAATACAACTATCGGAAAATTCTTAGCATTCTTTGGAATTGTCAGTTTTCCAACCAGGCTATGCCCCGGAGTTTTTACATAAATCTCCTTTTCTGTATACAGGGTAGTATCAGCATAGGCAGGATTCAGATAATTTGCTGCCGATCTGTTAGGTGCAACAAAAAAGCCAACCATATTTCCGGTTTTATTATAAGCCAGCAAAAAAGATTGTGTAGCATTTGCAAATTTACCATCTACAGTGACTACAAAAAAATCACCTTTGGTTTTACTCTCTACCCCACTTGCAGACTCAAATTTGCCGAGTTTTTCACTAAAAGTCTCCCACATCTTCTGCAAATCTGCAGCAGATATCTTGTCAGATACGCTTGCATCAAAATAAGCATGTGCATCAGTGAATTTCTTCTGATCCAGCAGGTCAAAAAAATCGGTTGAGCGGTTAAATAGTTTTATAATATCCTGCGAAAAAGACAATGTTGAGAACAACAATGCAAAGATGAGTAACGTGATTTTCTTCATGTAATCTATATAGTGTTTAGACCAAAGCTAACATAATTTTGATTTAAATATGAGCTCAGTGCATGAAAAAAAACATTACATTAGAGCAAATAATTTTTCTTTATTAATTAACTGATCCGTAAATAACATAAGTCTGAGATAAAGATGACAACAAATAAAAAAATACGTGTATGTGTTGCCGGTGCCACAGGCTGGGCAGGTTCTGAACTTTGCAGGGGGATTGTTTTAACAGATGACCTGGAGCTCGTTTCCGCTGTTTCAAGGACCAATGCCAATAAAGACCTGAATGCTGTTCTCAATTTATCTCATGATAAAAACATCCCCATCTTCGGAACTATAGAAGAAGCTTTGTCAGTTCCCTGTGATGTCCTTGTAGACTATACTAAACCTGATATTGCAAAACATCAGGTGCTTACTGCGATTCATCAGGGAGTTCATGTTGTAATAGGCACGTCTGGCCTTTCGGACGCAGATTATGAAGAAATAAACTCGATTGCTCAGAAGAAGAAAAAAGCTGTACTGGCTGTTGGAAATTTTGCAATTAGTGTGGTCCTGTTAAATAAATTTGCAGAAATGGCAGCTAAATACATGCCTAACTGGGAAATTATTGATTATGCAAGTGATCGTAAAATTGATTCTCCAAGCGGAAGCACTTTAGAGCTTGCCAACAGGTTATCAAAAGTCAGGGAATCTGTAAAAACAGTTGCTATTGAAGATACCAAAGGGGTTAAAGAAACCAGAGGGGCCGATATTAATGGAATGCAGGTACATGCAGTAAGGCTTCCGGGGTTTGTAATTGCTCTGGAAACGATTTTTGGCCTGGAAGATGAAAAACTGACAATTAAACATGAAGCAGGGAATAGCGCAAAACCTTACGTACAGGGTGCATTGCTGGCGATAAGGAAAGTTGGCACCTTTACGGGGCTGAAAAGAGGTTTGGATTCTGTAATGGACTTTAACGATTAAACAAATGTCAATACGTATTCAACTCCTGGCAATCATTGCGCTGACGGGTCTGTTTTCTTTCAAATCAGCTTTTCATACAAATCATCAGGACAATCTTAAAAAATTCTACGACGAATATCAGGTTCAGGGTTCTTTTGTCTTATATGATCAGAAGAATGACCATTATACTTATTACAATAAAGAGCAAACGACCATACCTTTCACCCCTGCCTCAACATTTAAAATCTGTAATTCACTGATCGCACTTGAAACGGGAGCCGTAAAGGACGAAAATGTAGTTTTTAAATGGGATAAGAAAGAACGGCCATTACCAGTCTGGAATGCTGATACAGACATGAGAAATGCATTTAAGAATTCAACGGTATGGTTCTATCAGGAACTGGCAAAACGTATCGGCGAAAAGAAAATGAAATCCTGGTTAAATAAAGCTGGTTACGGCAATGAAAATATCAATGGTGGAATAGATGGATTTTGGTTATGGGGAGGTCTGCGCATTACTCCTGTTCAGCAGATTGACTTCTTAAAGAGACTGCAAGGTGGTGAACTTCCTTTCTCCTCCCGTTCAATGGATATTGTAAAAAGTATAATGATCGTTAAAAATACAAAGGACAATGTTATCAGGGCTAAAACAGGTAATGGGAAACAAGGTGATTTATATGTATCCTGGTATATTGGATATATCACAACCAATGACAACGTCTACTATTTTTCCAATTGTATACAAAGCGAAGACAAGAAACCTGATTTTAGAAAAGCAGGTGTAGCAATTGCTATTCATATTTTGGATGATTTAAAAGTAGTTAAAAAACAAGATTGGGATAATTAGAATCAATAACAGGATAATAATTAATTAGCTGATATATTTGGTATTACACTCATTTAATAGTTAAATTTATGATATCAATTTAATATCATTTAAATACTATGCAAATGAAAACAGAAAAGATCGTCACTCCCTTTAATGGCTACCTGGTCATTTTCCTTTTAGCCGTTACTGCTGGTTTATTAGCCTATGCTATTAGCCAGCAGCAGATCATTTTAATTATAGCCTGTATCCCGGTATTTATTATTTTAGCTAAGGGTTTGATTATTGTCAGCCCGAACAGCTCAAAAGTACTTTTGCTTTTCGGAAAGTATAAAGGGAGTATCAAGCAAAATGGAATGTTCTGGATAAATCCATTATATACCAGATTTACTTATTCACTGCGTGCGAGAAACTTTGAAAGTGAAAAGATCAAAGTAAATGATAAGATGGGAAATCCCATTCTGATCAGTGTAATCTTGGTCTGGAGAGTCAGAGACACTTTTAAAGTCGCATTTGAGGTAGACAATTATACTACTTTTATCAAAATACAAACAGATTCTGCAGTAAGAAAACTTGCAGGTTCTTTTCCTTATGATCATTTTGAGGACGAAACAGCAACTATCACCTTAAGTACTAACTTTGACGATGTCAATATTGCACTCGAAAAAGAACTGGCCGAAAGATTGGATATTGCAGGTATAGAAGTCATAGAATCAAGGATCGGCTATCTGGCCTATGCTCCTGAAATTGCACATTCTATGCTTAGAAGACAACAGGCTTCAGCGGTAGTTGCTGCCCGTCATAAAATTGTTGAAGGTGCTGTTGGAATGGTAGAAAGTGCCCTTAAACTCCTGTCTGAAAAGAAAATCATCGAATTTGACGACGACAGAAAAGCAACTATGGTGAGTAATTTAATGGTTGTCCTTTGTGGTGATAGCGAAACAAAACCTGTTATCAATACCGGGACATTAAATCAATAAATATGTCAGAAAAGAAATCATTTGCGTTAAGGATAGATTCAGAAACGATGAAGGCTATAGAGAAATGGGCTGCTGATGAATTTCGTAGTGTTAATGGTCAGATTGAGTGGATGTTGAATAATAGCCTTAAAAACGCAAAAAGGATAAAAAATAAAGAAGTGCAAAAAGATACTCCAGAAGATAAATAAACTAATCAAACAGATACTTAAAAAGTCATAATCAATAATAGAATAAAATATATGACCGTACAATCAATTGAGAGACTTCAATATTTATCAGAGACTATCCCTTCACTTTTAAATGAGATTGACGATCATATATTTTCTTTAAAGCCTGCAGCTAATAAATGGAGTAAAAAAGAAATTATCGGACATCTTATCGATAGCGCTGTGGCCAATCATCAGCGTTTTGTAAGAGCTCAGTTTGAGGATACTCCAAAAATAACCTACGATCAGAATAATTATAATACTTTTAATTATTACGACCAGATTGACAATAAGCAAATCATTTCCTTCTGGACCGTTTATAACAAACAACTATTAGAATTGATCAGATTGATCCCTGCCGAATTACTAAAAAAGGAATGTTTCACTGGTGGAGATGAAAGTTTAACAATAGCTTTCCTGTTTGATGATTATGTGGAGCATTTAGAACATCATTTGAGACAGGTGGTTAATTATTAAGATAAGACTTCTTTTTAAAGCCCCCCCGCCACTACTTTAAAACGTGGTTAAAGGGCTTACAAAGAAACAGGTGACGTTTAGAAAAGATACGATATGACCATCAAACAAATAATCCGGATACTGATTATTCTCATGACATCAGGGTGGTTTACAGCGGCCATAGGTTTCTCCGGTAAAATCGAACCTCCATATCCTACTATTTTGTTTTACTCCGGGGGCGGACTAATCGCCCTTTCTTCATTTTCAATCTTCATCATCATAGTAATTAGAATAATCAGAAAACAGAAGCTGTAAACACAGAGAAAATTGACACAACAGCAGAAATCAAAAGAATTCTAATATTTAGATACCCATGTAAATCTGAATTCACATTGGTAAAACGATTGTTCACGTAATAAAATCGTACAATTTAGATAATATCACTATTATTAAGAATAACCACGGTCATTTATCCCTGTTTTAATGGGATTGATATCCGGGAATTATTTAATATTAATAACGCTCAAAAAGCAATATTAAATATAATTAACCAAGCCAAATATAGATTTATCATGGGGAATTTATCAAAAGGTATCTTAATCACAGCTATTTTAGAAATTGCGCTGCTTTTATTATCATTCTTTATCAAACTCACTGGTTCATTATCCCCTTTGACCAGCTTAGTACGTATTACAGGAGAATTGATCATGGTCATCTTAATTGGACTTATAGGCCTTTTAGTAGTCAAATCGATGAAATCAGAATTTAAGATTGACAATTAATAAATTAGTTGACAAGCCAGATATCTGGCTTAAAACAGCATATTTTATCTAAACAACGAAAGCAAAGGGTATCTTAGCCGTCTTTTAACTCTTAAAGACAAATAATGAACTCATTACCTGCTACTCTTATTAATCTGCTAAATTATAGCTATTCCATGGCAAAAGCGCTTCTGGAGCAACAAGGTGAATTCTATCCCATAGGTGTTTGTATAGATCAGGAAGGAAAAACCATGCAAAGATTAATAGGTGACAATGATAATTATCCACTCGCAAGCGTACTATTAGATCACATACAAACTGATTTCACAGCAAAACTATCATCTGGTCATATCGTTGCTTATGCGATTGTTTACCAGGCAAAGGTTACCAGCAAACAATATACTGATGCGGTAAATGTATTAATAGCTAAATTCAAAAGCATTGAGGGGGAGGCAGAAGGAGTTTATTACCTGCCTTATACAATTACTGATAAAATTGTACAGTTTCTTGAACCATGGGTGGAACAAGCATAGCTATAAATCAATATAGTTACAAGAATCTAGAAATTGAAATATTCAACGATTTTGGTTTTACGCCAGGTCCGGATAATACACATACTTATTTAGCACATTACTACGCAGAAGGACCAGAGTCATACTGTAGTTCATTTCACGGGGTTAAAATATTCGGCCGAGAAACTGAAATGAATAGCTGTCTTTTGTACGGTTCTGGTGGGTCTGCAGGTATTTATTCAAACTCATCGTTACTAGATAACAATCGGCTGGTGATCTGCTGTGGGGATAGTCTGTTCTGCCTGAATTTACCTTCACTAGAATTACAATGGAATATCCAGGCAGATATGGTAACATGTTTTGAAGTCTTTAAATATGAAAATGATTATTTAGTCTACGGTGAACTGGAAATTTCCAGAATAAATGCAGAAGGAAAGATTCAATGGTCCTTTAGTGGTGCAGATATATTTGTATCAATGGATGATGAAGTATCGTTCACAATTCAATCTGATCATATTGCGTTAGTCGATTTCCAGGGGAACAAATACCAGGTTGATTTTGATGGCAAGCTAATCTGGGATTCGATTAATTATCCTGCACATTAACTCAAACCTAAGCTTCTTATTGCTATTCCATTAATTTTATTATTATGCTGGTTCACATATAAAGCCCTGCATAACACTTTATACTGTTTAAAAAATCTGCATTTGAATAAATTAATCAATCTCAAATGAAATTTTCATTCCTTCTTATCACTATCATAGCAACTGTTTATTATATATGATCAGACAGAAAAAAAATGATGATTCTCCAAAAGGAATCCGGCTAATAAAAAGGGGGCAAGTCATAAACTTGTAGATTAGGGATTAAATTTCAATTTTTGGGTTTGATATTTTTTGAGTTCAAAGCAGATGGTTACGATTCTTTATTAAACTAATTACTTCCTGATTTTATAGTTTAATTTATCATTATTAAACGCCCTGATTACTTTGATCAGAGATCGGTCAACGCTTCAGCGGAATTCTTAGGGGGAGGAAAGATCCTGTTTTTTTCGGTTTCCATTGATTGTTTCATTGTGCCCGGTACAGAACTTTTGAGACAACCCGTACTCCAGACTGCTGCTTTAAAAATGAAATCACCCAGGATTCCCTTTGAAAATTTACCCGTTAAACTTCCCATAATAAATACCTTTCTACCAATGTAAGCTATTCGCGTTAAAGATTATCCTGATGAGTAAAAAATGTCTGCAATTGTCCGCAGCTGTCTGCAATTGTCCGCAATTGTCCATGGGTTAGTCAAAGGGAAAATTATAATTTCATTAATCTTCATCCGGTTATGGTTTGGTTGTGCCTGAATAGAGATCGGGGTGACACCACGTTGAGAACAGGTTTTAAGCATAGTAACTCTAAGTCATTTCAACTAGTTGTTTTGACTTGGACTTGCCATGCTCTTACCTTACTTTAGCATTGCTCTTACCCTAACGAGTACCCGAACAGTACCCGAACAGTACCCGGGCAGTACCCGGCCGATACAGATTGATTATTTAGCTATTTTGAATCTATTTACTAACAGCACGGCCTTGTTTCGGCTTTGAGTCATTCCCATGCAAATTGAAAGCTTTCAAAGCAACTTCCAGAACCATAAGAGCATCCCTGACAGCAAAGACTTTCTGTTTAGCGTGTCAAAATTTATGCTTAAAAACAGCCTGCTCAACAGGTTTATGACTTGATCCATAAAAAGAAAAAGTAAACAATTAGTAAGTGCCAGATAGAATCTATTTGGTATTAATCAAATTCTTAAAAAATTTACGGGATCTTAAAGAGTATATTATTCAATTTACAAAAGGCTATAAAAAAAAGAAAGGGTTGTTCCATCCAGACACATCCCTATTCTAACCAAATATAAACCTGTATGAACGGGTTTTCTCTTTAAATTTCCGGCAGTGTTGCTGTCATTTATAACGACTCATCCTTGATCCGGAAAATATTTATGACTTATTTTCTGATACAAATATATACAACTTTTATATAGTGTACAAATTACACTAACGATTATTTTAAATAAAACATTTCTATGACGAATTAACGACAAAAACAGCTCTGTTAATCAGGAAAGAGACAATAAATAATTAAGATTAGCGCTTATCAGCCACTAATAATTGAAGAATATCATTTTCAGTACCATCAAAAGGTCCATAAGATTCCATTTTTAAGCTGGCCATAGCTGCACCAAACTCTCCGGCTTGCTGAATCCCTGCTCCCTTTACCCTTTGATATAAATACCCGGCCATATAAGTATCACCACATCCGGTAGCATCTACTTCGGCAGCCGGTCTGAAAGCAGGAATATCATAAAACACTTCATCCATATAAATCACAGAACCTAAACTAGCCCTTGTAATCACGATTTCCCGGACTCCCCACTCACTTAATATCTTTACCCCTTCTGGTATCCCCTTAACACCTGTCAGGACCTCCAGTTCTGCCTCATCAGCCTTTACTGTATGTACATATTGAAGTGCTTCCATTTTCTCAGGCCAGTCTACCGCACAAACACTTTCTCCTCTTACCTCACGCAAATATCCCTGTACATCTAATGACACCTTACTTCTGCCTGCCAGATCTTTAATCAGTTCCACAGAAATATCGTTTGATAACAAAGGTCCTAAATGAAAGATTTCAGCCTGAATATTACTTAATTGTTCAACCGTAAAAGGATCAGCTTCCTGTAAAACCCTTTGGGTCCGGTGATCGAGGTTTCCGGAATAGATATTCTCAAAATAAACGGTTTTTGCACTTGGAAAGACATTAACATCCGTCCCATTTGCGCGTAATTCCAGTACAAACGGCATTTCGCTTTCTCCTACAGCTGTAACCAGACCATAATTGACATCCATTTTTCGGATAGCATTTGAGAAATAAAATGACGTCCCCCCCGCCATATGTTTTTCTGTAGTGGGGGTAACCACTCTATCCAGCGTAATATGACCTATACAACAAACCTCGTACATAAACCTTTATTAATAAGAAAAAATAAGCTAGCCTAACCGCTAACAACAGGCAAATGTATCAAATGATTTAATTTGTATGTGTAATATTATTTAAACAGTTCAAAACTGGAGGACGCATCACACCAGAATTCATCCAGAGCAGTGATCCTTGGTTTTAGAAAAGAAATCAGTTTAGGCCAGTCTTCTTCCTTAAAAATACTAACATCAGGCAAGCGTGTATAAATCCTGCTTACAGTTTTATAATTCTCGTCCAGTATCAGCGGCTCCCAGTCCCAGTCCTCATTTAAATAACCTTTCAGAATATTCCTGAATTCTTTAAACTGTTCAAATAACAGTTCCTGTACCCCGGTATCAGGGTGAGAGAGTTCAATTGCGACAAAAGCAGACTTATGATCTGCATGCAATTTAAAATGCAGGTGTTTAATACCTGTCTTATAATTTATCCAGTTAATCCTTAAACCCTCAGCAGAAAGCTGCGGGGCAATATACTGGCCAAAAGCCGTCCAGAAAGCTTGTTTCAGTTTTGAAGCCTGATCTTTAGAATACATAAAAAAATTAATCCTTTTAGCACAAAGCTAGCCTTTATCTTTTTGTAAGATCAATAATTTCTCTTCCTGTAAAAGAATAGCTTCTTCTTCCTCCTCCATAGCCACTTTATTATAATGCGTCTCCAGGAACTCAGTTTTAGAATCTCTGAAAGATTTAACAGTTCCTATAGCATACATAAAACGGATATAACACCAGGCAATATCTACCTGATGAGGCAGAAAACCTGTTCTCGCACTTTTTGGATATAAATGGTGATTATTATGCCATTCGCCGGCAACTATTCCAGGCCAAAGCTGATTGATAGACATATCTTCACGGGAGAAATCATAATTATCCCTGCGCATATCCTTTCCTTTACCATGACCTTCATAATTGAAAGTTCTTACGCCTACCGCCCAGATACCAGCAGCACCAAATACTGTACAGGCCAAACCGTGACCACCAATTAAGAATAACATCGCATACCAGAACCCCCAGTTCAAAGCCCATGCAAGAACTGTTCTGGCTGGATTAGCAATAGAACCCCAGTTTAAATATTGTGCATAAGTATTTGGCTGAACGCCAGTATGTTTCATCAGTCTGGATGCGCGGTGATAGTTTCGTTCAGATAAATCCTTTGCTATCGGCTGATGATTAACATCTGCTAAAAAGCAATATAGAAACCCTCCCGAAGCATTATAAGGATCACCGGGAGCATCAGATTTAGCATGATGAACATGGTGTGAAACCACATAGATCTCTTCAGGAATCATAGAAATAGTCAGGTTCTGGGTAAAAAACCGCCAGAACTTGTTACGGAAAGTATAAGCATTGTGCGTACAAAACCGGTGATGCCATATAGTCCCGTGGGTACCCATCACAATCATACTATATAAAAAAGCCACAGCTAGTAAGCTCCAGCTAAAGTATTCAAAGATAAAAAAGTACAGAAAAGGGATCGTTAAAACCACCTTAGTCCAGCTCATTAATGGGAGCCAGTTCTTTTTGGTTTTAAAAATATTAAGTCTTTTAAAGAATTCACTAAACAATTGCCCAGCCGTCGGCCTCGATAAATTACCATTAGCATCGGCCCAACCATACGTTGGCGGGTCCAATACTATACACAAAAATGCCATAGACTGAAATTATTTTTTCTTGTGAAAGTACGTCAGATTTTTCACAAATCAGCTACTATATAAAAAAATCTTAAACCTAACGGTCAATTCAAGGTAATTTCCCTATTATTTTCTAGTATTATTTTAAACATATACCTACTTTCGACCACTTATTAGCTTTCTGGAGTAATCTACTCCCCCAGCATAACAAAGATCAAGGATACACACACAAAATGAACAAAGCAACAAACCGTAAACAGGACGCATTAGATTATCACTCGGATGGCCGGCCAGGTAAGATTGAAGTCGTACCTTCCAAACCCACAAATTCACAACGAGATTTAGCACTTGCCTATTCACCTGGAGTAGCGGAGCCCTGCATGGAAATATACAGGAACCCGGAAGACGTATATAAATATACAGCCAAGGGTAATTTAGTAGCCGTAATCAGTAATGGGACTGCAGTATTAGGTTTAGGAAATATTGGTCCGGCAGCAAGTAAACCGGTAATGGAAGGTAAAGGTTTGTTATTCAAAATCTTTGCTGACATTGATGTTTTCGATTTAGAGATCAATGCGACCACAGCCGACGAATTTGTAAATGTAGTTAAAGCATTAGAACCAACCTTTGGAGGTGTAAACCTTGAAGATATAGCAGCGCCGATGTGTTTTGAGATCGAGCGTCGTTTAAAAGAAGAAATGAATATCCCGGTAATGCACGATGACCAGCATGGTACAGCAATCATTACCAGTGCAGCCTTATTAAATGCCTGCGAATTACAGCATAAAAAAATAGACAAAATAAAGCTTGTGGTAAGCGGGGCCGGTGCAGCGGCAGTATCCTGCATCAAACTATACCTTAAATTGGGTGTCAAAAAGGAAAACATGCTGGTATTCGACAAGGATGGCATCGTGAATGTTGACCGTACCGACCTTGATCCAATGCGTATGGACTTTGCTACACCAAGAAAAGACATCAGCACTTTAGCTGAGGCCATGAAAGGTGCAGACGTATTCCTGGGTCTTTCAGCTGCAAATGTAGTATCGGTAGAAATGGTACAGTCAATGGCTAAAAACCCAATCGTATTTGCCTTAGCTAATCCGGACCCTGAAATTGCATACGATCTTGCAATTAACAGCCGTAAAGATATCATCATGGCAACGGGGCGTTCTGATTTCCCTAACCAGGTAAATAACGTATTAGGATTCCCTTATATCTTCCGTGGTGCATTAGATGTACGTGCTACATCGATCAACGAAGAAATGAAAATCGCTGCGGTAAGAGCAATTGCTGAGCTGACTAAACTTCCGGTACCAGAAATCGTACACCTTGCCTATAAAGCTAAAAACCTGAAATTTGGAAAAGATTATATCATTCCAAAACCAATTGACTCCAGATTAATCGGTATAGTATCTACAGCTGTTGCCAAAGCGGCGATGGAATCTGGTGTTGCCCGCAAGCAGATTACAGACTGGAATGCTTACCAGGAAGAATTACAAATCAGGTTAGGTGCCGATGATAAAATACTAAGAAATCTTGCCAGCAAAGCAAAATCTGCGCCTAAACGTGTTGTATTTGCAGAAGCTGATAACTATAAAATATTAAAAGCAGCGCAGATTGTTAAGGACGAAGGTATTGCAACCCCTATTCTATTAGGAAATGTAGCTAAAATCCAGAAAATCATCCTGGAACACGGAATTGAGTTCGGTGATGTAGAAATCATTGATCCATGGCAGGGAACAGAAGAGTCTGATAAATTTGCACAGCATCTTTATGAAAGACGCCAGAGACGTGGTATCACTCTGTATGAAGCTAAAAAACTGGTACGTGACCGTAACTATTACGGTGCAAGTATGGTAGAATTCGGACAGGCAGATGCATTAATCTCAGGATTAACTAAAAACTACAAATCAACCTTAAAGCCAGCATTACAGGTTATCGGTACAAAACCAGGCGTTAAAAAAATCGCTGGGATGTACATGATGCTGACAAAAAAAGGACCTGTATTTTTAGGTGATACGACAGTCAATCCGGATCCAACAGCAGAAGATATGGTAGATATTACAGGAATGATTAATGAAACTATCAAAGGATTCAATATCACACCTCGTATTGCTTTACTATCTTATTCTAACTTCGGTTCCAATACAGGACCAGTTCCGCAAAAGATGAGAGTTGCGACGGCATTGCTGAAACAAAAATATCCTGATATGATTGTTGATGGTGAAATGCAGGCCAATTTTGCGATGAATGCAGAGTTGCTTCAAAGCAATTACCCATTCTCCAGCTTAAAAGGCATTCCGGCAAACACTTTGATCTTTCCAAACCTGGAATCAGGAAACGTTGCCTATAAATTATTGCAGGAACTAGGAAATGTAGAAGCTGTAGGCCCTATCCTTCTTGGCCTGAACAAACCAGTACATGTTTTACAAATGGACAGTTCGGTCAGAGAGATTGTGAATATGATTACAATTGCTGTAGTAGACGCACAATAAAATCTATAAATCATAAAAAAGCCTCAGCAGAAACACATCTGCTGAGGCTTTTTTTTTATCCATACTTAATTACAAGAACAGATCGCTGCTCAGATAACGGTCTCCCCTGTCGCAGGCTATAAAAACGATTACTCCCGAAGTCAATTCGGCAGCCAGCCTGAGTGAACATGCCAGCGCACCTCCACTGCTCATTCCAGCAAAGATGCCTTCCGATTTCGCCATTCTCCTGGTAAAATCAGAAGCTTCATCCTGCGAAACATCCATCACCCTGTCCACCCTTGAAGCATCAAATATCTTAGGTAAATACTCTTTTGGCCATCTTCTGATACCAGGAATTGAAGACTCTTCCGTTGGCTGACAGCCTACAATCTGAATTTCAGGATTTTGCTCCTTCAAGTACATAGAATTCCCCATAATACTCCCGGTAGTCCCCATAGAGCTCACAAAGTGCGTAATCTGATGTTCGGTATCAGCCCATATTTCCGGCCCTGTTGTTTTATAATGTGCCAGATAATTATCAGGATTTGCGAATTGGTTCAGCAGAAAATACCCTGTTGTACCCCCTTTCTCTTCCGCATAGTCCCTGCACTTCTCAATAGATTCCAGTAAAGTAACCTTTGCTCCAAAAGCCTCCATGGTTAAAGTTCGCTCTCTCGTAGAGTTTGAAGGCATGACCAATTCAATTTCAAGTCCATAGATTGAAGCAATCATTGCCAGGGCGATCCCAGTATTTCCGCTGGTCGCTTCTACCAATTTAGTATCCTTATTCACTTCACCGCGTTCCATTGCGCTGCGGATCATATTTAATGCAGCCCTGTCTTTCACGCTTCCACCAGGATTATTTCCTTCCAGTTTAGCAAAAATCCGGACAGCCGGATTAGGGTTCAGCTTGGTAATCTCTACTAATGGCGTATTTCCTATGCAATCTATTAATGTACCCATGCTTATATTTTGCTTTTTGTTTCTATAACTTTCATAGCAGACTGATGATAAACCGTTGAATTTGCCGGCACACTTTTAGTTAGCCAGACATTTCCACCAATTACACTATGCTCACCAATAAACGTATCACCGCCTAAAATTGTCGCTCCCGAATAAATAATTACATGATCACCAATAGTGGGATGTCTTTTCGTATTCGCCATAAACTTCTCCACGCTTAGAGCGCCCAGTGTTACCCCCTGATACAATTTAACGTGATCACCAATCTTTGTAGTTTCGCCGATAACCAGGCCTGTACCATGATCAATGAATAAATACTCCCCAATTTCGGCCCCCGGATGGATATCAATTCCAGTTGCCGAATGTGCATATTCTGTCAGTACCCTTGGAATTAAGGGAATACCCAGTTTCAGCAATTGATGTGCTATTCTATAAATTGATATCGCCAGAAAACCGGGATAGGTTCTGATAATTTCAAATTCACTTTGTGCAGCAGGATCACCATTTAAAGTAGCTGTAATATCCGTATTCATCCGGCGGAACAATTCAGGAAGTTCATTATAGAAAGTCTCTGCGATCACGTGATGGTTACAGGCTGTACAAGCTTTAGTCTTTTGTAGGATATTCAGTAATTCCTGTTCAGAATGACTAAAATATCCTTTAATTTCATCTAACGTATGATTAGGGTTAGTTAATCTTTCAGGATAAACAAGGTTTAACAGGCTTACTGCCCATTCTGCAATCTCAAGATTAGAGGGTATTGCTTCAATCTGGCTTTGTTTGTTGTAGATATGAAGATAAAATTCTTCGTTCATTATAGGTGGATTTTAAACGTTAAGATACGTGATTTGCCATCACATATATATCAGCTTTTTTAGATAAAATAATTTGATTCTTTTCAAGTGCCTCTTTTATTTTCTGGAAGTTGGCATAATAAACAGACCAGAAGTCTCCGTTTGCTGCCCATGCCCTGGCCAGTAGTATCACGGCATTATCTTCGAGTGATGAAACCAATACCGCTGGTTTAGGGTCCTTAAGAATTAACGCATCACTCTCTAAAACGGCCAGGATTACCTTTCGGGCGGTATCTATATTCGTATCAAAAGAAATGCTGATTTTATATTCAGCCTGTCTGATTTCATTATCTGTGGTATTATTAATTACAGCATTTGCCAGCGGGCCATTCGGTGCATAAATCGTTGTACCATTACCAGCCTTTAGAGTCGTATATAAAATATCAATCTTTAATACTGTACCAGAGACATTATTTGCAGAGCTGATAACATGTCCCACTTTAAAGGGCTTAAAAAGCAAGATCAGTACTCCACCTGCAAAATTAGAAAGACTGCCCTGCAGTGCAAGGCCAACGGCAAGGCCACCTGCTCCTAAGACTGCAACAAAAGAGCTCGTTTGTATTCCGATCATTGAGGCGCAGGAAATAATCAGCAGGATATAAAGGATGACCCTGATGATACTGATTAAAAACTCACTTAAAGAAATATCAACAGTATTGCGTTTAAACCTGCGGTGGATAAACCCCATAAACCATTTAATCAGCCATATACCTGCTAAAAGCGTAATTACAGCAAGGATGAAGTTTGGCAGGCCACTGATAATTTTCTCAGAAAAAACTTCAATATAATTTTCAATTCTATTCATTTATTTTTAATTAGTGGTTAGACTAAAAAGAGCCTGTCTAAAATTTACCAGCTAAATTCCAGACAGACTCTAAGATTTTTTAAAGATACGTATCTATTTTTTTGTTCAAAACGAAAAGGTATCATTGCTATGTCAGAACAGCCATTGGTCTGCCCGATGATACATCAGGCAGCCTTGATACAGTTACAAAACATTCAAAAGGTCCTTTATAAAGAAGCCAGGATTCCTGTAAGAGAAAACTGTCAAGAAAGCGTTTCCGCTAATAAAGGACTATCCATCAGGATGGGATTTCCGTTAACAAAGAGTTTCAATAATACAGGTTATCCATCAGGACAGGTTTTCCATCAGGAAAGATTTTTCATAAATAAGGGGGCATCAGGGTGGGTTATCCAATAAGGATAAGGCTTCCTTAAACAAGAGAATTGTATTTAAGCGTAAAACTCAACTTCGAAAGAAGTACCAGGATTAAGCACATAAAAATGTTCCTTCAGGCTGCCATCAATTGATTCTTCGATTCTTAGCCAGTCAAATTCTGCTACAGTTAAGTCGCTTGGCACTTCAGTCATGCCACTTTTATAAACCATTTCCTTACCAGAAAACAGGGGAATAAACTCCTTGCCGTCCCTTACAAAGGTTTGAAAATCAAAACCTTTACCAAGCGGGTCAAAATCCTTAAACAGAGAAGTAACTTTTGAAGTTTTGATCTTCTCAATGAAGGCCTTTTTATAACCGGGATCAAACCACTGTTTCATAACTGATATATGTAGTGGCTGTGGTTTATCCTTCACATAAAACGGAAAATTCGTTTCTTCTATAAAGCCCAGCAGCTCGGGTTGCTCCTGAGTAGAGGTATAAAACATAGGGATATCGGGTTGAAATGTTTCCTTCATAAAATAAGTCATCTTTTTCAGTCCTTCGGCTCCTCCTAAATGATCAATTGCCAAAAACAAATCATTATCATCCTTTCCCTCATCGTATAACAAACCAAAATATGCCTTTAAAACATTAGGCTTAGAAGTAAACAAACTAATCAGATTTTCTACAAACCCCATATCTGTACCCTTATAATGCCCATCCTCATGTCCGCCACCATCATTCTCGTTGGTATTTAAAAAATCAAATAGTCCCATATAAATATATTTTCAGTTCCCCGGCACATGTGTTGTAACAAGGTATTAATCACCAAACTATCCAGTCTAATATATGGAATTATAAAAGGCAATAAAAAAGAAATCCACAAAAAATCATCTTTTGCGGATACCAGTAAACAACAATAAAATCAGCCTATTCCTTCTTAGCCTAATCTGCTCCTTCTTACAAGTTTCTTCTTAAGAATCCTTCCATCAGCACCAACTACGGCCACCAACCATGAACACCAACCATGAACACCAACTACGGCCACTAACTATGACCACCAACCATGAACACTAACCATGACCACCAACCATGAACACCAACTACAGCCACTAACTATGACCACCAACCATGATCACCAACCAAGTCGTGGATAATGAAAAAAAAACACAAGCTAATGTGAGGACCTTGCGTTCCGAGCCCTTCAGCGAAGGCAATGCCGGCCGAACATAGCTTGTGTTTTTTTTCATTACCCTTCCACAAACTCCCACGCACTCTTATACCCCCCACACCCCTCAGCATACCCTATAAAATCTCCATAAAAATCAAATCTTGCCAGCGTTCCGCTATCTCCAATCACAACCAATTTCTTTTTCGCCCTTGTAATCGCTACATTCATCCTTCTCACATCAGTTAAAAACCCGATCACTCCATCACTGTTACTCCTTGTCAGGCCTATATATACTATATCTCTTTCCTGTCCCTGAAAACTATCAATTGTATTAACCGATATCTTATCCTTATAAACCTCTAACTCCGGAGAATTCAACAAAAGATCCTTCAACAAATAAACCTGTTGTTTATAAGGAGAAATAACTGCTATTGTCGGGAAATCGGCCAAAGCAACCCCACTCACCTTCACCTTATCCACCAATTGTGTCAGATGTTTAATCAAAAACACACCTTCCTCAGGATTCGTTGTACTCGTCCCTTCGGTTTTCTCCTCAAAACCACAACCTGCTGTATCAATAAATTCAACAGGCTCTTCCCCTTCCATTAAAACACGGGTCGCGACCGAATCATGTGCCCTCATTTTATCTTCATAAAACACCTTCGAAGAATACCCCATAATCTTCTCATTCATCCTGTACTGCTCCTCTAAAAGAACAACAGCTTCCGGGTACAAAGCCACACATTTCTCCAGCAAAGTAGTACTCAAACCATTTCTCGCAGCCACATTAGACTTAACTGTTGGAGATAGCTGGCAATGGTCACCTGCAAAAATCACCTTTTTAGCCTTCAATACTGGTATCCAGCAAGCCGGTTCAAGCGCCTGTCCTGCCTCATCAATCACCACCGTATGGAATTTCCTGTTTCTAACTGTATAATGATTAGATCCGACCAGAGTTGCGGTAATTACCTGGGCTTTCGCAACCAGGTCATCAATAATATATTGCTCCGTATTGCCCACCTCTTTCATAATCTTATGCGCTTCATTAAACAAAGCTTTACGTTGTTCCTGTTCAGCCTTTCCGAAATTTCGCTTATACTTATGAGCCATATTTTTGTACTCACCAGCCTGTTTCTTCAGATTTTTCATCTCCTTCATACTACTATGCGCGGACATTTTACTATCCAGTGTCAAGGCAGTCAATCTTTCAGAAACCCTTGCAGGATTACCCACACGCAATACATTCAACCCTTCATCTGCAAGTTTTTCACTTAGCAAATCAACCGCAGTATTACTCGGTGCTACCACTAAAATCTGGTGATGATCCTGTTTGATCAGCGCTTTAATCGCCTGGACCAAAGTAGTCGTTTTACCCGTGCCCGGAGGGCCATGAACAATTGCCAGATCAGTTGCAGACAAAATTTTATCCACCGCAGCCTGCTGCACAGTATTTAAAGCAGGAATTCTATAATTATAATCCGAAGGATTAAAAGACGGTGCTAAGCTACCAGTCAATATTTTGACAAGCCTGCCATCCACCTCCTTTTCAAAAGGAGCAGCAGCGGTCTTCAGTGCGTTCTGCATTTCATCATAACTATTGTTATCAAAAAGCACATCCAGCCCTAATTTACCATCACGGGACCAGTCAGGCAGCTCATCCGTACGTAAAGTAACTTTAATTTTATTGCCCGATTGATAAGAGACAACCCCTTCCACCCGGTCCGCTTTAGGGTCATGATTAGAAAACAGGACAACCGATGCACCAAACCGAAGCTGATGACTGATATCCTGATGAGAAGTTCTTTCCATCTCTACAGTCAGATAATCACCACGGCTCATTTCAGAACCTCTTATAGCGATCGGATACCAGGTTAAACCATTCGCCCTGCGATCTGCTACAGAAGAAGATTCAGTTAATTTGAGATAAGCATTTTGATCTTCTTCACGTTCAGTTTTAAGTAAATCAAGCAGTTTGTTGAAATATTCCATTACTGCAAAGGTAGCAGTTTACCTCAATTTTGACATTCACTTGAAATCACCCTGAAAGAGAAGCCCTATATTGGCGCCATTCAAGATAAACCTGATATAATCAAAGGCACTATCTGACAAAAAAGACAACAAATGAAACAGTACCGACAAATCTATCAACAAGCAAAAGACCTTAGTCAGCTGGACAAACAAGCAATCGATGATTTACTGTGGAAACTGATTTGTTATGCACCAAAAATGCCATTAAGGCTAACACAAGAAGAATTATTGAATAAAGCTGTCTCTTTTCAGCTTTCCGTTACAGACACCTATTTCACCGGAAAAGAACTCATTTTTAACGGTTTTAAATGGGGAACAGGTAACCGGAAAATTTTGCTGACTCATGGATGGAGTTCTAAAGCAGCCGATTTTTCTGCAATCATTGAAGAGCTATTAAAGTTTGAAGATGTCGAAATTATTGCTTTTGATGCCCCTGGAAACGGGAGTTCGCCAGCAGAACTGTCAAATCTGATCCTTTATATAGAATCTATCAAAGAAATTATCAATCAATACGGAAAGCCAGCTATCGTCATTGGACACTCCCTGGGTGCTATGGCCAATGTGATTGCTTTACAACAGGCAGAAGTCAAACCTGACTTATTAATCAGTATCGCCCCGGTTATCAAACTAAAAGCTTTGTTCTGCAATATGATGAATAGTGTCAATGTCCCTCAAGATTTACAGGATAACTTCTTTGAATCATTTCAGGCTACTTTCCAAAGACCTGCTTCTGATTATGATCTTGATACTTATTATAACTTTGATCAGACATTAAACCACTGGATAGCATTTGATGAGGATGACAAAGTAGTAGATTCAGTTTATCTCAGCACCTTTTTAAAAGACAGACCATGGATAAAATCAGAAAACTACAAAGGAGCAGGGCATGAAAAATTGATCAGGCACCCCCCGCTCCTAAATGATCTGATCAGAGATTATTTCCCTATCACTTTATAAGAAACCTTTCCATCGTCACCAAAAATCTGTTCATAATAAACCCCGTAATCAGAAACATAATATTTATTTCCTTTGACCATCACTTCTTTGTAGCTTTCTGGTAGCTGGGTTACGACATCGCCAATCTGAGGGCCACTATCTGCATCGTTTCCATTATCGGTATTCAGCACACCATCTTTACCGGCAACTATATAGACAGTTTTTCCGTCCGCATTTTGAGATTCACTATAATAAACTCCTTTGTACTCATAATAAGTCTGGCCATTAATCACAACCTGTTGTGCATCTGAAGGCAAAGCAGGCACTGAAGCCCCTATTGGAGGCACAACTACCTTATATTGATCATCATACTGCCTGTAGAACAATCCTCCGGAATAATAAAACTGGTCGTCTCCATAAAAAAATGGGTAATAGCCAAAAGGCAAAACACTAATTCCAAAACCCAGGTAAGGTCTGTAAAAACTGCGGTATGAATAATATGGCCTTCTAAATCCCCAACCAGCCGGACGATAATGATAACCTGCATTTACGCCGATATGCACTGAGGTTCCGCCGCCAAATGAACCTCTTGAGGGACCATGAAAAGACCTTCCGCCGCCACCGAAACCGTGGCCGCCTCTCTGAGCAAAAACACTTGTTGTAAATCCACTGAACACCAGTATAGCGGCTACAACTATTAACGATTTAAAATTTGAAGTTTTCATATCCAAATGAATCAATTTGTCTTTTTGACTCCCACTGGTTCAAAAGGATTACTCCTGACAGGCTTTTAATTAAGGCTTTAACTAAAAACTGACAAAAAAACGACAAAATAATGTTTAAACTCATTTAACCACACTGATAAATTCATAAAACAGGCCAGAGATTAAATAAAAAAAAGTATTTTACGCTATCAACCAGATATACAATGAGGCTATTAACCAGGCAAAAACTTTCTATTCTATCGGCAATATTATTCTCAACAGCTGCATATGCACAAACGGACGCACCCAAACCCTATGGTGCCATCCCTACAGAAAGACAGCTTAAATGGCACGAAACAGAAATGTATTGCCTGATTCATTTCACCCCAACCACCTTTCAAAATAAAGAATGGGGTTATGGAGATGCGGCCCCTTCCTTATTCAACCCCACCAAATTCAATGCACTCCAGATTGTTAGTGCAGCCAGGTCCGGAGGGTTTAAAGGAGTAATCTTCGTCACCAAACACCATGATGGTTTTGCACTGTGGCCAACTCAGACAGCAGCTTACAACATTAGCGAGAGTCCGTGGAAAAATGGCAAAGGAAATCTGGTCAGAGAATTCCAGCAGGCAGCAAAACAAGAAGGCATGAAATTCGGAATTTACTGTTCCCCATGGGATAGAAACAACCCCGAATATGGGACACCGGCCTATCTGACCATTTATCAAAACCAGCTCAAAGAATTATATAGCAATTACGGCGAGCTGTTTATGAGCTGGCATGACGGTGCAAATGGCGGAGATGGCTATTATGGTGGCAAAAATGAAAAAAGAAAAGTAGATCAGTCCTGTTATTACGACTGGATGAATACCTGGGCAATCACCAGGAAACTACAGCCCAATGCCAGCATTTTCAGTGATATTGGTCCTGATGTACGCTGGGTAGGCAACGAAAAAGGGATTTCGCCCGAAACAAGCTGGTCAACAATCACCATTAAAGGGAACGATGGTAAACCTGCAATGCCCGGTTTTATGGATGATGCAAATCTTGGCAGCGGAACCAGGGGCGGCAAACAATGGATTCCTTTTGAAGGAGACGTATCTTTGCGTCCGGGATGGTTTTATCATGCCGACCAGGACGGACAGGTAAAAACTGTAGCAGAATTATTCAGCATTTACTGTAAATCTGTTGGTCATGGCGGAGCGCTGGATCTTGGTCTTTCCCCTACTACCGAAGGCCTGTTACATCCTAAAGATGTCAGCACCCTGGCCGCATTCGGAAAATTACTTAAACAAGTATTTAACTATAACCTTGCCAAAGAAGCCGAAATAAGCGTCTCTAACGTAAGAAATAACCAAAAACAATCATTTGGAACAGCCAACCTTACAGATGCCAGCAGATACAGCTATTGGGCCACAGACGACGATGTTCACCAGGCCAATGTACAACTGGATTTCAAAAAGCCGGCAAACTTCAGCATTATACAGCTCAGGGAAAACATTAAACTTGGACAAAGAATAGATAGCGCAGGTATCGATATCTTTAAAAACAACCAATGGCAGGAACTTGCTAAAGCCACCAGTATCGGATCAAACAGAATTATCCGGCTTTCACAGACACAGACAGCACAAAAAATCCGCATCCGTATTTATGCCCCGGTAGCTATTGCCTTAAGCGAGATCGGCCTGTACCTGGAACCAGAAATCAAATCAGCAGGCACGAAAGGCACAGCAAATACTTACCCTAAAACAAATTGGAAAGCCACAAGCCCCGCAGCAACCGGTCTAGCGTTAAAAAACGCAGCAGACAACAATGAATCCACAGTTTTTGAAACAAGGACAAGCAATTATATTGATCTTGATTTCTCCAGGCCACTTGTTTTCTCTGCTGTCGGTTATCTGCCTGCGCAGGATGGAATAACTGCAGGAGCCATTGAAAAATATGAATTATTGAGCAGTGAGGATGGTAAAAACTGGAAAACAATAGCCTCAGGTGAATTTTCTAATATCAAAGCTAACCCGATCCTGCAGCGTATTTCATTAGCTAAAAAGATCACAACAAGATATTTAAGACTTCTGGCAAAACAAACAGTGCCGGCGGCCGGAGAGAAAGGATCAGAAAATAACTTATTGAGAATTGCAGAAATAGAGGTTTATTCAAAATAACAGCGAAGCACCTTTACAGCAAGCCTGATTTTAGATTTTACCGTTCCCAGTGGGATATGAAGCTCATCAGAGACTTCTACCTGCGTATAACCCTGAAAATAAATCAGATTAAGAATCTGCTTTTGAGATTCCGATAATACAGCGATCAGTTCACGAATTCCAATAATATCCGTATTGTAGCGGCAATAATGAGAATTATTGACCTGAGTGTAAACACTATCAATATCATCGTTTTTGATACTTTTCGCAAAGTTCTTTCCTTTCAGATAATCCTTTGCAGTATTGCGTGCTAAACAAGACATCCAGGTAAACAGCCGGCCTTTATCCGCATCATACTGATCAATAGATTTCCATATTTTAATAAAAGTTTCCTGTAAAATATCTTCGGCTACTTCTCTGGAAGGTACAAGTTTCAGGATAACCCCTAACAAAAGCGAAGCATAACCCAGATATAACTTATTAAAAGACAGTTCTGTTTGCTTTTTCAGTTCCCCGACAATTTCAAGTTCAGCACACTCTTTCCGGCCCGGACTTTTGTCACCATTGGCAATTACCATAATTTTATGATCGCATGTCCTGTCCATATTATTAATTAATTTAACCTTAGAAACTATTTAAAATTACTCTCTTGAAATAAGACAAGCAAGGGCATGTTACCATTCATTCCGTTCATTTTCTAAAAAGATAATTTAAGATTTCACCGAACTATATTCATTGTATTTTCTACACTAAGGATGTAACAATAATATATAAGTTAAAATAATTTTCCCTTTAGTGTTTAATACCCTGCTTTTAATATACAAATAAAATAATTAAATAACTATTGATTTTACAGAATTAAAACTTTTTAGCAGCAAAATGAACTTACCTTTGTGCTTTAAAACAGGATCAGGACCAGCATGGAAAATCTAAGCAGTAAAACCTTTAAAAATGAGTTCATTACCACATTTGACGGCGATGAAACAGGAAATCTTCAACCTCGCCAGACTCCAGGTTTTTTATACAGCAAAGCCATTCCTACACCTGTTAAAAACCCTGAACTTTTAGCCTGGTCTGATGAACTGGCTGCAGAACTTCACGTGGAAAAACCTAATCGGGAAGACATTTTAATTCTTGGGGGCAATTTAGTCACTCCATCCATGTACCCATATGCAGCCTGTTATGCAGGTCATCAGTTTGGAAACTGGGCGGGGCAACTTGGCGACGGAAGGGCCATTACTCTTGGAGAATGGAATACTCCGGATCATGCAGCTTATGAACTTCAGCTTAAAGGAGCAGGTCCTACCCCCTATTCGCGCAGAGGAGATGGCAGAGCCGTACTCAGATCATCGGTCCGTGAATACCTGATGAGCGAAAGCATGTTTTATCTTGGGGTACCTACTACACGTGCTTTAGCCCTTGTTTCAACAGGAGACCAGGTCATGAGAGACCTCCTTTATGACGGCAACAGTGCTTACGAAAAAGGGGCTATCGTGATGCGTACCGCCCCAAGTTTTCTGCGTTTCGGAAACTTTGAGATGCTTGCTGCCAGACAAGAATTACCACAATTAGAAAAACTAACCTCATGGACTATAGAAAAGTTCTTTCCGCATATCAAAGGAGAAAACAAGGTAATCCAATGGTTTGAAGAGATCGTAGAAAGAACAGCCACATTAATGGTGGAATGGATCAGGGTAGGTTTTGTGCATGGTGTGATGAATACAGATAACATGTCTATCCTCGGCCTGACTATAGATTACGGCCCCTTCTCTTTCCTTGATCAGTATGATCCTGAATTTACGCCAAATACAACAGATCTTCCGGGACGCAGATATGCCTATGGCCGTCAGCCATCCATCGGCTATTGGAATTTAGGATGTCTGGCAAGCGCTATTGCCCCCCTGTTTCAGGATACTGAATCACTGTCCGCAGCACTGGAAAAATACAAGACCATTTACTTCGGAAAATACCACATTATGATGGCTGGTAAATTAGGACTGGATGAGTTTAGAGCGGGTGATCAGGAGCTGATTGAAGCAGTTGAAAAAACCCTTACAATGCTTAAAGCTGACATGACAATATTTTATCAGTTGCTTATAACACTGTCCCCGGAAACTACAACCGAAGAAGCTGTCGCAGCCCATTTTTCCCCTTCTTATTATGAGCTTCCCAACAAAGTAAACACAGAAACACTGCATCAAACAATAAATAATTATCAATTGAGGATCAGCAGGAACCAAACTTCAAGTAAAGCTTCAAAAGAGATAATGAAAATCAGCAATCCCCGCTTCATTTTAAGAAATTATTTACTCCACCAGGCCATACAAGAACTGGAAAAAGGGGAGCAAACACTCTTCTTAAAATTGCAGGAAGCCATCAAAAATCCTTATTCACCTGCACACGATGAATTCTTTAAATTAAGACCGGAATGGGCAAATGATCAGCCAGGAAGTTCTACTTTATCCTGCAGTTCTTAGACTAGTCTGTTCGGGTCAGCACTGCTCTTTTCTGCATCAGAAAATCCGTCTTCTGCATGGCTCAGATTCAGTAAAGTAGTCTGGGCAATTTCAGTTAAAGCCTCTGTTGTGAAGAATCCCTGATGTGCTGTAATGAGTACATTAGAAAAACTCATCAGCCTTAAAATTTGCTCATCTTCAATCAGGCTTTCAGAAAGGTCTCTAAAAAAAAGTTTATCTTCCTGCTCGTAAACATCGATCCCGAGATAGCCTAATTTACCCTGCTTAAGTGCTTCAATAGCTGCATGTGTATCTAATATTGCGCCCCTGCTGGTATTAATCAGCATTGCCCCTTTCTTCATCTGATCAAAACGTTTCCGATTCATCAAATGATGCGTATGCTCATTTAAAGGGCAATGAATTGAGATCAGATCGGCCGTAGTCATCAAAGTATCCAGATCGGCTAATTTGATAAACGAAGGAGTTTTTTCAACTACAGGATCATAAGCAATCACCTCACAACCAAATCCATGCATTATTTTAGCAAAGGCAAGGCCGATTTGCCCCAACCCTATTACTCCGGCTATTTTCCCATGAAGATTAAAACCAATCAGCCTCTCCAATGAGAAATTCCCTTCTCTTACACGATTATAAGCCTTATGTGTTTTACGGTTTAAGGTCATGATCATTGCTGTTGCATGTTCAGCAACAGCTTCAGGAGAATATGAGGGCACTCTATATACCTTTACACCCAGTTTTTTAGCAGCCTCCAGATCTACCTGATTAAAGCCGGCACAGCGTAATACAATGGTATTCACTCCCGATTGATGAAGGATTTCTAAGGTTTTTTCATCCACTTTATCATTCACAAAAGCACAAATACCACCGCATCCTTTAGCGAGAATCGCCGTATCAGCATTTAAAGAGGGCTCCAGAAATACAAATTCATGGTTAAATTTTTCATTAACAAGGTTGAAATACTCTTTATCATAAGACTGTGTGCTAAAAACGGCTACTTTCATATTTAAATTTTAGGCTGAATATAAGGCTTTTATTCTCATCGCAAGGCCGGATTAAATCAGGTATTACCTCCATGTAAAAAGGGCATCTGTAATTACAGATGCCCTTTTCTATTTTAAAAAAACTTGATTTTAACCATTAAAAACCTAGCTCATTTTTAGTTTTTTCTGAATATCAGTCACATAACCTTTGAATTTTTTATCTGTATCGATCAGATCCTCAACAGTCTGACAAGCATAAATTACTGTAGAGTGATCTCTTCCACCATAAAATGCACCAATACTTTTTAAAGAAGACTTGGTCAGACTTTTTGATAAATACATAGAAATCTGACGTGCCTGTACAATTTCACGTTTTCGTGTAGGCGATTTCACCATCTCCACAGGCACTTCAAAATACTCACAAACCAGTTTCTGGATATAATCCATAGAAATCTCTTTCGTCGTATTTTTGATAAAGTTTTTCAGCATTGATTTGGCTAAACCAAGATCAATATCTTTCTTATTCAGAGTAGATTGCGCTAATAAGGAAACCATTGCCCCTTCCAGCTCACGTACATTATTATCAATGTTGTTGGCTACATATTCAACCACATCCGAAGGAAGTTCAATTCCATCAGCATACATTTTCTTTCTCAGAATAGCGATCCTTGTTTCCAGATCAGGGATCTGTAAATCAGCTGAAAGCCCCCATTTGAAACGGCTTAATAAGCGTTCTTCAACACCTGAAAGGTCTTTTGGTGCTTTATCTGAGGTAATAATAATCTGTTTACCTGACTGATGCAGGTGATTGAAAATATGGAAGAAAATATCCTGAGTCTTCTCTTTTCCAGCAAAGTTGTGAACATCATCCATGATGATTACATCCATTGCCTGGTAAAAGTTCACAAAATCATTGATTGTATTGTTTTTTAAAGACTCGACAAATTGCTGACAGAACTTTTCGCAGGATACATATATAACCAGTTTATCTGGTAAAGTACGCCTGATTTCGTTACCTATTGCCTGCACCAGGTGGGTTTTTCCCAAACCTACAGCACCATAAATCATTAATGGGTTAAATGACGTTGCACCTGGTTTGGCTGCTACTGCAAAACCTGCAGAACGGGCCAGACGGTTACAATCGCCCTCAACATAACTTTCAAAAGTATATTGAGAATTTAACTGAGGGTCTACATTTAATTTTTTCAGGCCCGGTATGATAAAAGGATTCTTAATATCCTTATTAATTGATACAGGAACTGGCATTGATTGCGTTTTTGATGCAGATCCATTCCCATTGGACGGCATACTTGTAGTGTATGGAGAACCGCTGTTTGACGATTTATCTACCACAATATTATATTCCAAACGACCTTCTTCTCCCATTTGCTGTTTAACTGTCTTGCGCAATAAACCTACATAATGCTCTTCCAGCCATTCATAAAAGAATAAACTTGGCACCTGTACGGTTAATATGTTGCCTTCCAATTTTAATGCCGAAATCGGTTCGAACCAAGTTTTAAAACTTTGGACCGGGATGTTATCCTTAATAATCTGGAGACAGTTATTCCATACTTCGGTACAAGTTTTTTGCATAGTTATTCTATAAATTAATGGTATTCGACTTAAACAACGACCAAACACTCTGCCGTTTTGGGAGGGCGAAGATCCTAAAAATTACCAACAAAAAATCATAAAATCTCACCTAATTCATAAGTCGCTAACAGGCAAAAAGATAGCCTAAGAAAAAGCGCCTTTTTTGTGGATAACTTATCCACATCGAAAATTCAGTGTTTATAACTATTGCTTTAACAAAAGGGATTCATTCCTAAATACAAGACAATAGTACCAAAAAAAATCTGATAATTCAGACCTGATCAAAAGACATTTTTTTAAATCAAAAAATCAGATGCGACATTTTGTCATTCATTAATTATTAATATAACAGCTATATATATCTGATTTAAAATAAAATATAGCTACCTAAAATTAAGGCTCTACAGGCTTCCTCTATAAAGTGATCATAAAAACTGAACAGAGTGAACAATTAAACCTGCTTAAAAGCCCGTTCCCGATAATTTGAAGAATCGGAAAAATAGAACGGCAGAAAAAAATGGTAAACGTTTTGCACATTCCTGAATAGGGAATATAAAATCATGTTTCATCCAAATGAAATAAACCTTCTGTAACGACCGATTTTCCATCGCCCATTAAGAAGCCTGCACCCAGACAGATCGTCCAGCAGAAAGGAGATAAGAAGGCTTCAGAACGACAAAACCTGACGATTCATAAGACACAAAGATCAGGAGGATCAATAGGTCTTAATCAAAAATATGCGGTTCACCTGTAGAAACTTATTCAAACAGGTACCTGAATACCTATTGAAAGGCCCTTGAAAGGGGGTTGGAAGGACATCGAAAGGACTCCAGTCCTTCTAACCCCCTCCCAATAGCCCTTCAAGGCTGTTTTAATAGGTTTTTCAACTAGAACCAGCCCCTTACAGACTAGTATGAAAACCAATTCAGGCAATTGCCCTGATCATTAGAGAATCAGTCCCGGCCTAAAGCCTGGTTAATTAGCTAAACATTTTCAAGTTCTACCTCGATATTGCCGCGTGTAGCATTCGAATAAGGACATACATGATGTGCTTTTTCAGTTAATGCCTTAGCTACCTCAGCAGTAACATCAGGAATAGAAACTTTTAGTTTAACAGCGAGCTGGAAACCACCAGTGGTATTCTTTCCTATGCTCACCTGCGCTGTCACCCTGGTTTCACCAGTCTGAACCTTCTCCATTTTGATAACCAAATTCAACGCGCTGTCAAAACAAGCGGCATAACCAGCAGCAAAAAGCTGTTCCGGGTTAGTATAGGCCCCTGCCCCACCCCCAAGCTCTTTAGGCATTCTTACTTCAAGGTCTAAAACTCCGTCCGATGATTTTACATTTCCATTTCTACCGCCGGTAGCACTGGCTTCGGCAGTATACAGTTTTTCTATTTTATCCATTTTGTTTGTTTATTGTATTTAAAATTCCTGTTAGTTTTTGTTGTAGGCTGACCATTTCAGTTTCGGTAATATCCAATGCACAAAACAATGCACCCGGTATCCCTGCTGCCGAATATTTCAATTTCTGTCCGCTGCTGGTTAATTCGATCAATACGATACGCTCATCCCCTTCACTTCTTTTTCTGGTCAGGTATTTCTTTTGCTCCAGTCTTTTCAGTAAAGGGGTTAAAGTTCCGGTGTCCAGTAAAAGCTTCTCTCCAATTTCTTTGATACTGATCTTGTTCCTGTCCCAAAGCAACAGCATCACTAAATACTGCGGATAAGTGAGGTCCAGCTTTTCCAGCAAGGGGCGGTACAAAGCGGTGATCTGTCTTGACAGAGCGTAGATCGGGAAGCAGAGCTGCTGCTCCAGTTTTAGCATTTCCATGTCTATTAAACGAATAGTGCACAACTATATTGTATAAAATTATATTTTACACAAAATAAAACCAAACAACTGTAAATCAATAAAAAAGCACACAATATCACATAAAAAAAGAGGGCTCCCAAAAATGGAAACCCTCTTTTAATATCAATAAAATCCAGATTTAAACCAATCCTGGCACTTGTTTCATTTCATCAGATTCAACCTCATAATCCACACCAGCCACATCAAAGCCGAACAGATTAAGGAAGTCATGTTTGTAACCGGCAAGGTCGCCCAATTCCGGCAAACTTTCTGTAGAGATGCCAGCCCATAGTTTGCTGACCTCTGCCTGAACAGCCTCATCCATTTCCCAATCATCCACACGGATTCTTCCGTTAGCATCAGTTGGAATTTCAGCACCAGTGTATAATCTATCCTGGAATAAACGCTGAATCTGTTCAATACAACCTTCATGTGTCCCTTTAGCTTTCATCACTTTATAAAGCAACGAAATATATAATGGGATAACCGGGATAGCAGAACTAGCCTGGGTAACCAGAGCTTTGTTTACAGAAACATATGCTTTTCCATTCAAATCTTTCAACTTTTCAGTAATACTGAAAGCAGTAGCTTCCAGGTTATCTTTAGCACGGCCGATCGTTCCTTTGCGGTAAACCGATTCAGTTACTTCCGGCCCGATATAAGAATAAGCAACAGTAGTAGCTCCTTCTGCTAATAAACCAGCAGCTTTAAGATCTTCGATCCAGAAACCCCAGTCCTCCCCTCCCATCACTTCAACGGTATTTTCAATTTCTTCTTCATTAGCTGGCTGAATCGAGATATCAGAAACTATACCAGTATGAAAGTCTACTGTTTTGTTGGTAAAACTCTGACCAATTGGTTTCAGAACAGAATTATAGACAACCCCTGTTTTAGGATGTGTTCTGCGGGGCGATGCCAGGCTATAGATCACTAAATCAATCTGACCTAAATCAGCTTTGATCAGTTCTAATGTTTTTTGTTTGATTTCATCAGAAAAAGCATCTCCATTGATACTTTTAGCATATAAACCAGCTTCGTGTGCCTTAGCCTCAAAAGCTGCAGTATTATACCAGCCTGGTGAAGCTGTTTTGCCTGGTGCAGGTGGCTTTTCGAAGTACACACCGATAGTAGATGCGTCAGATCCAAAAGCACTGGTAATTCTTGATGCCAATCCAAATCCTGTAGATGCGCCAATAACCAATACACGTTTAGGGCCAGCAATAGCGCCCTTTGATTTCACGTAGTTAATTTGATTGACAACATTTTGCTCACATCCTTCGGGATGAGCAGTCAGGCAGATAAAACCACGTATTCTTGGTGCAATAATCATAAATGTTTCTTTAAAAAAGGTCTAAAGTAAGTAATTCTTTTTTATTTAGTGTTTTTGGGGATTTCTTTTAAAATAGTAAGCAAATAGCCCCAGAATTTTTGAACAGAAGAGATCTGAACTCTTTCATCCGGCGAATGTGCCCCTCTGATAGTAGGTCCGAAAGAAATCATATCCATTCCAGGTAAGTGACCGCCTAAAATACCACATTCCAACCCGGCATGGCAAGCATCAACTTTAGGTTCTTTACCAAAAGCAGTCTGATATAATCCTGTCATCAATCTTAAAATATCAGAATCAGGGTTAGGTTTCCATCCCGGGTAATCCCCTGCCTGTTTAACCTCACAGCCCATATTCTCAAAAGAAGCACGAATTGCATTGGATACATCAGTTTTAGTACTCTCCACACTGCTGCGTTGCAGAGACTGGGTAATAAATGAGCCATCTTTAACAATTACTCTGGCCAGATTACTGGAAGCTTCCACTAAATCCTCAATATCAGGACTCATTCTGAAAACACCATTTGGCATAGCATAAACTGCATTCAGGATCTTCTTGAAATCAGCTTTAACCATTACCTGTGCAGGTAAAACCGTTTCAGCTAACAAAACAGTTAATCCTGGCTCTACAGTCTGATATTCTTCTTGAAGTAATGCTGTGAATGCTTTGACAAATTCTTCGAACACTACTTTTTCGCTATCAGACACCACTACTACCGCAGCTGATTCTCTTGGGATCGCGTTTCTTAAACTGCCACCATTGATTGTACTTAATTGAAGATTTACCGTTTCAACAGCAGTATAAAATAAACGGTTCATCAGTTTGTTGGCATTTCCTCTGCCTTTATGGATATCCATTCCTGAATGTCCGCCCTTCAAACCCTTAATGGTAATTTCAAAAGCTACAGACGAAGCTGCAACATTTTGCTGCTGATACTGATAACTGGTATTGGTATCTATTCCTCCGGCGCAGCCGATAGTTAGTTCATCATCTTCTTCTGTATCCAGGTTCAATAAGATAGAACCAGAGAAGTTAACCGGATCAAGCTCTTTAGCGCCCGTCATGCCAGTTTCTTCATCAATCGTAAACATAGCTTCCAAAGCGGGGTGTGCGATCGTCTCTGAGGCTAATAAAGCCATGATTGCCGCTACACCTATTCCATTGTCAGCCCCCAGTGTAGTCCCTTTTGCTTTAACCCAGTCTTCATCAACAAACATTTCAATGCCCTGCTCGTCAAAATTGAATACGGTATCACTGTTTTTCTGATGTACCATATCCAGGTGAGACTGTAAAACTACTGTTTTACGATCTTCCATACCCGGAGTTGCAGGTTTTTTGATCACTACATTTCCAATAGGGTCTGTCACTGTTTCCAGGCCAAGGTCATTTCCAAAACCGACCATAAATGCAATTACACGTTCTTCTTTTTTTGAAGCACGGGGCACAGCGTTCAGCTTTGCGAAATTGCTCCAGAGTTCCTGAGGTTCTAAATTTTTAACTTCCATTTAAAAGGATATATGGAATCAGCCTGTATGGCAGATTCCCTGATTAAAATTATACGTAAATTAATGACTGGCCAATTTAAACAGGCCCTAAGGACTGCCAAATCAGATCCTTGTTATAGTTTTGCCAAGATACCAGAATATATAGCTAAATACTGGCGCAGCAAGTACATCTGCTGTATAATGCACATGTTGAATTAACAACAAAACACCCAATACCGCGGTGGCAAAGAAAATGATCATTTTTTCAGTTTTATTTTCCAGACATAGCCCTACCAGGCACAGCGTTGCGGTATGCCCCGAAAAGAACAAGTCTTTTGTAATCACATTTGATCCGTAAAAAATGATAGAAAAAGGATCACTGAGATGAACAAGATTCATGGGCGCATCCAGCGGAATCAGCGAAATTGTAATCATTCTGGCCAGACAGAGAAAAATATATCCCCACAGCGCAGTAATACAAATAGAAGAATTCTTGATCAGCCTCCAGATGAAAAAACCTGTTGCCGGATAAAGTATAAGAAAGATATAATGAGAAACATCATGAGCTGGTAAACGGCTCAATACCCAGTCATCCATCAAAACACCGTTCCGGGCTTGTATAAACAAGAAAAAATCCTGCAGGTAAAAAAGTATCAGAAACATCACTAAGAGTCCTAATATAAATTTCACCCTGAAGGCCGGATACTCCCAGGCGAACTGCCAGGTCAGCTGTTTAGTCTGCATTAATATGAATCAGGTTAGATTTTGTCGCAACAAATATAATATTACTTTTCCCGCCTTTATATTTTTGGAGCAAATATTGATGAAATACGACTAAAAACCCTATTTTACCCCAATATTTGACCATATTGTACCCCTTATTAAATACCCTACATCACAAAATACTATGCGTATAAAAGACATATTTCTATTTTCCTGCTGTGTTTTAGTCCTGCTGATCAATGCCTGTCAGGATAAAGTAATTAATTACGGAAACAACAAAAAGACAGGAAAATACTTTGACATCAGAGGCTTTAAAATGTACTATGAGACTTATGGTTCTGGTAAACCTTTATTGATGATTCATGGAAATGGTGGTGATATCAGCTCTTTTACTGGCAATATCCCCTATTTCTCTAAAAAATACAAAGTGATTGTAGCCGACAGCCGTGCGCATGGAAATTCTATAGACACACGTGACTCTTTAAGTTTCGAAATGATGGCTGATGACTATGCCGCTTTACTCGATTCTATGCACCTGGATTCGGCCTATGTGGTTGGCTGGAGTGATGGCGGCATTAATGCACTGATGATGGCTATAAGACATCCTGAAAAAGTAATCAAACTGGCTTCAACCGGTGCAAATCTCTGGCCTGATTCTACTGCACTGAAACCTGAATTCTGGAAATCTGAACAGGAGACTTTTTTAGCAGGTAAGGACAAAAACTATAAAACACCGAAAGAAAAGAATGACTGGAAAGTCTTTTTACTGGATTGGCAACAGCCAAATATTCCTTTAACAGCACTGAGCCAGATTAAATGCCCTGCATTAATTATTGGTGGTGATCATGATCTGATTAACACCGAACATACGGTTTTAATTGCCAAACATATTCCTGAGGGCCAGTTATGGATTGTTCCTAAATCCGGACATGCTACTTTAATTGAACACAGAGATGAATTTAACCGCAAAGTGGACGAATTCTTCCAACCCGTTATCAGGCAATAACATATATTTAATATATTGATCAGATGAAACTAAAACTCCGCTCCATTTTTTCAATTTCAGGATCTCCGTTCTTGTTATTGATCGTCCTGACATCTTTATTCTTAGTACAATGTCAGCGAAAAGAGACTAAAAAAATAGCCAGAGATGTAACTATTACGCCTAAAAATGCAGTGACTAAGCTATTAATTGATAGTATGGAACTGGAGAAATATATTATTGATACTAAACTGGAGGATAGCTCAGCACTCCGTTTGAGGAATTTCTATAACAGCAGGAACTTTCAGTTTGCCTGGTTAACAGAAAAAGGGATTGCAGAACAGACCAGGGTATTTTATGAACTGGATAAAAGTTATGATTCAACTTCCAGGGATAGTACTAAAAATGATATGGTATTGCGTAATCAGCTAAATATATTGGTGAGTAAAGATACCCTGATCCGCGCAGTGAGCCCGGCTCTGGTTAAGCTGGAACTGGAGCTAACCCAGCATTTTTTTAATTTTGTAACTAATGCTTATGCCGGAAAAGTAGATCCTGCAGCTTTACAATGGTATATTCCCAGAAAGAAAATCAATGCAGTTGCTTTACTGGATTCGCTGGTCGCAAAAAAGGGCGCTGGAATAGAACAATGGGAACCTGTAAACAGCTATTATAAAACCTTAAATAAAGAATTAATCCGCTGGTACAGTATTCAGAAAAGAGGTAACTGGCCACAACTTGACCTTGCTGCTGTTAAACAGCTAAAAGAAGGGGATTCAGGATTAGTGGTTTCACAGCTTAAACAAAGACTGATTGATTTTGGTGATTGGAAAGCCGGAGATTCCAGCCACGTTTATACTGCTGAATTTACCGCAGCAATCAAAAATGCACAATTACAATTTGGCTATAGTCAAACCGGGAAACCAGACCGCGCATTACTGACTGCTTTAAACACACCTGTTGAAGCCCGTATCCAGCAAATGCTGATCAACCTGGAAAGAATCCGCTGGTCGCCTCTGATGCCTGATGGGAAACTTATTTTAGTAAATATCCCGGAATATAAGCTGCATGTATTTGAAGCTAAAAAAGAAGTGCTTAACATGGGAATCGTAGTTGGAAAAGCAGCCAGCAAAACGGTAATATTCAGTAATAACTTAAAAAACATTGTTTTTAGCCCCTACTGGAATATCCCGCCAAGTATCGTACGTGCCGAAATACTACCTGCAATGCGTAAAAACCGTAATTTCCTTGCACAAAAAAATATGGAACAGTATGGTTTTAGTGATGGCCTGCCATTGGTACGTCAAAAACCAGGCAATTCAAATTCTTTGGGACGTGTCAAGTTCCTGTTCCCTAACAGTTATAATATTTATCTGCATGATACCCCTGCCAAATCCCTGTTTGCGGAAGATAAACGCGCATTCAGCCACGGTTGTATCCGTCTGGCGAAGCCGAAATCTTTAGCTGAATATTTATTGGCTGACAGACCAGAGTGGACAACAGAAAAAATTGATAAAGCAATGAATTCGAAGACAGAAGTATGGGTGACGATGAAAGTGCCTGTACCTGTAATTATAGCTTACTTTACCAGCTGGGTAGATAAAAACGGACTGATCAATTTCAGAGAAGACATTTATGGTCATGATCAGAAAATGGCTGAACAACTGTTTCCTGCTAAATAAAAAATAAATTAAACTTTTTCACCGACAATGAGTTATGGCTTTTCAAAATCGATAACTTATGGCAACTACAGCAAAAAAAACAGGTACAGCTTCAAAAGCTAATTCAAAAAAAACAACAGGTCTGACTGGCAAAATGGAAGATTCAGAGTTCCATAAATTCTTTGTAGATGAATTGAAGGATATCTACTGGGCAGAAAAACATTTAGTTAAAGCACTTCCAAAGATGTCAAAAGCGGCAACAAGTACTGATCTTGCAGCTGCTTTTGAAAAACACACTCAGGAAACCCAAATGCATATTGACACCTTAGAAGAGGTATTTGCATTGCTGGATGAGAAGCCTGCAGCAAAAAAATGTGATGCAATGGCCGGTTTACTGGAAGAAGCAGATTCTATTATTGCTGATACAGATAAAGGTACACTGACCAGAGATGCAGGTTTAATTCTTGCGGCCCAAAAAGTAGAACATTATGAAATTGCCACTTATGGCACCTTAAAAACTTTCGCCGAAAACATGGGGCATACTGATGCGGCAAATTTATTACAGCAAACGCTGGACAATGAAAAGGCAACGGATGTTGCACTGACTGAAATCGCAACAGGCTATGTGAATGCAGAAGCTGCCGCCGAATAATATCGCAGTAGAAAAGGCAACAGGAAATCCTTAAAAAAATCTCCTGAAACCGCAGGATTTCCAAATTGAAACTGAAATGCCCTCAAAAGATTTTTTGAGGGCATTTTCACGAAACACCTTTTTCAGGAAGGATATTATCCGTTTATAGATAAATATACTTTGATGATATCGTATTATTCTGGCAAAGATCTTTTTCGATTGTGGTATTTTTCCTGATGTTCCTTTTTTTCTTCTTCCTTGTGAGCTGCCGCGTCTATAGAATGAGAATTATGGATATCTTCATCCTTTTCTGAAATATCAGAGAGCTTTTGATAGTATTTACGCAATACATCCAGTTCTTCTTCAGTAAGGTCTTCAATGTCAACCATCCTGTTGCTGGCATGCATACTTGCAGCAATCAATTCATTTAATTTTAGCTGAATAGCTTTAGAATCTTTGTTCTGAGATTTCTGGATTAAAAAGACCATCATAAAAGTGATGATAGTAGTTCCTGTATTAATGACCAGCTGCCAGGTATCAGAATACTTAAAAATAGGCCCGCTGATAGCCCAGACAACAACTACTGCTAATGCAATACCAAATGCTGCCGAAGTACCAGTCCAGCAGGTAATTTTAGTAGCCATTTTCTCAAAAAAGGACTCTTTCTTTTTTTCCATGAGGGATGAAATTATTTTTTCAATGATTATTTGGTGCTATAACAATAAGACCGGCCTTCTGTTTTTACGCTTACAATTAAATTTGAGGTGTGCATTTTACATTTAAGGGTTCAGCTACAAGGATTAAGAGCAGAAAGAATTAAACTCAAAAAGCTGATTTATTGTTATAATATCACAAAATGAGCTCCAGGAAGCTAAAAGGATTATTAATTTGAGATTACAAACTAAACAGGTTAAGTTTATAGCGGAAATTATCATTTCAAATGAAACTTATTTTAAGAAATATATCTATTGTATTGCTGGTTCTGGCAAATGCAGGCTGTGATCAGCTCTCTAAAAATGTCGCCCGCAATAACATAGCTTATCATGAAACTATTAATGTTGTTGGTAATCATTTGATACTAACCAAAGTTGAAAATTCCGGGGCATTTCTAAGCACCGGAGATTCCCTGGCAGATTCTGTTAAGTTTATCTTTTTATCATTAATCCCCTTACTGGCCCTTTGTTATGGGATTTATTACCTGCTAAGGAACAGCGAACTGAATAACCTGTTAGTACTGGGTATTTGTTTTGTAATTGGCGGCGGGTTAGGGAATCTATATGATAGATTGTTATATGGCTCAGTAACAGATTTTGTACATATAGATTTCTATATCCTAAAAACAGGAATCTTCAACCTGGCTGATGTTTCCATTATGATTGGAATGATCATACTTGTTATACACTTATATGTTAAAAGAGCGCTCAAGTTAGCGTAACAAAAACAATTTTATCTGCTATGAGATTAACGGCCCTAACTATTATTTTATCTTTTTTGATTTTCACTGCCCAGGCACAAAGTAATTATGTGCGTTTATCGACTCAAAAAGGCAATATATTGATTATGCTTTATGATAATACCCCAAATCACCGGGATAATTTTATTCGTCTTGTCAGAAAAGGTCTTTTTAAAGATCAGGAATTCAACAGGGTCATTAAAAACTTCGTTAGTCAGGGCGGTGAACTGGATGAAACCATATTAGAGAGAGAAAAACTTAAACCAGGTAATCCTGCTGAGCGTCTGGCAGCAGAAATAAGACCTGACCGCTTTCATAAAAAGGGAGCATTAGGTGCTGGCAGGGATGAAAATCCTGAAAAGAGCTCTTATTTTGACCAGATTTACCTGGTAGAAGGCAAAATACAAACTGATGCTGAACTGGATGAAATCGAAATAAAAAAAGGGATTAAATTTTCAGCAGCACAGCGCCAGGCCTATAAAAAGATAGGCGGTATACCGCGTCTTGATCAGGATTACACTGTATTTGGAGAAATAGTAAAAGGATTGGAGGTTGCCGAAGCAATTAACAAAGCAGATACAGACCAACACGACCGCCCACTTAAAAAGGAGAGTTTCACCCTTACTATCTTAAACAGAAAAGAAGCCGAAAAATTGATCAGGCAATAAGAAACCTGAATATTAATTTACTATTTAAGATTAAGGTTAACTGGCTTTGAGCTCTTAAATTGACAGTAACAGTTTAAGTTCAGCTCTTTCTTCTTCTTCCAGGTCCACAATATTTTCCAGCAGATGGAGCAGGCTACCCCGCTGATCGGATATCAGCAATGCATTGATCAGCGCAATAAATGTTCTTTTCTGATCTATACTCAGATTACTGAAAATTTTAGGCTGTATCTCATAAACTGTTTTTAAAGTACTCAGCAAGATGCTTTTTCTTTCCGGATCGAGCGGTTCTTTATCATTCAGAGAAAGCACACCTTCATTTTCAAAACGCTGAAGCAGTTTGCTGGAATACTCTTTCAGGAAAAGCTTTCTTTTAGCACGAAGCAGTTCATTAACCCTTTTACTCAGGAATTTGTATTCTGAAGAAGATTTTGAACGGTTATATAACTTCACCTGTATATCAAACTCAGTTCCGCTAAAGTCAAAATCAGTAAAAAACTCGCTTTCAATATATACGCTGTGAAAATATTCATCCGCTTTCTTGTTTAGCGTAGTATATTCTTTAAATTTCTCCTCTCCCCTCTCATTGATATAATAAACTTTGGAAAGCTCTTTATGCAAAGATTCTTTCCATTGTACAAACTTTAGCTTAAATACAGTTTTCGAAACTTCATCTTTCAGGATAATATCTTCTTCATAAGACTGGATGTTACCACTATAGTCCAAAGGAATACCATTGATTAGAATTTTATAATTCCTTTTCTTATTCAACTCCAGAAACCAGCAAAACTCCGCCTTTAGGAAAGGGATTATTTCCAGCTCCATGTTCTCTTCTAAGATCTTAATATTAGAGAACAATACCCTTGTGCCTGGTTTATCGCTCAGCGGCATGTCCAGTAAACCTGCCTCATAGTTATTCAATGCAGATACCCCAATCCTGATCCTTCCGCTTTTAAGCGCATTATTTTGCAAAAAAGTAGTTTGCCATTCTGCATCATTGGCAAATTTGAAAAAGGTTAATCTGCCTACCCCATTTTTACCATGCATCACTGATCTGTTTCTGTTAACAGCCAGTTGTAATGCTTTCTCAGATTCGTAAAAAGGATCAAATTTAACTTTCAGATTCTTGAAGTTTATCCCATATCCATTATCATAAATCTCCAGCCTATCCATGAAACCAAGTTCATTGGCGGTATAATTAATTTCAACGGTATCAGCATTAGCATCAAAACCATTCCAGATATACTCTGCAAGCGCTTGCTTTTCATTGTAATTCCGTAAAACCTTTTGTATGCCGCTAGAAGTGATGTTCACGTTATTTGCCATAGAACTGGTAGGATATAATTGCCTTCAAAACTAAGCAATAATTAATTAGTGGTTTTAATTTCTTCTTCGATTCTCAGACTTTCTTTATGAATTGCATTCATCAGCTCTGTAATAAAGCCGGCAGACAAGCCTTCTTTTCCACCAGCTGCAATACTTTTTTCCAGCACTTGTTTAAAGCGGTCTGCCTGCAAAGGGGGAATATTATTTTGAGCCTTATACAGACCAATCTCCTTGACAACCCTTTCACGTTCTCCAATCAGCTCTATCAACTGTTTGTCCAGTGAATCAATTTTTTTCCTGCTGATTTGTAGTAAATCCGGCTTGCCAACGGCGGCTTTCACAGCTGTATGCTGTGCAGAAACCCCGGTATAACTAAACAAAAACACAGTAAATGAAAATAGTATCCGGCTATATAAGTTCATAATGAAAGATTTGAAAAGCTAAATTAGTATTTCCTATGTTACCAGTTATATAAAATGATAACAGATTTTATAGCATAATAAAAAAAATAATCAGGTGCTGATACAATAAAGCGTAAATATAAGCGTCTGTATATATGAGAGCGTTAATTTAGATAGCGGGGATGAGTCGGAGACTTATCCCCGTTTCTTTTTAAAGCCCTTTAATAATTGCTCTTACTACCTGCGGTATATCATCATCAAAGCGGTGAGACCCCGGAATGATAACTTTATGTATCTTATCTGTCGGTTTTATAGCTTTATAAAATTCACTGTCCTCGTCTTTACCGAAGATACATAAAACAGGAATTACAGATTTTACTAATTCAGGATTGACCTTATATTTTTCTTTATCGGTAGAGCCGAAATTCAACAGGTTTTTCAGTTTAACTACATAACCGGTCGAAAAGCCCGGAGAAAGCAGTACTAAAGAATTTTGCTTCTCTGCCAGCGGCTCCGTTAAGCGGGACGGGACAAAAGCGGCAACATCTGCCCCAAAAGAATACCCAATCATAGAAAAAGAATCCTTATTCCATGTTTTCATATAGGAAGTCAAAATTACCTGCATATCTTTTGCAAACTGATCAGGGTTTTTCTGGTTCCAGAAATATTTACGGGTATCGAGGGCTAAAGTAGCATATCCATTTTTAACTAACTCTTTTACAGTTGATTCAGAAAAACTATTCCAACCGCCATCACCAGTCAGAAAAACTACCAGTGGTTTAGTAGAGCGGACATAATGTGCATGTAATGGAAATCCAGACAATTCACTGGGAGACTGTGCATTCACTTTCATCAGGCCGCATGCCATAATCAGCATACAGGAGCTTAAAATGGTTATTATCTTCATCGTTTTGGTTTTGTATGAAAACAAGAGTTCCCCCTCATCGTTTAGATGCAAAGTTAAGAAAAAGCCACATAGATGCGATTAATCTATGTAAAGCCCAGATCATATTTATTAAGCCTGCAATAGTCAATTACAAAATATGTGATTTCAATCATTTTTTAGAATCGGGTGCACTTTTATATTTGAACAGATAATTTATTCCATACCGGTGGATGCCGGTTTCTCATTCAGGGGGTTTTACCGGGAAGTTCAACCCCCTTGATTATAAAAATAACAATTAAATGAGGATAAAAATATCCTTTATTTGGTAAAACCATTTCTTTGGTACAGGGTTTGTCATGAATTATTTTAATAGTGTAAGCTATCGGCCTGCAATTAGCTTTCCAGCTAAAAACGGGCTTATTTCTATTAGAAACCTATTGAATAACGATGAAGCAAATACATGTTGTAGAAGATGATCAGGATATCAGACAGATAATAGAGTTCATTTTGGAAGATGAAGGTTATAAAGTAAGACTTTTCCCGGATATTTCTTCCTTCCATGCGGCCATGTCAGAAAGTATTCCTGATTTGTATTTATTAGATGTGATGCTTCCTGATGGCAACGGGCTTGAACTGTGCAAAGAGATCAGAACTACCCAGAAAACAAAAGATATACCTATTATCGTAATGTCAGCACATGCTTCTGCAGATACTGTTTTTCAGCAATGCAGCGCCAATGATTTTATCAGCAAACCTTTTGACCTGAATGATATCCTGTTCAGAATTAAGAAACAGATAACATTACACTAGATTCTACAATCTCTGCTACTAACTGATCAATCTGATCTTTAGTCACATTTGGCATACAAATAATATGGCACCAGCCATTTTCTAAGGCTAATTGCCATTTAACCCTGACCTGTTCAGCTGGTTCAGGTAAATTAACAGTGATCGCATCAGGATTTCTCCAGGCATTAATGCCTATCTCTTTTAACTTGATTTCTGCATAAGCTGCGACTTCTAAACTGTGCAATGCCCTCTTTTTAAATCCTTCCAGCCCCAGTTTCTTAATCATATACCATAGAAATAATGGCGTATGTCCATTTCTGGAACCGGTTATCGTGGTATCCATACTTCCTGTATAGGAGACCGAACGTGCAATACGGTCACGATTGTTCTTTTTAACCACTACCACACCGCAAGGGATCGGAGAACCTATAAATTTATGACCACTGATTGCTATACTATCTGCCCCATCAGCAAAATCAAATGCCGGACGAGGATTTATAAATGCACTGTAACTTCCGGATAATGCACCATCTGCATGGATATAATAATGCTGAATCGCCAGATCCTGTAAGATCTTTTTGATTTTGCTTACATCATCACGGGCTTCGGTCATGGTAGTTCCGATATTGGCGAAAATAATTACAGGCATATGCCTGTTCATTTTAATGGTATCTCTAAGATCATCATAATCAATTTCACCACTCGCCTGGGTGCGGATTACGATATTAGACATATTTAACAGGTGCAGGTTCTTCTGAACGCTATAATGCGTAGCCTGCGAAAAATAAACCATCCCCTTTGGATGGATTTCTCTGGCCAGATATAACCCGTAAAGATTCCCTTCTGAACCACCATTAGTCACATATCCCCACCAGTTATTTACCGGGGCCCTGAACAATTCTGCAAAAAACTCAAGTACTTCTCTTTCCATTTCACGCGTACCTACATTATAAGTGGAAGCAACAAATGGATCACCAAGATTATTAATTGGAAAATTCAGAAATTCTGAGAGTTCGGAGTAATCAAAATCTTTCGATACCGGGTATCCAAGCATTAATGTTGAATCCGCTGTTAATCTTTCCATTAAGTCCTTGAGTTTTCCTGCATTTTCTGCAGATAAGTTATGCTGTTCCATTTTGCGAATACAATCAGTTTAAATGATTTGTAAAATAAGCTATCCTGATTTTATAAAACTATTATTTGGTATGAATTAGAAAACAAACACTATTATATGGATATTTACAAGTTTTTTAAACCTTTTAAGAGGTATGAAACGAATTGATACAGTAAAAAAAAACTACGATGGACACATTTGACCCTATTGACAAGAAGATTTTAAAAGTTTTACAAGCAGATGCCCGGTTGAACACGAAACAGATTGCAGGTAAAATAGGATTGACTGTTACGCCAACTTACGAACGTCTCAAAAAGATTGAACAGTCGGGGGTAATTAAAGAATATGTCGCCCTGCTGGACCGGGATAAAATTGGAAAAACGATTGTTGCTTTTATTAACGTTTCTCTCCAGTTACATTCCAAACCATTAATTAATGCATTTGAAAAAGCTATTATTAAAGTTCCCGAAGTGATGGAATGTTTTCACGTAGCAGGTAATTTTGATTATTTATTAAAAGTTGTGGTTAAGGATATGAATAGTTATCAGAATTTTCTCTCCAATAAACTAGCCACTATTGAAAATATTGCACATGTACAGAGTTCATTTGTAATGACTGAAATCAAACACCAAACCGCCTACGTACTCGATTAATACCAGGATGGAAACCAGCAGGCTCCTTGAGTATTAACCTGTTTGGTTTGGGCCTGCCCGTTTCTTTCCTCAAATTTTTAATCTGGTGGTTCTTTAATAAGCTGGTTGGAATGGACAATTAACTTCCTCATTGTTATGATAGTTATACAAAACCGATTAATCTCCTATGTTAAAGCCAGAATAACATATATATATGTTAATCTGGCTTTAAATATTTTAAAGATTTATAGAAAATATTAGCAAACAGTACGTTCACTGTTTTCTACATTTAGATATTTTAATTTGCCAGGAAAATAATTAATAATTCCTTGAAATAATTATTTTACATAAAAATAACATTATATATAAATTAAGGTAATTAATAATCATCACCTTGCAACCGTGGCAGAAAACGATAAAAACACATTAAAAGAATACGGTAACCGTGTGAGAACTTTCAGGATAGAGGCAAACATTTCCCAGGAAGCATTAGCTACTTTTGCTCAACTCTATCAATCTTATATTGCTTCCATTGAAAAGGGAGATATCAATATTGGGATATTAGCCCAGCGGACCCTGAGCGATACCTTCGGCGTTAAACATTATCAGTTATCTGATCCTGATTTCCCAATTCCATCTAAAGATATTTTAAGAGAAAACATCAGACTGTACATCACTTCAAAAAACATAGACCCTTCTTATTTAAGAGATAAAATGCCTGATTATGGAAAGTATATGGACCAATTACTAAGGTCAGGTTTTCTAAACGAACCAAGGACAAGTAAACAGATTGCCGAAAAATACAAACAGGAATATGAGCTGGAAATCTCCACTGCACGTATAACCAATATCTTAAGCAGAGGGGTCAGGAGCAGTAAAATTAACACAAGCAAATCAGCTTGTGGCAAATTGAATAAATATCAATTGATTTAAGCGGGCTAGCTGTTTAAATCAATGACGATACAGAACCAGGGATCCTGTTTTTTATAAAATCAGACAGGATCTAAGGTCCGGTTCTTTTGATAAGAATTTTGGACTATCCCTTTTCAGTCAGGGTTTTCCGGTTCAGGAGTTCTTTTATAGCCTCCAGATCTTTAGAAAGGATATCTACAATAGTTTTTACTATCTCTGGATCTTTTGTCAGTTTACTCACTGCTTTTTCTGCCGTTTTGTTTTCCATGATTATTGAATAATATCATTTAAATGACTCGAAATTATTGTTTTACGTGGCTAATATAACAAAATTATATTTCGATATACTTCTTTTATTATCAACCACTTACAAATATTCAAAAAGACAGCACACTATAAAACAATATTATTAGGTTTTGATATGAAAAACACATAAAAACCAAATAATAATAAAAATACTACATCCGGATTATTTTAAAAAAAAACATGCTCTAATAAAAAATTCGCCTTAAGCTTGCGCTTAAGACGAATCCGAGAGGTATTATTAGACTTAGAAGTTAGGCTTGTTTACATCCCACCATAACCTGGTACCACCATTGTCAGGGCCATTCAATAATTGAACAGCTTTTGCAATTTCAGCCCCATTGGTTGAGTATTCATTTTGAGGGAATGCTAATCTGCGGATCTGAATTTTAGTATCAATAGTTCCATTACTATTGTTAGTGACTACAGGAAAAAGTTTAGGATATCCTGTACGACGATATTCTGTCCAGGCTTCCTGACCTTCAGGGAACATCGCAATCCATTTTTGAGTAATGATGCGTTCCAGTTTCTGCTCATTTGCAGCTCCATTATCCCATTGTATGGTGATTGTTGAAACAGCAGGTGAATTGTTCGCTGCATTTCCAGGATCAACATAAGCGATAGGAACACTTGTATTGTCATTGATATAATTACCGCCAGAAAGCCCCCACTGTGCCATGGAAGTCTGAATTCCTGTTGTATAATTAGTCTGTGCATCTCCTGCACCTGTCCATCCGCGTAATGCTGCTTCTGCTTTAAGAAACCAGACTTCAGCAGCAGTCATCATCATCATAGGCGAGGTATTTTTAACAATAGTATTGCTATTTAATACAGAATAACCATTGTAACCAGGCTTAGCAGTAACCAATGATCCGATACGGATACCTTTGTACTGACCAGCAAAACGAGGGTCTGTAGCCGGAGAAGCATAGACAGGTAAACGAGGGTCGTTATAACCAACAAGATAAGATTCTATTGGTGCGCCCAAAGCAATATCAGTCCAGCTTGTTGTAATGACTTCAAGCGGGTTGTGCGTTCCTCCTCCTGAGATACCAGCATTGTCAGCATTTGTTGTCATTACGCCTCCATTAGCCGGATCTAATGCTTTTTGCGCCTGAGTCTGCGCAGTAGCAGCATCTGCTTTCACAATATGCATAGCTAAACGCAAACGCAGTGAATTAGCAAATTTAATCCATTTGGTATAATCACCACCATAAACTAGATCATATTGCTGAAACGGAACTTTACCAGGATTAGCTTTAACAAAAGTATTCAGGTTAGTTACAGCAGTATCCAGTTCAAGGAAGAACTGTTTATAGATATTTTGCTGAGAATCATAAGGTGTATTCATTAAAGTCTGTCCTGCGCCACTATAAGCTGCAGGGCCAAATTTATCGGTCAGCCTGTTCATCGTTTCAACTTTAAGGATCAAGGCAATACCCCAGAAGTCTGGCTGCGAAGTCCTTGTTCCTGATTTCGCAATCGCGTTGATTGCAAAAAATGAGTTGGTATAAGAAGTTACAAAAATATTCTGGTTCCATCCGTCTACCAAACTGTAGTTTAGGTTATTGATATTTCCCCTGAAAGGGTTTGGCGACATCATATAACCTGAATAACAGTCTGCATTTAAATTTTGGTTCAGCTGGTAGTCAGCTTCTCCGCCAAAAATAGCAGCCTGAATACCCGGATAGATCAATCCAACCTGGAAGTTTCCTTTGCCTATACCCGTATTATCAGTATTATAATCTTCAAAATTCTTCTTGCAGCTGGTAAATGTAAGTACTGCTAATGCAAGACAAGCAGACAGTGCATACTTATAACCATTGCGTATCATATATTGAGTTTTCATCTTTTTAATTTTAATGGTGAACATTTTACAAAGTAAGATTCAGGTTGAAACCGAAACCACGCGTAGCTGGCTGACTGAATACATCTACACCTGATAATCCATTACCTGTAGACATGGTAATCTCAGGATCGAAAGGTGCTTTTTTATAGAAGTAAAACAGATTTCTTCCAACAACAGAGAACCTCAGGCTTTTAATCGCTCCCTTTGTAAATGGAACAGTATAACCTAAAGATGCTTCACGCAAACGAACTACAGTTGCACTGTAAATATAGTTTTCAGTAATACCATCACGGCCACCTACAGAAGTGTACCATGTTCTTGGATCAGCACTTGTAATTGCTTTACCAGTAACTGCATCTACTCCATTGATATTTACACCACCTTGATTTCTGGCGTTGCCTGATGCTTCAGAAACACCATATTTATCCAATACTGCTTCTGTTAGAGATAATACCTGTCCGCCAAATTTTCCGTCTACCAGGAAGCTTAGTCTGAATCTTTTGTAATCAAAACTATTGCTCCATCCGATCTGGAATTTAGGATTTGGGTTTCCGATGTAATTATAACCATCATTAACTAATGGCTTACCATCAGCACCGATTAAAATACGTCCCTGATCATCACGTTTGAAAGTAACTCCAAAAATATCCCCGAATGAACCACCGGTTCTTAATTCTGACTGATAAGTGTTGTTACGGTTAGGCGTTAATATAAATGCATTAATACCATCTTTTGAATCTACATCAATTACTTTATTCTTATTGGCTGATCCGTTGAATGAAGAGTTCCAGGTCAGGTTAGTGTTTTTGATGATATCGTAACCCAGCATAAACTCAATACCTGAGTTCTGAACATTTCCGGCATTAACATATCCTTGAGAAAAAGTAGTTGTAAAAGAAGGAATAATCTGAAAATACTGGTTTTTGGTATTAGATTTATAATAAGTAAAACTTACGTTTAATCTGTCTTTCAGGAAACGCAGGTCAGTTCCAAGCTCAAAAGAGTTTGTTTTTTCAGGCTTCAACTCCGGGAAAGGTGCAACAGCATTTAAGCGTACACCACCGCCAGCATTAAAGTGGGTTAAAGGATTGGTTACATAATTTGGCACTGTGTTACCTACCTGCGCATAAGTACCTCTTATTTTGGCATATGAAATAGCTTCAGGTAAAGTAAATATCTGGTTCAGGATAAATGATAAACCTGCCGAAGGATAGAAATAAGAGTTATTCGGGGTAAATGAAAGATTCGATGACCAGTCATTTCTTGCTGTGAGAGTTAAAAAAGCGAAGTTTTTATAGCCAATATTCGCGTTTGCAAATATCGATTGTATCTGATTATGGTTATTTGGCAAAGTGGTTATTGGAGGCCCGCCTACTGCTGTCACTATATTTTCAGGAAGAAATACATTAGGTACAGTTAAACCTTTTCCAGTATAGCTATTGTCGGCATTAGGACCGATAATATTACCGAAAGTATTATTATCAGTTACACTCGTTCCTAATACACCATCGATTTTAAAGTCAGATTTGGTTGGCACCGAAAAGGTAAGTAATAAATCGGCATATTTCTGCTGTGTGGTTTGGTTACTCATCAGCAATTGTCCGTTCTCTTTAGCCAGTACAGCATTTGTACTTGCATATAATTTCTGCTCATACACATCTGTGAAACGATCAATATTTCCACGGGCCTGGATACTTAACCAGCTTGTAAAGTCATATTTAACACTAGCGTTTAATAAAATACGGTTACGTTTCGACTCGTTCAGGTTCCGGTTAAGAATCCACCATGGATTCTGCTGTACATCTTCATTGAAAGGCCAGTTTTGTTTTGGAACAGAAACCCCCTCAATAGTTCCGGGTAATTCAAATTGATTTTTATACTGAGATAAATCTCTTCCTCTTGGGAATAAATACAGACCTGTTAAAGGATTCAGGTAAAAACCCAGACCAGGACTGTTATTAATTTGCTGAGCTATATAATTAACATTTCCGTCTACAGTTAATTTATTATCCAGAAAACGGGCCGTCTCACGGAAGTTAATATTATGACGGGACAATTTATTAGTTGGCTCTATACCCCTTGCAGCAGTATTCGCATAAGAGAAGTAAGATTGCGCAATGTCATTTCCACCAGAAAGACTCAGAGAGTTTGTCAGGTTTGTTCCTGTCTGAAAGAAAGAACTTACATTATCCTGTGCTGATGGTATTTTATCTCCCCAGCTATCTGCTCCGCCAGTGGTCTGACCATAGCTATTTTGAAATTTAGGTTTATAAGCAATTTTATCCAGGGTCAGAGAAGATGAGAAACTGATTACAGCTTTTCCCGCTTTTCCTTTTTTAGTCGTAATTAAAATTACCCCATTTTGTGCCTGGCTACCATATAAAGCAGAAGCCGATGCCCCTTTTAAGACTGTAAGACTCTCAATGTCTTCAGGGTTCAGGTTAGAGATACCATCACCCCCGTCCTGACTTGCACTTAGTGCTGTAGTTCCACCCCCGCCTTGTCCAACATTACTTCCGAAGGTATTATTAGGTTGTCCGTTAGCATTTGAACCGTTAGAAATAGGAACCCCGTCAATTACATATAATGGCTGGTTATTTCCACCTGCCGATTTGTTACCCCTTAAAATAACTTTAGCAGAACCCCCAACTCCCGAAGCACTTGGGGAAATGGTTACACCCGATACTTTACCATTCAGGGAATTCATTAAGTTATCACTTTTTACCCTGGTCAGCTCCGATCCGCTTACCTGCTGTGTAGCATAAGTAATTGTTTTTTCTGATTTTTTAATACCTAAGGCAGTCACAACAACCTCTCCAAGTTGTTTTGAATCTTCCTGAAGTGTGATATTCACTATGCCAGAAGTTACATTTGCCTCCTGACGTACATAACCGATATAAGAGAACACCAATACATCGCCAGTATTTGCCGTGATAGCAAAGTTACCATTTGAATCTGTTTGAGTACTGAGTTTAGTCCCTTTAACCTGTACGCTGACACCAACTAAAGGTAATCCGCTTGCATCTTTTACTGTTCCTTTGATGGTTGCTTTTGTTTTTAACGCACCTAAAGAACCGGCCTGATGCACTGGCCAGCTAATTAATACCGAATTACCTGCGTTGGTGAGATTTGCTCCCATCGCCAGGCCAGGCATTAATAATGTGAATAGTAATAATTTTTTCATGTTTGGTTTTTTAAGTTTAGTTGAATATTGTTTGTTTAATTAGTTTTTCTGGAGTCTTCCCATATCTATTCGTTTAGTGTTTATAGCTAATTGTTCATTGTCAAAGTTTTCCATGACCAGCGCAGCTGCACCAATGATTTCACCGTCAAAACCAAGTTTTGAAATCAGTAATTCTGTATTGGCAGCTAATCGTGGGATACAGTATTTGTTTAAGGCCTGCTGCATGGGGGCCATCATTATTTTACTGGCTTTTGCCCCCCTTCCGCTTAATACAATGGTTTGCGGATTCATAATATGAATAAGAATAGAGAGTGCTTTACCGATTTTATAGCCTGCGTCTGATAGCAGTTCAATCACAAACTGATCACCATGATTAGCAGCCTCAAAAATGGCATCACTCATTATTTTCAGCGGAGAGCCTATATAAGAATGTAAGGTGGATAATCTGCCCTGTTTAATACCTTCTATAGCCTTTTTAACTACAACCAGCATAGAAGCTTCGGCTTCCAGACAGCCTTGCTTACCGCAGATACATAATTCACCATCTTCAAATAAAGGGATATGACTGAATTCACCGGCAAAGCCACTGTAGCCTCTGAAGATATCGCCGTTTACGATCATTCCAAGACCAATTCCCCAGCCCAGGTTAATCACCATGACTTCTTTAAGAGATTTAGCTACTCCGAATCTTTGTTCAGCAAGTGCGATCACACTAGAGTCGTTATCAATATAAGTAGGTAAACCAGTTTCCCTGGAGATATAATCAGTTAATTTTTCTCCGTTTGCATCCAGATAAGAGTAATTCCGGCCGTCTTTTACACTTACAAAACCGGGCATTCCTATACCTATTCCTAATATACTCTCTTTACTGATGCCCGATCTGACAATATAGTTCTCTATATAATCGATCAGTTCGGAAAGCGCACCCGTATTATTATTCAGTATTATTTCTACTGTTTCTATTTCTGCTACTGCCTTATTATTCAGGTCGACAAGGGCAATCCGGCTGGAAAGCTGATCCATTGCAATAGCCATAATATACATTGCATCTGGTTTTACAGCATACATTAAGGGTCTGCGGCCTCCGCTTGACGGTGCATAACCTACTTCGATAACAAATCCTTCTTTAATTAATTCGTTTATTGTTTTAGTTATAATAGGTATGCTCTTATTGAATAAGACACTCATTTCAGCACATGAAAGTGATTTTTCAAGATACAATTGCTTCAAAATCTCACTTTTCAACTCAGTACTTTTGACTAGCTTCTCCGTTACTTCCATTATATATTTGATTACTTCATAAACTTACTAAAACATTTTAATAAGTTTTACAAGTAATTAAAATAAATTTTAAATAAACCAAGCTTTATTATTTAAAATAGATAAGATTCAGTTTAAAGAAATAATCATAATATATGATTCCAATGCTAAAAAACGTTTTAGCAAAATTAACAGAGAATTAATTTTAGAAAGATGCCTGTGCTGAGTTTAAACAAAAATGTTACCTGAATTTATAAGAAAAGCATAGCCTGATTTTAACAGACTATGCATTAATACTTTACCTATTCAGAATAGTTTTATAAGAGTTTAGGCTGTAATGGCTTTTTACCAAAACGGATTCCTACAGAGATTTCATGAGACCCTTTGCTGATTTTACCAATATTGGCCTGACCAAAACCTGTTTGATAGCTATATCCCAATTTCAGACTATGATTAAACATTACTGAGATAATACCAGCAACCTCGCTTGTGGTTCTGTAGTTGACACCAAATCCAAATTTGTCTTTTAAATAAACGGTTGCTGAGATATCTGCCTGGGTATCGTAAGTTCTGCTATAGGCAACCATAGTGGCAGGTTTTAGCTTCACATCTTCGTTTAGCGTAAAAAGATATGCTCCGCTAAAGTAATAAGTATTACTATAATTCCTTTTTTCATCGGCCGATGCCGTGCCTAAACTGCGAAAGCTTAATCTTGGCAATGAAGCGCCGATATAATACTTTTCAGGACTGTATAACATAATCCCTAAACCTACTGTCCCAACGGTTTCTCTGATATCATTGCGGAAACTAACGTCATTCGGATCAACTTCCGAATAACCTGCAATGTAATTTCTGAAACCTGCATTCAAAGATGCAGCAAAGAAGTCCTGATCTGAAAGCTGAACCGCCTTAGAAAAAAAAGCAGAAACCTCAGTCAGTTTTTCGATGTTAAATTTATCGTAGGTCAGTGACAGGCCCGCTGCCCCATTTATTTTTTCGATAGGCAAACTTCCATTCAACTGAAAGGTATATGGCGCACCTTCTATCCCTGCCCATTGTCTTCTGCTATTCAGATTGACTGACCCTGCTTTGTCCAGCAAGGAATAGGCAGAGTTGAAAGGGATCTGGTTATCGTGATATTGCGTAAAAGAGGCAGATTGCTGTGCCTGGCTTAAGCTGAAAACCATGACGAGCGCAATGGTTAATAGTGCCTGTTTAAAGAGTTTCATATAGCTGTTTTATATTTTGATAAGGCCGGATTAAATTCCGGCCTGTTAAGAGTTAGTACTTCAGGATAAAATAACCCGTTTTATGTTTTACATGGCTATCTGTTTGATATTCAATCAGACAGAAATATGTACCCTGAGGCAGGTTTTCTCCCGATTTTGATTTACCCAGAAATACATGCTGATCGTTATCATATCCTTCTATATCAAATACTTTAAGACCATTGCGGTTGATAATCGTCACCTTGTTCAGTGGAAAGTCCTTTATTCCATCGATGGAAAGGAATTCATTGACTCCATCTCCGTTAATGGAAAGTGCCGGATGAATCTTTATAGCTTCACCTGCCGCATCTGTAATCTGTACATCCTGTACGATTATTCTGGCAGCAGCATAGCGGTTATTTCCCGGCTGAATTGCAGTGACCTGCGTTTTACCTATTCTTAACCCTTTAATCTGATTACCTGTTAATGCAACCAAATCTGGACGGGCTATCGTAAATGTTACTGGCAAACCTGAACTCGAAGTGGCTTTCAAAGCATAAGTTCCATTAAGCTGCAGGACTGGTATGTTGTCGAAAGTAATGGTTTGCTCCACTTTACTAACCACCAGTAAACGATTTGCCGATGGTGTGGTCGCATAGTTTGGATTAACCGGAGCAGTGGCTGTGATCATTACATTTCCAGCACCTGCCAAATGAATTTTATTATCCACTATGGTTGCAATTGCAGGGTCAGCACTACTGAATACAGGTGTTTCACCACTGGTCAGTACTGCATCGGGCGTAAAATCAGCATCACCTACAAATTTTGTACTGATGGCATCCAGGGTAATGGTTCTGGTGGTGGAAGTAACCGTCAATACACCGTTTATATAATTAAAGGTATAGTTTGCTGCCGAAGCACCTGATAATACAATCGGATAAGTACCCGCAGCAGAGTTTTTAACTGCAACAGTGGAAGCTAATGGTGGATTCTGTATGACAGATTCTCCTTCGGCATTTACAAAACCGCTGTATTTAAAAGTGAAGACAGGATTATCAATTCCAAAAATCCTTGTTTTATTATCTGCAGTTATATTTAATACCGCTTTATCAACTGATAAGATGCCTGATTCATAACTGATCATATAATTCAGTGCAGAAGCTCCGCTGCCTGAAATTGTATAAGTTCCTGAAGGAGACAAGGGCTGAGCAGTTGTAGTCAGCAAAGCTGGTGCAGATACTGCAGTTGCCAGAGTTTCTCCATTAACAAAACCATCATAAGTAGCTGTTAAGACCGGGTTTGATTGTCCGTATAACCTGGCTTTATTAGCTGCCCTGACAATCAATGTTCTTTTGGCAACGACAAGTGGTCTGGTTAATACAGCAGCGACATAATCAGCCGTTGCTGCAAAAGAAGCGGTAATATTTACTGTTCCCGTACCTGTGATTTTCACCCTGCCATTCTCAATACTGGCAATGGCTGGATTATCTGAGGTATATACCGGCTGCACACCCGAATCGGAAGTAGCTGCAGGATCAAGATTTGAATCTCCATAAGTTACCGCCGGCAAGTTAGCATAAGTGATTACTGGTAAGCCTTTGATAAATAATTGTCCGGGGCTATAGGTAATGGTATAGTTTGCAGCTGCAGCGTTACTTACGGTAATCGGATAAGTTCCTTTACCGGAGGTTGCTGTTGCAGTTGTTGTAGCGATTGGGGCTGCAGTCAGACTGGTAGCCTGGTCTGTGTTAACAAAACCGGTATAAGTAAAGGTAAAAACCGGATTAGCTTGTCCGGCCCCGCGCTCTGCATTATCAGCTTTAATATTTAATGATGCCGGATTGACCGTTAATACCCCCGGCTGGTAACTAACCAGGTAATTTGTAGTCGCTGTCAGACCTGAAACTGTTACCGGATAGGTACCTGCGCCCGAAGCAGCAGTTACAGTCGTCGCGATTACTGTTTGCAGGTTTAAACTGGCTATATTATCCTGAGCGGCCAGACCTGCATAAGTTAAGGTAAGTTCAGGATTAGCCTGCCCGTATGTCTTAGATTTGTCGTCCGCCTGAACTGAAAGCGGAGCTCTTTCGATGGTCAATACACCTTGCTGATAACTGAATTTATAATTCGAAGCTACCGCAGCAACTGCATTAATTGCATAAGTACCCACCGCAGAATTTACGGTTGCCAGCGTTGAGACTTGTGGTTTTACGGTTAAAACACTCTCTGTTTCGCCATAAGCGAGGCCACTGTAATTCACTGTCAGTGCAGGATTAGCCTGTCCGTATATCCGGGTTTGAGGATTGGCTGTAATTACTGCTGTTTTCTGACTTACAGTAAGCGTTGTTGTAGCAATAGCCCCCGAAGTGAATGTTGCTGTTAGCGTAGTAGCGCCTGCACCTTTGATTTCCAGCAGGCCCGCAGAATTAACTATAGCTATAGCCGGATCTGCAACAGTATAGGTTGGCGTACCGCCCGAACTGATCGCTCCCGGATCAAAGGCCGCATCTCCATAGATTTTATTGACAGGGGTAAAAGCAATACTTCCTTCTGTTAGTTTTCCATTTACAAAAGTGATTATATAATTTGCTGAGGTTAAACCTGAAGGGATAATCGAAAATCCGTTTCCGTTTGCTTGTTTGGTAAATACAATTGTACCGGTTAATTTGCCGGCATCATCTGCATTTACAAAACCTTCGTAACGTGCAGTGAACACAGGGTCATTTTCTCCTGTAAGTTTAGATTTATCTTCTGCAATAACCTTTAAAGGTACTTTCGCAATACTGATATGCTGACTGGCTGTTGCCGGTCCATAAGTAGCATCTTCTGCTTGTAAGGCTATAATACCGACCTCTCCTGCACCAATAATTTTCACGGTCCACTCTCCTACTATGTCCTTTTCAACGATTGCAACATCAGGGTTGGAACTCGAAAATGTAATTGGATTAGCAGTGTTACTGGTTGCCTGAAAAATTATCGGCTGATCTCCGTAAGTTGCAGCAGCAGGAAAATTATTCAGGGTAATCACCTGGTTAGCTTTAGCCAGGATAGTCAATTTTCCTTTTACAGGGTTAAAAGTATATTTATCGGAAGTCAGCCCTGCAACATCCACCAGTATATCATATACTCCTGCTACAGAAGTTCCGTCTGCCTGAATCGTTAATAATGGAGTACCTGTTATAGCAGTTGCGTCATCTGTACCTTTAAAAGTACCATAAGTGAATGTAGCTGCCGGATTTACTGCGCCGTATGTTTTGGTTTTGTCTTGTGCAATAACATCAAGCGTAGCCTTTGCAATAGTTAATGTGCTGATTACTTCGGTAGCCGGAGAGTAATTTGCATTTCCCAATTGATTCGCCCTGATGATTACATTACCTGATTTTTTAATAACTAACTGATTACCAGCTGTAATTCCGGCAATCGTGGGATCATCTGAAGTATAGGTTACCGGGTTTCCACTGGCCCCTCCGGTTGCGGACAGCGTTATATTTGCGTCGCCATAAACTGGTGAAAATGTGGCTGGCAAACCCGTAATTGTTTGCGAAGCAGCGGTAACAGTAATACTTTTTGTTGTTATTCCCGGTTCTACAGTTGTATTTCCAGGTTCAGTCAGCGTGATTATTGCCGTTCCTCCTCCAATTATTTTTACAGTGCTGCCTGTAAGCTGAAGAATTCCAGCCGGAGCTACGGTATATTGAAAAGCAGTTAAACCTGCGCTACTATTTGCTGTAAGTGTGAAATCAGGATCTCCGACTTTATAGGTAGCCGGGAAGGTATTGGTAAAAGTTAAGGTTTGAGGTGTTTTCGCCAGTGCAAGTGTGACTTTGGTTCCATCAAGAACCAGTGCCTGGGTTCCATCAGCCCCGGAACCAAGGTTAGACGAAATTGTTGAAACCTGGCCACCTGCGTTTAAACCATTAGCCCAGGAACCATCAGCAGAAGTATTATAGCCTGCCAATGAACCATCTGCTAAATTACGCTGCTCAATACGACGGATTCCTTTCTGGTCATCACTTAAGACCATTGCACCCCATGTGCCGGGGTTACCGTTTACATTTCTAAAATAAAATGGAGAAAGTCCTGAGAAGTCATCTGCTTTTGCTGAAGCTACACCATCATCTTCAATTAAAGTTCCTGCAACAGGACGCCCCGTTCCTTCAACATTGTCATAAAGAAATACCAGGTTTTTAGCAATTCCATTGGCTGCGGCCGTACTGCGGATCGCCGTTCCGGCTCCCGGAAAACCCTGGTCATCAACATCCATACTCAGAATAGTTAAAGGCTCTGTCTGAGGCGAATGCAATTTATAGGCAATCACTGCGGGGTCAGCAGCATCAGGATCATTTAGCGATATTCTCAGAAATAAATTCTGATCAGGATTCATTCCTTCAGTTTTAACAGTCTCCTGGATAAACCATCCTGTATAATTTCCCGCGGCATCAGCTGTCAGGACTCCGTAATCTGAAATAAGCTGTCCTCTTACAGGAGATCCATTTTTGATTTTTGATCTTTCCAATGGCGGCCTGTAGAAGTCTCCGCTTACATGTCCGGATGTACCCGGAATGACATTAGCGGACGGAAGCAGATACAGGTAAAATCCAGCGGCATCAGAAACAGTAGTGGTGGTAACCAGGTTATTTTCATACCTGTAAGTTTTATTTGGCTTGAGCCCGGTTATTTTAGCTCTGTAAACATATGGAATACCATTACGTGCATAAGCCCCCCCTTCAATGTACCTGGGGAATATCAGCATTTCAAGCTTAGGCCCTTGCCCAAATACCTGGGTAGAAAATAAAATAAGTAAAAAGAGTAAAAGATTTTTCATCTATAATAAGTTTAAGATAAGTCGGTTGCAGGAGAGCATTATTTGCTCATTAATAGCGTAGCCCTGATATCAGGCTTGGTAACACCTGTTTTATCTTCCAGATAGAGAAGATATACAGTTGCCGTTTCTACTGGTAAAACCAGGGGAACAGTAAATAATACAGCCTGATCATTTGAATCTTTTATAGTCAGTGTAAATTCTTTTATAGGTTTCAGAAACTGATCTTTTCCGGTCAGCATTGTTTTAAATCCTGAAAATGATCCTGAAACCTTAAGAATTTCACCAACCTTTATTTCCTCTGTTGCAGGAGCTCTATAGGTGGTAGTCGTAATATAAACATTGACCTTGTCTGGCAATGATTTAGAAAAATTAGCCAGGCTGATTTTCACTGAACCTGCTGTGGGAAATGTCTCTTGATTAAATCCATTAAGAGAGTCATCAAATACCCGGAGAACAGATTGATTATTTGGCCTGAGTATAAAATATTTATGTTTTTTGAAAGGTTCAATTTTCAACGAAGTATCTAATAATAACGTTTTGTCATCATAGAACCGAAATCGGTTATTTCCTGAAAGCAGACTGACGGTTTCGCCTAAAACTGGTAATTGATTATTTTCTCCTTCAATAACAGTCACTTTTTTCGAAGTAAAATCACTGATCGATATACTTCCGAATGCCGGGTCTTTTATTAAATCACCTTTAGAGCACGATGAAACTCCAGTGATGATCAGCATAAATAAGATGAAGTAAAAGGTTATTCTCATAGAGTCTGAATAATGAAAAAGCAGTCCCTTATAGAAGGGAAGCTGCTTTTTCTTAGAAATAAAATTTAAATACTAATCCTGAGAAGTCTGAGGAGTGAATTTAGCCCAACCAGAAGTCCATTGACTTAGGTTTGAAGCAAGAACAGCACCTTTAGTAACAGATGCATCTCTTGGCAACAGGTTATTGAAAGTATAAGCACTGGCAAGATCTGTTGTATAGAAAGGACTTAAGTTTCTTGATCCTCTGATACCTAATCCGATAAATGCATCAGCATCAGCAGATACTAAAATAGAATTTGTGCTTCCTGTTAATGAAACGGCAGTTGCAGGGCTGAATACTGTAGTGTATGAGTGTACAATATTATTATTGAAACCACCTGCAGTTGCAGTTGTTGCAGTTTCATTCTGGAATTCAGCACCTGTATTATAACCAGCAATGATTGAATTAGTGATCGAAAGATCAGTATTTCTTCTCCAGCGGTTACCAGCACGTAATCCTGTATTTGCACTTGAATAACCTAGTAAAGTAAAGTTTGAATAAGTAGGTTTTGTTCTGGGTGAAGCTCCTGAACTTGCTCCATCGTTATCTGACTCGATTCCGTTAGAATCAGAAACACCACCACTTGTACTATGTGTTGATTGTGGATCTTTTAAACTGATTGCATAGCTGATAGAACCTGAATAACCGAAATCTGTATCAAAATCGTCATCATCGTTACCAAGAGCTAATAAATAACTTGCATTTACTGTACCACCAAAGAATTCAAAAGCATCATCAGCACCAAAAGAAACCTGTACGTGATCGATAGTTGTACCAGATCCAACTCCACCTAAAGTTAAACCATTGATTTCATTATTCGGGGCTAAAAGGTAACCTGCATACTCAATACGTACATACTGGATTTTACCTGAATTATCAGCAGGAACAGTACCACCATAAGTAAGGTCAACTCCTAATGAAACTCCATTCGCATCATAACCTGGCAATCCTTCAATAACTGTAGTTGATGGTTTGTTGGTAGTTGAATTTCCCAATACAATTACACCACCAAAATCACCTGCAACACGTGAGCCGGATGCTTTTGGAGAAGTAAAGATAATTGGTTGTGATGGAGTACCTACTGCATCAATTGAAGAACCTCTGGTAATTACTAATACTCCGGCAATAGAGTTAATCACTGAAGTAGATGGATCAACTTTGTAATCTACCTTTTCTCCTGTAGTAATAATTGTACCTGGTTTAATGGTTAGTTTTGCTCCGCCAGTCACATAAACTACACCTTTTAATTTGTAAACTTTTCCTGGGCTCAATGTTCTGCTTGCAGAAATGTTTCCGGTAATTACTGAATCCGCTCCTGTAAAAGGCCCGCCAGCCCCATTTGAACGATCAAAATTTCCGTCTGTCCCTTTTTTACAGCCTGCGACTGCGAATGCGGCAATTGCTACAATTGCAAGCGCTTGTTTTGTGAATTTTTTCATTGTTTTCTTTAAAATGGTTTATGGTTTTTATTATATAATAAAGTTAATATTCAAGTGTTTTCATAAAGACTATTATATGTTAAGTTTTCATTAATAATAAATTGATTAAAAGATATTTACAATAATCATATAAATTAATAGTTCATATATTATACAATGATAATAAGCTAGAATTTATAGGTAAATGCCATGCTCACATTCGTACCTGATTTCACCTGATAAGTAATCCTGTCCCCGTCACTTTTTTTATATTTATCGCTATGCCCTTCCTTCAAGACGTATGGTGTATCTCCCCCAGCATTTTCATAATCTGCAAAGTTTTTATAGAAACTGGTTTGCGCATTTAAAAGATTAGAAATGTTTAATTTCAGCTCTCCTTTTTGTTTAAAAACACGGGTGAACACCTGAAAATCAACCAGATCACGCCCCATTTCATATTCAATCTGTAAAGGGCTAAAATGTATCGTATTTGTTCGGTAGCCAGATTTGTTATAGACTACATTCACACCATATTTATCCTGGGTATAAGACATTCCGACATTGATAATCCAGGGAGACTGACCATAAAGTGCTCTTTTAGAATTTGTTTCTTTAACTTCCAGATTATCTTTCCCGCCATAACTCAATGCCACTACATTAGATTTAATGATCGTGCCGTTTCCAAAAACAGAAAGATTGCGCAACCATTGTTTATCAGCAATAAACCCCATGGATTTTCTGATTTCCATTTCCAGCCCGTAGTTAACTGCAGATTTTTGATTTTGGAAAGCATACTGATCTACAGCCATGTCCTGAATAAATACAAGCTCAATCGGCTTATCAAATTTCTTATAGAATCCTGATAAAGAAATAATTTCACCAGCAGAAGGATACCATTCAAATCTTAAATCTGCGTTATTGATTCTGGTACTTTTCACATTCGAACCCCTGATTCTGGCATCCAGAATCGGATCGTATAAATTGAAAACAGAGGTTTCCCTGAAATCGGGTCTTACAACTGTTGTCGCATAAGATCCTCTGACATTTATATTTTCGGTTATGCTGTAAGTTACATTGACCGAAGGAAGAAACTTCTTATTGTCATCTGTATTTGTTTCTCCATCCTTACTTTTCAATTGTGTATTGGAGAGTTTATAAGCATCAAAACGAACTCCATATACCAATCTTAATTTTTTAAAAAGACGCTGATCCAACATCGCATAAGCACTTTGAGAAGTGGATTTACCTGAAAATTGTCCTCCCTGATCATCACGGATACTATAAAAGACCTGTCCGGGGCCACTGCCTATTTTATCGGGCGTCAGACTATATTCATAAGGCGCAACAAATAATTCAGCACTTAGTGTATTATAAATTTCCGCAGTGTAGTTGGAAAGATTTCTTTTCTTATAAAAGCCGTTATAACCTACTTTAGCGAGTGTTTTATCCCCCATAAAATCAAAGGACCTGCTTAAATTAAGTCCCCAGTTATAATCTTTTTCCCTGGTATCAGTATACAAGCGGAAATCAGGATCCCCTTCATTTTGAGTAGGACTGGCTACCAGGTAACGCTGAAAATAAGGCACTCCATTTACAGAGCCAGAACCCAATGCTGTGAACTTACGTCTGTCATTAATCGTTTGAACTACATTTGTATAAGAACCATTCCAGGTTAATCTTATTCCGGTTTCACCTAAAGTATGCTCTCCTTCCAGTTTGTGCTGCAAAACTGTGGTATTCTTTGGGTCCTGAACATTAAACTGCCTTCTGCGATCTGGCGCGGTAACTAATTCATCGTTTGGATCTCTGCCCTGAGAAGTAATAAAATCATTACTATAGACATGAGAATACATGTTTCTAAATCCAATTTTAAATCCTTTCCCCTGAACACCCACATTCAGTAATGCACTGGATGTAGAATTATATTTATAAATTTTCCCATTCTGACGAATGTCCGCACTGTCAATTGCCGACGGTGAATAACCAACTCTCGTGCTTATAAAATCATTGATTTCCTGACTATTACGCAGTGTAGCACCTCCCACAAATCCAAAACTCACTCCATTTTTCAATGGGTAAACCCGGCCAAAAGAAAAACGATAATTTTGATTCGGCTCAAAACCATAACGGTAACGCCTGAAACCTTCTGCATCAAAGGCTTTACTCTGTGTAATGATATAATCAGGTGGCGTATTGTTAAGACTCCAGCTTTTTAAACCTAAGGGTAATTTGTGACTGTTATCCATAAAACCAAAGAATTCAGCTCCACCCCTTTTCCCTGCCTGTAAAAAATCCTGCCCTATTGTATTGGTATTATATCCCGTACCAACCTGAAACTGCATAAAATCCTGAACTGGAATATCCAGGGTATTTACAATTACCTGCCCACCTGCAAATTCAGAAGACAGATCTGGAGTAGCTGTCTTATTAACGACGATATTACTCACCATTTCTGCAGGAATTGCATCAAAGGAGAAATTACGGCGGTTCATATCTGTACTTGGTTGTGTTACCCCGTCAATTTGAGCCTGGTTATAACGCTCACTTAATCCGCGTACAACTACATAACGGTTATCTACAACATTCAAACCACTTACACGCTTAAGGATAGCACCCACATTATTATCGGGGGTACGGGCAATTTGTGCTGCCGAAATACCATCAGTAATTCCAGCCGCAGTTTTTTGCTTTGCATATAACCCAGCCGTTGAAGCTTTCTGATAACCTGAGGTAACCACAACCTCTTTTAATGCATTTGCGGAAGGTTTCATGGAGATATCCAGTTTGGTTATCCCACCTGCTTTAATCTGAACTCCTGTAATTTTTTGTGTATCGTAAGAAATATAACTGATTTCCAGTGTATAGGTCCCCGGAGGGATTGACATTGTATAAGTACCATCAACTGCACTTTGTATACCTGATCCTAATTCGATTATCCGGATACTTGCGCCTGGAAAAGTCTCTCCTTTCTCATCGCTGACTGTGCCGGTAATTTTTCCCGGCTCCGGCTTTTTTACCGGAGGCTTTACAATTAAACGGACCGAGATATTTGAATTTAAAATAGAAAAATTAAGATTTGTCTTCTTTTCCAGGTCTTCGAGTACAAGTTTTATGGGTAAATGATTATAGCTGATATTCTGAAGCTGGACCTTTCCCATCTGCACCGGATCGAACACAAAAGTAAAGGATGATTGTTTGCCCAGTTCCATCAATAGGGTCTGTGCAGTACAATTTTTACAGGTCAGGGTAATTGCCCCGCCTTGCCCCTGAGCAGTAGAAATATTATAAAATGATAATAAAATAAAGAGAAAACTTAGAGTGAATAAGGGTTGAAGAGGATATACTGTATATTTTTTTTTGGACAGTAAATTTATAATCATACTTTTGGAATGGTTTATTGCGCCTGTGAATCGTGATTTATCATTGTTTTTTTGCCGGTTTTACCGGTAATTAAGAGAAGTACTGCCGCCAGCGGTACTTCTCTTTTTTGTTTGGTACATTGTACCTGGTTTACTGAGCGCTCAATTCATAATAACATACCCCTCAGGGATTTTTTTAAACTTTAAATGATGAGTAAATAAAAGTGTACGGATTACATCTTTAACAGGTTCATTTCTGAATTTCCCACTAATTGCGAAACCTTTAAGATCTGCTTTATCAAAAGCTAGTGTAATATTATAATAAGAGGCTACACGGGCCAAAGCTTCTGTCAAACTGGTATTATCAAATTCCAATGAACCATCTTCGGCATAAGGTTTGATTTCTCCATCTCCATCAAAAACTCCTTTTGTACCTGTATCACCGGTCTGCGTATATTGCTGACCAGGGATAAGCTTTAATGGGGAGAACCCTTTTTCTTTACTGCCTATCTGTACTTTCCCCGTATATAAGCATACTTTTTCGAGCTGATAGGCTTTGTAATTTTCTACGGTGAAAGAAGTGCCTAAAGCAGTAGTTGATAACTTAGAAGAATACACGGTAAATGGTCTGCTTTTATCTTTAGCAATCTCAAAAAATCCTTTTCCTTTAATCAAAAACACTTTACGATTATCCGAAGCAAATGAAGCAGGATATTTAAACACAGAACCAGAATTCAGGGTGACTACAGAATGGTCTTTGAGGGTAATAATCCTGACAGATCCTACAGGCACCTTTACAGTTGTAAATAAGAATTGCTGTTTTAAATTTTCTGTTCTGCGATAAGCCAAATATCCTATAGCAGAAATAAGTAACAGGGAAGCTGCTACAGTTAACCTGATTAAAGCCCTGAATAAAGGTCTTATTTTAGTTTGGGGAACATTGACCACTTCTATCGTATGTTCTTCTCTTACAGGCGCTGTAACTATGCCTGATTCTTCGACTACCGGCATGACTTCCTGATAATCAAAATCAAATTCGCCATTTTCTACCAATAGAAAAAACTCATCCAGCTCTGCTGCATTCAATTCCTTTTCAAGAAACCTACGGTATAGATTCTTTTTCTCGCTCGACTTCATACTACTATATACTATCGGGCGGGATGTTTAGGGGGGATGGTAATTAAAAATAATTATCGAGAGAAAAAAACAGGGGTAAAAGAAGATAAATATAATCGGTAGCGTCTGCCAGTTTACTCAGATCTCTCTTGGCTAAACTCATATGTTCTTTGATCGTTTCTTTACTCACTGAAAGCATGTTAGCTGCCTCAGCATAGGTGAACCCATCAATTTTACAGAGTTCAAAAGTCCGCCTCCTTTTTGAAGGAATCTTCCCCATAATCTGACGGAGTAAAGCGAGGTCCATCGCAGCAGTAATTGCAATATGCTGACTTGCATCTTCCTGAGCAGAAAGATAGCGGCCACGAAACACATTCTTCATTTTCTGATCCGTAAGTGTACGCTTAAGCCAGGTAAAGGTTACATTTTTTGTAATTGTAAAAAGATATGGCTTTACTTCCCTTTCCGGATCGAGATTTTCACGCGATTCCCAAAAACGCAGAAATACATCACTGGTAAGTTCATCAGCTAATTCGGCCGAACGTGTATGCTGAAAGCAGTAGGATCTGATATCTTTATAATACAGCCCGTAAATTTGGGTAAAAGCATATTCATTACCATTAATGAAATCCTGAATGATACCTTTTGTCAACACTGTCATACCTTACAAAGCTAAGTTTCAAAATGACGTAGTATATAAACTACAGATTAATAATATGTTAACTTAAATAATATATATTTAATAGGGCCTTGATATGGTCAGACCTGTTTTTAAATCGACCGGAACCCTGGAGTCGAAAATTACACGGGGTCTTTCCAAAGTGGATTCAACTCTGTTTTGGCCTGCAACCATATTAGTTTTTTGCAGACAGCTCTGAATCAGCGGATCTGAAAGATCACCAAAAGGTTTTAGAGGAAGCACGGTGAGCTCATCAGTGATTTGATCAGGTGTCAGTCCATTACTGTAATCCCCTCTGCCAGCAGCATTGTATAACTTAAAAATCATTGGATAGATTTCCCATTTTGGAACAATCTGCGGATTTCTATAATCTTTGATCACAAAACCTGCCATGTCTTTTCCCAGTGTTTGCTGTCCGGAATGAACGACAGTGATGTAAGGTCTGAGTGAATTAATCAGGAGTTCTGCTGCAGATGCAGTGTGGTTCCCTGTTAACACGTAAATTTTATTCAGATTTAACCGGTAACCAGAAAAACCTGCAAAGCCAATATTTAATCCTGATGGCAGTTTACTCAGCTCTGCACCAAAACTACTTTTCCTCACCCCTGCTTTCTGGTTACCTCTGTATTCTACAAAAGTTGCAGCTTCTGTAGTATTCTGAGCGATCATCACTGCCAGGGCAGCAGCCACAGGAACGCTGCCTCCGGGATTATAGCGCATATCCAGAATCAATTCCTGTACCTGCTCCTGTTTAAAATAAGCGAAAGCTCTTTTTAATTGGGACAGCGCAGTATTTTCAAAGGAGTTTAAAAAAAGATAACCATAAGTTTTACCGCCAGATTGAAAAACATGATAGGTATAAACCGGGTCTTCGGAATTGATTAACCGCTGAACCTGGATAATTCCGGTTTTACCCACCAGCTCCAGATCAGTACTTTGCTTTAGAATGCTATTATTGGTCAGCGATGCAATATTAGCTGCAGTGGGAACAGTTCCGTTAATCGTTTGAATGATATCACCCCGGACCAGACCTTTACCGGCCGCCCTGGAACCCGGGACAACCAGACTAATCATCGTTTTTACCTGTCCATCGCTGGTTTGTAAAGTGATCCAGTCAAATCCTAAGGTATGTACTAAAGACGGGGGATAACTCTCAGGTAAATCTGGGTTTACCAAAGCAGAAAAACGGTCAGCACTATTTTTTATACTTTTAAAGAAAGAAGAAGGATCTGTATTCAAAACTGGATTTCCGGGTAAACCCGCATTCCAGTAGTAATATACTTTCATACTATCCAATATCCAGGAATTGATATTTTCCTGGCTGCCCGCTGGATAATCCGGCCTGTTATCTGATTTCTTGCAGCTGTAAAGCGAAAAAATCATCAGGTACAACAGCAGCGTTTTGATAAACAGAGAGCATGTTTTCATAAAAACGTGAATAGATGTATGGTAAAAATAACCGCCCTGTATAAAGTTTATATTAAGATAAAAACATATAATCCCGCGAAACATTATTATACTTATCAGTTAGCACAAAATATTTTATATTCGTCACATTTATTTAACAGAAATCTTAATTGAATTCTTAAACAGATTTAGCATCAAATAAAATTATGATCAGAAGAACCAGTATCACAGCCATTTTTCTTTTAGTATTAAGTACACAGCTTTTCGCACAGCGGCTAATTATCGGAACCTATAATCTTCGTAATGACAACAAAGGTGACATTGGTAACCTATGGGTACAAAGAGCGCCGGTTGTTGCCAGTCTTTTACGTTTTCATCAATTTGACATATTCGGAATTCAGGAAGGATTTAAGAACCAGCTGGATGACATCAATGCTGCTTTACCAGAATATGCCCATTACGGCAAAGGACGTGATGACGGAAAAGATGGTGGTGAGCATTCTTCAATTTTCTACAAAAAGGACAAGCTTAAACTCTTAAAAAAAGGTGACTTTTGGTTATCTGAAACTCCGGACAAACCTGGATTAGGCTGGGATGCCACTTGCTGCAACCGCATTTGTACCTGGGTAGAATTACAGGAGATCAAAACAGGCAGCAAATTTTATTACTTTAATGCGCATTTTGACCATCAGGGAGAGATTGCAAGAGTAGAAAGCAGTAAACTGATAGTCCGCAAAATGAAAGAAATTGCAGGAAACGAACCTGCTGTATTTACAGGTGATTTAAATGGCGGACAGGATAGTGAATGGTACCAGACTTTAGCTAAATCCGGTTATTTGAAAGATACTTATCATCAGGTTGAACACCCTTATATAAATAATCCCTCTTTTAATGAATTCGGTGCACACCTTGATGGATCTGAAATTATTGACCATGTTTTTGTCACTAAAGATTTCAAGGCAGACAGATGGGGTCTGCTGACAGATTCTTATCATGGTAAATATCCTTCAGATCATTTCCCTGTTTTAGTAGAAGTCAACCTCAAAAAGTAACAATTTCGTGAAGTCTTCCTATTAACAATGGCTTAATACGTTTTACCATATTTCCATATACTTTTGCATATGGATTCACGTAGAGATTTTATAAAAAAAGCAGCACTCCTTTCTGGTGGTGCTGCTTTAATCAACACTTTGCCGCCTGTTATCCAAAAGGCAATGGCAATCGACCCGGCTGCAGGCAGTACTTTTTATGATGCTGAACATGTTGTTTTTCTGATGCAGGAGAACCGTTCTTTTGACCATGAATTTGGTATGCTGCAGGGTGTAAGGGGCTTTAATGACCCAAGGGCAATTGACCTGCCTAATAAAAATAAAGTATTTCTTCAATCAAATAAAGAAGGTGAGACCTATGCTCCTTTTCATCTGAGTATCAAAGATACAAAGGTGGCCTGGATGGGCGCTTTACCACATAACTGGACAGATCAGACTGATGCCCGCAACGGAGGAAAATATGATCAGTGGCTGAATGTAAAAAAAGCTTACAATCGTACATATGCCCATATGCCACTGACTATCGGCTATTGCAAAAGAGAAGATTTCCCTTTTTATTATTCGCTGGCGGATGCCTTTACGGTATGCGACCAGAATTTCTGCTCTGTCATTGCCGGCACACATCCAAACCGCTATTACTGGATGACCGGTACCATACGTGAAAAGAACAGTACCGAAGGAATGGCACATCTCTGGAATATCAGTAATTATGACAAACCTACTTTAAATTGGAAGACCTTTCCTGAGCGTCTGGAAGAAAATGATGTCCCCTGGAAAATTTATCAGAACGAACTGACTTTAGGTTTTGGCCTCAACGGTGAATCGAGCGCATGGCTAAGTAATTTCGGCACCAATGTGATGGAATATTTCGAACAGTATAATGTTCGTCATCACCCGGGGGCAATTGCTAATCTAAAAGATAAAAAGAAAGATTTGCTGGCACAGATTGCTGCTGCAGATCATAAAAAGCGGAGTCCGGAAGAACAGACAAAATTTGAGGCACTCAAAAAACTACTCCATAAAACAGAGCTGGAAGAGCAGGAATATTCACAGGCTAATTATGAAGCCTTATCGCAGAAAGCAAAAAACCTGAATGCCAAAGCTTTCGGCATTAATTCAAATGACCCTGATTTCCATCAGCTTAGTCCTTTAAAATACGAGGAGAACGGTGTAGAAAGAGAACTGAACATTCCTAAAGGTGATATCCTTGACCAGTTCAGAAAAGATGTAAATAATGGTTCTTTGCCAATGGTTTCGTGGCTAATGACCCCTGCAAACTTTTCAGATCATCCGGGCGTACCCTGGTTCGGTTCATGGTTTGTCAGTGAGGTTATCGAAATTCTGACTAAAAATCCTGAGATATGGAAAAAAACCATTTTTATTCTTACTTATGATGAGAATGACGGTTACTTTGATCATATCCCTCCTTTTGTACCTCCTGATCCCTATAAAGAACATTCTGGTAAAGTCTCTAAAGGGATTGATCCTAAAATGGATTTCGCAACTAAAGACTACCAGACTAATCCGTCTATGAAAGAGGACCGGATCAGAGAAAGTCAGATAGGCTTAGGTTATCGTGTACCTATGGTGATCGTTTCTCCATGGACAAGGGGCGGTTATGTTTGTTCGGAAATTTTTGACCATACTTCTTCTTTACAATTTCTGGAGACATTTATAGAGAAAAAACTAAATAAAAAGATAGTAGAAGAAAACATTACACCCTGGAGAAGAACGGTTTGCGGAGACTTGACTTCGGCTTTCAGACCTTATCATGGTGAAAAGACTGAACAACCTCAGTTCCTGGAAAAGACACCTTTTATGGAGCGCATTTATTCTTCGAAATTTAAGGAATTACCAGATACATATAAAAAATTAAGTCCTGAAGAGATTGATCTGATTAATAAAAATCATGCTGATTCCCCTTATTTTCCTCAACAGGAAAAAGGCATACGTTCTTCCTGTGCATTACCTTACGAGTTATATGTTCACGGTGAAATGGTACAGGGAAAGTTTAAAATCAGCTTTAACGCTGCTGATAAATCATTTGGCAAAAAATCAGCAGGCTCTCCTTTTACAGTTTATGCTATGAACCCTTATCAGGAAGAAGTATTACGCAGCTGGGATTATACAGTATCTGCTGGTGACACCCTGGAGGATCAGTGGTTATTGAAAGATTTTGAAGGAGGAAAATATCATTTGAGGGTATATGGCCCAAATGGTTTTTTCAGAGAATTTATTGGCGATGACAGAAATCCTTTGATCACCGTGGTCTGTAATTATGAAAAAGACAAATTACATCCATTAAAACTAAGTGGGAATGTAATTGTAACCATCACCAATCACAGTAAACAGCTACAGGAGTTACAGATTAAAGACATCAGTTATAAAACTGGAAATAAAACGTTAAAAGTATCAGCAAATAGTAAAGCAAGTCTTATATTAGATTTGACAAAAAGCTATAACTGGTACGATTTCAGTGTAAACAGCGCAGGAAATACTGGTTTTATAGAAAGATTTGCCGGAAGGGTAGAAAATGGTACAATTACCAAAACAGATCCTTTAATGGGAAATATACTTTAGCAGAAAAAACAAAGAACAGATAACCAGTTAGCAGATGAACAAGTCAAACAGAAGAAAATTTATTGGAACAGCAGCAGTTGTGCTTGCAGGAACAGCAGCAGCGTCTGCAATGCAGGTTATGCCGGCTATATCAGATTTACCCGTATTGAGAAATGCAGAAGAATTTCCTGTAGTACACCATGTTTTCTTCTGGTTGAAAAACCCTGCTTCAAAGACAGACCGTGATCAGCTGATTGCGGGTGTTAAAGCGCTGTCAGTTATAGAAACAGTTCAAAAACTTAAGGTAGGTATCGTAGCCAGTACAGAAAAACGTGAGGTGGTTGACAACAGCTGGGCAGTATCTGAATTGGTTTTCTTTAAAGACCTTGCCGGGCAGGCTACCTATCAAACCCACCCTTTACATCTGGAGTTCATTAAAAATTTCAGTCACCTGTGGGAGAAAGTTATCGTTTATGATGCCCTGGATGTCTGAAAATCAAATTAAACGACCAGCTTATTCTTAAGATTTATCCGGTAAGAACATCTTCTGTCACCCGCCACGATATGGTCTAACCGGTTAATATTAACTTCTTCGCCCAGAACAAATCTGAAAACGTTCAGCTCCCCAGAGCAGAATCCCTGACAGGATGTTGCTGCTGCACAGATCGGACAATGGTTTTCTATAAACAGATAACCATTGTCATCTTTCAGATATTCTGCCATATAGCCTTCCCGGCTCCTGATTTCGGCTAGCTTTGCTACCCTTGCTTCCAGCTCATGAACAGTATCCAATTCTATCATATATCTATCCCTGCCAGATTGTTCGGCAGCATCCATCACACTTTGTAATGCATGATCTCCCAATGTACTTCTGATCATGCTGATCAGTTTCACAGTAAGTTCAGCATGTGTATCCGGAAATTTAGAATGCCCCGCTGCTGTCAGACTAAAAAATTGTTTAGGCCTGCCTACACCACTCGATTCATTCTCCGATTGAATCAATCCTTCTTCTGTATATTTTAACAGTTGCAGCCTCGCTCCCTCTTTTGTCATTCCCAGTTCCTGAGCAATTGCTGAGGCTGTTAATGCACCACGGGTTTTGAGCAACATTAGAAATCTGTTTGTCATCATAAGTTAATAAAACAAGTGTTTAGTTGTTTTATTAACAAAAGTACTAACTTTGCTGAACTTATTAGGATATACCGATCATAATTATAGCTTTTCTAGTGTAGAAACCGGTTTATTTATTCAAATTTTAAATAATAGTTATGTCTTTAAAACTACAAGAAATTATAAAAGCTCCTTATCAGGAAAAACAGATTGTTCTCCCTGTTGCTTACTGGAACGTGCTGCGAAAGATTAGCTAGTTAACATTTCCGGTAAAAAACAGAAAGCCCTTTAAAAGCCTGTTTATTTTCCCCTCCTTAAAAATTTATTTTAAGCGTGACGGGATTTCTATGCCCTAAAATTCAGTTCAGACTGGATTTAAATTACCCTCAAAACAAATAAATCTGTCAATGTAAAAGCAACCTTTCAGTATAAAAAAGGACTGTTAAAAAACAAAATAAATGGAAGAAATCATCAATAAAGTAGATCTGAGCGGGATTATTACGCTTGATCTGATTAACTACAAACCTCTTAAACACGAATATGCTGCCTTCGATCTTGTCCCTTATTTATTCAAAGGTTATCTGCTGAAAGAAAAAGTATTCAGAGTAGATATGATCCAGATTGACTGGAGTCAGTTTACCGCTAAAGAAGTCATTCTTTACTGTTCAAATGATGCTATTGTTCCTTATTGGGCTTATGTATTGATCACCTCTTTACTCAAACAATTTACCGACAGGATACTTTGCGCTGAGCAGGAAAACCACGAAGAACTGATCTGGATAGAAAGGATTAAAAAGATTGACTACAAAGTATTCAATGATAAAAAGGTAGTACTCAAAGCGAGTACAGTAGTCCCTGCCGGATTATATGTATGCGCAACTGGTTACCTGATGGATCAGGTTCAAAGCCTGATGTGGGGAGAAGCAGGCTCACCAATTATGATTTATAAAAAGAAAAAAACAATTATACACTAATGAAAACAACGCTAATTTACTCTTGTCTGTCAGCTTGCCTGATCTTATCTTCTTGTGGTAATTCCAAAAGCCCCGATCAGCAGGAAAGTATACAGGAATTCCCGGTATTATCACTTACACCACAAAAAGCAGCTCTTTTTGAAGAATATCCGACCACACTGCAAGGAGAGCAAACCGTAGAAATCCGTTCTAAAGTAGATGGATATATAGAACAGGTATATGTCTCAGAAGGTACCATAGTCCACAAAGGGCAACCGCTGTTTAAGATAGATGCCAATAGCTTTCAACAGGAAATGAATAATAAAAATGCAGCAGTATTAGCTGCTGTAGCTAATCTGGAAACTGCTGCTATCCAAACTGAAAGAACAAAGGTGCTGGTAGAAAAGAAAATTGTAAACTCTTTTGAGCTGACCTCAGCGAAGAATGCAGAGCAGGTAAAAAAGGCAGAATTAAATCAGGCAAAAGCAGACCTTTCTGCAGCCAGATCTAAACTTGCCTATACCAATATTGTAAGCCCAATCAATGGAGTAGTAGGAAGTTTACCTTATAAAATAGGCAGTCTGGTGAGCAGTACATCCGAAACTGCATTGACGACCATTGCGAATACCAAACAGATCTATGCCTATTTCTCACTCAGCCAGCAGCAACTGAGCTCATTTTTAAATCAATACAGGGGCCAGCAGATCAGTGAAAAATTCAAGAACATGCCAGCTGTATCCCTCATTATGCAGGATGGTGAAATGTATAAGACCAAAGGTAAAATTGAGACTCTGAGCGGAGTACTGAATGCATCCACAGGTGCAGCTAATTTCAAGGCGGTATTCCCTAATCCAGAAGCCAGATTATGGAGTGGTGCCAGTGCTACAATTAGAATTCCGACACAACTGAATGCCGCCATCCTGGTGCCTAAGTCAACAACTTTTGAATTACAGGGAAAGTATTTTGTCTTTAAAATGGATGATCAGAACATCGTTCACAATACTGCTATTGACATTATGGATGCTGTAACTGATAAAGATTATGTAGTTACTAAAGGACTGATTGCAGGCGATAAAATAGTTACCGGGGGCCTGGGTAATTTAAAAGACGGTATGAAAATCAAACCAAATTTCCCAACCTCGAAATAAAGAAAGACATGTTAAAGAAATTTATTGAAAACCCGGTATTGTCTACGGTCATATCGATTATTATCGTCATCCTGGGGATTTTGGGTTTAGTATCCCTGCCGATTTCCCAATATCCGGATATAGCACCCCCTACCGTTTCTGTAACGGCTGCTTACCAGGGGGCCAGTGCTAATGTGGTTATGAAAAGCGTGATTGTTCCCTTAGAAGAACAGATCAACGGTGTAGAAAATATGACTTACATGACCTCTACTGCGAGTAATAACGGAAGTGCCAAAATCACCGTATTCTTTAAACAAGGTACAGATCCGGATCAGGCCGCCATCAATGTACAGAACAGAGTAACTAAAGCGACCAGTTTACTACCAGAAGAAGTCATTAAGGCTGGAATTACAACGAGTAAAGAATTAAGCAGTTCGGCCTACAGTTTCCTGTTATATAGCAGCAACCCTGCCTATGATCAGAAATTCCTGGATAATTACCTGAGAATAAACATCATGCCTCAAATCAAAAGGGTAAATGGCGTGGGCGGTACACAAATTTACGGTATGCAGGAATATTCCATGAGAATCTGGCTAAAACCAGATGCTATGGCCAGCCAGGGCTTAATACCTGATGATATTGTGGCTGCGCTGAAAGAACAGAATATCGAAGCTGCTCCGGGTAAACTGGGAGAAAACAGTAATCAATCGGTACAATACACCTTAAAATATACAGGCCGTTTAGAAGAAGTCAGACAATTTGAAGATATTATCCTTCGCAGTGCTAAACAAGGTGGTTTATTAAGACTTAAAGATGTAGCACAGGTAGAATTTGGCGCACAGGATTATACAACTACCTTAATGACACAAGGGCAGGTTTCTTCTGGTGGGGAAATCAGTCAGACTTCCGGTGCAAATGCCAGGGAATTAATTATTGCCTGTGAAAAGATCTTAGAAGACGCATCAAAAGACTTCCCTCCGGGTGTCACCTACCACCCTTTCTCCAATGCCAACGACTTTCTGGATGCTTCAATTGAAAAGGTAGTCTCTACTTTAGCAGAAGCATTTATTTTGGTTTTTATCGTCGTATTTATATTCCTTCAGGATTTAAGATCGACTTTAATTCCTGCAATTGCAGTACCGGTAGCGATTATTGGTACCTTCTTTTTCCTTAAACTTTTTGGTTTCACTATCAACTTACTTACTTTATTCGCTTTAGTACTTGCAATTGGAATTGTAGTGGATGATGCGATTGTAGTGGTAGAAGCTGTACATGCCAAACTGGATCAGGGCGCAAAATCAGCCAAAAAGGCCACTATACATGCCATGAGCGAAATCAGCGGGGCAATTATATCCATTACCCTGATTATGTCGGCAGTATTTCTTCCTGTTACTTTCATTACGGGTTCTGCTGGTGTGTTTTACAAACAGTTTGGATTAACACTGGCGGTTGCAATTGTAATTTCGGCAGTGAATGCGCTAACCTTAAGTCCCGCTTTATGCGCCATATTTCTTAAACCCCATGGACCGGAAGGTCATCATCAGCCGACAGGTTTTCTACCCGGATTCTATGCCGGTTTTAATACGGCATTCGAAACTCTAACCCATAAATATATTGGAGGGGTCAGGTTTTTAATCCGTAGAAAATGGATAGCCTTAGCTGGTATTGCAGTTTTTGCAGGTATTTTCTATTTCCTGATCAAAACTACACCTACAGGATTTGTTCCTAATGAAGACAGTGGTGCGATATATGGAGATATTATTTTGCCCCCTGCCTCTACCCTGTCCCGCACAGAAGAAATTACTGACATCGTGGATAGTATTGCAAGATCAATACCTGAGGTAGAGCTTTCTTCCAGACTGGCAGGTATGGATTTAATCAATGGATCAGGAGGTTCTTATGGAGCCTTGTTTATCCGTTTAAAACCATGGAAAGACAGGAAAGGGAAAGACCAGGATGTGACCAGTATTGTGAATCAGTTATTTGCAAAAACAAGCCACATTAAAGGAGCTAAAATTATTTTCTTTGCTTCGCCAACCTTACAGGGTTTTGGTAACAACAATGGTTTTGAGGTTCAGCTTCAGGATAAAACAGGCGGCAGCTATGCAAATTTTGCAGCGCATATTGAAAAATTTATGGGGGCTTTGAATAAGCGTCCTGAGATTATGTATGCGGCATCCCCATTTAATATCGGATTTCCGGAACTGGAAGTAAATGTTAATGTAGCTAAATGTAAAGATGCAGGGGTAAACGTGAAAACGGTACTGAATACGCTTCAGGGTTATTATGGTGGATTATATGCTTCTGACTTTAATAAGTTTGGCAAACAGTACCGGGTTATGATGCAGTCCCGTGTCGATTTTAGAGGGAAAGAAGCTGATATCAATAAGGTATTTGTACGAACAGATAAAGGGGTTATGGCGCCAATTACAGAATTTGTAACCCTTAAAAAGACTTATGGCCCTGAATTTATTAACCGTTTTAACTTGTTTACCTCAACTACTGTTACCGGAACTCCCAATAAAGGTTTCAGCTCCGGAGATGCGATTAAAGCAATTAATGAAGTCGCAGAACAAACTTTAGGCCGTGGCTATTCTCATGAGTTTTCCGGATTAACTAAAGAAGAGTTATCCAGTGGCAGCCAGACTACATTAATTTTTGCACTCTGCCTGATCTTTATTTATTTCTTGCTTAGTGCGCAGTATAAGAGTTATATTTTACCTTTTGCAGTCTTATTATCCTTACCCATAGGATTGGCCGGAGCATTTATATTTGCAAAGATATTTGGTGTAGATAACAATATCTTCCTTCAGATCAGCTTAATTATGCTGATTGGATTGTTAGCCAAAAATGCGATTCTGATTGTTGAATTTGCTTTGATGCACAGATTAAGCGGCAGAAGCATCACACAATCGGCTATATACGGAGCAAAGTCCAGGTTAAGGCCTATATTAATGACCTCTTTTGCTTTCATTTTCGGGCTGATCCCCCTGATGCTGGCTACAGGTGCAGGGGCATTGAGTAATAAGTCTATTGGAACAGCGGCTGTCGGCGGTATGCTGATCGGTACAATATTCGGGGTATTTGTAATTCCTGTATTATTTATTCTCTTCCAGGCTTTACACGAGAAGATATCTGGTGTACACCCTCCAAAACATGAACCTTCACCTTTACCAGAAATTATTTTAAACTAAAAAGCCAGAGCCTTTAGCGGCTCCGGCTAAAAAAACACAAATAGATGAAACCAATATATCATCAGTTCCTGATCCCTTTAGCAATCTTTTCGGGCTTATGGAGTTCTTGTAAGGTTACACAGCCTTACCGTAAACCAGCTATTTCCATTGCGCCCGATTACCCGGGCGCAGACAATCCGGACACAACCAATATGGCAGCCTTAAAGTGGTCTGAAGTTTTTACAGATACGGTGTTAAACCAATTGATTATTCAAGGTCTGCAGGCCAATTTTGATTTGAAGATTGCCGTAGAAAGAATCAATGAGGCCAAAGCAAACTTAAAAATGAGTAAAGCGGCTTTTTTACCTGAAGTCAATACCAATCTTTCAGTTAAACAATCTAAACTGGCTTATCCGCAGAGTTTTGGGATTTTTGATAATTCTACGCAGTACGATTTTGGCATTACCACGGCCTGGGAAATTGACGTGTGGGGTAAATTAAGCAGTGCTAAACGTGCCGCTCTGGCAGGTTTACTGACTTCTGATGCAGCAAAAAGAGCGGTGCAGACGCAGCTGGTAGCAAATATTGCGAACTATTATTACGATTTGCTTTCCCTGGATGAACAGCTGACCGTTACCAAAAAAACTGCTTTAAACAGGAAGGCTGACTCGGATGCGATTAAATTGCTTTTTGAAAGTTCTGTATTGAACGGTGTTGCGGTTGTACAAAGTGAAGCCAACTATTATGAAGCTGATCTGGCTATTCCTGATATCGAGCAAAAAATCAAAGAGACCGAATATGCACTGAGTGTGTTACTTGCCAGAGGGCCCGGAAAAATTGAAAGGACCTCTTTAGCCCGGCAAAAACTGGATTATGATTTAAAACCTGGTATCCCTGCGCAGTTACTGGCTAACAGACCGGATGTACAACAGGCAGAATATACATTCAGGGCCGCATTTGAGCGTACCAATGTCGCAAAAACTAATTTCTACCCTGCGCTTACAATCACCGCAGCAGGAGGTTTTTCCAGTCTCACGCTTAAAGACTGGATTAATAGCGCTGGTTTATTTGGTAATATCGCCGGTGGCATCACACAGCCACTTTTTAACAGAGGCCTGAATAAAGCAAAGCTGGCTACTGCTCAGTCCCAGCAAAAACAGGCTTTGTATAATTTTGAATTGTCCTTGTTAAAAGCGAGTCAGGAGGTATCTGATGCCTTATCTGCTTATCAGTTTGCTGCTCAGAAAGCAGGCAAAAGAGAAAAACAACTGACTGCATTGAGCCAGGCTGTATCTTTTAATAAAGAGTTGCTGAATTATAGTAAAAACACAAATTATACGGATGTTTTGACTGCCGAACAAAATCTGCTGACTGCAGAATTGAAAAGCATCAATGATCAGAGTCAGAAACTGCGTGCGGTAGTTAATTTATACCGTGCACTAGGTGGTGGGTGGAATTAAGTTGTTCAGACAGATCTGTAAAAGCTATCTCAGCATAGCTTTTACAATTTGTTTTTTTTATCTTTATCCTATGAATACGAACCTGCCTGCTAACCCTTATTACTCCAGAACAAACGATACGAAACTTGATATTCCCAATGCGGAATGGAAGAAGATTCTGCCTGCTGATTTATATCATGTAGCCAGAGAGCAGGGTACTGAACGTGCATTTGCAGGAAAGTATTGGGACAGTGAAGAAATTGGCACCTATTATTGTGCTGTTTGCGGTAACATCCTGTTTAAATCGGATGCTAAATTTGCCAGCAGCTGCGGATGGCCGAGTTTCTTTGAAACGATTAAACCAGGCAGTGTGATTTATAAAGAAGATATCAGTTATGGCATGCGCAGAATTGAAGTGACTTGCGGCCGTTGTGATTCCCATCTGGGGCATATTTTTAATGATGGCCCTGCGCCAACCTATAAAAGGTTCTGTATGAATTCTGTATCGCTCGAATTTGAGCCGGACCAGCAATAAGCAGAAGACACAATTTTGTTACTTTTCGGGGGATAAAAGCTTTTATGGTTACCTTTCAATTGAAATTGTAATCAACCCTAAATTAATGAAAGCTATCCAAAAACACTCTTATTTAAAGCATAGTACAAAAGCCCTGATGATTTCCCTGCTGCTAACGGGAAATATCGGCTATGCACAAACAAAAAACCAGGTTATTGATAATATAGTCAAAGAAGCTACCGAAAATTCTCAGTTAGAAAATCTTGCCCATGAACTGATGGATGTGGTTGGACCACGCCTGGTTGGGTCCCCACAAATGAAACAGGCAAATGACTGGGCAATTGCCAAATATGCAGGTTGGGGAATTACAGCAAAAAATGAGAAATGGGGCGAATGGCGTGGCTGGGAAAGAGGCGTTTCCCATATCGATATGGTTTATCCGCGTGTTAAATCCTTAGAAGGAATGCAGCTTGCCTGGAGTCCTGGTACTAAAGGGAAATCTGTCATTGGAGAGGTTATCATCTTACCGGAAGTAACTGATTCTATTGCTTTTCAAAAATGGTTACCGGCAGTCAAAGGAAAATTCGTTTTATTCTCTATGAACCAGCCTACCGGCAGACCCGATTATAACTGGACAGAGTTTGCTACTCCAGAGTCTTTTGAAAAAATGAAAAACAGCAGAACTGCACAAACTGCTGCATGGCTTGCTAACCTGAAGAAAACTGGTTTAACCCTAAAAACCCTTCCTGCTGCATTTGAAAAGGCAGGTGCCCTGGGCGTAGTGACCAGTAACTGGTCGGCAGGTTTCGGTGTGAATAAAATCTTCGGTGCAAATACAAAAACAATACCTACCGTAGATATTTCTTTAGAAGATTATGGGCTGTTATACAGACTGTCTGAATCTGGGAACAAACCAAAAATCAGTGTTCGTGCAGACTCAAAAGAGCTTGGCATGGTACCAACCTTCAATACGATTGCTGAAATTAAGGGTACCGAAAAACCAGATGAATATGTGATTTTATCTGCGCATTTTGATTCGTGGGATGGTGGAACCGGTGCAACTGATAACGGTACAGGAACAATCACGATGATGGAAGCGGCAAGGATCTTGAAAAAAATGTACCCTAACCCTAAAAGGACCATTCTGATAGGACACTGGGGCAGTGAAGAACAAGGTTTAAACGGATCAAGAGCTTTTGTAGAAGATCATCCTGAAATCGTGAAAAATATACAGGTTGTATTTAACCAGGACAATGGTACAGGAAGGGTTGTGAATCTTGCAGGACAAGGTTTCCTGAATTCTTATGATTATCTGGGCCGCTGGTTATCAAACGTACCTGAAAGTATCAAAAAACATATCACAACTAATTTCCCCGGTGCTCCGGGTGGTGGCGGTTCTGATTTTGCATCTTTTGTTGCAGCTGGTGCCCCGGCATTTTCATTAAGCTCTAATAGCTGGTCTTACGGTACTTATACCTGGCATACCAACAGAGATACTTATGATAAGATCGTATTTGATGATGTCAGAAATAATGCAACATTAACGGCTGTTTTAGCTTATATGGCTAGTGAAGATCCAGAAAAAACATCAAGAGAGAAAGTGGTCTTACCTGTTAACCCAAAAACCGGTGAACCGGGTACATGGCCTCCTGTTGTAAAACCTACCCGTAAAGGTGGTGTAAACTAAAAGATTAATTTCTTTTGATTAGCATAAATGCCCTCATAATTGCCTAAATTATGGGGGCATTGTATTGGATAGGCCCTGTATCTTTTTACCTGCCCCCTTTATCTGATCATTACTGACATGGATTCTAAAAAACCTCTTTTTCGTCTTTATCTTTTATGTTGTCTGATCCCCCTTCTGGCTATTGCCTGTCGTGCTCAGCTCATCAAAAAACCACCCGTCAAGACCACAAACAGTTCAGAATCATTCAGCATAAACAGTTCAGTTCTTCGGGTTGGTTCTACTGGCGACTATCCACCCCTGACCAGCTTTGATACCCTGACACATCAATTTCAGGGAGATGAAATTGACCTCGCTTTACGCCTGGGTAAAGATCTGGGCAAAAAAGTGATTTTCATCAAAACGACCTGGAAAGATCTTGGTACAGATCTGCTGACCAGCAAATTTGATATCGCAATAGGCGGAATTTCAGTCAATGCAGCCAGAGCAAAGCAATTTAATTTCTCTGTGCCCCTGCTGATGGATCGTAAGGTTGCAGTATTCCGTTTAGCTGACCGTAACAGGTTTAAAGATTTTAACAGTATAGATCAGCCAGCTGTACGCATCATGGAGAATATAGGGGGAACAAATGAAATTTTTGCTCAAAAGCATATTCAGCGGGCAACCATTCATGTCATACCAGATAACCAGCAAGTTTTTAAAGCCTTATTAGACAACAATGCAGATGTTATGTTTACAGATGAAACGGAAGCTAAATATCAGCAGAAAAAGCACCCGGAATTATATTGGATCACACTGAACGATGATATCAGCCCTGCTTATGCCAAAGCAATGATGTTCAATAAAACAGATACTGTATTGCAACGTAAAGTAAATGAGTGGTTAAAGAAAGAGAATAAATAAAACTCCGTAATATGGAAATAAGCAGACTAAAGCATCTAATTTATATATTTAAATAAAATAAAGCATATGAGAAATCGCCTTCTACTTTTTACGGTATTGTCGTCAACAGCATTATACAGTTGCACTCAAAATAACAGTCCTGCCAAACCACCTGAAAAAGCTATCTCTACAACCTGCTATATAGCCATTGATGGAAAAGATACTGCAAGAATGGAACTTGATTCTTTTAGCAAGCAAAAGGTTAAGGGAAATCTGATCATTAGTTATGATCAGAAAGATAATAATAACGGGGAAATTGAGGGAACTTTTAAAGGTGATACTTTAATTGTCAATTATACCTTTAAAATAGGAAAAAAACCTGTGGTCTATAAAAATCCGCTTGCGTTCTTAAAAAAAGATGGCAAACTGATTATGGGTATTGGAAAAATGGAAACTACAATGGGCAGAACTTACTTTAGAAAAGATATACCTATAGATTTTGGGCAGGGAAGATTTACCTATGCACCAGTAGAATGCAAAAAGGAGCCTAAATAGCTCCTTCCTGATTTTGCGGATGGAGGAAATATTTACGCAAAGGCATAAAGCTATCATCCATTTCATAAACCAAAGGAACCCCGGTTGGAACCTCATAGTTCACAATATCCTGGTCCGAAAGCTGATCAAGATATTTGACCAGTCCTCTCAGCGTATTTCCATGAGCAGCAATAAGGATATGTTTACCACTTTTAAGTGCCGGGGATATTTCATTCTGATAATAAGGAATAACCCTTTTCATCATCGTTTCAAGACTCTCTGTTAAAGGTAAAAGAGAGGGGTCTACCCCTGCATAACGTATATCATTAAAGGGTGCACGTATATCATCTTCAGTTACTGCAGGAGGAGGAACCGTAAAACTCCGTCTCCAGATCAATACTTGTTCTGCACTATACTTTGCTATAGTATCGGCTTTATTAAGCCCTTGTAAGGCTCCATAATACCTTTCATTAAGCTGCCATGCTTTGATCTCCGGAATCCAGAGTGCATCCATTTCTTCCAGCACAAGATGCAGAGTTTTGATAGCCCTTTTAAGAACAGAAGTATAAGCCATATCAAAAGTAAAACCCGCTTCTGAGAGTAACCGACCAGCCTGTATAGCTTCGGCCCTGCCCTTTTCACTTAAATCTACATCCTCCCAGCCTGTAAATCTGTTTTCAAGATTCCATTCACTTTGCCCATGTCTGATTAAAACCAACTTATTCATAGCAATAACTTATTTGTAATAACAGAACATCAAAACAAACATTTTGTTTATTTCCAGAGCAGAAAGAAGTATTTACAAGACCCGGCTATTCCGGTTGGTATAAATATCTGAAATCTTTAAATTCATGCGCATAATCTCACGAACAAGATCATGCAGGATTGCCACATTATTATTTGAAGTATCTATAAACTCCAATTCATCAAATCCCTTTCCAAGCAATCCGTCTTCCATCAGAAATTCATGGTCAATTTCTTCCTGAAGCACCAGCTTGCACAAAAAGAAAAACGCATTGGCAGTTGCAAAAGGTAATTCTGTAATTGCTCCTTCCATATCTTCTTCTATCACACCTTCTGTATAATCACAAAGATCAAAATATAAAGCACAAGCCAGTTCATGTATCCGTTCATCAGAATACAATACATCCAGATCCAACCCATATAATAAACAGAAAGTATCCACTGTTGCATCTATATGAGCAATGCAATCCCTGATGGCCACAGATATTTCGTCGTCCGAAGCTTCCAGTAATTCAAAATACATCACTGGGGTAATATCACTCTCATCCAGTCCTTTTAAATGAGTTACCTCATTTTCTACGATCGAGCGATAACCATATTCTGCAAATTTCATCGTAGAAAAACTCAGTATATGAACAACTATAGGAATGATATCTTCTGAATTATATTTAGTTACTGCCATATTTAATAATTTATAAGAAATCAACTCAATCTCTTTCCGTGCATTAATCTGTCTACCGCCTCTTTAAAAGATCCCGCCCTTGTCACTTCTCCCGAATTGATGAAGAATATCTCATCTGCATTTTCAATTGTGTTTAAGCGGTGCGCTATAACTACCAGCGTAGTCTCTTTGGGTAAGTTAGACAGAATCTGTCCAAGCAATTGCTCTGTAATCGTATCGATGTTAGCCGTAGCTTCATCCAGAATTAATAACTCTGGTTTACGCAAAACAGCCCGCATAAATGCAATCAGCTGTTTCTGGCCTATACTCAGGCTATCCCCGCCAGATAAAATTTCAGTATCGAGTCCCTTGTCAAAGGTATTGAGCAAACCTTCCAGTTTAGCCTCCTGTAATACTTTTATAAATTGTTCATTACTGAATTTACGATATAAGGCATTACTATACAAGATATTTTCCCTTACTGTTCCGGTAAATAAAAACGGTTCCTGTAAAATAAAACCTATTTTTTCTGCGCGTTCCTCAGGACTGTAAGTACGTATATCTTTACCTTTTAACAATATCGTCCCTTCTAAAGGATCATATAAACGTGCCATTAAAGAAGCTGTAGTTGTTTTACCCCCACCCGTTGGCCCTACCAGTGCATAAGTTTTGCCTTGTTCCATAGCAAAACTTATATTATGCAGAATCTCATATCCTCCAGGATAACCAAAATGTACGTTTCTGAACTCGAGTACAGCATTAGTTGGATTGACAGTATCGTCATAACCTATTGTTACCAGGTTATTGTTAAGGGATAATATCTGAGAAATCCTGTCCCATCCTGCTAAAGCAAGCTGGAAACTAGTCCATAATGCCGCTAACTGACGCAGCGGATTGTAAAAATTCGTAGCATAAGAAAGATAACTCACTAGCAGACCTATCGTAAAATAGCCTTTGGTAATCAGATAAACACCAAAAGACAATACCGTTAGCTGTGCTATAGAAGAGAAAAAGCCAAATACAGGCAAAAATATATTATTGGCCAGGCCAGCACCAATCGCAGTTTTATAGTTATCCTGATTAGCCTGATGAAATCTTTGCCTGAAATAATCACGCCTGTTAAACGCAATAATAACCTTAAAATTATTCAGGCTTTCCTGGATTTCAGCACTCATAGCCCCCGTACTTTTCAGGTTTAGTGCATTCTTTTTCTTGATCCAGGGAGAAACCACTTTGGTGAAAATTAAGATAAAAGCAGCAGGTACTAAAGCAGCCAGTCCGAGTTCAGGATTAATGACTACCAAAAATATACCCGCACCAGTCATAATCACAATATTACTGATGAATTGCATTAGCGCCTGTGAGAAGAACTGACTCAGTTTATCCGTGTCATTATTTACCCTGGAAATCAGATCACCTGCTTTATTTTCATTAAAAAAAGCAAGAGGAAGCTGCTGGATCTTATTAAAGATTGAGTTCCGCAATTCAAAAATAATACGCTGTCCTAATCCCCCCATTAACTTGGTCTGGAAATAACTGCTTACAAAAGCCGTCACATACATGGCCAAAAGTATTCCTGAAAATACCAGTACGCCATGATATTGTTTGGTCAGAATATATTTATCAATGGTATGTCCAATTAAAAAAGGACCCAATAAATTTAGAAAGGCATTCAGTAATACTGCACACAGGGCTATAATCAGGGTCTTTCTTTCTTGCTCAACCAATTTCAGCAGGCTCTTTACCCCAGACCAGGTAGAACTTCTGGACTCTCCTGCCGGCAGACTATTCAGGTTATAATTCATAATTGGCAGTACTTTGTTGAGAATTAAAGATCTGTACATATTCAGGACAGGTGTCCATCAGTTCGCGGTGAGTTCCGGCAGCGAGTAATTCGCCCTGCATCAGCAGAATAATTTTTTCATAATGCTCTACAGCCGCAATTTTCTGTGTAACTGAAATCAATGTCAGCCCCGGATAATTAGCAGCGATATTGGCCAGTATTTTTTGTTCGGTCTGCGGGTCTACTCTTGCGGTGAAATCATCCAGCAATAAGATCTTAGGGTTTAGTGCTAAAGCACGGGCCAGCATAATCCGTTGTTTTTGTCCTCCCGAAAGACTCAATCCACGCTCTGACACTTTTGTATTTAAACCTTCTGGCATTGCATCTATAAAGTCTTTCAATTCTGCAGTAGCAATCGATTTTTCAAGAGACTCATCTGTTACCAGATCACTGAAAGCAATATTTTCGCGGATACTCATGTTAAACATGATACTATCCTGAAAGACAAAACCAACTTGTGCATGGAAAGCTTCTGACTGATACTCTTCTATTGGTTTTCCGTCATACAATACTTTTCCTGAACTGGCGGATATAAGACCTGTCAAAAGATAAAGTAATTGGGATTTCCCTGCGGCAGTTGGGCCAATAATCGCAATTTTAGCGCCCGGTTCTACTTTAAAAGAAATATCCTTTACCGAAGATTTCTCGCCGTAAGTAATGCTAACATGTTCAACAGCTATTGCACCGGTAAGATTTTGTGTAATTGTACCTTTTTCGGCAGGATCCTTTGCATTCAATACCTGGCTGATCCTTCCAAATGAAGCTGTAGCCTGTGCAATTACATTACTCATAAAACCAATAACCAAAATTGGAAAAATCAATAAAGCAAGATAGCTATTGAAAGCAGCAAAATCACCAATGGTCATACTGCCTTTAATTACATAATGCCCACCCAGAGCCAGGATAGTTAATCCAGCCATATTTGCTGTAAAAACGATAATTGGAATCAGCCATGCAAACAAACGCAGTATAGAAATACCAATAGTTTTTGCCTGTGTACTTGCGTTAAAAAACTTCTCATATTCCAGTTGCTGAGAATTGATTACACGAATTAGTGCAGCCCCAAGAATACTTTCATTAATTACTTTATTTAACCAGTCAATAACTTCCCTGCTCTTTTTAAACAGGACTTTTACTTTACCCAGTACGACATAATAAGCACCACCTATAATTGGAATAATACAAATGGTCGTTAAACCCAGTTTCCAGTTAATACTCAGCAGCAAGATAGTAGCTCCGATAATAATAAATATAGAAGAGACTATAGAGACTATCGCCTGTGAAATAAAAAGCTTAACTGAATCTACATCAGAAGTCAGATTAGTCAGTAATTTTGAAGGACTTGTTTGCTCAATAAAAGCATAACTCTGATTAGAAATCTTTTGAGTAATTCTGGTTCTCAGGTCACGTGCTACCTTCTCAGAAGCATAAGTTTGTACAATCCCCTGCAGATAACTGAATATAAATATAATTACAGATACAACCGTAAATTCTACAATAATAGCTTCATAAGAGAACGTACCTGCATTATAAGCATCAATCCCATGACCAATCATTCTGGGCAGCCATAAGTTTAATCCATTGCTGAATAAAGCAAACAGAATAAGCAGAATAACCATTACCCGATAAGGTTTCAACAGGCTGAAAATTCCCGGAGGGCCTTTTTTATCAGAACTGATTTGTTTCTTCATTTTAAAAATCTATACCTTCAGCCATGATCAATAATGGCTTATTTGAGCTGATGAAGTTATAAATTTTTATTTTAAACAAATACAAAGAATAATAAAGCAGGTATTTAATTATAGATTTCCTGTTCTTCTGTATAGTAAGTCTTTCTGGCTCCTGTTTTCACAATGATTATAGGTACACCCGATGGGCTGTGTGTTTTCTTTGGACTATGGATTTTCAGGAAATCCCGCACTTCTCCGCTAATAATAGCCGGATGTGTTTTGGAGATCTGTTCAACGGCATTTTTTAAGACATGCCTTACTGCTTTGGCCAGATCTTTCAGCTTTTCAACTGGTATTTTATAAGCTGATGAGAAAGGAGAGATTCCTGCTTCCCATAAAATTTCATCTGCATAGGCATTACCTATTCCCCTGATCACATGCTGATCTAATAACACATTTTTAACAGCCGCTTTTTTTGAAGCAAAGATGTTTTTAAAAAAATGTTCATCTATTTCTTTGGCCAGAGCATCCGGAGCAGGATCTTCAGCAGGGTTAAGTGTCGCTTTTGCCATTCCACGAAAGTCAGTTAAACAAAGATGGCTGCCATCTTTAAAATGCATTTCAAGAATACTATGTTTTGGACTTTCTTCTTTTTTAAGGAAATGAAGTTCACCTTTCAGCATCAGGTGGAAACTTAATACAGCTTTATTTTCAAATTCGAAATATAGTTCTTTACCCGAACGGGATACATTAATAAGCTTTTGATTTTCGATAGAAAGATTTAATTCTTTGACAGAAACATTCAGTTTCTTAGGATTTTTCACTACAATTTCTCTCAGCTGCTTTCCTTTTAAATGATGTTCAAGATTACGGCTGAAAATTTCTAAATCTGGTAATTCAGGCATATAGTATCAATTAGGTTTTAATCAGGCTAAAATATACGCGAATTTTTCATGAATAGCAATTTAATGCTTAAAATTAGGAATCATGCAGAAATCCATATAACCCTGTATTTATCTGATTAACCCCTGACAAAAGCATTTTTAAGAAAACAGTAACATTCCTGAAAGGAGTTTGATATTTTATATTTAATCAGTAAAAAAATAATTATATTTAGTTAGTCATCAAATGCTCTCAAACTCATTTTTTGATTATTAATAAAAAAATGAGTCCTGATGAAAAAAGTAATTGTACAGGATACTGACTTCGACCTGCTCGAAACGCTGACTTTCCTTTTAGAGGATGCAAGTTTCGAGGTGTTGCCTATTCTGCATTATAAAGACGTAGCTGCACAGATAAGCAGCTTTAACCCCCACCTGGTTTTACTTGACTTCAGGCTCTCGGGTGTGGAATGTACCTGCTTATGCGAATCCATCAAAAAAGACTTTCCTGAGCTTCCGGTACTTGCCCTGAGTTGTAATTACAATATCCAAAAGGAATATGCCAGCGCTGGCTTTGATGATTATATCTCCAAACCTTTTGATATTGATCACCTCTTAGCTGTATTGGGAAAATATTAAAGATAGCCCATCACAATTTTATGTAAATTCGGCTAAACCATTTATAATAAATTATGAATAAGATATTTATCATGCCGCTTATGGCAATTATTGCTGTTACAGCATCCTGCAGTAACAACAACGATAAATCCGGTAACGGAGAAACCCGTTCATCTTCTGCCAACCCTTTTGCTGATACAAGTAAACTGGCCTATCAGACCCCAGCATTTGATCAGATCAAGGATGATGATTTCCAGCCTGCATTAGAGGAAGGAATGAAAATCCAACTGGATGAAATGCAAAAAATAGCAGATAATACAGCTGCCCCAACCTTTGAAAACACCCTGGTCGCTATGGAAAAAAGCGGTCAGATGTTAACAAGGGCCAATAATGTATTTAACGCACTAACAGGTGCAAATACAAATCCTAAACTACAAAAGATACAAGAAGAAATCGCGCCAAAACAAGCAGCGCACCAGGATGCCATTTACCTGAACTCCAAATTATTTAAACGTGTACAAACAATTTACAATAACCGTGAACAACTCAAACTTGATGACGAAGACAAACGCCTCGTTGAATATTATGAGCAGCAATTTGAACTGGCTGGTGCCAAGTTATCAGATAATGATAAAGACAAACTAAAAAAACTAAATGAAGAAGAAGCTTCTTTAAGTGCAAAATTTTCCAACCTGTTACTTGCAGCAAATAAAGCCGGTGCGCTTGTCGTTGCTGACAAAGCAGAATTGGCAGGACTTTCACCAGGAGAACTCGATGCTGCTGCACAAAATGCAAAAGCAAATAAACAAGATGGAAAATGGCTGATCCCTTTGCAAAATACTACCCAACAACCTTCTTTACAAGCACTGACTAACCGGGCAACACGTGAAAAATTATTTAATGCTTCCTGGGACCGTACAGAGAAACAGGACGCAAATGATACCAGAAGCACCATTGTACGTATTGCAAAAATTCGTGCAGACAAAGCTAAATTAATGGGTTTTCCTGATTATGCAACCTGGAAACTGCAGGATCAGATGGCTAAAACACCTGCTGCTGTTGATGCCTTTTTTGCTAAACTGGTTCCCGCTGCTACTGCGAAAGCGAAACTCGAAGCTGCTGATATTCAGGCTCAGGCAGATCTGGAAAAAGGAGGGTTTAAAATCCAGCCCTGGGATTGGGATTATTATGCAGAAAAGGTGAGAAAACAAAAATATGATCTGGACGAAAACCAGGTAAAGCCCTATTTCGAATTGAATAAAGTATTGGAGAATGGTGTTTTTTACGCTGCAAACCTACTTTATGGAATAACATTTAAAGAACGTCATGATCTTCCTGTGTATCAAAAAGATGTCAGAGTATTTGAGGTCTTCGATCAGGATAAATCAACTATAGGCTTATTCTATTGTGATTATTTTAAGCGTGATAACAAATCGGGTGGCGCATGGATGTCTAACCTGGTTGGCCAGTCTAAATTAATGGGTACTAAACCAGTAATTTATAATGTATGTAATTTCACTAAACCTGCCGATGGGCAACCTGCTTTAATTAGCTTTAGTGATGTAACTACGATGTTTCATGAATTTGGACATGGTTTACATGGTTTATTTGCCAGCCAGAAATATCCAGCCCTATCCGGAACAAATGTGGCACGTGATTTTGTAGAATTCCCCTCTCAGTTCAATGAGCACTGGGCTTTAAATCAGCAGGTATTCAAAAACTATGCTGTTCATTACAAAACCGGCCAGTTAATGCCACAGGTATTGGTAGATAAAATTAAAAAGGCTGCCACCTTTAATCAGGGTTATAACCTGACTGAAATCCTTTCTGCTGCATCTTTAGATATGGCATGGCACAAACTTTCAGCCAAAGCCCCTTTGCAAAATACGGATAAATTTGAGCAGGCCTCTTTACATCAACTGAAACTGGATCTTCCTGAAGTACCATCCCGTTACCGTACTTCTTATTTCTCGCATATCTGGGGCGGCGGATATGCTGCTGGTTATTATGCTTATCTGTGGACAGAGATGCTGGATGATGACGCTTATTCCTGGTTTGAAGAGAATGGTGGTCTAAAAAGGGTTAATGGCCAGCGTTTCCGTGATATGATCCTATCTAAAGGAAATACAGAAGATTATGGAAAGATGTTCCGTGAATTCAGAGGCCATGATCCTAAGATTGGCCCAATGGAGAAAAGCCGTGGTCTGATCGTTAAATAATATGGATTTATTGCCTGTTCAGGTTCAACAGGCTAAGATTTAACAGGATTGCATTGCTCATGCAATCCTGTTTTTTATTCAAGGCAGATCTGTATTCCTAAATATTGTTCTTATTTTAGCCAGACACACAAATAAAATCAGATGAAGCGTAATTCCTTTTTTTTGCTGATTGTCCTGTGCTTTGCCGGTACAACAATCAATGCCCAAACCAATTATCAGAATAGCGGCTGGCTATTCCTGCTGAACAATACGAAGATCAATAAGAAATGGGGTACCCACCTTGATGTTCAGGTCAGATCTGCAGACAACTGGAGTAATGTAAAGAACTTCCTTTTCAGACCAGGTATAACTTATTTTTTAAATGATAAAAATGATATTACACTCGGCTATCTGTTAAGTGAAACCCATAACCAGGCAGATGATCTGGGTGAACATAAACTAACAGAACATAGAATCTGGCAGCAATACATTCATAAGCACAAGATCAGTACAATTAGTGTAAGCCACAGATTCAGACTGGAACAAAGATTTGTAGAGAAAATACGTGATGAAGATGTATTTGCACAAAGACTAAGATACTTTGTCCGTTTGATTATCCCCTTAGAGAAAGAAGTCAAAAACTTTGAAAAAGGATTATTTGCAGCACTGCAAAATGAAATTTTCTTCAATATTCAAAATAAAGAGAAACTGAGTGGTCATTTCTTTGATCAGAACAGAGCCTATGGGGCATTAGGATACCGGTTTAGTAAGAAGTTCGATCTGGAGGCCGGTTATATGAATCAGGCCGTGAAAGGAAGCAGTACTAATTCCATGAATAATATAGTTCAACTGGCAGTATATACCAGGTTCTAATCTCCAATCAGGTTTCAACCAGCCTTTAAGCAAATGGATATGCTGCACAAACAGTGTAGCCCGTTATTCCTGCATTTGCCGGTTGAAACCTGGTTTACTTTTATACAAACTGACTGAGCAGGATCACACCAAGCAATCCAAGCACTGAAACCAGACTTTCCATCACTGTCCAGGTCTTAAAAGTCTCTTTCAAACTCAGGTTAAAATATTCTTTAAACATCCAGAAACCAGTATCATTGACATGAGAGAACATTAAACTGCCTGCTCCAACAGCCAGTACCATTAATTCTGGTGAGGCCCCGGCAGTAATAAATGGAATTACCATGCCCGAGGCTGTAAGTGCTGCTACTGTAGCAGAGCCCAGGGTAACTCTTAGTAAAGCTGCAATCAGCCAGCCCAGCACTAATGGCGAAACGTTCATACCAGCTGTCAGCGTCTTCACCTGATCACCAATTCCACTATCTACAAGAATCTGCTTAAAAGCACCTCCCGCAGCAATAATAAGGATAATCATCGCAATACTCTTCACGCCTTCTACGCAAGAGTCCATCGCCTTTTGCATCGGGATCTGCTGTATAAATATCGTGATGATAATTGCCATTGTCAAAGCAACCGTAGGATTGGCAATAAAGGTAAGTATATGCTGTGCTGCGAGATTATCAGTGATTAAAACGCCTACAGTACCTACTACAATAAAAAATATCGGGGAAAGTGCAATGATGAAACTTTTTAAGGCAGAAGGCAGATTTTCTTCTCCATGCAGGTCAAGCTTTTGATGTTCCCTGTTCCCTTTAGGCAGTTTAATAATTGCTCTTGGAAAAAAGACCCCTGCTATAATAGCTACAGGAATACTGATGATCAAACCGTAAATAAGTGTGCGGCCAATATCTGCGTGAAAAATACTCGCTAAAGCAACGGGCCCGGGATGAGGTGGCAGAAAACCATGGGTAACAGACAGTGCGGCAGCCATTGGAATACCCACATACAGTTTAGGGAGTTTAGCTGCCGAAGCAATCGTAAAGACCAATGGAATTAATACCACAAAACCTGCATTATAAAACAAAGGGATCCCAACCAGTATACCTGTCAGCAATACTGCCCATTGGATGTTCTTAATTCCAAAAATCCGGACCAGTACAAAGACTATTTTCTTCGCAGCACCACTATCTTCTGCCAGTTTACCAACCATAGCCCCCAGAGCCAGCACCATCACCATATCTCCCATGGTATGACCTATACCTTCGCTGACGGAGTTCATTACCTTTTGCACAGGTAAACCCAGCATTAAGCCGGTTACCACCGCTACAATCAGCAGCGCAAGCATCGGGCTTACTTTTTTAAGGATCAGGATCAGCAGGATAATTATCCCAGACAGCACGAGTAATAAGTCCATAGAAGAATGATTTAATAATTCTTGTTTTCAGCTAATGTTTAAAATGTAAGAAGCCGTTTAAAACTTTCATTTTAAACGGCTTCTTAAGATAGTATTTTATGATTAAACTACAGGCTTTAGCTGAATATAATCTGCCATTACTTTTAAAGTTTCATCTTCCAGGAAGTCAAAGCTCTCCTCCTTCTTGATTTTATCACCTTTTTTAACTGGGGCAAGCCCTCTTGTCGCTCTCAGCTTATTGACTTTTTCTAACGATTTTACTTCCAGACTATCTCTTTCTGCTTTCAGTTTATTTTCATTCAGCGTAACCGATGTTTCCAGATTACGTTTTTTCATATCTGCAATATCCTGGATCAGTATTTTATAATCCAGAGAGTTCTCCATTCTCGCCTCATGCAGTTTAGACAGTTCAGTTCTAATAGGAGCAAGATCAGCTACAGCTATAAAATTAGATTTTTGAACCTCATCCCATGGCAATGCCGAAGGTTCGGTATCCTCTCCTATTTTATCCATCGGGTAAAAAGACGGCAAAGTAATATCAGGCATTACCCCTTTATGTTGCGTACTACTGCCATTCACACGGTAAAACTTACCAATAGTTAAATTAATCTGACCTAACTGAACATCAGTATCACCGTTCACTTTTTTCTTACCGGTTGCAGTAGTATTTCTCTTTGCAATACTGGCCAGACGCTCCAGGACAGACGGATTAACCAGCTTATTTAAATCAATTGGCTGCTGTACCGTACCCTTACCATAAGTTTGTGTACCTATAATGATCCCTCTTCCATAATCTTGTATAGCACCAGCAAAAATCTCTGAAGCAGAAGCCGTTGCACGGTCTACCAAGACTCCAAAAGGGCCATTCCAGGCCACTCCGGCATTTTCATCACTATCTACTTCTATCTCGCCTTTCACATCCTTAACCTGAACTACCGGTCCCTTATCAATAAATAACCCCGTCAGGTTAATAGCCTCCAGTAAAGATCCGCCGCCATTGGCACGAAGATCCATGACAATCGCATCTACTTTATCCTTATCTTTGAGTGTATCAATTAATAGTTTTACATCACGGGTTGTACTTTTATAATTAGTTTCTCCAGCAATTGCGGCCTTCGCATCTACATAAAATGCAGGGACACTGATAATACCAATCTTATAAGGCTTACCATTAGACTTAATAGTTTTCACCTCTTTTTTAGCAGACTGATCCTCCATCACAATCTTCTCCCTGGTAATCTCCACAATTACCGGTTTTGAAGACATATCGTGACCTACAGGAATGATTTTCAATCTTACTTTAGTTCCTTTGGGCCCTTTTATTTTAGCTACAGCATTGTCCAGTCTCCAGCCAATAATATCCTCAAAATCTCCTGTTTCCTGTGCTACAGCAATAATACGGTCACCTGCATGCAGTAATTTACTTTTATAAGCCGGTCCCCCAGGGGTAACTTCCGCAATCTTCAACACATCATTTACCGATTGCAGATAGGCACCAATTCCTTCTATTGAACGTGACATCTGTTCATTAAACTCACTTGCATTAGCCGGGTTAAAGTAATTTGTATGCGGGTCTATCGTGCCTGTAAAAGCATCCATAATCACCTGAAATACATCCTGATTATTCAATTTAGAAGACTGCAGTTTAAGGTTCTGATATCTTTTAGTTAAAGATTCTGCATTTTTAGCTTCCGTTGTTCCTCCGGCAAGCCTTAAATTGATCAGTTCATATTTAACCTTTCTTTTCCAGATATCATTCAGCGCAGCAACAGAAGTAACCCAGGGCATATTCGCCCTGTCAAAAACATAAGTATCCTGCTGATTAAAATTATATTTATCTTTAATATGAGCCATCGCATAATTCAGGGTCTCATTATATCTTTTAGAATAAACATTGAAAATATAAAATGGGATACTCAGGTCTCCAACCCTGAAAGCATCATCCAGCATAGTTCTGAATTGTTCAAACTCCTGAATATCCGAAGCCAGAAAATAATTGCGGTAAGGGTCTAATGCTTTGATATATTTATCCAGTATAAGAGATGAAATGGAATCATTGATTGCTACTTTTTTATAGCTATAATTTTCTACCAGCGTGACAATCTGCCTGCAGACTAAACTTTGTTTCTCATCGGGCTTAATATTAGGGATACCTTCAACATGCTGTAGTGGTTTCGGAGTAGCCTGGCAGGCCATTGCAAATGCAGTGAAGATTACCAGTAATATACGTTTCAACATCTCTTTAAATAATTTAAAATCCATTTTTATAACGGCGACTAATATAATGCCAGTTATTTATAAATATCTAATAAAATCCTTATCTATCAAAAAAGGGACAAACTATAAAATCTGCCCCCTGATTACAAAAATAAAATCCCTGTTATTCTACTACAGCGCGGAACATCAATGCGCCTACCGTTAAATTTGTACGCCCGTCAATTAAGATCGCCGAGCCATTAGCTTTGTTATCGGTATATAGATCAAAAGCCAGTTCATCGGCAGTTTTAACCACTACCCGGCCTATATCATTTAATTTAAACTCATGAGTCTGTTCCTTTTCCAGCGTATTGATATTTACTTTATGCAAAATCTCTCTGATTTTACATTTGGTCAGTTTACTGTTATGCTGTAAGAAATAAGTAATAGAATCGTCCATTGGCTTATTATCCATCCAGCACAAATCTGCTTCTATCAATTGAGAACGCTGCGGCAAATAGTTTGAATTAACCAGTACATCTCCCCTGCTGATATCAATATTATCTTTCAGGTGCAGCGTAACTGACATCCCTGCGGTAACCTGGTCTGGTGTCTGATCAAATACCTCAATTCTGTCAATTACAGAACTGCTGCCAGAAGGTAAAACAGTGACCTGATCATTCACTTTAAAGGTACCACTCAGAATTCTGCCTGCATAACCTCTGTAATCATGCAGCGCATCAGTTTGAGGGCGGATAACCCATTGCACAGGCATCCTTGCATAATGCAGATCCCGGTTAGCAGTAACTTCTACAGTTTCCAGAAAATCCAGCAGACTAGTCCCTTTATACCAGGGCATATGCTCAGAAGTATACACAATATTATCCCCTTTCAGAGCGCTTACCGGGATAAACGTAATATCCTGCAGATTCAGCTTCGCAGCCATCTTTTTATAATTCTCAGTGATCGTATTGAATACTTCTTCACTGTAACCTTCCATGTCCATTTTGTTGATACAAATAACCACATGACTTACACCCAGCAAAGAAACCAGGTAAGAATGTCTTATGGTCTGCTCCACCACACCATTTCTCGCATCCACTAAAATGATGGCCAGATTTGCTGTAGAGGCACCTGTAACCATATTACGGGTATATTGTATATGTCCTGGCGTATCTGCAATAATAAACTTCCTTTTCTCCGTCTGAAAGTATTTATAAGCCACATCAATTGTGATTCCCTGCTCTCTTTCTGCCCGCAGCCCATCCGTTAAAATAGCCAGATCAATTGTTCCGTCATCGTTTTTGCGGTTCGACTGCTGCAGAGCTTCCAGCTGATCTGCCAGAATAGAATCTGTATCATATAATAATCTGCCGATCAGGGTACTTTTCCCGTCATCAACACTTCCTGCTGTAAAAAACTTAAGTATATTCATTAAAAGTATCCTCCTTTTTTGCGGTCTTCCATCGCTGCTTCAGACACTTTATCGTCCAGACGGGCACCACGTTCACTTATTTTTGATGCGCTGATTTCATTTATTATATCATCAATCTGATCAGCATCAGATTCCACTGCCGCCGTACAGCTCATATCCCCTACCGTACGGAACCTTACTTTGCGGTGAGTCACTATATCTGCATCATCCATATTCAAAAAAGGAGATGCAGCCATCAGCTGCCCATTTCTGGTGATACAATCCCTGTTATGGGCAAAATAAATAGAAGGCAGACTCATATTTTCTCTGCGGATATAATTCCAGACATCCAGTTCAGTCCAGTTACTGATTGGAAATACCCTTACATTTTCTCCTTTATGGATTTTACCATTATAGATATTCCATAATTCAGGGCGCTGACGCTTAGGGTCCCATTGGCCAAATTCATCTCTGACAGAGAAAATCCTTTCTTTAGCCCTTGCTTTTTCTTCGTCTCTTCTGGCGCCGCCGATACAGGCATCAAAACCATGCTGAGCAATTGTATCCAGTAAAGTAACAGTCTGTAAAGAATTTCTACTCGCATTTTTACCTTTTTGCTCAATCACTTTACCCTGATCAATTGATTCCTGTACATAACCTACAATCAGTTTTTCACCTAAACGCGCTACCATTTCATCGCGGTAGGTAATGGTTTCTTCAAAATTATGCCCGGTATCAATATGTACCAGTGGAAAAGGGAATTTACCCGGGCGGAAAGCCTTTTCAGCAAGTCTGACCAATGTAATAGAATCTTTTCCACCAGAAAACAACAATGCTGGTTTCTCAAATTGCCCCGCTACCTCACGCAGAATATGAATTGCTTCTGCTTCTAATTCGTCTAAATAATCTAAATTATATTTACTCATGTGTTTCTCTTTATTTTGTGGCATGTAAACCACATTCCTTCTTTGACTGATCTTCCCACCACCATCTTCCTGCTCTGAAATCTTCACCTTCCTGAACTGCCCTGGTACAGGGAGCGCAGCCGATGCTGGGAAATCCTTTGTCATGAAGTGTATTGTATACGATATTGTTTTTCCTGATATAGGCTTTGACCTCATCCAGGCTCCAGTAAAAAATAGGATGAAACTTAATCAACTGGTTCTCTTCGTCCCATTCCAGGTTTGACATGTCTGTTCTGTTTAAAGACTGCTCAGCCCTGATTCCTGTAACCCAGCATTTATTACCTTTCAGCGCTCTTTTTAAAGGCACTATTTTCCGGATAAAACAACACTCTTTTCTATTCTCTACAGATTCATAAAAACTGTTTGGCCCCTTTTTAGAAACCATGTCTTCCAGTGCTGACGCATCCGGATGATAGGCATGAATAGGTTTCTGATAATTTTCCAAAGTCCTGTTCCATACATAGTAAGTTTCAGGAAATAATCTGCCAGTTTCCAGTGTAAACACTCTAACAGGCACATCATTAGCAAATATCAGATCAGTAATCACCTGATCTTCCCAGCCAAAGCTGGTAGAAAAAGTAATTTGTCCGGGGAACTTCTGTGCTAAAAAGGACAGTGCTTCAACGGGCCCCAGATCCTTTATTTGCGCAGCTATTTCTTCCAGGTACGCTTTCATTTTATATAACTTTTATAATAAACATAATAATACTCCTTAAGCTCACCGCAATTACGATAATCCCTACAGCGACCATAATACTCTTCACCGAAATACGGTTAGAAACTTTTGCCGCTATCGGGGCTGCTAAGGCACTGCCGATAACCAGTCCGGCTACCGCTTCCCAATGTGCAGATTTCAGCATCGTGATAAAAGTCAGCGAGCTCATCAGCGCAATAAAGAAACGGGTAAGTTTGACTGTTCCTAAAGAGAACCTGGCATTTCTGCCGCCGGCAATCAGGCTGGATAAAACAATAGAACCCCATCCGCCACCACCTACAGCGTCAATAAAGCCACCGAAAAGACCCAATAAAGTAATCTTCTTAATCTTTCCACCCACTCTTTTTTTAGCTACATTAAAAGCTTTGGAAAGGATCACACCACCAAGTATCAAAGTATATAAAGAGATAAATGGTTTGATATAGGTCCCGTAATGTTCTAATGAAGACAATAGATAAGCGCCCGTTACAGCACCCAGAATCCCTGGAATGATCAATAGCTTAAATAGTTTCCAGTTGATATTTCCCATCCGGTAATGCATCCATCCGGCTATTCCATTACTGAGTACTTCAGAAAGATGGACACCCATACTGGCCGAAGCCGGCGGGATACCCATAGATAATGAAAAAGCAGTAGAAGTTACCCCATAAGACATTCCTATCGCGCCATCGACCATTGCGAAAATAAACCCTCCTGCCAGGAACCAGTAGAACATAGGATTAATTTCAGCTACAAAAGTCTGAAACTCTGGTTCCCTTTGCCAGAAAACAGCAATCAGCACTGCAATGGATAATACAATGGTTAACCAGACCAGCAATCTGAATTTTGGAAAAGAATTTTTCTGAGCAACCGGCTCTGTAAGCACGGCACTAACCTCATTCAGTTTCTTAACTTTTGAATTGAAATCTCCTTTTAAAGTATTACGTAATAAACTCATTTGCTGCAAAGTAATATCCAGTTCACCCGGTAGGTTATCATTAAACAATTCTTTTAATCTTTTAGCAATGGTTGGTGATTTACCATTGGTTGAGATAGCTATTTTCAGGTCTCCTTTTTTCACGATAGAACCCAGGTAGAAATCACATAAATCTGGCTTATCAGCCACATTTACCAGTAATTTCAAAGCATGGGCGTCACGTATGATCTCTTCATTTAATACATTATTATTGGTTGCAGCAATGACTATATCAGCTTGTACAAGATCATCTGCTGTATAACTTTTCTTCAAAAGCTTTACTTGCGGCGAGCGTTTCGCCAGGTCATACACCTGTTCAGCAATCTCTTCAGCAATCACCGTAATTCCTGCCTGCTCACTTTGAGCAAGCACTGCATTCAGCTTCTCCAGCCCTACAGGGCCTGCACCGATAATAACCGTATGCAGCTGATTGAGCTTTAAAAACACAGGAAATAGTTGATTGCCTTTAAGTTCTTCCACAGTTTATAACTCTTCTTTTATAGCTGCAAAAAAATCTTTAATCGGCTGAAATTGAGGATGCAGAGAAACCACCTCGCCAAATACTAAAATAGCTGGTGCCCCGATTCCTTTTTCCAGAACGATCTCTTCAATCGTATCTACAATACCAATAGCCAGTTTTTCTTCTTCAGTTGAACCGCTCTGGATTACAGCAACAGGTAAATTCTGTTTTCCTTCCTCTTTATAAAGTCTGACAATCTCTTTCAATTTGTTTAAGCCCATCAGAACAACTACTGTTGCTTTAGTACGCACAGCTTCATAAAGATCATTGGAGATTGCTCCCGAAACTGTTGAGCCGGTAACAACCCAAAAGCTTTCACTTAGTCCGCGGTGTGTAACCGGGATTTGCTGTAAGCCAGGTACCGAAATAGAACTTGACAATCCAGGGACCATTTGTGCCGGGATATTATAACCTGCCGCAAAATTCAATTCTTCATAACCACGGCCAAATACAAATGGGTCGCCACCTTTCAAACGAACGACATGTCCGTAGTTAAGGGCATAATCAACCATTAATTTATTGATCGCTTCCTGCGAATAAGAATGTTCACCAGAACGTTTTCCTACATATACTTTGATCACATCAGCCGAAGCATAATCTAATACTTTCTCATTGACAAGGGCATCATATAAAATCACATCTGCATCTTTCAATGCATTTGCACCTTTCATCGTGATCAGTTCCGGATCTCCCGGACCAGCACCTACCAGTGTAATTCTAGGCTCCCTGATTTTTCTTTTTACTGTTGAATTAATTTCCATTGACCTGCGCCTCCCTCTTCGCTCTCATTGCCGAATAAAACTGTGTTGCCTGCTCCAGATAAGCTGTTGCAAACTCTTCAGTTGGTTCATTTTTATTAATCTGTAAGACCAGTTCGCTAAAAGCCGAAGGTAAAACCACCTCACCTGTTTCAACAAAATTGGCGTCAAATTCTTTGATTACCCCAGTTTGTGTACTGCTGCTGATACTTTTATCTAATAATAAAGCTTTCGCTGTATTCACAAAAACACTGTAAGCATGGTAAATTGCATCAGACCAGGCTTTGCCTTCAAAAGCAGCATTTGCCCATACTAATTTCTCTTCCCCTTCCAGTAAAAGTGTAGCCACAAGATCAATCACCACACCCGCACATTCACCAACACCAATGGCAGTCACAAAAGTTTCCTCATGCCCCCAGTCTACAAATTCTTCGTCTTTTAAAGCCGTAAGATCTGCCAGTGGTTTCAATAACTGGTAAAAGTGATCTTTACCTTTCGCATCATAATACTGGTGGAAACTCTCCTCAGCACCAGAATTACTGCTGTAATCGTCTAAAACTGTACGCAGGATGGCCGGTGCACGTTTAGTTGGCGCTTTAATCACACGCTCAGCTACCCTGCCTTCCCCATCACCTACGGTTCCGCCGCCTATCATTACCTGCACTGCAGGTACAACTTTTCCATTTGCTTTGACCGAACTTCCATGAAACCCAATATGTGCCAGGCCATGCTGACCACATGAATTCATACAGCCGCTTATTTTAATCTTAATGTCTTTATCGTAAATCAGATCAGGATATTCTTCATGAATTACCCCTTCCAGTACCGCTGCAAGAGACATACTGTTTGCAATACCCAAATTACAGGTATCCGTACCCGGGCAGGTCGTAATATCGCCTACACTATCAAATCCCGGAACTGCAAAATCCAGTTCATTTAATACAGTATATAATGGGATCAGCGCTTCTGCTCTGACAAATTTCAGTAACAAGCCCTGATTCTGTGTAATCCTGATTTCGTCAGCTACATAAGGTCTTATTGCCGCAACAAATAACCTGGCTTTATCAGTTTTGATATCACCTACAGGTACTTTGATATATACGCCATAAAAGCCACTCTGTTTTTGAGGGAATACATTCGTATCCAGCCATCTTTGATAATGGATCTCATCTGCAGGACGGATATCAGATACCCCAATTGCTTCAGGTAACTGAGGCAGTGGCACAGTTCCCAGATCAACTTCAAAACTTTTTGACTTATTCGCCGTGACTTCTTCTGCAATTAAACGGGTCACTTCTTCCAGTCCAAGTTTTTGAACCAGATATTTTAACCTTGCTTTATTTCTATTTGTTCTTTCACCATGACGGTCAAAAACCCTCAAAACAGATTCTGTATAAGGAATTAACTGATCTTCGGGAAGAAAATTATGAACCACACTGGCCAGAAAAGGCTGTGCACCCAATCCACCAGCAAACATGACCTTAAAACCACGTTCTCCTTTTTCATTCACTTTAGGAATGAACCCTAAATCATGGATATAGCTGAAAGCAGTATCCTTCTCTGTAGCTGAAAAAGAGATTTTTATTTTCCTGCCCATTTCCTGGCAGATAGGATTACGTAAAAAGTATTTGAATACGGCCTGCGCATAAGGGGAAACATCGAATAATTCATCCGGGTTAATCCCTGCATCAGGCGAAGAAGTCACATTTCTAACGGTATTACCACAGGCTTCACGCAAAGTTATATCATCACGTTCAAGCTCTGCCCACAGTTCGGGTGTACGGTCCAGGCTCACATAATGAATCTGAATATCCTGTCTGGTGGTTAAATGCAGGTTTCCGCTTCCGTATTCATCAGAAACATCAGCAATGCGTAATAATTGTTTAAAGGTGACTTTTCCAAATGGCAGTTTAATACGCACCATTTGCACGCCCGGCTGCCGCTGACCATAGACACCACGTGCCAGTCGCAGACTGCGGAACTTCTCATCGTGTATTTTTCCTTCACGGAAGGCACGGATCTTTTGTTCAAGATCTATGATATCTTTTTCTACTACCGGGTTCTCCAGCTCCGTTCTAAAACTTTGCATGTCAATAAATCTTGGTTAAGGATTGTTTTGTTTTACAGACGCTTTCAGGGTCCATTATTTCAAAGATATATATTCTAGATAGATTTAGTAGTATTAAATGTAAAAAAAGAGTAAAACACTAATCCAAAGAACATTAAACGGATATTTTCAATTTTAACAAAAAAAAGAGCCACCTCTTCTTTGACAAAGAGGTGGCTTATACTGAATTTACAATGTTTAAGCTTATTTGATCATTTGTACAACTTTTCCATTCAGGGAAACCGTTGCACTATCTGATAACAAGTAATTTGTTTTTACAATTTTAGGATCAAGCAGATTCAATTTACTCTCTCCGGGAACATTCAAAGTCGCGTTATTAATTTTGGTATCTTCAGATAAAGTCAGTTCAGAACCCCGGCTTGTTTTAGTCCCAACAGTTGCGTTTAAAGTCTGTATGTCCATCTGGTTCAGAGAAACATCTACGAAGGATGCAATTTGCAGATCCAACTGCCCAAGGTGGTAGCCTTTCAAGCTGATCTCACTGGTACCCGGCCAATAAGATTCATCTTTTTTTAAGATATAATATGGAGTAGTTGTAATGGCGTTCAGTTTTTTAGTAACGATAGTAATCATACCATTAACCCGTTGAGAGCCAATTCTTTTTCCGGTTTCGGATGTACTCAGGTTCAATACGTTCCCTTTGACATCGAACTTTACCAGATCTTTTATATTTTTCGAGATCCATATTCCTTCTTTATCTCCATATTCAATTTGAATAGAAGACAGCTTTTCAGTTTGCAGATTTAGTTTTTCTACTGCAATGAAAGCCGTAAAATCCATTTCTTTAAAGCGGTTTTTATATGCTCCGGTTAGGTAAGCAGCTTTGATTGTATAATTAAAAGCCGCTAAAGATCCCAATATAATCAGGAGGGCGGTGAGGATGAGCATTGTACTTGTCTTCATGGTTGTTCAGGTTGATTATTTGTTTGTATAAAGGTTACATAGCGTGATTGAATTTCTTCTATACTGATATCCAGCATAGAAATATTTCTAAAAAACTCAGGAAGTTCTTGTCCAAGAAACCTTTCCTTCCTATAGTCTTTTAATTTTCCCTTAGCATCCGGAGCAACAAAAAGACCGATCCCCCGTTTATTGATAATTATTTCTTTGACCTGAAGAAATTCATAAGCACGCATAACGGTATTCGGGTTTACCTGAAGATCTCCTGCAAGTTCCCGGACAGAAGGAATTTTCTCAATCCATTTCTCTATCAGTATATTATCTCCCACAAATGCTGCGATTTGAAGATATATAGCTTCGTTTTCTCTAAATTCCATTTTATACTTGTTTTTCTTTCAGTTTGAAAAAGGATGCTGCCCATAGTACCAGCGTAACGACAAAGATCATCGTAATCACTATCGTATAAGAATGATCAGAAGGCCCTATATAAATATGTTCATCTTTACCAGGCCCGTGAAGGGATACTCCAGCAAATAAGGGTTGTACACGTGTACCATTTTTAAAGAAAAAATCCATCAAAGGAATATTCAACAATTGTATGATAATCAACACAATAAAAATAGCAAAGGCAGTTTTAATGAAATGCATTTTCTCAAAAAATATAGCTCCAAGGAAAGTTGCTCCATGCAGCAGAGCAAAGATCAAAAATCCAATCAGCAGCTTATCCTTATGCTCTCCCATATTAATCAATACATTCTTTACATCCGGGTTCAGGTTACCTATATTGATTATAATCAGGTCAACCGTAAAAAAACAGATGATAAAAATTACCTGAAAGATTAAATAAGAATAAACCCAGCCCACTAAAAAACGTTCAAAATGTGATACTGGTAATGTCAATGCAGGGATAGACTTCTTTTTATCACCCAGGCCGGCAAATATAATACTGGTGAAAACTGCACCTGATAAGAATAGAAAAATATAGAAATAGCCAAACTGCGCATTTGTACCTAATTGTCCACCACTTAAATAAGCGGTACACCCCATCATTAAAGATAAAATGCCAATAAAAACCGCAGTCGATATCAGGTAGGATTTGTAGTGTTCTGTTGTATGTTTATTAAATAGCTTAAAAAAGCGCTGAAGATTAAATATGTTGTTCATATAAGTTATTTTAAGCTGTCAATAATCGATTGGTGACCAGATATAATGGCATTAAAAAGCATTTCCATATCTACCCTGCTGAACTTTTGCCCGCTGTTCAAGCTGATTGTATTGATACCAATTGCATTTTCTTCTACATAGAGTATATCTGTTTCATTGGCCAGGGATTTTGTCGTAAAAGACAAACGTTCAGCGATGTTATCCAGTGAATTATTCAATACAATCTCTTTTTCATGGAGAATTACCAGGGTGTCAATCAAACTATCCAGATCTCTCACCTGGTGCGTAGAAATAATCACACACCTTTCTTCTGTCAAAGCAGAAGCGATAATCTTCCTGAATTGTATTTTAGAAGGAATATCCAGCCCGTTGGTAGGCTCATCCATAATTAGCAGTGGCGTATTGGTTGCCAGGCCAAAACCGATCATTACTTTCTTTTGCTGCCCAAAAGACAATTTGTGCAATTGCCTGTCCTGCGGCACATCAAATTGCTTCAGTATCTGAATGAACTGTGCAGCATCAAAATTCGGATAAAAATGTGCTGTACTCTCCATAAACTGTATTGCAGTTAGTGCAGGCATGAAAAGTTCTTCAGGAATAAAAAAAAGATCCTGCAAAAAAGCGGGTAAACGATCTGCCGCATTGTAGTGGTTCAGGGTACAATGCCCGGCTAAAGGATAAACGAGTCCGGCTATGTTTTTCAATAAAGTTGATTTCCCCGCTCCATTCTTACCAAGAAGACCATAAATATGGCCTGCTTCTAATGTTAAATTCAGGTTCTTGAACAATAATGAGTTTTTACTATAGCCAAAGGTTAAGTTTTTTATCTCTATCATGGTTTAGTGTCTAGGTGTATTAGACATCTAATACACTACAAATGTAATAAATAATTTAACCAGTGCAACTTTTATTCAATAATTATACTTAAAAAAATAAGACAAAAAAAAAATACCCGGACATCCACCCGGGTATTTTTTTTATCAACTAAACCTTAACTTGAAAATACTAACCAAATATTTTACTTGCACAAACATACATTCCCTATATAAAGTCAGTGTTAAAATAAAATTTAATCTGTTGATCGTGTTCTTGCTGCTTATTTTTTATCTAAATTTCGCATCTTTTCATATTATCATAACCACAAATGCTGATTCTAGCTTATATCATTCTTGCACTGGTTGCCATATACCTGCTTATTTATCTTTACAAAAAGAACTTCTCTGTTAAAACACAGCTTGAAGAATTTAAACGGGACTGGGGCAGTCCGAAAAATAGCAGGTACATTGATATCGATTTAATAGAGAACTATTTTTTAAACACCATTAACGAATCCTCGCAGAAATTACAACTGATTTCAGACAAAATAGCTGATGATTTATATCTCAATGACATTTTCAAGCTCATTGACAGGACAACATCCAGAATAGGGCAGCAATTTTTATATGCAAGACTGAGAACTATTGATAAAGATCAAACGGACTTAGTCTTTCTGGACAAATTTGCAGATACCATTACAGCAGATGAAAAGCTAAGACTGGACACACAGATGACCCTGCAATTATTAGAGAAAAATGATTCCTACTATTTTCAGGATCTCGTTTATGCGAAAAAAATAGAGGCACCCGAATTTATGCCGATCGTCTATATCCTTTCTTTATTAAACGTGCTGTGCCTGATTGTTTCGATCTTTCACCCTGGCTTTTTATTAGTTTTTTTCGGGATATTCATCATCAATTCAGGTATTCATTACTGGAATAAAAATAAAGTAAGTGTCCATACTTCTTCCCTGGGAGAATTCCTCAAAGCTTTTGAAACTGCTAAAAAATTAGATGCAGATGTAAAGATCAGCAGCTCTTTCCCTGAAACTGCAGCATTACTTAAAGAACTAACTCCTTTAAAGAGAAAAATGCTCGGCGTGAAACTTGATAATATGGCAGAAGCTGATACAGTAATGATTGGCTATATGTTATTTGAATTGCTTAAGATTGCATTTAACGTAGAAATTATACTTTTCTATTCTATTATCGATTCATTAAGATCAAAAAAAGAAGCCTTAAAAAACCTGTTTAAATTTATTGGAACAGTAGATACCGCTATTTCAATTGCCTCCTTAAGACATTCCTGGGAAGGTGAGTATTGCAAGCCTGTTTTCAACCAGGAAAACTGCATGGATATAACTGGCGTAAAACACCCGTTAATCGTCAGCTGCGTCCCGAATGACCTGGATCTGCAACATAAAAATTTATTGCTGACCGGCTCTAATATGTCTGGAAAAACGACATTTATCAGGTCAGTAGGTGTGAATATGGTTTTGGGACAAACACTATTTACCTGTATGGCAAAAAAATTCAGCATGCCTTATTCCAGGATATTTTCTTCTATCACCATTGCGGACAGTTTGCTGGAAGATAAAAGTTATTATTTCGAAGAAATGAGGATCATCAAAAATTTTATTGAAGAATCTGTCAGCGAAGAACCTTGCTTTTTTATCCTCGATGAGATCTTTAAAGGAACAAATACGATTGAAAGAGTCTCTGCTGGAAAAGCAATCCTCTCCTACCTTGCAAAAAACAATAATTTCGTATTTGTATCTACGCATGATACAGAGCTCAACGAATTACTGAAAACAGAATACGATCACTATCATTTTTCTGAAACTATTGCAGAAGAAGAACTCGTTTTTGATCATACCATTAAGAAAGGTCCGTTGAAAACAAGAAATGCAATCAGAATTCTGGAAATCAATAACTATCCGGCATCAGTTATTGCAGATGCCAATGCGACTGTTGATTTAATGATGAAGGATTAATTAAATCCTTCATCATTATCAATGGTTTTATTTTAAAGATGGTGCTAATGGCCAGTCTACGGGAATCTCCGTTACCGCATGCAGATAATTGGTGATTACTTTATCACCTATGATCATGATGATATCAACCAGGTTTCCTTCATTATATCCAGCTTCATAAAATTCTGTCAAAAGCTGTGCATCCGCATGGCCTTTGTTTTCAGTTATACTTTTAGCTAATTGAGCCAATATGGCAAGTTTAGGATCAAAAGTTATCTCTGCTTTACGGATTTCTATAATCTGCTCGTCAGTGAAACCATTTTTCTTCGCAAAAACCGTATGTGCACTTAAGCAATAAGAACAGTCATTGATTTCGCTCACTACCAGATTAAGAACTTCACGTTCTTTAGCATTGATAGAAGTTTTTGAATTTTGCAAAGTTAGAAAATTTCCTAATGCATGGTCAGAATGTGCAAATGTCGCGTACAGATTGGGTACGAAACCGATCATGTTTTTCAAATTATCAAAAATAGCCTGGTTAGCTGGTGTTACTTGTTCTCTTGTTGGAATTGTGAAAGTTTTCATGTGCTTATAATTTAGTGTCCTTTCAGAAACTGTTGTTTAAGTTTCATTTATTGAACACCACAAATATCCAGCTTCATCAGTACCCACCGAATAGAGAAACTTCCCGAAGGTTTGTAACAAATGCCTTAAGCACTTTTGGCACTTCTGAAATCAGAAGGCGAAAAAGAAGTATGTTTCTTAAAGAAATTACTAAAATATGCAGCGTCATCAAAACCCAGATCATAAGCAATCTCTTTAGCAGATTTATCTGTATAAATCAATAAGCGCTTAGCTTCCAGCACTATTCTTTCCTGTATCACAGCCAATGGCGATTTATGATTGTAAATCGCAAACAGATTGGACAGCGTTTTTGGCGAACGATTTAAAAGCTCTGCATAAAACTGTACCTGATGTTGTAAGCGAAAATGTTTCTCCACTAATAAATTATAACGGCGAATAATATCAAGTTTATCATCTGTAAGATTTTTATCGGCTACATATTGTCCCTTTGCCAACCGGGTAGTGATAATGATCAGTCTTTTAAGCAGCATACGCAACATTTCAAGCTGAATATTATCGACTGTATTAAATTCTTCAATAAATATTTCAAAAAGAAGGGTGATCTTTTTTTGCTCCTCTTCATTGAGCCTGATGAACATATTACCTGTCGATCCATAAAATAAAAAGCCTACGCAACTTACTTCCTTATCATGGTCAACAATACAATAGAAACTCCTGTTATATTGCCAGGCCACTATTTGTTCTGGCTTTTCGAACTGGAAAGACTGATTAACCATCAGGGGCAAAACACTCTGCTCCGGAAAATCATATTTTACGCCATCAATGGTAATTTCCTGTTTGGCCCCTTTATTCCAGGCGATGGTCAGGAATTTTTCCAAATGACTATGCTGAAAAAATAAGCGGTCAAAACCGGCTTCATTAATAATCAGATGGACCTCTCCTTTACTAACGGGCTCTAAATACTGGAACTTCATATACAGGTTATTGATAAAATATGTAAATTTAACGCATTCCACTGTCTTTATAAAATATCGCTTATTTCAAGCGGATGAAAACCAAATCCGTGTATACTATCTGTACATCCGACAGCTGGTAAATGCACAATATTTTCAAATATTTTATAAAGAAATCAATGACACAATCTATAAAAGTTGCCTTATTAGGCGCAACAGGAAAAGCTGGTCAATACCTGCTTCAAGAATTACTGAAAGAAAAATATAGCGTAAAATCACTGATCAGGAACCCTGAAACCTATATGATCTCCCATCCCTTATTAGAAATCGTAGCTGGCGATATCAAAGATCTGGATACCGCACGTCAATTACTAAAAGATTGTGATGTGGTGATCAGTACAATCGGCCAAAATAAAGACGAAGAATTGATTTCAAGCCTGGCCACGCTAAATATCATGAAAGCTATGAAAGAGTCTGGTATTACAAGGTATATACTGTTAACCGGGTCAAACCTGGAAGTTCCCGGAGATCAGAAAAGCGCCAAAAACTTAGCAGGTACAGCCTGGATGAAAAGCACCTTCCCGGTGATTGTGGCAGATAAGCAAAAAGTCTATGAAATACTGACTACAAGTCAAATAGACTGGACAGTTGTCAGGTTGCCATGGATTGAACAAACCAATGAAAGACGGGGATTGATTGTTGATTTACAGGACTGCCCGGAAGAACTGATCAGTACGACAGATCTTGCCGACTTTCTGATTACCCAGATTACGGATACAACATATGTGAAAAAGGCTCCTTTTGTGGCAAGTCAAAAAAACAGGTAATCCTTATTAGACAAATAAGAAAGGGGCCTGTATAAAGGCCCCCCTTCTTTATATACTATCAAAAAAGAGCCTCAAAAACTTATTTCAAAGCCTCCACTTTAAAGTCTTCAAAAGTTACCGGAAAACTCAGTTTACCCGGAGCCGCAGCTACCATGCCGATCTGTACTTTTACTCGCGGCGGAAAATAAGCCAGGCGCAGCATCTCATATTTCTTCTGATCAAAAGAATATTTAATCTCTACATAATCACCTTTACGAAGCAGTTTCAACCAAACAGATTCAGGACTATCATGTCTTGGGACAACAGACCAGTCTGAAACTTCTCTAGTCACTACTGCACTGATGTTCTGGACCCCATCTACATATTCAATCCCTGTTTTAATCCAGTTCTTATCATCTATCCTGATCATTAACCCTGCCTGATGAAAAAGTTCCTGATAGTGACCGGTTATTTTTACACTGGCTTCAAAATCCACTTCTATTTCCTGGAAATAAAAAGGTCCGTTATCACGTTTAAAACCATAATGAGTAACCTGCCAGTAATCCGTATCCGGCTCTACAATAAAAGTTAAACTGGCAGCATTTCCTTTCCATGTGCCGGGTTGATTGAACCATTTCATAGTTAATGATTAATTTTGAACAAGCCTGATTTTATCTTGATTTAAAGCTGTAATATAGGAAGAAGCAATTTAAATCAGGAATAACATTTTACCGGCCCCCGCTTGTTTTCCAGGAAGGTTCTTAGTCCGATCATCAATAAGGACAGTATTCCAAAACACATGCCTACCCAGGGCGGAGTTGCGATTCCGCTTGTTGCGATAAACCATCCACTGACAATGGTTCCAACAGAAACCCCAAGATTTCCAAAAGACGTAGCCAGGCTATTCGCAAACTCCAATGCATTTGGCGCGGCAGAAATCATATAAGCAGAAGCATTGAGAAAACATGGGGCATATAAGAACCCCCAGATTGCAATTACCAATATAGTCATCCACGTATTTCCACCCGAATACTGTAAAGCAAAGGGTACGAAAATTGTTCCGGAAAGAAAAACAGCAGTAGTTTTAGAGACACTTTTACTCAGCATTTTGCCAGAGATCCAATTGGAGACGATGCCTGTAACGCCAAACAGGAAAAGCATATAACTAATCATTTTTTCATCCATATGTTTTACTTTTCCAAGGTAATCTGCAAAATAGCTGTAAGTAGAAAACCAGGCAGCAATCATAAAAAAATTCATTGCCGTACTGATCAGAAAAGATGATTGTTTGAGAATCTGTAATTGGCTGCCATAAGATTTTCTGGCTGTAACAGGCATTGGTGGCAGCATCTTCATAATTCCAAAAACCGCCATTGCACTGACTACTGTTTGTACCATAAATGAAGCTTTCCAGTTAAATATACCCGCTAAATAAGTTGCCAGCGGAACTGTAGTCACCATGGCTATCGCAATTCCACCCAATACAATCCCCATCAACTGGTGTTCATGTTTTTTATCACCCGAAGCTACTGCTGCCGCAATAGCTGTAGAAATATAAACAGGTTGCAAAAAAGCAGGTAAAATGCGTACAGTCAGTAATAACCAAAAAGGCGGCCCAAAAGAAGAAACAATCCCTGTAATTAAGAATATAGCAATCGCAGTGAGCATGACCTTTTTACGATCAAATCCCGAAGCCAGAAGTGTCATAAAAGGGCCCGTCAATGCGATAACCAAAGCAAAAGCACTTAATAAAACTCCAGCTTTATCAATAGTAACCTGATAATGGTCAGCAATCTGTGGCAATACACCGATAACACCAAATTCTGTGCTGATAATCCCTATCATACCCAGACAGCCTATATAGGCCGTTTTTTTACGCATTATCATGGATTATTTGCTTTCTATCAGTGAATAAAACACATTTTTGAAAAGATAGCCGAGATCCCAGTAAGAGTCAGGCATATACTCTTGTGTAAAAACAAGACCGATCAGATTTTCTTTCGGATCTACCCAGTAATGCGTGTTATAAGCACCACCCCAAAAGAAAGATCCTGTACTCAAAGGATGAAGATAACTGTTTCGTTTATTGACCAGACCCCAGCCCAGTCCAAACTGAAAATCTTCCCCTTCCCCATTGATGTGCATGCTTTTAGTCAATTGATTTTTCAGCATCAGTTCAATAGTCTTTTGACCGATCAATCTTTTTCCCTTATAAACACCTTTATTTAAGACCAGCTGAAGAAATTTTGAATAATCAGCCGTTGTTGAACTTAAGCCGGCACCGCCAGATAAATAAATATCATTTAATAAAGGATACTGATTCTCGTTCCCTTCGTAAATAAGCCCTTTCTGTTTATTCAGTTTACCATTTACCTTTTGGTGCAAAGCGACCAGTCTTTCACTTTTCTCCTTCGGTAAATGGAAATAAGTATCCTCCATTTCCAGCGGATCAAAAATTCTGGTTTTCAGGAAATCGTTCAGGCTTAACCCGCTCCAGATCTCGATTAACCTTCCCAGCACATCAGTATTCAATCCATAAGTAAAAGCTTCGCCTGGCTGATGTAAGAGTGGTTGCCTGGCCAGTAAGGCTATTCTTTCTTTGAGTACGCCCTTACTACCCAAACCAGTAGAGATACCAGCTTTAGCATAAATTGCATTCATCCGTTCGTCAATAGAAAAGACAGGGTAACTTAAACCTGAAGTATGACGTAATAAATCACGGATAGTAATTTCCCGTAAAACCGGTTTTGTGGTGTAACTGCTGTCTGTCGCATTAAATTGCTTAAGCACCTGGGTATGCTTAAACTCAGGAATATATTTAGATACAGGCTCATCCAGCAAAAAAAGTCCCTGTTCCCAAAGCATCATGGCCGCAATACTGGTTATAGCTTTAGTCTGTGAAGCAATCCTGAAAATACTGTTCGGCTGCATAACTTTCTCCGTTTCAAGATCTGCATAGCCAAATGCCTTATTATAAATTGTATGCCCGTCTTTAAAAAGCAATATACTGACTCCGGCCACTTGTTTTGTTTTGGTCAGCTGTTCTGCCAGGTTATCTATACGATGCAGTTTTTCTGTTGTTATACCTGTTGTTTGTGCTTGTAAATTCAGTCCGGATAAAGCCATAGTTAACACTAAAGGATATTTAGTCATTTCGATTATATTAAAATTGAGCTGGCTAAATTAAAAGGTAACCCCTATTTTTGTATGCTGTACAGCCTGTTGTACGGTACATACAAAAAAGTAAGTAATGGCAAAGATCAAAGAGAATTCGACGAATAACATGAATAGAAAATACATCACAAGTGACTGTGATTTAACCTATTCTGTATGTATGGTAGGTGGCAGATGGAAGCTAATTATTTTATGTAACCTGGAAGATGGGAAACTGCGGTTCGGCGAGCTGAAAAACATAATATGCAACATCACAGAGCGCATGCTGACTTTACATTTGAGAGAATTGGAAAGTGACGGCATTATTAAACGTACCGTATATGCGGAAGTTCCGCCAAGAGTGGAATATGAATTGACAGCAGTAGGAAAAGAACTGATTCCTATCTGGAAACAGCTCAGTGAATGGGGCGCAAGACACCGGAAATTAAATCCCCCGGTCTCTGATCATTTCGCCTAATAATTGTACTAATTCTTCGGACAAATCATCATCCGTAATCCATTTCATACCCGAGTCAATATCTTCTTTCGGATAAATCACGCCCAGAACCAATGGAACAACTACGCCATTCACCGTTTCATCATAAGATACAATATACTGGCTATTATTTGTCGAAGTAACTGTAACTGTATGATGTAAAAACCTTATACTAAATTCGTCCATTATATCTCAAATCATTTACGGAATAACCGCATATTTTTAATCAAACGGGCTGACCTTTACCAAAGAAATCAGCCCGCTTTTTATATTATCCTTTTAAAATTTTACTCTTTTCTACATCGAACTCCTCCTGAGTAAGTATGCCCGCATCAAATAACTCTTTCAAATCCATCAAAGCTTGTTTTTTAGCAACCATATCGTTAGCTGGCGCCGCACTTCCCGTATTGGCCTGTGCCACAGGTTTCACTACAGTGCCCGGATCACTGAATTTAAGAATAAACTCTGTAATCTCATTATATCCTTTGATATTAGAATAATCAATTGCTTTCTGCTCTTTTACATTGATCACATTCACATCAGCATTGTGCTCCAGTAAGAATTTAACAATGTCTTTCTTACCATTGGCTGCTGCATAATGTAAAGCTGTATTCCCTGACTCATCCTGATAATTGATATTGGCATCTTTCTCTGTCAGTAACCTGACCATACTCAGAAAACCTGATTTAACGGCCACATGCAGTAAACTTTCTCCGCTGCAAACCTCGCTGTTCAAACTAAAGGCACTACCCAAAGAAAGGTCTGCCGCCTCTTCTACCCAATCCAGGTAAGAATTCATTGCTCCGTCAGATTTGTTGAATGGTCTCGCATAATTAACATCCAGCCCATTTTCTATAAATGAACTGACTGCTTCTTTCTGATTATGTGCAACAGCATACCAGATTGGCGACATTCTGCTTTTCGAAGAAACAAAAATATCTGCACCTCTTTTGACCAGGAGTTTAACAATCATCTGGTTATTTTCATAACAGGCAATTAATAAAGCACTTTCACCTGCATCGTTAATATGATTGATATCAGCCCCATTATCTAATAATAACTCTGCCATCTGGGTATTTTTAGCCTTTGTAGCCAGCAATAATGCATTATCTCCAAGGTTATTGGTTTTATGAATAGCTGCCCCATGTTCTAAAAGTGTTTTTACAATCTCCCGGTTACCGCATGCTGCTGCATTAAGCAAAGGGGTTTCTGCATCATTATTCTCTGAATCCACTGCCAGGCCGAGATCGATCAGTTTTTTAAGCACTTCAATTTGTGCAGTTCTTGCTGCAATATGTAAAAAGCTATTGCCCTGATTATCATTCAGACTAACCTTAGCATCCTTTTCAATCAAAAAAAGGCCTGTTTGTTTCTGCTTATTGACCATAGCAAAATAAAGCGGGGTTTCTCCATTATGATCTTCATAATCGATATCAGCCCCTTTATCTGCCAATATTTTTACAATATCCAGGTATCCCCTATGTGAAGCATAGTGTAAGGCGGTACGGCCTTTTTCGTCTGTATATTTAACATCTGTTTCATCTGCAGAAAGTAGTAATTCTGCTATTTTTCTATTGCCGTTTTCGCAGGCAATCAGGAATGACATTGACATCTTATGAGCTGATTATTTTGCTGAATTGGACATTAATAATTGTACGGTTTTTATTTTGATATTGTTGTTGGATGCCAGCATCAGCGGGGTTTCTTCCTTACTGCTGATCAGATTAACATCTGCCCCTGCTTCGATCAGTAATTTAACCTTTTTATAGATTTCTTTAGCGATACGTTCATCTAAAACAGTGTTATAGGCACATACTTTATGCAATATGGTTTCACCCTGATCATCCTGGTCATTCACATCGATCTGACCTGTGGCCATAGCGATTTCCAAAGTCTCAAATGATTTTTCAGCCAGCCAGTCCAGGCCAGATTTCTGCTGGTCATAGTACGGTGCTTTCTGATTGATATCAGCACCTGCATCCAGAAGTTTTGGTAGGATACTGATATAAGAATTATTGCTCAAACGGCTCAGATAAGCAGTTAACAGCGTATTTCCTGTCTGATCAGTCCGGTCAAAATCAGGAGAAGTATAAGCCGCTAATTTATCATATAAAGCTTCGCTTGACTGGTCAACTACCGCACGGTAAAAAGCAGTTTTTCCTTGCTGGTCCTGTTCATTTGGATCAGCTCCATTCTGTAATAGTAAATCCAGATAACTAACCTTATTATTGCTTACAGCAACCATCAGAGGTGTTTCTCTGACTACATTACCCTTATTGACATCTAAACCTTCACCAATTAAAACCTCCATATAAGCAATTGCTTTTTCTGGGGCCATCATTCTCTTATTGACCACTTCATAAAGAAAACTTTGTTCTGCATTATTGGTATAGTTCACATCACATCCTGCATCAATCAAACATTTGATAACCGCAACATCAGCACCATTTTCAAGTGCATAGCCCAATAAGGTTACATCACCTATTTCATCATTAATGTTATCCAGTTTTCCCATAAAACTATCCAGCCAGGCAATTGAATCTTCATCAACAGGAAATTCACGAATGATAGTATCAAAAATAGTATCCCGGAAAGAATCGTACTCATAGACATCAGTTTCGATAGTTTTATCAGCGATCCAGAGATCAATAATTTCAAATTCTTTAGCTCTGACTACCTGACTGAAAGGAAGACGGAAATTAGGTTGACTGGTTACTTCTTTAGAAATTTTCTCACCAGACTGGAGTAGTGTTTTTGCCTTTTCAAAGTCTCTGGATTGGATTGCATTTACAATTTCACTTTCGATTCTCATTAATTTACGTTGTTTAGATAACCATCAATGCGGTTTCAAAAGAATTAATTTCCGCTGAATGCCCGAATGGTTTGAAAATACCTATAATTATTTATTATAAGTATAACTCCAAATACGATTTAATGTTTTATCCACCCGATAAAATATTTTAGTAAAACTTATTTAATCGTTGATCAGCTTAAAATGAGCATTTTTATAAACCTCTTTTTGCACATGTACCTTTAGATTTCTAAAAGTTTCCAATGGTCCTTTAGTTGCAAAAAGATTAGTTAACCAGGCAGGTATACTGCCCATAGGATCTACTTCCAGTACATATTCTGCCCTGACCTGATTTTTTCCTATAGGTGTAATTGTCCATTTTCCAACGGTATGGCTGATCCGTACTACATTCTTCTTTTCTGCCATATAACCTGGTATACAAGGAGAATTCACCGTAATTACTTTGGTTTGAGGATGCTGTTCAACTTCTATATGCACTACATAATCCCGGTCCTCAACCGGCCATGGGACGTCTACTCTTGAATAATAAATCAGATCTAAGGGTGAAGTCTGTTTGATCATCACATTTTCTACACTATGATATACCCACTCATTACAGGTTTTTACATCTAAAATGGCAGCAAGTAATTGTGAAGAAGTAGCAGGCATATTACTGACTACTTTAATAGCCTTAATCTTTGAGTTTTCTATAGGGCGGGTATAAACCTGAATCCCTTCTTTATTGACAGACAAAGACCAGTTATCTTGTGCCGATACCGGCTTAAGACCAGTAAAAACCAAAATAAAAGCTAAAAATACAGCGTAAGGATAAGTTGAATAATGCATAAAAAAATCACCGTCTTAAAGGATAATTTAATCGGATTACAAAAATACATAAATCGTATTTCCAAGACTATTTTTGTAGCTTTATATAAGTCATCATCAAGTAATTATACCAGAATTTTGCGCTAACCATTTAGATTTCAGTACATTTGTTTAAATAAACTCTAAAAAACCTCCTCAAAACAAGCATTATCTGAAGAAAATCAATACCTAATTAATCGTATCAAACATAGCACTTAAACCCCATTCTATGAGAAAATACCTTTTAGGCGGAGCAGGAATAACATTTAGCATACTTGCCCTGACCATTATAATTAGCTGGATACCTTGTTCAAACCGGAGTTTACCGGAAAAAGTTGTCACTCAGGATTCCTTGTATAACTTGCACGTCAGCAAGATCTATCATGCAGCACATCTTGAACAATCGGGCCTCAGACCTGAGGTTTTTGAAAAAGCACTCACAGGATTCTATAATCTTAAAAACATTGGTAAGGTTTCCAGTGAAAAATCCATTTTAACTATCGCAGATTTTGATCAGAACAGCACAAAAAAGCGGTTGTGGATAATTGATCTGTCCATAGATTCTCTTTTACTGAATACCTGGGTTGCACATGGTCAGCGTAGCGGGGATGATCTCGCCACACGTTTTTCTGACGCCAGGGATTCTAATGAAAGCAGCCTTGGCTTCTATATCACAGCCGAAGTTTATAAAGGTAAACATGGTCGCTCACTCCGTTTGGATGGAATGGATGAAGGTTATAATTCAAATGCCAGAAGCCGTTCTATTGTTGTCCACGGTGCGCCGTATGTAAGCCAGGGTACAATTAATGAATTAGGCAGATTAGGCCGCAGCCAGGGCTGCCCGGCAGTTCCTGCCGAACTATCAGATAAGGTAATCAATACCATTGAGGGAAAAACTGTTATTTTCATTAACGGCAGCCATCAAACCTACTTTTCAAAGTATCTGAATTCTCATCTTGCAGCAAATATGATTGTCCCAATGCAGGATAGCAGCTCAATAGCACGTATATAGATCCCATAAATAGCTTTTAAGGCCTGATGATTAAAATTTATTTAATCATCAGGCCTTAATACTGTCATGATATTGTCATTGTAATTTTATATAATTATATTCACACCTTATGATGAAAGCTATAAAACATTGTCCTGTACTTTTATTTTTCACTTTTCTGATTTTACTGTTGCTCACAGGAATTGGTTTCTGTGTTTATACTTCAAAACTGGCGGGCTTCACCCTGCTGAATTTTTATCATCCGGCATGGCTTGATTATTTCTTTTCTTATTATACCCTGATGGGAGATGGTATAATAACCGCATTAGCCATTGTCTTGTTATTCTTCTATAAAAAGAAAAAAACTGCATTAATCTTATTGACTGCTTATTTAAGTTCCGGGATAGTGGTTCAAATTTTAAAAAGGATTATCATACAGCCAAGGCCGGGTCTTTATTTTGACCAGATAGGCTTCCATTATGAACATTTTGTCCGTGGAATACATACCCTGCATTCAGGCTCCTTTCCTTCGGGCCATACCGCATCAGCCTTTGCGATGGCTACTGTGCTTGTACTTTGCTTAAAAAGCAGGAAAATAAGCTTATTGTGCTTATCAATGGCAGTATTAGCAGGTTACTCCAGAATATATCTTGCCCAGCACTTTTTACAGGATGTCATCGCTGGTGCCATAACTGGATCTATTTTTGGCTTATTAAGTTTTTATCTGATTCAACAGGCTAAACCCTTTAAACTGGCCGGAATTTACAGAAAAAAACAGCCCGTATATATTCAGGCAGAGCCAGAATACACACAGACAGAGCCAGAATACAAACAAACTATTCGTTAACCTCTATTCTTTCGCCATAGCTAAACAAAGATATTTTACTTGATCCACCAGGCTGTCTGCTCAACTGAATTTGTGTCCCTATCCGCTCTTTAAGCGCTTCGACATGCGAAATAATACCAATACTTTTCCCATTAGCCTGTAGGTTCTCCAAAGCTGTAATGGCTACATCCAGTGTTTCAGCATCCAGTGTTCCGAATCCTTCATCAATAAATAAGGAATTAATCTGTACTTTACGGCTGGCCAGATCTGATAAACCCAAAGCCAGTGAAAGGCTCACCAGAAAGCTCTCCCCACCCGAAAGCGTGGACATTGGCCGGACCACATCTGCCTGATAACCATCAATAATCTGCAGATCCAAATCCTTTTCCGGGCTTTTCAGAATACTATACCGGTCACTTAAACGCAACAGATGCCGGTTAGCGAGTTCTGTTAACCTGGCCAGGGTAAGCCCCTGTGCAAAACGGCTGAATTTCTTACCATCAGCAGAGCCTATCAAAGCAGACAATTTTTGAAAACGATCTGCATCTTTCTGCTGATTTTCGATTTGCAATGCAACTTCACTATGTTTCAATTTCAGCTGATCATCTTCATCAAGCTGATGCCGTAATTTCACCATGCTTTCAACCAGCCCCCTTAATTTCAATCCATTTTCTGCTAACTGAGGACTAATTACCTCACTGGTTTCTGTAGTCAGCGCTTTCTGCTGCTCTGTTTCCAGATCTTTTTGCAGGCTCAGTAAAAGGCTTTGACCAGAGGCGATTTTCTGTGCCGCCTCTTTTTGTAATTCCTCTGCAGCTTTCGCTTCCTGTTCCTCCAGGTAAAGCTGTTGAAGTTCAGCTACATTTTTTAGTCCCTGCGTAGCCAGTTTGCCCATCAGTTTCTCTAAATGCAAATTAAACGACTCTATAGTGGCCAGATATGAAGTATGTAAGGTTGTCTTTCTATCCTCAGCGATACGAACCTTTTGTCGTTTCTCCTGTAATAAATGCTGGAAATCCCCGGTCTCTGTCCTGTATTTCTTTAACGCGTTAACCAGTTGCGATCTTTCCTCAACCGGATCTTTTGAACCAAAAAGCTCAATACGTTCTTCCTGAATTTGTTCTAAGATCTTTTGCTCGTCTTTCAATTGAATATTCAGCTGTTCTATCAACTCCTTTTTCTCCTGAAGCGCAGAAAGACTATTTTTAAGTTCCGTCTCTTTTTGACGAAGATCAGGCTGCAACTGATTGAGTTCCTTTTCAGAAGTTTGATAACGTTCATATCTCACTTTCATCTCAAGGATAATTGTCTCTGCTTTTTCTGCTTCAAAAAGAATTCCGAAGGGTGCTATCAGGTCTTCAGCTTTAGCTGTGAGCAGTTTAAGCTCTGCATCGGCAGCGGCCAGTTCCTGATTGGTAACAGCAATTTGCTGCTCAGCAAAACTAATGGTTAAACCAGTCTGTTCAACCTTATTCTGTGCTGAGGCCAAAACTTCTTTCTGCTGAATAACCTGAGTTTCCAGTCCATTAATCTGCAATTGCATATCCTTTACAGTTTTCAATTGAACCTGTAAATCCTGCTGCTGTATTCTCTTCCTGTTAATTACTGCGCTTATAATTTCTGGTTTATTCAGATCTAAAGGTTTAGGCAATAGCTGATTATTTGCTTCAAACTCTGAAAGACTTTGTGTAAGCGAATCTTTTAAGGATAAAAGAGATTTTTCACCCGTTTGCACCTGGTGATTTAGCGTATTCAGCTCAATCAGCTGTTGATTCAATTTTGATTTTAGCAGATTCACCTTCTCCAGCTGCTGCTTACGCCTCTGGGCAGATTCAGTTAATTTACTTGTATATTTTCCTTCTACAAAAGGATGATGCACTGATCCGCAAAGCGGACAAGGCTTTTCTGGTTCCAATTGCAAACGGTCTGCATCATATTTTTGCACCTTTACTTCCAGCTCATAAATTTGCTGTAAATAATCCAGGTGGGTTGCTCCTTCCTGATTTTCAAGCTCCAGCTTCGTTAGGCCTTCTTCTGCCAGGGATTTTTGGTTACGGTATTGGGCCAGAACCTCAGTTAATGCAGTCTGTTCCTTTAAAAATTTATGATATTGACCAGAGAGCCGTAATTGCTGCTCTGAGGTTTGAATCAATACTGGCAGATTGCTCAGATCTGATTCCAGCTCTTCAACAGATTTCCCTGCCAAAGTCACTTGCAGACCTTGATTATACTGCGTTATTGCTGCATTATAGTCAACTAATTTCTTTTCAAATAAACCGATATTCTTTTGGGTCTCAGCAACTGTCAGTTTAGCTTTTTCTGCTTGTCCGGTATAATCTCTCAGACTTTTTTGCTGCTCGCCAGACTTTTGTTCTAAATTTTTAACTTGCTGTACAAACTGGCCAAATACAATAACCTCCTTATCCAGTTTATTATCTTTAGCATGATCCCTGAGCCACTCCGATAGATTATCAATTCGTTGTTGTACAACTTTCAACTGATCGGCCATTACCATGCGGGCAGTATTCATCGTTTGAAGACTTAAGTTCGCTGTCTCAAATGATTTACTGGTTTTTTCCAGCTCAGTTTTAGCCTGTGCAATTTGTATATCCTTCTTTACAACCGTATCAAAGACAGGCTCTGAATCTGTTAAAGTCTTCTCCGTTTGCACCGATTTATCTTCTGCTTCTTTCAAAGCATTTTTCATCAACTGCTCTTCTTTAACCAGTTCAGGATACTGTAATTCTGCTTCTTGTAAATCGGTTTCATATTTACGCTGCTGGCTTTCTATCAGACTTAACTCAGCCAGTGCAGGGCGATGAACCAAAGCGGCAAGATGTTTTTGAAGTTTTAAAAACCGGGTTTCATGTGAAGCATAAAAAAGCTCATCAGCAGCTAAAGTTTGCTGTAACTCCGATTTTCTGACTTCCAGTTTCACCAGGTTATTCAGCCAGTCAATTTTTGTTCTTAGCAAAGCTTCCTCTGTCTTTAGCTGGCTTTCCTGAGCAGAAAGGTCAATTAACTCCTGCTGATAAATGGCACGTTCATCTGCAGCAAGCAAAACCACATGCTCCAGCTGATTGCGCAGCTGATCTAGTTTTGCCCTTTCCTCTTTTGCTTTTTCGTAGGCATCGATAGAAATCTGCGAATAAATACCAGTATCGGTTATTCTTTCCAGCAGTTCACTTCTCTCATTTTCATCCGCTTTCAAAAAGCGGGTAAAATCGCCCTGCGATAAAATCACAGAACGTAAAAACTGGTTATAATCCAGGCCGCATAACCTGACAATTTCATCTCTCACATCTTGTAAAGGATGCTCAATGATAATCGTACCAGTCACCGCTTCGGCCAGTTCCATCTTCTGCGTTTGCAGCTGACCTTCTGCTTTGCCGCGGCTGCGCCTGATAGACCATTTGGCCCTGTATAGTTTATCTTTAACCTCGAATTCTACTTCCGCAAAAGATTCTCCGGTATGGCGGGTCATAATCTCAAATACGTCTTTAGTATGGCGGTGAACCCTTCCATATAAAGCTACAGTAATTGCATCGAGTATAGTTGTTTTTCCTGCGCCAGTAGGGCCTGTAATAGCAAATATTCCACTTTCAGTAAAAGGAGGCCGGTCAAAACGGATCTCATGCTGACCTTTCAGGGAATTAAGGTTTAAAAATTTAATACTTATAATCTTCATGCCTTATCCTCTTTTTGTGCCATATATTCCAGTACCTCATTAAATGTTTGCAGCAAATCAGTATGGTCTTCTTCCGGGAACTCCGATTCACAGCGTTTCAAAAACACTGTTTTAGGATCAAGATCCGTTAAAGCCATAACCTCCTGAGTCTGCGAATCCAGATTTTGTGCCGCTTTTGTTCTCAATTGTCTTGGAAAAATCCTGTCAATAAAAGGTTTATTGACAATCAGTGTATTCAGCTGTTCTTCCAGATCAAAAATGAAGGTCTCAGTTTCTACCTGCACCTCTACCCAGGCAGGGTATAATGTTCCGGGATCTTCCAGTAAAACCAATTTGGTTTTCACCTTCTCAAAATCCCCTTTAATTCTGATAAGTTTACGATAACCAGGCACTTCAATTTCATTCAGGCTAACCATTTTGCCGGCCTCAAACTCCAGCACAATCACCTGTTTCCTATCATCAGTTTCCGAGAAGCTAAGTGGTATAGGTGACCCTGAATAACGGATATGCTCCATTTTATTAATCACCTGCGGGCGGTGAATATGGCCAAGGGCGACATAATCAAATTCCTCCGGGAACTGATCGCCTCCTACCTGCCCCAGGTTACCTACATGAATTTCCTTTTCGCTATCAGAGGTACTTGACCCTGCAGCAAAAAGATGTCCTGTAGCAATAACCGGAATATGATTGGCTTTATATTCTCCGATATATTCTTTAAACCGATGATAATGATCACAGATCCCCTGTTTAATCCTGGTTTCTCTTTCTTCGGCGGTTTCACCCGATACAGAAAGCCGGATATCACGGTCCCGTAGAAACGGAACTGCACAGACTACCAGTTCCAGCGCACCGGAAGGGTTTTTGATCTCAATAATCTGATCTGTAAATTCTTCTGGAACACCGCCAATAATATGTACATTAAAGTACTTAAGCAGTGAAGAAGGAGCATTTAAGGTACTGATAGAATCGTGATTGCCGCCAATAATAATGACCTCTCTGCAAGCCGTATCTTTTACCTGTCTTAAAAAGCCATAGTACTGTTCAAAAGCCGTATTAGAAGGACTTCCGGTATCAAAGATATCTCCCGCAACAATTAAAACATCAATTTTTTCAGTCTGTAAGGTCAGTATGAGCCAGTTCAGGAAAGCCTGATGCTCATCTGTACGCTCACTTTGTTCCAGTCTTTTTCCGAGGTGCCAGTCGGCGGTATGAAGAATTCTCATCGTTGCCTGCTAAATTAAGCAATTGCCAAGACAATTGCTTAATCCGTGCATAGCCTATTCTACTAGTTTTGCAGATTTACGCCATTTCCAGGTGCAGCAGAAATCAAGCTATCGACAACAAAAACCGATACTCCTCTCCAGGGAAGCGGGCTTTTGTATTCCTTATAATGCACTTCGATATTAGAACCGGCATTTCTGCTTAATTGTTCAGCTACCCGATCATTAGTTACCGAAAACATAAACTCATTGGAAGCTATATTTCCAGGTGCCTGAGAACGTATACCTGTCTGTATCAGACGGCCTTCATTTGTTTTAAATATATATCCCTTTTTCACGAAGTAGTTCAGCTGACCGGCCTTTACCCCTTCGCCAAAAACAAAAAAGTATCTGTAATAAGTAAATCCAGCCACAAATAAAATAACGAATAAGATTAGTATAGTCCAGAATTTCCCTTTAGACTTTTTTTGAGGGACGTTAGCAGATCCCGAGTTTGTATTTTCCATAGAAGAGGTTTTCCTTGTCGGCAATCAACAACTGTTCCACAATCAAAACAAGAGCCACAACACACTCAAAATCAAGCAAACAGCGCAAAACAGAGTTAAATTTATTGTTTTCAACCCGCTATAAAATTTTACTGATCAGTAAATCCATCAATTGATGTCCTAAAAATCAGTTTATTATTCAGCCAACAAAAAAAGGATGTGCTAACCAAATAGCACATCCCTTTAAACATTTTAGCTAAACCTAAGCTCCTGATTAATCAATCAAAAACGATCACAACCAAGGCCACCAACCAGTACACTACACAGGCAGGAAAGCCTATAATTTAAAAAATGGATGCTAACATGATGGCATAGCGTTCCGGGCTTTTTCAGCGAAGGCAATGCCGCCAGAATGCAGCATCCATTTTTTAAATTAGGGTGGACTTACTTCCAACCACCCCCTAAAGCCCTGTACAACTCCACAACAGCATTCAGCTGTGCAGTCTTTACAGTCGCTAAATCAAGCTCACTTTGCAGTGCATTACTTTGCGCATTAATGACCTCTAAGTAATTCGCCATGCCGCTTTTAAATAACATATTTGCATTGCTCAAACCACTTTGTACAGTCTTTACGCGTTTATCAGCTATCACATACTGTTCTTTCAGTTTCTCAATTTTAACCAGTTCATCAGAAACTTCACCAACCGCAGTTAACACTGAGGATCTGAACTGAATTACTGACTTTTCACGGTCAACCAACGCAACCTCATATTGAGTTCTCAACTGTTTACGCTGAAAAATCGGCTGGGTAATCCCACCAGCAACCACACCAAATAATGAACCTGGAATATTAAACCAGTTACTTGCTTTAAAAGAGTTCAAACCACCATTTGCAGTAATCACAAGTGAAGGATATAAACTTGCCTTTGCGATCCCGACTTTAGCATTTGCTTTCACTAACTCCAGTTCCGCGTTTTTAACATCAGGTCTTAAACTCAACATGCGTGAAGGAATACCAGTACTTACCTGATCCTGAACATTGATTGAAGCTAAAGTTCCGATTCTTGCAATAGTTTTAGGGAAAGCACCAGTTAAAATACTCAAAGCATTTTCTTCGAGCGCTATTCTTTGCTCTAACTGAGGTACTAAACCAGCAGCTACCAATTGCTGAGCTTCTGCTTGCTGAATCGCTAATGAAGTTACCTGACCAGCAGAAAACTGCAATCTGATAATATTTAAGGTACTATCATTTAAAGACAAGTTTTTCTTCGCAATTTCAAGCTGTGTATCCAGCATGATCAATCTATAAAAACTTTGTGCAATATTAGATACTAATCTGGTCTGAACAGCTTTTTTAACCTCAGCAGACTGCATAAAAGCTGCACCTGCTGCATTTCTCTGATTCGCAATTTTGCGCCAGATATCAGCCTCCCAGCTTAATCCGCCAGTTACACTATAATCCTCAATATGTTTAGATTGAGAAAACTGACCAATTTGCAAACCATTTAAACTATTGTCCGAAGGGCGGCTTGTATTTGCACCAACTTTTAAATTCAATTCTGGTATATTTCCCAGTTTCGACTGTTGAAACAACAAAGCAGCAGCTTCCATATTTTTCAGGGCAATCTGCATATCGTAATTATTGATAATTGCGGTATCAATCAGACTCCTGATAGTCTGCTCCTTAAAAAATTCTTTATAAGGCAGCGTAGCAATACTCACAGTGTCAGTTGAAACACTGCCCCTGAACTTTTCAGGAGCAGCATTTACTGGTAAAGGAATATCTTTAGATACTTTACAGGCACCCAGAACGAGTACAAGTAAAAGAGCGGTATATATACTTTTATACAGTTTCATATTCATTAATATTAATAGATTCTTCATGTTCTTCTGTAACCGGATCCTGAGGTTTACCTGAAACTTTTTCCTGTAAAAACTGGAAGATTACGAATAAAACAGGAATGATGAACAATCCAAGGATAACTCCGGTAATCATACCTCCGGCAGCACCGATACTAATCGAGTGGTTACCTAAAGCAGAAGGACCAGTTGCACGCATCATTGGAACCAATCCTACCACAAATGCAAGAGAAGTCATGATAATCGGGCGAAGCCTTAATTTAGCTGCTTCCAGAGCTGAAGAAACTAAAGTATTTCCCGCTCTTCTTCGCTGAACCGCGAACTCTACAATCAGAATCGCATTCTTAGCGAGCAGTCCGATCAGCATGACCAGCGCCACCTGCACATAGATGTTATTCTCAATTCCGGTTAAACCGATTGCAACAAACACACCGAATACACCAGTAGGAATTGATAAAATAACAGCTAATGGCAGGATGTAACTTTCGTATTGAGCAGATAAAAGGAAATATACAAACACTAAACACAACCCAAAGATGATTACAGACTGACCACCAGAAGTAATCTCTTCTTTAGTCAAACCAGTAAACTCATAAGAGAAACCTGAAGGTAATTGCTGTGCAGCCACTTCTTCTACCGCTCTGATCGCATCACCAGAACTATAACCTGGTTTAGCCATCGCGTTAATACCAATTGAGTTAAATAAGTTATAACGGGATACTGTTTCCGGGCCATAAACCCTTTGCAATTTCACCAAAGTATTGATTGGCACATTTTCGCCAGCCCTGTTTTTCACAAAGACATTATCCATCGCCGAAGGATCAGCACGGTCAGCTACATCTGCCTGCACCATTACCCTGTAGTACTTTCCAAACCTGTTAAAATCTGAAGCCTGCGCACTACCAAAATAAGCCTGCATGGTCGTTAATACATCCCTAACAGAGACACCCAGCTGTTCAGCTTTAGCTTCATCCAATTGAAGTTCCAACTGCGGATAATCCGCTCTGAAAGTAGTAAAAGCTACTGCAATTTCCGGGCGTTTCATCAGCTCACCGATAAAGTTATAAGCTACCCCGCTAAACTTGCCAATGTTTCCTCCGGTTTTATCCTGCAACACCATATCCAGACCATCCACGTTACTAAAACCAGGAACTGTAGGGAAAGTAAACACGAAGAAATTCGCGCCTTTAACACCTGCAAGTTTACCTCTGATTACATTCATAATCGCATTGATATCTTTCACTTCTCCACGTTCTGCTGTTGGTTTCAATAACACGAACATCGCACCCGCAGATGGACTGTTTGACTGTGTAAGCAGGTTAAAACCTCCCAGTACGTTAAACAGTTTGGTAAAAGCCAGCGGTCTTAATAAAACCTCTGTTTCTTTCAATACCTGTGTACTTCTTTCCAGCGAAGCACCAGCTGGCAATGACATCGAAATCGCGATGAAACCCTGATCTTCTGAAGGAATAAATCCTGTAGGTGTTTTTTTCACCATCCATACCGTAGCAAGGATAACGATTAACAAACCAGCTAAACCTACCCATTTGGTACGGATCAGGAATTTCAAACTACCTACATATCTGTTGGTTAAAGATTCAAAACTAGTGTTAAAACCTTTAAAGAAACGTTGTTTGAAACTAGTTGGAGCTGCAGCCTCATGACCATCAGCATGCGTTTGTTTCAGGAACAGCGCACATAAAGCAGGGCTCAGTGTTAACGCGTTTACAGCAGAAATTACAATCGCAATAGCCAGTGTAAAAGCAAACTGTCTGTAGAAAACCCCTGTTGAACCTTCCATAAAACCAACAGGCAGGAACACCGCACTCATGACCAGGGTAATCGAAATAATCGCACCTGTAATCTCATGCATCGCTGCTGTTGTTGCAGGTTTTGGCCCTATTTTCTTGTGCTCCATCTTCGCATGGACAGCCTCGACTACCACAATCGCATCATCGACTACAATACCAATGGCCAGTACCAGTGCAAATAAGGTTAATAAGTTAATCGAGAAGCCAAAAAGCTTCATGAAGAAGAAAGTTCCTAAAATTGCTACCGGAACAGCAATTGCCGGAATCAGTGTAGAACGGAAATCCTGTAAGAAGATAAATACAACGATAAATACCAGGATAAATGCTTCGATCAGCGTATGAATTACCTGATCAATAGATTGATCCAGAGAAGTTTTAGTACTATAAACCACATCATAACCTACGCCTTTAGGGAATTCCTTTTCGGCTTTTTTCATGAATTTAGTGATCGCAATCTGAATCTCATTCGCATTCGATCCACTCAACTGCTGAATCGCAATGTTCAGACCTGGTTTAGTATTGACACGGGTTAAATTCGAATAAGTATAAGAACCTAATTCTACTCTTGCCACATCTTTAAGACGTAAAAATGAACCATCAGCATTAGAACGGATAATCATGTTCTGATACTCTTCTGGCTTGGTTAATTTACCTTTATATTTCAGTACGTATTCAAAAGCATTCTTACTGCTCTCTCCGAATTTACCCGGGGCAGCCTCTAAGTTTTTATCTTTAATGACCGCCATTACTTCATTTGGCGTCAGGTTATAAGTTGCCATTTGTGCAGGGTTTAACCATACACGCATCGAATAGTCTCTGCTTCCACCAAATATATTTGCCTGACCTACCCCTTGAATCCTTTTTAACTCAGGAATTAAGTTAATCTGCGCATAATTGGCCAGGAATGTCTGATCATAGCTTTTCTCATTATCGGTGTGTAAGTCTACCACCATGATTAAGCTGTTTTGTTGTTTTGCAGTGGTTACCCCTGCCTGTACAACCTCAGCAGGTAACTGACTTGTAGCTTGTGCCACACGATTTTGTACGTTTACTGCCGCCTGATCCGGGTCAGTACCCAGTTTAAAGTAAACTGAGATTACCAGTGAACCATCGTTACTCGCGGTTGAGCTCATGTAGCTCATGTTTTCAACCCCATTGATTGATTCTTCCAGCGAAGGCGCTACAGAACGTAATACAGTTTCGGCATTTGCACCGGGATAAAGCGCAGTTACCTGTACAGCAGGAGGCGCGATATCTGGAAATTGCTGTAAAGGCAATTTTGTAAGTCCCAATACCCCCAGAATCACCAATAATATGGAAATAACAGTGGCTAAGACAGGTCTGTCTATAAATTTCTTAAACATGATATGTTAAATTATCTTAATGCAGTTTTAATAGGTTCTTCTTTTAGTTTTTCAGGTTTGATAACGTCACCTTCTTTCAATTTATCAATACCATCAAAAACAATTTTATCTCCTGCTTTTACGCCTTCTTTAACCAGATAATTAATACCTGTGGTTCCAAGAATTGTAATTGGAGTTTTGCTCACTTTATTTCCGGCATCAACTGTGTAGACAAACATTTTGTCCTGAACTTCTATTGTTGATGATTGTGGAACTAAGATCGCATCCGGGTGATTAATGCTCAGTCTTAATTTACCAGTATTACCAGATCTTAACAGTCCCTGAGTATTTGGGAAAGTAGCTCTTAAAGCAATGGAACCTGTTTGTTTATCAAACTGGCCATCGACCATGTCAATTTTACCTTCTTGAGCGTAAACAGTACGGTCTGCCAGAACTAATTTAACACCAGGCAGTTTTTTAAGTCTTTCTGCAACTGTTTTACCAGGGTAAGTAGCATTGAAATTGATAAAGTCATCCTCTCCTAAAGAGAAGTAAACATGAACTTCGTGTGCATCCGAAAGTTGAGTAAGCGGAGTTGCATCTGCAGTACCTACTAAACTACCTTGTTTTCTTGGTAATCTGCCTACATAACCAGTTACCGGTGCTTTAATTAAAGTGTAACCCAGGTTAATATTTGCAGTCGCTACACCTGCTTTTGCCTGTTCAACACTGGCCTGAGCTGATTGTAAAGTAGCTTTTGCAGTTTTAAGCTGAAAATCGGAAACAACTTTATTTGCTACCAGCGGAGTAAGTTTATCTACTTCAAGCTGTGCATTGGTTACCGCTGCCTGCGCTGCATGTAATAAAGCTTTAGCGTTGTTTACTGCTTCTTTAAATGGAAGTTCATTGATTTTAAAAAGTGGTTGTCCTTTTTGGACAAGGGCGCCTTCGTTCACATAGATTTGATCTAATGAACCAGAAACCTGCGGGCGTATTTCCAAATCAACGGCCCCCTGAATGGAAGCAGGATATTCGGTAAAGGTGGTTTCTGAACTATTATGTAAGGCAATTACCGGAAGGGATTGTATTACAGGAGCAGCTACCTGGACTTTATCGCTGGAACAGCCAATAAATAATGCGGCGAGAAGTAAAATTGAAATTTTCATAACGTTAATCTGTTGTTTAACTTGTTGTGTGTGATGTAGGTAAAATGTATTATTTGGTAACATTGGGGTAATTCTTTTTTAACGTAAATAGGTTATTTAACACTGTTAAGTTATGAGGCAAAAAAAACGAAATAGTGTGTATAGATTTTTTCCTTAGCGGAGAGCTAATTACATATAAATAATCTAACAGTGTTAAGTACTCCATAAAAAAATTTTTAATCGTTGATAGTTTGTATAATCCCATGAATCGCATCTTTTAGAATATGCTGATTCATTTCGTCGTTAGCTCCTCTTCTAAGCAGATTAATTGAAATTAATCCATGTATAACAGACCAGAAAGTATAGTACTTTCTACAGACCCTGTCCTGACAGAGTGCATCGACTTTCATAATCTCTATGATGGTATCGCTAATCAGCTTACGCGAAGCTTCTACTTCTGGTAAAATTTTCTGCTGTTCACAACAGATCATATCCACACCAAACATCACCTGATAAAGATGTGTATGTTCAAATGCAAAATCCCAGTAAGCAATCCACATCGCTGACAACTGTTCTTCAGGAGTATTATATTTTGCTTTCGCTTTTTTCAGATCTATCAGTAATAATATATTGCCTTTTCTGGTCAGTTCCATCAGGATACCTTCCTTATTGGCAAAATATTCATAAATAATCGGCGCAGTGTATTCAATTCTGTCTGCAATTTTACGCATACTTAAGGCCTGCCAACCGTCTTCTTTGACGATATCTAAGGCAGCATCAAGTATATTAGCTCTTGTTTCTTCCTTAACCCTTTGAATTCTTTCTTTACTACCCATGGTAATCTTTGTACTGTGTAAATAATCTAACAGTGTTAAGCAAATGTATAACTAGTTTTAAAAATCTGTATCAGCAAATTGTCACAACTATAAAAATGGCCGGAATAACGATTTAAACCAACATTTTTTTGATGGCAATTTTAAGATTGTCTGTAAGTTCTGATCAGCCGGGCATACTTAAGGATGCTCAGCAAGTTAAAAAGAGAAGCGGGTTAACGTCTGGAAGAGTTCGTAGTTGTAAGGGTGTTGGAAGGGTCCGGTACCCTTTCAACACCCTTACAACTACGAACTCAATACGACCTGTTGCATACTGACATTAGTTACAGGTTCAATAAAATTATAAATTATGACATGAACCTGCCTCAATGCTGACCATTCGGGCAGGTTTTTTTTGTACCATTGTATAATAAATACACCATATTTTGAACTACAAAAAGAGCTCCCTGACACTGCTCCTTATTTTATTGGCTTTTTTTGTCAATGGACAGCAGTTAAAAAAAGGCAGGAATGTTGCGGCATGGAAGATAAGCTATGCACTGGATTTCGGTTCGCAACAACAACAGAAAATAGCTTCTAAGCAAGATCAGGGGCAAACGGCCATGATTGAACTGGCTAAATCTTTATCAGGATCAACAGATGACTCCCCTCCTCTTATTTGTTATGTAAGCCCGGAATATATCAGGGTAGAGCAAAAAGGATTGGGTGGGGGAATAACCCTGGCCGACAAAAGAGATACTGTAAGCTATTTACTGGATACTGCCGGTAAAACAGCGACAAAATATCCTGCAGCTATGCCGAATATACAAACAGCTATGGCAGGAGATTCTATGATGGTGATCAGTTCTGCCGATTTTGTCATGGAACTTAAAACAGGTACCCTAATGATTGCAGGACATTCCTGCAAAAAAGCAGTATTTATTAACCCTCATTCTCCCGAAAACGTGATTACCGTATGGTATGCACCAGAACTGCCCCGCCTGTACTGGCAGCAATATAGTTATTTAAAAAGCATACCTGGCTGTGCCCTGGCCATCGGCACCTTATCCAGAGGACTTAACATCGGCATCAAAGCGAGCCTGATCGAGAAGGTCACTTTAGGGGAAAGCTTCTTCACCCCGCCGCCAGCTTATACCATTAACGAAGAAATGTCTTACTAAAATTATCCAATGCGTAAATTAATCATCTGTATTTTATCAGCTATGCTCTGGAGCATAACTACCCGGGCACAAGAAAATATTCAATTAAAAACCGGAGACCTTATCTTCCAGAATTTAGATTGTGGCCCTCTTTGTGATGCGATCAATGCAGTCACACAGGGCTATCAGGGCAATAAGTTTAGTCACATGGGTATGGTTATGCTTAGAAATGATAGTGTACTGGTCATTGAAGCTTCGGGCAAGAATGTTCATCTGACACCACTCCCGGTATTTTTATCCAAATCAAATCATCCTCATTATGTTGGCAGACTTAAACCAGCTTATCAAAAGATAATACCTACTGCTATTGCATTTTCTATGCAGCAAATGGGTGTCCTTTATGATGATCAGTATCTATATAACAATGGAAAATACTATTGTTCTGAACTGATCTATGATGCATTTAAAGCAGCTAACAAGAACAAACCTTTCTTCAAACTGTTCCCGATGACTTATAAAGAACCAGGGTCGGGCGCCTTTTTTCCAGTATGGAAAGTGTATTTTGAACACTTAAACATGGAAGTTCCGGAAGGGAAACCCGGTTGTAACCCCGGAGGCATATCTTTATCTGATAAAATTGATATCTTAGGGCAATATAAATAACAGCTTAAAGCCCTTATAAAGTCATATAGAAATCAAATTAACCGTCAAATTCTTGTTTAAACAGTATTTATTAAGTTTTTAATCATTTATACCCGATAATTGGACATTCTTGTTCCGTTTCTAGCTTTATATGGCTAGAAATTTGTTAATTTGAATCGTCGAATATTGGTACTCAGACACCAAAAAGCAATATTCATAAAAAAAGAATTATGGCAAGCAAAGAGAAAGAAAAAGAAAGTACCCATATTTTATCAATTGATATTGGTGGCACCGGTATCAAGGCCTGTATCTTAACACAAGAAGGCGAACTATTCTCTGAGTATACCAAGCTTCCTACACCCAAGGATTCTACTCCTGAAAATGTAATTAAAGTTATCCATGAATTGGTTGCACCACTTACACCTTATGGAAGAATCGCAATTGGTTTCCCCGGATATGTAAAATGCGGTATCGTTGAAACAGCTCCTAATCTTGCCAAAAATCAATGGGCAGGTTTTCCGCTTGCACAGCAGATCAGCGATGTTTTAGACAGGCCTGTCAGACTGGTTAATGATGCTGATCAGCAAGCGCTTGGCCTTATAGAAGGTAAAGGTTTTGAAATCGTCCTTACTTTAGGTACAGGTTTCGGCACAGCACTGACTTTTGACGGAGAGTTACTCCCGCATCTTGAACTTTCACACCTTCCTATTTCAAAAAACAAGGATTATGATGATTACATCGGGGAAAAGGCCTTTCAAAAAGAAGGTGAAAAGAAGTGGAATGAAAGACTAAAACGAATTATAGAAATTTATAAAACAGTGTTTAACTATGATGTGCTATATCTTGGAGGAGGAAATTCCAAATACATCAATTTTGAGCTAGATCATAATATCCACCTTGTTTCTAACAGGGATGGTATTAAAGGTGGTGCAAAATTATGGGCCGCTAAGGAAAAATATCATGTTTTCACAACCTATCCAAAATCAAATACAACAAATGGAAAGTAAATTCACATTAGGAATGATAGGCCTTGGTACAATGGGCCGCAATTTATTGCTGAACATGGCCGATAAAGGCTTCGCAGTAACAGGTTATGACAAGGATCCGAAAATGATCCAGAAACTTAAAGAAGATGGTGCAAAACACAATCTTACTGCTTACAGCTCATTGGAAGATTTTATTGGAAGTCTGCAATTACCAAGAAGAATTATGCTTTTGGTACCTGCAGGACCAATTGTTGACAGTGTCATTCAGGAACTTTTACCTTTATTAGATAAAGGTGATATTATCATTGATAGCGGAAACTCTCACTTTACTGATACCAGCAAAAGAGCAGCCGACTTATCAAATGATGGAATCCATTTCTTTGGAATGGGAATTTCAGGCGGTGAAGAAGGTGCGCGTTTCGGCCCTAGTATTATGCCAGGCGGTGATAAAGCTGCTTATGGTGAAATGAAAGAAATCCTTGAAGCTGTTTCTGCAAAAGTAAAAGGTGATCCATGTGTGGCTTATATCGGCCCCGGAGCTTCTGGCCACTTTGTTAAAATGGTGCATAACGGTATCGAATATGCCATGATGCAATTATTGGCAGAGGCTTATGACATTATGAAAAATGCACTTGAATATTCAAATGAGCAGATTCATGGTGTATTTGAGCAATGGAACAATGGTCGTTTACAATCTTTTCTATTAGAAGTAACGAAAGATATATTTGCCTTTAAAGATGAAAAAACCGGTGGTTACCTGGTTGATTACATTAAAGACGAAGCTAAATCGAAAGGTACAGGGAAATGGACATCACAAGTATCAATGGACTTGCAATTGCCTATTCCTACGATTAATGAGGCCGTAAGTACAAGAGACTTATCTAAATTCAAAAGCTTACGTACTGCTTTATCTAAAACTTATACACAGGGAAAATATACTGTTGGAGATAAAGACAAATTTATCGTTGAACTGGAGCAGGCTTTATATTTTGCAGTAATTACTTCGTACGCACAGGGTCTTCACTTATTATGGCAGGCATCTATCACTTATGAATATGAACTGAACCTGCATGAAATTGCGCAAATCTGGCGTGGCGGATGTATTATCAGAGCAGAATTCTTAGAAGATATTTACCAGGCTTATAAAAAACAACCTGATCTGGAGCATCTTTATGCTGATGCAGGTATAGCAAAAAAATTAGAAGAAATTTTACCTGGAATGAGGTCTGTAGTTAGCCATACTGTGTTAACAGGATTAGCCGTTCCTGCATTTGCTTCTGCCCTGACTTACTTTGATTCGTTAAAAACAGAAAGAATGCCTTCTAACTTAATTCAGGCACAAAGAGATTTCTTTGGTGCGCACCAGTTTGAACGTACAGATGCAGAAGGAACTTTCCATGCCATCTGGAACCCTGTAAAATCATAATACAAAAGAAATGAAAACAAGTCAATGCCTTAACCCAACCATTTTTGTCATCTTCGGTGGCACTGGGGATCTAAATATGCGCAAACTTGCGCCAGCACTTTATAACTTGTATTCTGATGGCTATATGCCTAAAGATTATGCAATCATCGGAACAGCGAGAAGTAAACTCACTGATGTACAATTCCGTGAAACTATTATGGGCGGCGTAAATCAATTTTCCCGTGCCGGAAAAGTAAAAAAAGAAAAATGGGATGTTTTTGCAGAAAATGTGTTCTACAATCCTGTAGACGTGTCTGCTCCTGAAACTTTCCAGGATCTTAAAACAAGTATTGAGAAACTTAAAAAGAAATTTGGTCCTAAAACACAGGTAATTTATTACCTGGCAGTAGCACCAAACCTATTCCCGTTAATCGCAGAATGTATTGCAAAATATGATCTTGCAGGAAATGAAGAAAATTGCCGTATTGTAATTGAAAAACCATTTGGCCGTGATTTAGAGACTGCCAAAGAATTAAATAAACTGCTTACAGGTATTTTCACAGAGAAACAGATTTATAGAATTGACCATTATCTGGGTAAGGAAACTGTTCAGAATATTATGGCTTTCCGTTTCGCCAACTCTTTCCTTGAACCACTTTGGAACCGTACTTATATTGACCACGTACAGATTTCTGTAACAGAGCAATTGGGAGTTGGAGATCGTGGAGGTTATTATGATGGAGCAGGTGCATTAAGAGATATGATCCAGAATCATATTTTACAGCTTCTTTGCTTAATCGGTATGGAAACCCCTATCAATTTTGATGCTGATGAAATCAGAAATAAAAAAGTCGATGTATTAAAAGCTATGCGTCCTTTCGGACCTGATGATATCCGTTTAAGCACTGTCCGCGGACAATATTCTAAAGGATGGGTAGAAGGAAAAGAAGTTCCTGGCTACAGATCTGAAAAAGATGTAGATGCACATTCTAACACAGAAACTTTTGCTGCAGCCAAATTCTTTGTAGACAACTGGCGCTGGCAGGGAATTCCTTTTTATGTACGTACCGGTAAACGTCTGTTCCAGACTTCTTCTTTGATTACGATACAGTTTAAGGATGTTCCTCACCAGGTTTTCCCTGCAGGTGTAACTGAACACTGGCAGCAAAACAGACTGATCATTAGTATTCAGCCTGAAATGAGTATCCGTTTACAGGTACAGGCTAAAAGACCCGGACTGGATATGGTACTGAACCCTGTTGATATGGTTTTTGATTACAAAGGAACTTATAGTTCAGAAGCTCCTGAGGCTTATGAGACTTTATTACTGGACGTAATGATTGCAGATCAGACACAATTTATGCGCGCAGATCAGGTAGAAAGTGCATGGGAATTATTAATGCCGGTAATTAATGCATGGGAAAGCAAAACTTCATTAAGCTTCCCTAATTATCCTGCAGACTCATGGGGGCCTGAAGATGCTGAAGCCCTGATTGCAAGAGATGGCTTCCATTGGTTCACATTACCTTTAAAAAACAAAGACTAGTATGAATTTACTTATCTATAAAACAAAAAGTGAGCTGCTGAAAGACTTAGCAGATTATATTATTGCAATTGCTGAAAAAGCGATTGCTGAAAAAGATTGTTTTAATTTTGTGCTTACAGGCGGTAATTCCCCTAAAGAATTATATGAGATGCTGTCTACCACATACCGTGAAAAATTAGACTGGTCAAAAGTATTTTTCTTTATCGGCGATGAACGCAATGTTCCTCCAGGACATGAAAGCTATAACGGCTTAATGGCTAAAAAATCAATTTTAGATCCTTTGAATGTTGCTGCTGATCACATCTTTTTTGTAGATACTACGCTTGCTCCCGAAAAAGCTGCTATTGAATATGCAAAAGCTATCAATACACATTTTGCCGGTGCAGATCTTTCATTTGATCTTATTTTATTAGGCATGGGCGATGACGGGCATACTGCTTCATTATTCCCTGGTACTGATATTCTGGATAGCAAAGAAGTCACTGTGGAAAGCGTATTTGTTGAAAAATTAGATACCTACAGAATCAGTTTCACTGCTCCTTTAATTAATAAGGCAAAAAATGTGGCTTTCCTTGTATTTGGAGAAGCTAAAGCAGAAGCCCTTAAACATGTTATTGAAGGTCAGCCTAAGAATACCAAATTGTATCCATCTGAATTGATTGATCCGATTGATGGTAGCCTTACCTGGTTTTTGGATAGTGATGCGGCGAAATTGCTGGATAACTAAGATCATCATCTTTATAGAAAGCCCTGCTCCATTTAAATGGAGCAGGGCTTTCTATATATGTTTTTTTGAGGGTTTAAGAATAAGAAAAAGAATTGTAACATGTTCTGATTGGCTGGAAACATATTCTCTTATAAAATCAACAAAACATCATTAATCATTCTTAGTCTTGAAACCAATGCGTATTCCTGGCTGTTCATCCTTTTCAATAAATTTACTCAGGTAAGTAAAAAGAACATCAATTTTCTCATCTTGCTTAACAAGCCTTTTCTCTATTTGCTCTACTAATAATGAGATGTCTTTATGTAAAAGAATCGTCTCCCTTAATTTGACGAAAATTTCAATAATACGTATACTCATCTGTATAGGTTTATCACCTTTAAGCACATTGGATAACATCAGAATACCATGTTCTGTAAAAGCATATCCTCTTTTTTTACATCAGAACAAATCAGCCCTGAATCTGTTGTATATTAATAAAACGCCCAACCCCATTTTATGCCCACTCAAACAGATGTCTTAATTATAGGTGGTGGATTAGCAGGATTAACAGCGGCATTACATCTCCAAAAGACAGGAATAGCTGTAATTCTGATTGAAAAAGACACATATCCTCATCATAAAGTCTGCGGCGAATATGTTTCTAATGAGATCCTCCCCTATTTGCAGTGGCTGGATGCTGATCCGGCTATACTTCGGCCTTCCATCATCACCAGGTTACAATTCTCTACAATTCAGGGCAATAGTATTTTTACCAGGTTACCGCTTGGCGGTTTTGGAGTCAGCAGGTATCAACTGGATAACTTCCTTTATGAAAAATTTATAGCTAAAGGCGGACTTGTGATACAGGATACTGTCAATCACGTTATATTCGGGAAAGAGAGCTTCACGGTTTCTACTAAAAATAAGCAGCAATTCATAGTCAGACAGGTTATTGGCGCTTATGGGAAACGTTCTTCACTCGATCTCAAATTAAAAAGAACTTTTATTCAGCAAAAATCTCCATTTCTGGCTGTAAAAGCCCACTATACAGGAGAATTTCAAAATGATCTTATCGCACTGCATAATTTTAAAGGAGGATATTGCGGGGTTTCTAAAGTTGAAGATCAAAAGATAAATATCTGTTATCTGGCAGATTATAATACCTTCAAAACACATAAAAATATCGGGATATATCAGGAAAAGGTACTTTATCAGAATAAACACTTAAAAGATATTTTTGAACGTTGCACACCATTATTCGAGACACCTTTAACTATCAGTCAGTTATCATTCGGTGCAAGAAAAACTGTCACTGATCACATCCTGATGATTGGTGACACTGCTGCTTTAATACATCCTTTATGTGGAAATGGTATGGCCATGGCTATTCACAGTGCGCAGATTTGTGCAACCTTACTGACCGCATTTTTTAAAGGAGATATTTCCAGCAGAACTGAGCTGGAAAAACGCTATATTATATCCTGGAATCAGAATTTTAAATCCAGATTGCGAATGGGCAGTACTTTATCAGCTATTTTGAGCAAAGAATATTTAGCAGAAAAGCTCATCAGCGGGATGGTAAATATCCCTTTTGTCTTACCTATGCTGATCAAAAAAACGCATGGTCATCTTTTAACAGTTCAGGAATAATGTTTATAGACACTACCAACAGAAGTACCGCTCCCGAGATAATGGATAACTTTGATATGGAAGGAGAAATACTCAGGGATGCCCTTGATAAAATTGCCAGTATCAACCGTTTGCTTGGCGGCAATAAAGTGACCCTTGAAGGGATTAAATTTTTAATCAAAACACAACCAAAATCCACTTTAATACGTATTACAGATATAGGATGCGGAAATGGAGATATGTTAAGGGCACTGGCCGATTACGCGCAGCTCAATCAGCTGAATTTCGTACTGACCGGGATTGATGCCAATAATTTTACAGTAGCGCATGCACGGAGTTTATCTGCCGGATATACCAATATAAGTTATGAATGTAAGGATGTATTTAATGAGCTGAATCAACAGGAACCAACAGATATAATCCTTTGCACTTTAACCTTACACCATTTTAAAGATCAGGAGATCATAGCCCTGCTGCAAAGTTTTCAAAAAACAGCAGGACTGGGTTTTGTGATCAATGATTTACAGCGGAGTGCTATTGCTTATTACCTGTTTCTGGGCTTATGTTTTGTATTCCGCCTCAATGCAATGTCCCGTGAAGATGGACTGGTTTCTATTCTTCGGGGGTTTAAAAAGGCCGATCTCTTGTCATTTTCAAAAACACTGGGGCTTAAAAATTATGTTATCAAATGGAAATGGGCGTTTCGTTATCAATGGATAGTTAAAATATAATGAGTGTAACTATAAAAAGCATCAGCAAAGCATTGCCTGAATATACAAGGACCACAGCCGAAATTATCCCCTTTCTGGATGCATGGCTGCATGGACAGGAAGACAGATTTGTCCGCAAGGTTAAAAAGATATTTGAAAATGCGGCAGTAGACAAGCGTTACTCATTGATGTCACCCGAAGAGGTATTCAGTGATCTTGGTTTCCAGGAACGCAATAATATATATATCAGAGAAGGTATAAAACTGGGGACAAAATGTCTGAGCGATGCGATCGCAAAAGCCGGCTGGCAAAATCAGGATATTGATTATATCATTACCGTAAGCTGTACCGGGATTATGATTCCTTCTCTGGACGCTTATCTGATCAATGCCTTAAAATTAAGGCAGGATATTGTACGTCTTCCGGTAACGGAAATGGGCTGTGCTGCAGGGATATCAGGATTAATCTATGCCAGACATTTCTTAAAGGCTAACCCGGGTAAAAGAGCTGCTTTGATCGCCGTAGAATCCCCTACAGCAACTTTTCAGCTAAACGATTTTTCGATGGCCAATATTGTAAGTGCCGCTATTTTTGGCGATGGTGCTGCCTGTGTACTTTTATCTTCACATCCCGATGATCAGGGTCCGGAAATACTGGATGAAGAGATGTATCATTTCTACGATACTCAGGATATAATGGGTTTTAAACTGACCAATACCGGTTTACAAATGATACTGGATATAACCGTTCCTGAAACAATCGGGCAGCATTTCCCTGCGATCATCCATCCGTTTTTAGCTAAAAACGGATTGGAAATTCAAGCTATAGATCACCTCATTTTTCATCCGGGCGGAAAAAAAATCATAGAAGTTGTAGAAGAATTATTTGGTTCTATGGGCAAAGATATTGACGATACAAAAGAGGTGCTGAGATTATATGGAAATATGTCAAGCGTTACAGTACTCTATGTGCTTGAACGGATTATGGATAGAAAACCACAAAAAGGTGAAACAGGTTTGATGCTTAGTTTTGGCCCGGGATTTTCTGCGCAGCGGATCTTATTGCGGTGGTAAAAAACTTTAAACTGTTTCTAAACAATTTTTGTATTTACTTTACATCTTTGAAACAATAAAAAATATAATGATGAACGCACAAGAAATACTAGCTAAATTACCTTACAGCAAGCCCTTTTTATTTGTAGATGAATTATTGCAGATTGATGAAAACGGATCAACCGGAACTTATACTTTTGATAAGGACCTTGATTTCTATAAAGGGCACTTTAAAGATGCACCGGTTACACCAGGAGTAATCTTAACAGAAACTATGGCACAGATTGGCCTGGTTTGCCTGGGTATTTATCTTTCACAAAATACCAATTCAGAGCTGAAAGCACATGTGATGCTGACTTCGACAGCGATGGATTTTATGAAACCAGTATTTCCGGGCGAAAAAGTGACGGTAACAGCCGAAAAAGTATATTTCAGATTTAAAAAACTGAACTGTAATGTCGTGATGAAAAATGAAGCTGGAGAAGTGGTTTGTAAAGGGAATATTTCAGGGATGGTAACGACAAAAATGAATGACTAAACGTGTTGTCATCACCGGTTTAGGGGTTGTTTCACCAAATGGTGCGGACATTGCGCAATTCACACAAGCCATCAGAAATGGTTTGTCTGGTATAAAGCATGATCCGCAGCTGGAACAACTTCTTTTCTCCTGCCAGATCGCAGGAAAACCAGTGATAGATGAATCGCGTATCCTCCAGTACTTCACTCCACTGGAAATCCGGAACCTCGAAAGCACAGGGATTGTTTATGGCGTAATAGCAGGTATGGACGCCTGGAAAGATGCCGGACTGGAACCTGCTGCTGCCGAAACACCGGACTGGGAAAGTGGTACTATTTTCGGGACAGGCACTTCGGGAATTGATAAATTCAGAAATGCTGTTTATAAACTGGATAATCTGCAGATCCGCAAACTGGGCAGTACAGTTGTCGCACAAACTATGGCAAGTGGTATTAGTGCCTATTTAGCCGGAAAGCTTGGTCTGGGTAACCAGGTCACAACAAACTCTTCTGCCTGTGCAACAGGAACCGAAAGCATTTTAATGGCTTATGAACGCATCAAAACAGGTCAGGCAACGATTATGCTTGCCGGTAGTACAAGTGACAGCGGGCCTTATATATGGGCTGGTTTTGATGCCATGAAAGTCTGCACTTATAAGTATAATGATGCACCTGAAAAAGGAAGCCGTCCAATGAGTGAAACTGCAAGTGGTTTTGTGCCTGGCAGTGGTGCAGGGGCTATGGTTTTAGAAAGTCTGGAAAGCGCTTTAGCCAGAGGTGCTAAAGTTTATGGAGAAATACTGGGCGGACATTTAAATTCGGGCGGACAGCGCGGAACAGGTACCATGACTGCCCCTAACCCATTAGCAGTACAACGCTGTATTGCTATGGCTTTAAAGACTTCCGGAATCAGGCCTGATGAAATTGACCTGATCAATGGCCATTTAACAGCCACCTCAAAAGATACGCTCGAAATACAAAACTGGGTTACAGCGCTGGGGCGTTCGGGAAAAGACTTTCCTTATATCAATTCAATTAAAGGAATGATTGGTCATTGTATCAGTGCTGCCGGCAGTATTGAATGTGTGGCTTCCGTTTTACAACTGGACGGAGGATTTATCTTTCCAAACATTAATTGTGAAGACCTGCATCCGGAGATTGCAGCACTGGTAGATCCTGAACGTATTCCAGGGTTTTGCCTCGATAAAAAAATCAATATTCTGGCTAAGGCAAGTTTCGGCTTTGGCGATGTAAATGCCTGTTTGATATTAAAAAAATATGATCATGGATAGAGAAGTATTAATTGCAGCTATCAAAGAAATTGCAGCTCCGTATACCGAAGATAAAACAGCATTGGATACGATTAATGAAGACACAGATTTTATTAAAGATCTGAAAATAAATTCAGCCAATCTTGTCGACATCGTATTGGACCTGGAAGAAAAATTCGGAATCGAAATAGACAATGATTCTATGGCAAAAATGCTGGACGTAAAATCTACTGTAGAAGTTATTGAGGCAAAGCTTGCTGCACATGATCGGAAATGACATCGTTGATCTGAGAAAAGCTGCGCTGGAAAGCAACTGGCAGCGCAAAGGTTATCTGACTAAAATATGTACGTTTAATGAGCAGCAGCTGATCCTGGAAGCTCCCAGTCCTGTTGTGATGCTATGGCTCATCTGGACAATGAAAGAAGCAGCCTGTAAGATTGTACAGCGCAAAACCGGTATCAGAAGTTATGTTCCCTTAAGTTTCAATTGTGAAACGGTACAGACTGATAGTTCAGCGGCATTTGGAAAGATTAATTATCTGGGAGAGGTTTTTCAGATCAGGAGTGAAATTAAAAAAACTTTCATCCATTCTATAGCTGTTTCAGCACCCGAAGATTTTGAACACCTTCAATTACATTATCTCCCCCGTTCAGCTGCTTATAAGGAAGAATTCAATAATTTATCAAAGTTTTATCTTCTGGCCGGCACCCCATCAGGACTCCCTGAGTTAACCCATCAGTTAACCGGCCAGAAACATGCTGTATCCATCAGTCACCACGGTGACTATCTGGCTGTTGTTTATTCAGATTCTCTTCTATTAACAGATTAATAATCCCATCTGCCATTCCTACCCTGGGTACATGGATCTGTTTGATACCTGTCCATTTCATTAAGGTAATAAAAATCTCACAGGCCGGGATAATTACATCTGCACGGTCAGGATTTAAATTAAAAAGCTGAATCCGCTCTTTTAAAGAATGACTGTTCAATTGATTATAAAGAGATTTCAGCTTTAAAAAGGTTAATGGCATCCCCTCCTTTTCATTTGCCATTTTATAAAGCTTATTGATATTTCCGCCTGTACCGATACCTGCCAGGTTTTTATGATATTTGGTCTGATCTTTTACCCAAAGTTTCATTTCTTCCCAGGTCTCTTCTTTATCCTGGTTATCCAGTATCCGGATCGTTCCGATATCAAATGATTTAGAAGCTACAGGAACTTTATTCACGAAAACAGACAATTCTGTGCTACCACCACCAACATCTATATAAAGATAGTTTTTCCTGATATCCAGGTCATCTTCAATATGATTGGCATAAATAATATTTGCTTCTCTCTGGCCTTCAATAATCTCCAGATTTACATTTGCTTTTTCGTTGATTAATTGAATAATATCGAGTCCGTTCTGCGCTTCTCTCATCGAAGATGTAGCACAGGCAAGATATTTAGTAACCTGGTAAACATCCATCAGGTTTTTGAAAGCCTGCATAGTTTTAATCAGATCTTCAATTTTACGTGCTGAGATTTTATGATCCAGAAAGGCATCATCCCCTAACCTTAAAGGAACCCTTACCAGTGTATTCTTTTTAAAACCAAACCCATTTTCACTGTATGTTATATCTGCAATAAGCAGTCTTACGGCATTAGAGCCAACGTCAATTGCTGCATATCTGAGCATAATTTCCTACTGGTGTTTGTTTTTTAAGTAATTATATGTTTGAACCTGCGCCCTCACTTTCGTGCTGATCCGGTTTTTATGGTATTTATTATTGTTTAACCTGGTAATATCCCTTGCTTTCACATTATCCTGTAACTGAAACTCAATGATATCTCTGATTTCTTGTTTTACATCTTCATCAAGTACCGGAAAACCGACCTCTACACGATGCTCAAAATTCCTGCTCATCAGATCGGCCGAAGAAAGAAACATTTCTTCTTTACCGTTATTTCCAAAAATGAACACACGTGCATGTTCTAAAAATTTATCTATAATACTGATCACAGTAATATTCTCACTGAAATCTTTCACTCCGGGAACCAGGCAGCAGATACCACGCACAATCAGCTTGATCTTCACTCCTGCATTGCTCGCTTCGTATAATTTCTCCACGATTCCTTCATCAGCCAGACTGTTTACTTTGAAGATCAGATAAGCAGGTTTGCCAGATTTGGCGATTTTAATTTCCCTGTCTATCAAAGTATAAAACTTTGTTCTTGACTCTAAAGGTGAAACGATCAGGTATTTAAACCCTGTGGCTACGGTACGTTTGTTTAAAGCAGCAAAAAGTTTGATCAGATCGTGTGTGATCTCCTTTTTGGCAGTAAAAATACTATGATCACAATAAAGTTTAGCGGTTTTTTCGTTGAAATTACCTGTAGCCAGGTTAGCATAATAAACAGGACGGCCTTTTTCTATCCGGGTAACCAGGCAGATTTTAGAATGGACTTTATAATCCGTCAGTCCGTAATTTACATGCACCCCTTCTTCTTCCAGTCTGTTAGTCCAGAATATATTTGCACGTTCATCGAAACGGGCTTTAAGCTCTACCAGACAGTTGACCTTCTTCCCATTTTTGGCCGCATTGATTAAAGCATTAATTACTCTTGAATTTTCTGCAAGACGATAAAGTGTAATATTGATTGCAGTAACTTTAGGGTCAATTGCCGCTTCACGCAAAAACAAAATGATATAATCGTATGACTGATAAGGAAGATTAACCAGGTAATCTCTTTCTGCCAGTTTATTAAAGATACTTTGTGTCCGGTGTAAACCGAAAACCTTTAAAGGTACATTGGCAGGATATTCAAGACTTTTGTCACCGACATTCGGGAAGCGGATAAAATCACCAAATTTATGATAACGGTTTCCCGGAATCAGACTTTCAGCTTCAATTTTCATCTTGGCAACCAGCACACCTAACATATCAAAAGGCATTTCCGTATCATAAAGTAAACGCATAGGTTTACCTTTTTTACGCTTATCCAGACTGGTCTTTAATTCATCAATAAATTTGTCACTTACATTTTTATCAATATCCAGTTCGGCATCTCTTGTCAGCTGTATAGAATAAGCATCCATTTCATCGTATTTAAATACGTAAAAGATGTCATCCAAACAGTATTTGATAATATCCTCAGCAAGAATAATAAATTTTAGTCCGTTGGTTTCCGGCAGGACTAAAAACCTCGGCAGATCAGGAGGTAATTCTATCAATGCATATTTTTCATCTTTTTTACCGGTTTTCTTTTTAAGTCTTACAAAGAAATACAGGTACCGGTCTTTAAGTTCCGGAAAAGGTTTTTCCAGATCAATCATGATCGGTACCAGGTTAGAAAGAATCTTATCCCGGAAATGTTCTTTGACGAACTCTCCGCGAGCCACATTGAGTTGGGTATCATTCAGGATAAAAATCCTGTTTTGTGCCAGTTCATTAATCAGGGTAGCTTGAAAAAGCTGTTCAAATTTACGTTCCTGTTTAACAACGATATTTTTAATCTCGTTCAATACTTTCTTCGGATTGAATCCTAGTAACTCCTTAGCCTTGTCGTTTAAATTAGACAGTCTGGTCAGAGTAGCTACACGAACCCGGTAAAATTCTTCCAGGTTTGAAGAGAAAATAGACAAGAATTTAATTCTTTCAATCAGCGGCACAGTCTCATCTGTAGCCTCCTGTAAAACCCGTTCATTGAAATATAACCAGCTGAGTTCTCTATTTAAAAATGGGACCTTCTTCTTTGTCATGGGGCTAATATCAAAAACATCCCTGTTGGGAACGGATGCTCAAAACTGCGAATTCTATTGTTAATTCAATGTTAATTATTCAAGCATTAATCTCAATTAAACAATTTTTAAATTAACCTTCCTCTGTAGGTTTATCCGCAGTTTTTTCAGGAGCAACAGAAGTTTGAGCGGCAGGGACAGTCGTAGCTGGTTTAGCAGAAACAGCTGCAGGTTTTGTAGCAGCAGATTTTGTAGCTGCAGTAGTTTTAACAGTACCAGCAGCAGGCTTAGTGGCAGTTTTCTTTACAGGAGCAACTTTTGCAGCAGCGGTATTTACTATTTTTTTAGCGGTAGCAACTGGTTTAGCGGCAGTTTTAACAGCGCTTTTTACCGGTGCACTTTTAGCGGTTTCCTGAACAGCAGCAGCAGCTTTATCTTTCACAGCTTTAACTTCTTTTTTCAAGGTAGCAGCTTCTTTCTTAACAGCAGGAACGGCTTTTTTAGCTGTATCAGCTGCTTTTTTCGCAGCAGGAACTACTTTTTTCACTGTTTCTTTACCTTTTTTTACATTTTTAGAAATAATATCAGCTGCCTTTTCTTCACTTGCAATTATAGGAACTTTAATACTGTTTCCTGATGTTTTAATATTAGAAACGGCCTTTTTAACCTCTTTTTTAACCTTTTTAGCTCCTTTAACAGTAGCCTTTTTAACTTTTTTAGCCGTCTTTGCTATTTCCTTCTTCGTTGGCTGCACTGTCCTAGCAGCTTCTTCTTTTGCTGCAATGAACTTTTTAGCTAATTTACTGGCAACCGATTTGGCTGCATGAGCTAATTCTTCACCAATTTTCTCGGCATCATGACCCAAATGAGAAACTGCTTCAAAAAATTTTTGCGTAAGACTCTGCTCCAATTCTTTTTTAACTGCTTTTTTAGCATTATTTTTTTGCACTTTTGATTTATTGGTTTTCATAATAATTTTTTTAGCCAGAACGTTAAATAATTAATATCTAAATCTAATATATTTTTTATACTAAAGCTATAATCATGCCCACTTTCGATATCGTAAGTAAAGTTGACGCGCAAACATTGGATAATGCAATGAACAACGCAAAAAAAGAGATCCTTAACCGTTATGATTTCTCTACCTCTCAGAGTACAATTGATCACGACAAAAAGACGAATGTAATCACCATTGTTACGGAAGATGACATGCGTCTGAAAGCAATTGAGGATTCAATTATCTCCCGTATGGTGAAACAAAACCTTGATCCTAAAAGTCTTGATTTTGGCAAAGAACAATACGCATCTGGTAATATGATCAGAAAAGAAGTTTCTATTAAAGAAGGAATTGATAAAGATGTTGCTAAAAAGATAGTTGCAAAAATCAAAGCCAGCGGACTTAAAGTTCAGGCTTCTGTCATGGACGATCAGTTACGTGTACAAAGCAAAAATATTGATGATCTTCAAAAGGTAATTTCACTTTGCAAAAGCGAAGATTTTGGACAGCCATTGCAATACATCAATATGCGTAACTAATGGAAATTGCGGATAATGGCTTTATTTTTTCGGATGATAAAAGTATCATAGACGTTACTGCTGTTCATCTTTTCCTGAGTACTCAGTCTTATTGGGCCGAAGGAATTCCTTTAGAAACAGTCAAAAGATCTATAGAGAACTCTCTTTGTTTTGGTATCTATAAAGAAAACCGGCAAATCGGATTTGCGAGATGGATTACTGACCGTGCTACTTTCGCTTATCTGGCAGATGTATATGTGGAAGATGAATTCCGGGGTTTGGGACTTTCGAAAAAATTAATATCGCTGATGCTTTTTCATCCTGATTTGCAAGGCCTAAGAAGATATATGCTGGCTACAAGAGACGCACATAGCCTCTATAGTCAATATGGTTTTGAGCCATTGGATACGCCGGAAAATATCATGGCAGTCATTGTTAAAGACATTTATAAAAAGCATGAAGATTAATCTTCATGCTTTTTATATTTTCGCATACTTAAACCGCACCGCCGGTAGCAGCATTGAATGTTCTTTGCGTCAGTTCTGAATTGAGCAGATATAATGCTGAAGAGTTATCCCCTATCATTTTCAGCTTACTGATAATCTGAGAAACAGTAGCTTCTTCTTCTACCTGCTCAGTAACAAACCACTGCAGAAAGTTATGAGTTGCAAAATCATTCTCTTCGAATGATGCTTTAATCAGTTCTCCTATACTTTTTGTTACCGCCCTTTCGTGTGCTAAAGTGATCTCAAAAACTTCTAATACCGAAGTAAATTCAGATGCAGGTTTTTGAATAGTATCAATTACCACTTTTCCCCCAACTTCATGGATATAATCAAATTGCTTTTCAGCATGAAAAAGTTCTTCTTTGGCCTGTACTTTAAAATAATTAGCAAACCCATCCAGATCTTTAGCTGTAAACCAGGAGCACATGGCCCAATAAGCGTTAGCCGAATACATTTCTAAATTGATTTGCGCATTCAGCAAATCTTCCATTCTTTTATTGATCATATCATCTTTTTTAATAGTTATACAGCCCTTTTAAAATAATAAAGCTGCAAGCTAAACTCAATTAAGAACAATTCCAAATAAAGATTTATCTTTTAAATTTACAAAGGATTACAACCAATGCCAGTAAAGGGGTAATTGCAAATGCGCCAAATAACCATTGTGCAGCATGTTCTGCACCGGCAATACCGCCCGGGTTTGTTATCCCTGAAAAATTAGCAATCAAACCTGCTGCTGCCGATCCAAAAGCAGTTCCCAAAAGCTGAACAGTAGAGATAGAAGCAGAAGCTTTTTCTTCCTCTCCTTTTGGGGCTGAGGAAAGCACCTGGGTTAAGATATGCGACCAGCCCATCCCTATGCCTGCACCAATAAAAATAAGCAGCAGACAAATCACTATAAACCCTATACCGCCGCCATATTCCACATGAGAGACAAAATAAGATAACCAGGCAAGTCCTGCAAGTACCAGTAAAGGCCCTGCAATGATTACCCCTTTCACATATTTAGCAGGCAGACCAGAAAATGCGACAGAACATAAAGACCAGCCCAGTGCAATTAACACGGTCAGATAACCCGCCTTAAGTGGAGAAAAATCATGGATAATCTGTAAAAAATAAGGGATATAAATCTCCACCGTACCGGCAAGTGTCAGCAGGATAACAACGGCATAAGTAGCTCCCAGAAGCGTTGACAACTTATAGGCCCCATTAGGGAGCAATCTTTCTGATGCCCCTTTTTCACCTTTGATCACCAGACCTAATAAAATAATGGCTCCAATTACACCTGCTGCGTTTGCATAAAGGTTTTCGGCTATACTTCCTGTTGAAATGGCCAGTGCAGCAAAAAGAATCAGCAAAAGTTTTACTACAGGGATCTTCGCCGCTTTAAGTTCTTTATCCTGTTTTTTAGGGAGTACATTTTCTGTTAGAAAAATGAGGGCTGCTGCAATGATCAGCAACGTCACAAAAGCATATCGCCAATGGCTGTATTCGGCAAAGATCCCTCCAAACAAAGGGCCTAAAAATGCCGAAATCCCCCACATTGCCGAGACCAGGGCCATTGCTCTTGACCAGAACCGCTTTTCATAAACTATACTGATCATAGCATAAGATAAGGCAACGAGCAATCCACCCCCAATGCCCTGAACAAACCGGCCGGCCAGTAAAACGGACATTGCAGGAGCGACAGTACAAATCAGCGCTCCAATAGCAAAAAATATAATAGCCAGTCTGTAGGACGCTCTCGGGCCCATTTTTGACAGTACGACCGAAGAAATTACAGAACCAATAATTGCTGCCACAACATATATAGTAGTAGCCCAGGAGTAAAAAGATAAACCGCCGATATCACTGGTTACCGAAGGCATAATGGTCGTAGCCAGATATACGTCCATCGCATGAATCATTACTCCCCCCGCCAGTGCTATTGATTTTAAACCATTTTTGCCCGATAATAATGCTCCCCACCCTGCTTCTTCTTGTATATGTTTCATAATTTATATTATTCACTGCGATATCTCAATCGTTCCGGATTATTAAAATCTACGAATTAAGAAAAGCAAAAGTATCAAAATATAATAAAACAAGTAAATAATTGTTTTATTAATCACCGATAAATTTCATGCCCGAAACCGATAAATGAAATTAATTTGCGTAATTAGACGAAAATTAAGTTGTCATTATGGAACAAATAGTTAAACAAAGGATATCAGACAGCAATATTTTTACCGAAAAGGCTATATATTTTGGTACTTATTTAGGTGGTCCGTTAACATCCGGATATTTGTTTGCAGAAAATTTCAAATTGTTTGGTGAACCAGAAAAGGCAAGGAAAGCTTTGCTCTATGGGATAATTACTACAATCGCCTTAATAACAGCAATCTACTTCTTGCCCATAAAAATGGTCAGCAAGACTCCTTATTTTATTATTCCTATAATTTATACTTCAATTGCCCAATACATCTTCCAGAGAAGTCAAAAAAACAACACCATTGATTATATCAGTAATGGTGGAAAAGCATTCAGTTTGTGGAGAGTCTTTGCAATCAGCCTTATCGGGGCAGCAGTTACAATTATCCCATTTTTAGGTTATAATTATTTATCGGCCCGAACTAATCAAGCGAATGAAATCAGCATAACTAATGGTCCGGCGATCAATCAACTGAACTTTGATAAACGCAATATTCCGGCAACCGAGATTCATCAAATTGCAGAAGGCCTTAATAAAATAGGTTTCTTTGATGCGCAAAGCACAAAGAGTACTTATGTAAAAAAAGTAGGGCTTACTTATGAAATCAGTATTTCCTGTACCCGGGAGATTGAAAAAACCAGTTATTCATTTACCCCGCTGATCAACTGGAGAAATAAATTACAGTCCCTGTTTCCAAAAAACCAAATCGTATTTGTTCTTGTTGTAGATGATCTTGATCATGTAATCAAAAGATTAGAATAAAATATTAGTGTAAAAATGATTCTTAAAAAATTCCAGTTCCATAGTTTAATATTTGCCGGTCTTTTACTGGCCACATCCTGTACACAACATCAATCTGATAACAAAGAAGATACGGTCAAAAAAGATACACTGATTAAAACCGCAGCTGTAAAGAAACCTTTGAATGCCGGCACTATAAAACCTCTTCCTAATAGTTCATGCAGTCAGATCGTTTATCAGATTCTGACCAGTTCAGCAAGTTATAAGCAATTAACTAATGGATTAGCAGAACGGGTCATTAAAAATGGAGGTACCTCTTTTGGCTTTATGCTGGAAGGCAGCCCCTCTGCGAAAATCGATAGTGCAATGAGCTACTCTAAAACTTATGATTATAGCATCCATGAAAGTTATCCCGATCATGATCCGGTAATTGCAAGATATACTTTCGACCCTGCAAAAAGACAGTTATTTGAATATAATACAGCGCAGGATTCGTTAATTCCTATACCCTTTAATAAAAAGCTCTTATCAGAACTGGATAAAGCCTGTAGTGTTAAATAAAGCATCCTGCAAAAAATTAATCAGAAACTATTACTTATCATAGGTTAACACAGCTCTTTGTTTTCCGGGTTAACTTTGTATAAGATTTAAAAACGAGGTAATTATGGAATTAGGTATTAGTATGTTCGGGGATTTACGTGTTGATCCAATAACAAATAAATTTCAACCTGCACAACAAAGACTGGGCGAGATTATTGAAGAAATTAAATTAATGGATGAGCTGGGCCTGGATTATTTCGGGATAGGTGAACACCATCGTCCGGATTACGCAGTCTCAAGTCCTGAAATATTACTGGCAGCCGCTGCTGTTGTAACCAAAAATATTAAACTGGGAAGTGCAGTGAGTGTACTCAGCTCTTCGGACCCGGTAAAACTATATCAGAACTTTGCTATGGTCGATTTACTGTCTAATGGCCGTGCAGAATTAATGGCTGGCCGTGGCAGTTTTATTGAATCATTTCCTTTATTCGGCTATAATCTGGATGATTATAATGGCCTGTTTACAGAAAAACTAGAGTTATTGTTAAAAATCAATCAACAGCAAACGATTACCTGGAATGGAAAATTCAGAGCGCCTCTAAACAATCAGCAGGTATTGCCAAGAGCTGTAAATGATCATTTGCCGATCTGGATCGCCGTAGGTGGCACTCCTGAATCTGTAGTCAGAGCAGGTGTACTGGGTCTTCCTTTAATGATCGCTATTATTGGCGGAAGTCCGGCTCAGTTTAAACCTTTATTTGATTTATACCGCTCCGAATACAAAAAAGCAGGACATGATTTAGCAAAACTTCAGGTGGGTATACATGCACATGCATTTTTTGGTGAAAACAGTGATGAGATAGCTGCCGAATATTATCCTTTGTATGCAGGCCAGATGGATAGAATTGGAAGATCCAGAGGATGGTCTCCTTATACTAAATATCAGTTTGATTACGGCAGACAAAAAGAGGGAGCTTTATTTGTTGGGGATGCAGCACAGGCGATTGACAAGATTTTATATGTACAGGAAATGTTTGGTTTAACCCGCTTTGCTGCACATATGGACATTGGCGCCCCTTCGCATAAAGATATGATGAAATCAATTGAGATCTTTGGAACTAAAATAGCTCCAAAAGTAAGAGAAGCACTAAAGAAATAGTCTTTTCAGATATTAAAAAAGGCAAATCAGTTTAATTTGATTTGCCTTTTTATCAGTTCATTCAGAATGAATTTTACTATACAGTTTTCACGTCAGTTTCACTGTATTCTTTAATATCAGTAATATATCCGTTCAAAATAAGGAAATCGAATAACGGCTTCGCTTCAGGTGTAACGGGCATATTTACGGTCGTAATAACTTTATTTGATTTTTTATCAAGAAAAGGATAAGCGAAAAGCTTTACATTTTTGGTAAACATATCACTTACATAACTTAAAAGCATGCTCGAATAGTTTTCCCCAAAATTATGAGAATTAAATACAAATTTCAGGTTATTGATATTCGTTGAAATCCCTACACTTTTCGGTTTACACCTGTCCAGATATTTAGCCAGTTTATTATGTCTTGCAAAATTGGAAACAATAACCAGGTTACCAGTTTTACATAATTCTTCGGCACGTAAAGCCACCGCTTCAAGATCAATATTTTCCGGGATTTCTTCATCTGCGGTCAGCACATTGGATAACAAGACCTCAATTAAAACACTCAGGTTATCTTTTTTTACATCCTCTGTTCTTTTGAACTGATCCACAGCCTTATTGAACATACTAAAATTCGGCAAAGACTTCTGCGCATATTTTGTCCGCAAAATCATAATGTCTTTTTTGTACAAAAGATCCTTAGGCAAACATGGGTTTCCAAGTGAATCAAAAATAGCTGCATCCGAAAAGTCTTTCACAATCAGATACAGGTTCAGCAGGATATTATTAATATTTTTAAAGGCTGGTCCGCTTACCGAAATCAGGTCTATTTCTACAGAACCTACGGTCAGGTTATCTGCAAGTGACTCCACCATCCTTTTAGGATCTGTATGGTAATAAAAGGCCGCATAAACAAGATTAACACCAATTATGCCCAGTACATTCTGTTGAAGTGCAGCATCAGTATCCAGCAAACGCACATGGAAAAATATCTCATTAGGTTCGCCGCCAGGTTCGGTTTGGAATTTGATACCAATCCATCCGTGAGGATCATTTGATTTATTATAATTCAGGGTAGTTACTGTATCCGCAAAAGCAAAAAAGCTCCTGTTATCGTATTTCTCTCCATGAAGACGCTCTGTCAGTAAACCAAATTCATGGTTCAGCATTTTAGTTAACCTTGACTGACTCACATATCTTCCGGTTTCTTCTACGCCGTAGATCGCATCACTAAAAGTCATATCATAGGCAGACATAGTTTTGGCAACTGTTCCTGAAGCCGCACCTGCAGTAAAAAAATTACGTGCTACTTCCTGTCCTGCCCCGATCTCAGCAAAAGTTCCGTAAATATCAGGGTTTAAATTAATATTCAGGGCTTTACGCTTGGTATCAAGAATTTCTCTTTCCATTTTGCAAAAATAGCAGAAAAACCGAAGAAGCCGTTTAAATTTTTTATCTATATTGTAGCAAAATGTTAAACGTAATTGATCTAAATATCCAATTTTTTAATCAGGAAGATCATTCCTGGAATACTGCAGTCAGCCAAATCAGTTTCAAAGCCGAAAGAGGCCGTGTTTTAGGAATAGTTGGTGAATCAGGCTCTGGAAAATCAGTAACCTCATTTGCAATCATGCGTTTACATGACCCGGCATACACCAGGGTTACAGGAAATATCCTTTTCAACGAGACTAATCTGCTTTCTTTGCCCGACCTGGAAATGAATAATATCAGGGGCAACAAAATTGCCATGATTTTTCAGGAACCCATGACTTCTCTGAATCCGGTATTTACCTGTGGTTTTCAAGTACAGGAAGCGATTATGCTCCATCAGCACTTGAGTAAAAGTGCCGCAAGAGAAAAAGCAATTGAACTTTTTAATGAAGTACAGCTTCCGCGTCCCGAAACTGTTTTCGACACTTATCCGCATCAGCTTTCCGGCGGTCAGAAACAAAGAGTAATGATTGCCATGGCTTTAAGCTGTAATCCGGAGTTTTTAATTGCTGATGAACCAACTACAGCACTGGATGTTACTGTACAGCAAACCATTCTGCAATTATTGTTAAAAATAAAGGAAGAAAGGAATATGGGAATGATTTTCATCTCCCACGATCTGGCAGTAATCAGCGAAATTGCCGATGAGGTTGCGGTGATGTATAAAGGAACCATTGTTGAACAGGGTTCTCTGCTCCAGATTTTCAAAAACCCTCAGCATCCTTATACCAAAGGTTTACTGGCCTGCAGACCTTCACCTTTATACCGGCTCAAAAAACTGCCTGTAATAGCTGATTTCCTTCAACAGGATAAAGATGAACCTATTGCTCATTTACTGGCAGTCAATAGTTATACGCAACAGGAAATTGATAGCAGAAGAGCGGTTTTGTATAATGAGGCCCCACTGCTGGAAGTTAAAAACCTATGTACCTGGTTTCCGGTCAGACAGGGATTATTTGGCAGTGCTAAAAATATCATTAAGGCTGTTGATGATGTAAGTTTCAAATTGTATCCCGGAGAAACTTTAGGCCTTGTCGGGGAATCGGGTTGCGGAAAAACTACTTTGGGCAGAAGTATTCTCAGATTGATAGAACCTACTTCGGGAGCTGTATTTTTTGAAGGACAGGACATCACTCATTTAAAAAATGGCAGTCTTAGAAAATTGAGAAAAGATATACAACTCATTTTTCAGGACCCCTATTCTTCTTTGAATTCACAGCTCACCATAGGGAATGCACTGATGGAACCTTTAATGGTCCATGGGGTATTTGATACGGATAAACAACGTAAAGCCCATGTACAACGTTTGCTGGAGCTGGTAGACCTGAAACCGGAACATTTTGACCGTTATCCCCATGAATTTTCAGGAGGTCAGCGGCAAAGGATAGTCATAGCCCGTGCGCTTGCACTCCAGCCTAAGCTGATTATCTGTGATGAATCAGTATCTGCACTGGATGTTTCTGTACAAGCCCAGGTTTTAAATTTACTAAGAAGGCTACAACAGGAAATGGGCCTGACTTATATCTTCATCTCCCACGACCTTGCTGTAGTTAAACACCTTTCAGACAGAATGATTGTCATGAATAAAGGAAAAATAGAAGAAGAAGATTTTCCCGAAATCATTTATGAGCAGCCCCAAACAGCGTATACGAAAAAACTAATCGCGGCAATTCCAGGAAAATCAGAACTTATAGCATAGCCTGTTCAATTATATTTTTTCTGGTACAGCCAGTTTGATAATAGCTGTATTTAATGCCCTTCTGATTTCTCTTTCTTTCAGCTTATCATAATTATTTAATAGTACCTGAACTTTAAACCTGGCAATATCTTTATTGATTGCCAGTGTTTTTATAGTCAGTCCGCTGGAAACAATATTAGCTTTAAACCCATCTACAACCTGATACAGGTGCTTCTCCAGAAAATCAGGTGTATAGCCAAAATGAAGTGCTATTTCAAATTCCACACTTAATTTCTTAATATTCTGTTTGGACTGGTTGATAATAACCGAACTGAAAACAACTGAATTGGGGATGATCACCATATCATTATCTTCATTCTGAAGAATCATATTAATCAGCGTAATATCCAGAATTTTACCTTCGTTATCATTTACCCGGATATGATCTCCCAGTGATAAGCGATCTGAAAACATAATGATCAGTCCGTTAATCATATTGGTAATATAGTCCTTAAAAGTTACCGCAATGGCAGCTGCAACGATCGTAATACTCGTTAAAAATTGCAGCGGCTGTATCCCCATCCAGATCATGATGGCGATAACCGCGAATACGGTATTGAGGATAGAAACAATTCTGTTAATCCCTAAAATGAAGTTATCCTTGATCGTAGATTTAAAACGATGCTTTTTAATATACCAGTAGATAATAATCAGCCGGAGAAATGAAACAGTAACGCTCGGACCAAGAAATACCCTAAAAGCATGAGCGGTCAATGCGATGAAAGGATAGGCTATAAACATTACCGGTTGGTAAAATTCAAAATAAACCAGTACAAAGAAAATCATAGTCTTGATGATGATCATCAGAAATTCTTTTCTTGTACTCCGCTGTTTTTCTTCTATCATTTTAAAATCTCTCCTGTCTTTGAACCCTTCTTAAATAAATAACAAATATTTGGGCCGCCCCTAAATCTCCGGCTTAAATTACAATTATACAAATCACTAATGCCGTTAAAGGGCCTGAATATTGGATTTATGGCCTCTGAGGCTTCATAAATCATTTCAAAGTGTTACCTTCGGAATATTGACAAATATACTATGGCAAAAAAGAAATCTTCTCAAATAAAACTCGTCTTAACTCAGTTAATCAGTGATGTTTTAGAGAATAGCAATAATGAAGCCTTGAATTACAAACAGGTTTCGGCCAAACTCAACATAAAAGATGATGAAGCAAGAGAAACCATTTTAGAGATTCTGAAAGAACAAGCACATAAAGGTGTTTTTACAGAACCTCAAAAAGGAAAATTCAAGCTTAAAGATTTAAAAACATTTATCACTGGAAAAGTAGATATGACTGCCGATGGTGCAGCTTTTATAGTTCCGGATGATGAGTTTGAAAAGGACGTGTTCGTCTCAGCCCGTAAACTGCACAATGCGCTGAACGGGGATAAAGTAAAAGTTTATATCTACGCTAAAAAAAGGGGCAGAAAAAACGAGGGTGAAGTCGTTGAAATTATACAGCGCTTAAAAACGGATTTTATTGGTGTAATCAAAATATCTGACCGTTTTGCATTTGTGACTGTCGATGACAAGAAAATGCTGCATGATATTTTTGTACCGTTAAGCGATCTTGATGGTGCTAAAAACGGGCAAAAGGTACAGGTAGCAATTACCGACTGGCCGGAAGGCGCAAAAAACCCTATTGGTAAAATCATTAACATTCTGGGCACGCAGGGAGAGAATAATACAGAAATGAATGCAATCCTTGCACAATATGGTTTTCCATTATCTTTCCCTCCTGAGGTAGAAAAAGAAGCCAATGAAATTCCGGAGCAGATCACAGCAGAAGACCTGAAAGATCGCCGGGATTTCCGCGAAACGGTAACTTTCACCATTGACCCTGCAGATGCAAAAGACTTTGATGATGCGATATCCTTCAAAAAACTGCCAAACGGCAATTATGAAGTTGGTGTACACATTGCCGACGTTTCTCATTATGTACAGCCTAAATCGTATCTGGACAAAGAAGCTTATTCAAGAGCTACCTCTGTTTACCTGGTAGACAGGGTAATCCCAATGCTCCCTGAAAGATTAAGTAACGGGGTTTGTTCCCTACGTCCAAATGAAGATAAACTTTGCTTTGCAGCTGTCTTTGAATTGGATGAGCAGGCTAATGTTATAGAAGAATGGTTCGGAAGAACAGTCATCCACTCTGACAGACGTTTCAGCTACGAGCAGGCACAGGAAGTTATAGAAAATAAGGAAGGTGACTATGCTGAAGAAATCCTTAAATTAAATGAGCTTGCTTATATTTTAAGGGACAGAAAGTTTAAAAATGGCGCCATAAGTTTTGAAAGTACCGAGGTAAAATTCAAGCTGGATGACCATGGAAAACCTATTGGGGTTTACGTGAAGGAGCGTAAGGACGCGCATAAACTGATTGAAGATTTTATGTTGCTTGCCAATAAAAAGGTAGCTGAATTTATTGCTAAAAAAGGAAAAGGAAAGGCTAAATATACTTTTGTCTATCGTTCCCATGATTCTCCAAATCTTGAAAACCTGGGTAACTTTGCTTTATTTGCTGCCCGTTTTGGTTACAAGATCAACATGAAATCGGATAAGGATATTGCAAAATCCCTGAATTTTCTGATGGAAGATGTAGAAGGTAAAAAAGAACAGAATGTGCTGACTCAATTGGCTATCCGTTCTATGGCAAAGGCAGTTTATACGACTAAAAAAACCAGTCACTATGGCTTGGCTTTTGATCATTATACACATTTCACCTCTCCTATCCGCCGTTACCCTGATGTGATGGTTCATCGCCTGCTGGCCGCTTATCTTAACGGAGAACGCTCTGCTAATGAGGATGAATATGAAACTGCGGCATCTCATTCTTCTGCGATGGAAAAACGTGCTGCTGATGCGGAACGTGCTTCTATTAAATACAAACAGGTAGAATATCTGGAAGACAATGTCGGCAAGTTATACATGGGAATAATTTCTGGTGTAACTGAATGGGGGATGTATGTCGAGCTGATTGAGAATAAATGTGAAGGAATGATCAGACTGAAAGATATCGCTGATGATTTCTATGTACTGGACGAAAAGAATTACTGTATTGTAGGTCAGCGCAAGAAAAAGAAATATCAGTTAGGTGATGAAGTCAAAGTCAAGGTAAAACGGGTAGATCTGTCTAAACGCCAGATTGATTTTGCACTGGTACAGGACTAGATCATAAGATGTATAAACCGGGCGCTTTTCTCTTATTGCTTTTGTTTTCTTCAGTATGCGTTTTAGCGCAGCAAAAGATTTCGGGTATTGTGGTAGAAAAAAACACAGGTAATCCTGTCGTTTTTGCCACTGTACAGGTGAAAGATGAGAAAAGTACTTTAACGAATGCAAATGGTGAGTTTGAACTGACTGTTTCTGCATTACCTGCCCATCTGCTGATTACCCATTTGAATTATGCAGGCGGTAGCTTTGAAGTTAAAACTACCGGTGAGAAACTAAAAATAGCACTTGATCCCCGGGTCATGACTTTAAAAGAGGTAATTGTCGGTAATCCGGCAGTTACCATCATGCAGAATGCTGCTGATAAAGCTTTAAAAGCTTACAATAAATCTAATTTTGGTAAAGCTTTCTTAAGACAAATCGCTTATGAAGCCAACGAACCAGTTTACCTGAATGAGATATGGCTGGATGCCCAGTGGAAACCTTATGGATTGACTGGCTGGTATCCGACAGAAGCACGTCATCTGCAGGGTACAAAGGGTATTTCATATACCAATACAAGTTTTATTACCTTCATTTTGTCGGGCTATCTGGCAAATTCATTCCATCAAAAACCGCTGCTGAGAAAAGCAGATTCTCTTTATACTTTTAAACTTGCCGGTACTTACCTGCAGGATGGAGAAGAAATTGCAAAGATTAACTGTACGCCTAAACGGGAATTAAAGGATAAAAGGTTTGAAGGTGCTTATTATATAAATACCGTTACCAATAATGTCCTTAAAATCGAAGGGGTAATTAAGGGGATGTCTTTTAAGAGCAGTGGACAGGTAAGCATAAAAAATAAGGAAACAGAGTTTATAGCACAGTACAGACTGAACAAACAAGGAGATAATGTGCTGGATTATGCTGTTTTCAACTCGATAAACAGGTTAAAAATGCCAGGTGCCGGGGTTCAGAATACGGATCTTTACACTACCCTTTACATGATAGACGATGACAGCATCAATAAAAACAACCTGGAAAAAGTAAGTTCAAATATCAATGACAGTAACCTGGTCAGCGCAATGACTTATAATAAAGATTTCTGGAAGAAAAACCCGGGGATCAAAAGAACTGAAAAGGAACAGGCAGCAATAGAAATTTTAGAAAAAACACCACATTAAGAAAATAATGCATACCATTTTTGAGTTACAACAATTAATTGAAAAAGCGATCGAAAAGGTCGAATATCCAGCCCTTCCATCAAAATTATACGAGCCGATCAGCTATATTATGCGTCTTGGCGGTAAACGGATCAGGCCGGTATTGCTGCTGCTTTCGAGTGAATTGTTTAATACTGATGCGACAAAAGCAATAGAAGCAGCATTGGCCATTGAAACATTTCACAATTTTACGCTGATCCACGATGATATTATGGACAATGCACCTTTACGCAGGGGACAGGATACTGTTCATATTAAATGGGGCGTAAATAATGCGATTCTAAGTGGTGATGTGATGATGGTTGAAGCCAACAAACACCTGACTAACCTGGATGCTGGTATTCTTAAAAATGCCCTGCATTGTTTTAACTCGACAGCTCAGGGAGTTTGTGAGGGTCAGCAGCTTGACATGGAATTTGAACAGCGGACAGATGTCAGCATTGTAGAGTATATCAATATGATCCGTTTAAAAACGGCAGTACTGGTAGGTGGTGCAATGAAACTCGGTGCAATTGTAGGCGGAGCAGGCGATGAAGATGCCAATCATCTTTATGATTTTGGTGAAAATTTCGGAATTGCATTCCAGCTGCAGGATGATATACTTGATGTCTATGGTGATCCGGTTAAATTTGGCAAACAGGTTGGCGGTGATATTATCTCCAATAAACAGACTTTCTTATTGCTTAAGCTCAAAGAACTTGCGCAACAGGATGACCTGACCTTGCTGGAGTCACAATATCCAAATACTGATTACCCTGCCAAAATAGAAGCAATTACGCTGTTATATAACAAGTACAAAATAAGAGAGCTTGCAGTTACGGAAATGAAACGCAGCCTTGATATCGCTTTTACAGCATTAGAAAAAGTGAGTATTGAGGCCGGTAGAAAACAGGAACTTATCCAGCTTGCAGAATCATTGCTCGACAGAGAGCAATAAGCTTGAAAATTATCGTACTAGTTATCTACCAGATGTTTAATTTTGTCGTAGGTTAAGGGTTTTGTAAGGAAATCCTTAACTGACCTATAGGACTGCGCTCTGGTCCGCTCTGCCGGATCAATTGTAGATGAGATGATAACTACATCAACATCAGGTTTTTGTTCCTCCAGGAGCTTTAAAAAAGTCCATCCGTCTATTTCCGGCATATTCAGATCCAGCAGAATCAGATCCGGCTTATTTTCTTTCAGATAATCCAGGGCATGTGTTGAACTGCCAAACTGAACTACCCTTCTGTTCTTATTATATTTGGTAATTATCATATGATGCAATCTGTTAGTCAGCGAGTCATCATCAATCAGCATAATATGTTTGGAATCTGTTTTGGTAGGATCTGCTACAAAACCATCTGCGCCCTGCTCCTTGTTGATCAGGTTATTTAGCATTTTAATGATATCATCCAGTTTTTCTGCCTGGTAATTGATATCCCTTAACAGGTCTTTTATCCTGCTTGTATCAAATGATTCCATATCAGGAAAGTTCATCAGGCTTGATAAACTTAGTATATTCGTTATCGGGGCACGGAGATCATGCGAAGCAAGATGTGAATATTCATCCAGCAGCTTCATCTGGTTCGATTTCCTGTTACTGTCAATAATTGTACAGGCAACCTGAGGATTTTCCAGGTCTGCTAATACCGGTGTCAAAACAATCTGCAAGAGCACATCGTCCATATCTTTTACTTTTAGCCGCTTTTCTATACTAAAAGATTTCCCTTCAAAGCACTCAGCAACCAGTTCTGAAAAAGCCCGTTCATACTTTTGTGAAATGATTTCCACAAAGGATTCCCCAATAGTGGGATTTTTGACTAAAAAATACCCTATTTTTTCTATGGAATGGATGTTGAAAAAAGTAATGTGATTTTTTTTATTAAAAAGGAAATAAGAGTTATCGGTATAACAATCACAATAAGCACTAAGCTTCATAGTTGATTTCCTTTAGTATGACACAAATACAAGCACTCATTTATTTTTTTTTTAACATTTAACTACCTAATTAAATCTCCAGATCGCCCTATAAAGATAACTAATTTATACTCGCGGATGTAATGGTTCGATAATTGTCTTTTTACACCAATAGAATAAAGTCACAAACCAACAAAAAAAATATTATTTATGCAAGAAATTCTATCAAAGAAAATATTAGGGAAGAGGATTAAGTCACTTAGACTAGAAAGAGCTTATGCTCAGGTTGATGTAGCTAATTTATTGAATTTGTCAAGGAGTAATTATTCTCAAATTGAACTCGGTAATCAATATCCTTCATTCCATACGCTTTACGCCCTTTCCAGACATTACAACAAAAGTTATGAGTGGCTTTTACACGGACAAGATGACAGCACTGCAAAACAGTCTGTTATTCCTGTAACAAATTTGATGAATGAACTGGAGGCAAATCTTAAAAATTTTTCTTTGTGTTTAGAAAAACTGGAAAACGAACTTCAAAATATAAAAACAAGAATAGCCGTTTCTTAAAGAACCATAAAAAGGCTAATAAAAAAGCCGCAACGAAAACGTTGCGGCTTTTTTATTGTAATATATTCTAAAGATTATTCTGCTGGAGCAGCGTCAGCTTTAGCAGCTTTTTTAGCTGGTGCTTTTTTAGCAGGTGCTTCAGCTACAGGAGCAGCAGCTTCTTCTACTTTTTTAGTAGATGCAGCTTTTTCAACAACTTCGCTAATTACACTTGCAGGTAAGATAGAAACGTAAGATTTGTTATCTTGTTTCTTTCTGAAAACTACAGTACCAGCAACAAGAGCGAATAAAGTATGGTCTTTACCAATACCTACGCCTTTATCAGGATGGTGTTTAGTTCCGCGTTGACGTACTAAGATGTTTCCTGCAATTGCTTCCTGACCACCAAAAATTTTGATACCTAAGCGTTTACTATGAGACTCACGTCCGTTTCTCGAACTACCGGCTCCTTTTTTATGTGCCATTTTGTTTTATATTTTATCAACTAACAGTTATAAAACTGATAATTTTTGTTTAACAACTAATTATAAACTGATACCAGAGATCTGGATTTTTGTGAAATACTGGCGATGGCCATTTTTCTTTTTGTAACCTTTTCTACGTTTCTTTTTGAAAACGATTACTTTATCGCCTTTTAAATGAGACACGATTTTAGCTGAAACTTTTGCTCCTGATAATAAAGGGGCGCCAACAGAGATATTACCTCCGTCTTCAACCAACAATACATTGTCAAATTCAATACTAGCGCCTTCATCTCCTTGCAAACGGTGTACAAAAAGGTGCTGGTCTTTTGCAACTTTGAATTGCTGTCCTGCTATATTTACTATTGCGTACATTGTTAAATAATTAGTAATTTAAATTGTTTATTTTTTTTATCGAGGTGCAAATATAGAATATATATTTATAAATTCATAATGAATTACTATTTCTTACTATATCTTTCTTGGGCATCATTAATACTCTGCTCTAAAAGGGTCTTCATTTGCTTGGCAACATCCCTTAATTTAGCGATATCGTTATAATCAGTCACAAAAATCACCTTTTTAGTTTTGCGTTTATAATTGAATTGCATCACATAACGCAGCACTTTAGACTTGTTCAGGTCAGTACCTGCATTGGAAATTACATCCGGAAAATTCCAGAAACCAAGTTCACTTGCTTTATTATGCAGATAAATGATATCGTTATCCCTTAACTTCACATTGGTTTTGATCAGGGAATCTTTTGAATTCAGATACTGATAATCACCAGTAGCAGAATCATAAGAATTGATCAGGTTATTACCTTCACCCCATTTGAACTGAAAAGAGACAAACTCATCCGATCTGAAAGGTGCATTTTTAATAATAGGCATATAATAAAACACACAGTAGGCCAGAAAAGGAACTACTATAGTGAGCAGTAAAAATATTTTTTTCGCGTTGGTACTCATCATTTTTAATGTATATTAATTGTATCCGGTAATCTCAAATTCTAATCCAGAGGTTCTGTAAGCTCTCCCTCCCACTTGCTGACCACAGCAGTAGCCAGACTATTACCGATTACGTTAGTCGCTGATCTGCCCATATCAAGTAATGGATCGATACCTATTAATAATGCTAATCCAGCCTCAGGAATATTAAAAGTAGCTATAGTACCTGCAATCACTACCAATGAAGCTCTTGGGACACCCGCAATACCTTTACTGGTTAACATCAGGATTAACAGCATTGTAATTTGCTGCTGAAACGACAGATGAATACCATAAGACTGTGCAATAAATAGTGACGCAAAGGTCATATATAACATTGAACCATCCAAGTTAAATGAGTAACCCAATGGTAATACGAAACTCACAATTTTATCTTTACAGCCAAATTGTTCCAGCTGCTGCATAGTTTTTGGATAAGCCGCTTCACTGCTCGCTGTACTGAATGCGACAATTACCGGCTCTTTCATCCTGTTCATCAGGTTGAATACTCTTCCTTTCAGAATCATATAACCGATCAGAATCAGCAATAACCATAAGAGCAGCATAGTAGAATAAAATTCACCAATAAACAACGCATAAGTAGACAATACACTTAATCCCTGTTTCGCTATAATAGCTGCCATAGCACCGAAAACTGCGAATGGGGCAAAATTCATGACATAGCCGGTTACTTTTAAGATCACATGCGCAACAGCATCAAAAAACTCAATAATGATTTTACCTTTTTCACCAATTGCCGCAGTGGCTACACCAAAGAACAGCGAGAAAGCTACAATCTGAAGGATTTCGTTGGTCGCCATGGCCTCAGTCATACTTTTAGGTATAATATGGGCTATAAAGTCCTTCATAGATAAAGCTACTTTATGAATACCTGTATCTTCATGACTGCTTGGAAGTGGTAAATGCATAGCTTCACCAGGTCTGAATATATTGACCATGATCATTCCCAGAAAAAGTGATAATAAAGAAGCACTCATAAACCAGAGCATCGTTTTACCACCAATTCTTCCTACGGCTTTAATATCCCCTACTTTAGCTACACCGACTACCAGCGTAGTAAAAACCAAAGGCGCAACAATCATTTTAATTAATCTTAGAAAAATATCACTTAATAAAGTAAGCGGTTCCAGCTTTTTCTCTCTTACAGTTTCATTTTCCCTTCTGATTTTAACGTTTTCTGCTTTTTGTGTTTTCAGCTGCAGGTACTGTACGGAAGCGGTATCTGTTCTTCCACCCATCTTTACATCTAATGCTTTGATCTGCGCATCTGCATTCGTAATCTTGTCGTTATATTCCTGAAACGAGTTTACATTTAATACATAACCCAAGACAACGCCCAGTATCAGTGCTAAAAATATAAAGAATGTTAATCTGTTGTTTTTTGACATTATATTTGGTTGTGTGTTTTTTCCGAGCGTAAAACTACAATAATAAACTTATTTTCAGAATGGGCTAATCCATTTATGTATCATTGCAGGGATCTCAAAACGATTTTTTGCTGTAACAATTCAGTATTAACCTCGTCAAACAACAAAAAGAACAACGCAATTGGATCAGAAAGACATCTTATTTAAGCAAATCTTCGATACGAACTCCAAGAAAATATTCCATTTGTGCTATGGTTATACGGGAGATGCCGAATCAGCAAATGACTTATTACAGGAGACCTTCCTCAAGGTTTGGCAAAATCTGGATAAATTCAGACAGAAATCACTGATTTCTACCTGGATCTATCGTATCGCAGTAAACACTTGTCTTACTTATCTCCGTTCAGAGAAAAGACAGGCTAAAGACGAACTAACGGAAAATATTATTGAGAACAGAGTGGAAGAATTCTCTGAGAAAAACGAGCAGGTGGCTCTGTTATATAAATCAATATCCAAATTAGAAGAAAACGACCGTTTAATTATTACCATGGTTCTTGATGAGCTTCCCTATCATGAGATAGCCGAAATTTCAGGAATCAGTGAAGGGAATCTTAGAGTTAAGATTCACCGGATAAAACAAAAACTCACCGAATTATACAATCATCATGCAAGAATTTGAAAATATACAGTCTCTTTGGCAATCTCATTCTGTGGAGGTAAAAATCACCTCAGACGAGATGCTGAATCAGGCAAAAAAAGAGGTGAATTCCATTCGTACCAAATCGCTGTTTAATATTGGAGGAATGTTTATTTCTTTCCTGGCTATTAGTTCCTTACTGATCTGCTTTGATTTCAGCTCATGGGCTACCTTTTTGGGAATAGGAATCATTGTACTGGCAGTAGCCATTTATACCTTAATATTATACAGGGAACACCGCCTGATTTCGCGTAACGATTTTACAGAACATCCGGGTGCATTTCTGAAAAAACTCCATGAATATCAATTGAGCCGTTTCAATCTGTACAATAAACTTTACTGGTTTTATGCTGCTGCAATCTCAGTAGGTTTCATTCTGTTTTTCTTTGAAACACTAAACCAACTGAATACCTGGGTGCAAATAGCAATCGTTCTTTTTACGGTGCTCTGGATGGCTTTTTGCGCTACGATTCTGCGCAAGTCTTATATGAATAAAGAAAAAGAGCGCATTGACCTTTTAATTGAGAAATTTGAAAGGATCAGTGCGCAGTTTAAAGAACAGGAGTAATTACTTCTGTTCTTTAACTTCATCTACAGAGAAGCTATTTCCCCGCAAGCTGTAATGCAGCGTTTTTAAAGCTCCGTTTTTTTGTGTGGAATCAGAAGAGTTAACAATCGGAAATGTTCTGAATAATTCTCCGTTCTTTTGGATGAACTGATCATTTCCATCATAAATCTTTTTCATTTTAGCACTTAATGGCGGGAAACTGATTTTATTAAAGCTGCCATTGTACTCATAAACATTCAGATCTTTCACATTCTTTTTGCTCTGCAATTCTATATACAATTCCGGATTTCCGTCATTGTCCATATCCATATTCCAGGCATCAGTAATCACACCGCTGCGTTCTACAGAAAAAGATTTATAATTATTTTTTGTGGAATCTGACATCAGGATCAGATAACCTCCAAGACTGTCTACCCCTTTCCCCCAGCTTAAAATTTCAAAATGGAGTCCTGGTTTGATGACTATATCTTTATGAAAAGGAAAAGCTCCGGCTGTTTTTTTAACCACTGCTGTGGTATCTTCCGGCGGAGAAATTTTAACCGGCTGATTACGGTTACAGGCAAACACAAACAAGAGTCCTGCGCATAGTGCAGACTGCTGTAAAATATATGGAAGTCGTTTCATCTGGTGCATTTTATTCCAGCAATTTATGCTAAAAAAGCATTTGAACCAAATTTAAAGCCTGTTTAAAATTCAACTAATGAATTTCAAACAGGCTCTGAATAAACCGGGATACGAAAAAATTACTTCGCCCCGTTATTTAAAGGAGTTTCTGAAATTACGCTGCGTTTTCCTTTAGGCGTAATCACAATAGTCTTCAACAAAAGTTTAGTGCCTTTAGGTACATTAACTTTTAGCGGAGAACGATACTGATTAGAAACATCAGAAGGGGTTGTGTTATCTAAAGTATAATAAATTTTAGCACCCTTAACCGGCACTTTCAAATCGATTGTAATGTTCTCTCCGTCAATCTCTTTATCAGACTGTCCTACCGGAACAGGAACCCAGTAATTGGTATTGGTTTTATCTAAACGTGCTAAGTGCAATGGGATTCTATCTTCAGAGAAGTTTTTAAAGTTCTTCCTGTCCAGGGGTGTCCATGCAATTTCAGCTAAGGCGAACATTCTTGGCAAAATCATATACTCTGCTTTTTCAGGGCTTTCAATATATTCTGTCCAGAGATTGGCCTGTACGCCTTTGATAAATTTCTTTTGATCTGCTGATAAAACTTCAGGGACAGGATCATAAGCATAAGCGACAGAATAAGGAGAATTTCCACCAATGTTAACCGGTTCACCACTTGATTTAGACTGTGCATGATCAAAGTATAAACCTTGATTTCCAGGAGTCATAATCACATCATGGTTTAGTTTTGCAGCTGCGATACCACCTTCTACACCACGCCATGACATCACTGTCGCATTTGGAGCTAAACCACCTTCTAGGATTTCGTCCCATCCAATAATAGATCTTCCTTTAGAATTGATATATTTCTCTATACGCTGTATGAAATAGCTTTGCAGTTCATGCTCGTCTTTTAACCCTTTTTCTTTAATCAGCTGCTGACAGAAAGGCGATTGTTTCCAGTATTCCTTTGGACTTTCATCACCACCGATATGAATGTATTTTGAAGGAAATAATACCATGACCTCATCCAGCACATCTTCTAAGAATTTAAAAGTATATTCTGTTGGCGCAAATACATCATCAAAAACACCCCATTGCTGTTGAACCTGTTTTCCTTTTCTTGATCCTGCCCAGGGTGTTTTAGGATCTACAAAAGTATCTCTGTCCGGGAAACAGCTCAACTGAGGATAAGCAGCAATTGCTGCAGAACTATGTCCTGGCAATTCAATTTCAGGAATTACAGTCACAAATTTTCTTGTGGCATAAGCTACAACCTCTTTGACTTCATCCTGCGTATAAAAACCTTTATAAGGAGTATTATCGGTCGTAACACCAGGGTGATGACCTACTACACTACCATTTCTTTCTGAACCAACAGTAGTCAGCTTAGGATATTTTTTTATCTCTATTCTCCAGCCCTGATCTTCTGTTAAATGCCAGTGAAAGTTATTCAGTTTATAAGCAGCCATTAAATCAATATATTTCTTGATAAAAGAAACAGGGAAAGTATGTCTTCCTACGTCAAGGTGCATACCTCTGTACTGAAATCTTGGGTAATCTTTGATGGTACTGGCAGGTACATCAATTTCCTGACCTTTTTTCTCAGGCATCATCTGCATCAGTGACTGTACTCCGTAAAATAAACCGGCACCTTTACCAGTCACCGTAATATTTCTTGCAGTAACCTGTAACTGATATCCTTCGGCAGGTAACTTTTCAGCTCCCACAGAGCTCAATACAATTGCACGCTCATTAGTTGCTGCCGCTTTAGATGTTCTCAATGCAAAACCACCCTGACTGGCGATATAAGAGTTAAGAATATCAGCGGTCGCTGCATTGGATGTTTCATTAGAAACCAGTACCACAGTTTTATCCAGCTTAAAAACGCCAGACTTTTTCTCTATGGACACCGGTGCAGGTATAATACCTAAGTTTTCATCTGTCTGCGCCTTTACACTTAAAGTTACACAGGCCAGAATAAGCCCTGAAATGATTTTCTTCATGATTTTGATTCAAGTTTATATTTGGTTCATTGTTGGTTAGCTCAGTAAATGCGGTTTAGCCAGGAATACTTCCCATAAAAACTCGCCGAAAATGGTATTTGTCCATGCAAACCATGGTCTTGTAAAGATCTCAGGATGATCTTTCTGAAAGGACTCATGCATAAAACCTGTACCGGCATGTGTCTTTTTCAAAGCGGCAATACATTGTTTAATCTCTTCATCGTCCGTACTGGTCAGTCCTCTGCAGATAATACTCAATGGCCAGATCATATCCTGCTGCTGCACGTGCGGGCCACCAATTCCCTCAATTTCCTTACCCTTATAAAAATATGGATTATGTTCTGAGAGTGCAAACTTGCGGGTATTCTGATAAATAGGATCTGTTACAGGCACTGCATTCAGATAAGGCAGCGAAAGCAGGCTTGGAACATTAGAGTCATCCATCAGGTTTACATTTCCAAATCCATCAACTTCAAAAGCATAAATCTTTCCATAAACAGGATGCTCAACAATAGCATGTTTCTGAATCGCTTCTTCCACCTCTGTTGCCAGCGCACTCAGTTCTGCTGCAAAAGTCAGCTCTTTAAAAATGGCGATGAACATTTGTGACATCTGTTTTAAACTGACTACAGCAAAAAAGTTAGAAGGGATCAGGAAAGGAAAAATTGTCGCATCATCACTCGGTCTGAACATTGAACAGATTAATCCGACTGGTTTTACCGGGAACCCATAACCTGCCATTGGCAAACTATCTGTAGGTTTTGCGGTATCACGCTGAAAGTGATAAGGGCCTAATCCCGTTTTACGCTGCTGCTCTTTGAATGTTTTCAGGATAGTATGAATAGATGTTTTCCATTCTTCATCGAAAGGGGTTACATCACCGGTTATCTTCCAGTAATTATAAGCCAGACGCATAGGGTAACATAGTGAATCTATTTCCCATTTACGTTCATGGACACCAGGCTGCATATCTGTATGATCTCCCGCCCACTCACTTTTTTGTTCTCCATCCTTATAAAATGCATTTGCATAAGGATCTTTAATGACATAATGCGCCTGACGGTGGATAATACCTGCTACTAACTGCTGTAACTTTTTATCCTCTTTCATAAAAGCCAGATAGGGCCAGACCTGTGCGGAACTATCTCTAAGCCACATTGCATCAATATCTCCGGTGATCACATAAGTATCAGGCTTTCCGTCTCTTGTAGAAAATGAAACGGTCGTATCCAGCGTATTTGGTAAACAGTTATTAAATAACCATCCTAATTCTTTATCCGAAACCTTCTGCTGGAATTTTAAAATTGCTTTTTCTACCGCCGGACTGCTGAATTTTCTTTTGTTCAACGGTACCCTCACATTAGGATAAGCTAATTCAAACGCGCTTAAATCTTTGCTCAAAAACAAACCAGCAGTAAGTAAGCCTGTACTGGTAATGAAATCTTTTCTGTTCATCTATATTTGGTGTTATTACGCCTGCCAGAGGCAGGCGCTTATTATAATTTAATATGTTTTACTCTTCACTTTATATCCCGCAGCCGCATAATAAAATATAAATGCATAACAAGGGACCATAATCCAGTAAGCTTGCTGCGCATTTAATTTATCGGCTAATGCCCCATAACAAAGTGGAATTATTGCTCCCCCGGCGATACCCATGATTAATAAAGAAGAAGCTATTTTGGTAAACCTGCCCAGACCTGAAAGAGCCAGCGGCCAGATTGCAGGCCACACCAGCGAATTGGCAAGACCAAGCAAAGCGATAAATAAAACCGAGGTATAACCTGTAGTGAAAATAGCAATCACAGTAAGTAAAATCCCTAAAGCGGCAAACCATTTCATAGCATTTTCCTGGCTGATATATTTAGGAATACAGATGATACCGATCAGGTAACCAAGAATCATCCCTAATAAGGTAAAAGTAGTAAAAAACTTAGCTGTAGAAAGTGGAATACCCTGATAATGCGCATAACTGATAATCGTATCTCCGGCCATTACCTCTACCCCTACGTATAAAAACACCGTTAATACACCCAGTAATAAATGAGGAAATTGAAGGATACTTGTTTTACCGGCAGTAGCCTGCGAAACTGTTTCATCTTCCTTATCCGTATCAATTTCCGGTAAAGTAGAGAAATAGATCAGTACAGCTAAAATGACAAGCACAATAATGATGATCACATAAGGTAAAATAACTCTTGATGCCAGGGCATTCAGTTCAGCGATCTTCTCGGCAGGATTCATTAAAAGTAACCTGTCATGAAAACCATCTGCATCTTTTAAAGCAATTGCACCTAAAACAATAGGAGCGATAGCCCCCGCAACCTTATTACAAATCCCCATGATACTTATTCTTTTCGCTGCACTTTCTGCAGGCCCCAGAATAGTAATATAAGGGTTAGAAGCTGTTTGCAATAAAGCAAGCCCTGTTCCCTGGATAAATAATCCCAGTAAAAACAATCCGTAAGTACGTGTCAGTGCTGCCGGAATAAAAACCAGCGCACCTATTCCCATCACAACCAAGCCCAGGGCCATACCCTTTTTATAACCAGTAACTTTAAGTACACTGGCAGATGGAATAGCCATTACCAGGTAACTGATATAAAATGCGAAAGCGACTAAGTAAGACTCAAAATTATTGAGCTCACAAGCCAGTTTCAAATAAGGGATCAGTACTGAATTTAACCAGGTTACAAATCCGAATATAAAGAATAAAGCACCAATGATAATGATAGGCGGCATTCCCTTTTTAGCTGTTGCTGTCATTTAATATAAAATTAGAGATGAATCAATTAAGATTAGAACTTCCACTTCACAAATGCTTCCATAGCTTCATATTCAGCCAGCCCAAGCTGGTCATAAGCCCTTGCAGTTTCCTGCGTACGTGCTTCTGCCCTTACCCAGAATTCTCTTGAATCTTCACCCGGAAAAACAGGGAGATCCTTTTGGGACTGGTGTTTAAATATTGCCAGTTTCTTGCGCTCAACTTCCTGAGGTGAAAGTGGTACGGCCATCTCAATTTCATGGGTTTCAAACTCATGCCATGCCCCTCTGTACAACCATAACCAGCAATCTTCTGTCCAGCTTTCAGTCTTTCTCAAACGGTTCATTGCTTCCACTAAAATATTGAAACATACTTTATGCGTGCCATGCGGATCTGCAAAATCACCGGCAGCAAAAACCTGATGTGGTTTTACCTGCTGCAATAATTCCATTGTCTGCAGGATGTCATCTTCAAAACTTACATTTTTCTCAAACTTGCTTCTGTCATAAAAAGGAAGATCCATAAAATGAATGCGTTCATCTGTTACCCCTGCAAATCTTGCTCCGGCAATAGCTTCCCCTTTACGGATCAGTTTCTTTACCGTACGGATTTCTTCCGGGTCTGTCTGATTAGGTAATTTTGTACTGACAAAACTACGCATGTCATTATAGGTATTTTTTAAAGCTTTGGCGTCTTCCCCTCTTGATTCTATAAAATCTATATTGAATTCCATGAAACGCAATACATCATCATCCCATACCGCAGTGTTACCTGAGGTTTGATAAGCAACATGTACCTGGTGACCCTGATCTGCCAGACGGATAAAAGTACCCCCCATAGAAATCACATCATCATCAGGATGCGGTGAGAAAACAATCACACGTTTTAATGCAGGTTCTGCACGTTCAGGGCGCTGACTGTCATCTGCATTAGGCTTACCGCCCGGCCATCCCGTAATCGTATGCTGCAGTTTATTAAATATCTGGATATTAATCTGGTAAACAGGCCCGCGCTGTGTAGCCAGCTGTGCCATACCGTTGTTATTGTAATTGTCTTCAGTTAATTTAAGGATAGGTTTGTTTAGCGTTTTTGCTAACCAGATAACCGCCTTAGTCACCTGCTGATCGGTCCATGCACAGTCCTTAACTAACCAAGGTGTATCAAAACGTGTCAGTGACGATGCAGCATCCTGATCCAGAATAAATTCTACATGAGGCGATAATTGCAAATAAGTTGCCGGTACATCAGCAGACATCTCCCCCTCTACTGCTTTCTTTACAATTGAAGCTTTCTTTTCATTCCAGGCCATCAGAATAATTTCTTTGGCTTTGAAGATCGTACCAATTCCCATAGTGATCGCTTTGGTAGGCACATTAGCTACCCCTCCAAAGTCACGTGAAGCATCTCTTCTGGTTAATTCGTCCAGCGTAACCAGTCTGGTACCAGAATTAGGTGCAGATCCCGGCTCATTAAATCCAATGTGACCAGTTCTACCAATACCAAGCAGCTGTAAATCAATTCCACCAAAACCGCTGATCTTCTGCTCATATTTTAAACAGAAATCTTCAATGTCTTCTCTTTTCAATTCACCATCCGGGATATTGATATTAGCCCGGTTAATATCAATATGATCAAAAAGATTCTCATTCATAAAACGAACATAACTTTGGTTCGATCCAGGTTTCATCGGATAGTATTCATCCAGATTAAAGGTGACAACATTGCTGAAGCTTAACCCTTCTTCTTTGTGCAAACGGATCAGCTCTTTGTACACTTTAACAGGTGTGGCTCCGGTAGCAAGGCCTAAGATAGCCTGCTCTCCTTTTTCCTGTTTCGAGATAATAAGAGATGAAATTCTTTTTGCGACTTCAATACTTGCTGTTTGTTCATCGGCGTAAACACTGACCGGCAACTTTTCGTATCTCGTCTCTTCTAATAAATTTAATCTTGACATGTTTATATTAGGTTTGGGTTTTAAGGATTTATCTCAATCGTTTGTTCCTGTCCAACATAATTGGTCAAGGTTACTACTGGCAGCGCAGCACCCTTTTCAGGATAATAATCGATAATAATCTTTTTATCTGCTCCAGGAAGGATAGAGAAATAGTTATCATCATAAAATACCGGTAAAACTCTTTTTTTAGTTTTTGAATCTACCAGCGAAACACGGTTAAAGAAACTCACCGGACCATTCGCAGGGTTCGTGATTGAAACTTCTACCTGTCCTGTTTTCAGCAGTTTTGCATTCATTTTCACCGCCGAACCCTTTAATTCGTTCAAGCCCGAATAGGTGCCTTTGTCATCTGCCAGCCAGTATAAGTTGTTACTCAATAAGTTCTTATTTTCATCCAGCAGCTGCAGAGAAAGAAATGCTCCTTTTTTAGCCGAGAGTTCATCTACAATCTTTTTAACAGACATCACTTTTTTAGTGCTTGCCGGGTCAAGGAAGCAGAATACTTTAGTTAAAGAAGTCTCTTTTCCATTCATATCAAATACCCTTGCATCCAGCATGATATTTTGCCTCCCTTTAAAGCCATTGTTAACCACCATCAGCATCCCGTCCACAGGATTATACATCGCATGTAAAGGCTCACTTCCAGAACGCAAACCAAATAAACAGGCATTCGGATCCAGGTAATAATCGTACATCTGTCCACGCATAGAGGTCCATGGGTTCTGTGTTTTCCAGATGATTACACCAGTATACCATTCCCACATATGTGCGCTAAAACCTTCCATTAACCCTCTGTACTGATCATAATTTACCAATTGTGCTTTCTTGGCAAAATCAGCTACATCAGCAGGTTTTCCATAAGGCAGAATATGCTGTTCATAACCCACACCTAAATAGTTGTGGTAATCCCATACTGAATCTACTTTTTCAGAAGGCCCTTTAGCTTCACGTTTTTCGGGAGCAATATAAACAGGGGCAATCAGATTGGCTTTAGGGATAAATCTTTCCAGAGACTCCATATCTCCGACACCAACAGAACCTACTTCCGAATTGAAAGGGAAAGTTCTGTCTTTCCAGAAAGTACTTACATTCTGAATGGTATAAGGTCCGTCACCATTTCCACCAATTGTATTCAGCGACATGCTGTCAGAATTTGAATAATCAATAAACCAGCGGGTACCATCCAGTTTTGGTAAAATAGAATCACGCAGAGGGATTAAGATATCATCCGGAGGAGTAATTTCGTTTCCACCACACCAGATAGCTAATGAAGCATGATTTCTTACCATTTTGATCATATCTGTAGCAGACTCCAGAAATAAATGGTGATCATCAGGATATTTTCTGCGTTTCCACTGATCTTCCAGTTTCATCGGATCTTCCCATCTACCGTTACAATCACCCGACATCCAGAAATCCTGTAAAACCAGCATTCCATATTTATCACAGGCTTCATAAAATTCGGGACGCTCAATTAATGCACCACCCCAGATCCTGATCAGGTTCAGGTTCATATCACGGTGGTACCTGATCTCTGTATCATATCTTTCGTTGGTAAAACGAAGCATAGCATCCGAAATGATCCAGTTACCACCTTTAATAAATATCTTTTGCCCGTTTACCAGGATCTCTTTACTTTTGGTAGTCACATTCCATTCTGTCTGAATTTCTCTGATTCCTACATTTACAGTCTGACTATCACAAAGCTTAGTTCCTTTTTCTAAAAAGCTGATCTTTAAAGCATACAAATCCTGTTTACCATAGCCAGCAGGCCACCATAGTTTAGGATTAGCAAAACTTAATTCAGGGAAGTCAATTTCATTGGTACTGTTAGCTTTTAAAGTAACTGATTTTGTCACTTTCTGCCCACCCATGGTATAAACCAGGTTTCCTGTAACAGGTTTGCCAGTTGTATTTTTCAGTTCAGCAGAAACCTTAATAATAGCAGGTTGCTGTTGTCCTGAAGTCTGACGTTTTCCAGGAACCAGTGTAACTACATGTGGATTATCCAGGCTTACCCCACCAGTTCTCTCAATATATACTTTGTCCCAGATTCCTGTATTTCTATCTCTGACAGGCTGAATCCAGTCCCAGCCAGCAGTATATTGATGTGCTACACCTTTAGCAATAGTTCCATCACCACCCTGACCGCCATTAGGATTACCTACTTCGTCAGGGGGATAAACAATTACAGCTAATCTGTTGGTTCCGCTTTTTGAAAGCAATGCAGTGATATTAAATGTTTTTCTCAGATACATTCCTTTAAAAGGCTTATCATTTACCTTTTTACCATTCAAAAAGATATCACAACTGTAGTTAATCCCTCTGAATTTTAACCAGACCTGGCCATCAGCCGCAGGAATTGCTTCTTTAAATTCTTTAGTGAACCAATAGGTATAGTAATCCCTTCCTGTGTTATAAATATCAGGGATCAGTTTATTATTCATTCCAAAAAACGGATCTGGTACTTCTTTATTTTCCAGCATTGTAGTTAATACTGTTCCCGGAACTACGGCTTTTTTCCAGCCTGAGAGTGAAAAAGAGGAATTGGAGATTTCAGTGCCTTTTGCTTTAACCTTTGCAGACGGCATACATAGCCAGCCCGAATTAAGTTCGTATTGATCTTGAGCTGATGACTGATTGAATGTTGCGAGCATGACCAGTAAAGAAAACAGCGTTTTGAGCAATCGGAATTTGGTAATTTTTAACATTATGAATTTGTGTATTTATTTGGTTTTGAATATAATAGTTAAGTATGTTCAATTTATTTCATCTCACGTTTATCGTCTTTTTCGTAAGATGGATCATTTGCTGCGAAACCAGATTCAGCACAGCACAAAGAACGTAACCAGGGCAGAAAATCATCCGAAGAATGAAAAAGCTGGTCTTTAAATGAATTATATTTTATACTGATTTATATTAACAGTAAATTAAGTACCGTAATACCCTAAAATTATTTGAAAATCCAATAGCATCTGCAATGTTAAATTGCTTTGTCCTATTAAATTGATGAAATTATAACAAAATACGGAGAATACAAAACACAATAACTCATTTTTAAGCCAGGTAATATGATTATAACAATTAACTCCGTCAATTCTTAACATAAATTTAATTTCAAACAAAAAAAAAGCCCGTTAGTAAACTAACGGGCTCTGTATGATGGAAAATATATTCTTTAAGAAACAGCCTTTACGTCATGTTCTTTAGCAGCCAGATAACGTTCTGCATCCAATGCTGCCATACAGCCTGAACCCGCAGCAGTTACCGCCTGACGGTAATAATGATCCTGTACATCACCAGCAGCAAAAACACCTTCGATATTAGTTTTCGTAGTTCCGGGAATAGTTTTAAGGTAACCAGTATCATCCATTTCCAACCAGCCTTTAAAGATATCCGTATTGGGTTTATGACCAATAGCTACAAAGAATCCCTCTACTTCAAGATCTTTCTCTTCGCCAGTCTGGTTATTCTGAATTTTCAGACCTGTTACATTTTTACCATTTCCTAAAACCTCTTTAGCTTCAGAATTATAGATCACTTCAATATTTGGGGTATTCAATACGCGGTGAACCATTGCTTTAGAAGCTCTGAATTCGTCACGACGTACTAACATATATACTTTTTTACATAATTTAGCCAGATAAGTAGCTTCTTCTGCTGCTGTATCACCTGCTCCAACGATAGCTACATCCTGATTTTTGAAAAAGAAACCATCACAAACAGCACATGCCGAAACACCAAAACCGTTGTAATGCTGCTCACTAGGTAAACCTAACCATTTCGCAGTAGCACCAGTAGAGATAATCACTGTATCAGCAGTAATCGTTTTGATTTCATCCACTACAACTTTATGGGGTGTAGAAGAAAAATCAACTGAACTTACATAACCAAAACGGATATCTGCTCCAAAACGTTCAGCCTGCTTACGGAAATCTTCCATCATTTCAGGTCCCATAATTCCATTGGGATAACCTGGGAAATTGTCTACATCAGTAGTCTGTGTCAGTTGACCTCCAGCTTCCATACCTGTATACAATACAGGTTTTAAATCTGCTCTGGCAGCATAAATCGCAGCAGTATAACCTGCAGGACCCGAACCTATAATCAGACACTGAACGTGTTCTATTTCTTGAGAAGTATTCATCTATTTATATATTATTGTTATACACCTATAATATATAGGTGGTATTATTCTTTGAATGTACAAAATTAAGCTTTAAAGCGGGATGCACAAAACGTTATAAGCTGTTAATCTGCTTTTTTACTTTCGGCTTGTTTTTCACGGAGCTTTTTGCCCTTTAGAGTGGATACGAGCTTATCGTCAACATATTCATTTTCCTGTCTGCCGCCATCTAATGTCCAGGTACCTTCTTTTTTTCCAGACTTATACAAACCGGATACCTCTTGCTGACCAGCACTATCAAAAGACATATAAGACCCATGAATGATCCCTTCAGAAAAAGTAACAATCTGTTTCATTTTTCCATCCGGATAAAAAGTGATCCACCGGCCGTTGCGTCTTCCATTCTCATAAGAGCCAACAAGCTCAACATACCTTTCTCTGCCATTAATTTCAAAGCCGTCGTTCCTGTTATTATTTTCAGGGGTAATCCAGTTATAATAAACGAATTTACCAACAGGTATCTCCATGTCATCATCTCTGAATGAACCCGAAGCTAATAATACACCGCTAAAATCAAACTTTTTGAAAGTGTAAAGACTATCTCCGCTCAGCTTACCCAGTACACCATAAGTAACCGCAAGTGTAGAATCCGGGGTCAGCTGATCTTTAGCATCCAGAAAAACCGTTTTAATTTGAGCATGACTGCTTAAACCTGCGAAAAGAAAGAAAAAACAAACAAGTATCCGTTTCATTGTAGCTCAAAGTTAGGAACTAGGTCTGAATAATTCCAACATTGAATTGTCTTTTTATTGGAGATTGATTCGCCGCTTCAATTCCCATAGAAATAACCTTACGTGTTTCCAATGGATTAATGATTCCATCTACCCATAATCTTGACGCCGCATAAAACGGAGTGGTCTGACTATCATACTTATCCGTGATTTCTTTCAGCAATTCAGCTTCCTTTTCGGGGGTGATTGTTTCTCCCTTTGCCTTCAGCGAAGCAGCCTGGATTTGTAACAAAGTTTTTGCTGCCTGAGAGCCGCCCATCACGGCAATTTTAGCCGTTGGCCATGCATAAATTAATCTTGGATCATAAGCTTTACCACACATCGCATAGTTTCCGGCCCCATAAGAATTACCAATCACAATTGTAATTTTTGGAACCACCGAATTAGCTACAGCATTGACCATTTTAGCACCATCTTTAATGATACCACCCTGTTCAGATCTGCTTCCCACCATAAAACCAGTTACATCCTGCAAAAATACAAGCGGAATCTTCTTCTGATTACAGTTCATGATAAAACGCGCCGCTTTATCTGCACTGTCAGAATAGATCACTCCGCCAAACTGCATCTCCCCTTTTTTTGACTTCACCACTTTACGCTGATTCGCCACAATACCAACAGCCCAGCCATCTACTCTCCCTAAGCCACAAATAATACTTTGTCCGTATTCCTTTTTATATTCTTCAAATTCCGAATTATCTACCAGGCGGTAAATAATCTCGTGCATATCATATTGTTTCTCTCTGTTTTCAGGTAAAATTCCGAATATATCTTCAGGATTTAATTTTGGTTCCTGAGGTTTTACACGGCTAAAGCCAGCCGATTGCGGCTCGCCAAGCATACTCATAATATTACGGATACTATCCAGCGCAGCCTGGTCATTAGGCTGTTTATAGTCAGTCACACCAGATATTTCACAATGTGTGGTTGCACCACCCAGAGTTTCATTATCCACATCTTCACCAATCGCAGATTTCACCAGATAAGATCCGGCAAGAAAGACAGAACCAGTACCTTCAACAATCATGGCTTCATCACTCATAATCGGCAAATAAGCGCCACCGGCAACACAAGACCCCATAATTGCCGAAATCTGTACAATTCCATCTGCAGACATCATTGCATTATTTCTGAACATCCTTCCAAAATGTTCTTTATCAGGAAAGATCTCATCCTGCATCGGCAGATAAACACCGGCACTGTCTACCAGGTAAATCACAGGTAATCTGTTTTCCATGGCAATTTCCTGAGCACGAAGGTTTTTCTTCGCAGTCATCGGAAACCATGCCCCTGCCTTAACAGTTGCATCATTAGCTACAATCATACACTGACGGCCAGAAACATAACCAATACCGCAAATTACTCCTGCCGAAGGACAGCCGCCCTGTTCAGCATACATACCATCTGCCGCAAAAGCACCGATTTCTAAAAACTCAGTTTCCTGATCAATCAGGTAAGCGATTCTTTCCCTCGCCAGCATTTTACCTTTTTCTTTTTGCTTCGCCGCACTCTTTTCCCCTCCGCCAGCAAATATTTTCTTCAGCTTTGTTTTAAGTTCATATACCAGCTGCTTATTGATATCTTCGTTTTTGTTGAATTCGATGTCCATTGGAGCAAGATAAATCATTCTACCAAATAATAGAAAGAGAAATAGAAATTTTACAAGATAAAATCACTCTTATTGTCAGTATGACACATTATATATTGGGCAATTAACTCAGATTCCTATCCTCAAACCAAACTGAATCAGGCTTTGCTACAAAGGCCAGCATCTTTTGTAATAACTCAGCTGGTTCAGCAGCATTAATTACTAAATCCCTGTTATTAGGTTTCAATAATTTATGTTCAACCATTACATCCAGCTGCGCAAACAAATGATCATAAAACCCGCCAACGTTCAATACCCCGATAGCTTTATTATGCAAACCAAGCTGTAACCAGGTCAAAACCTCAAAAAACTCTTCTAAAGTACCAAATCCACCAGGCAGAATGATAAAACCATCCGAAAGATCAGCCATCTTCTGTTTACGCTGATGCATATTCTCGGTAACAATCAACTCAGTAACTTCTAAATTTCCTACTTCTTTATCTAACAGAAACTGAGGAATAACTCCCGTCACCAAACCATTACGCTTCAATACTTCTTCTGAGATAATTCCCATTACACCTACACTCCCGCCACCGTAAATCAGTCGGATATCATGATCTACAAATGTCTGTGCAAGATTCTCTACAGCTGTTCTTAAAACAGGGTCACCATTAAAATTGGCACCACAATAAACACAAATTGATTTCATTCAAAAATTATTTAATAATTGACAATAGGGCTTCAGACTTTCTTATTATTCGCTGTAAACTCATTTCTTAAATTCTCCAGGTCAGCAATCAACTGTTCTTTAATAGCCAGGAAATCAAACTCCAGGTTATTAAAAGAATAATTTTTAAAGGTTAACCTGTAATTTAATACCAGAGGGCCTAATTCGTAAGTTGAGTCTTTAATAGCTTCTTCCAGCTCCAGGCCGTTCTCTGTGAAGGTGATATTTTCAATCAGGTTATTCAGAATTTGTTTTTTATCCTCTCTATGTCCTTCCCTGTCATAAATAAAAGTAAATAAAGCTTCTGCATAAGCCCTGATCGAGTCCATAACCCCCAAATGCTCTGAGATTGCTTTTTTTAATTCTTTCTTGATTTTAGCCCGTATCTCATTCCGCTGCTCAAATCCTGCAGCCTCATCAGCAACTAATAATTCTGCCTGATAATTTTTCAGGGATTCTATGCCCAGGAATGATAACTTAACACCATCTTCTATCTCTTCATAAAAAGCAGGAACTGCTATCTGGTCAAAATCTTTTATATCAATGCCCGAAACAGGTACTTCAATCTCTATTCTCATAAAACTTCTTCATATATATATAATAAAAAAAATCACTTCAACTCTTTAGTAAAAGCATTGAAGTGATTTCAAAAACCGTGTAAATCTAGCAGATATTACCTACTAAATAACACAGTTAAAAAAAGATAAAATCTTAGCGTGAATAATTTGGAGCTTCTTTAGTAATAGAAATATCATGTGGATGGCTCTCTCTCATACCAGCAGCAGTGATTCTTACAAATTTGGCTTCCTGTAATTCTTCAATGGTTGCAGCACCGCAATAATGCATTCCTGCTCTCAAACCACCAACATATTGATAAATAACTTCGGCAAGCGTACCTTTATAAGGAACCCTTCCAACAATACCTTCAGGAACTAATTTAGTAACAACATCTTCATCATCCTGGAAATAGCGGTCTTTAGAACCATGCTGCATAGCCTCAACAGAACCCATACCCCGGTAAGACTTGAACTTACGTCCTTCATATATAATCGTCTCACCCGGTGACTCCTCAACACCTGCAAACAATGAACCAGCCATAATTGAACTCGCACCTGCGGCAAGAGCTTTAACGATATCCCCTGTTTGTTTGATACCACCATCTGCAATAACAGGTATTCCTGTGCCTTTTAAAGCTTTTGCACATTCATAAACTGCATATAACTGAGGTACTCCCACACCTGCAATGATTCTTGTTGTACAGATTGAACCTGGTCCGATACCCACTTTAACTGCATCTGCACCAGCTTCTGCAAGTGCTAAAGCAGCTTCTGCAGTAGCGATATTACCAGCAATAACCTGTAAATCAGGGAAACGCTCTTTAATAGCCTTCACCATGTCAATTACTCCTTTTGAATGGCCATGAGCCGTATCAACAGTAACGACATCTACTCCAGCTTTAACCAAAGCAGCAACGCGGTCAATATTATCAGCAGCCACACCAACAGCAGCACCAACCCTAAGGCGGCCACGTTCATCTTTACAGGCTTTAGGATAATTTTTATATTTCTGAATGTCTTTAAAGGTGATTAAACCTGCAAGATGCCCTTCTTTATTAATTACGGGTAATTTTTCGATTTTATAATCCTGCAGAATTTCTTCAGCCTGGATCAGTGTAGTACCCTCAGCAGCAGTAATCAGATTTTCAGAAGTCATTACTTCAGAAATAGGACGCTGCATATCTTTTTGGAAACGAAGGTCACGGTTAGTGATAATACCAACCAGTTTATTGTCATTGTCAATAATAGGAATACCACCTATTTTATATTTAGTCATGATCTGGAAAGCATCTGAGACGATTGCATCAGCACGCAGTGTTACCGGATCTTGTATCATGCCGCTTTCAGAACGCTTAACCTTGCTAACTTCTTCAGCCTGGCGTTCTATGCTCATGTTTTTGTGCAGCATACCAATACCACCTGCCTGTGCAATTGCAATTGCAAGTCCGGATTCAGTAACGGTATCCATTGCAGCAGAAACTACAGGGACATTAATACGAATTTTTTTTGTTAAATAACTTCCGGTGTTTACATCACGTGGAAGGACTTCAGAGTATGCTGGAACTAATAATACGTCATCGTATGTTAGTCCTTCGGCAATAAATTTTTGGGGATCGAGTTGCATAGCAAATAATTAGGAGTTATTACTTGCCGGGCAAATCTACATAAATTATTTGGAATGCGAAATGATTCTCTCTAATAAGATGAAATTAGAGAGAAATTGACAATCAGATTAAATCTCTGTCCCTTCTTCGGGCTCACAGTGTTGTCTCAATTGTTTTGGTCCCTGTGGCCAGATATAAGAAGTAGTCTGTTTTTTCCAGCCAAGCTTCTGGTAAAAGTCCCCTTTTCCAGGCGCAGCCGTCAGGTTCACAAAATGATAGTTATCCAGCTGACCATTTAAAGTACTGATGATTTTTTTACCCAGACCATTTCCCTGAAAATCAGGATCTACAACGATATCTGCCATTACGGCATAATAACGCCCGTCTCCTACTACTCTCCCAAAAGCAATGATCTGATCTTCATGGTAAACAAATAAAGTCCATGTACTTTTTCTGAAAGCAGATTCAATTTCATTTTCAATCCTTGTTCTCCAGTCAATCTTTGAAAAAAGTTCACAAACATAAGTCCAGTCAACCGTAGATAAATCAGGGTTTATCTTAAAAACGAAATTACTGATATCGATTTTTTTTAGCGTCATAAATATATTTTACAACCATTTCAGTTCCAAGAAATGGTCCTTATCGGGCGCAAATATGAGCAAATATTTCAGCTAAAAAAAAGGCTGAAAAGAAAACAACTTTTTTTTTACTATTCCCGGTTTATTTTCTGAAAAAAGAATGATAACCGGAATTTTTTTCAGCATTTAAATTTTCACAGTTTTACTAATTAAAAAAATTAAAGCGTAATTTGCGCAACCAAAATAACGCTCGTGATTAAAAAAATAAACCTGTTTTTAATAGCCCTGCTATTCTTAAAATCAGAGGTTTCCGCTCAAAAAACTCAAAAACAGCTCCCTGTATTTAAATATGGAAAGGTTGAGCTTAACGAATTCGATGTAAAACCAAAAGGAGCCGATTCGGCTGCTGCAGCTGTCAAACTCTTCGATATAGGAAATGGCTATTTCGAGATAGGCCCTTCCGGTAGCTTTATCTATGTATTTGAGCGTCATGCCCGATACAAGATCATCAATAAAAACGGTTATGATCTGGCAGATCAGGAAGTAAGGCTATACCGTGACGGGCAGGGCAGCGAAGAAAAGATGGAATATATTAATGGTGCCACCTACAATCTGAATAACGGTAAAATTGAGGTTAGTAAAATGGCCAGTGATGCAAAATTCACCAATCGTCTGGATAACAAACATATTGTTAAAAAATACACACTTCCAAATATAAAAGAAGGTTCAATTATAGAGTATCGCTATAAAACCAAATCTGATTTTACTTTTAAACTGGATGACTGGTATTTTCAGGGCGGTTACCCGACTAATTACTCTTATTTCAGTTTGACAATTCCGGAATATTATATCTATAAAATTGATGCAGGTGGTTTTTATGAACTCAACCGGCTTAGTCCTATTGAGAATACACAGAATATGACCATGTCCAATGGAGCAACTAAGTCTGAGAATTACACAGTCAAGACTGTGAAAACACAATACTATCTGGAGAATATCCCGGCAATTAAAGACGAAAATTACATTACTACACTCGATGATTATGTGAGTAAAATAGGATTTGAACTCACTGCCACCAATTATCCGCAAAGCGGCTATAAAGCATTGACTTCTACCTGGCCAAAAATCGTCAAAGAAATGATGAATAGTGATAATTTTGGTGGTTTTATTCAGAAAAAGAATCCTGGAAAGGAATTAATCAAAGAGATCATCAAAGACGAAACAACCCCTGAAGGTAAAATGAATCTTGTTTTCAACTATGTAAAAAATAAGATTAAATGGGATGATAAGTATCGTTTATATACAGATGCAGGCAGTCCAAAAACTATCCTGGAAAAGAAATCAGGGAGTTCATCAGAAATCAATTTGCTCTTACTTAATTTACTGGATGCTGCAGGACTGGAAAGCTATCCGGTAATCATTAGTACAAGGGGAAACGGCACACATCCGGGTTATCCGCTGGCCAGCAAGTTTAACAGTGTTATTGTGATGACAGTGACCGGAGATAGCAAACACTTACTGGATGCAGTAGATAAGAATAACAACCCTGATCTTTTAAGTTATGCGAATTTAAATCACAGGGGGTTAAAAATTAACCGTACAACCAATGAAGGAGAATGGATTTCCATTGATAGCATCCCCCCTAGCAGAAGCAGTATTTTTTACAATCTCAAATTAGATACAGAAAATAAACTGACAGGCACATTATCTATTTCAAGCAGTAATTACGATGGGGTAAACAGGAGAAACTCGTATCAGCAGGCAGCCAATCAGGAAGAATTTGTTAAAAACTATAAACGCAATAAACCTGGTCTGGAAATCAGCGATTACGTTATTGAAAACTTGAATGAGACTGAAAAACCACTCATTGAAAGTATGAACGTTACCATTGAAGATAATATAGAAAGCGCTGGTAACCTCTCTTATTTTATGCCTCTGTTGTTTGAGCGCACCAAAGAAAACCCATTCAGTCTGGAAGAACGGAATTACCCGGTAGACTTTGCCTATCCTAAAGAAGAAAATTATCATCTCTCACTCGAGTTCCCTGAAGGCTACAAACCAGATCAGCTCCCTAAGAACGAGAAATTTAAACTACCAGAAAATGGAGGGTCATTTACGATCATGTATACGATGAACGAGAATAAGTTAAGTATGGTGAGTAAGATCTCCTTACTCAAATCGGCTTACAGTCCTGACGAATATTATACACTGAAAGAATTATTTAAAAATATTGTCCGTAAACAAGCGGAACAAATAGTACTTAAAAAAATATGATATTAAGGAACTCCCTGTTTGCCATTTTATTTTGCTGCACAGCTACGGCCAGTACACAGGAAATCTATGATGTTTCCCGTATTCCTGCTCCACTATTAAATAAATCAACTTCAGTTGTTCGTAATGAAGAGCATAGCCTGATCATTAAAAATCGGACAAACGCTACGCTGATTTATAAAAAAGCAATCACAATTCTCAGTAAAAGCGGAGAAGATGTTGCGCAGATGGCAGAATATTATGATAATTTCTCTTCCGTCTCCAATCTTAAAGCTGTGATGTATGATGCTAAAGGGGTAAAAATCAGAACTTATAAAAGTGCTGATTTCAAAGACGAAAGTATTACAGAAGGCAATATGTTTGATTCATACCGGATAAAAAAGCTTACCTTTCTAAATACCACTTTCCCTTATACCATTGAGTATAGCTATGAGAAAAATTATAATGGCTATATTAGTTTTCCTGAATGGAGCCCGGTAGATAATTATGATAGCGCTATAGAAAAATCTGTCTATACCTTACAGGTTCCAAAAACAGTAGCTTTCAGATATTTAAAAAGTCCGGCCCTTCGAACAGATTCTATACAGAATAATGACAGGATCGTCTATGAGTGGACTTGTCAGAATCTTCCCGCATTTGAATATGAGCCTATGTCTGCAGGTATCAGGGATATTACTCCCTGGGTAATGGTCGCACCTAATGATTTCGAATATGATAATTCTAAAGGTAATGTAGAAAACTGGAAAAACCTGGGTGAATGGAACTACAGGTTGTCTAATACGCCACAAACGCTGCCAGAGCATATTAAAGCTAAAGTTCAGCAATTGATTGCTTCAGCTAAAACTGATAAAGAAAAGATTGCTATCCTGTACCAGTTCTTACAATCAAATACCAGATATGTGAGCGTACAATTAGGAATCGGAGGGTTTAAACCTATAGCTGCAGAGAAAGTTGCTACCGTATCTTATGGGGATTGTAAAGGGCTGTCCAATTACATGAAGACACTTTTATCCGAAGCAGGTATCCAGTCAACACTGGTTATATTGGGTTCAGGCCGCCCATCGCTGAACACCAGTTATGCCAGTTTCGGACAAACTAATCACATGATTCTATGTGTTCCTGCTGCTAAAGATACTACCTGGCTGGAATGCACCAGCCAATATACTCCTATGGGTTATATTGGTAATGATAATTCTGCGAGAACTGTAGTATTGATTACAGCAGATGGTGGAAAGCTGGTCAGGACTCCTGTTTATAAACCAGAAGACAATTTCCAGAACCGTGTCACTACAGTAGCACTGGCAGCAGACAGATCTGCTGATGTGCATATCAAAACTTCCTATGGCAGCTCCCAATATGAGGATCATTTAGGAATGATGTTACTGGAGCCCGTAGAACAGCGCAAAAGAATCATGAAGAACCTGGGTATCCCTAATATGGAAATCTCATCAGCCAGCTTCTTGCAACCGGATAAAACTGCACCAAAAATAGAAGAAGATATCGTCTTAAAAAGTTCCCAGATGATCAATCAGGGAGGAGACAAACTATTTGTGACACTAAATCTATTGAACAGAAGGGAAAGTGTACCTGCAAAAGTAGAAAACAGAAAAACATCTTTCTCAGTTCCTTATGGATTCAAGGATACCGATATCACTACATTTACCTTACCGCAGGGTTATAAAGTAGAATTCATCCCTCAGGATATTTCACTCGAATCAGAATTCGGAAAGTATACTGCTAAAGTAACCGTGAAAGATAATATGATTGTCTATACCCGCAATCAAATGATGAACAGCAAAAAATATGCACCGGAAAAATATAAAGACCTGGTAGATTTTTACAAGAAAATATATCTGGCTGACAAACAAAAAGCAATACTGGCTAAGGTTAATTAACCTTAACCAGTATTCTTCTTACTTCTTCCCTACCACAACTTTAGTAAAGTCTTCAGTATTCAGATATTTATTAGCCAGAGTTTTTAACTCTTCGGCCGTAATCGATTTTACAGTTTGAATATAATTATCATAATAGTCATACCCAAGGCCTGAGAAATAGATGTTTTTGAATTTATCAGCATGAGAGAAAGCATTTTCCAGACTTCCAAGCATTGAACCTAGCATATAATTACGCACAAGGCTCAGCTCTTCTTCGGCAACTAAATCTGATTTCAGTAAAGAAATTTCCTTCTCTATTTCATTTAGTGCACTGGTACAAACATCTGCTCCAACCTCTGTTGCGATGAAAAAGTATCCCGCATCTTTTAAAGAAACAATAGCAGAACCAATCCCATAAGTATAACCTTTATCTTCACGGATATTTGCCATCAGTCTTGAACCAAAATACCCTCCCAAAAGACAGTTCATCACCTGAAAACCTGCAAAATCAGCATGAGATCTGTTGATACTTAAAGTCCCCATTCTGATAGCAGACTGAATAGCATCAGGACGTTCAATAAAAACTTCGCCTTTTATAGTACTATCAAAAGAGAACTCATTAATTTTTGACTCCGCCTGATTATTCCATCCTTTACCAAAATTTGCGTTTAGCAAATCAAATTCAGCTGCTTCAAATTTTCCGGCAACAAATATGGTACAGTTTTCAGGCTTATAGGCAGCACTGAAATATGCAACCAGATCAGCTCTTTCGATTTTCTGGTAATCTTCTACATTAATATCAGAACCATAAGTTGAAGTCCCGAAAATAGCATGGGCAAAGTTCTTTCTGGCCACAAAATCATTCTTCTGCAAGCTTACCTTAAGTGACTGCTGCTGATTTTGTTTAAAGATATCCAGTTCTTGCTGAGGAAAAATACTCTCATTCAATACAGACCACAAAATAGGCAATACCGATCCCAGGTGTTTATTCAGTGTATATATCTTGATACTCGATTGATCAGCACCATAATCAGTTTGCAGAAATGCACCATAATAATCTACCTGATCAGCAATTTCCCTTGCTGTAAGCTTATCTGTACCATTATTAATCAAATGGTTTACAGCGATTGCCTGTAATGGTTTAGACTGGTCCCAGTTTACATTTTCAAATACAAATTCTATACGGACAAGCTCCTGTTTTCCGGCATTCACCGTAAACACCTTAATTCCGTTAGCTAATTCCTGTTTTTGCGGAGCAATAAAATTGATATCATTTACCTGTCTTGATTCAGGTATAAGGGTTCGGTTAAGCATTCTCTGAAGTTAAATAGTATAAAGTTGAACATTGCTCTCTAACGAAAGTCTTTTTGGCAGCCTGAAGTATTCTTGCCGCATCAACAGCAAGATATTTCTGAATTTCAGTGTTTAACCCTTCAGCATCACCCAATAACTCATAATAAGCAAGATTCATTGCTTTATCAAGGAGGCTCATTTCAGCAAATACCATGATAGACTCCGACTTATTTTTCACTTTTGTCAATTCGATCTGGCTCACCTCTTCCGTAGCAATCTTATCCAATTCTGCCCAAACAGCTTTCTCAGCAGTTTCTATCTCTACACCCTCACTCAGTTTTCCTTCTACGATAAACAATCCCTCATCCAGGCTACTGGTAATATAAGCATGAATATCACTGAACAATTGCTGTTCTTTCAACAAGCTATTATATAATCTCGAAGATTGTCCCTGAGAAAGCACATCAGATAAAAGGTCATAAACCTGGTAATCAGCATCTCTGCGTGCAGGCATCTTAAAAGCCATGTAAAATGCATTTAAAGGCACATTAGCATGAACAGTTTCTTTACGTGCATCTTTCTGAACAGGTTCCTGAGGTAAATTTCTCACATATTTATCACCAGCAGGAATAGGACTAAACCATTTCTCTGCCAATAACTTAATCTCTTCAGTTTTCACATTTCCACCCACTACCATAATGGCATTCTGCGGATTATAATGCTTTTTAAAGAAGGCCTTTACATCATCCATCGAAGCATTTTCGATTTGCGCAAGATCCTGTCCTATGGTTGCCCAGCGATAGGCATGTTTTTTATAGGCGAGCGGTCTTAATTTCAACCATACATCGCCATAAGGCTGATTTAAATATCTTTGCTTAAATTCTTCACAAACCACATTACGTTGTGTTTCCAGACTTTTCTCAGAAAAAGCAAGACTTAACATCCGGTCACTTTCCAACCAGAAAGCCGTTTCAATATTAGTAGCCGGTAAAGTGACATAATAATTTGTAATATCATTACTCGTGAAAGCATTATTTTCTCCTCCCACTCTTTGCAAAGGCTCATCATAGCTTGGTATATTCACTGATCCTCCAAACATAAGATGCTCAAAAAGATGCGCAAAACCGGTTTTACCCTCTTCCTCATCTCTTGCACCTACATCATATAAGATATTCAATACAGCCATAGGAGTTGTATCATCTTCGTGCACCAGAACACGTAACCCATTAGCTAGTGTAAAACGATTAAAATCTACCATAAAAATATATATACTGCCAAATATAGGAATAATGATTTTGGCTAAATGTGATAATTTCGTGAAATAAAAACAGCAGAACAAATGGTATATTTGCTGTATGAATACTGCCGAATTATTACAAAGGGCCCTGCAATTCGACTTTTTAACTAAAGAAGAAGGCGTGTTTTTGTACCACAATGCATCTACAGCTGATTTAGCTTTTGTTGCCAATGAGCTGAGAAAAAAGCAAGTGCCAAGCGGAAAAGTTACCTGGCAAATTGATAGAAATGTCAATACAACCAATGTTTGTATTGCCAACTGTAAGTTTTGCAATTTTTTCAGAAGACCGGGACATGACGAAAGTTATATCACAGATATAGAGACCTATAAAGTTAAAATTGAAGAAACTTTCCGTCTTGGCGGTGATCAGTTATTGCTTCAGGGCGGCCATCACCCTGATCTTGGACTTAAATTTTACGCTGATCTGTTCAGAAAATTAAAAGAGCTTTACCCTGATCTAAAATTACACGCTTTAGGCCCACCAGAAATTGCACATGTTGCGAAACTGGAGAAACTTACCCATACAGAAGTTTTAAGTGCTTTGAAAGAGGCAGGTATGGATTCTTTACCTGGTGCAGGTGCAGAAATTCTGAATGACAGGGTTCGCAGATTGATCTCCAAAGGAAAATGTGGCGGCCAGGAATGGCTGGATGTAATGCGTGCAGCTCACCAGCTGGATATCACGACTTCTGCAACCATGATGTTTGGTCATGTGGAAACTATAGATGAACGTTTTGAACATCTGGTATGGATCAGAGAAGTACAAAGTGAAAAACCAGCACATGCCAAAGGGTTTTTAGCCTTTATTCCATGGCCATTTCAGGATGACGGTACTCTATTAAAACGTTTAAGAGGAATTACCAATGATGTTTCGGGAGATGAATACGTAAGAATGCTTGCATTGAGCAGAATTATGCTTCCAAACGTAAAAAATATACAAGCTTCATGGCTGACAGTAGGTAAAAATGTAGCGCAGCTCTGTTTACATGCAGGTGCCAATGATTTTGGCTCTATCATGATTGAAGAAAACGTAGTTTCTGCTGCAGGTGCACCACACCGTTTTACAGCAAAAGGAATACAGGATGCTATCAGAGAAGCTGGTTTTGAGCCTCAATTAAGAGGTCAGCAGTATAATTATCGTGATCTTCCAGAACATTTAGAAGAACAGGTGATTAACTATTAGTCATTCCATAAAAAAAGGAAGGGAGTTTTACACTCTCTTCCTTCACATTATATCCCCATTCAAAAAATATTATTTGATAAACAGACTTGCAATTGCAAGTACCTGAGGCATTGTTAATGGCTCATCAAATGCTTCAGTAGAAGCATTCACCGAGAATCCAAGACCTGGAATATTAATATCTAATTGAGTTACATTATCTTCACCTGCATAACTTGCAGCTGCAGCAGCAACACCACTATCATTTGCACCAGTGATCCATGGTTTTAAAGCAGTCAATCCACCGCCGGCAGGTGCTTTACGCATTTGACGGATATGAGAAGCATGACGCGCTTCAACCGAGTGAATTTGTAAAGCAGTTTGCAATACACTAGGGCTACTCATCAGTGCAGTAGCCTGACCTTTATAAGCTCTTACACCAGTATCTTCAAATACCTGGGCTACTGCTAAGAAAGTTGGATAATCTGTAAATACAGCTGGAAAATTACCTTTTGCAGTAAAATCAAAAGATGCAGCAGTATAAGATACAGGAGTACCTCCAGAACCAGTAATTGCACCTTTCAATAAATTAACGTGTGCTAATTCATGATCACGGATATTATTAATTGCTGCTACAGCAGGTGTTCCGGCAGGAATTAATCCAGCGGTATTGATACCTGTCTGATAAAAATTATATTCAATATATTCTAAAGTTAAAGCGAAGTTCAATACATCGATTACACTTGTAGTAGTTTGTCCATAAGCTTTTTTGAACATAGAACCCAGAGCCATTGGAAGCGCAGCCAAAGCTACTTTTGATCCAAATCCATAAAATGATTTCATGGCCTCTCTGCGTGGATTCAGACGTTCATACACTTCTGCATCCACTTTTTCAATTTCTTCTAATATGTTAATGATATTCATGATTTCCAGAATTAAGAAGTAGGTAAATTAGATGCGTTAATTTGAGTTTTAAGGTAAGCCTTAGCTATGGTTAAAACCTGGATAGGTGTTCTTGCACCATCAAGTCCATTGGCATCAACGGCGGTTGAGTCAGCAAAACTTCCATTGGAAATTAAATCACGGATTAATGCGGCGTGACGTGCTTCTACAGAAACAATTTTACCTGCAACCTCCAGATATTTTGCCGTTTTGATCAGTTTACCAGCTCCGTTATAAGCTGAAACCCCAAGATCTTCAAATGCTTTGGCAGTTGTTAATACACTCGTTCTGTCTGCAAAGTTGATACTAGAGAAATTCACATCCAGACCAACAATTGCCCCTGCACCTAAAGCTTTTTTGAAAAACTCTCTATGTGCAAGCTCATGATCCCTGATATCAGTCAGTAATGAAAGTTCTGCAGTAGAAATACCAGTATAAGGACTTGCAATCACAGCAGCATAAAATGCCCCCTCTAATTGTTCCAGTGCATAAGCATAGTTTAATATACCAATATCACCGCTACCTAAATCTACACCAGTATCGAGCCCTGGAGTATTATTATGATCTTTTTTACAGCCAGCAGCTATTAAAGCCACACCTGCCACCCCCGCTCCTGCATATTGCAGAAAAGATCTGCGTTGCAGTTTGGCAGTCAGAATACCGCTTTCCTGATGCAGTAATTCTGTCTCTTGTTCTTGTAAACTTTTCATAAGAAATATTTTTATAATATGGTTCAACAATGTGAGGGCCCCCATGATTATACTGTGACATACGGTAGATAAAACGCTTTGGTTTTCGACTTTGCAAGAAAAATTCTTGACTCCCCTATTTTTTTGATAATTTCACCTTATAAAATATCAGCTTGTGTTCAATGTAATTATAGTAGATGATGAAGAATTTGCGCGCTCTTCACTTTATTTTCTCTTACAGGAAAACTGTGAAAATGTGCATATTTCAGGGATAGCAAAATCAGTAGATGAGGCACGCGAACTGCTCTCTTTACACGAGGTGGATTTGATCTTCCTGGACATTGCTATGCCTGGTAAAAACGGGTTTGAACTCATACCAGACGCTAAATTAAACAATACACAAGTGGTTTTCACGACTGCCTATGACCAGTATGCACTCCGGGCAATTAAAGCCAATGCACTAGACTATTTACTCAAGCCAATAGACATTGATGAGCTGAAAGAAACCGTAGAAAAAGCTTCCAGGCTAATACGTTTGATTGACCAGGAAACTGACCGGAATGAGCGTTTAAAAAATTTAGCAATTAATTTAGCGGACCGGACAGAAATTCGAAAATTAAGTTTACCAAATGGACAGGGATATACATTAATTGACCTCAATGAAATTATTCATATCGAGGCAGATAGTAATTATTCCATCTTTCATCTGGATAACAGGGATAAAATCACCGTCTCCAAAGTTTTGAAAGATTATGAAGAGATTCTGCCAGAAAATCAATTCATTCGTATCCATAAATCAAGCATCGTCAACTTAAATTACCTGAAAGAATACAATTCCAGAAATGGCCTCGAAGTTTTGCTGAAAAATGGAGAGAAAATTGCCGTATCGAGGCGCAGGGCAAGCATTTTTGCAGAAAAAGTCAAACAATACACCAATTTCACCAGTGATAAATAAAGTAAAAGCTTTCCCTGTTAAAGGAATAACTCTTTTAGTTATTTTACTTGTTTCAAGTGTATACTGCTATGCCCAGACTACTTTTATCAAACATTACAGTACCAAAGATGGTCTGCCAAGTAACAGCTGTTATTTTATCCTGCAAGACAAAAAAGGATATATATGGGTAGCTTCAGATGCTGGGGTAAGCCGTTTTGACGGAAAAGTATTTGAAACGTTTTCAATTGATGATGGATTGCCAGACAACCAGATTATCCGTTTAAATGAAGATCGTTCCGGCAGAATCTGGTTCTCCGCACTAAATGGTCAGCTTAGTTATTTTCAGAACGGGGTCATTTACAATGAAAACAATAATAAATTACTTAAATTTTTAAAATTCAATGGTGTTGTCACTTCATTTTTTGAAGACAGCAAAGGGAATATCTGGTTTGGAACCAACAAAAACCTCCTGGCCAGATGGGATGGAAAATCATTAACAAAATACACCTCTGCCGATCCTTCCAGCCAGTTTATCAATACTTTCATTTACGAAGATCAAACGGGCAGAATATGGGCATTAAGTGCACATTGCCTACGCGTTTTTGACGGAAAAGAATTTAGCAAAACCAAAATAAGTGCCAACTCGCTATCCTATAAAACTGCCAAAAATCTGCCGGACAGAACGATGTATTTTCTGGATAAAAAAGGATTAAACTTCAAAAACGGGGCAAGTCAAATATTAACCATGAAGATTGATAGTTCTTTACTGGCCGATAATCCAGGATATTTCTATGCAGAAAGCCAAAAGGAATTGTGGTTAACAACCAATTCAGGAGTCTATCATCTCGAAGCAGATGGCACAAAAACACATTATCTTCATAACCTCACTACTAACCAGGTCATCAGGGACAACAGAGAGAACATGTGGTTTGCCACAAGCAACGGGATCTACATGCTGCCTAAAAAATCAAAAAGAATTTATACTATAGATAATCACTATGGCCTGAGTAATAATATCGTCAAAAGCGTCATCAGGGATTATCAGGGCAGATTGTGGTTAGGACTGGATAATGGGAAGATCAATATGCTGAGTAAACCTGCCCGCAAAGTCATCACCATTGATATTCCTGATAAGAAGAAATTCAACAGCATTAAACAGATCAGCACTGACTCCAGTGGAAAAACAATCTTTTTCAGTTCTGATTACGGCCTGGGAATGTTCAATACAAATCAGCAGAGCCAGGCAAAAGACATCAGATATCTTCAGGAAACCCACAACTCAGGTTATGTACTCAAAAGTTTTGGTATCAGCAGTAAAAACCAGCTTTCCATGGCACTGTCATCTGGTGTAGTCATGTTAAATGATCCCTTTCATAAACTATCATTTACCTCATCAAATTATAAAGAAGGAGAAAACTTCTTTAGCAACCGGGCTTACCGCGTTTATTATGACAAAGACGATAATCTTTGGTTTTCCAACGTCAATGGCCTCGCTGAATTATCATCAGGAAAACTGATCAGACACTATCAGCGCCACCCCCTGCTCACTAAAAGGATTAGTGATATTGCGCAGTTGCCGGACGGAACCATAGTATTGGCCACAGACGGATATGGACTTCTTTTCTTCAAAGACAATCTGCTGATCAGACAGATCACCAGAGAAGACGGGCTGGCCAACAATATCTGCAAAAAAATATTTATTCAAAAAGACCACGTCTGGGTAATTACCAATGGCGGTATCAACAGGATTTTCCTGAACGGAAAAAACCCGGTCGAATCATTCGAATATACCAACAACCTGCTGGACAATGATATCAACGATTTGTATATCAACAGGGATACAGCCTATTTTGCTACCAATCATGGTTTGGTTTTCTTAGCCAATACCCCTTTTGACAGAAATAAAGAAGTTCCAAAAGTCTTGATTTCTGCAATCATCAATAACAGGAAACCACTAAGTATCAACTCCGACTCCTTCAATTTAGCACCAGCAGACAACAATATTACCTTTTATTACAGTGCCCTGGATTTTCAAAACAACTATATTCTATACCGGTACAGACTAAAAGAAAACAATGCATGGACAGAAACCAGGAACAGAAGACTGGAATTCTCCTCTCTGGAACCTGGTATTTATAAATTTGAACTCAGTGCAAGGACCAATAATAGTCAGTGGAGCAAACCAGTAGCTGTAAGTTTCGTTTTAAAAGCACACTTCTGGCAAACCTGGTGGTTTATATTCCTTATCCTTTTAATCGCAAGCATAAGCTTCTATAAAATTGCCGTTATTGTAACCCAACAGCAAAAAGATAAAGAACAGCAGCGGTTATTATTGAAAAATAAAATACTGATGCTGGAGCAACAGGCATTGCAGGCGATGATGAATCCGCATTTCGTTTTTAACGTGATGAATTCAATCCAGCATTATATCAATACTAAAGATACTTCATCAGCTAATAAGATCTTAACAGGTTTTGCAAGGCTGATCAGAAAAAACCTGGACATCTGTACCAAAAGTTTTATATCCATAGAAGAAGAAATTGAATACCTCTCTCTTTACCTTACACTTGAAAAGAAACGATTTGGAGAAAAGTTCAATTATACCATTCATATTTCAGAAGAAATCGATCAGGATGAGACCATGATTCCGTCCATGATTTTACAGCCTTATATAGAAAATGCGATCTGGCATGGCCTGATGCCTAAAGAAGATGGAGGAAAAATATCCATTGTTATTCAGCCAGAAGGAGATGATAACTTACTGATACAAATCATTGATGACGGTATAGGTATAGACAATTCACTCCTTGTAAAAAGAGACAAACATGAGAGTAAAGGCATGAGCCTGACCCAGGAAAGGATCAATCTGATCAACCAGATTGAAGCAAATCCTATACAAATCAGCATTAAACAGAACGGTAATTCGGGTACAACTATCTCTATTTTAGTCCCAAACAGGTAGAATTTACCGTTTACTCAATGATACCTACCACTTACTAACTATTATTCGTTTGAAATGAAAATTGCATTAAACTTGTTATAGATATTAAAACAAACAAAGTTTGTAAAACGCGTTCTTATAGAATTGGCAAAAGATATTTTTAACCTAACCTAAAACTTATCTCAATTCAGGTTTCATTTGTGTGTTAAAAGTGGTAAAGTTAAAGCTTTACCACTTTTTTTTTGGGCCCGACTATCGATCTGATCAGCAAGGCCTTGAAAAACTTCCACCAAAATTTGAAAAAAGTTCTTTTTTTGAAAAGCTTTTTATGTTAAATTTGGGTGAGCAATAAATGATAAAAAAACAGCTTCGATGCTATTTAAAAAGATTTATTGTAAATTTAACGTATCAACAACCTCTGGTAATTTTATTTAAGACAAATGACAACTCCAAAAAAATCTGTTAAGAAAAGTTCATTAGATGATCAGGCACAGGACAAAGAGATGAATGATGAGAATTCTTATGACTCCATCGAGAAGAAGAAAACTTTTGACGACGATGATGATGACTTTGATCTTCCATTAGATGATCTTGATACCTTCGACGACTTTGATTCAGATGATGACGATGATACTTACTAAGTAAGTATCCCTGTTAACCCATATAGAGCATCTTATAAAAAAGATGCTTTTTTTTTATTTGTGGATATCCGCATACAGACAACCCTTTAAACCCGATTGAATACATGCAGTTAATTTCCGTTTCCAGTTCACAGACAAAAAAAGAATTTCTCCAGGTACCTCATTATATCTATCAGGATGATCAGAGCTGGATTTGTCCGCTGGACCAGGATGTAGAAAAAACATTTGATCCTGAAAAGAATGTATTCTTTAAGCATGGCGAATGTACCCGATGGATATTGAAAGATGAGCAGGGAAAGACAATTGGAAGAATTGCAGCTTTTATCAATACCAAAAAAGCATTTAACTATGAGCAGCCAACAGGCGGAATGGGCTTTTTTGAATGTATTAATAATATAGAGGCCGCATTTAAACTATTTGAAGCTGCAGAGCAGTGGTTAAAAGAAAAAGGAATGCAGGCTATGGACGGTCCGATTAACTTCGGTGAAAACGATACCTTCTGGGGTCTGCTTGTCGAAGGTTTTACTTCTCCGTCCTACGGTATGAATTATAATCCTCCCTATTACCAGGCATTTTTTGAAAAATACGGATTTGTAACCTCTTATCAGCAAATCACCAATCACCTGGCTGTCAGAAATCCTTTTCCGGAACGTTTTACTAAAATTGCAACCTGGGTAGCCAATAAACCAGGTTATACTTTTGAGCACTTCTCTAAAAAGAATTCAGAAAAGTATGTACAGGATCTGATGGAAATCTATAACGATGGCTGGAAAGACTTTGAGAATTTTGTCCCGATCAAAAAAGAGACGCTACAAGAGAGTTTCAAACAGATGGAGGCTATAATGGATGAGAAACTGATTTGGTTCGCATACCTAAACGGAGAACCGGCTTCTTTCGTTGTTATCATACCCGATGCTAATCAAATGATTAAGGATTTCAAAGGGAAGCTGGGTTTGATAGAAAAACTAAAATTTGTATACAGGAGATGGAAAGGTGTAAATAGAATGAGAGCAATTGTAATGGGTACAAAAACTGCTTATCAGAAACACGGATTAGAATCCGCCCTGTTTATTAAATTAAAAGAATATGTTTTGCCTTTGGACCAGTACGATGAACTCGAATTATCCTGGGTGGGCGACTTCAATGATAAAATGCTTTCTATTCATGAAGCTACCGGTGCTGTGTTTGGAAAGCGTCACCTGACAATGAGGAAGATCTTTTCTTAGATCTCTTTAAATATAAAAGCCTGCTTAGATCTAAGCAGGCTTTTAAGATTTGTCTATTTTTCTCTGATTTCTTCGTAAAGATCAATAACCTTCTTTTGAAGTTTGATGATCTCTTCTTCTCTCAGTGATAGCTTCGCTTTCAGATTATTGATCTCTTCAAAATTAACTGACTGAGGATTTTCGCCCTCTTTAGAGATAATGTCCATTGTTGAGACTTCAAAAAGATTAGCAATCTGAGCCAGCCTTGAGATATTAATATCTGTAATACCTGTTTCAATTTTTGAAAATGCAGGAATTGAGATGTTAAGTCTTTTAGCGACTTCGCCCTGACTCCATCCATTTTTCTGACGGAGCTGTCTGATGTTCTTACCGATGATGTTCATTGTTATAAATTTAGGTGTGTTTTGTTCTTTAAGTATTCAACTCACGTGCCAGTTTGACTAAATCCATCCCTCCAAAATTCCCTGAGCTCATTAACAGCAGGTTGGTGTGACTAAAATTTAACCCTCTTAAGTATTGCTCAAGAGTAGAGGCATTGTCAAAAAAAGTAAGCTTATCGTTTCTAAATGCTGTTTGAACATCTATTTCCGTGAAAGGCTTAATTTTTTTTTGTTGAAATGTTTTTATATCTATATATACGATAGGATTGTCAGCCCGGATCATCGTATCTGCATATTGCAGTAAAAAATTTTTATTTAAACTACTAAATGTGTGTAATTCTATACAAGCAACTAACTTTCTTTCCTCAAATTGTGACTTTACCGCCTCAATGGTGGCTTTCAATTTTGAAGGAGAATGTGCGAAATCCTTATAAATATTAGTATTATTTTCCGTATTTAACAATTCAAGACGTTTTGCAGCCCCTTTAAATGAAGTAATTGCATTATTGAAATCATCTTCACTAATTCCTATCTCTTTACAAACCAGTTTCGCTGCACTTAAATTCATTAGGTTATGGTCACCAAAAATTTTCAGTGGCAGATTTTCGGGCATTAAATAGGTTATACCATTGTTAACGCAGTGTGCAGGTATTTCGTATCCGGTCTTAACAATTTCTTTACGAGAATTTACCACAAGGGTGTGTAATTCCTTGTCATTCTCACAATAGAATAATTTGCCTCCGGGCTCAATGGTGTCAATAAAAAGGTCAAATTGATGAAGATAATTTTCAAAGGTAGGAAATACATTCACATGATCCCAGGCTACACCGCTGATTACAGCGATATTAGCTTTATATAAATGAAATTTTGGTCTTCTGTCAATTGGAGAAGCTAAATATTCATCTCCCTCGATAATAATTAACGGTGCCGAATCAGTCACCTTTACCATCGTATCAAATCCTTCCAGCTGTGCACCTACGAGGTAATCAAAATCCTTTTTATAATAATTAAGTACATGCAGAATCATCGACGTAATGGTTGTTTTACCATGACTGCCGCCAATAACTACCCTAAGCTTATCTTTTGTCTGTTCATAGATATATTCAGGATAAGAATAGACCTTAATTCCCAGTTCCTGAGCTTTGAGTAATTCAGGATTATCAGTAAGTGCGTGCATTCCTAAAATAACAGCATCCAGATCGGGCGTAATTAATTCTTCATGCCAGCCCAGTTGTTCAGGAAAAATTCCAAATCTGGAAAGTCTGCTTGCGGATGGCTCAAAGATCAAGTCATCAGAACCACTTACGATAAAGCCTTTCTTATGCAAAGCTATTGCAAGATTGTGCATTGCACTGCCCCCGATAGCTATAAAATGTATTCGCATTCTCAAATATTAAAAAAAATAAAGTAATTAAAATACTTTTTTTTATTACGCCTTTATAAACCTGGCGGCTACCCAGTCTCCTATTTTCTTATGATTCAGATAATTCATGCCCAGTTGCGCACAAGCGTCCTTTATCATTTCAAGATCAGGAGATTCATAAAATCCACTAAAGAAGATTTCTCCCCCGCTTTTTAATACATCCGCATATACAGGAATCTGATCCAATAAAATATTACGGTTTATATTTGCCAGGATAATATCGTAGACATCAGCAGGAATAGTTTCTTTTCCACCGCATAAAGCAGTGATATTATGAATATTGTTCAGTGCAGAGTTTTCTATGGCGCTAAGATAACAAACATCGTCATTATCAATTGCAACTAATTTCTCAGCACCCTTTTTAGCAGCAAGAATAGCTAAGATACCTGTTCCGCATCCCATGTCCAGAATATGCTTTCCTGCAACATCTGTTTCAAGGATATAACGCATCATCATGGTTGTAGTCTGATGATGACCAGTTCCAAAAGCCATTTTAGGATCTATAACAATCTCGTACTTATAAGCTGGCTGCGCCGGATGAAAAGTAGCTCTCACATAACAGGTTTCATCTATAATAAGGGGTTCGAAATTCTTCTCCCATTCCTCATTCCAGTTTTCCGCTGCAATTTCTGTTACTGTATAATTATATTCGAACTCTCCTTCAAACTGAAAGAGAGCTTCGGTTAAGTTTTCTTTATTATAACTATCGAAGTCAATAAATGCAGAGAAACCATTAACTGTATCCTCAAATGTATTGAACCCAATCTCAGCCAGTTCACTAATTAATAAGTCTTGTTGGTACTCCTCAATAAGTGTGAAGCTGAATGTGACCTGAATGTACTGCATTAAGAGTTAAACGTTTTAACAATGTCAGCGAAATCACGTGATTTAAGAGATGCTCCTCCTATTAATCCGCCATCAATATCTTTCTGTGCAAACAATTCCGGTGCATTTTTAGGCGTACAGCTACCACCATATAAAATAGAAGTTTCTTCGGCTGCAGCTTCACCAAATTTACCGGCAACCTCTGCACGTATAAATTCATGTACTTCCTGAGCTTGCTCAGCAGTAGCAGTTAATCCTGTTCCAATAGCCCAAACTGGCTCATAAGCGATAACTACTTTTGAAAACTCTCCGGCAGATAAATGGAAAAGACCATTTTCTAATTGTCCTTTAAGGATCTCAAAGAAATTACCATTATTTCTTTCATCCAATGTTTCACCAATACAGAAAATAGGCAGTAAGTTATTTGCTAAAGCAATATTAGTTTTATCAGCAAGTAAAGCATCACTTTCAGCAAAATACTGACGACGCTCTGAATGGCCAATAATTACATATTCACAACCAACTGACTTGATCATTTTAGCCGAGATCTCACCTGTGAAAGCACCGCTCTCTTTTTGGTGACAGTTCTGAGCACCAATTTTAACGGTATCTCCGCCTAATTTTGACAAGCTGTTTAAATGAATAAACGGAGCGCATATGATAGCAATCTGATCGCCTTTTTTTTCATCTCTTACGATGTTAACGATTTCTGAGAACAATGAAATACCTTCTGCATAGTCCGTATTCATTTTCCAATTTCCTGCTACTATTTTCTTTCTCATAATTAAATCTAATATTATTTTAACTGTAATCCTATTTTCTAATACTTAAAGTTATATTTTGACTCCAAAACAACCAATTCGTTTTTGCAATTACATATATAGGTGATAAAAATACACAAACTCTCTTAAAAAGATCTATAAATCGAAGTTAATTCAAAAATTGATGCCAATATATCTTTTTCTATTTGATTAAATTCAACATTTTTACGTTCGAAGACCTTTTCTGTGGTTGCGAACATTTTTTCAAGTGCATAAACATCAAATCCCTGCGGTCCTCCCCAGGCAAAATCAGGAATAAAGTTTCTTGGATACCCGGAACCGAATACATTTGCACTTACACCGGCCACAGTCCCTGTATTAAACATTGTATTTATACCACATTTCACATGGTCAGCCATAATTAAACCGCAGAACTGTAAACCTGTCTTTCTAAAAGATAATTGTTCATAGTCCCACAACTTAACTTCTGCATAGTTATTCTTAAGATTAGAGTTATTCGAATCAGCCCCGATATTACACCACTGGCCCATCACAGAATTCCCCAGGTAACCTTCATGACCTTTAGAGGAATATCCCCAGATCACTGCGTTATTAAGCTCTCCGCCTACCGTACTGAACGGTCCGACAGTCGTTTGTCCATAAATCTTGGTGCCCATTTTCACTCTTGAACCTTCTCCCAAAGAGAAAGAGCCCCTGATATGACTGCCTTCCCATACCTGCGAATTTTTCCCGAGGTAAACAGGCCCGGTCAAAGTATTGAAAGTAGCACATTCTGCCTCCACACCTTCTTCCAGAAAGATCTGATCTCCAAGCACAGTGTTCGTTGCACTTAATTTCGCTGAAACCCTGCCCTTTGTTAAAAGCGCAAAGTCAGCACGCAGCTGTACGTCATTATTTTTAAAAATATCTTCAGGAAATACGATTTGGGTGAAAGTCCCGCTATAGTGAACAGGGCGTAATAAAGCGCCTTCTGCTAAACTGAGTAGTTCGCCCGGATTAACTTTATAAGCTATTATAATTGTATCCTGAGAGAGTACTTCCCCGCTTTGCAATGCAGCAATAGCATCAAAAAGATGCAAATCAGGGCAGATAGAACCATTGATATAGGTATCCGCATCAGGACGGATTTTATATTTGACAGCAAGATAGCCAGAAGTACAGAAACCAACTGCAGCAGATGAATATTTTTCCCATTTTTCAGCTATGGTCAATATTCCGATCCGCAGATCGGCCACAGGCCGGGTAAACGTAAGCGGTCTTAAAGATAAAGCACTGTGATCATCAAATAAATTAATGTTCATTTATTGTTGTTATTATGTTTTTCGGTGGCTTGTTTTTCAGATTTTTTAATTGCTCTCTGAAACATGTTACCAGTCTATAATATATGCAAAAATAAAAAAAGTCCCGAAGCTTAGCATCGGGACTTTAAAATAATTTCTTATAACTGTAGAATTATTTCTTAGCGTAACGAGTTTTAAATTTATCGATACGACCAGCTGTATCTACCAGTTTCATTTTACCAGTATAGAAAGGGTGAGATGTATGTGAGATCTCTAATTTATAAAGAGGGTACTCGTTACCATCTTCCCAAGTCACAGATTCTTTAGTCTCAACACAAGATTTAGTTAAAAAAGAGTATTCGTTAGACATATCTTTAAATACTACGAATCTATAGTTTGAAGGGTGAAGATCTTTTTTCATAATGAATATATACTTATTTGTACTTATTTGTCGCTTATTTTGAAGGTTGCAAATATCCTAATTATATTTTTTAATTACAAGCATTATTAAAAAATTATGTACTATACTTTTTTCTCGTTTCTACTTTCTGCATCTGCCTCCTAATATATTCATCTGCAATCACTTCTGCCGAAGGCAGTTGAGAGCGGCCGATCAATAAAGATTTTAATCTTTCCTCGTCCACATCCGTGCGATATAATATATTCATCATTTTAGAGATGTCATTATCCAGTAACCAGGAAAAAGCATGTACCATTTTTTCTCTCAGTTGTTCTGCAGACAGCTCATTTTCAAGCTCAAAATCATTTCCTATAATTCTGCTGAGTGCTTTAAGATCGTCCATTAAATATATATTTTATTTCCTGATACCCTTCAATCAGTACTCCATTTATCCCTTCAGGATATGTAAAGCAGATGAATTTATTACCGGCACCAAATTTAGGTTCTTCATTCAACAGTACAAAGCCTTCGTTCTTTAATCTTTTCATTCTGCATGAATATTATCCATGTCATTTGTATAAACGTTAAACGAATGTAAAAATGCATATATACAGTTCATCTTCACAGGCATTAATTACATTCTTTGGCAATCTTTTTTCGTACATTTGTATATTAAAAGAATAAATTATATACAATGGAACTTCCTATTTATCTAGATAATAACGCAACAACTCCCCTTGATCCAAGAGTGCTTGAAGCAATGTTGCCTTACTTCACCACCAAATTTGGTAATGCCGCAAGCCGTAACCATGCCTTTGGCTGGGTTGCAGAAGAGGGTGTTGACTATGCACGTGAGCAGGCTGCTAAACTAATTGGCTGTACTGAAAAAGAAATCATCTTCACTTCAGGAGCTACAGAAGCAGACAACCTTGGTATTAAAGGTGTGTTTGAGATGTATCAGGATAAAGGTAATCATATTATTACTGCAACTACTGAGCACAAAGCGGTTCTGGATACTTGTAAACACCTGGAGAAATTAGGTGCAAAAGTTACTTATCTGAAGGTCCAGGAAGATGGTTTAATCAACCTTGCTGAATTAGAAGCTGCAATGACTGAGCAAACTATCCTGGTTACGATCATGTATGGTAACAATGAGATCGGTGTTGTTCAGCCAATCAAAGAAATTTCTGCAATTGCACATAAATATGGTGCTTTGTTTATGACTGATGCGACACAGGCTGTAGGTAAAATACCTGTAGATGTAAATGCAGATGGCATTGACTTATTAGCATTCAGCGCACACAAAATGTACGGGCCTAAAGGTGTTGGTGTATTATATGTACGCCGTAAAAACCCAAGGGTTAAAGTAACAGCACAAATGGACGGTGGTGGTCATGAGCGCGGTATGCGTTCAGGAACATTAAACGTACCTGGTATTGTTGGTTTAGGTAAAGCATGTGAATTATGCCGTTTAGAAATGGACGCAGAAGCAGCACGTCTATCTGCATTGAGAGATAAACTGGAAAGCGCATTATCAGTAATGGAAGAAAGTTATGTGAATGGTAATACACAACACCGTTTACCGCATGTAGCAAATATCTCTTTCAAATATGTTGAAGGTGAAGGATTGATGATGGCGATGAAAGATTTAGCTGTTTCTTCAGGTTCTGCCTGTACTTCGGCTTCATTAGAGCCTTCTTATGTATTAAAAAGCTTAGGCCTTTCTGATGATCTTGCGCATTCTTCTATTCGTTTCGGTTTAGGCCGTTTCACTACAGAAGAAGAAATTGATTACGCGATCGAAAATACAAAGAAAGCAGTGAATCACTTAAGAGACCTTTCTCCATTATGGGAAATGTTTAAAGAAGGAATTGATTTAAGCAAAATTGAGTGGGCTGAGCACTAGTCTCAATCACATTCATCTATAAATAAAACATTTAGAAATAAGCTCTTTAACAGGAGTTTTAGCGAAAAATAAAATGGCATACTCAGAAAAAGTAATGGAACACTATACCAACCCCCGTAACGTTGGTACATTAGATAAAGATAGCAAATCAGTTGGTACAGGATTAGTAGGCGCGCCAGAATGCGGTGACGTGATGCGTCTTCAGATTGAGGTTGATGAAAACAATGTAATCACTGATGCGAAATTTAAAACTTTCGGTTGTGGTTCAGCAATTGCATCTTCATCTTTAGCAACTGAATGGTTAAAAGGTAAAACTGTTGATGAAGCAATGACGATTGACAACATGGATATCGTTGAAGAATTAGCTTTGCCACCAGTAAAAATTCACTGTTCGGTATTAGCAGAGGATGCGATTAAATCAGCAATCAACGATTACCGTGTTAAAAATGGCATGGAACCAATCGCATTGCCTAAATCACACCACTAAAAAATAATACCAGGTCAGCAAATTTAAATAATTAAGCATATGATCACCATAACAGATAAAGCGAAGAGCAAGATTGATAACTTAATGCAGGAGTCTCAAATGGATACTACGTACTTTTTACGTGTTTCAGTAAAAGGTGGTGGTTGTTCAGGTTTATCCTACAATTTAGATTTCGATAATGAGGAGAAAACAGGAGATCAGTTTTTTGAAGATAAAGGAATCCGCATTGCACTGGATATGAAATCATTTTTATATCTGGCCGGCACAGAACTTGACTTCACAGACGGAATAAACGGGAAAGGGTTTAACTTTAATAACCCTAATGCAAGCCGTACATGCGGTTGCGGAGAAAGTTTCTCAGTTTAACACTGAATCATAATATAAGAGGGAGTTCAGGCTTCTTTTAAAAGCAGTAGTTGTAAATAAACTACTGCTTTTTTTTGGTAGTGTAAATTGAACTGTCGTACGTTTGTATAAATAAAAAACGCATGGAATAAAGCCGATGAACTGTTGGTAATAAATACCGGTTGACACTTTCTGCTCCCATGCGTTTTTACATCTCAAAACTGAATAGTTCGGTAGGCTATGAGCCTGTGTATGTGACGATAGTTTATAAGATGTATTATTGTTTATTCAATATTAAAGTTATGAAGTTTATTGGAATTGACATTTCAAAAGACACATTTGTAGCTGCTTATCCTCAATTAATGTCTACCTAACCCACACTTACACTAATGACTTAAAAGGAGTTAAAAAGTTCATTAACTCTTTTAAAAATACAGATCATCATTGTGTTTTGGAAGCAACAGGTAATTACATAGCAACCTGCGGAAAAGAAAGATTATCATAACCGATACAACTATGCTATTCTTTGCTCCCAAAGTACCTCCTGAGCATTGACAGTTCCCTGTAAAGCATCTCTGTCACTATTTCCTGTACACAAACCAGAACTTACCACCCGCCCAAAAGCATCATACTTGGTAAATGTCCACCGACCTGCCAACTGGTTCGCATCATGACTTAAAACCAACTGATCGAGTTTATTATAAATCATAGTTTTCAGACCTTTACCAGGAATCTTCTTTGAAACTACTCTTTTACGACCATCATATTGATAACCATAAATGAACTGGTTATACACATCATCTGTTTCGGTAAAACTACTGTTTGCACCAACTCCCGGAGGTAATACATAACGTAAATTACCCAGGTCATCATAAACATAATAGGTAGAAAGACTTTGCGTATTACTTTCCCAGATACGCTTTAAAACCACTCTGCCTTCCAGATCCTTATATTCATCCGTAGTACCTGCTTTTAAATCTGTCGTTTTCCAGTTCTCGTCTTTAGTCGTGGTTTTATATAATTTCCCTGCTAAATAATTAGCCGCAGCAGAGGCACCATTTGTATTGATCACCCGAAGTTTTACCTCATCGCCATTAGTCCCATACTCGATTTTCTGCGTATGTCCGGAAGCAGGCTGCCACGGTTCACCAGGAGCCCCCTGTTCTACCACCCGATTTAAAGATGAAGGTTCAAAAACTATCTGGCTAAAAGGATAAGCTGTGGTAGCAAGCCCAGGATGCACACTATTATAAAAAGTCCCTTGTTTACTTACCGCATCTGTACGGTAAGTACCGCCAGTACTGGCAGTAGCATAAGGCAAATATTTTGTAGCCTCACGACCAAAAGCATCATAGACAACCGGCTGTACAACATCGGCAAAACCAGGACTTCTCTGAACTATAACGGTCTGTACAGGCCGCCCTAATCCATCAAAATACTGTATAGTCTGGTTAACCTCACTGGTCGTATAACTATTCGAACGGGCAGCCGCATCATCTTTGATATCCGGTATTTTGAATACCCTGGTCAGGATATAATTCTGATCAGTACTTGGGCTACTGGAAATATTTACCCATTTCTCAAAACTTGCAGCGGTATAAATTCTTAATTTTTTCCTGCAGGAATATGAAATCCAGGCTTAAGTGTAATACTTCTTTTGGCTGTTATTTAGTTTTGACCTGTATAAGCAATCAGTGACGTGTCTTGAGGAACCTGCGCAGAAGCAATACTTCTAACTAAAAATAGGGCTAACAAAATTGAACCAAAATATCTTAATCTCATGAGGCGTTAATTCTTAAAAGGCAGTTATTATTTCTAATAATATTTTTATAATTACTTTGAAACTATTGATAGTTATAATATATAGAGATCAGTTTGGGTAGCAAACTCAATAATTAACCCAAGAACACACAAATCAGCATTTACCACCACCTAAAGTAAACATGACACTAATATAGATTAATTTATTATTTCAAAGAAACAATATTATTTCACAATAAATTAACCAGCAAAAAAAAAACAAGATCAGCAAATTATCATGTAAAAGACCAGAAAGGCAATATGGTGATTGCCTAATCTTATCACTATAAACCCTAAATAATACTTACTGATTTTTTGACAACCTAAAAAAACATTTTGAATAAATAGCTCAACCCTCTACCTCAAACATTTCCTGTATTTCAGTTGTTTATAACTCACCTATTGTGTTATTAGTCTAAAAAACTTTATTATTGCCCTCGCAAAAAAAATAATATGGTCTCATTTAACGAATCTTCTACGGTTCCCAGCTTATTAAGAAACGTAGTAGAAAACATTCACAAACCTGAAGAAACTTTCTTAATCCACAAAAAAAACAACGAGTGGGAGAATATTTCATTTAAGCAAACTCTTGACAAAGCAGATGCAGTAGCTGCATTTTTTTTATCAAAAGGAATAGCTAAAGGTGACAGAATGGGATTGATGATAGAAAACGGTCCGGATTACGTTTACTATGATCAGGGTATTCAGCAAGTTGGTGCAATTAACGTATCCATATACCCTACGCTGTCCGAACAGGAAGTTGAATACATTATCAATGATTCAGGAATAAAATCACTGCTGGTTGGTAATCCTTTTTTATATAAAAAGATACTTAAAATCGCAGATAACTGCAGACAATTACAATATATAATACCAGCTTTCGCTGAATATGCCAAAACAACTGTTCCAGAAGAACTGGATAAAACTATTCTCAGTTTCGAAGACCTTTTAAACCAGGGAAAAGAACTCGTTTCAACCTACCAGGCTAAAATCAGAGAAATCAGATCAATATTACGTCCTTCAGATACTTCCTCTTTAATCTATACCTCAGGCACTACAGGTACACCTAAAGGAGTGATGCTGTCTCACAGCAACTTCGTAGAAAACGTAAAAGTATGTCTGCAGCAGATCCCGGTTATTGACGAAACTGACGTATTCTTATCATTCCTGCCATTATCCCATGTTTTTGAGCGGACAGCAACCTATCATGTGTGCTGTGCCCAGGGCTGTAAAATTGCCTATGCACAAAGCCTGGAATTACTGGCAAAAAACATGGCCGAAATCAAGCCTACAGTCATGAGCTGTGTGCCCCGTTTATTAGAACGTATCCACGATAAAGCCATTAAAAGTGGTACTGCCGAAGGTGGTTTAAAAGCCAAAATATTCCTTTGGGCATTAGAGACAGGACAGAACTATCGTCATAAAATCGAAGCAGGTAAAAATCCAGGTTTGATCTTAGGCGTAGAAAAAAGAGTCGCAGAGAAATTAGTATTCAGCAAAATCAAAGAAAAAACCGGCGGGAGATTAAAGTTTATGATCTCAGGCGGGGCTGCCCTTCCTAAAAACGTAGGGGAGTTTTTCGGTAACCTGGGTATCAAGATCCTCGAAGGATTTGGTCTGACAGAAACCTCTCCTGTTATGTCTGTAACAGAATACGACAGACAGGTTTATGGAACCGTAGGCCGCATTATTCCGGGCATAGAGGTCGCTATACAGAATATTGAAACCAAAGAAATGATCAGCATTCAAACCCACGAATCTTTTAAAGAAGATTTTGAATGTGCAGAAGGTGAAATTATAGTACGTGGCCATTGCGTGATGCAGGGTTATTTCAATAAACCAGCAGAAACTGCTGAAGCCATTGATAAAAACAACTGGTTCCATACTGGTGATATCGGTCGTTTCTATAAAGGTAACCTGCAGATCACAGACCGTCTGAAAAACATGATCGTTAATGCTTATGGAAAAAATGTTTATCCTACACCAGTAGAGAACATATATCTGAAAAGTCTTAAGATAGATTCCCTGTTTTTAATAGGCGATAAAAGAGAATATCTGACTGCAATCATTATCCCAAACAGAGAAAGTCTGCAGGAGAAATTCAACTTACCGGATGCTTTCTTTTTACAGCCTGATATCTTTATCAATGAGCCAGAAATTATAGACTGGATCGGACAGGATATCAGAAAGCTATCCAATGAGTTATCAAAATTTGAGCGTATCAAAAGCTTCAAAGTCAAAAGAAACCCATTCAGTATCGAAGACGGAGAGATCACCCCTACTATGAAAATAAAGCGTAAAGTAGTAGAGAAAATCTATGCAGAGGCGATTAACGAGTTATATACTGAATCAGTAGAAGCCGAATAACAAGCTTTGAATTTACAGAATAACCACATCCTTTTATTTTTCTAAAAAACAGGCTCTAATTTACTATTTTTGCAAAGCAATTGAATATAGCATTCCATTGCTTTGCAAATTTGAGCTTATCCGGCAACAGCCGAATATAATAACATATATGAGTACAGGACTATCAGAATTAGAAATACTGCGCAGAAATGCGCTCACTCAGTTGCGTGAACTGGGAATTGACCCATATCCACCTGAAGGATATGAAATCAATACAAATGCAGCCGATATACTGGCTAATTACGAAAGTAATAAGGACGCTTATCAAAAGGTAAGTTTTGCAGGTAGAATCATGACCCGCCGTATTATGGGCAGTGCAGCATTTGTAGAAATACAGGATGCTTCAGGTCGTATCCAGGTTTATTTAAAGAGAGACGAACTTTGTCCTGATGAGGATAAGACACTTTACAATACAGTTTTCAAAAAACTGCTTGATCTTGGTGATTTCATCGGGATTAAAGGTTATGTCTTTACCACACAAACTGGCGAAATATCAGTACACGTTACTGAATTCAAATTACTGTCCAAATCATTAAAACCTCTTCCAATTGTAAAACGTGACGAAGACGGAAACATTTTTGACGGTTTTACTGATCCTGAATTAAGATACAGACAGCGTTATGTAGATCTGACCGTAAATCCTGACTTTAAACAGATCTTCATCACCCGTTCTAAGGTAATCAATACCATGAGAGCTTATTTCGATGAGCAGGGCTGGATGGAAGTGGAAACACCAATCCTTCAGGCCATTCATGGTGGAGCAGCAGCACGTCCGTTCCAGACGCATCACAATACATTAGATATGCCTTTATATCTGAGAATTGCAAATGAGCTGTATTTAAAAAGACTGATCGTTGCTGGTTTTGACGGTGTATATGAGTTCGGAAAAATGTTCAGAAATGAAGGAATGGACCGTACGCATAACCCGGAATTCACTTCGATGGAAATCTATGTAGCTTACAAAGATTATATCTGGATGATGGGCATGGTAGAAGCTTGTCTGGAAAAAGTAGCTTTGGCTACACATGGTTCTGCGATTGTTAAAGTTGGCGAACATGAGATTAACTTTGCAGGCCCGTACGAAAAACTGACCATGTATGAATCTATTCAGAAATATACAGGGATCGATGTTTCGGCCATGACCGAAGAGCAGCTGAGAGAGACCTGCAAAAGTCTGAATATAGAGATTGATGCCTCAATGGGCCGCGGTAAACTGGTTGACGAATTATTCAGTGAAAAAGTAGAAGCTAATTTAATCCAGCCTACCTACATTACGGATTACCCGATAGAGATGACTCCGCTGGCTAAAAAACACCGTACTTCAGCAGGTTTGGTAGAGCGATTTGAGCTATTTGTGATGGGTAAGGAAATCGGGAATGCCTATACAGAGCTGAATGACCCTATCGATCAGAAAGAACGTTTTGAAGATCAGTTGAAACTGGCTGCAAGGGGTGATGATGAAGCAATGGCAATGGACGATGACTTTATCCGTGCGCTGGAATACGGTATGCCTCCAACCTCAGGTTTAGGTATTGGTATTGACCGTCTGGTGATGCTGATGACTAACCAGTCTACTATTCAGGAAGTTCTTTTCTTCCCGCAGATGAGACCTGAGAAGAAAGCTAAAATCACTACTGATGAAGATTTCGTGAATGCAGGTATCCCTGCTGAATGGGTTCAGGTGATCAGAAAGATGGGTTTCAATACGGTTGAAGATTTAGCAGGGGCCAATCCAAACAAAGTATTCAATGATTTAGGCGGTATGCGTAAAAAGTTAAAACTGGAGCTGACTATGCCTTCGAAAGAAGACGTAACCGCCTGGTTCTCTTAACATAATAATAACAAAAACTTAAAGGGTTGCTATGATAATATCTGGCGACCCTTTTCTATTTTTAACAAACAATAAAATTGAATGTTATGAATAATTCAAGTCTTGAGATAACTGAAAACGAATACTGCATAAAATTAAGCAAAGATGCCTTTGATCTGTCCCTGATCCGTCAGCTTATCAAAAGAATTCAATCTGAACAATTGTTTTTCAGCAAAAAGAAAGAATACATGGAAGATGATATTATCAGCCGTGGCGCACTCGGAACAGTTGATACTTTCGACAGTCTGAGCGATAAATAAAAAAAGCCACGTGATGCGGCTTTTTTTATATTCTTTTATACGGACTATCTATATCTTACCTGCTGTTGCTTATCAAGCATACCCAGCTGATCTTTCATTTGTTTGATCTGATCGGCAAGTAATTTATTTTTATCAGCTTTCTTAGCCTCTGTCAGATACATCTGAGCTTCTCTTTTGTTACGCTTACCCATTGAAATACCAGCTAAGCTTAATTTTGCAAGGGCGATATTGTGATCCATCTGCATTCCTAAGGCTAAAGCTTTCTTAAAATACTTTTCAGACTGCATTGGTGCTTTTCTTGATTCAATCAGACCGATTAACAATTGATAGTAACCATGCTGAGGTCTGATCAGCTGAGTTTCATAATTTGTTATTCTATTTAAAAAGCGCTCAGCTTTAGGCATATCATCTTTACGTAAAAACCATTGTGCAAGCAGCATGTTTTCGTTGTAGAAAAAAGTAGCAACGATCAGGATACTAATCAATACAGCTAAAACTCCCCAACCCCAAAAACCGAAAATCATAAGTGCTACCGCACCCCCCAGTATCACAAAAGCTGCGATAAGTCTTACTATGTTTGGCATATCTATTTTTAATTATTTCGTGCAAATATCGTGTTTATATACCAAAAATCAGACAAGCAATAAACAATTTTATCATCTAAATTTAAACAGGTACTAAAAAATTTTATCTCATTCTGTTGCTTATCTTTGCCCTGTGCCCCGAAGCTGAAAGAATAATGCTTAAGACAGGTTCAGCAAAGGCTTAAAATCTAAAATTAAAGGTAAAATAAAGATATGTCCGATATAGCTGCAAGAGAGAAACTGCTGGAATCTCCCGAAATGAAAGAGAAGTACGATCTGGAATACCCTTTTTATCAACCCGATCCTGCTGCCATACAACAGCTAAAAACATTACTCATTGATAAAAACATAATTATCGTCATGGGTACCTGGTGCGGTGACAGCAGATTACAAGTGCCTCATTTTTATAAAGTCCTTGATGAATCAGGAGTAAGCGAAAAACAAATCACCCTGATCTTTGTTGACGCTTCAAAAAAAGCAGCACATGGTTTAACCGACAACCTGAATATTGACCGGGTGCCTACCTTCATCATCACTGCCCATCAAAAAGAAATAGGCAGGATTACAGAATGGCCGCTGGATACCCTGGAAAACGATATAATTGAAATACTTAACAAAAAACAATAAAGAATGTCAGCAGCACTAGAACCGGGCTGGTTAAATGTCCTGGAACCTGAATTTGAAAAGGAATACATGAAAAACCTGAAAGCTTTCCTTTTACAAGAGAAAGAAACAGGGAAAAAAGTATTTCCTAAAGGCGCAGATATATTCAATGCCTTTAATCATACCCCATTTGACAAAGTCGAAGTCGTAATCTTAGGTCAGGACCCCTACCATGGAGATGGCCAGGCGCATGGTCTTTCTTTCTCTGTTCAGAAAGGAGTAGCGACTCCCCCATCCCTAAAGAATATTTATAAGGAACTGGAAACAGACATAGAAGGCTTCAAAACCCCAAATCATGGGAACCTTACCCAATGGGCCGATGAAGGTGTTTTATTACTTAACGCATCACTTACTGTAAGAGCGCATGAGCCAGGCTCTCATCAGGGCAAAGGCTGGGAAGCATTTACAGATCAGGCTATCAGTCAGCTATCTGAAAAGAAAACGGGATTGGTATTTCTGTTATGGGGTAAATTTGCACAGCAAAAAGCTATACTGATTGATGAGAAGAAACATACAGTTTTAAAATCTGCACATCCCTCTCCATTTTCTGCTTATACCGGATTTTTCGGCTGTAAACATTTCTCTAAAACAAATGAGATCTTAATTGCTGAAGGTAAAAAACCAATTAACTGGCAGATCAGCTGATCCGCCAGTTAATTTATTAGTATTCTAATGGAACTATCGGTTCCTTCTTAGTCGTCGACATAATCATCATCGTCTGAAAAGTCTTCACGACGCTGATCTTACTGATTTTGTCCATAATTAAACGCTCGTAAGCCTTAATATCGCTTACATATACTTTCAAAAGAAAATCTGCCTGTCCCGTTACGTGGTGACATTCTGTAATTTCTTTAATCTGATTGACCTCATCAAGGAATATCTGAATCGTATTATTCTTATGAAAATCCAGTTGTACCTGGATAAACGTTTTAATTCCCAATCCCAGTTTCTCTTCATCTACCAATGCATGGTAACTTTTAATGAAACCTGACATCTCCAGTTTTCTTACTCTTTCCAGAGTAGGCGCTGGTGATAAACCAATTTCCTGCGATAAAAGCAAATTGGTGATTCTGCCGTTTTCCTGTAAAAGTTTAAGTATTTTAAAATCTATCTTATCTAATTCTGCTGCCATTTTTGCGATCTTGAACCCAAAGGTAGAATAAGAACACCTTATTTACCAAATTTAATTCTAAAAATAAACATAAAAATTATGCTTTATTTTATCTAAAAATTTTTAGATTTATCTAAAACTATTATTAGGTCAATACAATGCATTCATTCACCGAAGAAAATTACCTCAAAGTCATTTATCACCTGTCCCAGGCGGATACCGGTACGGTACAAACCAATGCCATTGCCAATGGGATGAACACCAAAGCGGCTTCAGTTACAGACATGCTTAAAAAGCTGTCAGACAAAAAGTTAATAGATTATATTAAATACCAGGGAGTAACTTTAACTGAAAAAGGAAGAGCTGCTGCGATTAAAGTTATCCGGAAACACCGTTTATGGGAAGTCTTTTTAGTAGACAAACTCAAATTCAGATGGGATGAAGTGCATGATATTGCCGAAGAGCTGGAACACATTAATTCTCCGGTTTTGGTAGAAAGATTAGACGATTTTCTGGGTTTTCCCAAGAGAGATCCTCATGGTGATCCCATTCCTGACAAAGATGGAAACTTCGAACCCTCAGAAAACGTACATCTTCATCATATGACCAGCGGAAAAAGCGGAATTATCATTGGTGTAAGCGAACATTCCTCCCCTTTTTTAATTCATCTCGAAAAACTGGGTTTAACGATAGGCGTTCCCCTGACGGTTCTGGAAATTACAGACTATGACGGCTCCGTAGAATTAATGGTCGGTACGCAAAGGATTAATGTCAGCAGAAAAGTAGCCGAGCATATCCTTATTAAATTATAGAATAACAAATCAGAACCTGCAGCATAATTATTAAAAGAGCTAATGAAGAATTCAGAATCATTAAGTGAAGTACATCAAAGCGTAGATACCGGTAAGCGTAAAGGATGGAGAAAGATATTATCATTTATTGGCCCCGCCTACCTGGTCAGTGTCGGTTATATGGACCCCGGAAACTGGGCCACAGATCTTGCCGGAGGCAGCAAGTTCGGCTATCAGTTAATCTGGGTATTACTGATGTCAAATTTAATCGCCTTACTTTTACAGTCACTCAGTGCAAGACTGGGTATCGTAAGAGGCCTGGATCTGGCGCAAGCCTCCAGAAATGCTTATCCCAAATGGGTTAATATCCCACTATTTGGTTTGGCCCAGACCGCAATTGTAGCCTGTGACCTTGCCGAAATCATAGGAATGGCCATCGGTTTAAACTTGCTTTTCGGTCTGCCGCTCATCTGGGGGATCAGTATTACTATTTTTGACACCGTACTCCTGCTCTTCCTGATGAATAAAGGAATGCGTAAAATGGAAGTTTTCATTGTCTCTATGGTTTTTATTGTCGGCATCTCCTTTTTAGTAGAGATGTTTATCGTTGAGCCCTCCTTAAAAGAGATCGTCAAAGGCTTACAGCCTTCCGTATTGTCAGGGCAGGCCTTATATATTGCGATTGGAATTATCGGGGCAACAGTCATGCCTCATAATCTTTACCTGCACTCTTCACTGGTGCAGACCAGGAAATTCGAGAGAGATGATAAGGGGATCAAAGAAGCGATAAAATTCAACTTCATTGATACAGCAGTTGCATTGAACCTTGCTTTTTTTGTCAATGCAGCCATTTTGATTCTTGCCGCTGCCGCTTTTTATAAAAACGGAATGCATGAAGTTGCAGAAATACAGGATGCCTATAAATTGCTGGGAAATATTTTTGGCGGTGTTGCCCCAAGTCTTTTTGCCATTGCGTTAATCGCTGCCGGTCAAAGCTCCACAATTACAGGTACACTTGCCGGGCAGATTGTAATGGAAGGTCATTTAAACCTTAGAATCCAACCCTGGTTGCGCCGTCTGATTACCCGTTTACTAGCCATCATCCCCGCCTTTTTCACTATTTTATATTTCGGTAATGATGCATTAAGCGGTTTACTGATTTTAAGTCAGGTGGTATTGAGTTTACAGCTAGGCTTCGCTGTGATCCCGCTGATCCACTTCACTTCGGACAAAAAAGAAATGAAAGGTTTTGCCATTAAACTATGGGTCAAAATACTCGCATGGATCAGTGCCGCATTAATTGTAGTACTGAATATTAAACTCGTTATCGAAGAAATTTCAGGCTGGGCAAATACTTCAAACGGATGGTATATTTATGTTCTGATTATACCAGTAGCCATTCTGATTGGTCTGTTGCTGTTATATGTTTTTATCTATCCTATATTCGGTTCTAAAGCCCGTGCAGAGAAAAACATTCCTCATGGCAGTGCATTGGATATCGATACCATTGCACAGATTCACTACCTCAGAATTGGTATTACAGTTGACTTTTCTAAAAATGATTTAAATACGATCAGACATGCACTGATACAGGGGGGAAAAAAAGCAGATTATCATTTGATACATATTGTTGAAACTGCCGGCGCAAGATATCATGGAGAAGCAGCACTTGATCATGAGACACTGAGTGATGCAGAGAACCTTAAAAAATACTGTCAGAACCTTGCTGATCTGGGGTATCACGGCATACCGCATATAGGGTTTGGAGGTGCCCCGCGTGCAATTGCAGAGATCACTAAAACCAACGATTTACAACTGCTGGTGATGGGCGCTCATGGTCACAAAGGATTAAAAGATCTGATATTTGGTACTACCGTAGATGCGGTAAGACATAAAATCACTATTCCGGTACTGGTAGTCAGATAATCTTCTGTAACTGGTTAAAGAATCCTATATACATTGTAAAATTCAGAAAGAATTGCAGTAAATCGGCAATTCTTTCTGATATTAGCTGATTCTATGACGAACGACATTCAAATAAAAAATAAAAGAGCATACTTCGATTACCATGTTGTTGATAAATACAATGCTGGCCTGGCTTTATTAGGAACAGAAATTAAAGCAATCAGACAAGGAAAAGCTAATATGACAGACGCCTTCTGTATGTTTATTGGTAATATACTATACGTTAGAAATCTTCATATCTCAGAATACAGCCACAGTTCATTTCATCATCATGATATTAAACGTGACCGTGTGTTATTATTGCAAAAAAAGGAACTTAAAAAGCTGAAGTTCAGAAGTGAAGAAAAAGGATATACCATTGTTCCACTTCGTATTTTCACAAATGAAAGAGGTTTTGCTAAAATAGAAATTGCTTTAGCACAAGGAAAGAAAGACTTTGATAAAAGAGACAGCATCAAAGACCGTGAATCTAAACGTGAAATGGACCGGGCTATGAAAGGCTAAATTACCAGGCCTGGTCTCCTACTAAGGGTACAAATCTGAAAGTATCCAGTTCAAACTTCTCATATTCAGTTTCACTGACGCGGATCACAGTAACCATCACTTGCGAATGCTCATTTCCTACCGGAATAACCAGCATTCCGCCAATTTTAAGCTGTTTCAATAAGATCTCGGGAACAAAAGGGGCTCCAGCTGTGACAATAATTTTATGATAAGGTGCATGTTCTGCGATGCCCATTGAGCCATCACCATAAAAGAAATTTGCGTTATAGCCCATTCCAGGTAATACCTTAAGTGTATGCTTATAAATGCTTTCCTGTCTTTCAATGGTAAATACCTCAGCGCCCAGTTCCATCAGAATACAGGTCTGATAACCTGAGCCTGTTCCTATTTCCAGTACTCTATCACCTTTACTGATATGAAGCAGTTCACTCTGATAAGCTACTGTATAGGGCTGAGAAATGGTTTGTCCATCGCCAATTGGAAAAGCAATGTCTTTATAGGCCTGGTTCCAGAACGTTTCATCAAAGAAAAAATGTCTTGGTACGACTCCGATTGCCTGAAGAACGCGATCATCTGTGATGCCTCTTGATTTAAGATGCTCAACCAATTTCTTCCTCGCTCCCCTTTCCCGGTAATTATCTACAAACTTATACGCCATTGATTTCAAAAATACTTCTTTGAAACCGATTTTTCAGGTTTTAATTGAATGAATTTAACCTGACAAGCGTAAAGTCCAACAAATCAAATCCTAAACAAAATATAGGGGCATTAAGAAAAAGAAAAAATATTTGACCTGTTAAAGATAAAACACCAGGATTATTTCAATAATAACATAAAAATTACTTATAAATACATTAAAAAAAATCTGGGGCATATTTGCAGATCTGCTACAAAATATTATATATTTTTATATATCTAAATGATAATTAACACCTTATGAAACAGGGATTGCTCTCAACCTGCTTGTTTTTATTTCTTTCTTTGCATGCATTCTCTCAGGCAAACAGTATTTACAGTTTGGGATTGAGTGCTTTCAGTATCCTGCAGCTGCCAAGGATAGCTGACCAGAACCCACTGAAATATATCCATACCTCTATCAATGGTGGCATATTTAAAATTGATGACAGACAGATTAATTACCGGCTGAGTGGAAGATTTCTCAATCAATCCATAGACTTTCAAAACGACTGTAACAATTGCAATATTGATCAGGGAAAAGTCACAGATTATGAAGTTAAACTGGGATTTGAGAAAAGCATCAGTTATTCGTGGATACAACCTTATTTCGCCTTTGACATTGGATACCGCTATAATCGTTTTCAGGGGATACAGAACACGGTAAACCTGCAAAGGGTTACCGCTTCAGTATCTCAGTTGGAAACTACAAAAAGCGGTTTGGTATTAGTTCCCTCACTGGGTATAAGGATCACCCCTATAGAAATGCTTTCCCTTTTTGCAGAAGGCAGCCTGGAATTCTATTATTCCAGTTTACATACCCGTCTGATTACACAAAACTCTTCAGCCCTGATGACAGAAAATTCCGAAGCTAAAAAAGAGTTTCTGTTTAGCCCGCTAACTGTAGGTATACAGATACATCTGGGAAGCAGAAATTAATTTAATAAGGGTCTACATCAATTTGTATGATTACACCTTTAAAAGTGTTCTCTGCATTAAAGTCCGTGATTGTTTGTTTAAGCACAGCTTTAACTTTCTGAATAGCTGTTGTTTTATCCGATTTGATAATCAGCTGTTTGATATAATAATTTCTGATCCGTGAAACCAAAGGTTGTTCCGGCCCCAGTACCCTGCTTCCAAGCTGTACCCTCAGCATAGTGGCAAACCTGGCAGCGGCGGCATTCAGCAAATTGGAATCTTTATGTTTTATATTGATAAATATCAGTCTGGTAAAAGGCGGATAATGAAACTGTTTACGTTCAGCAATTTCATCCTTATACATTTCCAGATAATTATTATCAACTACTTGTTTAATAATGCGGTGATCAGCATCATAAGCCTGGATACATACCTTACCCTGTTTATCCCTTCTGCCTGCACGGCCTGCTACTTGTGCCAGTAGTTGAAAACTACGCTCAAAAGCCCTGAAATCAGGATAATTCAATAAAGTATCCGCATTAATGACACCAATTAAAGTGACATTTTCAAAATCTAGTCCCTTAGCGACCATTTGTGTACCAATCAGGATATCCGTTTTCTTCTCCTGGAAATCACCAATAATCTTCTGGAGACTATTTTTTGTTCTTGTACTGTCTACATCCAGCCTGGCAATTTTGACATCCGGGAAGATCAGGCTCAGCTCTTCTTCTACTCTTTCAGTCCCGAATCCCTTTTGTTCAATATGTACAGAACCACAGGCCGGACAAATATTCATACTGCTTTCATGATAACCGCAATAGTGACAATGTAATTTGCCGCTGCTTTTATGAAAAGTCAGACTTACATCACAGTTCACACATTTCGGTGCAAAACCGCAGGTCTTACAAATCAATATGGTTGCATAGCCCCGGCGGTTCTGAAAAAGAATAACCTGTTCTTTTCTTTCCAGCGTAGCTGTAATATCATCAATCAATACACTGGAGAAATAAGAAACCATTTTCTTTTTCTTGGTTTCTTCAGCAATCCCGACAACTTCCTGAACCGGAAGTTCTACGCCGCCAAAACGCTCATTCAGCGTCACTAAACCATATTTATTATTTAAAGCATTATAATAACTTTCAATAGATGGCGTGGCCGATCCGAGGATAATTTTTGACTGATGCAGATGTGCCAGGTAAACAGCGGCATCCCTTGCCTGGTATCTCGGAGCAGGTTCATTTTGTTTATAAGAAGACTCATGTTCTTCATCAACGACAATCAGTTTTAAATCTTTAAAAGGCAAAAACACAGCAGAACGGGCTCCCAGAACGATCTTATATTTACCGTTCATCACGCTGTTCCAGATTTCTACACGTTCATTGTCATTAAATTTTGAATGATACACCCCGATAGCATCTCCAAAATAGCGCTTTATTCTTTCAACAATCTGTGTAGTCAATGCAATTTCCGGTAATAAAAACAACACCTGTCCACCTTTTTCAATGGCCTGTTCAATCAGTTTGATATAAACCTGGGTTTTACCAGAGGCAGTTATTCCATGCAATAAAACAACATCTTTGGTCTGAAATTCAGTTTCGATCCTTTGCAGGGCGACACTTTGAGCAGCACTGAGCTTAAAATTGAGAATCATATCATCAGATTCATCATTCAAACGGCTTACCACTTTCTTTTTCAGGAAAAAGATCTCCTTATCCAGTAAGGATTTCAATGCTGGCTGACCACAGCTGCTGTCTTCCAGTAACTGCTGTCTTGATATTTCAATTCCGGATTTGGAGAGTTTAATATAAGTCAGCAATGCATCCAGTTGTTTTGGGGCACGCTCCAGTATTTCAAAAAGATGTTTAAAATTCTCTTCTTCCGAATAAAATGGATTCAGAGTAATATATGATTTTAATAAAGGTTTGTATTTTTCTACAACTTCTTCAGCGATATAAATGACCTCTTTATCTAAAAGAGATCTGATCAGCGGAAAAACAGTTTTCTGCCCTAATAATTTTGAAATCTGGTCTACTGTAAGCCGTTTTTGCTTCTCCAGTGCAGTAATCAGTATATGTTCTTTATCCGTAATTTCAAGGTCTGTTAAAGAAACTTCTTCCCGGATGATAATGATAGTTTCACTGGCCAGCTTTAATCCTGCAGGCAGTGCAGCAGACATCACTTCACCCTCATTACACAAATAATAAGCTGTCATCCAGTCCCAGAACTGCAACTGCATGTGATTGACAACAGGATGTTCGTCTATCACATCAATGATATATTTAGCCTGGTATAAAGCTGGTGCAGTCTGACTGATACTCTTGATCAGTGCAGTATAAATTTTATTTTTCCCAAACTGTACGATTACCCTTTTACCGACAGCGGTATGCTCATTCAGGTCAAACGGAACACGATAGATATAGTTTTTTGGAAGAGATAACGGTAAAATAACTTCTATGAACAGCGTATCTCTCTCCGTAAAATCAATATCATTAAATTCCTGCATTTATCTGTTTTTTAAGGCGGCGAAAAATAGAAAAATCCAGCCTGTAACTAATAATAATCCTCCTAAAGGCGTAATCGGCCCAACTATATTTATCCAGCTTAACTGCAGTACCTCACGGGTAGCCAGCAGATAAAGTGATCCGGAGAAAAACAGAATCCCGATGGTAAAACAGTAATAGGCAAAATCAACCAGTTTATTTCTAAACCTGGCAAATGTAGACAGGAATAACAGCGCAAAAGTATGATAAAACTGATACTCGACCCCTTTAGCCCAAATGGTCAGCTGATCAGCAGAAAGAACATTTTTCAATCCATGTGCACCAAACGCACCTAATATTACCGCCAATGCTCCAAAAAAAGAAGCTGTTAAAATTATCCTTCTATTCATTCGTTTAGTCTTAATTCCAGCCTTACAAAATTACGCAACCTAAATGCATTTTAGTTAATTCTATCTGTAAATTATTTATTTTTGACCTTTATTCCATCAAAGTCATTTTTATTCTTTGTGGTATAACCAGCAGATCTGCTTGTAGATGAACAGTTCTTCATCACCCGAAAACCGGATTTTTAATCCCTTGAAAAATATCTTTTTTTTAAAACAGCAAAATATGGGGCTGACCTTAAGAAAGTGATTAACAAAGAGATGAAAAAGTACACTGAAACCTATTGAAAGGCCCTTGGAAGGGCATTGGAATGACGTTGGAAGGACCTTGCAAGGACTCTGGTCCTTCCAACGTCCTTCTAATATCGCTGCAGTGCTGTTTTAATACAATTTCGACTATTTGTTCATCACTTCCTCTCTATTTCCATTTCAATACACTGAAAGCCGCTCATTTAAAGCATCAGTAAGACCTCCGGTCAGGTTATCCCTGTTTAAGAAAGAAAATATCACCTAATGACCAACAATTAGCTTAAATTTGCATAGAGCCTGCTTAATTTAAGTTTTAAGCAGATGCTCAAACACAAATGAAGAAGATATACCTCACTCTTTTTACTCTATTCGCAGCAATTGTGGGTATGGCATACCTGTATTTCTCAAAATTGAACCAGGAAACCACCTATAAGGAGACCAGTTTATATGCTGCAACAGCAAATTCCGGTCTGATCTTCTGTATGCAGAATGATAAAAGCATATTCGACATTCTAAAAGGACAGGACTTTTTTCAAAAACTGCTGGGACAAGAGAAATTCAATCAGCTGAGCCTGTTGAAAAACAAACTGATTACTAATCCTGCAGTCAATAATCTGATTGGTAATAGAAAAGTTTTTATCAGCTTTTCTGCAGGAAAAAACAAAGAAATAGATTATCTGATCAGTACGCAGTTAAACGACGAACTTGAAAAACCAAAATTGTATGCTGCACTGAAATCGGCCGGGATCAATGTTAACCAGGAAAACGGAATGCTTCATTTAATATTAAATGATAGTGCCAGTTTTTATCTGAATATTGAAAAGAACCTGATTTTACTATCCAACAGTGCAGCACCGGTAAAAGCTGCAGCAACAAGCGTATCAAATGAAGAGAATAACCAGTTTGTAACTTATATCAAATCCAGCAATAAGTTTAGCAGAAACAGCCTGGGAAACCTTTACATTGACTTTAACAAAATACCTGCGCTGCTTAAATCAATGTTACCCGGTAACCTGAACGGTCCGCTGTCTGCTCTTAATCATCAAAACTCATTTGCTGTCCTGAATTACAATTTCAGTAAAGAAAGAGTTTTCTTTAACGGAGGGACACAGCTCAATGATAAGAAAAGTTATCTGACCCTTTTTGCCGCACTGGCCCCTCAGAAAAACAGCATTGATAACTTACTGCCTGAAAACACCGCAAATTTCCAATTATATGCCTTAACCAGCTATACAGCCTGGAGAAAAGAACTGGCTAACTGGTTTACCCTTCACAAAGAAGATCAGAAGATTAAAAATACGATCAATAGTTTTAATAAAGAATATCATCTGGATGCAGAAAAGATATTCCCCGTGTATTTTCAAAATCAGTTGATTTCTTTCCAGCTTAAATCAGCAGAAAATATGGCAGCTATTAACCTGACCAATGGCGATAAAGTAGAACAGTTGCTGCTGGATATGAGTGACGATTATAACCAGGATATCAAAAGATTTAAAAAATCAGGTCTTTTATATTGTTATTTCGGTGAACCTTTTAAATCCTTTAGCAGACCATATTATACGATAATAGATAATTATATGGTATTTTCAAATCAGCCGGGTGCATTGCAATCCTTTTTGAATGACTATCACCACAATAAATTACTGATCAATACACCCGATTATATTAATGTATATAGTCAGATCTCGAAAACGGCAAATATTACTTATTATGTGAACCGCAAAAATTCCGAAAACCTGGTAAGGAAAGCTATATATACCCCATATTATAATCACTATATCAAAAAACAGGGACTAGAACAATTTACCTCCTTTGTTTATCAGCTTAGTGGTGATCAAGGAGCCTTTCAAACTAATCTTCTGCTCAACACAATGCCTGCAGCAATTCCGGATACACTTGAAAATTTAACAAATTAATAGTCATTATCTAATATATTAATTCCCATATTTATCAGAGTTTTCAGCTTATGGCAAAAAGATACCTTCTACTAAGTCTTTTTTTTATTCTATCTACCCAAATTAAAGCACAGCAGTATGGGCTGTTTAATACCAAGACATTATTCGATGCTTTTGAGAACCCTGCTCAAAAAGCATTTGTACTCGATTCTTCCCGTCAGTATGCATCCAATTTTCTACTTCCTTATTTCGGCCTGAATGCAGCAAATAAAGGAGATGCAAACTTCGGTTTGCGATCTTATATCCATGACCGCAGTTACAATACTTCTGGCATTCCCATTGGCAATAACGCCAGGAACCAGGGCTATCAGGGTTCCAATATCTACCTATTTACATTCAGAATTTTTAAATCTTATAAAGATCATCAGGAATTAGGTTTTTCGTGGCAGATGCGCTCAGATGCCTATGCCGATTATACCAATGAAACCCTGGTTGCTTTTGACGATTACAGAAGATTTAATAAAAGTCAGGATTCTCCATTTAATGGAAATGGATATGGCCAGTCTTACCATCAGTTCAGTATGAACTACAGAGAAAACGTAGATAAACAACTTGCCTTTGGTGTAAAGTTGAGTTTACTCAGCGGAATAACCTATAATAAAATTAACATTACACAATCAGATATTCAGTTTAATGGTAATCCTGGAGCTAATGACCAGCTTACCATTGGGTTTAAGGGCACTTACCAATCCAACTTTCTACGGGCAAAAGAACTGGACTTTAACACCTTGATTCCCGATTTTAAAAACCCGGGTTTATCTGTCGGTTTTGGTACGACCTATACTTCAAAAACAGGTTTCTTCCTGATGGGAAGCGTCAAGGATTTAGGTTTTATCAGGTGGAATAAGAACTCACATTCTATTTTTGTACCTAATGGGGAAGTCGTTGTAAATAACCTTTCTTCGGGTAAAGAATTACAGCAAAAATTTGAGGATCAATTCATTGACCGTGATGAGCAGCATGCATTTTATACGGCTACAAATGCGAAAACAGACTTTCTTATTTCCAAAAAATTCGACTTTTATACGCCAAATTTCATCATTTCTAAAAATCTCTGGAATAAAGGCGGTGACATCGCACTGGTCAATAATTTCTCCTATGATGAATTTTCAGTGAGCTTATCCCCTATCTATAACTTAAATGGGTTTATGATGTTAGGGACTCAGGCAAAATACCAGACCCCAAATTTTGAATTTTTCCTGGGTAGTGATAACGTATTGAAATCTGCAGCTTATAACCAGCAGCCCGGCACCACAAACAATAGTTATGCGGGCGCTTCTGTCTATATGGGCGTTGGTATAAAATTCGGATATACGGTAGAGCATCCACAAAACAGCAGTTATATGCCAGGAGTTGGAGATGATGCCGATAGAAGAGGGTTCTTCAGTAAATTATTCGGGATATTCAAAAAGAAATAAGCACTGTTTAATTACAGTGCTGCTGATCAGACCTTCTTTTTCGCTTGTGTAATGACAAAATCTTTCAGATAATAAGGCTCAAAATATGCTACATCTTCAAAATCATTCGTTTTAAAAGCCTCAAAAGCCAATTGGCTCATATGAGTCGCAGAGTTAAAATTAAGGTCAGAGAACCTCGCATTCGGAGACAATATAGTCTCACTGCATTTCATCGCCCCATCGCCAATAAAAGTAATCAGCTGATCGCTTAATTGCTCCTGGTAGGAAGTTTCATCAATGATTTTCGCTTCAACCGCTAACACCTCAGCCAGCCTGCTATCATACAATCCGGTAAATACTTCCATCCTGCGGGCATCAATCATTGGACAAACCAGGCCTGTATAGTTTTCATCTGTCAGTAAATACCCTTTAGTCATCATTTTCAGCGTATCAACTCCGATCAGAGGTTTATCGAGCGCAAAACAAAGACCTTTAGCTGTAGATACACCAATTCTCAGTCCTGTATAAGAACCTGGCCCTTTACTTACCGCAATCGCATCAAGATCAGCAAAAGATAGTCCTGCTTTTTCCATCACTGCCTGAATAAATAAAGTCAGACTGCCTGCATGAATATTCTGAGCAGCAAGTTCTTTTAGCGCAATTGTCTCTCCGTTGACAGATAATGCAGCAGAGCATACCTGTGTAGCTGTTTCTAGTTGAAGTATGGTAACCATTAAGGCAAATATAGTAGATTAAAATTTAAGAGAAATCTGATAATTGTCATGGAACAGGATCATGTCCGTGTTTACCCCAGGGATGACAACGTCCGATACGTTTTAACGTTAACCAGCCGCCTTTAAAAGGACCATGCTTTTTTATCGCTTCTACGCCGTATTGAGAACAGGTAGGTGTAAAACGACAGCTTGCACCCAGCAAAGGAGATAAAAACAACTGATAGAACCTGATCAGTGCTAAAAAGAACCAGCCGATAATTTGCTTAATCAGTTTCATTTTTTTGAGCAGGGGGATTTACAGTCAGTACCAGTTTTTTAAGCGTAACAGCTAATTTTTTCTCGAAGAATGTAAAATCATAATGTTCCTTTCCAACAAATTGGAGAGAAAGCAATAACAATTGATCAGGATGATTCAATAAGGGATACAGGGCTGATGATTTAAGTAACCGGTAAGCTTCACGCGTCCTGCGCTTGATCAGATTTCTGTCATGTGCACGCTTGAATCTTTTTTTAGATACATTAACCACTACCTGAACAGGAGAAGCATTTTTCTCCGGTATAAACAGATAAGAAACCCGAAAGGGATATACTAAAAAAGAAGAACCGTTCTTAAATAGCAGGTCTAATAATTTCCTGCTGCATAACCGTTCTTCTTTGGTAAAATTTTTCATGTTTTTGATCGCAGATTTTGCAGACTAAATGACCTGCCAGCAATAATTTGCTGCAATCAAAATTATGCTTTGTGACGACGTTCGTCAGAAACTGATAATTTTTTTCTTCCTTTTGCACGACGAGAAGCTAATACTCTTCTACCGTTTGCTGTAGCCATTCTTTCGCGGAAGCCGTGTTTGTTTCTTCTCTTTCTTTGCGAAGGTTGGAATGTTCTTTTCATAACTGTATGATATCTTAACTATTATTTTTTAATTGAGAGGTGCAAATATAATGCGATTTTTTCTTAAATGCAAATACATACAACATGTGTTTGCATTTTTATTTAAACAGTACCTATAAACCCAGTGCTGCTTTAAGTTTAATATAGCCTGTTTTGCTGACAGGCAGCCAGATATCTGACTTCAAAAGTACGATATAACTATCTTTTTCTTTCAGTTCAATTTTAGTGACCTGACCCAGATTGATTAAATAAGAACGGTGAATTCTTATAAATTGTTCGCTATCGAGTGTTTTTTCAAAGAAACTCATTGTCTTATTCTTATAGAAAATCCCCTCTGTTGTACTTAGTTTAACATGGTCATCATCCGCTTCCAGATAATGAATGTCAGTGACCGCAATAATCTTGATCACTCCATTGCTTTTAACCACTACCCTATTGTGCTGTGCCGGACTTATTGAAGCAGTTTCCAGTAGTTCGGAGGTTACATCCGGTTGTTTTAGTTTAGAAGGCAGCCTTTGTATAGCCTGCTCAAACCTATCCTGTTCTATCGGCTTCAATAAATAATCAATCGCATTCACTTCAAAAGCTTTGATGGCAAATTCATCAAATGCAGTAGTAAATATCACCGCCGGTGGATTCTCTACCAGTTCCAGCATCTCAAAACCATTAATCTTAGGCATTTGTATATCCAGAAAAATAAAGTCCGGACGAAAAGCTGCAATTGCCTTAAGCCCTTCAAAGCCATCGCTGCATTCGGCCACAATTTCTATTTCAGGAAAACTTTTCAGGTAATGTTTTACAACATCTCTGGCTAAAGGCTCATCGTCAATAAGAATAGTACGTATCATATTTTCTGTGGTATTTTAAGCGTAGTTATATAAATATTATCGGCTGTTGAGGCCGTTTGTAAAAGTGTATGGTCTGCAAACAGCAGATATAATCTTCTGCGGATTGCACTCAGCCCGAAGCCAGTTCCCTCTACCGCCTTCATTTCTGGCTCAAAAGGGTTCTGTACACTAATTTTAAGCATATTATTTTCAATTTCCACAGTTATAGAGATTAATATAGGTGCAGAAGTATTATATAGCCCGAATTTGATTGCATTTTCAACAATGGGCTGTAATAGCGTTCCCGGTAAGCAGAGCGCCAGGGTATCCTCATCGATCCGGATATCCAGATTTAGCCGGTGGCTGAATCTTACTTTTTCAATATCCAGGTACAACTGGATATATTCCATTTCTTCTGCCACACTGACCCAAACCTCATCATCCCTTTTTAGCGTCCCTCTTAAAAAAGAAGCCAGTTTCATAATCATGGTTCCTGCTTCTTTTGGATTCACTATTGTGAGCGCATAGACAGAGTTCAGGCTATTGAATAAAAAATGAGGCTGTAGCTGATGCCTCAGCTTGTTCAATTCGGCTTCTTTAGCCAGATTCTGTGTGGCAAACAAACGTTCCTGTGTATCGGATTGTTCCTCTAGCCGATACCAGAGTACATTCACAAATGCACACCAGGCCAGAAAAACAAAAATGACGATAAACCTGAATATCAATGAAAAATTCAGGAAGTTCACATAAGTATGGTCCTGAACAAAAATGTGGCTCAATAACAGTCTGCAGACAAAAGCAATCAGAACAGAAAGTGCAATGGTCAATACAAGCACAAAAAGTACAATTTCATCCTTTGGCTGATAAAATCGCAGTACCATATTGAGAACCACACAGGCAATAGCTAAAAGCGTATTGGTAATTAAACTATCGGCGACAGATACATACCAGTTAAAATTCAGCGTATAAACGAACAGCAATATAAACGCCGCTGTCCAGGACAGAAAGAGTATTACTGCTGTTCTCTGTGCTTTTTTTGTTAACAGGGGATTATCGGTCACAACTTCTTTTTTAATAATTACTTATACTAACTCCACCAAATAAAGCTACTCCATTTATCGTAATTATTTTAGGTGGTTCACTGGCAACCTGGTTAACTGAACGCTTATCGTCAAGACCGCCAAAAATTGGTGTTAATTCTGACTTCACTATCCATGTCGGCGGAATAATCAATTTAACTCCGCCAAATATCGCTACGACCTCAATCGCCACTGTATTCTCAAAATCAGCCTGTCTTAAATCAAGTTCACATCCGCCAAAAACAGAGACTATATCTCCCCCTTTGAAATTTTTCGAATAGACCTGTCTTTTACTTCCTCCAAACACATTGACAGAATCTATAAAATCAGTTTCATTGCCATGAGCCCTATGGTAAGGGTCGAAAGCCTGGTTATACCCAGAATCTCCCTGCGGTTGGTGCGGATCAGTCTGTGAGCCTGCAGGGTTATTTTGCGGATCAGCAGCATTACCTAGCGTATCAGCAGTATTAGCCATCGGATCTGTGGGTTGATACCTCCAATCTGTCCGGCTGTAAGCGCGGTATTTTCTACTATGCCAGTCATACCTGGTACCATACCAGTCTTTTCTGGGTTTCCTGGGCTTCAGTATTAAATACAAGCCTAAAATGATGAAGCCAGCACCTATATAATACTGTGTCAGGTTAAAATCAGCTATACTTTGCAGGGTAAAATACCCTCCGACTAAAACCATAATCAGCCAGCCCCCTCCGTTAAATCTGCGCTTGGCCCCGATGACCAGACCGATTACGATTAATAGCATAGGCCAGTTAAATACCCAGTAAGGAATATCGAAACCAAAATTCCTTAATAAAAAGACAGCCCCTATAATTAAAAGGATCAGGCCGCTCCATATTCTGTTAGGACTATTTTTATATTTATTGTTTTCCATGATCTTTGTATTCATTTGTTGTAACCAAAATTAAGTCTTAAATCATAATTGCTAAACAGCTATTGCCTGTATGGCTGTAAAACCCCGGTGAACATCATTTTTTTGCCGGTAAACAGGATGAGTTTAAATTCAGTCTAATTATACGTTACTTTGAAAAATAATTTAAATCACCATGAAACAGAAACTCTTTCTCCTTGCGTGGGTCTTGATCCCCACAGTTTTATTTGCTCAGAATACGGATCAGTCTTACAAGATATTCGAAACTAAAACCAAAAAAAATATCAGCGTAGAAGAACTGGTCAAAAACATGAAAAATGTGGACGTACTTTTCTTTGGTGAAGAGCATAACGACTCTATAGGACATTTACTGGAAGCTGATATTTTCAATAAAATGATACAAACTTATCCCGGTACAGCCTTATCATTAGAAATGTTTTCGACAGATGTACAGCCTGTGATCAATGAATATCTTGCTGCACTGATTTCTGAAAAAAACTTCATCAAAGAAGCACGTGCATGGAACAATTACAAGGATTATAAACCATTAATTGAACTGGCAAAACAAAATAAAGCAGAGGTTATAGGTGCTAATGCAGCGACAAGATACAGCAATGCGGTTACGTTTTTAGGATTAGGAAAACTAAACGATTTTCCTGCAGTTTCAAAAGCATTTCTTCCGCCGCTGCCAATCGATACAGCCACAGGAAGATACCATGAGAAATTTATAGAGACTCTGGGCGGGCATGATATGGGAGGAATGAAAATCTTTCAGACACAGAATCTGTGGGATGCTTCTATGGCCTGGTCAATTGCTAAATATACAAAACTGAACCCTAAGAAAAAGATCTTCCAAGTCAATGGCAGATTCCATAGTGATGAGCACCTGGGTACATTTGCCCAGCTAAAAAAATACGGACCAAAACTTAATCTGGTCAATATTTCATGTTTTGCAGGTCAAACAGATGTGCAGCCAGACTGGAACAAACAGGCAGAATTGGGAGATTATATCATCATCACAAGTATTGTAACAAAATAAATACGTCATCAGATTTTTGGGCTGATTAATTCTTTCTGCTCAGTCTAAAACAAAAAGAGGCTGCCCCGTAAAACAATTACAGGCCAGCCTCTTTTACTCAATAACAAAACCTGCGAACAGGTATTTATCTATTTTCTAAAGACTTTTATTTTTCAACAGGTCTCTGATTTCTCCTAATAGAACTTCTTCTTTTGTTGGAACCGGCTCAACAACAGGAACTTCCTCTTGTTTACGTTTCAACTGATTAATAGCTTTAACCATGAGAAAAATAATGAAAGCAAGAATAACAAAGTTAATCACCTCAGTAGCAAAATTACCCCATGCAAACACAGGACCCGCCTTTTTTGTATCTTCAAGAGAAGCAGTTGGATTAGCAGCAACAAACGCCCTCACTTTATCGCTTAATGGTATATAATAATTCACAAATCCTTTATCCCCAATCAGTAAACTGATAGGAGGCATGATTAAATCATTAACCATTGAGGTAACAATCTTGCCGAATGCACCTCCAATAATCACACCGACTGCCAGATCGACTACATTTCCTTTAATGGCAAATTCCTTAAATTCTTTTACAAAACTCATAATTTTAATTTTTCATGGTGTTCAACTATCAATAAAAATATAAACTTTATAACAAAAACAAAGCTTTTTTGTTGGAAAAACACATTCTAAAGCAATATTTAGCTAAACACTATAGCTGATATATAAACCAAATGCTTATTTTTGAAACGGGTCACAATACCTTTTCTACAAAACATGCTTAAACAACATTTACAACAAAAATTACTTCAAAAGTTATCTCCTCAGCAGATTCAATTTATAAAGCTGCTGCAGGTTCCTACTGTTTCCCTTGATACCAGAATAAAAGAAGAATTAGAAGAAAATCCAGCGCTTGAAGACCCAAGTTTAATGATCGCGGAAGAACCTAAAAGTGAATATGATGATCTGAATGATTCACCTGATGATTTCGATGGGGGTTCAAAGGAAGAAAGTACCGATGAATTTAATGTAGATGACTATTTACAGGATGATGGTGGAAATGATTACAGCACATCTTACAACAATAATGATGATGATGAAGAAAAGAAAGAAACTCCGATAGCCATTGAGAGTACTTTCTTTGAAAGCCTGCAGGAACAGCTTGACCTTGTTCCTTTATCCGACCAGGATTTTATCATTGGTAAACAGATCATTGGTAGTCTTGATGATGATGGTTACCTGCGCAGACCAATTACTTCGATGATCGATGACCTTGCCTTTTCACAAAATGCCATGGTCGAAGAAGAAGATGTACTGGAAATGCTCAAAGTTATTCAGAGTTTCGATCCTCCGGGAATTGCTGCCAGAGACCTTCAGGAATGTCTGACCTTACAACTGCGCAGAAAAGACCCGAACAATCCGATTATCCAGAAAGCGATTATGATCGTAGAAAACTATCTGGATGAATTTACAAGAAAACATTACGACAAACTTGAAAAATCACTGGGTTTAAACAGTGAAGATTTAAAGGAAATCATTGCAGAGATCCTTCGTCTGAACCCTAAACCAGGTGACTCAAACCAGGTAACAACCAAACAATTACAGGTTATCCCTGATTTTCATATTTCAAACAATGACTCTGTTTTGATTTTGACTTTAAACTCAAAAAATGCACCGGAGTTAAGGGTAAGCCGTTCTTATATCGATATGTTCCAGCACTATGATAAGGCTGCTCAAAAAGATAAAAAGCTCAAAGAAGCTGTACAGTTTGTGAAGCAAAAACTGGATTCAGCAAAATGGTTTATCGATGCCATTAAACAGCGTCAGCAGACTTTGCTCAAAACCATGAATGCGATTATGCAGTATCAGTATGAATATTTACTGACAGGAGACGAACGCAAAATGCGTCCAATGATCCTGAAAGATATCGCAGATAAAATTGACATGGATATTTCTACCGTATCCAGGGTAGCAAACTCTAAGTATGTACAAACTGAATTTGGTACTTTCTTATTGAAATCTTTCTTCTCAGAAGCCATTCAAACAGAAAATGGCGAAGAAGTCTCTAATAAAGAAGTGAAAAAGATATTGGAAGACTGCATCGGTAATGAAGATAAGCGCAAACCGCTTGCAGATGAGAAACTAACAGAAATATTAAAAGAACAAGGATATAATATTGCCCGCAGGACTGTGGCGAAATATAGGGAACAAATGAATATTCCTGTCGCCAGATTAAGAAAAGAACTTTAACGGAATTATATTTATTTATAAAAAAAATGGAACCTAAAAGGTTCCATTTGCATTTTGTGATTAAGAAAGCAGATTCTGTCTTAATAAAAACTCCAGCTGTTTGTTAGCTACCAGCAATGCTTCTGTCAATTCTTTATTCTCTTTTCTCAAGGCATAAATTTCATATGCTTTTTCGATGTTGATCCTCAGATCTTCATCCATCCAGGGCTTTTGAATATATTTATAAACCTGACCTTTGTTGATGGCATCAATTACAGCATTAATATCTGCGTAGCCTGTCAGCAATATCCTGATTGGATCAGGAAAATCAGGAATTATTGACTCCAGAAATTCTATACCAGTAGTAACCGGCATGCGTTGATCTGTGATAATTACATGAATAAGTTCAGTTTCTAATATTTTCCGTCCCTCTACTGCAGATTCTGCTGTAAAAATGTTGAATTTCCTTCTAAAGCCGGCTTTAAAAGAGTTAAGATTATGAACTTCATCATCCACATAAAGCACATTAATTGGGGTGTCGGAATTCATTGTTTTTTATTGGATTTTTTTGTTAAATATATTGCTTTTATAAATTCTAAAAAACTAATTTCGGATAAAAATTATTTCTAAATAATAATTGATCAATTTTACACAAAAGCTCACACAATAAAGCAAAAATGGATAAGATTAATTCTAGTGTTAATGCTCCCGGCCATTCAACAATATACCGTCCTGTTTATTTCAGATTAATCAACCCGGAAGAAGGAGAAAAGCTAAAAGCTTTAATTGACAGCAACACCAGCCTGATCATTTATGACACTATTTTAAGCCAGCTTGCAGAATTGATTAAACTCAATAATCCGCAAAAAAAACTGACTGCAGCAGAATCTGCTGAGCTGATCGCTCTGCATATGAACGCAGAGGCAGATCAGTATGGCGTATGGGTTTATTATCCATGGTCCAATAAACTGGTGCATACGCTGGATGAAGAGGAATTTGCACAGGTAAGAACCAGCAGAAATGTTTATAAGGTTACACCCGAAGAAATAGCTATCCTGAAGCAAAAAAAGATAGGGATTATTGGTCTGTCAGTTGGACAGAGCATTGCTTTAACACTGGCTATGGAACGTACCTGTGGTGAGATCCGTCTTGCTGATTTTGATGAAATTGAGCTGAGCAATATGAACAGGATCAGGGTCAATGTACAAGACCTTGGTCAGAATAAAGCGATTGTAGCTGCAAGACAGATTGCTGAACTTGATCCATTCATCCATGTGATCTGCTTTACAGAAGGTATTACACTGGATACAATTGATGGATTTTTCACTGGTAATGGTAAACTGGATATCCTGGTGGAAGAGTGTGATGGGATTGACATTAAAATCCTTGCGCGGATTAAAGCCAAAGCACTCGGTATACCGGTTGTGATGGATACCAATGACAAAGGAATGCTGGATGTAGAACGTTTCGATCTGGAACCGCAGCGACCAATCTTTCATGGAAAAGTAGCTGAACTGGAAGCTTTAACTGCAGATCAGCTGACTGAAACGCTGAATAAACTGACTATTCCGGAGAAAATAGGTTATCTGGCCAAAATTATTGGATTTGAAAATCTTTCAGAGGCAATGATGAAATCTGTGGGTGAAATGAACAAAACAATTGTAGGCTGGCCGCAGCTCGCCTCTGCAGTAACACTGGGCGGGGCAATGATTACTGATATCAGCCGCAGAATTCTGCTTAAACAATTTACCAGTTCTGGAAGATACTTCGTAGATTTCGACAATTTGTTTAAAGATGAATTCAATACTATTACTAATATAAACGGGGACAATGATACACATTAGAACATTCAGAGCTCCGGATGATCCGGAAGCATGCTCAAAATTTATTGTCGGCCACAAAAGATTACTGGAGCTTTATGGAATAACGCAGATTACTTCAAATAAACAGGATTGGGTAGAAGATCCAAAAACTATGGTGATCCTGGTGGAAGACAAAGAAACAAAATTTGTCTATGGCGGCGCAAGAATTCAGATCAAGACAGATCAATACGAACTTCCCATTGCTTCGGCTATAGGAAAGTATGATTCCAAAATATATGACATGATTAATGCCGATGAAGATCGTGGCGGAACCTGTGAATTATGTGGTTTATGGAATTCAAGAGAGGTTGCTGGTATGGGTATTGGAAGCCATGTACTGGCCAGGGTGGGCTCAGTTCTGGCAGCAAAATTACCTATCGTTAGTTTATTCGTACTTTGTGCGCCGGTAACTGTCAGAATGGGAAAAAGAGTGGGTTGCGTGATTGAAACTTCTCTTGGAAACAATGGACTTTTCTATTATCCGAAAGACGACCTTGTAGCAACTGCGATGAGATTAAGAAATCCTTTTGACCTGAGTAATGCAGATGATGCTGAACGTGAAAAAATCCTTTCTCTGCGTGATAATCCACATCAGCTTTTTGAAGAAAGAGGCCCAAAAGGTATGTACCAGTTAGAATATAATTTAGACATTCCAAACCTCCATGACCCTGTTTAAAAAAGTATTTTTTTTATTAATAGCGCTTTCAATCCATACTGTGCTAACCTGTTCAGCGGCTCAGGATAGCACGCTGGTCTTTAAAGACGACAACAAAATCCTCAGAGTTGAAAATGGAATTTCCGTTTTCAAAGATCCTTCTAAAACATTAACCATCAATGAGATTATTCACCGAAAGTTTGAATACCTCAATCAAAAGGTCCCGAATCTGGGGATAACCTCCGATAAGATATGGATTAAATTCACTGTAGAAAATCAAAGTCAGGTAGAAAGCCTGATGCTGGTGGTTGCACAGCCCGCAATTGATAGTATTACACTCTACAGACTGGAACAGCATAAACTTTATGCCTCATCAAAACTAGGAAAATTCAAGTCTTTCCATGAAAGGCTGGTCAATAACCCCAATTACATCTTCCCGATAAAGATTCCAAAAAGCGGGAAAGAAACTTTTTATATCAGTATCAACTCTACAGATCAGATCCAGCTGCCAATTTCCCTGGGAACTCCAAAAGTGGTATTGGTTAATGACAACAACAAAAATATATTATTCGGTATCTACGCAGGTATTATCATTATTATGATTTTATATAACCTGTTTATATCATTTACGATCAAAGATCCGAGTTATATCTATTACATTATTTACATCTTCTTTGTCGGGCTTACACAGGCTACTTTTCAGGGTTATGCTTTTAAATTCCTCTGGCCGGATAGTCCATGGTTAGCCATAAACAGTTCATTTCTGGTCCCGTTTTTCTCTGGGATTACTACTGCCCTGTTTTTAAAGAGGTTTTTACAGACCAAAGTACAAACCCCAAAACTACATATAGGAATAGATATATTTGTAGCCTGCTATTTTATAGCGATGGGCTTATGGTTTTCGGGCCGTCATATCGACAGCATTAAATGTTTACAGACACTAGCCTTATTTGGCTCCCTGTATTTCCTTTATGTGGCCAATGTGATCAGAAGAAAAGGCTCCCGCCCTGCCCTGTTCTTCCTTATCGCTTATACCATATTTTTATTGTGTGTCGTAATTTTTGTCTTAAGGAACTTCAACTTAATTGAATACAATCTTTTTACTTCTTATATTTTAGAAATCGGCTCTGTGATACAAATCACCCTGCTTTCTTTTGCATTGGCCGATAAAATAAACGTTTATAGAAGGGACAAAGAACAATCACAGGAACAGGCGCTTCAAATTTCCAAAGAGAATGAAAGACTGATCCGGGAACAAAATATTGAACTGGAAATCCAGGTCAACAGACGTACTGAAGAATTACAGAATTCGAACGCCACTTTAAACCTTACGCTTAAAGAATTAAAAGAAGCACAGTCACAACTGGTGGATGCAGAAAAAATGGCCGGACTGGGTCAGTTAACTGCCGGTATCGCTCATGAAATAAATAATCCTATTAATTTTGTAACTTCAAATATCAAACCTCTGGGCTTAGATATTAACGATCTGTACGATGTTATCCAGAAATATGAAGAACTGGACCCATCCAGTGACATACCTGAACAGATCGCCGCTATAGACAGATTTAAGAAACAAATTGATATTGATTTTATCAAAACAGAAATTAATTCATTACTTTCAGGAATTGGTGAGGGTGCAAAAAGAACAGCAGAAATTATCAGAAGTCTGAAAAATTTCAGCAGGCTGGATGAGAGTGATACTAAACCTGTAGACCTGAATGAAGGGTTAGAATCCACGTTGGTTTTAGTCAGAAGTACGCTTCCTCCATATATAAATATTGTGAAAGATCTGCAGCCGCTGCCTTTAGTAGAATGTCTGCCCGGCAAGATTAATCAGGTATTTATGAACCTGATTACCAACGCAATACATGCACTAAAAGTAAAAGAAAACCCGGCATCCGAAGAATATATTTATATTTCAACAACTGCCGGAGATAATCATGTAAAAATTAGTATCAAGGATACTGGTTCGGGAATGACAGACGAAATTAAACAGAAAATATTCGAACCTTTCTTCACCACAAAACAGGTTGGAGAAGGGACCGGATTAGGCCTTTCGATAGTTTTTAGCATCATAGAAAAACATAAAGGCCATATTGATGTTGTTACAAAAGTAAATCTAGGTACAGAATTTATTATTACCTTGCCTCTAAACATACAATAATATGACTCGCTCGCCTGTTAAAGTTCTATATATTGATGATGAAGAGAACAACCTCCTCGCATTCAAAGCAAGTTTTAGGAGACAATATGAAATTTATACAGCAATTTCTGCTGCAGAAGGTTTAAAGGTATTAGAAAACCTATCTGTAGAAGTAATTATTGCCGATCAGAAAATGCCGGAGACCACTGGTGTGGAATTTTTCAAGAGCATTGCGACTACTTATCCTGATCCTATCCGTATACTTCTTACTGGTTACACTGATATTGCAGCACTGGCTGATGCAATTAATCATGGAGATATATACAGATATATCACTAAACCCTGGAATGATCTGGAATTGCATAATTCTATCAAAAACGCACATGACGCTTACCGGTCTAAAATTGATCTAAGGAACAAAATTAAAGAGCTGGAAAAGACAAATGACGAGCTTAACAGATTTATTTATAGCATCTCTCATGAGTTAAGGGCCCCGCTTGTTTCTGTGATTGGCATTGTCAACCTGGTCAAAATGGAAGGCCTGTACAATTCGAGCGGTGAATATTGGGAACTGATAGAATCCTGTTCAAATAAGCTGGACTATTATATCCAGAAGACGCTTCAATATTATAAAAACAACAAAAACGTATCAGAAAATTCAGATATTGATTTCAAAAAACTGGTTGATGAGATGATTGACCTGTATGCCTATAGTGACAGGGATACTCAGTTTAATCTGAATATTAATCAGACTCATCCATTTAAAGGTGACTCTTTCAGGATTGAAGTGATATTAGGCAACCTGATTTCCAATGCCATCAAATATCAAAAAGAGAGCGGTCATCATAAGGTGGTGGATATTACGATAGAAGCTAATCTTTTATCAGCAGAAATATCAATTACAGACAATGGGCTGGGTATTTTGAATGAACATCTGGAAAAAATATTTACCCAGTTCTTTAAAGCTAAAAATAACAAAGGAAGTGGATTAGGACTGTTTATTGTCAAAGAAGCACTAAACAAAATTGATGGAACAATAGCTGTCAGTTCATCACTAAACCAAGGTACTACGTTTAAAATTACTATTCCCAATGCCAAATAAACTGGAGAGACCCCTAAAAGTGATGCTGGTTGATGACAATATCATCGACCTGAAGATCAACTCTAAAATCATTTTTATCTCTAAATTATTCGACGAAATCATTCAGTGTCAATCTGGAGAAGAGGCACTGAGTTATTTCAATACACATTCAAATCAGCTTGATAAATTACCGAATCTGATTCTTTTAGATATTCAGATGCCTGAAATGGATGGATTTGAATTCCTTGAAAACTACAAAAGATTTCCTCCGGAATTAAAAGAAAATTGTGTGGTAGCGATGTTATCTTCAACACTTGATTTTGGTGATATACGCAAAGCTGAGGCTAACCCTTATGTGATTAAACTGCTAAAGAAACCACTATACCCGGTACACCTGGAAGAATTGTTCAAAGCAAATTTTCTAATTGTAGGATAGGATTTACCTTCAACACTTCATAAATACAAAATGGCATCATTAATGTCTTATGTATGTTATGAATACATTAAGAATCACTACACTAATCTTTTGCCTTTGCCTCCTTTTTACAGGTTGTAAAAAAGATTCCGGCTATGATTCATTATCGAATGTTGTGTTTTCAAAGGATGGCGTAATCAGGGTTGAATGTTCAGATTGCCTGCTCAAATATACCGTTCTCCAGGACAACTATGCTGTAGATGTAAAGAACAGCAGCGATATAAAATTCAGCTATGTATCTGATTTTGAATTAAAAACAACAATAAATTCTGCAAAACCACAAACAATCAGATTGGTAGTCATTGATTCCTATGGCAGATTAATTTCCAATCAGCTTACTGCTATAGATCCGGGAGCGCCAAAGACAGATAGCTTTAAAATCAAAATCCAGTAATATCAGCCCATCATATAATTTTGAAAACAAAGGGCCCCTGAAATTCAATTCCGGGGGCCCTTTGTTTTCATAGAAATGTAGAATATTGTGGAATATTATCCACGACATATTAAAAACTATAAATCAACACTTTAGCTTTTATACTCACCTGATCTTGCAGCTTTGCATGCGCTTGCCATTTCAAGAAAAGAATCTTGTGCAGCTTTCACATTTTCAGTTTTTCCTTTCCAGATTTCCAGTGCCGGCTGATGCAGTGCCCGGGAAAACGAATAAGTTACAGGCCATGGTAATTCAGCTTTATAATCCAGATTAATTGCATTTAAATTCCGGCAAGCTGTAACCGGGTCCTGACCACCTGAAAGAAAAGCAATTCCGGCAACCGTAGCGGGAACAGCATTTCTTAAACAGTTAACCGTTAATTTGGCTACCAATTCAGGATCTGCTTTCTGAGCTGAATCCTTACCTGGGAGAATCATGTTGGGTTTTAAAATTAATCCGCCCAGTTCTACCTTAAGCAAGTATAACTGCTCAAATAAAGAGCTTAAGACCTTTTCTGTAACTTCAGCACAGCGCTCTATACTATGTTTCCCATCCATAATCACTTCAGGCTCAACAATAGGGACAATACCTGCACGCTGACAGGCAGCAGCATAACGCGCAAGTGCATGGGTATTACTCAAAATACATGCGGTTGAAGGCAGTTCACCATCAATCAGGATCACTCCTCTCCATTTGGCAAACTTCAGGCCGGACTTTGCATACGCTGTCAGTCTCTCTGCAAGATCATCTAATCCTTTGGTTATTTTTTCTTTGGGGAAGCCAGCCAGATCTTCAGTCCCTTCGTCCAGCTTTATTCCCGGTATCACCCCTGCTTTTTTCAGTTCATCCAGAAAAGAGACACCAGCCAGCGTCTGCTGATGAACGGTTTCATCAAATAATATTGCTCCATTGATATAATTCCCTATACCCGGCGTTGTAATTAAGACTTCACGGTAAGCTCTTCTGTATTCTTCTGTTTGCGGTATGCCGGCAAGTTCAAAACGTTTGTTTAAGGTAGAAACACTTTCATCTATAGCAACAAGGCCTTTATGATCGGCTACCATAGCATTTGCAATGCTGATTAATTGTTTGACGTGATCTGTATGTTCCATATTTTATTATCCGCTAATCCTGAGCTGGTCAGGTTGAATAAAGAACATTTTGATAAATGATAATGTTTGATTTGAGTATTAATAATGTTTGCCTGGTCTGGTCATACAGAAATCTTTACCTGCTATGTTTTTAATAAACTTCCGTGGGGTGGTACCCAGGAAGTGGTTAAAATCCTTAATCAGGTGACTCTGGTCATGATAACCATGTGTTTCTATCAGTTCAAACAGATCTATTATTTTATCTTCCTGATTGATGATTTGATAAATCACTTTTTTAAAACGGATAAAACGGAGTATTTCTTTGGGAGAATAACCCGTGAATTTTTGAAAACGCTGTTGTATTGTTCTTTCTGATAAAGCTTCATTTTCAGCGATAGCTTTTACAGGATGTATGACTGGATTTTGAAAATATGCAGCGCCCGATAACAAAGGGATAGCTGAGGGTTCGTTTACAGAGATAAAAGAAGCCGCGTATTCCTCGATCAACCGGAATCTAAGCTGAATATCATTTAATACAGCTAACTGCTCCCATAACTCAGCAAAACACTTCTTATCAATTAATATATCCGGATCAGTCAGTTCATTTAAATATAAAGAACTCATTGGGATTTTGAATAACCTGTAAAAACCGTTCAGGGTAAAGTTGACAATGATTGCATCTGTTCCCGGCTGTAATTCATAATTCAGCATTTTTCTTAATGGCCCGATCACTGAAGTACGTTTAATTAAAATGTTGCTCAGGGGTTCATCATTAAATGAAAAACGCATAGGAGCACCAAAATTAAAAATCATCAGCATATCAAAATTGGGCGACAGATGTTTTAAAACTGTATTGGAACCCGCAGCAGTATGAAGATGATAAAAATGACTCACTACCTCATCTAAAGGAGGCCGAACATCATAAAATTGCCCATCGGCTTCTAAATTCTCCATAACACCTTCGTTTTCTTACAATTCTGAGCAAGTTAATTGCTGCTACTTTGTCCTAACAAATTTAAAGAAACCATGAACAATTTAATCATTTATTGTCACCCAAATTCAGAGAGTTTAAACCATGAGATTATGGTAAAAGTACAAGAACAGGCATTACAGGATGGCCACCTCACCCGTGTGCGTGATCTCTATACATTAAACTTCAATCCTGTATTATCAGCAAAAGATATTGTAGCTTTTAAAACCGGAAATATTGCTGAAGATATTCTTCAGGAACAGGAACATATCAAATGGGCCGATATCATTACACTTATTCATCCAATATGGTGGACAGGAATGCCGGGGCTGCTCAAAGGTTATTTTGACAGGGTACTGAGTTATGGATTCGCCTATCGTTATGGACAGCATGGAATAGAACAAATGCTTGCAGGCAAAAAGATGTATATCATCAACACAGTAGGCTCAGAAGAACAGAATTACAATGATAAAGGGATTTTCAAAGCGATGCGTATCGTGGCAGAGAACACATTTGGATTTACAGGATTACAAATCGAAGAACACCGTTTTTTTTCTTCAGTAATTACTGCAGGTGAAGAAACTATCAATGAATATTTAACTTCTTTAAAAAGCTTGTTTCCCAAAACACTGTCTGTATAAAATTTTTCCCGCCAAAATTGAATCCGGTTATTAGAACCATTCGATAAAAACGTTTGAATTTTGCAATTATCGGTTTGAATCTCGCAGGTGCTGTGTGACAGATCTCCGTAAATTTACATTAGAAATAAATGTAAACCCACCATTTAAGATTACCTTATGAAAACTCAGAACAATTTACTTCAACCACCACACTCATTCAGTCAATTCTCCTGTAAAAAACCTGTAAACCACATTACTAATCATCAATCGGCTGCTAAAATGCAGGAGATCTACGCTTCCTTAGGGGAAGAACGTGAACTGGCCCTTTTATTTCTGGATATCCGCAATTTCACTTCAGCCATGGAGTTAAGATCCTCTTACGAGGTTATCTATATGATCAGAAAACTATTTGTTTTATTTAATCACTCTATTACTGAGGCCGGAGGACAAATCATTGAGACCAGCGGAGATAGCATATATGCAGTTTTTGGCTTAGACAGTACCCTAAAAAAAGCAGCTCAATCTGCTGTAGATGCTGCTTACGCTTTATTACATGATGTTGAAATCTTCAATTCTGCTTACGCACAGCCTTATTTCAATCTAAGCTATGAAATTGGCATTGGTGTACATCAGGGTAAAGTAGTTGTTGGCCAATATGATCTGGTCAGCAAAGAACAAATGACAGTGATGGGCCTGCCAGTAAATATTGCCTCACGCCTGCAGGGAGAGACTAAAGAATTAAACAACAGCCTGATCGTTTCTGAAAGTGTTTATTATTTATTGACTGAGCCTAAAGAAGCAGAGGTCAGATCAGTAACACTAAAAGGCATCAGCACCCCGATGAATGTCATGCTGCTGGGTAACCACTTTCACACTAAAACTGTGATTAATGATATGGACCTGAACTATTACCTGGGCATATCCGGGTAATAGTTTCTATAGTTTATACCCATCTTTGTTTGTTGAAACGGCTTATCTTTATATCCGCGGATTTTCACAGACATTAATCTAAAAAGATCATGAACAAAGTGGTATTAATCACCGGCGCATCGGCCGGAATGGGTAAAGAAACTGCAAAACTACTTTTGCAGCATGGATTTACCGTTTATGGTGCAGCCCGCAGAATAGAAAACATGAAAGACTTAGCTATGCTGGGTGTGAAAATCCTCCGCATGGATGTGACTGATGAAGAGTCTATAGTGAATGGTATCCATCAGCTTATCGCTACCGAAGGCCGGATTGATATCTTAATTAATAACGCTGGTTTTGGTTCCTATGGGGCATTAGAGGATGTTCCAATTCCTGACGCAAGATATCAGATGGAGGTAAATGTATTTGGTCCGGCACGTCTGAGTCAGCTTGTAATCCCATATATGCGCAAAAATCAATATGGAAAAATCCTGAATATTTCTTCTATAGGCGGGAAGTTCGCCATGCCGCTTGGTGGATGGTACCATGCCAGTAAATTTGCTTTAGAGGGCTTAAGTGATAGCCTGCGTAACGAATTAAAGCCTTTTGGCATCGATGTCATTGTGATAGAACCCGGGGGTGTAAAAACAGAATGGGCAGGAGTTGCCATGGATAACCTGATGAAAACATCAGGCAAAGGTTTTTATCAGTCAATAGCCAGAAAATTCGTGGAGCAGACAGGTATAATAGAACCTAAAAGTGCGGAACCAATGGTTATTGCTCAATTAATACTCAAAGCAATTCTGGCCAAAAAACCTAAAATAAGATATGCAGGGGGATACCTGGCTACGCCTTTATTACTGTTAAAAAAGTTATTACCTGACCGTATCTTTGACTACTTCATGATGAACCAAATTGGATAAACCAAATTTAGCCAGGTGATGAGCCATGGTACTTAAACCAACCTTTGCTCTTCTTTCCTCTACATGTTCAGGATCTGCTAAAGGGGCTAAAATATATTTTCCTGTTTTATAATCCATATGCATCTGTGTACCATAGCGCTGCTTTTTATGCTGCTCTAGTAAAATTCTATCTTCCATAGTGGCCAGGTCTGAAGCTAAAGCATGATTTCTTTTGACCGCATCTCTCATTACAGGTAAGTACTTAGCTCTTGTCGCTGCATCAGCGTGCTGAATAACAAGATATATGGCCGAGTTACCGTCCCGGCCTACAAGATCCTGACCTAACCATCCATACTGGTCCAATATAGCTTTGATCTTAATCAGGTTCACTGAATCCATCTGGTTTATCTGATTCCAGAGTGCATGAACTTCATTAGAGTTTATCCCATATTTGATAAAATTTCCCTCAAATTGCTGCCTGTATTTTTGGTCATCTTCATAAATCCCAAGTAATTTCCTGGTCATCGAATTCTTCAAAGAGGTATCAGATTTTAACGCCTGTACATTGGCAGCAATAGTATTTACTATTTTTTGTTCTTTCTTTTTTTGCTGTCCGCAGGAAGTTATCGTCACAAAGGCAGCAAAAGAAATCAAAGTTATAGCTAGAAGGCGCATCAGTTAATTTTTTATCAAGATAGGTATTTTTATCCCATCAATTGCCTTTGATTATCCTGAACAGCCCAATCTGCCATCGCATTCATTAATGGGATCAGTTCTACCCCCGAATCACTCAAAAAATAAGTCACAAACGGAGGTACAACAGGCTCCGCTTTCCGGATAACCAGGTGATCAGCTTCCAGCTGTTTCAAACTCTGAATCAGCATTTTTTCAGTAATGATAGGGATAGCACGTCTTAATTCACTATAACGCTTTGGGCCTGTTCTCATCTGATAAATAATAATTGACTTCCAGTGTCCGCCAATTTTATTCATTACATAAGTAACCGGACAGGTCAGCTCCGCTAATCCCTTATTCTGGTTCAGGGTTGAGTTCTCTTTAATTTTAGTCATGGTACACACTCTGGGGTAAGTACTTGTAGAAAAGTAAGTACAAATATACCTTTGTCCTATTCACAATAACAAATTAAGATTATGAAATTTACAATAACAGGTTCTTTAGGAAATATAAGTAAGCCATTGGTACAAAAGCTGGTTAGTGCAGGTCATCAGGTAACTGTGATCAGCAGCAGTGCTGACAAAATAAAAGCAATTGAAGAGCTTGGAGCAATAGCTGCCATCGGTTCAATTGATGATATTGATTTTTTAACTAAAGCTTTTACAGGGGCAGATGCTGTTTACACCATGTGTCCGCCAAGTTTCAGTGCTCAGGATTACAGAGCCTATATTACCGGAACAGGAAGTAATTATGCCGCAGCTATCCAGGCATCCGGCGTTAAACAGGTCGTAAACTTAAGCAGTATTGGCGCACATTTATCAGATGGGACAGGTCCGATCAAAGGTTTACATGATGTAGAACAATTATTCAATAAGCTTGAAGGGGTTGCTGTTAAACATATGCGCCCGGCCTATTTCTATATTAACCTTTACGGCAATACAGATATGATTAAACATGCAGGAATTATAGGGGCCAACTATAGCGAATCGGCTTCTTTAGTACTGGTACATCCTCAGGATATTGCGGCAGCAATAGCTGAAGAAATTCAGCAATCTTTTACCGGGAAAAGTGTGCGTTATGTAACCAGTGACGTACGTAAGACTGCCGAAGTAGCTACTGCATTAGGTACAGCAGTGGGTAAACCTGAATTAAAATGGGTAGAATTTACTGATGAACAAGCCTTAGGCGGAATGATTGATGCTGGCTTACCAGAAGAAATAGCTAAAAATTATGTGGAAATGGGTACTGCCATCAGAAGCGGTGTTTTATGGGAAGATTTCTATGCAAACAAACCTGTTTACGCTGCAATAAAACTGGAAGACTTTGCTAAAGAATTTGCAGGTAATTTTTAATTATCAGGTCCTTTTTTAAGGAAAGCGAAGATGGTAATACCTCTTCGCTTTCTTTTATCAACCTGCTTATAAAGCAGGCTCCATACCTGTAGCAATTCCAATTCTGTTCCATGCATTAATAGTAATAATTGCCATTATCAGCTCAGCCAGATAAGTCCGGTCGAAGACCTTTGCAGCCTGGTTATAAGTTACATCCGACACATGGTTACTGATTAAGGTGACCTCTTCTGTAAGGGCTAACAAAGCACGCTCCTGTTCATCAAAAAATGGCGTATCCCGCCATGCAGAAAGTGCATAAATCCTTTGTTCTGTCTCGCCAGCTTTGCGGGCATCTATAGTATGCATATTGATGCAGTATGCACATCCATTAATTTGAGAAGCTCTGATTTTGATCAGTTCTTTGTGTTTTTTTGTTAAACTGGTACTTTCAATATAATTTTCCAGTGAAAGCATTGCCTGATATCCTGCTGGCGATACTTCATTAATTTTAATTCTGTTGCTCATCTCTTTATTGTTTTAAAAATCCTGTTTGTCTTGTCATGACAAATTTCAGCAATAAAAGAGCCCGGAAAAATGAACTGCAGTTAAGAAATATAATCTCAATCAGATTTTTATTTTTTAGCCCTTAAACGACTCAAAAATTGTGGTGTAAAACCAAGATAAGAGGCAAGCATGTATTGAGGCACCCGCTGCACAAAACCAGGAAAGAGTTTTGCAAAATGCCGGTAACGCTCTTCTTCGGTCATATTAAAAATATAACCTATTCTGCGCTGAGAAGCTACAAATGAGATTTGCATCATGATCCTGAAATAAGTTTCCAGAAGCGGGATTTCCTTAAAAAGAATAATACGGTCTTTCTCCTTTAACAGGAGAAGTTCAGTTTCTTCTATAGCCTGAATAGAACAGGTAGAAGGCTGATTATTTAATAAACTATCCTGATCGGCTATCCACCAATTCTCAATACCAAACTGAATGATTTGTTCACCGAGTTTCTTATTGATAAAGAATTGACGTACACATCCTTTAATTACAAAATAGTTCCCCTTACACAGCTTACCAGGTTCAAGCAGAAACTCTTTCTTTTTCAACTTCCTGAACTCAAGTCTTTGTACTAAAACCTGTTCTTCATGAGGTACTAATTGTACATATTTTTTGATATGGTCTAAAAGCTCCTGATACATCATTATACAATGATAATGATTAACAAAGAAAATTAGCTATTCATATAAATTAATTGATTGTCATGCAACATTTCATACCAATGATAGTCTAAACATAAAGAACCTGAATACAGAGTTCATCAAGAACATTTTAAACCTAACCAAATGAAAACAAACTCTTTCTACACAAAAATCTTAGTCTTTTTACTATGCCCTGGTTTTATTTATAGCGGATGCAAAAATTTTAGCGGCAACCGTACAGTTATTGTCAGCGAAACAAGTGATAAATACCAGCTTGCTATCGATTACAATAAAGATAAGACTGATTCTGTTGAGCACTATATTTCCTCATTTGTTGGTCAGGATGCTATTTTCAAACCTGAACATCCTTCGGCAATTAATATAACTATGGCAGATAAAACTACTTTCAATGTGAAATCTACACCGGGCGAATTCAGGTTAACATTTGATAAGTCTAAAAATAGTAAAACTGCTCTTGACCGTGTAAAAAGAATCAATGAAGATTTAAAGCCAATTATTAATTAAGCTTTAGGGTTTCTGTGTTTTCCTCTCCAGAATTTATACCAGTTTTTATTTGCCGGATAGTTGCGGTGCGGGGTTGCATTGTTACAAATGACTGCCACAATAAACAGGATCAGCACACCGGTAAATATAGGGCTTAACACATAAAAATAACCCAAAGCGTTAATTTTTGCCGTACCTGTAGTTGCAATTAAAGCTGTTGCCCCACCCGGAGGATGAAGTGTTTTGGTAATCTGCATCACGACAATAGAAAGTGAGACAGCAAGCGCAGAACTCAACCAGACTTCTCCGGGAATTAATTTATGCATTGTCACTCCTACGATAGCACTCAGTACATGGCCGCCAATTAAATTTCTGGGTTGCGCCAGAGGACTATTAATAATCCCATAGATCAGCACGGAAGATGCCCCAAAAGAACCGATCATAAATAGGTTTTCGTAGGCCGTGAAATATTTACTGTTTATAAAACCGATAATTCCAATGCCTAAAAATGCACCGATAAAAGTCCAGATATGTTCTCTGAAATCTACCAGGGTTTCTTTGTAAAAGATATATTTCGCCTTCCTGACGTGCCTTCTTATTTGATGTCTCATAGTATCTGCCGCAAAAATAACCCTTTGTCAGCTAAGAACAGTTTAAATCCACAAAATTTAAACTGTTCCTATATTTTTTAGTACTAATAAAATTCAGGTTTCAACAGATTTTATAGGGTTAATGAAAATGGTTTATCCGCGGCAGCCAGTCCACGGGTTAATGCTGGCTGAGCTGTCATTTCCAGTTTTAAGATTCCCCCATTCACCAGATCGCTATGTCTGATAAAATTGGCCGTATAGGTTTTACCATTTAAAACAGCAGATTTAATATATAGGTTTTTAGGACTATTTGCTGCGGCATCGATGATAAACTTTTTACCATTATCCAGGTTTAGGGTAATCTTTTTAAACATAGGGCTGCCCAGTACATACTGATCTGTACCCGGGGTCACGCTATAAATTCCCATTGCACTCAATACATACCACGAAGAAGTTTGCCCCTGATCTTCATCTCCGGGATAACCATTCTCTGTTGCGTTATATAATTTTGACATAATATTACGTGTATGGAATTGAGATTTCCAGGGCTGGCCAGCATAATTATACAGATAAGGCATATGCTGTATCGGCTGGTTACCATGTGCATACTGCCCCATATTGGCCATAACCATCTCTGTCATTTCATGGATCATCCCGCCATAACTACCTGTATTTACCCTGTTCGGTACCGAAAATACAGAGTCCAGTTTTTTGGTAAAATTCTCCTTTCCCCCGGTTAACCGGATCAAACCTTCTATATCATGGAAAACTGACCATTCCCAATGCCAGGCATTCCCTTCGGTAAATGGCCCGCCCCATTCTGCAGGATCAAAATTGGGGCTCCACTTCCCGTTATGGTCTTTCCCCCGCATAAAACCAGTTGAGGGATCATAAACATTTTTATAATTAAACATTTGTCTTTCAAAGATGCCGGCATAAAAATCATTACCGGTCATTTTTGCCAGCTCATAACCACAAAAATCATCATAGGCGTATTCCAGTGTCTTTGCTGTGGCTTCTCTGTACTGCGGATAAGGAACATAACCCAGCTGGAAATATTCCTTCCAGCCGTCTCTCCCATTTGCCGGGCCCCACGGACCTTTTTGGGTAGCTTCATGTAAATAAGCTTTTAAAGCCAGTGCCGGGTCAAAAGTTCTGATTCCCTTTACCCAGGCATCTGTGAGCAATGAAATCGCATGATTACCAATCATACTGCCTGCTTCACCGGGGAAAGACCAGGAAGGCAACCATCCGCACTGCTCCCATGATGAAATCAGTGATTGCATATAGCGGCCATGCATTTGTGGATGAAGCAGCGTATTTAAAGGAAACTGGGCTCTGAAAGTATCCCAAAAACCAGTATCTGTGAACAGATAACCCGGATGCACCTTGCCGTCATAAGGACTAAAATAATAAGGCTTACCTTCTTTATCCATTTCATAAAACTTTCTGGAGAATAGGCTTGCCCTGAATAAACAGGAATAAAAAGTAGCTTTATCTACTTCAGAGCCCCCCTCGACTACAACTTTTCCTAAAGTTTCATTCCAGATCTTAGCCGCTTTCTCTTTAGTTTGTTCCAGTGTACGGTCTGTCCCGAGTTCTGTTTCTAAATTTAATTCTGCCTGTTCCTGACTGATATAAGAGGAAGCCACTTTGACCTGTACTTTTGCTCCGGGACTAAACTCCAAATAGGCACCCTTTCCCTCTCCTTCTGCATCTTTAGCATTGGCCTGTATGGTATTCTGTTTATTCTCCCAGGTGCCATATGCTTTGAAGGGCTGATTAAAGAGGAGGACAAAAAAGCTTTTGAAACCTTCTTTAAATCCTTCGCCATTATTGACATAACCAGTTATTTTCCGCTGTTCGGGAAAGATTTCTAAGCTGCTGATATGCGTATAACCATCTAACACCAGAAAGCTTTTTTTATTTCCAGGATAACTGAACCTCAAATGTGCGCCACGCTCAACAGGTGAAATTTCTGTTGTTATCTTATTTTCAAAACTGACCTTATAGTAATTAGGTTTAGCGATTTCATCTTTGTGGCTGAATTTAGCTTCCCGCCGATTTTCATCAACCACCAGCTGACCGCTTACCGGCATCAAAGAGAAAACCGCATAATCCCTTGTCCAGGAACTGCATTGATGCGCTTGCTGGAAACCTCTGATATGACTTTTCTGATATTGATATTTCCATCCATCACCATTTTTCCCGGTCTGCGGTGTCCAGGTATGCATGCCAAAAGGTAAGGCTGTAGTGGGATAGGTATTCCCCCTGGTCAGTTCATGACTTGAATTGGTTCCCTGTAAAGTATTGACATACTGCACCAGGTTCTTTTGCTGCGCATAAACTTCCTGTGCAAAGGTTAAAATGCACAGGAAGCTGAATATTAAGTTTTTAAGTTTCATTGGTTTGTTTTTTTACCAGCCTGGGTTCTGCACCAGGTTTTCATCCACATTTACATCATTTGAAGGAATAGGAAACAGATAATGTCTTTTGTTAAACACCCTGGTTTCAAAAGTAACTACCTGTAAAAAGTCAGGTAAGTTCTTACTGATATTTAAACCATATATAGGTCCGTTATCTGTTGTCTCTGCAATTTTCCATCTCCTGGTATCAAAAAACCTGACGTTCTCAAAAGCAAGCTCTACCCTTCTTTCTTTTCTCAAAGCAGCAGACATTTCGCTTTGTCCGGAAGGCAGGGGTAAGTCTGCTGATCCATAAAGTGGTACACCTGCCCGTTCTCTGATCAGGTTCAGATATCGCAAAATATCAGGATCACCAGGGTTCGCTTCATTTAAGGCTTCAGCATAATCCAGAAAAACATTAGCCAAACGATATAAGATAACCGGTCTTCTGTCTATATTCCATTTACCCAGGCCCATGGCTTTTCTGACAACATAACCCGTATTACTGTAATCATTACCACCTGTTTCTTTACCCGAATTACCATTATTATATAATTCTGTAGTAATAATACCATCATTTGTATTTAGCCAGGTACTGCCGTTATAAGTAATATTTACATAAAAACGGGGTTCACGGTTTACCCATGGATTATAGATCCCTGCCGTGGTATATTTTGTAGCCACGGTTGAAAAACCAGTACTTACATAACCTGAACCCGCGTCATTTATACTTTTACCATTCTGCATAAAAAATGCGTCTACCTGGTTCTGAGTAGCTCCCAGTGCCCCGCCACCTCTGGAATCAGAATTTGCGCCCCGGTGATAGGGTGTCATTTCATATTGTCTGGCAGACAAAGAGGATTCTGGCCTGGCTAAAATCACTTCTTTATTCCAATCGGTCAGATACACATCCCGGCACGATAAATAAGGATCAAAATTGCCGCTGGCATCACTCTTTTTAAACAGATCGTAAGTACCGGGAACAAATTGGGTGATAAAAGATTTATAGGCATCGGCAGCTGCCCTCCATTTACTGGCATCAAAACTCTGGCTCACCAGTTGTTTTCCATCTTTATTCTTCAGCACGGCTAAGTCTATGTTTCCATTGTACAAAGGGCTTGCCGCCAGAAACAAGGTCTGTGCTTTAAAAGCCAGTGCAATTCCCCGGGTTATCCGGCCATAACTATCATCATTAGAAGGCGTAACAGGCAAATCTTTAGCCGCAGCATCCAGTTCGGCAGTAATATAAGCCACACATTCATCCATTGAACTTCTCGCTAACTGAACTTCTGAACTTGGTACATCTGGCGCAACTACCTTATCCCCTAAAAGAATAACAGGACCATATAAACGTAACAGGTAGAAATAATACATGGCTCTTAATGCCCTTGCTTCTGCCCGGTACTGAATAATCAGCTGTGCAGGCAGATCATTTTTAACTTTCTCAATATTTGCCATGAAAAAGGTGGCAGACCGTATCCCGCGGTAATAATTATTCCAGTAGGCATAAACAAAACCAGAGTTAGCATCCCAGTTTCCGATATTTACGGCATTACTCGCCACACCTCCCCAGGTAAATTCTGCTTCGTCCGACCCGCCTGTCCATAAACCAGCATTTGAACTCCCCGGATTTCGCTGGCCGAATTCATCCGGTACATTACTGTAAATATTATTCAGAAATTTCTCTGCAGTCTGTCTGTTCGCAAACGTTTCTTCTAAGGTTAAACGGTCATTTGGCACCTGGTCTAAAAATCCTTTTTTACAGGATGAAACCAAAGTAAACAGGGTTGCAAGACTTATAATACATATATATTTTCTCATGATAGCAGGCTTTTAAAATTTAATATTCAATCCTAATGACAAATTCGCTGTCAGCGGGTACTTCGTCCCATTTCCGGTAAGCAGCTCCGGGTCCCAGAGCCTGAACTTGCTGAAGGTTAAAAGATTGGTTCCGATTAAGTAAACTGACATGTTTTTAAGATGGAATCTGGAAGCTACTTTTTCAGGGAGGTTATAACTTAGCTGGGCGCTTTTTAAGCGGACAAAACTATTGTCTTTAACCCACCATGAACTAGGCTGTGTATTGTTAAAATTCTGATCTTCTCCGTAAGCTAAACGCGGATAAAAGACATTCTGACTTGGATTTTCAGGTGTCCAGCGATCTGTAATATTGCTAAAAGCATTACTCAGCCCTCCGCCACCGTTGAATGGGTTAATAGCCGATCCGCCCAGCATGACATCAGAATTCTGTAATGCCTGAAAGAGCGTACTCAGCGCAAAACCTTTATAAGAAACACTAAAGCCAAATCCAATCACCAGATTAGGTACATCCCCTCTGCCGATCCTGGTTTTATCATAATCATTAATCAATCCATCACCATTCAGATCTTTATATTTAATATCACCAGGCTTCAGTAATTTCTTTGATCCCGGAGCAGCACTTGCATCAATTTCTGCCTGGCTGTCAAATAGTTTCTCGGCTATATAACCATACCTGGACAGGATATTATTCCCTGTATGGTTCATCCATGGATATTTTTGATTTGGACGGTCATCATTGAGCAGCACATCTTTGTTATAAGTCAGATTACCTCTTAACCCTATCTCTACCTGTCCTGCCTTTGTGTTAAATTCTAAAGTGGCATCAATACCTTTATTATCCACCACCCCAAGATTTCCATAAGGTGAATTCACTAAACCAATAAATCCGGGTACAGACTGTCTTTGCAAAAAGATGCCCGTACGTTTCTCCCTGAACAAGTCTATCATTAAACTCAGTTTGTCATTCAGGGTTCTTATTTCCATCCCTAAATCCTGTTTACGGGATTCGGCCCACCTGATATCAACTCCATAATCGGTTACATTGATACCACCTGTATTGTTGAAATTCTTACCTAACTGATAACCGCTTGCGCCATCAGTGACAAGTGTTAAATAAGCAAAACGACGTCCTACCAGGTTTTCATTAGAGATTTTACCAATTCCGGTTGTGCCGACAGAGTATCTGAATTTCAGAAAAGAAATTGCTTTTTTTAAAGGCTCAAAGAATTTCTCATTCGAAGGTATCCAGCCAAAACCGACCGCCGGGAAAGAGCCGTACCTGTTTGCAGGAGCAAATAATTCTGAACCGTTATATCCATAATTAAATTCCCCAAAATAGCGGTCATCATAAGAATAAGTGGTACGGGCTGCAATACCGACAAAACGCTCTGGAATAGAAGAAGTAAAATCACCGGCAAAAGGATTGCTATAATCCTGGGTATAACCCAATATCAGTCCACCTACCCGGTGTTTTCCAAATGCCCTGTCATAGTTTAAGGCAGCTTCATTATATAATTTCCTGTTTCCGCCTCTGTTAGGCTCATAACTCAGATAATTACCTGAACTATTGAAAGTTTTAATCAGGTTCAGCGTTCCGTCTTCATTATAGGGCTTGCCTGAATCCGGGAAATAGGTACTTTCCCTTTTTGACCGCTTTGTACTGTTTGTATTTTTAGTATCAAAAGAAACCATTACAGTAGCGGTTAATCCCGCTGTAAAAGCCTTTAAGTCTTGTGTTAACCGCAAATTTGAGTACAGCTGGTTTTCGAATTCAGTACGGTATCCGCGTCTGGTTAAATCTGCATATGGATTTCTAAACCCACCATTGGAGGCTTTACCGGGAATAAAGTTCCCCGGATACATAACCGGGTACTCCACAGGAGAAATATCCATAGCTGATCCAAAGATATTCTCTGTACTTTCTCCCGGATAATTACCCGTAGATACATAACCTTGCAGACCGAGATCCATTTTGGTCGTACCGGTTAATTTCAGGTTCAGGTTAGAAGTAAAATTATACCGCTTAAAATCCAGTGAGGAATTATACTGGGAGAGGTCATCTGTTTTTAAAAACCCTGTTTCATTATAATAAGCAAGGGAAACATAGTATTGCGCATTGTCCACCCCGCCGCTCGCATTCAGGTTTGCCCTGCGGTTACGGCTGTATTTATTAAATATTTCCTTCATCCAGTTCACATTGGGATAAAGAAGCGGATCAACCCCCGAAGCTGTCTTATTGATATAGTCCTGGCTGTATTTCTCCCCCAATCCCCTACCCACACTTGCTTCATTGGCCATGTTCATAAAAGTAAGCCCATCGGCCATTTCAGGTCTTCTGGTAAAAGTGCTGACCCCTTCATTGTAATCTAAAAAGATAGAGGTCTTACCCACCTTACCGGTTTTTGTTTTCACCAGGATCACACCATTAGCACCTCTTACACCATATACTGCCGTTCCTGAGGCGTCCTTCAGTACTGTAAAAGATTCTATATCTTCTGCATCCAGATTATCGATAGAGCGTTCTACCCCATCTACCAGTACGAGTGGGGCACTGGAATTACCGCCAAAAGTAGAAATACCCCTGATCCAGATATCAGCAGTACTTCTGCCTGGTTCACCACTCCGCTGTACGCCAACTACACCTGCAATCCGGCCGGAAAGTGATTGTGTAATACTATTAACGGGCTGTTTCAGTTCTTTAGAACTGATCGTAGACTGTGCACCAATTAATGAAACTTTTCGCTGTACACCGAAACCGACAACAGCGACTTCCTCCAGGGCATTATCGCCTGGTAAAAGACTTATTTTTAGGTTTTTCTGATTTTTAACCGTAACTTCCTGAGGCTGGTAACCTACATAGCTAATAATCAGTACGGCTTCTGCAGAGGGCACGGTAATACTAAAACTACCATTCACATCGGTAGAGGTAGAAGCCAGACTTCCTTTAACTTTGACTCCGGCTCCGGGGATACCCAATCCCTTTTCATCCGTGACAATTCCACGGATCACAATAGGTTCAGCTTTCTCAGAAAAAACATCCTTTTTAGACAATAAAATCGTTTTATCAACTATGTTATAAAAAATAGGAAGCTTGTTGAAACAAGATTTTAAAGCCTCCTCAATCGTTGCATTATGCAGGTTAACGGTTACCGTTTCTTTGGCAGGATCAAAATTATTACTCAGGAATACATAACCGGTTTGTGCTTTAATAGCTTTTAATACAGTTGAAAGTGGTTGATTTTTTTGAGAGAGGTTGATTTTCTGCGCCACAACAGCGGCGCTGGCCTGTACAAGGGCTATCATGAGGATGAAAGTGGTTAATTTCATTTTCAATAGCAGTTTAGGGCATATCCTACAAAAGGACATACCAAGTTTAAAAGCATTTAAATTCATACTTTTGATTGGGTTTGAGTGATACAGAAATTGGTTCAGATTAATTTTTCCGAATAAAATCGGATGGGTAAGCTCAAATCTTCTGCCGGGCAATGGGTCCAATCATTGTCCGGCTTCATTATTTACAGCTCCCCTGCTTAGCCGCAGCTAATTAAGGTAGGTGTTTCATCATGCTCATAGTTTAAATTTGGTTAGCTTATATATTTGTTTATTTTTTTCTGGCGTTTCAGGCCAGAAAACGGTTCAGTCTAATTAGGGGTTATTACTATCTTTTTTCTTATATTTTCGTGATCAGCAGCTTCTATTCTGAAATTGATTTTTGCATAGCTTAAAATCTTCAATGCTTTGGAAGCATCCATATTCCTGTAAACTTCTCCTGTAAATTTGTTATTGGGTATTTTACCTTCATAAACTACATCCACATTGTACCAGCGTGAAAACTGTTTCATAATTGTATGGATGTCTGCGTTTTCAAACTTAAAAAGACCATTTTTCCAGGCTACAGCAGTACTGGGATCTACATGGATCACTTGCAGGTCCTGCCCTGCCAGAGCCTGTTCTCCCGGAGCTATAACCCGTTCAAATACCGCTGGGCGGCTTACTCTGATGCTCCCTTCCAATAAAGTTGTTGCAGCAACCTTTTCATCTTCATAACTATTGATATTGAAATGAGTTCCCAGCACTTCTACCTCCTGCTTTCTGCTGGCCACGATAAATGGAATGTGAACAGCCCCGGCATTGAGCTTAGCGACTTCGAAATAGGCTTCCCCTTTCAATTCTACCCTGCGTTCTTTTAAGGCAGCAAAAGAAGATGGGTACCTTAAGGAAGAAGCAGCATTCAGCCAGACATGTGTTCTGTCTGGTAAAATCAGCTGATACTGCCCTCCTGCAGGAGTTGAAATAGTATTATAAAGTATTGGGGATTTATCTTGCTGCACCAAAGAGCTGACTTCTTTAAGTTCGTATAAGAGCTGTCCATCTGCAGTTTTCCTGATACTGACCCCCGCCTGTTCCGCTAATTTGCCATTTGTGGCATCAGTTAAGGAGACCTTTGTCCCATCAGCAAGTGTTAGTGTGGCTTTATTACCTCCGGGAATCAGTTCACCATGATACTGACTGTAAAGCACCGGGCTATGCTGATTTTTAATGAAATAAGTTCCAGCTGCCAGCATCAAAAGAACCAGGGCAGCGGCCAGCAGTCTGGTCCAGCTTAAGGCTTTATCTTTTGGCAGGGAATTCTCTGCCCCGGATACCGGTATAAATTGAGCTGTTCGGGAGACGACCGGAGCCTGAAAGATATTCTTCAGGATATTCCTTTTCTGATCTTCTTCCAATCCTTCTGAAAAGGTACTGCCTTCCAGATAATTATCCATTAAAGTAAGTAATGCGCTCTTATGGTCATCAATATTGACCAGTAATAGAAATTCTCCGGCTTCATCTTTCGAAGCTGAGCCATCCATATACTGATTGAATAAATAGGTTAATCTAGCTTCCGCACCCGTCATAAATTGAGCTGTCTTTTGCTATACTGACTTACTGAAATATAAACCGGGGTAAGGCATATGAAAATAAAATTTATCTTTTCATCAGCATAATCACAAGCAACATGGCATCCATATGCTTAAAATGTGCCCTGATAGTTTTAAGTGCAAGTTTCATATGGGTATGAACTGTTCCCGAAGAGATATTTAGTTTTGCAGCAACCTCTTCATATTTCAATCCCTGTTCATGACATAATTCATAAACCAGTTTCCGCTGCGGAGGCAGCGTATCTACTACGGTCTTTAGTATTTTTGCTGAATCATTATATAAAACCAGGTGTTCTGCATTAGCACCGCCACTAACCACCTGTTCTGTAAGTTCGACTTCTCTATTGCTCTGTGCGGCTAATTTCTTTAAAACTGTATAACTATGATTTCTTGTTGCCCGGTTAAGGTAAGCCCCAAAATTTTCAATATTGACTATGGTGGCCCTGTTTAGCCAGATCCTTATAAATACATTCTGCACAATCTCTTCCGCCTGAATTTTTGAGCGTGTCAGTTTGATCGAAAAATCATAAACCAAAGTTTGATGACGCTCAAACAATTCTGTGAAAGCTTTTTGATCTCCGGTGGAAACCTTAATCAGCAGTTCACTTTCCAATACATTTTTGTATGGTCTTTCTGCGTACATCCAATTTTATCAGGGGGGCAATTTTTATCAATAGCAAATCAATATTATGTATAATTTTTTTATAATTCTTTAAAGATTAAATATTCATTAAAAATTACCCTTTAAAGAAATCCGGGAGATAATGTACCTTAATTTTTATCCGGAATGACTTATCTTTGCCTGATCATGCGTAAACGTACGGCTCTTATTATCTTAATCTATCTTGTACTTGGTGCAATCTGGTTAGTGATGGGTGCTAAATGGATTGAAAGAATAGACAAACTTATACCAGAAAAGGATCTGAGCTGGTTATATGCCTATAAAAATATTTTTTTCCTGTTTATTTCAGCTATCCTCCTGTTCCTGCTCATTGAGATGTATAAAACCAGTATATCTAAAGTGGAAAAAAACTATCAGCAGCTTTTTGAGGGTACACCCGCAACAATTTATGTTTTTGACAAAATCACTTATCAATTTTTGAAAGTAAATAAAATCATGACTCAAAAATATGGTTATAGTGAAAAAGAATTGTTAGAGATGACCATTACAGACATCAGATCAGATCAGGAAGCTTCTAAACTAAACGATTATTTGCGCAGTGACCATCTTGAAGGCAATGAAACCGGAGTATGGCTTCACCGAAAGAAAAACGGAGAGTTCTTTCATCAGTTAATTTCTCATCACAGTACAGTTTACAAAGGTAAAACAGCTTATATGGTGATTGCTATTGATGTAGAGAATCATGTGAAAGCTGAAGAAAAAATCAAAGAACTATTAAATACCTACGAAACGGTAACCAGCGTAACCAATGATGTGATCTGGGAGTATAACCCCTATAATGATACGATTAAATGGATGAATGGTTTCTCAGAAGTCTTTGGTTATACAGAAGATCTCCGTATAAATTCGGGGGAATGGGTATTAAATAAGATCCATCCGGAAGATAAAAACAAAGTGGTTAGCACGGTTCAGCAGGCCTTTAAAGAGCTCAGCAGCTCCTGGCGCTGTGAATACAGGTTTCAATGTGCCGACGGAACCTATAAAGAAGTATCCAACCAGGCATTTATCCTGGTAGACCATCTGGGGAAAACTGAAAAAATGGTAGGTGCATTAAGAGATATTACGATCAGAAAAGATTACGAGATGCGCTTGCTGCATAGAAATAAGATGTTAAGGGAGATTGCCTGGAATAACTCCCATGAAATCCGCCGGCCGCTTAGTAATATACTAGGGCTGACAGATTTACTGAATGTTGATCCTGAGACTTCCTCTGCGCATGCTGAACTGCTCAGGATGCTTGGACAATCGGCCATAGAACTGGATGAAATTGTCATTAAAATCAATGATTCGCTTAAGGATGCCAATCTTGAGGATTAAAGACCAGAATAATAATCATAACCTTGTTCTGCCCAGTAATCGCGTGGCCGCTGATTACTGAAATTTATAGTCCCGATTCTTTTTAGGTTTTTAATCCCATACTTTACCGGAATAATAAGCCGAAGGGGTGCGCCATGTACTTCTGCAATGGGCTGATCATTCATTTCATAAGCCAGCAAGGTTTGCGGGTGTAAAGCACTCTCCATATCCAGACCTACATAATATGCTCCATCAGGTGTTTCCATTCCTACATATTCCATTTCCGCCTGTTCCTGCAATCCGTAATGCGCCATAAAATCAACAAACCTCAAACCTGCCCAATGCTGTATCTGATCCCAGCCTTCCACACATTTAAAGTCGTATACAATTTCTGTTTTAGGCAACGCTCTAATTTCTTCAATCCCGATTTTCAATACATGACCGTTCTTTTTAACCACCGATAACTGCCAGTTGGCTGCATTGAAATTGTCTGTACTCATGCCAATATCACTGTTCACCCGCACTACTTTTGCGGCCCTCTCTTTAGGATAAGTTTTCACAACATGGTCATTGCTAAAAATTCTCCTGAAAAACAATTCTGTCTTATTGAGCGCTCTTCTTAACGGCTGACGTGTTCCTGCTGTAATACCAGCTGTTTCCTGGGGTGAGTTGTAAAGCCACTTCCAGCCACCAAAAGCAGCACCTGCCCCAATAAAAAAAGCAGAAAAGGAGATGAAATTACGTCTTTTGATTTTCTTTTCAATAGCCAGCTCCTGGAGCTGTGCACTACTTAGTTTTTTTGCCATTTGCTTTTTTTTGTTTGACAACGACCGGAGTTCTGATTTCAATAACCGCAGCTGGTTCTTCTTTAACTTCAAAGCCAGATACAACAGCTCTGAAATTATTCCATCCTGCCAGTATGACCTGTACAATGTGAATAATAAAGAACAGGACATAACCAATAGTGAGTGCAAAATGAAAGATCCTTGCTAAATGATAACCTCCGCATAACCAGGTCAGCCAGTAAAACTGAACAGGTTTATAAATTGCAAGTCCTGTAATCACTGACCCAAAACCCATCACAATAATAGCTGTGTAGGCAATTCGCTGTGCTGCATTATACTTTTTTTGCGGGGGAACCATTTTCCTGATATGAAGATCATGTAAAAGTACTTGCCAGGCTTCTTTAAAAGAATGCCGGTTAGGCAGTAAAAGCCTCCATTCTCCGGAAATCAGCGTATAAAGCACATAGAAAATCCCATTCAGGGTAAAAAACCACATAAACAAGAAATGAAATGCCATTCCTTCGGCTAAACGCTGCGGTATATGAAGCCACTGATAAAACCAATCCGGGAAGAAGTGTACAAAAGTATAACCAAAGATTGTGATGGAATAGATATCGTTTGCCCAATAGATCAGCAGACCGCTCCAGATCATAATCATCAGTATAGGAAAATTAACCCAGTGTGTCCAGCGTATTGCTAAAGGATGTTTTTCTTGGATGACTTTCATTTGTATTGAGTTGCTGCAATAATTTTACCGTCAGTATCATTTTGTAAAAAAGCAACCAGCTCCACTTTTCCGGGATCTGGATCTTTTGGCAGTTCAATACTGGCTGTACCAGCATTTTCATCTTTTAGGGAAATCCGTTTTAACTGACGTACCAATTGAATATGTGATAAGGTATGGCCACCATTTTCGCCCCTTTTAACTTTAGTTTGTGCGTTAAGCTGCACAATTGCCAAAAATAAAGAGGTATGCTGATCAGCTCCTTCCGTTTTATAATGCAGATTAATCTGCCCTTTATCTGTTTTTACTTCGTTAAGTTCCAGTTTTGCTGTGACTGGCTTCTGTAAACTATACTTAATCGCATTGCGAAGTGTATTTTCTTCTGAACCTACAAACTCCTTTTGACCATTAACAACAATCTGAGGGGTATAAACCGAGCTTAGATTTAACCAGCCAGCATATTGCTGCTGTCTTTTTGTATACGTTGCATCACTATATACGTCTTTCCAGCCCAAACGGTTCCAGTAATCGACATGAAATGCCAAAATATAAACGGGCAGCCCCTCACTTTCCTTATTTATCCTGACAATAAGCTCATCGGCAGGCGGACAGCTTGAACATCCTTCTGAAGTAAACAGTTCGATAAAGGCAAACCCTTTAACAGGATCAGGTACTAATTTCTTCCTGCTGAGCTGATCCCGATCAATAGCTGCATAGCCCTGTTTAAGTATTGCTGTTCCCAAGGTAAGGCAACCTAAAAGAAAAAATATTTTAATTGCTTTCATTTTAATATTTTTAGGTAAGTTTTCCTTGTTTGTCGGTTAGAACTGGCAATCCTTACAATAAATTTAAATAATTTGTAAGGATTATCCGGGAGACACGACTACTTTATTTTAACCTATCGGATGTCAAATTATAAAAGCGAAGAAATACCGGTCACAGAGCCTCCGGTAATTGATCCTACCCGTTGGGTTGAAAATCATGCAGATTATCTGTTCAGTTATGCAATTACCCGGATCAATGATGAAGAACAGGCAAGGGACCTTGTTCAGGAAACCTTTCTGGCTGCACTGGAACGTATAGATAAATTTGAGGGAAGAAGTTCTGAACGGACCTGGCTAACTTCTATATTAAAGAATAAGGTGATAGATGTTTACCGTAAAAAGTCATCAGGACTGAACAAAATAACAACCAGTTTAGACGCAGAACCACAGGACCAGGATTTTTTTGATGCAACTGACGGACACTGGAATAAAACACACCGGCCCCAGGCATTCGGTATTGAAGAACATGATCCATTAATGAGTAAAGAGCTTAATTCTATTTTACAAAAATGTATGCAAAAGCTCCCGGCATTGTGGTTATCTGTTTTTACGATGAAACATATGGATGATGAGACTACAGATCTTATCTGTGCTGAGTTAAAGGTCAGCCCATCAAATTTCTGGGTGATTATTCACCGGGCTAAACTTAACCTGAGAGCTTGTCTCCAAAAAAACTGGACTTAAAGATATGAATGAGCTAAAGAATATAATATACAATTGCAGAAAGGCTACTTTTCTTATTGAGAAGAAACAATTAACGGCTTTAACTGTAAGAGAGAAAATAGAATTACGCATTCACCTGACAGGGTGCTCTTTTTGCAGATTATTTCAAAAACAAAGTATTGGCATTAACCGAATGGTACATGAGCTTTTTCATTCGGCACAACCCAGAGAGATCAGGCTGGACGATGACTATAAAAAGAAGCTTCAGGAACGTATTGAAGAAGAATTAGATAAAAATTAAAATATTTTGTAAGGTTTGTTTTTGTTTAGCGACTAAGAGGGAAACAATAACAAATCTTAAAAATATGAAAACTCAGAATTTCAAATCAAACCTATCTAAAAGTATCCTGGCAGCTGTAATCGTATTCGGTTTCGCAATTAATACTCCGGCTAAAGCAGCAGAGTCCCCATTACAAAATGACACCTCAAAAATGGCAGGTCATAAAATGAGTAAAATGGCGCCTTCTAAAATGTCAGGTAGTAAAATGGGTACGAAGAAAATGGACAAGATGGCCCCATCTAAAATGTCAGGCAGCAAAATGGGCACAAAGAAAATGGATAAGATGGCTCCTGCAGGCAAAATGGATAAAATGGAGCCTGCGGGCAAAATGGCTCCTTCCAAAATGTCAGACAGCAAAATGGGTACTTCTAAAATGTCAAAAGACGCAAACAGTAAAATGTAATTCACAATTTAAAGCGCGGGTTATTTTCTGAAAACCAGGAAATAACCCGCGCTTCATTATCATTTAAATCATTTAAACTGATGAAAAAACTAGTACTTATAGGCATTGGATTGCTCTTTACATTAACGGTAGCTGCACAAAGCGGACTTAAAACCGGGATGAAAGCACCTGAGTTTACTGCAAAAGATAATACTGGAAAATCCATCAATCTCACCCGAATTTTGAAATCTCACCAGGCAGTTGTGCTATTTTTTTACCGCGGTCAATGGTGTCCTTATTGTAATTTACATATCAAACAACTACAGGATTCCCTTCAGCAATTAACAGCGAAAGGAGCTTATGTAATTGGTGTGACTCCAGAAACCGGTGATAATATTAACAAGACCATAGAAAAAACCCACGCTTCTTTCTCTATTATACAGGACAAAGGTTACAAAATTATGGATGCCTACGATGTAAAATTCGTCATGGACGAAGGTCAGGTAGAAAAATATAAAGGATATGGGGTAGACCTGAATAAAAATAATGGAAATTCAGATCATGTACTTCCGGTTCCTGCAACTTATATCATTGACCGTACAGGTAAGATTACTTATGTACATTTTGATAAAGATTTTAAGAAAAGAGCTTCTGTTACTGCTTTACTAAAAGCTTTGTAATTATTTAACGCTGCTTTTCAAAAAGCAGCGTTAAAATGTAAGTCCGGCAATTTCTATCCGGATATTAAAACCGGATTAGGGCAGGTCAAATCCAAACTTCTTATAAATGGCATTTGCCTGCGGGCTAACCAGAAAGTCCATAAAATCTTTAGCTGCCTGCGGATGGGGTGCATTCTTTAACTGTCCTGCAATATACTGGGCATGGATATTTTCCTTTTCAGGGATTTCAATCATTGCTACCGGATGGCCAATCATTTGCTGATAATGTGCCTCACTATACCAAACAGGGGCAGCGTCACTCTGATCATACAAAATGCGCATTGGAGACTGGCGGTGATGAATCTGTGTCAGGAATGTAGTCTTATCTTTTAACTTGGTTTCCATCACTGCTGTTTTCAGCTGTTCACCTCCTGCTTTAACATAGGCTTCTTCTATCCTTTTACCAATCCCTTCAAAATCAGGGTTAGGCATACTTATTCTTAGCGTTTTATTCCCTAAATCTTTAAGCCCATTAACCTTTTTAGGGTTCCCTTTCTGCACCAGAATCGCCAGTTTATTTCTGGCATATAAAGACGTTTTACTGAACCATTCCGGAGTCTGGTCGATCCTGCTTTTACCTGCCGTATAAACATCAGGTTTTAGCGTAATCCGCAAATTTCCAATTACAATACTTCCTGTAGCAATCTGTTTGGCCAGAATTCCAGGGGGAAGCGTTTCCGCAAATACCCGCTGATATTGCGGATGTTCTTTTTTGAATGCAGCAATAAGTTCATCAATCACCATAAACTGATTCCCTGCAAAAAACACAACAAGCTGAGGATCATTAATATCACCAAATAAATCAGGTACATTATCTACCCCGGGAACAGTAAACTGAACTTCACTTTCGGGAGGTGTATTCCAGGGGGGATCAAAACGATACTCCTGAGCAGTAACCGCGTTTGAAAACAAAACCAAAGCGGCTACAGCTAAAAATACAGTATTAAGTTTTTTCATGCTACAGATAGATTAAGGGTGCACAACTGCCCAGCCCTGATATTCACGGATAATAATTTCTCCATTACCGCTTGGCACATAACTGATAAAATCAAACAAAGAGCTTTTCTCAATATGTCTCTCTTTAATCGTGTTTTCACATTGGGCTAATAAAACACCCCTGGCCTGCAGGTCTTTTAAAGTCTTCTCAAATGTTCCATTTTTATCATATACAGCTACCCCATCTCCAAAAACAATCAGCTCTAAATCCAGTTTTCCTTTCAGACGGGGATCTTCCAAAGCATTTTTCATGTTTCTGAGTGTACCGGTTATTTTCTTTTCATCTCCGCTATTTAAAATATAAAGTGCTTTATAATTTTTCAAAGTAGCTTTTGCACCAGTAAATTCCTGTGGTTTTGTCTGCGCAAAACCTGTTGTTGCTGCGCCAGCTATCATCAAAAAGAGGCTGCAGATAAGGATTGTTTTTTTCATCTTTTATTTTTTATAGGATTTATAATAATCAGCTATAGGCTGATACGGACCGTATTTATGTTGAGTCTTTGTGAATTGATCACCATAAGGTCCAAATGGTGCATCTATTGGTTTTTTAGTTAAGTCCGGATAATCTTTATGCTGATCTTTATGTTTTCTGGGCTGGGAATTTACAAAAGCGGCCAGATCCCACGATTCTTCATCAGTCAGCTGTGGATCTTTATAAGTAGCTCCAAAAGGCATATTGTTCTTAACAAAACCTGCAAAATTACTCAGCCTGTACATGCCTGCTGCATCATTATAACTATGCTCTCCCCATAATGGCGGATAAGTATAATTTGCCTGGTCAGCTGTGCGTACCCCCTCACCATGTTCTCCATGACAAGAAACGCATTTTGAAGCATATATCATTTTTCCACGTTGCGGATCAGCTGGTCTGTCCATATATTTCAACCTCTGAAAACCAGTCCCAAAAACCTCATCTCCTTTTTTCACTCCCGAACCTACCCATTTTAAATAAACCAGCATAGCTTGTACTTCTTTGCCGGATGCATCCGGGAATTTCCCGGCAAGGCTGCGTTCAAAACATTCTGCAATCCGGTTTGAAGCCGGAACAACCTGACCAGATCTGTTACTCTTTTTAGGATAACTGGTAAAAAAGACAGCATAGTTGTTACCGAAAATTTTTGTACCTCCCTGCAAATGGCAATTCTGACAATTCATTCCATTGCTGATTGCTGCAACAGAGCCGTTGGGACCAAAATATTTGGCTGTATTGGCGATCAGGTCTTTTCCATATCTGATCATTTCTCCGGCTTTCCCGGCTGGAATTGTATTTTCATCAGGAGCTTTCCAGTCCTGATCAGCAGAACTGACCGGAACAGTTTTTTTACGTGGCGAAGCTATCTGATCAGTTAATATCTGCGGGGTATCCGTCAAATTCTTCTTTTCCTCCCCATTCCATAGAAAAACGCTGATCAGAATTGCGCTGCAAATCATAAAAAGCGCAGTGATCAGCAGGATCGAGCGGGCAGTATGCACTAATATCTGGTCAGTTTCGTCTAATTTATTCTTTGACATTACATTAAATTCTTTCTTCTGCCATCAAAGGTGAGGTTAACAAATCAAGGTTCATAAACACAAAAAGTAATCACCGATAACCTGAAGTAATATCCGCATAATACCTTGCTAAACCGAACAAAGAAATATTTATAATGATTTTGTTACTCAGGTCTGAATCAGCCTTTATATCTTGATAACAATCGCTTCATAAAACCCTGTTTTTGAACATCTTCAATCAGACCCAAACGCTCATCAAAGATCTTCGGCACAGCGGTCCTCTGTGCACTGTAAATACCCGAACGACCACTAAAAAAATAGGATGTAAAACAAGCAACAGCAAAGAATAAAGTATACTCACCGCCAAACAATTCAATCCCCATCATGGTGCAGGCTAAAGGTGTATTGGTTGCCCCTGCAAAAACTGCAATAAACCCTAAAGCTGCAAATAAACTTACCGGTGCATTCAGCAATGCGGAAAGCGTATTTCCCAAAGTTGCACCGATGTAAAACAAAGGAGTAACTTCTCCTCCTTTAAACCCTGTTCCCAAAGTTAAAGTCGTATAAATTGTTTTCCAAAGCCAGCTCCAGGTATCAGCCCCTCCCTGTATAAATGCAGAAGGAATAGTAACTGCCCCCGGATATTCTGCGTCCACACCCAAACTTAAATAATCTGGTTTACCAATCAGATAAGTCAACCCGATCAGGATCAAACCACCAGCCAAAGGGATCATCCAGCTCACTTTAAACAGTTTTGCAAAAACTTTCTTTACCTGATGGACTGTTATAGAAAACAGGTAACTGGCCAGTCCGAATACGACTGATGCGGCAATCACTTTGCTCAACAGCAAAAGATCTATTGGCAGATAATCTGATAAAAAGTAGGGTGTTTGCGGTAAAACAGCGATATGATAAGCCGTATGGTGAATTTGCCAGGCAGAAACCGTTAAATCACCGATTATACTGGCAACCAGAACTGGAAACAAAGCATCGTATTTAATCCTGCCGAGCGTCAGTACCTCCATCGCAAAAATAGCCCCTGTTACAGGTGTACCAAAAACAGCCCCGAATCCCGCAGCAATACCTGCTGTCAATACCATTTTAGTATCCTGTTCATTCAGGTTAAACCATTTCCCAAACATAGCGGCAATGCTTCCCCCAATTTGGACTGCTGTACCTTCTCTGCCGGCCGAACCTCCAAAAAGATGCGTAATAATTGTAGTCACCAAAATTACCGGGGCCATACGCCAGGGTACCCCGCCGCCACTTTCATGAATTTCGTCCATAATCAGGTTGTTCCCCTTTTCAGAAGACTTTCCTACAGACTGATAAATCAAATGAATCAGTACCCCTGCAAAAGGCAATAAAAAGAGCAGCCATTTATACTGAAAACGTAAATGTATTGCGGCAGTCAGCAACCAAAGAAAAAAGGCAACTACAGTTCCTATAGTAATAGCGATAGGGAGGATTAAAAGTGTCCAGCGGATCAGATGGTTAAAAGTTTTCATATATACCTACAAATAATTTATTCCAACGAACTGAATTGCTCATCAGATTAATTTTGCAGGCGCCATCAGCTTTTTAGGGCGGTTAAGTCGGAAGACACCATTTCCGTGTACACAAATATAAACATGTAGTCTGCAATTACAAATTAATTATTGCCAGGGCTGTTTATATAAGCCCAAAGCCGGTCAATGAATTGACCGGCTTATTTGTTAATTAAGGTTTATGCAGGGCTTAATAATCGTCGTTTAAAGCGAAAACAGGTTTTCTGGTCATCCAGTGTCCGCTGGTAAAATCAGGGAAATCAATAGTTTCATTGCCCAGTTCTATTGACTGCTCACTTAAAGGGGTAATTGCACTCCATGCTGCTGCATCATAAACATCTAATGGTGTAGGTGTACCGCGTTTTACAGATTCAATAAAAGCGTGCAGTACAAAGAAATCCATTCCACCATGACCTGCACCTTCTGCATCACTGCTATATTTTTTCCATAGCGGGTGATCGTATTTCTCCAACCATTCTTTCGCACTGTCCCATCGGTGTGGTTTGCTCACGCCTTCTACATATACACTATCATTAATATCCATCCATAACCCATTCGTTCCCTGTACACGGAAACCCAGAGAATAAGGTCTTGGAGAGTTCGTATCATGCTGAAGGATAATTGTTTCTCCATTGGCACAATCAATAGTCGTAGTTACGATATCACCTAGTCTGAAATTAACTTTTGCATTCGGATGGCTCTCCCCTCCTTTGTCTACCACATATTTATGCAGGCCTCTGGATTTTGTAGCGAATGAATTTAATTTAAGGAACTTGTTTCCCCTGTTAATATTGATACACTGAGCCACCGGCCCGATACCATGTGTCGGATATAACTCACCATTACGATGTACCGAGTGATTTGTTCTCCATCTGGCTTCTGAGAATCCTTTTTCATTAAATTCTACGCCACCACCATAAGGTTTTATACCGTCATTAAACTTAACCTCTCTCAAATCGTGCTGATAACCGCCCTGTAAGTGCAGAATCTCTCCGAAAATACCCTGTCTTACCATATTTAAAACAGCAAGTACATCTCTTCTATAGCAAACATTTTCGAGCATCATCACGTGTGCATCATGTTTTTCCGCAGCATGAACTACATCCCAGTGGTCCTGAAGGGTAATACCCAGCACTACTTCTGTAGCGACATACTTTATACCTGCTTCAATAGAACCGATAATCATTGCTTTATGCCATTCCCATGGGGTAGCAATCAAAACAGATTTCAGATCTTTTAACTGAAGCATTTTTTTCCAGGCATTGTTATCACCTGTAAAGATCTTAGGCATAGGTTTTCCGCTTTTAGTGATCAGGGCCTTAGCCATATCAAGCATTCTTGAATCTACATCACAGATAGCAACTAATTCAACATCATCTCTTTTTAGAAGTAAAGCAAGGTGATTTTGCCCGCGCAGACCAACGCCCATCATTGCAATTTTAACTTTCTCTCCAGCATAATTGGCAAAAAGTGATTTTTCTGGCAGGATAGTCAATGCTGCTGCAGTGAGCGTAGTTGATGTTACAAATTCTCGTCTGTTCATAATTTTTTTTAGTTCAGATAATTGGTTAGCTATATTATTATTTCAATTGTGTCTTGTCTTTTGTATGGATACTGCGGATAGGAAGTATCCGTATGATGAACTGCCTTCAGGCCTTCAATCCGCAGGAAATTAAAATCCGGATCTGTGATCTTTATATCCCCGGCCCAGTCGGTAGTTGCATACTGCATGGACTTCAAAGTAGAAAGTGTCAGGCCTGCCCTGTCCATGATTTTCAATTTAGCGAAGCTCATCCCCGTACCTAGTGGATTAACAGCCAGAACAAGCTGAATTCCCGTAAGCAGTTTATCTTTTTCAATGGCTCTCAAATCAACCACCTTATCTATAAAAAGATATCCCTGTTCATTTATACCTGCCTGTATGGAATGTCCATTTTTAATTCCCAGCATAAACTGTTTGCAGACTATAGCATTTTCCTGGTTAGGTGCTTTTGCAGGATAATTCAGGTCCAGCATAATCGTGAAAGCATATTCCACAGAAAATTCAGGACTGAAATTATCTTCTGCCGGCAGCGCTGTCCATTCTTTAAAGAATGGAATAGCCTGGTCAGTTCTTAAATATGCAGGAGTTTCTAAAACCGGATCTGGTTCTGGAACAATTGGCACATTGACCATACTTCCATTAAAAAGAATATTAAAGATTTCTCTTCTGTCCATTTATTTCTTTATTAAGATGCTGTTCAAATATTTTTTAAGCAGACACCGGAGGTTCAGTGGTTAATTAAACCTCCCGTTGGTGATTACAAGGTATAAATTTTCCTTCCAAGCCATGAAATGACAGACTTCAATTATCACGCAAACGTTTGCTTATGCCGAAATAAGAGGTTTGTGTAAGCCTGATCGTGCTTATAAAACACGGTTTTCCCGAAAAACAAAGCTAAAAATCAGACGATTTTGTAAAAACGATGATTTTTTCTGTGAATTACAACTTATTCGAATATATCATTCGAAAATACCCTGCATTTACCTGTTTTTTTTCTTTTTAGCGATCAGACGCATTCATAAAACATATCAAACGTTTGCGTGGATTTAGCGCTGTTTAAATACTTTATACACGCCTGTTGCTTTATACCTTCAATTATTCCTTAAGAGAAGCTATCGGAAATTCCTTCTCCCGGGATGACTAACCAAATCTTAACATTTTTCTGCATGACAAAACTCTACACACCGATTAATCCGGTACTGAACCGGGTTTTCCCACCGTCAGGCGAGCGCAAAAAGCTTTCCTTCTATCAACTAACCAAAGCAATAATCATCTTACTGCTTACATTCTGCTCCGGTATCACCTTCGCTCAAACCTTTGTTACAGGAAAAGTGACAGACGAACAGGGCCTTGCTATGCCAGGGGTATCCGTAAAAGTCAGGAAAACGACAAATGGTACCATTACTGATGTCAGCGGTAAATTTGTACTAAAAACGACTACCGATGTAATTTTAGAATTCAGCTATATCGGATACATGCAGCAGGATATTGCCCTGTCAGGTAAAAACACAATTAATATAAGCCTTAAACCCGATTCCAAACAAATGGATGAGGTTGTTGTAGTTGGTTATACCTCAAAAAGCAAGTCACAGATTGTCAGTTCTGTTTCTACAGTATCTGCTAAACAGCTTTTAGATGTAACCAGCAATGATGCGGCTAACCTTTTACAAGGAAAAGCGGCCGGGGTAGCAGTTTCCTCTTCTTCAGGGCAACCAGGAACACCGGCTACCATCAGAATAAGGGGTACAGGTACTTTTAGTGCAAATATGGAGCCTCTTACTGTTGTAGACGGGGTAATTGGCGGTACTGCCAACCCAAGGGATATTGAATCCATTACCGTATTAAAAGATGCAGGTGCAACCGGACTTTATGGTTCAAGAGCTGCAAATGGGGTAATCGTTATCACGACCAAACAAGGTAAAAGCGGTAAAACAAGCATCAATTACAGTGGCTCTTACGGAATTAACAACGCTTCTCAGGGCAACTTCCAATTGATGAATGGTCAGCAATTACTGGATTACAGCACCTATTTGTATACCAATGATTACAATACAAAAAGGGCCAGTTATATCAAACAGCTTCAGGCTACCACCCCAAATCCTACACAACAGCAGATAGATGCTTATCTGACCCAAAAGGCACTTCCATTAACCAGCGCTGCTTATTTATCAGGATTTTTACCTTCCAATCCTGGAAATACAGACTGGAGAAAAGAAGCTTTCAGACAGGCCTATACCAATAGCCAGAACATTAATATTTCGGGCGGTGATGAAAAAACACATTTTTATGTAGGTGCCGATTACTATGATGAAAAAGGTACACTGGTTAATACAGGCTACAACAATATCAATTTCAGGGTCAACCTGGATCATAAAGTAAATGACCGTTTTAAAATTACCACCAGGATCAATGCAGGCTTTAGCAAAAGAACTGATGACCGCACCGGGGCGCTTTACCAGGCCTATACCAATGTACCCTGGGATAATCCCTACAATAGCGATGGTACGCCAAGATATATTGATCAGGAAAGCCAGTGGTACGGACGCGATAAAAGCAATTTCGTCTATCTGAATGATTATAATGTAGACAATGAAAGAGGCCAGACCTTAGCTGGTGACTTAAAACTGGAATATAAGCTGACTGACTGGTTAAATTTTGCAAGTTCAAACCGCTATACAACCAGCAATACCAGAAGAGAAATTCTGAATGATGCCCGTACCCCAACCGGGAAAGGTAATCTGGGAGAATTGAGGAACTTATATAACTATGCAAATAGTGTGCTTACCTCCAATTTATTCAATGCATCCCATAGTTTTGGAAAACACAATTTATCTGGAATTGCAGGTTTTGAATATCAGCAAAACTATGTGGACAATATTGACGGAACAGGTTATGGTATCCAACCTGGTCTGGAAACATTGAATTCAACGGCTACCCCCTACCTGTTAAGAGGCGGTAAATCAAAAAGCCGTTTTATTTCTGAGCTTTTCATGGCAGATTATAATTATGATAACCGCTATTTTGGAACAGTTTCTTTGCGTAATGACGGATCATCCAAATTCGGTGCAAACCATAAATTTGGCTTATTCTATTCTCTTGCCGGCGGATGGTTAATTTCCAATGAGAAATTTTTCAAATCCAGTGTCATTACGAATCTGAAATTACGTGGTAGTTATGGAGTTACCGGTAATACGCCTAACGGAGATTACAGTTCATTACCGTTATATAATTTCGATGCTCAATATGCAAACATCCCGGGAGGTTACCCTTCTGCTATCGCTAATTATGATTTAACCTGGGAAACCCCTACTACCGTCAATGCCGGATTTAATATTGGTTTCTGGAACAGAATTGAATTAAGTGTCGATGTTTACCAGCGTACCAATAAAGATCTGATTATCAATGTACCGCTTTCGGCTGCCACTGGTTTTTACAGTTACCTGCAAAATATCGGGTCTGTTAAAAATCAGGGAATTGATATTGAGTTAAGTACTAAAAATTTCACAGGTGACTTTAAATGGAATACAAGTTTCAATATCGGTTTTAACAAAAACAGGGTAACCAAACTCTATCTGGATCAGCCTATAGCCAGGTTTGCCAACCAGAATATTGCTGTAGGCCATGATATGAATTCATGGTATACCAGAGAATGGGCAGGTGTAGATCCGGCCAATGGTGATCCGCTATGGTATATGACCAAAGCAGATGGTACAACAACTACGACAAACAACTATAACGCTGCCGAGAGAAGATATGTGGGTACTTCATCACCAAAATTCACCGGTGGTATGGGCAACGAGTTCACTTATAAGAATTTCAGCTTAAATGCATTTTTCAATTTTGTATATGGCAGCAAGATCTATAATGGAAACCGTGAAGTATTTGATGCCGATGGAGCTTATCCGCAATACAACAGCATGGTCTTAAAAGACGGCTGGAACAGATGGGAAAATCCCGGAGACATTGCGACACATCCAAAAGCTGTAGTGAATGGGAATAAATTATCAAACAAACCGTCTTCAAGGTATCTGGAAGATGGCTCTTACCTGAGATTACGTAATATCACACTCGGTTATAATTTTACAGATGCAATTACCAAAAGACTTAAAGTTTCAAGTCTGAGAGTTTATGTAAGTGCAGATAACCTGGTTACTTTAACCAAATTCTCAGGTATGGACCCTGAAGTTTCCGACCTGGACCCTGCTACAATTTTCTCTACTCCAAATACAAGCGGAAGCAGCGGTACTAAATACCCGATCAGCAAAAAGATATTATTTGGTGTTAACATAGGATTTTAAGTATAACCCTGATTTAAAGATGACAAAAATGATTAACAGCTATAAAACAATCGTAGCGATGGCACTTATGGTGTCTGTTACAGCCTGCAAAAAAGACCTGATCCTGCCTCCTTATAATGGGATCATTAATGAAAATGTAGTCAATACACTCGAAGGGCTTCAATCTGCCACTATTGGGACCTATAATTATATTAAAGACCCTTATTATGTACGTAACTACCATATTTTCTCTGAATATGCCAGTGATAATGTTTCACTGAGCGGAACCACTACAGATCCCTTATTCTATGCCTATAACTATCAGCATCAGAAAAATCAGGGGAATGTAGAAAACTTCTGGCGTAAAGCATACCAGGCTATTTATGGCACTAACGTAGTGATAGAAAAAGTAGTGGAAAGTGATGATCCCGTGAGAAATCAATTGCTTGGAGAAAACTACTTTTTAAGAGCAATGGTCCACTTTGACCTGGTCAAGTTTTTTGGCCGTCCTTATACAGATGATAACGGCGAATCTTTGGGGGTAATGCTTAAAACCAATACCGATGTCAAAGAATTACCTGCCAGATCAAAAGTAAAAGACATTTATACTTTAGTAATCAGCGATTTATTAAAATCGATTAAACTGATGAACAGTTCAAAGAACAATAACTTTGCTTCAAAAGAAGTTGCCATGGCTTTATTGAGCAGAGTCTATCTGTACATGGGGGATTATAAAAATGCTTTTGATTATGCAGACCGGATTATTAAAAGCGGCAGGTATTCTCTGTTCGCTTCGTCCGGATATCCAAAATATTTCACCAGTGTTCCCGAAGGAAACTCAGAAACTATTTTTGCCATCAGACATGTACTTAAAGATGACCGTCTGGATGATGCAATAGGTTCGATGTACTGGGGCGGGGCAATTGGTTATGGTGAAATGTACGCTTCTCAATCTTACAGGGCCTTAGTTAATAAATTCCCTGAAGATTTACGCAATTCATTTGTTGTTCCGCAATATGAAAAAAACCCGGATGGTACCGTTAAAACTGATGCACAGGGTAATCCTGTATTGCAGAAAAGAAATGGTTACCCTAAATATTTCATCAATAAATATTCATTTCAGGAAGGTTACGAAACTTTAAGTTCCCCTGTAGTATTAAGGTTAGCAGAAATGTATCTGACAAGGGCAGAATGTGCTTACCAGCTGGGCAGACCGGATGATGCACTTGCAGATGTCAATATTATCAGAAGTCGCGCCGGATTAAGTGGAAATGCACTATTTTCTTCGGGTAATATGATGGGTTATACCAATGTACTGGATGTGGTCCTGGATGAGCGCAGACTGGAATTCGCTTTCGAATCACAGCGTAAGTTTGATGTTTTCAGAAATAAAAGGACGCTGAACAGAGATTATCCGGGTACACATCTGGCTTCGGGGCAAACTACACAGCAGATCCCTTATACTGATCCCCGTGTTATTTTCTTCATCCCTGAAAATGATATTGCATTGAATGGTAACCTGGTCCAGAATCCTTAAAATCAGACCGTTTTTAAACCCTGGTTAAACATTTTAGATTTGAACCCTGATGAATCAGCAGGGTTCAGATCTATCAATTATTACAATCGGCATTAAAACCAAAATCCTATGAAAACAATAATCTTATCCTTATCACTACTCTCGCTGGTGATTGCAACCTCCTGTAAAAAGAGTAGCCCCAATGAAGGTGACCAAACCAAAACACCTCAGGAAATTAACGACTTTGTGGCCACCGGGCCAAAAATTGCTATTGCCTTAGGTGGAAATGCCTGGGTAAAAACAACTTCAGGCGAAGTGATCAATAACAACGGGCTGGCAAACTGGACCAATTCCGCTGCAGTAACCAGTGTTTACTTCAGAACTGAAACACCGGGGATTATCACAGTTAAGCTTAGAATGAAGGTCCCTTCAGGAAACAGCAGTTTTAAAGTATCAACAGGTACACAATCTATCACCGCAACCGCCTCAAATACATCTTTTGATACCGTAGCAGTTGGAAATTTCAATATCACCACAAAAGGTTATACCCGCTTTGATATACAGGGTATCAGCAAAACCGGTAATTATTTTGGTGATGTTTCTGATCTGATCATCAGTGGAAAACCGGTAACCGATTCTGTATCCTATGTCAAAGATAATATTGACTCCCGTTTCTACTGGGGGCGCAGAGGGCCTTCTGTCCATGTCAACTATGTAATCCCTGATGCCATTAAAAATAATGTAGAATGGTTTTACAACGAGATCAATGTCCCGGTTGGTTCAGATCCGATAGGTTCTTATTTTATGTCTAACGGTTTTGGTGAAGGTTATTTCGGCATCCAGGTCAATTCAGCTACCGAGCGCCGGGTGTTATTCTCGCTTTGGAGCCCTTTCCCTACAGATGATCCTGCTACGATACCTGATGACAAAAAGATCAGACTGATTAAAAAAGGTACAGCTGTACAGAGTGGCGAATTTGGTAACGAAGGTTCTGGCGGACAAAGTTATCTGGTCTATCCATGGGTTGCAGGTAAAACCTATGCCTTTCTAACCAGGGCACAGCCCGATGCAGCAACAAATAAAACCATATATACCTCTTATTTCAAACCCGCCGATGGGAACTGGACTTTAATTGCAAGTTTTGAACGTCCTGCCACCAATACCCGGTTAAAAGGAATGTACTCCTTCCTGGAGAATTTCAATGCTGAAATGGGTAATATAGAGCGAAAAGCCAATTATGCAAACCAGTGGGCTATAGATACACAAGGGAACTGGACAGAAATTACAGGCATGAAATTTACTGGTGATGATATCGCAAACAGAGGTTACAGAAAAGATGTTGGCGGTGGCGTGAACGGCAATCAGTTCTTTTTAAGAAATGGTGGTTTCTTTAGTGATGCTGTAGCTTTGAAGCAAAACTTCAACAGACCTGCAAGCGGAGCTGCACATCCGGTTATTGATTTTACCCAATTACCCTGATCCGGTCTGATGATTCATTAATGATTATTAACGTTTTATCATTTGATATCTAACAATTAGCCCTGGCATTAATTGCCGGGGCTTTTTATTTAATCATTTTTATTACTTATATTAAAAGATAATTGCAACATTTGGAACAAATGTCAGATAAACCAACCACTATAAAAGAAATAGCCAAACTTCTCGACATCTCAGTTTCTACTGTTTCGAGGGCACTGAATGACCATTCCAGCATAGGTTTAATCACCAAGATGCGGGTAAAAAAAATGGCTAAAGAACTCAACTATGAACCTAATCAGAGAGCTATTCAATTTTTACAGGGTAAATCACATACTATAGGCGTTATTTTGCCAGAACTTGCTGAATCCTTTTTCTCAGCAGCGATCAGTGGGATTGAAGATATCGCTTATAAAAGAAACTATACCGTACTGCTTGCCCAGTCACATGATGATGCCGACAGGGAGAAATTACTGATCGAAAAGATGAAAATGCAGCGTGTGGATGGTCTGTTGATCTCTGTATCAAAAACCACTAATACCTATGAGCATCTCGAAGCTTTTAAAAAATCCAATATTCCCATTGTATTTTTTGATCGTATCCCTCCGGTTAAAAACATCCATTTTGTAGCATCTAACCTGGAATCAGGCACTTATGAAGCCGTTAATTTCTTATTAAAGAAAGGTCACCGCACCATCGGGATGATTAACGGCCCAACCAATTTAGTAGCCAGTACAGAAAGAAAAAATGGTTATATCAAAGCCATGACTTCCCACAGGTTAAAATTTGATCCTTCTTTAATGCTAAACTGTGACCTGACAGAAGCAGGTACCATTGAGGCTATGGATACCTTCCTTAACCATAAACGCAAGCCTACGGCAATTGTAACTTTTAATGATTATGTAGCTTTATTTGCCATCCGTTATGCACGCTCTTTAAACATACAGATCAATAAGGATATTGACTTTGTCAGTTATGCCAACCTGCCGCTGATCAACTATATGGACTTCACCCCTATTGCTTCTGTTGAGCAGTTCCCCTATAAGCAGGGAAAGAAGGCAGCAGATATTTTACTGGACCTGATTAATAAGCCAAAAGGAGATACTGACTCGGAAACTGCTTATTATAACGTAGTTGTAGAATCTGAGCTCATCATTGGTAAGGAGAAATAAATTTACACAAACGTTTGCACAACAATCTGATAGCGAAATTGATTAAGTTTGAGTTTACGATAAAAAATAAACCCGCTTAATATATGTTTGATCAAATTTTACCATTGTACGGAATTCAACCTGTTGAAAGTGATGTACAATTATTTGGAGATGGTCTGATCAATCGTACCTGGAAAGTAACCCATCAAGGTAAGGGATATATTTTACAACAGGTCAACCAGTCTGTTTTTAAAAAGCCGCATGATATAGATCAGAATATATCCGCACTAAAATCTTATCTGAGTAAAACCCATCCTGAATATCTTTTCGTTTCTCCGTTGCAGGGATTATCCGGTCAGTCACTCATAGAAACCCCGGAAGGATATTTCAGGTTATTTCCATTTGTAGAAAATTCACATTCGCTGAATGTATTAAACAAAAAAGAAGAAGCATATGAAGGTGCCAGGCAATTTGGAAGGTTTTCTAAACTGCTGAATGACTTTGATGTTAAACAACTGCATATTACCCTGCCCGACTTCCATAACCTGACCTTAAGGTTTGAACAGTTTGCAAATGCTGTAACCCATGCATCTGGACAGCGGAAAGAGAAGGCCAAAGACCTGATCGCTTTTATTATGGCGCATATGGACATTGTGACTACTTATAAAAACATAGTAGAACGCAATGAGATCCCGCTAAGGGTCATCCACCATGATACCAAGATTAATAACGTTCTTTTTGACCAGCAAAACAAAGGGATCTGTGTGATCGATCTGGATACGGTCATGCCTGGATATTTTATCAGTGATGCAGGTGATATGATGAGAACTTATTTATCCTCTGCAAATGAAGAAGAAACAGACCTGAAAAAAGTCAATGTCAGGAAAGATTTCTTTAAGGCGATATACGATGGGTACATGGAAGAAATGGGTGACGTGTTAACCCCAGCTGAGAAAAACTATTTTATCTATGCCGGTAAGTTCCTGATTTACATGCAGGCCATTCGCTTTTTGGCAGACTATCTTCAGAATGATATTTATTACGGTGAAAAATATGAAGGCCATAATTTAAACAGGACAAAAAATCAGGTCACTTTATTGGAAAAATATCTGGAACTGGAACCTGAGCTGGAAGAAGTCATTGGAAAAATAGCTATTCAATAGCTTAAAGCCTAATACCTGTCTTTGTACGTATTTTTTAATTATTTGTTAATTAAAGCTACCAACATCTAATTAATCTATTGATTTTATGGAAAATTCAATTTATATTGTACCCGGATATATTCGCTCTCATGATCATATTTGGTACCGGCTTCTATGGAAAAATAGAAGATTATAAAAACCACAGGATAGAAACTAAGTTCTTCCATGTTTTCTTCGTTCCTCTTTTTCCGACATCATCAATGTATGTAACTTCTTCGTCCTTCAGAACAAGATCAGGATTAGAACTGGCACTGCATGTTAAAAGTATTAAAGCTGCTTATGGTCGCTTTTTCACCTTTCTGCTTGCTGCCTTTTTCCTTTACTGGACCTTTGAGAATGGAATCAGACATTTTCTTTTGGGAAGCATTTTTGGCTTTGCCATGACTGGTTTATGGATATATCTGTATTTTTTCTACGGTAAGTCTACCGATGAAGAAATAGGTACCCGCGACAAAGTGGCCAGCTGTACTGGCATGTATGCATTACCACACTGGTTTAATTTTGATCAGGCGGAGAGACGGTTGATTTTTTTCACAGCTCTTTATCAGGAAAAATATCCTGACAACGACTGGAAAGCCGATATAAGAAAGGGCAGTAAGGATCACGAAAAACAAAGAATATTATACGGTATTGCCTTATTCAATTGCATGGTTTATGATCTTCCTGAAAATGAGGAGCTTTACTATAAAGCTGATCACGACTATCAGGTATCAGGCAATAAAGCCCAGGCAATTGAACAAGCTTTATTTTAAAATAAGCCTGCCGGATATCCCGATGCATTTAAAATAAGGACTGCTTAAAGATCCATGTCAATTACCCGATTTAAGGGCATCAATTTTGTTTAATAGTTTTTGTCAAACAATTTAACAGAACAGATGGACCGTAAACAGTTTATAAAGAGCAATATCGTATTAGGTATAGGACTGACCGCCTCAAAAATAGGATCAGCTTTTCCTATGCCTTCAAAAAAAGAAACTGAATCCCATCGGGTAATTGTGATCGGCACTGGTTATGGTGCTGCGGTTGCTGCTTTAAGAATGGCCGAAAAAGGCATTAAGGTACTCATGCTGGAAATGGGCATGGACTGGCCGGCCAGTAAAGACCATAATACATTCTCTAAGCTCATTTTTCCGGATAAACGTTCTACCTGGTTAAAGTCACACAGCATCCTCCCCTTTGCCAATGTCTTTACGTTCAAAAAATATACAGGCGTACTGGACAGAATGGATTTTGATAACCTGAAAGTTTATGTCGGCAGAGGGGTTGGCGGCGGCTCACTGGTTAACGGAGGAATGGCTGTTGTACCTAAAAGAGCCTATTTTGAAAGTATCCTTCCAGAAATCAATGCAGCAGAAATGTATGATAAATATTTCCCGCTGGCCAATAAAATGCTGAAAGTTAATTCCATTTCACCAAAATTCTTTGAGTCTACCCCCTATTATAAATTTGCACGTACCGCAAGAGATCAGGCCCATAAATCCGGTTATAAAACCGTTTTCGTACCTAATGTCTATGATTTCGGCTATATGGAAAAAGAAAGCAGAAAAGAGGTTTACCAGTCTGCTTTAAATGGCGAAGTAGTTTATGGAAATAATGCAGGAAAACAGAGCCTGGACAAAACTTACCTTGCTGAGGCATTAAAAACGAATAACGTTGAAATCAGGCCGATGCATAGCGTAAAAGCAATCCATCAAACTGATAAAGGCTACAGACTGGAAGCAGATCACCTGAATACGGAAGGCCATACAGAGTTTACCCAGGATTTTATTTGTGACTATCTCTTTGTCTGTGCAGGCAGTATGGGCACTTCCGGACTGATGGTTAAAGCAAAAGCTACGGGAACTTTACCCCTTCTGCATCAGACCATAGGTGAAGGCTGGGGAAATAACGGGAATGTAATGGCAGGCCGGAATTTCATTAAACAAGGTACAGGCAGCAAACAATCCTGCATCCCAACCATGGCAATTGATGACTGGGATAATAAAGAACATCCGGTTTTTGCCGAGATTTCACCTATGCCCATGAAAATGGAAACCTGGACTTCTTTATACCTGGCCATTACTAAAAACCCAAACCGCGGCCAGTTCAGTTACAACAGCCTCACCAATAAAGTGCTCTTGAAAATACCTGAAGATTTCAGCACAGCTGCTATAGCGACTGTCAAACATTTGATGGATAAATTAAATCAGGATAATGGAGGTACTTATGCCCGTTTGTTATTTAAGAATGGTATTAACGGCGAAATATGTTATCATCCTTTAGGAGGCTGCGTGATAGGCAGGGCGACAGATTTATATGGCCGGTTTAAAGGTTATCATAAACTATATACCTGCGATGGTTCCTTATTGCCCGGCAGTACCGGGGTAAACCCTTTTGTAACCATTACTGCTATTGCAGAAAGAAATATAGAAAAGATCATAGCAGAGGATTTCAGTTAAAGAAATCCTCTGCTTAAAAAGCGAGTCCTGAAACCACTGATTTAAGAAGCGGATGGCTGTATTCCGGCAGCCCATTCTCCAGCCTTTAATACATCGGCCTGACGCGGAAAAACTTTATCTAATAATACACGGTGCACTTCTTCGTCACCATCAGCGCAGCAGTCAGCTAATACAGTGATCTGATAATCTTTATCTGCTGCTTCACGCAAAGTGGAAAGCATGACACCGCTGGTAGAAACACCTGTAAGTACAATATGCTGAATACCTGCTGCTCTTAAAACCACCTCAAGATCACTTCCGGTAAAGGCACTGTAACGGCGTTTACGCACTTCGACATCACCTTGCTGCGGTGCAAGTGCCGGCATGATTTTAGTAAATTCTTCCATATCCAGTTGACTGAACCGGTCTTTGCCTGCAGCAAAGCTTTTATTGTTATCGCTTATTTCTGGTAATCCGGGTCTGAAACCTACAGTGACATAAATAACAGGCATATTTTTGCTGCGTGCATAAGTGATAGCTCCAGAAATATGCTGAGTGAGTGCTGTGATGACAGGCCCAGGTAACATACCAGAGATTCCGTTTTGCATATCCATCACCAGGAGTGCGGTATTTTGATTTTTTTGTTCCATTTTTTTTATTGATTAACAGGTCTTAAATTTTCATCTTATCTACAAATCTTTTAGAAAGGAATAAACTCATACAGCCTATCCCTGATTAATTTTTCTGACGGTCGCTGCTCAGATATTTATAAAATATTGCAGCAATAACCAGCGAGGTTATCCCCTGACAAAATATAGCACCAGGTGAACCTATTTTTTGAGATACAGCACCAATTATCAGACTGCCCAGCGGGAGCATTCCAAAGTAAGCCATAGCCACATAACTCATTACCCTGCCCCTCATTTTAGGGTCTGAATCAACCTGTATAATCGTCAGACAGATTGTGGTCTGGGACATCATTCCAAATCCGGACAAAGCAGCAAATATCATCGCTAAAGGAAAATAACTGAAATGTGAGAACAGCATCAGACTAATCCCAAGAATTATCGTGTTGATCAGTAAAATAACTTTAAGATCGGCTTTAGGTTTCACAGCTGCAAGATATACAGAGCTCAACACTGCCCCTACCCCAATAAAACTATTGATATAGCCAAAAGTAGCCGCATCTCCTTTAAAGATCACCTTGGCAAATACAGGCAGGAGCGTATTATAAGGCAGTACTAAAAGGCTGGTCAGACCCAGCATCAGCATCATCATACGGATCGAAGAAGTCTCTTTCAGATAAGAGAAACCCTCTGTAAGCTCAGACCTGATCTTCTTTTTTACCGGTGCAGAAATATAGACAGGCAGCTTCATTAAAAGCAGTGACACGATCACCGCAATAAAACTTATAGCATTTAAAAGGAAACAGGTCCCAGCACCAAATTTGACCAGGATAATCCCGGACAAAGCCGGCCCAACTAACCTGGCCAGGTTCACCATAGAAGAATTCAGCGCAAGTGCATTAGGCAGATCTGCTTTATCAGTTACCATTTCGTGGATCAGGGGTTGTCTTGCCGGAACATCAAAAGCATTAATTACCCCAAGTATACCACTCAGAATAAGTATTTCCCAGGCGGTATAATGATTTGTAAAAACCAATACGGCCAGTAATACAGCCTGTATCATGGAGGCGATCTGTGTAATCAGCAATACTTTGTAACGGTTATACCGGTCTGATGCAATCCCACCTAATAAAGAAAATAAAAAGGAAGGGAACTGAGAGACAAAAACAGTAAGCCCAAGCATAAAAGCAGAGTGCGTCATCGTATAAACGACCCAGCTTACACCAGTGCGCTGCATCCAGGTACCAATCTGAGAGACAGACTGACCAGTAAAGAACAAGCGGTAATTTCGGTTACCAAAAGCGCGGAATGTACTTGTTAAACGCTCAGTTTTCATCGGATAATCTCTTTTTCATCAATCAATAATTCATTTTACCAATTAAGCGTTTCGACATTATTTGTTTATTTGTCGAAACTACTGCAAATTTTTTTTACTGTTTTAGCCCATGAATAGTCAAACGGGATAATACGTTTACTGCAGTTTCTACCCTGCTGAAGTCATTATCAAGTACCATTTCTCTTTTCAAACCATGTAAGCTGCTCAATAATACAAAAATCAGATCGTCCAGATCCTTTGGTGCTATTTTACGCAATTCGCCTGTTTTCATCCCATTGGTCAGAATCTGATTCAGCAATGCACTTTCTTTTTCTACCACACGCTTATGAATTGCATGTTTAGCCTTATTAAAGTTGGACATTTCATTCGCATCCATACCAACATCCAGCGCACTGTAAAGCGCTCTTCTCTTTTCCAAAAGTGCCAGTCTGGTTAAATAAAATGCATTTAATTTTTGTTCTGCAGAAGATGCACGATCAATGGCAAGGGCAACTGCATTCAGATTTTCTCTGATTTCATCGTCCATTACTGCATCCAGGATTTCATCCTTGCTTTTATAATAGTAATAAAGGGAACTCCTTCCTTTGCCAATAGCCTTAGCAACATCATCCATGGTTACTTTTTGAAGCCCATGTGCCTGGAATAACTGCTTGGCAGCCTGCAATATTTGCTTCTGAATGGCATCATCTTTTATAGGTTCACTGGCAGACATAGAATAAAGAATTACAGCACAAATATAAAACAATTTGACATTTAAACAAAAAATGTCGAAAAATCCAAAAACCTATAAAAAGGGGGAGGTTTTAGCCATATGGCCAAAATCTCCCCCTCTTTAACAAACACCTCTAAAAACCTTAACGGATCGGTTTAATCCAATAACTGTAGTGCTGATTTTCGAAAGGTACACGATACTGTTTTAACGGACTGGAGCCCCAGCTATCAATCCCCTGTACACCAGATTGCTGTGCATCCATATGTACATAAATGTTATTTCTTTCAGTCAGTTCTCCAGAATGATACTGTTTTTTATCCTGTTCGGGATCAAGATCATCCAGGCTATAAGGCAAAGCAGAAAAACTTAACAGGTTATTTTCATAGACAAACTGTAATCCCTTTCCTTTCTGGTTCGTGAAATTTACCCAGCGCACATCAGTCTTATTTCCACTCTCCTGCGGACGGGCATAAGCGAAATACTGATCCTTTGTTTTCTGCTTGTACAAACCCACTAAAGAAGCTGTTTTTCTGTCCCAGTAGTTCTCCCATGGCCCTCTGCCATAAAACTCAATATTCCCATATTCTTTTTTCAGCTCCAGATCAGTACCTAACCTTAACAACAGCGGATACTTGCCTTTTAAAGCATTCAACCTGTTTTCTACTTTTAGAGTACCATCAGCAAAAACAGTGATATCCGACTCTTGGGTAGCCTCTCCATCCAGCAACTCCTTTTTAAAGTTCATTGTATAACTGCCATCAGCATTCTGCTTCAGAGCTGATGAAACTAATTTTGCCGCCTGGTAAGCATTGCGCCATTTACGCAGGTTTTTATTAAAACCAGCACCAATATCATTATCGGTCGGTGCTCTCCAATAAGCTGGCACAGGCCCATTTTGCAGCAATTGCTCATTATGCTGAGAATAACTCTTCAAAATACCTGCTTTCAAATCGAACTCCACTTTAAAATCTTTGCCCAAAACAGTATAGATATCCGCTGTTTTATTGATTTGTAATGCTCCTTTAGCTACTGCTAACTGAGCCACTGGTTCAAATTTGTTCAATGCAAATTGCTCATAAGCCACTTCATATCCCTTTTCTAAAAACGGTTCCGCCTCCTTAAGCACATAATGTACATTCAAAAAATACTCTTTACCAGCCTGCTGTTTAAACTTAACTGGTAAAGCCACTGTAATTTCTGAACGCGGCCCGACAGCAAGATTGGCAATAGTACCTTTATCAATGATCTTCCCATTTTCTATGATCTCCCAGTTTAACTGCGTATGCTCAATATTCCTGAAAAAATAACTGTTATTAATCTTAACCTGGTTATTGCCTGAATAAGTCGTTTTAATAAACTGATGCGTTTTTTTAACCTGCACAGCCATTGGCGTTAACCCTCTGTAAGCAGTAACCACTCCTTTCACACAGAAGTTATTGTCACTAAAATTTTCATTGACAGGTCCTGTTAAAGGAAAATCACCACCATAAGCTAAAATACGTTTACCATTTTTAACGGTATCCAGTCCCTGATCAATCCATTCCCAGATAAAACCACCCTGCAACTTCGGATTGTGCTCAATAGCGTTCCAGTATTCATCATAATTTCCCAGGCTATTTCCCATAATATGAGCAAATTCACTCATAATCAAAGGACGTGTTTCGTTACTTTTTGAGTATTCCACCAGCCAGTTTGGATCCGGGTACTGAGGCACAATCATATCTGTATTGAAATCTTCTTCTGCACGTTCATATTGTACCGGACGGGTAGGATCTGTATTTTTAAGCCATTGATAACCTTCGTACATATTGGTTCCGTTCCCCGCTTCATTACCCAATGACCAGGTCACTACCGAAGGATAATTTTTATCCCTTTCATACATTCTGCGGATACGCTCAAAATGCGCATTACGCCAGGTTTTATCATTGGCAAAAGTAACGGCAAGATCATAACCACGGCCATGAGATTCAATATTTGCCTCATCCACCACATATAAACCATATTCATCACAAAGCTCCATCCAGTAAGGGTCTGGCGGATAATGAGAATGACGTACAGCATTGATATTGAGTTTTTTCATCATTTCCATATCCTTACGCATATCTGCATGCGTTAAAGTATGCCCCTGTTTAGCATTATGCTCATGCCTGTTTACCCCTTTGATAAAAACACGTTTGCCATTAACCAGAAAATCACTTCCTTTAATTTCCACGCTGCGAAAACCCACCCTTTGCGGAATCACTTCCATAACTTTTCCTTTGTTATCTTTAAGAATGATATTCAGGGTATACAAATAAGGAATTTCGGCAGACCATTGTTTCACCGAAGGAATTTCTCTTTTGAAAACCAGCTGTTTATGGTAATTGCCCAATACTGTTTGTACAGCAGAAGTCTCTTTCCAGATTGATTTTCCAGCGGCATCATTTAATTCCAGCGCGACAGAAAAAGTATCAGGTCTGCTGTGATTAGTCCTCTGGTCGATCCGGTAATTGTTTACATTCACCTGTACATCCAGTATACCGTCCTTATAATCTTTAGACAGATTACCATTGACTTTGAAATCACGGATATCCAGTTTAGGCGTCGAATAGAGATATACATCCCTTTCTATGCCCGAAATACGCCACATATCCTGACATTCCAGGTAACTGCCGTCACTCCAGCGGTATACTTCTAAAGCAATCAGGTTTTTCCCTGGTTTCACATATTTGGTCAGGTCAAATTCGGCAGCCAGTTTACTGTCTTCACTATAACCTGCCTTTTTTCCATTCACCCAGATATAAAAAGCCGATTTAACTGCTCCTAAATGAATGAAAATCTGGCGGCCGTCCCAGTTTGCCGGTACCTCGACTGTTTTGCGGTAAGAACCTACAGGATTATTATCAACCGGAATATCAAAAGGGGGATTTAAACGTGCGCCCCTTTTAGTCTGTCCGGCAAATTCATAAGGCTGATTCACATAGACAGGCAAACCATACCCATTGGTTTCCCAGTTAGCCGGCACTTTAAAATCTTTCCACCCGGTATCATTATAATCTGTTTTATAAAAATCCAGCGGCCTTTTTGCAGGGTCCTGCACCCAGTTAAATTTCCATGTACCATTTAAAGACATGAAATAGGCAGAATTTTCTTTTTGTCGTTTCCAGGCCAGTGCAGTATTTTCATAAGCATAGGCTTCTGCCCGCATTGGCATCCGGTTAACGGATACAATATCGGGGGTTTGGAGTTCAGTTGGAATCAGTTGCGCATTTACAGTTATAGTACCTGAAAGCAAGACAATCATTCCTAAAAGCTTTGATTGGAGTGAAGATTTCATTTTGTGTTTTATAGCATTAATTTCTTTTAAAGTTCCATTCAGGAACATCTGACGGACGATGTGACTGATGGGCAATTTCTTCCAGCTGTCTGATCAGTATGGGCTTCTGAGCGGCAAGGTCATGACTTTCTTGCGGGTCGGTTTCCAGATTATATAATTCCCATTTTGAGGCTTCAGTATCGGCCTTGTTTTTCACAGCCTTCCATTTTCCTTTTCTGATAGCCTGCCGGCCACCGTCTTCATGAAATTCCCAGTATAAAAATTCATGCTGCTGCTGTTTACCTTTAGAAAGCAGCGTTGGCAAAATAGAAATGCCGTCTGTGTAAACCGGTACGGGCTGTTGGACCAGCTCAGCGAAAGTAGGCAGGAAGTCCCAGAAAGCCCCGGTTTGCTGTGTGCGTTTGCCCTTCCCGATTTTTCCCGGCCAGTAAACAATCATAGGTTCACGGATACCACCTTCATAAAGCGATCTCTTGATCCCTTTGAAACCACCGCTGCTATTAAAGAATCCGGGGTCGTTCCCACCTTCACGATGCGGCCCGTTATCACTGGTAAAAACGATGAGCGTATTTTTGTCTAAGCCAAGAGCCTTTAATTTCGCAACCACCTGTCCTACATAAGTATCCAGTGTAGTCACCATAGCTGCATAAGCTGCATGAGGATAGGCCTGCGGCTGATAACCATTGCCGTCCCATTCTTTTTTTATCGGCTTTGGCTGTTCATTAAAGGTCTTTTTATACTGTTCAAAATCTTCATTTCCTACAGGCAACTGCAAGCCGGCATGCGGCAGCGTATAAGACAAATACAGAAAAAATGGTTTAGCTTTATTCACTTCTATAAAGTTTAAAGCCTGTTTTTGAATAAGATCAGGCGCATATTCTTTCAGTTTGACCAGATCGTTGGCAAGGATAACTTTTTGAGTATTATCCCATAAATGTTCCGGAAAATAATTATGTGACTGACGCTGACAATTATAACCATAAAACCGATCAAAGCCCTGGTTTAACGGATCGCCAAATGAACCTGCAAAGCCTAAGCCCCATTTGCCGAAATCACCTGTGGTATAACCTGCTTTTTTGAATATTTTAGCGATAGTGATTGTGGAATCGGGCAATGGACGCTGACCTTCTGGATTAATCTCATAATTACCACGAATCGGCGTATGCCCGGTATGCTGCCCGGTCATTAAGGAAGACCTGGAAGGCGCACAGACCGAAGTACCAGCATAAAACTGCGTAAACAGCATTCCATTTTCCGCCAGCTGATCAATATTGGGCGTCCGGATCAGCTTTTGCCCGTAAGCTCCAGCATCACCATAACCCAGATCATCGGCCAGGATAAAAACGACATTAGGTTTCCCCTGTGCTTTCAGGGGATGGAAAGCAGTTAGCATCAAAAATATAAGTGCAGCGAGTTTCTTCATATTTAAATCCATTTTTCACAGACAAATCCCACCGGTATCAGGCAGGATTTGTCAAACCAGGTGCTTAGTACCCGGTGTTTTGTTTCAAGACTCCTTTTGACAGATCAATCTGTGTCTGAGGAACCGGCATCAGGTATAATTTATCTGTCCAGATACGTTGCTGTGCCTGGCTGTTTTTAATATTATTGATAGTCTTCATTACCTGAGGGGCAATTTTCCAGCGGCGGATATCCATATAACGCTGACCTTCCAGTGCTAATTCGACCCTGCGCTCATTCCGGATAAACGCCCTTAATGAACTCTGATCTGCATATTTAGCACGGTCTGTGACTGGCATCCCGGCACGTGTGCGAATCGCATCCAATGCCTCATAAACCGTCCCATCAGGTCCGCTAAGTTCATTTCTGGCTTCAGCATAAGTTAATAAAACTTCTGCATAACGGATTAAAATTACATTGGCATAATTATCCACCTGCTCACGGAAAATTACAGGATCAACCATTTTACGGAAATTATAACCTGTCTGGGACATATTCGAAGCACCTTCTACCCAGTTGAATTTATAATTATCTTCCATAGCTGTCCAGGGTGCATTTTCAAATAAAACCGTTGCATATAAACGTGGATCACGATTTTTGTATTCATTGGCAAAAGCAGGATCTTTAGCCAGGTATAAAGCTGCACGCTGTGCAGGATCAACCGGGGTCACAGCATCACCAGTTTTATAACTGCCATAACTATCAACCAGAGCCTGCGTAGGTGTTACCGAACTCCATCCGCCAATTGTACCCGGAGGCAAATAAGTATTAATTGAATTGGGATCTATTTGCTTAATATACTGACGGTCAAGGATAACTTCTGAATTACCGTTATTTTTCTGATAAAAAATGGACTCATAACTGCTCAGCCCCAAACGGAATTTATTCTCATCCGCTGCATCTGCAAAGTTTACCCATTTGCTATAGTCATCTGTGTTTCCCGAAGTAGTTACTTTAAATAGACTGTAACCTAAACCCATTACCTGACTGGCTGCATCAGCGGCCTGCTGCCACTGACCATCATATAGATAAGCTCTTGCTTTTAAGGCTAAAGCTGCCCCTTTGGTAATCCGGCCTTTTTCATTTGGTTTACCGCCTGCATAAGCCTGTGGTAAGATTTTAGCCACTGCATCCAGCTCATCTAAAACGAATTTCAGCACATCTGCCCTGGGCGTTTGCGGGATGTTCTCCTCACCGATAGCAACCACATGTGTGAGTAAAGGGACCGCCCCAAAGCGGCTCGACAGGTTGAAGTAATTGAAGGCCCTTAAAAAGCGTACTTCTGCCTTATAGCGCTCTAATAGGGTTTTGTCAATAACCGTTACCTTGTCTGCATTGTCAAGGAAATAATTGGCACGGCGAATCCCGATATAATCCCATCCATAACTTGTATTTGCCGAGGTAATTGCTCCCGAAGAAGCATCAGTTGCAAAGCTCTCCCAGGGATACTGCGCATGTGCATTGTCCGATGCCCCATCACAGTAAAATATGCCATAAGGCCCATCCACACCGGGAAGCTGATTATAAACCCCCATAACCGTTTTATAAACATCTGCCTCACTTTTCCAGAAAGTAGTTTCCGACAACTGGTCTAATGGTGGTCTTTCTAAAAAATCCTTTTTACAGGAAGTAATCGAGCTAATGGCTAATAATCCTGTAAGTATATATATTGATGATCTTCTCATTATCTTATTTTTTGATGATTAAAAACTTGCATTTAAACCCAGCGAATAGGTTTTAATCCCCGGATATCCGCCCCTGCCCGAACCAGATTCCGGATCATAATCAGCAAGACGTTTATCAGCCATAATCGTAAATGGATTATTGGTTGTACCATAAATTCTCAATCTGGACATGCCAAACTTCTTAGTCACCTGTTTTGGAAGGGTATATCCCAGGGTAATCCCTCTTACCCTGAAATATGCACCGCTAAACAACCAGAAAGATGAAGTCTGTGTATAATTCTGTCCACCAGCCGCTGAGGTTAAAATGCGTGGAAAGTCTGCATTAGGATTAGGGTTATCGACTGTCCATCGGTTTAACCACTGCTCTTTGACATTAGCCCCATTAAAAAACGGGAAAGCCGCTTCTTGTGACAAATAGGTTTTAACATTCGCTACCCCATAAGTAAGTACACTGAAATCAAAACCTTTATAACTGGCACTGATATTAAATCCGTAATTGAACCAGGGCACATCGTTACCCAGTACTTTACGGTCCAGTGCATCAATCTTACCGTCACCATTCAGGTCTTTATATTTAATATCACCAGGGCCTGTAGCAGCCGACTGAAAAGCATGATTTTTCACATCGGCAGCATCTGCAAAAAGACCATCGGCCTCCAGTCCATAATAGGAGCCTATCGACTCCCCTATGCGCTGAATATAGGGATCAGAAAGATTATCTCTGCCGTCGCCTAATTTGGTAATCTTATTCTTGATGATCGAGAAGTTACCATTAATGCTATAACTGAAATCGTTACCAATTTTATTGTTATGGGTAAAGCCAAATTCAAATCCTCTGTTTTGTGTGGATGCTGCATTGATTAAAGGCAAACCTGTATTTCTCGCATCTGTTGTACTGGTATTTACACCAATAGTTTCGAGTGTGGACACCCTGAGCAGCAGATCTTTTGTGTTTTTCACATAATAGTCGGCAGTAATATCCAGCTTTCCATGAAATAAACTCATATCCACACCAAAATCAGTCATGTAAACCTTTTCCCAGGTTGCTAAAGGATTAGGGATCTTTCCCTGCCAGGTACCGTCCTGCGCGCTGCCTTCAAAACTATATTGATAACCTGTGTTGATGAGTCCGAAATAGTTTCCTACAGGTACAACATCCTGGTTTCCCAGTGAGCCATAAGAACCACGTAGTTTCAGATTGCTGATCCAGCTGATATCTTTCATAAAATCCTCTTTTGACATATTCCATCCAGCAGAGAAAGATGGGAATACCGCTCTGCGGATATCACTGCGAAAACGGGAAGAATAATCGATACGGGTATTGACTTCAAATAAGTACTTGTCGTTAAAAGTATAGTTGAAACGCCCAAATACAGAACGCATGGCCCATTCTGTCTGGCCGCTTCTGTTGGCTTGTCCGTCATCGTCCGAATTGATATCCTCTGCATTGGAAGAACCGCTCCCTACAGTGGTCATATCATTGTTAGGGAAGTTTTTCCGGCCTACAAAAGCAGTTCTGTAAACATTGCTTTCCTGGCTTCCGCCTATAGTGATCTTTCCATAATGTTTACCAAAAGTGCGTTCATAATTTGCTGTTCCCTGCACCAGAAATTCCCTTCTTTTCCGGTAATATTCTTTCATATCATTGACCGTATTTGCAGTACTGATAATCGGTGCACCAGTTAAAAAGTTGTTGATCGGAGCGGTTGTACTTTTGAAAGTATTGGAGTTTCCATCTGTGAATTTGAAAGAGGTTAACCCTGTAACAGACAATCCTTTTAAAGGGGTTAAAACAATATTTGCCGCCGTTTGAAGATAATTATCCCGGTCCCAGCTCCAGCCGCCTTCCTGAATAGAACGGGCCTGATTACGGCCTGCAGTCTGAGAATTGACTACGCCATTGTCCATACTTCCCCATTCTCCGTTACTCTGGCGAAATACCGAGGTCGGTAAAGAACGGTTTAATTCTACCCAGCTCATATCGCCCTGACGATCAAAGTTCTGGCTGGTAAAAGAAAGATTAGTCCCAAATTTCAGGATATCCGGCACGATAACGCTTTCTGTATTTAATTTACCGCCTACCCTGCTTTGTTTTTTATCCGGGATTAAGGATTCCTGTGTCAGGTAATTCAAGCCCAAATAACTGCTTGTCGTTTTACCCGGCGAGTTTACATTTAAACTGATATTACTTTGCGGGGCAGTTTTGCGTAAAACCTGGTCATACCAGTTGGTATTGGGATATAAATCGGGCTGAGAGCCATCCTGATAAGCCTGAATTTGTGCTGGTGTGAAAAGTGGTTTACCACCCGCATTTGTTCTGGCCTCATTGTATAAATTGGCGTAATCTACCGATCCTACGTATTTTGGAAGAAAAGTGGCTTTCTGAAAACCATAATCGGCATTCAATTCTACCACTGTCTTATCCCCGCCACCACGTTTAGTAGTTACCATAATCACTCCGTTTGCAGCTCTTGATCCATATAATGCAGCTGAAGAAGCATCTTTTAAAATGGAAACACTTGCAATATCATTCGGATTCAGGGCCGAAAACTCTACTGAGGTTGAGGGAATTCCATCCACAATATACATCGGGGTCCCGTTACCCTGCAAACTGCTTCTGCCCCGGATTGAGACCCCGCCAGATCCGCTTGAAGTACCGTCAGATGTACGGCTTACATCTCCAGGCCTTTGTAAAACAGTTAAACCCGGAGAAATTCCCTGCAATGCATTTTGCATAGAAGTAACCGGTCTGTCTTTTAATTCTTTAGGGCTTATCGTTGCAATTGCACCTGTTAAACTGCTTTTCTTTTGAGTACCATAAGCAACAACCACTACTTCAGACAGGTTACTTGCCTGTACAGCAAGCTTAATCATTAGCGGATTACCCGAACCTGCGCTGACCTCCTGGGTGATATATCCTAAATAAGAGATAACCAGGATTGCCTTTTCATCAACATTAGCAATTTTAAATTGCCCGTTAACATCTGTAATACCTCCCAAAGCAGTTCCTTTGACTTTAACGGTCGCACCTGGAATAGCCAGTCCTGCTTCATCAACTACTTTACCCGTAACATTGATATTTGCTTTGGTGGCCCAAGGTGTGTGGATTACTGCCCTTTTTTCCTGTACAACTATTGTTTTTGCAGTAATTGTATATTCAAGTAACTGGTTAGCAAATATTTGCTGGAGCGCATCTTCAAGACTCGCCTCTTTAACCTCTATGTTTACCGGTTTGGCAAGCTTCAGATCTTTTCGGATGAAGAACACATCATATCCGCTTTGCGTTTTTATTTCATTCAGAATTTTTTCAAGCGGGGCATTTTTACGCGATAAAGTAATGCGGTTTTGAGCAAAAGCCAGCGCATTAAGCTGTAAGACAGCCGTTAAAACTATGATCATAGTAACCTTCGCAGCCCGAAGAATTTTTTGATTCCTACAGGGCTTCCTGTAAGAATTAAAAGCTAGAATCTCATACATTGTTTTGGTTGGTTTGACGATTACCTTATTGAGGTTCAGTAACCGGGTTTAGTTGATAATTTTGTTTTTTTGTCTTGTTTTTTAGTAGAGGTTATGACATCACTATAATCCTCCTTCCTTCGACCTTAAATTTCATTTTCCGGGTGATTTCCAGAATCTTAATGACTTCTGCCAGGCTTTTCGATCTGGAGATTGTGCCGCCAAAAGAGATATTATCGAACTTTCCCTGATAGCTGATCGAGACATTGTACCATCTGCCCAGTTTGCGCATAGATACTTCCAGGTCTTCATCTTCAAAAGTGAAATAACCATTTTTCCACGCCACAACATGATTGACATCGACCTGATCAACATGAAAAGAAGCTTGTTTTAAAGTAGCCTGCTCTCCGGGTTTTAAGCATTTTGACATGCTTTCATTTTGCTGACTGCCTGTTTTGGATACGCGGACAATACCTTCTAAAAGCGTGGTTTTTATAGCATTTTCTTCTTTATAGGCATTGACATTAAAATGGGTACCTAAAACCTGTACCTGCTGCTGATCGGTAACAACTATAAATGGTCTTTTTTTATCTTTTGAGACTTCAAAATATCCTTCGCCAGTGAGTTGGACTCTCCGCTCATTACCCGCAAACTGTGTGGGATATTTAAGAGAAGAAGCTGCATTGAGCCAGACTTTTGTTCCATCCGGCAGATTAACCTGATATTGTCCGCCCATTGGGGTTTCAATGGTATTAAACTGTAAAGCCTGATCAGCGGAATTGGCAACAGCCGATTTTTTTACCGTATAAATCAACTGCCCCTTTGCCGTCTTGGTCACAACAATGCCTGATTGTTCAGCAATTTCACCGGTAGCCGTATCTGTTAAACTGATCTTCTGACCATTGGCCAGGGTTAATATTGCTTTATCACCTCCTGGTTTAATCGCCGATATGGCCAGGCTGTTCTTTTTTGACTGATCAGCTGGTGATTTGAGCATCGTACCATACAATACAAGACCGGATACCAGCAATACTATAGCTGCTGCTAAAAAAGAATATTTCAGTTTAGTAATTTTTCGCTTGGGGTGCCGGATATCCAACCGGTCACTGATTGCTTTATTCAGGTATGCTCCAGGATTGCCCGATGTCCCCGCTATAGTAAGTTCAGTATCGTCAAAAGAGTTATACCATGTATCAAACGCAATTTTCTCTTCTGCTGTAATTGTCCCCCTACGCCACTTTTCAGCTAGTTCTGATATTTTTTCCTTGTCCTGATTGGAACTCATTTTAATGGCTGTTTAATAGATAGCCAATTCAAATCAGTAAATCCCTTAGTCCATGATGATCTTTTTTGTTTTTTAAAAGAAAAGCACAGATTTAGCTATTTCTGCTAAGTAGCCGAACCTGATACGGATAGTTTTTCTGGCTTTGGAAAGATGGGCCTCCACTGTTTTCTCTGCTATATTCAGTTCTTCTGCAATCTGTTTTTGAGAATATCCTTCTTCATGTTTAAGTTTAAAAACAAGCAGGCATTTTTCGGGCAATACTTTTATAGTTAAAGCTAACTGGCTCTGCAGCTCGTTGAAATCCAGCTGATCTGAAGTAGATTCATCAGCTAACGGACTGAGCAAGGAGACTTCTTTTTTCAATCTGTTCTCCCTGTTTTTTCTGGCCATCCGGTTGATGACTTCAAATTTAACTGCTACAGCAAAGTAATTCTGAAATCCTTTGGTCAGTTCAAAACTGTGACGCTTTCTCCAGAGATTACAAAAGATGTCCTGTACAATCTCTTCTGTTTCATAAGTATCACCAGTTCTATGTTTTGCAACAACATAAAGTCTTTCCCAATATCTTTTATAGATTTCATTAAAGGCAGCTTCATCACCAGCCTTCATCATTACAGCAAGCTCTTGATCCGCAAGGATAGTATAAGATTGACGTAAAGGCCACAGATAAAAAGCTTTTTTATTCATTTGCATATCTCATCTGCCAAAGAGGTTCACTGATCATTGACCCGAAAAAGGTCTAGAAATAGAGTACCTGGTCAGGACTGTTTTTTAGGCTGATCTTTGATCCGTATCAGATAATCCGTATCAGGTGCCGAACTAATATACCGGCAAGCAGATCGACTAAAAAGCTTTAGAACTACGCAAACGCTTGCATAAAGGGCATTAATGCAGAGAATTTAAGGGTTGTTTTTGCCCCAAGAGATACAAAATCAAGGTAAAATCAAGTTAATTAAGGTGTCTTTAACGATTTGAAGACAAGAGAGAGATTTGGCTGTTAAATTTCAGCACAAACGTTTGTTTTGAGCTGATAAGGCAATTTTTAACGCATAAAGCTATTTCAAGGTTATGCTAAAAACACAGGCTGTCCGGAATTATACAACTACCCGGGATGAACCACCATTTATGCCACTTAAACGCTGCAGAAACATTTTGGCCATTAGCTGAGCCCTGTTTTTAGCGTCTGATGCCATTTCCCCTTCAAAATCTCCATCGATTGTTTCATTGAAAAGTGTTAACCACCTTTCGAAATGTCTGGCATCAATAGCTAAAGGAGCATGTTTGGCAAATGGATTACCGCGAAAACCGGGAACACCAAATAATGCAGCATTCCAAAATCTGTACATCTGTTGGAGATGAGGTGCCCAATCCTGAATGGCACCCGCGAAAACAGGACCTACCAAATCATCCTGTTGTATTTTTCCGTAAAATTTATCCACGAATAAAACGATGTCTTCCAGATTTTTGATGTCAGCCTTCATCATGCAAATTTACAGAAGAAGAAGGAATGAACGGCTGATTACCTTAAATATAACCCTTTGATGAGATTTCAGAAAGAGGCAATTATATTCTAATGACAAAATCAATGCAAAAAACATAGTTATGTAACAAAGTCAGGAGAAATAAATATTAGCTAAAGAAATATTTGTTTTTGTGATTTAAAAGCAGAGATTTGTTCCAATGGGTTTATTAAGGCAAATATTTCACAGCATAAAATGGCTGGCAGCATTAAAGATGCAGCCTGTCCGTGTTGTACAACGCCGTCCCGTTTCTTACAATTCAAATTCAGGGTACTTCTTCCTAAAAAATAGCAAAGACTTTATTCAGTAAGTCCCGGCCCCCGCTCAGGTTTGGGGCCAATGATCAGGCTTTATTTTTTATATCTTAATTTATTTTGTTAATGAAAACAATCCATACACACAGCTCTATTTATGCAATGCTCGAAATCTCTTTTACAACAGAGATGCGCGCTGCATTTGCTATGTATTGCCAAATGGTTTCTATTCATTGTCATTTCGGATTCTTCTCCCAAACTACCAGTAAGGACTTTATTAAATAAGCCCCGACCATATTCTGGTTTGGGGCCTTCAGGAAAATCACGAAGCTTTTGAATTCTCTCTGACAGCTTCAATCTCTTTTTTACTGAATTAATGTTTCTTATGATCAATAAATTTAAATCCATATCGTGGGTCGGCTTAGGCTTGATATGTGTTTTTGGCTTAAATGTTACACTTATACTTGCTGCATTACTACTGGATTACCTGTTGCTGGATATTCTGGCGTTCCTGGTCTCTGTATTCCAGTTATTCCTGTATCAGAAATTGAATCCTGAGAAGTGGAAATTCAAAATCCACAGCAAAATACTCAATCTCAAAAAATCGCATTCTGCGAACTAATAAATAATACAAACAATAAACAACTGATATGAAAACGGAACAATTAATGATCGTTAAAAAAGAACTGGATCTGTTAAAGAAACATCTTAAGGATTCTAATCTTTCTGAATACAATAAAAATCAATTACTTGCGGAACTGGGTTCAGCAAAAATCGTTAAGGAAGATGAATTACCGGAAGACGCCGTATGTATCGGATCTGAGGTTGAAATTCAGGAGGTAGTCAGCGAAAGAAAATATACTTTCCAAATTGTATTACCAGCAGAAGCTAATATGAAAGAGAATAAAATGTCTGTTTTTGCGCCCATTGGAACAGCATTACTCGGTTATCGTGTAGGCGCACAGGTGCAATGGGAAATGCCAAATGGGATGAAAACATTTGATATTTTAAAAGTAAGCCATAAAAGGATATAACCTGAAAATAAGTTCTGAAAAGCTCAAATACTCTTCATGGATGTTTGGGCTTTTTTATTCTCCCTCAAATAAGGCCGCTACAGTTTTGTCAAGATGTTTAGCCAAAATACTGAGCATGGTAATATTAGTATCTACTTTTCCGTTTTCATAATCGCCTATTTGCTTTTCTGAAATTTGTGTAAAAAAGGACAATTCAGCAATAGTTAACCCTTTCAATTTTCGATAGCGTCGTATATTATTGCCAACGATTTTTATCAGCTCGTCATTTCTTCTAAATCTGTTAATCGTTTGACCCATGGAGGGTACTAAAGAATGGATATTTTGTTCAAATAAAAACTACTCTAGAGTTATTTTTTGATATTAATTTTATATTTTTAGTCAACCAAATTTTTGATTATGGAAATAGTCCCTGATCCAGCCTGTCTACCAGACGATAAGCAACATATACAGTTCCAGATTATAATTGAAGAATTATATGGGAAATGGAGAACCGGATACTATAATTCGATTGAGCAAGCAGTTTACGAACATGTTACTGATGATAATGGGAAAGAAAAAGTTATCATTCACGATATCGTAGCAGATGTTGTCCGCTGGTTACCCATCAACGAACAACGTCCCGCTCATTGGCGGAATATTATCGCACGGGAGCAAAAAGTTATTTCTATCTGGTCAGCATTGCACAATAAAAAAAATATAAATAGTTAATAAAAATGACCAATTATAATTAGGGCTCCGGTTCTAGCAGACCGGGGCTTTTTCTGTTTCCTGATTAAACTAAAGATAAGTCTTTGGATATTATTTCTTCTTAATATCCTTCGGATTGTTTTCTAATCTTCTTCTATCAAACTGGCTATCTATCACTTAATTCAAAACATTAATTAATATCCTTGTGAATCCTGCTGATATTATCCCGGTTTCTGCTGTAAAAAAGAGCCATCTTTTATGTTAAAAAGCGTTCAAACAAGCCAATCACAAAGCACTGACAATCAATGTAGTAAGCGTACCTTGTCCAGACATCGTTCGAAGCTCATTCAGGATTGCTTCAGACCCCGTCCGATTTTTATCGGATAAACACTGAATTTAAAGTGAATTACTTTTTAAATAAAAATTAAATAGTCAAGTTTGACCACCTTATTTGACTAGCTTATCCTATTGATCAGACAGCTTATGAAGAGCCAAATATTCCAATTAGCTATGCTGCCAGCACCTGCCTCCACCAGAAACGACACGTTTACAATATCCTCCGGCTTTAGTTCTTGCCCCGCATATCGATGAACTTGGTTTTGTACTGCCACCATTTGAGCCTGAGCCACCAGATCCAGCATTATAATTGCCATAGGTCATTGATTTTTGCTCTGATTTAATATTATATAATAAATTAAAACTGTTATAACCTAAATCACCATAGATTACTTCATTATTCTTTAAGATATAGGCACTAATATCCTGATAAATGCCATTGGTTGTTTTGATACTGAGCTTCAGTTCTGCATCACTAATTTTTTCTAAAGGGTAACTCCATTTCCCATTAGGATTAATTACCGTCTTAATGCTTTTATTTTTATCCAGGAATTGAATTTCACAAGCAGTACAAGTTACCTCATAAGCGTAAACATCCGTTTCTGTTTTAACTATCGGCTCTGGCTCTTGACTTTCTTTGCTACATGAAGAACAAAATATGGCTAACAGGAAAAGGAATAGAGGTAAAAGCTGGTTTATTCTTTTTTTTCTTTCGTAGAATTCGCGCATAAATCTTATTATTAAATTATCTGATGGTTTAAAAATCAAAAATATACACAGTTATAATTCTTTCTTTACGGAAACCCATAAACCTTGAAATCATATAAAAATCTACGTATTTCTTATTTTTTGCCAAATGGCAATTTTTGTTTAGCCCAGACTGATTAACTTTGGGTATGGAAGAATTAATTAGTTACCTCCTTCAGTTTGGAAATCTCAATCAGGAGCAGATCGCAATGATTCAGTCCAAAGCAAAACTAAAAACCATACCTAAAGGGGCATACTTTTCACAGGCAGGTAAGATAGCTGATAAAATAGGATACATCACAGAAGGCGTATTCAGGGTCTGTTATTATGATAAAGCCGGTGAAGGATATACCCGTTACTTTGTTTATGAAAATCGTTTTGTAGCCGATATCAACAGTTTCCGTGACGAAGTTCCATCTGCAGAATATATTGAGGCTGTTACAGACTGTAAGCTGCTGGTATTTTCCAAAGAAGGATTTGAAGACCTTTCCAATACCATTACTGGCTGGAGTGATATCTTTTTAAAGATCACCTCGTATGTGATGGAAAACAAAATGAAAGCCAGCAGTAATATGCTGGTTCAGGATGCACATACCCGCTACCTCCATTTTCTGGAGCACTATCCAGGTCTGGCTAACCGTGTCCCGCTTTCCATGCTGGCTTCCTATCTTGGAATTACTGCATCCTCACTGAGCCGCATCAGAAAAAAATAACTTATTTGCTTTTTTGTCATTTGGCAATTGATAGCGCTCAGGTTATACCCAACTTTGCTTTCGTAAAAAGATGCATATCAATTAAATAAATTAGACAATGGCTGTTGATGTTTTATTAGGCCTCCAGTGGGGCGATGAAGGTAAAGGGAAAATTGTGGATGTTTTAAGTCCTGATTATGATTTAATTGCCCGTTTTCAGGGTGGCCCGAATGCTGGTCATACCTTAGAATTTGAAGGTAAAAAATTCGTTTTGAATACCATTCCTTCGGGCATATTCTTTGAAAACACCATGAACCTGATTGGAAATGGTGTGGTTATAGATCCGGTTGCACTGAAAAAGGAGCTGGAGAGTTTAAAAGGCGCAGGACATGATCTGCTGGCTAAAAAGAACCTGATGATTGCAAAAAAAGCACATCTGATCTTACCTACGCACAGGCTGTTGGATGCAGCCTCAGAAAAAAGAATGGGCGATAGCAAAATTGGCTCTACACTTAAGGGTATTGGCCCTGCATATATGGATAAAACCGGTCGCAACGGTCTGCGTCTGGGAGATTTCACTTTACCGGACTTTAAAGAACGATACCATAAACTGGTTAACAAACACAAGTATATACTCCAGTTATTGTACAGTGAAATCATTGATTTCAGGGAGCAGGAAAAAGAATTTTTCCAGGCGCTTGATTTGATCAGCCAGTTTCCATTAGTTGATTCAGAGCATGTAGTCAATGACTATCTAAAAAAAGGTAAAAAGATATTGGCTGAGGGCGCGCAGGGTACACTATTAGATATTGACTTTGGCTCCTACCCATTTGTAACCTCTTCAAATACTACCACAGCAGGTGCCTGTACCGGATTGGGTATTGCGCCTAACCAGATTGGCGAAGTGATTGGTGTTTTTAAAGCTTACTGTACAAGGGTAGGTGGCGGTCCCTTCCCCACCGAACTAGATAACGAAACAGGAGAAGAATTACGATTTAAAGGCCATGAATTTGGCGCGATAACCGGAAGGTCAAGACGCACCGGATGGATCGATCTGCCAGCATTAAAATATGCAATTATGATTAATGGGGTTAACCAGCTAGTCATGACTAAAGCAGATGTATTGCGTGGATTTGAGCAGATCTATGCCTGCACACATTATCATTACAATGGTGAAGTAATCGACTATATGCCTTATGATATTCATGCGATTCAACCCGTACCAGTATTACAGGAAATTGATGGCTGGCAGGAAGATATAACTGGTATAACAGCAGCAGACCAGATACCTGCAAACCTGAATACTTATATAAAATTTTTAGAAAAGGAATTAGGTGTACCTGTCAAATATCTTTCTGTTGGTCCGGATAGAAAACAAACCCTGATTTTGAATTAGGGATCAATTAAGCCGGTGATTTTTTTCACCGGCTTTTGTATTTAAAAAACTATAATTTCTCGAAAATCCTTACCCCTGCGGTATCGGTTTCAACATTAGAATTGGAAAGGACGATCACCGCTGTCTTTTTATTCAAATCCATCATGATAAAACTTCTGCTTCCGCCAGTTGATCCGTTATGCCAGTAATAAGCCTCATCTGCTGATTGAATAATATGCCAGCCTAAACCAACTATAGTTCCTTTGGAGAAAGTAACCTGATGTGTAAGCTCAACTGCTTTTGATAAATCAGTATTTTTATTCTCCATATTATTTTTCGCATAAATCAGCAAATCATTCAAAGAAGAACGAAGACCTCCGGCAACAACCAGTGCATCAAGATCCCAGGCTTTAATTTCTACCCCTTCATCATTATAGACTTTAGTGAAACGCTTTGTAAATTCAGTTTTTTTTGTGCTGCTTTGTGCGCCCGTCAATAAAGGCATCAAAGTCAGCAATAGGACCAGCATCTAGCAGCCTATCAGGGTTAATGCCCTATAAAAATGCCCCCGGATAATATTTCAATCCGGGGGCATGACAGGAATTTGATTTTCTATTATAGAATAGCAAACAAACCCTTAAAATCCTGTATTATTTGGCAGCAAACTTGGATTCACATCAGTTTCCTGTTTAGGTAAGGGGAACAACAGTTGTTTTTCTGAAAATGTCGCTCCGAATACCGTTCTATGTCCTACAAAGTTGTCCCAGTTACCTGTCACATCGTTATGAACTTTTCTGGTACGGACCATATCAAACCACATCTTATTCTCAAAACACAATTCGTAATAACGCTGTGCCCATACTTCCTGCTCAAAAGCAGCTGAGGATAAAGCTCCTATTGGCGCTAAATTCGCTCTTTTTCTAATATTATTTACAAATTGAACTGCGGTACCATTCGGCCCGCCTTCTGCCTGGTTGGATGCTTCAGCGTACATTAACTGTACATCGGCCAGACGGTATAAAGTAAAGTTAAGATCTGATTTCAAAGTACTGACTACAGCTGTAGAGTCAAACCATTTATAAATGTAGGCGTTCTTAAAATTAACAATCTGACCAGATTTCAGGTTTTTGTAGCTGGTATAGAAAAATTGTTTTTCAGCAGCCCGCTTATCACCCGGTGCATAAGAACTGACAAACTGTGGCGTAGGATAAACAGAACCATACTCATCTGAATAACCAGAAATGCCCGAATAGTTTGGAATAGTTAATGCAGTTAATGGATTTGTGGATGGAACAGAAGCAGCATACTGAACCTGAAAGATAAATTCTCCATTATTTTTATTGGCTGGTTTGAGCATGTCAGTATATTCAGGGAATAAAGAATATCCACCAGTTTGTGTCACTTCAAGTGAACGTTTAGCTGATTCTGCATAGTATTGCTTTCCTCCATTAATCGCTGCACCTGCATAAGTTAAATACACATCTGCAAGGATCGATTTTACAGCACTCATGGAGACCTTTCCTGTAATATCTCTCGATGGTAAGGTAGATTTCTCTGCTGCTAATAAGTCAGGTATAATCACTGTATCATAAATGTCTTTTGCAGCAGTTCTAGGAATGGACAGGTTCAGATTTTTTGGTACCTCAGTAACTTTTGGAACAGCTCCATACATCCTTACGAGATAAAAATAATATAATGCCCGGAGCGTACGCGCTTCAGCAATCAGGTTTGTCTTTTCCGCATCGCTAAGTCCGGGAGCATTGATAGTTGGTATCTTTTCTATCGCCAGGTTACAAGCGCCAATTCCAAGGTACATTTGCTGCCACCAGGTATCAATATAAAATGAGGTGGTACTGTAAGAAAGGTTCTGAAAACTGGAAGCCCCGGTTTGCCCAAGATCGCTATTCGCTTTTCCAGTCATAAATTCCATTAAATTCCAGGTATTACCCCCATAAGAAGAAGGCTGGCCTTTAAGCATTCCCTGAAGATACTGATAACTTCCACTGGCAAAAGCCCTTGCTACTTTAGCACTTGAAAGTTGGGAGTCTGGTGTGATAAAGTCGGTTGGCTTTTCTTCCAGAAACTTTTTACATGAGGCACAGCTAAGTAAAACCAGTACCGCAAATAGTATATTTTTTGTCTTTTTCATGTGATTCGGTTTTAAAAAGTAAGTTGAACGCCTAAATTCCAGATACGAGGCCTTGGCGTAGCAAAAAAGTCTATATTTTGAGAGAATGAAGCATTTGAACCATAAGTCTGGTTGAATGTATCTACCTCAGGATCGTAACCTGTGTATTTGGTAATGATAAACAGGTTCTGAACGTTTGCATAAACTCTTAAACGTTTGATATTCAATTTCTCATTAATCGCAGGCGGGAAAGTATAACCCACAATAAAATTCTGACCACGGATAAATGAACCATCTTCTACCCACCAGCTATCAAAGTGTGAATCCTGGGCAAATTTATAGTTACGTACCTGCGAAATAGAAGTGTTCTGATTTTGTGGTGTCCAGGCATTTAAAACTGTTGCAAGACTATTCGAAATGGTTTGTCTGTCCTCCACTGAGTGTTTAAAGTTGGCAGCAGTATTTACACCCTGAACGAAACGGATATCAAATGATAGATCCCAGTTTTTATATTTAAAACTACTGCTGAATGTACCTGTCCATTTTGGATAAGCACGGCCTATAATACTATAGTTTACTGTTCCGTCCGGATTATACAGATACTTTCTGTCTCCGGGTTTCAGCCCGTGTGAAGCAGCTTCTACAGCTTCAGATTCGCCATAAGTACCCAAACGTGTCATTCCATAAAATGAACCGATCGGCTCCCCTACACGAACCACATAGTTCTGTCCAAGGAAATTCGGGCCAGGAAAAATATCAGCATTACCATCATTCAGTTTAATAACTTTGTTTTTATTGGCCGAGAACAGGAAGTTGGTAGACCAGGTAAAGTTCTCTGTTTTAACATTGACAGTATTCAGGCTGATCTCTATACCTGAGTTTCTCACAGAACCTACATTTTTGTAAACGTTTGCATTGGTAAATCCTGCTGACCACGGGATTGGTGTTTGTAATAATAAGTCTTTAGTGACCCGGTTATAATAATCAAAAGTCAGGTTGATTCTATCATTGAACATACCCAGTTCAATACCTCCATCAAGCTGAATAGATCTTTCCCATTTCAAATCCGGGTTACCAATATAACTTGGCAATAATGTGGACTGTGCTGCCCCCCCAAGAACCGTTGTACTTGGTTGAATTTGTGCCAATGAACGTGCCTGTCCAATTTCCTGGTTACCTGAAGTACCATAACTTGCACGGATTTTTAAATTAGAGATACTTTTGATTTCTTTCATGAAATCTTCCTGAGACACTTTCCATGCTGCACCTACTGATGGGAAAAACGCATATTTATTGTTTTTTCCGAATCTGGAAGAACCATCATAACGACCTGTTGCTGTAAAAAGATATTTATCGTCAATGCTGTAATTTAACCTTGCATAAAAAGAAGCTAAAGATGATTTGGTATCATAAGATTCACTTGCCGATCTGACAGATCCTGCCTGAAGGTAATGATACTGAAAGATATCATCTATGAAGTTCTGTGTCTCTGCACGTACTCTTTCATAACCGGTTTGCTGTAAGGATATCCCTAATAAAGCAGTCAGTTTCTGACGGTCATTGATTTTTTTATTCCATGTTAAATAATTCTCAGTCTGCCAGTAATAATTATCATAGGCATTGATATTAGCGACCCCTCCTTCATCCTGAGATAAATGGGGCAGGTTTTGCGAAGAAAAGTAATTATTCTTGTTCGAACTCAGGTTATAACCAAAGTCTGTTTTAAAATCAAGTTCTTTAGTGATATGGAATAATGCATAAACATTACCCAGCATCTGTAAAGTATTATTAATTGTGTACCTGTTATTTGCAATATCTATTGGATTTGGTGCACCTTCTAATCCGGCGATATCAAAATTTCCGGCATAAAGTCCATTAGGATATTTTACCGGCAAAAGTGGTACTTCTTCGGCTACTGCCCTTGCCACGTTCAAACTTCCGTTACCATCAGTAACCAGACGCTGTATACTACGGATCAGGTTTACATTACCCCCAACTTTCAACCAGCTTTTAACGTCATTATCCAGGGTCATCTTTACAGAATAACGTTTAAACCCTGATGTAGGCGCCAACCCTTTTTGATTCAGGTAACCTAATGATAAACTATAAAGTGTTTTTTCGTTCCCCCCCTGTAAGTTTAACTGGTGATTTTGTGAAAACGCAGGTTTATAAGTTTCCTTTTCCCAGTTTGTATCATATAAAGGCTTGTTATTGGTATCAAATAATAATGGATAGTTTGCATAATTCAATTCTTTTGGCGGAGACCATACCCCACCTGCCGGATCAAATTTCTGACCATTTGCAAAAGCCTGATTATATACTTTCAGGAATTCTTCTGAATTTAACGTACGTACATGTCTGTATAATTCACTGATGTTCGTATTCGCCTCATAACTAATCTGTGTTCCGTCTCTTCTGCCGCGTTTGGTGGTAATCATAATTACACCATTTGCACCACGGGAACCATAAATTGCAGTTGAAGAAGCATCTTTCAGCACTTCGAGCGAAGCCACATCATTTGGATTAATGGAGTTAGGATCAACACCAGCAACACCGTCAATTACATAAAGCGGGTCGATATTAGAGTTAATCGAGCCAATACCACGTACACGTACTTTCGCAGCTGTACCGGGTGCAGCACTGTTTAAACTTACTTCTACCCCTGCGATTTTACCCTGCAATGCCTGAGAGATGTTGGCTACAGGTTTATCCATCAGCTGTTCTCCTTTGATGGTAGCCACAGCACCGGTTAAATCTGATTTCTTTACGGTACCATAGCCAATTACAACTACTTCACTCAGATTATCAGCTTTTTCTTCTAACTGGATATTGATGATACTTCTGCCGGCTACAGTCCTTTCTGTAGAGGAAAAACCTGTAGAGGAAAACACCAGTGTACCTTTATCGTCAGGTAACTGAATCTGGTAATTCCCGGAAATATCTGTAGTTGTACCACCGGCAGCACCTTTTACTTTGATGCTGACACCGGGTATTGGCAGATTATCTTTTGCCCCGGTGACTTTCCCGGTAATTTTAGTTTGCGCGATCGCATGCAGGGAGAGCAGCGAGAGCAGGATGGAGTAGATAAATGCTCTTTTCATAAAATTTGGTTTTTAGTTTTTAGGTGTGGTAATATTTTGTATAATCAGCTTTTGGTTTTGTGACAGCGTTTACAGCGTTCTTTGTGGTTCAAAAAAACAAGGTTATCCCAATTACCCCTTCAAGCATGATTGTGTATTGACGAAACAGGTGTTAAATGTTAATTTTTAGCTGCCCACTGTCTTAAGGATTCAACTGCATCATATAAAACCCCGGCCTCTCCTCTGAAATCACCCGATCCTTTGGCTTCACCAGTTTGTACATTGTACCATTCATAAAAGCCCTTATGGTCAATTGCCCGGTTGACCATAGGCATTAACTCCGCATAAGCTTCCTGAACTAAACCATGGTTTACCAGTCCATTGATCATCCGGCCCCCAAACCAGGTCCAGTCACCTCCATTCTGATAAGTATAGGGCAGCATGTTTGGAAATTCAGTTGCCGGGTAAGGCGGATAAACAGTAAAGCCAATAGTTGCATGTCTCTCTTTTGTTGCTGCAATTACGATTTGACGGTTAATATTTTCTATCTCTTTTTTTGTATTAAATCCAGCCAGTATTGCACATACAGATCCACCGGAATACAAAATTTTGTCTTCTTCAAAGGTTTTTGAAAAAGGGCTGCCATTGAGGTATATATGAGGTCTGTATTTCTGCTCTGCTGCCATCCAAAGATGTTTCCGGACATTGACTTTTATACTGCTTGCCAATGCGGCCCAGTCTTTTTGGGTTTGATAAGCTTTGGGCTTCATTGCCAGAAAATCATTAATAGCCATAACAAACATGGCATTATCGTAAATATCTATGGCCCATCTGGTATGCGCATTGATCGCTACCCCCCAGCCTTTTTCTGGCTGTACATCACCCCAGTCGATAGTTGTGGCCCCTTTTACCAGACCATATTTCTCAGACCATCTGTCTTTCAGCAGATAAGAGAAAGAATCTTCCATTCTTTGCAAAATGGTTTTAGCATTAATCTGTTCAGAAAGGATAGATACATCTCCGGTAAGGTCAATATATTTCTTAACTGCCTGTACCAATGAGGATTCCTGATCGGTTTCCACTGTGTTCTTATGGGCTGCCCAACCTGGTAATAAAGCTGAATACCGGTATTGATATCCCCCATTTGCTTTTGCACTATCCACTACACCATCTACGATATTACCATCTTCCCCCTGAATTTTAAAAAACATCAGGAGCATGTTCCTCACTTTTTCTTTGGATTGAATTTTCAAAGATCCTTTAATGAAAGTGTTAAAGTCTCTGATCCATACTTCATCATAAGATGTGCCTGCAGAAAATCCGTTAAGTAATTTGATTGCTCTTGCCTGGATAGTATCTAAACGGCTATCCGAGCGGATTGATTTCGCCAATGCTGCCTTATCTGCTACCTGAGCGGTAGAAGTCAAGTGTAAAAAACAAAAAACAGCAGAAAAAAGAAGTAAAGGTCTTTTCATTCAGTTTTTATTTAAATAAGATAAATAAAAGGCTTCCAAACTCTGCTTTTAAGAAAAATTAGGTCGCTGTTTATATTTGGTTGGTTAATAGTTATGTACAAACATAGAAGTATTCTAGTTATTTCCAAATTTTAAATGACATTTTTTTGATGTGGTAAAACGATTATTCTTTATAGCTATTTTTTGATTTTTATCTATTATTCAAATAATAGCCGACAAAACAATTCACATCACACACATTTTTTCGTTCATGTAACATTTCTGTTCATTAGTATTAATTCAGGGTCAATCTCAAATCTGAAGGTATGCAAATCATCTAAACATATATACCTACATTCCTATTTGCTATGTATGTACTAAAAAGCGTATTTTTGTCTTCGATAATCGAATAATTATTAAATCCATCATGAATATTTCTATTGACCATAAAAGTCATATCCCACTGCATATACAGGCTGAACTACTGCTTAGAGAACTCATCAAAGACCCGGCTTACCAGGCTGGTAAATTGCTGCCTAATGAAGTGGAGCTTGCAAAGAAACTAGCCATCTCCAGAACTACACTAAGACAGGCATTGAACAAATTGGTATACGAGGAATTACTGGTTAGAAAAAAAGGCTATGGAACAAAGGTAGCCCCCTCTAAAATAAGCTCTAAATCAATGAATTGGTTAAGTTTTTCGCAAGAAATGAAAGCTAGGGGAATACCTGTAAAAAATTATGAGCTGCATGTAAGCTGGGTATATCCCGATGAACACATTGCCAATTTTTTTGATATAAAAACAGATAAAAAGATCCTGAAACTAGAGCGTTTACGTGGTGGATCTGAAGGTGCTTTTGTGTATTTCATCTCTTATTTCCATCCCCGGATCGGGCTTACAGGAGAAGAAGATTTTAAACAGCCTTTATACGAAATGCTGGAAACAGAACATTCTGTGATAGCCAATTTATCTAAAGAAGAGATCAGCGCAATAACTGCAAGTAAATTCATTGCCGGCAAATTAGAAGTAGAAACCGGGAGCCCTATCCTGTCCAGAAAAAGATTTGTATATGACCAGGGAGACCGTGCAATGGAGTATAATCTAGGTTATTACAAAGCTGAAAGCTTTATTTACACCGTAGAAAGCCGTAGAAACAGTTAAATTTTAACAGCATCATTAAAAGGTCTTTGAATATTTAAATGAAATGTCATATGTTTGGACATTATAACATATAACTAATCAAATTTCATGACTGCCTACAACAAAGACGGAATCAATACAGACATCACTAAGCTGAGAAATACAGCACAGTTTATTATTCCAGAAAAAAGAGTACCAACAACTCAGCAGGGATATGATATCTACCCTGCTTTTAAAATTAAAGGAACTATTCATCATGACTTCAATAGTCTGGCTAAATGGATCACTGATCAGAAAAAAGATGTAGTAATTGATGGTTATTCTGGTGTTTACTGGGATCAGTTTATTTCAAAGCTCGATCAGCATTTAACTGCAAATGGCCAACAGGTAAACTGGATTGCTATTGATGCTGCCTTAAAACCAGCAATTGTTATTGATGAAATGATACAGGATCACCTCCGGCAGCATGATCCTGTATTTGGCAAACAATATCAGGGGCAGCTGAAAGACTTTTTCGATTCCGGGAAACTCGACTTCATTGGCCAGGGTATACATCAGGAATTCACTATTTTCTATGGCTGCGGGGCTGCACTGGCAAAACCGGATGCAAAGCTCATTTATATTGATGTCCCGAAAAATGAGATTCAATTTCGTTCAAGGGCCGGTCTTCTTTTTAATCTTGGCGCCGCAAATTTTTCCGATCCTAAAACCCAATATAAACGCTTCTATTTTATTGACTGGCCTGTTTTAAACAAACATAAACAACAGTTATTAGCACGCATCGATATCATCATCGATGAACAAAGGGTTACGGAAATCTCCTGGATCAGTGGCCAGGACCTTCGTACTGCATTAAATGAAATGTCAAAACATGCTTTTAGGGCAAGACCGTGGTTTGAGCCTGGTGTTTGGGGAGGACAATGGATTAAAAACAACATCAGTGGCTTAAACCAGGAAGTAGTCAACTATGCCTGGTCATTCGAACTGATCACTCCGGAAAACGGGATTATCTTAGAAAACGAAGGCAGCATGCTGGAGGTTTCCTTTGATCTGCTTCTTTTTCATAATAATAAAGCTATTCTGGGTAAAGCCGCTGAACGCTTCGGTTATAATTTCCCTATACGCTTTGATTTTCTGGATACGATGGATGGCGGTAAATTATCGCTGCAATGCCATCCTTCTGTAGCTTATACTAAAGAACATTTTGGTGAGGATTTTACGCAGGATGAGACTTATTATATCCTGGATCATCAAAAGGATGCGAAGGTATACCTGGGTTTTCAGGAAAACATTGACAGAGAAGAATTTAAACAGGTAATAGAAGATAGTTTTAAACATCAAATCCCTGTAGTTGTAGAAGACTATGTACAGACATTTAAATCTAAAAAACATGACTTGTTTTTGATTCCCAATGGTACAGTTCACAGCTCTGGTAAAAATAATCTGGTGCTGGAAATCAGTGCAACCCCTTATATCTTCACCTTTAAAATGTACGACTGGTTACGTCCTGATTTAAACGGGAAACCCCGTCCGTTAAATATTGAACGCGCTTTTGCCAACCTGAACTTTGAAAGAAAGGGCAAAACAGTGCTTGATACGCTGATTGCTAAACAGACTGTAATAGAACAGGGTACTGACTGGCAGCTGATTAACCTGGCTACCCATCCTGATCATTTTTATGCTGTACAGCGTTTTGAATTTGATACCGTCATCAAAGCAGCTACAAATGGCCAGTGTCATATCCTCAGCCTGGTAGAAGGTGATTGTATCATTGTTAAAACGGGTGAGCTGGAACTGGAGATCCATTATGCAGAAACCCTGATCATTCCGGCAGATGCCATCCGATATGAACTGATCAATCAAAGTAAAAACCGTGCAAAAGTTATTGCTGCTTTTGTAAAAGAAGAATGTTGTTAATTAATTATCCCCCGCTCATGAAAATGACTCCTAACAGGTACTTTAATGCTCTTTTGCTCCTTTTGCTGAGCAGTATCAGTTTGAACACGCTGGCTCAGAAAAATGGAACCGCCTTTAATGATGTACAACTTCAACCTACTATAGCTTATCTGAAATATCATGGAGAAAGCAGAAGAATGGTCCGGCTGATTTTTATAAATGGTAAGAATTATCAGCAGACAAAAATCGCCGTCTCCTTCAATGGCCTGGAAGAGAATAGTGTCATTCCGGCTAATAAAAATGGGATTGAAACACTTGAAATTCCTTTACCAGGCCCTGCTGTGACTAAAGCGACTCAGTTAACTGTTTCTATTTTAACCGGTAACCAAACCTATAAAACACGTTGTATTGTCGAACCTGCAAGAACATGGACCATCTATGTCCTGCCACATTCGCATGTGGATATTGGCTATACCAATACGCAGGCTAAAGTTCTCCAATTACATGAAGATAATATTGATGAGTCAATTGCTCTTGCAGAAAAGACACAGTATTACCCTGAGGCTGCCCGTTTTAAATGGACTACAGAAGCGATATGGGTAGTTGATAATTATCTTGCTACTGCCAGCCAGCAGAAGAAAGACAGGTTCTGGAATGCAGTAAAAAAAGGATGGATTAACCTGGATGGGGCTTACGGCAATATCAATACCAGCCTGACGGATTCCAGACAGTTAATGCAAATGTTTTCCAAATCTCAAAAACTGGCTAAAGAACAGGGAATTGAGATCAATACACTTTTTCAGGGGGATGTACCGGGAGCGTCCTGGGGTTTAGCTGCGCAGGTTGAACAAACAGGCATCAGATATTTTTTATCAGGCCCGAATGCTTCTGACCGGATAGGTAATTTAGCGCAATGGCAGGATAAACCTTTTTACTGGCTTTCGCCTTCCGGCAAACAAAAATTACTTTTCTGGCAATGCCAGCCTTATTCTCTTGGTTACCAGTTAAAAGGGGATAAAATACCTAATTTTTTCACGATAGATGAGCCGAAGCCTTTTTATACAGGCCATCCTTCTCAAAATTTCCTGAACCCTTATTTGTTTGGGTACCTGGATGAACTGGCACAAAAAGGTTTTCCCTATAATATGTCCATATTGACCTGGGCGATGAGTGATAATGCCCCGATTGACCCGGAGTTACCGGATGCAGTTAAAGCATGGAATGAGAAATATGCTTCACCTCAACTGGTGATCACCTCAACTCAACAGTTTTTTACTGATTTTGAGAAAAAGTATGCAGATAAAATCCCTTCTTTTGCAGGAGATTATACAGAATACTGGACGGATGGTGTATCGTCTGCAGCCAGAGAAACCGCTTTGAGCCGCAGGTTATCAGATCAGCTGAAGCAAGCTGACGCGGTTTGGGCTATCCGTAACAAAACAGCTTACCCTGTCAAAGCTTTTGAGGAAAGCTGGAAAAACTTATTGCTGTTTAATGAACATACCTGGGGCGCATTCAATAGTGTTTCTCATCCTGATGATGAAAAGGTAAAAAGTGAATGGGCAGTGAAACAATCTTATGTATGGAAAGCTAAAGAGCTTGTCGATAATTTAACTGCCGAATCTTTACAGCAACCTGTTGAGCAAGATAATGCGGCAAAGAATAGTAATCAGATAGCTGTTTACAATACGGTTTCCTGGCCGCGTACAGATGTCGTTTATGTGCCTGCTGCTTTAAGTAAAGCTGGTGACCTGGTGAAAGATCCTGCAGGCAAGCCTGTTCCTTCTCAGCGTTTAAGTACCGGTGAACTCGCTTTTATAGCAGAACAAATCCCACAGATGGGGAAAAGTACTTTTAGCATTCATCAGGGGAAAGCTTATACGAAAGGACAGGTTAAAGGCCCGGCCCAAATTTCTGCAAATTCACTGAGCAACGGGATTTATAAATTAGAGATTTCCTCAAAAACAGGGAATATTAAGAAATTAATTAAGATAGCGGCCAACAGGGATTATGTGAACGCAGATTCTGCCGGTCTTAACCAATATTTGTATATGCCTGGCGATTCTATTGAGAAAATCCAGACCAGTACGGATGCCCGGATTATAATTAAAGAAAAAGGCCCATTGGTAGTCAGTCTGTTAGTTAGCTCTGCCGCGCCTGGTACAGCGGGATTAACCAGGGAAATACGTCTGGTCAATGGTCTTGATAAAATTGAACTGATCAATACCATTGATAAAAAGGCGATCAGAAAAAAGGAAAGTGTTCATTTCGCATTTCCATTTCATGTACCGGATGCAAAGGTGCGTTATAGTATTCCCTGGGCAAGTGCAGCTGCAGAAACTGATCAGTTACCTTATGCAAACAGAAACTGGTATACGATGCAGCGATGGGTAGATTTATCCAATAGTTCTTACGGGATTACCTGGTCAAGCCCGGATGCGCCACTATTTGAAATCGGAAAGATCACTACAGCCAATTTACTTGGAGGATTGCCCCATGCACCGCTTTGGTTAGCATTTACGCCCCAATCTTCCCATATTTATTCGTGGGTGATGAATAATTTATGGCATACTAATTTCAGGGCCGATCAGCAGGGGCAGGTCACTTTTCACTATTTTATACAGACGCATGAGCATGGATACAATAGTTTCCAGGCTAACCAGTCTGGATTGAATACGCATCAGCCATTGCTTGTCGCCAGAGCTGTACCAGATGAAAAGGGCTTACCCTTTACTATCCAGGGAGAGAATGTCTATGTCGAAACATTCAAAAAAGCCGATGACGGAAAAAGCACGATAGTACAACTGGTAAATTGTGGTGATCAGGATAGTAAAATGACGGTCAACCCGAAAGATAATTCATCCTTAAAAATCTGGGAAAGTGATCTTTTAGAAACACACAAAAAACCATTAGAGAACCACTTTAACCTTCCTGCAAAAGGGATAATGACTATTTGTATTGAAAACTAAATCAACCTTAAGCAATCATGAACCTAAAAAATAAACCACTGGCACCTCCGTCTCAATCAAAGCTTTTCCTCATAGCGATTACCATAGTTGCCACCTTAGGCGGTTTGCTTTTTGGTTTTGATATGGCTGTCATTTCAGGTGTATTACCTTTTGTAAAACAGCAGTTTAGCTTATCCCCGGCAGCAGAAGGCTGGTTTGTTTCTTCTGCCCTGGTCGGCTGTATTATCGGGGTTGCCTTTGCCGGCGAACTAAGCGACCGCTTTGGAAGAAAAAAGATGCTGATGTTATCAGCTATGCTGTTTTTATGCTCTGCCATTGGTACGGCTGCTGCTGCTGATTATACCTTATTGATTTTAGCAAGAATGCTGGGTGGCATGGGTGTCGGTGTGGCGTCCATTGTCGCCCCCTTGTATATCTCTGAGATCGCACCGGCTTCAATCCGCGGCCGCCTGGTTACTTTTTATCAATTAGCGATTACCGCAGGGATACTGATCGCTTACCTGACCAATGCTGGTTTGCTGAACTTGTCTTTTACCTATCATCATCAATCACTGGGCAGTCTTTTAGATTATATACTGATCAAAGAGGTCTGGAGAGCCATGCTTGGTCTTGGTTTTGTCCCTTCATTATTATTTTTAACTGGTTTGTTGTTTGTGCCGGAAAGCCCAAGATGGTTAATTCAACAAGGCAAAGAGCAGGAAGGGATCAAAATCTTAAACAGGATCAATGGTACTGCAAGCACAAATGAAGAGTTGCACCTGATCAGCAAAACATCAGGACAGGAATCAGGTTCCTATAAAGATTTGTTCGCAAAAGAGATGAGAAGACCGTTATTGATAGGTTTACTATTGCCTCTGTTCTCTCAGTTTAGCGGCATCAACGCAATTATTTATTATGGTCCCCGTATTTTAAATGACGCAGGGATCAACATCAGCAATGCGCTCTTAAGTCAGGTTATTTTTGGACTGGCCAATTTTCTTTTCACCTTGATTGCAGTCTGGAAAGTTGACAAAATGGGGCGCAGACCACTTTATATTATCGGTTCAATTGGTGCTACGATAGCCTTGTTTTTCACAGGCTGGTGCTTTTACAGTGGTGCAACAAATAATATGGGACTGGTGATCAGTATTATTTTGTTTCTAGCCTGTTTTGCTTTTTCTATCGGGCCTCTGAAATTTGTCATCGCAGCAGAGATTTTCCCAACAAGGATCCGTGGAAGAGCCATGGGTTTAAGTATCATGGTCATGTGGATTGCGGATACTATTGTAGGGCAGCTGACCCCTGTGTTATTAGGTTCTGCCGGACCAGCACTTACCTTCTGTTTTTTTGCTTCCTGCTGCCTGATTTCGTTCTTTGTGGTTTTCAAAATGGTTCCTGAGACCAAAGGTAAATCATTGGAAGAGGTCCAGGATATCTTTGTACATTAAGCAGTTAATATAATTTACACCCCAATATATTTATACAAAGATATATTGAGGTGTAAATATATTGATATCTATAAATATTTATCATAAGGCTATTTCAACCCACCCTGCCCCTGATACAGACTAACAGGTTTATCCAGTTCCAATGCCAGTACAGACATATATTCATCCTGTGTATCTGCAGGAACATCAATAAATACCAAACCTGGAACCGGGCTCCATGAAATTTTACCAACAACCTTTGGTTCGATAGTTGTGGAAGTACCAACAACACGGATTTTTTTGATTGTATTCTTCAGCCCTTTGACTACAATATTTCCAGAGACCTTTCCTGGCAGAAATAAATAAAGCACAGTAGAGTCTTTTGATAAAGTAGTAGGTCCATAAAAATGACCTTGCGGTAAACCGCCTACCGTATTAAATATAGCTTCTGCATGTTTCTTATTCCATTTGCCCAGTTCTTTTAAAAGATGAACTTCCTGCGCTGGAATTGTTCCATCTTCTTTTGGACCAATATCCAAAAGCATATTGCCACCATTGCTGATCGCATCTGCAAAAATAGAGATGATCTCAACCGGTGTTTTCCATGCGGTATCCTGAGGCTGATATCCCCAGTTATTATTGATCGTCATACAAAGTTCCCACCAATTGAATTTAGGTCTGCTTACCGGAAAATTTTGCTCGGGTGTATCATAATCACCATAACCCTGTAAACGTCCGTTCAGGATAGCATCTGGTTTTAAACTTAAAATATTTTTACGGATTGAAGGTGCTTTCCATTCTTCAGCAGAATGCTCCCAATCTCCGTCAAACCACCATAAATCGGGTTTGAAAGATTTATTCAGTTCATCAATCTGTGCCTGGTTAAAGGTAAGGAAACGCTGCCAGCGGGCTGGATCTTCACTAATTTTATAACGGGTACTGTCTTTTGTAAAAGCCGGATAATCCACAGAACTCCAGTCTATTAAAGAATAATAAGCACCGCGCTTAATCCCCTGTTTATCTAAAGCGGCGTAAAAAGGAGTCAGCAGATCCCGCTTTGCAGGTGTATTTTTAACTACATTATAATGTTTCTGCCTGGTATTCCAAAGGGCTACACCATCATGATGTTTTGTGGTCATTACTGCATATTTAGCCCCGCTCTCTTTGATTAGTGCTGCCCACTCTTCTGGATTATACCCGGAGGCAGTAAACCCTTTTAGCTGTTTCATGTAATCAGCATGGCTAATCTTTTTATTATAAAAACTCCAGCTTTCGTCGATTCCGTTGACCGAATAGATACCCCAATGAATGAATATACCCAGTTTTGCATCAGCAAACCATTGCATTTTAGTCTTAATGGAGTCAGGATTAATCTTTGATTGCGCATTTGCTGTATGAACCAGCAAAACAGCAGTTATAAAAATATAACTTAATTTAAAAAGGAACCGTTTGATCATATTATTTATTATTTGGTTCATAAACTTAAGCTTATCTATGTTTTTAACTGCATCTCTTTCAAAAAAATTACCTTAAAAAATTCTCTCTCCTGCTGACATAGGGTTGTCACTACCGATCTGTTTCTTAGCAATTCAAAAAAATAACATGGAAAAATTAGATCTGACAAAACTGTTTAAAACTTATTATTCTGCTGGTAAAGCACCTGCGCTATTGGGTATGGGACGTGCAAAATACATAGCAATTTCAGGCATAGGAGATCCAAATGAACAACATTTTGCCGATAAGGTTCAAGCCTTATATGCAACGGCTTTTACCATTAAATTTTTACATAAATCAATCAGGCAGGACTTTGTTGTGTCAAAATTAGAGGGGCTTTGGGAGATGGATGAATCCGCTCCGCGCAATCAATGGAAATACAGATTATTAATCCGTATACCTGAATATATTAAGCAGGAATCATTATGTACTGCAATTGAACATGTAGTATCAGGAAAACAATTGCTTTTAGCCAAAGAAGTCGAGCTATACACTATGCTGGAGAAAGATGTAGTCCAGGTCATGCATACCGGCCCTTTTAGTACAGAGACAAAAACTATTAAACAACTGCATGATTTTATAGCTCAAAAAGGATTACAGAAAACCGGGCTGCACCATGAAATTTATCTGAGTGATTTCCGTACAACCCCACCCGAAAAATTTAAAACCATATTACGGCAGCCAGTAGAGTGAGTTATCAGGATTCTATCAGTTCAGGCTTTATATCTTCTACCTGATGGGCAATGAGCCAGCTTCTGAAACGGTTAGTATCTGCTGCCCTGTAATGAACAATTTTACCATCTTGAAGTAAAATGGTGAAGATGTCTACCGCACATATAAATTTACGTAATAGGTGTACTGGATATTCAAATCCCGGATAGCTGTCTATAGCCTTACTTCCCCGTCTCTCTATTTCCGAAACTAAACTTTTTATCATCTTATAAATAGTCAATTGATTAAATATAAATACAGGTTTTAATTATAAAAGCTATAAGCAGCTATAATCAAACCTGTATTCTAAAACACACCCGGGAGGTTAATACCCTATTCACAAAACTCGTCACATCACAGCGTAAACCCAATACGTAAAAACAAGTAAATTGAATACGTAAAACAACGTATTTTATAGATTTATGCCCTTTAAACAGGGTTTTTAAATTTTACTCATTGAGTTTATTGATCAGCTCAACTTTATTAGAGACACCAACTTTTATAAAAATATTCTGGACATGTTTGGATACTGTTCTCTCAGAAATAAAGAGTTCTTCGGCGATAGATTTATATTTTAATCCCTTATCGATTAATTTTACGATTCCGGTTTCTCTTGTGGTCAGATTATAAAACTTACAATTCTGCTCATACCTTTCCTCCTGTATAAGATTGGCCTTGTTCATTTCCTGTAATAATTTGTATTCAGCTTTTGATTCTATGATAGACTGCCTGATAAAAATGATAGTCATTATACAGAAGCCGGTATTACAGACCAGGACCTCTATGGTCTGGCTGCTATCCATATAAACTACAACAGGTAAAATTGACCAGGGTAAAACAGCACAGCAAACAATGACGGTACTAATTATATTTTCACTGTTTATATTTTCACGGAGCTTCTTAAATAATTCTTTAAAAATGGCAAAGACAAAATATGCCCCGTATAACATCGGTATAAAAAGTCCGCGCTCACTGGCTTTGTCTATATCTCCATCAAGAGAATAACCAATCAGAAAAAAGGCTACAAATGGCAATGCGACAAATAAAAGTACCCCATAAAGTGCAAGAAAACGCAGTTTTTGCAAATTATAAACTTTATAAAAGTAATAGGGAAGATAACAAGCCATCAAAAAACCACTGCTGTAAGCAATTATATTCTGAAAAATGATTGGTAAAGGAATGTGCTGATCAGGAAAAATGTTAGCACCAACATTATAAAACAGCAATAAAAACAGTAATATTAAATACAACAGTCTTTTTTTATCCTGCGGCCTGCACAAATAATAGATAAACTGAAAAAAGAATATCAGACATTCGAATAACACAAAAATGAAGGTGATCAGCTCCATTTCTGTACCAAAGACAAGCATATAAAAAACGGATTTATGTAATAAATTTTAGCTAAGCTAATGAAAGCATTATCATTTTTCCAGTTTTTACTGATTCATCGCATGCAAAAGCAATTTTAAGACTATTTATCGCATCATTTGTAGAATTAGCCAGATCAATATTTTCCCGGATTGATTTCAGGAAATAACGTTGTTCACGGTTACAGAGTTCCTGATGATCGGGCTCATCCGTCAGATCAACCCAGGTGTCTTGTTTTGCAAAACGGTCATGACTATCTAAATCGGCATAATGTACTTTAATAGATTCCGTTTTTGTATGTGCAGCTATAGAATCAGATTTACCTGCACTGCCAGCATCCTTAGCCACAATTGATACAGATCCCTTTGGTCCGATCACATCTTTGATAAAAAAGGCGGTTTCACTAATCATAGGGCCCCAGCCAGACTCATACCAGCCTACTGAGCCATCTTCAAAACGGATTTGCAGCTGTCCGTAATTATAGCTGTCCCTGTGAATATCATCCGTAAGCCTTGCCCCTATAGCACTGACCTGAACAGGCTTTGACCGGGTCATCTGACACATGACATCGATATAATGCACACCACAATCCACTATGGGGCTTAAACTCTTCAGCAAATTACGGTGGACTGTCCATTTAGCACCCTGACTTTGCTGATTTAAATTCATCCGCATCACTAATGGTTTACCCATTTGGGCAGAGAGTTCTATAAATTTCTGCCATGAAGGGTGATAGCGTAAAATATAACCTATTAACAATTTCTTCCCAAACTTCTTTGCTGCCTCCGCAACCCGTTCCGCGCCTTCAATAGAATCTGCCAGTGGCTTTTCTATAAAGACATGACAGCCATGCTCCATTGCTCTAATTGCAAAAGCCTCATGGGTATCAGGATAAGTCGAGATACAGACCGCATCCGGAGCAGTTGTTTTCAGTGCCTGTTCATAGTCACTGAAAAGTGGATAATTACCACCCAGTTTTTCATTCAATACGACTTTGCTGTTACCGGTTGAAACCAGACCACATATTTCAAAACCGTCCAGGGTATGGTAAGCGGTAGCATGGGAAGACCCCATGTTACCGCAACCTACTACAAGGACCCGCAGATTCTTTTTTTCTAAATACATTTCTTATAAATTATACGCCTAAACTCCACCCTTTACGATATTCTCTTTTCACATACTGGTTGACTTCATCAAAATTTGTAACTCTTAAATTTTGTTTGTCCCATACTAATTTAATATCCCTTCCCGGATAATCAAAACCATTTCCGCCTGCTTTTGCTTTCTGTATTTCTGTACCCCTGATAGCCAGGTTTGCGATCAAAAGTGTTTCAGTCAGTGGGCCTGCAATATCAAATGGAGAGCTTAACTGTATTTTACCATAACCAGCAATGGCGGCTTCCACCCATTGCCAGTAGTGCCCGTCTACCCCACCTTTTACTCTCTCTATTCTCTGTTTGGTATGCACTTCGTTATTTCGGGATAAAGGTAAAAGCCTTGGATTAGATCCATAAACATCGCACATCATTTTCCCTTTCGTCCCTTCAAATAAAACGCCATTGGTTCCAAAGCTTTCATTTGCACCGAGCTCTTCGGGACGTGCAGGTTTAATCCCCCCGTCCATCCAGTGTATCTGCAAATTGTCTTTTGTTTTCTTCGTTTTTTCAAAGGTCATAATTACATGACTTGAAGGAGGACAGCTATCCGGGAAGTATCCGCGTTTGAATTCATCTACATAAACACTCCCAACACTGCATTGCACATCAATTGGTGTACTTAACCCTAAAACCCGGAATGGAGGTTCAACCAAATGACAGCCCATATCCCCGATTGCACCTGTCCCAAAATCCCACCAGCCTCTCCAGTTAAAAGGAACCAGTTTTTCAATATAGGGTTTGTTTTGGGCACTGCCTAACCAAAGGTCCCAGTCCAGTTCTTTTGGGACTATCCCCCCATTAGCCGGCCAGGGAATTCCCTGAGGCCATATCGGACGGTCAGTCCAGCAATAAACTTTCTGTACTTTACCAATAACACCATCATCACACCAGTCCTGTAATTGTCTCACTCCATCACCCGAAGCACCCTGATTACCCATTTGTGTAACTACGCGGTAACGGCTTGCGGCCTCTGTTAACTGGCGTGCCTCATAAATATCATGTGACAAAGGTTTCTCTACATAAACATGTTTTCCTAATTGCATGGCAGCCATTGCAATCATTGCATGGTTATGATCTGGTGTAGAAACTACTACCCCATCAATGTTTTTCCCTTCTTTATCGAGCATTTCACGATAATCTTTATAGTATTTTGCCTTAGGAAAGTTTTTTACTGAAACCGCAGCACGCCTGTCATCCACATCGCACAGGAAAGCAATATCTGCTTTGCCTCCTTTGTATATATTATATAGGTTACTCTCTCCTTTTCCGCCAACACCAACACCTGCAACCATTAAACGGTCACTCGGTGCTAAAAATCCTTTTCCTCCTAAAACATACCGCGGTACGATCATAAATGCAGCCGCAGCAATAGCAGAATTTTTAATAAAGTCTCTTCTTGAATTATCAGGAGCTGAGTCTTTTTTTTCTTCGATCATAAATTATCCTTTTAAATGTCTTTTGAAACAGACTGTTAATTATTTTCCTAAATCTTTGATTCTTATATTTCTGAACTGTACCGGAGAGCCATGTCCAAGAAAACCAATATGACCGCTATCACGCATTAAACCGGGATGTTTCTGCCCATCGGCAGCCCCATTTTTACGGGCATCTGTGAGATCAGCATCTAAAATTGATGTACCATTCAGGATCACTTTAACTTTTGGCCCTTTCACAATTACTTCTTCATAGTTCCATTCTCCAACAGGCTTCAGAAAACCTCTTTTTGCTGGTATAGTTCCATAAATTGATCCATGATACTGATATACATGCAGATCTTTATAAATTGGTGCATCGTCATCCAGGATTTGTAATTCCATCCCTTCATAAGCAGCATCACCGGTAAGCGGTGCCCTGATGCCCAACCCATTGTTTGCACCCGGAGTCAGCTGAAACTCAAAACGGAATATGAAATTGCTGTATTCATCTTTAGTGAATAAATTACCTCCTGAACCTTTTCCTGGTTTCGGACGGATAGCAATATTTCCATCTTCAATCACATAATCAGTGGTATTTCCCATCCAGTTATACATATTAGTACCATCGAACAGAACTTTAAACCCTTCCTTTTTCTCTGCTGCACTTAATTCAAATGGTTTTGCACGGGGGATTTCTCTGATATAAACATCACGGTAAGCCACCGGAGATCCATGTGCCTGCAATTCAATCTGTTCTTCTGAGAATATTGGCAGCTTTCTATCCCAGTAATTTTCAAGAATTACATTGTCAGTAACCAGTTCTCCGTTCAGATGAACCGTTACCCGGTCTCCTTTCATTAAAATACGGAAGGTATTCCACTCATCAAGTTTATTGTCAGCAACTTTTAAAGGTTTGCTTTCATTAACCTGGTTGTTATACAAGCCACCGGAGCCAACCTGTGCACCATCACTTATACGTGCATTATCCCAAATCTGAACCTGTGGTGAGCCACGCAAATAAATCCCGGCATCCCCTTTTTGTTTATGATCATCAATAATTTTCCAGTCTACCAGCATCTCAAAATCACCATATTTTTTAATCGTAGCCAGGTTATTTCCATGACTCATAAACAGCAGCTCACCATTTACTACATGCCAGCTATCCAGCATTTCGATATTTGCTTTTTCCTGTGCTGCCGCTAAAGCTTTCGGGTCCATTTTAGACCTTTTGATTGGATCTTCAACTAAACCCTGCCAGCCAGTCAGATCTTTACCATTAAACATGGTCACAAAACCTTCTTCTTTTGGCATCTCTGCAAGATATTTTCTGATCGCCTGTTTCTGATACTCACCGTCTGCCCCTTTTAGCTTAAGCATGGTCTTATCCAATAAACTCTTTACCAGTGTCCCATGATAAGATTTATCTGCTAATGCAATATTCATCACAGTATTCGCGGCAGTGGCCTGTAATGCCGGATCATCCAGATATTTCCCGGCAAAAATCAATGAATTAAATGATTTCGCATTTTCCAGATCTTTTAAGATTTCCTGTTGCTGTGCAGTTGTTTTTGCCAGGCTCATCGCCTCACGCAATAACAGTAATTTCTGCTCCGCAGGATAATCAGCTTTTCTGATTAAGCCCAGATAGCCTTCAATAGCCTGGTTAGCAAAGTCACTATTTTTTGTTTGTCCTGCCAGCTGAATCAGCGGTCTGGCTGCTTCGCTGTCAGTCCAAAAAGCCAGTGCTGCTATTGCAGCTTTCTGATTGAGCTCATTTCCTGTCTTGAAACCATTCTGAACTGCTTCTAATGACTTTTTACCTCCCAGACCAGCCAGCATTTTATAAAACAAAGGCTTTTTATCTTCAGTTGCAGTGCTCATTTGTTGTAATAACTGATCTGCCTGCTGATCTCTGTTCGCTGTCCCTTTATTCGCAGCAATAATTGCATCCTGTACAGCGGTTAAAGAAGTCTGATCGCTGGTCGTATTTAATAATGTAAATAACTGCGGAAGATCGGCACTGGTTACCAGCTGTTTTAAGGAAGCAAAAGCTGCCTGTCTGACCTTCTCATTCTTACTTTTAAGTAAAACAGACACTGCAGCAAGCTGATCATTTGCTGCGCGGCAGGCCAGTAAGTCAACTAAAGCAATCTGAAAAGCAGGATTTGCCTTCGGTATAGCCTGTGCTAAAGTGGCAGGGATACCCTCACCTTTCATTCTTTGAATTGCGCCTGAGACCACTTCTGCAGTCTTTGCATCGCCTTTACCCATCACCTGCAAAAGTTCATTCAAAACCTGGCTCTGACCAATATTTGCAGCTGCAACGATAGCCCCAAATTTAACCTGCTCATCTTTGCTGTTCAATAATTTAAGTATAGCAGGCAAAGCTTCTTTTGTTCGGTTTGCCCCTAACATAGTTACGATTTCTGCTTTAATGACCGCGTCAGATTTCTCCATTTTATCAATCCAGAGTGCTGCAGAAGCAGGGTTCAGATAGGGAGCTGAAAATTTTAATGCAGCAGCACGGTACTGGATATTTTTATCGCCGGCTGCAGTAATCAGAATGTTTGAGCTTTCATTTTTACGGCTATCCACCAATATTTTCAGTGCAGCAGAACGAATACCTACCTGGTTATCTGCCGTAGCTTGTTTTAAAAAGGATTCAGCAATCTGACCAGACAAGGTGTTGTTCCCGTCTTTAAGCAACATTTCTGTATAAAGTAATGCAGACGCAGTTGCGTTCGTATTTTCATATTGAAAGCCACTTTTTTCGGCTTCTGCAGTCATTATTTTTTCGGACGAAGGATCAGCAATATTCGCCAGTGCATATAAAGCTACTTTTTTCAAATCCTGATCTGCTGTAGCGACCAAAGCATTAACAGGCCCTGCAGCTTCTTTTAAACGGCTATCACCTAAGGCATTTACAATTGCCTGTTGCGCCTGGCCGTTTGCTTTACCTAAACCATTTAATAAAGCACTTTTTGAAGCCGGGGAATTGATTTTCACTAAAGCCCTTGCTGCAGGATCTGCCAGCTGAACATCGGTCAGAAATCCTTGTAGACAGGAAATAGCACTATCATCGCCAACTAATTCCAGCTGACTGATAATAAATGATTTATTCTGGTTATCAGATAATTTACCTAAAGCTTTACAATAGGCATTAATACTCATTTTTTTCGCCTCTTCACGGCCTGCTTTACTCACATAAGCTGAGTAACCGCCTACTGCATATTCCAGTAAAGCATTATTCCCTTTACCTTCGGCAGCCATACCACCGATCATAGTCGCATAACCATCTTCTCCCATACTGGAGATTTCCTTCATCCCTGCGTTTAACAGTTCAGAATTCTGAGCTGGTAATTGCGCATACAGATCAGCTATTCGGGTTGTAATGGTACGCTGGTCGGCCTTTTCCTGAGCAGAAATGCTATTTTGTAACAGGACGGCAGCCAGCAGTATAAAAAATATCTTTTTTATCATCAGATGAAATAATTAGGAAGTTTGTTAAGAAAGAATGAATTCGTTAAATAGTCCAGGGTGCACGTAAAACAGGGTTCAGCAACCTGTTAGCTGCATCATCGTCTATAAACACCTGTTTTACGGGATCAAACTTTAAAGAGCGCCCCAATCGCAAAGCAACCAATCCCATATTAATGATATTGCATGATCTGTAACCGTTCTGCTCATTTAAAGCAAATTGCTGTCTGGTTTTAACCGCTTGTGAAAAATCGGTTACCTGCGGTGCAGGCTCAGGGAAACCAGCCAGTTTCCTATCCAGATCAGGGATATCCGACTTAAATCCCGGATATAATTTGCCTTTTGGCCCCTCTATATAAGGTACATTCGTATCTTTTCCTTCACCATCTAAAATGATCTGGCATCCATCTTCATAAGTATAAGTAATTCTCCTCCAGGCACCAACGGCATCACTATGTTGTTGTGGTGCATCTATTTCGACCGAAACGGGATTGGTATCATCCTTACCTAAAAAGTATTGAATCGGGTCAATATAGTGTTGCCCCATATCACTTAACCCACCCCCATCATAATCCCAGTAACCACGGAAAGTCTGATGTACACGGTGTGCACTGTATGGTTTATATTGTGCCGGCCCCAGCCATGCTTCATAATCTAATTCTGCAGGTACAGATTCAACAGGTAAATTGTCTTTTCCTACCCAGTAAAATTTCCAGTCAAATCCAGTATGCTTTCCTACGGTAACCTTTAAAGGCCAGCCCAGCAATCCGCTATCAACCAGTTTTTTAATAGGTTTCACAGGTGTACCCATTCCATAGAAGTCATCTTTAAACCTAAACCAGGTATTGAGACGAAAGATCCTTCCATGCTGCTGTACTGCCTCCATTACCCTTTTCCCCTCACCGATACTATGGGTCATTGGCTTTTCACACCAGATATCTTTACCAGCATTTGCAGCATCCACAGACATAATACCATGCCAGTGCGGTGGCGTAGCAATATGCACGATATCTACTTCAGGAAGTTTAATCAGTTCTCTGTAATCACTAAAAGTTTTAACCCCTTTATCCAGCATAGGCAAAGCCAGCGCCAGATGTCTTTTATCCACGTCGCAAATCGCAACTACCTGTGTACCATCATAAGGAAAATGGTTCCGGCCCATTCCACCGACACCGATAACAGCTTTAGTTAATTTGTCACTTGGTGCTATAAATCCGTTTCCACCAAGGACATACCTAGGGACAATAGAAAATACGGCCAGTCCCACAGCCGTTTTTTTAATGAAGTTTCTTCTTGAATTTGGTTCTTCAGGTTGCATATATATATTATTTGGTTAGGTTTCATATATAATTGTATAGGTATTAATTTTCAGTTTTTTTATTTAATACGTTTCCCACCAACCTTCTAAACAGCGTCTTACTCTATTCCAAATATAATATTATTGCTGAAATACAGATGTATCATTATTGATAAAAAAATATTATTAACATAAAATTAAACCCAATTACAGCCCTTATACAGCAATGGTATCAACAAGGACCTTCATATAACCTATTGGGCGCTTACTATTTTTTCGTTAACATTGCATCAACTAATTACTTCATTAAATACATAGACGAAACAATTAAATATTACCTGAAATGAAGACCATCATCCTGTTATTTTCTCTGATCTTACTTACAGCCACTTTATCATTTGGCCAGGACAATACCGCCTACAGGGAAAGTGTTAAGCAAATGATGATTGCCAATGGAACCGAGAATACATTTAAAGCTATTATCAGCCAGATGATGACCACCTTTAAAGCCCAAAAGACAGAGGTAAAAGCAGAGGTCTGGACTGAGTTTGAAACAAGCTTTCAGAAAGTCGGAATAGAAGATTTACTGGACCTGCTTTCCCCGATCTATCAAAAGCATTTATCAAAGGAAGATATTGATAGTATTACCGCTTTCTATAAAACTCCGGCGGGAAAGAAATTTGCCGAAAAGACACCAGTTATTATGCAAGAGTCGATGCAGGCAGGAAGGATGTGGGGTGAAAAAATCGGAGCGGATATTATGAACAGGCTCACGGAAAAAGGATATTAATTAATTTGCGCAGATCTTAGTTTTGTTGAAATCAAAATTCACCTTATTCAGGTATAACAGACTCAGCATATAACTAATCATCTCTGCCTGTTCGACACGGACGGGCAAAGAAAATTCATATACATTTTCGGGTACGTTGTTTACATTACAAGCCTCGAATACGATATTAACCATTCTTACCTTCCCCTGTCCATATAGCTCATAAGGAACTACTGTTAATCTTTTCCCGATTCTTTTGGTATGCAGATGAGTTTTAAAAAAAAGACAGCTGTGGCTATAGCTTACCAATCTCTTATTGATGGTCAGTTTTTCCCTGCCATACAAATTCCATAAGGTATATCTTAAAGAAAACAATAAAAGCATCACAATGGCTAAAGTAAACGCGGGCATAGACAAAACTATAGCGAGTATAATCATCCCTGCTAAAACTAAATTAGAGCTGATCAGAAAAATCCGGAATATTAAACTCACCTTGCTTTTAATGGTAATACAGACATTATTCCCATCATAATCTAGATTTAAATCATTTAGGCCCATCTTTTTTAATTCCTCTTTTGATCTCTAAATTAGTTATTTGGCCTGCCCTTAACATCAATAAAATGTAAAAAACAGAAGATTTCTGAAAATTACCATCCATGGAATATATATTTGCAGTATGAAAATAGAAGATGAATTACAGCATCAGTTTTTAACCCCTCAGCAAAGAGTAAGTACCAACATTATTTTTACTGCGAACTGGATTTCAAACAAAATTGCTGTTTCTTTAAAACCTACCGGACTGTCATTACAGCAGTTTAATGTTTTAAGCATCTTGAATGGGCAACCTCAGCATACAGCTACTGTTAACTTAATCAAAGACCGTTTAATTGACCGGATGCCAAATGTATCACGCCTGCTCAATAAACTTATGGAAAAAGGATTAATTCAAAAGGAACGAAACCTTTCTGATCAGCGTGTTGTTTATGTTAAACTTACTCCCGAAGGAGAAAGATTAAGAATACAGGGCAGAAAAATTTTAAATCAGATCCCTGTTCAAATGAATGACGAACAAGCTAATTTATTAAATGATCTTTTAGATAAAATGAGAGATTAAAAAAATTTGACTAAATATAATCCATGGACTATAAATCCAGGGAAATAACAAGGATTACTTATAAAAACAATTAATGATGAATAATATAATCACCTTAGATAGCAGGCCTGTTGGAAAACCACAGCTTAGCAACTTTAAATTTATCACTGAGGTTATGCCTCAGGCTGGCGAAAATGAAGTTTTACTTAAAACACTATATGTGTCTGTTGATCCTTATCTGAGAGGAAGAATGAATGATTCAAAATCATATATACCCCCCTTTCAATTACATGAGCCCATACAATCTGGCATCATTGCCGAAGTCATTGAATCTAACCATCCAAAATTCAGTAAAGGCGATTTTGTTTCCGGAGGTTTACAATGGAAAGAATATCAAACTTCAAATGGAACAGGACTTTCCATAGTGGATGCAAAAGCGGCTCCGCTTAGTGCTTACCTGGGTGCATTAGGCATGACTGGTTTGACTGCTTACCTGGGTTTAACAGAAATAGGTAAACCAAAAGCAGGCGAGACTATTGTTGTTTCGGGGGCAGCAGGTGCTGTAGGGAGTATTGTTGGCCAGATTGGCAAGATTCTGGGTTGCCGTGTAGTAGGGATTGCTGGTACTGACGAAAAAACAGAACTTCTGAAAAACCGCTTTGGGTTTGATGAAGCTATCAATTATAAAACAACTAAGAATATGAAAGAAGCCATCAAGGAGGCTTGTCCTGATGGTGTTGACGTCTATTTTGATAACGTTGGCGGTGATATTTCTGATGCGGTTATGTTAAACCTGAACAGATATGCACGTGTACCAGTTTGTGGTGCAATCTCTTTATACAATAATACAGAAGCACAGAAAGGTATGAGATTAGATACTATACTGGTTACAAAAAGTGTATTAATGCGCGGGTTTATTGTATCAGAATTTGCAGCTAAAGCTCCTGAAGCACTTGCACAATTAACCAGCTGGCTTAAAGAGGACAAATTAAATTATTCGGAAACTATAGTCGATGGCTTCAATAATATCCCGGCAGCATTTATGAATCTGTTTGAAGGTAAAAATGAAGGCAAAATGGTTGTAAAAATCTAAAACAAATAAATATGAAAGTACTGATTGTATTAACCTCACATAGTGAGTTAGGTAACACTGGTGAAAAAACAGGTTTTTGGGTAGAAGAATTCGCTGCACCTTATTATGTATTGGCCGATGCAGGCGCTGAACTGACCTTAGCATCACCTAAAGGCGGACAGCCTCCAATTGATCCTAAAAGTGAGCTCCCTGATTTCCAGACAGAAGCTACACATCGTTTTGATAAAGATGCCGCTTTGCAGGAAAAACTAGCTAAAACTGTAAAATTAAGTGGGGTAAACGCAGCTGATTATGATGCTGTATTTTATCCGGGCGGCCATGGCCCGATGTGGGACCTTGCCAATGATACAACTTCTATTCAATTGATAGAAACCTTTTATCGGCAGCAAAAACCAATTGCACTGGTATGTCATGCACCAGCTGCTTTAGTTAAAGTTAAAGCTGAAAACGGCGAGCCTTTAGTCAAAGGTAAAGAAGTAACTGGTTTTTCAAATACTGAAGAAGAAGCTGTTCAACTAACAGATGTTGTCCCTTTTTTACTGGAAGATGAATTAAAAAATCTGGGTGGAATTTATAGCAAAGGGGCAGATTGGGGCCCTTATGTTAAAAAAGATGGTTTATTAATCACCGGTCAGAACCCAGGTTCTTCGGAAAATGCAGCTTTAGAGCTATTAAAAGCATTGAAAGGATAATTATTAAAAGAGAAAAGCCGGCTTACATTAAAGGAGCCGGCTTCTTTTGAACTCATAATCTTCTTAAAATTTTGAGATTGGCCCCTTCTTAAAAGGTAAATTCTCCAATAAAAACCCCGCCTTTATGCGCAGCAGATAATTGCAGCGCGATTATTTTGCATTCCTGTTTTACAGTTCCATAGTGGGTATAAATTTCGGCCATTACTGTAGTTGGACCACTGATACTTAATTGATTGTCTCCATAATAATTGACCTCAATTTTATATCTCCCCTTAACTGCTTTTTTAATCATAAACTGCTCAGGACCATAACCATTGGTAAAATCATCGCTGATCCTCCCCCCTGCTTTAGTACGCTGATTACTGTAAAAACACTTTTCACCAGTCGGATCTGTTACCCAGAGATCTATATCCGTATCTTTTTTGTTCCAGTTCATCACGACTCTCACATCAACAGGGAAATCAAAGATTAACTTTTTATCAATTTTACTGACATTTAGCTTTGAACGGTGAAGATGGATCAGATTATTGATTTCTGCCAGAATAATTTCTTCAATACCATGATCACGCACAGCATTATCCATGCTGTAACTTTGATTCAAAACTGAATACAGTGTGTCCAATGCACTTTGATATTGACCGCAATCCACCAAAGCTAATGCATAGTCACGATAACTTTGTGCATCCATCGGCCTCCATTCCAGTACTTTATGACTGGTGAACGATTCAGTTTTCACGTTACCTGTTTCCCTGAGTTTATAAGTTAAGGTTTTATAGATTTCTGCATTTTCCAGTTCCAGCTCTGTCAGATTACTTAAGATCATTAATGCCCTTTCGGTGTCTTTATGCTGCTGAAACCAGTTTGATATATCAAGATAAAAAGAAGGTGTCGTCTGATAGTCTTTTCTGATAGCAAGATATTCCTGATAGGCATTTTCTACGGTGCCATTTATCTTTTTCATATAATCTTTATCACTCTTAAATTCGGGAACAATAATTACAGGCTGATCTGCTGCCTGCCTGGTCATATTAACTCCTGCAATTTTCGAATTTAACCTGCCCATAGCTGCTGTCCGACTGACAACAATTTCAGATAAAGCATATCGATCGGCCTGAACACTTCCTCTTCTCTGTTCACTTTCAGGCGCAATAACCACCGCATCCGCAGTTTGTCTGGACATTGCAGGTACAGGCTGTGCAAAACCAATACTTTCCACACTTTTATCAGGTTTAGGAAAAAACTTCTCAGGCTTAAAAACTTTATTCCACCAGCTCTTTAATTCTGCTGCCATTGCTACAGCCTCTTTCATTAAACCATTTTTTCTTTCTTCTTTATCACGTACCCTGCCTTTCTGCAAACTATTATATTCAGCTCTTAATTCATCAGGAGGTTCAATTCCATAACGGATATAATCATCTACTGATTCGAGTACTAATAAACTTGTATTCCTTGTCACCAAACCAAATTGTTTACCGAGCTCACTGATTTTCTCTTTATTCTGCTCATAATTTACATCCATATCAGCCAGTTTTTTTTGTGCCCAGATCTTGCTTACATCAATCACACCTGCACTTTGAGCGGCTGCATCCAGGTTAATTTTCCGTTCCAGCATCACCTGCTGACCATAGCCAAATTTCAATACCAGATTTTCTGCTCCCGATGCTGACAAACCTGCAATAGACAAATAACCGTTTACCCGAACTGGTAAAGCCGGATAAAGCTCGCTGATATCCGGATTATCTTTGATACCGATAAACTGCATTTCATCTTTAGAAATCTGCATTAAGGCTTCTTTAGCAGAAACAATATTCAGATTAACAAACTGTCCGCCTGTTCTGGCACTGATATATTTGAGCTTGCTAAAATCGGCTGTAAGCGAAGAATTTATCGTATAAACAGGTTTTTTCAAGGCTATAGCAGAAGGACCAAAACCAGAAAAACCGTCTGTAAAGAATAAGTATTCATCAGCTTTTAGCAGCTCAGAATTAATCCTGCTATAGTCAGTTCCACCATCATATACCAGCCTGGTCAATTTTTCTTTTAATTCACCCCAGTTTCCATCTCTTATCACAAATATCCCGGCTTTATTAAAGGTATTATTTAGCAGCCCCAAATGAATTGTCAGGTTTTTACGTGCTTTGATAAATGCATCCAGCAAAGCCAGATCTTTAGTTTGATCCCGTTTCAGACCACCTAAAGATACATCCCAGATCAACCCTATCTGATTACTCCATTTATGTGTACGTGATGGTGCGTTTACTAAAACATTTGCCAAAAAATAATAGCTCCGTCCGGCCTTCTGCATCAATGCACTTTTCTGATCACCTGCCGCAGGAAGATTAATAACTAAACCATGTTCAGGAAGAAAGTCTTTTTTTTGCATTTCTGCAATGAAAACTGTGCCTTTATTTTTAAAACTAAAGCTGCCATCGGGCTGTTCGGCAAGTAAAGGTTCCTGACTGCTTTCCAATACGCTTACCTTTAAAGAGAATTCAGGAATAGCAGCTTTATAATCCAATGGTAAACGATAACTAAGCTGCTGCTGAGCGGACGGATGAAGTTCTTCTTCATAGCTAATTTTTACAGTCCTTGAACCTCCGGCAGGGAAGGGATAAATGCGGGTACGAAAATTATTCCCCTCTACCTTTTCCAATAATCCGGGATCAACCCTTCGATGTTCAACGCTTTCAAATACTTCGGCTGCCCTTGTTTTTTCTACCGGCACTGCTGCTCTCATTTTACCATTGATATCCAATGCATAACTACTAATGCTAACTCCATCGGGCATAGGAAAAGTAAGTTCTCCTTCTAGTATCCCTGAACCTTTATTTATAAAGGACATGGTCATCACGGTGGTAGCAATGTTCCCGTAGACCTGTACTTCGATATGAAGCGATTTAAGACTGACGGCTTTTTGTTCAGCAGAATTTGTTGTTCCCAAAACTTTGATCTGAGGGGTCTGAGCGTTACTGATACAGGATTGAGTGAAAAGAATCAACAATAGCAATACCAGCGTCTGTAAAATAGGTCTTAGTTTCATAAAGCAGTTTTAGTCCAGATGCAAACAGAATTGATATTCCATAAAATAACCTGTAGGTACCCGAAATAATAACGCTTAGTTTTTAGATCAAATCTGAAAAATGTTGATCTGATCAGGTCTTAAACCTAAATAAGAACAGGTTATTTTTTTTCTAAACATTTCGGATAGTATACTGTTACTTAGATACATCAATAAATAAATGGAATGGGATTATTAAAAACAGCATTAATTGGGGCCGCAGTTTACGGTGCAATTAAATACATAACAAAAAAAGATGTCAATGGCAGATCTATAGTTGATGACCTGCAGAATAAAGCTCCGGAATGGGCAGATAAGGCAAGGCGCTTTAAAGATGACCTGGAGCAGAAATATAACTCAGAACTTGATCCTTATACAGAGGTCAAACCATAAAAATAAAAAGGTGCTTCAATTGAAGCACCTTTTTATTTTTAATAAATATCAGGATAAAATATAAAATGATTTCTAGTGTAAATGCTCTGTTTCAAAAGCTTTCCACTGTTTAATCATAAAAATCTTAAAGGCTGCTGGTATTTCTGCTTCATATTTCATAGTTCCCGGGATCTTTTCCCCCATATCTACTGTAGTAGTCCCTCTGATCACATATTTCTTTTTATTTTCAAGCATAATCAGTTTCATTACCTTATTGTCAACGCCTCCTGTGCAGGTTAATTGATAAGCAAAGGTAGCTTCAGCGATCCCATTGCCATCCAGATCGGTAATAAATAAAGCACCAGGAACAAATCGCGTTACAATATCTACGGGACATGAATTGATCTGATCATTGATAGTTGCAATCTTTTGCCACGCTGAACCAGCTTTCACATAATGATAAACATGTAGTTCGGCATCTCTGTTATCCGGGTATTCTGTCGAATCTGCTGATGCAAATTCGCCTGTTTCTGTAAGTAGCAAAAGGTTATCTCCTAATTTATCGTTCCAGCTCATCACCTTAACAGGCTTGCCTTTGTAAGTAATAGAAGCAGGCAAATCAGCAGTCCCCAAAGTATCACTTATAATTTCACCCGAACCAGTCTGACCAGCTGCTGTAACAGGATGCCCAGCACTATCCCCATTCTTAGTACCATAGCCCCTGTTCTTATTTTCAATAGTATTTGGATGACTACAAGAAAACAAAATCATAGCCAGCACTAAAACAATCCCGGTAGGCAAACCAGAAATAAAAACTGAAGAAAGCGTTTTATTCATAGACAGTAAAGCTATAATTTAATCTGCATTTCAGAAAAAACAACGTACAGTACCGCAGCTGTTCCCAATCCCGGATTATAGTTTTAATTCTTACCCGCTCTGTTCTTTTCCTCCTCAGCTCCATTACTGATATTCATTTTTCTGACTATTGATTTTCCAAATTTATAGCTAAAATTCACCTTTACCGACCTTGAATCTGTTCTGACAATTCTGGACTCTATAATACGTCCTGTATTTGAAGTCCAGATAAAATTCTGATCCCGGAAAATATCATTTACATTCAGCGATAATGATGCCTTGTTATTAAACAGCGTAGTTTTTACACCGATACTCAGATTAGAATTAGCCTTATAAATTGCTGATCCATTTTGAGATTTTCCCGAATAACGGAAATTAGTTTCTGCAGAAATCCGGTCGTTAATCACAAAAGCCTGGTTAGTCGATAAAAAGAAAGATGGTTTACCCTGATTATTCAGCTTATACTGATTAATATCCCCGCTAAATAAATTATAATTAAATGTGAGGTTATTATTCATTGTCCACCATGAATTTAATCTTTTGATATGTACAAACGACGCACTATAAGCACTGGCTTTATCAATATTAACTGGTTTGGAGACAACAGTTTCCTGTTTCTGATCTTTGATGTTTTTTTCCGGGAATACCCAGTAAATAATATAATCAGTGTATTGACTATAACCAAGACTGAAAAATAATGTCCTGTTATAAGCATATCTGATTTCATGATTAAAGGAAAGCTGTGGTTTTAAATCCGGATCACCCTGAACATAAGCTGTAGCATTGACAAAACGGAGCAAAGGGTTTAAATCACCATATGCAGGACGGTCAATTTTCCTGCCCGAATTCATACTGATCGTATTTTTATCATTGATATTATATTCCAGATAAACAGAAGGAAATAACCGAAAATAGTTTTGTCTGAATTGTTCTGCAGTCAGTAACTGGGTTCCTTTACCATTGGTATGTTCTACGCGCATACCTGCCTGATAATTAAATTTCCCTGATTTTTCATGTAAAGAGAGATAGGCAGCATTAACATTCTCTGTGTAATTAAAGTAGTTACTTCTGTTCAGGTCAGGAGTTTCCGCCCCGTTAACCACATCATAAAATTTACTGCCATTTTTAGTCGTTACATAACTCGATTTCAAACCAAATTCTAATTTCGAATTCCGGCTCAATGGATGAACATAATCTGATTTGGCCGAATAGATATTTAAACGGCTCTGCTGATCCAGGAATATTCCTGAGAGATCCAGCAAATTACCATGCAGGTCGTCTATCTTATTTGCAATACGCTGTGCGGAAGAATTATCATAATTAGAGTAATCCAGATCTGCAGTTAGTTCTCTTCCGTTGGTGTCTAGCTGATTCACCAGATGTAAGCCTGAAGAATAATTATTTCCTGTCTCCCCGATTTTATTGATAAACCCAAGGTTACTTGTCAAAACCTTATTCTGATCATAAACAGCAGTATAAGAATTAGATAAGTTTTTAAATAAACGTATTTGTCCGCTACCAGAAATGGTCAAAACAGTTTTTTTAGAAAGGTAAAGTTCCAGACCAAGATCCGGACTGTAAGTTTGAGCATCTCTTACATGAAAATTGTCTGAAACATAGCTTCCTGTGAACTGATCTCCATTATAAAAATCGGACGTAGCACTTGAATTAAGGAATGTCCGTTCAGAGATAAAAGAATTATTCACCATCAGATTATATCTGCTATTCTTAAAACTCAGATTAAGTCCTCCATTATACCTGTTGTATTTTCCTTTGCCATAACTAATGACTGCATTTCCATTAAATCCGTCCTTACGATTTTTTTTCCTGATAATATTAATTATCCCGCCGCTCCCCGCTGCATCATATTTTGCAGATGGGTTATTAATCAGTTCAATCTTTTCTACATTAGCAGTAAACATTCCCTTCAAAAAACTATTGACATCAGCAGCAGATAAAAGGATAGCCTTTCCGTCAATAAAAATACTTACTGCTGATTTACCGCCAAGCGTTAATTGTCCATCCTGATTTACCTGTACATCCGGTGATTTATCCATTAATTCAAATACCGATGAACCTTCACCCAGAATACTTTTTTCAACGTTTATAATATACCGGTCACTTCTTCTTTCTATTAAAGGCCTGTCTGACGTGATTTTTACTTCCTGAAGTGTCCTGGATTTAAGCGCAATAATTAAAGGTGCTGTAAGTAGACTATCATGCTTTGTTATACTCATCGTATCCAGGCTACGGGTAACAAAGCTATTTTTCTTCTTATCTTTAACAGAAGCCGGAAAAACAGCGTAGTTTCTGGCATCAACACCCGACCAGCTCAATTCAAACGGGGTTAATAATTCAGTTAGAACCTGTTCTATCTTTTTCCCTTTTAATGTTTTCACATTAAATACGACATTTTTTTTACTGACATTAATTTCTTCATATAAAAAATTGACCCCATAGTATATAGCAATTTGTTTTAATGCGGCTGCAAGGGGCATTGGATTTTGAATACGTCCGGGTTTGGCTGCAAAGGCGAAAAAAAAAGACAGGACGCAAATAGCCAGCAGGTTTAATCTCAAACTCAATAATCTCATCTGCTACTTGATTATCAATTGATGCTTATTGCTATCTTTTTCTATAGAAACACCCAGAGAAACAGCTATTGCTTTAAATAATGCGTCCTCAGTACTGAAAGAGAATGTACCCGAAAGTTTCTTATTGCCTATAGCCGGATCTTTTAAGATAGCCTTATAACCATAGTTATCTTCGATAAGTAATAAAACTTTGGTAAGTGGTGTGTTATCAAAGTGCAGTTCTCCATTTTTCCATGAGGCATAGTCTTTGGCATAAACCTTCATTTTAATCAGTGAAGTCTGACCTTCCTGGTATTCACCTAACTCACCGGGCTGCAGATTAACCGGAGATTTTTCATCATCCTTCACCTCAAGTCTTACCTTACCCGTAAGCAAGGCTACTTTAACCAGCCCTCTTCTGTTGTTTACATTAAACGAAGTTCCTAATACCTCTACATTCAGTTTTTCTGCATGTACAACAAACCTTTCTGCCTCTTTAATTTTTCCGGACCGATGTAAATGATTAACCTTAAAGAAGCCTTCACCTTCAATCCATACTTCTCTGAGCTTTGTTTTATCCCAGTTTTTGGCGTATTCCAGTTTAGAATTAGCATTTAAAGTAACGATAGTACCATCTGGTAATGCAATAGACCTTACCTGTCCATAGGAAGTACTGATTTCCAGCTTTTGATACTTAGAATAATAGAATAATGATAAAATAGAGATCGTACCGATGAGCAGAACTGCCGCAGCGGCACGTAACCATAATGATATAGTTCTGCTTTGCTTTTTCTGATGTAATCCAGCCTTCAATTCAATTGTTTTCCAAAGGGCCCCTTGTTCCTGAAGGCTCATGTTTTCAGTCTGAATCGTGATAGATAGAACGATATTTCTTGCCTCACTGATTAAGGATTTTGTCTGGGGATAATCCTCCTGAACCTGTTTCCAGAATAAATCAAGGGCATCATCTGGTAAAGTGACCCATGATATAAATTTAGGATCATCTATATAATCTTCAAGTTTATAGCTACTAAAATCTACGGATTGCTTCATAATCTTATCTTTCAACTCCTATTAGCCAGGGTTTTCACTTTTTACCCCATGTAGCATATAAATTCTACCATAAAAAAAACAAAGAACTGAATATCAATTATATAATTTCATATAAAACAATGTAAGCAGAACCAGCAGTTCATCTTTTGTCAGGTTTTCTCTCAAAAAATTAAGTGATCTGGCCATAATTTTATAAGTGGCTTTTACAGAAATACCCATTACTTCTGCAATTTCATCATAGGAAAGATTTTCATAGAACTTAAGAAAGATAGCCTCCTTCTGTCTGTCGGTTAAGCCTTGCAAAGAAAGTTCAAGTTTTCTTTTCAATGAATCCTTTGCTTCACCTTCAATAATAACATCCTCTATACTCAGACTTACTGAAAACGGATAATCCTCTGTTTCCTCATATTCCTGATTTTTCTGAAGTAAGCTGGTTTTTTTAAATACAGACAGTCTGAATGATTTAAAGAGATAATTTTTAACATCTGCCGGATGGCTGATAAACTCTCTTCTAATCCAGATATTTACAAATAGTTCCTGAATACTCTCTTTGATCAGGTCTTTATCAATACTGAATTTTGAGCCATAATTGTATAAAGCATTTGAATATAATTTATATAAAGATTCCAGTGCATCTGCATCTCCGTTTTTTAATAATAACCAATATTGTTTTGCTGATGCTGAATGTTTACTATGCTGAATATTCAAGTTTTTTTTCCGCTATGTTACAAATTTTATTTTATTAAATCACAGGTATCCACTGCCAATTAACAGATAAATCCAATATGATTAATTTTAACTGTAATCCGTCAATCAGGAAATCACAACCGGGAAATGAATAAAAGATACTAAAGGAATAGAAGATATTTTTGCCTCAGCAAGGCAATTTTAAATCTTTTGATTTGATTATCTATTTAATCTGACAGGACGCAGGGTATGCGGCTTACATTACCTGATTAATATAATCCAGGCTATGCGTACAGGAATCAACTTTCAGGCTATCTTTTTTTATTTTGAATAATTGAAGGTCCTTTGTCTTTTTAGCCTTGCAGTTAGTAGAATCAGGTGAGTTTAGCGTCATTATATTTGAATAGGCCAAACCGACTATAGTATCAAATTCAAGTGAATCGGCCTGTTGCTTGCATCCAAAATTAGTTAAAATAATTAAACAAAATAATGCCAGTAAAACTCTCATGTTTATTATGTAAATATTTATTGATTGTTAAATATTTACATAATAAACAGTAATAGGAAATTTACTACGCCAACTCCCATTTAACTTACATCAACATAGTATTCTTACCTGTAAAAATTCATTTTTCAACTTATTTCGCTGAAATTTCAGAACCTTTCAAAGGTACCATTCCCAGTATACCTGTAGCAAATTTTAAAGTTTCTTTTTCCACAGCAGGCACGTCTTTACTTAATAAAGGAGAAGCAATGACATGATTTCCAGCATTAGGAATTGCCTGTTTTACTTTAAGCGCAGCTGGTGTCCCTAACTCGCCGAACATTTTCAGCATCGCATCTACTTTGACTGTAGCGTCCTGATGCTGTTCATCTTTATAATAATAAAGCATTAATACGGGCTGCTTTACCTTTTCATAGCTTTCTTTTGTATTCGAGGTCTCCATGAACTCCTGTAATTGAGGAACGGCTTCTAAACGATATTGGCTATACCAATACTGAAGCACTTTCGGGTCAGTATCAGCACTTTTTTTAGAGTACATTCCGCCCATTACCTTCCTGACAAGCTGTAGTCCCCATGGTTTATTGGTTAACCAGGCTGAGCCATTATTAATTTCAATATTAGGAGAATAAAGAATAATCCCTTTTATTTCCGGAAAATTTGCAGCTAGTTTAACAGCTAGTGCACCTCCGGTTGATGTCCCCATGATGATTACCTTTTTGCCCAGTTTTTTACCGATTGCATAAGCCTCCAGTGTAGATGCCCATAAATTTTCTGGTGTAAATTCAAGCATGGCATCTTTCCCCTTTAATCCATGACCTGCCAGACGGGCAAGATAAAGATTACACCCAAAGGTTTTGGCAAAGTTGCGGTGAACAGGTTCTCCCTCTCCCTGGCTGGCAGTAAATCCATGAAGATAAACTAAAGCATATTCTGTTTGCTGCTGATGTGTGCTGTCTGCCCAGACAATCTTTGCTTCATTTTCTGGCTTTACCGGAAGTTTAGCTTCCCTTTCATTAATGAATGAATCTAATTGCGTCAGCTTATCCGGCACAACAGGCAGTGCTGTAGCATAAACAGGCGTAGCAGGCTTAGGGCCTGAAAAATAAACAACAACGAGCAGAAGTATAAGAACTCCCAGACCTATCAGAATTTTCATGATCAAAATTAACATTATTATTCAAATTAACCCACAGGATATCAGGCAGATTAATTATACTTGTCTTAATTAACTGAATCAGTATCAAATTTACTTACCTCTAAAATCAATGAACCAAAAACCATCAAGTGCATTTATCGGAGCGTCCTGGGTTGCTTTAATGGCAGGATTTGCTGCTTATAATATCGGACTTTTCAATGCAACAATGCAATTGAACGAAAAGGGATATTATTTTACAATACTAATTTTCGGTGTATTTGCTGCCATATCTGTGCAAAAATGCGTCCGTGACCGTCTGGAAGGGATTCCGGTAACTAATATTTACTATGGAATAGCGTGGTTCTGTACCATACTTTCGCTGGTACTGTTAACTGTAGGCCTATGGAATGCTACACTTGCACTAAGTGAAAAAGGATTCTATGCGATGTCTTTCGTATTGACAATCTTCGCTTCTATCGCAGTGCAAAAGAATACCAGAGATAGTATTGGTTCAGAACCCAAGACACCAAACGATCCCACTAATTTTTAATAAAATAACCTGAGTCAAAGAAGATATGCCAGAGCAAATGCTGCTTTGATTCAGGTTTATACTGTTTAAGCTTTATCAGTTATTTCAAAGATTAAACTGACTCTTTCTGAGCGGTGACATAACGTCTGTGATAATTAATCTGTCCTGTATGGTAAGATAAATGTGCAAGCAGATGAATCAAAACATATTCAACAGACTGATCCTCATTAACCACCTTTATTTCAGTTGGATAATCACTATTCAACCCTTCATCTGTTAGCGTCGCAATGGCATCAGTAATAATTTCTGATAACTGTCCAAATTCCGTAATCAATTCTTCTTTTGTAAACAGGCGGGCATTAAACTCAGCATCTCTGTTTCTTTCATAACCAATATGGCCAAAAGGATTACCTACAAAAGTTTTTAAATTACCAATCAGGTGCTGTAATAAATTACCTCCGGAATTAGTTGTGCCAGGCAAAACTTCCCATAAGGAATTATCATCCGGATATTTTTTCAGTTCTTCAGTAACCCTGCTGAGGTCACGTTTATATAATTGGGTATAAAATTCAGTATTCATTTGTTTTATTTCTAAAAAAGGACGTCTTGTAAATCTGGGTTTTTATCAAATACACTTTTGGCAAAAGGACATAAAGGAAGAATCTTCACTTTGTTATCCCTGGCATATTTTATCGCCTCAAGTACTAATTTTTTCCCTACACCTTTGCCCGAAAAATCAGGGTTCACTTCGGTATGGTCAATAATGATTTTACCGGGGCCTGCCCAGACGTAAGTCATCTCACCGGCTGTCTTTCCATCTTCTATAGCTTTAAAACTACCTTTTTTTTCATCGTTGACCTGCTCAATATTCATAGTTGTGATTTACTTAAATGTATAGATAAGTGTTGCTGGTTATTTAATCTGTTTTCCCTGTGGTGGCAGTGGCACAAACTCCGTTTCTCCAGGGACCCGGGGAAATGCCTGTTCCAGCCATTTGTTTTTTGCCTGCTCAATTATTTCTCTGCTGGAAGCAACAAAATTCCAGTAAATAAACCGCTCTTCGGGAAATGGTTCACCACCAAATATGTAAACCGTAGTATTTTCTTGCATTTCAAATTCACAGAGCTGACTGTCTTTAGCAATAAGGATCTGTTTTGGCCCATACACATTCCCTTCGCTTTCTATAGCCCCTTCGAGAATATACAGTGCACTTTCACCATATAAATGTTCCCCTATTTTTATGGTCTGACGGTCTGTGGTTTTCAATTCCACAAAGTAAAGCGGGCTAAAAACGGGTACAGGGGATTTTTTTCCGAATGCTTCTCCTGCAATCAGTTTAAATGAAGTACCTTCTGATTCCCAGACTGGCATTTCATGCTCTTCAATATGCCAAAATTCAGGATCCATTTCTTCTTTATCCTTTGGCAAGGCAACCCAGATCTGCAATCCGTGCAATAGCTTATCCGAATGACGTAAATATTCGGGAGTGCGTTCAGAATGGACGATCCCGCTCCCTGCTGTCATCCAGTTTACCTGGCCGGGTTTAATCTCTATTTCATTCCCTAAACTATCTTTATGCATGATACTGCCTTTAAAAAGATAGGTCAGTGTAGAAAGACCAATATGCGGATGCGGTGGTACATCAAGGTTCTCATGATCATTCAGGCTAACCGGGCCCATATGGTCAATGAAAGAAAATGGGCCTACCATTCTTTTCTCCCGGAACGGTAAAAGCCTGCCCACTATAAAATTGCCAATATTGCTTGCTCTTTCTTCTATAATCAGTTTAATATTTGACATCCTGAATTGTATTTATATAAAAATAATCCGGTAAGAACTTATCGATAAGTTCCTGTTCAAACCAGGCCTAAGGTAAACATAAACAAATTATCTGATGCATTTTAAACAGGCTCTTAAACTATAATTCTCTTCTGATCCTGCTAAGCTGAGTTGGGGTTATGCCCAAATAGGAAGCAATATGATGTTGTTTAAGCCGGTCAGTCAGTTCCGGATAAGTAAGCAGAAACGTTTGATAACGTTGTGTTGCATTTTGATATTTCGCAGTAATTTCCAGGACCTCTTTATCTGCAATCCAGTGTTTTTCCATATATTTTATATGAAACATGGCGAGATCAGGAAATTGTTCTATTAAACGCCAGAATAAAAAAGAATCATACTCCAGTACTTCTGTATCTTCAAGGGCACAGATATTAAACAGGCCTGGCTCCTTTTTGATCATTGCAGAGGTCGATGCCACAAAAGAATTTTCGGCGAAGAATTTTTTGATCACAATATTCCCCTCTTCCGTAGTATAATAATAAGAAAAAAGACCTTTTTTGACAAAGGCAATAGTCCGGGGGATACTGCCTTGTCTGAGTAGAAAATCGTGCCTGGCAACTGTTCTCGGCCGCACAATTTTTAAGATTTCATTGATACATGCTGTAGATAATGGTGCGTATCTGTTTAATGCTTTAATAAATGAATCCATCTTTACCCCCCCTTTTATGGAGGTAAAGATCGGATTATTTCATTATTTATTACTATGCATTACTGCAGTCGCATCAATCTCGATTAACATGCCATCTAAGGCAAGTCTTGGTACAGGAATAAGTGTATTTACTGGAAACTTCTCATCAGGCCATACCTTTTTTCCCTCTTCAATCAGTATTTTATGTTTTTCTGCATCATAATCTACGACCAGTGTTGTAAGTTTAGCAATATGCTTCATTTGCAGCCCCTTACTTTTAAGGGCTATGGCCAGATTTTCAAAAGTAAAACGTACCTGGGTTCTGAAATCATCACTTAGCTTTCCTTCAGCATCTGTTCCTGCCTGTCCGGCAACAAAAACCAGTATACTGTTAGCCGGGACTGTCGCCACATGCGAATAGCCATGCTGACGGGGATCGTATAAACCTTTAGGATTAGTAATTTCCTGTGCAAGGCCTTTTTGAGTTAACAAACCTAATATGGTCATAATTAATAAAAGTTGAATAGTTTTCATAAACGCTCTGAAATATTTAATGATCGGAACTGATGATCAGGACTGTGTGAAATAATTATGGATGAATAACAACTGGAAAGCAGAAGCCTTTGACCAGTATGCGGTATCATGCGCACCGGGACGTTCAATATAATCATGAGCGATTTTAAGTCCTGTCAATTTCTGGTGCAATGACCTGTTAATTTCCAATAAAGGATCATCAAGACCACAGTCAATGATCAGCTTTAATACATTGTTTTTGAGCAATGAAACCTGGTAAGCTACTGTATGAGTTTCCCAGTCTCTTTCATGTCCGGTATAATCACCCAGGTTTTTCTCAATACCGTAAGCTTTTACAAAAGGCCTGAAATCAACTGCCCCGCAAATACTTCCTGCTGCTCCAAATAATTCCTGATGACGAATGGCAATAAATAATGCTCCATGCCCTCCCATACTCCAGCCGTATATTGCCCTTTTCTCTCTTTTAGCTATTGAAGGATAGTTTTTATCAGTATAACTAATGAGGTCTTTACTGATAAAACTTTCGTAGCGTATCTTATCATTTACCGGACTATCAAAATACCAGCTGTCATAACCTCCATCTGCAAGGACAAAGATCATTTTATAAGTTTCTGCCTGTAAGGCCAGATCTGGAATATCCTGTTTGATCGTTCTGATTGCATTACCGCTATAACCATGCAATACATATACTACCGGAAACTGTTTGGTATCTTTTGTCTGATCCGGAGTTATAAAAACACAGCGGATTTCTTTTTTCATAGCCTGACTGTATACCGCTACTGTATCTACTTTTGCTGCAAAAGCAGATACAGTAAAAAATATACCAGCCAAAAGGCTGAATAATCGTTTCATATCTAAATATTTTGTCAGACAAAGTACAGCGTAATTAATCTGCAAAACATTTACATATGTTGATGAAACCGGAAAACATTAAAACTGGTCTATTCTCAAATCAGAATCCCAGTTTAAATTGATTAATCTTCAGTAATTGGAGACCATGTTTCCTGTAAATGGTGCCATTTCAGCTGTCCGTCCTCTCCTTTAACAAATAAAGCGCTGGCAATTCTTTTATTATCACCTTCTTCTCTATACTGTAATTCAGTATAAGTCATCAATACACTATCAGCTTGTACATAATGTGCCTTGATATCTTCAACTTCTATAAGAATATCAGGTTTAATTCCATATACCGTAGGCAGCCATGCTGATAACTCTGTAAAATTTACCGCAAGGCCACCAGGAGTAATCATGATAAAATCCTGATGAAAGCTCTTTAGGATCAGCTCTTCTCCTGCCTTATTTCCTTCCACATCACTGCGAAACCATTCTCCGATATTTTGTAAAAAAATATTAATCTCTGCTGTTGCCTGTTCTATAATATCCATATATAAATTAATTGTTCCTGATTCCGGGATTAAGCTTCATGCTTAAGCTGGCGTAAATTATGTATTATTTAATAAAAGGGAGTAAGGGTAAAAGCAAATTATGTTGTCACATGACAAACAAGCATATAAAATGATTCATCTACCCGGAAAGGCCATTCGTCAATTTCCATTCTCAACTGGTCAATTGTTTTATGGCGACAAAAGTTCAAAACCTAATTTAGTAATCTTATGACAGGTCAAGCTCATTCTATTTGTTTCATGTTCAGCGGTTTTCTATCTATTGCGCTGGTTCTGGCCATTATCGTAATAATTTATCTATTAAAACTTGTCCATGAATCTTGTGAGGAATAAATTTTTCAATCAGCTTTACTATCTTATCTTTTTCCCCATTTACCTGATTAGTTTACTGCCACATGCTGTAGCTGAGCTAACGATTGGAAGATTTCTTTACTTTATTTCTTACAGGATATTCAGGTATCGCTATAGCGTTGTCCTGCAAAACCTGTCCAGGTCTTTACCAACTAAGTCTTATCATGAAATCCAGCAGATTGCAAAAGATTTCTATAAACACCTGGCCTGTATGGTAGTCGAAATTATTCAGCTTTTTTCTGTCAGCAGTGATTCTTTACACCAGAAAGTAAAACTGGTCAATACTGAACTATTATTGCATTATCACAGGCAAAACAGAAATATCATCGCTATTTTAGGCCATTATGGAAATTGGGAATACCTGAATATTTTGCCAGAACAACTTCCTTTTAAGGTAAATGCAATTTACAAACCACTCTCCAACCCCATGATGAATAGATTAGTCCATCATGTACGGGGGCGTTTTGGCATGCAGCTTCTTCCTGCAAATCAGGCACTCAGATACCTGCTTAAACAAAAGAACAACCCAACTTTGTCAATTTTCTTAGCCGATCAGTTTCCTGGTGTGAATGAACATGAAAAATTTGATTTTCTGCATCAATCTACCAATATGTTTAATGGTGCAGAAAAACTGGCTATCGCAACTAATGCTGTAGTGGTTTATCTGGAAATGAAAAAGAAACCTGATAACTGCTGGGAAATTGGCTTTTCTCTGATTACAGCGTCTCCAAAGGAAACCTGTAATCAGGAAATCACCAAATCTTTTGCGGGTAAACTACAGCAGACCATCAAGGTTAACCCTTCTTACTGGTTGTGGTCACACAAAAGATGGAAACACTAATTTTACTTCCATCCTCCTCCCAAAGCGCGGTATAATGATACAGTAGCCTGCAATTGCTGCAATTGATCATTAACCTGGCTAAGCTGTGCAGCCAGAAAACTCTGCTGAGCGGTCAATACTTCGGTATAATTTGCAGAACCATATCGAACCAGTGCCTGTGTATACTGCACTGATTTTTCCAGATTTTCCAATTGGCTTGTTCTTGTAATTTTCTTTTCCGAAGCACGCTGATAAGAATAAATGGCGTTCGAAACCTCCTGACCAGCAGTAAGAACTACTGTCTGAAAACTCAATACAGCTTGCTGTTGCTGTTCCAAAGCCACTTTCAACCTGGTTTTATTTGCCCCTTTGTTAAATATCGGCTGTGTTAATCCGGCAGTAAGACTGCTTACCCATGATCCCGGACCAAAAAAGCTGCTGTAACTGGAATATCCGCCCGATGCTGAAATAGTCAGTGAAGGATAAAAATAAGTTCTGGCTACATTACTCAGTTCAAAAGCATTTTTAAAATTATACTCCGCAGCCTGTACATCCGGACGGTTGGCCAGTAATTGTACAGGAACACCGGTTTGTAAAAGTGTAATCGGATGGATCAGCTCAAATTTGCTTCGCTCTACCGGCCCCGGAACTCTGCCTAATAATAAGTTTAACGCGTTTTCAGTTTCTCTGATAGATTGCATCAGATCGGGAATGGTAACTGCTACAGCATATTTACTGGATTCACTTTGCACTACTGCTGCTCCTGTAACTACATCTGCCATTTTCAGTTTTTTCATAATATCGACCGTTGTCTGCCAGTTTTTCAAACTCTGCCGGGTGATCACTAATTGATCGTCCAAAGCAAGTAAACGATAATAATTGGTCGCAATATTAGCAACCAGTTCAGTTTGAACAGCTCTTGCACTCGCTTCCGCCTGCAATAAGGAAGCTAGATTTGCGCGTTTTGCACTACTAAGTTTACCCCATAAATCAGCTTCCCAGCTTGTAGTCAGTTCTCCCTGATACTGATAAGGGAGAACTGTTTTAGTGACCCCCTGATTAGAAGATCCTGTGGCTATTGCACTGGCATCACTGCTTAAAGAAGGTAAAAAAGCAAGCTTGCTTTGCTCCAGATAAGCTTTAGACTGACGGATGCGGGAATAAGCAGCCTTGAGGTTTAAATTCTGCTGTATTCCTTCACCGATGATCTTTTGTAATAAGGTATCTGTGAACATTTCTTTCCAGTGGAGATTAGCGATGGTTACGGTATCTGTACCTACATTGTCCCTGTATAACCCTTCCATATCCACAACCGGCTTCAGGTAAGGCTTCGTTATTTTGCAAGATGCCAATAACAATATAATCAATCCTATGACAGGTGGATAAATTTTCAAGTATCGTCTCATAATTACTATTTGCTGTAATTAAATTATAATTTGTGATCGGGTTTCTTCTTCATCTTCTCCTGAAGAGTCTGAAACACAATAAATAAAGTCGGTGTAATGAACAGGCCGAAAACTGTTCCTACCAGCATCCCTCCTACAGCGCCAACACCAATAGAACGGTTACCATTTGCACCAGCCCCTGTGGCCAGCATTAAAGGAACAAGCCCGAGAATAAAAGCAAATGAAGTCATCAGGATCGGTCTGAGCCTTGCCTGCGCCCCTTTTACTGCAGCCTCTACAATTTCCATCCCCGAACGCCTTCTTTCTACAGCAAACTCTACGATAAGAATCGCATTTTTTGCCAGCAGCCCGATCAGCATGACCAGGGTGATCTGTACGTAAATATTATTACTGATCCCAAACAAATGGGCGAAGATAAAAGCCCCTGCTGTACCTACGGGTATAGTGAGCAAAATTGATAAAGGCAGTAAATAACTTTCATACTGCGCACTGAGCAACAGGTAAACAAAGACCAGGCAAAGCAAAAAGATAAAAATTGTCTGACTGTTTCCTGCAAGCTCTTCCCTGGTAATTCCCGAAAACTCATAACTATACCCTGCCGGTAACGTTTTTGCGGCAACTTCCTGAATCGCAGCAATTGCCTGCCCCGAACTATAAGCAGCGTTAGGTGTACCGTTAATACTGATCGAATTATATAAGTTAAAACGGGTTATCGCCTGTGGCCCATAAATTTGTGTCAGTGTGAAAAATTCTGTAACCGGTACCATCTGCCCATCGGGTGTACGTACAAAAATACCATTCAGACTTTCGGGTGTCATCCGGTATTCTGGTGATGACTGTACCATTACCCTGAACTGCTGTCCGAACTGGTTAAAGTTTGAAGCATAAACCCCTCCAAAATAACCTTGCATAGCTGAAGTAATATCTACAACATTTAAGCCTGCTTCTTTAATCTTAGGGACGTTCATATTCATCAGGTACTGAGGAAAATTAGGGTCAAAAGAGGTAGTTGCAAATTGTATTTCCGGTCTTTCGGACAGGGCCGATAAAAAGTCTTTACTCGCCTTATAAAATACCGGTATTGATCCGCCTGTTTTATCCTGCAATTGAAAAGCAAAACCATTTGTTGTTCCAAACCCCTGTATGGTAGCAGGGGCAAAAAACTTAACCTCAGCTTCTGTAATATTCGCTGATTTTTTAATCAGTTCACTGATAATTGCCTGAACATCTCTTTTTCTCTGATTCCATGGAATCAAACGCATCACTACTGTCGCATAGTTACTTCCGGTTCCGGAAAGCTGTCCGCGACCGGTAATAGCCAGTACATTATTGATTTCAGGAATCGTATGGGCCAGCTTCTCTATTTTACGCGTCACGACATCTGTCCGCTCCAGTGAAGCATCAGCAGGCAGAGCGATATTACAATTCACTGCTCCAAGATCTTCGTTAGGTACAAATCCCGTTGCTGTATTTTTAGCCATAAAAAAGAGTACAACCATAAAAAATCCAAGAATAGAAAGCGGTATCCATTTCCTGTGACTGAAGAAAGCGATGGTATTTGCATACTTATTGCTCATCCGCTCAAAAGAGGTATTAAAAGCAGTATAGAATTTCTCCATGAAACTCATCTTTGCCTCTCCTTTTTCATGATGACTCTTTAAAAATAAGGCGCAGAGTGCCGGACTGAGCGTCAGTGCATTAATTGCTGATAAGATAATCGCTATAGCCAGCGTGAGTCCAAATTGCTTATAAAAAACACCCGATGACCCGCCAATGAAACTGACGGGAATAAATACCGCAGACATGACCAGTGTAATAGAAACAATTGCACTCGATATTTCTCCCAGCGCATCAATACTTGCCTGCCTGGCCGAAGTATAACCACTGTCCAGCTTTGCGTGGACGGCTTCGACGACGACAATGGCATCATCGACGACAATACCAATAGCGAGAATAAGCGCAAAAAGTGTCAGCAAATTGATCGTAAACCCGAATAGCTTTAAGAAGAAAAATGTCCCTATGATAGCTACGGGCACAGAAATGGCCGGAATAAGGGTTGACCGGAAATCCTGAAGGAAGACGAATACCACTATAAAAACCAGGATAAATGCCTCAAATAAAGTATGTAATACCTTCTCAATAGAGGCCGTGAGGAAATCATCTACACTTTGCAGCACGACATAATGTATGCCCTTAGGGAAAGTTTTAGATGCTTTATCCATTACTTTAAGCGTCTGCTGAATCACATCACGCGCGTTGGACCCCGCAACCTGTGATACGTTAATGGATACCGCAGGGTGACCGTTTGTTCTGGTACTGTTAAAATAACTTAATGCACCAAGTTGAATACGTGCAATATCTTTAAGTCTTAACAGCCGGCTGCGATCATTGGAACGGATGACGATATTTCCAAACTGAGCGGTATCTACCAGGGTACCGGGATATTGGATTACATACTGAAAAGCCTGCCCTCCACGTTCTCCAAACTGGCCCGGAGCTGCCTGTATATTCTGGTCTGCCAATGCTGCTGTAACATCTGCCGGTACCAATCCATAAGAGGCCATAGCTTGTGGGTTAAGCCAGATACGCATAGAATAATCCATTTGTCCGGAAGCAGAAGCATCCCCAACTCCCTGAATCCTTTTAACTTCGGGAGCAATGTTAATGTCCACATAATTCTGTAAAAAGGTCTGATCGTAAGCAGGATTATCACTGTAAACTGAAAAGATCAAAAGGGTACTGGTTTGTTTTTTCTGTACAGTTACACCTGCCTTGGTTACTTCCTGAGGTAGTAAAGGGGTAGCACGGGAAACTGCATTCTGCACGTTTACTGCCGCCATATTGGGATCGCTCCCGATTTTAAAACTCACGGTTATATTCCCTGATCCGTCATTACCGGCTGTAGAGGTAATATAATCCATATTTTCAACCCCGTTGATTTGCTGTTCAAGGGGAACAATTACACTTTTTAAAACTACATCGGCACTTGCACCGCTATAGTTGGCTGATACTTGTACGGTTGGTGGTGCAATATCAGGATACTGGGAAATTGGAAGAGAAACCAGGCCCAGTATGCCCAGGGTAACTATGATAATAGATACCACGGTTGATAACACCGGACGTTCAATAAATAGCTTTAACATATGCTGATATTCTTAAATTAATTTGTTGAAAGGGCTTTTAAGGATTTTTGTAAACGCTATCAGCATTCACTTTTGCCGGTTTAATTTCCAGACCTTCCCTCAGGTTCGAAATACCATCTGTTACGATCTTATCGCCTGCTTTCAGCCCCTTTTGAACGACATAAGAATCGCCGCTGCTGGCCATTGTTGTAATTTCTATAGAGTTCACTTTATTCGCAGCATCCAGTACATACACAAAGAGTTTTCCCTGTATCTGATAAGTTGCCTTTTGTGGAACAAGTAAAGCTGAACTGATTGTCCTTGGGATTCTGACTACAGCACTGCTTCCACTGCGTACCAGTCCGTCATGGTTTGGGAAAGTGGCCCGCATATTAATAGACCCTGTTTGAGCATTAATTAAACCACTGGCGGTCTCTACTTTCCCAACTGTTGGAAGAATATTTCCATTGGCCAGCACCAGGTTAACCGGAGGCAATGTAGTTAGTTTTTGCTGCATGGTTACCCCTTTTGCTGCAAGGAAAAAGTCAAGCCCCTGTTTTTCATTAATAGAGAAATAAGCATAGATATTTTCTATGTTTGAAACGGTAGTCAGCGGGTTAACAGTAGTACTGCTAACCAGACTTCCAATTTTATAAGGCAGCGTACCGATTACGCCATCTACCGGACTATAAATCTGGGTATAACTCAGATTCGTTTTAGCATTATTTAAGGCTGCATTAGCTTGTGCCAGTTCACCTTGTTTTGATTCCAGGGTATATTTTGCCGATTCCAGCTGATAAGGGCTTACAATATCGCCATCTACCAGCGGTTTTACTTTGTCAACATTCATTCTTGCCGCGTTTACATCGGCCTGGGCTATTTTGATATTAGCTTCTGTTGTTTTTACATTCTGTTCATATTGAGGGGCATTAATCCGGAAAAGTAATTGTCCTTTTTTTACAGATGCGCCTTCATCCACAAAGATGTCTGCCACATATCCATCTATTTTTGGACGGATCTCAATATTCTGTATCCCTTGTATGGTAGCAGGATAATCCGAATAAATATTCGCAGTTTGTGGAGAGAGTGTAATTACAGGATAGGTTTTAACCTGATCAGTAGTTTTATCTTTTTTGTTTCCGCATGAGGAAAAGATAATAAGGGAAGCCAAAATGGCTAAAGGAGTTTTGAAAGTGTTCATGGTATCTTCAAAAAGTATCATAACCAATTAAATAGCTATATACAAGTTAACCATATTAACCTTTAATAGGTTATTATGGATTAAAAAAAAGGAAAAGCAAAAAGACTCCGCTTTTAAATACTATAATTAGCAATAAGGGGGTGCACGCAGTGGAAGCAGCCGAAGTTCATGGCCGCTGAGACTTTTGGTTGTATATCGTACCTGAAAAGCACTTACAACGACAAGAGATGGTGGTACTAAATCAATTCTGAAGGCAACAGGTATTTCTGAGACCTGAAAATCCTGCTCAAAACAAAGCAATCTGCAATGCACAACTTTAGCTCTGCACATCGGGGTTTTTAAATTTCCAATTTCTGTTGAAGCACCTTTATGAAAAAAAGCATCGGCATACCTGGCAATCACTCTTCCCTGTAAGCCAAAAACAATGACCAGGATGAGTTGAAATTTTATTAAGGTACTTAACACTTTTAGCATCTTCATTATAAGAGTAGACTGCGTTATATCAGAATGGTTCAAATGTATTTATAAATTCTGATTGAATTCTGAAGATTACAACGGAAAATAAATTATTTTGTTTTAGGACAACAGGAATTATTATTGTCGCAAATCCCCCCTCAGATTGTCTTTAAAAACTACTTTATTAAAAAAAATTGGTCGTAATTTTATTTGTAAACTTAACCAACTATGAATCTCAAAAGTATTAAAATCATTTATTGGATCACTACAGTGCTTTTGGCACTATTTATCTTACCGGGAATATTCTTCATGAACAGCCCTATGGCATTGGAAGGAACACAGCATTTAGGCCTGCCCCACTGGTTTCACGAAGAGGTAAGTATCGGTTCTTTTATTGGCGGATTAATTCTGATCCTGCCTAAATTGCCACCACGCCTTAAAGAATGGGCTTATGTGGCATTAGGTATTGTATACATTTCTGCTTTCATTGCCCACCTTTCTGTCGACGGAGTAATTCCGATGTCGTTTATGCCAGTTGTCGTTTTTATCGTACTGCTGATTTCTTATTTATGCTATCATAAATTATTAAAACACGCGAATTCTTAAGCCTGTTTCTATTCATTTGTTTATTAAACACACCCATATCATTAAGAAACCTATAACTAGAGTACGTTATGGGTTTCTTTAACTGCATCCATCACAAAAATGCTCTTTGTCTGTCCTATGCCTTTCACTTCCCCCAGTTTATTGACAAAGAAATTATGATAATCTTCCATACTTTCAGTCACAATTTTGACCATAAAATCAAAATCACCTGAAATATTATAACATTCCACAATTTCTTTAAATTCAAGCATCGCCTTGATAAATACCGCACCTGCTTTCTTATTGTGTTCTCTTAAAGTAATCATACAAAGGACAATCATTCCTTTACCTATCATCTGTCTGTTTAGAATTGCGGCATATTGTTTAATCACCCCACTCTTTTCCATTCTTTTAATCCGTTCATGAGTTGGTGTTGGGCTCAAATGAATCAGAGTAGCAATTTCTCTAACGGTAAGCTTTGCATTTTCTTCCAGTAACCTAAGGATTTCATAGTCCTTCTGGTCTAACGGGGTAACTGACTTATTTGACTGTTCTGTATATGGCATGATTAATACTCCCTTATAGCACTTTTGTTCTTATTAATACACAAAAATAATACATATGTTCTAAATATTTATTATTATTTCTATAATCTATTCTATATAAATACATTTGATAGAACAGCATTAATTTATGATATCAAAAAAGAACCTGATTTTAACCATTGCTTCAATGGGTATTTTCGTCGAAGCGCTGGATATAGCAATTATTAACCTGACTATCCCTTCTATACAATCCCAGTTTAAGATCAGTAACGACCAGGTACAATGGCTGCAAACCCTTTATGTATTACTTTATGGTGGTTTTTTGATTATTGGAGGAAAATTATCTGATATTATTGGCAGAAGAACCATTTTTATGATTGGTGCTACTTTGTTTTTACTCACCTCTCTGGGTGCCGGACTTTCAGGGTCATTTGGAATCTTAGCTTTTTACCGTGCGGTACAGGGATTAGCCGCAGCCCTGATTATGCCCTCTGCACTATCCATAGTTACCCATACTTTTACAGAAAAACATGAGCGCAGTAAAGCTATAGGTATTTTCAGTTCTTTTGCTGCCATTGGCTCAGGAAGTGGTTTATCTATTGGAGGTATTATCAGTACCTATTGGGGTTGGCACTGGGTTTTTCTGATTAATGTTCCTATTCTGGCCCTGGTAATTATCATGTCATGGTATTACCTTGATGCCGACCCTGCCAGGAAAACAAAAAAATCTCCCGATCTTATTTCGGGCTTTTTATTGGTAGCAGCATTGCTGATGCTAAGTTATGGTGTACATGAACTAGGGAATTTCCAAAAACATTATCTATTGTTACCAGGTCTTGTTGCTGGTATATTACTTTGTATAAGGCTGTTATTCAAGAGGCTTACCACACTGGATGAGCCCTTAATAGATTTATCAATTTTCCGTTCTCCGACCGTGGTTACTGCAAACGGCGTATTCTTTTTACTGGGTTCTTTCTTTACGGGTTATCTGTTTATCATTTCTTTGTTATTACAAAAAGATATGGGTTTCAGTGCAGCAAAATCCGGCCTGCTTTTAGTCCCTTTCAGTATTTTATCAGCTGTGGTTGCAAAATTTGCCTTACCAGGATTGATGAAAAGATTTCATACCGGCCAGACTGGATTTATCGGAATGACTATGATGCTGATTGGCGCAATTCTGCTGATTGGCTCTATATTGACCGGGCACTCTATATTTTTGATATTACTCTCCGCAGCATTTGTTTCAGGATTGGGAATGACAATCAGCTATACCAGCCTGTCCGTACTTTCCATTCAGGATATTCCAAGTCAGCATTACGGCCTGGCTTCAAGCCTTGCAACTACATCTTATTTCCTGGGTGCTGGAATAGGCCTGTCTATCCTGACACTTTTTATGACTACAAAAAATGTAAATGCTTCGGTTACGCCTTTATCTATAATTATCCTTGGCATATATGCTTTTATAGGAATGACGTGGTTAGTTATATTTATCAGGAATTATAATTCTGCTCAGAAAAGAACAGCTATCTTATAAAATTATATTACTGCACTGACTGGAAATCTGTCTGGTACCTTTAAACAGACTGAACAGATTTCCGGATAGTACAACAACATTAGGAGATAATACACGAAGCCCCGTAATTCTGCAATGATCTTTGTGGTGTTGATTCTACAAGGGATCACATGGAATCAGGATCATGGGAAAACTATCAAAAACGGGCATTTCTGTTCTTCTTTTAGCCAGCAGCCTTACCATTATGGCAGGTACTGTTATTGCACCTTCTTTAACAGAAACAGCCATGCTTATGGGATTCGCTGGGAATCCAGCCTGGCAAATCACTTTACCCACTCTGGGAGTTGTATTATTTGCCCCGCTGATGGGGGAAACTAACAGACAAAAAAGGTTCCTATCTGATGATGTGCCGGGGACTTATCCCTTATGCAGGATTTGGTATTCCTGGGGGCTTTTAAGCAATCCATATATTGTCATTGCAGACCGGCATACTTCTCGGCGCAGCGACTGCAGCCATTCAAACAGCGGGTACTCGTTTATTCGCTGATTTTTTTGAGGGAGAATCCCGTATGAAAATGATCGCCTGGCAAGGTATGGCCATTAAATTTGGCGGCGTCATTTTCCTGAGTCTGGGTGGTATCATGGACGAGGTTGGCTGGCGATGATCTATTAGCTTTTCTACTTCCCAAACGGGTTATTTCATGGCTTTCATTTAATTGACCGCCGTTATTGCAGCGAGTGTCATGGCCTGCGGTAGTTAAAAAAATCAGTGCAAAGTATACTGCCCCTCTAGGTTTTGCATATTTTATGTCAGGACAACTCTTATTTGCTTTTTCAGGCCATATCACAGGACTGCCGACTGCAGCTATTGCAACCGGAAGAAAGGGCTTATTTCAGCAGGTTCTTTAAAAAACAAACGGGTTTAACTGCCGAGCAATTCAGAATTTCAAGCGCCGAATTTTCCTCTTAAATAGATTGGTACAAAGACTGTTTTCTTAAGCAGGACAGATACCCCTGTTTGACAAGGGCCATCTATCCTGAATAAGTTACGATCTGTGATTATTTTTTTTAATTACTATGGATATAATGCAACAGTAGCCTGTATATCTTTAGCCGATAATACAGTTGCTCCTGAATTACACTGACCGCCATTCATCAATGACGCTGCATCAGTTCCGCCAACTCCCGGTACAGGTGTAGCAGTACCTTCACCGATTGAAGACCAGTTGGTATGTCTCAATGAAATATTATGGCCCAGCTCATGCGTAATTGTTCTTTGACGCTGAGCAAAACTATTCGCAGCGATATAGGCTTTGTTAATTTTGATCAGGTTACCTGCGGCACCGCCAGAAGGAAATGTTCCCTGGCCGCAAACACCATTACCAAGATTTTCATCTTTGATCAGGATATCATATGTACCAGTGGTCACTATTGAAAAGCGAACCGTTGATGCAGCAATACCATTCCATTGATTAACCGCAGAGGTTACTTCCGCGTTCATACTTGTCATTGAAGGATCGACTTTTACACGGATATTTCTTTTATTAGTCGCATTAACCAGGCTTCCGGTATAAAACTGTTCAGTTTTTGGCTGACCAGCAGGAATTACCATGTTTTTAGAGAAGATAATATCTTCTTCTACAACATAATGATCACCATTGTCAACAATAGCTGAAGCAGGAAATCCAAGGCTCTCAATGTAAGCGATTACTTTGTCAGATTTCTGAGTTTGAGGATCAGGGTTTACAGGTGTTTCTTTGGTTTTAGAACACGATGCAATCATTATTGCGGCAAGCGCAATAAAAGTGAAGTTTTTCAAGTTTTTGTTCATAGGGTTGAATGTTAGGTAGATCGTAACACCCTAATATACAGAACACAAATTTATTATTGTAACTTTTTTGACATTTATTTTAAATTATTATTAAATATACATCCAATAAAACAGGCTATATTAAATTCATTTTTTAATTAATATAGCCTGTCAAAAAATATTACTTAATTATTTTACCATTTATTTTGATACTTGTCCAGCCGTCATCCAGTCCAATACCTTTAACATAACTCACCTGATGTGTACTGCCTTTTAAATTAGGGTGATACACCATATCAAATTCAAAAGTTCTTCTGTCAGGGGTCTTTTTTACCAGCTTAACCTGATAATCATTTGTACTCTTATCATTCAGCGTAAAAAACACATCATTTAAGCTGGCGTTAAATTTTGCATGGACATAAACCACATTGGGCTGATCAGGATAGGATTCCAGCAATTGATTATTTTCATCTATTCTGAGATATTTTGTATCACTTGCATCTCCACCAACCAGAGAATAGAATTTGTAATAAAGCTGTTTGCCAATTCTTACAGTATCCTGAATTTCAGTATAAGAGTGTGCACCATGTGACCATTTGTTTCCAATCTGCATGGGCATAAAGGAATCCGCAGCTGCAAGAGGCTGCATAGCTGTTTTTTTCATTTTACAAGCGGGGATTGTTAAAATGATGATTAAATACATTAGATAAGAAGTTTTCATAGGGTTATATTTTTTAACTAATTTATGAATTTAATCGTTAAAAAACATTTTTATCAGCTCATTCCTTCTTTGGCAAGCTGCGCTTCACCCCACTCTCTCAGGTAATTAATAAAAGGAATAAGTTCTTGACCTGCTTCTTTCAGTGAATACTCTACTTTTGGTGGCACTTCATGATATACCTCACGATGAATAAGCCCGTCATTTTCCAGCTCCCTTAAAGTTTGAGTCAGCATTTTTGGCGTAATGTCCCAGACAATTCTACGAAGTTCACCATATCTCAATATCTTTTCTTCGCTCAGGTGCCATAAAATACGTCCTTTATATTTCCCACCCACTCTTTGAAAAGCATAATCCAGACTGCATACATATCCGGAATGTTTTATTTTCGTCATAACAATATTCATTACCTACTGTATACCAGCTTAGTATCTTTTTAGTACGTAGGATACTTAAAAGTGCATACTTGCCGCAAATATATTCATCCGATAGCTTTGTTTTTTATCAACTAATTAAAATATGAAAGCTTATCTATTAAAAGAACCTGGCAGTACCGAAAACCTAATACTAACCGAACTCCCTATACCTGTACCAGCAGACAATGAGGTATTAATTAAAGTAAAGGCGATCAGCATCAATCCTGTAGATGTAAAAACCAGGGCTGGTAAAGCACTCTATAGTACATTACAGCATCTAAAGCCATTCATATTAGGCTGGGACATTTCCGGGACAGTCATTGCCACTGGAAAAGATGTGGTTAATTTTCAAATAGATGATGATGTTTTTGGAATGGTTAATTTTGTAGGCCATGGACAGGCTTATGCAGCATATGTAGCTGCTCCTGAAAATCATCTGGCTTTAAAACCTTCAAATATATCTTTCGAAGAAGCTGCCGCAGCTACATTAGCCGCATTAACAGCATGGCAGGCCTTAACTACACATGTGAATGTAAAACCCGCCGATAAGATCTTAATACATGCAGCCTCAGGTGGTGTAGGCCATTATGCTGTACAAATTGCGCATTATCTGGGTGCACATGTAACAGGCACATCATCGTCAACAAATAAGAACTTTGTTCTGGAGCTTGGAGCTGATGTCCATATTGATTATAATCAGCAGAAATTTGAAGAAACAACCAATGGTTTTGACATTATACTGGAAACCATTGGCGGAGAAAATTTTATCCGGTCTCTTGATATCTTAAATGAAAAAGGAACGATTATTAATCTGATCCCTGATCAGGAATCAGAAGGTCCGGCCGGATCAACTCCTCAAAAGTCTACATTGGAACTGGCAGGAGAAAGAGGTCTGAACGCACTTTATTTCCCGGTTACTTCCAATGGTTCCGATATGCATCAGATAGCCATTTTACTTGAAAAAGGGATACTCAGATCACATATATTCAAGACTTATAGCTTTGAGGCCTTACCAGAAGCACATCTTCAGATAGAAAGTGGAAGAACAGCTGGAAAAGTAGTTGTACTAATTTAATAATGTCCATCGGAACTTAGTCCAGTTTTTCCAGGCTTCCTATTTTAGAGAGGTCAAGGATTAACTGGCCATTGTTATGTCTGGAGAAGATCGTTGTAAACCTGGCATTATGGATAATATCTTCATCCTTATAAGAAGTCCTGGTGTGCACGGTTTGAGAAAATGTATCATCAAAAGCTTTCAATAATACTAATATTTCTACCTCGGCCTCTGCTAATTCTTTTGGTGTTTTCTCATACAAAGGGCTATTTTCGTCAATAGGATGAACTACCGTCCAGCTCATCGTGAGCAAACCAATTTTTTCCCGCTCGAGATCCAAAGGATAAAATCTTCTTTTTTTCTTACCTTCAATAGTCTCGTTATAAGACATAACTACCTGAACTTCTATCTCTATCAGCTGATTGTTTCTTAAATTAGCCAGCCTGAACATCAATCCTTTGATCTCCTTATAAGGGGCAATCACCATGTTTTCACTGTAGACAATTTTAGCTGTCGGTCTGGAAAAACGGCCATATAATAACCCTGTTGCCAATGCAAAAGCAAGTAAGCCTAACATAGATTCAAATGCAGCCAGACAACTCGTCAAAAAGCCATCCGGACTGATATGTCCATATCCAACAGTAGAAATAGTTTGTGCTGAAAAGAAGAATGCATCAAAGAAATGATCTCTGGGGGTAATTCCATCTGCACCCTTAAGATGAGCTGTACCAATCCAGACATATAAAGAGGCGAAAAATATATTGACAACCAGATAAGCAATGAGCAATATGAAGAGAAATTTCTTCCAGCTCATAGAGATCAGCCAGTTGTAAGTATCGGATGTTCTGATCAATGGCAGACCAATGCGTCTTATATTAGAAGACCCATCTGTATTCATCATTCTCTGATCTCCGGTTATAGGTTGAGTACCAAAACCAAGATCATCATCAATCTGTGATTTACGTTTAAATAGCACCATAATTTCAGCTAATTTTACTGAAAATTCAGCGCATTATAAAACCTATTTTTTCCTTACAGACTAACCGCCTATTAAAATAACCATTGATGCAATGATTACACCTGCAAGAATGATAAATAATGCGTTTTTACTTGATTCTACTATCATGGTATTTTTTATTTATGTCTATTATTCCCTTAAGACGTCCAGACTAACCAATACCCCTATTTTTTATCAGAAAAAATTTCCAGCCTGTTTTTCGTTCAAATTTCAGGAACTTTTTACCCGAAAAATTCAGATAAAAAAAAGACGGCCTTTCAGGGCCGTCTTTTTTTTATATCAGCATTGCTTATTTAGCGCTAATCACATCAATAGTAAAGTCAAGATTTGAATTTTGAGGAAAAGGCATTCCTCCACGGTTTCCATAGCCTAATCCGGAAGGTACAAATAATCTTATCCTGCCACCCGGCTGAACCAGAGGAATTCCAATCTGCCATCCCAGAATAAGCTGGTTCAAAGAGTCAAATGTGATAGGCTTTCCGTTAGTAGTATCGAAAACAGCTCCTCCCAATACACTTCCTGTGTAATTAACCGTCACAGAAGAATTGGTCTGATAAACAAAATTTCCTGGAGCAGCTGTTATAACCTGATAAAATAACCCGGTTTTAGGATCTTTAATTGCAGGAATTTTATTAGCAACTACAAAAGCCCTGATTGCTGTGGTATCTTTTGTAAATTGTGCTGCAGCATCAAAGTTGTCTGCTTCTTCTTTTTTACTACAGGCTGTAAACGCGGTTACTGCACAAACCATTAATAGTACAAGGTGTTTAATCTTAATCATAGTCCACAAATGTAATTTTAATTTAGAAAACAACTAAAAGGTTTTTAAAAGATTAAGAAAAATAACTGTTACATGATTTCGTTTTACAATTGCCAGACTACAACATTCCACAGCTCCTTTTCGTCCCTGTAAGTACCGATCACTTCGAATCCCATTCTTTGGTGAACCTTTAAAGAATTAATGTTTCTGGTGGAGATTTCCGTCACACATAACTGATACTGACCAGCTAATCTGTTTCTGGTTTCATGATATAACTTACGGAGTAGTCCCTGTCCCCTAAAATCATGGTGCACACAAACCTGTCCACCAACCATATAGTTATAACTACCCAATAATTTCCCCTGATAATAACAGCGTTCAAACTCATTAAACATCGGCAGCAGACTTTCCAGCTCATTTTTCAAAGAAACATGCATTGCCAGATTATAACCAATTACCTGGTCATTACAGGTTGCAATAACCTGAGGTAAATAACCCGCCATCTTTTTTAATAGCATCAAACTATGTTCAGCAAACACAAAACCCTGCTTTTCTTGCTCAGCCACCCCTATCGAACTGTACAGATTCTCCTTTTGCAAGGCCAGAATCTGATTAAAATGAAGGTCAGTAGCAGCGATCTCTAAAACTATAGCTTCGGATATAAATTCTTTCTTCATACAAATTCATCTTTTAATCAAATTTCCTACTTTTAACCAGACCAGTACAGATACAGTTTTAGCTAATTTAACCATAACAGTTTATAGCCATGAGAAATCCGGAACAACAGCGCAACACCTACTTATATGAAACTATTGCCGGTAACTTAACACATCAGATCCTTTCAGGTGTACTTATTTCAGGAGATAAATTACCGTCAATAAGAGAAATCTGTCAGCAATACAAAGTAAGTATGAGTACGGCTTTACAAGCTTATTATCTTCTGGAAAGTAAAAGCCTTATCCGTTCTGTACCTAAATCAGGTTATTATGTTTGTTATATCAATCCAACCAATGCGCTTCCAAATAAGAGCAATCCATCCCTGTACCTTGGAAATGAAGATACATCAAACATTGTCAGCAAGGTTTATGACAGCATCAGTTCTGATCATATCATGCTTTCACTGGGTGTACCTGCGGCTGAACTTTTACCACTTTCCAAATTAAATAAAGCATTCAGTCATACTTTACATCATCATGCAGCGCATGGATCAGGTTATGAACATGTAATGGGCAATCCAAAACTCCGCAGACAGATTGCCCGCTTATCGGCTAACTGGGATGGGAAACTTACAGAAAATGATATTATGACGACAGCAGGCTGCACTGGCGCAATGCTTCAGGCAATTATAGCGCTTACAAAAAGAGGTGATACCATAGCTATTGAAAGTCCTGTTTATTTTGGTATTTTACAACTCGCGTTAAGTTTAGGATTAAAAGTTCTTGAGCTTCCGACACATCCTGAAACGGGTATAGAGATAGATGCCTTAAAAATTGCGTTAAGCAAAAACAAGGTTAAGCTTTGTTTGCTCATTAGTAATTTCAGTAATCCGATGGGTGGTACAATTCCTTCTGAAAATAAAAAAGAGATTGTCAGACTAATTGAACATTACCAAATCCCTTTGATAGAAAATGATATGTATGGCGATTTGTATTTTGGTACCGAAAGACCAGAAAACTGCAAAACTTACGATGAAAGTGGCCTGGTACTTTTATGTAGTTCTTTCTCTAAAACACTTGCTCCGGGTTATCGCGTAGGCTGGTTAACACCCGGTAAATTTGCCGAGCAGATCAGACGGGTAAAATTTGCTACAGCCATATCTTCTACTACACTCACACAAGAAGCAGTAGCCTGTTTTCTTGAAAAAGGACGTTATGAAAGTCATCTGAAGAAATTAAGGATAACTTTAAATAATAACTGTTTGAATTATATGGAGGCAATCAGTAATTATTTCCCTAAAGGGACAAAGATCAGCAGGCCGCAGGGTGGTTTCATGTTATGGGTCGAACTGGACCCTAAAATTAATACTGCCGGACTATACGATAAAACTATAAAAATGAAAATCAGTATTGCGCCAGGCCGTATGTTTACCTTACAGAATCAATATAACAATTGTTTACGCCTCAGCTATGGCCTGCCCTGGACAAATCAGATCAACAATGCTATTAAAACAATTGGAAACTTAATCCGCTAGGACCTGATCAGGATTAGTTTAAATCAAGTTTCATCACCATATGTATATCCCTGGGTTCTTTATTAAAAAGAATTTCATCGACAACCCGGGTAACTGCACTTCCATTTTTACTGTAAAAAGAAACAGCAGATTTTGTTTCTGTAGAAGAGACGTACAGATATCCTGCCCCTCTATTTTTTGCTTCTGCACTCAACATTTTTAAAATCTCAGATCCAATCCCCTGTCTCCTGAAATTTCTTGATACATACATCAAATCCACAGGTAACTGATCAAAATTCTCCCCCATAAACCGGTGTCCTAAAACACCAAATCCGACCAGGAGATCATTTTCAAATGCTCCTACGGCCATTCCACCACTAGTCAGCTCAAAAATATATTGTTGCTGGATTTCCTTTAACTCTTCAGTAGTCCAGCCAGCATATTCATAGTGTGCCGGGGTCTCATTTAGTTTATCTTCATCTAAATGATATAAAACATCAATAAATTCTGACCGATCAATTTCATTGAGCTTGCTGACCACATCTGCAGTGATCACCTGATAAGTAATCATTGTTTTTATTTTAAAGATAATATTACCTGTTCATAATTTCTTATAATAGGTATATGGTAATAATTTTAACGCCGTCATTTTAAGTTCAGCACGATCAGAGGCAGTTAATCTACCTCCTTTAACCGTTGCACCAATTACAATACCACCAGAAAGCAGGACAATATTTTTAATGATATATTGTCCCAGTAAAGTCGGAATCAGCAAACTCCGGACAAAAGTCTCGTCAGGGAAGAAAACCAAAGGCAAAAACGTACCAGCCATTTGAAAATAAAGCAATAACAAGGTAAGTCCCAGCCATTTTTTTGAAATTAACCCAAGTCCTATAATACATTCCCATACGGCTAATAAGGGTAAGGAAACAGGCGGTAGTATAATTCCAAAAGTTAATTTCTCTATGGTACGGCCAGCGATAACTTCGGCTGCACTCACACCAGGAAAAAACTTAAGTATACCAAACCAGATGAAAATAAGACCCAGCGAGATTCGCAGAATATTTAGTCCGTTACGAGCTTTCCATTCTACAGCTTTATTTTCTGTTTTAATCAGGAATGACATGATGTGATATGCTTTCATAGGGTTTGGGTTAATGGTTCAACCCATTTACGTCAAATGATATTTTGCAGATGTACGCAGCCTTCTATTCAGCAAAACCAGAAGGAATAACCCTCTTTTAAACCCAACCAGAATCTTATATCATGTAAAAAAAATAAATTACCGGCAAGGTTCTGGAAAGTTGAAAGTGCATATACAATTGGAGTAACTGATTTTGGTCGTATAGCTTTTAAAAAACCTTCTATGTGATGCACTGGATGAGTGGCCTCTATTTATTTTTACGAAGTATTTCAGTGATGATAACTTCCTGCAATTTTTCAGGTTCAGTATTGAATATCGTATGCCCCGAATTACTAAACCAGAAAAAATCCTTTTTTGGTGCTTTCAAAAACTTATAATAGTCTTCCACTATGGCATGAGCAGCTAAGCCATCAGCATTCCCTTCAATAAAATAAACCGGGCATTTAACCGATGGTAAATCTTTAAAAAGGTTACCCCCGATTGATTCTTTCCAGACTGGAAACCAGACTGACATCCATGCATAGTATTTTGATTTGAAATCATCTTTTTTAGCAAATTCAACACCATTCCGGATAAATAACCACTTCTGCGAATAAAACAAATCTTCTTCTTGCTGAAATGGAATTTTAACCAGTGCAAGTTCTTTTAACGCCTGTTCATTCTTGTTTTTCAATGCCCATTCTTTCAGTGTCTTTTCGGTAAGCTTTGCACTTTTCAACTGATCTATGATCGGACTGATTGCAATATAAGCGGATAATAATTCAGGATATTTATCAGCAATATTAAAAGCCAGAACTGATCCCCATGAATGAGAAGCCAGGTAAAGTTTTTTATGGTTAAACTTCTTTAGCAACAGTTTTACAACTTCATAGGTATCATCCTGCATCAGTTTAACCGTCAGTTTTTTGGGAGAAGGGTTTAATTTCAAAGTCCCCCCCGTCTCTCTCTGATCCCACTGTACAACCACAAATTCTTTTTGCAGCCGGTCTGTAAACTTATCTGCAGGTTCCATAAGCGAACTTCCAGGGCCGCCATGTAAAAAAAGTAAAATAGGATTCTCTTTATTCTCTCCTTTGATACTGATCAACTGTTTGATCCCGCCAATGGAGATAATTTCAGTAGTATCAATTGCCGTGATAACCCTAAGATCAACAGGCAAACCAGTACACCCACACACTTCAGCTCTGTTTATAACAAATATTAAAATTAAAACAGCAATCAGGAATATCTTCTTCATTCCCGAAACTACTATTTATTTCTAATTTATCTCTTGCCTCTTTTAAAGTAATTATTATCTTTGCGGCCGCTAATTATTATTTAGACTAACACTAAACAAGAAGTCTAAAACCAACACCATCAGCTGATTCAGCTTAATCTGCAGACACATGAATTTGAAACCTGTTAGCCCCTAAAGGCTAGCTTATACTCACTATTAAACACACCATATGATTAAATTCTTTACCATTTTAGGAGTATCCATGATGCTCTGTTCCACAATCAAAGCGCAGGTCATCAGAGGTACTGTATATGATAAAAGTACAAAAGAGACCATTATAGGCGCTAGTATTTCCGTCAAAGAACATCCGGGAAAAGGTGTAATGGCAGATGCTCAGGGCAAATTTAGTCTGCAACTGCAATCAGGCGAAACACTAATCGTCAAAATGATTGGTTACAAGCATTTTCAAAAACAATACACCGCAATTAAAGAAGGTCAGCAAATTGATATATTCATGGAACCAGGTGTAGAACTGCAGGAAGTCATGGTAACCGCCAGTTTAGCGAATTCAAGAAGCAAAAAAGCAATTGGAACAAATATAGATCATATTAATGCGGCTGCGGTAGTGGCAACAAGTAACCCTTCTTCTCTTGCAGACATTGTTAACGGAAGGATCAGCGGAGCGCAGGTCTACAATACAAATGGTAAAGTTGGTATGCCAATCCGTTTTGATATCCGTTCTTCTGCTACATTCAGCATGGAACGTGATCCATTAATCTTTATTGATGGTGTGCGTTATGGCAGTACGAATACCTCAGATATTAACTCTTCGCAAGAAGCAATGAGTGCATTAAACGATTTGCCTTTAAATGATATTGAATCGATAGATGTGATTAAAGGGCCAGCCGCCGCCGCATCTTATGGTGCAGAAGCAGCTAATGGTGTCGTTGTTATTCAGACTAAACGTGGTCTGAATGGTCAGAAAGGGATTGCTATTAATGTAAAATATACAGCAGGATTTAGTGAACTGGCCAGAAAATATGATCAGTTTGTCAATAATGACCCTTTAAATGATTTTTTCAGAAAAGGGACAGAACAGCAATTATACGCTAATATCACCTCACAAATCGATCAGAACAACAGCATTTTCTTTTCTGCAAACACCAATAAAAATGCAGGTATTGTCCCTGGAAATCAGGATAACAGACAAACGGTACGTACCGGCTATGATTTTGTTAAAGACCGTTTCAAATTATCATTAACAGCAGGTTATGTGAAAGGGAAATTAAGTATTCCTCAATCTGCTTCAGGACGCGATGATGCGATCTGGAACCTGATGCGTGACCGCACACCATGGCCATTTATTGCAGAAGAAAGCTGGCGTGCAATCCAGAAAGAATATGAAAATGACCGTTTTACCGGGAGTTTAAAATTAGCCTATACCTTCCCCTTTGAAATTAAAGCAGAAAGTTTAGTTGGTTTAGACCTCAATCGTATTGATGGCCTTAACTACCTTCCTTACGGCTTTTTACAGGGAACAAATAACACGGGAAGCAAACAAATCAGTAACCGCCGTAACCAAAATATGAACTGGGATTTTAAGTTATCCCGTAATTTTGTGTTTAACCCGAAATGGCAGTTAAACCTGTCTTTCCTTTCTCAGATTACACAAGCATCAGAAAGGGTTACCGGAATCAGTGTCCGCAATTTTGCAGTTCCTGGAATCAGTAACATCGCTTCCGCAGCAGAGATTTTAGGTACAACTGACAACACTTTTGAAAAGCGTACACATGGACTATATGGCGAGGCTTTTTTAAGTTATGACAACAAACTATTTATTAATGCAGGTCTGAGACGTGATGTTTCAAACATGATCGGAAGAAACGTAGCCAGTATATGGTACCCTACAATAAGTGTTGCCTACAATGTAGCTGATATGGACTTTTTGAAAGGAAAAGTAGATGAATGGAAATTCCGGGCAGCTTATGGAGAATCAGGCCGTTTGCCTTATCCAGGTGATGCACAAACTGCTTATCTGGTTGAAAATTCTTCTTTTGGAACGATAGTAAAACCTTTAAGGAAAGGAAATCCGGATATTAAACCAGAACGCACCGGTGAATTTGAAATTGGAACTGATATCAGATTATTTAATCAGAAACTGAGCTTTACCTATTACAGACAATATACACGTGATGCAATTGTATATACGACATTATTGCCTTCTCTAGGCTGGCCATCCAGTTTAAGCGGCGATTATCCTGAAAATATCGGAAAAATACAGGGACAGGGATTAGAGATCTCTTACAATAGCAGAGTATTCACGAGTGCGAATAAAAAACACAGCCTGGATATTTATGCTATTTTTAATCAGCAATCCAATAAAGTTATCAATTCTGGTGATAAAGATATCCTGAGTTCAGTGAACCTGATCCGTGCAGGGTTACCAGCATTTGCCTTTTATTCCAATCTTTCTGCCGGACCGGTATTTGATGCGAAAGGTGTCTATACAGGAGCAAAAGAAGGCCCGCTTCAGGAATTGGGAAAACCCTTCCCTACTTATAACGGCTCAGTTGGATTTGGTCTGCAATTGTTCAGTAACTTCCGTTTACAAACACTTTTCACCTACTCCAAAGGAGCAAAAGTTTATAATATCTCTGCAAGGAACGTAGCCTCACAAGGTAATAATTATGAGCCTAAAGAGACTTTAAAAGCACAATTAGCCACATTAACACCAGGCACAGCCGATTATATTTCAACGGCTACAGCTTTATCTAAAGTTGATGGCGTAAGGGGTGATTTTATTCAGAAAGCAGATTTCATCAGGCTAAGTAACCTGACCTTGTCTTATGACCTGGGCGATTGGGCAAAAAAACAGACTAAGGGTGTCTTGAAACGCTGTGTAGTGTCAGTAACAGGAAACAACCTGTGGCTTACCACAAATTATGGCGGTGCAGAACCTCAGATCGACTCTCAGGGTGGTAGCAAAAGAACCAAAGGTATCAGCTATTTATCTTCAGACTGGACTGCTGTTCCTGCGCCCCGCACTTATGCATTTAGTTTAAATATTGGATTTTAACCAGGGCTGATTTTCAGTCTGTTTATATCAAAGCATTATGTCAAAGAATACAAAATATTTTTTTAGAATCGCAGCGGTACTCACTATCGCATTAGCCTTTTCATCCTGCAATAAATGGGTAAATGACCCGAAATCACCAGATAGCACTGTTGATGAATCTCAATTAACGAGTCTGGAAATGTTAGGCCGTATAGATAAAGGGATTTATGTAAACGGACCTGTCATAGCTGGCGTATGGCGTGCGGGAGCAAGCGCATCTTCAGATCTTTTAGTTGCATCAGGTGCAATTGCCGATGAAATCACTTCTACGGCAGTACCTAACTCTCCTTTTTATAAAGAACTGGATGAAGATAAACTAAGCCCGGATAACCCTTCTCTTTTTAGCAGCTGGTCAAATGTCCAAAACTACAGGGCCCGTGCAGAAGACGCTATCAATCTTGCCAATCAGCAAAACCCGGCAGAGCCCGATAAAATAAAAGTTAAACAAGGTGCATTAATCAATGCCCGTTTACATGCAGGTTATGCCTGGATGCTACTGGCAGATTACTTCACTGTAAGTGAATCCAATCATGCTATTTATGCCGATCATAAGCTGGTTACTCATGAACAGGCTTATGCCAATGCACAACGTTACTGGGAAGAAGCTTTGCCTTTAGCTAATGAGCAGGAAAAAAGATTATTACATGCTTTGCTGACCAAACTAGGTATACATACACAGAATTATACTTTGGCAACAGCACATATCAATCAGTCATTCACCCCACTGGAAAACTTCGCTTTCTTAAATACTGTGGGTACTGTAAGTAATGCTTTTTTCTCTGCGATGAGTATCAATAGCAGAGATGCAGCTGTTGATCCTACACTGGTAGCCGTATTAAAAACCACAGCCGATAAAACCCGTAATCCGGTAGTCAAAGCTGCTAAAGGACACTGGTCATTAACTTATTTTAAAGAGAGAGACCCTTTACTGGTTACAGACTTTGATGAGATGCAGCTGATCAGGGCAGAATTGGCTGTTCGCGGATTAATAGCAGGAAATCCTGCAGATTTTGTCAATACAGTGATTGTAAAATATGATCCTACAGGTCAGTCTAACCTTCCAGCACAGAACACGCTTACTTTAACCGATATCACGGCAATACGCAGGATATTCTTATCCTGGAGAGGAACGCGTTTAATCGATTTGAGAAGGTTTAACATAGACGGGGACCTGAACCCCGGGTTTACCAAAAGAAAATGGCACTGGATCGGAGTTCCCGAAATTGAAACCAGGTAATCAAAATCAGTATACTTAAAAAGCTTTTCCTGTCAGACCCGGAAAAGCTTTTTTGTTTATTGTAATTCCATTGTCATAGCTCAATTCTTTTATTTAGAAAGATTATAAATAAATTATATTTACCATCAGAGTCAAAACGAAGACATTTACGATGAGCGAAATAAAAAACGAAAGACCAGCAACTGTACGCGGGGTATTAGAAGTAAAAAGCAAGGTGTACCATACACCTCATTATATACGGATTACTTTTACAGGTAATGACGTACCTCTCTTCGCAGAGACCACACCAGGTGTAAACAATAAAATACTTATTCCACCAGCGGGAGTTAATGAAATCCATTTTCCTGATTTCAATTATGAGACTGGAGAATGGATACATCCACCAGAACATTTAAAACCTACGATACGTACTTACACACACAGAGCCTTTGATCCTGAAAAAAATGAGATGACAATTGACTTTGTTGCACATGGAGAAAATGGTCCGGCATCTGCATGGGCAATTCATGCGCAGCCAGGAGACCGGCTGGGTGTATTAATGAAAGCAAAAGGAACAGTTCTTTATCCTAAAGCTGACTGGTATCTGCTGGCTGCGGATGCAACCGGAATACCTGTTATTGCCGCTATACTCGAAACGCTTCCTGCTACAGCAACAGGGGTTGCTTATCTTGAAATACCCGGAAAAGAAGACGAACAGGAATTGAAAACTGAGGCAGATATCCAGATCAACTGGATTTATAATACAACTCCGGGAGAGAATAAATTATTAGCAGATGCTGTACGTACAGTAAAGATACCTGGTCAGGACAATACTACCCGTTTTGGCTATGTTGCCGCAGAATTCTCTTCAGTAAAAGACATCCGGCAGTTTCTGCGTAAAGAACAAGCATGGGATCAAACTGAACTGAATGCCTATTCTTACTGGAAATACGGAGCAAGTGAAGATGGCTCTGTGAAAGTACGCCGTGAAGAATATCAGGAAGAAAGATAATAATTATTCCGCCCGCAAAAGGCGGAATATCATCACACATAAAATACAGAATCCCCTTCTGTTCCGGAAATTTCATGGTTATATTTGATTCCACAGAAATCAATCGACTATGAGAACTAAATTTTTATGCGTTATGCTCGTTCTTCTTTATAACCAGCTATCTTTTGCGCAAAATCCAAAACTATTTTTAATCAATGCTGATGATCTCCAGGCAAAAAAAGAAGCCTGGCAACAAAATGATAAAGAGATAAAAAGTCTGGCAGACCTGGTGATCAGCAAAGCTGATGCCCTTCTTTCTGTAAAGCCAAAATCTGTGATGGATAAATCATCAACGCCACCAAGCGGATCAAAACATGATTATATGAGTCAGGCGCCCTATTTCTGGCCTGATCCTTCTCAACCAAACGGAACTCCCTATATTAGAAAAGATGGAGAACGCAACCCGGATATCAGGAAAATAACGGACGCTGTATTTTTACATGACCTGACCGATAAGTGTCAGTTTTTATCACTCGCCTACTATTTTACAGGTCAGGAAAAATATGCATCAAAAGCCGCCGAACTAATTAATGTATGGTTTATTGCACCTGAAACAAAAATGAATCCCAATCTTAATTATGGACAGGCTATACCAGGTGTTAATGATGGCCGCGGGATAGGTATTATTGAAAGTCGTTCTCTGGTTGAATTAGCAGACTGGGCAGGTCTGCTTGCAGGATCAAAATCATTCTCTGATCAGCAGCTCAACGGTCTTAAAGACTGGTACAAACAATACCTGAATTGGTTGTTAACCAGTAAAAATGGAAAAGACGAACATAAATCTAAAAACAATCATGGTACTATTTACGATACACAGGTTGTCTCATTCGCATTGTTTACAGGCAATAAAGAGCTGGCAAAAAAGACCTTAACAGAGAGTCTTCAGAGAATAACCGTACAAATTACCCCCGAAGGTGAACAGCCACTGGAACTTGCCAGAACAAAAGCATATAGCTATAGTACCATGAACCTGAATGACGGCTGGTTTAATCTTGCCTTATTAGGAAAACACGCAGGTATTGATCTCTGGAATTATCAAACCGCCGACGGAAGAAGTATTCATAAAGCACTGGACTGGCTTATTCCTTATGCACTTGGAGAAAAACAGAAAGATCATAAACAAATCGTCTCTTATAATACCAGTGAATTATACAGATTGCTAATCATTGCCGGAAAAGCTTACCACAATACTGCTTATCTCAAACAGGCTGCATCTATTACAAAAGATAAAGACACGCAGTTAACTGACCTGCTTTACAAACCATAACTGATCAGTATCCTATAAGCGTCCTGATAAGGAAGGCAACAGTCAGACTGTTGCCTTCCTTATCAGGACGCTTTTTATGTACTAATACTCTACTTTATAATCCTTCACTACCTCTTCGCCAGTCCACGCTTTTAAAGAAGTCCATGGAGCAGCAGCATCTGTCCAGAACTCATTGTCAGCAGGAAGCCCAAGTGTTAAAAAGCCTAAAGTAGCCATATACAAACTTCCGGTCGAAGTGTAATAATCGGCAATAGCAGGCTGATGCCCGTTAAACCCTAAAACCAACCAGCCTTTATCATCAAAATTCTGATCACCTGTATACATATTCTGTATCACCTTAGTCAAAGCACAACGTACCTGCGCCGGTTTTACGTAATCCGGTAATTTCTCCATTAACGCTGTTTGAGCCAGGGCCTGAAAAGCTGCAGTCCTGTAAGTCACAGATCTTCCATAAGCCGGGTATGTCCCTTCGGGAGAAATAATCCGCTCTAAGTATTCAGAATATCTAACCATCCGTTTCAAAGCCTGATCATAATCACTAACAGGCGCCTTTTTTTGATCAGACAGAATTTTCAGCAGATCTACCAGCATAGGGTGAATTACATAAGAATTATAATAATCCATACTGAATTTTGCTCCATCACTATACCAGCTATCCCCTACATACCATTCTTTCATTTTATTAACAGCAAACTGAACCCTTGCAGGATCATATTCTTCACCGATACTTAATAAAAACCCTTCAGTCAAACCTGAAAATAAAAGCCAGTTATTGTAGGCGCCACTCCTGTTTCTCAATGCTTTAAATTCTTCAACAAAGCGGGCTTTAGTTTCCTTGTCCAAAGGCTCCCATAAAGCTTTTGGTGCACGGATAAAAGCCTGGGCAACATAAGCAGCATCTACTATAGGCTGGCTTTCAGTTCTGAAATTCAAATAATCAGGGTTTTTAGGATCAACTGCATTCTTTAATCCTTTCAGCAGCATAGACCGCAGCTCTTTACGCATTTTACCTTCGTCAGTACGATCATCCGGCAGGGCCAGCCATGGAGCTATTCCTGCCATTGTCCTGCCTACAGCTTCCAGATAGGTCACACTTTTAAGCCCTAAACCATATTTTGGCCCCGTTTCCAAAGGCATATTTTTTTTCAGTGTTCCCTTAGCCAGATTGGAGACTACCGGATAAGCAATTTTATATAAAGCTTTAACCCAGACCTTTCTGTCCTGCGCACCTGAAACCGGTTTATCTTTTTTGAACTGCTGCGCAGCAGCCGAAGTGCAAATGACCAATAGGAAAGACCATAATAAAATTGTTTTTGTATGGAAAGAAATCATAAAGCTGTATTAATTAGTATTTAATGATAAAATCAGGGTTCGGTAATTATAAATACCATTTTTTATATCTGCCCAATGCCTCCAGAAAGTAATAATCGGCATAAACTAAAGGTACATCAATTTCACTGTTCAAAGGAAGTGCTCCGGTACTGTGCAGCAATAAAAACCCGCCATTCTCCCCTAATTTAGCGCGATATACAGGAGTTGCCAGTGACCTGATCATTGTCTCTGCCGAAGAGACAAACTCTTTTTTTTCAGTAGCTGCATTGGTATACTGAGCTAATTCAAGCAAAGCTGATGCAGTAACAGCTCCGGCAGAAGCATCCCGTTCAGCGTAAGGGATTTTTGGTGCATCAAAATCCCAGAAAGGAATTTTATCAACCGGCAAATTCGGGTGGTTCAGTATAAAATGGGCAATCCCCTTTGCCTGATCCAGATATTTCTGATCTTTAGTATCTCTGTACATCATCGTATAACCATACAATGCCCAGGCTTGTCCCCTTGCCCATGCAGAGCAGTTAGCCGCCCCCTGCCAGGTCGCTTTACGGTTAACCTTTCCTGTTGTCAAATCATAATCTACTACATGATAGGAACTAAAGTCTGGTCTGAAATGGTTCTTTAAAGTGGTATTGGCATGTTTAACAGCAATCTCTTTATACTTTGCATCCCCGCCCTGATCACTCACCCAGTTTAACATTTCCAGATTCATCATATTGTCTATAATTACCGGGCACTTCCAGTACTTGTTTTTATCCCAAGACTGAATAGACTCGATTGCAGGACGATAGCGTTTGGCTAAAGATGCCGCAGACCTGTCAATTACTGCTTTATAGACTGGGTTTTTAGTCAGGCGATACGCATTTCCAAAACTGCAAAACATCATAAAACCAAGATCATGGTTACCGCTATAGTTCTGGTTAGGTTCAATTACTTTCAATGCTTTTTCGGCAGTTTTTTTCACCGATGCATCTTTAGTTTGTTCATAGATATACCATAGCGAACCACTATAAAATCCACTGCACCACCATTTAATATCATAGGCTACCAGTTTATTATTTTTAGCATCATAACTCTGTGGCGTTAAACCAGCAGGAATATTCCTGTCCAGAACTTTATATTGTTTTACAGCAAAATCAAATTGTTCATCAATTAATTGCCCCATATTTTGTAATTGTGTATCTGATTTCTGCGCAAAAGAGGCAGATCCCGCCAGTAAAAGTAACCCTGCAATTAAATTGATTCTTTTCATCATTCGTTTTTTCTTAAATATTTATTCTATTATTATTCCTGGCTTAAATACAAAGTTCTTGCTGAATTTAACTTATTGTACCCTAACCGTAGCACCCCGCTGTGCGCCATCCGGTAAATCACAATTCAGTTTCTTTATTCCTTTTAGCCCCGGTAATTTAAGTTCCAGCTGTATCCGGGTATTTTGCTGCGCAGGATCAGCGATATCAATTATTGGATTTTCAGTATGTAAACCCTGAATCAGAATCGCACAGGCCTGATCTGATTTAATACTCAAATCTCCGGCTTTTAATACTCCTGCCTTATAAAAGATTACCTGCAAAACATCCAGCCCCTGATGTTCTACCACCTGCAAATCTTCTGTATTACTCAAAATTTTAATTGTCGAAAGTTTATAATTCTTCATCGCATCAGCACTGCTGATCCCCGGGACAACAATATATTCATATTGCCCATCAACGGGTCGATGTCCATGACTTAAAGAGAGCCGGAATACCTTCCCGCTGACCTCTTCTTTTGGCTGAAACTGGTTAATCCGATACCAGCTGCCATTCTGTGTTTGATTGCTCACACTTAAATTTCCACCTTCCGGGAGGAAATAACCAATATGATCATGCCATACCCAATCTGCTCCAGATTTTTCCAGTTTGGTTTCTGGTGATAAAACTGCTGGCTTATCACCTTGCGAAGACTGTCCATTTGAAACTTTAGCAGCCAGAATAACATCCCCCTTTAACCAGTTCTGATTCAGAGTTGTTGTGACCTCTTGCGCAGCCGCACTTTTGATTCCGGCACCCAAACACACAATCTCCTGATCAAAAAAGAACCACCCTTTTTTTGCCTGCACCTCATCATAGTTTTGCGCGTACACAGCCAGGCCATACAGGCCATTACTCACTCCGCCCGCAAAAGCTGTAGTTCCTGGAATACCCCAATCCTGTTTGATCGTTGCCCCTTCATCATCCGGATAAGCTCTGCTGGTTACTCCAGGAATTTTATCCCATTCCCATACAGGCATCACATTCAGGTATTCGTCCCCGCGAAGCTGGATATTTGTTGCTCCATCGGCCAGAAATTTACCCAGTATATTTTCATTGTTTCCTCTTTCAGTTCTCAGTGTTCTTGAAGAAGCTGCCTGCACACTGAATGTATATCCGGCACGTGTATGCAGGGTATAACCACTTTTCCAATATGACCTGTTACTGGCAGAGACACCATAAGCAGGAGGTTCTTTACCCGACATCCGCTGAGCTGCCGCAAGCCAGTAATCTGCATATTCCGGACTGAGAATTTTCACTTTAGCTAACATGCCTGCAAAACTTCCCTTTAAAATATCTTTCCTGCTAATCCCGCGTCCGCGCACGTTAAAATCAAAAAAGCTACCTCTGATCGTTTTGAAGAAAGTATCTTTCAGATAAGTGATCAGAATATTCAGCTGATCCTTAGGCATCGCATAAGCCGTGCCTCTTAAATAAAATGCTGCATTGACAGAGTTATCTGCAAAGACAGCACCATAACTCGCAATGGCCTGCTGTTTTCCATGCTGAAAATAACTATTGTCCACCTGTACCCCTTCTTTTCCATCCGTTATAGAAACGGGTTCAAATAAATATTTCGAAGCAGAATCCAGTGTAGTTTTACGCTGTGTCAGACAAGCCCTGTACAGGTAATGCAAAGCCTCATCAGAGGTATTCGCCCCATCGCCAGTCTTTAATTTCCTGGTCATCCTGACCAGCAAAGATTTTTCTAAATCTGCCGGCAAAGGCATTTTTGCATAACGCATCAGGATCAATATTTCGCCTATGGTCTTTGGATAAAAGATCTCATTATACCACCAGTTCTTATTTTTAGGATTCAATTCCAGCCAATGTCCCAGAGATTTAACAATCGCATCATAAGCTTTAGCATCACCATATAATTGATGACCTGACCCACTGTAAACTATGGCAATAGTCTTCATTCTTTGTAAAGGATCATAATCCGGATTGGTATAATTTATATCTGCCCAGCTGCCATCTTTTTTAATAGCGGCTATACTTTTTAAAGCCTGTCCATCCAGTGAATGGCTGTCATCCTGCAAGCCCATATTAATCCGGTCCATAATGGTCTGATAAGGCTCAGTCTGAGCATTCACCAAATGACTGCTGCCTAAAAACAGCAGTACAGCAAAAATTTTTAATCTATTTGTAAACCCTAACATAATCAACATTATATTTTAAAGGTAAGATGTTATCATCCAGCCGCCCACCTAATGTACCTTCCCTACCTAAAGCCAAATTTAATAACAAATAAAAAGGTCTTTTAAAAATTTTTCCCGGACGATAAGCCCTCTTTTTATACTCAAAGACAAAATATTTCAAATCGTCATAGTAAAAAGAAATACTTTTCTTATTCCATTCTATCGCATATATATGATAGTCTTCATTCGGTTCACCTACTTTAGGTTTCTCTCCTGCATAATGATACTTTGCTGCAGAATCAGCGTAATGAACTGTACCATAAACCTGCGTGGAATCTTTACCTACATATTCCAGAATATCAATTTCACCACAGTTTGGCCATTTAACCTGTTGCCGGTTTTTACCGAGCATCCAGATTGCCGGCCAGCTTCCCAAACCTTTAGGAACTTTAGCCCGCACTTCTATCCTGCCATATTTAAAGTGCTTTTTACCAAGTGTAATTAAACTTGCTGAAGTATATTTTGCCCCTTTATAATCCTCTTTTTTCGCTTCAATAACCAGATTTCCATTTTCTACCCTTGCATTCTCCATTCTTTTTGAAGTATAATACTGAGGTTCTTTATTGCGCACCAATCCTACTTCATAAGTCCATTTTGAACTGTCAGGCAATCCCTGATAATTGAATTCATCCGAGAAGATAAGCTTGCGTTTTTTCGCTTCCTGGCCAGCTGCTGCCAGGTTTACACCCAGCAGCAACAAGACAACTAATTGATATCCCTTCATCTAATTTATCCAGCCAGTATTTTGTTTCAGATTAGGATTTCTTTCAATTTCTACCTGGGGAACAGGCCAGCTATAGATATAATCCCCTTTAAATGTATAGGGATATACGGTGTTTCCCCAGATCTGTTTTACCCCATTGCCTGCATAAAAAACTTTATCTTTCCAGCTTTTCCAGCGCAATTCGTCAAAGTAATTAATCCCTTCATTTGGAAATTCTACACGGCGTTCGTTACGGATACGCTCCCTTAAATTAACCTGATCGCTCACAAAAGTAGGTAAAGAGCCATTTCCCATTTGCAGGACAGCAGCACCGGCACGGCTTCTTACTTCATTAACTTTCGCAATAGCATCACCGGTTGATCCCTGTTCGTTTAAGGCTTCTGCCCACATCAGCAATACATCTGCATATCTGATAATTGGAAAATCTGTAGGCCCGTAAGACCTGTTCAGTGTTTCAGAAGCTCCTTCATAAACAAATTTCCTGTACAAATAGTAAAAATAACTCTGTGTATCTGTGCGCAAATCACCATTCAAAGCTGCTTCTGAACGATATGGCCACCTTGAAGTCACCGTTGCATTGATGCCGCTATACACCCCTGCATAAGTTGAATAAGGAGTAATTACATTGGCAGCTAATCTTGGATCACGGTTTGTGTAAGCCTGTAAAATACGTGCCTCATTGCCCGTTGGCAGATAAAGGCTCATTTTTGCCCCCCTGGTTGTTGCCGCAGTAATTTCAGCAGCGGTCAGGTTGTTTCTTAAAAAATACACTTCCCTTTCAGCAACAGATAAAGCAGAATAACCCGGAATGACCGACTCCCAGCTAAATTTAGAACCATCTGCATTTTCATACAGGTCTACCAGGTTTGGTGATACATGATAGGTATTCCAGCAAGAACCAAAAGACGACCTGGTACCGCAGAAAAATTGCGTTGTAGAACCCGAATTCGCTATTCCAATATTCTGAATAGAGAAGATCATTTCATTACTCTGTTCATTTGCGGTTTTAAATAAAGTGGTATAATTATTAAATAATCCATAACCAGCATCCTTAACTTTACTAAAATCGGCCGCTGCCAAAGCCCACTTTTGCTGATATAAATATGCTTTTCCACGCAGTGCATAAGCTGCCCCTTTAGTAATATGGCCGTAAGCAGCATTTCCGGCAGCATATCTGTCCGGCAGGTTAGGTTCAGCGATACAAGCCGTCAGATCGGTAATAACCTGCGTCCAGACATCTTCTTCAGTAGCTCGCCCTTTAGTCGCATCATCCGCTAAAAATGGTTCAAGATAAATAGGTACACCTTTATACAATTGATTGAGTCTTAAATAGAAATAAGCTCTTAAAAACTTAGCTTCGGCTACATATCGGCTCTTTTTCGCATCGGCAGATGGAGACTTCAACGGAATATTTTTAATCGCATCATTGGCACGCTGAATACCTTCGTACATATTTTTCCAGTTGTCACTGAACATAGAATTGCCGGTAGTTACTGTTCCTGCCATCAGCACTTCCGAACCGCTGGTCTGTCCGCTAAAACTAAAGCGGTCTAACTGATAAAGTTCCAGCCCTGATGCACCGTCGGTCTTAATTCCCAGACGGAGCGCGTTGTAAACCCCACTCATCCCCAGATCAGTCAGGTTATCTGTAGTCCACATCTTTTCTGCATCCACTGCCGAATAAGGTGCAGTTTCCAGCAGGTTTTTTTTACAACCCGACAATACAGCCAGGGTTAATATAATTGATAAAATCTTTTTCATTTCTTTCTCCCTTAAAATGTAACATTTAAACCCAGTGAATACTGACGCATGGTTGGATAACTCACCCCGGCATATTGTCCGCCAGAAACCCCAAGCTCAGGGTCCAGTCCGGGGAATTTGGTGATCGTAAACAGGTTTTCTCCAGAAACATATAACCTTAACCTGCTCATGCCCGCCTTTCTGGATAATTTTTCAGAAAGTGTATAACCCAGCTGCAGGTTTTTCAGTTTTACGTACGAAGCGTTGTACAGGTAAAAGTCACTGGCTACACCCGAATTCTGAACATCTGTGGTATTTTTAAGTCTTGGATAATGTGCATTGATATTATTGGCCGGATCAGTTGGATTAGCAGGATTATAATAATAGTGATCATTCGCAATCAATGTGCTTACTGCATTTCCCAGTGACACAATTGAACTGTTATAACCTGTAGCGTTCCAATAGTATTTCATCCCTGCACTGCCTGCCCATAACATAGACAGATCAAAACCTTTATAAGCAAAATTAAGCTGTAAACCGAAGTTGTATTTTGGTGTAGCAGAAACATTCGAGAAAGTCTGGTCGTAAGTATTTCCGTAAATACCATCTCCATTATTATCTGCATAAATCAGATCACCATAAGTAATATTTGTTTTACCTGCTACATTTCCTGTTGGCTGAAAAGTATAACCCGCAGCGACCATGCTTTGTAACCAGGCCAGATCCTGAGGTGTCCTGATCATTCCATCCTTTGGCCCGCCTTTGATATTGACACTTCCGTCTGCATTGTTATAAGTTCCGTTTCCTTTATAAACATTATACAGATAGTACTGGTTAGCCTGCTGACCTTCCAGAATACGGATGATCGTACCATTTGACACACTTCCTATATTTGAAGTATAGACCTGGTTGCCATTCGCATCAGTGGTATATCCTTGCTGTAAAGCCCCTTTATATTTTTTAACCCTGTTGAAGTTATAAGCAAAATTTCCTGACACCCCATATTTGAAGTCGCCTGATTTACCAGTATAACCCAAGGTCAGCTCGATACCTTTATTTGAAATTTCAGCTATATTTTTAGTGGCCGCTGTAGCATTCCCTACAGTCAAAGGAATAGTCGGCACATATAAAATCCCTTCAGTGAATTTATTGTAAAGATCAACTTCGAAGTTAACTGCCCCTTTGAAAAGCGTTCCATCCAGACCAAGGTTCGTTACCGTGGTGGTTTCCCATTTCAAATCTCCATTTGCAAATTTTGACTGGATCAAACCCGTAACCGGCAATCCATTAAAAGAATAAGGAGTAGAACCATAAACAGCCTTATAATCATAATTGCCCAGAGATGCGTCTGCATTCATCACGTTATTTCCGGTCTTACCATAGGATGCACGTAATTTCAGATTACCTACATAGTCATTGATACTTTTCATAAAGGGTTCCTGAGAGATACGCCATCCGGCAGAGAAAGCCGGGAAAAAGCCCCAGCGATTATTTGGGGCAAATTTTGAAGATCCATCATAACGGAAAACCCCTTCCAGTAAATACTTGCTCTTGTAAGCATAATTTAAACGGCCAAAGAAAGAACGGATCGCATAATCATAAGCATCACCGTTAATAGAAGTCATGGTTGTGGCCGATCCTAAGGTGGTGATTGATTCATCAATCAGACCAGTCTTGGTCGCATCCCAGTTGTAATAATTATAATAGTTTTGATTGTATCCCAATAAAACACCCAGATCATGTTTTTCGGCAATTGTAGTATTATACCTTAAAACGTTATCTATCGTGGTACTATAGTTTTTATTAAAAAAATAAGAAGTACTCAGCTGATCGGGGGTGGTTGCTGCAACTTTTAACGTATTGGTTGCAAAATTCCATTTTTCGAAGGTGTTGCTGTAAGAATTCTTCTCTTCAAAGCGGGTCTGATAATTGAAACGGGTTTCGAAACTCAATCCTTTATAGATTGCAAAATTTGCAAATACAGTGGTATTGAACCTTGATTCCTGATCTTTCCCACCTGTACTGTACAAATAAGTTAAAATGTTGTTTGCAGTAGCAGATTCTTCAGCAGCTGAAGGAAAGCCATATAATCCATTATAAACCGGGTATACCCCCGGCGTAGTCTGACGAAGAAAGTTAAAGGCATTAGCCGTGCTCGCCATTCCGAAAGTTTGCAAAGAAGCAAAAGTCTGTGTGCCTAAAGTCAGGAACTTATTGATTTTGCTTTGTAAATTGATCCTCAACTGAAAACGGTCAGAACCTGTATTGGCCATAGTTCCGGGATTATTCAAATAACCCGCAGAAAGCAGGTACTGCGTATTTTCTGTTCCCCCATTGAGCGAAAGATTATGCTGCTGCACCAGGTTGTGTTCAAAAATAGCTTTTGCCCAATCTGTATTCGGATAAGCAACCTGATTAGGAATTCCCTGTGCAGTGAGGCCATCCGGATCAGCATTGGCAGCTGCCCATAATGCTTTCGTTGCCTCTGTATATACGGGAGTTTGTCCAAGATTACGGTACCCTTCATTCACCAGGTTCATATGGGTAATATAATCGGTTACAAACTTTGGCATATTTGCAGGCTCTGCAATAGAAAACATACTGGTATAATTAACGCTGAGCCTGCCTTGAGCCCCCTTTTTAGTCGTGATCAGGATAACTCCGTTTGCTGCCAGGGAACCATAAATTGATGCAGCGGCCGCATCCTTCAATAAAGACATACTTTCTACATCGTTCGGATTAACAGCATCCATAGAACCTGCAATACCATCAATAATCACTAATGGGTTATTGTTATTTAAAGTTCCCGCCCCCCTGATTCTGATTGTAGCCCCATCACTTCCTGGTTTACCGGAACTCTGGTTCACAGCAATACCCGCACTCAAACCTGCCAAACCTGAAGATAAATTGGTAATCGGACGGTTTTCAAGTGATTTGGCATTGATTGTAGCAATAGATCCAATTACGTTCACTTTCTTTTGTGTGCCGTAACCAACAACTACAACCTCATTTAAACCGGTACTTGTTGCACGCAAATTTACATTGAGTATGCCGTTACTGCCAGCAGATAAGATTTGTGTTGTAAAACCGATTGCTGTAAATACAATTCCGGCCTTTCCATCTGCCTGAATTTTATATTGACCATTGCCATCTGTTTGTGTAGATTTTGCCGTTCCTTTGACTTGAATGGAAACACCCGGTATAGGTAGTTGCTGTTCATCAGTCACAGTACCTGAAATTACTTTGCTTTGCGCAAATAAAGATAAAGGTGATACCAAAGTCAGTGCACTCAATAAAAGCACAGTAAACATTAAGCTACACCTAATTACATTAAGGTATAATTTCTTCATAATTGATTTTTATTTGGTTAGGTTTTTAGCTGCTGCCACTAACAATTTGCAGTGGTAACATCATAGAGCAAACATATAGTCAAGGGGGGATGCGGAGGGGGTAATTTTCTAAATTTATAGGGGTAATTTTCTAATAATTTAGCTTATAATTGCGTAACAGGCTGTTTATTATCTATTGTTGCTGAAAAAACAAAACCATGCTCTTCAAACCAAATTACTTCATTTTCTGTTGTTTGTTTTTTTGTTTTACTTTCAGTTTTACCAGCGCACAGCAGCCTATCTTGTTCGATCATTTAAACATAGAGAAAGGACTCTCTCAAAATGCAGTATTGGCTATTGCACAAGATCAGGACGGTTTTATCTGGCTGGGGACAAGACGCGGTTTAAACCGTTATGACGGTTACCGTTTTAAAATTTACCTGAACAATCCTGCTGACAGCACTTCTTTGCAAAATGATTATATCAATGCATTATATCGTGACCGTAACGGTTTATTATGGGTGGGCAGTGATGCTGGTTTACAAAAATATAAGCGTAAAACAGAGTCTTTTGAGCTTGTAAAGGACCAGAATAAGGTGAGCAATAACCCGGAAGGTAAAAAGGTAACTTGTATAGCCGAAGACCGGGCCGGTGATTTATGGATAGGTACAGAATTTGGGTTGAAACTCTTATCAGGAAAAAACAGACAGGCTTATACGGAGTATTTTTACGCAGCACAACAAGGGCTTCCTTCCAATAGTATCAAAAGTATCTATGAAGATTACCAGGGGGTAATCTGGATTGGTACAGCTAACGGCTTATCCAGACTTACAAAGCACAAGGGTAATTATCAGTTTCAAAACTTTAAAAATAATGGCCGGCAGGGCGATATCAGTGATAATTTTATAACCAGCATTATTGAAGACAAAGAAAAGAACCTTTGGATTGGTACACAAAATGGAGGGTTGAACCGTTATGACCGCTCATTAAACAAATTTGCAGCCTATAAGCATACCAGTAATCCCAACAGCCCGATAAGTAATGTCGTTCGCAAAATCATCACAGATCAGTCCGGAAACCTCTGGATTGGTAGTCTTGAAGGAATCAGCATTATGAATCCTAAAACTTTTTCCTGTGTCTCTTACCAAAATGCTTCTGAGAATAAAAAGAGTTTGAGTCAAAACTCAGTTTACAGTTTATTCAAAGACAAAAACGAATCGATCTGGATCGGGACCTATTTTGGCGGGGTCAATATTGCTTATCCTTATATTACGCATTTCATTGGCTATCAGAAAAACAAATATGAATCCAGTATCAGCAATAACGTAGTCAGTTCTCTTGTAGAAGACGAACAAAAAAATCTATGGATAGGAACTGAGGGCGGCGGACTCAATTATTATAACCGGAAAACAGGCAAATACAAGGCTTATTTAAACTCCTCCTCTCCTTCCAGTTTGGGTTCAAATCTGGTAAAATCTATCTATGAGGATAAAAAAAAGAATATCTGGATAGGTACACATGGCGGAGGTTTAAACCTTTTTAATCCAGCCACACAAACCTTCAAACGTTTTTTATATCATCCTGAAGATCCGCTGATTGATGAGATGAATACTTTCATAGAAGATCAGCAGCAAAGATTATGGGTTGGCACACAGAAAAATGGGATACTTTATTCCAATCCTGAGAAAACACAATTTAAGCCCCTTCATCTTCCAGCAGTCAACGAAAAGCTCAAAAACAAATCAGTTTATGTTTTGCTCAGAGATCAGGATCAGCGTACCTGGATAGGTACATCGGACGGGCTGTTCCTGTTAAACAAAAACCAGGACTTGCTGATAAGTTTTAAAATGGGACTTCAAAAGAGCCTGAAATCCAGTAATATCAATTGTATCATTCAGCGTAAAAACGGAGAAATCTGGATAGGTACCTATTATGGCGGATTAAGTTATTATGATCAGAAAAATAACCGCTTTATCAATTATACCGAAGAAAATGGTTTACCCAACAACAATGTATTTGGTTTGATGGAAGACGATTCAGGAAATCTGTGGATCAGTACCAGTAATGGCGTATCCATGTTCAACCCGGTATTGAAGACCTTTAAAAACTATAATTCCAGCGATGGTTTACCAGGTAATGAGTTCAATAAAAATGCTTATTTGAAAAGTTCCGGAGGAGAACTGTTTTTTGGCGGATACAATGGCTTCACGGGCTTTTTCACTACTAAGATACAAACCAATACCAAACCTTCGGCAATTGTACTGACAGCTCTCAAATTAGACAACAGGCCTTTAAAAATAAATGGCGAAGACGGGCTGTTGAAAGAAAATATCTCTCAGACAGATGAGCTAACTCTTCATCATAATCAAAACACGATCACGATTGATTTTGCTTTGCTCAATTACGTGAAGCCCGAAAAAAACAAATACAGCTATAAACTGGCTGGTTTTGAAAAGAACTGGAATACGGTGAATATACCTACGGCTACTTATACGAACCTGCCGCCGGGCGATTATGTATTTCAGGTTAAAGGGATGAACAATGATGGCATACAGAGCCTGAATATCAAAAAATTAAGGATCAATATTCTGCCCCCATTTTATTTAACCTGGTGGGCCTATTTATTTTATGTTTGCCTGGCTACGGGGATAATTATCCTGTTGCTGCGTTATTTACTGATCAGAGCTGTACTGAAGAACGAGAAAGAAACCAATGCGCATAAACTTGAGTTTTTCACCAATATCTCTCACGAAATAAGAACACCATTAACCCTGATTGTAGCTCCTTTAGAGAAAATTATAGCAGAAACAAGAGAACAACCCGGTTTGCATAAAGAACTGTCTTTAATTAAAAATAATGCAGACCGCCTGATGCGCCTGACCACAGAATTGCTGGATTTTAGAAAGGCAGAAAGTGGTAAGATGATCTTACAGGTTAGTCCGGGCAATGTGGCTAAATTTTGCCATGAGATATTCCTGGTCTTTCAGAATATGGCTGGAATACAGCAGATCGGTTATGATTTTTATACAGAACAAGAGGAAATGCAATTATACTTTGATAAGATACAATTAGAGAAAGTATTGTTTAACCTGCTTTCCAATGCTTTTAAATTTACCCCCGAAAACGGACAGATCAGTCTTTATCTTAAAGTAGAAAAGGAAATTGTTAAAATTGAGATCGCCAATAGTGGAAAAGGCATACCTCTGGAAAACCAGTCAGAATTGTTTAACAGTTTTTACCAGGTTAACCCGGTTAGCAATATAGGTACTGGTCTTGGGCTCTCTTTTTCAAAAAGCATCGTAGAACTTCATCACGGAAAAATCTATTTCGAAAGTACCCCTGACCCTATCGGCATAAATGGATATACTTGTTTTACGATTGAGCTACAAACGGGTAAAGACCATTTTAAACCCGCAGAACTGCTTACTGATTATGTCTATTATGACGATGCTTCAAATTATAATAAAATTGGAAACCTGAATGATGTTTCCAATCCGAACACCGATCCTGCTTTAAATGTGAACGATGTCTCTGCTACAAATGACAGCACACTTATTCTTGCAGATGAGACAGCTGCTTCAGAAGATTTGCCTTTCCCGGTTAAAAAATATACGATTCTTTTAGCGGAGGACAATGCAGAGATCAGAAGATTTGTCAAAGATGCATTATCAGATAATTACCAGGTACAGGAATGTGAGGACGGATTAGCCGGATGGGAAACTGCAACTGATTTAATCCCTGACCTGATTATCAGCGATGTCATGATGCCAAATATGGATGGACTGGAGTTTTGCCGGAGAATCAAAACAGATGAAAGGACCAGCCATATTCCTGTGATCTTACTGACAGCGCGATCTGCCTATATCCACCAGATCAACGGTCTGGAAACCGGTGCGGATGCCTATATCATTAAACCATTCCATATAAAACTGCTACAGCTGAATATAGAAAATCTGCTCAGCGCAAGAGAGAAATTACGTTTAAAATATGGGCAGACCATTACACTGGAACCAAAAAATCTGATTATTAATACGACAGAACAAGCATTTTTGCATCACCTGATCACAATCATTGAAAAACATATCAGTGATACTGATTTTGATGTACCTGCCCTTGCAGCCGAAATAGGAATGAGCCAGCCTGTATTGTATAAAAAGATCAGGTCTCTGACTGACCAGTCTGTGAATGATTTCATCAAATCATTCAGACTTAAGCAAGCTGCAAGGTTGCTTAAAACGGGTGGGTTATCGATTTCGGAAATTGCTTATAGTGTTGGCTTCAATGATAGAAAGTATTTCAGCCTGGAATTTAAAAAGCAGTTTGGCATCAGTCCTACAGAATATATCCAGAAGGGTGTAAATGATTGATTATAAATCGTTGATTGGTCTGTACTTCGGTACCAGCACTTTCATCACCGTCCAGGCAACAATATAAGCTACAGCACAGATTGTGAACATAATCGTATAACCGGTTTGTGTATGTCCCAATGCTTTGTAATGATCAAAAAGTCCGCCCCCCAGCTTAGACATAAATACTCCGCCTAAACCACCTGCCATACCACCAATCCCAATAACTGAACCGATTGCTTTTTTAGGGAACATATCTGAAACTGTGGTGAATATATTAGCAGACCAGGCCTGGTGGGCCGAAGCGCCTATACCGATTAAAATCACAGGTATCCAGACACTAATATGCCCTAAGGGTTGTGCAGCGAGTACGACTAGAGGAAAAAGTGCGATAATCAGCATGGCTTTCATCCTGCCATCATAGGGCGCATATCCTTTTTTCATAAAGTACATAGGGAACCAGCCCCCGCCTACACTTCCAATCATGGTCATGCTGTATAATACTGCTAAAGGTATCATGATTGCAGTATCGTCCATTCCATACTGGACTTTTAGATAAGAGGGTAACCAGAATAAAAAGAACCACCAAACCCCATCTGTCATAAACTTCCCTAAGCTGAAGGCCCAGGTCTGTCTGTATTTCAATAGTTTTACCCAGGATACTTTTTCAGCGGCCGCTGTTGTTGGAGAAGGAACAATAGCCTGCTGATCAGGATCACATAAAATATAATCCAGTTCGGCTTTAGACAAACGTTTTTGTTTTTCTGGTTTTTCATAAAAGATGAACCAAAAAATCAGCCATAAAAAACCAACTGCACCAATAATTATAAATGCAGCTTCCCAGCCCCAGGTATGCGCTATCCAGGGCACGGTCAGCGGAGCTAACACAGCCCCCACATTAGCTCCAGAATTAAAGATTCCTGTAGCCAGTGACCGTTCTTTTTTAGGAAAATATTCTGCAGTAGCTTTAATAGCAGCAGGAAAATTCCCGGATTCACCAAAACCCAGCACCGCCCTGGAGAAAATAAAACCCAGCACAGAAACAGAAACACCTGTAATACCGATTAAACCTAACATAGAAGCCAGTCCTTGTCCAACAGGAATAGCTTTGGCATGAAGAATAGCACCTAATGACCAGACAATTAAAGCAACCGCATATCCCCATTTGGTCCCCAGCCGATCTACTATTCTACCCGCAAATAACATAGATATAGCATAGACCAGCTGAAAGGCCGAAGTAATGTTAGCGTAGTCACTGTTAGTCCAGTTGAACTCTGCTTCCAGCCTGGAATGCAGCAAGCTAAGAACTTGACGGTCAAGGTAATTTACTGTTGTCGCAAAAAACAACAGGGCACAGACCGTCCAGCGGTAATTGCTCATTCTGTTCTCAGTCATTATATTTGGTTTTGGTTGGTTTGGTTGATCAGGCGTGGTGGCTTACGCCACCTTAATGTTTATGCTTTGGCTCCCGCCAACCCATATTTATCTGGTGGCTTTCACCATTTCAATTGTTTTTTGTGTACGTATAGCTAATTCTTGATAATCTCTGGTTTCCAGGATCTCTTTACTGATTAATTTGCTGCCCATGCCAACTGCACAAACACCAGATTTAAACCATTTGGTCATATTTTCTTCTTCGATTTCTACCCCACCGGTAGGGATGAAAAGCTGTCCGGGAAATACCTCTTTAACCGAAGACAAATAAACAGGCCCCAGTACGTTTGCCGGGAAAAGTTTAATGATCCCCGCTTTTAACTGATGTGCAATATTAATCTCTGTAGGTGTAAAGCAACCAGGAATCCATAATAATCCTGCATCATGAGCTATTTTTCCTACCTCAGGATCAACTACCGGACAAACCAGGAAGTGTGCACCCGCTTTGATAAAATCATGCGCTTCAGCTGTATTTTTGATCGTTCCAATCCCCAGATGCAGATCTTTCATTTCAATTTCAACTGCATTGATCAGGAAACGAAAATTTGCCAGTGCGGCAGCTCCTCTGTTGGTATATTCCAATACTCTGATCCCTGATTGATATAAGGTACGGATGATCTCTAAACTTACTTCTGCATCCTCATAAAAAAACAAAGGCAATAAACCCTGGTCTGTTATCGCTTTTAAAGAGCTCTCTTTAGTTTTCATAATTACTTACATTTTCTATAATGTCTTCTGCTTTTACTGTGGTTGCATCTCCCTCTACAAAGAGCTTAGAGAATGCTGCAGCCGTTGCAAACTCTATTACCGCTGCCGTTGGCCGGTTCTGGTAAAAACCATAGATCAACCCCGCCATATAACAGTCACCACTACCTACTTTATTTATAATTTTTTCTGCTGAATACTGCTTTGATACTGTTAATTTATCCTCCGTAAACAGTGTAGAATAGTATTTTACGCCTATCTCATTTTCATCAAAACGAAAGGTATTTGCAACTATCTTACACCGGGGAAATCTGTAAATCAATTCTTTAGAACTCAGCTCTGCCTGTTGTAAATAAAGGTCTTTCTGATCAGCATCAGCCAGACCTTCGGGCACAGGAATACCCAGCATCTTTTCAGCAGCCCAAAGGTTTCCCATCACCACATCACAGTACTGAACTAAACCTGGTAAAATATCAATTGGTTCTTTACCATATTTCCATAGTTTAGCTCTATAATTTAAGTCAATAGAGATTCTGATCTGCCTTGCTGATGCTTCTTTTAAAGCTTCTTCACAAACTTCGGCCGCTGCTAAACTTACTGCAGGGCATATCGCACTCAAATGAAACCAGGAAACATCTTTGAAGACTTCGTCCCAGTTGATTGTACCTGTTTTTAAAGTTGCAAAAGAGGAGCCGCTTCTGTCATAAATAACACCCGCATTTTTAAGGTCTTTACCCTGATGTAAATAGTATAAGCCTACTCTCTCTCCCGTATATTGAATTGCAGTCGTATCTATATTTAAATCCTGAATATAGCCAACCAATTGTTCAGTTAATGAATTAGGAGGTAAAGCCGTCAGATAAGCCGAAGGGATTCCCCATAGGGCTAATGCTGTAGCTACATTTAATTCTGCACCCCCAACGTAAAAAGGCAGCTCATTTTTCCTGAGCCAGTCTCCTGCTGCATCAGGACAGATCCGCAATAATAGCTCTCCAAAGTTTAATACTTTTCCCATTTTTTAAACCTGATTATTAGGGTTAAACACCTCCAAATACCGAGAAACCACCATCAACACAAATCATAGCTCCCGTTACAAATTGCGAAGCATCACTCAGCAGCCAGATTAAAGCACCTTTTAATTCATCCGGATGTCCGAAACGTTTAAATGGGGTTTGCTGAATAGCCAGCCCCCCACGATTGGTATAACTTCCGTCGGTATTGGTTAACAGTGTACGGTTTTGTTCAGTAAGAAAAAATCCTGGTGCAATTGCATTCATCCGGATTGCCCCACCATAACGGTTAGCCAATTCTACAGCAAACCACTGATTATAATAATCAACGCCTGCTTTACCCAGATTATAACCCAAAACTTTAGTGATTACTCTTTTGGAGTTCATAGAAGAGATATTGACTATGCTTCCTTTACCTCCTTTAGCAATGAATTGTCCAAAAACCTGCGTAGGAATGATTGTCCCCCATAAGTTCAGATCCATAACCTGTTTCATTCCATCCAGGTTCATTTGGAAAATATCTTCTTCTGGCTGTAAAACACCTTCGGGCTGATTGCCACCCGCTGCATTCACTAAACCATCTATTTTACCGAATTTTTCTAATATCTGAGCCCTGCAATTCAATAACTGACTTTTGTCCATCACATCTGCTACCAGTGCAATAGCCCTGCCACCCGCTTTATTAATTGCATCCGCACGTTCATTGGCGATCTGAGCATTCCGGCCTAAAATCCCTACTGCTCCCCCTGCTTCAACTATTGCATCGACAAAAGCACCGCCTAAAATTCCAGTACCGCCGGTCACAATAATGACCTTATCTTTTAATGAGAATGTGTTTTCCATTAACGTATATCTTGAATTGCAACCGGGTCCATATCTGCATAATCAAGGTTTTCACCTCCCATACCCCAGATAAAACTGTAATTCTGCGTACCGCTTCCCGAATGGATACTCCATGGCGGGGAAACAATAGCATCATGGTTACCCATTAAAACATGACGGGTTTCCTGCGGTTGTCCCATTAAATGGAATACACGCTGATCTGCAGCTACATCAAAATAGAAATATGCTTCCATTCTTCTGTCATGGGTATGTGCCGGCATCGTATTCCAGACACTGCCATTGGCCAGTATAGTTAAGCCCATCACCAATTGACTGCTTTGAATTCCGTCTTTGTGGATATATTTAATGATTCTGCGTTCATTTGCCGTACTTAAACTACCTAATTCTGTAGAAATTGCATCTGCATGAACTAATAATGTTACAGGATAAACCTGATGTGCAGGAGTCGAAAGACAATAAAAAACTGCCGGATTTGCAGCATCAGTACTTTTAAAGTTTACTTCTTTTACCCCTTTTCCAAGGTAAAGTGCATCCAGTTTATTTACTTCAAATGTTTTCCCGTCTGCTTCAATACGACCTGCCCCGCCAACATTGATAATTCCTATTTCTCTTCTTTCCAGAAAATAATCAGCACGAAGATTTGAATAGTTGCCCAATACCACTGTTTCAGAAACAGGATGTACTAGTCCAACAATCATTCTGTCATAGTGTGTATAGGCAAAATTGGCCTTATTTTCTTCTTTCAAATCAGCAAGTAAAAACCTTGATCTGATTTTTTCAGTATCATACGATTTAAAGTCATCCGGATGTACCGCATGTAATACTTTCATATCTTTCATTGTAATAATTGTTATGAGGCTTTAAAGCCCATTGAAATACATTTTTTTTAAAGCGCAAATTATTTTTTAGCTGCTGAAATCTGGTTTGAAATCCAATGAACCAGATCAGTACCTGCTTTCAGGTTATCATATTCGGCAGGAAGTTTTTTACCGTCCACATACTCATTATATAACCAGGGATCACCTACGATGATCACTGAGCCTTTACCATATTTTGATAAAGCAATCACATCATTACCGTCTCTGTCTTTCAAAATAGATTTTGCCGGGGCTGTGATAGCTAAACTACTGAATTCTTTGATAAACAATTGTTTTGCTGTTTTAAATACAGGATTACCGGCAGGTACATTTATCTTTCCCATTTCAAACTGGTCACCGGTTACTTTTCCTTTACAGTCCATATTAAACTGAACCCCAAATACTTTGGTCAGTGTATTAAAATGTTCCAGTTCAGCATTGCCAATATCGTTGCCCATCAGGATGAGTATCCCTCCCTTTTTAACCCATTCAGAAATCGTTTTAACATGAGCTGCCTGAATAAATTCAGGATCACTGCTTTCTTGTTCCGTATCCGGATCTACAATAATATAAACAGATGATCCCTTTAGGTTTTGCGCAGTTGGGGCTGCATAAAGTGTGGAAGTCCGGAAGCCCGATTTTCTGAATTCATCTCCCCACAAAGAAAAACCTCCATTTGTATGTTCTTCCCATTTATAATGCCAGGAAACAAGATTGCCAGCCTGATCTTTTTTCGTTTCATTATTGAAATACGAGTCCAGCATTACTGTGAGTGAATCTGTTTTTTTGTTTTGTGCATTACCATTTAAAGCAGTAAAAACAAGGATACTGGAAATTATTAAGTGGAATTTATTCATAAATATCTGGTTTAATATTTTATTTGCAATGACAACAAGTCTACATAGTTTTAGGCGCAGAATGAAACAAAACGATATAAATTATTGTGCAATCGTTCCCGGCACAACCAGAAATTATTTGTAGACTTGTATGATTTACAATATCCGCAACGGATTTTATGTTTGAGCCCTTTACTTTAAAAGACATAGCCAAGGCATTAGGCCTTTCAACCTCCACTGTTTCGAGAGCTTTGCGTGATACGCATGAAATCAGTCCGGAGACCAAAAAACTTGTTCTTGACTATGCGCAAAAAATCAATTACCGTCCAAATCCTATTGCATTAAGTTTAAAAGAACGCAGAAGTAAATCGATTGGGGTTTCACTGAGTGAAGTAGCTAACCAGTATTTTGCACAGGTGGTCAATGGTATTGAATCCATTGCTTATGATCGTGGTTATCATGTAATTATTACTCAGACCCATGAATTCTATGCACGTGAAAAGGTTAACATACAACATCTGGCATCCAGGTCGGTAGATGGTTTACTGGTCTCTTTATCTTCAGAAACTACGGATACCTCTTATCTTCAGAACTTACATCAGCGGGGTTTGCCTATTGTGTTTTTTGACCGGGTAACGGATCAGATAAAAACGCATCAAATCATAGCAAATAATGAAAAAGGTGCATTTGAAGCCACAGAATATCTGATTAGCCAGGGTTGCAAACGCATTGCTCATTTAACAAGTTCAGACCATTTATCTATTAGTGTAGAACGATTAAATGGTTATAAACAGGCTTTAGCAAAACATGGCCTTCTTTTGAATGAGGCTTATATTAAGTATTGTGCACATGGAGGTATGTTTCAGGAAGAAACTGAAATGGCCATCAAAGAATTGATGAATATGAAGGAAAAACCTGATGGTATTTTCGTAGCCAGTGACCGTTTAAGTATAGGTGCCCTGGTCGTATTTAAAGAGTTGAAAGTTAAAGTACCACAAGAAATGGTCATTGCAGGTTTTTGTAATTCTGATGTGCTTAACCTGATGTGTCCTACCCTGACATCTGTTCGTCAGCCAGCCTTTGAAATGGGACAAATTGCAACCGATATGCTGCTTAATTTAATAGAAAGCAAGTATCCGGTTCATGATTTTGAGAAAAAGATCCTGGATACAAGCTTATCAATACGTAATCATTAAGATCTCAAAAGATTAGCGTTTTGTAAAAATATTAATCTACATGGAATGCGCGTCTGGCAATTATTTTCCAGTCTTCCTTTTCTTTCTTTAAAACCAGGACTATTCCAAGACTGATATGTGCAGGCTTCCCCCCATCATTAGTATCTGCGACTAAAACATGGCGTACTATAGCGATATTATTCTGGATTGTAATCGATTGTTTGGTCAATTCAATAGTTTTAAAATCTGATCTTTTTGAAGTAATATCATCTATAAAAGCAGCTTTATTCTGAATTTTACCACCAGAATGTCCATAAGTTAAATCGGCAGAGGTCACACTTTCCAGATCAGACTTGTTTCCACTGATCATTGCTGCTCTTAATTTTTCGACTACCGCAGCGACTTCAGTTTCTTCTTTAGTGGTAGGATTTGTGGCTTCCTGAGCTTTTACAAGCATACAGGATGTAATCAGAAATAGAGCAAGAATTAATTTTTTCATTGTTTATAAATTTGGTTTTCAGGTTTTAAGGAGCTACTTAAATTCAATTCGCAAATTGTTTAAGCACCTCATATTGATCGGCTTAAATTACTCGTTAATTATCATTAATATTATATATAAAAACAAAACTTATGAAAAAGTTACTTTTAGCATTCACATTTGCAGCTGCAGGACTTACTGCTGCCGCACAAACAGCTCCTGTTGCTGCCGGACAAAAACAACAGGTAACAGCTCAAAAAATGGTTCAGAAGACGCAGGTTCCTGCAGCACAGCGTGCCATTCCATATTCCAAAGAATTGAAGCAAAAACTTTCTTTGAACGATGATCAGTACAATAAAATTTTAGCTGTGAATACAGAATGTATCAATAAAAAAGATGCATTGAAGCAGGCTGATCAGAAAAAAAACGCAGGATCTAAAGAAATTGCTCAATATCGTATGGAGCAATATAAGACTATTCTTACACCAGATCAGCTGACTAAATTGAAAGCTATGAATACACAGGTCGCTAAACCATAATCATCAATAAAAAGAGCCGTATCATTAGAAAATGATACGACTTTTTCCCAGAGAACTCTAACTCTGTTTTTTTAAGCCCTTAGTCTTTACTAGTCTTACTTTCAATCATACGCATAAAATTTGATTTTGCCACAACAATTTCACTGAGTGAGACTATTTTTGTTGATTTTGATTTTGCCATTATATTTTCAGCATCCGTGTTGAATACATTAACATCACCCTGATAAGCCACCCTGGTTGCTATAGTTTCTTCAAAGTTGTTCTGCATTTTCATCACCAGCCCTGGTAAACCATGGAACATATAAGGGCCGCTGCTCACCGGGATATCAGGAGTGAACCAGACAATAACATCAGGCATTTGTTTCAATGTAGCTTTAACACATTTATATCCGCCCAGCGTCAGTGTGTCTTCTTTGATCTCCCATTGCAAATCTTTTACCGATCCCTTTATTGTATAATTTGAACTCATAAAATTCTCATTGCACAGATAGCCATTATCCTTATTCCTGAAGCCATATTCTCCATTTCCAACTACTTTTACTTTCTCAACTTTAGTCACAGAATCCAGCTTAAAAACAGATTCACTGGTCTGTAAATTGACATTTAATGTGAAATAATATTTATACTTATCGATCAGGTTTACAGTCTTTTGAAGAAGTACAGGGTCCTTAATCTGTAACCTGATAATCTCCAGTAATTTTGGTGAACCGGGATTGGTTGTATAGTCTACTCTTAAAATCTGCTTTTTAGCAGTCTGGGCTTTAAGCTGCATACCAGTCAAAGCCAATAACATAAATAAAGTTGCAATTGATGTTTTCATAAAACAGGATTTAAATTAAAAATTTTGTTTAATAGTGAACATGATATAGCTTATTGCCATATTTCTAACAGTAACTGTATTGATTCCGTTCTGGAAATTTAAGATGGAATTGTAAGCTGTATTATCAAATATTTTGAAGATATCATCAAAGTTCTCAGCCTCCACTCCTAGTATTGTTTTACCTATGGTACGTTTAAGGCTCAGGTTAAAATTCCTTCTGATATATTTTTTACCAATGATATGATCATTGTTATATAAAAATGTCAATGTGGCCTCATTCTTTTTAGTCCGGTATTTTAAGAGAAAATTATTAGTTGAATAGGATGATGAGTACCTGTTTCCATCTACGTTTATATTAGAAAACGTATTTTTCGTATTAATTTCTATGTTTATAGGCGATGAGGTATTACTTTCGAGCCCTGCCCTGATGATCTTATCTTTATTCTTAACAGATGATAGATTTCCCATAATATATACCGGTGAGTTATTCGCCAGGTACTTGAAATTCAAATCTAGTTTTATTGGAAATCCGGCACTGAAAATTGTTTTTGCCCCATAAGCTTCTACCGAATACTGTTCACCCGAAGGAATAGCGTATAATTGGTATTGCTGTAACCCATTCCCTATTACCTTCACAAAAGCATCTTTCAACTGATCTATATTTTTGACATAATTTGCGCTGCCACCATACGATAACATCTTTAAAAAGTCATTATGTGCATATTTAAGCCCCATTATTCTTGTTTTCGACTGGTTCAAAGGATATGCCGTACTTCCCTGAATAACTCTGTTGTAAGATTGAAGAACTACTGTCCCTGATTGTAAATCGTAAGGAGTGAATTTATTTGCTGCATTAAACTCAATTAAATCCAGTTTATTCTCGAACCTGATTTTAGCATCGAACGGAAAATTCAGGTAATTCCTTTTTCCATTACCCATTTTATAGTCGCCATGATCAATACCAAATACAGCATCATATCTTATCCGTTTGAGTATTCTCTCCCCAAAGACTTTAAAATTAGCTTTATAGGTCATGATACTTCTGTCCAGATCTCTGGCGTTTAAATTATGCTGTCCATTCAGCTCTTCTGAAACTCTTCCGGCATTCAGCTCTAAAGACGGGGAGAAAAATTCAGACTGCTTATATCTTAAGAAAATTGACTGGCCAATATTATTTTTTCTATAAACCAGGTCCTGATTAAAAATAGTCTGCTGATCGGTTGAGGCACTCACCGGAATAGCTGAACGTTCAGTATACCAGAAAGTCCTTGAACCTAAAATCAGGTTTTTAGCTACTTTATAATCATAATTGACTTTGTTGATCATAGATCCGATAGAAGTCTTTTGGGCAGAGAAAATATGAATACTATCTACCCCGCCATAAACCGATTCCTGAGGACTAAACCCTTTATCTCTTAATAAATTCCCTCCAAACTGATAACTTAAGATCTGGTTTGTCTTCATCTTAAAGTCTACGATGATATTGGATAAAAGTGTATTTCCTTTAGTATGAATAGTCTGGTTAGTTTTAAAAATTTCTGAGCCATCATAATTAGTCGACTGACTAAAAAGACTGCTTGTCCTGTCGGTATTGAAATAATATACCGTTGCATTGATCCTGTTTGCCGGGGTCTCTTTTCTGAAGGTATAATTGGTAGAAGAACTGAAATCCGACAACCTGTTTTTATTGGGGATAAGCAATTCATTCAATACATTTTGCTGATAGACAGACAGTGATTCCTGTGATCTGAGCAGTACATCTATTTCCCTCAGGTTGACATTCATCTTTCCGATGTTATTGGTATGAGTAGTCAGAAAGGAATTTAGCTGATTGCCAAAATACAGGGCTTCACCTTGAAAATTATATTTGTTATCATATCCATATCCGGCCTGAAAGGATGGTTTAATGATATTTTTGAAACCCTCTTTGGTATCAATATTCAGGACAGTCTCTTCAACTTCATCAAAGTTAAGACTGAAGTTATTTTTGTAATTATTGATAATCTTAATTCCTTCAATCATCCTTTTCTCGATAGACTCCAGGGCTACACTATTTTGATTAACAAAGCCAGGTCTGTTATTTAATAAAATCTTATCAATAGGTTTTCCCTTATAGAAGATTGATCCATCATCTTCTAAACGAAAATTAGGAGACTTACTTAAAATTTCACGGAACTTGCTGTTCTCCGTCAAATTCATTTTATCAAGATTTAAGGCTACAGTATCCCGTTCTTTTTTACCGTCACCTTGAATAACAATGCCTTTTAATTCAAAAGCATCTTCTTGCAAAGTAACATCAAGACTGGCATGTTTCTGGTCAGTAATTTTCAATGTCTTTATATTAACCTCGGTAGTTTTGTATCCAATAGATTTGAATAAAAGCAGGTTAGCATTTCCAGAAGGCATTTTAAATTTATAACTCCCATCGGACATTGTCGAATGATAAGACAACATTTTCTCATTCTCTTTGATAACGATGGTCACACCTGGTGCAACTCCTCCATCAGAGAAGCTAACCATACCCGAGACTTCAATATCCTGAGCTTTAACAGCCCAAAAATTAAGACATAGGATTAGCATCAGCACGATTTTTTTTAACGGCATACGAGGGTACTAAAAGATAAATACTAGGACTTTTTGATAATATCTGTGATCAATTTATTGTAGACCACATGACTTTGGCAGCGTTCTTTTTTGATATAATAAATCAGATATCCGACTATTAAATTGAAGAGAAAACCATAGATCAGAATACTATAGCCAAGTACTTCTCTCAGGTTACTATTCTTGTATTTAAAATATCCAAGACCAAAGAGACGGTCGTTTTTAAAGAATAAGCCCGTATTGGCCGGATATAGTATTTTTAAAATTAATACGACCGCAGCCAATGTTAATACAAGATATAAACAAGTTAGTAATAGCTTTTTAAAAGAAGATTTGATCTGATCTAAAACAGATTTATCTCTACGGGCCCTGTATTTATTTCCGGATATAATTTCCTGGGCGCCCAGGTTATCCAGCACTTTATGGACATCCACTGTCTGACCACTTTCTTTTTGAGATTTTAAAGATTCATAGATGTGACTTTGCAGTTCTGCCACCATTTCATATTTAGAAGCTTCAGGCACACCTTTCATAGAGCCATTGACTGATTTAATATAGGATTGGTAAGCTTTATACATTGTAGAATTTTTCATAGGAATATAATTTGAGTTTTAAGGCTAATGATGCAATTGTTATGAAATCTGTTTCATTTGTTTTACATAACCCTCTATTAAGAATTCCATATGTTCTATGGTCTTCATCCCATTTTCAGAGAGTTCATAATATTTTCTTGGTATTCCTGATTTTCTTTCTACCCATTCAGAATTGATCAGCCCAATTTCATTCAGGCGAATAAGAATAGGATAGATTGTTCCTTCAGAGACGTTCAGGCCCATCTGATCATTAATTGAAACAATCAGAGAATAACCGTACTGTTTTCTGGAGATTAAAGATTTAAGAATTATATAAGGATAAAAACCCTTATTTATTTGTACCTGCCAGTTTTTTAATAACTCTTCCATTGCGAAAATTTAAGTATTGGGTGAGAATTTAGGTTCATTGATATAAAAAACAGGAAAGATCTATCAGATAATATTAGATACCCTGCTGCTAGAACTTGTCATTAAAGTTTCCGGCCCACCAGGAAAGTCAGGACCGTCCCCTTTTATCTCTGTTCTGACTTTGGTAATTCTTGTTTTATTGATTACCAATCTTTTTGTGCTATTAAGTTTGTTAAGGTTTTCCATAGCTGTAACTTGTTAATTTGATTATGAATCTAATATCAAAGTATAGAAGCGATTTGGAAAAACTGTTACACCAAGCCGGGGTTTATAGGTATAAACCCGGTAAAAATACATGAATGAACAGGCCTGACTTGTATAAGAAAGAGGATGGGAGCTTTAAAAAGACTATAAAACCTGGACCAACGGGCTTTGAACTCTTTTATTTTCAGCACTAAGAAATTTGGTTAACAGTTCATAAACTACCAATTCTATTTTTCTTTGATTAGAATTAAAAAGTCTGTTCACAAACATATGAATATGACTGGTGATGAAATTATTCCGGTCAGCAAGTTTGCCAGACCATGATATATTGTCAAATGCTGCATTCAGAGCGGCAAATCTTTCATTCAGAACAAGATGAAGCGGAGCATCGGTTAGCCTGCTCTGCTTAAAAAAAGCTTCTATTTCGGGTCTTAATGTTCTATATTTTGAATCGAGTTCCTGCTTTGTTTTTTTCAGGCCATTGAACTCTTTAAAATAAGCATCTCTCATTTCTCCGGTAATGGCTATTTTATCTTCCACAGACAAACCGAAACAATTCAGCATATCGGCTGCTCCTTTTACACAAGCCATTAATTTCAGCAGTTCATCCTCCTGATCAGCAACCTCTTCAAGAATTCTCAGTACGTATTTACTATCCTGGTAAAAGGCTTCTTCAGAAGGGTAAATTAATTGATAACCGTATCGCTTTAATTCACGCTTATAAGTCTCAGTCTGTGTATTCCATATATATTTTTCCTGTTGAAAAAAGCAGATGTGTTTTTGTATAACTGAAATTACAGCACCTAAATGCTGTACATGTTTTAAATGGAACCGGACTCTCAGATGATTATTCGGGTCTTTATACCTGATAAAAAACCATTGATCAATCCATTCATTTTTGCCTAGCTCATCTACTAATAAGGAAATTGCCTGAAGCAATATGGTATCCGAGGTCTTTTCTCCGCAATAGAATTTATAATACAGCCACTCTGAGCCAAGCGAAAATTCATTTTGAATCAGATTGACCGTCTCTGCTGATAAAGTATGCGGCAATGCCCGCTCTTTATTGATTACAGATAAAATCATCTGATTATAAAACCCATTCCCCTCATTATCTTTTACAGGAGACGACCTTTCATCGAAAATGAATTCTCTCAATATAATACTGTCCCTGTTTTTAATAGCTGAGATAAAAGCATGCACTGTATAAATATTATGGATATCAACCAATAACTCATTATCACCATCCTTTAATAAAAACAATGGTGGCAACTGCAGATGAGCTGCAAATGCAACGAGCACTTCAGACAGCTCATGATTTGCCGTACTGCTCAGTTGGGCATATTGTTTTTTAAATACCTTCCAGGTTGATGGATAAATAATTACATTTTTGTAGACCACCCTGGGATAAAACCCTAAATCCGGAAGCAAATCATCCCAGCTGAAATGAATTGAATCCTGCACACCCTGAGTCTGTAAATCTGCCAGGAAATTATATAAAGGCAAAGAATCCTTACTGAAATTATGTGCATTACTGAGCCTTGGGATCAATTCATGCTGAAGATCTTTATGTCTTAAAATAATTCTGTCATTTTCAACTGATAAAAGAAGATCTGACAAATACAGCGTTTTTCCTTCTTCGGCAGTACTCTGACTGAGATAAGGAATTTCATGTTTTAAAAGAGGGGGATGCATTAAGATATTGGCCACACGGTCTTGTGGCAGATGTACGATTTCACAGAAAACTATATCCCGATTGTTTTGCTCCTCGGCATTTACAATTTCTTCTGCAAGGCTATAAATATTTGGATCGGCTGCTGTAAACCTGCCTATTAAATTTACCGCACTGCTACCCCCGATACTTTCAATAACCATTTGCGCTTTCACACTTCTGAATAGAATAGAAAAAGATTGAGGATAATTATTTTTGGCCCTATCCTGGAGCAGTCCGGAGATTTCATCCTCGGTGATCTCAAGCTGAGGACTATTTTCCTGATATGCCTTTTTCCATTTTGCAAACAGAAATTTCTGCGCATTATTCCATGAAAAATCCTGTTTCTGTTCAGTAGTACGACCTAATGATAAACCATCAACAATTTCAGAAACCAGGCTGTCACCAGAAGAAGTTTTATAGCCTATTCCATAATCTACATCCAATGCTTCCAGCAGCGGAACCTGCAAATCACCATAGCGATCCGTAAATTTGTTTTTGAAACTTTGTAAGAAAGAATTTTCAGCAGTAGCAGTGAAGACAGAGATAACATTGGCTGCCTCCAGAAGTGACTCTTCAAATGAAGAAGATATTGCTCCCGAAAAATGTGCAGCATAATCTACCTGAAACTTATTAGGTTCCTTTTCAGTGTCATAGACTACCCTTTCATTAAAGATAGAAATAACATGTTCATAGTCAGAAACTGATCCACTCTCTTTGTTTAATAAAGAAATATAATGATTTAACCCGATGAGCCAATTTCTCAGCTTTAGCATCTCCGTATTTCCGGGATCTTCCAGCACCAGTGTTTTTATCTTTTCTATTAAAGATAACATTGGGTCTTGTCCGGTAATTGCTGGTTCAAATTCATCCACCAGAAACTGTATTTCAATTAATTCAGCTATAAAAGCTTCAACACTGGCCGTATCCAGATATTCATCCAGGATAACCGGAACAAGCGCAGAAAGTGTATAGCTCTGATTTCTGCAGAGATCCAGGACTTTTAATAAATAAGGGTTCTTTTGAATAGAAGAAAGCTCATATATCCTTTTGCCATCTACGTATTTGTATTCCAGATAACGGATTTCCTCACCAAGGAGATATGCAGATGAATTAGTATGGTATTTTATATGCCCGCTAACATACGGCAATGAAGTAATATAGTCTGATAAACACTTAAAAAAACCCATATCCAGACGTGTTTTTCTTGATATCTGCTGGTTAAGAATAACATGATCATGACCATTTGCTGTATCTATGTCTACTGTCGAACAACCTGCAAAAAGACCAAAAGGAGTACTTCTGGACATCATTCGAACATAATACTTAGTAACAGTATTCAATAATTTTTCTGTCTGTACAGAATTTAACTTCCCCTGTTTCCACTTTTGGTATGTTTTATAGAGGCTATTTGAGGCCAGATATAAAGCTTCAAGAAACTGTTCATCATGAAGCAGATTTAAAATATCTTTTTCGCCGAATGATGTTTTAAAAGGTAACCTTGCTACACGAACTACTAATTTCTGGCATATACTGTAATGTTCAATCATTCATTTCTCTGTTAAAATGTACTCAGAATAACTTATGGCTGAGACTACTTTTTTAATCCAACGACTTTTGAGCGGAGTGTTTCAAAGAATTTAGGTCTGTAGGTCTCCCCCAACGGGATTTTTTCAACCGAATTCTTGAGAATGATCTGATTTCCGTCAATTGCTTTTATCTTTTCAACCGAAATAATATAAGATTTATGCACCCTCATAAAATCTGAATCCGGCAAAATCCCCTCTAAATCTTTTATATTTAAAAGAGCGATTATTCGTTCTGTATCGGTAAAAATTGAGACATAGTTTTTTAATCCCTCGATATAGTGAATATCCTTGAAAGCCACTTTCAGTATCTTACCTTTGGCCTCGGTTTTAACGAACATGTAATCATCTTCTGTTTTCCATTTCTCTATATAAGATGGTATAGACAAGTTCATAGCCCGCTGAGCAGCTTTTAAAAAGCGTTCAAACGAAATTGGCTTTAATAAATAATCTATTACTTCGTTTTCAAATCCAGCCAGTGCATATTCACTGTATGCAGTAGTCAGTATAATTTTACATTTCCCCTGAATCAGCTTAATGAAGTCAATTCCAGAGATTTGAGGCATATGAATATCCAAAAAAATCAGATCAATTTTCCCTTCATTTATCTCGTTCATTACCTCTATGGGATTATTGGTTACACCACATAGTTTTAAAAATGGAATCTGATCAACATACGCTCTTAGTATCTCGACTGCATGTGGTTCATCATCAATTATCAGACATGATATCATAGTGTTATATTTTTAGTTGCAATTTCAGGGCATAAGAGTTCTCATCTTCCTCTATTTGCCATACATAATCGCTTTTGTAAATTATATTTAGTCTTTGTTTAATATTCACTAATCCAATTCCGCTAGGCTCAGGTTTAGTCAGGTGGTTCTTTTTATTGATAATATAAAAATCAAACAGGTTATCATAAACACTGATATTGATCAGACATGGAAAATCAGGATCATTCAGATCCCCATGTTTAAATGCATTCTCTATAATTGTAATCAGAATAAGTGAAGGAACTTTACGAAATTCAAACTGTCCGTTCAGTGTCAGAACTATATGTAGTTTATTATCAAATCTCAATTGATTAATCGCGATATAGCTTTTCAAATGATTGATCTCTTCATTTAAATAGCTCTTTCCATCTTCGTCAGGATTCTGCAGCCCATAACGCATAATGTCTGAAAGCAAAAGTATAGATCCGGCAGTTTCCCTGGAAAGTCCATAAACCTGGGAATACAAAAAATTCAGCGTATTAAATAAGAAGTGAGGATTAATCTGGGATTTCAGAAAAGACAACTGGGTAAGAACAATTTCATTCTGCAGATTGAGTTCCTCAGACTGTTTAATCCTGATTTTTTTTTCGTTTTCAATTGCAGACCTGGCAAACCAATATCCATAACTCAGTCCTATAAAATACATCCCTCTCCATATGCCCTGTATAATAAAAGTATAGTATGAAGTTATAGGATAGCTTATCGGTATATTAAGTTTGGTGGACGTCGTCTTCAGCAGATATAAAAGCAAAGTATATATAGCTAAAAGCAAAAGACACAATAAAATATAATAAGGTATTTTATATTTTTTTAATAACAAATAACCAATTACTATATAATTTCCATAAAACAACCCTATATTCAATGCGAAATGTAATAAAGTATCCCAAAAGTAAGGCATCTTATCTCCAAGCAAACTTACTATGGTCACCTCGTATAATACATAAGCTACCCAAACAGCAGTATGAAGAAGAAAAAGGTTGATTTTAGCGTTATTAGATTCCATTGGCATTATTGAGAGAGGACAATTTATAAAAAAAATACAATTCTACAATGCTCATGGGATGTAATATTTTCTTCCGGCATACGTTGCCCGTAAATTTCCAATATAGAAAACAGCAAAACACACTAAAAACAATAGCTGTAACTCCTAATTATAATTTACACCGATTAATTAAAATGAACGGGTTTATACCTTGAAACCCCGGCTTGGTGTAACAATTTTTCTAAAAAGTCAGCATTCATAGATATTAGATTCATAATCAATTAGCGGATCACAATTATGGAAAATCTTATCAAAACTAATCAGACAAACAGACTTGCAATTAATAAAACAAAGATTACGAGGGTAAGAACTGAGATAACCGGATCTGGATATGACTTTCCACTACCAGAAACTTTAATGACCAGTTCTAGTAGTAAAGTATCTAATATCATTTAATATTAAATAAACAGGATGAAATCGGAAATTTTAGGATTACTTGAAAAAATAAATATCTTTCTTGTCAGCAAAAGCAATGAGAGTGATATAGCATATAGCACTGTTCCACTAGTGAAAGAGATCATTTCATCAATTTTTAAGAATTACATTGATGAAACTGAATACTTAAAAGCAAATAATACATTTTCCAACGGAGGTATGGCAGACTTCTATGCTACACCATTAATCATTGGTCAGTTGCAAAAAAGGAATATAATTGACACAAATTACTCTCCGCCAGACCGGTATACGGATGAGGAACCAGAAGAAAAATTATTCAATAAGAACGATGACTTCTTATTTAACAGGGCGATGGTCCTTTTAAAAGAAAGATCACCAGGTTTTCTCAATGAAATATCAGTGATGATGAATTACTTTGGCAAACGTGATTCAGATTTATCTAAAAGACATCTTTTATGTTTAACCAAAGAGTTAAAGTCCGAATTTAATAAACATGGGATACTAGCCACTGTCACGCACAGCATTGAAACCCCTAATATCCTGGCATTTGGAAATTCTTTCGGAATTCTATCACTGACACTCACTTTAATTAAAGTGCAGCAGATTTTAGAGTTGAAAAATTATTTCAATCCAGAAATAGAAATAGTGATCAAATGGATCTTTAAATTTTATAAAGAGGCCGATTTCGGGTCAGATACTTATTCTGTTTTTCCGCAAACTGTCGATTCAATTACTCAAAAGCCATTTTTTAACAATCAGCTTTTCTGGAGCCAGGGCGATACATTAATTGCCATTATATTATATCATGCCAGTGATGTGCTTGATGATGGGAATCTTTCCAGGGTCGCAGATCTGGTAGGTTTAAATACACTTTTAAGAAAGGATTTCAATTCTACACAGATCACCAATTCATCTATATTAAACGGGACAAGCGGACTGGCTGAATCTTATAAATATCTTTATAAGTTAAGTAGTAATACGGATTACCTTGATGGCTATCACCATTGGATAAAAGAAACTGTTAAAATGCTGAACAATGAATTACTTACTGCCGACTCAAAAAGTAATCATATTTCCATTTATCAGGGGATATACGGTACAATACTAAGTCTGGTATCTTTTATGGAGCATAATAACTCTTTAATAAGTATCGATCCGCTCCTTTTTTAAAAGAAAAATATATAACCTATCAGTTTATAGCTGATAGGTTATATGCCGGAACTTTTGAAGATTCCAAATTTAATTAAGCTACTTTTTTAATTGTAACAGGTCTGTTTTGCAGGTGATAAAGTGTAGCATATGTTTTATTTAACTGCAATAATTGCTGATGTGTACCTATTGCAGAAATCTTTCCGCTATCCAGAACGATGATCTTATCAAAGTTCTCAATCAATGAGAATTTATGCGTTACAAATATCAGTGTTTTATCACTCAGCGCTGAATCCAGGTTAGCTTTAATTGACTCTTCCAGGCTGGAATCCAGCGCACTTGTCGCTTCATCCAAAATCATAATATCTGCATTTTTATACAATGCCCTGGCAAGAGAGACTCTTTGCTTTTGACCACCAGATAAGCAGCTTCCGTTTTTTCCTACTTTTGTATGTTCTTTCTCTGGCAGATCATTGATAAAATCTATCACATTGCTATGTGCTAAAACCGACTCCAGACGGGAATCATCAATAGTTTCAGTACCATACCTGATATTGTCTATTACTGATCTGTTAAATAATTCCAGGTCCTGCGATACCACACCAAATTTTGATCTGTAATTGGCTAATCCTATCTGATTGATATTTACTCCATCAATTTCAACTGTACCACCAGTAGGTGTATAAAGTCTTAACAACAGATTCAGAAGAGATGATTTCCCAGAACCATTTGGACCTACTATGGCTACCTTTTCACCTTTTTTGATTTCTAAGTTCAAGCCATCAAGCACTTTAACATCTGCTTCACCGTAACTTAGAGAAATATTTTTGAACTCAATAGTATGCTGAAAGTCCATTGGACTTGAATTCACGAAATCTTCAGTTTCTACTTTTTCATTCAGTAGTTCAACAAGTCTAACTGTAGCCCCTCTTGATCGCTCCAGGTTACCAAAGAACTGGGTAATCGTAGAGAATGAGTTAATAATAAAGATCATATTGACGATGAAAGTAACCAGGTCGGCTATAACTATTTCATTCTTAACAACCATAATACAGGCATACCATAAGATCACGATAAGGGCAGCAATGATAATAAAAGAAGAAGATAAAGAAAAGAAAGAACGGAACAGGGAGTTATGGATTGTCTTTTGTATAATATCTTCAGTAAGTCTGGCAAATAAAGAAACCTCTTTTCTTTCTTTACCGAAAATTTTAATAGACCGTATCTGGTGCAGATCTTCTTCAATTACAGAGTTAGAACCCGCATAAAGACTTTGCGTTTCCTTCGATGTTTTTCTTATTTTTTTCCCGAAGAATGAGGCAAGATAAATGATAGCCGGAAAAACAATAAGCAAAATCAGTGATAACTTCAAATTGATACTGATCAGGATCCCGGTACAGAAGATCAGAATAAATGTGCTGTAAAGCAAGTCTGAAAACTGTGAAGAGTAAAGCTCTCTGACCACCATGACATCATTAGTAATTACACTCAGCATATCCCCTACTTTATTCTTGTTATGGAAAGGTAAAGGATAGCTTAAATACTTATGAAACAAATCCTTTTTTAGCGTACCTACAGATTTCTCTGAAAAAAGCAGGAAGTAATAATTTCTTACAAAAGTGAAACTGAATTGCAAAATTAGCATCCCTATTAAAATCCCCAGATGTTTCATCAGCGTGTTTGTATCTGTAAATGTGCCCGGATTAAAAGATAAGTTAACAGACTTACCTAATAACAATGGCAGCGAAAGCTGTAATGAACCTGACAGGACCAGAAATAACATCCCGTAAACAAAATACTTCCGATAAGGTAAAAAGTACGCATAGATCTCATCTATGAACAGTGCTTTAACCTTGTTTTTTATAAAATCTGTTTTCATAGTATTGATTTTTTTAAATTGTGAATTCTGGCCTCGTTTGAGGGATGCGTGCTATATAATAAGCTTGCAATTAATTTATGATGGTTAGGTTTATGGTATGCTTTGAGTTTAACAAGTGCGCTGATGAGCATCCGGGCAGAATAAGATCTGGCCGAGAACCGATCTGCCTGAAATTCCTGTTGCCGGGTCAGAAAGCTGATTAAGATATTCTTTAAGGTACTCAGCGGAGATGCTGCACTCAATATTAAGATAGCTTTAATTGGTAAATCGAGTCCTGCAGCTGTTCCTGTTTTCAAAATAGTATAACCAATCAGAATTAATGCGATATCAAAAGATAGCTTGATAAACTTGTTTATAGGGGTATGCAGACGCTTTTCATGTCCTATTTCATGAGAGACTACCGAAATAATCTCTTTGACAGTAAAATCATGGATAAGACGGGTAGATAAAATAAGGCTCGTTCCTTCTTTGTTAGAGACCACATGTGCATTAGGCTCATCATTATAATATTGAAAAATCTTTATATGACCTGCATTAGCCTGAACAGTATAAGCATTGATCGCATTGCGCAATTCGGAGTCCATTAAAGGGGAAAGATCGGTTCCGGTAAAACCTTGATTTTTCTTGCTGATCAATTGTATCAGAAAGCTTCCGCAAGTGGTCAGTAATACTCCATAAAACAGATAAGGGGTCCATAAAGCAGGCACCAGTAACAATCCGGATAACATCACAGCGGTCTTTAATTGCTGTTTAAAATTCACCTTGTATTTGATCTTTACCACAAAATTGGCAACAGTATACTTCAGTAATTCTTTAACGGCCAGTGTACAAACAACCACAGCAATTGAACTCAGCTGATCAGCCCCTGTCAGTGCGGAAACCATTAGTTTTAACTGATCAAAAATGCCCGGGTACAAGATTAAAGAAAGAAAGAAAACCTGGGTGATCAGAATTTTTATATTCTCAGTAACCTTGACTGAGGCTAATTCTTTTCTGTTTTCATAAGAGAATCCAAGAAGGATCAGAATATCTATGAAATAAAAAGCGACTATAATTTTATAATACAAATCCATATTCTTGTCTGATTGATTCCATTAATGAGAAATTTTGATTTCCAGCTTCATTTAAGCTCCATAAACAATCGAATTGAAGATCTAAAAAAGCAAGGAAGTCGTCAGCTGAATTCATTTCCTGGTCATGGAGTGTCTGGCCAAAGTATCCGATGATATTCTGCTGGGCAAGTAAATAATTGATAGCGGCATCCGCTGCCAGATTAACTTTACCCAAATAGCATAGAGTTCTTAAGAGTGAGTTGCCCATTGGCAGATCATACTTTTCATAGGCCTCCAGCATAGCTGTCTGTAAATACAAAACATCGATATCTGACAAATCTCTAAGCAGCGGGAGATTCAGTAAATCAGTACTTAGATGAGCTGATTCTATAATTTCAGCAATAATTTCATCTCTTCCCTCTTCATCCATACTAAACAAGTCTTTTCTATCTGCAACATGATCATTGGTATTACCGGTGAATTCAAAGTCCTGTCTCAGAGAAGTAAAGAAATTGCAGAGTGGGGACTCCTCAAATAACTGACTTGAAGAGAGTTTAAGGCACTGGATAACTGGTAAACTCTCCAGGTCTGATAATTCCAAATACTTTAATTTATGCTCCAAAAACTGCATTACCTTTCCATGCTCCCTGTCAGCAAAAAATGTCTGAATAATATTATAAAGGATAACACTGCTCTGATTGTCTATTTTCGACTGGTTATTTTTGATGAGGTCTGTGATCCAGGAATAAAATTCCCCGTTAATATGCTGAAGTTGATTTTTTAAGTTTTTCATGTTAGTTATACTTGTCTAAATAAGTGAACGAAGCCATTAGACCTACAAAAGTTGTATGATAATGAAGGATTAAATCAGTTTTATAAGGATCCATATTTTTAAAGATCTCAGCCCCCAGCTTGCTTTCGTAAGTATAGGCTGCTGCTGCAAATACCCCATCTTCTCTCTGACTCTCCATCAACCGGGCATAAGCGAGCTCCAGTACTGCATGATCCATGTTTAAATCACACATATTCATAATATATTCTGATAGCAGATCATTATTTTTCAAAAGCAGATTTTTACCGGTAAGTAAAACCAATGCTTCTTTAACTAGCTTAAGCCTATCTTGAGAGATAAAGCGGGATATATCGTCCTTACCCCAGTCTGAAAGATAAAAGAGGATATGTGTAAGTTCATATTCTTCTGGTCTGTTCATACTCACCATGTTCAGAAATTCACCTCCCAAAACGGTTTTCATTGCAATTGCCGTTTTTTCTTCATCCGGAAATTCTTTGATCCCGCACAGCGCCAATAAATAGTCACTTTCGTAAACCCTGAAAGTAGAAGCAACAACTGGTGTAAACAAACCTCTGTCATAGGCCTTTCTGAGCATCTTTTTCAACAACAAATCATCTGGATTAACTAAAGAACATAAAATCAATGCGACATCCAAAGGCTTAAACTGAGCTGGGTTTATAAAGAAGTCTTCATAAAAAAGCGGGTTTTTAACTACTTCCAGGACTTTTTCATTTAACTTTTCTAAAACTGCAGTGACCTGCTCCGGAATAGACGTTTTATATTTCAGCCCAAGTAAAATGACAAGAGTTAATTCCGCAAAACTTTTGTTTTTAATTTTTACTGGAAATGGATCTTTGTTTAATGGGTTAAAATAGTCCCAGTTTTCAGCAACCCAATCCACGCTTTTCACGATAGCGGAATTATAAACCATTTTATTTGCAATCATTTTTTTTTTTTAGAATCCTTGATAAATCCGGTTAATTATTGAATAAGATTACCAGCATTGAGATGATGATCTATCTTTCTTTATTCCTGGTTTTTCACCAGAATTTTGTGGCGTTAACACCATACCTGCACTCATTTCCAGCTCTGCTGCCAAAGTTGATTTTCTTGAGAATGAATCCGATAATCTGTTCATATCCATGTTATAAATTTGTTTCATCATTTTATATTTTCTGTGATTAAAACTTATGATAAAGCTTGCAGGACCAGTCAAAGGCTCGTTGCGCCTGCAAGCTTCATCATATAGACTACCAAGAAACTACTACATACCACTCGTCTGTGCCTACAATAACACCACCTTCCAGTTGATTCTGATCTGGTGCTGCTGCTGCTGAAAAGTTGCGCACGTTTTTATTAGTTTTATTTTTTGCTGTTTTGAATAAGCTGAACTTTGCCATTTTTTTATTTTTTAAGATTGTGATTGAATGATTGATTTTTTAATTATTGACTACCAGGAAACTACTACATACCATTCGTCTGTGCCTACAATAACACCACCTTCCAGTTGATTCTGATCTGGTGCTGCTGCTGCTGAAAAGTTGCGTACGTTTTTATTAGCGCTGTTTTTTGCTGTTTTGAATAAGTTTAATTTTGACATCTTTCTAATTTTTTAAGGTTATGATTGAATGATTGATTTTTTAATTATTGACTACCAGGAAACTACTACATAGAAATCATCGTTTCCGAATACGATACCGCCTTCTAATTGATTTTGATCTGGTGCAGCCTCAGCTGAAAAGTTGCGAACGTTTTTGTTAGTGCTGTTTTTTACTGTTTTGAATAAGTTTAATTTTGACATCTTTTTAATTTTTTAAGGTTGTGATTGAATGATTGATTTTTTAATTATTGACTACCAGGAAACTACTACATAGAAATCATCGTTTCCGAATATGATACCGCCTTCTAGTTGATTCGGCGCTGGTGAAGCCTCAGCTGAAAAATTGCGTACGTTTTTGTTAGTGCTGTTTTTTGCTGTTTTGAATAGGTTTAATTTTGACATCTTTTTAATTTTTTAAGGTTGTGATTGAATGATTGATTTTTCTTACAATTATTAACTACCAAGAAACTACTACATACCACTCGTCTGTGCCTACGATAACACCACCTTCCAATTGATTCTGATCTGGTGCTGCTGTCGCTGAAAAGTTGCGTACGTTTTTGTTAGCGCTGTTTTTTGCTGTTTTGAATAAGTTTAATTTTGACATCTTTTTAATTTTTAAGGTTGTTTATTTATTGAATTTGTCTTTTGTTAATTGTTTAACAAGAGCTAATGTAGGGGCATTTTTCAGAAATAAAAATTCTTTTAGTTAAAACACATTGATTTAAAATATACATTGTTAATCTATATATTCTGCACCCCGATGTATTTTGAAACTACATCAATAAGCCTGAGCAGGCCTTAAAGGCCGAAAAATGAAAACAAAAAAAAACCGTACTGTTATTTACAGTACGGTTTCCTCAGGAATTAAAATTTACAGATTAATAGTTCTTATCCATGAATAGCCTCTTTATTGCCAAAACTTTGAATCAGCTCACCTTCAAACTCCAGCCACTCTTTCCATCTTTTATCTACATCAACATCAATAGTATATTTACGGGCAAAATTTAAAAATGTAGTATAATGACCAGCTTCAGAGACCATTAAGTCGTGATAAAACTTAGCTAACTCCTGATCTTTAATATTTAAAGACAATACACGGAAACGCTCACAGCTTCTTGCCTCAATCATTGCAGCAAATAAAAGCCGGTCAATGAATGCATTATTTCTACTGCCATCCCTGCGGCTAAATTTCACTAAACGTCCTACATAATCATCTTTACGTTCACGTCCTAAAGTATAACCACGTTTTTTAATAATCTCAACAACCATTTGAAAATGCTGCATCTCTTCAATAGCAATGGCTGTTAATTCTTCCACTAAATCCATGTGCTCAGAATTATTTGCGATCAAAGTAATGGCATTTGTTGCTGCTTTCTGTTCACACCAGGCATGATCAGTTAATATCTCTTCTAAATTTGATTCAGCAATATTTGCCCAACGCGGGTCTGTTAATAATTTTAATCCAAGCATGAGTTTATTAGTAAATTCTTCCGGACAAAATTACGAATAAGAATTTGTTTAAGATCCTGTTTAATGATACTGCATTAAAAACCCCTATTTTTGTGGCAATAATAAGATTGATAAAGAAATGAGTAAAAATAGAATCCTGATTATTGGACCAGTATGGCCAGAACCTACTTCATCGGCAGCTGGGACAAGAATGATTCAGTTAATCAATTTTTTTATTTCTGAAGGATACGAAGTACTCTTTGCCTCGGCAGCTGCGAAAAGTGATTTCAGTTTTGAGCTGACAGGCTTAGGTGTAAAGGAATATGAAATCAAACTAAATGATAACAGTTTTAATCTTTTTTTGAATGAGGTAAATCCAGATATTGTATTATTCGATCGTTTTATGATGGAAGAACAATACGGATGGAGAGTACAGCAGGAATGTCCGGACGCGCTCAGACTATTAGATACGGTAGATCTCCATTGTTTACGTTTAGCACGTCAGCAATCCATTAAAACCGGTCATCCAATTGATCTGTTTACTGATACCGCCAAACGCGAGATTGCTTCCATTTTAAGATGTGATATCTCATTGCTCATTTCTGAAGTAGAAATGAATATTTTACAGGAACAATTTCATCTAGATCCATCTCTGATTTATTATTTACCATTTTTAGAAGAAGAACTTACAGATAAAGATATTCAAAAGTGGAAGACATTTGAAGAACGCGAAGGATTTGTATTCATTGGCAATTATCTGCATGAACCTAACTGGAACACGCTGCAAATATTAAAAACAAAAATATGGCCTGTGTTAAGAAAGAAAATTCCCACAGCAAAAATAAATATCTATGGTGCTTATTCATCACAAAAAGTAATGCAGCTGCACAATGAAAAAGAGAAATTCTATGTTCATGGACGTGCAGATAGTGCGCTCGAAGTCATCGCAAATAACAGAATATTACTTGCTCCTATTCAGTTTGGCGCAGGTATGAAAGGAAAATTTATTGATGCGATGATTGTTGGTACCCCATCTGTCACCACATCAATAGGTGCAGAAGCAATGAAAGGTGAACTGGACTGGAACGGAATCATCGAAGATGACGCTGAACTTTTCATTGACCAGGCAGTAAGGCTTTATCAGGATAAAACCTTGTGGCTGGCTGCACAGAAAAATGGAGTACGTATCATTAATGAGCGCTATGGAAAAATACAGTTCACAAAGGCATTGATCACAACAATCAGTACTTTGAATTTATCGGCACACCGTCAGCATAATTTCTTCGGACAGATCTTAATGCACCATACTACAAATAGCACCAAATATATGTCCTTGTGGATTGCAGAAAAGAATGCGAAAAATTAATACGTGATTAAATTCCGGAAACTATATTACAACTATTTCTAAATGGAGATCACCACCTTACCCTGGTTAGTTTTTTGTTCCATAGCGTGGTAAGCATCTGTAATAGTTTCCATGTTATAAGAAATGGTATCCAGTAAAGGTTTCAGTTTCCCTGCTTCTGCCAGTCTTGCTGCTTCTTTTAAAATTTCACCATGATGTGATCTGTTTTTACCAGTTATTAAAGGCAGGAGTGTAAATACTCCAGAATAAGTTGCCCCACGAAATGATAAAGGTGCAAGACTATGTGTTCCCCAGCCTAATATGCTGACCAGGTGTCCTTCATATATTTTCAGCGCCTTGAAAGAGGCGTCAAGCGTATCCCCTCCAATGGTATCAAATATCACATCAAACCCCTCCTCACTAGTATACTCTTTCACATATTCTGCTACAGACATCCTGTTAAAATCAATAGCTATAGCCCCATAAGCTTCAATAATTGATTTTTTACCCGCACTCCCTGTTGCAAACACAGTTGCCCCCTTTGCCATTGCCAGTTGTATTGCCATATGACCAACACCTCCTGTACCGCCCTGTATCAATACAGTTTTATCCTTTTTCACCCGGGCACGATCCATTAACCCTTCCCAGGCAGTAATAAATGATAAGGGAATTGCAGCGGCTTCTCTCATAGATAAATTAGCAGGTTTTATAGCAATCAAACGTGAATCTACAGCTGTATATTGAGCCAGGGAGCCTTGAATACCAGCTACACCGCCAGTCAGGCCATAGACTTCATCACCAATTTTGAAATCAGTTACTTCTTTACCCGTTTCTACAATTATTCCGGCCATATCTACTCCTAATATTGCAGGAAGTCTAGTTTGCGCATGTGCGGCCTGCCCCGATTTGATTTTCAGGTCGAGTGGATTCACACCGCTGGCTATAATTTGTACCAGAACTTCACCTTTTCCCGGAACAGGGCGGGAAATTTCTTTTAAAATATAAGGTGATCCATAATTTTCAAGGATCAGCGCTTTCATTACTGGACTGCTCAGAGTTGACATATCTAAATTGTTTAAAATTAACAATGCAAATTTATACAACAAAACCAACCAATAAGTTGTATAAATAAAGCCTTTTATGGTATCTTTAGGTTATGGTACGAGATAATTTATATGAGCCTTTTGAATTGGTTTTAAAAGATATTTTGGATGAATGCCCGCGCGGACCTCATGTACATAGCTTTTTTGAACTGGTATATATTGTTTCAGGTACAGGCAAACAGTCGATTAATGAAATAAAATTTAACTATCTACCAAATCATTTATTCCTGCTTACTCCGGGAGATTCTCATTATTTTGAGATTAGCAAACCTACCCAATTTTTCTTTATTCGCTTCAATAACAACTACATACAATCTCAAAACAAGCAGAATGAATTTGTCCAGCAACTAGAAATGATCCTGAGAAATGCTGCTAATGATCCTGGCTGTATTATCAAAAATCAATCTGATAAAATAGTGTTAAAGCCAATGATGGAGGCTGTCATTACAGAGCATCAGGGAAATGATCTTTTCCATAAAGAGTTAATCACATCTTATATACGCACACTGCTGACTATTGTTGCCAGAAATATCAGCCAGTATATGCCAGAAAAAATAGTTCAGCATAGTGATGAAAAGGTAGTCAGTATCCTTCAATATATACAAACCAATATTTGTAATCCTGATCATTTAAGAATCGGGCATATCAGTAAAGAATTTGGTATTTCAGAAACTTACCTGAGCCGTTATTTTAAGAAACATGTCAATGAAGGTATTCAGGATTATATTATCAATTACAAACTAGGGTTAATTGATAATCGTTTGTTACATTCTAACAAGAGGATTAGTGAAATTGCTGATGAGTTTGGTTTTACGGATAAAAGTCACCTAAGCCGGATTTTCAAGAAATACAGAGGGGTAAATCCTTCTGATTTTAAAAAAGGTCTTACTGCCTCTGTTCATTAGTTTTTTTAAGTATTTCCCTTAATCTCTCTTCATGTTTATCGCCCCAGAGTCCTATGGAGAGGATCAGAGGGATTAATGTCTGACCAAGTTCAGTCAGCCTGTATTCCACTTTAGGTGGAAGAACAGGGAAAATGGTCTTTAAGATCAGTTCGTGATTTTCTAATTCATTTAACTGGACATTCAAAACCCGGCGTGTTGCCTCAGGAATTTTCTTTTGTAACTGACCAGGACGTATGTGACCTTCGTTAATAAAATAGAGCAACCGTATTTTCCATTTCCCATATAAAATCTCGCCAACTAAATCAAGTCCGCAATCATAAGTCTGTGCTCTCTTTTTATGATACATGCCATAAAGATAAAGTATTGTATAAAATCTATCAATACGGATAAATTTAGCCCTATATGAATAGTTTATCCGTGATTGTATGTTCTAATTATCCTCCTGATTTTTGTATCTGTAAATAAGGATAAAAATGAATATAGACAACGAATTATCAGGTAAAATAGCTTTAGTAACAGGTGGGACTAAAGGAACAGGAAAGGCAATCGCAGAAAGGCTGGCTATTGCCGGGGCAAAAGTAATCATCGCCGCAAGAAGCAAACCTAAGGATGCTAATCCTGACTTTCATTTTATTTCTGCAGATTTAACCCATCCTGAAGGGACCGGGAAAGTGATTACAGAAATATTAGACAACTTTGATGGTGTAGATATTCTAATCAATAACCTGGGTGGTTCTGAAACACCGGGCGGTGGATTTTCAGTCTTATCTGACAACGATTGGCTACAAACTCTTCAAACTAATCTCATGGCCCCGGTAAGGCTGGACAGGGGTTTAATCCCACCTATGCTTAAAAAGGGAGCAGGAGTCATTATTCATATCGCCTCGATACAAGGCAGACTCCCACTGCATGATTCTACTTTACCTTATGCAGCAGCTAAAGCGGGTTTAATAAACTACAGCAAAGGATTATCTAAAGAGATTTCTCCTAAAGGTGTGCGTGTACTCACTGTATCACCTGGTTGGATACAAACTGATGCTGCAACTAGAATGATGGAACGCCTTGCAGAGAACTCTGGCGACAGTATAGAAAATACTATAAAAAAGGTCATGAATTCATTAGGAGGAATTCCGATGGGAAGACCTGCCAGACCGGAAGAAATTGCCGAGTTTGTAGGGTTCCTTGTTTCTCCGCGCGCGAACTATTTATCCGGAACAGAATATATTGTTGATGGAGGTACTATACCAACAGTTTAATATATCATTTCATTTAACGCGGATGCTGAAAACCATCATCATATTGGGATTTTCAGCATCCGTTTTCGAATTGTTTATTCTGAAAAATGGCAAGGCTCATCAAAGTTTAAAAATCTATATCAATCAGGCTTGTCAAAGGAATATGTATTCCGTTCTTCAGCTGAATGTATTTTTCTGTAACTGACCATACTGTCGTATTCACAGTCTTTGGGCCAAATTTTGTATTAAATGTAATGTCTGCTTTTGATTTAAATTCATTGCCTAAACGCTGAGCACCATTGAGCTTATCTTTTAATTCTTCAATATGGTTTTGGTCTGCGGCTATAATTTCACTAACGTCGATTGACTCCTTTTCGATTAATTCTCCTAACATAGTATAATGGCTAAATAATGGCTAATTCTTTCTTAAATATGCATTTAATCTGTTTAAACACCAATAGCGTCTTAAAAGAGTTACAATTCTATGAGTTTCGTCACGCTGCATGAAAATCAGATGACACTAGTTCTCAGCCCAATAGTATTTTTGTTATAAAATGAAGAAAGAGGCTTTAGGCCTCATTCTTCATTTTATAACATTGTCAACCAGTTTAATATCCCTTATTTTGTGTTAATGAAGGATTATTTCTGCGTTCAGCATCCGGAATCGGATAGAAGAAGTAATTCGCATCGGCTTTGCTCATCATATCTGTCAAAGCGAGCCCGGTTCTGCAATAGTCAAACCAGGCCTCTCCTTCGAACATCATCTCCAGTCGTTTTTCTTTCTGTATTGCAGTAACAAACGTGGCTACCGAAGTGAAGCTGGAAATATCAGGAGTCGTAATACCAGCTCTGTCACGTACCTTTTTATAAGAATCATAACTTGCAGCACTCACAGTACCATCTACACGTGCCTGAGCTTCTGCATGAATCAGATAGATTTCTGCTAAACGGATAACCGGGAAGTTTTGAAGCGCCGGACTAAATATTCTATACTTACCGATATAATATCTTGCATCCTCCGGCGTATTCTTATAAACAGTAAATTTTCCTCTTTTGTCTGCTGCATCATATAAATCAGCAATGGACTTTCCTTCTGCATAAAATAAGACAGATGGATTTGGATTACTTACTGAGGCTAGTGAATTTGTTGCCTGTGCATCAAACTGAAGCTCAAAAATTGACTCTGAGGTATTTTTTGTCGTCCAAATAGATCCAAAATCAACTGGCATAGAAGTTCCGCCTGAAGAAATAACTTCCTGCGCCAGTCTTGCTGCCTCTGTATAGTTATTCGTCACACTACCGTTATACAGATAAACTTTAGCCAGCAATGCTTTTGCTGCATTACCGGTTGCCCTGCCTTTAGTTTCTGCAATATTAGCATAGCTATTTGGCAAATTAGCAGCTTCCTTAAGATCTGTAATAATTTGAGCATAAATTTCAGCTACGGCATTACGGGGCACTTTAAGATTATCATTCTCACCTGTAGGTGTCAGAATTAAAGGGACATCACCAAATGCCCTAACCAGGTTAAAATAGCTTAAAGCCCTGATAAAACGTCCCTCTCTGACAAATTGCTGTCTTTTCTCTGAAGTAATCGCACCATCTGGCATAGCGGCTACTTTGACTACCACATTGTTTGCCGCATTGATTGCGGCATAAGCTGCTGTCCAGATATTCTGTACCCAGGGATTGTCAATACGTACAGTATTCGTTTTAAAGTCAACATATTCAGGGTAACTGGAAACATGATTTACCTGTCTTGCAGAGAATTCAGGAACAATCACTAAAGATTGTCCGTAGGAGAAAGCCCCCAGCTGCGTTCTGTATACACCCATTACTGCAGATTGAGCCCCTTGTTCTGAAGTGAAAATATTCTCTGGTGTAATCTGTGCAATCGGCTCTCTGTCGAGAAATTTCTTACAGGATGAAAAGCTTAATAAAACTGCTGCTGTTAAAATATATTTTGAAATCGTCTTCATGTGCTTTTTATAGTCTTGTTCTTAGAAAGTTAAATTGATACCTGCAGTAATAATTCTTGGCTGTGGGTAACTGCCATAGTCGTAGCCATAAATCAATCCCTGATTAGCACCACCCTGGTTAGAACTTACTTCAGGATCGTATCCTTTGTATTTTGTAAATACGAAAGCATTCTGTACTGTGGTATAAACACGTAAGCTTTTGATCTTTAATTTTTCGGCTACTTTATCACTTAAGGTATAACCAAACGTGATATTCCTCAATCTAAAGAAAGAACCATCTTCTACAAAACGATCAGAGATTGCGGTATTGTCAAAGTTTCCAGGTGTTGGACGCGGTATATCAGTAATATCCCCCGGATTTCTCCAGCGTCTGTTCCAGTCCACAAAACCATTGCTTGTTTTATTACTTCCATCCAGTCCGGAAGCCAGGTTATAATTGAAGATATCATTTCCATAAGAAAACTGCCCCATAATACTCAGGTCAAAGTTTTTATACTGGAAAGTATTCGTAATACCGCCATAAAAATCAGGGTTTGGATTACCAATGATCCCACGGTCTTTCGGATCGTTTGGCGCACCAAGTGTACCATCCTGTTTGTAATAATCAATCATTCCGGTCTGAGAATTTACACCAGCCATTTTCCATCCGTAGAATGAACCTAATGGTAAACCTTCTCTGGCAATATTCAGACTTCCGGCACCGCCATAAAGTTCACCACCTGGTAAGGATACAACTTTGTTCCTGTTAAAGGACATGTTAAAAGAGGTATTCCACTTCAATGCACCTACCAGATTCTGGGTAGACAGCTCAAATTCAAATCCTTTATTCTGAATCTTACCTACATTAGTAAAACGGGTTTGAAAACCTGAACTCGATGGGATAGAAATACCCACAAGCAGATCAGAAGTGTTTTTAATATAATAATCGGCCAGTAAGGAGATCCGGTTATTCAGCAATCCAAGATCCAATCCGAAATTCAATTGCTGGGTAGTTTCCCATTTCAGGTTTTTATCTCCCAGTACGTTTGGTAGATAACCAGGGTTTCCAAGATAATTGTTACTGCCGCTGTATAAAGAGTAACTGGCATAATTAGGGATGTTCTGATTTCCTGTGATCCCCCAGCTGGTTCTGATTTTCAGATTGCTGATGACTTTATTAGTCTTCAAAAAGTCTTCATCAGATACACGCCATGCAGCTCCAAATGAAGGAAAAGTACCATAACGACTGTTTACACCGAAACGTGAAGAGCCATCCACTCTGAAATTTGCCGTTAAAAGATATTTTCCTTTATAGTCATAGTTTACTCTTGAAAATGCCGAAGCAATACTCCATTCTTCAGGAAAAGCATTTGCACCGGTAACTGTACCACCGGCAGAAATATATTCAATATCATTAGAAGGGAAATTAGAACGTCTTGCATCCACAAACTGGATTCGTGATTGTTGTACTGAAGCACCTGCAAGTGCGTCTATATGATGCTCTCCAAAAGATTTCTGATAGCTTAATGTGGTTTCATTGACCCATAACTGATCTCTTGTATTTCTTTGTGCCCCGATTCCACCTTGCGCAGCAAATGAGCGGATACCATTGGGTGGCATAAAGAAAGTTTCATCAATAAAACTCAAATCTGCACCAAAACTAGTTTTTAAAGTCAGCTCAGGAAGAAATTTATACTCCGCAGAAGCACTGGCCAGTACCCTGAATGTTTCTGAATTGTTTACCGGCAGCAACAGCATGGCTACAGGATTTTCACGATTGGTATTGACCTGATCATAAGCATAACTTCCATCAGGATTGTAAACAGGAAGGTTAGGTGGTGCAAAAATACCGTTTTTAGTAGACCCTTCTTTAGAGTTCTCTTCCTGGATACGGTCATTCAGTGCCCTTGTTAAATTCACACGGGTAGAGAATTTCAGTTTATCGCTATGCTGATGATCCAGATTCAGCCTTGCACTTAAACGGCTGAAATTAGAATTTAAAATCACACCCCCCTGACGCATATAACCTATGGAAGTATAATATTGTGTTTTCTCTGATCCGCCGCGTGCTGACAACTCATAATTTCTTGTTGGTGCAGTTCTGAAAATCTGATCCTGCCAATCTGTATTTGTACCTGGATTTGCCAGAACTCCTGCCGGAACAGGTGTTGGATTACCATTGGCATCTAAAAGATATTTATAATAATCCTTCATGTAATCCTGGTATTCCGTGGTATTCATCATTTTATATTTTCTCTCATTTGGAACCTGAGAGAATCCTTCATAAGCATTAAAGCTGAAAGTACTCAAACCTGGCTGGCCTTTTTTGGTCGTAATCAATACGACACCATTGGCGGCCCTTGCTCCATAAATCGAAGAAGAGGCTGCATCTTTCAGAATCTCAACAGACTGTACATCAGAGGGGTTAATGGAAGCAAGGATATTGATTCCCTGTGTACCACCACCAAAGTTAAAGTCACTCCCGCCTGTAAAATTTGTTGTGCTGTTTACCGGGATACCATCCACAACATACAAAGGATCAGAACCAGCATTAATGGAAGTTGTACCCCTGATACGGATATTTAATCCACCACCCGGAGAACCAGATTTCTGGGTAACCTGTACCCCTCCTGCCTTACCCTGAATAGCCTGGGTTATAGTAGGCAACACATCATTTTTAAGCTGATCGGCCTGGATACTTGAAACTGAACTGGTTAGTTTAGCCCGGTTCACAGTCCCGTATCCGGTAGCAACAACCTGCACTTCAGAAAGTGCTTTTGATTCTGTCTGCATAACTACACTTACGGTAGTACGCTTATTTACAGGCTCTTGTTTCGTTTTATAACCCATATAGGCAAATAACAAAATGGCATCGGCCGATGCGGCAATCCTATAGTTTCCTTTAGCATCGGTCAGGGTTTTATCTTTGCTACCTTTGACAGTCACAACTACCCCAATCAATGGTCCGCCTGCATCTGAAACTTTACCACTAATAGAATCCCGGACTGTTTTTCCACCTACGGTGTCCTGCATTGTTTTTTTAATGGCAGTATCCTGGACTACTTTTTTAACAGCAGTATCCTGTATAGCTTGAATTGCCGGAATAACAGGGTCTGAGATAGCTTTTACTGAATCCTTTTTAATGGAATCTTTTTTTATAGAATCTTTAGGGATCGTATCTGTTTGGAACAGAACTGCGCTGAATCGGGACAGGTTTTTTTCATGGACAGCGCCATGAGCAAAACTGGTAATGAACACCAGTGCGAGTAAAAATACAAAATACGGTAAAGGGTTTCTTTTCATCTGATACAAAATCTTTAAGTAATGAGCAAGTTATTAAAGATGCACAATAGCAATTTTCACTCCAGAGATTAAAAAGAGATTAAAATCCTAATTTCAAGCCATTTATAGAATCAGGACTGTTTTTAATTGTAGACATTGTCCACAGCTTGTACTAAGAAGCAACATCATTTTGATCTGTTTAATACAGGTTATTTCCGGGTATTTGAAAAAAATCGTTTTATACGTAAGGGTAGAACCAAATCATGTTGTCCTAAACCCGAACTCATAGAAAGTTCAGCACACCTCATTTATTAATTTCAATCACAAAATTTATGCTGAATAAAACCAGTCTGATAAAAAAAACAATCTTGATTCTTTTAGTTTTAACAGGGAAAGGTGCTTTTGCCCAATTCACACCTGTAAACAATCTTGACATCAACACTATCTACATTCCGGATAGTAAGTACAAACAGAAAGATGGAAATGTAGAAAATACAGAAAAAGTTCAAAAAAGAATTGACCTGGGATATAGTTTTCTAATCTCCAATAAATTCGATACAGTCACCAAAAAGGTAAATCAATGGACAGGAATGATCAGTGGCAGTTATACGCAGATGAGCGATAAATCGGGAGAAAAAGATCTGATGCCCGAAAAATTACTGAGTTCTCAGCTGGGTGTCAGTTATTACCACTCTATGCGAAACAACTGGGGTATGGTCAATATATTTTCTGTCGGTATAAATTCAGATTTAAAGCACATAGATTCTCATGATCTGTACATCAATGGTGGTGTCCTTTTTATTAAAACCCCACACCCTGGTTTTTCATATGGTTTTGGAGGATTTATAATAAATGCGTTGAATGCCCCTATAATTCTGCCTGGCTTTATGCTGCATGTACAAACAGAAGGTAAATTCAAATTCAACATTGATATTCCAACTGAGATAAGCACTGCTTATGATGTCACAAAGAAAATGGAACTAAAATTAGCTTTCCGTTTCCGCAGTCTCAGCTATGATACAGAGAACGAAGTTGATCCAAAAAAACGTTATTTGAATTATGTAGAGCTTCCTCTTGGATTAGAAGGTAAATGGAAAAGTAAGTACTTCGATTTCATGCTGGGAGGTGGTTATATGCTCCTAAGGAATTTCTCTTTTAAAGAAGCCGGGATAAAAAATGTATTTGCAAATACTCCGGTAAATAAATTAGGAAGCAGTCTGTTTATTAATGCAGGAATCAGGTTCAAATTGCAGCCATCAAAAAAATAAAGATCTTTTCCTAAAAGCGAAAGCCATTTCTATCTCATAGAAATGGCTTTCGCTTTTACATTACACAGTTTTATTATCCTTCCAGATTGTTTAACGCATTTAAGGCAGCTGTGGGCGATGTACGTGCTAATTCAAAGATTTGTGCAGTTACACCTACATGAATTTCATAAGTATCCTGCGCTAAAGCATCAACGAATTCATTGGCTACCTGTAAAGGTGGGATTCCTCTTTCTGCTCCACCAATTTCTTTAGAGAATTCAGTATTGACCAGTGGAGGCATTAATTCAAATACTTTCACACTGGTGTCTTTTAAAGCAATACGTAATCCCTGGCTATAGGCATGTACTGCAGCTTTACTTGCACTGTAAGTCAACACACTAAGACCTGGAGCGATAGCCACAATAGAACTTACATTAACCAGCGCCGCAGCTTTTTGTTTAAGCAATTGAGGAAGTAGCTTTTCTGTCAGACGGATCAGTGAAATATAATTCGTTTCCATTTCATTTCCTGCTTTTTCCCATGTCCTGCCCCCGGCAGTCACATCATAGGTATAGGCAAGACCTGCATTATTGATCACTATATTTAATTCAGGAAAGTCAGCACTGATCCTGCTTACCAAAAGATCTGTGTCTGCTTCTTTCGTCGTATCGAACAGTATACCTGTAACGTTATCCAGTTTAGCAACAGCTTCATCAAGGCGCTTCTGGTCACGGCCGGTAATAATCACATGGTTACCTTTTTCAGTTAATAATTTAGCGATTTCAAATCCTATACCGGCAGTTCCGCCAGAGATCAGAATAGTGTTATTTGTTAGTTTCATTTTCTTTATGATTTATAATAAATTTTATTTTTTGCTTAGTCTTAATTGTAATTTTATTGTGGTATTGGATTTAAATTTAGTGGTCGGATGATGGAATGATGATCGGCTTTGCTTTATCGCGTTTTGCAACAAAAATCAGTAAGGGTAATACAATCGCAAAAAACGTCCCTATCAGTAAAAAAGCATCCAGATAACTGGAAAAGAAGGATTGTTTGACTACGACCAGTTCTATCAGCTGCATTGCCTTTTGTTTGGCATCGAGCAGGCCAAAGCCTTTCTGCTGAAAAACTTTGGTATAGGTATTAATCCTTTCTACGGCAACCGGATTTTCAGCTTTAATATTCGTGATCAGATCTATCCGGTGTGAGGCTACTCTTCTGGCTACGTATGTGTTAATAATAGAAATCCCAAATGAGCCACCCAGCTGCCGCATCATGTTATTCAAAGAGGTACCCTGCGGCATATCTTTTGCCTGCAGCGAGGATACTGCCAGGGTACCCAGCGGAACAGTTAACAAGGCCATTCCAATAGCTCTGAATGTCAGATTCATTGTGAGATCAATTGCCGGGGTTTCCAGGTTAATTCTGGACATGGACCAGTTAAAGTAGATGAAGCACAAAAAGCCTAATAAAACGATTAAAGCTGGTGAGACTCCTTTTTGCAATAATTTACCGGTAATAATCAATGCAAGTACAGCGACTATTGATCCGGGCAAAAGCAGCAAACCAGATTGGGTCGGGGTAAATCCCAGTAACCGCTGGGCAACAACCGGGGTCAGGTAAATGGAGGTATACATCCCCATACCAGTAATAAAAGTCAGCACAGCTGCAATTGACAATGACTTGTATTTTAAGATCTTAAGATTGACAATTGGATTCTCAATACTCAGTTCCCAGATAATAAATCCGACTAAAGAAACTGTAGCTATCACAGTCAGAACTATAATATATCCGGCTGAAAACCAATCATCCGTCTCCCCTCTTTCCAGGACAGTTTGCAGGGAGCCTATTCCGGCAATCAGCAGAAATATTCCTACCCAGTCAATATGTTTGATTTTCTGTCTGACAGGAGATTCGTATAAGAGAAAAAAACAGGAAATCGCTGCAGCAATTCCGATAGGGATGTTGATGTAAAAGATCCAGGGCCAGGAGTAGTTTTCGGTAATAAAACCACCTAATGTAGGGCCTATTGTTGGGCCAATAAAAATACCGATACCAAATAAAGCACTGGCAGTTGCCTGCTTTTCTTTTGGAAATAATTCATAGACCACTACAGCAGAAACTGAAAGCAGTGCGCCTCCACCTAATCCCTGCATAAACCTGAAGGCGACGAGTTCCCAGATCCCTGTAGCATTACCGCATAAAAAGGAACAAACAGTGAAAAGAATGATCGAGCCGATATAGTAATTTCTCCGTCCAAGATTATTGACAAGAAAACTGGTCATGGGAATAATAATGACGTTCGCAATCGCATAAGAGGTAATCACCCAGGAGATATCTTCTAAGGTTGCCCCCAAATTTCCACTCATATAATTGAGTGCTACATTGACAATTGAGGTATCTATCAATTCCATTATTGCTGCTGCGATTACAGTGATCAGAAGTATCTGACGTTTTAAAGGGCTCATATTATACTAATCGGTATATTCTAGGTTAAAAAAAATTAGCTTTTAAGTTGTTCAATGAAAAGTTCTACGGTTTTCAGGATACTATCCATACTGGTGAGATCTCCGGTGACCTTCGATATCATGATACCACCTTCTATCAAAGCAACGATTGATAAAGAAACCTGACGGGAATTGATATCTTTTTTGAATTCGCCATTAAGCACTCCCTGATTGATGATACTGACCAGGGTTCCTTCCCAATGTCTCACTGCTCCAGCTGCTTTATCTCTTAAAAGACAATTTGTATCGTCAGCCTCTGTTGCAGTATTTAAAATCGGACAACCGCCCCGGCTCATTGTTTCTTTAGTCACTGTTCTGTAAACGCCGGCATAACACATCAGTTTATCATAACAGGTAGTCGCTTCTCTGATTTTTTTTGCTGTTAAACCAGCAACCCTCGAACAGTTATAATCAAAAACTGCCAGCGCAACTTCTTCTTTATTTTCAAAATTGCCATAAATACTTCCTTTGGTCAGCCCTGTTGCTTTAGTCAGGTCTGTTAAGGATGTGCCAGCATATCCTTTTTTATTAAATACCTCTGCGGTACTTTCAATAATAAAGTTCCGGGTACGCTCAGCTTTTGAGTATGACTTATTCATAGGACAAATATATACCGAATGGTATAATAAATAGTAGCATTAGAATTTTTATTACTTATGTATGTCAATTGCGAATAGCTCTTATACTAAAAAAGGGGGCTGAATTAAAATCCAGCCCCCTTTTTTAATATAATTTATAAATGCTTTTGTTTATTTCTCTTTACAACCAGGTAGCATAAATATAACAGCAAAAGCCAACCAGGGATCAGCTCTACCGGCAGTTCCATACCTGTAATCCACATGATAGCCAAAATACCGATCAGAAAGACCAGACATATATAATTGGATAGCGGATAGATAAAGGAAGGGAACTTGGTTTTTACCCTTTCAGCACGCTTACTTTTTCTGAATTTTAAATGTGTGATACTAATCATCAGCCAGTTGATCATTAGTGAGGATACAACAAGTGACATCAGGATACCCAATGCTTTCTCGGGCATTAGTTTATTGATCACAATACTAATCGCTACAAAAAGACCAGAGACTAAAATTGCTTTCAGTGGTACATGGTTTTTATTCAGTTTGGATAAAAAAGCTGGCGCATTGCCCTGTTCTGCTAATCCGAAGAGCATCCGGCTATTGCTGTAGACACAACTGTTATAGACAGATAATGCAGCTGTTAAAACAATCATGTTAAGCACATTTGCAATCACACTGGTAAAATAAATAGTCTTACCAAAAAGACTAAACCGGAAGCCTTTCAAACTTTCAAATACCATGACAAAAGGACTACTGTCTGTAGTGATGTTCTTCCATGGTGACAATGAAAAAAGAATGACCAGTGCCCCTACATAAAAAATCAGTATCCTGTAAATTACCTGGTTGGTTGCTTTAGGAATAGTTTTTTCAGGATTTTCGGCCTCTGCAGCAGTGATTCCGATCAGTTCAAGCCCTCCAAAAGAGAACATAATGAGCGCTATAGCAGCAAATAAACCTTGAAAACCACCTTTCCCATCAGAATTAAGCAATCCTTTTGCGAAAAACCCTCCGTCATTCCAAAGATTTTGTACGCTGGCCTGCTCACCGCCTGTTCCGCTGACCAATAAGTAAACGCCAAAAAATATCATGGCAATAATAGCTGCCACTTTAACAATAGAAAACCAGAACTCTACTTCACCATAGACTTTAACAGAGGTCAGGTTCAGTGCGTTAATGGTTAGAAAAAAGAAAAGACTTGATGACCAGAGCGGGATTGATGGCCACCAGAAATGTACATATATACCAATTGCTGTCAATTCGGACATGCTGACCAGGATATAAAGCACCCAGTAATTCCAGCCAGAAGCAAAACCTGCAAATGAGCCCCAGTATTTATAAGCAAAATGGCTAAAGCTTCCTGATACAGGTTCCTCTACAACCATTTCACCAAGTTGGCGCATAATAAAAAATGCAATTATACCGGCTAATGCATAACCCAGAATTACAGATGGGCCAGCCAATACTGCTGCAGGTCCTATACCCAGAAATAAGCCGGTACCTATAGCACCGCCCAGAGCAATCAATTGGATATGCCTGTTTTGCAAGCCTCTTTTAAGCTTGTTATCGTCAGGTTTTTCGTTTAGTTGTTTCAATTTTATGGTATTTATCTGATAGTACAATGAGCGCTAAACAGGGATGATCCCTATCCAGATTCTTAATTTCAACAAAAATGTAAACTTATATCCATTTCAGCTATTAAATGAACAAATAATTTAAAATAATACCCTAAACTTATATTGTGCTGCTAAAAATCATAATTTGTTGTTTATTGGCAAAGAATAGTCAGAAAAAATATAATATCTTTCACTGCTGTTTCCGGCACCCATAAATTCTAAACTGACATTTCAATGAATATTAAAGTCAAAGGCTATTTTTGGGGGTGTATTTCATCCGCAACTTTTGGCCTCATACCGCTCTTTGCCTTACCTTTAATGCATAAAGGAATTGCTCATGATTCACTTTTATGCTATCGTTTTACCTCCGCCTCTTTCCTGATTGCCATGTTCATGCTGTTTAGAAAAGAATCATTCAGGATTGCCAGAAGGGAATTGATCCCAATGGCCCTGCTTGGTATATTATATGGTTTATCTGCACAATGTTTATTTTTCAGCTATGACTATCTGGGCGTAGGAACTGCTTCTACCATTTTATTTATATACCCGGTATTTGTCGCCATTTTAATGGCTGTTCTTTTTAAAGAAAAGATAAGTCTCATTACAATAGCTGCTATTCTCCTTGCCTTTTTTGGGGTATCACTTTTATATAAAGGCGATCATGGAATAACGCTTAATCTGTTAGGTTTATCTGCTGTTTTATTTTCAGCACTCTGCTATGCAATCTATATTGTATCGGTTAACAAATCAAGAATACAATTGATGTCAGGCTATAAGCTGACGTTCTATGTAATGGGTTTCAGCGCTATTTTTTTTCTGGTTAAAGCTCAAATGACTATAGGATTACAGCCGCTACCGGATACCGGGGCTATTGTCGATCTGGCATTACTGGCATTGCCAGCTACAGCGATATCATGTGTTGCCATGATATTCGCAGTACAATATGTAGGATCTACAGCTACTGCAATACTTGGGGCTCTGGAGCCTGTAGTTGCTGTAGCTGTAGGTATTTTTGTATTTAAAGAAGCTATCACGTCAAATCTTGTTATTGGAATTTTTCTGATTCTGATTGCTGTTTTAATGATAATTCTTTCAGATTATATATACAGGAAGCTCTGGTTCCAAAAATCTATTTAGGCAATTCGGGTGTTGTTATTCTCCAGGGTTCTGTCGTAATAGCGGCCAGAAAAGCAATAATAGCATCTCTTTCTGCTTTACTCAGATTTAATCTTTTAATATGTACATCAGTTTTTGGAAAAAGCGGATCATTTAACTCATCAGGCTTGGGCTGCGGCTGTGGCATTCCATTATTGTACATATTCATGACCCCTTCAATGTTATCAAATAAACCATTGTGGAACCACGGACGGGTACGCAGCACATTACGTAAGCCCGGTGTTCTGAACTTCCCTACATCTTCTGGTTTTCTGGTCACATTATAACGCCCAAGATCTTCATATTTTGCACGTTTATAATAGGTTAAACCAAGGTTATGAAAATCATCATCTGTAAATAACGGGCCACTATGACAATTCATACAGCGTGCCTTGGTCCGGAACAGATGTAAACCCTGAACCTGCTGATCGGTCAGTCTTTTTGTATTGCCTTCCAGAAAATAGTCAAAATCGCTTTTACGGCTGGTGAAAGTAAGTTCATAACCCGCAATAGCTTTGGCTATACGTTCTTGTGTAATTTTCCCATCTCCATAAGCAGAAGAAAATAAGGCAGCATAACCTTTGATTGCTTTTAGTTTAGCTGGTAATAATTTCAGGTCCTGATGCATTTCAATGTCCGAACTGATTGGGCCCACCAGCTGTTCTTCCAGAGAACCTGCCCTGCCATCCCAAAAAAGGTTTTTAAAATACCAGATATTTTCAAGGGATGGGGCATTGCGGGAGTTTGCAGCCTGATCGTGCCCTAATGAAACCCTTCTGCCATCCGACCAGTTCATCTCAGGAGCATGACAGCTAATACATGAAATCTGGTTAGACCCGGATAACCTTGGATCATAAAAAAGTATTTTACCCAGAGCCACCAGGTTTTTTGTAGCAGGATCACCTTCCTTTACCGGAGAGTTTGGAAGAATTCCCAATTCCTCCCATTTAACTCCCGAATCGATCAGAGGCTTTGGCCACATTGCAGGCGGCCGATTGTATAAACTCCTCAGTGAATCTGCCGGAAGACCATCGATACGATCAAAACTATCAAAAGATAACTGGGTTAAAATCAGAAAAAAGAGACTTATAATTAATAATATGCGTTTCATGTTTAACTAAAAATAAAGATTAAAACTCAGAGTAAGATCTAATCTGTTTTTTGACGGGGTAAAATCAGAAACCTGATAATTTGTTCCGCCCTTTAATGAATTGATATAAACAGCATTCAAACTAATACCGCTGTTTATATCTTTAAATAGGTGTGAGCTCATATATTTTGTATTCAGATTAAGTACACCCGCGGTTGATGACCAGTAGGTATAATCCGGATATATGATATTATTGGCTAATACATTATTAATAACCAGGACATTTACCTGATTACCGGCTGGCAGGCGTAATGCAGGCATTAAAGTCAGTGATAACCTGCTCTTATCTTTAAAAGAATTATAAAATGTTCCGCTCACCCCAGGCTGGATATAACTGAATACAGTAGAAATATTTGAGGCAAGATCCTTTTTATCTACCTTATCATAGCTAACATTCAGACCAAATTCTGTCTTTCTCAGAGAAACTGAATTCTTTAATACAGAATAATAGACAGCTAAACTTTGATGATTATATTTATAATTACTTAAACCATTGTATTCACTATAATTATGATCATATCCATTTTGAGATTGTATAAAAACCTGCAGCTGATGCTGATAAAGAGCTGTCTTCAATCCTCCTAGTAGCCTGGCATTATAATTATTCAGAATAAAAGTTCCATATTTTTTACTCGATGCAGAATAATCTATCCCATCAGTATTATCCTGATTCTCTTTCTTGTAATTTAAGCCCGCATTTAAATAAGCATGCTCATCTTTAAAAGCATAATTCAGGCCAAATCCAGTGGTGTGGTTTATCCGCTTTAACTTACTGGCCCCAACTTCTTTTTTAGTTCCATACCCTATAACCAGATAATTAATACGATCAGGATAATCCTGACTTTGACCACCGTACTGACGGTTTTTATAAGCAACATTGTTATTTTCTTTACCATAACCCAAAATAAATTCCCCACCTATCACATGATGTCCTGTCTTGTATAAAATTTGAGGGTTAATAGTAAACATGAAGGTCTGTATAGAAGGACGTGGATCTACAGAACGAGAAGCAGTGTTATAAAAATAATCCGCACCCGCAGCCACATAAAGCTTATCCTTTATTAATCCATAAGTTAATAAACCTCCAAAATTATAATTCAGGCGTTCATATGGCCCAGCTTTACCAGCAGCAAAATAATAAGGGGTAGCCTGGTCCGGGACTCCTTGTAAAGTCCAGGCCAGACTATCCTGCCAGCTTCTTTCAAAATTAAAATATCCTGCGACCTTAAATCTTCCCAGGTTTTTTATCCCACTTGATTGAAGTGAAACAGCATTCCCGCTCTCAGCTGTCTGTGAAGTACGAAAATGTCCCTGTTGTATATTGTAATTCAGGGAGACCACACTCATATTTTGTGTATTAGAATTGATCAATGATGCCCCATTTTGTTGAGCATCATTGATTTTACGTACGTCTTGTGTAAATAGATATATACTATCAGCAGGACCTTGCTGCTGTGCAAAGGCACCCGTAAATAACGTTGTTAAAAAAATTGAAATCAGCAGCTTCATTATTAATTGATAAATGAGGATGCCGATTTTGATGCATCTGCCATATTAAGTACACCAAAATCATTTGACGAGTTATTTGTATCTTTCAGAATCACCCGGCCATTAACCGTTTTACTTGTTTTGCGTACAACTGATTGTGAAGAATAAGATCCTTTGGTAGTGAAAGTCTCTCCTGCATCAACAACGTCATTCATATACTTAGGCACTCTGTTATTCACAGTAGTATGGTTCAAACCAACACCGTCAATCAAAACATTTACAGGAACCTGGTAATAAGTTTTTGTAGTCGCAATTATCTGATTGACATCAGGTGAGGCAAACTTTCTCCAGATCCGGGGATCAACAGCACTTTTAAAGATAACCAAACCATCGCGCCCCAATACATCGATCACAAGATCGCGATTACCACCTCTGTCAATGACAGTTAAATTAGGTACAGAAGGATTATCCAAATCTGAAGCAAGCGGACTAATATCACTTTGATTTCCCAGATAAACTTCAAAATCGGCCTTGCTCAGATCAACAGTTAAGGAGGGGTCCTTAATTGGAATTGCTTTTCCATCCGCCCCGATATAAGGTATCTTATGGTTCATTGCATTTGCTGCAATTATAATACTTGTACCGGGTAAAACAGGATATTGTTTACCATTGCCCGGAATCATAAACAGAGAAGACATATAAACGTAATCTGTATTGGCTTTACTATCGCTCATACCAATTGATTTGGTCCAGTCATACTGACCTCCTGACAAATAGTATCCTTTTGAAAAATCTACTTTATTAAGTGCAGATGAAACATTGACGGTCTGGCCGAAATATAAACTATCTGCATAAAGTGTCGCATTGGAATTATTGTAAATCTCCACAAACTGATCGCGGAAAACTGCCCCGTTAGTTACGTGTGAACCTGAATAATAAATCTGTTTAATAACCAGATCCCCCACTCTTCCTGTTTTTAAAACCATAGAGAGTTTACTATTCTGAACAATGCTCTGACGGCTAAGTATTCCATTAAAAACAACAGCCTCAGTTAAGTTAGTTCCCGCTTTAAGATTATAATCTGCAGCAGAAATAGTCTGTACAGCTGACACATCGTAATTTCCAGGTGCCACATCTTTAAATTCCACCGAACCGTCAGCACCCGCTGCCGCAGTATAAGTCTGTGTAGTGGTTAAATTGGTAATTTTAACCTGAGTCTTTTCCAGAGGCATACCCAATTCAGTGTTTTCAGCCTCATAACTTAAGTTAACATTTATGGTAACCGGTTTTACATCAGAATTGCCTGAGGTATTATCTTTTTTACAGGCCGCTACAGTCAGTAAAAAAATGAGTATTAAGAAGTAACTGTTTTTTTTCATTTTGTGTGTATTTAAATTAAAATCTGAATGATATCTCTCCCCCAACATTTACCGGGCTATTGTAAGTAGTAATAGAGTTCGAAATGCGGTTATAATATTTTGGTATAATATTTAAGAAATTATAGGCATAGACAGCAATCCTGAACTTTTTCTTCATTTCTTTTGCGATACGAAGACTTACATTGCTATAAACAAAAGGAGGAGATTGTTGAGTACTCGCTTTATTTGCCATTAATGAGAGATAGCCATAATCCGGATTATTCGGATCAAAATGATCAATAGCGTGATAATTTCCATCTTTATCCAGATAGGCAAATGGCTCAAAACTCCGGTCTAATATATTTCTTCTGTTTTTCCAGTAAATATCAACCAGTACGCTCACTACAAATCCCAATTTTGGAATGTGTGTATCTGTACTTATTTTGGTTGTAATATCTAAATTGCTGGACTTGTTTGCAGGATAAATACCATACCATGCTTTTTTTCCCTGTTCTCTGAAATTGACATCTGCTTCATAAATAGCATAACTTAAATCGTTGTATCTGGTATAACCAAAAGAAGTATTCATATTCAGAGAGGTCTGTATGGCAGTAATTTTTTTTGTACTCAGAAACCATTCTATCCCATAGTTATCAGATTGAGCAGTATTATCAATTAATCCATTAGTCAAACCAGAATACATCTTAAATTTTCCGGATTCCTGGTAAACAGGTTTTTCTCCCTGAATAGTGGAGTAAGTATATTCAGGAAGTACAATTTGCAGATAGCTTGTTCTTGCATTAAAACCATCTCTGTTTTTTTTCATAAATCCATAGAGCGATGTATTGAAAAAATGGTAGTCGGCAGTAACTCCCAGTTCAAGCTGACTTGAACGGGATGGTTTAAGCGTACTGTTATCAGGTACTATTTTCTCTGTATGCACTAAATACAGGCTTTCATTGACGCGTCCATTATAAGAATTGATCAGGGGGATATCAAAATAAGTCGGGGACGGATAACGCTGTGACATTCCCGGTGCTTTTGTAGAAATACCATAAGCCCCTCTGACAGACCATTTTTTATTCAATTGATAAGAAAGATTAATACGTGGCTGTATGCTGGCAAATCCATTCTGTATATCATATCTTATTCCGGCATTTGCTGTAAATAAACGATCAAAGAGCATATAGTCTGCCTTATCCTGCAGATAAAACCCGGCATTCATTATATTTTTCTGCAAATCAAAATTATAAGGACGTTCACTTTTAAACCCGCTGGTATTGGTGCCGGGAAATTTGGGATCAGCAATTACCCCCTGTCCGCTATTGCCAGCAGTATAAACACTGGCACCCAATGAAATTACATGGCTGATCTGACCCGTATTAAAATTATTATCCAGACTAAGATTTGAACTGAAATTATAGGGTTCACCTATAATGTGGTCTATCCCAAGATAATTCCCTGGTATAAAGTATCCTTCATAAGTTCCCGTTGTATCTTTGTCACCAATACCTTTTACAGCGTCATTGACAAAATATTGTCTGTAGCTATTACTATACCCCTTGTCAAAACTCATCCCCAGTGTAATCCTTTTCAGATAAGGGCTTTGAATCTGAAGGCTTGTTCTGTTGGAGACAGATATCTTACGGTCAAGAGAAATAACTGACTCCTGATCTGAATCATCCTCGTCTGCTCTCGCATTGTCTTTTTTATAAGAGTAATCTAATGAAACCGTATTGCGAAGATTTGGTAAAATATTTACTGACCACATTAAGCCGGTGTTAATACGCCGGTAATTTTTGAGACTGTTCCTTGGATCCTGAATACTATTCAGATAATTCAGACTAATATTTAGCGCACCAGCCTTTTTACCCAGATTAACACCTTTTGATAAGGAATAATTAGTTGAATTGCCATTTAACCGCATAGCAAATTCATAGGGTGTCTGACCTGCTTTACGCTCGATGATAATTGCCCCATCAGTCATTTCTCCATATTTTGCTGAGGCAACGCCAGAGACTACTTCAATACTTTCAATATTATCTGATGGGATATTACGTATATCCAGTCCTCCAAAAGGCGAATCATATGCACTATTGCCAATATTAGGGTCTCTATGCCTATTAATTGCCCCATTGATCATACCACGCATACCAACATTACGCGTTTGCATATTTGCATCATTTGCCTGCCTGAACCCATCTACATAAATAGCTACACCCAGAGAATTATTTGCTGCCTGAACAGGATCTGAAGACGAGGCAGATCGTAATGTGATATTTTGAAGGTATTGCAAATCAGGTGCTGCCATCTTTTTACCAGGAAGGTTATATAAAATATCTGCCAGACTATAAGCCTGAACCTGCTCGATAGCCTGCCGGTCAAAAGTAATGGCGGAGTTAGAAACATCACTCCTTTTACGCTCTGAAGAAACGACTACATTGTCTAATGTCAGGCTCAGCTCCTGCAATATAAAATGCTGAGGGACATTGAAATCTGCTTTCTGGATAGTTCTGGTAATAGTTTGCTTGCCGACAAAAGAAATCCGCAGCGTTAGTGATGCGGTTTCGGCCTGACTTTGCCGGATACTGAATTCTCCGGTTTCATTAGTATATGTACTAATTTCTCTCTCATTAATATAGACAGATGCATACTGTACCGGCCTGTTATCTGTATCTACTACTTTTCCATTTAATCTGCCCAATGGTGTTTGGGCATAACTCGCCGCGGATATAAACAATAAAAATAAAAATCTCTTCAAACTTATTTAGACTAATTCCAATTAAATTGCAAAGAAAGTAATTATTTTGATTAAATCACAGGCTGTTTAACTTATAAAACGTTTTTTATCCATTTATAACATCATCCAGTACAAGGTTCGCTTTTTCTATAACGTCTCCTCCATCCGAATAAAAAACCCATAAAGAATTATTATCCCTGCTATCAATAAATAAAAGTCTGCTATTTTCTTCCCCGATAGTTATACTGTCTGCCAGATTATCCAGTGTAAAAAAGCCACTCTCTTTTCCGTAGTCTTTGATTACTCCCTTTAAAGACAAAGCATATCCTTTTAATTGTCTGGCAGTGACAAACTGTTTACCGTCTATGTTTACGATTTCACGCAGCTCATCAGTATTAAAGATTTTAAAAGATTCCTGATCTTTAAAGATTTCCTGTACAGGTTTAACTTTTTTGCTTTTCAAATAATCCAGGTATTTCAATGGAATTTCAACTTTATCTTTCTTTAAGATCAAATTGAACTCTTTTAGGGTTTTATAGGCTTTTACTTTTTGATGAGGATTAGTCAAATCAGATGCGGTGCTTTCACCACTCACCGTATTGTAAGAAAACATCACATTACACTCAGGGCATTCTATAAACATCATTGTCATTTTCTTTGCTGTAGCATTGACAAGGAACTCCCTATCAGAAGTACTTAGCTGATCTGCTGCAAATTCTTTCCCGCAAACCCAGTCGTATGGACAAGTAATTTTCATCATTATTTGATTTAATTTGAGATAACTGGTAACGTGTTATATTCACTGATTTCATTGCAACTTAAAAATTATTCGGAACAAACCCTATTGATTTAATTTGCTTTAAAATTCAGGATTCGGCCTGCAAGCTTTAAATATATTTATATCAAGACATCTTCACACCTTCAAAAAACAGGAAGAATAAAGGCTGAATAAGCCATTTTCAGTTTATAATCCATATTTCACAAAACAGATTCACAATTAAAACCCCTGTAAATCTTACGCTTAAATAAAAAACAGGCACAATGATACTAAGATATCAATGCATCTTAGTATCATTGCGTCTTTGTATAAATACACATTGAAATGAAGATTATAGCTATTATAAACCATAAAGGTGGTACAGGAAAAACAACCTCCACCCTGAATATCGGCGCAGGTTTAGCACGTGCAAAGAAAAAGACCTTGCTGATTGATATCGATCCGCAGTCAAACTTAACTGAAGGCTTAGGTTTAAGAGATGTTAAAGTTTCTATCTATGACAGCATCAAAGACGACACTGCACTTCCTATTGAATCTATTTCTGAATACTTAGACATCATCCCTTCTTCATTAGATTTATTAGGCGCAGAAATTGAACTGGTTTCAAGACTTGGCAGAGAAACTATTCTTAAAAGGTTATTGAAAAGTGTGGAAGGAAAATACGACTATATATTGATTGATTGTGCACCTGCTTTAGGAATGCTGACTGTGAATGCTCTGGTAGCAGCCGATACTGTAATGATTCCATTAGAGGCAGAATATTTTGCTTACAGAGGGATAGACCGACTGGTATCAATTATTTCTGATGTAAGAAAACATTACAATGAGAACCTGACTATCGGAGGCGTATTTATCACGAAGATAAATCCAAGAAGAATTATCACTGAACAAATCACTGAGAGTATCAAAAAATACTTCAATGATAAGTTATTTGATACTTCAATCAGAATAAATGTAGCATTGGTAGAAGCTCAGTTAAAAGGTGTAGACATTTTTGAGTATGCACCTTTATCAAATGCTGCTGTAGATTATGCAAATCTGACAGACGAAATTATAACCAAAATATAGAATCATGGCAAAGAAAAACTTAGGTGATATAGAAGATAACAATAAAAACTTAGGAGGAGTATCTGCCCTGTTTAATTCTCCATCAAAAGATAATGGCATCAAGGACGGAAAACAAGACATTTTGCCTGATGAGGAAATTGTCACTTACCCTTTGAGACTCAAAAAAAGCTCATTAAAGGCATTAAAAATTCTGGGCGCACAAAGAGGCGTTACTGTCAAAGAATTAATCATGTCTTTAGTAGAAAAAGAATACGAGGTCTGAAAACGACAATAAAACAATTCTGAGAAGCGATAATGATATCTTAACATATCAGATCTTATCATTTCATAAGCAAAAAGCCATTTCTTTATTAAAGAAGTGGCTTTTTGCTTATCATATTTCTTTCTTCCCGAAAATCTGACAGCAGATTCCATATGCCAGTTTAAATTCCACTCTTAATTTCTTAACAGAAAGAGATATTTAATTGCGCGTCTGACACTATTATTAACAATAAATTTATCAAAAGATGATCTCTCATGCGCCTTGTAATAATCTTGCTACAATAATTTAGCGGACAATAATTTAAGAAATGCTCATGAAAAAAAACTTACTCACAGTATTGAAATTGTGTATTGCGATTGTATTTGTTACAATCAGTATGAACACATTTGCCCAACGGATCCAGTTTAAAGGAGTCGTTAAAGATGAAAACCAGGCTACGGTGCCAGGCGTCAGCATCATTATTAAAGGATCCAGGACCGGAACCTCAACCCAATCAGATGGTACTTTTACCATTTCAGCAGAAAAAGGTCAGACACTTGTTATATCTTCTATAGGATTTGTTTCGCAGCAAATCGTACTTGGAAGTCAGACCACCTTGAATATTGATTTAAGAAATGATGCCAATGCCTTAGCAGAAGTAGTTGTAACTGCCCTGGGTATTAAAAAGGATGTCCGTAAAGTGGGATATTCGGTTACAGAACTTAAAGGTGACGATGTCAACAAGGTACGTTCTGCAAACCCATTAAATGCTTTGGCAGGTAAAGTTGCCGGCCTTTCAATTGGAGCAAGTACTGAAATGCTTGGCCGTCCTGAAATTGTATTACGTGGAAGTAAAGATTTACTTTATGTGGTAGATGGTGTGCCGATCAACTCTGACACCTGGAATATCAGTCCTGATGACATTGAATCCTATACTATTCTGAAAGGCCCGAATGCCGCTGCATTATACGGATCAAGAGGAATTAATGGTGCAATCGTAATCACCTCAAAACATGGGACAAAAGACGCTAAAGGCTGGTCAATTGATTTCAACAGTACCAATATGTTTGATACTGGTTTTATTGCATTGCCTGAAAGTCAATACGAATACGGCCGCGGTACAGGTTTTAAATATGCTTATGGCAATGTGCTTTATGATAATGGACAACGTTTACCTGAGTGGGGACCCCGTTTTGAAGGTCAGCAAATTCAGCAATATGATAGTTCATGGGACCCTATTACTCAAACACGTGGTACTACACCATGGTTAGCCCGGGGAAAAAAGAACTTTGAGAATTTCATTCAGACTGGATTAACATCTACTAATAATATTTCAGTAGCTGCTTCTGGTGATAAATATGATATGCGTTTATCCTATTCACATTTATATCAGAAAGGTATCTTCCCAAATACCAAACTTAATGGTGATAACCTTAATCTTAATTTAGGTTATAACGTTAATAAAAGACTGAAAATTGAAGGAAACCTGAACCTGAGCGTACAATACACGCCAAATATCCCTGACGTAAACTACGGTCCAAACAGTTATACTTATATGTTTAAAGTATATGGTTCATCTGATTATGATATCAGAGATCTGGAAGATATCTACAAAGGCCCGCAAGGTGTTCCGAACCTAACTCAGTATTCAGCAGAATACGGACGTTTAAACAGCGCATGGTTCATGGCTAAAGAATGGTTACGTTCTCACCAGAAAACAGATGTTTATGGTTACCTGAAGGCGACCTATAAATTTAATGATGATCTGACATTAAGTGCCCGTTCACAAGTTACAACCTGGAACCAGGCACGTACAGAAAAAGTTCCGCCATCTACCAACCTGAACGATTATATCGCATGGTATAAATTTGGCTGGTATGGTGATTACCGTGAGGATAACAGAAATGTTCTGGAGAACAATACAGATGTATTATTATCCTATAATAAAAAAGTAAGCGACTGGAACTTTTCTGCATTGGCAGGTGCAAGTATGAGATCGTTTAAATATACCTCAAACTGGGCAACGACAAAGGGTCTTGCTATCCCTAAACTATATAGTTTATCAAATACGTTAGCTCCCTCATTAAATTATACCTGGGGTTCTGCAATGCAGGTTTATAGTGGTTATTATTCTGCAGATATTGGTTATAAAAATTATTTCAATATCAATACTACTGGTCGTGTAGATAACCTTTCTACCCTGCCAAAAGGAAACAATACATTCTTTTATCCTTCAGCATCGATCAGTACCGTATTAACGGACTTTGCAAAATTACCTGAGTTCGTTTCTTTCCTTAAATTAAGAGCTTCGGTAGCTGATGTGAAGGGTGGTTTAACTTCTGCAACTATTGGTTCAGCTTACATGGGTGTAACAGGTAAAACGTTAAATGCAGGTTTACTAAACTATGGTTCGGAGCTGTATACTTCTTATGATGGCCCAACTTATGCGAATCAGAATTCTTACTCTATCAATAGTTATTACAATGGTTTACCAGCTGCAAACTATTCGGATGTAATTGCGAATACGACTTTAAAACCATATAACCGTTTATCATACGAAGGTGGTTTTGATTTGAAGTTCTTTAAAAACAGGTTAGGTATCGATGCGACATATTTCAGGACTATAAACGGCCCGCAGATCTATGCTTTGGATATTGCTCCATCAACTGGTTTCAAGCAACATAACATTAATGGTATTACAACCTTAAATCAAGGTTTTGAGATCTCTTTAAATGCAGCAGTAATTAAAAATCCAGGAGGTTTTAACTGGGATATCAATGCGAACTGGAGTACTTATAAAGAAACATTGAAAGCAATATATGGCGATGAAAAGGTCTTAAACCTAAATGGCCATGGTTATAAGGTTGGTGAAAGACTAGATGCTTATTATGGCCGTACTCTGGTTAGAGATGGTAATGGTAATATCGTACATACTTCTGCCGGATTAATTTATCAGGCACCTAGTGGTGATAACCAGAATGGCTTCTTAGGTAATTTGAATCCTGACTATTCAATAGGTATCAGCAACCGTTTTTCTTATAAAAGCTGGGGATTAAACTTCCAGTGGGATGGACGTATTGGCGGTAAGATATTTGACTTTACCTATGCTCAGACTATGAATGGTGGTACAGGTATAGAAACTGCGTCAGGTGCTTTTGGAGATTCAAGACTTGCAGAATGGAATTCATTAAAAAACACAGGTACTGCTGTCCCTGCTTATGTTGGACAGGGTGTAGTCATTACCTCAGGTACACCAAAATTTGACAAAGGACAGATTACCAATTTAAATGAATTAACATTCGCCCCTAACACAAAAGCTGTAACTACTCAAAGTTATATCACAGGTTCAAATGGTCTGTATGGTAATACTGAATACTTCATGGTAGACCGTTCGTTCGCAAAATTAAGAGAAGTAAGTTTAAGTTACAGTTTACCTGAAAAATTGCTTAAAAGATCTTTCCTTAAAGCAGCAACAATAGCTCTGGTAGGCAGAAACCTGTTGTACTTTGCTAAAAGAAAAGATATGGACATGGATAGCTATGCTTCAGGCTTTAATGCTACTGACAGATCCGCAAACGGTGGTAAAGGCAATGTTGGTTTACAAAGTAGTTCAACACGTACAATCGGTTTCAACCTTACCCTAAGTCTTTAATTCTAATAAATAGCAGCTCATGAAATTCATCAATAAAATATACACTTTAAGCCTGCTTGCTTTTCTGGCAACAGCAATAACCAGTTGTCAAAAAGGCGATTTACTAAACAATCCTAATGCAGCGGGAGATGGAACATTAGTACCTCCATCATTATTATTAAACCGGATCACTTCAAACTTAATCAAGGCAGAGGAACAGCCGTTTGCACAGGCGCATCGTACCAACCAATATTATGTGAGTAATTACTCTTATTACTGGGGCAGTAATTTTTATAACTGGAGTAACTCCGATCAGCAGTATGAGACATTCCGCTATGCAGTTAAGTTAGAAGAACAAGCGGCTAAATTAGGAAATACAACAAATGCCTATTTCGCATTGTCTAAATTCTTTAAAGCATATTCAGCAATCTGGTTAAGTCAGCGGGTTGGGGATATCCCAATGAGTGAAGCGGTAAACACTACTATTTTAACGCCCAAATTTGATTCACAAAAAGAAGTTTACAGAAGCTCCTTAGCTTTGCTGGAAGATGCAAACACAGTGATGGCTAATCTTCTAGCAATCACACCAGCAAACAAAAATTTAGTTTTTGATGCACAAGGTGATGTCTTTGGTTTAACTTATATACAGTGGCAAAAAGTAATCAACACTTATAAACTGAGAGTATTGATCAGTTTAAGTAAACGTGCTGATGATAATGCCGATTTAAATGTAAAAGCGCAATTTGCAGCAATTATCGGCAATGCTGCAAAGTACCCTGTAATGGAGGCTATTAATGATAATATGCTTTATAAGTATAATGCTTCTTTTAATCCTTACCCTGTTTTCACCAGTAAATCTTATAGTTATGGAGTCAACATCTCTAAAACACTATTAGATATTACAACCTCCAGTGAAGATCCGCGTACATTTGTATTTGCAACACCAGCGCCGGCCCAATACAAGACTGCTGGTAAAAATGTGGGCGATTTTAGTGCTTATGCAGGTGCAAGTACCAATACAGACCAGGCAGTACTTTTTGCAGGAACAGACGTTTTAGGTAGCACTTCCGCAGATAAAGGAGCTTATTCTTATATCAACTTCAAACGTTATTTTTCTTCACAGGATGGTTCTACAGCTGAACCTTATATCCTATTAGGTTATCCGGAAATGTGTTTCAATATTGCTGAAGCGATCAATCGCGGCTGGTTAGGCGGAGATGCAAAAAGCTGGTACGACAAAGGTATAAATGCATCACTTGGCGTTTATGGTTTAACTAACGGACAGGTTTTCCCTGTAAGTGACAGACTGGGTGCTACAATTGCAACAACTGTAATTGACATTCCAAGATTCCTGGCGAATCAAAACGTAGCTTACAAAGGAAACAGTGCAGATGGTTTAAAACAGATCCTGACTCAAAAATATGTATCGATGTTTTGTAACTCAGGTTATGAACCATTTTACAACTGGCTGAGAACAGGCTATCCTGCATTTGCTGAAGGCGGTGTTGGTATTGGAACTCCAAACAATAAACTTTCCCGCAGATGGATGTATCCTCAAAATGAGATCACTTATAACAGTGCAAATTATCAGGCATCAATTCAGTCACAATATGGAGGAAATGATGATATAACCAAAGATACCTGGTTGAATAAATAAACTATCAAAATACAGGTATAATGGAGATATCTCCATTATACCTGTTATAAATTAGTATACGAACAATGAGAAAAAACATCATTCTATTTTTGGGTCTTGCTTTTAGCATCCAGATGGCAAATGCATCTGTAACTGACAGTACTAGGGCCGTTGCCGTAAAAGGTGCAACCAATTTCAGGGATCTTGGCGGTTATACAACCAAACAAGGTAAACAGGTAAAATGGGGTAAGATTTATCGCTCAGGAGAAATCAGCAAATTAACTGATGCTGATCTTGTACTTTTAAACCAGAGACATATTAATTTCATCGTTGATTTCAGAGGAAATGATGAAGTTGCAAAAGCTAAAGATCGTTTACCTCAGGGAGCGGAATACCTGCAATTGCCGGCCGGAAGTGAAAACCTGGGTAACTGGATGGCCCAACTGGGTAAACTCAATTCGGCAGATTCGCTGATGGAATCTTTTTATGGACAGACCAGTCATTTAAAGGCAAAGTATAAACCATTTTTTCAGGCGCTTTTAAAACAGTCTGATTCTTCTGCACTGCTTTTCCATTGCACAGCCGGGAAAGACAGAACCGGGATTGGCGCTGCCTTATTACTTTATGCATTAGGTGTACCTGAAGAAACTATTCTGGATGACTATTTACTGAGTAATGAATTCCGTAAAGAAGAGAATGAAAAAATGGTAAAAGGTATGGTAAAAATGGGTATTAAAGAACAGGTCGCAAAAGATTTAGCGGGTGTAAAAAAAGAATACCTGATGGCTACTTATCAGGCTGTTCTTTCTGAATATGGTAGTATGGACTCTTTTCTGGAAACAGAAATGGGACTGAGTGATTCTGATATCACGAGCTTACGTGAAAAATACACAAAATAACCTCTCATAGCTACAGCCGGTAACCTGGCTGTAGCTATTATAATCAGGAAGAAGCGGTAGGATTATAGCCGAACTGCTTCTTAAAGGCAAATGAAAAATGTGATAAATTTTCAAAGCCTGCTTCAAAATAAACATCAGACGGCTTCTTTTTCTCTTCAAATATCTGGTAGTGGGCAAGCTCCAGTCTCTTTTTAGTCAGCCATTTTTGCGGAGTAGTATTAAATGCCTTTTTAAAATCCTTTTTGAATGTGGTAAGGCTTCTGCCGGTTAGGTATCCAAACTTTTCTAATGGCATATTAAACATGTAATTCTTACTCATAAAATCTGCAAGATCAATTTTACCCGGTTCTTCAAAATGCCCAAGAATATGATCCACACCCCGGTCAAGGGTACGCAGAATAGAAATCGCCTCGTATACTTTACCATCAGCAATCTCTGCCGGCAATTCACCTTTTAAAGTGAAATAAGGCAGTAAAGAATTAAATAAACTGTCCAGCAAAGGGTGCTGATCAAATATTTTGATTTTAGGTATCTCTTCTTTGCTGTAGTTTAATTGATGGGAAACATAGTATTTTTGAAGAAATCCGGGCCTGAAGAAAACAGAAATGGCTCTATATGGCTCTCCATCCACAGGATATTTAGTCACCTTTGCCAATTGATTCCTGGAAATCAGCATGGTATCTCCTGCACCAAAAACATGAGCTTTGTCTGAATGAACAATCCTGGTCCCTCCTGATACAATTTTGATGAGCACATGACAATTGATCATCATTTTCTTGCTATAGTACTTCTTTTCTATACAGCTAAAAAAGAAATCTGCCCTGGAATCCAGATTTGTTATCTCCATCTTTAAAGTTACGTCAGAAACTCTTTATATGGAAACACCAGTAATCTTTTCACTCAGCTTCCAGAGTTGCAGGGCTATTTCAGGATCAACTGCATGCGGCATTACACCAAAATTCCCTTTAGCATCTGCCCCGCTTAAAGGGTCCGGTACCAGATTGGTAACAATTGATGCAATATTATTATTTTCACAATAAACACCTCCTATTCCCTCTAATATTGGACTGGTAGCACACCAGATACTGGTTGAAGCCCCTTGTTCAACAGTTTTCATCTGTCTCAGTGGATCAAGGACCGGATTACCCTGTTCGTCTACAATTCCAGCTTTAAAAAGATCGTCCTTACCCAGATAACGGCCAAGATTCGTATTGACAATGGTTCCGGGATGTACAGAAAAAGCATGTATCCCATTCCCTTTTCCTCTTTTATCCAGTTCAAGTGCAAACAGGATATTGGCAGTTTTTGATTGCCCGTAAGCCGATAAGGGAATATATTCACGGTTCTCAAAATTAAGATCTTCGAATACCACCGGAGAATAACGGTGCCCTCTGGAGGATACCGAAACTACTCTTGCACCATTTGCCTTCATTAAAGCAGGCCATAAGCTTAAAGTCAGTTGAAAATGTCCAAGATGGTTGGTAGAGAATTGTGATTCATAACCCTTTGCATCAAACTGAAGTGGTACTGCCATGATTCCTGCACTATTAACCAGGATATGTAATGGCCTGCCGGATGCAAGAAATTTATTGGCAAATGCATCAACCGAAACCGGATTCATCAGTTCCATTTCTTCGATTTCTACATTTTTAATATTTTTCAATGCTTTAGAGGCTTTAGCATAATCACGGGCAGGGACAATAATCCTTGCACCCGCAGCACTAAGTACACGAACGGTTTCCAGACCAATCCCCGAATAACCGCCTGTAACTATAGCAGTTTTTCCGGAGAGGTCAATACCACTGATTACTTCTTCGGCAGTAGAGGCCGCATTAAATTCAGTGTCGACAGGACATTGAATAACCGGCAGATGAGTTTCTGAAAAATTGTTTGATTTCATAATCCAAAGTTACCTGGGCAAATACAATTACACTTTGTTCAAAAGACGCATTTCACTTTGTTTAAAAGGCGCATGATCTAAATTAACGCTGATGAATATTATTGAGCTGTCTTAAAAATACTCCGGCTAAACCGCTGCATGACACTGACGTCCTGAATAATGATTTCTGCATCGGCCATCATCCCTTTTTTCAATTGAATACGGCCTGGTAAATCAGTACTAAAGTCAACCCGGGAAATAAAGGTACTATCATCCTGAGGGATCTGATCAATGGATTTAATCCTGCCTGTAACCATTCCATAGGTCTCAAATGGATATCTTCTGAATTTAATCAGCACCTTCTGCCCCTCCTTAACCTTAGCCAGCTTACTTTCCGGAACTGACATCTCCCCATAAAATATTTTGTCCGTCTGTGAGTCTATCTTCATTGTTGTTTTAACCATATCCGGATATCTTATAAATGCTGATAATCCAATGATTAAAAATAACAACACAAAAAATATGAATATACCCCAGCGAAGTACCCAGGAAGGAACACTGGTTATAATATGCTGTATTGCAGGGCTATGAATTACATCCTGCTCATTTTCCTTTTTTATAGATGCCATTTCCGAATGATAATTATGTGCCTAATTCCAGCTGATTTTTGACTAATAAATAATAAGCCCCCTTTAATTGCGTCAGCTCCTGATGTGTGCCCTGTTCAATAATACTTCCTTTATCCAGTACAATGATATTATCAGCATCCTTAACCGTGCTTAATCTATGCGCGACAATAATTACCGTACGGCCAGTGAAAAATTCTTTAAGATTATTCATAATTACCGACTCATTATTCGCATCGAGCGAATTGGTGGCCTCATCAAAAAAGATATATTCCGGATCTTTGTAAACAGCGCGCGCTATCAGCATTCTCTGCAGCTGTCCCTGACTTATTCCGTTTCCCTCAGCACCAATTTTAGTATTTAAACCCAGAGGTAAACCATCAATAAAATCCTGGATATTAGCTATTTTAATAGCATGCTTCAACTTTTCCTGATTAGCCGGACTTTCTCCCACAGCAATATTATGCTCAATAGAATCAGAAAATATAAAGCCATCCTGCATGACCACGCCGCATTCGTTACGCCATGTTTTGTAACTGATATTATTTAACGATGCTGTCCCGATCTTTATTTCACCTTCATCTGGCTTATAAAATCTTAATAGTAATTTAAGAATGGTCGTTTTTCCACTGCCACTCATTCCTACAATTGCCGTTGTTTTACCTTGTGGAATATGCAGGTTAATATCCTTCAATACGGGCAGGTTTCCTGTACCCGGATAACGGAATGATAACTGATTAATATGAATATCTTTATGAACCGGGAGATCCTGATTCCATTCTTTACCAGGCAGTTCTTCATCCTCCATCTGATAAATCTCATTTAAACGTTCTAAACTGATTCTCGCATCCTGGAAACCTTGTATAAAACCCAGCATTTGCTCAATAGGGCCATTAAGTTGTCCAATAATATATTGTACAGCAACCATAGCTCCCAAAGTCATATCTCCATCAATAACAGCCTTAGCGCTTAAAAATGCGATGAGTAAGTTCTTTCCTTCATTAATTAACGTTGATCCGCCCTGCTGATACTGGCTCAGCGTAAGGTTTTTCACATTGATATTAAATAAACTGGCTTGAATATCTTCCCACTCCCATCTTTTCTGCTGTTCACAATTGTTCAGTTTGATTTCCTGCATACCAGCAATCAGCTGTACTACATTGCTCTGGTTTTTTGCCGAAATTTCGAAGCTCTTATAATTTAATTCTTTGCGTCGTTTTAAGAACAAAACTATCCAGCCCATATACAGCATACTGCTGATCAGAAAAACAAAAAAGATAGTACTATTATAGTAAGCTATGACTATCGAAAAAATTAACAGGTTAAAAATAGAGAATAAAGTAGTTAGTGCAGTTCCGGTTAAAAAGGTTTCTATTTTCTTCTGATCATTCATGCGCTGCATGATATCGCCAGTCATTTTCGTATCAAAAAAGACCATAGGCAGCTTCATCAGCTTAATAATGAAGTCTGTGAGAATAGATATATTGATACGTATACTGATATGCAATAATATCCATGACCTGATAAAATCTACACTGATACGCCCAATAATCAATGCCCCCTGTGCGATCAGTATAATATAGATAAAATTAAGGTTGCGGGTATTAATTCCGATATCTACGATCGATTGTGTTAAAAATGGCGCAATCAACTGTAATAAACTTCCCGCAGCCAGACCGAAAAGCAACTGGATAACCAGCTTACGGTAAACCATGAAATATTTGAACAGAAATGACCAGCGGACCTCACTCCCGGCCTCATTGGCATTCTCATAGAATTGAGGTGTTGGGGATAAAAGTAGGGCAAGACCTTCATCAGAATCTTCATTTTCTACCCAATTGCGGGAAAAATCCTCTAAATTCAGTTTAATATGCCCGGTTCCTGGATCAGCGATATAGAATTTATTGTTCTTAATTTTATAAAGTACAACAAAGTGGTTCTGCCGCCAGTGCAAAATTACCGGCAGTTCACATTCTTCTAATCCTTTGATACTGGTTTTAACAGCATCAGTATCAAAACCAATCTTTTTTGCCGCATTATAGATACCTAATAAGGATACTCCTTCTCTATTAATTTCACAGTATTGCCTTAATGTCTGTACTTTAAAATTACGTCCATAATGCCTGGCAATCATGCGCAGGCAAGTTGGACCACAGTCCATCAGATCGAATTGTTTATAAAAGGGAAAACTCATTAATCGCGTCGTAATTGATTTTTAGTTAGTATTGGACAGTAGCTGCTTTGTATTGTTTAGTTGAAATAGCAAGCTGCGAACTGTAATATTTTTCCAGAAAATGATAAATAACCAATTCATGTTTCCGCTGGTTATTTACAAATAGCCGGTTCAGATACATATGCAGAAGACTCCGCATTAATTCATCAGGCGCATTTACATTCCCCATTTTAAACAAGATAAGATCTTTAATGGGAAGGTTCATCTCAGAACGTTTTTTATAAATGGCAACCGCTTCTTCAATCTCATTTAATTCATCAAACGCAGGATTCATATGCAAAAAGATACTTTTCTGTTTTTGACGGTACTTCTCATTTAATTGTTTTTGTAAACCCGGACTACTGCCAAACTCCATAAAATAGCCCGACTGAAGGGTTCTTAATAAGTCTCTTTTGGCAGCAATTGTATAATCAAAATCTGTTAACAGCATATCAATTCCTCTAAGCGCAAATAGAAACCTATACTCCTCAAGCTCCGGGCTGTCCAGCAGTTTGGTAAACCGCATAACAGCTAAACTATCATTAAAAAATATGGACTCCACTTCTTCTATCAAATGAGCTTCATAACGCTCCAGTTCTCTTGAATAAGTATCTAATGTAACTTTGCTGATCAGTCTGTTCATCAAAAGAGGTTGAAGAACTTCCAGAAATTTCTTTTGGACAATCAATTGCTTTTCTGGCTCAGCATTATAAAACCTTATCCGGATATGAGAAGATTCATCAAAATACCTGATGAAATGAAACTTCTCAAATAACTTTTGCCTGATCCCCTCTTCTACAAATTCTTCAATTTCTTTTTTCAGCAGTTTTTCACCAATAGTTGGCCCGCAATAAATTTTAAAGTATAACCATTCACTAAATGGTGAAAATTTCCGCTGGACATGATTTTCCGCTTCCGTTTTTTCCAAAAGATAAGGTGATCTGGCAGATTCTCTTTTTAAAGGGATTATTAATTCATTTGTATGAGGGTTGCCATTGCTATCATGGACAATGCAATTTTGATCCGTAAATAAAAATTCCTCCAGCTGGATACTATCATGGCGCTTTAAATAATGGATCAGTAGTTCAGTACCGAAAGGATGGTCCAGATCAATTAAAAGCTTGTTATCACTTTCAGTATACGTAATTTTTTGAGGGATATTGAATTCTGCTCTCAACTGCTGACAGTAGGCTGCATAATCAGTTTTTTTTACAGGGAGACTTTTTAATTCTTTCTTTTTAAGTATCCATCTTGCTTTTCTGAGCACAAGATTTTTGTAAACTACCCTTGGCAGATAATTTAAGGTTGATAAAACTCCCCAGTCCCAGGCATCAGGCTGTGCCTGCCCCTGTGTCTGCAAATCGCATAAAAATTTATAAACCGGCAGACTTCTAAAAGAAAAATTATGAGCAGAAGTCAGTTTAGGTATAATATATTTATCATGCTTTTTACTTCTCAGAACAATTCTGTTGTTTTTAATGCTTACCATAATTTCCTCTGCAGGAATTTGATTTTCTGATTTTATACCAGACCGGCCTATATAGGGTATCTCATAACTACGCAGCAGAGGGCGTAAGAGAACATTTCCAATTCTGGCCTGTGGCAAATGAATAATCTCTGCATAGATATGATCAGGAAATTCCTTTTCTTCTTCTTTTAATAGCTCTTGCGTAAAGTCTCTGAGCTGAACATCACCATGCGTAAATCTGGATAAAAGATTACCAGAAGAAGTGCCTCCCAGACTGGAAAGTTCGAATATGAAATTTTCTGCATCCAGTTTACCTCCCGATTTCAATAGACTACCCATCAGATGTAAACTGCCAGAAAATCTGTAGCTGTCTGTTAAAGGTTTAAATGATTTTAACTCTTCCTCTGTAATCTCGATATACTCCCTTTTATTACTGAGATAATCGTTATGTTTAGTCAGCACAAACTGTTGTATATAGCCAAATTTCACTTGCTGTTTGGTACCTGGTTCTTTGATAATGAGATCATCAATCAAACTGTTATCACCGGTTGATGATTGATCATTTCCAGCATAACCAACACCTAATTCTGCATCCAGCGCTAGTGACAAAGGAACTTCTTCGAACTCATATTTTGCCAGAAATCTATCTTTGAAGCTATTCAGATCTCTATTTTCAATTAAATTACTTAAGGCGTATAAGTCATCTGCCTGTTGAGTAATACTATCGATAATTTGCTGATCAATTACCTGTTCCTTTGTTTCAAAAAAGAGATCTGTCTGTAATATATTAGCAGGGATCTGTATAGGGAATTCAAGTTCCTTCAATCTTAGCTCTATCTCTTTGTAATACTCAACGCCAGCCCTGGGATTTTTGATCAGCCGCTGAATCTCTCTGAATTTCAAAAGCAATTCATCAGGATGTTCCAGTTTTTCAAGTTTGTCAATTAACTGGTCCAAAGGCTCGTCTCCTGTAACACAGGATTCCAGATCTGATAAGATCAATTGTGAATCATATAGCTCTGTAATAAACTCAGCCGCATCTTCATGACTTATATTTTCGGCAGTCATGAGCAGCTGTACCAGACTTTCAAACTCAGCACCCTGATAGGCCTGATTCAAAATAGCCGAGATATAACTGGTTTTTTCTACAGAAGTCAGTTCATACTCGCGCTGATTATCTTTTAAAGAATAAGCGGCATATCTAAAGCTATGAGGTAATTCATATAGACTATTATTCGTGAAAAATCTAAGCTGATTTACAATTTCAGGGATTTTTGTCAGATAAATGATTATCTCTGTCAGATAGTTCATATCTAATCTGACCCTGCGGATATGCTGATCAGCAGAAGCAAGCAAAAGACTGGTTTTCTCTTCTTGAATTGCAATGAGTTTAACACCTGCCAGAGTTCCATATGGAGTACACCTGCTACAGCTGCGCAACCAGTATTTAGCAAAAGAGAGATCCAGTTTTTCTCTTTCTTTCTCTGAAAGCCCCTCTCTTTTCAAAAGTTCTTCCCAGAATCCGGGAGATGACAAGTATATTCCTTCCTGAAATAAGGTTTGCTGGTCTGCTGAAAAGTCATTTGCTGCATTCAGACTCTGCAATGGAGCGCGTAATAAAACAGAGGAATAGCTTTTAATCATATATTTTTAATCATTAAGCATCAGGCAATAGTCCCAGCTAAAATCTCCGGTCAGGTAACTGATCAGCACTAATCCAATACCACTTACGCCATTTAACAGGCCAAAAGAATTCATATGTTTTCCGCTTTCAGTTGGTGCATAGGCTTTATAACCTGCAAACGCATCCTCATGTATGGAGAAATCTAAGGTCTTCTGTATCCAGAAATCACAAGTCTCCTTAAAAATATCATTTTTTGTATAGTGCCACATTTTATTGTAGATATGTGCAATACCGGCGCTTCCGTGACAAATACCTGCATCCTTAACCAGAGTTTCTTCTTCAGTTCTCCTTTTAGAAGTGTGTATGAGTATCTCTGTTGCAAATGCTTTTAATTCCAGCTCATCAAATGCCATACCCGCCTGATAAAGTATAAATCCTATACTCAAATCACCATAACACCAGCCTACCCGGCTAAAACCTGTTGATTGCTCGTCAATAGTCAGGATATTCGGGAACATAGATCTTTTTGTATTTTCCCTGACATTGGATTTCAGAAAATCTGCAATATCCAATGCAAGCTTCTTTGCTTCTGCAGTGCAGATATTTTTCTTATAACATTCTAAACAGAACTTTAGGATACTGGGTAAGCCATGTGCCATACCAAAATTAACTTTATTCAGTACGGGCATTTTTTTAACCAGATCATAATGGGCAATAAACATTTTATCTTCTGAGGTATAAGCGAACTGATACAGCAATTGGAAGAATGTCTCCTGAAATCCGGTAAATTTGTTTGTCTTTCCGTACAAAGAATGATAAGCCATTCCAAGAGACCCATGAAGAAAATCATGATTTCCTTCTTTCAGGTATTGGACAGCCAGCTCAAATAACTCAGGATCATCGTCGCATAACAGTTCAAGATCTTCATCATCCAGGATATCTTTAGTGTGTAAATAAGAGAAAAACCAATTGATACCTGCCTTACCTGAAGAAAAAAAAGGGCTGTTACTGCCAATTGAATTTTCTGAAAATCGTTGAAAACTGTTTTCAAACCGGGTAATGTGATCAGGGTTGTTCCCCGAATATCCGATATAAAACTGATCGAACATACAGCATCCCGCTTCTCCATCGTAAAGTGCTAGTTGAGAATAATCGCGAATTTTTAATGATGAATATATTTTATCTATTGTCGTTTTAATTTTTTCTTTCATTCTTAAACCAATTGTAGCCGGATCATGTGCATAGTATAAAAAAGCCAAACTAGTTTCTTATTCGAACAGCTATAAGACAAAGACTGTATGAATGAAGAATAGTCAGTTTATAAGCTGACTATTCTTCGTTAAAATGCGTCTAAACGCAAATTCGTAAAATGCTACCGGTTAGTTTTCTTCCGGGCAAATCACTTCTGAAAAATCACAGCAAGTTCTTCTGGTGGCTGTAGTAACAGGAATTCCACCATAAGCCTGACCCATTTGCTCCGTGGTCAATGAAGCAACTTTTTCTTTTTTCAAGCGAAGTTTTTCTGAGTTTACTTTAATTTTTTTCATTTGGTAATGATTTTAGGTTAATTGATATAATTTTATTGATCTAAAATATTGTTTTTTTTCGAATATCAAAAGATGTCATTTTTTTGTTACAAAAATATCAGCATTGTTTAAATTGAATTATAATCAAAAATGCCTTTTCCAGAAGATTAAGGCACATTTACCAGGAATATTAAAAAATATTGTTTTCATATTACTCTTCTTATTTAATTATAGCTTTCATCATAAAACTCATAAACAGCTCATAATGTGATACCTAACAAAATATCAACATTTCAATCTCTAAGTATAATTACGGACAATACACTGTTCATAATCGAACAGTATATTGAATTAGATTTCTACAAACTGCGCTGATTACAAGCAGAACTATATTTCAAATGATGGCATGAAGTTTCGCCAGGTATTCACGACAATAAACTCAAAAATATGCTTCGTAACATCTTCTTATTCCTGCTGCTTGCTTCGTCATCTGCTTTCGCTCAGCAAAATGTTCCTGGGAAACCCCAGAAAACCAGTTCCTCTGCCAGTAAAATATTGCCAGCAGATTTATACCATGAAATACTCCGTGCAGACAGCTTATTATTTCATGCATTTAACAATTGTGATACGGCCACCTATAGAAAGTTTATCACAGAAGATCTTGAGTTTTACCATGATCAGGGCGGACAGACGATTGGTGCGGACAATGAACTTAAATCAATTAAAGAAATGTGCGCAAGGGGCCATCATATGCGCAGGGAGCTGATCAGGAGTACATTGGAAGTTCATCCGCTAAAAGGATATGGAGCAATTGAAATTGGCAGTCATACCTTTTACCATACGAATGAGGGGCAGCAGGAGAAAATAAGCGGCACTTACAAATTTGTACAGATCTGGGAGTTTAAAGATGGATTTTGGAAACTAAAAAGGGTAATTAGTTATGATCATTCCAATGTACATAATGATTAGATTTCTATAATAAATCAATATAAGATTTATATATATCTGCTTTTACACAGATTTAGCTCATTATTATGGTAGCTTTAGAAAATCTATCCCACCTTATCTTTAACAAGACGATCTTTTAATTAAGTATATGAAAAAAAACGATTCTGATGAATTAATCATTGCTAACAGGGAGATTGCATTTCAAAATGAAGAAAAGGAAGATCGGGCAGCAGAATTAGTCATTGCAAACAAAGAACTGCTTTTTCAGAACGAAGAAAAGGAAAACCGGGCAGCAGAACTGATCATAGCCAATAAAGAACTTGCTTTCCAGAATCAGGAAAAGGAAAACAGGGCAGCAGAATTGATCATAGCTAATAAAGAACTTGCTTTCCAGAATCAGGAAAAGGAAAACAGGGCAGCAGAATTGATCATAGCCAATAAAGAACTTGCTTTCCAGAATCAAGAGAAGGAAAAAAGAGCAGAAGAACTAATCATTGCAAACAGAGAACTTAAGAATGCAGAAGATGATATTCGTAAGTTAAATGATGAATTAGAACAAAAGGTAATTGAGCGGACCGAACAGCTGGAGTCTGTAAACAAGGAGCTGGAATCCTTTTCCTATTCTGTATCCCATGATTTACGTGCCCCAATCAGGGCAATAAATGGCTACACAAAAATTATAGTAGAGGATTATGCTGAAAAGTTCGATGAAGATGGAATAAAAATTCTTCAGTCCATTATTAACAATTCAAAAAAGATGGGCCTGCTGATTGATGATTTACTTGCATTTTCCAAATTAGGAAGAAAACAGGTAACCGTCTCAGAGATTAATATGACAGATCTTGTGAATGCAGTCCGCGAAGAATTAGTATTTGAGGATGCTGAAAATATCCCTGAATTTGAGATGGGTCATCTTCCATCAGCCTCAGGAGATAAATCCCTGATCAAACAGGTATGGATCAACCTGGTTTCCAATGCCATAAAATATTCCAGACATCAAATAAAAACAAATATTGAGATAGGTGCCTATACAAAAGATAACCTCGAAATTTATTATGTAAAAGATAAAGGGGCTGGATTTGATATGCAATACTACGACAAACTTTTTGGGGTATTTCAAAGATTGCACTCTCAAGAAGAATTTGAAGGCACAGGCATAGGCCTTGCCATTGTACAAAAAATAGTGCACAGGCATAATGGAACAGTATGGGCCGAATCAAAATTAAATGAAGGGTCTTGTTTTTATTTCAGCCTGCCGGGCATAAACCATTAAATCAAAAAAAATGAGTTACCATAACGTTGAAATTTTATTTGTTGAAGATAGTATTGATGATGCTGCACTCACCATCCGTGCATTAAAAAAAAGTGGTTTTACAAACAAGCTCCATCATGTTATTAATGGTGCAGAGGCACTGGATTTTCTTTATTGTAAAGGAGCTTATGTAACACGAAGTGATAGAGAATTCCCTAAGTTAATCCTGCTGGACTTAAAAATGCCAAAAGTATCTGGCTTACAGGTACTGGAAAAAATAAAGTCAGATCCTATTCTTAAATCAATCCCGGTAGTTATGCTCACTTCATCTAATGAAGGCCCGGATATAGAAAGATGTTTCGAACTTGGTGCAAACAGCTATATTGTAAAGCCTGTCGAAAGCGATAATTTTTTTAATGCAGTAAAAGAGATTGGATTATATTGGATGGTATTAAGCCAGCCACCTCTTTAACCCTGGTAAGTATCCAGGAACGCTCTCCACACTACATTTTGTCGTATAAACAATGACTCCAACGCTTAGAATACTTATTCTTGAAGACAACGAAAGTGACGCTGATCTTCTTAAACGTGAATTAAAAAAATCCGGACTAAGCTTTATTACTGAAGTTGTCCAGACACGTACAGAATTTGAGAATGCACTAAGGACTTTTAATCCTGATATGATCCTGTCCGATTATTCTCTTCCTTCTTTTGATGCAGTAACCGCTTTCCGCATTAAACAAAATAAGCTGCCGCATATTCCATTTATTATTGTTTCCGGTACTATTGGAGAAGAAAATGCAGTTGAATTGATTAAATCAGGTGTTACTGATTACGTTTCCAAGAATAAGCTGTTTACTTTATCTACAAAAATCAACAGGGCAATAAACGACACACAGGCCTGGAAAGAAAAGGTACTAACTGACGAAAAACTAAAAGTCATTAACCTGGAACTTTCAGAATTAAATCAGGAACTGGAAATTCGGGTGGCTAATCGTACAAAAGCACTTGCAGAAAGTGAAAGCCGGTTCAGGATCATGATGGAGACAATTCCACAAATTGCCTGGACAAATACAGTTAAAGGTGAAGTCGTTTTTTACAATCAGCGATGGTATGACTATACAGGCCTGAATAGTGAACAAACCGGTCTGAGGAGATTTAAAGCGGTAATTCACGCTGATGATTTTAAAACCGGTGTTGAGCAGTTCAGTTCAATTCTGCAATCTAATGATGGCGGTGAATTTCAAATCCGTATCAAACGGGCAGATGGACTTTTTATGTGGCATCTGATTCGTTTAATGCCTATTATGGATCAACAAGGCCAGATGCAGCTTTGGGTAGGCACTGCAACCGACATACAGGAACTCAGGTTACTTCAGCAGCATAAAGACGATTTTATTACTATTGCAAGTCACGAACTCAAGACTCCGGTAACCAGTTTAAAGGCATCTTTAGAACTTTTGGATAGAATGAAGGATAATCCTCCCTCATCTACGATGTCCAAACTCATTGTACATGCCAATAAAAGCCTCGGTAAAGTTAATGCATTGATCGAAGACCTGCTGAACTCAAGCATGGCCAATCAGGGACAGCTTCGTATCCGTCAGCAAGATTTCATCCTGTCTGAGATCATTAAAGAGAGCTGTAATGATATAAATGAAAATGGCATATATACGATTAAAACCGAAGGAAATATGCAAATCGAAGTTTATGCAGATATCATACGGATTGAACAAATCATCATTAATTTCGTCAATAACGCAATAAAATATGCACCTCAATCCAAAGAGATATTAATTTATATTGAAAAGGTAAATGATATGGCTAAAGTATCGGTAATTGATAAGGGGCCTGGCATAAAGCAGGAAAAACTCCGGTATCTCTTTGATCGTTACTACCGCGCTGAAAATAGCGGAAGCCAATACACCGGGTTAGGGTTAGGACTTTACATCTGCTCAGAAATCATTAAAAAACATGGCGGACAAATAGGTGTGGAAAGTGAATTGGGTCAGGGCAGTACATTTTGGTTTACGCTACCTGTAAAAAAGCCGATCCATGGCAAAACCACAGATCAGCTAAATAAATTAATCCAACCAGCATTTATTAGCTGATACCAATTCCAGATAAACCAATAATACGACCAGTAAAATGATTACGATCCTAAAGGCAATTTCTATTCGCTTAGTCATAATTTCTCCTTTTTAATTATAATTTGTATTCTGCCAGTGACGGAAATACCATTGCATGCTGAGACAGGATAAAGTCTATTCTTTCTTGTTTTTTCAGGTTATATAATTTGGAAATCTGACGGTCACCCTGTAAGATTTGATAACCAGCCGCCAGATGATCATTGGCTAACTTAGTAATGGTAACTTCTTCTATTGTTTTGATGTCGCTGTTAATCATACTTCCATACCAGTATGGATTGGGTTGTTCATACCAGGTAACCAGTGTAAAAACCTCTCCTGTAGTATGACCGGTATCTTCTGTCATAGTTTTTACCGCTTTGGAATTACCATAAAGTGTAGATGCAGTCAATTCCTTTTGATTAGAAAATGAGGTGATCACTGCTTTATCATGATTATCAAAAATAGCTTCAGGGATTATAGCTGGTCCGGGAATAGAATTGCAGGCAGTAGTTACCAACGCCAGCCCCGCAATAAATAAGAGTTTTGCTTTCATATCATCATGATTTATTGAACAGACTGAAAATCGTTCTTCGCGGCTGCAAGAATTGCCCCGTCAGTTTTACTTTGTACAATACCAATTAATTCCCATCCTGCAGCATTAAATCCTAAGGGTAAAGTCATATTTATTTTTCCTTTACCATCTGCACCAATGGCCTGAATAACCATTTTTCGCACAATCTGTACATGTGAAAGTGTAGCCCCCGAATTTTCACCCGCTTTAACCTTGCTCTGCGCTGATTTCTGAACCATTGCTAAAACCAGATCACTATGTTTAGTTACGGCAGCCTGGTAATTTACACTCAAATGGTTATTTTCTGCCTTAGCTTCAAGAGTCAATGTCCCGGCAGGCTCTGTATTTAATCCACCCGATATTGCGTTCAGCAAAGCACGTTCATCGGAACCAACAAACTCAGTCTTTCCATTAACTACAATCTGGGGCGTGTAAATTGTCGCAAGGTTCAGAGAACCTGCATACTGACGTTGTCTTTTTGTATAACTGGCATCACTAAAAACATCTTTCCAACCCTGACGGTCCCAATAGTCCACGTGAAAGGCTAATATATAAATCTGTTTATCTTTATTTTCCTGCTGGATTTTAGCGACCAAATCATCAGCAGGCGGGCAGCTGGAGCAACCTTCTGAAGTAAACAGCTCTATGACTGCAAAACCTTTATTTTTACTCTTTTTAACAACATTATCATCCTGATAATTTACAAAAGCTGTGACGATAACGAATAGGATTGCCAGACAGCCAGCAATCATAAATAGATTAAATTTGTTCATTTTCTTTTTTTTAACTGATTAATAATTAGGATTTATTTTCTCTTTTACTGGGGATATCAAAGACAAAACCAGTATGCTTTACCAGGCGGTGGCAGTTGATACAAGCTGTACCATAGGCAATATTTTTACCGAAAGGAAGGAGTTTTAAGGAAGTAAACCTGGCAAATCCCCAGCCCTCAGTGGCCCTGAATTTCTTATCATCCTTAATCATGTACTGGATATTGTTAAAATTTCCAGGTTTAACATTCCCGTCTTTGTCTGCAGCTTGTTTATTCCATACAACTTTTGCAATTTTTGCCCCATTAGGAAAAGGGTTGATATGGCCATCTGCAATAGCTTTCACGGCAATATCATTTCCATAAATAATTCTCATTGTACCATTATCAAACCGGTTTGTATTAGCAATTACCTTCCAGCTTTTATATTCATCAGAGTAGCTTATCCCGTTGAGCGCAACTGGTACCTGATCAGGATTATCATTCGTTTGCGGAGTCTGTACAACCTGATGACTGGCTTTGATAATTACCGTAATATCAACCTTTTTAGCACCCGATAAAGTGAGTACATAGTTTTTCAAAGTCTGTAACTCATCTTTTGTAACCTTCGCTGAAGGATGTAGAATCGTGTACTTTTTAAGCGGCATCTTTCCCTGATCTATCATATTTACGATTTCCCATAACTGGGCTTCCTGATCAGTTTTTGAAAGCTTATCCCATTCAGAGAAATTAAACCGGCTTCTTGCCTCATTCACGTCATGTGAAATCTGCCAGGATACAGGCGCGATCTGATCAAACCAGGCCAGATTGGTTTCATTAGAATGGCAGTCATAACATGCCCGTTTTAAAATGCTTTCTACTTCTGGCGTAGCTTGAAAAGAGCCGGTTACAGCTGGATTACTGACACTTTTAGTAGTGAATTGAATACTTACCCCTACAAATAAGCCAATAACAATACAAGTAAGGATCTTCTTCGATTTTGTGAGTTCTGATAGCTTCATAACAGTGATTATTTATCCAAATGTATTTTCAAATGAATTGCTTAACCAGCGTATAAGATGTTAATAAGGCGATGTTCACCCTGAAACAGGCATTTTGCAGGATGAGTGGACAAAGGCCAAAACACGATCATCCAGGCCTAAAATATTTCAAGTCAGCAAATGACTAATTCAAGGTCTATTTGGCCTTCTCCCACTATTTCACGGTTACACACAGTCTCTTAAGCCCCTATTTTTGACTCAGCGATTTAAACTAAAAATCATGGAAAACGACAACACACCACAACAAAATAAATATGACCGCCGCCGCTTTCTGTATACCGCAGGAATAGCACTGGCCGCATCAGAACTACTGCATACAGGTTATGCCGAAGCAGGGACAAAATCCGCATCAACTACTGATATTCAATTAGTTAAAAAAGGCAACCATACCTCATTTGACTCTATAAAACAGATCGACGCCGGTGTCCTGAATATTGGTTATGCAGAGGCAGGCCCTGCCAATGGTACAGTAGTTATGCTGCTGCATGGCTGGCCATATGATATACATAGTTTTGTTGATGTTGCCCCTTTATTAGCTTCAGCAGGCTACAGAGTGATTGTCCCGTATTTACGTGGTCATGGTACTACGCGCTTTCTTTCAGAGGAGACTTTCCGCAATGGTCAGCAATCAGTCGTTGCACTTGATATTATCGCCCTGATGGATGCCCTTAAGATCAAAAAAGTAATCTTTGCCGGTTATGACTGGGGGGCCCGTACAGCCAATATCATTGCGGCACTCTGGCCCGAACGCTGTAAAGCAATGGTTTCTGTCAGTGGTTATCTGATTAATAATCTGGAACGCAACAAGCTCCCACTATCACCAAAAGCAGAATGGGGATGGTGGTATCAATATTATTTCTCTACAGCACGTGGCCAGGCAGGTTATGAAGCAAACCGTCACGATTTTGGAAAGCTGATCTGGAAAAATGTTTCACCTAAATGGGATTTCGATGAGGCCACTTTTGATCGTACAGCTGCAGCTTTCGATAACCCTGACTATATCAGCATCGTCATTCACAATTACCGCTGGAGGCTCAGCCTGGCTCCCGGAGATCCGCAATATGATTATCTTGAAGACCAACTGGCTAAAGGCCCGGTAATTAAAGTACCCACAATTACAATCGATGGTGATTCGGATGGTGTTGCCCCTGCCACCGATGGAACAGCATATGCTGGAAAATTCTCAGGAAAACATATACACCGGATTATCAAAGGTGCCGGACATAATCTGCCACAGGAAGCTCCACAAGCCTTTACTGATGCAATTATTGAAGTTGACAGCTATGCCTAAAAAAATATTAAATAAAAAAAAGCATGGCCACAGGCTGGACCTGCTTTTTTTATTTAATTTGCCACTCAAACCCGGTTAACATGGAAAGCCTTAATTTTGAAGCCATTGCAAAGCAATGGTTTGATGCGTTCAACAACCATAATCTTGAAGCACTTTTAGCATTATATGATGATCAGGCTATACACTTTAGTCCGAAACTAAAAATCAGACAACCAGAAACCAAAGGGCTGATCAGCGGTAAAGCAGCACTCCGTCAATGGTGGAAAGATTCATTTGACCGCTTACCTACCCTGCGCTATCAGCCAACGTCATTTACAGCCAATGATCAACGTATTTTCATGGAATATATCAGAACTGTAGCAGGTGATCCGGATATGCTGATCGCCGAAGTACTTGAAATCAGTAATGGAAAGATAAACGCTTCAAGAGTTTATCACGGCTAAAGCTCATCATTTTGATGAAACCTGTCTTTTTCCATCTGAAGACTATCTTTTTCCAGGATAGTTTTCAATTCCGGTGCAAAGCTCAAGCCCCATTGATCGACAGCCGAAACCAAAGGTAAAATAGCTTTTCCAGATGCTGTCAGATAATACTCTACCCTCAAAGGGACTTCCGGATAGATTGTTTTCCCTAAGAGCCCGTGAAATTCCAATTCACTTAATTGTTTTTGTAAAACCCGTTTAGTAATGCCATTGATAGAATTAACCAGGTCCCTGGGACGCTTTATGCCTTTTGAAATTTCATCAAGTAAACAGAATTTCCATTTGGAACCTACTACTTCCATAGCTATGCTAAGGCCACAATCATAATCAATTGGAATTTTTCGTTGATACATATCTACAAATTTAAGTAAAAGGATCGTTTAATGAATGGTGACTAATTTATCACTAAATGATTAATCTGACATCTATTGTCCGGCCTGTCTGTATGCCCCATATTTGTCCCGGCAAATTAAAGTCAATAACATAAAAATTATACAATGAAAACTCTGGTCATTATCATTCATCCGGATCTTGAAAACTCGGTAATCAATAAACGATGGATTGAAGAATTAAAAAAATATCCCGAAAAATATAGTATAAGGGATCTGCACAGTTTGTACCCGGATGAAAAGATAGATATTCAGCAAGAACAGCAGTTGATAGAATCTCATCATAAGATTATATTTCAATTCCCCTTTTATTGGTTTAATTGTCCGCCACTTTTCAAAAAATGGCTGGATGAGGTATTAACTTACGGCTGGGCATATGGCAGTAGCAGTCCATATAAATTAGCTGATAAAAAGATTGCATTAAGCATTTCTATAGGTATTAATGAAGAAGACTACCGGGAATCAGGAAAATATAAATATACAATGAAGCAATTGACAGCTCCTTTTGAGATCACTTTTGATTATGTAAAAGCCGATTACAGACCATTTTTCGCTTTCTATGGAGCAGAATATCATATTATTGCAGAAAGAGTAGAAGAAAGTGCCAGAGATTATATCTCCTTTATAGAATCTTTATAAAAAATTGTAGATTTATATTCATCCTTTCAACATAGACTTATTATGATGCGATCTACTTACAAAAAAGTTCCGGTACTTTGCGCTACTCTTATACCCTTTGTATTTGCCTGCAGCAGCAGTTACGCACAAGCTATAAAAAACAAATCAACCGGCGGTACAAACCCACCGGTTGAGACCCAGGCGGCCAATTCGAAATACAAACCTGCTTTTGCGGGACAGACAAGAATCGCTGGTGTGAAAACAAAAACACCTTATACCGTTACCCTGTTAAGTAAGACATTAGAACATCCCTGGGGGCTCTGTCTGTTACCTGACGGACGTTTTTTAATCTCCGAAAAGATGGGGACTATGTCTATTGTAACCACTGCAGGAAAAGTAGTTAAGAAAATAACAGGCTTACCAGCAGTAGTACCCGACGGACAAGGTGGTTTACTGGACGTAAACATCGATCCTCAGTTTGCCACAAACAAAATGATCTACTGGGCTTATTCAGAACAGGTTACCGGAGGCACTTTACTGGCTATTGCGAAAGGGAAATTATCAGCTGATGAAAGTAAGGTAGAGCATATTGAAGTCATATACCGTGCTACACCTGCTTATAAAGGAAGTCTTCAATTTGGTTCACGTATCGTATTTGATAAAAATGGAAACCTGTTTGTGAGTACTGGTGAACGCTCAGGAGCCGACATTCGTATGCAGGCACAGTCACTGAATTCGTCCCTGGGAAAAATCATTCACATCACTAAAAATGGAAAACCGGTTCCCGGTGGCCCTTTTGCCAAAACAGCTGGTTCAAGACCTGAAATTTATGCCTATGGTTTTCGCAACCCCGAAGGTTTAGCACTGAACCCGGCGACAGGCGAATTATGGGAATCAGAATTCGGACCAAGAGGAGGAGATGAGATCAACATTATTCGTCCGGGAAAAAATTACGGATGGCCTGTAATTACCTATGGGATAGAATACAGCGGTGAAAAAGTTGGAGACGGTATACAACAAAAAGAGGGTATGCAGCAGCCTGTTTATTATTGGGACCCGGTGGTTTCTCCGGCAGGAATCGCTTTTTACAACAGCAATGTAATTCCAGAATGGAAAGGTAATTTGTTTGTAGGTGGCCTGAGCAGTATGCATATTGCCAGGTTAGTGATTAAAAATAATAAAGTAATTGGTGAAGAGCGGTTACTGAAAAATGAGGGCGAACGTTTTCGTGCCCTTGCTGTAGGTAAAGACGGTGCATTATATGCCGTAACCGATGGTGGAAAATTTTATAGGGTCGCAAAAAAATAATCAATTGATTCTGGCATGAAAGTGGTAAGACATTGATTTCAAATCAAAAAGCGATGAACTTACCATCATTTAAGCAGGTCAATTTAAAAAAAGTAAAAAAAGAGGTCAGAGAAGGCTTTAACCATCTTTCTGAAGGTGGTTTTAAGCAGGTTTTTAACCAGATTGACCAATTGAATATCAAAAAAGGTGTAGATACGCTGGGGATCGATAGCTTTATCAATCAATGTGCTTTGCTGGCCGCTGGCTCTGGTTTAATCACTGGCGTGGGCGGCATAGGAACCATGTTGATTGGTACTCCCCTGGATATACTCAATATTATCGCCCAGCAATTCAGGGTAACACTAGCAATTTCTTATCACTACACCGGCAAATACAAGATCAATTTTGATGATTTCTTTAAGATAGTCGCCACATCTGTCAAAGCTGATACCAAACTAGCCCTTAGCAAAAATGTCATGGAGGAAGTTGCAGAGAAAATCCTGATGGGTCTGGGCACTAAAGCAAGTCGTCGTTTGATACCAGTAGTAGGCGGTGTAATTGGTGGAACTGTCAATTATATGTTTATTAAAGGAATTGCAAAGGAATTAAAAGAGAGGGAATATTAACAGCAATGCTATTTTATTCTGTTATACTTCTTTAAAATGTCGATAACCAGGTTATGAGGAAGTCCATATGCCTTATTTCCATTAATACCTTCCATAGTTTCGGCAGCAACCATTGCGTTAATAATAGCTTCTTCGACAGACTGAACTGTGGCCTCGAATAATGGATTCATTGCATCATTGGGCAGTTCATCAATCTTCGCCAATTTGACTCTCTGAAATGCCGCAGGGTTTGCTGTTGAAAAAGCAATAAAGATATCACCCGATCCATTTTCCCCATTTCCACCAACAATACCTACCCCAAGAGGCACTCTTGCAGCAATTCTTTTTAACTGATGAGGTAACAGCGGGGCATCTGTTGCAACGACAACAATGATCGAACCATCACCTGCCTGCCGGTATGACGGAGCCTTTTTAAAGACGTAATCCATTGTATCTTTCAATTCCCTGCCAACAGGGACTCCTGCAATTTTAAAATTTTGTCTGGCCCCAAAATTCGATTGTACTAAAACACCAACTGTATAGGTAGAATCACCTATTTTCACAATTCTGGATGCAGTACCTGTTCCACCTTTAAAACCCAGGCACATCATTCCTGTTCCACCACCTACATTTCCTTCCTGTATAGCACCCGATTTAGCAGTATTTAATGCTTCATAGGCATGTTCTTCTTTGACATGAAATCCATAAATATCATTCAGAAACCCATCATAGGTTTCTGCTACAACAGGATAGCTAAACCAGAAATTCTCTTTGTGCCAGCCTGTTTTTATAAACCATTTTAATACAGCATCTCTCACAATGCCTACACTATTGCTATTGGTTATCATAATCGGTGTTTCCAGAAACCCCGATTCTGTTATCCAGGTTGTTCCGGTCATTTCACCATTTCCATTCAGGGAATACCAATTTGCAAAAACAGGGTTATTATTTTTGCCTCTTGGAAATATCGCCGTTACCCCGGTTCTAACAGGCCCCTTTTCCCGGATGTTTTTTCCTTCTCCAGAGATAATTGTACTATATCCCACTTCTACACCTTTTACATCTGTTATGGCATTAAATTTTCCTGTAGCACCTACAAATGGGATTCCAAGATCTCTTGCCCTTGGTTTTTGGCCATATACAGTCACTTGACAAAGGATAAGTATCCCTAAAGGTATAATTTTATTCATTTAAGATATAAATATTTTTACATAAAACCACTCAACAAAACCAAAGAAACAAATAAATAACTAATACTACACAATAAAAACCATATGAATTATACAGATACAATAACAGAACTCTATTATCGATAGCTGACGGAGATGGCCCTATTTATTCATTCTTTAGCTCAGATGGGTCATGAAAGCCAAAAAGTTCTATTTTCTCTCCGAAATTCTGAGCGATTACCCTTAGTTTTTTTAACGATTCGATCCGTAAATCATTATCCATCGCCATGAGTGCTGCCAATTCATCAACCGGATGATTTTCCGTAAAAAGTTCATCTCTTAAATAATAAGCATCCCCTGCATATAATAGCCACCTGTCTTCTTGTTGAATCGCAATCCCGCAATGTCCAAGAGTATGTCCCGGAAGGGCTACCAGATAAATTTCTGATTCAAAATCCAGTTCCGCTCTCTTCGCAGCAAAACCAAACCAGTACTCATCAAAATCATGGTATAGTTTTAAAAATGGTTTGTGTTTCAGTTGTTCCGGACAATAGCGCGGATTATCTTCCAGAAAACTGTTCATCTCAATAGCAGAGACATGTACTGCAGCACCGGGAAAATCTGCAAGTCCGCCAATATGGTCAGGATCAAGATGGCTTACCAAACAGTGTTTTACCTCATCTTCCGTAAAGCCCAGTTGATGAAGTGCAGAAATAGCAGTGTCATTCAGGTTAAAGTTAAAACCGGCCTGTTCAATTATTTCTTGCCCAATCCTTTCTAAAGGAAACAAAATGTCATGAACCCCTATCCCTGTGTCAACTAATGCCAAACCCTTTATATCCTCTAATAATAAACAATGACACAGCACTTTAAGACTATCAGGATCTCTTTGCAAAGTGCCGCAATTGATATGATGTATTTTAACCATTTTATTAATTTTATTCAAATCTCAATAATTGCCGATTGTGATAATAGCATAAAACCGGCATAGAAATGATTAAGACAATAAAATCCGTTGAGGTATATTCTGATGGATATGACCGGACAAGAGCGCCTGGTTTTGATGTTTTATCTTTAAATACGAATTTGGTGTAAGCCCCGAATATCGATTGAACTCTCTGATAAAATGGGATTGATCAGCAAATCCAGCAGCATAAGCAATAGCAGAAAGATTCTCAACCGGATTGAAATTGATTCTTTTAAGTGCGCTCTGAAATCTCGTGATTTTGAAATACTGATAAGGGCTGATACCTGTTGTCTGTTTAAAACGACGTTCAAACTGCCTTTCACTAAGCTGATAAATTTCACTTAAATCCCGGATTAAGGTTCCATTATTATTATTGTTAATTCGCTTTATCGAATCCTTTATCAGCAGGTCCTCTCTGCGCTTACCATTTAACTTCTGCATAAGATAGCCGGATAAAATTTTAATTGCAGTTTCGGCATCGGGAGCCCGAAGCACTTCTTCATTTAAGGCAGCCCTGCAAAAATCCCTGAGATCTATTATTTGATTGCTGAATTCCATGTGATTAATATCAAAGAACAGATTTAATACCCATGGATACAAGCTTACGCCAACAGCAGAAAACTGATTGCTGGTATAATTGGTAAAAGCATGAGTAGAAAGACTATAGACAAACGATACAGGTAGTTTCTGCTGATCAGGTAACTCTAATACCTGCCGGCCATTGTTATGATGAAATAATAATCCGGGTAAACCATCAGGAAAAATCTGGAAACGCTTCCTGGTGTTATTCAGTTCGCGGGTTTCCAGATGCCAGAAATATTTAACATAATCCTTTAAACTTTCCGGAGGATAAAAATTCTTAATAGCAACCATTGGATCTTTACTTATACCCATAAAGATAATCACCCGCCTGGAAGAGCAACTCTATTGTTATTAATTTTTCTGATTTTCTTTTACCCGAATTGCTCAAAAAATTTAGCTTTAACGCTTATATAGCCTCATATAGTCCCTGAGTACATCCAGAACTACTGAAGAAAGTTCTTTTGGTTTCAGTCTCCAGATCCAGTTTTTATCAGTATAGGCTGGTGTATTCATTCTGTCCTTTGCTGGCTTGTTTAAAATATCCTGCATAGGAATAATAGCTATTTCTGCCGTAGAAGAAAGAGCCAGCCTTATCATTTGTTGTACTGCATTTTTCCGGGATAACCTGATCCCTGTATAACTTTCCATTCGCTTTTTGGTTGCATTATCAGCCTCTTCTTCATACCAGCCAAGACTTGTGTTATTGTCATGCGTACCGGTATAAACCACACAGTTCGAACTCATGTAATTGTGCGGAATATGAACAGAGCCTGCACTATCTTCACTAAAAGCAAACTGCAGCACTTTCATGCCTGGCAAAGCAAACTGATCTCTCAGGTGATAAACGTCTTCGCTGATCTCACCAAGATCTTCGGCTATAAATGGCAAACGGCCCAGTTGCAGCAACATGGCTTTAAAAAAAGCAGCACCGGGCCCAAGCTTCCAAACCCCTTCCCTGGCAGACTGGCTGGTTGAAGGCACCACCCAGTAAGCAGAAAATGCACGAAAATGATCAAGCCTTACCAGGTCATAGAGTTCCAGGTTTTTAGCAAGGCGGTCTGCCCACCATTTATAATTATTTAATGACATGTTTTTCCAGTCATATACAGGCATACCCCATAGTTGCCCCTCTTCGTTGAAATAATCAGGAGGTACACCAGCTATACCTTTTGCTTTTCCGTCGGCCATTATGGCGAATAATTCTCTATTCACCCATACATCTGCAGAATCTAAGGCTGTATAAAATGGTACGTCCCCAATCATACTAATTCCCAATGCCTGTGCATACTTCTTCAGCTTTGCCCATTGTTCAAAGAATACAAATTGCTGCCACTTGATCTCCGTGATTCTTTGACTATGACTTTCACCAAGAGTTTCCAATGACCGGAGATCTCTATCCCTTAATTTTTCTGCCCATTCAAACCAGGGCTTGTGATTATGCAAAGTACGGATCACTTCAAAAAGAGCATAATCGTCCAGCCAGTTTGCTTCCCTGCTACAAAACTCCAGAAAATCGGGGCCGGCCTGTCCACTGCCCGACAACCAGGATTGATAAGCCTTTTGGAACAGCTTATTTTTCAATTCAGTTACCCTTTTATAACTCACATTCCTTTTGATCTTTTCCTGATGCCCATCCAGCTCTTCTTTAGTAAGCAGTCCTTCGTCATATAATATTTCAGGGCTAATCAGCAAAGTATTGCCAGCCATTACTGAGGTAGTACTATAGGGCGAATAAGCATGACCACCGGATATTGGGTTCATCGGTAAAACCTGCCAGTACTTTAACCCGTTATCAGAAAGAAAAGACAGGTACTTCAAAGCAACCGGGCCAAAATCACCGATACCATAAGCAGAAGGTAAAGATGTCACATGCAAGAGTATGCCAGCCCCTCTTTGATGTTCTTTTTTCTGAAATACCAGTACACCAAGCGGAAAATCAGCAAACAATTCAGAAACCCTTAGCTCTTCGGTGCAATTTACAGCGGCATCATTGCTGTCCAGTATATTCAAATATTTATCTGGTATCCCTTCGGGCATAATAATGCTGGTATCTTCCCAATCAGCTGCACCTGGTGCACTATTGACCGCAGCCAGATTTACCGGCACCGCACACAACAGCCAGTCCCCTTTATATCTTCTGGCAAAAGCCAATACGTTTGCAGCATATTTTCCTGTTACTGTGAGCGGTATGTATAAACCATTAACGAATAATGAAGCGTAGTCCTGTCTTAATCTTAACAGTTTTTGCAGCAAATACAGCTTCACTTGTCCATCTGCCCCATGCTGCCACAACGTTTTGAGTTTAAATTCTGTCTCTCTGAATTTTGACAACGTCTCAGCGCGCAATAGATAATCTACAGGTCTCCTGTTGTCAGGATCAACCATACTCAGTTCCCAGAATTCTGTACCCTGATAGGTATCCGGTACACCGGGAAGCAGATGTTTAAGCAGCAAGGTTGATAAAGAAGTCATTCTTCCATAAGCAGCTACTTTTTGAAAAAAAGAGATAAACCGTTTCCAGAATTCCCGCTTCTGATCCAGCAGACCAGTGATAAAGTTTTTAGCAGCCAATTCATATTCAAGATCAGGTTTTTCCCATTCCGATTTACGCCTGGATTCCCGCAATGCCTTTTCTATATATTCCAGTAATCTTTCTGTATAATTTTCTGAGCCGGCATTTTCTTCCGGATAAGTAGCAATCAGCGTCTGATAGATAAAATACTCATCATTGGCATCAGGCTTTCCGTTTAATTTCAAATCCTGGTTCAATTCCTGCCAGTTATTTACTTCAGCAATCCATTCCTTTCTTAAATCAGTTAAGACCACTAATCTTGCCCTTGCATCTTCTCCCCTTTTGGTATCGTGTGTTGCTGTGGTATTTATAGTCTGCGGCCAGTACCTTTGGCGCGTCAGGATCTGCTCATGAAAATCAGCGATTGAAATACCAAATACTTCAGGTGAGTCTCCTACTTCATTGTTACCAATAAACCGGTTATAAGTATACATCAGCGTATCCTCAACACCTTTAGCCATCAGCGGGCCACTAAACTGCATAAGCCGCCTGTAAAAAACAGCTGCTCTTTCCTTATAATCCGGAGAAATACCGTTTCCTTCCAATAAAACCTGTCGGATAATATCAACCGGCCGGGCATAGCGGACATCCTCAGCCAGGTCATCCAATATCAATTCTAAAGCATTTTTCTCTTCTGCAGACAAGGGATAACTGCTGCTGTAAAAACGGTAAACGGGGCAGCGCACAAGAATCTCACCGATCACCTCTTTCAGCAAAAGCATATCCGGCTCATCCACCTGCTGATCTTCAAACAAACTGAGCGAAAAAGTTAATTGATAAAGGTTTTCCAGCTCGCCCTGCATAAATGAATTTAAGAATGCTCTTTTCTTTTTCAGGATCTGCTGTTGTACCGGCTTATTGTATTGGCCAAGGTCTTTATAAAATGTATTAAACTTCTGTTCCGCTTTTTTATTCGTGTGCAGCTGATTGACCAGGCCTAAAAAATCATAACCCGTTGTACCCTGAACAGGCCAGCTGTTCAATAAGGCCTCACCTGGTTCCAGAATTTTTTCTACAACAATATAGGCAGCTTCACCACAAAGTGTACGCAACTGCTGCAGATATCCCGTTGGATCAGCCAATCCATCCACATGGTCTATTCTTAGTCCATGAATAATCCCTTCATCCAGTAAATATTTGCTAAACCGATGATATTCTTCGAATACTTCAGCATACTGGATATTCAGACAGATCAGGCTATTTACAGTAAAGAACCTGCGGTAATTGATCCTTTCATTAGTTTCTTTAGGATTGCAAAGCCGGTAGTATTGTTGTTTTGCGACCATACTAACCATTGTCTTTTTATCATTCTTAGCTATTTTATGCTGTTCTGCCAGTACATCATCAGCAATGTCAACCCGGACTGGCCAATGGCTTTCAAAATACTTTAAATACTGCTCTCCTTTGATACTAACCAGTTCAAGTTCTCCATTTTCAATCACTGTGTCAAGATCATCTCCCAAAAAAGGCACCATTAAAGGTTCTTCATTTAAATCCGCAGTAACCAGGTCAAAATAAGAGCGGTATACTGAGGCTTCCCCATGTTTCAATACATCCATCAGCCAGGCATTGTGCTGATCAAATCCCATATGATTGGGTACAATATCCTGAATCCAAAAAATACCGGCCGACTTTAACTTTGCTGATATATCCCTTAGTTGTTCTATGGTACCAATTTCCGGGTTAATCCTGCCGGGGTTTACTACATCATAACCATGCATACTTCCTGGCACTGCTTCATAAACAGGTGAGGCATAAATAGTTTTCACGCCTAATTCCTGTAAATAAGGGATAATCTGCTGAAAATTTTCAAATGTAAAGTCTTTGTGAAACTGGATTCGGTAAGTAGAAATTGGATCAAACATAAAATGCGGAATAAGCTATAAATGATTCTGGTTGTAATTGAATAGTTTGACTTTCACCTGCTTCGGGATGAATATAAGCAGGTGCAGCAGATTGTCCCATCCATTCGGGCGCTGCGGAATCTGCAATTTTAGTATAAGTGATGACATGAGGAGGCAAAATCAGTTCCTGAGCTTCGTCAGAAAAGTTCATCAGGCAAACTATAACTTCTTTGCTTGCGGTGAGGCCTCTTTCGAGTACAAGACTATTTTTCTCCTTAAAAACCTGTACACGAACAGCATCACGATCACCAGCGCTGAGCAGCACATTTTTTTTCCTCAATGCGATCATGTATTTGTAAAAGTCAAATAAGTACTTATGCTGAATGCTATTCCTGGTGGCTGTTTCAGTATCTTTTTCTTTCTGTCCTTCACCCGATAATAATGTCCAGTTCAGTTTTGAAGCATTAAATGTAGTTTCTGCCTTTGGATCTACGGGTTCACCTGCTCCGTGCATCGCAGCAAATTCAGCTTTCCTGCCATTGCGCACCATTTCCACGACTTGCTCATCAGTATGGTCTATAAAATAAAGGAATGGATTAACTTCTCCCCATTCTTCTCCCATAAACAACATGGGAAGAAAAGGGGAACAAAATACTGCTGCAGCCATTAACTTTTGCATTTCAAAACTAAATAATGTCCCTGACCTTTCGCCAAGCATTCTGTTACCAACCTGATCATGGTTTTGTGAAAACACGATAAACTGCGCTCCAGGATGTCCTTCAGCTTTTTTTCCGAATGTCTTTTTGCGCTCCGGCGAATACATACCGGTATATACATAAGCATCCTGATATGACTTTGCTAAATGTGCTATACCTTCAAAGTCTGAATAGTAACCTATCTTTTTTTCACCTGCAGTTACCCGCAGGGCATGGTGAAATTCATCTACCCACTGCGCATTCATGCCCAGGCCATTTTCAGTCACAGACGATATAAACCTGGGATCATTCAGATCTGATTCGGCAATCAGGTAATGTATCCTGCCGCTGTCCTGCATGAGCAGATCAACCTGCGTTCTGATCTCTTGTAAAATTTGAACAGCACTGAAATCTTTAATGGCATGAACTGCATCCAGACGTAATGCATCAATATGAAAATCCCTGAACCACATGAGTACATTTTCGACAATATATTCCCTTACCCCGTCACAATCCTGATCATCAAAATTAATCGCATTACCCCAGGGAGTCTGATATTTATCAGTAAAATACGGGCCAAACTGACCAAGATAATTTCCTTCCGGACCTACATGATTGTATACCACATCCAGTACAACAGCCAATCCTTTTTCATGACATAAGGAAACTAGTTTCTGTAATTCTGCAGCCCCTCCATAAGAATTCTGAACTGCAAAAGGGAATACGCCATCATAACCCCAGTTCCGTGTACCGGGAAAAGCCGCAACAGGCATAATTTCGATAGCTGTAACCCCTAAGTCCAGTAAATGATCCAGATGTTTTGCGATACCCGAAAAATCACCTGATTCTGAGAATGTACCGGTATGCAATTCGTAAAAGATATAATCTTGTAAAGGTATATTTTTCCAATCCCTGTCCTGCCATTTGTAATCCAGGTTCAATGCTTCTGAAGCATTGTGTACACCGTCTGGCTGAGATAATGAGGCCGGATCAGCTAATTGTACAGTTCCATCCAATACAAACCAATACCGGTCTTTTGGCTGAACCTGATCTGTTTCAGCAAACCAGTAGCCATGTTCTTGTTTTTCAAGCGGAATATACTGCCCTGCTACTTTCAAAGACATTGTTTTGGCTTTTGGGGCCCATACCTTAATATGCGCTTTTAATGAACCCTGATCCGGTTCCTTATAAAAATTCAACCCTATATTTCTTTGTTCTGCTTTTCTGTCCATTCTTTCTTTACAATGATCTTGCTTATCCGCATCATCAGGTTTGCAGCACATAACCAGATAAACCATGCCGTTCATTTTTCTGGTTTACAAGGGGTATAGTAGAATTTTTTCCCTATTTAAAATGTAGCACCCGATTTGCATAGCTTAAACATCAGAAATTCAATGATGTTTACATTTGTTGTAAAAAGACCATTATGTATAATAATAACTGCCTATCAGAGAACAGAATACTCAAACCATTTTATATTCAGATAATTCATTCTGAGAAATTCCTTATTTTACAAAAACAGCATAATAATGCAGCAATTTATATTTTTATATCTATTTTTGTAGTGAACAATACAAAAATAGATATTTAAGATGAGAGGCAGGCCGGCTATATATGATAACGAGGAAATTTTGCAAAAAGCACAAAGTGTTTTTTGGACGAAAGGATACACTGCAACATCTTTAGAAGATCTGCTCAAAGCGATGGATATAGGAAGCGGCAGCTTCTATAATGCATTTAAAGGTGGAAAAAAAGAACTTTTCCGCAAGGCAATCCTTCAAAGAAGAATAGCATTTAACCAGTTTAAAGCAGAGTTGAAACAAAACGAATCCCCTATCGATCTCATTAAAGATTTCTTTCGGAGTATTGCAAAATCTGACCACGACACTCATCTTCAGGGCTGTATTATTGTGAATACGGTAGTAGAAATGACCTTTGTAGATGAAGAATTAGAAAAAGAATCGGTAATGATCCTGAAAGAAGTAGAGGAAATGTTTACGCATGAAATTGAAAAGGCGCAGAAAAAAGGTACACTTAAAAATCAAACAGATCCGGCAATTTTAGGCAGGTACTTAATTACATTATGGAATGGTATCAACGTTACCAGACGGATGTACCCTGATCATAAAATACTTATAGCTCAAATCGAAATGCAACTCGGAATTATAAGCTAATTTTTTTTAGCTAATTCTGTAGTGATCAATACAAAATAAACATTAAACACATATGGACTTACAATTAAAATCAAAAACTGCCTTTATTAGTGGTTCTACACAAGGAATTGGATTTGCTATCGCAAAACAATTACTTAATGAAGGTACTAAAGTGATCATCAATGGCAGAACACAAGAAAAAGTTGACCTTGCTATACAAAGCTTAATCAAAGCAATACCAGATGCGGATATTTCTGGAATCGCAACCGATTTCACTGATACAGCTGCAGTCAGCAAACTATTAGCAGAACTGCCGCAAATTGATATTCTGATTAATAATGTCGGGATATTTGAGCTCAGGCCATTTGTTGAAATTGAAGATGAAGACTGGAGTAAAATTTTCGAAATAAATGTCTTAAGCGGAATCCGTTTATCAAGATCATTATTACCAAAAATGTTAGAAAAAAGATGGGGAAGAATCATTTTTATCAGTAGTGAATCTGCTATAAATATTCCTGAAAATATGATTCACTATGGAATGACCAAGGCAGCCATGTTAGCTGTGAGCAATGGCCTGTCAAAACTCACTAAAAATACAGAAGTAACCGTAAACACGATATTAGGCGGCCCTACCTATTCTGATGGAGTAGCCGGAACAATCACGCAAATTGCGTCAGCCCAGAATCAGGACATAGCACAAGTAAAAAACTATATCATGAACAATTTCAATCCATCATCATTACTTCAAAGATTTATTGAGCCTTCAGAAATAGCGAATCTTGCGGCATATCTTTCCAGTCCTTTATCGATAGCTACAAATGGTTCTGCCCTGCGTGCAGACGGAGGCGTTTTGAATACAATTGTTTAATACTGAAAAACCCTATTTATCACCACCAGATTAGTTTAAAGACAGATCTGCAAAATGGTACACTATCGGATGCATTGTAACTAATCGTGTACCATTTGGTAGATCTGCTTCATATAGGCAGCCTGCTTCAGCGCGGCAAAAAATTCATCCCACTCAACCCTTGTAAACACAAGACTGACCTCAGAAAAGGGTGTAGCCAGGATCACTACCTCGATCCCGTCAGGATTGTATTCAATATAATTATCAAATACAAGATCTTTAGTTGCCTTTAAAAAGGCATCAAACTGTTCAAATGAAAAGGCTACTAAAACACCTTTATTCCAAATATTGACAATTTTACAATTTAAGCAATGTGTGACACACACATCTCCTTCGCGGCTAACTATTGTTGTTTTACACATTGCGATTGTATTATTTTAAAAAATAGGAGCAAAAATTCTAGATGTACTGCTGTTAACCATTTTGAAAATGCCAGTTTACAAAACTGTACATTATTTAGAATAATTACAAATAAAACAATTATTCATAAAAACGACCATAATGGACCATTGCAAATAGTATTTCGGACAGTTCATTTTAAACTGAAATAATTATAATTTTATACTTATAATTTGGCTTAGATAAAATGAATAATATCAATAATTAACTAACCAATGAGCGAGGAAATCAGATCTGCTATCCTAAGGGTTTTACCCTTTATAATTGTACTTATTGCAATTACGGTACTGATCCGGAACAAGAAAATAACTACGCAAGCTTTCTATTTAAATAAACCAGTTTCTAAGCTTACCTATTTTATCTGGGTTGGGGCATTTCTGGTTTATTCAATACTTACAGATTTTATTTTATATAAAACTGGTAATCTGGAAATTGCAAAATGGGACCACAAGCTTTTACCATCCATTATACTCATCACGGGTGCAGTGATTTTAGGCCCTTTAGTTGAAGAGCTGCTTTTCAGGGCCAGAATCTTCGATCTAATGATCAGGTGGTTTAAAAATCTGCATCTGGCCAACTTTGTACAGGCCTGCATTTTTGTACTGTTACATCATTTTACTTATCTGAACACCAATTCTTCTTACATAGACATTGTACAGAGTTTAGGAGATGCAATTCTATTTGGTTATGCCAGGATATATACCCGGTCTATTTATACATCAACTACGATGCACATGACCGGAAACTTAATTGCGACCATTGAGCGTTTTATTTTTCAGCTCTGATAATTGATAAATGACCGTAGATCATAATTTCTCTCCTACTATAAACTCTCCTAAATAAGCTGTCTCTGACACATATTTATGGTCAGGGTTTACAATAACAATTTTAAATGAAAATAAAATTCATCTGAATAATAAAAACCTTAAAAACACAAGCACATTTTTCCACCCATATTAATGCAACTAAGTTTCATTAATGCAGTATATTTAGTATTTTGCACCCATGATGAAATCTAAAATTTACTATTCATTCGGCCTTGCAATATCAGTGTCTCTGTTTCTGCCATTAAACCTGAAAGCGCAATTCATAAAAGAAAAAAGCAATAAAGTGGGAAGTTCAAACAACATTTCAAGTAAACCCTTACCCGATGCCAGCCGGATCGGTCGTACCTCAGGTTCAAAGGCGCCCGAATTCCAGGAACTTTATGACTATGAAGTGAGTTCAAAAAACCTGGTAGGCGCCACATTTCCTTATCAGACTTTACTGCATAAAGCCTATGTAATCATGCTTGCCGAACAAAAGATCATTAGCCATCAGGAAGCTAAAATTATATTGAATGGTCTGCTCAAAACAGATAAGTTAGCCATAGAAAACCCATCTCTGCAAGTGTACCTTCCTTATGAAGCCCAACTGATCAAAGAAATTGGCAGTGTTGGTGGAAAAATGCATATCGGCCGCAGCCGCAATGATCTTGATAATACCATTAACCGCATGTTTTTACGTGATCAGCTTCTCGGAGTCATCGGGGCTGTTATACAACTGCGCACAGCAATCCAGGCTAAAGCAATAGACCATTTGCAAACTGTTATGGTGATTTACACCCATAGAAAAGAAGCACAACCGGGCACACTGGCTCATTATCTAACCGCTATTGACGAAAGTCTGGCAAAAAGTTTAGACCGCTATCTTCAGCTTTATGAACGTATGGATCAATCTCCGTTAGGATCTGGCGCAAGTGGTGGTACCAGCTGGAATTTAGACAGGTATAGAGTTGCCGGCCTGCTTGGATTTGATCAGCTTGTAGTTAATACGATAGAAGGAGCTGCCGGCTGGGATCATATCGCTGAATTTGCTTCCGACAATGCGATCTTCATGAGTGATCTTAGCCGGCTGGCATCAGAACTGCAGCTATGGAGTACTGATGAATACAATTCGGTAGAGCTGGACAACTCTTATGCTGGTATAAGCAGTATGATGCCTCAGAAAAAGAATCCAGACGCGCTTGAAAGAACCCGAAAGGCAGCGGCAATAACCACGGGACAACTCATGTCTATACTGACCTCACTCAATGGTATCGAATATCAGCATAGCGGAGTTAGAATTATGATTGAACCTAAAGCTATAGATGCGCTTCTGGCAGCAGCCCACACCATGACCGGTCTGGTCAGTACTTTACATGTCAATAAGGAAACCATGCTCAGATATGCCACAGAGAATTTCTCTACAATGACAGATCTTGCAGATTTATTGGTCAGGAATGCTAATCTTGATTTCAGGGATGCCCACGAAATTATTGCATCAGTGGTTAATCGTGCGATAGCAGAAAAGAAAACTGCCAACCAGATAACCATTGCAATGATTCAGGACATCGCAGAAAAACGATTAGGGCATCAGCTGAGTATTTCAAAAAAACAATTACAAACAGTACTTGATCCAGTCCAAAGTGTAGCGCATAAGACAGGTCCGGGGATGCCGGCAATAGCATCAGTAATGCAAATGATAACCAATGGGCAAAAAGACGTAACTGCTAAAACGAGCTGGCTGGAAAAGCAAAATACACATTTAGACATAAAAAATCATGAATTGATGGAACTGGTAAAAGCATATTGCCTATAAATTTTCTTATACATTTGCCACGAGTCACAAAGCAATTACAGATTCAAAACATACATCTGCGGCTACATCTGGAGACCTTCATTTTCATTTACAGGGACCTGATATGTCTGTTGAAGAACAGGAAAAAGTAATCGGGAAATTAAGGACGTGCACCCGGAGGGCCAAGAATGCTATCGCCAAGTTCAGCCATTATCTTGCCTGCCAGCTGCATATCATGTGCTTGCATTGGCTCCTGATCATCTGTACCGGCAGGAATGCCAACACTTCTGATCAGCCCGGCAAACCCGCTTGGTGAAGCAATAGCCAGTGCTTTAAAAGGTTTCGATGCAGAGCTGTTAACAATAGCATGAGGTACATTTTTTGGAATAAAATAACTTTCACCAACAGATAACTTATGCTGTTCACCAGGGATATAAATAGTTACTTCACCCTGTAGAAAAAGATATCGTATACTATTTTATGGAAGAAGGACAGTTCATGACTTTTTTATATAGCATGTATGGCAATATACCTGCAAAACAGGGTTTACAGGCAGCATGTGATCTTGAAGCACATTTAAGAGCCTTGATTGATGAAATTGCACAGCTGTCCATGGCCGAAATGGTGACAATCAAAAATCTTTACCTAACCGGCAATGCTTTGGCAAAATATGAACTTTTTTTAAGGAAGCAACCAGCGACTGCTTCGCGTGTAGCCTTAACAGATATAGCCTCCTACCTCGGCATCACTCCACAATCACTTAGCCGAATCCGAAAAACACGGGTAAACAAATAACTTATGGTTTTGCCCGCTTTGGAATTTGTCTGCTCTTACCTGCAGGCAGATAATCATCTTCTGAATTTTGCTCCGGCAACTTTTCTATTTTTCTCTTTTTACCAAAATTCCAGCTCAAACTAAATTTCACCTGCCGGGAGTCCGTCCTGGAAATCAGATTTGAAATTTCCGGAGTATTCGATAAAACAGTGGCTTTATAATTTCCACCGTAAAAGACATCTGTTACGGCCACCCCTACTGTCAACTGATCATTTAATAATTTCTTACTCACACCGGCACTCACCTCAGAGACAGGTTTATAGCGGAAGTTAGCAAATAATCCACCTCCCTCATACCAGGCAGATAACTCTATGCTGAAATTAGACGGGAGCTTAAAGGAATTATAGGAAAGCGCACCAAAACTGTTTGCTTTTGCCCGATAGACTTTGTTTTCAAGATTTGCATTGAACTGCGAAGAGTAGATATAAAAACTCTGGTGATTTTCCCACCAGTCAATACCGGGAATAGGGAACGATAAAGAAGCTTCCCATTGCTGCTGCTGTCCGGTGTTCATAGCTGTATAAAAAGATTTCGCTCCCGCAGAAGTAATCAATGTGGAGTAAATAGGGTCCTTTATACTACTATAACCCAATGTAAGGTCTATAAAATCGAAAAACTGCTGGTTCAGCTCTACGTTATTAGAGAATTGCGGTTTCAGCCCCGGGTTTCCCTGTTTAGTGGTATATAAGTCTATATAACGAACAGCAGGATTCAGTTTATCATAATCCGGTCTTTCGATCCGGCGGTTGAAACTAACAGATAAATTGTAGGCTTCGCTTAATTTATATCCGATCAGTACATTGGGAAACAAAGAAAAATAATTTTGGCGGACCTGGCTTTCATAAGCTCCGGCATTACCCCTCACCCGGGTATATTCTCCGCGCAAACCGGCATTAAAAGTCCATGGTTTCATATTTAACTCCATAGCAGTATAAGCAGCATAAATGGCTTCCCGGTAGCTGAAATTATTGTTACGCAGCGGGTCTGCCTGCCAATTTCCCCCTACCCTGTTTTCACTGAACTGAGAAGTACTGATATGGGTTTGTGAACTTTTAACCCCAGCTTCAAACTTACCCGTTTTTTGATCTTCTTTCATCAGTTCCTGCACATAGTCTGCTTTGAATATCCTCCGGTTTATTTTTGAAGGATAGGTATTCCGGTAACGCAACTCAGGTAAACTAATTCCTGAACCTAAGGTTTTATGAATTGTAAAATCTTCAAATCCATCCGACTTCAAATGATTGAACTGGGCAGAAGCGCTCAGGGTTTTCTGCTCATCGAACCTGTGTTTAAACTTTAATCCATAATCCAGGTTCCGCAAGGTATTACGCAGGTAATTACGCTGATTTAATAAAGAATCTTCCACTATTCCCATACCAAAACGGGTAACCGTGCGCCCATCGGTGGGATTTCTGATATCATTAAAAGACAGGTTAATTCCTAAAGTGTTTTTCTCCTCAAAATGACGATCTAAGCCAAATTTCATCATATGTGTTTTTGATTGATCAGGATTAAGCTGCATTTGACTCATATAGTAATTTTTACCCGGGTCAGATAAGCCCGTAACATAGTCTGTGCCCTGACTTCTAAACATGCTGTCACGGTTCTGACTATGTTCAAAATTATAAGCATAGAATGCATTTAGTTCCCATTTTCCGGTACCATAAGTCAGATTGAGACTCTGGTTTGTATTGTAATACCTGCCTTTACTGACAGTAGAACTCATGGTCCCGTTAAAACCCTTTTTAACCTTCTTTTTGAAGACCAGGTTAATTACACCTCCGGTTCCGGATGCATCTAAACCCGATGGAGGATTAGTCATCACTTCCATAGTTTGAAGCGTAGTCCCCGGTGTACCTTTAAGCAAACTTTTGAGCTGTGAGCTGCCTATTTCTACAGGTTCCCCATCAATCATCACCGTTACTCCAGACTTACCTTTAATGCGGATATCACCGTCCTTATTGATACTTACACCGGGGAGGCTTTTGAGCAGATCATAAGCCGACTGACTTTGGGCCAGGTTGCTTTGTTCTACATTCATTGTGGTTTTGCCAGCTGAAACGGTAATAGCTTGTTTTTTTCCTTTAATAGTTACTTCCGCCAAATGCTGAGTTTCGGGCATGAGTCTAAAAAGCTGAACTTCTATCGGATCATTTCCTACGGTAAAAGTCCTTTCCTGACTCTTATATGTAATAAAAGCAACCTCAAGCTGATAATTTCCAGCCTTAATATTTTTCAATTTAAAACTTCCCAAAGAATCCGCAATGGCATAATAGCGTATTTTAATCTCTGTATGATGTCTTAATGTAATGGTGGCACCGGGTAATGGCAAGTTCCGCTGATCAGTAACTTTACCTGTAATGTCCTGCTGGGCGAAAGCAGTTAATGAACCCAGCAAGATTAAAATCAAACAAAAACAACGCATAGTCAATGGGCTTTAATCAATTAGTAATAGGCCCAAATTAGATTAACAGGCTATAGCCACGGGCACTAAACTACCCCAGCTTACTAAATTGATACGCCAACTGTTAGCTTACTTTCCTGAACTTGTTTTTGATATTAAATCTGATAACCATTTTGGGTCAGGGAACGATTTATACGATTAAACTGTAAATTCATACATCATTTAGGCAAGTTCAGTCGTTTTCTATTCCATCAGATCATATGATCCGCTTAAATTTGATCTGAAAATTGATAAAGAAATTCTCTTTATTTATTAAAACCTTATTCATGACTTCAAAGCAAGCTGTATCTATATTCAGTTCGGGAATTTTCAGGGTAATCCTTCCACTTATAGTCACCTCAGTTCTGATCTTTTCCATGATGATTATCAATCCTATCAGTGAGCGGAACTATATTCTGGAACCGGAATTAAGCCGGGACTTTTTTATGGACCTGATCTGGTTCATAACCCTCGGCTGGGCCATTACAGAAATCGGTATAATTATCTCCTATTACCTTGACCAATGGCTGCCATGGGTACAATTTTCTGTTAAACGCTTTTTTTTACAACTTTTCATACAATGTGTCCTGGTGATCGCAGTGATGACTTCACTTTGGTATGTTACAGATTTAGTACCCCCCTATTATGACGGCGCCGAAAATGATTGGGTAGGCTACCGCCAGATGATCTTTGTCAGCATTGTGTTATCACTGATTGTTACTGCGGTTCACATTGGCAGTTATTTGCTGCTCAATTGGAAAAATGCAATTGTTGAGGCCGCCGAATTAAAGCAGACCACTTTACAGTCTCAATTACAATCTCTTAAACTACAATTGGATCCGCATTTTATGTTTAACAATTTCAGCACCTTGTCCAGTCTGATTGCCGAAAATCAATCAGAAGCGCAGCAATTTCTGGATTGTCTTTCGGAGGTTCATCGTTATATGCTTTATAACCTGGAGAGAAATGTTATTCCCCTAAAAGAAGAACTGGATTTTATAACCTCCTATATCTATCTGATTAAAATCAGGTTTTCTGAAAACCTAAAGATTGAGGTTACTATCAAGGAAGATCTTTTGAACCAGGGAATCCCGCCAACCACCTTACAGCTGTTAATTGAAAATGCAGTGAAACATAATATTGCTTCCCGCAGCCAGCCACTTCATATCAGGATCTCTTCAGCAGGCAATACTATATGCGTTGCCAATAATATACAAAAGCTACCCTCCTGTATAGGCTCTTCCAAAATTGGTCTTAAAAATATTATTAACCGCTACAAATTATTATCCGCAAAGCTTCCCGAAATCATTCAGACAGCTCATGAATTTGTAGTTAAAATACCACTGCTTCCTTTAAAAACATCACCAAATGAAAGTACTGATTATAGAAGATGAATTGCATAATGCCAAAAGGTTAAAGGGTATCCTGGAAGATATTGATCCGGAAATTGAGGTCATTGCGATGCTCGAAGGTGTAACTGAAAGTATCGGCTGGTTTAAAAACCAACACCATCCGGACCTTATTTTTACAGATGTCCGTTTAACAGATGGTCTTTGTTTTGATATTTTTTCGGAAGTGGCATTTAAATGTCCTGTTATTTTCACCTCTGCATTTGATGAATATGCCTTACGTGCATTTCAGGTGAATAGTATCGATTACCTGCTTAAACCTATAAAGAAAGAGGATCTTATAAAAAGCCTGCATAAGTTTAAAACGACTGTACATCCACCTTATCTGGGTCAGGTTATGGATGATATAGCAGCTATTTTAAAACAGCAGCAAAAAAACTACCGGGCCAGGTTCCTGATCCCTACCAGAGACTCATTCTACACCGTAATGATCAAAGAAGTTGCTTATTTCTATACTGAACATCGGATAACCTGGGCTGTTATGGCTAACAACCAGCATCATACCATTCCATTTACGATGGAAGAACTGGAAGAGCAATTAGATCCGGACGTTTTTTTTAGAGTTAGCCGTCAATATTTGATTAACAATTTTAGCATTACACGCATTAATAATTATTTTAACGGGAAGCTGCAACTGATGTTAAATCCAGAAACGCCCGAAAAGATTGTCATGAGCCGGGACAGATCTAAAATCTTCAAACAATGGCTGGACCGTTAAAATTGTATATTTACATTAACCTTAGAATTATACAGGATGACAACTATTTCAGAAACTAATCATGATCTATCCCTGATCAATGTATGAATCAAATGATAATCACAGGCAAAAAAATAACGCTAAATAGCTTAACCGCTGTGCATAAAGCCGCATTGATTAAAGCTGCCAGCGATGGACAGCTATGGGACTTACCATTTACAGTTGTGCCCAATGAACAAACCATTGATGACTATATTGCAACAGCCCTGAATGGATACACTGACGGAACAGTACTCCCCTTTGTAATAGCAATAAAAGAATCAGGATTAATCGTCGGTTCGACAAGGTTCTGGAAAATAGATCCTAAAAACAGAAGCCTTGAAATTGGACATACCTGGATAGCTTCTTCCTGGCAGCAGACTTTTGTAAATACAGAAGCAAAATACCTGATGCTAATGTATGCATTTGAAGAACTGAAATGTATCCGCGTTCAGTTTACAACCGATGAGATCAATGAAAAATCACGCTCAGCCATTTTAAGACTCGGCGCTAAAGAAGAAGGGATTATCAGATATGAAAGGATCATGCCAAACGGCAGAAAACGGAATTCTGTAAGGTTCAGTATTATTGAAGAAGAATGGCCGCCGATCAAAAAAGCGCTGGCAGAGAAGTATGATTTTCAGAATTTATAGAGGACACACAGATTCCCTGCCTTAATTTTATATATTTTGATGGACTGAGATTAAGATAGTGTTTAAAGTCATGGATCAGCTGGCTCTGATCATAATAGCCGCATGCTTCGACCACTTCAAACCAATTTACCTGATCGGTACCGGAAGTCAAATGCTGAACTAACTGAATAGCTTTGAGAAAACGTGTATAACGCCCCATCTCTCTCGAAGAGTATCCTAAATGTTCTTTTAGTTTCATTTGCACAGATCTTTCAGACAACTGCTCCCTATTGGAGATTTCTTTCACCGGGCTAATCCCATTATTTCCTAAAGCAATGATTTGTTCTGTAATGGGGTGCCGGCCCTGTAAAAAGGGCCGGCAAAAAGTCAGCATATGGGTTATCTTACGCTCCAAAGAATCAATTTTGGTAAGTTCTTTCCAGAGCGTAGAGAAACAATTGTCAGTCATTAAATCATCCGGGTGAAGATGATCTTCAAGCAATGCTGTCCCAAAAAAACGAAAAAAAGCATCGTTTTTAAAATTAATCACCAACATTTCAGCACCCGACGGAAGCGTATAGCGAACTGCCTGTTTAAGGGGGCCGGCAATCATACAATTGCCCATTTCTATCTCGTCATTCTGTTTATTAATAAAAGAAACAGCTGTACCAAAATTGAATATCATCATCGTCTGAAATGATGGTACAAGGGTGTGGGTAATGGAATTGCCGGATTTGTTTTCAGAAAAATAGAAATGTGAGAACACCTCTTCAAACTCAACCGGCACCGCTATCCGATAACCGTTATATGTTCCCTGATTTTTCATGTTTCAAATATGCCCATTTTTTTTTCAAATAAATTACCTTATTCTAATACAGAGCACTCATAACCAAGATGATTAATGAACTTAATCACCTGATGGCGACTCAATTGAGCAGAGATGACTCTCAGCACACATTCCTCATCCATCAGATCTACATTCCATTCTTGAATAGACAGATGTTCATCTAATGCAGGCTTCAGCCTTAATTTATCTGATTCAGATTTTATATTCGTTTTAAAAATTAATACATGATCAATGTTCACCATCTTACAGTTGTATTTAACGTTAAAATCTATATTTAATTCCGGTTTGCGCAGCAAATCCTGCTTTTTTCAGCTCTGCTAAAGGCTCCCTTTTATTCGGATCATTAAATGGCACCCAGTCTACTTTCTGATCTTTTGAATACAGGTCTAGCTGTTGCTTTAAATTATACCCTGCATTCAACTCCACAGAGAATTTTCCAGAAAAGGAATATTCATAGAAAAAGGCAGTTTTAAATTGCTGGAGCTGTAAATAATCAGAGTTCATCTTCTTTGATAAACGATAAGTGCCACCACCAATAGCAAAATCAGCCAGTACCCCAAATGCACTTTTATCCGATAGCTGATATTTGATTTTTTCGGAGATGGGCAGAATACCAGAAAACGTAAGCTTATCATTTACCTTCCAGTCAACGGCAACTATAGGTACTAATACAGTACCAAAAAACTGCCTCGCAAAAGCAATCCCCAAGGAATAGTTAAATTGTCTTGATTGATTAATTTTTAACATAACAGCACCCGAATACACCATATCTTCTCCGGATATGTCTTTCATATCAGAAGAAAGTGAAGGGACAAACGAGGCTACAATTGCGTATTTCTGTGAAAGGGCTTTCTGGAAGGTAACGGGTATAGCAATAGCATGAAAATTTGTACCTCCAAATTGTTCCCCGGCACCAGAAAGAAACAATCCATTATAGCTGGCCCCCACCAGCAGGAAATCAAGTTTACCATCTTTCATATGATTTATAACGGGTATAGTAAGTGCCCCTCCAACCTGCTGCATGTTTATTTTTGCCCCATTGAGTTTAAATGGTGCGACGCTGTGATTGGCTTCAAAAGAACCCAGTCCCCGGATTGATGAAGCTGATGTTGCCTGCTCCAGCGGTGTACTTTCCCTATCCTGTGCAGATAGTTTAGAACCTATTAAAACTAGAGTAAAAAGAGACAGGACTATTGTTTTCATATCTGTGTGTGTTTATAATTTGAAGTTTTAATTAATTTTAAGGCTATAGACAAATAGGGTTTAAGAAGAGAAGACAGGGTTGTTTTTCTTTTCGGAAGCTATTTTTAAGGCATTTAACCAATAAATAAGAGAGCCGCGGTTTACGGCCTGAAAGTTATCCTTCAACAGCCAGACCAGCCATCCTTCCATACTTTCCTCCACTTTTACAACGGTATGATTTCCCTGTCTGATAAAATGCCAGTTATGAATGGCAAAGGAGCCTAATGCCGGACCAGACCATCCGATCTCACTATTGGTATTCACAGTATGGAATGTTGAATGAATAGTTAGCCCATGTGTCTTCCAGTCAAAAGATGCCCCTGTTTTGAAAGGTCCGTTAATTTTACTTTCCGGAATTTCTTTTTGCCATTGAGACCAGTTATCGACATCGGCAAAAACTTTCCATACGGTTTCTACAGGAGCGTCAATAGTTATTTGTAATTGATTAATTACAGGGGCATCTGTATGAATAGTTCTGGTCATTTTATAAGAACTGCTCATTTCCAGTATGGCTATTATTAAAGCCAGTGTTCCGATAACCAGGGCGGTTATTTTAATAAAATTTTTCATTACTGTTTCTTTTACATTGATTTAATGATGTAAAAGTATGCCCGCCTGTCAGCATAAAATTGTAAGATTCCGAAAAGCGAACTTTGCAGTTTACTACAGCTGGATTTTTCTTATTTTTATTGTTCTGATGTCGCTTTACTATTGCTAAGCAAATTTTACTCAGCCCTGCTTTTGTAATTTTAAACCGCTTATTTATCAGCTTGAAATAAAATGGATCATTATTACGAAACTCTTTTCAACTACATCACACAAATTATAGAAATTCCAGAAACGGATAAAGAACAGTGCCGGCATTCTTTTATGCCCGTATCTGTTCCTAAAGACACAATACTTGAACAAGCCGGAAAGGTCCCGGGCTATCATAACTTTATTGTATCAGGTTATATGCGCAATTTTCATGTTGATCATAAAGGCGAAGAAATAACTGTAGACTTAAATGATGGGCCAAGGTTTTTCACCTCCTATTTTCATTTTATGAATCAAACAGTTTCTAATGAAAGCCTCCACTGTATTACAGATTGCGAACTGCTGAGAATTACCATGGCTGATGCCCAGGCTACTGCTAAAACCAGCAGTACACAAAAAGATTTTACGATTAAGTTATTTCAGAAAATACAGGAAGAAAACAAGCAAAGAATAAACGATCTGGCTACACTTACTGCCGAACAGCGGTATTTAAAACTAGTTAATGAAAAACCTAATATTATAAAGAACATACCACTTAAATATATCTCCTCTTACCTGGGTATAAAACCCGAAAGTCTAAGCAGAATAAGACGGGAACTATTTTCCTAACAAATGTTAAGTGTACTGAATATTGTATTGGATATCTTAGCCTTACAAATCAGAAGAAAAATGAACCCCAGAAAAAACACGGCGGGAATAGCTGGTTTACTCTACTTAATTGTGATTTTATGCGGCACACTTTATTTACAGTATATCCCTTCCAGGTTTAAAATAAAAGGTGATCCATCAATAGTTATACACGATCTCCTCACCTCACAATTGCTATTTAAAATTGGCATCATAAGCGAATTAATTTGCTGGATTTTCTTTTTACTATTAGCTGTCACTTTATATAAATTACTCAAACCTGTTCACGAAACCTGTGCTAAACTTATGGTTGTTTTTGCTATAGTTCAGGTTCCTGTTGCATTTATAAATTTGCTCAGCAAATTTGCAGTCCTTTCTCTTCTCAGTGGATCTGTATATGTTAAAACACTCACCATAGACCAGCTATACAATCAAATCTTATTTTATATTCATTTGTACCATCAGGGTAACTTTATTAATCAGATATTTTGGGGGCTGTGGCTATTCCCATTTGGTTATTTAGTCTTTAAATCAGGGTTTCTGCCAAAAATACTGGGTGTTTTTTTAATGATAGGATGCATCAGTTACCTGATAGATTTTTCCGGAACTTTTCTTTTTCCTGAATATGATAAAACTTTAATTTCTAACTACATCACATTCCCAGCCAGTATTGGTGAAATAGGAATTAGCCTATGGCTGATTATTGCAGGAATAAAAGACAGACAAATACAGTAATCACTATTTAACAGATTTAAAGATGATCAAAACAAGAAATGGCTATCAGGATTTCAAAATAAATATAAAGCTTAAACTTTCGGCTTTATGGATTTCCGTTATGTTTTGTTATATCTATGGAGATTTCTTTTCATTATTTGTACCGGGCCGGATTCAGGGTTTGATCAATGGCCAATCCGGGGCTGGCCCAACTACCCCCCTGGTATTACTCCAGTATGCAATACTTTTATCACTGCCACCGTTAATGATATTTTTATCCTTAGTATTAAATCCTAAAGTAAACCGGATGGTCAATATAATTGCAGGGCTATTGTTTACTATAATTATGTTATTAGTTGTTGGCTCTTCGATCAGTAAATGGATGATTTTTTATAGTTATTTAGGTGTCCTTGAAATTATAATCACTTGTTTAATTGTAAGATATGCCTGGTTCTGGCCCAGAGAAAGACACAATTAGTTTTACTCCTGATAATCCGGCATAAGTTTCACGACATGCCCGAAGAGCTGTTCTACGGATTTAGGTTTTCAAGTAAAAACCCGAATGTATATTTAGGTGAATACCCTAATAATTTAGTCGCTTTTCCAGTCACATAAATCCGGTCAATGCTTTCAGGAAAAAACCAGTTATTCGCTTCATAAATACCTTTAGCAACAGGATACTTTCTAAGGATTACCGCTATAGGATCTGTCTTAAGAATTTTTAAGTCACTTTTTGAAAACTGACTGCTGCTGGAAATATTGAAAATCTCAAAATCAGCAAAATCATACTTTAATGCCAGGAATAATGCCTCTGCAGCATCCCTTTCGTCAAGCCCGCGGTAGAGCCGGTGATTGGCCTGCAAATTGGAGTCTTCCGGTAAAAAACGACCTACACGATAGACTGAAGTTTGAAGACCGTCTTTATAGAAAAAATCTTTACACAATTGTTCTGCAGCTTGTTTCGTAATGTCATAGATATCCCTGGGTTCTGCCGTTAAATTTTCATCTACCCAGACAGCCTGATCCGGATCATCCATCGCACTGCCATAAATAGAGGTCGTACTGATGTAAAGAAAACGTTTGACCCCATGTTCGATTGAAGCGTTCAGCAAATTTAACGTACCGTATATATTGGTATCAATAAATTCTTCCCTGGGATAATTCAGCTCGTAATGTTTACCATGGATAGCTGCTGTATGAATAATAGCATCAACACCTTCACAAATTTGAAAAACCTGCGCTTTATTTTTTATATCCATGATCGCAGTAGTAGTTGGGCCAGCAATAAGATCGGCACCAATAACAACTATATTTTCAGACCTTAGTCTTTCGATGACTGCTTTCCCAAGTTTACCTGCAGAACCTGTAACCAGAACTTTCATAAAATATTCTACCTTATCCGATTCTAAAACACTAAATCAATACCTTAGCCCAATATTTTCTGAAAAGCATCTCTTGGAGTCCCGTCACTTACATAGATCACTCCACAATAACTGAAACCACTGTTCTTAAGAAAATTCTGCATTGGGATATTGTCATGGTTCGTATCAACTCTCACATTACTGATACGGCTAAATGCAAAATCAAAAGCCTGTCTTGCAATTCCTTTTGTTGTTCCTGATGATGCCAAACGGTGTATTACCCCATAAGGGGCACTGTTAAGCCAGGCACCATTTTCAATTACTTTATAGTTTGGGTCAGGATCATCTCCGGTCATCAAACAAAAATAACCCACTATTTCCATATCAGCCAGACATACAAAGGCATGTTGATTGCGAATATCAGTTGCTATGATTTCCATGGATGGATATCCATTGATCCATTGTGTGTGATTACCATTTTTCCGCATAATCTGTTTCGCTTGCTCGATAACGAGCATAATCTGATTAATATCTTCTGGCTGAGCGGCAATAATCTCCATAGTAATTTTTGAATAAGTTCTTTAAAAAATAATATGCAGGTGAAATTACCATTCCGGTCTTATAAGACAAATATTATTTGATTAAAAGACACAAATCTGAGATTCACAGTACTGATTTTTTTTATCTCATATATGCTCAATTGTCCTTTTGACTTAGAATTGATTGCATTGTATGTACTAAATCACCGGGTACCAGTTTTGCTGCGACAAAATCATCAGGTCTGATTAACAAAGCTTCGGCATATGTTGTCTGGGTCAGTTCCTTCCATTCATTTCTTATATTTTCTTCGTTTAATGTGACTAATTGAATATTGATGTCTAACTCCTGTTCAACTTTATCACATTCATCCCGCCAGCCTTCACTGTTGTTAACGATCAGTACAAATTGACCTCTTATCCAGTCGAGCGAAGATCCCTTATGCGATTCATCGAGCCATAAATGCGGGACGCGCGTTCCTGGCTCTCCAATAAAATAACTAAACGGCAAATTAGCTTCTCTTTGAACGGCTGATGAATAATAACCATAATTAGGTAATCCGATCAGATCTTTAGCCTTTTCAACCATCAGTACACTATTGATTAGTCCACTTTTATCCGCCAGTTCACCAGAAAGCATCGCATAATAAGCTCCTACAGGCTGCCGCTCTACAGGGTAAGTATCCAGTAAAGCATCACCCGCCCCATGTTTCAAAACCGCTGCAATTTTCCAGGCTAAATTCTGGACATCCTGGACACCTGAATTCGCACCTTTACCTGCGTAAGGTGTCATTGTATGTGCAGCATCTCCTGCAAGAAAAATGTTGTTGATCCGCATCTCACTGGCAATGATCACGGTAAGCTGCCAGGGTAAAACCTGGAGAATAGAAATTTTCTGATCCGGAATCCCTAAAATATGCCGAAGGGTTGCCACTAGTTTTTCTTCCGGATAGTCTGTTATTGTCTCTCCCTTTTCAGGATAATAACGCAAATGAAATGCCCATTTATCTTTGTTGTTAATAGCCAAAAGAAAACCTGTTATTTCTGGTGTATCAATCAGAAACTGACTAAACTCTCTTCCTTTTACCAAATGCTCCAAATCGGCTTCAAAATAGATATTCAGCAAATCCGTCCACGAGCCGTTGCCCGATACCGGAATATCCAGTTGTTTTCGCACCATACTATTTGCCCCATCTGCTGCAATCATATAATCTGCTTTGATTGTATATTGTACGCCGGTTATCCTGTTTTCTACTAAGACCTCTACTTCGTTTTCATGTTGTACAAAAGATAACACCTGGTGATAAAAACGAAGGTCTGAACCTTGTTCTTTTGCAGTTTCATAAATGATAGCCTCGCTAATATCCTGTGTACAACGGCATACCGTTTCAGGAGACCTTTCGGCAAAGGATTTAAATTCTTTTTGAGCCTCCATTAACTGGGCCGGGGTTATTTTCCCAGCAGGATTTTGTAAAGCCTCTAACATGTTACTTCCACGTATAATCCCCCAGGCAGGAGCCAATGCTTTTCCTCCTTCACGCAAATCTTCATTGATCCCCAGTCCTCTGAATAGCTCCATCGTTCTGATATCAATAGTTCTTGCCCGTGGATTTATTGAAGTCCCTTTGTGTTTTTCTATCAGGATAAAATCAACTTTTTGTTGCGCTAAATATAATGCAGCACTAAGACCTGTAATCCCACCGCCCAAAATAATGACTTGCGTTTTCTCTATTTGCTGTTTCATTTCTCTTTGGTTATTCTAATCGTGTTTTCAAATAAATATTTGATAACACAAATTTAGATGACCGATAAAAAACAAAATAGCTAGATTTGACTAAATAATAGCTCTAAACGGCCTAAATATGGAATCAGGTTCAGCAGACAAAAGTGACATTACCAAAGATCTGGCAAAAGCAATTGGAGAAAGGCAGGAAAATGGGGTGACCTATATTCCTTCAACTATGGGGACTGGTTATATCAAGGGCTTTTTTATCAATCCGGGGTTACGGTTAATCGTACGGCAATATGAGCTGAAAGACGAATGGGTATTAGACCGGGGCATCGGCACAGAAGAAAACAAATTTGTCGTGATTGCCTTTCACAATATTTATCAATCAAAAGATGATATAAAAAATCTATTGTTACAACCATCATCAAACAGAAAATGGTTACCGTCAGTGCAGGTAGCCACTACTGGATTTAATATCGAACACCTTCCTGCCAACAAAAAGATTAATTCAATAGTGATCACTGTAAGTATAGACTATTTAAAGGATTTGCTGAAACCAAAAATGGGAAATACACTTTTACAAATGATAACTTCTGGTGATCAGCCGTTTTTATTTGAAGAAATAATTTCGCCGCAAATACAGGAAGCCGGGGCTGCTATTGTCACCGCAAATCCTGCTATAACATTACAGGAACTATATTACAAAATAAAGGCCGAAGAGCTTATTTATCTATTGTTTGTGGAATTACTGAAAAGAGAGGATACTACGCTGCAAAGGTTAAATATTGCTGATATTAAAAAAATCTATGAAATAAAGGATAAACTTCTTTCGGACATTGACACCCCACCGAGACTTCCTGACCTTGTAAAACTTTCAGGCATGAGTGAATCTAAATTAAAGCGCCTTTTTAAACAGATTTTCGGAAATAGCATTTACAACTATTATCAAAGTTTCAGAATGAAAAAGGCAGCTTACCTGATCAAAGAAGAAAACCTGTCCGTGTCGGAAGTGGGTTATCGTCTGGGTTTTTCAAACCTTAGCCATTTTACAAGATTATTTGAAGCGCATATCGGTATAAAGCCGAAGAAGTATTCTACTGGTAAGTACTATAATTCATCGGGTAATTATTATAAATAAAATCCTGGTTATTTCCAGATCCCCAATAAACGCCGGATGACTACAATTTCAGCAATATGATATGCCGCATGATCAGCAATTTGAAACGCTTCACGTAAAATGTTTTGTCCACTTCCATGAGGGATTGGTTCATATAGATCCCGTTTCTGAATGAGCTCAATAAATTCATTTAAATCGTCATCAATCTGTTTCAAAGTTTTATCCCAACTATTTTTGTCTGCCGGGGCATTTTCTTCCGGCCAATATTCATCGGGCCATTTGGGCGATTTATGATTACCATCTTTGCTAAACTCCAGCATATCCCATTGGGCAATTCTGATATGTTCAACAAGCTGCCAGATACTGTAAGGTAAACCATGCGGCCTTTCTCCAAGCATAGCAAAAGGAATATCTGCTGCAGCATCTTTTAAACCCACATGGGCACCGCCGCCGATTAATAATTTTTTAAGTTCTTTGATTAAGAGTTCCATACGATGAATCTGAATATTTTTATCATTTTACAAACCGATATAACTAATACAATTCATCAGGAATAAAGTTTTCTTATCAATACGCTTTGTCTGTCCCTTAACCTCTAAATCACCACCGTTTAGTCAGCCCTTCAATTATGCGTTAATATATACCCAGGCCTTTTTCCCCGATGCTAATACAACCTCTACCCTCTTATAATCATCAACTTCATAAGCATCTGTTTGCTTAAGCTCATCTGCTGAAATTTCAAAAACCATTCCATCAACGGCATCTGTAACTATACCTGTATGTTTAACCATTGGATGGTATGCTGCCCCACTTAAGGCTACGACCTCTGCATCTGTAATCTCAATCATTGACAGTGCATATCCGGTAAGCTTATCTGTTTTTCCTTCCAGCGTTCTGCCATAGTTTTTTATTTGTACATTCTCGTTCTGCAGAGTTCCGTAGGAGAATAAATTTTCAGTATTCATATGCTATTTTTTGTCTTTACTCAAGTTTGCGAATATAGTTATCAAACCCATTTTCCTTATCATTTTGTTAAACATAAATCCCCGGCTTTTCCGTTATATTTATTACTAATCCATTGTACATAAGTTATAACTAAGTAAAATGAAAATATCGAACAATAAAATCCTAATCACTGGCGGCGCCAGCGGTATTGGCCTGGGCCTTGCAGAGCGGTTTATTAAAGAAAATAACACCGTTATCATTTGTGGAAGACGCGAAGCAACATTAAAGGAAGTTGCAGACAGGTTTCCGTCTATAATTACCAGAACCTGCGATCTGGGTATTGAAACAGACCGCGTTGACCTGTACAATTGGATTGCAGAAAACCATAGCGATCTCAATGTACTGATCAACAATGCTGGTGTTCAGAACTGGATGGACATTTCAGATCCCAACTTTTACAAAAAGGCCAATGATGAAATTACCACAAATATTGTAGCCCCTGTTCATTTAGCAAACCTGTTCATTAACCTAAAGTCTATAAAAACCATAATTAATGTGACTTCAGGACTAGCTTTCATCCCGCTTTCAAAAATCCCAATCTACTGTGCAACAAAAGCATTTATGCGCTCGTTCACTCTTTCTTTGCGTCACCTGCTTAAATCATCCGATATTGAGGTAATTGAAATGATTCCTCCAGCGCTGAATACAGACCTTGGCGCAATAGGAATGCATGATGAACATCCTCCTGTCAGTGATTTTGTAGAATCTGTATTTGCACAGCTGGAGGAAGGAAAAACAGAATTGACATTTGGAACAAGTGAGACAAGGGCAAATGCTAACAATGAGGTGATCAATGATTATTTTAATAAAATGAACCCATAATACAAAGCCCTTAATCATTTGAAGGCACAATCGTATAATTCCCTGAAGAACGGTAGAAAATCAATCCTCAGAATTTTCCATTTGTATTTTTTTGATTTTCTACCGCAGGGATTTCTTCTATCACATCCCAATGTTCTATGATTTTATTATTTTCAATTCGATATAGGTCATAGAAAGCACAATGTACGTTCTTCTTATAGCCTTCACTGAGTACCAGAACAAAATTCCCTTCTCCTAAAACCTGGTGTACAGCTGTATAATTCTGTTCTTTACCTTCATTTTTCCACTCTTTTAAAACATTAAAAAATTCAGCAACCCCATCCCCCATATCCGGATTATGCTGGATTAAAATATCACCATTAAAAAACTCATGTGCTTTATCAAATTTTTTACCGACAAGCACTTCATTAACAAAAGCTGAGGCTAATCTTTTATTATCTGCTGTTAAGTGGTGATCTATTGCTTTCGTTTTACCGTCTACCATCGTCCTGCCGCTTTTATTGGTTTTCTTTGAATTGGTTTGCAAATTATCCCAATGTTCTACGCTTAACCCATTTTCGAACCGGTGAATATCAAAAGCGACTGTCGGTTCAAATAAATAATAATCAACATGTACAAAACCAATATCACCATCCTGAAATGCCCTGATCACATTGGTATAAACTTTTTCCATTCGCATGAGCTCATGTAATGCTAAAATTGCATCAAATCCATCTGCCACATTTACATTATGCTGTTTATACGATTTCGGGTTAATCAATCCTATTTGTGCTAAAGTTCCGGTCTCGATGCTGTTTTGAATAATCGCTGCCTTTTCTCCGTTAGAAATTTCCATTTTTATAGTTTATTAAATTTGAGCAACAAAGGTATTGTCATCGTACAGCCCATACAATTACGGATAAAAGGTTCATGCAGGGACAATTTTATCCCTACAGTTATTTATATGTACTAATACCTATTTTTGTACCTGTAAAACGGAGGTCATGATGTATGAAAAAAAGATTCCAAAAGATCTTAACTGCGGGATGAGCATAACGCTGGAGATCATTGGGGGGAAATGGAAACCATGCCTGATTGATTCAATAGCTAAAGGCATCAGAAGGCCGGGTGAATTGCATAAAAATCATCCCGATGCCACTAAACGCGTTTTAAATCTTCACTTAAAAGAGTTAGGAGATCATGGTGTGATTACAAAAATCATATACCCTGTACTTCCTTCGAAGGTTGAATATTTTTTAACAGATTTTGGCAAAACTTTATTGCCCCTTATTTCACATATGGAGCAATGGGGAAGTGAGTATATGCCTGTCTTTAATGAATTGCAGAAAAAAAAGCTTAAACACGTTTAAATGTGTTTAAGCCCTTTTATCAGGTTATCTATCATTTAGAAAAAAACTAAGCGATAATCCGTTTGTCTTTTAATTGCTTAAAAGTATCCAGGAAGATTTTAAGACTGTCACCGTTCATTTCATGAAAACCAAATCTCCTTGCTTTATTGACATCAAGAAAAGCATCAACCTCTACATTGAATACAAAATCTCCAAATCCCCATTGAACCAGGGTGTCCAGGTCATAGTTTTCGAGATTGTATTTCTTTATAATCTCTGCCCACAGATTTCTTTTTCCCGGCATATATTCCTGCATTGAAAATGTCTGTGGTTCTGCAACTTCAACTCCAAAAAACTCACCAATCTTTGGCCAAACCTGCGACCAGCGAAAAACATCGCCATTAGTTATATTAAAAATCTCATTGGCTGCGTTTTCTTGCAGTGCCGCCCACTCCAATGATTTGGAAAGAATCTCAGTTCCGGTAACATTGACTAACACCTCGTAAGCTTTAGGAGAGCCGGGGAAGCGCATAGGGATTCCCTCTTCCTTGCATAGTGTCGCATAGGCAGCGATAAGATTTGCAAGGTTCATCGGCGTGCCGACTGTAAACCCAATAACGATATCAGGACGTATTGCCGTCCATGACCAGTTCTTTCCTGCTGATTGCTTCCTTAAATAATCTTCTTGCGCATAATAAAAGTTTGGTGTAATGCTCCTCAGGTCTGTTTCATAAGCAGGTGTTTTATAAATTCCCAGATGAGCGCCATAAGCTTTACCTCCCTGAATGAATAATATACGCTGAAGTCCCGGAGCATTTTTTTCCAGCAGAGGAACAAGGTTTGACAGGATCTTCAAATTTGCTTCCGATTGTTCATAAGGTGTCTTACGTTCTGTATAAGCATTAAAGAAGACATGCGTTACCGCTTTCAATTGATCTGCTACAAGATCCAGAGCTTCTTTATCCTCCAGATCAAGAGCAATGAAATCTGCCGTCGTTTCATAGTTTAATCCCGACCTTGCTGAGGCCAGCACATTCCATTTTCCGGAGTTCATAAGATGCCCGGTTAAATGCCTGCCTATAATGCCATTTGCCCCAATCACTAATGCTGTATTTGTATTCATTGTTTCTCTATTTTAATCCGGTGCAAAATTCGGGAACGAAAATGTATTATAACAATACTAATATCTATAACTATCTATTCATATTTTAATAGATTTGCAATATGGTAAATTTTGAATGGTACCGGACTTTCATTGCGATCTACCAGCAGGGCAACCTGACCAGGGCCGCTCAGGAACTCTCCATTTCGCAGCCTAATGCGAGTGTACACCTTGCCTCATTAGAGCAATATGCCGGTGGAAAACTATTTGACCGGATGCCCAGGAAGATGGTACCTACCGAATTGGGTAAAAAGCTATATATACAAGTAGTAGGTTCAGTTGAAAACCTGTCATTGGTTGAAACTTCTTTTAGAAGAAAGGCACTCAATAACCGTCCTGTGATTAAGCTTGGAAGTCCTCTGGAATTCTTTTTCTCCCAGATTACCCCGCAATTGGAAAATATCTCATCCCAGCTCCATGTTTCTTTTGGTGTGGCCAAAGATCTGATGCAGCAGTTAGCCGAAGGAAAATTAGATCTGGTTATTGCCAGTCAGAAAACTATCGAAAGTAAACACATCTTATATGAACCTATTTTAACAGAAAATTTCATCATCATTGGCAATAAGAATATTGATTTGCAAGATTTCCGGCAGCACTTAGAAAACCAGGACCTGAATGCTATTGAAAAATGGCTCATCAATCAGGAATGGTATGCCTACAGTAACGATCTTGTTTTTATCCGCAGGTTCTGGCTAAAAAACTTCAATAAACGGCCGATCATCTTACCAAAATACATTATCCCAAATCTGAGCGTTATTATTAAGTCAATCGCAGAAGGTGGCGGTATCAGCATCGTTTCGGATTACCTTGCACAGGAGTTTATCAATCAGGAAAAGATCACTGTTATTTGGGATGGAGCAGCGCAGACTTCCAATACCATTTATCTCGCCTATGACAAGAGTAAGATCTCGATTGAAAAAGTAGAAGAAATCAAACGGCTTACTGAAACCATACGATTTCCCAATTTTTAATAGTTTTTATGTCAAGAACTATCAAAAAATATATCTTTTCCAGATATTTATGACAACTTAGAGAAAAAAAAAGATGATAACAGGCCTTTACGAAACACATATTTACGTTGAAAATCTCCAAAACTCAATAGCTTTTTATAAAAATATTCTTGGTCTGGAACAATGCCGTTATGAAGAAGACCGCAAGATTGCTTTTTTTTGGATTGGGAAACCACAGGAAGCCATGCTTGGACTTTGGGAAAAACCTAAAAATGAAATAGATAAGAGACATTTTGCTTTTCGCTGCGATAAAGAATATATATTAAATGAGTCTGTAGACTTTTTAAAAGCACATGACCTTAAACCATATAATTTTTTGAAGAATGGATCTGAACAGCCAATGGTTTTCGCCTGGATGCCGGCAGTAGCGATTTATTTCTTAGATCCGGATGGCCATCAGCTTGAATTTATTTCCATATTAGAAGGAAATGCAAGACCAGAGCTAGGCGTAATTTCGTTCGAAGAGTGGGAGAGAATCAAGACATAGGGTAATGGTCATTGCCGGATTACCCCCTCCTTTCCATACCAGCCTTCAATATCACGAACAGTTCTTCTTTCAGATAAACTGGTTCTACAATCTCCCCGACATCAATAAATCTTAAAAACCACCTTACAAACGATGTCGGATGAGATTTACAATTAAAATACATCAATACAGTTTCACCATTTATAGTTTCTTTGACATAACCGAAGTTATTCCGTTCAGCCGATAAGAAATGAGCATATTTTTTATCAATACTCACTGTAATTTCCGTAAAATACTGGGAATGATAAAGCGCATTTAACTCGTTTATCGAAGGGTGGTCTTTCTCAAAGTATTTTTCCAGGACATCTAATTTTTGTATTCTATCCAATCTGAAATTCCGGTAATCAGATCTGGAATGACAATAGGCCAATAAATACCAATTACCATTTTCATTAAAAACGCCAATTGGTTCTACCGTTCTTAAATTTGGTTTATCGCCCTGTGCATTCTGGTATAAAATCCTGGTCAGTTTCTTGTCTACAGAACTTTTGAGCAAAGCGTCCATAATATTGGGAACATAGTCTTTTGCATCAAATTTTTCCTTAATGAGCAGTTTATCCTGAAGGTGCAGAATTTCATTTTTCTGATGACTATGAAATGCACTCTTGATCTTAGTCAGGACCTGCCCGAAATTTCTTCGGACAGATTCAGTTTCATGATTGCGCATAATTTTTTCTGCAATCATTACGCTCAATACTTCTCCTTCGGTAAACCTGGCTGGAGGAAGCCTGAAACTATCGACTATTGAATAACCAGCTCCAGGGCTGTGGACTATTGGAACTCCTGCACGTTCAAGAATATTAAGGTCCCTATATATAGTTCTTTTGGTTACCTCAAATTTCTCCACTAATTCTTCGATCGTTAAAACAGCTCTCGATTGAAGCAGAAAAAACAGATGAACTATCCTCTCAAATTTTTTTATGTTTTCCATCTTTTACGATTATGAGTTCATCCCTGCATTTAAATCTATATTTTTCAATTTTCGCACAGCAATAGCTATGAAAACTGTTTAGGCAATTTGCCTTCGCTGGTAAACCTGAGGATTTCAGCGACCCGCCGATTTCTTGTCTCTTCTCTTTTGGCAGACAACAGCCAGTAAAAAACAGATTTTTTGACCGAATTACTCAAAGAGGTAAAAAACACTTTGCAGTGGTTGTGCTCATCGAGTATTAAAGCCAGCTCTTTAGGCATTATTAGCTTCTCGACAGCATCCAGCGCATTCCAGGAACCATCATATTTTGCCGCTTCAATAATCCTCAAACCAGCCCCGGTCATTAGTCCAAGCTCAATTAAATTCTCAGCTTTTTCCTTATTAATTTTAGACCAGCCACTTTTAGGGTTTCTTTTTGAAAAAAACTGCATAAACTTCTTCTCATCGATAGGCAGTTTTTTACTGTCTATCCAGCCAAAACAAAGTGCTGTATCTACAGCCTCACCCCAGGAAAGCCCCGGCAACTCCCCTCCCTTAATTTTCTTGTTATAGATTAGCCAAACACCTTTACATTCTAAATGGTTTGATTCAAGCCATTTGCGCCATTGTATATTGTCTGCTGGATATATTGTTAATCTGTCTTCCATAACTGTTGCCTTTGGTATTTTTTGTAAAGAGTGATTTAGTATGGACAAATTTAAGAGTACCAGTGACAACAGTATGTCACCACGATTATTAAAATCCAACTAATTATCAGGATATATATAATTAAAAAAATAATGCAGTTTTTGTGTGACAAACAGTTGTCACTACCTGGATTTAGGTTTGTAGAAATAAACAATAATAAATCAAAAACAATGGAAAAAAGATCAGTTGACCCGTGGAAATGGGGTGAATACACGAATTCAGCTCAGGCAGTTGAGGTTAAAAATGCAGAGAGCACACTTTATTGCTCAGGGCAAGCAGCAATAGATGCAAATGGACAACCTAGTGCAGCAGATATGAGAACTCAGCTCCTGCTTACTATTCATAACCTGGAAGAACTTATTCAGAGCGCAGGTTATAGCTGTGCTGGTATCGTCCGTCTGAATATTTACACCACTTCTGTACAGGATTTCTTTAGTACATGCGCAGATGTATATCAGGATTTTTTACAGAAGTATGGTATAAAACAAGCTACAACCTTATTGGAAGTTAAAGGTCTTTTCGCAACCCTGACGGTCGAACTGGAAGCTACTGTAGTAAGATAAGAAATCAGAATTAAAAAATAAAAATCAGCTTTTCAGATAAGAAAAGCTGATTTTTAAGGCTGAATCTAAAGGATACCCAACCCATCATTAAGTTTAATATTTATGCGCTTTCCGGCTATTAACTTTATCTGATATTTTTACGGATCCGGCTTAAAGACTGAGGTGTTATTCCAAGGTATGAAGCAATATCAGTCAGCGCAATTTTCAAAGCAATTTCAGGTTCCTGCTTAAGAAATAAAGAATATTTTTTTGAAGAATTCCCGTTCAGATAAGTACTTTTCAAATTGACCATTTTTACCATGGAAAGATTTGAAATCTCATTCATCATAATCTTTAAATATGGCAGTTGCTCATATAAACGGTAAAGATCATCCTTATTAATCATCATTACCTCCGTATCGCATGCTGCTTGCAAACTTTGTTCTGCAGGCACATTTCCGTACATGCTATATAAAAAACTTACAAATTGCTTTTCTTTTAGAAAATAATAAGTGATCTCGCTGATTTCATCGTCTGGTATAGTAATTTTCAAGATACCTTTATTGATAAAAAACAGTTGCTTAGTTATCTCGCCCGCACAACAAAGGCGATCACCGGACTTAAAAGACATTCGGGTAAAAGCTGAAAAGATTTGATTTTGTTCACTTTCAGCTATATCTCCAAAATTTAGCAGGTATTTAATCAAAGAATTCTCCATTTCACAAATCTTTATACAGCAAATATCAATCACATATATTAAGAAGATATAATTTTAACGTGATTTCTTACCAATTGTTAAACGTGCAATTCCTTTTTCCTTTTCAAATTTGTACTTGAAATCTATTCCATTTCAAAAATTATTATGACTATGAAAAATTCATTCTGGCTGTTTGGTACACACCTTACAATCATAGAAAGCGAAGAACATACAGACTCTCGCTATGACCTTATTGAAGGTCGTTTCCCTCCTGGGTCTGAAACGCCCCTGCACGTTCACTCCAGATATTCAGAAACTGTATATGTGCTTGAAGGTAAAGTTACAGTCTATACACCAGGCGAGACAAATGTATTATCCACTGGGGATACTTATCATATCCCTAAAAACACGCCACATACAATTGCAAACAGTTCAAAAACAGAACCATTCAGAGCACTGGCTGTTGCTTCTCCAAGCGGATTTGCGAAACTGATCAGGGCAGTTGGTTTTGAAGGATCTGTAAATGATACCCCACCTGAGAAATTCCATGACATGGAACTGGCACTGAGAGTACTGGAAGAAATAGGAGATACAAATATCGGCCCTCCGGGCGCCCGCCCATAATTTACATAACGGTCAGGATAGAGAATATTCTTATCCTGACCGTTTCTATTAGAATCAAACACAGTCATAAATACTATGGCTTTCGGGTTTTATTCTTAGCTGCTAATTTTCTATCTTAAGATTTCAAAAGCCTAAGATGGACTTTACCAAAATTGCGCCCAACCCAGATTTAGATGATTCGAAGATAATCAGGTTCTAACAGACAAATGATCAGATTTTTATATATTCACAATTTTAAAAAGACGATGAAACTAGCAGCTGTTATACAACCTGAGGAATTGATTTTACAAGGTAAAAACGATTTCACCCTTTTCGATGTAAGTGCAGGATCAAAAGTCAGATATGATGAACAGCACTTGGACGGTGCTTTTTATCTGGACTTGAACACAGATCTGGCCGATATTAAAGATTTTGCTGTTGGCGGCAGACATCCACTGCCATCCTTTGAACAATTTGCCCGGCTTTTGGGAAAATACGGAGTTACAAAAGATACGCATGTAATCATTTATGACGATAAAAACGGAGCCAATGCTGCTGCAAGATTCTGGTGGATGCTAAAGTCAATAGGTCATGAAAAAGTGCAGGTGTTGAATGGTGGCTATACTGCAGCGATTAAGGCCGGCTTTGCTGTAACTGCAGATGTTCCCGAAGCGAAATCAACAACCCCCTATCCAATCACAGCATGGCAGTTACCATTGGCAGCAATAGATGAAGTGGAGCTTGCCGGCAATAGTAATCAGTATGTAATTATTGATGTACGTGATGCCAATCGCTTTGCAGGTTTAACCGAACCTATAGATTTAATTGCGGGTCATATACCCCATGCTATAAATATTCCTTTTACTGAGAATCTGGATGCTGAAGGAGCTTTTCTGGCGTCCGAAGTTCTAAGGGAAAAGTATGCAAAAGCACTGGCCGGTTATCAGACCGAAAACGTGATTGTACATTGTGGTTCTGGTGTCACCGCTTGTCATACACTGTTAGCGATAGACTATGCAGGTTTAGAAATACCTAAATTGTATGTGGGTAGCTGGAGCGAGTGGAGCAGAAATAATAAGAAAATGATTTTAGCTTAAATTTTAACCAGTTCCTTATTTTTAAACTAAGCATTTGACACAGGTCAGCATATTCCTTAAAGAATGGCAAGTTTAGATAAACAAATACAAATAACTTACATCAGCAGTGTGAATAAGGCCCTGCAATTTATGGATGAAAATCTTGACACAAATTTGTCTCTGGAAATGATTTCAAAAGTTGCCTGTTTTTCTCCTTTTCATTTTCATAGGATATTTAAGGCGATTACCAATGAGACATTAAATTCTTACATCACCAGAAAGAGAATTGAAAAAATAGCATCGGTTTTAATACGTCAACCAGAAGTAAGTATTACCGAACTTTCACTGCTGTTCGGTTTTAGCAGTAATTCTTCCCTGACAAGAGCGTTCAAAAAACATTACAGGATAAGTCCATCTGAATTCCGTCAACAAAAGAACAGCAGATTTAGCAAGATCAGTAAAATTGAAAGCAAGAATGGACAAGAGCACGTAGTCTTTGAAGAATACATTTGCAGCATTAATCATCTTAAAAATTGGATCGAAATGAATGCAAAAATTGAAATCAGGGAAATCGCTGAGCTGGAATTAGCTTATGTAACAAGTATTGGAAAACAGGGAATTACAACAGCTTATGACACGCTGGTTAAATGGGCAACCCCATTGGGATTACTAAACAATCCTGACACAAAAATGGTTACTATTTATCATGATAGTTTTAAAACTACAAATCCAGAAAAAGTAAGATTAAGTGCATGTATTTTGCTAAATAAGCCTTTTAAGGTGTCAGGGAATATTGGAAAGACCACCATTGAAAAAGGGAAATTTATTGTCGGAAGTTTTGTAATCGGGCTTGCTGAATTTGAAAAATCATGGAATAGTCTTTTTGTATGGATGGCCGAAAATGGATATAAAAAAGCCGACAGATCTCCGTTTGAGCTCTATCACAATGACTACAGGGTACACCCTGAAAAAAAGTGTATTGCAGATTTTTATATACCAATTTTGTAGTATAGCTCAGAAGAAATAGTTCTCTTGTTAATTGTTATACATACAACAATGAACAAGAGAACTATTTCTTCTGTTTCAACTGAAAAACATTCCCTTCCGGATCTTCACCATCACATAACCAATAACCATAATTGTCAAAGGTTTTGATCTGCTTCATCTCTACATTTTGCTTGACAAAATGTGTTCTCATCTCATTAATATCCTGATCTATTTCAAAAACAAGTTTTGCATTGCTATCAAATTTAAATGTCCCTTTACTTTCGTCCCAATATTCATGACCAATTTGATGAAGACCGATCTTACAGCTCCCGGCTTCTAAAAGTGCCCACGACGATTCATATTCTTCGACCACCTTAAAACTAAAAACACTACTGTAAAAAGACTTCAATCTTTCTACATTTTGAACATAAAATATAATCGTATCCAAATTGAATTTTATTTCCATAGCTTATTAGATGAGTATATGAGTATCAGAAGATCCAGAATTGCTGATCGCGTCTAATTATTGAAGAATTTATGGAGATAAGACCATTTAAAAGACCTTTCAGCTGACAGCTCTTTCCATATTAACGTTGCGCCCTGGTTGCTTTATCAAAAGATAATACCAGGTTCTTCTGATCAATCTGTTTTAATGAAAGTTCATGACTATCTTTTCCAAGACCAGCAGTAAAATAAACACTGGATTTAACTGTTTTTCCTTTTTCCAGTCCATCTTCAAATAAAGCGATTCCGAACAGCGTACTGTCTACTTTCGAAGAAGCAATAATGCTTACAGTACCTAAATTATAGTTACCGTTATTTTTTAATGTGATAATTCCGTCTTTATATGTATAACTAAGTCCTTTAACTGTAGCAAGATAAGTTTTGTTCTTACTAGTTACGGGCTGATAAGTTTGTGCATATCCTGAAATTCCAGCAATTAATAAAACTGAGGCTAACAAGATTTTCTTCATGTGATTTTAGGTTTAAACAAAAATAGTTTTTAATGTTACTATTTCAAAAAGTGTTTAATTTTCATTTTTCTTCTGCATCAGCTTGTTTTATAAACTTCATAGACTATTCATATAAACCTCTTTATACAAATGACTAGTTGAGCAGATAACGGACACGGCGGTGTTCAGTAATTATTTATTATGTTAGTGCTACAGATAATTGAAATCAAATGCCTAAAAACAAGAACAACATACCTGTTAATTCAATGACTGATGGCTTCAGTCAGGGCATTTCTGTAGACAGAATCAGGATTAAGAATGCTGACTTCATAACTGCACAGCAGTATGAAGAAGCGAGGTCTTCACACCGGGACGATGGTCATACCTTCCATATCGTGGAGAAAGGCGCCCTTCATATTGAAATTGATTTTCAAAAATATGAAATCGAAGCACCTTCTGTTGTTTATATGCACCCAAGTCAAGTGCACCGCATTTTAGATTTTCAAGAAATTACTGTTTGCTCATTGGCTATTAAGAATGAGAACCTGAATCCTGATTATCTTAAATTTCTGGAAGAAATTGCACCTGCAAAACCTCTGAAATTAACTCAGGAAACGTACTTGATCTTTTCAGATATATTTTCGCTTTGTTTAAGTTTTTCCATTCACAAAAACCATAAACTTCATTTTCCTTTATTAAAGGACAGTTGCAATACTTTAGTTGCTTTTTTAACCTTACAGTTTTTGAACCAAAGCAAGCCGGATGTCAATCTTTCAAGATTTGAAATAGTGACGAAAGGATTCAAACAATTGTTAGAAAGAAATTTTCATACACTGAAACGACCATATGAATATGCGGGTAAGCTAAATATTTCTACAGCTTATCTGAATGAATGTATCAAGAATACTACAGGATTTTCCGTTACACGGAATATTCATGACAGAGTTATCCTGGAAGCAAAACGGCTGCTACATCACACCGGCAAATCTGTGAAAGAAATAGCGTTTGAACTGGGTTATGAAGATTACCCCTATTTTTCAAGAACTTTTACCAAAGCCACAGGCATGTCTGCTTTGTCTTTCAGGAACAAAAACCACGATTAGTCCAATATCTACTATACCTGGTTATCTTTTTAACGTATTTAACTTTCGAGTTTTACACCATAATTTAAAACAGTTAAATAATGGAACGAAATAAAAAAGTGCTCGTATCAGGTGCAAGTTTTGCAGGGCTAACGATAGCTTACTGGATGAATAAAATGGGTTACAAAGTAACTATTGTAGAAATCGGGGGCTATCTTAAAACAGGTGGTACACCTGTGGACATTAAAGATAGTACGGTTGATATTGTCAAACGAATGGGGCTTTTGGAGCAAATAAAAGCCAACAGCTTAAAATTAGAAAAATGGGAATTTAAAAATGCTGACGATATTACAGAAAAAGCTATTCTATTAGATCAGCAAGATAAAGAATCACCTGACAGTGAGTTTGAAATTGAACGGGATGTTTTGCTCCATATGCTTTTTGACACTATAAAAAATGACGTGAGATTCATTTTCGGCAATAGCATTACCGCATTACAAGAAACCGAAGATCATATCACAGTAAGTTTCAAAGATGGCTTACAAGATACCTATGAATTAGTGTTTGGTTGTGATGGTATACATTCGGCAGTTCGAAGAATCTGGTTTGGAAACGAATCAGAATACACTCATTTTTTAGGGCAATACTTTTCCATTGCCATTACCAATAAACTATTAATTGAAGAGAGCACTTTACAGCTTTACGCAGAACCAAATAAAGGTTTTATGCTCAATGCCTACAACAATAAAACAGACATTGTATTTACCTTCAGAACAGCACAGGAAATACCCTATGATTTCCGCGACCAGAATCAAGTTAAGCAAATAGTTTTTGAACAGATGCAGGGTATGAAATGGAGGGCACCAGAATTGAAAGAAGAATTATTAAATTCTGACTCCTTTTACTTCGACAAGTTTTGTCAGATAAAAATGCCTTCCTGGACAAAAGGCCGCGTTGCACTGGTTGGTGATGCAGGTTATTGTGCTTCACCAGCAGCAGGAATGGGTGGTTCATTAGCTATTATAGGTGCTACGGCACTGGCAGATGCTTTTGAAAAATACAATGGTAATTTTGAACTGGCGTTTAATGACTACAACAAAGATTTACGCCCTTTCATAACAGAAGTGCAGGCAGATGCAGTAGATATGCTGGACAAGCTTCTACCAGCAACAGAAGAAGAAGTAAAATGGAGGAATAAGAATGGGTTTTCCATGTAAAAACTGTAGCCTGCAATTCATAATCAGACATAAAAAAGCCGTTTTATTTGTATAAAAACGGCTTTTTAAGCTTAGGCCGGGGTGGTGCTTCCCGAACCATTTTCTATCTGTTTTACAAGTCCTTCCAATCCAATTAATAAGAAATTTTCTCTCCTTCCCAACCGGTACTGCGAAGAAACTGTTCCCAATTAAGGCTATTCTGGTTTGTTTGGCGGCTCCATAATAAGTCACGATCTTTGCCGAAATAACCATATTCCACTGCGTACTCTGCCATCCCCAGAATCTCACTCACTAAAAGTTCATTCGGGCCTAAATCCGGAAAATAATAAAGCATATTCTCCCTTGTGAATGCAGAACTATAAATAGCTTTTTTGCCGGTAACCCGAACAAATGTGTCTACAATTTCCTGAGGTGAAATAATATCGCCAATTACTGGTAGAGATTTACCGGCATATTGACCTGGATTAGAAAAAATCTCCAAAACTGCCGGCCCTGTGGCAGTAAGGGGATCAACAAATGGCGCACGAAAATCCTTTGGTAAATAAATAGGAAATACAAGTGTATCCCCCTCTATAAGAGGAGTGTAAAACTCCATAAAATTAGTGTAAAAAAAAGCCATGCAGATAAATGAGCTTGCGATTGGAAGCGTACGTATATATTCTTCAATCATAGCCTTATCTGTAAAATGAGGAGCAAACTTTTGCCCTTGTGTAATTTTATCTACATTTTCCAGACTGCTAAAGACAAGATGCTGAACCCCTGCTTCAACCGCTGCGTCTGCCAACTCTTTACCCAACTCCATTTCGTGGGTTTGCGGAGGAACAATACCTGGGGTCATCAAGAAAACACCATACGAGCCGCGAAATGCTTCAACGAAGTCTTTTTTATAGCCCAGGTCAAGTGGTATACTCACAAGTTCGGCTCCCAGTCCGGCCAAATAAATGGCCTCTGGTGAATCAATACGCCGGGTAATTCCGCGTACCCGATAACGCCCACTCTGTAACAGCGTATGTGCAGCACTACGTCCCTGTTTGCCCAAAACACCAACTATTGTGATAAGCGGTTTATCTTCTTGTTTCAGTGCTTTTTTTCCTTTTAAATTCGATATCATTCTTTTATTATTTAAGTGAAACCTTATACTATAAAAACTATAGTTGCAAAATTATTTTTAGCACACTACATTTGCAATAACTATCTAAACAGATAGGTTAAAGAATGCCAGATGAAAACAGAATGTATTGGTGATTATATAAAACTAAAGGGGAAAGTTTATCCCTGCACGATAAGTCTTGCGATGAATTTGATAGGTGGCAAATGGAAAGCGGTCATTCTGTATCATTTAAAGGATGCTGAAAAACGTTATAGCGAACTTCGCAAAGAAGTTCCAAATGTTACGGAAATGACATTGAGTTTGCAGTTGAAACAATTAGAAAAGGACGGTTTAGTATTAAGGAAAGTATATGGCAAAAAACCTCCTATTAAAGTTGTTTACAGTCTAACAGATTTTGGAAAAACATTTATACCAGTCCTGGAAATAATTACTAGCTGGGGAAACCAGATAGTTTTAGAAAAGGGTGAATTTGTCAATAACTCTTCTTTACCTTAAAGTGTGATTAATCAGCCACTATCTGTGAAACACCCGGATAAACATACGTTTACTATAATGCAGTACCGTTTTATTCAGTGAGGGCATCACAGCGATAAAAAACAAGACTATGCACAGCACGATAGCAATGGTCAAAAATATGGCCCGGTAACTTAATATTTGTGCCTGAAGGTCTACTGCCCGCCCCAAAGAACTGTAAGCAAGTGAGGTTGCCTGCTCCGTAGGGTATCCTTTGGAACTGAACATTTGTAAATAACTGTTTAGCCTTTCGCTGGTTGCAAAATCAAGAAAACTCACGCGGTTTAAAATGCCTGTTTTATAATTTTTATTAAAGTAAAGCTGCAAGTTGTAAAATCCTGCAATAGATTGAAGGGTGGCATTGAAGCGGGTACATGCGGCAACAAAAATGCCAGTAGTCCCCGTATGTTTCGGTGCAGAAGACAGGATAAAAATAACTACCGGAACAAAAATCAGCCCTCCAGATGCCCCCTGAAGGAATACTGGGATAATTAAATTTTGAAAGGAAAGATCCGGGGTGAATACAAAATACATCCACAGGTGATATATGATCATGATGCTAAACCCCGCAATTAGAAACCCTTTAGTAGAATGGCGGTTCCTGATGATCAACAGCCCTGATAAAATCATAAATATGATAATACCGCTTACATTACAAAGTCCTAAGATCATTAATCGATAAGGGCTCCAACCAAGAACACCGCCAGTATAACTGTATATGAGATTGATAGAATCCTTGAAACCATAATAAATAGCGAGTATGACCAACCCAATTACAAAATTGCGCGATTTAAAAATACTCAAATCAATTAAGGGGCGCCTGATCAAGTATTGTCTGAAAAGAAAGAACAATGTGCCAGAAGCCGCAGCCAGAGAAGAAATTACAATTCTTCTGTCCTGAAACCAATAATATTTTGAGCCATAAACCATGGTATAAGTCAGGGAACCTGCCGCAGCAATGAGCAGCACGAAACCAATCCAGTCTATTTGGTAGAGCGGATATTTTTTATGATCTGAGGTTGATTTTAATGCAAGCAATACGATAACCAGGGTGGCCAGCTGAAAAATGATGGAATAAACATAGACCCGGGTCCAGTCTGAACTATTCACTACCATAGCGGCAGCGATACCTATAACTACTCCATTGCTGAAAATAGACCCATAAAACACTGACGATCCAATGGCCTGCATATGTTCTGTTTTAAGCCTGGAATAGATCAACACGACCATACAACCTGCGATGTTACAAACTACAATACCTTGTAAGAACCGGACAACGAAAAATAAATTAACGTCCCTGACGAAGAGACAAGTCAGACTGAGCAGAATTCCTGCCGTTATGTTTACGATCAAATAATTTCTGGTTTCGAAATAGCGCAAAAAGCGGAACTGTATAGGAAGTATGCCCAATATACCGACATAACATATCTGCATGCCAAATGATAAATCTTCACTTTGAAATCCCAGCAAAGAGACCAGGTAATTCTGGGTCATCGCAAATACCCCGAATTGAACCAGCGAAGACATCAGGATCAGGAATAAGGCGATACGGACACCCCAGTTCCAATCGTTGATCCAGTTCTTAAAATACTGAGGTTTCATCATGATTTTCTTTGTTTCTGAATAGATACGATTACATTCATCCCCACTTTAACGGCATTCATATCGTCCGGATTTAGCTTAATTTTAACTGGAATGCGTTGAACGATCTTTACAAAGTTCCCGCTTGAGTTATCTGGAGGAAGCAAGGAAAATTTAGAGCCGGTAGATCCCGATATCGCCTCAATAGTCCCGCTGTAGTGTGTGCCATCGAGCGCATCTACACTGATATCTACCGCCTGGCCGATGTGCATTCCCCCAACCTGGGTTTCCAGAAAGTTAGCAGTAACCCATTTTTCTTTTTCATTGATAATATAGACCAGAGGTTGTCCGGGTTGTATCTGCTGGCCGGTCAATACAGTTTTTCTTCCCAATCTCCCACTATACGGAGCTGTGATTACCGTATAAGAAAGGTTAATGCGGGCCAGTTCCAGCTGAGCTTCTTTTTTCTTTAAATCAGCCAATAGCAGATCTGTCTTCGATTTAAGTTCAAGAATTCTGGCCTTGCTCGTTGTCAGGCTACTTTTTGAAGCGTTAAAATCACTTACAGCCACATCGTAATGAGCTTTTACCTGCTCGAATTCAGCGCCCGTTACGGCTTCGGCTTTTACCAGGTTCTTATATCTGTTTATGTCCTGCTGACTTTGCCATTGCCGGGCTTTAGCACCTTCAATCTGGTCTTTATTGACTGTTGTAGCTACTTCTGCTGCATACACACTGGCATCCAACATTTTAAGCTGTGCATGGGCATCATCAACTGCGGCCTGCGCCTCCTGTAACCTGGCTTTATATTCACTATCCCCGATTGTGATTAATGTATCTCCCGCCTGAACAGGGAGATGTTCATTAAACCAAACTTTTTTAATGTACCCTCCCGCCCTTGCGGAAACCGGATTGATATTTGCTTCCACCTGTGCATCATTGGTTTCTTCATATTTTTGCATTCGCAATAAATAACTGGCCGCGTAAAATATACCCATCAAAACGACCAGTACTGCCACAATTGAGAGTGCGATATTACCTGCATGAGGTCTTTTTCTTTCCATTTTTATAATCACTAATAGTTCTTAAATTTTGTCCTTCTGTTTTAAAGTCTTCCTGTGGAATAAAGCATCCGGTAATAGATCATCATCGCTTCTACTTGTGAATTGACCAAATTGAACCTTGAACCCTGAAACAGGTTATCAGCATCCAGCAAGTCAGTCAGCAGTGCCAGCTGGTTAAAGTATTTGGTGCTCATGATTTCATAGTTGGATTTAGCCTGCTGAATAGACTTTTGATTCACCCCGATCCGGTTTAGAGCTTCGCTATATTTAATATAATAACTTTCAATTTCCTGAAGTTTATCGTCCAGCTGAGCTTCTTTTTCTTTTTCGGCCCTATTTAAACGCCATTTTACTGCTGCAACTTTGTGCTTATTCTGGTACAAAGAAGAAATACTGTACTGCGCTTTTATGCCAACGAAACCGATAGCATACATTTGATCCACTGCCGGTTTAAAAAGAAAATTCGGATAGTTGAAACCATAGGCCGTCACAAGGTTTAAAGTTGGCATATTATAGCTCCTGGTTAGTTTGAGGATAGATTGATTTAACGCTATCGATTGATCCGATCTTAATATATTAAATGCCCCCTCACCTTTGGTTTTTACTAAAGCTTCTAATTCATCGGCAGAAGGTTTAATCATAGCGGCAGAATCCTTGGGAAGGATAAGGGTAGATTGCGGTAGATTCAACAGAACGGCCAGCTTTTGACCCGAGATCCTGATATCATTCCCTGTTGAAGCTAAATCAAGCTGAACATTTGACAGCATCACCTCTGCTCTCAATACATCACTTTTCGTTACTTTTTGATTTTTGTAAAGTGTTTTAATATTCTTCAGGCGAAGCTCTGCCCGCTTAAGCTGATCGGCAGTAAACCTTTTAAGGTCATATAACCTGATTAGTCCCAGATAATAAGAAGCCGCCTGTAATTTAATACTGCCAGATCGTTCTTTTACATTCAAAGAAGCTATATTAGTTTTAACAGATTGCTGCTCTTGTATGGCTTTGATTCTCCCCCCACTATATACATTAAAAATGCCTTCCAATCCTAAGCTGGCCTCGTTTAGTGTTGGATACCTTGGAGCAGAACTGCGTCCGCCTAAACCATCTTCATATACAGATAGATTTGAATAACGAAGATAGGACGCTTTTGCTTCAAACTGCGGGAGCGCCATTAGTCTGGCATCTTTTTTCTCGGCTTGTGCAGCTAATTCTTCCGTTTTATCAATGTCTATCCATTTATTCTTTGCTCCGGCAAGTGTAAGTGCTTCTTCTAAAGAAAGTTGCTTTACGTTTTCATTCTGGGTATAGCTTTGTCCGTAACTGGTAAAAACGCCAAATAATAAAGTTGATATACATAAAATTAGTATTAGAATAAGCTGGGTTTTAAATTTCATTGCGGATTAATTTTTCGTCGGTACAAAACTACCCGCATTACAATCGCGCCTGATGAGCAAACCCGAAAAATACTGGTACTTTTCGTGCATATAACATCTATCCAAAACGATTTGTCGTTTTCAATTGTCTACTTTTGCATTGTACTTTCAGATCTGTTGCCAATGGATACCTCAAAGACTAAAGGAATTAAACACATATCATCCGCTGAATATATCAGCCGTTTTGTAAATACCTATTCGACTGCACAGTTTAAGAATGCAATGGTACAGGTATACGATTATCAAAACCATTCTAAATTCTTAAAAACACCAACCACACTTTTCAGGCCGGATTACAATTATGTTATTTATCTTAAAAGTGGTTTCATTAAAAAACAACTGGGTACAGAGATGAAATGTATTGAAGCTCCTGCTGTGGTTTTTGTTGGTGCAGGCCATGTAGTTGGAATGAATGAAGTATCTGCTGATCCGGAGGGAACTATTGTAGTCTTTGAGAACGATCTATTAAATGAAATTCTTTCCAGACAGGATCTGCTTAAATTGTTCGACATCAATCCTATCATCAAACTGAATAAAAAAACAAGTCCATATATTGGAGCATTAAGTGATCTTCTATTGCATGAATATCAGGAAAATAAACCGGATATACAGATCATTACCCCTTTACTGCAGGCGATGTTCCAAAAGCTGTTAAGCTTATCTGACCGCCATTTTGTTCTTTCACAGAGCCATTTAATTGCCCTTCGTTTTAAGGAGCTGGTCTATAGAAATTTTGTACAGGAAAAAAGTGTTTCCTATTACGCCAGGGAAATGGCCATTACTGAAAACTACCTGAATAGATGTTCTAATCAGATTTTAAACAAATCAGCAAAAAAATTCATCATTGAAGTCACAGTTTTACAAAGCAGGATTTTACTTCAGGATATGGGAAAGCATGTTGCTGAAATTGCAAATGAACTTAATTTTGACGATCCGGCATACTTTGCCAGAATATTTAAAAAAGTAACAGGTATTTCACCATCAGATTATAAAAAACAAATACTAAATAATTTATAGCATGGCCATTAAATGTATATTTCAGGAAAATCAAGCAATACTTAGGTAAACTTAACGTACTACTATTTCCATCTGCCCAGGGTAATGCAACTGGATCAAGATAATCAGAAACAATAGCATATGTCTCTACAGATAATGCTCCCACAGCTATATTTTTGGTTCCTGGCTCTATACAAAGAGCTGAAAGTGTAGCTGTTAAAACTTTTCGATCTGGAATTCCTGATGGATTACTGACCAGACCAGAACTATAACAAGAAGATTGGAATTATGAGGATGTCCATGATACTGTTAGTTCAGAAGGAAGGTTCGAAATAGCATAAGACTGATCTTCGTCTTTTGTGATGAACAAGAATTTTCACATTGAAGGTTCCATCGCCCTTTTTTTCGTGATCGGCGTACACTTTTGCGCTTACAGTAGCCATAATCAGTTGCATAAGCACGCAAATCTTAGTTATGATTTTGTAACGCTTTTGCGTGAAGTTGAACAAAAAATCCTGTTGAACCTGCCATTTGGACTAAGCCAAAGTCAGTGCTGTAAGGGATCAGGTCATCAACTTGTGGAGCAGTCTCTTTTTAAGCATAAATTCTGACACGCTAAACAGAAAGTCTTTGCTATCAGGGATGCTCTTATGGCTCTGGAAGTTGCTTTGAAAGCTTTCAATTTGCATGGGAATGACTCAGCCGAAACAAGGCCGTGTTGTTAGTAAATAGATTCAAAATAGCTAAATAATCAATCTATACCGGCCGGGTACTGCCTGAGTACTGTCCGGGTACTCGTTAGGGTAAGAGCAGTGTTAAAGTAACGTAAGAGCATGGCAAGTCCAAGTAAAAACAACTAGTTGAAATGACATAGAGTTACTATGCTTAAAGGCTGTTTACAACGTGGTGTCACCCCGATCTCTATTCAGGCACAACCAAATCATAACCGGATGAAGATTAATGAAATTATAATTTTCCCTTTGACTAACCCATGGACAATTGCGGACAATTGCAGACAGCTGCGGACAATTACGGACATTTTTTACTCACCAGGATAATCTTTAACGCGAATAGCTTACATTGGTGGAAAAGCATTTATTTATTATGGGAAGTTTAAAGGGTAAATTTTCAAAGGGAATCCTGGGCGGTTTCATTTTTAAAGCAGTAGTCTGGAGTACAGGTTGTTTCAAAAGTTCTGTACCGGGCATAATGAAACAATCAATGGAAACCTTTGGACTTGATCCCATTTTAACCTGTTCAGGTATAAAAGCAAAGCCTTTCCCCAACTCCATTAGAAATTGCTGTAGATGATTAATTAGGGCTGTTTCTATTTTATTCTCTGAGATCTTGGTCTCCATTGGTAAGCCCAAAAATTCAAATATATAAGGATCTTTTATTAATTGTTGAGCTCTTGGAATTTCTTGCTTACTCGTATCTAATACACGTCCGATATACTGAGACGTGATATTACGCTGTAAGGTATGTGTATTCCAACCAGATTCAATTGTATGCAAGACATATTAATTTCTCAAACTTTCAGTTTCCAAACGACTTATAATTCTATAATGAGTCCAACTCAATTCGTGACGCAGTGCGCCACGAATTGGAAAAGCGATATAAAAATTGCCGGATATTTCTTAGATTACTTTCATCAAAACCTTTTCCAAATTCAAGCGTAAGCTGTTCAGCTAAATTTCTTAACACACCTTTTCCGTATATCGCCTTAGCATCCCCATGCTGTTCATCCTCAACTATAAGATAGCCAATTTGCCAGTACATCTCCAACAAAATGGCATTGCTACTTTGATATGCTTTTGCCTGGCATGAGTTACAATTTCAGTAATTTGCTTAAAAAGAATACTCGATTTTTCTAGTTCTCCCATGTAAAAGTAATTTCATCTAGTCAAAATTACGTAGAATAACTTTAATAAACCCACATAAGACATCGCTCAAGAATCCTGGAATGACATTAAAACCAAGCTTAAAAAGCCGTTCTTCTTATCGAAAAACGGCTTTTTAAGCTTGGACCATGATGGGCTCGAACCATCGACCAAAAGATTATGAGTCTTATAGACTCGAAATATGCTTTAGGCAAAAAATCATCCTTTTCTGCTCAAACAAAGCACTAATTTAGTACTTATTATCTGTTTGTTAAAACGCTTACGTTACACATGAGTTACACAAAATTTAAAGTTTTAAGCTATCCGCTTTGGTGCCAGGCTCTAAACAATATATTATAAAGTAACCGGACGAGTACCTCGAGTACATTGCAATGTATGAGGAAGGGCAAGCTTAAATTTATAATTAAGCAGTCGTATCTGTAAATACACGCAAACAATTTAAATAATTCAATGATTATTAAGGACAAATGCAAAACGATCGAAGGTATCTACAGCGGTTTCTATTACTTCCTGCTGTGCCGACGCCATGATATTTTTATTCAGAGACTCCATAAAACAAGCCCATTTAATTGGGGTCTCGGACCCGTATCCGGAGAAAAATGAAGTGCCTGTTGTAATCCCATACTTCTTCAGCATCTGAACGATAATTGGTCCGCCCATAATAGAACCCTCCATTACATATAATGCGCCGAGTGCCTGGACCGGGTTATTAATCTCTGGGACTTTGGGAACAGGAATATCATCGGTTGTTCCTCCAAGGCTAATGATGTCCTTTGCTAAAAACCCGGAGTGCCGGCGCTCCGCACGGTCAGGTAAAATTTCATCGGTAATAAAAGGTTCTATAGCATGCTCCAGGCGATTGAAGTAAGTATAAAATTGCTTAAGCAGTTCAACATAATCTTTTTGGCTTCGTATAGATTTCAACTTTGCTACAACTATTTTTTCTAATTGTTGATGAGCAAACGCAGATCGTTCTTTTAAGGTTTCTTGTAACATATCAGTATTAAATATAACATTCAGGATGATTGATTAAAGCTCATTAGCCTTTTTACTAAGGCGTTTGAAATCTTATATCGTTTATAAAGTTTTTATCAGTAAGTGTTTTTAAAAATGCCAGGATTTTGTTTTGTTCTTTAAAGCTTAGTGAGATACCTAACCTGGCATTACTTTTTAGCTCCGGATCGAGGTTGGGATTAGGTTGTACACCGTGGTCATAGTGTGCCAAAACCTCATTAAGTGTCGCAAATCTTCCGTCATGCATATAAGGAGCTGTTACCTCCAGGTTTCTTAGAGAGGGTACACGGAATTTCCCAACGTCTGTAGCAGTTCGTGTTAAACTGTCTCTTCCCTTGTCCAGAGACCGAACATCTAATCCATTGTTACGATAAGTTCGGTCAGTGAATAATGGTTCCTGATGGCAGGATTTGCATTTTTGTCTAAATAGAATATAACCCTCCTGTTCTTCATCGTTGAAATTACCACCTGGCTCTTTACGTATGTACTTATCATATTTAGAATTAGCAGAAACCAGCATGGCCATAAATTGAGTAAGAGCATTTAAGATATATTTTGATTTGATAGTGCTATCTCCAAAAGCTTTTTTAAATAGCACCGGGTATACTTTTATTGCCTGAAGTCTCGCGCTGATATGATCAAAATCGTTCGCCATTTCGCAGGGATTGATAATTGCATTATGAGAGGAAAGATCAAACTGGTCGATTCGCCCGTCCCACATATATCCACGCTGCCAGGCTAGGTTGAACAAGCCGGGTGCATTCCGGTTACCAGCACATCCTTTAACGCCACGGCTGACCGGGCGGTTAAAATTTGAGAATGCGGAGGATGATTGGTGACAGCTGCCACAGGATATCGATTGATCCAATGATAATTGACGATCATAAAAAAGAAGACGGCCCAATTTAAATCCTGTCGGCGTCAATAAATTTCCTTTAAAATCATATATCGGTTTTGGAAAATTATTGGGCACTAAAAACTCGACTTTTTCTTCGCTTAGGTTGTAATCAATCTTGGTTGGCTGAAGATTAAATGCAAAATAGCCGATGATAAGATTGATCAGTAAAAAAATAATTGTAATTTTTTTTTTCATTAGATGCACATAATCAAATTAGGAACAAACGCATACTAAGGTTGACCATAGCTCACCCATTCAAGAGATGTAACTTACCTAAGCCGGCATCTTTCAAAGAAGTTCTGAAAGTTCGGCGGTAATCAGATGGCGTAGTCATCAGTAGCCTTAAAAAAGTTCTCCGCATAGAACTAAGGCCGCCTAATCCACACAGCTCAGCAATATTTTCGAGTGAATTATCTGTGTCTTCCAGAAATTTTCTAGCTTGCTCGACCCGGACTTTTTCAACAAATTTAGCTGGGGGCATGCCAGTTTGCTTATGGAATACCCTGGTAAAATTTCGCGGGCTAATATTTAAGTGGTCTGCGATTCGCCGAACGTCCAATGTCTCATGTAAGTGTTCTAAAACCCAATTACCTAACTTTTGGCTTAGACCAGAATTGTTATAAGAAGGAAGCAAGCTACCAAACTGACTTTGATACCCGGGTCTGTACAGATAAACCACTAATTCTCGGGCCACCTTCAGGGCAAGTTCTTTTCCAAAGTCCTCCTCGACCATTGCCAAAGCCATATCTACTCCTGATGAGACGCCACCTGAAGTGTAAATATAACCGTCCTTGGTAAAAAAGAAATTAGTGTCAACGTTTAATTGCGGGTAATTGTGCTTTAATTTTTCGTTAAGGTTCCAGTGCGTGGTAACCTTTCGGTTGTTTATAAGACCTGCCTTTGCCAGAGCAAACGTGCCTGCACATACTGAAGCGATCCGACGCGTATTTTTTTCTGTTCTTTTAGCAAGCCATGTATAAAATGGCTGAAATAGGTCAGAAGGACTTTCCTGGAACTCATAATTGCAAATAATGAGTGTATCTATGCTTGACTTGATATCCATTGCACTGACATCACATAAAATTTTCATTCCTGCTCCGCTGGTAACCATTTTATCAACAGTAGGTGTAACAATTTGTACATCATATTCTCCGTTCAACCCATATTCTTTAAGAAATATATTGGTAGTGGTAAATACGTCTGAAGGACCTGCAAAATCAATAAGCATACGACCTGTCATCGCAACGATGACGACCTTTTTTTTCTGATTCATATTACCGGATATAAAAACCTCATCTTTCATGACAACAAATTTACCAGTTGATTTAGTTGTCTCAAAGGACATAAATAGCGCATTTTAGGCCATTTTAAAAAATCATAAGAAATCTCCTCAATAAATAATATAAATATATAAACAATTGATTATTAGATTCTTAAAATTTATTTTAAATCTTATTTTGTCGAAATATATTTAAATTTGGCGTTTCAAATACTTGACATTTAAAGATTCATGACGACTTGGAATTAGGAAATCCCAGCAAAACATGAATAACTTTGCGCCATACTAATCGGTATGGAAATGTTCAAAGCAGAATTAACCAGGATAGAAATTTTAAGAAAATCATTTGACCTGATCTATAAAAATGGTTATCAGGCGACAAGTATTGATGAAATTCTCGCAACAACCAAAGTAACGAAAGGTGCATTTTACTACCATTTCAAAAGCAGGGAAGAAATGGGTATGGCGCTTATATCAGATGTCATGCACAAGGAGCTTTGGCCGGCTGTAAAAAAATCCATCAGTACCACCAAAGATTTCAGAAAGAATCTTTATAAGATGCTGAGAAACCTTCTTATAGAACATCCTGTTCTGACTTGCGAATATGGTTGTCCATCAGTAAACCTGATCCAGGAAATGGCACCCTTACATGAACATTTTCGTAAAGCACTAAAAAAAAATTTAAGTGAATGGCAGAAGGTTATCGAGGAAGAGATCGTCAGAGCTCAGAGTGCAGGTCAATTAAGTGCAGATCATGATTCCCAAAATATTGCCTTGTATGTGATCACTTTATATCATGGGGCCCGAAACATGGGAAAAGTGCTCGGAAAAGCCTATTACATGACTTTTTTGGGGGAGTTTGACAATTATCTTCACTCATTAAAGTAATATTTTTTAAATAACATAGTACGTATATCTTAAAAGTTCAATAATGACAATTCAAATCTCTTGCCTAAAAACATACCATATAGTATGTTATTTCACTTTAACTGATCACTTAATTATGATATCATTTGACAACTATTTCAAATGGTTAGCACTGGAACCAACTGCGTTAATGAATCCGACTGTTAACACCATATTTTTAAATTGATGCTACAAAGAAATTATAAACAGGTCACATGGCTACTCACTATTGCTATCAATGGTCTAATTTCGCTTGCCTTTTTCTTGCCCAAGATCTCTTCATTTAAGGGATACGACTTTTCAAAGCTTCCGCTCATAAACGCTATTCTTAACGGTCTGACCTTCCTTGCTTTATTGATTGCGCTATGCGCGATACGTCGTAAAAAAATACGCTTACACCGAACCTCTGTGTTCCTTGCTTTCTCATTTACCTCCTTATTTCTGTTTTCATACCTGCTTTATCATTTTTCTACACCCTCTACCAATTATGGTGGTGAAGGTATACTTAGGGTAGTTTATTTTTTCATTTTAGTCACTCATATCTTTTTTGCTGCCCTGGTCGTGCCACTTGCCCTGTTATCCATAGCATTGGGATTAAACAATCAAATTAGCCGGCATCGCAAAATTGCCAAATGGACAATGCTGATCTGGTTATACGTCAGCTTTACAGGTGTAATTGTATACTTACTTATTTCACCTTATTACCATTATTATGCATGAAGGCATAACAGACAGGTCCGGTAAAAAAGCTAATGGTGAAATTTAACTCATCGCTCATTTTAGTACACATTTCTAATATATCAATTAATTTTTTATGAAAAAAAACCTATTACACGGAATGATAATTCCAGCTATCATATTTTCTTCCTGTACACCGGGAAATCAACAGGCGCAGAACACGAGTGCGCCTGAGGTTCAGGTGGCAATAGTAAACCAGACCGATGCGGTGGTTTATACTGAATATCCGGCAAAAATTGAAGGCCAGACCGACGTGGAGATTCGCTCTCAAGTCAATGGAATTCTGGAAAAAATACTGGTTGAAGAAGGTGCTTACGTTGAAAAAGGAACACCATTATTCCAGATTGACACCCGCCCTTTCCAGGAAGAGTATAACAACGCCCAGGGCGAGCTATTAGCAGCGAAGGCAAACGTGGCAACTGCAAAAATTGAAGTAAAAAAACTTACCGCACTCGTACAAAATAAAGTGGTTTCTCCATATCAATTGCAGACCGCACAGGCGGCTTATGATGCGGCGGCGGCTCACGAAAAACAAGCATTGGCAAAAGCTGGGAATGCAAGAATCACACTGGGATTTGCAACAATCAAAGCTCCAGTAAACGGTTATATCGGTCGTCTCGGGAAGAAAACCGGTAGCCTGATCGCACCATCGGATTCTGAACCATTATCCTACTTATCTGATAATAGGGAAGTGCATGCCTACTTTTCTGTTGGGGAAGCTGACTTTGTTGCCTTTAAGGATGGTTTGAAAGGATCTTCTATTAGTGAGAAATTAAAAAACACCTCAGCAGTGACAATGGTACTTTCCGGGGGTACCGCTTATCCGCAAACAGGTAAACTGGATATGGTAGATGCCGCATTCGATAAATCCACCGGTGCAATTACACTAAGGGCAACGTTTCCGAACAAAGAAGGTTTGCTTCGTTCAGGGAACTCAGGCCGTATCAAACTGGGACTTAAACAATCAGGCGTTATTGAAGTGCCTCAGGCTGCAACATTCGAAATGCAGGACAAAACTTTTGCATTTATAGTTGATCAAAGCAATCAGACCAGACAAGTAGCCTTAACTATTTCCGGTTCAATTGGAAATACTTATTACATTTCTGGCGGTTTGAAGACAGGTGATCGTCTGGTATTAAAAGGATTGGAATCCCTCAAAGATGGAATGCCTGTTAAACCTGAAATAACTAAAGCAAAATTGGCCAGCAATTAACCCCTAATTATTACATCATGTTAAAAGTTTTTATCGATAAACCGGTTATCGCCACGGTGGTCTCCATCATGCTGGTAATTCTCGGTGCGGTAGGCCTAATGGGACTACCTATACAACAATTCCCTGATATAGCTCCCCCTGTCGTACAGGTGTCAGCCAATTATCCTGGCGCAAATGCTGAAACTATGGTACGTGCAGTAGCACCGCCATTAGAAGAAGCGATCAATGGGGTCGAAAATATGACCTATATGAGTTCCACTTCGAGCAACGATGGAACCTTAACCATTTCAGTTTACTTTAAATTAGGTACTGATCCTGACCAGGCGGCAGTAAATGTTCAGAATCGTGTATCGTCGGCAACCGGACTTTTACCGCCGGAGGTGGTTCAGGCTGGCATCACCACACAAAAAGTGCAGAATTCGCTCATTATGGCGATTAACCTGATGAGTGAAAAGCCTAAATTATATGACGCAACTTATCTGACCAACTACGCACAAATAAATATAATTCCTGAGCTTAAACGAATACAAGGCGTTGGCCAGGTGACTTTCTACGGTAGCAACAAAGATTACTCCATGCGTATTTGGCTTAATCCGGCACAAATGGCCAATTATAGCATTACTCCAACGGAGGTAATGACAGCCGTTAAAAGCAAAAATCAGGAAGCAGCCCCGGGAAGATTTGGCGAGTCAAGCAACCGGTCTTTTGAATACGTACTTAAGTATCCTGGAAAATACACCAAGCCCGAGGAATATGGAAATATGATCATCAGAGCGAACGCTGATGGTAGTATGTTGAAACTTAAAGATGTTGCAAAGGTTGAGCTGGGTAGCTATACTTACAGTTCGCTCAATACCGTGAACGACAAACAAAGTGTTCTATTCCAGGTTATACAATTGCCCGGCTCTAATTCAAGGGAAATACAGACCAAGGTAGCTGAGTTTCTAAAAAAGGCAGAGAAGGATTTTCCACCCGGAATTAAACAACAGATACTTTACAATACCAAAGATATGCTGGATCAATCCATTAGCCAGGTCGAGCATACTTTGATAGAAGCCTTCATCCTGGTTTTTATCGTAGTGTATCTATTCTTGCAGGACTTCCGCTCAACATTGATTCCAGCAATAGCTGTCCCTGTAGCCCTTATTGGTACTTTCTTCTTTATGTCTGTCTTTGGATTTTCCATCAATCTGCTGACCTTATTTGCGCTTGTACTCGCCATCGGAATTGTGGTGGATGACGCGATCGTGGTGGTCGAGGCAGTGCATTCCAAATTAGAGCATCGGAACATGACGCCAAAGAAAGCTACTATGGCCGCCATGCATGAAATCACTGGCGCAATCATTTCAATTACATTGGTAATGGCGGCTGTATTTCTTCCAGTCGGTTTCATGAAGGGTTCAGCTGGTGTGTTTTACCGGCAGTTCGCGTTCACCCTGGCAATTGCAATTGCCATATCTGCACTGAATGCGCTAACCCTTAGCCCGGCTTTATGTGCATTATTATTGAAAGATGTGAATCATGATCGCCACGAAAAGCCAATGACTTTTAAACAGCGATTTTTCTTTGCTTTCAATAAGGGATTTGAAAATGTGACCGGTAAGTATATAGGAGCTGTAAAGAAAATGATCCAATTCAAGTGGATCAGTATTGGAGGGCTGGTACTTATTGTTCTGATTACAGGATGGCTTATTAGAAGGACGCCAACCGGTTTTATTCCATCTGAAGATTTAGGCTTTATCGCAATATCGGTGAATCTTCCGCCAGGATCTTCTATGAACAGAACACAGGCAATACTTGATGAAGCGGCTAACAAAGTGAGAGATATGAAAGCAAAATTTGCTTTCAATGAAGTGGCAGGTTTCAATGTGTTGACTAATTCAACAAGCCCATCATCCGGTGTCGCTTTCTTTAGGATGAAAAAAGATGGTGAACGGGGTGAAATGAATGATGTCGGTGCAAATATAGCTGAACTGCAAAAGCGTCTTAATACTATAAAAGGTGCCCAGAGCTTCGTATTTTCTTTTCCGACTGTGCCGGGATTCAGCAATGTAGATGCACTTGATTTTGTCCTGGAGGATAAGGCAGGTGGTAAGTTGGATAAATTTGGAGGTATTGCAAACCACTTTATTGCCGAATTAATGAAGCGCAAGGAAATCGCGGTTGCATTTACTACATTTCGAGCAGATTACCCTCAATATCAAATGGTCTTGGATCATGAAAAAATCGAGCAACTGGGGGTTGATGAAAAAGATGTGCTAAGCACAATGCAATCCTATTTCGGCAGCGCCCAGGTTTCCGATTTTAATCGGTTTGGGAAGTATTACAGGGTTATGGTACAGGCAGAGCAGGAAGAGCGTGCCGATCCAGCCTCCATGAATCAAATTTATGTGAAGAACAAAATGGGTAACATGGTGCCTGTTAAAACGATGATAAGGTTGAGAAGAGTATATGGCCCGGAAGTTATCACCCGTTATAACCTCTTCAATTCAATAGGTGTCAATGCTGTGCCAAAACCAGGTTATAGCACAGGAAGTGCGATTCAGGCAGTTCGCGAAGTTGCCGCAAACGTGCTGCCCACAGGTTATTCTTACGAGTTTTCCGGAATGACAAGAGAGGAGATTTCTTCCGGCGGCCAATCGGTGATCATTTTTGTTCTCTCTCTTTTATTCGTTTACTTTTTATTATGCGCTCAATATAATAGCTATATCCTACCCCTCGCGGTAGTGCTCTCCGTACCAACCGGTATTATCGGAGTTTTTATAGCAATTGGGTTGACGGGCATTGATAATAATATCTATATCCAGGTAGCCCTCATTATGCTAATCGGATTGCTGGCAAAAAATGCTATTCTAATCGTGGAATTTGCTGTGCAACGCAGACATGCCGGCCACACACTGGTGGAATCGGCACTGGAGGCTGCCAAACTTCGTATTCGTCCGATTATTATGACATCTATCGCATTCGTGGCAGGTATTTCTCCTATGATGCGCGCTACCGGTCCCTCTGCCATGGGTAATCATTCTATCAGTATCGGCGCGGCCGGAGGTATGCTGGGCGGGGTCGTTCTGGGATTATTTATTATACCGGTTCTATTTGTGGTCTTCCAGGCGCTGCATGAAAAAGTTTCCGGTAAGCAGATTCATTCAGAACCTGAACTAGTACCCGAAGCTGAAGCAGTCAATTAATAAGCATTTAAATATTTAACATATTCAATGAAAAATTATTCTCGAATCATCTCAATTATTGGGCTGCTTTTTACGGTTGCGGGGTGTAAAATCTACAAAGACGTACAGGCACCCAAAGCAGAATTGCCGGTTGCCTTCAATGATGAGGCAGCAAAAGACACCGTGGGTATAGGTGCTCTGCCATGGAAGAGCTTTTTCCGTGACGAAGTATTACTGGCGCTGATTGACAGTGCGCTGAAAAAAAACTTCGACATGCATATCGCACTAAAAAACATAGAAGAAGCGCAGCATATTGTAAGGCAATCCAAGTGGAACAATGTACCGACCCTCGACTTAAATATCACAGGCAGCACGATTATTCCGTCGAAATACAGTCTCAATGGTTTGACATCCAGCCAGTTTTTAGGTTCCAATCATATTGAAGATTATTCTGCCGGAGCAAGCCTTTCCTGGGAAGCCGATATCTGGGGAAGGATTCGAAACACCAATAAAGCTGCGCTTGCTGCCTACTTGCAAAGTGATGAAGTAAGGAAAACCTTGCAAACAGATCTTATTGCCAACGTGTCCAAGGGCTATTTCAACCTGCTCATGCTAGACCAACAGCTACGGGTCGCAAAGCATAACATGGCTTTAAATGATAGTACATTGCACATAGTAACCGTGCAATACAATTTCGGGCAGGTTACATCCCTGGCTGTTCAGCAGGCGCAGGCACAGCAACTTATAGCGGCAGAGCTTATTCCGCAACTTGAGCAAGAGATTGCTTTACAGGAAAATGCACTTCATATTCTTGCTGGGCAACTGCCGGTCGCCATCCGCCGTCACGCCATCCTCGATGAAATCAAGTTTCCTGTCGAGCTTTCGGCGGGTGTACCATCAGCTATGGTTCGCCGACGGCCAGACGTTAGAAGCCGAGAGTTAGACTTAGTCATCGCGAATGCGAAAGTAGGTATCAGTAAGGCTCAAATGTATCCCGCACTACGGATCACTGCCAGTGGAGGTGCCAATGCACTGAAAGCAAGCAATTGGTTCAATATACCAGGCTCCCTCTTTGGAGTAGTTGGAGCGAGTATCGTACAGCCATTACTGCAACATAAGGAATTAATTACACAGTATAAATTAACTGATATTGAGCGGGAGAAGGCGGTTATCCTTTTCCGGCAAACCGTTTTGAAAGCTGTTGGAGAAGTATCCGACGCAATGGTAAAGATTGCGAAATTAAAACATCAGGAACTTATTGTGGGTAAACGTGTCGTAACGCTTCAGCATGCGACTGCAAATGCCAATTCACTTTTTCAAAACGGCATGGCGAACTACCTGGAAGTGATCATAGCACAAGGAAACGTCCTGCAAAGCGAACTTGATTTCGCTTCCATCAAGCGGCAGGAGCTTTCCGCAATTGTTGATTTGTACCGCAGCCTGGGAGGCGGGACAAATTGATTGAAAATGACCATTGAACTATAAGTTCAAATAATGATAAAAGAAGAATTACACTAGCATTAATCAATATACTTATTAAAACCGGAAAACGATGATTAACAATTTTTATGGAAGTTACATTGATGGTCAAAGACGTTTGTCCAATAGCCATCGGCCGTTTAAAACTGATATTAGAAGAGATTTGGCAGTTACGCTTTATAATGACGACAAAGAGGCTCAATGCCCATGTCCGAATAAGAAGATACCTGTTTCTTCCAGTCCAAACTTTGAAACGATGAGGTTGAAAATATTACCCAAGTCAGATGCGTCACTTGCTTTTGTGCTTATCTTGTCTTTAACATTTATAAACTCTCCGCAATCGGTAGCGCAGTGTGCCATGTGTTCCATCAATGCCGAGCAAGGTTCAAAAAATGGTAACACAATCTCTCTAGGCATAAACACTGGAGTTTTAATTTTGCTGGGAACGGTTTATTTCCTGATGATTGCGTTGGGGATAATATGGTACAAAAAGTTTCGAAAGAGATCAATAAAAGAAGTGAATAATCATTTTTCAGCTAATTCAGGTATAATCTAATACTAATAAAACGTAAACAATATGAAAATTGCAATTAATGGATTTGGCCGCATTGGCAGAATGACCTTACGCGCTTTACAGAATAAACCGAACATTGAAGTTGTCGCAATAAACGATTTGACAGACATAGATACACTGGTTTATTTACTTAAATATGATACCGCTCACAGTCGTTTTCCAGGAGAGGTCAGCGTCAATGGAGACAACCTGGTTGTTAACGGAAAACGAATTAAACTATTGAGCGAAAGAGATCCTGAAAAACTGCCTTGGGGAGAGTTAGGAATTGAGCGGGTGATTGAATCGACCGGAAGATTTACCGATAAAAAAGCTGCCGAAGCTCACATTCATGCAGGAGCTAAAAAAGTATTGATCACGGCACCTGCGACAGGCGGCATCAAAACCGTTGTCCATGGAGTTAATAATGAATTAATAAGTGATGATGAAATTTACTCTACCGCCTCATGTACTACAGGGAGTATCGCGCCGGTGCTGCACATATTAGAAAAAGAATATGGAATTGAATCAGGCTATATGGTTACAGTTCATGCTTTTACTGCTGATCAAAACTTGCAGGATGCACCGCACAAAGATCTTCGCCGGGCTCGTGCCGCAGCTTATAATATTATCCCAACAAGTACCGGCGCAGCAAAAGCCATCGGCGATGTTTTACCGAGCCTTAAAGGTAAGCTGGACGGTTACTCATACCGCGTTCCGGTGATTGACGGTTCAATTGTCGATCTCTCGATCAACCTTAAAAAAGAAGTTTCAATAACTGAACTGAATGAGGCATTAAAACGTTATGCAGAAACCACATTAAAAGGTATTATGCAATATACTGAAGAGGCTTTTGTATCTTCAGATATTTTAGGGAACCCACACTCATCAATTGTAGATGGCACTATGACTAAAGCTATCGGAAAATTGGTTAAAGTAGTAGCCTGGTATGATAACGAAGTCGGCATATCTAACCGGATATCCGAACTGATCAGTGTAATTTAATACCGTGTAAAAACAATAAAAGAACCGCAGGCATTCGCTCCACAAATATAAAAAACTAAGCATGTAAATATCACGGGCTAGTTCAACTCGTGATATGTATATGCTTACAAATTTTCTCGTGCGATGGGAGTAGATTTTAGCAGTAACACTAGCCATACAAATGGTTGTTTGGCACGCAGAGTTACTTTACATTTTTGCGTGCAGTTAAACAAAAATTTCTGTTGAACCTGACTCGTGGACGAAGCCAAAGCCAGTGATGAAGGCTAAAAACCTGCCTTTAGAAACGAAAAAAACCTCTCATTTTCATGAAAGGGTTAGTGGGCCAAACTGGGTGCTTCTCGAACCATTTCTTGTCTGATTTAGGTTTAATTGCAGATTTGGCTAAAAAACTTTAACACTATTCTTCAAGGTTATTGTCAAGTTCAAATCTTATCCTATCTTGTTCTATTAGCTCTTTCAATTCATCTTCTTTCGGCAGGTATAAACGATACTTACTTGCAAATAATTGCTCGTTTTCTGCTAATATGGAATATTTAACGATAGTTTCATCTTTCTCCGTACAAAGTATAATACCAATGGTTGGATTATCATCCTCACCTTTTTTCAAATCATTGTACATCCTGACATACATATCCATTTGCCCAATTGCTCCATGAGTTAGTTCATCAGTTTTCAGATCAATTAAAACAAAGCATTTCAGATAATAATTGTAAAAAACCAAATCAATAAAAAAGTCAGACGTATCAGTTACAATGTGTTGCTGTCTTGCAACAAAAGCAAAGCCTTTCCCCAATTCCATTAAAAATTGCTGTAGATGATTAATTAGGGCTGTTTCTATTTTATTCTCTGAGATCTTGGTCTCCATTGGTAAGCCCAAAAATTCAAATATATAAGGATCTTTTACTAATTGTTGAGCTCTTGGAGTTTCTTGTTTACTTGTATCTAATACACGTCCGATGTATTGTGATGTGATATTACGTTGCAAGGTGCGTGTGTCCCAACCAGCTTCAACTGCATGGATTACATATTGATTTCTGAGATTTTCTGCATCCAAACGGCATATAATTCTATAATGAGTCCAACTCAATTCGGTACGCACTGCGTTCCAAATTGGAAAGGCATTGTAAAATGCCCTCATATTGTTCAAGTTACGTTCATCAAAACCTTTTCCAAATTCAACTGTAAGTTGTTGAGCTAAATTTTTTAACACCGCTTTCCCATATGCTGCCTTAGCGTTACCATGCTGCTCATCCTCAATAATAATATGCCCAATTTGCCAATACATTTGCAGCAAAATAGCATTGCTATTCTGATATGCTTTTTGTCTCGAATGCGTTACAATTTCAGTGATTTGCTTAAAAAGAATACTCGATTTTTCTAGTCCTCCCATGTTAAAGAATTTCATCTACTCAAAATTACGCAGAATAACTTTAATAAACCCACGTAAGACATCGCTCTAGAGCTGAAACGACTTTAAATCAAAGCAAAAACGCCGTTCTCGGTATGAAAACGGCGTTTAAAAGACGTGGGCCATGATGGGCTCGAACCATCGACCAAAAGATTATGAGTCTTCTACTCTAACCAACTGAGCTAATGGCCCGCGTAAAATCTTATTAGATTTTGCGAGTGCAATGTTACATATTTGTATCGAATTTTAAAAATAGTTTTATGCAAAAAATTAAAAATATAATCTTCGACTACGGAAATGTTATCTTCGAAATAGACTTCAGAATCACACAAAACTCTCTGAAACAACTAGGTATACCAAATATAGAAACTTTTTTCGGGCATTCAGGACATCATAATATATTTAACGATTTAGAGACAGGAACCTCTACTGCTGCCCAATTTAGAGACGGAATAAGGGAAATTGCACAAAATCCAGCCCTTACAGATACAGAAATTGACGCTGCATGGAACAGTTTATTGATCGGAGTTCACCCCGATACGCATAAAGTATTGCTCGAAGCAAAGAAAAACTACCGGACTTTTCTTTTAAGCAACACCAATCAGATCCACTATGACTATATCATGGATTATCTTCAAAGAGAACATGACGTACCAAACAATGATCACCTGTTCGAGAAAACCTATTATTCTCAACTGATGAAACTTCGTAAGCCGCATGTAGAGATATTTGAACAAGTAATTAATGAAAACAATCTGAATCCCGCAGAGACGTTATTTATAGACGATACCCCGGGTCACCTTGAAGGCGCAAAAAAAGCCGGACTGCAAACTTTACTCATGACAGAAAAACCTGAAAACCTCGGAGCCTTCTTAAAAAGTAACGGTATATTAATATAGATGAACAACAATCAGCAAATGCAAGATCACAAATACAAAACATTAAAAGAATTTTACCCTTTTTACCTGCAGGAACATCAGAATACCACTAATAGAATATTACATTTTGTGGGTACCGGTCTTATCGGCCTCTGCTTTATTACAGCTATGCTTTTCCATGCCTTCATTTTCTTCGCGCTAATACCTGTTGCAGGTTACGGCTTCGCATGGACAGGGCACTTCTTTTTTGAGAAAAACAAACCAGCCACTTTTAAATATCCTTTATTTAGCCTGGCAAGTGACTTTTTATTATTCGGAGACCTGATGATGGGCAGACAACCTTTCAGGGTTAAATAGCTGATATTGATAATACTTATAAATCCTCATAGACAAACTCTATATCAGTATAGAAATTAGGTGTTGGTTTACCATGATAATACTATCTACTTTTATCACAGCAAAACGAAATAACCATGGAAGAAACGAACAAACCAACGCGCAAATTAACAACTGCTTCCGGCAGACCCTATGCTGAGCATGAAAATTCTCAGTCAGTAGGCAGAAGAGGCCCTTTATTATTACAGGACTTTGTCTTACATGAGAAAATGGCTCACTTTAATCGTGAACGTATTCCAGAAAGAGTAGTACATGCCAAAGGAACAGGTGCATATGGTACATTAACGGTCACCCATGATATATCAAAGTATACAAAAGCAAAAATATTTAACAAAATAGGTAATACCTGTAAAATGTTTTTACGCTTTTCTACTGTAGGTGGTGAAAAAGGAAGTGCAGACTCTGAAAGAGACCCACGTGGATTTGCACTTAAATTCTATACAGAAGATGGTAACTGGGATTTAGTAGGTAACAATACTCCGGTTTTCTTTATCAAAGACCCTAAAAAATTCAGTGATTTTATTCATACTCAAAAGCGTGAGCCAAGGACTAACCTGAAAAGCCCGGCAATGATGTGGGACTTCTGGTCATTAAATCCCGAAAGTCTTCACCAGGTGATGATCCTGATGTCTGACCGTGGTACACCTTTCTCTTATCGTCATATGGATGGATTTGGTAGCCATACCTATTCTATGATCAATGCTGATAACGAACGTGTATGGGTTAAATTCCATTTTAAAACCCAGCAGGGAATTAAAAACTTCACAGGACCAGAAGCTGATGCTATGCGTACGCAGGATATGGATCATGCCCAACGTGATTTAGTAGAAGCAATTGACAATAAAGAATTTCCGAAATGGACGATGAAAATCCAGGTGATGACAGAAGAAGAAGCTAAAACCTTCAAATGGAACCCTTTCGATCTTTCTAAAGTATGGCCACATGGTGAATTCCCATTGATTGAAGTGGGCGAAATTGAATTGAACCAGGTACCAAGAAACTATTTTGCACATGTGGAACAGGCAGCCTTTGCTCCTTCTAACCTGGTTGACGGAATCGGTTTCTCTCCTGATAAAATGCTGCAGGGACGTATATTATCGTATGCTGACGCACACCGTCACCGCTTAGGTGTAAACTATGAGCAGATTCCTGTAAATGCATGCCCTTTTATGGTGAACAATTATCACCGTGACGGACAAATGCGTATAGATGATAATGGAAATGAAGAACCAAATTACTATCCAAATAGCTTTGGTGATGTCGTTCCTGATGAAAGCTATAAAGAACCGGCATGGGAATTAGAATCTAATGTTGCAGACTGGTATGACAGAAACGAAGGTGAAGGCGATAATGATCACTATACCCAGCCAGGTGACCTATACCGCAAGGTCATGAGCGATAGCGACCGCAAAAATCTAATCAACAATATCGTTGGTGCAATGAGCGGCATTAGCGGCCCCAGAAGGGATCAGATTATCAATCTGCAACTGTGCCATTGGTTCAGAGCTGATATTGGCTTAGGCATGGCAATTGCCAGCGGATTAGGCATTGACGCCGCCCAGGCTATGCAGCAGCAAAAGCACTAGGCTAAAAATCAGCCTGGAATTATACGAATTAAGTTTTTTTTCTAACCCCCTGTTTATCGATTTAAACAGGGGGCTTTTTATGATAAAAGAAATCGGGTCAAGACCCTTTAAAACAGAAAGCCACCTTACAATTGGTCTGTAAGGCGGCTTTCATCAATGATTCTGGAAATTATCCGTTTCTTCTCTGTTTTTCTCTCGCAATCAAATCAAGCTCTCTGCTGGTTTGTCCTGCAACCGAAGTGTTTTCTTGCGCACGTCTGAATAAATAAGGCATAACAGCTTTAACAGGGCCATAAGGCACATATTTAGCTACATTATATCCTGCATCAGATAAATTGAAACTCAGGTTATCACTCATTCCTAACAATTGCGCGAAATATACATGAGGGTGATCATGTTTAATCTGATGGCTATCAAGCAATTCTGCCAAAACTCTGCAACTTGCTTCATTATGTGTTCCACAAACTACACCAATTTGCTCTATATGTTCAACACAGTAAGTAATAGCTTCATTATAATCTCTGTCTGTAGCTTCTTTATCTGGCTGAATTGGCGAAGGATAACCCCTTTCGGCAGCTCTCTTACGCTCTTTTTCCATATAAGCTCCACGAACAATCTTAGTACCTAAAATAAATCCTGCTTTTGCAGCGACCATATGATCTGCTTTTAAATGCGCAAGTTTATCATGACGATACAACTGATAAGTATTATAAACAATCAGCTTCTCTTTGTTAAAAAGAATCATCATATCTAAAGCCAATGCGTCAATAGTATCCTGGATCCAGGTCTCTTCTGCATCAATCATTACAGGCACATTTTTTTCAAATGCTGTTCTGCAAATACGCTCACAACGTTTTTTAACTCTTTCAAACTCTTTTTGCTCTTCTGCTGAAAGTTCAGCTTTAGCATCCAGTTTCTCCAGTAAAGCAAAACGTCCGATCCCGGTAACCTTAAAAACAGTAATCGGAACACGCTTATCTCCTGCCGCACGGTCTATCGTTCTGATAATCTCTGCACAGGTAAAATCAAATACATGCTCCTCATCTTCTCCTTCAACAGAGTAATCTAAGATAGTACCTACTTTACCGTCCGCCAGCTGAGCAATCGTATGCTCACACTCTGCAATAGTCTCGCCACCGCAAAACTGTTTGAAGATTGTAGATTTGATAATTCCCTGGATCGGTAATCCGATGTTTAAAAATAAATTTGTCACAGGCGGGCCTACCTGAGTCAAAAAATTGCTACTCATTATTTTGAATAACCAGTATGCGCTGTTTAGTTCTGATTTTGATTTATTACGAAAAGCTATCTCCGTATTGTCAAAATTTAGTTTTTTCCCTGGGGATACTTGCATTTGGATTGATATATTAGTCAAACGGACGCAAAAATATAAATTCCGGGACTATCATTTGCTAATCCGTTTATAAATAATTGTAAATTTGCAGTACAATGATAGAATTTAAATTAGAAGGCGAATTTATTCCCCTTATTTCTTTGCTAAAAGCTACCGGACTTGTTCAAAGTGGCGGTGAAGCTCAAACAGTAGTAGAAGACGGTCTGGTTAAGTATAATGGAAATGTAGATTATCGCAAGCGCTTGAAAGTACGTACCGGTGACCTGATTGATTTTATGGGTAACCAAATTAAAATAGTATAATGAATAAACTCGAAAGTGCTGGGCACAATATATATTTTGATACCAGATTAGCACCATTAGCAGAAATCATTGAAAACGGCAAATACAGTAATGTATTTGTTTTTGCAGACAGAAATACGGCCGAACTTTGTTTACCGGTATTCAGGGATATGCTCGACGATTTCAGCGGATTCGATCTGATCGAAACTGATCCGGGTGAAGAGAACAAAAACATTGATTTTTGTATTGGCATCTGGAAGACTTTGCTCGATTTCGAAGCAGACCGTAAATGCCTGGTGATTAATCTGGGTGGCGGTGTGATTACGGATATGGGCGGATTTGTGGCCTCTACGTATAAACGTGGTGTTGATTTTATCAATATCCCGACTACTTTGTTATCACAGGTTGATGCTTCTGTAGGTGGAAAAACCGGTATTGACATCGATAATGTAAAAAACATGGTCGGTACTTTCAGTTTACCTCAGGCGGTATTTATTGAAGCAGAATTCCTGAAAACATTGCCACAGCGTGAACTGCTTTCAGGATTTGCAGAAATGATAAAACACGGATTAATTGTTGATCAGGAATACTATCACCAATTAAAAGCAGCTGATTATAAAAACATAACCACTGCCGCAATACACCGTTCTGTAGCAATCAAAAATGAGGTTGTAACTACCGATCCGCATGAAAAAGGTTTACGAAAAATCTTAAACTTTGGTCATACTATCGGCCATGCCGTAGAAAGCTATTCGCTGAGCAATGATAAAAAACCATTGACCCATGGCGAAGCAATCGCTATAGGAATGATCTGTGAAGCTTATCTTTCTCATAAAAACAGTACACTTACAGCAGAAGAACTGGAAGAAATACGTCAGTATATCTCCAAAGTATATCCTGCTTATAAAATTAAAGAAAAATCATTCGCCCAACTTTCTGTATTCATGCAGAGCGATAAGAAAAATGAACATGGTAATGTGCTGTTTTCATTATTGCAAAGCATTGGAAAATGCACTTACAACTGTAGAGTTTCAGAAAGCGACATCGTCGAAAGTTTGGAATATTACAATTTAACCTATGCTAAATGATCCTAGAAATATAACGCTCTCCCTCCTGTTCGGCCTGTTAATTGTCATTTCTATAGTAGAAATGTATATCAGTTACATGCATGACAGGAAGTTATATGCTAAAAAAGATACCTGGACTAACGTATACCTGATGGGGTTAGCCTTTTTAATTAATATATCTACAAAAACAGCTACGTTTTTTTTACTGGATTACTGTTACCATTTCCGGTTATTTGAAATCAAAAATATAGTAGTTTACTGGATAGTCCTGGTACTTGCACAAGACTTATTATACTGGATACTACATACTTCAGGTCATTATATCAGATTTTTCTGGGCGATGCATGTGACACATCACTCTTCCGAATTGTTTAATCTGACCACAGGGTTCCGGTCTACTGTTTTTGAACCGTTATACCGCGTTTTCTTTTATTTGCCGCTGGCATTTATGGGTTTCTCGGCTATAGACATACTTTTCGCTTATCTGGTTACCCAGCTTTATGGAAATATGGTGCATACACAGGCAGTAGGAAAACTACACCCTGTCCTGGAATACTTCCTGGTTACCCCTTCTCATCACCGGGTACACCATGCAAGTAATATCCGTTACCTGGATAAAAATATGGGTATGGTCTTAATTATCTGGGACAGGATGTTCGGAACTTTTCAGGAAGAACTACCGGAAGAAACCGTTGTATACGGCCTTACACATCAGCCAGAAGACACAGGGCCGGTAAATATTGTGTTTCATGAATTTAAAGCCATGACTGCGGATATGAAACGTGCACCAGGCTTAATGAATAAACTCAAGTACATGTTTAATCCTCCGGGATGGAGCCATGATGGAAGTACACAAATTGCAAAAGTGATGCAGCAGGAGCTAAAAGATGCGGAGGAAAAAAATAAAATTGCCCATTCCACACCCCTGAGCCACCATAAATAATTTTTTTTAAATTAAATTTGACAAATTAAATTTTGTTGCTACATTTGAAAAAACAAAGATTAAAAATGCAGGATACTATTTTAGGTGTCCACCACAAAAAAAAAATGAGAAACATCACTACATATTGGTTTAGCTACTTCTACTACTTTAGTAAGAGCCGGGACTGATATGCAATCAAAAGAAACAACATAAATTGTATATGAAAAGTCCCGGCAGCATGCCGGGACTTTTTTTTGTTTAAAGCAAAAATTAACGCAGAAGATTATAAAAATGAAAAAAGTAACACGAGTAGCAATACAAGGTATTAAAGCCTCCTTTCATGAAGAAGCTGCTTTCAAATTCTTTGGCAAAGACATTAAAACTGTCGAATGTAATTCCTTTAAACAAACATGCGAAGTGCTTGAAGCACGGGAAGTTGACTATGTAGTAATGGCTATCGAAAATTCAATTGCAGGTAGTCTTTTACCAAACTACACACTGATCAGAGAATACAATTTTGCAGTTACAGGTGAGGTTTACCTTCCTATACAACTGCACTTAATGGCGCTGCCAGGAGTAAAACTGGAGGATGTGAAGTTTGTTACCTCTCACCCTATTGCGATCCGTCAGTGCATTGATTTCTTTGATGAATTTCCTCATCTTAAAGTAGTGGAAAGTGTGGATACTGCTGCCTGTGCAAAAAAAATCAGAGACGAGCAGTTAACTGACACTGTTGCTATTGCAAACTCTTTAGCAGCTGAGCTTTATGGCTTAAATATTATAGAGAGAAGAATTGAATCCAACAAAAAGAATTACACCCGCTTCCTGATTCTTAAGAACGATAAAACTGAAGATTTGACTGAGACCAACAAAGCTTCTATCTGTTTCCAGGTAGGTAACCATGTAGGTGCACTATCTAAAATACTGAACATTTTTGCAGAGCAGAATGTAAACTTAAGTAAGATCCAGTCTATGCCCGTTTTAGGTAAAAGAAGCGAATATTATTTTTATGTAGACGTGGAATGGTTAGAGAGTGAAAAATATGACATCGCCATCCGCAAAGCACTGAAATACACTGTAAACTTTAACATCATGGGCGAATATCAAAAAAATGATACCGTCTGAATATAAAGCATTAAAACACTAAACATATACTCACATTAAAATCCCCCTCATCATGAAATTAAATTTAAACATTCAGCCATTATCGAGCTGGATCAACGTCAAAAACGAACCACTTATCATCTCTGGACCATGCAGTGCAGAAACTGAAGATCAGTTATTATCAACAGCACATTTATTGGCTGCAACTGGTAAGGTATCTGTATTAAGAGCAGGGATCTGGAAACCACGTACCCGTCCGGGAGAATTCGAAGGAATTGGAAGTATTGGTCTGGAGTGGTTGAAAAAAGCTAAAGCTGAAACTGGATTACCAACAGCTGTAGAAGTAGCTAATGCTAAACATGTTGAAGAAGCATTGGCAGCTGGTGTAGACATTCTGTGGATCGGCGCAAGATCAACAGCTAACCCTTTCACTGTACAGGAAATTGCTGACGCTTTGAAAGGTGTTGATATCCCTGTATTAGTTAAAAACCCGGTAAATCCTGATATTTCTTTATGGATTGGTGCTTTAGAGCGTATCAACAATGCAGGTATTACTAAATTAGGTGCTATTCACCGTGGTTTCTCTTCTTATGAAAAAAGTTCTTTCCGTAACGAACCAATGTGGGAACTTGCTATCCAGTTAAAAACACTTTGCCCTGAATTACCTATCATTAATGATCCTTCACATATCTGCGGAAACCGTGAACTGATCCCTTACATTGCTCAAAAAGCACTTGACCTTGACATGCAGGGATTAATGATTGAATCACATATTGACCCATCTGTAGCATGGACTGATGCTAAACAACAGGTTACCCCTGCTGCTTTAGAAGAGCTTATCGCTAAATTAAGCTTACGTGATCCAGAATCAAGCAATGAGGCTTTTGCAGATAAATTAGCTGAATTACGTAAACAAATTGACAAAATCGATGATGTACTGCTTCAGAAATTAAGCGAGCGTATGGCTATCGTTGAAAAAATCGGTCAGTACAAAAGAGATAGTAAAGTAACCATCCTGCAAGTTAACCGTTGGGATGAAATCCTTAAAAAAGGAACTGCTTTTGCTAAAGCACTTAAATTAGACCTTGGTTTCACAGAGAAATTTTTAGAATTGGTTCACGGTGAATCAATCAGAAAACAAACTGAGATTATGAACGAAGGTAAAACTGAAGAAGAAATCGTTGAAGCTTCAGAAGCTGTAAAATCTTAATCATTTAGTGTTTCCGGGAGCTTTTAATCAGGCTCCCGGAAATATTAAATTCAAAATATAAATACTAATGCGTAAAAATGCAGTTGTTTCCTTCAAGGGACAAAAGGATATCCATGCGACAATTAACTTGACGGGTTCTAAAAGCGAGAGCAACAGAGCTTTAATTATTGCTGCAATCAGTAAAGGGTTAGTGAAGGTGAATAACCTGTCTGATGCTGCTGATACCGTAACCTTAAACAGAATTCTCACCGAATTAAAAGAGGATAAAACAGATGAAAGAAAAACTGTGGATGTGGGTCATGCCGGCACTGCAATGCGCTTTCTGACAGCTTATCTCTCTACTATCCCTCAGCAATTTTTGCTTACCGGTTCATCCAGAATGCAGGAACGTCCTATTGGAATCTTAGTAGACGCTTTAAAAAGCCTGGGCGCAGATATTTCGTATGCTAAAAACGAAGGTTTCCCTCCCCTATTGATCAATGGTGGACTGAATAACGTACGCGCTGAGGTTTCTATTAAAGGAAATGTGAGCAGCCAGTATTTATCGGCCCTGCTGATTATTGCACCAAAACTTCTTGCTGGTCTTTCACTGAATATTGAAGGGGGATTAACTTCCAGGCCTTATGTAGAGATGACGCTGGCTTTATTAGCTTCGGCGGGTGTTTCGCATACCTGGAACGGTGATAATATCTATATCGGCCAGCAGCAATATCAGGAGGCTACGTTAACTGTAGAACCTGACTGGAGCGCTGCTTCTTACTGGTACAGCATTGCTGCACTGGCAGATCAGGCGGCTCTTGAGTTACCTCACCTGAAAGAAGAAAGTTTACAGGGTGATAGTAAAATTCAGGAAATTATGATTGGCCTTGGTGTAAACACCAAAAGGACTGCAGATGGAATAGCTTTATCAGCCAGCAAAAATGAACCACAACCTACAACAATCTTAAACTTAAAAGACTGCCCGGATCTGGCGCAAACAATTATTGTTTGTGCAGCAGCGAAAGGCTTAAATCTTGCTTTTACAGGTTTAGAAACGCTTAAAATTAAAGAAACCAACAGAATTCTGGCTTTACAGAATGAGCTGGCTAAAATTGGCGTTATCTTAAATGAAGAAAATGAGGTATATACTTTAAACTGTGAAGGATTAAACTTCCCGGATAAGGTATCTTTCGCAACTTACGATGACCATAGAATGGCTATGGCATTTGCACCATTAAGCTTACTGATTAAAGAAGTAGAAATTGAAGATTTCCAGGTTGTTGAGAAGTCATATCCTGATTTCTGGAACCACTTGCAAAAAGCGGGTTTTACAGTTGAGGAATTAGCCTGATAACAGGTAAACCTGAATTAAGCTTCTACTTAGAAATAACATACACTATTTAAATTAAAGACATGGCAGGGAATACCTTCGGACACTTATTCAGGATATCAACTTTTGGAGAATCACATGGTGAGGCTATTGGCGTTATCGTAGATGGCTGTCCTGCCGGACTGTCAATTGATCTTGAATTTATCCAATCGGAATTAGATAAACGTCGTCCGGGACAATCAAAGATCACTACACAGCGGAAAGAAAGCGATACGGTACAAATTTTATCCGGAATTTTTGAAGGAAAAAGTACAGGTACACCGATAGCATTGCTGATTCCGAACGAAGATCACCGCTCAAAAGATTATGAGCACAATAAAACTGTTTATCGCCCTTCGCATGCGGATTATACCTATGATGCTAAGTATGGTATCAGGGATCACCGTGGAGGCGGCCGTTCATCTGCCAGAGAAACCGCAGCACGTGTAGCGGCAGGTGCTATTGCAAAATTATTACTGGAGCATTATGGCATTGGCATTTTTGCCCATGTATCTGCTGTTGGTACGATCAATGCACCTAACCTGGAAGCTTTACCTATTGCTGAATTATTAGCTCAGCGTGAGGAGAATATCGTGCGCTGCGCAGATCCTGCGACAGCAAATGAGATGATTGAATTTATTGACAGCGTCAGAAAAGACGGTGATACAGTAGGTGGAAAAATCAGCTGTATTATTCAAAACTGTCCTCCGGGATTAGGAGAACCGGTATTTGATAAACTTCATGCCGATTTAGGAAAAGCAATGTTAAGCATCAATGCAGTACATGGCTTTGAATATGGTTCAGGATTTTCGGGAAGTGAGATGAAAGGATCAGCACACAATGATATCTTTCTGACTGATGGAAGTCATGCACCAAAAACACTGACTAATTTTTCTGGTGGTATACAGGGAGGAATCTCTAACGGTATGGAAATTAATTTTACTGTAGCTTTTAAACCAGTAGCGACTATCATGCACAATCAGCAAACGGTAAATGCAGCAGGCGAAGCCGCAGAAATTAAAGGAAAAGGGCGCCATGATCCATGTGTGGTGCCAAGAGCGGTAGTTATCGTAGAGGCAATGGCCGCTTTAGTCCTTGCAGATCAGTTACTGAGAAATAAATCAAGCAGATTATAAGTTATCAAATCTTCTTTATTCAAAATGCCCTGTTATCTAAAAAATAACAGGGCATTTTTTTTGTGTTAAATCTTTCACTAAAACTATCTTAATTTAAATTAAATGAATTTTTATTTCTAATTTAGGATCACCTATTAAATACCATCTAATCTAATAAACGAAATCTATGAAAAACAATACCAGGAGCGCGGCAATACTATGTGCCACCCTATTAATCACTTTCGCATCTTGTCGTAAGGACAACCTTTCTAATAACAGTCAGGACCCTTCTAATCAAAAAGACAAAATCTACACTGTACAGGAAATTAATGCAGTAATTCAATCGAGCCTGCAGAAGAACGGCAGATTTAACTGGCAGGAACAAAGTGACGAATTATTATTCAGTGCAATTATACACGGAGATAGCCTGGTCTCTGTAGGTTATGGAAATCCACAAACTAACAGTACAACCAATACTGAAAGCCTTAATCCGGAACCACAAATGACCAATATCAGTTTATCTGAAGCCAGAAAGGCCGGGGTAAATATTGATGGTATCAAAACTGAACTCTTACAGCAGGTAAGAAATGATGAAGGAATTAAATCAAATGCTGTTACCACAGAATCTTACAAGGATGTGCTTCAATATGAAAGCCCTGTGCTGACTAGTATGGTAATTAAAATTGGCAAATTAAGAACACTGCAGGATTTGCGTAAATCAAAAGCAATACGTTATGTAGAACCTGCTGATTACAATAAGAACTTAATGAAAAGCAGAACAGCCCTTGCAACGCAAACAATGAGTTCTGGCGGCGGTGACCCTGCTGAACTTCCGGGCTGGTTTATTCAGGGCAGCGGAGAGCCATTGATTCCTAAAAGTTTTGGCGACCAAAAGATTCCTGATGCCTGGAAAGTAAGTACAGGTAAAGGGATTACTGTAGGATTGATTGATAATGGCCCTTATTCTACACAAACGGCCTTTTCACCACAAGAATTCAATAGCGGCGGAACCGGAAGAACGATCGCACTTTTTGGTACGTTCAAGGGTAACTCCTCAGGTTCAAATGATGGTGTTTATGCGAACGCAGATGATATGACTATCGGTCATGGAACTGGCATGGCTACTTTAATTTCTGCTCCAAAAAAAGCAGGCCTTCCAGTAGGGATTGCTTATAATTGTAACCTGGTAAGTTACAGAGGAACAGATTTCGTAGCTTTATGGAGTTCAAAACAACAACAGGGTGTTGCAAATGCACTGATTAAATTAGCGGATGATGATAAGGTTAAAATTATATCTATGTCTAATGGATGGATTTTCGACATCTCTGTTTTGGCAGATGCAGTTAAATATGCTAAAAGTAAAGGTAAACTGATCTTCGCTGCTGCAGGAACATCAATTAAACCAATTGATCTTGGCTTCTTTGTGATTGATATACCTAAAAGTGTTGGTGTTATATTCCCGGCTTCAATGAGTGAAGCCATAGCCGTAACTGGTACTGATTATAGTTCAACTGGTAAATTGGTAAGCTGTAAAGAATGCCATGAAGGCGACAAAGTACTTTTCACCAGTACTACAGCAACTTCTGCGGGGGTAAATAATGCAGTGCCGGTATATCAGGAAACACCTGGTAAATATGGCTTCTCGGGGTCTTCTTCTGCGGCTACAGCAATCAATGCTGGTATTGCTGCATTGGTATGGTCATCTCACCCAACCTGGACAGGCAAACAAGTATTACAAAGAATGACAGAGTCTGCAAAGTTATACCCTAATAAGGATGCTAAACTAGGTTATGGTCCTATCGACGTTTTAAAAGCTGTACAACCTTAATTTAACGGTATAATTAATATATAAATCTCTATTTAATAGGCTAATATATTCAAATAGTCCCGGTTATGCACCGGGACTATTTAATTTAAAAAATCGCAGGAAATTTTGCTTCGTTATGTGCATTCATCATCTGATAAATCATTTCTACTACATCATCAACTGATGGTTTAGTGAAATAGTCTCCGTCAGATCCATAAGGAGGACGGTGAGCTTTAGCAGATAAAGTTTGTGGCTGTGCATCTAAATGATAATATCCACCCTGAACTTCTAAAATCTGTTGCAGGATATAAGCTGTTCCACCACCCGGAACATCTTCATCTACCACTAATAATTTATTTGTTTTCTGTAATGAAGATGCGCATAAATGATCCGTATCAAATGGAAGTAAGGTTTGAGGATCAATAATTTCTACAGAAATTCCGTAAGCTGCCAGTTCTGCTGCGGCTTCTTCTACGATTCTCAGTGTTGAACCATAAGAAACAACGGTAATATCTGATCCTTCTCTGATGATTTCAGCTTTTCCTAAAGGCACTGTATATTCACCTACGTTATCAGGCAACATTTCTTTTAAGCGGTATCCGTTCAGACATTCAATCATTAAAGCAGGTTCGTCTGCTCTGAACAGCGTATTGTACATTCCGGCAGCCTGGGTCATATTACGTGGCACACAAAGGTGTAATCCGCGCAATGAGCCTAAGATCATACCAATTGGTGAACCTGAATGCCATACTCCTTCTAAACGGTGTCCGCGTGTTCTGATAATTACAGGTGCTTTTTGTCCGCCTTTGGTCCGGTATGATAAACTTGCAAGGTCATCACTTAAAACATTTAATGCATATAACAGGTAATCCAGGTATTGGATCTCTGCAATTGGTCTTAAACCACGCAGTGCCAATCCTATTCCCTGCCCTGCAATAGTCATTTCCCTGATTCCGGTATCAGTAATTCTCAGTTCACCATATTTAGCCTGTAAACCTGCAAATCCCTGGTTCACATCACCAATGCTTCCCAAATCTTCACCAAAAGCAACTAAACGCTGATCTCTTGCAAAATTAGCATCAAAACAAGCATTCAGCAATTCACGGCCATCTACCATTTTACTGTTATCATGGTAAGCTGCAGGTAATATATCTACCAGCGAAGGGCTTTCTTTTCCGTCTGTAAACAGTTTGGAATTATAACGTTCTTCGTTGTTTGCTTTCTCTTTTGCATACCAGTTTAACAACTGGGTTCTGGCTTCAGAAGGTGTATTCAAAGTAATACGAAGTGCTTTTCTTGCAGAAGAAATGACCTCTTTACGCTGTGCATCCGGTGTTCCGGCTAGTGTACCAGCAATTTTTGATAAAGCCTGGTTTGTATCAGAAAGATCTCTGATTAATTTAATAACCTCATCTTTTTCTACTTTAATATCACCAAGGAATTCATTCCATGCTTCTTTCTGTGCATCACGAACAAGTTTTTTAGCGGTATCTTCTAATACAGCAATTTCCTCTTCTGTAATTATAGCAGATTCAAGCATCCACAGACGCATCTGACGGATACAGTCAAATTCCTTTTCCCATTCCAGTCTTGCTTTGTCTTTATAACGTTCATGCGAACCTGAAGTAGAGTGACCCTGAGGCTGTGTAACTTCAGTTACATGGATCAGCACAGGTACGTGCTCGTCACGGCAAATTTGAATAGCCTGCTGATAAGTTTCGCAAAGCGCAGGGTAATCCCATCCTCTTACTTTATATATTTCATAACCAGGGTTATTTTCATCCCGCTGGAAACCTTTTAATATCTCTGAAATATCTTCTTTGGTAGTCTGATATTTTGCCGGAACTGAAATCCCGTAAGCATCGTCCCAAACTGACATCGCCATTGGAATCTGTAAAACACCTGCTGCATTGATCGCTTCGAAAAACACGCCTTCGGAAGTGGAAGCGTTTCCGATCGTACCAAAACCAACTTCATTTCCATTAACGGAGAAGTTTTTCAGGTAATTTAATTCTGGATTTTGTCTGTATAATTTAGAAGCATAGGCTAAACCTACCAGACGTGCCATCTGGCCGCCGGTGGGTGCGATATCAGAAGAAGAATTCTTCATTTCTGTTAAATTTTTCCATGAACCGTCCTCGTTAAGCGAACGTGTGGAAAAATGGCAGTTCATCTGACGGCCGGCAGAAGCTGGATCTGCTTCTACACTTGGATTTGCATATAATTGGGCAAAAAATTCTTTAATGGTACATATTCCTGTAGCAAAAGCGAAGGTCTGATCGCGGTAATATCCCGAACGCCAGTCGCCATTTTTAAAAGCCTTAGCCATTGCAATCTGAGGAAGTTCCTTCCCGTCACCAAAAATGCCAAACTTAGCCTTACCTGTTAAAACCTCTTTACGGCCTAGTAAACTAGCCTGTCTGCTCTCGAAAGCAATCCTGTAATCATCGACTACGATAGTCTTGAAGTCGTCAAAACTTAATTCTGAGGCATCGATGGGGTTCGTCGTAAGTTTGTTATTTAGCATCATAAGCACAAAAGTTTATTGGGCAAAGATACGTATTTTCTAAATTGCGTCCCTTAACAGTGTGTAATATATATATTAGCTTTTGACTTTGAAATGTTAATGAAAACATTAAATTTGTTCAAAAGATTAAAACATGAAAAAGCTAATTATACTATTAACCTTTGTTTTAGGTGTTACTGTTACTTCATTTGCACAGAGCAAACCAGCTGAATTTAAATTTGAAAAAGAGACACATGATTTTGGAAAAATTCCATTGACAGCTCCTGTTTCTGTAGAATTTAAGTTTACAAACGTTGGTGACGAGCCGTTAATTTTAACAAAAGTTGAAACAACTTGCGGATGTACAGTGCCTACTTACACTCAAACCCCTATTAAAAAAGGAGAGTCTGGCTTAATTAAAGTTACTTATACGCCTGCTGGTTCACCATTGCCTTTCAGCAAAAGCATCACGATCAATTCTAATGCTAAAACACCTATTAAAGTGTTATACATTAAAGGCGAAACTGTAGCTGGTAAATAAGCTGTAGAAAAATATTATTATCAATTAAACCTCGTTAAATCAACGAGGTTTTTTTATTTTTGACCCATGCCACATATTTCAGAAAAAGGGATTCAAATGCCCGCATCGCCTATAAGAAAATTAACTCCATTTGCAGATAAAGCAAAAAAGGATGGTAAGAAAGTTTATCATTTAAATATCGGCCAGCCGGATATTGCTACTCCGGAAGGAATGTTAAATGCCATTAAAAATATTGATTTCGATGTTTGGGCTTATACCCCATCTGAAGGAACACTAAGCTACAGAACAAAACTTACTGAATATTATAATAAATTGGGGTATAACATCACTCCTGAGGATATACTCGTTACTGTTGGCGGTTCAGAAGCGATTACTATCGCTATGCAGACCTGCGTAAATGAAGGTGATGAAATTATCATTCCTGAGCCTTTTTACGCGAACTATAATGGATTTGCCTGCATGAGTAATGTAGTTGTAAAACCAATTTTGTCTCATATTGAGAATGGTTTTGCCTTACCGGCGATTGCTGAGTTTGAGAAACTGATTACTGATAAAACAAAGGCTATCATTATCTGTAACCCAAATAACCCTACAGGTTATCTTTATTCAAGAGAAGAATTACAGGCATTGAAAGAATTGTGTCTGAAATATGATTTATTCTTATTCTCTGACGAAGCTTACCGTGAATTCTGCTATGATGGCAGAGCGTTCATTTCTCCAATGCACCTTGATGGTTTAGAAGAAAATGTAGTGATCATGGATACAGTTTCTAAAAGATACAGTGCTTGTGGTGCTCGTTTAGGCTGTTTAATCACTAAAAACAAGGAAGTAATCAAATCTGGATTAAAGTTCGCACAAGCAAGGTTAAGTCCTGGTATGGTTGAACAGATTGCCGGAACTGCAGCCGTAGATACTCCTGATAGCTATTTTGAAGAAGTTAATAAAGAATATACTTTACGCAGAGATACTTTAGTATCCAGATTGAACGCCATTGACGGTGTTTTCTGCCCAAATCCAGGTGGTGCTTTCTATGTAGTTGCCAGGTTCCCTATTGATGATGCAGATGTATTTTGCCAATGGATACTGGAAAGCTTCGACAATAATGGCGAAACCGTAATGATGGCTCCGGCAACTGGTTTTTACTCGAGCCCGGGTTCTGGTAAAAATGAAGTGAGAATGGCTTATGTATTAAATATTGATGATTTAAATAAAGCAATGGATTGCTTAACGTTAGCGTTGAAACAATATCCTGGTAAAACAAACTAAGATATTTCAGTCAATGGATTAACCTTTTAGGATTCCATTTTAAATAAAGAAGCCCCGTAAATTTGATTTACGGGGCTTTCGTTTAAATTGTCATATGCAATATCGGAAAAGGTTTACCCATACCGTCTAATTCAGAACGGCCGGTTATCTTAAAACCCATTTTCTCATAAAACCCCAAGCCCTGCTGATTATCTTCGTTTACATCGACTTTATTTACTTTAAAAACTTGTAATGCATATTCCAGGAGTCTTTTCCCTATCCCCTTTCCCATATGCTGCGGATGGACAAATAACATTTCCAGTTTATCACTTTCTATGCCCATAAACCCCATAATCAAACCTTCTTTATCTCTGATGCAAAAGAGTTCTACCAATTTAAAATACTCGTTTAACAGTAATGATTTAAAGAATGCTATATCCTGTTCACTTAAAAAGTGGTGAGTGGCTTTGACTGATGCTTCCCAGACCTCACCCATTTCTGGAAACTCCGGCTCACCCGGAACATCTATTTGATATAAAACTGCCATAATAAATTAAATTTAAGAAAATGCAGAGAGCCGTCTAGATTTAGATGCCTGAACCGGTAATTGTTACAGACGATCAGGAAGAATAAGCAGATGAGTTTTTGTGCTCATGTATCTGCTATTCATCCGGTTTCAAATCTTCGTCTTTCTCTTCTTTGGTTTCTACATTTTCTGATGGATATTTTTGTCTGCCGGCCGGTATAGGTACAGCCCCGCCAACACTTAATCCAAAAGATGCTAAGCCTATCAGTAACACCATACCGATTAGGCGCAATACTTTTTGAATGCGCTGCATATAAAACAGTTATAAGTCATTAGCATTTTCAGCCAGGACTTTCGGTGAAGAAATAAATATTGATTTAGAAGCGATATATTAAACGCGAATGTTTAATATACAAAAGACATTAAGGGCTTAGCTTTTTCCAGGGTGAAACAGCTTACTATTTTAGTGAGCAAATAACTGGCAGGGATAAGTAGCATCCTTGTAAAAATGGCATTAAATTGTATTTGTACCAGCCTGTCTATAAGTAAAAGCCATAAGCTATTGGAGCAGGACAGCAAGGCCTTCTGAAAGTTTATGCCCCGTATTTTTTGAATGAAACTCTTGTAAAATATTTTGGTACTGACAGCCATATTCATGTGGCCTGCCAGTTTACCTGTAGTAATTTTCTGATCGGTTACCGGGCTGCGCCCTGATCCGCCAGCAATAGCAAACAGACTTATAAACAATAAAACAACCATTGCCCAATGGGACAACTTCGTTCTAAGGTCTATAGTTGTTAAATTAATCATATTTACCTTAGGGTTGCGTAATTATAAAACTGAATCCGCCCGTTACCATTGATCTTAATCGTTTTGGTTTCATCTGCTCCCTGAGCATTTTTAAGCGTTAAGGTAATTTCATTCTCGCCTGTTTTCAAAGGGATACGGGCATAAGAAATGCTGCCTGGCAGTGATTGCCAGTTGCGGGTATCAGCTTTCTCAGACAGCAGACTGTAAAGCTGCATGCCATAACCAAGACCTTCCAGTAAGGTATTGTTTTTCTGATTATCCCTTTTCGCACTTTCACGTAAAGCATATTCAGCAATTTTCTTAACCGCTAATCTGGAAAGTACTTTACTCATTTCTTTTAATGTGCGCTGCTGTAAGGTTCTAAAAGCAAGTTCATTGATATCTTCTGTTTTCTCTAAAGTGACATCGCCCTGCGTGCTTTTAATGACTGCGCTGGAATAGTAAGAAGGCTGTGCAACATATTTAGGGAAAGCAGCTCTTAAACTCTCTACTGCGTTGATATTTAATTTATCACGGTCACCGCTATAATTAAATGGAATCAGTAAACCACCAGCCACATTACTAAAGAACAAATTCCCGCCATCGCCCCTTGTTAAAGTGAAAAACAAGTCTTCCTGTTTTTTTACTGGTGCAAGACCATTCTCCCAAAAGAAAATCAATTCTCCACCTTCCGGCGCTTTTTCTGGTTTATATTTGATGCCAAATGCACTTTCAAACTGCATAGCCTCAGAAGTAAAACCATTTAAATAGGCCGTCCTGATTACATCTTTTTGAAGCTCTAAGGGCATTTGAGTACCGTAATAAGTCTTTTCTGGACTTTTCTGATAGATTTCTACAGCATTTCTATAAGAGATAAAAGCATTGTTAACGTCATTATTGCTCTCATAAATCATGCCTTGCAGCGTTAGGGAAAATGCATCCTGGCTATAACGTTTATCCTTATTATTGAACTTATCACCCTGTTCCTGAGCCTGTAAACTGATCCGTCTTGCTTCTACAACAGCTTCTTCTGTATTGTTCAGATAAAGGTAATTGAGCGCCTTATAGTAGTGAATCATGAACTTCTCAAAATCCTCTCCTTTATAACGTTGGGTCATTGGGTTAACCAATACCCCCACTGTTGCATCTAATGTACCGGTCAGGCCTATTTCCAGCATTTGATCAGCCTCATTAAAATACCTGTTGCTATTTTCGTAATCTCCAAGTAAATGACTCACTCTACCCTTTTCCATCAGGAAAAGGAGTTTATTTCTCGGTTTCTGGATCAGGCTGTTCTTATCGAGTTCAACTTGTGCCTCCTTGTAATTTCCTGTCGAAATATTTTTATAATAAGGAGTGATACGGTCGTTATAACTTGCGCAACCAAATAAAAAAAGCATCAATCCTACAACTGATGCCCGAAGAATATACGTACGAATGGTTGTCATATTAGCTATAAAAGCCCTGAAAATCAGGAATATGATATTCAGGGCAATGGGAAATTCCGGGATTAGTTTTTAACGTACTTGGCTATTTTCTTTTCACCGATCCACACGACTTCGTTAGTCTGGATATTGGTCAGCTCAAGATTTACCTGGTAATAAACTACTTTCTGACGTTTATGGGCGTCAACGATAGAGTTTATTGATCCCTGAAGAATATAATCAGCACCATTTTCTAAACCGAACTTCTTAATTGTTGAAGTTGAAGAGTTAGTTTGCTGATCAGCTTTTTCTGCACGTAATTCTTCACGTTTCTTACCACCTTGTACTAAACGTACTCTTTGGGTCTGAACAAAAGAACTTTCTATATCTTTCACGAAAGTCTCCGCATCAATGTGCTCATGACTTTTGTTTTGAACAAATCCAACAATCACTACAGGTTTTTTACCCTGATGCTCTTCCTGATGAGTACCTAACCAGCTTGCATTCAGGATATTTTTTGTCAGTTCATCAGCTACCATTCTGGAATCACTGTTATTCCATGAACCACTGATATCGATTGTCTGATCTGTACTCACACGTGTTACTTGTCTGGATGAACATGATGCAATCATCATTCCTGAAGCGGCAAGCGCAGTAACTGTTAATAATTTATTGAATTTCATCTGTGTTATTCGGGTTTTTATAATTGTTAGATCGTATTTTCAGGAATTGTTACCAGCCAAACCATAAATTACTACGACGACCGTAATAGTTTCCATAGTTATAACCACCAAAAGCATTGTAGCCAAGGCCAAAACTTAAAGAAGGATAAAAATCACCGTAATAGCCATTCATTCTTTCTTCATGTCTCCATTCACGTCTTTGACGGCGACGTTCCAATTTTGCTTCGTACCAGTCATATGCTTTATAAGTGTTCTGTACGGTAGTCCCCTGACGGCTTGTCAGCGAATCGGCTACCTTAAAATACTTGTCCTGGCTTTCTTTATATCTTGGGTTTTGATCTGGAGCCAGACCAGATTGCTGTGCGCTAGCCGTTCCAGCATATAAAGCGCCGAACAACAGGCTTGAGATAACGATTAGATTCCTTTTCATGACCTTAGATTTAATACTAACAAAAATAAACAAAATACGGATCAGGTGTACAAATTCATTGCCACAACTGAGTTAATTTAACGTTTTTTAACGAAACTTTGATAATCTGGCTTTAGACAGACTTTATTTTACCGGACTTTCTATTGGAAGCTGAATATCGTCCGGAATGACAGGTCCCGCTTTTGCCTCTGTCCGGCTGTTCAAAACGTTCAAAATCGGGATAAACCATAATAAATTGTGATATTTAGTACATTTATATGTATAATTTTTAAAAAATAAATCTTCACTATGAAAAAACTTATCCTTTCCTTAACATTGACCGCCATCAGTCTGATCGGCTATGCACAGGTCGCCCCGAAAGCTGATACGACAAAAACCTGGACTATCCATGGAGAAAATACATTATTAATTAATCAGAGTTCTTTCTCCAACTGGTCTTCTGGCGGGGTAAATTCAGTAGCCGGAAATATCCTGTTTAATTATGATTTCAATTATAAGAAAAATGTCTGGAGCTGGGATAATAAAGTGATCTTAGGTTACGGGTTAAGTAAACAACAGAATGTTGGGACGCGAAAAAATGATGACAGGATTATTTTAAACAGTTTACTGGGTCGTCAGGCCTCTAAGTACTGGTTATATACTTTTTATGCAAATTTCCAGACTCAGTTCGCAAAGGGTTATAATTATTCTACAACTCCTCAGAGTTTGATTTCAACTTTTCTTGCGCCTGCCTATCTGACGTTCGGACCTGGTTTTGCCTATAAACGTTCTGATAATTTCAGGATTAATATTTCGCCTGCTGCTGCACGTGTTATTATCGTTCAAAATGATACTCTTTCTAAATATGGTGCTTTTGGTGTAGATCCTTATAAAAAGAGCAAATTCCAGTTTGGCGCTTCATTAGATGCTTATTACAAAGTGAACCTGCTCGAGAATATCAGCCTGGAAAACACTTTAAAACTATATTCTGATTATTTGGATAAACCAGGAAACATTTATACCGATTATACAGCTAATCTTTTTATGAAGGTAAATAAGTTTGTCACTGTGAATGCAGGGGTGCAATTGATTTATGATGATAAAACTAAAATACCTTATGTCGATAATGGAGTAGACAAAACTAAAAAAGCACTGCAGGTAAAACAGATTTTTGGAGCAGGGGTAACTTATAAGTTCTAAATTATTAAATATTTCAGCTTAAAAGGGGTGTTGTCTTTTGAAAGGCAATACCCCTTTTAGTTATCCGGATCTTCGTTCAGTTTTGAAGTTTCTTTTGAATCCTTCATCAAGACATAAACGACGAGCGACATCAATATACAACCGGTTATATACCAGTAAAAATAGGGTTCATGTCCTATTTTTTTAAACCATAATGCTAAATATTCAACGGTCCCCCCAAAAATCGCTACAGTAATGCCATAAGGTAATCCCACTCCAAGCGCCCTGATCTGCGCTGGAAACAGCTCTGCTTTTACAATTGCATTGATACTTGTATAACCGCTGACAATTACTAACGCTGCGAGCAAGAGAAAAAACGCTGTCCATTGTGAGGTTGTGTGACTAAGTGTAGTCAGTAAGGGCACTGTAAAAATAGTCCCCAAAACACCAAAACCAATTAGTAAGGGCTTACGGCCAATCCGATCTGAAAGACCGCCAAACAAAGGTTGTAATATTGCAAAGATGAGCAGAGAGAAAAAAGATAATAAAGTAGCTTCTCCTTTGGAAAGATGAACTGTATTAACCAGGAATTTCTGCATGTATGTTGTATAGGTATAAAATGCGAGCGTACCACCCAGGGTCAGTCCTATTACAGTTAATATCGCCTTAGGGTGCTTTAACAGCTCTCTGATCGTTCCGTTGTTTTCATCTTTTCTATTTTTTTGCGCTTCAAATGCTTTTGTTTCATGCAGACTTTTACGAAGATATAACGCGACTACGGAAAGTATCGCCCCTATTACAAAAGGAATACGCCAACCCCATGAGATCAACTGTTCTTCTGTAAGTATTCTTTGAAGAATGATCTGAATTCCTAATGCGATCAGCTGTCCGCCAATTAATGTAACATATTGAAAACTGGAATAAAAACCACGTCTGTTTTTAGTTGCCATTTCACTCAGATAGGTTGCAGAAACACCGTATTCCCCGCCAACACTAAGTCCTTGTAATAGTCTTGCCAGCAATAATAATATGGGAGCTAACAGTCCTATTGTTTTAAAGGCGGGGGTTAATGCAATGAGTAAGGACCCTAAAGACATCAGCAGGACTGATAAGGTCATACTTTTTTTACGGCCAACTTTATCGGCAATCGTGCCAAACATCCATCCGCCTATTGGACGCATTAAAAAACCAAGTGCAAAAATACCTGCCGTATTCAGCAATTGCGCTGTTGAACTGCCGGAAGGAAAAAAGGAAGAGGAAAAATAGATAGCAAATGCAGAATAGGCATACCAATCGTACCATTCTACCAGGTTTCCTACCGAACCTCCAAAGATGGCTTTTAATCTTTGTCTGGAGATTTTAGGTGCTTGCTGATTTTCAGTCAATTGTTCTATAGCTGACAAATCGGTCTGTCGTTTCATAGGATCATATATTTGGTGGATTGTATTCTTCTGCAAAGGTTAAGAAAGCAGAGCCTTATCTCCATATGCAAGATAAGATAGTCTGACTAATTTTTTTCATTATTCTATTGCGTAACCAAAAGGTTTCATTAAATTAGTAACCGAACGGCTACATAATTAATTATACCCTAATGAGAAGAGATGTGTTTCAGGCTATTGCCGACCCAACCCGCAGAGAGATTTTAAATATGATTGCACATCATTCTTTAAATCTGAATGCCGTGGCTGAGAATTTCGACATCAGTCGACCCGCTATTTCAAAACATATAAAAATATTGACGGAATGTGGCCTTATCGCTATTAAACAGCAAGGACGGGAAAGAATCTGTGAAGCGAAACTGGAAAAACTGAACGAAGTTTCAGAATGGATTGAGCAATACCGGGTATTCTGGACAGCAAAACTGGATGCGCTGGAAAACTTTTTAGCTAAAGATGAACCTGCTCCAATTCTTTCTGCTAAATCTGATAAAATCAAAAATAAATCTAAAAATCAATAACATGAAAAACCAACCATTTGTAATTGAACGGACTTATAACGCGCCTGTAGAAAAAGTCTGGAAAGCCATTACTGACAAAAATGAAATGAAGCAATGGTATTTTGATCTGTCAGAATTTAAGCTTGAAAAGGGGTTCGGGTTTACTTTCGATGCTGGTGATAAAGGTAATATGTACACACATCTGTGCAAGATAACTGAGGTTATTCCTCATCAGAAATTGAGTTATACCTGGAGTTATAAGGACTACCATGGTGATTCACAGGTCACATTTGAACTGTTTGCTGAGGGCGATCAAACGAGGTTAAAACTTACGCACGAAGGACTGGAAACATTTCCTCAGAACAACCCTTCTTTTGTTAAGGAAAGTTTTGCTGCCGGCTGGACTGAAATTATTGGTAAGTCTTTGAAAGGGTATGTAGAGAATTGAGGTAAACCATATTTATGACAGAGGGGCAAGCTCCTCTGTCATAAATAGATTAAATTTAAAATTTCACTGATCTTCTGATATTCAACTTATAGAACCTGGCTCATCGTAAGCTACTGATTACTAACAGTCTTCTCGATTAATGGCTTAAATGACTCTTTTATATAGAAATTGGCATAATATTTCGTAATTTTGCAGATGATAATTGAAAAGGAGTAGTTAACCACAATTATCATGTACGTATTGGGGCCGTTTTGGATTTGACAGGGCGGAGGTACGTATGTTAGCATGCAGTGCGTTGTACGGGGAGCACTTTAAAGTGAACGTTCACACTTTGATTGGCGAAAATAACTACGCCTTAGCTGCTTAATTTAGAATTAAATAGCTTTTGTCCCTCTGGCTGCCGCGTTTTTAGGCCGGAATCAGGGGCATCGAAATAATTACGCTGGCAATTGTAAGGTATGGTACAGTTGTGAGATAAAATACCTAAGGAGAAAGGCAAGGTAGGTTTCCGGCCCGTCTGATCCCGAAAATAAAGTGGAAAATAAGCATGTAGAAGGCATAATTTGCCACGCAACTGGACAAGGGTTCGAACCCCTTCGGCTCCACCAACAGCGAACAGGACGGTTAAGATTGACACAAAATCTTAACCGTCTTTTCTTTTAAGCCGTTTTACTATTTTTTTTAGTATTTTTGGTATCAAATTGAACGCTTTTTGTTGACACCATGTTGACACCGGGGCTCAAAAAACTGTTGACACCATGAATATCACTCTTAAACTTACTTTATACAAGGGTAAAACCTATGCAGATGGCACTCATCCCATTTTACTTAGATATACTATTAATAGAAAAATAAAAAAAAGGTATTGTATAAATGCTTATTAAAGGACTGGGACTTTAAAGCAGATAGAGTAAAAAGTAAAAGTCCAAATGCAGCATATATTAATAATATGCTTTCTGAAAGATTTGCCGAAGCTGAGCGAGAACTTTTTCAAGTTCAAAAGGGTGAAACTAGTTTAAGTTCTTTATTTGGGTCAGAAAAACAGCTTACTTTAAAAGAGTGTTTTGATCTAGAATTAATTCGATTAGAAAAAGAATTCAAATCAGGGTATTATGACAAAATACTAGCACTCAGAAAACAAGTTGATGAATCTGTCCTGGTTGATGCAATTGATGAAGCGTGGTTTAGCAATATGGTGTTTAATTTATCCAAATTGGGAAATATTAATAACACCATTAAAAAGAAAATTAAAGTTATTAGGGGAATCATCCTGGAATATTCTAAAAAAGGTGTTACAAAGGAAATAAAGGAATATTCCATACCAACCACTAAATCTTTAAAGCAAAAGCTGACTAGTTTAGAACTGAGTGCCCTTGAACAATTAAAACTAGAACCATTTTCATTACTTTCAACCTGCAGATATATATTCTTATTGCAAGTTTATCTCAGAGGAATAAGAATAGGCGATTTACTCCAGACAAAGTCTACAGATTTTGTAAATGGACGTTTTAGCTATAGATCAAATAAGACTGATGAACCCTACAATATTAAATTGATTCCGAAAGCTCTGGAAATTGTAGAACTTTATTCAGGCAAATACGAAAGACTTTTTCCATTATTCACCTGGACTCATGACAACAAACTTACCAAGTTTCAAAATTTAAGAAATAGACTAAAACACAAGGAAATGTGTAGATTGACGAGTATTATGAGATGTCTCCCCGGCCTAAAAACAAAAAGCCAAAGCTTGATGTTTGAATAGTAAATCGTTTTGACTTATGTGCGCTCGATATACATTGACTCAGGAACAAAATAAAATCATGGCAGCCTATCAGGTTAAATTACCTGATGATTATCGCGCAAATTACAACATTGCCCCAACGCAAAATTCTTTAGTAATTACTTCTGACTAACCGGATATTGCCCAGCAGATTCACTTTGGTTTAGTTCCATATTGGGCACAAAGTACTAAACTTGATTTCTCAACGATAAATGCCCGGAGCGAAGAAGCCACCGGTAAGAAAACATATGCTCCCCTGCTGCATAAACATAAAACCTGTTTGGTACTTACAGATGGTTTTTATGAATGGGATAAGAAAACCGGGGAGACATTGCCTTACAGGTTTGTATTGAATGATCGGGAGATATTTTCTTTTGCTGGCTTATGGAGTCAATAGAAAGATAAATTATCAGGTGAGATTTACAGGTCATTTACAATAATGACTACTCCAGCAAATGAGACTGTAGGCAAAGTCCATGATCCAAAATTCAGAATGCCAGTTATTTTGGATAAAAATGAAGAGTCACTATGGCTAAGCAAAGATTTAAGCGTTGAACAGCTGCTAACGCTTTGTGATCCCTATCCTGACGATCTTATGGATAGTTTTAGGTTTCTAAAGGTGTAAATATTACAGCTGTTAAAGGAATTCCGAATAATCTCCCAGAGCTTATACTACCATTGAATAGCATGTAACTATGGAGCCTTTTGAACTAACTTTTGCTGAGAATATCAAAATAAATATTGTACCAGCTCACCTATTTGGGAAAGATCTTGTTTACTATTTATTCATTTCTGGAAAAGCACACGGAAGCCTTATACCCTACATCGACGATAATGCCCAGCTGGGTTGGAGAACTGAAGATAATATTGATCCAATTTTGGTAGAAACAATTGGTCGTATGATAGATGAATATGAACAATTTGATTCTTAAGTATTATTGAAAACCTCGCAAATTAGTAGATATGATTACGGGTTTCCGTATTTGCCCAAAAATCACCACGATAAAATCACATTTGACGTAATAAAAAAATTTCCATTCGACTTATTATCTATACTTGAGCAATTTAAATTAAGTATGGAAAAAATATTAAAAAATCGCTCAGTTAAATTAGTTTTCACACTAGTTTTTCTTACACTGACTTATACTTCCTGTAAAAAGGATAAAACAGAAACGCAAAATAAATCTGATATAGTTGGAACGTCTATTTCTGCTGCAAAAGAAAGTTTTGAAAATAACTCAAAAATTATTGAGCCTAATTACACAGGTCAGTCATTTCTTTCAAAAGATTTATTGGGAAAGAAAGTTAGATTGGGATAATGCCTTTTCACAAAGTAATGGTGATACAGTTGCAGTATTCGTGCCTGTGGAACTTGATGCAAGAATTACACTGGTAGATGGAGGCCTGCCTGGTGCTCGTTTAGACAATCTCTTATACCTGAGACTGATGACAACCTCTAAAGCATTTGAAGGAAGTAAAGCAGAAATGATTTCAATGATTCCAGATCAAATTTGGGAAAAAGGAAAGAAGTTTAGTGGTCACATGTTTATAGAAAATTGGTTTGTACCAAATATTTCAGTTGTCTCCAGAACTAAAAACTCAACAATCCCAACAAACATTAATCCTAAAAAGGCAGGTGATAAAGTTGTCAATGGCTTCATGGATTGTTATACAGCCACAGAAACGGCATGTGTTGGTGTTGGTGGTGGAGAAACTTGTGTTACTAATACAACTACAGTCTGTGTAGGTGGTGGTGGTGGCAATCCAGGAGGTGGCGGTGGTTATGGCGGTGGCGGTACAGGTGGTGGTGGCGGCGATGCAGGCACGCCCGGGGCAGCGGGTGGCAGCGGGGGTAATAATGGCAACCCTAATAATCCAACTGCCACCTGGTCACTCGACCTTACTCTTTTTAATTATCCCCCTGGGGAAAAAATATCCGATATTAAAAAATATCTTCAATGCATTGATAGTCAAAAAGCCGCGACGATTACCATCTATGTTGATCAACCAGAAAACAACAGTACAGACACCTGGTCTGGTAACCCGGCAGATCCCGAAGTAGGTCATACTTTTGTAACAATTCAACAAGGAGATACCAAAAGAACTTTTGGTTATTATCCAGATAAACCAGTAAATCCTCTACTCAAACCTTCATCATCTAGTACATTGATTATGGATGAAGGTCATAAGTACAACGTTAAGATTTCGATTCCTGTAGAACCAGCTCAACTTCAAAATGTATTAAATACCTCTGTGAATTATAAAGGTACTTACAATCTGAATAGTTATAATTGTACCGACTTTGGTCTATCTATTATACGTGCTTCTGGATTAAATATGGAAAGCAACGAAGGGAATTGGCCTGGTGGAGGAGGACATAATCCTGGAAATTTTGGCCAAGAAGTTAGAAATAGTAAGTTCCCTGGTAATGTTACTAAAGACACTGTCCCAGGAAATGCCCCATTAAATTCAGGTAATTGTAATAAATAATAATATATTAGATTATGAAAATTTTATTCTTAATACTTACCCTTTCAAGCATAATGTTTAAACAAAGTCAGGGTAATGATGAAAAACAAATAGAGACATATTTAGCTATCGTAGCTAAAAAGAATCTTGACAAAAAATCATTGTATCCTTTTATTGTTCCAATTGGTGATCAAAATGATTCAATAAACAAAAAAAGATATGAAATCTTAGATTTGCAATTAACTTATCAAAATAAATTATTGCAAAACAAAGATCTTAGAAAGATAACAATAGTACCTTACAAATCTTTACCCGCTTCGCAACAAAATATAAATGGGACCGATGAATTGACAGACAATATCTACGAAATCCAATATAATGGTAAGAGGCTGTTTACTATGTTGCTTGATAGTCGACATTTGATAAAATCAATGTCTCTTGCTAGTAAAGGAGAGGGAAGCCCAAGATTCTTCTTTCTAATTTAAATTATTATTAAATAAACTAGAAACCCGGGTCCTATGATAAACTTAGGTCCCGGGTTTCTCAAATAAAAAAGCCAATTATTACTGAAAGGCTCCAGCCTGCTAGGAACCGGAGCCTTCAACTTACTATATAATTCGATACTGAACTGTAAAATTCACCGAGACGGCGGAACGCCCCCCGAAGAAGGGCGACTATATGTTATAGCCGGGCATTGGGTCAGATATCATGGCTGCGCGTCAAACAAAGAACCGAAGAATAATTCCTATAAGGTAAAAAGTATCGGTTCGCCGCATATTTTTTATTTACCTGATTATATCAATCAACCAGTTTCAGCTCCCGAATTACAATCCACCATATTCTGGGAACCAAATTTAAATACCCGGACAGACGGAAAAAGTACTATTGAATTTTACACCTCAGATATTAAAGGAGCATTTACAATTGTTGTACAGGGTTTAACAGTAAATAGCTTAGTCCCTGTTTTTGGAAAATCGAACTTTACTGTACTGCAAAAAAAGACTTCCGATAAATAACATAAGCCATCTATTGGAAATAATTCTTCTCATTTACTCGTCAAAATTTACCTGCTGACAGAAATTATTTGAAACAATATAATGTAATTTGTACTGCTAATCTATTTGTCTGAATCACCAAAAAAACAAAAATGGAATCTCTCGCCCCTTTTCTTGAAAACGTATCCAAAAAAATCAAACTTTCCCCTGAGAATCTGGAAAGTCTTTTGGCTGCTTTTAAATTAACAAGAGTGAGTAAAAAACAGTTTGTTATCCAGCCCGGTTTTATTGCCAAACACCGTATTTACGTATTAAAAGGTGCATTCCGTGCCTACGTGATCGACGAAAAGGGTAACGATCACACGATCCAGTTTGCCATAGAAGATTGGTGGATCTCAGATTACAATAGCTATATCTATCAAACCCCTGCAACGCAATTTGTAGTTGCCCTGGAAGATAGCCTGGTGTTACAGATTGACTACGACACTGAACAACAATTGAAAGCATCCAGTCACGAACTGGAAACACTGTTCCGTATCATGGCCGAAAAGTCCACTGCTTTTTATGCCCGCCGCATTATCGTCAACCTTACACAAAATGCAGAACAGCGGTATAACGAATTTGTTGAAAAGTTTCCCATGGTCGTTCAACGCCTCCCTCAATATGCTTTAGCCTCCTACCTGAATATGACCAGAGAGTTTTTATCCAAAATCCGCAACGATAAAGTCCGAAAAAAGTGAACTGGTTCACCCTTATTTCATAAGATAGTTCATCTTTGTTTCTAAGAATTCCCGGCAATTTTGTGATATAAAAATATCAGAAAATGTCACAAAAATTAAAAAACAAAGTAGCCGTTGTTACAGGTGGTACCAGCGGTATAGGATTAGGAATAGCTAAACGTTTTGCAGAAGAAGGTGCTAAAGTAGCCGTTACCGGCCGTAATCAGGCAACCATTGACGCAGCTCTTGTAGAAATCGGTCCAAATGGACTGGGTATTCAGGGTGATGTTTCCAGCTTAAGTGATTTAACCAGAATCTACCAGAACGTTGAAGAAAAATTTGGAAAAGTAGATATACTGATTGTTAACGCAGGTGTATACGTGCTTGGCCCATTGGCAGACTTTACAGAAGAGCAATTTGATCAAGTAAGCGACATTAACTTCAAAGGAGCATTCTTCTCAGTTCAAAAAGCACTTCCAGTGTTAAAAGATGGCGCTTCAGTGGTATTGGTATCTTCGACAGTAAACGGAAAAGGCATCCCGAACCATGCGGCTTATTCAGCAACAAAAGCTGCTGTACGCTCACTGGCAAGAAGCTTCTCTGCTGACCTGCTTGAACGTAAAATCCGCGTGAACGCCTTAACGCCTGGCCCGGTTGATACACCTGTATTCGACACAATTGCCAGCAATGCAGAAGAAGCAAAAGCGATGAAAGAATCGTTTGGTAACTTTACTCCGGTTAAACGTTTAGGTGCTCCTGAAGAATTAGCAGCAGCAGCGCTTTACCTGGCTTCTGATGACTCTGCATTTATGCTGGGTGCTGAACTGTTGTTAGACGGTGGTTTAAGAGATTTATAATTCAATAACTACGTTTAAATGAAAAGGGGTTTTCATTTAACTGTGACTAATCAAAAAGGCTTTTGAGATATCTCAAAAGCCTTTTTGATTTTCTAACCAGCCAATAACCAATATCTCCACCCAATTAACTCAGCGGATCACTCTCCTGATCGCTCACATGATCATTGGTCATCCGTTTTAAAATATAGGATAACAACATTTCAAAGACTACATAAACCACAAATATGAAATATCCGGGCTGCAAAGAAGTATCATTGGCCGTTGTAGTCGTTAATAAACTGTTATGAACGTTCAAATTAGAAAGCTGGCTTTTTAAAATTCCATTCAAACCAATATAAGTCATCAGGATACCTACTACCATCACATCGGCCATATCCCATTTACCAGACTCAAATGTCAGATATTTCACTACTTTATTTTCAGCTAATTTTTTACTGCTTAACAGATGAATACCCTTAGCAATTATTCTTAAAACAGGCAGGATAATAATAAATACAAGCATTAAAACACCCACTACAACCGCATCAGGTTTAGGTTGTTTCACTAGCACCTCAACAATATCTAATATACTTTTACTCTGGAAAAATAACACCTGGTTTTCAAAAGTAACTTTCTCGCCCAGCAGCATAAAATTCAAACTCTCAATACGTGCATCGACTTCTATAATTGATGCAGTTATCCCTACCGCTAACAGAATAAAAGCAAACAATAGCGACATCACAAAAAGTGTGGTCTGCAGCTGTACCTGCTTTCTCATGAACCACCATAAACATAGTGCAAACAAAACACAGCCCAGCATAGCATAAGCATAATTATAGGTAACAGTACGAATGGCAGCTAACCGGGAATTAATCTGTTTATTAAATTCGGCCGGATTAGAAACCCGATATTTTTTGTACAGATATTTTGTCACCGCAGCATTTGCAACAGATGTACTGTCATAAGTTTCGTTGGCAAGCTGATCAATTTTAGTGGTCGCAATACTCTTTAACCTCTTGTGGCTTGCAGGGCTATTCACCTTATCGATGATCGTTTTTGCAAAAGACGGTACCTGTTTTTGTATGTCAGTAGTATCCACAAAACTATTGAACGCAAGTTTTTTCAGTTTGCCACCCAGACTTTTTTGTGGTTTATTGATCTCTGCAGCAGTCTTGGTAATCAGACCATGAAGCTCTTCTTCCACTTGTTTCTGCAAATCCTTCTTTTGTGCATTAGTCAGCTTAAAATCATGTACCTGGTCATTAATAACTTCGGTCATCCGATCACGCCACTGATCTACGGAAAACAGTCCGAACGTAATATTATTCGACATACTGTAGTCCTCTTTAATCTGCTCCTGCTCCATTGAATCTGTATGCAGGCGGTAACCAAAATAGGCCTCGCCACAAAGCAGGATACTTAACCCAAGAATGAGTATCACATGGGGCAGGCCAAATTTCTTATCTTTTTGCGGAGTTATCAATGTATGAGTTAATTAGATGATCTATGAATAGTATTTAATGCGAATCATAAGGTGTTATAAATTTCAGGATGGTAGACAGGATAAGCCCGTACAACACAAAGCTGATAAATATGATATAGCCAGGCTGTAAAGCCGTATTATTAGTGGTAAGGATGGTTAAAAAATCACTTTGAATATTGAGACTTGACAATTGACCTTCCAATAAACCATTTAAACCTATATAAGTCATCAATATGGCGATAACAATCACATCTGCCATACTCCATTTACCCGATTGAAATGCAAAGTATTTGATGATTTTATTTTCAGCCAGCTTTCTTTTGCTTAATAAATGAATACCTGTAGAACTTAATTTCATAATCGGAAACAGGATACTAAAAACAAGGATTAAAATGCCGACAAGTATCGAATCAATAGCAGGCTGCTTCACCAAAACTTCTACGACATCAAGAATACTTTTACTTTGAAAGAATAACACCTGGTTTTTAAAGACCACATGTTCCCCTAACAATACACAGTCGAGCGATTTGATACGTGCGTCAACTTCAATCATCGATGCAGTCAGACCAACTGCGAGCAGAATAAAAGCAAACATAAGTGACATGACAAAAAGAATAGCGTGCAGTTCTACCCTTTTCCTGAATATCCACCATAGCGATAACACAATCACAATGCAGCCAAGCATACCAAATGAGTAATTGTAAGTAATCGTCCTGATCCTGTTCAATGATGCCGTAAGTTTATCATTAAACTCTTCAGGTGAAGAAACATGGTACTTCTGATACATTTTACCGATCACAACGTTATTCGCCTTTGTCGTACTGTCAGTTTCCTCAATAGCTGCGAATTTCCCCATAGCCATTGCACTCAGTTGCTTTTTATTTTTCGGATTATCTACTTTAGCCAGTATAGTTTTGGCAAACTCAGGAACCTGAGCTTTTATCTTATCCGTATTTACAAAAGTTTTGATAGCCAGTTTCTTCAATTTACCACCTATCGATTTTTGTGGTTTATTGAGTAATCCTTCTGCTTTATTGATCAATGCCAGAATGATTTGCTCCACTTCTATCCGAAGTTGTTTTTTTTGTTTTGGGGTCATCGTAAAATGACGGACCTGGTGGTTAATAATACCAGCTACCTTATCATGCCATTGATCAACTGAAAATAGCCCGAATGTGATATTATTGATATTAGAATAATCCTCTTTGATTTCTTCCTGCTGATTTGAAAGCGTATGCAGACGATAACCAAAATAGCCTTCGCCAACTAACAATAGACCCAGGCCTAAGATTAGTAATAATTTAGAGATGTTAAATCCCTTAACGACATTTTGTTGTTTTTCTGCAGCCAATCAGTTTAGAATTAAATAGTGGAATGATCATATAAACTAAAAACTGCTGAAAATGTTTTAACGCTGATATATTTATACAAATTCATTGTTTTTAATTCAGTAAAGAATATTAATCCTAAACCATAAACCAATTACAGAATGGGTTTATTTACATTTACACCAAAGAAGGTCTTTCACCAATTATTAAACTTTCCTCATCAAATAAAACAACATAATTAATATCATTTATGAAAAAAACGATCTTAACACTCCTGATTATTGGATTTTCTTACACCTCATATGCACAAACAAACATCTTTGAATACCATGGTAATGTAGGAATTGGCATTTCCACCCCCACAGGTAGTTTAGAAGTAGTAGGTCAGTCAAATGGAGGTCAGCTGGTAATTTCCAGAAATATCTTAGGAGCAAACGAAGGCCCGGGAATTACCTTCAAAAACATGATCAATAGCGGCACTCTGGAAAAAACAGGAGGTATTGAAAGTCAATTAAAAAGCGGTAGTACAGGAGCTGTTGCAGGATCTCTGAATTTATTTACATTTATTAATTCTAAAAAAACTTAAAGATCAGTTCTCCAGGCTTCTTTCAAAACAATAGGCATTATGGAGAGCATGATTAATTATCAGGTATAACAAGAAACCTTAGCATATTCTCTCAGTAAAAAGGCCTTTGACTACATCAAAGGCCTTTTTTATTCTAATTCGTCCCATTTTACCACGGACTAATTCCTGTGTCAGGCACATTATCATCACTAAAAAACTGACCTGTAGGACCATCAGAGCCTAATACTACTGCTTTTACCACTCTTGCAGCTGCATCTGGCACTGTACCCGGCCCGGTGTGATGATTAAAATCTGTTGCGGTATAACCCGGATCAACAGCGTTTACCTTAAACGGCGTATCCTGCAGCTCATGAGCAAGTAAAATAGTATAAGCATTCAATGCAGCTTTAGAAGCGACATAACAAGCCGGCTTAATCTGATAATATTTCCATGCCGGGTCGGTATGTAAAGTGAGTGATCCTAAACCTGAGGTCACATTAACGATCCTCGGTTCTGACGATGCCCTCAACAAATCTATAAAAGCCTGTGTCACTTCTATTACACCAAAAAAATTGGTCTCAAATACCTGTTTAAATCCATTGACGCCTGTTTCCAATGCTGTCTGTGGCATATCGCCACTAATACCTGCATTATTGATCAGCACGTCCAGTACTTCAGTTTTTTGACCAAGCAGCTGACGGGCAGTCTTTATAGATTCAATGTTATCTATATCAATTTCTATAGGCTCCACCTGATTTAAGCCTTCCGAATGTAAAGTTTCAACCGCCTGCTGTCCTTTTTCTATATTCCGGCTGCCCAGATATACATAATATCCCTGCTGTAATAATTGTCTGGCTGTTTCAAAGCCAATACTTTTGTTCGCTCCTGTTATCAATACTGTTTTCATATCTTTTGTTTAGCAATACAAATCTACAGCGCACAACATTTTAGCTGTAACACATCCGGCGGTATTAATGGTACATTTTACGGATTTTGGTCCGATAACCAGCAGGTGCTATACCAGTTTCCCTTTTAAAAAAACGGTTAAAATAAGAGGCATCAGAAAAACCGAGGTTAAAGGCAATTTCTTTCAGAGAATGATCGGTATGGAAGAGCAAACGCCTGGCTTCCATAATCAGCCGGTCATGGATATGTTTAATAGCGGGCTTGCCACTCTGGCTCTTCACCACTTCACTCAAATGTTTGGCAGAGATATAAAGCATGGAGGCATAGTCCCCCACTTCATGTAATTGCTGGAAATGCTCATTAATCTTTTGCTGAAACTTCTTCAGCAATAGCTGATCTGCAGGAGTATCATTTTCTTTAAACTGCTCTATATACAGCCGGCTCAAATAAGTAAGCAACACTGTGAGATAAGCAGTCAGCATACGTTGCTGCCATTCACCGGGCTGTTTAGACTCTATACAGATCTTTTGCAGCATTTCTTCTACAAAAAGAATATCAGCATCCGTAAGCAGCAGTTCATAAGCGTTCTGAGGATTTTGAATCAGGGGCAGCTTGTTTAATGAAGCATTTTCCTGGAGTGATAAGAACTCCCCTGTAAAAGCAATGCCCGTACTCCATAATTGTTTAAACTCTTCTTTGACGATGACCTGGTTTGGTCCTGTAAAATAAATAGTATTATCCTTAAGTATATAAGGCGTCATGTCTATCCATTGACGGCCACCTCCGGCTGTTCTGATAAAAACAAGCAGGTAATGATCCTTTCGGTGCGGCACAAGAAGATCAGACTGGTTTGGGAATCCACCTTCATAATTATACACTCTAAAGTGTTTATTGCCAGTGGCCTCATCAGGCTCCAGGTTATAAACCGGTACCTGCAGATTCGTATTAATTACTTGCATTACCTAAAGATATAGTTTTTTTGCAAGCCTGCAATTTGCCGGTCATCACATGGTACTCCATAAAAAAGCACCGGATCCGGAATCACATGTTTTATGTGGCTTCCAGATCCGGTGCTTTTATTTATAGAATGAGGTTATCTGATTCATAGATCAGAAAAGATAACCAGACGGCTTACTTTATATCAAATCTGTCCAGATTCATCACTTTATTCCATACCGTAACAAAGTCCTTTACAAATTTATCCTGAGCATCTGTGCCTGCATATATTTCAGCAACAGCTCTCAACTCTGAATTAGAGCCAAAAACAAGATCAGCACGCGTACCAGTCCATTTGATTTCACCGCTATTGCGATCACGGCCTTCATAAACCTCTTTATCACCAGATACAGCTTTCCAGGCTGTGTTCATATCCAGCAGGTTCACAAAGAAATCATTGGTAAGCTGTCCTGGAGTTGAGGTAAAAATACCATGTTCAGATCCGTCGAAATTAACATTCAATGTACGCAGACCTCCCAAAAGCACTGTTAACTCAGGAGCTGTCAGTGTAAGCAGATGCGCTTTATCTATCAGTAATTCTTCGGTAGATACAGGTACTTTAGTTTTTCTGTAATTACGGAAACCGTCAGCAGCAGGCTCCAGATAGCCAAATGATTCTACATCAGTTTGTTCCTGAGATGCATCCGTACGACCAGCTGTAAAAGGGACAGTAATCGTATGTCCTGCAGCTGCAGCAGCTTTTTCAACTCCTGCAGAACCAGCCAGTACAATTAAATCTGCCAGAGAAACCTTTTTACCATCCCCCTGTGCCCCATTAAACTCTTTTTGAATACCTTCCAGTATATCCAATACTTTTTGCAATTGTGCAGGATTATTTACCTGCCAGTATTTTTGTGGCGCAAGGCGGATACGCGCTCCATTAGCACCACCACGTTTATCAGAACCACGGAAAGTAGAAGCCGAAGCCCATGCTGTAGAAACAAGCTCAGATACACTCAAACCTGATCCCAGTACTTTTGCTTTCAATGCTACAACATCACCTTCAGTTACCAGTATATGGTCAACTGCTGGAACAGGGTCCTGCCACAGTAGTTCCTCTTGTGGTACATCAGGCCCCAGATAACGGGCAAGAGGGCCCATATCACGGTGTGTTAATTTATACCATGCACGTGCAAATGCATCTGCAAACTCATCCGGATTCTCAAAAAAGCGTCTTGATATTTTCTCATAAGCCGGATCAAATCTCAAAGCAAGATCAGTAGTCAGCATCGTCGGCAGATGTTTTTTTGAGCTATCGTAAGCATCAGGAATAATAGCTTCTGCATTTTTAGCTACCCACTGATGCGCACCAGCAGGGCTTTTAGACAATTGCCATTCAAAGCCAAACAGGTTTTCAAAGAAGTTATTGCTCCACTGAGTTGGTGTTGTAGTCCATATCACTTCCAGTCCACTGGTAATCGCATCAGCGCCTTTACCAGATCCATAACTATTGCTCCAGCCCAAGCCCTGCATTTCAGTATCAACGGCTTCAGGCTCTTTACCAACATGATCAGCAGATGCAGCGCCATGGGTTTTACCAAAGCTATGCCCACCTGCAATCAGGGCAACAGTTTCCTCATCATTCATGGCCATCCTGCCAAAAGTATCACGGATATCTTTAGCCGCAGCAACAGGGTCCGGATTACCGTCAGGACCTTCAGGATTCACATAAATCAATCCCATTTGTACAGCTGCAAGTGGTTTTTCTAAATTACGCGAGTGAATGTCACCGTCAGCATCATCATCCGACACCAATACACCATGTCCCTCTTCTACACCTGGTGAGCCACTTGCATAACGCAGGTCACCACCCAGCCAGGTAGTTTCAGAACCCCAATACACGGATTCATCCGCTTCCCATACATCTTCACGTCCACCAGCATAACCAAAAGTTTTAAAACCCATGGATTCCAATGCTATATTACCGGTAAGAATCATCAGATCGGCCCATGAAATCTTATTTCCATATTTTTGTTTGATTGGCCAAAGCAATCTGCGTGCTTTATCTAAACTTACGTTATCGGGCCAGCTGTTAAGCGGAGCAAAACGCTGAAGCCCGGCACCAGCGCCACCACGGCCATCACCTACGCGATAAGTCCCTGCACTGTGCCATGCCATACGGATGAATAAACCACCATAGTGACCAAAATCTGCCGGCCACCAATCCTGCGAATCAGTCATCAATGCATGAAGATCTTTTTTAACAGCTGCAAGATCGAGGCTTTCAAAAGCTTTTGCATAATTAAAATCTTCACCCATCGGATTTGATAAAGAGGAGTGCTGACGCAGAATATTCAGCTTTAACTGGTTAGGCCACCAATCCCGGTTTCGGGTACCCCCACCGCCAATATTATGCTTCATACTGCCATTATGAAATGGACATTTGCTGATGTCATTTGATTCACTTTCCATATTTTGATAAGTTTAGGTATCGAATACTTGGTTATGCCCCATAATTGTAAGGCATCATAAATTTAGGATAATGGATCAAATAATCACAATCAATTATTTCTATGCCAAATAGTTAAAATCTATAGGGCATTCTTAACTGAATGACGACAACAGAATTAATAAGCAAAATAAGCTGCTGTAAAAAAATAAGTTTATTTTATCTTCAGATAAGTACCCTCCAAAGTTGCATTGAACCCAAATTCACAATCACCCACCTGAGTTTGATCACTGGCTGCAATGATTAAAAATCCATTATAAATAGTCACATTGAATTTGCACGATTTATTGATTTCAATCACGAACTTATTATTTTTAATCACAATACCAGAAGCTGAAGCATCAGCCTGATTTCTGGCCGGACCACTGGTCACAGAGCCTATTTCATAAGTATAGGTATTGTCATTTCCTTTTTTGATATCAATGCTTCCCTGATATCCTTTATCCCCATATTGATAGGCATAACTCCCCTCCAGGGTAGCAGGCTCAAAAACTGCCTGTTTTACCTTACTGTTATCTTTTAAATTCAGATCAAGTATGTAACTATCCCTTGATTTTATTGGGTTCCATGATCCATTTAGTTTACGACCATTCATTTTTCCATTTATAATCCCACTGATCACCCCATCTTTTCCATATTCATTTAAAACATACTTGTTTTCAGCATCCATATGCCCAAGAATCCTAATTGGAAGTTTGGATTTAGTATTCAGGTATCTGATCTCTCCTGAAACGATATGATTTGAAACTGTAAAATTAAGTTCAACCGGGATCTTTTTATTGATAGTCCCGATTGCGCTGTATTTCTTCGATTCCGCTGTTTTCTTTTCCTGTCCCTGACAGATTCCAACAGTTAATAATAAAATGGATAATAAGTACTTCAAAGCTTCATAGTTTAATTTACAAAAATAATTAATTAACTTTAAAACAAATTAAATATGAAACGCATCCCCTATTTCTTACTTCTCACATTCTTAGCACTTAACGTATCCTGCAAAAAAGATAAAGATCAGCCCTCTCCAGTTGAAACGGTAGAAAGTCTGATTTGTAACGGAACATGGATAGAAGATTATACAGTTACTGATTATTATGATATAACTAATGACGAATCAAATAGTATACCTGATAGTGTAAGGAGAGTAAATGCTGAAAATGGCTTAAAAATAACCTTTTACAAAGACTCAAAAGTAAAACTTATTCCTAAAGGATATACAAATCCGGTGGAGTCAACCTGGGGATATGATCGTGAATTAGAAATACTCCATACAAATGCGTATCTGAATTTAGGTCCAGGTTTTAGTTTTCCTCTTTTCCCTAATGGTGTAATTGAAATAGATAAAAATCAGCTTATAGTTTTTCAACTTGATTTTTACTATGTGAATAATGTCAGGGGTACAAAACAAAGAATCTCAACTAAAATATATTTCAAACACTAAACCCGGCCAAACCTTAACTCATCAGTTTTTTCCCCCTCTTTCTACACTTTTAATATCTTCTTCCCGGTTCTTCTTAAAATCAAAATGCTCAAAGTCTTTTGTTGCCGGCGGTTGAATAGTATAACTATCAAGCGTATCAATTTCAATCACAATATCGTCAGTCAGCAGGTCAATGACATGACCACCATTATCTTTCTGATCCGATAGATAATGGAAATGATAACCTGAGATATTTGTATTATCCATAAAATACGGCAGACGGTATCCGATCAGATCACCCTGGCAATCTTTATAATTAAAAAACTGCTGTAAATTCAGCATTTCAGCCAGTGGTGTATGCTGATGTGCTTTAACCGGAGGAAAAGCCCTGGTCTTCATCGTCTTGAATTTTCCTTTGATATGTATCGCATACATGCCGTTAACATTGGTTAAAACGCTATCCAGGTAATGAAAAAAAGCAGTTTTATTCAACCCTTTAGGTGGAGTCAGTGTACGTTCGGCACGAAAGAAGTTGACCATAGCAAAAGAAGTCATATCCTGATCCTCTACGGGCACAGTCTTACCTGTATGTTGTGCTTTATAAACTTTTCCTTCAAATACTATAATCTCCCCATCAAGTTTATCAGGGGCACCAAGACCGAAATTTCCATGTTCTTTAAGTGATTTATAAGGATAAAATCCATCATAAAGCCCGCCAATCAGTCCACCACCAATACCAACGGTAAACAAAGAATTAGGCAGACTATCCTTAGGGTTATTCTTTTTGATAAGGATACTATTTTTTCTGGTCAACGATACCTGCGAGGTAACCCGCGGCAGACAAAAAGAAGGGGAAATGGCCGTGAAAGTCATCAGGCCTGTAGTCATAAGAGTGGCAACTAAACTATTGATACGCATAGGATTCCATTTTTTTTGTAAATGTACAAATGGAATTACATATTGCCCTTAGTCTTTTTAAATTCTTCAAAAGATTTCCTGATATAATTATGAAGATCATAATCAGACCACTTTCTTATCTCCTCATTTTTTGGCCAGTAAGCAGCTTTAAACTCTTCCATATCTTCCTCTTTAACCGGAACTAACATTTTAATTTTTTCTTTATTGAACCGGCTCGCTACTTCAGTATAATCAGACTCCCTGGCTATAAATTTATCCAGTCTTCTGGCCCGCTTTCCATCCTGACTAAAAGACTCATATAAAAAAGTAAGCGGGCTGCCCCCTAATGGCGATAATAAACCAGCAGAAGGTTTACCGCCGTAAAAAATTCCTTTATCTCTAAAAGCAGCCCTGTTTTCCTTTAGATTCTGCAATAAAGACTGGCTCGTTATTTTTACTTCTTTCAACTGATTTGATGCGACCCGCAAATAAATAATCAAATCATTCAAATTACTGACCCGTAACTCTTTGTTTATATACCCATCCATTGAAATCTGAAGTGTATCGCCTTCCTGAGCAAGAATATCAAACAAACCAAAATTATTGGATGTATTGGTATAACCTGTTCTCTTATTGTAAACCGGTACATTTCCCAACCGGCTTTTTGTCCCTTCTTCAAATATCACCCCTTTCAGCATTTGCTGAGCCTGCGCCTTAACAATGATAAATTGTAAGATGAATATGCCCGTTAGTAATATCTGTTTATAATTTCGCCTCATGTCCTAAAAATAAGCATCAAGGGAAATGCATTTACATTAATTAACACTGTTTAACTAAAATGTTAATTATTGTTAACGATTAATTTCAATTTTTGCAGAGGAATTGTAATTTGCAGTATATTTAATTATCGCTCATCAAAACCAAATTATCCCCCTTTGAAACCTATACTTACCGCGGCCGTTTTATTATTGATAAATACCAGCCTTTTTGCTCAGTTTAAACTCACAGGAACTGTAAATGACAATCAAAAACTACCTCTTCCCTATTCAGGACTGACCTTATCAAATTTAACCGGTAATCAGACTACAACCTCAGACAGTATAGGTTACTTTAGCTTTAAGAACTTAAAACCAGGTAAATATCAGCTTACCTCATCCTACACAGGTTTTCAAAAAATCAGTATGGAAATCCTGCTTTCTGCTGATACTTCCATCAAAATTGTATTGCAATCCTCAAGTAATCAATTGAATGAAATTACAATTATTGCAGGAAAACCTACACTGCTTAATAACACAGAGAAACTCATTTATAATGTTTCAAACAGTGTTACGGCTACCGGAACTGATGGTTTAACAGCAGTAAGTCAGATTCCAGGTGTAAAAGTAAGCAGCAATGAGATCACCAGCGCAGGTAAAGGACAGCTTAAAGTGATGGTTAACGGGCAAACTATTCAGCTTTCTGGTTTAGATCTGATGCGGTATTTAAAATCCATGTCGGCCAATCAGATTTCAAAGATCGAGCTTATTAAAAATCCCTCGGCAAATTTTGATGCAGATGGAAATGCAGGGCTGATCAATATTGTGACCAAACAAAGTAAAAAGCAAGGCTATTCGGGAAATGTACAGCTCAACGGGAAACATTGGATACATGATCAAAAAACTATTTATGGCACCAGTAACTTTTATGCACTTAATGGCAGTGCTAATCTGAACTATAATTCAGAGAAACTATCGGTTTACAGTAGTGTTAACCTGGATAAAGATCATCATCTTGAAGGCTTCCAGACAGATTTGTATTATCCTAAACAGACCTGGCTACAGACAGATACAGGGGATTATACTTATCATAATATTAACCTGATTGCAGGAGCAGATTATAAACTCAGCCCTAAAACTACGATAGGCTTATCTTATCTGGGTGGCAGAGGAGTCTATGATGGTTCTGACCACGTCAATAACCCAATCTATAACCAAACAGGCAAACTGGATTCCACTTTAAAAACTTATGCAACTTATCATCCTGTAGCATTGAGTAACTCAATTAATATGCATACCATTATCAATTTTGATACGACAGGAAAAAAGCTGGCCTTAAATGCAGATTACTATAATTATTACCGCACAGACCGCTCTGATTTTGAAAGCAACAGCTATCTGCCAGCCATCAGTAACCCGGTAAATAATACACGCTATTTCGACACCAATAAGCAGAATATCAATATTTACACCTTTAAAGCAGATGCAGAACTGCCTACCAGATACGGGGCTTTATCTTTTGGAGGTAAATTGAGTTTTATTGATAACTATAGCAACGCCTTTTATTATGATAAAATAAATGGAGAACAGCTGGTTTACAATACAAATCTCAGCAATGAGTTTGATTATAAAGAGAATACGCAATCGCTCTATGCGACCCTGGGTAAAGAACTGGGCAAATGGAAATATCAGGGAGGTTTAAGAGCAGAACTGACCCAAACCAAAGGTTATTCTTATACAATCAATCAAACCACAAAAAACAGTTATGCTAAACTCTTCCCATCCTTACTGATTTCTTACCAGGCAGACCAGGACGATACTTTTTCATTCACCTTAGGCAGAAGGATTAACAGACCATCTTTCTGGAGCCTTAATCCATTTAAATCACTATTTACTGCTTACAGTTATGGTCAGGGAAATCCTTATCTGCAACCAGAATACAATAACAATTTTGAATTATCACATACCTATAAAAGCAATCTGACCTCATCGTTATTTTTAAATATAACAGACAACGGATTTAGTAATGTCATCATTGCAAGTCCGGATACTAACCTGGTTTATACCACGCCAATAAATTTCCTTAAAACATACAGGTATGGTATTTCTGAAAGTTATGCTTTCAAACTGTTCCCATGGCTGGAGAATAACAATCAGGCTACATTTTATCATACCAATGCGAATTCCGGCAATAGCAGTTTCACAAATATTAAAGGTTATGGGATGTATCTGGCTACAAACAATACGATTTACTTTAATACAGATAAAACGTTTGCCATATCAGCTAATTTCTGGTACCAGTTTCCGGAAATTGACCATATAGGCAGATCAGGAACCACTTATAAATTAGATCTGGGTTTAACTGCACTCGCTCTTAAAAAGAATCTGAATATCACTTTCAATGTCAATGATGTTTTAAGGAGCAGTGCAACTTCTGTAACCACCTATGTAAACGGGATTAAACAAAAGTTCACTAATTTCCAGATTAACCGTTATGCCCAGCTCAGCATGAGCTACCGCTTTGGAAGCAAGCCAAATAAAACCCGTGAAACTGGTAATGAAGACGAACGTGGAAGAAATCATTAAAAACAACAGGGTCAGTTACCGGATCAAAACTCCAGTAATTGACCCTGTTCAGGAAAAACAAGTTTCAAATCCATTGAGTTAACCTGTTTCAATTCATTGACCAGATATTGTTCATCCTTATCCCAGGCTTTCATATGTGTAATAACGATGGATACTTTTTGTAAAGCTTCCTGACCAGTCAGCTGACGGAGTTTATTGAGTTCAACCATCAGCAAACGTGGGGTTAAATGTCCGAACAACTGATTCTCAGGCTGTTTATTTGAAAAAGAGGTTTCAATGAATATAGCTTTCAGCTGATTTTTAATAATCAGCGGCGCTACCTGTTCCCATAGTTTTCTGAGCCGGGTATTCTTCTCAATCTCATCTGCTCCGGTATCTCCCAGGTATAAAAGGGACGTATTATCGTGACTAATTAAAAAGGCTGTACTTTCATAACCCGGTCCGTGACTTAATAAAAATGGGGTAACCTGCATTTCAGTACCTGCCAGGTCTGTTTTTTTATTTTCTTTTAAACGAACATAGGTGTATTTGCCTAAACGTGGCAGCTCACCTTCATTGGCAAAATTAGCCCACGCTTTCCAGGTAAAATATTTGTCCCTTAAAACCTCCGTCACAGAAGGAATTGCATAAATATTCTTTTTTGAATCGTCCGGCGAATTCATAATCAGCCCGGCAACATGATCAAGATGGGCATGTGAAATCAGGTAGCCTTTAATCTTGTTTTTTAAAACATCATCGGCTGGCCCCCTAAATAATTGGTTATTAATCGCGATATCTATTCCATGTCTTATCGTTCCGGCATCAGCACAGATAAAATTTTCACTGCCGGCAGGTGCCACCAGATAAGCCGACAAATTACTTTCATCCAATCCACCTTTTGTGCCCAGTGGGATTACTTTAAACGAAGTCTGATTTTGGGCATAACCATGCTTAAAAACAAGACTGAACAAAATTAAAAGGAGGAAGTATAATTTCTTATTCATAACAATGGTAACATTTAACAAAATTCCAATTTATCTTTTTAGTTTTATACATGTTTTGCGGATTTCACAATTAAATCAACAAAGCTAAAACACTATAGCAATAAAATGCCAGTAACAAAAATGCACAAATTAAGACTAATTTACTGTAGCAGTCAGGTTAATAAAACTGATCATGGCAGGGTTCCTGTATATAGCAATGGGAATCAATATTTTAACAAAAACCAATGAGAAGTTTAGAAATCAATATCGAAGACGACGTATATAGTATACTTCATCCCATTTCTACCATTAACATTTACAAAATCTTACACCTAAAGGGCTCATTTGAGATAACAAGGGCCAGATATACAGGAGAATGGAAGGTGCTGATACAAACAAATAAGTCTGTGACCCTGCCTGTCGCCCCTATAGGAAAGGCAATAGAAGAAAAACTGGGAATAGTGAACTAGATCGTAATCAGATACATACCGTTGATTACATTACCCACTTTGTTCTTAGTAATACCCATATTGTATTATTTATAATGAGGTAATAATTTATATTTATTACCTTCACCAAAAAAAAACAACATGACTATTTGCACAGTTTTAGAAAATCACGAAGCTCTGGTAAATCACGAGACTTTAGGAAATAAAGAAGTTACGTTCATTGTTCTTGCTTTATGCATCATTATAGCTACTACGGCAATTTATTTTTCTTTTCTTAGAAAACCTGCTCATACAGCTGATGGTGAAGCGAAACATTAATCTGTTTCTTTAAAATCAATACTGCTCTTCGGATGGATCTCTAAATAAATTCTGCGCAAAGTTAACCAGGAATAATTCCTGTTTAGACCTGGTAATGGCAGTATACAACCAGCGCAGAAATTCAAGATCTATCATTTCATCGGTCAGGTATCCCTGATCCACAAATACTGCGTCCCATTGTCCGCCCTGTGCTTTATGACAAGTTACAGCGTAGGCAAACTTAATTTGCAGTGCATTATAATAAGGATCTTCTTTAATGGCCAGCATACGCTCCCTTTTATTGGTAATATGCTCATAATCTTCTGCGACCCCTTCAAAGAGCTTTTTGCTATCTTCATAAGCTAAATTAGGGGTTTCTCCCTGTAAAGTATCCAGCATCACCTTACAGGTAACCTGACCCGCCTCTGGATAATCAAAGAATTCAAGCTGTACTTCAGAAAACCTGAACCCATAACGCTCCTCCTCATTTCTTACCCTTACAATTCTTGCCATATCGCCATTCGCAATAAAAGAGGTGGATTCATTATCAGGCAGCCAGAAATAATTATTTCTCACTACCATAATCTGATCTCCGCCGGTCAGCTCCTCTTCCCGGTATAATAGCCGGGCACGGATCTGCTGATTGTAAACATTAGCCGATTTATTAGAACGGCAGACTACCAGAGAATTTTCAATATCAAATTTCCGGTACGCATACTCCAGCCCTTCAACCAGCTTCAAACCTGTCATCCTGAAAATGTCTTTATAGCCTTTGGTAAAAAATTGAGGTAAGTTGACTTTTTCGTCACCATTTCCTTCCGCTATATTTTCTATATGGGTATTAATCAGGTTCCGCAGCATAGAAGCATTAGCCAATATACCCGATTCGCGCCCCTGACGGACAACTTCCTTCAATTCAGTTTCTGTTACCCTTAAGCCAAAATTCTGCGCTACATATTCTTTATTTAAAGCCGGTGAGTCCAGACTACCTACCGGAGGCAGCTGCGCAGTATCCCCTACAAAAAGTACTGCACAGTTTTTACCGTTATAAATAAACTCCATGACATCCTTCAAAAAAGAAGACCCATTCCGGGTATTCCATTCATCGGCAATCATCGAAGCCTCATCAATGATAAATAAGGTATGTTCAGCAAGGTTTGGGGCAAGCTGAAAAGACATATCCATAGATACAGCAGATTTTTTTCTATAGATTTTTTTGTGAATAGTTAAGGCTGTTCTGCCTGAATAACTCGTCATCACCTTCGCCGCCCGTCCTGTTGGAGCAAGTAAAACCGATCTGAGCTTAAATTTAGGCAAAACTTTGACCAGTGCTGCCACTGATGTAGTTTTACCGGTCCCTGCATATCCCCTGAGGATGAAACACCTGTTATCCAGCTCTCCAGATAAAAAATCAGCCATTTGCTGACAAAAAACAAACTGTTCAGCAGTGGGTTGAAACTGATAAGACTGGGCAATTATTGAGGCTTTATCCATTTTACAAATATGCAATGGTGTTGTTATAGAAAAAAGAATTAATTTTGCTAAGATGAACAATAGTAAAAACAGCATTTTATTAGTGGATCCGGAATTTGATCCTAATACTGCCTCAGACTGTAATTTGTTGTTGAAAATTACTGGCGATAGTTTTTCTTATGCCATAATTGATAAAAACACCAGGCAGCTAAAGGCTGTTTTTGACCAGCAGGAATGTGAAGACATGAGTACTGAGCTGGCAGCTATTTTAAAAAACGACAGCTATCTTAATCTTCCATTCAAAGAAATTAAGGTTTCTGTTTATACGCCAAACACTATTGCTGTACCTAATGATTTTTTCTGTAAACAGGATTTAAATGCTTACGCCAACTTCTTCAGCGAAGATCAGTCAGATACCCTATATACCCGTGGATTTTCCCGTTTCGGATTTACCTCGGTATTTAACCTGGAGAAATTCTCAGCACAGGCATTAAATACTTTTTTGGCCAGTGCTGCACGCTATGAGCAAAACGCACCGGTTTTAGCATTGGCAACCAGTGTAAAAGAAACCTCTTTATTACTCGATTTTACTGCCGGCTCTTTCAATGCTTTATTACTTGAAGAAGGAAAAATGCGTTTTCAGAATACCTATCAAATGGAGAATTCTGAAGAATTTAACTATTACCTGGTTCTATTGATCCAGCAATTAAAGTTAGACCTGGCAACTATACCTGTCTTAATCAGCGGGATTATTCATCAGAATGATGAGTTTCATACCTGCCTGCACAAATATTTTAATCATATCAATTTTAACCTTCCTCCTGCTAATGATGTTGATCACGCTATCTTAGATGATATGCCTGCTCATTATTACAGCAGCTTATTAGCTCTGGACTTATGCGTATAATCGGCGGTAAATTAAAAGGTATCCGCATGAATGCGCCTGCCAGTCTTCCTGTAAGACCTACTACAGACATGGCTAAAGAAGCCCTTTTCAATATATTATATAATACTTACGATTTTGACAGTTGCAGGGTCCTTGATTTATTCAGCGGTACCGGAAACATCAGTATTGAATTTGCTTCCCGCGGTATACAGGAAGTTACTGCGGTAGACAAACATTCGGGCTGTATATTCTGGCTTAAATCAGTTATTGAAAAATATGAGCTGAATCAGATCAATCCGCAAAAAGCAGATGTATTTAAATTTTTGGAATCACATACTAAAAGTTACCAGATCATTTTTGCAGATCCCCCTTATGATTTGACTACTATTCCACTTATCCCTCAATTGGTAGCGAAAAACAAACTGTTGACTGAGAATGGATTATTAGTTGTAGAACACCCCTCTTTGTTAAAATTAAAAGACCAGCCTGGATTTAAAGAAACCCGCCGTTATGGCAATTCTTCTTTCAGCTTTTTTGACTATACCCCATAGATTATGAAAATAGCCTTGTTTCCAGGTTCATTTGATCCGCTAACCATTGCACATGCTGATATTCTGAAACGTGCCCTTCCTCTATTTGATAAAGTAGTTGTCGGTATAGGACTGAACAGCTCCAAGCAGAGCTTTTTATCAGGTCAGGTCCGTGAAGAAATTGTAAAAAGCGTATTTGCAGATTATAATAATATCGAAGTACAGTCTTATGAAGGTCTGACCGTCGATTTTTGCAGAAAAATAAATGCGAGCTACATGATCCGTGGAATCCGTTCGGTTGGTGATTTTGAGTATGAAAGGGCTATAGCACAGATTAATCAGACGATGATGCCAGAAATGGAAACCATATTTATTCTGAGCAAACCAGAGTATTCGGCAATCAGCTCCACCATAGTCAGGGATATTCTCCGTAACCATGGTGATGTGACTCCTTTTCTTCCTAAGGAAGCTTTATTTTTTCTTTAACTACCTTCTCTTTAATCAGTTTACCCGCTTTGAGCACATCGATAATAGAAGGATAAGTATTTTTAAGTACGGGTTTAAGGTCAGCAGCGGTAAGCCATTCTGCCTTAGTAATCCCCTCTTCTTTCTGAGGAATAAGTTTAGGGCTTCCTTTAACAGTCATACTGTACCAGTTGGTTCTTTTAAGAACCAATTTGGTTCCCATCTCATAGACATGGTAGGTTTTGCATAAACGCTCATCATTCGTATTGATTTTCACGCCGCATTCTTCTTCGACTTCACGTTTTCCGGCTTCCTTAATCCCTTCGCCTTTTTCAACTTTACCTTTTGGCAGGTCCCATTTCTTATTTCTAAAGATAAAAAGGTATTCCTCTTTAGCGTTCATCACTAATCCACCAGCTGCTTTAATCACAGTTAAACCTGCTTTCAATTGTTTAAAGAACAGTTTTGGATCTGTAGTGATCAATATATATTGCTTTGCAGAGAATTTATTCAGGCCCTCATAGAAAGCTTCAAAGTTAAATTCATTTTCTTCCAGAATTTCAATCTGCTCTGTATGCGCTGGTAATTTATTCGCAATCAGCAGCGTATTATCGTTAATGTAAATGGTGTACGTTTTCATTGGTATGATCATTAGTAAGTCAGCTTATTGAAAGCTTATCTCACGTGGTTTTGAGGAAATAAAAGTATAAAAATTCTGTACGATACAAAGAGGAATCGGATATTATTTAATTTAAAACGTCCTTCTTTCTAATTATCGCATTGAGTATCAATCATTGGCAAAAAAAGGACAAATCCTTTGTATAATTAAGGCATTATTTTGAGTAATTTTGGAGCATGTATAATAAAAGTGATATTGAATTAAAGGTAGCTGAATTTTTACTTCAAATTAAAGCAATAAAATTACAGCCGAATAACCCCTTTACCTGGGCATCAGGCTGGAAATCTCCAATTTATTGCGATAATAGGATAACACTCTCCCATCCGTCAGTACGAACATACATCAGGCAAAAACTTACACAGCTTATCCAGGAAGAATTTGGTTCTGTTGATGTAATCGCAGGAGTTGCAACTGCCGGTATTCCTCAGGGTGTATTAGTAGCTCAGGAATTAGGATTACCATTTGTTTATGTAAGAGCGAAAGCTAAAGAGCATGGAACGGGTAGCTTAATTGAAGGCGAGATCATTGAAGGTCAGCGCGTAGTAGTTGTAGAAGATTTAGTTTCTACTGGTAAAAGTAGTTTACAGGCTGTACATGCATTAAAGAATGCAGGTTTGTCTGTTGCAGGTTTAGTTTCTATCTTCACTTATGGTTTTGACGTTGCTGAAGAAAACTTTAAAGAGGCCAAATGCCGCTTTGCAACTTTATCAAACTATAATACCTTAATACAGTACGCTGCTGAAAATAGTTTTATCGCACAGAGTGATGTGGATATACTTAACCAATGGCGCAGAAACCCATCTGAATGGGGACAGAATTTTGACCAAAATCCAGTATAAAATGACCGTTATTGAAAGTGCCACCACAGTAAACCAGCCGGTAGAGAAAGTTTATGCTTTTTTATCCGACATGAACAATCATCAGCAATTGATGCCTGAAAACATTTATAACTGGTCTTCTACCACAGACGATGCTAGTTTTACAATTCAAAACATGGCTAAACTGGCAATTAAGATTTCCAGCCGTGTAGAGAACAAAGAACTCATTGCTATTCCTACTGAGAAAGCTCCTTTCGATTTAGAATTGAAATGGACAGTTGCGGATAATGGTGATGGTACAACAACAGCTACACATATCATTTCAGCAGATTTGAATATGATGATGAAAATGCTGGCTGCGGGGCCTTTAAAGAAACTTGCAGATCATCAGACTGAACGTTTAAGCGAGATTTTAAAATAAAAATCCCATTTAATAAATGGGATGCTAAAAAAAGAGCCGGTAACTGAATCAGTTACCGGCTCTTTTTTATGATACAGGATTTATAACTCTGTTATTAAAACCTCTTCCTGCATTTTCACTAATTGTCTTATCTCAGATAAAGTGGTTTCTTTAATTAATTTCCCATCTCTGTAAATTACCTGCAATAAAGAATCAGCTTCTTCAGCTGCACTGCACTGATCTTTAGTCAGGTATTCATTCCCCTCTTTTTTCAGGCAAAGCATCCCTTTCAGTGATTTCTTTTTATGGTCTGTTACCGGATCTTTCTCAATTTCCCTTGGTTGTCCGTCAACTTCCACATAAGTGGCTTTGATCGCAAAACCTAAGGTATCGCGGCTGTGGTTTCTTAAGATACCACCAACACCAATAACCAGGTTACTTGCTGCATAGCCCATATCTTTCAAACGGTCCAGTGTTCTTACATATCTTTCCAGATACATTCCATCTCCATAAATCAAACCTACTTTCGGATTTAAAACTTTATAGCCTTTGCTGTTTAAAGAAGATCCGAACTTTTCGTCCAGTAAACGAATCGCACCTTTCCATTCATTACTTCCAGGTTCTGCCTCAGGATTACCACAAATAATATATTCAGGATTTCCGCTGTCTGGTCTGAAAACAACTTTGCCATCTCTTTTCAGAATATCTTCTTTAAGGGTTTCCGCAAATTCTGTTAATACTTTATATACATCAAAAGTATCAGAAACAATAGATACAATCCCGGTTGGATACAATTCCAGCATATGACGGAAAGCACCTATTTCATCTTCTCTTCCAAAAGAACACATTACACTGTGCTCACTGGCTGGTACAGAAAGCATAATTGGAGCACCATTGATATCCGCATTGTAATATTCTACTGCACATGGCAGCGCAGGTACGTTATCACTGCCTAAGAATGATAATAAATGTGCTACCCCGCTTATTGCCGCTCCCTCTTCAGAAGCATCGCCACGGTAACCGAAATCATGTACCTGAAAATCTTTTGCAGCTTCCATTTCCACTTCATCAGTTTCATTGAAATAACGGGTTACAATTTTCCGGTACTGATGACTGCAGGTAGCCACTGTAATGGTATACCATAATTTAAGTAACAGACTTTCCATAAAACCCACTACCCAGTAAAAATCAGGATGTGTGTTGGTAATTGTCATCAGTACATTTTGAACGGGCATAATTGTACCTTCTTCAACAGCTTTAATTTCTATTGGCAGGTAACCCAGCTCACATAATGCCCTGATTTTACTTTCCACTTCAGGAGAGTTACTTCCCAAAATCAGTTTACGGTAAGTTAAAAATTCTTCACCCATCTCTTTAGTGATTGGTGCTGATAAATATTGTTTGATATAGTATTGAAGGCCAAAAAACACAGTTTCATTAAAATTCTTATCACTTCTGGCAGTTAAATAAGAATATACTTTATTACATCCGGGAGCATATTGCTCCATATGGCCCATTTTATATACGTCGGTTTGAAGAAGGATATTTTTCATCTGTATAAATTATTTGATTTCAGGATTATTGATATGATTTGGCTTATAATTCAATCAGGTCTGCTAATGCAATTCTGCTGATGAGTGCAGATTCACTATCTTTAATTGAATCTGTTGTGTAGATATGATCTATCCATTCTGCAAGTTCTGTTTCTCCATGAGACATAATCCCATGAGAAACAATCAGGCTTACTTTACCAGCATTACGTTTTTTTAACTCTTTAGCTACCCCTATAAAAGTTGCGCCACCGTCACAGATATCATCAATGATAAAGCAATCTTTGCCGCCAAGATCATCCTGATCTACAGTAATCTGTTTGATCTTTCCATTGCTCACATCTCTGACCTTGTTACATAAAACAATGTCACTGGTATACATTAATGCTTCTGCCAGTTTATAGATTTTTTTAAGTGCACCAGCATCAGGAGAAACCAGCAAATAATCAGTACGTTCACGAAGTACTTGTTTAGCCAGACTTGAATTACTGATCAGTTCACAATTATCCAGTAAAGCGAGTGATACTTCTGAATGCACATCAAATATGTATACCTTATCAAAACCGCAGCTGTTAATCAGGTTACACATCACCTTAATGGATAAAGGTTCCCCTGCTACCATCACTCTGTCCTGACGGGCATAAGGAAGATAAGGAATAAACACACTGATATTTTTACTGCCGTTACGGCGTAATGCATCTACAGCCAGCAATAGTTTCATCACCTCATTTGAGTCATTGAGCCTGGCAGATACCAATACTTCTTCTGCACTATCCTGTAGTTTAATATGTACTTCACCACCGCTAAATAAAAAGCTTTTACTTTCTATTTCCTCTAAAGAGGAATTGAATGGTTTAAATCCGGTTGATAAATTTAATACTTTCATATCTATTTGCGTTATAATGACACAAATTAAAGCCTTTATTATTTCTTATGCAAATTTAATTTGCGTTATTTTAACGCAAATTAAAAACACAATCATAAACTACTGATACTAAAGGAGTTTATTAAGATCAAAACCATTGACTTTAAGTTGCTTATATTTCTCTTTGTCAAAAGAGTAAAGTTTTCCCGGCCTTCCTGCTGTTAAAGCCGGCGCCTTTTCATCCAGTTCAATAACCAGGCCTAAAGACATCACCTTACGTTTAAAATTACGCCGGTCAATATCACGGCCCAGTAATTCCATATATAATTGTTCCAGATGAGAGAAAAGAAATTTAGGATCAAGCAGTTCAAAACCGATCGGTTCGTAAGTAATTTTCGCCCTTAAACGGGCAATAGCTTTTTCAACAACGTCTTTATGGTCGAAAGCCAATGCCGGAAGGTCATAAATGTTAAACCAGGCGGCTTCGGACGCATCTGTGGCAGCAAATAAACTAAAATCAGCAGATTTAACGAGCCCAAAATAAGCAACTGAAATAATACGCATCCTTGGATCACGTGAGGGGTCGCCAAAAGTGAACAGCTGTTCCAGATAGTCTATCGAGACCCCTGCCTCTTCCCGTAATTCCCGCTCCACTGCTTCCTCTAAAGTTTCGTGGTTGAGCACAAAGCCTCCGGGAAGCGCCCATTCATTTAGAAAAGGCTCAATTTTACGCTTAATCAGCAGTACAGAGATCCCGTTTTCCTGATTATATCCAAAAACAATGGCATCAACAGTAACTTTAATATCCTGATTGATGGCAGGCGTAACTTTATTCATTTTAACAGATTTTTGCTACAAAGTAATAACATTAATCGGTCAATGGAGAAAGATAATCTTCATACAGGATCAGATAAACCAGGGGGCGGACTGTGACCGTATTGTCATTTACGTTGGAAGGGGGTTGGAAGGGTCTGGTACCCTTCCAACCCCCTTCCAACTACGAGCGCTTAGCGACGTAAACCAGCCGGACATATTACCGGTTTTATAACATCGAAAACTTAAAAAATACAGGCACATGATCAGAAACCTTTCTGGCTTCCTTCAAATCATCAAATGCCGTGTAAAAAGGAATGATACCTGCACTGATGCAATTAATCTTCGACTCCTGATAGAAAAAATTATCATAAGCAGATGCAAGACAGTTACCATTGATACATTTCTGTTTCAGCGAAGTCTTCTGATTGGTAAAAGCAGGTGGATATCCTGCAGTCTTTAAAGGATTAAATACAGAATGGGATTCTGGCAGGTTAAAATCACCACAGAAAATCAATACATCCGAAGGATAATTTTCAGGCATGTATTTCAGATACTTAATTTCAGTTTCCGGCTGCTTTGATTTTGGGATCGCATGCATGGTAACCAGCGTAAACTGCTTTTTACCCAGCCTGAACCTTGCAAAATAAGGCTCCCTGACAATCTCCAGGTTATATTTCTTTTCCAGCCAGGCCTCTCCTACTTTTTCAGTCCGGCTGGTTTTCCAGACAAAAGCATAACGCTCTTTACTGTATCTGTCACTCGAAGTGCCATGACTAATGGTATAATCCCATTTGGCCCCTGTACGGTTCAGTGCATCACTTAAACGGGCAACTGCCGCAGGGCCTCCGGGTCCCGCTACTACCTCCTGAATTGCAATCACATCACATTTTTTGAGGGTTTGCGCAATAAAGTCTATTTGTATATCGGTCTTTGATTTCCCAAAATCTTTTAAGTTCCAGGAACAAACAGTTAAAGTCTGTCCGAATGCAGAAAACGAAAAAAGGAGGAAAATTGCAATTGTAAATCTTTTCAAATCGTAGCTATCTCTAAGGGCTGTTTAAAATAAACAGGGTCTAAATTATTGGTACCGGTTTCTTTTTTAAATTCTGTATGTTCATCAGTACAATGGCACTGATAATCATTAAAATCCCTACCCATTGCAAGAAATTAACAGGCTCTTTTAATAAGATATAAGCAAACATCACTGATACAGGAAGTTCAACCGAGGCTACAATCGTACCCAGACTGATTCCGGTATGCGGCATCCCGCTGGTAAAAAGTATTGGAGGCAAAATAGTTCCGAAAAAGGCAAGAAATAAACCCCATGGCCAGAAAATACCAAAATTGAAGTTTGCATAAGAGTTGGTACAAAAAATCAACACAATAGCTATTAATCCACCTGCCAGTAACCATAAACTCCTTTTCAGCGGACGCAGATGTGTAGCAATACTATTAGAAGAATATAAGGATATGGTATAAGAAATCCCTGCAGCTAATCCCCAGGCTACCCCTCTCCAGTCCAGCTCATGCACATCCGAAAAGATATTTGTAGCCAGCGCTGTTCCCATTAAAACGATAACAGTAGCCACAATTTTTCTTGCTGTTGGCATTTTTTTATCCAGAACGGCTTCCAGCAATAAACCCATCCAGACAGACTGCATCAGCAGCACTATGCCTACAGATACAGGAATATATTTGACTGCAAAATAATAAAACACACTGGTCAGCCCTAAAGAGGTTCCACCAAGCATTAATTTCCAGACAGATCCTTTTTCTTTTTGAGTTTCTTCCTGAGCCTTTGATTTATTTCTGATCAGTATATTTAACAAAAGCATGCCTGTAAATCCAATTGTAAACTGTGAAGTAGTTACTTCTGCAGTAGTGAATCCATGCGCATAAGCCAATTTAACCACTGTTGCCAGCGCACCGTAACTTGAGGCGCCCAATCCAACTAACAAGGCACCTTTGAGTAAGTTTTTTTCCATTATATTGTATTCGTATTATTTCTTTATAGGTATTGGTAATAATTTTGATGCAAAGAAACTCATTCAAAACTGAAAACACACCATCTTGTGGAAAGATGAAAGCATCCAAAATACTGGTCTGCTATTTCAGAATCAGGACAAATCAGGTAATAATTTACAATTCGCTCTCAAACACAGACAAAAATTCAGTATAAACAGTTAAAAATCAGACATTTATTCAGTAATAAATATCTTTTAGCGACATAATTTCCGATCTCAGGATATCAAAGCTTATGGCATTTCTTTTGATCGGACATTTGCATGAACTTTAACAACTTTACTATAAAAGCCCAGGAAGCAGTTCAACAGGCTTCCGAAATAGCCCAGGGCAACCAGCAACAGGCTATTGAGACGGCCCATTTGCTTAAAGGGCTGCTTACTGTTGATGAAAACGTAGTTTCTTATGTTTTAAAGAAACTTAATGTAAATTTAAACACGCTCAACCAAAATCTGGATGAGCAGATTGGAAAATTCCCAAAAGTAAGCGGAAGCAATGGATATTTATCATCCGGAGCCAACTCTGCACTGCAAAAAGCACAATCTTATCTGAAAGAATTTAAGGATGAATTTGTTTCTGTAGAACACCTTCTATTAGGGATTTTATCCGTTAACGACAATACTTCAAAACTATTAAAAGATCAGGGTGTAACTGAAAAAGACCTGAAGAAAGCCATTGCAGCTTTACGCGGCGATAACAGGGTAACTGATCAGAATGCTGAAGCAAGCTATAATGCTTTAAATAAATACGCGAGGAATTTAAATGAATATGCTGAATCCGGAAAACTGGACCCTGTTATTGGCAGGGACGAGGAAATCAGAAGGGTAATTCAGATCCTTTCGCGCAGAACTAAAAATAACCCTATTCTGATTGGTGAACCTGGCGTAGGTAAAACTGCGATTGCAGAAGGTATCGCATTTAGGATTATCAAAGGTGACGTACCTGAAAATCTGAAAACAAAAACTGTTTTCTCTCTGGATATGGGCTCTCTGATCGCTGGTGCGAAATATAAAGGCGAATTTGAAGAACGCCTGAAAGCTGTAGTGAAAGAGGTAACGCAAAGTGAAGGTGATATCATCCTGTTTATTGATGAGATACATACTTTAGTAGGCGCTGGCGGTGGTGAAGGTGCTATGGATGCAGCTAATATATTGAAACCTGCTTTGGCCCGTGGTGAGCTGCGTGCAATTGGTGCGACTACTTTAAATGAGTATCAGAAATACCTGGAAAAAGATAAAGCATTAGAACGCCGTTTTCAGAAGGTAGTAGTAGATGAACCGGATACGCAGGATGCAATTTCCATCTTAAGAGGTTTAAAAGAAAGATATGAAACCCACCATAAGGTAAGGATCAAAGATGAGGCTATTATAGCTGCTGTTGAACTTTCACAACGTTATATCAGCGACCGCTTTCTGCCTGATAAAGCGATTGACTTAATGGACGAAGCCGCTTCTAAACTGCGTTTGGAAATGGACAGTGTACCAGAAAATGTAGATGAGCTGGACCGTAAAATCATGCAGCTGGAAATTGAAAGAGAAGCAATCAGAAGAGAAAATGATGACAAGAAGGTAAAATCTCTTGGAGAAGAAATTGCCAATCTTTCTGCTGAACGCGATGAACTCAAAGCTAAATGGCAGGGTGAAAAAGACGTAGTTGATGGCATCAATACAGAGCTTGAACAGATAGAAAACTATAAGCTGGAAGCTGACCAGGCAGAACGTGCCGGAGATTACGGAAAAGTTGCTGAAATCCGTTATGGCAAAATTAAAGAGTCACAGGATAAAGTTGAAAAATTAAAAGTAACACTTGAAAGCCAGCAAGGCGAAGGGCGTATGCTGAAAGAAGAGGTTACTGCTGATGATATTGCTGGTGTAGTAGCTCGCTGGACTGGTATTCCGGTGACTAAACTGGTGGCTAGTGAGCGCGAAAAATTACTCAACCTGGAAGATGAACTGCATAAACGTGTAGCTGGTCAGGATGAAGCGATTGAAGCAATATCTGATGCAATCCGCCGGTCACGTGCTGGTTTACAGGATAAACGCAAACCTATCGGTTCATTTATCTTTTTAGGGACAACCGGTGTAGGTAAAACTGAGCTGGCTAAAGCACTGGCAGAATTCCTGTTTAATGATGATAATGCATTGACAAGAATTGATATGAGTGAATATCAGGAAAGACACTCTGTTTCAAGATTAATCGGAGCGCCTCCGGGATATGTAGGTTATGATGAAGGTGGACAGCTTACCGAAGCGGTACGGCGTAAACCTTATTCTGTAGTCTTATTGGATGAAATTGAAAAAGCACATCCTGATGTTTTTAACATCTTATTGCAAGTACTGGATGACGGACGTTTAACGGATAATAAAGGACGTTTGGTCAATTTCAAGAATACGATCATTATTATGACTTCTAATATTGGTTCACACCTGATTCAGGAGAACTTTAAAGAACTGGATGATTCCAATAGAGATGAGGTCATTGCTAAAACTAAAAATGAGCTTTTTGAATTGCTTAAACAGACGATCAGACCTGAGTTTTTAAACAGGATTGATGAACTGATCATGTTTACTCCTTTAAACCGCAGCGAAGTAAGAAATATCGCAGAACTGCAGTTCAGGCATGTACAGGATACTTTAGCTGAAATGGGCGTTGAGATTGAAGCCTCTCCCGAAGCATTAGACTGGCTGGCTGAATTAGGATATGATCCTCAGTTTGGTGCAAGACCTTTAAAAAGAGTAATTCAGAAACGTGTACTCAATGAGCTATCAAAAGAGATACTGGCTGGAAAAATTGATAAAGAAAGCAAAATCAAGCTGGATATGTTCGATAATAAGTTCGTATTTCTGAATACAAAAAAGGAAACAACAGCTTTATAATAAGCAATTCATATAAACAGCACATGCTGGTCTTAGAATAAATATCCTGCTTCAATGCAGTTATTATAGATAAGGCCAGCATGTTTTTTTTTTTGCTAAATTGCGCCTGCAGATGATTCAAGTAAAGATCCAGGATGAACAAAATAGAAATAAACAAAGAGGCTTATCAGACCAATTTCATTTATCTGTTCAAATGTCTGACTGGAGTTATCATTTGTTATGCACTCTATAAATACTTCCCCCAATACCCCTTTTACTGGTCACTGGTTTCTGTAGTTGTATCTTTATCTCCTGATAACAGTAATACACTGGCTTATGACAGAATGAAAGCAAATATGATTGGCTGTGCGGCCGGTATCTGCTTATATCCGGTACACCTTCCCAATCTTGTCATCCTGTGCCTGGGTGTAGTCTTAACTATATTTATTGGCATTTCTCTCCGCATGACCAATACCTTAAAATCTGCTTTAGCTGCTGTAGTCATCATTACCCTGCAAGAAGAGACGGAAAAACACTGGTATGTAGCTCTGGAGAGGGTATCCTGTGTAGTTACAGGCTGTTTAGTGGCTCTTGGTGTCACATTATTGTTTAATCTGCTCATTAGCAAGAAATATTCAAAACAATAACCCAAAATTTTGCTTTCTAAGATAGAAAGGACTTAAGTTCCACTTTTTGACGAGAAATCTGTTCCAATAAAAGTAAAAATTAAACAAAAACATACAATTCTATGTTTTTGTTAAGCTTTTATACAAGATAATTCTTTTTTACAAAAACATTCAAAAATCTATCTCGTACAATAGCATAATAAACCTTAAAAGCAAATTTACATCAATGAAAATAGCCTATATATCTACTTACCCTCCGCGCGAATGTGGTATTGCTACATTCAATAATAATCTTTTAAAAGCGATTGGTCATCATACAGAAGCCGTATCTGAAGACAGCTTTGTAGTTGCGATGACAGATTCCGAAGATCTGACAACTTACGAATATCCTCCCGAGGTCAAGTATATTATCAGACAGGACAATCAAAAAGATTATATCAGGGCAGCAGACTATATAAACACCAGTTTAACGGATGTATGCATATTAGAACATGAATTTGGTATTTATGGTGGCGATAATGGTGTATATATCTTACCCTTAATAGCCCGTTTACAAAAACCTCTGATCACTATTCTCCATACAATACTTAAAGATCCTTCGTACATGCAGCTGACCATTATCAGGGAAATTGCAAAGTACTCTTCAAAAATTGTCGTGATGAGCAACAGGGCTGTCAGTTTTCTGACTAGTATCTATGGGATATCAGAAGATAAGATTAAACTTATTGAACACGGCGTACCGGATCTGGAGCCTAAAGAAAACAATCTGATCAAAAACTCACCTGTTTTTAAGAATAGAAAAGTGCTGTTCACCTTTGGTCTGATCAGCAGAAATAAAGGATTAGAAACAGTCATTCAGGCATTACCTAAAATAGCAGAGAAAAACCCGGACGTATTGTATGCTATTTTAGGAACCACCCACCCTGGCGTGATCAGGAATTCGGGAGAAGAGTACAGAGATAACCTGAAACGTCTTGCAAAAAAGCTAAACGTAGAGCAGCATCTTATCTTTATCAATAAGTTTGTTTCAGAAGAAGAATTATACGATTACCTGACTGCTGCAGATATGTACATTACGCCCTATCTGAATGAAGCACAAATTACCAGTGGTACCTTGTCTTATGCCATAGGTGCCGGAGCGGCAGTAATATCTACCCCCTACTGGCATGCACAGGAATTACTGGCAGATAACCGCGGCAGAATATTCGATTTTAAAGATTCAGATAACTTAGCCGAAATTGTCAATGACTTATTTGCGGATCAGCAGCAGCTTAAAGAGCTCAAAAACAATGCTTACAATTATGGTTTGCATTTACGCTGGCCAACAACGGGCAATGTTTTCATTGAAACTCTAAAAGAAGCTATCCTTTATGCTAACCAGGCCAAGGAAGAAATTAAACCTATCATAGATCCCGATATGATGCCTGCTTTTAGCATGGCACATATCAAAAGATTAACAGATGATACAGGCATAGTTCAACATGCAAAATACGGTATACCCAATCTAAAAGAAGGATACTGTCTGGATGATAATTCCCGCGCCCTGATTATGGTTATTCTGGCCTGGCAGCAAAATAAGAATAAAACAGCGCTCGAATTATTACCTGTCTACCTCAGTTATATCCAGTATATGCAGTGCGATGACGGAAATTTCAGAAACTTCCTGAGTTTCAAAAGAGAATATCTGGATGAAGTAGGCTCAGAAGACTCCTTTGGCAGAACAATCTGGGCATTAGGCTATCTGATTAATAATGCACCTAATAATTCTTATAGAGAATTTGCTACGGAACTGTTTATCAAATCTATCCCTCATTTTAGTAAACTTCAGCATTTAAGAGGTATAGCTAATACGATGATCGGGTTAAGCAGTTTTTTAAAAGCCCATCCTTATGATGAACATATCATTAATGAACTCAATAATCTTGCCCTGCCATTGAAAGCTGCCTATAAAGCTAATAAAAGAGAAAAGTGGTATTGGTTTGAAGAAAAAATGACCTATGACAATGCAATTTTACCTTTAGCGCTGCTTTGTCATTACGAGACTACACAAGATCAGGATTCTTTGGCCATAGGATTGGAAAGTATGGAATTTCTTACCTCCAAAACACTGGACAAAGGTTATTTAAATCCGGTAGGTAATGACGGCTGGTTATTCGAAGGAAAAGAAATGGCCTTATATGATCAGCAGGCTATCGAAACCATGGCAATTGTCTTATTATATTTCAAAGCCTATGAGATCACACACGATTTAAAATACATCAGACAAATGTATTTAAGTTATCAATGGTTCTTAGGCGAAAACAGTTTAAGACTTCCACTGTATGATTATGAAACCAAAGGCTGCGGGGATGGACTGCAAAACTCCGGGGTAAATAGAAATCAGGGAGCAGAAAGTACCTTAGCCTATTGGATTTCACATCTGGTGATCCTGAAATCACTGGAGTTCGAATATGAGTATAGTGATAAACCTGAGGTTGCAAAAATTAAAGAAGAGGCTTAATCAATGAAAATAGCTGTTTTATCGCCTGTGGCATGGAGAACACCTCCACGCCATTATGGCCCCTGGGAACAAATGGCCTCCAATTTAACGGAAGGCTTACATGATGCGGGTATAGAAGTGACTTTATTTGCCACCGGTGATTCTATAACCTCAGCACAATTAAGAAGTGTTATTAAAACAGGTTATGAAGAAGACCGTAACCAGGATGCCAAAGTAATCGAATGTCTTCATATCAGCAACCTGATGGAGCAGGCAGATGATTTTGATTTGATCCACAATCATTTTGACTTCCTGCCTTTAAGTTATTCTGGTTTAATCCGCCCGCCGGTATTAACTACTATTCATGGGTTTTCTTCAGAAAAGATAGTTCAGGTTTATCAAAAGTATAACCGGCATAATCATTATGTCTCCATCAGTAATGCAAACCGCCATCCATTACTTCATTATCTGGGGACAGTATATAATGGTATTGCTGCCGAAGATTTTCAGTTCAATGCAGCTGCCGATGATTACCTCTTATTTTTTGGAAGGGTCCATCCGGATAAAGGAACAGCGGAAGCCATACATATTGCCCTGAAAAGTAAAAGAAGGCTTTTAATTGCAGGGATTATCCAGGACGAACGCTATTATAAGGAAGAGGTAGAACCATATTTAAGTGAAGACATTGTATTTATGGGCTCTGCAGGACCACAACAGCGAAATGAACTGTTAAAAAATGCATCAGCTTTACTGCATCCTATCAATTTTGAAGAGCCTTTTGGACTGAGTGTAGCAGAAGCTTTATTATGTGGCACCCCTGTTATTGCCTTTAACAGAGGTTCAATGCCAGAACTGATTGAGCACGGGAAGACTGGTTTTCTGGTCAGTAATGTAGAAGAAGCGGTTGAAGCGGTTACAAAAATAGCCGGGATTGACAGAATGTACTGTCACACCCAGGCGAAACAAAGGTTTTCAAAAGAAAAAATGGTAAAGGATTATCTCAGCCTTTACCATCAGATTTTATAAAATGTCTGCATCAGCTGCACGCTCACTCGCTGAACTTAACAGTTTGGCGAGCAGTAAATCAATTTTCACCGAAGCAAAAGAAGAACAATAGTCAGATAAGCCATAAGGGATAATTAATTCACCATTATGAATAATTGATCCGCAGGAATAAAGCACATTAGGTACATAACCTTCTCTTTCATCATTGTTAGGGATCACCAGAGGCTCTGTCAGCCTGCCAATCTCTTTAGAAGGATCTTCCAGATCAAGTAAACTCGCGCCCAGACAGTACCTGCGCATTGGGCCCACTCCATGTGTGATGATCAGCCAGCCTGCTTCTGTCTCTATTGGAGACCCGCAATTACCGATCTGAATAAATTCCCATGGAAACTGTGGCTGCTGTAATTTAACAGGATGATCCCATACGGTAAGCTTATCAGAGTACATCAGGTAGTTATTCCAGCCGTCTATTCTTGACATCATGGCATATTTCCCGTTAATTTTGCGGGGAAAGAGTGCCAGGTTTTTATTTTGTGCCCCTGCCCCATGAAGCGGGCTGACTTTAAAATCATAAAAATCTGTTGTCTGTAATAATTTAGGAAGGATCATTGCCCCGTCAAATGCAGTGTAAGTGGCATAGTAGATCACCGATCCATCGTCTTTAATAAAACGGACAAAACGTGCGTCTTCGATTCCCTTACGCTCAAATTCTGATATAGGGAAGATCACCCGGTCAGAGATATCAGTATCCCTGGAAAAGCTTATTTCATGATAGGTATCTGATAACCAAAGTATTTTATCATATTCCAGCTTTTTCAGGTCATCTGTCTGAAGATTCTTAGAATCTACAATAACCCTTCTTAAGATAGCATAGTCGAATTTTTCATCTAATTTTAAGTCTACCTCATTCAGGATATTCTGATCAATCATGGCATCTGCAGCTCTTTTGAGAAAAAGTTTCTTGTTATATACGGCATTACGAACTACTTCTGCCTCGTCAATATAATTTCCCGAAGGATTGACAGTTATATTCCCATTACTGTCAATCAGGGCCCTCCTGAAGACTACAGATGAGATATGCCCCTCACCTACTGCCCTGAAACTAATGATTAATCTTTTCTCCCCTTCTACAAGTTCTGACTGATCCGGGTCTTCAACTACTGATGGATTAAAAAAAGCTGCCGATTCTATAGAATACTCATGTGTAAAGTACGAGCCAAGTAAAAGCCGCTGATATTTACTTAGAGACTCATAATCGATCTCCATCTCATCAATACAGTACTTAATTTTCTTACAGTGACGTGCCAGAATTTTGGTAATATTCCGGTGTCGCTTTGAATATTCCTGCAAAATTGGCGATATCAGGCCAAAAACGTCTTTGTCAGATAAAGTTAAAACTCTCTTAATTACCTCTTTAGCTCTTTCCTCGCCATTAAAAAAGAATCTGGCAATAACACGTTTAGGATCAGGATAGACTTTTATCGGTTTGCGTTCTATTAATAGTCTCATAATTAAATAACGTTTTAAACCCCCATAAAGGTTTAATGAATTTAGTTTTTTTTTACCGGCCCCGTGCCAGAACTTACCAACACCTGTTCATTCCTGCCCAAAAACTGACAGAAATGGCACCAAAAAAACTGACATTCTAACAAAGAAAGTCAAAATGTCCTGCTCATTTTAATGTTAATTTAATGTGAGCATTTTGTTAATTGTCATCACAAAATAATAAAGGCAAAACTAAAACATTTTATCTTACTATCGGATAAGCATTTACGAAAAACGCCATTTCCAGTACGTATGCTAAATATTTGTTTGGCACCGCTATTGACTATATGACAAACATAGTCAGATACTAAAAACAAAAACTCTGGCTTAATATTAATTAAAAAAGCAACAAAATGAAAAAATTATTATTATCATTAATCGCAGTTTCAGCATTAGCATTCACAACTCAGGCGCAAACTGAAAAAGGTAAATTCATGTTAGGTGGTAACGTTGAATTCAACTCAACTAAAAACAACGGTGCACCAAAAGCAGATACTAAATTTAATATCGTTCCAAGTGTAGGATACTTCGTTTCTGACAACTTTGCAATTGGTACAGGTATTGGTTACGGTTTCTCTAAATCTCATGAAGCTACTACACTTTTACCTAACGCAGCATTAAAAACTCAGGAATTTGTAGTTGCTCCATTTGCACGTTACTACAAAGGTATCAATGAATCATTCAAATTCTTCGGACAGTTATCAGTTCCAATGGCATTTGGTAACAACAAAGTTACTACTGATGGTGATAACTATACAAAAACTTCTAAATACAGCAATGTAGGTGTTGCTTTATCTCCAGGTTTTGCATTCTTCCCAAGCAAAAAATTCGGTATTGAGTTTTCAGTTCAAGGAATTAGCTACAACAACAATTCTCTTAAAGATAACAACGGTAACAAACTTGCTGACAGCAACAAATCTTTCGATATTGGCGCAAACTTCTTCGCTCCAAAAATCGGTGTTCAGTTCTACTTATAGTATGTAGATACTCTACAAAAAATTTGTACAAAAAAGGCCAGGCAATATTGTCTGGCCTTTTTTGTATTTAATAGAAAAAATGTCAGTTGATTTCCTAATTTAGCAACACACATAAAATACCTTAATGAAACATTATATTTTAACCATGACCGCTGCCGCATTATTTTTAAGTGCAGGCTGCCAGTCCAAATCTCAAAACAATAAAAAGGAAGAAGTTAAAGATACAACTGCTACCGTAGCTCAGGCCCCCGCCGGTCCTGCTGCACCTAATAAAGCTGTAGATATTTCAAAAATCAAAGTAGCTGATGCCAAAACAATCCTGGCACGTAAACAGGTTCCGGTATTATGTTATCATCAGATCCGCGACTGGAGACCTAAAGATTCTAAAGCCGCTAAAGATTATATCATTCCTATTGATGTTTTTAAAGGCCATATGAAAATGCTGGCAGATAGTGGCTATCATACTATTTTACTGGATCAGTTATATGACTACCTGAACAATGGTACTCCACTGCCCTCAAAACCTATTTTATTAACTTTTGACGATACAGACCTGGATCAGTATACTATTGCTGAACCAACCATGAGAAAATATGGTTTCAAAGGCGCTTTCTTTGTGATGACCGTTTCTTTAGGCAGACCAAACTACATGAGCAAGGCACAGGTTAAAGATCTTTCAGATAAAGGAAATGACATCGGTTCACATACCTGGGACCATCATAACGTAAAAAAATATCAGGGTAAGGACTGGGAAATTCAAATTGATAACCCAACTAAAACCCTGGAAGCAATTACTGGTAAAAACATCCACCACTTTGCTTATCCATTTGGTTTATGGAACCCGGAAGCTATTCCTGAATTGAAAAAAAGAGGATTTAAAAGTGCCTTCATCCTATCCACTAAACGTGACGAGAAAGATCCGTTATTTACGATCAGAAGAATTATCGCCAGCGGTTACTGGACTCCGAAAACATTAAGCAACAGCATTAAAAATAGTTTCTAAATAAAATAGATAAGTATTTTAAATAAAAATGGCCCCGAAATCGTCTGATTCCGGGGCCATTTTTATTTAAATATTAAATTTGAAAGATCTCCTGACTAACCGATCTTTTTGATGGTATACTCGTTTTTGTTAAAACTGAAAGACTCACCTTCTTTTTTGCCTATCAGCAATTGTCCGATTGGAGAAACAGCCGAAATAGCAAATACCAATTGCTCATCCACTTTCAATTGCCCTGCACTGATACTGATATAGAATATCCCGTTAGACGTATAAACAAGTGCACCATTTCTAACCACATCACCAGGTACAGTTTCTTCCAGTGAAGTTAACAGCTGTAAATTTTGATTGGCATCCAGCAACAGGTTTTTATTTCTGGCAATATCCTGCTGCATCATCTCCCTTGTAGTTTCAAACTTATCTCCCGCACTGCTTTTTGTATCATCATTACTAGCTTCCTGTGCTTGTTGTAAAGCAGTTTCAGCAGTATTTATCCTTTGCAGGATAAAATCCATACAGGACTGATATAATTTAGCTTTTAATCCTTCCATATTAATCATTTATCCATCTCACTTTTTCTGCCATTGGCGTACGTTTTGGCAGACGTGGCTCTTCATTATGAAAGCCCATATAAAACAAACCAAAACATTTTTCGTTTGGCTTTAACTCCAGATATTCATTCAGCTGACTGATCATGCCCGGTGAACTCCAGTATGCGCCAATTTTCAGGGCTTCGGCAGTTAATGCCATATTTTGTACTGCACAGGCAAAAGCTGCGATTTCTTCCCATTCCGGGATAAGGTCAGGATGTAATTGTGCATTAAGTACGATCACACAACTGGACTGTACTGCTTTCTCTACTATTCCTTCATACTTTTTTTGAAGAAACTGCGCTGCTGGCGTCTCCTGCTTATATAAGCGGGCCAGTTCTTCACCCAGTTTACGTTTTCCTTCGTTACGGTAAACGATAAATCTCCAGGGCTGTGTTAACTTATGCGTAGGTGCATAATTTGCACTTTCCAATACCCGGGTGATCAATTCTTCAGGGATTTCTTCCTGTGTATAACTTGGCGGGAAAATGCTCCGCCTGCGCTGTATAATAGAACTAAGTATATTTATTTCACTTTCCATAATACTTACAAAAATAACATTTTAAACAGGTTCTGAGTTGATCAAAACAATATTACCATAAATCTCAGGAATTCTTCAATCAATCCCAGCTGTACAAAACATTTTATTAAATTATCGTTACCTTTGCGGCTTATTTTTGTGCAATATGATTTCAGTTTCTAATTTATCCCTGCGTTACGGAAAACGTACCCTATTTGAAGATGTTAACCTAAAATTCACTCCTGGCAACTGCTATGGTGTAATTGGAGCGAATGGCGCAGGTAAGTCAACTTTCTTAAAAATCCTGTCAGGTGAAGTTAATCAGACTTCCGGAAACGTAGCCTTTACACCAGGAGAACGTATGGCAGTTTTAAAACAAAATCACCATGAATATGATGATTTCACAGTTCTTGAAACGGTTATGATCGGTCATAAAGAATTGTATGACATCATGAAAGAGAAAGATGCGATTTATTTGAAAGAAGATTTCTCAGATAAAGACGGTGAACGTGCAGGTGAACTGGAAAATAGGTTTGCAGAAATGGATGGCTGGAATATGGAAAGCAATGCAGCAACCATGTTAAGCAATCTTGGAATTAAAGAAGAGTATCACCACAAGCAAATCACAGAATTAGATGGTAAACAAAAAGTACGTGTGCTGCTTGCACAAGCGCTTTTTGGTAACCCTGATATTCTTTTACTGGATGAGCCAACGAATGATCTGGATATAGATACTATTGCCTGGTTAGAAAACTTCCTGGCTGATTACCAAAGTACAGTATTGGTTGTATCTCACGACAGACACTTTTTAGATGCTGTTTGTACACATATCGTGGATATTGATTTCAGCAAAATGACTACTTACTCTGGTAACTATACTTTCTGGTATGAGTCAAGTCAGCTTGCTTTAAAACAACGTGGTGATCAGAACAAAAAATTAGAAGAAAAAGTAAAGGAACTGCAGGAATTTATCCAGCGTTTCAGTGCGAATGCTTCGAAATCAAAACAGGCTACTTCCCGTAAGAAAGCCCTGGATAAGATTGACTTAACGGAGATTAAACCTTCCAGCCGTAAATACCCTGCTATTATGTTCAATAATGTTGGTGGCAGAGAAGCAGGAGATCAGATCCTTCAGGTAGAAAACCTGGCATACAGCAATAATGAAGGCGTATTATTTAAAGGTGTAAACTTCATGGTCAACAAAGGCGATAAGATTGCTATTGTTTCTCAGAACAGTTTAGCGACTACTGCTTTCTACAATGTATTAACAGGCCGTGATACCAATTATACAGGAGAGTTCAAATATGGGGTAACGATCAATACTGCTGATATCCCGAATGACAACTCTGCATATTTTGAAGGAAAAGATATGAACCTTGTGGATTGGTTAAGAGAATACTCTGATACGGATAAAGACGAGCAGTTTGTAAGAAGTTTCTTAGGCAGAATGCTGTTCTCAGGCGAAGAAGTACTGAAAAACTGTAAGGTATTATCAGGAGGTGAGAAAATGCGTTGTATGTTCTCTCAAATGATGTTAAGACAAGCGAATCTGTTATTATTTGATGAGCCAACGAATCACCTGGATCTGGAGTCAATCACTGCATTGAACAATGGTATGAAGGATTTCAAAGGGACAGTATTATTTACTTCACGAGATCATGCATTAACTGAATCTGTAGCGACAAGAGTAATTGAACTGACACCTAACGGATCAATTGATAAAATGATGAGCTATGATGATTATATCAATAGTGAAGATGTAGCACAGTTAAGAGCAGAACTATATAATAAACGATAGTTTAAACTATAATCTATAATAAAAAAGGTCTCCGGAAATTCCGGAGACCTTTTTTTATACATGGAGAATATCTTTATTTAGCCACAACAGCTGCATCCTTCTTCTTGTTAAAGCTCTTCTGTAAACTATTGTAAAGGTTTTTAGCAGTATAACGTCCCGGATCAATAATCCTTCTGATCGTATAGATCGGATTTACCGGGTCCATTGGTGTAGACAGAATAAATGCCGCTTTAAAACCATGTTCTTTTAACTTATGCAGGTTAGCAGCTTTGAAAACACCATAAGGATAAGCAAAATACTCTACCTTTTTACCTGTTAATTTTTCCAGCGTCTGTGTAGGTTTGTCAATCTGGATGTCCCAGTCTTCGTCCGTAAACTGCGCAAAATTCTTATGGTTCCAGGTATGACTGGCAATTACATGGCCCTGATCTGAAAGCTCCTTAATTTGTGCTTTACTCATATATCTTGGCCTGCCGATAGAAACAGTCATAATAAAAAACACACCTTTAAATCCATATTTCTTTAATTCCGCAGCCCCTACCGTGTACTGGTCCAGGTCGGTATCATCAAAAGTGATCATGATAGGTTTAGCAGGCAGCTTCTTTCCATAGTTCAGATAATCATACAATTGATCAGGTAAAATAGTATGATAACCACTGTCAGCAAGCATTTTGATATGTTCTCTGAAATTAGCAGGAGGAATAATATCATCATGTGCCCTTTGAGAATCTGAAGCTTTCCAGTCCCTGATCTGGTGATAACATAATACCGGAACCTCTTTACGGGATAGGATCGTTTTAGCATCCGCAGCGGCAAGTTTTACCGTATCCTTTGCAATCTCAGCTGCAGCTGCTGTCCCCTGAATTGATTTAGCATCATGAACATGATCTTTAGGTTCTGAATGACAAGAGAAAAGAAGCAGTAAAAGAAAGAGAGATAAAGGGTTGGGGTATGTTTTCATGGGTGCAAAAATAAAAAGATTTTACGAACGGCGTCAAAATTACTAATACCCTTAAATAAAAATTCATTAAATTTAGGTATGGAAAAAGAAGAAATCAAATCAATACTGGAAACAGTTGAACAACAAGTTAGCTCTTCTATTCTTGGAGGAATGGAAGATGCTTATGAAGAACTAGAGCGATTGGGCTATATCATTATTCATCCGGATAGCGCCCATCCCTCCGCAACTATTACTCAAAAGGGAGAAGACTTCCTGGAGAACTATTAAAAAAAGAAGGTCTGAATGAATCAACAATACATTATCAGACCTTCTTTAAATTAATTATCTGTTCGCTTTATTTTTAAGCAGCCAATCCTTATACTTCCCTTCCAGGAATCCGAATGTATCGGCCAGATATTCTTTTGTGCTTACCGTAAAGTGGTCTCCCGGATAATACTGAAAAGTCACTGAAGCATTTATAGCTTTCATTTCCTTTTCCAATAATTTTACCGGATAGTTGAGCAGAAAATTATCATCATTACCTACTGACACCCTTATTTTCCCATCCAGGTCATTTTTCAGCTCCTTCCAATTCGTTCTCAGGTATAAAGAAATATCATATTTTTTCCAGCTTTCGGCAGTAAGATGATTGATATCACCAGTTTTAGCATCACAAATTAATTCAGGTAAACCGTCTTTACCTTTTTTGCTAAACACCGCTTCAAAAGAACGTTGCTGCTCTCCTCTTGAAATCACATTTTCTACCCGGTACATTTCTTTCAGATAAGAAAAAGGAAATCTGCCGGCAACTGTCCCACCCGGATAAACCTGCCCTTTTTTATTGTAATACAGATTACTGTCTTTATAAAGATCTACTTTGGCAAAACTACGGAAATCCACATAATCAGGACTACTGGATGCGCTTGCCAAAAACACCTTAGGATAATGCGTTTGCAGCCATAATACAGACCAGCCGCCACTGCTGTGCCCCATTAACATTCTGGCACCATTACAGCGATATTTCTGTTCTAACAAGGGTATAAGTTCCTGTGTGAGTGCATCGCCCCATGGCCCGTTATTTTCACTATTGGCATAAGCTGAATGCCCTAAGGAACAGTTACCATCCAAAAACACCCTGATCACTTGATCAGCTCCTAATAAAACAGACTTCATGCCCACATTCCTGCCTATATTATGATAATCAGCGCCATAACCAAATACAACAAACACAACAGGGAATTTTTTCTCCGGATTTTCATAATACTCCAATGGTAATTGTACAGCTGCATTCAACGAAAACTGCTGATGATGGAAATCACTTAAGAGTTTTGAAGGAGCTTTAATTTCTTTGATAAATTCAGATTCGGTAAATTCCTGCTCAGGCACTACCTGATCTGCCAGTATAGTGAAAGATTGCGCACGGTTTTTACCAATCAATATTTTTTGCGGCTTACTGAATAAATTACCAGGACTGCCTGGTATAGATCTTCCACCCAGATTTAAATCCCATACCGCCTGAATATAATATTCGCCACGCTCTATATCCGAAGGTGCAACGGGATAAGACAAAGCCTTATCGTCAATCACAATGCTTTCTCCCGGTTTAACTCCCTTCACTTCAACAGCAAAACAAGTTAGCGGCTCAATACCTATAGAAGCTGTTACTGGTTCCGTATTATTTTTAGATAAATACAGAAAAACTTTTCCCGAAAATGGCCGGTTAAGCGAAGCAGAGGAATAAGCCAATTGAAATTGCTGTGCAAAACAGCTCAGAGAAACAAAAAAGGAGAAAGATAGAATTATAGTTATCTTTTTGAACATAGCGATTAAAGACCTTGGTTAAACTCCTAATATACGGCCATGAAATGGTATTAATCAATAAGAAATCAAATTTCCCCAAAATAATCAGCGAATAACCCTAAAATATAAAAGCACCATAACGGGTGATGAATCCGTTAGTGGTGCTTCCCTATTAACTAAATAATGAAGATCAAATATACAATTAATATCCTTAATTGCAACTATATTGCATTAAAATGCAATACATAATTAAATCATTGTTGCCTATTGAATTACATGTGCAAAAGGATTGGTAAATACCTCCTTATTCTTATACCGGATAGCTTCTTCGTCAGTCATCAGACAGGCATTCAGCTCTTGATGCAATTGTTCCTTTTGAAGGTCCTGCGCAATAAATACCAGTTCATTCATCCGGTCTCCGTAATGCTCATCCCAGCGCTGTTCAATTTCTTTCCTGTTTTCTGTAAAATCCTGATAATTGAGTCTTTCTGAAGGCAGCATACTTGCCCACCAGGTTCCTGCACTTTCAATTCTTAAAGATCCGCCCGCCTGAGAAAAGTTCAACGCACTGTCTGGCATAGATGCAATCCAGAACAATCCTTTTGTTCTGATTACATTAGGAGGAAACTGTTCGTTCAGATAGCTCCATAAACGCTCCGGATGAAAAGGTTTGGAAGAACGGAATACAGTACTGCTGATACCGTACTCTTCTGTTTCCGGTTCATGTTCGGTATTCAGCTCTTTAATCCAGCCTACCCCCTGTGAAGCCTCATCAAAATCAAATAACCCCGTATTCAGGATCTCTTTAAGATCCACTTTGCTGAAAGAAGTATCAATTTGTTTAGCCGAAGGGTTCAGTTTTCTAATCACAGCTTTTAAAAGCAGCAGGTCCTGGTCAGAAATCAAATCAGTTTTATTCAGAATAATCACATTCGCAAATTCAATCTGATCAGTCAGCAGATTTACGATAGTCCGCTGATCGGCAGCATCATCTACCCAATCCCTGTCAATCAGTTTTTCATTCGTACCAAAGTCTTTCTTAAAATTAAAACAATCCACAACAGTAACCATTGTATCCAGTTTGCTAAACTTACTCAGATCAATATTCATTGCCAGATCTACATAACTGAAGGTTTGTGCTACCGGAACAGGTTCAGAAATACCAGTACTTTCAATGATCAGATAGTCAAACCGGTTTTCTTTAGCCAGTTTCTCAACCTCAGCAATCAAATCTTCACGAAGTGTACAGCAAATACAACCATTACTCATCTCCACTAGCTTCTCTTCCGTTTTTGACAACATATTCTCCCGCTGCACCGCATTCGCATCAATGTTAATCTCTCCCATATCATTGACAATCAATGCTACACGCAGATTTTGCTTATTATGAAGAATATGGTTTAATAATGTTGTTTTCCCGCTTCCAAGGAATCCGCTGAGTACAGTTACAGGTAATAATTTTGTTTTCATTTGATGTGTGTGTTTAATCGTAATCTTAAGCAGGGAGCTTGAATTAAGCAACCTATAATGCAATATAGTTGCAAATATACTAATCCCTTGTATAAATGCAATTAAATTGCATTTATACAAGGGATTCATAATAATTCTAAACGCCTCCTTAAGAGTGTAGTGCAAAACTTTACACACAAAATATATGCAATACAATTGCATTTGTTACTTTTGTTAAACAATCATCCCTACAGCTATATAAAACAACAAACACGAATGATATCCATTAAATCAGTTTCACACAGTTATGGCCATGCGCAAAACATTGGATTTAAAGACTGGGAAATCAATAACGGTGAACAATGGTTACTTCTGGGAGAATCCGGAAGCGGAAAAACCACCTTACTGCATGTGCTCACAGGTATATTAAAGCCTACAGCAGGAGAAGTAAATATTGACGGTACAAGCTTATACTCACTTTCTTCCAGAGAACTCGATCAGTTCAGAGGCAGAAACATAGGGATCATTTTTCAGCGGCCACACCTGATCAGGAGCCTGACCATTACAGAAAATCTGGTCATGGCTCAAAGTTTTGCCCGTCTCCCTGCAGACCTGAAAAGAGTCCGGGAAGTATTGGAGTCTTTAGGAATAGCAGCTAAGAAAAATGCTTATCCAAACGAACTTAGCCAGGGACAGCTGCAAAGAGTATCTATAGCCAGGGCTGTGATCAACAAACCTGCTTTATTAATTGCCGACGAACCCACTTCCAGTCTGGATGATAAAAATGCCCATGCTGTACTGGATTTACTAATGCAGCAATCAGGCTTAAACCAGGCGACACTAGTGGTTGCTACCCACGATAAAAGAGTTAAAGATGCATTTACTAATACTTACGAACTAAGATGAGCCCATTAAAAATCAGCTGGAAAAGTTTATGGTCTAAACCATTATCCTCCGCATTAAATATCATGCTCATTGCTTTTGGTACAGGTATCCTGACAATTCTGCTCTTAGCATCCACACAAATTGGTCAGAAATTAGATAATAATTCTAAAGACATTGATCTTGTTGTTGGCGCTAAAGGCAGCCCATTACAGCTTATTTTGAGCAGTATCTATTATATTGATTTCCCTACCGGAAATATCCCGCTTAAAGCAGCACAGGAATTAGCGCATAGCCCCTTTGTTAAAAAAGCCGTTCCATTAGCGCAGGGCGATAATTACCAGGGGATCAGAATTGTAGGAACAGACAGCAATTTTGTCAGCATTTATAAACTAAAAACGAGTGCAGGTAAATTCTGGTCGGCAGATTTTGAAGTCACTATTGGCTCAATTGTAGCAGCGAATCAGAAATTAAAAATTGGAGATACTTTTTTTGGTGCACATGGACTGACCGGCAGTTCAGACATCCATAAAACACATGCCTATAAAGTAGTTGGTATTTTAACGCCTCAGGGAAATGTGACCGATAATCTCATTCTGACCAATATTGCCAGCGTCTGGAAAATGCACGAAGATCATGAAAAGGAAGAAGCTGCTGAACATCATCAGGACGGTAAAGGCCATCAGCATGAAGACGGAACTACCCATCAACACGATAAAAACCAGCGACCAGATCAGGGGCCTCAAAATGAGGAGAAAGAAATTACAGCTTTACTAATCCAGTACCGCTCACCAATGTCTGTAGTCATGTTCCCAAGAATGGTCAATCAGTCTACAAATTTACAGGCCGCCTCTCCCGCTATGGAAAGTACCCGCTTATTTTCGCTGATAGGTGTAGGTGTAGACACTTTACAATGGTTTGCCGCTTTGATTATGCTAATTGCCGCAATCAGTGTATTTGTGAACTTATATAACTCATTAAAAGAAAGAAATTACGATCTGGCCATTATGCGGACCCTGGGTGCATCAAGATCACAATTGTTCTGTATTGTGATTTTTGAAGGGATCCTGCTTACTTTAGCCGGTACAATTATTGGTATCCTATTAGGCCATCTGGTACTTCAGCTGATTGGAAATTACCAGGAAAGCAGCCAGGCAAGGTTAAGCGGGTTTATATTTCTTAAGGATGAAATTTATTTATTTGCTGCCGGCCTTGCGATTGGTATATTTGCAGGTATTATCCCTGCATTGCAGGCTTACCGGTCAAATATTTCTAAGATATTGTCTAAAAACTAATTATTAAACAGGTCAGATGCTATCTGATAACAAATAAAATAAACAGATGAAATCATTGATCATTATATTTTTCTTACTTTCAGGTTTCGCAGTGAAAGCCCAGCACAACCCCAATGACCAGATTACCTCTAGCAACTGGGACGTTATTGGAAGTGTGGATTTCAAAATTGTGAAGGATACACAGATGTTTCCTATTTACAATGCGGATATTAAAAAGTATGCAAATAAGACATTTGAGCTGGAAGGATATTTAGTCCCGATTAAAGACGGGATGAAACAAACAAAGTTTATGCTGTCTACCCTGCCGATTAACCAATGTTATTTCTGCGGAAAAAACGGCGTACCGATTATGGTGATGGTTGAGCTTGCTGAACCGATTAAATTCACCTATCAAACGATAACAATTAAAGGAACGCTAAAGTTAAGCGCGGGAAATGCAATGGATAACCCGCCAATAGCTTTGGTTAATGCAAAGTCAATCTAACAAATATGAAAATCGACCCTACTCACATATTAAAAGAACACTCACTGAAACATACCAAACAAAGAGTTCGTGTTTTAGAAGAGATCGCTTTAGATACTGTCGCCATTTCACAACCTGAACTTGAAAAAAAGCTGGGTAAGGAAATTGACAGGGTAACACTTTACCGGATATTGAATATCTATGAAGATAAAGGGATTCTGCACAGGATTATGGATATGAATGGAACTGCAAATTATGCAATCTGTTCTGCTTCATGCTCCGAAGATCATCACCATGATGAGCATATTCATTTTAACTGTACAAGCTGCAATAAAATATACTGTCTGGATGTTGCCGTTCCGCATAGCACGATGCCAAAAGGTTTTACAGCAAAAACTGTGAATACTACTGCATACGGAGTTTGCGAGAAATGTAACCTGGCTGTTAAAAAGAACTAATTAAAATCCACAGCAGAAGAAATTCTCAGACATAAAAAAAGGTGCAGCAATTAATTGCTGCACCTTTTTTATAATTTATCAGGATTAGTGTCCTGCATGTCCGTCAGCACCATGTGCATGACCGTGACTTAATTCTTCTTCAGTTGCTTCACGTACTGAAAGGATTTTACCACCAAAGATCAGGTTTTTACCAGCCATTGGGTGGTTAAGATCTACAGAGATAGTTGTGTCATGCACAGCAGTAACACCAGCTCTGAAATGATTTCCTTCGTTATCCTGTAAAGGAATAACATCACCTACGTTAGGCAGGTCAACATCTTTGAACATTTCTTTTGGTAAATCAGCGAAAGCTCCCGGATCTAAATCTCCGTAACCATCAGCAGCACTTAACTCAAATTTATATTCATCACCAACATTTAATCCAGTTAAATGCTCTTCAAATTTAGGCAACATCATGCCTGCACCGTATAAGAAAACCAATGCATTTTGCTCATCAGCTTTTTCTACGAAAACTTGTTGTCCCTCTTCATTAGTCGTATGCAGTTCGTACGTTAATGAAACTACTGTATTGGGTTTAATACTCATTGGAATCTTATTTAGTTAATTAATTTTAATGCTTCTTCAACTGTTGTTACAGGCAGCTGACATGATTTATTTCGGCAAATATAGATTTTTGTTTCAATGCTTTGCTTATCTTTTAACAAAGGAAGCACAGAATTTGTTCCTGCCAATACAATTTTATTTGGAATATACCTCTTACTCAGGTCTTTCCTAACCTCATTCACAGAATTTCCGGTTAATGCAATTTCATTAATTCCGAACACTTCATTCATTAATTGTATAGCCCAATTGGAATAAGCAGAGCCATAAGTTTTAATTTGAGGGTGTACCGCAGCCAGCATCGCATCTGCTTTATCGGTATAACGTATTTCATCAAATAGTATCCCCAGATGTTTCAGGTTCTGTGACATTACAGAATTGGCAGCAGGAATAACATTATCCATAATCTCATGTTTACGGGCAATTAGTGATTCTCCGTTTGCAGGGGTATAGAATAACATCGGGCTATCCAGATCACGGAAATTACTCAATACCCACTCCGTTAACCTTTTCGCTTCCAGCAACCACCGGTCTTCGAAATCTGTTTCATATAAAGCAATCAGCGCAGAGATAAAGAAAGCATAGTCATCCAGAAACCCTGTAATAGAGGCCTTATTATGTTTATAATTCCGATATAACCCACCATTTTCAGTACTCATATGAGAAAGGATAAAATCTGCTGCTTTTTTAGCTGCCAGGTAGAAATCCTCCCGGTCAAAAATCTGACTGCTTTCGGCAAGCGCTTTGATCATCATCGCATTCCATGCCGTCAGACATTTATCATCTAAACCCGGATGCATTCTTTTACTGCGTACTGCCAGCAATTTTTCTTTGGCCAGCTTCAGTTTCACAGCAAACTCAGCAATCGGAATATTTTTAAGTTCAGCGTATTCTTCAGGTGTATATTTCCTTAATAGGATATTCACTTCCTCTTCCTCCCAGTTACCATAAGGTGTCACATTGAAATATTCTGCCATCAATGCCGCATCGGTACCCAGAATTTTTTCAAACTCCAGTAAATCCCAGACATAAAACTTACCCTCTATGCCTTCACTATCCGCATCCAGTGCAGAATAAAACAAGCCTTCGGGAGAAGTCATTTCCCTTTCTATCCAGGCAATAGATTCTATAGCCACTTCTTTAAATAACTGATGACCCGAAAACTGAAAAGCTTCGGCATATAAACCAATCAGCTGTGCATTGTCATAAAGCATTTTCTCAAAATGAGGGACATGCCAGTTACTATCTACAGCATACCTGGCAAAACCACCACCAATCTGATCATAAATGCCACCAAATGCCATCTTTTCGAGTGTTAGTAAAGTTGCTACCTGTGTGGCATTCTCCTTCATCAAATGACTGTAACGCAATAAAAACTGCCAGTTATTTGGTAAAGGAAATTTAGGTTCCCTGTTATAACCACCCTCAATCATATCAAAATTACGTTTCCAGGGTGTAGTAATGTCCTGTAAATCCCTTTCTGTATATGGAGCAGTCCTGATATTCGGAATAACTTTTTCCGAATTACGGATTCCTTCTGTTAACTGCACCGCATATTGCTCCGCTTTCCCCGGCTCAGTATCCCATAAATCTGCAACATTCAATAAAATATTGATCCAATCATTTTTTTTGAAATAAGTACCTCCATAAATCGGGCGCTGATCCGGCAAACAAATACAGTTAAGCGGCCAGCCCCCGCTGCCAGTCATCAGCTGGATAGCGAGCATATATATCTGATCAATATCAGGACGTTCTTCACGGTCTACTTTAATACAAACAAAATGTTTGTTCATCACCTCTGCAACTTCATGCAGCTCAAAACTCTCCCTTTCCATAACATGACACCAGTGACAGGCAGAATAGCCTATGCTAACCAGGATCAGTTTATTCTCCCTTTTTGCTTTTGCTAATGCTTCCTCACCCCATTCATACCAGTTTACAGGATTATAAGCATGCTGCAAAAGATATGGCGAAGACGCGTGGATTAAACTATTAGGTTCGAGATTCATAAAACAAAGATAAAAACAATTCCGTTTGGGTGCTGCACTTCTTATCCTACATCAACCGTTCAGGGCGCTGTTCAGGTTATCTTTGTATAACGAAAATCAGAACATCATGTTGTTAAAATGTTTTAACCCATAGGTTTTGATCTGCTAAAAAAGGAGAAATAAAATGCAAAAGTTAATTGAAAAAATCGTGACAAAACCTGGTCAGCCAGGCATGGTGGGTGACGGATTCAGGGTATTTAATTATATACCCGGAGCGGATATTTCTAAAAGAAGGATCAGCCCGTTTTTATTAATGGATTTTAATGCAGCCTATGATTTTGGCCCTTCTGACCATATCAGAGGAGTAGACGTGCATCCGCATAAAGGTTTTGAGACCGTAACTATCGCTTATCAGGGCAGTGTAGCGCACAATGACAGTGCTGGCAATAGCGGAATTATCAATCCTGGTGACGTACAATGGATGACAGCTGGCGAAGGTATCCTTCATAAAGAATACCATGAAGAAACCTTCTCTAAAAAAGGAGGGCCGTTCGAAATGGTGCAGTTATGGGTCAATCTGCCTAAAAAGGACAAATCCGTGAAAGCACATTACCAGGCGTTAACAGCTGCCGGAATGGGAAAAGCAGTATTAGCAGATGGAGCCGGGATAGTGAACGTTATTGCAGGAAACTTTAATGGGGCTAAAGGATCTGCTGAGACTTATACCCCGGTAAATTTATTTGATATTCAATTGAATGAAGACGGAGAGCTGACTACTTCAATTGATGCAGGGCACAATACCGCTTTACTGGTAGTCAACGGAAGTATTCTGGTCAACGGTGAAATTGCCGCAGAACATAGCTTTGTATTATTTGAGAATAGTGGAGAAGAGATTCATATCAAAGCAAATCAGAAAAGTGTTATCTTGTTATTAAGCGGCGAACCTATTGATGAACCCATTGTCAGCTATGGTCCATTTGTAATGAATACACAAGAAGAAATTCATCAGGCAATTGAAGATTTCAATAGTGGAAAATTTGGCGTACTGAATTAATAATCAGAGCCGATTGAATTAATTATAAAAGATATGAATGAAGAATATATAAGTATTCCCCTGGTTAAGAATCAGGATGCCAACCGTTTTGAGCTCAAAGTAGGTGATTATACTGCTTTTATAGCTTATAAAGAGAGAAGCAAAAAGATCTGGCTGATCCATACTGAAGCGCCCGAAGAACTCAAAGGCAAAGGTGCTGCAACCGCAGTTATAGAGAAGACACTGGCTTATCTGGAAGAAAACGATTATAAACTGATTCCTTTATGTCCTCTTGTGGTTGCTTATCTTAAACGCCATACAGAATGGAACAGGATACTGGATGCTGGCATAGACCCTTTTTAATAACCTTTAAATAAAAGCCATTCCACAAAAAGCTTTCTCTGTATACTGAATATACGGAGAAAGCTTTTTTAATTATATGTTTTTATCAATCCTCTATTTAATTTGTTGCACCGCCATTAACCAGTAAATGCTGACCGGAAACAAATGAAGAAAGGTCACTGGCAAAAAACTCGGCAAGGTTCGCAACATCTTCAACCTCTGCAAGTCTGCCCATTGGACAGCTATCTACCAATTGTTTTCTCAGTTCAGGATAACTGCCAGCTTCGGCAAAGATACCGGACTTATCCACTGCGAACGGAATAATAGAATTTACAGTTACCCCTTTGTACCCAATTTCTTTAGAAAGCACATCAACCAGGTAACGTGGTGTAGTTTTGCTGCCACCATAAACAGCCATCCCCGGCACTGGAAATGCAGTCGTACTGGAAGCGATATAAATGATCCTGCCGTTATCTGACACGTGTTTCGCCGCCTGTTGCATCGTAAAATAACTACCTTTCGTATTGATCGCAAAAAGCCGGTCAAACTGTTCTTCCGTGAAGTCAGTTACTGGTACTTCTACCATTTCTATTCCTGCATTCGCAACCACAATGTCTATTTTTCCAAAGGCAGCAATGGCTTCTGCAAACAGGCGTTCCAGGTCTGTAACTTTACTGACATCTGCCTGAACCGCCAGCACCCTCACGCCCATTGCTTCTATAGTAGAAACTACTTCATCAGCGGATGCTTTATCTCTTGAATAATTGATGACGATATCTGCGCCTAAAGCTGCATAACGTTCTGCGATAGCTTTACCCAAACCTCTTGCTGAGCCTGTAATCAAGGCTACTTTATTTTTTAAATCGTACATGATACTGAATATGATAATCGGTAAGAAAAACGGGCTTAATTAAGCCATACCACCATTGGCCCCAATATTCTGAGCATTGATCCATTTGGCTTCATCACTTGCCAGAAATACAACCAGTTTCGCAATATCTTCAGGTTCACCGATCCGGTTAAAAGATGAAAGAGAAGCCAGCCTGGCTATAACTTCTTCAGATTTACCATTCGTAAACAATTCGGTATTAGTCGGGCCCGGAGAGATTGAATTGACATTAATGCCACGGCTGCCAACTTCTTTAGAAAATACACGTGTCAATTGCTCAACAGCTGCTTTGGTCGCCACATAAGTTGCATAACCAGGTAACATAATACGGTTTACGGAAGTAGAAAAATTAATCACACTGCCTTTATCTTCCAGACGGGTTGCAGCTTCACGCATGGTATTGAAAGTCCCTTTGACATTGATATCAAACTGACGGGTAAAATCTTCATCGGTGGTATCTTTAATTAGCTTGGTCATCATGATACCCGCGTTGTTAACCAGCACATCTATTTTACCATAATGTGCAATAGCTGTATCAAATAGATTTTTCACCTGGTCTGCTTTGCTGACATCTGCCTGAACCGCAAATGCGTCACCACCAAGTTGTTTGATCTCGTCAACTGTTGCATCTGCAGCTTCCTTACCACCAGCATAGTTAACGATTATTTTTGCGCCTGCACCTGCCAGCTGATGTGCTATGGCTGCACCTATTCCTCTTGATGCACCTGTTACTAAAATTACTTTTCCGTTTAGCGTTTTCATAATGCTTTGTTTTAATTACACCACAAAGATGAGGAATCGCTGATGCCGAAAAATATAAAGATTATAGGATAAAGTATAAATATCTAAGATGTGGTGCCCGATTGCTGTTTGCGATAAAAAACAGGAGAAAATCCGGTATGCTTTTTAAAGTAATTACTGAAATTTGCAGATTCACTAAAACCTAAGCGGTAAGCAACTTCCTTAATAGAGATCGCAGAATTTTGCAGCATAGATTTGGCTTCAGCAATAGTTTTCTCCGAAATCCATGTGCCAATGGCTTTACCGGTTTTACTTTTAATCACATTATTCAGATAGTTAGGATGCAGGTGCTGTGCATCTGCATAATCCTGAACCCGGAACATCATTTGGGCTTCGCCGGATGCTAATTGCCTGTAATGCTTTTCCAGCAGTTTTTTAAAGTTTTTTACAATCTGAGAACTGCGGTTCCCTTCATAAATCGGATTATAATCTTTCCAGAAACATTCTTTGATCCTTAAAAGCAACACGACAAACAGGTTTCCTATGATTCTGTTCTTATAAACAGATCTGGAAAAATAAGCCCTGTTGATTTGCTGATAGAGCTGTTCAAACTCAGTAAACACATCAGGCTTTATCACTCTTGGTGGCACTGTTTCTGCTAAAAGAAAAGGAAACTCATCAAAAATATCGGCATGTACATTTTCTTTCAGGAATGACTCACTTAAAGTAACCAGATATACTTCTTCGAGCGTTCGCCATTCATAAGACTTAAAATGTCCGGGATTGGTAAAATATATCGTACCTGGCCTGATCTCAAAAACAAGTTCATCGGTTGTGTATTTTCCGCTGCCGTCTTTCACAAAAACGAAAGAAAAGAAATTAGTACGGTATACCGGAGACTGGTAAGGAATAACCTGATGGATATCCTTCAGGTTATGAATCGTAAAATCGGCTTCCTCATCAATAAACTCTTCAGTCAATCCGAGATACTGATACTGATCAAGAAGTTTATTGAAAACCAGTGTTTTTTCCGTTTCTTTCATCTAAAGGAGGGTATTCTATAAAATTACGCGAATTTGTCAATTAACCCGCTAACTTCAGAAACAAATATTCAGAGGTTTTTTAATTTAGCTGACCGGAATTAAAGCATAAAACCGGTCAATTTAATCAATAAAAATATGCAAGTACAGGAATATCTGGACAGAATAAAGTATAAAGGAGAACCTGCCGCTGATTTAAATTCACTTCAGGAATTAATGAAAGCACATTTGTTAAATGTTCCTTTTGAAAATCTGGACATTCATTGGAAAACCTGGATCACACTCGATGAAGAAAAGATCTATACCAAAATCGTGCAGCATCAAAGAGGTGGTTTTTGTTATGAATTGAACGGAAGCTTTCAGCAATTGCTTATACAGCTGGGCTTCGATGTACAGCTTATCGGTGCTAAAGTATATCATTCAGATACAAAGACCTATTCGCCGCCAACAAGCCATATGGCTTTATTAGTCAGGCTTGAACAGGACACCTATTTAGTGGATGTTGGTTTTGGGGATTTTATTTCAGAGCCTTTCAAAATTAATATAGAAAGCCATTCAACTGGAAATCACTCTTCAGAAAGTTATCATACTGAACGTTGCGGTAAGTTCAGACTGACAAAACCAGATGCCTGGTATTATCTGGTTGAAAAGTACAATGAGATTCAGGAAGTTTATCTCCCGGAATACATTTTCTCAACTGCTCCGCTCCTGTTAAAAGATTTCTCACATAGTTGTTATTTCCAGCAATTATCCCCCGATTCCAATTTCACCAAAAACAAAGTTTGTTCTTTATTGACCGAAACTGGCAGAAAAACAATTACCCAGGGAAAATTTATTGTGAATTCAAACGGGATTAAGACCGAACAGCCCATAGCTGATGAGGATGTATTCCATGTTTTACTCCAAAAGGAATTTAACATTAACCGCCAGGCCATAGCCCTTTTATAAACTTAATTTTCGGCTTAATGCTTCTTTTAGCTTAAATAGATACCGTTTTGAGCAGTTTACTATTAAAAATAGAAGCTGGTGAAATTACGGTCTCATTTAACGGAACCTTATTTCCATATCTGGACTTCATTTTTTGTGTGACAATATCATTTGATAAATCAAAATCCCTCAGTTTTTCCAGTTTTCCTATTTGAAGACCTGTAGCACGCTGATAGATTTTCCAGATCAATTCTGAACAATAGATTTGATCATCCGACCATTCAAAAGTTAAATCATAATTTTTGCCGCTAAAATACTGACCCGCACGTTTCATTTTCACCAGAACCTCTGGCTGTAGCACCTGATCTGCATTTTTCAATCTTTTAATAACAAAACTCTTCTCTTTACCCCTGGCTATCCACTGTGCTAAAGGCGTACGCTTCACTTTACTGATTGCCTCCAGAACATAATATCCATTCTTATCTTTAAAAATAATACCACAATGAGAATATTTAGATTTTGTAGCCAGCTGAATAGCTTTACTCTGTGCAGATAAGGAGGTTTGAAAAATAAGATCACCTTCCCTTACCAGACCAGGCTTTACTTTAGCCTGCAGCCCGGCAGACAGGATCAAACCGGCAATTATCAATATCACTCTTCTCATAAATATTTATTCTGATCGTAAAAATATATAGTGGTACCGGTTAAGACCAGTACCACTGCAATACTATAGAATATTTACAGTAACCGGAGCAGACACTCCATTAAAAATATCAGTAATTGTAATCCTCAGCTGGTACTGACCACTACCCAATGCCGTATTGATGACAGCCTTTCTTTTCTCTGGCAGTACCTCATTAATGGTTTGTACGACCGAACCGGACGCATTCAGAATTTCAACTTTTGAAGAAAACTGAGGACTAAGGTTAGCCGTTACATTCCAGTTTACAGTAACCACACCAGTATTATACTTAGCTGTAACCCCATAAACAGAACCAACAGTCAATACTGGTTTATCGCCCTGATTAGTCTGTACAGGCAGCGTCAGTGTCCTGCCAGTTCCAAATGCTGCAGCAGGTTTAACATTCCCGCCATGTTCCATAAAATACGCATCTTCTGCTGCATCATAACCGGCATTGAAACTCCGGTCATAAATTCCATTTCTGCCGGCATCATTTGCATTCGCACTAAAAGACCTGCTGCTATGTTTTTGCCATTGATTGGCCGTATTAAGGTTCCAGCAATCTTTAAAAAATGCTTTTCTTTCAAAACGTCCGTCATCAGCAGCATTCGTACCATCCCAGTTTTCCAGGAAAGCATCGTTTCCTGAACCCAAAAATGCTGTTCGCTCAGGAATAGCAAGCGTCGAAGTATGGAACCAGTTACCAGTCGATAAATTTTGGATAAACGTACCGATAAAAAGTTCTCCATTTAACTTCCAGGCACGAATCGCTACAGTATACCAGGTATCCTTTACCCATTTATATGGATTAATAGTTTTATAACCATCCCCTTCTCCGCCAAAGCGGCTCGAAACAGTTCCTGCACCAGTATAAGCAACCCTCGAATATATTTTCCCTGCCGTATTAGGGTCCCATAAAGAAGCAATTAAGATATTGGGTGTACCAAAAGATTTATCCGGAGTTTGCTGGAGCCCATTATATCCTCCCGAAAAATTATTCACAGAGAAATATTCCTTATCTGCAGTTTTAGTGATTTTAATCTTGTGCATTTTAAGGATTGCATCCGAAGGGAAAGAGAAATACAGATGCTGGGAAGGTGCGGCATTTTCACCACTGACAGCGGTTACAGCTGTTTGTGCTGAGGATTGACCAACAGGAGAAATTGAAGATTTTGAACAGCCCGTAAAAAGTATCAGGGCATAAACAGACAGGCCGAATGGCAACATGGTTTTTGATAGATTTTTCATAGGTACTATAGATTTAGGTTTTATACCTATAATTTAGAAAAACAAAGAGACAGACCGGATTAATAACACTGCGCAAACGTTTGATTTATAACAGAATCAGACTTAAAACCAAAACTCATCCCTTTTGAAAAAAAAGACAAATATCAACCTCCAGCTTTTCAGCAACCAATACAAGCATTGTAATGTTACAATCTGTCAATCCCAACTCTACCCTGCTAATCTGATGCGGATCTACTTCACATCTGAATGCAAATTCGGCGATGGTCCAACCTTTAAGTTCCCGCAATTTTCTCACATTGCGGCCAACGATTAAGATTGCCTCCTGGTTTCGTCTTTTCTTAAAAGTTGTTTTCGCCATGTCTACGAATGAAGCAAAAAAACATAGCGTATGGAAATCAGACTGGATCATAAAAGCTTACCTACAAATAACCAACGTGTACGTTTTCAGATTGTTATTGAAGAACTGCACGGCATTTGGCATGAGGGGGTTTACCTTGCTGATGAGGATGTTTTTAAGGTAGATGAAAAAATATGGTATGACATCTGGTCGGAAATTGTCAGATGGGAACCGCTCAGTTAAATACCCAAAAATAGCACGAATAATTAATCAAAGCTCCGGGACTGGCATTCCGGGGCTTTATTTTGACGTAGTCAAATCTGCATATTTTTATTTAATCAGCAATTGCTGAAAAGATAAACTATCTCCCCTGAAAGCATTGAAATCCACAACATGATTAATTCCGGTAATCCTCGCTTTATCGGAATGCTGCCAAAAAGCCCATTTGGTATTTGCACCTGCATTTAATTCTGGTTTATAATAATGTGCTATCCATAATGGATACGCATCAAAGTGCCCTTTCAGGTAGTCTTTATAAAAAACCAGTCCTGAATAAATGATAGGTTTTACTTTAGTTTTCTTTTCCACATGCTGGATAAAATCCTTTAGCTCCATTCTCATTTTCTCAGGAGAAACTCCACTGAGCTGTTCAACATCTATAACCGGAGGTAAATCTCCTGTATCAAACTTAACCGTTTGCAGGAAAAATCTGGCCTGCCATAAACCCGATTTCTTAGGAATGAAATAATGATAGGCCCCACAAATGATTCCCGCTTTAGGGGCTTCCCTCCAATTGCGCTGAAAATAAGGGTCCACACTCGAAATGCCTTCTGTAGCTTTGATAAAAGCAAATCTGATACTGACATCATCTTCTTTCATTGCTTTCACTTTATTCCAGTCAATCTTTCCCTGGTAATAAGAAACATCTATTCCATGAATGCTATAACGCTTTGGAATCTGAATATCATAACTTTTATAAGTGCGGTAATTGGGGTCCTCTCCGATATCCAGTACCCATCTGGTGGCAGAGGTAAAAAACCTGAGCACATACCCATAATATAAAGGAGAAAATAAAATGAGTAATAAGCCTGCAATGACAAATTTCCATTGTAAGGAAAGACCTTTTTTCTTTTTAGCAACAGGCTTTCTGCGCTTTACAGGAGCTTTTGGGACTAAAGGCTGGTCAGCAAAAAGCTTTCCCTGAATTGAAGGTTTTTTCTTAATAGGTGGCGGCACGGGGTAAAAATACAAAAGGGCAGCCATTTAGCCGCCCTTTGTTTATAGAATTATATAAAATTATTTACTTAACTCCGCAAAATACTTGTGGAATAAAGGCAAAGTTTCAATTCCTTTATAGTAATTATAGATATCATATTTTTCATTTGGTGAGTGTAAAGCATCACTGTCAAGACCGAAGCCTAACAATACAGATTTGATACCCAGCACATCCTCAAACAAAGCAACGATAGGAATACTTCCTCCGCCTCTTGTAGGGATTGGTTTTTTACCAAAGCTGGTTAAAATTGCTTTCTCAGCAGCACGATAAGCTACACTGTCTGTAGGGGTAACTACTGGCTCACCACCATGATGTGCAGTTACTTTTACCTTCACAAATTCAGGAGCTATACTTTCAAAGTGTTTCTGGAAGATAGCAGATATTTCATCAGAACTCTGGTGAGGCACCAGGCGCATAGAGATTTTAGCATTTGCTTTGGATGGCAATACTGTTTTAGCCCCTTCGCCGATATAACCGCCCCAGATACCATTCACTTCTAAGGTAGGTCTTGTACCGGTACGCTCTAAAGTAGAATACCCCTTTTCGCCCCATTCAGCATTGATATCAAGGTCTTTTTTATAGTCATTCAGATCAAAAGGAGCTGAGTTTAAAGCAGCTTTCTCATCTTCTGTCAGTTCTACAACTTTATCATAGAAAGCAGGGATCGTAATATGGTTGTTCTCATCATGTAAAGAAGCAATCATTTTACATAAAATAGTGATTGGATTGGCTACCGCACCACCATAAACACCCGAGTGAAGATCTCTGTTCGGACCAGTAACTTCTACCTCCATATAAGCCAGTCCGCGCAGTCCGGTTTCAATAGAAGGGTTTTCCATACTGATCATTGAAGTATCAGAAATCAGAACCACATCAGCTTTTAAACGTTCAGTATTCGCATTTACGAAAATACCAAGGTTGCTTGACCCAACTTCCTCTTCACCTTCAATCATAAATTTTACATTACAAGCAAGTGTATTGGTTTTCATCATTAGTTCGAAAGCCTTTACATGCATGTAAAACTGTCCTTTATCATCACAGGCACCACGTGCATAGATCTTTCCGTCACGTACTGTAGGCTCAAAAGGAGGTGTATGCCACAGTTCCAATGGATCTGCCGGCTGTACATCATAGTGACCATAAATTAAAACGGTGGGCAATGCTGTATCAATAATTTTCTCACCATATATAATAGGATAACCTGCAGTTTCACAAATCTCTACTTTATCGGCACCTGCTTCTTTCAGTTTCTCTGCAACAAAAGCAGCAGTTTTAAGCACATCACCTTTATATTTTGGATCCGCACTTACTGAAGGGAAACGTAATAATTCAAACAACTCCTCTAAAAAACGCTGTTTGTTTTCTTCTACATATTTTTTGATCTCTTGCATAACAAATGATTTTAGGCAAATATAGAATAATTGATTTTCTATTCCTTAATAGTTTGTCAGCTGTAAGGGGAAGGCGCCGGGCAGAGGTATCTGTCAATCCATATGACCCCGATGTGATTAGATGAAATAAAACAATGAACCGATTGAAATAAGAATATAGTTTTGTTATTTTTGTACCTTTTCATAAGCAAAATCTTTTTTCAATTTGGATTATTTAGCAGGATTAAACCCTCAGCAACGTGCAGCAGTAGAGAATACTCAAGGACCGGCAATGATTGTCGCTGGTGCGGGATCAGGTAAAACAAGGGTAATTACATATAGAGTAGCACATCTGATTGAAAAAGGTGTGGATGCATTTAATATTTTAGTTTTAACCTTTACCAATAAAGCTTCAAAAGATATGCGTGAGCGTATCTCTAAAGTTGTAGGTACAGAAGCAAAAAACCTGTGGATGGGAACATTTCACTCTGTATTTGCCAAGATCTTACGTGTAGAAGCAGAAAAAATCGGCTATCCTTCTAATTTCACCATTTATGATACTGATGACAGTAAAAGTCTGATCAGGTCAATACTGCGTGAAATGCAGCTGGATGACAAATTATACAATGCAAACTTCGTTTATAACCGGATTTCTTCTGCAAAGAACAACCTGGTTAGTCATGTAGAATATATGAAGAGTGCCGAAATTCAGGCAGAGGACATCAGTAACAAGCGTCCTTTAATCGGCTCTATCTATGAAACTTATACCAAACGTTGTTTCAAGGCAGGCGCAATGGATTTTGACGATTTGTTGTTCAAAACCAATGTATTATTAAAAGATCATCCGGATGTATTAAACAAGTACCAGCAGAAATTTAAATACCTGATGGTAGATGAGTACCAGGATACTAACTTTTCACAATATACAATTGTAAAAAAACTGGCCGCAGCTTATCAGAATATCTGTGTGGTAGGTGATGATGCACAGAGTATTTATGGATTCCGTGGTGCAAATATTCAGAACATCCTGAATTTCGAGAAGGATTATCCTGATTTAAAAGTATACAAGCTGGAGCAGAATTACCGCTCTACACAAAATATTGTTGATGTAGCAAACAGTATCATTGCGAACAACAAAAACCAGCTGGAGAAAAATGTATTTTCCGAAAATGAGTCTGGTGATAAGATCAAAGTATCAAGAGCTTTTACTGATAACGAAGAAGGTAAAATAGTTGCCGAATCTATCGTACAGGAAAGGACTTCCAAAGGTTTAAATTATAGTGATTTCGCTATTCTTTACCGCACCAATGCACAGTCAAGGGCAATGGAGGAAGGCTTGAGAAAACTAAACATACCTTATAAAATCTTTGGCGGGCTTTCTTTTTACCAGCGTAAAGAGATTAAAGATTTAATCGCTTATTTCCGTCTTACTTTCAATCCGAGTGACGAAGAAGCTATTAAAAGAGTAATCAACTATCCAAAAAGAGGATTAGGGGATACTACCGTTGATAAGATCATTGTAGCTGCCGATCAGCATAATATTACAATGTGGCAGGTAGTCTGTGAACCGCAAACTTATATTGCAGGCCGCATTGCAAATCAGCTGAATGATTTTTCAATGCTGATCAAAAGCTTCCAGGCTGAATCTAAAAAACTGGATGCTTATGAAACCGCTTTATATATCGCCCAGCATTCTGGTATCTTAAAAGAACTGCATACAGATGATAGTATAGAAGGTCGCAGCCGTTACGAAAACATTCAGGAATTACTGAATGGTATTAAAGAATTTGCAGAACGTGAAGACATTGAAGACCGTAGCCTTGCAATTTTCATGCAGGATATCGCTTTGTTAACCAACGATGACAGACAGGACGATAAAGAAAGAGATACGGTTTCCATGATGACAATCCACTCTGCAAAGGGACTGGAATTCAAGAATGTTTTTGTAGTCGGACTGGAAGAAAACCTGTTCCCTTCACAAATGTCACTGAATTCAAGAACTGATCTGGAAGAAGAACGCCGCTTGTTTTATGTAGCCATTACCCGCGCAGAGAAAAAACTTACCCTGACTTATGCCACTTCACGTTATCGCTGGGGAACACTTACCAATTGTGAGCCGAGCCGTTTTATCAGTGAAATCAGTGCAAGGTTCCTGGAACTGGAAGTGATCAAAGCGCCTAAAACGACCAGTTCATCTGATAGTTTTGACGGGGAACGCAGATCATGGTCTCAGCAAAGAGATTCTTTCAGCAAACCAAAACCAGCATCCACAGGTTCTGCTACGCAAACAGCTCCTCCAAGACCAAAAACGAGTACCATGCTGCCAACCGCACACATACCTACACCAGGTTTTGCACCTGATGCAGCAAGTGCATTTCAGAACGGTATGGAAGTGGAACATGAGAAGTTTGGATTTGGTAAAATCATTAATCTTGAAGGTACTTTACCGGACGTAAAAGCGACGGTATTTTTCCAGGGATTAGGAAACAAGCAATTGTTATTAAAATTTGCTAAATTGCGGATTGTAAAATAAGGTTTATCTTTAAATCAAATTACAATAAAACAGGCCTGGAAGCCTTTTTAATCCCTCTTCAGCGAATACCACAAGAAATAAATAGAATGAATTTCGATTACAATACCACAAGAAACGAGTTAATTCTTGCAGAATACGGACGTAATGTACAGAATATGGTGAAGTACATTTGCGAACTCCCTGATCTGGAAGAACGTAATAAATATGCTCAGGCCGTGATAGATCTGATGGGTTTTTTAAACCCTCATCTAAGGGATGTTGCCGATTTCAAGCATAAGTTATGGGACCATTTACACATTATCTCCGGTTACAAAATCGACGTAGATAGTCCTTATCCTAAACCAACTCCAGAAATGGCATTGGTTAAACCTTCGCATATCGGTTATCCGCAGCAAAGGATAAAATACAAGCATTATGGTAAAACTGTTGAAGTGATGATCGAAAGAGCCATCGCAGTAGAAGAACCAGAACGCAGAGCAGCATTGGTACAAGGTATTGCTAACTTTATGAAAATGGCTTATGTGACCTGGAATAAAGACAGTGTAGCCGATGAGACGATCCTGAAAAACCTGAGCGAATTATCAGGCGGATTATTACAACTGGAAGAAAACATCAACCTGAACAAGGTAGAATTCAGACCTCCTGTAAACAGGGCATCTACCAATACCAATCGCGGACGCAATAATAACAACAACAATAATAAGGGAAGGCAAAATAACAACAACAACAATCGTCCTCGCAGCAGCAATCCCAACCCAAAACAAAGACACTAAACGAGCAGATTTAAATAATATAGGTTAATAGCACATGAACGCATTTGAAATTATAGGTGGGAAGAAGTTAAAAGGTGAAATCCATCCGCAGGGGGCCAAAAATGAGGCGCTGCAGATTATATCTGCCGTTTTACTAACAGAAGAAAAAATAACTGTAAGTAATATTCCTGACATCAAAGATGTAAATAAACTGATTGAACTTCTGGGTGATCTGGGCGTTGAAGTAAACCGCTTATCAAAGGATACTTACACATTTGAAGCAAAAAACATCGATCTTGAATTCTTTAAATCTGCAACTTTTAAAGCTAAAGGCGGAAGTTTAAGAGGTTCAATTATGATTGTAGGTCCTCTTCTTGCACGTTTTGGACAAGCAGCTATCCCTAAACCAGGTGGTGATAAAATCGGTCGCAGAAGATTGGATACTCACTTTCTTGGTTTCGAAAAATTAGGTGCCAAATTCGTTTACGATGCTAAAGAATCTTTCTTTAACGTAGATGCAACGAACCTTAAAGGTGCTTATATCTTACTGGATGAAGCTTCTGTAACCGGTACAGCAAACATTGTGATGGCTGCAGTACTTGCAAAAGGGACTACAACGATATACAATGCTGCATGTGAGCCTTATTTACAGCAGTTATGTAAAATGCTTAACCGCATGGGTGCCAAAATATCCGGAATAGGCTCAAACCTGCTGACTATTGAAGGGGTGACTAAACTAGGTGGCACTGAACACAGAATGTTACCTGATATGATTGAAATTGGTTCTTTCATCGGCCTTGCTGCCATGACTGAATCAGAAATCACGATCAAAAATGTATGTTATGATGAATTAGGTGTAATTCCTGATGTATTCAGAAAACTGGGTATCAACTTTGAACGCAGAGGTGATGATATTTATATCCCTTCTCAAAAGCATTATGTTATCGATACTTTCATTGACGGGTCTATCCTTACCATTGCAGATTCACCATGGCCAGGCTTTACTCCTGACCTTTTAAGTATTGTACTCGTGATCGCAACACAAGCAAAAGGTTCCATCCTGATCCATCAGAAAATGTTTGAAAGCCGTTTATTCTTTGTAGATAAACTGATTGAAATGGGCGCTCAGATCATTTTATGTGATCCGCACAGAGCAACTGTTAACGGCATCGACAAACAGTATAAATTAAGAGGTATCAGCATGACTTCTCCTGATATCAGAGCTGGAGTTTCCTTGTTAATCGCAGCTTTATCTGCTGAAGGAACTTCAACTATATTCAATATCGAACAGATTGAGCGTGGTTACCAGGATATCGATACACGTTTACGCGCATTAGGTGCACAGATTAAACGTGTGGATGCAAATTCACCATCTCACTAATTTATTTTAATAATATCCAATTAAAAGGCCAGGATTTAAATCCTGGCCTTTTTTCGTTTAACCAGTTCTGGTTAAGAATCAGCATCTTTTTCATCAGAAACAGCTACAGCAACTGATTATATTTCACATTAATATAAAATGATAATCAGGCATTAAATATTAATAATAAAATTCTATATTAGTGATAGTATTTAATTATCAAATAAAACCAAAGGCTATAAGAAGAAAAATAACCAACCTAAATTAACCAAATATAAACGCTATGAAAAACAAAAATGCCGTGCTAACCTTTATGGTTCTGCTTTTCTGTGGGCTGTCGGGCTGTAAAAAAAGTGACGCCAACACTAATTCCGGTGATCAGACTGGATTAAATTCAGCAAAAAAAGAAGCAGCTATTGCTCCTAAATTAGCTAAAAGCTTTAATGTAATTGCCTTTTACAATGGAACATGGGATGCTGCCCATATCAATTTTGTCAAAGAAGCAAACATCTGGTTTCCTAAAACTGCAGCAGCAAATGGTTTCACTTATACCTCTACAAACGACTGGAGTAAACTAAATGCAGCCAACCTTGCTAAATACCAGGTTGTTCTTTTTCTGGACGATCGTCCACCAAAAGCTCAGGAAGCCGCCTTTAAACAGTACATGGACAATGGTGGTGCCTGGATGGGATTCCATGTTTGTGCATTCACTACAAATTCTGCAGAGTGGGACTGGTACTTTAATAAGTTCTTAGGTGTTGGCGGTTTTAAAAGTAATACCTGGGGTCCTACAACTGCGGTACTTAAATGTGAAGACCAAACACATCCATCTACACAGCGTCTGCCTCAAAAATTTACTTCTGCAGTAAGTGAATGGTATAGCTGGACAAAAGATTTGCGCAATAACCCTGATCTTAAAATCTTATGTTCTATTGATCCAAGCAGTTTTCCATTAGGTACTGACCCAAATCAAAGCTGGTATAGTGGTTATTATCCAGTAATCTGGACCAACAAAAACTACAAAATGATCTATGCTAATTTTGGCCATAATGCAATGGATTATGCCGCTAATGTAGGTAAGTCTTCTACATTTGGCAGTGAAACCCAGAACAAATTTATCATTGACGGGCTGTTATGGCTTGGAGGTGCAAAATAAATTATCAAGAGAATACGACTGATATAAAAATAGCTTACCAGAATTTTATCCGGTAAGCTATTTCTGTATCAGCGATAAAGCTGTTTAATGCTTAAAACCAGCTCTAAGCTGATATCGCATTGATAATATCGTACTGCGTAATAATTTCAAAATTACCGTTTTCATCTTCAACCAGTACCGCACTGTTTTCTTTATTGATCAGTGAAGAAATCTTATCAATTGAAGTATTCATATCTACAAACGGGAAAGTAGCAGACATAATTTCTTTTACCGGCGCAGATTTAAGTGATGGATTCTCTAATAAAGCTTTCAGGATATCTCCTTCTGCTAATTTACCAACCACCATTCCCTGCTGTGTAACCGGGATCTGAGAAATATTCAGCATGTTCATCGTATTGATAGCTTCCACGATAGTTTTTTCACAATCAATAGTTACAATCTCAGACTGCTCTTTCTTAGCCAGAATAGATTTAGCAGTTAACTTTTCGTCGGTCAGGAAACCACGTTCTCTCAACCAGTCTTCGTTATACATTTTACCCATATAACGGCTTCCATGGTCATGAAAGATAACCACAACCACATCTTCTGGTTTCAGTTTATCTTTTAACTGTAATAAGCCAGCAACAGCAGATCCAGCAGAGTTACCTACAAATATCCCCTCTTTACGGGCAATTTCGCGGGTCATCAGCGCTGCATCTTTATCCGTTACTTTTTCAAATAAATCAATCACATCAAAGTTGACATTCTTAGGCAGAAAATCTTCTCCGATCCCCTCTGTGATATAAGGGTAGATCTCATTTTTATCTAAAATACCAGTCTCTTTATATTTTTTGAAAACTGATCCATAAGTATCAATTCCCCATATTTTAATATCAGGATTCTGTTCTCTTAAATATCTTCCGGTACCAGAGATAGTTCCACCTGTTCCAACACCTACCACAAGGTGAGTAATCTTACCTTCAGTCTGTGCCCAGATTTCTGGTCCTGTCTGCTCATAATGCGCTTCTGAGTTAGCCAGGTTATCGTACTGGTTTGGCTTCCATGAATTTGGGACTTCACGCTCTAAACGGGAAGATACAGAGTAATATGAACGTGGATCTTCAGGCTCTACGTTAGTAGGACAAACGATTACTTCTGCACCAAAAGCACGCAAAGCATCCACTTTTTCCTTAGATTGTTTATCTGTTGTAGTGAAAATACATTTATATCCTTTGATAATAGCAGCCATAGCCAGGCCCATACCTGTATTACCCGAAGTACCTTCAATGATGGTCCCCCCTGGTTTAAGCTTACCGCTTTTTTCTGCGTCTTCTATCATCTTTAAAGCCATACGGTCTTTAATAGAGTTACCTGGATTAGTAGTTTCCACTTTTGCCAGTACAGTCGCCTGAATTTCTTTCGTAACGTTATTCAATCGCACCAATGGTGTATTGCCTATAGTCTCTAATATGTTGTTATACCACATGTTACAAAAGTACGACTTGATTCCTAGAATTTTATTTCTATTATATATTCGTAATCATATTTCGAATAATTCGATATAAGAAAATTATATTCTGAATAAATAAATATAACCTACCCTTCACCTCTATATTATATGGCAAAACAAGACCAGCTTAGTCTTTAAATCAGCTGATATATCTTTCCGGGAAGCGAAATTATCACCCCTTTCATCTCCAGACTGAGCAAATGTAATGCAAGCTTATGCTGTTGGATACCAGCTTTCAAAGTTAAGCCGTCCATACTTAAAGGAGCAGCTTTTAGGCATTGGACCACCGTCATTTCTATAGCTGAAAGACCTGCGGGTAAAGGTTTCTCTACCAAAGGGGATTTGTCTTCATCAGCCTCCCAGCCCATATAATAAACCAGATCTTTTGCCCCGTTAATCAGTCCAGCCCGATTGGTTTTAATCAGAAAATTACAACCCTGACTATATTCATCTGTGGTTCTGCCTGGAAAAGCAAATACATCTCTATGATAAGAATCAGCTATTCCGGCTGTAATTAATGCGCCGCCTTTGATAGCCGCCTCGACAACCACAACCACATCAGCAAGTCCGGCAATGACCCGGTTGCGTTTTGGGAAATTTGATTTCTCTGCCGCAGTATTCAAAGGGAATTCGGTTAGCAAGCCACCGTTTTTAAGCATGGCAGCAGCAGTCTGACGATGAATAGCCGGATAGATCCGGTCAAGCCCATGTCCCAATACCCCTACAGTAGGTATCTGGTGCAGCAGACTTTGCCGGTGTGCGGTCACATCTATACCATGTGCAAGGCCACTGATCACTAACACCTTATAATCCTGTAATGAAGCAACAAGCTGCTGACAGAGCATTTGACCATAAGGACTGGCATTTCTGGAACCTACAATACTGACTATTCTTGGATGATTCAAATTGGCCGTACCTTTATAATATAACAGCACCGGGGCATCGTTGCAGTCTTTTAAACGCTGGGGATAATCTTCTTCTGTGTAAAAAAGGACTTTAATCTGATGTTTTTCCAATAATTCCAAATGCCCGGCAGCAAGGTTCAGGGCATTAGTCCGGAGAATTTCACTGGCTTTGAAACTACCCAGCCTTTCTACCTGCATTAACTGCGCTTCACTGGCATTAAAGATAGCTTCGGGCGTTCCAAAATGGGACAGCAGGCATTTAGCACTTACATGACCCACATTCTTAATAAGGGTAAGGGCGATCTGATGGATTAAGCTCATGGGCTAAATTAATACTTAGCCCATTGATACTGGTAATTTATTATTGCTTAAAAGCTTTGCTTACATCGGGATGTAAACGACAAATTTAGTCTCGAAAAAGTCTTCTTCAAAATAAGCTGATAAAGGATATAATTCTGCTTTTAATCTTGATTCACTAATCTCTTCAGCTAATTCACCACCTTTTAAGTACAAAATCCCATTTGCTATTGCATTTTTTGAGTTTTTGTTGAACTTATCTTTAATCCATGGATAAAAATCTATCAGACGGGTTACTGCGCGTGAAACAACAAAATCATATTTATCGCTCACCTGCTCTGCTCTTAAATGAGAAGCTTTCACATTTTTTAAACCAAGTGCAGTGGCAACCTCAGTGACTACTTTAATCTTTTTACCGATAGAGTCTACCAGGTGAAATTCCGTTTCAGGAAATAGAATAGCCAAAGGAATACCAGGAAAACCGCCTCCAGTACCTACATCAAGGACTTTCTCTCCCGGTTTGAATGTACAGAATTTAGCAATTCCAAGAGAATGCAGGATATGGCGTTCGTATAGTTCTTCGATATCCTTCCTCGAAATCACATTGATCTGCGCATTCCAGAAACTATATAAATCAAACAACTGATCAAATTTTCCGATCTGATCTTCACTGAGATCTTTAAAATACTTTTGTATGAGGGCTGAGCTTATTTCCACTTTACTTTTTTAACAAATATAGACAGAATGCCATTAAACACTAGAAAAATGAAAAGCAGAATATCCAAAATAGGAAACCACCATCTCAAATCGGGGTAATTTAAGCGTTTAAGCAAACGGGGATAGATAAAACTTCTAATGATCAGACTAAGTGCAAATACACCTCCGGCCAGATAATTAGCGGGTTTAAAAAACATTAATATAATGAACAGGGCATAAAACAAAAACTGAAATATGATCTGTAAGGATAAAATAAATTTATGTTTGGCCTTGTAAAATTTACCAGCACCAAAATGTCTTTTCTTTTGTCTCAGATATCCTGAGAAGCTTGTATTTGGTTCAGACCATACGTGTGTAGAACGGTTTAAACGAATTTCTGTATTGTCACGATTAGCATGTGCATTGACAAACAGGTCATCATCCCCTGATGGGATATGCATATGTGCCGCAAAACCTTTATTTTTAAAAAAAAGGGACCTTTTATAGGCCATATTTCTGCCCACCCCCATATAAGGCATGCCTTTAACCGCAAAAGCAAGATAGTTGACTGCGGTAAAAAAGGTTTCAAAACGGATCAGGCTGTTTAGCAATCCGCGTTTACGGATATATGGAGAATAACCCAGTACGATGTCTGTCTGATCATTATCCGGTTGCTGCATTCCAGTCAGCCAATTCTCCGAAGCCGGCACACAATCTGCATCGGTAAATACCAGCCACTCATTTGCAGCGGCCTTAATCCCCATAGTTACCGCGAATTTTTTACCTGCAATAAATTTCTCACCCTCAGAAACGGTCACTACTTTAAGGTGTTTATACTGGGCAGCAAAGCCTTTTAAAACCTCTCTGGTCTGATCCCATGAACGGTCATTGACTACAATTACTTCAAAATCAGGATATTTTTGCTGTAATACAGCAGGTAAGTACTGGGTCAGGTTTTCTGCTTCGTTACGGGCACAGATAATCACACTTATCGGTTTAGAAGCCGTTTCGGGCAATTCTTCGACTTTAATCAGCGCCAGTTTTAAATGTACAGATAAACTAAAATACAGTTGAACAGCAAAACAGAAAATGAGGGCACCCAGCAGGTAGCTTTCTAGTAAGGTTAATTCCACGATGGTTTTTTTGACAAGCGCCAAATTTCTGATTTTTAATCTGTAATGTGGCCTATGTTGATAAAAAAATCGAGAACCGGGTGTTTTTTCATACTTTTGCCGAGATTTTTTGAAGCGTACACACATTTATGAAATTTACCTTACAGGCAAACGACCCTCAGTCAAAAGCAAGGGCAGGAACAGTTACAACTGCTCATGGCGATATCCAAACACCGATTTTCATGCCAGTGGGCACTGCAGGAACGGTAAAAGCTGTTCACCAGCGAGAACTTAAAAATGATATTGATGCCCAGATTATTTTAGGGAACACCTATCATTTATACTTAAGACCGGGACTTGATATCCTGGAAGGTGCTGGTGGTTTACATAAATTTATAGGCTGGGACCGCCCGATCTTAACAGACAGCGGAGGCTACCAGGTCTATTCTTTGAGTAAAGTAAACAAGATCAAAGAAGAAGGAGTTACTTTCCGTTCACATATTGACGGTTCAAAACACCTTTTCACCCCCGAAAATGCAATGGATATTCAACGTACCATTGGTGCCGATATTATTATGGCTTTCGATGAGTGTACACCTTATCCATGTGATTATAAATACGCGGCGAATTCTATCAATATGACTCACCGCTGGTTAAAGCGCTGCTGTGCACGTTTTGATAGCACTGAACCTAAATATGGTTTCGACCAGACTTTATTCCCAATCGTTCAGGGCTCTGTTTATAAAGATCTGAGAAAGAAATCTGCAGAATTTATTGCTTCAATGGGTCGTGAAGGAAACGCTATCGGCGGACTTTCGGTAGGAGAACCAGCAGAAGAAATGTATGGCATGACCGAAGTAGTTTGCGACATTTTGCCGGCAGACAAACCACGTTACCTGATGGGTGTGGGTACGCCTATCAATATTTTAGAAAATATAGCGTTAGGTGTAGATATGTTCGACTGTGTAATGCCGACCAGAAATGCGAGAAACGGGATGCTTTTCACCAGAAACGGGATCATTAATATTGGAAACAAAAAATGGGCAGATGATTTCTCTCCTATTGATGCTGAAAGTGATTTATATGCTGACCAGGTTTATTCAAAAGCTTATCTGAGACACCTGATGCACTCTAAAGAAATGCTGGGTGCTCAAATTGCTACTTTGCATAATCTCCATTTTTATCTTTGGCTGGTTAAAGAGGCCAGAGAAAAGATCATCAGCGGCGAGTTTTACGCATGGAAGAACAAAATGGTGACTATATTAGGGAATAAATTGTAAATGAACATCCTCAAAGGCAGATTTAAGATTATTGACCGCTTTATTATAGGCAAATACCTGGGTACATTTATTTATACCCTGAGTGTGTTTGTGGTCATTATTGTTATTTTTGATTTATCGGAGAAGATGGATGACTTCTTAAGAAGTAAGCTATCGATGTGGGAGGTGATCTGCCAGTATTATGCCGGTTCCATTCCTTTTTATGTGAACATGCTTTCTCCGCTAATTAACTTCATTGCTGTAATTTTCTTTACTGCAAAGATGGCCGATCAGACAGAAATTGTCCCTATCTTAAGCGGAGGTGTAAGTTTTAACCGCTTTTTACAGCCTTATTTCATCTCCGCATTTATTATATTCTCATTTAACCTGGGCTCCAATTTATACATATTACCTTACACCAATCAGCTCAAAAACACCTTTGAAAACACCTATGTAAAAAAGAATGATCCGACCAGCAAGACTAATATTCATATGAAGCTGGATGATAACACGTATATCTATATGGAAAGTTTTGAGAACAAAACCAAGTCCGGATATCGTTTTATGCTGGATAATTTCAGAGGTGATGTACTGATTAAAAAGATAATTGCAGATCAGATTAAATGGGATTCTTTAAAACACAGCTGGAAATTAACCAACTATTCTGTCAGAACTGTCAACGGACTGAAAGAAACGATGTTTAAAAGTATTGATAAACCTAAAGATACCATACTGGATATGCGTCCTGATGATTTTTCTGCCTATGATAATATTTATGAGATCTTACCTAACAAGGAGCTTTCCGATAAAATCAAAAAAGAAAAAACCAGGGGTACAGGTATAGAAAATGATTTGCTTTTTGAGCGGTACAAACGCTGGCTACAACCTTTATCGGCATTTGTACTCACGCTGATTGGTGTTGCCCTATCTTCCAGAAAAGTAAGAGGCGGGGTTGGCTTACCTCTTGGAATAGGGATTATCCTGAGTTTCCTTTATATAGTCATGAACCAGTTTGCCAAGATGTTTTCACTTAAAGGTGGTATTCCGCCGCTGCTGGCTGTACTGATTCCTACTATATTTTTTGGCTTGCTGGGTCTTTACCTGTTAAAAAAGGCACCAAAATAATGGAAAAACTCTCTCCCTCAGCCATTAATAAAAACCTGCTTATCCTTCATTTCACCGTTTTCATCTGGGGATTTACAGGTATTCTGGGAAGTTTAATTTCAATTGGCCCCGTAGAAATGGTCTGGTACAGGGTGATGATTGCCAGTATTACCCTGCTCATTTATTTTAAAGCGACTAAATTCAGTATCAAAGTAAACCGGAAAGAATTCCTTTCTTTCTTTTTTACAGGAAGTATTGTAGCCTTGCACTGGATCTTATTCTTTCAGGCTATTAAAGTATCAACGGTTTCAGTCACACTGGTATGCCTTTCTTCTTTTACTTTATTTACGGCTATCCTTGAACCTCTGATTAAAAAGACTGCTATACAGCTTAGCGATATTTTTATAGGGATGGTTATCATTTCCGGAATCTACCTGATCTTCCATTTTGAATCTCACTATACAGAAGGTATTATTTTTGGTCTTTCGGCAGCAGTAGCTTCGAGTTTATTCTCGATTATCAATTCTAATTTTGCGCAGAAAAGTGATGCCAAAGTGATCAGTTTCTATGAGCTTTCAGGTGCTTTTTTCTGGATTACAATCTATCGTTTATTTGACCATAGTTTGCTGAATGAGCATTTCAACCTGAGTGTTCAGGATTGGATTTACCTATTCATACTGGGTACTATCTGCACGGCACTTGCCTATATCGCAGGTGTCTCGGTGATGCGTACACTGTCAGCTTTCCGGGTTGCGCTGATCAGTAATCTTGAACCTGTTTATGGTATCATCTTAGCCTTCCTTTTCTTTGGCCATAAAGAAACGATGTCAGCTGGTTTTTATATGGGATCTTTCCTGATTCTGGGTGCTGTATTCTTATATCCCATTTATAAGAAACGCCAGAGCAAGAGTTAATTGCATTAGGCAGGCAGCTAAAAAATCTCATTTGTTTTCTTTCCGGCCCTATTGAAAATTTTATTTCTCTGTCCGATTTATTTTGAAAGGAATAAGTGTATCTTCATCACATTGTCATAAGAGCAGCACAAAATAATGCATCGTAAAATAGAGAAGAACATACTCCTGATCAGTATTTTAATATTTATAAATTTATTACCCAATTCAACTCAGGCACAAATTTTTGGAGGAGAACAGAACCCTTTCAGTGTAAACTGGAGACAAATCAACACCAATGGATTTCAAATCATCTATCCTGTAGAAATGGAATCCGAGGCACAGCGAATGGCCAATAATATCCGTTATATTTTCCCTGAGGTAGGCCGCAGTCTGAACGTGAAGAAAACCAGGATTCCTATTATTTTTCAAAACCAGGGAGTAATTGCCAATGGTTTTGTACAGCTTGGGCCTAAAAAATCAGAATTTAATACCACCCCTCCCCAGTCTTTTGACAGTCAGGACTGGCTGAATAATCTGGCTGTTCATGAACTTCGTCATATGGCACAGTTTGATAAACTGACCAATGGCAGGCCTTATCCTTTTCCCGAACAGGTTTACTTTGCATGGATGGGGGTAAGTATTCCATTATGGTTCTTTGAAGGAGATGCGGTATCCAATGAAACGTCCCTGACACATGCCGGCCGCGGGCGTCAGCCGAGCTGGATTATGCCCTACAGAACATCGCTGTTAAAAGGGAAAAAACTATCCTATAGTAAAGCAAATTTTGGTTCTCAGAAAGATGTCACGCCAGGGTATTACCAGATTGGTTACCTGATGGCTTCTGAAATCCGTGAAGCTGCCGGAAAATTCGTTTTCGATAGCGTACTGACAGATATTAAAGATCGCCCGGTGCGTATTTATCCATTCGCGGGCAGCTTAAAAAAATACACGGGTAAGACCGGGAAACAGTGGTATGATTATACGGCTCAGAAAACTAAAGAAGACTGGGAAAAACAGGCTAAACTCAGCCCGGCTAAAGATTATCCGGTACTTAATCAGGAAGCAAAATATGCAACAGATTATTTTCTCCCGGTAAAAATATCGGATGGAAGGACTTTAGTACTTAAACAAAGTAAGGCCGAACCTGCAGCTTTTATACTGATAGATCAGGATAAAAAGGAACATAGGATACAAGGGATTGGTCAACAGGAACAGCCCTGGTTCAGTTATGCAAAAGACCTGATTGTCTGGGACGAGATCAGGCTTGATCCAAGATTCCAGCAAAGGAGTTATAGTGTAATTTGCAGCTATAACCTGCAAACTAAAGAGGTCAGAAAACTGAGTACCAAATCCAGAATATTTTCCCCTTCCCTTTCTGCCGACGGCTCTAAGATAGTTGCAGTACAAATTGACCTGAGCAATAAGATACAATTAATTGTGATGGATGCTGCAAATGGCAGGATTATCCGGAGTTACCCGAATCCTGAAAACATGTTAGTGCAGACACCTGCCTTTAACAGCACAGGCGACAGGATTACTTATATCAGCGTTACCGAGAAAGGAAAAGCACTCTGGACAGTTGATCAGAATGGCAAAACAGAGAAAATCATTGGTGAAACCCAGCAGCAGCTGGGCAGACCGGTATTCGTAGGCGATCGTATTGCCTTTAACGCGCACTACAATGGAATTAACAATATTTATGACGTAGATGTAGTTACCAAAAATATAAACGCGCTGAGCGCCTCAAAATACGGAGCGTTCAATCCTTCTGTAATCAACGGAACGGACAGTATACTCTTCAACAATTATAACCTGTATGGTTACGAAGTGGCCAAAACAAAAATTGAGGAACAAAAGACGGGTAAAGATAATTTCGTTTTCTTTGGCGCTGCGGCCGAAAAACAAGAAAACACCGGAAATGTATTTGATCATATTCCGGACACCAGTTTTACTTCTGCCCCTTACCATAAACTAGGCCATCTGATTAATATACACAGTATAATTCCTGTCGTTGCAGATGAGTACAAAGGTGGCTTGCAAATCGTATCAAATAATCTGCTGAATACTTTTGATGCTTATGCAGGTGTAAATTATCAGCGTGATCTTGGCCGTTTTGAGTATAATGCAGGTGCAAGTTTCAAAAGTCTTTTTCCGATTTTCAATGTCAGTTTCACGAACCGTCCACGCAGAACTTTTTATTCTTCGGGTATGGGTGTAAAACAAGGGGACTGGAGAGAAAACTATGTAAAACTACAGGCTATAGTCCCTGTGAGCCTGAGTGCTCAGAACAATAATTACAATTTCTCCATTAATGCAGGAACAAGTTATACACAAAGATATGATGCACAAAACATGCCTTCTAATTTTGTGACTTCTATCCGTTTTCCTTTAGAAACCGGGTTCACCTTTACACATACCACCCGCACTGCCGAAAGAGATATCGCTCCAAAATGGGCGCAGGTTTTAAGGCTGAGTTATTTTAGCCAGCCATTTGATAAACAGTTAAGCGGAGATTTATTTGCAGCAGCAGGTTTCCTGTATTTCCCCGGACTAGCTAAAAATCACAGTTTCCTGGCCAATTTCAATATCCAGGAAGCCAGCGGGATCCGTACCTATAATAACGAGATCAATACCGTTTACGGGTACAACAATATTCTGGCGAAAAGCAGGCTTAAAAACACTTTACTTTTCAATTATCGCTTCCCGATTTTCTATCCTGATGCAGAAATCGGACCGCTGGCCTATATCAGAAATGTCCGCGGCGGCCTGTTCTGTCATTATGAAAATCTGGGCTCTGATAGTAATCTTGCACAACCTAAAACCTATGGTTTTGAATTACACGGCAATATGAATTTGCTACGCTATCAGCCAAACGTTGATTTAGGTACAAGATTTGTATTTGTCAACAAAGAATACCATCATAGTCCTATCTTTGAATTACTAGTTAACTATACTTTTTAAGCTCATGCGTACTAAAACCATCCTGATCATCATTATAACCGTCTTAATCACCATTTTTTTAATGATGAATACAGACGCAGTTCAATTTGATTTTATATTCGTTAAAAAGGACATTTCTAAACTACTGGTTGTAGGTATCTGCACATTCGCAGGTTTTTTACTTGGTTTTTGGGCAGGCAGACCAAGAACTGTCATCAGTACTTATGACAGAAATGAGGACGATATCCTTCCGGTTAATACTCATCCTGTCAATAAAGATACTTTAAGTGACGAAGACAGGGATTATATCAGCTAACCCTGTCAGCTTTTAATGTAAATTCCGGAGCTTTTACAGTTCAAATATATCGTTATACCGGGCAATGTGAAACCCATTTTTAAGAACGGTTTTAGTTTGCCCGCTTTCCGTATTTAATAAAGGATTGGTATGGTTCAGGTGGATAAAGTAAATTTTATCTTTATCCTGTGGAGAAAGGTTTTTAAATAACTCCATGCTTTCTACAACCAGCGGATGTGGGATTTCAGCAATCGGCCTGTTGTTCATTTCAGCAGCATCATAAAAAGTAGCATCGATAAAAGCATAGTCTGCTTTTTTGATTTCATCAACAATGTTTTTATTCCATTTTGACCATTTGTCGATATCCGGAATAAACAGTGCTTTTTTATGGGGTCCTGCAATCAGGTAACCTACTGTTTCAGAAAATTCATCACGGTGAGGGACTTTAAATGGGGTTATTTTGATATTTGACGAAAGCACATTGGTTTTTTCGTTCTCCAGGGGTCTGATACTGATATTGGCTAAACTAACCAGCTGACTCCAGGGCCCGTTATTCTCTAAAAAAGATTTCATCTTTGGCATCGCATAAACAGGTACCTGTTTTGCATTGAGCGCTTCCCTGCCCAGGTACATTAAGCCAGCATAATGTCCGATATGTGCATGCGTGATGAAAATCCCGTCAGGAACTTCTTTGCTGGTAAACCCGGAAGCTTTCTTTAAAGCTTTCAGCTGAAAAGGCAAATTGGGTGTTGCATCCAATAACCAGTTCAATTTGTTCTCCGGATCAATTACTCCTAATGAAGAAACCATCCTTGCCGGGTCCGGATGTTCAAATAAATCTTTACAGCAGTTTTTAGTACAGCCGATATGCGGTGATCCCCCATCCTGCACATTGCCCAGAACAATAATTGACGGAACAACAATTTTCAATTTATCCTGCACATGGATTATTGACTGTGCTTTTGCACCAGCACAGGCCAGGGAAAGCATTAATAAAGCTGATGAGATCTTCTTCTTCATAAGTGTTTTTAAACAGAGAATGAATTTAAAATATCCATAGCTTTTTCTGTATCATTTTTCCCAACAAAGATATGATCATGATAATAAGCGGCGATTACGTTACAGCTGATGCCTGCTGCTGATAAGGCGGTGGAAAAAGCCGCTGTCAACCCAACTGCTTCGAGCGAAGAATGTACAGTGAGTGTAATCCAGGAGAAAACAGCTGTGTAGTCAAGGCCAAATTCATCTGCTTTGGATTGAGTAAGTATCAATGTGAACCCCTCCTGCTCTTTAAATAACATCGTAGTCTCCGCAATTGGTATGTTATTCAAATCAGATACGATACAAAAAACGTAATCTCCTGCATTGTGTGCTGGTTTCATCGTCTTCAATAACCTGCTTAAATCAGTTTCTCCTGTCATTTTCTCTAAATTATTAGATAAAAAAATAGTTATCCCCCTTTAGAAGGATAACTACCTGTGATCGTATATTATATTATTTTAGCTTAACGCCTGCTCAATATCAGCAATAATATCATTGATATGTTCTAAACCTATAGAAAGACGAACTGTCCCCTGCTCAATACCTACCTGCAGTCTTTCTTCTTCAGTTAGTTTAGCATGTGTACTGGTTGCAGGATGGGTAGCGATAGAACGCGTATCTCCGAGATTCGCAGAGATAGAGAACATTTTCAGTTTATCCATAAAGCTGCCGGCTGCTGTTACACCGCCATTGATAGTCAGCGTTACAATTCCACCACCCAGTTTCATTTGCTTTTTAGCAATGTCATATTGTGGGTGAGAAGGTAAAAACGGATATCTGACTTGTTTTACTTTTGGATGTGCTTCTAAAAATTCAGCAACCTTTAAAGCGCTTTCACAATGTCTGTCCATACGTACAGCCAGTGTTTCTAAACTTTTAGAAAGAATCCATGCATTAAATGGTGACATAGCCGGTCCGCTATGTCTGGCGAAACCTTCAATTTGTCTGATCAGTGTATCAGATCCTAAAATTATTCCACCCAATGTACGTCCCTGCCCATCGATAAATTTCGTAGCAGAGTGTATAGAGATATCAGCTCCGTATTTTAGCGGCTGCTGTAAATATGGCGTTGCAAAACAATTATCAACAACCAATAATATATTATGTTTCTTAGCCAGCTGTCCTATCCATTCCAGATCGATAATATCAATGCCCGGGTTAGAAGGCGTTTCTACAAAGATCATTTTTGTATTTGGCTGAATCCCATTTTCCCACTGCTCTTTATTATCCAGATCAGCATAAGTATAGGAAATATTCCATTTAGGGAAAATACCATTTAATAACTGATGGGAGGAACCAAAAACAGAACGGCTTGATAAGATATGATCACCTGCGCTCAAAAAAGTAGCGAAAGTAGTAAAAATCGCTGCCATACCTGTAGCAGTTACCCAACCAGTTTCTGCACCTTCCAGTGCCGCCATCTTTTCAATCAGCTCTGAAGTATTGGGATTTGCGTAGCGGCTGTAAACATTTCCTTCTTTTTCATTGGCAAATAATGCCCGCATCTCTTCAGAATCATCAAATTTATAACTCGAAGTTAAGTATAACGGTACTGAATGTTCTTTATACTGACTGCGTTCTGCTTGCAAACGGATGGCCAGGGTCTCAAAATTATCTTCTTGCATGGTATTAGTTATGGATAGTGTACGAAAATTTGATAGTAGCCGAACGGCCCAGGATATTTGAAACTGAACAGTATTTCTCGAAGGTCAGGGCCAAAGCTCTTTCTACCTTTTGTTCATTCAGTTTTCCGTAAAGATTAAAATGGATATCGATCACATCGAATATCGGAGGCATTTCTTCGTCTTTACGTGTTGCATTGATTTTTATTTTAATATCGTCTAATGGTTCTTTCTGTTTGGTTAATACATTCACCACATCAATCCCACTGCATCCGCCTAAGCCTACCAATAACATTTCCATAGGTCTGAAACCCTTGCCTTCACCGCCTATCTTAGGATTTGCATCCAGTTCGACTGTATTTCCTCCCGAATTTCCGGCTTCAAAATTGAATAGACCGCTCTTACGTATTAAGTTGATTTCCATTGCTAGCTAAATATTATAAAACACTTTATTATCTTTTTCCAGTTGCGGTAATGTTACTGCCCCCTCAAATATCGCAAATACACTCGAACCACTGCCACTCATTAATGCAAATGTAGCACCCGCATGATAAAGCTGATCTTTTATTTGAGAAATTTCAGGATATTTTAAGAAAACAGGTTTTTCAAAGTCATTTTTTAAAACCTTTTTCCATTCATCTACAGGAAGCTTAATCAGTTCACTTAACCCGGTTTCGGGAAAAGCAGGTTGCAATTTCCCATAAGCTTCTGCTGTTGATACGTGTATGGGCGGTTTAACGAGCACCATAAAACAGGCAGACAAATCTAAACTTAAAGCTGAAAACTGATCTCCTTTACCAGTTGCAAATACAGGTTCATCCCTGATAAAAAATGCGCAATCAGCACCAAGCTGTACTGCATAATTTTCCATTACAGCCGGGGTTAAACCCAATTTGAATTTTGTATTCAGCAATTTAATCAGGAACGCAGCATCTGCTGACCCTCCGCCCAAACCTGCACCAACAGGAATATTTTTTAATAAGGTAATCTGCTGGGCTGGTATATCAAAATCTTTCTGAATCAGGTGAAACGCCTTTAAACAGATATTATCAGTCATTTCACCCGGAATATCAATCCCTCTGATCTGACAGGAAGTTTCCAGAGCATCAGTGATTTCTAATACATCATGTAGCTTTACCGGATAAAAAACTGTTTCCAGATTATGGTATCCGTCAGCTCTTTTCTCAATAACATTTAAGCCGAGATTTATTTTAGCATTGGCAAATGCGAGCATGGTCTGGTTTTTAAAGGTATGGAGCACAAACTTACAAAAGGAAGGAATATTTTACTCTATTAAATTCGTCTATTTTCAGAAAGCTGCTTAAATTCTGCTGATAAATTTAAACAGCTTCTATATAATTTGTTTTAGTTTTGTATTTTAAGCGAAATTATCCTCCAACATGAAACAATATCTGGACTTAATGCAATACGTGCTGGACCATGGGGCACAGAAACACGACCGGACGGGAACAGGGACCATCAGTACATTTGGCTATCAGATGCGTTTTAACCTTCAGGAAGGGTTTCCTATGGTGACCACAAAAAAATTACACCTCAAATCAATCATCCATGAGCTGATCTGGTTTCTGAAAGGTGACACCAACATCAAATACCTGAAAGACAATAATGTCAAAATATGGGATGAATGGGCAGATGAGCAAGGAAACTTAGGACCGGTTTACGGCTCGCAATGGCGGTCATGGCCAACACCAGACGGCAGACTTATCGATCAGATCAGTAATGTGATCAATACCATCAAAACTAATCCTGATTCAAGAAGGATCATTGTTTCTGCATGGAATGTGGCTGATATTGATCAGATGGCCCTTCCTCCATGTCACGCGCTCTTTCAGTTTTATGTAGCCGATGGCAAATTAAGCTGTCAGCTTTATCAGCGCAGTGCTGATATATTTTTAGGTGTACCTTTTAATATAGCATCCTATGCGCTGTTAACCATGATGGTCGCACAGGTATGTAATCTTGAATATGGTGAATTTATCCATACCCTGGGTGATGCACATTTATACAATAACCATATTGAACAGGCAAAACTGCAATTAAGCAGAGCTACTAAACCTTTACCTGTTATGAAAATTAACCCGGAAGTGAAAGACATTTTCAGCTTCACATTTGAAGACTTCGATCTTGAAAATTACGAAGCTCACCCACATATTAAAGGAGCTGTTGCCGTATGATCGTCTCTATCATTGTTGCCATTGCTGAAAATCATGCAATAGGAAAAGATAACCAGTTGTTATGGCACCTTCCCGGTGATCTCAAACACTTTAAGAATACGACTAGCGGCCATACTGTTATTATGGGACGCAAAACCTTCGATTCTGTAGGAAAACCACTGCCTAACCGCCGTAATATTGTAATTACACGTGATGATGCGCTGGAAATTTCAGGAGCAGAAGTGGTGAATACACTGGATGCAGCAATCGCTTTATGCGATCCTGATGAAGAGGTATTTATCGTTGGTGGTGCACAAATTTATAACATGGCCATGGCTATAACTGATAAAATATATCTGACGGTTGTGAAAGACAATTTTGAAGCAGATACATTTTTCCCGGCTATAGACCCCGCCATCTGGAAAGAGGAAAGCAGTAACAGCTATGAGCCGGACGAAAAAAACAACATTGGTTATACAATTTCAACCCTTGTTCGAAAATAGTTCCCAATCCTCAATAAATATTATATAAGGCTGACTATTAATTAAAAAATTAATTAGATTTGCCGACTTGTTGAAAAAAATATACAGCATAGACAAATAATTACAAACAAAAATGCAAGGTAAAGGTTTCATTAAATTTATGGCAATACTTCTAGGTATTGTCTGCGTGTATTCCCTCTCGTTCAATTTCGTTACGTCGAAGGTAGAAAAAGACGCTAAAGCGTATGCTAAAGGCGATTTGGCTAAGGAAAAAGCTTATTTGGACTCCATGTCAACTGTCCCGGTTTATCCGATTTTCGGGTTTGACTATCAGTTCTGTAAAGGGAAAGAAATCAACCTGGGCCTTGACCTTAAAGGCGGTATGAACGTAACGATGGAAATTTCGTTAGGTGAGTTAGTAAAATCTTTAGCTAACCATACTGATGATGCTAATTTCAACAAAGCACTCGCTACTGCTCAAACTCAGCTGAATGCTGGTGGTAAAGATTTCATCAGTTTGTTTGTTAATGAATTTGAAAAACTTAGCCCAAATGTAAAACTTGCGGATTATTTCTCTAATCAGGATAATGCACAACAGTTAAAAGCTAACGCAAGCAATGCTGATGTGAAGAGCTACTTATCAAAAGAAGCAACCAGCGCAATTGACCGTTCATTCATTATTATCAGAAGCCGTATCGACGGATTTGGTGTAGTGAGTCCTAACATGCAGAAACAAGAAGGTACTAACCGTATCCTGATTGAGATGCCAGGTGTACAGGATAAAGAAAGGGTTCATAAATTACTACAGGGTTCTGCTGAATTACAATTCTGGCAGGTGTATCAAAATGAAGAGGTTTACTCTGTCATGGAGAACATTAACAAAACTCTTGCAGCTACATTAAAAGATACTACTGCTGTAACTACAGTAAAAGATACTGCTTCAAAAGCAAAAAGTGCCCTGGCTAACTTAGCTAAGAAAACTACAACCGGAAAAGATTCTGCAGATTTAAAAACCAAAGAACTTTCTAAATCAAACCCATTATTCGCTTTATTAAGTATCCCTACTTATCAGAATGCACAAGGACAGCCTTCTTTACGTCCGGGTCCAACTGTAGGATGGGTTGCACAAAAAGATACTGCTAAAGTAAACTCTTACTTCAGAAGACCAGAAATCGCTACTATCATTCCTCAGAGTTTCAAATTCATGTGGAGTGTAAGACCAATGGATGGCACTAAAGTTTTTGAACTTTATGCAATCAAATCTGTTGCTCCTGATGGAAAACCTGATTTAGGTGGTGAAGCGATCAGCGATGCCCGTCATGATTACGATCAGAAAGGTAAACCTGAGGTGACCATGTACATGACTGGTGACGGTGCTCAGAAATGGAAAAAAATCACTGCAGAAGCTTCTGCTGATCCTAATAACAAAAAATCTATTGCTATCGTTCTTGACAATGCAGTTTACTCTGCTCCTACGGTTCAGAATGAAATTCCTAACGGTATCTCTTCAATCACTGGTAACTTTACAGTGAATGAAACACAAGATTTAGCAAATATCTTAAAAGCAGGTAAATTACCAGCTCCGGCACGTATTGTTGGTGAGTTTGTTGTTGGTCCTTCTTTAGGAGAAGCTGCAATCCACGACGGTTTAATGTCATTTGTACTTGCGTTCATTGTGATCCTTGTATTTATGGCGCTGTATTACAACAAAGCTGGTTGGGTAGCTAACCTTGCCTTAGTGATCAACTTATTGTTCATTATGGGTATCCTGGTTTCACTGGGTGCTGTACTGACTTTGCCTGGTATTGCTGGTATTATCCTGGTAATCGGTTTATCGGTGGATGCGAACATTCTGATCTTCGAACGTGTAAGAGAGGAATTGAATCATGGTAAATCAACTGCTGTTGCAATTAAAGAAGGTTTCAAACATGCCATGCCTTCTATCATTGACTCAAACGTTACGGTATTAATCTTAGGTATTATTCTTTATGTATTTGGTAGCGGCCCGGTTCAGGGTTTTGCAACTACCTTATGTATCGGTATTTTATCTTCACTGTTCTGTGCGGTATTAATCTCACGTTTAGTGTTTGATTCCTTACTGAACAAAAATGCGAATATCACTTTCGGTAACAAAGCAACAATTCATGCCTTTAAAAATATCGCTTTCAACTTTGTTGGACGCAGAAAGATCTACTACATAATTTCTTCTGTTATTATTATCGCAGGTACCGTTTGTTATTTCAAAAACGGTGGATTAAGATTAGGTATTGACTTTAAAGGTGGTAGAACTTACATCGTTCATTTCGATAAAGGAATGGATACCGAAGATGTAAAAGCGAAATTAGCTCCAAGCTTCCAGAATGAAGAAGTTCAGGTAAAAACTGCTGGTGCTGACAACGAATTAAAAATCACTACTACTTATCATATTGCTGACCAGGATGCTGGTGCTGATAAAATAGTTGAAAATGCTTTAAAAGCTGGTTTAGATAAAACAGGCAGCAAATATACAATTGAAAGTAACCAGAAAGTAGGTCCTATTATTGCAAGTGACCTTGTTTCAAGTGCTTACTTTGCAATTTTATTCTCTTGCTTACTGATGTTTGTTTATATCATCGTAAGGTTCAAGAAACTAAACTATGGTTTAGGTGCGGTTATCGCTTTATTCCATGATGTTTTACTGGTATTATCTTTCTATACTATCCTTGATGGTATCGTACCTTTCTCTTTAGAGATTGGTCAGGATTTCATCGCAGCGATCTTAACGGTTATGTCTTATACCATGACTGAAACAGTAGTTGTGTTTGACCGTATCCGTGAGAAATTAGCTGAAACTGGTAAAGATGACTTATATGGTGAAGAGCGTAATACTTTAATCAACTTCGCTTTAAACAGTACATTAAGTCGTACAATCTTAACTTCATTAACTGTATTCTTCGTATTACTTGTAGTCTTCATCTTCGGTGGAGAAAGTATCCGTGGATTTATCTTCGCCTTATTAATTGGCCGTGTTATTGGTACATATTCTTCATTATGTATCTCTACCCCAATTGTAATTGACTTAGGTAAGAAACACGCATAAGTAAAAAATACAAATTGCAAAAGCCTCCTCCTGTTTATTCGGGAGGAGGCTTTTTTATTTTACCGGTTTAGCGATAGACGAACAACGAATTTCCTAAATGTAAATTAATAACCGATACTGATGTTTTTGACAGGAGTTGTCTAATTTTATAATGTTGACTGACAATACAATAACATTGTAAATGATATGAATTTCCATTCTTATAAAATCAAATTGTTCTTGACCAGCCAAACAGCCTTCCTGTGCTTGTTATTCATTCTTTTTAGTGCATTGAATATAAAGGCCCAGTCTAAAACTTACACGCATCCGATGGCTGCATTGGAAACCGGATTTTATACAGTTCCAGACAGTATCAAAACAAGTGTTTACTGGTACTGGGTATCTGGAAATATTTCAAGTGGAGGGGTAATCAAAGATTTAGAGGCAATGAAAAAGGTAGGGATTAACCGTGCCTTTATTGCGAATGTGACCTGGGGGGAGAAAAACGCTGGTAAAATAAAATTATTTACAGAAGAATGGTGGAATATCATGCATACTGCATTAAAAACAGCCACCAGGCTGGGAATTGAAATAGGCATATTTAATTGCCCGGGATGGAGCCAGTCGGGAGGGCCATGGGTTAAGCCCGAACAGTCTATGCGCTATCTGACTTCATCAGAGTTAGTAGTTAAAGGCCCAATACTAATCCATAAAAAACTTGAATTGCCCGACCCTGTTTTTCAGGACGTAAAAGTGATTGCTTATCCTGCACCTAAAGACTATGGTACTGATATATCCGGTTTAGAACCCCGGATCAGCTCTTTTCCTTTATTAAAAAATCTCAGCTACTTAACAGATGGAAAAGAAGAAACTATCCTCAATTTCCCGCCTTCAAAACCACTCATCATAGACTTTACTACAGAAAAGCCATATACAGTCCGCAGTCTGATCATTCATACTGCTCCTGTTCCTATGCGTTTAGAAGGTGATATCCAGGTAAAGACCGGCAACGTCTATCAAACCATCAAACATTTTATGATAGACCGGACTAATCCAAATATAAAGAATGGTTTCATCTCCTATGGTCCGGCAGTAATTTCAATACCTGCTATCACTTCCAAAGAGTTCAGATTGGTCTTCACTGGTTTTTCAGCAAATAGTGGAATAGCAGAACTTAAGTTTTCTGCTGTTCCTTTAGTAGAAAACTATCTGGAAAAAACACTGGCAAAAATGTGGCCCGATGGATTTGTATACTGGACCGCCTATCAATGGAAGCCACAACCAGTGATTACAGATCAGGCCTATTTGATTCATCCGGATCAGGTTTTAGACATATCCAGGTATATGTCAGCGGATGGCACGCTGAACTGGCAGGTGCCCTCAGGGACCTGGATTATTGAACGCAGTGGAATGACGCCAACACTGGTTCGTAATGTACATGCGGCCCCTGAAGGAACAGGACTTGAAACTGATAAAATGAGTAAAGCTCATATTACTGCTCACTTTGATTCGTTTTTAGGAGAAATCATCCGGCGTATTCCGGCACAGGACCGTAAAACCTGGAAAGTGGTTGTTGGAGATAGCTATGAAACAGGAAGTCAGAATTGGAGTGATCAGTTTATAGAAAAATTCAAACTGACTTATGGTTATGACCCCACCCCTTATATCCCGGTATTGCAGGGAAAGGTTGTTGGGAGTGCTGATCAGTCAGATCGTTTTTTATGGGATGTAAGACGCTTTATAGCCGATAGGTTAGCTGATGAATATATAGGCGGACTTAAAGAAGTAAGCCATCAGCACGGGCTTACTACATGGCTGGAAAACTATGGCCATTATGGTTTCCCAGGAGAATTTTTACAATACGGAGGGCAATCGGATGAGGTTAGCGGAGAGTTCTGGAATGAAGGAGATAAAGGTATGATAGAAAACAGGGCCGCTGCATCCGCTGCACATATTTATGGAAAAACAAAAGTTTCTGCTGAATCCTTTACCACAACAGCTAATTATTTCATGAATTATCCCGCAACCCTGAAACAGCGTCTTGACCGTGCTTTCGCACAAGGGATTAACAATACTTTACTGCATGTTTATATCCAGCAGCCTGATCAGGATAAGATGCCGGGAATGAACGCTTATTTTGGAACCGAATTTAACCGGAATAATACCTGGTTCTATGAGATGGACGATTTCTTAAAATATATCAAAAGATCTAATCTACTTTTACAACAGGGAAAATACGTGGCAGATATTGCCTATTTCATTGGTGAAGATGCACCAAAAATGACAGGTATACAAGAACCAGCTCTTCCAAACGGCTATTCCTTTGATTATATCAATGGAGAAGTCATTAAAACCAGGTTGGCTGTAAAGAACGGCAATCTGGTCCTGCCTGATGGAATGAAGTACCGGATTTTAGTTTTACCAAAACTGGAAACTATGCGACCAGAACTGCTGAAAAAGATAAAGGAACTGGTCAGACAAGGTGCAATAGTTTTGGGCCCCAGGCCATCCAGGTCACCAGGTTTGCAGAATTATGGACAGGCAGATCTTGAAATCCGGCAGCTAACGGCTGAGCTTTGGGGAAATATAAATGCTTCCACCATAAAAGTAAATCATTATGGCAAAGGAATGGTGATTGATGGGATGAATCTGGAAGATGCCTTAAAATTGGCTGATGCTATTCCCGATTTTAAAACAGATGCAGCAGATTCTATACTTTTTACACACAGAGCATTGAAGGATGGTTCCATTTATTTTATCTCTAATCAAGAAAACAAGACTATACAGCTAAAACCTGAGTTTCGTATTGCCGGAAAAATCCCCGAATTATGGGATGCAACTACCGGTTATATACGAGATCTTCCTGAATATACTCAAAAGACTAAAACCACAGCAGTTCCATTGCAATTAGCGCCTTATCAAAGTGTATTTGTCATCTTTAGAAAACAGAGCGGTAAGCCAGGCAATAAAAGTTTAAATTATCCGGAATTAGTCAGCCACATCGCTATCACTGGTCCATGGCTGGTTAACTTTGATGCTAAAATGCATGGACCAGCTAAACCTGTTATTTTTAAAGAATTAGAAGACTGGACTCAAAATGAAGAGGATAGCATAAAATATTATTCAGGCACTGCTTACTATCATCATAGTTTTAAATTATCAAAAGTTAAAAATGGACAAAGGGTCTTATTGGATCTGGGTAATGTGACAGCACCTGCAAAAGTTAAGGTGAATGGAATAGCTGTGGGCGGAGTATGGACTGCTCCTTATAAAATAGATATTACCAGGGCATTAAAACCGGGTAAAAACGATCTGGAAATCAAAGTGGTCAACAATTGGATAAACAGATTGATTGGGGACCATAAATTACCTGAAAATGAAAGGATAACCTGGACTTATTATGACTGGTATGATACGAATGTAAAATTACAGTCTTCAGGATTAAAAGGACCGGTCAGGTTGGAGATTCTAAAGTAAAATTGTAATAAATTGGGACTATTGACCCTAAATTATTCTTTTGAATAGTCATAATTTAGAAATTGTTTAACACTAATTGTTGGGTTAAAATAATTCATAAAATATGGCCACAGAAATAGATATCGTTATTTTAAGTTTTGCGCAAACAGAAGAATTAAAACAAGTTACAGTCAACTGTCTCAATTCTTTAATAGCTTCTGAAGACCCTGAATTGATTAAATTCAATATCATTGTGGTTGAATCCCGAAAAGATTTAAAACCTTTTCAATATGAATACGGACAAACGGTTTATCCGGATGAATCATTCGGCTATAACCGTTACATGAATATTGGTATTTCAATGACATCAGCGCCTTATATCTGTTTATGTAATAATGATCTGCTTTTCCATGCCCAATGGGCAACCGAAATATTGAAACCCTTTAGTACTTACCGTGATGTCGTAAGTGCATCTCCAATGTGTACCATCCATCACACCTCATTAGGTGTAGAGCCAAATTCCGGATTATACCCAGGTTATAGAGAACGGGTGGAAGTTTCAGGCTGGTGCCTCTTCTTTAAGCGGAATATGCTCCGTTTAATAGGCCAGTTAGATGAGAATTTTATCTTCAGACATGCATCACATGATTATACCCATTTACTTTCAGCGTTAAATTTATGCCATGTGCTGGTTACTTCCTCTCTGGTAGATCATTTGGACCATACCACATTAAATAAACAGAAACCAGAGCGGTTTGATGAACTGATGTGGAAACAAGACATCTATTATGAAAAAAAATGGGGCTATCGCCTGGGTAGGAAATGGGAAATGTTATAAATTATTTCATCCCAAAAAAGTTCATCATTTAGCTAATTTTCTTTAATCATTTCAGGTCAGATTTCTTTTCTTTTGTTTAGAAGCTAAATCTATTTATAGTATAAAATCTATTCAACCGAACCTAAATCTCAGAAAATGATAAACAAAAAACTACAGCTGATACTCCTGCTTATCCTGGTCACCTCTTCAGGTCTTTTTGCACAAAAAATGATCGGTAACGAAACCCCGGAACAAAAACAGAAACGCATGGAATGGTGGACACAGGACCGCTTTGGAATGTTTATTCATTGGGGCCTCTATGCAGAACCAGCAAGACATGAATGGGTTAAAAGTATGGAAGGACTCTCCAATGAGCAATATCAGAAGTACTTCGATCAGTTTAACCCCGATCTGTTTGAACCAAAAAAATGGGCTAAACAAGCCAAAGCAGCCGGGATGAAATATGCTGTACTGACGACAAAACATCATGAAGGATTTTGCTTGTTTGACACGAAATTCACAGACTATAAAGCGACCAATACCCAAGCTAAACGCGATTTGGTTAAAGAATATGTAGATGCCTTCAGGGCCGAAGGTATCAAAGTTGGTTTTTATTATTCTTTATTAGACTGGCACCATCCTGATTACACGATGGATGAAAATCATCCGCTTATAAAAAAAGACAAAAGTGATGCCGCCTATGCCCGTTTAAATAAAGGGAGAGATATGGCAAAGTACCGGGCTTATATGCGCAATCAGATCACCGAGCTTTTAACAAAATATGGAAAGATAGATATCCTGTGGCTTGACTTTTCTTTTCCTAAACCAAATGGCAGAGGCAAAGGCAAAGATGACTGGGCTTCGGTTGAATTGCTGAAGCTGATCAGAAAATTACAACCCGGTATTATTGTAGACAATAGACTCGATTTGGGTGAATATAAAGACGGGGCAGATTTTGAAACCCCCGAACAGGTTGGAACAGCAGAACTTGCTAAATACAAAGGAAAAACATGGGAAACCTGTCAGACATTTTCAGGCTCCTGGGGTTATCATCGTGACGAGAACAGCTGGAAAACACATAAACAATTGTTAGATCTGCTGATTACTTCGGTGAGCAATGGCGGTAATTTAATTCTGAATGCAGGTCCAACTGCAAGAGGAGAATTTGATCATAGGGCAACCAATGCTTTAGATAGCCTGAGTCAGTGGATGCATGCCAATGATAAGGCCATTTATAACTGTACCTATGCGCCAGATGAATATCATACACCTGAAAACACTAAACTTACCTACAATCCAAAAACAAAACGATTATATGTACACCTGTTTGATTATCCCACAAATGGCAAACTGATTTTACCCGGTTATAGCGGTCAAATCAAATATGCTCAGTTCTTAAATGATAGTTCTGAGTTATTATATAAAGAAACAGGATCGAATGATATTCTGATCACACTACCCGTTAAAAAACCAGACTTTTCTATTCCTGTAATTGAATTAATCCTTCAATAAATAAAGGTTTTTCATTAAATAATAAGGCAGCTTTTCTACAAGAGGAGCTGCCTTATTTATGAAGATAGATTTACCGTATTTCTGTTATTTCGTATTTTTACCTACATTGAGCCAGCACGTCAACAGCCAGCGTGCTTAAAAAGATATGAGTCAGAAAGCTATTAAACTAATCGAATGTCCAAGAGATGCCATGCAGGGTATCCATGATTTTATTCCAACCGATTTAAAAGCAACCTATATCAATTTACTTTTGCAGGTTGGTTTTGACACGATAGATTTCGGCAGTTTCGTATCGCCAAAGGCTATTCCTCAATTGAGGGATACGAAAGAAGTTCTGGCGCAATTAGACCTGAGTAATACCAGAAGTAAATTACTGGCTATTACAGCTAATCTTCGTGGTGTGCAGGACGCCATGCTTTTCCCTGAAATTGACTATATAGGTTTTCCTTTTTCCATCTCTGAAACTTTTCAGCAAAGAAATACAAATTCAAGTATTAAAGAATCTTTAGCCACAGTAGAACAAATGCTTGAATTATGTGATAAACATCAGAAAACTGCTGTGATTTACCTCTCTATGGGGTTTGGAAATCCATATGGAGATACCTATCATACCGGAATTGTAGAACAATGGGCCGCTATCCTGGTAGAAAGAGGGACTAAAATACTTTCTCTTTCGGACACTACAGGTGTATCTACTCCCGAAAAAATCAGGGAATTACTCCCATTACTGGTTAATAGTTTTCCACAAGCAGAAATCGGACTCCATTTGCACAGTACCCCAGATACACGTAACGAAAAAATCGAAGCCGCTTACTTAAGCGGGTGCAGACGTTTTGATAGTGCCTTAAAAGGTTTCGGAGGATGTCCTATGGCTGCCGACGATCTGACGGGGAATCTCGCTACCGAAGGATTGATAACTTATCTTGAAAAACAAGGAGAGCCACTCAATCTGCATATGGATAAATGGCAGCAGGCTATGTTATTGTCATCAGAAGTATTTCAAGGGATGTAACCACATCCCTTGAAAATTATTTATTTCTTAACCATACGCAGATGCTGTATTCCGGCTTCTTCAAACTGTTCGCCTTCAACCGCAAAACCAAATTTAGCATACAGGCTCACAGCCTCTACCTGTGCATTTAAATAGATCGCATTGGCACTGTCAGGTATATCAGCTAAAACAGCAGCTACCAGTGCCTGCCCTACCCGCTTACCTCTATATTCTTTTAATACAGCAAAACGTTCCAGTTTATATCCATTTTCAGTTTTCCTCCATCTGCAGGCACCACAAGGATGGTTATCCATTAAAGCAAGGAAATGATGAGAAACTTCTTCATTTTCCCATTCCAGTTCTGGTGGACAGCCCTGCTCTTCTACAAATACCTGTTTACGGATTGCAAATGCACTTTCCAGCTCTTCCTGCGTCCTGATTTTATTTACCTGAAGTAGTTCCATGATTTTTAGGTTTAAATAAATGCTTTGCTTCAATCAATTACCTGCTGCACTGCATCGATAGTATTTGAACAATAAACAGGGCTTTCTTGTTTTATATTGGCAATAATGTGACATAGAATTTATGTAAAATAAAAAAAGAATATATACGACATAAAAAAAGCGCTTCAGGATTATTGAAGCGCTTTTAAAAGAATTATATTTTAATTATAATTTATCACTTGCGTCTCTGCAGTTCAAATCTTCAAAAGCCTGAGTTAAACGTTTAACAAATGCTTCTTCTCCTTTGCGTAACCAAACACGTGGATCATAGTATTTTTTATTTGGTTTATCATCTCCATCAGGATTACCAATTTGTCCCTGAAGATAAGCCTCATTAGCTTTGTAATAATCTAATACGCCTTCCCATAATGCCCATTGCATATCAGTATCAATGTTCATTTTGATTGCACCGTAAGAGATAGCTTCTCTGATTTCTTCCTGAGAAGAACCCGATCCACCATGGAAAACAAAGTTAATTGGTTTTTCAGCTGTTAATCCTAATTTCTCTTTGATATAGTCCTGAGAATTTTTAAGAATTACTGGCTGTAATTTAACGTTACCTGGTTTATAAACACCGTGAACATTACCAAAAGCAGCAGCTACAGTGAATTTATCACTTACTTTACTCAATTCTTCATAAGCATAAGCTACTTCCGAAGGCTGAGTATATAATTTAGAACTATCTACGTCACTGTTATCCACACCATCTTCTTCACCACCAGTTACGCCCAGTTCGATTTCGATAGTCATGCCCATTTTAGCCATACGTGCTAAATATTTAGCTGAGATCTCCATGTTTTCTTCAATTGATTCTTCAGAAAGATCAAGCATATGTGAAGAGAACAGTGGTTTACCAGTTTCAGCAAAGAATTTTTCCCCGTGATCTAACAGACCGTCAATCCATGGCAATAACTTTTTAGCTGCATGGTCAGTATGTAATACTACCGCAACACCATAGTGCTCAGCTAATAAATGAACATGTTTTGCGGCAGATACCGCGCCCAATACACATGCATTTAAGTTATCATTGTTCAATGTCTTACCTGCATAAAATTGTGCTCCACCATTTGATAACTGAATCATAACTGGTGAATTCACCGCTTTAGCAGTTTCCATAACTGCATTGATGGTATTTGTTCCGGTAACATTTACTGCAGGCAATGCAAACTGATGTTTTTTTGCCTGTTCAAATAATTCCTGAACAGCATCTCCGTAAATTACGCCTTTATAGCCTTTTAAACTCATTGTTATTAGATTTTATGTAAGCCGAAGTTAGGAAAAATATTAGCCTGGACAAACCTAAGCCGGTATTATTTTCATTGATTTTATAGCATCTGCCGATAAAGCCATTCTTATATAGTTCTATCTTATCAATTTATAAACTTCTGAGACCTCACATAATTTATACGAAATCTAGGTTAAGCTGTTCTGATTTTTTTTCGTTTCTTTGTAATCGCATTTTTCAACGAATAACATGGCTTGGTTTAAGAGAGAAAAAAAAGGTATCAGTACGCTGACAGAAGAAAAGAAAGAAGCGCCGGATGGCTTATGGAACAAGTGTCCTAATTGCAAAAAAGCTTTACACAGCGCAGACCTGATCGAAAATAAATACGTTTGTCACTATTGTGACTATCATTTGAGAGTTGGCTCCAAAGAATATTTTCAAGTATTATTTGATAAAAACGAGTTTAAGGAGCTTTTTGCAGATCTGACTTCGGGCGATCCGCTAAACTTTACTGACAGTAAACCTTATACTGAACGTCTGGTTGATACAATGGCTAAAACAGGCCTGAAAGACGCTATACGCTCAGCAGTCGGTAAAATAGATGGAGAAGACCTGGTAATTGCCTGTATGGATTTTAATTTCATCGGTGGTTCAATGGGTTCTGTAGTAGGAGAAAAAATCGCAAGATCGATCGACTACAGCATAAAACATAAAATTCCATTTCTGATGATCTCCAAATCAGGAGGAGCAAGAATGATGGAAGCTGCATTCTCATTAATGCAGATGGCTAAAACATCCGCTAAACTAGCACTGCTTAATCAGGCAAAAGTACCTTATATCTCTTTATTAACAGATCCGACTACAGGAGGTGTAACAGCATCTTATGCTATGCTTGGTGATATTAATATTGCAGAACCAGGTGCATTAATCGGATTTGCAGGGCCAAGGGTAATTAAAGAAACTATCAAGAAAGATTTACCTAAAGGTTTCCAGACTGCAGAATTTGTGCAGGAACATGGTTTCCTTGATTTTATTGTAGACCGCAGGGAGATGAAAACCAAACTGGCTACTTTCCTTAAAATGGTAAAAAACTAGAAGTTAATATACATAAGAAATCCCCTGTAGAATTGATAGCTGTTAAAGCTATCATTCGCAGGGGATTTTTTGTTTGTGCTGGATTTCGCTTACAAATAGAATTGCATTCCTAAGCGGGGATTAAAGAAATCAGAGCTTAGACTAAAATTTCTATTTTCAGAAAATTTTTCACCTTTATGTTTGAATTTCTGATCTGAATAACTAAACCCACTTAATGATAACTCAATACCGATCCTTTTAGAAGGAAAAATTGCAAGACCAGGAGATAAAGAGGCACTATAAAAATTACTCTTCATATTCGAATAATCGATTACTGTATTCTCCGGAACATCAGCTTTGAATTTCGTCCATTCCGCAGAAGCCTGTAACTGGCCAAAAAATTTAAGTTGTGGGGTTATACCGATATAGTACCTTCCAAACGGGCTTAAAGCTATACCATTTGACTTCTGTACGTAATCGTTGCTTTTATTAGTCAGAGGATTTATTTCGCTTTGAGGGTAACTCGAATGCATGTAACGCAGGCCAGCTCCTATCACCAGATTATTAGAAATAAAAAATCCTGCTGTAGGATTAATACCAAAATTAACCCTGCTCTTTGGTTCACTATTTAATTTCTGTGTTGAGAAATCTAAATATCCTCCTAAAAGTACTTTCCCCTTCTCAGTTTGAGCCATAGAATTGGCTGATATTGCTGTTAAAGCAATAAAAAATAATATTATTCTTTTCATGTGATACAGATGAGAAACTACAAATAAAACTGAATACCAATTCTCGGAGCCAGGAAGTTCGTTCCTAAATTAAAAGCGTGATCCTTCTGGTCATTGTTAAAAGAATTAACTTTGTCTTCAGTTTTATTCCAGATATAAGATAGCCCGCCAACAGACAACTGTATACCGATCTTCTTCGTAGGAAAATAAGCAAAGCCAGGTTCCAGTCCAACTCCTACAGATGTAGTTTTAACTTTTGTATTAGGGATAACATCAAGTGCAGGATTTTTTGTAATAAATTCTGATTTTCTATTTCCCCATTTCATAGGCACTGAGAATTGACTGAAAAACTTAAATTTCTCAGATATATTTACATAGTGACGTATAAATGGGCTTACAGTAAAATAATCGGTAGTTTCTTTAAGACTATAATTAGCATAACTAACCGCAGGAGAAACATAGTAAGTAGTACTGGTAGTCGAAGTAGTTACATTTCTAGAATAGCCAATACCTAAACCCAAAGCCAGGTTATCACTCACAAAATATCCCGCACTTGGGAGTAAATCAAAATTATTCTGTTTACTGGCGCCTTGCGAATTTTCATACTTTGTACTGGAGTAACCTATTGTACCTCCCAATATATATTTACCTTTTTCAGTTTGGGCATTTACTGCCATAACAGATGCGCATAGCATCATTAGTGTTAATAGTTTTTTCATACAATGTTCATTTGTGTACTCAATATTAAACATATAAAACGAAACCACAACACTTAAAGTAAAATTATTTTAACAATAAGCTATATTAAATTAATGATTTTAAAAAAATAAACCATTAAACACTTAATAAAAACCAAAATAGTTAATTTAAATTTCCCTAAAACATCAATTAGTTTACTTATAAAACCATCAGTAAACTGGAATCAATAATTACAAATAAAAAATGGCTTTATCATTTCATGCTATCGAATGAAATGATAAAGCCATACATTACCTATCTTCCTTTTTACTTATCTTTTCTCTATTGACATAGAATAAGGAAAGTCAGCATCAGAAATACCTCTTGTTTTATTCGGTGTAGCAGTCATATCAAAATCCAATGTTGCACCCTTAACTAAATCAGAGTGGCTTAACCAGTTTTTACCATAAGCCTTACCATTATATTTTAATGAATTGATATATTTATTATCCGCACTGTTTGCAGCAGCATTGATCACAATCTGTTTTCCATTCTCAAGGTTCAGGGTTACTTTTTTGAATAATGGGGCACCGATTACATATTGATCAGTAGCCGGTGTAACCGGGTAAAAACCAAGCGAAGAGAAAACATACCATGCAGAAGTCTGACCGTTATCTTCATCTCCACAATATCCATCAGGCGTAGCCTTATACATTCTGTTCATAGTTTCCCTAACCCAGTATTGTGCTTTCCAGGGTTGTCCTGCATAGTTATACAAATAAATCATATGCTGTATCGGCTGATTTCCATGGGCATACTGACCCATATTTGCAATCTGCATTTCTCTGATCTCATGAATTACAGAACCATAATAACTCGCGTCAAAAACCGGAGGCATAGTAAATACTGAATCCAGTTTATCTACAAATTTATTCTTACCTCCCATCAGTCCTACCAGGCCATTTACATCCTGAAAAACTGACCATGAATAGTGCCAGCTATTTCCCTCTGTAAAAGCATCTCCCCATTTAAATGGATTAAACGGTGACTGAAACGAGCCATCTTTATTCTTTCCACGCATTAAACCTGTAGAAGGATCAAAAAGATTTTTATAGTTCATTGCTCTTTTCGCATAGATATAGATTTCGGATGCTGGTTTCTTTAATGCTCTTCCCAATTGATAAATAGTAAAATCGTCATAAGCATACTCTAACGTTCTGGCTGCATTTTCATTCAGCTTCACATCATAAGGCACATATCCCAGTTCGTTGTAATACTTCACTCCTGCCCTGCCTACTGCTTCATTTGGACCTTCATTATTTGCACCATGTTTAAGCGCTTCAAATAAAGTTTCAATATCATATCCGCGAAGACCTTTGATATAAGCATCTGCAACTACAGAAGCAGAATTGTTACCGATCATACAGTTTGCATAACCCGGACTTGACCATTCAGGTAACCAGCCGCCTTCTTTATAATCATTAACCAGGCCTTCCTGCATCTCTTTATTAATCGATGGATACACCAGGTTAAGAAATGGATATAAAGCTCTGAAAGTATCCCAGAATCCAGTACCTGCAAACATATAACCAGGCATGGTTTTACCATTATATGGGCTCCAGTGAACAATCTTATTGTTCGCATCTATTTCATATAACTTATTCGGGAAAAACAACGTCCGGTATAAACTGGAATAGAAAGTACGGGTCTGATCGACAGTTCCGCCTTCTATAGAAATTTTGCTTAAAGTTTTATTCCATATTGCTCTTGATTTCTGCTCAGTAGCTTCAAAAGTATCATTTGCAAGTTCTCTTTTTAAACTAATCTCTGCTTGTTCTATACTGATAAAAGAGGAAGCCACTTTCATGCCTACCTTTTCTCCTCTTTCAGTTTTAAAACCTACAATAGCACCAGAATGGTCACTTTTCAATTCAAGTGTATCTTTCGCTATGGTATTGCCATGCCATGTATTTGCTGATGTAATCGCCTTATCAAAATAGATTACAAAATAGTTCTTGAAATTTGCAGGCAGCGGACCGCTTGCATAACGCGTACTATAACCTATAATTTTTCTTTCTTTAGGGATAACTTTAATATAAGATCCTTTATCAAAAGCATCAATTACTACATAAGAACTATCAGATTTCGGGAACGTAAAACGAAACTGTGCAGCCCTTTCTGTAGGTGTAATTTCAGTTGTCACATTGGCATCAGCCAGGTAAACACTATAATAATATGGCTTTGCGGTCTCTGATTTATGAGAAAACCAGCTTGCCCTTTCATCCTGGTTAAATTTCATTTTGCCAGTTACAGGCATTACTGAAAATTGTCCGTAGTCATTCATCCATGGAGAAGGCTGATGCGTTTGTTTAAACCCTCTGATTTTATCAGCATCGTAGGTATATGCCCATCCATCGCCCATTTTTCCAGTCTGAGGTGTCCAGAAATTCATTCCCCATGGAACTGCAATTGCCGGATAAGTATTACCATTGGACAGGCTCGGTTTACTAGCTGTCCCCATTAGTGGATTAATCCAGTCTACCGGATCCGTCACTTTTCCAGCTTGCTGTGCCAATACAGGCATGGCAGCAGAAATAAGCAACGCTGATAAGAAATGTTTCATCATTTTTTTGTGTGGTTTATAATTGATAATGTTATTCTAAATTACTGGATTAAGTACATATAAATCCCATAATTCAGTTAAAGTTTTGGTTGTTTGTTTTTTCCAGAAGTCTTCAGTATAAGTATGATTTCTCATGTTCTGATCCAGGGCTTTTACGAACCCGGGATAATCATGTTTCTCCAGCCAGGCAAAAAACCTTGCCGTAACCCGGTAACCATTATCATACTTCTGTCCCGTTTTATAATCAGGCAGAGCCCATTTTGCCCCTTTATTATCAACACCGTATTTAAAGCGGACATAATCAGCTATTCCTTCAGTTATCCACCACGGGCCTGCATTACTGCCATAATTCTGCACAATATGCATCACCTCATGGGTAACCACATCGATATCCTCAGGATGCTGTTTAAACCAGACAGGGCTATAAGCAACAGTAGTGCCTTGTGTAGCAGCAACTCCTTTATAAGTTGTATCAATAACAAAGGTGACCTGTTTTGCAGTTTTTTCGTTGTAAGCGCCTTTTAAAGCCGGATAGACCTTAAAAAAGGTTTCAATCATTCTCTTCTTCAATACAGGGGAAAAATTTTCATCCTGATTAATGAAGGTTAAGGTCAGGTCATTTCTTCGAATGACTTCTTTATCTTTAAAAGTGTGTTTTACCTGAGCAGAAGCAATGTTCTGCATAGAGAATAATAATAGGCTGGCTGCCGCTAAAGTCCGAATGAGGGTCATATATATGGTTATAATATTAAAAACGATTTAGCAAATCAATAAACACTAATAATCCCTTTCTACTTAAAGCCAAATGTATCCTCTAATGTAATGGAGAAAACATTAACAGGCAAATAAATCAGGTAATATTTACAGGATAGAATTCCATTATTTTAGCTTAGAAACAGAAAACCCCGAATCAATAGCTGATTCAGGGTTTTCTGTTTACCTGTTTAAATTTATCATTCAGATTTAAACAGGTAATAAAAAATAGTCTTTTTTAAAACTCTCTTCCGGGTGTAACCCCTGGCTCATGACTTGAACCTAATGGTTTATTCTTTCTCTCAGGCCTGTGTGTAAAGGCAGTCCTGCCAGATTCTGACTCAGAAGATGTTTCTCCACCCGTTAAATCTTCACTATTGTCTGTCTCTTTATAAACCGTTTTCTTTTTTTCATTTTCGTGGTCTTGCTTTTCCGGAGTACTCATAATCAATATTTTTAGTTCAAAATAATTTGATAGTTGAATGGTAAACAAGCCATAAAAAATATAGTTTCTATTATTTTATAAATATCACACTATTTGTAATTCAGCTCCTGAAAATCAGATTGGACGATACAAATAAACCTGTCTTTTAACCTTAAGAATGATTTCATCAAAATATATTTCCCCTGTTTCAGGCACATTAGTCATCAGCACTAAAGAATGAGAAACATGAGAATCGTGGTAAGAAGGATGAAGATAATCAAAAGGTAAACAAACTAACCCCAGTCTTTCATAAAAGCCTACCCTGCGCACAGCATCTACAGATAAAGGTGGCTCAACTTCTAATAATAACTTACGGTTCTTTGTCATGAAGTCTTTCATAATCCTTTCCCCAAACTTCTTTCCCCTGTTTACCGGGTCAACAGCCAGGTGTTCTACAAAACACCAGTCGTCAAACTTCCAGCTAATCACAAACCCTATTGCTTTTTCTTCGGCCAGGACTACCTGAAAAGACATTTCGGGTACTGTGCCGATCATTTTAAGCAATTGCTCCCAATTTCTTCTTTCCTCCAATGGAAAAGCAGAATGATAAAGTTCCTCTACAAAGGACAAATACGGACTCTGATTATTCTCTATTGATAAGTATTGCATAATTGATTGTTAAAAAAAAAGCTCCGACCAGCGGTCAGAGCTTTTTCATTTATATTATAAATTACTATACAGCAATATTCTGCTCTACAATATGTTTCACTTTTTCTATTACATAATCGATTTCCTCTTTGGTATTCAGTTTACTGAAAGAGAACCTTACCGATGGACGGTTAGGATCAGTTCCAATAGCAGTTAATACATGAGAACCAATATTTGAACCAGATGAACAGGCACTGCCGCCAGATGCAGAGATCCCGTTAATATCCAGATTAAACAATAACATATCAGACATTTCCATTGCCGGAAATGATACATTAAGCACTGTATACAAACTTTTCTCAGGATCAGTTTCACCGTTAAAACTAATTCCAGGAATTTCAGCTACCAGTTTATCTTTCATGTAAGTTTTCAACTCCTGAATATAAGACTGATGTTCTGCCATATGCCCATAAGCCATTTCCAATGCTTTAGCAAGGCCTACAATTCCATATACATTTTCTGTTCCACCACGCATATTACGCTCCTGCGCACCACCATAAATCATTGGACTGATTTTAATGGTATGATTTACAAACAAGAATCCAACACCCTTAGGACCATGCAGTTTATGTGCTGCACAAACAATAAAATGTGCTTTTATCTTTCTGACATCATGTACATAATGACCCATAGTCTGTACGGTATCACAATGATAAATAGCCTCATAACGCTCACAGATATCACCAACTTTTTCCATATCAGTCAAAGTTGCCAATTCATTATTTGCATGCATTAAAGAAACAAAAGAACGCGAATTCTCTTTTAAAAGCTGTTCAAGATGGTCATAATCAATATTACCTTTAGCATCAACATTAACAAAACTAAGCTTGTCAATCACTCCATCCTTTAATAATTGTCCCAGCGTATGTTCTACGGCATGATGCTCGGTTTTTGAAGTAATTGCATGTTTAATCCCAAAAGCTGCAATACCACAACGTATAGCTGTATTGTCTGCTTCTGTACCACCCGAAGTGAAAAATATCTCAGCAGGCGTCGCATTCAGTAATCCAGCTACAGTTTTACGGGCCTTTTCAATCAATGTACGCACCTCACGGCCCTGCGCATGAATTGAAGACGGATTACCATAGTAATTCTCCATCACATTCATCATTTCGGCCATTACCTCTTTGTCAAGAGGTGTTGTTGCAGCATTATCTAAATAGATCCTGTTCATTTGTATTAATTCAATTTTAAAATTTCTTTGATATCTGATATGATCTTTTTCGCCAGGTTTTCAGCTACAGTTTCATTCTCCGCTTCACTATAGATCCGGATAATTGGTTCTGTATTTGATTTACGCAGGTGAACCCACTCATTATCAAATTCTATTTTTAACCCGTCAATCGTACTGCTCGGTTGGTTTTTATACTTTTCCTGTACTTTAACCAACAAAGCATCAATATCCATTTCAGGAGTTAATGTGATCTTATTTTTTGAAATATGATAATTCGGATAACTGCTTCTTAACAGGGATACAGATTTTCCAAATTTAGCCAGATGTGTTAAAAATAAAGCAATCCCCACTAAGGCATCACGGCCATAATGCAATTCAGGATAGATTATTCCACCATTACCTTCGCCACCAATAATCGCGTTGGTCGCTTTCATTTGTGTAACCACATTGACCTCACCAACTGCAGCAGCATTGTAAACTCCGCCTGCTCTAAGGGTAACATCTTTTAAAGCTCTTGTCGATGACAGATTAGAAACAGTATTGCCTGGTTGGTTTTTAAGTACGTAATCAGCTACAGCAACTAAAGTATATTCCTCGCCAAACATCGTTCCGTCTTCACAAACAAAACATAAACGGTCCACATCAGGATCTACTACAATACCCAGATCTGCCTGTTTACTTTGTACTACTTTAGCAATTTCAGTCAGATTTTCCGGAAGAGGTTCAGGATTATGTGGAAACTCACCATTAGGCTCACAATATAATTCAAATACAGTTTCTACACCCAATGCCTTTAGTAAAGCCGGAATAAATATACCACCAGTAGAATTAACACAGTCAATCGCAATTTTAAAATTCGCTTTTCTGATCAGTTCCACATCAACCAGAGGCAAAGCAAGAATTACATCAATGTGTTTCTGCAAATAAGAATCATCATAAATAACTTTTCCAAGTTCATTGACGTCAGCAAAAGAGAAATCAGCTCTTTCAGCAATTTCTAATACTTCTTTACCATTTTCATCATTGATAAATTCACCTTTCTCATTTAAGAGTTTCAAGGCATTCCATTGTTTAGGATTATGACTGGCCGTCAGAATAATTCCGCCGCCCGCTTTTTCCATCGGAACAGCAATCTCGACAGTTGGTGTAGTTGACAGACCTAAATCTATCACCTCAATACCCAGTCCCTGTAAAGTACCGGTTACCAGATTATTCACCATATCGCCTGAGATCCGCGCATCCCTTCCGAGTACGATTTTCTTAATATTCGTATTTTTAATTACCCACGAGCCGTAAGCTGCGGTAAACTTCACTATATCAATAGGTGTTAGCCCATTTCCAGCGATTCCGCCGATAGTTCCCCTGATTCCTGAAATAGATTTTATAAGTGTCAACTGCTATGAATTTTGTTTTTCAAAAATAGTAAAAATTTAAGAAGAGCCTGTCATAATTAAGCTTGTTTAAATTAATTTGAGCGTAAAATTCAAACAGATGTCAAGATAATTTGACTTGAATATCCACCCAGTTGCATTCCTAATCACTATATTTGTTTTTTCTAAATTTAAGACGGTCCCTATGCAGCGAAAGTGGTTTCAATACTGGTTCAATTCTCCTTATTATCATATACTATATAGTCAGCGTAATGATGCTGAAGCAGAATTTTTAATTGATAACCTGACTGCCTACCTGAAACCGGCATTACATTCCAGGATACTGGATATTGCGTGTGGAAGAGGCCGCCATTCAGTTTATTTAAATAAAAAAGGATTTGACGTTACAGGAATCGATCTTTCTGAGCAAAGCATTAAATACGCCAAACAGTTTGAGCAAAAGCACCTTCATTTTTTCGTACACGATATGCGTAAACTGGGCTACATCAATTACTATGATATCGCCTTAAATCTTTTCACCAGTTTCGGCTACTTTGATACTGAAAAAGATCATGTAAATGCGTTGAAGTCTTTCAGAAAAAGTATCAAAGAAGATGGAACAGTGGTTATTGATTATTTCAACACCCAGAAGATTATCAGTAACCTTACCCACAGAGAAACAAAAACCATAGAAGGTATAGATTTTGAACTGCGTAAATTTGTAGCAGAAGGGAAGATCATTAAACATATTAATTTTGAGCATAAGAGTAAACATCATGCTTTTGAAGAACGTGTACAGGCTTTCACCTTAGCAGATTTTGAACGTATGTTTGAGAAAAGCGGGTTAGCTATCGTGAATACATTCGGCAGCTATAATCTCGAAGCCTTCGATGTAGCCAAATCCGACAGGCTGATCCTTGTTTGCAAAAAAGCATGATAGAAAGCTTACATAACTTTGATGTAGAACTGTTTCTTAAAATTCACAGAGGACTCTCCAATGGATTTTTTGATTGGTTGATGCCTTTAATGCGGAATCGTTATTTCTGGGCTCCCCTGTACCTTTTTATTATCATTTTCTGTTTCAAAGAATATAAAAAAAGAGGATGGTATATTATAGGAGGTGTACTTCTTACCTTTGCTATGGGCGATATGATCTCTTCCAGATTCATCAAACCATTCATCAGCAGATTAAGACCCTGTAATGATCCTGCCATGGCCAACTATATTATCCACCGTGTAGAATGCGGCAGCGGATTTAGTTTTCCATCAGCACATGCGACCAATCACTTTGGTATTGCAGTATTCTTAATTATGGTTTTCTATTCCAGATGGAAACCAATCCTGCCTATCGGCCTTGCCTGGGCATTTATTATTTCTTTTGCACAAATATACGTCGGCGTACACTATCCGATAGATACCGTAGCAGGTGCTGCTTTAGGTTCTACAATTGGGTTTCTAGTATCCCTGCTTTATAAAAAATTACAACCAGCAGCTTAATGGAAGTTTGGAAAATCTTAATACTGTTCTTTTGCGCTTTCTTAGGGGGGCTGTCCATATTTTTAGTAAAAAGTGATAAATCACAATTGCTAAAGCTGATCCTTTCTTTCAGCGGAGCCTACTTATTTGCGATCACCGTTTTACATTTGATACCTGATGCCTACAGCGGACCTGATCATGCAGAAATCGGTTTGTATATATTAGTCGGTTTTCTCTTACAAATTGTACTTGAACAGTTCTCTGAAGGCGTAGAACATGGCCATATCCATAAACATGATGATACACAGATCTTTCCTTATGGCATTATGATCAGTTTATGTCTGCATGCCTTTCTGGAAGGGATGCCACTTGCCGCCGATCAGCACAATGCATTGATTTTTGGGATCTCCTTACACCATATTCCTGCCGCTTTTGCTTTAGCGAGCATATTGATGCAGAATAAATTTAAACCTTCGGCGATTATCTTTTACCTGGCTGTATTTGCAATTATGGCCCCACTGGGATTTTGGGTAAGTAATGGAATCAGTACCGGCCGTATTGGAGGTATTGAAGTTTACTTCCACAAAATGATGGGTGTAGTAATTGGAATATTCTTACACATCTCTACCACAATTTTATTTGAATCCAGCGTTGACCATAAAGTTTCAAAGCGAAAAATGATTGCTGTTTTATTGGGTATAGGAATTGCACTGATTGGATTTTATACCTCAGGGCACAGTCATTAGGGGTATTAATCTTTACCCCTTGCTTTTTCCAGTAATGTAGTCAGCAATTCAGCTTCCTGTTTTGTTAAATTGCAGGAAATGATGCCTGAAAGATCCATTTCTTTATCCATTTTCTTTAACAGCGCCATTCCTTTTTCATTAATCAGGATATCAACCGCACGTTTATCATAAGCATTAGTGTTTTTACAGATCAGGTCCTTCTGTACCAAACGGTCTACGATCCTTGAAGCATCACACATCTTATCCAGCATTCTGGATTTCAGCAGATTGATTGTTGAAGGATTCGGGTATTGTCCACGTAATATTCTCAGCACATTAAATTGCTGATTAGTAATATCATATGGTGAAACAGCCTGTTTCACCTGGTCATTACACCAATTCTGTGTAAAAGCCACGTTGACCATTGCTTCGTGGAATACACTTTCATAGCGGGGGGCTTTATTATCTTTCTGCAGCTGCATCAATTATTTAATTTTCTTTTGTTAATTCACTATCATTACTATCATTCTTTTTTTTGCCGTATTTCCAGGGACAGTGTTTACAACCATTTTTACAGCAATAACCACGTTTACGATGGTAGGCTTCTGTAAAAACCATCAATCCTTCTTCATTGAAATAATAATCGGCATCCTGTGTCATTAGTTAAGCAATTTAACAGTAATAATGTTTGTAAAATAACTTTTTAGCTGAATCCCACTTCCATGTGTAGTCCAGATTTCTTTCGGTTTGATTTTTTCTATGGTATAAATGATATCATCCCAATCCACATGGTCAGAAATGAATAATTGCAGCTCATTATTGTTCTGTAAATGTTTCCATCCTGTTGCAAAAACACGGATCACATTCACAGCTTTGATATAACTTCTGTAAACCAGGGGTGGCACAAGATAAATCATATCAGTTTTATTATTTTTCATCACCTTACGGTCGTAAACTTCATATTTCCCCATATCAATACCCATTTGCTCATAAATTTTCACAAAAGGAAGGATACTGTGATGAACCAGAATTCTTCTCTGCGGACAATGATCACTGATCAGTTTGATCAACCGCTGACTTTTACCCAAAGCATAAGCCCCAAGCATAATATTACTTGTCGTTGAATTCAATTTTTTGATTTCCAGCTCCACATCCGGATGTTTCGTATCCGGATTTGCAAAAGTAGTTTCTGTAATCAGTACATCCGCTTCGGCAAATTCAATAGGTTCACAAGTTGTGTCCGGCTGAAGTTTATAATCGCCGGTATATAGATATTTTACCCCTTTATATTCCATCATCACCATTGCAGACCCCAGAATATGCCCCGCAGGGATAAAACTGATTTTAACACCATTCAAGATAAATTCAGCATGAAAATCATATAAATGAAATTCGCCCGCCGCAAACTTCTTATACCTTTGTATCATAAATAATGAGGTCGCCTGCGTACAATACACATTGAAATTCCCACTAATTGCATGATCACCATGTGCATGTGAAATTACGGCATCCTTAACCATTTCCTTCGGGTCAAGGTAAAAATTACCATAAGCGCAAAACAGTCCAATTTTCGTTGGAACTAAAAAATCCTCTAATATCATTTATTTTGTAAGGTTTATAAATTGATGGTGCAGCTCCAATACCTGAAGTATCACCGATTGGCTTTCATCATTTGTAATCAGAAAATCAGCCATTTTATTCTTTTCATCATCACTAAGCTGCTTATCCATGCGCGCTTCTACCTGTGCCCTGGTTACCCCGTCACGTTCCATAACGCGTTCAATCTTAACAGCAGCAGGTGCTGTAACCAGAATATTTTTATCACATAACTGATAAGAACCACTCTCAAATAATAAGGCAGCCTCTTTTAGTGTATAAGGTACATCAGCAGTTATAGTTTCTTCCCAGCTATCAAATGCCCTGAATACAGCAGGGTGAACCAGCGCATTCAGTTTCTCCAGCTCTTTTTTATCATTAAATACTAGCTGAGCGATATATTTATTATTCAGTCTTCCATCATTTTCATAACTCTCCTGACCGAATGTATTGATTATCCCTTCCCTTAATACCGGGTCAGTAATCATGATTTCTTTAGCCACTGTATCCGCATAAAAAACAGGGATACCCAATTTCTCAAATATCCTGCAAACCGTAGTTTTTCCACTTCCTATCCCACCTGTGATACCTATCTTAATCATTATTTTTCTATAATAAAATCAATTTTCTCCGGATCAAGCCTTACCTTTCTGCAATAATCAGGAAAACGTGTTAGTTTAACAGACAATTGTCCGTGGTGTTTTAATTTCCATTCATTCAGGTCCACTACAGCTTCAATAAAATCCTCATTGACCTGCTGATAACTTGAAAGTGCAACCATAAAAGTGATCTTCACCTTTTTTGGATAAAGCTTCACATTATAGTATTCATTGTTATTGATAATCTTCAATGGTACTTCCAGTGTTTTTTCAGTGAACTCATCTACCGGTAATTTAACTTCAACACTGGCTGGGAAGATATTTACATTTTTAAGCAGATTCTGCTTCATAGCTACCCTGGTAACTACCTGATTTTGAATATTACGAAGAGTCAAAGTATCAGTTTTCCATTCACTGATCTTTTCAAGTTCTTCCTGCGGGCCAGAAACAGTTACATAATTAGGCGTACACTGGATCACATCAGAAATTCCGAATTGCTTGACAAAAGACAGGTTAGAAACCAGTTTAACAGGAACACGCTTTACAGTCCGTTTAGAAAAATCAAAATATAAGGTATCCGGTCTTACAGATATAATCTTCTGTGAAGTTTCCAATTGATTATTTACACTATACAACTGCTCTGAAAAAAGAATATAGTTCCTGTTATTCAGTTTTTCGAGACTGATACTTATAAATTGCGGATTAACTCTCAAACGTGCAAACAGCAACTGCCAGCCCGTTCCTTCGACCAGCAGATCTACAGTATCAGATTGTAAAGGATGGAAAGCTTTTTTCTGAGGGAAATTTTTATAGATCAGGACAGTCTTGGCTGTATAAACATATTTATTGTTCAATGCCAGAAAAAGCCATCCTGCAATAGCCAGAAGCACACAAGTGATCAATACTAAAAAGCGCTTTCGCTCTATTTTTGTAAGTTTAATGAATGGCATATGGCTCTGATTAATCAAATTTAGAGAATTTAACCTTAGATCAAGACGATAAAGTTACATTCTCTTAAAAAACAAAAAGCCGCGCCAAATAATGGAGCGGCTTATAATGTCTGTTAACGAATTAAGCCTTAGGCAATTCAGTAGATGCTTTAGTTGCATCTAATGAAATAGCAGACTTATCAAAACGGATTTTAGTACCGCCTTCAACTTCGATTAAGAAAGTAAGTTCATTCATATCAACGATTCTACCGTGAATACCAGCAGTAGTGACGATTTTATCACCTTTTTTCAAGTCTGCAACTAATTTCTTGTGGTCTTTAGCTTTTTTTACTTGTGGTCTGATCATGAAGAAATAGAAAACTACCATGATTAATACCATTGGAACCAGGGTACTTAACATACTGCTTCCGCCGGCAGCAGCATCTAAAATTACTGTTAATGTCATATTGATTGTATTATTATATAATTATGTTCTTTCTTTAACCTCACCAATCAGGTGTACTTCACTTGTCGAAGGATTACCATTTGATGTGATTGTAATCACTTTATCCTGCATTCCCATTTTACCAGCACTGTTAAATACAACTTTGATCACACCTTCACCACCTGGTTTAATAGGTCCTTCTGGTTTCTCAGGAATAGTACATCCACAGGTTGCTGTCGCATTGGTAACAATTAAAGGAGTTTTACCTGTATTTTTAAATTTGAACTCGTAATGTACAGATTCTCCCTGTACGATTTTACCGAAGTTATACATTCCCTGTTCAAAGCTCATCACCGGTGCATCAGGTGAAGCAACAACAGTACTGGTTGTAGTAGCTGTCTTCGCTGCACTGTCAGCAGCAGCTGCAGTAGGTTTTGTTTGTTGGCAGGCAGCTAATGAAGCTGCTGCAAATGCAAGTAAAAAGATCTTCTTCATTAATATGTTTTTTTATTCTTCTATTAATCCGCGGCCAATTTTCTTGATACTGTTTGTACGTTTCAAATCGCCTAAAATTTTGTCCAATATACCGTTAATAAATGAATTACTTTTCGGAGTACTGTAATCTTTCGATAGATCAAGATACTCGTTTATCGTCACTTTTACAGGAATTGAAGGGAAATTCATTAACTCACAAATAGCCATTTTCATCAGAATAGTATCCATTAAAGCGATACGTTCCGATTCCCAGTTTTTAGTGCGCTCAGCAATCAGGTTCTGATATTCAGTATTATTTTTCAGCGTATAAGTGAAAAGATCTTCTACAAATTTGCTATCCTCTTTCCAATCGGCACTAATTGGAGTAAGCTTGTTTTTGAACGGGTCTTCTGAAGTAAAGTTTTTCAGCGTTTTTGCAACCATTCCCTGCATTACTTCCTTATCTACAGGCCAGTTGATAAATTTATCTTCAAAAGCCTGGATGATATTCTGGCTTTTAAGAATGATTTTTCTAAAGATAAATTTGATAATCTCTTTTGATCCTTCCAGACTATCATCAGTATCGTTCAGATAAGCAGCATACTCAGGAGTAGTTTTCAGCTTATTATAGATCGTCTTGATGAATTCAGGGTCCGCATGCCAGTTAATCTGGTATTTGTTTACAGCCGATTTAAATTCAGGGTTTTCCTGCAGCAGAATAATAAATTTATTGCGCAGTAATTTTTTGTTAGGATTCAAATCCTCAGCAGTAGGAAAATGCTTATTAGCTCTTTCAATAGCATCAACTGATGTGTATTCTGTAATTTCTGAAAGTAACGCCAGCATTCTGACATACATTTCATAAACATTATCAATACTGTGCATCAATTCCTTCTTTGCAGAAAGTAGATCCTTTTTGTCTGTCATTTGCCACGCAAAGATGTTTTGCAGGACTTTAATTCGTAGGTGCCTTCTATTTAACATGAATGTAAGAACGAGTTGGTAATATACCGGTTATTAAAATGATGATTTTATTTTTTTGATGTCTATTATTCTTTGTTCTGCAATCCTGTTTGCTGCAAGGATTGTTGGGATATTTTCTGTCTTTGATAGTTTAATAACGTTACGTGTGGCCTGATAGATATTTTCCGTCAGCTGCATCGTACGTTTTCTGCCGAAACCTGTTAATTCCGAGTAGCAATTAATCAGACCACCTGCATTAATCAGGTAATCTGGTGCAAAAAGTATATTCTTTTCCAACAGCAATTTACCATGCACATGTTCATCTGCAAGCTGATTATTAGCTGAACCTGCTATAATCGCAAACTTCATTCTTGGAATAGTTACGTCATTGACTGTAGCACCTAATGCACAGGGTGCATAAATATCTACATCCAGACCGAATACTTTATTAGCCTCTACTGGTTTTGCTTTATATTTTCTGGCGATATGATGTAAACGTTCTTCGTTAATATCACTGATAAAAACTTCCACATTTTCATTTCTCAATAGTTCTACCAGCTGCTCTCCTACATTCCCGATGCCCTGTACAACAACAGAACGTCCTGCCAGCATATCGGTTCCAAAAACTTCTTTAACACAAGCTTTTATTCCCAGAAAAACGCCTTTAGCAGTAGTAGGAGAAGGATCACCCATTCCACCAATTGATTCAGGGACTCCCGTCACATATTTGGTTTCCATGCTGATGTATTCCATATCCTTAGTAGTTGTACCTACATCTTCGGCAGTAATGAACTCACCATTCAGGTTTTGAATAAAACGACCAAAACTGCGCATCATCGCTTCAGATTTACCTTTACGGGAATCACCAATGATGACAGCTTTACCGCCTCCCAGGTTTAATCCTGTGATTGCAGCTTTATAGGTCATACTTCTCGATAACCGCAGCACATCTTCCAGTGCTTCAGTTTCTGTAGCATAACTAAGCATTCTTGTACCACCCAAAGCAGGGCCCAACGTAGTATCATGAATAGCAATAATGGCTTTTAAACCGGTATCGGGATCATTACAAAAAACAACTTTTTTGTGTCCTAAAGCACTTAGTTGATCTAAAATTGAGGTTACCGCAGAACTATTACCAGACATAAGATTTCGTTTATCAGACAGCTCGCAAAACTAAGGATAAAAAACATTATTTACATTGTTTTAACCAAACAGTTTTCAAAAATCATGTGCAATTGGCTAACTTTACGCCACATGAAGCACCTTCGTTTTTTAAATAAACATTTCTATAAATATAAATGGTGGATCATACCCGGGGTGTTTTTCGTTATTATCTCTAATATTTTCGGTGTAATTCCAGCCCAGGTTATTGGCCACGCTTTTAACCTGATTACTGAAAATATTCAGATTTACTACCTGTTCAATGATTTCCAGAGACAGCAGATTATTTATGACATTTTCAGTTACAGCCTCCTTTATTTTGGCACATTAGTACTTATTCTCTATCTGATCAGGGGTTTATTCCTCTTTTTTATGCGACAGACACTTATCCTCATGTCCAGGCACATTGAATTTGATATGAAGAATGAGATATATTCACACTATCAAAAGTTAAGTCTTGGCTTTTACCGCCGTAACAATACCGGCGATCTAATGAACCGGGCAACAGAAGATGTAAACAGGGTAAGGATGTATGTTGGCCCTGCAATTATGTATGCCATTAATACACTGGTTTTATTTCTGCTGATTATTACTTCGATGTATACAGTGAATGCAAAACTTGCTACTTTTTGTTTACTGCCTTTACCAGTCCTGGTTGTGATTATTTATTATGTAAATACCCATATTAATAATAAAAGTGAGCAGATCCAGGAACAGCTTTCCAGTTTATCAAGTTTTGTGCAGGAAAGATTTTCAGGTATCAGGGTGATCAAATCTTACGTACGTGAAGATTATACAAGAGAAATCTTCGCTAAAGAAAGCAGTGCTTATAAAGACAGCGCAATGGGACTTGTCAAAGTACAGGCCCTGTTCTACCCTACTATGCTTCTTTTAGTAGGTTTGAGTACTATTCTGACTGTATATATTGGCGGGGAACAAGTATTGGATGGTTCTATTACAGCAGGTAATATTGCAGAATTCATCGTTTATGTCAATCAGCTTACTTTCCCTGTAACCATGCTCGGCTGGGTAACCACTCTGATTCAACGTGCTTCGGCCTCACAAAAAAGGATCAATGAATTTCTGGAATTAAAACCAGATATCCTTACCGGAGACGCACCAATAGCAGATCTGAATGGAAATATCAGCTTCGATAAAGTAAGCTTTACTTATCAGGATACTGGTATTAAAGCCTTACAAGAGGTAAGTTTTGAGATTAAAGCTGGTCAGTTTGTTGCCGTTATAGGCCGCACAGGGTCTGGAAAGTCTACCCTGGCTAACCTGATTATGAGGATGTACGACACTGATTCCGGCCAGATTTCAATTGATGGAACCTCCCTTAAAAAATTGGATCTGAATTCATTCAGAAATCAAATAGGTTTCGTTCCACAAGAAGTTTTTCTCTTTTCTGATAATATTAAAAACAATATAGCTTTTGGTTTAGACAAGGTAACTGATCCTGAAATAGAAACAGCCGCCCGAAATGCAGCCGTATATCATAATATAATGGATTTTGAGTTAAAGTTTGACACCATGCTGGGCGAGAGGGGGATTACCTTATCAGGCGGTCAGAAACAACGTGTGTCTATAGCCAGAGCATTGATTAAAGAGCCCAAAATATTGATTTTCGATGATTGTCTTTCCGCTGTCGATACTAAAACTGAGGAAGAAATCTTAAATAACCTGGGCAATGTCATGAAAGGAAAGACCAGCATATTAATTGCCCACAGGATTTCCACTATCAAAAAAGCAGATAAGATCCTGGTCCTTGAAGAAGGCCGTATTGCAGAGCAAGGTACTCACGATGAACTAATTAACTTACATGGTATTTATGAAGAAATGTATCAGAACCAGTTATTGGAAGAAGAAAATAAATCTCTTTAATTTCTATTTTGATCTTATCTAATTAATACTTTATATTTACCCGAACCAAAAACCAACAGCAATACCAAACATGGGAGAATTTGACAACAAAGAGAGAGAAGAGGTTTTTTCTAAAAAAGTAAGGGCCGGTAAAAGAACTTATTTTTTCGACGTTAAAGCAACACGTTCAGGAGATTATTATTTAACTCTTACTGAAAGCAAGAAAAGACTGGAAGACGGTGTATTTGTAAAACATAAGATCTTTCTATACAAAGAAGATTTTGAGAAGTTTGCTGAAGGATTAAATGAGACAGTTGATTATATCAAGAATCACCAGGAAGTAGTTGAAAAACGCTATGAATATTCAGAGAACCATGAAGGTGCTGCAAAAGGCCAGAATGATGATTTTTCTTTCTAGGATTTAAGACCTTTTAGAAGCTCCTTTCCAGGGGCTTTTTTTATGTCCAAAAATTTGATAATTCCTGTAAAACAGACAATTAATATTATGTTATCTTAAAAACCCATAGACAATATTTTTGAAGCGATAAAGAATAAATCCCCCTTGAATCGCAGTAAAATCAAATATTTTAATCAGAGATTAAAACTAGAATCATCTGGGTCATAATTTTATGCCAACGGCATGGTTATTGTACTAACTCACTGTATTTTAGAATGTTTTACCCTTAAAATTGTATTATGGCTTTCAAAGCAACAATAGACTTTTTGGGCATGGGGCACATGTTGCTTCTTTATGCCGGTTTTCTAAAAATTAACAACACTCTAGAGAGAAGCTCTTTCTCCTTGTTATATAGTTCATCTTCTGGTAATCCTGCTCATTTCCTGGTCCCGCGCTAAATTTCTTTTTATACAATTACTGAATTTTCCGATTCTGATGCAATCCTGTACCTATATAAACCTAAATCAATGAAACTGACCACTATCATTTTAATCTTATTGACCCCTGTGCTGAATAGCTGCGGTAACAACAATTCATTAAAACATCAAAAAGCACTTGAAAAGGCTTTGAAAGAAAAATATGGAGCAGAATCTGTTTCCATTACCGAAAGCAAAGAAAATGAAAACGCAGTCATGTCAGTGAATATCAATTTTAAGACACTGGCAAATCCGGACGATATCAGGCTGATAGGATCTTCTGCTATCCTGTTATTATACAATGATTTAGATGACAAAGAAAAACAAGAGTTCTCTCTTTTAAGAACCACTGTAGAAATTCCTTCCGGAAAATCTGATGTAATGGAATATAAGATTTCAGATCTTAAAGGAACCGCTGCTGATCTGAAATTCAACGATAACTTCTTTGATTTGCTAAAAAAAAAGAATTATAAGCAGATTCAACCTTTATTCTGGTCAAAAATTCTTCCTGAGGCAGACAAAGTTATTACCATCTATGAAAAACTTTGTGGTACACAAGGCCAGATTACTAAAATTGAATTACTGGGTTTCAATTACGTAGTTAAAACAGATGTCAGTTCGGGTGCAAAGGTTCCGGTTTTTATTGGCTGGTATGCTGTCTACCATGGAACGACTAAGAATGAATACAAACTTAGTTTCAGAACTGACACCAGACAAGTTATCGCATTTGCTATTAATGAAAGCTAATTAAGCTATGATACCAAACAGAGATCTATATGGGATGCCAAGGAGCATACGCACTATCCCATCAGCCGGTATTTCCGTTAAACCTAAAGTTCCGGCGATAATTATTTTCGTGAACGGGTTCCGGCTGGCCTTTCCTGTTGAAAATGTTATCCGCGAAATCAGACGTGATGATCAGGTGGTTAGTTATGATATAAATGACTATTGGGGAGATATAGATGATAAATTTCAAACCAGACTAGGCGATCAGTTCTCTTTTTATGCAGACGGTGATGCCCCTGCAATCACAGCAAAAAATGCTTTAGGTTTTGAAGCCCGAAAACAACATGGCAGAAAAGCCGGGTTTTCACTGATCAGCCAGATCAATCAGATTAACCGTTCTCCTATTAAAGATAGAGCAGGCAGAAAGATTATCTGGGGAGAAAACGGTGATCTTGACCTCTATGATCCTAAAACAATCCCTATTGATATTGTATGTCACAGCATGGGATTTGCTTATGCACTGGGCATGGCCGAGGTACTTTATGAATCAGGATACAATCCAGAAAGAATATATGCACTGGCTCCTGAAAATCCGGGAGCAGGTCCGATTCCAGGCTTTGTCTCAGAAAGTGCACAATATGGTTCCGGCCCCGACGACCCCTGGTATCAGCAAGACTGGATTGCCCCGCAGGAACGTATTCCTGGTGTAGATGCTAATATTTATATCCCGCCCAGTGTGCCAAAAGGACCTTATGCCAGTCATAGCGTTGCCAATTACGGATGGATATTTAATATCAGAAAAGGTATCCGGGGATATGTTAAACCAAGAGGAGTAAATTAATTATATTAAATTATATTAAAGAAGTCAATCCGTTATCAGATGAACAAAAAAATAATTGCATACCTGCTCATTCCTTTTTTTGTTTCTTTAGCAGGATGTTTAAACGGACAAAGTAAAACTAAGAAAATGTTTGAAGAACAATTGAATGCAATAAAAGGTACAAAACCTTATCAGGACATACAAAAAAGTGCTAATGAAAACATAAATCAATGGCTTGCAGCCGGATTGGAAGAGGTACAGGTACTCAAAGAATTTAACTGGAAAGTAGATGATGCCGTATTTTTTAACACCCAAAAAGACAGAGCTTATTTACTGCTGCTGCTGCAGGACAAAGCTAAAGATGCAGAGCTTGATTATGTATATGTCATGTATGGCGCATTGGAAAATGAAAAATGGACTATCTATTTTGTCTCGCTCCCTAACCTGGTATTTCCAAGAGAAAGATTAAGCGGTGATAAACATCAGCCCGTTCCTTTAGCAGAGCTTTCCAGATTAGCGAGACAAGAAATCCTGAAAGGTTACTATAAAGGCGCAGCTATCAATGATGAATATGTAGAAAAAGCATATACAGAAGAACTCCGGAACAGACATGCCAAATTCTTAAATCAAAAGCACTAATTAACACGCTCAAAAAACATTAGAGATTAGCGTTATGGAAGAAAAAATAATTACCGAAATCCATATTGAAGGAGAGCCAGTTCTGGCTTTTTCATACCTGACTATTAAACAGGCATTCAATGCACACCATTGGTTTGAACTTCATGTTAACCATGATACATTTGAAAAGCTCGGCTCAGCTACCGCTGAGACTTCGAAGGGTCTGATCAGTAAATTCATTTCCATAACACTTACCGCATCGTTAACAGGCCGGACAACCGTTTTCAGCGGCATTATCTGCGAAATCGGTTTATCGCAAAGCAACGGTCTTCATGGAGACCTTGTTATTCGCGGATACAGCCCGACCATACTCCTGGATAACGGTATAGATCTAAAATCATTTAAGGATAAAACGCTCAGGGACATTGTCACTAAAGCGACCAGCAAAGTAGTTTCCAACGATCTCAGGATCGAAGCCAAACCTGTCTATTCGCGCCGGATCCCATACATGACGCAATATAAAGAAAGTACCTTTTCTTTCTTAAATCGCTTATCCTCAGAATATGGAGAGTGGTTTTATTACGATGGTCTAAATACAAACTTCGGTAAACCTGATTCTTTACCCGTAATTGATCTGGTATATGGAAGAGAAATTTCCAGTATGAACTGGTCCATGAAAATGGGGCCTGTTAATTTCTCTCAGTATTCCTATAATTCAGCTAATAATAATCTGTTGCAGGCCGATGCGCCCAGCTCAGTTGATGGACTGGATGCAGATAGCCAGTTCGCATTAAATAAAGCGCAGGACCTATTTTCAGGATCAGTAAACGTCCCGCTAAAACCAAGAGTAAAAGACAAAAGCGAGCTTGACGATATGCTAAAAGTCAGAAAAGAAGCTGCTGCCGCAAGTCTGGTTGCCTTATTAGGAAAATCAAGTAGTCCTGGTGTGAATATTGGAGTTATCGCAAGTATCAAAATATCAAAAAAAGGAGTACTGGATTTTATCACAGAAGATTACGGACAGTATCTGTTAACCTCAGTAACCCACGAAGTAGACGGGAACAACAGGTATAGAAATACTTTCGAAGCTATTCCCGCAGCCAGTAATGTGGTTCCTGTAAAAGAAGTCAGATATCCGGTGGCAGAATCACAGATCGCTACTGTTAAAACAAATAACGATCCTCAGGGAATGGGCCGTGTTCAGGTACAATTCCTATGGCAACAGGCAACTGGTGAACAAACAGAGTGGATCAGGATACTAACTGCCGATGCAGGGGAAGGAGACGGAAAGACAAAAAACCGCGGGTTCTTTGTTCATCCCGAAGTTGGCGATCAGGTGATCGTAGGTTTTAGATACAATGACCCGAACCGCCCATTTGTGATGGGAAGTATTCATCATGGCCAGAGTAAAGACAGCCATCATATTCAGGAAAATAACGTCAAAGCATTTACCACAAGAACAGGCAGCCAGCTGATATTTAATGATAACAAACATCAGATTAAGATTTCAACAAGTAAAGGAAATATTATCAAAATCCACGAGAAAACCGGTTCCATCTCCATTACCTCAGCAAGCAGTATTGATATTAATTCTCCGGTAATCAGAATTAAAGGTTCAACTTCAATTGATATACAATCACCAAAAATTACCATGGGAACTATTGGAGGTAAAACCCCTACAAACACCATTGACATCAAAGGAAAAGCAATTAAAATTGAAGGAGAAGATACACTGAACGAAAAGTCAAAAATAATGACTTCAGAAGGAACTGACTCCCACAGTATATCATCAAGTAAGCTGGTTTCAGTTTCTGGGGGGGCAACAACAGATATTAAAGCAACACTTGTTAAAATAAATAGTTAGTCATGGGAAAACCAGCAGCAAGAATGCTATTAGATAAGGGAGCTCATACCGGACCTATCTTATCGGGCAGTCCAAATGTATCAATCGGTGGCAAACCAGCTGCAAGACAAGGTGACCTCGTTGCATGCGCTATTCACGGAGGTCCGGGTTCTATTATTGAAGGTTGCCCTACTGTACTCATCAATGGTAAACCCGCGGCCAGAATGGGAGATAAAACAGACTGTGCTACTCCTCCGGCTCCGGCTCCGGCAGGGCCTGTAGCGGCAAAAGATCAGTTTCATTACCTCACTCCCGTTAAAGAATCAAATCCAGATGGTACAGTAAAAACTATACACCCGGATAATCTTACTATTAAGGTAGCTAATCTATATGCCAATGAAAAAGACACCAATAAAGATGGCCAGATAGATTATCTGGAAGCCGGCGCAGTAATGGTAGAATTTAACGCTAAAGGAGATTACGTACCAAAAGATGGGAAGTATGGAAAATATGGCGGTGGCGGTGGTTTCTCTGCATTTAAAGCAGAGTCTAAAAACACTAATATTAATACCGCCCAGGGAAGTTCTGTCATTTCAGAAGGCAAAGCATCTGTCCTTTCTGGTAATGCAGATTTCCATCTCGGAAAAGAAGGTACCCTTTATCATAAATCGGAAGGAAAAGGAGATCTTTTATATGCCGAAGGAAAAGCAGACGGACAGGTATTTACAGGTGCTAATAATAAGTATGGCTTTCAAACAGAAGTTTCCGGTGATTTTGGTGCTGCAAAAGCAGAATATGAAGGTCAGTTAGATATACTTTCTATCCTTAATGTAAAAGCCAAAGCTGGTGCAAAAGCAGGTGGCGCTGCTGCAGGTGGAAAAATTGGAGGTTATGTCGATACAGAAAACCTGGCCATATCAGCAAATGTTGGAGCAGAATTAGCACTATTATTAGGATTAGAAGTAGATTTGGATGTTACTATTTCATTGAAGCCTATATGGGATGGTCTTAAGAATTTCATGAACGGGCCAATGGAAGGTACAATTTTATCAGGATGTCCCACAGTATTAATTGGTTAATTATGAAAATAGTATTTTACGCTTTATTTGTTATTTTAAATTGCTTCTTAATTTTTAAACTTACTAAAATTGTCACCCCGAAAACAGCAGCAATAAGCTACGGATCAGCTATGTTGATCGTACCTCTTCTGGCATTTATTGCAGCAGGTATAGTAAGGGGCATCCATTACATTCCAAGCCCCTTTTTCCTGGATATTTTCAAGGCCCTTCTCTTATCCTTCTTTATACTTATTCTGTTGAATCTTATGGTTCTTGCTGCTGGCGCTATCGTCAGTAAACTCAACAGGTTTCAGGAAACACATAATGCAGTAAACCTGGAAAGAAACCCTGTTAGTTTCGCACGTAACAATTTACAAACAATTGAATTAGCTTATAAAACGATCTTTTTTGCCCTGTCTCTTTTAATGCTTTACGGAGTTTGGTTTGGAGAAAAAAAATAAACATACAATGATTAGAATAATATTAGCTGGTGCAGCAGTAGCTTTACTGACAACTTCTTGTCAGATGAAAACAGGCAATGAGGTGAAAAAAGAAGAACAAAAACAAATGGACATCAAACAAGATATAAACTTTCCTCTGGAAACCAGTTTCACTAATGATTATTTAGTTAAAAACTTCTGGAAAGCTAATTATGATTCTGCGGGAGAGAAACTGGCTTATTATGTAATTCTTCCAAAAAATGTTAAAGCAACAAAAGTAGAACCTGAACTGGTTAAAACCTTAGGCCTGACTATCATTGGCCAGTATAGCACGATTGATCAGGGAGCCTACATGGAAGTACAGGTTGCTTATGAAAGCCTGAGTACTAAGATTCAACCTTCAGAATGGCTGGGGGACAAGTTAAAAACTATGAATGAAACTATTTTGAAACAGCATCTTATTACTGCAAAAAATGGAGAAAAATATCTTGATGTATTAACAGCAAAAAAAATGAAAGACGGTAATGATATTATCAGCAGACTTACCGTATTAAAAAGTGACCTTAATTATTTCACCATAAAGACTTCATGTGCCAGAAAAGATTATAAAAGTCTGGCCGGGACTATGCAGCATATCAGCAGTAACTGGGGTCTAAAGTCTTAATACCTGCCTGGAGGCATTCTATCATGGAAGAAAAACAAATAACCTATTCTTTTCCCATCAGATCAGTATTGGAAGATGATTATCTGGTATCAAATTTCTGGAAATGCTTATATACCTCGGCCGAAGAATCACTTCAATACTGGGTGATTTTACCAAATCATGTAAAACCAACCAAAGTAACCCCTATTGAGATAAGTAATGTTAATCTCGTTAATATAGGTCAATACATTAGCATAGACGATAGTCCTTACCTGGAAATTGAAGTAGTTACCGAATATTGTGAATATGAGATTAACGCTTCAGACTGGTTATGGAAAAAGCTGGCTATAATTGGAGAAGCTGTTTTAGATTTCAGAGAAATAACAGGAGAAAGTACAGGAAAGTATTTAGATGTCCTTACCATCAAAAAAACACCTGGTGGTGAAGAAATTATATCCAGATTCACTACAATCAAAGACCACGATAAAAATAAAAATGGTGCAAACTTATTCTGTATTAAGGCTACCTGCTTTTCTAAAGACTATGAAAACCTGGCAGGTAACATATTTCATATTGTAACGAACTGGGACCTGATTTATAAATCAGACTGGCAAATGGCAGAAAACATCCTTCCTTTTGAATATGATTTTACTGAAGCCATCCGATTTTATATTCCTGTATCCTGGGAAATAAAATACGAAACAAAGAATACAAATACCTTCTCAAGATTTGTATTTGCACATCCTATTGGCTCTTTTAACAGAGGTGTAATTAATGCATTTTTTTATTCCATAAAAGAGACCGGTAATGTGGCCACCATATATGAAAAATCGTTTAACAGAATGTCAAAACTCACAACTGACCTGACTGAGCTTACAAAGATAAGGTCTGACAATCCAGCGATTAAAGAACTATGGACATTAAACGGAACTATTGAATATAAATCAGAAAATTATGCGGCCTGCTTATTCATTTATATTATAAAAACTCTTAATGGATGGTATTATTTTGAATCTGTCGGACCCAAACCTAATTTACAAAATTATTATTTTGAGATCAATATCAGATGTATTGAAATAATACTTCAATCTTTTAACAACCTTAATCTTGATACTGTTAAAGAAGATGATCATATACCACCAGAAACAGTTTCTCCTTCAGTTAATAAAACTCTTAAGAATAACTGGCTTATAGACCAGTAAGTAAATAACAAAATTAATTTTTAAAATTGCTGTAAGGTTTCTTGTTATCCCCCGACAAAGGGGTATAACAATCTAAAAGAAACACAAATGAATTTACTTCAGAACAAATGGAACTGGCTTATCTTAGCTATCTTACCTTTAACATTTACAGCCTGTAAAAAAGACGCAGCTACTACTCCCGCTTTAAACAACAAAACTACAATCAGTGTAGAAAACGTATTAAACTCAAGCAGTCTGGTTGAATCCGGTACATTTCAGGGAACGGGTACACCACCTGTTATCCTTCCGGGACAATCAGTTTCCTTCCGTTTTTCTGCATCCATAGGTCAGGCCGTTACATTTGCCTCTATGTATGGGTGGTCTAACGATTTGTTCTTCGCACCGGCAAACCCAGGTATTGCACTTTATGATCAGAATAAAAAACCAATTGAAGGTGATGTTTCTTCACAAATCAAATTATGGGATAACGGAACCAGGATAAATCAAAAACCAGGTAGTGCAGTTAACCATCCGGGTACGGCAGAAAACAATCCGGTTACAGAGGTAAATGGTACAGATGCTCAGGGAAACACCTATCTGCCAGCTTCTTCTTTAGTTAAAGCAACCTTGAAATATGAAGGAGATTCTTACTTTACCTTAACCTTATTGAACACCTCAGGGGGCACAACTAACGAAACCCCGCTAAGTCCTGGTGTATGGGCAATCTCTTATATTGCAGGCGGTAAATTATTGAATCCTGCCCCTATTTTCACCAGCGGACAGCCTACAGCGAATGGTTTGACTCAAATTGCTGAAGCAGGAAACAATGCACCCTTATATACTTATATCAAAAGTAATACAGGAATTTTCACCCCATTATCTCCAATATTAGTAGTTGTATATAATGGAATAGAAAACCCTATCTACAACCTTGGAGAAAAAGATCGCAATGAGGGTTTAAAAGACCTGGCTCAGCAAGGAAATGCAGCAATACTGGCCGCAACACTAAAAGGAAAACCGGGCGTTAAGAATGTATACATCTTACCTGCTCCTGGATCTAATATTTTACTACCTGTAATTGGCAACCAGGCTGGCGGCAGTGTTTCTCAGGAACTTTCTGTAACCAAAGGTGATCGTATTGCTATCGCCACCATGTATGGCTTCTCTAATGACTGGTTCTTTGCTTCTGCCGGAAACGGTGTTGATGCCACACAAACAGCTGATATTTCCAGCTCTATCAAACTATATGATAATGGTACTGCTATTGATCAGTTTCCGGGAGCAGGGAATTCACAATTCAATCTTGGCGGTGCAACAGCTTCACAAAGTAATCCGATCGCCGAAGTACCTAACCCAAATCCTTTTACTACTTTACCTTCAATTAATAACATCATTAAGGTGAAGATCAATGTGAATTAATTCCATAAGATCTATTTAAGAGAGCCGCTTCTGTTATACAGGAGCGGCTTTTTTATTACTCCTGCAACAGGATAATTAAATAAGAAACGGCTTTACCTGTTTTTACTACAGCGCAATGAATCACTATTCTTAACAAACAAACAAAAAGAAATCATAACAACCAATATATTAATAAGTTAAACCGAAACAAAAAATTTAAATAGTCATAAATAGACATATGGCATTAATTTTGACATCACAAATTCTTTAGCTAATAAAAAAAATACCTATTAACAACACAACATATTAATTTTAATAAAAATACTATTGTTTAAAATCCATTTAACTCTTTTAACTCGAAAACATGAACAACTACAAGTACTTTGAACAGGATGGCGAAAAATATCATTTAAAAGCACAATTTGTATTTATAGCTTTTCTTGGCGGCATTTTTCTTTTAGGTGGCCTTTTACTTGCTTTTACTAAAGGCTCAGCAGATAAAGCCGTAATGTGGATCGGTTATGCGATGGCATTACTGGGCGCATTAGTATTACTTCGTCTTACTACAAAAACAACCATTGATATGGAAAACCGCCAAATCCTTTTTAAAAGGCACTTCCTCACTTCGGAAGTGGCTTATAGTCTGGACAATTTTGAGACTTTTGTTGTAGCGAGTACAGTTTCTTTATTTGGGATTACAATGAATGGTGCAGTCAATATGGTGCTTAATATCAATGGGAAAGAGAAACTCCTGATGCTCAATCAATCTATATTTACCGTAGCGCCACTTAACAATATGGTTAATGAAGCATTGCAAATTATGAAATTGGAAGACTAAACTGAGCTTAGAAATCATATGGCACTTTATAATTTACAAATCTCGGATGGACGTTTCAGTATTCAGCCAAACCTGAGTTATTATACCAAAATCAAGATCTTTCTGGTGGGCATTTTTCTATGTTTTGCTGTCGTTCCATTTTTACCCATAGGACATGACGTAAAATTTATACTTTATCTGATTGGAGGAGGACTTTGCTGTTACGTAGTCTATGAATTCCTGTTTTTAGCAAATGTAACCTTGATTTTCGATCAGGGCACCCGCAAAGTATACCGGAAGATCCCTGGCATTTATACCAAAACCCTGATGGATTTTGAAGAAATAAGGCTGGTAAACGATACCAGTTATGGTCTGCTGACCTATACTATTGGTGCAAAAAGCACTCGTTTCATAAAAAACTATCCGATCAGCGATCCCTTTTCAAATAGCAAGAAAGGGCAGAGACAGCAACTGGAATTTGAAACAACCATTCTGGAGCCTTTGATGGAGTTTGTGAAGTAAAACAATCTTATAGCTGATTAATAAAAAAAGCCGCCTTATCAATTGACAAGGCGGCTTTTTAATCGCTAAAATCTCTTACTTAACCGACAGTAAAAACCCTATCGTAAAGTTAGCGTCCCAGTCAAAGACAAAAGTATCACAATGTGTAGCATACTTAATAGCTTTATAAATATTCACACCGCTCTTAATCTTTACTTTATCCGTGTTATACTTTTCAGGATTATTTAATACAGTAAACCTTTCCTCACCCACACGTGTTTGTTTAGCCAGTTCAAATGGAACACCACCAATAATAAAACAAACTTCACGTTTAGCAGAAGGGATCTTTTCAGCAATAGCTTTAACCTGATCATAAACAGCAGCATCCTTTAAATCCTTCTCATAATATTTAGCTCCTGGTGCTTCAGAAGATTTAACAATACCATCCATCCAGGAGATCTTCGTATTACCAGAACCAATATCCACAACGAAAGAATTATCATAATAAGATGCAGGCAATACACATTTTAAAGCCAGCTTGCCCTCCTGCTCTGCAGTAACCAGGTTAACTATATAACCCATTTTTTTCAATTCAGAAGTAATAGCTGCAGTTTTAGGTTCTTTCTGTGCACCAGAGCTGATCACAAAATGGATATTTTTAGATTTTACTCCCTTATCAAACATTGCCCCTATATAATCTTTTAATCCTGTACGGATATCAGCTGCAGTGGCCATACCTTCGTACACAAAAGATTTTCCAAAGTCTTTAGAAATAATCTCCCAGCGTTTCTCTTTATCAATATTAACCACGAAAGAGTTAAAACCAGAAGCACCTACCTCAACCACACCTTTATACTCGCCATTTACTGGTTTTTCAGGGGTATAGTTGAAAGTACGTTTCTCATCACTGGTTGCTGCCGAAGAAGACCCGGATTTTTCAGCAGTTCTGCTGATTCCGGTACTATCCTGAGTGGCTTGCGTTGCTTTACCATCAAGTTTTCCCGTTTCAGATGCCCAGTAACCCAATCCTATAATTGGAATCGCAATAATTATTGCCTTGATTGGCCAGCGTAGTCTGCCCCATGTTGATTTCTCTTCCATATTCTTTTTTGTATACTAATTTTATTGTTAAAAATTCCTTTTCTTAATCTAATAAAGTAAAACCTTTATCTACTTTCTCTGCCGGTTTCAATTCATAAGAAGCATCAGACATTTGACTAACATTCAACATCTTAAGATTTCTCTGATCTACTTTCTGAATAAACTCTTCCAATTCTCCCTGTGTTGGCGCACCACCTACAGTGATATTGTTATTCTGGTCAAGGAAATCCAGATTGGAACGTATAGAAGCTATATTCTGGCTTATCGCCCCGGTTGCTGCGTTCATTGCTTCCTGGAATACCCAGCTATCCTTAATATTAAAAACCTCAGCTAAACCATCAGTCGCATTTTTCATTTTCTGAGTAGCTTCCAGTTTTTTAGAAATGATAGAAATACTGCTATCAAGCGTACTTACATAAATACGGGCAGCACTTTCATTATCTTTTAATACTTCCAGAACTTTGGCAAACTGGTTGGCATATTGCACATAACTTCTTGCATTCTGCTCCTCAGATTCACCTTCTTTACCTAACAAAAATGCTTTAGTACGGGTCTCTTTCGCATCTCTGCCGTATCCGTTAGCTTTCTCCATATTGTTATTGGCAGCTTCCAATTTTCCTTTTTCATCCAGATTAGCAGCTTCAACAGTAAAACGTTTGGCATAAGTATACTTTTCTTCTGCTGTTTTTTGTGCAGTTTCACCACTCTGTATCATATCGATACGTACCCCATCCACATTCGTAATTTTCTCTTTCACACGTTTTAAAGTATCCTTAGCATCTTTGGATAACAATTGCAGCGTTTCAATTGGATTATTACGGATAATGGCTTTCTCTCCTTTAAATATCAGAATTGTTCCCAAACGGTGCAGTAAAGCAATAATTTTTGGTGCAAGTAATAATAATACAATCAGAATGATACTAAAAATAACCAGCAAAATACTTTTAGCCGCATATTCCAGCATAATTGGCAGGAATTTAAAAAAGGCAAAAGCTCCGCCCAAAACAACTGCCCAGAAAAATATATTGGCCATTGTCTTTTTAGCTTCCGGGGTTTGCATCTGACTTGGCAAATGATCACCCAGTACCTGGAATATGGGTAACTGGCTCTTCAATTCGGCCGGGATATTTACAAATTGGGACTTACTTTCCATTTTTTTCTTAGTTTATATTTGTTTCAATTATGTTAAGGGCGTTTTTAATATCGGTAATAACTTCGGCGACGGCAGTGTTGCCAATAGTTATCTTTGCGTCGATATCCTGTAATTGTGGTTCATATTTGCTATTGATTTCTTTTAGTTCCTTTTGCCTGGAATTCAATTTTTCACGCAATTCATCAATATTTTGCTCTAACCTTTGAATTTCAGCAGTCAGGTTAGCTTTTTCAGCAATCAGATTTTGTTCAATACTATCTTTTTGTAATTGCTTCTGACTGGTCTCTTTATCAATGACCTTTTGAAGTTCAGTTATATAACCCTGGCCAGTCCTAACCAGTTTATCTTTATCCAAAGTTTTATCTACATATTTCAAAGAAGTGAACGCAGCTTTAATCGAGCCTGCATTGACACTGCCCATTTCAGCCGCCGCATTCCAGACTTCAAAGAAATCCATCCCCGGTTCGTTAATCCTTTCCAGTATTTCCAATACTTTAACTTTCATCTGCTTTACATCGGCAGGTGGCAGGGCCGAAGTATTTTGTGTTAGATTAGTCTGAGGGTTTTTAGTTACATTTTCACCCGTTTTAGTTTCCACTACCGGCTGACCAGCCATTGGTTTAACTTCAGGAACAAAAGGTTCAGGGCTATCCTCAAAGATTAATTTCTTTAAGCTTTTTAAAAGCCCAAAGGACTTATTTGCTGGTTCCTCACTCATAATTTAATTTATCTATCACTAAAATAACAAAAAACGAAGATAACATATCGATTTAATTTAACCCCGTCTCTTCCCTGAAAATTATTTTAAAATAATCCATGCGGAGGAAGAAATAGCAGTCCGAAAAAAAGAACAGTAAATCAACCTGTTGAGGTTTTAATAAAATTCTTGTAGAATTTTCACCTTTAAGAATGGCAGGAAATCGATAAGAATTATTGCAGATGGAAGAAAATTAAGCAAAAAAAAGGAAGAAATAGTTTCAATCAGAGCAGAACAATGCACTGAAAAAAGACAGCAATAGCACCAAAACTATAAAACTAATAAGATAAGCGCTTAGTGATTAAAATTACAAGCAGATTCAGGAAAACACAAACCGGAAACACAATATCCGGCAAATTTCAATTTCCTGAATCTGAATAGAATAAGGTAAGATAAGTAGCTTAAAAAACAGCCTGATTAAGCCCCTTTAACCAGGCACTCTTTTACCTGTGCGTCCGTTAAGGTGATCCAGCTTTCCTTTGCAGCGACATTACTGCCCAATACAATTTCTTTATTCTTCTGCAAATGCTTTTCAATACTTTCCAGCAAGTCATTAGCAATCGCTTTATTCAATACACGTACAGGTTCATCCAGCGCATCTGTCTTAATTTCCAGATCATAAATTCCAGAAACCAGTGTTTTACAAATGACCAGTTCTACCACCTTATCCCCCGCTACATTTTTTAAAGCCTTAAAAGCATTAGCTACTTGCTCAGCATGATCTTCTTTAAAGCCAAGCATCAGCGCAGCATCCGATCCGGCATTTCCACCTTCATCTGATAAGTATATCTTTTCGGCCTCTGCCAGTATTGATTCTATTACTAACCTGTCCATAATTTAATTTTTTAGAAATCTATACCTTAAAAAGGAATGAAAGACCGTATTGTTTGGTTAAAGATTAAATTTTAAAGCCCGTTTAAATTATTATTTAATACATTGAAATTCAAGATCATCAATAAACCAATCAGGAACATGAAATGATCCAGGTAAGGGAGATGAAATAAATTCAATTAGCAAAGTCAACTGCTTAAATAAAACTACAGAATATGAATACACTACTTTATATGGTCAACGGTACTAACATTGGATTCTCAGAAATAATGATCATCATGCTGGCAGTTATTATTATCTTTTTAATCGCAAGGAACCTGATCGCCCCTCCCAAATATTAATCCACCAGGCCCTCTAATAAAAAATGCCTTCTTCACAGAAAGCATTTCTTAAAAAATTATATTAATTATTCCAATAAACAGGAAATCGGTCAACCGGACTTAAACTAAACTGGCTTCCAGAGAAATCGCTACATTATAAGCCTTACTCACCGGACAGTTTTCTTTAGCTCCGGCTGCAATTTCCTGAAATTGAGTTTCAGTGATACCAGGTATATCAGCTTTCAATACCAGGTTAGAGCTTGTGATCACCCCATTATCTAATGATACTGTTGCTTTAGTTTCCAGTGAAGTTGGATTAAAACCAGCTTCAGTCAGATCAAGACTTAATTTCATAGTAAAACATCCTGCATGTGCAGCAGCCATCAATTCTTCGGGATTAGTTCCCACCCCATCTGCAAAACGGCTGTTAAATGAATATTGAGTCTGGTTCAAAACAGTACTGTCAGTGGTTAAATGACCTTTACCTTCTTTGATTGTGCCATTCCAAACGGCTGTTGCATTACGTTTCATCTTTTATTTATTTATGGTTTATTTTAGATAAATTATAGAGCCTGTTCAAAACCCAAACAGCTTCCCGATGTAAACACTCTGCCCGAAAATACAAAATTGTGCTTAAACTAGTCCATTTTATGCTTCAGTAATTTAAATCCTGACGCACAAACGACCAACAGTAAAATCAGCATAATCCACAACCAGTTATATCCATATTTCTCGGCCAGATAAAAACCTGCCGAAGGTCCGATCACCTGCGAAACAGACCAGCTCAGCGTATAGCCCGCAGCATATTGTCCCCGGTTAAATTCATTTGTCCTGCTCATCACAAAAGTATTAATAAAAGGAAGGGCAAACATCTCTCCGATCGTAAACAGCAATACAGATAATAGTGCAACCATGACAGGGGTGATTCCAGGTAATAATAACATGACATAGGCACTGCCGATGAACAACACCCCTTTAACGATATAATGAATCGGAGAACGTTTATTCTCAATCCTGCTGATCATCACCATTTCGAACAATGCGATAATCAAACCATTCATCCCCAGGATTAAACCAATTTCCATCTCATTGATATGCCATACCTCTTTATAAAATAAAGGCACTACCCTAAACATCAAATAGAAACAGGTAGTCAGCATTGTGGTCAGCAACAAAAATTTGATAAACAAAATATCCTCCCAGGGTTTACGCACCTGCATTCCCTTTATTTTTTCTGCAACCGCTTTACGCGCACCCCTTACTGTTGCCGGTAAAAGCAAAAGAATAGCCAGTCCTGAAAGTGCACTCACTGAACCATCTACCACAAAAAGCATAGGATAACTGAAAGAAGCTACAATTCCACCAACCGCACTGCCTACAGCGAAGCCCATATTGGTCGCCAGCCTGTTCAAAGAATAAGATCTGGTCAGAGTCCCCTCTTTTGCATAAGTCGCAATGGCTGCAAAGTTTGCAGGTCTGAATGCCTCTGAGAAGAAACTGATTACTACAGTCATTACACACAGGGCATGGAAATGTGTAATGGTAGAATACAGAACAAAGAATACACCTCCTATAATAGAAGAAATAATCTGTACCGCTCTGAAACCAATAACATCGGTCAGTTTCCCGCCTGCGGTTGCCCCCATTATAGAGCCAATACCAAACAAAGTAATGATCAGTCCGGCATCAGAAGGCGGTCTGTGCAAATATTGAGTCATATATAAACTCATAAAGGGTACAGCCATGCTGCTGCTCCTGTTGATGAGCATTACTATACTTAATAACCATGTTTCAGCACTTAATCCGGAAAAAGAATTCTTATAGGTGGTATATACTTTTTTAATCATTATTCGTATCGTTCAAAAAACTCATGGTCCTCAGCATCTGGTCAGCATAAGCCTATAGTTTACAGACCTGATAAGCTCATGTGTAGCTTCCGGACGTATTTACTAAACAGCCATAAAACGATGGTGAATAGAGGATTTACAGCATCAGATCAGAGACTTCGTTCAAAGCTCTAAAATAAGACAAAACCTCAGATTTATACTATGGATTAGTACCTAAAGGCATTTAGTATCGTAATTATTAAGTCAATTTTCAACTCACATTTCTCTTGAGTAAAAAGATCTCATGATAAGCATTAATGACCAGATCTCTGATCTCCTGAGGTAAATCGCTATCATTATCAAAAGATAATTCAAAAGTATCATGATTAAGTATGAAATGATCATAAATGCGCTCAGTCTGAGTTAATTTTTTTTGAATAGATTTCAGTCCGAAATACAAGTGATAATCTTTTTCCACCTGATCTATAGCACTATAGAATAATTCCTGTCTCTTATGGAGGTCAGCCGTTGTCATGTTTATATTTAGTATTTGGGCCAAGATACAGCCTCCCTGTAAATTTCACAATAGTCAGGAGTCCCATAAGTATATTATGAACGAAAGGAACAGTGAATAAATATCTTTTCCAGACTGTCAATGCGTTAAATAATGTTAATTAATAAAGAATGTAACAGTGATCAGATAATTTTGTTAAGCAAGGTCTTTTGTCCCCCTTGCCACAAAAAAAAATGGATAAGAAAACCATTCTGAGTTTAATACTCTTCACCAGCATTATCGCAATTCATCCTACACTTTACGCACAAAAAAATGACCCCGATGCCGACGTAAATTTATGGGCAGGGCATCCTGTAAAAGTGGATGGAGTTTCGGATGAGTGGCATGAACCACTTAACAACTACAATACGGAAACCAAACTTGCATTTGCACTGGCCAATGATCAGCAAAATCTTTATCTGATCATTGAATCACTTGATGAAGTGACAACCAGAAAATTAATGTCTGGCGGACTTACCCTGGATATTAATACGGCGGGAAAAAAGAAAGATGGGATCAAACTAAATTTTCTGGGTATGAACCAGCCTCCGCCACCACATGAACAAAATGACTCTTTACAGCATCATGAACCCGCTATAGACGCGGATGAACATGCGGGTGTACATGTCATACAGGTATCCGGTTTCAAAAATATTCCCGATGGTAGTTTAGCCATGCCAAATAAAGACGGTATAGAAGTAGCCGCAGCATTCAATAAACAAAGAGATTATATCTGTGAACTGGCTATTCCTTTAGCACAACTTGGTCTAAAAGGCAATGAAATAAAAGCCATAGCCTATAATATAAAAATCAACACTGGCTTAGAACATCACCATAAAGACATGCCGGCTGGCGAAAGTGCACCTTCAGGTGGTCGTGGTATGGGTGGCGGAAAAGGTGGGGGTATGGGTGGTGGAGGTATGCATGGCGGTGGCGGCGGTGGAAGACACGGCGGTAGCGGTATGGGTGGCGGCAGAGGATCTGGTAACGCCGCAGGGGTAAATAGCCAAAATGCAACAGCTTCTGATTTCTGGATCAAATATGAACTGGCCAAACCATCAGATTCTTTCCGCGCTAATTAGACGGTTATTAAGCTTAAACCACGATATCTTTAAAATTTTACAATTTATTTTTTTCGCACACAATAAACAACATATTTCAGCGTCTTATATGGGAGAGCGTTAATTAGATAACGGGGACCGTCCGCCTGGATGGTCCCCGTTTCTTTTTCCAGCTCTTTTTTATGGAAGTAATTCTTCCAGTTTCTTTGTCAGTTGTTCACCCCTCAGATTTCTTGCTACAATGATTCCGTTTGGGTCTACCAGATAATTTGATGGAATGCCATTAATGCCATAATATTTAGCGACCTCATTTTTCCAGCCATTTAGCTCAGAAACCTGATCCCAGGGTAATTTATCATCTTCTATTGCTTTTTTCCATTTCGTCCCATCCTGATCAAGAGAAACTCCTAATACCGTAAAACCTTTTGGAGAAAAACGGTTATAGGCTTTAACTACATTTGGGTTTTCTCCACGACAAGGGCCACACCAGCTTGCCCAAAAATCTACCAGTACATATTTACCTTTAAAAGAAGAAAAACTAACCGGTTTGCCAGATGGGTTATTCTGTGTGAAATCAATCATTTTTTGTCCATTGCTTCCTTTTTTAAGAACAGCCAAAGAAGTTTCAACTTTTTTTCCTGCTCCGGATGCTTTAATTACAGGAGATAATCCCTGGAATAATCCCGAAACTGCGGCATAATCAAGCTCATAAGTTAGCTCGTTAATTTTCTCTAAGCTGACATAACTCGCAGGATGTGTTTTTATAAACTCAATAGTCAGCTGCTTAGAATGCTCTTCCAATGGCTCCATCTCTTTGTCAGCCTTAGCCAGCGCAACCGGGTCTTTTGCTTTATTAGCGGTTCCCCAGGCTTCATAAATTTTATTCAGCTGTTCATCAATGTTTTTCTTACTTGCTGAAAGCTCATTGTTATCTGTCTGTGTTTTACCACCTGTAATGATGATATCATCTGGTTTATCTAAATCACCTTTAATCGTAACCGGAACATTTTCAACATAAAAGGTGCCCAATCTAACCACCTTATTATGTAAAGTTACTTTCGAAGGCGCAGTGACATTTTCGCCCTTGTAACTAAATTTGCCATCCTTTACCGCTGCCGAATCAGACTTTCCATTCACCGACAAATAAACATAAGGCGATTTCAATCCCAGTATATTTCCATTAATTGTATATCCACCTTTCTTTTGCTGCGCATTAGCAAAAAAAGACAGGCTGATCAGACCCAAAATAAGTGTACTCGCCTTCATATTCAATAGATTTTTTATTTATATTTCAATCATTAAATTAGCAAATATTAATCATATTCACCTATCTCTATGAAAACATACTTATTCAGCTTTCTGCTGCTCTTCTTTTTTATCAATGTTTCAGCCCAGACCCCTGCCGCGGCCATACCGGCTTTCCAGTTCTATAAAGCAGACGGAAAAGCATTTACAAGGGCGCAAATCACTCCCGGCCATAAATCACTGTTCGTGTTTTTTGATGCAACCTGCAGTCATTGTCAAAAAGCAATGCTTCAGCTGTCAAAAAAATATGATGAGATTAAGAAAATAAACATCTACCTGGTATCCCTTGACCAGCATATTACAATGAATGACTTCATGAGTAAATATGGGAAAAACCTGATTGGAAAGAAAAATGTATTACTGCTCGAAGACCGGGACCATGTATTCATCCCACTATTTCAGCCAACAAAATATCCATCCCTGTTTCTGTATTCGCCTAAAAACACAATAGTATTTAATACCAGCGGTGATACAGAATTACCAAAACTTTTTGAGGCTATTAAAAAATAGACTATCAATAACTGACAGCTACCTTCTGTTTTCAACAGCGGGTACTGTTTGATTAAGTGCTGCCGTTTTTTGCGGGGTTCTGCTGCACTGACCTAATGCAACATAAATCAGAACGAAAATTAAAATGGTAGATAAACAGCCGCCACCAAGTTTTTTGGCTCCCCAGCCTGCTATTATTGTTTTAAAAAATGAGTTCATAAGATAGATTTGTTTTATAACATCATATCTCTCATAAAGTTTTGAACTACCGGAATATCTGCCTCCGCCCAGTCCAGCGTACTTAGCGCTGAAGGTTCCAGCCACAGAAATGCAGCATGTTCAGTTAGTTTCACCTGTCCCCTAACCAATACACATTGAAAAGGAATAAGACGAATTATTTGTTTTCCCTGATCATAGACAACCGGGGACATCTTTTTTACAATTTTGATCTCTACTCCTAATTCTTCCCGAATTTCACGGATCAGACATTCCCTTGCACTTTCACCTGGTTCAACTTTACCGCCAGGAAATTCCCATTTAAGCGGCAAATGCATATTTAAGCTTCTTTGAGCGACTAAAACTTGTCCGTTATGGCTAATAATCAGGGCGCAGGATACATCTATCATCAGGCTAAAATATTAAAAAAATCTGCCACGGGCGATAAGTATTCATCCTCCATCGGCAAATAGCCCCTGCTCATAGATGCATAGCTTTATATTTTTAATGATGGCATATCATTTGGAATATCCCATACAGATAAGAACCAAACAAAAATGAAGAGAATAGTTTTAGCTGTAATTATCGGAGTAGCTTCGTTTAGCAGCATCAAAGCCAATGCACAGGTAAGCTTAAATATCAATATAGGTTCTCAACCAAGCTGGGGTCCGGCCGGATACAACCATGTTGATTATTATTATCTGCCGGATGTGGATGCCTATTACAATGTATCTGCACAGCAATATGTTTACCTGATTAACGGTCAATGGGTATTTAGAAAAACCCTTCCCCCAAGATATAGCGGGTATAATTTATATAATGGCTATAAAGTGGTTATGAATACACCAAAACCTTATTTAAACCATGCACAGAATCTTAAACAATACAGCAAATACAGAAATTATCACGGTAAACAAGGCAATATCAGAGATAGCAAAGATAAAAGGTACGTAACTGCCAGAAATAACAGACCGGTACCTGTAAGAGAAACCCGTCCTGCTGCAAGGCCACAAAGAGGGGATGATCACCATAATGACCAGAGAAACGGAAGGGATGATAACAGGGGAAATCAGCCTCGAAGAGGCGATAGATAAAGATAATAAGCTTCACACACGCAAAAATCGCTGGTCTTTTATAAGAGGCCGGCGTTTTTTTTATTTGTACCTTTAAAAAAACAACTATTAAACTCCCTTTTTAAAACCTGATTAAAATGAATTTATCTCTTTCTAATAAAACTGCCGTAATTTGTGGAAGCACACAAGGTATCGGACTAGCTACAGCCATCATTCTTGCCCGCTTAGGGGCTAACTGTATACTTATTGCCAGAAACGAAGAGTCATTGATCAGTGCTTTAAAAGAATTGCCAATCACCGGCAGACAGCAGCATGCTTATGCAGTTGCAAATTTTTCAAATCCGGCATCGGCCGATGCTGCAATTCAGCAAATAGTTTCAGAACAAGAGGTAGAAATTCTGGTCAATAATAGTGGCGGCCCCAAACCAGGACCAATTACATTTGCATTAACCAGTGATTTTGAACAGGCATTTTCGCAACATCTCATCTGTAATCATTTATTGGTCAACGCAGTTTTGCCAGGAATGAAAAAAGCAGGATATGGCAGGATTATCAACATTATTTCCACTTCTGTAAAAACACCACTTCCAAATCTGGGTGTATCCAATACCATCAGGGCTGCAGTAGCTTCATGGGCAAAAACCTTATCTAACGAAGTTGGACAATACAATATTACTGTGAATAACGTACTTCCGGGCTTAACCCATACTACGCGTTATACTAAATTACTGGATAGTCTGTCTGACCACACCAATAAAGATGAAGTAGAAAAAGCATTAATTGATAGTATACCTATGAAAAGGATAGGTACAGCAGAAGAAATCGGAAATGTAATTGCATTTCTGGCCTCCCCTGCTGCTGCTTACGTAACAGGTACAAGCATCCCTGTAGATGGAGGAAGAACACCTGCTATTTAGCAGCATTATCCCAGGATATTTCCCCCAGATATTGGCTATCTGAAATAATTTTACGGTTATCTGAGATAAAAGACAAATAGAGATGTGCTTTAGGCATAACCGCATCTCTGTTTAGTTTAAACGTATATCTGCCTTCAGCTCTTCTTACTTCTGTAGTAAAAATACGCGTTTTAATTATTGTACCTGGAAAATAAGCCAGCAGCATAAGCTGGTCATCCTGACGCATTCCTTTCTCTGCCGATTGATTATCCCAGGTTACCTTTAATCCGCTGGTTAATATTTTAGCTTTTGCATTTTTAACAACCGGCATCAATCCCTTTGTAACCAGCATCTTTGCAAATTCTATTTCAACTTCAGGATATAATCCTTTAATATGCAAACGATTAGACCTCATAGCCATATTAAATTGATTTGATGTCGTACCCTTTGCCTCCAGTTCAAAACCGACGTTAATATAGCCTTTGATATCCCTAAAAAAGTGGTTCAGCTTTTCGATAGCCATACGTGAGGTCTTCTGATTAATTGTAGCAGGCTTATGAGATTTCCCGATTGCACGGGATACGATCTGTCCTTTAAGCTGATAAATAACCATATTCCCTATTTTCCCTGTAAATGTCCCTAAATGACTTTTTGTAACAATTGCCATAGCTTTTAAATTTTAATTGAGTGAACAATGAAATAACAGTTCTGTATCTCAATTGTAATTTTAACAATTAATAAACATTCAATAGCCACAGAACAAAAACAAGTTAATTAAAAAAAATAATTAATCCATATTTTTTTTATTTTAATATTTAAGAAAAAACACTTATTTCCAAATTGTACGCTGACTGTTTAAAGTTATATTAGCACAATACCCTAATTACTTGTTTAAAAGCCCCTAAAAGGCTATTGAGAAGGGGTTGTAAGGACTCAGGTCATTCCAACGTCCTTCCAACGTCCTTCCAACCCCCTCTCAATGGCCTTTCAATAGGCTTTCAGACTATCTTTCATCCCCTGTTTCAACGGTTAACCCTATATTTTCAGATCTATTTCAAACAACAACAAACAGCCAAAACTTATCAACATAAATAAACAACTGAAAAACAAACACTTAACACAGTTACCAACAATCACTGTGAATAAACACCAATCTGATACATAAATAGCTATCTTTTAGCACCGGCTACAATATAATTCTACAGCGTTCTTAACAACTGTTCACATTAAAATCCATGTAACCAACAGTTTATCAACAGTCCATGTGAATAAACAGATTAAAGAAAAAAACCTTATTTTACACCCTATTATATACCTCTCTGTGATGAATGAATACGCTTTAATAACCGGTGCAAGTAAAGGAATAGGAAAATCTATCGCAGTATCACTTGCAGAATCAGGTTATCATTTATTGCTGGTCGCACGTTCTGAAAGCGATCTTCTGCTACTTTCACAAAGCATAGTGGCTGCCTATAAAGTGGAGGTGCATTATTTATCAGTTGACCTTTCTTCCAGCGCTGCTGTTCTTGAAATCGCAGACTGGTGTAATCGTAAAACAACAAATTTATCGATACTGGTCAATAATGCAGGATATGGCTTATGGGGTAATTTTGATCAGCTCAGCATTCAGCAACAACTGAATATGCTCAGATTAAATATAGATGCAGTCATTGAGCTGAGTTATCATTTAATACCAGTTTTAAAAAAGCAAAAGCAAGCTTATATACTTAATGTATCAAGTACTGCTGCCTATCAGGCTGTACCTACACTTGCCTTATATGCAGCCAGCAAATCATTTATTTTATCTTATAGCAGAGCATTACGTTATGAATTAAAAGATAGCCCGGTTTCAGTAAGCTGTCTTTGCCCCGGTCCTACCGCAACAGGTTTTTCAAGCCGCGCCGGAATGGACGCTTTAGCAGAACTTGCTGAAAAATTCAATATGACACCCGAAAAAGTGGCTGAAACCGGGTTAAAAGCAATGTTTAAAAAGAAAGCAGAAATCGTTCCCGGCTTTCTGAACAAGGTATCTGTGTTTGGCGCAGGGCTGCTCCCTAAGTCATTGATTGAAAGGATAACAGCTGGCTTATACAAGCAATAGAAAAGAATTCATATTTATTTTAAAACATTCTTTTAAATAGAATATTTTCATACATTTGTAATATCTACTAAATTAGTATACATTATTACAGATGAACATCAACAACCACATTCATAGCGCATGCACCATGCGAATGCCCCTTTCTGAAAGGGCAGGTTGTTGCTATTGTTGTTGTTAAGATCTTTTAAGAAAATCCTGATTTCACAAAAATAGAACCTGCTAATCCAAGCAGCAGAATCTCCTATATCCTGAATTTTAACGCTTAAAACTAACAGCTATGAACCACGCTTACACAAAATTTACCCTGGGTGAAACCCTTACCGACGAACAGAATTACTTTTTTAATAGAAATGGTTTTATCCATTTTAAGAATTTCATTAAACCAGAAACGGTAAATGATATTATCGAAGCTTCTTTAAAAGTACAGCAAGACTGGATAACACAAGAAAAAGATAAAGTAAACGGAATACCTATTAAATATGGTAAAGACCTGGACGGATCGACCCTGGTACAGCGTTTTGCTTTTGTGAACCAGTATCATCCACTTTTTGAAGAACTGGCCCATGATCCGCGCTTAGAAGTATTGTTGAATTTTATCGGACCTGGTGCCAGATTTGGTACCAGCGAAAAAGATGGAATGGTTTTAAATCATTATGTCAACGGCCCGGAAAGCAAATTCACACAAATGGGATGGCATACAGATGGTTTACGTGATATATTTCATGGCCAGAAATTAAACCCGATGCTGAATGTAGGTATTCACCTTAGTACACTCAAACCCGAAAATGGTGGATTAAGAGTTTTACCTGGCACTCATAAACAGAGTTTATACAACCTTTTATTCCGCAAAAAATATTTCCTGGACAACAAGGCCGATTTAAAAGAAGTTGCTATTATCCCCGAAGCTGGTGATCTTACAATACATGATGGCCGTTTATGGCATCGTGTTGCGCAGTCGGCGGTTACAGGAGAAGAAAGCCGCAGGAGGGTTATCTATTTTCCTATCATTGCCGGAAAATACGAGCCTAAACATGAGCATAGTCCTACCGCATTTTATCAGCGTTTTGCTAAACTGGTTAAATAATGCTGATCGCTCTCCTATTAGGTTACCTGATACGTTCGGGAAAATTACCTGCCTTACAAAGGTTTGCAAAATATCTTAACTGATGAAAGAGCTCAACATAAATAAATTATGTATCAAGATGAAGAAGCTTAAAATAAAAAAGGAGCCGAATAAATCCGGCTCCCCATTTATTGTTAAACATTCGGTGATGTCTATTGAACTACTACTCCATCTTTATTGATCTTAATGAAAGCTTTTTCAGTGTTTTTAGCTACATTAATTAAGTAGTACTGTGATTTATCTGCTGCAGTTACCAAAAATGCATCTGTAGCTTTCCAATCTTTATAAGCATCTGCTTTTAGAGTAGTAGCTACCGGAGCAGGAAGTTCTTCCAATTTAACAGGTACTTTTTGAGTACTGTCCTGATGTACTTTAAGCGTACTATCCATTTTTATCGTAATCGCTAAAGGAGCTTTAATTTCTGATGCTTTTACTGTTGATATACCTGTAATGGCTAATAATGCTGCTGCTGTTAAAATGATATTTTTCATAATGATTCGTTTTATTATTGAATATTAATTCACTATTTGTGTTTTTCTTTAACTAACCTGAATACTATTGTTCACAATAGATGCCAAATACAGACATAACAAACAAAAAACTGTAAATCAACAACATAATAAATAAAAAAGAAAAATAAGTTGTGGAATAACGCTACAATCTGATGAAACAGGTAACAAAGAAAAATGCTGACATCCATCAGCATTTTTTTTAACTACCTATTTATAAGCCGAAGCCTATCTCTTTCGCAGAAACTCATCTGCATATTTTAAAAATCAAGTTCTATTAAAACAAGTTAATAGTATATATTAAATTAAAATCAGGAGTGATAATTCAAAAAACGAGAGCGAATTATGACTATATCAGTATTTTATTCTGATTACGATTCTAAGATAAAACTTTCCCGTAAAAAAATTAAACAGAGACGTAATTGTTACAAAGATGATTTAATGTTATAAAATCATAACAAGGTTTCTTGTCCTGAGTCAAATCCTATATATTTATTACATGGAAAATGATCAGCCCTTAATTTTACTCAATGCTGCAGAACAGCGTGTTGCAGGTGTCCTTCTTGAAAAAAGCAGAACTACCCCAGACTATTATCCCATGACTATTTCTGCATTGACCACTGCATGTAACCAGAAAACATCAAGAAACCCTATTGTAAATTATGATGAAGAAACGGTCACACTTACCTTAAATTCATTAAAGATCAAAGGCTTAACAAGCACTGCTATGGGTGGCAGCAGCAGGAGTACGAAATACAAACATAATCTTGCCATTGTTTATCCCCTGCTCCCTGCTGAACTTGCTGTCATCTGTTTATTGCTGCTGCGCGGGCCTTTAACGCCTGGTGAAATCAATAGCAATTCTGCAAGGTTATATGAATTTGAAACCATAGAAGAGATTCAGGAAATCCTGCATAAACTAGCTAAAGAACAACCTGTATATGTTAAACAATTGCCTAAAAAACCAGGACAAAAAGAAGCACGTTATCAACATTTATTCGGTGGCGATGTAGCAGAAGAAGAGATTTCTGAACCAGAATTCGTCCCGCAGCCTTCACCTGATCTGGAAAATAGAATTACCAGATTAGAACAAGAACTCGAAGAGGTTAAAGAGATGCTGAATCTTTTAATGAATCAGTAATTAACCATTTTAATTTATAAGGATTAAGTGTTTGTTTACACAAACACTTAATCCAATGAAACAAAAAGTTCAGACTGTGTTAACCATCTGCCTTTGACTTTACGCCACATGGCAGAATAATTACCTCTGAATTTTTCTGTTTTATAATTCCATTCCCCTGTTTCCCAAGCCAGTATTCCATTATCACCTATAGTAATTTTTGTGGGGATACGCTCAAATACAGGCGGATGATCTTCGAACATTTCTGTAAAAACTTCCAGCAGCAGCTTTTTTCCTGCATACTGCCCCCCTTCGCCAGAGATCACAATAATATCATCCATCCAGTATTGTGCAACACCGGCTGCATCTGCTTTACGAATAGCAGCATTTGAATTTTCACGCGAAGCCTGGATTATATTGATCTCGTTTTGCTTTTGTTCCATCAACTATATTTTATATTATTTATTCATTAAAATCTTGTTCAGATAAACCGTAAAATTACCGTTTTTACTAACAACCAGTACACCTATCAAAAGGATACCATAAAGCGGCCGGTATTTCCTCATTTTTCAAGTAAGACACAAGTATAAGATTTGTTATATTAACGGGAGAAGCCTCCTAAAGGGCAACTCTTTACTGAACAGCTATGATAAAAATCATTATAATGATTCCATTTCCCATAGAATTTCGCTTATTTGCCGAAATAATATTAGGAGATGGACATAGGAATTATTGGCTTAGGAGACATGGGTAAACTTTATGCAAAACATTTTGCTAAAGCAGGTCACAAAGTTTGTGGCGCAGATTTACCAGCATTCAGAGAAAAACTAGAGGAAGAACTCGCTCCTCTGGGTATAGAAATATTAGCGGATGGAAATGCGGTATCGCGCAGATGCGATGTGATATTTTATGCTGTTGAAGCAGAAAAAATAGCCGAAGTAGTAGCCCTTTATGGCGCTGCAACTAAATACGGAGCTATCGTTGCAGGACAGACTTCTGTAAAACATCCTGAGATCGAGGCTTTCGAAAAATACCTGCCTAAAGATATCAATATTATCACTTGCCATTCTTTACATGGCCCTGGTTTTGATCCTAAAGGCCAAACGTTAATTGTAATTCCTCATCGCTGTGATGCTGCGGCATATACACGTATGACTGATCTGCTCGCTGTTTTAGGCTCAGATATTGTTGAAATGAAAGATTATCATGAACATGATAAAATAGTTGCTGATACACAGGCGGTTACCCATATGGGTTTTGAAAGCATGGGTACAGCATGGAAAGAGGCCGGGTTTTTCCCCTGGGAGAGTCCTTCCTATCTCGGTGGAATTGATAATGTTAAAATACTGACCATGTTGCGTATTTTTAGTTATAAATCGCATATTTATGCCGGGCTTGCGATTATGAACCCTTATGCCCGTCAGCAAATCAAACGTTATGCTCAATCAGAATCAGAGCTTTTTAAACTGATGATTATGGAGAAAGAAACAGAATTTCGCAATCGCATTCAGGAGGTTAAAAACTTCCTGTTTCCTGATGACAAACAATTTCTGCTGCTGGATAATCAGATCATGAAAGAATTTTCTTTATCAGGCAGTGGCGCGCCACATACACCTAATTCACATTTAAGTTTACTGAGCATGGCTGATGCCTGGTATCATTTGAAAATAAATCCTTATGATAACCTGATCTGTCAGACCCCGCCCTTTCGCTTACGCCTGGGAATTGTAGAATATCTGTTCAGGAACGAAGAGTTACTGGAAGAATCTATTGTGGCCGCCATCTATGACAAACAAATCCGTGCAGATGATCTTGAATTCCATTCTTCGGTAAGAGAGTGGTCTTCTATAATTGGCTATGGAGATATCAATGGATATAAACAGCACTTTGATCAAACTAAAGATTTCTTTAATGACAGGTTGGAACAAGGTAGAAAACAAAGTGCCGAACTCATCAGCAGATTAAACCGGAACTCCTAATTTGAATACATGCAAAAGAATCTCAATCCAATTCCCGCAAATGAGTTAGCGCGGATATATAGTCTGGCAGAATTCGACATTGATTATTCTTCTATGGAGAATAACTTCAAAGATCTGGCTCATCTGGCAGCAAAGATAGCCGGAACGGAAGTATCACTGGTGAATTTGATTGACACCTTTACACAGTGGACTTATTCTAGTTATGGAATGGACGACATCGTACAGGCGCCAAGAGAAGATACTGTATGTCAATATACTATAATGGAAAATGAGTATTTTGAAGTTCCTGATTTATCAGCAGATGAAAGATTTAAAGAAAATGCAGCCGTATGCGGTCCGCCTAATTTCCGTTATTATTTCGGTGTGCCATTAACTACTGCTGAAGGAATAAATATCGGCTCGCTCTGTGTCCTGGACCAAAATCTCAGACAACAGAGTCCGGAAAAAATCGAGCTGCTCAAAATTGTGGCCAGCGAAGTAGTGAACAGGCTTAAAGCACTAAAGGCTATTGACGAACTCAAACATCAACTGGATAAAGTAAATGAGACCCACAAAAAAGTTGCTCATGATATCCGTGGCCCTATTGCTGGTATTGTCGGACTAGCTGCGATACTTGCAGAACAAGGAGATAAAAATAACCTGGATGAGGTATTGGAATTCATCACCATGATTCATAAAAGCGGCAGATCTGTACTTGAGCTGGCAGATGAAATCCTGACAGAAGGGAAAGACACACCTTTAAAAACAGATGAATTTAACCTACTGGTATTCAAAGAGAAACTAGAAAGGTTATACCTACCGCAGTCGATGAATAAACATATCGATTTCCAGGTCCGCATCAACGAAAAAAATGAGCATATTCCTTTTATTAAAAATAAGCTGCTCCAGATCACAGGAAACCTGATCTCAAATGCGATGAAATTTACGCAACAGGATGGGAAAGTAATCGTAGACCTTGATCTTAAAATTGATGTTGGACAGTATGAACTGAAGATCAAGGTCGAAGATTCGGGTATAGGTATGGATGAAGCCACAATAACCTGTATTATGGAAGGGAAAACCTCTTCAACAAAAGGTACCGTTGGCGAAAAAGGATATGGTTTTGGTCTTTCCCTGGTCAAACATCTGGTCAATAGCTTACATGGCAGCTTCAATATCTACTCCAGATTAGGGATTGGTACAAGTTTCGAAATCACGCTGTTTCAAACCATGCATTAACAATTCTCTTCTTCGGTTTTCTTAAAAAAATAAAGATGATATGATCTCATAAAACCATATCATCTTTCCAATACTAAGCAATATACCACTCGATAGTACCTGTTCAGCTATTATCAAACCAGTTTAACACTTCCGTTATCTTCTCTAGCTAATATTTAATATTAGCTAATTATCTCAACAGCATCTCACTAATTACCAGCATATTAATACATCAATATATTTAACTAAAAATATTAACAATCCTATTAAAAATTCCAAAAATTAACATTAGAGTAAATTAAATGATTTTCTTATAGGACTTTTCAATTATTTTATTGTCAGTTAAATAAAACAACGAAAATAAAAACATCATTTATAAGATCAATAGCTTTAAGAAGAGTTTATAAGAGGAACCGAAAATCTTTATAAGAGTAGGATAACAATAAATATTAAAAACAATGCATTTAAAAAAATTGTCGCTGACAATTTCAGTCGCACTCTGTCTGGTTTTGACAGCTTGTAGTAAAGAAGAATTAAAACAAGATTCTAAAAACAGTGTAGATACCAAATCAGTAGCCGGCGAGCCAGCAGCTTTAAAAAAGTTTTTATCAGTCATATTAAACGTTCCTCAGGACGTAATTCTTTATGACAAAGAAAAGAAGAACTTCTACATCCCTAATACGGTCTTTTCAGAGAGTTATGATACCATAAAATACAGGTACGAGGAAGCAAATGAGTATAAACTTAATAATCCGGATTAACATGAAGAATTATTATTTTTTATTACTCATCCCTTTCTTTTTTTTAACAAATGCAAAGGCCGCTTACCTAACTAAATTTGCAATCCAATCTCAATATCTAAGCAATGCCAACAGTCTGAATGTCAACACAAATGGAACAACACCATTCGCAGTAAATATAACGATCGCCAGAGACATGAAAATTTATGGTTACGAAAATATTGATTGGATATTAACTGTTGTTTTTCAAAAAAGCGGCGAACCGGATTTGGTGCTATCTACCCCAAAAGTCATTAATGGAAGTGATTTCTCAGGTGGATTTATGGATTTCACTACCAATGCAACATTACCGGCTGGAAAATCAGGTGGTAAAATAATCCTGAAGTATTCATATATTTTCTATAATACTACCGGTGTTCCTATAAGTAACGTAAGAAGTATAGGAGAATCAAATAGTTCTTACAATGCTTCCATAACTCCAACCCCTCCTCCCAGCTCGGGTTTTAACTTACAAAATGCCCGTTTATTTATGGCGAATCCAAGTGGCTATAATATGAGAAAGGCAGATTATGTTACTGGTGGACAAAGGAACTTTGCGGAACAGGTTTGGGGAAACATCCAGGGGATGACTTCGTTAAATGATTACTTATATGTCGTGCAAGCCGATAACCTCCACAAGGTAGATAAGGATGGAAATTTCATCCTACTCGGAGAACTAGGTATTTGGAAGGGAACAGAAGGAATAGCCTCTTCAACGAACGGCTATCTTTATATAGTCCAAAATTCACGTATTCATAAAGTTAACCCAACAACGGGAGAGTTTAGTATAATTGGAAATCCGGAATGGGCCAATACTGATGCAATAGTTGCTTATAATGGATATTTATTTTTAGCAGAAAATGGGTATTTATATAAAGTAAATGAAAATACAGGAACATACATACAATTAAATGATGCCGACTGGAAAGGAACTGAGGGCATGGCAAGCGGAGCAGACGGCTGGATATACATTGTACAGAATGGTTATCTCCATAAGGTTGATGCAGAAACCGGAACCATTCAGCTTTTAGGTGGAAGAGATTGGCCTAATACAAATAATAAAGGTGTTGCATTTTTTGATAACTCCGTTTATATCCTGCAAAATTACTCTCTCCACAGAGTGAATAAAAACACTGGTACATTTACAGCCCTTGGAAACAGAGAATATAGTAATAGTTGCCATTTAACGGTACTTTAATATGCTCACAGATCCTGATGCATCTAACAATTTTATAATATAACATATAGGACCTTTTGAATAATCGATTGTCATGTACATGAAAAATCGATTATTCAGAGCTTATAATGTTCAAATTATTTTCTTCATCAAAATCTAAAAAGTCCCCATATGGCTGGTTTGGAAACTATTCCAACTGGGATGACTTAATGAACTCTGTCGATGGTTACAGTTCAGTCAATATACTGAATAAAACCAAAGACGCCTTATTACAAGTTAAGGAAGGCACCGCTGTTTACGAACGCGATTCTGTATTATTTGATCAAATAATACATCCTTTTCCGCTGTTAACCTGTCTGTTTAAAAGTGCTGCAACGCTCAAAAGACCGCTCCATATCATCGATTTTGGAGGATCACTGGGAAGTACTTATTTTCAAACTAAACACCTTCTTGGAAACGACATTTGTGCCAGCTGGAATATTGTGGAGCAGGAACATTATGTCGCTGCAGGCAAAGAACATTTTGAAGATGACCATTTAAAATTCTTCTCTTCTATTGAGGCCTGTCTGCAGGTTCAGAAAATAGATTTGATCCTGCTCTCAGGATCTGTACAATATTTACCTGAACCTCATCTCTTTCTGGAAAAATTAGCTGGTTATAACTTTGACTTTATTGTTTTTGACCGCACTGCTTTTCATCAGGGTAAACAAGACCGTTTAACGCTTCAGATCGTACCACCTGAAATTTATAAAGCCGCTTACCCTGCCTGGTTCTTCCATGAAGAATCTTTTCTAAATCATTTTATTTCTGATTACACCATCATGTGCGACTTCACTTCTTATGTAGCAGGAGAATCACTGATGGACATTGATCATCAGCCAGTTGGCTATGACAAAGGATTTTATTTAGTTCAAAAATCAAGATATGCTTAAATTCTGCACACTATTCAATACAACTTACCTTTCCCGCGGACTGGCAATGTACAATTCACTAGAACAGCATAGTGAAAATTTCCATTTGTATATTTTTGCTTTTGACGACCACTGCTTTGATATATTAACCAAAATGGCATTGAAGCATGCTAGTATTATCAGCCTGAATACATTTGAAAACGACAGGCTTATGGCCATAAAAGGCGGCCGTACAGCCGGAGAGTATTGCTGGACCTGTGCTTCTTCAACAATTAAGTACTGCCTGGAAAAATACAGTCTGGATCATTGCACTTATATTGATGCTGACCTTTTATTTTTCAGTGATCCGGCATGTTTACTGGCAGAAATGGGGCAGAAATCAGTATTGATTACTGAACACAGATATACACCTAAATATGACCAGTCACTAACCAGTGGTATTTACTGTGTACAGTTTATGACTTTCAAAAATACGGTTGAAGGAATGGAAGTGCTGAACTGGTGGGTAGATGCTTGTATAACCTGGTGTTTTAACCGCTTTGAAGATAATAAATTCGGAGATCAGAAATATCTTGATGACTGGACTACACGTTTTGATACTGTCCATGTCTTAAAAAATCATGGTGGTGGGGTAGCCCCATGGAATGTACAGCAATACACCTTTGCAAATAATGGTCACACAATTCAGGGTAAAGAGACAGCGGCAGAGAATTCTTTTGATCTTGTATTTTATCACTTCCATGATTTCCAGTATATCAAGGGAAATACTTACCGTTTGTCTGCCCCTGTTTATCATTTGAACCGCAAAGTAATCAAGCAGATTTATAAGCCTTATACCAAAGCGCTTTCCATAGCAGAAGCAGAAATATATGCGGTAAATGCCGAAATAGCTTCTCATGAATTATCAGAAAATAACAGTGGAATTAATAAAGTAATCGGCAGAGCTATTCTTTTCTTTTTAATGGGATATTATAAAAATTTTTACACTAAACGTTCTATGGAATATGGTTTTCTAAGTATGAAAACTTTTAGACTTAATTAAGGGAGATTTAGTATTTTAGCCTTCTGTATCAGATCACATGAAGGTTAGAGAATCAAGCTTATACACGGCTTTAGGGAAGGTTTTATTTTTAGTTATTTTTGTGTTTTTGTCCTGTAAAAAGAATTCATCATCAGAAGAAACCAGGATTAACCCACCAGTAAGAGCTTATGTAATTACTGCCAGAATAGATAAAAAGGGAACAAATACAAATTCTGAAGGTACAGGTATTTTAAATGGTTCGTATGATGAAGGCTCTAAAAAATTAGCTTATGTACTTAGTTTTAAAAACATTGCACCTTCATTGATTACCATCAGAAGCGGTATTAAAGGCTCAGTCGGAGAACTGGTCAAAGAGATTTATAAAAGCAACGGAGAGATTTCAGTACTGGAAATTAGCGGAGGATTCACGCTGACACCTTTACAGGAACGTAATTTACTGAAAGGGTTATGGTTTGTGGCCATGAATACGGTCTCTTCTTCTCCAGAGATTTCTGGTGTACTGACCTTAAAACAAAAATAGTAACCGGATGAGCAAAGAACAAAAATACGCTCTTCCTGATGAAGAACAGGAACTCATAGCTGCGGTAAAAAGACATGACCGAAAAGCTTTTGAAAGACTGTATAAACAATATTACAGGCAATTGTTTGCTTTGGCTTATCGCTATGCTGGCCAGGCACCGGTTGCCGAAGAAATTGTGCATGATGTGTTTCTAACCATCTGGAAAATGGCTGAACAGCTTAACGTTCAGTCTTCGGTAAAAAGTTACCTGTCCAGAGCGGTGATCAACTCTTCACTCAATTTCATTAAAAAAGAAAAGATTGAACATGGAAAGCAAAATGCCTACATGGTTGTCGTAAGTGAGGATGAGACTGAAAATGAGCAAAAACAAAGAAAAGAATCTTTGCTGAACAGTCTGGAAAAAGCACTGGCTATTTTGCCACCAAAATGCAGGGAAGTGATGTATTTAAGTCGTTTTGGAAAATTGAAACAACAGGAAATCGCAACACAGATGAATATATCTATTAAAACAGTTAAAAATCATCTGACTTACGGCTTCCAGAAATTGAGAGAACAATTGGAAAAACAGCAGCAAAATTTATTATTGCTGCTACTGATACTATATAAATATTGGGGCCAATAAAACGCATACCATGAAAGCATTTGAAACTAACGAACAGTTTATCTATTCACTAATTATTGATGATCTCGACGATACGATCAGTCCTGCACATAAAGTTCTGCTGGAGAACTGGAGAGCGGCAAGTGAACAGAATGAAAAAACGTACCAGGAATTTGTTCAGGTTGAACAAAATATTAGTCAATTATACAATGACCAGCCTTATACAGCTCAATCTTCGTGGGCAGCGCTGGATCAGAAAATTGATCAGATTGAAGATAAATGGCTCCAGAAAGAAAAAGACAGTCATACAAAAATCTGGTACAGTATTGCGGCTTCGGTTCTGCTGGTTCTTTCTTTAGGTTATTATTTTATCAACAGGACTTCTTATACAGTGGTTAGCAATGAGCAGAATGCCGCTATAAAAAATATTACACTCCCGGATGGTACGCAGGTACAGTTAAACGGCGGAGCTTCTGTAAAATATGCTACCCGTAGCTTCAGCACAAACAGAAAACTTCAATTGCTTAACGGAGAAGTTTTTGTTAAAGTTGTACATCAGGATAAATATCCTTTTTTGGTAGATCTGGGTGATATACACGCATTGGACCTGGGTACAAGCTTCAATATTATTAAACATAACCGGGACATCACATTAACTGTTGCAGAAGGTGAAGTTGCCTTACAGCAGCATTTGGCTTCCAGATCAATCCGGTTAACCGCAGGCAATACAGGCCGCTATTTTTCTGCCACAGGGAAACTTGTAGCCGAAAAGAATACTGATCTCAATTATAAATCCTGGATAGATAAAGACTTTGTATTTACAGAAACCCCATTATCAGAAGTGGTGAAACAATTAAACAGTGTCTATAAAACTTCAATCACCATTAATGGAGGTCAATTAGAAACACGAAAACTAACGGCACATTTGCATTATCAGACACCAGACAGTGCTTTAAAAGTTATTACAGCAACATTGCAGTGCAAAGTAACCCAGAAGGAAGGAAATTATATCTTAGCTGAAAAATAAGTGAATAAAGTTTTTGTCCTGTTCCTTTTTGTGTGTTTATTGCAAACGGGTAAACTTTATGCCCAGAAGAACACCATTCTGGAGCAACAGATCACTATGAATTTAAAGGCAGACTCTTTGATCAGGGTCCTCTCCAAATTGCAGAACAAGAATCAGATAACTTTTTCTTTTGATCCCGATTTACTAAGAAATTATCAAACACCTGCTTTTCATTTTGTCAGCACCCCTTTGACTGCGGCGCTAAAAAAGATCTTTAAGGGAACACCTTTAGTTTTTAATGTGATCGGAAATAATATTGTCATTACCAGAGCAAAACCGGCAGTATGGACTATTCATGGTCATGTGTTTAATGATGATGATGGTGAAGATCTGGTTGGTGCTACAGTTTATATCCCCGAACTTAAGGCAGGTGTGGTTACCAATCAGTATGGTTTCTATTCGCTCAGCGTTCCGGAAGGAACCTATGATGTACTGATTTCAAATCTGGGCTATAAAACCCAGCAAAAAAATATCTATTTCAATCAGAATATTGAAATGGACACGGAGCTGATCCCACAAACAAAGCTATTACCCGAAATAAAAATTAAACAGGTCATCACCCCTAATCCATTATTGCAGAATGAGCAGAATTACAGTTCTAAAACACTGGATATGAAAGCTTATTACGCTGGTGAAACAGATATTGTAAAGGCTTTACAAATGCAGAATGGGATTAAAGCAATTTCGGAAGGAAGTTCTGGCCTATTTATCAGAGGAGGGAATTCTGATCAGAACCTTATTTTACTGGATGAAGCAGTAGTTTATAATCCTTCCCATTTATATGGACTGGTTTCTGTTTTCAATCCGGATGCGATCAATAACCTGCAGGTCTATAAAGATTATATTCCTGCTAATTTTGGTGGCAGGCTTTCATCGGTAATCGTTAACCGGATGGCAGAAGGGAATAATAAAGAATATCATCTTAGTGGCGGAGTTAGTTTGATGTCTGCCAGGATTTCGGCAGAAGGCCCGATTGTAAAAGATAAAGGTTCTTTTATCATCGCGTTCAGAAGAAGTTTACTGGATGTTTTCAGGAATAAATTTAAACTATTCAATCCGAACTCTATTTATTATGATATTAATGCAAAAGCCAATTACAGGATAAATAAGAATAATAGTGTTTATTATTCTTTGTATGCTGGTCAGGACAGGCTATTATCAGAAAATTCGTTTCGCAACGATTGGGGAAACCTGACTTCTACCCTGCGCTGGAATCATATTTTTAATTCCAGGTTATTTTTGAACACTTCTGCTATCTATAGCAATTACAGCAATCTGCTGGATTTAAATGCAGATACACTTTCTCAAAAAAGTCAATGGAGTACCGGAGTCAGGGATATCACAGTTAAAGCTGATTACACTTTTTACAGCAGCCCTGTAAACCTGATCAAATTTGGGCTTTCAAGTACTTATCATCAGTTTACCCCGGGACAGACAAAAAATAAAGAGAGCAATGAATTTAATATTGCAAAAGATAAATCTGTAGAATCTGCTGTTTACTATAACCAGGAAATTTCATTTAGTAACTCGTTTGAATTGAATTTCGGACTACGTCTGGGGATGTTCCAGAATGCACAGGAACGTCTTGATGTTTTCGATTCGCAGGGAAACAGGGTCAAACAGAATGACTATAAGACATTTATCAACCCCGAGCCAAGGATAAATATCAGCTATTTACTAAATGATAAAAAGCGTCTTTTCGTAACTTATAACCGTAATTATCAATATTTACAATTAGTGCAGAACAGTACACTGGCCTTTTCTTCCTTAGAACCCTGGATTCCTGCTTCTGCACAAATTGCGCCTCAGCATGCTGATCTGTTTTCTGCAGGTTACCGTTATTCACCTGGAAATTACACCTTCTCAGCAAATGCCTATTACAAAAAGTTAAGTAACCAGCTGGACTTAACCGGACATGCACAAATTATTCAGAATCCGGATATCAGAAATCAACTTAAAGCTGGTAAGTCTGATGTTTATGGTTTTGAGGCCGAAATTACTAAAACAGAGGGCAAGTTTACAGGTAGTCTGGCTTATACTTATTCAAGGGCATTCCGTACAATTCAGGGAATAAACGACGGCAATCGCTTTGCTGCAAATTACGATATCCCACATGAGCTGAAATTCAGTGCTTCTTATATTTTCAATAAGCAATTTTCAGTGCAGACTTTTTTCACCTACTCTTCTGGCAGACCGTTAACCCTTCCAGTTGGTTATTATCTCCATGATGGGATAAATGTACCTATATTTGAAGGCAGGAATACTTCCAGGTTTCCAGACTACAGCAGACTGGATATTTCGGGACAATATCATCTGGAAACCCCTTTGTCCAGGAAAAGGTCATTATCAAGTACAATATCAGTGGGAATATATAACTTATATAATAGAAAAAACCCTTTATATTATCATTTGACAACAGATGCTTCAATTGATCAGAAAGGCTCTTTAGAATATGCATTTGGCTTTTTTCCCTGGATAGCTTATAGTTTTAGACTCTGATATGAATACGAAATATATTCTGCTTATTATTTTATTAACCGGCTTAATCAGCTCTTGTAAAAAAGACGCGGACAAAATTTCATTTGATAAACCTAAACGGGAATATGATCTTGCAGTTGAAGGGGGAATAAACACACTAACACAATCGCAGTTTATAAAACTGACCAAACCTTCTCTGACGCTTGATGCCAAACCTTTGGCGATTTCAAAAGCCACTGTGATTGTTAATGATGGTAAAAAAGATATAATTTTTAAAGAGTCAGCTACCCCGGGCGTATATTCTGCTGCAAATACCCCTAATATTCCTAATTATAACATGGCATATACACTGACTATCCGTTATAATAATAAGACCTATACAGCAGTAGATACATTAAGACAGGTAGTGAATATTACGGATGACTTCTTACCCTTTAAAATTAAGAAAAATGAGAACGGAAATTATGATGGTACCATACCTAAACATACTTTTGGTTATCTTAATCCTAATAAATGGTGGATAAGTTATACTGGTATTCCAGCGTGGAACCCTTCAAAATTTGACGGTACAGAATCACTTTATTTCAGCTATACTCATTTCTTAGGTTCACCGAACTCTTTATATCCGCTGAACAATCTTAAACGTACTTTTTCTTTAAAGGGCGAAGATGTAATTACAATCTATAAGTTCTCGCTTTCTAAACAATATGCAAAATACCTTTATGGGGTTTTTCTGGAAACGGACTGGAATGGTCTTTTTTCAAGTGTACCGGTAAATGTAGATGGAAATGTATCAGGAAACGCACAGGGATACTTTTACGTTACAGACATAGACTTCCAAAAGTATAAAGTAAATGTACTGAAGTAAGCAGTTCCTGAATATTCAGGGAAACATGATCAGGAATATATTTCTAAATGGCTGGCGCAAAAGTCTTATCAGATGACTACCCCAGATGTCTTTCAATAATTCCCTGTAACTGGTTTGCAGGAATTACACCAGACTGTCTCCATTTGATCTCCCCGTTTTTGAAAAGGATTAATGTGGGTACACCCTGGATTTGATATTTACTGGAAACTGCGGGGTTTTTATCTACGTCAACCTTTAAAATCGTCGCGCTTTCACCAAGCATGCCTTTTAACTGTTGTAGAATTGGAGCCATCATTTTACAAGGCCCGCACCATTCAGCAGAGAAATCTACCAATACTGGTTTATCTGATTGAATAAGTTCCGCAAAATTTGCCATACCCGCTTAAGTATTTATATAAAAAGAAGCGGGGATCCCACTCTCGCAGTATCCCCGCCATCTAAATTAACGCTCTCAAATATATAGACGCTAATAATTTGATATTATTATATCCGGTACTAAATATTTTTTTAATTATTCTTTTCTGTGCGATGATATCTCCTAAATGCAGTCATTCATGGAATGGAAAAAACCTGAAAGAAGCATCAGTACTAATTATTTTCAGCTGCACCTGCAAGAGACCGCTGATGCCTGAAAAATAGTTGAGAGATGGGAATCAGCATTAATCCGGAGATACCGAAAATAATAAATGCGATCCTCAAACCAAAAGCATGAGCAAGATAACCTATAATTGGCGGGCCGAGCAGCATTCCGGTAATGGAATAAGTGGCAATAATAGAGATGGCCATTCCTGGTGAATATTTACTGGAAGCCCCGGCTAAAGCATAAGACATAGGTACTACTGCTGCTGTACCAAACCCAACCAGTGAAAAACCAATCATTGCAGTCCAGAACTGAGGAAATAAAATAGCCAGAGAAATTCCGGAAACTATAAAAAATGCACTCATTAAATAAGTAGCAGGCATTCCTATTTTTGAGATAATCAGGTCAGACAGGAATCTTGATGCAGCCATGAAGGTCATAAAAATCAGATAACCGTAGGTAAATATCTTTACATGCAGGACTTCCTGAAAATAGATACCACTCCAGTCAAACATCCCACCTTCGCAAATGGCAGCAAAGAAAACAACAACGCCAAGATATAATATATAGGGATCGGGTTTACCTACAATAATTTTATTCCCGCTTTCAGACCGGTCACCTTTTAATAGAAACTGATAGGAATAACAGGTAATCAGCAAACTCATGATAGCTACAATAAGTAAATGCATGTGCAAAGAGACATTGTAGGTTAAGAGCAGGGTAGAAAATGCAACACCGGCAATACCACCTGTACTCCAGAAACCATGGAAAGAACCAATGATTTTCTGAGTAAACTGCTTTTGCAGGGTGATCGCCTGCGTATTTACTGAAATATTAAAGATACGGGTGGTAAAAGCAAACAGGACTACTGCAGCAACAAGGCTAAAGGTATTCTGTGTAAACCCAATCATAGCTAATGCAACAGCGTTCAGGCCATAACCTACAGCCAGAGGGACACGGCTGTTATATTTGGAAACAAGCCATCCCGATATAGGCAAACCTATTAAGGAGCCAATAGGCATAGCCAGTAAAACTGTCCCCAACTCGGCCTCATTAAAGCCAAAGGCCATTTTTATGGTTGGTATCCTTGATGCCCAGGTCGCAAAGCTGAAACCAGACATAAAGAAAAAAGTACTAAGAAATATTCTGTGTTTGTTTTTGGTGATTGTATCCTTCATTTACCTTACAAATATAAGAAGCAGTTTAGATTTAGAGGGTAAAATTGCTTATTTCTAAATCGTTAAATTATTGTTTCTTATCAGGTTTGATTGTAAATGTTTATCCCGCATCATTAAGTTTTGACATAAGGCAGAATTTCCTTCCATAACTCCAGTTTTTGCTGGAATGTTTTTGTGGCATTTGCACCACTCGGGGAAGGTAATAAATGATAGCTTTTATCTTTACTTTTCTTAACATGCCTGAGGTAAAGCTGTTCAGCTTTTTTACTATCAAAAAATATTTCTGTAATCGTGGGATATTGTCTGTAAAAAGCAGCAAAGTCATTTACTACTTCGTTTTTGATATTGCTATCCAGACTGCCTTCACAGGTACAGGATTCCAATACGTCCCATAATGCAATTCCATGATACAGCAGGAATTTTTTACGGGCTTCATAATCGGGATCAAGTGGCTGCCCGAACAGTGTATAGATCAATTTCCAGAAATGATTACCCGAATGTCCATAGTACTGCTGCAGGCTCAAAGACCGGTCACCTGGCATAGTACCCAGCAAAAGAATTCTGCAATTCTGATCAGCAATTGGAGGAAAAGCTGTCTTTACAGGGGAAATAATTAGTTTATCCATTCTTTATAAATTGATTCTCCTTTTTTACAATAGAATATACAACACAAAGATATCAAAAGAGTTTCTCCAAATAACGCCCAGCACTGTAACCGGCCAAAAAGATGTACTCATATTCTTACCGATATTGCTACCTTTGCAGATTGAATATTAAGAAATACCAATGATACAGATAGGACAATACAACGAGTTAAGAATTATAAACAAGACAGAATCAGGACTAATACTGTCTGATGGCGATAAGGAAGCGCTATTGCCCTATAACCATGTCCCAAAGGACGCTGAAATTGGAGATAATATCAACGTTTTTGTTTACATGCATAAAGATGGAAAACTACATGCTACTACACAGAAACCACTGGCTTGTGTAGGCGATTTTGCTTACCTGACAGTTGTGGAAGATGGTGAAAATGGCGTTTTCATGGACATTGGTATTGATAAGGATGTATATGTTCCTGAAAAAGAACAGAAACGCCCGATGTTTAAAGGCGACAAACATGTAGTTTATGTTTTCCTTGACGATAGCAATGACCGTATGGTGGCTTCATCAAGATTAACCAACTATGTGGAAGAAGAAGAAATCAATTTTGAAGAGGGCGATGAAGTAAGTTTATTAATAGCTGACCGCAGTGACCTGGGTTACAATGCCATCATTGATAACAAATACATAGGTTTATTATATCAGAATGAATTATTTGATCAGCTTAATCCTGGTGAAGTAAGAAAAGGATGGATCAAAAAGGTAAGAGTTGAAGGAAAGATTGACCTGAGTTTACAACCGATGGGTTATGGTCATATTCTGGATATGAAAGAAGTGCTGATCAAAATGCTTGAAGAAAACAGAGGTACTATTGCCTTGGGTGATAAAAGCTCACCAGAAGAAGTTTATGAGTTATTGAAAATTAGTAAGAAAGCTTTCAAAAAAACTACTGGCGCACTTTATAAAGAACGCCTGATCACTATCGGTGATCATGAAATCAAGTTATTATCTGAGTAACCGGATCTCCGGTGTTAGTCTTTCAGACCAGGAATGGACTGACACCGGATAATTTTCATGCCCCACCACCAGCTATGAATCCATAGCCTTTCTCTTTTTATTTCGTTAGAGAAAAATTAGCTGTAATAACTGCCCCTATCAGCTTTATTTTCAGAAAATAAAGCAATAGCCTGTAAGCTTATTTGCACAAAAACAATATCCTTTTTTTCTATATCAGTATCAAAACTAATGATTTGTTTGAGCTGTCGGCTACAAATATCTTTGGCCGTATAAAAAAAACATATGCGGATAAATTACTCATCAGCCCTATTTCTTTCCTTACTTACCGCAACTTCTTTTGCGCAGGTAAAACCATTAACAACAAACACAGGAGCTCCTGTTGGAGACAACCAAAACTCTAAAACTATTGGCAATAACGGCCCGGTTTTATTGGAAGACATTCACTTAATAGAAAAACTTGCCGCTTTTGACAGAGAACGGATTCCTGAGCGCGTGGTACATCCAAGAGGCGCAGGTGCTTTTGGAGAATTTGTAAGCGCGGGAGACTTCTCTGCTTATACTCAGGCTACTCTTTTTGTGGAGAAAGGCAAAATAACCCCCGTATTTACCAGGTTCTCTACGGTGATTAACAGTAAAGGTTCACCAGAAACATTAAGAGATCCACGCGGATTTGCCGTTAAGTTTTATACTGATAATGGAAATTATGATATCGTAGGCAATGACCTTCCTGTCTTTTTTATTCGTGATGCCATGAAGTTCCCTGATATGGTTCATGCTTTGAAACCTTCACCAATCACTAACAGACAAGATCCAACCCGTTATTTTGATTTCTTCTCTCAGGTTCCGGAATCTACACACATGCTGACCCGCCTGTATACTGAGCTTGGTATCCCAGCTAATTATCGTCAAATGGACGGATCAGGTGTTCATGCCTTTAAATGGGTAAATGCTAAAGGAGAAGTCACTTATGTAAAATATACCTGGAAAACAATGCAGGGTGTTAAGGGGTTAACTGCTGAAGAAGCAAGCGCCATACAGGCAAACGATTTTCAGAGTGCAACCCACGATTTGTATGATAACATTGCCAAAGGCAATTTTCCTTCATGGGAATTATATGTACAAATGCTGAAACCACAGGACTTTGATAAACTTGATTATAATCCGCTGGACCCGACAAAGGTTTGGCCAGAAAAAGATGCAAAACTAGTCCTGGCAGGTAAAATGACTTTAAATAAATGGCCGGATAACTTTTTTGAAGAGGTAGAAGAATCTGCATTTTCTCCGGCTACACTTGTTCCTGGAATTGAACCTTCGGAAGATAAACTATTGCAGGGAAGACTTTTTTCTTACTTTGACACACAACGTTACCGTATAGGGGCTAACTTCCAGTCTCTTCCGGTTAATGCACCTAAAGTAAAAGTAAACTCTCACAACCAGGATGGTGCATTCAGCAACAGACAAAAGGCAACTGATGTGAATTATCAGCCAAGTACAATTGAAAAGGGTTATAAAGATGATAATGCCTATAAATATTCATCCAGTACTTATAAATCTGGTATAACTGTACAGCACAAAATAGATAAACCTAATGATTTTAAACAGGCTGGTGAGTTTTACCGCTCCCTGTCTGAACTGCAGAAAGTAAATCTGGTAAAAAATCTTAGTGATGATTTAGTACAGGTAACCAGACGTGATATCATTGTCAAAATGGTTAGTAATTTTTATATGGCAGATGCAGACTTTGGTAAAAGATTAGCCGCCGCGCTTAAAGTAAGCAGAGAGGAAGCTGAAGCTGGTTTCCGCTCGAAATAAATATTCGGAAATAAAGGGAGGGGTTTAGCCCTCCTTTTGCTTTTACGATTTCCATGAATCAAAGATTGAAAAACAATTATTCTGCAATGAAAAAAACAATATCTTTAGTTGCGCTTTTACTCTCCGTTACCTGCTCAGGTTTTTCACAGGATATTTTTGAAGCTGCCCGTCATAATGATACAGCAAGCCTGGCTAAATTTCTAAAAGCAGGAACTAAAATTGATACCGCAGACCAGCGGGGTTCTACGCCATTGATCATTGCGGTTTATAACGAAAATGAAGAGGCTGTAAAGTTTTTACTTGACAATGGAGCTTTAACTGATGCAAAAGATAAATCGGGCAATACTGCGATGATGGGTGCCTGTTTCAAAGGCTATTTGAATATGGTTGAGCTATTGTACCAATATCATGCTATTATCAATACTTTAAACCTGAATCATGCCTCCGCCCTTATATTTGCAGCTACTTTTGGGCAGTTGAAAATTGCAGCTTACCTTTTAGAGAAAGGGGCTGATCGCAATATCAGGGATAACCGGGACAAATCTGCACTCGATTATGCGATTAATCAGGAGTATCAGCCCATGATAGACTTACTAAAAAAATAGCATTGCTCTTTATTTTCATGGATAGAAAGCAATGCTATTCTTAAACAGATAATTTATGATCTGCGCTCATTCTCTGCTCTGTGAGGATGAGGATTACCATGAGGATGTGGTTGATTATGATTTTGCTGTGGGCCATGAGGCTGTCTGTTGATACCTGGATGCCATGGTTGACCTCCCCTTGCCCCATTAGCCTGCCTGTCATTTCTCATAGCATTATTTCCGTTAGCCTGACGGTTGTTCCCTCCATTTTCTTGAATTCTATCTGAATTTGCATTCATCCTGTCTGCTTGTCCGTTATTCATCTTATCTGCTTGTCCGTCGTTCATCCTGTTTACCTGGCCGCCGTTCATTTTGTCTGCCTGACCACCATTCATCCTATTTGCCTGTCTACCATTCATCTTGTCTGTCTGACCACCATTTGCATTGGGATTTTGCTGATTAAATTTGTGGTTATTTACTCTGTCCATTGCGGCATTGGACGGATTACCATGATTTACATTAGCAAACTGACTACGATTCTGACCAGCAGATTGCTGATGAGACAACTGAGATGCAGTAGGTTGTATATGCTGCTCGTTCATTGCTCTGCGCTCTTCTTCACGCGGCTGTGCATTTACACCTCCCTGGCCATTAAAACTTGTGTGGTTATTATTAACAGTATTGTTATTAATAACTGTTTTGTTGATATAGGTATTATGAACAACAGTAGTATTTACGTTCGTAATTGCTGTATTATATCTGTATGAGCCTCCCTCCCAGCGTCCGCCATAAAAACCTGAACCTCCATAACCATAACCGTAATTAATACCGCCATAGAAGCCAATATGAGGTCCCCAGTAACCTGAGTGGAAGCTATATACCCCACCAACAAAGCCCCAGTAAGCAGGAGTCCATAACACGCCAACACGCGGAGGATGTACCCATACTCCGGGAACCCAGTAATAACCATCAGCATCATCATAAGCCCAGTAACCGGGAGTCCATAAATATCCATCAGCAGGACAGGCTGGTTGTGCATATACCGGAAGTGCTGGCGGAGCAATCCTTGCAGATATATTAATGCCTACACTGATCTGCGCAAAGGCAGCAGTTCTGGCAAAAGTCATTGCTAAAAGCAAAAAACTAATTTTCGCAATCTTTTTCATAAGTATGAGTTTTAAATTTCATATCTATAAGAGCAGAATTGTACGATATAGTTTAAATTAGAATTTCATTAGAAATTGCTTAATGAATTTTAATGGCCGCAACGAATTAATAATGGGTTACGCCACAAAATTAAAGGTTATAAATCAAAGACTAAGGGAACAGTAAAATACTTTCTCAGGATCAATATTGAAATCCTGATTCTTGTTTTAACAGTACCAATTGGGATATTTAGAATTTTAGCCGCTTCGGAATGAGAATAGCCCTGAAAATAAACCAGATCCAGTACATCTTTCTGGAGTGGATTTAATGTTCTGGTTAACTGCCCGATTCCAATAATATCAGGATTATAATGGCAGAAATTATTCATTTCTACCAGTTTCATTATTCCTTCTAATTCTATATTCTTAGTACTATTGAAAGCCCCACGCGTTTTCATTTGATCCAGGGCTTTATTCTTCGCGATTTTGGACATCCATGTAAACAGCCTGCCCTTATCTTCGTCGTACAAACAAATTCTTGACGATATTTTCGCAAAGGCTTCTTGTAGTACATCTTCGGCAGTTTCCCTTGATTTAACGACTTTTAGAATTATGGATAAAAGCGCAGGAGCATACTGCCGGTACAAGAAAGAGAATGCTTTCATATCCATACGTTTTAAGTCACGGATAAGTTCCTTTTCTTTATCACCTGCAATACTAATCTTAGGCAGGGATTCTGTTTTTGCATCATAGATAACTATCGGTAGAAGCATAGCATATGGATAAATATATATTTAAATAAATGCGTAGTTTTTTAAACTATTACTTAAACATCCACAAGTGTGCCACAGTATTTGCCAATTATATCCCTACAGATAAGGAGATCATAAAAAGTAGCATTAAACTTTTCTAAAATAGGCCTCCAGACTAGATTAAATGCAATTATTTCTCTTATTGGTAAACTATATGACTTGATTATTCACTTTATTCATTACTGATTATCAATCATTTAATACAGAACATGTCTTTATAAAGAGAATAAACTCAGGAAATCTGGTCAGACAATAATTTCAAATTATCCATTTTTGTTTAATGTTTTTAGCCGTTTGGCTAATCTGTTTTCTAAGGTTTAATCTGATACAACATCCAGATGGAACAGGAATAATGGCCGGTATCGCCAACGGGCTTATCCAATAATTTAAAGCCTAGTTTCTCATAAGCAGTAACTGCGGCGGCAAGCTCTGGCATGCTCTCCAGATAAATATGATGATAGCCTAATTCTCCGGCCAGAGTGATACATTTTTGCATTAATGTTTTGCCCAGACCTTTACCTCTGGAAGCAGGGGCCAGGTACATTTTAACAAGTTCAACAGTATCCGCCGGAAGTCCGTTTGAAGGATAAATCCCTACCCCTCCAATGACTTCGTTATTCTCTATGGCAACATAATATTTACTGCCTTTTATCTGGAATGCATCGTAAAGGTGATTCGTACTTTCATCAAAATAAGCGGTACCGGGAATATTCAAGCCAAATTCTTCTAAACTTGTTTTTATGATTACAGCCATTGCAGCGTTATCATGAGGCTGGATTTCTCTTATTGTTATACTCATGGAACCCAATCTAGCAAAAAGATTAAAAAAATAAAATCATTCTTTAAAACAATAGCAATCAGCTCTTGTTATAGTTTATTAGCATAATAATTAATGAAGTATCTCTTTATCCTATTCTTTTTATTCTGTTCAGAAAAAACGTTCTCTCAGTCAGCTACTTATAAATTAACAAATAAGCAGGATGGCACTTCAAGTAACATTTCTATCAGAAGAACAGATGATCAGGTAGAAGTCAATGTAATTGCAAACTGGAACAATAAGGCCAGAACCTATGGTCAGTTTACAGGAAAGGGAACAATAACTGATAATAAAGCCACCATCAGGACAGAAAAAAAATCTCAGCCCTGCAAAGTAATCCTGACTTTCTTAAAGGATTCTCTGAGTGCCGATTTCCAGGACTGTGAAAATGACCAGCTTCCTGCAAATTTCTCAGGTATTTATACTAAAATTGATGATAATGTAACTGGTGAATATATTGTTTCGGCTGATATCTGTTATTTCTACAGTAAACCTGATGAAAAATCAAGAAAGAAAGGTTTTGCTTATACGCCGGAAGTATTAAATATTGAAGAGCTTCTTGAAGGTAACTGGGGCTTTGCTACCTTTATGTCCGAAGGAAAACATCTTTTTGGTTATGTAAAGCTATCAGATTTAAAATTCAAAAGGACTTATCTGTTTGATTAAACAGATAAGTCCTTTTGAATTTTAGATTTTTAATTGAAGTAAAAACAATAAAGATTATTCAGTTCCGGTAATCTCTTTATAAACACCATTCCAAAGACTGATTCTTTGTTGCAATGAAGCAACTGTTACTTCTTCGGCAGCTTTCCAGGCAGCTTCATCATCCCCGCAAAGTTCGGCCGTCATTTCCAGTGCAAGATGGCTGTGATGATCTCCGTCTACTTCGATATGTCTGTCCAGATAATATTTAATCAGGGATAACTGATCAGGGAATTTTTTATTCAGGTCACCTACAATAGAGATGAACATATTAGGAATAAGATCCTCTCTGCCAAAAGTAAAGGCTGCCGACTGTAAATGAGATTGTTTACCATCAATCACTTCGAAAGTAAAGTCTACAAACTCACGTGCTTCCTGCGGCACACCTGCTGTTTCGTATGCAGTAGCAAGAGAACCGGTTTTTTTTAACGTATCAATAAATTTATGGATAGCAGTAGTGTCAGCTCCACATTGAGCCATAGCCTCCAGATACATTTCATAATGACTTTTACGGATGCCCGCGCCATCTGCATCAGATTCTTCACCAGCAACGATTTCGTTGATCAGATATCTTGTATTAGCGTTTCCTACCGGAAACCATGGGGTAGTGGTACAGGTTAACCCGATTTGTAATGATTTAAGCAGAGACATGAAATCCCAAACGGCATAAACATGATATTGCATAAAGACCTTAAGATCATCCAGGCTGTTAATGACTGAATAAACCTTGTGATTGATAATTTCCTGTCTTAGTGGTTCGATTACCTTTTGTATCCTTACGATATGCTGATTCATTGTTTTGTTATGTTAAAATCAATAGACAAATGTATCTTAATGAATTGGTTTTTTCTTCTCTGTTTTCTCTATTTTTTTAAACATTTACAAAAAATATTAATCACCCGCGAGGGAATTAACACTGATTATCAGTATGATCCTACTTTCAGGATAATTTTACCAATATGTGTACTGCTTTCCATTAATCGCTGTGCATCAGCGGCCTGTACTAATGGGAATACTTTGTAAATAACAGGTTTAATTTTTCCTGCGGTTATAAGCGGCCATATTGCCTGCTCAATCTCTTTGGACAGTATAGCTTTAAAATCATCCGTTCTGGGTTTAAGCATACTTCCTGTGATCACAAGCCTTTTATTCATCATTTGCAATATGTCAATTTCTGATTTAGATCCATTCATCGCATTGATGAAAGTAATCCGTCCATCAGGATTCAGAATATCCATATTTTTCAAGGTATTCTCCCCTCCCGTCATATCTAAAATCACATCGATACCAATAGGTTTAAGGATCGCAACAAAATCTTCTGTTTTATAATTTACAGCTTTTACAGCACCAAGTTCTTCACAAAAGCGGCATTTCTCTTGTGTTCCTGCAGTTGCATAGGCTATGCCGCCCATAGCGACAACCATTTGTATTGCAGTTACCCCTATTCCGCTTGTTCCGCCGTGAATTAAGAAGTTTTCACCTGCTTTGAAATCAGCGTCTTTAAACACGTTAGACCAGATTGTAAAAATGGTTTCAGGTAAAGATGCAGCTTCTTCGAAAGACAATCCTTCAGGTATTGGAAGACATAATCTTTCATCTACAGCCCTGTATTCAGCATATCCTCCACCGGCAATCAATGCACATACCCGATCACCAGCCTTCCAGCGTTTAGCATCAGGTCCGGCAGCTTCAACGATGCCTGAAATCTCCAGTCCGGGAATCTCTGTTTTTGTGCCTGCGCCATAGACATTACTTTGCCGGGACATCACATCACTCCTGTTTATACCCGCAGCATGTACTTTGATCAGTATTTCGTTTCCCTGAGGTACAGGTTTGGCCACTTGCTCTAATTTAAGAACTTCAGGCCCACCTTTTTTGGTAATTACTATAGCATCCATAATCCGTGTTCTCTAAAAAATTGATTTCTTCTTAATCCGCGCAGTGCTTTAAAGATTTCCTGATGAGAAGATACATCATAATGATGATCGCCCGGCAAAATCTTCATGGTGAAATTTTTCTTCTCCAATTTTTCCATTGGCCTGGGATCTTCTTTTTCTCCATAAAAACAAAAAACAGGAACAGTTACCGCCTCAATTTCAGGTTGTACTTTATACTGCCTGTCGTCTCCTGCTATGTTCAGCAAATCGGAGGTATGTACCTTAAAATCAGAGGTAGAATAAGGAGACATCAGTTCCAGTGCCACAACTTTACTTTTCATGGCCTCGGGCAAACGGTTATAAATAAAAGGAACGACATCTGCCCCAAAAGAATAACCTACCAGGTAAATCACCCTGGTTTTATAAAGTGTTGAGTATTTATAGATCAGCAGGGCGATATCGTCTGCTGTTTGCTGTGGGGTTTTACCATTCCAAAAATAGCTTCTGGAATTAAAACCAATCGTATGAAATCCTTTTTCTGCAAAACCAGTAGATAGCTGATCTTCAAAGTCAAGCCAGCCCCCGTCACCAGATAACAAAATCAGTAATCTTTTTGAGGAAGGAACAGCACTTGGATAATTAATTACAGGCAAATTAAAATCATCAGTCTCCACGCCATGATGATTTGTTGTCCTGGTTTTCATCAGGATTCCGCAACCAGAAAAAAGAAAAATAAAGATAAGGCATAAACCTCGTTGCCAATAATTCATCAGAGCTTCAAAATATTATAATTCAGGTATACAGGACATGTTTTTGACAACAATCGTACCTTAAAGTTTAATGGTCATTTTAAATTAAACACGACTCGCTTAAAGATAAAAAAATAAAGCCTAAAAAAGGTCTAACTGGCCTCCTTTTGGCGGTTTTGCATCACCAAAAATGGTTCTCCCCCCATATTTCCATGAGTTATTCCTTTCTTTTTCAATAAGTTCATCAAAATTATTATTTGGAACAAAATCTTTTTCAGCCTGCCGGGATAATTCTCCAAGTTTTTGGATAGCATGCAATTTATCTGACTGTCCGATCTTCGCTTTATGGATTGCACTGGTTAAAATACTAATCGTTTCATCATAAATTTTCAGCGGAACAGGAAAAGGATGTCCATCTTTACCGCCATGCGCAAAAGAGAAACGTGCAGGGTCTTTGAACCGGGATGGTGTGCCATAAATCACTTCACTAACCAATGCCATGGACTGTAAAGTTCTTGGACCCATGCCCTGAAGCAATAATAAGTCTTCAAAATCTGCAGGCTGTTTTTCATGTGTAAGCCATAACATGGCTCCAAGACGTTTCAGATCTACGTCTTTAGCTTTAACGTCATGGTGTTTAGGCAAAATCAGCTGCTGGATTTCAGCGAGCATCCGCGAAGGATGTTCTTTGGTCATTGATAAAACAGATTGACGGGCAGGAAGGGCTCCTTTGTTTACCATATTGAGAATTTCCCCCTGATTAACCCCGCAAATACCAGTATGAGGGTCGTCAACGAAAGATTGCATCTCTGCTGAATGCCAGTGATAACGGCGGGCCGTAGAACTTCCATCCTGCATGCCCTGCTGTACGACTGTCCAAAGACCTTCTTTACTGACAATGAAACTATGCATATACAATTGAAAACCATCCTGTACAGCAGTGTTATCAACTTTTGCACTCAGCTTACTGCATCTGACCAGTTCTGTTCCGTTTAACCCGTTACGGTCACTGTAATAAAGCAGTTCCTGCGGGGTTTGACGGGACAGCTTCCCTTTTCCTCCGCAAATATAGATACCCAGTTCTTTGGAAAGTGGATTGATAGCCCCTTTCAAAGCACCCATTACAGAAGTTGTGATGCCCGAAGAATGCCAGTCCATTCCCATTACCGCACCCAGACTTTGAAACCAAAAGGGATCGCTGAGCCTGCGCAATACTTCACCGGTACCATATTCGGTAATTATAGCTTCTGTGATTGCCAGTCCCAGAGTGGACATTCTTTCAGCAAGCCATTTTGGAATATGGCCATAGTGTAGCGGCAAATCTGCTGTACCTGACCTTTTCATCTGTTAATTATCCAAACTTAAACTGATCAATTCTTACCCAGTGCATTCCGGCAGCTTCGGCAGCTTGTGTTCCAGGATTTCCATCTTCAAAAACAAGACATTTCTTAGGATCTGCCCCCAATAGTTCTGCTGCTTTTAGAAAAGGGTCTGCAAATGGTTTTCCTTTTGGTGTTTCGCCCGCGCAAACCAGTACTTCTACATAATCACTTACACCAATAACTTCTAACGTATGTTGTACAGCTCTGCGGTCTCCACCAGAAACTACAGCAATGCGTACCCGCCCTGCATTGGCTTTCAAATGTTCAGTGACATAGGTAATGGGTACTGCTTTACCGATATATTCTTCAAAATAAAGCTTTGCTTTTCTGGCAGTAAACTCTGCGGGGTCCATATTGGACTTATAGCGCAGATTTAATTCTTCGACTACATTGAAAATAGGCCATCCTGCCAGCTCATCTATAATTGCAGGGTCCATATCCACATTGTACTGTTTGGCTATTTCAACATAGGTTTCTGTATGTGCAGGCATATTATCTGCCAGTGTACCATCACAATCGTATAAAAATGCTTCGTAATCTCCCTCAGTTAATTTGCTTAGTCTTGCAAAATTATTCTCTTCCATAAAATAATAGTTAGCGCCTGTTTGAACAGGCAGTTAATGTGCTCCTTTAGTTCCTTTTTTTTGCTGAAAACTATATATCAGATAAACCAGTGCAGGGATAATGAAAATACTGCCTATCAGCAGGGCATAACCCAAAGCTTCCATTGTCTTCAATTCTCCCTGATGTCTTAATAAAGAAAGGTTGTCCCCGCCTTTCAGGAGTATAATATCCGGAAAATGGCTGTATGTGGCTGCAAAAAGAATCATTGTCACTTGAAAACCGGCCAGTAAACGGAGCATAATTGGTTTATTTCTGTTTAATAAGACAAACGTAATAACCAGTGAAATAGTTGCCATAATCAGTGCAATAATTCCTGGAACGTCACTAAAAATCCAGTTGAGTAAGGGAATCCCTTCTGAATGTGCAGCTAAGAATACGAGTCCGCCCGCAGCCATAACAATAAAAATAGTCCTTCTTGCTTTACGGGTAAAAAGCTGCCCGTCCTGCTCATTTTCCGCTTCTCCAATAATGAATACGGTAGCCAGATAAGCACAAATCGTGACGGTAAACAGACCAACACTTAAAGAAAACCAGCTTAACCAGCTCAGGATATAGGCAGAAACAAAATCCTGTGCCTGTAAATCTATTTGCCCTGAAACAGCACTTGCGGCAATAATCCCCAAAAAGAAAGGAGTAATCACACTCGAAATAACAAATATCGGGGTATATACTTTTTGCATATCGTCCTTGACGGCATCGTAATTTCTGAAAACAAAAGCTGTACCCCTTGCAATAATTCCCATCAGCATGCAGACCAGTGGAATATGCAGATAAATGGAAACAGTAGTATATATTTTAGGAAAACCGACAAAAAGAATAACGATCACGATAATCAGCCACATGTGATTGGCTTCCCAGATAGGGCCAATGGCTTCATACATTTTTTTCCGCATCCTTGGCCTGTTCGCCCTGGAGGTAAACAGTTCTATAATTCCGGCACCAAAATCAGCTCCTCCCAATAGAATATACAACAGAATGGCAGTCCACAGGAAAATTATTACGACGTATACCATATGCTATTTTATTTTTTTATCGGATGAAGAATCATAAAGTTTATCGACCATTGTGATCTGACGGAATAACAGCAGACTTACAATAATGGCCAGCGAAATATAAACGGCTGTAAAGAGATAGAATGAATAGGCAATTCCAGGCATTGGTGTGACTGCATCCGCTGTGCGCATAACGCCATAAATGATCCATGGCTGACGGCCTACTTCAGTTACTGTCCAGCCTGCTTCGAGCGCGAGAAAGCCCATAGGGGTTGCTATAACGAAGAGTTTAAGCATCCATTTACTCCCGGCCCAGTTTTTCTTTTTCAGCAGGGCGATGAAATAAACTACTGCCAGGCCTAACATAGCCATTCCAAGCCCCACCATGATCTGGAAAGCATAATGAACAACTGCAACTGGTGGCTGATCTTTTTTAGGGATCTGGTCTAATCCTTTAACTTCTGCGTTAAAATCACCTGTAGCCATAAAACTCAGCGCTTTAGGGATTTTTACTGCGTATTTAACAGTTTGAGTAGCCGTATCCGGAATTCCTCCTATAATTAAAGGCACTCCCTTTTCAGTGTGAAAATGAGCTTCCATTGCGGCAAGTTTTGCGGGTTGACGCTTCGCAACATCTTTCGCAGAAATATCACCGCTAATAGGTTGAAGACAAGCAGCTATGGTGCCAAAAATGGCTGCAATCTGAAAAGCTTTGCGGTGAAAGTTTACATTTTTACCCTTTAAAATCATCATGGCATGCACCCCTGCAACAGCAAAACCGGTGGAGACAAAGGCAGCAACACACATATGTAAAGCCTGTGAAAACCATGCTTCATTGAACATTGCTTTCATCGGGTCTATATTGAGATATTGCCCGTTGATGAAATCAAAGCCTGCAGGACTGTTCATCCAGGCATTGGCTGCAACAACAAGGATACCGGATAATAATCCACTTATCCCTACAATTACGCCTGTAAACCAGTGGAACCAGGGATGAAAACGATTCCATCCATACAGGTAAAAACCGAGGGCTATGGCTTCGATAAAGAATGCTGTTCCTTCTAATGAAAAAGGCATCCCGAAAATAGGGCCTGCGTGTTCCATAAATTTAGGCCAGAGCAGCCCGAGTTCAAAGGACAATACAGTACCTGAAACGGCACCGGTGGCGAAGAAAATTGCTACTCCTTTACTCCATGCCTTAGTGACATCGAGGTACACTGCTTTTTTTCTTTTTAACCAAAGATAATGGGCGGTACACATGAAGAATGGCATGACCATTCCGATACAGGAGAAAACGATGTGAAAGCCTAATGAAAAGGCCATTTGGAGTCGTGCGGCTAAGAAATCATCCATGAAGCAAATGTAAGATTTATGGCTTATGAAGCCATAAATCAAGAGGTCTAAATTGCCTTATAATTGTAATATTAACCTGTTTATAAATTCTTACTTGCAGGTCTGACGATCATTCGTAAAGATTGATCTTTTGTAAAGTAGGCAATCATCCAGTTATATAATGTTTTAATCCTGTTTCCTGAGTTAATCAGAGAGATTAAATGGATAAATAACCACATTATCCAGGCGATAAATCCGTGGAAAAACAGTTTGGGTTTTGGCAGTTCGGTAACAGCCTTATTTCTTCCAATAATAGCCATTGTTCCCTTATCTACGTAGTTAAAGGGTTTTGGACTTTCATTTCTGGCTATCCTGATTAAGTTTTTACCCAGATTATCTCCTTGCTGAAGTGCTACCTGTGCCAATTGTGGATGTCCCTGCGGAAAACCAGGGTCAGTTAGCTGGATACAAGTATCCCCTATGGCATAAATATCCTGTAACCCCTGAACTTGATTCAATTCACCGACCTGCAGTCTTTTACCTTTTCCATAAGCTTCTTTTGGCATTCCCTTAAAAACAATTGCAGTAACTCCGGCAGCCCAGATCATGCTTTTGGCAGCGATGGTAGTTCCGTCGGCAAAATGAACAGTATCATCTACAAAATCTTTGACCATGACATTGAGCTTTACCTTCACGCCCATTTTAGTCAGGGTGTCATAGGTGTACTGCTGTGATTTTTCGCTCATAGGTGCAAGTACAGACTTTAGTCCGTCTACAAGATAAATCTCACCACCTGCGCCTTTAAGCTCGGGATAGTCTTTAGACAGGATAGTTCTTCTCATTTCGGCAAACATCCCTGAGATCTCAACACCTGTAGGTCCACCACCGGCTACCACTACAGTAAGGAGTTTTTTACGTTCTGCAGGGTCTGTGGAACGCGAAGCTTCTTCTAATCGTTCTAACAAAGTATTTCTCATTTGCAGTGCATCGGAAACTGTTTTCATTGGAATGGCATATTTTTCAACATTTTCCATTCCAAAGTAATTGGTCTCACAACCTGTGGCAAAAACCAGGTAATCGTATGTTATCGGGCCTGTTGAAAGAATCACGGTCTTTTGTGCTGGTAAAACTTCCTGCAATTCCCCTAATCTGAACATGAAGTTCTTTTTACCTCTAAAAAGTTTACGTAAGGGATAGGTAATATTGGAAGTTTCCAGGTAACCGGTAGCTACCTGATAGAGCAGCGGTGGGAAAAAATTATAATTATTTTTATCTACAAGAGTAATATCAAATGATTCATTACCAGCTAATTTTTTGGCAAGGTTCACCCCTGCAAATCCACCACCTATAATGACTATTTTCTTTGGCATATGATTGAGATTTTAAAAATTAAACAATACTTCAACGCGTTATCTTTTACTACGCTTTGAACATCAATAAACGTGCTATGTTTTAGAATTTTCTCAAATATCTGCTACTAAACAGAATAATATTTTGTGAGACAAAAGGGAAATAAATTGCTAACCGGCAAATTTTCCCTTGTTAAATTGGCAGACAATTTCATTAAGTTTACAAAAAAATCAAAATGAGCAGCAAAGATCAGAATTCAGCAAGTATTTTATCGTTTCAAAAAGGTCGCTATGTATTTACGGACCATTTGGAAGAGGTACATCCTGAAGGCGTAACAGTTCCTTTTCTTACTGCAAAGGCAATTTTGATGGTTTCAGATGATGGTTTAATCAAAGGAGACGTGGCAACTGTAAAAATCAGTGATCTGATTTTGAAACAATCAACTTTTATTGATGATGATGGTAAGGTAATTGAAGCGCATAAACTATATGTCTGGCCGCGTAACCTGGGCAGTACAAAAGAGTGGACAGCAAATAAGCAGGAATTTCTGAATGAGTTTGTATTGAACTTCCCAATTGAAGTCATTTCTTTAGATGAGTCAAACGGGGTAACCTGGAAATATATCACCCCCGAAAATTTCAAAAAGATTCCGGAAGGCATGGATGTTTCTGCAAGCTTTAAGGATTATGTGGAGCATCAGAATGAATATTTCTTTCTGCGCCGCCCTTTGAAGGAACCGAAATAGTGAGTGATAGACCGCTATCTTTGTATATAAAAAAGCCGTTCTGTATTGAAAAATACAGAACGGCTTTTTAAATTTAGCCTGAAAGCTGATATAGATTAGTCTAATCTAATCAATCTTAAATAATCCAGCATAGCCTGGTTAATTTCACCGTTCATGTTTTCGTTCCAGTCTTCAAAAGAAAGATTGAATTCATGTTCCCCTTTTTCCAGTTTCACTGAATTTACATTACTGAAACCCCAGTCTGACCATTCTTCTTTTCCGCGTTGCGGGAATACAAATGTTCCTGCAAATATGCAATCTACAGTAAATGTTCTGATTGCACATTTATTCTCTGTATTTGTCGGGCCATTTCCATTCGCATAGCTGAAATCGATAGCATAAGTACCTGTTTCAGCGATATTAACTTTAATCTTTATATTTTTATTCTTCGTTTTACTGATTTCGATAAATCCATTTCCAGTAAATCCCTGATAAGGAAGTGCCGATTTTGCAGCTACGGTTTCCATAGCTATAGTTTGTATTTCTTTTGCATCTGTAACCAGCACCGGCTCACTGGCAAATGAAGGCACCACATTTTTGTCTATTGCAATCACCTGATATTCTCCGCTTTGCCGGGCATTATAATTCAGTTCCTGAGTTTTCGAAATTTCTTTACCATTACGAACAATCTGATAAGACTCAGCTCCTTCTACCTTTTCCCAGCTAATCAATGAGTTTTCCTTTTTCAATACAGGTGCAACGATAGAGAAGTAATCCGCAGACTGCCCAACTTTACCTTGCTTTGATTTATTGTTTGCCAATACAATATCAACTGTGTGTTTTCCTTTTACGCTTGCAGGAATAGCGGCCTGCGGTAAAGGCTTACCATCAAGGGTGATTGATTTAATCACATTTCCAAATCCGGTCAGCCTGATATCCAATACAGCTTTGCGGTATTTAAAGTTCGTTAATGTACGCTCACCTTTTAAAACTTCTGGAACAAACGGTTTGAAGACCATTCCATCAGCCTGCATATCCATACCGAATAACACTTTATAGACTAAACTGATATTTCCAGCCAGGCTCCATAACATATTACTTGAATTGACTTGCGTTCCGGCAAAATCACCAGAAGTGGAAACGAAATTCTCTTTATTGGTCAGGAACAAAGCTGCCGGGCGATAGATTGCGCTCATGCTTTGAACCAGCGCCGTTGCATTTCCTGTTTTTGCTGCTGCAAGCGACCAGTAAGCCTGTACAAAAGGCCATACGGCATTGTTATGATAAGGTGGAATATTAGGGATCTGCGGATAAATGCAAGGAATACCAAAATTGGTAACCGGTGTTTTTGCAACTACAGACTGTTGTTTTTCAAGATCAGCGATATCAAATAATACGGTTAATGCCTCTCCCAGTGCTTCGGAGCGGGGAGATAAGACTTTAAATTGTCTGCCATACAGATATTGACCATAATATCCTTTTTCTGGCATCCATAAATGCTTATTGATCCCTTCTTTTATTTGTCGGGCAATACCTGCATATTTTTCCGCTGCGGCCTTATCCTTCATTAAGACAGCCATTTGTGCAAGCACGTTGTTGGTCTGATAATGAACTGCATTGGTTCCCAGATTTTCAGAAGCATAGATATCAGCAGACTGCATCCATTTTGGATAGGTCTGATCTCTCCAGTCTAAAAATGAAGATTCCCCTCTGACCAAACCAGTTTGCGGGTCATATACATTTTTCAAGTCGTCCTCTACAGAATTTTTAATGATCGCATATGCTTTTGCGAGCCATGCCTGATCTCCTGTAGTTTTATAAACTTCCCAGGCTGCAACAGCCCAGATCATTCTGTCGGAGGAAACCGGCCATGAACCACCTGTCCCTGTATCCTGAATAACACGGTTATTCTTAACTTTTCTCAGCAGGCTATATTGTGCAACTTTAGGCTGCAGGGTAGCCATAGAAAGTATAATGCTATAACTAATATCTCTTGTCCATACTCCGGCCCATTCTTTTCCTGTTCTGAAAGTGCTGTCTGGTTCTACTGCATTTTCCATCTCTTCCAGACCAAGATTATACAGTGCATCCATCATTGGAACAGCAGACTTATACCGGGGGAAAGCAGAGATATCTTTTGTCAGTTTCCAGGAAGAAGCTGTAGTCTTTTTCTCCTGTGCCTTATTCATCTCCAGGGTAACTGTATAAATACCGTCACCGTCACTATCTTTTAATTCAAGTTCTTTATGATTGCTCAGGTTATCAAAATCCCAGATCAACGGGCTAATACTGCCTGCTACAAAGACACCTTTAAAATCTGCCTTGTAGATCTTAGTTCCGTTGTAAGTAGTGTAAAAACCTTTGGAGGCAAAAGCGGCCAGCACATCACGCATATCCAGTCTGATAGTGAATTTAGTGTCAGGCTTAAGAAAAACCCCTTTTGACAATGGATTTTGCCCCTTAAATTGTTGTCCAAAGCGGATAACCGGGGTTTCAAACTTTCCATTTACCGCAATAATACTCAGCTCGTGGTTCTTTCCGGAAACCATTTCATTGTCCTTACCATTAATGCTGAATTTAAATGACAAATCCGGGCTGATATCCAGATTAACCGGGCTTTGATAATTAGAATGCAGCATTGTTGGAGACAATGCAATCGCTTCAAATGTCCCCTGTGTAACTTTATCTTTTGATAAGGTATAGGCATCAGACTGATAAATATTGTTCATAGGCTTTTGGGCCATAGCGGCCATAAAAGAGAACGAAAAAATCGCAGTAACGAAAAGTTTATTCATGTGTCCCACAAAAGTATAATTTAAAAATTAATATGATAAGTGTGGGTGGGATTGCCAATATTCTTGACTTAGAATTCACAATTGAAGGGTTTCCCTGAAAATATCCCGCTCCATTGATCTTTAGATAATAACGCATCCATATGTGTAATCTTATTAACCAAACACCATTCACAAAGTTCGTTTAAAGTGCTGAATACGGGCGATTCAAGATAACCTTCATAGCGTTCGCCGCGATCATTTCCCAGGCCTGGAAACCTTCACCAGATGGTGGATGGGATGGTCTCCAGGCATAGTGCAATTTCTTAATTTCATCACTTTCCCAAATATAACCTTCCCCATTGCAGAATTCACAGGGACCAGAAATGGTTGCAGAATTACAATGCTCACATTTCCTGCAAGTATAGGTACAGCTATAGCCTTTCCATAGCTCACCAATGGGCCATTCAAAATCTAAGGAAACTCTGAATAAAAAATTTGCCATAATATCAAATGATCAGTCTGGTTATTATGCTTCGTCCTCTAGTATATTCCTGTCTTCCCAACTCAGATAAGCTCTGTACCAATCAGCACATTGTTTAAATACATCAGTCAGATCCCCTTCATTTAAAGTAAAATGAACTGCGAATAAATGATTTTCAACAAGTCCGTAAAGGTTCAGATATTCAAATTCATATGTTTTAGTTCCAGCTTTAAAATTAAGTCCTTCGACTTCATCTGCTGCAATAACTTCCATTATGGTATGCGAGTGCGTGTGTTGTATTACTGTCCGGCCACCCATTTCATTTTCAAGGTGTTCACTTGGTTCTAAAAAAACTATCTCAGGCAGTGTAAAGTCAATTAAATTCATGCCGCTAATTTAAGATTATAAAATCATCCCGGCAATCCCGGCTATGGTTGTAAAGGTTTCTTTCTAACCGCTATCCGTAATTATCTTCTACCTAACCATCCTTCCAGGCCCCCAACTCCGGCTGGGATATTGAAAAAATAAAAATCTGCTCATGTGAATGGCATGCGTTCCGAGCTTCTTCAGCGAAGGCAATGTCGCCATCACATAGCAGTTTTTATTTTATTGGAGAGTGCAGTCCCAATCTTTCCATACCGCCTCGTACCCCTTTTCCCTCAACATTTCCTCAATTTCTGACGGTGATCTTTCATCGCTGATTTCAAACTGTTCCAGCGACTCCGGTTCTACTGCATACCCGCCCGGATTTGTCTTTGATCCTGCGCTTATAGAAGTAATCCCTAAACCAATAATATGATCACGAAAAACAATAGACTCCCTTGTAGAAATAGAAAGTTCAACCTCTTCATTGAATAACCTATAGGCGCAGATCAGTTGAACAAGTTCCCTGTCAGACATTTCCACTTTCGGTTCTAGTCCACCACTAAACGGTCTCAACCGTGGAAAAGACAAACTATATTTAGTCTTCCAGTATTTTTTTTCCAGATAATTGAGATGTAGTGCAGTAAAGAATGAATCTGTACGCCAGTCTTCCAGACCAATTAACACCCCTAGTCCCATTTTATGAACTTCAGCTTTTCCTAACCTGTCAGGAGTTTCCAGCCTGTATTCAAAATTAGATTTCTTTCCCTTTGGGTGATGTTTCTTATAATCATCCCGGTGATAAGTCTCCTGATAAACCAGTACTGTATTTAACCCTAAAGGGATCAGTTCTTCATAATCTTCTGTATTCAGCGGCTGAACCTCCATTGAAATCAGTGCAAAATGCGGACGCAGTAATTCAAGAACCTTTTTGAAATAATCCACATGTACAGTTTGATTGGCCTCACCGGTAACCAGTAACACATGATCGTAACCCATTTCTTTCAGCACAGCAACTTCCTGCATAATTTCCATGGAAGACAGCGTTTTCCGTCTCACCTTATTATCCAGACTAAAGCCACAATAAGTGCAAATATTATTACATTCATTAGAGAGATAAAGCGGCACATATAACTGCATGATCTTACCAAAACGCTTTAGGGTAGCTGCCCGGCTTAATTGCGCCATCTTTTCCAGATATGGGGCTGCCGCCGGGGAAATCAGTGCTTTAAAATCTTCTAAAGTTCTTTTACCACTATTTCCCAGGGCATGTTCGACATCCCGAGCTGTCTTTTCATAAATACTCTGTTTAGTCTGCTCCCAGCTATAAGTATTAAAAAGTGTTGTGAAATTATCAGTCATCCAGAAAAGAAGTTAAAGGGCTGCTTGATACAGCATATGAATTGATAGATCCAAGTTGAGCTTCAAAAGCCATTCTTCCAGCTATTACAGCAATTTTAAATGCTTCTGCCATTTTCACAGGATCTCTGGAAACAGCAATTGCGGTATTCACCAATACAGCATCTGCACCGATTTCCATAGCTTTTGCAGCATCCGAAGGAGAACCAATCCCTGCATCTACTATGACGGGAACATTACTCTGACTGATAATGATTTCCAGAAAATCAATAGTCTTTAAACCTTTATTACTACCAATTGGCGAACCTAGCGGCATTACTGCTGCTGTTCCTGCATCTTCTAAATGTTTACATAGAACAGGATCAGCATGAATATAGGGCAATACGATAAAACCTAGTTTCGCCAGTTGTTCTGTTGCTTTTAAGGTTTCAATCGGATCGGGCATCAGATATTTAGGATCAGGATGGATCTCTAGTTTAACCCAGTTAGTTTCCAGTGCTTCTCTGGCCATCTGTGCAGCAAAAACTGCCTCTTTCGCATTTCTCACACCCGAAGTGTTAGGCAGCAGATTGAACTGAGGATAATTTAACCGGCTCAGTATATCATCTTCTGCAGCTTTAAGATCCACTCTTTTTAAGGCTACAGTAACCAATTCCGAACCAGATGCCAGCAGTGCATTTTCCATAATTTCTGCCGAGCTGAACTTTCCCGTTCCTGTAAATAAGCGGGAACTAAATACTTTATCTGCAATGGTTAACATAACGTTTGTTTTGAATTAAGGTTTATTTCCTGGTAAAGCAAGCTGATATTTTCCACGGGGTTATTCTGCTGTGTCAGCAGGCCGGAAACAGCAATACCATAGATCCCGGTTTCGATTATAGGGCCGATATCCTGGGTAAGGATACCTCCTATTGCAATAATGGGCAGTTTTATACCAGCAGCATGAACTTGTTCCATTAATTGCCGATAGCCCTCCAGACCAAGAACAGGACTTAGATTTTTCTTGGTGCTGGTAAACCTGAATGGCCCAAGGCCGATATAGTCAGCCCCCTCTTCTACTCTTCTGCAGATATCGGAAAAAGTATTTGCGGTACCTCCGATACATTTGTCTTTCCCCAAAATAGCTCTTGCCTCTGGTATCGGCATATCATCTAAACCAAGATGTACGCCATAAGCATCAGCTTTTAAAGCCAGTCCGGGAAAATCATTTACAATTAAATTGGCGTTGTAAGCTTTACATAAATTACTGGCTTGAACAGCCAGTTCAAGTACAACCTCTTCTGTTTGCTCCTTTACCCGAAGCTGTATCCATTTACCACCAGCCCGCAAGACTTTCTCTATAGCTGTCAAATGAGTCCCCTGCTGTGGCGGTTGTGATATATAATGTAACTGATCAATTAACATATTTTTATATTGATTTGAGCATTTTTTTAAGTTCCGTTAAAGTATGAAGCGGATAATTCCATAGTGCACCAAGAACCGCAGCACCATCAAATTTCATATGTTTTAAAGTGTCAAACTGTGCTATTGTAATCCCTCCTAAGCCAAAGACCTTTAATCCTTCAGGAATATCAAAAAGACAGAAATCCTTAGTCACTATACTTTGATATCCTGCTTTGGAAATACTATTAAATACAGGACCAAAAAACACGTAGTCCAGAAAGGCAGTATCAGCAGGAGGCCCCCATTCATGTATAGAACGGCTGAGATGAAACCCATTGACAAAAAGCTCTGTTTTTTTCTGTCCACTGGTCATTTTCCAGAGCCTTTCGGGATAATGAAGCCGTTTGACTGAAAACATATCTGCCAGTTCATGGTGCTGATGAATGGAAATTGCCGGATAATAAAAAGGATTTATTTCCCTCATCAGCCTCATAAATTTCATTCCATCATTTTCCGGTTTCCGGAGATGCAATAATTGAAGGCCGGCATCAAACATGGCGTTAATCAATTGACCTTCTCCTTCAAAATAATCCGGACGGGTGATGGCTATGAGTTCCATTTACAAATAGATTTCACTTCCTTTTTCTGTGAATTCACGTGATTTATCTTCCATCCCTTTCGTCAATGCAGCTGCTTCATCCAAACCTTGTTTAGCTGCATATTCGCGTACATCCTGTGTGATTTTCATCGAACAGAAATTTGGTCCGCACATAGAACAGAAGTGAGCAATTTTAGCGCCATCTGCGGGTAGTGTTTCATCATGAAATTCTTTAGCCGTATCCGGATCAAGTGAAAGGTTAAACTGATCTTCCCATCTGAATTCAAACCTCGCCTTGCTTAAAGCATTATCACGGTATTGTGCCCCTGGATGTCCTTTAGCCAGATCCGCAGCATGTGCAGCGATTTTATAAGTAATCACTCCATCTTTTACGTCTTTCTTATTAGGTAAACCCAGATGTTCTTTTGGTGTTACATAACAAAGCATAGCAGTTCCATACCAGCCAATCATTGCTGCTCCGATTGCTGAAGTAATATGGTCATATCCAGGTGCAATATCCGTAGTTAAAGGGCCCAAAGTATAGAAAGGAGCTTCTCCGCAATGTTCCAGCTGTTTCTCCATATTAGCTTTAATCAGGTGCATCGGCACATGGCCGGGGCCTTCAATAATAGTCTGTACATCATGTTTCCAGGCAATTTTAGTCAGTTCACCCAATGTTTCCAGCTCTGCAAACTGTGCAGCATCGTTAGCATCAGCAAGACATCCTGGTCTTAAGCCGTCTCCCAGTGAAAAAGCAACATCATAAGCTTTCATAATCTCACAGATTTCTTCAAAATGTGTATACAGAAAGCTTTCCTGATGATGTGCTAAACACCATTTTGCCATGATTGACCCACCTCTGGAAACGATACCAGTAATTCTTTTGGCAGTTAACGGAATATATCTGAGCAGAACACCAGCATGAATTGTAAAATAGTCAACTCCTTGTTCTGCCTGTTCGATTAAAGTATCCCTGAATAACTCCCAGGTCAGATCTTCGGCTTTCCCGTTCACTTTTTCAAGAGCCTGATAGATTGGAACCGTTCCGATCGGGACAGGTGAATTACGAATAATCCACTCTCTTGTTTCATGAATATTTTTACCTGTTGATAAATCCATAATGGTATCTGCACCCCAGCGGCATGCCCATACTGCTTTTTCAACTTCTTCTTCAATACTGGAAGTCACTGCCGAATTACCAATATTAGCATTGATCTTAACCAGGAAATTCCGGCCAATAATCATAGGCTCAGACTCCGGATGATTGATATTCGAAGGAATAACAGCTCTGCCGCAAGCAACTTCCTGACGAACAAATTCTGGTGTAATAAATTCTTTAGGCGTATTCGCCCCAAAGCTATTTCCTGCATGCTGGTGGCTCATTGCCTCTGCCTGCCCGCCTTTTTCTTTATTCCAAAGCTCTATTCTTTGGTTCTCTCTAATCGCAATATATTCCATTTCAGGAGTAATAATCCCTTTTCTTGCATAGTGCATCTGGCTTACATTCTGACCTGGTTTTGCACGATATGGCTGATGTTGAAAAGCGAAACGCAATTGATCAAGAGAGGGGTCAGCCAGTCTTTGTGCACCGTAAGCAGAAGAAATCTGATCCAGCTTTTCTACATCCCCTCTGTCAGTTACCCATTTTTCTCTTATTCTTGGCAAACCCGACTTTACGTCAATATGCGCATTCGGGTCTGTGTAAGGCCCGCTGGTATCGTAAACTGTTACAGACGGGTTTTTCTCTGTCAGGCCAAAACCATTATGAATTTTGGTTTCGCTCAGGCTGATTTCACGCATGGCCACTTCAATATCATGAAGCTGACCTTTTACAAAAACTTTACGGGATGCCGGGAAAGGCGTCCTGCTGATGACCTGGCCATCCGGAATTTTTTCTACTTTCATCGTTATATGATTTTTGTTAGGTTACGAACAGAAATAAAGAATTATCCCCCCTGGGTTGCTTTGATCAGCATGACCTGATCTCCAGGTTGAAGATGGTATGCAGACCAGTCAGATTTAGACACGACAGACTGATTAACAGCTACCGCAATACCGCTTTCCGGAATTTGCAAAACAGCAGTCAACAGCTGTATTACAGAACAGGAACCGGTGATAGAATAAGGTTGATGATTTACAGTAATTTCCATTCTTTTCATTTTTTAACAACGATAGGAATGACCTGTATAAGGAATGAAAAACCAGGACATAGTCCGGCCTTACTTTTCCCTTCGGCAGTACTAACTGCATCAGGTTCAAAGGGTATATCTCAGCACAAGGCACCCCTAAAGTTTTTTGTAAACCTATAACATTTTTAAGAAGAAAAGAAATTTATTAAAGATTGTATTGCAAATACTATGTTTACAAAATGTCACTTTTACATTACAAACATCAGATGTTTAAGAATAAAATATACCTTTGAAACATCAGATGTTTAATAACATGAAAAGAGTAAATTTATCGGACAAAGTGATTACTGCTCTAAAGAGCGATATCGCCTCTGGCAAACTCAAAAAAGGCACAAAAATCCCATCAGAACCCGAACTGATGGAGCGTTATGAAGTTGGCCGTTCTACCATCAGAGAAGCTATAAAGACCCTTGCTATCTCTGGTGTTCTTAAAGTACAGCAAGGCTCAGGTACATTTGTCGCTTCAAAAATAAAAGATGAACCTCTTTCTCAGCGTTTGCGTCGTGCTGACTTTGAAGAAATCAATACAGTACGTTCACTGCTTGAAAAAGAGATTGTAAAACTTGCCTGTCAAAACAGGACAGATGAAGACATCAGCAGCATACAAAACTATTTAATGCAGCGGAAAAAAGCCATTGATTCAGATCAGACACAAAAATGCACTGATGCTGATATCGCTTTTCATGTCAGTATAGCGAAAGCTTCAAAAAATAAAGTTCTGATCGATCTGTATCAGAATTTTACGGCTGTTATCCGGGATTTCTTTACTAAACGCAAAGAAACGAACATGGCTTATTTCAGCCGGAGTCATCATTGGCATGAGGAGCTTGCGCTCGCTATTGTCAACAGAGACCAGCAAGCAGCAGACCAGCTTATACAAACCTTATTAAATAACAATTATTAATCATACAACTCATGACTATTTTAACCTTTACCCTGATCTTGTTATTAGGGGCTTATCTTGCCGGACTTGCCGGCTCATTAACCGGCCTTGGTGGCGGTGTAGTAATTATTCCATTACTGACCTTATTTTTTCACGTCGATATCCGTTATGCAATTGGTGCGGCACTGGTTGCTTCGATTGCGACTTCATCCGGCTCTGCGAGTGCCTATGTAAAAGAAGGCATTACCAATATCCGTCTTGGTATGTTTCTTGAAATCGCGACAACAGCCGGTGCGGTGATCGGTGCTATTCTGGCTATCTACACTCCGGTTAACATTGTAGCTATTCTATTTGGTGTGACCCTGATTTTTTCTGCGGCAATGACTTTAAGAAAGAAACATGAAACTGCTTTAACAGAAGGTAGTAAGCTTTCTTATCTGCTTAAACTAAACAGCAGTTATCCTACAAAAGACGGTGTAGTAGATTATAAACTCAGAAACATAGGTGGTGGATTTTCAATTATGACGCTTGCAGGAATGCTATCCGGCTTATTAGGTATAGGCTCTGGCGCTTTGAAAGTTTTAGCTATGGACAGTGCTATGCGTGTTCCGTTCAGAGTAAGCACCACGACCAGTAATTTCATGGTGGGTGTAACTGCAGCAGCAAGTGCTGTTGTGTATTTACAAAGAGGTTATATCGATCCTGGAATTGCCTTTCCGGTAATTATAGGTGTACTGGCCGGTGCTTTTACAGGTTCAAAGTTGTTAATGAAGATCGATGTCAAATGGTTGAAGATCATTTTCAGTTTTGCAATCACAGCTATTGCTCTGAATATGATATACAATGGTTTTAATCATAAATTCTAGGAAACATGAATACGAATAAAGAAACTAAAAGAGTAACTGACTACGACATGCAGCAGCTGATTGGTCAGGTTTTAAGATATGGAGTGTTAATCTCAGGTATTATTGCAATCATCGGAGGAATCTGGTACTTGTTTCAGCAAGGTTCGGGTCTGCCTGATTACGGTACATTTCATGGGGAAGGCGAAGGCTATACCAGTCTTACAGGGATTATTAAAGGCCTGGGTGATGGAAGTGCAAAGGAAATTATACAGTTAGGTGTAGTCATTCTGATTGCTACGCCCATTATAAGAATCGTATTTTCCCTGGTTGCTTTTGGCCTTGAAAGAGATAAACTTTATATGTTTATCACGCTAATTGTACTTTCCATTATCCTGTTCAGTACATTCGGGGGATTGAGCATTTAATAAAAATGCGGATATCAGAATTGGCCTGGCCCAAAAAGTCAGGCAACTACAAGGCAGGACATTCTGGTACCCGCATCAAAAAAACTATATAGTTTTAACTGCTGCCTGTCTGCTTTTGTAATAGGCAAAGATGGCGGTAGCAGTTATCCCTATTAAACCTTCAATCAAAACAGCTGGTCTTGGACCAATCAGGTGGGCTACCCATCCAATCAGCAAACTACCAACAGGAATCAACCCCTGGTAAGCCATTACATAGTAACTGATAGCACGTCCGCGCATTTCAGGCATAGCATGTGTTTGTATATAAGTGTTAATTGCTGAAGACTGAGCCATCATACCCACACCAGATAAACCCATAAAAAGCAAGGCAATAGGTAGTTGTGGGGCATAAGCAAGAAATAACAAGCTACCTCCCATTACTGCTCCGGCAATAGTGGTCAATTTGATCATGGTACTGCTGTCTTTTAGATTAGCCAGATAAATGGCACTGATAATTGATCCCAGTCCAGCTGCACTTTCGAACCAGCTAAAAGTTTTGGCATCCCCATTAAATATATCCTTAGCAAAAATTGGCATTAGTGTATTAAAAGGGATTACAAATAAGCTACTGATCCCGATCATCATAATCATACTGCTCAGTTCTTTGTCACCTGCTACATATCTGAATCCTTCTTCCAGCTCTACCCAAATGCTTTTAGTTGATTTGGTAATGATCTGAACTGGTAACTTCATCATAAATAAACAGATCAGTACAGGAATGTAGCTCAAAAAGTTCCCCAGAAAACAGATATCAGTACCAAAAGCACTCAGAATAATCCCTGCAACTGCAGGACCTGCGATACGTGCAAAATTGGCCATAGAAGAGTTTAGTGCAATAGCATTTGGCAAATCATTTTTATCATTTACCATCTCTACCATCAGTGACTGTCTGCAGGTTACGTCAAAAGCATTGACAATCCCCTGAACAAGACTAAGTCCTATAATAAAAAGTATATTATTATATCCAAAATAGATAATAGCTGCCAGCGCACCTGCCTGAATCATAGATACCACCTGTGTAATAACTAAAATACGGTACCTGTTGTGCCTGTCAACCAGACTGCCTGCATAAGGCGATAAAATCAATGAAGGAATTAAACTGACAAAACCAACTACCCCTAATAGAACAGCAGAACCTGTTAGCTGATAAACAAGCCAGCTGACTGCGGTCTTTTGCATCCATGTACCTACAAGGGAGATTGATTGTCCATAAAAGAAGAGTTTGAAATTACGTGATTTTAATGATCGAAAGACATTCATGATATTAATTACTATTTTGATGGCCCGGAGCAGCTCATCTGCAACTAATTTTCTTTTATGCAGTATTCATCTGACAGACTCCTGCAAATTTCGGCATAAACTATCTATTTATAAAATTGATAGTTTTAATGATATTCATTAGTTTTAACGATCGATTATGGAAATCAGACAACTCAACTACTTCATCAAAGCTGCAGAACTCCTGCATTTTACAGAGGCGGCTGCCGCTTGCTTCGTCACGCAATCAACTTTATCCCAGCAAATCAAACAACTGGAAGAAGATCTGGGTATGCTCTTGTTTGACCGGATGGGAAAACAGGTAAAACTTACAGAAGCCGGTAACCTCTTCCTGACACATGCCTATCAGATCATGCTCGATATCAAAAAATCCAGACAGGCAATATTTGAGCTGGCCAACCTGGTTAACGGGGAACTGAAAATCGGTGTAACCTATGCCTTCAGCTCTTTACTTTTACCTGCCCTGACCCCATTCTCCGAGAAATACCCCGGCATAATGATCCATATAGAATATGGGACAGCCGGTGAACTGGAAAATAAATTAAAAATGGCAGACCTCGACATCATCCTGGCTTTCCATGAGCAGCGGGACAGCAGTGGCTTTGAGATGCAGCCTGTATTCTCTTCCAAAATCATTATGGCAGTCTCCAAAAACAACCCCTTGGCCAAACTCCCAAAAATCTCCCTGAAAGAACTCGGAAAACTGGACCTGATCCTTCCAAGCAAGGGCTTTAGTTCCCGTGACCTATTCGATGAACTCTTTAGAAAAAACAATATTGTAGCCAACACCAGAATTGAGATGAATGATGTCCATTCCCTGCTGTCTATGGTCGAATCCGGAAACTGGGCTACCATCATCAATGAAAAAGCGATCAGTACCTGGGAAAACATTGCTGCGGTACCTATTTCTGATAAAAAGCTCTACAAACAAGCTTTCATCCTTTGGCAAAAAGGAGTATACCGTAAAAAAGCAGCTATGCTATTTGTGGAAGAGTTTATGAAGGTGGTTTAGAAAAGCTATAACCATCACCCATAATCAATTAAGCTCCCCGCCAAGCTTCATCTCAAATTATGCTCCATCTAAATTATGCCCCGTCCCAGGCTATGAATCCAGCAACAGGAGGAGCTAAAAAAAACGGGTATGCTAATATGAGGGTATAGCGTTCCAAGCTCCTTCAAGCGAAGGCAATGCCCACCGAACATAGCATGCCCGTTTTTTTTATTTCTCAGTACGCGCAGAGAATTACTTTATTAAAGACAACCGATACTGAAATATATCCTCGATTGAAACAACCGTTGACCCATACTTCTCGGCAAAAACAGAAATCTCTGCCAGTCTTGCCATAGTCCCATCCTCATTAGTCAGTTCACAAAGAACTGCAACCGGTCTGAAACCTGCAAGAACCACTAAATCTATACTACCCTCGGTATGACCACGTCTTCCAAAAACCCCATCCTCATTAGCCCTCAGTGGAAATACATGCCCAGGTCTTGAAAGATTCTCAGGCTTCGCCTGATCTGAAATTGCCGTTCTGATTGTCTGTAAACGATCAGCAGCAGAAACCCCGGTAGTCACTCCTTCTTTAGCCTCTATAGATATCGTAAACGGCGTATGATATTTACTCGTATTTACCTGCACCATTGGCTGCAGCTTCAAAGCATCAACCTTATCCGGTTTTAAACACAAACAGATAATACCACTGCATTCTCTGATCATTAAAGCCATATCAGGTACTGACATAGTTTCGGCAGGGAAGATCAGGTCACCTTCATTTTCTCTGCTTTCGTCATCAACGACCAATACCCCTTTACCCCTTCTCAGGCAGTCAAGCGCGTTTTCAACTCTTTCCTTAAAATCCTTTCCGAAACGGGACAGTTCATAATGATCTTCCATATATATTTAGTTTTTTTTGACCGTGTAAAGGTGATTAATTAAACTTTCAATTCAAATGCAAAGGGAATAAATCGGCTTGTGAAGCAAGATTTATACTCACAAAAAATGCTGTGCCAACATTCACCGTACTTTCCACCCAGATTCTACCATTTTGCATGGCAATAAATTCCTTACACAAAACTAAACCCAGCCCAACACCTTTTTCCTGATTTGTTCCATAGGTGCTCTCAGAATGCAGAGAAAAGATATTATCATAATCATGTCTGGCAATTCCAACTCCTGTATCCTGTATTTTAATCCAGCATTCAGCTCCATGGAGCTCAGAAGAAATAGTAATTTCACCACCGGCAGGTGTAAATTTAATGGCATTATTAATCAGATTACGTATAATCAGTTCCATCATATCGCGGTCTGCAATCACATGAACATGCTGCTGAATCCTGTTATTTAAAGTCAGGCCTTTCTCTTCTGCCAGGCTAGTCTGTAAAAGCAAAGTAGTCTCCAGTACTTTTGCCAGCTCGATTCTGATGAGTCTGACATTAACTCCTTCCATTTGAGTTTTACTCCAGGAAAGTAAATTAATTAACATTTGCCCGGTATATTTAGTCTCCTTAAGCAAGCTGGAATTTATAGTTCTTTTCTCGTCTTCCTCGATTTCCATTTCCATGGAAATCTCCAGAAAACTCTGGATAGAATTTAAAGGAGACCTGAGATCATGTGCCAGGATAGAAAACAACTTATTTTTTGACTGATTGGCAATTTCCAATTGTTCTGCCCGCTTTTCGGCAAGCAATCTTTCCCTGTTATAGCTCGATATAATACTGGTTAAAATAAAATAAATAATAATCAGCGTAAAGAAATAGACATAGCTCAGATCAAGATGTCTGCTAAAATCATTTTTATAATTAAAAGGGACAGCTTCAGGATTATAATATTGAAAAAGGATCAGGCTGATGGCCACAATAATATTCACTCCCATCCATCCAAAACGCTGACTCTTAGGAACAATACTAATTACTAAAAAGAAAAAGAGCAGATATATGACCAGACCAGGACCATTAATACCAGAATTATTCAGAAAAAAGGCAATAAATAACAAATTACCTATTACACAGAAAATAGTAATCGCAAGATTAAGTTTGTATTTGAATTTCGACAGATAATATACAAGGCTAACAGAAAATACAGCCGGAACAAGCAATATAGACAGCGTGTATAATCCAATCAGGTAATTAAAAAATATACTGCAGATAAAAAGTAAACCAGTAAAAATGCAGGCTGTATGAAATATAATTGCTTCTAGTGTATGAGTCTGCGGGCTCCCCATAAGTTTTGTCCAGAACTGCATTATATCTTTTTTCATTGGAATATAATTGTTTTTCAATGGTAATGAAGCGCTCATTTACTTAATAATTTTATTCATTTCGTACGATTCAACTGCACATGATAGTTCCATCTTCTGATCAGCGGCCGTAAAGGGCAATAGTTTTTAATTGTACGAAATAAAATATAAAGTTATGGAAATAAAAGTGACTTGCGTCACTTTTTAAGGTTTCAGGTATCATTTTAAGATTGAGATTATGCCCTCACTTTTGGAGGAAAGAATTTCTTATGAAAGAAACAAACAGCTTAAAAGTAGAAACACATTGTTTTCACTGCGGCGACAATCTCCCTGAGACCGCATATTTCGCTGAAGACAAACAATTTTGCTGTCTTGGCTGTAAAGGTGTTTATCAGATTCTATCTGATCATCACCTATCCAGTTATTATCTGTATAACGATGTACCAGGAAGCTCACAGCAAAAAAAAGCACAGCATTTCAACTATCTTGACGAGCCAGGCATAGCAGCCGAACTAGTTGATTATACAGATCCTAAAGTCACTGTTATTACACTTTTTATTCCTGTTATCCATTGCAGTTCCTGTATCTGGTTACTGGAACATTTGTATAAGATCAATCCTGCTATTTCACAGTCACGTGTAGATTTTTTGAAAAAACAGGTTAGCATTACCTTTAAAAATCAGGAAATTTCTTTGCGTCAGGTCGTAGAAACATTGAGTGCAATTGGTTATGAGCCCTTAATCAGTTTACAGGATATGATCAAAAAGCAAAGGACTGATCATTCTGAACGTAATCTTTTTACCAAAATTGCAGTTGCAGGTTTCTGTTTTGGAAATGTAATGCTGCTAAGTTTCCCCGATTACTTTGGCCTGAACAGCTTCGAGCAGGATTTCAAAAACTTCTTTGGATGGATTAACCTGGCTTTTGCGATTCCGGTATTGCTTTATAGTGCCAGGGACTATTTTATCTCTGCATGGACAAATCTTAAAAATGGAGTATTAAACCTGGATTTTCCACTTGCGCTGGGTATTGCTGTTATGTTTCTTCGCTCTGCTTACGAAATTATTACCCAGACTGGTGCCGGTTTTGTCGATACCCTGTGTTCACTTGTATTCTTTCTTCTGATTGGTAAATGGATGCAAAAACGCACATACCATTATCTCTCATTTGAGCGTGATTTCCGCTCTTACTTTCCGGTGGCAGTAACGCAGTTAAAAGATGGCAAAGAAAAGCCACTTCCGCTGAATGAGCTAAAAACAGGTAACCGTATTCTGATCCGCAGCAATGAAATTATCCCTGCAGACGCTATATTATTAAAAGGAGAGGCCAAACTTGACTTCAGCTTTGTTACAGGAGAATCTCTGCCTGTAGAAAAAGTATTGGGTGAGATCGTTTATGCGGGCGGGAGACAGCTGAACGGTGCTATTGAACTTGAAGTAGTCAAACCCGTTTCTCAGAGCTATCTCACTAAATTATGGAACAATGAAGCTTTCTGCGGACAAAGAGATCCGATTAAGACCTTTAGCGATACTGCAAGCCGTTATTTTAGTATTGTTCTGGTCGCTATAGCCCTTGCAGCAGGCCTGTACTGGATCAGTACCGATATCAACAAGGCTGTAGCTTCATTTACCGCTGTATTAATTATTGCCTGCCCCTGTGCTCTCGCTTTGAGCTCTCCTTTCACTTTAGCCGCTGTACTCAGCATATTTGACAAGAATAAATTCTATTTAAAAAACACGGCAGTTATAGAAGAACTAGCCAGGATTGATACTATTGTTTTTGATAAAACAGGAACAATTACTAATCCAGATGCTGCTGGCTTTGATTTTAGTGGTAAGATGGACAAATATGAAAGACAACTGGTCTGCGATCTGGCAAGAAACTCAGGACATCCGCTAAGCAGGGAACTGGTTAAATGGCTTAACCTCAGACCTCAGTTCCTGGTAGAACAATATAAAGAAAAAGTGGGCCGCGGAATTAGTGGCTGCGTGGATGGCCATGAAGTAAAATTAGGAAGCGCTGCCCATTTGGGATTAAATACACAAGATCAGGGCAGTGTAGTTCATATCCTGATTGAACACCACTATTGCGGCTATTTCCGCTCTTCGCAACGCTGGAGAGAAGGGTTTAAACAACTCGCTTTAAAACTAGGTCAGCAATCTGATTTGCATCTGTTATCTGGAGATCAGGACCATGACCGAAAACTCCTCACCCCATTTTTCCCAAGGACACAGCAGTTACATTTTCAGCAAAGTCCGCAGCAGAAACTGGATTATATCCTTCAGCTACAGCAAACCGGAGCCAAAGTAATGATGCTTGGTGATGGTTTGAATGATGCCGGGGCATTAAAACAAAGTAATCTGGGTATAGCAGTCACAGACGATATTAATAATTTCTCTCCCGGCTGTGATGCCATACTGGACGGGGCCGCTTTTAAAAAGATACCGCAACTTATTAAGCAGGCCAAAGATGCAGTAAAAGTAATCCATATGAGTTTTGTTATCTCTTTGCTTTACAATGCAGCTGGATTATTCTTTGCCGTACAAGGTTTACTTTCTCCGCTGATGGCGGCAATACTAATGCCTTTGAGTACCATCACGATTATACTATTTACCAGTTTAACCGCCCGGTTTTACGCCCGTAAAAACCATTTATTATGAACATGATCTACATGCTGATAGGCTTCAGTATTTTATTAGCACTGCTCTTTCTGCTGGCCTTTTTCTGGGCTAGTAAATCTGGTCAGCATGATGATCTCTTTACCCCTGGCATAAGGATACTTTTTGAAGAAGAAGACCATCAGGAAACCAGTAATGAAGAAAAAAGTGATGAAGATCACTTAGGGAGATAACTCCTGTCACACCCCGGAATACCACCACAAGCTAATTTTACCCCCATAAACCAAACCAGTTTTTCTCATGACTGAAAAATTCCATTACGACAACAAAATCGTCAGAAACTTCGCATTAGCCACCATCATCTGGGGTATTGTAGGAATGACGGTTGGACTCCTGATTGCTATGCAGCTCTTCAAACCTGCACTGAATATGGGCTCCCAATACACAACTTTCGGCCGTATCAGGCCATTACATACCAATGCGGTAATTTTTGCATTTGTAGGTAATGCCATTTTTATGGGCGTTTATTATTCTTTACAGCGGCTCCTTAAAGCAAGGATGTACAGTGATGTGTTAAGTAAAATACATTTCTGGGGCTGGCAATTAATTATCATCGCAACAGTGATCACGCTTCCGCTGGGACTGACCAGCTCGCATGAATATGCGGAAATGGAATGGCCGATAGATATCGCAATTACAGTAATCTGGGTGGTCTTTGGTTACAATATGTTTGGTACAATTATTAAAAGACGGGAAAAACATATGTATGTGGCCATCTGGTTTTACATTGCAACTTTTGTTACGGTAGCTGTACTTCATATTGTCAACTCTGCTCAATTACCTGTTTCAGCGTTTAAAAGTTATTATATCTATGCAGGTGTGCAGGATGCCCTGGTACAATGGTGGTATGGACATAATGCAGTAGCATTCTTCCTGACCACGCCTTACCTGGGTATGATGTATTACTTTTTACCAAAAATGGCTAATCGCCCGGTATACTCCTACAAGCTGAGTATCCTGCATTTCTGGTCACTTATTTTTATTTATATCTGGGCAGGCCCACACCACTTGTTATATACTTCATTGCCTTCATGGGCACAATCTTTAGGCGTAGCTTTCTCAGTAATGCTGATTGCCCCAAGCTGGGGTGGTATGATTAACGGGCTGCTTACTTTACGTGGTGCCTGGGATAAAGTAAGAGAAGATCCTAAACTTAAATTTATGGTTGTAGGTTTAACAGCCTATGGTATGGCCACTTTTGAAGGTCCGTTATTAGCATTTAAACAGATTAATGCCATTGCACATTATACAGACTGGATAGTTGCACACGTCCATGTAGGTGCTTTAGGCTGGAACGGATTCTTAACTTTCGCTATTTTATACTGGCTGATCCCAAGAATATACAATACTACATTATACTCTGTAAAACTAGCCTCTTTCCATTTCTGGATAGGTACACTGGGAATTATATTTTATGCTGTCCCACTTTATTTCTCTGGATTTACACAGGGCTTAATGTGGAAAGAGTTCACCCCCGAAGGTGTATTAAAATATCCAAATTTCCTGGAAACTGTGATGCAGATTATCCCGATGTATGTAATGAGAGCCATTGGTGGTGCATTATATCTGACAGGAGTAATTGTAATGACTTATAACCTGATCAAAACCATGAAAGCTGGTAAACTTGTAGCCAATGAAGCTGCAGAAGCACAGCCTTTACCTCAGGTTTATGTGGCTCAGGGCGACGATAAGAAATTACACCGTATGCTGGAACGTAAACCAATGATTTTCATGGTGCTTTCACTGATTGTAATTCTGATTGGGGGGATGATTGAAATGATGCCCACATTCACTATTAAATCTAATATCCCGACGATATCAAGTGTAAAACCATATACGCCATTAGAATTACAGGGCAGGGATGTTTATATCAGAGAAGGTTGTGTCAACTGTCACTCTCAGATGATCCGCCCATTCCGTTCCGAAACTGAGCGTTATGGAGAATATAGTAAAGCCGGAGAGTTTGTTTATGACCACCCATTTTTATGGGGATCAAAACGTACCGGACCGGATTTACAGCGTGAAGGCGGTAAATATGGAAATGCCTGGCATTACAATCACTTATATGATCCGCAAACGATGTCACCAGGCAGTATTATGCCTCCATATGAATGGCTTGCTGAACAAAAACTGGATACCACAACAACGCGTGTAAAAATCAATGCAATGCGCACATTGGGTGTTCCATATGAACTGGGTTATGAGCATCAAGCGAACGCCGATCTTGATCAGCAGGCAAAAGCGATTGCCGCAGATTTACAACAAAACAATATTAAGGTAAAAAGTGATAAGGAGATCATCGCGATCATCGCTTATCTGCAACGCCTGGGTACTGATATTAAAGCCAAATAACGTAAAACATGTTTAAGCAATTTTTAGATAAGGTTGATGGAAACCAAGGGTATCTGCTCAGCTCACTCGGCATCTTCATGCTATTTTTCTTACTGGTCGGCATATTACTGCTGACCATGAAAAAGGACGAAATAAAATATATGAGCGAACTCCCAATAAAAGACGATCAGGATGAAAGAGGTAATTAACAGCAGCTGGTCTACAGGAAGTACATCGGCAGATATTGTAATCGGTTTAATGCTTATTACTGCAGTTATGATCCTTTGTGTGGCGATATTAATGCTGAAGGTGATTAAGTTTTATGTCCGGGAATCCATTAATCCGGTTCCTTTCGCCACTGCAGAAGAAAAGGAAAAAAGAAGACTGGAACAGGAAGCACTACAGGTGATCAAAGCCAAAAAACCTTCGATATGGACTAAGCTGATGCAGCTGAAACCTATGGAAGAGGAGAAAAACCTGGTCATGGAACATAAATTCGATGGCATTGCAGAATTGAATAACCCTACTCCTGCCTGGTTTATGATTCTGTTCTATGGTACAATCATTTTTGCCATCGGCTATTTGCTGACTTACGATGTGCTTGGTTTTGGTAAATCGCAGGAAGAGGAATATATAGCAGAAATAGAACAGGCAGCAGAGGCCAGGGTTGCTTTCCTGTCAAATCCTGCGAATGCAGCCAATGCGGTGAATGAAAACAATATGGAGCAAAGTAAAGATGAAGCGGTGATCAAAAATGGAGCTTCCTTATTTGCCAATCGCTGTACACCTTGTCATGGAGAACATGGGGAAGGTATTGTAGGGCCAAACCTGACTGACGAATACTGGCTGCATGGCGGAAAAGCCAAAGACGTCTTCAAAACGATTAAGTATGGTGTCCCTGAAAAAGGGATGATTGCCTGGGAAAAATCGCTCAGCGCACAGCAGATATCAGACTTAACAAACTATGTTTTGTCATTACAAGGAACAAAACCTGCAGGTGCAAAAGCACCACAGGGTAACAAGGAATAATTATGTCACAAAGTCCTGCACATTTTAGAGATCAGCCTGGTACGATTACCGATGACGGAAAAAAAAGAAAGTGGATCTACCCTAAGATTATTAAAGGAAAGGTTTACCAGTACCGTGCTGCGGTAAGCTATTTTTTTCTGGCTATCCTGTTTTCTGCTCCATTTCTTAAACTGAATGGAGAACAGCTGATCCTGCTGAATGTGCTGGAAAGGAAGTTTGTCTTCTTTGGGATAATTTTCTGGCCACAGGATTTCTATCTTTTTGTGCTGGCATTATTAATTTTCATCATTGGTGTAGTGTTGTTCACGGTAGTTTTTGGGAGGGTCTTCTGCGGGTGGGCCTGCCCTCAAACTATCTTTATGGAAATGGTTTTCCGGAAAATTGAGAACTGGATAGAAGGTGACCATGTGAAACAAAAGAAACTTGATGATGGACCTCTCAACGCTGAAAAGGTCAGGAAGAAGACCATTAAACATGTACTATTCCTGACTATATCTTTTCTGATTGCCAATATTTTTCTTTCTTATTTAATCAGTACGGAGGTATTGTGGAAAATAATGACAGAACCAATCGCTATGCATATTACCGGATTTATTGCAATCTGCCTGTTTACGCTGGCATTCTATCTTGTGTTTTCAAGGATGAGAGAACTGGTTTGTACGGTAGCCTGTCCTTATGGCCGTTTACAAGGGGTATTATTAGACAATCAGAGTATTATCGTTGCCTATGATTATCAGCGTGGTGAACCTCGCGGAAAGAGAGTTAAAGAAATAGAACAAACAGAAGGAGACTGTATTGATTGTAAGTTATGCGTTCAGGTTTGTCCTACCGGGATAGATATCAGGAACGGTACGCAAATGGAATGTGTTAACTGTACCGCCTGTATTGATGCCTGTGATATGGTGATGGAGAAAATTGACCGTCCGCTCCGGCTGATCGGATTTAAATCTGAGGATGAAATCGCTACTAAAAAACCTTTCCATTTAAATAAACGGATTTATGGTTATGCCGGGGTTTTGCTGATGCTGATGACAGTACTGGGTTATTTGCTCATTAGCCGCAGTGATGTAGAAACAACTATTTTAAGAGCAAGCGGCACCTTGTACCAGCTTAGGGATAAAGATAAAACTGTCAGTAATCTCTATAACTCAGAACTGGTCAATAAGACTACTCACCCCATCAGATTTGAAATTGTACCGGATAATAAAGAGGCTAAAATACAGTATATCCAGCAGGAGAATATCGTGAAGCCCGGAGAAACAGTAAAGCTTACTTTTTTTGTGATTTTACCACAAAAATCTATTCAGAAATATAAAACAGCTATTGGTTTTAAACTGATGTCTGAGCATAAGGTTGCCGGACAGTTTAAGACTACATTTATTGCACCTTCTAATGAATAAGAGATGAACTGGGGAGTAAAAATATTAATAGGCATGGGAACCTTTATGAGTTTCATTATCGTATTGGTGGTGATCATGTTTAACAGCAAAACTGATGCACTGGTAGATAACGATTACTATGAAAAGGGGATCAACTATGATCAGGTTTATAACCTGAAGGAACAGGTTAATCTTGACCATGCAAAACCGAAGATAACAGCAGGTAAGGAAAACCTTGAACTGGTTTTTACGGAACAGGCTAAAGGAAATTTAAGACTGATGCGTACTTCGGATAAACGTATGGACAGGGCAATGCCTTTTGAAACCAACCCGGAGAAACAGGTACTGGTACCTGTGATGAACCTGCCAAAAGGATCATGGCGATTAATTATCGAATGGGAAAGCCTGTCTAAAAAATATCTCTGTGAACAGGAAATAAATATCAGATGAGTGATCAATATCTGGCATTTCTGATCGGATTAATGGGCAGTGTACATTGTTTAGGGATGTGCGGTCCTTTAGCCTTTGCCGTCCCTGCCTTAAAAAAGGGCTGGGGATTTCTGGTGCTGGATAAATTAAGTTATCAGGGGGGCAGAATCATTTCATACTGTATTCTGGGTACTCTTATAGGCTTCATCGGACAGCAAATATGGCTTGCAGGTGTACAACAATATTTAAGTATACTAAGTGGCTTACTCATTCTTACAGCCGCAGCTTCAAAGCTCTTTAATTTCTCAGCTGGCAGAGCTAACGCTAAACTGCTGCAGCCTTTTAACAAGTTGTTTGGATATGCATTAAAACATAAAGCAAATCATTTGATCATTGGAATTGTAAACGGCTTTCTGCCTTGTGGTTTGGTCTACCTGGCACTAGCTGGCGCATTGAATACCGGGTCTGTGCATACAGCAGTTGAATATATGTTCTGGTATGGAATGGGTACTGTGCCTTTAATGTTTATTGCCGGCATAAGTGCAGGTTTCACTACTGCAATTTTTAGAAGGAGAATCAATAAAGTGATTCCTTACATGATGGTCATACTGGGTATCTGGTTTATCCTGCGTGGGCTGGAACTTAATATTCCATATTTAAGCCCGGCCAAAGCCGGAACTGCAATATGTGTCTGATCTGAATAATTGTTGTTTTCACCGGCATTCATATTAGCCTGCCATACTGAATAGTTGTGTTTGCGGCTGATTAACGTAAAGTCTTGAATCGAGTGCCATACAGATATTTCTTAAAAATCGTTTTCCCAATAAGGTTACTTTTAACTCTGTGCCTTTGATCATTACTAATCCATCATCAGCAATTAAGGTCATTCGTTCCAATCCTTTCATAAAACCAATACTCTGCTCCTCTGGCTGAGCCCAGGATGTTTCTCCTTTACACATCAGGTTTAAGATATGCCTTCTGATTACCAGGTCTTCCTGATCAAGTATATGCCCTTTAAAAACAGGAATTTCACCTGCATTAACCAAACTGATATAATCCTCTACCTTTTTTACATTCTGTGCAAAAGCTGTCCAGCTGTCACTAATCGACGAAACGCCTAAACCGATCATCAGCTTGCTGTACTGATGGGTATATCCCATAAAGTTACGGTGTAACCTGCCTTCTTTTTCCGCGGTATATAAGCTATCGGTAGCTAGTGTAAAATGATCCATTCCTATTTCTATATACCCCCCTGCTTTTAACATTTCACGTCCAAGCTCGTATAATTCCTGCTTTTCTGCAGCAGAAGGAAGGTCCATTTCGGTATATCTGCGCTGTCCCGGTCTTACCCATGGTACATGTGCATAACTGTAAAAAGCAATCCTGTCTGGTCTTAAAGCCAGTACTGATGCTATAGTATCCGATAACCCTTCTATATTTTGTAGGGGAAGACCATAAATCAGATCATAATTGACAGAATGATAACCTATAGTTCTTGCCTGTTCAGTAACCAGTAATACCTCTTCGACACTTTGAATCCTATTAATTGCCAGTTGTACTTTAGGATCAAAATCCTGAATACCAAGACTCAAACGCTTAAACCCCAATTGATATAAAGTATCTAAATGAGCCTGTGTTGTATTGGAAGGATGCGCTTCAAAGCTAAATTCTGCGTCGGTATGGACAGTAGCTGGCTTAAGAATCCCACTGATCAGCAGTTCAAGATTTTCAGGGCTGAAAAAGGTAGGTGTACCCCCACCTAAATGCAGTTCACGGATGATAGGTTTATCGTCAAAAAGTTTTTGGTATAAGGACCACTCTTTCAATACTGCCTCAATATAAGGATTTTCTACTTTGTGGTTACGCGTAATCCGTGTATTACATCCACAATAGGTACATAGACTTTCACAAAAAGGCAGATGTATATATAAACTGATCCCGTCCTGATGATTGCTGTGTGTAAAAGATTCACTTACTGCCTGTGCCCATTTCTCCTGATCAAATCCTTCTGCATTCCAGTAAGGAACTGTAGGATAACTTGTATAACGCGGGGCAGCAACATGGTATTTCGCTATCAATTGTTTAATGCTCATGATCAGGGCTTTTAGGATGAACCTGATCACAGGCTTTCGAACAAACACAGGCAGAACCCAAACAGCGGTTTTGCTGCCATTTATCAAGGTTTAAGATCGTTTCTCTGGCAAGTGCGAGGGATAGTTCATCGGCAGTATCCGCCATTAGCGAAATTGCAGGAACATTAGCGATTTTAATATTACGGCTGGCTGCTGCCTGCTGGTTAATATGCACGGTTGACGTAGATCTGGTAGCGATATATTTCACTCCCAGATCGGCCAGGCTATTAATTACAGCTGCCGAGACTACATCCTCTGTAAAGACGATAACAGCCTCTTTTCCTGCCGCATAACTCACGGTATCAGGACTCAGCGAATTGGATATTAACGTAATATCATGTTTTTTATGGTTGGCTATTGCCAGTGGCTCTTTTTCAAAAGATTTTATACTATAGGCTACTACTCTCATTCGGATCGATTTGTTAATGAGCAAAATTAACCCGAAAACAGGTTGGAGAGAATGAGGTTAGTCAGCCATAAATATGATCTGGATCAGTTTTTCATTTGCTGAAGCTTCGTCTGATCAATGATCCCGATCTGACTTCCTTTTCGCTCAATAATGCCCTCATCTTTGAAATCACTTAGAATCCGGCTCACTGTTTCTGTAGCCATTCCTGCCATTGCAGCAAGATTATCTCTGGAAATACGCAGGATAATCTGCCCATCTTGTTTCTCCAGTTTACATAGGCGTATCAGCACTTCTGCCATCCTTTTACGGACAGAATGATAAGCTAATTGCAATAATTGTTCTTCTTTGTCGAGCAGATTATTAGAAAGAATTTGAATAAACTGACGGGCCACATCCGGATAGCGGTTAAGCAATTCATCAAGCGTCTCTTTAGGGAGCTGACATACAGTTGTATCTTCCAATGCTTCAGCAGTTTCAGCATAAGGTTCATTTAATAAAAGGGCCGGGATTCCAAAATATTCTTCGGCCCCATACATCCCTGTTAAAAGCTCTCGCCCATCTTCGGAAAGTTTAATGGTTTTTACCTTTCCACTGAGTACGAGATAAATTCCCGAAACAGTATCCCCTTCATAATAGATGATCTGCTTCTTTTTAATGGTACGGACTTTACGATCGAGCATGAGTTTATCCAGCTCTTTGATACCCTGGTTGGAGGAAACCAGGTTGTTTAATTTATCAATTGACTTACTATAAAAGATCTCTTGCTTTTCTCTTTTGCTAAAACGGCTTTCTATAGCATTTAGCAGTTCGACATCGTCAAAAGGTTTAACCAGGTAATCGTCAGCACCCATTTCCATCCCTTTACGCATATCCATTCTCTCGGCTTTTGCAGTTAAGAAAATAAAAGGGGTTGCCGCTGTTTCCGGGTTTTTATTCAGTAAATAAAGTACACCGTAGCCATCAAGTTCCGGCATCATAATATCACATAAAATCAGATCTGGCAGATGGCTATGTGCCATTTCTACTCCTGCCTTTCCATTGTCAGCCTGGAAAACCTCATAATCGGCAAGTTCAAGTATTTCCGCTGTGCTTTCTCTGATATCGTCATTGTCTTCAATAATCAATATCCTTTGTTTCCTGTGTTCCATGCTATGTATTGAATTCTATTCTGATTATTGAATTGCTCCCTTTTTATTGAAAGATAGGGTAAATTTAGTGCCTTTATTGATTTCGCTTTCAAATTGCACTTCGCCATTCATCAGGCCTACATACCGGAGTACGATATTTAAACCTAAACCTGTGCCGGGGATATTTCCGGTATTATGTGCCCTGAAAAATGGCTGGAATAAATGTCTCTGATCAGTATCAGGTATCCCGATCCCGTTATCTTTGATCGTAATCAGATACTGCTGTTCATTAATTTCAGTATTAAACTCAATAAAAGTATTTTCTCCGGAGTATTTGATTGCATTATTGATCAGGTTGATCATGCAATTTTTTAACAGGTTCTGATCCAGTGAGACCATACTTTCCAGTCCTGTATGCTGATAGATAATGTTTTGATCCTGCTTGGCAATCATCTGCATCTCTTCCGTAATTTCTTCTGCTAATTTAACCAGATCAAAAGGTTGAAATGCAGGTTCTACCCTTCCGGCTTCCAGTCTTTCAAGAGATAGAAAATCGTTAAGGATGGTAGTCAGGTTACCTACAGCATTTTTTATTTTATGTACATGCTTCTCAATATTTGAGTTTTGAAAAGGCTGCGCATATTTTTCAATAAGAGAAGCAGAAAGCTGTACCGAACTCAGTGGGGTACGAAATTCGTGGGATGCCATAGAGACAAACCTGCTTTTCATCTGGTTCAGCTCTTTTTCTTTTTCAAGTGATAAACTAACCTCTTCTTTTGCTTCTCTTAAAGCAGTGACAGTCTTTTTTAATGATTTAGTCCGTTCCTCAACCAGGCTTTCCAGTTCTGCAGCATATTCCTGCAAACGTTCTTCTGCTTCTTTTTCTTTAGACAGATCATGGATAAAACCAGTATATATTTTCCGGTTTTCATATTGCACCTCACTTACAGCCAATCTGAAAGGAAATGTAGAGCCATCTTTCCGAAGTCCTTTGACTTCACGCCCTTTACCAATGATATGTTTTTCACCGGTATCGTGGTATTTGGAAAGATAGCCGTCATGTCTTCCCTTGTCAGGTTCGGGCATAAGCTTAGCTATATTTTGCCCGATAACCTCTTCTATTGTATATCCAAAAAGTTGAAGTGCCGCAGGGTTAAGGCTTTCTATTTTTCCTCTTTGATCAATAGTGATAATTCCATCAATGGCTGTTTCAATAATTGCCTCTAATAACCTTGCTTTTTCCATAATCGATTTTTACAAATATAGAAAATGCATTAAGAGTTTAGATACCTGCAACGGTAACTGCAAGTATAACTGCATGAATTAATAAGCTTAAATAAAATACGCCTATGGTTACCCTGGTACTTGCACTGCTCATATTTGCCACAATATTAGCGAAGAAGATCAGCATACTGGCTGCCAGACATGGAATCACATGACCACCTAATGAATACACCACAACAAAAGTTAATGGAACCAGTATGGTAGCGTGTAAAACAATAGAAACTAAAAACCAGCCTAAGTGATTTGGCTTCTGACTATCCGCAAAGTTTAAGTATTTAGACCATAGACTAAGGGATGGGGCGGTGTTTAATGTTAAAGTTGCCATAATATGTTGTTTTTATAACACAAATATCCGCTCATCTTCTGGCCCTATCCATGATATAAGTCATCCATGATGCCCATATAAATCATAAAAAATAATGATCCATGTCATATTTTATCCCCAATTTTCTCCCCTATTTTGCCGGCCTACAGCTAATCATATAATTGCATGACCCACACTTTTCACATACCCGTTTTGGGATTAGGCTACTCCATTGACACTCCTTTAAAAGTGGCCAGATATGGTATTTCTTCTGTCCTTTCTATCGTTGATGATGAACTGACAGAGCGAATGAGGAAGTTCCATTCTGCAGCAAATAATCTTGATTATACACTGATTAAAAAAGAAGATAATGATGGCCGTGCAAAAAGGATAACCGCTTATCTTGATTTAATCAGTCAACTGGTTGACCGGCAGTTTAACGCACTAAAAAATGAACCATTTGTAACAGGGGCAGATATCCATACTTATTTTGAACTGCTTCCTGAAAAATCTATACTGAAAGCCCAGTATCTTCAGATGCTTCAATTACCTGAAGGAACAGCAAAAGAAAGTCTGCAACAGGAATTACGTTTGCAAATGAAAGCAGGAAATATTGATGTGAATATCATGTCTAAAGTGGATAAGGCGAATTACACAGCTGATCTGGAAAACTTAGGAAACGATTATACAGATGCGCTTGCCGCGATGAGAGGTTTTGGGAACAGTAAATTAGCTTCATCAGTTGTTATATCTGCTGGTTTGAATCCAAGACTCTATACGTATATGGAAAATTGTCTTGATTTCTATCCTGATTTAAACGGGCAGATTAAAAAGAAAATCATTTTGAAAGTCAGTGATTTCAGATCAGCTTTAATACAGGCAAAAATGCTTGCTAAAAAGGGGCTTTGGGTAGCTGAATTCAGGGTAGAATCAGGTCTGAATTGCGGAGGCCATGCTTTTGCAACAGAAGGTTTACTGCTAGGCCCGATTTTAGAAGAATTTAAGCAAAAGAGAAATGAACTGCGTGAAGAATTATCAGCGATCTATCAAAATGCGTTATTAAATAAAGGCATTTCTATACTTCAGGACCCTATACTCAAGTTTACAGCTCAGGGCGGAATTGGTACTGCAGGAGAAAATGCTTTTCTGCTTAACTATTATCAATTGGATGCTACCGGATGGGGAAGCCCCTTTCTATTAGTTCCTGAAGCGACTAACGTGGATACGCAAACATTAGAGGCACTGACAAAAGCGAAACAGGATGATTTTTATGTAAGCGATTCGTCGCCTTTAGGGGTATTGTTTAATAATTTCAGAAATAGCACCATAGAAGAACAACGTTTACAAAGGATAGAAAAAGGAAGACCAGGCAGCCCCTGTACGAAAAAGTTTTTGTCTACAAATACTGAATTTACTGCATTGCCAATTTGTACAGCGTCCAGAGAATACCAGCATTTAAAAATTAAACAACTGGAAGCGACTGAGCAAGATCCTGTACTCTTTGCCAGGAAGTTTGAAGCGATTACTGAGAAAATTTGTCTGTGTGAAGGGCTTTGTGCGTCAGCTTATCTAAAGAATGATATGCTAAAACCCAGAGAGAATAAAGCAGTAAGTATTTGTCCTGGTCCAAATCTGGCTTATTTCTCCAGACAGTATACACTGAAAGAAATGATCAATCATATTTATGGAAGGGAAACAATCACTTTCAAATTCAATCGCCCAAATTTATTTATAAATGAGCTGCATTTATATGTTGACTACCTGAAAAAAGACCTGAGTGCGCAATTGCATGATTTAAATGCGAAGAAGACTAAATACTTTGAAAAATTCAGAGAGGAGCTATTTAAAGGAATTAACTATTACAGAGAACTGATTCCTGAATTAAAACTACAGACAGATATGGCTGCCCAGGAATTACATCATCAGTTACAGAAAGCTGAAGAGAAATTAAAACTGATCACTCAGGTTCTTGACCCTGTTAGAGTTCAGGGATAAGAAAAGGGCATTTTGTTTAATTACAAAATGCCCTTCTTCATTTAAAACTATTTTTCCTTAAGATTATTTCAATTTTGACTGAATAGCTTTTGCTTTTTCATAGTGCCCCGTAATAATTGGAAGCATCTTTTTAGCAAACTCGCTTACTTCTTTTGTTTGAGAAGCCGCGGCAGATTTAAACAAGGCTATAGTTTTATCATGGTCAGTAACCATCATATCGATATAGTGCTTGTCAAAAGCAGTGCCCGTCATGCTTTTCATCATATCCATATGCGCTTTATCTTCCGCAGGAAACTCAGTTGGCAAAATAATTTTGTCTTTTTCAGCTAATGCTTTAAGTTCTGCATTAGCCTTAGAATGATCTTTTACCATTTCTGCTGCAAAAGCTTTCACATCAGGATTAGTTGATTTTTGAGCAATCTGCCCCAGATCTACTTCCATCATTCCGCCCAAAGCTGCCGACTTCATAAAGGTTGCTTCGTCTCCGTCAACTTTTGATTGATTAGTAGGATCAGCAGGAGTTGTACCGCTCATCTTTGAACTCATTTTAGAACTGTCTGATTTACTTGAATCCATAGCTGTAGAATCACCTTTTACGCCATGGTTTTCTGGACTTGTACATGCCTGGATAGAACAGGCTCCGATAACTAACAAGCCAAATAAACTTAATTGTTTCATAATCATATTAATTAGAGTAAGTTTTGTTTAGGCATTAACACTTATAGATAGAAAAGGTTTGTATTATAAAACATAACAGTAGTTTTGTCTAAACAAAACTTATTCTAATGAACACATTACTCAAAACAGCACTTCTGCTTATTCTGGCGGTAAGCCTGAATGCAGATCTTAAAGCACAGGGTATAAATATCCCTCAGCCAAGTTCTGGCCAAACTTTAATACAGGACTTTGGTCTTGGAAAAATTACTGTTAAATACGCTCGTCCAAATACTAAAGGACGTAAAGTATTTGGTGAACTGGAGCCTTACGGATCAGTATGGCGCACAGGTGCAAATAGTGCAACAACAATTACTTTCACGGACAATGTCACTTTAGAAGGCCAGCCGGTTCCTGCAGGTGATTATGCATTATTTACTATTCCAGGCAAAACTGAATGGACAATAATTCTAAACAAGAACACTAAACAATGGGGTGCTTATGACTACAAAGAATCTGAGGATTTTTTAAGGTTCAAAGTTAAGCCAGCTATTGTAAAAGATAACGTAGAAACTTTTACTATCGGATTTACGAATGTGTTGCCAACAAAAGCGGTAATGCAATTAACCTGGGATAATACTTTAGTATCAGTAAATCTGACTACAGATATTGATGCAAAAGTAATGGCTAGTATTGATGAGGCTATGAAAGGTGATAAAAAACCATATTTCCAGTCAGCTATTTATTATCTGGAAAATGGAAAAGACCTGAATAAAGCAATGGAATGGATGAATGCAGCAGATGCTGCAGATGGTGGTAAAGGTCCATGGATCAAATTATGGAAAGGCCGCGTTCAGCTTAAAATGGGCGACAAAAAAGGTGCAGCAGAAAGTGCAGCAGCTGGTATTAAAATAGCTACAGAAATTAAGAATCCTGAATATATTCGTTTAAATACAGCATTATTGGCTGACGCGAAGAAATAGTTTTAAAATCTTTCAAAAAAAATGGGTGTGTCTTAAATAATTAAGACACACCCATTTTTTTTGTGATTTTATTCCCAGAGGTTTTACCCTAAAGAAAATGAACAAACTGAACAGAAATATCAGATAATCAATCTATTATTTATTTCTAATTTTAGATTTACTGAATAGAAATTAACATTATACACCTATATATAAAGTTTAATTAGAAAATTTTAATCTATTAACGTAAATCTAAATTTATGAAAAATGCTACTCTCTTTTTTAAAAGTGACCTAAAGCTAGGTTTCTATTTTTTTCAGGTTACTTAATTCTGTTTTAAGATCAGAACAAACAATTATTCTCTTTTAAATATAAAAAGCTACGTTAAAAATTTTACGGGAAGGGAGATTTTTTCTTAAAAAATCAGAGGCACGGCATGAAATCCAGCGTAGCTATTACTATATGGTAATACCACCATAAAAGTATTAAGCCCTTCTGCGATGAAAAGACTATTTACTTTACCTCTCTCTGCAAAAATATTTGCGCTCTCTCTTTTCTTCTTCCCTTTTTTGAGCTTAGCCCAGAATCCGAAGACTCTTGAGTTATTTGCTGGCTCAGGCAGTACTGCTGCCAATGGGCCTACTGTTCTTCCACAGACGGTGACCTTATTAGAAAACACGAACAATCCAACTGGAACAACTTCAGCAACTTATAATGCAGGCGGTTCACCTGTCACGGTCACCTATAGCCTGAGTAATCAGCAATATAGTACAGCCAGCTGGCCATTAACTGCTTTACCTGTTAACCCAGGTGTTTTCTTTGGAGGAGGACTTGGAACAGGTACAGATCAGTATATAGCCGGGTCATCCTTTATTACCCAGGGTGGAGTCGGAGGAGGAGTTGATGCATCATTTACTTCCAGCCCTTTAAATAGCGGCGGTCCTGGTAATGGTATAAGTGCGGCTACAAATTATGGCATCTCTCTCCTTACATCTGCAACAGTACTTAGAAACGCAAATGTGCCAGTTGGAGGTAGAGTTCAAATGGCAGACTTAACTATAACTTTCAGCAGGCCTGTTAATAATCCTGTCATACATTTCGGTGGGATGGGTGCATCATCCTCCATTAAATTAGCTCAGGAATATACATTGCTTACCACAGGAATAACTCTATCTAAACTTTCTGGAACTTCAGAATTAACAGTTTCAGGTACTTCGATTACTAATAATGCCGCTACCCCTGACGCAACCTGCGGAGCTGGCGGGGCATGCGGAAGTGTGCTTTTTAGCGGACAGAACCTTACAACAATAACACTAAGGGTATATATGCGGTCAGCGGCTGCAACCGGAACGGCATGGTCAGCAGCAAATTCAAGTTCTGGTGATGTTGTTGTAATTGGTGTATCTCTGGATTCCCCTGTAGATTTATCTATTACCAAAACAGCAAGCAGTCTAACACCTTCAATTGGTAGCAACGTCACTTTTACCTTAACGGCAAATAACCTGGGAAATAACAATGCAACCGGGGTTACAGTAAATGACCTGCTTCCGGCTGGATATACATTTGTCAGCGCAATACCTTCGGCTGGAACTTATAATTCCGGAACCGGTGTATGGACTATAGGCAACCTGGCAGCAAATACCGGTACTGCTACATTATCCATGGTGGCAACTGTTAACTTAACCGGGCCTTATGCCAATACTGCAACGATCACAGGAAATCAGAGTGACCCTGTGACTGCAAATAATACCTCAACGATAGTACCTGTACCGGTTTTAACGACAGACCGTCAAATCACCAAAACTGTAAATAATCCAACTCCAATAGTAGGCAGCAATGTTATTTTTACCTTAAATGCAGTGAACAACGGACCAAGTCCGGCCACAGGAGTTAATGTAACAGACCTTCTTCCCGCTGGTTATACCTATGTCAGTAATACTCCGCCTACTGCAGGTACCTATGTTAACCTGACTGGTTTATGGGCTATTGGAAACCTGGCGAGTACAGCTGGTGCAACGATGACTATTACAGCTACTGTCAATCCGACCGGGCCTTATATAAATACAGCTGCGATTACAGGGATCGAAAATGATCCTGTGGTTGCTAATAACACCTCTTCTGTCACACCAGTCCCCGCCTCAGCTGCCGACCGTACTATCTCAAAAACGGTCAGTAACCCAACCCCGCTTATAGGTACCAATGTCATATTTACATTAACTGCTACCAATAACGGGCCAAGCGCAAGTACAGGGACCTCAGTTACGGATTTACTTCCGGCAGGTTATACTTATGTAAGCTCACTTCCTTCTCTGGGTACAACTTATGTTCCTGGCACAGGTATATGGACTATCGGTACCCTAGCAAATGGCACAAGTGCAGTATTGACCATTACTGCTACGGTAAATGCTACCGGCCCTTATGCCAATACAGCGACGATCACAGGAAATGAAAATGATCCAACTGCTGGTAATAATACTGCAACTGTTACACCAGTACCGGTAGCAGTTACAGATAGGGCAATCGTAAAAACTGTCGATAATTTAACACCTCAGATTGGCAGCAATGTTGTATTTACCCTGGTTGCAGCAAATAACGGACTAAGTCATGGTACTGGAATTACAGTTACTGATCTGCTTCCGGCAGGATATACCTATGTAAGTTCTACGCCACCAGCAGGTACAACTTATGTTCCCGCTACCGGATTATGGACTATAGGGGCTTTAGCAAATGGGGCAACCTCTACCCTGACCATTACCGCTAAAGTAAATGCAACGGGATCTTACTCAAATACAGCGACCATTACAGGAAATGAAACCGATCCGGTTGCCGCGAATAATACCTCTACAATTTTACCAGTACCAGTTCCGGCTTCAGATAAATCAATTGTAAAAACAGTTAATAATCTGACTCCGGCAGTAGGAAGTAATGTTGTCTTTACACTGGTGGCTACGAACAATGGTCCAAGTACCAGTAATGCAACTGTAGTTACTGATTTACTTCCAATAGGCTATACCTATGTGAGTTCTACCCCTGCGGCAGGAACATCGTATATCCCTTTAACCGGAACATGGACTATAGGGCCTTTAGCAAACGGAGCTTCTTCTACCATGACCATTACCGCAACGGTAAATCCGGTAGGTCCTTACATAAATACAGCAGTAATTACAGGTCTTGAAATTGATCCTGTACCTGGAAATAATACTTCTTCAATAACACCGGTGCCAGTTGCAACCAGTGACAGGTCTGTGGTGAAAACAGTTAGTAACCCTGCTCCTTTAGTAGGCAGCAATGTTATATTTAATATTGTAGCGACAAACAACGGACCTAGTACAGGCACAGGTATTACTGTTAATGATTTACTTCCGGCAGGCTATACTTATGTAAGCTCACTTCCTGCTTTGGGTACAACTTATGTTCCTGGCACAGGTGTATGGAACATAGGTACTTTGGGAAGTGGATTAAGTTCTGCCTTAGCTATTACCGCTACCGTTAATGCTACCGGCCCTTATGCCAATACAGCGACGATCACAGGAAATGAAAATGATCCAACTGCTGGTAATAATACT